>CAWJGJ010000001.1:0-3315447 GCA_963842395.1 uncultured Acidimicrobiales bacterium
CCCGATCGAAGGCCGGGGTGCGGTCGAACGGATCGACCAGGATGCCGTGCATGCCGACGCGGCGGGCGCCTTCCACGCACTCGGGGGTGTCGTCGAGGAAGACGACGCCCTGCGGCACGACGGCGAGGGCGTCGGCCGCGGCGAGGTAGGCCTCGGGCGCCGGTTTCCGGGCGCCCACCTCCGTCGCATCGACGAACGCGTCGAGCTCGGCGAACTCCGGCCGCCCGGCGAAGAAGTCCCTGCCGATGAAGGTGTAGGCCTCGTTCGAGAGCACCCCGACGCGGCGCCGGGCCTCGCGGGCGTCGCGCATGAGGGCGACGGCGGCCGGATCGAACAGCTCGTCCGGCACGACCTCGGTGAGTGCCCGGAACAGGCCCGTCATGCCGTCGAACCCCCGGGACCTCGCCACCTCGCCCCAGTACCGATCAGCGGTGATCGCGCCCGCGACGTGGGCACGCCACCGGGCATCGCCCTCCCGCTCGATGGGCTCACGCCCGGGCGGCCCTGTCCCGGTGGCATTCTCGTAGGCGTCGACCGCCGCCCACGTCACGTCGATGATCACGAAGCCGATGTCCAGCAGCAGCGCCTCGTACATCGTCGGCATCCCGGCCCGCCCCAGATCGGGCCGGGATCAGCCGCCGCCGTCGCAGAAGCGGGCCACGGTGGCGCTCGCGTCGGCCGACTCGTCGAGCACGAGGTGCCCGGCGTCGGGGAAGCAGGCGACCGTGGATCGGGGCAGCAGTGCGGCCCAGCCCTCTGCGAGGTCGACCGGGAGCAGGCGGTCCTCGTCACCCCACACCACGAGCGTGGGGATGTCCACGCGACCCAGCCAGCGGGGGAGCACCCGGTCGTACGGCTGCTCCCACAGCATGATCGCCGTGGTGCGGATCTCCCGGTAGCGGTCGACGGTGAAGTCGACGTCCCCGGGATCGCTGGGCAGGTACGGCAGGAGCGTTTCCATCCGGTGCACCAGCCGGCCCGGGAGCTCCTCGGGCGGGATGCGGAACAGGTCGTCGACCGCCACGCCGGGCACCCGCAGCCCGGTCGGCGCGACGAGGACCAGGCGCCGAAGCCGGTGCTTCTGCTCGATCGCGAACCGGGCGGCGATCAGCCCGCCGAGCGAGAAGCCGACGAGGTTGACGTCCGCGGTCAGCCCGAGTTGGTCGAACAGCTCGACGTAGTGCAGCACCAGGTCGTGGATGTCGTGGAGCCCGTCGAGGTCCCCGGAGTCGCCATAGCCGGGGTGGTGCGGGATGAGCACCCGGTACCGCTCGGTCCAGGGCTCCGCGAACGCCCAGCCGTGGAATGTGCCCGCCCCGTGGAGGAAGACGATCGGAGGGGCGTCGGGGTCCCCGGCCGCCAGCACGGTCGTGGGGGTGCCGTTGACGTCGTAGTCGAGCCGATCGAAGACGAGACGCGACCCTGGCCCCGCCGGGGTGACGGGCGTCGCCGTCATGCCGCCGCCTCCTTCCTCGCCCGCAGCCGGGGGATGACCTCTTCGGCGAACAGCGTGGTGTTCTTCACGACCTTCCAGTGCGGCATGTCCCCGAGGGTGAGGTTGAGGGTCAGGCGGTTGCTGCCCGACTCCTCGATCCAGCCGCCGATCGCGTCGGCCACCTTCTCCGGTGTGCCCGCGACGATCCGGTTGATGGCGACGAGGTCGTCCCAGTTGGCGGAGCCGTGCACGTCGGCGGCCTGGATCCGCTTGCGGAACTCGGGCACGGTGACGTAGCCGGGTGGGTTCAGGTAGCGGGGCGTCGTGCGCAGCGCGTTCTCGAAGAAGTACATGACGTGGGGGAGGAACTCCTCCTCCGCCCGCGCGTCGCTCTCGGCCACGTACGCCATCACGCCGATGGCCACCTTCTCGGGGGTTGGCTCGTGACCGTGGTGGGCCAGGCGCTCGCGGTAGCGGTCGAACACCTGGAGCTGCACCGTTCGGGGGATGAACACCACCGAGTACCCGAACCCGAGCTCGGCCGCCAACTCGATCGTCTCCGGCGAGCCGGTCCCGACGATGTAGCACTCGGGGTGCGGCTGCTGCAGCGGCCGGGGCCAGGGATTCAGGTAGCGGTACGTGTAGAAGTCGCCCTCGTAGCTCCGGGGGCCGTCATCGGTCCAACAGTGCAGGATGATGTCGATCGATTCGCGGAACCGGGCCCGGGCCGTCGCCGGGTTCACGGCGTTGGCCCAGTATTCCATGCCCGTGCCCAGGGGGAACGCGACGCGCAGGCGCCCGCCGGACATCACGTCGAGCATGGCGTACTCCTCGGCCAGCCGGTTCGGGTAGCCCAGGTTGGGCGGTGTGCCGAACACGTTGATCCAGCGCGTGGTCTGGGGGATCAGCGCCGCCGCCGTCAGGTTGGGCGCGGCGTTCATCGAGTACTGGGTGTTGTGGTGCTCGTTGAGGACCAGCCCGTCGTAGCCGAGCTTGTCGGCGAGCAGCATCTCCGACAGGTAGCGGTTGTACAGGTCGTGGCCCACCGTCGGGTCGTAGTTGGCGTTGGAGAAGTCGACCCAGAGCGACGCGTGCTCCCGGTGGTCCGCCGGCAGGTCGGTGTAGGGGAAGAAGTGGAAGAAGTGGTACTCGGCTTGATCGACCAGACCCATCGGACCCCCTCATCGGATGACGCTTGTCAGGAACTCGACCAGGCGGCCGGCGACGCCGTCGGGCTCGTCCCACTCGAGCAGATGGCCGGCGCCCGCGACGACCTCCACCGGCACGCCGCGGTCGGCCCACGCCTGCGACGTGGCGACAGGCAGCAGCTCGTCCAACTCGCCCCACAGCACCAGTGCCGGGCAGCTGAGGCGGTGGAGACGCCCGGCGTGCCCGCGATCGCCCAGCGGCCACAGCAGGCTCGCAGCCGCCGCGTCGCACAGGTAGCGGGCCACCGGGCCGTCCTCCGGACCGAGCTCGGCGAAGCGCTCGACGAACGGTTCGGGCACGCCCTTGGCGAAGAGATGGCCCATCCGCTCGGCCGTCGGCACGGCGTAGACGTCGAGGCCGGGGTGCGACTCGTCGAAGATGCCGAACGGCGCGAGCAGCACCGACGCGGTCACCGCCTCGGGCCGGAACACGGCGAGATCGGCGGCGAGCATGCCGCCCAGCGAGGCGCCGACAACGGGGCACGGCAGCGCGCCGGTGGCGTCGAGCGCGTCCCAGACGACCGCGAGCCAGCCCAGGTAGTCGTCGGGCGCCCAGAAGCCCGATCGCCCGTCGAGACCCGGGATCCGGGGAACGACGACGTCCCAGCCCGCGTCGCCCAGGGCGTCGAGCGCCGGCGAGCTTGCCGGGTGGCCGGCGATCCCGGGGAGGTAGACGAGCGTCGCACCGTCCGTCCGCGGCCGCCCCGCTCATGCCGCCACCGCGTTCACCGGCCACCAGTGATCCTCGGCATCGGCGAACAGGCCGCGCAGGCCGGGCGCGACGGTCTCGCCGAAGAGCTTCGAGTTGTGCCGGGTGAGCTCGTCGCTCATGTTGCCGAACTGCAGCATGGTGAGCAGGTGCCCGCAGTTGAAGGTCTTGGCCACGTCCTCGAGGGTCTCCCGTACGGTGTCGGGGCTGCCGATGACGACGTAGCCCTTCTCCACCATCTCGTCCCACGTCAGATCGTGTCGGGCTTGCTTGGCCCGCACCGTCGACCGGACCTGTGATGCGAAGCGCGCCCGGGCGGATGCCTCCGTGAGATAGCCGGGGGCGTCGGCGTAGCCCGGGTACACATGGAGCGAGCGGTTGAAGAAGTATTCGGCCGGCTCCTTGTAGAGCCGGTACGCCTCCTGGTCGGTGTCCGCCACCCCGATGAACTGGAGGAAAGCCAGCCGGTACGGGTTGGCGTCCTTGCCGTTCTCTTCGACGGTCCGCCAGTAGCCGCCCACGGTCTCCTTGGCCATCAGGTGGCCGTAGTACGACAGCGCGCCGTAGACGTAGTCGTGGGTGGAGCAGTAGTCCCACGTCTCGACCGACCCGCCGCCGGGGATCCAGATCGGCGGGTGGGGGCGCTGCAGCGGCCGGGGGAGCACGTTCACGTAGCGCATCTGCGTGAAGCGTCCGTTGAAGGCGAAGGGCTCGGTGGCGGTCCACGCCTTGAGCACCAGGTCGACGCCTTCGCGGTACTTCTGGCGCAGGGACGCGGGGTTCATGCTGTAGGCGTACGCGGTGTCCATCGACGTGCCGACCGGGAACCCGCTGATCAACCGGCCGTGGGACAGCAGGTCGAGCATCGCCATCTCCTCGGCGACCCGGATCGGGGGGTCGTAGAGGGCGACCGAGTTGCCGAGGACCGTGATCGCCGCGCGGGTGGTGCGACTGGCCAGGATCGATCCGATCACGTTCGGGGACGGCATGAGCCCGTAGCCGTTCCCGTGGTGCTCGTTGACGCAGATCCCGTCGAACCCGCACTGCTCCGCGAACACGAGCTGGTCGATGTAGCGCTCGTAGCAGGCGGCCATCACCTCCGGGTCGAACAGCGCGGGGTCCACGTCGACCCAGACGCTGCGGTGCTTCCGGTTGAAGTCCTCGGGCAGCTCCGGGTACGGCATGAGGTGGAACCACAGCAGCTTCACGGTCCCACGGTCGCCGAGCACCTGCCGAAAGTCCACGACCGTCTGCAACACGGATCATGTCCGAACCGATACCGTTCGGGCCGTGGGTCGGGGGGTCGACGTGCGACGCCTGCGCTACTTCGTGGCCGTCGCGGAGGAGCTTCACTTCGGGCGGGCGGCGGCCCGGCTCCACATGTCCGCCCCGCCGCTCTCGCAACGCATCCGGGAGCTCGAACGCGAGCTCGGGGTGGCCCTGTTCGAGCGCACGAGCCGCCGGGTGGCGCTGACCCCGGCCGGAGAGCGGCTGCTCGTCGAGGCCCGCTCCGTGCTCCGCGCCATGGACCGGTTCGAGGTCGCGGCGGCCGAGGTCGCCTCGGCGCCCGCCGCCTGGACCGTCGGCTACTGCCACGGCAGCGAGGACGGCATGATGCGGACCATCCGGGCGTTCCGGGTCGAGCAGCCCGACGCCGTCCTCCGGCCGGACGGGCTCACCTCGCTGCTCATCCTCGACGGCCTGCGCGCCGGTCGGATCGCAGTCGGCATCGTGCGCGGGCCGGTCGCCGATCCTGGTCCCGTCGCGTCCGTGCCGCTGGCCCGAGTGCCCGTCGACCACGTGGCCGTGCCCCCGGACCATCGGCTGGCGGGCCGGGAGGTGGTCCGGGCGCGGGACCTCGACGGCGAGCCGGTGCTCGTCGTCGAGCGGGCCGACGCCCCGACGGCCCACGACGAGATCGAGTCCTACTGTGCGGCCATGGGCGCCCGGCCCCGGTGGATCACCCACGCCGCCGTCCAGGTGGAGCGGGTGCTGGACCTGGTGGCCCTGGGCACGGGGATCGGCTGGCTCAACTCCTGGCAGGCGGCCCGGGGGCGGAGCCGCACGGACGTCGTCGTCCGGCGGCTGCAACCGGTGGCGCTGTACGACGAGTTCCGCGTCGCCTGGCGGACCGGCGACACCTCCGACCAGACCGCCGCGTTCGTGGCGGTCGTGTGCGCGACGTGCGGAGCCTGAGCCGACGGCTCTCAAGTCAGCTCAGTGACAGGACTCGATGCGGTTTGCGATCATCGCGAGCGACGTGCCCGTCGGACCGCGTCGCCGAAGGTGCCTACTGTCGGGCGATGGACGCTTGCAGCGAGTGCGGGTTCACCTATGTCCTCGCCGAGGCACCGTCGGCGGGCCCGGACATCGTCGCCTACGTCGACGAGCTGGCCGGGCTGCTCGTCGACCCGGCGGCGGACCTGCGCACCCGCCGTCGGCCGGACACCTGGTCGCCCCTCGAGTACGGCTGCCACATGCGGGACGTGTTGCTGGTACAGCGCGAGCGGGTGCTCGCCGCCCGCCGGACCGACACCCCGTCGTTCGCGCCGATGGGCCGCGACGAGCGGGTCGAGCACGACGGCTACGCCGCCCAGGACCCGGCCGCCGTGGCCCGGCAGGCGGTCGACGCCGCGGCGATGTTCGCCAACACGCTCGACCGCCTCGGCGACGACTGGGGCCGCAACGTCGCCTACAACTATCCGGCACCCATGGAACGCTCGCTCCGCTGGGTGGCCGTCCACACGGTCCACGAGATGCGACACCACCTGCTCGACATCCGCCGCCAGCTTCCGTAACGGGCGAACCGGGAGCGACGGCGCCGTCAACCCTGAGGGCGTCTCGCCGCAGGCGGCGCCCGAAGTCGCTCGCCCGTACACTCGAGCAACCGGCGGGCCCGGGGTCGGTACGGGCACAACGGGGATGAAACGCCCATGTCGCTGCGGCGAGACCTTGTGTGTGCGGTTTGCGACTGACGACAGCCGCCCCAGCTGAGGAGATTCGTGCACATGTCCCACATCGACCTCTCCAACGACCTGCCCGGGATAGTCGGGCTGATGGCCTTCAGACCGGAGACTGCTGAACCCCTGAGCGCGCTTGCCGAGACGCTCCTTCGAGCCGACAGCTCACTGACGCGTGGCGAGCGCGAGGCGATCGCCGCGTACGTCTCCTCTCTCAACGAGTGTCGGTTCTGCGAGCTCTCGCACTCGGCCTTCGCCGCTCGTCAGCTGGAGGGCGGCTATGACGTCGTCGACAGCATCAAGCGGAACCCGCGGGACGCTCCCGTGAGCCCGCGGCTACGTGCGTTGCTCCAGATCGCGGCATCAGTCCAGCGGAGCGGTCGCGCCGTGACCGGAGCGGATATCGAGGCTGCTCGTGCCGCGGGCGCGACGGACGTCGAGATCCACGACACGGTGCTGATCGCTGCGGCCTTCTGCATGTACAACCGCTATGTCGACGGATTGGCGACCTGGGCCCCCGACGCGCGCGAGGCCTACGACGAGATGGCGGAAGCCATCGTCGCGAACGGCTACGAGGCATCGCTGGGGCGATGACGACGACTGGACCGGGATCCGCGACTGCCGTTCGAGTCCCGTCGTCCGCTCCATTGAAACTCCTGCTCAGCGCCGGCCGGACAGTTGCGACGACAGGTGGTTGGCGGCTCTTCGGACTTGAGCGGGGCTCGTTGACGGGTTGGCCCAGTGAGGTGTGGCTCCAGCCCGGCAGGTCGTTCGGAGGGTTGGTTCAGCCGGCGAGCAGTGAGTTGACACGCTCGTGGGCGGTCGTTGCTGTCGGCTCGAACGGCTGTTGCGTGATTTCCTCGGCGAGCGCGATGTAGCGCGACGCTGTCTCGATCCGGACATCGTCGGGAATCGGTGGGGGATCGCCGTCGCCGCGGAAGCCGCGTTCGACGAACCACTCGCGCAGAGGTTCCTTGTCGAGAGCGCGCTGGTCCTTCCCGTCGGCGAACAGTTCCTCGTAGGTGTCGGCGTACCAGAAACGTGAGCTGTCCGGCGTGTGCACTTCGTCGATCAGCACAACCTCGCGGTCGAGAACGCCGAACTCGTACTTTGTGTCGACCAGGATCAACCCCCGCTCAGCGGCGACCTCGGTGCCCCTCCGGAACAAGTCGAAGCTCAGGCCTGCGATTCGATCGAACAGGTCGGTAGTGATGAGGCCCTCATTGACCGCGTCGCGACGACTTATGTTGCGGTCGTGCTCTTCGAGCTTCGTGGTCGGAGTAAGAATCGGCTCGGCCAACCGCTCGTTTTTCCTCAGGCCATCCGGGAGTGGGATCCCCGCGATCTCGCGTAGCCCGGATTCGTAGTTGAACCAGAGCGATGTCTTGGTCACACCCGTGATGTAGGCGCGGACGACGAACTCGAGCGCCACCAGATTGCATTCGCGGGCTCGTACGACGTTCGGATCCGGCACATCGAGCAGGTGGTTCGGCACGATGTCGGCGGTCCGGTCGAACCAGAAGTTGGCGATCGCGTTCAGTGTCTGGCCCTTGAACGGGATCGTTCCCAGGATCTTGTCAAAAGCCGACTGCCGATCTGTCGTGATGATCGTCCGAACGCCATCCGCGATGTAGCTGTCGCGCACCTTCCCCTTGTGCGACTCCCCGATTCCCGAAAAGTTCGTTCGATCAAGAGTCCCTTGCAACTCCAACGCCATTCGTTCGTCTGAAACCACCAGCGCTTTCCAATCCTCGACTGCCAGCGAGCCTAGTGTTGAATCGCCCTGGGTTCGGTGGAGCCTCCACTTAACCAGCGCGATTCACTCAGGGGGCGGGGTCCGGAAAGGGGGTGGTGCGGGGGCTGAGTCGGGCTCCGGCGGCGGCGCCGAGCACGGGCCAGGGCAGCCAGAGCAGGAGGCCCCAGGTCAGCGTGGCCCGCAGCGCTTCGCGCGCGCCCTCGCCGGGGGTGAGGGGAGTGGACGGGTAGTCGCCGTCGAGGATGAGAACGCCTGCTTCACGGGCCCACAGCGCGCCCTCGGGGATGGCGGTGGCGAGCACGCCGACCAGGATCGCGATGAGCGCCGGGACGGCGTGCTCGAGGCCGTGGCGCATCGAGCATCCTTTCCAGGCGGCGACGAATCCCACGAGGAGCAGCGTGATCTGCGGTGGGCCGAAGAGAACCCCCAAGAGGCTGCCGCTGCGGTTGCCGTGCAGCGAGGCTCGTGAGGTGGCGACGGTCAGGGCCGCGAACAGCGTCCCGCATGCGACGGCGACGATCCACGGAGACCGTCCCCAGCCGCGGCGCAGTGCGGTCGGGGTGCAGCTCACCGCGAACCGGAGCCGCTCGCGCCAGGGGCCGGTGATGCTCGCGAGCTCGGCGCGCATGGCAGCGCCCCAGTCGTCGCGGTGTCCGCGCCGGCCGCTAGAGGCGAGCGCGAGGAGGCGGGCGGGCGTGTCGGCCCCGGTGGCGGTGCGCGCGGTGGCGATGACAGCGGTCGCGGCGGCGAGCGCATGGGGCCAGCCGAAGATCAGGGCACCGACGAGCACCTCGGTCGGTGGGACACCCGGGTCGTCGTCCGCGGCGAGAGCGGCCCGGATCAACAGTGCCCACGCGCCGAGGACGACCAGGGCGGCTGCCGCCGCGACCCATGCAGTCCGCCGGGCGCCGCGCATGGCCGAAATGATGTCCCGGTGTCGGAAGATCGCCAGCACGGCCAGGCCGAACGGCGCCGTGAGGATCGCCAACAGGAGCGGCCAGTTACGGGCGATCCAGTTCCAGGTCGCGCCCGGGCCTGGGAGTGCCGGCGTAGGCGTGGCGCCGGGGCTCATGCCTGTGCCCCTGCGACCGCTCCGCTGCCGGGAGCCGGGCGTCCGGCGACTCGCGACCGGCGGTAGGTGCGTTGCGCTTCGGCGCGGCGCAGCTCGCGCACCTGCTCGGCTCCGGCGGCCGACAGTCGGTAGAGGTGACGGGGTGGGCGGCCTTGGGGCAACTCCTGCTCCCACGCAGTCTCGAGGTAGCCGCGTTCGGCCAGCCGGATGAGGATCGGGTAGACGGTGCCGGCCTTCAAGCCCAGCAAGCGACACAGGTCGTAGCCGTGACTCCAGTCCGATGCCTTCTCGGCCAACGCATCGAGGATGGCAACCGTCTGCGGCGAGGGACGACGCACTCTGGTCATACGGCAGAATTCTACCTAGATAGAGTCAGTGTCAAGGGCCAGGCCCTACTCCCGACCCGCTTCGGCTGGGTTGGTGATCGCTACGGGGTGACGTGGCAGCTCAGCCTGCCGTGGTGACGAACACTGGCATCGGCTCGTTCTTCAACCAGATGGTTGACAACGGCGGATCCGCGAGCGTAGTGTCCTTGCTCAACCAGTCAGTTGAACAAGGAACCGCCCGTGGTCGACGACAACCTGTCCCGAGTGTTCGCCGCCCTCGCCGACCCGACGAGGCGCGACATCGTGGCCCGCCTCGCCGTGGGCGACGCCACAGTCGGGGAGCTGGCCGAGCCCTACGACGTCTCCGTCCAGGCGGTGTCCAAGCACATCAGGGTGCTCACCGACGCCGGCCTGGTGAGCCAGAGCAGGGACGCCCAGCGGCGACCGTGCCATCTCGAGGCGGAGGTCTTCGACCTGATGACGAAGTGGATCGAGCGATACCGCCGACAGGCCGAGGAGCGCTACGAGCGCCTGGACGCCGTCCTCGCCGACATGCGGGGCGACGAGCAACCCACCCACTCCCGACACCCAGAGCAAGGAGCAGCATCATGAGCGCCGCCAGCAACCGCTACCAGGTCTCGATCGAGGCCGACCCGACAGTGCCGATCGTCCGCATGACCCGTGACTTCGACGCCACACCGACGCAGTTGATGCGGGCCCACACCGATCCCGAGCTGTTCGCCCGTTGGGTGGGTCCGAACGGGATGGAGACCAAGATCGTCGACTGGGACGCCACCACGGGCGGCCGCTGGCGCTACGTCGCCGGCCGCGACGGTGAGGAGTACGGGTTCCACGGCTGCTTCCACGAGGTCGGCGACGACCGGATCGTCCAGACCTTCACGTTCGACGGTCAGCCCGACGACGTCGCCCTCGAGACGCTGCGATTCGAGGACCTCGGCGACGGCCGCACCCGCCTGCACGCCCAGTCGCTGGTCGACAGCTTCGAGGGTCGCGACCAGTGGCTGGCCAGCGGCATGGAGACCGGCGTCGACGAGGGCTACGCCAAGCTCGACGCCCTCGTGGGCGAGCTGTGATGAGCAGCTCCGACGAGCACCAGCGCATCGCCGGCGAGTTCACGGCGACGGTCGAGGGCGCCGCTCCCGCGGCGTGGGACCAGCCTGCGCCGCCGGAGGGCTGGGTCGCCCGCGACGTCGTCCGCCACCTCGTCGAGTGGTTCCCGGGGTTCCTCCAGGGGTCGACCGGGATCACGCTGCCCGCCGGTCCGTCGGTCGACGACGACCCGGTCGGCGCCTGGCGCACCCAGAGCGATGCGGTGCAGGAACTGCTCGACGACCCGACCACAGCCGAGCGCGAGTACGAGTTCGCCCACATCGGCACGATGCCGCTCGGGCAGGCCATCGACATGATCTACACCGGCGACGTGTTCCTCCACCGCTGGGATCTCGCCCGGGCCACCGGGCAGGACGAGACGCTGGACCCGGACAAGTGCGCCGAGATGCTCGAGGGCATGCTGCCGATGGACGATGCGCTGCGCCAGAGCGGCCACTACGGGCCACGTGTCGACGTGCCCGACGACACTGACGTCCAGACCAAGCTGCTGGCGTTCATCGGCCGCACCCCGTAGATGCGTCAGGCACGGCCGGGGGACGTACGAGCCGGCGGGCACGTTCACGAGGTCGTGGCTGCCCCGGGGCTTCCGACCTGCCGGAGGAGCCAGTCCTCGACGTCGCGGCGGCTCTGCCGGGTGATCGCGGCGTCGGCGATCTGGTACCCGTGGGGTGCGCCGGGATAGACGTGCAGCTCGCATGGGATGCCGGCGTGGTTGAGGCGAAGGGCGTAGTCGATGTCCTCGTCGAGGAATCCGTCGATGGAGCCGACCGAGACGAACGCGGGCGGGAGCCCCGACAGGTCCTCGGCCCGGGCGGGCGCCGCGGTGTGGGGCACGTCGTCGGCCCCATAGAGATCGCCGAGGTAGGACCGCCAGCCGAACTCGTTGGACTGCCGGCTCCAGACCGGCAGTCCGTCGCGCCGGCTCGACCAGGTGGCCTGGCGATCGTCGATCATCGGGCAGTCCAGGAGCTGGAACGCGATCTGCAGCTCGCCTCGGTCGCGGGCGAGCAGCGCCAGCGCCGCGGCGAGGCCGCCGCCGGCGCTCGCTCCCGTGACGCCGATCCTCCGGGGGTCGATGCCGAGCTCGTCGGCATGCTCGAACGTCCACCGCAGGCCCCGGTAGCAGTCGTCGAGCGGCCCGGGGTACGGGGTCTCGGGCGCGAGGCGGTAATCGACCGTGACGCCGACGATGCCGAGCCGGGGGCACAGCTCGTCGAGCATGAGGCTGTCGAGGTCGTAGCTGCCGATGACGTAGCCACCGCCGTGCATCGAGTACAGGCACGGCAGCGGACCGTCGACCGCGGGTGGTCGGTGCACCCGGATCGGAACCGGCGGATCGCCCGGCACCAGGTGCTCGCTGCGCCCCGGTGCCGCGGGCAGCTCGAGGGCGCCGATGGCCTGGCGGATGTCGTCGAGGTTGTCCGGGCCCAGGTGCTCGAACGGCACGACGAGCCCCGCCGCGACCTCCGGATCCAGGAGATCGCCGAGGTCCGGAGACGCCGAGCGACCACGCTCCTCGCGAGACATGTGGTCCACCCGATCCCCTCTACGTGCCCGTCAGGACGTCGGCAGCGGATCGCTGCTCGTGAGCGCCCCGCTGCGGTGTCGTCATGCTGCTGCACGAGCCGGACCGGAAGCAACAGCCCTCGGGGCTCGCTCCTCGGCAGAGGCCGCGAGGCCTCGGCGGCCCTAGGGTGCCGCGATGGACATCGAGCTCGTGGGCCTGGCGATCATCGCCGAGGACCCGGCAGCGAGCGCGCAGTGGTTCGTGGACCACTTCGGGTTCACGGTCATCGTCGACATCGGCTGGTACGTCGACACCCAGCACGCGCAGCACCGGAACCTCAGCCTGTCCTTCGTGGAAGGTCACCACGCCTCCCTGCCCGATGTGCTGCGGGGCAGGCAGGTCGCCGGGACGCTCCTGGCCTTCCTGGTCGACGACGTCGACGGCGAGGAGCGACGGCTCGGGAACGCGGGCCTGGAGGTCGTCCTCCCGCTCGTCACCGAGCCATGGGGCCAGCGCCGCTTCCAGGTGATGGGCCCCGACGGGCTGGTGGTGGAGGTGTTGCAGACGGTGCCGCCGTCGCCCGACTGGCTGGCCGAGCACGGGCCGCCCGACGGATGACCGCCTGAGCCCATCAGCACGCCGCCGCGGCGAGTGCTCGCCCACACGCGGAGGCCCTCCGAGGCCGCGATCGGCGGGCTCAGCTGGGACTGGTGGGCCTCCCCGCTGGGCCAGGCCGCGAGCAACGGAGTTGCAGGTGGCGTCGACGTCGTCCGAGCGGTAGCAATCGACGTCGAGAGGAGGGCCCATGAGCGGCATCGGTCGTTTGAGCGGCATCGCTCTGGACTGTCCGGACCCTGCCGGGCTGGCCGCCTTCTACAGCCAGGTCATCGGCTGGCCCATCGTGTTCGCGAGCCCGGGGTTCGAGCACCAGCCGAGCCCCGACACGTACCGGGTCTTCGCCGACCCGGCGGGGCACGTGTTCTGCTTGTGCTCCGCCGGATAGTCAGCGTCGCAGGCATGGATCTCGACGCCGACGACCTGCGGGCTCTGGCGCCCATCCGGCGCATCTGCCTCGCCCTGCCTGGAGCGGACGAGGCCGAGCTTCAGGGACGTCCGCTGTTCCGGGTCGGGCGCCGTCGTTTCGCCATCTTCAACGGCGCCGGGTCACCTGCCCGGCCCCGGTGGGACGGGTGGGGGCGATCACTGCACGTCCTGACCGACCCGACCGAGCGTGAGGCCCTTCGGCAGGACGGGCGGTTCTCCGCCTCGCCCCACCACGGCGACCGTGGCTGGCTCGGCATCCGCGTCGACGGCGACCTGGACGGCACCGAGCTGGCCGAGCTGCTCGACTCCGCCTACAGACAGGCGGCGCCCCGCCGAGTCGTCGACGGCTGACCCGTGAGTCGAGATCGTTGGCCCCTTGAGGCGCAGCCCGCGCATGTTGCGGCCGGCGGCGGCTCACGCGGTGGACGGCGGTCCGCCGACGATGAAGTCGATGATGACGTCGAGCCCCGGCTCGTATCCCTCGTCCGTGTCGACCGGCAGGACCGGGAGGTCGAAGTCGGTGCGCATCTCGTCTGTCACCGATCGCATCCGGGCGACGGCATCGCTCGTGTGCTCGTCGATGGTGGCGTAGCCGAGGGCGTCGAGCACAGGTTTTCGATTGAGCAGGCGATCCGACGTGTTGCGGCGGGCGACCCTCTCCGTGGCGTCACGGCACCGGGTGTGCAGCACGCGGCAGTCGGCAACGGCCGTCAGGCGCTCGAGGTCGTCGGGGCGGCCTCGCCGGACGACGTACTCGACGATGCAGCTCACCCCGAGCCCGGCGGTCGACTCCACGATGCGCAGGAACGCCTCCACCGCCTCGTCGGCCGTCGGGACCGCTCGCGGCTGTGCGCCCCAGGCGCCGGCGGTGAGGAACAGGCCGCCCCGCACATCGTCCCGGGCGATGAAGGGGACCCGCAGGGCGCGCGAGAGCTTCGCTCCGAGGAGGGACTTCCCGCTCCCCGGCTCGCCCGTGATCACGGTGATGCGTGGCCGATCACCCGACGTGCCGCTCCCCGTCATCTGGCGCGCCTGACCGCGGGGTTGTAGCAGACGCCCTTCATGCCGAGCATCTGGGCGGGCACGCACAGGTTGGAGTTGCGGCACCGGGCGGGTGCCACATCGCCGCCCAGGATGCGGGCGGCGAGGTCGGCCTC
This sequence comes from uncultured Acidimicrobiales bacterium, assembly GCA_963842395.1. Lineage (GTDB taxonomy): Bacteria > Actinomycetota > Acidimicrobiia > Acidimicrobiales > VFJN01 > ZC4RG19. The sequence goes on from CAWJGJ010000001.1 coordinate 14,306, forward strand.
CGCGTAGAACGGCCGGCCGATGCCGACCAGGTCGGCGTCGCCCGAGTCGACGATGCCGTTGACCTCGGCGGCGGTGCGGATGCCGCCGACCGCCAGCACGGGGATCGATACGAGGCGCTTCACCGCCTGGAACCGGCTGCGGTTCCAGACCGGCCGGAAGGGGGCGCCCACGCCTCCCGCCACGTAGCCCGCCTCGATGACCCGGCGCTCGAGGGCCCGGGGGGCAGCGGTGCGGAACCGTCCGGCAATGGCCTTGTTCCGCCAGATCGAGGACGGGATCCCGCCCCGGGACAGGGTGGTGTCGGGGAACACCGACACCTCGACGGGCGTCACCGAGTCGTAGCCCCACTCCTCGCACCGCTGGGCCAGGCGGAGGCCCTCGTCCCAGGTGGTGCGGGGGGCGAAGGGCGGCGCCTTCTCGCCCACCGGCACCTTGACCGTGCACGTGAAGTCCCAGCCGGCCCGCTCGCCCACGTGCCGGCGGATGACCTCCAGCAGCCGCGCCCGGCCGTCGGGCAGAGCCGCCGAACTCGTCGGTGCGGCGGTTCCAGAACGGCGACACGAACTGGTCGATGAGCTTGGCGTTGCTCGACGCCAGCTGGATCCCGTCGTAGCCCGCCTCGCGCGCCCACGCAGCCACCTCGCCGTAGCGCTCGCACAGGGCGTGCACCTCGTGCGTGGTCATCTCGTGCACCGGCGCCCGCCGGAACACGGGCCGCAGCCACCACCGGGGCGGGCTGGGGGCGAGCAGCGGACCGGCACGGCGCGACGCATACGGCTCGTGCCACGCCTCCATGGCGAACAGGCCACCGTGACCAACCTGGATCCAGATGGCGGCGCCCTGGGCATGGACGGCGTCGACCATCGGCGCCAGGCGCAGCATGCGCTCGCGGGTGTGCACGAGCGTCATGCCGGGCGAGGTCCGGCCCTCCTCGTAGAGGCAGGAGTTGCCCTGGACGATGAGGCCGACGCCGTGGCGGGCGTTCTCGACGAAGTGGCGGGCGTAGCGGTCGACGCAGTCGTCGCCGTCGCCCGCGCCCTCCAGCACGGGTGCCCGGTACAGGCGGTTCCGGAGGGTGGTCGTGCCGCCGATGGTCAGCGGCGTGTGCAGCACGCCTCGCTCCGCCATGGGTGGGCAGGCTACGCGTCGACCGCGTCCGGGGTGCCGCTCTAGCCGAGGTCGGCGAGGCGGGAGCGGAGGAAGCGTTGGTCGGGCTCGGTGCCGGCACGGGCGAGCGCCCGGCGGTACGCCTCGGCCGCCTCGGCGCGGCGACCGAGCCGGCGCAGGAGGTCGGCCCTGGTCGCGTGGAGCAGGTGGTGGTGGTCGAGGGCCCCGGTCGCCGCAAGTTGGTCGACGATGGCGAGTCCGGCGGCGGGGCCGCTGACCTCGGCGACGGCGACCGCGCGGTTGAGCTCGACGACAGGGGAGGGGGCGATGCTGGCGAGGACGTCGTAGAGCGCGGCGATCTGGGGCCAGTCGGTCTCGGTGGTGCTGAGCGCCTGCGCGTGCAGGGCGGCGATGGCGGCCTGCACGGTGTAGGGCCCGGGCCCGGCGGCTCGGCCACGACGCAGGGCCCGGTCGACGAGGGCGAGCCCCTCGTCGATCTGGTCGTGGTCCCAATGGGCGCGGTCCTGCCGGGAGAGGGGGATCAGGTCGCCGTCCGCAGTGGTCCGGGTCGCCCGCCGGGAGTCCTGGAGCAGGAGCAGGGCGAGGAGCCCCAGGGCCTCGCCCTCGTCGGGCATCAGCTCGGTGAGCAGCCGGGCCAGGCGCAGGGCCTCGTCGCACAGCTCGCCGCGCACCGCGTGCGGGCCCTGTGCGGCGGCGTAACCCTCGTTGAACACCAGGTAGACGACGTGGAGCACCCCGCCCAGGCGCTCGGGGAGCTGATGATCGGGCGGCACCCGGTAGGGGATGCCGGCGACGCGGATCTTGCGCTTGGCCCGCACGAGCCGCTGGGCCATGGTCGCCTCGGGCACGAGGAAGGCCCGCGCGATCTCGGCGGTGGTCAGCCCGCCCAGCGTCCGCAGCGTCAGGGCGATGCGGGCGTCCGGCGCCAGCGTGGGATGGCAGCAGGTGAAGATCAGCCGGAGCTGGTCGTCGGCGATGGCGCTGTCCGGCATGGGATCGCACCCTGACGTGGGCTCGGCGTCGAGGCGGGCCAGGGCGTCGGCCGCGCGTTGCTTGCCCGGCCGCTTGACCTCCCGCCGCAGCCGGTCCCTGGCCTTGTTGCGGGCCGTGGTCATGATCCAGGCCGCCGGGTTGTCCGGCGTGCCCGTCCGCGGCCAGCGCTCGAGGGCCGCCACGAACGCCTCCTGCACCGCCTCCTCGGCGAGGTCGAAGTCGCCGAGGAGGCGGATCAGGGACGCCGTGATCGGCCCCGAGCTGTCCCGGAAGACCCGGGTGACCTCGTCGCTCAGGTCGTCTCCGGCGGCGTGTACGGCCGCAGCGGGCGGACCTCGACGCTGCCGAGCTCGACGCCCGGGATCAGGCCGGCCAGCTCGACGGCCCGGTCGAGGTCGGCGCAGTCGACCACGTAGTACCCGCACAGGTACTCCTTGGTCTCGGTGAACGGCCCGTCGGTCGCCACCGGCTCACCGCCACGCAGGCGCACGGTGGTGGCGGTGTCGACACCCTCGAGCGGATCGCCGGCCACGAACTCGCCGGACTCGATGATCGCCTGCGTGAAGGTGCCGTACTCGGCGGAGTACTTCTCGGTCTCCTCGGGCGTCACCCGGGCCATGGCCTCGTGGTCTGCGTTGATCAACAGGATGTAGCGCATGGGTTCTCCTCTCGGTCGACCCTATGACGACGAGATCCGGCCGGATCGACACCTCGACCGCAGTTTTCTTGTGCTTCTGCGCGCCGGCTACCCGCCGTCCTTCGGGCGCTCCTTCCTGCCGGCCTTGAGGTGCTCGATCATCTCGGCGATGCGGGCGGCGCGCACGTCGGGGCGGCGCGTGGTGGCGTCGATCCAGCGGAGGTAGGCCTTCGTGTAAAACTGCGCCAGGGAGTCGAAGAACGCGCCCGCGTCGGGATCGGCCTCCAGCGCCGCCGCCACGTCGGGCGCCAGGTCGTCGCGTTGGGGCCCCTCGGGCGCGAGGACGACGGTCACCTCGTCGTCCGGCGCGATCCCACAGTCACGCCGCCAGGCCGGGCCGAGCACGATGCCATGGCCGTCACCGAGCGGCTCGACGACCGCCCGCACCCCCATGCCGTTCACCGTGCCGTGGACGTGGTGGCTGGGCCGTGCGCCCCACACCTGGTCGGGGTCGAACGGCACGGGGACCATCACCCGGCGCTTCCGGTCCGTCGTGACGACGGCCGTGTAGCTCTGCGAACGATCGGTCATGTCGCGCCCCCCGGCACGTGGAGCAGCGGGGCGGCCGCCCCGACCGCCCCACCGTGCGGAACCTAGTGCCTCGTCGCGTGAGGAGGCGCTACGACCGGACGCCCGCGGGCGGGCCAGGACGCGGCTTCCAGAAAGGGCGGTTCGGGGTGGTCACGGCAGCCGCGAGGGCGACGTCGCCCCGCGGCACCCACCCGGTCAGCACCTCGACCGCCCACGACCACAGGGCGTCGAGGTCGGCGTCCCAACGGGCCTGGTCGTCGGCCAGCTCCAGCGCCGCGACCAGGGCGGCCAGCGCCGCCACCTGCTCGACGGGCACGGCGGCGCCCCTGAGCGCGACGAGGAGACCGGCCAGCCGGGAGCGGAGGTCGGACAGGTGCGCCCAGCGCCGCCCGTCCGGGGCGTCCGCCAGGTCGCGGAGCCCCGCCACCTCGTCGGCCAACCCCCGGGCGGCGGCCTCGGCGCACTCCGCAGCGGCCCCCTCCTCGCGTGGGTCGCCGGCGCCACCGGCGGGCACCGCCCCTGCGGGCACAGTGCCGCCGGGCATCGTGCCGACCGCCGCCGTTCCCCCGCGCGGTCGCGAGGAGGCCGGGGAGCGGACACGCCCGCCGGGCGAGGGCGACATGGCCGGGCCCGCGCGCATCGCACGGACCCGCGCGGGCGCTCCGACCGGTCCCGCCCGGCCCGCGGGCATCACCGCCGGCGCGGGCACCGGGCCCGCAGCGCTCTGCCGCGCGGCGTGCGCCCCGTCGAACGGGCCCGGCGCCGGCGCCCAGCCCGACGGCAGCTCGACGGGCTGCACCACCCGGTGAGGACCGGAGCCGTCGGTCACGGCCCGGCTGTCGACGGCCACGAAGGCGGTGAACCGGCAGAGCACCCCGTGGCGCAACGAGGTCGCCACGATGCGGTGCTCGAGGTCGGGGACCGCCTGGACGGCGTAGCGGTCCTCGAGCGTCCGCAGCTGCGCCCGGGCCCACACCCGGGTCGCCGACGGGTGGTCGGTGACGAGGGCGCCGACCCGGTGCTCCCAGGCGGCACCCCCGCCGGTCCGGCCCGTGGCGGTCACGGTCGTCGCCGCGGGCCGGGCCTCGGCGGCCCGGTACCGACCCGAGATCACCAGGGGCACCCCGGGGTACACGGTCGCCGGCCGGTCGGGCACGACGGACCCCTCCACGACCTCGAGCCCCGACCACGCGAGCTCCACCCCGGTGACCTGGGGCGCAGCGATGCGCTGGTGGATGCGCTCCATGGCCTGGTCGAGCCTGTCCTCCGACTCGACCAGCTCGACCCGACCTCGGCCGATCGTCGCCAGCCGGCCGAGGAACCCGGCATTGACGGCCCGGTCGATGCCGACCGTGTGCACCCGCACGCCCGCGAGCGACGGCGCCACGGCGGCCAGGATGTCGTCCTCGTTGCCCACCTGGCCGTCGGTGACCAGCACCAGCACGCGGTCCCGGCCCTCGCCGTCGCCCAGCAGCGCGACGGCCTCCTGCAGCGGCCGCAACATTTCGGTGCCGCCGCGGGCCTCCAGCGCCGCCAGGTGTTCGACGGCGCGGAACCGGTGGCGGTCGGTCGCCTCGGCGAGCCCCGGCCCCAGTACGTGGGGCCGCTCGACCGTGGTGTCGAACGACAGGACGGCGAACCGGTCCGCGGCGTTCAGCGTGTCGACGATGCGTGCCGCGGCGCGGCGGGCCGCCACCATCTTCCAGCCGCCCATGCTGCCCGACCGGTCGAGCACCAGCACGAGGTCGCGGGGCCGGGGCCGCGCAGTCGGGTCACCCCCGCCGGGCACAACGGTGACGACGAACGTGCCGTCGCCGTCCTGGACGGCGTCGCCCTCGTGCTCGGCGTCACCCGCGCGCCCCGGCTGGGGGTCGGGGACGAGCAGCGCCGACAGGGCGTGATCGGGGGCGGCCATGGCCAGCCGGAGGACGAAGTCGCGGTCGAGCCGCTCGCCGGGACGCACGGACAGGCGGGTGGTGTCGCCGTCAATCGCGCTGGTCACGACGTGCAGGCTCGACTCGACGCGCGAGACCGGCAGCCCGACCGGATCGATGTCGACCGTGAGCGTCAGGCGCACGGGTGCGGGGAAACCCGGCAGCAGCACCGGCGAGCTGATCCGCGATGCGTCCGGCGTGGTGTCGGTGTCGGCCGCGGTGCCGGGGCCGGCCGGCGCGCCAGGTGTGGGCTCGCCGGGCACGTAGCGGGGGGCCACCACCAGGGGGAAGCGGAAGGTGGCGGCACCGTCCTCGTAGGGGAGGGGCTGGTCGAGGCTGAGACGCACGGTCACCCGCTCGCCCGGGAGGATGTTGCCGACCCGCAGGGCGAAGACGTCGGGCCGGTCCTCCTCCGCGATGGCCGCCCGCCGCCCCGAGGCGACAGCCTCGTCGTAGGCCGCGCGGGCCCGGGACCGCTCGTGCAGCGTGGCGTCGACCACGCGACCGTCGGCCTCCATGCGCAGCCCGGTCACCGCGGCCCGGTCCGGCAGCGGGAAGATGTAGGTGGCCTCGAGCGGCACGTCGAAGGGGTTGTGGAAGCCCTGCGTGACCTCGACGCCTGCGGTCAGGCCGGTGATCACGGCTCGCACGTCGACGGCGTCGAGCGGCAGGTTGCCCCGTTCGGTGCTGAGGGCGCCCAGGCCGGCATCGGGCACGGGGGCCGCGTCGAGGGCGAGCGGGGCGGTGGTGATGGTCACGTCGTTCTCCTGGGTGCAGGTTGCGGGTCGGGGGCCAGGCCATTGCGGCGCAGCGCCTCGAGCAGGGGCTGCGCCGCGGCCTCGACCTCGGCGAGCTGGGCGGGTGTGGGTGCGAGCGGCGTCGACGGCGCACCGGTGTCGAGCACGAGCGTCACGCCGGGCGCCAGGCGCAGACCGGCGACCGGCACGGGCCCCGGCGGGGCGGGCGCCGAAGGGGCGGAGGCCGAGCCGGGTGACGGGCGGGGCGACGGGTCGTCACCGGCGGGGGAGCCCTCGGCCGCGACCGCCGCCGGGGCGGATGGTGCCGCCGGGGCGGCGAGGGAGGCCGCGGGCGCGGGCGGCGACGCCCAGAACCGGTCCCTCGCTGGCGTGGGCCCGGCCGCCCGACCCACGGGGTGGGCGCCGGCCGCCCGACGGGCCCGGTGCGGAGGCGACGATGCCACGAGGTCCCGTAGCGGCGCCGGTGACACCGCACGCCCCTGTGCCGGCGCGAGGGCTGCGGCCGGGTCGGGGCCCGCAGCCGCGGTGGCCGGCACGCGTGCGACGTCAGCGTCGGCGTCGTCCAGGCGGGCGATCGTCGCCAGGGTGCCGTCGGTGGCGCCGGCGAGCTCGGCCTGGATGCCGGCGAGCGGCCGGCCCTCCGCCTGGCGGCGCTTGACGGCGACGAGCTGCAGCAGGTGCCGGCGGCCGTAGAGCGCGACCCGCCCCCGGCGCCCGAGCGGGGGATCGACCACCCCGATGGTGGTGTACCAGCGGACCAGCCGCTCGTTGGGCAGGTCGCGGACGCGACCGTTGGCCTCGGTGGGCTGGCCGGCGAGCACCTGCGTGGCGCGGTCGGCCAGCTCGGCAATGGTCCAGGTCTCGTCCACGGCTACGACATTGACACTGTTAAGATGACAGTGTCAAGTTGGGATGTGATCCAGAGGTGGGCGCGGTCCCTACGATGAGCGCGATGCCTGGACCGACACGGGTGGCGCTGGCGCTGGGGAGCGGTGGCGCCCGGGGCTACGCGCACATCGGCGTGATCGAGGTGCTCGAGGAGCGCGGGTTCGAGATCGTGAACATCGCCGGATCGTCGATGGGCGCGCTCGTCGGCGGCCTGCACGCCGCAGGCGTCCTCGCGCCCTACGCCGGGTGGCTCCGGGGGCTGCGCCAGCGCGACGTGGTCCGCCTGCTCGACCCCTCGCTGTCGTCGCCCGGCGCCATACGCGCCGAGAAGATGATGGGGCGGGTGCGCGAGCTGCTGGCCGGCGCCGCCATCGAGGACCTTCCGGTGGCCTACACGGCTGTTGCCACCGACCTCCTGGCGCGCCGGGAGGTGTGGTTCCAGCGGGGACCGGTGGACGTCGCCATCCGGGCATCCATCGCCATCCCCACCCTCATCCCGCCGGTCATGCTCAACGGCCGCCTGCTCGCCGACGGCGGGTTGACCAACCCCGTGCCGATCGCCCCGACGGCGTCCGCCCAGGCCGAGGTGACCGTGGCGGTGTCGGTGGCGGCCGATCCCCGGGACCAGGTCGGCGTGCCGCCGGTCAGCGAGACGGCCGAGGCGAGGCCGGCCGAGGAGTGGACCGACCGCGTGCGCGCCAGCGCCTCCCAGTTGTTCGACAGCGAGGTCGTCCGCCAGCTCCGGGGTCGCTTCGGTGGTGGCAACGGCAGCGCCGACACCACCGAGGTCCGCGATCCGTTCGGCGCACTACCCGCCGGCCTCACGAAGCTCGACATGATGAACCAATCGCTCGACACGATGCAGAGCATCCTGACCCGCTACCGGCTGGCCGGGTACCCGCCGGACGTGTTGGTGAGCGTGCCCCGTGACGCGTGCCGCAGCCTCGACTTCCACCGCGCGGGCGAGATGATCGAGCTCGGCCGGACCCTCACCGAGCGGGCGCTCGATCGGGCCGGCGTCGTCGCGGCGGCCACCCCGGCGGGCCACCCGGAAGCGGGGGACCGGGCGTGACGGCGCGGGCACGGAGGAGCGGGTGAGCGGGCCGGTCACCGCCCGAGCTGGGTGACCGGTGGCGGCGCCGCGCAGATGCTGCTCGATCCCCGCGTCGAGCAGGCGCTCGTCGTGCTCGGGGGGATGGCTGTGGGGGGTGAGCGCCGGCCCCTCAGGGCTCGTCTTCGAAGGTGTCGCGCAGGTCGCGCTTGAGGATCTTCCCCGCCGGATTGCGCGGCAGCGGCTCCGTCCAGATCGCGACGCGGCTCGGCACCTTGAACGACGCCAGGCGCTCCCGGACGTGAGCCTGCACGTCGGCGACCGTGACCGTCTCGCCCGCGCGGGGGACGACGACGGCCGCCACCTCCTCGCCCAGCCGCTCGTGGGGGACGCCGAAGACGGCCGCCTCGTGCACCGCCGGGTGCTCGTAGATGGCGGCCTCGACCTCGGCGCAGTACACGTTCTCGCCGCCGCGCAGCACCATGTCCTTGGCTCGGTCCTCGACGTAGACGAACCCCTCGTCGTCCAGCCGGCCGATGTCCCCGGTGCGCAACCAGCCGTCGACGATGGCCTCGGCGGTGGCGTCGGGTCGTTTCCAGTACCCGCGGATGAGGTTGGGGCCCTTGAACCAGATCTCGCCGCGCTCGCCGGTCGGCACCGCCACCCCCGCCGCGTCGCGGACCTCGATCCGGAGGATGGGCGTCGCCCGGCCGGTGCTGGTGGGGCGGGCCAGGTAGTCGGCGCCGCCGTTCTGGGGCCCGTAGGCGTTGGTCTCGGTCATGCCGTAGCCGATGCCGGGGGCGGCGTTGCGGAAGTTTGCGGCCACCCGGCGCACCAGCTCGGGCGGCGCGGGCGCCCCGCCTCCACCCACGCTGAGCAGGGTGGACGTGTCGAACTCCGCGAAGCGGGGTGACTGCAGCAGATCCCAGCTCTGGGTGGGCACGCCGACGAAGTTGGTCACCCGCTCGCGCTCGATCAGCTCGAGGGCGCGGTCGGGGTCCCATCGGTACATGATCACGAGCTTCACGCCCGCCGAGAAGCAGCCGAGCATGACCGGGATCGACCCGGTCACGTGGAAGAGCGGCACGATGAGGATGAACGCCGGCGCGGCCCGGGCGGCGCCGGCGTCGTCGTTCTCGGGGGGCCGGCGCAGCCGGTCGATCGCAGCCCGGCAGCCGTAGCCGGCCAGGGCCTGGGTGACGGCGCGGTGCGTCGAGACCGCACCCTTGGGCCGACCGGTGGTGCCCGACGTGTAGAGGATCGTGGCGTCGTCGTCGGGATCGATCGCGACCTCGGGCAGCGGCTCGCCCACCGGGAGCACCTGCTCCCAGCGGTCGACGCCCGGGAGGTCGTCGTCGCCCAGGCGCACGCCCAGCACGGTGACGCCGAGCTTGGCCGCCGCGTCCCGCGTGCGCTCGGCCCGCTCGCGGTCGGCGATCAGCACCGAGGCGCCGCAGTCCTCCAGCGCCCACCCGAGCTCGTCCTCGGTCCACCAGGCGTTGAGCGACACCGAGATGGCGCCCACGGACGTGACGGCCGCGAACGCCACGACCCACTCGGGGTAGTTGCGCATGCCGATGGCCACCCGGTCGCCCTTGCCCACGCCGTAGGTGTGCACCAGCAGGGCGCCCAGCGCGTCGACCTGGCGCATGACCTCGGCGAAGCTCCACCGCTCGTCCTCGTAGACGAGGAACGTGGCGTCGCCACGCCCCCGGGCGGTGTCGAACACCTGGCGCAGGCTGCTGGGCGCGTTGCGGAACACCGTGGTGGTCACGCCGCCGACGTCGACGGTGGCCGTCTCGAACCGCGCGCCTGGCCGGGTGACCTCGGCGATCGCCTCGTCGTAGCTCAACGACATCGTGCCCCTCACCTCGCACTTGACCGGGAGTCAGGAAGTCGGGACCCTAGCAACGGCCGTCCCCGGGCTCGAAACAGCCGGACCGCCCGCACGCGCCGTCCGTGGGGATCAGCGGAGCAGGAGCGCCAGCACGACGACGTCGACGAGCGCGATCGAGCCCGTGATCGCGGCCACGTCGACGACGCGCGGCGGCGCGGGGACGGGCCGGGCCCGCAGCTCGCGCGACCGCCCCCAGGACGCGATGAGGCCCGGCCCCGCCACGAGCACGCCCAGCGCCAGCGCGGTCAGCGACTCGGCGTCGTCGTCGGCCAGCCGCAGCGCGAGCACCGCCAGCCCGGCGCACGCGAGCGTGGTGCGGACCCAGGCCAGCTCGGTGCGCTCGGCCGGGGTCCCGAGGCTCTCCGTCGCCCCAGGCTCGCCGGCGCCCGTCATCGGAACCCGATGGCGAGGGCGACCACCCCGGCCACCGCCGCCAGGCCGGTGGCGAGCAGCGGGACCGCCCAAGGATGGGGGAGGGGTCGCCCGTCGCGCATGGCCGCCTGCACCTGGCCCCAGCGGACGAAGCTCGACACGACCAGGACCAGGCTGAGCAGCACCGCGGCGATGGCCAGCGCGGTACGGGTGCCGCTGGTGGCGAAGCTGTCGCTGAGCTCGTCGACGGCGATGCCGCCCGCCAGCAGGGCCAGCGACGTGCGCGCCCAGGCCAGGAACGTGCGCTCGTTGGCCAGCGTGAAGCGGTAGTCGAGGTCGTCCGTGCCCTCGTCGTCGGCCGGCACGCCCGTAGCCTGCCACGTCGCCCCCGGCGGGCGGCGGACCACGCCGGGGTCAGGTCACGGTCGCGGCGGCCGTGCGGTGAGCGTCGGGCTCGCCCGCCGGCGCGGGTCCGTCGAGGGGGGCGGGTGGGCCGGGCGTCGGCGCGGCGCCGGCCTCGTCGAGCAACGCCAGAGCGAAGACCGCGACGGCCAGCCCGTAGGCGGCGCCGCCCACGCCGTAGACGGCGTAACCGACCAGCACCACGATCCACGGGACGAGCAGCCCGACGTCGACGCTGTGGGCGGCGACGCGGCGGCGCAGCCAGAACGAGTCACCGACCTGGGCGGCCAGGGCGACGGCGGCGGTGACGATGGCGGCGGCGTCCGACCGCAGGGCCAGCACGAGCAGGATGAGAGGCAGGGCGCCGAGCGCGATCCCAACGTGGGGGAGCAGCGCCATCACCCCGGCGGCCAGGCCCAGCGCCGCCGGCACGGGCATGCCCAGCAGGCGGGCCGCCGTCGCGACGATCAGGCCGACGAGCATGCCCTCGCCCACGGTGAAGAAGATCGCCCGCCGCGCCCGCTGGAGCGCGGAGGTGACCGAGTGGGCGACCCGCTCCCGCTGGGCGGGGTCGGGAAGCTGGTCGACCGCCGACTGCGCCAGCCGGGGCCCGTAGGACAGGAGGAACAGGGTCAGGATGCCGGCGAGGAAGTAGGTCGGCGCGGTGCCGGCGGTCGACTCGATGACGTCGTCGCCGCCCGTGACCCGCTCGTCGAGGGTCTCGACGAAGAGGTCGACCCGGCGCGCCACGTCGGCGTCCCGGGCGAGCTGGCCGACGTTGTCGTTGCGGGCCTCCAACTCGTCGGCCGCCAGCTCGGCCGACTCGGCCAGGCGGTCGATCCCCGACGACAGCTCGTCGAAAGCGACGTAGATCACGGCCCACACGGCGGCGGCGGCCACCACGAGGCCGACGATCACGGCGGGCAGCCGGGGGATCCACCGATCGAGGAGGTCGACGATCGGGTCGATAAGCACGGCCACCACCGTGGCGGCGGCAGCCCACGACAGCGGGGCGTGGGCGGCCACGAACACCCGCTGCGCCACGATCGCCAGCACCAGCACCAGCACGGCCACCACGGCCGAGCGGGCCGACACGCGGACGACCCGGGGCGGCGGGGCGGCGGGAGCGGGGGCCACGCCGCGTACCGTACCGGTCCGCGGTGTCGACGTCGTGACCTACCGTACGGGTGATGGCGAGCAGCGACGAGCTCGCGGCCGGGGAGGCCGGATCGGGCGCCGTGGTGGTCGGTGCCGGGCACGTCGGCGCCGCACCGGAGTCGGAAGCCGCCGGGTCCGACGATGCCGGCGTGGAAGCCGCCGGGGCCGATGATGCCGGCGCGGCCGACGAAGCCGGGCCGGCCGCCGGCGTCGCCGAGCGGGCCGGCGACGCCCTCGTGCCCGACAGTGCCGGCGCGGGGGCCGCCGCGCCGCCGGCCCCGAGCGCCCCGGGGCGGGTCGTGGTCGACATCGATCCGTGGTCGTTCGTGGTGCTCGTCGGTGCCGCGCTGGTGGCCTATGCCATCTTCACGGTCAGCTCCACGGCCACCGACGTCCTCACCGGCATAGGCGTCGGCGTGCTGCTCGGGGTGGCGCTGTCGCCGGTCGTCAGCCGCGTCCAGGGACGCTGGGACTCCTCGCGTGGCCTGGCGGTCGTGGTGGTCGGCAGCGGGCTGGCGTTGGGCCTCGGCGCCGTCGTGGTCCTGGTGGCCCCGGCCGCGGTCGAGCAGTCACGCGAGTTCAGTGACGAGCTGCCCTCCACCGTGCGCGAGTTCTACTCGTGGCCGATCGTCGGGCCCCGGCTCGAGGACGCCGACGCTGCCGAACGGATCGAGGACTGGATCGCCGACGCGCCCGCCACCATCGACGACGCCACGCTGGCCGACCTGGGCGAGCGGCTCCTCGGCGGGGTGCTCAGCGCGTTCGTGGTGCTGATCACCGCGCTCGGGGTGATGGTCGACGGCGAGACCACCGTGGGACGGGTGCGCGCCCTGGTGCCGGCGGCGCGCCTCCCGCGGGTCGACCGGCTGGGTCACATCGTCTACGCGACGTTCGGCAGCTACTTCGCGGGGTCGCTGTTCGTCGCGGTGCTGGCCGGCCTGGTCACCCTGTCGGTCGGCTTGCTGCTCGGCGTGCCGCTGGCGCCGGTGGCCGGCCTGTGGACCACGCTCACCAACCTCATCCCCCAGGTCGGCGGGTTCCTCGGCGGGGCGTTCTTCGTGCTGCTCGCCCTGACGCAGGGGCCGGTCGAGGCGGTCATCGCCCTCGCCGTGATGGTCGCCTATCAGAACCTGGAGAACCACGTCATCAGCCCCGCCATCGTGGGCCGGGCGGTGAACCTGTCGCCCCCGGTCACGATGCTGGCGGCGCTCGTGGGGGGCGCGGCGGGCGGCGTCCCGGGCGCGCTGGTGGCCACGCCGCTGCTCGGCGCGGCGAAGGCCGTCTACCTCGACCACCGGGGCATGATGCCCGAGCCCGAGGTCCACCAGGCCCGGCAGCGCGTCGGCCGCCTGCTCCGCCGCCTCCGGCGACGACCCGAGGCGTAGCGGGACGCTAGAGCGGCAGGTCGCCGGTGGCCGCCCGGGTGCTGCCGTTGTCCTTGTAGGCCGCGATGGTCCGCTGCGCGATCCGCATCTGGTGCACCTCGTCGGCCCCGTCGGCGAAACGGGCCCAGCGGGCATGCTGGTACATCGACGCCAGGGGCGTGTCGGTCGAGTACCCGAGCGCCCCGTGGACCTGGATCGACCGGTCGATGATGCGGCCCAGCGCGTTGGCCACGAAGTGCTTGGCCATCGACACCTCGGACTTGAAGTCGAGCTTGTTGTCGATGCGGTAGGCGGCGTGCAGCACCATGAGCTTGGCCTGGTAGAGCTCCATGGTGGAGTCGGCGATCATCCACTGGATGCCCTGCTTCTCGGCCAGCAGCGAGCCGTGGGCGAACCGGTTGAGCGAGCGGTCGACCATCATGTCGAGCGCGGTCTCGGCCTGGGCGATCCACCGCATGCAGTGGGCCAGGCGGGCGGGACCGAGGCGGTACTGGCCCAGCATGTGGCCCTGGCCTCGACCGCCCAGCATGTTGGCGTCGGGCACCCGCAGGTCCTCGATGAGGATCTCGGAGTGGCCGGTCGAGCCGTGCATGGTCTCGACCTCGCGCACCTCGTTCCACCCCTCGGACGGGATGTCGACGATGAAGCCCGTGTTCGCGGCCTGGGGCATGTCGGGGTCGTCCTCGGTGCGGGCCAGCAGGATGGCGAACTGGGCCCGGTGCGCGTTGGAGATGAACCACTTGTGCCCGTTGATCACCCACTCGTCGCCGTCCTGGTAGGCGCGGGTCTGGATGAGCGTGGGGTCGGACCCGGCCACCTCGGGCTCGGTCATGGCGAAGCAGCTCATCTTGTGGCCCTCGCACAGCGGGCGCAGGTACTTCTCCTTCTGCTGGTCGGTGGCCCAGTGCAGGAGGGTGTGCATGTTGCCCTCGTCGGGGGCCTGGCAGTTGAACACCCACGGGCCGAGCCGGGTCTTGGCCGCCTCGGCCTGCACCATCGCCAGCTCGACGTGGGTGAGGCCCATGCCGCCCCACTCGGTGGGCATGTGCGGGAGCCAGATGCCGGCCTCCTGCGCCTTGCCCCGGAGCCCGATGATCGCCCGGATGTACTCGTCCCGGGCGAGGGCGTCGTCGCCGCCCATGCGGTCGTCGACCGGCTTGATCTCGGCCTCGACGAAGGTGCGGACCCGCAGGCGGATGTCCTCGAGCTCGGGGGTGAGGGTGAAGTCGATGGGCATGGCGTCAGCCTTTCGCGATGACGTGGCGGGCCCGGGCGAACAGCCCGAGGGTGATGGCGTGGAGCATGTCGCCGGTCGGCTTCGGCGCCCGGCCCGCGCAGGCCCGGGCGTGCGTGCCCTCGAGCACGATGCCGAGCTTGAAGCAGGCCATGGCCGTGTACCACGGGACGGCGGAGGTGTCGCGGGTCGAGCGCTCGGCGTAGTGGGCCACCAGCTCGGCGGGGGAGGGCAGCCCGCCCACACCGCCGAGCGAGCCGGCCACGACCGACGCCATGCGGTCGTCGGGCGCCCCGGGCGCAGGAGCCGCCGACGGGCCCCCGGACGGGTCGTCCGTCGGGCCGATCGGCCAGGTGGCGAGCAGGTTGCCGAGGTCGAGCAAGGGGTCGCCGATGGTGCACATCTCCCAGTCGACGACAGCCGCGACCTCGGGGCCGTCGGGGGAGATCATGACGTTGGACAGGTGGTAGTCGCCGTGCATGATGCCGGGCCGCCAGGCGGTCGGCCGGTTGTCGTCCAGCCAGGCGGCCACCTCGTCGAGGCCGGGGATGTCGGGGCCGGGGTAGCCGTCCAGCTCCCCGTAGCCGTCGAGCTCGGCCATCCACCGGGGCACCTGGCGTTCGAGGAACCCGTCGGGCTTGCCGAAGCCGGCGAGGCCGACCGCCTCGTGATCGACCGCGCCCAGCAGCGCGGCGGCCCCGGCGACCTCGAGACCCATGCGGTGGCGCACGGCGGCGTCGCCCGCGTGCAGGTCGGGCAGGCCGACGGTGGGGTTGAACCCCTCGACCGGGGCCATGAGGTAGAAGACGGCGTCGCCCGCCACGCCCGTCTCGGGCTCACCGGGACCGGCGACGAACGCGGGGTGGGGGACGTCACTGCCGGCGAGCGCCGGGAGCACCGTCGCCTCCCGCCGCATGACCTCGTTGCTGGCCCTGCGCAGATGGCGGGGGCCGCGGCGCAGCACGTAGTCGTGGCCGCCCCGGCTGAAGCGCATCAGCAGGTTCTGGGTGCCGCCGCTCAACGCCCGGGCCCCGGTGATCGGTCCGGCGGGTAGGCCCTCGTCGTCCATCCAGGCGGCCAGCGCGGCGAGGTCGACCAGGTCGGTGCCGGTGTCGCTGCCGGCCGTTGCGGCCGTGACGGGCTCGCTCGTGCTCATCGTTCGCTCGCTCCGCTCACGCGGTCTCCCTGGTGGTGGGGCGGATGCCGAGGGCGTCGTCGAGCGCCGGCGCGGCGAGCCCGGTCGCGCGGCGTCGAGCCGCCGGGTCTGGTCGGACAGGGGCGCGGACAGCACGCCGGTCACCAGGTCGACCAGGTCGCTCGTGAACAGGCGGTCGTCGGTGTGGGGCCCGGAGCGGGCGCGGCGGGCCACCTCGTGGGCCGCGAAGCGGATCGCGACGAATCGGCGGTGCAGGCGGGTGACGTCCTCGTCGAGCAGGCCGCCGACCAGCTGGCGCCAGCGGTAGATGCTGGAGGCGGGGTCGTCGAGGTCGGCCGGATCGATGACCGCCCGGGGTCGGTTCGTGAGATCGGCCAGGATCTGCAGGTACTCGGGGCCGCCGTCCCTGTCCGCGAGCTTGGCCGCCAGTGGCTGGACGAGGGCGCCGGCCAGGGCCCGCAGGTCGTCGCGGCCGTCGGCCTCGTAGGCGTCGAGCATGGCGTGCCGGCGGGCCTCGACGTCGCGCCGGTGCTTGGCCATCAGCGCCCGCAGCAGCCCGTCGCGGTCGCGGAAGTGGTATTGCAGCGCCGAGGCGTTCTTGGCGCCGGCGGCGCGGTTGATCTCGCGCAGGCTGACCCCGTCGATGCCGTGGCTGGCGAACAGCACCTCGGCGGCGCTGATCAGCCGCTCCGTCGTCGTCCCGCCGTCATGCATGTGCATTAGACCCTAGTCCGCTCGCATTGGGACCAACCAGGACCGCGCCCCGGTAGTGTCGGTCGCCATCGCTATGTTGCGGCGCCGGCGAACCACCTCCCCCGAGTCGGGAGGCCCCCACGACCAGCTCGCCGGCGTCGATCCCGCCGCCGTCTCGCCCCGGTTCGGCCGGGCGGTCGCCGACGCCCTCGACACCCGCGGGCGGTTCGCATCGGTGCTGGCCGGGGTGCGCGATGGGCCCGTGCGTGACCGGCTCCTCGCCGCCGGCGCCCGGCTCGACGCCGGCGTGCTGGCCGTGTGGGCGACGGCCCAGCGGGCCACGGCCATCGAGCGCACGCTCGCCGCCCTCGACCCCGGCCGGGTCACCGAGGAGTACAAGCGGGCCAAGCGCGCAGGCGACGAACCCGAGTTGGAGGCGGCACTGGCCCAGCGGTTCGGCTCGGTGCAGCGCCTGCTCAACGCGCTCGACGACACCGACGACCGCCTGCGGCTGCTCGACGCCCGCCTGGGCGCCGCCGTCGCGGCGGCCGCCGAGGTGGCCCTGGGTGCGGGTGTCGGCGGGGGAGCCGGGGCCGACGCCCTCGACGCCGAGCTCGACGGCGTGGTGGCCGAGCTCGACGCGCTGCGTTTGGCCCTCG
Source organism: uncultured Acidimicrobiales bacterium (assembly GCA_963842395.1). Taxonomy (GTDB): domain Bacteria; phylum Actinomycetota; class Acidimicrobiia; order Acidimicrobiales; family VFJN01; genus ZC4RG19. The sequence continues at coordinate 31,243 of CAWJGJ010000001.1, forward strand.
GCGAGCTGTCCTGATGCCGCGTCGGGCAGCGTTGGCGTCGTTGGTGGCCTGACTCTGTCCGACCTGGTCGCCCAGGTGGCTGCCCGAAGAAGCGGTCGCGCCCGTCCGGCGTTGGGGGACGCGCCGGGGCGTCGTGTCCCGCGATGACATACCGTCCGGCCGTGGCCAAGAGACGCTCCGAGACACTCGCCGAATTGATGTTCTTCATAGAGCGCTTCACTCTGAGCCGTGCGTGGAAGGGACTTACGGACGACGAGTTTCTGTGGGAACCGATGCCGGGATGCTGGACTGTCCGGCCGGTGGACGAAACCCGGACGCCAACACCGTTCGTCGTCGGGGCGTGGGCCGCGGACTTCGACAGCGATCTCGCCGCAGCCTCCGACCCGGGCAAAGCCACAGAGCCACTGACCTCGATCGCATGGCTCTTCTGGCACGTCGGCTCCATGCCTGGGCGGACGGCACAACTGGACTTCCTCGGCGGTGACCACGCCACAGAGAGCGGATGGACCTCGCCGTACCTTGCACGTCATCCGATCTTCTCGACTGCCGACGAGGCGGTCGGGGCCATGAGAGCAGGCTGGCGTCAGATTGGCGCAGCCCTACGGTCGGCGAGCGACGAACAACTCGAACGCCCGGTCCGGTTCTGGGGCTACGGCGGACCTGGTCGGATGGGCACGGGCGCCCAAGTGATCGCATGGATGCTCAACGAGATCAGCCACCACGGCACGCAGATCGGTGTACTCCGTGACCTCTACCGTCTCCGCGCCGGCGCGACGATCGAACCTTCCGCCGAATGAGCTTCTTTGAGCTCCTCGACCGCGCTCGGGAGGGTCTCATGGAAGCCGATCAGCTTCGCCCACGTCGGCTTGACGACGATCCGCACCACCGAGTCGTAGAGGGACCGAACCTCGGCCTCCCGCGCGCGGGTTACATGGGAGAGGTGAGGCGGGCGAGGGCCGCTTCGGTGCTGGCGAGGATGCCTGCGGCATCCAAACCCAGGTCGGCCAGGATCTGGCCGGGGTTGCCGTGGGGGAGAAACTCCGACGGCAGGCCAAGGATGAGCACGGGCGGGCACGCCCGCGACGCCTCGAGTCCGGCGATGGCGTCCTGGATCTGCATGCCGACACCGCCGGTGCGGATGCCGTCCTCGACGGTGACCACCAGCCGGTGCGCGGCCGCGTCCCGCAGCATGTGCTCGTCGAGCGGCTTCACGCACCGCGCGTCCCACACCGTCGCGCCCAGCGACTCGGCGATCTCCTCGCACGCCGCCAGCATCTTGCCGACGGCCAGGAAGCAGACCTCCTTGGTCTCCGACCCGGCCACCGCCCGGCGGGCCTGCAGGCCCGAGCCGACCTGATGGGACTCGACGACCCGAGCCGCGGTGCGAGGGAACCGCACCGCCGACGGCCCGTCGGTGAGCGACAGGCACGTCTCCAGCATCACCTCGAGCTCCTGGGCCGACGACGGCGCGAACACCGTCATCCCCGGGACCTTGGTGAGCAGCGCCAGGTCGAGCACGCCGTGCGCCGACGCGCCGTCGGGCCCGGTGACGCCGGCCCGGTCGACGGCGAAGATCACCGGCTGCTGGTGCAGGGCGACGTCGTAGACGATCTGGTCGTAGGCCCGGGTGAGGAACGGTGAGTAGATCGCGCAGACCGGCCGCATCCCGATCATCGCCATGCCGGCGGCGGCCGTCACCGCGTGCTGCTCGGCGATGCCGACGTCGAGGAACCGGTCGGGGAACTTGTCGGCGAACGGCAGCAGGCCGGTCGAGCCCGGCATCGCCGCCGTGATCGCGATCACGCGGTCGTCGAGATCACCCAGCCGCACCAGCGCGTCGGAGAACGTTCCGGTGTACGACGGCCCGCTCGACGCGCGCGGCGTTCCGGTCTCGGGGTCGAACACGCCGGTGTCGTGGAGGACCTTCTCGTCGTCGGCCAGCGCCGGCGCGTAGCCCCGCCCCTTCTGGGTGAGGACGTGGACGACGATCGGGCCCTCCCACAGGGCCGCGTTGCGTAGCGTCGACTCGAGCCCCTCGATGTCGTGTCCGTCGATGGGGCCGATGTAGCGGACGCCGAGCTGCTCGAAGAACGTCACCGGCTCCCACATCTCGCGGATGGCGGCCTCGGCCGACTCCAGCCCGCGGTGCAGGCGCTCGCCCAGCGGCAGCGCCTCGATCATGCGCTCGAGCCGGGCCCGGTTGCGCACCCATCGAGGATCCGACCGCAGCTTGGCCAGCGACTCGCCCAGCTTCGACGACGTCGGCGCGTACGACCGGCCGTTGTCGTTCAGGATCACGACGCACCGGCGCCCGGTGACGCCGAGGTTGTTCAGCCCCTCGAACGCCATGCCGCCCGTCATCGACCCGTCGCCGATCACGGCCACGACCCGCCGGTCGATGCCGCGCACGTCGAGGGCGGTCGAGATGCCGTGGGCGTAGGACAGGATCGTGGAGGCGTGGCTGTTCTCGACCCAGTCGTGGGCCGACTCGGCCCGGCACGGGTAGCCCGACAGCGCGCCGGCCTGGCGCAGCCCGCCGAAGTCGCCGGAGCGCCCGGTGACGATCTTGTGCACGTACGCCTGGTGGCCGGTGTCCCACAGGACGATGTCGTCGGGCGAGTCGAACACCCGGTGCACCGCCAGCGTCAGCTCGACGACCCCGAGGTTCGACCCGAGATGGCCGCCGGTGACGGACACGGCGTGGACCACGAACGCACGGATCTCCTCGGCCAGTAGGTCGAGCTGCTGGTACGAGAGGCGCCGCACGTCAGCGGGGGAGGAGATCGACTCGATGAGACCCACTGGCAGGCCAGGCTACCTTCCGCCCATACGCCCGCTTCTCTCCAGCCCGCCTCCCCGTCTGCGCCCTTCGACCTGACGGGCCATGTGGCCCTCGTCACCGGCGGCAACGGCGTCGGCCCTTCTCGCTGGCGAACCGCTGAAGGGTGTCACGCCCCGAGCGTTAGGTGTCGCTCGATGCGCACGGCCGCCATTCGTAACGGATGTCGGGTGCGCCCTCCTCGTTCTCGCCGTTCGTACCGCCGGTGACGACGAACCCGTGCCGCTCGTAGAACCGGCGTGCGCGGGAGTTCGCCTCGAAGGTCCAGAGCTTGAGCCCGGCGGATCGCTGCCTCTTCGCGACAGCGATGAGACTCGAGCCGAGGCCCTTGCCAAAGTGATCCGGGTCGACGTAGAGATGGTCGATCCATTCCCCGTCGAGCACCAGCAGCGCGCCGATGCCCCCGCGCTCGTCGATGACCCACACGTCCTTCGTTGCGACGACGATGTCGAAGTAGGAGCGAACCTCATCGTCCGTGTGAACGGGTTCGGGGATGGCAGGCACCGACGCCGCTCTCGACCGGAGCCACACTCCGGCGATCGCACGAGCCTCCTCGAGCCCGGGCTGCCTGGTTCCCACCCTCACATCCTGGTCCACAACCGGCGGTCGGGGCAGGTACTTCGCGAGCCCGTCGGCGACGCCCGGCAGCCTGCCAGGATGAGCTGGTGACGGGCGCTGATTTGCTGCATCCTGATCTTCAGCCCGGCGACGAGCGCACGGCGCTCGTGCAGCGCCTCGATCAGTACCGAGCGATCGCGGCGGCCGCGCTCGTCGACCTCGAGTGGGAGGCGGCCTCGACCCGCCTGCTGCCAGCGACGGATCTGACGATCGCGGGCATCGTCAAGCATCTGGCATGGGCCGAGGATCGCTGGTTCCAGGGCCGCCTGCTCGGCGTGCAGATGCCTGCACCATGGGATGCGCCAGGCGCCGACGACCCCGATCAGGCGATGCGACTGGCCTCGGACGACACCGTCGCCGCCATCGTTCAGCTCTACTCGTCAGCGTGCAGCCGAAGCCGCTCAGCGGTCGCCCGGTGTGACTCACTCGACCACGTCGCCGCGGTTCCCTCGTTCGGGATCGGCCCGGTCAACCTTCGGTGGATCCTCATCCACATGATCGACGAGACCGCTCGCCACGCAGGTCACCTCGATCTCCTCCGAGACTGCCTCCGCGGCGGGTAAGCATCCAGGCCCTTCCTCCCGGCAGAACGTGCCTCCAGCCGGCGATCGGGGACACCGTCCACCCGCTCGGCCGCACGAGCATCGAAGTTCATTCGAGGTATGTTTCGGTGCGCTACGTGGCGTTGATCGAGGGCCGATCGCGCGCCGGGTGACGGGGCGCTCAAAGCACCTTGCGCATGTGCACGTCCTCGGGCTCGAGTTCGAACAGCTCGGCCAACGGTTCCGCCATGGGCTGGAAGCCGCGACCGAGGTAGAAGCGCACGGTGTTCTCCGATGGCGTCGCCGAGACGACCATGGCGGAGTCGCCGGCGGTGTGGGCGATCTGCTCGAGCTGCTCGGACAGATGGCTGCCGACACCCGTCGCACGCAACGGGGCGCTGACGTGGAGGAATGCGAGCTGCGCGATCCCGGGCCGAAGGTGTGGCACGACGACACCGATGCCGACCAGCCGCCCGCCGGCGAACGCGCCGACCGCGATCCCGCCGGTGTCGACGTATTGCTCGAGCGTGTGCACCTGGGCCTCGACGGAGTGTTCACCGTGACCGTCCGGGTCCCAGGCCGACGCGCTCCAGTCGCCGCGCCGCGCGACGAGTTGGGTGCCGTGCTGGTCGTAGAGCACGTCGATGCGTTCCCTACGGTCGATCTCGACGACGCGCGACAGCTCGGTCCGGCCCAACCTTCGGAACTCGACTGTGGGTTCCACCACGTCACGTTGGCACAGGGACGTTTCATGTCGAGCGGCCCGATGTTGGGTTCGGTGCCGACGTCGTCGACTGCGTCCGCTGGGTCCGCATCACTTGAGCGTGGCCGTCAGTGCCTCGTCGAGCGGCGTGGCGTGGTCGCCGAGGAGGGTCGCGTACGGCGTGTGGTCGACGACGAAGTCCTGGTCGAACTCGTAGAGCATCTCGATGAGCTCGCCCACGGCCGGCTCGAACCGCCCCAGCAGGCGCAACTGCCAGCGGGGCGTCCCCCGGAGGCGCAGCTTCGTGACCGCCAGCTCGGCGGCCTGCTCGGCGACGGCCCGGGTCGTGACCGTCGGCGCGTTGGGCACGTGCCACGCCGTTCCCCAGGCCTCCGGCGTCTCCGACAGGCGCACCATGGCTTCGCCGAAGTCGGGGACGTAGGTGTAGGTGTGCAGCCGGTCGGGGTCGCCGGCCACCCGCACGACCTTGCCCCGGGCGAGGGGGCCGAAGAAGCGCTGGCCGACCGCGGAGTCTCTGACGCCGGGACCGAAGAAGTCGGAGGCTCGGGCGGCGACCACCCGCAGCCGGCCGGCTTGGTGGGCCGCCTGCAGGTCACGCCACATCTGGGCCCGCACCGCGCCCTTCCTCGTGGTGGCGGTCAGCGGGAGGTCCTGGGTGAGGGGGCCGCCGACGGCGCCGTAGCCGTAAAGGTTCTCGGCGACGACGAGGAGGGCACCAGCCGATGTCGCGGCGGCGACCGCCCGGGCTTGCAGCGCCGGGAACTCCTCGGGCCAGCGGTGGTAGGGGGGCTGGGCGCACTGGAAGACGACCTCGGCGCCGGCGACCGACTCGGCGGCCTGGACGGGATCGGTGAGGTCGGCCCGGCGACTGGTCGCTCCCGGCGCCGAGGCGCCCGAGCGGGTGACGACGGCGGGTTCGATGCCCCGGCTCGTGAGGGCGGCGACGACGGCTCGGCCGACGGGCCCGGCCCCGAGGACGACGTGGCTTGCGGACATGGCATTGACCTCCAACGGGCGTAAACGCCGAACAGTGTTCGTGTTTTGGTGGGCTCATCCTAACGAACAGTGTTCGGATCGCAAGGGGTGTTCGGGTATTGTTGGTCACATGGCCACCACCACCCCCGCTTCCCCGGCGAACGAGGGCCGCCGCGCCCGCCAGCGGCGCGAGCTCCTGGCCGCGATCGAGGCCGAGGCCCGGCGCCTGCTGGAGGAGGGCGGCGCCGGCAACGTGTCGATGCGGGCCATCGCCCGGGGCGTCGGGCTGGGCCCGGCGTCGCTCTACACGTACTTCGACAGCCTCGAGGACATATTCACGCTGCTCCTGCTGTCGAGCTACAAGAGCCTGGCCACCGCCACCGCCACCGCCGTCGAAGCGTTCGCGAACGACCAGCCGGCCGAGCGGGCCTTCGCCGGCATCCTCGCCCACCGCCGCTGGGCCCTGGCCCACCGCAACGAGTTCAACCTGCTCTTCACCGACGTGCTACCCGGCTACGCCGCACCCCCCGGCGGCCCAACCGTCGACGCCCAGGTCCAGGTGTTCCAACCGATCGTCGACGCCCTCACCGAGGTCGGCCCCCTAGGGACCGATCTCACCGTGGAACAGGCCGGCATCGTCGTGTGGTGCGCCTTCCACGGTGCCGTCGCCCTCGAGGTCAACCACCACCTCGACTGGATCGACGACCCCGCCGCTGCTCACGAGACCACCGTTCGACGAGCGATCGCGAGCATCGGCGCCCCCGCACCCGCCAAGACCCTCCGCAAACGCTTCGACCGCTGGGCAGCCAAGTCCTGAACCGACGATAGAGCTTCCTGGGCTGCCGCCAGTTCGTCGGCCCCGAGGAAGCTCTCGAACACCAGATAGCCCCGCTCCCGCAGCTCGATGAGGGGAAGCACGGAACGACGGCTCGGCTGCATCCGAGCGCCAACCCTCACATCCTGGTCGACAACCGGCGATCGGGGATGCTCGGGGCTACTCGATCTGCTGGTCCGTGATCGCTCGGACTGCTCGCTCGAGGTCGGGTTCATCGACGTTGAGGCGCCCGGGGGTCCAGTGGTCGTGGTCGTGTTCGAGGTGCCCGGCCATCACCCAGAACGGATCGAGTGCTTCGCCTGTCGCAGCGGTGTAGGCCGCCACGAATCGATCGCCGGTCTCGCCGTCCGCCAGGTCACGCAGATTCGCACGGCAGTGGGCGATGTCGCAGCCGATCGGGCCTCGACAGGCAGCCGACCAGTCGACGATGCCCGTCAACCGCGTGCGCGACCACAGCAGGTTGCCGGGGTGGAAGTCCCGGTGGATGAACGTGGGCCGGTACTCGGGCAGCGCGCTGCGCCACAGCTCGATCGCCAGCTCCCACAGGCCGCGCCGCTCGGTCAACGGCGGCGTCGTCGTCATCTCCTCCTCGTACCACGGGAAGTACTCGTGGCCGAGATCGTCTGCGCGGATCTCGTGGATGGACGCGGCGACGTCCGCCAGCCGCTCCAGGTCGGGCACTGCTTCGGGTCGGCCCCGCAGGAATGTCACAAGCACGGCCGGGACGCCGTCGCCGACGTGGTCTCCGGTGACGTCGGCCGCTACGAGCTCGGGCACGGCCAGCCCGTGCCGGCGAGCGAAGCACAGGGCGTCGGTCTCGCGTCGGGGAGCCTCCGGTTCGGCCGCCACATAGGCGCGCCAGGCGTACCGCCGTAGGACGAGTCGAGAGCCATCCGCGAGGTCGAGCCGATGCAGCGCTGCCGAGGTGGCGCCCGGCAGCCGACGGGTTCGCACAACCGCCGAGCCCGTCGTGTCCTTCACCCAGTCACGGACGTGGTCAGGGACCGATGTTCGACGAAGCTCCGGTGGCAGCCATCCCAGCGGCCGGTGATTCGGATGTCGCCACACGGTCACGAGCTTGCACGGCGGCTGAACGTCCTGCACCGCCGTGTCGGCGTTCTGGGGCAGTCGGGGGGACGTGGGGCCCGCAGCCGATCCCCACCAGGAGCACCCATCATGCGAGTCGCCCTCTTCGTGTTGGCATACTCGCCTCAGCGGCGTTCGGACAGTCCTCGGTCGTTCGGTCGATTTTGGGTCCAAGAGACAACGTCAATGGCTGACAACAAAGAGCCGGAACGGTCGCGGGAGTCGTTCGACGCGGTCGCGGAGTCCTACGAACGGCATCGCGCCCCGTATCCCCAGGACGTCGAGAACGCTGTCATCGCGTTGGCGGACCTTCATGAGGCGAGCACGGTTCTGGAGATCGGTTGCGGCACGGGGCAGCTCAGCGTGGCCCTCGCCAAGCATGGTGTCGATCTCCTCGCTGTCGAACTCGGTCCACGTCTCGCAGCTCGTGCTCAGCGCAACCTCGCGCCGTATCCGAACGCACGCGTCGAGGTCAGTTCGTTCGAGGACTGGCTACTCGGAAGCGCGAAGTTCGATGCTGTGATCAGCGCCACCGCCTTCCACTGGCTCGATCCTGAGATTCGATGCTCGAAGTCAGCTGAGGCGCTCCGCCCAGGAGGGGTCCTTGCGATCGTTCACGCACATCACGTGAGGGGAGGCGGTACTCCAGACTTCGCTGCGGACAGCCAGCCGCACTACGCGAAGTGGGGTCTTCACAAGGACCGCTCGTTCCAACTGCCGACCGCCAGCCGTCTCCCACCCATGTACATGGAGCTGGACGACCTGCCCGAGTTCAGTTCGGTCGAACGTCGCCGCTTCGAGATCGCGCGGCGCTACTCGACCGCTTCCTACATCGGTTGGCTGGAGACCGATTCGCTCGTCAACACGCTCGCCGCCGAGTCACGCCGAGACTTTCTCGATGCGATCCAACAGCTGATCGAGTCGAAGTACGGAGGGGAGGTCGACCGGAACTACGTCTACGAAGTCATCGCCGCGCGGAGGGGTTCGGCATGAGTCGATGAACTCACTCAAACCGGCGATCGCCGCTGTCACGGAACGGGTACGGCTCTCACGGGACGTGGTCCGCGACGGGCCAGCGCCCGCGCCTGACCCATGGACATCGATCCCGACTTCTACGATGCCGAGCTGCGCCTCCACAACGCGCACCTCCGCGTCGCGGCCAACGTCGGGCCGCACGACCGCGTACTCGACATCGGCTGCGGTACGGGCCAGACCACGCGGGAGGCCGCCCGCGCCGCCGTCCACGGAAGTGCTCTGGGTGTCGACCTGTCCGCGCTGATGCTCGAGCGGGCCCGCCCGCTCAGCGAGGACGCGGGACTGCGCAACGTCACCTACCTGGAGGCCGACGCCCAGACCCACCCCTTCCCGCCCGCACACTTCGACTTGTGCATCAGCCGGTTCGGGACGATGTTCTTCGCCGACCCGGTCGCCGCGTTCGCCAACATCGGTCGGGCACTGCGCCCTGGAGCCCGCCTGGTGCTGCTGGTCTGGCAGGACCATGACCGCAACGAGTGGGCCGCCGCGATCCGCGACGCCCTCACCGCCGGCGCCACTGCACTCCCACCGACCACGAACCATCCGGGTCCGTTCTCGCTTGCCGACCCGGCGATCATCGCAGACATCCTGGCCGCCGCCGGCTTCGCCGAGGTCGACTTCACGGACGTCCACGAGCCGGTCTTCTACGGCCCGGACACCGCCACTGCGTACGACGCGGTGCTCCGCCTCCGGCACGCCAAGGACCTGCTCGCCGACCTGGACTCGACGATGACCGGGCACGCACTCGAACGGCTCCGCGCCACCGTCGCCGCGCATGACACGGGCAGAGGCGTCTTCTTCGGTGCGCGCGCCTGGCTCGTCGCCGCCGTCAGACGACCAAACGGTCCGGCATGTGCTTGATCCTCACAGCTGTCGCGAAGGGATCGCCGACCAGGTCGGTGCCGCCTCGCGGTGGATTCGCAGCTGTCGGCGAACTGCGCCTGTTCTCCATCATCAGACGGCGCCACCGACGTGCCGAAGGGTGTCACGCTCCCGGCGTTCGAGGGCGGTAGCCGGTCATCGCATCGCGACGGGGTGCGCGATCTGGAGGATGTTCCCGAACGGGTCTCGCACCATCGCCCGTCGATCGCCGTACGGCGTATCGAGCGGTTCCTCGAGCACCTGCGCACCGGCCTCGACAGCGCGCTGGAACTTGTCGTCAGCGTCGTCGACGTACACGTACAGGAACGCGGGGAACGGTTCACGTTCAGCCGTCGACGAGATCATGATGACGGAGTCACCGATGTGGATCTCCGCCGGCCGGCCTGGCTCGATGTCGCCAGTTGCGGCGAACACCTCCCGAAGGAAGTGGACCTGCGCCGCAACGTCGTCGACGACGACCCGAGGCGTGACTGACCGGTACCCCGCACGCGGTTCGCTTCCAGGCACACCGCAGTCTCCCACCCTGCAGTGGTGGCCGATCCGTTCGACAACGGGTTGGTGCTGGTCGGCCTTCCCAAACCCCCCTACACCACCGACGATGTGCACTTCGTGACCGGCGTTCGACCCGACGAGCAGCAGTCACGCAGCTCGTGACTGGCGTCGGCGACAGAGATTGTGCGAGTTGGCCGGCTTGTCGTGGGGTGGGACGGGTGGTTGTGGCGCGGGCTCGTGACGCGTGTGCACAGCAGACGAGATCGGGGGAGTCGTCCTCGCCGGTGCCCGCAAGCGCCGTACGGTGATGTGGGTGGTGCGCCTTGATCTGCAACGAGTTCGTGATGCGGTGGCATCGATCGATCCTGCGTTCATGAGCACCCCGCAGTTCGAGTCGGTCCCGCTGAGTGATGCGCTGGGCTGCTCGGTCACGTTGAAGGTCGAGACCCTCAATCCGGTGCGGAGCTTCAAGGGCCGGGGCACCGAGACCGTCATGTCCGCCCTGTCACGCGAGGGGCGCTACTCGTCGGCGGTATGCGCGAGCGCCGGCAATCTCGGCCAGGCCCTCGCCTACAGCGGTGCGCGCCGCGGGATCCCAGTCACCGTGTTCGCGGCTGAGACCGCCAGCCCACACAAGATCGATCGGATGCGGTCGCTGGGCGCAACCGTGCACCTCGAAGGTGAGGACATAGAGATGCCGCGTGTCCTGGCCCGAGCGCACGCCGACAACGACAGCAGCTACCTGGTCGAGGACAGCCTCGATCTCGCGACCTGCGAGGGCGCCGCGACGATCGGGCTGGAGCTCGCCGACACGGCGGTACGGTTCGACGTCGTTCTCCTCGCGCTCGGTGGTGGGGCGCTCGCGAGTGGTGTCGGACATGTGATGCGCGAGCTCAGTCCGGAGACCCAGGTGATCGCCGTACAGCCCATCGGGGCGCCAGCGATGGCGCTGTCGTGGCGGAGTCGGGCCGTCGTCACCACCGACGCCATCGACACGATCGCCGATGGCGTCGCCGGCCGCTACCCGATCCCCGAGGTGCTCAAGGATCTCCTCGAGATCCTCCATGACGTGGTGCTTGTCGATGACGACAGCATCAAAGCCGGCATGCGGCACCTGTTCGAGCTCGCTGGGCTGGTGGCCGAGCCATCAGCGGCGCTCGGGGTGGCCGCCATCCTCGAGGACCGCGAACGCTTCCGCGGGCTCACAGTCGCCACGATCGTTTGCGGCAGCAACATCTCACCCGACGACTTCCGACGCTGGGCACTCAACCCTCACCGGTGACGGAGCCCGACCCCCGGCCAAGGCTGCGAAGTGCCGGAATGCCATGATCTCGTCGAGTGTCCCCGGATCACACTCGTTCAGACCTCCGCTGAGTGCGCTGCCCGGCCGGCGATCACGTCGGCGAGGCGGGCTAGCCCGTCGTCGCCGTGGCCGGCGGCGACACCACGTTCGAGGAGGGCTGTGATCGTGGCCGGGAGCTCCACGTCTATCCCATGACGTCGGCCGGTGTCCACGACGTGTCCCATGGCCGCCGCGTAGACCTCGAGCGTGCCGTCGTCACTTGGATAGCGACGCTGGTCGATCTGGCGGGCGTGGCCGGACAGGAGTCCGGTGGCGAACGGCAGGTAGTCGACGGCGACCGCGGCGAAGGTCGGTGTGTCGACCCCTGCTGCGCTGACCAGGGCGATGGCCTGGTAGAAGCCGCTCAGTAGTCCCATGTTCATGGCCAGCAGCGCGGTGTCGTACACCGACGCCGCACCAGGATCGGCGCCGAGGTGGACGGAGCGGCCCAGCGCGGCCAGCGTCGCTTGGTGGGCCCCGTACGCGTCGGGGTCGCCGCTGTAGAGGAAGAGGGCCTCTGGCCGGCCGACGAGGCGGGTGCCGCTCATGGCCGCGCCGTCGAGATAGCGCGCCCCCGCTCGGCGGCCCAGGCGGACAGCGTTCGGGCCTGTTCCGGGGTGCCGGAACCCAGGTTCACCAGCGTGCGCCCAGCGAGGCGGTCGACCTCGGGGGTCAGCAACGCATGGATGTCGTCGTAGGTGGAGACCGAGGCGATCACGATCGGGCTGGCCGCGACTGCCTCGGCAGGCGTCGGGGCACGCGTTGCACCCGACGCCACGAGGGCGTCGGCCTTGCCCGCCGTCCGGTTCCAGACGGTCACCCGGTGACCGGCCAGCAGCAGCGCTCGGGTCAACACCGTGCCCAACATCCCGGTGCCCAGAACCGAGACGGCGCTGCTGTCTGGATGCCGGCGGGGAGCAGGACCGCTGTTGATGTCGGTGTGGGTCATGGCCCCGCAGCCAATCGCTGATCGACGAGACGAACAATGGCTCAGGCGCTCGATTCGATGTCTCCACGTCTAAGGTGGTGGGGATGCCGGACATGCTCTCCACCCTGCTGGAGGACATCCGGCCCCGCGGTGCCCTGTTCGACCGGTCGTTCATGCGGCCCCCCTGGTCGCTGCGGTTCGACGAGCAGGCGCCCCTGACGCTGGCCACGCTGCTGGTCGGCGACGGGTGGATCACGCCCGACAGCGACACCGCGGTTCCGATGCGCGCTGGGGACGTTGCCGTCGTGGTCGGCCCCGGCCCGTACACGATCAGCAGCGCGCCCGCGGTTCCTCCAAGGGTCATCGTGCACAGCGGCGACAGGTGCACCACGCCCGATGGGGAGGTCATCGACGAGGTACCCGACCTGTGGTGCCGTCCCGGAGACGACACCGAGGGGTCCGCTGCGCTCCTCAAGGGGAGCTACCGGGTCGAGGGCAGCGTCTGTGAGCGGGTCCTGCGCGGGCTGCCGCGGACCCTGGTGGTGCCGTCGGCGGCCCTACCGTTCCCGACCGTCGACATGATCGCCGCCGAGTTCGGCCGCTCGCGCCCGGGACAGCAGGCCGTGTTGGACCGGCTGCTCGACCTGCTGCTCGTCTCGACGCTGCGCGAGTGGCTCGACCAGCCCGACTCCGGTGCCCCGCCGTGGCACCGCGCCCGCAGCGACGCCATCGTCGGCCCGGCGTTGGACCTCATGCACGACGACCCGGCTCATCCGTGGACCGTGGGCGCGTTGGCCGCCAAGGTGAACGTGTCACGGGCGACGTTCGCCCGCCGCTTCTCCGACCTCGTCGGCGAGCCGCCGATGACCTACCTCACCTGCTGGCGCCTCTGCCTCGCCGCCGACCTGCTGCGGCAAACCGACACCACCGTCGACGCCATAGCCCACCAGGTCGGCTACGCCAACGCCTACGCCCTGAGCGTCGCCTTCAAGCGGGTGAACGGCATCCGCCCTACCGACCACAGGCGCCAGTAACCGCTCCCGCCCCAGCCCACCCGGCGGCGAGGCGAGCTCACGAGCCGGCGGCGGAAACTCCGCCGGGCGCCCACGATCGCCACCAGCAGCCCCCTGCTCGACGTGCCTGTCAGTCGAAGTCGAAGATGTCGTCGAGGAAGGACCGGCGCTTGCGGCGCTTGCCGTCGTCGTGGCGCTTGCCGTCGTCGTACCGCCGGCCGTCGTCGTAGCGCTTGCCGTCGTCGTACCGCCGGCTGTCGTCGCGCGGGCGGTCGTGGCGGTCGTCGTCGTAGCTGGGCGGCGGGCGGTCGTAGCGGTCGTCCCGGTCGCCGCGGGATCCCCGGTCGTCGCGCCCGCCCACGGGGGCGAGGGAGGCGGCGGCCCGTTCGATGACCTTGTCGAGCTCGCCGCGGTCGAGCCACACCCCGCGGCACTGGGGGCAGAAGTCGATCTCGACGCCTTCGCGGGACGAGATCGAGAGAGCGACGTCGCACACCGGGCACTTCATACCGCCGGACACTACCGGCCTCCGACCACCCCTCGTTGCGGCGTCGGCGCCGCGTCCGGCCCGGCGGCCCGCCGCGCACGGGACGCCCTTGCGCGGTCGTCAGATCACGGAGAACGGTTGGGCCGCGCACGATGTGACGGCGTCCTAGCCTCGTCGCCGATGCGTCGTCGAGGGGAAGCCGTGTCGGCCGAGCAGGCGGTGGCCTACCGCGTCGCGTCCCACAACCTGCACGACTCCGTGCCCCTCGACGCGCTGGTCGACGCCGTGGGCGTGGCCGGCGTGCAGGACACGCCCCCGGGCAACGCCGGCGTGGCGCTGGCCGCCCGAGTCGCCAAGCTGACACCGGAGTCGCTGGAATCGGCGCTCCAGGACGAGCGGCGCCTGCTGCGCGTGCTCGGCCTGCGGGGCGCGGCGCACGTGGTCGCCCGCACCGACGCCGTCGTGTTCGGGCCGGGCGCGCTCGCCGCCGGCGAGGAGTCACTGCGGGAGCAGCTCGCCGGGTCGTGGCCGGCGATCGACGCCGGGGGCTGGAGCGCGACCGACGCCCTCTCCTGCATCGTCGGGGTGCTCGTCGCCGTGCTCGCCGACGCCGAGCCCCGCACGAAGGGGCAGCTCAGCGAGGCGCTGCACGGGCAGGTGCCGGCCGAGCTCGAGCCGTGGTGCGACGTCTGCGACGTCCACCACGTCCCCGACCAGCTGCTGCGGCTGGCCGGCACCGCCGGCGTCTACTGCTACGGCTGGCCCCAGGGCTCCCGCCAGATGCTGGTGGCGACCGACATCTGGCTGGGCGAGGCGGTGGGAGGTGACGTGGCCGAGGCCCGGCTCGACCTGGTGCGCCGGTTCGTCCACGCCTACGGGCCGGTGTTGCCCCGCCACTTCGCCATCTGGACGGGCATCGCGCCGTCCGATGCCCGCGAGCGCTTCGAGGCGCTGCGCGACGAGCTGGTCGACGTGCGCCTCGACGGCGCCGCCGCCGTCGTGCTCGCCGACGACCTCGCCCTGCTGGCCGACCCGCCGCCGGCCACCGGGGCCCGGTTGCTCCCGGCCGGCGACCCGTTCCTCGCCCAGCGCGACCGCGCCACGCTGCTGGCCGACAAGGCACGGCAGCGCGCCGTGTGGCGCCCGGTCGGCAGCCCGGGGCTGGTGCTGATGACCGGGCATCCGGTCGGCACCTGGCGGGCGCGGGCGGCGGGGCGGCGGCTGGAGGTGACCGTCGAGTCCTTCGTCGCGCTCGGCGACCGCCAGCGCACCGCCATCGAGCAGGCGGCGGCCACCATGGCGCCGTTCCGCGGGCGAGACGAGGTCGACCTCACGTTCGCGTGACGCGGCGAGCCGCGCTCACGCGGGGCCGAACAGGGCCGCGGCCAGGTCGTCGCCGCCGGCCGCCGCGTCGGCGTCGCCCGTGGCGAGCCGCTCGGTGACGAGGGCCAGCAGCGCCCGCCGCACCAGCCGGGCGGCCACGGGCGGGGGCGTCGCCGCCGCCAGCTCGGGGAACCCGGCCTGCAACCAACCGGTCATCGACTCGTCGAGCGCGCCGATGAGGGCGCGGGCCGACAGGCGCGCCGTCGAGTTGCCGTGCATGCCCTCGCCCAGCAGTAGCCGCAGCACCGCCGCCTCCTCCAGGGTCCGTGCCGCGACCTCGGTGAAGAAGGCGGTGAAGCGGGCGTGCGGGCCGAGGTCGGGGTCGATGGGCGGGGGCGTCGCGGCCATGCGCTCGCCGTAGCGACGCTCCTCGATGAGGGCCCGGAGCAGGTCGGCCTTGGACGGGAAGTAGTGGTAGATCGTCGCCACGTTCAGCCCGCAGGCCGAGGCGAGCCGGCGCATCGACGTGCCTGCGGCCCCCTGCTCGCTGACGAGGGTGAGCGCCGCGTCGAGGATGCGGGTGCGCTGCTGGCGCTCGTGGGCGACGGGCCGGCCGGCGGTCACCCGCGGCGCTCGGGCGTGAAGGCGGCCGGGAGGTGCCGGAGGGCAAGCACCAGGCTCGAGTCGCCGCGGTCGAGGGTGGACGGGTCGACGGCGCGGATGTCGCGCAGGCGGGCGAACAGCTCGGTGAACACCACCCCGATCTCGGCCCGCGCCAGGTTGGCGCCCAGGCAGTAGTGCGTGCCTATGCCGAAGCCCAGGTGGGGGTTGGGGTCGCGGTCGACCCGGAACTCGTCGGGCGCGTCGAACACGTCCTCGTCCCGGTTGGCCGACTGGTAGAGCAGGAACAGCCGGTCGCCCGCCTTCAGGTCGACGCCCTGGTAGGTGTGGTCCCGGGTGACCGTGCGCATGAACGACATGACGGGGCTGACGTAGCGGACGATCTCGTCGACGGCGAGGTCCATCAGCTCGGGGTGGTCGAGCACGCGCTGGTGCTGGTCGGGGAAGCGGCTGAACGCCAGGAGCCCGCCCGTGAGCGCGTTGCGCGTCGTCTCGTTGCCGGCCACCACGAGCAGGATCAGGAACATGATCAGCTCGTCATGGCTCATCTCGCCGGGATCCGCGGCGCCGGCGTAGCTGCCGTCGCCCGCTTGGGCCAGGGCGCCCTCGTCGAACGCGTGGGTGAGGATGCCGATGATGTCGTCGGTCGTGCCGTCCCGGCGCCGCTGCTCGATCAGCTCGACGCACATGACCGCGAACTCGCCGCCGGCCTCGGCCGCCGCCACCAGCACCGGGTCGTCGGGGTCGAGGTGGCCGTCGCCGGCCATCATGGCGTCGCTCCACCGGTAGAGCTTCTGGCGCTGGTCCGGGTCGAGCCCCATGAGCTCGGCGATGACGATCAGCGGCACGTGGATGGCGAAGTCCTCGACGAAGTCGCACTCCCCGCGCTCGGCGATCTCGTCGATGATCTGGTGCGACAGCTCCCGGATGTGGTCGGCGATCTGACGCACCTTGGCCGGCGTGAAGCCGCGGTTGACGAGGCGCCGCTGACGGGTGTGCTCGGGGTCGTCCATCGAGATGATCGACATGGGCGCGGCCACCTTGGGTCGCACGCCCTGGGCGGCCGAGTAGAGGTCCTGGTGGCGGCTGATGTGGCTCACGTCCTCGTGGCGGGACACGACCCACAGCTCGTTGCGGGCGTCCCACCAGAGCGGGGCGTGGTGGCGGAGCCAGCGGTACGCCTCCCACGGGTCGTCGTAGAAGCGGGGGTCGAGCACGTCGACGTCGAAGGGCGGCGTGAGCTCGGTCGTGCCCTCTGCCGTTGTTCCGTCAGCCAGCGTCATGGCGCCAGTGTTCCAAACGAACGTTTGATGGGCAAGGGTCGGCGAACGGGTTCGGGCCGCCTCCGGTCGCCGGGTAGGGTGGGCCACCCTCGGCGGCGTGACCGAGTGGCTTAGGTAGCGGCCTGCAAAGCCGCGTACACGGGTTCGATTCCCGTCGCCGCCTCTCCCCACTGCCTGCCGCGGGGGCCTGTGCTCCAGGATCCGGGCTCTCGGCCGCGTGCCCTACGTTGCCCTACACTCCGCGGCCGTGAAGAAGACCAGCGTCTACCTGCCCGAGCCGCTGAAGGACCGGTTGGCGCTGCTGGCCCGGCGCACCGGGCGGTCGGAGGCCCAGCTCCTGCGGCTGGCGGTCGAGCGGCTGGTGGCGGCCGAGCCCGACGGGCGCACCCCGGTTGCCCGCGCCGAGGGCCCGCTGCCCCGCCCGCCCACGGGTCCCTCGCTGGTGGGCGTGGGCGTGGGCCCGGGCGACCCCGGCCTCGTGACGCAGCGGGCGGTCGAGGTGCTGTCACTGGCCGACCGGGTGCTCGCGCCCTCGACGTCGGCCGCGGCGATCGGCCGGGCCGAGGCGGTCGTGCGCGACGCGGTGCCCGACGTCGTCGTCGAGCGGGTCAGCTTCGTCATGGAGGTGGCGACCGACGCCCGGGAGGCGGCACTGGTGGCCGCCGCCGAGCGCATCGTCGCCTGCCTCGACGCGGGCGAGCGCGTCGCCTTCGTGACCATCGGCGACCCCAGCATCTACAGCACGTTCGGGTCCTTGGCCGACGCCGTTCGCCGGGCCCGCCCGGCGGTGCCGATCGAGGTGGTGCCCGGGATCATGGCGTTCCAGGACCTGGCCGCCCGCACCGCCACCGCCCTCGTGGACGGCGCCGAGCACCTGGTTCTGGTGCCGGCCCACGCTGCCGCCGGGGGCGCCCCGCTGGCTGCCGCCGCGTCCGATCCCCACGCCGCCGTGGTGGTCTACAAGGGTGGCGCCCAGGTCGCGCAGGTGGCCGCCACGCTGGCCGAGCACGGTCGGCTCGAGGGCGCGCTGCTGGGCGAGCTCCTCGGCCTGCCCGGCGGGCGGGTCGCGCCGCTGGCCCAGGTTGCCGACCGGCCCGCGTCGTACCTGGCCACCCTCATCGTCCCGCCGGTGCGGGTGCAGGAGCAGGCCGAGCCCGCCGGCCCCTCCGAGCCCGGGAAGTCCGAGCCCGCCGGCGCGGCCAAGCGACTCGGGGCGTCGGAGCCCGCCGGGACGGCGCCGTGATCTCGTTCGTGGGCGCCGGCCCGGGCGCCGCCGACCTCCTCACGCTGCGGGGCGCGGCGCGCCTCGGCGGGGCCGATGTCGTGGTGTGGGCGTCGTCACTGGTGCCCGCAGAGGTGCTCGACCACGCGGCCCCCGGCGCCGTCGTGCACGACTCGGCGGGCATGACGTTCGAGGACGTCACCGGGATCTACCGGGACCACCCCGACGCGGCGATCGTGCGGTTGCACTCCGGCGACCTGTCGCTGTACTCGGCGCTGCAGGAGCAGGTCGACTGGTGCCTGGCCAACGACCGCGAGTTCGAGATCGTGCCCGGGGTCGGCGCCGTGGCAGCGGCCAGCGCGGCAGTGGCCCGCGAGCTGACCGTGCCCGGCGTCGCCCAGTCGCTGATCGCCACCCGCCTGCCCGGGCGGACGGCCGCGTCGATGCCGGACGGGGAGACCGTGGCGGCCTTCGCTCCCCACCGCACCAGCATGGCGGTGTTCCTGTCGGCCGCTCGGCCCGAGCAGCTGCAGGAGGAGCTGCGCGCGGGGGGCGCGGGATATCCCGACGACACGCCCGCGGCGGTGGTCGTGCGCGCCACCTGGCCCGACGAGCGGGTACTGCTCACCACCGTGGGCGAGCTGGCCGCGACGATGCGGGCCGACGGCGCCCGCACCACGGTCCTGGTGCTGGTCGGGCCGGCGCTCGCCGGCGCCGCCCCCCGCTGCCGCCTCTACGACCCCGTCTACGCCCACGGCCACCGCCGGCGCTCGGCGCCCGGTACCACCACGGGACGGCCGCGATGACCGGGCCGGGGCGGCCGATGTCCGGGCCGGTCCGACCTGCGCCGGCGACACGCCCGGCGACCGTCGAGCTGGTCGGGGCGGGCCCAGGCGATCCCGACCTCCTGACCCTGCGGGCCGAGGCGGCGCTGGCGGCCGCCACCGTCGTGGTGACCGACCGTGCCGTGGCGCGGCTGGCCCGGACCTTCGCGCCGGACGCCATCGTCACGGTGTCGACGGCGGGCGGTCCCGACGGCGGCAGCATCGACCACGGCGCGACCGTCGACGGGGATGCCGTGGCCCTGGTCACCGGTGCCGCCCGGCGGGGCGAGCGGGTGGTGCGCCTGTACCGCGGCGACCCCTGGCTGCACCCCGCGTACGCGGTCGAGTCGGCCATCCTGACCGGCGCAGGCCTGAAGCTGATCACGGTGCCGGGGCTGGCCGTCGAGCTGGCGGTGCCGGGCGCCGCGGGCATCCCCGTGCACCACCGGCCGCTGGCCGCGACGGTCACCCTCGCCGCGCCGGGCGACCTCCCGCCGGCCGTCGACCCGGCCCGCACGCTGGTGACGTTCACCGTCGACGCCCGCTGGGCGGTCGAGCGCCTGGCCCGCACCGGCGACGCCGGGCTGCCAGCGGCGGTGGTGCCGACGGGCGCCGGCCACGAGGCCCGGGCGGTGCGGGGGACGCTCGGCGAGCTGGCCGGCGACGGCGACCACGCGCGCATCCAGGGGGCGGGCGTGGTCGTGGTCGGGGCGGTCGCCGGAGGGGACGGTGCCGGTGGCTGATCCCGCGGGCGCCCGGGGCGGAGCCGTCCACGTGGTCGGGCTGCTCGATGGCCGACCCGTCGGAGACGCCGCCCACGTGGCGCTGGCGGGGGCCACGCTCGTGGCCGGCGGTCGCGAGCAGCTGGCCGCGGTGGCGGACCTGCTCAAGCCCGGCATCGCCACCGCGGTGGTGGGGGCGGGGCTGGGTGCCCTCGACGCCGTCGCCGCCCACGAGGGGCCCGCCTGCGTGCTGGCGTCCGGCGACCCGGGGTTCCACGGCATCGGGCGGGCGCTGGGCGCTCGGCTCGACCCGGGGCGCCTCGTCGTGCACCCGGCGCCGACCTCGGTGGCGCTGGCGTTCGCCCGCCTGGCCCTCCCGTGGGACCGGGCTGTGATCGCCTCGTGTCACGCTGGAGGTGCGTCCCGGGCTGCCGCCGAGGTCGCCGGCGCGGCGTGTGCCGCGGTCCTGTGCGGTCCCGCGGCGCCGCCGGAGGCCGTGGGTGCCGCGCTCGTCGCCCTCGGAGCACACCCGACCACCGTGGCGGTGGCGTCCCGGCTGGGCGAGCCCGGCGAGGACGTGCGCCGCCTCGACGGCGTGGCGGCGTTGGCCGCCGGGCGGTTCGACCACCGGTCGGTGGTGGTGCTGGCCCACGACCCGCCCGCCGCCGTGGCGCCCGCAGGGAGGACGACGGGGCGAGGCGTCGGCGAGTTCGCGCACCGGCGGGGGATGATCACCAAGCCCGAGGTCCGGTCGGTGGTGCTGGGCCGGCTCGACCTGCCCGAACGGGGCGTGCTGTGGGACGTCGGCGCGGGCAGCGGCAGCGTGGCGGTGGAGGCGGCGCTGGCAGCCCCCGGGCTGCGGGTGGTGGCGGTGGAACGCGATCCCGCGGCCGCCGACGCCGTGACGGCCAACGCCGCGGCCCTGGGTGCCGTGGTCGAGGTCGTGTGCGGCGCGGCCCCCGAGGTGCTGCCCGACCTCCCGGCGCCCGACCGGGTGTTCGTGGGCGGCGGCGGGCTCGACGTGCTGGACGCCTGCCTGGCCGCGGCGCGTCCGGGCGCCCGGGTCGTCGCCAGCTACGCGGCCGCCGACCGCGCGTTGGCGGCACGGGGGCGGCTGGGGGCGTTGGCCCAGGTCGCGGTCTCGGTGGCGTCCGAGCTGCCCGACGGCGGCGTGCGCTTCGTGGCCGACAACCCGGTCTTCGTGGCGTGGGGCGACGTGCCCGGAGCCGGCGCCGGGCCGGATCCCGCGGCGGGTTCCGTGTCGAGGGTGGTGGCGGTCGGCGTCGGCTGCTCGACGGCTGCGACGGCCGTCGAGGTGGGCGCCGTGGTCCGCGCGGCCCTCGAGGATGGCGCCTCGGGCGCCGGCGGGCTCGGCACGTTCGGCGGTCCCGACAAGCTCGGCGGTCCCGACAAGCTCGGCGGAGTGGACATCGTCGCGACTGTCGACCGCCGAGCGGACCATCCCGCCGTCGCGGCCGCCGCGTCGGGCCTGCCGGTGGTGGCGTTCCCGGCCGACCTGCTCGCCGCGGTCGACGTCCCGTCGCCCAGCGCGCAGGTCGAGGCGGCGGTGGGCACGCCCAGCGTGGCCGAGGCGGCGGCGCTGCTGGCCGCCGGCCCCGGGTCCCAGCTGGTCGTGGGCAAGCACCGGGGCCCCACGGCGACCGCGGCGGTGGCCGTCGGCCGCGCCCGCGCGCCGGGCGCCGACCCGGCGCCGGGCGTCGTCCGGGTGGTGGGCCTGGGGCCCGGCGGGGCCGAGCACCGGACACCCGCCGCGGTGCGCGCCGTGCGGTCGGCCGACGCGGTCGTGGGCTACCGGCCCTACGTGGACGCGGCCGGCGCCCTGCTGCGCCCCGACCAGCTGGTGGTGCGCTCGGAGATGGGCGACGAGGCCGCCCGGGCCGGGCAGGCGGTGGCGCTCGCCGCCGCCGGGTGGATCGTGGCCGTGGTGTCGTCGGGCGACCCCGGCACCTTCGCCATGGCGTCGGTGACGCTGGAGGAGGCCGCCGGGCGGGTGCCGGTCGAGGTCGTGCCGGGGGTCACCGCCGCCAGCGCCGGCGCCGCGGCGGCGGGTGCGCCCCTGGCCGGGCCGTACGCCGCCCTCACCCTGTCGGACATCCTGTCGCCCTGGGACCGGATCGAGCGCCAACTGCGGGCCGCGGCCGGCGCCGGGCTCGCCATCGCGCTGTTCAATCCCCGGTCGGCGGGCCGCCCCGACCACCTGGCCCGCGCACAGGCCGTCCTGGCCGAGGCGCTCGACCCCACCACCCCCGTGTGCGTCGTCAGCGACGCCACCGGCCCCGACGAGTCGGTCGTGCTCACCACGCTGGGCGACCTCGACCCGTCGCTCGCCTCCATGCGCTCGATCGTGCTGGTCGGCACGGCCGACACGGTGGTGAGCGGGGGGCGGGTGGTCACGCGCCGCCACCACCCGCGGCCCCCGGCCGCCGCCGGCGAGGGGGCCGGATGATCCCGCCGGTGCACCCCATCGAGGCGGAGAGCTACCGGATCCTGGCCGATCGGGTCGATCTCGAGCGCTGGCCGCCGCTCAGCCGGGCGGTGGTGGCCCGGGTCATCCACGCCTCGGCCGACGTCGGCTACGCGGAGACCATGGTGGTCGACGAGGCCGCCTGCCAGGCGGGGGTGACCGCGCTGGCGGCCGGCGCGCCGGTCGTGGCGGACGTGGACATGGTGGCGGTGGCCTCCCGGCGGGCGGGCACCGTGTCGCTGCTGGCCGAGGGCCGGGAGCGAGCGGCCCGCGACCGGTTGGCCGAGCCCGACCTCACCGTCTCGGCGGCGGCCATGCGGGTGGCCGCCGAGCGCTGGCCGGCGGGCGCCGTCGTCGTGGTCGGCAACGCGCCCACCGCCCTCGCCGAGGTGGTGGCGCTGGCCGCGGCCGGGCGCTTCGCCCCGGCGCTCGTCGTGGGGCTGCCCGTCGGGTTCGTCGGGGCGGCCGCCGCCAAGGCCGCGCTGCGGGCCAGCGGCCTGCCGGCGGTGTCCAACCTCGGCGAGCGCGGCGGCAGCGCCGTGGCGGCCGCCGCCCTCAACGCGCTGTGGCGCCTCAGCCAGGAGGCCCGATGACCGCCCCCGGGGTGCACTACGTGGGGGCCGGCCCGGGCGACCCGCTCCTCGTGACGCGGCGGGGGGCCCGGCTGCTGGCGGACGCCGACGTCGTGGTGGCCGACCGACGGTCGACCGACGCCGTCGCGGGGCTGGCGCCGCCGTCGGCCGAGAGGGTCTACGTGGGCCGCACCCCCGGCGGTCCCGCCTGGCCCACCGACCGCATCGCCGCCCTCCTCGCCGGCCACGCCGCCGAGGGCCGACGGGTGGTCCGGCTCAAGAGCGGCGACCTGTTCGTGTGCTCGCGGGCCGCCGAGGAGATCGCCGCCCTGGCGGCACTCGGGGTGGCGGTCACCACCACGCCGGGCGTGACGGCGGCGACGGCCGCGCCGCTGGCGGCGGGGATGGTGCCCGTGCCGGGCACGGCCGTCACGGTCGCCCTCGGCGACGCCGACCCCTTGGCCGCACCCGTGCGGTGGGAGGCGCTGGCCCAGCCGGGCTCGACGCTGGTCGTCCTGACCGGGCGCGCCCACCAGCGCCGCATCGCCCGCCGCCTCATGGCCGCCGGCGCGTCGCCGGCCACGCCGGCGGCCGTCGTGCACGGCGCCGGGCGGCGGGGCACCCGGGTGGCGGCGACCGACCTGGCGGGAGTGGGCGCCACGAGGCTCCAGCCGCCCGCCACCATGGTGGTCGGGCCGATGCGGGAGGACGGCCGTGCACATACCTGACGGGTGGATCGACCTGCCCACTTCGGCCGGGGCCGCCGTCGTCGCCGCCGGGGCGGTGGCCGTCGCCGCCCGGCGGGCGGGCGCCGCGCTGCGCGAGCGGGCGACCAGCCTGCCCGCCGTCGTGGCCGCCTACCTGCTGGTGGCCCAGCTCCTGGTGGTGCCGGTCGGGCTGGGCACGAGCGCCCACCTGGTGGGCACGGGCCTGGCCGCGCTGCTGGTGGGCCCGGCGGTGGCGGTCCTCTGCGTGGCCGTCGTCGTGGTCGTGCAGGCGTTGCTGCTGGCCGACGGCGGGGTCACCGCACTCGGCCTCAACCTCGTGAACGACGGCCTCGCCCCGGCCCTGGTCGCCGCCGGCGCGTTCGCCCTGGCGCGGCCGTGGCTCCGCAGCCGCCGGCCCCAGGCCGTGGCCGGGGGGCTGGCCGCGGGCGCCGGCTCGTTGGCGGCGGCGGCCACCGCCACGGTGGCGTTCGTCATCGGCGGGACCGACGCCGTCCCCGCCGGCACCGTCGCCGCGTCCATAGGCGGGGCCCACGTGGTGGTCGCCGGCGTGGAGGCGGTGCTCACGGCGCTGGTGCTGGCGACGATCCTGCGCCTCCGCCCCGACCTCGTTCGTGCCGTCCGCCACCGGGCCCCCGCTCCCGATCCGGCGCCCGACGCCGCATCCCAGAGGGTGCACCAGTGAGTGAGCGGAGCGAGCGAACCATGAGTGCAGTGCGGTACTCGGCACGCAGTGCCGATCGCTCACTGCGTGCATCCCGAAGGGTGCACCAGTGAGTGAGCGGAGCGAGCGAACCATGAGTGCAGTGCGGTACTCGGCACGCAGTGCCGATCGCTCACTGCGTGCATCCCGAAGGGTGCACCAGTGAGCGCATCGCACGCCGCCGGGCCCGCGCCCGACCGGCTCCGCAGCCCGTTGACGCCGCTGGCGCCCGAGGCCAAGGTCGTGGGACTGGTGGCGTTCCTGCTCGTCGTGGCGGTCACCCCGACGACGGCACCGTGGGCCCTCGCAGCCCAGGCGGCGGTGGCGGTGGGCGTGGCGACCGTGGCGCTGGTCGAGTGGCGGGCGGTGGCGGGCCGGCTGGCGCTCGACCTCCCCCTGGCGGTGCTGGCGCTGGCGTACGCCCTCGCCGGCCGGGGCCCCGACGTCGAGGTGGCGGGCGTGTCGCTGTCGCAGCCGGGCCTGCACGCCGGCCTGGGCGTCATGGCCAAGGCCACGATCGGCATCGTGGCCGTCAGCGCGCTGGCGGCGTCGACGTCGCTGCCCGACACCGTGGCCGGCCTGGCCCGCATCGGGGCACCGGCCTGGTTCAGCCAGCTCCTCGCGCTGTCCGCCCGCCAGCTCCAGGTCCTGCGGTCGGACCTGGCCCGCATCCGCCAGGCCGTCGCCGTCCGCACCGCATCGCCCCGGCGCACCGTGGCCCTGGCCGCGGGCGCCCGCGCGCTGGGCCCGCTGTTCGTGCGCGCCACCGAGCGGGCCGACACGCTGCGGCTGGCGGCCGAGCTGCGGGGCGGGGACGCGGCGACCCCACTCGCCGTCCCGGCGGTCGCGGTCGGCCGCGCCGGCGCGGCGACCTGGCTGGTGGCGCTGGTCCCGGCGGCACTGGCCGTGGCCGCCTCGGTGGGGCTGCGATGACCGACCTGCTGCTCATCGGCCACGGCAGCCGGGCCCCGGCCGCCGCCAAGGAGTTCGGCGAGCTGATCGATCTGGTCGCCGGCCGGCTGGACGGCCCCCGGGTGGCGGGCGGGTTCCTCGAGCTCGCCGAGCCCGCCATCGACGACGCGCTCGACAGCCTGGTGGCCGACGGGGCCGACGACGTCGTGGCCGTGCCCTACGTGCTGTTCGGGGCCGGTCATCTCAAGGACGACGGTCCCGCCGTGCTGGGACGGGCCCGGCGACGCCATCCCGGTGTCCGGTTCCGCCTCGGCCGCGACCTGGGCATCCATCCCGCGGTGCTGGACGTCGCCGAACAGCGGGCGCGCGCCGCGCTGGCCCGGCTGGCGCCCGGGGGCGACCGGGCGGTCGTCGTCGTGGGCCGGGGATCGACCGATCCCGACGCCTGCGCCGACCTCGTGAAGTTCGCCCGGCTCCTGGGGGACGGGC
The DNA here is from genome assembly GCA_963842395.1 of uncultured Acidimicrobiales bacterium. Lineage (GTDB taxonomy): Bacteria > Actinomycetota > Acidimicrobiia > Acidimicrobiales > VFJN01 > ZC4RG19. The sequence goes on from CAWJGJ010000001.1 coordinate 56,922, forward strand.
GGGGCCTGGGCCTGGTCGAGGCGGCGTTCGCGGCGATGTCCCGTCCCTCCGTCGAGCAGGCGCTCGACCGGTGCCACCGCCTGGGCGCCCGCCGCGTCGCCGTCGTCCCCCTGTTCCTGTTCCCGGGCGTGCTCGTCGACCGCATCGGCGAGCGGGCATCCACCTGGGTCGGAGGGCAGGGTGCGGGCGTCGAGGTGGCCGTGGCGGAACCGCTCGGCCCCCATCCCCGTCTGGCCGACCTGGTGGTCGAGCGGTTCGGCGAGCCCGTGGCCGGCGACGTGCGCATGAACTGCGACGTCTGCAGCTACCGCGTGCGGCTGCCGGGGTTCGAGGAGCGGGTGGGCACGCCGCTGTCGCTCGCCCCGCCCGATCCCGGTCGGCGGCGGGGATGGCGGGCCCGGCGGGAGGCCAACCAGGCCGCCGCGACGGCCGCCGGCCGGCGGGAGCGTCCGCGCCGGGGGCTGGGGCGGCGCACCGGCATCGCGCCCGCCCCCGAGCGCGACGGTCCGGCCGTGGAGGTCCGGGGCCTGGCCTACCGGTGGCCCGACGGCACCGACGGCCTGGCCGGGGTCGACCTCGACGTGGCGCGGGGCGAGCGGGTCGCGGTCCTCGGCGCCAACGGGTCGGGCAAGACCACCCTCGCCCTCCACCTCGTGGGCGCCCTGGAGGGCGGGCAGGGGACCGTGCGCGTCGCGGGCCTGCGGGTCGCACGCGACCACCTCCACGAGGTGCGGCGGCGGGTGGGCCTCGTCTTCCAGCATCCCGACGACCAGCTCCTGCTGCCGACGGTGGCGGCGGACGTGGCGCTCGCGCCGTCCCACCAGGGCCTCGACCAGGCCGAGGTGGAGGCCAGGGTGGCGGCGGCCCTCGACGTCGTGGGCCTGGCCGACGCCGGCGAGCGCGCGCCCGAGCACCTGAGCCTGGGCGAGCGGCGCCGGGTGGCGCTGGCCGGGGTGCTGGCCGCCCACCCCGAGGTCCTGGTGCTCGACGAGCCCACCGCCAACCTCGACCCCGCGGCCCGCCGCGACCTCATCGAGGTCGTCCGCGGCCTCGACCTCACGACCCTGGTGATCACCCACGACCTGCCGCTGGCCCTGGAGCTGTGCCCGCGTTCGGTGGTGCTGGCCCACGGCCGGGTGGCGGTCGACGGCCCGACGCCGGCACTGCTCGCCGACCCCGGGCGGCTGGCCGCCCATCGCCTGGAGCTGCCGTACCGCATGGCCGTCCCACCGCCGGAGGCGGTGAGGACGGCTGAAAACCCTGGTGGGAGACGTCCGGACGGGCGGTAGCGTCGGCCGGACGTGTCCAGCGCGACCACCCTCGAACGGCCCGCGGCCGTCCCCTCCGGCCCGGACGCCGAACGGCGGGTCGGGACGCTCGCCGGCATCGCCGCGTACTCGCTCTGGGGGCTCTTCCCGCTCGTCTTCCACCAGCTCGCGTCCGTGGCGCCCGGCGAGATCCTCATCCACCGGATCGTGTGGTCGTTCGTCGTGGTCGTGGGGCTGCTGGCGGTGCGGCGGGAGCGCCACTGGTTCCGGGCCGTGCGGTCGGTGCCGGGGGCGCTGCCCCGCCTGACGGTGGCGGCGCTGCTCATCGCCACCAACTGGCTGGTCTACATCTGGGCGGTGAACCACGACCAGGTGGTCGAGGCCGCGCTCGGCTACTACATCAACCCGCTGCTGTCGGTGGCCCTGGGGGTCGCCGTGCTGGGCGAGCACCTGCGGCGGCTCCAGGTGGTGGCCCTGGGCTTCGGCGTCGCCGCCGTGGTCGTCCTCACCGTCGCCTACGGCCGCGTGCCGTGGATCGCGCTCGTCCTGGCCTGCTCGTTCGGGGGCTACGGGTTCCTGAAGAAGTCCGTGCCGGTGGGCGCGGTCACCTCGCTCGCCGTCGAGACGCTCGTGCTGGCGCCCGTCGCCGCCGCGTGCCTGGTGGTGCTGGAGGTGTCCGGCGACGCGGCGTTCCTGCACGGGAGCGTCGGCCGCGACGCGCTGCTGGTCACGCTGGGCGTGGTCACGGCCGTGCCGCTGCTGCTGTTCGGCACCGCGGCCCGGCGCATCCCGCTGTCCCTGCTGGGGCTGCTCCAGTACCTCACGCCCACCCTCCAGCTCATGTGCGGCGTGGTGGTGTTCCACGAGCCCATGCCGCCCGAGCGCCTGGCGGGCTTCGTGCTGGTGTGGGTGGCGCTGGCCGTGCTCGGCGCCGACGCGCTGGGCGGGCGCCGGCGGGCTGACGGCCGACCTGGAGGCCGCGCCGATCCTCGCGGTCGAGCCCACGTGAACGTGCTGGGCCACACCCACGTGGCCCTCGCGACCGGGCGCGACGATCCCGACTACCTGCTGGGTGCGGTGCTGCCCGACCTGGCGACCATGGCCGGCGTGCGGGTCGCCGACCGGGCGGTTCTGCCCGGCGCGGTCGGCGACGGGGTGCGGTGCCACCTGCGGGCCGACGCGGCGTTCCATGCGGACGCCCGGTTCCGGGCGGGCTCGGGCGCGCTGCGCCGGGCGGTCGCGGGCAGGGGTGTGGCGTCGGGCCCGGCCCGTGCGGTCGGTCACGCCGGGTGGGAGCTGCTGCTCGACGGCGTCCTGGTGGGGACCGAGGTCGAGGCCGCGTTCCGCCACGCCGTCCGCGCCGCCGGCGGGCGGGCGGCCGTCGCGCTGGCGCCGGCGGACCGCCCCCGCTGGGCCGGGTTCCTGGCCCGCATCGGCGGGGCGACCGGCCTCCGCTACGACGAGCCGCGCTGGGTGGCGGAGCGGCTGCACGTGATGCTGGCCCGCCGCCCCCGGCTCCGCCTGCCCGACGACCAGGTGGCGACGGTCGCCGCCGTGCTGGCCGACCACGAGGGCCGGGTGCACGCCGCCGCCCGCGGTGCTGGCCGACACCGCCCTCGGGGCGATCTCGTCGCCCTGACAGGGTCGCGCCGCCGCCCCCGCGGTGCTGGCCGACACCGCCCGCGGGGCGATCTCGTAACCTGTCGGGCATCGCGCCGTCTCCCTGCCCGCGCCGATGATCGCCCTGCTCGCCGCCCACCTGGTCCTCGGCCTCGGCCTGGTGGCCGCCGGGGCGAGGGTCGGCCGCGGCGGCGTGGCCGTCGGCGCGCTGGCGCCCGCGGCGACGCTGGCGTGGCTGGCGACGCAGTGGGGCACCGTGGTCGACGGCGGCGTGGTGGGCGAGCGCCTGGTGTGGGTGCCCGAGCTCGGCCTGAACCTCACCCTGCGGCTCGACGGCTTCGCGGCGCTGTTCGTGGGCCTGGTGTCGGGGATCGGCGTGCTCGTGTTCGTGTACGCCGGGCGCTACCTGCCTGCGGGCGGGGCGGGCCAGGGGCGGCTGCTCGGCCTGCTGGTGCTGTTCTCGGGCTCGATGCTCGGCCTCGTGCTGGCGGACGACCTGGTGGTGCTGTTCGGGTTCTGGGAGCTGACCTCCCTCACGTCGTTCCTGCTCATCGGCAACGAGCACAGCTCGGCGCGGGCCCGCGCCGCGGCGCTGCAGGCCCTGCTCGTCACCGGCCTGGGGGGCCTGGCGATGCTGGGCGGGTTCGTGCTGATCTCCCTGGCCGCCGGCGGCACCCTGCGGTTGAGCGAGGTCCTGGCCGCGGCGCCGCGGGGCCCCGCCGTGACGGCCGGGCTCGTGCTCGTGCTGGTCGGGGCCTTCACCAAGTCGGCGCAGTACCCGTTCCACTCCTGGCTGCCGGGCGCGATGGTGGCGCCCACGCCGGTGAGCGCCTACCTGCACTCGGCGACGATGGTGAAGGCCGGCGTCTACCTCATCGGCCGGTTCGCGCCGGCGTTCACCGCCGTGTGGGTGTGGCGCCCGCTGGTGGTGGGCGTCGGCCTTCTGACGATGGTGGCGGGCGGCCTACGGGCGCTGCGGCAGCACGACCTGAAGCTCATCCTGGCCTACGGCACGATCAGCCAGCTCGGGTTCATGGTGGTGATGTTCGGGCTGGGGACGGCCGCGACGGTCGTCGACGCCTGCGAGCTGGTGCTCGCCCACGCGCTGTTCAAGGCGGCGCTGTTCATGGTCGTCGGCATCGTCGAGCACCAGGCGGGCACCCGCGACATCCGCCGCCTGCCTCGGCCCGGGCCCGGATGGCAGGCCGCACTGGCCGTGACGGTCGTGTCGGCGGGCTCGATGGCCGGCTTCCCGCTGCTGTTCGGGTTCGTCGCCAAGGAGGACGCCTTCGCCGGGCTGGAGCCCGGCTCGTTCGCCTACGCGGGCCTGGTCCTGGCCCCTGTGGCGCTCGCGTCGATGCTGACCGTCGCCTACAGCCTGCGGCTGGCGTGGGCCGTGCTCTTCGGAGGGCGGGGGCCCGTGGACGGCCGGGAGCGGGGAGCGGCACCGCCGCCGCAGGGCTGGTTCGTGGCGCCGGCGGCGGTCCTGGCCGTGTGCACCGTGGTCCTCGGCCTCGTGCCGGCGCTGGCGGACGGGATCATCTCCGCCGCGGGCGAGTCGCTCACCGCGGCGGCCGATCCGGTCCACCTCGCGGTGTGGCACGGCTGGAACCTGCCGCTGCTGCTGTCGGTCGTGGTGCTGGCCGGGGGTGCGGCACTGTTCGCCGCCCGCGGCCCGGTGGCGGCGGTGCTCGCCCGGGGCGCACGGCTGCCCAGCGCCGCCCACGCCTACCTCGCCACGCTCCGCGGGCTCAACGTGGTGGCCGACCGCACGACCGCCGTGGTGCAGAGCGGCTCGCTGCCGGTGTACGCGGGGGTGATCCTCACCACCGCCGCGACGTTCACGCTGGGCGCGCTCGTGGCGGGCGATGCCTGGCCCGGATGGCCGCGGCGCGTGGGGTCGGCGGGCGAGGCGGCCGCCTGCATCGGCCTCGTCGTCTTCGCCATCGGGGCGGCCGCCGTCCGCCGGCGGTTCGCGGCCGCGCTGCTGCTGGGGGCCACCGGCTACGCCATGGCCGGACTGTTCGTGGCCCGCGGCGGGGCCGACCTGGCCCTCACCCAGGTGGCCATCGAGACGCTGACCACCGTGCTGTTCGTGCTGGTGCTGCGGCGCCTCCCCGACCGGTTCGAGCGCCGCCGGTTCGGGACGATCCGGGCCGTGCGCGTTGGTCGCCGCCCTGTCCGTGGCGGCGATGGTGTTCGTGATGGCCCTCATGGCCTCCGGGAACGGCACGACCGGGCAGGTCTCCGGCGAGATGGTGGAGCGGTCGGTGCCCGAGGCGGGCGGGCGCAACGTCGTCAACGTGATCCTGGTCGACTTCCGCGGCCTCGACACCCTGATCGAGATCACGGTGCTGGCCGCCGCGGCCATCGGCTCGGTGGCCCTGGCCCGGGCCGGCCGCCGTCCGCGCCCGCCCCGGGCCGCCGGGCCGCACCCGCCGGAGGCGCGCCCGCCCGCGTCCGGCGGCCCGCGCTTCGAGCACGTCGTGATCCTCGACGTCGCCGTGCGGCTGGTGTTCCCGGCCGTGCTGGTCGGGTCGATCTACCTCCTCTTCGTCGGCCACAACCAGCCCGGCGGCGGATTCGTCGGCGGCATCGTCGCCGGGGCGGCCGTGGCGCTGCGCTATGTGGCGGGCGGCATCGACGAGGTGCGCCGTCTGTCGCGGGCCCGCCCGTGGACGGTGCTGGGCCTGGGGCTGCTGGTGGCGGCGGTGACGGCGGTGGTCCCGGTGCTGCTCGGCGGCGCGCCGCTGGAGAGCGCGATCGTGGAGGTCGACCTGCCGCTGCTGGGTCACGTCAAGGTCACGTCCGCCGCCGTGTTCGACGTCGGCGTCTACCTCGTCGTGCTGGGGCTGGTGCTGATGGTCTTCGAGTCGTTCGGTGACGACCCGCCGCCGGTCACGGAGGCGGGGTCGCCGTGACCGTCCTGCTCGCCGCCACGGCCGCCACCCTGTTCGGGATCGGGACCTACCTGGTGCTGCAGCGCAAGCTCAGCCGCATCATCATCGGCGTCGCCCTGCTCAGCCACGGCGCCAACGTGCTGATGGTCAGCGCGGGGCGGGCGGGGCGGGCGCCCATCGTGGGCAACGGCGCCCCGGACGAGATGGCGGACCCGCTGCCCCAGGCGCTGGCGCTGACCTCCATCGTCATCAGCTTCGGCGTCACCGCCCTGCTGCTGGCGCTGGCCTACCGGAGCTGGCTGCTGAGCGCCGACGACGAGGTGCAGGACGACATCGAGGACGCCCGCATCGCGCTCGGCGGTGCGCCGGACGACGACGTGGTCGACGCCGCCGACGAGGACGCCGCCGAGCTAGCCGGCGACGGGGGGGACGGGGTCGGGGGCGTGGGGGACGGCGCGGACGGGGACGACGGGAACGACGAGGACGAGGGTGTGGGCGTGCGATGACGTCCGCCCTGGTGTCGCTGCCCGTCCTCGTGCCGCTGGTGGGCGCGGCGCTGTCGATCCTGCTCGGGCGGTCGCGCCGTGCGCAGCGGGCGATCGGGCTCGTGGCCCTCACCGCCGTGCTGGTGATGGCGGTGACCTTGCTGGTCGAGGTCGACCGGCACGGCCCGGTGGCGGTGCAGGCCGGCGGCTGGCCGGCGCCGCTCGGCATCACGCTGGTGGCCGATCGGCTGTCGGCCATCATGCTCGTCGTCGCAGCGGTGATGCTGCTGACCGTGCTGGTGTACGCCATCGGGCAGCCGGGGGCCGAGCGCAACCACGTCGGGTTCCAGTCGGTCTACCTGGTGCTGGCGGCCGGGGTGGCCGCCGCCTTCCTCACCGGCGATCTGTTCGACCTGTTCGTGGCGATCGAGATGATGCTGACGGCCAGCTACGTGCTCATCACGCTGGGCGGCCGACTGGAGCAGGTGCGGGCGGGGATGACCTACGTCGTCGTCAGCCTCCTGGCCTCGGTGCTGTTCGTCGCCATGCTGGCGTTCGTGTACGCGGCCACCGGCACCGTCAACATGGCCGACCTGGCGACGCGGATCCCCGACCTGCCGCCGGGCCTGCGCAGCGGCCTGGCGGTGCTGATGCTGGTGGTGTTCGGCATCAAGGCCGCGATCTTCCCGCTGTTCTTCTGGCTGCCGGACAGCTACCCGATCGCGCCGTCGCCGGTCACCGCCATCTTCGCCGGCCTGCTCACCAAGGTGGGCGTCTACGCCGTCATCCGCACCCAGACGCTGCTGTTCCCCGCCGAAAGCCGGCCCGCCACGCTGCTGCTGGTGCTGGCCGGGGCGACGATGCTGGTGGGCGTCCTGGGCGCCATCGCCCAGGGCGACGTGAAGCGCATCCTGTCGTTCCAGATCGTCAGCCACATCGGCTACATGATCATGGGCCTGGCCCTGTTCACGGTGGCGGGGCTGGCGGCGGCTGTGCTCTACACGGTGCACCACATCGTGGCGAAGACCGGTCTGTTCCTGTCCGGTGGGCTGATCGAGCACGCGGGCGGGTCGAGCCGCCTGACCAGACTGGGCGGGATGGTGCGCACCACCCCGGTGCTGGCCGTGCTGTTCCTCGTGCCCGCGCTCAGCCTGATCGGCCTGCCGCCGCTGTCCGGCTTCGTGCCCAAGTTCGCGCTGGTCGACGCGGCCGCCCAGCGGTCGTCGTACGCCGTGATGGGCGTGGCGCTGCTCGTGAGCCTGCTCACCCTCTACTCGCTGATGAAGGTGTGGATCTCGGTGTTCTGGGCGCCGGCCACCGAGCCGCCGGCCGAGGCCGTCCCTGACCGGCTGCCGGCGGGCGAGCCGCTCGGCGGACCGCTGCTGATGCTGGTGCCGACGGCGGTGCTGGCCGGCCTGACGGTGGCGATCGGGCTGGCCGCAGGCCCGCTGTACGACCTGAGCATGCGGGCCGCGGCCGACCTCCTCGACCCCGTCGCGTACCTCCGGGCGGTGGGATCGTGAGGCGGTACCCGTTCGGGACCGCGGCCCTGCTGCTGGCCGTCTGGCTGCTGGCGTGGGGCACGGTGACCTGGGCGAACGTCGCCTCCGGCGTGCTCGTGGCCGCTGCGGTGGTGGCGCTCGTGCCCGACGTGGGCCGGCCGCCACACCTGCCCGTCGTCCGGCCGGTGCCGGCGGCCCGCCTGGCCGCCCACCTGGTGCGCGACGTCCTCGTGTCGAACCTGGTGCTCACCCGCGAGGTGCTCACCCGCCGCTCGGGCATCGCCACCGGCGTGGTGCGGGTGCCGCTGGCGGGGTGCTCGGACGAGCTCGTGACACTGATGTCGACGCTGGTGGCGATGACGCCCGGCACCATGCCGGTCGAGGTCGAGCAGGACCCGACGGTCCTGTACGTGCACGTGCTCCACCTCGACGACCCCGAGCGCGTGCGCCGGGCCATCTGGCGCCTGCGCGACGAGGTCGTGCAGGCGTTCGGCACGGCGGCGGCCGTCGCCGAGGTCGAGCAGGCCAAGGCACAAAGCCGCGCGCACGGGGCGGGGGAGGGCCGGTGACGACCGCCGCCCTCGTGGTCCTCGCGCTGTCGTCGCTGGGCTTCGCCTACCGGCTGCTGGCCGGGCCGTCGCTGACCGACCGCGTCGTCGGGCTCGACGGGCTGCTGGTCGTGGGCGTCAGCGTGGTGGTGGTGCGGGCCATGGAGACCGGCGAGGGCGCCTTCCTGCCCGCCGCGGTCGTCGTCACCCTCGTGTCGTTCGTCAGCACGGCGGTCGTGGCCCGGTTCATCGAGGGGCGGGGTCGCTGATGGGGCCCGCGCTCGCCCTGTTCGGGTCGGTGCTCACGCTGCTGGCGGCGGTGGGCGTCGTGCGCTTCGGGGATGCGCTGTCCCGCATGCACGCCCTGACGAAGGCGACCACGCTGGGCCTGGTGCTGGTGCTGCTCGGCGGGGCGCTCACCGTCGACCACATCAACGACGTGACCTCGCTCGTGCTGGCCGGAGCGCTCCAGGTGCTGACCATGCCCGTGGGGGCCAATCTGATGAGCCGGGCAACGTACCGGGCGCGGGACATCCAGAGCACCGTCGACACCGTCGACGAGCTGGCCGACCAGGGCCCGGAGTAGCAGGTCGGGCGACGGCGCGGTGCGCGAGGATGCAGCCATGGACCCGACGCCCCCTCCGGCCACCCGTGGCCGCCGGGCGTTCCTGGGCGGCGGAGCGGCGCTGGTGGGTGCGCTCCTGGCCGGCTGCTCCGGCTACGGCGGGAGCGACGACGAGGGGGGCGGCAGCGACGGCAGCGCCGACGGTGGCGCGGGCGCCGGTGACGGCGGCGGGAGCGGGAGCACGGACGCACCGGGCCCCGCCGAGGGCGAGGCCGGCACGCTGACCGCGGCCGACTTCGACGGCCTCGGCACCTGCCTGCTCACGCCCGAGCAGACCGAGGGGCCGTTCTACCTGGCGGGCGACATGGTGCGCCGCGACATCACCGACGGCATGGTCGGCCACCCCCTCCGGCTGGGCATCCGGGTGGTCGACGCCGCCTGCGAGCCGGTGCCGGGCGCCGTGGTCGACGTGTGGCACTGCGACGTCGACGGCGACTACTCGGGCTTCACCGACGGGTCGGGCGGAGGCGACGACGCCGGCGCGGGCACCAGCTTCCTGCGGGGTTCCCAGGTGGCCGACAGTGCCGGCATCGTCGAGTTCGCCACCAACTACCCGGGCTGGTACCAGGGCCGGGCGGTGCACATCCACGTCAAGGCCCACCTCGACGGCACCACCGTGCTCACCTCGCAGCTGTACTTCCCCGAGGACGTGACCGACGGCGTGCACGCCGAGGACCCCTACGCGGCCCACGGCCCCCGTGACACCGGCAACGCGGACGACGCCATCGCCGGCGATCCGGCGGCCGAGGGCACGCTGCTCGCCACGTCGGCCGCGGGGGCGGGCACCCAGGGCCTCGTGGTGCTCGGCGTCGACCCGGCCGCGTAGCGGGCGGCGCCCTGCCCAGGACGCGCCGGGACCGGACGAATGGCGGGCGCTCGGCCTGGGCATGTTCCTGTCGACCAATCCGAGCGGCGGCACACCGCCGCCCGTCGATGGGAGCAACAGTGACCTTCATCCTCATGCTGATCGTGATCGGCATCATCGCCGGCTATGTGGCCCGCCTGCTGGTGCCCGGCAACGACCCCATGTCGTTCGTGCAGACCATGGTCCTCGGGATCATCGGCTCGTTCGTCGGCGGGTTCCTGGGCTACGTCCTGTTCGACAAGGATCTCGCCGAGGGCGGGCTCCAGGCCTCGGGCGTACTCGGCTCGATCATCGGGGCGATCCTCGCCCTGCTGCTCTACAACGCCGCCACGACCCGGCGCGGCATCGGCCGGCGCGGCGGCTTCGGTCGGCGCGTCTGACACCGGCGGGGGTGGGGACCGGCCCGTGGTACGGCATGATCACGGGGTTCCGTTCCCCACCCCATGCTGGAGGAAGAGACCAATGGCGATCTCGGTAGGCGACAAGATCCCCGACGTGACCCTGCGCACCATGACGGCCGAGGGCCCCGCCGCCATCCAGAGCAGCGAGGCACTCGGATCGGGCAAGGTCGTCCTGTTCGCCGTTCCCGGCGCGTTCACCCCCACCTGCTCCGACCACCACCTGCCCGGCTTCGTGCTGCGGGCCGACGACCTGCAGGCCAAGGGCGTCGACACCATCGCCTGCGTGGCCGTCAACGACCCGTTCGTGATGGGCGCGTGGGGCCAGACCCAGGGCACCGAGGGCAAGGTGCTGATGCTGTCGGACGGCAACGGCGAGTTCACCGCCGAGCTGGGGCTCGAGCTCGACGGCCGCGGCTTCGGGCTCGGCACCCGCTCCCAGCGCTACGCCGCCATCCTCGAGGACGGCGTGGTGACCGAGCTGCTCGTCGAGTCGGCGCCCGGGCTGGACGTCAGCTCGGCCGACTCGGTGCTCTCGAAGCTCTGAGCTCGGCCGGCACCGGCAGCCGTGCTCGCGAGGCTCTGAGCGCCGCGGGCACCGGCAGCACCAGCGGCGTGCCGGTCATCGGGTCGTCGATGACCTGGCACGCCAGGCCGAACACCTCCTCGACCGCCTCGGCGGTCACCACCTCGCCCGGGGGTCCCTCGGCCACGACGGCGCCCTCCTTCATCGCCACCAGGTGGTGGGCGTAGCGGCACGCCAGGTTGAGGTCGTGCAGCACCAGCACAATGGTGCGCCCCTCGCGCTCGTTCAGCCCGGCCAGCAGGTCCAGTACCTCGACCTGATGGGCGAGGTCGAGGAAGGTCGTGGGCTCGTCCAGCAGCATCAGGCCGGTGCCCTGGGCCAGCGCCAGTGCGATCCACACCCGTTGGCGCTGGCCGCCCGAGAGCTCGTCCACCGACCGATCGGCCAGGTCCGTGATCTCGGTGGCGTCCAGCGCCTGGGCCACCGCCTCCTCGTCGGCCAGCGACCACTGCCGGAACCAGCGCTGGTGCGGGTGGCGTCCCCGCGCCACCAGGTCCGCGACGCAGATGCCCTCCGGAGCGATGGGCTGCTGGGGGAGGATGCCCAGCCGGGTCGCCACCAGGCGGGTGGGCAGGTGGTGGATGTCGTCGCCGTCCAGCAGGACCGTCCCGCCGCGCGGGGTGAGCAGCCGGGCCAGGCCCCGGAGCAGGGTCGACTTGCCGCAGGCGTTGGCGCCGACGATCACGGTCAGCTGTCCGGCCGGGATGGTCAGTGACAGCCCGTCGACGATGACCCGCTCGTCGTAGGCGAGCGTGACGTCGACGGCGGCGAGGGTCGAGGTGGGGACCGCGCTCATCCTGTGCTTCCGATCCGGTTGGCCCTGGCGAGGAGTACCAGCAGGTAGGGGGCGCCCAGCACCGCGGTGGCGATGCCGACGGGCAGCTCGGTGGGGGCGAAGATGCGCCGGGCCAGCAGGTCGGCGGCGACGAGGAGCAGGGCGCCGACGGCCGCGCTCGGGGAGCAGGGCCGCGCTGGAGCCGCGCACCAGCCGGCGGGCGATCTGGGGCGCCACGAGGGCGACGAAGGCGATCGGCCCGGCGGCCGACACCGACACGGCCGCGAGTGCGACGCCGACCAGCAGGAGGCCCGATCGCACCAGGTCGACGCGGGTGCCCAGGCCGGCGGCCGCGTCGTCGCCCAGGTCGAGGGTGCGGAGGTGGCGGGCCAGGACGACGGCCGCCGGCACCAGGAGGGCGAGCACCACGGCCATGGGCCGCACGTGGTCCCAGCCCCTGCCGTTCAGGCTGCCGGTGAGCCACACCACCGCCCGCTGGGCGTCGAAGATCTCCGCGCGCGTCAGCAGGTACGAGGTGACCGAGCCGAGCATGGCCGTGACGCCGATGCCGACCAGCACCAGCCGGTAGCCGCTGACCCCCTGCTTGTAGGAGAGCAGGTAGATGGCGATCGAGGCCGCGGTGGCGCCGGCCAGCGCGCCCCAGGTCACCGACGTGCCGGCGCCGCCCAGGAACACGATCACGAACACCGCCGCGGCAGCGGCGCCCGCGTTGACGCCGATGATGTCGGGGCTGGCGAGGGGGTTGCGGGCCAGGCGCTGGAAGATGGCCCCCGACATCCCGAACGCCGCGCCCACGAGCAGGCCCACCAGGCCCCTCGGCAGGCGCAGCGTCTGCACGATGAAGTCGGTGCCGTCGTCGCCCCGGCCCAGGAGGCTGGCGACCACGTCGGAGAGGGGGAGCGGGAAGTCACCGACGGTGAGCGACCAGGCGAACACGGTCAGGGCGGCCGCCAGGACCGCCAGGGTGACGACCACCGACCGTCCGTCGAGGCGCACCGACACGTCGCGGCGCCGCGCCCGCAGCACCAGCGCGCCGCCGGGCGCCCGGGCGGTCACAGGTCGGCCAGCTTGCGCCGGCGCACGAGGGCGATGAAGAACGGCGCCCCGAGGAAGGCGGTGAGGATGCCCACCTGGACCTCGCCGGGGCGGGCGATCACCCGCCCGACCACGTCGGCCGACAGCAGCAGCGTCGGTGCCAGCACCAGCGACCACGGCAGGATCCACCGGTAGTCGGGCCCGCAGATCGCCCGGGCGACGTGGGGCACGGTGAGGCCGACGAAGGCGATGGGTCCGGCGGCGGCGGTGGCGGCACCGCACAGGATCACGACGGCCAGGGCGGCGAGGCCCCGGGCGAGGTGCACGCGCTGGCCCAGCGAGCGGGCCACGTCGTCGCCCAGCGCCAGCGTGTTGAGCGAGCGGGCCGAGAGCAGCGCCAGCACGATGCCGACGGCCAGGAACGGCGCCACCTGGGCGACGATCTCGGCGTCGCGGCCCGCCAGCGAGCCCACGACCCAGAACCGGAACTGGTCGAGCGTCGCCAGGTCGAGCAGCAGGACGGCCGAGGTCAACGACCCGAGCAGGGCCGAGAGCGCCGCCCCCGCCAGCGCGAGCTTCACCGGCGTGGCGCCGCCCCGGCCGAGTGACCCCAGCAGGTACACGACCATGCTGGCCAGGCCCGCACCGGCGAACGCGAACCACACGTAGCCGGTGAGCGCCGTCACGTCGAGGGTGTAGATGGCGATCACCACCGCCAGGGCGGCGCCCGCGTCCACGCCCAGCAGGCCGGGGTCGGCGAGCGGGTTCCGGGTGACGCCCTGCATGAGCGCCCCGGCGAGGCCGAGGGCCATGCCCACGCCGAGGCCGAGCAGCGTGCGCGGCACGCGCAGGCTCCGGACGATCAGGTGGTCGTTCGATCCGTCGGCGTCGACGAGGGCCTGCCACACCGTGCCGAGCGAGATGGGCTTCGAGCCGAAGGCGACCGAGCACAGCACCACCAGGAGCAGCACGCCGGTGGCGACGAGCAGTCCGCCCGCCCGGGTCCAGCCCGATTCCAACAGGGAGTGCCGGGCTCGACGCGCGCGGCGGGCCCGCCGGGTGACCGCCACGACCTCCGCCGCGGGGGCGTCGATGATCGCCGTCACCGCCCGGTTGCTCCCCAAGTGTCCCGACCCATTGTTGTTAGGGTTGCTGAACAACCGACGGCGGGTCAAGCCGGGTGTGGCGGGCTGTCACGGGTGGGTCCTGTCGGTCGTGCCAGGATGGAACCGGTGCAGACCACGGGTGCCCTGCCGCCACGAGGCGTGACGAGCGACGACGACGTGAGCGTGCTGGACGGTGTGCTCGTGTCGGTGGCGCCCCGGCGGCGCGTCCGCTCCCAGTCCGATGTCGTGCGCCTCATCGTGGCCCTCGCGCTGATCGGCGTCGGGGTGCTCGTCGCGACCTGGCTGCGCAACACCATCGGCGGGGCCGAGGAGGACCTGGTCGACGTCTACGAGCGGGTGCCCGACCGCTTCGCCGAGGCCCTCACCGGGCTGGCCGTCATCGGCGCCGCCGTCGTCCCCGTGCTGGCCCTGGTCACCCTCGTCGCCCGGCGGCGGTACCGGCAGGCCGCGTCGCTCACATCGGGGGCGCTGCTCGCGGGCCTGGCGATGCGCTGGCTCACCGATCTGCTGGCCGAACAGGGCGTCATCGCCGCGGTCGACCCCAACACCGACCGGGTCGTCGAGCTCACGTCGCCCACCTTCGCGACCTCGCCGCTCATCGCGGCCGCCGTCGCCCTCGTCATCATCGCCACCCCGTGGCTGTCGCAGCAGTGGCGCCGCGTGCTGTGGGGCGGCGTGGGCATGCTCGTGCTGTTCCGGGTGGTGTCGTCGAGCGAGCCCCCGCTCGACATCGTGGTGGCCATCGCGGTCGGCATGGCCGTCGGGTCGCTCGCCCTGCTGGTGTTCGGCACCGACGGGTCCGACCCCGAGGCACCGGAGCTGGTGGGCATGCTGCGGTCGTTGGGGCGGCCGGTCCGCATCGAGCAGGTGGCCGGTGCCAGCCCGCTCGTGTACGCGGTCGAGATGGCGGACGGCGCACCGCTGGAGATGCGGGTGCGCACCGTGCACGACCGGTCCGAGACCCGGCTGGAGCAGCTGTGGCGGTCGATCCGCGTGCGGGGGTGGGTCAACGACAGCCCCTACGACACGGTGCAGCGGCGCATCGAACACGAGGCGCTGGCCCAGGGCGCGGCCGGCGACGCCGGGGCGCGGGTGGCCCGGGTGCGGCGCATCGTCGCGTCCCAGCAGGGCTCGGTGGGCCTGGTCGAGGACCGGCCCGAGGGGGCGCCGGTGGCCACCCTCATCTCGCACCCCGCCGCCCGGTCCGGCGGTTCGGCCGAGCCGGCGGACGGCGACGACACGGACGCCGGGGCGCGGCGCCGACGCCGGCACCGGCGATGGGCACGCCGGCCACCAACGGCGGGCTTCTCGACCCCGCTCTCATCGCCGACATGTGGCGGCAGGTCCAGGCGCTGCACGACGACCGCATCGCCCACCGCAACCTCGACCTCGAGTCGATCTGGGTGACGCCCGACGGTCGGGCGATGCTGCGGGGCTTCGACGGCACCGCGCTGGCCGCCACCGACCGCGACCTGGCCCTCGACCGGGCCCAGCTCCTGGTGTCGACCGCACTGGCGGTGGGCGCCACCGAGGCGGTCGACACGGCGATCGCCGCGCTGGGCACGGAAGCGGTGGTGAGCGCGCTGCCCTACCTCCAGCCCCTGGCCCTGCCCGCGCCCACCCGGCGGGCGTGGCGGGGCAACAAGGAGGTGCTCGACGCCCTGCGGGCCGCCATCGTCCAGGCCACGGCCATCGAGCCGGTCCCGCTGGCGCGACTCGACCGCGTCCGGCCCCGCACGGTGGTGTCCCTCACCGCCTTCGTGGGCGCCTTCTACTTCCTGCTGCCCCAGCTCGGCGACTTCAGCGACACCGCGGAGGCCGCCAGCCACGCCAACTGGTGGTGGCTCGTGCCCATGATCGTCGGGGCCGCCGCCACCATCGCCTTCGCCGCCCTGGCCTTCATCGCCTCGGCGCCCCAGCCGGTGCCGTACCTGCCGGCCCTCCGGATGCAGCTGGCGTCGTCGTTCGTGAGCCGCATCGCGCCGGCCAACACGGGGTCGCTGGCCGTCGGGGTCCGGTTCCTGCAGCGGTCGGGCCTCGATGCGGGGAGGGCGGCCGCCGCCGTCGGCCTGTGCGCGCTCGCCGGGTTCGTCGTCCACCTCTCGCTCATGGGTGCCTTCCTGCTCTGGGTGGGCGGGTCGGGCGACGTGGGGTTCTCGCTGCCCGACGCCGACGTGCTGTTCCTCGTCATCGCCGTGGCGATGTCGGGCGCCGGCCTGGTGATCGGGCTCGTCCCGGCGGTGCGGCAGCGGGTCCTGCCGCCGCTGGTCGAGCAGGCCCGCAACGCGCTGTCGTCGCTGGCCGACGTGCTCACCGACCCGCTGCGGGTGGTGGGCCTGATCACCGGGTCGACCGGGCTGACCTCGTCGTTCATCGTCACCCTCGCCGCGTCGGTGGCCGCCTTCGGCGGCGGTGTGAGCTTCCCCCAGATCGGCGCCGCCTACCTGGTGGCCGCGGCCCTGGGCTCGGCGGCACCGACTCCGGGCGGCCTGGGTGCGGTCGAGGGCGCGCTGGTGGCCGCCCTCACCGGCTACGGCATGTCGAGCGGGCCGGCGGTGTCGGCGGTGCTCACGTTCCGCCTGGTCACGTACTGGCTGCCGATGCTGCCCGGGTGGTTCACCTTCCAGCAGATGCAGCGCCGCGAAGAGCTCTAGTCTCCCGCGCCGGGCGGATCGCTCCTAAGGTTGGCGGATGGTCGCCGAGCGCTACACCGTGATCTCGGCCGACTGCCACGGCGGCGGCGACATCCCCGACTACCGGCCCTACCTGGAGCGCGGCCTGATCGACGAGTTCGACGCCTGGCGCGCGGGCTTCGTCAACCCCTACGGCGACCTCGACGGGCCGGCGGCGTCCCGGAACTGGGACCACGACCGCCGGCTGGCCGAGCTCGAGGCCGACGGTGTGGTGGCCGAGGTCGTGTTCCCCAACACGGTGCCGCCCTTCTTCCCGCTGCCCTCGTTGGTGCAGCAGCCGCCCGCGGCGACGGCCGGCGATCTCGACCGGCGCTGGGCGGGTCTGCACGCCCACAACCGCTGGCTGGCCGAGTTCTGCGCCGCGGCGCCGGGGCGGCGGGCGGGCATCGCCCAGATCCTGCTGCACGACGTCGACCGGGCCGTCGCCGAGGTGCGCTGGGCGCACGGCGCGGGCCTGACCGGCGGCGTGCTGCTGCCCGGCACACCGCCGGGCTCGGGCCTGGCCCCGCTGTACGCCCCCGGCTACGAGCCCCTGTGGGCGGCGTGCGAGGAGCTGGGCATGCCCGTCACCCACCACACCGGCAGCGGGTCGCCCGACTACGGGCCCTACCGCGAGGCCATGGTCATGTTCCTGGTCGAGGCCACCTGGTGGGCGCACCGCACGCTGTGGCACCTGATCTTCGCGGGCGTGCTCGAGCGCCACCCGGACCTGCAGGTGGTGTTCACCGAGCAGGGCGCGGGGTGGGTGCCGGGCCAGCTCGCCACGCTCGACCGCTACCACCAGCGCATGTCGGCCCCGACCGACCCGATCCCGGGAGTCCCCATCAGCCAGGAACAGCTCTTCGGCGCCGACGTCATGGCCGGCCTCAGCCTGCGCCCCAGCGAGTACTTCGCCCGCCAATGCCACGTCGGCGCCAGCTTCATCAGCCCGGACGAGGTCGCCGCCCGCCACGAGGTGGGCGTCGACAGGATCATGTGGGGCAGCGACTTCCCCCACCTGGAGGGCTGCTGGCCCTTCAGCACCCAGCACCTGCGCCTGGCGTTCGCGGGCGTCGACCCCGTCGAGGTGGCGGCGATGGTCGGCGGCAACGCCGCCGCCGTGTACGGGTTCGATCTCGACGCCCTGGCGCCGGTGGCCGCCCGCGTGGGCCCTCGGGTCGACGAGGTGGCGGTGCCCCTGCCACCGGCCGAGATCCCGGCCGCGGCCCGGCGCTGCCCGACCTTCGCCGCCGCCGCCGAGGGCGCCACCGCGGTGACGTCGTGACCAGCACCGAGGTGGGCGCCGGCGGCCCGGGCGCCGCGTTCGACCCGTTCGAGGACGGCTTCGTGGCGTCGCCCTACGAGCAGTACCGCGCCTGCGCAGCCACGACCCCGTGCACTGGTCCGAGCTGCTCCAGGGCTGGGTGCTCACCCGCCACGACGACGTGGTGGGCCTGCTGCGCGACCCGGCCGCCAGCGTCGAGCTCGACAACGCCACGCCCACGACGGTGGTCGAGCTGCAACGCGAGCGCCAGGGGCGCACCGGGCGCCCCTCCGACACGCTCGTCCTGCGCGACGATCCCGATCACAACCGCCTCCGCAAGCTGCTGCAACGCCCGTTCGGCCCCCGGCCGGTCGAGGCCCTGCGGGCCATGGTCGGCGCCCGGGTCGACGCGGCGATGGCCACGCTGGCGCCGCGGGGCGCCATGGACGTCATCGGCGACTTCGCCTACCCGCTGCCGGTGACGGTGTTCAACGAGATGCTGGGCCTGCCAGACGAGGACGCGCCCCGGGTGCGGGCGTGGATCCAGGCCGTGGCCCGCATGCTCGACCCCGTCATCGACGACGAGGAGCACGCCCGCTGCCAGGCGCTGATGGACGAGATGTACGACTACCTCGACCACCAGATCGAGGCCAAGCGGGCCGCGCCCGCAGGCGACGTGCTCACCGAGCTGGTGCAGGCCGAGGAGGACGGCGACCGCCTCACCCGCGACGAGCTGGTGGCGCAGGTGGTCACCCTGTACGTGGCCGGCCACGAGCCGACCATGGCCGTGATCGGCACCGGGCTGCTGGCCCTGATGCGCCAGCCCGACCAGCTCGCGCTCCTGCGGTCGCGGCCCGACCTGCTCCCCAACGCCGTCAACGAGCTGCTGCGGTACGACGGGCCCAACCAGTTCGTCCGGCGCATCGCGTTGCGGCCGATGGTGATCGGCGACCGGTCGGTCGCGGCGGGCGACGTGATCTACGCCTCTGTCGGGGCCGCCAACCGCGACCCCGACCGCTGGCCCGAGGCGGACCGGGTGCGGGTCGACCGGTCCGACGCCGCGCACCACGTGCAGTTCGGCTCCGGCGTCCACCACTGCCTGGGCGCCCACCTGGCCCGCCTGCAGGCCGAGGTGGCCCTGGGCGCACTGGTGTTCCGACTCGACGACCTGGCCCTGGCCGGCGACCCGGTGTGGAGCGAGCGCATGGTCATCCGCGGACTCCAGAGCCTCCCGGTCACCTACCGGGCGTAGGGAAGGCGTAGGGAAATAGGGAGGCGGGTAAGGCGTCCTCCCCATGCCCGGAGGCCGCCCCGCGCGGACGATGTGATCCTCCCCGATCCCCGAGCCGGAGGGTCTCATCGTGCCCGCCACCCCCACTCACGTCGACCTGCACCACCTCGTGCGCAGGAGCCGCCCGTCCGACCTCGTCGCGATCGGCGACATCCTGGGCGCCGCCCTCCACGACGACCCCGTCATGACCTGGATGGTGCCCGACGACGCCCGCCGTCGCGTCGTGCTGCCGGCGATGATGCGCCTGCTCGCCGGTCGCTTCCAGCCGCACGGCGAGAACCACGTCAACGACACCGGCACCGGGGCGGCGGTGTGGGCGCCACCGCGCGTGACGTTCACCCACGCCGACGACGAGCGGTTCGAGGCCGAGCTGCTGCCGCTGGCCGGCGACGACCTGCCCCGCATCGGCGAGCTGGTCGACCTGCTCGACAGCAACCACCCCCGCGACCCGCACTACTACCTCGACCTGCTCGGGGTCGTGCCCGAGCAGCAGGGCCGGGGCATCGGCTCCGCGCTGCTGGACCTCGTGCTCGACCGGGCCGACCGCGAGGGCGCCTCGGCCTATCTCGAGGCGACGTCGCCGGCGAACCTGGCGCTGTTCGAGCGCCACGGCTTCGAGGTGTCGCTCGAGCTGCGTTGCTCGGATTCCCCGCCGTTGTGGGCGATGTGGCGCCGGCCCCGCCGGGCGTGAGTCCCGGAGCCGGGCCCGGGTCGGCCCCGTCGGCCCCGCGGCATGGTCACGCCGGGCGGACGTCCACCCGACGGTAGGCCCACGGGCGCCCGGGCTCGGGCGCCTTGCAGGTGAGCTGCACCGGCGTGGGCGCGCGCTCGCGCCGGACGACCACCTCGTGGGCGTCACCGCCGCGCTGCTGCACCAGCACCACGATGGTGCCGCCCGCGCCGTGCTCGGTCGACAGCACGGTCAGGCCGTCGATGCGCCGCTCGTCGAGGTGCTCGCGGGCGAAGAGGTCGGCGGCCTGCACCGGCGGCGGCAGGCAGCTCCGCCCGCGGTAGTGGCCGAGGTCGACGCGCCCGGCGCGGTGCTCGGCCACCAGCGCCGCGGCCGCCGGCGGCTCGACCCGGCCGTAGTACACCCCTTGGGGCAGGCACACGATGTTGGCCGCGAACCGGTCGCCGCCGACGTGTGACGACTCCCACACCTCGGGCGCCCGGGCCGCGGCCAGCGCCCGCACGACCGGCCGTCCCAGGTCGGCGCAGCAGGGGTCGTGGCGGCCGTTGGTGCACACGAGGTGGATCGACGGCGGCCCTGGCTCGCCCACACCGGGCGGCTCGGGGAAGGCGAGCACGCCGAGGTCGATGGCGGCGAGGCGGGCCGGCTCGTCGGCGGGCAGGTCGAGCTGCTCGATCCACCAGCGCTCGGCGCCGGAGTGGGCGAGGAACACCCGCCGCGCCTCCGGCGGCCGTCGCCGCGCCGGCCTGCGCACCAGCAGCACGCGCACCCGGTGGCGGTCGGCCTCGACGGCGAGCGCGGTGGCGACGTCGCGGTCGAGCTGGCTGCGGGCCAGGGCGTCGCTGCCCCAGGCACCGGGCTGCTCGACGATCAGCCACCGCTGCACCCGCGAGGCGGTGGCGATCAGGGGCTCCCCGCGGGCGAGCGACTCGGCGGCGCAGCGCACCGCGGTTCCCTCAGCCATCGGGTGCCGGATCGCGGGTGCGCAGGGCGCCCTCGCGCACGAGGCGCCGCACCAGCACGAGCCGGCTGGGCGCGTCGAGCAGGTCGGCCAGGTCGCCGACGCGCCGGGGTGTCCCGTCGACGAGCCGCCGAACGGCGGGTGCCAGCGGCGCCGGCAGCACGACCTCGCGGTCGCCGAGCGTGAGGCGGGCGCGGGCGGCCGGTGGCCCCGGGGCGGGGTCGACCCCGCCCGACGCACCGGCACCGGCGTCGTCGACGGTCAGCAGGGCGATCGTGCCCTCCCGGCGCACCACGGTGGTGTCGTCGCCGATGCGATCGAGGCCGGCGATCTCGTGCAGCAGGCCGTCCAGCGCCGGCGTGCGGCTCGCCGTCCAGCGCTCGCGCATCCCGGTCGCCACCTCGGCGGGATCCACCTGCTCCAGCCAGCCGGCCAGGTCGGCGACCGCCGCCTTCACCGCCGCGGTCGCGGCCGCCTCGTCGAAGGGCCAGCCGGGCGCCAGGCTGCGGCGGAACGCCGGTTCGTCGCCGGCCAGCTCGACCAGCCGCTGGAGGACGTCGGTCACGGTGGTCGCCAGCACGCCCACCGTGATGTGCAGGGACACCCCGTCCTGGGCAGCCGCCGAGTGGACGTAGCCCCGGGGCAGGTACAGCGCCTCGCCCGGGCCCATGTCGGTCTCGAACAGGACGGGCTGGGCCGCGGCGGCCGCATGGTCGGAGACCTGCCGGGGAAGGGGGATGTCGACGGCGGGCTCGCGCACCACCCAGTGCTTCGTGCCGGCCACCTGGAGCACGAACACGTCGTGGGTGTCGTGATGGGGTGCGAGGCCCGCCGCGCCCGCCGGCGTCAGGTAGGCGTTGGCCTGGATCGCGTGGCCGAGCGCGAGCTCGAGGTCACGGCAGAACCGGCCGGCGGGCGGCCACCACCGCTGCAGCGACTGCAACACGATGGTGGCGCCGCCGGCGAACAGGTCGAGCACCCGCCCGGCGTCGATCAGGTCGTCGATGCGCGACCCCCCGGTGCGGGCCGTGCGGGTGTAGCCGGACGCCGGTAGCGGTTCGCCGTCCCGGACCAGGCGGAACGCAGGTCGGCGGAGGCCCGCCCCGGTGAGCGCCCGGTCGACGTCGCCGAGGGACAGCACGTCGTCGAACGTGCCGTCCGAGCGCCACAGGTGCGGCGTGGCGCCGAACGACGACGACAGGAACAGGCGGGCGTCGCCGACGCAGCGGTCGAGCGCGTCGGGCGTGGGTGACGTTCCCGGGCTCAGGAGTCGGTGCCGTCCGCGTCGCTGTCGTCCGAGTCGCCGTCGGAGTCGGTGCCGTCGGCGTCATCGCTGCCGTCGGTCTGGTCCTGCGGATCGGTGGCGTCGTCGTCGGCCATCTGGCTGGCCTTCTCGTGGCGCCACTCCGTGGCGATGTCGGTGTCCGCGAGGCCAGTGATCACGTCAGCCATGTCGGCTCCTTCTCGGGATGCGGCTCGAATGCCGGTGCAGACGCTAACCGTCGGCGGCGCCGTCAAACAGGGGTGTCTCGGCCGGGCGGGAGAACGCCCGGGCGCGGACGGTGTGGCACACCTGCAGTGAGTAGCTCGCGTAGAAGCGGTCGCGTCCCGCGTGTTGGGCGACCCGGTGCTCGGCCTGCTCGCGCCAGGCCCGCTGGCTGTCCTCGTCGGTGAAGGTCGCGATCGTCACGTGCTCCCCGTCGTCGGCCGTGAACGACTTGGCGTCGACGAAGCCGGGCACGGCGCGCGCCAGGGCGAGGATGCGGGGGGCCATGTCCTCGTACTCGGCCGCGGCCTCGGCGCGGGGCCGGCTGCGGAACACCGTGACGACCTGTCCCGGTGCGAAGTGGGGGCCGTCGGTCATGAGGCGCACGCTAACCCTGCCGGTCGGGCCGCCCCGGTCGAATTCGGCGGGAGCGGACGGTCGGCGCGGCCGGCCGGCCGCGGGCCCGATCGGGCGGCCCGCCCCGGTTCCCGCGGCCGGATCAGGAGGTGACGTCGACGGTGAGCACCTCGGCGATGGCGGCCGAGCTGGTGCCGACGTGCAGCTCGTAGCGACCGGGATGGACCCGCCACCCGGGTGGGTCGGCCGCCCCCCGGCCCCCGGCCATGGGCACCGCCACCGCCCGTTCGGCCACCTCGGCGCGATCGGGCTGGCCCGGGTGCCAGTACGCGAACGACCGACGGTCGAGCACGAGGTCGACGGTGGCCGACTCTCCGGGATCGAGCCAGACCTTGGCGAAGGCGGCCAGCTCCTTCGGCGGGCGCACCACCCGGGTGGCGGGCGGGGCCACGTAGCACTGCACCACCTCGGCCCCCCGCCGGTCGCCCCGGTTGCTGACAGGGACAGAGACGGTGAGGCGCCCGCCGGCGCCGAGGTCGCCGCCGGCGTCGAAGCCGGGCGACGAGAGTGAGGCCCGCCCCAGCTCGCAGGTGGTGTACGAGCCCCCGTGCCCGAACGGGAAGCGCACCGGCAGGCGGCGGGCCTCGTACCACCGGTAGCCCACGAGGACGCCCTCGCCGTACCGGACGTGCCCGTTCTCGCCCGGGAAGTTGCCGTAGGACGGGTTGTGCTCCAGGCGCACCGGCACGGTCGCCGGCAGCCGCCCGGCCGGCTCGGCCGCGCCCAGCAGCACGTCGGCCAGCCCCGCAGCCATCTCCTGCCCGCCGAACCAGACCTGCAACACGGCCCGGGCGTCGTCCGCCCAGTCCATCGTCACGGGCGCCGCGGCGTTGACGACCACCACGGTCGCCGGGTTCGCCGCCAGCACGCGGCGCACCAGCTCGTCCTGCCGGCCGGGCAGGTCCATCGTGGTGCGGTCGTGGCCCTCCGACTCCCATTCGCCGGTCGTGCCCACCACCAGCACGACCGCGTCGGCGCCCGCCGCCGCCTCGACGGCCCGTTCCATCAGGTCGGCGCGCTCGGGCGGCCGGTGGCCGATGCGGGCCGCACCGGAGGGGCGCGTGGTGCCGAGCTCGACGGTGACCTCGACAGGTCGGCCCGCCTGCAGCTCGACCCGGGCCTCGACCTCGATGCTGCCCCGCCCGTAGTAGGCGGTGCCCCGCGGCGGCGGGTCGGTCACGCCGTCGATGACCACGCCGCCGTCCAGCAGCAGCCGGGCGCGGCCGCCCTGCACCAGCGTGAACAGGTGGCTGCCCGAGACGGCGGGGGTGAGCGCGCTGTGGAGCCGGCACGACCAGCCCTCGTGCCCGAGGCCGGGCACGGGCGGCTCGAGCCCGAAGACCTCGGCTGTCGGGACGTGGCTGTGGTGCACCGGGTCACCGGCCAGGTCGGGCCCCGCGAACCAGTCGACGTCGAACCCCGTGTCGCCGCCGGGCGCCGCGGTGCCCGCGCCGCCCAGCAGCGGCGTCTCCCTGGCGATGTCGCAGCCGGGCTCGTGGACCACCGCCACGCGGTCGCCCAGCGCCTCCCGCAGCGCGTCGAGCGGCGTCACCAACCGTCCGGCCCGCAGGGAGGCGGACCCGCCGCCCATGATCCGGGCCCGGGCCGCATTGGGGCCGATCACCGCCACCGTGCGCGTGGTGCCGGCGTCAAGCGGCAGCAGCCCGTCGTTGGCCAGCAGCACCATCGCGTCGGTCGCCGCCCGGCGGGCCGTGGCGCCGTGCTCGGGATCGTCCGGGCTGGCCTCGTCCCCGGGCCCGTCGTCGTCGAGGGCGCCGATGCGCTCGAAGACCGTGAGCAGGCGGGTCACCTGGGCGTCGAGGGTCGCCTCGTCGACCTGGCCTGCCCGCACCGCGTCGGCCAGCGCGGGACCGAAGGCGCGGGCCGGGCCGGGCATCTCCAGGTCGACGCCTGCGTCGGCCGAGGCGACGGTGCCGGTGACGGCGAACCAGTCGGTGACGACGAAGCCGTCGAACCCCCACTCGTCCCGGACGATGCCCGTCAGCAGGGAGACTTGCTCGCTGCACCAGCGGCCGTTGACGCGGTTGTAGCTGGTCATGAGCCCCAGCGAGCCCCCGTCCCGGATGGCCGCCTCGAAGGGCCGCAGGTAGATCTCCCGTAGCGCCCTGTCGTCGATGTCGGAGCTCATGGTGTAGCGCTCGTGCTCGGCCTCGTTGCCCACCAGGTGCTTGACCGTGGTGGCCACGCCCTGAGCCTGGGCGCCGCGCACGTACGCCGCGGCCAGCGCGCCGGAGAGGAGGGGGTCCTCCGAGTAGCACTCGAAGTTGCGGCCGGCCAGGGGCGAGCGGTGGATGTTGACGGTCGGCGCCAGGAGCACGCGGGCACCCTTGGCGCGGGCCTCGGCGCCGATGACGCCGCCGACCCGGGCCACCAGCTCGGGGTCCCACGTGGCGCCGAGCGCCGTGCCGCACGGCATGCAGGTGGCGGTGGGGCCGACGGCGCCGGTGCGGGTGCCCCGGGCGCCGTTGGGCCCGTCGGTGAGCCGCACCTCGGGGATGCCGAGGCGGGGCACGGCGACCGTGTGCCACATGTCGGCCCCGGCGGTGAGCCCCGCCTTCTCGTCCAACGTCAGCTCGGCCACCAGCTTGGCGACCCGGCTGGTCGTGCCGTCGTGCTGCCCCTCGGCCATCAGGGGGCGACCGAGTCCCAGCCGGTGAAGCCCGACGGCTCGTGGCGGCCCATCGTGCCGTGCTCGAACAGGCCCCACCCCTCGCGCCCGTCGAGCGTGGCCCGGCCGACGTGGTCGAGCACGCCGAAGGGGATGCGGGCGACGACGGCGGGGTCGGTGAGGTCGTAGGTCGCGCCCTCCACGTACCCGGGGCCGCGCCACTGACCGTGCCCCCAGTCGGGGTCGCCGCCGTACCCGGCGCCGACGTGCAGGGCTACGTAGCCGAGCGAGGCCACCTCCAGCGTGAGGGGCTTGCCGCCCCGCTCGGTGAGGCCGATGGTGGCCCGCTCGGGGACGCGGGTGCCCGGTGCGTAGGCGATCTCGATCTCCGGCCAGCCGAGCTGGTCGACCCGCCCGTCGGGCCACACGCGGGTGGCGTCGTTGAGGGTGCGGAAGCCGTCGGGCTGCTCCTGCACGATGACGATCACCGCGCAGTCGTCGAACCGCAGGGGCACGTACAGCCACCAGAGCCCGGCCGTGGGATCGTCGGCCGGCCGTCCGGCGGGCTCGCCCTCGCCGACGGGCCGGATGCCCCACGAGCGGTCGCGGGTGCCCACCCAGCGGTCGGGCGTGACGGCGATGTCCTCGCCCTCGATCGTCAGCGTGCCGGACCATGTGCCCACCTGGGCGAAGCGCGAGGCGTCGAGGATGGCCCGCGGCCCCGACCGCATGACGTGGGGCTGCTCCATGACCGCGGGGAACGAGCCCTCCCACACGAGGTCGAAGGCCAGGCCGCGGTCGGGCGTATCGCACGCCAGGCGGATCCGCCGCAGCGGCTCGACGACCTCGACCCGGTAGGGCCCGACGGTGGGGGAGAGGCGGTCGTCGCCGAGCGAGTCCGAGCAGCGCACCGTCCACTGCCGGTCGCCCCGGCGCACGGTGCCGAAGCCGTCGATGACCCCGAGGTTCGGGTACACGCCCATCCCGGCCACGAAGAAGATGTCGCCCGTGCGGTCGTGGGCGTTGAAGTAGGCCCGGTCGTAGAAGTTCCGGTCGCTGGTCGCCACGTAGCGCAGCGACAGCGGCGTCTGGTGCAGTGGGTACTCGTCGAGGGGGACCGGCAGCACGTCAGCTCCAGTAGTCGCCGGCGAGCATGCGCTCGAGCGGCTCGCGGTTCATGATCAGCTCGTCGACGTCGTCGGGAGCGTCCTTCTCGCCGAAGTGCACGGCGCGCGCCCCGATGCGGAGGAACACGATGGCGTACTGCAGCGCCGCGAACGTCCCGTACCAGCCGAGGTCGCGGGGGGCGTGGCCCGACGCCGCCTCGTACGTCGCCGTCACGTCGTCGCGCCGCAGGAAGTCGGGCATGCCGGGGAGCCCGAACGTCGCCGCCACGTCCTCGAACAGGCGGTGGGCGTACACCAGCCAGGCGACGTCGAGCTCCGGCGGGCCCAACGTCGCCATCTCCCAGTCGAGCACGGCCGCCGGCTCGAACCCGTCGTAGATGACGTTGCCGATGCGGGAGTCGCCCCAGCACAGCACCGGCTCGCCCTCGTGGCTCGGCCAGTGGTCGTCGAGCCAGGCGAGCCCCCGCTCGACGAGCGGTGAGCGCCGCCCGCCCGCCACCGCCCACTCGTACCAGTCGCGGACCACCGCGACCCGGCGGCGCAGCGGTGTGTCGCCGGTGGTGGCCGGACGCAGGAAGCCGAACCGGTCGACCGGGCGGTCGATGGCGTGCAGACCGGCGATCGCGCCGATCGTGGCGTCCTGCAGGTGGCGCTGCTCGGCCGTGGTGGCGTCGGCCAGCCAGCTGTCGCCGAAGTTGTAGGGCATCACGTCGGGCGGCACGCGCCCGTCGACCCTCCCCATGACGAAGAAGGGCGCCCCCACGGGCTCAGGGTCGGGCTCGTACCACCAGGGCGGCGGCACGGGCACGTCGGTCAGCTCGGCCACGAGGCGGATGGTGTCGAACTGGTGGTCGAGGTCGTAGCGGTCGAACACCGGCACGTCCTCGGGCCGGGGGGCGAGGCGCGCCACGAGGTGCCGCGGCGCCCGGGCCCCGCCGCCGTCGCCACCCTCCGTCCATTCGGCGTCGATCAGCAGCGTCTCGCTGGACATGCCGTTGGCCGCGGTGCCCGCCACGGACGTGATGCGGGGCGACGCGCCGGCCGGCAGCCGCGTCGTGATCCACGCCTCCAACCGGTCCCGCATGACCTCGGGATCGCGACCCGACCGCTGCATCTCGACCCGCTCGGGCACGGCGTCGTACGTCAACCTGTCCCTCCCCCTGCGCCCCACGACCCGTCCATGGGGTACGCCACTGTCGATGGCCCGCCTCGGGCTGTCAAGCGCCGCGTGCCCGTGGGCGGACGACCGGGCGGGCCCGGGGCATCGCCGGGCCGGTCAGCGGGTATTGCTTCCTCATGAGTGCGGCGGGTTTCCACCATGCGGCGTTCCTGTACGCGGGGACCGATGCCTTCGTGGCCGGCGCGCTCGCGTTCCTGGAGCCCGCCGTGGCCGGCGGTCATCCGGCGCTCGTGATGACGGATCGGCAGAAGGGTGACACGCTGCGTGCGGCCTTGGGCGGGCGGGCACCCGCGATCGAGTTCGACGACATGGGCGTGGTGGGCCACAACCCCGCCCGTATCATCCCTGCGTGGCTGGCGTTCGCGGAGGCGCACCGCGAGGCACCCGTGCTATGGGGCATCGGCGAGCCGGCGTGGCCGGGCCGGTCGGCCGCCGAGCTCGTGGAGTGCCGGCACCACGAGACCCTCCTCAACCTCGCGTTCGCCGACGCGCAGTTCCACCTGCTCTGTCCGTACGACACGTCGGGGCTCGGGGCCGACACCGTCGACGGTGCCTTCAGCTCGCATCCCGAGGTGGCGCCCGCCGCGACGGGGTGGGTCGACCCCGCCGGCCGGCCGGGCGGCTTCGCGCTCGACACGGCCGCCCTCATGGCCGAGGCGCTGCCCGAGCCGCCCGCCTCCGCGGCGATGGTCCCGGGGCCGCTGCACGACCTGCGGGCGGTGCGGCGCCACGTCCGCGGGTCGGCGCCGCGGCCGGCCTCGGCCCTCACGTGGACGACTTCGTGCTGGCGGTCGACGAGGTCGTGTCGAACAGCCTGCGCCATGCCGACGGCGCCCGACAGATCCTGACGTGGACCAACGGGACCACGGTGGTGTGCGAGGTGCGCGACGACGGCTGGGTGACCGACGCCATGGTCGGCCGGCTGCCGCCCGCACCCGACCAGGTGGGCGGGCGGGGCCTGTGGATCGTCAACCAGCTGTGCGACCTCGTGCAGCTGCGCTCGTCGGCGACGGGCACGGTCGTGCGGCTGCACCACGGCCCGCTGCCGTCGCCCGTCTGAGCCGGGCCAGGGGCGTCGGCCCGCGGCCGGGAGGCGCCGTCAGCCCTCGTAGGCCTCCCGCGACGCCGGGCAGGGCCACGGCGAGGAGCCGGATCAGCACGTCGTCATCGAGAGCCATGCCGGTCTCGACCAAGGCCGCGAGGTTGCTCATGGACTCCGCACCGGCAGGCGCCGAGCGGATGGGTGGGAAAACAGGCTCAGTCGATGCGCAGCTGGCTCGTGAGCTCCTCGCGGCGTGCCTCGAAGTCGTCGAACCCGATGCGGCCGTCGTCGAACGCGGCGTGCAGGTCGGCGAGTTGGGCGAGGACCGTGGCCTGGTCGACGACAGGCTCCGGCGTGACGTCCTCGTCGGGCTCGTCACCCTGCTCGGCCCGCTCAGCTCTCCGCTCCTGCTTGGCCCGTTGCTTGGCCTGCTTGTCGCGGTCGCGTTGCAGCTTCCCGAAGGTGGTGCGGCGGCGTGACACGCCGGCTCAGACCACCCTGACGTTCTGCGCTTCGTCGCCCTTGCGGCCGGGGCCGACCTCGAACTCGACCTGCTGGCCGGCCTCGAGGGAGCGGTAGCCGCTGCCCTGGATGTTGGAGTAGTGGACGAACACGTCATCCTCACCGTCACGGGAGATGAACCCGTAACCCTTCTCCGCATTGAAGAACTTGACCGTACCGACTGCCATGGTGGTGCTGCCTATCTGTTCTGTCCGAACCGATCGTGCGTACTTCGGGCATCGATCGTGCACGACGAGGCTACGCCGTTGGGGCGCGAAGTCCGCGTTTTCCGGCGGGGAGGCGGGGTGCGGGCCGATGAGTTCCGGGCCACGGGCCGGTCGAAGTGGTCGGACCGACCACCGGAGGCCGCGTGCACGCTCCCCATCCGCGCACCGTCGTGCTCGTCGTCGACGGACCCCTCACCCCCGCGGATCTCCCCGCGCTCTACGACCGGGCCTGCCGGCTCATGGACCGCCGCGGGGTGGCCCGGGTGCTCTGCGAGGTGGGGCCGCGGGTGGCCGCGGACGGGGTCGCGATCGAGGCGCTGGCCCGCCTGCAGCTCGTCGCCCGCCGCCGTGGCCTCCGGGTGGCGCTGCGGTACGCCTCGCGGGAGCTCGTCGACCTGCTGGCCCTGGCAGGCCTCACCGAGATCGTCCCGGTGGAGGGGTGAGCGCCGGCTCTGAGGCTGCGCCGAGAGGCGAACCTGTCCGCGGACCCGCTCAGCCCGCGGCGTGCTGGTCGAGCTCGTCGTCGATGGCCAGCTCGACCAGCGGCAGGACCCGGTGGCGGAGCTGCTCGGTGAGCGCGATCTGCGTCGTCGTCCGGCTGATGCCTGTCACCTCGAGCAATCGGCCGATGACGTGCTGGAGGTGGTCGTTGGTGTGGGCCACGACCCGGCAGTGCAGGTCGCCCGTGCCGGTCACCGAGTGGATCTCCAGCACCTCGGGGATCTCGCGCAGGTGCCGGCACACGTCGTCGAGGTGCCCCTGGGCGATCTCCAGGCTGACGAAGGCCAGGACCTCGTAGCCCATGGCCCGCAGGTTGAGGTCGGGGTCGAATCCGCAGATGACGCCGCGCTGTTGAAGCTTGTCGAGCCGCGCCTGTACCGTCCCTCGGGCCACCCCGAGCTGCCGGGCAAGCTCCATCACCCCCGCGCGGGGCGTGTCGCACATCGCCCTGATCAGCCGGGCGTCGAGCGCGTCGATTCCGGTGGGCAACATGGGCAATGTGTCTACCACAATGTCGCGGTTGCTGACCAAAGTGACCAATTGGTGACGCGCCTGTTGACTGGCGACACGCCGATGCCTTTCCTGGGTTCCGCAGTATGGTCGTGACGCGACGAAGGGGAACCGATGCCCGACACCTTGACCGCCCGGCCCGAGGGCGACCGGCAGCCGCCGGTCCTCGGCGGCATCGACCACGTCGAATGGTGGGTGGGCAACGCGAGGGCGTTCAGCGGCTTCCTGGCCTCGGCGTTCGGGTTCGAGGTGGTGGCGTACGCGGGGCCGGAGACGGGCCGGCGCGACCGGGTGTCCCACGTGCTCCAGCAGGGCCGCATCCGCTTCATGGTCACCGGGTCGCTCACCCCCGACGGGCCCATCGCCGAGCACGTCCGAGCCCACGGCGACGGCGTGCGCGACGTCTGCTTCCTCGTCGACGATGCCGAGGCGGCCTACGACGCCGCCCTGGCCAGGGGTGCGCTGCCCTGGCGCCCGCCCCGCGTCGACACGGACGACCTGGGTGCCATCCACCACTCGGCCATTCGCACCTACGGCGAGACCGTGCACACCTTCCTCGACCGGTCCGCCTACACCGGCGAGTTCGCCCCCGGGTTCACCGAGCCGAGGCTCACCCGGCCCGCCGGCCCGCCCGTCGGTCTCACCCGCTTCGACCACATCGTGGCCAACGTCGAGAAGGGGCACCTCGAGCAGTGGGTCGACTACTACGAGCACGTCCTCGGCTTCGACCCGCTGATCCACTTCGGCGACGACGAGATCTCCACCGAGTACTCGGCGCTGATGTCGACCGTGGTGTGGAACCACGACAAGGTGGTCCTGCCCCTCAACGAGCCGGCTGACGGGCGCCGCAAGAGCCAGATCGAGGAGTACCTCGACTACTACCGGTCACCCGGTGTGCAGCACATGGCCCTCCACACGCCCGACATCGTCACGGCGGTGCGGGCCCTGCGCGAGCGCGGGGTGGGCTTCCTGACGGTGCCGCCCGAGTACTACGCCGAGGCCCGGGAGCGCATGGCCGGGGTCGACCTGCCATGGGAGGACCTGGCCGAGCTGGGCGTGATGGTCGACCGCGACCAGGACGGCCATCTGCTGCAGATCTTCACCGAGACCCTGTGCGACCGGCCGACGGTGTTCTTCGAGATCATCCAGCGGGCCGGGGCGACCGGCTTCGGCGCCGGCAACTTCAAGGCGCTGTTCGAGGCGATCGAACGGGCGCAGGAGGCTCGGGGCAACCTCTAGTGCCCCCGGGACGGCGCGTGCGTCAGGCGCCGTGACCCGGATCGCTGAGCCGCTGGACCAGCACGACCGAACCCTCGCCCAACGCCAGCGTCTCGGCCGCGACCTCGGGCTCCGGGAAGCTGAACCCGAGGCGTGAGGCCTGCACCTCGGCACGGGCCATCATGGCCTTGAGGTGCTCGACGGCGGCCTCGTGATCGAGCCCGTCGGTGGCTTGCTCGAGGTCGGCGCGCGCCTGCACCACGAAGGGTGCCAGCTCGGGCGTCAGCGGATCGGGGGTGGTCTCCGTCAGGTCAGGACCTCCGTCGTGGGCCATTCGGAACAGGTTACCGGCCAGCGGGTCCAAGACTCCCAACCCGATGGCAGGGGGTGCGAAGGCATGTGGTACCTTGCTCCCTCCATCGGGCCGTTAGCTCAGTTGGCTAGAGCACCTGCATGACGCGCAGGGGGTCAGGGGTTCGAATCCCTTACGGCCCACGTATGTGCCTTCATACGACCCGTATGGGGGCACACACCCCCTGCTAGCGGCGTTGTTGTCGCCGCTAGCAGGTTGTCCCCTCGGTCCGGGCAGCCGCTGCGCGCGGCGGTCCCGGCGATGCTCGGCGTTGTGGCGGAGCTGCCAGGCCCGCGTGCCCAGGGGCAGCCGACCTTCAAGCCGTGACTCCACTGGGCTGGTAACGCAGAGCGACCGCCCCCGACCGGAATTCCTGGCGCCCCACGAGCTTCAGCTCGAGCCGCTCGCTCAGGCCGGCGAACAACGTCGGGCCGTGGCCCGCCACGACGGGCAGCACGAGGAACTCGTACTCGTCGATCA
Organism: uncultured Acidimicrobiales bacterium; assembly: GCA_963842395.1. Lineage (GTDB taxonomy): Bacteria > Actinomycetota > Acidimicrobiia > Acidimicrobiales > VFJN01 > ZC4RG19. Next base: position 89,226 of record CAWJGJ010000001.1, read on the forward strand.
ATCCGAGGTCCGCCAAGGCCAGCGGGAGGGTCACGCCTCCCACGAACAGGCCTTCGCCAGGCTCCTGCTTGAGCTCCTGAACGGCTTTCCCCAGGTCACCCTGCACCAGCTCCGCGTTCCAATCGACCCGGTCCAGGGTGCCCGACACGACGTACTTCTTCGCACTGTCGATCGTCTCGGCGAAGGGGATCATCCAGTCAGCCATCCAGTCAGGCCACGTTCCCGTCGCCGGCTGCCGCCACGCCCCCTCCATCATCTCGTAGGTCACCCGGCCGAAGAGAAGGGCGTCGGCTCGTGCCAGCTGGGTGGCCCAGTAGCGATCGGACTCCTCGTCCGGGACCCCCACCCGGTGATCGCAGCAACCGTCGAGGGTGACGTTGATGGCGTATCGGAGCGGTCTCATGGGTTGTTCTCCCTTGCTGCGGTCGCAGGCACCTGGCGGACCGTAGTCAGACCGGCGCCGCCGCCATTTCTCATCGGTCCCCGAGTCGGACCTGCTGGGAGGGCGCGAGGATCGCGCACTCGTAGCACCGAAGGACCCGGCGCCCGTCCCGCAAGTGCCGGTCGAGGCCGGCACTGGCGAGGCTGTCGTGTCCCCCCGGTGCCAGCACGCTGAGTGAAATCCTGCCGGTCGTGTCGAGAGTCGGGTCTCTGCTCCGTCCCAGTGTGAACGCGGCCAGCCGGGCCGCTGTCAGACGAGGAGCACACACCATGGCCAAGGACCTGTCACTCAAGCACCACCGAGGCTCGCCGAGCGACGTCGCCGAGATCCTGAGGAAGCCGATCAGCCAGGAGATGCTCAACCGGGACCTCACCCGTCTGGCGTACGTGGCCAAGGACGGCACCCCGAGGGTCGTCCCGATCGCGTTCACCTGGAACGACACCGAGGTCGTCATGTGCACCTCGACGAACGCCCCAAAGCTGGCGTCACTGCGCCGGACGCCGACGTGAGGAACGCCAGTCGTCGTAGCGGTGGCCGTCGCACAAGGAGAAACCACCTGGCGCCCGTGCCGACCTGGCGTCCGGCGCACGTGTCTCAGGGTGAGACGGGTTGCGGGGCGCGGGCCCGCTTCCATGCGGCGTCCAGCGCGATGCTCAGGAGCAGGATCACCACCAGGGCGACCGCGGTGGCGGGCTCCTCGACCAGGGTCGTGAAGGTGAAGGCCACCAGCACGACGACCGTGGTCACGATGGCCAGGAGGAGCATCGCGACGTTCGCGCCGGTCTCGTCGCGCACGCGGAGATGGCCCGCGGTCACGAGCCCGAAGACCACGAGCGCGATCGCGCTGCCGATCGACGCGATCGCGTTCAGGTCGAACCCCACGGCGAGGATGATCGCCACCAGGGCCGTGACGGCGAGCCCGGCCGGAACGCGGCCCGCGACCCGGCGCCCGAGCGAGGGCGGGAACTGGCCGACGGACGCCATCTCCTCGCACAGGCCCGCGGCGGGGTACAGCCCCGAGTTGGTCGCCCCGGCGGTGGCGAACAGCGCGGTCACGCTCATGAGCCAGTAGCCGGCCCGGCCGAGCGTCGGTTCGGCGGCGACCGCCAGCGCGGTGCCCCCGGACTCGATGACCTCGTTGACCGTGAGCGTGCCGAAGACGCCCAGCGCCACCGCGACGTAGATGACGGTGGCGATCCCGAGCGCCAGGTAGACGGCCTTCGGGAGCTCGCGGGCCGGGTCGGCGAGGTCCTTCGCCGTGAACGTGATGATGCCGAAGCCGAGGAAGGCGAAGAACGTCAGCGCGACGCTCGACACGATGTACTTCAGCGACGGGTAGCCGGAGAACGCCAGGAGGTCGGCGTCGAGGTTCGCGAGCGTCGACACGGCGAACAGCGTGAGGATGCCGATCACCACGATGACGACGACCGTCTGGGCCCTGGCCACGGCCTGGGACCCGAGGATGTTGAGGAGCGACATGACGAGCACGACGACGACTGCGAAGGCCTTGACCCAGCCCGTGCTCCCGTCGGCGACCGCCTCGCTGGCGTAGCTGCCGAACGACACGGCGACCATGCCGGTGATGATGGCGTTCGCACCCAGCAGGAGCCACGCGATCACTCCCGTGACGTGGCCGTCGCCGTAGCCCCGGCGCACGTACTCGAGCAGGCCGCCGGCCGTGGGGTACCGCGCGCCGAACTTGGCGAACGAGTACCCCTGCAGGCCGGCGACGGCGCCCGCGATGAGGAACGAGAGCCAGACGGCCGCGCCGGCCACCTCCCCGGCCGCGCCCAGCAGTGCGAAGATCCCGGCCCCGACCATCGCCCCCACGCCGATGAACGCGGCCTGCCGCACCCCCAGCGCACGGGGCGGGGCGGCGGGGGAGGTGTCCGTCACCGGGCCTCAGGCGATTGTCTTGGCCTTGAGCTGCTCGAACTCGGCGTCGCTGATGACGCCCTGCTGGCGGAGCTCGGCCAGCCGTGCCAGCTCGTCGGCGGTGCTGGTGCTGTCGGTGGCCACGCTCTGGACGTATTCACGCATGCGCTGGTCGTTGGCCTGGGCGGCAGCCACCGCGTGCTCCTGCATCTTGTGGCCCCGGGCGATCAGGTACACGAAGATGCCGAGGTACGGCAGGAAGATGATGAAGATCGACCACAGGGCCTTGCCCCAGCCGGACAGGTCGTCGCTGCGGAAGATGTCGCCGAAGACGGCGATCAGCAGCCAGATCCAGATGACGAACAACGTGATCCAGAGAACGGACCAGAACACCTGCCCGGTCCCGAACTCGGCAATGAACATCGTGCTACCTCCAAGTATGTGGTTGAACGCGCGCGGCGTCCCCTAGGGCCTGACCATGACCGCCGCCAGGGTGGGCGGGCGCCACCCCGGCGGGGGTGGTAGGTCAGATCCCGAGGACCTTGGCCTTGGCCGCCGCGAACTCCTCGTCGCTGAGGATCCCCTGGTTCCTCAGGTTGGCGAGTCGTTCGAGCTCGGCCGACATGTCGCCGGCGCCACCCGTGGCGGGTGCCGCAGGGGCCGGTGGCGGCGGGGGGGCGGGCGCCGCATACTGCGGCGGCGGCTGCTGGTACTGCTGCTGCTGGTACTGCTGCTGCTGCTGCTCGTACGCCTGGTCATCCGCCTGCTGGTTCCAGCGGTTGGCCTGCCGTCGCGAGACGCGGTTCGACACCGCCGTCGCCGTCCCGGCGACGACCGCGGTGCGCGCCATTCCCCGTATGAGTCCCATCGTCATCTCCTCTGGATCTAGGTGTCCTGCCGGGCGGCTTCTCGAACCTCGGCGACCACGTCGGAGGGGACGCGGATCTGGTCGACGAGCAGGCCACCGGCGTCGCGCACGGCATCGATGAACGGGATGGCCCACAGGTTCTCGACGGCGATGACGGCCACCGAGTTCCCGGGCTCGATCGCAGCCCCGACCTCCTCGACGTCGTCGGCGTCGAGGAGCCCGCCGCCGAGCTGGCCGTCGAGGTCGACGAAGCTCGGCTCCAGCGATGCCCCGAGGCCGCCGAGCTCGAGCGAGCCCACGGTCCCGTCCGTGTCCTTGTACACGAACAGCAGGTCGACGACCCGCACCAGCCCGCGGACCACGAGGTCCCGCAACGCCGGCCCGATGCCTCCGTTGAACTCGTTGCCCGGGAACCCGAGCATGACCACGTCGATGGGCCCCGCGTCAGTGCTGTCCATCGCTGCGCTCCTTCGTCGGTGCGTTCGTCTCCGCCGCTCATGCTGGGGGCGCCGGGGGTGGGGCGACCCCACCCGGGTCGGGGTGGATCGTGACCGTGACCACCCGCGTTGGGGTGGTGTTCTACCACTCGCCTTCGGGTCACGATGCATCGTGCCCCCGAGGGCAGGAGGGGTCGGGACGAATCTTGAGCGACGCACCAGAGCCCGAGCTGGCCACCGAGCTGGTCGAGTACTTCGTCGTCGTGCTGCCCGACCGAGCCTCGCTGGCGGGTGTCGTGCCCGCCGTGACGGACCTTGTGCAGTCGCAGCGGATCCGGGTGCTCGACCTCGTCGTGTTGGAGCGGAGCCCGGACGGCGGCCTCGAGGTCGTGGAGCTCGGGGACGTCGACGACCCGGTGGCGCTCTCGGCCTTCGACGGTGAGGTCGGGATGCTGAGCGAGAACGACCTGGCGCTGGCCTCGCGGGCCGTGCGGCCGGGCGAGGTCGGGCTCGTCGTGGTGGCGGAGGACCGCTGGGCGCAGCAGCTGTCGAGCGCAGCGCGGCGCGCGGGCGGCCGCATCGTCGCCGGCGAGCGCATCCCGGCTGTCCGGGTGGAGGCCGCGGTCGAAGAGGTACCCGATGACGAGCGAGGACGGTGACGATGCGTCGAGACCCAATCCCCCGCAGCCAGCGCCCTGACCTGTTGGTCCGGCCTCCCGTCCGCACGGACGAGCCGGGGGTGAGCTGGGCGGCCATGGTCGATCCCGCAGCCTCTCTCACCGAGCTCGCCGACCTGCTCGCGTGTGGCCTGATCTCCCGCGCGGAGTTCGCGCGCCAGGCCGCCAAGGTGCTGGCCGAGCTCGGGCCGGCCGTGCCTACCGCTGGGGCAGCGCAGACATGCTCCGAGCCACCTCCGCCGCCTCGGCGCGCGAACCGACGCCCAGCTTGCGGTAGATCGTCTTCAGGTGGAACTTGAGGGTGTTGGGGGACACGTAGAGCTCGGCGGCGATCTCCCGCACGGTGAGCCGGCCGGCGAGTAGCCGCAGCACGTCGCGTTCCCGGCCTGTCAGCGTGGCCACATGGTCGCCCGCGGCCACGGGCACGCCTCCGGTCGGGGTCGCAGCCCGGCGCAGGCGGTCGAGCCACTCCTCCGGCGCTCGGTCGGCTGCGCATTCGACGAGGAGCACGACGTCGGGGCCTTCCGACGCCACGGTCTGCAGCAGCCCGGCGGCGGCGGCCTTCTCCACCGCGACGGACATGTGCCGGAGGGACTGCTCCCGGTCGTGCACGGCCCGGGCCTGCAGGATGCGCGCGCACGACCTCGTGGCGGACGCAGCGGGGCACGGCCCGGTCGAGGGTGGCCGCGACCTCGGGGCCGCCCCCCGTCGCCAGGTCGATGCGGGCGGCGCACACTCGGGCCCAGAACGGATCGTCGATCAGGCCCGTCCAGCGGCGGGCCTCGCCGACCGCACCCTCGGCCAGCGCGACGAGCGTGCCCGCCCGGGCGACCCAGTCGAGGCCCTCGCTCCCGAACGCCTCGACCTTGACGAGCGCCTCGATCTCGCGCAGCTCCTGGCGGGCGGCGGCCAGGTCCCCGTGGTCGAGGTAGGCCGTGACGAGCTCCGCTCCCGCGAGGACCTGGCAGTAGAGCATCGCGCCGGCCGGTGTGCGGGCATGGGCCTCCAGCTCGCCGAGCGCCCGCGAGCGATCGCCCATCTCCCGGTGAGCGATCGCCTCGGCCACGCCGAGCTCGAGGCGCATCATCGACATGTTGCTGACCGCGGCGGCACGCCGGACCGCGGCGGCGATGCGCAGGGCGTCGACGGGCCTGCCGGCGAGCGCGTGGCCGAGCGCCCTCGTGCCCTCGAAGGAGAGGCGCCGCTCGGGGTCGACGCTCAGCGCCCGCTCGCCCTCGCGGACGTCGTCGGCCGTTTCGTCCCACCGCTCGGAGAGGGCCGCGTTCCGCGCCACCGTGTTCCAGCCGAACCGGCCCAGCGGGTCCCGCCACCAGCCGTCCCCCATGGTCGTCATGGCCTGCCGGGCGAGCATGCCGCCGTCGCCCCAACGGCCGCCGACCATGGCGCGGATCGCCAGCAGCATGGTGACCCGTGGCCGCAGGCGGGCGTCGGTGCCGGGGCGGTCCGCCCACCAGGTCAGCTCCTCGACCAGCTCCATGAAACGTTGCCGGTCGACGAGCATGTGGCACCAGGCGAACTCGAGCATGGCGCTGAGGTCGGCGTTGGCGACCTCAGCGGGGATGGCGGCGATCGTCCGCTGCACCACCTCCTCCCGGCCGTCGTCGCAGAGGCTGCCGTGCTCCGCGGCCACGAGCCGGAGCGCCTCGCGCGGCATGTCGGCCCGCAGCCAGTGCTCGAGCGCGAGGACCGTCTCGCCGGCCTCCTCGTACCAGCGGGCGGCGCGCTCGTGCCGCCCGGCCAGGCGGTCGGGCTCGGTCGCCGCCGCCGTGGCCACCAGCGCGGCCCGCACGAGCGCATGGATCTGGAACGCCCCCGGCGCAGGGACGCGGGTCACGAAGAGTCCGCCGCGCCTCGGCCAGGCGGAGGAGGTCGACGGCGTCCGGGCGCCCGGTCAGGGCGCGGGCGAGGCCCGAGCTGATCCGGTCGACGACGGCGACGTCGGCCAGGACGCCGACCAGCTCGGGCTCCTCGGCCGCGAGGATCTCGTTGACGATGTAGTCCTGGGTCATGGCGTCGTCGTGGCCGAGCGCCATGACGTCGTCGCTCGCCTGGGCCGCGCGCGCGGCGAGCGCGGCCAGCTGCAGGCTCGCCGCCCAGCCGTCCGCACCGCGACGGCGACGTCGATCTCGTCGTCCGCGAGCGACGGTGCCAGGTGGGAGAGCAGGTCGTCGGCCTCCTCGCGGGTGAACCGGAGCTCGTTGAAGCGGATCTCGCTCAGCTGGCCCCGGGCCCGCAGGCGGTCGAGGGGCAGCTCCATGTCCCGCCGGGAGGCGACGACCGCGCGGAGCCACGGCGGGAGGTGTTGGAGGAAGAGTGCCAGCGACTCGGCCACGGCCTCGCCGGCGTTCGCCAGGTGGGCGTCGTCGATGACCAGGACGGAGAGCGGGTTCGGGAGCCGGTCGATGTCGTCGAGGAGCTGCCCGACCGCGTCGACGACGGTCTCCGGCCCGTGCAACATGCCCCAGGCGCCGGCACCGCAGCCGGGCGACAGCGTCTCCAGGGCGACGATGACGGCCCGCCACAGGTGCGCGGCGTCACGGTCGCCCTCGTCGAGCGAGATCCACGCCGTGGGGAACGTCGCCGCGGCGGTCCAACCGGCGAGGAGCATCGTCTTCCCCGAGCCCGCCGGGGCGACCAGCAGTGTCAGCGGGGCCGCGACGGCCTCGTCGAGCAGCCCGAGCAGGCGGGCACGATGGACGTAGTGCGGCGGCACCCCCGGCGGGCGCAGCTTCACCCGCACGAGCGGTGTCAGTCCCAGCTCCGTGGCCCCGACGTCGACCACGCGCACGGGTGCCAGGCTACGCACGGCCCGGCTCCCGTCGTCACCCCTACGGGGTGAGCCGCCGGGTCGGCGTCCTCGGTTCCACCCGCGGCCGGGTGGGGCCGGCCCACCCGTCGCTGCCCCATCGTGAAGGGTCAGATGAGCACCAAGATGAAGCGCAAGGAGTACGAGGCGGAGCTCCGAGGTTTGCACGCGGAGCTGGTGGCGATGCAGGAGTGGGTCAAGTCCTCCGGGGCGAAGATCTGCGTCGTGTTCGAAGGCCGCGACAGCGCCGGCAAGGGCGGGACGATCAAGGCGATCACCGGGAAGGTGAGCCCCCGTGTCTTCCGGATCGTGGCGCTGTCCGTCACCGACCGACCGCGAGAAGTCCCAGATGTACGTCCAGCGCTACATCCCCCACCTGCCGGCCGCCGGCGAGGTCGTGATCTTCGATCGCAGTTGGTACAACCGTGCCGGCGTCGAGCGCGTCATGGGGTTCTGCACCGAGGACGAGGCCCAGCGGTTCCTGGCCATGACGCCCGGGGTCGAGCAGGCGATCGTCGACTCGGGGGTCATCCTGCTCAAGTACTGGCTCGAGGTCGGCGAGGCGGAGCAGACCAAGCGGCTGCAGAGCCGCATCGACGACCCGCGCAAGGTCTGGAAGCTGTCGGACATGGACCTCCTGTCGTACACACGGTGGGACGACTTCGGCCGGTGCCGGGACGACATGTTCGCCGCCACCGACACGGCCTGGGCGCCGTGGTACGTCGTGCGGACCGACGACAAGCGGCGGGGGCGCCTCAACCTCATCACCCACCTGCTCGACCAGGTGCCGTACGAGCCGCTGGTGACGCGGGAGATCGCGCTGCCCGACCGGCCGCCCCGTCCCGAGGTCGACGAGGCCGCCCTGGGCGGACAGCACATCCCGACGCCGTTCTGAGCCCGACGCCGTTCTCAGCCCGGCGCAGCCCTGCGCCTGCCGGGTCCGGCGGTCACCCCATGGCGGCCATCCCGGCCGCGTCCGAGGGCGCCGGATCGGGGAGGCGCATCATCCGGAACGAGTTGGCCAGCCCGAGGAGGGCGGCGAGGATCGGGACGCACAGCGCGATCTGGAGGGCCAGCGGCCGGGCATCGGTGTTGATGCGGAGGATCTCGGCCTGCACGTCCTCGGGCTCGTCCTCCAGCACGGCCTCGAGCTGTGTGTTGCTCATCAACTCGGCGTCGTCCTCGAGCGCCGCCGAGACCTGTTCCTTGTCGTCCGGGGGGAGGACGGTGCTGGCGTCGGTCATGTTGGTGAAGATCAGCGACAGGCTCGCCAGCATGATGGCGCCGGCGAACGCCAGGCCGAACGACAGGCCGAACGATCCGGCCGCCGAGTTGACCCCCGCGGCCTCGCTGACCCGCTCCTCCGTGATCGGGGACAGCGTGTAGTTGTTGAGCTGGGACACCAGCAGTCCCAGGCCCGAGCCGGCGATGATGAGCGGGATCACCAGCAACCAGCCCGACTCGGCGCGGGGCACGACCGGCAACAGGACCACCAGCCCGGTGGCCAGGAGCGCGAACCCGGCGCGGATGATCTGGCTCGGCCGCCGCTCGCCGGCCTTCCTGCCGGCCAGCAGCGCCAGGCCGAACATGCTGAGCGACAGCGGGGCGATCGACAGGCCCGCCTGCATCGCGTTGTACTCCAGCACCATCTGCAGGAAGATCGGCAGCACGATCATCGTGCCGCCCAGCGCGATCTGCTGGAGCATCTGGCCGGAGATGCCGTGGCGGAACAGCGACGACTCGAACAGGCCGGGGTCCAGCAGCATCGGCTCGCTCAGGCGCTTGCGGCGAAGCAGCCACCAGACCAGTCCGCCGAGAGCGACGGCGCCCACGGCCATCACCGCGGCCACGGACTCGCCGCCCTCCTGCCACACCAGGATGCCCAGCACGATCCCGCCCATGCCCAGGACGGAGAGGAGCGAACCGACGACGTCGATGCGCCGGGATCCCGTGTAGGCGACGTCGCGCACGAGCCCGAGGCCGGACAGGACGACGGCGATGACCACCGCTTCGAGCAGGAAGGCGACCCGCCACGACAGGTAGGTGGTGATGAAGCCGCCGATCAGGGGGCCCACGGCGGCCGCGATGGCGGCGGCCGCGCCGACCAGCGCGTAGACCCGCTTCTGGGCGGCGCCCTCGAAGTTCCCGTGGATGAGCGACTGCATGGCCGGCAGCAGGAGCGATGCGCCCAGCCCGCCAATGATCGCCCAGAACACGATGATGGCCGCGAGGTCCTGGGCCACGGTCATCGCCAGCGCCCCGACCGCGTACCCGAGCAGCCCGAGGACATAGGCACGCTTGCGGCCGATGAGGTCGCCCACCTTGCCGCCGATCAGGATGAAGGCGGCCGACACGAGGGCCTCGAGGGCGATGGCCGACTGGACGCCGCTCACGGTCGTGTCGAGATCGCGGACCACCGCCGAGATCGACACGTTCATCAGCGAGGTGTCGACGACGAGCACGAACATGGCCATCGCCAGGAGGATGGCGAGCCGGTTCTGGCCCGGCGCCTCGGTCTCGACGCCCTCACCCGCCGCAGCGGCGGTCACGAGCGCTCGTGACCGACGAGTCGGACCACGAGCTTGCCGAGCTCGGCGAGCACGACGTAGCCGAGCACGGCCAGCAGGCACACGCGCCACTGGTCGCCCGTCAGCTCCACGGTGTCGAAGATGCGCGCGAGGCCCGGAAGGGCCGTGACGAGGAACGTCAGCCCGATCGCCGCCAGCATCAGGAGGTTGAAGCGGCCGTTGGCGACCGTGTCGCGGTTGAAGACGCTCTTGTCCGGGTTGCGCCACTCGAGTGAGGCGGCGACGTGGAGCAGCGCCGTGGTGACCAGCCCCATGGTCGTGGCGACGGCCAGCCCGTGGCGATCCTCGGCCCAGTCGACGACGATCAGCGTGGCGATGGCGATGAGCAGGCCGGCGACGCCCAGGCGCACCCCGAGCGAGCGTGGGATCACCGGCAGGTCCGGCGATCGCGGCCGTCTCCGCATGAGGCCCGGGGTCGGCGCGTCGAAGCCCAGCCCGACAGCGAGCAGGACGTCGATCGCGAAGTTGATGTAGAGGATCTGCAGCGGCTGGAGCGGCACCCCGTTCGCGATGGTGAACACGCCGGCGCCGACGAAGGTGAGGATGAAGCCGGCCAGCATGATCATCTGGACCCGGATGTACTTCATCAGGTTGTCGTAGAGGCCACGACCGCCCTCGACCGCCGTCACGATCGTGGCGAAGTTGTCGTCGGTCAGGATCATCTCTGCGGCGTCCTTGGTCACCTCGGTGCCGGTGATCCCCATCGCCACGCCGATGTCGGCCCGGGTGAGCGCCGGCGCGTCGTTGACCCCATCGCCGGTCATGGCGACGATGTTGCCCTGCCCCTTGAGGGTGCTGACCAGGCGCACCTTGTCCTCGGGCGCGACGCGGGCGACGACGCCGATCTCGCCGACCTGGGCGTCGAGCTCCTCGTCGGTGAGGGCGGCGAACTCGGCCCCGGTGAGCGCCCGGCCCTCGATGCCGAGCTGGCCGGCGATGGCCGCGGCCGTCGTGGCGTGGTCGCCGGTGATCATGCGGACCCGGATGCCCGCGTCCTTGCACAGCGCGATGGCGTCCTTGGCCTCCTTGCGCGGCGGGTCCACGATGCCGATGAGCGCCAGCAGCTCGAGGTCCGCGACGAGGGCTCAGCAGGTCGCCTGCCAGGACGAAGGTGGCGGGGTCGAAGTCGCGGCGGGCGACCGCCAGGACCCGGAGGCCCTCGCTCGCGAGGCGGTCGTTCTCGGCCAGGACCTGGTCGCGTGCGTCGGCGTCCAGCTGCCCGGTCGTCCCGTCCTCGCCGAGGTAGCCGGTGGACCGCGCCAGGAGCACGTCCGGGGCGCCCTTCACGAAGCACCGGATGACGGCCCGGCCGCCGTCTTCCATCCGGTGGAACGTGGCCATCAGCTTGTACTCGGCGTCGAAGGGCACCTCGGCGATCCGGGGGAGGGCGCGGCGGGTCTCCTCGACGTCCAGGCCGCTCTTGGCGGCGAGGACCACGAGGGCGCCCTCGGTCGGGTCGCCGATGCAGGCGCCGTCGCGGATGACGGCGTCGTTGGCGAGCGCCATGGGGAGCATGAGCGGCTCGAGCGCGACGTCGCTGCTGCCCGCCACCCGCAGGATCCGGCCCGTCGTCGAATACCCCTCGCCGTCGATGTTGTAGCGGCGGCCGACGGTCACCAGCTGGCGCGCCGTCATCTGGTTCAGCGTGAGCGTGCCCGTCTTGTCCGAGCAGATGGCCGAGGTCGAGCCCAGCGTCTCGACCGAGCGCAGCCGCTTGATGATGGCGCCCTTCTCGGCCAGGGCGCGGGTGCCGCCCGAGAGCAGCATGGTCACCACCGCGGGCAGCCCCGTGGGGATGGCGGCGACGGCCAGGCTGATGCCGACGAGGAACAGGTCGTCGAAGTCCTCGCCCCGCACCAGGCCCAGCACGATGATCAGCGCCAGGGCGGCGGCCGCCATGATCGTGATCAGCACGGTGATCTGGTCGAGCTGCTTGGTGAGCGGGGTCTTCTCCTGCTCGACCCCGCTCAGCATCGCCGAGATGTGGCCGACCTCGCTGGCCATGCCGGTGGCGGTCACCACCATCTCGCCCCGGCCCCGGGTCACCTGCGAGTTCATGTAGCCCATGTCGACGCGGTCGCCGAGGGGCACGTCGGTGCCGGTCACGGGGTCGACGCTCTTGGACACCGGCGTGCTCTCGCCGGTGAGGCCCGCCTCCTCGATCTCCAGCGTCGCGGCCACCAGGACCCGACCGTCGGCCGGCACCTTGTCGCCCGCCTCGAAGCTGACGATGTCCCCGGGCACCAGGTCCTCGGCGGGGACCTCCTCGACCTGGCCGTCGCGCTTGACGCTCGCGGTCATGATCAGCATCTGCCGCAGCGCCGCCACGCTCTCCGCGGCCTTGCCCTCCTGGTTCAGGCCCATCACCGCGTTGAGCACCGTGAGGCCGAGGATGACGATCCCGGTCGAGACGTCCTGCAGCGCGACGATGCTGACCACGGCCGCCCCGACCAGGACGAGCTGCATCAGGTCGCTGTACTGGCGCAGGAACGCCTGCCAGGAGGGCTCCTTGGCCTCCTCGGCCAGCTTGTTGGGCCCGTAGCGCTCCCGCCGCTCGGTGACATCGGCCGAGCTGAGCCCGACGGCCGGGTCCACCTCGAGCCGGCTGCACACCTCGTCCGCCGGGAGGCTGTACCAGTCCGTTGGCTGGTCGTCCGGTGTCACGGCGGCGATGGTCGCCGTCATCGGAGAACGTCCACTCGTGCCTCCTGGGTCGGTCCCCGAACGGTCGCGCCCACGCGGGTGGGCGTCCACCACCCCGGCGCGGGTGGCTCGACCACGACAACCACCCCCGGGTGGGTGGGTGCCGCCCACCCGTCCCGGGGTCATCGTGCGCGCGGCAGGACCTCACGCTGGCCCGCATGGAGGGAGCACGCTCGATGTTCAGCCTGCGCAATCGCAGTTTCCTGAAGGAGATCGACTACGAACCCCGGGAGCTCAGGCACCTCCTGCAGCTGTCCGAGGCGCTGAAGACGGCCAAGTACGCGGGCACCGAGACCCGCCGGCTCGAGGGCAAGGAGATCGCCCTGATCTTCGAGAAGTCCTCGACCCGCACCCGCTCCGCGTTCGAGGTCGCCGCGTTCGACCAGGGCGCCCACGTGACCTACCTCGACCCGTCGGGGTCCCAGCTCGGTCACAAGGAGTCGGTGGCCGACACCGCGGCGTGCTGGGGCGCATGTACGACGGCATCGAGTTCCGCGGCAACCGGCAGTCCGACGTCGAGACCCTGGCCGAGTACGCCGGCGTCCCCGTCTACAACGGGCTCACCGACGAGTGGCACCCCACCCAGATGCTCGCCGACTTCCTGACGATGCACGAGGCGAGCGGGAAGCCCTACGACACGCTGACGTACGCGTTCGTCGGCGACTGCCGCTTCAACATGGGCCGGTCGCTGCTCGTGATGGGCGCCCTGATGGGCGCGGACATCCGCCTCGCCGGCCCGGCGTCGCTCGCACCGCCCGACGAGGTGGTCGGTATCGCCCGGGACATCGCCGGCCGCACGGGAGCCCAGGTCACGGTCACCGAGGACGCCTCCGAGGCGGTCGCGGGCGTCGACTTCGTGCACACGGACGTGTGGGTGTCGATGGGCGAGGCCAAGGACGTCTGGGAGGAGCGCGTCTCCCTGCTCACCCCCTACCAGGTCAACTCGGCGCTGCTCGAGAAGTCCGGCAACCCCAAGGTGAAGTTCATGCACTGCCTGCCGGCGTTCCACGACCCGAACACGGTCGTCGGCCGGGAGATCATGGAGGCCACCGGCATGACCGGCGGCCTCGAGGTGACGGGCGAGGTCTTCGAGTCGCCGGCCAGCATCGTGTTCGACCAGGCCGAGAACCGGCTGCACACGATCAAGGCCCTGCTCGTGGCGACGCTCGGGAGCTGAGGGGCGGGCGTGCGCATCCTCGTCGCCCTCGGGGGCAACGCGCTGCTCCGGCGGGGCGAGCCCATGACCGTCGACGTGCAGCGGGCCAACATCCGGACGGCGGCCCGATCCCTCGCGCCGGTGGCCCGGAGCCACCAGCTCGTGATCTCCCACGGCAACGGGCCGCAGGTGGGCCTCCTGGCGCTGCAGGCCGCGGCGTACAAGGAGGTCGAGGCCTACCCGCTGGACGTGCTCGGTGCGCAGACGGAGGGGATGATCGGCTACCTGATCGAGCAGGAGCTCGGGAACCTGCTCCCCCCCGACGTCCCGTTCGCCACGCTCCTCACCATGATCGAGGTCGACACGGACGACCCCGCGTTCCGCGATCCGACGAAGTTCGTCGGGCCGATCTACACCGACCACGACGCGGCGGCGCTCGCCGCCGACAAGGGCTGGGAGTTCAAGCGCGACGGCGAGCACCTCCGGCGGGTGGTCCCGTCGCCTGCTCCCAAGCGCATCTTCGAGATCAGGCCGATCCGGTGGCTGCTCGAGCGCGGCGTCCTCGTGATCTGCGCCGGCGGCGGCGGGATCCCGACGGCCTGGGTGCCCGGGGAGGAGCGCACCCTCGGCGGCGTCGAGGCGGTCATCGACAAGGACCAGGCCAGCGCGCTGCTGGCACGCGACCTCGAGGTCGACCTGTTCGTGATGGCGACCGACGTCGACGGCGTCTACACGGGCTGGGGGTCGCCCGAGCAGCGCCGCCTCGACCGGGTCACACCGCCCGAGCTGCGGGCCGAGGACTTCGCGGCCGGGTCGATGGGTCCGAAGGTCGACGCCGCCGTGCGGTTCGTGGAGGCCACCGGCAAGCGCGCCGCCATCGGCGCGCTGGGAGACATCGAGCGGATCGTGGAGGGCGACGCCGGCACGTCGGTCGTGCCCGAGCCGGCCGCCATGGCGAGAGAGGAAGCCAGATGAGCGACTTCGGCGTGCACTCGGAAGTCGGCAAGCTCCGCAAGGTCATGGTCCATCGCCCGGGCCTCGACCTCCAGCGGCTGACGCCGTCGAACCACGACGACCTGCTGTTCGACGACGTGTTGTGGGTGGAGCGGGCGCAGTACGAGCACGACCAGTTCGTGGCCCGCATGCGCGAGCGGGACGTGGAGGTCTTCCTCCTCACCGACCTGCTGACCGAGACCCTGGCGGCCAGCGACGACGCCCGCACGCGGCTCATCGAGCTCGTGGCGTCCGAGCACACGGTGAGCTGGGCGCTCGTGGACGAGATCCGGGCCCTGCTCGGGGCGCTGAAGCCCGACGAGCTCGCCCGGCACCTCGTCGGTGGTCTGACCGTGGCCGAGTCAGGGCTCGACCTCGAGGAGATCGCCAAGGTCTCCCTCATCGGTGCGGCCCTGGACGACACCAGCCAGTTCGTGCTCCCGCCCCTGCCCAACACGCTGTTCACGCGGGACTCGTCCTGCTGGATCTACGGCGGCGTGTCCGTCAACCCGATGTACTGGCCGGCGCGACGCCGGGAGGCGTACAACGTCGCCGCCATCTACCGGGCGCACCCGATGTTCGCCGGGGCCGACTTCGAGTTCTGGTACCCGCCCGAGGGCCCCGACGGCCGCCTGGAGATCGGCCGACTTCGGCATGGCGTCGCTCGAGGGCGGCGACGTGATGCCGATCGGCAACGGCGCCGTGCTCATCGGCATGAGCGAGCGCTCGCAGGCCCGGATGATCGAGCAGATCGCCAAGGCGCTGTTCGCCACGGGCGCCGCCGAACGGGTCATCGCGTGCGTGATGTCCCGGGACCGGGCCCACATGCACCTCGACACGGTGTTCACCCTGCTCGACCGGGACAAGGCGACGGCGTACCCGCAGGTGGTGAACAAGATCCGGGCCGTGAGCCTGCGGCCCGGCGCCAAGGAGGGCGACTTCCACGTCACGGTCGAGGACGACTTCCGGGCCGCGGTCGCCGACGCGCTGGGGGTGGACAAGCTCACCGTCGTGGAGACGGGCGGCGACGCCTACCAGCAGGAGCGCGAGCAGTGGGACGACGGCAACAACGTCGTGGCGCTCGAGCCCGGCGTGGTCGTCGCCTACGAGCGCAACACCTACACCATCGCCAAGATGCGCGAGGCGGGCGTCGAGGTGGTCGAGATCGCCGGGTTCGAGCTGGGCAAGGGCCGCGGCGGCGGCCACTGCATGACGTGCCCCCTCCTGCGGGATCCGCTGTGAGGGCGTCCTGATGCCGCGGACGACCGCCGGCCGCTGGGTGGTCGCGACGCTCGTGTCGCTCGCCCTCGTCGCGCTGCTCGCCTGGGCCCGGGGCGCTCCCGGCGTGGGCGACCGCTTCCCCGACCCCGGCGACGTGCCTGCGCCCGTCGAGGGATGACCGCGCTCACCTGACCCCACGGTTGCAGGTTCCATCGAGGAGGAGTTGGCCATGTCGAGTGAGGTGCAGGCCGCTGCCGGCGACGACGGCACGGTCGCCACCGGCGACGACGGCGGGACCGAGGAGCACAAGCCCCGGTTCACCCTGCCGTCCGCGTACACCATCCTGTTCGCGCTCATCGTGCTCACCGCGCTGGCCACGTGGGTCATCCCCGCGGGCACGTACGCGCTCGACGAGGAGGGGTCGCCGATCCCCGGCACCTACGAGGAGGTCGACGCCAAGCCGCAGCGCATCGTCACCGACTCGCTGGAGGCGCCGATCAACGGGCTGTACGGCATCGAGGACCCGGTCACCGGCCAGGTGGACGTGTTCAACTCCGGGACGCTCTTCGGCGCCATCGACGTGGCCCTCTTCATCCTCGTGATCGGCGGCTTCATCGGCATCACCATGAAGACCGGCGCCATCCAGGCCGGCATCGCCCTGCTCGTGGCGCGCCTGCGTGGTCACGAGCGGCGGCTGATCCCCATCCTGATGATCGTCTTCGGCATCGGCGGCACGACCTTCGGCATGGCGGAGGAGAGCCTCGCCTTCTACGTCCTCGTCATCACGGTGATGATCGCCGCCGGCTACGACGCGGTCGTCGGGGCCCTGGTGATCCTGCTGGGCGCCGGCATCGGCGTGCTCGGCTCCACGGTGAACCCCTTCGCCACCGGGATCGCGTCCGGCTTCGCGGACGTGTCGATCAGCGACGGGCTCGGTCTGCGCATCGTCATCCTGGTGCTCGGCCTGGCCGCCGGCATCTGGTTCGTGCTGCGCTACGCCGAGCGTGTGCACCGGGATCCGTCCACGTCGCTCGTGTACGACATGAAGGAGGCCAACGAGCAGCACTTCTCCGCGTCGGTCGACGAGGCCAGCGGCCAGGTGGTCCTGACCGGCACCCACAAGCTCGTGCTCGCCCTTTTCGGGGGCGCCTTCGCCGTGATGATCTACGGGGTCATCCCCTGGGAGGATCTGGACATCGGGCTGCCGACGCTGTGGTGGTGGTTCCCGGAGATGACCGCGTCGTTCCTGCTGTTCGCCATCCTCATCGGCCTCGCGGGCCGGATGGGCGAAGGCGAGCTCACGTCGACCTTCGTCGACGGCGCCAAGGACCTGGTCGGCGTGGCGCTGATCATCGGGATCGCCCGCGGCATCACCGTGGTCATGAACAACGGCGAGATCACCGACACCGTGCTCCACTGGGCCGAGGAGGCCCTCGGCGACGTCGGCGAGGCTGCGTTCGCGGTCGTGACCTACGTGCTGTTCCTGCCGCTGTCGTTCCTCATTCCGTCGAGCTCGGGGCTGGCCACGGTGTCGATGCCGATCATGGCGCCGCTGGCCGACTTCGCCGGTGCCGACCGCAGCCTGGTCGTCACCGCCTACCAGAGCGCCTCGGGCCTGCTGAACCTGGTGACCCCGACATCCGCGGTGGTCATGGGCGGGCTGGCGATCGCGCGGGTCCCGTACGGCAAGTACCTCAGGTTCGTCTGGCCGCTGCTGCTGATCCTCGCCGGGCTCACGATCGTGGTCCTGGTGCTGGGGGCGTTCCTGGCCTAGCGCTCGTCGGGCGACGCCCGGCGTCGGCCGGTGAGGCGGCGGAAGCCGTCGAGCATCGTGGCGGCGCCCGCGGGCTGGTAGCTGAACAGCAGGGCCCGGCGGTCGAGCTCGGACGTGTTGGGCGTCGACTGGTGCACCATCATCGACCCGAAGCTGACCGTCGAGCCCGCCGTCACCTCGACGGGGACCGGTTCGACGTCGGGGTAGGCGGTTGGGTCGACCTCGTTGGCGCCGAACACGTCCATGTCGCTGCGCGTCTGCCACATGCCCTGCCGGTGGCTGCCGGGGACGACCCAGGTGCAGCCGTTCTCGACCGACGAGTCGTCGAGGTAGATGATCGTGGTGGCCACCCGCAGCGGGTCGTCCGCCGAATCGCGCCAGTACGGGTAGTCCTGGTGCAGCGGGTTGGGGCCCCCGTGACGGGGCCGCTTGAGGTTGAGCTTCTCGGTGAAGAGCATCGGCTCGGGATGGTCGACCATGGCCCGCATGGGGTTGACCAGGCGCGGGTCGTGCGCCCACCGGTCGAGCTCGGGCGACAGGTGGGCGAAGGGCTCGATGCCGTGGACGACGTCGCTGTCGCCCTCCCACTTGATGAGCGTGCCCTTCATCAGGTCGGGGTCGAAGACGTAGCTGCCGGCGCGGATGCGGTTGGCGACCCGGTCGCGCACGAGCTCGGCCACCAGCGCCTCGGAGGCCTCGACCATGGCCGCCACCTCGTCGGGGTCGAACACGCCGGTGCGGATGACGTACCCCAGGCGCTCGTACCGGTCGCGCTCGTCGTCGGTCAGCTCGTGGGCGTGCGCATCAGCCTGCGCCGCGGGGTCGGAGTGGACATCGGCATCGGTCATGGCGGCCTCGGTTCGTCGGAGGTCTGGGTGGGCGCTGGCGCAGGGTGGGCTCGGCGGGCGGGCATCAGGCGACCGCTCCCGCCACGGTGAGGTGGGTCAGGTGGTCGGCCGGCACGCCCAGGCCGACCAGGGCGGCGCGCACGGCGCCGACCACGGGCGGGACGGTCGAGACCGTGGGGGCGACGCCGCCGAGCCGCTCGGCGATGGCGTCGGGCAGCACGGACGAGGGGTGGCGGGCCACGCCCCCGGCGAAGACCAGGTCCGCCGTGGCCGCGTCGAGGCCGACCCGCGTCGCGCACACCCGCGCCTCGTCGGCCAGCCAGCCGCCGGCCTGGCGGACGATGGCCAGCGCCACGGCGTCGCCGTCCGCTGCGCAGTCGAGCAGCGGGACGGCGAGGCGCTGCGCGTCCCACGCGGGCACGGGCGCCTCGCGGCGGGTGAAGGCGTGCAGCAGGTCGAGCGGATCGGCGGCGCCGAAGGCGGCCAGGGCCCTGGGCGTCAACGCGGTGCGGGGCCCGAGGTCGAGGCCCTCGCGGTAGACGGCCTTGAGCGCCTCGGTCCCCAGGTCGAAGCCGCCGGTGCGGTCGGGCCAGAAGCCGCAGTGGAACACGGTGCCGTCGCGGTGGCGGGCGCCGACCGCGTTGAACGTGCCCAGCACGATGGCGATGCCCTCGCCCGCGGGTGTGGCCGACCACAGCCCGCCGATGGCGTCGTTGACCACCTCCGGGGCCACGGCCAGGTCGAGCCGCCGGCCGAGCTCGGCCCGCAGCAGCGCGATGTCCTCGGGCCAGTCGGCACCCGCCAGGCTGAACACGGCGGCGTCGAGGTCGCCCCGCGCCAGCCCGGCGTCGCCCAGCGCCCCGTCCACCGCGTCGACGATCACGTCGAGGGCGGCGTCGCCGTGGACGTAGATGTCGGACCCGGCCCGCCGGGCCGTCCCCGCCGGCATGCCGTCCGTGCCGACCACGGCGGCGACGGTCTTGGTGTTGCCGCCGTCCACGCCGAGCACGTAGCCGGGCGACCTCATGTGGTCGCCTCCGCGGCGCCATCCCGCCACGCGGGGCCCGGCCTCCACGTCGCCGGGCGGGGCCGGCGGACGAAGGTGGCGAGGAACCGGTGGCGGTCCGACCGGTAGGCGGTGCGACCGAGGGTGACGACCCGCCCGTCGGGGTCGACCGTGCGCTCGGTCGTGACGAGGACCGGGGCGCCCGGCCGGAGCCCGAGGTGCCCGGCCTCCTCGGGCGTCGCGCCGGCGGCCTCGATCTGGGACCGGGCCTCGGCCAGCACCCGGCCCCCCGCCTCGATCGCCGCGTAGAGCGACGCGGTGGTGAAGTCGATCTCCGACGCCTCCGGCAGCAGCGCCAGGGGGACGCGGTCGTGGTCGACCGACACCTCGAGGCCGTCGAGCAGCCGCACCCGCCCGAGGTCGAACACGGGACTGCCGGCGGCGACGGCGAAGGCGTCGGCCTCGTCGAGCGTCGCCGGGCGGACGTCGGCCCCCAGCACCCGGGCCGAGACCGTGAGGCCCCGTGCGGCCGCCAGCTCCGTGAGGCTGACCAGCCGGTCGTCCACCGGGGCGGGCAGCGCGGGGACGACCAGGCCCCGCCCGTCCTCGACGACCAGGCCCTCGGCCACCAGTTGGTCGAAGGCCCGGCGCACCGTGGTGCGGCTGACTCCCAGCTCGTCGCCGAACCAGCGCTCGGAGGGGAGCCGGTCGCCGGGGGCGTAGGCGCCCCGCCCGATGCGGTCGGCGATGGTGCGGTAGGTGCGGTGGAACAGCGGCTGCTCGGTGCGGACGGCCATCGGCCCACCATGCCGGATCGGGGCGGCCAGGGCAAGCCATTCAAGACCATCCGGTTTCTTCTGGTCCTGTCCGGGTGGAGTTGGTACGTTGCGAGAGCGATCGAGCGCCCACCCGGAGGTCCCATGGCCAGGATCAAGATCGGCTACATCGGCGGCGGCTCGACCCGCGCCGCGGGCACGATGGCGAGCTTCGTGCACCAGGGGGAGAACTTCGGCGGGTCCGAGGTCGTGCTCATCGATCTCGACGCCGAGACGCTCGACGTGGTCCGGACGATCGCCGAGCGCATGGCGGCGGCGGCCGGCCTCGACCTCACGGTCACGGCCACCACCGACCGGCGGTCCGGCCTCGCCGACTGCGACGCCGTGCTGACCAGCTACCGGCCGGGCGGCTTCGAGGCGCGCGCCCTCGACGAGCGCATCCCTCTGGCCCACGGCGTCATCGGCCAGGAGACCCACGGCCCCGGCGGGTTCTTCATGGCGCTGCGCTCGATCCACGCGCTGCAGCCGATGCTCGACGACATGGCCGCCGTGTGCCCGGGCGCCGTGCTGTTCAACTACACGAACCCGGTCAACCTCGTGGCGCAGGCGGTGGCGGACCACACCGACGTCCCCGTCGTCGCGCTGTGCGAGGGGCCGATCGTCTTCCCGGCGTACATCGCCCAGAAGGCGGGCCTCGATCCCGACCTCGTCGACGCCTCCAGCGTGGGGCTCAACCATGCGTCGTGGTCGGTGCGCCACCGCTACGGCGACGGCGACCTCATCGACGCACTGCGCGGGGCCTGGGACGCGGGCGCCGGCGATCCCGACTTCGGGGGCCGGGCCCGCCGGCTCGTGCAGCTCGCGGTCACGATGGGGTCCGTGCCCAGCGGGTACTTCGAGTACTACTACTTCGAGCCCGAGGTCCTGGCCGAGCTGGCGGCCAAGCCCACCACCCGGGCCGAGGACATCCTCGGGTGGGTGCCCGACTACTGGGCGCACTACCGCGAGCAGGCGCTCCTCGAGCGGCCGGTGCTCGACCCCGCACGCTCCCGCGGCGGCATCCACGAGCTCGAGCTCGCCATCGACTGCATGGACGCCGTGTTCAACGACCGGGACGAGGTCATGCCGGTCAACGTGGTGAACGCCGGGTCCGTGCCGGGGCTGGCCGACGACCTGGTCGTCGAGACCGAGGGACGCTGCGACCGCACCGGCGTCCACCCCCTGTCGATGCCCGCGCTGCCGCGGCAGGTGCACGGGCTGGTCAGCGCCCTCGGCGACTACCAGAAGTTGGCGGCCGACACCGCGTGGGACGGCACCGCCGCCGACGGGGTGCAGGCGCTCGCCGCCCACCCGCTGGTGCGATCCCTCGAGGTGGCCGAGCGCCTGTATGTCGACATGGCCCGCGCGCACCGGGATCACCTGCCCGCCCGCCTGGTGCCGGCGTGACCGGCGCCCGTGCCGGTGCCGGCGCGGCCGGCCCGGCCACCCGGCCGGCGGCGGCGCCCGGCGACCCGGGGCACCGGCTGCGCGTCGACGTGGTCGACGATGCCGAGGCGGCCGCCGCGTTGGTGGCGGGCGAGCTCGCCGCGGTCGTCGCCGGCCGGGCCCGCGGGACCGGGGCGGCGCCCCGCACCGTGCTCGGGTGCCCGGCCGGGCGGACGCCGCGGGGCGCCTACGCGGCCCTGGGCGCGCTGGCCGGCGCCCACGACCTCGACCTGTCGGGCGTCGAGATCGTGATGATGGACGACTACGTCGAGCCCGGGCCCGGCGGCTACCGGCCGTGCCCGGCCGGTGCGCACCACAGCTGCCGGCGGGCGGCCGAAGACGAGCTGCGGGCGGTGCTCAACGGCTCGCTGCCGCCGGCCCGGCAGCTCCCGCGCCGCGCCGTGCGCTTCCCCGACGCCACCGACCCCGGCGCCTACGACGGCACCATCGCCGGCCTGGGCGGCATCGACCTGTTCCTGCTGGCGTCGGGCGCGTCGGACGGCCATGTGGCGTTCAACCCGCCGGGGACCGCAGCCGACAGCACTACCCGCATCGTCGAGCTGGCCGAGTCGACGCGGCGCGACAACCTGGCCACCTTCCCCGCGTTCCGCTCGCTCGACGACGTGCCCCGCCACGGGGTGACGGTGGGGCTGGGCACGATCGCCCGCCACGCCCGCCAGGTGATCCTGCTCCTCACCGGGGTCGACAAGCACGAGAGCTACCGGCGGGTGGTGGGGACCTCGGGCTTCGACCCGGCGTGGCCCGCCACCGTCGTGCACCGCTGCCGCGGGGCCCGGGTGGTGGCCGACCGGTGCGCGGCCGACGGCGTCACGCGCTGACCCGATCGGGTGGGGCGGCGTCGGCGAGCGCGGCGGCGAGCGGGACGCCCTCGGCGTCGTCGCCGCACAGGTGCACCGTGATGCCCGAGCGCGGCGGCCATCGCCGCCTTGGCGGCCACCAGCCGATCGGCGGCCTCGGCGTCGGTGGCGTAGGCGACCTGGATGTGGTTCGACTGGTGGCGGGCCATCAGCTGGTCGCGGCTGATGCCGTAGAGCACGGCGCTCATCACCGGCCACTGGCTGGTGGTCGCCTCGGACCGGCGGGCGAGCTCCTCGGACGGGCAGGCGCACCACCCGGCACCGCCCGATGTCCATGCCGAGGCCCGTCGGGGCCGACGTGGACCCGCGAC
Source organism: uncultured Acidimicrobiales bacterium (assembly GCA_963842395.1). Classification (GTDB taxonomy): domain Bacteria; phylum Actinomycetota; class Acidimicrobiia; order Acidimicrobiales; family VFJN01; genus ZC4RG19. The sequence goes on from CAWJGJ010000001.1 coordinate 112,091, forward strand.
CACACCACCTCGCCCGGGCGGCTCGCGCCCTTGATCGTGCTGCCGCCGAGGCGGAAGTACATCGGCGGCTGGCGCTCGCCGACCGCGCCCGCGAACCCGCCGTCGAGGTGGGCGGGCGGCACCGCCCCGCTGATCTCGAACACCCACACGTACTCGTCGGTCGTGCCCGAGCGGTCGGCGTCGCCCCAGCGGATGTCGTGCAGCGTCGTCTCCGGCGGCTGGCCGAGCGCCGTCCACACCCGGTTGGTGAGCAGCGCGTCGAGCCCCGCGCACTCGTCGACCTCGTTGAAGTGGGGGAGCGGCTCGCCGGGACGGATGACCTCGCCCGCGGCGTTGGCCACGGGCGGGCGCTCGGAGTTGTTGAGCAGGCCCTCGGCCAGGTCGCTGGCCGGGCGTGAGGTCCTTGAGGCCCTGCTGGTACTGGATGCCGATCAGGTCGCAGCCGAACTCGTCGGCGATGCGCAGCGCGGCGACGTACATGCGGCACTGGTCGAGGATCTGGCCGTCGGTCAGCTCGGTGGCGGGGTCGGTGCCGGTGGTGAAGCGCATGCCGGCGGCGTCGATCCAGGCCCGCACGGCGGCGGCCTCGTCGTCGGGGACCTCGGTCATGGCGTAGTACAGCGCCGCCTGGCTGAGCCGCTCCTTGTAGACGCCGCACGCCCATGAGCAGGTCGTCGGGGATGATCGCGTTGTACATCCCCATGCAGCCCTCGTCGAAGATGCCCATGATCGCCGGGCGGTGGCGCAGCTCGGCGGCCAGCCGGGCGCCCAGCTCGCGGGCGTCGGGCGGCGATGGCGCCCGGGTCGAACGGGCTGCACGTGGGAGGCGTCGTAGGTGATGGTGCCGGTGTCGATCCACTCCCGCAGGCAGGCCAGCGAGCGGTCGTCGGTGAAGTCCTCGGACCACACGAGCGAGCTGGCGACGCCCGCCTTGGTCAGCGAGGCCCGCAGGTTGAGCGCCCCGACCAGGCCGGGCCACTCGCCCGACCAGTTGGCGGCGATGAGGATCGGCCCCCGGTGGCGGGTCAGGCCGATGAGCACCTGCTGGCTGTACTGCCACACCGCCTCGGCCACGACCAGCGGCGCGTCGGGGTCGATGGTGGCGAACACCTCGCGGCCCTGGGCCTGGGAGCCGATGAACCCGTGCCCGGTGCCGGCGTCGACGGGATGGGCGCGCTCGACCGTCCAGCCGAGCGCGGCCAACGCGGCGGTGACGGCCCGCTCGAGCTCGGCCTGGGCGGGCCAGCACTCGACGTTGGCCGACTCGCGCAGGTCGCCGTTGGCGACCAGGAGGGCGGTGCGCTCGACGCGTGCGGCCGGCGGGTGCCGCGGTCGGGTCGGTGAGGGGGGCGTCGGTCGCGGTCATGGCGTCTCCACGGCTCGGGTGTCGGGTTGCGGAACGGGACGGTCGGACGCGAGCAGCCCGGCGGCGCTCGCCATCAGGTCGGCGGCCGCGCGGTAGCGCCGGGCGACGCCGCGGTACGCGTCGACGGCGTCGGGCTGGACGACCCGGGGCGGGGGCGCCGCGCTCGCCGCCGCCGGCCATGGCGTCGACCGCCTCGGCGGCGGTCGGCGAAGCGCCCGGCGGCGAGCGGCCCCGAGGACGGCGGCGCCGAGCGCGGAGGCCGTGCTCGACGCGGGGCACCTCGATGGGGGCGCCGAGGACGCCGGCGACGATCTCGCCGAACAGGACGTTGCTCTGCGGCAGCCCGCCGGTGGCCACGAAGCGGTCGACGGCGACGCCGCCGTCGCGCAGCGTGTCGACGACCCAGGCCAGGCCGCAGGCGCTGGCCTCGAGCACCGCCCGGTACAGGTGGGCGGGGCCGTGGTGCAGCGTGGCGCCGAGGATCGCGCCCGTGAGGTCGCCGTCCATCAGCGGCGTGCGGCAGCCGTTGAACCAGTCGACGGCGCACAGGCCGTCGGCGCCGGGGGGCACCTGGCGGGCCGCGGCTTCGAGGGCCCGGTGGTCGTCCGCCCCGGCGAGCCGCCGGGCCCAGTCGAAGGCGTCGCCCACCGCGGCCTGGCCGGTCTCGTAGCCGAACGAGCCCGGCAGGATGCCGTCCCGCACGACGCCCGCGACGCCCGGGATCCGGTGCTCGGCCGCGTCCATGATCATGTGGCAGCCGCTCGTGCCGAGCACCATGACCAGGGTGCCCGTCGCGCTCACGCCCGCTCCGGGCACGCCCGCGTGGGCGTCGATGACCGCGGCGGAGACCGCGATGCCGGCCCGCAGCCCGAGCCGGGCCGCGCGCCGCCGCCGAGAGCTCGCCGGCGAGCTCGCCCGGCGCCCGGTGCCGGCCGGCGGGCCGCACCGCCGCGGCGCCCGACGCGTCGACCGCTCCCGACCGTTGCGGGAGGGTGCGTCCCGCCGGCGCGTTCGATCCGGGGTCACCACCCGACCCCGCGGCCGGTCCGGCGTCGTGGACGCGGGCGGCCAGCGCCCCGAGCCCGGGCCGCACGGCGTCGAGGTAGCCGGCGCCCGGGTAGCCGCCGTCGGGCGACCACAGGGCCTTGTACCCGGCCTGGCAGGTCGAGCGGACCAGGTCGCCGGCGGCGCGGTCACCACCGAGCGACGGTGCGCCGGTGAGCTGCCACACCACCCAGTCGCCGCCCTCGACCCACACCTCGGTGGCCTCGGCGACGGCGGGGTCGTCGTCGAGCACCTCGAGGAGCTTGGGGAACGACCACTCCAGCCCGACGGCGCCCCCGTAGCGGTCGAGCCACGGCTCGGACCGCGCCCGGGCCACCTCGGTGAGCTCGGTGGCCTGCCGCTGGGCGCCGTGGTGCTTCCACAGCTTGGGCCACGCGTGGGGGCGGGCCCCCAGCTCGGTGCGCGCCAGCGGGGTGCCGTCGGCCAGGGCCGGCAGCACCGTGCAGCTGGTGAAGTCGAGGCCGACGCCGGCGATCGAGTCGGGCTCGACGTCGCCCGCCGCGAGCGCGCCCCGCACGGCGTCCCCGGCGGCCGCCAACCAGTCGGCGGGGTCCTGGAGGGCCCACCCGGCGGGCAACGGCTCGGCGAAGCGGGCCGTGTCGCCCTCGCCCCGGACGATCTGGCCGCTGGCGTACGGGGCCGCGGCGCTGGCTGCGATCGCACCGCGGGCGTCGGTGATCAGCGCGCGCACGGACTAGCGTGCCGAAATCCAGCCCGAGGTACCGCTCGGCCGCGACGGTCATCGCGATCCGCTCACTGGTGCACCCTTCGGGGTGCACGCAATGACCGATCGGCACTGCGTGCCGAGTACCGCACTGTGCCCATGGCTCGCTCGCTCCGCTCCCTCACCGCACCGCCGGCTTGGTCCGCTGGCCCGTGAACTGGTTGACGTACACCTTCCAGGGATAGTGGTCGCCCTCGCCGGGGGTGCCCTCGACCCGGAGGTGCTGGGTCAGGATGCGTCGCCACGAGTCGGTGCGGTTGGCGGGGGTCATGTGCGGCGTCTTGCCGTGGTGGAACGTGACGCTGCCGACCGGGATCGGGCAGGGCACGGTGCGGGCCTCGTCGGGCTCGCAGAAGATGAGGTCGCTCTGCACGTCCGGGGCCTGCTGGTGGTCGAGGATGCCGTCGCGGTGCCCGCCGTCGATGAAGTGCATGCACCCGTTGCGTCTCGTCGACGTCGTGCATCGGCATCCAGCAGGTGATGCCGCGCTCGTCGAGGTTGCGGCCCCAGTAGGCCTCGTCCTGGTGCCACCGGGTGGGCACGCTGATGTCCGGCGGCTTGGCCAGGAACTGGTCGTACCAGAACTCGACCGGGGTGCCCATGAGCGTCGACGCGAACTCGATGGCCCAGGCGCGGAAGCGCTCGTCGTGGAGCTCGGGGAAGAAGATCGTGGGGCTGGACTGGAGGATGCGGAAGTCGCGCTGGTCGCGCTCGGTGCCCTTCTCCCACGCCCAGTCGAAGGCGAGGGTGTCCTTCTTCTCCAGGATCGTGTTGCACCGGTCCTCGAGGACCGCCAGGTCGGCCGGGTCGACGGCGTCGTTCACGACGATCCAGCCGTGCTCGGCGAAGAACGCGACGTCCTCCGCGGTGGCGTGCGGATAGGCCATGGCTGGGATTCCCCCTGTCCTCGCAGCTGTCCCGACCGTAGTGGCGGGTGAAATCGTTTTCAACCGGGTGGGGGCGGTGGCGGGCGGCCGCCGTATCCTCGTCCCGTGCCCCGCCGCACCACCCCAGGCGACCCTTCCGTGACGACGGTCGGCGAGGTCGCGGGCGGTGCCGGTGCGGGTGGTGTGGTGCCGGTCGGCGATGGTTGCGAGACCGGTGCCGGCGGGGTTGCGGTGAGGAGGGTCGGGGAGGTCGCTGGCGGTGCCGGTGCGGGTGGCGTGGTGCCGGTCGGCGATGGTTGCGTGACCGGTGCCGGCGCGGCTGCTTTGAGGAGGGTCGGGGAGGTCGTGGGCGGTGCCGGTGGCCACCGCGTCGCCGATGGCGGTGCCCCCGCCCAGCGCCATGTCGTCGATGCCGGCCAGCACCGCGGCCCGGTCGAGCGAGGGCGGCACCGCCACCGAGGTGGCGCCGTTGCCCGGCGGCGAGGACGGCGAGCGACCTCGGGCCCGCATCGTGGTGATGTCCGACGGCGAGCCGTGTCGCTCGGTGATCTTGCGGGACTGATATCGGCGGTGCCGGCGTGACGACGATCGGCGATGTCGCGCGCGAGGCGGGCGTCAGCCCCGCGACCGTCTCCCGGGTGCTGAACGGGTCGGCCTCGGTGTCGTCCGAGCGGGCCGACCGGGTGCGCCAGGCGGCCGAGGCCCTGCGCTACCAGCCCTCGGGCCCGGCCCGGGCGCTGCGCCGCCAGCGGACGACGCTCTGGGCCGCCATCGTGGCCGACATCGAGAACCCGTTCTTCACGTCGATGCTCCGCGGCGTCGAGGACATCGCGCAACGCGAGAACCACCGGCTCGTGCTGTGCAACACGGACGAGGACGTCGACAAGGAGGCCGCCTACATCGACGTCGCCATCGCCGACCGCATGGCCGGCGTCATCATCGCGGTGGCGTCGACCACCAGGTCGTCGCTCGATCCGCTCCTCGACGCCGGGGTCCCCGTCGTCGCGGTCGACCGCCGGCCCCGCACCTCGGCCATCGACTCGGTCCTGGTCGACAACCGCCTCGGCGCCCGTCACGCCACCGAGCACCTGGTCGATGGCGGCGCGAGACGGGTCGCCTGCATCACCGGGCCGGCGCGGCTCAGCAACGCCGAGACCCGCCTCGCCGGCTACCGGGACGCCCTCGCCGAACGCGGACTGCCCACCGACAAGGACCTCGTGCGCCGGGCCGACTTCCGCGAGGAGGGCGGGCACCGGGCCGCGTGCTCGCTCCTCGACGGGCCCCGCCCGCCCGACGCCATCTTCGTGACCAACAACCTCATGACCCTGGGCTCGCTGCGGGCGCTGCGCGAGCGGCGGCTGCCGCGTGCCCGACGACGTGACCCTGGTCGGCTTCGACGACGCCCCCTGGACCTCGCTCGTGTCGCCACCGCTCAGCGTCGTCGCGCAGCCGACGGCCGAGATCGGCCGCCAGGCTGCCGAGCTGCTGGCCTCGGCCGGGTCGGGCCGCCCCGCCCGCCACGTCGTCCTCTCGCCCACCCTGGTGGTCCGCGAGAGCTCCCGCCACCGCTGACCCGAATGCCGGAGTGGTTGCGAAGCAACCACCCGGCGTCCCGCGGGTTGGTTTCACCCCCATGCCTCGTGTCTCGGTGCGTGGCGCGGAGCCGCTGGGACGGGAGTGGTTGGCCAGCAACCGCAGGCGCCCCCGCGGCCGGCCACGCGACCCGGGGGGCTCGCCCCAGGGTGTGTGGCGGAGCCGCTGGGACGGGAGTGGTTGGTCAGCAGCCGTGGGCGTCCCACCGGCGGGTGACGACCCGGCGGGCTCGCCCCAGGGTGTGTGGCGGAGCCGCTGGGACGGGAGTGGTTGGTGGGCAACCGCGGGCGTCCCAGCGGCCGGCGTCGCCGTCCCGAACTCGTCACCTCGGTGCGCAGCGCGGAGCCGCTGGGACGGGAGTGGTTGGTGGGCAACCGTGGGCGTCCCAGCGGCCGGCGTCGACCGTCCCGGCAGGCTCGCCACCTAGCGGTGTGCAGCGCGGAGCCGCTGGGACGGGAGTGGTTGGTCAGCAACCATGGGCGTCCCGCGGCCGGCGTCGCCGTCCCGAACTCGTCACCTCGGTGCACAGAGCGGAGCCGCTGGGACGGGAGTGGTTGGTGAGCAACCGCGGGCGTCCCACCGGCGGGTGACGACCCGGGAGGCTCGCCCCCGGGTGGGTAGGGAGCCGCTGGGACGGGAGTGGTTGCTGCAACCGCGGGCGCCCAGCGGCCGGCGTCGCCGTCCCGAACTTGTCACCTCGGTGCGCAGCGGAGCCGCTGGGACGGGAGTGGTTGGTGGGCAACCGTGGGCGTCCCAGCGGCCGGCGTCGGCATTCCCCGCGCTCCGGGCCTCGGCGCGGAGCCGCTCCGTCCGCCAGTCATTGAAATCGTTTTCACAGTGCGCGAGGATCGGCGGAGCGCCGGGGCCGACTCAGGGGGATGCCCGCATGGACGCACCACCGAGCACGCCGACATTCGATGTCGACGTCGACGACGACCAGATCGCCTTCTTCCACGAGCACGGCTACCTGGCCATCGACCGCATCACCACCGACGAGGAGGTCGAGTGGCTGCGCGGCTGCTTCGACGAGCTCTTCGCGGCCCGCCAGGGTGGCGCCCCGGGCGCGTTCTTCGACACCGCCCGCCCCTACGACGAGGAGGGTGAGGACCTGTTCGCCCAGGCGCTGTTCCCCGAGCTGGCGGTCCCGGGGCTGCGGGACACGCAGTTCGTCAAGAACGGCAAGCGCATCGCCTGCAGGCTGCTCGGTCAGCCGGCGGACAAGGTCCATAACTGGGGCCACATGCTCCGCAAGCCGGCCCGCATCGGCGAGTCGGCGCCCTGGCACCAGGACGAGGCCTACTGGGACCCCGACCTCGACTACCACGCGGTGGGCAACTGGATGCCCCTCGACGACGCCGTGGTCGACAACGGCTGTCTGTGGTTCATCCCGGGCTCGCACCGCATGCCCGTGCTGGCCCACAAGCACAAGGGCGACGACCCCGCGGTCCACATCCTCGAGCTGGTCGAGCCGCTCGACACCAGCGCGGCGGTGCCCGTCCCCACCAGGGCCGGCGGGGCGTCGTTCCACCACCCCCGCACGCTGCACTTCTCCCGGCCCAACACGACCGATCACGACCGGCGGGCCTACGCCAACGAGTACCAGACCCGACCCGTGAAGCGGGAGCTCCCGGCCGAGCGACCCTGGATCGCCGAGGGCCGTGCCGCGTTCGACGCCCGGACGGTGTTCGAGCAGTCATGATGGACCGCGCCGCCACCAACCCCGCCGTCATCGACCCGTCCCTCGACACCCGTGCCGTGTCGTTCGAGAGCCCCGGCGGCGAGCGGGGCGCCGGTGGTTCGGCGGCCGGCGGTCGCAAGGGCCGGCCCAGCAGGCTGCTGCGGCCCGACGAGCGCGTCGTCCTGGGCGACATCGCGGGCCCGGGCCAGGTCCGGCACATCTGGCTCACGGTCCCGTCCGCCCCGCCCGAGCAGCTCCGGTCGCTGGTGCTGGAGGTGTTCTACGACAGCGCCGCCGAGCCCAGCGTCTCGGTGCCGGTGGTCGACTTCTTCGGCGCGCCCCACGGCCGCCCGGTCGACTACGAGTCCGCGCTCACCTCGATCCTCGAGGGACGGGGCTTCAACGCGTACGTGCCCATGCCGTTCCACGAGCGCATCCGGTTCGAGCTGTGGAACGCCGCCCCGGTGCGCCAGATCCTCTACTACCAGATCGACTACACGCTGCAGGCCGAGCTGCCCGCGGACCTGGGGCTGCTGCACGTCAGCTTCCGACGCGAGAACCCCACCACGATGAAGCGGGACTTCGTCATCGCCGAGGGCTTCCGCGGGCCCGGCCGCTTCCTCGGCTGCAACGTCGGCGTGCGGGTGGTCGACGACGCGGAGTGGTACGGCGAGGGCGAGGTGAAGGTGTATCGCGACGGCGACACCGACCTGCCCACCATCTGCGGTACCGGCCTCGAGGACTACGTCGGCAGCGCCTGGGGCCTGGGCCGGTTCCACTCGGCGTACTCGGGGGCCCCGCTGGTGCTGTCCGAGAAGGGCGACGCCGACGGCATGGGCACCCAGCCCGACATGGTGGGCTTCTACCGCTGGCACCTGCCCGACCCGATCATGTTCGAGCGCGACCTGCGGGTGACCATCCAGCAGATCGGCGCCCAGGGTTTCGCCCCCGGCCAGGAGGCCGAGTTCGCGGCGTACGCCGAGGCGCACCCGGTGGCCGGCAACGGCTGGCTGCGCGACCTGTCCCCGGCGCTGCTGGCGTGGGGCATCGCCGAGCGGGTCGACGACTACTGCGCCACCGCGTTCGTCTACTGCACCGAGGCGCAGCCGGTGCCCCGGGTCGACGTCGCCGCAGCCACGGCCGACATCGCCCGCTTCCCCTACGAGCCCATGGGCCCGACCGAGCTGCTGTCGATGTCGCTCGCCGCCTACGAGGGCGACTTCGAAGGCTGAGCCGCGGCCGCCGCGCCGCCCGCCTCAGTCCTCCGGCGGGGGGTAGATGTCGACGCAGAAGTCGTCCTGCTCGGTGCGGCGGCCGCACGAGTCGCCGTACGCCTCGTAGGTCGAGTCCGGGGGCGACGCGAAGTACAGCTCGTCGCACTTGACCATGTTGCCGGTCCAGCAGGCCCGGGCGAGGCGGTTCAGCTCGACGTTGCTGCCCAGGCGGGCCGGGTCGGCCGGCGCGGTGGACGTCGGGGGCGTGGCGGGGGCGCCGGCCTGCTCGGCGTCGGGATCGAAGCCGCACTCGATCTCGAGGTAGGCCTCGACGGTCCGGCTGGCGTCCTCGACCTCTGCGGCCGTCTCCGGGGTCAGCACCTTCTGCATCGCCGCGACGGTGGCGGCGTCATCGCCTTCCTCCGTCGTGCGCATGGCGGTCACCAGGCGTTCGAGCACGCCGGTGAGCACCGTGAACTCCGCGCTCGATGGCGGTGGGCGCCTGCTCGGCGACCTCGTCGAGCTGGTCGACGGCCTCCTGCATCTCGTCGGCCGAGGCGATGCCCCTGACCGAGGTGGTGGCGTCGTTGAAGGCCTCGGCCTTGTCGCAGAACTCCGGGCTGGCCCCCTCGTCGTCGCCGCCCCCGGAGCCGGTCGACCCGTCGTCCCCGCCGCACGCGACCAGGCTCGCCGCCGCCATCGACACGACGGCGACGGCGAGCCCGCCGCGCCACCTCATTCCGAGGCCCCGGGGCGGGCAGTCCGCTCGCTGCCCCGCCGGCGGCGACCGGCGGCCACGAGCTCGAGCATGGCGCCGGCGGCCACGAGGAGCACGCCGACCTCGGCCAGGGGCAGGGCGTCGCCGCCCGTCCGGGGCAACTCGCCGGCCACGTGGCGGAGCGTGGCCGACGGGTCGCCCCCGGGGCTCGTCCCCGTCAGCCCACCGGTCGGCGCCGCGCCGGGCCCTGCGGGCGAGACCGGCGTGCCGGGCGACACGGGCGTGCTGGGGAAGTCCTGCTGGGCGGGGACGGGGCGGCACACCGCCGCGGACACCTCGAAGGTCTGGCAGGTGGCGACGGTGGTGCGGTTGGTGGCGGTGGCATCGCCGGTGGCGACGACGGCCGCGCCGGTGGTGGCGTTGATCAGCACCGCCAGGTTGGCGGGATCGAGCGCGGCGTCACCCGTCGCCTGGCCCTCGACCACGGCCTGGAGCGCGGCGCGCACCCCCTGGCCGAGCGCGGCCGACACCTGCGACTCGCTGGCCGCCGCGCTCTCCTGGTCGACCACCGTCACGTTGACCGTGGCGGTCTGGGCGGTGTTGGCGCCCGTCGAGGCGATGCCCAGGTTGATCGTGAGGGTGCCGGTCACCTGCCGGACGCGTATGCGCGGCCCGGCGCCGCCCACGCCGGTGCCGACGATGTCGTCGCCGAACCCGTCGGCGAAGCCGAGGGCCTGCGCGATCGACGCCTCGATCTGCCCGCCGGAGAGGGCGCCGAACCCGTCGATCAGCACCTCGTCAGCATGGATCTCGCCGAACAGGTCCACAAGCACGTCGCCGAGCGCCCACGACGAGGTCGACGCCGCGGACGTCGGGGTGCCCGCGCCGAGCTGTGCGAGATAGCCGCTCAGGTAGTCGCCGAGGCCCGCCCACTGGCCGGCGACGATGGCGTTGAGCGCCAGCAGGCCGGCCGCGTCGTTGCCCCCGGTGTTGGCGATGGCCAGGCCGGCGTTGGTCACCGAGGCGTCCTGGGTGACGAGCGCCTGCCCGCCGGCCGCGGCCGAGCCGGCCGCCTGCTGGTTGACCTGGGTGGTCCCGGCCAGCCCGGTGGCCCGGGCGTCGCCGGTGGAGACCAGCGCGGTGCCGTCGGAGGTGTTGTGCGCATCGACCGCGTTGGTCGCCTCGCCGGTGAGGCCCAGCCACCCGGAGCCGCCGAACAGGGACTGCAGGCTGGCCCAGAACGCTCCCGCGATCGACTGCTGCTGCAGGTCGACGAGGTTGACGCTCTGGTTGCCGGTGGCGGTGTTCATCCCGGTGTTGGCGAACGCCAGGCCGAGGTTCAGCACGAGCGCCCGCTGGAGGATCGATACGAACCCGCCGTCACCGGCGTCGGCAGCCGCCAGCTGCGAGATGCCGGTGGTGGAGGCGTTGCCCACCGCGCCGGCCTGGCCGGTGGTGATGCCGGCCATCCCGGTGGCGCTGTTGCCGGCGGTGGCGCTGTTGCTGGCGGTGGCCGACGTTCCGGGGAACCCCGCGCCCGCCCCCTGGCCGACGAGCACCAGCTGGAGGACGGTGTTGCCGATCACGATGTTGAGGCCGGTGTTGCCGTACGCCACGCCGAGCGTGTTCACGGCGGTCGCCTGATCGCTCGCCACCAACCCCGAGCCGGCGGCCGCGTTGGCCGCCTGGGTGACCCGGACCGACTCGGCGTTGCCCACGGCGGTGGCGTCGCCCGTGGTGAGCAGGCCGGAGCCCGAGGCGTTGTTGGCGGCGGTGAGGCCGTTGGAGGCCACGCCGCCGGCGCCGCCCTGGCCCGCGGCGGCGCCCTGCCCGATGCCGATCACGTTGACAACGTCGAGGCCAGTGGCGTCGTTGCCGCCGGTGTTGGCGACGCCGACGCCCAGGTTCACGATCAGGGCGATCTGGATGATCTCGATCTCGCCGGTGCCCACGGCCTTGACCAGCGCCTTCTGCGAGATCGTGTCGGTGGTGGCGCCGCCGGTGGCCGAGGCGCCGCCGGTGACGACGAGGGCCAGGCCGACGCCCTGGTTGGAGGTCTCGGCGCCGTTGCCTGCGGTAGGCGCGCCGGCCGGTGAGCCGTCGCCGTTGCCGCCGGTGGGGTCGCCCGCCGTGGCGGTCTGCTCGGCGACGATCACCTGGACCGTGCCGTTCACCGCCGAGTTGTTGCCGCTGTCGGCCACCGCGTGGCTGGTGGCGTCCGCGGTCGCGTCCTGTGTGTTGGTGACCGACGGGGGCGCGGTTGGCGCCGGGTCGTCGGCGGGCGTCGCGGGGGACGTCGCGGGGTCGCCGCCCGAATCGCCCGTCGCGGGCGGGCCGGCAGGCTCGCCCACCGAATCCTCGGCCGCCGGGTCGCTGCTGTCGGGCGGCGTCGCGGGGTCGGTGGTGTCCGCCCCGGCGTCATCGCCACCCTCGTCCTCAGCGTCGCCCGCGTCGTCCGGCGGGGGCGGCTCGTCGGTCGCCTGGATGGTCTCCGTGCCGGCATCGCCGGTTCCGCCGTCATGGTCGTGGTCGCCGTCCGCCGCCACCGGCGAGGCGAGCCCGCCCAGCATCACGACGACGATCAGGCCGGCCAGGGCCGATCGCGTGCGCATCGCCCGTCGTCCTCCGTGGGTCGGGCCGCCGTGCCGGCCGGCGTGGTCGCCGGCCGGCACGTCAGCTCGTGCCTGTCTGATGTGCTTGCAGCTGGACTCAGTCGTCCCCGCCGCCGGCGGTGGCGGACGAGGTGGATGTCGCCCCACCGTTGCCGGTGTTGGTCTGGCTGACGCTCACGTTGGTCGAGTTGCCGACCGCGGCGTTGCCGGTCTGGATGCTCGCCTGGCCCGACGCCGAATTGCTCACCGAGCTCACGGTGTTCGAGGCGGTGCCACCGGTGACAGAGCCGTCGCTGGTCGAGTCGCCGGCGTTGCCGACGGTCACGCCCGCGGCCCCGGCGCTCGCGCCCTGGCCGATGAGCACGGCGTTGCCGTTGTTGGTCGACGCCGAGTTGCCGCCGGACGAGGCGTAGCCGTTGTTCGACACGCCCACCGCTGCGGTCTGCGTGTTGCCGACCGCGGCCGTGGCGGCGCTGGTGGCGTCGCTGTTGGCCGTGGCATCGCTGGTGGCCATGGCGCCGTCGTTGCCGGCGAACGCCTGACCGAGCGACACGCCCGTGCTGTTGCCCACCGCCGCGTTGCCGCTGAAGATGGTCGCGATGCCGAGCGCGCTGTTGTTGATCGCGCCGATCAGGTTCTCGGCCGTCCCGCCGAGCACCGGTACCACGACCGGGCTACCCGGGATGATCTGGAACCCTGCGTCGATCGACCCGCCGACACCGAACCAGTTGGCGAAGCCTTCGCTGGTGAACCACGCCATGATCTCGGGGCGGGCGACCGACAGGCTGAACGCGTCGGCTCGGGCGCCCTGGCCGATGACCACGAGGTTGCCGTTGTTCGACGACGCCTCGTTGCCGCCGGTCGACGAGGTGCCGTCGTTGACGACCTCGACCGTGGCGAACTGGTCGTTCCAGACGACGGCGTCGGCGCTGGAGTCAGCGGTCGGATCACCTTCGTCTTCCTCGGCTCCAGCGGGGGAGATGCCGGCGCCGATCGCGGCCGCCGTCAAGGCGACCCCGCCGACACCGACGGTGATAGCTCGAGCCCATCGGTGCATGTTGCTCTCCTGTCGTTGTCTGGGGGGCCGCTCAGGGGCGAGCAGCGCCTGCACGACAGGAGCGCGACGGGTCACCCGTCACGGCACCCGATCCCGCCACCGCCGTGTCGGGCGTCACGCGACCACGCGGCACACCGCCGGTTCACCGGCGCGATCATGACGCTTCCTGGTCGATTTCCGTCGGCTCGTGAAAGAGCGCACCAGCTCCGCCGCGGCCGTCCAGCGCTTGCGTCGCGTCGTGCGAGTCGAGGCGGAAGCCCAGGCCCCGGACCGTGCGGATGTGGTGGTGGTCGTCGTCGGCCAACTCGCCCAGCTTGCTGCGCAGCCGCCGGATGTGGGCCTGCAACCGGTTGTCGTCGTGGGCGCCCGCCGTGCCCCACGCCGCCCGCTGCAGCTCGTGCTTGGTGACCAGGTCGCCGTGCCCTGCGACCAGCGCGCCGAGCAGCCGCAGCTCGGTCGGCGTGAGGTCGAGCCGCGCGGCTCCCTGCCAGGCCTCGAAGTTGCGCAGGTCGACCACGAGGTCGCCGCACGCCACCACCTCGTCGTGGTGTCCGCCCAGGGCGATGGCGGTGACCACCGTGCCGACCACGTCGGCGGCGGGAGCGTCGGCGCCGAGCAGCCCGCTGATCCCGCCCGCGACCGTGGTTGGTCCGTCGCCAGGGACGAACCCGAGCACCACGATGGGCGCGGGCGTGGCCGCCCGCAGGGTGTCGAGGAGCGACCGGGCCGGTGCGGTCCCGTCCAGGGTCGGGTCGACCACCACGGCGGCGAAGGCCTGGTCGGCGGCGAAGGTGGTGAGGGCATCCCCGTCGAACGCCATGACCGGCATGAGGTGCTCGGCGGCCAGGGCCCGACCCACGTCTGCGGCCCGCTCGCTGTCCGGAATGGCCACCAGCACGACGTTGCCCGGCGCTGGCCGCGAGCTGCCCATGTCCGCCATCAGTTCCCGCCTTGTCCGCTCCCGAGGTCCTGGGGAGTTCACGTCGGGCATTCAGTCAAACGCAGTGGGTGGCAACTGTCAACGGATCGTCATGTTCACGCCGGGGCGCCCGGTGGCCGTCGGTGGCCGCCCGCCCGCAGTCGGCGAGCGCGGCCCCGGAACGCGGTAACCTCCCGGCCGGTGCGCGAGCCGGGGCGCGCTGGGCAGGGGTTCCATACGGCGATCGACCCATCGGTCCGTGGGGAAGGACGGCACGGGAGATGCATCCGGACCTGCCGGACGAGCAGGCCTATTTCGATCGGGCGCTCGCCCTGCGCGACCGCCAGCAGGCCGGCATGGCCCGCGCCCCCGGCCTGGCCGCCAACCCCAAGGCCGCGATCGAGCTGCGCCGCCGGGTCAGCGGGCTGGGCCTGACCGACCCCGACGAGGCGATCGCATTCGGGCGCATCCAGACCGAGCGCGACCGCTGGTACATCGGCAAGGGCGCCATCTGGGGAGACGACAACGAGCTGGTCGTCGTCAACTGGCAGGCACCGATCGCCGCGCCGTTCTACACGGCCACCCCAGACGAGCCGGAGGGCCTGGAGGCCCGTCGCGTCTTCCGATGCAGCGGCAACCAGATCCGGGAGATCGAGGACGTGATGTTCCGGGCGGTGGCCGAGGCCATCGCCGCCGGCGACGAGCCGGGTCCCGTACTCGGCGACGCCCTGCTCGAGGCCCTCGGCAGCAACCGGTCGGGCGAGCTGGGCGACATCGTCGCCACCATCCAGGCCGCGCAGTACCAGGTCATCAGCCGGGAGCTCGACCAGCTCCTGGTGGTGCAGGGGGGTCCGGGCACGGGCAAGACGGTGGTCGGCCTGCACCGGGTCTCGTGGCTGCTCTACAACCGCCGGGACCGCGTCGAGCCCCGCGACGTGCTGATCGTCGGGCCCAACCCGGCGTTCGTGCGTTACATCTCCTCCGTGCTGCCCTCCCTCGGCGAGGAGGCCGTGGTCCAGCTCCCGCTGCGCGCGCTGGGGCCCCGGGTGCGCATAGGCCGCGTCGATCCACGCGAGGTGCGCCGCCTGAAGGGCGACCGCCGCATGCTGCGGCTGGTGCTCCGGGGCCTGCGCCAGCGCCAGCGGGTCGAGGCCCAGCCCGTCGAGCTGACGATCGACGGCCGCCGGGTCGAGCTGGACGGCCGGCGCATCGCCACCCGGGCACGCCAGCTCGCCGGCCGCCCGCACAACGAGGCGTACCGCATGCTGCGGGCCTTCGTGCTGGCCGAGGTCACCACGGCGCTGGGGTCCGGCGCCACCCCGGGGACGCCCGCGCCGATCGTCCAGGGCGAGGTGGCGCGCGACATCGACAACTACCTCGACCGCGTGTGGCCCAGCCTCACGCCGCAGGGCTTCCTCGTCGACCTCCTCTCCTCGCGCCGCCGGCTCCTGGCCGCGGGCGCCGGGTCGCTGACCGACGCCGAGCTGGACCTCCTGGCGCTGCCGACCGGTGCCCAGGTGTCGACCTGGCAGTGGTCGGTCGAGGACGTCCCGATGCTCGACGCGGCGGACGCGCTGCTGAACGGGGTGCGGGCGACCTACGACCACATCGTGGTCGACGAGGCCCAGGACCTGTCCCCCCTGCAGCTCGAGTCGATCCGGCGGCGGTCGCGGGCCGGTTCGATGACGGTGCTCGGCGACCTGGCCCAGGGGACCAGCCCGTGGGCGCACGAGTCGTGGAACGACGTGGTGACGGCGCTGCGGCACGAGCGGGTGACGGCCACCACCGTCGAGCTGGAGTACGGCTACCGGCTTCCCGCCGAGGTGCACGAGGTGGCGATGCGGCTGCTGGCCGACACCGCGCCCGGGCTCGCCTGCCCCGAGGCGCTCCGCAGCTCGGGGCACGAGGTGGCCGTGGTGCCCGCCGAGACCGGGGGTGGGCTGGCCGCCACGGCCGTCGCCACCGTCCGCGACCTGGTGGCCGACGGCATCGTCGGCGTGATCACCCCGGTGTCGCTGCGGGCCGACGTGGTGGCCGCCCTCGACGCCGACGGCACGGCTTGGGCGCCCGAGCTGGCGCCGTCCGCGCCGCCCGTGGTCGTCCTCACCCCCGAGGAGGCCAAGGGCCTCGAGTTCGACGTGGTCGTGGTGGTCGAGCCCGCCACCATCGTCGACGAGTCGCCCCAGGGCCTGCGCGCCCTGTTCGTGGCGCTCACCCGGTGCACGAACCGTCTCGCCCTGGTCCACGACCTCCCCCTGCCGGCCGCACTCGGCCTCGGCCCCGCCGAGGACCTCGAGGAGTTCCAGGAGCGCGGCGGGGTCGACGAGTTCGACGGGGTCGAGGAGCTCGACGGGGTCCAGGAGCTCGACAGGGTCGACGAGGGCGGGCAGCTCGCACCGGCCACCAGCTTCGAGCCGGACGAGAGCCTCGAGCCTGTCGCTCGGGTCGACGCCGTCGCGCACATCGACGCGGTCGACGAGATCGATGAGCTCGACGCCGTCGCGCAGATCGACGCGGTCGACGAGATCGACGCGGCTGACGGGATCGCCGAGGCAGACGAGGTCGAGGCGGTCGACGAGCCTGACGAGGTCGCCGCGGTTGACGAGTTCGGGCTGGTCGAGCCGGTTCACGAGGTCGAACCGGTGCACGAGGTCGAGCAGGCCCCGGAGGTCGCGGTGGCCACCGGGCCGTCGCCCGGTGCTGTGCTCGATGCGCTGGGCGATCTCGACCGGGGGATCGCGGTGGGCAGTGGCCGCGGCGGTGGCCGCCAAGCTGAGCGATCTCCTCTCGCCCGCCCTCCTCACGCTCGTCGCCGAGGAGCTGGCCCGGGAGCTCGCCGCCGGGCCGGCCGCCCCCGAGGCGCCACCGGCCGATGCCGCGACCGAGGGGCCGGGCGACGATCCGGCCACCGACGGGAGTGCCGTCGCCACCGAAGTGCACGCTCCCTGACCGGCAGTTCGGTAGCGTCGTCGCCGTGCGCCTGTCCGACAGCCGCGCCGAGGCCCGGTTCCGCGCCGAGCTGGAGGCCTGGCTCGACGAGAACCAACCCGCAGCCGACAGGGCCTCCGACCCACCCCGCTCTCCCGGCCACATCCCCGACTGGGCCCGAGACTGGCAGTCCGCGCTGTTCGACGCGGGGTGGCTGGTGCCGCGCTGGCCCGCCGAGCTGGGTGGCCGGGACGCGTCGGCGATCGAGCAGATGATCTACCTCGAGGAGCTCGCCCGCCGGCGCCTGCCCCGCACCGTGAACCCCCAGGCCCTCGACGTGTGCGCCCCGACGCTGGCTGACCACGGCACCGGCCGCCAGGCGGACGAGTGGGTGGTCGCGACGCTGCGCGGGGAGATGAGCTGGTGCGTCATCGTCGACGCGGTGGGGGCCGCCGAGCCCGAGCGGCTCGGTGGGGACGAGGGCGGCGCCGCCCACGCGGCCCCCCGGGGGCTCGAGCTGATCGAGGCGGACGGTGCGTGGGCGCTGTGCGGAACCGTGACCGCCCCGGCCGGCGCCGCCGACGCCGACCGCTGCCTGTGCGGCGCACGGGTGGCGGGCGGCAAGCGGGAGGCCGACGGCCTTGCTGTCCTCGCGGTCGACCTCGGCGCGCCCGGTGTCACGCGCCCGGCCGGAGAGGGGCGCGAGCTGGCCTTCGACCGCGTGACGGTCGACGAGGACGAGATCGTGGGCCAGCGGGAGCAGGGCTGGCCCGTGCTCCAGTCGGTGCGGGCCCGCATGCGGTCGGTCCGCTGGATCACCAGCCTGCTGGCCATCGAACGGGCGCTTTCCTCGCTCGGCGACGTCGTCCGGTCCCGGGGCTTGGCCGACGACGGGGTGTTCCGCGACCGGGTGGCGGGCCTGCAGGTCGAGGCAGACGCCGTGCGGGCGCTCGCGTACCGCGCGCTGGCGCGGCAGGCGGCGGGTCGCCCGAATCCCGAGCTGGCGATGCTCCCGCTCGCCACCGCGCAGGTCGAGGAGCGTGTCTACCTGGCCGGGGTCGACGCCCTGGGCGCCGACGGCCTGGATATGGGGCTCGACGGGCCGATGGGCTGGCCGAGCGGATCGTGGGCCGGCGAGTGGGCCGATGCCACCGACGAAGCGGTGGCGTCCGGCGGCCTCGGCGCCGAGCGCGACCGCGTCGCGGCGCGGGTGCTCGGCTTCCGGCTCGGCTGACCCGCCGGCGGCGAGCGCCGGTCCGAACTAACCCAGGAGGGCGCTGGCGAGCTGGGAGGTGCGGGCCCGGCGGGTGCTGAACACGTGGTCGGCGACCATGCGGCGGTGGTCGGCGGCGCACCCGTACAGCAGGTCGTCGGCCTTGGCCCGGCCCACCCACAGCCGGACGTCGCCGTGCCGCCCCGTGCCGCCGCTGATCTCGAGGGCGTGGCGGGTGACCAGGGCCTGGCAGTCGCCGATCGACGCCTTGGCCGACGAGGCGGCCTGGGCGGCGCGGTCGTCGCCCTCGGCCACCGCGCACACGGCCTGGTAGGTGGTGGCCCTCGCCAGCTCGATGGCCACCAGCATGTCGGCCAGTGCATGCTCGGTCGCCTGACCGGCGACGCCGCCGTTGCGGGCGATGTCGAGCGAGGCGTCGAAGAGTGCGCCGCATGCCCCCAGCGCGTCGAGCGCGAGGCCGACGGTGGCCTCCTCGAGGGCGCGGGCCAGCGCCCGGCCGGCGTCGGCGTCGGGCTCGCCCAGCATGCGGGCGTCGGGCACCCACACGCCGTTGAGCTCGACATTGGCGAGGGACCGGGTCGGATCGAGGCTGGGCGTGCGCTTGAAGGTCAGCTCGTCGGCGGGCACCACGAACAGCCCGAGCGTGCCGGAGCTGCGCCGCGCGGCCACCACGACCTCGCCGACGTCGGGCGCGCCCAGGACGTGCTGCTTGTGCCCCCGCAGCAGCCAACCGTCGCCGTCGCGCTCGGCGGTGGCCACGACGGTCTCGGGGTCCCACCGGCCCCCCTCGTGCAGCGCCAGCGCACCGGTGAGCTCGCCGGACGCGACGCCCCCCAGGAAGCGGTTCGCCTGCGCCGTGGTACCGGCCTCCCGCACGACGGGCGCGAACTGGGTCGTCGTGGGCAGGAACGCCCCCGGCGCCGCCGCGCGCCCCATCTCCTCGACGACGATCGCCAGCTCGACGAAGCTGCGGCCGAGGCCGCCGTGATCGACGTCGCTGGTGAGCGCCGGCCAGCCCAGCCAGGCGACGGCGGTGGTGAGGTCGTCGGCGCCCAGGCCGCCCGCAGCCACACGGCCGACCAGGTCGGGCGGGCACTCCCTCGCCAGGGCAGCACGGGCGCTGTCGCGCAGCTCGAGCTGCTCGTCGTTGAACTCGAGGAACATGCTGTGCCTCTCTCGCACAGGGCGTCCCGAGGGACGTCGGCGCCGCTCGACAGGGGAGTTGTCACCGGGAACGATACGTCGACCGGCGTGCCGGCGCCCGCATCGCGCCCCGGCGTCCCCTGGCTGACGTCCGCCTGGCCGTGCGACCAACCGCGGCCAACAACCTGTTGACACGTTTCTGACGCGACTGTATTTATTCGGGGCACGGGCGCTCGTCGTCTAACGCACCGGGGTGTCGGTGTTGGGGGGAGGGGGAGCAGATGCGATTGCCTTGGGTGCTGGCCGGCCCACCTGTGGTGCCACACGTGGCGCCGGAGTCCGGCCTGTTCCACCCGCAGGTCCGCAAGCTGGCGCTGGCGTGGGTCTGCGCCACCCTGCCCTTGGTCGTGGTGGCCGGCCATTTCGCCACCACGACGTCGCAGTACATGATCGTGTTCGCGATGCTGGCCAGCGGGCTGTACACGTCCCCCGCCATCGTCAACACGTGGATGGCCGCCCGGCGGGCGCCCCATCCCGACAACGGCTGCTGGTGGCTGTGGCTGGGCGCGCTGGCGATGATGTACGGGATCGGCTGCGCCATGGTCATCGGCGCCGTGACCGGCTTCGCCGCGCCGATCGCCATCAACGCCGGGGTGGTGGCGGTCACCGCGGTGATGCTGATGACCTCGCTGGTCCTGCTCGTGCGGACGCGGTCGGGCCGCCGGGCCGTCTCGATCGACCTCATCGAGAGCGCGATGTCGGTCATCGTGGTGGTGGCACCAGCGGTGCTGCTGTGGGGACGGACCGTCGTCGACGCCGAGGCTCCCTGGTACGCGGTGCCGTCCGCGGTGGCCGTCGTGGGGATGGTCTTCGGCGTGTACTGGGCGGTGCTGTTGCTCATCCGGGTGCGCGACGAGCACCACATGAGCCACGTCATCGGGCGCTTCGGTGTGGCGTTGGCCGTGGTGGGCCTGGTCAACGCCGTCGGCCAGACGGTGCAGGGCGTGTCGGGGTTCACCCTGCCGGGGGCCCCGATGCTCGGGCTGCACGCCCTCACGATGAGCCTTCTGCTGTTCATCCCGCTCTACGTCCCCGACACCATCTCGCCGGGGCTCGACCGCCTGCCACCCAGCGCCCAGGTGCGCGGCGCGTGGCTGCCGGCGGCGCTCATGCTGGTGGGCCTGCCCGTCCTGCTGGCCACCACGCTCGCCCTGCGCGGGCGCACGACCTGGGCCGTGCCGTACTCGCTGTGCGTGGCGTCGGTGCTGCTGGTGCTCGCAGCGCTGCGGCAGCTGGCGACCGTGCGGGAGACACGGCGGCTCTACCACCAGGTCGAGCTGGCGGCGACCAACCGCCGCGACCTGCTGGTCCAGGTCATGCAGCGCAGCGACCTCGACCGCCACCGGGTGGCGGCCCAGCTGCACGAGCAGGCGGTGTCGGCCTACGCGGCCTTCGTCTCGTTCCTCCAGGCGAGCGCGCTGGCGCCGGCCGGCGCCGTCGGGCCCGTGGCCTCGGCCTCGGCCCTGGTGCGTGACGAGCTGCGCGACCAGGCCGAGTCGCTGCGGCAGCTCATGATGGCGATCCAGCCCCTCGACGGCGACCGGCGC
This sequence comes from uncultured Acidimicrobiales bacterium, assembly GCA_963842395.1. Lineage (GTDB taxonomy): Bacteria > Actinomycetota > Acidimicrobiia > Acidimicrobiales > VFJN01 > ZC4RG19. The sequence goes on from CAWJGJ010000001.1 coordinate 132,836, forward strand.
ACGGCCCAGAGCCTCAGTGCGCCGATCCACGCCTACGTCGACGGCCTCTACGGCGACCGGCGTGCGCCGGTCCAGATGGTGTCGGTCGACGACGACCTGGTGCTCGACTGGTCGGTCGAGACCGTGGTGCTGCGCATCGTGCAGGAGGCCGTGCGCAACGTCTGGCGGCACAGCAACGCCTCGTGCATCGAGGTGACGGTGCGGGCCGAGGGCGGGATGGTCACCGTGACGGTCACCGACAACGGGGTGGGCTTCGACCCCGGGACGGTGCCGTTCGAGTCGGGCATCGGCGTCATGCGGTCGTTCGCGGTGCTCGGGCAGGGCACGCTGACGGTGGACAGCGCACCCGGTCGGGGAACCGTGGTGACGGCCCGCCTGGGCGTCAGACGTGTACCGCCGACCCCACCCGCCGCCGACCGGACGCACGACGAGCCGGAGGACCTCCCGCGGCCGCCGTTGCGGTTGGTGGCGGGCGGCCGGGCGTCAGTCGTTGAAGCGTGAGGTCGCGTACTCGCAGGTGACCCGCCACGCGGTCTCGGCGTCGACCTGGCCCGCGATGCACAGCTCGACGTTGGCGAGCGCGAACCCCAGCATGCCGGTGCTGGCGGCCACGACGTCGTCGGCGGGCAGGCCCGAGCCGGCCATGAGGGTCGCCAGCTCGGACGCGATCTGCACGCGGGTGGCGATGGCGGAGGCCTCGACCGCGTCGTCGTGGGTCACCCACGGGTCGCGGAACAGCAGCCGGTAGGCCGACGGGTTCTCGTCGAAGAAGCCGAACAGGGCCGCCAGCAGGTGCTCCATGCGGGTGCGGGGGGAGAACGGCATCTTCGACGCCTGGCGGAGGCGCTGCTGGAACTCGCCGAGCAGGCCCTGGATGACGCTGACGAACAGCTGCGGGCGCCCCTCGGGGAAGTAGTGGTAGAGGAGGCCCTTCGAGACGTTGGCCGCGCTGGCGATCTCGGCCAGGCCGGACTCGGCGTAGCCGGTGGCCGCGAACACCTCGCGGGCGGTGGCGACGATCTCGGCCCGTCGGGTGTCCGGATGCTTGCGGACGCGCTTCGCCGGGGCGGGACGGGGGTCGGTCGAGGCTTCGGGAGCTGCCGTCACAGTGACCACCATATTCCTGCACTCGCCGTGTAACAACTTACTCTTCGGTAATAGCGCGGTTTATCCGGCTTCTGGTCAATTGCCTCGTTGACTTGCGGGCGCTCGTCAAATAACGTGCCGCCCCGCCACGACCTGGTGGAACGGGCGGGAAACAGCGCATTCCCGCCCGACCACAGGGCCCTCGGCTGCCCGGCCGCCACCTCCTTCGCCGCTGGCGGTGGGACCGCACCGACACGCGACGTCGGCGGTCGGGTGGCCTGGGGGACCGGGGCGGCGGACGGTCACAGCTCGTCGGCGAGCGTGAGCCACGCCAGCGGCTGGTACAGGCGTACCCGCTCGCCCGGCTGGGCGAGCATGCCCAGCAGGCAGCCGGTGAACGGGCTGGTCACCAGGTGCTTCTCGCCGGCCTGCACCAGCATCCCGATCTCGTCGCCGATGGCGACCATGCCAGGGTTCTCGGCCGACACGTCGGTGAACGCCGGGAAGAAGACCCCGGCGGCCGGGGCGATGATCAGGCGTTCGACCAGGTCGACGTGGTCGGCGCGCACCTCGGTGCCCGGATTGGTGATGTCCTCAGCCTCCATCACGTCAGCAACTAGCGCAGATTCCGACGAGCAAGTCAACAAATCTGGCACAGGGCTCGCTTCTGGTCCACAATGTCGGCGCGGACGGGTTCCAGTTCCAGTGGAGCCGAGGACAAACGGGGGAGTCATAGTGGTCGTCGATCAATCGCGTACCCGCGAGCAGGACACGATCTGGGTCGAGACACCCTTCGGCGAGCCCGCCCCCAAGGTGGTCGTGGCCGCCGCCCGTTCCGGTGCCCTGGGAGTGCTCGACCTGGGTGTCGGATCCGCCCGCGCCCGCAAGTCGCTGCGCATTGTGTCACAAAGAACCGCCGTTGGCTTCGCAGTGCGCGTCGATGACCGCTGTCCGCTGGCACCGGGTGACATCCCCGCCGCCGTGCACACGGTCGTAGTGGGCAGTCCCGCCCTGGCCGGCACCTGGCGCAGTGACCGCTGGCGCGTCGTCGCCGAGGTCCGCTCGCTCGACGAGGCCCGGGCCGCGCTGGCGGCCGGGGTCGACGGGCTGGTCGCGCGCGGCGCCGAGAGCGGGGGCCGCGTCGGGACCACCGGCGCGTTCGTCCTCGGCCAGCAGGTGATGGCCACCACCGACCGGCCGGTGTGGGTGCAGGGCGGCATCGGGCGCCACACCGCGGCCGCCGCCCTCGCCGGCGGGGCCGCCGGCGTGGTGCTCGACGCGCAGGTGGCCCTGCTGCGCGAGTCGTCGCTGCCCCGGACGGTGCGGGCCGCCCTCGCCGCCATGGACGGCAGCGAGACGCGGGTGGTGGCGGGCCACCGCGTCTTCACCCGCCCGGACCTCTGGGTCGCCGGGCTCGACGACACCACCTCGGCCGACGAGCTGGCGCCCCGGCTCGGAGCCGGTTCGCTCGCCGACCAGGCGCTGCCCGCAGGCCAGGATGCGGCGCTGGCCGCCGGCTTCGCCCGCCGCTACGGCACGGTGGGCACGATGGTGGCGGGCCTCCGGCGGGACATGGCCGAGCACCTCGACGCCGCCGACCGGGCCCGGCCGCTGGCGCCCGGCCACGGTGTGGCCACCACCACGGGCACCCGCTACCCGGTGGTGCAGGGGCCCATGACGCGGCGTGTCGGACCGCGCCGCGTTCGCGGCCGCCGTGGCCGACGGCGGCGGCCTGCCGTTCCTGGCCCTGGCCCTGCTGCGGGGCGAGACCGAGGTGCGCCCGCTGCTGGAGGAGACCGCCGAGCTGCTGGGCGACCGGCCCTGGGGCGTCGGCGTGCTCGGGTTCGTGCCCCGCGAGCTGCGCGACGAGCAGCTCGCCGTCATCCGTGACGTGCGCCCGCCGCTGGCGCTGATCGCCGGTGGCCGTCCCTCGCAGGCCGCCGCGCTGGAGGAGGTGGGCATCACCACGTTCCTGCACGTGCCCGCCCCGGGCCTGCTCGAGCGGTTCCTGAAGGACGGCGCCCGGCGCTTCGTGTTCGAGGGCTTCGAGTGCGGTGGCCACACGGGGCCCCGCTCGAGCTTCGCCCTGTGGGAGGCGCAGATCGAGGTGCTGACCGCATGGGCGGCCGGCGGTGGGCAGCTCGACGAGCTCGACGTGCTCTTCGCCGGCGGCGTGCACGACGCCCGGTCGGCCGCAATGGTCGCCACCCTCGCCGGCCCGCTGGCGGCGGGCGGCGCACGGGTGGGCGTGCTCATGGGCACCGCCTACCTGTTCACCGCCGAGGCGGTGGCGGCCGGGGCCATCGGCGACGAGTTCCAGGCGCAGGCCCTCGCCTGCGAGCGCACGGCCCTGCTGGAATCCGGGCCCGGGCACGTCACCCGGTGCGCGCAGAGCCCGTTCGTCGAGCTGTTCGAGCAGACCCGCCGGCGGCTGGTCGCGGAGGAGGTCGACCCCCAGGCCCGTTGGGCCGAGCTGGAAGGCCTCAACCTCGGCCGGCTGCGGGTGGCGTCCAAGGGCCTCCGGCGTGAGGGCGACGAGCTGATCACGCTCGACCGGGCCGTGCAGCGCGACGAGGGCATGTTCATGATCGGCGATGTCGCCACCCTGCGCGACGAGGTCACGACCGTGGTCGACCTGCACGAGTCGGTGACCGCGGGCGCCACCGCGCACGTGGCCGCGGTCGCCGGCTCGCGGGCCGACGGGCGGGTCGCGCCGCTCGAAGCCGGCGAGCCCGACGGCGAGGCCCGGCCCGTCGACGTCGCCATCGTCGGCATGGCGTGCGTCATGCCGGGCGCCCCGGATCTCGACCGGTTCTGGAAGAACATCGTCGAGGGCGTCAACTCGGTCACCGAGGTGCCGGCGGAGCGCTGGGACGTCGCCACCTACTTCGACCCGGAGTGGGACCACGCCAGCGCCTCTGGGCGCCGGGGCAGCGCCTCGAAGTGGGGCGGGTTCCTGCCCGACATTCCCTTCGACGCCCTCGCCTACGGCATCCCGCCCGCGTCGCTGGCGGCCATCGAGCCGACCCAGCTCCTCAGCCTCAAGGTGGCGGCCGACGCACTGGCCGACGCGGGGTACGCCGAGCGCCCCTTCGACCGCCGGCGCACGTCGGTGATCTTCGGGGCCGAGGGCGGCACCGACCAGACCGGCGCCCACGGGTTCCGCGCGCTGTACCCGAGCTACCTCGGCCCGATGCCGGACGAGCTCGACGAGTGGTTGCCCAAGATCTCCGAGGACTCCTTCCCCGGCCTGCTGACCAACGTCATCGCCGGGCGCATCGCCAACCGCCTCGACCTCGGCGGCAAGAACCTCACCGTCGACGCCGCCTGCGCCTCGTCGCTGGCCGCGCTCGACGCCGCCTGCGCCGAGCTGGCGTCCGGCGGCAGCGACACGGTGCTGTGCGGCGGTGCCGACCTCCACAACGGCATCCAGGACTTCCTGCTGTTCACGAGCGTCCATGCGCTCTCGACCACCGGCCAGTGCCGCACCTTCGACGCCGGCGCCGACGGCATCGCACTGGGCGAGGGCGTCGCCTGCGTCGTGCTCAAGCGGCTCGCCGACGCCGAGCGGGACGGCGACCGCGTCTACGCCGTCGTCCGCGCCGTCGGCGCCTCCTCCGACGGCCGCAGCCTGGGGCTCACCGCCCCCCGCCAGGACGGCCAGGAGCGCGCCGTGCGGCGGGCCTACGCCCAGGCCGGTGTCGAGCCCGCGTCCGTGGGCCTGATCGAGGCGCACGGCACCGGCACCGTGGTGGGCGACCGGACCGAGCTGTCGACGCTCACCTCGGTGTTCACCCAGGCGGGCATGGGCGTCGCCTCGTGCACGGTCGGCTCGGTCAAGTCCAACATCGGCCACACGAAGTGCACCGCCGGGCTGGCGGGCCTGGTCAAGGCGGCCAAGGCGGTGTACCACGGCGTGCGGCCGCCGACGCTGCACGTCACCCGGCCCAACCAGGCCTGGGAGGCCGGCACCAGCCCGTTCGTCTTCGTCGACGAGGCCCGCCCGTGGCCCGACGAGCGGCGGGTGGCGGGCGTGAGCGCCTTCGGCTTCGGTGGCACCAACTTCCACGCCGTCATCGAGTCGCATCCGGACGACGAGGTGCCCGCCCACGGCGTCGACGCCTGGCCCGCCGAGGTCGTGGCGTTCCGGGGCGAGCCGGCGGCGGTCGAGCGGGCGCTCGAGGACCTCGCCGCCCGGCTGGCCGAGCCCGAGCCTCCCGGCGGTGCGGACTGGCGCCTGCGCGACCTGGCGGCGGCCGTGTCGACCGCCGGGCGGGGGCCGGTGCGGGTGGCGATCGTGGCCGACGACGTCGACGACCTGCGCGCCAAGCTCCGCCACGCCCGCGACGGCCGTCCCGCTCCCGGGGTCTACCTGGCGGGCGACCCGGAGGCCGGCCGTCCCGGCGAGCCGCCGGCGGTCGCGTTCCTGTTCCCGGGCCAGGGCAGCCAGCGGCCGGGCATGGCCGGCGACCTGTTCGTGGGCTTCACCGAGACCCGGTCGCTGCTGCGGTCGGGGGGCCGGTGGGCAGACGTGATGCTGCCCCCGGCCGCCTTCGACGACGAGGGCCGCGAGGCCCAACGCCGCGCGGTCACCGACACGCGGGTCGCGCAGCCCGCCCTCGGCCTGGCCGACCTGGCGGCCGCCACCGTGCTCGGCCGCTTCGGCGTGCGGCCCGCGATGGTGGCCGGGCACAGCTACGGCGAGCTGGTCGCCCTGTGCGTCGCAGGGGCGATGGACGAGGCGACCCTGCTCGAGCTGAGCGAGGCCCGGGGCCGGGCCATGGTCGACGCCGTGCCGGGGGGCGATCCGGGCGGCATGGTCGCCGTGGCGGCCGGACGCGCGCGCCTGGAGGAGGTGCTCGCCGGCGTCGACGTGGTGGTGGCCAACGACAACCATCCGACCCAGCTGGTGGTGGCCGGCACGACCCCGGCGATCGACGAGGCGCTCGGCCGCCTGAAGGATGCCGGCGTCACCGCCAAGCGCCTGCCGGTGGCGTGCGCCTTCCACAGCCCCGTGGTCGCCGCCGCGGCCGACGCCTTCGCCCGCGACCTCGACGCCGCCGCGGTGACCGAGCCCGTCCTGCCGGTGTTCAGCAACCTGACCGCCGAGGCCTATCCCGCCGACGCGCGCAAGGTCCGCGACGTGCTCGCCGCCCAGATCAGCAGCACCGTGCGCTTCACCGACCAGGTACAGGCGATGTACGAGGCCGGGGCGCGGGTGTTCGTCGAGGTGGGGCCGGGACGGACGCTGACCGGGTGCGTCGAGCGCATCCTGGAGGGGCTGCCCCACACGGCCGTGGCGGTCGACCGCCCCGGCGACGACGGTGTGCGGGCCATGGCGCACACGCTGGCCCAGCTCGCGGTGGCCGGCGTCCCGGTCGACGTGGCCGAGCTGTTCGAGGGTCGCGGCGTCGAGCCGGAGCGGTGGACGGACCCCCGCCCGCCCGCCCGGTGGACGGTGAACGGCCACCTCGTGCGCGTCGCCGGCGGCGATGTGGTCGCCGGCGGCCTGCGGCCCGCGACGACCGTGCCGGCGCCGCGCCCCGTCCCGCCGCAGGCAGGGGCCGCCGGGGGGCACGGCAACGGCAACCGCCACGGCAATGCGGGTCTCGGGGTGGGTCACGGGTTGCACGGCAACGGCAACGGATCGGGGTCCAACGGATCGGGGACCAACGGATCGGGGGGTAAAGGGGCGGGCGCCGGCCAGGCGCCGGCGCACCAGGCCGGGGCCGTCGTGGCCGCGGCCTGGCCGGCGAGCCCGGCCATCCCGGCGAGCCCGGCCATCCCGGCGCCGGGCGCCCCCGCCGACCAGGTGCTGGTCGAGTACTTCCGGGTCGCCCAGCAGATCGTCGGCGCCGGCCACCAGCTGATCCTCAACTACCTGGGGGTGCCCGCGTCGCCGGTGGCAGGCGCCGGGCCCCCGGCGGCGCCCAGCCGTCCTCCCGGGGTTCGTGGCGGGCGACGTCGGCGCGCTCGCCGCGCCCGCCCCACCTGCGCCGGTCGAGGCGCCCCGCCCGGACGGGCCGGCGGTGGCGACGCCTTCCGTCGATCCGCCCCCGGCCGCGGGCCGCGGGCTGCCCGAGCCCGAGGTGCTGCTCGCCCGGCTGGTGGCGATCGTGTCGGCGCGGACGGGGTACCCGGAGGACATGCTGGGCGCCGACCTGGACGTCGAGGCCGACCTGTCGATCGATTCGATCAAGCGGTTGGAGATCCTGGGCGAGCTGGCGGACGAGATCGGGCTGACCGACGATGGGTCGCTGGACCAGTTGGAGGACCTGGTCGAGGAGTTGGCGGCCCGCAAGACCCTGCGGGGCATCGTCGACTTCCTGGTCGAGCACGCGGACCGGCTCGACGCGACGCCCGCCGCGGGCGCATCCACCGTGGCGGCGGGCGGCGGCGCCGCCGCTGCCGTCGAAGCCGGCGCGTCCCCGCGGGCCGTGCTCGGCTCGCCGGACGCGGTCCTGGCCCGCCTCACCGCCATCGTGTCGGCGCGGACGGGGTACCCGGAGGACATGCTGGGCGCTGACCTGGACGTCGAGGCCGACCTGTCGATCGATTCGATCAAGCGGTTGGAGATCCTGGGCGAGCTGGCGGACGAGATCGGCTTGACCGACGACGGGTCGCTGGACCAGTTGGAGGACCTGGTCGAGGAGTTGGCGGCCCGCAAGACCCTGCGGGGCATCGTCGACTTCCTGTTCGAGCACGCCGACGGCCTCGGCGGGGGTGCGCCCGACGACGACGGCGACGTCGCCGCCGCGGTTTCCCCGGCGGGCGGCGCAGGTGCCGTCGACGGCGCGCGGCAGCCGGGAAGCGAGATCCCCGCGGCCGCCAACCGGTTCGTGGTGGCGCTGCGCGACGCCCCGCTCGCCGACGCGCCCACCGTCACGCCGCCCGGCCTGGCGGTCGGCGTGACGGGCGCCGGCCCGGTGGCCGCGGCCCTGGTGGACGCGATGTCAGAGCGGGGCCTGGCGGCGACGGTCGGGCCGCCGGCGGGGGGCGCCGGCGTGGTGGTGATGACCGACCTGCTCGACGGCACGCCCGGCCACCCCGGCGACGCGGTCGACGTGCCCGTCTTCTACGGTCGCCTGCGCCCGATGCTCACCGACACGGCGCACGACGTCGTCGTGGTGACCCCGTCGGGCGGCGGCCTGGGCATCGATCCGCCGGCCCCGCTCGCTCCGGGCGACCCGGTCCCGGCGGCAGCCGGTGCCCGGGGGCTGGTGAAGACCGCCGCCCTCGAGTTCCCCGACCGGCGCATCCGCCTGGTGGATGTCGACGCCACGGCCCCGGTCGCCGATCTCGCCCGCCTGCTGGCGGACGAGGTCGTGCAGCCGGACGCGCCGGTCGAGGTGGGCTGGCGCGGCGGCGTGCGTCGCACTCCGCACGCCGCCGCCCGGCCGGTGCCCGACACCGTGTCGGACGGCTCGCCGCTCACGTCGGACGCCGTCGTGCTGCTCACCGGCGGGGCGCGGGGCATCACCGCCGAGGTGGCGCTCGCGTTGGGGCGGGCCCACGGATGCCGGCTCGAGCTGGTGGGCCGGTCGGCCCTGCCCGACGGGGACGAGGACCCGGCACTGGCTGCGTGCGCCGACCGGGCGGCGCTGCGGGGGGCGCTCGCCCGGTCCGGCTTGCGGGAGCCCAAGGCGATCGAGTCCGAGTGCGACCGCCTGCTCGCCGCCCGCGAGGTGCGGGCCACCCTGGCCGCGCTGGCGGCGGCGGGCGCCGACGTCGCCTACCACCAGGTCGACGTGCGCGACGCGGCCGCGCTGTCGGCGACCGTGGCGTCGGTCTACGAGCGCCACGGGCGGCTCGACGGCGTGATCCACGGGGCGGGCATGCTCGACGACCACCTGATCGCCGACAAGTCGCCCGACGCGTTCGCAAGGGTGTTCGCAACCAAGGTCAGCGCAGCCGGCACCTTGCTCGGCAGCGTGCCGCGCGGCGACGGCCGACGGCGGCTGGGCGCCACCGGCCTTCGTCGTGCTGTTCGGCAGCATCGCCGGCGTGTGCGGCAACCGGGGTCAGGCCGACTACGCGGCCGCCAACGACGCGCTCGACGCCATCGCGGCCGCCAACCAGGCCGCCGCGGGGCGCGTGGTGGCCCTCGACTGGGGGCCCTGGTCGCCCGCCGCCGGCATGGTGTCGGACTCGCTGGCCCGGCTGTTCGAGGAGAGCGGCATGGGCCTGGTCGGCGTCGACGACGGCACCGCGGTCGTGCTCGACGAGATCGCCGCCGCGGGCGGCCCCGGGCCCCACCAGGTGGTGGTGGCGCGCTGCACGCCCGAGCTCATGGCGATCTCGCTCAGCCACGGCCGCGCCGCCCTGGCGGCGTCGGGGAACGCACCCGGTGCCGCCTGAGCACCGGGGACTGCGTCGGGCGATCACCGCCGGGTTGTGGGCGCTGGCAGCCGCCCACGTCGCCGAGGCGATCGTCCTGCGCCGGCGAGCCGGACGGCTGGTCGCGTTGGGCGGCCGGCCGCCGGCTCCACCGGCGGGCTCCGTCCTCGGCCCCAGCACGGGTGGTGCCCCGATCCTCGCCGGCACGGGCAGCGGCACGGCGGGGGTCGTCGCCGCCGGCGCGGTCGAGACCGTCGTCGCCCGGCCCGGCGTGCACGTCGATGCGGGGCTCGACCGAGCTGTGGCCCGGGAGATGGCCCGGTGCGGGCTCCGGGTGCTCGACCTGGTGCCGTCCGACCTCCCGGCCGAGCAGGCGCTGGGCCTGCTGCGCCGGGTGGTGCCGGAGCGGTTCGCCCGCGAGTGGCTGTACGCGCCGGGAGGCGCTCACCAGGCGGTGGCGCTCGAACCGGAGGTCGCCGCCTCGATCGGCGCGGACGGCGGAGCCGCCGGTGCGGCGGCCCTGACCCGGCTCACGATCCGGGCCCAGCGCCACGCCGCCCGGGCCTCGGGGATCCGCGTGACCCCGCTCGTCGGCGCCGCGGCGTTGACGCCGGACGACCGCTGGCGCCTGGCCCAGCAGGCCACCGCCTTCGCCGCGCCCGTGCTGTCGCTGGCGCCGCTGCTGGTGGCGGCACGGGTCGCGCACCTGGCGGCGATGACCGCGGGCGTGGCCGTCTCGCCCGCCGCCGGTCTGGCTGCTGCCGCGACCTGGTCCGGCCAGCCGGTGGTCGTGCTGGGCACGAGCGGCGCCGCGAGCGGGCTGCGCCCGCCCGGCCTGGTGGCCGCGAGCGTGCTCCGCCTGGTCCGGGCCGCCCGAGACGAGGGCGCCCGGGCCCTCGCCGGTGCGCGTGCCGCCCGGACGACGGCGCCGGCGCCGCCGCCGGCGACGCCGGCGGGACCGCTCTTCGGGCCCCGGCGGCCCGAGTGCCCGTGGTGCGGGTCGGGCGACATGATGCGCCGGCTCGACACCACCGACGTGACCGGGCGGATCCCGGGGCCGATCCACCTGGACGAGTGCCGGGGCTGCGACCACGTGTTCCAGAACCCCGTGCTGACCGACGCCGGCCTGGCCCACTGCTACCGGGACCTCTACGACGGGGCGGGCGACGACGGCGCCGAGGCGGTGTTCGCCGCCATGGCGCCCGCCTACCGCCGCCGCGTCGCGGCGATCGCCGCCGTCGCCACCCCCGCATCGCTGCTCGACGTCGGCACCGGCCACGGCCACTTCTGCCTGGTCGCCCGCCAGCGCTGGCCCGAGGCGACGGTCGACGGCCTCGACCAGAGCCCGTCGGTCGACGAGGCGCAGCGGCGGGGCTGGGTCGACCGCGCCTACCGGGGCAGCTTCACCGACCTCGCGGGCGCCCTGCCGCAGTCCTACGACGTCGTGGCGATGTCCCACTACCTCGAACACACCCGCGACCCCCGGGCCGAGCTGGCGGCGGCGGCCAAGGTGCTCGAGCCGGGCGGGTTCCTGATGGTCGAGGTCCCCGACCCGGCGTCGCCGTGGGCCCGCCGCCTGGGTCGGTGCTGGAGCCAATGGGTGCAGCCCCAGCACCTGCACCTGGTCCCGTGCGCCAACCTCGTGGCCGCGCTGGCGGACGAGGGGTTCGACGTCGTGGCGGTCGAGCGGGCCGCCGCGCACCTCGGCGGCAACCTGGTGCTGGGCCTGGGGCAGGCCGTCGAGCGCCGCGCACCGTGCGCCGCGCACACCGGCCGCCGGCGGCTGCCTCCGCGGGCCCAGCTCCGGCGGGCGACCGCGCTGGTCGCCGCGGCGCCGCTCGCCGCCGGCGCGCTCGTGGCCGACGCCACGGCGGACGCCGTCCTGCGCCGGTTCGGCGGGGCGCGGCCGGGCGACGCCTACCGCGTGCTGGCGAGGCGGCGGTGAGGCCGTCGTCGGCTCGCCGGTGGGCGGGGGCGGGCCTGTGGGTGCTGGCCGGAGCGCACCTGGCCGAGGCGGTCGTACTCCGCCGGCGGGCACGCGCCCTGCTCCCGCTCGCCCCGGCCGCGGCGGCCCCGCCCGATCCGGTGGTGCGGGGCCGGTCGGCGGCGGCGGACGACGTCCCCACGCACCCGCCGCTGATCGTCACCGCCGGCGCGCGGGCCGTCGATCCCGTCACGACCGCGGCCGTCGACCGGCTCGTGGCCGGCGGGCTCCTCGATGCGGTCGACCTGGTTCCCGGCGTCCTGCCGGCAGACCGAGCCCTGCGGCTGCTGCGCCGGGTCGACCCCGACCCGATCGGCTGCGACCCGCTGGCCTCGCCGGCAGGGTGCCACGAGGCGGTCGCCCTCCACCCGGCCCTGGCCGCACGGATGGGCGTGGCTCCCGGCGCTGGCGCCGCGCGGGCGGGGACCGCCGCGCTGGTGCGCCTGTGGCGGGACGCACAGCGCCACGCGCCCGTGCGGCGGGGAACACGCGTCGCGCCCCGCCTCCGGGCCACCCGGATGACGGCCGGCGACCGCTGGGCCGAGCTGGACGAGCTCACGGCATTCGCCCGGCCGTTCGGCCCGCTGGCGGAGGTGCTGCTCGGCGCCGAGACCGCGCACCTGGCGGCGATGACCGCCGGGCTGGTGCTGGCGCCCGTCCCGGCGGCGGTGGCGCTGGCGACCTGGGTCGCCCAGCCCGCCCTGGTGTTCGGCGGCCGCCGCCGGTCCCGGCCCGCGATGCGCCCACCGTCGCTCCCGGCCGCGGCGGCGCTGCGGCCGGTGCGCGCCTGGCGGGACAACCTGGCCACCGTCGCGGCCGGGTGGCGTGCCCGGACGTCCGCCGCCCCGGCCTCGGGCCCACGGTCGGCGATGGCCGCCCCGGTGCCGTCACCGGCCGGGCTGTTCGAGGACGCCCGGACCACCTGCCCGTGGTGCGGCGGTGCCCCCCTCGCGCCCCGGCTCGACACCACCGACCTGATCCAGCACAAGCCCGGACGCTTCTACCTGGACGCGTGCACGGCGTGCGGGCACGTGTTCCAGAACCCCGCGCTGTCGCTGGCCGGCCTCGACCACTACTACGCCGAGTTCTACGAGGGCGACGGGGCCGAGACCTGGGAGTTCGTCTTCGCCGGCATGGGCCCGACCTACGCGCGCCGCCTGGACGCGCTGGCCCGCTTCACCCGGCCGCAGGCATGGCTGGACGTGGGCACCGGGCACGGCCACTTCTGCCTCGCCGCCCGGGGCCGCTGGCCGGACGCGGTGATCGACGGCCTCGACCTGACCGGAGCGGTCGAGGTGGCCGCCCGGCGGGGCTGGATCGACCGGGGCTACCGGGGCCTGTTCCCCGACCTGGCCGACGGCCTGCCCCGCTCGTACGACGTGGTGAGCATGCACCACTACCTCGAGCACACCCGCGAGCCCCGGCGCGAGCTGGCGGCCGCCGCCAAGGTGCTCGAACCGGGCGGCTACCTGATGGTCGAGGGGCCCGACGTCGAGTCGCCGTGGGGCCGGCGGCTGGGCCGGTGGTGGCGCTGCTGGTTCCAGCCCCAGCACCAGCACTTCGTCACCTGCGCCAACCTGCTCGCCGCCCTCGACGACGTGGGATTCGACGTCGTGGCCGTCGAGCGGGGCCCAGCAGGAGAGGGCATGGACCTGGCCTCGGCGGTGGCCTTCTGGGTCAACGGCACCGCCCCGGGGCCCGCCAGCCGGTGGGCGCCGCCCCCCACCCCCGGCCGCCGCCTGCGCCGGGCGGGGACCCTGGTGGTGGCCGTGCCCCTGCTCGCGCTCGCCTCGCTCGGCGACCTGGTGAAGGACAGCCGTCTGCGCCGGCCTGGCAGCGCCTCGCCCGGCAACGCCTACCGGGTGGTCGCCCGCCGCCGCTGACCGCAGCCCGTCGGGGCGGGCACCGACGCCCCGACGCCTACGACGGCCAGGGGTCGCCGTCGGCCGTCCACGCCACGGCGTACGGCGGGGGATCGGGCACGCCGAGGCGGCTGGGCACCTGGTGGGTGGGCGCGGGCACGGACGCCACGGGCACGCCCGGGCACCGGGCCGCCAGCGCGGCCGCGGCCTCCCGCTGGACCTCCCGTGCGTCCGTGCCCTCGGGGACCTCCCGGGCCTCGATGTCCCGGTATGCCCCGTCGCCGACCACCACCACCGCCATCCAGTTGAGCGGCCACACGGTGAGGCGGGGATCGTGGCCCGGCGGCGTCCGGGAGCAGTCGATGCGATAGCGGCGCTCGCCGTCGGGCACGAGCCGGACCTCGCACGGGTAGCAGGGCACCCCGAACCGGTCGCGGAGCCAGCGCCGGTAGGCGTCCTTGGCCGCGATCACGTCGATGAGCCAGCGCCGCTGCTCCAGGAGGTTCATGCCGTCGTAGAGGGACTGCTCGGCCCGGCCGAGGCAGCGGCGGGCGTTGAGGTCGCGCGCCTGCCCGGTGGGCCACCGCTCGCGCACCGACACCCAGCCGCCTGGCTGCACCTCGGCCACATCGCTGCGGCCGGGGGCATGGTGGACCGGCTCCATCATCTCGTCCAGGTGGAAGAGGATCGACGTCCACCCCCGCACCTCGGTCAGCACGGTGCTGTCCGGCCCCACCAGCACGCCGTCGGCCTTGATGAGGTCGCGCTGCAGGTCGACGACCCGGATGTCGCACCGCACGGGTGTGCCGGGCGGGGGCAGCGGGGCGTGGTGCTCGACGGCGGCGACCCCGGTGGGCAGGGCGGCCTCGCCGATGCCGCCCCTGTCGATGGCCCAGTAGGCGATGAGCTTGCCCAGGTTGTCGAGGAGGGAGCCGGGTGTGTCGAGGTGGGTGAAGTCGCCAAGCATGCCGTCGTCGCCGATCGGGCCCATCCGGGGGATGCCGTGGAAGCGGGGCCCGTGGAACATGAGCCGCTGCTCGAACATCTCCGCCGCGGTGTGCGTGGTGGGTCGCGGCCCGGCGAGCGGTGGCGCGCCGTAGTGCGGCGCCGGTGCGTACCGGCCGACCCGCACGTTGGCGCGGCAGTAGGGCCCGAGAGCGATGCTCAGCACGTCGTCGCCCTTGGGCACGACCGTGATCTCCAGGTCGACCGGGTCGGCGATGTCGAGCCAGCGGAAGTTGCGGACGCCGAACACCTCCACGACGTCCCGCCCGCCGGCGTAGCTCGCCGCGATGTCCTCGACCAGCTGGAGCTGGGTGGTCATGGCCACGATGGGGAAGCGGTCGTACACGGCGGGCCAGCCGTCGGGGCACTCGAACAGGGTGTGGTCCAGCGTCTCGGGCATGGCGTCGAGCGACAGCCGGCGCACCAGCGTGGTCTTCTCCGTCGGCCACGGTTGCGGCGGGGTCGGTGTCCAGGGCGCGGCGGGTGCCGGAGCCGGCGTCCCGGCCACGACGGCGGGTGCGGCGGGTGGGATCGCTGCGGGCGGCGGCGCGGGCGGGGATGGTCGGGGAGGAGCCGCGGGCGGGGATGGCGGGGGAGGAGCCGGTGAGGCCGGACGATGGCCGAACCCGGGGTCGAGCCGGGCGGCGAGGGCGGCGAGCACGTCCTGGCCGGCGCGGGCGGCGGCACCCACCAGCTCGGCGGCACCCACCAGGGCGAGTGGCGACACAGCCGCCGGTGCGGCCACCTGGGTGGTCGTGGCGATCGCCGCGGGCGTCGGGGCAGGGGCCGGTCGGGTCCGGAGGGCGTCCGGGCGCACGTCGAGGCCCGCGACCCACAGCGCGGTGAGGGCGCGGTGCATCTGGGCGAGCGCGGTGCGCTTGGGGGCGAGCAGGGGCACGGCCGTGTGGCCGAGGCCGTCGAGGGTGTCGGCCACGAAGGCCGTCAGGCTGCCCACGCCCATCTGGACGAAGACCCGCACGCCGGCGTCGTGGTAGAGCCGCTCGACCACGGGCCGGAACCGGACGGGCTCGACGAGGTGCCGCAGGTGGAGCTCGGTGATCTCCTCCCGGGTCGCTGGGTAGGGCGCCACCACGGTGGCCGACCACAGCGGGGTGGCGGCGGCGGTGATGTGCATGCGGTCGAGGTGGGCGCGGAACTCGTCGAGGCTCGACGCCATGGCGGGCGTGTGGAACCCCGACTGGAAGCCGAGCCGGTAGCCGAGCACGCCCCGGTCGCGCAGCCGGGCGATGGCCTCGTCCACGACCGGGGGGCGGCCGCACACGATGGACTGCCCGGGCGAGTTGTCGTGCGACACCACGATGTCGTCGAGCTCGTCGACCACGGGCGCCACCGCGGCGACGCCGTCGCCGAAGGCGGCGAAGTCCAGGTCGGGGAGCTCGACCTCGGCCAGGTCGACCACGTCCAGCAGGGCCCCCACCTCGCGGGGCGGGATGATGCCCGACGCCACCGTGCCGGCCCACTCGCCGATGCTGTGGCCCGCCAATGCGTCGGGTCGCACGCCGACCCGGCCCATCACGTCGTGGAGGAACAGCCCGAGCCGGATGATCGACGCCGCCCGGTGGGCGACCGTGTCGTCGGCGACCTCGGGCGCGGCAAGGCCCACGCGGGCGCCGAGCCCCGGGAGATCCATCGCGGCGGCGCCGAAGCCGGGCTCCACGCCGGGGAAGAGGAAGGCGACGCCGCCGGGGTCGGCCCGCACGCCGGGGTCGTGCCAGATGTCGCCCCGGCCGGACCAGGGCACGCCCTCCGCCAGGAGGCGCCGCGCCAGGCGGAGCTTGCGGTCGTCGGGCTGCACGATGCCCAGCCGGGCGGGACCGTCGCCCGTCGGCGGCTGGTCGCCCGGCCCCAGCCCGTCGAGGCGGGCCGCGAGCTCCGCGGTGCTGCCGGCCGCCAACCACCACAGTCGGGGCTCGTGCCCCGCGGCGGTCACTGCGGCCCGCCGGCGGCGACCTGGCCGCGGATGATCTGGCTGCCCGTGGCGACCACGCCCTCGAGCACCCGCAGGTACTCGGCGACGACCGCGACCTCCCCGGCGGACAGGCCGCCGGCGGATCCGAGGAGGTCGGGCGCGGCCGCGCCGGCCGGGGCCGGTGCGGGGCGGAGGTCGGGCGGCGCCGCCGGTCCGCTCGCCCCGCCGGTCAGCTGGATCACCGGCGCCTGACCCGCAGGCCGCAGGCCCCTGGGCAGCGGGTCGCCGCCGGCGGTGCGGACGAAGTGGCCGTCGACGACCCAGCCGGCCCGCCGCTCGGGCGCCTCCCACCGTTGCGGGCGGGTGCCGCGGCCCGCGTGCAGCGCGTCGAGGTCGACGGGGACGCCCGCCACCGCGAGCGCGCCCAGGGCGTGGAGCAGGGTGACGAGCCCGTGCTCGCCGTGCCGGTCGGTGACGACGGCCAGGTGCGGACGCCCCGCGAGCGCGCCCGCCGCGGCATCGGCCAGGCCCTGGGCGGGGCCGACCTCCACGAACACCCGCACCCCGTCGTCGTGGAGTCTCCGGATCTCGCCGGCCAGGTCGTCCGGCATCGCCGGGCCTGCGGCCGGGGCCCGCTCGGCGCCGGGCCCGATGAGGTGGTCGGGATGGACCCCGTGGGCGGCCAGGGCGGCGGCCACAATCCGCCCCGCGGCCGCGACGCCCGCCGCCGCGGTGTCGCCGTCGAGCGCACGGTCCGCGCCGAACGCCCGCGCCGGCCACATGGCGTACGCGATCTCGGCGTCGCCCGGACCCGCCGCCCGCAGCTGCGGGAACGCCACCAGCAGGTCCGCCCCCATGCCCGCCCGGACCGCACCCGGCCCGGGCGACAGGAACGCCACCCGGGGCACCGACGCCGCGACGCCCCCCGACGTCGCGGCACCGGCATCCCCCAGCCCCGCGGTCCCGGCCCGATGGACGCCCGGTGCGGGCTCGCCCCGGCGGGCCGCGGACACCTTCGTGGCCAGGTCGGTGAGGTCATGAGCGACGATGGCCAGGCGCACGGGGCCGTCGCCCCGGGTGGCCTCCGCGGCGGCCACGTCCCGCAGCGCCAGGCGGCCCGCCTGGACCGGGGGCCGCAGCTCCTCGTCCAGGCGCGCGGCCAGCTCGTCGAGCTGGCCGCGCACGGCGCTCTCGTCGGCGCCCCGGACGGCGACGAGCTCGGCCGGCCACTGGCACCGGCCGGTCCTGGAGCCCGCGCCGCCCGCGTCGCCCGCGGGGCGGTGGTTCTCCAGCACGGCGTGGAAGTTGGTGCCCCCGAAGCCGAAGCCGGACACCGCGGCCACCCGGCGCTGGTCGAGCCACGGTCGCGCCCGGTCGAGGAAGACGAACGGGCTGGTCTCCTGGTCCCACTCCTCGTTGGGGCGGTCGACGTGCAACGTCGGCGGCAGCACGCCGTGGTACGCGGCGCGGGAGGCCTTGATCAGCGAGGCGATGCCGGCGGCGCACTTGATGTGGCCGATGTTCGACTTCACCGACCCGAGCACGACCGAGCCGGCCGCCGCCCCGGCCTCGGCGAACACCTGGGTGGTGGTGCGGAGCTCGATCCGATCGCCCGTGGGCGTGCCCGTGCCGTGCGCCTCGACGAGCCCGACCTCGGCCGGCGACATCGCGGCGTCGGCGTAGGCGCGGCGCACGGCCTTGACCTGACCCTCCTGGCGGGGCGCGGTGAGGCCGAGATGGCGGCCGTCGGACGATCCGGCCACGGCCTTGACCACGGCGTAGATGCGGTCGCCGTCGCGCTCGGCGTCGGCCAGCCGCTTGAGCACGAGGCAGCCGGCGCCCTCGGCCAGGGTCATGCCGTCGGCGTCGGCGTCGAACGAGCGGCACCGCCCCGAGCGGGACAGGGCCTGCGCGGCGCTGAAGCTCACGTAGTCCTGCGCGCCGTTGTGGAGGTCGACCCCGCCGAGCAGCACGAGGTCGCTCGACCGGGCGGTCAGCTCGTTGCACGCGATGTCCAGGCCCACGAGCACCGAGGCGCACGCCGAGTCGACGGTCAGGTTCTTGCCGCCCAGGTCGAGCCGGTTGGCGATCCGGCCGGCGATCACCGACGTGAGCACGCCCGGCAGCCCGTCCTCGGTCAGCTCGGGCAGGTACTCGTCGAGCTCGGGGGGCAGCGCCCCGAGGGGCACGCCGTGGGTGCGCAGCAGCAGGCGGAGCAGGAACCCGGCGGGCAGGTCCGCGGCGCCGCCCGAGCCGGTGGCGACGACCACCGAGGCGCGGTCGCGGTCGAAGCCGCCCTCGCCGTAGCCCGCGTCGTCGAGGGCGGCGGCGGCCACCACCAGCGACACGAGCTGCGCGGGGTCGATGCTGGCGAGGCTGGCCGGCGGGATGCCCCAGCGCAGGGCGTCGAAGCCGACGTCGGGGATGAAGCCGCCCCACCGCGAGACCGACATCGGGTCGCGCCCGGCGTCGCGGTGCGAGCTGTCGTGGTCGGGGTCGAAGTGCGCGGCCTGGTTCCAGCGCGACGCGGGGACCTCGGTGACCGAGTCGACGCCGTCGAGGATGTTCGACCAGAACGCCTCGACGTCGCCCGCGCCCGGCATCACGCACGCCATGCCCACGATGGCCACGTCGCGGATGCGGCATGCGCCGTGGCCGTCGTCGCCGCGGTTCCCGTTGCTCGTCGGCATCGTCCCAGACCCCCCGTCGCGTCCGGTCAAGAGTGTCGACCGACTTCTGACTCACCGTCAACATACAGTTGAACCGCGAGGCGATTGTCAACAAGTGCGTCAGGACCTAGTGTCTGGGCCAGCTACCGGCGCCGATGGGGGAGAGTGCTGATGACGAGTTCCGGGGCCACCCGTACCGATCCGCTGTACCAGGAGGTGCGCACCACGGTCGAGACCTCGATCCGCGAGGTCGTCGGCGACTGGTACTACGAGGAGTGCCAGGTCGGCCTGAGCTCCACCTTCGCCGAGGACGTCCAGCTCGAGAGCATGGAGGTCATGGAGGTGGCGGAGAAGCTCATGGACGCCTACGAGGGCCGGGTCGACTTCGTGGCCTGGTTCGCCGACATGGAGCTCGAGGACCTGGTCGAGCTCACCGTGGGCCACGTCGTCGACTTCATCGTCTCCTCGCTCGAGAACGCGGAAGGGCAGCCGGTCGGTGCCCTGGAGGGCTGACCGCGGCGCCGGCCGTCTCCGCCGGTCGGCGGCCCGTCGCCGATGCCGCTAGTCACCGCCAACGGGGTCGAGCTGCGCGTCGATCGCTACCGGATCGGCCCGCCGGGCCCGCGACCCACCGTCGTGTTCATCCACGGCCTCGGCCTGTCCGACCACGCAGGACTCGCCCTCACCCTGGGCATCCCGCTCGCGACCGACGCCGACGTCGTCCTCTACGCGCTGCGGGGGCACGGGCGGTCCCAGCTCGTCCCGGCGGGGTACCGGGTCGTCGACCACGTCGCCGACCTGGTCGCCCTGCTCGACGCCCTCGGCATCGCCCAGCCGGTCCATCTGGTGGGGTGCAGCTACGGCGGAGCGGTGGCGACCGTGGCCGCCATCCGCCACCCCCGCCGCGTGGCGTCCGTGATCTACGCGGACGGCGTGCTGCCGGTGCCGGGCTGGACGCAGCGCCACATCCTGCCCTGGCTCGAGTCGGGCCTGGGCACGTTGCGCAGCGACTACACGGAGGACGACCTGGCCGCCCTGTTCGTGGGCATGCCCCGCCGCAAGCTCGACGCCATGGCCCGCCGCGGCCGCACGATGCTGCTCGACACCACCATGTTCGACGACGTGCGCGACGAGCCGGCGCTCGACCCCGCCGAGTACACGGCGATCACCTGCCCGGTCTTCGCCATCTACGGCGGAGACTCCGAGATGCTGTACCTGGCCGAGCCGCTCATCCGGTACGTGCCGCACGCCACCACCCGGGTGATCCCCGGTGCCAACCACGGCGACATCTACTACCGCACCCGCGAGCTGGGCGCGCTCCTCCGCGAGGGCCTGGGCCTGCCGCCCCGCGAGCGGCGCGGCCGCCTGGTGGCGGCGCCGGCGGGCGAGCGGTAGGCGGCGGAGCATGGGCCGGTTCCTGATCGTCGTCCCCCCGCTCGTGGGGCACACCAACCCGACGGTGTCGCTCGGGACCGAGCTGGCGGCGCGCGGCCACGACGTCGCCTGGGCCGGGCACCCTGAGGTGGCCGGGATGCTGGCGCCCGGGGCCCGCCTCCTGCCCGTCGCGCCCTGCCCGCCGACCGCCATCGTCGCCGCCGCCGAGGCCCGGAACCAGGCGCCGGTGGGGGGCGCGGTCGGCTTCAAGGCCGTCTGGGAGGAGATCGTGCTGCCCCTGGCCCGGCACATGGTGCCCGGGGTGGAGGCCGCGACCGACGCCTTCGATCCCGACGTGCTGGTCGTCGACCAACAGGCGCTGGCGGGCGCGGCGGTGGCGCTGCGCCGCGGCCTGCCCTGGGCGACCACGGCGACCACGTCCGCCGAGCTCGTCGACCCCCTCGCCTACGTGCCCAAGGTGCGCGCCTGGCTGCGCGACCAGATGCGGTCCGTCCTGCTCGACGCCGGCGTCGACCCCGCCCGCGCCGGGGCCATCGACCCGCGCTTCTCGCCGGAGCTGGTGATCGGCTTCACGTCGTCCGCGCTGGTGGGCGGCGGGCCGTTCCCCGCCCATTGGGCGCTGGTGGGGCCCGCGGTCTCCGACCGTCCCGAGCCTGCGAGCTTCCCCTGGGAGTGGCTCGACGGCGACCGCCCGCTCGTCCTGGTGTCGCTGGGGACCGTCAACTGGCGGGCGGGGAGCCCGCTTCTTCGCCGTCGCCGTCGCGGCGCTGGCGGACATGGGCGTGCAGGCGGTGATGGTGGCGCCGCCCGACCTCGTGCCGGATCCACCGCCCAACGTCCTGGTGCGCGAGCGGGTGCCCCAGCTGGCGCTCCTGTCCCGGGCGGCCGCGGTGGTGGGCCACGGGGGGCACAACACCGTGGTCGAGGCGCTGGCCGCGGGGGTGCCGCTGGTGGTCGCACCTGTGCGCGACGACCAGCCGCTCGTCGCCGACCAGGTGGTGCGGGCCGGGGCCGGCGTGCGGGTGAAGTTCCACCGGGTCACCGGCCCCGAGCTGCGGGCGGCGGTGGCGGCCCTGCTGGACGAGCCCGGCTACCGCGCCGCCGCCGCCCGGGTGCGGGTCGGGCTCATGGCCGCGGGTGGGGCGCCGGCGGCCGCCGACCGCCTCGAGGCGCTGCTGGTGCCGGTGCGCGCGAGCGGGGAGGCGTCATGACCGTCGTGAACTTCCCCTACATCGACGTCGAGATCGACCAGATGCGCCGGGGCGCGGCCCCGCCCGAGCACCTGCGTCACTTCCACTGGGGTCTCTACGAGGGTCCCGACGTCGCCGACGACCGGATCGAGCGCTACGTCGACGCGGCCCGGGGCATGACCGAGCACATCCTGGCCGCCGGCGGCGTGGCCGACAACGCGCGCATCCTCGACGTCGGCTGCGGCTTCGGCGGCACCCTCGACCTCCTCCGGCGGCGCAACCACGGCTGCCGCCTCGTGGGCCTCAACATCGACGAGCGCCAGCTGTGGTGGGGCCGCCGGTTGCTCGGGCCCGGCCCGGGCCACACCGATATCTCCTTCATGGCCGGCGACGGCTGCCGGTTGCCGGTGGCGGCGGGC
Organism: uncultured Acidimicrobiales bacterium; assembly: GCA_963842395.1. GTDB lineage: Bacteria > Actinomycetota > Acidimicrobiia > Acidimicrobiales > VFJN01 > ZC4RG19. The sequence goes on from CAWJGJ010000001.1 coordinate 154,713, forward strand.
TCGGTGCACCACGTGCTCGCCGTCGAGTGCGTGTTCCACTTCCCCAGTCGCAAGGCCTTCTTCCGCGAGGCCGCCCGCGTGCTGCGGCCGGGCGGCACGCTGGCGCTGTCCGACTTCGTGGTGGCGCCGGGCAGCCTCGGTGCGGTCGGGTCGAACGTGACCGCGCTGGGGCTCGGCGACTGGTTCGGCCGGTCGGCCGCGCCGCTGACACCCGAGGGGTACGCGCGGCTGGGCCGGGCCGCAGGCTTCGAGTCGGTCCTCGACCACGACGTCACGGCCCGCACCCTGCCCACCTACCCGGCGCTGCGTCGCCTCTACCGCGAGCAGGGATCCGAGGAGGGGATGCAGACCATCGACGCCATACGCGAGCTCGCCGTCGCCGGCGGTTGGCAGTACCACGTGTTGGCGTTCCGGCGCCGCGGGGAGGAGCCCTGATGTCGAGCACCGCGTTCGCCTACCTCGACCGGTTGCTCGGCGGCATGGAGGACCAGGGCGTGTCGCCGTTCTGGCGGCACGTCCACTGGGGCATGTACCCCGATCCCGCGACGGCCGACGACAGCCCCGAGCAGTACCTGGCGGCGGCCGAGGCCCTCACCGACCGCATCCTCGAGGTGGCCGGCGTCGCCGACGGCCGGCGCGTCCTGGACGTCGGGTGCGGGTTCGGCGGCACGCTCGACCACGTCCGTTCCCGCTTCGCCGGGTGCCGCCTGGCCGGCGTCAACATCGACGAGCGCCAGCTCGGTTGGGCGCGCACGCTGCTCGCCGCGGCCCGGGCGGACGCCGGCCCCGGGGCCGTCGACGTGGCCCTCGTGACGGCCGACGGGTGCCGGCTGCCCGTGGCCACCGCGGCGTTCGACCACGTGCTGGCGGTCGAGTGCCTGTTCCACTTCCCCAGCCGTCGCGCCTTCTTCCGCGAGGCCGCCCGCGTCGTCCGCCCCGGCGGCACGGTGGCGATGTCCGACGTGCTCATGGCGCCCGGCGCGCTCGGCCGCGTGGCGACCGTCATGGGCGGCTCGGGCCTCAACGACCGGTCGTGGTACGGCTACACGGCCAAGCCGCTGACGGCCGAGGGCTACGAGCGGCTGGCCCGCAGCACGGGCTTCGAGCCGCTGGTCGACGACGACATCACCGAGGCCACCCTGCCCACCTACCCGGCGCTGCGGCGGCTCGGCGAAGTGGCGCGGGGAACCGAGGGCTTCACCACGACCGCCAGCATCGAGGAGCTGTCGCGCACCGGCGACCTGCAGTACCACGTGCTGGCCTTCAGGCGGCGGGAGTGAGCATGCCGACCACCGTCCACCTGCCCTACGTCGACTCGGCGCTCGCGCACATGGACCGCGGCGGCCCCACCGCGTTCTGGCACGACCTGCACTGGGGCCTGTACCCCGACGCCCGCACCGACGACGACAGCCCCGAGGGCTACGCGCGGGCGGCCTCCGCCCTCACGGGGCACGTCGTGGACGCCGCGGGCGTGGCCGACGGGCGGCGCGTCGTCGACGTGGGCTGCGGCTTCGGGGGCACGCTCGCCCACCTGCGTGAGCGCTTCCCGGGGTCCCGCCTGACCGGCGTCAACATCGACGTCCGCCAGCTGCGGTGGGCCCGGAGGCTGGTGGGCGCCCACCGCGGCGTCGGCTTCGTGACCGCCGACGGGTGCCGCCTGCCCGTGGCCGGCGGGTGCACCGACCATGTGCTGGCGGTCGAGTGCGTGTTCCACTTCCCGAGCCGCAAGGCGTTCTTCCGCGAGGCGGCCCGGGTGCTGCGGCCCGGCGGGACACTCGCCATCTCCGACTTCCTGGTGAGCGAGGGCGGGCTGGCGCGCTTCGTGGCCAAGACGGGCGAGCTGGCACCGAGCGACTGGTACGGCCACTCGTCCGCGCCCATCACGTCCTCGGCGTACGCGCGGCTGGGCCGGGCGGCCGGCTTCGAGCTGGTGGTCGACGACGACGTCACCGACCGCACCCTGCCCACCTACCCGGCCCGCCGGCGGCTCTACCGGGAGGCGGGGGCGGCCGACGGCGTGGCCACCATCGACCGGGTCGAGGCCCTGGCGCTCGACGGCGCCTACCGGTACCACGTCATCGCCTGGCGCCGGACCGGCTGACGGGCCCGCCGTGAGCCGCTTCCTGTTCGTCGTCCCGCCCATGGCCGGGCACGTGAACCCGACGATCGCCGTGGGCCGGGAGCTGGCGGCGCGCGGCCACGCGGTGGCCTGGACCGGCCCGAGCGAGGTGGTGGCGCCGCTGGTGCCCGGTGACCTTCCGTTCCTGCCGGTGCCCCTCTCGGACCGCGTCCGCGCCGCGATCGCCGCCGGGGCGGACGATCTGCGGGGCGTGGCGGCGCTGCGTCACCTGGTCGGCGAGTTCCTGGTGCCGCTGGCCGAGTGCATGGTCCCCGGGGTGCGGGCGGCGGTCGAGGCGTTCGGGCCCGACGCGCTGGTGGTCGACCAGCAGGCCCTCGCCGGGGTGGCCGTCGCCTGTACGACGGGCCTGCCGTGGGCCACCGCGGCCACCACATCGGCCAACCTGGGCGACCCGCTGGCCGCGGTCCCCAAGGTCCGGGCGTGGGCCGACGGCCTCCAGCGCGCCGTGCTGGTGGCCGCGGGCGTCGAGGAGGCGACCGCGCACGAGATCGACCTGTTGGCGTCGCCCCACCTGGTGCTCGTGTTCTCGACCCTGGCCTTCGCCGGGGGGCCCGAGCCCCCGGGCCGCGTCGTCTTCGTCGGGCCCTCGCTCGTCGAGCGGCCCGATCCCGGCGGCTTCGACTGGCGTGGCGTCGACCGCGACGCGCCGTGCGTCCTCGTGTCGCTGGGCACGCTGAACGGGCACAACGGTGCCCGGTTCTTCGCGGCGGCGGCCGCCGCGCTCGGCGACCTGGGGGTCGGCGGGGTCGTGGTGGCGCCCCCCGAGCTGGTCGGGCCGGTGCCACCGGGCGTCCTGGTCACCGCCCCCGTACCCCAGCTCGCCCTGCTGCCCCACATGGACGCCGTCGTGTGCCACGGCGGCCACAACACCGTGGTCGAGGCGCTGGCCCACGGGCTCCCGCTGGTGGTGGCGCCGATCCGGGACGACCAGCCCACCATCGCCGCGCAGGTCGTGGCCGCCGGGGCCGGCGTGCGCGTCGTGTTCCGCCGCGCCGGCCCGGGCGAGCTGCGTGCCGCGGTCGACGCCGCCCTGCACGATCCCGCGTTGCGGGCCGGCGCCCGGCGCGTCCAGCGCTCGTTCGCCGCCGCCGGCGGCCCGGCCGCCGCCGCGGACCACCTGGAGCGGCTGCCCGCTGCCGCCGCCGATCACCTCGGGCGGCGCCCGGCCGCCCCGCCCGCGGCCCGACCGACAACTCGACCCGCCGTCCACGAGCCCTCGGAGGTCTGACCACGATGCCTGACGACACCCTCACCGCCCCGCCGCCCGCCGCCGAGGTCTACCCGGTGTCGCGCAACGACGTGTACCAGGCGGTCAACCGCGATCTCGTCGCCGCCCTCGACCTGGCGGGCGACGCCGCGGTCGTCGACCTGGGCTGCGGCGACGGGATGCTCAGCCGCCTGCTGCTCGACCGCCACGGCGCCGGCCTGCGCATCTGGGCCGTCGATCCCGACGAGGCGATGCTGGCCGGTGCCAGGCTCGCGCTCGACGGGCGGGTCGGGGTCTGTGCGGGCGATGCCGAGACCTTCGGCGCCATGTTCCCGCCGGCGTCCTGCGACGCCGTGGTGCTGGCGAACAGCCTGCACCTGGTGGCCGACCGAGGTGCGCTCTACGAAGGGGTGCGGCGGGTGCTGCGGCCCGGGGGGCTGTTCGGCCTCAACACCAGCTTCTACGAGAACGCCCACACGGCGTCGAACGGCACGCTGGCGCTGTCCGCCTACCTCGAGGCCCGGGGCCTCGCCCGGAAGCGGGGCATCGACATCCCCGCGGCCGATCCCCGCCTGGCCCGCACGTTGCCGACGGCGGCGGCCCTGGCGGACGAGCTGCGCGGCGCGTCGTTCACGCTCGACCGGGCCGACGAGCGCTCGATCGTCATGGACGTCGAGCTGCTGCAGTCGTTCGTGTCGTCGCCCTACTTCGCCGCCACCGTCTTCCCGGCGCTCGACCTGGCGGTCGGTGGCGCCCTGCTGGCGGACGCGGTGGCGTCGGTCGTGGCCAAGCGCTCGAAGCCGGTCGAGCGCGCGTGGCTGACGGTGGTCGCCCGCCGGGGCGACTGACCGCCGCGGTCACGCCGGCAGGAGCTCGCGGGCCCGTGACCTGATCTCGTCGAGCGCGGTGCGGGGGTTGACCACCGCGGCGGCGGGGTCCCACGGGCCGTCAGGCCCGCGGTGGGCGCACCGGGCGATCCCGGCGCCGAGCCGACACAGGTGGAACGCCTGCCAGTAGCGGAGGCGGTCCTCGTCGAGCACCCGGGGCGCGGCGGCCCGGTAGCCGCCGAGGTAGCCCGAGGCCAGCGGGTCGCGGGCCATGCGGTACATGCGGCGCTGGACCAGGTTGTCGATGTAGAGCGCCCCTGACCAGAAGCCGGTGAGGGTGGCGGCCACGTCCATCTCGGCGTCGCCCGTTCCCGCGCCGGCCCAGTTCACGGGCACCGACACCGTGCCGTCGTCCTGGCCGTCGCCGTCGGTGGGCTCGCCCCGGGAGTAGACCTGGACCGGGTTGAGCTCGCCGTGGCAGATCACCGGCTCGGCGGGGGCCGGGGCGTGGGTGGCGAGCCGTGCCACCTCGGGGCCGAGGGCGGCCCGGACCGACTCGTCGTCCGCCGCCTCTGCGGCCAGGGCGTCGACGGCGCCCGTCCCCTGCGCCGCGGGTGCCGAGCCGGTGAGCACGCCCCCGCCGGCGCCGTCGCGGCTGCCGGGGCCGCGGCTTCCGACGCCGTCGCGGCTGCCGTGGCCGTTGCCGTTGCCGTCGGCATCGAGGTTGCCGTTGCCGTTGCCGTGGACATCGAGGTCGACGGCGTGGAGGCGGGCGTGGAGCCGGCCGAACCCGGCAAGCAGGCGGGGGAGCGCCATCATCTCGGCGAACATCCGCTCGGCCAGCGGGATGCCCTCGGGCTCGCGGAACACCAGCGAGCCACCCGTCCAGTCGTGGGCCAGGAGCGTGGGGACCGGGTAGCCACAGCCGCCGAGCGCGTCGACCCAGCGTCGCTCGTTGGCGGCCGCGTCCGTGCCGGCCGAGCGGACGACCAGCGGGGCGCTCCACGCCGGGTCGTCGGCGACCAGCCGCACACGGTACGCGTGCGACCCCCACCCCAACACGGGCTCCGGGGCACCTGCGAGCTCGGGCTCGTGACCCAGGGCCTCCCGCGCGAGGCACTGCGCCGCCTCGCCGGCCCTGGCGGCCTCGGCGGCCGCCGCGTCGGCGGCGGTGTCCGTGGTGGTCGGCACCGACTCGGCGGCGCGCCGGCGACGGCGGGCGGCGACAGGCATACGGTCCCCCCTGGTAGGTCTGGCGACGCTGTTGACATCGAGACACTAGCGTGACGGCATAGTGACTGGTCCGTCGGTTGAGAATGCCAGTGGCGGCGCGGGTGCCGTGGTCCCCGGGCCCGGGGGCGAGCTGGCGCGGGATCGGGGCGACTACTGGATCGCGGGAGCCCCGTGGACGACCGCCGCCGCCCGTGACCGGTTGCTCGACGCCTACCTGGCACCGGGCGAGCGTGAGGACCTGGCCCGGTTGGCGCCGGTCGCCCGGGACGGCCGGGCGCTGGGCCGCATCGTCGCAAAGGAGGCGGTGCGCCGGTGGCTGGCCGAGTCGGGGGCGGGACCGGTCGCCCTCCGGGCGATCAGCATCGGCAACGACCCCGGCGGCCGCCCGCGCGTGCGGATCGGGATGTACGAGCCGGTGGCGGTCTCGCTCGCCCACTGCGGGTCCACAGCGGTGGCCGCCGTCGCCGCCGTGCGCGCCGGCGTCGACGTGGAGGTGATCGAGGCCCGCGGCCCGGTGTTCGCCCGGCTGGCCCTGACGCGGTCCGAGCTGCGCCTGGGCGAGGGCCACGATCCCGACGAGTGGGTCACGCGTCTGTGGACGGTGAAGGAGGCCGTGGCCAAGGCGGAGGGCACCGGCCTGCGGGGCCGCCCCAAGGACATCGTCGTGGGCGCCGTCGACGGCGACCTGGCCCTGGTCGGTGGCCACCTGGTGCGCAGCGCCCGGGAGGGCGACATGGTGGTCAGCGCGGTGGTGCCGGGCGCGTAGCGGCGGTGGGATGCGAGGTCCTGGGTACCCCGCTCCCCACCGCCGGTAGCCAGACTATAGAACTTCATGGGCGATCGCGCGCGAGATATTGACGGTAACGTCGGAATCTGCGAGCCACGACGGTGCCCCCGACCCGGTGATCGGAGCCCGGGGGGCTAGGTGCCCGGGTCCTCGCCCACCTCCCGCAGGGCCGCCGCCAGCGCACCCCGTACCCGCCGGGCGGATGCGGGGGACAGGTGGGCGGTGAGCCCGGTGCCGTGGGATCCCTCGTCCTCGAGAGTCACCTCCACCCGCAGGTCGCCGCAGCCCTCGCAGTCGTCGACCACGGCCACCACCCAGGCCACCCGGGGCTTGTCCTCGTCGCCGTCGGGATGGTCGTCGAATCCGAAGTCGATCGATTGCTTCACCGCGCCAGTCAACCAGCCTCGGCGTCGGCGGCGTGGGACGGGCCGGGCGCGGGACCCGGCACGGGACCGGGGAGCGGCTCGGCGGCGGGCACGCGGGGCGCGTCGGCGGGCGGGCCGGTGGGCGGATCCGCGCTGGGGGCCGTGGTGGGCAGCAGCACCCGGAACGTGGCGCCCTCGCCCGGGGCGCTGTCGACCTCGACCGACCCGCCGTGGGCGCCGGCGATGGCGGCCACGATCGAAAGCCCCAGACCGGTTCCGCCCATCGACCGGCTGCGGGCGGCGTCGACCCGGTAGAAGCGCTCGAACACCCGCTCGGCCTGCTCCGCCGTCAGTCCCGGCCCGCGATCGACCACCTCCACGGTGGCGAGTTCGCGGTCGCCGTCTCTCGCCCGTCCCGTGCGCACGGTGACGGGCGTGTCGGGCGGCGAGTAGGCCAGCGCGTTGTCGACGAGGTTGGCGATCACCTGGAACAGGCGTGCGCCGTCGCCCTCCACCGTGAGCGCTCCGTCCGGGGGACCGACCACCTCGACGGTGCGGTCCGGCGCGGTGACCCGGGCCGACTCGACGACGGAGGTGGCCAGGGCGTCCAGCTCGACCGGCGCCCGCTCGAGTGGCCGCTGCTGGTCGAGCCGGGCCAGCAGCACCAGGTCGTCGACGAGCAGGCCCATGCGCGTGGCCTCGTCCTCGATCCGCCCCAGCAGGCGGGAGACCTCCGCCGGCTCGGTGACCGCCCCCTGCCGGTGCAGCTCGGCGAAGCCGCGGATCGACGTCAGCGGCGTGCGCAGCTCGTGGCTGGCGTCGGCCACGAACCGGCGCATCCGTTGCTCGGACCGGCGCGCGCGCGTCTCCGAGGCCGCCCGGGCGTCGAAGGCGTGCTCGATCTGCTCGAGCATGGCGTTGAGCGCCCGGCTCAGCCGGCCCATCTCGGTGTCGGGGTGGTGGTCGGGCACCCGCCGGCCGAGGTCGCCGCGGCCGATGGCCGCCGCCGTCGCCTCGATCTCCGCCAGCGGGCGCAGCGCCGTGCGCACGATCGACACGCCCACCGCCCCCAGGCCGACGAGCACCGCCAGGCCGACGATCATGTCGATCTGGGCGAGGCGGTCGACGGTGGCCTCGACCTCGCCCAGGCTGGTCGCGATGACCACGGATCCGCTCGCGTCGGCGAAGGGCAGCGCGACCGCCCGCCACGAGCCCGGACCGTCCTCGGCGTCGACGGTGAACGGCTCCCCCGCCTGCTCGGCGGCCTCGTCGGCCGTCAGCGTGGGCACCTCCGGCCGGGTCCGCGACAAGGCCGAGGGCACCGTGCGAAGCGGCGTGCCCTCGCTGTCGAGCACTGTCAGGGAGAACTGGCTGGGCACGACCGGTCCCTGCCGGTCGAGGCCCGGCATGGGATCGACCCCCGGCAGCTCACGGGCCGCCGCGGCCAGCTGCCGGTCGACCTGGTCGACGAGGTAGTCGCGCAGCACGCGCACGCCGACGATGCCGGTGAGCGTGAGCGCCAGGGCCACCAGCGCCAGCGTGGCCGAGATCAGCCGCAGCCACAGCGGCGTACGTCGCCAGGCGCGGACCGGGCCCATCGCCACCGCCTCAGCCGCGGCGCCGCGGCGGGCGCAGCACGTAGCCCACGCCCCGCACGGTGTGGATCATGGGCTCGGTGCCGTCGTCCAGCTTGCGGCGCAGGTACGAGACGTAGGACTCGACGATGTTGGCGTCGCCGTCGAAGTCGTAGTTCCAGACGTGGTCGAGGATCTGGGCCTTCGACAGCACCCGCCCGGCGTTGGCCATCAGGTACCGCAGCAGGTTGAACTCGGTGGGGGAGAGCTGCACCTCGCGGTCGCCGCGCCAGACCTGGTGGCTGTCCTCGTCCAGCTCGAGGTCGGCGACGGTGAGGCGGGGCGTGCCGCCGTCGGCCGCGGCCCGGGTGCGGCGCAGGACGGCCCGGATGCGGGCCACCACCTCCTCCAGGCTGAAGGGCTTGGTGACGTAGTCGTCGCCGCCGAGCGTGAGGCCGGCCACCTTGTCGTCGTTGGCGTCCCGGGCGGTCAGGAACACGACCGGCAGGTGGTCGCGACCCTCGCGCAGCCGTCGCAGGACCACGAAGCCGTCGACGTCGGGGAGCATGACGTCGAGCACCACCAGGTCGGGACGGAAGCGCTCGACCGCGGCGACCGCATCCGCTCCGGTGGCGGCCGTGACGACCTCGAAGCCCGCGAACCGCAGGCTCGTGGCGAGGAGCTCCACGATGTTGGGCTCGTCGTCGACGACGAGCAGCCGGGCCTCGGGATCGGGCCGGTGGGTGGGGGGGAGGAGGTGGCTCATGGGCGTCGCGGGCACGACCGTACCGCCGGCGGGCCGTCGCCTCCGGGAAGTGTGGCGCTCGAACCTGGGAGGCAGCTGGACGCGGGCTGAGCGCGGCCCGGCAGGGCGAACCGCCGGACGTGGGCGTCCAGGGAATTCACAGGTTGCGCCCAGCCGTCCTGCAGGCTGGCCCGCCAGAGTCGGGGCCATGACCGAAGACACCACGCACAGCGCCTCCCCCTCGGGCCCCGCCGCCCCCGGCGCGACGACGACGGCCCCGCCCCGGCCCTCGTTCCACGTGCCGCCGCCTCCCCCCGCGCCGTCGGCGCCGGTCCCGCCCGTTCCCCCCGCCACACCGCCGGCCCCGCCCGTTCCCCCCGCCCCCACAGCGCCGGTCCCGCCTGCTCCCCCCAGGCGGGGCCGGCGGGCGGTCGCCGTGCTCGTCGCCGGTGGTCTCGTGCTGGCCTCCGCCACCGGCGGGGCCCTCGTGGCGCTTGCCATCGACGACGACGGCAACGCCCCCGCCACGGTCGCGTCCAGCCTCGGCACCCCCGTGGCCGGCGACGACGCCGCGCCGGACGAGCCGCTGTCGCAGGCGGCGGCCTCGGTCCTGCCGAGCGTGGTCTCGATCGCCTTCGAGGCCGGCCAGCTCAGCGGCAGCGGCTCGGGCATCGTGATCACCAGCGACGGGCAGATCCTGACCAACAACCACGTCGTCGCCGCCGCCGCCGACGGCGGCTCGCTGACCGTCACGTTCTCGGACGGCACCAGGGCCGACGCCGAGATCCTCGGGCGCGACCCGGCCACCGACCTCGCCGTCATCCAGGCCCAGGACGTGGACGGCCTGACCCCGGCCACCCTCGGCAGCAGCGCCGACCTCCACGTGGGCGACACCGTGCTCGCGATCGGTAGCCCGCTCGGGCTGGACGGCTCGGTGAGCGCCGGGATCGTCAGCGCCATGGGGCGGGCCATCACCCTCCAGGGCGAGCAGTCGCAGGCGCCCTTCGGTCAGGGTGGGCAGCCGGCGGACAATGCCGTCATCGACGCCATCCAGACCGACGCCGCCATCAACCCCGGCAACTCGGGTGGCGCCCTGGCCAACGCCGACGGCGAGGTCGTGGGCATCAACACCGCGATCGCCTCCCTGGCGCAGGGCACCACGTCGCAGGGCGGCAACATCGGCGTGGGCTTCGCCATCCCGATCGATTCGGCCCGGGACATCGCCAGCCAGCTCGTCGAGAACGGCACGGTCACCCACGCCTTCCTCGGGGTGCAGATCGCCGACGCCGACACCGGCCGGGGCGCGCTCGTGGGCGGCGTCCAGGACGGCCAGCCCGCAGCCGATGCCGGCCTGGCCGAGGGCGACGTGATCATCGAGATCGACGGCGACACCGTGACCGACGCCGCCAGCCTGACCGCCGCCATCCGGGCGCAGTCGCCCGGCGACACCGTGACGGTGACCTACATCCGGGACGGCGACGAGCACACGGTCGACGTGACCCTGGGCGAGCTGCCCGACTGATCGCCGCGTACCGCCGCCGCGGCGGCAGCGGATCGCTGGGGCTCGACCCGGCCGGGACCCTTCCCCCCGGTCGGGTCGGGCCGCGTCCGGGGTCGAGCCCGGTGCGGTCAGGTCGGGGGCTCGGGGGCGACCGTGAAGGCCAGGCCCAGGTGGGCCGTGTCGTTGTAGCGGCGGACGATCCATCGCTCGCCCGTGACGACGAGGTGGCTGATCGACGCGTTGTCGGCGCCCACGAAGGCGAAGGCCCGTCCCCCGGTGGCGAGGGCCAGCACCTGCCCGATGACCCCGCCGTGCGACACGACGACGACCGCCTCGTCGGGATGGGCGGCCGCGATGCGGGTGATCGCCTCCCGGACGCGGGTCGCGAACGCCTCGGCGGGTTCGCCTCCCGGGATCGCGTCCCAGCGGCCCTCGGTCATCATTCGCACGGCCGCCGGGTGTCCCTCGGCCACGTGACGGCGAAAGCTGCCGCCCTCCCACTCGCCCAGGTAGACCTCGCGCAGGTCGGGCTCGACCCGGGGCTCGATGCCGAGCTTGGCGGCCAGCGGCGCCGCCGTCTGCACGGTGCGGCACAGCGTCGTGACGTAGATGGCGCTCACGTCCTCGTTCTGCAACCGCTCGCCGACGCGTAGAGCCTGCTCGCGCCCGGCGGGGGCCAGCTCGGGGTCGCCGTGGCCGTCGACCAGGGGAAAGGGTCGGTCGTCGCGCGCCGGGGCCGACTCGCCGTGCCGCACCAGCAGCAGCTCGCAGGCGCCGGGCGGCCGGCTGAACCGTGACTGGCGGTACTCCCTGACCTCGGACATCGCGCCACGCTACCGGCCGCCCCGGCGGCGCCCCGCACCGGCAGCGCCCCGTCGCGGCGGTGCTTCCCACCGATGACGTACCGCAACGGCGGCGCCCCGCAACGGTCAGGCGGGCGGGCCGACGGGGGGCTAGAGGGTCGGTCGGCGGCCGCGGCGGCGCTCGGTGCGGCGGCCGCGCCGCTTGGGCCCGGGCGCCTGGCTCGCCCGGCGCGACGCGTCGACCAGCCCCGCCACCAGCGTGCGCACCACGGGCGCCCGGAGCTGCTCGCCGGTGTCGACGAACGCGGCGGTGACGATGGCGTCCGCGTGGGCGGCGCTCATGAAGTTGGTGCCCAGCGCCCGGATGACGTCGGGCCCCGGCTCGATGACCACCGAGGGGATGCCGGCCGCCCGCAGCCGGCGCTGCTCGCCCGCGAGCTTGGCCCGGGCGTGGCGGCGCACCATGGCGCCCGGCCCCAACCGGCTGAGGTCGCGGCCCGACATGGGCGAGATGATCACGGCGAGGTCGATCTCGGCCCGCCGCAGCACGTCGGCGTTGGTGGGCGAGCGCACGCCGCCGTCGACGTAGGTGGCGGCGCCGATGCGGACGGGTCGGAAGTAGCCGGGGATGGCGCACGAGGCGGCCACGGCCGGGGCCAGCGGTGCGGCGAGGTCGCGGCCGATGACCACCCGGCGCAGGTCGCCCTGGCGCACCGCACACACCCACAGCTCGTCGTCGGGCCAGCGCGACCCGAGCAGCTCGTCGAGGGCGCCGGCGTGCTCGACGAGGTCGAGCCTGCCGTCGGGGATGACGCTGGCCAGCGCCGTCACGGGGTCGACCCGCCACGGGCGCCGGAGCCAGGCGGCAAACAGTGCGGGGCTGGGCACGCGGGGCGTGCGCCACACCAGGGAGGTCAGGCGCATCGGGGGGAAGTCGGGCCTGTCCCGCAGCGCCCGGGTGACGGCGTCGGGGCTGGCCGACGGCTCGCCGCCCACGGCGATGGCCGCCAGGTCGGACGCGGGGATGCCCCGGCGCAGCAGCGCACCCACCACCGAGCCGGCGGAGGTGCCGACGACCACGTCGGCGGTCCGCGGGTCCCATCCCAGGTCGTGATCGAGGGCGGACAGCGCCGCCGCGTGGTACGCGAGGCCGGTCACCCCGCCTGCGCCCAGCACCAGTCCCACTCGCACCGGACCATGCTGCCCGACGGGGTGCGCGCCGCCACAGTCGTGTCCGCGTGCCGGCACGCGCCGTCGTCGCCGTCGCGCCGGCGCTGTCGCCGGGCGTCGCGCTCGGCGCTGTCGTCGCGTCGGTGCCGGTGCCCGCCGGCGTCGGCCGCGGTGGTCAGGTGCGGGCGACGATCTCGCCGTGCACGACGGTGAACACCGCGTCCGGATCTTCGGCCCAGGCCCGCCACCCGGCGGCGATGTCCGCCAGCTCGGCGCGGGTGGCGAGCCCATAGGCCATCGCCTGGTCGGCCAGGGCGGTGGCGGTCGTGCGCTCGGCCCAGGTCTCGCTCCACCACGCCCGGTCGTCGGTGGTGGCGAACGTCCACGTGGAGGTCGAGTACGCCACGTCGCCCAGGCCGGCCTGCCGCGCCCAGGCGGGCAGGTGGCGCCCGGCGTCGGGCTCGCCGCCGTTGCGGGCGGCCACGGCCCGGTACAGGGCGAGCCAGCGGTCGAGCCGCTCGTCGGCGGGCGCCCACGTCATGCCGGCGTAGTCGCCGTCGCGGGCGGCCACGATGCCGCCCCCGGGCCGGGCGAGGGCGGCCATGTCCCGCAGGGCCCCGATCGGCTCGCGGAGGTGCTGCAGCACCTGGTGGGCGTGCACCACGTCGAAGCTGCCCGGCGCCAGGCCCATGGTCCGGAAGTCGCCGACCGCGAACTCGACCGTCGTGGCGCGGCCGGCGCCGCCCTCGCGGGCGTGGTCGGCGGCCGTGGCCACCGCGTCCGCCGCGGTGTCGACGCCCAGCACGCGCCCGGGCTCGACGTGGCGGGCCAGGTCGACGGTGAGCGTGCCGGGGCCGCACCCGACGTCGAGCAGGCTGACGCCGGGCCGCAGATGCGGCAGCAGGTAGGCGGCGGAGTTGGCGGCGGTGCGCCACTGGTGCGAGCGCAGGACCGCCGGGTGATGGCCGTGGGTGTAGACATCCCGTCGCTCGCTCACGGTCCCATCCTCGCATCGCGGTGCCGTGACCACGGTCGCGTCGGCTGCCATCATTCCGGGCAGTCGGATGGCGGGAGCGGCGCTGGTGGCAACGATCTGGGGACTGGCCGCCGTCATGGGGTTCGTGGCCGTCCTCGGAACCTGTCTCTGGCACGGGGTGCGGGTCCACCGAGCACGGCAATCGGTCGTGGCCGGGTACGCCGCGTCGCGCGGCTGGACCTTGGTCGCCGCCGACCACCGCTGGACGGCGCTCGCCGAGGGCGAGCCGTTCGGTGTCGGGTACTACCGTCGTGCGGAGAAGATCCTCATCGGCCCCTGGCGCGGCTACATGGTGACCGTGTTCGACTACCGCTTCACGGTCGGCTGGGGCAAGGGGACGCGGACCCGGCGCAAGAGCGCCTGCGCGGTCGCGCTGCCGGCGAGCCTGCCGTCCGTGCACATCCGGCCGGAGGGCGTCGGGGACGGCGTCGCCCGCCTGGTCGGCGGCCAGGACTTCGACGTGGAGAGCGAGGACTTCAACCGCGCCTACCGGGTGCAGAGCGCCGATCCGCGCTTCGCGTCCGCGCTCCTCAACCCCCGCACCGTCGAGCACCTGCTGGCGGCGGGGCCGATCGTCGTCGAGGTCTGCGGGCGGAACATCGTCTCCACCACGGACGGCCGGGTCGACCTGCGTGCCATCGACGCCCGGCTGGCGCTGCTCACGGGGATGTGCGAACGGTTGCCCCGGTACGTGTGGTCCGACCGGGGCGTGCTGCCGCCGCCGGTGCCGGGAGCCGGCTCGCCGAGCTAATGCCGTGACCGGCAACGTCTGCGCTGTCCACGGCGAGCCGGATCGGCGGCCGCAAGGATGCGGGAGACGGGCGCAGCCGTGGTTGGGGACGCGACGGGGATGCAGGAGGTGTCATGCCCGGGTTCTGGCGGCGATCCCGTACCGCTATGGCACTCAGCGCTGCCAGAAACATGGGGGCCGGGCGTGACCGGGTTTCTGGCAGCGATCCCGTACCGCCATGGCAGTGAGCGCTGTCAGGGGACGACCCGCATCACAAGCCGCCTGACCGACCCGTGCGAACCTTTGTGTTCAGAGCTCTAGCCGCCAAGCGCCTCGGCGAAGGTGCGGAGCTCTTCTGGGATGTCGGGGCCGGCGGGCTGGTAGGCGATCTCGGTCATCCCCGCGGCTTCGAGCTCGTCGACCTTGCCCGCGACCTCCGCCGGGGAACCCGTGAGCGTCAGGCTGAGCAGTGAAGTCGCCCCGGCAGCGAGGGCCAGTTCGTCGCGCTCGTTCGCCCGGGTGAGGTGCCCCTCGTGGATCGCGAGGTGCCGCTCCGACTCGGGCACTGCCTCGGTGGCCTGTCGCCAGACCGTCCCTCCCGGCAGGCCCTCTACCGCCTCCGCCCCGCCCCGCTCGTAGGCGCCGTGCAGGAACACGGCGATGGCGTGGCCGGCGGCATCGCGCACTCGATCGCTGTCCAGTCCTTCGCCAGGACGCAGGACCGTGCCGAAGGCGAGCACGGAGAGGGGCCGCCCAGCCTTGACGGCGGCCGTGTTCGGGAAGCCACCGCAGATGACGCCGTCACCGAGCTCGTCCGCAACCGCGTTCCCCTTGGGCCCGTCGGCTCCGATCCAGATGGGCACGCCGCGGTCCGGCCGGTCGGCGATGCGGATCACCTTCCCCTCCCACTCGGTCTCCTCGCCGCGGAGCAGGTTCCGAACGCAGCGCACGTAGGTGGCGACGTCCGACCACCGCCTCGGTCGCTGTCCCAACACGAGCCGACCGGTGAACCCAGAACCGATGGCCACCGCAACCCGCCCCGGGGCAAGCCGCTCCAGGGTGGTGATGGCGGCCGCATTGGTGAACCTGCACCCTCTCGGCCACGCCCGAAGTCTGCGCGACCCCGAACCCGGGATGGTGGACGCGACCCCCCAACGTTGCCGGTCAGCCACTAGTCCCGCGTCGACGACGCACCCGTTCGTCCTGCTCGCGGGGCGGGACGACGACGATGCTCTCGTGGCCCAACGCGCTCTGCGAGCGCCTCGCCGCGAGCGGGCGCCGTCAACAGCATCGCGCGAGGGAGGGGGCTTGCCGCAAGCGACCCAAACGTGCTGACCATGACTCGTTCACTGAGCCGATCACGGCCAGAACCTATGGAGCCAGGAGTTGTGGAGTGGGTGTGCGGCTGTCCCGGTCCGGTGCAGCGTTCGCCGGGGAGCGGGGCTGGAGGGGAAGGTGAACGGATGGACAGCTACGTGCTGGGTCTCCGGGAGATCGACCAGACGCAGGTCGCAGTCGTGGGCGGCAAGGGCGCGCACCTCGGGGAGCTCTCGCGGATCGAAGGCATCCGCGTGCCGCCGGGCTTTTGCGTGACGACGGACGCCTTTCGGCGGATCATGGAGGAGGCGCCGTCGATCGAGGATCGGCTGGATCGACTGTCGGGCCTGAACCCGGTCGACCGGGAGGCGATTCGCACGCATAGCGCGGAGATCCGACGGGCCCTCGAAGCGATCGTCATCCCGGATGATCTGGCGGCGGCGATCACCCGCTGGCTAGCCCGGCTCGGCGAGCACGCCGCGTACGCCGTCCGATCGAGCGCGACGGCGGAGGACTCGCCGGGGGCATCGTTCGCGGGCCAGCAGGACACGTATCTGAACATCGTGGGGCCGGCGGCGATCCTGCAGCACGTCAGCCGGTGCTGGGCCTCGTTGTTCACCGAGCGGGCCGTGACCTACCGGCTGCGCAACGGCTTCGACCACCGGACGGTCCACATGGCCGTGGTCGTGCAACAGATGGTCTTCCCGCAGGCGGCGGGCGTCCTGTTCACGGCCGACCCCGTCACGTCCAACCGGCAGGTCGCCACGGTGGAGGCCAGCTTCGGCCTCGGCGAGGCCCTGGTCTCCGGCCTGGTGAACGCGGACGTCTACAAGGTGCGCGACGGCGAGGTCGTCGCCAAGGCGGTCGCCATCAAGCAGCGTGCGATCCACGCCTCGCCGGCGGGCGGGACGCAGGAACAGGCGATCGAGCCCGCGCAGCAGGAGCAGCCGGCGCTGACGGACGCGCAGGTCGCGCGCCTCGTGCAGCTCGGCCGGCGGATCGAAGCGCACTTCGGCTGCCCCCAGGACATCGAATGGTGCCTGGTCGACGACGGCTTCCAGGTCGTCCAGAGCCGGCCGATCACCACGCTGTTCCCCATCCCCGAGGCCGGCGACCGGGAAAACCACGTCTACGTCTCCGTCGGTCATCAGCAGATGATGACCGACCCCATGAAGCCCCTGGGGCTCTCCTTCTGGCAGCTCACGACCCCCCGGCCCATGGCCGAGGCCGGCGGGCGTCTGTTCGTCGACGTCACCCAGGGCCTGGCCTCACCCGCGAGCCGTGCCGGACTCCTCGAGGCCCTGGGGCGATCCGATCCGCTGATCGGGGACGCGCTGCGAACCATCCTCGAACGCGACGGCTTCGTCCGGTCGCTCCCGGACGAGGCTCCCGCCGGGGTGCCGCCTGGCGGCGGCGCGCCAGCTCCGATCGACACCGATCCGGCCATCGTCGCCGAGCTGATCGGGCGCAGCGAGGCATCGCTCAGCGCGCTGAAGCGCGACATCCAGGGGAAGTCCGGATCGGCTCTGCTCGACTTCATCCTGGCGGACATCCAGGAGCTGAAGCGGATCCTGTTCGATCCGCGGAGCCTTCAGGTGATCATGGCGGGGATGGAGGCCACCTGGTGGCTCAACGAGCAGCTGCAGGCATGGCTGGGCGAGAAGAACGCGGCCGACACGCTCACACAGTCCGTCCCCCACAACGTCACGTCGGAGATGGGGCTGGCGCTCCTCGACGTCGCGGACGTGATCCGCCCGCATCCAGAAGTCGTCGCTCTTCTCCACGATGTCGGGGACGAGGGCTTCCCCGACGAGCTGGCCAAGCTCGCGGGCGGACGGGAAGCGCGAGACGCCATCGAGGCTTGGCTCGACGAGTACGGCATGCGCTGCGTCGGTGAGATCGACATCACGAGGCCGCGTTGGCGCGAACGCCCTACCACGCTCGTGCCGTTGATCCTCGCCGACATCAAGAACTTCGAGCCGGGCGCCGGCGAGCGGCGCTTCGAGCAAGGGCGGCAGGAGGCCCGGAGGAAGGAACAGGAACTGCTGGAGCGATTGCGGGCCTTGCCCGACGGGGAACGCAAGGCCGAAGAGACCAAACGGATGATCGACCGAGTCCGGACCTTCGCCGGGTACCGGGAGCATCCGAAGTACGGCATGGTCAGTCGCTACTTCGTCTACAAGCAGGCCCTGCTGGATGAGGCCGAACGCCTCGTGCACGCCCACGTTCTCCGTGAGAAGGAAGACATCTTCTTTCTCACGTTCCAGGAGCTCCACGACGTCGTGCGCGTGCACCAAGTGGATGACCAGCTCGTCGGCCGGCGCAAGGTCGCGTTCAGGTCATATCAAACGCTCACACCGCCCCGGGTGCTCACATCGGATGGCGAGGCCATCGCCGGGGCGTACCGACGCGATGACGTGCCGGGCGGTGCGCTGGTCGGCCTGCCGGTCTCTGCCGGGATCGTCGAGGGGCGGGCCCGCGTCATCCATGACATGGCGGAGGCCGATCTCGAACCGGGCGACATCCTGGTCACGGCCCACACGGACCCCAGCTGGTCGCCCCTGTTCGTCGCGATCAGCGGCCTGGTGACCGAGGTCGGCGGTCTGATGACCCATGGCGCAGTGATCGCACGTGAATACGGCCTGACGGCCGTCGTCGGGGTAGAACACGCAACGCAACTGATCCACGACGGGCAGCGGATCCGCGTGAACGGAACCGACGGGTACATCGAGATCCTCTGACGCGTCGGCGGCCGTCGTCGGCCCTCAGTCGATTCTGGTGGCGTCGTTCGTGGTGGTGGTGAGCGGTGCACCGGCACCGCCAGACCGAGAGGAGCAATCCCGAGAATGCTGAGATGGTCCAGCGCACCGGCCGAGCTCCGCCCCATGCAGGATGAGTGCTGACCTCGCGTCCATCTACCGGCGAGAGGTCGGCCGCTGCACCGCGACTCTGATCCGCTTCCTCGGCGACATCGACCTCGCCGAGGACGTCGTGGCCGAGGCTTTCGCCGTCGCCGCCGAGCGCTGGCCGGTCACGGGCACGCCACCGAACCCCGGTGGCTGGATCACCACCACCGCCCGTAACCGGGCCATCGATCGGCTCCGCCGCGAAGGCACCCGAGCCGACCGGCACCTCGCCGCCCACCGACTCCACGACGACATGGAACCCGACCACCGCCCCGAGCTCGACGACCTGGATGGCTTCGTCGACGTCGTACCCGACGACCAGCTCCGCCTCATGTTCCTGTGCTGCCACCCGGCGCTGGCCCCCGACTCCCAGGTGGCGCTGACCCTGCGGCTGTTGGGCGGGCTGGAGGTGCCCGAGATCGCGCGGTCGTTCCTGGTTCCCGAAGCGACCCTGGCACAGCGGATCGTGCGGGCCAAGCGCAAGCTCCGCGACAACCACGCCCCCTACCGCATCCCCTGCGCCGCCGAGCTGCCCGACCGCCTCGATGCCGTGCTCAACGCCCTGGCGCTGATCTTCACCGAGGGCCACAGCGCCTCCTCGGGAGACAGCCTCGTACGGGTGGACCTCACCACCGAGGCCATCCGGCTCGCCCGGGTGCTGGTCGAGCTCATGCCCGACGAGCCTGAGGCCGTCGGCCTCCTGGCGCTCCTGGTGCTCACCGATGCCCGCCGACCTGCCCGGGTGGCGTCCGACGGGTCGATGGTGCGGCTCGCCGACCAGGACAGGTCGCTCTGGGACCGCCGGCTCATCACCGAGGGACACGAGCTCGTCCGTGCCTGCCTTCGCCGCAACCAACCCGGCCCGTTCCAGATCCAAGCCGCCATCGCCGCCGTCCACGCCGACGCCCCCACCGCCGAGGCCACCGACTGGTCACAGATCGTCGCCCTCTACGACCATCTCCACGCCCTGCGACCGAACGCGGTCGTCGCCATCAACCGCGCCGTCGCTGTCGCCGAGCACCGCGGCCCCGACGTCGCACTCGCCGCTCTCGACACCGTGGACCACGACACGGTCGACGCCTATCAGCCCTACCACGCGGCCCGAGCCGACCTGCTCGCCCGCACCGGGCGTACCGCCGAGGCGATCACGGCCTACGACCGGGCCATCGAGCTCACCACCAACCCCGCCGAACATCGTTTCCTCGCCCGACAGCGTGAAGTCCTCACCTCTCGGTGAGGTTGCTCGAACTCTCGTGGGCCGGAGATTCGGTGCTGCGCCGTCGGGCATCTTTGGGTCGGGAATGCTGTTGGCCCTAGCCCCGAGATGACGACGTCGCGGTGAGCGACGCTCACGATGGAGCCGAGTGTGATGTCTGTGCATATCGAAGGTCCGCTCACCTCGCTTGCTGACCTCCCCGGGTTGGAGCCACTTTGGCTGACGCTGCACGCGCACCACCTGGCGGTCGCGAGCTACCGCCCACTGGTCGGCGACGTTGCGGCGTCCTGGGACCGGAGACGAACCTGGTACGCGGAGGTCCTCGCCGACGAGGGCGCGCTGTTCGTGGCGCTCGACGACCAGGGGCAGCCGGTGGGCTATGCCATGACCCAGACGGAGTTCGGGGCCGACGACACGTTCGAGGTCGTCGGCGGGATCGTGGAGTTGGTGTCGCTCGTTGTTGGCGAGGCGGCTCGCGGCAAGGGAATCGGCGCTCGTTTGGTGGAGGCGGTGCGGGACCACGCCACGCGTCAAGGAGTCGACACTCTGAAGGTCGCCGTCATGGCCGGCAACAGCCGCGCTCGACGCTTCTACCAAGATGCCGGTTTCGAGGCCGGCGAGGAGGTGCTCTACCACAAGATCTGAGCCGCGCACGGGTTCAGTCCTGGGCGAGCGCCTCGACCCGTCTGAGCGCGTCGTGCGCGTTCGGCATCGCACGGATTTCGGCCCGGACGCGCTGAGCGGCGCGCCGGTAGCTCGCGTCGTCGAGGACTGTGCGCAGGGAGTCTCGGACGGCCACGACCGACAGCTCGTCGTTGCGGAGCTGTCGCCCTGCGCCGGCGGTGACGACGCGCTCGGCGTTGGCGTACTGGTCGGCTCCCTGCGGAAGGACCAGCAGGGGAAGGCCGAAGGCGAGAGCCCCGAGAGTCGTTCCCGCACCACCGTGGGTGATCACCGCGTGACAGCGCGGCAGCAGCTCCCCTTGCGGGATGTAACGGTGGATGACCACGTTGTCGGGTTGGGGGCCGAGACTCGCCGGATCGTTCTGACGACCGACGGTGACGATGAGGGCGATGTCCTCCTCGCGCACCGCCTCGATCACGAGCCGGAACATGTCGAGGTTGCGGTTCCATACCGTCCCCATCGTCAGATAGACGATCGCAGCCGAGTCGAGTCGCTCGAGCCACTCCGGTGGGGCGGCACATGGGACCTCGGCGGCGGCTGGTCGCAGTTGCTGCACGGCGGTGATGGATGCGATCTCGGGCGACTGCAGCGCCGGCGGACACGTGTCGACGTAGAGATGGCGGAACAGTCCGGCAACTGGATGTGGTTCGAGCCCTCGCGCCCGCCAGTGCGGAGCCGTGGCCGCACCGGTCGCCCGGAGAAGTGACGAACCGATGAGCGCCCCGTAGCTGACGTCCGCGTAGGGAATGCCGCAGGCGGTGCCAACCAGCGGCGCCGCCAACTCGGCCACCTCGTGGACGATGATCTGAGGTCGCCACGTGTCGACGATGGCTTCAAGGTCCTCGGCTCGAGGCACGAGCTCGAGGTTGGCGAAGATCTCGGTCAGGAAGAAGCGGCGTTGCGCATCGCCGACGAGCTGATCGAAGCCTGGGAACTGCGGCGTCCACTCGGCCCTGAACCCTTCGTCGGGACCAGCGTGGAACGCATCGAACCCGGCGTGGCGCGCCCGACTCGTGTACGGCTCACCCGTAGCGAACGCGACCGAATGCCCGGCGCTCCTCGCCGCGACAGCGAGGGGAACCAGCGGCTCGAAATGACCAGCAAGCGGTCGGGTGGTGAACAGCATCCGCGTCGATGCCACCGGACCATCTTCGCCGCAACGCGACTCGATCGCCGCGTCCCAGGCCCAGGCGGAACACGGCGCACCGCCTAGAGCAGGTCGCGGTACTCGGGGTGGTCGTCGATGAAGTGGGCGACGAACTCGCAACGCGGCTCGACCGTCCCGCCCCGGGCCCGGACGTCGTCGAGCGCCGCCTGCACCAGGGCGGCGCCCAGGCCCTGGCCCCGGCGGGCGGCGTCGACCTCGGTGTGGGGGAAGACGGTGACGCCGTCCTCGGCCAGCCGGTAGTCGGCGATGCCCGCCAGCTCGCCGTCGACGAACAGGTCGTAGCGGGAGTGATCGGCGTTGCGCCGGACCCGGGTCACCATCTCGGCCATCCCCCTCGGCGCGACGGCGCGTCGCGCCCTGCCGACGGGTTCGTCGCCGACCGGGCCCGCGGATGCGGTGCACGCCCGGGAACCGACGCGGCGGCCCGGGTCGTCCAAGTTCCCGATCGTCCCCGCGGCGGGGGCGTAGGCACAGGAGGCGACGACATGAGACGCATGGTGGCAGCGGTGGCGGTGGTGCTGCCAGCGGCGGCGCTGGCGATCGGTGGGGCGGCGCCGGCGGGCGCGTGCGGCGGCCTGGTGGGTGAGAACGGCACCATCGAGCTGGTCCGCACGACCACCCTGGCGGCCTACAGCGGCGGCATCGAGCGCTACGTCACCGCGTTCGAGTTCACGGGCAGCGGCCAGGAGGTGGGTTCGATCATCCCGCTGCCCGACGTGCCCACCGACGTAACCAGGGCGGGCGACTGGACGCTCCAGCGGCTGGTGCAGGAGGTGGCGCCGCCGACCGACGAGAACGCATTCGAGTCGGCGGACGCGGCCGGGGCCGCTTCGGCCTCGGTCGAGATCATCCTCGAGACCGAGGTCGACGCGCTCGACATCACGGTCATCAGCGGCGGCGGGGACGCCGTGGGCGAGTGGGCGCTCGATAACGGGTTCCTGCTCACGCCGGACGCGCCCGAGGTGCTCGACTACTACGCCGAGCGCAGCCCCGTGTTCATGGCGGCGAAGTTCGACGCCGGGCGGGCGGCCGAGCTCGGTCAGGGCGCGGGCGACAGCACGCCGATCATGGCCACCATCCCCACCGACGACCCGTGGGTCCCGGTCCGCATCCTCGGCCTGGGCCTCGAGGACGAGCGCACCGTCGAGGCCGACGTGTTCCTCCTCACCGACGACCGCCCCGAGCTGATGGCCGGCGGCTCGGGCATGACGCTCGACCGCAGCGAGCAGGCGAGCTCGCTGCTCCTCGACGACCTGCGCTCGGACGTGAACATGGAGTGGATGCCCCAGCAGATGTGGCTGTCGTACCTGACGATCGACTCGCCGGCGGCCGAGCTCGACTACGACCTGGCCGTGTCCAGCCGGCCGGGCGTGACGCCCTCCCTGGTCGACGCCGGGGTGGGCGAGCCCGAGGCGGTCCCCGTGTTGCCGCCGGGCCGGCCCCTGGCCGTCTGGCCGCTCGCGGCGGCCGTCGGTGCCGGCGCCGGCGTCCTCGCCGTGGGCTGGTCCCGGTGGCGCACCGTCGGCCGGGCGCCCCGCGCCGGCGGGTCGGTGGCGTTGTGACCGCCGTCGGGCCGGCCGCCACCGCAGCACCCGGTGCCCGCCTTTTGGACACCGGTGCGGCGGTTCCGGGTGCGGCGGACTCCGGTGCGGTGGACTCCGGTGCGGTGGACACCGAGGGGCGGGCGGGCGCCGGGGTGGCGGACACCGGCGCCGGCCCCCCGGCCCGGGCACGGGCGCGCAGGTCCCGGCGCCGGTGGCTGGGGCTGGCCCTGGTCGTCGCGGCGGTGGTGGCCGCGGCCGGGTACGGCGTGGTGGCCGCACGAGCCGAGAAGCCGGAGCTGCCGGTGCTCGGCCCCGGCACGGTGACCGTGGCGCTCGACGTCGAGCACACCCTGTTCTCGGCCGAGCGCCTGCGGGTGGTCGAGGGCACGCGGGTGCGGTTCGTGGTGGTCAACGGCGACCCCATCAACCACGAGCTCATCGTGGGCCCGCCGGACGTGCACGCCCGCCACGCCCAGGGCACGGAGGCCGAGCACCCCTCGGTCCCCGGCGAGGTGTCGGTGCGGGCCGGGTCCACGGGCATCACCACCTTCCGGTTCGACCAGCCCGGCACCTTCGAGTTCGCGTGCCACCTGCCCGGTCACTACGAGTACGGCATGCGCGGCACCGTCGAGGTGGTCCCGCCGAGCTGACGCCGGTCGCGGCCGGGCAGGCGTCCCGACCCTCGCCGGATCGGCGGGAGGGGCGCGTACCGTGACGGCCATGGGAGAAGACACCGACCACGCGGCGGATGGGCGGGGGCGCATCCTGTGGACGCCCCCGCCCGACGCGCGGGAGCGCACCCGCATCGGCCGCTACCTCCGCTGGCTCGAGGCCGAGCGGGGCCGGCGCTTCGAGGGCTACGACGCCCTCTGGCAGTGGTCGGTCGACGACCTCGACGGCTTCTGGCGATCGGTGTGGGACCACTTCGGCCTCGACTCCGCCACGCCGGTGGGCGCGGCGCTGGCCGACGCGGCGATGCCGGGCGCCCGCTGGTTCCCCGGCGTGGAGCTGAACTACGCGGCGCACGCCCTGCGCAGCGAGCCGGACGGGCCGGCCCTGGTGGCTCTGTCCCAGTCGCGGAACCGGGTCGAGCTGACGATGGACGAGCTGCGCGACCAGGTCGCCCGATGCCGGGCCGGCCTGGCGCGGCTGGGCGTGCGCCGGGGCGACCGGGTGGCCGCCTATCTGCCCAACATCCCGGAAACCGTGGTCGCCCTGCTGGCGACGGCCAGCCTGGGCGCGGTGTGGTCGTCGTGCGCGCCCGAGTTCGGCACCCGGAGCGTGGTCGACCGCCTGCGCCAGATCGGGCCGGTCGTGCTGCTGGCCGTGGACGGCTACCGCTACGGCGGCAAGGACGTCGACCGCACCGCCGAGCTGGCCGCGATCCGCGCCCAGCTCCCGTCGCTCCGCACGACGGTGAGGGTGCCGTTCCTCGGCGGACCGGGGGCGGCACCGGCCGGTGGCGGCGGGGCGGCCGGCGGGTCGGCCGACGTCGTGAGCTGGGACGAGCTGCTGGCCGAGGCGGCCGAGCTGGCGTTCGAGCCGGTCCCGTTCGACCACCCGCTCTACGTGCTCTACTCCTCGGGCACGACCGGGTTGCCCAAGCCGATCGTGCACGGGCACGGCGGCATCCTCCTCGAGCACCACAAGGTGCTGGCCCTGCACAACGACCTGGGGCCGGGCGACCGCTTCTTCTGGTTCTCGACCACGGGCTGGATGATGTGGAACTACCTGGTGTCGGGCCTGCTGGTGGGCGCCACGCCGGTGCTGTTCGACGGCGATCCCGGCCATCCCGACCTCGGGGCGCTGTGGCGCATGGCGGCGGACGAGGGGATCACGTTCTTCGGCACGTCGGCGCCGTTCCTGCTGGCGTGCCGGAAGGCGGGCATCGTCCCCCGCGACGAGGCCGACCTGTCGGCGGTGCGCGCCGTCGGGTCGACGGGGGCGCCGCTCCCGGCCGAGGGCTTCGAGTGGGTGTACGACTCGGTGGGCGCCGACCTCCTGTTGTCGTCCATCAGCGGGGGCACCGACGTGTGCACGGCGTTCGTGGGCGGTTGCCCGCTCGTGCCGGTGCGGGCGGGCGAGATCTCGTGCCGCTACCTGGGGGCCAAGGTCGAGGCCGTCGACGAGTCCGGCCACCCGGTGGTGGGCGAGCAGGGCGAGCTGGTGCTGTCCGCGCCGATGCCCTCGATGCCGGTCGGGTTCTGGGGCGACGAGGACGGCGCCCGCTACCGGGCCGCCTACTTCGCGGACCACCCCGGGGTGTGGACCCACGGCGACTGGATCACGCTGTTCCCGGACGGTGCCAGCACCATCACCGGCCGGTCCGACGCCACCCTCAACCGGGGCGGCGTGCGCATGGGCACGGCCGAGCTCTACGCCGTGGTCGAGTCGCTGCCCGAGGTGGCCGACAGCCTGGTCGTCCACCTCGAGGACGCCGAGGGGGGACCGGGCCGGCTGCTCCTGTTCGTCGCGCCGGCCCCCGGCGCCCGCCTCGACGACGAGCTGCGGGCCCGCCTCGTGCGGGCGCTGCGCAGCGAGCTGTCCCCCCGCCACGTGCCCGACGAGATCCACGAGGTGCCGGGGGTGCCCCGCACGCTGTCGGGCAAGAAGCTGGAGGTGCCGGTCAAGCGCATCCTGACCGGGGCCGATCCGGACGTCGCCGCCAGCCGGGGGAGCCTGGCCAACCCTGAGGCGCTCGACGCCTACGCGCCCTTCGCCTCACCGGCCTGATCGACGGCGGCGACGGCCTGGGTCGGGGGCCGGGCGTCGTGGCACGATATCTGACACCGTTTCAGATCCTGGGAGGGGCACATGGAGACCAAGGACACGCTCTACGTCGGCGGCGAGTGGGTGGCGCCGTCGGGCACGGGCATCATCGAGGTGATCAGCCCCACCACCGAGGAGGTCATCGCTCGGGTGCCCGAGGCGTCGGAGGGCGATGTCGATAGGGCCGTCGAGGCGGCGAAGGCCGCCCTGGCCGGTCCCTATCCCCAGCTCAGCGCCGACGAGCGCGCCGACTACATCGTCAAGCTGTCCCAGGCGATCCAGGCGCGGTCGCAGGAGCTGGCCGACACCATCACCGCCGAGATGGGCTCGCCGTCGAGCTGGGCGCTCATGGGCCAGGTCTTCTCGTCGTCGATGGTGCTCGACGGCTGGGCCGAGCTGGCCCGCACCTTCCCGTTCGAGGAGCTGCGGCCCGGTGCCCTCGGCCCCGTGCTGGTGCGCAAGGAGCCGGTCGGCGTGTCGGCGGGCATCATCCCCTGGAACGTGCCGCTGTTCATCGTGGCCCTCAAGCTGGGTGCGGCCCTGGCCGCGGGCTCGCCGATGATCCTGAAGCCCTCGCCCGAAACCCCCCTCGACGGCTACATCCTGGGCGAGCTGCTCGACGAGATCGAGCTGCCCAAGGGCATGGTGTCGATCCTGCCGGCCGGCCGCGAGGTGGGCGAGTACCTGGTGCGCCACCCGGGTGTCGACAAGGTGGGCTTCACCGGCTCGACCGAGGCCGGCCGCAAGGTGGGGGCCATCTGCGGCGAGATGCTCAAGCGCTGCACGTTGGAGCTGGGTGGCAAGTCGGCGGCGATCATCCTCGACGACGCCGACCTCGCCTCCACGATGCCGCTGCTCATGGGCACGGCGATGATGAACAACGGCGAGGCGTGCATCGCCCAGACCCGGATCCTGGCCTCGCGCGCCCGCTACGACGAGGTGGTCGACGCGCTGGCCGAGGCCGTGCGGGCCACGACCGTGGGCGATCCCACCGACCCGTCGGTGGCGGTGGGCCCGCTCGTGGCCGAGCGCCAGCGCGACCGGGTGCTCGGCTACATCGACAAGGGCCGGGCCGAGGGTGCGACCGTGGCCGTGGGCGGCGGCCGGCCCGCCGGCCTCGACCGGGGCTGGTTCGTCGAGCCCACGCTGTTCACCGGCGTCGACAACTCGATGACCATCGCCCAGGAGGAGATCTTCGGCCCGGTGCTGGCCGTGCTGCCCTACGACGACCCGGCCGACGCCGTCCGGATCGCCAACGACAGCGACTACGGCCTGTCGGGCTCGGTGTGGACCAGCGATGTCGAGGCCGGCATCGACGTGGCCCGGCGGGTGCGCACCGGCACCTACGGCATCAACCAGTTCGGCACGCTCGACATGCGCAACCCGTTCGGCGGCTTCAAGTCGTCGGGCGTGGGCCGCGAGCTGGGGCCGGAGGGCCTGTCGGCCTATCTCGAGACCAAGTCGATCGTCCTGCCCGGCGGCTACACCCCGCCGTCGTAGCGACCCAAAGTCGCCGAACATGCGGCGGATCCTGTCCCCCTGGGCTCGGATCCGCCGCACGCTCGGCCGAAGTCGGGGCGGGTCGAGCACAGCCATGCGTCACGTCGATCTCACGGATCGGGTCGCTGCATCGCTTGTCCTTGCATGGACGAGCTCACCGCGTTCCTCGCCGCCCTCGATCAGACGGAGCCTGGCGCACCGACCCGCTGTGACGAGTGGACGGCCCACGACCTGCTGGCCCACATGGTTGCCGGGACCGAGGAGATGGCGAGGCTGGTCGAGATCGCGGCCGCCGGCCGAGACGTCCCGCCGACTCGTGCCTTCGACGAACGGGAGGCACCATGGCGCGCGCTCGCCGACGGCGAGCTCCGGGGCGCGTTCTTCGACGTCGGCGCCCGCTTCGGCGGGGCGCTCGCGACGCTCCCGAGCGGCCGGCTCGTGCCCTTCACGGGCTGGGCGATGAACGTCGACCAGCTCCGAACGCACGCTCGCAGCGAGCTGGTGCTCCATCGCTGGGACCTGGTCGGTGACGACGAGGTCGGCGCGCAACTCCTCGCTCAGCCAGACCTCCTCCGGCACGGTCGGGTGGTGCTCGCCGAGATGGCGACCCTGCCGGAAGCCCGCCGGCGCCCTCGACCGGACGACGACCTCCTGGCGTTGTGGGGCCGCCGGTGACCGCCCGGTTTGACCCGCGCCCATCGGCAGCCGGACCATGGCCGCCGTGCCCGCCCGCCGCTCCGTCGCCACCGCCCGGTTGGTGGTGGCCGCCCTGGTGCTGGCGCTGACGTGCCTGCAGGCGTTCGCCTCCCCGGTCCACGCCGCCCCGGGCCCGGTGGGCCAGGACGGCCCCGACGCGCCCGCTGACGACGGCACCGGCTCGTCGTCCGGCGACGAGCTCGACGAACCGGTGCCCGGCAACGACATCATCCCCCTGCCCAACTCAGGCCACGAGCCGACCGAGGCGGGCGACCGGGGCGGCGCCCTGCAGATCCTGGTCCTCGTGCTGATGGTCGGCGGCGTGGGCGGCATCGTCGCCCTCGCGGCCCGCGACGTCCGGCGCGCCCGCCGACCCGGGGAGGGCTGACGCCGTCGGGCGGGGCCCGGGTGGACCGCCGTGTCAGCCCAGCGGGCCGTACTCCTCGCACTCGGTGAAGCCGCCGAAGAAGCCGGTGCGCAGCGCCGCGGTGCGCTCGAACACCGACGGTCCCTCGCTGCCCGCCGAGAGGCTGTAGGCCATGAAGCCCTGGATGCCCTCGTCGAGGTCGCCGGCCGACATCGTCAGCCGGCCGTCCTCGGAGGTGCGCTCGGTCCCGGTGCCGGTGGGGAACGTCCACGCGGCCCACCGCCCCGTCAGGCAGTCGGCCTGCAGCTCGACCTGGTCGCCGTCGGCCACGCCCAGCTGCACCTGGGCCGCGGTGGCCCACAGCCGGGCGATCTCGCTGGCCACCGCGAAGTCGCCGATGTCGTCGTTGAGCGACGGCACGAGCCCGGCCCCGTCGAGGACGACCACGTTCTCGTCCTCGCAGTAGGCGGCCGCGAACTCGAGAGCCGAGCCGCTGAGCTGCTCGCCGCCGCACGCGACCGCATCGACCGCCGGATCGACGAGGACCAGGTCGCCCACGGGCGAGAACTGCTCGCCGAGCTCGGAGAAGAGACGGTCGTAGAAGCGGTTGAGGGAGTCCTCGGCCAGCCGGAGCAACCCGGGGTCGTCGTCGCCCCGGTCGTCGAGGTGGTAGTTGCCTCCGGTCGAGAACTCGTCGGGCTCGAACTCGATCTCGGCGGTGCGGCGGTCCTCGGCCTCGTCGGCGTACTCCTCGCACTTGCCGGCGTCGTTCTGGTAGCCGTCCTGGAACGCCGCGATGCGGTCGAAGCCGCTGCCGTGGGCGAACGGGTCGTCCGGGTGGATGCCCGGCTGGTCGCGGATGGCGATCATGCCGGCCACCGTGCGGTCGAGGTCGACGTCGCCGGGCTCGAACTGATCGCTGTCCCCGTTGGCGACGTGCGCCGTCCACGCGCCGGCGAAGCAGTCGGCCTGCAGCTCGAGGTCGACGGTGCGGTCGAAGGTCACGAACCGGTCCTGGATGGCGTGGCCGAACTCGTGGGCGATGACGATGGCGACGGAGAACGCCCCGAAGTCCTCGTTGAGGGCGGGCATGAGCACGGCCTCGTCCCAGGCGATGATGTCGGTCTCGGGGCAGTAGAACGCGTTGTCGGCGATCTCCTCGTAGGAGGGCGGCGGGCTGCCGCACGGCGGGATCTCGGTGTTCGGCCCGTACGGGTAGAACCCGGCCACCGGCTCGAACGCGGCGCCGTACACGTCGGGATAGGTCTGCTCCCAGAAGGCGCTGACGTCGGTCACGGCCCGGTCGGCCACGGCCGCCGGATCGTCCGAGGCGTTCGGCGGCGACGGGCTCGTGGAGCCCCCGGGGCCGGCGGTGGTGAGGAACACGTCGTCACTCGGCTGGGCGCATGCGGCAACAGCCAGCACCGACACGAGGCCGACCGTGATGATGGAGGGGGTCGTGCGCTTCACCCGCTTGTCCTTCCGAAGCTCCGCCGCCCGCCGAGAGCGCCGTAGGGAATGACGCTAGCGCGGGCGCCTCCCGGCTCCGATCGCGTCGGGGCAGGTCCGGGGTTGTCCCCCACCACCCCTACCCTCCCGTTAGCCTCGGTGCCGGTGGAGGAGCTGACGACCACCGGCGAGGTGCCCGTGCCGCCCGGCTACCCACCGGAGTGGGACGCCGACGTCGCGCTGTCGGACGGGGGCACCGTGCGGGTACGGCCGATCCGGCCCGACGACGGTGCCCGCATGGTCGACTTCCACGGGCGGCAGTCGCCCGAGAGCATCTACTTCCGCTACTTCTCACCCCACCCGCGGCTGTCCGACGACGAGGTCGTCCACTTCACGCACGTCGACTACGTCGACCGCATGGCGTTCGTGGCGCTGCGCGACGACGTGATGGTGGGCGTGGCCCGCTACGACCGGTGGCCGCTGCGGTCGGAGGCGGAGGTGGCGTTCTTCGTCGACGACGCCCACAAGGGCCGCGGCATCGCCACCGTGCTGCTCGAGTACCTGGCCGTGGCCGCCCGCCTGGCCGGCATCAGCGCCTTCACGGCCACGGTCCTGCCCACCAACCAGCGCATGGTCGGCGTGTTCCGGGCCGCGGGGTTCCAGGTGCGGAGCACCTTCGACGAGGGCGTCATCGAGGTCCATCTCGACCTGCAGCCCACGCCCGCGGCCGAGGCCGCCATCGAGACCCGGGCCCAGCGGGCCGCGGCCGAGGCCGTCCGCCTGCTGTTGGCGCCCCGATCCGTGGCGGTGATCGGGGCCGGGCGCGAGCGCCACGGCGTCGGGCACGCCGTGCTCCGCAACCTGCTGGTGCACGACGTGAACGCCGCGGTCTACCCCGTGAACCCCCACGCCGAGCACGTGTGCGGCGTGCGGGCCGTGGCCACGGTGGGCGACATCGAGGGCCCGGTCGACCTGGCCGTCGTGGTCGTGCCGGCGGCGGACGTGCCCGAGGCGGTCGAGGCGTGTGGTCACAAGGGCGTCAAGGCCGTGATCGTGATCTCGGCCGGGTTCGGCGAGGCGGGGCCCGAGGGCGCCGCCCTCTCGGCCGCCACGCTGCGGGTGGCCCGACGCTTCGGCATCCGGCTCCTCGGCCCCAACTGCCTCGGGGTCATCAACACCGATCCGGCCGTGCGCCTGCACGCCACCTACGCCACGCCCAACGCCCGGCCGGGCCCGGTGGCGCTGCTCTCCGAGTCCGGCACCGTCGGCGGTGCCCTCCTCGACAGCGTGGCCGAGGCGGGGCTGGGCGCGTCCTCGTTCGCCGCCATCGGCAACCGCGCCGACGTGTCGGCCAACGACCTGCTGCAGTACTGGGCGGACGACGACCGCACGAAGCTGGTGCTGCTCTACCTCGAGTCGTTCGGCAACGCCCGCAAGTTCAGCCGCATCGCCCGGGCGCTGTCGCGCACCAAGCCCATCGTGGCGGTCCGGAGCGGGGGCACGGTGAGGGCCTACCCCGACGGCGGGGTCGAGCTGGCGCCCGACACGCTGCGGGCGCTCGTCGACCAGACCGGCATCATCCGGGTCGACACGCTGGCCCAGCAGCTCGACGTGGCCCGGGTGCTGGCCTACCAGCCGCTGCCGGCGGGCAACCGGGTGGCCCTGGTCGGCAACGGCGGCGGGTCGCTGGCACTGGCCGCCGACGCCTGCGTGGACGCCGGCCTCGTGCTGGCCGACCTCGGGCCCGGTGTGCGCGCGGCGGTGGGCGACGCCCCGGGCAGCGGCACCCGCCTCCGCGCCAGCACGGTCGACCTCGGCTTCGAGGCCGGGAGCGACGACCTGCGACGAACCCTCGTGGCGCTGCTGTCCGACGACGGCGTCGACAGCGTGCTGGCGGTCTGCGCGCCGGCGCCCCGACAGCCCACGCCCGACCTGGTGGCGGCGATCGCCGCCGCCCGGTCGGAGGCGCCCGACAAGACGCTGCTGGCCTGCGTGTTCGGGCCCCATCCCACGACGATCACACCGGAGGGCACGGCCGGCGTGCCCGTGTTCGCCTTCCCCGACGACGCCGCCTACGCGCTGGGCCGGGCCACCCGCTACGCCCGCTGGCGTGACGAGCCGGAGGGCGAGGTGGTCGTGCCCCCCGACCTGGTGCCGGACGAGGCGCGACAGCGCGTGTGCCGCCGCGCTGGCGGACGGCCAGGCCGGCCGAGTGCCGACGGTGGTGGCGATCGACGCGCTCGGCGCGGCCGGGGTGCCCCTCGTCGGCTCGCGCCTCGTGGTCGACGCCGAGGGTGCCGCCCAGGCCGCCGAGGCGCTCGGCTACCCGGTGGCGGTCAAGGCGGCCGGGCGCACCCGCCAGGCCAAGACCGAGGCCGCCGGGCTCGCCCTCGACGTCCATGACGAGGGCGAGCTGCGGGCCACCCTCGGCCGCGTGGCCCAGGCGATGGGCGACACGATGTGGCCCGTCATGGTCCAGCGCATGACCGAACCCGGGGTCGACGTGGCGGTGACCGTGGCCCTCAACCCGGTGGTGGGGCCCGTCCTCACGGTCGGTCCCGGCGGTGCTGCCACCGACCTGGCCACCGCCCACGCGCACATCCTGCCGCTGACCGATCGCCAGGCCGACCGCTTCGTCGGCGGGCTGCCCCTGGCCGGGCTGCTGGGTCCCGAGGGTCGCCGGAACGTCGACGACCTGCTGGCCCGGGTGGGGGCGCTCGTCGAGGCGGTGCCCGAGATCACCGGCCTGGAGCTCAACCCGGTCATCGTGACGCCTGACCGGGCGGTGGTGGTCGACGCCCGCCTGTGGGCGGCGCCCGTCGACCGCGACCCGCTGCCCCCGGTGCGCCGGCTCTGAGCGCCCGACCGGCGACCGTCAGGCGGGGCGGGGCTCGCGGGGCAGGCCGAGCGTGCGCTCGCCCAGGATGTTGCGCAGGATCTGCGACGTGCCCCCCATGATCGTGTAGCCCGGGGCGTAGCAGATGTTGCGGCTGACCCGGCGGGCGAGCCCGGGCTCGGCCAGCATGGCCGCCGGTCCCAGCACCCGGCCACAGAAGCCGGCGATGCGCTGCTCGAGCTCGGTGCAGAACGTCTTGGTGGCGGCCGAGAACTGGCGGGGCGCCTGGCCCAGCGTCTCGCGCAGCACCAGCAGCCGGCCGATGCGGTACCCGGTCTCGATGGCGGCGATCTCCTGGCGCACCAGCGGGTCGGACGTGTCGGCCAGCGGGCGCACGTCGTCGTAGAGCCGGCGGTTCGAGACCAGGCGGTCGATGCCGCCCCGCTCGTGCTCCATCTGGCGCATGACCTGGCGGAACGACCCGTTGAGCTCGCCGACCAGGTTGCCCGCCGGCACCCGGACGTCGGTGAAGAACACCTCGCAGAAGTGGCGGCTGCCCGTCATGTCGAGGATCGGCTTCACCGACACGCCGGGCGAGTGCATGTCGACGATGAGCTCGGACAGCCCCTCGTGCGGCTTGGCGTCCGGGTCACTGCGGGCGATGAGGTAGCACCAGTCGGCCGCGGCCGCGCCCGAGGTCCAGATCTTCTGGCCGTTCACCACGAACTCGTCGCCGTGACGCTCGGCGCGGGTGCGGATGCCGGCCACGTTGGACCCCGCGTCGGGCTCGCTCATGCCGATGCACCACATCGAGGTGCCGGCGATGATGCCGGGCAGCCACCGCCCGCGCTGCTCTTCGGTGCCGAACTGCAGCAGGCTCGGCCCCATCTGGCGGTCGGCGAACCACGAGGCCGCGATGGGGGCGCCCACGCTGATCAGCGCCTCGAACACGACGAACCGTTCGAGGGCGTCGCGGCCGCCGCCCCCGTGCTCGGTCGGCCAGGTCATGCCCAGCCAGCCCCGGGCACCGAGCTCGGCGGCGAAGTCGCGGTCGTGCCCGGTGATCCAGGTGTCCTCGGGCACCTCGGCCCGCTCGGCGGCGACCAGGCCCACCTTCAGGGCCTCGTCGCGCAGCTCGAGCAGCTCGGCTGACAGGGCGAACTCCATGGCGGGCGACGGTAGCCAACGCAGGGCGGACGGCTCGACTCGGCCCCGCTGCCGCCCGGCTCGACTAGAACCGGCGGCGTGATCGACGAACCGATGGTGCCCCTGCCCGAGCGGGGACGGGTGTTCCGCGCCGGCCGGCGGGTGCGGCTGGCCGACGCCGACCCCACGGGCCGCCTGCGGCTCGACTCGTGTGCCCGGTACCTGCAGGACATCGGCAACGACGACACCGCCGAGACCGGCATCGACGACGACGCCGTCACCTGGGTGGTGCGCCGGGCGGTGGTCGACGTGCACCGGCCGCCCGCCTGGCGCGAGTGGCTCGACCTCGCCACCTGGTGCGGCGGGGTGGGCGGCCGCTGGGCCGAGCGCCGGCTGTCGATGACCGGCGACAGGGGCGGCCACATCGAGGTGTCCACCCTGTGGATCCAGGTCTCCACGACGTCGATGGCGCCCGTGCGCATCACCCAGGCGTTCTTCGATGCCTACGGCGAGGCGGCCGGGGGGCGCAAGGTGTCGAGCCGCCTGTGGCTGGGCGACCCGCCCGTGGGCGCGGCCGCGGAGCGCTGGCCCCTGCGGGCGGTCGACATCGACCTCGTGGGGCACGTCAACAACGCGGCCTACTGGGCGGCGGTGGAGGAGCAGATCGAGCCGGGCACGGCGTTCGCCCACGCACTGCTGGGGCGGTCCCACCGGGCGATCATGGAGTACGGGCCGGGCATTGCCGGCGGCGACACGGTCGAGCTGCTGGTCGACGAGGACGACGGCCACCTGTCGGTGTGGTTCACGGTCGCCGACGTCGTGCAGGCGGCGGCGACCGTCATCCCCCTGCCGCCGGGGGCGGCGCCACGGGGCTAGGGCGGTTCGTCAGTCGCTCAGCAGGACGATCTTGCCGAGCTTCCCGCCCGCCGCGAAGCGTTCGTAGGCAGCGGTGGCGTCGGCCATCGGGAAGGTGGCCGCGATCGGCACCGTCAGCGCCCCCGCCGCCAGCAGCGGCAGCGCGTGGCGCTCGATGCGGCGGGCCGCGGTCGCCTTGTCCTCGAGCGGGCGTGCCCGCAGCGTCGACCCGTGGATGCGGCCCCGCTTGCCCATCAGCGTGAGCAGGCTGATCTCGGCGGAGTAGCCCGCGCCGACGCCGATGACGGCGATGCGGCCCCCGGTGGCGAGGGCGTCGAGGTTGGCGGGCATGTTGACGCCGCCCACGAGCTCGAGCACCACGTCGAACGGGCCGTGGTCGCCGAAGCCGTCCGGCGCCACCACGGTGGCGCCGAGCGCGGCCACGCCGTCCCGCGCGGCCTCGTTGCGCACCGTGGCCACGACACGGGCGCCGGCGGCCACCGCCAGCTCGACCGCGGCGGTGCCGACGCCGCCAGCGGCGCCGTGGACGCACACCCGCTCGCCCATGGCCAGCCCGCACTGGCTGAACAGGGCGTCGTGGGCGGTGGTGTAGTTCTCGGGGAAGCCACCCGCCTGGGCCCAGCCGACGCCCTCGGGCACCGGCACGGCCAGGGGCTCGGGCACCACCGCGAGCTCGGACTGGCCGGCGCCCGGGACCACCGCCATCACCCGGTCGCCGGGGGAGAACCGCCGGGTGCCCGACCCGGCGCCGACCACCTCGCCCGCCAGCTCGAGGCCGGGGAGCTCGGGCGGGGTGGTGCCCTGCGGGGGCGGGTAGAGGCCGTCGCGCTGCATCAGGTCGCCGCGGCACACCCCGGCGGCGCGCACGCGCACCAGCAGCTCGCCGGTGCCGGGCGCGGGGTCGGGGCGCTCACGCCACGCGAGCGCGCCGGCGGTGATGGTGACCGCGTGCACGCGGGCTCAGCCGCGGTCCGCGAGGGGCACGTAGGCGCGCTCGGGAGCGCCGACGTAGAGCTGGCGGGGCCGGGCGATTTTCTGGTCCTGCTCGAGCAGCTCGACCCAGTGGGCCAGCCAGCCCGACACCCGGGGGATGGCGAACAGCACCGTGAACATCTCCACCGGGAAGCCCATGGCCTGGTAGATCAGCCCGGAGTAGAAGTCGACGTTGGGGTAGAGCCGCCGCGAGGTGAAGTACTCGTCGGACAGTGCCACGTCTTCCAGCTTGAGGGCGATGTCGAGCAGCGGGTTGCGGCCGGTGACCTCGAACACCTCGTCGGCCGTCTGCTTGATGATCTTCGCCCTGGGGTCGTAGTTCTTGTAGACGCGGTGGCCGAAGCCCTGGAGCTTGACCTCGCCGGCTTTGACCCGCCGGACGTAGTCGTCGACGTTGTCCAGCGAGCCGATCTGGGTGAGCATCGAGATCACGGCCTCGTTGGCGCCGCCGTGGCGGGGGCCGTACAGCGCGGCGGTGGACGCGGCCACGCAGCTGTAGGGGTCGGCGTGGGCCGAGGCGACCGTGCGCATGGCCGTCGTGCCGCAGTTCTGCTCGTGGTCGGCGTGGAGGATGAACAGCACGTCGAGCGCGTGGGCCAGCGCGGGGTTGGCGTCGTAGCGGGGCTCGGCCACCTTCCACAGCATCGACAGGAAGTTGGCGCTGAAGTACAGCGAGTTGTCGGGGTAGACGAAGGGCATCCCGACCGAGAAGCGGTGGCAGGCCGCGGCCAGCGTGGGCATCTTGGCGATGAGGCGGACGATCTGCTTGTAGCGGACGGCGGGGTCGGCGATGTCCTTGGCGTCGAGGTAGAAGGTCGACAGCGCCGCCACCGCCGACACGAGCATGCCCATGGGGTGGGCGTCGTAGTGGAAGCCCTCGAGGAAACGCTTCCGTACGTTCTCGTGGATGAACGTGTGGTAGGTGATGTCGTGGATCCACGGCTCGAACTCGGCGGCGGTGGGCAGCTCGCCGTGGATGAGCAGGTAGGCGACCTCGAGGTAGTTGGAGTTCTCGGCGAGGTCCTCGATGGGGTAGCCGCGGTAGCGCAGGATGCCGGCGTCGCCGTCGATCTCGGTGATGGAGCTGCGCGTGGCCGCGGTGGTCATCAGGGCCTCGTCGTAGAACCACACGTTGGGCAGGAGCTTGCGCCACTCGGTGGCGTCGACGCCCCCGTCCACGATCGGGACCTCGACCGACTCGCCGCTGCGGTTGTCGGTGATGGTGATGCTCTCGGGCACGGGGGCGGTGCTCCTTGTCGCCGGGGTGGAGGGTCCGCGTTGCACGCTAGTGCGGGCGAACACCCATGGTGGAGGGTCAGCCGGTCACCGTGGGACGGACGCCGTGCTGGTCGGAACCCGACACCAGGGCCCGGATGCCGTCGCGCACGGCCCGGGCGGGGGCCGAGAGGCGCCCCCGCCGCGGGACGGCCAGCCCGACCGAGCGGGGCGGCACCCCGTCGACCGCCACCGACCGGCACGCCAGCGCGAGCCAGGACGGTGCGGCGGTGGCGGGGACCATGGCGGGGCCGAACCCCTCGAGGGCCAGCGAGGTGAGCAGCCGGATGCCGTCGATCTCGGCCCGGGCCCGCATCACGACCCCGATGCGGCTCGCCTCCCGGTCGAGCTCGTCGCGGAAGGCCGTGCCCCGCGGCTCGAGCAGCAGCTCGTGCTCCGCGAGCGCCGCGAGGGAGACCCGGTCGTGGGCGGCGAGCGGATGGCCGGTCGGGGCGAGGATGATCCGGTCTTCGTCGAACAGCGGCTCGGTGGCCAGCTCGCGGGCGCCGAGCGGCAGGTTGACGACCGCCAGGTCGAGGCTGGCGGCCACGACCTGGGGCACCAGCGAGGTGGTGGTGGCGTCCACGATGACGAGGTGCACCGCGGGGTGGCGCTCGGCCATCAGCGTCAGCAGCCGCGGTGCGAGCCACCGGCTGGTGCTGCCGATGCAGCCCAGGCGGACAGACCCGGCGACCTGGTGCAGCATCGAGTCGACGTCGGCCCGCAACGAGTCGACCTCGTGCTGGATGCGGCGGGCCCGCGCCAGCACCGCCTCGCCCTCGTCGGTGAGGGTGCCGGTGCCGCGGTCGACCAGCGTGGCGCCCAGCTCCTCCTCCAGCCGGGCGACGTGGGTCGACACGTTGGACTGGACGGTGTGGAGCCGGCGGGCCGCGGCCGAGAACGAACCGGTCTCGGCGACAGCGGTCAGGGCGGCGAGTTGGCGCAGGTCCATCGCTCTCGATGATGACAGCTATCAGAAACAACTGTTTGACGTATCGCCATCTTGCGCGCACAATGGTCCACACAACGAGCGGCGCCGGTGTCCCCCCGCCGAAACCGCTCGACAACAGAGTGCCGCAGCGGGACCCCCTCCACGCTGTGCAGCACCTGCTCAGGAGCCGACCGATCCACCCGCGGTCGGCTCCTCTCGTTTTCTGTCTCCCTCCAAGCACCGCCGGAGGCGGTGCGTCGCTCGACGCCTTCAAACCCGGCTCGGCGCGCGGCGGGCGGGTGGGGGGTGGGGGAGCGCCGGGGGCGGGTGGATGGGTGGGGCTAGCGTGCTCGGGGTGACTGGTGCTGCGATCTTCGATCTGGATCGGACGTTGTTGCGGGGGGCCTCGGGGCCCGTGATCTCGCAGGCGTTGCGCGAGGCGGGGGTGATCTCCGAGCGCAGCATCCCGGGCGAGGGGCTCGTGTACCGGCTGTTCGACGTGATCGGGGAGACGTGGCCGTCGATGATGCTCACCCGCCAGGCGGCCCGGTTCGCCAAGGGATGGGCCCGTGACCAGGTCATCGAGGCCGGGGAGAAGGCGGCCGAGCCCCTGGCCGACGCCGTGCAGCCCTTCGCCCACCCGATCATCGACGAGCACCGGGCGGCGGGTCGACCGCTCGTCCTCGCCACCACCACCCCGGTCGACATGATCACCCCGCTCGCCGAACGCCTCGAGTTCGACGCCGTGGTGGCGACCCGCTACGGCGTCGACGCCCAGGGCCGCTACGACGGCACCATCGACGGCGAGTTCGTGTGGGGCAAGGGCAAGCTGCGGGCCGTGGCGGCGTGGGCCGGCCGGGCCGGGGTCGACCTGAGCGAGAGCTGGGCCTACAGCGATTCGTACTATGACAACCCGCTGCTGGGGGCCGTCGGCCACCCGGTGGCGGTCAACCCCGACCCGCGGCTGCTGGCGCTGGCCACGGTGCGTCGCTGGCGGGTGCTGCACCTCGACGTCCCGGCCGGCGTGCCGAAGGTGCCGGTGCTCGGCATGGAGCCCCAACGGGTGGTGCAGGCGCTCGTGCGTCCCGAGCTGCTCCCGTGGGTGCGCTTCGACATCGACGGCGTCGACAAGATCCCCGCTGACGGCCCGGCGATCGTGATCGCCAACCACCGCAGCTACTTCGACCCCCTCGCGCTCGGCACGACGTTCGCCCGGCGGGGCCGGGCCGTGCGATTCCTCGGCAAGCGCGAAGTGTTCGACGCCCCGGTGGTGGGTCAGATCGCGCGGGCACTCGGCGGCATCAAGGTCGACCGGGGCTCCGGGTCGGACGATCCCCTGCTCGAGGCGGCCACCGCGCTCGCCAGCGGCGAGCTCGTGGCGATCCTGCCGGAGGGCACGATCCCCCGGGGGCCGGCGTTCTTCGAGCCCGAGCTCACGGGCCGGTGGGGTGCGGCCCGCCTGGCGGCCGACACCAAGGTGCCCGTCGTGCCCATCGGCCTGTGGGGCACCGAGCGGGTGTGGCCGCGCTCCGAGCGCGTGCCGCGGGTGTGGAACATCACCAGCCCGCCGACGGTGCGGATCAGGGTGGGCGACCCGGTCGAGCTCAAGTGGCGGTCACCCAACGCCGACACCCGCCGGATGATGGCCGCCATCGTCGACCTGCTGCCGCCCGAGGCCCGCGAGCGCCGCGTGCCCACGCCCGAGGAGCTGGCCCTGACCTACCCGGCCGGTCACTCGCGCGGCGACCGCGACGGCGAGCGCGACGAGCGCGACCGCCGCCCCGGCGACGACTGATCGACCGCCGGTCAGGTGACCGGGTAGCGCACCCAGCGGCCGCGCCCGCTGAGCTTGGCCTCCCGCATGGCCTGGTCGACGCGTGCGAGCGTCGTCTCGGCCCCCTCGCCGGGATCGAGCTCGGTGATGCCGATGCTGGCGTCGATCCGCACCTCGGTGGTGGCCTCGGGGAGGGGCGTGACCGGCTCGCGCACCGCCGCCAGCAGCCGTCGGGCCACCGGCTCGACGTCGTCCGGGCTCGTCAGGCGCTCGCACAGGACGGCGAACTCGTCGCCGCCGATGCGGGCGACCATGTCGCCGGGCCGCAGCACCTCGACCAGGCGCCGGGCCACTGTGGCCAGCACCCGGTCGCCCACGGGGTGGCCCAGTGCCTCGTTCACCGGCTTGAACCGGTCGAGGTCCAGGAACAACACGGCGGCGCGGCCCTCGCCCGCGGCGGACACCGTCGTCAGGCGCTCGAGGAACGCGTTCCGGTTGGCGAGCCCCGTGAGCTGGTCGTGGGTGGCCGCGTACTCGAGGATCCGATGGCTGCGGTGCCATTGCAGCGTCAGCCTCAGCAGCTGGCCGACCCGCGTGATGGTCGTCCACGTGAAGCGGGTGGGCGGGCCCGGCCGCGTGCGCCAGACGACGATGGCCGCGATCGGCTGGGACTCGCCGGGCACGGTGACCGGATGGACCCAGCACGCCGCGTACCCTTCGGCGGCCGCGAGTGCGGCCAGTGGCGCGGGCACCCCGACCAGGTCGGGCATCCACACGTCGGAGCCCATTGCCAGGGCCCGGGCCCAGGGGGTGGCGCCGTCGGACGCCAGGAGCCGGCTGGGATCGCCGGCGAGGATGGCGAAGCGCTGCCCGTTCCAGCGGTCGCCGACGGCCACGCTGGAGTCGGGGAGCATCTGGGCCAGCGCGCCCACCAGGCGGGCCAGGATGTCGGGCAGCCTCGCGCCCTCGGCCATGGCCTCGACCGCCAGGTCGAGGGCGCGCTCGTAGCCGACGCGGCGGACGGTCACGACGTACCACGGCAGCCCGCTGCGCCGGGTGGTGAGCACCGACAGCTCGCAGGCCGCGATGTCGCCGTCGGCCCGTACGAGGTCGACCGGATAACCGACGCCGCCCCACGGCGTCTCCTCGAACGCGTCGTCGATGGCGGTGAACGCCTCGGTGATCTCCGCCAGCGAGTGGGGGGCGATGATGCGGGCGAAGCTGCGTCCGATCAGGTCGGCGGGGCGCCACCCGAAGAAGCGCTCGACCGAGCCGCCGACCCAGCACACGGTGCCGGCGTGGTCGATCATCGCGAGCGGGAAGACGCTGTGGTCGGCCATCAGCCGGAAGGCGTCCAGCGGGGGGTCGACGACCTGGATCAGCTCGATCCGGTTGCCGAACGGGTCGTCGGCGTGCACGCGCGCCACGCCGGGCAGCCCGTCGGCCGACCGCACCTCGCCGCCGGCGGCCACGATGCGCTGGCACACGACGTCGAGGTCGTCCACCAGCAACGCCGGGTGGGCCTTGCGCGCCGGCCGGAAGTCGTCCTCGACCCCGAGGTGCAGCTTGACCGACGGTCCCTCGAACCAGCACCCGCCGCGCACGGCCAGCTCCGGGGGCTTCGGCACCTGCTGGAGGCCGAGGACCCCGTGGTAGAAGTCCTCGGCCCGGCGCACCGCGTCGTCGCCCGGCGGCATCGCCAGCTGGACGTGGTCGATGCCGAGCAGGACGGGCGGCGGGAGCTCCGCGTTCCCGGACGTCACGACCGCCGGCTGCGGATGATGTTCAGGGCGCTTCCGGCCGTGAACCACTCGATCTGCTCGTCGCTCATGGTGTGGGTGGCCTCGAACTCGACCCTTGCACCGTCCGGCTTGTGGATGGCACACCGTACCGGCACGTCCGGCGCCAGGTCGACCAGGCCCGTGACGCTGATCGTGTCGTCCTCGCCGATCAGGTCGTAGGTGGCCGGATCGGCGAAGGTGAGGGCCAGGACGCCCTGCTTCTTGAGGTTGGTCTCGTGGATCCGGGCGAAGCTGCGGGCGAAGATCGCCCGGGCTCCCCGGAACCGGGGCTCCATGGCGGCGTGCTCGCGAGAGCTGCCCTCGCCGTAGTTCTCGTCGCCCACCGCGCACCAGCCCACGCCCTCGGCGTGCAGGTGGCGGGCGATGTCGGGGTACGAGCGCACCTCGCCGTCGAGCGGGTCCTTGCCGTGGCCGGCCTCGTACGCGGTGACGCCCGGCTGGAAGGCGTTGACGGCACCCAGGAACAGGTTGCCGGAGATGTTCTCCAGGTGGCCGCGGAACTTCAGCCAGGGGCCGGCCGCCGAGATGTGGTCGGTCGTGCACTTGCCCGCCGCCTTCATGAGGACCGGCAGCTCGACGAGGTCGGCGCCGTCCCACGGGACGAAGGGGCTGAGGAGCTGCAGCCGCTCGCTGGCCGGCGCCACCGCCACCTCGACGGCGGGGCCGTCGGCCGGCGGGGCGACGAAGCCCGGCTCGCCGGGGGTGAACCCCTGCGCCGGGAGCTGTTCGCCCACCGGCGGCTCGAGGCTGACCTCCCGGCCGGACGCGTCGGCCAGCGTGCCGTGGACGGGATCGAAGTCGAGCGTGCCCGCCAGGGCCATCGCCACCACCACGTCGGGGCTGGTCACGAACGACAGCGTGTTGGCGCTGCCGTCGTTGCGCTTGGGGAAGTTGCGGTTGTAGCTGTTGACGATCGTGTTCGGCTGGCCGTTGGCCGCCGCCGGCCGGCTCCACTGCCCGATGCAGGGCCCGCACGCGTTGGCGAGCACCGTGCCGCCGATGGCCTCCAGGTCGGCCAGCAGGCCGTCGCGCTCGATGGTGGCGCGCACCTGCTCGGAGCCGGGTGTGATGAGCAGCTCGGTGCGCGCCTTGAGGCCGTGGCGGGCCGCCACCCGCGCGATCGACGCGGCGCGGGTGATGTCCTCGTAGGACGAGTTGGTGCACGACCCGATGAGAGCCGCCGAGATGTCGGTGGGCCAGCCCTCGGCGTGGGCGTGGGCCCCGACCTCGCTCACCCGGTGGGCACGGTCGGGGGAGTGGGGGCCGTTGATCATGGGCTCGAGCGCCGACAGGTCGATCTCGACCACCTGGTCGAAGAAGCGGCCGGGATCGGCGGCCACCTCGGGATCGGGCCGCAGGTCGGCCATGGCGGCGGCCGCCGCATCGGCCAGGGCCTGGCGGCCCGTGGCGGCCAGGTAGGCGAGGCCCCGCTCGTCGAAGCTGAACAGCGACGTCGTGGCGCCGATCTCGGCGCCCATGTTGCAGATCGTGGCCTTGCCGGTGGTCGACAGCGAGTCGGCGCCCGGACCGAAGTACTCGACGATGGCGCCCGTGCCGCCCTTGACGGTGAGCAGCTCGGCGACCCGCAGGATGACGTCCTTGGATGCGGTCCACCCCGACAGCTCGCCCGTGAGGTGGACCCCGATGAGGTTGGGCCAGCGCACGTTGAACGGGAACCCGGTCATGACGTCGACGGCGTCCGCACCGCCGACCCCGATGGCCACCATGCCGATGCCGCCCGCGTTGGGCGTGTGGCTGTCGGTGCCGATCATCATGCCGCCGGGGAAGGCGTAGTTCTCCAGCACGACCTGGTGGATGATGCCCGAGCCCGGCTTCCAGAAGCCCAGGCCGTAGCGGGCCGACACCGACCGGAGGAAGTCGTACACCTCGCTGTTGACGTCGACGGCCAGGCGCAGGTCGACGTCCGCGCCGGCCTTGGCCTGGATCAGGTGGTCGCAGTGCACGGTCGAGGGGACGGCGGCCTCGTCCAGCCCGGCGGTCATGAACTGCAGCAGGGCCATCTGGGCCGTGGCGTCCTGCATCGCCACCCGGTCGGGATCGAAGTCGGCGTAGCTGCGCGCCCGCTCGAGCTCCTGGCCTTGCGGGTCCCGCAGGTGGTTGACCAGGATCTTCTCCGTGAGGGTGAGCGGGCGACCCAGGCGCTCGCGCCCCAGGGCGACCCTCTGGGGGAGCCGGGCGTAGACCTGGTCGACGAGCTCGACGGGGGTGGTGGCGGAGACGGCCATGAGACTGGGCCCCTTGATCAGCGGACGAATGTAGACAAGTATATGACAAGTGCGTGAGGTCCGCTACCGAGCCATCGCCGACGAGCTGAGGAGCCGGGTCGAACAGGGCGACCCCGCCGCCGGGGCGTTGCTGCCCAGCGAGAGCGAGCTGTCGGCGACCTACGAGGTCAGCCGGGTCACCGTGCGCAAGGCGCTCGAGCTGCTGCGCGACGAGGGCCTCATCGACGCCCGCCAGGGGTTCGGCTGGTTCGTCGCCAGCGACCCGGTCCGCCAGTCGCTGGGGCGCCTCGGCACGATCGAGGCCCAGCTCGGCGAGATGGGCCTCGGCTCCGAGCGGCGCATCGTCGGCTTCCGCTTCGTGGCGCCCCCGGCCCGCGTGCGCCAGGTCCTCGGGGTCGACGCCGTGCTGGAGGTGCGCCGCGTGAACCTGGCCGACGGCCAGCCCTTCGCCCGGGTGACGGTGTGGTGCCCCGAGGACCTGGGCGCCCGGCTGTCACGCGCGGACGTCGAGAGCACGCCGTTCTACGAGCTGGTCGGCGTGCCCATCGGCGGGGCCACCCAGACCATCGGCGCGGCGGCGGCCGGCGCCGCCGATGCCGAGCTGCTGGCGGTGCCCGTCGGCTCCCCCGTGCTGCGGTGCGAGCGCATCACCCGGGGCACCGACGAGCGGCCGCTGCTGGTGGCCGAGCACGTGTTCCCCGGTCACCGCACGGAGTTCGTGGTCGACCTGCCCCACGTGGAGCCGTCGATCAGCCTGTCGGGGATGCGCCTGGTGGAGTAGGGCGCGCGGGACGCCGGGCCTGGCGGTCAGGCGCCGCGCATGGCTTCGAGCGACGTCCCCGGCGCGCACGCCGGCTCGGACGCGGCACCGGTGCCACCGTCCGTCGCCACCGCGACGGTGATGCACCACTGGTCCAGCGCACCGAGATCGGCCGTCGGCACGAGCACCGTGGTGCCCGCCGTCGCGGGCAGCGTCTTCGGGGCCAGGTCGGCCGTCAGCACCGTCACCACGTAGCTGCCGTCCGCCGCGCCCGACCACGTGACCTGGACGCCGTCCTCGTCCTGGCCCACCTGGAGCCCGGTGGGGGCGGGCGCCGTCGCCACGCCTGCCCCGCCGTCGGCCTCGCTGCCGCTGCCGGTCGTCGTGGCGGCCGAGGACTCGGTCTCGGCGCCGGCCGGGCGCTCGGACGCGGGCGGGGCCGCCTCGTCGCCGGTCAGCACCAGCCACGCCACACCGGCCACGAGCACGGCCACGACCGCGATCAGGATGATGAGCGGCAGCGCCGGTGGGCCCGCGGCCGCGGTGGGACGGGGGGCC
This sequence comes from uncultured Acidimicrobiales bacterium, assembly GCA_963842395.1. Classification (GTDB taxonomy): domain Bacteria; phylum Actinomycetota; class Acidimicrobiia; order Acidimicrobiales; family VFJN01; genus ZC4RG19. The sequence goes on from CAWJGJ010000001.1 coordinate 199,644, forward strand.
TGGCCGTCGCCCCGGGGGAGCCGCGGGCCTCCCGTGGCCTCGCCCCCGGCGTCGTGCCGCGGCTCGCCGGCCCGCGGCAACCGCGGCGCCTGCCGTGCCGCGGCGGCGGCCGCGCCCGGCCGGCCGGTGCCGGATGCCGGCCAGGATTCCACCTCGTGCCGGCGGGGCAGCCGGGTCGGGCTCGCGGGTGACGTGCCGTTGGCGGCCGGTGCCGGCGGCTCCGAGGAGCCGAGGTAGGGCGCGGGCCCGAGCGGCGTGTCGAGCGGGCTCAGGTCGATCGGCGGGCGGGCGTTGGGCGGCCCCAGCGGATCGGCGTCCGGCGCCACCGGGGGAGCGTGGCCCGGGGGAGCGGGCGGTCGTGCGGGCGGGCCACCGTCGGGGTCGCGCACGACCTCGCCGAACAACGACCGCAGCTCGTCCCCGGCGCCGGGCAGGCCGGCCTGGCCGGCGCCGCCGTGCCCGTTCCCGGACGCTGCGCCCGGGGCCGGGGCACCGGTGCCTTTGGGGCTGGCACCGTTGGTCCCGGGGGTGTGGCCGTTCGACCCGCGGCCATCGGCGCCTGCCCGCCCGCCGTCCGGGATGCCGGCGCCGGGCCGGTTGCCCGCGTTCGGCAGCGGATCGGTGTACCAGGCGGGCAGCTCGTCGAGCTCGGGGGTCGGGAGATCGCGGGGAACAACGGCGGCGGGCCGGCGCCGTCGCCCGCCCCGTTGGACGACGTCAGCGGCGGGGCGTCGCCGATGGAGCCACCGTCGTCGCCGGACGCCGCCGCGGCGACCGGAGGTTCGTCCTGCGGGGGCGGGGTCGCGGCCCAGGCGGGAAGCGCCGGGGTGGGCGGCTCCGCGTCCGCTGGCCAGGTCGAGGGCCACAGCGCCGCGGCGGGTGCCTCGGCGGCGGGCGCCCCGGTCCACGTGGTCGTGGGGGGCGAGCCGGTCGGCGGCTCCGCGGGCCATGGGGTGTCGGCGGGCGGTTGGTCGTCGGCGGGTTCGTCGCGCCGAGGGGGATCGGTCGCGGCCGGTCCGACCGGTGGCTCGGCCCACGGGACGCTCGGCGACGGTTCGTCCGCCGCGGCGTCCGGCCAGCTCTCACCGGCTGTGCGACCGGCCGTATGGTCCGACCAGGGCGTGTCGGTGGTGGTGCCGGGGGTGGTGTCCGCGGGCCAGGGGGTGTCGGTGGCGGCGCCGGAGGTGGCGCCGCGGACCAGGGCGTATCGGTGGTGGTGTCGAGGGATGTGCCCTGTGGCCACGGGACGTCGGCGGGGCTCGAAGAGTCCTGCCCGGGGGACTCGGTGGTACCGAGTGGCTGGGCCTGCGGCCAGGCGGTTGCAGCAGCGTCCACCCCCGGCGGCGCGGTGTCGGCCGGCCACGTCGACGGCCACAGCGTGCCGGCGGGCGCGGCGTCCGGCGTGGCGGCCGGCCACAGCTCCGGCTCGGCACGCCCGCCCGGCTCGTCGGCGTCGCCGGGTGGCGTCCACACCTCGCGGGCGGCCGGCTCGACCGTCGCCGGGAGACCGAGCGCGTCGGGATCGTCGGAGAACGGGAAGACCGTCGCCGGCGGCACGTCGGGCTCGGTGAACGAGAAGAAGTCCGCAGGGAGGACCTCGTCCTCCGGTTCGGACGACGGCCCCGCGGCCGTGGAGGCCGTCCCGGCTCCCGGGCCCGACCGGGCGGCGACCGGCCGGAACGTCGGCGGTGTCGGGAGCGGTGGGGCCGGAAGCCGTGGGGTGGGCAACGGTGAGGTCGGTTGCGGCGGGGCCGGGAGCGCCGGCGGTGTCGGGAGCGGTGGGGCGGGAAGCGCCGGTGAGGTCGGGAGCGGTGGGGCCGGAAGCGCCGGTGAGGCCGGGAGCGGTGGGGCCGGAGGCGCCGATGAGGTCGGGAGCGGCGGAGTCGGGAGCGGTGGTGCCGGCGGGCCCAGTGCGCCCGGCAGCGCCGAGGCGGCGAAGGGCGCGGCAGGGGCGGGGGCCGGCGGGGGCGCCCACGGCGAGAGCGCGGGCGCCGCAGCGGGGGACTCAGGCGCCGGCGTCCTGGGCTCGGCGCGGGCCGTCGACCCGACAGGCCCGGCGCTCTGCGCCCACGGGGGCGCCGGCGGCGGCGGGGGTCGCCGTGCCGAGCCCTCGACGTCGGTGCCGTCGAGGTCGAGAACGACCGGCTCGGTGATGGCCAACCCGGCCCGGCGCTGGGCGTCCTGCAGGAGCCAGGCCATCTCGATGGCCTGCTGGGGCCGCTTGTGCGGGCTGGGCGACAGCGGGCCGCGCAGGGCCTCCTCCAGGCCGGGCGGCAGTCCCGCGCGTTCGATGGGCGGCACCGGCATCTGCAGGATGCGGAGCAGCAGGGAGGCGTTGCTGTCGGTGAGCTCGGCCGGCTTCTGCTGGGGCGCACGGCCGGCCAGGAGGGCGTACACGGTGGTGGCCAGCGAGAAGACGTCGGTCGCCGGGCTCACCTCGGTGCGCTCGAGCACCTCGGGCGGGGCGTAGTAGCGGACCGGGTTGTTGAGCGCCCCGAGGCCCGGGAACACGGCGAACGCGGCCAGGCCGGTCTCGGCGAGCAACGGCTCGCCGTGGGTGCCGAACACCAGCCGGGCGGGCGACAGGTCGCCGTGCACGATGCCGGCCCGGTGCGCGGTCTCGAGCGCGCCCGCCAGCAGCACCCCCACCTGCATTGCCCGCTCGACCTCGAGCGGACCGTCCATGGTGAGCAGCGTGTCGACCGACTCGGGGGGCTGGGGGTCGGTCACGACCCAGGGTCGCCCGTCGGGTGCGTGGCCCCACTCGTGGATGGTGACCACGCTCGGGTGGGCCCCGAGGCGCTGGGCCGTCGCCGCGGCGCGGTCGAACTGCTCCCGCGTGCGGCCCTCGCTCAGCGGGGGGAAGACCGTGACGGTGACGGGCCGCCCGACGCGGTCGCTCGTCGCGGAGAAGAGACTGCGCGCGACTCGCTCACCGATGAGCGAGAGGTCGCGGCATCCGGGTATGTGCGGAGCGTTCCCAGCCATGACTTCGGGCGAATCTACAAGGAATCGCAGGGCCCTTCCGCACGCGTCGCTGTGGGTGGTGCTCCGACACCTGGGGGTGTCGGCCGGCGGTCAGGCGGTGCCGACGCGACCGGCCTGGCTGGCCTCGAACCGCCGCACCTGGTCCTTGGGAAGGACGTGCCACACGTGCGCGGTGACCTCGTCCCACGCCGCCAGCAGCCGGCCCGATCGGGTGGAGCCGGTCAGCTCGGCGTGGCGCTCGACCAGCCAGCGGACCTCCTCCAGGCTGGAGGTGTCGGGGCGCACGGCGTCGACCAGGTCGGGGTTGAGGCGCGAGATCAGGCGCTCGTGGTCGTCGTCGATCACGAAGGCCTGGCCGCCCGTCATGCCCGCGCCCAGGTTGCGGCCCACGGGGCCCAGCACGACGACCGTGCCGCCGGTCATGTACTCGCAGCAGTGGTCGCCCGCGCTCTCGACGACGGCCGTGGCCCCCGAGTTGCGCACGCCGAACCGCTCGCCCACGCCGCCGGCCACGAACAGCTCGCCGCCGGTGGCGCCGTAGAGGCAGGTGTTGCCGGCGAGGATGGGCAGGGTCGAGGCGTCGTCGGCCGGCGCCCGGACCACCACCAGGCCGCCGCCCATGCCCTTGCCCACGTAGTCGTTGGCCTCGCCGGTGAGGACGAGCTCGACCCCGTCGTAGAGGAACGCCGCGAAGCTCTGACCGGCGGAGCCGGCGAGGCGCACCCGGGCGGTGCCGCGGGGCGGGAGGTCGCCGTACTCGAGGGCGATGGCCCCGGACAGCGAGGCCCCGATGGCGCGGTCGGCGTTGGAGATGTCGTACTCGAGGTCGACGTCGTCGCCGTCCCACACGGCCCGGAACGCGTCGGCCAGCAGCCGGTCGCCCAGGTCGGCGCGCGGGTCCTGCAGGTCGACCCGCTCGACGAAGTGCCGAGGGCCCTCGGCCATCGGGGGTGCGAGCAGCGGCGACATGTCCATGGCGTCGGCGCGGGGGGCGCCGGTGGCCCGCTGGCGCAGCAGGTCGACCCGGCCCACCGCCTCCTCGATCGACCGCAGGCCCAACGACGCCAGGTAGCCCCTGACCTCCTCGGCCACGAACAGGAAGTAGGCCGCGACGCCCTCGGGCGAGCCGGTGAAGTTGGCCCGCAGGTGGGGACGCTGGGTGGCGACGCCCGGCTTGCAGGTGTCGCGGTGGCACGCCCGCAGCATGATGCACCCCTCGGCGATCATGGCCGCGGTGCCGAAGCTGAACTCGTCGGCGCCGAGCAGCGCGGCCACGATGACCTGCCGCCCCGTGAGGAAGCCGCCGTCCACCCGCAGCCGCACCCGGCTGCGCAGGCCGTTGTCGACCAGCGCCCGCTGGGCGTCGGCCAGGCCCAGCTCCCAGGGCATGCCGGCGTGCTTGATGGACGACAGGGGGCTGGCGCCGGTGCCGCCGTTCTGGCCGCTGATGTGCACGACGTCGGCCAGCGCCTTGACACAGCCGGCGGCGATGGTGCCCACGCCCTCCTCGGCCACGAGCTTCACCGACACCTGGGCGGCGTTGACCTGCTTGAGGTCGTAGATGAGCTGCGCCAGGTCCTCGATGGAGTAGATGTCGTGGTGGGGCGGTGGCGAGATCAGCCCCACGCCGGGCTGCGTGTGGCGCAGGCGGGCGATCTCGGCCGACACCTTGTGGCCCGGCAACTGGCCGCCCTCGCCGGGCTTGGAGCCCTGCGCCATCTTGATCTGGAGCTCGTCGGCGTGCGCCAGGTAGGCGGGTGTGACGCCGAAGCGCCCCGAGGCGATCTGCTTGATCTTGGAGTTCTTGTCGTCGCGGCCCTGGCCGCGGGTGGCGTAGCGGGCCGGGTCCTCGCCGCCCTCGCCGCAGTTGGACATGCCGCCCAGCAGGTTCATGGCCTGCGCCAGCGTCTCGTGCGCCTCCTTCGACAGCGCCCCGTGCGACATGGCGCCCGTCGAGAACCGCCGCACGATGTCGTGGGCCGACTCGACATCGTCGAGGCTGACGGCCTCGCCGGCGGGCGCCAGCTCGAGCAGGTCGTGCAGCTCGATCAGGGCCCGGTCGTTGGCCAGCTTGGCGAAGGCGTCGTAGCGCTCCGACGACTCGGAGCGGATGGCCGCCTGCAGCAGGTGGGCCACGAGCATGTCCCGGTCGGGGCCGTCGCCGTCGGTCTCCTGCACCAGGGTCAGGTCGTTGAGGGCCTGGACGGTGTCCTTGTCCTTGGTGTGCGGCTCGCCGCCCTTGCGCACGCGGATGAAGCCGGGCGACTCGAGCGACGGCGACGCGCCCCAGCCGTCGGCGTGGCGGGCCAGCACGTCCTCGCCCAGCTCGCGCCAACCGATGCCGCCCACCACGTTGGGCGACCCGGTGAAGCAGACGTCGACGACCGCGGGCGCCAGGCCCACCACCTCGAAGATCTGGGCCCCGCGGTAGGAGTCGACGGTGCTGATGCCCATCTTCGACATGACCTTCAGCACGCCGGCCTCGACCGCCGCCTGGAAGCGGCTCTGCGCCTCGGGGCTGGTCAGGTCGCCGTCGTCGGCCCGGTCGGCCTCGGCGGCGACGGTGGCGAGCGCGAGGGTGGGGCAGATGGCGTCGGCGCCGTAGCCCAGGAGCGCGGCGAAGCTGTGGACGTCGAAGGCATCGTCGGCCACGACCACCAGGGCGGTGCGCGACCGCAGGCGGCGCTCGGCCAGCGCCTGGTGCACGGCACCCACCGCCAGCAGGGCCGGGACGGGGGCCAGGTCGGCATCCGCGGCGGTGCCGTGGATCACCAGCGTGCCCGCACCGCCCTCGACCGCGGCGATGGCCTCGGCGACCAGCCGGTCGATGGCCGGGCGCAGACCGTCGGGGCCGTCGCCGACCGGGAAGGTGGCGTCGAGGTCCACCACCGACCACGGCGCGGTCCCCGCCTGGAACAGGCTGTCGACGCCCGTCGGGTAGAGGAAGAACGAGGGCAGGGTGAGCAGCTCGGCCGCCTCGGCCGACTCGATCAGCAGGGGCTGGCGGGGACCGAGCAGCGTGCGCAGGCTCATCACCAGGCGCTCGCGCAGCGGGTCGATCGGCGGGTTCGAGACCTGGGCGAACCGCTGGCGCAGGAAGTGGCTGACGGGACGGGCCCGCGGCGCCAGGTTGGGGAGGGGCGAGTCGTCGCCCATCGAGAACGTCGGCTCGTGGCCCTCGGTCGCCATGATCCGCACGATCATGGAGAGGTCCTCGCGCGTCAGGCCGTGCATGGCCTGCCGGGCGACCAGGTCGTCGGGCACCTGGAGCGCGGCCTCGCCGGGGTGCAGCTGGTAGAAGCCGTCGGACGCCCAGCGGGCGTAGGGGGCGCCCGCCGCGATGCGCTGGCGGCAGGACTCGTCGTCGAGGAAGCCGCGGGTGGGGTCGACGAACAGCATCTGCCCCGGTCCGAGCCGCCCCCGGGTCACGGCGCCGTGGCCCCGGAGGTCGACGGCCCCGACCTCCGAGCACACGGCCACCAGCCCGTCCTCGCACACCTGGTAGCGCAGCGGGCGCAGGCCGTTGCGGTCGAGCCGGGCGCCGACGCCGATGCCGTCGGTGAACACGATGCCGGCCGGGCCGTCCCACGGCTCCATCAGCGCGGAGTGGTAGCGGTAGAAGCCCCGCACCTCGGCGTCGAGGTCGCGCACGTTCTCCCAGGCCTCGGGCATGACCATGGCCAGCACGTGGCGGGGGTCGCGCCCCGCCCGCACCAGCAGCTCGACGGTCGCGTCGAGCTTGCCCGAGTCCGAGTCATCCTCGTCGAACACCGGGCGGAACAGGTGCTCGTCGCCCAGCCCGGCGGCCACGGTGCCGAGCTCGCCCCGGCCCCGCATGCGCCGCTCGTTGCCCCACACGGCGTTGATCTCGCCGTTGTGGCAGAGCGTGCGGAATGGCTGGGCCCGCTCCCAGGTCGACAGGGTGTTGGTCGAGAACCGCTGGTGGAAGATGGCGAAGGGGGCAGCGAAGCGCTCGTCCTGCAGGTCGAGGTAGAAGTCGGCCAGCGCGTCGGCGGGGGAGAGGCCCTTGTACACGAGGGTGCGGAACGAGCACGACGCCACGTAGGTGCCGGTGGACGCGGCCTCGATCCGCCGGCGCAGGCGGTAGGCGCGTCGCTCGCGCTCGGAGTCGGGGGTCTCCCCGGCCGTCCCGTCCGAGAACACGGCGTGGACGATGCGCGGGGCGGTGTCCCGGGCCATGTCGCCCAGCGCCTCGGGGTCGAGCGGCGGCTCGCGCCAATCGACCACCGACAGCCCCTCCGCCGCGGCTGCGGCCTCGACTGCAGCCCGGGGGTCGTCGCCCCGGACGAACAGCACGGCCACGCCCGCGCCCTCGCCGAACAGGGCGGGCGGGATGGGGACCAGCAGGCCCGACCCGTCGGCCGTGCGGGCGTCGGCGGCGACGGCCCCCCGGTGCTTGACGCACGCCAGGCCGCGGAGCGCAGCAGCGACGATGGCGCGTGACGAGCGGCCGTGGGCGTCGGCCACGAACCCGATGCCACAGGCGTCCCGCTCGCGGGTGGGGGGGAGAAGCACTGCGCAGTCCTCCTGCCGGGTAGGCGAAGCCGGCGGTGGCGCCGGCTGACGGGGGACCATCGCACGGCGACGCCAGCTACGTGGCGCGTCGTGCCTGGTCCCAGGGTCGGGCACGTCTTGGGGGTTCGATCCGCGTCGTCGCTGAGGCGAAGCGGGCGCCATTGCCCGGGGCCCCCTGAGGGTCCGGTCAGGTTAGCCGACAGTGGTGGTCACGAAGACAGCGAGTGGCTGCCCGATGTCCCCCAGAGGAGCGATGGCCGCGCGGGTCTCGGCGGACAGGCTCTCGTCCAGGAACAGCATGAACGGCGCCAGGTCGACCAGCTCCACGAGGTCGTCCCGGCCCTCCGCCCGCAGCGCGGCGATCGAGTCGCGGCGCGCCTGCTCGAAGCGGGCGCGGTCCTCGTCCGTTCGGGGATCGGCGTAGGCGATCATCGTGGCGTCCGGGCGCGCCTGCCAGATCGGGATGTCGGGCCCGACGGACATGTGCACCTCGGCGTCGGCCTCGGCGGCCGGGAGCACCCGGTGCTCCACCGCGCCCGCCGCCACCGGCGGGGCCACGCCCACGTCGAGGCCGCGGCGCTCGAGCTCGGAGAACAGGCCGAAGCCCGGCGCCCCGATGTAGGTGCCGTCGGTCCAGGTCACCAGGTACCTGGCGTCACGCCCTCCCGGGGCGACGTCGCCCCGGTCGATGGCGTCGAGCACAGGGACGGTGAGGTTGCCGACCACCTGCGACACGCGCTGCTGCTCGGTCTCGGCGCCCCGGGCCTGGGCCACCGACACCACCGTCCAGCACACCAGGACGACGCCCGCCACGGCGGTGGCCACACGGGCGGGCCGCTCGCTGCCCGCGCGCCCGGTGCGCGACGCCGCCAGGACCACGGTCCAGGCGATCGCGACCACGGCCACGGCCGTCGTGCCCCACGCCCACAGCAGCAGGTAGTGCCAGAGGAACCCCAGGATGCGCACGGCCGAGGCCAGCCCGAGCACCAGGGCGGCCCCCACGACGACGTGGAGCCGGACCAACGTCGGCCAGCCCATGCCCGTCGCGCCGCCGCCGCCACCCGCTCCCGTCGCCCGGCCCGTCCCGCCGGTGGCGGTCCCGTCGCTGGCGCCGTCACCGGTGGCGGTCCTGCCCGCGATCGCCGGATCGGCGGCGGTGTCGTCGTCCGTGCCGTCGGGACCGGCGGGGCGCAGGCGCCAGGTGACCGCCGCGCTCACCAGCCACGCGGCCACCAGCACCAGACCCGGCACCGCCGACCCGCTGATGCCGGGCTGGCCCGCCACCAGCCGCCACGGATTGAGGTGGACGGCGAACACCTCGGCCCCGCGGGCGACGCCGATGGGCTCCTCCTCGGCGTTCAGGAAGTGGTCGGCGACGACGCGGGCGTTGCCCGGGTCGTTGGTGAGCTGATCGATGACCGGCGGGAGCCACAACACGACGCCCAGGGCGAGCGCGAGCCCGGACCATCGGGCGAGGCGCCGCAGCTCGGTGCGATCGCCGCGCCGCCGCCACGCCCGCACGGCCAGGACCGCCACCGTCAGGCCGGCCATGCCGGCGATGATGCCGAGGTACGAGATGTGGGTCTGCATCGCGAACGAGCCGGCGAACACCGCGACCGGCAGCATGGCCAGGTCGTCGTCGAGCACCGCCCACACCGCCACGAGGGTGAGCGGCCACCACATCACCGGCATGTACGGGTTCCAGGGCTCGGTCAGCACCTGGGTGCCGTACAGCTGCACCAGGACCGCCAGCGCGGCGGCGAAACCGACGGCCACGGCCGTGCCGCCCCGGCGCAACGCCGACCACAGCGTGAGGGCGACCGCGGCGGTGTTGAGCACGACCACGCCGACCAGCAGGCTCCAGGCGGTCCCGCCCAGCAGGCGGTACGTGGGCGCCAGGGCCCAGAAGCTGAGCGGCCCGGGATGGCTTCCCTGGTTGCCCCCGGAGGACAGGCGGCCGACGAGGCCGATGAGCGGGGAGTCGGTGGTGCCGACGTCGCGCACGCGCAGCTCGGTCATGGCCAGGTCGAGGAGGGGATGCCAGCGGGGCGACCGCAGGGCCACCAACGCCACCGCCAGCGGCAGCACGACCAGCGCGGTCAGGCCGGCGACCAGCAGCGCACGGCGCCGTCGGCCCGGCCCGGCCGGGGCCGCGTCCCCGTCGTCGCCCTCGGGCGCCGGGCCCGCGGGTGCCCGCCGCGTGGGGCGCGCAGGGGCGTAGGCGCCGCCCGGTGCGCCCTCGCCCCGCGGGGCCTGCTGGTCGTCGACGTCGCCGTGGGTGGGAATCACTCCGGGCTCCAGGTGTACACCCCGAGGGGCTGGGGCATGCGTCCCATCACGAACAGCGCCGACTTCACGTCCTCGGGCGTCCGCTCGTCGCTGGCCAGGAGGATGAAGTTCGAGTCCACGAGGGGCAGGAGGTCGTCCAGGCCCTCTGCCGCCAGGCTGTCGACGACGGCGTCGCGCAGCCGGTCGTACTCGGCCCGCTGCGCGGGGGTGCGGGGGTCGTGGAAGGCGATGCGCCGGGTCCCGGGGTGCTCGGCGGCCGCGGCGTTGGCGGGCACCCCGGTGGCCACGTGGATCTCGGCGTCGGCCCGGTCGCCGTCCACCACCCGGTGGGGACGCACCGCCAGCCGCAGGGGCCGGGGCGCGCCCACGTCGTAGCCGCGCCGCTCGAGCTCGAGCAGCAGGCCGACGCCCTGGCCTCCCAGGTTCACGGGGTCGACCCAGGTCACGAGGAATGTTCCGTCGGGGCCGCCCGCGACCGTGCCGTCCTCGATGGCGTCGACGGTGCCCGGGACGACCCGGCCGAGGTCGGCGGACACGGCGGCGTCGGCGTCCTGGGTGTCGGGTGCCTGTCGGGCCAGCAGCGCCGTGGGCCACACCACCGCCACGGCCAGCGCCGCGAGCGGCACCCAGCCGAGCGAGGCCAGGCGCGGCCCGTCGCCCCGCCGGGCGATCGCGGCGCTCACCACGGCGGCGACCGAGGCCAGCACGGAGACGAGCACCAGAGCGCCCGTGCCGAACGCCCACAGCGTCAGGTAGAACCAGGTCACGCCCAGGATGCGGCTGATCGACACCAGGCCCAGCGCGAGGGCCAGGCCCACCACCAGGTGCAGCCGCACCAGCGTCCGGTCCCGCAGGCGCACGGCGGCCACGACCGAGGCCACCCACGCGGCGAGCAGCAGGTACGCCGGCCAGTGGGCGACCGGCAGGCTGGTGCGATCGCCCTGGAGCAGGCGGAGCGGGCTGATGTGCTCGAGCAACAGGTCCCAGGCGGTCCCGAACCCGACGACCGGCTCGTCGGAGTGGCGGAAGCTGTCGATGATGATGCTGAGGTTGCCGGGATCGCCGCGGATCTCGTCGATCACCACCGGCAGCCAGATGAGGGCGCCGAGCACCAGGCCGGCGGCGGACCACCGCAGCACCGCGCCGCGGGTGACGGGCCCAGCGGCCCCGCCACCGGCCCGGCGATAGGACAGCGCCAGCGACCCGGCCATCACCAGGCCGAGCCCGCCGACCATCCCGGTGTAGGGGATGTGGGTCTGGGCGCACAGGAACCCGGCGACGACGGCGACGGGCACCAGCGGCAGGTCGTCGCACAGCACGCCCCACACGCACACGAGGAACAGCACCCAGAACAGCACCGGCAGGTACGGGTTCCACGGGTAGAGCAGCACCGTCGTGCCCCAGATGCGCATCGCCAGCGCCAGGCCGGCGGCGACGAGCAGCGCGCCCCGGACGCCCCACCGGCGGTGCGCGGCCCACACGGTCGCGGCCAGCGCCGCCACGTTGAGCGCCGCGGCCGAGGCCTGGAGCGCCCACGAGCTGCTGCCCAGCAGCCGGTACACGGGCGCCAGCATGTAGAAGCTGAGCGGGCCCGGGTGGCTGCCCTGGGTGTCGAGGCCGAAGATGCGGCCGCCCAGACCGACGAGCGGGGGATGGCTGGTGCCGACGTCGCGGACGCGCAGCTCGATCTGCGCCAGGTCGATCAGCGGGTACCAGCGCGGGCTGCGCACGGCCACCGCGGCGATGAGCACGGGGATGGCGAGCACGGCGGTGACCAGGGCCACCGTGACGGCGGCGCGCCGTCGCTCGTGCTGACGCGCCCGCCGGCTCTCGTCGTCTGCCGCGTCGTCGACTGGCGCATCCCCGCCCCCGGGCCCGCCGTCGTCACCGGTCGCCGGCTGGCCGGCGGTGCCGGCCTCGGCCACGAGCGTCCCGTCGGCACGGGTGCGCGGGGTCACGGCAGTCGCTTGAGCACCTTGAGCAGGCCCAGCCGGACCGGCGACTGGTGGTGGGACCGGTGCTCGCCGTCGAGCGAGGCGCGGTTGGCCAGGAACCACTCGTACGACTCGATCACCGCCGAGGCGTTGGAGTGCCGGGGCTGCCAGCCGAGCTCGGTCTGCGCCTTGGTGGTGTCGAACCACAGCGATTCGGCGTACAGCAGCCAGTGGTACGACGCGAACGGTGCGAGGCCGACCGTCGACAGGCCCTTCATGCCCAGCTTGGCGGGCGCGACGGGCAGGGAGCGCACCCGCGAGCCGGTGCCGGCGTGGTCGGCCAGGGCCTGCAGCGTCTCGCGCATCGTCCCGAACTCGGTGGCGCCGATGTTGTAGGTGGTGGGCTTCTCGCGGTCACCCGCCCGCAGCACGGCGTCGGCCAGGTCGTTGGCGTGGACGAACTGGTAGCGGTTGTCGCCCGATCCCAGCACGTACAGCGGCGCGCCCTCGGCCACGAACTCGAACAGCACGGCGATGATGCCCAGCCGGCCGTGCCCGAGGATGGTGCGGGGGCGCACGATCGACACGTCGAGCCCGCTCCCGGACGCGTCATGGCACAGGTGCTCGGCCTCGAGCTTGGCCCGGCCGTAGGCCTCGAGCGGGCGGCCCGGCGTCTCCTCCGTGACCGGGTTGGACTCGGGGACGCCGAAGATCGCGCTGGACGAGGTGTGCACCACCTTGGCGACGCCCTGGTCGCGGGCCGCGAGCAGCACATTGGCCGTGCCCGTGACGTTGACCGACCAGAACAGCTCCCGGTCCTTGGCCAGCGGCACCTGGGCGACGTTGTTCAGCACCACGTCGACACCGTCGCTGGCGGCCCGGAGGGCGTCGAGGTCGCGCACGTCGCCGACCACGTGCTCGAGCCGGTCGGCGCCCTCGCCGGTGCGGGCCTCGGGCGGGTTGAGGTCGAAGATGCGCACGCGGTCGCCGCGGGCCAGGGCCATGTCGGCCAGGATCGAACCGAAGTAGCCGCTGCCCCCCGTGATCAGGACGGTGCGGGACATCAGAGCTGCTCCCCATGGTCGAGGCACCAGCGGATGCTGCTGCGCATGCCTTCCTCCAGCGCCACGGTGGGCTCGTAGCCGAGCTCGTCCCGGGCCCGCGTGATGTCGCAGGCGATGGTGTGGTTGAGCTCGCCGAGGACGTGCAGCGGCTGCAGGTAGCGGCCCCGCTTCTGCAGCAGCACGTCGGCCCGCTCGGCCGCCTGGGCGGCCGCCCGGGGCAGGCGCAGCGTGGACGGGCCGGAGGTGGGCAGGCCCTCGGCCTCCAGTGCCGCGGCGCACGGTCGCCAGGATCTCGCGCAGCTCGTAGGGCGTGGCGTCGGCGACCCAGTAGGCGTTGCCCGGGGCCTTGTCCGCCACCTCCGCGCGGAGCAGGCCCTGGACCAGGTTGTCGGTGTAGGCCATCGACCGGCGCTGGGTGCCGTCGCCCACCAGCGGGAACCGGCCCCGGCGGATGGTGCGGAAGAACTGGCTCTGGCGGGGGGGCTGGTAGGGCCCGTAGAACCACGGCGCCCGCACCATGACCGTGGCCAGGTCGCCGCGGTCGCCGGCCTTCTGCACGATCTGCTCGGCCTCGTACTTCGACCGGCCGTAGCCCAGGTACGGGTTGTAGGGCGAGTCCTCGTTGAAGGTGTGGTCGGGCGTCGGGTTGATGCCGAAGGGCGAGTTGGACGACACGTGCACGAACCGGGCGGCGCCGTTGCGGCGGGCCCGGTCGACCATGTTCTGCGTGCCGCCCACGTTGACGTCGAAGAACTCGCGGGTCGACCGCTGCGGGTGGATGACGGCGGCGGCGTGGAACACCGCGGCGTCGGCGCCCACGCCCTCGAACAGCCGGTCGACGGTGGCGGGATCGCGCACGTCGCCCGCCACCACGTCCACGGCGGGGGACAGCAGCGCGAGGGGCGCGGCGGCGTCGTCGCCCGGGACGAGGCACCGCACCCGGTCGCGCTGGCCGACGAGGGCGCGGACGAGGTTCTGCCCCAGCCAGCCCGACGCACCGGTGACGACGGCGGTGGCGGCGGGGGCGGAGGAGGGGACGTCTGTCGGTCGTGGCGGGGTCACGGGCACCTGTCCGGGTCTGGTCGATGGGGCGGGCGGCCGGCCGGGCCCGGGGCGCTGCGGGCGCGACCCATCAGCCCTCGGCCAGGAACTGGTCGCAGTTGCGGGTGGCGATGGCCATGATGGCCGCCTGCGGGTTGACGCCCGGGGCATCGGGGATGAGCGAGGCGTCGTTGACCCGCAGGTTCCGGTAGCCCCACACCCGGCCGAAGCTGTCGGCACCGGTGAGGGCCCGGTTCTCGCCCATGCGCACGCTCGAGGTGAGGTGCACGGTCATGAGGTTCGATCGCTCGCGGGTCACCTGGTCCCACCACGAGCCGAGCTCGTCGAGGCGGTGGACGACCCGCCCGCCGAACACCGAGGGGTGCAGCTCCGTGGCCCCGGCGGCCAGCAGCAGCTCGCCGAGGTGGATGAGCCCGCGGGCCAGGCGGCTGAGGTCGGCGTCGGTGAGGGAGTAGGTCACGAGCGGCGAGCGGACCCCGCGCAGGGCCACCACCCGCCCGCTGCCCTCGCTGCGGATCGCCGCGTAGTAGGTGGCGATGTTCTCCCAGTCGGCCATCGCCTCGTCGTAGGGCGCGCCGGTGTCGGCCAACGCCAGGGCCACCTGGCCCTTGCGGCTGGCCGAGCCGCCGATGGCGATGAACGGCGAGAACTCGGTCACCCGGTGCATGGGCACGTCGCCGTGGTCGACCGGGTGGGGGAAGCGGGCCGCGACCTTGATGGTCGGGTGCATCTTCAGGCCGTTGCCGATGTTGCGCCAGATGCCGCTGCGCTGGAGCAGCGCCGGGCTGTGCACGGCGCCGCCGCACACGAAGACGTGCTCCGCGTGGATGGTCAGCCGCTCGACGCCGCCGCCGGGATGGGTCCGGCGGCAGCGGGCGCCGGTCACCCGGTCGCCCTGGCGGACGAGGCTGAGCACCCGGCAGTCGGGCACCAGGGTGGCCCCGGAGGCGAGCGCCTGCGGGAGCATCGTGCGCGACATGGTCTGCTTGGTGCCGCGCCCCTCGGCGTCGTAGCTGAACACGCGCGGGAACTCGACGTTGCGCCAGCCCAGCTTGGTGGCGCCCCGCTCGAGTGCGGCGGAGGAGGCCGGCGGTGCGCCGGGCACGGTCGCCACCGAGAGCTGGGCCTCGACCCGGTCGGCGTAGCCCGCCAGAGCGGTCGCCTCGAACTCGTCGATGTCGTAGCGGGCCTGCCACTCGGCGGCCAGGTGATCGGGCAGGCGGTGGTAGAGGCCGCTGTTGATCTCCGTGCTGCCGCCCACGCACCGGCCCTCGGCGTAGGCGATCACCGGGTTGCCGAGTGCGGCGCCCGCCCCGTGGTGGCGGTACTTGGCCACCATCTCGGCGAGCGAGAACGGCTCCAGCGAGTCGGCGTCGACCCACGGGCCCTCCTCGACCACGAGGACGCGGCGTCCGGCGGCGGCCAGCGCCGCGGCCGTGAAGGCGCCGCCGGCCCCGGACCCGATGACCAGAACGTCCGTCCCCAGCTCGGCCATCAGCCGACCCCTTCCGGTACCAGCTCGTGCTCGGCCATGACCACCAACGACTTCATCGCCCGGACATACGAGCGGAGCAGGCCGATGGGGCTCGACTCCCAGCCCTCGATCAGCTCGACCAGGCCCTCCCGATCTCCCGGAGCCAGCCGCCCGGTACGGCGGAGCACTGCGACATAGCTCCCGAGCAGGACCGATTCACCCGCAACCCCCAGGCGCAGGTGCTCAGGCCAGTCACGCAGCGTGCCGTCGACGAACGCCTCGACCGACGACCGGAGAGACTGGTCCGGTGATGTGATGAGGGCCCCCACGACCTCGCGCTCGAACCAGAGCATGAGGGGACAGCCTAGGACGTTCGCAGTGACGGTGCGATTTGGTGGCGACGCTCGGTGTGACGGCGGTCAGTAGCCGTACCCGTAGCCGCCGCCGTCGTCCTCGTCGGCGGGCGCGTCGGTGGTGGTGGGGCCGTCCTCACCCCCGGAGGAGCCGGCGTCGCCCACCGTGACGGTGATCTCGTCCTTGGCGTCGGTCGGGCTGTGGTCGGCGTTGACGACGACGGCCTCCACCGTGTGCTCGCCCGGGCCCAGGTCGCGATCGACGGTGAACGTCGGTGCGAAGACCATGTCGAACTCGCCGTCCCCGGTCGCGCCGTCGTAGTAGAGGTGGACGTGGTACGGCGAGCTGTCGGGGTCGCCCAGCTCGACGCTGGTGGCCAGCTCGACGTCGAACGGGTCGCCCACGTCGGCCTGGTCGTCGGGCGCGGTGATGTCGACCTCCAGCCCCTCGGCGCCACCCTCCGCGCTCCCGTCGTCCTCGGCCGCCGGGCCGGCTGTGGTCGAGTCGCCGTCGTCACCGCATCCCGCCGCCAGCAGCGCGACGGCGGCGACGGTGGCGGCCGTCGAGGCGGAGCGACTCCGGCGCCGGCTGGTGGTCCGGGTGCGGGGACCCGTGCTGTCGACTGTGCGCATCTTCATGCCCGTGGTACCGCCGGGCGGCACGAGCGGATCTCGCGCTTGCGCCGCCCACCGCAGGCGGGTGTGCTTGCATCGTGGACCGAGATCCGCTCGAAGCGTCGGGCGGTACTGAGGGTGTGTTCGACCTGTCCGACGAGGCGCTGTTCGCCGGCTATGCAGCCGGCGACCCGCAGGCCGCCGCGCGCTTCGTCGACCGCACCGAGCGCAAGGTCTACGGCCTGGCGCTGGCCATCGTGCGCGAGCCGGCCGACGCCGAGGACGTGGCCCAGGAGGCGTTCGTCCGGGCCTGGCGGTTCGCGGCCAGCTTCGACGAGCGGCGCGGGTCGGTGGTCGCGTGGCTGCTGGGAATCACACGAAACGTCGCGCTCGACAACGTCAGAGGCCGGGGTCGCCGGGCCGAGGCGACGGGCGACCTCCCGGTCGAGCTGCCGATCGACCCGGTCGACGTGAGCGAGCTCGTGGGGACCCGGGACGACGCGGCCCGGGTCATCGCGCTCATGCGCGAGCTCCCGGCCGCCCAGCGGGAGGCGCTGGTGGCGGTGACGTTGCTGGGGCTGTCCACCCGCGAGGTCAGCGAGCGGGGCGCCATCCCGCACGGCACCGTGAAGACCCGCGTGCGGCTGGCGCTGCGCAAGCTGCGCGACGAGCTGGGAGACCGGTCGCGGTGGCCGTGATGGACTGCGCCGAGCTGCGCGAGGTGGCGCCCGACGTGGCGCTCGGCCTGCTGACCGGTGAGGAGCGCGCCGCCGCGCTGGCCCACCTCCAGGGCTGCGAGGCGTGCCGGGCCGAGGTGGCCTCGCTGGCCGGCACGGCCGACGAGGTGCTGTTCGCCGCACCCGAGGCCGAGCCACCGCCGGGGTTCGGGCTCTCGGTGCTCGCCCGCCTGTCCGCCGCGTCCGGCGAGGTCGCAGCGGTGGGCCGCCCCGCCAGGGTCCCCCCGGCGCCCCGGCGGTGGTCGGTGGTGGCGGCCGTCGGCGTGGCGGCGGTGCTGGCGGTGCTGGCGCTCGTCGCCGGCCTGATGGCGGGCGACGACCAGCCGCGGGACCCCGCGGTCGCCATGGCCGAGATGCGCACCGGCAGCGGTCGCCCCGTGGGCCAGGCCTCGGTCGCCGGCGAACCGGCCACCGTGCACGTCGCCGTCCCCGGATGGGCGGGCATGGTCGAGAGCTGGGGCGAGTCCGGCAGCAACACCTACTGGCTGTCGGTGGAGCTCGAGGACGGCACCCGCTCGATGGACGCTGTCCGGGCCGGGCGCGAGGAGTGGACGGTCGAGGTCGCCGCGCCCGCCGACGAGGTGGTGACGATCTCGGTGCTCGACAGCGAGGGCCGGGTGTGGTGCAGCGGCCGCTTCGTGGCCTGAGCGCCGCCGACCCGGCGCGACCCACCGGTCCCGGTCCCGCGTGTGCGGGTCAGCCCTCGGCCGGGCTCACGAAGATCGAGGTCGGCTGGCCCACCTCGACCATCTCGCGCAGCCCGTCCACCGCGTCGGGGGGCAGGTCCCGGTACACCGCGGCGGCCAGCAGGTTGTCGTCGAAGGTGGTGGCCAGGTCCGCCAGGCCGGCGTCGCGCAGGTCGGCCGCCACCTCGTCCCTGATCCGGTCGTAGCGTGCCGCCGAGCCGGGCGGCGGCTCGGCGTGGGCGATCTCGACCGCGTCGGGTCGCGCACGCCACTCCTCGATCGCCGGCCCGACGACGTAGGTCACGACCGCCGTGGCGTCCCGGGGCGCCAGCACCCGGAACGGGCGGGCCGTCACCGCGGACCACTCGTCGACGCCCGCCCGGAACCCGCGTCGCTCGAGCTCGAGCAGCAGGGTGAACGTGTTGAGACCGCCGCTCACCTGGTCGTCCGACCGCACGAGGTAGCGCCCGTCCATGCCCCCACCGGGTGCCCCCTCGGCACGGAGCGCGTCGACCGCCTCGGGGAGCACCGCCGCGTTGACGGCGGCCTGCCCGGGCTGGGGCGGGTTCGCCCGCGCCGCCTCCCAGGTGGTGGCCGCGACCGCGACCACCAGCACCGCGGCCAGGCCGACCAGTCCAGCCCGCCCGGCCCGGCCGGGTCCGGGCGAGGTCGCCCGCCGGGCGTCCACCGCCACCGCCACCGTGGCCAGGGATGCGCCCAGGGCCACCACCGCGGTGCCCCACGACCACAGGAGCAGGTAGTCGAGCACCTGTCCCTGGATGCGGGTGACCGACACCAGCCCGGCGGCCAGCGCCACGCCCACCACGACGTGCAGGAGGCCCAGCTCGCGGCTGCCCCTACGCCAGGTCGCCACCGCCGCGGCGCCCCACCCCGCGACGAGCAGCAGGCCGGGCCACACGGGCCCGTCGAGGTCGACGCGTCCGGTCACCAGCGCGACGGGGTCGAGGCCGCGGAGCCACAGGCCCGTCCCGCGGCCGATGCCGACCGACGGCTCCGACGGGTGCCCGAACTGCTCCCGCAGGATGCTGAGGTTGCCCGGGTCGCCGTGCAGCTGCTCGTAGACCGGGAGCGCCCAGAGGAGGGCCAGCACCAGCAGCCCCAGCCCGGACCAGGCCAGGGTGCGCCTCAGTCGGTCGCGGTCGTCCCGGTGCCGCACGGTGCCGACGCCCACGGTGGCCACGGCCAGCAGGCCGACGGCGGCGACGAGCCCGACGTAGGCCACGTGCGTCTGGGCGCAGAAGGTCCCGGCCACGACGGCGACCGGGATCATGGGCCGGTCGTCGCACAGCACGGACCACGCGGCCAGCAGGAACACGGGCCACCACAACAGGGGCAGGTAGGGGTTCCAGGGCTGCGACCAGCGCACCGGCCCGACCGCCTGCAACAGGACGGCCGCGCCCGCCGCGGTGGCCAGTGCGGCCTGCCAGCCGCCACGGCGGTGGCCGATCCACACCGCCAGCGCCACCGTCACCAGCGCGAGCAGGGCTGTGGCCGCCACCAGCGCCCACGAGGTCCCGCCGAGGAGGCCGTACACGGGGGCCAGCAGCCAGAAGCTGACGGGACCGGGATGGCTCCCGGGCACGCCGAAGGCCTCGATGCGGCCCGAGAGCCCGACCAGCGGCGGATGGACCCACCCGACGTCGCGCACCCGCAACTCGGTGAGCGCCAGGTCGAGGTTGGCGTACCAGTGCGGATCCGCCCGGGCGACCACCGCCACCAGCAGCGGCACGGCCAGCACGGCGACCAGCAGCGGCGCAGCCCGGCGCTCGACCGCGTCTCGACTCGCCATCGCCCGGAGCACAGACCCGAGTGTCTACACCTCGGAGCGTCAGATCTCCGGCCAGCGGCGGCGCTGCCGGGTGCGGCGGCGATCCGGATCCCCGAGGGCCCAGGCCCGGCGCCAGGCCGGCGCGTCCGGCCCCACCAGCGGCGGCGTCTCGCCCGCGTGCGCCCGGCGGCGGGCCGACCACCAGTCGGTGGTGGCCTCGTCGGCCAGCGCGGCCACGGCCCGCTCGATGGCGGCGCCGAGCCGGCGGCTGTCGTCGCCCGGCCCGGGCACCAGCGGGGTGCCGAAGGTCACCCGGGCGGTGGCCGGCGTGGGCAGCTTGCGGCCCTTGCGGAGGATGCGCCCGGTGCCGTCGATGTGGACGGGCACCACGGGGACGCCGCACCGCACCGCCAGGTAGGCGGCGCCACCGCGGAAGGGCTGCCCCCACCCGTCGGGGCTGCGCCCGCCCTCGGGGAAGATCAGCATCGACCAGCCCTCGGTGACCAGCGCGGCGGCCCGGTCGGCCGAGCGTCGCCCCACCCGGGCGCGCTCGATGGGCACGGCGCCGAGGGCGAGGGCGGAGATGGCGCTGGTGAGCGGGGTGCGGAAGAAGTAGTCGGCCGCCGCGCCCACGAACAGCTTGTGGCGCCACGGCTCGGGCACGGTGGTGACGAGCAGCGGCGTGTCGACGTGGCTGTGGTGGTTGGCGGCGAAGATCACCGGCCCGCCCTGCTCGGCCAGCCGCGTCAGCCGGTCGAGCCCGTGGCGCTCGGGCCGGGCCAGCGCCGCCACGGCGGGGCGGGCGACGGCCTCGACCAGGGCGAGCCGGGCCAGGCGGGCGGGGTAGCGCCGGGCCCAGGCCGTGTCGTAGTCGGCCCCGGCCCGCGACCGGCGCGGCGGGGCCTCGACGCCCCCGGGCACCGTGGGGGCGGAGTACGGGAAGCCCGGGCGGGGGATGCGCCGGGACACGACGTCGGGAAGGGCGGCCACGTCGTCCTGTCCCTCAGCTCACGTCGGCCATGACGAGGGGCGGGTTGTGCAGGTGGGTGATGCTGGCCTGGCGCCCGACGACGTCCTCGGCCATCGCCAGGGCGTCCTGCAGGGTCGACGCCGCGGTGAAGCCGAGCCGCCGCACCGACCGGGGCTCGCCGCCGACCACGATGACTTTGCCGGCGTGCGCCAGCCCGTGGCAGCCCCAGTACCACATGTAGAAGGGGTGGACGCCGTGGTAGGCGTAGCTGGTGCGGTAGAGGTGCCGGTACCACTCGTCCTCGGCGTACTGCTTCTCGTAGCGGGCCTCGATCTCCACCGGGTCGGTGGTGTCGGCCAGCACCTGCTCGAAGAAGTCGATGTAGCTGGGGTGGTGCACCGGGTGGAACTCCCAGGGCGTCGGGTGGCTCATGATCACCACGCCGCCCTCGCGCACCAGCGGGCGACCGCGGTACATGTTGAAGAAGTAGCCGAGCCCCAGGCACATGACGAGGATGGGGTTCATCACCGAGTTGACGTTGTAGGGGCAGATGTAGGGCAGCCCCATGGTGAGGATGTCGGTCTGGCCCTCGACGGGCACGAGCTGCTGGCGGAAAACGTTGGCGGTGGTCGCCTCGTGCACGGCCTCGACCTCCCCCGCCTGCACCGAGGTCACCCCGTAGGGCGCCTGCCACGACTGGAAGATCTTGCGACGGGCCTTGGCCGGCAGGCGGTCGAGCCCGGCCTTCATGGCCACGAACGAGGCCCGGTCCCGGGCCGTCCACTCCCACTCCCGCTTCTGCAGCACCGCCATGGGCCCGGACGTGCCGAACGTGTCGTTGTTGAGCGTGGTCTCGATCTGGAAGATCTTCACGCCCGCGTCGCGGATGACCTTGCCCATGCGCCAGTTCGAGCTGTGCAGCTCGGACGCGTGGCGGTCCATGAAGCTGGTCGAGCGGCGCATCGTGTCGACGTTGTGGTGGTGGCGCAGGCTGCGGTAGCTCGACAGGCCGGTGGCGGTGGACTTGTGGCCCCCGTCCATCGACACGAGGTTGATGTTGACGTAGACGATCAGGTCGCTCTCGGCGGCGCGCCGGCTGATCTCGACCTCCTCGCCGTGGGGGGTGGTGCCCAGCAGCGTGAGGTTGTCGAGGTCCTCGGCGTCGTGGTTGTACAGCAGGCCGTGGGGGGCGAAGGCGTCGTACACCCGGTCGCCGACAGCGTGGCGCAGCTCGGCCTCGGTCATGCGCCGGTGCAGGGCGAGGGCGGCGATGATGTGGACGTCGTCGACACCGGCCTCGGCCGCGAGGTCGAGCACCGCCTCGATGACCCGCTGGCGCACGTCGGGCCGCCGCATGGGGGGCAGCGGCAGCGAGATGTCGTCGAACGCGATCGTGAGGCGCATGCCGGGGCGCAGCAGGGCCCGCAGCGGCGGGGAGTCGCCGAGCGGCTCGTCGAGCGCCGTGCGGATGGCACCCTCGGGGTCGTCGAGCGCCGCCAGCGGCTCGCCGGGGTAGAGGACCCGGCTGCGGCCCGCGGGCAGCTTCTCGAGCCGCAGGCTCTCGCCGTGGTGGAACAGGATCGGGGGCGTCGAGCGGTCGACGTCGAGCACGAATCCGGGCCGGGGCATCTAGCGCGCTCCTCGTAGGTCGAACGCCACCTTCACAGCGCCGCGGGCGCCGGCGTGGGCGGCGTGGTCGACGGCGTCCTCGTAGCGGGAGAGGGGATAGGTGGCCGACACCAGCCGGCCGAGGTCGAGGCTCGCCGCCAGCTCGACCGCGGTCGCGAAGTCGTCGGCCCGGTAGGCGTAGCAGCCCCGTAGGTTGGTCTCCCGGTGCCACAGGGCGGTCAGGTCGAGCGTCGTGCGGGCGGGCATGCCGACGGCGTGGACGGTTCCGCCGGGCGCCACCACCTGCAGCGCCTGGGTGAGCGTGGCCTCGCTGCCGACGCAGTCGACCACCGCGGCGGCGCCGCCCGTGAGGTGGTCGCCCACGACCAGCGATCCGGTCGCCGACCGCACGGCCCGGGCCAGCTCGCCCGGGGCGACGACGACGTCCGCGCCCAGCTCCTTGGCCCAGCGCCGCTGCTCGGGGTGCTTGGCGGTGGCCACGACCTCGGCGGCGGGGGAGAGGCGGCGCAGCGCGGCGACCGTCAACAGGCCCAGGGTCCCGGCGCCGACGACGGCCACACGCCCGGCGTCGACCTGACGTGCCGCGTGCACCGCGCACGCCAGGGGCTCGACCATCACCGCCTGGTCGTCGGGCATCGCGGCGGGCACCTCGACGACCTGGCTGGGGTGGACGACCATCTCCTCCGACCAGCCGCCGCCGGTCGACTCGCAGAAGCCGCACTGCAGCCCGGGCTCGAGGTGGCCGAAGGCGATGCGCTCGCACAGGTTGATCCGCCCGGCCGCGCACTGGTCGCAGAACGGGTCGACGCCCCGCGTGACGCAGGTGAGCACCGGCACCACGACGGCGCGGCGACCGTCTTCGAGGTCACCCACCACCTCGTGGCCCGGCACGAAGGGGAACGAGACGACGGGCTCGAAGTAGCGCGACGACCGGCCGTCGATGGTGGCGAGGTCGCTTCCGCAGATGCCCGCCAGGCGGGGCCGGAACCGCAGCCAGCCGGGACCGGGAAGCTCGGGTGGGTCGACGTCGCGCAGCGACAGCGGGCCGTAGCGCGCGCCGCGGCCGGGCCGCACGGCCCCGGCCACCATGGCGGCCGCGTAGCGGGCCGGCTTGCGCGAGAAGACGAGCGCCCTCATCCCCGCCCCCTCGATCGGCACGGCCGGCTCATCGGCGGGCTCCCGTCGCCGCCGGCCGGGACGTGCGGTCGCCACCGTTGCCGTTGCCGCCCCACACGTCGGCGGTGAGGACGCGGGTGAGCAGGCTCGGCCGGCCGCCGCCCTTCCACGCCGGGCCCATGGGCAGGGGCGGCTCGG
Organism: uncultured Acidimicrobiales bacterium; assembly: GCA_963842395.1. Lineage (GTDB taxonomy): Bacteria > Actinomycetota > Acidimicrobiia > Acidimicrobiales > VFJN01 > ZC4RG19. The sequence goes on from CAWJGJ010000001.1 coordinate 223,084, forward strand.
GCGAGCCGGCCGACTTGTCGAAATGCTCGACCAGCCAGCCCCGCTTGCGGGCCAGTGCCGCCAGCCGGGTCTCCGGGTTGACCGCCACGGGGAAGCCCACCGCCTCCAGCATGGGCAGGTCGGACGTCGAGTCGGCGTAGGCGACCCCCTCGGCCAGGTCGAAGCCGTGCTCGGTGGCGTACTCGGCCAGCACCGATGCCCGGGCCTCCCCGGTGGGCGGCACGTCGGTGAGCTCGCCCCGGTAGGTGCCGTCGGGACGGGTGGCGAGGCGGGCGCACACCACGTCGTCGAACAGGGGCCGGAGCGGCCCGATGGCCAGGTCGAGGGCCCCCGTGATGAGCACGGTGCGGTGGCCGAGCCGCCGGTGCTCGCGCACCCGGCGTACCCCGGCGGGGAACGACTTGGCCAGCAGCAGGTGGCTGAACATCTCGGTGGCATCGGCCTCGAGCTCGGCGACCGGCGCCCGGTCGTAGCGGCGGTAGAAGTGACGCAGGAAGTCGCTGCGGTCGCGGCGGTCGAGGGCCAGCAGGGACGGGGCCTCGGCCAGGGCCCGCACCACGTAGCGGAGCCGATCGTCGGCCGGCAGGCGGCGGGTGGCCAGCCACGAGTACGACGCCACCACGTTGCTGGCGATGAGCGTGTTCTCGAGGTCGAAGGCCGCGAAGTGCCGCGCCGGGTCGAGCACCTGGCGCCGCAGGCGGTCGGCACGGTTCTCGACCGTGCGGCCGCCCGGCGTCGTGCGCACCCGGGCGTGCTGGACGACCGAGGGCAGGTGCACGTCGTGGACGTAGGTGGCCCAGTCGATGACCCGGGGGTCGAAGCAGAACGCGGCCCGGTCGGCCTCGTCGAGGCGCTCGTAGCGGGCCAGCAGCCGCTCGACGCCGTAGATGGCCTCGCACTCGGCGTAGGCGCCGTACAGCTCGACGTAGCCGAGGGCCCGCTCGGCCTCCTCGCGCTTCTCCTCCAGCCGGGCCGCCCACAGCGCCTGGCGGCCCCGCAGCGGCAGGGACTGCAGCGTCGACTCGGCCCGCTCGATCGCGGTCTTGGCCCGCTCGAGCTGGCGCTGCACCCGGCCCCGGCCGGGGAACGACCAGTCGGGCACCACGATGGGCTGACCCTCGCTGTCGTACAGCGGGCGCTCGGTGAACCACTCGCGCACCAGGTCGACCAGGTGGCGGTAGCGCAGCGGGTTGCTCGATCCCGAGGCGACCTGGGTGATCTCCGGCTCGGCCGGGGGCCCGCCGGCGGCGGCGTCGATGACCGCCGCCACCACCATGTCGACGGGGATGACGTCGATGGTGCCCTCGGGCACGCCGGGGAACTCCTTCAGCAGGCCCCGGGCGTAGCTGATGATGATGGGCTCGGCCATGCGGAAGCCCCGGATCCAGCCCGGTCGGGGCTCCGCCCACGCGGACTCGATGATCGAGGGGCGCACGATCGACACCGGCACGTCGCCCCGCTGCTGCAGCAGGGCCCGCTCGCCGAACGCCTTGGTGTAGGCGTAGGCGTCGGGCCATCCCAGCGACGCGGCGCGGGCGCGGCCGGCGGCCACCATGCGCTCCTTGACCCACACCTGGCGGCGCTGCTCGGTCTTCGCCGCCAGCGCGGGCGTGCCGGCGGCGCCCAGCTCGCGGCGGGCCTCGGCGCGGAACCGCACCAGGGACTCGGGCGTGCGACTGTCGGCCTCGGCGTCCTGGCGGGCCCGGCGGGCGCCCTCGACCTCGCCCCGCCAGTCGGCGTCGACGAAGAAGGGGCTCTCGTGGACGGGCTCCTCCACGGCCGCGCCCCGCCGGTTGCCGGCCACATAGCAGGTCGACACTGCGACCAGGTGGGGGGCGACGCCCAGGTCGTGCAGCGTGTGGACGATGCGGGAGGGGCCGAGCAGGTTGACCTCGACCGCGCTGTCGAGCGGCGAGTCGAAAGCCACGGTGGCCGCCGAGTGCACGACGATGTCGCACGAGGCGAGCGCCGCTCGGCCGGCGTCGTCCAGGCCCAGCCCGTCGGTGCCCACGTCGCCGGCGATCACCTGCACCCGGCGCTCGACCTCCGCCGTGAACGTCTCGCGCCCCAGGTCGGTCCGCAGCCGGTCGAAGGCGTCGTTGCGGAAGATCTCCCGCGTGGCCCGCTGGTCGACCGACGAGCGCCGGCCCGGGCGGATCAGCAGCACCAGCTCGCAGCCGGGGACCGAGCGCATGAGCCGCTCGACCAGCGCGGTGCCCAGGAAGCCGGTGCCACCCGTGATGGCGATGCGTTTGCCGTCCAGCGCCTCGGGGATCACCGCTCCTGTCTACCATTTGGTAGATGGCCACCGTGAAGGCGACCTCGGGCGGTCCCGCCAACGGCACCGCCGAGCGAACGCTCCTCGCCGCGCTCGACGCGTTCGGCACCCGGGGCTACGGCGCCACGTCGCTCGACGACCTCGCCCGCGAGCTCGGCATCCGCAAGCAGACGATCCTCTACTGGTACCCGTCCAAGGAGGCGTTGCTCGACGCCGCCATCGACCGCACCGCGGCGGAGGTCACCGTCCGGCTCGAGCGGGCGGTCGCCCGGGCCGCACCCGGGTTCGACCGCGTCGAGGCCATCGTGCGGGCGATGTTCCGGCTGGCGGCCCGCCACCCGTCGATGATCGGTTTCCTGCGCGAGGCCACCCGGCTCGGCCCGCCGGCGTCCACCCGCCTGCTCGGCGCGCTCGGCTCCGCTCATCGACCGGGCCGCCGGCCACCTCGCCGCCGAGATGGACGCCCACCGCATCCGTCGCCACGAGCCCCGCTTCATCCTGCTGGCGGCGTACTCGATGGTCACCGGCATGGCCACCGAGGTCGAGGTGCTGCGGGCGTTCGGCGAGGAGCCGACGCTGGCTTCCCTGGTGCGCCGCCGGGACGAGCTGATCGCGCTGCTGCGCGACGCGCTCGTGCCGGCGCCCGCGACGTGAGGGGGTCGGCGGCCCGGCGGTGGCGCGGTGGCGGTGCGCGGCCCGTCAGCGATAGAGGACGATCCGCCCGAGGCGCGCCTGCAGGTTCTGCGCGGTCGAGAAGCACATCAGCGCCGCCCCGTTGACCGTGACCGTCGACGACAACATGCCCGCGGCCCGGGCGGCGGTGCCGACCACCTGGTACACCGGTCCGCCGCTGTCGCCGGGACGCCCGGCGAAGTTGATGCAGCTGTACACGTAGGTCTTGCCGTGAGCGTCGCAGCACAGCGACTGGTTGGCCCGCACGACGGTCCCGCAGTTGGCGCCGTTGCTGGTCACGCCCTCGAAGCACAGCCGCAGGCCGACGGCGATCTGGGCGTTGGAGAGGACGCCGGTCACGGCACGGTGGCCCCCCTGGCCGTGCACCACCGCCCGGGCCGACCAGCGCCCCGCCGACAGCGAGTAGAGGCCGGCGTCGGCATAGACCGGGTTGCGGCCGTAGTAGCCGTTGAACCGGATCGAGTCCACGATGCGTGGGCCGACGATCACGCCGCTGCCGAGGGGCCCGCAGTGCCCGGCCGCGCTGCCGAACACACCGAAGCCGTTGCGGAACAGCAGCCCCGAAGTGCACGCCGAAGATGGTGCGGCCGACGACGACCTTCACCGCGAGGCCGGCCTCGTACGGCGGGAACGAGTTGCGCGAGCTGCCGACGGGCACGCCGGGCCCGGCGACGTCGATCGCGATCGCGGCCCGGGGCTCGATCACCACCGCGGCGGCCGGGTCGGCCGCCGCGCCGGCCGGCCCCGGCCTCGCGGGAGCCGCCGGGGCGGCGGGCATGCCGGGCGCCATCGCCGCCGAGGGTGTGGCGGGCGCGGCGGGCGGCACGCCGCGGGCGGCCGCGCGCCGGACCGCGGCGCGGGCGACGCCCGCCTCGGCCCGGCCGTCGGACGCGGTCTGCACGACGACGGCGCTGCCGGCGACGTCGACTCCCACGGCGAAGTGGCCGCCGGTCGGCGCCAGGGACGCGGTGACCTCCTCCGCGGCCGCCGTCAGGTCGTCGTAGCCCAGGGCGACCGACTCGGTCGCGACCCGCGACGCGGCCGCCGGCGATGCGGGCCACCGCGGCGCGGTCGGGCTCGCCGGCCGCCACCACGGCGACGTGCATGACCGCCGGCCCGCCGGCCCCGCCGACCCACCAGCCGCCGAAGCGGGCGCCGAACTGCTGCTGCAGGGCGGGGACGAGCTCGGTCATCGTCGCCTGGTGGGCGAGGTCACCTGCGGACGGGGTGGTCGGCGTCGCCGGCGCCGACGGCGTCGCCGACCCGCGCGGCGGACCACCGGCGGGCGCGGGCCGCGCCGCATCGGCACCCGCGCTCGGCGACGGGGCCGCGGTGACGACGACGGTCAGGCCAACCACCAGGACGACGGCCGCGGGGAGACGGGTCCGGCGCACAGTGGCTCCTTTCGTGAGGAACCTGTGGAGCGGCGGGGAGGCCGCGGCGTGAACCTACCGAAGTCCCACGGTGCGCGCGCGGAATCGTGCAGACAGTGTGTTGTGGACGCGAGCGGTCATCCCACGCCCGCGCTGGGTGGTGCGTTCGCCGTCGACGACGCCGTCAGCGCTTGGTGGAGAAGCGGCTGCGACGCTCGTGCCGCTCGACCGCCAGGCGCACCAGCTCGTCCACCAGGTCGGGGTACGCGAGGCCCGACGCCTGCCACAGGAGCGGGTACATCGATCCCGGGGTGAAGCCGGGGATCGTGTTCACCTCGTTGACCAGCAGGCCCCGCCCGTCCGCCTCGTAGAAGAAGTCGACCCGGGCCATGCCGTCGCACCGCAGCGCTCGGTAGGCCTCCACGGCGAGCTCGCGCACCCGCTCGGTGGTCGTCTCGTCGAGCGGCGCGGGCACCACCAGCTCGCACGTCCCGTCGACGTACTTGTCCTCGTAGTCGTAGAACTCGTGGCTCGACACGATCTCGCCCGGGAGCGAGGCCCGGGGCTCGGCGTTGCCGAGCACGGCCACCTCGATCTCGCGGGCGTCGACGCCCTCCTCGACGACGAGCCACTCGTCGTACGAGGCCGCCAGCTCCAGCGCGTCCGCCAGCTCGCCCTCGTGGTGCACCTTGCTCACCCCCACCGACGAGCCCATGTTCGACGGCTTCACGAACAGCGGGAACGCGAGCCGGGCGGCGGTCACGGCCGCGGCGGCGCCCGCGAGCTCGGTGTCGCGCACCGCCAGGTGGCGGACCTGGGGCAGCCCATGGACGCCCAGAACCTCTTTGGCCTTGAGCTTGTCCATGCAGAGCGCCGAGGCCAGCACGCCCGCGCCGACGTAGGGCACCCCGGCCAGCTCGAGCATGCCCTGTACGGTGCCGTCCTCGCCGTGGGGGCCGTGCAGCAACGGCAGCACCACCACCGGCAGCCCGTCGGTGGCCGGCGTGACCGACGGCAGCGGCTCGATGGCCGTGCCCGTCGCCGCCAGCCGGGAGGGCAGGGCGGCGCGACCCTGCGCGAGGGCGGCGCGCGCCTCGTCGGCCTGCACCCAGCTGCCCTCGCGGGTGATGCCCACGGGGACCACCTCGTAGCGGTCGGGATCGGCGGCGGCCAGGACGTGGGTGGCCGTGATGCAGGACACCTCGTGCTCGGCCGACTGGCCCCCGAACAGGACGACGAGCCGGATGCGGTCGGTGCTGGCCATGGCCGGCGAGCGTACCGGGCGTCACGGGGCGGCCCGGCGAGGTGCCAAGATCGTCGGCCGTGGAGATGCGCACGAGTGAGGTGGCGGCTGCGACCGGCGGGCGGCTCACAGGCCCCGACGTCACGGTGTCGGGCGCGGCCATCGACTCGCGGCTGGTGGCCGGGGGCGAGCTGTTCGTGCCCGTGGTCGCCGAGCGCGACGGCCACGACTTCATCCCCGCGGCGGTGGCGGCCGGGGCCGCCGCCTACCTCACGGCCCGCCCCGTCGAGGCGGCCGGCGGTCGACCGCGTGCCACCGCGGTCGTCGTCTCCGACACCGGCGAGGCGCTGACGGCACTCGGGCGCCACGCCCGCGACCGGCTCGCGGCGGCCGTCGGCGCGCGGGTGGTCGGCATCACCGGGTCGGTGGGCAAGACCAGCGTCAAGGACCTGCTGGGGGTGGCGCTCGCCGCCCGCTGGCGCACGACCGCCAGCGCCGGGTCCTTCAACAACGAGCTGGGCGTGCCGCTCACGCTGCTGGGTGCTCCCGGCGACGCCGAGGCCCTCGTGGTCGAGATGGGGTCGCGGGGCCGGGGGCACGTCGCCGCCCTGTGCGCCGTCGCCCGGCCCTCCGTCGGGGTGGTGACCCGGGTGGCGGCAGTGCACACCGAGACGTTCGGCACGCTCGACGACGTGGCCGAGGCCAAGGGCGAGCTGGTCGCCGCGCTGCCCGCGGCCGGGGTGGCCGTGCTCAACGCGGCCGATCCCCGCGTGGCCGCCATGGCGTCGCGCACGTCGGCGCGGGTCCTCACGTTCGGCGCCTCGGGCGACGTGCGGGCCGAGGACGTCCGGCTCGCCGACGACCTGCGCCCGGCGTTCCGAGCGGTCACGCCGTGGGGCGCCGTGGACGTGGCGGCTGGCCGTGCGCGGCCTCCACATGGTCGACAACGCGCTGGCGGCGATCACCGCCGCGTCGGTCTGTGACGTCCCGCTGGCGGAGGTGGCCGAGGCGCTGGGCCGGGCCGACCTGTCCCGCTGGCGCATGGACCTGGCGACCCTGCCGTCCGGGGCCCGGCTGCTGAACGACGCCTACAACGCCAACCCCACGTCGATGGCCGCCGCGCTGCGGGCGCTCGCCGCGCTCGACGCCACCCGGCGGGTGGCCGTGCTGGGGGTGATGGCCGAGATCGGCGACACCAGCGAGGCCGAGCACCGGGCCGTGGGCGAGCTGGCCCGCGACCTGGGCATCGAGATCGTGGCCGTGGACGTCCCCGCCTACGGCGGCACGCCCGTGCGCGACCTGGCCGGAGCCGTGGCGGCCCTGGGCGCCCTCGGGCCGGGCGACGCCGTGCTCCTGAAGGGGAGCCGGGTGGCCGGGCTCGAGCGCCTGGTCGACCTGGTCGGCTGACCGGCCGCGTGCGCGGGCTGCACAGCCCGGCAGTGCGGCAGGCCAGGGTTCGTGTGGGGATCGCTGTGCCGTCAGGTCGCCCGGTCGAAGCGGGCGTAGAACGACAGCGCCAGGGCGCACGCCGCCCCCACCAGCATCACCGCGGTGATCGAGGTCGCCTCGATGATCGGCCCGGCGATCAGGTTGCCGATGGGGACCGTGCCGCCGAAGCCCATGATCCACAGCGCCATGACGCCGCCCCGCTCGTGGTCGGGCAGGTCGGCCTGCAGAACCGTCGAGAGCGAGGTGATGAAGGCGAAGTAGGCCAGGCCCACGATCAGCACGATCGGGTAGCCGAGCGCCGGCGTCCGCACCAGGGCGAACACCGCCAGCACCACGGCGTAGGCGACGAGCGCCCGGGGCACGATGGCGGCCTTGGACCGCTGGCTGAACACCGTCCCGATCGACAGCGCGCCGATGACCGCGCCGATGCCCAGGCACCCGTACAGCACGCCGTAGGCCACCGAGTCGCCGTCGATCCCCAGGTTGACCTCGGCCACCACCGGGAACTGGCCCACGAACGTGAGCGACACCAGCGAGAACACGGCGATGGTGACGAGGCACTTGCCCACCACGGGGTCGCGGCGGGCGGTGGCGACCCCGGCGCCCAGCCGGCGCAGTCCCCGGACCGTGTCGGCCGTGATGATCGGCGGCGGCAGGCGGACCGTCAGCACGGACGCCACCACGAACAGGTAGCTGATCCCGTTGACGACGAACACGGTCGGCGCCCCCAGCGTCGCGTACAGCACGCCGGCGATGGCGGGGCCCACCACCCGCGAGCCGTTCATCTGCGCGGAGTGCAGGGCGATGGCGCCGGGCAGGTCGGCGCGGCCGACGAGCTGGGGCAGCATGGCCGAGTAGGCGGGGTTGAAGAACGCCTGCCCCGTGCCGATGGCGAACACCACCGCCACCAGCGCCACCTTGTTGGGATCGTCGGCGGCCGCCACCGCCGCGAGGACGAAGGACAGCACGAGCTGGCTGACCGACACCGTCACCAGCAGGCGACGGCGGTCGACCGTGTCGGCCAGCGCCCCACCGACGATCGACAGCAGGAGGAGGGGCCCGAGCTGGGCGAACAGCACGATGCCGACGAAGGTCGCCGAGCCCGACAGGTCGTAGGCCAGCGCGCCCAGCACCACGGTCTGCATCCAGGTGCCGATGTTCGACAGGAACGAGCCGAAGAACACCCGCCGGAAGGTGGGATGCGACAGGGCCGCCCGCGCCGTGCCGGGCGCGAAGGTGCGGTCGCCGTCGACGAGCGCGTCCTCGATCTCCTCGATCGGGCAGCTCCGGCCCTCCTGCACGGGTGCGGGAGGGCCGGCGCGCGCGTCGTCGACGGGCTCGATCGGGAGCTCGTCGCCGGGGGTGGGGGGCGCGACCGCGGGTGTGGCACGGCCGGGGTGGGGCTCGGCGCGCACCGCCCGAGCATGTCACCACCGTGCCGTCCGGCTCCAACCTGACCGCCCGGTCAAGGCGGGGACGTCCGGGCCGGGAGACCCTCGATCGGGGATCGGGCCTGCAGGCGGGTGGGTACGGTGCGGCCATGGATTTCCGCACCATCACGGTGGCTGACCTGGCGGCGCAGGTGTCGGATCGGACGCTGTCCGCCCGGGAGGTCGTCGGCGCGGCGCTCGAGCGCATCGACCGCTGGAACGGCGAGCTGGGCGCGTTCGTCGCGGTCGACCACGAGGCTGCGCTCGCCCAGGCCGACGATCTCGACCGGCGCCTGGCCACCGGCGAGGACGTGGGCCCGCTCGCCGGCGTGCCCATCGGGGTGAAGGACCTGGAGGACGCCGCCGGCTACGTCACCACCCGCGGCTCGGCCGCGTTCGCCGGCGACCGTCCGGCCACCGCCGACTCGGCGCTGGTCGAGCGTCTGCGGGCGGCCGGATGCGTGGTCGTCGGCAAGACCAACACGCCCGAGCTGGGCTTCATGCCCGACACCGTGAACCCGGTGTTCGGCGCCACCCGCAACCCGTGGGCGCTCGACCGCTCGCCGGGCGGGTCGTCCGGCGGTTCGGCCGCGGCGGTGGCCGCCGGCCTCGTCCCCCTGGCGACCGGCTCGGACGGTGGCGGGTCGATCCGCATCCCCGGGGCGGTGAACGGCCTGACGGCGCTCAAGCCCTCGCTCGGGCGGGTTCCGAGCGGCGGGCCCGAGCCGGCCGACTGGCCGCTGCTGTCGACCCGGGGGCCGATCACGCGGCGCGCCCGCGACCTCGCCCTCGCCCTCGACGTGGTGGTCGGGCCCGAGCCGACCGACCTGTCCTCCCTGCCGCTGCCCGACGCGTCGTGGTCGCGCTCCCTGTCCGACCTCCACGCACCCCGCCGGGTGGCGTGGTCGCCGACCCTCGGCTACGCCCGGCCGGACAGCGAGGTGCTCGCCGTGTGCGAGGCGGCCGTGGAGCGCCTCGAGGCGGCCGGCAGCGAGGTGGTGGTCGTCGACTCGGTGTTCGACGAGGATCCGCTCGACGACTGGCTCGTCCTGACCGGCACGTGGTGCCTGCGTACCCTCGAGCCCTTCATGGACGACGACGACGTGTGGTCGGCCATCGATCCCGATCCTGGCGCAGGCGGTCGAGGGCGCCCGGTCCTCGGTGTCGGGCGCCCGGTTCGCCCGGGCTCTCGACCGGTGCCACACCCTCAACGTGGCGCTCGTCGACCTGTTCCATCGGCTTCCCGTGCTGCTCACCCCGACCGTGGCGGGGCAGACGCCGCCGGTCGGGGGCGTGGGCACCATCGACGGCGAGCCCACCGTCAACTGGGTGCGCTACACGTACCCGTTCAACATGACCCGCTCGCCGGCGGGCACGGTGCGGGCCGGATCGACGGCGGACGGCATGCCCGTGGGCCTCCAGGTGATCGGGCCGCAGCACGCGGACGTGATGGTGCTGCGGGTGCTGACCCTGCTGGAGGACCTGCTCGACGACGGCGTGCTCGCGGCGTTCGGAGCGGCCTGACCTGCCTTGCTAGAGTGCGTGCTCCCCGGGCGTATAGCTCAGTTGGCTAGAGCGCACGCTTCACACGCGTGAGGTCACAGGTTCGAGCCCTGTTACGCCCACCATCCGGATGCCGTGCCTCGGGGCCTGGTCCGCGTCGATCAGGCGCCGAACAGGAGGAGGCACACCGCGTCGGCGTGCGCCTCGATGACGGCCTCGGCCGACGGGTCGAGCGAGCTGAGTCGCCGGCATTCGGGCGCGAGCACGAACATCGTGGGGCCCGCGCCGGTGAGGATGTAGTACAGGTGCGCCGCGGGGATGGCAGGCACCGCACCGCGGGCGGCCAGGTGCTCGAACATCGCGGTCGTCCGTTCGTAGATCGGGCGTACGTGGCGGTCGACCAGGTAGTCCATCCGGGGGCCGTCCGCCTTCGACTCCTGCATGATCATCCGGTGGAGCTGCGGGTTCCGTGCCGAGAAGGTGACGAACTCGCGCACGAGCAGCTTGGCGCTGGTGACCTCGTCGACCCCGCGGAGCCCCCTGGTCCGCTCGTCGATCGTCTGGCGCAGCAGATCGAACAGCGAGTCGACGGCGGCCCGCCAGAGCTCCTCCTTCGAGCGGAAGTGGTAGTTCAGCAGGGGCTGTGTCACGCCCGCGCTCGCCGCGATCTCCCGTGTCGTCGCACCGTCGAACGAACGCTCCGAGAACAGGTCGGCGGCGGCGGCCACGATCCGATCGCGGGTGGGGTTCGCCGACGGACGGGTGACCCGCGCGGTAGGGGTCGGCTGCGACTTCGGCATCCGCCCGAGCCTAATCACCTGAACAGGCTATTGACAGATTCCTTATCAGTCGAACAAGGTTGGCGTTCGATGAACGACCACCGCGCTCGCTACGGCCCCCACAACCCCGGCGAGACCTACGTCGACCACGACATCGCGGAGAACGTGGTCGACCTCGGTGAGGTCCGCATGAACTACGCGACGACGGGCGATGCCGCGTCGCCGGCGCTGCTGCTCATCCCGGGCCAGTCGGAGTCGTGGTGGGGCTACGAGACGGTCATGCCGCTGCTCGCCGAGCACCTGCAGGTGTTCGCCGTCGACCTGCGGGGCCAGGGCCGCAGCTCGCGCACGCCGGGCCGCTACACGCTCGACAACATCGGCAACGACCTGGTCCGCTTCCTGGACCTGGTGGTCGGGCGACCGGCGATCGTGGGCGGCCTGTCCTCGGGTGGCGTCCTGGCCGCCTGGCTCTCGGCCTACGCCAAGCCCGGCCAGGTGCTCGCGGCGCTCTACGAGGATCCGCCGCTGTTCTCGTCGGAGGTCCGGCCGGCCGTGGGCCCCGGCATCCGTCAGTGCATCGGCCCGCTGTTCGACCTCTGGAGCACGTTCCTGGGTGACCAGTGGTCGATCGGGGCCTGGGACGCGATGCGGGAGGGATCCGCGGATCGGCTGCCCGAGCACCTGCGGTTCATCCCGGTGCCGGACGAGCCGCCGCAGAACCTCAAGGAGTACGACCCTGAGTGGGGCCGGTCCTTCTGGGCCGGGACCGTCGGCGCCGCCTGCGACCACGAGCGGATGCTGCGCAGCGTCAAGGTCCCATCCGTACTGCTCACGCACCACATGCGGATCACCGACGATGCCACCGGCTTCCTGCTCGGCGCGATGTCCGACCTGCAGGCCCAGCGGGCACAGGCCCTCCTCACCGGTGCCGGTGTGGCCGTGGACTACCGGTCGTTCCCCGACGTCGGTCATTCGATGCACGGCGACCGGCCGGACCTCTACGTCGAGACCCTCGTCGACTGGGTGGGGAGCATCGGCGCGTGAGCGCCCCCCGCTCGATCGACGTCCACGCCCACTACCTCCCGGCGAGCTACCGCGCGGCGTTGCTGGAGAGCGGCCACGGCCGACCCGACGGCATGCCACAGATCCCGGACTGGTCGGCCGAGGAGCACGTCGCGGTGATGGATCGACTCGGGATCGAGACGTCGCTGCTATCGATCTCGTCGCCCGGTGTGCACCTCGACGACGGTGCGACGACGCCGGACCGCGCCCGCGAGGTGAACGAGGCCGGCCGACGCGCCGTCATCGACCATCCCGGACGGTTCGGCCTCCTCGCCTCGCTCCCGTTGCCCGACGTCGATGCGTCCATCGCCGAGATCGCGCACTGCTGCGACCGCCTCGACGTCGCCGGCTTCACGACGCTCACCAACATCGGGGGGACCTACCTGGGCGATCCTGCCTTCCGGCCGGTGTTCCGCGAGCTCGACCGGCGCGGCGCACGGCTGTTCATCCACCCGACGTCGCCGGCGTGCTGGGAGCACACGTCGCTCGGGCGTCCCCGGCCGATGCTCGAGTTCCTGTTCGACACCACCCGGGCCGTGGTCGATCTGGTGCTGAACGGCACGGTCGCCACGCACCCGGGGATCGAGTTCCTGATCCCGCACGCCGGGGCGACCCTGCCGGTGGTCGCCGACCGGGTGCGTGCGTTCTCCCTGCTCCTCGGCGTGGATCCGGCGGTGGACGTGCTCCGCGACCTGGGCCGGCTGCACTTCGACCTCGCCGGCTTCCCGGTTCCCCGTCAGCTCGACGCGCTCCTCACGGTCACGACGATCGAGCAGCTCCACTACGGGAGCGACTACCCGTTCACCCCGGAGCCCGTCGCCGCCATGGCCCGTGAACGACTCGCCGAGGTGGGCGACCCGCCGGGGTCGCTGCCGGCCGCGCTCCGCTCCAACACCGAACGGCTCTTCCCCGCCCTCGCCGACCGGCGCTGACCACCTACTCACTCGACAGGAACACCCATGCAGCATCGACTCGAACTCGGCTACCTCGTGCTCGAGGTGCCCGAGCCGGACAGCCTCACCGCGGTCCTGGCCGAGGTGGTCGGCCTCGTCCCCGGCGACCCGACGCCATCGGGCGCGCCCACGTGGCGCAACGACGAACGCGCGCACCGGCTGATCGTCCGGGCGGGCCCGGCCAACGACGCCGTCGCCGTCGGCCTGGAGGCGGTCGACGCGGACGCGTTCGACGCCACCGTGGCGCGCCTGCGGGCGACGGGCCTCGACGTGAGCGAGAGCGCCGGCGATGCCGAGGGACGCCGGGTCGGTCGCCTGGCCCGGACCACGGCACCGTGGGGCGCGGACGTCGAGATCGTCCTCGGCCTCGCCGACGCGTCGACCCCGTTCTCGTCGGCATTGGTCCCGGCCGGCTTCCTCACCGCCGGCGTGGGCTTCGGCCACGTCGTCCTCGCCACGACGGCCTTCGACGAGTCGACGGCGTTCCTGACCGACGGCCTCGGCTTCGAGCAGTCGGACTGGCTCGAGACGGAGATCGCCGAGGGCATCACGCTGGAGGTGCGCTTCTACCACTGCAACGCACGCCACCACACCGTCGCGCTGGCTCGTGCGCCCTTCGAGCTGCCGCAGGTGCTGCACCACGTGATGTTCGAGATGAACGACCGCGACGACGTCGGGGCCGCCTTCGATCGCCTGTGGGCCACCGAGCTCGGCATCCCCAACGGGCTCGGCCGCCACGACAACGACGGCATGTTCAGCTTCTACCTGCAGACCCCGGCCGGGTTCCAGGTCGAGGTCGGCCACGGCGCCCGGGTCATCACCGACGGATGGGACGACAACCGGGCCTACGACGCCATCAGCGCGTGGGGTCACCAGCCCCTGCGGCCGGCGTGAGCGCGTCCGCGCACCCCGGCGGGGCGGTCGACACGGACGTCGCCATCGTCGGCGCCGGCCCGGTCGGTCTGGTCCTCGGCATCCAGCTCGCACAGCGAGGCCGGTCGGTGGCGGTCCTCGAGCAGTGGCCCGACCCGTACCCGCTCCCGCGGGCCGTCCACTTCGACCACGAGGTCGGACGCATCATCCAGTCGTGCGGCATCGGCGACCAGCTCCGCGCCATCTCGGAGCCGGCCGAGATCTACGAGTGGCGCAACGGCCAGGGCACCACCCTGCTCCGCTTCGGTCGCCGCGGCGCCGCGATGTCGGGCTGGCCGTTCTCGTCGATGTTCTGCCAGCCCGACCTCGAGGCGCTCCTCCAGGGTCGGGTCGCGTCGCTCCCGGCGCTCGAGGTCCGGCGAGGGGTGCGGGCGCGCAGCATCGACCAGCACGACGACCACGTGGTGATCCACCACGTGCCGGTCGAGGCCGGTCCTGGCGGCCGGCTCGTCGAGCGGCCCGACGGCGTCGCAGGCGCGGGCTCGATACGCGCCCGCTACGTCGTCGGCTGCGACGGCGCCAGCTCGACCGTTCGCACGCTGCTGGGCGTCGGCGTCGACGATCGTGGCTTCTTCTACGACTGGTTGATCGTCGATGTGGTCCTCGACGAGCCGCGGGTCTTCGACCCGCCCAACCTCCAGGTGTGCGACTCGGCGCGCCCGACGACCGCCGTCTCGGGCGGACCGGGACGCCGGCGCTGGGAGTTCATGCGCCTCCCCGGGGAGCGGATCGAGGACCTGAACCACGAGGCCCGAGCCTGGGAGCTGCTCGCGCCGTGGGGCGTGCACCGGGCCAATGCCCGCCTCGAGCGGCACGCCGTCTACACGTTCCAGGCGCGCGTCGCGGCGGAGTGGCAGGTCGGCCGGGCCTTCCTCGCCGGGGACGCTGCGCACCAGATGCCGCCGTTCGCCGGCCAGGGCATGTGCGCCGGCCTCCGTGACGCCGCCAACCTCGCGTGGAAGCTCGACCTCGTGCTCGACGGGCGCGCCGGGCCGGAGCTCCTCGCCACCTACGACCAGGAGCGGCGACCGAGCGCCGGCGCGGCCGTCGACTTCTCGATCGAGCTGGGCAAGGTGATCTGCGTGCCGGACCCGGCGGAGGCGGCGGCACGCGACGAGGCCATGGCCGCGGCGTACGACGGCGGGGTCAGCGAGGCGCCGGGCCTGCCCGGGATCGCCGGCGGCCTCGTCGCCGCCGATGCGCCGCTCGCGGGCGAGCTGTTCCCGCAGGGCGACCTGGACGGCCGGTGGTTCGACGACGTCCACGGCGTCGGGTGGCGCCTCGTCACCGTCGACCCCGACGCGGCCGGCCTCGACCCGGACCTCGTCGGCTGGCTCGGCACCATCGGCGGCACGGTGGTCGACGTCGCCGACGCGGCCAAGGACCTCGCCGCCTGGTTCGAGGCCCACGACGTGCGCTGGGCCCTGCAGCGACCCGACTTCCACCTGTTCGGCGCCGCGACGGACCTCGCGGGCGCGGCGGGGCTGCTCGCCGAGCTCCGCCGGCAGCTGGCGCCCACGTCCACCGACCGACCGGCAGGGAGAACCTCATGAAGCTCGCCAACCTCGACGGTCGTCTCGTCCTCGTCCTCGCCGACGGCGTGGTCGACGTGGCGACCGCCAGCAACGGTCGGTTCGGCCCCGATCCGATGTCGGCCTTCGACGACTGGACCACGTTCGTGGCGTGGGCGGCGGGCGCCCCCGACGGCACCGGCCCGCTCGACGAGACCCGGCTCCGATGCCCTGTCCCGCATCCCCGGCAGGTCTTCGCCATCGGCCTGAACTACCGCAGCCACGCCGAGGAGTCGGGGATGGCCATCCCCGAGGTGCCGGCGACCTTCACCAAGTTCCCGGCGTCGCTCGGCGGGCCCTTCGACACGATCGAGATCGTGGGCGACGCCGTCGACTGGGAGGTCGAGCTCGTCGCCGTCATCGGCGTGCAGGCCGACCACGTCGCGGAGGCCGACGCCTGGGGCCACGTGGCCGGGTTGACGGTGGGCCAGGACGTCAGCGACCGCCGGCTCCAGTTCGCCGCGGGGATGCAGTTCTCGTTGGGCAAGTCCCGGCGGGGATACGGCCCGATGGGGCCGTGGGTCGTCACCCTCGACGAGGTGGCGGATCCGGACGACCTCGGGCTCGGCTGCTCGGTCGACGGCGAGACCGTCCAGGACGCCCGGACGAGCGACCTCATCTTCTCCGTGCCCCGCCTCGTCGCCGAGCTCTCCTCGGTGCTGCCGCTCCTGCCGGGCGACGTCATCTTCACCGGCACGCCGGCGGGCGTGGGCATGGCCCGGCAGCCGCCGCGGGCACTGGCGCCCGGCCAGGTGCTCGAGAGCTGGATCGAGGGCATCGGCACGATCCGGAACCGCTGCGTGCCCCAGGCCACCTCGCCGGAGGTCGGGCGATGAACCGGGTCGTGCTCACCGGGACCGGCGTCCCCGTCCCGGACCCCGCACGGGCCGGCGCCGGCACCCTCGTCGAGCTCGATGGCGTCCGCCTCCAGGTCGACGCCGGGCGCGGCACCGTCCTCCGCCTGGCCGGCGCGATGGTTCCCCTGCAGAGCATCGACGCCGTGCTGTTGACCCACCACCACTCCGACCATCTCGTCGGGTTGGCCGACCTCCTGCTCACCCGCTGGATCTCCGGTGCCCACCACACCACGATCGTCGCCCCGGACGGCCCCACGGCCCGCTTCGCCCGGGGCGTGCTCGAGCAGTGGCACGACGACATCGCCGTCCGCATCGAGCACGTCGGGCACGGCGGCGCCCCCACCGTCGAGGTCGTCGCGTTCGACCCGACCGACCGTCCCGCCGAGGTGTGGCGCACGGGTGACGTCACCATCTCCGCCGTGGCCGTGCACCACGAGCCGGTGCTGCCGGCCGTCGCCTACCGGATCGACGGCCCCAGCGGGTCGGTCGTCGTGAGTGGGGACACGACGGTGTGCGCGGAGCTCGAGGCCCTCGCCGCGGGTGCCGACGTGCTGGTGCACGAGGTGCGGCTCCGGTCGTTCGCCGTGGCGGTGGAGGGAACCCACTACCAGGCCATCGCCGCCTACCACGCGGACGCGGTCGATCTGGGGGCCGCGGCCGAGCGCGCCGGCGTCGCACGGCTCGTGCTCACCCACTTCATCCCGCCGCCGACGGACGGCCACGGGCCGTTCGTCGACGAGGTGCGCCAGGGAGGCTTCACCGGCGAGCTGATCGCCGGCGACGACCTCACGACCGTGACCTGGTGACGCTGTGACCCCCGGCCGGGAGCCGGCGGCAGGCGACCCGCCCGCCGCCGAGCCCCGTTCGGCCGGTCAGTCGAAGAACCCGGGATCGATGTAGATCTCGGTGGTCTCGATGTTGGGGATGGCGTCCCAGCTGCGCACCTCGCCCGCGGTCGACCCGTTGGCCGGGATGAAGTCGATGGTGCCCGTGCTGCCCCCGATGATGTCGCCGGCCGCGTTGCGGTAGATGGCGTAGGGGTAGGGGTAGTCGACCTGCTCGGCGTACGTGGACTTGGCCGTGAACGTCGTGGTGATGCTGAACTCGTCGGACTGGGTGGTGATGCCCTCGGCGGTGATGGTGCCCTCCGCCGGCACGTCGTCGCTGCCGAAACCGTCCTGCGGCTCGCTCACCTGGACGTCGACCCGGGCGACGTCGGCCGCGAACGCGGTCCCATAGAACTCGTCGCCGAGGCCGATCTTCTCGCCCGGCCGGAGCAGGTAGACCGTGAGCGAGTCGGACGCCACCGCGTTGTCGCCGGCGTCGTAGGCGGACACGCTGATGCTGATGTCGGTGGCGACGTCGTCGCTCGTGTTCTCGAGGATGAAGCCGTAGGCGACCGAGCGTTCGTTGTGGTCGAAGCCGCCCATGAAGTTGGAGAACCCCGAGTCGACGACCTCGACCGTGGCGCTGCCGGACGGCTCGCCGCCTGTGGTCGTGTCGCTCGTCCCGCCCGTGGTGTCGGTGGTCCCACCCGGGTCGGGCTGGGCGGTGGTGGGGGACGTCTGCGGGTCGTCCGTGGTGTCGTCGCCGCCGCTCGTCAGGATGACGACCAGGCCGACGAGCGCGGTGGCCACCACCACGCCGATGGCGACGAAGAGCGCGGTGCGGTTCTGGCTACCCGGGCGGGCCGCACCGGGCGGCATGCCGTACGGGCTGGGCGGGCCACCGGGCGGGAAGCCGCCGGACGGCGGCCCGGACGCGGGGTAGCCCCCGCTCGGCACACCGGGCGGCCCGAACCCGGGGCCGGGACCGGGACCCTGCGGCCCGGAGGGCGGGCCCGCGGGTGGCGCCATGGGCGGGCCGCCCGGCGGCGGTCCACCCGGCGGGGCCATCGCCGGCGCAGCGGAAGCGACGTCGGGCTGGCCCGGCATCGCCGGCCGGGGCGGCGGGTACCACTTGTCGTCCGAGGCCTGCCACCAGTCGGGGCCCTGTGGTGTGTCGCTCATCTACGCTTCGCCCCTTCTCCGTCTGCCGCCGAGGCGCCCAACCGTCAGCCCGCGGTGATGGTTCCGCCGGCCCGGCGCCACCTTAGGGGATCGCGTACGCGGCCCAGTACGCGGGGACGGACCGCGCCTGCAGGGCGGATGCCCGGCGCCGATGCCGCGGTGCGGACGGGTCAGGCGATGGTCTTGGAGAGCCGGTCCATGGCGTCGTCCTCGCTGATGTCGAGGGCGAACGCGAGCTCGGACACGAGCACCTGGCGGGCCTTGACGAACATCGACTTCTCGCCGGCGGAGAGACCCTTGTCGTTGTCGCGCAGCGCCAGGTTCCGCACGACCTCGGCCACCTGGTAGACGTCGCCCGACTTGAGCTTCTCCTGGTGGTTCTTGAACCGCCTCGACCAGTTGGTGGGCTCGCGCACGTCCTTCTTGGCGAGCACCTCGAAGACATCCTCGACGTCCTCGACGCTGATCGGGTACCGCATCCCGATCTCCTCCGCCTTGTCGACCGGGACCTTCAGGACGAGGTCGCCGTGCGTCATCCGGAGGACGAAGAACTCGCGGTCCTCCCCGTCGGGTGGCACGGGCCGACGCTCGGTGGCCTCGATGACGGCCGCCCCGTGATGGGGGTAGACCACCCGATCCTTGACGCGAAACGACACGCGCAACTCCTCGAAACGTCGCTGGGGTCCGTACAGGATGCCACTTCGCAGTATGCCTTCCACAGTCGGACCCATGGGCGCCCGGCCGTGCGCGTGGTGGTGCCGGCCCGGACCCGACCCGTACAGTCGCCGCCACCGGTGCGAGAACCTTCGGGAGGGACGCCGTGATCGAGTGGTCCGACGAGCAGCAGATGGTGCAGAAGGCCGTGCGCGACTTCATCGAGCGCGAGCTCGTGCCGCACCACCGCGAGCTCGAGCACGGCGACCTGCCGCCCTACGACATCATCCGCAAGCTCTTCTCGACGTTCGGCATGGACGCCATGGCCCACGACCGGTTCGAGCGCCAGATCGCGCGCGACAAGGCCCTCGCCGCCGGCGAGGCGGTCGAGGCGCGGGACAGCGGCCCCCGCGACCCGGTGGAGGCGGCCAACGCCACCGCGTTCCAGATGATCCCCATCATCGAGGTGTGCCGGTGGAGCCCGGGGATGGTCACCGCCATGGGCGTGTCGATGGGGCTCACCTCTGCGGCCATCCTGTCCAAGGGCACGATCGCGCAGAAGGAGCGCTGGGCGCTGCCCTTGCTCACGTTCGAGAAGGTCGGCGCGTGGGCCATCACCGAGCCCGGCTCGGGGTCGGACGCCTTCGGGTCGATGCGGTCGACCGCCCGGCGCGACGGCGACGAGTACGTGCTCAACGGCTCGAAGACGTTCATCACCAACGGCCCCTTCGCCGACACCATCGTGTTCATCTGCAAGCTGGACGAGGACAACCCGCCCGCCGACCGCAAGATCCTGAGCTTCATCCTCGATTCGGGCATGCCCGGGCTCGAGCAGTCCAAGCCCCTGAAGAAGATGGGCATGCACAGCTCGCCCACCGGGGAGCTGTTCCTCACCGACGTGCGGGTCGGCCGCGACCGGCTCGTGGGCGAGACCGAGGAGGTCGAGGGCGGCGGTCGCCAGGCGGCCAAGGCGACCTTCCTGCAGGAGCGGTCCGGGGTGGCGGCCATGGCTCTCGGCATCATCTCGCAGTGCCTCGACCTCTCGGTGGCCTACGCCCGCGACCGCGTGCAGTTCGGCCAGCCCATCGGCGAGTTCCAGCTCATCCAGGAGAAGCTGGCCCGGATGGAGGTGGCGCGGCTGAACGTCCAGAACCTCGTGTTCCGGGTCATCGAGGCGTCGGCGTCCGACAACGGGTTCACGCTGGCCGAAGCGTCGGCGATGAAGCTCTACGCCGCCCGCGCCGCCACCGAGGTGGCGATGGAGGCCGTCCAGATCTACGGCGGCAACGGCTACATGAGCGAGTTCCAGGTCGAGCAGCTGGCCCGCGACGCCAAGGTCCTCCAGATCTACGGCGGCACCGACGAGATCCAGATCACCCACATCGCCAAGGACCTCCTCAAACCCTGACCCGCCTGACCCGCCTGGCCCGCTCCCCGGGTCGCCCCGGCGTCACCCGGCCTCCGGCGGGGCGACGAACACCGCCGCCGGCAGCCCGAGGGCGTACATCTGCTGGGCCGGCCCGGTGACCTCCGGCGGCAGGTCGGGGTCGGTCGCCACGGTGAACAGGTTCTGGTCCAGCGTTGCCGTCAGGTCGCTGCGCCCGGCGGCGCCCAGCGCGGCGGTCACCTCGTCGTGCAGCCGGTCGAAGCGGGCCAGCTCCTCGTCGCTGCGGAGGTCCACGTGGGCGACCTCGACGGCGCCGGGCGTGGCCCGCCACTTCTCGATCATGTCCGGGCCGACCACGTAGTTGACCGTGGCCGTCGCCTCGTCGAGCCCGAGCACACGGTGGGGGACCACCGCCGCGCCGTGGCTGGCGACGGCGCCGGCGTCGAAACCCTCGCGGTCGAGCTCGTTCAGCAGGCCGAACCCGGCGAACCCGAAACCCTGCTGGTCGTCGCCCCACCGGACCAGGTAGCGGCCGTCCACGCCGCCGCCGGGCGCGTCGCCGGAGCGCAGCGCCTCGAGCGTCGGGGGCACCAACGCGGCCAGCACCGCCGACTGCCTGGGCAACTGCACGTCCTCGTGGGCCGCTTGCCACGTGAGCTGGCCGGCCGCCACCACCATGACGGCGGCCAGCAGAGCCGCCGCCGCACGCGGCAGTCCGCGGGGCGGGGCCGCCGGGTGGCGTTCCCGCCACATGACGGCGACGGTCCAGCCCGTGGCCACGGCCAGGGGCACGGCAGTCGCCCACTCCCACAGGAGCAGGTAGTGGCGCACCGGGCCGTAGATGCGGCTGATCGAGACCAGGCCGAACCCGAGGGCCGCCGCCACGACGAGGTGGAGGCGCGCCAGCTCCGGGTGCGCGGCACGCCGGCGCCAGGCGACCACGGCGGTCGCTGCCCATGCCACCAACACCGCGAGCCCGACCGCCCAGGTGCCCTCGTAGGCCGTGAGGTCGGTGGCCCGGAAGTCGGACAGCAGCCCCCAGGGATCGAGGTAGGACAGCAGCACCCGGACGGCGTCCCCGCCGAGGCCGACCGACGGCTCCGACGGGTGGGTGAAGCTGTCGCGGATGATCGCCAGGTTGCCGGGGTCGTGGCCGAGCTGGTCGATCACCGGTGCGGCCCACAGCAGCGAACCCAGCACCACCGACCCGGCGGTCCACGCGCCGAGTCGGACCAGCGCGGCCCGGTCCCCCCGCCGCCTGACGGCCAGGACCACGACGGCGCCGACGGCCAGCAGCGCCACGCCGGGGACGAGGCCGGCGTAGGAGATGTGGGTCTGCACGCAGTACGAGCCGGCGAACACCGCCACCGGCAGCAGGGCCAGGTCGGCGCACAGCACCGACCACACCGCCAGCACGAAGACGATCCACCACAGGACCGGCAGGTACGGGTTCCACGCCTCGATGAACAGGGTGATGCCGGCGCCCCGCAACAGCACCGCGAGCCCGGCCGCCACCGCCAGCGCCAGGACCGGGCCCCGGCGGCGGTGGGCGATCCACAGGGCGACGGCCACGCCGGCGACGTTGGACACGACGGTGGCGAGCTGGAGGCCGAAGGCGGTGCCCCCCGCCAGCCGGTAGGCCGGCCACAGCGTGTAGAAGCTGAGCGGGCCCGGGTGGCTGCCCTGCTGGTCCAAGCCGTACATCCGTCCGGCCAGGCCGATCAGCGGGGTGTGGCGGGTCCCGACATCCCGCATCCGCAGCTCGGTCTGGGCCAGGTCCAGGACCGGGTACCAGCGGGGCCGGGCGACGGCCACGAGCGCCGTCGCCAGCGGGACCGCGGCCACCAGTGCGGTGAGCCCGGCGACGACCGCCCAGCCGGGCGCGCCCCGGTGCGTCGAGGGTCCAGCAGGTCGCGGGTCGCCGTGGTCCACCGGCCGACGCGCCGAGCTGGTCGTCAGGTCCCCCAACATCGCCTGACCAGGGTATGTCAGCCGGCACGCCGCGTAGTTCCGGCCACCGCGGCCGGATCGGCCGACCCGGTCCGGCCGCGGGAACGCCGCGCCGGCGTCGACGCCGGTCGGCCGCGGTCAGAGGCCGAGGGAACGGCCGATGATCTCCTTCATGATCTCGGTGGTGCCGCCGTAGATCCGGGTGATGCGGGCGTCGGCGAAGGCGCGCGCCACGGGGTACTCGGTCATGTACCCGTAGCCGCCGTGGAGCTGCACGCAGGCGTCGGCCACCCGGCCCTGCAGCTCGGTGCACCACCACTTCGCCATCGACGCCTCCTCCGCGGTGAGCGTGCCGGCGTTCAGCGCCAGCACGCAGCGGTCGACGAAGGTCTGGGCGATCTCGATCTCGGTCGCCATCTCCGCCATGCGGAACCGGCTGTTCTGGAACGAGCCCACCGGCTGCCCGAAGGCGGTGCGCTCCTTCACGTAGGCGAGCGTCTGGTCGAAGGCGGCCCGGGCGGCGGCGACGCCGGTGGCCCCGATCGACAGGCGCTCCTGGGGCAGGTTGGTGACCAGGTACCGGAAGCCCTCGCCCTCGTCGCCCAGCCGGTTGGCCACCGGCACGCGCACGTCGGTGAAGAACAGCTCGGCCGTGTCCTGGGCGTGCATGCCGATCTTGTCGAGGTTGCGCCCGCGGTCGAACCCGCCCATGCCCCGTTCGAGCACCACCAGCGACATGCCCCGGTGCCGTTCGGCGGGATCGGTCTTCACCGCCGTGATGACGAGGTCGGCGTTGATGCCGTTGGTGATGAAGGTCTTCGACCCGTTGACGACGTAGTCGTCGCCGTCCCGCAGGGCGGTGGTGGTCATGGACGCGAGGTCCGACCCGATGGCCGGCTCGGTCATGGCGATGGCGGTGACCAGCTCGCCCGAGCAGATGCCCGGCAGCCGAGCGCGCCTGCTGCTCGGGGGTGCACAGCGACAGGAAGTAGGGCAGGCAGATGTCGTTGTGCAGGGTCCAGCCCAGCCCGGCGGCGTTGACCCCGGCCCGCTGGACCTCCTCGGCGATGACGAGGTTGTAGCGGAAGTCGTGCACGCCGCCGCCGCCGTGCTCGACCGGTGCCGCCATCCCCAGGAAGCCGTGGGCGCCCGCCCCCGTGAACAGCGACCGGTCGACCACCCCGGCCTGCTCCCAGTCGTCGTTGTGCGGGGCGACCTCGGCTGCGATGAAGCGCGCCACGCTGTCCCTGAACAGCTCGTGCTCGTCGTCGAAGAGGGTCCGCTCCACGGGCAGCGACCGTAGCCCCGGCCGCCCGGGGGTCCGAAAGCCCGCGGTGACACCGCGATCGGCGGGCGCCCGGTACCATTGTCGACAGCGGTGACGGAAATGAGTGTGGGGGACCGATGTGAGCGGGACCAGGTCTCGAGCAGAAGCGCCCGCCAGCCCGGCCAAGCGGGGACCGGGCCGGCCGCGCGCGCAGCCCCTCGAGGAGCAGCGCGCCCAGGTGTTGAACGCCGCCCGCGCCGTGTTCGCGCAGCACGGCTACCACGGGGCCACCATCGAGGCCGTGGCCCGCGGCTCGGGCACGCCCCGCCCGACCGTCTACGAGCTCTTCGGCAGCAAGGACGAGCTGTTCGTCGCCGTTGTCGACGATTCGGCCGACCGGGTCGTCGCCCGGCTGTCGGCCAGCTTCACCGAGTCGGACGGGTGGGATCTCGACGCCTTCGTGCGCCACAACTTCGCCGCCGTGTTCGACCTGTTCGAGCAGGACCGGGACGCGGTCACGGTGCTGCTGAACGCCGAGCAGGGCTCGGTCGACCGCCCCACCGCGGCGCCGGATCAGGTGCGTCTGCGGGTGCTGCAGGAGATCTCGGAGTTCACCCGCTCGCGCTGGGACGACCTCGGCGTGCAGATCGGCGCCGCGGCCGAGATCATGGCGCTGATGTTCTTCCGCATGGCCGAGGGCCTGGCCATCGCGCAGGCCGACGATCCCGCCTGGAACCGCGAGGCGTTCATCGACCTGCTGACCGAGTTCACGCTGGGCGGCATCTACCGGCTGTGGCAGGAGCACCGGGAGGTGCTGGTGGCGGCGGGACGTCGCTCGGAGCCGCCGCCGCACCGCGGCCGCGGCGCCGGGTAGCGCCGGCGTGGCCCGGGTGACGGTCGTCGTCGGCGGGGGAGGACCCCCGGCCGTGCCCCCGGGCGGGCTGGGCGACCTGGGGCCCGAGCCCCTGGTCGTGGCGGCCGACGCGGGGCTGACCCACGCCGCCGCGCTGGGGCTCGTCCCCACGCTCGTGGTGGGTGACATGGACTCGGTGGACCCGGCTGCGCTCGACGCGGCCGCGGGCGCCGGCGTGCGGGTCGAGCGCCATCCCCGCGCCAAGGACGCCACCGACCTCGACCTGGCGCTCGACGCGGCCCTGGCCGCAGGGCCCGAGCGGATCGTCGTGGTGACGGGCGCCGGCGACCGCTTCGACCACACGCTGGCCGTGGCCACCACCGTGGCGGCGCCGCGGCTCGCGGCGGTCGCGGTCGAGGCGTGGATCGGGCCGGCCCACGTGTGGGTGGTCCGGGCCCGCAGGACCCTGCCGGGCCGTCCCGGTGCCCTGGTCAGCCTGGTGCCGGTGCACGGTCCCGCCCGCGGCGTGACGACGAGCGGGCTGCTCTACCCGCTCGAGGACGAGGACCTCGAGGCCGGCACCAGCCGCGGGGTCAGCAACGAGTGGGTCGCCGCGGTGGCGACGGTGCAGGTGCGGTCGGGCGTCCTGCTCGCGGTGGCACCGGGCACCGACGGGGGCGCCGACGAGGCGACACCGACCATCGCACGGGTGCGGGCGGCGACCCGGCACCCGTCTCCGGTCCCTGACCGGCGGCGGTTGGGCGGCCGGGGCGCCGGGGTGTCACCATCGCCGCGTGGACGTGACGGCCGACCTCGTGGCTCCGTGCCCGCCCGACGAGCTCTTCGCCTGGGTCGACGACCTGGGCCGCTACCCGCGGTGGCTCGACATCGTGCCGTCCGCCTCGGCGGCCGACCCCCATCCCGACGACCCAGGGCCCGCGTGGTCGGTCGACCTGCGGGGCAGGTTGGGGCCGTTCGCCCGCACCAAGCGCCTGCGCATGGCCCGCACCGTGCACGAGCCGGGGCGGGTCCAGTTCGAGCGGGTCGAGCTGGACGGACGCCAGCACTCGCCCTGGGTGCTGTCCGCGGTGGTGGACGAGGCCGACGGCGCCAGTCGGCTGTCGATGCACCTGCACTACGGCGGCCGCCTCGGCGGCCCACTGGTCGAGCGCCTGCTGGCCGACGAGATCAGCCGGAGCCGGCCGCGGCTGCTGGCCCTCGTCGGCTCGTGACCGCCCGGGCCGCGTAGCGCCCGTCGCGGCGGTCGAGGCGGAGCGCCAGCCCGAACGCCTCGGACAGCGCCTCGGCCGTCAGGACGTCGTCGATCGGCCCCGCGGCGAGCACCCGACCCCGGCGGAGCAGCAGCCCGTGGGTGAAGCCGGGGGGCACCTCCTCGACGTGGTGGGTCACGAGCACCGTGGGCGGCGTAGCCGGGTCGTCGGCGAGGCCGGCCAGGCGGGCGACCAGGTCCTCGCGGGCGCCGAGGTCGAGCCCCGCCGTGGGCTCGTCGAGCAGGACCAACCCGGGGTCGCCCCACAGCGAGCGGGCGAGCAGGACGCGCTGGCGCTCGCCGGAGGACAGGGTGCCGAAGGCCCGGTGCGCCAGCGCGGCGGTGCCCGTGCGCTCGAGCAGGTCGTGGGCCCGGGCGCGGTCGTCGGGGCCGTACGCGTGCCACCAGGTCTCGAGCGCCGCCTCCCGCGCCGACATGACGGCGTCGAGGGCCGTGATCTCGGGTCGGAGCAGGTCCTGGAGCGCCGGGCTCACGAGCCCGATGCGGGTGCGGAGGCGGCGGACGTCCACCCGGCCCAGGCGGTGGCCGAGCACCTCCACCTGGCCCGAGGTGGGGTGCAGGTACAGCGACGCCACCCGCAGCAGGGTGGTCTTGCCCGAGCCGTTGGGCCCCAGCACCACCCAGCGCTGCCCGGGCCGCACCGTCCAGTCGACCGCGTCCAGCAGGACGGCCGGCGGGCGGGCCACCGTGACGCGGGCCAGCCGGAGCGCGGCCTCGGGCGGGTCCGGCGCCGGCGTGCCGGGCGGGGTCGGGGAGGTCACGGGCGACGACGGTAGGGGGCGGCGGGCCCGGCACCCCAGGCCGGCCTCCGGCGCGCTCCCGAGCGGCCGGCTCGGCCGGGCGCTACCGGTGGTAACCCGGACACCTTGGGTTGGGTGGTGGTTGGGTGGTGGGCCACCGCTCGCCGCTAGGTTTGTCGCCGTGCGCATCGGCATCCTCGGGGGAACCGGCCCTGCCGGCAAGGCGCTGGCCGCTCGGCTGGCGTCGGTCGGCTTCGACGTGGTCGTGGGGTCACGATCCAAGTACCGCGCCATGGAGGTGGTCGACAACCTGCACGAGCAGTGGGCCGACCGCCAGCTCACGATCGGGGCGGGCGACAACGCCCAGGCGGCCGACACCGACCTGGTGGTCATCGCCACCCCGTGGGACGGCGCCACCCAGACCGCGGTCTCGGTCGAGGGCCGCCTGCGGGGCAAGATCGTGGTGTCGATGGCCAACGCCCTCACCAAGATCGGCAAGGAGTTCCAGCCCCTCGTGCCGCCGCGGGGCTCGGTCGCCGCCAGCGTCCAGGCGGCGGTGCCCACCTGCATGGTGGCCGCCGCGCTGCACCACGTGCCGGCCAAGGAGCTGGGCGACCTGCGCCATCCGATCGAGAGCGACGTGCTCATCTGCTCCGACCACGCCTCGGCGGTCGAGCTCACCAGCGAGATCGTGGGCCGGATCCCCAACATGCGCCCGCTCAACGCGGGCGAGCTGGCCATGGCCACGCCCATCGAGTCGTTCACCGCCGTGCTGCTCCAGCTCAACATGCACTACAAGACCCGCGTGGCCGTGAAGCTCACCGGCATCCCAGAGCCGCAGGACGACGAGGGCGGCGACGGCACGGGCGCGGGCACGGCGGCGTCCGGCGCCGGAGAGGCGCCGGCGGGCCCGGTCGTGGCCGCGCCTGCCGTGGCCAGCGGCGGCCGCAAGGGCAACGGATCCCGCGGCGCCGCGGCCGCCGAGCCGACGCCGTGAGCGAGCGGAGCGAGCGAGCCATGGGCTCAGTGCGGTACTCGGCACGTAGTGCCGATCGCTCGCTGCGCGCATCCCAGAGGGTGCGCCAGTGAGCGCCGACGACCTCCGCGAGGTCGGGCCCATGCGGCTCTACGACACCGCTCGCGGTGAGGTCGTCCCGTTCACGCCCGGCCCGCTCGTCACCATGTACACGTGCGGCATCACGCCCTACGACGCCACGCACGTCGGGCACGCGGCCGTCTACCTCACCTACGACGTGCTGCAGCGGCGCCTGCGCGACCTGGGCCACGACACCCGCTGCGTCCGCAACGTGACCGACGTCGACGACGACCTGCTGCGCAAGGCCCGCGAGATCGGTGTGCACTACCTCGACCTGGCGGCCGCCGAGACGGCCCGGTTCGACGACGACATGCGGGCGCTGGACACGCTGCCCTGCTGGAGCGAGCCCCGGGCCACCTCGGCCATCGCCGACATCCGGGGCTTCATCGGCATGGTGCTCGACCAGGGCTACGCCTACCAGGCGGGCGGGGCCGTGTACTTCGACGTGTCCCGCTTCGAGCGATTCGGCCAGGTCAGCCACCTGGGCCGCGACGAGATGCTGGCCCTGGCGGCCGAGCGGGGCGGCAACGTCGACGACCCCCACAAGGACGACCCGCTCGACTTCGTGCTCTGGCAACCGTCGGCTCCCGACGAGCCGTCGTGGGAGTCGCTGTGGGGCCCCGGCCGGCCCGGCTGGCACATCGAGTGCTCGGCGCTCGCGCTGCGCGAGCTGGGCACCACCATCGACCTGCACGGCGGCGGCGCCGACCTGATCTTCCCCCACCACGAGTGCGAGGCGGCCCAGTCCGAGGCCGCCACCGGCGAGCTTTTCGTCCGCCACTGGATGCACCAGGCGATGGTGCGGATGGACGGCGAGAAGATGTCCAAGTCGCTGGGCAACCTCGTGTTCGTGTCCGACCTGCGCAAGTCGTGGGATGCCCGGGCGATCCGCCTCGCCGTCGTGTCCCACCACTACCGGTACCCCTGGGACTGGGACGACGCCGTCATGCCCGCGGCGGCCGAGCGGCTGGCCCGCTGGGGCGCCGGCGGGACCGCGGGTGGCGACGCGGCGCTCGACGCCGCCCGGGCCGCGCTCGACGACGACCTCGACACGCCCGCCGCGGTGGCGGCGATCGACGAAGCGGCCGAGGCCGGCAAGGACGTGTCCCAGGCCGCAGCGTTGCTGGGCGTCGACCTCACGGCGCCCTGAGGGCGCCGGTGGAGGGCGATCCGGCCACGGTCCGGCGACCGGGCACGACCACCGGCGCCGCACCGCGTGTTTCGCCCGGCGCACGTGTCCGTGAACTCTTCGCGGGCCGGCCACACGGCGTGGCCGGTGGGCGTAGGCTCACGGCATGCCCGACGAGGCGGCAGGCATCCGGCAGTACGGCAAGCTCTACCCGGTCGCCCGCGCCATCCTGACGCCCATCTTTCGGGCGGGGTGGCGCATCCACCTGCGGGGTGCCGCCTGCGTGCCTTCCGACGGGCCGGCGATCATGTGCCCCAACCACACGTCGGTCATCGACTCGTTCCTGTTGCCGTTGGTGCTGCCCCGCCGCATCACCTACGTGGGCAAGGCCGAGTACATGGACGACTGGAAGACCAAGTACCTGTTCCCCGCCATGGGCATGATCCCCATCGACCGGGCGGGCGGCGATGCCAGCAAGCGGGCGCTCGACGCCGCGGCGGGCGTGCTCGAGCGGGGCGAGCTGTTCGGCATCTACCCCGAGGGCACCCGCAGTCGCGACGGCCGCCTCCACAAGGGTCACACCGGGCCGGCCCGGCTGGCCCTGCGCACCGGGGCGCCGCTCGTCCCGGTGGGGCTGGTCGGCACCCGAGACATCCAGCCGCCGGGGGCCAAGGCGCCCCGGCCGTTCCGGGCGTGCGAGATCCGCATCGGCCGCCCCATCGACGTGCGCCGCTACCGCGACCGGGCCGACGACCGGATGATCCTGCGGCAGCTCACCGACGAGCTCATGTTCGAGATCCGCGAGTTGTCGCAGCAGGACTACGTCGACGAGTACGCCACCCGCAAGACCGAGTCCCTCCCGGCGCAGCCGACCGCACGGGTGGCCGCGGGCAACGGGTCCGGTCAGGACGACGGCGACGACACCGGCGGCCGGGTGGCGGCCGGGGCGCTGTCCGACGTCGCCTCGTAGGCGGGCACCGGGCACGAATCGCTTCGAGGACCCGCGCCCACGCTCGGTAACCTCGCCGGTCATGGCCGAGATCGAGATCACCCTGCCCGACGGTTCCACGCGTGCGGTGGCACCGGGCACCACGGCCCTCGGCCTGGCCCAGAGCATCGGCTCCCGGCTGGCCAAGGCCGCGGTCATCGCCGAGGTCAACGGCACCGAGTGCGACCTCGGCACCGAGCTGGCCGCAGGCGACCGGGTCGCCATCGTCACGGCCGACAGCCCCCAGGGGCTGTTCACGATCCGCCACTCGACGGCGCACGTGCTGGCCCAGGCGGTGCTCGACGTGTTCCCGGACGCCACCTTCGGGATCGGCCCCCCGGTCGAGGACGGCTTCTACTACGACTTCGCGCTGCCGGGCGGTGCCTCGTTCACGCCCGACGACCTCGACCGCATCGACGCCCGCATGCGCGAGATCATCGACGAGCGCCAGCCGTTCGTGCGCGACGAGATCCCGGCCGACGCGGCCCGCGAGATCTTCGCGGATCACCGGTTCAAGCTCGAGATCATCGAGAACGCGTCGACCGACCCGATGTCGGGCACGGGGGAGCGCGGCGAGGTCCGCACCTACGAGAACCCGCCCGGCAAGCCCAAGGACCACCCGCCCTTCCACGGCCGGCCCGGCTTCATCGACCTGTGCCGGGGTCCCCACGTCGAGGACACGGGGCGTCACCTCGGCCACTTCAAGCTCATGCGCGTCGCCGGGGCGTACTGGCGGGGCGACGAGCACAACCCGCAGCTCCAGCGCATCTACGGCACGGCGTGGGACAGCCGCAAGGCGCTCGAGGCCCACCTGCACCACCTCGAGGAGGCCGCCAAGCGCGACCACCGCAAGCTGGGCGCCGAGCTGGACCTGTTCCACTTCCCGCCGGAGGTGGGCAGCGGCCTGCCGCTGTACCACCCCAAGGGCGGGCTGGTCCGCAAGCTGATGGAGGACTACAGCCGGGCCGAGCACGACAAGGCCGGCTACGAGTTCGTGTACACGCCCCACCTCGCCAAGGAGGAGCTGTTCACGATCAGCGGCCACCTCGAGTGGTACGCCGACGGGATGTACCCGCCCATGGAGCTGGACGAGGGTCACCGGTACTACCCGAAGCCCATGAACTGCCCGATGCACATGCTGATCTTCCGGTCTCGCCAGCGGTCCTACCGCGAGCTGCCGCTGCGCATGTTCGAGTTCGGCACCGTGTACCGCTACGAGATGTCGGGCGTGGTGCACGGCCTGCTGCGGGCCCGGGGCTTCACCCAGGACGACTCGCACATCTTCTGCACGGCCGAGCAGCTCGGTGACGAGCTGGCCAGCCTGCTGGCGTTCGTGCTGCGGCTGCTGCGCGACTACGGGTTCGACGAGTTCGAGGCGGAGCTGGCCACCCGCCCCGACAAGTTCGTGGGCGAGGCCGCGGACTGGGAGCGGGCCGAGGCGGCGCTGCGCGACGCGGTCGAGGCCTCGGGCATCCCGTACGTGGTCGCCGAGGGCGAGGGCGCGTTCTACGCCCCCAAGATCGACGTGCACGTGCGCGACGCCATCGGCCGGCGCTGGCAGCTCTCGACTCTGCAGGTCGACCTCCAGCTCCCGCCCCGGTTCGACCTCGAGTACGTGGGCGCCGACAACCAGCGACACCGGCCCAGCGTCGTCCACCGGGCGCTGTTCGGCTCGTTCGACCGATTCTTCGGCGTGCTGCTCGAGCACACGGCCGGCAACCTGCCGGCCTGGCTGGCGCCGGTGCAGGCGCAGGTGCTGCCCGTGCGGTCCGACCACGAGGCCCATGCCGCCGCGCTCGTCGACCGGCTGCGCGCGGAGGGCTTCCGGGCCGGGGTCAGCAGCGCGGACGAGCCGCTGGGCGCCCGCATCCGCAAGGCCAAGCTCGACAAGGTGCCCCACGTCCTGGTGGTCGGCGACGACGACGTGGCCCACGACACGGTGGGCGACAACCCCCGCGGCGGCCAGGTCGAGCGCGACCTGCCGGTGGCTACCTTCGTCGACCGGCTGCACGCCGAGATCGCCGCGCACGCCTGATGGGCGGCGACGCGCGCCCCGCCGGCGCCGGCGCACCGGCGCCCGGGCGGCCGATGGACCGGATGTGGGCCGGCTGGCGGTCGAGCTACGTCGCCGCCGCCGGCAACGGGGCCCTGGCGGGGGAGGGGTCGGTGTTCCGCCGCATCCTCGACTCGGGCCTGCCCGACGACGAGACCCATGTGGTGTGGCGGGGCGAGCACACCTTCGCCATCCTCAACGCCTTCCCCTACACCTGCGGGCACGTGCTGGTGATGCCCTACCGCGAGGTGGCCGGGCTCGACGGGCTCACGCCCGAGGAGGCCAGCGAGATGTGGGCCGCGGTCCACGATGCGGTCGCCGCGCTCACCGACGCCTATCGGCCGCAGGGCATCAACGTGGGCCTCAACCTGGGCGAGGCCGCGGGCGCGGGCATCCCGTCCCACCTGCACGTCCACGTGCTGCCGCGGTGGAACGCCGACTCCAACTTCATGACCGCGGTCGCCGAGACGCGGGTCCTGCCCGAGTCGCTGGGCGAGACCTGGGCCAAGCTGCGGGCGGCGTGGCCGACGCCGGACGCGTGAGCGCCGCACCGGTTTCCCGGTCGCCCGTGCCGGTCGCTACCGTCGCAGGCGCCATGGCTGACGAGGCGACCCCCGACGGCGCACCCGAACCCGCCGCCGACGAGGCGCCCGACCCGGCCCCTGTGCCGACCGCCGACGCCGCGCCCGGCACCGCCGGGCCGGACCGTGACGCCGACGTGGTGGACGAGCTGCCCGAGGACCTCGACGCCGCCGGGTTCGTCGGTCCCTACCTGTTCCCCAACAACAACCGCCGCCGGGTTCCGGGCTACCTCTACCTGGCCACCGCGGCCGTGTGCCTGGCCGTGTGGCTGTTCGTGGACGACTCGCCCTACGTGAACGACGGTCTGCTGCTGGCGGCGGTGCTCCTGGTCGTGGTCGGCGCCTACCAGATCGTCACCGGCTGGAACCTCGACGTCGACGAGCAGGACGCCCTGGTCGCCGCCACCCGGGCGGTGGGCTTTCCCGTCGGGCACGCGTCGGCCCAGATGGGCTGGCGGGGGCTGCTGAGCCGGCCGACGTGGCGCATCCTGCTGTACTCGGCGGAGAACCCGCCGGCCAAGCGGGGCCTGGCGCTGGTCGACGGCGTCAACGGCGAGGTGGTCCAGCACTTCGTCGAGGACAACCCCGAGGACTGGTCCGCCCTCGACGCCGGATGAGGCCCTGCGTGCTCGCTCCCGCCGACCGGTCCGGCAGGCCGCGCCCGCACAGGGTGAGCCGGCCGTGAGACGCCGGGTTGCCGCCGCCGCCCTGCTGGGGCTCGTGATCCCGGCCGCGCTGGGCTGCGGCGGGCCGTCGTCGGCGCCGGACGAGCCGGCCGCGGGCCCCGAGTCCTCGGTGACCTCGTCCACGACCACCGCCCCGCCCACCACCTCCGCCCCGCCGACCACCGCGGCACCGACCACCACCACGACCGCGCCGGTGGACGTGACGGCGCTGCGGCCGCCCCCGCTCGTGGCCGACCCGGCGGCGCTGGCGGCGCGGATCGCGGACGCGGAGGCGGTCCTGCGCGATCCCGGCGCCGGCGAGGGGGACGTCGCCGCTGCCGCGCTGGCCCAGCAGGTGGGCTACCGCCAGCTCGGCGACCATCCGGAGTGGGACGCCGCTGTGCTCGGCGCCCTGCCCGCCGGGCTGCGGCCGGTGGCCGAGCACCACGCGGCGGCCCGGCGCGACCTGCGGGCCATCACCGGGCGACCCGTGTCCGAGATGCCGGCATGGCGCATCGTGGCGCCCGAGCCCGCGGCCGACCTGCTGCGGCTGTACCACGAGGCCGCAGACGAGTTCGGCGTGCCGTGGCAGTACCTGGCGGCGATCAACCTGGTCGAGACCGGGATGGGCCGCATCCGGGGCACGTCGGTGGCCGGCGCCCAGGGGCCGATGCAGTTCATGCCCGCCACCTGGGAGGCCTACGGCGAGGGCGACGTCAACGATCCCCGCCAGGCCATCCGCGGCGCCGCCCGCTACCTCACCGCCAACGGCGCCCCCGGCGACATGGCCGGCGCGCTGTGGAACTACAACCACAGCGACCGCTACGTCCGGGCCGTGCAGCGCTACGCCGACCTGATGGTCGAGCACCCGGGCGCCTACGCCGGGTTCCACGGGTGGGGCGTCTGGTACTGGACGACCGCGGGCGACCTCTATCTCCCAGTCGGCTGGGAGGCGCTGGAACAAGTGCCGGTCGAGGAGTACCTCGCTGCGGGATGAGCGCGTCATTTTCCACGGCTACGCCTGTCGGCGCAGCCTCTCAGCCGGTCCAGGACCGGTAGGCGACCAGCGTCTCGGTCGGGCGGAAGCCGAGCTCGCGGTACAGGGCCCGGGCGGGCGCCAGGTGGTCGTGGACGGTGAGCGCCACCCGCCCGAGCGACGATCGTTCCAGCAGCCCGCGGGTGGTGGCCACCACGAGCTCCCGGCCGACTCCGGCGCGCCGGGCAGCCGGGTCGACCGCGACGAAGCCGAGGAACCCCTCCCCGTCGTGGTGCACCTCGCCGGCGGCGTAGCCGGCGATCCCTGCGCCGGCGTCGCTCTCGGCCACGAGCACCACCCGCGTGCCGTCGAGCGCGCCGGCGACCAGCTCGGCGACGGAGGCGTAGGTGTCGGGGAACTCGGCGTCGTGGAGCGCACGGATCCCGGCGACGTCGCCCGCGGCGGCCGGTCGCAGCGCGAGGCCGCCGGCCGGCCAGGTCGCGGCCACGGCCGCGTCCACCACCAGGAGGTGGCTGGGCTCCCCGCCCGGCCAGCCCCGGCGTGCGGCCAGCTCGGCCAGGAGGCCGTGGGCGACCTCGCCCGACATCTCGTACTGGGTCACGGCCGGCGGGAGCTGGGCGAGCGCGGCGTCCACCAGGGCCCCGGCGGTGACCAGCCAGCCGTCGCCGTCGCGGTCCACCCAGGGGCCGACGATCCACGCCCGGCCCAGGTCCTCGTCGCACTCGACGACCACGACGCCGGCGAGCCCGTCGCCGGTGCCGTCCCGGACCACCCGTACCGTGGTGGCCCACGGCGGCGCCAGACCGTCCAGCTCGGCGGCGATGCCGGCCTCCTCCGTGCCGACGTAGGAGATGCGGCGATCGGGTCGCGCCTGCTGGGCGGCCACGAACGCCACGACCGCGTCGAGCTCGCCGGGACGGGGCGGCGCGGGTGGTCCGGGCACGGGGAGCGGTCCGCCCGGGCCCGGGGGAGGGTCGACAGCGGGCACCCGTCCAGGCTAGGTACCGGGGCCGCCGGCGGGGCCAGGCTTTCTCGCCCGGGGCGACGGCGGGCGACAGCCTCTCTCGCTGGGGAGGTGGGGCGAACCGGCGCCGACAGGTGCGTCCGCGAGTCGCATCTGCCCGGGAACGCGGTGACGGGACCGACCCAGCAGACGGCCCCGTCACCTGATGTGTTGCTTTGTACTGGCGGTGTGAGTAGCGGAATCAGTGGCTGCGCAGGTCGAGCTCGCTGACCCGGCCGCCGGTGACCTCGATGCGTGCCATCGGCATCCCGTCGGGGTCGAGGAGGTCGTAGGTGCCCTCGACCGCTTCGGGGAAGATCGCCACCGCCACCGTCCTGCCGCCGAGCTCCCGGGGGTGGACCCCGGTGTGGAAGTGCTCGTCCGGCCGGCCCGGCGGATGGGCCATGAGCTCGCCCGAGGGCGGGATCCGGTCCAGGTAGACGATCATGGCGCCCACGTCGCCGCCGATGTCGAGCATCGGGGCGGCGCCCGGGGCCACGCTGCCCTCGGGCGCCACCACCGGCGCATCGTGCGTATGGCTAAGGGACGTCATAGCCCACGTACGGATGCCCGATGTACGGGAAGTCCGTCAGGAACTGCCGCACCGGCGGGAACGTGCCGTCCTCGATGACCGAGGCCGCGCCGTCCGGCGTGAACGTGTCGTCGACCAGCGGGATGGTGACCCCGGCCACCGCCCGCAGCTCGATCGTGACCACGTCGTCGGCCAGCCGCCGCCCGTTGGGGAAGCCCTGGGTGTCGCCGTCCAGCAGGCCGAGCCGCTTGGGGGCCGACGAGACGGGGACGGCCAGGTTGAGCCGCAGCATGTCGGCGAGCGTGTCGCCGGTGAAGTTCTGGAACCCGGCCACGACGTCGGGCGGGAGGCCCGTCAGCAGGATCGCGACCAGGTCGACGCGGTCCTTGGTGTAGGCCTTCAGGTTGTTGAACCTGTTGGGGTACAGCACGGGCAGCAGACGGGCGAGCTCGGGCTGGCGCACGTACTTGGCGAAGAACTTCTCCCGGTCGGGACCGACGGCATTCCACGCATCCTTGTCGGGCAGCGGAACGATGACCTCGTTGAACAGCGGGTTGCCCAGCCGCGACACCTGGACGTAGTTGCCCAGCGTGGCGGGCTGCGAGTAGCCCTCCTCGAGGTCGTCGTCGAGGATGGTGGCCTTCTGCCGGCTGGCGGCCGCCCACACCCCGATGACCGACTTGGGCGACATCGGGTCGGTGGGGACCCGGCCGTTGACGGTCACCTCGTCCATCGGGATCTGCAGCACCAGCGAGTGGACGTTGGTCTGGGCCAGCGAGTCGACGCCGGGCTGGGGATCCGTGGGGATGAGGTGCAGGTTCTGGAAGGGCCGCAGGGTGCCGAGGTCGAACACCGAGCCGAGGTCGACGTAGAAGCTGTCGGCCCGCTGCCCGGCGAACACCTTGTAGCCGTCGCCGAGGTCCCGGATGGCGGCGTTGGCCAGCGCCGGGTAGTTCGGCGTCGACCGGGGGCCGATGTTGGACGGCGGGCAGGGCACCTTGCGAGCGAGGGTGTCCTCGTCGCGGTCGACCTCGACCTTGCCGTTGCGCTTGCGCTTGTAGGTGTACTTGACCTTGACGAGCGAGTAGGTCTGCTTGCGGTTCCAGTTGGGGTCGTCGAGCGAGCCGATGGGCCCGATGTTGTAGAGGAACGAGTTGATCGTGTTCTCGGTCTTGAACGAGAACTCGTACGCCACGTCCGGCCGGCCGTCGCCGTTGTTGTCGATGTTGATCGTGTACAGGACGTCGTCGTCGAACTCGTAGAAGTTCGGGCCGCCGCTCGGCTCCTGACCGGGGAGGTAGTTGGCGACGATGGTGACGGTGTTGTTGGGCGTCACGAAGGCGTACGTGTCGGTGTTGTCCGCGCACGGGTCCTTGGAGATGCCCGGTGCCTCGCGATGTGAAGACATGTCGGGTCCTTACCGGCTCGCCCGCGCCACGCGCGCCACGAGCTGCTTGTCGGTGAACTTGACGGAGCGGTTGCCCACCAAGAGCTCGACCTCACCGGTGCGAGCGTTGCGGATGGACAGCGCTGCGGGCCCCACGGAGTCCGCCTCGCTGTCGGTCAGCTCGGGCGCCGCGCCCGAGACGGTGCTGATCGGCGAGCCGAGGGCGGCGACGCCCGCCACCCCCAGCGCACCGGCGGAGCCCGCTGCAATGAACGAGCGACGGGTCACTGGCTTCATTCCCTGTCCTCCTGGTAGCCGTACGAGTCGGTGTGCAGGAGGTGTTTCGGCACCGATGCCGCGGCCGGATGACGGGCGCGCGGCGATTCTCCGGCGCTCGGCGCCGGGCGGGGCGGGAACCCCAGGTCAGGTCGGGTCAGGAGGGGATGCTCCTATGGATGGTCAAGGGGTAGGCGAGTGAGTTCTCGGTAGATCTCGCGGGCGATGTAGCGCTTGAGGCAGCGGATGATCTCGGGCTTGGTGAGTCCTTGCTTGGTGCGGCGTTCGACGTAGTGCCTGGTGCGAGGGTCCCAGCGGAGCCGGCAGAGCACGATCCGGTACAACGCAGCGTTGGCGGCGCGGTCACCGCCGCGGTTGAGGCGGTGCCGGTTGGTGCGTCCGCTGGATGCTGGGATGGGCGAGGAGCCGCAGAGGTGCGAGAAGGCGGCGTCGCTGCGGAGCCGGTCGGGGTTGTCGCCGGCGGTGACGAGGAGCTGGCCGGCGACGTCGGTGCCGACGCCGTTGAGCGCGACCAGGTTCGGGGCGCTCTGGGCGACGAGCGGGGCGAGGATGGCGTCGAGGTCGTCGACCTCGACGGCGAGTTGCTGGTAGCGGCGGGCGATCGAACGCAGCGCTGCTTTGGTGGCCTGGACCGCGTCGGCGGGATCGCCGGGGCGGAACCGGGCAGCCGTCTCGATGAGGTCGGCCAGGCGCAGTGTGCGTAGCTCATCGCGCAGCTCGTCGGGTGCGGTCGACACGACGCAGTGGAACTGGTGGGCAGCCTGGGAGCGGGCCTTGATCGCCGAACGGCGAGCGACTCGCAGTGCCCGGATGGCTTCGATGCGCCCCGAGCGGGTCTTCGGAGTGCCGGTCGCGGTGCCGGCCTGCACGGCCCGAGCGGCGGCCTCGGCGTCGATCGTGTCGGACTTGCCTCGCTGGCGGCGCGTCTTGCGGTCAGGCCGGTCGACCTCCACGACCCAGTGGCCGGCGGCGCTGAAGTGGCGGGCGACCCCAGCACCCCAGGCGCCGGTGCCTTCGATCCCGACCGCATCGATGGCCCCGAACCCGCGCGCCCACCGCTCGAGCTGACGATGGCCCTTGGAGGTCGTCGGGAACGACTCGGTCCCGAGCAGCCGGCCCCGCTCGTCGAGCACCGCCGCGACATGGACCTCGCCATGGGTGTCGACCCCGACAGTGACACGGCACCCGTCGTCTGCGATCGTGGTCATCGCCATCCCTTCTGCCTGGTACGTGGACGAGATGGCACGCACCGCCGGGACAGCGGACAAGACAGTGATGGGCGCCTGTAGCCGCAGGCTCCTATGAGGTCACGGACGCCCGACCGGTGAGTGCACGTGGGAACCCCGACCCGGGCCGACGGATCCCCTTCAAGGCCCGAAGCCAGTCAGATGGTGGGTCAGACCCGAGCCGGGGCTCCCACGCACATCATCACTGTCAGATGGGTTCCGGCGGCGCCGTGCGGCGCACCTTCGCCAGCAGCGCCTCGGCGGCGCGCAGGTGGTCGACGCCGGCCTCGACCGCGGCGCGGGCGAGGTCCAGGGCGGTCACCGTGCGGTCGGTGCCGGCCA
The DNA here is from genome assembly GCA_963842395.1 of uncultured Acidimicrobiales bacterium. Lineage (GTDB taxonomy): Bacteria > Actinomycetota > Acidimicrobiia > Acidimicrobiales > VFJN01 > ZC4RG19. Next base: position 261,655 of record CAWJGJ010000001.1, read on the forward strand.
CGCGGCCCTGGCGGTCCCAGTCGTCCGCCGGGGTGGCGTCGACCCGGTCGGCCGCGGCGTTGGCCTCGAACCCCAGCTCGGCCAGCCGCTCGTGGACGTTCCCGGTGACCTGTCCGGGCTTGGCGCGATTCTCGGCGACCACGTCGGCCGGGTCGAGCTCGGGCGACTCGGTGGTGAGAACGGCCGTCAGTGCCCGGTCGGCCGCGGAGATGCCCCACGCCCCGGCGACGACGTGCTCGATCGGCGACCAGCCGCCGACCACACGGTGGGCCACGTCGTCGGGCGACTGGTCCTCACCCAGGCCCGCGAACAGGCCCCGGTAGCGCCTCTCGAACCCGCGCAGTGCCACGACGATGTCCGACGGTGCGAGCTTGGAGAGGTCCATCCACCGGTTCTAGCGCGCCGGAGGCGCCCCGGGGCGGCCGGTGCCCCCGTGCCGGACCGGCGCTAGGTTGCCCGGCATGTCCATCTACGACGTGTCGATCAACCGGCTCGACGGCAGCGCCGCCGACCTGCACGAGTACGACGACAAGGCCGTGCTGGTGGTGAACGTGGCCTCGAGGTGCGGGCTCACCCCGCAGTACACCGGGCTGGAGGAGATCCAGGGCCGGTTCGCGGCGCGCGGCTTCACCGTGCTCGGCGTCCCCTGCAACCAGTTCGGTGGCCAGGAGCCGGGCACGCCGGAGGAGATCGCCACCTTCTGCTCCACCAGCTACGGCGTCACCTTCCCGATCACCGAGAAGGTCGACGTGAACGGCGACGAGCGCCATCCCCTCTACCAGCAGCTCGTCGACGTGGCCGACAGCGAAGGCCACAGCGGCGACATCCGCTGGAACTTCGAGAAGTTCCTGGTGGCCCCGGGCGGCGAGATCGTGGCCCGCTTCAGTCCCATGGCCGAGCCCACCGCGGACGACGTCGTAGCTGCGGTCGAGAAGGTGCTGCCCGGCTGACGCCGGCGCCGACCGGTCCCGACGCCCGCTGTCAGCGGCCTCGGGCGGCGCGCAGCACGCGGCCCAGGTCGAGCAGGTGATGGCTGCCCTCGTGGGTGGCGATGGTGGCCAGCTCGGCCACGGTCACCTCGCGGCCCCGGCCGGTCGTGCCCGGGAGCCGCCACTCGGCCCCGTTGAGCTCGCCCAGCGTGGTGGCGAGCGAGTCGGCCGCGTCGTCGATGGCATCGGACAGGTCCTCGCGCACGAGCGACGGCCCGGCGTCGGTCACCCGGCCCTCCCAGTCGACCACCGGCTCGTCGGGCTCGCGCCCGTCGAGGGCGCAGCGCACCCGGTCGTCGAACACGCGGAACACGTCGAGCACGTGGCCGCCGTACTCGAGCGCCGACCACACCCCCTCGCCGGGGGATCGGCGCACGATCTCGTCGAGGTCCTCGCCGGGCAGGCCGCGGCTGAGGGGCGCCCGGTAGCGGCGCCCGAACGAGCGGATGGCCACCACCATGTCCTGGGGGCGCAGGTCGGCGGGGTCGAATCCGCACTCGGGGCAGCGGTCCATGGCGCTCGGCCTCAGGCGTCCTCGCCCACCTCGCGCCTGACGGCGTCGACCAGGTGCGCGGGCAGGACGTCGTAGTGGTCGTGGTGGGCATGGAAGCGGCCGCGCCCGCCGGTGAGCGAGCGCAGCTCGATGGCGTAGCGCTGGATCTCGGACGTGGGCACGAGGGCCAGGATGGTCTGGCGGCCGTCGCCCGTGCTCTCGGTGCCCTGCACGCGGCCCCGCTTGGCGTTGAGGTCGCCCATGACGTCGCCCTGCAGCGCTACCGGCACGCTGACCTCGACGTGGCTGACGGGCTCGAGGATCACCGGGTCGGCCTGGGCCATGCCCGCCCGGAAGGCCAGCCGTCCCGCGACCTTGAACGCCATCTCCGAGCTGTCGACCGAGTGCTCCTTGCCGTCGGTCACGGTCACCGACACGTCGACCACCGGGTAGCCGTAGACGCCGCCGGAGGCCATCGCCTCCTCGATGCCCTTCTGCACCGCCCCGACGTAGCTGCGGCTGATGGCGCCGCCCACGATCTTGCTGGTGAAGTCGAAGCCCTCGCCGCGGGGGAGCGGGGCCATGTCGATGACGCACACGCCGAACTGGCCGTGGCCGCCGGTCTGCTTCTTGTGGCGGCCCTCGACCCCGCTGGCGGCGCCGGTGATGGTCTCGCGGTAGGCGACGCGCACGTCCTCGGTGTCGACGTTGGCGCCGAACTTGCGGGTGAGCTTCTCGAGCGTGATCTGGAGGTGGGTCTCGCCGGTGCCGTGGAGCAGCGTCTGGTGCGTCTCGTCGATCCGCTCGACGCGAAGCGCCGGGTCCTCGTCGACGAGGCGGTGCAGGGCGGGGGCGAGCCGGTCCTCGTCGGCCTGCGTCCGGGGCACCACGGCCACCGCCAGGGTCGGCTCGGGCAGCTCGATCGGGGCCACCCGGACCGGCTTGCCCCGCGGCGCGAGGGTGTCGCCGGTGGCGGTGCCCGACAGCTTGGCGACGGCGCCGATGTCGCCGGCCACCAGCTCGGCCGCCGGCTCCTGCTCCTTGCCCCGCACGGTCAGCAGGCCGTGGAGGCGCTCGTCGCCGCCTGTGCGGCTGTTGACGAGGTGGTCGTCGGGTCGCAGCGTGCCCGACACCACCCTGAACAGGCTCACCTGGCCGACGTAGGGATCCGCGATCGTCTTGAACACGAAGGCCAGCGGGTCGCCACCGGGGTCCGCGGGCACGTCGATCTCGGCGGGCACCTCGCCGTTGCCGGCCGCCCCGGCGGTGATGGGCACCGGCCGGTCGGACGGCGAGGGCCCGATCTCGACGAGGAAGTCGGCGAGCCGGTCGATGCCCACCTCGCGGGTGGCCGAGCCCACCAGCACCGGGAACACGGTGGCGGCTGCGATGCCGTCGTGGAGCGCCTTCTCCAGCTCCTCGACGCCGGGGATGTCGCCGTCGAGGTAGCGCTCGAGCAGGGCGTCGTCGGCCACGACGATGCCCTCGACCAGGTTGTCGTGCACCTGGTGCTCGAGCTCCTCCATGTCGTCCGGGATGGGCTCGGTGTGGGGCACGCCCCCCTCGTAGATGTGGGCGGTGTCGGTGAGCAGGTCGGCGATGCCCCGGAACGCCGACTCGGCGCCGATGGGGAGCTCGAGGGGGGCGATGCCCGAGCCCAGCCGGTCGCGCAGCTGGGCGAGGGTGGCGTCGTAGCTGGCCCGCTCGCGGTCGAGCTTGTTGACGAACACCATCCGGGGCACGCCCAGCTTGCGGGCGAGCTCCCACGCCTCCTCGGTCTGCACCTCGACGCCGTCGACCGCGCTGACCACGAAGACCGCCAGGTCGGCGATGCGCAGGGCGGCCGACACGTCGCCCATGAAGTCGGCGTAGCCCGGCGCGTCGATGAGGTTGATCTTGTGGTCGCGCCACTCGAAGGGGGCCAGCGAGAGCGACAGCGAGATGCCGCGGCGCTGCTCCTCGGGGTCGAAGTCGCACACCGTCGTGCCGTCCTCGACCCGGCCCATGCGATTGATGGCACCGGCCCTGTGCAGCAACGCCTCGGCCAGGCTCGTCTTGCCCGATCCACCGTGCCCTACCAGGGCGACATTGCGTATCTGACCCGTCGCGTACCGCTTCACCAGGCTCCCCCTCGGTGTCAGGTCGGCGATGCGGGCGAGGGTAGCGGTACTGCCACCGGGCGCGCGGCCCGATCTGGCGCGCGCCGGGCTTGTCGTGCCGCGGGGGTGGGCCGTTGTTACCCTTATCGGGTCCCCTCGGCGGCGCGTTCCAACGGGAAGGGTCGGACAAGCCGACCGTCGTGCCGACCGGGGCCGACCTGGAGACACACCATGTTCGACGGACGCTGGCGCAGCACCTTCGAGAAGGGCCTGCGACCGGTCGGTGCCAGCATCAAGCGCACCGGCATCACAGCGAACCACCTCACGATCACCGGCCTGGTCATGGCCGTGGCGGCATCGGTCGCCATCGCCCGCGGCTCGCTGCGGGCGGGCCTGCTCCTGCTCGTGCTCACCGCCGTGCCCGACGTGCTCGACGGCGCGGTGGCCAAGGCATCCGGCACCGCCTCGCCGCGGGGCGCGTTCTTCGACTCGGTCGTCGACCGCGTCAGCGACGCCCTCCTGCTCGGCGGCATCGCCTGGTACCTCGACTCGACCCAGCCCGGCCACATCGCCATCCTGCCGCTCGCCGTGCTGGCGGCGTCGATGCTCGTCAGCTACGAGCGGGCCAAGGCCGAGTCGCTGGGGTTCGACGCCCGCGGCGGGCTCATGGAGCGGGCCGAGCGGCTGGGGTTCCTCGCCTTCGGCCTGCTGTTCGAGTCGCTGCTGGTCCCGGTCCTCTGGGTCATGCTGGCGCTGACCCTGGCCACCGCCGTGCAACGGTTCGTCAAGGTGTGGCGCCAGGCCTCCGCACCGCAGGTGCAGCCGCTCGGCGCCCGCTGGCGGTCGCGACGGGTCGCCCGCTCGACCGACCGCACCTGGAGGCGGCGGCCCGTCGCCCCCCGGCGCCGGCGCTGAGCCGTCCCGGCTTGCGCGGTCACCCCTCGCCGAGAGCCCTGTGGACCTCGTAACACCCGCGTACCGTGGCGCCTCGGCGCTGGCCCGGTGGCTGCCCGCCCCCGTGGTCGACGCCGCGGCGCCCGAGCTCGCCTCCTGGGCGGCGGTCCGCGAGAGCGACCGGCGGAAGATGGTCGAGCGCCACCAGCGGCGGGTCGATCCCTCGCTCAGCGGGGACGCCCTGCGGGCGCGGGTGCGGGCGGTGTTCCGGTCGTACGGGCGCTACTACGGCGAGTCGTTCCGGCTGCCCACCATCGACCCCGCCGAGCTCGACGCCCGCATGAGCTACGACGGCTTCGAGCACATCCAGCAGGCCCGGGCCGACGGCATCGGCGCCCTGGCGGTGATGCCCCACCTCGGGAGCTGGGAATGGAGCGCCTACTGGCTGACCCGGGTCGAGCAGGTACCGGTCACCGCCGTGGTCGAGCACATCGAGCCGCAGGCGCTGTTCGACTGGTTCGTCGAGTACCGCGAGAGCATCGGCATGCACGTGGTGCCGCTCGGGCCCGACGCGGGCCGCTCGGTGGTGAGCGCGATCAAGCAGCGCCACGTCATCGCGCTGCTGTGCGACCGCGACATCGCGGGCGGCGGCGTCGAGGTGACGTTCTTCGGCGAGAAGACGACGCTGCCGTCCGGCCCCGCGGTGCTGGCCCTCCGCACGGGCGCACCGCTCCTGCCCACGGCCATCTACGACCAGGGCCGCAACCACCACGGCGTGGTGCACCCCCCGCTCCCCGTCGAGCGCCAGGGGACGTTCCGCGCCGACGTCGCCCGCATCACCCAGGCGCTGGCCGACGAGCTCGAGGTGCTGATCCGCGCCGCGCCCGAGCAGTGGCACCTGATGCAGCCCAACTGGCCGAGCGACCTGGCCGACAGGGCCCCCGTCCGCCTCTGATCTCAGCGGGGAGCCACGGCCCCAGACCCGCGGCTGGCGCCGGCACTAGCCTGGCCCGGTGCGCATCGGGCTCGTCTGCCCCTACAGCCTCACGATCCCGGGCGGCGTCCAGGCGCAGGTCCTCGGGCTGGCGCGCACGCTGCGGGGCCTCGGTGTCGATGCCCGCGTGCTCGCGCCCTGCGACGGGCCGCCCCCCGACGCGTGCGTGACCCCGCTCGGCGCCAGCGTCCCCACGGCGTCGAACGGGTCGGTGGCACCGCTGGCGCCCGATCCGGCCGCCCAGCTCCGCACCATCCGGGCCCTGCGCGACGAGGCCTTCGACGTGCTCCACCTGCACGAGCCGCTCGCCCCCGGGCCCACCATGACCACGCTCCTGTTCCGCAACGCCCCCATGGTGGGCACCTTCCACCGGTCCGGCGACAGCGCCGCGTACGCGGTCACCCGCCCCGGCGTCCGTTGGCTGGCCGGCCGGCTCGACGTGCGCTGCGCGGTCTCCAAGGACGCCCGGACCACCGCCGAGCGGGCGCTCGGGGGCAGCTACGAGCTGCTGTTCAACGGCATCGAGACCGAGCGCTTCGCCAAGGCGGTGGCCACCCCGGCCGCGGGCCCGACGATCCTGTTCGTCGGGCGGCACGAGGAGCGCAAGGGCCTGGCCGTCCTGCTCGACGCCCTGCCCCACCTGCCGCCCGACGTGACGCTCTGGGTCGGGGGCACGGGCCCCCAGACCGAGGCGCTGCGGGCCCGCCACTCGGGCGACCCCCGCATCGAGTGGCTGGGTCGGCTCACCGACGACCAGGTGGCGTCGCGCATGCGGGGCGCCGACGTGTTCTGCGCCCCGTCGCTGCACGGCGAGTCGTTCGGCGTGGTGCTGCTCGAGGCGATGGCGGCCGGCGCGGTGGTGGTGGCGTCCGCCCTCGACGGCTACGCCAACGTGGCCACCGACGGCCTCGACGCCCTGCTCGTGCCGCCCGGCGACAGCGTCGCCCTCGGGCGCACGCTCGTGCAGGTGCTGGGCGACGGCCTGCTCCGCAGCCGGCTGGTGCCCGCGGCCGAGGCGCGGGCGCAGGAGTTCTCGATGACCCGCCTGGCCGAGGCGTACGTGGGTCACTACGAGCGCCTGGCCGCCGCCGCCCGGCGGGGGTGACAGGGGACGCCCGTCGCCGGCTGCCTAGGATGAGCGGCCGTGATCATCGCCATCATCCTCATCGCCGTGCTGGTGCTGCTCGCGCTGTACGCCATGGTCAGCTACAACGGCCTCGTCTCGCTGCGCAACCGCATCGAGAACGCGTGGGCGCAGATCGACGTGCAGCTCAAGCGGCGCTACGACCTGATCCCCAACCTGGTCGAGACCGTCAAGGGCTATGCGTCGCACGAGCGCGAGACGCTCGACGCCGTCATCCAGGCCCGCAACGCGGGCATGAACGCCCAGGGGCCCCACGACCAGGCCGAAGCCGAGAACATGATCAGCGGCGCCCTGAAGTCGATCTTCGCCCTGTCCGAGGCCTATCCCGACCTGAAGGCCAACCAGAACTTCGCCCAGCTCCAGGAGGAGCTGACCGGCACCGAGGGGCGCATCGCCTACGCGCGGCAGTTCTACAACGACACCGTCTACCGCTACAACACGAAGATCCAGAGCTTCCCGTCCAACATCCTCGCCAACATGTTCCGCTTCTCCGAGCGCGAGTACTTCCAGGCCGACGACGAGTCGCGCGGCCCCACCCAGGTCAGCTTCTGACCGGTGGCGATCGCAGCTCCCGCTCGTTCCGCCGCGATGTACGACCAGGTCACGTCCAACAAGCGTCGGAGCTGGCTCATCATCGCGGGGTTCGCCCTGTTCGTCGCTCTGGTCGCCCTGGCGTTCGCCTACCTGGTGGGCGGGGGACCGATCGGCTTCGTCGTCGCCCTGCTCGTGGCCGGGGTCACGAGCGGCCTCGCGTACTGGCGCTCCGATGCGGTCGCCCTGCGGATGAGCCGCGCCCAGCCGGCGCCGGTCGAGACCTACCCGCGCTACCACAACATCGTCGAGGGCCTGTGCATCGCGTCGGGCCTGCCCAAGCCCCGGCTGTACGTCATCGACGACCCGGCGCCCAACGCCTTCGCCACCGGGCGCAACCCCCGCAACGCCGCGGTCACGGTGACCACCGGGCTGCTCGACAAGATGAACCGCATCGAGCTCGAGGGCGTCCTCGCCCACGAGCTGTCGCACGTGAAGAACTACGACATCCTGGTGTCGACGCTGGCGGTCACGATGGTGGGCGTCGTGGCGCTGCTGGCCGACATCGGCGTGCGCTCGCTGTGGTGGGGCATGGGACGCAGCGCCCACCGCGACTTCGACGACGAACACGGTGGCAACAGCGGCCCGATGGCCCTGCTGTCGATCGCCGGGTTCGCCCTGCTGGCGCTGTCGCCCCTCATCGCCGCGGTGATGCAGCGGGCGGTCAGCCGGCGCCGCGAGGCGCTGGCCGACATGTCGGGCGTGGAGATGACCCGCTACCCGCCGGGCCTGATCTCGGCGCTGGAGAAGCTGCGCGACGACTCCACGGTGGTCCACGCCACCAGCCACGCCACCGCCCACCTGTGGATCGAGCAGCCGGCTGCGCAGACCGAGCCGGAGGGGCGCATGGCCCGCATCAACCGCCTGTTCGACACCCATCCGCCCATCGAGGAGCGGATCGCGTTGCTGCGAGAGCTCTGAGCCGCGGTCACCCGGCCGACCGGGACCGACCACTCGACCCCCAACTGGCTGGGGATCCCCCGGTCCAGCGCTCGTAGAATGCCCGCATGACCGAGTCGGCGACCTCCCCCGTCCCTGCCCACGACACCGGCACCCAGCGCGTCAAGCGCGGCCTGGCCGAGATGCTCAAGGGCGGAGTCATCATGGACGTGGTCGACGCCGACCAGGCCAAGATCGCCGAGGACGCCGGCGCCGTGGCGGTCATGGCGCTCGAGCGGGTGCCCTCCGACATCCGGCGCGACGGCGGTGTGGCCAGGATGAGCGACCCCGAGCTGGTCGAGGGCATCATCGCCGCGGTCACCATCCCCGTGATGGCCAAGGCGCGGATCGGGCACTTCGTCGAGGCGCAGATCCTGCAGTCGCTCGGCGTCGACTACGTCGACGAGTCCGAGGTCCTCACCCCGGCCGACGAGGCCCACCACATCGACAAGTGGGCCTTCACCGTGCCCTTCGTGTGCGGCGCCACCAACCTGGGCGAGGCGCTCCGCCGCATCAGCGAGGGCGCGGCCATGATCCGCTCGAAGGGCGAGGCGGGCACCGGCAACATCGTCGAGGCCGTCCGCCACCTGCGCACCATCCTGGGCGACATCCGCAGGATCACCCAGGCCGACTCCGCCGAGCTGTACGACTGGGCCAAGCGCCTCCAGGCTCCCGTCGCGCTCGTGCAGGAGCTCGCCGAGTCGGCCACGCTGCCGGTGCCCCTGTTCTGCGCCGGCGGCATCGCCACGCCGGCCGACGCCGCCCTGGTGATGCAGCTCGGCGCCCAGGCCACGTTCGTGGGCTCGGGCATCTTCAAGAGCGACGACCCCGCCCGGCGGGCCAAGGCCATCGTCGAGGCCACGGCCCACTACGACGACCCGGCCATCCTGGCCAAGGTCAGCCGGGGGCTCGGCCAGGCCATGCGCGGCGACGAGATGGCGACGCTCGAGGTCAAGCTGGCCGAACGCGGCTGGTGACGCCGTGCTGGTGACGCGCTGCCGGTGACCGCGGGCCGCCGCCCGGGGGTCAGCGGTCCAGGACGGCGGACTCCCACAGGCCGATGCGGCCGTAGTCGTTGCCCGCCAGCGTGACCCCGCCGTCGTCCTCGATGGTGATGTCGCTGACGGACTGCTCGCCGGGGCCGCCGAGCGCGGGCTCGTCGTGGTCGCGACGGGAGATGTCGCCGTCGGCGGTGAGACGCCACAGGGCGATGTCGGCGTTGCCCGACACGGTGTCGGAGCCGGCCACCAGCCAGCCCTCGCCGTCCGGCACCGCGGCGGCGGCGCTGGCCCACTGGTCGCCACTGCCGCCGAGCAGGCCCGAGGTGACCTCATCCCAGGCCAGGCCGTCCTCGGACACCCAGACCCGGGCGTCGACGCTGCCGCTGCGACCGTCGGAGCCGACCACGACGAAGCCGTTCTCGTCGGCCGCGCACGCGTAGGCCTGCTGGCTGCCGGTGCCGCCGAAGCTGCGGTTCTCGCCGGCCGTCCACTTCCCGTCGGCGTCGCGGAACGCGACCGTGATGTCGTAGCTACCGCGCAGGCCCGACTGGCCCACGGCGACCGCCGTGCCCTCGGGGGACACGCACACGTCGGTGTACTCCTGGACGCCGGCGCCGCGGTGGACCGGGTCCTCGCCGACGAACGTGCGGCCGTCCGGCGACACGATCACGATGGGGTCGCCGTCGTTCTCGTCGTACACGGCGCCGACGGCGATGAAGCCGTCGCCCAGCGGTGCGACGCCGCTGAGCGAGCGCGTGCCCTCGCCCCCGGCGGGCGCTGCCGACTCGGGCGGGGCGCCCTGCTCGAGCGCGGCGATGGCGGGTGCCAGCTCGGGCCGCGGGTTCTCGAGGTACTCCAGCGTGTCGGCCGTGATCTCCGCGTTCTTGTGGCCGATGCGCCCCCAGGTGGTGCCGTCGGGTGACACCCACACCAGCCCGTCCGGATCCTTGTCGGCGACGACCTCGCGCTGGTTGGCCAGGCCGAAGTTCTCGAACCCGACCGCCACGAAGCCGCCCGCGAACTCGGTGAGGTCGCGCACCTGGCCGGCCGCCAGGTTGTCGCTCGCGACGGGTTCCCACCCGCCGCCGTCCTCGCGCCAGATCTGGCCGGCGTAGTCCTCGCGGGTCTCGCCCGAGGGTGCGGTGCGCCGCCCGCCGGCGGCGATCTCGATGTCGGTGTTGGCCGCCACCGAGGTGGCGAACGGCTGGGCGCCGCCGGTGGGGAACGTGTCGCCGGTGGCGTCCTCCCAGCGGGGGCCGGAGAGCACCAGCACCGCCGGGTTGGCGCCGAGCGCCACGGTCGCGCCCTGGCTCTCGACGGCGTCGCGCAGGGAGACGCCGTCCTGGAACAGGTCGCCGTGCACCGGGTTGGGGAGCTCCTTCCAGGTGACGCCCGTGTCGGTCGACCGCCAGATGTGGGGCCGCCAGTCGTTGCCGCCCGAGGCGATCAGCCCGTCCTCGCCGACCGACAGCGACCGCAGCGCGAGGTCGCGGGCGCCGGCGCGCCGGTTGTCCATCGGCAGCTCGGCACCGGGTGCGCTCCACGTGCGGCCGTCGGGCGAGCGCCAGGCGACCGGCTTGCCCTGGCCCGCCGCGTCGTTGACAAAGCCGCCGGCGACCACGACGGTGCCGGTCACGGCCACGGTGAGCAGGCCCTGCCGGCCTTCGCCACCGAGCCCTGGTTCGTCGATCGCCTCCCACGACTCGCCGTCGGGGGAGAACCACACCGCGGCGTCCTGGTCGTTGTCGATGGTGCGCGAGCCCACGGCGACGAAGCCCGGGCCCCAGGCCGCCACCGACCGAACCGACTCGATGCCGGGGCCGTCGAACGGCCCACCCGGGCCGCCGTCGACGCTGGCCCACGCCTCGCCGTCGGCGCTGAACCAGACGCGCGGACGGGTCTCGCCCCAGGCGTTCTCGCCGCCTGCGACGACCATGCCGCTGTCGCCGACGGCGACGTCGGACGCCCACTGCTCGTGGTCGCCGGCCATGGTCTCCGGGCGTGACTGGCGCCACTCGCCGTCGGCGAGGTGCCAGATCACCGCATCGGCCTCGGCGCCGCTGTCCACCTGCCCGACGGCGACCAGGCCGTCCGGGCCGGGCGCGGCCGCGGCCATCGTCTCTGCCACGCCGCGCCGGGCGGGCTCCACCGTGGTCGGCTCCCACGACTCGCCGTCCTCCGAGCTCCACACCGTGGCGACGAAGGCCCGCAGGTCGGGGTCGAACACCGAGCCGACGATCGTCCACGGCTCGCCCTCGGCCGCCGGGCCGAGCAGGTCGGAGACGTTGGCCACCGGCTCCTCGACGGCGAGCGACGACCCGTTGGCGCGCACGAACGTCGGCGCCGCCTCGATGTCGCCGGCCTCCGAGCCGGTCGAGCACGCCGACACCGCCAAGGCCAGCGCGACCACCCCCGCCAGGGGGGTCAGCGCCGGGCGCCGGACCCTGGTGGGGGGCGCGTCGGCAGCGAGTCGGGATCGGCCACGGGTCATGGTGTGCGCAGAGCTCCTCGGGTCGGCGACATGTCGGCCCCCACCTCTGTCCCAGTCAGCCCACGATTCTCGCCGGTGGGGCCACGGCCCGTACAATCGCGGTGCCATGAACCCCGGAACGAGGCCCCCAGGTGAAGGTCGGCGTGCTGGCGCTGCAGGGCGCTTCGGCACGGCATGCGACCATGCTGGCACGTGTGGGCGCCGAACCGGTGCCCGTGCGCTCTCCGGCTGAGCTGGCGTCGGTCGATGCCCTCGTCCTACCGGGGGGCGAGTCCACGACGATGTCGATGCTGCTCGAGTCCTCCGGACTGCTCGACCCGCTGGCCGAGCGGCTGGCTTCGGGCCTGCCCGCCTTCGGCACGTGCGCCGGGATGATCCTGCTCGGCCACGAGATCCTGGACGGGCGCCCCGACCAGCACTGCCTCGACGCCGTCGACATCTCGGTGCGCCGCAACGCCTTCGGTCGTCAGGTCGACTCGTTCGAGGCCGACCTCGCGGTGGCCGGGGTCGAGGGGCCGCCCCTACACGGCGTCTTCATCAGGGCACCGATCGTGGAGTCGGTCGGCGCGGGGGTCGACGTCCTGGCTACGGTCGACGGCCGACCCGTGCTGTGCCGCCAGGGCCCGGTGCTCGTGGCTGCGTTCCATCCCGAGCTCGGCGACGACCCCCGGTTGCACGAGCTGTTCCTCACCGAGGTGGTGTGATGTCCGGTCATTCCAAGTGGGCGACCATCAAGCACAAGAAGGCCGCCAACGACAAGGCGCGCGGCAAGCTCTTCGCCAAGCTGCTGCGCCAGGTCGAGGTGGCGGCGCGCGAGGGCGGCGGCGACCCCGAGATGAACCCGACGCTGCGCACCATGTTCCAGAAGGCGCGCGACAGCTCGATCCCCCTCGACACCATCGACCGGGCCGTCAAGCGGGGCACCGGCGAGCTCGACGGGGTCACCTACGAGCAGATCACCTACGAGGGCTACGCCCCCGTGGCGGTGGCGGTGATGGTCGAGGTGCTCACCGACAACCGCAACCGCACCGGCGCCGAGATCCGCAACATCTTCTCCAAGAACGGCGGGTCGACGGCCGAGCCGGGCGCCGTGGCCTGGCAGTTCGACCGCAAGGGCCAGATCATCGTCCCACGGGCGGTCGACGAGGAGGAGGTCATGCTCACCGCGCTCGACGCCGGCGCCGAGGACATCGTCGACGACGGCGATTCGTGGCGGGTGACCACCCCGCCCACCGAGCTGCATTCCGTGCGCACCGCGCTGGACGGCGCCGGCATCGCGGTCGACTCGTCCGACCTGACGATGGTGCCCCAGGCGACGATCGCGCTGTCGACGGCCGAGGACGCCAAGAAGGTCCTCCGCCTCATCGACGCCCTCGACGACCACGACGACGTGCAGGCCGTGCACGCCAACTTCGACATCCCCGACACCATCCTCGAGACCGTGGAGTCGTCGTGAACGAGCGAAGCGAGCGAACCATGAGCACAGCGCGTTATCCGGCCCGGAGGGCCGGCCGGTCATTGCGCGCATCCCGAAGGGTGCGCCAATGAGCGTCGGTGTGGGGGACGAGGCACCCGACTTCACCCTTGCGGGCACCGACGGCACCGACGGCACCGACGGCGGCGGCGGGCATGGCGACTACACCCTCTCGTCGTACCGCGGGCGGCCCGTGGTCCTGGTGTTCTACCCGGGCGACAACACGCCGGTGTGCACCCGCCAGCTCACCACGTACACGGCCGAGATCGACGCCTTCCGCGAGGTCGACGCCCAGGTCCTGGCCGTCAGCCCCCAGACGATCGAGAGCCACGACGGGTTCAGCGACAAGCAGGGCGGCTTCGCCTTCCCGCTGCTGGCCGATGTGGACAAGGCCGTGGGCCGCCTGTACGGCATCCTCGGGCCGGTCGGGTTCTACCGGCGGTCGATCTTCGTGGTCGACGGCGAGGGCATCATCCGCCATGCCCACCGGGCGGTGGCCGGCCTGTGGTTCCGACCCACCGACGAGCTGGTGGCGGCGGTCGCCGCCGCGGGCGCCGGCTGACGCCGCGCCGGGCACCGGCGGCGCTGAGAAACGCTGGTTCCGGGGTCCACCGCCCGCCGGCGGTGACCCGCTAGGGTCCGAACCCATGTTCGTGCTCGGCATCGACCCCGGCCTGTCGCGGTGCGGCTACGGCGTCGTCGAACGCACCGGTCGCCGTCCCCGGGCGGTGGCCGCGGGCGTGCTGCGGACGCCGCCCGACCTCGACGTGCCCCACCGGCTCGCGGCGCTCCAGTCCGACCTGCGCGAGCTGCTGGCCGAGCACCGGCCGGCGGTCGTGGCCGTCGAGCGGGTGTTGTTCCAGGTCAACGCCCGCACCGCCATCCCGGTGGCCCAGGCGGCCGGCCTCGCCATGGTCGAGGGGGTGCGGGTCGGTGCCGAGGTGGTCGAGTACTCGCCCAACCAGGTCAAGCAGGCCGTGGCCGGGTTCGGCGGCGCCGACAAGGACCAGATCGAACGCATGGTGCAGACCCTGCTGGGCATCCCCACCCCGCTGCGCCCGGTCGACGCGGCCGACGCGGTGGCTTTGGCGCTGTGCCACCTCGCCCACGCCCCGTTGCGAGGTCGGGTGGCGGCCAGTAGATCCGGGCAGGCGACCGCGGCGGGGGTGGCGCCGTGATCGGGTCGTTGCGGGGCCGGTTGCTGCACCGCGGCGCCGGCGAGGTCCTGGTCGAGGTCGCGGGGGTCGGCTACGTGGTGGTGGTGTCGCCCACCACCGTGGTGGCGCTGGGCGAGGTCGGCGACGAGGTGTTCGTGTGGGTGCACCACCACGTCCGCGAGGACGCCGAGACCCTGTACGGCTTCGGCACCCGCGACGAGAAGGTGACCTTCGAGGCGCTGCTCGGCGCTCACGGGGTGGGGCCGTCGCTGGCGCTCGCCATCCTGTCGGTCCACGCGCCGGCCGCGCTGGTCCGCATCCTGGCGGACGACGACGTGGCCGCCCTGTGCCTGGTGCCGGGGGTGGGCAAGAAGACGGCGGCCCGGCTACTCGTCGAGCTGAAGTCGCGCCTCGACGTGCCCGAGAGCGGCACCGTCCCGGGCGTGGGCGCGGTGGCGGTGGTGACCGCGGGCGAGCGCACCGCCACCACCGACGTGCGCGAGGCCCTGGTCGGCCTCGGCTACGGGCCCGACGAGATCAGGGCGGCGACGGCGGAGCTGGCCGACGACGGTGACGCATCCGCCATGCTGCGCCGGGCCCTGCAACGGTTGGCGTCGGCCCGATGACGGCTTCCGGCACCGGGGGTGCGTGCCGTGCGTGAGGAGCTGCTCGATCCTGGTCCCGGCCCCGAGGAGGTGGCGGCCGAGGCGTCGCTGCGGCCTCGGCGCCTGGCCGAGTTCGTGGGCCAGTCCGAGCTCAAGGCCCACCTCGGCATCGTGCTCGAGGCGGCGCGGCGCCGGGGACAGGCGCCCGACCACCTGCTGTTCTCGGGCCCCCCGGGCCTGGGCAAGACCACGCTCGCCGGCATCATCGCCACCGAGGTCGAGGCGCACCTGCAGACGACGTCCGGCCCGGCTGTCGAGCGGGCGGGCGACCTGGCGGCCATCCTCACGCAGCTCGAGGACGGCGACGTGTTGTTCATCGACGAGATCCACCGCCTGCCCCGGGCGGTGGAAGAGGTGCTGTACCCGGCGATGGAGGACTTCCAGCTCGACATCGTGCTGGGCAAGGGGCCGGCGGCGCGGTCGATCCGCCTCGACCTGCCCCGCTTCACGCTGGTGGGCGCCACGACCCGGACGGGCTCGATCACCGGGCCGCTGCGCGACCGCTTCGGGCTGGTCGCCCGGCTCGACTACTACACGGCCGCCGACCTCGAGTCGATCGTCGGGCGGGCGGCGGGCATCCTGGGCGTGGAGGTCGATGCGGACGGGTGCGCGGAGATCGCCGGCCGGGCCCGGGGGACGCCCCGCATCGCCAACCGCCTGCTGCGCCGGGTGCGCGACTACGCCGAGGTGACGGCCGACGGCACCGTCGACCGGGCGACGGCCGAGCGGGGCCTGGCGCTGTTCGGGGTCGACGGCCGGGGCCTCGACCAGGTCGACCGGGCCATCCTCGACGCGCTGTGCCGGCGCTTCGGCGGCGGTCCGGTGGGCCTGTCGACGCTGGCCATCAGCGTGGGGGAGCAGACCGAGACGGTCGAGGACGTCTACGAGCCGTTCCTCATCCAGCAGGGTCTGCTCATGCGCACGCCCCGCGGCCGGGTGGCGCTGCCCGCGGCCTGGGAGCACCTGGGCGTGGCCCCGCCGCCCGACGCAGGGCCGCCGGGCGGCAGCCCGACCCTGTTCGGCGCGTAGCACTTTCGCCGGCCTGGAGGGTGTGCTCACGATCGTCCGGGCGTGAGCCGCCGGGCGGCCGGCCGGTAGGTTTGGCCGCCCCCATGGACCTCGCCGAGTTCGACTACGACCTGCCTGCGGCGGCCATCGCCCAGCACCCGGCCGAGCCCCGGGACTCGGCCCGCCTGCTCGTCGACCGGGGTCCTGGGGTTCCGCCCGACCATCGCACGGTCGGCGACCTGCCCGGGCTCGTGCGGCCGGGCGATGTCGTGGTGGTCAACACCACCCGCGTGCTGCCCGCCCGCCTGCGCCTCCGCAAGGACAGCGGCGGAGAGGTCGAGGTGCTGCTGCTCGAACGCACCGCGGGCGGGGCCTGGGAGGCGCTGGTGCGGCCCGGGCGCCGGGTACGGCCGGGCACGATCCTCACCGCCGGGCCCGACCTGGCCGTGCACGTCGGCGGGCCGGGGACCGGCGACGGCACCCGCCTGGTCACACTGCACGTCCCCGAGGACGGCGCGGCGCCCGAGGGAGCCGCCGAGCCGCCGGCCGATCGCGAGCCCGCGGGCCACCCCGTGCCGGGCCGCGAGATGGTGGCGCTGGCCCGGCACGGGGCCGTGCCGTTGCCGCCCTACATCACCGCCCCGCTGGCCGACGCCGAGCGCTACCAGACGGTGTTCGCCGAGCACCCCGGGTCGGTCGCCGCGCCCACCGCGGGGCTCCACCTCACCTCCGCCGTGTTGGAGCGGTGCCGGGCGGCCGGCGCCGAGGTGGTGGGCGTCGAGCTGGCCGTGGGCATGGGCACGTTCCGGCCCATGGCGGCCCCCAAGGTCGAGGACCACCACATGCACGCGGAGCGCTACGCCGTGGCGGAGGCCACGGTCGACGCGTGCCGCCGGGCCCGCACCGCCGGCGGCCGGGTGGTGGCCGTCGGCACGACGACCGTGCGCGCCCTCGAATCGGTGGCCCTCACGGGGGAGCTGACCGGGCGCACCGAGCTGTTCGTCCACCGCCCGTGGGACTGGCGCACGGTCGACGTCCTCATGACCAACTTCCACCTGCCGCGCTCGTCGCTGCTCGTCCTCGTCGACGCGTTCGTCGGCGACCGCTGGCGCGAGCTGTACGCCGCGGCGCTGCGAGAGGGCTACCGGTTCCTGTCCTTCGGCGACGCCATGTGGCTGTGCCGCGCGGATGCGGGTGGGCGGTCGTGACGCTGTCCTTCGCCGTGGGCGCCACGTGCGGCGCCGCCCGCACCGGCACCGTGACGACGGCCCGGGGCACGTTCTCCACGCCCTGCTTCATGCCCGTGGGCACCCGGGGCGCGGTGCGCACGCTGTCGGCCGCCGACCTCGACGACCTGGGGGCCGAGGTGGTGTTGGGCAACACCTACCACCTGATGCTGCGGCCGGGCGTCGAGGTGGTCGAGAAGCTCGGGGGCCTGCACGGCTTCGCCGGCTGGCGGGGACACGTGCTCACGGACTCGGGCGGCTATCAGGTGTTCTCGCTCCAGCCCTCGGTGGACGACGGCGGCGCCACCTTCGTGTCGACCTACGACGGCAGCACCCACCACCTGAGCCCCGAGCGGGCGGTCGACATCCAGGTGGGGCTGGGCAGCGACATCCAGATGGTGCTCGACGTGTGCCCTCCGCTCCCGTCGCCCCGGGATGTGATCCGCTCGGCGGTCGACCGCACGGCGCTGTGGGCCGGGCGGGCGCGGACGGCGTTCCTGGCCCACGGGCGGCCCGACCTCAACCAGTTCGGCATCGTGCAGGGCGGCGTCGAGCTCGACATGCGGGCCGAGAGCGCCGAGCGCACGGTGGCGGTGGGCTTCGACGGCTACGCGGTCGGCGGCCTGTCGGTGGGGGAGGACCGCGCGGCCATGCTGCCCGCCCTGGAGGCCGCCGTGCAGGGGCTGCCCGGCGACCGTCCCCGCTACCTCATGGGGCTGGGCGACCCGCTGGGCATGGTCGACGCCGTCGCGCGGGGCATCGACATGTTCGACTGCGTGCTCCCCACCCGGCTGGCCCGCCATGGCACCCTGCTCACCTCGGAGGGCCGCCTCAACCTCCGCAACCGCCGCTTCGCCGACGACGCCGGTCCGCTCGACCCCGAATGCGAGTGCCCGGCCTGTGCGCGCTGGTCGCGGGGCTACCTGCGCCACCTGCTGTCGGTGGCCGAGCCCACCGCGCCCCGGTTGCTCACCATCCACAACGTGAGCTGGACCTTCGCTCTCGTCGACCGCATCCGTGCCGCCATCGCCGACGGCTCGCTCGCCGCCCTCCGCGACGACCTGGCGCAGCGCTGGGATGTGGGGGCCGGGCGCACGCTGCGGCCCGATGGCGGCACCGGCGACGGGGTGAACTAGCCTCCTCCGGCCGTCTTATGGAGCCGTTGATCGTCCTCGCCGTCACCTTCGTCCTGCTCTGGGTGCTCTTCATCCTCCCCCAGCAGCGACGGGTGCGGGCTCACCAGGCGCTGGTGGCCTCGGTGCAGCCGGGCGACGAGGTGGTGCTGTCCGCCGGCATCTACGGCCGCATCGTCGAGCTGAGCGCCGACGAGCTGACCCTGGCTGTGGCACCCGGGGTCGAGCTGCGCGTGGCCCGCCAGGCGGTGCTCCGGCGGGTCGAGGACGCCCGCCAGGCGGACGAGACCGGCGGCGACGCCGACGACCACGACGGCGACGCCGACCCGTCCCGCGGCGGTCCCGGCGACGCCGACCAGTCCAGCAGCGGTCCCGACGTCGGCGACGTCACCCGCGACCCCTCCGACGCGCTCGACGCCGGGGCGCCCGCGAACGACGACACGACGACCGACCGGTGACCTGATGCGACGCAAGACGATCCTGCCCCTGGTGCTCATCCTGGTCGCGGCCTTCGGCGGCCTGGCGTGGACCCTGGTGGCGGACAACAGCCCCGAGCTGGGCCTCGACCTGCAGGGCGGCGTCTCCGTCGTGCTCGCGCCCACCGGCGAGGCCTCGGGCGACCAGCTCGACCAGGCGCTGAGCATCATCCGCGACCGCGTCGACGCCCTCGGCGTGGCCGAGCCGGAGATCACTCGCCAGGGCGACGCCATCGTGGTGCAGCTCCCCGGGGTCAAGAACCGCGATCGGGCGCTCGCCCTCGTCGGCCAGACCGCCGAGCTGCGTTTCCGGCCGGTGCTCCAGTCGGCGGACTTCCCGCCCGACGAGGTGGCCGAGGCCCAGGAGACCGCCGACGAGTCGGTCGACAGCACCACGACCACGACCACTCCCGCGGGCGGGGCCGACGCCTCCACGACCACGACCACGACGGCGCCCGCCGACACCACCACGACCAGCGAGGCGGCCGCGGCCGCCGTGTCCGGGGTGGCGGGGTTGAGCGAGGGCGAGAGCGCCGCGGTGTTCCAGGAGCAGCCGGCGACCACCACCACGACCGCACCGGCCGAGGACGAGGGCACCACGACGACGACGATCCCGGCCGAGGAGCCCCCTCCCGCGGAGGTGCCGCCGCTCACGCCGCGGGAGCAGGACGTGGCCGAGCAGCCGGTGATCCTGGCGGGCGTCGAGGGCGCGGGGCAGGACGGCACCACGACCGTGTACTCGCTGGGCCCGTCTCTGGCCACGGGCCGCATCGTCCGCACGGCGTCGGCCGACATCCAGACCGGGCAGTGGCAGGTCAGGCTGGAGATGCGGGGCGGCGAGGACGGCATCGACACGTTCAACGAGATCGCCGCGCAGTGCTACCAGGCGGCCAACCCCGAGGTCTGCCCGACCGGGCGGCTCGCCATCGTTCTCGACTCGGTGGTGCAGTCCGCGCCCTCGATCAACAACCCGACCTTCGCGGCCGACCAGATCTCGATCAGCGGCAGCTTCGACGAGTCCGACGCCAAGGACCTCGCCCTCGTGCTGCGCTACGGCTCGCTGCCGGTCGAGCTCGAGCGGCAGAGCGTGCAGACGGTGTCGGCGTCGCTCGGCACCGACTCGCTGCGGGCCGGCATCATCGCGGGCTTCGTCGGCATCGCCCTCGTGGCCCTCTACATGCTGCTCTACTACCGCGCGCTGGGCCTGGTGGTCATCGCCGGCCTGTTCGTGTGGGGCGCGCTGCTCTACACGATCATCAGCTTCCTGGGGGTGAGCCAAGGTCTGGCGCTGACGTTGTCGGGCGTGACCGGCATCATCGTGTCGATCGGCGTGACCGTCGACTCCTATGTCGTCTACTTCGAGCGCCTGAAGGACGAGGTCAAGGCCGGGCGCACGCTGCGGACCTCCACCGACCGGGCGTTCAAGCGGGCGTTCCGCACCGTGCTGGCGGCCAATTTCACCGCCTTCCTCGGCGCCGCCATCCTGTGGTGGCTGACGGTCGGGTCGGTGCGGGGCTTCGCCTTCTTCCTCGGGCTGTCTACGCTGCTCGACGTGGTCGTGGCCTGGGCCTTCACCCATCCTGTGGTCGTGCTGCTCTCCCGCAACCGCTTCTTCACCGACATGCCGTTCTTCGGCGTGGCCCGGGGCCTGGCCGCACCGGCGGCGCCATCCGAACGGGCGGCCGCGGGCGTGGGAGCGGGACGATGAGCAGGCGCGGCGCCCGCCCGGGCTCGAACTCCGACAAGGCCACGCCCGACGCGCTCGATCCCGCCGTCGTCGACGACGCGGATGCCGTCGACGACGCCGAGTCCGCCGCGCCGATCGACGCCGATGCGGCCGACACATCGTCCACTGCGGACATCGACGCGGACATCGACACCGACGCCGACGTCGCGGACGCCCCGGGGCGCAGGGGCGCCAAGGGGTCGAAGGGGGTGGCCAAGCAGTCGATCAAGCGATCGGTGTGGAGCCGCCTGTACCACGGCGAGACCAATGTCGACTTCGTCGGCCGTCACCGCCTGTGGTTCGGGATGTCGTTGCTCGCGGTGGCGATCAGCCTGCTGTCGTTCGCGACGCGGGGACTCAACCTGGGCATCGACTTCGAAGGCGGCGTGGTGTGGTTGGTGTCCGCCGGCGACGCCTCGGTGGGCGACGCCCGCGACGCGATCGACGAGTTCGGCCTGTCCGACGCCACCATCCAGGAGCTCGAGAGCGACGACGGCCGCCAGATCCGCGTCGAGGCCGAGCCCCTCGACGCCGAGGACACAGACTCGGTGAGCGCGGCGCTGGCCGACGTCACGGGCACCTCGGTCGACGAGGTGAACCTCACCGAGGTGGGCCCGTCGTGGGGCGAGGAGATCAGCGAGAAGGCCATCAGGGCGCTGATCGTGTTCCTGGTGCTCGTCAGCATCTACATCTCGTTCCGCTTCGAGCTGAAGATGGCGATCGCCACGCTGGTGGCCCTCGTCCACGACGTGATCATCACCCTGGGCGTGTACTCGGTCACCCAGCTGGAGGTGACGCCTGCGACGGTGATCGCGGTGCTGACCATCCTCGGCTACTCGATCTACGACGGCATCGTCGTGTTCGACAAGGTCGACGAGAACACGAAGATGGTGTCGTCCACCGGAGGCCTCACCTACGGCGGCATGGTCAACGTGTCGCTCAACCAGGCGCTGATGCGCTCGCTCAACACCACCATCACCGCCCTGTTGCCGGTGGGGGCGTTGCTCGTCGTGGGGTCGTGGATGCTGGGTGCGGCGGTGCTCGAAGAGTTCGCGATCGCCCTGCTCATCGGTCTGTTCTCGGGCGCCTACTCGTCGATCTTCATCGCATCGCCCGTGCTGGCGATCCTCAAGGAGCGCGAGCCCCGCTTCCGCGACATCAAGCGCCGGGTCGACGCCCGGGGCGGCGACGCCGAAGCGGTGGCGGCGATGGTCGCCACCGGCCGACCGGTCTCGACCCGGGCCGCCGCCGCGTCGGCCGCGAACGCCACCGGCGACAAGTCCACCCCGTCCGGGGCGCGTCGGGGACGCCCGGCCAACTGCCGTCGGGCCGCGTGATCCCGCCCCGCCCGCGGAAGAAGACCAAGCGCCCGTCGGGTCGCTGACGGGCCGCCGCGGCGGTCGGGGCCCGGCCGGCGGGCCGCTAACGTCGCCGCCCATGACCCGCGACACCTCGTGGCTGGCCGAGCACCTGCGCGACGTCCCCGACTTCCCCCAGCCGGGCATCGTCTTCAAGGACCTGACGCCGCTGCTCGCCGACGTCGACGCCTTCCGCTTCGCGGTCGACGCCATCGCCGAGCACGCCGCGGGCCTCACGATCGACAAGGTGGTGGGCATCGAGGCCCGGGGCTTCATCTTCGGGGCCGCCGTGGCCTACCGCATGGGGGCCGGCTTCGTGCCGGTGCGCAAGCCGGGCAAGCTGCCCTGGCGGACCGCCACCGAGACCTACGCGCTGGAGTACGGCACCGACGCCCTCGACATCCACGAGGACGCCGTCGGGGCGGGCGACTCGCTCTACATCGTGGACGACGTGCTCGCCACCGGGGGCACCGCCGCCGCCACCTGCCGCCTGGTCGAGCGGTTGGGCGGTCAGGTGGCGGGCCTGGCCTTCGTGGTCGAGTTGGGTTTCCTGGATGGCAGGGCGAAACTGGATCGTCACGACATACTGAGCCTGATCACCGTCTGACCATCCATCACATGCTGCGACCGAGGGGCGAGCACCGGGCGTCGAGAGGAGGTCGCTTTGCCCACCGTTGACCGGGTCCTACCGTGGCGGCGCAACCACCCGCCGCCCGCGGACGAGGTCGCGCCCCTGCTCAACGCCTTCCGGCGGCGGCATCCCAAGGCGCCGACGGCGCTGATCACCCGGGCCTACCTGCGCTCGGCCGACGCGCACCGGGGCCAGTCGCGCAACTCGGGCGAGCCCTACGTGCAGCACCCGCTGGCGGTCGCCCGCATCGTGGCCGACTTCGGGCTGGACGACGTGACGGTGGCCGCCGCGCTGCTGCACGACACGGTCGAGGACACCGAGGCCACCCTCGACGAGATCGAGCGCAACTTCGGCGCCGACGTGGCCGCCATCGTCGACGGGGTGACCAAGCTGGAGCGGGTCCAGTTCAACTCCCGCGAGGCCCAGCAGGCCGCCACCATGCGCAAGATGCTGGTGGCGATGGCCCGCGACCTGCGGGTGCTGATCATCAAGCTGGCCGACCGCCTGCACAACATGCGCACCATCGCCGCGATGCCGGCGTGGAAGCAGGACCGCATCGCCCGCGAGACGCTCGACATCTACGCCCCGCTGGCCCACCGCCTGGGCATGCAGGACGTGAAGACCCAGCTCGAGGACCTGGCGTTCGCGGCGCTGCACCCCAAGCGCTACGCCGAGATCGACCACATGACCTCGGTCCGCACGCCCGAGCGCGACATCTACCTGACCCAGGTCCTGGAGGAGGTGCGCCAGCGGCTGGCCGAGCTGCGCATCACCGCCGACGTCACCGGCCGGCCCAAGCACCTGTACTCCATCTACGAGAAGATGGTCGTGAAGGGCCGCGAGTTCGACGACATCTTCGACCTGGTGGGCATGCGGGTGGTGGTCGAGTCGGTGAAGGACTGCTACGCGGCGCTGGGCTCGATCCACGCCACGTGGAAGCCGGTGCAGGGCCGGTTCAAGGACTACATCGCCATGCCCAAGTTCAACCTGTACCAGTCGCTGCACACGACGGTGATCGGGCCGCAGGGCAAGGCGGTCGAGGTGCAGATCCGCACGTGGGAGATGCACGCCCGGGCCGAGCAGGGCGTGGCCGCCCACTGGGCCTACAAGGACCGCGACCCCAACACCGCCGACATGCCGTGGCTCAACCGCATCGTCGACTGGCAGTCCGAGACCAGCGACCCCGACGAGTTCATGCAGCGCCTGAAGATCGACCTCGAGCAGGACGAGGTCTTCGTCTTCACGCCCAAGGGCAAGGTCGTCACCCTGCCGGTCGGGGCCACGCCCATCGACTTCGCCTACGCCATCCACACCGAGGTGGGCCACGCCTGCATCGGGGCCCGGGTCAACGGGCGGCTGGTGCCGCTCGACTCGCAGCTCTCGTCGGGCGACACGGTCGAGATCTTCACCTCCAAGGTCGAGGGGGCGGGCCCGTCGCGCGACTGGCTGCAGATCGTGGCCACCCCGCGGGCGGCGTCGAAGGTCCGCCAGTGGTTCTCCCGGGAGCGGCGGGAGGACGCCATCGACTCGGGCCGCGAAGACCTGATCAAGGCGCTCCGGCGCGAGGGCCTGCCCGTGCAGAAGCTGCAGTCGGGCAGCGTGCTGCCCGACACGGCCAAGGCCATGAACTACGCCGACCTGGAGTCGCTGTACGCGGCCATCGGCGAGAGCCACGTGTCGGCGCAGGCCGCCGCGGCCCGGGTCGCCAAGTCGCTGCGCGACGTCGGGCCGGCCTCGGAAGAGACCCTGCCCACCACCATTCGCGAGACGCGCCGGTCGCGCCCCAACCGGGGCCCGGCGGGCGTGCACGTCGAGGGGCTGGACGACGTGTTCGTTCGCCTGTCCCGGTGCTGTACCCCGGTGCCCGGCGACGAGATCATCGGCTTCGTGACCCGAGGCCGGGGCGTGTCGGTGCACCGCTCCGACTGCGCCAACGCGGTGTCCCTGGTGGCGGGCCAGGCCGACCGGCTGATCGAGGTCGAGTGGGACCTCGAGCCGGGCGGGACGTTCATCGCCTCCATCGAGGTAAAGGCGCTCGACCGGGCTCGGCTCCTGCGGGACGTGACCGCCGCGTTCGCCGACCACCACGTGAACATCCTGACCTGCACGACCCAGACGGGGTCCGACCGGGTGTCGAAGATGCGCTTCGACATGGAGCTGGGCGACCCGTCCCACCTCGACTCGATGCTGTCGACCATCCGCGGCATCGACTCGGTCTACGACGCCTACCGCATCGTCCCCGGCAAGGGCGGCTGACGGTCACGACCCGTCTGACCTGGGAAGTTGACCCTGGTCGCCGCCGACAGCGTTTCCGCACAGTGCCGTGACGACGCACGCCGGCAATGCGGGGTTGAGTCATTCCTGCCGCGGTGGTGAGTGGCAGGGTGGGCAGGTGGCGGGCGGGATGCTGGTGCGGGTGTGGCCGCGGGGGTCGGTGACCTCGACGGTGGCGTCGGGGAGCAGTTTGATGCGCCAGCCGGACCGGTGGAGCAGGTGGTGGTGCCTGGCGCACAGGAGCACCAGGTTCTGGCGTTCGGTCGCACCCCCGTCCTGCCACGGTCGCACGTGGTGGGCCTCGCACCATTGGGGTGTGCGGTCGCACCCCGGGAAACGGCAGTGGCGGTCGCGCAGCGCGATGACCGTCCAGAGCGCCGGTGGGACGATGCGGCTGGCCCGGCCGTAGTCGAGGATGGCGGAACGGCCCTGCGTGATGACCCGGTGCACGACGCCGTCGCACAGCAGGCGCTCGGCGGTGGCGGTGTCGAGGTGGTGGCCGTCAACGGTGGCGGCCCGGCGTATGCCGCCGTGGTCCTCGAGGTCGAGCACGAGGTTGAGGTGGGGCCGGTGCCGGCCGCCGATGCGTCGGGTCTGGTGGTCGAGGAAGAACCGGCACACGTCGCCCAGCGCGTCGGCCCGCCGGGCAGCGAGGGTGCGGGGCGGTTCGCCGGGCGCGTCGGGCGAGCCGGCCAGACGAAGCGCGGTGATCAGCAGTTCGCCAGTCTCGCCGTCGAGGTTCCCATCCACTGCCATGTGCCCATCGGGCAGCCGCGAGGCGTGGAGGGTCTGGGGCCGCTCGGGGGGAGGTTCGCGGTCCTCGGCCTGCGCCCGCCATGCCTGCATCGCTGTCGCGCAGTCGGCGACGGGCAGGTCGGCCAGCGCGGGCATCACTCCGGCCTCGTGGTGGGCGAACACACCGACGAGGTAGTCGTCGAGGTTGGCGCACACCGCCTCGACGTGGCCGCCGGGCAGCGTGCCGTCCGCCCATGCTGCCGCGGTCGCGGGCAGCCGGGCGACCAGCCGCGCCTCACGCACCTCGCGGGCGGCCCGCCGCCGGGCCAGCCCACCCCGGTCTGCAAGCCAGGCGGTCATCGACGTCGCCCCGTCGACCTCCCACAGCCGCGAGGCATCGACCGCGGCCACGGCGGCGCTGACCCGGGCGTCGAGCCGGCTACGCAACACCAGGACCGCAGCCAGCGCATCGGGGTCGGCCCCGATCTCGACTTCCTCGATCGCCTCAGCCAGTGCCGTGAACATCTGGCAGTATCGTACACATGTTCGCATCGAATGCGCACCGAATAACCCGGACATGGTCAGGATCCATCGATGAGAGGGAGGGCCGGGCAGCACTCTGGCGTCATTCTCGATGCCGGCGAAGCCGCCGCGGTTGATCGTGTGGAGCGACACAACGGTCACGATCGTCACGATCCCGATCGTCGAGCCGGAGGGCGCCTGACCGCAGCAAGTTGTTCGGCGTGCAGGGCGGGCACCGCTAGCCTCGCTCCGTCATGTCGGAGACCTTCCGTGCCCCCATCGGCACCCAGGACGTACTGCCGCCGCAGTCGGCGCGATGGCAGGCGCTCGTCGCCGCGTTCGCCGGGGTGGCCGAGCGGTTCGGCTACGGGCTCGTGCACGGGCCCATGTTCGAGGACCTGGGCGTGTTCCAGCGCATGGGCGAGGGCACCGACGTCGTCCGCAAGGAGATGTACGACTTCCTCGACAAGGGGGAGCGCCACCTCGCGCTCCGGCCCGAGGCCACGTCCTCGGTGGTCGCGGGCGTTCATTCAGCACCGGCCGCCGACGCCGTGGAAGGTGTGGTGCCTCTCGCCCGGCGTTCCGCTACGAGCGGCCCCAGGCCGGGCGGCTGCGCCAGCACCACCAGGTCGACGTCGAGGTGCTGGGCGCCGCCGATCCCGACGTGGACGTCGAGGTCATCGTCGCTCGGCGCCCGTCTACCTCGACGCCCTGGGCCTGCGCCGCTGGCGCCTGGTCATCAACTCGATGGGCACTCCCGCCGACCGCTCTGCGTACGCCGACGACGCTCACCGCCTGGCTGCGCGACCGGGCCGGCGACCTGCCGGCGGAGGACCGGGCCAAGATCGACACCCACCCGCTGCGGCGTGCTCGACTCCAAGCGGCCGGAGACGCAGGCGGTGGTGGCCGATGCGCCCCGCATCGCCGACGTGCTGGACGACGCGTCGCGCGACCACTTCGACCGGGTGCAGGCCGGGCCTGAAGGCGCGTCGGCGTGCCCTTCGAGGTCGACGCCCGCCTGGTCCGGGGCCTCGACTACTACACGCACACCGTGTTCGAGTTCCAGAGCGAGGCGCTGGAGTCGGCCCAGTCGACCGTCATCGCCGGCGGCCGTTACGACGGGCTGGTCGAACAGCTCGGTGGCCCGCCCACGCCAGGCATCGGCTTCGGCTCGGGCATCGAGCGCATGCTGCTGGCCTGCGACGCCGAGGGCGTGTTCCCCGCACTCCGACTCGGTGCTCGACGTGTTCGTCGTCGACACCACCGGCGGAGCCGCGGCCCGCGACCTGGCCCACGAGCTGCGCCTGGCCGGGCTCCGCACCGACCGGGCGTTCGACGGCCGGTCGATGAAGTCGCAGATGAAGTCGGCCGGGCGCTCGGGCGCCCGCGTGGCGGTCATCGTCGGCGAGCAGGAGGTGCGCGACGGCACCGCCACGGTGCGCGACCTCGTCGCCGGCGAGCAGGACGTCGTACCCCGCGAGAAGGTGGCGGAGCGCATCCGCCGAGCCCTGGAGGCAGAGTGACCAACTTCCCCCCGGCCTGGGGGCTGCGCACCCACTGGTGCGGTGAGCTGCGGACCGCGCACGCGGGCGAGACCGTGTCGCTGTGCGGCTGGGTGGCCCGCCGGCGCGAGCACGGCGAGCACCTGGCGTTCCTCGACCTGCGCGACCGCGAGGGCGTGGTCCAGTGCGTCATCGACGGCTCCGTCGACGTGCGCAACGAGTGGGTCGTACGGATCACGGGCGTCGTGCGCGCCCGGCCGGAGGGCACCGCGAACCCCGAGCTCGGCACCGGCGAGGTCGAGGTGGGGGAGTGCCAGGTCGAGGTCCTCAACGCGGCCGAGCCCCCGCCGTTCGCGGTGGACGAGCGCGTGGGCACCGACGAGACGGTGCGCCTGCGCCACCGCTACGTCGACCTGCGCCGCGACCGCATGTTGCGCAACCTGCGCGCCCGGGCCGCCGTCAACGCCGCCATCCGCGCGTCGATGGTCGAGCAGGGCTTCATCGAGGTCGAGACGCCCATGCTCATCGCCGGCACGCCCGAGGGCGCCCGCGACTTCGTCGTGCCGTCCCGCCTGCACCCCGGCAGCTTCTACGCCCTGCCCCAGAGCCCCCAGCTCTTCAAGCAGCTCACCATGGTGGGCGGCGTCGACCGCTACTTCCAGATCGCCCGCTGCATGCGCGACGAGGACCTGCGGGCCGACCGCCAGTTCGAGTTCACCCAGCTCGACGCGGAGGCCAGCTTCGTCGGGCAGGACGACGTGCTGGCGTTCATCTCCCACGCCATCCGGGCCGCCAGCGCGGCCGTGCGCGGCGACGAGGTGGGCGAGATCCCCCAGATCACCTGGCAGGACGCCATGGAGCGCTACGGGTCCGACAAGCCCGACGTGCGCTTCGGCATGGAGCTCGTCGAGCTCACCGACCTGTTCGCGGGCACCGGGTTCAAGGCGTTCGCGGGCCACACGGTCAAGGGCATCCGCGTGCCGGGCGGCGCCGAGCTGTCGCGCAAGCGGCTCGACGAGCTGACCGACAACGCCAAGCGGTGGGGGGCCAAGGGCCTGGTGTGGATGCGGGTGCAGCCCGACGCCCTCGACAGCCCCGTGGCCAAGTTCCTGTCCGACGACGAGCTGGCCGGCATCCGGTCGGCGCTCGCCGCCGAGGCCGGCGACCTGGTGCTGCTGGTCGCCGATCACCGCCACGTCGTGCGCCACGTGCTGGGCCTGCTGCGGCTCGAGCTCGGCCGCCCGCCCGTCAACGAGGGCGGCCTCCACTACCTGTGGGTCGTCGACTTCCCGCTGTTCGAGGGGCTGGGCGACGACGGCAGCCCGGTGCCCGCCCACCATCCGTTCACCATGCCGCACGCCGAGGACGTCGACCTCCTGGCCTCCGACGACCCGGTCGACCTGCTGCGGGTGCGGTCGCAGGCCTACGACCTGGTGCTGAACGGCTGGGAGCTGGGGTCGGGCTCGGTGCGGATCCACCGCGCCGACGTGCAGCGCACCATCTTCGGGCTGCTCGGCATCGGCCCCGACGAGGCGCAGGCCAAGTTCGGCTTCCTGCTCGATGCCTTCCGCTACGGCGCCCCGCCCCACGCCGGCTTCGCCTTCGGCATCGACCGGCTGGTGGCCCTGCTGGTGGGTGAGGAGAACATCCGGGAGGTCATCGCCTTCCCCAAGACGCAGTCCGGTGCCGACCCGCTGACGAATGCGCCCAGCCCCGTCGACCCCGGTTACCTCGACGAGGTGGGCCTGCGCCTGCTGCCCCGCAAGGCGTGAGGCGGGGCCGGTGACCGCGGGGGGACTGCGTCGGCGCGGCCGGGCCGCACCGGCGCACGGGGGCGGTGCGGTGACGTGACGGCGCGCCCGCCGCGCCCCCGCTGGTCGGCCGCGCCGCCGGCCGTGCCGGACGACCTGGAGCCCGCCGACCTGGCCGGCGTGGAGGACGACGAACGCCTGGACGAGGTCGTGCTGGGACCCGGTACCGCGGTGGACCTGGAGCTCGACGGGCTGACCGTGATGCGCTCGAGGCTGTCGGGCCTGCGCCTGCCGGGTGCGGTGTTCCGGGGCCTCCGGCTGGTCGACGTGGAGGTCGTCGACTGCGACCTCGCGGGCGTCACCTTCGCCGCCTCGACGTTCGAGCGGGTCGCGTTCCGCGGCTGCCGGATGTCGGGCGTCGTGGCCGCCGACCTCGTGGCCAGCGATACATGTCTCATCGACACCCGGGCGGACGAGATCTGGCTGCGCCTGGCCCGCCTCGACCGGTGCGAGGTCACGGGCTGCGATCTCACCGGCAGCGACTGGTACGAGGCCCGGGTGACGGCGTCGCGCCTGGCCGACTGCCGGCTCGACGGCGCCGAGCTGTCATCGCTGGAGCTCCGGGACGTGGCGCTGCACGGCTCGACCTTCGCGGGGGCATCGGGGCTGGCCGGCCTGCGCAACGTGGTCATCGACGCCGGGCAGCTGGTCGACCTGGGCCTCCCCGTGCTCGCCGCGCTGGGCATCGTGGTCGACAACGACGCCCTCCTCGAGCCGGCGGACGAGGGGACCGACCCCGGCGGGTAGTCGCGGGGGCGTGGTCAGAGTCGGTCGAGAAGCGAGGCCAGGACCTCGGCCACGTCGTCGCGCCGGTGCTGCCAGCGCCCGCCGGCCACCCGCATGCTGCCGCTGCCCACCAGCACGCCGGCGGGCAGGGCGGCGAAGATGAGGCCGGCCTCCTGGAACAGGGCGCCCGTCAGCCCGGTGAACATCGTGACGGCCGCACCCACCGCGGCACCGCCGGCCAGGGCGTTGGTGCGGCTGGCCACCAGGTCGGCCTGGACCCGCACCAGCGTGCGGTCGTCGTCGGCGGGCGCGACGACGACGTCGATCGAACTGAGCCCGTCGAGCTTGATGGCCCCCCCGAAGTCGAGCCGCCGCCGGACGTGGGCGAGCAGGTCGCTGCGCTGCCGGTAGAGCGACCGGTCCCCGGAGCGGCGCCGCAGCTCGAACATCTGGGTGCGCATGAAGCCGTCGATCGTCGCCTGCACCTGGGTGGGGCGCACGTCGACCAGCCGCTGCTGCACCACCTGGCGGGAGGCGGCTCCCCGCGAGGGCGAGCGCCTGGCCGGGGCGCCGGGCGGTGGCTCGGGGGTGAGTGCGCCCGCCCGCAGCTCGGCCACCGCCTGATGCACCGCGGCCGGCGACAGGCCCACCTCGCGGGCGGCCTCGACCACGGCTGCGGCCTCGTAGCCGTCGACGGTGCCGGTCGGGCGCTCGGCGGCCTCGATGTCGGCCACGCGGTGCAGGACGAGCGACACCTCGTCGCTGGTGAGGCGCTGCGGGCGCGGCGAGATGGTCACGGCCTCATTCTGTCGTAAGCGCACGCCCGTGCCACGGCGGTCGTCCCGTTAGCCTCGCCGGGATGGCGCGCACGTCGGGGTCCGGGGGCGGCGATCTGTTCGCGGCGGCGGCCGAGGAGTCGCTCGCCCAGCAGGCACCCCTGGCGGCGCGGCTGCGCCCCCTCCGGCTCGACGACATCGTCGGGCAGGACGAGCTGGTCGGGCCGGGCAGGCCGCTGCGCGTGCTCGTCGAGTCGGATCGGCTGTCGTCGGCCATCCTGTGGGGACCGCCGGGCACCGGGAAGACCACGCTCGCCCAGGTCATCGCCCGCCACACCGCCAAGGCCTACGAGCAACTCTCCGCCGTGTCGGCCAGCGTGAAGGACGTGCGAGAGGCGGTGGCCCGGGCCCAGCAGCGGCTGGGGGAGCGGGGGCAGGGCACGATCCTGTTCCTCGACGAGGTGCACCGGTTCAACAAGGCCCAGCAGGACGCCCTGCTCCCCTCCGTCGAGAGCGGGCTGCTGGTGCTGGTGGGCGCGACCACCGAGAACCCCTACTTCGAGGTCAACGCGCCGCTGCTGTCGCGCTCGACGCTGTTCCGCCTCGAGCCCCTCGGCCCCGAGGCGGTCGCCGCCCTGCTGGGCAAGGGCCTCGAGGCCGAGGGCGCCGCCGCCGCGGACGAGGCGCTGGCCCACCTCGCCGACCGGGCCGGGGGCGACGGCCGCCACGCCCTGACCAGCCTCGAGGTCGCCGTCGCCCTGGCCCGCGCCCGCGACCCGGGTGCCGCCACGCCCCTCGTCACCGTCGCCGACGCCGAGGCGGCCCTCGGCACCAAGCTGCACCGCTATGGCCGGGACGAGCACTACGACGTGATCTCGGCGTTCATCAAGAGCATCCGGGGCTCCGACCCCCAGGCCGCGCTCCACTACCTGGCCCGCATGCTCGAGGCGGGAGAGGACGCCCGCTTCGTCGCCCGCCGCCTCGTCGTGCTGGCCAGCGAGGACGTGGGCGAGGCCGACCCGCTCGGCCTCGTGGTCGCCACCGCCGCGGCCCACGCCGTCGAGTACGTCGGACTGCCGGAGGCCCAGCTCAACCTGGCGCAGGCCGTGGTGCACCTGGCCACCGCCCCCAAGTCCAACCGGTCGGCGCTCGGCATCTGGCGCGCCCGCGAGGACGTGCGCAACGGCGTGGGCGGCGAGGTGCCCATGCACCTGCGGGACGCCCACTACCGCTCGGCCCACTCACTCGGGCACGGGGTCGGCTACGAGTATCCTCACGACGACCCGCGAGGCTGGGTCGACCAGCACTACCTCCCGCACGACGCCCGGGACGCGGTGTACTACCAGCCCTCCCGGCACGGCTACGAGCAGGAGATCGCCGACCGCATGGACCGACTGGCCGAGCGCCCGCACCACGACGGCCCCCCAACGGGCGAGGAGGCCTCGTCGTGAGCGAGCGCAGCGAGCGAACCATGAGCGCAGTGCGGTACCCGGCACGCAGTGCCGGTCGCTCACCGGGTGCATCCCGAAGGGTGCACCACGTGAGCGAGCGCAGCGAGCGAACCATGAGCGCAGTGCGGTACCCGGCACGCAGTGCCGGTCGCTCACCGGGTGCATCCCGAAGGGTGCACCACGTGAGCGAGCGCAGCGAGCGAACCATGAGCGCAGTGCGGTACCCGGCACGCAGTGCCGGTCGCTCACCGGGTGCATCCCGAAGGGTGCACCGGTGAGCGCCGCCGACCTGGCGGCGGTGATCGTCGCCGCGTGCAGCGTGGTGGCGGTCGTGCTGCTCGCGGTGTGCGTGACGTCGCTGGTGCGGACGCTGCGGGCCCTGCGCGAGGTCGCGACCCTGCTGCGCACGGAGACGGTGCCGGTGCTCGACGACCTGCGCGACACGGTCGAGGCCGCCAACTACGAGATCATGCGCCTCGACGGCCTGGTCACCACCGCGGAGTCGGTGACGGGGACGGTCGACTCCGCGTCGCGCCTGGCCTACATCGCCATGGCCAACCCCGTGATCAAGGGCGTGGCGTTCGCCAGCGGCACGGCCAAGGCCGCCCGCCGGCTCCGGGGACGCAAGGCCGAGGGCTGACGCCGATGTTCAAGCGCACGTTCTGGTTCGGTGCCGGCGTGACCGCCGGCTTCGGGGGCGCCATGTGGATCAGGCGCCGGGCGCTGCGTGCGGTGCGCCGCTACACGCCCGAGCGGGTGCAGGCCGACGTCACCACGTCGGTGCGCCGGCTCGGCACCGACCTGCGGGGCGCCCTGCGCGAGGGGCGCCACGCCATGGCCGACCGCGAGGCTGCGCTGCGGGCCGAGCTGGCCCCGGGCGCCGGTGCCGCCGACGCCCCGCACGCCGGCGCCCCCGGGCAGAACCCTGCGGGGCGAACCCGCACGTCAGCACTAGGCTGACCGCCACCTATGGCACCGCGGACATCTGCCGAGCTACGCCGCGCCTGGACCGATTTCTTCGTGGCCAGGCAGCACACCTTCGTGCCCTCGGGGAGCCTCGTCCCGACGCACCCCAGCGCCCCCATGTTCACCAACTCGGGGATGATGCCCTTCGTCCCCCTGTTCCTGGGCGAGGAGCCGGTGCCGTACGACCCGCCCCGGGCGGTGTCGGTGCAGCGCTGCGTGCGGGCCGGGGGCAAGCACAACGACCTCGACGCCATCGGGCGCTCCCAACGCCACCTCAGCTTCTTCGAGATGCTGGGCAACTTCAGCTTCGGCGACTACTTCAAGGCCGACGCCATCAGCTGGGCGTGGGAGTTCGTCACCGAGGTGCTGGAGCTCGACCCCGACCGCCTGTGGGTCACCGTCCACGACAGCGACGACGAGGCCGAGGCGCTGTGGGCCGACGGGGTCGGCTTCCCCCGCGACCGCATCCAGCGCCTGGGGAAGGACAACT
Organism: uncultured Acidimicrobiales bacterium; assembly: GCA_963842395.1. Lineage (GTDB taxonomy): Bacteria > Actinomycetota > Acidimicrobiia > Acidimicrobiales > VFJN01 > ZC4RG19. The sequence goes on from CAWJGJ010000001.1 coordinate 295,397, forward strand.
TCTGGGAGATGGGCGACACGGGGCCGTGCGGCCCGTCGTCCGAGATCTTCTGGGACAACGGGCCCGAGCTGGGCCCCGAGGGCGGGCCGGCCAACCCGGCGTCCGAGAACCGCTACGTCGAGCTGTGGAACCTGGTGTTCCCGCAGTACCTGCGGGGCACCGACGGCGAGCTCAGCGACCTGCCGTCCAAGAACATCGACACCGGGGCGGGCCTCGACCGCTTGATGGCCACCCTCGCCGGCTCGCCCGACGTCTACGCCTGCGACACGCTGGCGGCGCTGGTCGAGGAGGCCCAGTCGGTCACGGGCCACCGCCTCGGCGCGTCCGACCTCGGCGACATCGCCCTGCGCCTCCTGGCCGACCACGCCCGCACCATGACCTTCCTGGTGGCCGACGGCGTGATCCCCTCCAACGAGGACCGCGGCTACGTGCTGCGCCGCATCATCCGCCGGGCCATCCGCTTCGCCTACCTGCTGGGCGTCGAGCGGCCCGTCCTGCCCGCCATGGTCGAGCGGACCATCGGGCTGATGGGCGACGCCTACCCCGAGATCGTCGAGGGGCGCGACCTGGTGGTGCCGATCATCACCCGCGAGGAGGAGTCGTTCCGCCGCACCCTGGCGTCCGGCTCGCAGATCCTCGACGGCCAGCTCGACAAGCTGCAGCCCGGGGGCACGCTGCCGGGCTCGGTGGCCTTCCAGCTCCACGACACCTACGGCTTCCCCTTCGAGGTCACCCAGGAGACGGCCGACCTGCGGGGCTTCGCGGTCGACGTGGCGGGCTTCGAGACGGCCATGGACGAGCAGCGGCGGCGGGCGCGCGCCGCCGGCAGGACGGGCGCGGTCGCCACCGGCGACGAGGTCACCGAGCAGCAGCGCCTGCTGGCCGAGCACGGCCCCACGGTGTTCACCGGGCGCGACGAGTACGAGACCAAGGCCACGATCATCGGCATCGTCGGCGACGGCCTCTACCTCGACCGCACGCCGTTCTACGCCGAGGCCGGCGGCCAGATCGGCGACACGGGCCACGTCATCACCCCCACCGGCATCGTCGACGTGTCCGACACCACCTACGGCCTCCCCGGTCTGCACCGCCACGCGTTCGTGGTGCGCGAGGGCACGATCGAGGTGGGCCAGCAGGCCGACGCCCGCATCGACGGCGACCGCCGCGACGCCATCCGTCGCAACCACACGGGCACCCACATCCTGCATTGGGCGCTACGCGAGGTGCTCGGCACCCACGTCAAGCAGCAGGGCTCGTTGGTGGCGCCCGACCGGCTGCGCTTCGACTTCAGCCACTTCGAGCCGGTGACCGCCGAGCAGATCCGCGCCATCGAGGACCTGGCCAACCGGGAGATCCTCGAGAACGCACCGGTGCGCCACTTCGAGACCACGATGAACGAGGCCCGTGAGCTCGGCGCCATCGCCTTCTTCGGCGACAAGTACGGCGACATCGTGCGGGTGCTCGAAGCCGGCCACCACTCGGTCGAGCTGTGCGGTGGCACCCACGTGCGCCGCCTGGGCGACATCGGCCCGGTGAAGGTGGTGGCCGAGGGATCGATCGGCTCGAACCTGCGCCGAATCGAGGCCGTCACCGGTCTCGGCCCCATCGACCGCCTCCGCCAGGAGGAGGGCCTCGTCGCCCGCGCCGCCGAGGCGCTGGGCACCACCCCCGACGAGCTGCCCGCCGCCGCCGAGAAGTTGCGCAGCGAGCTGAAGGCCGCGCGCGACGAGATCAAGGGACTGCGCCGCCAGGCCGCCGGCAACCGGGCCGCCGAGCTGGCCGCGACCGCGGTCGACGGCGTGGTGGTCGCCCGGGTCGACGGCACCAGCCGCGACGAGGTGCGCGAGCTGGCCCTGGCCGTCCGGCAGCAGCCGGGCGTCCGGGCGGTCGTCGTCGGCGGTGAGCCCGAGGGCGGCGGCGTCGCACTCGTGGCGGCCTCCACCAGGGACAGCGGCCTCGACGCCAAGACGCTCATCGCCGACGCGGCCCGCACCGTGGGCGGCGGGGGCGGCGGCAAGAACCCCGAGCTGGCGGTGGCCGGCGGGCGGGACCCGTCGCGCCTCGACGAGGCGCTCGACCAGGCGCGGGCGGCGGCCGCCGGCACGTGACCGCGCGGGTGGGCACCGGTGAGCCGCGCCCTGGCGCTCGACATCGGCACCCGCCGCATCGGCGTGGCGTTGTCCGACAGCGCGGGCACCGTCGCCACGCCGTACGAGGTCGTGCACCGCTCGGGTGACCACGAGCGTGACCACCGGCACATCGCGACCCTCGTCGACGAGGCCGGGGCCGACGTGCTGGTGGTGGGCATGCCGCTGTCGCTCGACGGGTCGGTGGGCCCGGCCGCGCAGGCGGTGCTCGACGAGATCGACCAGCTCAGGGGTGCCGTGGACGCCGAGATCGTCACCTGGGACGAGCGGCTGTCCACGGTGCAGGCCGAGCGCAGCCTGCGCGCCGGGGGCGTGCGTAGGGGCAAGCGTCGCCGAGTCGTGGACCAGGTCGCTGCTACGGTGATCCTGCAGTCGTGGCTGGATGCTGGACAGCCACGACGGTGACCTCGTCAACGACACCGCCGCAGGGACCGAGGCGATTACGCCTTGGAAGCGCGGGCGGGCATCGACGTCGAGGCCGCCGCCGACGAACATCACCAGAGTCCCGAACGCCACAGACGGACCGCACGGAGACCGCACGAGAGCATGTCGTCCTCCGACCATGACGAACCCCGAGGATCGCGCCGGCGGCGCGGGCGCGGCGGGCGCGAGGGCGGCTTCGACGACTTCTGGACGCGGGACAACGGCGGCACGCCGGGCAAGACCCGGCGGCGCGCGGGCGACGCCGGCACCGCGCCCGCCGGCTTCGACCCCGCGGACGTCAGCGATCTCAGCGGCGAGCACGAGGTGATCCCCGACCGTCCCCGCCGCCCGCCGGCGGGCCCCGCCGGTCCCGCCCCGATGCCGCCGCGCGACACCAGCGCCCGCGGCCGGGCCACCCGACCCGGGGTGCCGTCCGGGCCCCGCCCGGCGCCCGCGCCCGCACGGGACGTCGCCGCCACCGGGCGACCGGCGCCCGGTCCCGGCCCGCGCACCGGACGCGGCGGCAGGGGTCGGCCGGGCGGTGACCCGGTGGTCGCCGACCCCGGCGGGTTCTCCCCGCCGCTCGGGCCGCCGCCGCGTGCCGCCGCCCCGCCGCCGCGGCGCGCCCCGGCGGGTGGGCCGCCGTCCGGGCGGGGAGTCGGGCGCGGCGCGCTCCGCAGTCCCACGTCCGGCGAGGTGATCATGCCGGTCGGCCACCCGCTCGACGCGCCGCCCACGGGGCCGTCCGCCCGGACCGGGCCCTCGGGGCCGCGGCGTGCTCCCGCCCCGGCTGAGCCCCGGATGCCGCCGACGCGGGGGCCCTCGTACCCCGACCGGACGCGGCAGGCCCGCGGCGGCGTGCCCGGGCCGCGCGGGGCGGGGCCCGGGATGGGGCCGGCCGGCGCCTGGTCGGCGGGCAACGTCGCGTGGGACGAGCAGCCCATGGACCAGATCGCGATGCGGGTCCCCGAGCCGGCGGGCTACCCGGCCACGGCCGAGGTCCCGTCCTATGCCACGCCGCCGGGCCGCGGCGAGCGGTGGGACGACGGCGGCACCGGGGCGGGGAGCTTTCCGGACCCGGATCATCCGGGCGGCCATCCGGACGACGCCTACGGCGACGACTCCTACTACGACGACTACGACGAGGGCGACGGTGGCGGCGACGACCTCCCCAAGCGCCGGGGCTGCCGCAACGCGCTGATCGTCCTGACCGTCCTCGTGGTCATCGCGGGGGCGCTCGGCTGGTACGGCTGGTCCTGGGTGCAGGAGCGGATCGACCCGCCGGGCCCCCAGGGCGACGAGGTGCTGGTCGACGTGCCCGAGGGCACCAGCACAGCGGGGGTCGGCGACATCCTGGCCGAGGCGGGGGTCATCTCGGACGCCACGGTGTGGGACTGGTACACGAAGCTGCGCGACGTCGGCACCATCCAGGCCGGCAGCTACCTGATGCGGGTCGACTCGTCGTTCACCGAGGCGATCGACGCCCTCGCCGCCGAGCCCCTGCCGCCCGACTCGCGGCTGGTGACGGTGCCGGAGGGCCTCACCCAGGCACAGATCGCGGCGCGCCTGGCCGATCCCGAGGACGGCGTGCCGGGCTTCACCGTCCAGGGCATGCGGGCGGCCCTGGCCGATCCCGCGTCGCGCTCGCCGCTTGATCCCGGCCCAGCAGACGCTGCTGGAGGGGGTCCTCTTCCCCGAGACCTACACCGTCGAGGAGGGCGACACCGAGCTCATCGTGGTGCGGCGCATGGTCGACCAGTTCCAGGAGGTGGCCACCGAGGTCGACCTCGAGGCCCGGGCCGCCGCGATGGGCAAGACGCCGTACGAGATCCTGATCGTGGCGTCGATGATCGAGCGCGAGGCGGGCATCCCGGCCGACGGGCCCCGGGTGGCGCGGGTCGTCTACAACCGCCTCGACCAGGACATCCCGCTCGGCATCGACGCCACCAGCTGCTACGAGCTCGGGGGCACGCCCTGCGACCTCACCACCGAGATCCTCAACGACAACACGCCCTACGACACCCGCGCTCAGCTGGGCCTGCCGCCCACGCCCATCGCCTCGCCCGGGCAGGCGGCGATCGAGGCGGCGCTCTCGCCCGCCGAGGGCGACTGGATCTACTACATCCTGGACGTCACCAAGGACGACGGGTCCAGCCTGTTCACCAGCTCGGCGGCCGAGTTCGAGGACGCCAAGGAGCGGTGCGTCGCGGCCGGCCGGTGCGGCTGAGGGCGAGGCGGTGATCACCGGCGCCACCGGGCTGGCGGCGGTCATCGGCCGGCCGGTCCGTCACTCGCTCTCGCCCGCCATCCTCAACGCCGCGTTCGCGGCGGCCGGGGTCGACTGGGTGTACGTGGCGCTGGAGGTGGCCGCCGGGCACGGCGGCGATGCCGTCGCGGCCATGCGCACGCTCGGCCTGGGTGGCCTGTCCGTGACGATGCCCCACAAGGCCGACGTGTGCCGGGCGGTCGACGAGCGCACGCCGGTCGCAGCCGAGCTGGGCGCCGTGAACTGCGTGTTCTGGCGGGGCGACAGGCTGGTGGGCGACAACACCGACGGTGCCGGCTTCCTCGACGCGCTGCGGGCCGACCAGGGCTTCGAGGTGGCGGGCCGGCGTTGCGTCGTCGTAGGCGCCGGGGGCGGCGGGCGGGCCGTGGCCCACGCGCTCGGTGGCGCCGGGGCCGCCGACGTGGCCGTGGTCAACCGCTCGCCCGGGCGCGCCGCCGAGGCGGCCCGGCTGGCGGGCCCGCGCGGTCGGGTGGCGGGGCCCCCCGAGGTCGCGGCCGCCGAGCTCGTGGTCAACGCCACCCCTCTGGGCATGGGCGCCCCGGAGGCGGGCACCCCGGCCCTCCCCCTCGACCCGGGCCTGCTGGGGCCCGGCCAGCTCGTGGTCGACCTGATCTACCACCCGCTCGAGACGCCGCTGCTGGCGGCGGCGACCGCGCAGGGCGCGACGGCGGCCAACGGCGTCGGCATGCTCGTCCACCAGGCCGCCCACGCCTTCCGCCGCTGGACCGGCGCCGAGCCGCCGGTCGACGCGATGACCGCCGCCACCCGGCGTGAGCTCGCCCGCCGGAGCGCGCCCGACGCCTCGTCGTAACGGGACTGAAACCCTGGTCGGAGCCGGTGTAACACGAGAATCACCCGGCCCCGGCCACATCAGTGCTGGGTAGCGGCGCTACGCGCGGCCTAGGCTTCTGGTCGAAAGTGCTGGGAACGATGGCGGGAAGCAACACAACCGGAGGTACTGCGTTGGCGCTGCAAGGGACTCTCGACACCTTCTCTCTCCCCGATGTGCTGCGCCTGCTCGCGACCACCTCGAAGACCGGACGGCTCCGGATCGAGGGCGACCGCGGGCGGGGCAGCGTCTGGCTGGCCGAGGGCGGCATCGCGGATGCCGACGCGGACCGTGTCATCGCCGGGACGCCCACCGACGAGGTCGTCTTCGAGCTCCTCCGGTTCGAGAGCGGCTCGTTCGCCTTCGACGGCGACGACGCGGCCACCGGTGCGGGCGAGCCCGAGGACGTCGAGACCGTGCTGCGACGCGCCAACTCCCTGCTCAGCGAGTGGAGCGAGCTGGAGGCCGTGGTGCCCTCGCTCGAGCACGAGGTCAGTCTGGCGACCGACCTGTCGGCCGACGAGGTCACCATCGACGCCGATCGCTGGCGGTCGGTGGTGGCCGTGTCGTCCGGCCGCACCGTCGGCGAGCTGGCGTCCGCCCTCGGCATGACCGAGCTCGGCGTTTCCCGCGCCGTGCGTGACCTCGTCGACCTCGGGGTGGCCGACGTCGAGGGCCCCGGCACCTCGCGGGTGACCCCCTCCCGCTCGCAGCCGTCCGAGCTCCCGCGCCGCTCGCCCGTGCCCGACGCCGGCCCGCTCGGCCGGCCCTCGTCGGTGGGCGAGGCCCAGCGTGCCGGGTGGCTGACCGGCGAGACGGCGGCGATCCCCGCCGAGCCCCCGCGGCCGCTGCCGACGGGCAACGGCCACGTGCGGGCCTCGCTCGACGACACGGTGGTGGCGCCCCCGCCCGCGCCGGTCGTGCCGCCCGCGCCGGCCACCGAGCCGCCTGCCAAGGGCGGCCTCGCCTCCCGTCTCGGCCGCGGCCGCGGGTCACGCGGTGGCGAGCCGACCACCGGGTCGACGCCTGCGATCCCGGGGGGCACGTCGATGCCGGCGGGCTCCGGCCGCGCGCCGGCGCCGCCCGCGCGCACCAACGACAGTGGTGCCCGCCCGGCCCCCGGCGCCACCGAGCCCGGGCAGCCCGGGCCGCCGGCGCGCCGCAGCCCCAACATCTCGTCGCGGCCCCCGGCGTCCGACGGCACCGCCCGGCCCGCCCTGCCGCCGTCCGTCCCGCCGCGGGCCCTGCCCTCCGCCGACAACGGCGCCGGTCCGGCCCCCCGCGGTCGTGGTCCCTCGGTCCCGCCCACGCCGGCCCCCGGCCCGTCCCCGTTCGACGGCGGCCGCCTGGGCCCGGCCCCGACGTCCCGCGACACGGGGCGCATCCCGCCCGTCTCGCCGTCGTCCCTGCCGCCCGACCTGCACTGGGCGGCCGACGACACCGGCGGTGGGACCGTCTCCTCGCCGTTCAGCGGCCTCAGCAGCCTGGGCCCCACCCGCCCGCCGTCGGCCGACGGCGAGGTCGTGCCGCACGTGGCCGCCATGAGCCCCGAGGCCCGCAACGCGGTGCAGTCCACCGTGGGCAACGCAGGCGGCTCGACCGGCGCCCGGGGTGCCGCCCAGGGCGAGGACGTCGCCCAGAGGGGCCGGCTGATCAGCTTCCTGTCGAGCGTGCGCTGACCGGCGGGTTCTCCCCGCCCTGACCGCACCGACACGAGCACGGACATCAGTTCCGCCATCCGCACCGGCAGATCCGCCGGCCGCGGCTCGGCCGCCGCGGGCGGGTCGAGGTGACCGACCTGGCCCTGGCGGCGGTGGCGGCCGTCGCCGGCATCGCCCTGGTCGGCCCGATGCTCAACTACGCGATCGCGTGGTGGATCGGGTGGAGGGTGGTCCTGCCGTCGTGCCTGGGACGGGTGCCGGCTGCCGCCGAGGTGGGCCGCCCGCCGGCCCGGTGCTGGGCGTGCGAGCGGCCGCTCGCGCTCGGTGGCGTGCGGGCGCTGCCCGCCGCGGTGGTGGGGGGGCGGTGCCGCCGGTGCCACGCCGGCCTCGCGGGCCGCTACCTGGCCGTCGAGCTGGTGACCGGCGCCGCGCTGGCGGCGACGGCGGCCGCCGTCGGCTGGTCGGCCGCCCTGGTGCCGATGCTGGCGCTGGCGGCCGGGTCGGTGGCGATGTCGGCGGTCGACGTGAGCGTCATGCGCATCCCGACCCGGTTCGTGTACCTCACCGGGGCCGCGGTGGCCGCCGGCCTGGTCCTGGTCGCCGTCGTCGACGGCCCGGCCCGCCGGCTGGGGGGCGCGGTCGTGGGTGCCGCGGCCTACGGCGGGCTCCTGCTCGTGCTGCACCTCGTGTCCCCCCGCGCCCTCGGCTTCGGCGACGTGCGGCTCGCCACCCTGATGGGCGCGGCGGCCGGCTGGTGCGCCTGGCGGGCCGATCATCCGGTGCTCACCGCGGTGCAGGGCGCTGTCAACGCCGGCCTCCTGGCCGGGCTCGCCGGCTCGGTGGTGGGCGTCGTCCTGCTGGTGGTGCGCGGCCGCGACCACCCGTTCCCGTTCGGCCCGGCCATCGCCGCCGGCGGCATGGCGGTGTGCCTCGCGCTCGTGTGAGCCCGGCGCTCGCCGGCCCAGGGGCTGTCATCCGGTTCCGGTCGTGCGGGGAGCGACCGGTATCGTCGTGAGGTGCTCCGGTACCTGACCGCTGGCGAATCCCACGGCCGCGCCCTCGCCGTCATCGTCGAGGGGCTGCCCGCGGGTCTGCCCGTCACGGTCGACCAGATCGGCACGGAGCTGGCCCGCCGCCGCCTGGGCTATGGCCGCGGGCCCCGCATGCGCTTCGAGCAGGACGAGCTCACCATCGTCGGCGGGATCCGGCACGGCCGCACGCTGGGCTCGCCGGTCGCCATCGAGATCGCCAACACCGAGTGGTCGCGCTCCGACAAGTGGCACGAGGAGATGGCGGTCGAGCCGGGCGTCACCAAGGCACCGCTCACCCAGCCCCGTCCCGGCCATGCCGACCTGGCGGGCATGCAGAAGTACGGCTTCCGCGACGCCCGGGATGTGCTCGAGCGGGCCTCGGCCCGCGAGACCGCGGCCCGGGTGGCCGCGGGCGCACTGGCCAAGGCCCTGCTGGACGAGCTGGGCGTGCAGGTGATCTCCCACGTGGTCCAGATGGGGTCGGTGCGGTCGAAGTCGCCCGACCGGCCGCGGCCGGGCGACCTGGCCCGCGTCGACGCCTCGGCCCTGCGCTGCTTCGACCCGGTGGTCGAGGAGGCGATGATCGAGGAGATCAAGGCCGTCTCGAAGGCGGGGGACAGCCTGGGGGGCGTCGTCGAGGTGCTGGCCTACGGCGTGCCCGTCGGCCTGGGCAGCCACGTCCACTGGGATCGCCGGCTGGACGGCCTGCTGGCCCAGGCGCTGATGAGCATCCAGGCGGTCAAGGGCGTCGAGGTGGGCGACGGGTTCGAGGTGGCGGGCCTCCCCGGGTCCGAGGCCCACGACCCGATCAGCTGGGATGCGGACGCGGGTGCCTACCGGCGGACCACCACCCGCGCCGGCGGCATCGAGGGCGGTATGTCCACCGGCGAGCTGGTCGTGTGCCGGGCGTCGATGAAGCCGCTGGCCACCCTCAACCGGCCGGTCCTCGGCACGGTCGACGTCGAGACCAAGGAGCCCACGGTCAGCTTCAAGGAGCGCACCGACGTGACCGCGGTACCGGCCATGGGCGTCGTGGCCGAGACGATGACGGCGCTCGTGCTGGCGGGCGAGGCGCTCCGCAAGTTCGGCGGCGACTCGCTGCCCGAGATCGTCCGCAACAAGGGCGCCTTCGAGGCGGGCCTGCGCGATGGGTGACCCCGCTCGCCACCTGGTGCTGGTGGGGCTGATGGGTGTGGGCAAGAGCACCGTCGGCCGGCGCCTGGCCAAGGAGCTCGCCCGCCCGTTCGCGGACGTCGACGAGCAGGTCGAGCTCCGGGCGGGCATCACGATCCCCACCATGTTCGAGCGCGAGGGCGAGCGCGCCTTCCGCCGGATCGAGACCGAGGTGGTGGCCGACCTGCTGGCCCGGCCCCATCCGCTCGTCGTCGCCGCCGGAGGCGGGCTCGTGACCGAGCCCGCCAACCGGGCCGCGCTGGCGGAGTCGGGGGCGTTCGTCGTGTGGCTCCGGGCCTCGGCCGAGTTCCTGGCCCGGCGCACGGACCCCACCCACCGGCCCCTGCTGGCCGCCGCGGGCACCGATCCGGGCCACGGCGGCGGGAGCGCGACGCTGGTGCCGCACGCGTCGAGGCGACGCTCGCCGGCCTCCTCGCCGAGCGCTCGGCGCTGTACGAGCAGGTGGCCGACGCGCAGGTCGACGTCGAGCCGTTCCACGCGGGTGACGACAAGCCCAAGCGGGCGCTCGCCCGCCACATCGCCGCGCTGGTGGGCCGGGCCACCGCGGTCGGCCGGTGAGCGGGCCGTGATCAGGGCGGGCGCCACCACAGTGACGGTCGAGGCGGGAGGAGGCCACTACCCGGTGGTCGTCGGCCCCGGCGTGCGGGGCCTGCTGGCCGACATGCTGGCGCCCGCGGTGCGCCGGGTGGCGGTGGTGACGCAGCCCGGCATCGGCGTCACGGTCGACCCCGGGCGCGAGCACGAGGTGTTCCCCGTCGGGGAGGGCGAGCAGGCGAAGTCGTTGGCCACGGTCGAGGACCTGTGCCGGGCCTGGTCGCGTTGGGGGCTCACCCGCAGCGACCACGTCGTCGCCGTGGGCGGGGGCGTGGTCACCGACACCGCAGGGTTCGCCGCCGCCGTGTACCACCGCGGGGTGGGGGTCACGCACGTGCCGACCACGCTGCTGGGCATGGTCGACGCCGCCATCGGCGGCAAGACGGGGGTCAACCTGCCCGAGGGCAAGAACCTGGTCGGCGCGTTCTGGCAGCCGGACGCCGTCCTGTGCGACACCGAGACGCTGGCCACGCTGCCCGAGCGCGAGCAGGCGAGCGGCCGGGGCGAGATGGCCAAGTACCACTTCCTCACGGGTGACGACCTGCTGGGCCTGCCGCTGGGCGAGCGCGTGGCGGCCTGCGTCCGCATCAAGGCGGCGGTCGTGGCGGCCGACGAGCGCGAGGACGTGACCTCCCGCCGGGGCCGGGCCACGCTCAACTACGGCCACACCCTCGCCCACGCCCTCGAGACGGCGGGTGACTACGACCTGCGCCACGGCGAGGCGGTGGCCGTCGGCCTCGTGTACGCGGCCGAGCTGGCCCACCACCTGGGGCGCATCGACCGGTCGCGGGTCGACGAGCACCGCCGGGTCGTCGAGGCGTACGGGCTGCGCCCGGGCCTGCCCGAGGCGGCCGACACCGCCGAGCTGCTCGCCCTCATGGCCCGCGACAAGAAGGCGGTCGACGGGCTGACCTTCGTGCTGGACGGGCCCGACGGGGTCGAGGTGGTGCCCGGCGTCGATCCCGGTGCGGCGGCGGTGGCGCTCGACGCCCTGGCGGGCCGGTCGTGACGTCCCCGTCCGCCCGCCCGCGGGTGCTGCTGATCAACGGGCCCAACCTCAACCTGCTCGGCCAGCGCGAGCCCGAGGTGTACGGCACCGCCACCCTCGCCGATCACGTCGACGCGGCCCGTCGTGCCGCCGGCGACCGGGGCCTCGACCTCGAGGACCTGCAATCCAACCACGAGGGCGAGGTGGTCGACGCGATCCACCGGGCCCGCGGCCGGTGCGCCGCCATCGTCGTGAACCCCGGGGCCTTCACCCACTACGCGTGGGCCATCCACGATGCGCTGGCCGCCTTCGACGGGCCGGTGGTCGAGGTCCACCTGTCGAACCCCCAGCGGCGCGAGCCATGGCGCCACACCTCGGTCGTGTCGCCGGTGGCCACCGCCACCATCGCGGGGCTCGGCGGCCTCGGCTACGAGCTGGCCCTCGCGGCCGTGGCCCACCTGCTCGGTGGGTCGTAGCCGCGCCCGGCGTCCGGCGGGACCCGGTGCCGCTCGACGGCGGGGCTCGACGCTGGGGTCGACGGCTCAGCTCGACCGCACAGCGCCCGACGGCCCGGCTCGACGGCAAGGAGCCCGACGCCCGCCGGCCGGGCTCGACGGTCCGCCGGGGGAGCTGCCTATCCTGCGCGCGTGACCTTCGACCGCGCCACGCTGCCCCCGATGGACGTCGCCGATCGTGCGGCCCGGCTCCGCGGCGCCCTGGCCGGCGCGGGGTGCGACGCCCTGCTGGTGACGAACCTGACCAACATCCGCTACCTGACGGGGTTCTCCGGCTCGGCCGCCCTGCTGCTCGTGGCCGCGGACGGCCTGCTGTTCGTCACCGACGGCCGCTACCGCGACCAGGCGGCGGGCGAGCTGGCCGCCGCCGGGGTCGACGCCGAGGTCGCCATCGGGCGGACCGCGGACGAGCAGCGCGAGCACCTGGCCGGTCCCGTCGCCGGCCTCGCGAGGCTGGGCCTCGAGGCGGCGGCGGTCACCTGGGCGCAGCAGCGGCGCTACGCCGCCGAGTGGTTCGCGGGCAGCGAGCTCGTGGCCACCGAGGACCTGGTCGAAGACCTCCGCCGTGTGAAGGACGCCGGCGAGGTGGCCCGCATCGAGGCCGCCTGCGCGGTGGCGGACGCGGCCCTGGCCGCGGTGCGCCACCGGCTGGGCGAGGGGGCGACCGAGGCCGAGGTGGCGCTCGAGCTCGAGTGGCAGATGCGCAAGCTGGGTGCCGAGGGCCCGTCCTTCGAGACCATCGTGGCCTCGGGGCCCAACGGGTCGATGCCCCACCACCGCGCCGGCGGGCGCCGCATCGGCGAGGGCGACCTCGTCGTCATCGACTTCGGTGCGCTGGTGGACGGCTACCACTCCGACATGACCCGTACGGTGATGGTGGGAGCGCCGAGCGACACGCAGCGCCGCATGCTCGACGCCGTCGCGGCCTCGCAGGCCGCCGGCGTGGCGGCGGTGCGCTCCGGCGTCGAGGCCCGGGACGTCGACGAGGCGTGCCGAGCGGTGCTGCGCGGTGTGGGTTGGGAGGATGCGTTCGTCCACGGCACCGGTCACGGGGTGGGCCTCGACATCCACGAGGCGCCTCGGGTGTCGGCCACCGCGGCTGATAGCCTGGCAGACGGCCACGTCGTGACCGTCGAGCCCGGCGTCTACCTCCCCGAGCACGGCGGCGTCCGCATCGAGGACACGGTCGTGGTCACCGCCGAGGGCTGCCGCACGCTGACGCTGGCCCCCAAGGCCCCCTCCCTCTGACCGCCACGCGCCAGGAGCCGAACCCATGGCCGCCACCACCACCAACGACCTGAAGACGGGCATGACCCTCGATCTCTCCGAGGGGCTCTTCCAGGTGGTCGACTTCCAGCACGTCAAGCCGGGCAAGGGCCCGGCCTTCGTCCGCACCAAGCTGCGCAACGTCCGCTCGGGCGGCGTGCTCGACAGGACCTTCCGGGCCGACGAACGAGTCGAGCGGGCCGTCGTCGACAAGCGGGGCATGCAGTTCCTGTACCGCGACAGCGGCGACTACGTGTTCATGGACAGCAACAGCTACGAGCAGACCCACGTCGGGCGGTCGGCACTGGGCGACGCCGCCAACTACGTCGTCGACGGCTCGACGCTCGTGCTGCAGTTCTACGGCGACGAGATCGTCGGCATCGACCTGCCCGCGGCCGTCGAGCTGACCGTCGCCGAGACCGAGCCGGGCATCCAGGGCGACCGGGTGTCCGGTGCCCGCAAGCCGGCGACGCTCGAGACCGGGCTCGTGGTGCAGGTGCCGCTGTTCGTCAACCAGGGCGAGCGCATCAAGGTCGACACCCGCAGCGGCGAGTACCTGACGCGGGCATGACGCCCGGTCCGCCGGCCGGCGACCTCGAGCCCACCGAGGTGGAGAGCCGGCGCGCCGCCCGTGAGCGGGCGCTCGAGCTGCTGTACGAGGCCGAGGCCAAAGGGCTGCCCGTGGTCGACGTGCTGGCCGGGTTGCCGGTGCGGCCCGACGCGCTGGCCTGCGAGCTCGCCCAGGGCGTGGACGACCACCGGGCCCGCATCGACGAGGTGGTGAGCCGGCTGGTGGCCCCCAAGTGGTCGCTGGCCCGGCTGGCGGCGGTCGACCGGGCGGTGCTCCGCATGGGCGCCTACGAGCTGTTCGAGGTGCCCGACCGGTCCCCGGCGCTGATCATCAACGAGGCGGTGGTGCTGGCCCGCCGCTTCGGCAGCGACGACTCGCCCCGCTTCGTCAACGGGGTCCTGTCCGCCGTCGGCGCCGAGGCCCGCCCCGACACCGGTGCCGCCCCGTCATGACCGGCACCAGCCCGGACCGCATGACCCGACCGTCCCACCGGTCCCGACCGTTCGACCGTGCAGGTCGTCGGGGTCGATGACCTCGGGAGCGAGCACGGTGCCCTGGGAGCTGCCGGAGCCGCCGCTGGCCGACGCGGTGGCCGGCATCGTCCTGCGGCCGTGGCGGCCGGGCGCCGGCGACGCCGCCGCGCTGGCCGCCGGGTGGGCCGACCCGGTGCTGGCGGCGGGGTGCCGGGTGCCGGCCGCCACGTCGGCCGAGGCCGCGGCCCGGTGGATCGCGGGTGACCCGGGGCGGCGGGCCGCGGGGGCTTGCCTCGATCTGGTGATCGGTCCGCTCGACGGCGGCCCGGACGTGCTGGGTGAGGTCGGCCTCCGCAACCTCGACCGCGCCCGGCGGCGGGCCGAGATCAGCTGGTGGGTGGCGGTCGGTCACCGGGGCCGTGGGGTGGCCTCCGCCGCGGTGCAGCTGCTGGTGGCCTGGGCGCTCTCGCCCGGCGGCGGGCTGAGTCAGGTGTGGGCGCGCATCGACCCGGCGAACGTGGCCTCGGCCCGGGTCGCCGCCGCCGCGGGCCTGGCCGAGCTCGGGCCCGCGGCCGGGACGGTGGTGTGGTCGCGGACAGGGGCGGTGGCGGTCGCGCGCTGACGGGCGTGGGGCCCGGCGCGTCCGGGGACCGTCACCGGGGCCGGTCGGCGCGGGTGCTACATTGCGCTCCTGACCGTGAAGCGGGCCCGGCGAGGTCCGTACGGACAGAACGATGGGGAGGTCCCCGATTGGCAGAACGAGAACGCCGCAACACGCCCCCGTTCGGGGGCGTTTTCGTTGCCCGGACGAGGGTGCTCGACGCCGACGACGTGCGCCGGGCCCTGTGGCGCATGGCGCACGAGGTGATCGAGCACAACCAAGGCCTCGACGACGTCGTGGTCGTCGGCCTGCAAACTGGTGGTGTGCCCTTCGCCGAGGCGCTGACCGAGGCGCTGGCGAAGATCGACGGCACCGCCCCGCCCCAGGGCACCCTCGACGTCGCCTTCCACCGTGACGACATCGGGCTCCGGCCGGTGCTGCCCTCGGCGGTGACCGAGATCCCGGTCGACCTGACCGGCAGGGTGGTCGTGCTGGTCGACGACGTGCTGTTCACCGGCCGCACCATCCGGGCGGCCCTCGAGGCGGTGCACACCTACGGGCGCCCGCGGGCGGTGCAGCTGGCGGTGATGGTCGACCGGGGCCACCGTGAGCTGCCCATGCGCCCGGACTACGTGGGCAAGAACCTGCCGACCCGGCGCGACGAGGTGGTCAACGCCACCCTGGACGGCGTCGAGCTGGGCGAGGTGCACAAGGACGGCTACCGGTGACCGGCGGTCAACGTCACCTGCTGGGCATCGGGGACCTGTCGGGTGACGACATCGAAGGTCTGCTGACCCTCACCGACAGCTTCGTCGAGGTGGGCAAGCGGCGGATGCCCAAGGTCCCCGCGCTGCAGGGACGCACGGTCTCCTGGCTGTTCTACGAGGACTCAACCCGCACCCGGCTCAGCTTCGAGCAGGCGGCCAAGCGGCTTTCGGCCGACACGCTCAACTTCTCCGTGTCGTCGTCCTCGGTGAACAAGGGCGAGTCGCTGCGCGACACCGTGGAGACGATCCAGGCGATGGGCGTCGACGCCATCGTGGTGCGCCACCGCTCGGCCGGCGTGCCCCACCAGATCGCCCGGTGGGTCACGGGCAGCGTGATCAACGCTGGGGACGGCTGGCACGAGCACCCCACGCAGGCGCTGCTCGACTGCTACACGCTCCGCGAGCACCTGGGCGAGGTGGCGGGCCGCCACATCGCCATCGTGGGCGACGTCAACCACAGCCGGGTGGCCCGCAGCGACGTGCTGGCCTTCACGCGGCTGGGTGCGGAGGTCACGCTGGTGGCCCCACCCACGCTGCTGCCCCCCACCACGGAGGGCTGGCCGGTCCGGGTGAGCCACGACCTCGACGCCGTGCTGCCCGAGGTCGACGCCGTCTACCTGCTGCGGATGCAGCGCGAGCGCATGGACGAGGCCCTGGTGCCCTCGCTGCGTGAGTACACGGCGTCCTACGGCCTGACCCGGCGACGGGTCGACCTGCTGGGCGACAAGGCCGTCGTCATGCACCCCGGTCCCATGAACCGGGGCGTGGAGATCGCGGCCGACGTCGCCGACCTGCCCCGCTCGGTGGTCATCGACCAGGTGCGCAACGGGGTGGCGGTGCGCATGGCGGTGTTGTTCGACCTGTTGGGCTCGGGACGCGAGCTGGGCCCCGACCTCCTCCGGGAAGGGAAGCGATGAAGTCCATCCTCATCAGGGGCGGCGAGGTGGTCGACGCCACCGGGCGCCGCCGGGCCGACGTGCTGGTCGACGAGGGCCGTGTCACCGCCGTGGCCGGCGGGGCCGACGCCGCCGGGCTGGGCGCCGACGTGGTGCTCGACGCCGGCGGGTGCCTGGTCGCACCGGGTCTGGTCGACCTGCACAGCCACCTGCGCCAACCCGGCAAGGAGGAGGCCGAGACGGTCGAGACCGGCGCCCGGGCCGCCGCGCTGGGCGGGTACACCTGCATCCTGGCCATGCCCAACACGACCCCCGCCATCGATGCCGCGGGCGTGGCGCGCGAGGTGCTGGAGCTGGGCAGGGGCGCGTGCTGCGACGTGCACACCTCGGCGTCCATCACCGTGGGACGGGCCGGGACCCAGCTCACGCCCATGGCCGAGCTGGCGGCGCTGGGCGTGCGGTTCTTCACCGACGACGGTGACGGCGTGCAGGACGCCCGGCTGATGCGCCGGGCCATGGAGTACGCCCGGGGCCTGGGCGTGACGCTGGCCCAGCACTGCGAGGACGACGTGCTGGCGGGCGGCGGGGCCATGCACGAGGGGGCCTGGTCGGCGCGCCTCGGCATCCCCGGCCAGCCCCGTGAGGCCGAGGAGGTGATGGTCATGCGCGACATCGCGCTGGCCCGCATGACCGGCGCCACCCTGCACTTCCAGCACCTGTCGACCCGCCGCTCGGTCGAGCTGGTGGCGGCGGCCAAGGCCGAGGGCCTGGCCGTCACCTGCGAGGCGACCCCCCACCACCTGACCCTGACCGACGAGCGCTGCGCGACCTACGACCCGGTGTTCAAGGTGAATCCGCCGCTGCGCACCGACGACGACGTCGCCGCGGTGCGGGCCGGGCTGGCGAGCGGGACGGTCGACTGCATCGCCACCGACCATGCCCCCCACGCGCCCGAGACGAAGGAGCAGCCCTTCGACCAGGCGCCGCCCGGGATGCTCGGGCTGGAGACGGCGCTCGGCCTGGCGTTGACGAACCTCGACCTGCCGGTCGAGCAGGTGCTGGGGCTGCTGTCGTGGCGGCCGGCCGCCATCCTCGGCGTGTCCGAGGCCCACGGGGGCCCCGTGGCCGAGGGCCGGCCGGCCAACCTGTGCGTCGTCGACCCCGCGGCGACCTGGACGGTCGACCCCGACGCCCTGGCCAGCCGCAGCCGCAACACGCCCTACGCGGGGATGACCCTGACGGGCCGGGTACGGCACACGCTGCTGGCGGGTGAGGCCGTGGTCATCGACGCCGAGGCCCAGCGTTGACGCCGGAGGGCTGGCATTCACTACACTGCATGAGTATGCAGGATCCGCCCACCGCCCCATCGCCCGAACGTGCGGCGGATCCCGTCGCCCGGACGTCTGACACGCCGCACGTTCGCTCGCACGCACCCGGGCCGGGCACCGGATGACCGTGCGCGAGGGGCTGCTGGTCCTGGCCGACGGCACCACGTTCGAGGGCGAGCTCATCGGCGCCCCGGCGCCGGGCGGCGCCGCCGGCGGCGAGGTGGTGTTCAACACCGTGATGTCGGGCTACCAGGAGGTGCTGTCGGACCCCAGCTACGCGGGCCAGATCATCACCTTCACCTACCCGCACATCGGCAACTACGGCACCACCGGCGTCGACGACGAGAGCCGGCGACCGTTCGCCCGGGGCGTGGTGGTGCGGGACCTGTCCCGCCGGGCGTCGAGCTGGCGGGCCACCGACGGCCTGGACGCCTACCTGCGCCGCCACGGCGTCCCCGGCATCGCCGGGGTCGACACGCGCCGCCTGACCCGCCACATCCGCCAGGCCGGGGCCATGCCCGGCGCCTTCGGCGACGCCGACGAGGTGGCCCTCAAGGCGGCGGCCACCGGCGAGCCCGGCACCGACGGCGTCGACCTGGTCGCCACCGTGACCTGCGCAGGGTCGTACGAGGTGCCGGCGGCCGGCGGCGCCGAGCGCCGCATCGTCGCCTACGACTTCGGCATCAAACACGCCATCCTCCGCCACCTGGCGGGGCTGGGCGACGTCACGGTGGTCCCGGCGGCGACGCCCGCGGGCGAGGTGCTGGCCCGCCGGCCCGACGGCGTGTTCCTGTCCAACGGCCCCGGCGATCCCGCCGCGGTGGGCAACGCCGTCGAGGCCATCCGGGGCCTGGTGGGCGAGGTACCGGTGTTCGGCATCTGCCTCGGCCACCAGCTGCTGGCGACCGCGCTCGGCGCCACCACCCACAAGCTGCCCTTCGGCCACCACGGGGGCAACCACCCCGTGCGCCGGGTCGCCACCGGCCGGGTGGAGATCACCAGCCAGAACCACAACTACGCGGTGGCCGAGGGCTCGCTCGGGGCCGACGTCGAGGTGAGCCACGTCAACCTCAACGACGGGGTCATCGAGGGCATCCGGGCGCCCGGCCTGCGGGCCTTCGGCGTGCAGTACCACCCCGAGGCGGGGCCCGGGCCCCACGACGCCGCCTACCTGTTCGACGAGTTCGCGGCGTTGATCGACGGCACCGGCGACGGCGGCGGCCGCGCCCGGGGGAGCGGGTAGCGGGTGCCCCGACGCGACGACATCGAGTCGATCCTGCTCATCGGGGCGGGGCCGATCGTCATCGGCCAGGCGTGCGAGTTCGACTACTCGGGCACGCAGGCGTGCAAGGTCCTCAAGGCCGAGGGCTACCGGGTGATCCTGGCCAACTCCAACCCGGCCACGATCATGACCGATCCCGACTTCGCCGACCGCACCTACATCGAGCCGCTCGACGCCGACCACCTGGCCAAGATCGTCGAGCGCGAGCAGCCCGACGCGGTGCTGCCGACGCTCGGCGGCCAGACGGCGCTGAACCTGGCCATGGAGCTGGTCGACCGCAAGGTGGTGGGCGCCCCGGGGACGCCCGAGCTGATCGGCGCCAACGCCGAGGCCATCGCCACCGCCGAGGACCGCCAGCGGTTCAAGGACGCCATGCAGGGCATCGACCTGAGCGTCCCGCCCTCGGCGACGGCCCACTCCATGGACGAGGCGATGGCGGTCATCGAGACGATCGGGGTGCCGGTCGTGATCCGCCCGGCGTTCATCCTGGGGGGCAAGGGCACGGGCATCGCCACCACCCGGGCGGAGTTCGAGCACCTGGCCCGCGCCGGCCTCGACGCCAGCCCCATCAGCGAGATCCTCGTCGAGCGGTCGATCGCCGGGTGGAAGGAGTACGAGCTCGAGGTCATGCGCGACCGCGCCGACAACTGCGTGGTCATCTGCTCGATCGAGAACCTCGACCCGATGGGCGTGCACACGGGCGACTCGATCACCGTGGCGCCGGCCCAGACCCTCAGCGACGTCGAGTACCAGGTCATGCGCGACGCGGCGTTCGCCTGCATCCGCCGGGTCGGCGTCGAGACCGGCGGGTCGAACGTGCAGTTCGCCCTCGATCCCACCAACGGCGCCATGGTCATCATCGAGATGAACCCGCGGGTGAGCCGCTCGTCGGCGCTGGCGTCCAAGGCCACCGGGTTCCCCATCGCCAAGATCGCCGCCAAGCTGGCCGTGGGGTACACGCTCGACGAGATCCCCAACGACATCACCCGCAAGACCCCGGCCAGCTTCGAGCCCACGATCGACTACGTGGTCACCAAGGTGCCCCGGTGGGCGTTCGAGAAGTTCCCCGGCAGCCCGGGCGTGCTGGGCACCTCGATGCAGTCGGTGGGGGAGGCGATGGCCATCGGCCGCACCTTCCCCGAGTCGCTGCAGAAGGCGCTCCGCAGCCTGGAGCACGGCCACGCGGGCCTCAACTGCGACGCGGCGGAGGCCGAGCTCGACGCCCTGCCCGACGACGAGCTGCTGCGCCGGGCGGCCGTCGCGACACCCGACCGGCCCTTCCAGCTGGAGGCCGCGCTGCGGCGGGGCATCGGCGTCGACGCGCTGGCCGAGCACACGAGGGTCGACCCGTGGTTCCTCGACCAGATGCTGCGCATCGTCGAGGAGCGCCACCACCTGGCCGCGCTCGGCCCCGACGACATGACCGCCCGGGGGTGGAAGCGGGCCAAGCAGCTCGGCTTCAGCGACGCCCAGCTGGCCTGGCTGTGGGGGAGCGACCCCGCGGACGTGCGGTCCGCCCGGCTGGCGGCGGGCGTGCGGCCGACGTTCAAGACGGTCGACACCTGTGGCGCCGAGTTCGAGGCCTCGACGCCGTACCACTACTCGACCTACGAGGACGAGGACGAGGTGACGGCCAGCGGCAGGCGCAAGGTGCTGATCCTGGGCTCGGGGCCCAACCGCATCGGCCAGGGCATCGAGTTCGACTACTGCTGCGTGCACGCCAGCTTCGCCCTCGCCGAGGCCGGCTACGAGACGGTGATGCTCAACTGCAACCCCGAGACCGTCTCGACCGACTACGACACCTCCGACCGCCTGTACTTCGAGCCGCTCACGCTCGAGGACGCGCTCAACGTGATCGAGGCCGAGCAGGCGGCCGGCGACCTCGTGGGCGTGGTGGTGGCCCTCGGCGGCCAGACCCCGCTCAAGCTGGCGGCGTCGCTGCCCGAGGGGCTGGTGCTCGGCACGTCGCCGGCGTCGATCGACGCGGCCGAGGACCGCGAGCGCTGGAACTCCCTGTGCGCGCGCCTCGAGATCCCCCAGCCGGCCGGCGGCACCGCCACCACCCTCGCCGAGGCCGAGGCCATCGTGGCCCGCATCGGCTACCCGGCCCTGCTGCGCCCCAGCTACGTGCTGGGCGGCCGGGCGATGGAGATCGTGTACGACGGCGACGGGCTGCGGCGGGCCATGGCCGAGCTGGCCAGCTTCGGCAGCCTGGGCCGGGAGGGTGGCCTGTCGGCGACGCGGCCGGTGCTCGTCGACCGGTTCCTGGAGGACGCCACCGAGGTCGACGTCGACGCCATCCGCGACCACACCGGCGAGGTGGTCATCGGCGGGGTGATGGAGCACGTCGAGGAGGCCGGCGTCCACTCCGGCGACTCGGCCTGCTCGCTGCCGCCCTACTCCCTGTCGCCCGGCACGGTGGCGGTGATCGAGGACTACACCCGCCGCCTGGCCGACGCGCTCGACGTGCGCGGCCTGATCAACGTCCAGTACGCGGTGAAGGCCGGCCCGGGCGGCCGGGCGAGCGGGATCCACGACACGGTCTTCGTCATCGAGGCCAACCCCCGCGCCAGCCGCACCGTGCCGTTCGTGGCCAAGGCGACCGGCGTGCCGCTGGTGAAGGTCGCCGCCCGGGTGATGGTGGGGGACACGCTCGCCCAGCTCCGCGACGAGGGCCTGTTGCGGCCACCGGTCGACAGCGGCCACATCGCGGTGAAGGAGGCGGTGCTGCCCTTCAACCGCTTCCCCGACGTCGACACCGTGCTCGGGCCGGAGATGCGATCGACCGGCGAGGTGATGGGCATCGACCGCACCTTCGGCCTGGCCTTCGGCAAGGCGCAGATCTCGGCCGGCGACCGGCTGCCGGACGACGGGATGGTGTTCCTGTCCCTGGCCGACCGGGACAAGCCGGCGGGGTTGCGGGCGGCCGCCCAGTTCGTCGAGCTGGGCTTCACCATCGCGGCCACCCACGGCACCGCCGAGCATCTCGAGCGCCACGGCGTGCCGGTCGCCCAGCGGGTGGCCAAGGTCGCCAGCGCCGAGGACCCCGACCCGGGCCGGGGCGACCCGCCCCCGGTCGACGACGACGGGCGGGCTCTGCCCACGGCCGTCGACCTCATCGCCGAGGGCCGCATCTCGCTGGTGGTGAACAGCCCCCGGGGCCGGGGCGCCCGCGCCGACGGTGCCTACATCCGCCGGGCCGCCAACGTGCACCGCGTGCCGTGCCTGACCACCGCCTCCGCCGCCGTGGCGGCGGCCGAGAGCACGCTCGACCGGTCGCGCCACCACCTGCGGGTGCGCACGCTGCAGGAGCATCACCGCCGGTGACGCGCGGGAGGCGCCGCCGCCCGGCCCCGTCCGGCCGGCCTGTCGACATGGCCGTGACCGTCGGATCGGTGGCGCTCCCCAACCCGGTGATGACGGCGTCGGGCACCGCCGGGCACGGCGCCGAGCTGGCCCCCTACCTCGACCTGGCGGCGCTCGGCGCGGTGGTCGTCAAGTCGCTGCACGCCGAGCCGTGGCCCGGCAACGCGCCGTTGCGGGTCCACGAGACCGCCGGGGGGATGATCAACTCGGTGGGCCTGCAGGGGCCCGGCGTCCGGGCGTGGCTCGACCACGACCTGCCGCCGCTGCTGGCCACGGGCGCCCGGGTGGTGGCGTCGATCTGGGGCCGCAGCGTCGAGGAGTACCGCCGGGCCGCGGACCTGCTGGCCGCGGCGCCGCCCGAGGTGGTGGCGGTCGAGGTCAACCTGTCATGCCCCAACACCGAGGCCGGCCGGGACCTGTTCGCCCACTCGGCCGACGACACGGCCGCCGCCATCGACGCCACGGCGGGGTGCGGGCGGCCCCGGTGGGCCAAGCTCAGCCCCAACGTCGGCCACCTGGCGGCCATCGCAGGCGCCGCCCACGAGGCGGGCGCCGAGGCGGTCACCCTCGTGAACACGGTCATGGGCCTGGCCATCGACCCCGAGACCGGCCGCTTCCGCCTGGGCTCGGGCGCACGCGGCGGCGGCCTGTCCGGCCCGGCGATCCACCCGGTGGCGGTGCGGGCGGTGTTCGACGTGCACCAGGGCGCGCCCGGCGTGCCCATCGTGGGCGTCGGCGGCGTGGCCCGGGGCGAGGACGCGGCGGAGCTACTGCTGGCGGGCGCCACCGCGGTGCAGGTGGGGACGGCCACGTTCGCCGACCCCCGGGCGCCCGGGCGGGTGCTGGGCGAGCTGGAACGGTGGGCGGCACGGCGGGGGTTGACCCGCCTCGACGAGACGATCGGAGGCGCACATGACTGACCAGGGCGACGAGCCCACGCCGGCGGACGCGACGGGAGGAGCGACCGGAACCGGGCCGGGCGGGGAGGTGCCCGCCGAGGTGCGCAGCCGGCTCGTGCTCGCCCTCGACGTCGACGACCTGGTGCCCGCCATGCGGCTGGCGCAGGACCTGAGCCCGTACTTCGGCACGATGAAGGTGGGGCTGGAGCTGTACCTGGCGGCCGGGCCGGAGGTGGTCACCACCCTGGTCGACCTCGGGGTCGACGTGTTCTGCGACCTCAAGCTGCACGACATCCCCAACACGGTCGGGCGGGCCGCCCGCGTGATCGGCGCGCTGGGGGCGCGCTACCTGACCGTCCACGCCGCCGGCGGTCCCGCCATGGTGCGCGCCGGGGTGGAGGGGCTGCGCGACGGTGCGGCCGGCGCCGGCGCGCCGCCGCCCACGGCGCTCGGCGTGACGATCCTCACCAGCGAGCCCGAGGCGCCGGACCACCTGCTGCGCCAGCGGGTCGCGATGGGCCTGGACGGCGGCTGCCAGGGCTTCGTGTGCGCCGTCGCCGACGTGCCGACCGTGCGCCAGCTCGCCCCGACCGCGACGCTCGTCACGCCCGGGATCCGCCCCGAGGGCAGCCCGGTCGACGACCAGGGACGGGTGGCGACGCCGCGGGCCGCGCTGGACGCAGGCGCCGACCTGCTGGTGATCGGCCGGCCGGTGACGCGCGCCGACGATCCGGTCGCTGCCGCCCGCGCCTTGGTCGCTTCGCAGGCATGACCAGGTGGGAGGGTGTGGCATGTCACGAATCGTGTGTGGCCGCGCGCTAGGTTGACGGCCATGCCGCAGCCACCGCAATTGACTCCTGAGCAGCGTGAAGCAGCACTCGCCAAGGCCGCCGAGGCACGCCGCGCCCGCGCCGAGCTGAAGGAGAAGCTCAAGATGGGGTCGCTGACCCTGAGCGAGCTCCTCGCACAAGCCAACGGCAACGACACGGTCGGCAAGATGAAGGTGCTCGCCGTCCTCGAGTCGCTTCCCGGCGTGGGCAAGGTCCGCGCCCGGCGGGCGATGGAGGACATCGGCATCGCCGAGACCCGCCGGGTCAAGGGCCTGGGTGAGCAGCAGCGCAAGTCGTTGCTCGAGACCTTCTCGGGCTGAGCCCACCGCAAGACCCGTCCCTTGCTCATCACGGTTTCCGGCCCTCCGGGGTCGGGCACCACGACAACCGCAGAACACGTCGCCGCCCGGCTCGAGGTCGACCTCGTCCCGGGCGGTGAGGTGTTCCGGGCCATGGCCCGCGAGCGCGGGTTCAGCCTCGCCGAGTTCGGTCGCTTCGCGGCCGAACATCCCGAGGTCGACCTCGAGCTCGACGTCCGCCTGGCCGAGCGGGCGCGCCTCGGCAATGTGGTCATCGAGTCCCGCCTCGCCGCCTGGATCGCCCGCAACGACGGCCTGGCGGCCGTCACCACGTTCATGGACTGCTCTCCCGAGGTGCGCGCCGAGCGCGTCGGGGACGCGGGACGGCGTGAGCCTGGCCCGCGCCCTGGCCGACAACGCGGAGCGCCAGCGGATCGAGCGCGACCGCTACTTGGCGCTGTACGGCATCGACATCGAGGACCTGTCCGTCTACGACCTGGTGCTGGACTCGGGCACGCTCAGCCCCGACGAGCTGGCCGACCGCATCGTGGCGGCCGCCCGCACCACCTTCGCCTGAGCTGGGCCTACACGTCCGGCACCGGCTGGGGGGCCGGTGGGCCGACGTAGCGGGAGCTGGGCCGGATGATCCGGTTGTCGGCGTGCTGCTCGAGCGCGTGGGCGCACCAGCCGATGACCCGGCTGGCGGCGAAGGTGGGTGTGAACAGGTCACGCGGGAACCCGCACCGGTCCATCACGACGGCCGCGTACCACTCGATGTTGGTGTGCAGCTCGCGCCCGGGCTTCAGCTCCGCCAGGGTCCGCAGCACCTCGGCCTCGACCTGGGTGGCGAAGGCGACGAGCTCGCCGCCGATGTCCTCGGCCACCCCGCGCAGCATGGTCGAGCGGGGGTCGGCGGTGCGGTAGACGGGGTGGCCGAAGCCCATGATGCGCTGGCCGGCCAGCACCGCCTCGCGCACCCAGTCGGCCGTGCGCGCGGGCTCGCCGATGGCGTCGAGCGTGTCGAGCGCCCGGCTGGGCGAGCCGCCGTGCAGCGGGCCCGACAGCGAGCACAGCGCCGCGACGACGACCGCCCCCAGGTCGGCGCCGGTGGAGGTGACGGCGCGGGCGACGAAGGTCGAGGCGTTGAAGCCGTGGTCGACGCCGAGCATGAGGTACTGCTCGATGGCGCGCGCCCGGCGGGCGTCGGGCTCCTCGCCGTCGACCATGTAGAGGTAGTTGGCGGCGTACGCCAGGTCGTCGCGGGGCGGGATCGGGTCGAGGCCCCGCCGCAGCCGGTGGATGGCCGCGATGAGGGTGGGGACGGCGGCGCTGAGCCGCAGGGCGTCGGCGCGCAGCCGCTCGCGGTCCACGTCCAGCGACGCGGGCAGGTCCTCGACGCCGGCGAGCAGCGAGATGGCCGTCCGCAGGGCGGCGACCGGCGCCGGGACCGCGGACGCGACCCGGGGCAGGGCGTCGAGCACGGTCGGCGGCAGCGCCCGCAGCGGCGCCACCTCGGCGGCGAAGGCGGCCCGCTCGGCGGCCGCGGGGAGGGTGCCGTCGATGAGCAGGTGCCACACGTCCTCGAAGGTGCGGGTGGCGGCCAGGTCGGGGGCGGCGTACTGCCGGTAGTGGTAGAAGCCCTCGTCGCCGCGCACGTCGCCCAGCGCGGTCTCGGCCACGACCACGCCCTTCAGCCCCGGCGGGGCCACCGCCGCGGGCTCACCGGCCGGACGCAGCTGGGCGTGGGTCATGAGGTCGCGCATGGAGAGGATGCCCTTGAGCTCGTCGGCGGCGACCACCGGGATGTGGCGGTAGCCGCGGTCGGCGAGCTGGTGCCAGGCGTCGTCGATCGACGTGTCCGTGCCGACGCAGTCGGGCCCGGGTGCCATCCACTGGGCCACGCGAGCGGTGGCCGGGTCGGCGCCCTCGGCGGTGGCCCGCAGCAGGTCGCGCTCGGTGACGATGCCGGTCGGGCGGTTGCCCTCGACGACGACGACCGAGCCGATGCGGTGCTCGTGCATCCGCCGGGCGACGGTGCCGAGCGTCTCGTCGGCGGCGGCGGTCACGACGGCCTCGGTCATGGCCGTGGCAACGGTGGGGGTGGTGGTGGGCATCTCGTTCCTTCCGTCAGCCGCAGCCAACTACCGACCGGATAACCCGTCAAGGTTGATTGCATCAATGTATGGTGGCGTATGACCGTCGACCCGTGGCTGACGTCCGAGGCCGCGTCGGCCCGGCTCGGCGTGAAGCGCGAGACGTTGTACGCCTACGTGAGCAGGGGAGCGCTCCGCAGCGAGCGGGCGCCCGGCGAGCGCCGCAGCCGCTTCCTGCGGGCCGACGTCGAGCGCCTGGCCCAACGCCGGCGGGCGGGAGGGCGGGCCGGGGGCCTGGAGCTGATCGTCGAGACCGACCTCACCCTGCTCGAGCCCACGGGCGGGCTGTACTACCGCGGCTGGAGCGCCGTGGCCGCGGCGGCGGACGCCACGTTCGAGGAGGTGGCGGGCTGGCTGTGGAACGGCGACCGCACGCCGACCCCCTTCGCGGCGCCGGCCGCCATGGCCGAGGTCGCCCGGAGGGTGGCGGCCGACCTCGACGACCAGCCCCGGGTCGACCGCCTGCGGGCCGTGGTGGCCGCCGTCCGCCACACCGATCCGCTGCGCGACGACCGCCGGCCCGGCGCGGTCGCCATGACCGGCCGTGCGCTGATCGCGACCCTGGTCGGCGCCCTGCCCCCCGTCGGGGCCGTGCCCACACCGGCAGCGGGCGCCTCGGTGGCCGACCGGCTGTGGCCGCGGCTGTCGCCCGTGCCCGCCCGGCCTCCCCTCGTCCGTCTGCTCGACACCGCCCTGGTGCTGCTGGCCGACCACGAGCTGGCGGCATCGACGCTGGCGGCGCGCGTCGCCGCGTCCACCTGGGCCGATCCCTACCTCGTGGTCCTGGCCGGCCTCGCCGCGCTGGGCGGGCCGCTCCACGGGGGCGCCAGCGCCGGCGCCCGCCGCCTCATCCGCGAGGTCGACCGGGGCGTGGCCACCGCGCCCGAGGCCGTCGGTGCGCGGCTGCGCGACGGCCAGCTCGTCGCCGGCTTCGGCCACCGCATCTACCGGGAGCGCGATCCCCGGGCCGACGCCCTGCTGGGGGCGCTGCGGGCGGCGGGCGCGCCCCTCGCCGCCGAGGACGCCGTGCTCGCCACGATGCGCGAGCGCGGACTGCCGTTCCCGAACGTCGACTTCGCCCTGGCCGCCCTGGCCGAGCGGCACGACATGGTCGACGACGCGGGCGAGCTGATCTTCACGGTGGCCCGCACCGCCGGGTGGCTGGCGCACGCCGCCGAGGAGTACGAGCACCGGTTGCGCTTCCGCCCCCGGGCGACGTACACCGGCCCGGCACCTGTCCGCTCCGGGGATTCACCCTCGGTGGGCGGGGCCGAGTAACCTTGCGGGCCGACCCACGATCCGCTGCACGAGGTGCGCGCCCCCTATGGCATCACGCCAAGACACCATGATGAACCCGTCGATCGAAGAGCTGTTCGAGCGCGCCGGTTCCAAGTTCTCGCTGGTCACGCTCAGTGCCATGCGGGCGCGGCAGATCAACGCCTACTTCAACCAGCTCGGCGAGGGTCTCGGCGCCATCGTGCCCCCGCAGGTCACCTCCATCGCCCGCAAGCCGCTGTCGATCGCCTTCGAGGAGATCGCCAGCGACAAGATCGTCATGGTCCGGCCGGGCGACGGCGAGGGCGAAGAGTCGGCCGGCGACACCGAGGCGCCCGGGTCCGAGTAGGACGCGGCCATGCTCGACGGGCGACGCGTCGTCCTGGGTGTGTCGGGCGGGATCGCCGCCTACAAGGCCATCGAGGTGTGCCGCCGTCTCGTCGACGCGGGCGCCCACGTGGTCCCGGTCATGACGCGCGGCGCCACCCGGTTCGTGGGCGAGACCACCTTCTCGGCGCTGGCGTCCGAACGGGTGCGCACCTCGCTGTACGACGATCCCGACCCCATCCCCCACACCCACCTCGGCCAATCGGCCGACGTGGTGGTCGTCGCGCCGGCCACCGCCAAGGTGATCGGCGCCTACGCGGCCGGCATCTCCGGCGACCTCCTCACCGCCACGCTGCTGGCCACCGAGGCACCCGTCGTCGTGTGCCCCGCGATGCACACCGAGATGTGGCGGCACCCCGCGGTGCAGGACAACATCGCCACCCTCGCCCGCCGGGGCGTCCACATCGTGGGGCCCGAGGTGGGCCGACTGGCGGGGGGCGACAGCGGCGAGGGGCGGTTGGCGTCCCCCGAGGCCATCGTGGCGGGCGTCGAGGACGCACTGGGGGCGACGCGCGACCTCGCCGGCCTGCACGTGGTCGTCACCGCGGGCGGCACCCGCGAGCCCATCGACCCCGTGCGCTTCGTGGGGAACCGCAGCTCGGGCAAGCAGGGCCACGCCCTGGCCGCCGAGGCGGCCGCCCGGGGCGCCAAGGTCACCCTGGTCACCACCGTCGCCCTGCCGGCACCGGCCGCGGCCGACGTCGTGCGGGTCGAGACCGCCGCCCAGATGGACGACGCGGTGCGGGCGGTCGCGTCGGGCGCCGACGTGGTGGTGATGGCGGCGGCGGTCGCCGACTTCCGCCCTGCGCAGGTGGCCGAGCGCAAGATCAAGAAGGCCGGCGGGGTGCCCGAGATCGTGCTCGAGCCCACCGTCGACATCCTCGCCGGCCTCGGCGCCCGCAAGCATCCCGGCCAGACGCTGGTCGGATTTGCGGCAGAGACCGATCTGGTGAGGCAGAATGCTTCGTCGAAGCTCGTTGCCAAAGGGGCCGACCTGATCGTCGCCAACGACGTGACCGCCCCAGGCGCTGGGTTCGAGCACGACACCAACCATGTCGTGATCCTGAATGCCGACGGCACGGAGCGCGACGTGCCATTGGCCGACAAGCGGGCGGTCGCCCGCGCTGTGTTCGATGCCGTCCGAGACAGGAGAAAGCAATCGTGAGCCGTTGGACATTCACGTCCGAGTCCGTCACCGAAGGCCATCCCGACAAGATGGCCGACCAGATCAGTGACTCGATCCTCGACGCGATCCTGGCGCAGGATCCCGTGGCCCGGGTCGCCTGCGAGACCATGGTCACGACCGGCCTGGCCATCGTGGCCGGCGAGATCACCACCGACGCCTATGTCGAGATCCCCACCATCGTGCGCGACACGATCAAGGGCATCGGCTACGACCGCGAGTCGGTCGGCTTCGACGGCAACACCTGCGGTGTGATGACCTCCATCGACCCGCAGTCGCCCGACATCGCCCAGGGCGTCGACACCGCGTACGAGAAGCGGGCCGACGGTGCCGACGAGGACCTGGACAGCCAGGGCGCCGGTGACCAGGGGATGATGTTCGGCTATGCGGTCGACGAGACCGAGGACCTCATGCCCATGCCGATCTGGCTGGCCCACCGGCTGGCCCACCGGCTCTCCGAGGTGCGCAAGGCCGGCATCCTGCCCTACCTGCGCCCCGACGGGAAGACCCAGGTCACCTTCGACTACCAGGACGGCGTGCCGGTCGCCCTCAAGACCGTGCTCATCTCCACCCAGCACCAGCCCGGCCTCGACGCCGAGACGCTGATCAAGCCCGACCTGATCGAGCACGTCATCCGGCCCCTCGTGCCTGCGCAGTTCCAGGACGACAACTTCCGGGTGCTGGTCAACCCGACCGGCAGCTTCGAGCTGGGCGGCCCCCACGCCGACTGCGGGCTCACCGGCCGCAAGATCATCGTCGACACCTACGGCGGCGCCGCCCGCCACGGTGGCGGCGCGTTCTCGGGCAAGGACCCGTCCAAGGTCGACCGCTCGGCCGCCTACGCGGCCCGCTGGGTCGCCAAGAACCTGGTGGCCGCCGGCGCCGCGCAGCGGGCCGAGGTCCAGGTCGCCTACGCCATCGGCGTGGCCCGGCCGGTCTCGACCCTGGTCGAGACGTTCGGCACCGAGAACGTCGACCCGGACAGGATCGCCGACGCGGTGACCGAGATCTTCGACCTCCGCCCGGCCGCGATCCTGCGTGACCTCGATCTGCGCCGCCCGATCTACAAGAAGACGGCCGCCTACGGCCACTTCGGGCGCAACGACAAGGAGCTCACCTGGGAGCAGACCACTCGGGTCGACGAGCTGAAGAGCGCGCTGGGCCTCTGACGCCCCACGTCGTCCGCGTCCGGCCCGACGAGCCGGCCATCGACAAGACGTTCGACTACCTGGTCCCCGAGTCCCTCGGGGACCAGGTGCACGTCGGCGACCGGGTGCGCGTGGCGCTCGCCGGGCGTCGGGTGGGCGGCTGGGTGACCGAGGTCGGCGTCGAGCCGCCGCCTGGAGTCGACCTGCGCCCGCTGGCCCGCTGGTCGGGCCGCGGCCCGACGCCCGACCTGCTGGAGCTCGCGGACTGGGCCGCGTGGCGCTGGTCGGGCCGCCCGGCGTCGTTCCTGCGGACCGCGTCGCCCGAGCGCGTCGTGACCCGCCTGCCCCGGCCCGCCCCGTCGCACCGGCGGGGCGCGTCCGACGCCGGGAACGCAGGCCCCCACGGGGATGGGCCCGGCGGCGGGCACGGGCGGGGGCACGGCGACGGCCAGGGCGGAGATCCCGGTGGGAGGCACGGCGGCGACGGCGCCGACGGGCACGACGGCGCCGTGCTGCGACTGGCGGACGAGGCGCTGGGGTTGCCGTCGGCCGTCCTGCGGCTGCCGCCCGCGGCCGATCCCGGGCTGGTGGCGCTCACGGCCGCCGGCCGGGGCCACGCGCTGGTGCTGTGCCCCACCGCGGGCCAGGTGCGGGCGGTGGCGGGCCGGTTGCGGGCGGCGGGGATCACCGTGGCGGTCCACCCGGACGGCTGGGCCCAGGGGGCGGCCGGCGCCACGGTGGTGGGGACGCGGGCGGCCGCGTGGGCCCCGGTGGGGGACCTGGCGGCGGTGGTCGTCGTCGACGAGCACGACGAGTCGCACCGCCAGGAGCAGGCCCCCACCTGGCACGCCCGGGACGTGGCCGCCGAGCGCGCCCGGCGGGCCGCGGTGCCCTGCGTCCTCACCTCGCCGTGCCCGTCGCTGGAGGCGCTCGACCACGGCCGCCTCCTCACGCCCACCCGTTCGGTCGAGCGGGCGGGTTGGCCGATCGTCGACGCCGTCGACATGCGGCGGGAGGATCCCCGCTCCGGGTTGCTCACCCCCGCCCTCGTGCGGCTGCTGCGCAGCGACAAGCGGGTGCTGTGCGTGCTCAACCGCACGGGGCGGGCCCGGCTGCTGGCCTGCGCGGCCTGCGGCGAGCTGGCCCGGTGCGAGCGGTGCGACGCCGCCGTGGCCCAGCCGTCACCGGACGAGCTGGCGTGCTCCCGATGCGGCACGGTGCGCCCGGTGGTGTGCGCCCACTGCGGGGCGGGGCGGCTCAAGGCGCTGCGCCAGGGTGTGACCCGCGTGCGCGACGAGATCGCCGCCCTGGTGGGCGAGCCGGTCGACGAGGTCACCGCGGCGCGACCGGCGGCCGACAGGCCGGCCACCAGGGTGGTGGTCGGCACCGAGGCCACCCTGCACCAGATCGACCGGGCCGACGTCGTCGCCTTCCTCGACGCCGACCAGGAGCTGCTCGCCCCCCGCTACCGGGCCGCCGAGCAGGCGCTCGGCCTCTTCGCCCGGGCGGCCCGGGTGGTGGGCGGCAAGCAGGGCGGCGGCCGCCTCGTGGTGCAGACGTTCGTGCCCCGCCACGAGGCGGTACAGGCGGCGCTCCACGGCGACCCGGCCCGGGCGGCCCGGGCCGAGCGCGAGCGCCGGGAGCTGCTCGGCTTCCCGCCGGTGACGGCCCTGGCCGAGGTGTCCGGGCCCGCGGCGGCCCGTTTCGTCGACGGCCTGCGGGGCGCCGGCCCGTCGAGCGCCCACCCGCCGGGGCCCGTGGGCCTCCTGGAGCCCGGTGTCGGGGGAGCGGGCGCAGTGGGGTCCGGCGTCGAGGTGCTGGGCCCGTCGGACGGCCGCTGGCTGGTGCGGGCGCCCGACCACCGGGCCCTGTGCGACGCCCTGGCGGCCGTGCCCCGGCCCCCGGGACGCCTGCGGGTCGCGGTCGACCCGCCGCGCGTGTGACTTCCCGCCGGCGGTCCGGCGCACCGGGCCCCGACCGGCCACGTAGGCGGCGGCCCGGTCGTATCGTCGGCAGCCTGGTGACGAACCCCGACCGAGCCCCCCGTGCCTGACCGGCCCTTCGTGCTGCTGTCGTGTGCCGTGTCGCTGGACGGCCACATCGACGACGCCACCGACACCCGGCTGGTGCTCTCCAACGCCGAGGACCTCGACCGCGTCGACGGGGTGCGGGCGTCGTGTGACGCCATCCTCGTGGGCGCCAACACCGTCCGGCGTGACGATCCCCGCCTCGCCGTCCGCTCGCCGGAGCGCCGCGCCGAGCGCCGGGCCGCCGGGCGCCCCGAGAGCCCGCTGAAGGTGACCCTCACCGGGGGCGGTGACCTGGACCCCGGTGCCCGGTTCTTCACCACCGGCGACGCCGACCGGGTCGTGTACTGCGCCACCGCGGGGCTGGGGCGCGCCCGGGCCCGGCTGGCCGGCGTGGCCGAGGTGGTCGACGGCGGCGACCCGCTCGACCTCGGGGCGGTCCTGGCCGACCTGGCGGGCCGGGGCGTGGGGCGGCTGATGGTCGAGGGCGGGTCCGCGGTGCACACCGCGTTCCTCGCAGCCGGCCTGGTCGACGAGCTCCACCTGGCCGTCGCCCCCGTCCTCGTGGGCGACCCCGCGGCACCGAGGTTCGTCGGCGGCGGCGCGTTCCCGTACGGGGCCGGGCGCCCGATCTCGCTGGTGGAGGCGCGTCCGATCGGCGACGTCGTCCTGCTGAGGTACCGGCTCGATGCCTGAGCCTGCGACGGCCGAGGACCGGCGATGGCTGCGGCGCGCCGTCGAGCTGTCCCGGGAGTGCCCGCCCTCGGCCACGGCGTTCTCGGTCGGCGCCGTCGTCGTCGCGGGCGGCACGGCCATCGCCACCGGCTACTCGCGGGAGGACGGCGACCGTGGCCACGCCGAGGAGATCGCGCTCGGCAAGCTCCCGGCCACCGATCCCCGGCTGGCCGGGGCGACCATCTACACGTCGCTGGAGCCGTGCAGCGCCCGGGCGTCCCGGCCCCGGACGTGCACCGAGCTCATCCTCGCCGCCGGCATCCCCCGGGTGGTGCTCGCCTGGCGGGAGCCGGCCGTGTTCGTCGACTGCGACGGCAGCGAGCTGCTGCGCGCCGCCGGCGTGGAGGTGGTGGAGGTACCCGACCTCGCCGCCGAGGTGCGGGAGATCAACGCCCACCTGCTCTGACCGTCGGGATCGGTGCGAGGCCGGCCGACGGCGGGGGGGTGCGGCCGGCCGGGTGGGCCCCGGCACCTAGAGTTGCGCCGTGAGGACGATCGACTGGCGGGAGGGGTCGGGCGGCGATCCGCTCGCCGGTGCGGTGGTCATCATCGACCAGACCGCGCTGCCCCAGGTCGTGCGCCATCTCACGATCACCGACGTCGACGACCTGGTCGCCGCCGTGCGCCGTCTGTCCGTGCGGGGCGCGCCCGCGCTCGGCGCCGCCGGGGCGCTGGGGGTCCTGCTGGCCGTGCGTCAGGGTCGCGAGCAGGGCTGGGACCCCGACGAGGTGGGCAAGGCGATCGACCGGGTGCGCCACGCCCGCCCCACCGCCGTGAACCTGGCCTGGGGCGTCGACCGGGTCGCGGCCCGCCTGCCCGAGGGCGACGCCGCCGTGACCGCCGAGGCCCTGGCCGTCCTGGCCGAGGACGTGGCCGCCAACCAGGCCATGGGGGCACGCGGCGCCGATCTGCTCGACGCCCTGTGCGGTGCGGGCGGCGCCGGTGCCGGGGACGGACTGCGGCTCCACACCCACTGCAACGCCGGCGCCCTCGCCTGCGTCGAGTACGGCACGGCGCTCGGCGTGGTGCGGGCGGTGCACGAGCGGGGCCGCCTGGCCCGGGTGTACGCGGACGAGACCCGCCCGCTCCTCCAGGGCGCGCGGCTGACGGCCTGGGAGCTCGACCGCATGGGGGTCGACTACCGGGTGGTGGTCGACGGCGCCGGGCCGTCGCTCATCGCCCGCGGGCTGGTCGACGCCGTGGTGGTGGGGGCGGACCGCGTGGCCGCGAACGGGGACGTGGCCAACAAGATCGGGACCTATCCGCTGGCGCTGGCCGCCGCCCGGGCGGGCGTTCCCTTCGTGGTGGCGGCGCCCGAATCGACCGTCGACCCGGCCACACCGGACGGGGCGGCGATCGACATCGAGGACCGGGGGGACGACGAGGTGGTCCGCTTCGACGGCCGGGCCATCGCGCCCCCGGGGCGCGGGCCGTCAATCCCGCCTTCGACGTCACACCGGCCGACCTCGTCACGGCGCTGGTCACCGAGTCGCGGGTGGTACGGCCCCAGGCGGGCGAGCGGCCGGGATGAGGACCTCACTACGCCACGTAGCGATCCGAACCGTGGCAGGATCGGGGTGCCGGGTCAGGCGGGCAGGCGACGAGGAGCGGGCATGAAGAGTCGGTGGAGTGACGAGGACGCGGCGGCGCGAACCGACGACCTCGACCTGTTGGTGTACACGTCCCGGCTGCTCGGGGCGGACACCTCGCTCGTGCTGGCCGGCGGCGGCAACAGCTCGGTCAAGACCAGCGAGGTCGACGTGTTCGGCGACCCGGTCGACGTGCTGCACGTCAAGGGCAGCGGCTGGGACATGGCCTCGATCGAGCGGGAGGGCTTCGCCCCGCTGCGGCTCGACCGCGTCGCCCGGCTGGCCGAGCTGCCCGCGCTGTCCGACAGCGCCATGGCCAACGAGCTGAAGGCGGCGTCGCTCGACGCCGCGGCCCCGGCCCCCTCGGTCGAGTCGATCCTGCACGCCATCCTCCCGTTCCGGTTCGTGCTCCACACCCACGCCGACGCCGTGCTGGCGCTCACCAACACGCCCGCCGGACCGGCTCTCGTCCGCGAGGTGTACGGCACCGACGTGGTGGTCGTGCCCTACGTGATGCCCGGCTTCGTGCTGGCCCGCCTGTGCGCCGAGCGCTTCCCGGCCGGGCGCCACGAGGGCACGGTCGGGATGGTCCTGCTGAACCACGGCCTGTTCACGTTCGCCCACGACGCCCGCCTCGCCTACGAGAACCACATCGACCTCGTCGCCCGGGCGCTCGCCCGGGTGGAGGCGGCGGGCGCCGGGTCCGCGCCGGCCACCGACCTGCCCGTCGTCGACCTCACGCCCCCGGCCGTCTCGCCGGCGGGCGCGGCGGGGCCGGCACCGGCGCCCTCGCCGACCGTGGCGCCCGAGCACGCCCCGGCACCTCCGTCGAGCGTGGCGTCCGAGCAGGCACCAGCGCCTCCGCCGACGGTGGCCGGCGAGCAGGTACCGCCGTCCTCGGCGACCGTGGTCGGCGGAGACGTAGCGGCGCCCTCGCCGGCCGTGGCGGCCGAGCAACCACCGTCACCTCCGCAGGCTGTGGCGGCCGAGAGCAAGCGGACTCGCGCCTCCGCAGACTGTGGCGGCCGAGCAAGCGCTGGCACCACCGCCGACGGTGGCGCCCCCACCGGCGCCGCCGGCCGTGCCGGCGTCCCCCGCACCCCCGTTGGCCACCACTGGGTGGCCGGCGCCCCCGGCGCCGCTGGAGACCGAGCCCGACGAGCCGGGCGAGCCGCCCGGAGTGGAGCCGCCGGCGGAGGCGGGCACGCCGACCGGGCCGGCCGGCGCGTCCCCGGGCGGAGACATGCAGGACGAGGCGGACGAGGCGGACGACGCCGGCGAGGACGCGGGGCCGGTCACCCGTCGCGCCGGGCCGGACACCGCCGACATCGACGCCGGGGCCTTCGGCGCCGGCGATCCCAGCGCGTTCGGCTCGGGGGCCGGCACCCCCGGGGGCGAGATCCTGGGCGAGCGGTCCGACGACGAGGTCGCCGTGACCGCGGCATCGCCCGCGGTCGTCGTCGACGGGGAGGCGGCCAACCTGGCCGTGCTGCGCCACGCCATCTCGCAGGCGGCGGGCCAGCCGATGATCCTCCGATCCGCCACCGCCGAGGTGGCCCGGCGCTTCGCGGCGCGCGACGACCTCGAGACGGTGGCGCAGGCCGGTCCCGCGACCCCCGACCACGTCCTCCGCACGAAGCGGGTGCCCCTGCTCGGCCGCGATGTCGGCGGCTACGTGCGCGCCTACCACGACTACGTCGAGCGTCACCGCGCCCGCCTGGGCGACCGGGCGCTGGTGCCGGTCGACCCCGCGCCCCGCATCGTCGTCGATCCCGAGCTCGGGGTGCTGGGTGCCGGCCGGCGACCGGCGGACGCCGCCGCCGCCGTGGAGATCTACGAGCACACCATGTGGATCATCGAGCGGGCGGCCGACCTCGGGGGCTACCGCGCCGTCGACGAGGCCGGCATCTTCGACGTCGAGTACTGGGAGCTCGAGCAGGCCAAGCTCGCCCGCCAACCGGCGCCGGCGCCGCTGGCCGGCCGGGTCGCCCTGGTGACCGGCGCGGCGTCGGGCATCGGCCGGGCCACGGCCCGCGCCCTGCTGGACGGGGGCGCCGCGGTCGTCGGCCTCGACCTCGACGCCTCGGTCGCCGAGGTGGCCGACGACCCCGCCTACGCCGGGTCCCAGGGGGACGCGGCCGACAGCGGCGACGTCGAGCGGGCGCTGGCCGTCGCGGCGCGGGCGTTCGGCGGGCTCGACCTGCTCGTCCTCAACGCCGGCGTCTTCCCGCCCCCGCAGCCGGTGGCCGACCTGGCGCCCGAGTCGTGGGACCGGGCCATGGGGGTCAACGCCGGCGCCGCCCTCGTGGCCCTGCGGGCTGCCCATCCCCTGCTCCGGCTGTCCCCGGTGGGGGGCAGCGTGGTGGTGGTGGCCTCCAAGAACGTGCCGGCGCCCGGCCGCGGTGCCGCGGCGTACTCGGCGTCGAAGGCCGCCCTCACCCAACTGGCGCGGGTCACGGCGCTCGAGTGGGGGAGCGACGGCATCAGGGTCAACCTGGTCCACCCCGACGCGGTGTTCGACACCGGGCTGTGGGACGACGACCTCATCGCCGAGCGGGCGGCCAGCTACGGGCTCACCTCCGAGCAGTACCGGCGGCGCAACGTGCTGGGTGCCGAGGTGACGTCCGACCACGTCGCCGCCGCAGTGGTGGCCCTGTGCGGCCCCTCCTTCGCCCGCACCACCGGCGCCCAGATCGCCGTCGATGGCGGCAACGATCGGGTGATCTGACCCGCCGCCGTCCGCTGGGCGCGGGAGGCGGCGGGGCGGCGCTTCTGGCGTAGCTGGCTGCCGTGATCGCAGCGTGCGACGCCAGCTCCGCGTGGGTGGGTGGGGAGCGTGCTTCTGGCGTCGCTGACTGCCATGCCGGCAGGGAGCGACGCCGGAACGGACGATGGCCCGGCCCCGGACCTCGGGGAGGACCACCGCCGGGCGGGTCAGAAGACGATCGCGCCCCAGGGGGCGCGGGCGGTGGTGAAGAGGGCCGAGGCTGCCGCCAGGCCGCCGGGGCGGAGCTCGCTCGCCCAGCCGGCGGCGGCGAGCCGGGCCCATGAGTGCCCGCCCAGGTAGGCGGCGCCCAGTGCGCCGACCGGCGCCGACAGGTCGGGCTCGTCGGTGGTGGGCACGCACGCGGCACCGTCGGGCCCGGCGTCGAGGCGATAGCGGCCGTGGGCGAAGCCCAGCGGGTCGTCGACCTCGACCACCAGCGACCCGGTGGTGGCGTAGCGGCGGGCGGAGAGCGCGGCGGGCACGTCGAGGACCCGCACCCACGTGTGGTCCGAGCGGTCCGTCAGCACCGCGGCGCGGCCGTCGACCAGGGTCAGCGGGGCCGGATCGTCGATCGGGCGCAGGCCCACCTCGACCCGCGACACCCAGTCGATGCCGGTGAGGAAGCGCAGCAGCTCGCGCTCGGCACGGGCGGTGGTCGACACGAGGGTGCGCGTGCGGAGGGTGTTCGACGGGCGGTTGGCGACCCACGACTCGTCGACGGCATAGCTCGCGGCGCCATGGACCGCGCCGTCGCCGTCGCGCCACAGGACCTTGGTGGCCTCGCGTCGCGCCTCGTCGCCGTCGTCGTGACCGGCCATGGCCCCCGCCTCGTACTGCCAGCGGTAGAGCTCCCAGCCGATGTGGCCCGGGGTCACACGCCGGGCGGCGTCGTAGAGCTGGTCGATCTCCTTGGCGTAGGCCTCGCTGCCGACGAGCTCGACCGTGCCGGTGGGATCGTCCAGCCACACGGCGGCGGTGCCGTCGATGTGCAGCGCCGCCGCCTCGGTGGCCGGCCCGTAGCCGAAGCGCCCGTAGATGGGGTACTCGGCGGCGATCAGGATGGCGACGGGCTCGCCCCGCTCGACGCTGTCGGCGAGCTGGGTGCGCATCAGCCGGCTGAGGTGCCCCTGGCGGGTGTGGGTGGGCAGCACGCCGACTGCGCTGACGGCGGCCGCGGTGACCTCGCCGCCCGGCACCGTCAGCGGGGTGGGGAACGAGCGCGCCGCCCCGCACAGGTGCCCGTTGCCGTCATAGGCACCCAGGCAGCGTTCGATGTCCACGTACGGCCGCCGCCCCTCCACCGCCTCGGGCGAGAGCGGCGGCGACAGGAACGCCGTCCTCACCACGTCGATGTGGGGGCCGAGCTCGTCGTCCCGGATGGGGTGCACCGTGGGCCTGCTCACTGGTGCACCCTTCGGGATGCACTGCGTGCCGAGTACCGCGCTGTGCTCATGGTTCGCTCGCTCCGCTCGCTCACGTCCGCGAGGGTAGGCAGCGCCGTCGCCGGCACCCTCCCGAGTTTCCTGGCCGGGAGGACCGTCCGGCGGCTCGTCCGGCGGCGGTAGCCTGGTCCCGATGGCTCCGTACAACATCCGCGTGGTCGGCGACCCGGTGCTCCGGCAGCGCGCCGCCGAGGTCACGAGGATCGACGGGCGCCTGGCCAAGCTGGCCGACGACATGATCGTCACCATGTACGAGGCTCCCGGCGTGGGTCTCGCCGCCCCCCAGGTGGGCGTCGAGAAGCGGCTGTTCGTGTACGACGTGGGCGAGGGCCCCCAGACGATCATCAACCCGAGCATCGTCGAGAGCGACGGCGAGTGGGCCTTCGAGGAGGGCTGCCTGTCCGTGCCGGGCCTGTCGTGGGAGATCATCCGGCCCAAGCTGGTGCACCTGGTGGGCATCGACCTCGACGGCAACGAGGTCTCCATCGAGGCAGACGAGGTCATGGCCCGGTGCTTCCAGCACGAGCTCGATCACCTCGACGGCGTGCTGCTGCTCGAGCGGCTCGACGCCGACACCCGCAAGGCGGCGCTCCGGACCATCCGCGAGCTGGGCATCCAGCCGTCGGTGCTGGCCGACGCCGAGCCCAAGGGCCTCTCGTTCGGCAGGTGACTCTGCCGCCGGCGCCCCGCCACCCGCGGCGCCTCGCCTTCCTCGGCACCCCCGAGGCGTCCGTGCTCCCTCTCCGGGCCCTGGTCGACGCCGGCCACGACGTGGCGCTGGTGGTCTCCCAGCCCGACCGGCGCCGCGGCCGGGGCGGGCGCACATCGCCCTCGCCCGTGAAGCAGGCGGCGCTCGACCTCGGCCTGGCGGTCAGCGACGACGTCGACGACGCCCTGGCGGTCGGGGCCGACCTCGGCGTCGTGGTGGCCTTCGGTCGCCTCATCAAGCCCCACGTGCTGGCCGAGCTGCCGATGGTCAACATCCACTTCTCGCTGCTGCCCCGCTGGCGGGGAGCCGCGCCGGTCGAGCGGGCGGTCCTGGCCGGCGACGAGCGCACCGGGGTCGACCTGATGGTGGTCGAGGAGGGGCTCGACACCGGCGGCATCTACGACCGGGCGGAGCTGCCCATCGGCCCCGACGACACGGTCGCCGACCTGCGCGAGCGCCTGTCCCGCCTCGGCGCCGACCTGCTGGTGGCCAACCTGGCCCGCGGCCTCGGCGAACCGGTGCCGCAGCAGGGCGAGCCCTGCTACGCCCACAAGCTCGAGGCGGCCGACCTGGCCATCGACTGGTCGGCGCCCGCGGAGGCGGTCCACCGGCTCGTGCGGGTCGGCGGCGCGTGGACCACCCACGACGGGCACCGGCTCAAGGTGTGGCGCACCGCGCTCGCCCCGGGCGGCTGTGACACGGTCGAGGTGCCGACGGGGCAGGGCCCGCTGTGGCTGGTCGAGGTCCAGCCCGAGGGCCGCCGTCGCATGCCCGCCGGCGCGTGGGCCAACGGCCTGGGCGGTCCCGCCGCTGCCGGGCTCGGCCGGTGAGCGGGGCGTCCGGCCCGACGCCCCCCGGGCGTCCGAAGCGCGCCGGGGGCTCGAAGCCCGCCGGCGGTTCCGAGCGCGCCGCGGGACCCCAGCCTGCCCGGGGTTCGGGGCGCGCCGGTCCGAAGCCTCCCGGGCGTCCGAAGCGCGCCGGGGCCTCGCCGCGCGCCGGCGGCACGGCACGAGGCGGCGGGCCGAAGCGCGCCGGACGGCCCG
This sequence comes from uncultured Acidimicrobiales bacterium, assembly GCA_963842395.1. Lineage (GTDB taxonomy): Bacteria > Actinomycetota > Acidimicrobiia > Acidimicrobiales > VFJN01 > ZC4RG19. The sequence goes on from CAWJGJ010000001.1 coordinate 336,102, forward strand.
GGGCTGGCGAGGCGCGGCGCCCGGCACGCCCGGCCCCGCGCCGGCCGCCGGCCCGGCGGGTGGCGCTCGACGCCCTCGACCGCGTCGGCGACCAGGGCGCCTACGCCAACCTGGTTCTGTCGGGGATGCTGGACCGGTCGCAGCTCGCCGACGCCGATCGCCGCTTCGTGACCGACCTCGTGTACGGCACGACCCGCATGCGCCGGGCCTGCGACCACCTGGTCGACCGCTTCCTCGACAGCCCGGTGCAGCCCCGCGTGCGCAACGCCCTGCGCATGGGCGCCTATCAACTGGCCTACGCCGGCGTGCCGCCCCACGCGGCGGTGGGGGAGACCGTGGAGGTGGCGCCCCGGCCGGCCCGCGGGCTGGTGAACGCCGTGCTGCGCCGGGTCGCCGCCGCGCCCGGGCCGGTGGCCTGGCCCGACGACGCCACCCGGCTGAGCGTGCCCGACTGGGTGCTGGCCGAGATGACCGGAACCCTCGGCAGCGAGGCCGCCCTGGCGGCGTTGGAGGCGATGAACCAGCCCGCGGCGGTGACCTGGCGCGACGACGGCTACGTGCAGGACCTCGCGTCGCAGCAGGTCGCCGCGGCGGTGGGCGTCCAGGCGGGCGAGCGGGTGCTCGACGTGTGCGCCGCGCCCGGCGGCAAGGCGACGTGGATGGCGGCCTCGGCCCCGGGTGCCCTGGTGGTCGCCGCCGACGTCCGCCACCGCCGGGCCGTGCTGGCCGGACGCAACGTGGCCCGCCTGCGCGCGGGCGCCCCCGTCGACAGGCCCGGTTCCGCCGGCACCGGCGGCCGCGGCGGAGTCGTCGCCGTGACCGCCGACGGCACCCGGCCCCCGTGGCGCGACGCCGCGTTCGACCACGTGCTGGTCGACGCCCCGTGCTCGGGCCTCGGCACGCTGCGCCGGCGAGCCGACCTGCGGTGGCGCGTCGACCTGGAGGCGGTCACCCGGCTGGCGGAGCTGCAGCGGCGGCTGCTCGACGTGTCCGCGGGCCTCGTCCGTCCGGGCGGCACGCTCGTGTACTCCGTGTGCACCCTGACCGCAGCAGAGACCACCGGCGTCGACGCCTATCTGGCCGGGGCGCACCCGGAGCTGGTGCCGCTCCCGCCGCCCGGCGATCCGTGGTGCCCGTGGGGTCGGGGCGCGCTGCTGCTGCCCCAGGCCGCCGGGACCGACGGCATGTGCGTGTTCCGCTACACCCGCGCGCCCTCCCCGGGCGCCGCGGCGACGAGCGACGGAGGATGCGGTGACGGAGACGGGTGAGCGGACGTGGCCGGCCAAGGTGCTGACCGTGTCGGACGGGGTGGTGGCGGGCACCCGCGATGACCGCAGCGGGGCGGCGCTGGCCGAACGGTTGGCCGCCGCCGGGTTCGCGGTGGTCGAGCGGCGCGTCACCGCCGACGGGGTCGAGGCGGTGGCGGCGGCGCTGACCGAGCTGACCGCCGGGTTCTCCGGGCTGGTCGTCACGACCGGCGGCACCGGCTTCGGGCCCCGCGACCTCACGCCCGAGGGCACCCGCGCGGTGATCGACCGCGAGGCACCGGGCCTGGCCGAGGCGATGCGGCTGGTCAGCCCGCTGGGGCGGCTGTCGCGGGCGGTCGCGGGCACGGTCGGGCAGGCCCTCGTGCTCAATACCCCCGGGTCGTCGCGGGGGGCGGTCGAGACGCTCGACGCCGTGCTCGACGTGGTGCCCCATGCGCTCGACCTGCTGGCCGGGGGGCGCCCCCATTGACCAAAGTTAGAACACGTTCTAGTTTTGCGGTGTGACGTGTGACATCCGCCCGGGTTGTCCTCCGACGCCGGAGCGGCCACGATGAGCGGTGTCTGGCGCGGGCGGGCCCGCGTGACACTCCTGGGCGACGACCCCCGCGTCGACCCGCAAACCGCGAGGAGTACATAGATGTTCACCGGCATCGTCGAGGAACTGGGCTCGGTCGTCGCGATCGATCCCGACCGCGTGCGCCTGTCGGCCACCACCGTGCTGGCCGACGCCAAGGTGGGCGACTCCATCGCCGTGGACGGCTGTTGCCTGACCCTCGTGGGGATCGGGGACGGCTGGTGGGACGCCGACGTGTCCGGCGAGACGCTGAAGCGCACCACCCTCGCCGACCGCCAACCGGGCGACCGCGTCAACCTCGAGCGCCCGGTGCGAGCGCAGGACCGCCTCGGCGGGCACATCGTCCAGGGTCACGTCGACGGGGTCGGCGAGATCGTCGATCCGGCGCTCGACCTGCGGGTGCGGGTGCCCCGCGACCTGATGCGCTACGTCGTCGAGAAGGGGTCGGTGGCGGTCGACGGCGTCAGCCTGACGGTCGTCGACGTGCTCGACGACGGCTTCACCGTGGCCCTCATCCCCCATACGGCCAAGGTGACCACGCTGGGGCTCAAGGGCGCCGGCGACCAGGTCAACCTCGAGGTCGACGTGACGGTCAAGTACGTCGAGCGCCTGCTCACCTGGCACACCGGCTCGCCGGCGGCCGCACCGACAGCCGAGGATCGCTGATGCCTTTCGCCAAGATCGAAGACGCCGTCGCGGCCATCGGCCGGGGCGAGATCGTCGTCGTGGTCGACGACGAGGACCGCGAGAACGAGGGCGACCTCATCATGGCGGCCGAGTTCGCCACGCCCGACAAGGTCGCCTTCTTCCTCCACCACACCTCGGGCGTCATCTGCGCGCCGGTCACCCGCGAGCGGGCCCGCGAGCTCGACCTGCCGCTCATGGTCATCGACAACACCGAGAGCATGCGCACGGCGTTCACCGTCAGCGTCGACGTCCGGCACGGCACCACCACGGGCATCTCGGCCTACGACCGGTCGGCGACGATCCACTCGCTCGTCGACCCGACGACCCGGGCCAGCGACCTGCTGCGCCCCGGCCACATCTTCCCGCTGGAGGCCCGCGAGGGCGGCGTCCTCAAGCGGGCCGGGCACACCGAGGCGGCCATCGACCTCGCCCGCATGGCCGGCCTGTACCCGGCGGGCGTGCTGTGCGAGGTGGTCAACGAGAAGAAGGACGACATGGCCCGCGTGCCCGAGCTCGAGCGGTTCGCCGACGAGCACGGGCTGCTGTTCATCTCCATCGCCGACCTCGTCCGCTACCGCCGCCAGACCGAGAAGCTGGTCAAGCGGGTCGCCGAGGCCCGCATCCCCACGCAGTGGGGCGACTTCACCTGCTACGCCTACGAGTCCGTGCTCGACGGCGAGCAGCACCTGGCCCTGGTCCGGGGTGCCGTGCAGGGCCAGGACGACGTCCTGGTGCGGGTGCACAGCGAGTGCCTGACCGGCGACGTCTTCGGCTCCCTGCGCTGCGACTGCGGCCCCCAGCTCGACGAGTCGCTGCGGCGCATCGCCGAGGAGGGCCTGGGCGTGGTCGTGTACCTGCGGGGCCACGAGGGCCGCGGCATCGGCATCGGCCACAAGCTGCGGGCCTACGCGCTGCAGGAGCAGGGCCACGACACGGTCGACGCCAACCTGGCCCTCGGCATGCCGGTCGACAGCCGCGAGTACGGCATCGGCGCCCAGATCCTGGTCGACCTCGGCATCACGACGATGCGCACGCTCACCAACAACCCCGCCAAGCGGGGCGGCCTCGAAGGCTTCGGGCTCAAGATCACCGAGCGCGTGCCGCTCGTGACCACCCCGAATCCCGAGAACATCGCCTACCTGCGCACCAAGCGCGAGCGCATGGGCCATCTCCTCGAGGGTCTCGACGATGTGCTCTGATGCGGTGCTGACCACGGCACCGGAGGGGACGAGTGGCTGAGGGAACTGCCCGGGCGGGTGCGCCCGACGGGCTCGACGGGTCGGGGCTGCGCGTGGGCGTGGTGCGGGCCCGGTGGAACGGGTCGATCGTCGAGCGGCTGGCCGAGGGCGTCGAGCGCGGGTTGAAGGCGCTGAGCGTGGTGGCCGACGACGTGGTCGAGGTGTCGGTGCCGGGCTCGTTCGAGATCCCCTTCGGCGCCCGGGCGCTGGCCACCTCGGGTCGGGTCGACGCCGTGGTGTGCATCGGCGCCGTCATCCGGGGCGAGACGACCCACTACGACATCGTGGCGGGCGAGTGCGCCCGGGGCGTCCAGCAGGTGCAGCTCACCACCGGGGTGCCCGTGGCCTTCGGCGTGCTGACCACCGAGGACGAGCACCAGGCGCTGGCCCGCTCCGAAGGCCCGGGCGGCCACAACGTGGGCGAGGAGGCGGCGGTCGTCGCCGTCGAGATGGCCCGCATCGCCCAGCGCTACGCCCCCTGACGCCGGCCCCGCGGCCCTGCCCCTCGGCGAACCGATTCCCCCTCCCGGTGCGGGGGTGCCTACCCTCACGCCGTGCTGAAGCTCGTGCTCCCCAAGGGCTCGTTGGAGCGGCCCACCCTCGACCTGTTCGAGGCGGCCGACCTCGCGGTCAACCGCTCGTCCAGGGTCGACTACAAGGCGACCATCGCCGACCCGCGCATCGACGAGGTGCGCATCCTGCGGCCGCAGGAGATCCCCCTGTACGTGGCGGACGGCCTGTTCGACCTGGGCATCGCCGGCCGTGACTGGGTCGAGGAGACCGAGAGCGACGTGGTCCTGCTCGGCGAGCTCGCCTATTCGAAGGCGACCGCCAAGCCGTTCCGCATCGTGGTGGCGGTGCCGGAGGACTCGCCGTGGGGCGCCGTCGAGGACCTGCCCGAGGGCGTACGGGTGTCGACCGAGTACCCGGGGCTCACCGCCCGGTTCCTCGCGGAGCGGGGCGTGAAGGCCGACGTGCGCCTGTCCTACGGCGCCACCGAGGCCAAGGTGCCCGACATCGTCGACTGCGTGGTCGACGGCACCGAGACCGGACGGGCCCTGCGGGCGGCGGGCCTGAAGATCATCGGCGAGATCCTGCCCAGCTACACAGCGTTGATCGCCAACCGCGACTCCCACGACGACCCGGCCAAGCGCCAGGCCATGGCGCAGATCAAGGTGCTGCTCGACGGCGTGCTCGAGGCGCGGGGCAAGGTGCTGGTGAAGCTGAACGTGAGCGCCACCGACCTGGATGCCGTCATCGCCCTGGTGCCCTCGATGAAGGCGCCCACGGTGTCCGAGCTGTTCGGCCAGGGCGGCTACGCGGTCGAGACGGTGGTCGCCAAGTCCGAGATCAACACGCTCATCCCCGCGCTCAAGGACGCCGGCGCGTCCGACATCGTCGAGCTGCCCCTGTCGAAGATCGTGCACTGATGCCGCCGGTGCCGAGAGCGTCGAGGACGGGGCTGGTCGAGTCGTTCGACGAGCCCCGGGGGCTCGGTGCGGTGCGGGCCGACGACGGCGACGTGCTGCCGTTCCACTGCACCGCCATCGCCGACGGCTCCCGCACCATCGCCGTGGGCCAGCCCGTGCGCTTCACGGTGGTGCCCGGGCACCTCGGCCGCTGGGAGGCGGCACAGATAACGCCGCTGTAGCTCGACCGGCGGTCGCCCGCCGGATCGAGGCTCACCCCGGCGCGGGATGGCCGATGGCAGCGAGGAGGACCCGGGCATAGCGCTCGCCGCCCGCCGGCGTCAGGTGGATGCCGTCGTCCTCGCGCAGCACGATCGTCCCGTCGGCCCCGCAGGTCGCCTGCTCCCAGGCCTCGCACGGCAGCGCTCGATGGAACGCCCGGTCGGGGCCGAGAAGCGGTGCCGGGTCGACCAGCGTGAGCTCCGGGCGGTCGGCGACGGGCCCGCTCGGGTAGCTCTCCACCAGCTCGCTGTACATGGCGCGGATGGCGACCGCGGCGGGCTCCGACGCGGGCTCGCCCACCGGCGGCGGTTGCACCACGTACACCTCGGTGCCGCTGCCGGCAAACAGGTCGAGGATCTCGGGCACCTGTTCGGCATATGCGTCGGCGATGGTCTGGGGATCGCGGGGTGGCCCGCCCCCGGGGTTGATGCAGGGGGTGCTGTCGTTGCCGGCGAAGGACCAGATGAGCACGTCGGGCGGTGACTCGGCCAGGTCTCGGAAGGTGCTCAGCCAGTCGCACGGGGCGCTGCCCCCGAACGCCGCCGTCTCGACCGTCAGCCCCAGTGCGTCGGCATGGGCGGCGAACTGGTCACGTGACTGCTCGATGAGGGAGTCGCCCACGATGGCGACATCCACACCCGGGGGCGTCGGCTCGTCCGTCCCGGTCTCGGTCTCGGCCGAGTCGTCCGGCTGGTTCGACACGATGATCACGACGGCGACGGCGAGAGCGATCACGGCGATCGCGATGTTCAGCGGATTCCGGGGGCTCCACAGCGAGTGCCGCCGCGCCCCCGCCGGACGGGCGTCCTCGGGTGCCTCGCGAGCGCGGTCCTCGATCGCCGGGTCGTCGGGGGGCACGGGCGGTGGGCGTCGTCCGGCGTCGTCAGCCGTCGCCGGCCGTGGGCCGCTCGGAAGCCCGCGTGGCGTCGACGAAGGCGAGCTGGAGCTGGTTGAGAGCCTGCCGCAGCGGCGTCTCGGCCTCGCCCAGGCGATCGCCGAGGTCGGTGACCACGGCGGCCAGGGCGTCGATGGCGGTGCGGGCGTCGTCGAGCCGGGGCTCCGGCTGGGACAGGTGGAGCGCGGCCAGCTCGTAGAACTGCAGGGCCTGCTGGCCCACGACCACGCCGGCGGGCATGGTCAGGATCTGGTCGCGGGCGGCGTCGAGCTGGCGGGCGTACTCCTCGGCCTCGGCCTGTTCCTCCGGCGTGAGCTCGATGTCGTCGGGCTCGTGACCGTCGCCGGGTCCGGGGCCCGGGCCGGGACCCGCGACGCCCGCGGGCCCGGGCGGCGGGCCGGCGCGGCCGGCGGGGCTGCCGCCGGGACGGTCGACGGGGTGCTCGCCCGAGGGCGTCCATAGGGTGCTCATGGTTCTCCCGACGCTAGCGGAGGCCGGCACCGCCCCGACCTCCGTGGGCGCGGCGGTTGGGACACATCGTCGCCCGCTGGTACCCTACGCCGCACAACTTCAGGGAAGTGGGGCCGCAGCTGCGGCGACATCCGTCGTCGAGCATGGCAGCCCCCACCCGGCCACCGCTCCCCGTCAGGGGTCCAGGTGCGTCCGGGTCGGTCGATCGCAAGAGGCTCTGCCTCGCGCGGACGTCGGCTTCCCCCGGCGTCCGTTTCGTCGTTTTTCGGCGGGGCACCGGGTTGGCGAACCGAGAAAGCCCATGCGTACGGAGGTGTCTGCGCATTGACGAGGAGTGAGCGGCGATAGCTACGCCGGCGAACAACGAGCCCAAGATCAACGACCGCATCCGCGCCCGCGAGGTGCGCCTCGTCGGTCCGGATGGTCAGCAGATCGGCATCAAACCCCTGCCGGAAGCCCTCTCGATCGCCCGTGCGGCCGATCTCGACCTGGTCGAGGTCGCGGCGCAGGCGAACCCACCCGTGTGTCGCATCATGGACTACGGGAAGTACAAGTACGAGGCGGCGCAGAAGGCCAAGGAGTCACGGCGCAAGGCCAGCAACGTCTCCATCAAGGAGATGAAGTACCGGCCGAGGATCTCGCGAGGCGACTTCGACACGAAGACGCGCAAGGTCGAGCGCTTCCTGGAAGAGGGGCACAAGGTCAAGGTCACGCTCACCTTCCGGGGGCCGGAGCTGCGCCATCCCGAGCTGGGCCGGCGCATCCTCGACGACGTGGTGACCGCGGTCGAGCACGTGGCCAAGGTCGAGATCTTCCCCCGGCAGGACGGTCGCAACATGACCATGGTCCTCGGCCCCGATCGCAAGGCCCAGGCTGCGTCCGATCGGGCCCGGCGCCAGTCGTCCGGCCAGCCGAGGTCGGCCTCCGGGCCGGGCGAGGCAGCGGCGACGGCGCCGAGCGCCAACGGTCCCACCGAGGCAGAGGGCTCCACAGCTACAGCCACACCCGCACCCACCGCCGCACCCACCACCGATCCCGCTCCGGTCACGGCGGCCAGTCCGGCCGAGGCGACCGAGCCGGCCACCCACCAGCCGAGCGACGGCTAGCGGCTCCCGAGCCGCCGCCCGTCGACGACACGAGGGACAGTCATGCCCAAGATGAAGACCCACCGGGGCGCCGCCAAGCGCTTCAAGGTCACCGGCACCGGCAAGCTGCGCCGCCGGCAGATCGGAAAGAACCACATCCTCGAGAAGATGACGCCCGCCCGCAAGCGCCGCCTCCGCAACGAGGAGGGGCTGTCGCAGGGCGACGAGGCTCGCATGAACCGGCTCCTCGGCCGGCGCTGACCGTCACGGCGGGCTCGACGCGGCCCGCCTCCTCACCCCTCCACCGCCAGATCGACGAAAGGAGCTCCCCATGGCCCGGGTGAAGCGATCCGTCCACTCCAAGAAGAAGCGCCGTGCAACCCTCGAGCGTGCGAAGGGCTACTACGGCAACAAGAGCCGGTCCTATCGCGCCGCCAACGAGCAGGTGATGCACAGCCTGCGGTACGCGTACCGCGACCGCCGGGCGCGCAAGGGCGACTTCCGCCGCCTCTGGATCCAGCGCATCAACGCCGCCTGCCGGCAGAACGGCACGACCTACAGCCGCTTCGTGGCCGGGCTCCGGCTGGCGGGCATCGAAGTCGACCGCAAGGTCCTGGCCGATCTGGCCGTCACCGACGAGGCCGCGTTCGCCGCCCTGGCGGCTGCGGCCACCCAGGCCCTGGACGACGCCGAGGCCACCCCCGCCTCGGCCTAGCGGCCCACGCGCCATGGCCGAGCCGATCGGCGCACGACATCACACCATGCAGCAGCTGCGGCGCCTCTCCCGGCGCCGCAGCGCGCGTACCGGCGAGGGTGCCTACGTCATCGACGGCCCGATCCTGCTCGCCGACGCCCTCGACGCCGGCGTCACCGTCGACGAGGTGGTGGCCGAGCCCGGCTGCCCGCCGGCGCTGCTCGAGCGCGCCGCGGGCGCAGGGGCGGTGGTGCGGCGCACCGGGGCCGGCATGCTCGCCCGCGTGGTCGACACCGTCACGCCGCAGGCGGTGGCCGCGGTCGCCCGCATCGACGACGTCGGGACCGAGGCGGCGGCGCGCGCGGCCGGCCCGCTGGCGCTCGTGCTGGTGGGGGTGGCCGACCCGGGCAACGCGGGCACGCTGCTGCGGTCGGCCGACGCGGCCGGTGCCGGTGCCGTGCTGTTCTGCGACGGTTCGGTCGACCCCTTCGGTCCCAAGTGCGTGCGGTCGTCGGCCGGCTCGCTGTTCCGCCTGGCGGTGGTCCGCGATGCCCCGGCCGTCGACGCCCTCGCCGCGCTGGCCGCGGCCGGCGCCCGCACCGTGGGCACCCAGGCCCGGGCGCCGGAGCCGTACGACGCCGTCGACCTCACCGGCCCGGTGGCGGTCGTGCTCGGCAGCGAGGCGCACGGGCTGCCGGCCGCCGTGGCCGGGGCGGTCGAGGTGGCGGTGAGCATCCCGATGGCGGGACGGACCGAGTCGCTGAACGTGGGCATGGCGGGGACCATCCTGTGCTTCGAGGCGCTGCGGCAGCGCCGCGCCCGGGCCACCGGTGGCGAGCAGGGCAATCGACTGGACGACAGGCCGCCCCGGGCGGCAGGGTGCACGACGACATGACCGACGACAGGCAGAACGGGCAGCCGACCGGTGACGACCTCGTCGCGCAGATCGGCCGGCTGGAGGACGACGCCCGCGCCCTACTGGCGGGGGCGACCTCCCCCGGCGAGCTCCGTGCCGCGGAGGCCGAGGCCACGGGCCGGCGGTCCGCGCTGGCCGGGCTGCGCAAGCGCCTGGGCGGGCTCGACCCCGACGAGCGCCGCAGGGTCGGCAAGGTGCTCAACGCCGCCACGGAGGCGGTGGCCGCGGCCGCCGCGGGGCGCCGGGCGGAGCTCGAGGCGGCCCAGCGGGCCGAGCAGCTGCAGGCCGAACGGCTCGACCTCACCGAGGTCCTGCCGGGCCGCTCGGCGGGCCACCTCCACCTCGTGACCCAGGCCATCGAGGAGCTCGAGGACGTGTTCGTCGGCATGGGCTTCACCGTGGCGGAGGGGCCCGAGGTCGAGACCGACTGGCACAACTTCGGGGCGCTCAACTTCCCGCCCCACCACCCCGCCCGCGACATGTACGACACCCTCCACGTCCGCTACGGCGAGCCGGGCGCGACGGTGCTGCGCACCCACACGTCGCCGGTGCAGGTGCGGGTGATGACCGGCACGCCGCCGCCCTACTACGCCGTGATGCCGGGCCGGGTGTTCCGCTCCGACACCGCGGACGCCACCCACATGCCGGTGTTCCACCAGATCGAGGGCCTGGTCGTCGACCGGGACATCACCTTCGCCGCCCTGGCCGGCACGATCGACGCCTTTACCAAGGCCTACTTCGGGGGCGACTTCACGTCGCGCCTGCGGCCGTCGTACTTCCCCTTCACCGAGCCGTCGGCCGAGTTCGACATCCAGCGACCCGACGGCACGTGGCTCGAGCTGGGGGGCTGCGGCATGGTCCACCCCAACGTGCTGTCCAACTGCGGGCTCGACCCCGACGAGTGGCAGGGCTTCGCCTTCGGGTTCGGCATCGACCGCCTGGCCGCGGCCCGCCACGGCGTCGACGACCTGCGCGACCTGTTCACCAACGACATCCGCTTCCTCGCGCAGTTCTGATGTTTCGACCTCGCAACCGGAGGTTGCTCGTCGAATTGATGGCGTCGCCTGGCGGCGACTCGATCTCCAGTCGTTCGAGTGGCGGAGCCACTCGAACGACGACGGGGGGCTCCGGCGGGAGCCTCTGCCCCCCGTGCCCCCCGCCGGGTTCTCGTGCACGTCGAGGTATCTGTCATGAAGGTTCTTCTTTCTTGGTTGCGGGACTTTGCGCCGATCGAGGGGGATCCCGTCGTACTCGGGGAGCACCTGAGCGACCTGGGCATGGCCGTCGAGGAGCTCGACGTGCTGGGGAAGGGTCTCGACGGCATCGTCGTGGCCCGGGTGCTGGCCACCCGCCCCCACCCGGACGCCGACAAGATCCACCTGGTCGACGTCGACGCCGGTGACGGCGAGGCGCTGCAGATCGCGTGCGGCGCGTTCAACATGACGGCCGGCGACCTGGTGCCGCTGGCCACGATCGGCACGAAGATGCCCGGGGGCATGGCCATCGGCCGGCGCAAGATGCGGGGCGAGTGGTCGAACGGCATGCTGTGCTCGGCGCGCGAGGTGGGGCTGGGCGGCGACCACAGCGGCATCCTCGTGCTGCCCGCGGGCCTGCCGGTGGGGGCCCCGTTTACCGAGGCCATGGGCATCGAGCGCGACGTCCTCTACGACCTCGAGATCAACCCCAACCGGCCCGACGCCATGTCGGTGGCCGGCGTGGCGCGCGACCTGGCGGCCCGCCTGGGCGTTCCGTTCACGCTGCCCGACCCGGTGGTCGACGAGGTGGCGGCCACCCGCATCGAGGACGTGACGGTCGAGGTCGAGGCCCCCGACCTGTGCGGCCGGTTCACGGCGCGGGTCGTGCGCGACGTCACCGTCGGGGTGTCGGATCCGTCCGTCGCCCGCCGGCTGACGCTGCTCGGCATGCGGCCCATCAACTCGCTGGTCGACGTGTCCAACTACGTGATGCTCGAGCTCGGGCAGCCCAACCACCCCTACGACCTGGCCAAGGTGCGGGGCGGCGGCCTGCGCGTGCGGCGGGCCCGGGAGGGCGAGGCGCTGGTCACCCTCGACGGGCTGGAGCGGGCGTTCGTCGGGGACGACCTGCTCATCTGCGACGGCGCCGACCGGCCGGTGGGCATCGCCGGCGTGATGGGCGGGGCCGAGACCGAGATCGACGCGTCGACCACCGACGTGCTGGTGGAGATGGCGTGGTTCCTCCCGATCGGCGTCGCCAAGACGTCGCGGCGGCTGCGCCTGCGCTCCGAGGCGTCGGCCCGGTTCGAGAAGGGGACCGATCCGGAGGTCATCGACCTCGCGCAGCGGCGCTTCGCCGAGCTGGTGGCACCCTCGGGCGCGCGGGTCGAGGCGGGCACGGTCGACGTGCGCGGCGAGCTGCCCGACCGGAGCCCCGTCCGCGTCCGCACGGACCGGGTGAACCGGCTGTTGGGCACCGACCTGGCGGCCGCGGACATCGTCGAGCTGCTGGCACCGATCGGCTTCGCCGCGACGGTCGAGGGCGACGACACCGCGGTGGCCATCCCGCCGTGGCGCTACGACTCGTCCGCCGAGGTCGACGTGGTGGAGGAGGTCGCCCGGCTCTACGGCTACACCCGGCTGGGCAAGCGCCTGCCCCCCTCGCCCCACGCTGGACGGCTGACCGGCCGCCAGCGCGAGCGGCGCCGGCTGCGCTCGCTGCTGGTGGGCCGCGGTCTGTCCGAGGCCATGCCGATGCCGTTCCTGGCACCGGGGGACCTGGAGCGCTGCGGGTTGGCGGGCGACGGCATCGAGATCGCCAACCCCCTCGTGGCCGAGCAGTCCGTGCTGCGCACGTCGTTGCTGCCCGGACTCGTCAAGGCGCTGTCCACCAACGCCGCGCGCCGCAACAGCGGGGTGGGCCTGTGGGAGGTCGGCCATGTGTTCCGGCGGCCGGCGCCCGGCGACGAGCCGGCCCCGTTGCCCGACGAGCGCGAGATGTTGGGCGTCGCCCTCGGCGGCCGCGACGCCGCCGAGGCCGTGCGCGAGTGGTCGGCCGTGGCCGAGGTCCTGGGCTTGCGGTCGGTGTCGGTGCGCAACGAGACGGTGCCGGGACTGCACCCCACCCGCGCCGCGGTGCTGGTGGGGCCGGCCGGCGAGGCCGTGGGTGCGGTGGGCGAGGTCGACCCCGGCGTCGCCGAGGCCCACGGCATCGGCGAGCGCGTCGGCTGGCTCGAGGTCGACCTCGACACTGCGGCCGACCTCCCACACGATCCCCACGTCTACCGGCCCGTCAGCCTGTATCCCTCCAGCGACATCGATCTCGCCTTCGAGGTCGACGACGCGGTGCCGGCCGCCGCGATCGAGGGCGCGCTCCGCACGGCCGCCGCCGACCGCCTGGCGTCGCTGCGGCTGTTCGACGTCTACCGCGGCGCCGGCATCGCCCCCGGGCGGCGCAGCCTGGCGTTCACGCTGCGGTTGGAGGCCCTCGACCACACCCTCACCGACGACGAGGTGGCCGAGATCCGCCGTCGCTGCATCGACGCCATCGAGAAGGAGTTCCCGGCGACCCTGCGTGGGTGAGTGAGCACCGGAACGCTGATTGGTCCCCGCCGGATGTGGCATATTGACCCTCGTGGCGGTAGCGGGGGAAACGGGGATGCCAGGGCAGGTCGCCGAGCGCGGCCGTGCCCCGGCGCCGGCGAACGGGCGGGGCGCGCTCGCACCGGGTGGTCGTGGCCCGCGACTCCGGCACGAGCCGGCGCTCGACGGGCTGCGGGGGCTGGCCGTGGCGGTGGTGGTGGCGTTCCACCTCGATCACCTGCGGGGCGGGTTTCTGGGCGTCGACCTGTTCTTCGTCCTGTCGGGATACCTCATCACCTCGCTGCTGCTGGTCGAGCAGCGCGGGCGGGGGACGATCGACCTCGGGCGCTTCTGGTCGCGGCGGGCCCGCCGCCTGCTGCCGGCGCTGTTCCTGCTGCTGGCCGGCATCGCGTTCCTGCTCGCCACCCTCACCCCGACGGGGGAGCGGCCCACCTTCCGCGGTGAGGCCCTGGCCACGCTCGGCTACGTCGCCAACTGGCAGGCCATGGGCGACGACGTGGGCTACTGGGACATGTTCACCCAACCGTCGCCGCTCGACCACATGTGGAGCCTGGCGATCGAGGAGCAGTTCTACCTCGTCTGGCCCCTCCTGGTGGTCGGGCTCCTTGCCGTCGCCCGGCGGGCCCGGTTGCTGGGTGCGTCGGTGGTGACGGTCGCGGCCGCCGGTGGCGCGCTGGTCTCGTTCGTGGTGCTGGCCGCCGAGTACACGCCCCTCGACACCAGCCGGGCCTACTACGGCACCGACGCGCGGGTGGGTCCCACGCTCCTGGGCGCCGCGCTGGCTGCGCTGGCCGCCCGGCGCGGCCGGGCCCGGGTGCCCGAGCCGATAGCCGTCGCCGGGGTGCCGGAGCCGCCACCGGCGGCATTCGGCGTGGCCGAGCCGAGGCCCGACGCGTCTGGTAGCTCGGACCACGCGACTGCAGCCCGCGGCGCCGGGCGATCGGTGTGGCTGGCCGCCGGGCTCGCCGCCCTGGCCGTGATGGCGTGGTCGCTCGTGGCCACCGACGGCACCCGCTCGTGGTACTACCGGGGCGGTCTGGCCGCGTTCTCGCTGGCCGCGATCGTCGTCGTGCACATCGTGACGACCGGGCGGGGCGGGCCCCTCGCCCGCGGCCTGAGCGTCCGCCCGCTGGTGGCCCTCGGCATCATCAGCTACGGCGTCTACCTGTGGCACTGGCCCGTGATCGTCTACTTCACGCCGGCTCGGGTGGGGGTCAACGGGCTGTGGCTCGATGCGCTGTGCGTGGCCGTGACGCTGGCACTGGCCGTAGGCTCGTACCTGCTCGTCGAGCGACCGATCCGCCGCGGCGCGCTGCGGGGGCGACCGATCCGGCTGGCGCTGGCCGGCTCGGTGGCGGTCACCGCCGCCGCGGTGCTGGTGGTGACCAACGGGGTGGCGCGGGTGCCGGGCACCGACGTGGCGCTGGCCGGGTCGGGCAACGCGTCGACCGTGTACCCCGCGGAGATCCCCCAGGACGCCTCACGGATCCTGCTGGTGGGCGACAGCGGCGTCATCTTCCTCGGCCCCGCGCTGGCGGCCGAGGCCGAGCGCCACGGGGCCGTGGCCGCCTCCGACGCCCGGCCCTTCTGCACGGTGCTGGCTCCCGAGGGCACCGGCCGCATTCCCGACGGGACGGTGACGGCACGCAAGCCCTGCCACGATACGCGCCGCGACAAGTGGTCCGAACTGGTGGAGCGCTTCGACCCCGACGTCGTCGTCTACTACATCGCTGCGGGCGGCGGCGTCGGTGACCTGCTGCTCGACGGCCGCTGGGTCGGTCCCTGCGAGCAGACCTACGACGCCTACCTGCTCGAAGCCCTGACGGCCGACGTCGACCTGCTCGCCGAGGGCGGTGCAACGGTGGTGCTCGCCACGACGCCGGAGGCGCCGTTCATCTCGGCCGATCCACCAGCCGTGCACCGGGCCCTGGCGTGCCGCCGGACGACCATGGACGGCGTGGTGGCCGCCCGCCCCGCGACAGAGATCGTCGACATGGCCGCCTTCATCCTGGGCGCCCAGGCCGATAGCGAGGAGTCGTTCTACCGCGATCCGGTCCACCTGTCGGATCTGGGCGCCCGGCAGGTGGCGGCGTGGCTGGTGCCGACCACCCTGGCCCTGGCTTGAGAGGGTCCGCGGCGCGGCCTCTCACTGAGCTTTGCATGAGTATGCAGTCGAGCGTATGATCGCCGGGTGACATCCACCGGGATCGTCGGCGCCTCCGGCTTCATCGGCGCCGAGCTGCTGCGGCTGAGCGCGTTCCACCCCCACCTCGACGTGCGCGTGGCGACGGGCGACTCGCAGGCCGGTGCTCCGGTGGCCGACCTGTACCCCAACCTGGCCGCCGCGCACGGCGGGCTGACGTACGAGAAGTTCGATCCGGACCGCTGCGACGGACTCGACCTGGTGTTCCTGGCGCTGCCCCACGGCGAATCGCAGCAGGTGGTGCCGGTGCTCGCCGACCGCGTCGGTGCGGTGGTCGATCTGGCCGCCGACTTCCGGTTGCGCGACCCGGCGCTCTACCCGGCGTGGTACGGCGAGGAGCACGCCCACCCCGAGCTGCTCGGCAGCTTCGCCACCGGGTTGCCGGAGCTGTTCCGCGATCAGATCGTCGGCGCCCGCCGGGTGGCCGCGCCGGGGTGCTACGTCACCGCCGCGGTGCTGGCGCTCGCACCCCTGCTCCGCGCCGGCGCGGTGGCACCGACCGGCATCGTGGTGGACGCCGCCAGCGGGGTCTCGGGCGCCGGGCGCCCACCCAAGCCCAACACCACGTTCTGCGCCGTCGACGGGGACTTCACCGCCTACGGGGTCGGCACGCACCGCCACACCCCCGAGATCGAGATGCGCCTGGCCGACGTGGCCGGCGCGCCGGTGCAGGTGGTGTTCACGCCCCACCTGGCGCCGATGAGCCGGGGCATCCTCGCCACCTGCTACGCCCGGGCCACCGACGCCGCCACCACCGCCGACCTCCTGGCGTTGGTCGGCGAGGCGTGGGCCGACGAGCCCTTCGTGGTGGTCACCGACCGGCCGCCGTCCACCAAGGCCACGCTCGGCTCCAACACCGCCCACGTCTCGGTCAGCGTGGATGCCCGCACCGGTTGGGTGGTGGCGCTGGCCGCCATCGACAACCTGGTCAAGGGTGCCGCCGGCCAGGGCATCCAGTGCGCCAACCTCATGGTCGGGCTGCCCGAGGGCACCGGCCTGCCGGTGGTCGGGACCTACCCGTGAGCGTCGTCGCCCCCGCGGGCTTCGTGGCCGGCGGGGTGTCCTGCGGCATCAAGGCGTCGGGCGACCTCGACCTGGCCCTCGTGGCGACCGACGACGGGGCCGCCGTGGCCGCTGCCGGCGTGTTCACCCGAAATCTGGTGGTGGCCGCGCCGGTGGTCGTCAGCCGCCGGCACCTGACGGCCACCGGGGGCCGGGCCGCCGCTGTCGTGGTGAACAGCGGCAACGCCAACGCCGGCACCGGGGCCCGCGGCGAGCTCGACGCGGTGGAGATGTGCGGGCTCGCCGCATCCGGCGTCGGCGCTGCGCCGGAATCGGTGCTGGTGTGCTCGACGGGCCTCATCGGCTACGAGCTGCCGATGGACCGCGTGGCCGCCGGCATCCCCGCCGTGGCGGCGGCCCGGGGCTGCGAGCCGGCGCACGGGATCGCGGCCGCGGAGGCGATCATGACCACCGACACGCGTCGCAAGGAGACGGTGGTGCGGGGCGACGGCTTCGTGGTGGGCGGCATGGCCAAGGGCGCCGCCATGCTCGCCCCCGACATGGCCACGATGCTGGCCGTGTTGACCACCGACGCCTTCGTCGACCCGCCCACCCTGGCCGCCGTGCTGCGGGCCGGGGTCGCCGACAGCTTCAACGCCATGACCGTCGACGGCTGCACGTCCACCAACGACACCGTGCTGGTCCTGGCCAGCGGGCGGGCCGGCGCGCCCGGCGCCGACGCCTTCGCCGCCGCGGTGGCCGCCGCGTGCGACGACCTCGCCACCCAGATGGTGGGCGACGCCGAGGGCCACACCAAGGTCGTGCGCGTGCGGGTCACGGGCGCCCGCACCGGCGACGAGGCTCGGCGGGCGGCCCGAAAGGTGGCCGAGAGCCAGCTCGTCAAGTGCTCGTGGTTCGGCGGCGACCCGTACTGGGGTCGCGTGGCCAGCGACCTCGGCACCGCGGGCGTGGCGCTCGACCCCGCCCTCCTCACCATCGCCTACGGGGGCACCGTGGTCAGCCGGGGCTGCGTGAGCGCCGACCACGACGAGGCGACGGTGGCCGCGCACATGGCGGGGGGGTACCTCGACGTGCACTGCGACCTCGGCCTCGGCGACGGGCAGGCCCGCATGCTCACCAACGACCTCACCCACGGCTACATCGACGAGAACCGGGGCACATCGTGACGACCGCGGCGACAGCAGATCCGCTCGGCCACGGCGGGGCCGCCGAGCGGGCGAGCGTGCTGATCGAGGCGCTGCCCTACATCCAGCGCTTCCGGGGCGCGGTCGTGGTGGTGAAGTACGGCGGCAACGCCATGGTCGACCCCGACCTGGCGCGGGCCGTCACCGACGACGTCGTCCTGCTGCGGGCCGTGGGACTCAAGCCGGTGCTGGTGCACGGCGGCGGCCCCCAGATCAGCGAGCTCATGGAGCGGCTGGGCAAGCAGCCCGAGTTCCGGGACGGCCTGCGGGTCACCGACGCCGAGACGGTCGACATCGCCCGCATGGTGCTGGTGGGCAAGGTGAACCGCGACATCGTCGCGGCCGTCAACCGCCACGGCCCGCTGGCCGTCGGGCTCTCCGGCGAGGACGCCGGCCTGATCCTGGCGGGCGCCCGGCGGGCCGACCTCGGGTATGTGGGCGACGTGCACTCGGTCAACCCAACCATCCTCCGCCAGCTGCTGGCCGAGCACCTGATCCCGGTGGTGTCCACCATCGGGTCGGACCGCAGCGGCCAGGCGTACAACATCAACGCCGACACGGTGGCCGGCGCCCTGGCCGAGTCCCTCGGCGCCGAGAAGGCCATCTTCCTCACCGACGTGGCCGGGCTGCTCGCCGACATCGGCGATCCCGCCTCGCTGATCAGCCACATCGCCGCCGGCGAGCTGCAGTCGATGATCGACGGCGGCGTGCTGCGCGACGGGATGATCCCCAAGGTGGCCGCCGCCCTCCACGCCGTGCAGCACGGGGTGGGGTCGGCCCACCTGCTCGACGGCCGGGTGCGGCACGTGCTGCTGCTCGAGCTGTTCAGCGACGCCGGGGTCGGCACCATGATCACGCCGGATCCCGGCCCCGACGCCGGGACCGAGCCCGGCGGCGCCAGGGTGGCCGGCACGACCAGCGCGGCCACCGAGGAGAACGCATGACCGCCGCCGGGCCGCTGATGGCGACCTACCCCCCGGTGCCGGTCACCTTCGTGCGGGGCGACGGCTCCTACCTGTGGGACGACGCCGGCCGCCGCTACCTCGACCTGCTGTCGGGGCTGGCCGTGACGTCGCTCGGCCACGCCCATCCCGCGGTGGCGCAGGCGCTGGCCACCCAGGCGGCGACCCTCCTGCACGTGTCCAACCTGTTCGGCAACCAGATCGGCCCCGATGTGGCCCGCACCCTCGACCGGCTGGTGGGCGACGGCACGCCCCTCGGCGGCCAGGTGTTCTTCTGCAACTCGGGGGCCGAGGCCAACGAGTGCGCCATCAAGCTGGCCCGCCGCTTCGGCGGCCGGGGCCGCCACGTCGTCGTGTCGGCCTACGGCAGCTTCCACGGGCGCACGCTGGCCACGCTGCACGCCACCGGTCAGCCCGCCAAGCACGAGCCCTACCAACCGCTGCCTGAGGGCTTCCGCCATGTGGCGTGGGACGACCTCGACGCGCTGGCCGTCGCGATCGATCCCGGCGTCGCCGCGGTGCTGCTCGAGCCCGTGCAGGGGGAGGGTGGCGTCAACCCCGCCTCGGCCGCCTACCTGCAGGGCGTGCGCCGGCTGTGCGACGAGCGGGGCGCGTTGCTGATCCTCGACGAGGTGCAGACGGGCCTGGCCCGCACCGGCCGGTGGTTCGGGTTCCAGCACGCGGGCGTGATGCCGGACGTGGTGACCATGGCGAAGGCGCTCGGCAACGGCGTGCCCATCGGGGCGTGCTGGGCCCGTCCCGGCGTGTCGTCCGTGTTCGAGCCGGGCGACCATGCGACGACCTTCGGCGGCCAGCCCCTCGCCACGGCCGCCGCCCGGGCCGTCCTGGCGACCATGGAGGCCGAGGACGCGCCGGGGCGGGCCGCCCGCGCCGGGGCGCGGCTGACCGAGCTGGTCACGGCGCTGCCCGGCGTCGCCGGGGTCCGGGGCAGCGGGCTGCTGCTCGGGATCGAGCTCGACGGGCTCGACGCGCGCGAGGTCAACGCGGCCCTGCTGGCCGCCGGCGTCGTGGCCAACGCCGTGACCCCGACGGCCCTGCGCCTGGCGCCGTCGCTGCTCATCGACGACGCCGAGATCGACGAAGCCGTCGCCGCGCTGGCGGCGGTGCTCGCCGCCGCCCGGGCGGACGCGAGCGCGGGGAGCACGGCATGACCCTCCGCCACTTCCTCGACGTGGACGACCTCACGCCGGCCGAGCTCGACGCCGTGCTGGCGCGGGCCGACGCGTCGCGGGGCGAGCGACCGCTCCTCGGCCGCACGGTCGGCCTCTACTTCGAGAAGCCCTCGCTGCGGACCCGGCACTCGACCGAGGTGGCCGTGGTGCAGCTGGGCGGGCATCCGGTCACGTTCCGGCGCGACGAGGTGGGCAGCGGCGAGCGCGAGCCGGTCGCCGACATCGCCCGTGTGCTGTCGGGCTACCACGCGGCGCTGGGCGCCCGGGTGTTCGACCACGCCCTCCTGGAGACGTGGGCGTCCGCCTCCACCATCCCGGTGGTGAACCTCCTGTCCGACCGCGCCCACCCGTGCCAGGCGCTGGCCGACCTGCTCACCATGCGCGAGCAAGTCGGCGACCTGGCCGGGGCCACGGTGGCGTGGGTGGGCGACTTCAACAACGTGGCCCGGTCCCTGTCGCTCGGGGCGACCATGCTGGGCATGAAGGTGCGTCTCGCCTGCCCACCCGGTTACGGCCCCGGCGACGACGACGTCGACCGCCTGCGGGCGCTGGGCGGCGAGCCCGTCGTGACCGCCCGGCCCCACGAGGCCGTGGCGGGAGCAGCGGCCGTGCACACCGACGTCTGGGCGTCGATGGGTCAGGAGGCGGAGGCGGCCTCCCGGATGCGGGACTTCGAGGGGCTCCAGGTCGACGACCGGGTGATGGCGGCCGCGGCGCCGGGCGCGGTGTTCATGCACTGCCTCCCTGCCCACCGGGGCGAGGAGGTGGCGGCGTCGGTGGTCGACGGTGCCCAGAGCGTCGTGTTCGCCCAGGCCCACAACCGGCTGCACAGCGTCCGGGGCCTGCTGGCCTGGCTGCTCGACCACGGGGAGGACGACCGATGACCGACGCCGCCGCGGCGCCGCCCCCCGCCCGCATGCTGGCCAAGCCCCAGCGCCAGTACCGGGTGTCGCGCCTCCTGGCCGATCACTCCGTCACCAGCCAGGGCCAGCTCGTCGACTTGCTGGCCGCCGAGGGCATCGCCGCCACCCAGGCGACGGTGTCCCGCGATCTCGAGGACCTGGGCGCCATCAAGGTGCGGATCGGCGGGGGCGAGTCGGCCTACGCCATCCCGGAGCTGCCCTCGCAGCAGCGGATGCCCGAGGACCACCTGCGCCGGGTCTTCAGCGAGTGGGTGGTCGAGGTGGCGCACTCGGGCAACCTGGTGGTGGCCCGCACGCCGCCGGGATCGGCCCACGTGGTGGCCTCCGCGCTCGACCGGTCCGACCTCGCCGGGGTTCTCGGCACCGTCGCCGGCGACGACACCCTGGTCGTCGTCGTGGCCGAGGGCGTCACCGGCCTCACCATGGCGACCACGCTGGCCGACCTGGCCGGCCTCTGACCTGACCATCCTCTACAGCGACAAGGAAGCGATCTCATGGCGAAGCGAGCGGTGCTGGCGTACAGCGGTGGTCTCGACACCTCCGTGGCCGTGCGCTGGATGATCGACCACATGGGCGTCGAGGTCATCGCCCTGGCGGTCGACGTCGGCCAGTCGGGCGACGACTGGGACGCGGTGCGCGAGCGCGCGCTGGCGGCCGGCGCCGTCGAGGCCGTGGTGGTCGATGCCCGCGACGAGTTCGCCCGCGACTACTGCGTGCCGGTGCTCAAGGCCAACGCCCTCTACGAGGGGCGCTACCCCCTGGTGTCGGCCCTGTCGCGGCCCGTCATCGTCAAGCACCTGGTGGCCGCGGCCCGCGAACACGGCGCCGATGCGGTGGCGCACGGGTGCACGGGCAAGGGCAACGACCAGGTGCGGTTCGAGGTGTCGACGCGGGCGCTCGCGCCCGACCTCGACGTCCTGGCCCCGGTGCGGTCGTGGGGCATGACCCGCGGCGAGTGCATCCTCTACGCCTACGACCACGACATCCCGATCACGGCGACGAAGGAGAAGGTGTACTCCATCGACGACAACCTGTGGGGCCGGGCCATCGAGTGCGGCGAGATGGAGGATCCCTGGGCGGTGCCGCCGCCCGGCGTCTGGGGCCTGACCCGCCCGACGGCCACCGAGCCCACCGACCTGGTGATCGGGTTCGACCAGGGCGTGCCCACCGCCGTCGACGGCGTGGCCCTCGGTCCGGCCGAGGTGGTGGCCGCGCTCAACGAGCGGGTCGGCGCCTACGGCTGGGGCCGCATCGACATCGTCGAGAACCGGCGTGT
Source organism: uncultured Acidimicrobiales bacterium (assembly GCA_963842395.1). GTDB lineage: Bacteria > Actinomycetota > Acidimicrobiia > Acidimicrobiales > VFJN01 > ZC4RG19. The sequence goes on from CAWJGJ010000001.1 coordinate 357,963, forward strand.
CGGCATCAAGAGCCGCGAGACCTACGAGTGCCCGGCCAGCCTGGCGCTGATGATGGCCCACGCCGACCTCGAGTCGATCTGCCTGGAGCGCGACCTGCAGAGGGAGAAGAGCCGGCTCGAGCCCCGCTACGCCGAGCTGGTGTACGACGGCCTGTGGTTCAGCCCGCTGAAGCAGGCCCTCGACGCGTTCGTCGACGAGAGCCAGCGGTTCGTCACCGGTGAGGTGCGGCTGCGGCTGGCCCCGGGCTCCTGCCAGGTCACCGGTCGCCGCAGCCCCCACAGCCTGTACGACTACGGGCTCGCCACCTACGACGAAGCCGACAGCTTCCGTCACGAGGACAGCGAGGGCTTCGTCCGTCTGTGGGGCCTGGGCATCCAGACCTGGGCCGCCACCCAGGGCACGGGCACGCCGTGACCCGTGTCGGTCCGGCCGTCCGCCCCCGCGCCGTGCCCGGGGCGCGCCCGTGAGCACCCTGTGGCACGGGCGGTTCGAGGGCGGCCCCGCCGCCGAGCTGCTGGCGTTCACGGTCAGCGTCGACTTCGACCGGCGCCTCGCCACCGACGACCTGGCCGGCAGCCGGGCGCATGTGCGCGGCCTCGTGCGGGCCGGCATCGTGACCGAGGACGAAGCCGGCGTGGTGCTCGCCGCCCTCGACCGGGTGGAGGACGAGCTCGGCGACGGGACCTTTGCCTTCGAGCCCACCGACGAGGACATCCACACCGCCATCGAGCGCCGCGTCACCGCGCTGGCCGGCGCCGCGGGCGCCAAGCTCCACACCGGTCGCAGCCGCAACGACCAGATCGCGACCGACCTGCGGCTGTGGGCCAAGCGCGAGCTGGCGCGCATCGCCCAGCGGGTGCTGGGGCTGCAGCGCGTCCTCCTCGACCAGGCCCGAGAGGCCGGCCCGGCCTACCTGCCCGGCTACACCCACCTGCAGCGTGCCCAGCCCGTCACGCTGGCCCACCACCTGCTGGCGCACGGCTGGGCGCTGGCCCGCGACCTCGATCGGCTGGTCGACTGCCGGCGCCGGCTGGACGTGTCGCCGCTGGGGGCGGGCGCGCTGGCGGGGTCCTCCCTGCCGCTCGATCCCGACGCCACCGCCGCCGACCTGGGGTTCGCCGCCCGCTTCGAGAACAGCCTCGACGCGGTGAGCGACCGCGACTTCGTCGCCGAGGGACTGTTCGCCCTCAGCCTGCTGGCCGTCCACCTGTCGCGCATGGGCGAGGAGGTGGTGCTGTGGACCAGCGACGAGTTCGGCTTCGCCCGCCTGGACGACGCCCACTCCACCGGCTCGTCGATGATGCCCCAGAAGAAGAACCCCGACATCGCCGAGCTCGCCCGGGGCAAGGCGGGCCGGGTCATCGGCGACCTCACGGGCCTGCTGGCGACGCTGAAGGGGCTGCCGCTCAGCTACAACCGCGACCTGCAGGAGGACAAGGAGCCGCTCTTCGACGCCGTGGACCAGGTGGCCCTGGCCCTGTCGGCCATGACCGGGCTCTACGCCACGATGTCGTTCCGCGTCGAGGTGATGCAGGAGGCCGCCGATTCGCCCTACGCGGCGGCCACCGACCTGGCCGAGCTGCTGGTCGAGCGGGGTACGCCGTTCCGCGACGCCCACGCGCTGGTGGGAGGGCTCGTGCGCGACAGCCTGGAGCGGCGCGTGCCGCTGGCCGAGCTGGTCGAGGCCCATCCCGACCTGGGAGCCGACGGCGCCGCCCTGCTGGAGCCGGGACGGGCGGTGGCGCGGCGCACGACTCCCGGTGGGGCCGGGCCGGATGCCGTCGCCGTGCAGCTGGAGCGCTTCGCCGTGCGGCTCGACGCGGACGCCGAGCGTCTCGGCTGAGGTCCCGCCCCGTGCGACCTCGGCCCGGTGCCCGGACGCCGGCGCCGCCGCGGCCCACGCCGGCCGGCCGGGCGTGACCACGCCGCTCGACGCCGGGTTCTACCGGCGCGACCCCCGGGTGGTCGCCCCCGAGCTGCTGGGCAAGGTGCTGGTGCACGACGACCCCGACGGGCGCCACCGCTCCGGCCGCATCGTCGAGGTCGAGGCCTACTGCGGGGCGGCGGACGCGGGCAGCCACGCCTTCCGGGGCATGACGCCCCGCAACCGCACCATGTTCGGGCCGGCCGGCCACCTCTACGTGTACTTCACCTACGGGATGCACTGGTGCGCCAACGTCGTGTGCGGCGAGGTCGGCGAGGGCGTGGCGGTGCTCTTGCGCGCACTGGTGCCGCTGGAGGGCCTGGAGCTTATGTTCGCCGCCCGGCCCCGGGCCCGGCGCGAGCGCGACCTGTGCAGCGGTCCGGCCAAGTTGTGCCAGGCCCTGGCGCTGGACGGGGGCTACGACGGCGCCGACCTGGTGCGCGCCGACCGCGGCGTGTGGCTGGGCGACGACGGCACCGCACCGCCGCCCGAGCCCTTCCAGACGACCCGCATCGGGCTGTCGGCGGGCGCCGATCACCCCTGGCGGTGGTGCGTCCCCGGCGACCCCCACGTCTCGGGGCCGGCCCGCCTGCGCGGCCTGCCCGCGGGCGGAGGCTGACGACCGGCGGCGGGTCGCCCCTGGCGTGTCGGCTCAGACGTCGGTGGGGGTGACGCAGGAGGGCATGAGGTTGGCCTTGGCGAACTCGTCGATCCAGCCGGTGACCTGCCGTCCCTCGCCCGCCTTCTCCGACACCAGCAGCCGGGCTCCCGGGTCGGTCCGCAGGGCGGCGGCGTAGGCCTCGCGGTCGCCCAGGTAGGTGCGCCAGTCGGCGAGCCACTCGGTGGCGTGTCGGCGCTGGTCGCCCGCCGGCGCCAGCTCGACCATGTCGTCGAGGTCGTCGAGCATGGCGCCGAAGGCGGCGTCGGCCGTGGCCACGACCTCGGCTCGCGCGGCCGCGTCCGTGGCCGTGTTGGCCGGCGGCAGGGCGTCGACGGCCTCAAGCGCCTCGGCGCATCGGGCCTCGCCGGCTTCGGCGAAGGCGGGGTCGCCGAGGCGGTCGATGGGGGGCTGGCGGCCCGGCCCGAATGCCAGGAAGAGCACGTACGCCCACATCGCCACCATGGCGGCGACGACGACGGTGAGCACGATCCGGGCCGGCGTCCAGCGCCACCCGGGAGCGTCCGCGGGCGCGCCGTCGAGGCCGGCCTCGGGCGACTCCTCGTCGGCGCCGCGGTCGGTCGCCGCCCGGTCGCCGTCCGCCAGGGCGGGCCCGCGGCCGTTGCTCGTTCCGTTTCCTCTCGTGCCGGGCACCACGACACCAGGCTCCCCGTCACGGGCGGGCCCCGTCCAGTCGAGGGCTGCCGCCGGCGGACCCGGCCCGCTCGACCGCCCCCACCGGTCGGGACGCCTATCCGGCTGGACCCCACCCGCCGCGCCGGGAACCATGGGTGCCGTGACGGCTCATCCGACCATCCTCGACGACCTCGAGGCCCGTGGCCTCGTCCGCGAGAGCACCGACCGCGGCGCGCTCGCCCACCGGCTCGCCGAGGGGCCCATCACCGTCTACTACGGCTGCGACCCGACCGCCGACAGCCTGCACGTCGGCAACCTGATCGGTCTGTTGGTGCTGCGGCGCTTCCAGGACGCGGGGCATCGGCCGGTGGCGCTGGCCGGCGGTGCGACGGGCATGGTCGGCGACCCGGGCGGGCGCTCGGAGGAGCGCAACCTGCTCGATCAGGCGACGCTCGACGCCAACGTCGCCGCCATCAAGGAGCAGATCTCGCGGGTGATCGACTTCGGTGACGGGCGGGCACGGCTGGTCGACAACCGCGACTGGACCCGGGACGTGCGCTTGCTCGACTTCCTGCGGGACGTCGGCAAGCACGTCACGGTGAACCAGATGCTGGCGCGCGAGTCGGTGAAGGCCCGGATCGCCGGCGAGCACGGGATCAGCTACACCGAGTTCAGCTACATGCTCCTGCAGGCCCACGACTACCTGCGGCTCCACGAGGACCTGGGCGTCGAGCTCCAGATCGGCGGCTCCGACCAGTGGGGCAACATCCTGTCGGGCATCGATCTGGTGCGGCGAGCACGGGGCGCGACAGTCCACGGGTTCGCGTGGCCGCTGCTGACCGCGCCGGACGGCACCAAGCTGGGCAAGACGACGGGCGCCCGCACGTGGCTCGACCCGGAGCGCACCAGCCCGTACCAGTTCTTCCAGCACTTCATGCAGACCGACGACCAGCAGGTCGCTGAGCTCCTGCGCATCTTCACTCTGCTCGACCTGGCCGAGGTCGAGGCGATCGCGGCCGAGCACGCCGAGCACCCGGAGCGGCGGACCGGCCAGCACCGGCTGGCCGTCGAGGCGACGCGCCTCGTCCACGGCGACGCGGCGACGAAGGCGGCGGTCGAGGCCACCGACCTGCTGTTCGGCGGCTCGCCGTTCGAGGCGGGCCCGGACGCGCTCGCCACCGTCGCCGGCGAGGTCCCGACGGCCACCCTCGCCGGTGACGGGGACCTGGGGGCGGGGATCGAGCTCGCTCCGCTCCTGGTCGAGGTGGGGCTCGCGTCGTCCAGGAGCGACGCCCGGCGGTCGATCGACCAGGGCGCCGTCTCGGTCAACGGACAACGGGCGGCCGCGGGGGCGACCGTGGCCGCCGCCGACCTGCTGCACGGCCGCTACGTCCTGCTGCGCAAGGGCAAGAAGAGCTACGGCCTGCTGGTGGCCCGGGAGCCCTGACGGTGGCGTCAGGGGTACCCCTCGCGGTCGGGAGGGGGTACACTGCCCTCAGCGCATCGCGAGAGCGCGAAAACTCCTGGTCAGCGGCCCTGCCGGAAGAAATCCGGCACAAACGCGTCGCTCAGGTTGACGCTCCGCGGGGCACTCGTTAGATTAACTCTTCGCCCCGCACGGCCAATACGGACCGCAGCGGAGGGCCGAAAGTGGCACCAAAGCCCCCATCGGGGTACGTGCCGTGAGCGCCAGTCGCTCCTTGAAAACAGAAGACAGGACGAGAGAGCGAGTGCGGGCGACCGCCTCGGAGCTTCTGGCTCCGGCGTGGTCGTTGAACGAATGCACCGTCAATTTCCGGATGGCCCTCGGGTCATCCGATGGTGCCAGTGCCTCGTGTCGGAAGATTCCGACCGACACGGGGCTTCTCTATCGAAGGACGGCATCGCTTGCGATGACGTTCGAGATTTCGACGGAGAGTTTGATCCTGGCTCAGGACGAACGCTGGCGGCGTGCTTAACACATGCAAGTCGAACGAGGTCCATCCAGTGGCAACACTGGGGACGACCTAGTGGCGAACGGGTGAGTAACACGTGAGGAACCTGCCCCGAAGACCGGGATAACCCTCCGAAAGGAGAGCTAATACCGGATGCCCTCTTCTGATCGCATGGTCGGATGAGGAAAAGGATTCTGCTTCGGGAGGGCCTCGCGGCCTATCACGCTTGTTGGTGAGGTAACGGCTCACCAAGGCTACGACGGGTAGCTGGTCTGAGAGGACGATCAGCCACACTGGGACTGAGACACGGCCCAGACTCCTACGGGAGGCAGCAGTGGGGAATCTTGCGCAATGGGCGAAAGCCTGACGCAGCAACGCCGCGTGCGGGATGAAGGCCTTCGGGTTGTAAACCGCTTTCAGTGGGGACGAATTCAGACGGTACCCACAGAAGAAGCCCCGGCCAACTACGTGCCAGCAGCCGCGGTAACACGTAGGGGGCGAGCGTTGTCCGGAATCATTGGGCGTAAAGAGCTCGTAGGCGGCTCAGTAAGTCGGGTGTGAAACCCCTAGGCTCAACCTAGGGACGCCACTCGATACTGCTGTGGCTAGAGTCCAGTAGGGGAGTGTGGAATTCCCGGTGTAGCGGTGAAATGCGCAGATATCGGGAGGAACACCAGCGGCGAAGGCGGCACTCTGGGCTGGAACTGACGCTGAGGAGCGAAAGCGTGGGTAGCAAACAGGATTAGATACCCTGGTAGTCCACGCCGTAAACGTTGGGCACTAGGTGTGGGGACCCTCCAACGGTTTCCGTGCCGTAGCTAACGCATTAAGTGCCCCGCCTGGGGAGTACGGCCGCAAGGCTAAAACTCAAAGGAATTGACGGGGGCCCGCACAAGCGGCGGAGCATGTTGCTTAATTCGAGGCAACGCGAAGAACCTTACCTGGGTTTGACATGTAGGGAAAAGCCGTAGAGATACGGTGTCCTTCGGGGCCCTATGCAGGTGGTGCATGGCTGTCGTCAGCTCGTGTCGTGAGATGTTGGGTTAAGTCCCGCAACGAGCGCAACCCCTGTCCCATGTTGCCAGCGGGTAATGCCGGGGACTCTTGGGAGACTGCCGGGGTCAACTCGGAGGAAGGTGGGGACGATGTCAAGTCATCATGCCCCTTATGTCCAGGGCTGCAAACATGCTACAATGGCCAGTACAGAGGGCTGCGAGACCGCGAGGTTGAGCGAATCCCGTAAAGCTGGTCTCAGTTCGGATCGGAGTCTGCAACTCGACTCCGTGAAGCCGGAGTCGCTAGTAATCCCGGATCAGCAACGCCGGGGTGAATACGTTCCCGGGCCTTGTACACACCGCCCGTCACACCACGAAAGTCGGTAACACCCGAAGCCGGTGGCCCAACCCTTGTGGAGGGAGCCGTCGAAGGTGGGATCGGCGATTGGGGTGAAGTCGTAACAAGGTAGCCGTACCGGAAGGTGCGGCTGGATCACCTCCTTTCTAAGGAGTCAATGTTCCTGCACATCGCAGGGACGACTCCCAGTTGGAGCCTCGCTCGGTCCGGTCCAGGCGAAGTCGTCGGTCGAAGGGTTCACCTCCCGACGTCGGAACCTGTTCCTGACACACTGTCCTGTCTTCTGTTTTGAGGGAGTGGCCTCGGCCATCGCCCTCGAGGCTCCGCCGGCACGGCCACCCAGTGGCTGCGCCGGCGTCCTCGTGTCTGGGGCCAGCACTCGGCTGGCCCAGCGCTCCTTGAGAACTACATAGCGAGCACGAGCATCTTTGTTCTTCCAAGCTACAAAGAGCCAACGGTGGATGCCTTGGCGTCTGACACCGATGAAGGACGTGGGTGGCTGCGAAAAGCCACGGGGAGCTGCCGACCAAGCTTTGATCCGTGGATATCCGAATGGGGAAACCCGGCACCCGTCATGGGGTGTCACTCCGGTCTGAACACATAGGACCGGTAGAGGGAACCAGGGGAATTGAAACATCTCAGTACCCTGAGGAACAGAAAGCAATTGCGACTCCCTGAGTAGCGGCGAGCGAAAAGGGACCAGCCTAAACCGACTTGGTGTAATAGCCCAGTGGCGTTGCCAAGTCGGGGTTGTGGGACCTACACCTGCTTCACTGGATGCAGGACCGAGTTACAAAGTTGCCGTCTAGCGGAAGCGTTCAGGAAAGGCGCGCCACAGCGGGTAACAGCCCCGTACGCGAAAGACGAGCAGCCTCGGGTAGTCATCCCAAGTAACGCCGGGACCGTGAAAACCGGCGTGAATCTGCGAGGACCACCTCGTAAGGCTAAGTATGTTCAGACGACCGATAGCGCACGAGTACCGTGAGGGAAGGGTGAAAAGTACCCCGTGAGGGGAGTGAAATAGTACCTGAAACCGTTGGTTTACAATCAGTCAAAGTGTCGTCACAGGTTCGCCTGTGGCCACGATGGCGTGCCTTTTGAAGAATGAGCCTGCGAGTTACGGTGTGTGGCGAGGTTAACCAGTGATGGGAAGCCGGAGCGAAAGCGAGTCTGAACAGGGCGTTCAGTCGCATGCTGTAGACCCGAAGCCGAGTGATCTACCCATGGGCAGGTTGAAGCGGGGGTAAGACCCCGTGGAGGACCGAACCCACCTAGGTTGAAAACTGGGGGGATGACCTGTGGGTAGGGGTGAAAGGCCAATCAAACTCGGTGATAGCTGGTTCTCCCCGAAATGCATTTAGGTGCAGCGTCGGGTGTTCAGTCATGGAGGTAGAGCACTGGATGGGTAAGGGGGCCTACAAGCTTACCAACCCCAACCAAACTCCGAATGCCATGACTCCAGAGCCCGGCAGTGAGTCTACGGGGGATGAGCTTCGTGGACGAAAGGGAAACAGCCCAGATCGCCGGCTAAGGCCCCTAATTCCGAACTAAGTGGTAAACGATGTGAGACCGCCCAGACAGCCAGGAGGTTGGCTTAGAAGCAGCCACCCTTGAAAGAGTGCGTAACAGCTCACTGGTCGAGTGGTCTTGCGCGGACAATGTAACGGGGCTCAAGTTCGGAGCCGAAGCCGCGGATCCCTGCGCTTGCGCAGGGGTGGTAGGGGAGCGTCGATCTCGGTGTGAAGCGGCGGTGTGAACCGTCGTGGACCGTGGTCGAGTGAGAATGCAGGCATGAGTAGCGAAAGAGGGGTGGGAAACCCCTCCGCCGAATGTCCAAGGGTTCCTGGGGAAGGCTAATCCTCCCAGGGTGAGTCGGGAGCTAAGGCGAGGCCGAAAGGCGTAGTCGATGCACAACCGGTTGATATTCCGGTACCGCTGTGCCCGCGCCAATGCCGAATCTAGGTTGCTAAGGGGCTGTCTTCGGACGAACCGACCCACCTGGAGGAGGCAAGCGATGCGGGGACGCAGAAGGGTAAGTGAGCCCAGGCGATGGTAGTCCTGGGGTAAGCGTGTAGGTCGGGGACCAGGTAAATCCGGGCCCCACAAGACTGAGACGTGATACCGAGCCGCTTCAGGCGAAGTCACCCATCCCATACTGCCGAGAAAAGCCGCTAGTGAGCTGGCACGGCGCCCGTACCCCAAACCAACACAGGTGGACAGGTAGAGAATACCAAGGCGATCGGGAGAACGGTGGTTAAGGAACTCGGCAAAATACCTCCGTAACTTCGGGAGAAGGAGGGCCTCATCAGGGTGACAGGCTTCGCGCCTCGAGCTCGAAGGGGCCGCAGAGACCAGGGGAAAGCGACTGTTTACTAAAAACACAGCAGCGTGCTAAGTCGTAAGACGACGTATACGCTGTGACGCCTGCCCGGTGCCGGAAGGTTACGGGGAAGGGTTAGCCGCAAGGCGAAGCTCTGAACCTAAGCCCCGGTAAACGGCGGCCGTAACTATAACGGTCCTAAGGTAGCGAAATTCCTTGTCGGGTAAGTTCCGACCTGCACGAATGGCGTAACGACTTTCCTACTGTCTCAACCACCGACCCGGCGAAATTGAAGTACGAGTAAAGATGCTCGTTAGCTGCAGCAGGACGGAAAGACCCCGTGGACCTTCACTACAGCTTGATATTGGGTTTTGGTATGCGTTGTGTAGGATAGGTGGGAGACTAGGAAGCATTGGCGCTAGCCAGTGTGGAGTCGCCGTTGAAATACCACCCTGCGTATGCCGGGACTCTAACTTTGGTCCGTAATCCGGATCGGGGACAGTGTCAGGTGGGTAGTTTGACTGGGGCGGTCGCCTCCTAAAGAGTAACGGAGGCGCTCAAAGGTTCCCTCAGCCTGGTTGGCAATCAGGCGTCGAGTGCAATGGCACAAGGGAGCTTGACTGCGAGACAAACACGTCAAGCAGGTGCGAAAGCAGGACATAGTGATCCGGCGGTTGCGTGTGGAAGCGCCGTCGCTCAACGGATAAAAGGTACCCCGGGGATAACAGGCTAATCTTGCCCAAGAGTCCATATCGACGGCAAGGTTTGGCACCTCGATGTCGGCTCATCGCATCCTGGGGCGGTAGCACGTCCCAAGGGTTGGGCTGTTCGCCCATTAAAGCGGTACGCGAGCTGGGTTTAGAACGTCGCGAGACAGTTCGGTCCCTATCCGCTGCAGCCGGAGGGAACTTGAGGAAGGCTGTCCCTAGTACGAGAGGACCGGGACGGACGCAGCTCTTGTGCGCCAGTTGTCTTGCCAAAGGCACTGCTGGTTAGCGACCTGCGGAAGGGATAAGCGCTGAAAGCATCTAAGTGCGAAGCCCGTTCCAAGATGAGGTTCCCCACAGGGTTAACCTGGTAAGGCCCGTGATAGACCATCACGTTGATAGGCCGGAGGTGGAAGCACGGCAACGTGTGTAGCCGACCGGTACTAATCGGCCGAGGGCTTGGATTAACAATGATCTTCGTGCTCGCTATGGAGTCCTCAGGGAGCGGACGCATGTGTGCGTCCCCCGAGTGACAACAGATTTCGGTGGCAATGGCGGAGGGGTCACACCCGTACCCATTCCGAACACGGAAGTTAAGCCCTCCCGCGCCGATGGTACTTGGCGGGAGACTGCCTGGGAGAGTAGGTCGCCGCCGGATTTCGCTGTGGAAGAGGGCCGCCTGCGGGCGGCCCTCTTCTCGTTTTCGGCCCGTGTACCTGTCTCGGCGGCATGGGTGGCTGTCATCACTGCGAAAGTAGGCTTCGACCTCATGGCTCCCCCTCGACGGCAGGGCGGCGACAACCGCCCCTCACGGCGCTCCGCGCCCGGCGCGCGCTCGGCGCCGCGATCGAGCGGACGCAGCACCGCGCGCCGGCAGGCGACCGACGACCGCGGCGGGCCCACCCGGCAGACGCCGGCGGGCGGGCGGCGGGGCGGGACGGGCGCCAGCTCGGCCGGCCAGGGTCGGCCCCCTCGCTCGGGAGCCGGCTCGCCGGGGCGGAGCACGGGATCGACCCGCAGCCGGTCGACCGGTGCCGGCGGTGCCCGGGACGGGGGTGCACGGGACGGTGCACGGGAGGGCAGGCCAGCCGGCCCACGGGCCGAGGGCTCGGCCAACCGCGGCCGCCAGGCCCCCGGGCGCTCCGGTGCCGGCGGCGGCTCACGCGGCACCGGCGGCTCTGATCGTCGCACGTCCCAGGGGCGCGGCGGACCGACGCGCGCCGGCGGAGAGGGCTCCGGCTCCGGCCGCCGCCAGGGCTCCGGGGCCGGCACGCAGAGCCGATCGGGCTCGGCGAGCTACGGCGGTCCCGGCGGCTACGGCGCGGGCAGGTCCCGTGGGACGGGCGCCGGTGCCGCGGGACGCGGGCGCGAGCGGAGCGAGGCCGACGGGCGGGACAAGCGCGGCGCGCCGCCACGCCGGGGCGCGGGCGGCCCGACGGGGGCGAAGGCGCGGCCGGGCGACCGGGAGGGACGCGACGGGCGTGAGACCGCCGCCGCGGGATCGGGCGGTGAGCGGCGCCCGAGCCGGGCGAAGGCTCCGGGCAGCGACCGGGACGCACGGGACCGGCGTGGCAGCGACGCCGCCAGGCAGCGAGAAGACCGCGACCGGCGTGGGGCTCGCCGCGACACCGCCCCGCGCGGCCCCCGCAAGTGGGGTGGGCTGGCCCGCCGGGGCGCCGGGCTCGCTGCTGCCGGGAGCGCGTCCCAGGCGTGGCAGGCGGCGGGACGCGCCGCTCGAGCCGGCGGCGAGGGGCAGGGCGCGGGGCCGGCCGCGTGGGAGCCCGAGGAGTGGATCGACGAGGGCGAGCTGCGGGACGAGGCCGAGGACGCCGTCGGGCGCAGCCGCACGAGCGGGCGCGCCGCCGCGGCGCAGGGAGATCGCGGCCAGGCCGGTCGTCGTGGTCGTGGCGATCGCGCCGAGGCCGGCCCGGCGGCCGCGGACGGGGCGGAGACGGGTGCCCGAGCCGATCGCGGGGACAGCGGCGGGCGAACGCGTGGCCCGGCGGGCGGCCGCTCGGGCGCCGAAGGCGGCGCCGGCGACGACGACGCAATCCGGCGGGCCGTGCCCGCCAACCGGGTGGGCCGCTTCGAGGCCCGCCTCAAGGAGGCCACGGACGCGTTCCGGCGCGAGCGGTACGAGGAGGCGCGGCGCACGCTGCGGCCCCTCGCCGAGCAGGCGCCCGGCGCCTCCGGGATCCGGGAGCTGTACGGCCTGACCCTCTACCGCCTGGGCCGATGGGCGCAGGCGAAGCGCGAGCTCGAGGCGTTCCGCACGCAGACCAACAGCGTCGAGCAGCATCCCGTCCTCGCGGACTGCAACCGGGCGCTCGGCAACTACGCCGAGGTCGAGGAGCTGTGGGACGAGCTGCGGGCGGCCAGCCCCAGCGCCGAGCTGGTGGCCGAGGGCCGCATCGTGGCGGCCGGCGCGCTGGCCGACCAGGGCCGGCTGAAGGACGCGATCACCGTCCTCGAGTCGTCGGCCAAGCCGGCGAAGCGGCCGAAGCTGCACCACCTGCGGCTCGCCTACGCCCTGGCCGACCTGTACGAGCGGGCCGGCGACGCGCCCCAGGCCCGCGAGCTCTTCGGCCGTGTCGCCGCCAGCGACCCCGACTTCGTCGACGTCCAGGCCCGCCTCCGCGCGCTCCGCTGACGACGGCCGCGGGTCGGTCCACGCGTGCGCGCCGCCGGGGTCGTGCCCCGCGCCGCCCGTCGCCCAGCGGTCAGCGGCCGATGAAGCGGCCGGGCCGGCGCTCGGCCACCGCAGCCACGCCCTCGCGGAAGTCGTCGGTGCGCATGAGTCGTTCCTGCTCGGCCCGCTCGTGGTCGACCGCGGCAGCGACCTGGTCGGCGAGGTCGCCGCGCAACGTCGCCCGGATCGCCCGGACCGCGAGCGGGGCCGATGCGGCGACCTCCGCGGCCAGCGCCCGGGCCTCGGCGCGCAGGTGGTCTCCGGGGACGAGGCGATCGGCCAGGCCGATGTGCCGGGCCTCCTCGCCCCCGATGCGGCGGCCGGTGGTGAGCAGCTCCAGCGCCACCTGGGCGCCCACGACCCGGGGCAGCGTCACCGACAGGCCGAACCCCTGGTGGAAGCCGAGCCGCGCGAAGTTGGCGGCGAAGCGTGCCTCGGGCGCGGCCACCCGGAAGTCGGCAGCGAGAGCCAGGCCCAGCCCGCCGCCGACGGCGGCACCCTGGACCGCGGCGACGATCGGCAGCGGCTGCCGGAACAGCCGGACGGCCTCGGTGTAGAGGCGGGCGGCGTCGCTCTCGCCGCGGCCGCCTGCCCCGAAGTTCGCGCCCGCGCAGAAGTGCCGGCCGGCGCTGCAGAGCACCACCGCCCGCGTGTCGCCGGCGGCGAGGTGGTCGAGGGCATCGGCCAGGTCGCCGATCAGGTCGGCGTCGAAGAAGTTGTTGGGCGGCCGGCGGATCTCGACCGTCGCCACGTGGTCGGCGCCGACCTCGACGTCGACGTCCTGCGCATCCCCGGCGTCGCTCACGGTCCGGGAACGTACCAGCGTGCCGCACCTCGCCGGCGAGGGTGCCACGGGCGTGCCACGCGCGCCGGTGTGCGGCGCCGTCACGCGTTGCGGGGCAGGTCCCGGAACGGCGCGGTGCGATCCGGGGACGGCTCGCGGGGGAGTCCCAGCGCCTTCTCGCCCAGGATGTTGCGCTGGATCTCGTCGGTGCCACCGGCGATCGACTGGGCGGGCACCGACACGAAGACCTCGGCGATCGTGCCGCCGAGCGGGCTGTCGCGGCCGGTGAGCAGGCCGTCGGCCCCGGAGATCAGCGTGTGGGCGCGTGCGGCCTGGCGGGCCACGTGGCTGAGGGCCAGCTTGCCGATCGAACCCTCCGGCCCCGGCGTGCGCCCGAGCGCGAGGCCGGCCCGGGCGCGCTCGGCGGTCCACCGGCTGGCGCGCTGGAGCGCGTGGAGGCGGGCGATCTCCTGGCGGGTGACGGGGTCGTCGGCGGCGCCGGTGGCCCGGGCCCGCTCGACCACCAGGTCGGCGCGGCCGGCTCGCTGGGGGTACCACCGGTACGTCTCGAAGTAGGCAGCGGCCTCGGCCTGCGCCTCCTCGACGGCACGACCGCCCGACGCCGCGAACGACGGCCGGGCCAGCGCGCCGAACCGGCGCTCGAACGCAAGGGTCGTCAGCGCCACCCGCCACCCGTCGCCGACCTCGCCGACCACGTTGTCACGCGGCACCCGCGCCTCGGTCAGGAACACCTCGTTGAAGGACCGGTGGTCGTTCATCTGCCGCAGGGGACGGGCCTCGACGCCCGGCTGGCGCATCGGCAGCACCAGGTAGGTCAGGCCCCGGTGCTTGGGTACCCCCCAGTCGGTGCGGGCCAGCAGCAGGCCGAGGTCGGCGTGGTGGGCGCTGGTGTTCCAGACCTTCTGGCCGCTGACGACCCACTCGTCGCCGTCGAGCCGTGCGGTGGTCGTCAGCCCCGCCAGGTCGGACCCGGCGCCGGGTTCGCTGAACAGCTGGCACCACGTGCGCTCGCCGGTGATCGTCGGGGCGAGGAGCCGCTCGCGGAGGTCGTCGGGGCCGTGCGCCAGGATCGTCGGCGCCGCCAGCGCCGGGCCGACGCCGAGCGGCAGGCCGACGGCCCCGGCGTGGCCGAGGGCGCCGACGACCAGCTCGTCGGCCCACCGGGGGAGCTCGCGCCCGCCCCAGCGCGCCGGCCACGACGGCACGGCCCAGCCGGCGGCGAACAGCTCCCGACGCCAGTCGAGCAGCGCGCGGTCGGGGTCCCAGTGGGCGGCGATCCAGGCCGACACCTCGGCCGCGACCTCGTCGGGCGCAGGCGGCATGCCCGGACATTACGACCGGCGAGGCCCCACCGGCATCCGAGCGTCCGCGCTCGCCCCGGGAGCATTCGGGAGCGGACGCGCCTCGTCGTCCGGCGAGCCCGGTGTAGCGCGGACGCCGGCGCCGGCGTCGGCCTCGTCAGGACCGGGGGAGCGGCGCCGGGTCGTCCAGCAGGCGCAGCGCGACGCTGCGGGCCTCGAGCGCGGCGTCCGGTGAGTGCAGCAGCGCCGCGGCCACCATCGCCCCGTTGGCGAGGATGAAGAGCTGGTCGGCGGCGACCGCCGGTCCTCCGGCCGCGTCCACGAGGTCGGACAGGAGCCCGTGGAACGACCGCTTCTGGGCCTCCGCCGCGGCGGCCACCCCGGGGGAGCTGGCGCTCATCTCGCCGTAGGCGTTGATGAAGGGGCACCCGCGGAAGCCGGGCTCCGCGAACGACTCGTGGAGGAAGTCGAACACGGCGGCGACCTTGTCCCGGGGCGTCGGCCGCGTGGCCGTGTAGGCCACCAGCGACTCCTGGAACCGGCGGTCGCGCCGGCGGAGCACCGCCTCCGCGAGCTGGTCCTTGCCCGGGAACAGCCGGTAGAGGCGCTTCAGCGACACCCCGGCGGCGTCGCGGATCTGGTCCATGCCGACGCCGCGGATCCCCTGCTCGTAGAAGAGCTCCTCGGCGGCGTCGAGCACCTGGGTGCGCGCCGTCTCGTCGTCGATCTCCGGCATCGGCCTCCCGTCGCGGGTTGTGGTGAGAACCATCGTTCTCTAGAGTACCAGGCGTGCGGAGAACGACCGTTCTCCACCGACCCGAGGAGTGACATGACCAACTTCGCGACCCGCTACCGGACCGAGACCGTCCACGGCCACGACCTCTTCTACCGGGAGGCGGGCGACCCCGACCGGCCCACCCTCGTCCTGCTGCACGGCTTCCCGTCCAGCTCGTTCATGTTCCGCGAGCTGATGGCGGACCTGGCCGATGCGTATCACCTCGTCGCCCCCGACCACCTGGGCTTCGGCCGCTCGGCGACCCCCACGGTGGACGAGTTCGACTACAGCTTCGACCGACTCGCCGAGCTGACCGTGGCGCTGGTCGACCAGCTCGGGCTCGACCGCTTCGCCCTCTACGTGCAGGACTACGGGGCCCCGATCGGGTTCCGGATCGCGAGCGCGCACCCCGAGCGGGTCACGGCACTCGTCACCCAGAACGGCAACGCCTACGTGGAAGGCTTCACGCCGTTCTGGGAACCGCTGTTCGCCTTCGCCGCCGACGGGACGACCAACGCCGCGGCCGTGCGCGACAGCCTGGAGCCGGCCGGGACCCGCTGGGTCTACAGCCACGGCGTGCCCGCCGACCGGCTCGACCGGCTGTCGCCCGACACATGGACCGTCGACCAGGCGGGACTCGACCGCCCGGGCAACAAGGACGTCCAGCTCGCCCTGTTCCGCGACTACCGCCACAACATCGACGAGTACCCCCGCTTCCAGGAGTACTTCCGCACCCACCTGCCGCCCACCCTCGTCGCCTGGGGCGAGCACGACGAGATCTTCGGGCCCGACGGGGCGAGGGCGTTCGGCAAGGACCTGCCCGACGCCGAGATCCACCTGCTCGACGCCGGCCACTACGCCCTCGAGACCAGCGGTGAGGAGATCGCCGCCCTCGTCCGCGACTTCCTCGGCCGGGTCCTGTAGCCGATGGGCACCGTCTCCCGCGGGCGATCGCTGTCACGGTCGCTCGTCCTGCTGTTCGCGGTCGCCTGCGGGGCGGCGGTGGCCAACGTGTACTACGCGCAGCCCGTGCTCGACGCCGTCGCCGCCAGCTTCGGCATGAGCGAGGGGGCCGCCGGTGCGGTCATCGCCGTCACGCAGGTCGGCTACGGCCTGGGACTGATCCTGGTCGTCCCCCTCGGCGACATGGTCGACCGGCGGCGCCTCGTCGCCACGCAGTTCCTGGGCTCGGTCGCCGCGCTGCTCGTCGTCGCCACGGCGTCGTCGACGACCGTGCTGCTGGCGGGCCTGGCGGCCGTCGGCGTGCTGGCTGTGGTGGTGCAGGTGCTGGTGGCCTACGCCGCCTCGCTGGCCGATCCGGCGCACCGCGGCCAGGTGGTCGGCACCGTGACCAGCGGGGTCGTGATCGGGATCCTGCTGTCGCGCACCCTGGCCGGCGCGGTGACCGAGCTCGCCGGCTGGCGGGCCGTCTACCTCACGTCCGCGGTCCTGATGGCGATCATCGGCGCCGCCCTGTGGCGGGCCCTCCCCGGGGGCGACGGCGACGGGCGGCCACGGGGCCGGGCCGTCGGCTACGGCGCGCTGCTGCGCTCGGTGCTCACGCTCTATCGCCGCGAGCCGCTGCTCCGCACCCGGGCGACCCTGGCGATGCTGATCTTCGCCACCTTCAGCGTGCTGTGGACGTCGCTCGTGCTGCCCCTCAGCGCGCCGCCGCTCTCGCTGTCGCACGGGACCATCGGGCTGTTCGGCCTGGTGGCGGCAGCGGGCGCCACGGCTGCGGTCCGGGCGGGCCGGCGGGCCGACCGGGGCCAGGGCCAGGCCACGACGGGCGCCGCGCTCGCGCTGATGCTGGCCTCGTGGCTGCCGATCGCCCTGGTCCGGCACTCGCTCCTCGCCCTGGTGGTGGGCCTGGTGCTGCTCGACCTGGCGGTCCAGGCGGTGCACGTCACCAGCCAGAGCATGATCTACACGATCGACCCCGACGCCCGGAGCCGGCTGGTCGCGGCCTACATGGTCTTCTACTCGGTCGGTACCGCGGCGGGCTCGATCGCGTCGACGGCGACCTACGCCCGGGCGGGCTGGACGGGCGTGTGCCTGCTGGGCGCCGCCATCAGCGCGGCGGCGCTGGCGTTCTGGGCGCGGACGCGGGGTCGGCCCGGGGCGACGACGATGCCCGGGCCCGCCCGCGAGCCCGCGAGGGCGTGATCCGGCCCGCACCGGAGCCGCGCGGGCTGACGATGCCGTTCGCGGCCTGGACCGGCGCCGCGCGGGGTCAACTAGCCTGGTCGGAGGTCGACGAGCGACCGAGCCGAGCGACCGAGTCGAGCGACGAGGAGTCACGCACGTGGTGGATGTCCAGAGCCTGCTGGGTGACGAGGCCGAGAGCCTGCTCACGCACGAGTCCAAGGGGATCCCCCGAGCCGACCTCAACCTGCCGGGGGCGGACTACATCGACAGGGTCTTCTCGCTCAGCGAGCGGTCCCCCCAGGTGCAGCGCAACCTGCAGTCCCTGTTCGACCACGGGCGCCTCGGGCGCACGGGCTACGTGTCGATCCTGCCGGTCGACCAGGGCATCGAGCACTCGGCCGCGGCCAGCTTCGCCCCCAACCCCCAGTACTTCGATCCCGCCAACATCGTCGAGCTGGCCCTCGAGGGCGGGTGCAACGGGGTGGCGTCGACCTTCGGCGTGCTGGGCGCCGTGGCGCGCCGCTACGCCCACAAGATCCCCTTCATCGTCAAGCTCAACCACAACGAGCTGCTGACCTACCCCAACAAGTTCGACCAGGTGATGTTCGGCTCCGTCGACCAGGCGTTCGACATCGGGGCCGCCGGGGTGGGGGCCACCATCTACTTCGGTTCGGACGAGGCCACGCGGCAGATCCAGGAGGTGAGCGAGGCCTTCGCCCGCGCCCACGAGCTGGGCATGTTCACGGTGCTGTGGTGCTACCTGCGCAACTCGGCGTTCAAGACGGGCGGGGTCGACTACCACAACTCGGCCGACCTGACGGCCCAGGCCAACCACCTCGGCGTCACGATCGAGGCCGACATCATCAAGCAGAAGCTGCCCACCAACAACAACGGCTACGGCGCGCTCGAGGGCTACGGCAAGACCCACCCGTCGGTGTACGACACGCTGACCACCGACCATCCCATCGACCTGTGCCGGTGGCAGGTGGCCAACAACTACATGGGCCGCATCGGCCTCATCAACAGCGGCGGCGAGTCGAAGGGCGCGTCCGACCTGGCCGAGGCGGTGCGCACCGCGGTCATCAACAAGCGGGCCGGGGGCATCGGGCTGATCTCGGGGCGCAAGGCGTTCCAGCGGCCCATGGCCGAGGGCGCCGAGCTGCTCAACGCCATCCAGGACGTCTACCTCGACGACGAGATCACGATCGCCTGACGCTCCGCTGGCGGCCCGACACTGCCCGTGGGCTGGGGATCTCTCACCGCGACCATGCCTCCGACCGCCGTGAGTAGGCGATAGGGTCAAGGACGGGTTCAGGAACTCGTCAAAGGAGACGCGGTTGTCCGACACCACCCATAGGCGGGGGACGCCTGAGGTTGTCGACCGGGTCATCATCCGCTTTGCGGGCGATTCGGGCGACGGCATGCAGCTGACCGGGGACCGGTTCACCACCACCAGCGCGCTGTACGGCAACGACCTGGCGACGCTGCCCGACTTCCCGGCGGAGATCCGCGCGCCGGCCGGCACCATCGCCGGCGTCTCGGCGTTCCAGGTCCACATCTCCGACCACGACATCACCACGCCGGGCGACGCGCCCAACGTGCTCGTGGCCATGAACCCCGCGGCGCTGCGCAGCCAGCTGGCGCGGGTGGCGCCCGGGGCGACGATCATCCTCAACGCCGACGCGTTCGAGGAGCGCAACCTCACCAAGGCCGGCTACACGGCCGACCCGCGGGGCGACGGCAGCCTCGACGGCTACACGGTGTACGAAGTGCCGATGACCTCGCTGACCAAGGGCGCGGTCACGCCGCTCGGCGTCAAGCCGCGCGATGCCGAGCGCTCGAAGAACTTCTTCGCGCTCGGCCTGGTGTCGTGGATGTACACCCGGCCGGTCGACCCGACGCTCGAGTGGATCCAGCGCAAGTTCGTGGCCCGGCCCCAGGTGGCCGAGGCCAACACGGTGGCGTTCAAGGCCGGCCACGCCTTCGGCGAGACGGCCGAGCTGTTCGACCACCCCTTCGAGGTCAAGCCGGCCACCCTGCCGCCCGGCACCTACACCAACATCAACGGCAACACGGCGCTGGCCTGGGGCCTGGTCGCGGCCAGCCAGCTGTCGGGACTGCCGCTGTTCCTGGGGTCGTACCCGATCACGCCGGCGTCCGACATCCTCCACGAGCTGTCCAAGCACAAGAACTTCGGCGTCCGCACGTTGCAGGCCGAGGACGAGATCGCCGGCATCGGCGCGGCGCTGGGGGCCGCCTACGGCGGGCACCTGGGCGTCACCACCACCAGCGGCCCCGGCATGGCGCTCAAGGGCGAGACCATGGGCCTGGCCGTCAACCTCGAGCTGCCACTGCTGATCATCGACATCCAGCGGGGCGGGCCCTCGACGGGACTCCCCACCAAGACCGAGCAGGCCGACCTGCTCATGGCCATGTACGGGCGCCACGGCGAGGCGCCGCTGCCCATCCTGGCCCCCCGCAGCCCCAGCCACTGCTTCGAGGTGGCCATCGAGGCCGCCCGCATCGCGCTCGGCGTGGCGCACGCCGGTCGTGCTGCTGTCCGACGGCTACCTGGCCAACGGCACCGAGCCGTGGCGGCTTCCCGACGTCGACTCGCTGCCCGACCTGTCGGTCACGTTCGCCACCGAGCCCAACCACACGGGCGACGACGGCGAGCCGGTCTTCTGGCCCTACCTCCGCGATCCCGAGACGCTGGCCCGGCCGTGGGCCCTCCCCGGCACGCCCGGCCTGATGCACCGCATCGGCGGCATCGAGAAGGAGGACGGCTCGGGCAACATCAGCTACGACCCGGTCAACCACGAGCACATGGTGCGGCTGCGGGCCGAGAAGGTGGCCCGCATCGCCGGCCACATCCCGCCGGTCGAGGTGACGGGCGACGTCGAGGACGCCGACCTGCTCGTCGTGGGCTGGGGCTCGACCTGGGGGGCCATCGACGGCGCCGTCAGCCGGGCCCGGCACGGCGGCTACCGGGTGGCCCACGCCCACCTCGTCCACCTCAACCCGTTCCCGCCCAACCTCGGCGAGGTGCTGCGGCGCTACCCGCGGGTGATGGTGCCCGAGATGAACCTCGGCCAGCTCGCCCGCCAGCTCCGGGCCGAGTTCCTGGTCGACGCCCGGGCGGTCGCCAAGGTCCGGGGCCTGCCGTTCACGGCCTCCGAGCTCGAGCAGGCCATCGTCGACCACCTGAAGGACTCTCGAAACATGACGGACACCCTGATCCCTGTCACCACGCGCAAGGACTGGTCCAGCGACCAGGAGGTGCGCTGGTGCCCCGGCTGCGGCGACTACTCGATCCTCGCCGCCGTGCAGCTGCTCATGCCCGACCTCGGCATCCGCCGCGAGGACACGGTGTTCGTGTCGGGCATCGGCTGCGCCGCCCGCATGCCGTACTACATGAACACCTACGGCATGCACACCATCCACGGCCGGGCGCCGGCCATCGCCACCGGCCTGGCGCTGGCCCGCCCCGACCTGCACGTGTTCGTCGTGACGGGCGACGGCGACGCGCTCTCGATCGGCGGCAACCACCTCATCCACGCCCTGCGCCGCAACGTGAACATCACGATCCTGCTGTTCAACAACCAGATCTACGGGCTGACCAAGGGCCAGTACTCGCCCACCAGCGAGGTGGGCAAGGTCACGAAGTCCACGCCCTTCGGCAGCCTCGACTACCCGTTCAACCCGGTCAGCGTCGCCATCGGGGCCGAGGCCTCGTTCGTGGCCCGCACCCACGACATGGATCGGGCCCACATGATGGAGACGATCCGTCAGGCCTTCGAGCACCGGGGCGCCTCGCTGGTGGAGATCTACCAGAACTGCAACGTCTTCAACGACGGCGCCTTCGAGTCGATCACCAGCAAGGTCAACCGGGACGACATGCTGATCCCGCTGCGCCACGGCGAGCCGATCCGCTTCGGCGCCGACGGCGGCAAGGGCGTGGTCATCGACCCCCAGCGGGGGGCCCAGGTGGTGGCGGTGGCCGACGTGGGCGAGGACGCCCTGCTGGTGCACGACGAGACCCGCGACGATCCCAGCCTGGCCTTCATGCTGTCCCGCCTGGCCCGGGGGCCCCACGAGCCCACGCCCGTCGGGGTGTTCCGCGACGTCGTGCGACCCGACTACGGCGATGGCGTCGAGCACCAGATCGACGCCGCCCGCGAGCAGCGGGGCCCGGGCGACCTGGCCGACCTGCTGCGATCGGGCGCCACGTGGGAGGTCTCCTGACCGGGCGCTCCGGCGGCCGAACCGGGTGACCCCCCGGCAGTCGTGACAGCCGGCCGCCCGCGGGCGTCGTCGCCGCCGGTCTACGACCGCATCGGCCAGGGCTACGCGACCCGGCGGGTTCCCGACCCGCGCTGGCAGGCGGCCCTGCACCGGGCGCTGGGCGACGCCGCCACCGTGGTCAACGTGGGGGCCGGCACCGGCTCGTACGAACCGGTCGACCGCCCGACGGTCGCCGTCGAGCCGTCGACCGAGATGCTCCGGCAGCGGGGGCGGGACGCCGCCCCGGCGGTCCGGGGGGTCGCCGAGGCGCTGCCGCTCCCCGACGACGCAGCGGACGCCGCCCTCGCGGTGCTGACCACCCACCACTGGGCCGACGCGGCCGCGGGCCTCGCCGAGCTGCGGCGGGTGGCGCGTCGCCAGGTGGTGCTGACCTGGGACCCCACCGCCGTCGCCCGCCTCTGGCTGGTCGCCGACTACCTGCCGGAGATCGTCGCCCACGAGGCGGGCATGGCCACGCTCGACGCCGTGCGGGCGGGCCTGGCCCCGGCGACCGTGACACGCCTGCCCGTGCCCCGGGACTGCACCGACGGCGTCCTGGCCGCGCACTGGGCGCGGCCGGCGGCCTATCTCGATCCCGCCGTGCGGCGCAGCATGTCGGGGATGAGCCTGCTGCCGCCCGACGTGGTCGCCCGGGCGATGGCGCGCCTGCGGGACGATCTCGCCAGCGGCGCCTGGGACGAACGCCACGGCGGGCTGGCCGCCCTGGACGAGTTCGACGCCGGCTATCGCATCGTCGTGGGCGAGCGTCAGGCCGGCCCGTCCGCCTGAGCTCGGCCGGTCAGCCCGACTGGTCGGGGCCGGCCCGCTCGATGGTCAGCTGGAGCATGACCCGGCGATCGCGTTCCATGACCGCGCGGTAGTCGTCCCAGTCGGGGTGCTCGCCGCTGATGCTGCGGTAGTAGTCGACCAGCAGCTCCATGGCTTCGGGCAGCGGCACGATCTCGACGGGGCCCTCGACCTGCACCCACTCGCCGAAGAACCCGTCGCCGAAGGCGCAGATGGCGGCGTAGGGCAGGGCGCGCAGATGCCGCACCTTGTAGGCGGTCTCGCGGGTGGACACCACCACGCGGCCCTCGCCGTCGACGCCGACGGTGACTGGCGACATCTGGGTGGTGCCGTCGGCCCGCGTGGTGGCCATGACCGCGCGGTGGTTGGTGCGCAGGAACTCTCGGGCGGCGTCGGTGTCCATCGCGGCACGGTACCCGGCGCCGGGCCCGGCCGGCCGGGGTTCAACCCAGATCGCGGAAGACCAGGCCGGTCTTCGGCTTGGGATGGAAGAACGTGGTCTTGGGGGGCATCCGCTCGCCGCCGTGGGCCGTCGCCTCGATCTGGGCGACCGTCGCCGGCCGTAGCACGACGCCGAGCTGGGCGTCGCCGGAGGCGACCGCGGCGCGGACGTTGTCGACCCCGTGCTGGAAGCGCAGCCGGTGCTCGCCGAGGGCCCCGAGGGCCGCGTCCAGCCGGGCCGAGTCGAGGTCGCGCACGTCGGCCAGCGCATCGGGCCGGGGGCGGAGGAGCACCTCGCCCCCGGGGATGACGGCGGCGAGCGCCCCGGCCTCCACCATGGCGGTGGTCAGGGGCGTGCCGGCCGGCGGCGGGCCGAGCGCCTCGAACCAGGGCCCCAGCGCGGCGACGGCGTCGACGCCGTCGGCCAGGCCGTCGACGAGACGGTGGATGCCGCGCACGGTGAGCTCGTCCTCGACCAGCTCGACCACGTAGGCCAGCGTCGCCCCGGCCGGCCCGGCGCCGCCGTCGGCCTGCTCGCGCTCGCGGCGGTAGGCGAGCGAGGTCTCGTAGCGGTGGTGGCCGTCGGCGATCACCACCGGCTGGGCGGCCACGGCCCGGGCGATGGCCGCGCAGGCGCCGGGGTCGTCGACGACCCACACCGAGTGCTCCACGCCCTCGCCGTCGTCGACGACGGCGTCGGGCGGCGCGTCCACCGGCAGCAGGTCGGTGAGACCCTTGGCCAGCGACAGGCCCCAGATGGCCGAGGTGTTGGCCCGGCACGACCGGAGCATGTCGAGCCGGTCGCTCTTGGCCTTGGGCGTCGTGTGCTCGTGGGGGAGGATGTCGGTGCCCGGCGGGCTGAGCTCGAGCGCCCCGATGACGCCGGTGGTGCGCCGGGCGACGCCGGCGTCGTCGCGATAGGCCATGCGGTAGATCGTGAAGGTGGGTCCGGTGTCGGTCACCAGCACGCCGTCGGCCCGCCAGCCGGCGAGCAGCGAGCGGGCGACCTCGTAGCGGTCGCGCCCGTCCTCGTCGGCGGGCAGGTCGATGCGGACGGCGTTGTGGGCGTCGCGGCCGGCGAGCTCGGAGCGCTGCCGGTCGTCGATGACGTCGTAGGGCGGGCTGATGACCCGGTCGAGCGCGACCCGGTCGAGGGCGTAGCGGATGGCGGGGAAGGGCTGGAAGGAAGCCACGCGCCCATCCTGGCAGACCCTCCGCAGGGGCTCTAACCCCCTTCTCTCGCCCCGTGGCGCGCGGTCTCCCCGGGGCGGATGGCGCCGTCCGGGCCGGGCCTGCGACGATCGCCGGATGACCTGGGTGCTCGATCTCGACGGCGTGGTGTGGCTGGCCGACCAACCCATCGCCGGGGCCGCGGACGCCGTCGCCCGGCTGCGGTCGGCCGGGCACCGGGTGCTGTTCGCCACCAACAACTCATGGGCATTGCTCGGCGACCAGGAGGCCAAGCTGGCCGGCTTCGGCATCGCCGCCGAGGGCGACGTCGTGACCTCGGCCCTGGCCGCGGCCCGGCTGGTCGAGGCGGGCGAGCGGGTGCTCGTGTGCGGCGGGCCCGGCATCGCCGAGGCGATGGCGTCCGCCGGGGCCGAGGTGGTGCGCGAGGGCGACGCCGAGGTCGTGGTGGTGGGCTTCGACCCCGGCTTCGACTACGGGCGGCTGCGCGCGGCGACGCGGGCCGTCGACCGCGGCGCCCGCCTGGTGGCGACGAACGACGACGCCACCTATCCGACGCCGGACGGCCCGATCCCGGGCGGCGGCGCCCTGGCTGCGGCCGTCGCCTACGCCTCGGGGGTGACGCCGACGGTGGCGGGCAAGCCGCACCCGCCGATGGCCGCGCTGGTGCGGGCGCTGGGCGGCGCCGAGGGCACGATGGTGGGGGACCGCCCCGCCACGGACGGCGCCTTCGCCGCCGCGCTGGGCTACCGCTTCGCGCTCGTCCTCACGGGCGTGACCGAAGCGGACGACCTGCCGGTCACGCCGGCGCCCGACGTGGTGGCCGACAGCCTCGGTGCGCTCGTCGAGGAGGAGCTGGGCTCGCGCCCCTGACGCGTCCCTCGTCACGGCGGCGGCGATCCCGCGCCGTCGCCTGCGGGCGTCTCCCGGTCGCCGGGCGCGGCCGTCGGGCGCGCGAATGGTCACCCGGCGCGTTGCCTCGGTGCAGAGCCGGTCGTAACCTCCGCCGACATGGCCGAGAACGACGTCCTCAAGCGACTGCTCGACGCGGGCATGACGTTCACCAGCCTCACGCAGGCGCGCGCCGAGGAGCTGATCCGCGAGCTGGTGCGCGCCGGTGCGGTGCAGGCCGAGCAGGCGCAGGCGGGCGTCGACGAGCTGGTCGAGCGCAGCAGGCGCAACAGCGAGCGACTCATCGACGCCGTCCGCACCGAGATCGACCAGCAGCTCGCCAAGCTCGACCTGGCGACCCGGTCCGACATCGAGACCATGGTGCAGCGGTTCGCCGACCTGGCCGAGTCCGTCGTCGGCTACGCGGCCTCCCGCCGCGGGGGCACCGCGCCCGGCCCCGCCCGCGAGGACGCGGCCGCGCCGCCCAGCCCGGCGCTGGTGGCGGATGCGCCCGCGTCGACCCCGGCCCCGGCGAAGAAGGCCGCCGCGAAGAAGGTCGCCACGAAGAAGGCCCCGGCGAAGACGGGCGGTGCGAAGAAGGCGTCCGCCAAGAAGGCAGCCACGAAGAAGGCGCCCGCCACGAAGGCCGGCGCGAAGAAGGCGACGGCCAAGAAGGCCGCCACGAAGAAGGCGACGGCCAAGAAGGCGCCCTCGACCCGCAAGACGTCGAAGGCCACGTGACGCCGTCGGACGCCGGCGCGGTCCGTCGCGGGGCGCCGGTCGTGCCGGTGACGGTCGCGGGGGCAGCCGGGTGGCGCCGGGGTGCGCCGGCCGGGTCGCCCTGCCGGGCGCGGTCGCAGACCTAGGAGCCGGCGACGCCCCCCGTCCGCCGCCGGCTCGACGCCGAGCTGGTGCGCCGTGGCCTCGTTCCCAGCCGGCAGCAGGCGCGCGCCGCCGTGGAGGCCGGCCGGGTCACCGTCGGCGGCGCGCCCGTCCGCACGGTGGCCCGCCAGGTCGCGCCGCACGAGCCGATCGAGCTGGCGGGCGACCCGCCCCGCCACGTGTCCCGCGCCGGCGACAAGCTCGCCGGCGCGCTGGACCGGTTCGCGGTGGACGTCGCCGGGCGCCGCGCCCTCGACGCCGGTGCCTCGACCGGGAGGCTTCACCGACTGCCTGCTGCAGCGGGGCGCCGCCCGCGTCGTGGCGGTGGACGTGGGGTACGGGCAGCTGCACGAGCGGCTGCGGGCCGATCCCCGCGTGGAGGTGCACGAGCGGCTCAACGTGCGCGAGGTGGGCCCGGACGACCTGGGCCCACCGTTCCCGCTGGTGGTGGCCGACCTCTCGTTCATCTCGCTGCGGACGGTGCTGCCCAACCTGGCCGGGGTGGCGGCGCCCGGCGCCGACATGGTGCTCCTGGTCAAGCCGCAGTTCGAGGCGGGCCGCCGCGAGGCGTCGCGGGGGCGGGGCGTGATCCGGGACCCCGCGGTGTGGCGGCGGGTGCTCGACGAGGTGGTGTCTGCGGTCCGGGGTCTCCGAGGCGCCATCATGGACGTGATGGTCTCTCCGATCACCGGCGCCGACGGCAACGTCGAGTTCCTGCTCCATGCCCGCATGCCGCCCGCGGCCGGGCCCCCGGCCGTCGACCTCGACGCCGTGGTGGCCCAGGCGACGGCCGGCGCACCGGGCGGGACGGGCGGGCCCGTGGGCGAGGATCGGTAGCGCGGCATGTCCGTCGTGGGGATCATCGTGCACCCCGAGCGGGCGCAGGCCGCCGAGCTGGCGCGCGACGCCGCCGCCTGGCTGAGCGATCGGGGCCACGAGGTGCGCATGCCCCTGCGCGACGCGGCCGTCGCCGGCCTGGGCGAGCTGGGCGCCGCCGAGGACACGTTCTCGCGCGGGCTCGACCTCGCCGTCAGCCTGGGGGGCGACGGCACGATGCTGCGGACCGTCGACCTGGTCGCCGCGGACGGGGTGCCGGTGGTGGGCGTGAACGTCGGCCAGCTCGGCTACCTCAGCGAGGTCGAGCCGCCCGGCCTCCGGATGGCCCTCAAGCGGTTCCTGGCCGGCTCGTTCGAGGTGGAGGAGCGCATGCTCCTGCAGGTCACCGTCGTGGCCGCGGGACCGCTCGACGAGCCCGCCGACCAGTACCCCGGCTCCGTCACGCCCGTGCGCCGCAGCCACGACGGCCGCACCTTCCTCGCCCTCAACGAGGCCGTGCTGGAGAAGACGCCGATGGGCCACACCGTGCGGCTCGGCGTGAGCGTCGACGGGGAGACCTTCACCCCCTACGCTGCGGACGGCTTGATCGTCGCGACCCCCACGGGTTCGACGGCGTACGCCTTCTCGGCCCGGGGACCGATCGTCGAGCCCACGCACCGTTGCCTGTTGATGACACCTGTCTCGCCCCACATGCTGTTCGACCGCTCGCTCGTGCTGGCGCCGACGGCCCGGGTGCGCCTCGACGTGATGGGCGACCGGCCGGCCACGCTGTCGGTCGACGGCCACAACCTGGGCATGCTGCGCCGGGGCGACGCCATCACCTGCACGGCGGCGCCCGTATCTGCCCGGTTCGTCACCTTCGGCCCGCGCAACTTCCTGCACATCCTGAAGACCAAGTTCGGGCTGAGCGACCGATGAGCCGGGACGGTCGGGGCGCCCGGGACGGGAGCGGACGGTGCTGGTAGAGCTGGCCGTGCGCGACCTGGGCGTGATCGCGGAGCTGCGCCTGCTGCTCGACGCGGGCATGACGGTGGTGACGGGGGAGACCGGTGCAGGCAAGACCATGGTGGTCGACGCCATCGAGCTCCTCGTCGGTGGCCGGGCCGATCCGATGCTGGTGCGCACGGGTGCGGAGGAGGCGTGGGTCGAGGGCCGCTTCGTGCGGGGCGCCGGCGCCCACGAGGCCGCCGACTCGCCGGACGAGGTGGTGATCGCCCGGGCCATCCCCCGATCGGGCCGCAGCCGGGCCTACCTCGACGGGCGCCTCGCCACGGCGACCGAGCTCGCCACCCTGGGCGCGCTGCTGGTGGACCTGCACGGCCAGCACGCCCATCAGTCGCTGCTGCACCCCGCGGCCCAGCGCGACGCCCTCGACCGCTTCGGCGACATCGACCTGGCGCCGCTGCGGGCGGCGCGCGTGGCGGTGCACGACCTCGTCGACGAGCTGGCCCGCATGGGGGGCGACGAGCGGGCCCGCGCCCGCGAGCTCGACCTGGTCCGCTACCAGGTCGACGAGATCGAGGCGGCGGGCATCGCCGGGCCCGACGAGGACGACGAGCTCGAGGCCGAGGAGGACGCCCTGGGCGATGCCGCGGCCCACCGCGAGGCCGCCGCAGCCGCCGTGGCGGCGCTGAGCGGCGACGGCGAGGACGCCGCGCTCGACGGGGTCGCGTCGGCCGCCGGAGCGGTGGGTGTGGCGCTGGCCGCGGTCGCGGGCCGGCGGCCGTTCGCTCCGGCGGAGGAGCGCCTGCGCACCCTGGTGGCCGAGGTCGTCGACCTGGCCGCCGAGCTGCGGTCGGGTGGCGAGGCCATCGACGAGGACCCCGAGCGGCTGGACGTGGTACGGGCCCGGCGCCAGCTGCTGCGCGAGCTGCGTCGCAAGTACGGCGAGACGCTCGCCGACGTGGTGGCCGAGGGCGAGCGCCTGCAGGAGCGCCTGATCGAGCTGGAGGGCCACGACCAGCGGGCGGCGGTGCTCGACGCCGAGCTGGCCGCGTCCCGCGCGGTCGAGGCGGATGCCGCGGCGGCGGTGCTCGCCGCCCGGCGGGCGGCGGCACCCCAGCTGGCCGCCCGCATCCAGGAGAACCTGGTCGAGCTGGCCATGCCCAAGGCGCTCGTGACCATCGAGGTGGGCGGCGAGGGGCCCGGCGACGAGGTCGAGATCCTGCTGGCCGCCAACCCCGGGACCCCGCCCCTGCCGCTCGCGAAGGTGGCCTCGGGTGGCGAGTTGGCGCGAACCATGCTCGCGTTGCGCCTCGTGCTCACCGATGCGCCCCCGACCCTGGTGTTCGACGAGGTCGACGCGGGCATCGGCGGCGAGGCCGCGGTGGCGGTCGGGCGGGCCCTGGCACGGCTCGGTCACGAGCACCAGGTCCTGGTGGTGACCCACCTTCCCCAGGTGGCGGCGTACGCGGACGCGCAGGTGCGGGTGGCCAAGCAGAGCGACGACGCGGCCACCGTGTCGCGGGTGAGCCTGCTCGACTCGGGCGAGCGCGTGATCGAGCTGTCGCGCATGCTCTCCGGCCAACCCGACAGCGACGCCGCACGGGTGCACGCCGCCGAGCTGCTGGCCACGGCGGCGGGGGAGCGGGGTCGCTAGTGGCCGCGCCCCTCGGTGACCACCCGGACAGCGGGACGCCCGGCGCGTTGCCCGCCGGCACCGTGCCGCCGGGCACGATGCCGCCCGGCGGTGTCGGTCCGGTGCGCCGGCTGTCGCGGGCCGGGCTCCGCCGGCGCAGCGGCGGGGTAGGCGGTCCGGTGGTGGGCGTGGCCCGCGTCGATCGGCGCACCAAGCGGCTGGTCAAGCGCCTGCAGCCGGGCGACATCGCCGTGATCGACCACGAGGACCTCGACCGGGTGGCCGCCGAGACGCTGGTCGACGCCGCGCCCGCCGCGGTGGTGAACGCCGCCTCGTCGATCACCGGCCGCTACCCGAACCTGGGGCCCCTGCTGCTGTGCCAGGCCGGCATCCCGCTGCTCGACGGCGTCGGCCCCGACGTCATGGAGTCGCTGGAGGAGGGCGTCACGGTCGCCGTCGACGACGACCGGCTGCTGGTGGGGGGCGAGGTCGTCGCCAACGGCGTGCGCCAGACCGGGGCGAGCATCGACGCGGCGTTGGACGGCGCCCGGGCCAACATGGGGCCCGAGCTCGAGCGCTTCGCCGCCAACACGGTCGAGTACATCCGCCAGGAGATCGACCTGCTCACGGGCAACCTCGAGGTTCCCGAGCTCCGCTGCCGGATCGCCGGGCGCCACGTCCTCATCGTGGTGCGGGGCATCGACTACAAGGACGACCTGTCGTTGCTCAGCGGCTCGGGGTACCTGCGGGGCGAGCGCCCGGTGCTCATCGGGGTCGACGGCGGGGCCGACGCGCTGCTCGAGCGGGGCGCCGTGCCCGACCTCATCATCGGCGACTTCGACTCGGTGTCCGAGGGTGCCCTGCGGTGCGGCGCGCAGCTCGTCGTCCACGGCTACACCGACGGGCGGGCGCCCGGCGCCGAGCGGCTCGACGCGCTCGGCCTCGACTACTCGGTGTTCTCGGCGCCCGGCACCAGCGAGGACGCCGCCATGCTGCTCGCCTACGAGCAGGGCGCCGAGCTGATGGTGGCCGTCGGCACCCACAACAGCATGGTCGAGTTCCTCGACAAGGGGCGGGCCGGGATGGCGTCGACGTTCCTCGTCCGGATGAAGGTGGGCGACGCGCTGGTCGACGCCAAGGGC
Source organism: uncultured Acidimicrobiales bacterium (assembly GCA_963842395.1). GTDB lineage: Bacteria > Actinomycetota > Acidimicrobiia > Acidimicrobiales > VFJN01 > ZC4RG19. The sequence goes on from CAWJGJ010000001.1 coordinate 388,264, forward strand.
GTGAGCCGGTTGTACCGCAGCTCGGTTCGCACCACCGACCTGCTGTGGATGATCCTGGCCGCCGTGTTCACCCTCGCGGTGGCCCTGTCGCTGTCCGAGCCGGTCCGGCTCGTCATCCGCGCCTTCTGGCGCTCACTGATCTCGGGTTGAATGGTCAACTTCCGCTTCCACATCGTGTCCCTCACCGCCGTCCTGCTGTCGCTGGGCATCGGGCTGGTGCTGGGGACGACGTTCCTCGACGACGCCACCGTCCACCAGCTCGAGAGCCAGCTCGACGGGCTGGAGGCCAACCTGGACGCGGCCCGCGCCCGCAACGACGAGCAGCAGGAGCGCCTCGGTCGCTTCGAGGACGAGGCCACCCAGCTCGACGAGCGGCTGGGGGAGCGGCTGTACGAGGGCAAGCTGGAGGGCGCACCGGTCCTGGTGATCAGCACTCAGGGTGTCGACCAGGCGTGGGTCGACGATGTGATGCACTCGCTCGACCAGGCCGACGCCGACACGGTGGGCGTGTGGTGGCTGACCGACCGGCTGGTGCTCGACGACGACGACGAGATCAACGACCTGTCCGACGCGCTCGAGCTCAACACCGACGTGTCCGAGCGCCTGATGGGGAACCTGGTCCGGCAGCTCGCGGACGTGCTGTTCGGCGCCGTCGACGTGGCCCCCGAGGCCGGCGCCGAGCCGGCGGCCGACGGCCAGACGGCCCCGGCCGAGCCGCCCCTCCTGGCCCGGCTGCGGGAGGCCGGGTTCGTCACCTACCAGCTCCCCGAGGGCGCCGAGGGCGACGTCGTGCGCCTGCCCGCCTCGGGCCTGCGGGTCGTGGTCGTCGACGGTCCCGATGCCGCCCTGTCCGCGGGCGAGGTGCTGGTCCCGGTGCTGACCGACCTGACGGCCGACAGCGCGGCGCCGGTGGTGGCCACCCAGCCGACCGTGGTCACGGGCGACGACGTGGACGAGGACACCCAGCCCCGGCTCGTGGGCCTGATCCGCGACGACGGCGCGCTGAACGAGCGGGTCAGCACCGTCGACAACCTCGACCGGGTCCCGGGCCGGGTGGCGACGCTGCTCGCCACGGTCGACGCCGTGCCGGGCGCCCCGGTCATCGGCCGCTACGGCACCGGCGACGGCGCGGACGCGCTCCTGCCGCCCGCCGACGAGAGTGGGTGACGGGCCGGTGAGCACGCCCGCGCCACCGGTCGGGGCGGGGAGGTCCACGGCGCGCGCGGCGGCGGGCATGGGCGCCATCACCGCCGTGTCCCGGGGCCTGGGGCTGGTGCGGGTGCTCGTCGTGATCGCCGTGCTGGGCGTCAGCTTCCTCGGCAACGCGTTCCAGCAGGCCAACTCGGTGTCGAACGTCCTGTTCGAGCTGCTCGCCGCCGGGGCCCTGTCGGCCGTGCTGGTGCCGGCCTTCGTCGAGCTGCTCGACCGCGACGACCGGGAGGGCGCGGAGCAGGTGGCGGGCGGGGTGCTCGGCGTCGCCCTGGCCGGACTGGGGCTGGTGACCGTCGTGGGCGTGGTCGCCGCGCCGTGGCTGGCCCGGTTGCTGACGGTGGGCGCACCTGCCGACGTACAGGCCGATCAGCGCGAGCTGGTCACCATCCTGCTGCGCTTCTTCATCCCCCAGATCATGTTGTACGCGGCGGGCACCATCGCCATCGCCGTGCTGTACGCCCTGCGGCGCTTCGCCGTGACCGCGGCCGCCCCCATCGGCAACACCGTGGTGATGGTGGCCGCGCTGGGCGTGTTCCACGTGGTGGCGGGGCCGGATCCCGGGCTGGTCCTGTCGGGGGGCGAGATCCTGTTGCTGGTCGTGGCCGGCACCGGCGGCGTCGTCGCCTTCGTCGGGGTGCTGGTGGGCGCCTGCGAGCTCGCCCGGTTCCGCCTGCGTCCCCGCTGGCCGCGCGGCGACACGCGGGTCGGCGCTGTGCTGCGGCACTCGGGCTGGGGCGTGGTGCTGCACACCGGGGCCGGGATCATGCTGGCCGCGGCCATGGTGGCGGGCGGCGGCGTCGAGGGCGGGGTGGTGGCGTACCAGGTGGGCTGGGTGTTCTTCCTCGCGCCCTACGCCGTGCTGGCCCAGCCCATCCACACCGCGATCCTGCCCGAGCTGGTCGCCGAGGCGCGGGACCACGGTCTGACCCAGGTGGCGGCGTCGCTGCGCTGGGCCGTCGAGCGCATGACGCTGCTGGTGGTGCCGGCGTCGGCCGCGATGATGGCGCTCGCCCTGCCGGCCATGCGGCTCGTGGAGTTCGGGGCGACGGGCGAGCGGGGAAGCGAGCTGCTGGCCGCCGCGCTGGCCGGCCTGGCGGCCGGCCTGCTGCCCTACAGCGCGTTCCTGCTGTTCTCCCGCGGCTACTACGCCCTGGGCGACAGCCGCACCCCCGGCCTCGTGTCGGTGGCGTGCTCGTTGGTGGGTGTCGCCGTGATGGCGGCGAGCGTGCTGATCGCGGAGGACACCACCCGCATCTTCGTCCTGGGCCTCGGCCACTCGGTCGCCTACGCCGTCGGGGTCGTGGTGCTGGGCGTCGGTCTGGCCCGCCGTACCGGCGGCTCGCTGTGGCCCGCGGCGCTGGGCCGGGTCGTCGGGCTGTCGGTCGTGGCCGGCCTGGCGGTGTGGTGGGCGGCCGGCGCCCTCCTCGACGGCGGGTCGAGCTGGCTGGCCACGCTCGTCGTGGTCGCCGTTCTGGCGCTCGCGGGCGCCGGGTTCGTGGCGGGCGGGTACCGGCTGCTCGGGGTCCGCGGTGCGCTCAGCACCCGGGCGGCCGGGATGCCGGCCGGCGGGTCCGCAGAGGTGCCGGCACCGTCGGCACCGGTACCGGGTACGCCCGCCCCGGCCCCCGCGGGGGAGGATGCGATCGGCGCGGTGTCGGGGCCGCCGAGCGACACGACCGGGACGGCGCCATGACGGCGTGGCGTTTCCTCCCGCGTTCGCCCCGCCGGGGCGCCGGGCCGCACCCGGTGCGCGCGGCGGCCCTCCTCCTGGGCGCCGGCCTGGTCCTGGCGACCGGGTGCTCGACGGGCGCCGACGACCTCGACGCCGGTCCGGTCGACCGGGTGCTGGTCGTGTCGCTGCCCGGGCTGGACTGGGACGCGGTCGAGCGTGCCGACCTGCCCAACCTCGACCGGTTCGTCGAGGAGGCGGCGATCGCCGACATGGCGACCCGCATCGGCCGGCGCACCGCCACGAGCACCGACGCCTACCTCACCCTCGGCGCCGGCACGAGGGCGGTCGCACCGCTCATCGACACCGCCGTCGCCGTCGAGCCCGACGAGACCTACGGCGGCGTGCCGGCCGCCGAGCTGCTGGAGCGCCGGCTCGGGTCGGTGCCGGACGGCATCGCCTACCTGGGCATCGGCGCCGCCCTCGATGCCAACGAGAGCTCGGCCTTCGGTGCCGAGGTCGGCTCGCTGGGCGACGGCCTCGACGACGCCGGGGTGGCCCGCTCGGTCGTCGCCAACGCCGACGCGGTCGAGGGCTTCGTCAGCGAGGACCCGCCGCCCGAGGGCGCCTACGCCCGGGGCGCGGCGACGATGCTGATGGGCTCGGACGGCATCGTCCCCCAGGGGGCCGTCAGCCGGGCGCTCCTGCAGGACGACGCCGCGGCCCCGTTCGGGTGGCGCCTCGACCAGGACAAGGTCCTCGAGGCGTTCGACCAGGCCTGGGGCGCGGACGACCAGGCCGTCGTGCTGGTCGAGGCGTCGGACATGAGCCGCGTCCAGGCCTACGCCTCGCGGGCGACGGCGGGCCAGCGCCTGCGGATGCGCGACCAGGCCCTCGCCGACGCCGACGCACTGCTCGGCGCCCTGCTCGACCGCACCGATCCCGCCCGCGACGCCGTGATCGTGCTGTCGCCCGTGGCCCCGTCCGCCGCGCCCACGCTCGGCGTCGTGGCGCTGCGGGCGCCCGGGGTCGACGGCGGCTTGCTCCAGTCCGCCACGACCCGCCGTGACGGCTACGTGCAACTGGCCGACGTGGCGCCCACGGTGCTCACGCTCGTCGGCGCGCCGGCGCCCGACGCCATGGAGGGGCGCCCGTTCCAGGTCGGGTCCCGGACGGCGGGCGACCGGACCACCCACCTCGCCCAGGCCGCGGACGCGGCCGCCTTCCGCGATGCGGTCGTCCCCGTGGCGGTGACCGGCATCACCCTGGTGCTGGCCGTGCTCGCGGTGGCGACCGCCGCCCGTCACCGGCTGCGGCCCGGTGCCCGCCGCCTGCTCGCGCCGCTGGCCTACGGTGCGCTGGGCCTGGTCCCGGCCAGCTACCTGGTGGGCCAGGTGGGCGTGGCTCGGGCCAACCCGGCGGCCCAGCTTGCGATCGTGGTGGCCATCGCCGGCCTGGAGGCCCTGGCCGCGGTGCGGGCCGAGCGCCGGTGGCCGGGGTCGGGGGCGCTGGTCGCGGTGGGCTCGATCGTGGCGCTGATCGGCGTCGACATCCTGATCGGCGCGCCGCTGCAGCTCAACACGGTCTTCGGCTACTCGGTGGCCGTCGCGGGCCGCTTCACCGGGCTCGGCAACCTGGCGTTCGCCCTGTTCGGCTCGGCCACGATCGTGCTCGCCGCGCTGATCGTCGACCGCGCCGGCGCCCGGGGCGTGCGGATCGCCCTCGCGGTCATGGCCGCCGTGCTGCTGGTCGAGGGCCTGCCGATGATGGGCGCCGACGTCGGCGGCGTGCTGTCGATGGTGCCCGCGTTCGGCGTGACCGCGCTGGTGCTGCTGGGCCGGCCGATCGGCTGGCGCGAGGTCGCCGGCCTGGTCGTGGCCACGGGCCTGGTGCTGTTCGGGTTCGCACTCGTCGACGCCGCTCGCCCGCCGGAGGTCCAGACCCACCTCGCCCGCCTGGCCGAGCACGTGCTCGACGGCCGGTGGGACACCTTCTCCCGCAGCCTGAGCCGGCGGTGGCAGGCCAGCCTCGGTGGAGCCGAGCTGGCCGGGTGGATCACCGTCGCCACCGCGATGGGCGTGGCCGCCGGCTACGCCGTCCTGGTCGCCTACGGACGGATGGGCCCCGACGCCACCCGGCCCCTGCGCCACCGGCCCACGCTCGCCGCAGCCGTCGGCCTGGCCGTGCTGGGCGCGGTCGGGTTGGTGGCCAACGACTCGTCGGTGGCGGTGCCGCTGACCATGCTCATCGTGGTGGCCCCCGCGGTGGTGCTGCAGCACCTCGCGTCCGAGGCCCGGGCGGGCACGCCATGACGCGGCCCACCCGCGCACCCGGCCTACGCTCGCGCAGTGCCGAGACCGCAGGAGCTGGCGTGAGGGCGCGCCGGGTCGCGGCGCCCCTGCTCGCCTGCCTGGCCGCGCTGGCGGTCGTGGTGTCGATCGCCGGGCCGGCCACCGGGGCCCCGCGCGAGGCCGACGAGCCGGGGGCGGACGGCCGGGCCGACCGGGTGCTCCTCATCTCCGTGCCCGGGCTCACCTGGGCCGAGGTCCGCGACCACGATCTCCCGGCGATCGAGGGCCTGCTGTCCGAGTCCGCGGTGGCCGACATGGCGCCCCGCGGCGTGTCGCCCCGGGCGACGCCGGGGGCGGCCTACCTCACCATCTCCTCGGGCACCCGCGCCATCGGCGACCCCCTGGTCGACGGGCAGCAGCTCGCGCTCGGCGAGCAGGCCGGCGGGTCGTCGGCCGGCGAGATCTTCGAGCGCCGCACCGGGGTCGAGCCCGACGGCAACTACGTGGCGCTGGCCTGGCCCACCCTCGTGCGGCTCAACGCCCGGCAGCCCTACGACGCGGTCCTGGGCCTGCTGACCGACACCCTGGCCGAGGCGGGCATGGGCACCGAGGCCATCGGCAACGCGGACGGCACCGACAGCGTCGGCACGTCGTACGAGCGCCAGGTCGGCCTGGCGGCGGCCACCGGCGACGGGGTCATCCCCGCGGGCGAGCTCGACGCCGACCTGCTGGTGCGCGATCCCAGCCGGGCGTTCGGGCAGCGCCTCGACACCGACCAGGTCGTGCAGCGCTTCCGGGTCGCGTGGGACACGCCGGCCGGCCAGGACGGCGGGCTGGTCATCGTCGAGGCATCCGACCTGGCCCGGTCGATGCGCTACCGCGACCGGGTCGACCTGCAGCGCTACCAGGAGCTCCGGTCCCAGGCGCTGCGCGACACCGACCAGCTGGTGGCCCGGCTGCTCGCCGAGGTCGACCCGGAGCACGACGCCGTCCTGCTGGTGGCCCCGTACAACCTGCCCGCCGACCGCGACCTGGTCGTGTCCGCGCTGCGGGCGCCCGGCCAACGGGCGGGCTACCTGCGGTCGGCGTCGACGCAGCGGGCGGGTTTCCTGACGCTGGTCGACGTGGCGCCGACCGTCCTCGACGTGCTCGGCGTCGATCGGCCCGTCGAGATGGAGGGACGCCCGGCCGAGGTGGTGGCCTCGGGCGACAGCCTCGGGGTGCGGATCGACCGCCTGGTGGCGCTGAACGAGGCGTCGCGCTTCCGCGAACAGCTGCTGTTCCCCACCACGCTGGCGGTGGTGGTGGTCCTGGGGCTGGTGTGCGCCGCCGCCATGGCGGTGCTCGCCCGGCCCACGAGCCCGTGGGTCGCCCGGGGCGTGGCGCTGGTGGGCCTGGCGGCGCTGGCCGTGCTCCCCCTGTCGTTCCTGGCCCGCGCCTTCCCGCTCGAGGACCTGGGGGCCGGCTTCTACTGGGCCTTCGTGGTGGTGGGCGCGGTCCTCGTGGCGGGGGCGCTCACGGCGCTGGCCCGCCGCACGGGGCGGCCCCGCCTGGCGCTGGTGGCCGTGCTCGTGTTCGTGATGGCGGTGCCGGTGGCCGACGTCATGACGGGCTCGCGGCTCAGCCTCAGCGCCGCCTTCGGCTATTCGCCGACCGGCAACTCGCGCCTGTACGGCATCAGCAACTACTCGTTCGGGATGGTGGCGGCGGCCTCGTGCCTGCTGGCCGCGTTCATCGCGTCCCGCTGGCCGACGACGAAGGGGCGGGCGGCCGCGATCGGGCTGCTGGTGGGCGTGCTGGTGGTGATCGGCGTGCCCGTCTTCGGTTCCGACGTCGGGGGCATCATCGCCTTCACGCCCACGATCCTGGTGTTCGCCGCGCTGGTGACGGGCTACCGGCTCCGGGCGCGCACCGTGGTGGCGGGGCTGTTCGTCACGGGCCTGGCGGTCGTCGCCTTCGGGCTGCTCGACCTGGCCCGGCCGCCGGGCGAGCGCGCCCACCTGGGCCGGCTGTTCGAGCGGGTCGGCAACGAGGGGCTCGGGCCCCTGCTGTCGATCATGGAGCGCAAGCTGCTGGCCAACCTCGGCGTGACGACGAGCTCGTTCTGGGTGGCGGCCATCCCCATCGCGGTGGCCTTCCTGGTGTTCATGTCCCGGTACCCGACCCGACCGCTCGCCCGGCTCTACGACCGGTTCGCGGCGCTGCGGGCGGGCGTGACCGCGGCCGTCGTCGCCGCCGTGCTGGGCAGCGCGGTCAACGACTCGGGCGCCATCGTGGGTGGGGTCACCATGTTCGTGACGGTGGTGGCGCTCGCCTGGCTGGCCCTCGAGATGGTCGCGCCCGGCCCGGCCGCGGCCGCCGGCGTGGGGTCGCCGGACGGCGCCGCGGGCACACCGTCGGCGGCCGGTGGGCAGGACGGCGCGGCACCGGCGTCCCCCTCGCCACCGGCCTCATCCGAGCCGCCGGCCGGGTCGCCCCCGCCCGAGCCGTCGCACGCGGGGACGAGCGACCCCGCCCGCGCCGGGGCGGACCGGTCGTGAGCGGATGACGACGCGCGGATGTCCAGGACGGGGCGGGTGCCCCGGACGTCGCGGCCGTGGGGGACGTGTCGGAGGCCGCCGACGCCCGAGACGTGCCGGCCACAGACGTCCCGGACGTGCCGGAATCCGCCGAGGCGGACGTGCCGGACGTGCCGGACGTCGCCCCGCGGTCGGCCCGGGTCTTCGTCGGCGTCCTGCTCGCGCTCCTGCTGGTGCCCGGCCTCATCGGCTTCGACGCCTGGCCGCTGACCGCGTGGCGCCTGTTCAGCGCCAGCCGTGACGCCGAGCAGACGAGCTGGGTGCTGGAGGCGGTCGACGGCGACGGCGGCCGCCGGGTCGTCAGCCTGGAGGAGCTGCCCCTCGCCTACCGGCACGCCGAGTGGCCCATGGCCGACCTGCCCGGCGCGTCGGCCGATCGGCGGGACGAGGTGTGCGCCGCCCTCCTGGACGCGGTCCTCGACGTCGACCCGGGCACGGTCGAGCTGGCGCTGGCCCGCGACCATGCCCGGCTGGTCGAGCGGCCGGGCGGATGGGAGACCGAGCACGACGTCGAGCCGTTCCACACCTGCCGGCCGTCGGGCGCCGGAGGCCGCGGGTGAGCGCAGTCCAGGGCCGGGGCGCCCGGTGTCGGGCCGCGCTCGACGAGGCGCTGTGGGGTCCCGAGACCGCGGCGCGCCTGCTGGTCGTCCATGTGGGCCTGTCCGTGCTGATCGGCGTGCGCATCGTCGCCGGCTCGTACCGGCAGCTGGCGATCACCCCCGGGGCGCTGGTCGAGCCCGTGCCGGTGCTGGCGTTCCTCGACCGGCTGCCATCGGTCGAGGTGATCGTCGCCCTCCAGGTCGTGGGCGCGCTGGCCGCGCTGGCGGCGGTGCTGCGGCGCAGGCCGCGGCTGGCCTTTGCGCTGGCCTGGGTGTGCTACCTCGTGCTGGCCGGCATCCGGGGCAGCCGCGGCAAGGTGCTGCACAACGACCTGCTGCTGCTGTGGGCCTCCGCACCGTTCCTGCTGGCGCCGGCGGTGGTCGACGTGCGCGATGCCGTGGCCCGGCGGCGCTACGGATGGCCGGTCAGGGTGTCGCTCGCCATCACCGCGCTCGTGTACTTCCTGGCCGGCTACCACAAGCTCCGCCGCTCCGGCCCGTCGTGGGCCTTCGGGGACAACATGCGGTACGTGGCGCTGTGGGGCCCCAGCGTCGGGTCCAGCGGGTGGGCCGGGCTGGCGCGGTGGACGGGCGAGAACCTGTGGGTGTCACGGGCGTCAGGCGTGTTCATCCTCGGGTTGGAGCTGACCTTCCCGGTGGTCGTGTTCGTCCGGTGGACCCGGGTCTGGTACGCGATCGCGGCGGTGTTGCTCCATGCCACCACCTGGTTCCTGCTGGGCCTGGACTACTGGGCCTGGGCGATCACGGTGATGCTGGTGCTGATCGACTGGCCCGCCGTCGTCGCCGGCGCCCGGGCCTGGCGGCGCCCCGGGGCGACGGGCGAGATCGTGCCGAGCGCGGTCGGATGACCGCCGGAGCACCCAGGACGAGCGCGTGCGAGCGAGTGACGAGCGAGTGAGGTTCCCATGATCGTGGCCGCCGCCTTCGTGGCCGGTGCCGCCCTGGCCCTGGGCCTGTGGGCGATGACGGCGCCGGCGTTCGCCATCCCGGTGTTCGCCCGCGAGAACTTCCGGGGCCGACAGCTGCCCACCGCGGTGGGGGTCCTGGTGGCGCTGGTGGCGCTCGGCGTGGATGCGCTCGTCGTGGTGGCGGTGGCCGCCGGGGCCGAGCCCGACGAGGGCGCCGTGGCCGGCCTGGGCCTGGCGACGGTGGCCGCCCTCGGCTTCGCGCTGCTCGGCCTGCTCGACGACCTGGGCGGGGCGGGCGAGAGCGGCGGGTTCCGCGGCCACCTGCGGGCGCTGTCGTCGGGGCGACTCACCACCGGCGCCATCAAGCTGTTCGGCGGTGCGGCCGTGGGTGTGGTGGTCGTCTCGGTGCGCGAGCCGGGCAGCCTCGGGCGGCTGCTGGCCGACGGCGCCCTGGTGGCGCTGGCCGCCAACCTGGGCAACCTGTTCGACCGGGCGCCCGGGCGCACCACGAAGCTGGCACTGGTGTCGCTGGTGGTCCTGGTGGTGGCGACCGGCGCCGAGCCGGTGCTGGCGGGGGTGGCGTTGGTGGTGGGCGCGGGCGGCGGGCTGTTGCCGGCCGACCTGGACGAGCGCCTGATGCTGGGCGACGCCGGGGCCAACGTGCTGGGCGCGGCGCTGGGGCTGGGCGTGGTGCTGGCGTGCTCGCCGACCACCCGCACCGTGGTGCTGGTGCTGGTGGCGCTGCTCAACCTGGCCAGCGAGCGGGTGTCGTTCAGCAAGGTCATCGACGCCACGCCACCGCTGCGGGCCGCTGATCGCTTCGGTCGCCTGCCCTGAGCCACCACGATCCCGGCGCCCGATCCGCACACCGGCCTGTTGCCGGCCTGGTCACCCCTCCTCGGTCGGCTTGGCGGCGACGATGCGCACCAGGATCTTGACGATCTCGGCTCGCAGGGCGTCGTAGCTCACACCGAGGTCCACGAGTGCCCGGGAGGCGAGGCCCTCGTCGACCTTGTGGACGCCGAGCACGATGTGCTCGGTGCCGATGTAGTTGTGGCCGAGGGCGAGCGCTTCGCCGAGCGCGTTCTCGAGCGCCAGCTTCGCCCGGGGTGTGAAGGGAGCCAGCCCCACGACCGGCTCGTTCCCGGCGGGAATCAGCTCGCTGACCTTCTGGTCGACCGCCGATCGCCCGGCGCCGAGCGTGGTCAGGGCCTTGGCGGCGACACTCTCGTCGTCGGCCAGCAGGCCGAGCAGCACGTGCTCAGTGCCGACGAAACCGTGGTTCCGCTCGCCGGCCGCGGTCTGGGCGGCGACGATCGCGGTGCGCGCCCGGTTGGTGAAGCGCTTGAACCGGCCGGTGTCGGGGGCGCCCTCCAGCAGGCGGTCGAGGGGGCTGCCCGCCCCGTGGCGTTGCTGGGCCGCCTGGCGGGTCACGCCCAGGGCATCGCCGATCTGGGCCCACGACATGCCCTCGTCCCGGGCCTTGCGGACGAAGTGGTCGAGCAGGTCGTCCCCCAGCGCCGTGATCTGGCTCTGCAGGAGGGCGGCGGTGCTCACACGGTCGAGCGGTGAGGCGCCCGTCTGCTCGACGGCGGCGATGAGCTGATCGAGGTTGATCTCCATGATGTCAAGGTCGCATTGACAGCTCTGGAGTGTCAAGAGGTGATTGACACGCGTCCTCCGGCGGGCCACCTGACGGTCCGTTAGGTTCACCGCCCATGGGAGACATGCGTGGTGCGGTGCTGGAAGCGGACGGCAAGCTGGCGGTCAGTGACCTGCAGATCGAGGATCCCCGGCCGGGCGAGGTGCTGGTCAAGGTCACCGACTGCGGCGTGTGCCACTCGGATCTCTCCGTCGTCGACGGCGACGTCCCGGGCCCGACGCCCACCGTCCTGGGCCACGAGGCGGCCGGCACCGTCGAGGCCGTCGGCCCCGGCGTCGTCAACCTCCGGCGCGGCGACCAGGTTGTGCTCACGCCGCTGCCGTCGTGCGGCCGGTGCTATTTCTGCACCCGCCAGCAGCCGTCGCTGTGCGCCGAGTACTCGGCCGCGCTCTTCCTCAGCGCCCGCCCCGACGGCACCAGCCCGCTCTCGCGGGGCGGCCAGCCCGTGTTCCGGGGCCTGGGCGTCGGCGGCTGGTCCGAGTACGTGGTGCTGCCGCAGGAAGGGGCGGTGAAGGTCGACGACGACGTCGACCTGGCCGACGCCTGCGTCATCGGTTGCGCCGTGCAGACCGGCGTCGGCGCGGTGATCAACACCGCCCGGGTCGAGGAGGGCGCGACCGTGGCGGTGCTCGGCGCAGGCGGCATCGGAGTGGCGGTGATCCAGGGCGCCCGCCTCGCCGGTGCCTCGGTGATCGTGGCCGTCGACCCGGTGGCCGAACGGCGCGAATCCGCCCTCCGGTTCGGCGCCACCCATGCGATCGACCCGGGCACGACCGACGTGGCGACCTTCTGCCTCGACCTCACCAAGGTCGGCATGGACTACGCGTTCGAGGCGGCGGGCCAGGCGGCCCTCATCGAGCAGGGCATCGGCATCGTCCGCATGGGCGGCACGATCGTCTGCGTCGGGGCGCCGCCGGTGTCGCAGGGCATCAGCATCCCCATGGCGGTTGCGTTCACCGCCACGGAGAAGCGGCTGCTCGGCTGCCTGCTCGGCAGCATGCACGCGCAGCGCGACATCCCCCGCCTGCTGGCCCTCGCCAAGGCCGGCCGGCTCGACCTGGGAGCCATGATCACCGACCGCTACCCGCTCGACGACATCGAGGCGGCGGTCGACAACGTGCGGTCGCGGCGGGGCATCCGCACCTCCATCCGCGTCTCGTGACCGCAGAGCGAGCACCCCGCGTGAGCGCCGAACGCCCTGATCAGGGTCCGTATCCCCGGCGCGGGTGGCAGGCGGGTTATCCTGTGCTCCCGTGACAAAACACATCTTCGTCACGGGTGGGGTCGCCAGCTCCCTCGGCAAGGGCATCTCCGCCTCGTCCCTCGGTCGCCTGCTCAAGTCTCGTGGCCTGCGCGTCACGATGCAGAAGCTCGACCCCTACATCAACGTCGACCCCGGCACGATGAACCCGTTCGAGCACGGCGAGGTCTTCGTCACCGACGACGGCGGCGAGACCGACCTCGACCTCGGCCACTACGAGCGCTTCATCGACGAGCCGCTGTCGCGGGGCAGCAACGCCACGACCGGGTCGATCTACTCGGCCGTGCTGGCGGCCGAGCGCCGGGGTGACTACCTCGGCAAGACCGTCCAGGTGATCCCCCACATCACCGACGAGATCAAGCGGCGCATCACCCGCCTGTCGGGCGACGACGTCGACGTGGTGATCACCGAGATCGGCGGCACGGTCGGCGACATCGAGATCCTGCCGTTCCTCGAGGCCATCCGGCAGTTCCGTCTCGACATCGGGCGCAACAACGTGGCCTTCGTCCACGTCACCCTGGTGCCGTTCATCGGACCGGCCGGCGAGCAGAAGACCAAGCCCACCCAGCACTCGGTGACCGAGCTGCGCGCCCGGGGCATCCAGCCCGACGTCATCGTGTGCCGCAGCGAGCGCCCGCTCAGCGACTCGCTGAAGCAGAAGATCTCGCGCCTGTGCGACGTGCCGCCGGAGGCCGTGGTCAACGCGGCCGACGCCGCCAACCTCTACGAGGTGCCCCTCGTGCTGCACGAGGAGGGCTTCGACCGGGTGATCGTCCGCCACCTGGGCCTCGACGCCGTCGAGCCCGACCTGGCCGAGTGGGAGCGGCTGGTCGACCGGGTCGACTCGGCCACCCGCGAGGTGCGGGTCGGCATCGTGGGCAAGTACGTGAGCCTGCCCGACGCCTACCTGTCGGTGGTCGAGGCCCTCAAGCACGGTGGCTACCACCACGGCGCCCGGGTGACGATCGAGTGGATCCAGGCCGAGGACGCCGAGGGCCTGCTGGCCGCGGGTCGGCTGAGCGACCTCGACGGCATCGTCGTCCCGGGCGGGTTCGGCGAGCGGGGCGTCGAGGGCAAGATCGCCGCGGTCAACTACGCCCGCGAGAACGCCATCCCGTGCCTCGGCCTGTGCCTCGGCATGCAGGTCATGACGATCGAGTTCGCCCGCAACGAGCTGGGCCTGACCGGCGCCAACTCCACCGAGTTCGACCCGGCCACGCCCCATCCGGTCATCGACCTGATGGACAGCCAGCGCGACGTCACCGACAAGGGCGGCACGATGCGGCTGGGTGCCTACATCGCCGAGCTGACCGAGGACACGATCGCGGCCCGGGCCTACGAGCGGCTGGTGGTGTCCGAGCGGCACCGTCACCGCTACGAGTTCAACCCGCGCTACCGGGGCAAGTTCGAGGGCACCGGGTTCGTGTGCTCCGGCTCGTCGCCCGACGGCCGCCTGGTCGAGTTCGTCGAGCTGGCCGACCACCCGTTCTGGGTCGGGACGCAGGCCCACCCCGAGTTCAAGAGCCGGCCCGACCGGCCGGCGCCGCTGTTCCGCGAGCTCGTCGGTGCCGCGCTCGACCGCGCCGAGGGGCGCCGGCCCCACCTGTTCCCGGTCGACGAGCCCGACGCCGTCCGGTCGGCGCCGTGAGCGCGGCTGACGGCGGGGCCTCGCGCGGCGCTTCGGACGGGGCCGGCAGCCGGGGCCCGGCCGAGGCCGGGGAGGACGACGACGGCGGGAGTCCGCCGTTCCGCAACGTGGGCGAGCGGCCCGTGTGGTCGGGACGGCGCATCGACGTGGGGATGATCGACGTCGAGGGCCCGGACGGCAGTCGGCACGAGCGCGAGGTCGTCCGCCACCCGGGCGCGGTCGGTGTCGTGCCGGTGCACGACGACGGCTCGGTGACGCTGGTGCGGCAGTACCGGGCCGCGGTCGGCGCCGACCTGTGGGAGGTCCCGGCCGGCCTGCGGGACGTCGACGACGAGCCGACGTCGACCACCGCCCGGCGCGAGCTCGTCGAGGAGGCCGGGCTGCAGGCCGAGCACCTCGACCACCTGGTGACGTTCCACAACTCGCCGGGGTTCTCCGACGAGGCCGTGGTGGTCTACCTCGCCACCGGCCTGTCGCCGGTGCCCGACGACCGCCAGGGCATCGAGGAGCAGCACATGCTGGTCGAGCGGATGCCGCTGGGCGAGGCGTTGGCCATGGTCGACGACGGCCGCATCACCGACGGCAAGACGGTCATCGCCCTCCTGGCCGTCGCCCGCCGCGACCCCCAGCTCACCTAGTCCGGAGGTGAACCGGCGTTCGGATGTTGCGGAATCCGCGACGATCGAACGCCGGATCGGGTGGGGACGTGAACCGGCGTTCGGATGTTGCGGAATCCGCGACGGGCGAACGCCGGATCGCGGGGTGACGACGGGCGGGCGCGGGCGCCAGTGGGGGCCGGATCGGCGGGCGGGTCAGCCGCAGCCGCAGGCGCCGCCGCAGCAGCCGCCCCCGCCACCGCCCACGGGACCGGCGGGGGCCCCGTCGGCACGACCGCCCACCGCGACCAGCGACATGAGCTTGACGGTGTCGGCGTGACCCCCCGGGCAGGTGGCGGGCGCGGCGGCGTCGGCCATCGGCCGGGTCACCTCGAAGGTCTCACCGCAGGTGCGGCAGCGGAAGTCGTAGCGCGGCACGGAGTGTCTCCCGGGATGATGCAGTCGGCATCGCTGCCGACCACGTTAGCGCTGGTCCCCGTCCGGCCCCGCCACGGCGTTGCCCAGGTCATCCGCGCCGGTCGGCGCGGCGATCCCTACCGTGACGCCATGCCCGGGCCCGGAGCTGACGATCCGGCGGACGATCCGGAAATGGTGCCGGTCGACGTCGAGGAGTGGCTGTCGTGGCTCGCGGCCGAGAAGGGCCGCGCCCCCTCGACGCTGGCGGCCTATCGGCGCGACGCCCGCCGCTGGTGGCGCTGGCTGCAGGCCCATGACCTCACCCTGCCGGCGGTGAGCGACGCCGACATCGAGGCGTACGTCGCCGACCTGCGGGACGCGGACCTGGCGCCGGCCACCGTCGCCCGGGGCGTGGTGGCCGTGCGGTCGCTGCACCGGTTCCTGGCCGACGAGGGCCGGGTCCCGGGCGACCCCGGCGCCCTCCTCGACACGCCGCGGGTGCCGGCGGGCCTGCCCAAGGCCCTGTCCGAGGACGAGGTGGCCGCGCTGCTGGGCGCGGTCGTGGGCGACGGGCCGGTGGCCCGCCGCGACCGCGCCATCCTCGAGGTGCTGTACGGCACCGGCCTGCGCATCTCCGAGCTGGTGGGACTCCGGCTCGGCGACGTCGACCTCGAGTCGGCCCTGCTCCGCGCCCTGGGCAAGGGCTCCAAGGAGCGTGTCGTGCCCGTGGGGCGGCACGCGGTGGCGGCGCTGGTCGACTGGCTGGGCCCCGGCGGGCGGCCGGGCCTGGTGCCCGAGCGGTGGGCGCGCCGGGGCGACGCGGACGCCGTGTTCCTGAACCGTCGCGGGGGGCGGCTGTCCCGGCAGGGTGCCTGGCTGGTGGTCACGCGCTGGGGCGCCGAGGTCGGCCTCGACGGGAAGCTCACGCCCCACGTGCTGCGCCACTCGTGCGCCACCCACATGCTCGACCACGGTGCCGACCTCCGGGCCGTGCAGGAGATGCTGGGCCACGCCTCGATCAGCACCACCCAGGTGTACACGCGGGTGTCGAACGAGCGGCTCTTCGCCGCGTACCGGGCCGCACACCCCCGCGCCACCCTCGACGGGCCCGCCCGGACACCCGCAGACGACCACAAGACGGGGTGAGCAGAACGCGCAACGTCGGTACCGTCTCTTCCGGTACCCTTCGGGAGATGAGCGACCAGACCATGCTGTCCACCCTGCGCGGCCAGCTCGACGACGAACGTGCCCGCCTCGTGGCGCAGATCGCGTCGCTGACGGTCGGTCACGACGGGTCGCCGGCCTACGACGACAACTTCGCCGACTCGGGCCAGGTCGCTGCCGAGCAGGGCGAGAACAAGGCGCTCCTCAACCAGCTCGAGGAGCAGCTCGACGACGTCAACCACGCCCTCGCCAAGCTGGACGACGGCACTTACGGGCTGTGCGAGGTGTGCGGTCAGGCCATCGGCGAGGCGCGGCTCGAGGCCATGCCGGCCACGCGCTTCTGCATCAACCACGCGTGAGGCCCGTCGACGTGCCGCGCGCCGGCGCACGCCAGAGGTAGTCCTGTGCCGTCGTGGCACCACCTCTGGCACCTGGTCCGCGCGGTTCGTCGGCTCGCTGTGGCCCGGGGGACCGCCGCCCGCGGACGATGCGTGGGCGACGGCGTGCCTCGTCCCCGGCGAGGTGGCGCTGTGGCGACGCATGAGCGCCGCCGACCGCCGGCATGCGGTGGGCGTCGCCCGGCGCACGGAGGACGACCTCGGCCCGCGGGCCACCCGGCCGGTGCTGGCCGCGGCACTGCTGCACGACGTCGGCAAGGTCGATGCCCACTTCGGCCCCGTGCGGCGTGCGGTGGCCACCGTCGCCGGCATGGCCGGGGGGCACGAGGCCGCGGCGCGCTGGCGCGCCCGGCCCGGGCTCGTGGGTCGGGCCGGACGGTACCTCTGCCATGACGACATCGGCGCCGGGCTGCTCGACGCCGCCGGCAGCGACGGGCTGACGGTGGCCTGGGCCCGCGAACACCACCTCCCGCTCGGACCGTTGGACCGTGCCCGCCGACATCGCCGAGGCCCTCAAGCAGGCCGACGACGACTGAGGCCCGCCGGGTCCGCTGCGGCCCGAGGGCCAGGGCGTAGCGTCGCGGGCGATGGCGTCGACGTCGAGCAACGCGCGGCTCATCGGTGTCGCCGGCCTCGTGGCGTTCATCGCCGGGTGCTGGATGGGCATGGGCTCCGAGAGCTCGGGCGACCCCTACTGCGTGGTGACCAGCGCCAGCGCCGCAGGCCGACCCGGCTACGCGCCGGGCCAGCTCGTCGCGCAGACCGGCAGCGGCTGCCAACCGGGGGAGCCCGAGGTGTGCGGCAACTACGAGCCCGAGTCGGGCGACGACCGCACCTTCGTGTCCGACACCTGCCCCGACGACTGATCCGACACCTGCCCCGACGACGGAGACGCGGCCGGCGATTGGAAAATGTCGCGCCGGGCGTTCATCCGCACCCTCGGTAGGCTCTATGGTTGCGGGCAGACATCCGAGCACGGCCACCTCGCTGGGGCCGCCGTCACAAGGGAAGCCTGGTCGTGACAGAACCCTCGCCAACCGCCGGTCCGGATCTCGGGTCGGTCGCCATCGACACGACGGTCGCCCACCAGGGACGCGTCTACGACTACCTGGCCGGCGGCGAGGCGAACTTCGCGGTCGACCGCGAAGTGGCCGACATGCAGGCCCGCGCCTACGGCAACGACGACGGCACCATCGCCCGGCGCGACATCCGGTCCAACCGCGACTTCATCGGCCGCGCCATCGACTACCTCGTCGGCGAGGCCGGCATCCGCCAGGTCCTCGACATCGGCACCGGCATCCCCAACGAGGACGACCTACACGGCTCGCAGCAGTCCCCGTCCGACACGCGCATGGTGTTCGTCGACAACGACGACATCGTGGTCGCTCACGCCCACCAGTTGCTGGCCTCCGCGTCTCCCGCCCCAGCGCGGTTCATCAAGGGCGACTTCTATGACTCCGACGCCGTGCTGGCCTCCGCGGGCGAGCTGCTCGACCTGACCCAGCCCACGGCGCTCATGCTGGTGGCCCTCGTCCACCTGCACGCCGACGAGCTGCAGCCTCACCGGACGGTGGCCCGGTACATGGAGGCGCTCCCGTCGGGCAGCTTCCTCGTGATGAGCCACCTGTCGAGCGACATCGCTCCCGCATCGACGGATGCGCTGGCGAAGGCGGCGCAGGATGCGAACGCCGACTACGGGTTCCACCTGCGGTCCCAGGCCGAGTTCGGGCGCTTCTTCGACGGTCTCGAGCTGGTCGAGCCCGGGGTCGTGCCCGTGACCGCCTGGCGCACCGAGTCGGACTTCGTGGCGCCGTTCTGGGCGGCCGTCGGCCGCAAGCCGTAGCGCCGGAGTCAACCCGCGGCGTGGGTCAGATAGCCGGCAGGCCCAGCCGCTCGCGCACACGCACCATCGTGACGCCGGCGCGCGCCCGCGCCTTGTCGGCGCCGACGGCCAGGATGCGGTCGGTCTCGGCCGGGTCGGCGGCCAGCTCGGCGTACCGCTCCTGCAGGGGACGCAGGAGCGAGATCACGGCCTCGGCGGCGTCGGCCTTGAGCGGCCCGTACTGCGTGTAGCCCTTGGCCAGGGTGTCGGGATCGCTGCCGGTGGCCGCGGCCAGGATGGACAACAGGTTGGCGACGCCGGGCTTGGTCGCGGGGTCGTAGCGCACCTCCGCCTCGCTGTCGGTGACTGCCCGCTTGAACTTCCGCTCGATGACCTTGGGGTCGTCGAGTACGAGCACCGTCCCCTGCGGCGAGTCGACGGACTTGGACATCTTCCGCTCGGGCGCCTGCAGGTCCATCACGCGGGCCGCGACGGTGGCGATGGCGGCGTCGGGCACGACGAACGTGTCGCCGTAGCGGTGGTTGAACCGGACGGCGAGGTCGCGCGCGATCTCGAGGTGCTGTCGCTGGTCGTCGCCCACCGGCACCTTCTCGGTGTCGTAGAGCAGGATGTCCGCGGCCATGAGGGCGGGATAGGTGAACAGCCCGGCCGACACGAAGTCGGCCTGGTCGGCCTTCTCCTTGAACTGGGTCATGCGCCGCAGCTCGCCGAACGCCGCCGTGCACTCCATGACCCAGGCCAGCTGGGTGTGCTCGGCGACCTGGCTCTGCACGAACAGGGTGCAGACCTCGGGGTCGAGCCCGGTGGCCACCAGGATCTGGGTGAGGCTCAGGGTCTTGGCCCGCAGCTCGGCGGGGTCCTGGGGCAGCGTGAGGGCGTGGAGGTCGACGATGCAGTGGATTGCGTCGTCGACGTGCTGGGCCTCGGCCCAGCGCCGGACGGCCCCCAGGTAGTTGCCGAGGTGGACATCGCCGGTGGGCTGGATGCCGGAGAACACGCGGGCCATGGTGGGCGATGGTAGAGGGTGGCCCCTCCCGCACCCGCACGGGTTGGCCCGGCATGCGCCAGGGAACGACAGCGCTGTGATTAACATCGTCCCGATGCCCTACGCAGTGCAGACCCCGGTGTTCGAGGGGCCCTTCGAGCTGCTGCTCCACCTGATCCTGGCCGAGCAGGTCGACCTCTACGAGATCAGCCTGTCGACCATCGTCGACAGCTACCTCGACGAGCTGACGCGGATGGAGCAGCTCAACCTGGACATGGCCAGTGAGTTCCTGCTCATCGCGGCCACCCTGGTCGAGCTGAAGAGCCGGCGGCTGCTGCCCCAGGCCGACGATCTCGACCTCGACGACGAGCTGGCGCTGTGGGAGGAGCGCGACCTGCTGCTGCACCGCCTGGTCGAGTGCAAGACGTTCAAGGAGGCCGCGATCGCGCTGTCGGTGCTGGCCGGTGAGGCGGGTCGCAGCGTCGGTCGCACGGTCGGCGTCGACGAGCGCTACGTGGGCCTCATGCCCGACATGCTCGCCGGGGTCACCGCCCAGGACGTGCGGCTCGCGTACCTGCGGGCCATCGCCCCCAAGCCCCGTCCCAGCGTCGACCTCGACCACGTGGCGCCGATCCGGGCGTCGGTCACCGACGCCATCGCCGAGCTGCTCGACGAGCTGCCGCGGCTGGGGCGGGTCACGTTCCGGACGCTGACCGACGGCCTGATCGAGCGGCTCGAGGTGGTTGTGCGCTTCCTGGCCGTGCTCGAGCTGTTCAAGCTGGGCCTCGTCGACCTCGACCAGCCCCTCACCTTCGGCGACATCGAGGTCGTGTGGCTGGGCGAGGCGCACGACGGCCCCCGCGACCTCGCCGAGATCGACGCCTACGACGGATGACCCACCCGGACGAGCCGCCCGTCCCCCCGGCGCCCCGGCCGCCGCTGCCGCCCGACCGGCTTACCGACGACGTGCGCGACGAGGCCCGCCGGGCCATCGAGGCCATCGTGCTGGTCACCGAGCAGCCCATCGCCCCCCAGTTGCTGGGCCAGCTGCTGGAGCTGCGTCCCGCCATCGTCGAGGACCTGTGCCGCGAGCTGGCGGCCGAGTACGACGAGCAGGGCCGGGGCTTCCAGCTCGTCCGGGTGGCGGGCGGCTGGCGCTTCCAGTCGCACCCGGCCCAGGCGGCCTACGTCGAGCGCTTCGTGCTCGAGGGCCAGTCGGCCAAGCTGTCGGCCGCCGCGTTGGAGACGCTGGCCATCGTCGCCTACAAGCAGCCCATCTCGCGCGCCCAGGTGGCGTCGATCCGGGGTGTCAGCGTCGACGGGGTGATGCGCACACTCCAGCAGCGGGGCTACATCGCCGAGGTGGGCCGCGATCCCGGCCCCGGCCAGGCGACCATGTTCGGCACCACCCGCTCGTTCCTCGAGACGCTGGGCATCGACGGCCTGGCCGACCTGCCGGCGCTGGGCGACTTCGTGCCCAGCGCCACCGTGGTCGAGCAGCTGGAGCGGGGCCTGCGCCCCGACGGTCCGGCCGCGCTCTCCATGGCCGATCTCGATGCCGCGGGGCTCGACGGTGCGGGGCTCGACGGTGCGGGGCTCGACGGGGCAGACCTCGACGAGGCGGATCGCGACGAGCCGGGCTCCGACGACGCGGATCTCGACGGGGCGGGGCCGGCGGCAGGCGACGGCGACGAGGCGCCCGACGCACCCGACGT
Source organism: uncultured Acidimicrobiales bacterium (assembly GCA_963842395.1). Lineage (GTDB taxonomy): Bacteria > Actinomycetota > Acidimicrobiia > Acidimicrobiales > VFJN01 > ZC4RG19. The sequence continues at coordinate 409,233 of CAWJGJ010000001.1, forward strand.
CGAGGCGTGAGCACGCCGCCGGGGGAGCGGCTGCAGAAGATCCTGGCCCAGGCCGGGCTGGGCAGCCGGCGCACCGCGGAGGGACTCATCGCCGACGGCCGCGTCCGGGTGAACGGCGTGGTGGCCACCCTGGGCACCCGGGCGGATCCCGAGGCAGACACCATCGAGGTCGACGGGGCCGTCGTGGGCGTGCGCCAGGGCCTGGTGCACTACCTGCTGAACAAGCCCGCCGGGGTCGTCACCACCGCGTCCGATCCCCAGGGGCGCCCCACGGTGGTCGACCTGGTGCCCGCCGAGCCCCGGGTGTACCCGGTCGGACGGCTCGACGCCGACAGCGAGGGGCTGCTCGTGCTCACCAACGACGGCGACCTCGCCCATCGGTTGACGCACCCGTCGTTCGGCGTCGAGAAGGAGTACCTGGCCGACGTCGAGGGCGTCCCGTCCCGCGGCACGCTGCGGCGCCTGCGCGAGGGCGTCGAGCTCGATGACGGCCCGACGGCGCCGGCGAAGGTGTCGCTGGTGGGCGAGCACACGCTGCGCATCACCATCCACGAGGGCCGCAACCGGCAGGTGCGACGCATGGGCGAGGCGGTCGGGCACCCGGTGCGCCGGCTCGTGCGGGTGCGGATCGGTCCGCTGAGCGACCGGCGCCTGGCCCCGGGCACATGGCGCCCGCTGACCCAGGCCGAGGTGCGGGCCCTGGAGCGGGCGGCGGTGGCGACCCCGAGTAGCGGTTCACGGCCACCACGCCGCTAACCTCGCGCGGTCATGTCTGCTGCCGTCCGGGCCCTGCGCGGCGCCACCACCATCGACGTCGACGAGAAGGAACATCTCTTCGAGCGGGTGATCGCCCTCCTCGAAGAGCTGTTCGAGCGCAACGACATCCATCACGACGACCTGATCAGCGTGTTGTTCACGGCGACGGGCGACGTGCGCTCGGCCTTCCCGGCCCTGGCGGCCCGCAAGTTCGGGCTGGGCGACGTGCCGCTCATGTGCGCCCGCGAACTCGACATCGAGGGCGGCACCCCCCGCTGCGTGCGGGTCATGATCCACTTCACCACCGACCGGGCCCGCGGCGAGCTGCACCACGTCTACCTCGAGGGCGCGCGCAACCTGCGTGACGACCTCCCGGCCTGATGGCGCCCGCAGGTAGCAGCTAGTGCCCTGTCCACGGACGGGGCACTAGTGGTCCTCGGGCGTCCTCCCGAGCCGGGCAGGGCGGTCGTGGTGGGGACCGGGCTGATCGGCGGCTCCCTCGGCATGCGGCTGCGCCAGATCGGCTGGCACGTCACCGGGCACGACCGCGACGAGGACCGGGCCGAGCGCGCCCGCGAGCTGGGGGCTCTCGACGCGGTGGGGGACGATCCCGACGCGACCATCACCTTCGTGGCCACGCCGGTCCACGCCGTGGCGGCCGAGGCCCGGCGGGCGCTGGCCGTCGGCTCCGGCCTCGTCACGGACGTGGGCGGGGTCAAGGCGTCGATCGTCGAGGACGTGTCCGACTCCCGCTTCGTCGGCGGGCACCCGATGGCCGGTTCCGAGCAGGAGGGGGTGGACGGCGCCAGCCCCGACCTGTTCGAGGGCGCCACCTGGGTGCTGACGCCCACCGAGGACACCGACGCTGCCGCCTACGCCCAGGTGCGCCAGATCGTCGGCACGTTCGGCGCCGAGGTCGTGACGCTGCCCCCGGACCGGCACGACGAGCTGGTGGCGGTCGTGTCGCACGTGCCGCACCTGGCCGCCGCCACCCTCATGCGGCTGGCCGACGAGCGCAGCGAGGAGCACCGCGCGCTGCTGCGGCTGGCCGCCGGCGGCTTCCGGGACATGACCAGGGTGGCCGCCGGCCATCCCGGCATCTGGCCCGACATCTGCAGCGAGAACCGGGAGGCGATCGTGCGGGTGCTCGACGAGCTCACGGCCGCGCTGCAGCACATGCGCGACACCGTGGCGGTCGACGACCGCAAGGAGCTGCTGTCCGCGCTCGAACAGGCGCGGGCGGCCCGGGTCAACCTGCCGGCCCGCTTCCGCACCGCGGCCGACCTGCGTGAGGTCCGCATCCCGGTGCCCGATCGGCCGGGCGTGGTGGCTGACGTGGCCATCCTGGCCGCCGACCTCGACGTGAACATCGTCGACCTCGAGATCGCCCACTCGACCGAGGGCCCCCAGGGCGTCCTGGTCATGCTGGTCGAGCGGGCCGCGGTGGAGGTGTTCCGTGCGGGTCTGGTGGGCCGGGGCTACCGGCCCGCGGTGCTGCCGGTCGACCTGGGATAGCGCGTCGTGGACGCCCCCGTTCCCGCCGGCGAGGTGCAGGTCGTCGAGCCCGTCGCGGGCCCGCTCGACGCCACCGTCACCGTCCCCGGATCGAAGAGCCTGACCAACCGGGCCCTGGTGTGCGCGGCGCTGGCCGCGGGGACCTCCACCCTCGACGGTGCCCTGGTGGCCGACGACAGCCGGGCGATGCGCGAGGCGCTGGTCACGTTGGGGGCGAGCATCGAGGACGACCCGGCGACCGGGCGCCTCACCGTCCGCGGGACCGGCGGCCGGGTGCGGCCCGGCCCCGCCTCCCTCGACGTGCGCCTGTCCGGGACGGCCAGCCGGTTCCTGCTCCCGGTCGTCGCCCTGGGGAGCGGCCGCTACTCGGTCGACGGCGGGGCACCGCTGCGAGCACGGCCCATGGGTCCGGTGCTCGACGGCATCGCCGCGCTGGGCGCCACGGTCGAGCACGACGGCGAGCCCGGGCACCTCCCCGTGACGGTGGTGGCCCACGGCGTACCCGCCGGCGGCGAGGTGACCGTCGCCGGGCACACGTCCAGCCAGTTCGTGTCCGCCATGCTCCTGGCCGCGCCCTGCGCCGCGCGGGGCCTGCGGGTGAACGTGTCCGGGCACCTCGTCTCCCGGCCGTTCGTCGACCTCACCCTGGCGGTGATGGCGGCGTTCGGCGTCGCGGTGGACGAGCGGTCGGCGGGCGACGCTCCCGACGGCGGGTCCGTCTTCGCGGTGCCCGCCGGCGGCTACCGCGCGGCCGCCTATCAGGTCGAGCCCGATGCGTCGGCGGCTTCATACCTGTTGGCGGCCGCCGCCGTGGTCGGCGGTCGGGTCACGGTCACGGGCCTGGGGGCCGGCACCCGCCAGGGCGACGCCCGATTCGCCGACCTGTTGGGCGCGATGGGGGCGCACGTCGAGCGCACGGCCACGTCGACCACGGTGACGGGCCCGGGCGGGCGCCTGCGCGGCCTGGGCACGGTCGACCTGGCCGACATGCCCGACATGGCCCAGACCCTCGCGGCGGTGGCCGTGTTCGCCGACGCTCCCACCCAGGTCACAGGGGTCGAGCTGATCCGCTGGCACGAGACGGACCGCATCGCCGCCATCGTCGCCGAGCTCCGGCGGGCGGGCATCGAGGCGTCCGAGACCCGCGACGGCTTCGTGATCCACCCGGGCACGCCCCGGCCCTCACGCTTCGAGACCTACGACGACCACCGCATGGCCATGAGCCTCGCTCTCCTGGGCCTGCGCGCCCCGGGCATCGAGATCGCCGACCCCGGCTGCGTGGCCAAGACCTTCCCGGGCTTCTGGGCGACCCTGGACGGCCTGCGGGGCGCAGGGCCCGTCCCCGCGGGGCAGTAGGGTGCGATGCCCGTGAACGTGATCGCGATCGACGGGCCCGCCGGCTCGGGCAAGTCCACCGTGGCGCGCCGGCTGGCCGAGCGGCTGGGGCTCGACTACCTCGACACCGGCGCCATGTACCGGGCCGTGACCTTCGCGGCGCTGCGGCGCGGCATCGACCCCGGCGACACTGATCCGGTCGAGAAGCTGGCCCGGTCCGTGGAGTTGGAGGTCACCACCGAGCAGGTGGTGGTCGACGGCGTCGACGCCACGATCGAGATCCGGGGCCCCGAGGTGTCGCGGGCGGTGTCCCTGGTGGCGGCGAACCCGGGCGTGCGCACCGAGCTGGTGCGTCGCCAGCGCGAGTGGGCCGTCGACCACCACGGTGGCGTGATCGAGGGCCGCGACATCGGCACGGTGGTGTTCCCCGACGCGGTGCTGAAGGTCTACCTCAGCGCCCGGCCGGAGGTGCGGGCCGAGCGACGCGCCGCCGAGGTCACCGGCCTCGACTACGAGACGGTGGCCGCCGACATGGCCCGGCGGGACGCCCTGGACCAGGGCCGGGACGCGTCGCCGCTGCGCCAGGACCCCAGCGCTGTCGAGCTCGACACGAGCGACCTGACCGTCGACGAGATCGTCGCCGACCTGGCCGGGAGGCTGCCCGATGCCTGACGACACCACCGCGGACACCAGCGCCGACGCCGACGCCACATCCGACGCCGGCGCCGAGGACGGGTCGGCCGAGTCGACCCGCACCGACGCCGTCCGGGCCGCGCCGGTCGACGTCCACCCCCCGACCACGCTGGAGCGCGTCTCCTACGCCGCCATCCGCGGATTGTTCTTCGGCCTGGCGAAGCTCTACTTCCGCCTGGAGATCAGGGGTCGCGAGAACATCCCTGCCCACGGGCCGTTCGTGCTCGCCCCGGTGCACCGGTCGAACCTCGACTTCATCCTCGTGTCGACGGTGCGCGGACCCCGCATGCGCTACATGGGCAAGGCGTCGATCTGGAAGTCCGCCCTGCTCGGCCGGTTCGTGTCGATGCTCGGCGCCTTCCCCGTCCACCGGGGCACGGCCGACCGCGAGTCGCTGCGCACCTGCATGCGGGTCATCGAGAACGGCGAGCCGCTGGTCATGTTCCCCGAGGGCACCCGGCGGTCGGGCGACACGGTCGAGGAGCTGTTCGACGGGACCGCCTACGTGGCCGCTCGCGCCGGCGTCCCGCTCGTGCCGGTGGGCATCGGCGGGTCGGACAAGGCGATGCCCGTCGGTTCGTCGATGGTGTGGCCCCGCAAGATCGTGATGATCGTGGGCGAGCCCATCGTCCCCGCCGTGGGCGACGGCACCGGCCGGGTCAAGCGGCGGGAGGTGCGCCAGATGACGGAGCGCCTGCACCGCGAGATCCAGGCCCTCTACGACGAGGCCCGCGCCGCCGCCGCCGGATAGCCGGGGACGGGCGGGGCACGCCGGTCAGCCGGTCACGCCGGGCTGCCGGTCACGCCGGGCTGCCGTGGGCGTGGTCGCAGCTCACGACCTCGCCGGGGCCGACCTGACCGCCGCCGGTGCCCTCGAGCGCTGCGAACGGCCCGCACGGGTGGCCGACGGTCCACACGTGGACCATCGGCACCACGGGCAGGCGGACGGACCCGGCCGGGCAGGGGAGCTGCGGCGGGACGACCGCCGCCACCCACCAGGCGTTGTCGGGTCCCGACCAGCACAGGTCCCGGTGGACGTGGAACTGGGCGAGCGGGCCGAGGTCGTCGGGCGCGGTGGCCAGGGTGGCGCCGGGCTCGAGCATGTACATCGCCGCCTCCAGGATGCGGCGGCCGCCGGGTCCGACCCGGTACACGAGTGACTCGGGGTGCCGGGCGTCGAGGATGCGCCCGTCGGACAGCAGCGACCAGTTGACGTAGTGCTCGTAGCCGGTGACGTCATCGCGGATGGAGACGTAGCCCGCGGCCACGGCGTCGGCTGTGTCCGCGAACCGGGGGAGCTCGACGATCGTGTCGGTGACGAGGGCCTCCGCGTAGGCTTCCTGGGCGGGCGTGACGCCGGGGACGCCGCTGAGGTCGACGGGCAGGGTGCCGTCGTAGGGCTTGGTGGGCAGCGTGGGGTGGGTGCCCGGCGGGTGGGTCCCGGGCGGGTGCGTTCCGGGCGGATGGGTCCCCGGCGGATGGGTGCCCGGCGGGTGCGTGCCGGGCGGATGGGTGCCGGGCGGATGGGTGCCCGGCGGGTGCGTTCCGGGCGGATGGGTCCCCGGGGGGTGGGTGCCGGGCGGATGCGTGCCGGGGGGATGGTCGTCCGCCCCGCCGTCGTGCTCGTGCGTCCCGCCGTCGTGGTCATCGCCGCCCGCGCCGTGATCGTCGTGCGTCCCGCCGTGGTGCTGGTCCCCGTCGTCCGCGTGGTCGTGGCCGTCGGCGTCGTCGCCCTCGTGGGCATGCGCTCCCGCCCCCTCCCCGTGGTCGTGGCCGTCCTCGCCCTCCCCGTGGCTGTGGGTGGCGATGGGGTCGCCCCCATGGTCGTGACCCTCGCCGGCGTGGCTGTGGCCCCCGGTCGACACCATGGCGCTCAGGACGACGGCGACCGCGGACACGCCCAGCACCGCCTGGCCGAGCCCCGGCACGCGCAGCCGCTGGTCGGGCCTGGCCAGCGCGGCCAGCGCGCCGCCCGCGGCCAGGGCCGCCAGGACGGCGGCGGCGGTGTCGGCGTAGCCCAGCCCTTCCGCGGCTTCGAGGCCGTCGACGACGCCGATGCCGGTGGTCTTGGCCAGGACCCAGCCGGCCAGGGCGCCCGCGTTGACGGCCACGCCCAGCGAGCTCACGGCCGGGCTCGAGCGGACGAGGGCCAGCGCGCCCCAGCCGATCTGGGCCACCGCCAGCAGGCCGAACGCCAGCGCCGCCTGGCGGTGCTCGCCGTGGGCACCCACCGCAGTGGCGTGCACCGCCCCGGCGGCGATCGACGCCAGCGCCGCCCAGGTCAGCCTGGGATCAGCCGTGGTCGTGCGACTCATGGTGGCTTCTCGGAGGTCGTCCATCGGCAGACAGACGTGCACGCCCCGTGTGACGTTCACCACGAACCCGACCTGACACCCACCTGTAACGGTGAGGCCGCCCGCCGGGGAGATCAGCCGTGGAGCATGATCCCCAGCACCACCGCCGCGATCGACGCCGACCCGCCGACGGCGCCACCCACCGCCACGAGCGCCCGCAGGCCGGGCAGCAGCCCGACCAGGGTGAGCTGCCCGCCCACCCACACGGTGGCGGCGAGGACGTGCAGGCTCAGGCGGACGGTGTCGAGGGTGAGGGGCAGCACGCCGGGCGGGAGGCCGGCGGATCAGGCGAGCATCGCCAGCACGTCGCTGGCGGCCAGGTGGCGGTCGCTGAGTGACGGACGGTCGGGCACGGAGCCACCCAACGCGAACGTGGCCACGGCGTCGACGCCGGCCAGCAGGTCCCGCAGCTCGCGCGGGGGAGGGAAGTACTCGTCCTCGTCGGTGATGCGCACCTCGTCGACGCCGTCGCGGGGGGCGAGGCGGGCGATCACGGCCTCGACCAGCTCCTCGGGCGCCGACGCCCCGGCGGTGACCCCGACCGTCCCGGCCACGTCGGCGGGGACCTCGTCGGCGGCGTTGACCCGGTACACCCGCTCGCAGCCCGACTCGCGGGCGAGCTGCTCGAGCGCCCGGGTGTTGGAGGAGTTGGCGGAGCCGATGACCACCACCGCGTCGCACCGGGGCCCGATCTCGGCCAGGGCGGACTGGCGGTTGGTCGTGGCGAAGCACAGGTCGCTGCGGCCGGGCCGCCACAGGCCCGGGAAGCGCTCGGCGGCCCGCTCGGCGATGGCGGACCACTCGCGGTGCGACAGCGTGGTCTGGGCGAGCAGGGCGACCGGCTGCCCGCCGGGCGCCTCCTGCAGCGCGTCGACCTCGGCCACCGACTCGACCCGGTCGATGGCGTCGGGGGCGACGGCCATGGTGCCGACCGCCTCCTCGTGGCCCTCGTGCCCGACGTACACGATGCGGTAGCCCTTGCCGGCCCGCGTCTTGACCTCGTGGTGGACCTTGGTGACGAGCGGGCATACGGCGTCGACGACGTAGCTGCCCCGCTCGCGGGCGGCGGCGACCACCTCGGGCGCCGAGCCGTGGGCGGACAGCATGATCGGCCGCCCCTCGGGCACCTCGTCGATGTCGTCGACGAAGACCACGCCCAGGTCGCGGAACCGGTCGACGACGAGCTGGTTGTGGACGATCTCGTGGTAGCAGTACACCGGCGGCTCGAAGGCGCGGACCATCCAGGCCAGGGCCTTGATGGCCATCTCGACACCCGCGCAGAACCCACGGGGCGCGGCGAGGAGCACCTTGTCGACGGCCATGTCGGCCAGCGTACCGAGGTGACGCCGATCGGCCGTAGACTGCCAGGCCTATGTCTGTCCCCCGTGTCGTCGCCGTCGCGCCCGGAAGCCCGGCCGCGCGCGTCGGCCTCACCGAGGGCGACGAGATCGTGTCCGTCAACGACGAGGTGCCCCGCGACCTGCTCGAATGGCGCTCGCTCGTCGACGACGCCCACCTGGCCCTCGAGGTGCGGCGCGGGGGCCTGGAGTCGCTGGTGACGGTGGACAAGCGGGCCGGCGAGCCGCTGGGCGTCGAGGTGCACTCCGCCCTCTTCGACCGCGTCCGCACCTGCGACAACCACTGCGAGTTCTGCTTCATCTACCAGTTGCCGCCCGGGCTGCGCCGCAGCCTGTACCTCAAGGACGACGACTACCGGCTGTCGTTCCTGTACGGCAACTTCACCACCCTGACCCGGTTCACCGAGGCCGATCTCGAGCGGGTCGTGGGCGAGGGGCTCAGCCCGCTGTACGTGAGCATCCACGCCACCGACCCCGAGGTGCGGGCCGAGATGCTGCGCAACCGGCGGGGGGCCACGAGCCTGCGCTGGCTGCGGGCCCTGCTCGACCACGGGGTCGAGGTGCACGGCCAGGTGGTGGTGTGCCCGGGGGTCAACGACGGGGCGGTGCTCGACGACACGCTGGCCGGCGTGCTCGACCGCTACCCCGAGCTGGCGTCGGTGTGCGTGGTGCCCCTCGGTGTGTCGCGCTTCAACCGTGAGGCGCGGATGCGCCCCCACAGCCGGGCCGAGGCGGCGTCGGTGGTCGACGCGGTGGCCGACTGGCAGGACGTGTACCTGGCCGTGCTGGGCCGCCGGCTCGTGTTCGCGGCGGACGAGTACCACCTGCTGGCCGAGCGTCCGTTCCCCCCGGCCGACCACTACGGCGACTTCCCCATGCACGAGGACGGCATCGGCATGGCCCGCGCCTTCGAGGCCGACCTCCTGGGCGACGGTCCCGCGGCCCGGCCCGCCGAGGACCCCGACCGGGGCGGGTTCTTCCGCACGGCCGACGAGGAGATCGCGCTCTCCGGCGCCGGCGGGCCCCTCGCCGGCGGTGCCGCGGCAGGCGATCGGTCCGCGGCCGGCGGCCCCGCCGGGACCGCACCGCCCCGCCGCGCCAACCGGGCGCCCGGCGCCCACGACCGCGCCAACGCCACGCCGGGGTGCGGCGTCGCCGGCATAGCCGTGGCGGGGACCGACGTCTCGGGGTCGACCGGCGCCGAGTACGAGCCCTACCGGGCGGTCCGGGCCGCCGCCGACGGTACGACGAGGGGCTCGTCGTCCCGTGCCCTCCACATCGCCCCCAGCCGCAGGGCACCGGTGGCGGTGCTCACCGCGCCCTACGGCGCGCGGGTGCTGGGCCCCCTGGTCGCGGGCCTCGACCGCCCGGACGTGCGCGTCGTCGCCGTCGACAACCGCTACTTCGGCGGCAACGTGGCGGTGTCGGGCCTGATGGTGGGCGAGGACCTCGCCCGGGTGCTGGCGGCCGAGCCCGAGGGCCACCGCTACCTGCTGCCCGACGTGTGCCTCACCCAGGGCCGCTTCCTCGACGGCACGGCCCCCGAGGACCTGCCCCGCCCGGTCGAGATCGTGCCCACCGACGGCCGGGCCCTGCGCCGTGCGCTCGGTCTCGACGCGGTGCCGTCGGGCGCGTCGGGCGTTCCGGACCGCGCGGTGCCGTCGGGGGCGTCCGGCGTTGCGGACGGCGCCGTGCCGTCGGGCTTGTCCACGGGAGCGGGGTGACCGTGGCCGTTCCCGTGGTCGCCATCGTGGGCCGGCCCAACGTCGGCAAGTCCACCCTGCTCAACCGGGTGCTCGGTCGCCGCGCCGCCATCGTCGAGGAGCAGCCCGGCGTCACCCGCGACCGCAAGGACGTCGACGCCGACTGGGGCGGCCGGCAGTTCCGGCTGGTCGACACGGGCGGCTGGATGGCGGGGGGCGACGACCTCGACGAGAAGGTGAGCGCCCAGTCCGAGCGGGCGATGGCCGACGCCGACGTCGTGCTGTTGGTGGTCGACGTCGTCACGGGTGCCACCGACGACGACGCCCGCGTGGCCGAGCTGTTGCGCCGCACCGGCAAGCCGGTGCTGCTGGTGGCCAACAAGGTCGACGACACCGGCCGCGAGGCCCAGATGTGGGAGCTGCTCAGCCTGGGCCTGGGTGAGCCCCACCCCGTGAGCGCCCTCCACGGCCGCGGCACCGGCGACCTCCTCGACAAGGTCGTCTCCCTGTTCCCTGCTGCCGAGCCAGGGGACGCCGACGCTCCACCGGCGTCGGCGCCAGGAGGCTTTGAACGTGCCGAGCGAGGCGGCGCCGACGGCGCCGCTTCGAGCACGGCAGAGATCAGTGTCGCCATCATGGGGCGGCCCAACGTGGGCAAGTCCACGCTGTTCAACCGCCTGACCGGCGACGAGCGGTCGGTCGTGCACGACCTGCCGGGCACCACCCGCGACACGATCGACACCGTCATCGAGACCGAGCTCGGGCTCGTCCGCCTGGTCGACACGGCCGGGATGCGGCGCCGGGCCAAGATCGACGAGGGCACCGAGTACTACTCGCTGGTCCGGGCGCTGCAGGCGGTCGACGACGCCGACGTGGCAATGCTGGTCATCGACGCCTCGGAGGGCGTCACCGGACAGGACCAGCGGCTGGCCGAGCGCATCGACGCCGCCGGGTGCCCCGTGCTGGTGGTCCTCAACAAGTGGGAGCTGCTCGACGCCGAGGGGCGGGCCGACCTGCGCTGGCAGGTCAGCGACAAGCTGCGCTTCGTCGGTGACGCCCCGGTCCTGCCCGTGACGGCCGTGTCGGGCAGGGGCGTGCACAAGCTGTTCCCCGCGCTGGCGGGCAGCGTCGCCGCCTACCACCGGCGGATCCCCACCAGTCGGGTCAACGCCGTCCTCCGCGAGGCCCAGGCCGCCCATGCGGCGCCGGGAGGCGCCCGGGTGCTGTACGCGACGCAGGGCGCGGCCGAGCCCCCGACCTTCACCCTGTTCGTCAATCGGGAGCTGCCGCGCACCTACTTGCGGTACCTGGAGCGCAAGCTGCGCGAGGCGTTCGACCTGGGTGCCACCCCCGTGAAGCTGCGGGTGCGTCGGCGCGGTGAGTGACAGGTCCGTGACAGTCGGTACATCGGTGCGGCCGGCACAAGTAGCATCGCCTCCTACATGAAGCCGATCCTGGCCCTCGTTGGGGTCGCCTCCCTGGTCGCCGCCCTCGTGTGGGCGCGGTCGACTCGCCGCCTGCATGTCGTGTGGAAGCGGGTCGAGGCCGAGCGGGGCGCTGCCGCCGACGTGACCGTGCTCGCCCGGTCCGCTTTCCGCAAGGACCTCCACACCACATGCCTGTACGGCGTGCTGGCCCTGGCCGCCGCGGGCGTGGTGCTGGCCGGCGAGCGCATCCCCAGCCTGCTCTTCCTGCTCATCCTCGTGCCGGTGGCGCTGTCGGTGGTCTACGGCCGCGACTTCGCCCGCGAGACCCGGCTGGCCGAGGACCGCACCACCATCGAGCGCAAGGCCGAGGAGGTGCTCAGCCAGGAGGAGCTGGCCCCCAAGCGTTGGGCCGCCCGCCTGGCGCCCGAGGAGCTGCCCGACTTCGCCGGCTTCGAGCTGGGGCGCGTCTACCAGGCGGGCACCGGTGTCATGGCCGGCGACTTCTACGACGTGTTCCGGGTGGCGCCCTCGCGCATCGCCGCGGTCATCGGCGACGTCACGGGCCGGGGCATCGAGGCGTCGATCACCGCCTTCCAGGCCAAGTATCTGCTGCGCGTGTTCCTGCGCCAGTACCGCGACCCGGCCCAGGCGCTCGAGGAGCTCAACAGCCAGATGGCGGCACCCGACCGCCCGGAGGAGTTCATCTCCCTGGTGGTGGTGCTGTTCGACACCGACGCCGGCACGCTGCGCTTCGCCTCGGCGGGCCACCCGGCCGCGTGGCTGTGGCACGAGAAGGAGGTGCGTCCCCTGCGCGCCACCGGGCCGCTGCTCATGCTCGACCCCAGCGGCAGCTACCACAGCAAGGAGATCGGCCTGAACGAGGGCGACCTCCTCCTGCTGTACACCGACGGCCTGGCCGAGGTGCGCAACGGCGAGCAGATCTTCGGTGAGGAGCGCATCGCCAACGCCCTGCGCCGCGATCCCAACGTGGCCGCGGGCGTGCTGTGCAAGAACCTGCTGGAGACGGCGCGCGACTTCTCGTCCGAGTCGATGGGCGACGACGTCGCCATCCTCGCGATCCGCCGCACCTGAGGTGGCTGACGTGGGCGCCGACGACGTCGAGCCCGCAGACGGCGACGGCATCCCCGCGACGGCGCCCGCCGCGCACACCAGCGAGGAGCTGGCCCGGCTGACCGCGCGGGCGCTGGCCGGCAACCGCGCGCGGGGCGGCGAGAAGCTGGCCGCGCAGAACAAGCTGTTCGTGCGCGACCGGCTGGCGCTCCTGCTCGACGCGGGGTCCTTCGTCGAGGACGGGCTGCTGGCCAACAGCTCGGCGGACGACCTGCCCGCCGACGGGGTGGTCACCGGCGTCGGCCGCATCGAGGGCCGGCCGGTGTGCGTGATGGCCAACGACCCGACGGTCAAGGCCGGTTCGTGGGGCGCCCGCACCGTCGAGAAGATCGTGCGGCTGACCGAGCACGCACTGCGCCACGAGCTCCCGGTGTTCTGGCTGGTCGACTCGGCGGGGGCCCGCATCACCGACCAGGTCCAGCTCTTCCCCGGCCGCCGGGGCGCGGGCCGCATCTTCTACAACCAGGTGCGGCTGTCGGGGCGGGTGCCGCAGATCTGCTGCCTGTTCGGCCCGTCGGCCGCGGGTGGCGCCTACATTCCCAGCTTCTGCGACGTGGTCTTCATGGTCGAGGGCAACGCCTCGATGTACCTGGGCTCGCCCCGCATGGCCGAGATGGTCATCGGAGAGGTGACCTCGCTGGAGGAGATGGGCGGCGCCCGCATGCACGCGTCGGTGTCGGGCTGCGGCGACAACCTGGCGGTCGACGACCACGACGCGCTCGACCAGGCCCGGGCCTGGTTCGGCTACTTCCCCCAGAGCTGGCGCCAGGCGCCGCCCCGGTTCGAGCCCGTGGCCGCGGCGCGGGAGCTCACCGCCGACATGATCCCCGCCGAGGAGCACCTGGCATACGACGTGCACGACCTCATCGAGGCGATCGTCGACGCCGAGTCGTTCTTCGAGCGGATGCCCCTGTTCGCCACGGAGCTGGTCACGGGCCTGGGGCTGCTCGACGGCCGCCCCGTCGGCGTCGTCGCCAACAACCCGGCCCAGAAGGGCGGCGTGCTGTTCGTCGACTCGGCCGACAAGGCGGCGCGCTTCGTGTGGTTGTGCGACGCGTTCAACATCCCGCTGGTGTTCCTGGCCGACGTGCCGGGGTTCATGGTGGGGACCGAGGTCGAGCGGGCCGGCATCATCCGCCACGGGGCCAAGATGGTCACCGCGGTCAGCGAGGCGACGGTGCCCAAGGTGTCGGTCGTCGTGCGCAAGGCCTACGGCGCCGGGCTCTACGCCATGTCCGGCCCCGCCTTCGAGCCCGAGGCCACCCTGGCGCTGCCGACGGCCCGCATCGCGGTCATGGGCCCCGAGGCGGCCGTCAACGCCGTGTTCGCCAACCGCATCGCCGCCATCGACGACCCCGCCGAGCGCGAGGCGTTCGTACAGGCCGAGCGCGAGCACTACGAGGCCGACGTCGACCTGTACCGGCTGGCGTCCGAGCTCGTGGTCGACGCCGTCGTCGACTTCGGCGACCTGCGGTCCGAGCTGATCCGGCGGCTGGAGCTGGCGGCGGGCAAGGACCGGTCGTTCTCCGACCGTCGCCACGGCGTCCCCCCGGTCTGACCGGCCGTGTGATTTCGCCCCGGGTGGCCGAGGTGGTCGGCCACCCCGTACCGTCTCCGGTCGCAGCGGTGGGGCTCCGTTTCCGCCTGCACCCGGATCGAGCGCCGTGCCCGCCCGGGTCGCGCGGGTCGGACTGCCCGCCCGCCGCCGCCCGATCCCATGCCGTGGTGCGAGACCTGCAGCCGCTTCCTCAACCCCAACACGCTCCAGCCTGACGGGTCGTGCCCGACCTGTGGCCGGGTGGTGGCCGACCCGGCGGACGCGCCGACGGCGGGAGCCGGCGATGGCGACGCCGAGCAGACGAAGGCGCCGTGGCACTTCAAGCTGCTGGTGCTGGTCCTCGTCGTCTACCTGGGCTGGCGCCTCATCCAGATCATCGGCTGGATCGTCACCTAGGCGACCTCGAACCCAAGACTGGCGGGTCGGCGACCGGGGGTTGCTACGATGACGTTCCCCGATCGGGCTGTGGCGCAGTTTGGTAGCGCACTTGACTGGGGGTCAAGGGGTCGCAGGTTCAAGTCCTGTCAGCCCGACCAGGTCAGGGCCGGTCCGCAAGGGCCGGCCCTGTTGTCGCTCTCATGCTCGCGTCACGAGCGCAGAGGAGTGCAGCTGCCTCCGCGCTTGTAGGTGGAGCTCTGACGGGCCGGGCAGCGGGTGTTGGCCGAAATGCGTGACCCCGCCCAGGGGGTGACCTGTCTGCGGGCCGGGCGTGTGGTGGTGTGGTCGCCGTGGTGGGTTCGCGGGCGGGTTCGCTCGACCTCTTCCTGGGACTGGACCTGGCGGCGTGCCCTCCGGGGACCCGGCAGGCGGCGCTGGAGGGCCGGCTGCGGGAGGCGATCGAGGCCGGGCGGCTCCGGGCGGGGACCGTCGTCCCGTCGACCCGGGCGCTGGCGCAGGAGCTCGGCCTGTCCCGGGGGACCGTGGTCAACGCGTACGGGGAGCTGGTGGCGGCCGGCTATCTGCGCACCCGGCCCGGCGGCGAGACGACGGTCGTGTCCCGGCCGGGCACAGCGGTGCCGCCCGGGGGTCACGGGGTGGCGTTCCCGCCGGTCGACCTCCGCCCCGGTGCGGCAGACCTGTCCTGCTTCCCGTGGGGGCCGTGGGCCACGGCGCTCCGCTCGGCACTGGCCCGTACGCCGGGCGTCATGCTCGACTACCCACCTCCCCTCGGCGTCGAGGAGCTGCGGTCGGAGCTGGCCGACTACCTGGCGCGCAGCCGCGGCGTGCTCGGCTCGGCCGACCGCATCGTCATGTGCTGCGGGCTGTCACACGCCCTGGCGCTCCTGGTCGACGCGCTACGCACGGTCGGGCGGGCGAGGATCGCCATGGAGGACCCGTGCCTGCCGCGGCACCGCGCCATCGTGGTGGCCCACGGCGCCGAGGTCGTGCCGGTCCCCGTCGACGACGACGGGATCCGGGTCGACGAGCTCGTCGCCGCCGACCCGGATGTCGTGATCCTCACGCCGGCCCACCAGTACCCGATGGGGGTGCCGCTCTCGGGCGGTCGCCGTCGGGAGCTGATCGCCTGGGCGCAACGCCACGACCGGCTGCTGGTCGAGGACGACTACGACGCGGAGTTCCGCTACGAGCCCTCGCCGCCCGGCGCGCTGCAGCCCCTCGCACCGGACCACGTGGCCTACGCGGGGACGCTGAGCAAGACCCTCGTGCCCGGGCTGCGCCTGGGCTGGCTCGTCCTGCCCGAGTGGCTGGTCGACGGGGTGATGGACGCGAAGCGGGCGGCCGGCGCCGAGAACTCGGTCCTCGACCAGCTGGCCTTCGCCGAGTTCGTCCGGTCACGACGCTACGACCGGCACCTCCGACGCATGCGCGCCGTCTTCCGCCGCCGCCGGGACCGGTTCCTCGGCGCCCTCGATGCGGGCGTGCCGCAGCTGAAGGTGTCGAGGACGGGAGCCGGGCTGCACTTCGTGGTCGAGCTGCCCGACGGCGGCTCCGACGAGTCCGATGTCCTCGCTGTGGCCCGGCAGGCGGGAGTCGGCCTGTTCGGCCTCCGCCGCTGCTGGCACGGGCCGCCCCGGAGCCAGGGCCTCATCGTCGGCTTCGGTCGCCCGCCCGAGCACGCCGTGGACGACGCTGTCCACGGCCTCGTGCGCATGCTCGATCAGGCCACCCGCTGAGGACACGCCCCGACGGGGTTCGGGTCAGTGATGCCAGCCGCTCCATCCGCCGGACCCCTCGTGGTTGTAGTCCCTGAACCACCAGAAGTTGTCCGTCCCCGTGACCCAGATCTTGAGGGACAGCGCGCCGTTGCTGCTCGTGTACGTGAGGGTGTTCACCGAGGTCGTGGCTACCCCGCCGAGGCTGGTCCAGTTGCTGAAGGAACTGCAGGTCGAACACAGCTGCCAGATGTGTGAGACGGCACGATCCGAGGCCCGCACGACGAAGTAGTGGACGCGGCCGTCGTACACCACGTAGGTCGAGCCCTCGCCGTAGAAGCCGCCGCAGAGAGCAGTGATGGACTTGCCCTGCACCCTCACGCTGATCCTGCCGTTGATGCACTCGGCCGCAGCCGCAGCGCCGTCGGGCGCACCCGCGGCCTGGGCGACACCCCCGCCAGTGGGCCCGAGGACCCCGAGTGCGGCGATCAAGGCGATCAGCGCGACGTGTCGGCCGATCCTCCTGCGCGGCTCCGTCTGTGGCTTGGCGCGTTTCGTCGTCATGCCTTCCCCTTTTTGCTCCGCCATACGGTCTCGAGGTCGAAAGTACGGAGCGTGCGACGGGCGGGACAGAGCCAGTGCGCCACAACTTCGCTGGACCAGTTCGCCGGGCCGGGGCCGGGGTGAGCCTTACGTTTCGGGCACCCGGCGATTGTTGCCCCACGAGCAGTCCCTACCGGCTCGGCGACCTGCCCGGCGGATTGGGTGCGGCTGGTGCGCGCGGTGTACGTTCATTCCGCCACTCGGCGCTACTCCCGGCGCGATTGGCACCCCCTGCTGCGACGCTGGGCATGCAGCGGGTGACGGATGTCTCGTTCCGTGTTACATCTGATCCCGTGCATCCTGCCGTAGACACAGGCAGGTATTCACTATCCATTCGCGCAGCACGGGTTGATATTCCCACTGCGCGTGGAATGATCTCGCTGGCGGCGTGGAACCTCTCCCGGTAAGTGTCATCATCCCCACATTCAACAGGGCGGATCTGCTCCCTCGGGCAGTGGGTACGGCCTTCGCGGCCATGCAGCCGTACGACGAGCTGATCGTCGTCGACGACGGCTCGACCGACGGGACCGAGGACGTGATGGCCTCGCTCGGCGACCGGGTGCGCTACCTCAAGATCCCGCACGGCGGGGCCGGCAAGGCCCGCAACGTCGGCGTCGACGAGGCGCGCTGCCCGCTGGTGGCGTTCCTCGACTCGGACGACGAGTGGACGCCCGACAAGCTCGAACTGCAGCGCACGATCATGACCGAGCGGTCGGACGTGCTGTTCTCGTTCACCGACTTCGCCGGCCGCCGCCAGGGCCAGGAGGACCGGCACCACCACCTGTCGCGCTGGCACGGCGACGAGCGCGGGTGGGACGCCATCCTCGGCCCGCCCTTCCGCTACTCGGACCTCGGCGCGCTGCCGATGGGACGCCGCGACTTCGACGTGTTCGTGGGCGACCTCTACCCCGAGGTGCTGAGCGGTCACTTCGTCCCGACCTTCACCCTGATGGTCAGGCGGAACTCGGCCGGTGCCGCGCTGTGGTTCGCCGACGACGTGCCCACCTACGAGGACCTCGAGTGCCACGCCCGCCTCGCCCAGGTGGGGCTGGCGGCGTACATCGACTGCGAGACCGCGTACCAGTGGGGCCATCCCGGCCCGCGGCTCACCGACGCCGACCGGTTCGCCTGTGCCTCCGCCCGGCTGACCATCGTCGAGCGGGTGTACGGGCGCGACCCGGCGTTCATGAAGTGCTACCGCGACCGCTACGAGCGCGAGGTACGGTCGCAGCACCTGGATCGGGCGCGGTACCTGTTGGGGCAGGGGCGGTCGCCGGAGGCCCGCCACGAGCTGCGCATGGCCGGTCGGGCGCCGATGAGCTACCGGGGGCTCTCCCTGGCGCCGCCGTGGGTGCTGGCTCCCGGCACCCGGGCCGCCCGGCGGGTCGCGCGGCGCGCCCGGTCGCTGCGGTCGGGCTGACGCCCGGCCGCGGGCCGGTACCGTTCCGGGCATGTGCGGCCGCTTCGTCTCCGCCTCGCCCCCCGACGAGATCGCCAAGTACTTCGACGCCGCGGCGCCCGAGGCGCTGCTCGAGCCCTCCTACAACGTCGCGCCCACCAATGACGTGTACGCGGTGCTGGCGGACGGCGGGCTGCGGCGGGTCGACGCCTTCCACTGGGGCCTCGTGCCGGGGTGGGCCAAGGACCCGAAGGTGGGCTCGCGCATGATCAACGCCCGGGCCGAGACGCTGGCCAGCAAGAACGCGTTCAAGCCGGCGCTGAAGCGCCGCCGCTGCCTGATCCCCGCCGACGGGTTCTACGAGTGGAAGAAGCTCCCCGGCGTCAAGCGCAAGCAGCCGTACTTCATCGACCGCCCCGACGGCGAGCCGCTGGTGTTCGCGGGCCTCTGGGAGGTGTGGCGGGGCCCCAAGGACGCCGAGGGCAACCGCACCGGCGATCCGCTGCGCTCGTGCACGATCATCACCACCACCCCCAACGAGACGATGGCGACGGTGCACGATCGCATGCCGGTCATTCTGCCGCCCTCGGCCTGGGACGAGTGGCTCGACCCCGACAACGACGACATCGAGACGCTCGGCCGGCTGCTGGTGCCCGCGCCGGCCGACGTCACGCGGCTCACCCCGGTGACGACCCAGGTCAACAACGTGCGCAACAAGGGGGTCGAGCTGATCCGCCCGGCGGCGGACGACGAGCTGGTCACCGCCGACGAGGCGCCCGCCGGCTGACGCCGGGGTGCCGGGTTCCGGCCCCGTCTCGCGCGTATCCCGAATGCGCCCGGGTGCTCTGTTCCCGTGGAGCAGGTGGCGGGCGCGGTGCGGATGCCGTGCCGCCACGGACGGGCGACCAGGAGGACGGCACCGTGGCCGACAGCATGACCGTGTTGCGCCAGGCGGGCCCCCCGGGGACGAAGCGGAACGTCGTCGTCATCGGTGACGGCTTCACCGCCGCCGACCAGGGGATCTACAACAACTACGTGCAGACCACCCTCATGGAGGGGGTGTTCGGGCGGGACTACTTCCACGAGGACGCCGCCGCGTACAACATCTACCGGATCAACCTCGAGTCGGTGACGTCGGGGGTGAGCCAGCGGCGCTGGGACCTGAAGGGCACGCCGACCACGGCGGACGACACGGTCCTGTCGGAGACGTTGATCGACACCGCGCTGGGCACGATCTTCAACGGCCAGTGGGAGCATTGCTGGCTCGAGTACGGGGTCAACACCGACCAGCGCATCAACGACGCCATCAACACGTGGGTGCCCGACGCCGACAACGTGCTCGTGGTCATGAACGAGCCCGGGTTCGGCGGTTGCGGCGGCGGGGGCCGGGCGCACGTGACGCTGGGCGTGGGCTGGGACGTCATCGCCCACGAGTTCGGCCACGGGATCGAGGGCCTCGCCGACGAGTACTCCGTGAACGGCAACTGGACCGACGGCGAGCAGGGGTGGATCAACCTCACCACGATCACCGACCGGGCGACCACCAAGTGGCGCCACTTCATCGCCCCGACGACGCCGTTGCCCACGGGCGTGGGGGCGGGCGCCAACTACAACCAGGGCCCTCGCCCGGCCACGTGGAGCAGCAACCACGACGCCGGCCTGTTCGAGGGCGGCGGCACGCTCAACACCGGCATCTACCGGCCGGTCGAGAACTGCCGGATGAAGGGCAACACCCCGGAGTTCTGCCCGGTCTGCTACACGGCGTTCAAGACCGACCGCCACACCGAGACCGGCCACCACTTCCGCGGCGCATCGGCCGGCAACTTCTCGGGCTCGGGCCGCAGCGACGTCCTGCTGCACCACGGCACCGCCATCCAGCTGTTCCGCAACGACAACGGCTTCCGTCACGCCTTCAGCGGCGTCGAGCGGGTGCCCGGCTCGTGGCAGTTCATGCCGAACGACCAGGTGCTGGTGGGCGACTTCGACGGCGACGGCACCGACGAGGTGGTGATCTTCAACGGCGTCGACTGGGTGATGCCCTACCTCGGGCTGCTCGACGACGACGGCCAGGGCGGGCTGCGGCTCGTCGCCCGCTACGACGGCGACATCCCCGGCTGGGGCGGGTTCCGGGCCAACGACCGGTTCTACGTGGCCGACCTCGACGGCGACGGGCGCGACGACCTGGTCGTGTTCAACGGCGACGACTGGTCGATGACCTACGTCGGCCTGCTGCGCAGCACCGGGACCGGGTTCTTCATGACCGCCCGCTACGACGGCGACATCCCCGGGTGGGGCGGCCTGGCCCGCCACGACGAGCTGTTCGTCGGCGACCTCAGCGGCGACGGCCGTGACGATCTGGTCATCTTCAACGGCGAGGACTGGTCGATGGCCTACGTGGGCCTGTTCCTCTCCGACGGCGCCGGCGGCGTGACCATGACGGCCCGCTACGACGGCGACATCCCCGGGTGGGGCGGCCTGGCCCGGCACGACAAGCTCATCCTCGGGGACTTCGACGGGGACGGCCGCTGCGACGTGTTCATCTTCAACGGCGACGACTGGTCGATGTCGTACCTCGGGATGTTCCGCTCGGAGGGCAAGTCCCTCGCCTACGTCAACCGCTACGACGGCGACGTGCCGGGATGGGGCGGGATGCGGCGCCACGACCGGTTCTTCGCCGCCGACATCAGCGGCGACGGCCGCTGCGACCTGTGGGCGTGGAACCACCAGGACTGGTCCGAGGAGTACCTCGGCCGGATGTTCTCGTCGGGGACCGCGCTGTCCGCCGACTTCGTCGGCGACTGGGTGGGGGAGTGGAACCTCGGCCCGGCCGACGACTTCGAGGTGGCGACCTTCACCGGCAGCGCCGGCCGTGGCCACCTGTACGTCCACAACACCGAGTGGTTCGGGGTGATCGGTGGCCGTCCCGGCTACTCGCTCGACCGGATCTACCACCGCTGGATCCATGACTACCGTCACGGCCGGAACTGGTGAAGGGGCTCACCATGCAGAAGAAGAGCGCGGCAGGACCACACCCGCCGCCCCGAAGGGGGACTCCCCTCGAAGGCGGCGGCGGCGGATGCCGACAGCACGGGCGAGCCCGAGGCGGTGGCAGGCCCCGACTACGGCGGGCGGGCCAAGCCGAACGGCCGACCGGCCTCGGGGCCCGCGGGGCCGGCGGGAGCGGTCCCGGACGAGACCGCCGGGTCGGCGGGCGCCAAGGATCCGTTCGTGCCCGCCGGGGAGCCCGGTGCCGGCACCGCGCGGCCGACGGCAGGGCTGCCCGACCAGCAGCCCCCGACCTCCGGCGCCCGCGGTGGCGGCGACGCCGGCGGGCCGGGCGAGCAGTACGTGCGGCTGCGCATGCGGGTGGCCGGCGACCGCCTCACGGTCGTCGACAGCCACCTCGTGGACGGGCCGTTGCTGCCCGAGAAGGCGTTCCGCGGCACCAATGCCTACGAGGTGGCGCTGGGCGACCGGCTGCTGCACGCCGGCTCGCTGCCCGACCTCGGGGTCCAGCGGTCGTTCGTGGCGCCGGACGCCCCCGAGGACCAGCGGACCCACCACCTGGCCGACCGCGACGTCTACGAGTTCTCGGCCCGGGTGCCGGCCCACGAGCTCACGGCCGACACGATCGGCGACGTGGCCGTGCGCCTGCACCGGGTCAAGGGCGAGGCGCAGGCCGACGTGCTGAGTGGCGACGTGCTGGCCACCCAGTTCGCGCGGGAGATGCGCCCGGTGGCCGAGCTGCAGGGCCTGCCCGCCTCGGTGCTGCCCACCGCCATCGAGGAGCGCGGCGCCCGTACCCCGCGGGCCTGACCCGGCGCGGCCTCAGGCGGGCGGGACGTGGTCGCCGTGGCCCTGGTCGCGCAGGGCGGCCCGCAGCCGCTCGGCGGCCTCGTCCAGCGCGGCGGGGTCGGGGTTCTGGTCGGCCCGCGTGAACGACAGGTCGGACTCGGTCTCGATCGGCACGAGGTGGAGATGGCAGTGGGGCACCTCGAGGCCGGCGATGATCACGCCCACCCGGGCCGGCGTGAACGCGGCCATCTGCGCCCGGCCCACCAGGCGGGACACGTGCATGAGGTGGGTGGCGAGGTCGGCCGGGAGGTCGACCCAGTGGTCGACCTCGTCGACCGGCACCACCAGCGTGTGCCCCGGGGTGATGGGGGCGATGGTGAGGAACGCGACCGCCCGCTCGTCCCGCCACACGAATCGGCCGGGGATGTCGCCCTGGATGATCTTGGTGAACAGCGTGGCCATCGCCCGGAACAGTAGATGACGCCCCGGAACGCCCTACCCTGCATCCTCTGATGGACGACGCGGGCGACCACGGCACCGAGGCCACCGAGGCCGGGCCGGGCGGGGCGGCCGAGGCGGCCGAGGTGCAGGACGCGGGCGTCCTCACGTTGCCCAACCTGGTGACGCTCGTCCGCCTCGCGTGCCTGCCCGTGTTCCTGTGGCTCCTGTTCGTCGAGGAGAACCGGGCCGCGGCCGCCCTGCTGCTCGCGGCCCTGGGTGCCACCGACTGGGTCGACGGCTACCTGGCCCGCCACCTGCACCAGGTGTCCGAGGTGGGCAAGGTCCTCGACCCCGTGGCCGACCGCCTGCTGTTCCTCGTGGCCGCCGGCGGCATCCTGATCGACGGGTCCGTGCCCGCCTGGTTCGCGGTGGTGGTGCTCGTGCGCGAGGCGGTGGTCGGTGGCACCACCATCGTGCTCGCCGCGCTGGGCGCCCGCCGCATCGACGTCACCTGGTTCGGCAAGGCGGGCACCTTCTGCCTGATGGTCGCCTTCCCGCTGTTCCTGGCGGGGAACTCGACGGTGGGTTGGGCCGATGCGGCCGAGGTCCTGGCCTGGCTGGTGGGCATCCCCGGCCTCGCGCTCAGCCTGTACGCGGCGGCCGCGTACGTGCCGCTGGCCCGCGCGGCGCTGCGCGAGGGCCGGGCCGACCGGATGGCCGCCCGCGCCGCCGGCTGACCGCGCGCCGCCCGTCGACTCCCGTCGGTCGGCTCCGCCGAGGCGGCCCGGCTCGCGCGTCCCGTTCGCCCGGCCCGGTTCGAGAACGCCATGTGACGAACGGCCGGCACGAGGGAGTAGGCGGCCCGAGGCGGTACGGTCGGAGCATGAAGGCCGTCATCATGGCCGGCGGCGAGGGCACGCGCCTGCGCCCTCTCACGTCGAACTCGCCCAAGCCCATGCTCCCCATCGTCAACGTGCCGATGATGGAGCACATCGTGCGGCTGCTGCGTGAGCACGACGTCGACGACATCGTGGTGACGGTCGCCTTCCTGGCCAACCACATCCGCAACTACTTCGGCGACGGCTCCGACCTGGGCGTCCGCATGGTCTACGCCGCCGAGGAGACGCCGCTCGGCACGGCGGGGTCGGTGCTGAACGCCCGCGACGAGCTCGACGAGCGGTTCCTCGTCATCTCGGGCGACGTGCTCACCGACATCGACCTGGGGGCCGTGGCCCGCTTCCACGACGAGCGGGGGGCGATCGCCACCATCGGCCTGACCCCGGTCGAGAACCCGCTCGAGTTCGGCATCGTGATCACCCGGGACGACGGTTCGATCGAGCGCTTCCTGGAGAAGCCCACGTGGGGACAGGTGTTCAGCGACACCATCAACACCGGCATCTTCGTGCTCGAGCCCGAGATCTTCGACTACATCGACGAGGGCCGCCCCGTCGACTTCAGCTCCGAGGTGTTCCCCCGGCTGCTCGACGACGGCAGGCCGCTCTTCGGCGCGGTGGTCGAGGGCTACTGGGAGGACGTGGGCACGCTGGAGGCGTACGTCCGGGCCCACAAGGACGTGCTCGACGGCAAGGTCGAGGTCGAGGTGCCCGGGTTCGAGATCAGCGACGGGGTGTACGTGGGCGAGGGAGCCGACATCCACCCCGACGCCCGCATCGAGGGCCCCGTCGTGATCGGCGACTACTGCCGGGTCGAGGGCGACGCCGTGCTGCGCGAGTACACCGTGCTCGGCACCAACGTGCGGGTACGGGCCGGCGCCGACCTGCAGCGGGCCGTCATCCACGACAACACCTACATCGGCGAGGGCGTCAGCCTGCGCGGCACCATCGTGGGCCGCTCCTGCGACCTGCGCACCGGCGTGCGGGGCGAGGAGGGCGTCGTGCTGGGCGACGAGTGCTTCGTCGGCGAGCAGGCGGTGCTGGGCGCCGGGGTCAAGGTGTACCCGTTCAAGACGGTCGAGGGGCGCGCCGTCGTCAACAGCTCGATCGTGTGGGAGTCGCGGGGCTCGCGCAGCCTGTTCGGCCGGCTCGGTGTGTCGGGCCTGGCCAACGTGGACGTGACGCCCGAGCTGGCGACCCGGGTGGCGATGGCCTTCGGCACCACGCTGAAGAAGGACGCCACCGTCATCACCTCGCGCGACTCCAGCCGCTCGGCCCGCATGTTGAAGCGGGCGATGATGGCCGGGCTCAACGCCGCCGGGGTCAACGTGCGCGACCTCGAGGTGGCCACCATGCCGGCGACCCGCTTCGCCGTGTCCCGCCCCGAGGCCGACGCCGGCATCAGCATCCGGCTGGAGGAGGGCGACCCGCAGTCGGTGGTCATCCGGTTCTTCGACGCCAAGGGCGCCGACATCACCGAGGGCGCCCAGCGCAAGATCGAGCGCCTGTTCCTGCGCGAGGACTTCCGCCGGGTGTTCCCGGGCGAGATCGGCGACATCGGCTTCCCGCCCCGCCACCTGGAGATGTACAGCGTCGCCCTGGAGGCCGCGGTCGACGTCGAGCGCATCGCCGCCGCCGCCCCGAAGGTGGTGATCGACTACTCCTACGGGGCCACGTCGTTCGTCATGCCCAACCTGCTGGCCAAGCTGGGCGCCGACGTGCTGGCGGTCAACCCGTTCGCCTCGACCCGGGGCGTCATGTCCTGGGACCGCGACGAGCACGCGGCCCGGGTGGCCAGCCTGGTCCGCGCCGCGGGGGCGACGTTGGGCGCCGTCATCGACCCCGACGGCGACCACCTGACGCTGGTCGACGACTCCGGCCACGTGCTGTCGGACGACGAGGCGTTGCTGGCCTTCGTCAGCCTGGTGGCCGGCCACCTCGACGACGGCGGCTCGATCGCCCTGCCACTGTCGGCCACCAGCCACGCCGACGCCCTGGCCGCCGACCGGGGCGTGACCATCCTGCGCACGAAGCTCTCCCACGCCGCGCTCATGCAGGCGGCGTCGCGGCCGGGCGTCGGCTTCGCGGCCAGCACCGACGGCGGCTTCATCCTCCCGGCGTTCCTGCCCGCGTTCGACGGGGCGGCCGCCATGGTCAAGATGCTCGAGCTGCTGGCCCTCGACGGGGTGCCGCTGTCGAAGGTCGTGGGCGCCCTGCCGGCCGTGCACATCGTGCACGAGACGGTGGTGACCCCGTGGGAGCAGAAGGGGGCGGTGATGCGCACCCTCGTCGAGCAGTCCAAGGAGCGCGACGTCGACCTGGTCGACGGCGTGAAGGTCCACCACGGTGACGGATGGGCGCTGGCGCTACCCGATCCCGAGGAGCCGGTCACCCACATCTGGGCCGAAAGCGACTCCGACGGCGCCGCCCGCCGGCTCGCCCAGGAGTACGCGCGCCGCATCCGCCAACTTCTTCGCTGACCGCTCGCGACAAGTCTCGACCACCGGTCGAGGCTTCCTTCCCTGGTGGTCGAGGGTGCCCGGGGACGCGGCGATCGCAGCCTCGCCGCCGCGCTCTGTGGCCGAACCTCAACCCGGCGTCGAGGTTTGACAGGGTTCGCTAGCCTGCCCCCTCATGGACATACCGTCGGAGCTCCGGTACTCAGCCGATCACGAATGGGTCCGGGTCGAGGACGGGCGGGCACGGACGGGCATCACCGACTATGCCCAGGACGCTCTCGGTGACGTCGTCTTCGTCGATCTGCCCGAGTTGGGCCAGAAGGTCGAGCAGGGCACGAGCTGCAGCGAGGTCGAGTCGACCAAGTCGGTGTCCGAGATCTACGCGCCGATCGGGGGAATCGTGGTCGAGGTGAACGCGGACCTCACCGACAACCCGCAGCGCCTCAACGACGACCCGTACGGTGACGGGTGGATCTTCGTTATCGAACCGTCCGACGAGGCGCAGCTCAGGGAGCTGCTCGACTCCGAGGGCTACCGTGCGCTGATCGAGGGGTGAGGTTCGTGGCCGACGGCATCTTCTGCAACCAGTGCGGCCACGGCAATGCGCCGGGGTCGAACTTCTGCTCCTCGTGCGGCGCGCCCATCGGGCCCCGCCGCGAGGACCCCACGACCGTCACGTTCATCCCCGAGGCGGGCGAGGGCTACGACGACCTGTCGGTCGAGTTCGGCGACATGCCCGACGGGGTGGGCATCCTGGTCGTGAAGCGGGGCCCCAACGTGGGCTCGCGCTTCTCGCTCGACCGCGATGTGGTCCACGCCGGCCGCCACCCCGAGAGCGACATCTTCCTCGACGACGTGACCGTGTCGCGCCGGCACGCCGAGATCGTCCGCGAAGCCAGTCAGTACCACGTCCGCGACGCCGGCTCGCTGAACGGGACGTACCTGAACCGTGAGCGTGTCGAGTCCGCGCCGTTGAAGGACGGCGACGAGCTCCAGATCGGCACGTTCAAGTTGGTCTTCCTCACCGGGAGGGGAGATGCCACGTGACCCGCGCACCGACTGACCGATCCCATCTGTCGATCGGCGAAGTCCTCTCGCTGCTCCAGGATGAGTTCCCAGACGTCACCATCTCGAAGATCCGCTTCCTCGAGAGCCAGGGCCTGCTCGATCCCGAGCGCACACCGTCGGGCTACCGCAAGTTCTACGAGGCCGACATCGACCGGCTGCGTTGGATACTGCGGCAGCAGAAGGACCACTACCTGCCCCTCAAGGTCATCAAGGACCGCCTCGACGAGACCGGCCCGGTTCGCACCGCTCCCACGGCTGCGAACCCTGCCGACGTCGGCGCGGGCGACGGTGACGAGGACAACGGGTCCGCCCCCGGGTCCGCCCGCACGGCCGCCCTGGCGGAGGGGGTGCCGGGCGGCGCAAGGCGCGAGCGGCGCAACGGCCTCTCGGCGGTGGCGCTCGACGAGCGCCCCGTCCCCGGTCCCGCCGCCGCCCCGGCCCCGCCGCCGGGCTCCAGGGCCGTGCCGGCGCCCGAGGCCCCGGCGCCGCGCGTCCCCGAGCGGCGGGCGTCCGCACCCGAGCCCGCGTTCCACGACGTGGCCGACGTGATCGAGGCTCCGGCCCCGCGCCGGCCGGCCCCGTCCGCCGCCGATCCCACATTGCGGCTCTCGCCCGCCTCGCCGCTCGACCAGGCGGCTGCCACGGCCGCCCGGCGGCGCGCCGGCTGCAGCACGGCGGGCGCCGGAGCCGGGTGCCGTCAGCCTGACCTTCGACGAGCTGATCCAGGCCAGCGGCCTGCCGGCCCGCTCGGTGCGCGAGCTCGAGGGCTACGGCCTGATCGAGGCCCACACGGTGGGCGACACCGGCTACTACGACGCGGACGCCCTGGTGATCGCGCGCACGGCGGCGGGGTTCCTCGCCCACGGCATCGAGGCTCGCCACATCCGCAGCTACAAGGTGGCGGTCGAGCGCGAGGCCGGCCTGTTCGAGCAGATCGTCCTGCCGCTCCTCAAGCAGCGCAATCCCGACGCAAGGCGCCAGGCCACCCAGACGGTGGCCGAGCTCATGCGCCTCGGCGACGACATGCGCGGCGTGCTGTTGCGGCGCGGTCTGCGCGATCACATCCCCCCCGAGTAGCCCGATGTGGGGCCACGGGTCCGGCGAAAATCGGCCGGTAGGGGAGTAGGGTTGCGGGCAATGGTCGTCGAGATGGAACTCGTGAGCGTCGAAGCTCCGGAGCGCCCGACTCGCACCCCGGTGGTGATCCTGCGCGAGACGTCAGGCCAGCGGCGGGTGCTCCCCATCTTCATCGGCACGCCCGAAGCCCAGGCGATCGCCCTGTCGATGCAGAACATCGAGACGCCCCGCCCGATGACCCACGACCTGATGAAGAACCTGCTCGACGAGGTCGGTGCCCGCGTCGAACGCATCACCGTGACGGCGCTGCGCGACGGCACGTTCTTCGCCGACATCGTGCTGAGTGCGGGGGGCGAGGTGCGCACGGTGTCGAGCCGCCCGTCCGACGCGATCGCCCTGGCGATCCGCATCGGTTCGCCCATCTTCGCCGAGGAGGACGTCCTCGACGAGGCGGGCCGCGTCGAGCAGCCCGACGAAGAGCAGGCCGAGCAGATGGTCGAGCAGTTCCGCGACTTCATCGACCACGTGAACCCCGAGGACTTCGCCCTCTAGGCCCGTCGTTCCCGTCGTGCGCGACGGGTCGACGTTGACCCGCGGCCGCCCGGGTCGTAGCCTGCTTCCTCGTTCGTGACATCGGCGTAATTCCGTCGTTGTGACCACGGCAGCCAGGAGAAACCTTCGTGAGCGAGAACTCGAACTCTCCCGTCGAGTCGTTCAGCGGCAAGAAGGCGGCCGATGTCGTGGGCATCACCTACCGCCAGCTCGACTACTGGGCGCGCACCGACCTCATCCGGCCGTCGCTGGCCGATGCCCAGGGCAGCGGCTCGCGGCGCCGCTACAGCTACCGCGACCTGCTGGAGCTGAAGCTGGTGAAGACCCTGCTCGACGACGGCATCAAGCTCGAGAACATCCGTGCCGCGTTCGGCTACCTGCGCGACCAGCTCGGCGACGACCTGTCGACGGCCAAGCTCGTCATTTCGGGCAACAGCGCCGTGCTGGTGCGCGAGAACCAGGAGCTCGTCGACGTGGTGAACCGCTACCAGGGCCAGGGAGTGCTCAACCTGCTGGCCCTCGACGGGGTCCAGAGCCAGGTCGACGCGGCGATCGTCGAGTTGTTCCCTCCTGAGCAGCCGGCACCGTCGCAGCCCGACGGTGCCGCAGGCGTAGCCGCGCCCAGCGTCGACGCCAGCGTCTGACACCCTACGCGCCGCCGCCAGCACCTTCGGTCACCCCCGGTTGCCACGCGGGTGGGCAGCACTAGCCTCAGCGCCCGTGACTCTGCGAACCTCGCCGCTCGACAACCGGCACCGTGCCCTCGGGGCCAAGATGGCCCCGTTCGGGGGCTGGGAGATGCCGATCCAGTACCCGTCGGGCACCCTCGCCGAGCACGAGTCCTGCCGCACCGGCGCTGCCGTCTTCGACGTCAGTCACCTGGGCACGGTGCGCGTCGCCGGGCCGGGTGCGCTCGACCGGCTGCAGGCCGCGTTCACCAACGACCTGGCCAAGATCGCTCCGGGCCGCACCCAGTACACCCACCTGCTCGACACCGACGACGCCTCGGTGCTCGACGACATCATCGTGTGGTGGGTCGACGAGGACCGGTTCGACGTCATGCCCAACGCGTCGAACACCGCGCGCGTGGTCGAGGCGGTCGAGGGCGTCGACGTCACGGCCGAGCGGGCGGTCCTGGCGGTGCAGGGCCCCGATGCCCGCGAGCGGCTGGCGGCGGTGTCGCGGGCCGCCGCGGCCGTGCCCCGCCGGGCCGTCGCCGAGATCGACGTGCTGGGGCACCGCTGCGTGGTGGCGGGCACCGGCTACACGGGCGAGGACGGCGTCGAGCTCGCCGTGCCCGCCCGCCATGCCCCCGCGGTGTGGGACGCCGTGGTGGCCACCGGCATCGCACCGGCGGGCCTGGGCGCACGTGACACGCTGCGGCTCGAGGCCGGCCTCCCGTTGCACGGCCACGAGCTGGGGCCGGGCATCACGCCGTTGCAGGCCGGGCTGGGCTGGGTGGTGGCCTGGGGCAAGGGCGACTTCCGGGGCTACGGCCCCCTGTCGGACGAGCGTGAGCGGGGGATCGGCCGGCGGCTGCGGGGCCTCGAGGTCGACGGCCGGCGCCCGCCGCGGGCCGACTGCCCGGTGCTGGTCGACGGGGAGGTGGTCGGAGTCGTGACGAGCGGCAACCTGTCCCCGACGCTGCGCCGGGGCATCGCGCTGGCCTTCCTGCCCCCCGAGGTGGAGGAGGGCGCGAGCGTGGTGGTCGACATCCGGGGCATGCATGCGCCCGCACGCGTGGCCCCCACGCCGTTCTATCGCCCGCCGGGCTGAGCGTCCCCACGTAGCCGTTCGGGGCGGGCCGCGACCAGCCGTTGCCGGAAAGTCCTCGGGAGTCGATGACGAATGCCGTAACCTCTGAATGACCCGAGACAGTCATAGGGGGTGGGGAAGATGGCTCTGGCACCGTTCGTCGACGGCGTTTTGGGCGGGAACATCCCGCTCGCCGTGCAGGCATACGACGGCAGCACCGCCGGTCCGGCCGACGCGACCACCACGCTCGTGGTGCGATCTCCCGATGCGCTGCGGCGCATCCTGACCGCACCCGGCGAACTCGGTGTCGCCCGCGCGTACGTCGCGGGCGACGTCGACGTCGTGGGGGAGATCTGGGGGCTGCTCGACCTGCGCGACCGCATGAAGCGGATCCGGTTCGCGCCGCGGGAGCTGCGTCGCCTGGTCACCGAGCTGGGCGGCGTGCGCAATCTGCGGCGCGTGGCCCCGCCCGACGTCGAGGCCCGCCTCCACGGACGGCGTCACAGTCCCACCCGGGACGCGGCCGCGATCAGCCACCACTACGACGTGTCCAACGCCTTCTACGGCATGGTGCTCGGCCCCAGCCTCACCTACTCGTGCGCGGTGTTCCACGACCCCGGTGACACGCTGGAGGATGCCCAGGCCAACAAGTACGAGCTCGTCTGCCGGAAGCTCGGCCTCGTGGAGGGCATGCGGCTGCTCGACGTCGGCTGCGGTTGGGGCGGGATGGCGCTGCACGCGGCGACGCACCACGGCGCCCGGGTGGTGGGCGTCACCATCTCGCAGCGCCAGGCCGAGCTGGCCGAGAAGCGTGCCGTCCAGGCCGGGTTGTCCGACCGCGTCGAGATCCGCGTGCAGGACTACCGCGAGATCGACGACGGGCCCTTCGACGCCATCAGCTCCATCGGCATGTTCGAGCACGTGGGCGAGGCTCGGTTGGCCGAGTACTTCGGCCGGCTCCGGGCCCTGCTCGACCCGCGGGGGCGCCTGCTCAACCACGGCATCAGCCGTCCGCCCGGGTCACGGGCGCGGCTGCCGCGGCGCAGCTTCGTGAACCGCTACGTGTTCCCCGACGGCGAGCTCCACGAGGTCGGGCGCGTGACGTCGCTGATCCAGGAGGCGGGGTTCGAGGTCCGCCATCTCGAGTCCCTGCGCGAGCACTACGCCCTGACACTGCGGCGCTGGGTGGCGAATCTCGAGGGGGCCTGGGACCGCGCGGTCGAGGAGGTCGGCGAGGCCCGGGCGCGGGTGTGGCGGCTGTACATGGCGGGCTCGGCGGTCAACTTCGAGACGAGCCGCTGCCAGATCCACCAGATCCTGGCCACGCCGAACGATCCGAGCGGCGACGCGGCCATGCCGCTGCGCCCCTCGTTCGAGTAACCGCCGCCCGGCCGAGCGTCGTCCCCGAACCGGCGTTCGTCCGTGCCGGAAACCGCAACAGGCGGACGCCGGAACGGACGACTCCGCCTTCCGGCGTTCGTTCGTGGCGGAAACCGCAACAGACGAACGCCGGACCGTCGGAACGTCGACGCGCCGGGCGAACGTCAGGCGAGCTGGCGGGCGATCGTGCCGGTGTCGTAGTAGACGCGGGCGCCCGTCAGGCGCTCGCCGGAGAAGGCGAAGATGACCGCGGTGCGGCACCGGAACCGCCGGCCGGTCGCCTCGAAGTCTGGGCCCGACCCCAGGTGGGTGCCCGACATCCACAGCTCGCACACCACCGCGTCGTCGGCGTGGTGCACCTCGACGACCTCGAAGTGCAGGTCGGGGAAGTAGCGGCGCGTGGATTCGTAGTAGTGCCGCACCTCGTCGGCGCCGTCGTAGACGCGCTGGTTGCCGATGAGCTCGTAGCGCGGATGGGCGAAGCAGCCGATGGCGGTGGCGACGTCCCCCGCGTTCTGCGCCTGGAGGAGCTTCTGCAGCGCCTGCTCGCGGTGCGCCTGGATCTTGGTGCCGATGGGCGTCACCTCGGCCACGGCACGGTCCTCGCGGGCCTGGTCCTCGCGGGCGTGGTCATCGCGACGGGGGACGGGTCGAGCGGTCGGATGGGCTGCCCCTGTCAGTCGAGCAGGTCGGGCTGATCGGCCACGATCTTGTCGTAGAGCGGTTGGAAGCTGAACCAGCCGGCCGCGTGCGAGCCGACCTGGCCCGCGGTCAGGGTGGCGCACTCGTCGTCGATGACCACGGGATCGCCGGCGGCGTCGGCCAGGAGTTGGACGTGGCACGACCGCTCCATGGTGATGAACCACCAGGCGGCCTCGTCGACCGTGGTGCCCACCGTGAGCAGGCCGTGGTTGCGCAGGATGGCCGCCTTCCCGTCGCCCAGCGCGTGGGCGATGCGCTTGCCCTCCTCGATGTCGAGCACCACGCCCGTGTAGTCGTCGAACACGGCGTGGTCGCCGTAGAACGCGCAGGCGTCCTGGGTGAGCGGGGCCAACTGCTTGCCCAGGGTGGAGAACGCCCGTCCGTACTGCGAGTGGGTGTGGGCGGCGGCGTTGACGTCGGGCCGGGCGGCGTGGACCTGGCTGTGGATGGCGAAGGCGGCGGTGTTGACGGGCCAGTCGCCCTCGACGACCTTGCCCTGGTGGTCGACCAGGATGAGGTCGCGGGCCCGGATCTGCCCGAAGCTCATCCCGAACGGGTTGACCCAGAACAGCTCGGGGTGCTCGGGGTCGCGCCCGGTCAGGTGGCCGGCCACGCCCTCGTTGAAGCCGAAGCGGTCGAACAGCCGGAAGGCCGCGGCCATCCGTTGCTTCATGTGGGTGCGCTCCTCGTCGGGCGAGGAGAACTGCGGAAAGCGGTGGGGCTGGCGGTCGGACATGGGCGCGCTCCCGATCGGTTGTGCGGTCAGTCTACGAGGGTTGCGGGGCAGGAGGCCGGGCGACCGGCTCGCCCGGCGGGGCGCCCAGCCGTCACGGCGCCAGCCCGTCCCACAGGGCCCGGATCTCGGCGTCGGGGTCGGCCACGACCGCCGTCTCGCGGTCGAGCACGCACGTCCGGCGCTGATCGAGGTCGTAGGTCGGCCAGTCGAGGCCGTCGTGGGCGGGGACGGCGGCGTGGGCGAAGGACGTCCAGGCCCGCGACAGCGACGACGCCAGCGCCCGGCTGCCGTCGTCGAGCCCGCCCAGCAGCATGTCGACGCCGCCCCGGTCGAGGTTGTCGAACACGAAGGGCACCTCGATGGCGTGGCAGGCGCCGAGCACGCCGCCCATGGCGGTCGACGCCAGGTCGAAGCGGTACATCGACACCTCGGCCGCCTGTGCCAACTGGGCCTCGGCCAAGCGGATGGCGGGCACCCGGAAGACGTGGTCGGTCATCACCGCGCACAGCAGGCCGTCGGGGTCGGCGTCCGGGCGGGCACGCCGGTACACGTCGACGACGTCGTCCACCCGGTCGTCGCCCACCAGACGCGCCAGCCGGCGGCGCACCTGCTCGTCCGACAGGGTCCCCGCCATGCGGGCCCGCAGGTGGAACATGTTCCATTCGTCGGCCGTGGTGCCCACCACCAGGGGGATGCCGGCGGCGCTGCCGGCGCGCACCGCGTCGATGGCGGGGGAGGGGAGCACGGCGCCGTCGGCCACCGGCTGGAAGGTGAGGGCACCGATGCCGGGACCACCGTCCCGCTCGTGGTCGGTCTGGACGGCCTGCTCGACCGCCGACTGGGCGCGCAGCACGTCCTCGACCGGCAGTGTCAGCAGGGCGTCGGCCGAGCCGGGGGAGAGGTCGAGGGCGGCGAGGAAGCGGTCGGTCACCCACTCGGCCACCTCGGGGCGGTGGTTGTTGTGCCCGGCGCCGCTCTGTGCGATAGCGCCGTGGAACAGGCCCGCGGCGTCGGGGGTGGCCAGCAGCGTGCCCACGCTCATGCCGCCGGCCGACTCGCCGAAGATCGTGACCCGGCCCGGGTCACCGCCGAAGCCGGCGATGTTGTCGCGCACCCAGCGCAGGGCCGCCACCTGGTCGCGGGTGCCGTTGGCGCCCGAGCCCGCCAGGTCGCCGTCGAGGTGCCCCAGGTGCAGGTAGCCCAACGCCCCCAGCCGGTAGTTGATGCTGACCACCACCACGTCGCCCGCCCTGGCCAGGTTCGAGCCGTCGTACCAGACGACGTTGCCCGAACCGGCCACGAACGCCCCGCCGTGCAGCCAGACCATCACCGGACGGGCGGCGTCGTCGGCGGCGGGCGTGAACACGTTGAGCACCAGGCAGTCCTCGCCCGAGGGGCGTTCCTGGGCCCCGAGCAACGACTCGGTGGGCGACGGGTTCTGGGGGGCGATGAGGCCGAAGTCGGTGGCGTCCCGCACCCCCGCCCACGGCTCGACGGGCTGGGGCGCCCGGAAGCGCTCGGCCCGGGCGTAGGGCATGCCGCGGTACTGCTGGACGCCCCGCTTGTCGAGGCCCTGGACCTTGCCGCTGGTGGTGTCGACGATCACGGCGGGGATGCTAGCGGGAGGCTTGACCGGGGGTCAGGGCCGCCGCGCCCCGACCCCCGGTGACCTTGTGGCGTCAGCGGGAGATCGACCGGGAGTAGATCCGCACGGCCAGCGGCGCGCACACCAGGACCACGGCGATGACCCACAGCCACGTGTAGGCGACGGGGTTGGCGATCGACCACGGGTCGCCCGCCTGGGTGGGCGTGTTGGGGTTGCCGAACAGCTCCCGCAGGGCGTCGGACAGCGTGGTCACCGGGTTCCACTGGGCGACGGTCTGCAGCGGTCCCGGCATCGACGCCACCGGCACGAACGTGCTGGCGATGAACGTGATGGGGAAGAGGGCCACGAAGGCGATGCCCTGGACCCCCTCCGGCGTGCGCACGAGGCTGCCGAGCAGCACGCCCACCCAGATCATGGCGAAGGCGAACGCCACCATCAGCAGGTAGCCGGACGCAGCGTCGACCACGCCCGAGCGGATGCGCCAGCCGACCAGCAGCCCGCACAGCGACATGATGGCGATGGGCAGCAGCGACTTCAGCAGGTTGGCCACGGCGTGGCCGCCGAGCACCGCACCCTTGGCGATGGGCAGCGAGCGGAACCGGTCGACCGCCTGGTTCTTGCGGTCGTTGGCGATGCTCATGGCCACGCCGAACGCGGTGAACACGATGGTCTGGGCCATGATGCCGCCCATCAGGAACTCGCGGTAGCTCCCGCCCCCGGGCACGGCGATGGCGCCGCCGAACACATAGCCGAACATGAGGACGAACATGATCGGCTGGATGGTGGCGTCGCTGAGCGCCTCGGGCTGGCGCCGCATGTGCAGGAGGCCCCGCCGGGCGATGACCCAGGTGTCGTGGACGACGCCCCGGGCGCGGTGCGGCTCGGAGGTGGGCCCGGCGATCGGCTCGGCGAGGGCGACAGCTCCGGTGCCGGTGGTGCCGGCGTCGCTCGGGCCCTCGTCGGCCGTGCCGTCGGGGCTGCGGTCGAGGGTCTTGCCGGGGGCGGTCATGCGGGGGTCTCCTCGAGCTCGTCGTGGTCGATGGCGGCGCCCGTGAGGGTCAGGAACACCTCGTCGAGCGTGGGCTGGCGCAGGCTGAGGTCCTCGACCGCGATGCCGGCGTCCGCCAGCGAGCGGGCGACCGTGGCCAGCCCGGCGACGCCGTCACTGGTGGGGACGGTGACCGTGCGCAGCGGCCGGTCGATGAACGGTTGCAGGTCGGTGCACCCGGCGAGCAGGCCGGCGACGGCCTCCAGCTGGGCCGGGTCGGCCAGGGTGACGCCGATGTTGTCGCCGCCCACCTGGCGCTTCAGGCTGCGGGCGTCGCCCCGGGCGATGATGGTGCCGTGGTCGATGACCACGATGTCGTCGGCCAGGCGCTCGGCCTCGTCGAGGTACTGGGTCGTGAGCAGGATGGTCGTGCCCCGGCCCACCAGCGTGTCGAGCACCGCCCACAGCTCGTTCCGGGCCCGGGGGTCGAGGCCGGTCGTCGGCTCGTCGAGGAAGAGGACCTGGGGGCTGGCCACCAGCGTGGCGGCCAGGTCGAGCCGTCGCCGCATGCCGCCCGAGTAGGCGGAGGTGACCTGGTCGGCTGCGTCCACCAGGTCGAACTGGTCGAGCAGCAGGTCGGCCCGCTCGCGGGCCGCGGGGCGGCGGAGCTGGTGCAGTTGGCTGATCATCACCAGGTTCTCGCGCCCCGTGAGCAGGGGATCGACGGTGGCGTCCTGGGCGGCGAGACCGATGCGCCGCCGCACCTCGCGGGCGTCGCGCACGACGTCGAAGCCGGCCACCGTGGCCGTGCCGGCGTCGGGCTCGGCGAGCGTGGTGAGGATGCGCACCGCCGTCGTCTTCCCGGCACCGTTGGGCCCCAGGACGGCGGTGACGGTGCCGGTCGGCACGGCCAGGTCGATGCCGCCGAGCGCGGTCTTGGTCCCGTAGCGCTTGACGAGCGTGTGGGCGTCGATCGCGAGGGATTCAGTCATGTCCAGCTCCGGGATGCACAGGCGGGGGGAGGTCCCACGGAGGACGGTAAACCGTCAAGTGCGCTTGAGGTCAAGCGCCGTGTCCGGCTCGTTCCGGGAACCTCCGATGTTGCCGACCCTGCGGGGGCACGGGCAACCGATTTGTAAGACGGATCGCCGCCCGGTTCCTCATCGGTGGAAATTCGTGGGCGCCGGGCCGGGCGGGGGCGCCAGGCTTCCGCCCATGGGCTCGGTGACCTGGGGTGAGGAGATCGCACAGGTCTACGACGAGACCTACGCTGCGCAGTTCGACCGGGGGGTCCTCGACCCGATCGTCGATCTCCTGGCCGAGCTGGCGAACGGCGGCCGTGCCCTCGAGCTCGCCGTCGGCACCGGGCGGGTGGCGCTGGCGCTCAGTGCCCGCGGCGTCGCCGTCCACGGGATCGAGCTCTCGACGCCCATGGTGGCGCAGCTGCGCGCCAAGCCGGGCGCCGACGCCGTGCCCGTGACGGTGGGGGACATGACGACCACCCGCGTCCCGGGCTCGTTCCCGCTGGTGTACCTGGTGGCGAACACGATCATGAACGTCACCACCCAGGAGGACCAGCTCGCGGTGTTCGCGAACGCCGCTGCCCACCTCCAGCCGGGCGGCTGCTTCGTCGTCGAGGTGATCGTGCCCCAACTGCGCCGCGTCCCGCCGGGCGAGGTCGGCCGCATCTTCACCTTCGAGCCCGATCACGTCGGGATCGAGACCTTCGACGACCTCGTGGGCCAGATCGCCTGGTCGCACCACTGGATGCAGGTCGGCGGCCGCCTCGTCCGGCACGCCGCGCCCTACCGCTACGTGTGGCCGTCCGAGCTGGACCTGATGGCCAGGCTCGCCGGCCTGCGCCTCCGCGAACGCTGGTCCGGCTGGGACCGGGCCCCGTTCACCGCCGACAGCCCGAGCCAGGTCGCCGTCTTCGAGAAGCCCGCCTGAGTCCCGCTGCGGCGTCAACGCGCGGTGGCAGCGGCGGCGTCGGGCCTGATGTGGGCGAACATGCTGCGGCCGTTCCAGCCCGGGAAGGCCCGCACGAGCCATGAGGGACCGTGGAGCTGGATCCGGGAGTCGCGGGTGGCCGCCTCCCAGGACAGCTGCCCGGCGTGCCACTTCACGAAGGCCTCGGCGTCGGCGGTGATGTAGAGGTCTTCGTCCAGACCGGAGTACGTCTTGCAGATCTCGGCCTCGCCTTGCGCGAGCAGCAGCCAGTACCGCTCGTGGGGTCGGAAGCCGGTGAAGTCCAAGCGAATGACGACGCGCCGGTCCGGCAGCCGGTCACGACGGAGCGCGTTGCACATCGACCACAGCGCCACGAACGGATCGAGGTTCTCGGGGGCGATCTCGAGCCAACGGGCGCCCCACTCGCCGAGGGTCTCGCACACCTTGAACAGATCGTGGCCCGAGCTCGTGAGCTGGTAGCGCCGGCCGCGCCCGTGCGCCTTCGGTGCCGACTCGACGATGCCGAGGCGCTCGAGCTGCTTGAGCCGCTGCGCGAGCAGGGTGCGGGAGAGCCCGGGGGCACCCTCGAGGATCTCGCCGAAGGTCTCACAGCCCAGGTGCAGGTTGCGGACGATCAACGGCGTCCAACGCTCGGCGAAGATCTCCGCGCCACGGGCGATGGGGCAGTACTGGCCGTACGTCCTCACGAGCGCAGTGTCCCGCGCCACCCGACCGTCGTGAAGTCCAGATTCCTTACTTCGAAGTCCAGATCGCTGACTTCTTCCCGGTGCACCTCGATGGTGCGATGAGCCTGTCCACCCGAGGAGGAGCGATGTCAGCACCGACCACGACGCACATCCCCCGGTTCCGGGGCGATGTGATCGTCCCCGACCACCCCGACTACGACGACGCCCGAGCCGTGTGGAACGGCACCGTCGACCGCCGCCCTCATCTGATCGCCCGCTGCCTCGGCACCGCCGACGTGGCGGCCGCCGTGCGCTTCGCCCGCGACCGCGATCTCGAGATCGCCGTGCGCGGCGGGGGTCACAACGTCGCCGGCACCGCGGTGTGCGACGGCGGGATCGTGATCGACCTGTCGGCGATGCGCGCCGTCTCGGTCGATCCCGCCGACCGCACGGCCCTGGTCCAGGGCGGTGCCCTGTGGGGCGATGTCGACCGCGAGACACAGGCGCACGGTCTGGCGACGACGGGCGGCATCGTGAGCCACACCGGGGTCGCCGGCGTCAGCCTGGGCGGCGGCATCGGCTGGCTGATGCGCAAGCACGGGCTCACCGTCGACAATCTCGTCGCGGCCGAGGTGGTCACCGCCGAGGGCGAGATCGTGCAGGCCTCCGCCCGCGATCACCCCGACCTGTTCTGGGCGCTGCGGGGCGGCGGCGGGAACTTCGGCGTCGTCAGCTCGTTCCGGTTCGCGCTGCACCCGGTCGGCCCTACCGTCGTGGCCGGACCGGTGTTCTGGGCGGCGGAGGACACCACCGACGTCCTGCGCTTCTACCGCGAGTTCGTCGCCGAGGCGCCGGACGCGCTCGGGACCGTCGTCCGGCTCGGCACGATCCCGCGGCTCCCGGTCGTCGACGAGGACCTCCACTTCCGGCCGGCCATCGCCGTGGCCAGCTGCTACGCCGGGCCCGTCGAAGACGGTGAGCGTGCGGTCCGCCGCGCTCCGCCGGTTCGGGGCCCCGCTCGTCGACCTCGTCGGGCCCACCCTGTACGTCGACCATCAGAGCGGCATCGACGACACCGTCCCCCACGGCTGGCACTACTACTGGAAGGGCACGAGCCTCGACCACCTGTCCGACGAGGTCATCGACGTCGTCGCCGCGCACGCCTACGGCGCCACCTCCCCGCGGTCGTACGCGGCGATGTTCCACATGGGTGGCGCACTGTCCCGAGCCCCGCGGGACGCCACGGCCTACTCGGGGCGCGCTGTGGGCCACGAGATGAGCATCGACGCCGTCTGGCTCCCCGAGGAGGACGACGCCGTCAGGGCATCGGAGACCGCGTGGGCCCGAGCGTTCCTCGACGCCCTGGCTCCCCACCGCGCCGGCGTCTACGTGAACTTCCTCGACGCCGACGACGACAGGAGCCGCGTCCGCGAGGCCTACGGCGACGACACGTACCGGCGGCTCGCCGAGGTGAAGGCCAAGTACGACCCCGGGAACGTGTTCCACCACAACAAGAACATCCGGCCCAGCACGCCGGCGCGGTGATCGCTCACGGGACCGCTGCGGCTGACGCCGGCCTTGGCGGCCGGTCGCCTACGGGCAGGGGTTGTTCTGGCCGGCGGGGCACACGTTGCCGTCGCCGATCCGGGCGATCATCCCCAGCGGGTCGGCCAACAGCGCACGCTTGAAGCAGTTCCACGCGTCGCCGGTGTGCAGGTCGA
Source organism: uncultured Acidimicrobiales bacterium (assembly GCA_963842395.1). Taxonomy (GTDB): domain Bacteria; phylum Actinomycetota; class Acidimicrobiia; order Acidimicrobiales; family VFJN01; genus ZC4RG19. Next base: position 448,988 of record CAWJGJ010000001.1, read on the forward strand.
ACCCGGAGCGTCTCGTGATCTCGGGCACGTCCATCGAGTCGAGGCCGTTGCGGATCTCGTGTCCCGGCGTGAACGCAGCCGCGATCAGCCCCCGGATGTTGGCCGGCAGGGCCCGGATGCTCGGAGCCGCCCACGGGTACGTGGGGTTGGCGGTCGAGGCGGGATCGGCGGTGGGGATCAGGGGCAGGGCGCGGAACGCGTCTGGCCGGGTCAGAGCGGCCAGGCCCGAGCCGCCCGACACGCCGGCCGAGTAGGCGCGGTTGCCCTCCTCGAAGCTGAGCCGAACGGCCTCCTTCACCATCCGCTGGGTCATCGTGGCGTCCGCGTCGGGGTTGGCGGGGAACAGGAGGTCGTCGCCCACGGCCCGCCAGCGCACCGGTCCGCCGGCGGCGCCGCCCGGGCCCTGGGCGCTCACCACGTCGAGCCCGGCGTTGTCGGCGTCGTGCATCACCTTCGAGACGAGGTCGCCGATCGAGAACGACGACAGCTTCTCGCCCCCGCGGGCGCTCACGTCCGCCGCGATCTTCTCGGTGAGCTGGTCGACCGTCTGCACCCAACCGACGTTGTCCCGATCGTTGACGTAGGACGCCATCCAGCAGGCGATCATCTGGATCAGGTTCGACCGGAAGCCGGGATAGAGGCTGTCCCAGTGGCGCTGGATCTCCCCCCGCGGCGTGCGGATGTGCCCGCCCGAGAACGCATCGGTCAGGAAGTGCTGGGCGAAGGCCTCCTGCGCCTGCCAGTTCCACGGCCGGACGGTGAGCGGCGACAGGCCCTCGAAGTAGGCGGCCCGGATCGCCTCGGTGTGGCCGGCGACGTACTGCTCGCGGTTCGACTGCCCGGGCGCGGACCCCGTGGAGAAGTGTGTCTGGTTCCTCGCCGCGAGCCGGTAGTAGCGACCGTTCACCGCCTCCTGGGCGGAGGCGGAGACGGCCGGCTGCGGTCGCCCCGTCGGGTTGGACGGCGAGACCGGGTTGACCTTCCACAGCGCGTAGTCGATCTGCTCGCGGCCCCAACCACCCATGGAGCCCACCAGGGCGGCCATCTCGGTGAGCGAGCCGAAGTAGTCGCCGAGCGCGATCATCTCGCCCACGGTGATCCGGCCGTAGCCGGTCAGCAGGACCGTCCGGCCCGGCTGCGCCTCGTTGCCGATCCTCACGTGCTCGGCCGAGCCGAAGCGCTGGACCGCGGCGGGCCCGGTGTCCGGCGCGGGCCCGTCCCGCTCGCAGCCCGCGCAGCCGCAGCCGGCGCCGCAGCGCTGCACGCTCGGGACGTCGCCGACCGACGGGTCGACGAGCCGCCGCACCGCGGTGTTGCCCGCGGTGCCCTGAAGGCCCGCCAGCAGCCGCTGCGTCGTGGGGCCGGCGGTCATCGGGGAGCCGGGCCGCCAGGCGGGGTCGGACTCCCTCCGGGGTGCCGGGGCAGGCGCCCGGCGCCGGTGCTCGACGTGCTGCGCATGGGCGCGGTCCACCAGCCTCATCGGGTTCCCCGGTCCCGTCGATCGCGTGGCAGGTCGCTGGTCATGTCCGAGCCTCCTGTGAGCATCGAGCGACCGGTGGCCGACCATACGGTCGGCGGGGTGGCCGAAAGGGCAGACATCCCTGCCCCTTCGGGCAAACCAACGATGCGACTGCACCGTGGTCCCCACCGCCGTCCCGGTCGGCGATGGCCTCTCGCATATGTACGTATGTATGATTCTCACCATGACCGACCGGCCGGGAACGCGGGACCTGCTGATACAGGCGACCAGGGAGGCGATCCGGGACGTCGGCATGCCCGCGACCACGGCCCGCGAGATCGTCGGGCGGGCCTCGGCCAACCTGGCGTCGATCCCGTACCACTTCGGCACGAAGGACGCCCTGGTGGCCGAGGCCCTGATCGCCGAGGCCCGCGAGCTGGTCGCACCGGTGCTGGCGCTCCTGGCCGCCGACGAGCCGGCCGGGGAGCGGGCGACCGCGGCGGCGGCGATGCTGAACGAGCTGTTCGAGGCCAGCCGGACCCGGGTCCCGGTGTACCTCGCCGCCCTGGCCGCCGCGCCGCACACCCCGGACGTGCGCCGCGGGCTGGGCTCGCTGTGGGCCGATCTCCGCGACCGCCTGGCCGGGGACATCGAGCGCCAACTGGGCGACGGCCGGCTCCCCGGCTGGGTGTCGCCGCCGGCCATGGCGGCGGCCATCCTCGGCCTGGTGAACGGCGTCATCGTCGCCTCGGTGATCGACCCGGAGGGGCCCGACCATCGTGCGGTGGCCGCGCAGTTCCTCGCCCTGCTCCTCGCGGCGGGCGTGCCCGCGGCCGGCGGCGGCGCAGGCTCGGCCACCGACACCGCCCCGGGCACCGATCTCGGCGAGGACGAGCGATGATCGCCCTGGTGGTCGCGCTGATGGGCGTGACCGCGATGATCGCCGCCGCGGTGGTGCTGATCAGGGCCACCGCACCGCGGCGCCGCCCCTGGTCCGACCGGACGACTGCGTGCCTCGCCGGGACGGCGGTCGTGTGGACGGTCCTCGTCGGCGGCGTCCTGCTGCTGGCACCGTTCGGCACCGAGTCGTCGTCCTCGAGCGGGTCGTCCGGGGCGGGGCCCGGGTCGACGATCGAGACGACGACCACGACGACCAGCAGCAGCCTGCTCCAGCAGGAGGGGGCGCCCATCGTCGCCGTCCTACTCGTGCCCGTCGCGATCGCCCTCGTCGGCGCGCTCGGGACCGGCGCGGCCTCCCGTCGCCGACGTGTCGGCACCGGATGGGTGCTCCTGGCCTTCTGCACGCTAGGCGCTGCGACCCTCGGGTTCTTCTACCTCCCGGCCGCGGTCGCCCTCCTCACGGCCGGCCTCAAGACCCATGGCCGGCAAGCACTCCCGACGACGGCGTGACAGACGTCGCCACTCGAATACCGGTGAAACTCCGGCGGGACCGGCCCACTGAGCCGGCTGGCAGTGGTCACCAAGGGTCGTCGGCCGCCCCCACCTGACCGGGCGGGCGCTACCGTCTCGGCCGTGTCGGTCGTGCTCCGCCCGGGGGGCCTGACCCGGGAGGACGTGCTCGCCGTCGCCCGGGGTGGCGCCGTGGCCCGCCTGTCCGACGAGGCGGTGGCGGCCATGGCCGCGACCCGGGCCCACGTCGAGGCCCTCGCCGCGTCGGCGGATCCCGTGTACGGCATCTCCACCGGGTTCGGCGGCCTGGCCACGCTACGGATCCCGCCGGAGCAGCGGGCCCGGCTGCAGCGATCGCTCATCGCCTCCCACGCCGCCGGCATGGGCGACCCGGTCGAGCCCGAGGTCGTCCGGGCGATGGTGCTCCTGCGGGCCCGCACGCTGGCCACCGGGATCACCGGCGCCCGGCCCGAACTGGCCGCCGCGCTGCTGCGCCTGCTCGACGACGGGCGGCTGCCCGAGGTCCCCGAGTTCGGCTCGCTCGGCTGCAGCGGCGACCTGGCGCCCCTCGCCCACGTCGCCGCGGCCCTCGACCTGACGCTCGAGGCCAAGGAGGGGCTGGCGCTGGTCAACGGCACCGACGGCATGCTCGGCATGCTCGTGCTGGCAAGCGCCGACCTGGCGGCGCTCCTGCGGGTGGCCGACGTGGCCGCGGCCATGAGCGTGGAGGGCCTCCTCGGCACCGACCGGCCCTTCGCCGCCGACCTCGTCGCCCTGCGGCCCCATCCCGGGCAGCAGGCGTCGGCCGCCAACATCGCCGCCCTGCTGGCCGGCTCGGCCATCGTCGCCTCGCACCGCACCGACGACCCCCGCGTCCAGGACGCCTACTCGCTGCGGTGCGCTCCCCAGGTCCACGGCGCCGCCCGCGACGCCCTGGCCTTCGCGGAGGCGTGCGCCGATCGGGAGCTGGCCTCGGCCATCGACAACCCGGTGGTGCTGGCCGACGGCCGGGTCGAGTCGGTGGGGAACTTCCACGGGGCGCCGCTGGCGCACGCCTGCGATCTGCTGGCCATCGTCGTCGCGGACGTGGCGGCCATGAGCGAGCGCCGCACCGACCGGTTCCTCGACGCCACCCGCAGCCACGGCCTGCCGCCGTTCCTGGCCGCCGAACCGGGCGTGGACAGCGGCCTGATGATCGCCCAGTACACGGCGGCCGCCCTGGTGGCCGAGTGCCGCCGGCTGGCCGTTCCGGCCAGCGTGGACACCATTCCCACCTCGGCCATGCAGGAGGACCACGTCTCGATGGGCTGGTCCGCCGGGCGCAAGCTGCGGACGGCGCTCGCCCACCTGGGCCGCGTGCTGGCGGTCGAGGTGGTGGCCGCCGCCCGGGGCATCGACCTCCGGGCCCCGCTGAGCCCGGCGGCCGCCACCGGGGCCGTCCGCGACGCCCTGCGGGCCGGCGGGGTGGGCCCGCCCGGGCCCGACCGACCCCTGGCCCCGGAGCTGGCGGCGGCCGCCGACCTGGTGGCGGGCGGCGCCCTCGTGCGGGCGGCCGAGCGGGAGGTGGGATCCCTTGCCTGAGGGACACCGCATAGTCCGGGCGCCGCGGGGCACCGAGCGCAGCTGCAAGGGCTGGGCCCAGGAGGCCGCCATGCGGATGCTGATGAACAACCTCGACCCCGACGTGGCCGAGCGCCCCCAGGACCTGGTGGTCTACGGCGGGACCGGGCGGGCCGCCCGCAGCTGGGCGGCGTTCGACGCCATCGTCGCCAGCCTGCGGGGCCTGGAGGACGACGAGACGCTGCTCGTGCAGTCGGGCAAGCCGGTGGCGGTGTTCCGCACGCACGAGTGGGCGCCCCGGGTCCTGATCGCCAACGCCAACCTCGTGCCCGACTGGGCCACCTGGGACGAGTTCCGGCGCCTCGAGGCCCTGGGCCTGACCATGTACGGACAGATGACCGCCGGGTCGTGGATCTACATCGGCACACAGGGCATCCTCCAGGGCACCTACGAGTGCTTCTCGGCCATCGCCGAGCGCCGCTTCGGCGGCACCCTGGCCGGCACGGTGACGCTGACGGCCGGGCTCGGGGGCATGGGCGGCGCCCAGCCGCTGGCCGTGACGATGAACGGCGGCGTCGCGGTGGTCGTCGAGGTCGACCCCGACCGCATCCGCCGCCGGCTGGAGACCCGCTACCTCGACGTGGCCGCCGACGACCTCGACGATGCCCTGGCGCGGGCCGAGGCGGCCCGGGCCGACCGCCACCCGCTGTCGATCGGCCTGCCGGGCAACGCTGCCGAGGTGCTGCCCCGGCTGGCGGCGATGGGCGCGCCGGTCGACATCGTCACGGACCAGACGCCCGCCCACGATCCGCTCAGCTACGTGCCCGCCGGACTCTCGCCGGCCGAGGCCGGGGAGCTCCGGCGCCGCGACCCCGGCGGCTACACCGCCCGGGCCCGGGAGTCGATGGCCCGGCACTGTGCGGCGATGGTCGCCTTCGCCGACCAGGGGGCCGAGGTGTTCGACTACGGCAACAGCCTCCGGCGCGAGGCCCAGCTCGGCGGGTTCGAGCGGGCGTTCGACTACCCGGGCTTCCTGCCCGCCTACATCCGCCCACTGTTCTGCGAGGGCAAGGGGCCGTTCCGGTGGGCCGCCCTGTCCGGCGACCCGGCCGACATCGGGGTGACCGACAAGGCCGTGCTCGACGAGTTCCCCGAGAACGAGGCGCTGGCGCGGTGGATCCGCCTCGCGTCCGATCGGGTGGCGTTCCAGGGGTTGCCCGCCCGCATCTGCTGGCTCGGCTACGGCGAGCGGGACCGGATGGGCCTGCGGTTCAACGAGCTCGTCGCCGCCGGCAAGGTGCAGGCGCCGATCGTCATCGGGCGCGACCACCTCGACTCCGGCTCCGTGGCGTCGCCGTACCGGGAGACCGAGGCGATGCGCGACGGCTCCGACGCCATCGCCGACTGGCCGCTGCTCAACGCCCTCCTCAGCACGGCCAGCGGCGCGAGCTGGGTGTCCATCCACCACGGCGGTGGCGTGGGGATCGGCCGGTCGATCCACGCCGGGATGGTGGCCGTGGCCGACGGCACCGACCTGGCGGCCCGGAAGCTCGAACGGGTGCTCACCAACGACCCGGGCAGCGGCGTCGCCCGCCACGCCGACGCCGGCTACCCGGAGGCGCTGCGGGTGGCCCGGGAGAGCGGGATGCAGCTGCCCATGCCGCCGTGACCAGCTACTGGGCCGCCCGGGCCCTGTTGCCCCAGGGCGCGGCGCGCGGTGTGGTGCTCGACTGCGGCGAGGACGGCCGGCTGGCGGCCGTGCGGGCCGGCGTCGACCGGCCGCCGGCGGGGGCCACCGCGCTCGGCGGGATCGTCCTGCCCGGGCTGGTCGACACCCACTCCCACGCGTTCCACCGGGCCCTGCGGGGGCGCGCCGCCGCCGGCGACTTCTGGTCCTGGCGGGCGGAGATGTACGCGCTGGTCGACCGGCTCGACCCCGACCGCCTGGTGGCGCTCGCCGCCGCCGCGTTCGGCGAGCTGGTGCTGGCCGGCGTCACCACCGTCCACGAGTTCCACTACCTGCACCAGCCGACCGGGATGGACGACGCGGTGTGCGAGGCGGCGCGGCGGGCCGGCGTGCGGCTCGTGCTCCTCGACACCTGCTACCTGCGGGCCGGGTTCGCGGGCGAGCCCCTCGACCCGGTGCAGCGCCGGTTCAGCGACGGCGACGTCGAGCGGTGGGCCGCCCGGGCCGAGAAGGTCGCGGCCGCCCATCCCGAGGTCACCGTGGGCGCCGCGGCCCACAGCGTCCGGGCGGTCGACCCGGCGTCGCTCGGCGCCGTGGCCGCCTGGGCCCGGGACCGGGGGGTGCCGCTGCACCTGCACCTGTCCGAGCAGCCGGCCGAGAACGAGGCCTGCCTGGCCGCCACGGGCCGCACGCCCGCCCGGCTGGCCGGCGACCATGGGGTGCTCGGCCCGGCCACCACGGCCGTGCACTGCACCCACGTCACCGCCGGCGACGTCACCCTGTTGGGGGACAGCGGCACCGCCGCCTGCCTGTGCCCCACCACCGAGCGCGACCTGGCCGACGGCATCGGGCCCGGGGCGGCGCTGGCCGCTGCCGGCTGCGCGCTCCGGCTGGGCAGCGACTCGCACGCGGTGGCCGACCTGTTCGAGGAGGCCCGCGGGGTCGAGATGGGCGAGCGGCTGGCCGCCGGCCGCCGGGGGCTCCACCCACCCGGGGCGCTGCTGGCCGCGGCCACCGCCGGCAATGCCCTGCGGCCCGGGGAGCCTGCCGACCTGTGCGCGGTCGGGCTCGACGGCGTCCGGCTGGCCGGCGCCGATCCCGGCGACCCGGTGCCGATGCTGGTGGCGGCGGCCACGGCCGCCGACGTCACCGACGTGGTGGTGGCCGGCCGCCACGTCGTGCGGGGCGGCGCCCACGCGACGATGGACGTCGCCGCCGAGCTGCGGGCGGCCGTCGCGGCGGTGCGGTGATGTGGGACCTGCTGATCACGGACACCGCCGGCGGCGGGGCGATCGGCGTGGCGGGGGAGCGCATCGCCTGGGCCGGTGCGGAGGACGCGCTGCCGGCCGGCGCGTCGGCCGCCGTCACGTGGCCGGCCGGCGGGCGGGTGGTGACGCCCGGCCTCGTCGACTGCCACACCCACCTGGTGTTCGGCGGCGACCGGGCAGGGGAGTGGGAGCAGCGGCTGGCGGGCGCGGGCTACGAGGCCATCGCCGCGGCGGGCGGCGGCATCGGGGCGACGGTGCGCGCCACCCGCGCCGCGTCCGACGCCGAGCTGCTCGACGCCGCGGCGGCCCGGGCGGGCGCGCTGGCGGCGCGGGGCGTCACGACGGTGGAGGTGAAGTCGGGCTACGGGCTCGACCTCGAGACCGAGCTGCGGATGCTTCGGATCGCCCGGCGGATCCCCGAGCGGGTCCCGGTCGACGTGGTGACGACGTTCCTCGGGGCCCACACCGTCCCGCCCGAGTTCGGCGGCGACCCCGACGGCTACGTGCGGTTCCTGTGCGACGAGGTGCTCCCGGCCGTGGCGGCCGAGGGGCTGGCCGACGCCGTCGACGCCTTCTGCGAGCGGATGGCGTTCACGCCGGCCCAGGTCGACCGGGTGCTCACCGCCGCGGGCCGGCTCGGCCTGCCGGTCAAGCTGCACGCAGACCAGCTGAGCGACGGCGGCGGCGCGGCGCTGGCCGCCCGCCACGGCGCCCTGTCCGCCGACCACCTGGAGCACACGTCGCCCGCAGGCGTCGCCGCCCTGGCGGCGGCGGGGTCGGTGGCGGTGCTCCTGCCCGGCGCCGCCTACGTCCTGCGGGACGGCGCCGTGCCGCCCGTCGACGCCCTGCGCGCCGCCGGCGTGCCGATGGCGGTGGCCACCGACTGCAACCCCGGGACGTCGCCGGTCGTCTCGCTGCCGCTGGCCCTGCACCTGGCCTGCACCCGCTTCGGCCTGACCGTGGCGGAGGCCGTCGCCGGCGCCACATCCCATGCGGCGCGAGCGCTGGGCCTGCACGGCGAGGCCGGCGTGATCGCGGCCGGCGCGCGGGCCGACCTGGTCGTCTGGGACGCCGACCGCCCGGCCCAGATCGTCTACTGGGTGGGGCTCGACCCGGTGGCCGCGGTGGTGAAGCGGGGCCGGTTCGTCGTGGGCGGTCCCGCGTGACCCGATCGCGGCCGACCCGCGGGCGTCGCCTCAGCCGAGGTCGACCGGCACCCGCTCGTCACGCTCGTCGAGGACGAACTGCTCGATCGCCCGCGCCCGGTAGAGGCGGTGGCGGCTCGGTGCCTTCACGTCGTCGATGACCCAGGCGACGCCGCCGTGGGCCAGCGATGCGTCGGGAGAACGTCTCGATGCCGCGCTCGTCTCGCCCGGCCTCGTCTCCGGCCAGCTTCTCGGCCACGGCGGCCATGTACACGCCCTGGCCGTGACCGATCGGCACCGACGAGTCGAACACCACGATGCTCACGTCGGCCCGGGCGGCGATGTTGATCGAGTGGCGGGCTCCGGGCTTCGAGACCCAGAGGAAGTCCCGGTAGCCGTCCGGGGCGAAGTAGACCGGCGAGACCCACGGCGCGCCGCTCCGGTCGGCGGTGCCCAGCACCATGTAGAGGCTGGCGTCGATGATCGCCCTGCCGGCGGTGAGGTGGTCGTTCATCCCGCCATCCTGCCCGGCCGGCCCTCACGACGGATCGGTGGCCGGGGGCTCCCAGTCGGCTCCCGTCTTCCTCTCGAACGCCTTGACCGCCTGGGTGATCGTGGGGAAGAAGTGGGCGGGATCGATCGTCTTCGTGAGCTCGTAGCGGTCGATCTTGGTGCGGACGGGGTCCTTCATCTCGGCGAAGACCAGGTTGACGCCCCGGGCGTTCAGGTCCTCGTCGAGCTCCTGGAGCATGTCGGCCGCGGTCGTGTCCACGTCGGTCAGCGGCTCGGCGGCCACGATGATCCACAACGGCCGGGGCTCGGAGGCGGCGATCGCCCGGATCTGGTCGCGGAACGTGCGCGAGTTGGCGAAGAACAGGGGCGCGTCGAACCGGAAGATGACGCATCGCGGCAGCCGCAGCGCCTGCGGGTAGCTGCTCACGTCGTGATAGCCGGCCAGGCCGGGGACGCGCCCGAGGACCGCCTGGTACGGCCACCAGGCCCGGCGGAAGACGTTGACGACCGAGAGGCCGACCGCCAACGCGATCCCGGGCAGGACACCCAGGAGCACGACGCCGAGGAAGGCGGCCATGCTGAGCCGGAACTCCGTACGGCGAATCTGGCGGAGCCGCAGCGTCTCGGGGATGTCCGCCAACGACACCGACGCCGCGATCACGACGGCGGCGAGGGTCGGCTGGGGCAGGTCCTGCAGGAGGCCTGGGAAGAAGAGCAGGATGAGCGCGATCGCCAGCGCGCCCACCAGGCCCGTCACCTGGGTCTTCGCCCCGGCCTGCTCGGCGACGGCCGTGCGTGACCCGCTGGTGCTGACGGGGAACCCCTGGAACAGCCCGGCGGCGAGGTTCGCGGCACCGATCCCGATCATCTCCTTCTCCCCGTCGATCTCGTCCCCGCTGCGGGCTGCGAACGACGACGCCGTGGAGATCGTGTCGGTCAGCGACACGAGGGCGATCCCCAACGCGCCGGCCGCCAGCATCCCGATGTCGGACAGCCCGATGTCGGGGAGGGTGAGGGGAGGGAAACCCTGGGGCAGCACGCCCACCACGTCCACGCCGTGGTCGGCCAGGTCGAGGGCATCGGCCGCCAGGATGGACAGCACCACGGCGACGAGGACGCCGGGGACCTTCGGCAGCCGGCGCTGCAGGCTCACGATCAGGGCCAGCCCGAACAGACCCACGGCCAGCGCGGCCGTCACGGTCTCCCCGTCGACCAGTCCCTCGGCGAAGCCTGTGAGCTCGGCCAGGAAGCTGTCCCCGTCCACCGAGAACCCGAAGAGCTTCGGCAACTGGCCGACCAGGATCGTCAGCGCCAGCCCGTTCATGTAGCCGATGATCGTCGGCTTCGAGATCAGGTCGGCGACGAAGCCCAGCTTGGCGATCCCGGCGGCCGTGATGACGACCCCCACGAGCAGCGCGAGCGCGGAGCCGAGCGCGACCGCCCGCGCCGGGTCGCCGTCCGCAGCGATCAGCGGGAGGATCGTGGCGGCGATCATCGGCCCGAGCGACGAGTCGGGCCCCAGCACCAGGATCTTCGACGGCCCGAACACGGCGTAGCCGACGAGGCAGAGGATGGATGTGTAGAGACCGGTGATGGGGGGCAGGCCCGCCAGCTCGGCGTAGGCCATCCCCTGCGGCACCAGCAGCGCGGTCAGGACCAGCCCGGCGACGATGTCGTGCCGCAGCCACCTCGCCTGGTACGACGACAGGTTCGCCAGCCCTGCCGCCGCGGTGGGCCTCACGACCCCGAACGGCAGCAGGTAGCTCCCGCGTTCGGTTCGTTCACCGGTCACTCCTCCTGCCGATCGGGCCACCGTAGGGCGCCGGCACCGCCGCTCTCACCACCCTCCCCGGGTGAGCCTGCGCGGGGGGACCTCAACCGGCGCCTGACCGCACTGTGTCGTGTCGTCAGGGGCTTTCGAACGACCGCAGGTAGACGAGCGCAGCATCGAGGGCGACGCGCAGCGGCTCTGCGTCCTTGAGGGTCTGCGCGAGCAGCAGGCCGCCCTGCTGGCTGGCGAACACGGCGGTCGCCAGGCGGACGGGGTCCACGCTCGGCACCAGCTCGCCGCGTGACCGCATGCGCTCGAGGCCGTCAACGAGGTAGCGCTCCAACGTCGCGAAGCAGGCGGCGAGGTCGGTCCGGGCGTCCTCGTCGCGGCATGCGAGCTCGTTGGCCATCGTCCCGATCGGGCACCCCGGGAAGCCGCGCGCCACGGTCTCGTCGACCATCATGTCGAACCAGCGCTCGATGCCCGCGAAGCTGTCGAGCTCGGTCAGCCACGGCATCTGCTCGTTCAGGGCGTCGTCCAGTCGGCGTGCGATCACCGCCCGGACGAGCTCGTCCTTGCCGGAGAAGTAGTGGTAGAGCTGGCTCTTGCTGGCCGAGGCCGCGGCCAGGATGTGGTCGAGGCGCGCGCCCTCGACCCCGCGCTCGGCCATGAGGGCGCCGGCCGCCTCGACGATGCGCTCCCGGCTACGCCTGCCCCGCTGCGTCTGCGGAACGTGCGCCATGCGAGCAGGGTAACGCCGGATGGACCGAATGGTCCAGTAAGGCCGCGGCCGGCACGTTCTGGACCGGATCGTCCACTCTGCCTATAGTGGACCGAATCGTCCACTCTTGGCCCTGGAGGTCGGCAATGAGAGACAACCGAGCCGCAGCACGACCGGACCGGTTCGTGCCCGGCGAGCCGTCGAATCGCACGCCGGCCGGCGCCGAGCACAGCCCGGTACCTGATGTCCCGCCCGACCCGGCGCCGGCGGTCGGGGCGCGGCGCTGGTGGGTGCTGGCCGTGATGTCGGTCGGCACCCTCCTCGTCTTCCTCGACGACACCGTCGTCAACACCGCGCTGCCGCAGATCTCGGTCGACCTCGATGCGTCCACGTCCGGCCTGCAGTGGGTGATCGACGCCTACGTCCTGGTGCTGGCCGGGCTGCTCCTCGTGTGTGGGTCGCTCGGCGACAGGTACGGACGCAAGCGGGTGATGACCGTGGGGCTCGTCGTGTTCGGGCTCGCGGCCGCCGGGGCGGCGTTGTCGACCAGCATCGAGCAGCTGATCGCCATGCGCGCCCTGCAGGGTCTGGGCGCCGCGTTGGTGCTTCCCGCCACGCTCTCGATCATCACGAACGTCTTCCCCCGCCAGGAGCGTGCCAAGGCGATCGCCGTGTGGACCGCGGTGGGAGGCATCGGGGTGGGGCTCGGACCGGTGGTGGGCGGCGCCCTGGTCGATGCCGCCAGTTGGAACGCGGCGTTCTGGCTGTTCATCCCCCTCGTGGGAGCCGCGCTGATCGGCATGGCGATCGTGCCCGAGTCGCGTGACGAGCGCCGTGTCGCGCTCGACGTGCCTGGCGCGGTGCTCGGCACCGGCGGCCTGACCGCGCTGGTGTACGCCATCATCCGGGGCGGCGAGGCGGGGTGGGGGAGTGGCCCGGTGCTGACCGCGTTCGCGGTGGCGGCGGTGCTGCTGACCGCGTTCGCCGTCGTCGAGGTGCGCTCGTCCGCACCGATGCTCCCGATGCGGTTCTTCCGCCAGCGCGACTTCACCGGTGCCGTGCTCGTGATCGGTGTCGTCCTGTTCGCCATGTTCGTGACGTTCTTCTTCCTGACCCAGTTCTTCCAGATCGTGCAGGGCCGGAGCGCGCTCGAGGCCGGTCTGTTGATCGTCCCGACGTCGGTCGGGATCATCATCGGGTCGGGCCTGGCCGGGAAGCTGATGCACACGGCCGGACCCCGCATCCTGACGCTGGCGATGACCGGGCCCGCGGTGCTCGCCCTCCTGCTCCTGACCCGCATCACCGAGCGCAGCAGCGCTCTGGAGATCGACTCCATCCTCGCCCTGTTCGGGCTCGGTGTCGGCCTCGGCCTGCCTGCGCTGACCGACACCGTGATGGCCTCCGTGCCCGAGCGGGACGCCGGCATCGGGTCGGCGGTCAACGACGTCAGCCGCCAGCTCGGCGGCGCCCTGGGCATCGCCACCATCGGCAGCATCGTCAACAGCAGCTACCGGACCGACCTGGTCGACGCCCTGCCGGCAGGGGTCGAGCCGGAGGTGGCCCGCTCGGCGACGGAGAGCATCGGCGTCGCCAGCGAGGTGGCCCGGTCGCTCCCTCCCGATCTGGCCGCCACGCTCACGCAGGCCGCCAACGGGGCCTACGTCGACGCCATCACCAACGGCTTCGTGCTCAGCGCGATCGCCATGGTCGTCGCCGTCGTCATCACCGTGACCATGGTCCCGCGGCGCATGCGGGCCACCCAGGCCGTCCTCGACGAGCCCGCGGAACAGGCCACGCCACCCGCCGCGCCGCCGAGCCCCGCCACGGCCCCTGACGACGAGCGAGGGGCGGCCTGACGGCGTGCGTGACGACGGCTGACCGGGGTGCGGCCTCGCTACGGGGAGGTCGGCGAGGGTGCGGCCGGTGGGGGTGGCGTCGCTCCCGCCGGCCGCACCGGCTCCTCCGGGAGGGCCCGGTCGCGCCGCGCGCCACCCGCCGCGACCGCGATCGCCCCGAGACCGACCACGACGGTCGCCAGCCATGCCAACCCGCCCAGCACGGGCACCAGGGCCACGAGCCGGAGGATCGCCCAGCCCACCAGGAAGGCGACGACAGGGGAGGCGGCGCGCACGACCCGGTGGCCCAGGATCCACGCTCCTGCGACGTACCCGACGGCGTAGATCAGCCCGAGCGCGAGCAGCAGCCCGAGCCCGAGCGGCAGCCCCACGAGCGTCACCATGGCGACCACCGCGACGATCGGCAGCCCGAGCAGGAGGATCACGCCCCACAGCACCACGGGACCGATGCTGCGCTGGAAGGACTCGTCGACCGCCCCCCAGGCGCGGGGGAAGAGCAGCATCAGCACCGCGCCGAGGATCAGCGTCGAGATGCTGACCGCCAGCCAAAGTCCCAGCCAGCCGGCCACGGAGCTCGCATCGGTCCAGGCACGGGGGTTCCAGCGCTCCCACGAGCCGCCCAACCGGCCGTCGCCCTGAAGCACCGGCCGCCGCCGCGAGACGACGTCGCCCGTCACCCGGCCGCCGTCGACGATGGTCACCCGCCCGTCGACGGCCACCACGTCGCCCCGCACGGTGCCGCTGACCTCGACATCGCCGTTCAACGCCACCACCGCGTCGCGCACGGTGCCCTCGACGAGCATCGGCCCGTTGGCGATGAAGGCGACGTCGACGGTGTCGCCTTCCCGGACCTCGGCACGACCGGTCAGCACGACGATGTTGTCGACCTCGTCGTCGGCGACCTGGTCGCCCCGGGCACCGGCGGTGGCTGGGGCCGCCGTCAGGACGAGCGCCGCGACCAGGAGGCCGACGGTCACGCGGGTGACTGTGCGCATGGTGCACCTCCTCCTCCCGCCGCTTCCGTCATGATCCCCCGCGCCGCGGCCGAGGGGAAGCACTCCCGCTGCCACGTCCGCTCGGCAACGGCTGCGCCTACTCCTGCGTCCTCGCCACCGACGAACCTGACCCGGCGTGACGAGACGAGCGTTCATGGACGGGGCACTAGGTTCCAGCTCGAGGAGGCAGCATGAGCAGCGAGACCGGATCGATCCGGACCGTCGCACGATGGGCGTTGGGCGGCACGCTCGTCGTCGCCGGCACCGGTCACCTCACGACCCAGCGCGAGGAGTTCCGCGCCCAGGTGCCCGAGTGGATCCCGATCGACGACGACCTGGTGGTGCTCGCATCCGGGGTCGTCGAGATCGCCCTCGGGCTGGCGCTGATCGTGTTGCGCCGCCAGCGGGTCGCCGTCGGGCTGGTGGTCGCCGGGTTCTTCGTGGTCATCTTCCCCGGCAACATCGCGCAGTACGCCGAGGGCACCGACGCCTTCGGTCTCGACACCGACACCAAGCGCCTGGTCCGCCTGTTCTTCCAACCGGCGCTCGTGGTGTGGGCGCTGTGGTCGACCGGCGCGACCAGGTGGCTCGCACGGCGCCGAGCGACTCGGACGACCTGACCGCACCGCGGGATGGGCGCCGGCGGTGGCCCGTCAGTCGAATGCGATGCGGGTCACCACCGCCTGCCACACCCGGCCGTCCTCGGCGCTGGTGGTGAGCAGGACGAGCGCGCCACGCTCGGCGGTCGGCGTCGCGAACTCGACCTGACCCGAGAAGGGGCGCATCACGTCCCCGCCGCCGGTGACGAACCCCGTGCCGATGGGCTCGAGGGCTCCGTCCTGGCGGACCTCGACGTCGACGTGCCCCTCGAAGGCCAGGGCGCTGCCGGTCAGGGCGACAGGCGAGGTGATCTCATCGCCCGCGGTCGGCGTGTCGAGGGTGATGTCACTGGTGGCGGACCCGATCACCCACCAGGTGCCGTCCGACCCGAGCTGGCGTACGAAGACCGTGGTGGCTGGCCCGTCGGCCTGCGGCCGGATCTCGACCTCGCCCGAGCGGGAGTCGCCCGGCATGAACTCCCCGAGCACCGGGTCGACGAAGCCGACGAAGTCGACCGCGAACGCACGCGCCGTGGCGACCGGATCGTCGAAGCGCCGGGACGTGTCGGGATCGGGGAACACGGCGGTGGCGTTGTCACCCGCCTCCGGCGCCGGGGTCGACGTCGTCGTGGAGGGCGCCGTGGTCGGGGCCGTGGTCGGGGCCTCCGTCGTCGGCGCCTCCGTGCTGGGCTCGGTGACGGTCTCGTCCGAGCCGTCGCGCGGCCACACGAGCGCAGCGACCAGGGCGATGATGACCGCGACCGCCACCACGAGCGCCACGATCAGGATGGTCGGACGGCCATGACCTCCGGCGCCAGGTTCGGGCGTGGTCGCGGCGGATCGATCAGCGGACGCGGGCCCGCCCTGCGCGTCGGATCCGGTCGATGGGGTGGTCTGGCTCATGGCAGCACCTTGCCCTCCTGTACGGGGACCATCATGCATGCCGCGGCGCCGGCGGGGGTCCTCAGCGTCCGCTCGGCGCCGCACTCATGATCCGATCGTGTCCCACCGGCACCCGGCGCGACAGGGGCGAACGACCCGACGATCGGCACGTCGGACGGGAAAGCGGGTCGCCACCCGTCGAGACGGCGCGCCGAGGCCGGGAGGGCCGCGGCCTTTCGGCCCTTGGCCGTCGTTACCGTGGGCCCGCATGCGGAGCTGTGGGGTCATCCTGGCGGGCGTCGCCGCGCTGGCGATGGCGGCCTGCGGGGGGTCGGGAGGTTCGGGGTCCGGCGACGACGTGGATGTCGAGCCGGCAAGTGTGGTGGGGGAGACCGAGCAGGGACTGCATCTGCGCATCGATCCGGTCGGCGATCGTGAGGTGAGCCTGCGCTTCCCGGTCGTGTGCGGGCGCGACGACCGGCCCGGTGAGGGCTCCGTGGTCTCGCTGCACCGGCACCGGCTCGAGACCGGGGTCGACGGGGACGGCGGCTTCACCGTCGACGAGTCGTACGTCGAGGACGGCACCGACGGCGACGAGGAGCACGTCGAGGTGCGCATCGACGGTGACTTCGCCGAGGACGGCACGGCCACCGGCACGCTCGAGGTCACGGCCCGCTGGTGGAACGGCGAGGGGGAGGAATTCAGCGCCGACTGCGAGTCCGGCACCGTGGCGTGGACCGCCGATCGGCCCCCGGCGGAGGGCGACGACGTCGTCGCGCCCATGGCAACGCCGATGGCGCTGGCGGCGGCCGGACCCGACCTGCTGGCCGGCTCCGGGTCGGGAGAGGTGGTGCGCATCGATGCCGACACCGGCGAGGTCCGTCGGCTTGACGGCTCGGCACCCGCCGGGCCGGCCACGACCGAGGCCGACCCGAACGTGCCGCCGGTGGCCGTCGCGGGCGGCTCCGCAGCGCCGGCGACGGAAGCGCCGATCTGGCTCGGGAATCTGGCGGTGGTCGCCGACGGGGTGTGGATGGTCGATGCCGCCACCGGGCTGGTCAGCCGGTTCGAGCTGGCCGACGGCGCCCGCACGGCGACCATCGCGCAGCCCATCGACAGCATCGCGGCCGGGCCCGACGCGCTGTGGACGGTGTCGACCAACGCGTTCCACTCGGGCTACGCGCTCGACAAGCGCGATCCGACCACCGGTGCGGTCCTGGCGAGCACCCCGGCCGAGCGCGGTATCACCGCCGTCGGTCCCACCGTCTGGTACATCGATGCGACCCTGGCGGGCGGACGCCTGGCCCGCGTCGATCCCACGACGGTGGCGCTCGGCGAGCCGTTCGAGGTCGACATCCCGCAGTTCGGCGAGGATCCTGTCGTCACCGAGGATCGCGTCTGGTGGCTGGATACGGACGGCCTGATGTCGATCGAGCTGGCCACCGGTCGGGTGGGGCTGATGGATCTGCCCAGTTACCCCGACAGCGTGGCCGGCGATGCGACCGGCGTGTGGACGCTGCACGAGCAGGAGGCCGTCGCTCGGCGCATCGAGGGCGACCGGGTGGTCCGCACCGTCGACGTCCCCGACGGGGGGTGGAACGTGGCCGTCACGACCGACGGCGCCGTGTGGCTGGCCGGCAGCGGCACCACCGGTGACGACTCGAGGGTCATCCGGCTCGACCCGGCCGTCACCGCCGGCTGAGCGTCGGGCGGCGACAAAGTCGATCGACGCCGCCAACTCCGGCGGACCCTCGAGCAGCTCGAGCAGGAGGCGGAGGCCCGCCCCCGGTTGAGCGGCCGGCCGTTCGCAGGCCCACTCCTGTTCGACGACGACAGCCTGAGCTGCGTCAGTCCAGGCAGAACTCGTTGCCCTCGGGGTCGCTCATGACGATGAAGCCGGCGCTCAGCGGGAGAGCGGGCTCGTCGCGACGGACCCGCGTCGCGCCCAGGGCGACGAGCCGGTCGCACTCGGTCTCCAGCGCCGCCATCCGCTCGTCTCCCTCCAGTCCGGGAGCCGCCCGGACGTCGAGGTGGACGCGGTTCTTGACGACCTTGTCCTCCGGGACCTGCTGGAAGAAAAGCCGCGGGCCGTCCCCGTCCGGGTCCTCGATGGCCGATCTGGTGTTGCGCTGGTCCTCGGGCACACCGACCTGCGCGAGGAACTCGTCCCACGCGGCCAGCGGGTCGGCGCCCTGGGGCAGGTCGACCCCGGGCGGGGCCGGGTGGACGTAGCCGAGCACGTCGCGCCAGAAGGACGACAGCGCCCGCGGGTCGTGGGCGTCGAAGGTGACCTGGATGTGGCGGCTCATAGGGGTTGCTCCGTTCTCAGCGGCAGAATCACCCTGTCACGGCTTGCGGACAGATTCGGTCCGCTATCACCCACAAGGGGGGCGGGATGTGACGGGGCAGGCCGCGACGCGTGGGTGCGATGGACGAGTGCTCGCCCCTCCGTCGATCAGGGCTCGACGACGATCCAGCCGCGGCGTTGCAGCTCGGCGGCCAGCTGCTCGGCCGGCATGCGTCGCAGCACCTGCTCGGCGGCCGACACCCTCGGGCTCGGGGGCCGGTTCACGGCGGGCTCGCCCGACGACTCGGCCTCCTGGAGCTGGGCGATGAACGCCGCCGCCTCGTCGCGCGTGAACTTGCCGGCCGCCTGGCGCTGGGTGAACCCCATCGGCCCGCGGGCGTCGCGGAAGTCGGTGTGACCGGCGTCCTGCAACAGCGTGAGCAGCTCCTGCACCTCGCGCCGCGACGCCGGCGGCCCTGCCTGTTGTCCGAATGCCATGCCCCCAGTCTCTCCGCCCGGCCCGCACGCCCGGGGGGATACCCCAGCCGGCGGCCGTCAGGGAGTCACGAGGCGTCGGTCGTGAAGCTGGCCGTGTCGAAGTGAATGGCTCGCTGCTCGTAGCGCGAGAGCAGCGCACGCGCCTGGGGCTCGAGGACAGGCGTCTCGTAGTCCTCGCCGGCGAAGGCCCGGATGGCGACGAGCGAGTCGAAGCGGGTCAGGGTCACGAAGGCGACCTCGCGGCCCTCGTCACGGCGGAGGACGTCTGCGCCCCGAAAGCCAGGGATCCCCCGCATCGACGGGAACAGCTCGGCCAGGAGGAATCGCTCGTAGGCGTCCGCGTTCTCCGATGTCGTCCAGCCGCGCCACAGACGGGTGATCATCGCGTGGTTGTACCGGCCGGCGAGCGGTCAGGCCATTCGGGCGGCGGTCCGCCGGAGCGCGAGCCGGCACCGCCTGCGTCGCTCAGCCCGGCGCGCCCATGACGTGCACGATGCCGCCGTCGGCGTCGCGCACCGACGAACCGGGGCAGCCCCTGTTCGTCCCCAGGTGGTTGTCATGGTGCCGTGGCGCCACGCCACCGTCGGCCAGCGGCGTGCCGAACCACGCGACGGCATGGCCCATGTCGGCGCACCGGCGCAGCGGCGGCGTGTAGCGCTCGGTCCACATGATCGACGTCGACCTCAGGCCGCGCCACGCCGGGTCCACGCGTATGCGGCCGATGGGTAGGTCGCCGACGTCGGCGCGCCACCAGCCGTCACCGTCGGCTCGGACCGCCAAGCGCTCGCGGCGACCGGGCTCCCACCGGTAGCGGATCCTGACCGTCATCCCGGTGCCCTCCCCGCCGAAGGGAGCGGCGTACTCGGGGCCCTCCGCGTCGAGCCCATCCCAGACGGAGAAGATGGCGATCTTGCCCGTGGGCTCCGAGCCCATCGTCTGCAGCCCGACGTAGGCGGCCTCACCGCCGACCAGCCCCACCTGATGGCTCCAGAAGTAGCCCACGGGCGAGGGATCCGTGCGCGGCTCGAGCGTCCAGCGGAACTCGTCGTACCCGGTCGGTGCCGGCGGCCAGGACCAGGTCGTGTACGTGCCGACCGGCACAGCGGGAGCGCGACGACCGAACCAGGCTGACAGACCCACGACGCACAGTCTGCTCACACCGGGAACAGCCCTCCCGGGCTCCTGGTCGGCCACGACAACCTGCCGCACGTGGACCGATCGTGGTGGGCGTCGTACGTCGACCGGCTCGAGGGCGTCGCCCGCGAGGCGGACGGTGGCCCCCCAGCCTGACGGCGCCTCCGATCCGCAGCCCGCCCGTACATCTTCTGGCGTTGCTGGCTGCCGTGGTGGCAGTGAGCGACGCCGGTTTGGGGCGCTGGCCGCGGGGGACTGGTTCTGGCGTCGGTGGCTGCCGTGGTGGCAGTGAGCGACGCCGGTTGTGGGCGCCGACACGCGGTCGGTCAGTGGCGGCGACGTGGCGGGCGTTCGATCGCCGGTGGGGGAGAGGGGAGGGGCGGCGGCCGTGACGGCTGACCACGATGTTGTCGCGGGGTCAGCGGGTCGTCAGGATCACGCCCATGCCGCAGCGCGGGAGGGGTCGGGTGGCGGCCCTCGTCGAGGCGATCGCGCCAGGACGGCTGGGCCGGTCGTTCCGGTGGCTGCTCGGGTCGTTCTGGGTGAGCAACCTCGGCGACGGCATCGCCCTGTCGGCTGGGCCGCTCCTGGTGGCCTCCGAGACGGGCGACCCGCTGCTCGTCGCGCTGGCCCTCGGCCTCCAGCGCCTGCCATGGCTGCTGTTCGGCCTGTACGCCGGCGTGGTGGCGGACCAGATCGATCGCCGCAGGATCGTGGTCGTGGTCCACATCGCCCGCGCGGTGGTGCTCGGCGTGCTGAGCGCCGCCATCGCGCTGGACCACGTGGACATCGCGTTCGTGCTGGTGGCGATGTTCCTGCTCGGCACCGCGGAGACGTTCGCCGACACGACGTCGTCGACACTCCTGCCGATGATCGTCGACAAGCGCGACCTCGGCATCGGCAACGCGCGGATCATGGCCGGTCTCGTCACCGTCAACCAGCTCGCCGGCCCGCCCGTCGGCGCGGCCCTGTTCGCCACCGGCAGGGTCGTCCCCTTCGTGGCCGAGGCCGGCTGCATGCTCGCCAGCGCCGTCCTGGCCTCCCGGATCGTGCTGCCTGCCCACGGCGTCGAGCGAGCGGCCCGGTCGCACGTTCGACGCGACATCGCTGAGGGCTTCCGCTGGCTCTGGGCCAACGCCGCCGTCCGCACCCTCACGATCACCATCGTGACCTTCAACGTCACGTTCGGCGCGGCCTGGTCGGTCCTGGTCCTCTACGCGGTCGAACGGCTCGGCACCGGGGCGGTCGGCTTCGGGCTGCTCACGACGGCCACCGCGATCGGCGGCCTCGTCGGCACGGGCATGTACGGCTCGTTGTCGTCCCGTGTGAGCCTCGGCGGTCTCATGCGCGCGGGCCTGATCATCGAGACGCTCACCCACTTGGCGCTCGCGTTGACGACGACGGCGGGGGTGGCGCTGATCGTGATGTTCGTGTTCGGGGCGCATGCCTTCGTGTGGGGCACGACCGCGACCACGGTGCGCCAACGGGCGGTGCCGCTCGAGCTGCAGGGACGGGTGGGCAGCGTCTATCTGATCGGCATGCAGGGCGGGATCGTCGTCGGAAGCCTCGTGGGCGGGGTGATCGCGGGCCTGTGGGGCGTCACCGCACCGTTCTGGTTCGGATTCGTGGGGTCTGCGGTGCTGCTCGCATTGATCTGGCCGCAGCTGCCCAAGATCGCTCACGCCGATGAGGCCCACCTGCGGGCGGCGGCCGAGACCCACCCCGCAACCACGTCCTGACGGCTGTCGTGGCTGCGGTCGCGCGTCTGCACCGCGTCGGTTCAGGAACCAAGGTCACTCCCGGATCGTCGAAAGGTCATGGTGCATCGCGGCTTCGGGTGGGTCGGCTTCGTCGGTGGATGCGCGATCGGTCTGGTCGCTTGCGGATCGTCAGCAGCCCCTGTTGTGGACGAGAGTGCCGCGGCGCCCGCGACCGCGTGGGCGGAGCTTCCAACGCCGCCGCTGCCACCTCGATCTCATGTCGTGGGGGTGTGGACGGGTCGAGAGGTGGTCTTCATCGGCGGGGACACGTTCTTGTGCCCACCGAACGCCGACTGCGTTGCTCCGGACGATCCGCCGTTGGCTGACGGCGCAGCATTCGATCCGAGCACCGAGTCGTGGCGAACGATCGCCCCGGCACCGGTGGCGTTCTCCTGGGCGTCGACAGCCGTGGTCGGCGACGACATCTACTTCCTCGTTGCGGGGGTTGCGGGCTGGTCGGGCGCTGAGCCGGCGTTCCTGCGGTACGCGATCGGCGGTGACGCCTGGTCCGAGCTGGCAACGCCCGCCGGCGACCTGGGCTGGTACCAGCTGGTGGCGGCCGACGGCGCCGTCGTGGCGTACAGCACCTCGGACGAAGGTGGGGGCAGGCCAGATCTCGTGTTCGACCCGAGCCGCGGCGGGATGTGGGAGGAGCTGCCCGAGGATCCGCTGACAGCGGGCTTCGACCGCACGATGGTGTGGTCGCGACCCCACCTGTACCTGTTCGATCACGAGCTGGTCCCGAACCCGGGATCGGCGGAGCCGACCTTGACGCGGGCCGCCCGGCTGGACCCCGGCACGGCAGAGTGGGAGCGACTCCCGGACTCGCAGATCCTCGGGACCGGGCCGTGGTTCATCGAGGATCAGGCCATGGTCAATCCTGATCTCGGAGGCGCCGACGGCGGGGAGGTCAACAACTGGGGTCGCCGCTACCCGAACGGTGGCGTCTTCGACACAGGGTCGGGCGCGTGGTCGGATCTCCCGTCCGCACCAAACCTGGCCGCCAATTCGGCCGGCGTGCTCGGCGCCCGCTCCGCGCTGATCTACAACACGAGCGGATGGCTGCTCGACCTCGCTTCCGGCTCGTGGATCGAGTTGCCACCGCTGCACGAGCCGGGCCCTGGGATCCAGCGTCAGGTCGTGGCCGCGGGCGCCGACGCGGTCGTGTTCGGTGGAGAGCGCTGGCGGGATGGGCTCGACGGAGAGCTGCTCGGCGATGCCTGGATCTGGCGCTCCGGCCGAACTCCGTGACCGACACGTCGTGCTCGGGAGACCCTTCGCTTCAGTGTTGCAGGACCGCCTCGGCAACGACGAGGTCCTGCCAGCCCATCCCGACGCTCTTGAACACCAGCGGTCGATCGGTGGGCACCTCGACCGCACCGGTCACGACGTCGCGCATGGGCAGCAGGTCCGCGGGCTCGAGTGTGCCATCGGCGACGGCCAGGATGACGTCCCCGGCCTCGCGCAGGGCGGCCGCGACGTCGTCCACCACGACGCTGGCGCGACCGAGCAGAGGTGCGTCCAGCTCGCGTGCGTCGGGTTCGTGCGAGCCGACTGCGACCACGACGGCGTCGTCCCCCAGCAGGGCGGAGTCGAACACCGGCGACCGCGCGGACGTCGCGCAGACCACGACATCGGCGGATCGCAGCGCCTCGTCTGCCGGTGGCGAGCCGAGCACGATGGCATCGAGCGGGGTGCGGGACGGGTCACGGACCAGGTACGTGGTGTCGTCGAGGGGGCGGACGGCGGCCAGCGTGGAGACGTGGCCGATGGCCTGGGGGCCGGCCCCGATCACCGCCACCCGCATCGCACGGTCCGGGAGCCGATCGAGGACCGCAGCGACCGAGACGGCGGCGGTGCGCAGGGTGGTCAACGCGCTTCCATCGAGGATCGCGCGCAGCGCAAGGGTGTCCTGGTCGAACAGCAGGTAGATGGCCTGGATGCGGGGCAGCCCGCGCGTCGGGTTGTCCGGGGCGACCGTCACCACCTTGACACCGGCCGCCGCCGGGGTCTGCGACGGCATGAGCAGGAACTGGCCCTGCGTCAGGTCGACCGAGACGCGCGCCGGGTCCGTGGCGGGGTCGAGCCCGCCGCGAAGGGCGTCGGTGATGGCCTGGACCGCCGCCGCGGGTCCGAGGGCGGCGACGCCGGCCGCGTCGATGACCCTCACCGCAGCACGAACCCCGGCACCAGCGGGTCGTGCGGGTCGATCGAGAACAGGTGCTCGCCGGTGCGATACGCCGTGCCGGTGACCTGGGGGATGACGGCGGGACGTCCGTCGACATCGACGGTGTCGAGCACGGCCCCTGTGAACGTGCTGCCAACGATGGAGTCGTGCCGCAGCACGGTGCCGGCGGGTAGGCGGCCGTCGGCGGCGAGGACCGCGAGCCGGGCGCAGGTACCCGAGCCGCACGGGGACCGGTCGACCTCGCCGTCGGCGAAGATCGTCACGTTGCGCTGGTGCACCAGGCGCTCGGCGTCGCCGAGTTCGTCGAACCAGATGGTGCCGTAGATGCCGTTCAGGCGTGGGTCGGTCGGGTGCACGGCGTGCTCGGTGTCGTCGAGGAGCCACTTGATCTCGCGGCCGAGAGTGATGAGGTCACCAAGGTGCTCCGGCGTGACCGTCAGATCGAGTTCGGCGGCGGGCAGGGTCGCGTAGATCGCCCCGCCGTAGGCCACTGTCACGCGCACCTTGCCGCGGGAGGTGGTCACCGGCACGTCCCGGGCTACCACCCAGCTGGGTACGTTGACGAAGTCGACGGCGATCACGCGCGCGTCTTCGAGGTGCACCCGTGCGGTCACCCGCCCGGATGGCACGTCGATCACCACGTCCACGCTGCCGGTCTCCGGCGCCGCGACCTGGCCGGTCTCCACGGTCCAGACCCCCAGCGCGATGGTGCCGTGCCCGCAGGCCGTCGAGAAACCGTCCTTGTGCCAGAAGAGCACCCCCAGGTCAGCGCCGGCGTCGTCCGGCGGAACGATGAATCCGCCGTACATGTCGGCATGGCCGCGCGGTTCCGAGCACAGCACGGCGCGCAGGCCGTCAACCTCGCTGTCCTCGATCGCCCGGGCCCGCCGCTCGGCCACCGTTCGGCCGGAGATCGGTACCGGAGGATCTGCCACGATCCGGAACGGCTCCCCGCCGGTGTGGTAGTCGGTGGTCGCAATCGTCGAGGGCAGCACGCTGCCAGCGTGCCAGGTAGGTCCGATCTCGTCGCTGAGCATCCTCAGTTGCGCCCGGTGCGGCGCTCGATGGCCGGCCTCAGGCGTGCTCGACCTGGAGCAGCGCGGCGGTGGGCCGCCTGGCGCCGATGCGGGCCGGGACCGTGGTGAGCCCGGCCACGACGACCACGGTCACCGGGACCACGGCGAGCAGCTGCCACGGCGGCGGGTAGGCGGCCTCGTCGCCGCTCAGTGCGTCGTACAGGGCGAGGCCGCCGGCGACGCCGAGGACTGCGCCCACCAGCGAGGGGAGGACCTGCGCGGCGGACAGGCCGACGCTCACCTGCCCGGGTGTGGCGCCGAGCGCGCGTGCCAGCGTCGAGGAGTGCTGGGTGTCGAGCGCGGTCGCCCAGGTGACGAAGACCGCGTTGGTGGCGGCCAGCACGCCCAGCATGACGGTGATCACCAGGAGCACCTGGTTCAGCCGGTCGCTGTTGGGATCGGACTCGGCGACGAGCGATGCGTGGGCCGCCAGGGCGGTGACGATTCCGCTGACCGCGACGGCGATGCTCACCGCGCTGAGCACGACGCGGCGCGGTCGCCGGGCGGCCGTCCGCAGGCCGAGCAGCAGGGGGACGGGCAGGCGGGCCGAGAGCGCGATGAGCCGCGGCGCGCGCCGCGGTGGCCGTGCCGTGTCGGCGAGCGCGTCGACCGTGCTGGTGCGGGCGGCGCGAACGGCGGGGATCGCGGTGGCGGCGACCGATACCCCCAGCGCGAGGGCCGTGACGACGCCGACCGTGGCCAGGGTGAGGGAGGGGGCGCCCGCGCTGCCGAGCAGGCCGGCTCCGGGATCGGTGAGCAGCGGCGCGGCCAGCCGCCCGACGACCAGGCCGGCGGCCGCCGCCAGCAGCGCCACGGCCAGGTACTCGGCGAGCAGGACGGCTGTGACCAGGCCCGGTGTGCCACCCACCGCCTTGAGCAGCCCGACCCGTCGGGTCTGGTCGGCCAAGCGCCCGCCCATCAGGACGGCGACGCTGGACACGGCGAGGAGGGCGAGAAGCCAGGCGCCGGTCTGCAGGCCGAGCTGCTGGTCCTCCACCAATGCGTTGTGCCCGTCGCTGATGCCCAGCCAGGAGTCCAGGACGGGGGCGCCGGCCGTCGTCGCGGGATGCGCCTCGACGAACTCCTGGACGGCGGAGGGATCGGCCAGTCGCAGGTTCACGACGTAGGACAGGGACTCCTCCGAGGGGCCGAGGGCGGCCGCGTCGGCCCGCGTGAGCCAGACGAGGCCGTGCTGGCTCGGCATCTCTGGGGGCACCTCGAGGGGGACGGCCGCGGCGTCCGGGTCCAGCTCGCCGGGGACGATCGCGAAGGGATCCTCGTCGCCCGGGGCGTGGACCACGTCGGGGCAGAACCCGACGCACACGTCCGGGTACGGACGCATCGCGGCCGTGACCGCGGTGCCGGCCACCCGCAGCTCGCGGCCGAGCAGGGTGATCCGGTCGCCCTCGGCGACGCCGAGTGCGTCGGCGAACCCGGCCTCGACCACCGCGCCGCCGTCCTCCACCCAGCTGCCCTCGATGACCTCGGGTTGGTCGACCGCGGCCTCGCCGGGGTCGCGCCCCTGCACCCACACGCCCGCGACGGTGCCGCCGGCATCGAGCTCGGTCATGAACGCGGGGTAGGGCCCGGCGTGGTCGACGACGCCGGGCGCGCCGGCGACCGCTTCCAGGCCGGCGAGATCGGCAGGTATGCCGCGCATCCGGTCCCACCCTGACCGTCCCGGCTCACGGTCCCCGACCTTGACCGGACTGACGCTGGCCACGACGTCGGGCCCGGCGGTCGCGGCTCGAGTGGTGCGGTACGGATCGTCGGTGACGCCCCGGAGGGCCAGCCCGAGGGTCAGCGTGGTGGTGGCTGCCGTGATGGCGAGGACGAGGAGCACAGCCTCGACCGGCCGTCGCCGCAGGTTGCGGGCGCCGAGGCGGACCACGAGCAGGAGGCGACCCACGGCTCAGCCCTCGATCAGGGCGCCGAGCGAGCGCGCGGTGCCGCCGGTCATCCTGGTCTCGTCGACGAAGGCGCCGTCCCGCATGGAGATCAGCCGGTCCGCCGTGGCGGCGATCCGGGCGTCGTGAGTCACGACGACCAGGGTCTGGCCGGCCTCATGCAGGGTCTCGAACAGCCGGAGCACCTCGAGCGTGGCGGCGCTGTCGAGATTGCCGGTGGGCTCGTCGGCGAGCACCACGAGCGGCTCGTTGCTGAGCGCCCGGGCGATCGCCACCCGCTGGCGCTGGCCACCGGAGAGCGCCGCGGGGAGGAAGCCCGCCCGGTCGGCGAGCCCGACCTGCTCCAGCAGGTCGACAGCCCGGCGACGCGCCGCCCGGGGCGAGCGCCCGGCCAGCAGCGCCGCCAGCTCGACGTTCTCCACCGCGGTGAGCTCCTCCATCAGGTGGAACGCCTGGAACACGAAGCCGACGGCCGTGCGCCGAAGGCGGGCCAGGGACCTCTCCCCGCTCCCGTCGATGCGGCGCCCGGCGAGCCACACCTCGCCCTCCGAGGGCCGGTCCAGCCCGCCCAGCAGGTGCAGCAGCGTCGACTTCCCGCAGCCGCTCGGCCCCATCACCGCCACCGTCTCACCGGCTGCGACCTCGAGGTCCACCCCGTCGACGGCCCGCACCAGTCCCTCGCCGTGGCCGTACTGCTTGCGCACCCCGCGGGTGCGCAGCACCGGCGTCCCATCCATGCCGTTCACGATCCACTCCTCCGGTCGACCCAGCTCTGTTCACACGCCTCCAGCCACCGCAGGTCCGCCTGGAGCCGCAGGACCACGCCCTCCAGCAGCAACGCCGCGTCCGAACCCTCGGGCTCGGCCATCGCCGCGCGTTGCGCGTCGCGCAGCCGGCGCAGCAGCTCACGACGCTGCGCGTCGACGATGCCGACCGGGTCGGCCAACCCGGCCGCCGCGGCCGCGACCAGCTTGAGGTGGAACTCGGCCAGGTCGGGCCGGGGCCAGCTCATGTCGCCCAGCCAGTCGGCGACGCGCTGCTGACCGTCCGGCGTCAGCTCGTACATCCGCCGCTCCGGCCGGTCGGCCGGCCCGGCCGAACGCTCCGAGGTCACCAGGCCCGTCTTCTCCAGACGGGTCAGGGTGACGTAGATCTGGCCGTCGTTCATGGCCTCGCCCAGCGGCCCGAGCGCATGCCGCAGCCGGGCCCGCAGCTCGTAGCCGTGGGACGGTTCCTTGGCCAGCATCGCCAGCACGACTTCCTGCCGCATCGCCCTCACCCTCCCGGGTGCCGTCGGTGGCCGGCCCCTGATCTCTCTCGGATAACGGTTAGCTGGAAGCTAACGGTTATCTGCTGGGAAGGCAACCCCCTTCTCCGGGACGGACTCGCATCCGCTGGCCGTCGCGCCCGAACCGGACAGGTACCGATCCCTGATCCAGCTCGGTGTCAGCGACCGGTCGTTCGCCATCCCCGGTGTGGGGGAAGTGGGGGAGTGGGGGAGTGGGGGAGGGGCCGACCTGCCGTCGCCATCGCCAGCAGTAGCCTCCTCCGACGTCGCACTGAATGCCGGGTTGCGGCGGCCGTCACCCGCGGTCAGGTCGGTTTCGTCGTCGCTCGTGGACCATGTGTCTGGCGAGCACGAACAACGTCGTGAAGGCGCCGAAGAAGAGGCCCGCTGCTATCGGCTTCTCGAAGACCACCGAATAGAACACAGCGCAGATGGCGCCGTAAGCGATGGGGCCTACTACCCAGTTCCAGACCACGCTGTCGTAGATCCGTCGCCTGGTGGCATTGTCGTGTCTGTTCAGCCCAGGTTCGAGAGGGTCCGGAGAGGCTGCCGGCACTGGTCTGCCTTCAGCTACGGGCTCGTGGTCCACACCACACAGATTGTCAGCCCTGGAGCGATCTCGGGGACCAGGCGCAGCGTTGTCCGGCCCGACAAGCCGGGGCTCGTGGGGCCGCCGGCGTGCGGGGGAGACAATCCTGCACCGGTCGTGCCGGACGGCGGGAGGCGTCGGCGCCAGTCGCGGTGACGACGGCGGCAGCGGCGAGACCGGGCCGGTGGCGGCGTCTGTAAGGCCGCTCAGGTTTGCGGGTTGACGCATGCCGATATCGGAATATGATGGCCTCGTGGCACGAGCAGCGACGACGTCGGACGTCTTCAACGCGATCGCCGAGCAGCAGCGCCGGGAGATCCTGGTGCTGCTGCGGGCGGGCGAGCGGCCGGTGACCGAGCTGGCCCAGGAGCTGGGGATGACCCAGCCGGGGGCGTCCAAACACCTGCGGGTGCTCCGGGAGGTCGGGCTGGTGCGGGACCGCAAGGCAGGCAAGCAGCGCGTGTACGGCCTCGACGCCCGTGGGCTGCGACCGGTCCACGAGTGGACCGGCGGGTTCGAGCGGTTCTGGAACGAGAGCTTCGACCGGCTGGACGAGTACGTGCAGGACCTCAAGCAGGCAAGGCAGGAGGAGTAACCGATGGCAGCGACAGGACGGGACGCGCCGGCGCAGTCAGCGACGGCCGACCGCGAGATCGTGATCTCCCGGGTCATCAGTGCCCCACGGGAGCTGGTGTTCGAGGCGTTCACCGAGGTGCGGCACCTGTCGCGGTGGTGGGGACCGGAGGGGTTCACCACCACCACGCGGGCGTTCGAGTTCCGCGTCGGCGGGGAGTGGGACTTCGTGATGCACGGACCGGACGGGACGGACTACCAGGAGTGGATCACCTGGGCCGAGATCGCCCCGCCGGAGCGGATCGCGTTGCTCCACGGTGAGTCCCGCGGCGACCCGAACGCCTTCGAGTCGGTCCTCACGTTCGCGCCCGACGGCGCGGCGACCCGGATCGAGATGCACACGGTGTTCCCCACCAAGGAGCTGCGCGACGAGGCGGTCGAGAAGTACCGCGCGATCGAGGGCGGCCAGCAGACCCTGAGCAACCTGGCTGCCTACGTCACCGAGATCGTTCGGAAAGGAGTTGAGGACTGATGGCCGGGAAGGTGTTCTTCAGCGTGTCGATGTCGCTCGACGGGTTCATCGCGCCCGAGTCCCTCGAGGACTTGATGGGGCAGCAATGGATGGAGCTACAGCAGTGGGTCTTCCCGCAGCGGTTCTTCCGGGAGAACCTGAAGCTCGGCGAGGGCGGCGAGGAAGGGCGCGACAACGACATCGTGCGGGAGACGTTCGAGCGCACCGGCGCGAGCGTGATGGGCAAGCGCATGTTCGACGCCGGCGAGCATGCGTGGCCGGAGGAGGCGCCGTTCCACACGCCGGTCTTCGTCGTGACCCACGAGAAGCGTGACCCCTGGGAGCGGCCGGGCGGGACCACCTTCCACTTCGTCAACGACGGCATCGAGCTCGCGCTCGACCAGGCCCGCGAGGCCGCCCGCGACCGGGACGTCCGCATCGCGGGCGGCGGCGAAACGATCCTGGAGTACGTGAACGCGGGCCTGATCGACGAGTTCTCGATCGCGCTGTCGCCCGTGCTGTTCGGCTCCGGAATCCGCCTGTTCGAGGGCGTGGACGCGGGCCGCGTGGCCCTGGAGCCGGTCCGCGGGAGCCCTCCCCAAAGGTGACGCACCTGACCTACACCGTCCGGGAGCGGTAACTGTGGTGGTGATCGACACCGACTACGCGCCGGTTTGCGGGCAGTTCTCGGTGTGCAGGTATTGGCGGCACTCGTCGTCGGTCAGGTTGCGGGTGAGCCCGCGCTCGGCCGTGTCGACGAGCTCGTCGAGGTCGAGCGCCCAGACGCGTACGGTCCCGTCGGCGCTCGCCGAGGCGAGCCGGGAGCCGTCCGGGCTGAACGCGACTGCGCCGACCGGGCCGGAATGGCCGCGCAGGACGAGCTGTTCCGGGGCGTCGTTGTGGGGGTCCCAGATCCGGACCGTCCCGTCCTGGCTGGTTGTCGCCAGTCGGGAGCCGTCGGGGCTGAAGGCGGCGCGGGTCACGCTGCCGGTGTGGCGGAGGGTCCGCAGGTGCGCGCCGGTGGCCCAGTCCCAGACCTCTGCGACCTGGGAGCCCGAGGTGAGGAAGTTCGACGGGGTGGACACGAGCAGGTCGGTGCCGGGGCTCAGCACCGCCTCGTACTGCCCCGTGTCGATGCGGCGCTCGACCTGTCCGCCCTTCCAGTCCCAGACCGCCACTTGCCCGAAGGCGGAGTCGAAAGACGCCATGGGCGTACGTGACCCGACGAGCCGCTCGCCGTCGGGCGTGAAGGCGATCGAGAGGATCTGCACCGACAGCTCTTCGTCCGGCACGAAGGCGACCTCGTCACCGGATTGGTCGACGATGGTCAACGACGCCCGGTAGGTCGGACCGCCGACGCCATCGGTCTCGTCGACGACGTCGGAGGTGGTGACAGCGAGAAGGTTGCCATCGGGGCTCCAGGCCACGTCGTCGACGTAGCCGCGGGGTCGGACCCGGAATGCGTCCTGTCCGGTGTCGACGTCCCAGATCCTGACCGAGGAACGAACAGGGCAGCAGAACGTGAAATCGTTGACGGCGGCCGCGACGAGTCGCCCGTCGGGGCTCACCTTCAGCGCGGTGACCTCCACGCCGGTGGAGCGCGGCGGGTCGATGGGATCGTTGCTCGGACCGGAGTCGGAAGGCGTGGGGTCCGGCGTGCCGAGTGTGCGTACGTGTGTGAACGTCTGCGCGTCCCAGACGCTGACGCCGCCGGCCGTGTTGCCGGCGAGCAGGTACCGGCCGTCGGGCGTGAAGGCGGTGGTCCCGTTGGCGCCGGCGGCGGCCGGCACGTTGGTCAGCTCGGCGTCGCCGGCGATGCCGGCGTTCCAGACGATCGCCGCCCTCCGCTCGACGTCGCCCGTGACGATGCGGGAGCCGTCCGGGGAGAAGTCTGCCTTGGCGATGCCGCCGCGGGTGGCCTGCGCGGACAGCGTGAACAGCTCGCGCCCGCCGTCTCCGGCGACGGTCCAGACCCTGGCGGTCCCGTCGTCGCCGGCCGTGACGATCCGGTTCCCGTCGGGGCTCCAGTCGACGTCGTTGACACGCGTGCGGTGACCGAGCAGCACGAAGCGCTGCAGGCCGGTGTGCGCGTCGAAGATGCGAACGCTGCCGTCCCTGAGAGTGGTGGCGATAGAGGCGCCGTCCGGGCTCCAGGCGGCGTCGGTCGCCTCGGGCACACCCAGGTCGAGCACCTCGACACCCGATCGGACGTCCACGACGACGGCCGATCCGCCCTCCAACGCGACGACGATCCGGGCACCGCTCGGGTCGCTCGGGTCGAACGCGATGCTCCGAGGGCAGCAGCCCCCCAGGATCTCGATGTCGCGCACGGCCTGCCCGCTACCGAGGTCCAGGATGCGGATGAAGCTCTCGTTCACCAGCGAGGCGGCGAACAGCGATCCGTCGGGGCTGAACGTGGGTGCCAGCGCATCGCGTCCCGCCGGGCTCTCGAACACGTGCAGCTCCTCCCCGGTCTCCAGGTCCCAGACCCTGGCGTAGCCGTCCTCGCCCGTGGTGCCGAGCAGCGCGCCGTCGCCGCTGAAGGCGATGCCGCTGACCGGGGCATCGTGGGCGGCGAGCGTCAGCACCGCCTCCCCGGTGGCGGCGTCGTGAACGAGGACGGTGCCATCCGCGCCCGCGGAGGCGAACCGGGTGCCGTCCGCGCTCCATTCGACGGCACCGCCCACGTCCGGCACGTGCAGCACCGCCCGCGACGCGGTCACCGCGTCGTGCAGCGCCTGCTCGGCCTCGGGCAACACCGCACCATCGCCGGATCGGGACCGGTCGACCGCGGCGAGGGCGAGCAGGACACTGCGTTCGGGGTCGACGTCGAGGTTGGCGTTGGCGGCGGCGGCGAGCTCCCGGGCGGTGGCGATGTGCCCCTGTTGGGTGGCCCGGTCCCGCTGGCGGACGGCGACGACACCCACGACCATGGCGACCACGAGCGCGACGCCGAGGGCCGCGAGCTGGGCCCGGAGCCGCCGGTTCGCTCGGGCGGTGCGCTTGAGCTGGTCGGCCTCGAGTTGCCGCTGGCGGTCGCGTTCTGTCCGGCTGGCGCCGAGGAAGGTTCGCTCGAGGGCGTTGAGGTCAGGCGTTGCCCGGTCGCGCCATTCGACCGCCTGGTCCAGCCGAACGCCGCGGTAGAGCTCGCTGTGTGGTCGGCCCATGGCGTCCCACGCCTCGGCGGCGGCGCTGAGGTGCCGCCAGGTCCGTTGCCCCTCGACGTCGTCCTCCAGCCAGCCGCGCAGCCGGGGCCAGGCGCGGGCGATCGCCTCGTGGGCCAGCTCCACCACGTCTTCGTCGCTGGTCACCAGCCGGGCGGAGATGAGCTGTTCGATGATCTGGTCGCGTTCGGGGTCGGCGGCCACGACCCGGCGGGAGACCCGCGACCGCACCGGCTCGCCCTCGGGGTTGGGCGCCACCAGGCGCAGCAGGAGGTCACGCAACATGGGGCGCTGTTCGGGCGGAGCGCCCTCGTAGAGCTGTTCGGCGGTCTGGGCGACCGCGCCGCGGATGCCGCCCGAGGCCTGGTAGCCGGCGACCGTCAGGGTGCGACCAGCCCACGAGGTGACCGGCCTCGGATGCGCAGTGTCTACGCATGCTCGCTGTCCTCATGGTTCTCCCGGCCGGAGGGCAGCCATCGCCGGCCGGCATCGGGGCGGACGCTGTCCCTGCCCCGGTGCCGGTCGACGGACCGAAGGCCGCTGACTACCGGCACCTTGTGGGCAGGGCTGGGTCGATAGCGTCGACCGCGGTGAACGGCGTTGACGACCTCCGCCTCGCGTTCGAAACCTCGGACGTGGCGGCGGAGCTCGCGCTCGCTCACTTCGAGTCTGGCGTTACAGCAACGCTGAAGGCCGACGGGACGCCAGTCACGGAAGCAGATCGAGCGGTCGAGCGATTGCTTCGCGAGACGTTGTCAGCGGCGCGGCCAGAGGATGCGCTCCTGGGCGAGGAGCTTGGTCGACTCGGTGAATCCCATCGGGTCTGGATCCTCGACCCGATCGATGGCACCTCGTTCTTCTGTCGGGGCGACCCGAACTGGCGAGTCCACGTGGCCCTGGAGGTTGCCGGGAACACGGAGATCGCAGTCGTCGCCGCTCCTGCGCTGGGACGCTGCTGGTGGGCGACCCGAGGTGGCGGTTCCTTCGAGTCGTGCTGGCCACGCGAGCAGGCCGAGGCCCGGCGCCTGGAAGTCAGTACCACCGCGGTGCTGAATGATGCTGTGCTCGAAGCTCTGGACGACGAGTCCAGAGCGCGCCTCCCGCCGGGTGCGGGACCCGCGGCGGCAAGCCCCCTCGCGCTTGTCGAACTCGTTCGTGGCGAAATCGACGGCTTCTTGGCAGAGTGCTGCCACATCTGGGACCACGCGCCGTGGGTTCTTCTCGTCGAGGAAGCGGGCGGCCGTTTCACGGATCGAATGGGAGGACATGCAGCCGATCAAGGCGGTGGCTTGTACTCCAACGCCAATCTGCACGATCAGCTGCTCGTGTCGCTCCAATATCCGGCGCGCCCCTGAACTCGGTGTGCAGCGACACGAAAGTGACAGCGAAACGACACCCGTGTCAGCGAACGGGGTTCGGTGTCAGTGCCGCGACATCTGCGTGCCCGAGGTCGGAGTGCCGGCCGCTCACGACAGAAGGGTCAGGCCGCGCGGAGGTGGTCCCGCAGGGTGCGGGCGACCCGGGCCATGAGGGCCTCGGCGCCCGGCTGGCGAGAGGCGGGCACGCGCGAGGCGGTGAGCGCGGCGACGGCGAAGGTCTGCCCGTCGGCGTGCTCCACCACGCCCACCTCGTGGCGCAGGTTGAGCAGGGTGCCGGTCTTGGACGACCACACCGATGCGTCGGAGCTGAAGTCGGGCGTCAGCCGGTGCCGCAGCACGTTGCCGGCCATCAGCTCGCGCACCCGCGCGGTGACCTCGGGGTCGATCCTGGACGGGGTCCACAGCGCCTGGAGCAGGTCGACGAAGGACCGCGCCGTTCCGGAGTTGGTACGGGTGACGTCCAGTTGCGGGATCCGGTGGCCCCGACCGGGGGTTCCCGCTCCGATGGCCAGGGTGTGCGCCAGGTCGACCTCGGCGTGCGAGAGGCGGTCAGCGGGGGTTTCGTTGAGTGTGCTCATGGTGTGCCGGACGGTGATGCCGCGCAGGCCGGCGGCACGCAGCATCGCCGCGACCTCGGTGGGCGGTGTGAGGTCGAACAGGGCGTCCGACGCGGTGCTGTCGCTGAGGCACGTGCTGAGGTAGAGCAGGTCGTCGATCGCGATCCGGGCCGGGTGCCGGAACCTGGTCAGGCCGATGGGGCCGGGTGTTGTCACTCTCCCGGGGCGGACCAGGATCTGGGCGGCTCCGTCGAGTTCGCCCCGGTGCACCCGGTCCAGGACGGCGACCGCGAGCGGGACCTTCACCAGGGAGGCCGAGGGGAACTCCAGGTCGGGTTCGATGCCGATCTCCTCGCCCGTGCGCAGGTCCCGGACCAGGAACGACCCGTGCAGCCCTCCGTCGTCGAGTTCGTCGCTCAGCTCCCTGAGCAGTGCCGTGTCGTTCAATCCCCGTCCTCGTCTCCGGCTGGCGCTCCCAGGCAACGGGCGAGGGGCTCCCACAGCGCTTCCCGGACGCGGTCGGTGTCCTCCGCGTCGTTGGCGGCCACGTCGTAGCCGCGGGCAAGGCGGACCTCACCCGTGGGGCGCCAGTGCAGGCCCAGGTCCCGGGCCTGGCGGCGCGCGCAGAGCAGTAGGTCCGCCGATCCCAGGGCCTCGGCGGCGGCCGAGGCCAGGGAGGAAGCGACGGCGACCTGCGCGGGCCGCAGGCCCACGGCGTCGCGGATTCGGTTCAGCGGGTCGCGGACGTGCGGAACGTCGTCCTCGGGCTGGATCCACACGCGGCGCGCTCTGGAGGGCGGGTCGGCCCTGCCGACGCGGAGGGTCTCGAGATAGGTGACGGACACCCGGGGCTCGACCGTGCCCGCCAGCCCCAGGGGCACCGTCCAGGTCCCCTCCTCGGGCGGCACACAGGTGATGGCGGCGCGGACCTCGCGTGAGCGCAGCAGGTGCGCGCGCCCCCCGGGCGGTGCGGGGCGCGGGTCCAGGCGCAGGCCCTCGCGCCGGGCCTCGGCGGTGAGGAGTGCGAGCTCCCGTGTGGGGCAGGTGTCGGGGACGGCCAGGGCGAACGGGGCCTGTCGGGCCCGCTGCGCGTCGTACTCCATCGCCTCGGCCAGGTCGACCAGGCGCCGGGCCGACGGCAGCATGTCACGGCCGAAGCGGGTGAGCGTCGACCGCCGCGGGGAGCGGTCGAACAGCCGTGCGCCCAGGTGTTTCTCCAAGGCGGCGACTCGGCGGCTGGCGACCGGTTGGGGGATACGAGCGGCGGCTGCGCCGAGGGTGAAGCTGCCCCTATCGCTGACGTACACAAAGGCCCTGCAGGCGCCGACGAGGTCCATGCACCTCGCACACTATGCCGGAAACGCATGAAACTCGTCATTGGCGTCTTCGACAGCATGGGAAACGGCCGTGAGACTGCTGCACGGAACCACACAGCGACAGACCGAAGGAGTCCGTCCATGCCCTTGCCGATGACCCGACGGGCGGAGCTCGTGTGCCTGGCCGCGCTGGCGCTGGCCGTGCTCACCGGCTGCTCGACGTCCGACGGAACGGCCGGTCCGGCTCAGCCGACGCCGTCGGTCGGAGCCACCGGAGCCGCCGGGGCCACCGACCCGGAGTTCGCCCGCCTCGAAGAGGCGTTCGACGCCCGGCTCGGCGTCTACGCGCTCGACACCGGCACCGACGAGGTCGTCGAGTACCGCGCGGACGAACGGTTCGCCTACTGCTCGACCTTCAAGGTTCTGGCCTTCGGCGCCGTGCTCCAGCAGATCTCCGTGGACGAGCTCGACCGGGTCATCACCTACACCGAGGACGACCTGGTCAACTACACCCCCATCACTGAACAGCACGTGGACACCGGCATGTCCCTGCTCGAGATCGGCGATGCGGCCCTGCGCTACAGCGACAACACCGCGGCCAACCTGCTCCTGGCGGAGCTCGGCGGCCCGGAGGGGCTGGGCGAGGCGCTGGAGGCGATCGGCGACGACGTCATCCACGTGGACCGGATCGAGCCGGGGCTGAGCGAGGCCGTGCCAGGCGATGTGCGCGACACCAGCACCCCGCGCGCCATGGCCACCAGCCTGGGCGAGTTCACCCTGGGCGACGCCCTGCCCGAGGAGAAGCGCGAGATCATCACCGAGATGATGCTGGGCAACGTCACCGGTGACGAGCTGATCCGCGCCGGGGTCCCCGACGACTGGGAGGTCGGCGACAAGACCGGGTCGGGCGGCTACGGCACCCGTAACGACATCGCCGTCCTGTGGCCGCCGGAGGGCGACCCCATCGTCCTGGCGGTCATGTCCAGCCGCGACGTCGAGGGCGCCGAGTTCGACAACGCCCTCATCGCGGAGGCCGCCGAGGTGGTGGTCGAGGCCCTGGGCTAGACAGCCCAGGGCTGGTGGCGGTCAAGCGGCGTGCGTGACTGGGTGGGCCCAGGCGGTGTGTTCGTCGTAATGGGTGTTGTGGCGGAGGCAGCCGCGAGAGCCATTTGTCGCACCGCCCCGCGCCGGGGTCACCCCGCGTCGTCGAGGGCGGCACGGTCGAGCTCGCCGATGCCACCCCGTCCCAGCAGGGTCAACACGGTGACGATCTCCTCCCGTAGGAGCTGCAGGACACGTCGGACACCGTGTTCGCCTGCGGCAGCGAGCCCGTAGGCGGCCAGGCGGCCGAGCACGACCACGTCGGCGCCGAGCGCGATCGCGGTGACGATGTCGGAGCCGCGGCGCACCCCGCTGTCCAGGGCGACCTGGAGCTGCCCGCCGACCGCGGCGGCCACCTCCGGCAGCTGGCCGAGCGCGGCGGGTGCCCCGTCGAGCTGTCGCCCGCCGTGGTTGGAGACCAGCACCGCGCTCGCCCCGGCGGCCGCCGCCTCCTCGGCGTCCTCGCCGGTCAGGATCCCCTTGGCGATCCACGGAAGGGTCGTCTCGGTCATCAGCTCGGCCAGCTGCTCCCACGCCCAGACCGGCTTGTCCCGGGTGAAGTACTGGCCCATCACCTCCTCGAGGGCGACGGCACCGCCGGGCGGGTAGTTGCCCATGGCCACCGACAGGTCGGGGCTGAACCGGTTGCGCAGGTTGCGGTCCCGCCAGCCGCCGGTCGGACTGTCCACCGTGACGCACACTGCGTGGTAGCCAGCCCGCTGGATGCGGGCGAGCATCGCCACGAAGTTGTCGGGCGGGCCCATGGGGTGCAGTTGCGCGACCCGCGCGGCGGCCGGACCAGCGGCAGCGACGTCCTCCAGGGAGAACGACCCGACCTCGGGGACGATGCTGGCCACCCCTTCGGCCGCGTTGGCGCGGGCGACGGCGAGATGCCCGTCGGGGTGGAACAGCCGGTCGCCGCCGAACGGAGCGGTCAGCACGGGCAGGCTGAGCCGGATCCCCAGGAAGGTCGTCGCCGTCGAGGGCACGGGCCGGCCGCTCATCACGCGGGGCCGGAACGACCAGCGGGCGAACGCCTTTCGGTTGCGCCGCAGGGTCACCTCGTCGCCGGCTCCGCTGTCCAGGAACTCCAGCACGTCGGTGTCCAGCGCGGCCCGCGCAGCCTCGGTGATCTCGCCGAGCGTCGTGTAGGTGCTCTCGTTCGCCCACAGGGCGAGGGGGTCCCGCTCGTTGGGCTGCCCCGCGGGCTCATGGGTGTCGGTGGTCATCGGGTCTCCACTGGTCGGGTCTGGACAGGGTCGACGGCGAAGTCGGGCAGCAACGTCCGGTCGCTGGCGCCGTCATCGGACGGGGTGATCAGCTCGACCACCGCCTCCGCGGTGAGGGCGCCTTTCTCGGCGCCCCTGATGTCGTTGACGACGGTGCCGCGGCTCATCACCAGCAGCCGCTCACCAAGAGCCAGGGCGTGGTCCATGTT
Source organism: uncultured Acidimicrobiales bacterium (assembly GCA_963842395.1). Taxonomy (GTDB): domain Bacteria; phylum Actinomycetota; class Acidimicrobiia; order Acidimicrobiales; family VFJN01; genus ZC4RG19. Next base: position 487,620 of record CAWJGJ010000001.1, read on the forward strand.
GTGGGTGACGATGATCGTCACGCAGCGCATCTCGGCGACCAGGTCGGCCGTGAGGCGCAGCACCCGCGGGCTTCTCCGCGGGTCAGCACCACGACCGGGATCTCCCGCCCGGCGGTCGCCGCGTAGTCGGCCATGCCCGGAAGGGTCGCGGCGAGCCTGTCGAAGAGGTGCGCGCGGTCCGGCCCGTCGGCGACCGTGGCGACGGCCGCCCATGCGTCGGGACCGGCCTCGACCGTGACCCGCGGTGACGCAACAAGGTTGCGATACCAGTCCGGGTCCGACGGGGCCCCGCCGGCGGACGCGGCGACGACGAAGCGGCCGTCGTCTTCGACGTAGCCCAGCGGGGTCGTGTGGAGCTCGCCCGTCCTCCGACCGGTCGTGGTCAGGAGCAGGACGCGAAGCGCGGCCATGTCGCCCGAGAGGCGGCCCCGCGATCGGCGGTACTCATCGATGGCGGCAGGGTTGATCGCTCTCATGTCCATCGTGTCTCGTCCTCAGTCGGCGAGCGCCGGTTCTGGACCGGACGTGGCACGCGCAGCGGATCGTTCGGCCCGTCGCAGCACGACGACGGCGGCCAGGGCGCCGACGACGTTGAAACCGGCGGCGACGAGCGATCCCCGTCGGAACCCCTCGGTGAACGCGACCTGCGGGAGAGCACCGGCGGCCGCCACGTCGCTCGTACGGGCGATGGCCGCCGACGCGACGATCGCCGTGCCCATCGCGCCGCCGACCTCCTTGGCCGTCTCGACCATGCCGCCCGCCAGCCCGCTCACGGACTCGGGGATGCCGATGAACGCCGTGACCTGCACCGAGACGGCGGACAGACCGATGCCGACACCGACGAGGACGAAGCCGGGGAGGAGGTCGGTCCGGTAGGCGGCGTCGACGGGCACCCGCGCAAGCAGGAGCAGCCCGATGGCCGAGCTGACCTGGCCGATCGCGAGCGCCCAGCCGGCGCCCAGCCGGGCCAGCGCCCGGGGCGCGACACCGGCGGCGATGACGACGGCCGTCGCGGCGATCGCGAGGTACGCCACGCCGGTGCGCAGGGCCGAGTACCCGAGCACCTGCTGCATGAACAGCGACGCCTGGAAGATCGTCGCGAAGAACGAGCCAAACACGAGGGCGGCGACGAGGTTGGCGGCGTTCAGCGTCGGCCTCCGGAACATCGACAGGGGCACGAGCGGGGACGGCGAGCGACGCTCGATGAGGACGAAGACGACGAGGGCGGCCACGCCGATCGCCATGAACCCGATCGTCGTACCCGAGGTCCAGCCGTGGTCGACGCTCTTGTTGATGGCGTACACCACGGCCATCAGCCCGCCGGTCGCGGTGACGGCCCCAGGCAGGTCGGCTCGACCTCGCTTCCTGCTCGCGTCGGCGGGGATGTAGCGGACGACCAGCGCGAGCATGGCGAGGCCGATCGGGACGTTGATGTAGAAGATCCACTCCCAGCCGGGACCCGTGGTCAGGACACCGCTGAGCACGACCCCGACCGAGGCGGCGCTGCCGCCGACCGCCCCGAAGATCCCGAGCGCCTTGTTCCGCTCGGCGCCCTCGGCGAACGTGCCGACGAGGATCGCCAGGGCGGCCGGGGCGACCAGGGCGGCACCCACCCCCTGGACCGCCCGCGAAGCGACCAGCTGGCTGAACGACCCCGCCAGCCCGGCGGTGAGCGACGCGCCCCCGAACAGGGCCAGCCCGGCGAGGAGGACGCGCCGCCGGCCGAGCAGGTCGCCGGCCCTGCCGCCGAGCAGCAGCAGACCGCCGAGCATCAGGCCGTAGGTGATGACCACCCACTGGAGATCGGCCGGGGCCAGCCCCAGATCGGCGTCCACCGATGGGAGCGCGACGTTGACGATGGCCACGTCCAGCGTGACCATGAACTGGGCGCCGCACACGAGCGCGAGGACGGCCCCGGGTCTGAGGGGCCTGGCGTGGGCCCGTCGGGCCTCGTCGTCGATCATGCCGCCTACAACTGCGGTCGCCGCGAAACTCGTCGCGACGAGTTTCGTCCCGGCGGCTGGTCTCTCATCGCGTGGACACAGCCGGACCTGCGCCGCACCCGCCCGACCGCGAGGTCGACGCGGTGGTCGTGCTCGACGCGCATGCGTGTGACGCCGCGACTGCGGCGTGGTGCGTGTGCGTCCGCTCCCTGTTGCTCGACGGCCACTCGGTGGTCGTGACCTGTGATGTCGGGCTGCTTTCCGGCCGGGCTGCCGACGTCGTCGACACCCTGGCGCGCCTGCAGCTGACCGCGCTCAGGTGCGGTGGCCGGATCCGGCTACGCCGTGCGGAACCCTCGGTGCTCGCGCTCCTGGAGCTCGTGGGGCTCGCCGAGGTGCTGCCTGTCGTCGACGGCCTCGTGACGCCCGACGCAGCGAGCGTCCTAGCACCTCCAACATCGTCTCGACGGGGAAGGTGGGCTCATCGGGTGGTCCGAGCGACGTGGCGATCGCCGCGCTGGAGGTCGCCACGGCGCGCCCGCCGGCTGTTCTGCCGTGTCGGGCTCAGGTGGCGACGCCGTGCTCGCGGAGAATGACGTTGAGCGTCGCCTTGTCGTGGCGTTCGCCCTCGGCGAAACGCTTGATGATCAGGCCACAGGGGAAGCCGAACGTGCCGCCTGGCAGGTCCTTGGGCCGCGTGGCGTTGATGACCAGGCACCAGGGCGGCACAACACCCCGGGAGACTTCCTCGCCCGTCTCGCCGTCGACCACCGGGATCGACGGGTTGAGCACGACGCCCGCGCCCAGCATCGCCCCGCGTCCTACCCGGGCGCCTTCGGTCACCATCGCCCGGCTGCCGATGAAGGCCTCGTCCTCGATGATCACGGGCGCCGCCTGGGGCGGCTCGAGCACACCCCCGATCCCGACTCCGCCAGAGAGGTGGACGTCGCGGCCGATCTGGGCGCACGACCCCACGGTGGACCACGTGTCGGCCATCGACCGTGCACCGACCCGGGCCCCGATGTTCACGTAGCTGGGCATGAGGATGACCCCGCGGTCGAGGAACGAACCCCAGCGAGCCGAGGCGCCTGGCACGACGCGCACGCCGGCCGCCTCGTAGCCCGACTTCAGCGGGATCTTGTCGGCGAACTCGAACGGTCCCAACTCCCGCGTGACCATCCGGGCCTGTTGGAAGAGCAGCAGGATGGCCTGCTTCAGCCACTCGTGGACCACGACCTCGTCATCGACGACCTCGGCGACGCGCGCCTCGCCCCTGTCGAGCAGATCGATCGCCTCGTGGATCACAGCCATGACGTCCGAGTCGTCCGGGCCGATCTCGGTGCGCCGGCGCCAGAAGTCTTCGATCTGGACTCGAAGATCCGCCATGGGCACGGACGCTACCGACCGGCGCCGACGTCACCATCTCCGTTCGAGCCCGGATGGCAGCCGCTGGAACTCCGACCAACATGAGACAGCCGAATACGCAACTATGCCGGCGGACCGTTCCACAGCGACGGTGGGCGCGGTGGGGGAGAAGTGGGCCGGCAACCAGGCTCTGGCCGACGCTATCGACCTTGCCCGCCTCGACCAGCCGCCCAGCACCGGTAGCCCGGCGACCCGGCCGAGGGCGCATCATGGCAGCTATGGAACGCGCCACGGTGAGGCGATGGGTCGACGGGTACGAACGGGCCTGGCGGACGGCCGGGACCGACGGCCTGTCAGAGCTCTTCCGGGCGGAGGCCACCTATCGGGTGTCGCCGTGGTCCCCGCCGGTCGAGGGCCTGACGGCGATCCGCTCGCTGTGGGAGCGCGAACGGGAGGGCGCAGACGAGGCGTTCACCATGACGAGCGAGGTCGTCGCGGTCGACGGCACCACCGCCGTGGTGCGTGTCGCCGTGGCCTACGACAGCCCGGGAGGGCGCCGCTGGCGCGACCTCTGGGTCCTCCGCTTCGACACCGACGGTCGCTGCGTGGCATTCGAGGAGTGGCCGTTCGCTCCCGACCGGGACGACGGCCACGGTGGGTCGCCCTGATGCCGGGCCCCACCCCGCCCGCCGGTGGGGTCGACCGTCGCGTCGATTCGCCAAGGGAAGTGTGGGCGGGCTTTCCGGCCTACCCGTGCTCGTGGTCGAGGTACGCCTTGGCCAGTGTGGGGGGCGCGCACGCCAGCCAGGCGTCGACGAGCGCGTCGCGCACGGCATCGTCTTCTGCCGGGTCGAGCTCGATCAGCACGGCAGCGAAGCCGTCGAAGTGCGGGATCGTGAAGAAGCCCAGCGGTGGGTCGGCGAGCACCGCCTCCTTCTCGTGGAGGTCCTCCACGCGTACGGCGAGGATCGGGGGCGCCGGTGGCTCGACCACGCCGAACCGCCGGATGTCGGCCTTGCTGAAGGGCCGCACCCACGCGAAGGCCTTCCCGCCGACCGACCACGTCCGGTTGCCGTGCCGCTCGCCCTCGGTGACGTCCGGCAGCCGCGATGCGATCCGGGCCACGTCGTCGACGGTCGCCATGCCCCCAAGGTACGACACGGCCGGTGCGGTGTTGGCGCGGCGGCCGGCAGTCCGGAGACCAGGAGGCCGCAGAACCGAATCGACAGGGCTGGTGGTGCGTATCGGTCGGCGATCGACAAGGTCCCGATCGAAGGGAAGCACGTACCGCGACGCCCCGAGCGACCAGCACGGGGACCTCCCGACGGCGTGACGCAAGGACTTTCGCCGGCTGCTCGAGGCCCGGGTCCACCGCGCCATCTCGGCCGACAACGACGCGCTGATCAGGCAGGCGGTCGAGCGGGGGGTGGCGGCACAGCGGACTCGCGGTGCGGGCCCGTGACCGGGGCGAACGGCGTCCCGTACCGGTCGAGGTGGGCCACGTCGGCCAGCGGGCGCCGCCGCGGCGGCCCCAGCCGCGCCGCGGGGTGCCCGAGGGGGACCACCGCCAGCGGGTGCACGCCGTCGGGCAGGTCCACCAAGGTGGCCAGGCCGGCCGGGTCGTGGGCCGCCAGTGTGGTGAGCGCCGAGCCGTAGCCCAGCGCTGCCGCGGCGAGCAGCACGTTCTGCACCGCGGGGAACACCGACGCGGCCACCGCCGCGGGCGGTAGGCCGTCCCGGCCGTCACCGGCCACGACCACCAGCACCGGGGCGGCCCCGTAGCCCTCCGTCATGAACCGGTCGACGCCGGCGAACAGCGGCGGGGCCAGGCTCTGCCGGGCGTGACCGCGGCCGCCCGCGTCCCACAGCCGGCGTGTGTGCTCGGCCACCGCGGCGCGTGTGAGGGGATCCCGCACCACCACGAACACCCACGGCTGGCGGTTCTCCGCGCTCGGCGCGTGGGTGGCGGCCCGCAGGATGGTCGCCAGGTCGTCGTCGGGGACGGGATCGGCGGCGTAGGCCCGGCAGGCCCGCTGGGACAGCAGGTGCCCGAGCACCGCGCCGGCGGCGGGGCCGGTCGCCATCAGACCCACGGATCGAGGAGCGCGTAGGTGACCGCGTCGACGCTCAGGTGGCAGCTCGTCGGACCAGTGTCGTCGTTCCGCGGACATCGGTGTCGGCGCTGCCTATGACAAGCCCTGTCGTCTTCACGGCCATGGCAGCCGTTCGCCCGGGTCACGGGCCCGCGCCGCGGGTCCGCTGTGCCGCCACCCCCCGCTCGACCGCCTGCCTGATCAGCGCGTCGTTGTCGGCCGAGATGGCGCGGTGGACCCGGGCCTCGAGCAGCCGGCGGGCCAGCCGGTTGAACGCCTCGTAGGTCTCGCCGAACGTGACCCGCGTGCGCCCGCCGTCGACCGGCTCGATCCGGTGCCAGCCGCCGGCCCGCGACCACAGCGGCTTGCCCACCGCCTCGTAGCGCGAGAACTCGGGTGGGCGGGACTCGGTGACCACCTCCCAGGAGCGTCCCACCCCCCCGCTTAGCAGGTAGCGGGGGACCCGGAACGTGCAGTGCCGCACCAGGCCCACCCCGTCGGCGTCGCCGGGATGGACGATCTCGATCCGCACGGTGCCGTGCTCGATCACGCCGCGCTCCAGCCGGGGATGGAGGGCCCGCCACACCTCGGCGGGGGTCGCCTCGACCTCGAAGGAGAACTCGTGGGACTGCACGCCGGGACCCTAGGGGTCCACGAGGTCGGATGGCGGCCATGCGGGCCTTCGTGGTGGCGGCGCTGGTGGCGCAAGCCGTGGCCGACGAAGTGCCCGGGTGGGTGGGTGGTCGGTGGCAACGCCAATGGCTCACCGACCTGCCCAGCGACTCACCTCGCCAGTCGCCAGCGCCCACCTCTGCAGCTCGAGCTGGGGCATCAGACGGGGGATTGCCCCGATCACCCGACAGGTCATCAGGCCTCATGCTTCGACCCACTTCAGCCCGCTCACCATCCGGTGCTCAAAGGGCTCTCCTCGAGCAAGGAGAAAGGCCATGACTCGAATCACCAGAATCATCACCACCGTCGCCGCGGGTACCGCCACAGTCGCCCTGATGGCTACGCCTGCGACTGCCGAAGCAAAGAATCCCCTTATGGGAGCTTGCGATGGTGGCCCCTTTAGCCAGGTGCTCTACATGCTCGATCAGGCGATCCCCGGAAGCAACATGCAGTACTGGGATGACGAGTGCAGCCTTGAGGAGCTCCGCGAGTACAACGACTAGTGAGTCGTCCGAGGTCACCGGCGCCGAGCTTGCCGCGGACGGTGGACGTCGACCGAGCCGAACACGACGCCGCGGCCGTGATGACCACGTGCCCCGGGACCGGATTCGGTGCTACCCCGGACGTGGCCCGGGAGTTGAACGACAGCGACGAGTCAGCGAACGGCCGTTCGGATGTCGGTGGGGGAGCGGGGGAGTAGGCACCTCGAGTCGTTCCGCCCGGCCTGAGTCCCGGACGCGGCTGCCCGGCCACGGCCGATCGACCGGCTGATCGACCGGTCGGTCGACGACGCGTCGCTCGGGGTCGGACGAGGCGGCGGTCAGCAAGACCGCTATCCAGTGAGATCCCTGCGGCGGCGTCGGCGGTATGTCATCACGGAACCACGGCCACCGATCCCACCGCTGGCCTCGACGTAAGGAGGGTCCATGGGATTCACAGCGCGTTCCGTCCGCCGGGTGGTCGGGTGCTTGGCGGTGGTCGGCATGGTCGGCCTCGCCGGGTGCGGTGACGATGGCGACGACGACTCGGCCGCGGACACGACCACGACCACCGAGGAAGCCGCGGACGACACGACCACGACCACGGCGGAGACCGAGTCCGTGACAACGGTCGCGACGGCGGACAGCGACCTTGGCACGATCCTCGTCGACGCCGACGGCATGGCGCTGTACCTGTTCATGCCCGACGCCCAGGGGGCCAGCACCTGCGCCGAGGGCTGTGCGGACACGTGGCCCCCGCTGGCTGGCCCGGCTGCGGCCGGAAGCGGTGCCGACGAGAGCCTCATCGGCACCTCGGACCGGCCCGACGGATCCCCGCAGGTGACCTACAACGGCTGGCCGCTCTACCACTTCGCTGGCGACGTGGCTCCCGGCGACACGAACGGCCAGGGCGTCGGCGGCGTGTGGAACCTGGTCGATGCCGAAGGCAACGCCGTTACCGGCTGACGCACCGAGCGGTTCGGCCCAGCCCTCGGCCGGGAGGGGCCAACGACCGGCTGCCGATCCGACCAGTCGCCCGATGGGACCCGCGGCCCGCCCCGGCGTGGTGGCCGGATCGATCGTCACGCTGTGCCATCGGCGCCACCTTGAGCGAGGGCGTTCCTCCTTCCCCGTGGTCAGAACCTGAAGCGAGTTAGGCCACCCGGCTCTGTGCCCAACGCGACAGTCGCCGAGCGTGGCTCGACGCGATACACGTGCCACGGCGGTGGTCCTTGCGACGGTGCGTTGAACGGCGCGGTGATGCCGGAACCACTCTCGTCGGGCTCCGCCGGCCAACCGTTGTCCGCCCACGCCTTCGCAATGCGCGCCAGCATGCCCGGATCGGTCACCCGGGCGGCGTCACCATCGATGACGACGTCCGCGTCGCGGATCGACACGGCGATCGAGCAGCGCGGATCGCGCGCGACGTTGCGGCACTTCCGGGTGCCCGATCCCGTTTGGAACCAGAACGCGCCATCGAGCCAGAGGGCGCCTACCGCAGTCACATGCGGGCTGCCGTCCTTGTTCACCGTCGTGAGCCAGGTCGTCCGAGAGTTGTGCGCGTCTGGAGCCGGTGCCGATCCCGCATCGAGCTTCTCGGTGACGGCGGCCCAGTCCACTGGCGGAAGCCCGTCCCCTTCACCCAGGTTGATGATCTCCATGGCGCCTTCCCCTTCGTGGCCGGGCGACACGTGCGGAACGGCCGTGTCGTACATCAGACGTGCCGTGATCAGCCAAGTCATCGCGCCCCGGCGCGGTACCCCAAACCGGCGTTCGCACGTTGCGGAATCCGGCACGAACGAACGCCGGAACGCCGGAACGGGGGGCACAAGCGGCTGTGCAGCGACACGAAACCGACGATGAAAGCGGCAGCGATGTCAGCGGACGGCGGTTCATGTGGACCCGGTGTCGAAGACTCAGCCGGCGGCGAGGCGCACTCGCGAGGGTGGGGCATCGCGTCACGCCCGCTCGGCGTCCCATAGTCTTCGGCCGTGGTGCCGACTTCTCCAGGTCGTGCGATCGCATCGGGCGGTCGTGGAGGTCGCGCACCTACACCCGATCGAGGCAGTTCAGCCGCGCTCGAATCGCTGTTGACGAGGACCGCCGAGCTCGAGGCGCTGGCTCACTGGCTGTGGGCGAATGCCGGCGACGAGCACCGTTACGAGCCGGTCTTCACCAGCGTGCTGAGCCATCTGGACGCGGCCAGGGATGCAGTGGTGCCGTCCGGAACCCGTCCCTGGTGGCTGCGCATGTCGTTTCGAACCGGGCGCCGGCAGGACCGGGCGATCGCGCACATCGATGCAGCGGAGGAGGCGCTGCTCCGGGTCGCTCCCGCCTCGTACATCCGCGGCCAGATGCCGCGGCTCGAGGGCCTCGTGCGTCGGCTCCCGTTCGGGGATCCCCGCCGGCTGCGGGCTGAGGAGATCGCCGGCCGGGTGAACGGCCAGGACCTGACCGACACGGAACGGGAGGCCCTCGTCAGCGCGGTCGGCGCGAGCAACCAGATTGCGCACGCGGAGCTGATGCGGTTGCGCCAGTTTCGCAACCTGGTCGCTGGCGCGACCGCCACGATGGTGGTGCTCGTCATCACGTTCGCCGTGGTGGGCGCGGTCGCGCCGTCAGCCCTCCCGCTCTGCTTCCCGTCCGAGAGTCCTGAGGTCTGCCCGACGGGGGCCGTCTCGGACGATGGTGGAACATCGGCAGGGCGTCCGGGAGATGTCGCCCTCGTCGAGCTCTTGGGCGCCGTCGGTGCGATCATCCTCGGCGCGTCGTCGCTGCGACCCGTCGCCCGGCGGGTGAACCCGGGCCTCGGCTCCGCATTGGCCTGGAGCATTCTCCTCAAGCCTCCGACCGGCGCGCTGACCGCGGTGCTCGGGCTCCTGCTCGTCCGGGGTGACTTCCTTCCCGGCCTGGGCGCGTTCGACTCCGCGAGCCAGATTCTCGCGTGGGCGCTCATCTTCGGCTCCGCGTCCCAGCTCGTGACACGGCAGGTCGATGTTCGAACTGAGCAACTCCTCTCGGAGACCGGCGAAGCCGACACCGTGGACGCGTCGAATCTCCGGTCGGAGGCGCTGGACTCCGCGGTGGCGTCGGTGCTGCGCAGCGCGCACCAGCCGCAACCGCTCGTCAACTACCGCGGCGTGCTCGCCGTCGAGCTGCACGACGAGTCAGCGACGGCGATCCCGCCCGACGATGACGGTCGTTTCGTGGTGACGCAGGGGGAGTCCTACCGACTACACGCCACGCTCGGACCAGAGGAGCTCATGGAGGGCACCCAGGTACCGGTGGTCATCGAGGACGGCGACACAGCGGAACGGGTCCCCTTCGAGATCGAGCTCGACACCGCGGACCTTTCGATCGAGCGCGCGGAGCACGCGGTGTCGATCATCGGCGACGGTGGACGGGAACGTGTCACGTGGGAGCTGAGCATCGACGCCGACCTGCATGGCGCGACGCTGTGGATGCGGCTGATGCAGCGTGGTCGCCTCATCCAGCTCGTCGAGATCGAGCTCGTGGCATCGGCCCGCGCATGAAGCCGCCGATCGTCACGATCAAGGTCAGTGCGGTCGGCGACGGCGAACAGATCATCTTCACCGGCACGGGTTCGGGACGGTCCGCGACCTTGACCTTTCCTCGTGAGACCCTGCTCAAGGCCCGTCGACCGGTCGCGAAGTTGCTGCGCGGGTTCAAGGACGATGTCGGCTCGCAGCTTCGTCCCGATCGCAGCGAGGTCCAGCGGGCGCTGCGCCAGCTCTTCATGCGCACGTGCATGCTCGCTGACGCCTTCACGCCGGCGTCTCCCAGTGCGCTGCCGGAGCTGCGGGAGATCTTCGTCGAGGCCCTGCCGGGCTGGGCCATCACTCCCGACGAGGTGCCGGTGGTCGAGGTGGAAGGTGACTCGAGCGGCTTCCCGTTCGAGCTGCTGCCGGTGTTCGACCAGGGCCGCCCGGGCGCGATGGACGACATCGAGACCTTCGCTCGGCGGTTCCTCGGGTACTCGACGACCGTCCGCCGTACCCCGTACGTGACGAAGGGCGGGCTGGCGGCGGGGCAGCTGCTGGACAACGACCCCAAGCTCCCGGTGAGCTTCTCCTGGTACGCGCCCATGTCCGGCGCTCGCGAGGAGTACGACTTCTTCAACCGACTCGCCGGGCAGGTGGAGCTGAACGGGCCCTGGCCGCACCACGAGCTGTCGACCGACGCCGTTCTCGCGGAGCTGGCCGACGGGCTGTTCGATCCGCGGCGTCGCTACGGTGACGACGGGTTCACGCAGGATGTGCAGATCCAGCACTTCGCCTGCCACTGCGACACCGGGTTCGAGGATCCGGCCGACTACGAGATCGAGCTGTCGGCACACGAGGGAGCCAGTCACCGGATCTCCCTGTCGGAGCTGAACCTGGAATTCATCCAGCGCCTCGGCTCCGGCGATCGCACGACACGCCCTGTCGTGTTCCTGAACGCATGCGGCTCAGCTCACCGCGACCCGGACTACGTCGATTCCTGGCCGGAGTGGTTCCTGCGATACCACCATCGAGCCGTCGTCGGCACGGAGACCCTCATGCCCGACCTCGTCGCCGCGCGCTATGCCCGGTTCTTCTACGGCGCGCTGCTCTCCGGGCGCACGGTGGGGGACGCCCTGGTCACAGCACGCCAGGAGCTGCTGCACGAGTTCGGGAACCCACTGGGCTTGCTCTATGTCCTCTACGGCGACCCTGACATCAGGATCCGCCGTCGTGTCCCACAGGAGGTGCTGGATGGCTGCACAACAGGTTGATGGCGAGCAGGCTGACCACGTGTGGGTCCTCGGTCTCGCAGCCGACGACGAAGGAGAGCGGGGCCGGTTCTTCCGACGCGACGACGCCCGTGTCGGCCGGCAAGCGGTCCCGGTCGAGCGGCTCCAGGGCAACCTGCAGGCGTTCGTCTCCGCCATGGGTGAAGCCATCGGATCGATCCCGAGTGCCCTCGCCGGCTATCGCATCGACTCCATCGAGATCAACGCCGAGATCAGTGCCTCCGGAAAGGTGAGCCTGCTCGGCAACGGGGGCGAGGTGACGGGAACAGGCGGCATCACGTTCAAGCTGACCCGCGTCGCCGGTGCGAGTGGCGCATCCGCGGAGAGCTGACCGTCCTCGGTGTGCAGCGACACGAAACAGACAGTGAAAGCACAGCGGCTCAGACCACCGAGCGGCTCATGGCGCAACCCCGTCCTCAGCCTGGGCGGCGGCGGGCGAGGTAGGTGTCGCAGATCTCGACCAGGCGGCGCCGGTCGAAGCTGGGCTCGTGGCCGCCGTGGACGACGGTGACGGGTAGCTCGCGTAGCCGCTCCATGGTGGCGACGTAGTCGTCGATGTCGGACCCGTCGATCTCGTCGAGGAGGGGACCGTCATAGACGGCGTCGCCAGAGAACAGGGTGCCCGAGGTCGCGTCCCACAGGCCGATGCTGCCCGGGGAGTGGCCGGGCAGGTGGAGCACTTCGAAGGCGCGGTCGCCCAAGTCGATCACGTCGCCCTCGTCGAGGACGAGTGTGACGGACACGGGGTCGATCTCGACCGCGCTCGGCACGGGCTTGCCGGTGGGGACGGCGTCGATGAGCAGGTCGGGGATGTCGTAGCCGCCGTTGCGGTAGGGCCCGAGGACGTTCTCGCTGAACTGGGTGGCGTCGAGGGTGGTGCCGGTGGTGCGGTCGAGGTTGGCGGCCTCGGCGCGGTGGACGGCGCGCTCGTCGAACTCGTGGAGGCCGCCGGTGTGATCGCCATGGGTGTGGGTGGCGAACCGCCATGAGCGGTCCATCGAGGTGGCGTTCCACCAGGACATCGGCCGCCGCGAACGACGAGCCGCACCCGGGGACTCTCGCCGGCAGGTCCGCCCATCAGCGATCCTGCCGGAGTCGCGGCCATCATGTATCGGCGCCCGCGTTCCCGACTCGGAGTGACGTGGTCCTCGCCGAGACATCCGCGGAGCTGCGGGCGGTCGCGGCCGCGGCGACGGACGCCGCCGGGTTCTTCCCCGCCCTCTACTCGCAGGTGACCGCCGAAGTCGCGGTCGGCATCGAGGAGGGCCGCTTCGAGGACGGCGAGCGCATGGAGCTCCTCGCGGTGACGTTCGCCGGTCACTACCTGCGGGCCCGGCGGGGCCACAACGGCGGCGGGGGCACGGTGCCCCGGTGCTGGCGGGCGTCCTGGGACGTCGCGACCGACGTCGACCTGGTGATCGTGCAGCACCTGCTGCTCGGCATCAACGCCCACGTCAACCACGACCTGGCCCAGGCGGTCGTGGAGGTGGCGCCCGCGCACGGTGGCCTGGCGCGGGTGCGCGCCGACTTCGACACCATCAACGATGTGCTCGCCGGCTCGCTCGTGAACATCATTGGTGACCTCGGGCGCGTGTCGCGCTGGACCGCCAGGGCGGCCACGTGGGGCGGGGGACACGTCTTCAACTTCTCGCTGCGGGCCGCCCGCGATCAGGCATGGTGCGCGGCCGAGCAGCTCGACGGCCTCGACGAGATGGGCCGCCGCGGCTACGTGTCCGATCTCGACCGCCTGGTGTCGGTCGTCGCATACACGATCACCCGACCGCCGCTCCCGTTCGGTCCGCTCCTCCGCCTCGTCCGCCGTGGCGAGGAGCAGGACCCCCGGGCGGTCACCACCACACTGCTCGGCGATCCCTAGGGCGCCGCCAGGCGCAGGGGGATCTCAGCGGTGGTCGCCGGAGGGGATCGTGGCCGCCGCCGTTCGCCCGTGGTCATGGTCGCCGGTGTACTCGTCGCGGCGCAGGAGCATCACGACGAGCATCGTCGGGAACATCGCGGTGTGCGCTGCCATCAGCAGCGCATCGGCGTCGGTGACGGCGCCGGTCCAGAGCAGTGCCAGTGCGATGGCGGTCGGCACCAGCATGGCGCCGGCCATCTCGCTGCACGCGCGCCAGCCGTGCCCTCGGAACCGCATCCACGCCACCATCGGCGCGGCCATCCAGACCGCCATCTCGACGAGCTCGACCCCCGTCCGATCGGGAAGATCCAGGATCAGCCCGGACACCGCACCGAGGGCGGCCATCCCCAGCAGCATCGCCACGACCATCTCGAGGTAGTGACGGACGAATCGCAGCGTCGTGGTCGTCATGCCGGCATCGTCGCGAGGGTCGGCCGAGGCAGCAATGACAAGTGACTGACGATCTCTGCCAGGCACCTAGCCGACGAAGCGCTTCTCGATCTCGATGAAGCAGGCGTCGGCCGGCCTGACGAACGCGGTGTCATCGAGCACGATCCGGCCGCCGGCGTGCAGACCGAGGACGGACGCCGGGCACACGCCTAGGAGTGTCTCTGGGAGATCTCCAGGGGACACGTGCTCTTCCGTTCGGCACGCTCTATCGGATGCCGCGCATCGCAGAGGAATCTGGCCGACAGGCTTTGCTTTGGCTCGGCCGTCGGGACCAGCACACGGCTGGCGTCGTCGCGCCGGCACACGAGCAACTTTGGGGGATGCGAACATGACTCAGGTCGACGTCAGCCGGCCGAGGAAGAGATGCACGTCCCGGCTCGCGGTGTTGGCCGCCGTGTCGGGAACGAGGGAGGCTCGCATGTCCACAAGCCGGTCCATGGCGACGCGCGCCCTAGCGCGAGTCGCGGTCGTCGGCCTGATCGCCGCCGGTGCGATCGTCGGCTTGGCTCCGGAGGTCCACGCCGGGACCTGCTGGGACACCGGCTGCGACGGCCAGGATCCCCGGGCCACGGGATGTGACCAGGATGCGTACACACTGACATCGGCCGACACCTACTTCACCAACCCCAGCTACGGGTCGCAGCACTACGCCGGCACGGCGATCGTGCGGTTCAGCCCGTCGTGCCAAGCACAATGGACGCTGATCTACGTGCCGGACGGGTCGCTGTGCCGCCCGGGCGCCCGCCTCGTCTGCCCCCAGGACGCCCAGATCTATCGCTGGAGCCAGGGCGGGTACGGGGCAGCTTGGGCGGGCGTTGTGCACCTCGGTGACCCTGGTGCCGGCGACTACTGGTCGTGGAGCGGCATGGTCGGCGCGGCCGGTGCCCAGGCGTGGTCACATGCCTGTGTGGTCTTCGCTCCCGGGTACAACCTCAACTGCGCCGACCTGTACGCCTGACCGGCAGGCAGCCGTCGACCACGTGTGCAGCGACACGAAGCTGACAGTGAAACGAGAACCGCTGCCCACCGGCACCTCCGGGACAGGGCTCGAGCGAACCGATCGGCGCAGCTGCGCCGTACTGGCCGTCCTGCTCGCCGTGATCCTCGTGTTCTGACCAGGGTCCTGCCTAGAGGGTGAGGGGTGCCAGGTACACGCCGCCCTGTCCCCAGCCGCAGTGGCTCACCCACCGGTCGCTGTGCTCATCGACGACGACCTCGGCGGCATGGGCGTCGATGGTGGCCACCTGGTCGCCCAGGTCGAATGACAGGGGGTCGTCGCTGGCCAGCACCCGGGTCCGGCGGTAGGCGGCCCGGTCGTAGCGGCCGGTCTCGCGCTTGGACCGGACCAGGCCCTCCCAGTCAGGACCGATGAGCAGGTGGTAGGTGCCGCCCTGCGCCACGACGAACGGTGACTCGGTGGGACCTGCGCCGGTGCCCGACATCGGGTCGGTGTAGACGATCCGGCGCCGGCTCCAGGTGACGAGGTCGTCGGACTCCATCGCGGCCACCACGAACCGGCCGCCGGTCGGCGTCGACGTTGCCGTGTAGTACATGACCCAGCGGTCGCCGATCCGAAGGACCATGGGGTCGCGGGCCTCGTAGCCGTCGACCACCATCGGGTTGGCCGGGTGCCGGGTCCAGTGGACGCAGTCGTCGGAGATCGCCAGGTGGATCCGGTACTCCGACGGCGAGGGCCCGCCCGCGCAATAGAACATCCAGTAGCGGTCGTCGTGGTCGACGATGTGAGGTGCCCACAGGTGGGTCTCGCCGGCCCCCGGGTCGGCCGAGAGCGCGAACGGCTGCTTGGTCCAGGGTCCGAGCAGCGCCGGCGCGGTGGCGTGAGCCAGATGCACCTCCTCGAACGGTGCCGCCGGCTCGGCGTGGGTGATTCCCACGAGATGCCAGGTCCCGCCGGCGTCGCGCACGAAGGTGTGGTCATTGACGTACCAGGCCGCGGGCTCGCCGATCGACGGGTCGTACACCAGACGAAACTCGCCGGCCGCGGGTGCCATGCCCAGATCCTCGCCGAAACGCCACCCCGCCAAACGGACATCACGACACACGACCCGAACCGCTCACCTCCGACCAGCGAAATACTGGTCGATCTGCTCGCTGGCCGGTGTTCGAGAGGCGAGCGCGTACGCGCCGATGTCGAGCAGGTCAGGCGGCTCGCCGGGGGCCATCAATATGTACGGCCTCGAATCGGTCCGGCAGACGAGTTCCAACGGGGCGTTCTTCGCCAAGCCGATCAGCCGGCTCGCGTACATGAAGATCCTCGACGAGCGGACGGAGCACCGCGCTGAGCGATGGGCGACAGGGTGGGCGCCACGGTCAACCTGCGGCGACGTGGCCCGCGCACTCCTCCATGACGAGTACTGGCTCGTCGACGCCTTCAAGCGCAAGCTGGCCAACTACTGCGCCGAGCGCGAGGCCGCCGAGCGGGCACAGCTCTAAGTCCTACTGCTGAAGTACGGCCTCGATCCTCCCCCGCCACCCGCGGGGCAGCACGTGCTCGTACTCGGCGGCGTGCCGCAGAGGGTCACCAGGCGTGTCGGCCCTGACGTTGGTCGTGCCGTCGTTCTGGTAGACCTCGACGGGAAACCGCACCTCGCGCCTGGTGGCGGTGGTCATGCCCATTCGATGGCTGGCCGCGACCGGGTGAGCGCTCAGGTAGTCGGAACATCCCTGGCATGTTGAGCGTGGCGTCGGGATTGAGCCTCTTGATGCGTTGGCGCACTCGACGAGCGAACGGATGGCGAGGGCTTCTGGAAAACGACAGCGTGTGTCAGCGAACGACCGTTCGTCGCCGTGCAGGAACTGGGGAGAGGCCCTCGCGCTGGTCGCATCGAGGCCGGCTGGCGAGATCGAGATCCCACGCAGGCCGAGGTAGGTCACCCGGCGGTGCGCAAGTGCTGATGCACCCAGATCCGGCGGTAGGGGATACTCCCTCCCAATGCCGGTGTTCGCGTTGTGGAGCGCCCCACGCTCGCGGTCGACCGCCTTCTTCCGCTCGATGCTGGAACGAGGCGATCTGCTTGCGCTGCACGAACCCTTGGAAGGGCTGCACTTCATCGGCCCGACGCAGATCGCAACACAGACGTTCGAATCGCCGCCCGAGCTCCTGGGGTGGCTGGTGCACGACACCGAGAACCGAGCCGTGTTCCTCAAGGAAACGGTCAACCCACCGGTACAAGAATTCGTCCTCGATGACCTTCGCTTCCTCGCCGAGGTCCACCACGCGTTCCTCATCCGACGACCCGAGGAGATCGCAGCGTCGTGGTATGCGCTCGAGGGCGACATGCGGATCATCGAGACCGGGCTGGAGATGCTGCGCGACCTCTTCGTCGCCGTCCGAATCGCCGAAGGACACGCGCCGCTCGTCATCGACTCAGGTGACCTCATAGCCCGGCCGGCCGAGACGATGGCTGCGTACTGCGCTTCTGTCGGGCTCCCGTTCATCGCTGATGCTCTGCAGTGGCAGCAAGGAGAGCGTCCCGAATGGAGCCGCTCGTCCCGATGGCACGAGGATGCCGCCGCAAGCAGCGGGTTCCAACAGCCCCGGCATCCGGACCGCCATGCGCTCGCGAGGCACCCAGAGGTCTTGCGCTTCGCCAGGCGCCACATGCCGTTCTACGAAGAGTTACGGGACCACCGTCTCGACGTCGCTCCGTCAACATCCGTCGACCCGGCCAGGAACGCAGGAGTGGTCAGTAGCGATCCCTGAGATCGCTCTCGAAGTGCATCTGAGTCGCTGTCGCAGGCACGTTGCCGACATACCTATCAGCCAGTTCTCTCAGCTTGTTCGCCCATCCGTCGCGGTCGCCGTTCCTCTCCACGTGCGTTGGTCCTCGGCGGTGGAGGTGAGCTCGTCGGCTGGCGGGGATGTCATCGCATCCCGACATGCGACGGAAAGCCAGTTGTCCGCCTGCGGTCCGCCGAGCTTGAACTTCTTGAGGAAGCGCGTCTTCTCAGCGGCCAGCTGCGTCGCCGTCAACGCCACGTCGGCAGCGTATGGGGAGAGGCCGCCCTCTCGCGAGCAGTGCCTACCAACCCCGTAGCCGGCGTTCAGCGACAGGCTTTGGCCTGCGGTGCAGACTTTGTTCGGTGGACGACGACGCGCTCCTGGCCGAGCAGCGGGCCTACTACCGAGCACGCGCTATGGAGTACGACGAGTGGTGGCAACGGCGTGGGCGCTTCGACCGAGGCTCGACCACGTCCGAAGAATGGAACCGACAGGTGTCGCTGGTCGCCGCTGCGCTCGGGACCTTCGGTGCGACCGGCGAGGTCTTGGAACTCGCCGGGGGCACCGGCTGGTGGACCCAGCGACTCGCCCGAACCGCCGACCGGCTCACCGTTGTCGACTCATCGCCCGAGACGCTCGACCTGAACCGCGACCGAGTCGGGCGGTCGGATGTCGACTACGTCGTTGCGGACCTCTTCTCCTGGCAACCGCGGCGGACCTACGACGTCGTCTTCTTCTCCTTCTGGCTCTCCCACGTGCCACGGCAACGCTTCTCGGCGTTCTGGTCGTTGGTACAGACCTGCCTCGCTCCGTCGGGGCGCGTCTTCCTTGTCGACAATCGAGACCCGGACCGGAGAGGCGAGTTGGAAGACGCCTACGTGATGCGGGCACGACCAGATCTTGATCTGCGCCGCCTGCACGACGGAAGCCAGTACCAGGTCGTTGAGATCTTCTACGAGGCCGACGAACTGCGGTCACTGCTGGAGCAAGAGGGTTGGACCGCGAAGATCGGCGCAACGCCCTGGTTCATCTTCGGGGAAGCGCAACCCCGCTGAGCGCACTCGACCGCGAGCTGCTGGCGTCCTCGAAGTGCCGTTCGAGGACAGGCAACGGTGCCCGACGCGGTATTGGCGCCGACGAGCTCGCCTGGGACCAGGCCCCAACGGCGACGTACTCCCCCGGCGGGGGAGAGGCGACGACGCTGACGCGTACGCATCGACGCGAGCATCGTGCCGAGGACCCAGTGGTGCAGGACCCGTCGACTGCGAAGTACTGGAACATCCGCGACGTCCAGTTCCACTGCCGCATCGGCCGATCGACGCGTGCTGGTGTACGGTGCTGGCAGCACGACAAGAACCCTGACGTGTTGGGCCGCTAGCAACGGCCCGGGAGCGATGCTCCGGACCTTGGCAGCGTGTCGATATCGACGACGCCGACTGCCAGGAGGATCCGATCGCTCTCACCGCGCCGCTGCCGGTCACCGTTGGGAAACGGCGGCGCGTACGACGGAAGACCCCGCACGTTGGGATCCCGACCGTCTGGTGTTCCCGGCGAACGTCGAAGAGGCGCGTCAACGCATTTCGCAGTGATGGCGTCCTTCGGCGGGCTAGCAATCGCGCCGGCCGTGTCGAGAATCGGATCCCGGCTACGTCCCAGTGTGAACGCGGCCGGCCGGCCGCCATCAACAAGGAGCACACCATGAGCAACTACCTGCGTCAGCTCGGACTCTGGAGGTGGAGCAGTGAGTGAGCTTCAGGGCATCGCGCGGTTCACGTTTCACGAAGGCAAGGTCGCCGAGTACAAGCGCTTGGCGGCTCAGTCCATGGAGATCGTGCGGGCCAAGGACACCGGCACGCTGCAGTACGAGATCTACCTCAACGATGATGAGTCCGAGTGCATCGTCCTCGAGCGGTACCGGGACTCCGAGGCGCTCACCGAGCATCTCGCGAACCTTGGCGAGCTCGGGGAGTTGATGCTGGCGACGGCCTCCGTCTCCGGCGAGCTCCTCGGTGAGCCAAGCGCCGAGCTCGCCGCGAACTTGGCCGGAAGCCCGGTCAGTCTCTTCGCGCCCTTCCAGTCGTTGTAGACGCCGTTCGGCGAGCGGCCGGCACTCCGGTTCGGTCGTCGCCCGAGGTGCACTCGTAGGGCACGAGCACGAGATGTAGAGCCATCCCAAACTTTGGAGGTTTGCTGACATGCGCAAGGTGATCGTCGATGAGTGGATGACACTCGATGGGGTCGCGCAGGCACCCATGGAAGTGGACGAAGACACGTCGGGCGGCTTCAAGTACGGCGGCTGGCACGTGCCGTTCGCCGATGAAGCCTTCCAGAAGTGGGTTGTGCGCAACCTCAATGAGGCCGGTGGATTCATCTTCGGCCGCCGGACCTACGAGGCCTTCGCCGGGCACTGGCCGAACGCGTCCGAAGAGGAGCAAGCCGTGGCCGACCCGTTGAACAAGCAACCGAAGTACGTCGCGTCGCGCACGCTCTCCGAACCCCTCGAGTGGCAGAACTCGACGCTCCTCCATGGCGACCTCAAGCACGCGGTGGCGGCATTGAAGGGAGAGGACGGCGGCGATCTACACGTGATCGGAAGCACGAACCTCGTGCAGGATCTGTTCAAAGCGAATCTGGTCGACGAGCTCCGAGTCATCATCGACCCGGTGACCACCGGTGGCGGCAAGCGCATCTTCCCCGAAGACGGTGCGCTGCGAGCGATGCGCCTCGTCGAGAGCGAAGTGACAAGCGCTGGTGGGTTCATTGCGACCTACGCCATCGACAGAGGCTGAGATGATCGCGGCGCGATCGCCGCGGACGTAGAGGGTGGAGCGGTTCAGGTGGGGGAGTCCTCTGACGCCCCCAGCGCCACGCTAGATGCCGCCGGCGGTTTCCTGAGACCACTGCGACGCGGCCAAGAGTGTCTAGTCGGCGTTCCCCAACCAGCACCCCTGATCTGGATGTCACGGCCGCTCGGCCTCCCAAGTGGTCCCGGGCGGGAGGATTTGAGAAGTCCGCCGAGCCAGCGTGTGTACCCGACGGCGATGTCACACGCTGCTGACATCGGTTGTCCATTCCACTGACACCGCTGTCCTTTTCTACTGACATGACGGTGTCGTTCTCACTGACAGATCAATGTCGCTGCACAGCGGTACCCCAAACCGGCGTTCGCACGTTGCGGAATCCGGCACGAACGAACGCCGGAACGGGGGGACACAAGCGGCCGGCCCGCATCGGATTCTGGGCCTCCGTAGGAGCGCCTAGAATCTACGTTCTGTCAAGTTAACGTCACGCCCGAGAAGGGGCGGTCCTCCACCAGGGGTCGGGTGGCGGAGAGGAGCCACTCGACGGCCTCCCGGTAGTCCCGGACGGTGGGCCGGGCGGTGGCCGCCAGGTCACGGTCGACGTCCTCGACGGCGGCCTCGAGCGCGTAGAGCCGGTCGTGCAGCGCCTCGAGCTCGGCCCGGGTCACCACCAGCCGGCCGCCGTCCAGCCCCAGGCCGTCGGCCGTCCGGCGCGCCTCGTAGTCCCGCTGGCGGCAGCTCCGCCGGCAGTACTCCCGTGGCCGTCCGGGCCCGGGAACGACCTCGAACGGCCGGCGGCACCAGCGGCACCGCCGAGTGGCCGGCGCGCCGCCCGATCCCCCGGCCCTGGTTCCCTCCGCTAGTTCCGTCACAGTGACGAAACTAGCGGAGATCCGAGGTGCGCGGGTAGCGCGCAGCTCTTGTGACGCGACGCGACCGGGAGCGTGCGCGAAACTCGACCCGATGCACGCTCCCCCCATCCTGCGTGCCGCGGGCCTGACCATGACCTACCCCGAAGGGACCACGGCACTCGCGGGCCTGACCGTCGACGTGCCGGCCGGATCGGTCGGCCTGGTCGGTGCCAACGGCGCCGGCAAGACCACGCTCTTCCGGCTGATGCTGGGCCTGATGCAGCCCACCTCGGGCGCGCTGGAGGTGACCGGCCGCAGCGTCGCCGCCGACCCCGTGGGCATCCGCAGCCGGCTCGGCTACATGCCGGAGCACGACTGCCTGCCCGTCGACCAGACGGCGTCCGACATCGTGGCCACGTTCGGCGAGCTCGCCGGCCTGCCGCCCCGAGCCGCCCGCCAGCGGGCGTCCGACGTCCTCGACCTCGCCGGCCTCGACGAGGCCCGCTTCCGGCCGGTCGGCGGGTTCTCGACCGGCATGCGCCAGCGCACCAAGCTGGCCCAGGCGCTGGTGGCCGACCCCGAGCTGGTCCTGCTCGACGAGCCCACCGCGGGGCTCGACCCCGTCGGCCGCGAGGACATGCTCGAGCTGGTGGGGCGTCTGGCGGGCTTCGGCATCTCCGCGATCCTCGCCACCCACCTGCTCGACGACGTCCAGCGGGTGTGCGATCACGTGGTGATGATCGACCGGGGCCACCTGGTGCTGGCCGGGCCCATCGACCAGCTCATGCAGACGACCGGGCTCATGCGGGTCGAGGTGGGCGGCAGGCCCGATGCCGTGGCCGTCCTCGCCGCCGCACTGGGTGAGCGGGGCCTCGGCGCCCAGGCCGTCGACGACCACAACCTCGACATCGACACGAGCGGGCGCGACGAGGCCGTGTTCGACCTGGTGCGGGACACGGTGGCCGACCTGGAGCTGCGGCTCTACGCCCTGTCGACCCGGCACCGGTCGCTCGACGACGTGTTCCTCCAGCGGGCCGGCGAGGTGCCGGCGTGACGGCGTTGCCCCCCACGATCACCGGCGCCGTCTACGACCGCGGCTACCGACCGTACGAGGGCGTGCGGGGTGGGCGCCGCGAGGCCACCGCCGCCCTGTGGCGCCAGTCGGTCCGCCGGGCGCTCGGCCTGCGCCGATCATGGCGGCAGAAGGTGTTCCCGTGGACGCTGCTCGCCATCACCACCGTGCCGGCCATCGTCAACGTCGGCATCGGCTACGCCATCAGGAACGACCCCTTCGAGATCCCCGACTTCGAGTTCTTCGACTACCGCGAGTACGTCGGGGTCTCGACCGCTCTGCTGCTGTTCGTGGCCCTGACGGCCCCCGACGTCGTGTGCCCCGACCGGGCCCAACGGGTGCTGCCGCTGCTGTTCTCGCGGCCGCTCACCGGCGTCGACTACGTCATGGCCAAGGTGGGCGCCATCGCCTTCATCGTGTTCGGGTTCGGGTTCCTGCCCCAGGTCGTGCTGTTCGTCGGGCAGATGCTGGTCAGCGACGGGGCCCTCGACTACCTCACCGACAACGCCGCGGTGCTGTGGCAGGTGCCCGTGTCGGTCGCCCTGCTGGCGATCTACTACGGGGTCGTCGGGGTGGCGCTGGCATCGGTCACCGATCGGCGCATCGTGGGCGGGGTGGCCATCCTGGGCGTCGCACTCGTCACGTCGACGGTCGCCTCCGTCCTGGTCACCACCACCGGCGACGGCGAGGGCTCGCCGTTCGGCCTGATCAACCTGCTCGCGCTGCCGCTGTCGGTGCGTGACCTGGTGTTCCTCGGCCACATCGGGACCGACAGCGACCTCACCGGCGTCGCCGGCGGCGCCATCCTGGCGGTCGGCGGCTATCTGGTCGTGGTGCTCAGCGCCCTGTCGCTCCTGTTCCACCGCTACCGGGAGGTCGACCTGTGACCGCCGACGCCGCGGTCGACCTGCCGGGCGACGAGCCCCGCGACGGGGACGATCCCGGCGACGCCGGAGGCGGCGGCGCTCCTCGCGACGGCGGCGATCCCGGCGACGCCGGACTAGCCGGTGCTCCCGGCGATCCTGGCGACGCCGGTCCGGCCGGCGAGACCGAGGTCGCCGGGGTCGACGGTGCCGACAACGACCCCGCCTTCGTGCCCGACGCCACCGTGACCGTGCAGCGGGCGTCGGTGTGGTTCGGCCACAAGGTGGCCCTCACCGAGCTGTCCTGCTCGTTCGGGCCGGGCGTCACCGGCCTCCTCGGGCCGAACGGCGCCGGCAAGACCACCCTCATGCGGGCGATGGTGGGCGTCCTGCCCCTCAACGAGGGCACTGTGGAGGTGCTCGGCCACGATCCCCACCGCCACCGGGAGGTGCAGCGCGCCATCGCCATGGTCCCCGAAGACGAGGCCGTGCCGCCGGCCCTCAGCGCCCGCCAGCTCGTCCGCTACACCGCCGCGCTGCACCGGGTGGAGGACCGCTCGGCCCCCGACCGGGCCCTCGAGACGGTCGGCCTGCTGGACGTGGCGGGTCGCCGGGTCGGCGGGTTCAGCAAGGGCATGCGCCAGCGGGCCAAGATCGCGGCCGCGCTGGTGACCGCGCCGGGCATCCTGGTGCTCGACGAGCCCCTCAACGGGGCCGATCCGGTCCAGCGCCTGGCGCTGATCGATCTCTTCCGCCGGCTGGGCGACGCCGGGCACACGGTCATCGTCAGCTCGCACGTGCTGCACGAGGTCGAGCGGCTGGCCTCACGCCAGATCGTCGTGGTGCGGGGCCGGCTGGCCGCCGCGGGCGAGTACCACGCCATCCGCGACTCTCTGGCCGACCGGCCCCGATCGGTGCAGGTGCGCACGCCCCAGGCCCGCGAGCTGGCGGCCCGGCTCGTGGGGCTCGACGTCGTGCGGGGGGTCACCGTCGACGGGCAGGCGGTCGTCGTGTCGTCGTTGCGGGCCGGTGAGCTGGCGGAGCTGCTCCCCCGCGCCGCGCGCGACGCCGGGGCCCGGCTGCTCGACGTCCGCCCACTGGACGACTCGCTGGAGAGCGTGTTCCGGGAGCTGCTGCGGTGAGCGAGCGAACCTTGGGCGCAGTGCGTTGCTCGGCGCGGAGTGCCGATGGCTCACTGCGTGCAGTCCGAAGGGTGCACCGGTGAGCGTCACTCCGCCGGTCCCGGCCCCGCCGCCTCCGCCGCCCCCTCCCCCACCGGCGCCCGCTCCCCCGCGGGACGAGCGGGCGCTGCCCAGCCCGTTCGTGGCGCTGCTCGGCTACACGCTGCGGGCCTGCCTGCCGGCCCGGCGCTGGTGGGGCGTGCTGCTGCCCTGCCTGGGGGCTCTGCTGTTCGGATGGCTCGCCACGCTGCCCGACGACGTCTCCCGCACCCGCGCCTTCGCCTTCGTGGCCGAGGGCGGCCTGTTCGGCCTGGTGCTGCCGCTCACGTGCCTCGTGATCGGCGACGCCGTGCTCGGCGCCGACCTCCGGGCCGGGACGTTCACCTTCACGTGGTTGTCGCCGGTGCGCTTCGTCAGCATCATCACCGCCCGGTGGCTCGGTGGATGGCTGGTGGCGCTGGTGACGCTGGTGCCGGCCCTGACGCTGGCGACCGTGGTGGCGGGCGTTCCCGAGGGGGCGGGACCGATGGCGCTCGCCGCGGTCACCGGCTCGGCCGCCTACCTCGGCCTGTTCGTCATGCTGGGCGCGATGGCGCGACGCTCGGCCGTGTGGGCGCTCGCCGTGGTCTTCCTCGGTGAGCGGCTGCTGGGCGGGGTCCTCTCCGGCATCGCACAGATCTCGCCGATGTGGGAGGCCCAGCAGGTGTACGCCGGACTGGCCGACGACGCCGGCGGCCCGCGGCTGCTGCGGGAGGGCACGCCCAACGGCTGGTCGGCCGTGGTGCGCCTGGCCATGATCCTCGTGGTCACGCTGGCCATCGCCACGTGGCGGCTGGGCCGCCTGCGCCCGACCGGCGGCGACGAGTAGCACGCGGGCCGCTATCCGGGGTCCGTGAGGTGGACGTCGTGGTCGTCGGCATCCGCGGCGGCGAAGCCGAGGAGGCTGGCGCCCTCGGCGGTGACGGCGTCGCGGTCGGTCCGGGCCAGGCGGGCCAACGGCGTCACCACCAGCGTGGCCCTGCCGGGGTCGCGCCGGATCCACCACCGGGCGGCGACGCGCCCGTCCACCAGCACCGACCCGGGCACCACGCGCTCCTGCGCCCGGACCCCGGTCCGAACGTGGTCGTCCACGATGCGGCTCCGGTCGGCGTGCGACAGCACGACGTTGTCGTAGTCGGGCAGGAACCGCACCGGAGCGGGCGTGTCGGGGTCGGGTCGGGGGCCGTCAGGGACGTCGAGCAGCTCGCGGCCGCTCTCGTCGCGGAAGCGGCGCATCCGGTCGCCCAGCTCGTCGGTCACCTCGCGGAGCCGGGTCAGGCCCGACCACGCCTGCACGTCCATCACCGACGCGGGCCCGAAGGCCGCCAGGTAGCGGACGACCATCTCGGCGAGCGCGGCGGACTGGTCCAGGGGTCGTCCCAGCCAGTGCTCGGCGGAGGTGACGACCACCTGGCCGGTCCGTCCCCAGACCGCCCGGGGCGGGACCTGCACCAGCGGGATCAGCGCCCGGGCCGCCTGGGCCAGTGCGGCGGGGTCGCGGTCGGGCCACTCCTCGGCCAGGCGGGTGCCGAGGCGGGAGAACGTCAGCGGCTCGGCTTCGATCACCGAGCGGGCGGTGGCCGCTACGGCGTCGAGGTCGAGGTCCTGCAGCCCGGTGCGCCACGTCGAGGTCAGCAGCGCCCGGCGCAGGAACGCCGCGTGGAGCGGCCGGAGGAACAGGCAGTCGTCGGCGGTGACCAGGTGGACGGTCCCCCGCATGATCACGATGCGGACGGCCCGCCGATCGCTGAGCATGGCGCCCAGCTCGTGGGGATCGAACCCGGCGAGGCGCGACCAGAGGGCGGTGTACGGCGACCACGGGGCCTGCGCCTGCAGGCCCACCAGGTGGCGGACCGCGTCGGCGACCGGCCGGCGGGTGCGCGCCAGCAGCATCTGGCGGTCGAGCAGCGCCCGGTTGAGCGCCCGGGGGCCGAGCAGCGGGGCGGTCGACGCGGCACGGGTTGCCATCGGTGGCGGACTCCTCGGTGGGTGATGGTCGGTCAGAGCGGGAGGTCGTCGTACACGTCCGCCCGGCTGCAACGGGTTGCACGTCGACGGGGCCGTTACCCCGACGACTCGACATGCACCAGCGCGGTGATGCCGGCCTCCAAGACGGTCGACGACCCTTCGGGGACCACGAGGAGGTCGCCCGCCACGACGGGCGACCCGTAGGCCACGCCATCACCGGCGCTGCCCTCGACGGTCGCGGGCGGCGTCCCGTCCCCCGGCACCGCCCACAGCTGGGCGCTGTCGTCGCACGAGTACGCCACGACGCCCTGGCCTGCGAAGCCGACGGGGGTCTGCACGCTGACGTCCGGCAGCGGGACGAAGAACCCCTCCGCGTCCCGCTCGCGGGGGCGCAGGGCGCATGGCTCGGGCGCGTCGGCCGGCGCCCAGTGCACGCCGTCGTCGGAGCGGAGGAGCGCCTGCTGGCTGGTCGTCGAGTCCTGCAGCTCGTCCCACGTCGCGGTGGCCAGCCACCCGCCCATCGGTAGCGCCACGACGTCGCCGAACGAGGCGCCCGGGAACGGCAGCGGCGGGTCGACGGCGACGGGCTGCCACGGGCCACCGTCGACCGAGACGTCGTGGTCGACGATGCCGTCGCCGTCACCGTCGCCGTCGCCATTGCTGTCCCGGGCACGGAAGCGGAGGTCGCCGACCGCCTGGTCGAGGCAGGCGGTGTCCTGCGGGCACTCCTCAGAGGACCAGGTGACCCCACCGTCGGCGCTCACCAGCAGTCGCCGATCGGCGTTGCCGCCGGGCCAGATCGGCAACAGGATGCGCCCGCCGCCCGCCACCGGCGTGCCCGGGGTCATCGTGCCGCCCGCGGTCGGTCCCAGGTCGGGCAGGGCGACCCGCGCCCACCTGGCTCCGCCGTCGTCGCTGCGGAAAATCGCCAGCTCGTGGGGGGCGAGCGGGTCGATGTCCCCTGTCTGCAGCGTCGCCAGCAGAACGTCGCCCACGGCGTGGACCTCCGGCTGGTCGAACGCGGGCCCGGGGCCGGCGAGGCGCGCGCCGCGCCAGGTCTCCCCGTCGGTGCTCGTCCACACGTAGGCGTCGCCGGCATCGACCGTGAGTCCGTAGGAGGAGACGATCTTTCGTCCGACGACCACGGCGACGTCGCCGGTCACGAGCGGGCTGGTCTGGCCGAACGCCA
This sequence comes from uncultured Acidimicrobiales bacterium, assembly GCA_963842395.1. Classification (GTDB taxonomy): domain Bacteria; phylum Actinomycetota; class Acidimicrobiia; order Acidimicrobiales; family VFJN01; genus ZC4RG19. The sequence continues at coordinate 515,035 of CAWJGJ010000001.1, forward strand.
CCCCCTCGGGCCGGTCGGGCAGCGTGACCGGCGCCCAGGTGCGGCCATCGTCGACCGAGCGCAGCAGGGTGTCGGGCACCACCTCCCCGATCTCCTCGTCTGTCGGCGCCCTGGCCAGGAGCGTGCCGCCCACCGCGGCGAGCGGCGCGGCAAGGGCGGTGTCGGGCTCGACCCGCGTGGCCGCCAGCGGTTCGGCCGCAGGGCCCGCGGGCGTCCCATCGCCGCACGCGGTGACGACAACGGCCAAGGCGAGGCCGACGGCGAGTCCTCCCAGGCATCGGTGCACCGTCGCCGACCGTATCGAGGTTCGCCCGCCGGCGGGCGTCAGGCCCCCGACCCCGGGGCCCGGTCATGGGACGTTCTAGGCCCCGGCGCGGCGCTGGACCCATGACCTCGGCGGCGTTCCGAGGAGGAGGACGAGGAGGGACGCATCGAGGACGGGACTTGTCCTCGGTGCGTGGGAAGCTGGCGGCGTGTGGGACACCTCCGCCCGGCTGCTGCGTCTGCTGTCGCTGTTGCAGGTGCGCCGGGAGTGGTCGGGCCGCGAGCTGGCCGAGCGGCTGGAGGTCGACGTCCGCACCGTGCGGCGCGACGTCGACCGGCTGCGGCGACTCGGCTACCCGGTCGACTCGACGCCGGGCGTGGCCGGGGGCTACCAGCTCGCCCCGGGCGCGGAGCTGCCGCCGCTGCTGCTCGACGACGAGGAGGCGGTGGCGGTGGCCGTCGGGCTGCGCACCGCCACCGGCGGCACGGTGGAGGGCATCGACGAGGCCGCCCAGCGGGTGCTCGCCAAGCTCGACCGGGTGCTGCCCGCCCGCCTCCGGGGGCGGGTGGCGGCCCTGTCCGCGGCCACCCTCCCCCTCACCGGGCCCCGGCCGACCGTCGGCGCCGAGGCGCTCTCGGCCATCGCCACGGCCTGCCGCGACCACGAGGTCCTGCGCTTCGACTACCGCACCCGGGACGGCACGGCCAGCCGCCGCACGGTCGAACCGCTGCGCCTCGTCCACACGGGCCGGCTGTGGTATCTGGTCGCCTGGGATGTCGCCCGGCGGGCGTGGCGCACGTTCAGGGTCGACCGGGTCGACGGGCGGCCCGTGCCGGTCGACCGGTTCACGCCCCGGCCCCCGCCCGCCGACGACCTCGCGGCCTACGTGTCGCGCGGCACGGCCGTCGAGGTGTACGAGGTACAGGGGCGGGTCACCGTCCACGCCCCGGCCGAGGCCGTGGCCGAGGTCTTCTCCCCCACCGCCGGGCTGATCGAGGTCGTCGACGACCGGACCTGCGTGCTGCACACGGGCGCTCGCACCGTGGCCGCCCTGGCGATCCAGCTGGTGGTGATGGGGCTGGACTTCACGGTCGAGGACCCACCCGAGCTCGCCGCCCACGTCCGCGCCCTCGCGCACCGGCTCGAGCGGGCATCGTCGTAGACACCCGCCCCGGCCCACTAGCCTGTCGGGTGCTGACGACTCCCGTGGGAGAGTCCCGGTGCCTTGGCGCCGGGCGCCGAAGGGGCAACCACCCCGGAACCTCTCAGGCACCAAGGACCACTGGGGCGAGGCAGCTCTGGAGCCGCACCGTGCGGCGACAGAGGGGGAACGCAGGATCCGGCACCACGGCGGCGCCGGCGACCACCGACCACCCCTCGACCTCCCGGAGCACCACGTGACCAGCAGCGCCGAGCAGTTCGCCGACCGCCACATCGGGCCGTCGGCCGCCGACGTCGAGCACATGCTGGCGGCCATCGGGCTCGCCGGCATGGACGAGCTGCTCGACCAGGCCGTGCCGGCCTCGATCCGCGACGGCAAGCCGCTCGAGCTCGACGACGCCCTGTCCGAGCCCCAGGTCATCGCCCGTCTGCGCGCCCTGGCGAGCCGCAACCAGGTCACCACGTCGCTGATCGGCCAGGGCTATCACGGCACCCACGTGCCCGGGGTGATCCTCCGCAACGTGCTGGAGAACCCGGCCTGGTATACGGCGTACACCCCCTATCAGCCCGAGATCAGCCAGGGCCGGCTGGAGGCCCTGCTCAACTTCCAGACCATGGTGTGCGACCTCACGGGGATGGAGATCGCCGGCGCCTCGATGCTGGACGAGGCGACCGCCGCGGCCGAGGCGATGACCCTGGCCCGCCGCTCGACCCGCCACGCCGGCAACGTCTTCTTCGTCGACGCCGAGTGCCATCCCCAGACCGTCGCGGTCGTCGCCACCCGGGCCGAGCCTCTCGGCATCGACGTCGTGGTGGGCGACCCCGCCGCCGACCTGGTGCCCGCCGACGCCTTCGGCGTGCTGCTGCAGCACCCGGGCACCTCGGGCGTGGTGCGCGACCTGCGGCCGGTCATCGGGGCGGTCCACGAGGCGGGAGGCCTCGCCGTCGTGGCCACCGACCTGCTGGCCTGCACGCTGCTGACGCCGCCGGGCGAGCTCGGGGCCGACGTGGCGGTGGGCTCGTCCCAGCGCTTCGGCGTGCCGATGGGCTTCGGCGGGCCCCACGCCGGGTTCCTCGCCACCCGGGATGCGCACCGCCGCTCGCTCCCCGGACGCCTGGTCGGCGTGTCCGTCGACGCCGCGGGCCGGCCCGCTCACCGCTTGGCTCTGCAGACCCGCGAGCAGCACATCCGCCGCGAGAAGGCCACCTCCAACATCTGCACCGCGCAGGTGCTGCTGGCCGTCATGGCATCGATGTACGCCGTGTACCACGGCCCCGAGGGCCTGGCCGCCATCGCCCGCCGGGTCGCCGCCGCCACGACCGGCCTCGCGGCCGGGTTGCGCGCCGCCGGCTACCACCTCGTCAACGGCACCTGGTTCGACACGCTGACGCTGCACACCCCGGGCCAGGCCGCCGAGCTGCTGGACCGGGCGCGTTCCGCGGGGATCAACCTGCGGCGCATCGACGCCGACACGCTGGCCCTGTCGCTGGACGAGACGACCGACCGCGAGGTCCTCGGCCGGCTGGCGACCGTGTTCGGCCTGGCCGACGACGTGCCGGACGGGTCGGGCGGCCTGCGCGCACCCGGCGACGGCCCGGCGCCGGGCGGTGTCCCCGACGGCGAGGCGCGGACCACCGGGTTCCTCACCCACCCGGTGTTCCACGAGCACCGCTCCGAGACCGAGATGCTGCGGTACCTGCGGCGGCTGGCCGACAAGGACGTGGCGCTCGACCGGGCCATGATCCCGCTCGGCTCGTGCACGATGAAGCTGAACGCCACCGCCGAGATGGAGCCGGTGACCTGGCCGGAGTTCGCCGACATCCATCCGTTCGCACCGCTCGACCAGGTGCAGGGCTACCTGGCCCTCATCGCCGACCTCGAGGCCATGCTGGCCCACATGACCGGCTACGACGCGGTGTCGCTGCAGCCCAACGCCGGGTCGCAGGGCGAGCTGGCCGGCCTCCTGGCCATCCGCGGGTACCACCGCAGCCGGGGCCAGGCCGAGCGCGACGTGTGCCTCATCCCCGCCTCCGCGCACGGCACCAACGCGGCGTCCGCGGTCATGGCCGGCATGCGGGTGGTGGTCGTGGCCTGCGACGACGCCGGCAACATCGACCTCGACGACTTCCGGGCCAAGGCCGACGAGCATGCCGACGACCTGGCGGCGCTCATGGTCACCTACCCGTCGACCCACGGGGTGTTCGAGGCGGGCATCACCGAGATCTGCGAGGTGGTGCACAGCCACGGCGGCCAGGTCTACGTCGACGGCGCCAACCTCAACGCCCTGGTGGGCGTGGCGCGGCCGGGCTGGTTCGGCGGCGACGTCAGCCACCTCAACCTGCACAAGACGTTCTGCATCCCCCACGGCGGCGGCGGCCCGGGCGTGGGGCCGGTGGCCGCCCGGGCCCACCTGGCGCCCTTCCTCCCCAACCACCCGGCCGCGGCCGAAGCGGGGCCGGAGACCGGGCCGGGCCCGGTGTCGGCGGCACCGTGGGGCTCGGCGTCGATCCTGCCCATCAGCTACGCCTACGCCAAGCTCATGGGGCCCGACGGGCTGCGCCGGGCCACCGCCGTGGCCATCCTGTCGGCCAACTACGTCGCCGCTCGCCTGGGCGACCACTTCCCGGTGCTCTACACCGGCGAGCACGGCCGGGTCGCGCACGAGTGCATCATCGACCTGCGGGGCATCACCAGGGCGACCGGGGTGACCGTCGACGACGTGGCCAAGCGCCTGGTCGACTACGGCTTCCACACGCCGACCATGAGCTTCCCGGTGCCGGGCACCCTGATGATCGAGCCCACCGAGTCGGAGTCCCTGGCCGAGATCGACCGGTTCTGCGACGCCATGATCGCCATCCGCGGCGAGATCGATCGGGTGGCGTCCGGCGAGTGGGCCCACGACGCCAGCCCGCTGGCGCATGCGCCCCACACGGCGGAGGACCTGCTGGTCGCCGACTGGGACCGGCCCTACACCCGCGAGCAGGCCGCCTACCCGGTGCCCGGTTTGCGGGACGGCAAGTACTGGCCCCCGGTCAGCCGCATCGACGGCGGCTACGGCGACCGCAACCTGGTGTGCGCCTGCCCGCCGCCGGAGGCGTTCGAGGACTGAGCGACCCGAACCGGGTCAGCCGTTGACGAGCTCGGCCACCTGCTGGAGCAGCGGGCGGGGGCCGGACACCAGCAGCGAGGTGATGCACGTCTCGCGCCAGCGCTCGAGGTCGTCGCGGATCTTGGCCAGGGGACCGATCAGGTAGACGTCCTCGACCATGGCGGTCGTGACCAGGGCCGTCGCCTCGGCCTTGCGGCCGTCGAGGTAGGCGTCCTGGATCTTGTCGCACTCGGCCTCGTAGCCGAGGCGGACGAACACGTCCTTGTGGAAGTTCCGGTCGCGTGCCCCCATGCCGCCGATGTACAGCGCCAGGTTGGGCCGCAGCAGGTCGGCGCACGCCTCGATGTCGTCGCCCGGCACGACCGGCACCACGCACGCCACCTCGAAGTCGTCGGCGGTGCGGCGGGCGCCGGGCCGGGCGAAGCCCTCGGCCAGTGCCTCGCGGTAGAACCCGTCGGCCTTGGGCGAGAAGAACATGGGCAGCCAGCCGTCGGCGATCTCGGCGGCCAGCGCCACGTTCTTGGGGCCCTCGGCGCCCAGGTAGATGGGGATGTCGCTGCGCAGCGGCCGCACGATCGACCGCAGGGGCTTGCCCAGGCCGGTGCCCCCCGCCAGCGGGACCGCGTAGTGCTCGCCGGCGAACTCGACCGGCGCCTCGCGGGCGATGATGCGCCGCACGATCTCGACGTACTCGCGGGTGCGGGCGAGCGGCTTGGCGTACTCCTGGCCGTACCAGCCCTCGACGACCTGGGGGCCCGAGACCCCGAGACCCAGGATCAGCCGCCCGCCCGACAGGTGGTCGAGCGTGATGGCGGTCATGGCGGTGGACGCGGGCGTGCGGGCCGAGATCTGCGTGATGGCGGTGCCCAGCTTGACCCGCTGGGTGTGCGAGCCCCACCAGGCGAGGGGGGTGAAGCAATCGGAGCCGTAGGCCTCGGACGTCCAGATGGCGTCGAAGCCCAGCTCCTCGGCTGCGGTGATCTGGTCGACGGCGTCGACCGGTGGGCCGCTGGACGGCCAGTAGCCGACGATCAGGCCGAGCTTCACGGCTCCACCGTGGTCGCGGTGGGGGTCACCCGCGGGCCCCGACGTTGGGCCCCGCGCCGTTGGCCTGGCCGGCCGCCGACTCGGCGGCCGCCGCGGCCTCGCCCGCCTCGACGGCCTGGTCGACGACCTCGTCGACCGCCTCGGCGACGTCCTCGGCCACCTCCGCTGCCTCCTCGACCGCCTTCTGCTCCTCCCCCGGCAGGGTGCCCAGGCCGGCGAGGCCCGACAGCATCTCGCGCAGCTGGGTGAGCTGGCCGGTGACGGCGTCGCGCTGGCGGGTGAGCTCGCCCACCTCGCGCTCGGCCGCCTGCTTGGTGACCTCGGCGTGAGTCTTGGCCTCGAACACCAGCTGGTCGGCCTCGGAGCGGGCGTCGGCGACGGCGCGTTCGGCGAACGAGCGGGCCTTGTCCATGATCTCGTTCGACTCGGCCTCGCTGTCCTTGCGGCGCTGCTCGGCGGCCCGGTCGATCTCCTTCGCCCGCGTGTCGGCGCTCTTGGCGCGCTGCTCGGCCTCGGCCACCAGCTTCTGGGTGGCGGCCATGGCGGAGTCGTGGCGCTCGCCCTCCTCGCGCTCGGCCTTCTCGCGGCGCTCGGCCAGCTCGAGCTCGAGCGCCTGCAGCTCGGCCTCGCGCTTCTCCTTGGCCTTGGTCAGCAGCTTGGACGCGGCGGCCCGCTTCTCCTCGGCCTCGCGGGAGGCGACGTTGCGCAGCTCGATGATCTCGCGCTCGGCGGTGGCCCGGACGGTGGCGATCTCGCGCTCCGCCGTGGCCCGCAGCTCGGCGACCTCGTGGTCGGTGGTGGTGCGGAGCTGGGTCGTCTCGCGCTCGGCCTCGGAGCGGAGGGTCTCGACCTCGCGCCGGGCGGTGGCGCGCACCTCGTTGGCCTCGCGGTCGGCGGAGTCGCGACTGGCCTTGGCCTCGCGCTCGGCCGCGGTCTTGACCGCGGTGGCGACGGCCCGGGCCTTCTCCACCACCTCCTTGGACTCGAGGTGGGCGGCCGCGATGAGCTTCTCGGCCTCGCGCTTGGACTCGCCCCGATGCTCCTTGGCCTGCTCCTCGGCGAGGCGGAGCAGCTGTTCGACGCGGGTGCCCAGCCCCGACAGGGTGGGCTGCGCCCGCTCGTCGAGCTGCTTGGCCTGGTCGTTGACCTTGCGTTCCAGCTCGTTGATGCGGTCGCGGGCGTCGGTGGTGCCCGTCTTGGCCTTGGACGCGGTGTCGCTCAGCTCGTCGATGCGCGCGTGCAGCCGCTCGATGAACATGTCGACCTGGGTGCGCTCGTAGCCCCGCAGCACGATGGTGAAGTCCGGCGTTCCGCCGCTGGCGGGTGACGGCGAAGTGGTTGTACCCATAGGCCCCCAACTATGTCAGACGTGACCGGCGCGCGGATCGGATGTGCGCTGGTGACGGCGCCCGAAATGGGAGCGCCGCCGCATCGCGTGGTCGCACGGTGACGGAGGTCGGCGATCGGCCGCCTCGCTGCCGACGACGGGCTGCGGGCGCCCGAGTCCGGCGCCGTTCGACCGGAAATTGAAACGTGTTCTAGTGTGGAGCCGACCGCCGCTCCGGCGCCCCTGCCGGCCTGTGAGGAGCCCTCATGGACGACCGCTACCCCTTCCCCATCCCGTTCGGCTGGTTCTGCGTCGGCTACCCGGAGGATTTCCCGGCCGGGGCGGCCATGCCCCTCTACTACTTCGGCCGCCACCTGGTGGGATGGAGGGACGCGGCGGGCGCCGTGCACGTCAACGACGCGTTCTGCCCCCACCTCGGCGCCCACCTCGGCCACGGCGGCCATGTCGACGGGTGCGAGCTCGTGTGCCCCTTCCACGGCTGGCAGTTCGACGCCGAGGGCGCCAACACCGCCATCCCCTACAGCGAGCGCCTCAACCGCAAGGCCCGCCTCCGGACCTACCCCACGGTCGAGAGCAACGGCCTGGTGATGGCCTGGTACCACCCCCACGACGAGGCGCCCGCCTGGGAGCTCCCCGAGGTCCCGGAGCTGAACGGCCATCCGGACTGGTCCACCGTGATCCGGACCAGCTACACGATGGACGCCGCCTGGCAGGAGATGGCCGAGAACGCGGTCGACTCCGCCCACTTCCGGTTCGTGCACAACACGGCGACGGTGCCCGCTCTCGAGGAGTACACGACCGGGTTCCCGGAGGCGGTCATGCGCTCGTCCCAGAAGTTCCCCACGCCCCGGGGCGTGATGGAGGGCCACATCGACTCGCACGCCTGGGGCCCCGGGCTGTCGCTGGTCAACTTCAACGGGATCGTCGACACCCTCAACCTGGCGGTCACCACGCCGATCGAGGCCGACCGCTGCGTCGTGCGGTTCAACTTCGCGTTCAAGACCATGGGCGACGAGGCCACCACCCGCAACGTCGGGCGAGCATTCGTGGCCGAGGTCGACAAGCAGGTGCGCGAGGACCAGCCCATCTGGGAGCACAAGGCCCACCTGGTGCGCCCCGCCCTGGCCGACAACGACGGCCCGTTCATGAAGTTCCGCCGGTGGGCGGCGCAGTTCTACGCCGAGCCGGTGGGCGACGAGCGCCTCGTCTACCCGCCGCCCTACTGGCCCGATCGGATGGACGAAGCACCCGCCAAGGCCACGGCCTCCGCCCGCAACATGGGCGAGACCAGGCCCTGACGCGGGGCTTCGTCCGGCGGAACTTGCGGCCGGCGCGGCGCCCGGGTGGCGGGACGCGCCGCCGGTTCGCCCGAGGGGCGGGTTCCGGCACCCGGTAGGTTCGCGGGCGGTGAGCATCCGCGACGACGGCCGACCGGCACCGGAGGTGGCGGCCGAGGTGCTCGCGGCGCTCTCGGGCGCCGTCCGGGCCGTGACGCTCGGGTCGTCGCTCGACCGGGTGCTGCACCGGCTGGCATCGAGCGCCCGCGAGCTGGTCGGCGCCCGCTACGCCGCCGTCGGCATCCCCGAGCCCGAGGGCGACGAGTTCGCCCGCTTCGTGACCGTCGGCATGAGCGACGAGCTGATCGCCCGGCTCGGCCCGCTCCCCCGCACCCACGGCCTGCTCGACGCCATGCTGGCCGACCCGTCCCCGTACCGCACCGACGACATCACCCGGGACCCCCGCTTCCGGGGCTGGTGGCCCTCGGCCCACCCGGAGATGCGCTCGTTCCTGGGCGTGCCGATCGTCTCGGCCGGCGACATCATCGGGGCCTTCTACCTCACCGACAAGGAAGGCGGCGCCGGCTTCACCCCCGCCGACGAGGCGGCCATGGTGCTGCTCGCCTCGCACGCAGCCATCGCCGTCGACCAGGCCCGGTTGTTCGAGGACAGCCGGGAGCTCGCCCTCGTCGCCGAGCGGGCCCGGCTGGCCCGCGAGCTCCACGACGCCATGAGCCAGTCGCTCTTCAGCCTGCAGCTGGCGGCTGCGACGGCGGCCAGCCGGCTGGCCGACGCGCCGGAGGCGGCCGCCGAGCAGCTGGACGTGGTGCGGGCCCTGGCCGCCCGCCTCGGGGCCGAGCTGCGGACCACCGTCGACGGCCTGCGCCCCGCTGACCTGGAGCGCGACGGCCTCGTGGCCACGCTGCGGGCCCAGCTCACCGTGGCCGGCCGGGCCCACGGGGTGCCCGTCGAGCTGGTCGTGGGCGACCTGCCCGAGCTGGGGGCCGACGTCGAGCACCAGGTGCTCCGGGTCGCCCAGGAGGCGGTGTCCAACGCGCTGCGCCACGCCGGGGCCGGGCGGGTGACCGTCACCCTGGCGCCCGATGCCGAGGAGGGCACGCCGCGCCGCGTGCGGCTGCGGGTGGTCGACGACGGCACGGGCTTCGATCCCGAGGCACGCGCGGTGCGGTCGCGGCGGTTGGGCCTGACCTCGATGCACGAGCGGGCGGCGTCGTTGGGCGGCGCCCTCACCGTCTCGTCCACCCCCGGCCGCGGCACCAGCGTCGAGCTGTGGTTCCCCGCGTGAGCGAGCGGAGCGAGCGAACCATGGGCACAGTGCGGTACTCGGCACGCAGTGCCGATCGCTCACTGCGTGCATCCCGAAGGGTGCACCAGTGAGTGACGGACCGGCGGCCGGCGTCCCGGCCATCCGGGTCGTGGTGAGCGACGACCACCCCGTCGTCCGCCAGGGCCTGCGCTCCTTCCTCGAGGCCCAGGGGTTCGACGTGGTGGGCGAGGCGGCCGACGGTGCCGCCGCCGTGGAGGTGGTCCGCCGGGAGCGCCCCGACGTGCTGCTCACCGACCTCGTCATGCCGGGCGTCGACGGCATCGAGGCCATCCGCCGGTTGCGGGCCGACGGCCCACCGGTGGGCATCCTCGTGCTGACGAGCTTCAGCGGCGCCGACCAGGTGATCCCCGCCATCCAGGCCGGTGCCGACGGCTACCTGCTCAAGGACGCGGGGCCGGCGGCCCTGGACGGCGCCATCCGGGCCGTGCACCGGGGCGAGCCGCTGCTGGCGCCGGAGGCCGCGGCGGTGGTCATGGCCCGGGTCGCGGGCGAGGGCGGGGCGGCGGCTCCCGCGGCACCGGCCGCCGACCATCCCGACCTCGAACGGCTGACCGCCCGCGAGCGCGAGGTGCTGGCCGGCCTCGGGCGAGGGCTCTCGAACAAGGCGCTCGCCGCCGAGCTGTTCGTGTCCGAGAAGACGGTGAAGACCCATGTGTCGAGCGTGCTGGCCAAGCTCCGCCTGACCGACCGCACCCAGGCGGCGCTGTTCGCCGTGCGCGTCGGCCTGGCCGATCCCCGGCGCTGACGCCCCGGTGCGCGGTGGGGCGCCGGCCTAGGACTTCCGACCGAGGCAAACCCGTCCCGGGGCCGATGGCGGCCGGCCGGGTGCTCCGTAGGTTGCGGGCACAGGACATGCACGGGAGGAAGCACGATGCGCAGGACCGCACTCATCACCGGCGGTAGCCGGGGCCTGGGGCTGGCGCTGGCCACGGGGCTGGCGGCCGAGGGCTGGAACCTGGTGGTCGACGGCCGGGCCGCCGCCACGCTGGAGCGGGCCCGGGTCGCCATCGACGCCGCCGGGCCGGGCACGGTGGTCGCACTGCCGGGCGACGTCGACGACCCGGTGCACGTCGCCGCGCTGGTGGCCGCGGCGGTCGGGCAGGGCCGCTTCGAACTGCTCGTCAACAACGCCGGCACGCTGGGGCCGTCGCCCCTGCCGCCGGTCGCCGAGCTGCACGCCGCCGACCTGGAGCGGGCCCTACGCACGAACGTGGTGGCGCCGCTGCGGATCATGCAGGCCGCGCTCCCCCACCTGCGGGCCGAGCGGGGCGCGGTGGTGAACGTCACCTCGGACGCGGCGGTGGAGGGGTACGAGGGTTGGGGCGGCTACGGGGCGAGCAAGGCCGCGCTCGAGCAGCTCAGCCGGGTGCTGGCGGCGGAGGAGCGAGGGGTGCGCGTGTACTGGGTCGACCCGGGTGACATGCGCACCGGCATGCACCAGGACGCCTTCCCGGGCGAGGACATCTCGGACCGCCCGCTGCCCGCCAGCCGCGTGCCCGCCATCGTGTCCCTGATCCACGACCGGCCGATCAGCGGCCGCTACCGGGTCGACGACCTGCTCGTCGACCCGCCCGACGAATCGCCCGGCAGTGGTCCGGCGGTCGCCGCCCGGGTCGACGCGGTCGCCGGGGAGGTGGCGGTCAGATGAGGGCGGTCGACACCGTCGAGCCCCGCGCCTCCGGTCGCGCCGGCGCGGCCCCGGTCGTGCCGGCGCCCGGTTCCGCACCGGTACCCGCACGCCGGGCGGCCCCGGCGGCAGGCGTGACGACGCCCGACCCGGCGGCGCGGACGCCGGCTCCCGAGGTCACGTCGTTGCGGTCCTTCCGGATCCCCGCGGGGGCGGAGGCGGGGACGCCGGTCGAGCTGTCCGAGCGGGGCGACGGCCGCATCGGCTCGGACGCCCGGGCCGACGTACGCCTGATGGTCGCCCGCGGGGGCGGCGCCGCTGACGGCGCCGGGACCGTGGCGCACCACCGCTTCGCGGACCTGCCCGGCGTGCTGGACCCCGGGGACGTGCTCGTCGTGAACACCTCCGCGGTGGTGCCCGCCGCCCTCGACGCCCGGGCTCCCGACGGCAGCCCGCTGCGCCTGCACCTCTCCACCGAGCAGCCGGGCGGGTTCTGGGTCGTCGAGCCCCGCCTGCCGGCCGGGCCGGGCACCGAGCGCTTCCCGGGCCGCCCGCCCGCCCACCTCAGCGTGGCCGGCGGCGGCTGGGCCGAGCTGCTGGCCCCCTATCCCGCCGTCCCCGGCCCCGAGGTCGACGGTCGTCACGGTCCGCCCCACTACTCCCCCGCCGGCACGACCCCGCCCCACGGCTACCGGCTGTGGCTCGCCCGGCTGGACCTGCCGGCGCCGGTGCTCGACCACCTGGCCGCCTACGGCCAGCCCATCCGCTACGCCCACGCGGAGGGCGCGTGGCCGGTGGACGCCTACCAGTCGGTGTTCGCCCGGGTGCCGGGCTCGGCGGAGATGCCGAGCGCGGCACGACCCTTCACCCACGCGCTGGTGACCGACCTCGTCAGCCGGGGCGTGACGGTGGCGCCGATCGTGCTGCACACCGGGGTGTCGTCCCAGGAGGCCGGCGAGCCGCCGTACGCCGAGCGCTACGAGGTGCCGCCGTCGACCGCGGCCCTGGTCACCGCCGCCCGCGAGGACGGCCGCCGGGTGATCGCGGTGGGCACCACCGTCGTCCGGGCGCTGGAGACGACCGCCGACGACCGGGGCCGGTCACATCCGGGACGCGGCTGGACCGAGCTGGTCGTGACCCCCGAGCGCGGCGTGCGCGTCGTCGACGGCCTGCTGACCGGGTGGCACGAGCCTGCCTCGTCGCACCTGGCGATGCTCGAGGCCGTCGCCGGCCGGGGCCTGCTGGCCGCGTCGTACGCCGCGGCGGTGGCCGAGGGCTATCGCTGGCACGAGTTCGGCGACAGCCACCTCATCCTCCCCGGCGCCCGCCCCAGGCGGTGATGTCGCCGGGCTGCGGTGAGGCGCGGTGCCGTCAGCCCATCAGGTTCAGGTCACCGCAGGTGGCGCCGCCGTCGACCGCCAGCTCGGCCCCGGTGATGTAGCTCGACTCGTCCGACGCCAGGAACAGCACCGCCCGGGCCGCCTCGTCGGGGGTACCCATGCGGGGCACCGGCAGCCGCTTGTAGAAGGGGGCATCGCCCGACGTGCCGGCGACCATGGGCGTGTCGATGCCGCCGGGGTGCACCGAGTTGACCCGGATGCCCTTGTTCCCGAGGTCGATGGCGGCGGTCTTCGACAGGCCCCGCACGGCCCACTTGCTGGCCACGTAGGCCCCGAGGCCCGGCAGGCCCTGCAGCCCGGCGGTCGAGGAGATGTTGACGATCGAGCCGCCGCCCGCCCGGACCATCGAGGGCGTCACCGACTTCATGCCCAGGAACACGCCGTGGACGTTGACGCGCATCACCCGGTCGAAGTCGTCGAGGACGATCTTGTCCAGGGCCTCGAACTGGAGGATGCCGGCGTTGTTGACCAGCACGTCCACCGGCCCGAACGCCTGCTCGGCCCCGGCGACCGCCGCCTGCCACTGGTCCTCGTCGGTGACGTCGAGGTGGACGAAGCGGGCCGCGTCGCCGATCTCGGCCGCGGTGGCGGCGCCCTCGTCGTCGAGGACGTCGGCCAGCACCACCCGGGCGCCCTCGGCCGCGAACAGCCTGCCCTCGGCCGCACCCTGACCGCGGGCACCGCCGGTGATGATCGCCACCTTGCCGTCGAGCCGTCCCATCGCTCCCTCTCCTGCTGCGCTGCTCACGAGTTGCTACGACCGACCCGGCCCGGTCACGACGTCGGCTTGGCGGCGCCGACGGCCCACATGGCGAAGAACTGCGACCCTCCGCCGTAGGCGTGGCCCAGCGCCACCCGGGCGCCGTCGATCTGGTGCTCGCCGGCCCGGCCCCGCACCTGCAGGGCGGCCTCGGCGAAGCGGATCATCCCGGAGGCACCGATGGGGTTGGACGACAGCACGCCGCCCGACGGGTTCCAGGGGATGTCGCCGTCCATGGCGGTGGCGCCGTCCTCGACCAGCGTCCAGCCCTTGCCCTCGGGGGCGAACCCGAGGTTCTCGAGCCACATGGGCTCGTACCACGAGAAGGGCACGTACACCTCGGCCACGTCGATGTCGCGCCGGGGGTCGACGATGCCGGCCTGGGCGTACACGTCGGCCGCGCAGTCGCGCCCGGCCACCGGGTTCACCTGGTCGCGGCCCGGCGCCATGGTGGGCTCCGAGCGCATGGCGCCACCCAGCATCCACGCCGGGTCGGTGGCGGCGTCGCCCCCGGCCTCGTCGGTGAGCACCAGGGCGCACGCCCCGTCCGACGACGGGCACGTCTCCGAGTAGCGCAGCGGGTCCCACAGCATCATCGAGTCCTTGACCGACTCGAAGGTGATGTTCTCCTCGTGCAGGTGGGCCTTGGGGTTCTTGAGCGCGTTGCGGCGGTCCTTCAGGGCCACCAGCACGCCGATGTGGTCGGGCGCCCCCGAGCGGCGCATGTAGGCCCGGATGTGGGGGGCGAAGTAGCCGCCCGCGCCGGCCACCAGCGGCGGCGAGAACGGGATGGGCAGCGTCAGCGCCCACATGGCCTCGCTCTCGGACTGCTTCTCGAAGGCCACCGTCAGCACCCGGCGGTGGATGCCCGCCTGCACCAGGCTGGCGGCCACCAGTGCGGTCGACCCGCCCACCGAGCCTGCGGTGTGGACGCGGAGCATGGGCTTGCCCACGGCGCCCAGCGCATCAGCCAGGTACAGCTCCGGCATCATCACGCCCTCGAAGAAGTCGGGCGCCTTGCCGATGACCACGGCGTCGATGTCGGCCCAGGTCATCCCGGCGTCGTCGAGCGCCTCGACCGCCGCCTCCCGCACCAGACCGGCGATCGACACGTCGCCCCGGGTGGCCTGGTGATGGGTCTGGCCGATCCCGACGATCGCCACCCGTTCCTTGCCCACGGTCAGCCCTCCCCTTCGAGCACGCACACCAGGTTCTGCTGCAGGCAGGGGCCGCTGGTGGCGTGGGCCACGGCCCGCCGGGCCTCGCCCCGGCTGATGCGACTCGCGGCCTCGCCGATGCGGATCAACCCGGCGGCGATCAGCGGGTTGGCGGCCAGCGGCCCGCCCGACGGGTTGACCACCACGTCGTCGCCCAGCCCGAGGGCCCGGCGCACCAGGACCTCCTGGTGTGTGAAGGGGGCGTGCAGCTCGGCCACGTCGACCGGCGCCGCGCCCACCCCGGCCCGCTCGCCGGCCAGGGCGGTCGATGCCGACGACGTGAGGTCGCGCACACCGAGCGCATGGGCCTCGATGCGGTGGTCGATGCCCCGGATCCACGCCGGGTTCCCGCTCAGCTCGCGGGCCCGGTCTCCGGCCGCCAGCACGACGGCCGCGGCACCGTCGGTGATCGGCGGGCAGTCGTGGAGCCGCAGCGGGGCGGCGATCTCGGGCTCCTTGAGCAGCACCGCGGGATCGTCCGAGCCCTGCAGCTGGGCGTAGGGGTTGTCGGCCGCGGCGCGGCGGCTGCGGGCGGCGACCGCGGCCATCTCGCCCACCGTGGTGACGCCGGCGTCGAGGCACGCGCGGGCCTGGAGTGCGGCCAGCGCCAGGCTGTCGGGCCACAGGGGGGCCTGGTAGTAGGGGTCGAGCTGGCGGGACAGGACGTCGCGCAGGTTGCCGGGCGACGACTTGCCGTACCCGTACACCAGGGCGGTGTCGGCGGCACCGGTCTGGATCTTGACCCAGGCCTCGTACAGGGCCCAGGCGCTGTCCATCTCGACGTGGCTCTCGCTGATGGGGGGCGAGGCGCCCACCCCGTCGAGGGTCATCACGAAGCTGAAGGCGCTGCCCGCCAGGTAGTCGGTGCTGCCCGAACAGGTGAAGTCGATGGCCGACTGGTCGATGCCCAGGTCCTCCTTGACCTGGTGCAGCACCGGCATGAGCATCTCGACCTCGTTGCGGGCCTGCTCGCGCCGCACGAGGTGCGACTGCGCGAAAGCGACGACGGCGACGTCTCTCATCAGACGTGCTCCCGGTAGCTGGCGTAGTCGGCGTCGGGCTCGCCCGTGGGGCGCCACCACCTGATCGACGCGAGGTCGTGGGTGAGCTCGTCGTCGGCCACCCACACCGCCTCGACCCGCATGCCCATCCGCACCTGGTCGAACGGGATCTCCTGGATCATGCCGAACAGCCCCATGTCGCCGCCGTCGGGCAGCACGGTGGCGCACACGTAGGGCAGCTCCATGGCGGAGCCCGAGAACTTCACGTTCACCACGCAGAACGTGGTGACGATCCCGTGGTCGGGCAGCTCCACCTGCTCGCTGGTGGGCACGCCGCAGGTGGGGCACGAGCCGCGGGGCGGGAGGATGACCTTGTGGCAGCGGCCGCACCGCTCGCCCAGGATCCTGCGGCTCTCGATGCCCCGCAGGAAGCGGGAGGTGGCCTGGCCGGCCGTGAACCGGTACTCCAGGCGGGCCGGGGTGCGGATGCTGCGGACGGGCTCGACGCCGCGCAGCGCCTCCGGGAGCTCCAGCGCAGTCATGCCGTCGCCCCGGTGTCGTCCGCGGGCTCGAAGCAGGCGATGTCGGTGATGGCGCCCTCGCGCTCGCCCGCCCAGCGGATGCGCACCCGCATGCCGGTGGTCACCCGGTCGGGCGAACCGGCGTCGAGGGCGTGCAGCAGGCTCGTGTCGGCACCGTCGAGCGTGACCAGCGCCCATGCGAAGGGCCGGTCGAGGGGCTGGTTGGCCCGGGGCTGCGGCTCCCACGACCACGTGGTGACCGTGCCCGTGTCGCCCACGGTGACGAGCTCGGACAGCTCGGCACTGGTGACCGGGTCGTACTCGACCGGCGGGCACAGCACCCGGCCGTCCTCGCCGCGGATGCCGAGCACCAGGCCCTCACGCAGCCCGGTCAGGAACGCGCTCTGCGCGGGCCCGACCGTGCGGCTGAACGGGTACTCCAGCACGAGCGGCGCCGACAGGTTCTCGCTGCCCGGCATGCCACCTCCCCACAACTGAAACAGGTTCTACTTAGGGAGGGTTCTAGCAGCTTTCCCCGGGTGCCCGGAAACCGCTGGTCCGGGCACCCCGAGGTGGCGTCAGGTCCGGCGGGCGCGGCGGGCGAGCCGACCGAGGACGGTCCCGATCGCGAGCAGCACGGCCGCGACCAGCGCCAGCGGTGCGGCGTCGCCGCCCGTCCGGGGCAGCGAGCCCTGCGCCGGCACGATGGTGGTGGGATCCGCCGGCTCGTCGCCCGTCTGCGGGGTGACCGTCGCCTGTGTGGTCGGCGACTCCGTGGTGGGCGGTTCCGTGGTCGGGGGCTCGGTCGTCGGGGGCTCGGTCGTCGGCGGCTCCGTCGTCGGGGGCTCCGTCGTCGGCGTCTCAGTGGTCGGGGGCGCGTGGGGGGGGCGTGGTGGGCGGCACGGTCGTGGGCGCAGCCGTCCACCGGCCGATGGCCGTGGCGGTGGCCTGGACCTCGACGGGCGTCGCCAGCACCAGGCGCTGCGAACCGGGCCTTGCGAACACCCGACCGGCGTGGATCGCGGCCTGGGCCGAGGCCGCGATCGTGGCCTCCCGGGGCTCGCCGTCGGTGGTCAGCCAGAACTCGGTGCCGTCGACCGCGGGACCGGTCAGCGGGTTGCCGGCGGCATCGGAGATCGTGACGCCCACGGGCGCGGTCAGGGTCACGGCCCCACTGGTGGTGTGGACCACGTAGGGCCCGACCCGCTCGCCCAGGTGGGCGCTGGCGACGCCGGGGGGCGTGATCGACAGCGTCACGCCCGGCTCGCCCCGTCCCGGCAGCACGCCGTCGGCGACGGCTCGCAGGATGGCGTCGTAGTTCGCGGCCACCACCGGGTCGTTGCGACCGGGGCTGAGGGTGAAGCCGTCGCTGAAGTGCCAGATGGCCGCCTGCGTGGCGGCAGCCCGCTGCGCGTCGCTCCCGGTGATCTGGTAGCCGGCGGGCCCGGTGCCGTTCGGGTGGTAGGCGCTCAGGACCTGCTCGACGATCGCCAGGTTGGTGACGCCCGAGCTCGCCCAGTCCTCCTCGGCCAGCGTCGTGCCGAGCGTGATGCCGGTGCCGATGTCGATGCAGTAGCCGGTGGCGGCGACCGTGCCGTCGATGGTCAGGCTCATCAGGCCGGCGTCGAGACCCTTCTCGACACCGCCGATGCTGCCGATCACCCTCGCCGTGGCGCTCGGCACCATGCCCGTGAACCGGGCGGTGCTCGCCGCTGCGGCGGGCCGCGCCGCCGCCGCGAGTGCGAGCGCGGCGAGGACCACGCCCGTCGCGACTGCCCACTTGCGTCGTCCCGCTCGCATGGACGCGATGTGCCTGCCCATTGGTGCTCCCTGTGTGCCGATGCCAGGCGATGCCCGCCCTGTGCACCGTGGATGGTCCGTTCCCAGCCGGGACCCGCCTGTCCCGCTCCGTGGCAGGCTAACACCGAGAGTGGGAAATAAGACACATCGGCCGCCGGCGACGTGCCGAGGCCGACAGGTGGGGGGACGCGACGAAGGGGGCCCGCAGGCCCCCTTCGCTCAGATGTCGTCGGTGATGGGGGTCAGCCGTCCAGGCGCTTGCGGCGGCTGACGATGCCGAACCCGGTACCGACCGCCAGCAGGACCGCCGCCACGGCGACCAGCAGCATCGTCCGGGCACCGGTGTTGGGCAGGCCGCCACTCGACTGCGGCGTGATGGGCACGGTCGTGCTCGGCACGGTGACCACCGTGGTGTCGGGCGTGATCGGCACCGTGGTGGTGGTGGTGTCGACGACCGTGGTCGACGTCGTCGGGGGCACCGTGGTGGGCGGCGGCGTGGTGAAGCTGACCGGCGCCTCGGCCGAGACCTCGGTGCCCGTCAGGGTGACCAGGCCCAGCTCCTGCATGCCCTCCTTGAAGAAGATGCGCAGGTCGCCGGTCTGGGCGGTGCCGGAGACCGAGACAGTGCCGGCGCCCTCGGCGTCGGACGACAGCCACAGCTCGGTGCCGTCGACGATCTCGCCCGCGAACGGCGTGCCGTCCGCGTTGTGGAGGGTGACGCCGGCGGAGGGCGTGATCGTGAGGCCGCCGACGTTGGTGTGGACCACGTAGGGGCCGACGAGCCCACCGGTGGAGCCCTCGGTCGACGCCGGGGGCGTGATCGTCAGCTCAGGCTCGGGGAAGCCCTCGAGGCCCCCCGCCACCGCCGCGAGGATCGCGAGGTAGTTGGCCACGACGACGGAGTCGTTGTCGCTCTCGTCGAGGTCGAAGCCGTTGGCGAAGTGCCACACGGCCGCCTGGGTGGCCGCCGCCTTCTGGGCGGGTGTCCCGGTGATCGGATGGTCGGCCGGCCCGTCGCCGTTCGGGTGGTACCAGCGGAGGATCGCCTCGATCTTGTCGAGGTTGTCGATGTCGGCCTGGTCGGGCGTGATCTCGGAGAACTCGGTCCCCTCGTCCAGCGCCGACTGCAGATCGAGGCAGTAGGCGGTGACGACCTGGTCCCCGACCTTCACGTCGAACAGGCCCGCTTCGGCGGACTTGTTGACGCCGCCCAGGGTGCCCTCGACGTCCGCGGATTGGCCCGCCGTGCGGCCGATCAGTTCGGCATCGCCCTCGGCGCTGGCCGCGGTGGCCAGACCTCCGACAAGCCCGGCGGCGATCGCGATGCTGGCAGCGACGGCCGCCGCGCGGCGACGCCCACGCTGGCGTTGCGCAGTGATCATGCTTCTCCCCAAGCTTCCGGTGCCGCCCGCGGGCACCCCAGTGAATGATTGAAACAGGACGGCGCACTACAGCCCGCCGCCGACCTGAGGAGGAACCTAACACGTGGCCGCGTCGCGACCCGACATCCTCCCCCGCCGGGACGAAAAAGTGCCGTCAGGCCTGAGCGGCCGTCCCGGCGCCCGCCGCCGGCACCGCGCCGTCGGCGCCGTGGTCGAAGGTGATCACCGAGCGGATCACCGCCCCGGCCCGCAGGTCGGCCACGGCATGGTTCACGTCGTCGAGGGTGATCCTCTTCGAGATCATGCCCTCGAGGTCGAGACGGCCGTGGCGCCACAGCCCGAGCATGCGGTTGAAGTCGCTGCGGACGTCGGCCGACCCGTAGTACGAGCCCTTGAGCGTCTTCTCGGCGTAGAACAGCTCGAAGGCGCTGAACGTCAGCATCTTGTCGAGACCGCCCACGCCGATGATGCAGGTGGTGCCGCCGCGCCGGGTGGCGTCGTACGCGGCCCGCATGGTCTCGGGCAGACCGATGGCCTCGAACGCATAGTCGAAGCCGTCGCCAGCGGTGATGCTGACCTTGGCCCCGCCCAGGTCGGCGGGCTTGACGGCGTGGGTGGCGCCGAAGCGCAGGGCGTCCTCCAGCTTGGCGTCGACCAGGTCGACCGCCACGATCTCGGACGCGCCGGCCACCCGGGCCCCCTGGATGGCGGAGATCCCCACGCCGCCGCACCCGAACACGACCACCGACGAGCCCGGCGTCACCCGGGCGGTGTTGAGGGCGGCGCCGACGCCGGTCATCACCCCGCAGCCGACCAGCGAGGCGACCTCGTGGGGCGTGTCGGCCGCGATCTTGATGACAGCCTGGTGGGGCAGGATCATCTGCTCGGCCCACGTCCCCGTCCCGGCGAAGCCGGCGAGCGGGCTGCCGGCCTGGCTGAAGTGCATGCGGCCCATCGAGGCCATCGACACCTCGCTGCACAGGTTGGGCTGGCGCCGGTCGACGCAGAAGCGGCACGACCCGCACGGGGCGCTCCAGGCGACGATGACGTGGTCGCCCGGCACCACCGTGGTGACCCCGTCGCCCACCTCCGCCACCACGCCCGCGCCCTCGTGACCGGGGATGAAGGGCGCCGGTTGGGGGATGGTGCCGTCCATGCCCGACACGTCCGAGTGGCACACGCCGGTGGCGTGGACGTCGATCCTCACCTCACCGGGGCCGACCTCGCCCAGCTCGATGTCGTCACAGATGTCGAGCGTGTCGTCGCCTGTGGTGCGGAGGACGGCTGCGCGCATGAATCGATCTCCCCTGTGGGCGGCCCGCCGCGTGGCGTGCCTGGACTGTCCGGCCGCAGCGTATAGACGCCGGTGGACCTCAGCCGAACCGGTCGGCGATCAACGCGGCGGCCTCGCGCAGCTCGCCCGCCACCCAGCCGACGTCCCCCATGCCGTTGGCCCACGAGATGGTGGCCGACCACCACACGTGCCCCAGCGCCTTGGCGGCGGACGCCTCGAGCGCCGGATCGACGTCGTCCGGGAAGGCCGCCTGCATGATCTCGGCCATGGTGCGGGTCGCCTCGCCGATGGCGGCGACGCTGGCCGGGTCGCCCGCGGTCATGGCCGCGATCACGGCGCCGGTGAGCTTGGGGTCGCGGTCCATGGCCCGCAGCGCCCGGGTGAGCACGTCCATGATGCGGTCGACGGTGGTGGCGCCCTCGGGCGGATGGCGGGTGACGCGTGCCTCCAGATCGCCCAGCCACTGCACCATCACCGCCAGCAGCAGCGCGTCCTTGGACGGGAAGTAGCGGTAGATCGTGCCGAGCGCCACCCCGGCCCGGCCCGCCACGTCGCGCATCTGCACGGCGTCGTAGCCGCCCTCGGCCCCGAGGTCGAGCGCGGCGCGGATGACACGCTCGCGCCGGGCCGCCTGGTTCCGCGTCAGCGCCGAGGGGGCGTCGGTGTCGGCCATCGGCGCAGGAACCTACCGTCCTCGTCGTGCCAGCTCGCGGTACGGCACGTCCTTGTCGTCCCGCGGCTCGGCGGGCAGGCCGAGCGCGCGCTCCCCCACGATGTTGGCCTGCACCTGGTCGCTCCCGCCGGCGATGCGCAGCGAGGGCGAGTGCAGGAAGCGGCGCAGCCACATCGAGCCCGCCGGGCCGTCCTCGCCGTTGAGCAGCCCGTGCGCCCCCTGCAGGTCGACGGCCGCCTCGGTGAGCGCCTTCATGTACCGGGCATAGGCCAGCTTCATGACCGACGCCTCGGCCCCCGGCCGCTTCCCCTGGCTGAGCGCGGTCTGGCTGCGGTAGCGCAGGAAGCGCAGCAGCTCGAAGCGGATGTGGGCGTCGACCAGCCGCTGGCGGCCGACGGGGTGGGAGGACGCGCCCACCGCACGGGCGAGCGCGATGAGCGCCTCGGGGGTGGCGCCGACACCGCCGGCGATGGACGAGCGCTCGCTGTTGAGCGTCGTCTGGGTCACCCGCCAGCCCTCGCCCTCGCCGCCCAGCAGGTTGGCGTGCGGCACCCGCACGTCCTCCAGGAACACCTCGGAGAAGTGGGCCTCGCCCGTCATCTGGCGCAGCGGCCGCACGTCGAGGCCCGGGGTTGTCATGTCGAGGAGGAAGTAGCTGATCCCCCGGTGCTTGGGGACGTCGCTGTCGGTGCGCGCCAGCAACATGCCCCAGCGGGCGCGGTCCGGGGACGACGTCCACACCTTCTGGCCGTTCACGACCCACTCGTCGCCGTCGCGCACGGCCCGGGTCGCGAGGTTGGCCAGGTCCGAGCCCGCGCCGGGCTCGCTGAAGAGCTGGCACCACATCTCGTCGCCGCGCAGCATCGGGCCGAGGAACCGGTCGCGCTGGTCGTCGGTGCCGTGGGCCAGGATCGTCGGCCCGGCCATGCCGATCGAGATCATGTACGCGCCGGTGGACACCCCGTACCGGCTCTGCTCCTGGTTGAAGATGACCTGGTCGATGGGCTGGCCGCCCCGGCCGCCGTAGGCCTTGGGCCAGGTGATGCCCGCCCAGCCCCCGGCGTAGAGCGTGTGCTGCCACTCGCGGCAGCGGGCGATGTAGGTGTCCTCGTCGTAGGCGTCGGTCCACAGGCCGGCGGAGAAGTCGTCCGGGTGGCCCTTGGGGAGGGCGTGGGCGTCGAGCCAGTCCCGGGCCTCGGCGCGGAAGGCGGCTTCCTCGGGGGTGTCGTCGATGTCCACGACGCCAGAGTAGAACGCGTTCTCGTCTGGCGGCGAGGCGGCGGCGGGGGTGCCAAGCTGCGGAGGTGCCCTCGGAACACGCCGGCCCGTTCGCCGCAGGACCTCCGGCGCGGGCGCTCCGCGTGGTCGCCCCCGGGCTCACCCGCTTCGGCTGGCGCGAGGTCGTGCGTGGGGCCGAGATCTGGCTCACCCTCGGCTGGTCGGTCGCCGCCGCGGTCGTCGGCCACGGCCTGCGCCACCCCCGCGACCTGGTGCGGCTCCGGAGAGACAAGGAGGCGCGCCTGGCGTTGGGCACCGCGGCCAGCACCGGCCTGGTCGAGGCGTTCATGCGGCTCGGGCCCACCTTCGTGAAGCTCGGCCAGATGATCGCCTCCTCCCCGGGCATGTTCCCCACTCCCCTGGCGGACGCCTGCCTGCGGACCCTGGACGAGGTGCCGCCGTTCGCCGCCGCGACGGCCCTGGCCATCGTCGAGGACGACCTCGGCGCCGCCGCGGACGAGGTGTTCGCTCGCTTCGAGCCGGAGCCGCTGTCCGCGGCGTCGATCGCCCAGGTCCACGCGTGCGTGCTGCGGGACGGGCGGCAGGCGGTTCTGAAGGTCCAGCGGCCCGACATCGCCTCCCGCATGAACCGCGACCTGCGGATCATGTACCGCATCGCCCGGGTGGTCGACCGCACGCGCACCGGGCACCTCATGAACGCCCCCGGCGTCGTCGAGGACCTGCACCAGGTCACCAACGAGGAGCTGAACTTCGCGCTCGAGGCCCACCGCCAGACCCTCTTCCGCGACCACATCGGCGACTTCGGCGACAACGCCTGGATCACCGCCCCGGAGGTGTACTGGGACCACTGCGGCCCCCGGGTGATCTGCATGGAGCGCATGTTCGGCACCCCGATGGACCGCTTCGCCGACGTGCGGGCGCGGGGCATCGACGGTGAGCTGGTGCTGCGCCGGGGACTGAAGGTGTGGATGGAGGCGGCACTGGTGCACGGGCCGTTCCACGGGGATGTGCACGCCGGCAACATCTGGGTGCTCGACGACGGCCGGGCCGCCTACCTGGACTTCGGCATCATGGGCGAGCTGCCGGCCGTGCACCGGCAGGCCGTCCGGGCCGCCCAGTACACGGTGATGATCGACGGCGACTACACGCGCATCGTCCGGTCGTGGCAGGAGATCGGCATCCTCGGGACCGATGTCGGGCCGGTGGAGGAGGTGGCCGCCCGCCTCAAGGCCGTGCTCGACCCCATGTTCGACCTGGCACTCGGCGAGGTCAGCCTGGCCGAGATGCTGCGCCAGCAGGTCGAGCTCCAGCAGGAGTACAGCGCCCGCGCCGCCCGCGAGCTGGTGCTCGTGAGCAAGCAGCTCGTCTACTTCGAGCGCTACGCCAAGGAGCTGGCCCCCACCTACAACATGGCGCGCGACCTTTTCCTGGTGCGCAACGTCTTCCCCGATGAGGTGGCGGCCGCCTGCGCCGAGCGGGGCATCGATCTCCCCGACGACGCGGTCCCCAACGTCCACCCGGCCGGCTGAGGTCGAGGACGGCCGCGTCAGGCCGGCGCGAGCGCCAGGCCGCCCGGGAGCGGCTCGGCGTGCACCACGACGAGCTCCTGCACCGCCCGGGTGAGCGCGACGTAGAGCAACCGCAGGCCCCGGGCGGTGTCGCCCGCCACCGCGGCGGGCTCGACCACCACGACGGCGTCGAACTCCAGGCCCTTGGCGTCGGGCGGATCGAGGACCGTGAGGCCGGCCAGGCCGACGACCCGCTTCTCGACGGCCGGCCGCAGCGGCGGCGGCACGATGACGCCCACCGTGGCGTAGGCCGCGACGAGCGGCTCGACCGCGTCGAGCACCGCGTCCCCGAGCGCGTCGCCCGGCACGTTCCCGTCGAGGTCGACCGCCACGAAGCGGGGCTCCCGCCCGCCCGACCGCACCGATCGGCACGGCGTGACGTCCGGAGCGGCCTCCGCCAGCAGCCCGTTCGCCATGTCCATGATCGAGGCCGGCACGCGGTAGCCCAGGTCGAGATCGGCGCGCTGGGCGGTGGGGGGGCCGCCCAGGTGGGCGATCGCGGCCTCCCACGACTCCTGCGCGGCGGGCGCCGTGGCCTGGGCCAGGTCGCCGAGCACGGTCATCGAGGCGCCCCGGCTGCGGCGGGCCAGCGCCCGCAGACCCATGGCCGACAGGTCCTGGGCCTCGTCCACCACGATGTGGCCGTAGTCGCGTGGCGGACCGACGACCGCGGCGGCGGCCTCGTCGAGCAGCGTCAGGTCGGCCACCGTCCAGGGCTCGTCCGCCGCCCGGCGCGCCGGGCGCCGCCGGATCGACGCCTGCTCGTCCGCGGTCAGCACGCCCTCCGCCGCCGCGGCCAGGGCCACCCGGTTGGTGAGCAGCCGCCGGACCAGGTTCGCCGCAACCAGCTGGGGCCACACGCGGTCGAGGGCCCGGCCCCAGTCGCGGTCGGCGCGGAGGTCGGCGTCGATGCCCTCGGTCGTGACCACCTCCTCGCTGCGGCGCCGCAGCAGGTCCGTGCGCACCAGGCGGGCCATCCGGGTGCGGAACGCGGCCCGACCCACGTTGTGGGGCACGTCCCGGGCCAGGACCTCCGCCAGCGCATCGGCCACCTCGTCCCGGCCCACCCGGGCCCGGCCCCAGGTCGTCGCCACCGCCAGGTCGGCGTCGGGGGTGGTGATCGAGGCCCGCACCGCCCGCGCCAGCACCTCGGCCATGCGGGCGTCGCCCTTCACCGCCGCGGCACGCTGGTCGTCCACGCCGGTGGCGCGGTACGCGGTGCCGGCCAGGAGGCGTTCGAGGGTCGTCTGCCGGGCGGCGGTCTCGCCCAGCGACGGCAGCACCTGGGAGATGTAGCGCAGGAAGATCGGGTTCGGCCCGATGACGAGGACGCCCTCCACGTCGAGCCGGGCCCGGTGCTCGTAGAGCAGGAAGGCGGCCCGGTGGAGCCCGACCGCGGTCTTGCCGGTGCCGGGCCCACCCTGCACGACCAGGCAGGTGTCGAGCGGGGCGCGGATGACGACGTCCTGCTCGCCGGCGATCGTGGCGACGATGTCGCGCATCTCGCCGGTGCGCTCGCGCTCCAGCTCGGCCAGCAGCGGGTCGGGGATGCCGCCGTGGTGGGCGGCGTCGACGCTGTCGGGGTCGTCGAACACCTCGTCGAACAGGTCGTCGATGCGGTGGTCGGTCATCATGAACCGCCGCCGGCGGGCCAGGCCCAGGGAGTCGACGGCTGTGGCCCGGTAGAAGGGCGTCGCCACGTCGGCCCGCCAGTCGACCACCACCGGATCGCCCCTGGCGTCCTCGACGTGGCGGCGGCCGATGTACCAGGTGTCGTCGCCCTCCTCGTCCAGGCGGCCGAAGCTGAGGCCGGGCACGTCGGCGTCGAGGCTGGCGACCCGGTGGTCGAGGTGGGCCTTGGCGATGGCCGAGTCGACGGCCTGGGCCGCCGAGTCGGAGATGGCGGCGGCACGGGCGGCGCGTGCGCGCATCGCCGCCAGGCACCGGTAGGCGTCGTCGATGTAGGACTGTTCGTCGGCCAGCTCGGGATGGGGCACGAATGGGCCTCCGGGCGCGAGGGCGGCCCCGCCCGGGCGGCTGCCGGGGTGGGGGGCAACGACGCTACCGGACTGCCTGTGGCCGGCACAGGCGGTTTCGCGGTGGTGATCGGCGCCGGCTGCCTGGCGCCCGGCGGTCGCCGCGGGTAGGAAGTCGGCGTGCGCATCACCGCCAAGGTCGACTACGCGGTCCGGGCCGCGGCCGAGCTGGCGGCGGCACCGCCCGGGCACGTCAAGGGAGACGAGCTGGCCGAGCGCCAGGCCATCCCAGCCAAGTTCCTGGAGAACATCCTGGCCGACCTGCGCCGGGCCGGGTTGGTGGCGAGCCAGCGGGGCGCCGACGGCGGCTACCGCCTGGCGATGCCCGCGGCCCGCGTGAGCGTGGCCGACATCATCCGCGCCGTCGAGGGTCCCCTGGCCGACGTGCACGGCATGCCCCCCGAGGCCGTCGAGTACCGGGGCCCGGCCGCCCAGCTGCAGCAGGTGTGGGTGGCGACCCGGGCCGCGTTGCGGTCGGTCCTGGAGGAGGTCACCCTGGCGGACATCGTGTCGGGGGCACTACCGAGCGAGGCCCAGCGCTTCCTCGACGAGCCCGACGCCTGGTCACGGCGCTGAGTCGACCGCCGGGTGGCAGCGCCCGGGCCCGGCCGCGCTAGCGTTGGACATCTATGTCCCGCCGGATCGACATCGAGCTGACCAGTACTCGCGACGACGGGTCCTGGACCTGGCGGGCCGCCGGTGCCCGGGAGCCCAGGGGCACCCTGGAAGCGGCGATGCTGCCCAGTGGGGCGGCGGTGGGCAGCGTGGTGCGGGCCGAGGTCGAGGAAGCCCTCGACGGGCTCAGCATCGTCGCCGTCCTGCCGCCGCGTGCCCAGCGGGCCGAGCCCGAGCGCCTCGAGCTCAAGAGCACCCGCGCCGAGCAACCCCTCGTCACGTCCACGCTGGTGCCCGGTCGCTCCGGCGATCGTGGTGACCGTGGCGATCGCGGTGGCCGCCGCGGCGAGCGCGGCCGTGACGGTCGTGACCGCCGTGAGGGCGGCGACGGCCGGCGCGAGCGCCGCCCCGGCCGTGACCGTGAGCGGGACCGCGATCGCGATCGCCCCGCCGCTCGGCACGAGCGCCCGTCCCGCCCCGCTCCCCCGCCGGTCGACACCAAGCCCAAGCCGAAGCGGCTGCGCCCGGGCAAGACCTACCGCACCGCGCTGCTCGAGGCCGTCCCGGCCGAGCAGCGCCCGATCGCCGAGCAGCTCCTGGCCGGCGGTATCCCCTCGGTGCGCCAGGCCATCGACAAGCAGAACGCCGAGCTGCGCAGCGAAGGCAAGCCGGAGGTCAAGCCCGACGCGCTGATGCGGGTCGCCGAGGAGCTGCGCCCTGCCGCGCTCGCCGCGGTGTGGCGCGACCGGGCCGAGGCCGCGGCCGCGGTGATCGACGAGCTCGACCTGCGCGACCTGCGCTCGGTGGTCAACGCCGCCGGTGACGCCGGGCGCGACGACGATGCGAAGGCCCTGGCCTCCCAGCTCCGCGAGGCGCTGACCGCCCGCGTCGAGAAGGAGCAGGCCGCCTGGCTGGCCGAGCTGGCCGAGACCGTGGACGCCGGCCGCGTGGTGCGTGCCCTGCGCCTGAGCTCGCGTCCGCCGAAGGCCGGCGCACCCATCCCGGGTGACGTCGCCACCAAGCTGGCCGAGGCCACCGCGGCCTCGCTCACCGACGAGACGGGCCCCGACCGGTGGGCGACGGTGCTGGACGCGCTGGCGTACTCGCCCGTGCGGCGCCGGGTGGTCCCGCAGTCGCTGCCGGCCAAGCTCACACCCGACCTGCGGGCCACCATCGCCCGCCTGGCCAGCCGCCTCCCCGAGATCGCGCACATCTTCGACATCGAGCCCGACCCGGCGGCCGAGCGCGCCGCCCGGGGCCCGGCGCGCCGCCGGCCCGGCGACCGCAAGGACAGCGGGCGCAAGGACGGCGGCCGCAAGGGCGAGGGCGGCCGGAAGGGCGGCGACGGCAAGGGCGAGGGCGGCGACCGCGCCCGCAAGCCCAAGGCGGCCAAGCAGCCGCCCGCTCCGGGTACCGCACAGCCCAAGGCCGACGAGGCGACCAGCCCGGAGGCCGACGCCCCCGAGGTCGAGGCCGGGGCAACGAAGGCCGACGAGGTCTCGGCGCCGAAGGCTGACGAGGTCGCGACGCCGGAGGTCGAGGCGGCAACGCCGAAGGCTGACGAGGCCGCGACGCCAGAGGCTGATGAGGCCGCGGCGCCGGAGGCAGACGAGGCCGCGACGCCGGAGGCTGATGAGGCCGCGACGCCGGAGGCTGATGAGGCCGCGACGCCCGAAGCGGCATCGGAGCCGAAGACTGACGGGGTGGACGCCCCCGAGGCGGGGACGGCGGCGCCGAAGGCTGACGAGGCCGCGGCACCAGAGGCCGACGCTTCCCCAGCGCAGCCTGAGCCGGCCGCGAGCGCGGCAACCGACGCGCCCGAGCCGGCCCCCACCGTGGACGCCGACGCGCCCGCGCCAGCGGCGAACGGCACCGAGGAGCGGGTCGAGGCTGGGGCGACGAACGGCAGCACCGCCGCCGACAACGGCCCTCAGAGCGACGCCGCCGAGGCCCAGGCCCAGTCCTGAACCCCCTGGCGGTTTCAGCCGTCAGGCCGCCCCGCCGCCCGCCGTGGCGGCACCGGGCGTAGTGGCGCCCGAGGGGGTCCCGGGCTCAGCGATCGCGCGGGGCGAGGACCGATTCGACGCTGCCCCGGCCGCGGTAACGGCCGGTCTCAGTGTCCTCGTCCCAGCGGGCGCCACACCCCTGGCACGTGCACGAGTCGACCCGTAGGGAGCCGATGAACAGGCGATCGACCTCGTATGCCCCGCAGAAGGGGCATTGCAGGTGGCCGGTGCTGTCGTCGTCCATGCGGTGTCTTCCCAATCCCCTGTCGAATCCGGGCTGGTGCCCCGAGCTCTACCCATCCACATCGGGTTCGACTCGCGCACACTACTCGACGTTTCGTACGATCTTGGCCGCGATCTCACGCTCGGTGGGTGATGCCGGCGGGTTCATTGCACGGCCAGTGCGATGACTAGGGTGACCTGCATGGCAGTCGCATTCGAGCAACGGGGACCCTTCGCGGTCGTCAAGATCAACCGGCCGGAGGCCCGCAACGCCGTCAACGGCGCTGTCGCCCAGGGCATCGAAGAGGCGATCGACAAGATCGAGGCGGACGACAGCATCTGGGTCGGCATCCTGACGGGCGAGCCGCCCGTGTTCTGCGCCGGCGCCGATCTCAAGGAGATCAACTCCGGGAACGCGGCAGCGCTGGCGACCGCGCGGGGTGGCTTCGCGGGCATCGTCCAGCGCGAGCGCACCAAGCCGGTCATCGCCGCCGTCGACGGGCCCGCGCTGGCCGGCGGCACCGAGATCGTGCTCTCGTGCGACCTGGTGGTGGCGTCCACCACCGCCACGTTCGGCATCCCCGAGGTCAAGCGGTCGCTGGTGGCGGCGGCCGGCGGGCTGTTCCGGCTGGGCCGCAAGATCCCCCTCAACCTCGCCATGGAGCTGGCGCTCACCGGCGACCCCATCTCGGCCGAGCTGGCCCACCACCACGGCCTCGTGAACCGGCTGTGCGAGCCGGGCCAGGCCCTCGAGGTCGCCACGGCGCTGGCCGAGCAGATCTGCGCCAACGCTCCCGTGGCCGTGCGCGAGAGCCGCAAGGTCGTCATCGAGGCCACCAACGCCGCCGACGAGGTGGGCTGGCGCATGTCGGCGGAGGGCATGGGCAAGGCCATGTCGAGCGCCGACTTCAGCGAAGGCCTCACCGCCTTCATCGAGAAGCGCCCGCCCCAGTGGAAGGGCCGCTGACCCGTCGACCGCCCGTCGACCGCCGGCCGATCGGGTCCCGACGGCGGAGTGTCAGCCGATCACGCCGTGGTCGGTGAGGAAGGCCGCCAGGCCGTCCACGAGGTCGTGAGCGGCGACGTCGGCGACGGGCACCCACACCAACGCGTCGGCGTCGTCGCCGGCCACGGCCCCGGCGGGCGGGTCGATCAGGTCGACCCGGAAGGTGAGGATCAGGTAATGGGCCTGCGACGTGATCCGCTCCGTCCAGCCGACGAACGGGCCCGGCCGGGCGCGCAGCCCGGTCTCCTCTCGTAGCTCGCGCACCGCGGCGTCGCGCACCCGCTCCCCCGGTTCGACCCGGCCGCCGGGCAGGGCCCACGAGCCGGCCTGGCTGCTGCCCGGGCCCCGGCGTACCAGCAGCAGCCGGCCGTCGGCGACGACCACGACGCTGGCCGCCACCCGGGGGTGGCGAGGGCCGGCCGGGCCGGGCGCGGACGCCGCCGCGGTCACGCCAGCGGCCGGTGGACCACGATGGCGCGGGCCACGAGGCCGAACGACTCGAAGAAGTTCTTGGTGTGGCGGTCGCCGGGGAGCGCCAAGCTGTCGACGCCGAAGCAACCCCGCTCGCGGCACCAGTCGAGCAGGTGGTCCATGAGCACCTCGCCGAGGCCCACCGCGCGGGCGTCGGGCTCGACGTAGATGCTCTCGATCACGCCCAGCACGCCGCCGTCGGCCAGCGGCTCGGCGCGGACCACCCCGTAGCCCACGACGGCGTCGTCGAGCGTGCCCACGGCCACCTCGCAGGCATCGGCCTCGAGCGCGGCCGCCAACTCGGCGCCCGGCTCCCCCTGGCGCCGCTCGCGCCGGTACCAGACCGGCCCGCCCTTCTGGTCGCGCTTCTCGTCGGCAGACGTGGAGGCCAGGCGCACCAGCGCGGGCAGGTCGGCCGGCGTGGCGGAGCGCGCCGCCTCGTGGGGCGGGGGGAGGGTCGTCACCCCTGGATCTGCGCGACCTTGTTGAGGATGGTCTTGCGGCCGCGGTGCGCCGCCTCGTACGTGCGTACGGCCTCGAGCTCGTCGACGGTGAGGCCCTCGAGCCGGGTGACGACCTGCGACGCCGACAGGCTGTCGTAGTCGGTGATGGCGAGGTCGTCGGCGGCGGGCGACGGCGGGTCCTGGCCGTTGCCGGACGGGGCGCGGGCCGTGTCCAGCGGCGTCACCTCCCGCACCGGCGATGGCGCGTGGGGCTCGGGCTCGGCGTCGGCGTCGTCGGGGACCAGTCCGAACAGGCGCAGCAGCCCGCTGGCCTGCTCCTCGAGGCCGCCGACCCGGCGCCTGACCTCGGCCTCGCCGTGACGGACGGCGAACTGGCCGAACAGGCGGGCGTTGCGGGCGTGCACCCGTCCCTGCTCGGCGAGCTTGGGGACCAGGTTGTGCGCTTCGAAGAACAAGCCGATCGGCGCGAACAGGAAGAGGTCGGCCGCCTGGTCGACCAATTGGTCGAGGGGTGTCTTCTCGTCGTCCGCGGTCATGGGCACGATCTTCTCAGACGCAGTCGACGCAGAGCATCAACGTCTCGTCGGCCAGCTGCCGGCGATGCTTCACGAGGAAGCACGACTGGCACACGAACTCGTCGGCCTTCTTGGGCTGGATGCGGCCCGAGCCGTCGCTGCGATCGTCGGGCTCGGGCGCCTCATCCTCGTCGTCGTCGTCCTCGGGCTGGGCGGCGATGCGGTCCTTGAGGATGGCGTCCAGGTCGGCCTCGACGTCGTCGGGGTCGACGTCGTCGTCCTCCTCCTCCTCGTCCTCGTCCTCGCTCGCCTTGCGCGTCTTGGTGGCGGTCGCCTTGGCGGCCGGGGCGGGTGCGGCGTCCGGCACCACGACGACGGCGACCGCGTCGTCGTCCTCCTCCTCGTACTCCTCGAAGACCTCGGCCTCGTCGTCGAGGTCTTCGGGCTCGTCTGTGAAGTCTTCGTCGAGGGTCTCGGCCTCGAACTCTTCCTCGGGGGTCTCGTCGTCGTCAGGCATCGGATCCTTCACGGTCGGCCAGCGCGGCCGGATCATAGACACGCCGCTGACCCCGGTCAGAACCGGGAATCACGCGGCCGGTCAGGGTAGCGAGGCCGGACCCGTCACGCGGTGTGACACAGATCACAGACAGCGGACGGTCGATTTCAGCGGGTGAGGCGGCGCTGCTCGGCCCGCCGCTCGCTCGCCAGCCGCTCGAGCTGCGGCTCGGGCGAGTGGTCGGCGAACCGCATGGCCTCGGCCACCGCGTGGTGGCCGGCCTGCTCGGCGATGAGCCGGTGCATCTCCTGCGCCACGACCCGGTAGGCGGGGTGGCCCTGGGGCGCGCTGCGCAGCTCGATCAGGTGCATCGCCTCGCGGGCGTTCATCTGCATGACGAACCGCAGGCGGTACGCCAGCGCCACCGCGTACGGCGCCTGGGCCGGGAACCGCGCGGCCAGTGCGTCGTGGAGCGCCGCCGACCGCGCCATCGTCTCGTCGAAGACCGCGCCCTGCCCGGCGTCGTCCACGGCCTCGGGTCGCGTGTAGCCGTGCCCGGGCGACAGCGGCTGCCACTCGAGGGTGAGCATGCGGTGGCGCTGCAGGTCGCGGAACGCCCCGTAGTCGGCCAGCACGTCGAACCGGTAGCCGGGACGTTCGAAGGCCCGGCCGGGCCGGTGCCGGCGGTTGGTGCGGTCGCCCACGTAGGCCCGCACGACCGCCAGGCGCTCCTCGACCGTCATCGCCCGCACCCGCGCCTCGATCTCGGCCTCGGGCCGGTCGGTGTGCGGGTACAGCATGGCGGCGACGAGGCGGACCTCGGCGTCGGGGTCGAACTCGACGAGCTCGACCCTCGGCCCGCCACCGGGTTCGGGACCCTCGTCGGGGAACAGCCGGCCGGCGATGTCGTCCATCGCGGTGCGGGTGGTGGCCAGGTAGGTGCTGGCCGCCACGCCCCGGTCGTCGAGGTCGACCCGCTTGAGGAAGCTGGGGATGACCTTGCGCAGCTCGGTGAGCATGAGGTCGGAGTAGGCCCGTGCCTCGGGCAGGGGGTGAGCCCGCATGCGCAGCAGCAGGGCCTCGTAGGCCTGCCCGGTGCCGTAGATGCCCACGTTCGACAGCGCGGCGGCGGGCAGGGTGCCCCGCACGGCGTCGAGCGCCTTGGCCTTGAGCGCCTGGCGGTACACGAAGTCGCTGTCGCCCGGCTGGCGGGGGAAGCGCTCGCGGAAGTAGTCGAGCATCACCGCGGCCATGCCCGCGTAGGTGTCGAACATCCGGTCGACGTCACCGACGTACCGCAGGCCGAGGGGGCTGCCCAGCACCTCGGGATCGCGGTGGAACCGGTAGCGGCCCCCGAGCCGGGCGTCGTACGCGATGTAGCGGGTGCTCTGCTCCAGGTAGGACATGAGCCGGCCCCACTCGAGCACCTTGGTGAGCAGGTTCGACGCCTGCTCGCAGGCCAGGTGGACGCCGCCGAGCTGGGCCACCGAGTCGTCGCCGTACTCGAAGAACACCCGGTCGTAGAGCTCCTCGGCCCGCTGCAGCCCCACCGTGGCGTCGACCGTGGCGTCGCCGGTGATGTCGAGGTCGCCCACGAACTCGTCGAGAAACAGCCGTCGCAGGCTCTTGGGCGAGCGCGAGTACCGGGCGAACAGCGCCCCCTTCACGACCTCGGGCAGGTTGACCAGGGCGAACACCGGCCCGTCGAGGTTGGTGAAGTAGCGGCGCAGGACGTCTGCCTCGGCGGGGGTGAACTCCTCGGCGATGTAGACGGTCATAGGGAGCCAGATCGTACAAAGGCGGGGCGTGTGGCCCGGGGATCCCGCCGGCGCTCCGGCCCGCGGGCGGTGGCCTACGCGTCGGCGGCCTCGTCACCCGAGGAGCGGGCGGCGATCTCGGCCTGCCAGTCGCCGCGGGCGCGGTCGACCAGCCCGGTGTCGAGCCACAGGTCGGCGACGGTGAAGGCCAGGGCCTTGGCCCCGTCCAGCACCGCCCGGTCGCCCTCCGGGCCCCCGGCAAACCCGGCGAAGGCGGGCGTGTGGATGGGCACGCCGGGCGGCGCGACCTTGATCATCGGGTGGATGGAGGGCAGCGCGTAGCTGACGTTGCCCATGTCGGTGCTGCCCACCACCCGGGCCGAGGGCGACGGCGGCCGCACCGTGCGGCCCAGCGTCCGGGCGTTGGCCGCGTAGCGCTCGACGATGGCGGCGCTGTCGATCATGTCGGCGTACACGGGGTCGATCCACTCGACCCGCATCTCGCAGCCGGCGGCCTCCGCGCCCGCCTGGAGGCAGGTCATCACCCTGACTTTGAGCGCCTCCAGACCCACCACGGTGGACGACCGCACGATCCACTCGGCGCGGGCGAACGCCGGCACGATGTTGGCCCTGTCCCCGCCGTCGGTGATGATGCCGTGCACCCGCTCGGCCGGGGCGATGTGCTGGCGCAGCGCGGCGACGTTGACGTAGCCCAGCACCGCGGCGTCGAGGGCGTTGCGGCCCTGGTGGGGCGCGGCGGCGGCGTGGGCTGCGTCGCCGTGGTACGTGACGTGCACCTGGTGCAGGGCGACCACGTCCATCGCCGCCAGGTCGGCGTCGGCGGGATGGACCATCAGCGCGGCGGCGACGCCCTCGAAGGTGCCGCCGTCGATGAGCGGCACCTTGCCGCCGCCCCCCTCCTCGGCGGGGCTGCCCACGACCAGCACCTGGCCCCCCAGGGACTCGGCCAGCGCGGCCGCGGCCAGGCCGGCGCCCAGGCCGGCCGCGGCGATGACGTTGTGGCCGCACGCGTGGCCGATGCCGGGCAGGGCGTCGTACTCGCAGACGACTGCGACCCGGGGGCCGGACGAGCCGGCGGTCGCCTCGAAGGCGGTGCCGACGCCGCGGGCCGAGCGGGTGACCGCCAGGCCCTCGCCCTCGAGCACCTCCGTCAGGAGGTCGTGGGCGAACCGCTCCTCGAAGCACAGCTCGGGGTGGGCGTGGATCTGGCGGGACACGTCGACCAGCAGGTCGGCACGCCGGTCGACCTCGGCGGCCAGCCGGGCCTTGGCTTCGCTGAGCGGAGTCGGCTCCATGGGCCGCCACGCTACCGGCGCCCGCTCACCCGCCCGGCCGCCGGCGTGCCCCGCCCCCCGCCCCGATCCGGCGTCCATCCGTTGCGGGTTCCGGCAGAACGAACGCCGGATCGCCCGACCCGTCGTTCCGGCGTCCATCCGTTCCGGTTTCGGCACGAACGAACGCCGGATCGACCGACCTGGTCGGCCGGGCGTGGTCACGGGTGGCGCAGGACCACCTTGCCCAGCTGGTCGCCCCGGCGGAGGCGATCGAGCGCAGCCGGGTAGTCGGCCCGGTCGAACACCTCGTCGACCTGCACCGGCAGCCCCGCGCCGACCAGGCGCGTGACCTGGTCGAACTCGGGGTACGAGCCCATCGTCGAGCCGATGATCTCGATCTGCTTGAAGAACAGGCGGGGCAGGTTCAGCTCGACCTTGGGGCCCGACGTGCCGCCGCACACGACCAGGCGCCCGCCCGGCCGCAGGGCCCGCACCGATCGCTCCCAGGTGGCGGGCCCGACGCTCTCGACCACCACGTCGACGGTCACCGGCCAGTCGGCCTCCGAGTCGAAGGCGTCGGCGGCGCCCGCCGCCACCGCCCGTCGCCGCTTGCCGTCGTCCCGCGAGGTGGCGTAGACGGTGGCCCCCATCCGCAGCGCCAGTGCCAGAGCAGCCGCGCTGACGCCCCCGCCGATGCCCACGATCAGCACCGTCTCGCCCGCGGTGACCCGGGCCCGGCGCAGCATGCGCCAGGCGGTGAGGGTCGCCAGCGGGTAGGCGGCGCACTCCTCCCACGACCGGCCCGCCGGGCGCGGGACGACGTTGCGGGCCGGGACCACAACCAGGTCGCCGTGGCCGCCCCAACGCTGCTCACCCACGATCTGGAAGCCGGCGCCGAGCGGCGAGTCGATGCCGTGGGCCACGACAGCGTCGAGCGGGGACACCGCCGGGTTGACCACCACCTCGTCACCGGGGCGGGGCCCGGCCGCCCCGCCGCCGACGTCTGCGCCGACCGCCGCGACGACGCCGGCCACGTCGCAGCCGGGCACGTGCGGCAGGCGCGGCCTGGGGAGGCCCCGGGTGAGCCACAGGTCCATGTGGTTGAGCGCCGAGGCCACCGGCCGCACCGCCACGTCGCCCGGCCCGACCGGCGGTTCGTCGACCTCGCCCTCCCGGTAGCTGCCGGGCGACTCGTCCAGGATCCAGGCGCGCACGGCCCGACGCTAACCCGGGGCCGGCCGGGTCAGACCACGCACTGCAGGGCGCCGGCCTCGAGGCGGATCGAGAGCCGGCGGGCGTCGCCGACCCGCTCGCCGTCGAGCCACACGGGCGTCGGCGCG
Organism: uncultured Acidimicrobiales bacterium; assembly: GCA_963842395.1. Lineage (GTDB taxonomy): Bacteria > Actinomycetota > Acidimicrobiia > Acidimicrobiales > VFJN01 > ZC4RG19. The sequence goes on from CAWJGJ010000001.1 coordinate 551,296, forward strand.
TCGAGGTCGAACTGGACCGCGGGCCGGCGGGACACCGCGATCGCGGGGTGCGGCAGGTGGGCGCCGGTGGGCAGCCGGTGCCGGGCCCGGAGCCGGTCGGCGAGGGGCATCGTCGCGGCCACGTCGACCACATCCAGCTTCCCGTCGCCGGGATGGGCGCGGGGCGCCACGTCCCACGGGCCGAGGAACTCGGCGTTCATGGCGGCGACGATGCGCCCTCGCCACCACGACCGGCGCGCCACCAGGTGGGCCACGAACCAGTGCTGCACGCCGTCGACCAGGACCGCGCCCAGGTCGACGGGCACCCGTTGCGCGCCGGCCGACCGCAGGCGGGCGACGTCGCCCCGGCCGCCCAGGGTCCGGGACAGGTCGCCGCCTGCCAGCCCCAGCACCGGAAGGGCCTCGCCGACCCGGCGGGCGGCGGTGACCACCTCACGGGCCTCGGCATCCGAGCGCACCACGACACCGCCGTCGGGCAGCGGGCCCGGCTCGCCCCACGGCTGGCCGCGGCCCACGGTCACCGGCGGTGGCCCGGCGTTCGTGTCCGCCGGGGCTCGCGGCGGCCGGCGGTCATGGGCTGTCGCCGGCGATCTCGTCCAGGGTGGACGAGATCGACACCACGCCGCGGCGCAGCGCCTCCGCGGCCTGGCGGGCGGCGCGGGCGGTGGCGGGGTCGGGGGCCACGTCGCCCACCTGGCGCACCAGGTCGACGAGGGTCTTGACGTTGCGTACGAAGTCGCCGCCCGACAGCTCCTCGTCCCCCAGCACCTCGGCCAGCGGCTCGCCCGCCGCCCAGGCGTGGGCGAGCGCCACGAACCCGGGATCGGGCGGGCGGGTGACGGGCAGCCCCGCCGCCTCCTCGTCGGCCCGCAGGCCCTCGGCCAGGGCCTCGACGTCGGCCCAGCGGGCCCGGACCTGCCGGGACGGGAACCAGGGCGCCGCCGGGACGCCCGGGCCCCGGTGCTCGTAGGTGAAGCACGACACCAGGCCGGCGAGCGCGGCGGGATCGAGGCCGTCGAGCAGCCCGGTGCTCATGGCCTCGGCCACCAGCAGGTCGGACTCGTGGTAGGTGCGGGCCAGCAGCTCGCCCCGCCCGGTGAGCGCCCAGCCGTCGAGGTAGCCCCACGCCTCGAGCAGGCGGAGCACCCGGTCGAAGCGCCGGGCCAGCGACTCGCTGCGGGACCGCACCTCGCGCCGCATGTCGGCCAGCTCCCGCCGGCCCCGCTCGAGCTGGGCCGCGGCGCGGACGTGCCTGTCGCGGTCGGGACACTCGTGCACCGGGTGGGCGGCGACCGCGGCGTCCGCCGCCCCGCGGCCCCGGTCGTCGGCCGGGTCGTCCCGCGCGCCTACCCGCGGGCCCAGGTGGGTGGCGCGGAGCTCGTCGGCCACCCGGTGCTGGAACGCCCGGTTGTTGGGCTGGTAGGGCCGGGGCACGTCGAGGCGGCCGAGGCGCTCGGGCGGGGCGATCATCTCGTCGAGACCGATGCTGACCGGTTCCCCGCTCACGCCGATGCCCCGCAGCCGGGCACCGCCGCCTTTGCGCTGGGCGATCGACAACACGGCCACCCGCTGCCCGGCCACCTCGACGACGTCGCCCGGCATCAGGCGGGCGAGCGCGAACGCGATGGCGCCCCGTGCCGCCCGGGAGGGGGTCGACGCCTCGCGGGCGGCGAGCACCAGCTCGCGGTACTCGTGCACGTCGCCCCGCTCGCAGGCGACCTGGTCCTCGAGCCGGGCGAGCCGTTCCTGCTGGCGCTCGATCCGGGCCTCGGAGCGCACGACCGCCCGGTCGGCCTGGAACTGGGCGAAGCTGAGGTTGAGCAGGTGGTGGGCCTCGGCGGGCTGGTAGCGCCGGACGAGGTTGGCGGCCATGTTGTAGGTGGGCCGGAAGGCCGACTGCAGGGCGTACGTGCGGCTCGACGCCAGCGAGGCCACCTGATCGAAGGGCACGAACGGCGACCACAGGACGATGGCGTAGCCCAGGTCGTCGATGCCCCGCCGGCCTGCGCGACCGGTGAGCTGGGTGTACTCCCCCGGCGTCAGGAAGGCCCGGGACTCGCCGTCGAACTTGGTGAGCCGCTCGATCACCACCGAGCGCGCCGGCATGTTGACCCCGAGCGCCAGGGTCTCGGTGGCGAACACGGCCTTGACCAGGCCCTCCGCAAAGCAGGCCTCGACCGCCTCCTTGAACGGCGGGACCATGCCCGCGTGGTGGGCGGCCAGTCCCTGCTCCAGCGCGGCGGCCCACCGGTGGTAGCCCAGCACGTCCAGGTCGTCGTCGGTGAGCGCGGCGGTGCGCTCGGCCACCACGGCCCGGATGCGCTCGCGCTCGTCCGCGGTCGTGAGGCGCAGGCCGGCGTCGAGGCAGGCGGCGACCGCCTCGTCGCAGCCGACCCGGCTGAAGATGAAGTAGAGCGCGGGCAACATGTCGCGCTCGCCCAGCAGGTCGATCACCTCGGGGCGCCGGGGGGCGAACAGGCGGCGACCGGGGCGGCGGTTGCCCCGGCGCGAGCCCCGCCCGACCACGGCCTCGTTGTCGAGGCGCTCGGCCTCGGGGTTGGGGCGCCCGTCGACCAGGGTGGGCAGCAGGTGGGCCCGCTCGCTCTGGCGGTCGCCCACCAGGTAGAGGTTGCGCAGCTCGACCGGCCGCTCCTCCTCCAGCACCAGCCGGGTGGGGCCGCGCACCGTGGTCAACCAGTCGGCCAGCTCCTCGGCGTTGGAGACCGTGGCCGACAGGCACACCAGCGCGACGGTGGGCGGCAGGTGGATGATCACCTCCTCCCACACCGGCCCCCGGTAGGCGTCCTGCAGGTAGTGGACCTCGTCCAGCACCACGAAGCGCAGCCCCGCCAGCGCCCGGGAGTCGGCGTAGATCATGTTCCGCAGCACCTCGGTGGTCATCACCACCACCGGGGCGTCACCGTTGATGCTGTTGTCGCCGGTGAGCAGGCCCACGTTCTCGGGCCCGTGCCGGCGGGCCAGGTCGGCGAACTTCTGGTTGGACAGGGCCTTGATGGGCGTGGTGTAGAAGGCCTTGCCTCCCTCGGCCAGCGCCCGGGCCACCGCGTGCTCGGCCACCACGGTCTTGCCGGCGCCGGTGGGGGCGGCCACCAGCACCGACGCCCCCTCGTCCAGCGCCTCGACGGCGCGACGCTGGAAGCCGTCGAGCTCGAACGGATAGGCGGGGTCGGCTCCCGTCGTGTCGCCGGCCGTGCGCGGCCGGGCGGCGGTCACGCGTTCGCCTTCGCCGCCTGGCGCCGCGTGAGGATGCTGCCGATCAGGATCGCGAGCTCGTAGAAGATGATCATCGGGATCGACAGCGTGAGCATGCTGAACGGGTCGCCGGACGGGGTGATGACGGCCACCAGCACCAGGATGCCGACGATGGCGAACCGGCGGGCCTTCCGCAGGCTGTCGGCGTCGACGATGCCCGCGAGCTGCAGGAACACGAGCACGATGGGGAACTCGAAGCCGATGCCGAACGCCAGCATCATGTACGTGATGAGCTGGAAGTACTTCCCGGGGGCGAACGCGGTGACCAGGTCGTCGCCGCCGATGTTGACCAGGAAGTCGAGCGCCCGGGGCAGCGTGTAGTAGGCGAGGCCGGCGCCGAGGGCGAACAGCGCCAGCGCGCTGACCACGAAGGGCACGGCGTAGCGGCGCTCGTGCGGGTACAGGCCCGGGGTCACGAACTGCCAGATCTGCCACAGGATCACCGGCATGGCGAAGGCGATGCCCGCGTAGGCCGAGGTCTTGACGCGGATGGACAGGCCCTCGAGCGGGTCGAACTGCACCAGCTTGCCGGGGGCGATGCTGTTGCCTTCGGTGGCGATGTCCTTGTACGGCGCGATGAGGAAGTCGAACACCCACTGGTAGAGGGCGAAGCCCAGCACCATGCCGACGGCGATTGCGACCGCGCAGATGATGAGCCGCTTGCGCAGCTCGGTCAGGTGCTCGACCAGCGTCATCCCCGCGTCGACGCCGGGCTGCGCGCTCGATGATGCCCTGCCCGCCTAGGACGCCGCGCGCTGGTCGTCCAGCGGGGCGACGATCTCGTCGAGCGCGTCGGCCACCGGCCGCGCGACGCTCGACGGTGCCGGGGGCGCCGGCGTCTCGTCGGCTACCTCGACCGCGGCGGCCGCCGGCGCGCCTGCCCCGACCCTGTCGACCGCACCGGCTGCGTCGCCCGTGTCGGCTCCGGTGTCGTCGCCCGCGAGCGCGGGCGGGCTGCCGTCGGCTCCGGGGACGGCGCTCGCGATCTCGGGCGGGGCATCCTCGACCCCGCTGTCCTGTTCGCCGACGGCGTCGTCGCCGTCAGTGGCGTCGGGGACGTCGGTGGCGCCGGCCACGGCCTCGGCGTCGGCCTCTGCCACCGACGCCGCCAGGGGCGTGACCTTGCGGCTGGGTGCGACCTCGGCATCGGCGTCGAACGCGGTCTTGAGCTCGCTCTGGAAGCCCGACGACACCCGGCGGATCTCGCCCATGACCTTGCCCACCTGGCGCGCGGCGTCGGGGAGGCGCTGCGGACCGAGCACGATGAGTGCGATCAGGAGGATCACCAGCAGCTCGCCGCCGCCGACGTTGAACATGACGAAGAGTCTAGGGGTCGGTCGCCTCGGTGCGACCTTCCAGCCCGGAGGATGCCGGATCGTCGACCGGATGACGGTCGCGGAAGCCGCTGACCAGCAGTTCTGTGTCCGCAGCCTCGGCCCGCACCGCCGCGAGCCGCGGGCGCAGCTCGGACAGCCGGGCGACGGCCACGGCGAGCGCACGGGCCTCGTCCTCGAGCTGGCGCGCCCGGGCCACCACGACCACGGTGGCGGCCGCGGCGGCGGCGACGGGCACGGTCCAGACCAGGGTCACGGGTCGACGCTACCCGAGCCGCCGTAGGCGGCCAGCAGGTCGTCGAACCAGCCGTCACCGTGCAACTGGTGGTGGAAGTCGATGAGGTCGTCCTCGGTGAAGGGCGTCCCGGCGGGACGGGGCTCCACCAGCTCGATCGGCGTCGTCCACAACTGCAGCTCGCAGCCGGACGACACCAGCAGCTCGACGGTGGGCTGGTCGGCGGGCCGCACGACCGGCAGCTCGCAACGGGGGCACCGGAACACGTAGCTGCCGGACCGGGTGTCCTCGCACATCCTGACCACCAGGTCCTGCGTGCCCAGCTCGACGTCACCGCAGTCGCTGCACGTCGCTCTGATCAGGGTCGCCATCTTTCTCCTCTGCCTCGGGTACAGGATGAGAGCCCCACGGTGAGCCACTATGACGCCGATCGCCCGACCAACGCGCGGACCGTTGCCCCGCCGCCCCGCTCGGACGCCCATCGACCGCTCCCGACCGACCTGACGCCGACCCCCCCGGACCGCCGCCATGCCCACCCGTGTCCCAGCCGTGCTCAAACCGCCCCTGGCATTCGCCCACCGGGGCGCCCGTGCCCACGCGCCCGAGAACACGCTCGACGCCTTCACGCTGGCCCTGCGCCTGGGCGCCACCGGCCTGGAGAGCGACGTGTGGCTGACCGCCGACGGCGAGGCGGTGCTCGACCACGACGGCGTCGTAGGCCCGCGGCTGCGGCGCCGGCCCGTCGGCAGCGTGCGGCGAGCCGAGCTGCCCGACCACGTGCCGCTCCTCGACGACCTCTACGCCGCGTGCGGCACCGACGTACCCCTCTCGCTGGACGTCAAGGACGTGGCGGCCTTCGACCGGGTGGTGGCCGTGGCCCGGGCCGCGGGCGGCGCCGCGCTCGAGAACCTGTGGCTGTGCCACCACCGCTGGACGCAGGTGGCCGAGTGGCGCACCCGCTGCGACTCGGTGCACCTCGTCGACTCGACCCGCCTCGACCGGATCAAGGGGGGGCCCGAGCGGCGGGCGGCCTCGCTGGCCGCGGCCGGCATCGACGCGGTCAACATGCACCAGGTCGACTGGACCGGCGGCCTGACGACGCTGTTCCACCGGTTCGGCGTGCTGGCGTTCGGCTGGGACGCGCAGTCGCCCCGGGTGCTGGCGGAGCTGGTGGACGCCGGCATCGACGGTGTCTACAGCGACCACGTCGACCGCATGGTCGACGCCGTGAAGGCGGCCTACCCCGATGTGTGAGCCCGGGGCAGCCGGGTCAGAGCCAGCCGATGTCGGACAGCGGCAGCACCTTGACGAAGGCGCGGCCGACGATGGTGTCCTCGTCGATGGGCCCGAAGACGCGGCTGTCCTCGCTGTTCACGCGGTTGTCGCCCATCACGAACACCATCCCCTCGGGGATCACCTCGCGGTCGAGGTCCTCGGTGGGCGTGCCCGCTTCGAGGTAGGACTCCTCGATGCGCTCGCCGTTGACGTACACCTGGCCGTCGTGGCCCTCGATGGTGTCGCCCCCGACCGCGATCACCCGCTTGATCAGGTCCTTGATCTCGCCCTCGACGCCGTTGGACGTCTCGGGGGGGCGTTCGAACACGATGAGGTCGCCCCGGTGGACGTCGTGGGTGCGGTAGGCGAGCTTGTTGACCAGCACCCGGTCGCCCACCTCGAGGGTGGGGGTCATCGACGGTGACGGGATCCAGAACGCCTGGACGAAGAAGGCCTGGGCCGTGAGTGCGATGAGCACGCCGCAGCCGATGACGGCCACCCACTCGAAGACGGTGCGGCCGAAGCTGTGCCGGCGGTGCCGCGGCTCCCGTTCCGGCCCGCCGGGCAGGGAGTCGCCGGGGTCGCCGACCTGCTCCTCGTCGTCGGGTGGGAGCCCCACGTCGCCGCGCCGGTAGCCGTTGCCGGGGTACCTCGGTGCCTCGCGGGGCTGGTAGCCGCGGGGAGCGGCGCCCCGGGCGTCGCCTCGGCCGTCGCCAGGAAGGCCGGAGGGGGGTGAGACGTCACGCACGGCGTGATGGAGGCTAGCGCGGCGGTCGCGATCCGCGGCCATGCCGCCCCGATGCGGATCAGCTGCCCTGGTAGCGGGCGAGGATGCGGGCCGCAGCCGCCGGACCGGCCGCGCGCAGGGCGGGATCGTCGGCCTCGACCACGCGCGCGTGGCGTCCCAGGCGCACCAGCAGTCGCTCGAGCCAGGGCGTGGCCGCCACCGCCAGGCGCACCCGCAACCACCGCTCCCCGTCGCCGGGCGCGTCCCCCGACCCGGCGCTGTCCCCCAGCTCGATGGCCTCGTCGACGGGGTAGGCCTCGACCACCCAGCGGGCCGCCGGCGCCAGGTCGAGCGTCACCCGCGGCAGCTGGTGGCCGAGCATGAAGCCGGCGCCCGGGTCGCCCCCCGGCGCCCGGGCGGGCCGCTCGAACGTCTCCTCGAGCAGCGAGACGTCGACCACCCGCTCGACCCGGAACAGGCGGTGGTCGTGCGCCAGGTGGCAGTAGCCGGCGACGTACCAGGCCCCGCCCTCGGCGTACACCGCGTGGGGGTCGACCTCGCGGGTCGAGCGCTCGTCACGTCCGTAGCTGTAGTAGTCCATGCGGACGCGGCGGCTCTCGGAAACAGCGGTGCGCAGCGCCTCGAGGACCGCCGGGCGCGAGTCGCCCAGCGTCACCGACACCGCCTCGGCCGGGTCGACGCCCAGCACGCCGGCCAGCTTGGCGAGAGCGGTGGCGAGCGGGCCCTCCGGGTCGCCACCGGGCAGGCCCTGGGAGGCCGACCCCGCCGCCACCAGGGCGAGGCCCTGCTCGGGGGTGAGGTGCAGGGGGCGGCCGAACACCTCGGCGAAGCGGAGCCACACCCGGTCGCCCTCGATCGTGACGTCGATGAGCGTGTCGGGCGTGTACGGCGGGACCCCGACCAGCATGAGGACCTCGAGGTCCTCGACCAGCTTCGGCCGCGTCACCCCGAAGCGCTCGCACACCTCGGCCAGCGTGGGCCCGTCCTGGGCAGCGATCCAGGGGACGATGGCCAGCAGCCGCGCCACCCGGTCGGACGCCGAGGTGCGCACCGCGGGCGGCCGCCCTGTCACGCCCCCACCTGGGTCTGCAGCCACGCCACCACGTCGGCACGGAGGTCGGCGGGCGCCAGCACCTCGGCGTGGTCGAGGAAGGTCAGCACGAACGATCGGAAGTTGTCGCGGTTGGTCACCGTCATGGCCACCACCACCGAGCCGTCGGCCCGCTCCTCGACCACCGAGGAGGCGCCGAGGTGCTGCACCAGCCACGGCGCCTGGGCGGCGTCGACCAGGACCCGGGCCTCGACGGGGTCGCCCTCACCGAGCTGCCACGGTTCGAGCTGCACCCCGGGCACGGCCACGGCGGGCCGCTCGAAGCGGGGGCCGCCGAGCACCAGGGCAGGACCGTCGAAGCGGTCGAGCCGGAAGACCCGCTCGCCGCGTCGGGCGTGGTCGTAGCCGCTGAGGTACCAGCGCCCGCGCTGGAAGTCGAGGCGGTGCGGGTCGACCGTCCGGTCCTCGCCCCGGTAGCCGAACCGCACGGGCACCTGGCCGGCGATCGCCCCGAACAGCGGCCCGACGTTGCTCGCCGGCAGGTGGCCGACCGCCTGCCCGGCCGCGTCGCCCGGTTCGCCCACCAGCCCGCCCAGCTTGAGCAGGCCCTCGCTGGCCGACACGCCGTCCAGCCGCACCACCGACGAGGCCAGGCGCAGCGCCGCCAGCTCGTCGGGCGTGAGGCCGGGATCGCGGAGGTAGTAGCGGTCCTTGGGGATGCGGTAGCCGTCGACGGCGGGGACGACCCCCGGCACCTCCTGCACCGCCAGCGGCACGCCCATGGTGCGCAGGTCGTCCTTGTCCCGCTCGAAGGCCCGCCGGAACGCGTCGGTGTCCTCCGGGTACGCCGCCAGGCGCTCGCGGATCTCCTGCGCGGCGAGCGGGCGGGGGGTCTCCAGCAGCAGCGCCGTCAGGTTGAGCAGCCGTTCCAGCTTGGCGGCGGACACAGCGGGCCAGGCTACTGCCGCACCCCGCCCGGCCCGCGCAGGGCGGCGGCCGCCCAGGCGCCCGCGGACGACGCCGCGGCGAAGAACGCGGGATCGTCGGCCGGGCCGCGGCCCATCGTCGTGACGGCGAGGCCGAGGTCGTCGAGCACCGCGGCGGCGTCGGGCCCGTCGACCACCGTCGCGTCGGCCACCTGGTCGGCGAGGTCGGCGGGCAGCGGCACCGCGGGGCGGGCGAGCGCCAGGTCGAGGATGGTCCGCACGTGGTGGCTGACGCCCCGGTGGCGGGGTCTGGCGTCGGCGCTGGAGGCCCGGCAGCACAGCGCCACCCGCCCGCCCATCGCCGTGGCGGCGTCGACGATGCCCGCCACCTCGACGGCTGTGGTGCCCAGGGCGGACGCCGTGCCCACCACGCCGGGGCCCATGCCCACCACGGTCACGTCGGCGCCCGCCGCGTGCCGCGCCAGCGCCAGGGCCGAGGGCACCGTCACGGCCTCGAGCTCGCCGCCGAACGCGTGCCCGGCCGTGACGGTCGTGGCGACGACACCCCGTGCCACCAGCTCGGCGACCAGGTCGGACAGCGCGAGCGGCAGCGCGGCGCCGTCGGTCATGACGTAGGCGACCCGGGTGCCGGGCCGCAGGTGGCGGGCCACGGCGGCCACCACGGCCACCTGGCTGTGCAGCGAGCACGCCACCACGGGCATGCCGTCGAGCCCGGCGGGCAGGTCGGGATGGTCCTCCTCGGCGGCGCCCGTGTCGGCCTGCAGGCTCGTGTAGCGCAGCTTCATGATGTGGCCCGGGCCGGGTGCGCGCCACGCGTCGCGAGCAAGGTTCCAGTGCACGACGTGCCACCCGCCGGTGCCCAGCCCCAGCTCCACCGCGGTGGTGTTCAGCACCACCCGGTCGCCCGCGGCCACCGGCCCGGTGAGGTCGACCAGGGCGTAGGCCCGGCCGGCGTCCGTGGCGACCCTCGTCAGGCCCGGCCGCTCGGACAGCACCTCGGTCACCGTCGCGGTGCGGAAGCTGGGCATCGCCGGGCGAACCTAGTACCCTCCTCCCCTGACCTGTCCGGGTCCCGCCTGGCCGCCACGGGGCGCGACGAGATCCGTCGGCGGTCAGAGGCTGGCGATCAGGCGCTCGACCCGCTCGTCGCGGGACTTGAACGGGTCCTTGCACAGGACGGTGCGCTGGGCCTGGTCGTTGAGCTTCAGGTGCACCCAGTCGACCGTGTAGTCGCGCTTGCGCTCCTTGGCGCGGCGGATGAACTCGCCCCGCAGCCGGGCGCGGGTGGTCTGGGGCGGCGTCTCGACCGCCTCGTCGATGGCCTCGTCGGTGGTGAGCCGCTCGACCATGTCCCGCCGCTGCAGCCGGTAGAAGAGGCCGCGCTCGCGGTTGACGTCGTGGTACTGCAGGTCGATGAGCGCCACCCGGGGGCTGCTCAGCGCCAGGTCGTGCTTGGTGGTGTAGGCGTCGATGAGCTTGTGCTTGATGACCCAGTCGATCTCCCGGTCGAGCTTGAACGGGTCGGACTCCAGGCCGGTCAGGCAGTACTCCCACATGGCCAGCGCCTTCTCCTCCAGCGGGGAGAGGCCCTTGGTCTCGGCGTAGCGCTTCGCCCGGTCGAGGTACTCGGTCTGGATGTCGAGGGCCGACGCCTCGCGGCCGTTGGCGAGCCGCACGGTGCGCTTGCAGGTCAGGTCGTGGCTGATCTCGCGGATGGCGCGGATGGGGTTCTCGAGCGTCATGTCCCGCAGCACGAACGACGGGTCCTCGAGCATCCGCAGCAGGATCGACGTGGCGCCGACCTTGAGGAACGTCGAGTACTCGCTCATGTTCGAGTCGCCCACGATGACGTGGAGGCGCCGGTAGCGCTCGGCGTCGGCGTGCGGCTCGTCGCGGGTGTTGATGATGGGCCGGCTGCGGGTGGTGGCCGAGGAGACGCCCTCCCAGATGTGCTCGGCCCGCTGGGCGATGCAGTACATGGCGCCCCGAGCCGTCTGCAGCACCTTGCCGGCGCCCGCGTAGATCTGCCGGGAGACGAAGAACGGGATCAGCACCTCGGCGTAGTGCGCGAAGTCGTCGCGCCGCGAGGTCAGGTAGTTCTCGTGGCAGCCGTAGCTGTTGCCGGCCGAGTCGGTGTTGTTCTTGAACAGGTAGATGACGCCGCGGATGCCCTCCTCGCGCAGGCGGGCCTCGGCCGAGACCAGCAGCTGTTCGAGGATGCGCTCCCCCGCCTTGTCGTGGGTGACCAGGTCGAGGATCGAATCGCACTCGGGCGTGGCGTACTCGGGGTGGCTGCCGACGTCGAGGTAGAGGCGGGCGCCGTTGGCCAGGAAGACGTTGCTCGACCGGCCCCACGACACCACCCGGCGGAACAGGTAGCGGGCCACCTCGTCGGGACTGAGCCGTCGCTGGCCGCGCAGCGTGCAGGTGACGCCGTACTCGTTCTCGAGGCCGAAGATGCGACGGTCCATCACTCAGGCACGCTACCGCCGCGCCGCGGCCGGGATACGGTCGTTCTCGTGGCGATCGGCCCGATGGTGCCCCTGACGACGGCGGCGAGCCCCTTCGCCGCCCGGGTGATCGTCGCCCACCTGGGCGCGGAGGGCATCGTGTGGGAGCTGCGCGGCAGCGTGGACGGCCCCTATCCCCTCGGACCGGTGCAGGTCCTGGTGGCCGAGTGCGACCTGGCGGTGGCGCGCGAGATCGTGGCAGAGCGCCGGGCGACCGGGGCGGCGGGCGCCGGCGTGGGCGGCGCCTCCGACGCCGCCGGGCCCGGGCGTGAGCGTGCGCCCCGGGCACTGTGGGTGGTGTTGGCGGTGGTGCTGCTGTCGACGGCCCTGCTGCTCGGCCGCCTGCTCACCCTCACCTGGCACTGACCGCCACCTGGCACTGACCGCGTGCGGCGCCCTGCGCCGCTCCCGACGGCGCCGCCGTCGATCGGCGCGCACGGTCGTTGTTGTCCGTCCCCGGCGACGCGCCAGGATGTCGGCATGCAGATCGGTGTCCACCTTCCCCAGTACGGCCGCGTTGCCAGCGCCGAGGCCGTCACCCGCGCGGCCCGCCACGCCGAGGAGCTCGGCTTCGCCGGCCTGTGGGTCAGCGACCACACGGTCCACCCGGCGGCCCAGGACTACCCGTCGCCGTACCTCTACGACCCGCTCGTGACCCTCACGTGGGCGGCCGCCGTCACCGAGCGGATCGGGCTCGGCACCAGCGTCCTGGTCGTGCCCCAGCACAACCCGCTCGAGCTGGGCAACGCCCTCGCCAGCCTGGACAACCTCTCGGGCGGGCGGCTCACCGTCGGCGTGGGCGTCGGGTGGTCCGCGGCCGAGTTCGCGGCGCTGGGCTACGACTTCACGAACCGCGGGCGGCGCACCGACGAGACGCTGCGCCTCTGGCGCACCGTCTGGCGCGACGACCCGGCCGGCTTCGACGGCACCTACACCCAATTCGCCGACCTGCGGGTCCTGCCGAAGCCGGCCCACGACATCGCGATCTGGGTCGGCGGCTCGGGCGAGCCCGCCTGGCGCCGGGCGGTGGAGCTGGGCGATGGCTTCCAGTTCGTGGGGCCCACCCCCGCCCAGGTGGTCGACCCCGTCGCGCGCCTGCGGTCCGACCGGCCCGAGCCGGAGTTCACCATCTCGGTGCGCACGGGCTGGGACCCCCAGGGCATGGAGCACGACCGGATCCGCGCCGAGCGCGACGCCTTCGAGGCGGCCGGCGTGAGCTACGTCGTCGCCGCGCCCTGGCGCAACGAGCTCGACGACTGGCTCCGGTCGCTCGACCTGCTCGCCGATCTCGTGGTGACCGCCGCACCCCCCACCTGACACCCGCCTCTCCCCGGGGCCCCTCCCGCCTGGCCGCCAGGTGTCGACGGCCCAGCACGTTGCGTGTGCAACAGTTTACGAGGCGTGATGGCGCGGTTACGTTGGGGAACGGCGACCGTACGGGTCGCGGTCGGGGAGAAACGGGGATCAGCCATGCGACGAACGATGACGCGCGGCGTCACTGCCGCGCTCGCAACCTTGCTCCTGGCGCTGCCGGCGACGTCTGCCGGCGCATCGGCCGCGGCGCCGCCGCCGGCACCCGACGGCGAGGCACCGCTCACCACCACCGACTGGGCGGGCCTCGGCCTGCAGCAGGTGCCGAAGGAGGCGCCGGGCGGCTCTGTGCTGAGCGGCAAGGCCGTGCCCGAGGGGGTCAACCCCTTCACCGCCCTCGTGCCCGATCCCAGCACCGTCGACTGGGCCTACTGGCGCGCGGTGGCCGAGGCCAAGGGCGAGGCCCGGGCCGATGCGCAGGCCCAAGCCCAGGCACAGGCCCAATCGGCCGGCCGGGACGAAGGGCCGCTCGTCTACAACGAGGTCGAGCCGCCCACGGTGCGGGGCCAGAACGACACCCGGGCGACGGCCGAGCGCGTGGCCCGCTTCGGCACCGGCCGGAACAAGAACCCGATCGCCCAGCTGCTCGGCGCGCTGGCGCCGTCGACGGTCACGCCGGTCGTCGTGCCCTCCGTCGAGGACGACGGGTCCATCCCGCTGGCCAACGTGACGGGGATCGGGGCCGGCCCGGGCGCGGCCGTGGTCGACGCCACCATCGGCGACGGGCCCCACGGCAACGCGGGCTCGGGCAGCGGCGACTTCGACTTCTTCAAGTTGACCGGCATGACTGCCGGGCAGCGGATCGTCCTCGACGTCGACACGCCCACGGGCCCGCTCGACTCGCTGCTGGTGCTGTGGACGGCCGCCGGGCAGGTGGTCGCGTTCAACGACGACTCGGCCGGCTCGCTCGACAGCCTGATCGACGTCACCATCCCCGCCGCCGGCGACTACTACGCGACGGTGGCGGGCTTCCCACGCCTGCCCGAGGATCCCTTCGACTCGGGCAGCGGCACCGGGCCGTTCCCCGGCAGCGAGGGTGCGTACCACCTGGCCATCAACATCGACACGGCCGACATCGACTACTACGCCATCGACCTCAAGGCCGGTGACGTCGTCGGCGCCTCCGTCTCCGGTGCGGGCACGTCGATCGCCCTGTTCGACCCGAGCGGCCGACAGATGATGGGCTCGACGCAGGACGCCACGTTCATCCTGCCGGGCAACTCGCCGCTGCCCGGGGGCGGCAACGCCACCCTCGACCACGTCACGGGCGCGCCCGGCCGCTACACCCTCCAGATCACGGGCCCGACCGGCGGCGCCTACCAGGTGGCGCTCGAGGCCTACCGCCACGAGGAGCGGCAGGAGAGGAACGCGGTGCAGACGCTGTTCGTCGACTTCGACGGCGCCCGCGTCAACACCGGCATCTTCGGTGGCCCCGGGGTGCGCCAGCTCTCGCCGCTGTCGGCCTTCCTCGCCAACTGGGGCCTGACGCCGGCCGACGAGGACGCTCTCATCGACGCCATCCTCGCCACGGTCCGGGAGAACGTCAGGGACGACCTGGCAGCCCGGGGCGGCAACCCCCGGTTCGATGTCCGCATCCGCAACAGCCGCGACCACGCCGACACCTTCGGCCAGCCCAACAACAACGTCAGCCGCCTGGTGGTCGGTGGCACGATCGCCGAGTCGGGCATCCCCACCATCGGCATCGCCCAGTTCATCGACCCGGGCAACTTCAGCCACGAGGACACCGCGCTCATCCTGCTCGACGTGCTCAGCCGGCCGGCCGGGCCCGTGGGCGACCCGTCGCTCAACAGCTACATCACGCCGGCGAGCGACCGCATCGGCTTCCTGGGCCGCGCCATCGGCAACGTGGTCTCGCACGAAGCCGGGCACTACATCGGCAACTGGCACGTCGACCAGTTCGACGGGTCGGCCAACATCATGGACCAGGGCGGCAACTTCCCCGTGCTCTACGGCGTCGGCCCGGACAACGTCGGCGGCACGGCCGACGACCCGGACGTCGACTTCGGCGAGAACCCGTTCAACCCGAGCGAGGGGTTCACGGGCATCGAGGACACGCTCGTGCGCTCGGCGTTCGGGCTCTCCAAGGGGAGGGGCTTCAACGGCTAGCGCCCCGACCCGGGCCTGCTAGCCGTCGTCTCCGTCCTCGGAGGCGTCGGCCTCGTCGGGGGTCGCGGCCTCGTCAGGGGCCGCGACCTCGTCGGGGTGTCCGCTCGTCGGCGTCGTGTCGCGACCTCGTCGGCGGGCGGCGGGGCCTCGCCGGTCTCCTCGACCGCCACCTCGCCGCCCGTCAGCGCGGCGTCGACCTCGGCGTCGGTGAGGCGGCGGAAGGTGCGGCGGCGGTCGCCCCGCGCCAGCACGGCGGTCTCGAGATCGGCGGCGGTCAACCGCCGGTCCGACCCGGCGAGCGCGGCGACGGCTGCGACCAGCGCCGCCTCCAGCGAGAAGCCGGGCTCGTAGGTGTCCTTGACCCGGCCGGCGATGGCGTCGGCCTCTCCCCCGCCGAGCACGGTGTAGTTGTCCTCGTCGACCACCGTGCCGTCGTAGAAGATGTGGAACAGCCGGTCGCCCTCGGGCTCGACGCCCGAGCTCGGCCACGACGATCTCGACCTCCATGGGCTTGATCTCATGGGTGAACACGTCGCTCAGCATCTGGGCGTAGGCGTTGGCCAGGCTCTGCGCGTCGACGTCCTCGCGGCTGAACGAGTATCCCTTCAGGTCGGCGTGGCGCACGCCCGCGATGCGCAGGCGGTCGTACTCGTTGTATTTGCCGGCCCCGGCGAAAGCGATGCGGTCGTAGATCTCGCTGACCTTGCGGAGCGTGGCCGAGGTGTTCTCTGCGCAGATGAGGATGCCGTCGGCGTACAGCAGCGCCACCAGGGCCTTGCCCCGCGCGATGTTCTTGCGCGCGAAGTCGGCCTTGTCCTTCATCATCTGCTCGGCCGGGACGTAGAACGGCATGCTCATCGGGTCGAACCCCCGTGCATCTGGGGGCTGGTGCCCGTGGTGGTGGTGCTGCCCGGCGTCGAGAGGCGGTCGAGCAGCGCCCGGAAGCGCTCGGCGACCTCCTCGTCGTCGAGGCGCTCGAACCCGGCGTCCGTGATGGTGGCGATGACGGGGTAGATGCCCCGCACCATGTCGGGCCCGCCGGTGGCCGAGTCCTCGTCGGCCGCCTGGAACAGCGAGTTGATGGCCAGCTCCACCGCGTCGCTGCGGTCGAGCGACGGGCGGAAGCCCATCTTGATGACCGTGCCCGCGTGCAGGCTCCCCGAACCGGTGGCCGCGAAGTCGCTCTCCTCGTAGCGGCCGCCGGTGACGTCGTACTCGAAGAGGCGGCCGGTCTCCCGGCGCACGTCGTAGCCGGCGAACAGCGGCACCACCACGAAGCCCTGCATGGCGGCCGGCAGGTGGTTGCGCACCATCTGGCCGAGCTGGTTGGCCTTGCCCTCGAGCGACAGCTCCGCGCCCTCGACCTTCTCGTAGTGCTCGAGCTGGAGCTGGAACAGCTTCACCATCTCGACCGCGGGCCCCGCGGCGCCGGCGATGGCGACACCCGAGTGGCGGTCGGCCGGGAACACCTTCTCCATCGTGCGGTGCGAGATCAGGTTGCCCGAGGTGGCACGGCGGTCGCCCGCCATGACCACGCCGTCGGCGTAGCGGATGGCGACCACGGTGGTGCCGTGGGTGAGCTGGAGGGGGTCGACGCCACTGGGGAGGTCGGCCCAGCGGGGCTCGGCCCCCGAGCGCCGCAGCACGTCGAGGAAGGACGGCCCGGGGTCGTCGTCGGCGCGGAAGGTCGGCAGGGTCATCGGGCCGGAGGCTACCGGCTCCGCACCCCACCCCCGACACCGTCAGGGGGTCTGCTCACCGCCGGGCCCCGGACGCGACACGGGCGCCTCCCCGTGGTCTGCGGGGGGCGCCCGGTCGTCAGGCTGGTGAGCGTGTGTGTGCCGGTCCGGCCGTCGGGCCGATCCGGTACCTACTCGCCGCCCTTCTGGACGTAGCTCTTCACGAACTCCTCGGCATTGCTCTCGAGCACCTCGTCTATCTCGTCCAGCAGGTCGTCGAGCTCGGCCTTGATCTTCTCGCCTTGCTCGGAGGTGGCGGGCGTCTCTTCGACGACCTCGTTCTCCTCACGAGCGGGGGTGGACTTCTTCTTCATCTCTCGTTCAGCCATGCCCCTGCACCTCGTCTGCTCACTGGCCCAATCGGTCCAACAACTCAGCGCTCGTCGTGCTTTCCGCCATCAACCTACCCACATGGGCCTCTGTTCCACGTGTCGGATCCATCATCGGCACCCGCCGCAGCGGGTCGCCGCCGATGTCGAACACCATCGAGTCCCAGTTGGCGGCGACGATCTGGGGGGCCCACCGCTGCAGGCACTTGCCCCGGAACCAGGCCCGGGTGTCGGGCGGCGGCTCGGTGACCGCCTCGGTCACCTCGGCGTCGGTGGTGAGCCGGTCGAGGCCCACACGGGCGGCCAGGCTGCGCTCGGGGCGCAGGTCGTGGTACTGCAGGTCCAGCGCGCGCAACCGGTCGTCGTCCCAGCGCAGGTCGTGCTTCTTGCGGTAGCCGTCGATCACCCGGTACTTCGCCACCCAGTCGAGCTGGGGGGCCAGGGTCAGCGGGTCGGTCTCGAGGCCGGTGAGCACG
Source organism: uncultured Acidimicrobiales bacterium (assembly GCA_963842395.1). GTDB lineage: Bacteria > Actinomycetota > Acidimicrobiia > Acidimicrobiales > VFJN01 > ZC4RG19. The sequence continues at coordinate 568,711 of CAWJGJ010000001.1, forward strand.
TGCTCCCACAACCGCAGCACCTCGGCGCCGATCTCGGGGGCGCCGATGCAGCCGAGCCCGTGCTCCTCGGCGTACTTCTTGGCGCGGTCGAGGTACTCCCACTGCATCTCGACGGCGGTCATCGAGGTGCCGTCGGCCAGGTCGATGGGCTCGCGCAGCGTCAGGTCGTAGGACACCTTGCGCAGGGCGGCCACAGGGGCCACCGGCGTCAGGTCGCGGGGCAGGAACTCGTCCTCGATCATGGCCAGCACCAGCGCGGTGGTGCCGACCTTGAGGAAGGTCGCGGTCTCGGACAGGTTGGCGTCGCCCACGATCACGTGGAGGCGCCGGTAGCGCTGAGCGTCGGCGTGGGGCTCGTCGCGGGTGTTGACGATCGGCCGCTTGAGCGTCGTCTCGAGCCCGACCTCCTCCTCGAAGAAGTCGGCCCGCTGGGTGAGCTGGAAGGGCACGTCCTCCGAGGTGAGCCCCACCACCTCGCTGCCCACCTTGCCCGACCCGGTGAACACCTGGCGGCTGATGAAGTGGGGCATGACGTGGGTGACGATGCGCCCGAACGGCACCTGCCGGTCCATCAGGTAGTTCTCGTGGCACCCGTAGCTGTTGCCCTTGCCGTCCGAGTTGTTCTTGTGGACGATGATCTCCTGGCCGTCCGGCAACAGGGAGATCGCGGCCCGCATCGAGCGCTGGAGGATGAGCTCGGCGGCCTTGTCGTACACGACGACGCTGCGGGGGTCGGCGCACTCGGGCGTCGAGCACTCGGGGTGGGCGTGGTCGACGTAGTAGCGGGCGCCGTTGGTGAGCACGGCGTTGACCAGGTGGGTCTCGACCTCGGGCGCCATCGCCCCCTCGGCGGAGAAGCCCCGGGCGTCGATGTCGGGGTGCTCGTCCTCGAAGTCCCACCCCACCTTGGCGTGGGCGCGCTGCCCGTCGGTCGCCCTCGCCAGCTCGTGCACGTAGGCGTTGATGAGGATCGACGAGGCGGCGATGGGGTTGGACTCGCCCGCGCCGCGCACGATGATGCCGAACTCGGTCTCGACACCGATGATCTTGCGCAGCGCCACGGGTGGACCCTACCCGCCAGACGGCGCGGCTCCGGCGCACCGGGCGATCACCTGGGCACGGACCGTCAGCACGGGCGCGCGCTCACGTAGGTGAGCACGGTGGCGTCGCCCCGGAGCTCGGCCTCGACGCAGCGGACCTGCCACCCCCAGCCCGACTGCACCGCGACCACCACGTCGCCCCGTGCGCCGGGACGGGCCGTGCCCAGCACCCGGGCGGGCCGGCCGGCCAGGGCCTCGACGGCGATGGCCTCGATGGCGTCGGCGGAGTCGGGGTAGGCGGCGATCTCGTCGTCCGACACCGCGGCGAGGTCGTGGCGCAGGATGGCGCGCACGTCGGCGGCCGTCTCGTCCGCGGCCCGGGCCAGGGCCATGTTGATCAGCGCGGCGGCCAGCATGAGGGTGCCGCCGACCACGGCGATCACCACCAGGCGCCCGTCCCGGGTGTCGGTCAGGCCCCGCAGTCGCACATGCCGGCCCTCGTCCGCGCTCCCTAGAGGTACTGCCCGGTGGCCACCCGCTCGATCGCCCGCCCGCCGCCGGCCGCGCCATCCTCCCGGTTGACGATGGTGCGCACGTACACGATGCGCTCGCCCTTCTTGCCCGAGATCTTGGCCCAGTCGTCCGGGTTGGTGGTGTTGGGCAGGTCCTCGTGCTCCTTGTACTCCTGGTGGATCGACTCCACCATGTCGGCCAGGCAGATGCCCTTGGGCCCGTCGGCGAGCACGCGCTTGATGGCCAGCTTCTTGGCCCGGCGGACGATGTTCTCGATCATGGCCCCGGACGCGAAGTCCTTGAAGTACATGATCTCCTTGTCGCCGTTCTGGTAGGTGACCTCGAGGAACTCGTTCTCCCGATCGGTGCGGTACATCTCGTCCACCGTGCGCTCGATCATGCCCTGCACGCACTTCTGGGCGTCGCCGCCACCGAGCTCGGCCACCTCCTTCTCGGCGAGAGGCAGGTCGGTGGTGAGGTAGCGACCGAAGATCTGGGACGCCGCCACCTCGTTGGGGCGCTCGATCTTGATCTTCACGTCGAGGCGGCCCGGCCGGAGGATGGCCGGATCGATCAGGTCCTCGCGGTTGGAGGCGCCGATGACGATGACGTTGCGCAGCGACTCGACGCCGTCGATCTCGGCCAGGAGCTGGGGGACGATGGTGGACTCGACGTCGGAGCTGATGCCCGTGCCCCGGGTGCGGAACATCGAGTCCATCTCGTCGAAGAACACGATGACCGGCCAGCCCTCCTCGGACTTCTCGCGCGCCCGCTGGAACACCAGGCGGATCTGCCGCTCGGTCTCGCCCACGTACTTGTTGAGCAGCTCGGGGCCCTTGATGTTGAGGAAGTAGCTCTTGGCCGACGTGTCGACCGAGCGGGCGCCCACCTTCTTGGCCAGGCTGTTGGCCACCGCCTTGGCGATGAGCGTCTTGCCGCAGCCCGGCGGGCCGTAGAGCAGGATGCCCTTGGGCGCGGGGAGCTTGTGCTCGGCGAACAGCTCCTGGTGGAGGAACGGCAGCTCGACCGCGTCGGCGATCTGCTCGATCTGCTCGTCGAGGCCGCCGATGTCGTCGTAGCTGATGTCGGGGACCTCTTCGAGGACGAGCTCCTCGACCTCGGGCCGGGGCAGCTTCTCGAGCAGCAGGCCCGAGCGGCTGTCCATCAGCACCGAGTCCCCGGCGCGCAGGGTCGAGCCGACCAGGATCTCGGCCAGGTCGGCCACCCGCTCCTCGTCGGCCCGGCCGAGGATGATCGCCCGGCGGCCGCCCTCGAGGACCTCCTTGAGGGTCACCACCTCGCCGTTGGTCTCGGGCGTCCGGGCCATCACGACGTTGAGCGACTCGTTGAGCACGACCTCGCCGCCCCGCACCAGCTCGTCGACCTCGAGCGCCGGGTGGACGGCGACCCGCATCTTGCGGCCGCCCGAGTACACGTCGACCGTGCCATCGTCGTTCTGGGCCAGCAGCGTGCCGTAGGCGGAGGGGGGCTGGGTGAGCTTGTCGACCTCTTCGCGCAGCGCGCCGATGTGGTCGCGCGCCTCGCGCAGGGTGTAGGTGAGCTTCTCGTTCTGGGCCACCGCCTGGGCGAGCTGGCCCTTGGTCTCGAGCAGCCGCTCCTCGAGCGTGCGCACTCGCTTGGGCGCGTCCTGGAGGCGCCGGCGCAGCGCCAGCACCTCTTCCTCGAGGGCACGCACCTGGTCGATGTAGGAGGCCTGATCTGCGTCAGGCGTGACCTCTCGACCTTCGTCGCTGTGCTCGGTGACGGTGACCACCTCCTCGATGCCGGACCCACTGGGGGTCGATGAGGGACCCGCTCGGGACCCTACACCGGTCGGCGCTCGCCTCCGCATCACCGTTTTCGAGTTTCTCCCGGGGTTTGCCGCGTTTATCCTGAGGTTCGCTAGTGTGGCCTGCGAAGGAGGCGCCCCCTGTCCGGAGCGCCCATGGGGCCCGTCCCCACCGCCATCGAGCCAGGAGCGAGTCGCGTTATGAAGGTCTGGATCGACCAGGATCTCTGCACGGGCGACGGCCTCTGCGAGGAGATCGCCCCTGACGTGTTCACCCTGCTTGACGACGGTCTGGCGTACGTCAAGGAGGGCGACAAGATCTACTCCGACCCCGGCGGCGCCGAGGGCCTCGCCGTGGTGCCCGCGGGCCAGGAGGAGGCCACCATCGAGGCCGCCGAGGAATGCCCGGGCGAGTGCATCTTCATCGAGGTCGACTGACCCAGTCAGGCCGGTTCGGCGGCTGACCTGCGCTACTGCAGGCAGCCGCCGGTGTCGCGCTCCGTCGACAGGTCGCCGCCCAGCACGGCCTCCAGCTCGTCGATCGCCAGCGCGTAGGCCACCCCGGGCTTGTCGGGCGCCACCGCGAACGCCACCCCGATCACGCGACCCTCGGGATCGATGAGCGCCGAGCCCGAGTCACCCGGCGCCAGCTCGGACGCCAGGACGAGCACCTCCCGGCTGGTGCTGGCGCTGTCGTAGATGTCGCGCCCCACCGCCGTGATCTGATCTCCCACCCGGAACGGGCTCACGTCGAGCGGCCCGCCGCCCGGATGGCCGAACACGCCGCCGGAATCGCCCACCTCGGCGTCCCGCAGCGGTAGCGCCGCCGCGGTACCGCCCCGGGTGCGCAGCACGGCCAGGTCGCGCTCGGGGTCGAACGCGACCACGTCCGCGTCGAGCGTCGAGCCGTCGGACAGCTCCACGGCGGTGTCGTCCTCGCCCGCCACCACGTGGGCGTTGGTCACCACCAGGTCGTCGCCGACGAAGAAGCCGCTGCCCTCCTGGATGCGCGAGCAGGCCTCGCCGGACACCTTGACGGTCGAGCGCACCACCTGATCCGCCACGGTGGCCGACAGGCCGGTCTGGGACGGGATCGTTCCCGGGTCGGGCGCCGGGCGGAACGAGTCGAAGACCTCGGGGAACGGCTCGTCGCCCACGATCCGGCGCAGGGCGGCCAGCGCGTCCGGGGGGTCGGGGAAGCTCTCGTTCACCTGCTGGGCGATGGCCGAGCCCCGCGCCTGGGTGGCCATCATCCCCGGGATGTGCGTGAGCGCGGGCAGCAACAGCCACAGGATGACCAGCAGGCCCACGATCCCGATGACGCCGCCCGCCAGCTGGTCGGTGCGCCGCGCCGTGCCCGCGGGCAGCTCGGCGTGCAGGTGGCTGCCCAGCACCAGGCCGAGGGCATTGCCGATGAGCGCCATGCCCACCAGCAAGCCGATGGTCACCATCGTGACGGTGGCGTCGCTGGCGTCCTGCACCTCCGGCAGCACCAGGGGCAGCAGCAGGGCCCCGGCGGTCACGCCGACCGCGAACCCGAGCCACGACGTCGCGCGGGCCACGAAGCCGAGGCGGTACCCGCCGACGGCCGCGCTCACGGCGACGATCACGAGCACCAGGTCGAAGATGTTCACCGGCCGGTTCCTACCTGCACCCCAGGTCGCCCGCTCAGCTCAACAGCCTGGCGCTGGTGAGGAAGCCCGTGTGGGCCACCATCCGGTGGTCGGGCCGGACCGACTGGCCCTCGATGTGCCACCCGCGGTGGAGCACCTCGATGGTGTCGACCATGCCGAAGCCCTCGGTCGCCAGCTCGTCGCGCAGCTGGGTCGCCTGGGTGATCTGGGGGGTGTAGGCCACCAGCACGCCGCCGCCGTGCAGCGCCTGGGCCGCGTGCTTGACCACCTGCCACGGCTCCGGCAGGTCGAGCACCACCCGGTCGAGGTCGGTCTCGTCGATGCCGTCGTAGGCGTCGCGGTGCTCGACCCGGTAGCGGTCGAGCACCGAGTCCCCGAGGAAGGTCGCCACGTTGCGCACCGCGCGGTTGGCGAAGTCCTCGCGCAGCTCGTAGCCGGTGACCACCGCGCCGGCGCGCACGAGCGTCATCGACAGGGCGCCCGAGCCGACACCCGACTCCAACACCCGGGCACCCGGGAAGATGTCGGCCAGCATGAGGATGGGGCCGAGGTCCTTGGGATAGATCACCTGGGCGCCCCGGGGCATCTTCAGCACGAACTCGGCGAGCGTGGGCCGGATGGCCAGCATGGACGAGCCCCGCGACGACCGCACCGACGACCCCTCGGCCAGGCCGATGAGGTCGTCGTGCCCCAGGACGCCGGCGTGGGTGTGGAATTCCCCGCCGGCGGCCAGCGTCACCAGGTAGCGGCGCTTCTTCACGTCGATGAGGAGCACCTGATCGCCCTCGCTGAAACGCCGGCTCACGACGGAGCCGCCGCGCTGATGGCCGCGTCGGCGCGGGGCCGGCCGCGGCCCTTGCCCTTGCGGAGGAGCTCGACCGGCACCGGCTCGGCGCCCGCCGTGCGCTCGACCAGGCGGCAGAACGCGCACACCTCGGCGGTGGTCGGTGCGCCGCACGTCGCGCACGGCCGCAGCGTCTCCTGGGCCTCGACGACCTCGGGCGCGAAGCGGTCGGCCGCCTTGTCCAGGAACTCGAAGTAGAAGGCGTGCTTGGTGCCGGGCGAGGCGGCCTCGATGCTGTTGAGCGCCTCCTTGTAGCGCAGGTGGCGGTTGCCCGCCGCCATGGGGCACTCCTCGACGATGTAGTCGATGCGGCGCAGCACGCAGTACGCAGCGGTCTCGCGCTCGGACAGGCGCACGAGCGGCTTGACCTTGCGGGGGAAGCCGTCGCGGGCGGGCAGCACCGGCGCCTGGCGGCCGAGGTACTCGGTGCTCCAGCGCAGGACGTTGCCCAGTAGCACGGCCGCCTCGTCGTCGAGGTTGTGGCCGGTGGCCACCACGTCGAAGCCGCCCTCGAGCGCGGCGCGGTCGATGAGGTGGCGCTTGGACATGCCGCAGGACGAGCACGGCACCCGTCGGGTGACCGCTGCGGCCGTGGGGATGTCGTAACCGTGCTCGGCGCGCAGGTCGATGCGGCGCAGGGGCAGGCCCCGGCCCTCGGCGTAGGCCACCGCGGCGGCCGTGCTCGCCTCGCTGTACTCGCCGATGCCGAGCCCGATGGTCATGGCCTCGACGTCGTAGCCCAGCTCCAGCAGCAGGTCGCACAGCGCCAGGCTGTCCTTGCCCCCCGAGACGGCCACGAGCACCCGCTGGCCCGGGGCGATCATGTCGTGCTGGTCGATGGCCTTGGCCACCTGGTCCCGGCAGAACCTGAGGAAGTGCTCGGCACAGAAGTTGGCGTTGTGACGACGCAGGTCGATGACCGCGGGGCCGCGGCACACGGTGCACTTCACCGGTCAGCTCCCCCCGGAGATGACCGGGCGGACTTCCACCACGTCGTCGTCGGCCAGCACGGCGTCGCCGGGGACCAACGTGTCCCCCCTCACCACGAGCACCGACTCCCGGTTGATCTCCAGCTGCGCGAGCAGGCGGGACACGGTGGTGGGGCCGGTGAGCTCGAGCTCGCGGCGGGGGTTGCGGAGGAGGACGCGCATGACGCTCCCATTGTCGCGTGCCGGGGCCCGCGACCGGCACTCAGCAGCGTCAGCCCTGCACCTTGCGGCGGCGGGAGCGCACCCGCTTGCCGGCGTAGGTCTCGGCCTTGTGGCCGATGTGCAGCGTCTCGCCGGGCCGGAGCGTGCCCCGGTAGACCAACTCGTACTGGTTGCCGATCGAGCGACGGGCGAACCGGAACACCCAGGTGGCCACGCCGATCCAGAACCAGGCGCGCGACGAGCCGAGGATGCCGCGGTCGATGCCCCGGCGCTGCAGGTAGCGCAGGCCGGAGTCGAGCCGACCGCTGGGGGCGGGCACCGTCAGACCCGGCGGATCTCGACGACGGTGCTGCGCTTGCGCCCCTTGCGGGCGCCCAGCAGGAAGGCGGCCAGCAGCAGGACGAGCGCCGCGATCACCCCGGCGGTCACCACCGTCGACCGCGCCGACTCGGCCTGGTCTCGCACGCTCCCTTCGAGCTCGCGGAACTTGTCCTCGAGGTCCTCACGGGAGATGCGGTTGCGCGAGGTGCCGGGCACGGCCATGGGCGTCACCTGCTACTTGTGGGAGATGCGGCTGACGGCGGCAGCCGCGAGCGCGCCCGCCACCACGATCACGATGAGGTACGGCACCCACGACAGGTTGCCGTCGAGGGCGTCGCCCGTCTCGGTCTGCAGGGCGCGCAGCCCCGACATCATGAGCAGGATCACCCCGATGCCCCCGATCAGGGCCCCGGCCGCGCCGTAGCCCAGGTAGCGGCCGACGCCCTTGATGGGGTCGATCGTCTCCTGGCGGGCGTAGTCCTTGGCGAGGTCCCACAGCTCGGTGGCCATCTCGGGCATGGACTTGGGCTCGGGCTCGGACACCGCGATCTGCTCCTCTCCGGACGGGAGACATGGTTGTATCACGTGGCCGCCCGCCATCGGTCGACCCCCCGGGGGCCGACCGGAGGACGCCGTGCGCCGAGGACCCTCTCAGCCCCCGGACAGGCGGGCGGCGAGGAGCTCGGTGCGCTCGTCGAGCAGGCGCGCCAACACGTCCAGGCGCTCGGGCACCGACGGCGCCGTCAGGAGCGCCTGCTTGTCGGCGGGGCCCAAGGGGGCCACGGCCGTCGCCTGGTAGCCGGCCACCGTCGGGTCGTCGGCCAGCGTGAGATCGAGGGGCGGCGCGGGCTCGCCCAGCTCGGCGCACAGCGCCGCCGCCCGCCGCAGGCGCGCCGCCACCGCGGTGACCGCCGCCGCCGGCGCCGGCCCGTCCGCGGGAGGCGGGTCGGGCCAGTCGTCCAGCTCGGCACGGGGATACGGGTCGTCGTCGAGCCACCGGAGGACGCGCACCCGGCGCACGCCGACCGCGGCCACCGCGAACCGGCCGTCCGGGGTCTGGTCGGCCTGCACGATGCGGGCCACGGTGCCCGCGTCGGTGCGCACGTCGCCGCCGCCCACCTCCGAGCCCCGCTCGATGAGCACCACCCCGAACTCGCCGTCGCCGGCCAGGCAGTCGCGCACCAGTTGCCGGTAGCGGGGCTCGAACACGTGCAACGGCAGGATCATCCCCGGCACCAGCACCGTGCCCAGCGGGAACATCGGCGACACCGGCACGCCGCCAGCGTGGCACGCCCCGGCCGGCGGCGCCGGGTCGCCGCCGCGGTCGCGCCACCGATCGGCGGGAGGGCTCGACCGGGTCAGCCCACCGGCGTCGGGACGAGGGCGGCCAGGTCGAGCGCGCGGGGGTAGCGGACGAGGATGGCGGCCAACGCGTCCACGCCCACCTCGGCGGCGGAGACCTCGCCGGGATCGGGCACGTTGGCCACGTAGGCGAAGGTCAGCGGGCTGCCGCCCGCCACCGTGGAGACTTCGCCGGCCAGGGCGGTGACGTTGCGCAGCGTGCCGGTCTTGGCCCGCAGCCGGCCCTCGGCCTCGGTGCCCCGGAAGCGGTCGGCCAGCGTCCCCGTCCGGCCCGCCACGGCGAGGCCGTCCCGCACGACCGGCCCCGTGCCGGGGAGGCCGAGCACGTCGACCAGGGTCCGGCAGGTGAACCGGTTCTCGATGCTGAGGCCCGAGCCGTCGACGACCGTCACGCCGTCGACCGGCACGCCGGCGTCGGCGAGCTCGCTCGTCACTCCGGCGGCGCCCGCGGCCCAGGTCCCCGCTCCCCCGGTGGCGAGGCCGATCTCCTTGATCGCCGCCTCCGCGGTCTCGTTGTCGCTGGTGGTGAGCATCTCGGCCACGATCTGCGAGACCGGCGGGGACTCGAGCGAGGCCACCACCGCCGCGCCCGCCGGGGTGACACCGGCCCGGGGCGGGCCGCCGACCACGACGCCCCGCGCCTGCAGGCGCTCGGTGAGCACCCGGGCGGCGTCGGCGGCCGGGTCGAGCGCGGGCACGGTCGACTCGTTGCTGCGGGCGGTCGAGAACCCGGCGAAGCCGTCGTTCACCATGAGCCCGCCGATCGGGCCCACCTGGTCCTGGTCGATGAGGCGCTGGGGCAGCGTGGGGGCGTAGCGCCGGCCGTCGTAGCGGCTGCCGTCGCCGACGACGCCGCCGTCGATGCGGGTGATGCCGGCATCGACGATGGCGGTGACCAGGGCGTCGATGTCGTGGACGATCCGGGGACGGGTGCCGGGGCTGAGCAGCGGCCAGTCGAGGGTGCCCAGGTCCGCGGGGCCGCCGCCCACGACGAACAGGTCGCCCGCCACCACACCGCCCCGCGGGGCCGCCGCGGCGACGGCGTCCGTCGTGAACGTGGCGTCCGGCCCGGCGGCGAGCAGCAGCGCGGTGGCCGTGAGCAGCTTCTGGGTGGAGGCGCCGGTGACCGGGGTCGTGGGGTTGTGGGCGAAGGCCTCGCGCCCCTCCGTCCCCACCACCAGGCAGCTGTCGGGCGGGGAGGCGGCGACCCAGGCGGCCAGGTCGGCGGTCAGCCGCCGGTCGGCGACCGGCGCGGCGATCACCTCGGGGACACGACGGGCCGACAGCAGCGGGGTCGTGACCACCCGATCGACGCCGACCGCCTCCGCGGCCGGATCGTCGTCGAGCACCACCGCGGCGCTGCCCGCCCCGACCGCCGCGAGCACCAGCAGAGCGGGCGCCACCCACCGGCGCACCCGTCCCGACCTGACGCGGTCGCCGGCGCCGGCGGCGGCCAGGTGACGGGGGCCGTCGCCGTCCGGTGCGCCGGGCGCGGGAGGGGCGGGGTCCGGGGAGGCGGCCGCCGGAGGGGAGGGGTCCGCGGCGCGGGGTGCGGGCGGAGCGGGATCGGGGGTGGCGGGCGCCGGAGGGGCGGGGTCCGGCGGGTCGCCGGCCGCCGCGGGGCGGTCGTCCTCGCCGGTGGTGCGCTCGTCCGTCACGCCAGGCCGCGGCGGGCCAGCCAGCGGGACCGGCGCCACAGGTGGTCGAGGGCGGTGATGGCCCGGTTGGCCGACGGGTAGCACAGGCGGCCGGTCTCCCGGACTCCGGCCGGGCCGGGGTTGCCGGGCGACGTGACGGCGAGCTCGGTCGCCACCAGCACGGGCTTGCCGGTGGCCTCGCTCACCTCGGCGGCGGCCTCGGCGTAGCGGGCGTCCTGGCGTTCGTGGAAGGCGACGATCCGCTCGAGCCCGTGGTCGGGCCAGAACGGCCCCTCCCGCATGAGCTTCGCCTGGTTCGACTGGATGCCCATGCCCAGGAAGAGCACGGCGTCGACCTCGGGGTGCGACGCGGTCAGCCGCATGACCTCGGGCACCGTGTCCCGGGTCTCGCCGCCGGCCATGTCGATGGGGTTGCTGCGGCTCCACCGGGGCGGCAGCAGGCCGTCGATGGTGGCCCGCAGGTCGGCGGGCAGCGGGACGAGCTCGAGCCCGGTGCCGGCGATGGCGTCGGCGGCCGCCACGCCCCAGCCCCCGGCCGTGGTCACGACCACGACCCGGTTGCCGGGCGGCAGCGGCTGGGTGGCGAAGGTGGCGGCCACCTCGAACGCCTCCTCCACGGTGGGCACGCGGGCGACGCCGGCCTGGCGGGCGGCGCCGTCGAACACCCGGTCGTCGCTGGCCAGTGCGCCCGTGTGGCTGGCCGCGGCCTGCTGCCCGCCGGCCGTGGCGCCCCCCTTGACCAGTACCACCGGCTTGCGCCGGGCCACGCCGCGCAGGCGCTCGACGAAGGCCCGCCCGTCGCCCACGCTCTCGACGTAGGCCAGGGCCACCCGGGTCTGGGGATCGTCGGCGAAGTACTCGAGGTAGTCGGGCACCGTGACGGCGGCGGCGTTGCCGGCGGAGACGGCCCGGCTGACACCGACGCCCGTGAGCTGCGCGTAGTTCTCGAACGAGCTGACGAAGTTGCCCGACTGGCTGGCGATGCCGATGTGGCCCACCGGCGGGTAGGGGCCCACGATCTGGGCGCACAGCCGGGCCGGTGGCGACACCACGCCCTGGCCGTTGGGGCCGGCGAGCAGGATGCCCAGCTCCTCGGCCAGGGCCACGAGGTCGGCCTGGGCGGCGACGCCCTCCTCCCCCGCCTCGCCGTACCCCGCGGAGGCGATGAAGGCGGCGGTGATGCCCTTCTTGGCGCAGGCCCGCAGCAGCTCGGGGTTGGCGGCCGCGGGGGTGCACACGAAGACGAGGTCGATCTCGCCGTCGGGCAGCTCGTCGATCTCGGCCACCGTCTGCACGCCGAGCACCTCGGCGCCGTCACGGTTGGTGGCGAAGACCCGGCCCTCGTAGCCGCAGGCGAGGATGTTGTGCAGGCTCACGAACCCGAACTTGCCGGGGTGGGTCGAGGCCCCGGCCACGAGCACCCCCCGGGGCTCGAACAGGGCGCGGAACCGCTCGGCGGGGATCGACGCCGCGGGCGCCGGCGTCGTGGGGGCCGTCACCGCCGCACGTCCACGAGCGCGTCGACGGCCACGGGCCTCCCGTCGACGACCAGCAGCGGGTTGAGGTCGGCGGAGGCGATGTCGTCGCGCGCACCGGCGGCGGCCGACAGGCCGAGCAGGACGTCGACCACGGCCTCGCGATCGACCGGCGGCTCGCCCCGGAACGGGCCGAGCAGCGCCTGGAGGGCCAGGTCGTCGAGCATCTCCTCGGCGTCGACCCGGTCGATGGGCACCAGCCGGAAGCTCACGTCGGCCACCGCCTCGGCCAGGATGCCGCCCACGCCCAGCATGACGGTCATGCCGAACTGGGGGTCGTCGTGCAGGCCGGCGATGAGCTCGCGGGTGGCCGCCAGCATGGGCGCCACCAGCAGGTGCACCTCGCCGTCGTCGGGCGTGGCCGCCGCCAGCAGCGCGGTGGCCGCGTCGCGCACCTGCTCGGCCGATCCCAGCGCCAGGCGCACCAGGCCGCGCTCGGTCTTGTGGGCGATCCCGGCGCCGCCCAGCTTGACCACCACGGGGTAGCCGATGTCCCCGGCGGCGGCGACCGCGTCGTCCACGGAGGCCACGACCCGTTCGTCCGGGAACGGCACCCCGTAGGCGCCGAGCAGCTCCTTCGAGTCCGCCTCAGAGAGCGTGGGCATGAGCGCCGAGGCTACCGACCGCCGCTGGGCCCGCCGAAGTCGCACCGCCGACGTCCGCACCCCGGGTCGGGCGGGATCAGGGCTCGAGGGCGGCGCGGAAGAAGTCGCGGATGGCCTGGATGCGCGTCTCGATGGCGTCCTCGGCCATGGGGTCGCGACCCAGCAGGCCCTGGAGGAAGTGGACGTCGCTGAAGTAGTTGAGGATGGCGCCGTAGCCGCTGATGATGAGCTGCTCCGGGTCGTGCTTGCGCAGGCGCCCCGCCCCCATCTCGCGGTCGAAGTAGTTGACCGCCCGCCGGTAGTACGGGCGCAGGGCCTCCCCCAGGTCGAAGCCCAGGTGGCTGCCCGCGGCCAGCGACTCGTGGCGCACCAGGCGCACGAAGTCGGGGTTCTCGGCGAACCAGCGGACGGCTTCGGTGAGCACCCGGTCGACGTGGGTCCACCCCTCCTCCGACCCGGCGGGCGGGTCGTCGACCGACTTGTTGATGCGGTTGCCCCAATCGAACAGCGCCTGCTCGAAGACCGCCTGGTAGACGGCCTCCTTGGACGGGAAGTGGTGCAGCACGCTCGACCTGCGGATGCCGACCCCGGCCGCGATGTCGTTGAGGGACGTTCCCTCGTAGCCGCTGTCCGCGAAGCAGCGGCGGGCCTCGGCCAGGATCGCTTCGCGGGTGGAGAGCCCATCTCCCTCGTACGCCACGGTTGTGAGGGTACTTCCGCAACGGTCCCGTAGCGTGGCGCTATATGGACATCGTCGCTGCGTTGTTCGTCGAGAGCATCGACCTGAAGCCCGCTTTCGAGGGTGGGCCCACCCAGATCGACCTCGGCGGGGTGCACTTCTCGGCCGCTGCGCCCGAGCCGCCGCCGTGCACGGTCGCCCCCCATCTGGTGGTGCTCGTGCGGTGCGCGTCCGACGAGGACGGCGCCGGGGTGCTGGAGGTGATCTTCCGCCGTGACGGGGAGCAGGTGGCCCGCAACGTGCAGCCGCTGCAGGTGGAGCCAGGCATGTTCACGTACCGGCTGGTGCGCGCCGAGGTCGACTTCGCCGACTACGGCACGGTCGAGGCCCACTGCCGCGTGGGCACCGGCCACGAGACCGTCGTGCCCTACACGATCGTGCCGGGCCCGGCCGGCACGCCGGGGTGACGCCGGCCGTGGCTTTCGCCGGCGCCCTGTCGCTGCACCCCACCACGGCCGTGGCCGCAGGCGAGACGGTGGGCGCCGTGCTCGAGCAGACCGGCCCCGCTCCCGACCTCGCGGTGCTCTTCTGCTCGTCCCACCACCGCGACGCGATGGCCGATCTCGCAACCACGGTGCGCACCCTCGTGCAGCCCCGGGTCCTCCTCGGCGCCACCGCCGGGACGGTGGTGGGCGGCGCGCACGAGGCGGAGGAGGGCCCGGCGCTCGCGCTGTGGACCGCGCACCTGCCGGCACCGGCCCGCCCCGTGCGGGTGACCGCAGTGCGCACCGCGTCCGGGACGGCCGTGGGCGGCCTGGCCTCCGACACCTGCGGCCCGGACGAGGTGCTGGTGCTGCTCGCCGACCCGTTCTCGGTGCCGCTCGACGACGTGGTTGGCCTGCTCGGCACGCTCGATCCGCCGGTGCCGGTGGTCGGGGGCGCCGCGTCGGCGGCCCGGGAGCCGGGCGGCAACCGCCTCGTGCTCGACGGTGAGGTGTTCCGCGACGGCGCGGTGGGCGCCGTGCTGCCGGCGGAGGTCGCCACCACGCTGGTCGTGTCGCAGGGTTGCCGGCCGCTGGGCGAGCCGCTCATCGTGACCAGCGCCCAGGGCAACCTGCTGGTCGAGCTCGCGGGCCGGCCGGCGCTCGACCGCCTCCAGGACCTGGTCGAGGAGGCCTCGCCCGACGACCGGGAGCTGTTGGGCCAGGGCGTGCACCTGGGCGTCGCCGTCGACGAGCACCGCATGACGTTCGGGCGCGGCGACTTCCTCGTCCGCAACGTGCTCGGCGCCAACCGCGAGGCCCGCGCCCTGGCGGTGGGCGACCGCGTGGAGGTGGGCACCACGGTCCAGTTCCACGTGCGCGACGCCGCCTCGGCCGACGAGGACCTGGGCGCGCTGCTGGCCACCGCGGTGCTCGAGCGACCCGCGGCGGCCGCCCTCGTGTTCACCTGCAACGGCCGGGGCACCCACCTGTTCGGCGAGCCCGACCACGACGCCCGCGCCGTCGACGCCGCGGTGGCGTCGGGCGCCGTCGCCGGCATGTCCTGCGCGGGCGAGATCGGTCCGGTCGGCGGGCGCAGCTTCCTCCACGGGTTCACCGCCAGCGTCGTGCTGTTCCACCCGTGAGGTGCCGCCGGCGTCGTGCTCTCCCACCTCTGAGACCGGCCCGCGGCACCCGCGCGATCACCCGCGCCGACCGGGTCGACCGCCGCGGTCGCGGCACTAGGGTGGCGTAGGCATGAGCGCCGACCCCGCACTCGACCAGCGTGCCATCAACGTCATCCGTGGCCTGGCCATGGACGGCCCCCAGGCCGCTCGCAACGGCCATCCCGGCACGGCCATGGCCCTCGCGCCCCTGGCGCACGTCCTGTGGACGCGCATCATGGACTACGACGCCGAGGTGCCCGACTGGCCCGACCGCGACCGGTTCGTCCTGTCGGCCGGGCACACGTCGATCCTGCTGTACTCGATGCTGCACCTGACCGGGTACGGGCTGACGCTCGACGACATCAAGGACTTCCGCCAGTGGGGCTCGGCCACCCCGGGCCATCCCGAGGTCCACCACACGGCCGGCGTCGAGGTCACGACCGGGCCGCTGGGACAGGGGTTCGCCAACGCCGTGGGCCTCGGCGTGGCCGAGCGCTGGCTGCGGGCCCGCTTCGGCGCCGACGTGTGCGACCACCGCACCTACGTGATCTGCAGCGACGGCGACCTCATGGAGGGCATCAGCCACGAGGCCGCCTCGCTCGCCGGGCACCTGAAGCTGGGGCGCCTGGTCTACGTCTACGACGACAACCACATCAGCATCGACGGCGCCACCGAGCTGTCGTACTCCGACGACGTCGTGCGCCGGTTCGAGTCCTACGGCTGGCACGTCACGCAGCTCGGCGAGGCCGCCAACGACACCGATGCGCTCGAGGCCGCGCTGCGGGCCGCGGGCGACGACGACGAGGCGCCCTCCCTGCTGGTGCTGCGCAGCCACATCGGCTGGCCGTCGCCCAACTTCACCGACACGGCCGACGCCCACGGCAACCCGCTCGGGGCCGAGGAGGTGGCGGCGACCAAGGAGATCCTGGGCCTGCCGCCGGACCGGACCTTCTGGGTGCCCGACGACGTCCTCGACCTCTACCGGGCCGCCGGGCGCCGGGGTCGCGATCGGCGCGAGGCGTGGGAGAAGCGCCTGGCCACCTGGACCGGCGACCGCGCCGCGTACGACGCCTGCATCGCCCGCGAGGGGCTGCCCGGGTGGCAGGACACCCTGCCCGGCTACGAGGTGGGCGCCAAGGTGGCGACCCGCAAGGCCAGTGGCGCCTGCCTGCAGGCGCTCGTCGACAGCGTGCCGGGGCTCATGGGCGGCGGCGCCGACCTGACGGGCAACACCGGCACGGCCATCAAGGACCACGGTGTGTTCTCGGCCGACGAGCCCGAGGGCCGGCAGATGTACTTCGGCGTGCGCGAGCACGGCATGGGCGGCATCCTCAACGGCATGGCCGCCCACGGCGGCGTCGTGCCCGTGGGGGGCACGTTCTTCGTGTTCAGCGACTACATGAAGCCCTCGGTGCGCCTGGCCGCCATGTCCGGGTTCAAGGTCGTGTACTCCTACACCCACGACTCGGTGGGGCTGGGTCAGGACGGGCCCACCCACCAGCCGATCGAGCACCTCGCCTCGCTGCGCGCCGTGCCGGGCCTGCGCCTGATCCGCCCGGCCGACGCCAACGAGACCGCGGCCGCCTGGCGGGTCGCCCTCGAGGGCGACGGTCCGACGGCCCTGGTGCTCACCCGCCAGGACGTCCCGGTGCTCGACGGCACCGCCACCGGCGCGCTGGAGCGGGGCGCATACACGCTGGTCGACGTGGCCGACCCGCACCTCGTGCTCGTGGGCACCGGCAGCGAGGTGGCGGTCTGCGTCGAGGCGGCGGGGCTGCTGGCCGAGGAGGGCGTCGCCGCCCGGGTGGTGTCGATGCCGTCGTGGGACCTGTTCGCCGTCCAGACCGACGACTACCAGAACGCGGTGCTGCCCCCCGAGCTGCCCGCCCTGGCCGTCGAGGCCGGGGCCAGCCTGGGGTGGGAGCGGTGGGTCGACGACAGCGTCAGCCTCGACCGCTTCGGGGCCTCCGCGCCCGGGGACATCGCCCTCGCCAACCTGGGCTACACGGCGGCGAACGTGGCCGACCGGGCCCGCTGGCTCCTGAACGACCTGGAGGAAGAGGACAGCGTGACCAAGCTGCACGACCTGTACCACGAGCACGGACAGAGCCCGTGGCTCGACAACGTGCGCCGCGGCTGGATCACCGGCGGGCAGCTCGCCGGCTGGGTCGAGCGCGGCGTGCGGGGCATCACCTCCAACCCGACGATCTTCCAGAAGGCCATCGCCGGCTCGGACGAGTACGACGACCAGTTCCGCGAGCTGGTCGGCGGCGGCGTGTCGATCGACGACGCCTACTGGCAGATGGTCACGGCCGACATCGAGGGCGCCCTCCGCGTCCTGCGACCGGTGCACGACGAGAGCGACGGCGTGGACGGTTACGTGTCGGTGGAGGTGGCTCCCGACCTGGCGCACGACCGCGACGGCACGGTGGCCTCGGGCCGGGCGCTGCACGCCGCCATCGACGAGCCCAACCTGTTCGTGAAGGTGCCGGCCACCGCCGAGGGCGTCGAGGCCATCCACACGCTCATCGGCGAGGGCCACAGCATCAACGTCACGCTGATCTTCGGCCTCGACCGCTACGCCGAGGTCATGGAGGCCTACATCTCCGGCCTGGAGGCAGCCGAGGGCGACCTGTCGCGCATCGCCAGCGTGGCGTCGTTCTTCGTCAGCCGGGTCGACACCGAGGTCGACCACCGGCTCGAGAGCATCGGCACCGACGCCGCCCTGGCCCTGCGGGGCCGGGCCGCCGTCGCCCAGGCCCAGCTCGCCTACAGCCGGTTCGCCGAGGCCTTCCGCGGCCCCCGGTGGGAGGCCCTCGTCGCCCGGGGCGCCCGCGTGCAGCGCCCGTTGTGGGCGTCGACCTCCACGAAGAACCCCGCCTACCCCGACACGCTCTACGTCGACCCGCTCATCGCCCCCGACACGGTGAACACCATGCCGGAGGCCACGCTCGACGCCTTCGACGACCACGGCACCCTGGCCCGGACGGCAGACGCCGACCCGGCGGCCGCCGAGGCGACCCTCGACGCCATCGCCGCCGTCGGGGTCGACCTGGACGACGTCAGCCGGGTGCTCGAGGACCAGGGCGTGGCGTCGTTCGCCAAGAGCTTCGACGAGCTGATCGGCACCCTGGACGCCAAGGCCGAGTCGCTGCGCTGACGGGCGGGACGCGGGCCACAACGCGGCGCGAAACCGCACGACACGCCGTACCGGGCCAGCACCGTACCGTCAGGTAGCGTGCGCCCGGTGCACGGCGAATTGGTGGTGGTCGACGACGTCCCCGGCGAGTTCGCCGAGCGCGTCATCGAGGCGTTCCACAGCCGTCCCCACGACGCCTTCTCGCTGGCGGTCTCGGGTGGCGAGCTGGCGCGCCGCAGCTATGAGCGGCTGGCCGACGACGGAGGCAGCCAGATCGACTGGTGGAAAGTCGACGTCTACTGGGGCGACGAGCGCTGCCTCCCGCTCGACGACGAGCGCTCCAACTACCGGCTGGCCCGCGAGGCGCTCCTGGAGCGGGTGGGCGCCGTCAACGCCAACTACCCCATGCGCTGCGACGAGGGCCCCGACCCCTACCAGCTGCGCCTGGGCGAGCTCGGCCGCATCGACGTCGTCCACCTGGGTTTGGGCCCTGACGGGCACATCGCCTCCCTGTTCCCGGGGTCGCCCGCCCTCGACGCCGACCCCGGGCGGCTGGTCGTCATGAACGACGACCCCTCGGGCCAGAACCCGTTCCCGCGCATGACCCTCACCTACGCGGGCATCGCCCGGGCCCGCCTGGCGCTGGTCACGGTGGCCGGCGAGGTCAAGCGCGAGGCGCTGGCGCGGGCGGCCGCGGGCGACCCCGCCGTGCCCGCCA
Source organism: uncultured Acidimicrobiales bacterium (assembly GCA_963842395.1). GTDB lineage: Bacteria > Actinomycetota > Acidimicrobiia > Acidimicrobiales > VFJN01 > ZC4RG19. The sequence continues at coordinate 587,347 of CAWJGJ010000001.1, forward strand.
CCCACGTGCAGGCCGACCGCGTCCTGTGGATCGTCGACCCGGCCGCCGCCGGGGAGCTTGCCTAGTGTCCCGAGTCGTGGGTCCGTCATGTATTTCGGCGAGTCCTGAGCGTCGCTCGCAAGGACGCACGACGAGGCGCAGCCGTAGCTGCGGCGAGGAGGAGGACGCCGCGAGCGGCGTTCGGGGCCGGCGAAATACCGACATGACCTGCGACTCGGGACACTAGCCGTCCATGCGCCGCGGCCGCCCCGACCAGCGCCCGTGCCGGGACCGCCGGCGGACGGCGCTGGCCGCGGTCGCCGCCGGGGTGCAGCGCCAGGTGCGCCAGCGCCTGCTGTTCGCCAACGTGGCCGGCGCCGTGGCGGTGATGACCTTCCTGCAGCTCGCGTCGGGCCCCGACATCGCGCCGGACCTGCCGCTGTGGGCGCAGATCGTGGGCCCGCTCGTGCCCATGACGGTGCTGATGGTGCCCGCGTACGTGTGGGGCCACCGGACGTTCGGCCGCACCATCGCCTGGGCGTTCGAGGGTCGCCCGCCCACCCTGGCCGAGCGCTTCGCGGTGCTGCGCGAGCCATGGCGCCAGGCGCTGCGCCCGCTCGTGTTCTGGGTGGTGGGCGCCGGTGTCTACGCGGCCGCCGCCGCCGTGTCGGGCGCGAGCTGGGTGACCGTCGTGCGGGTGGTCGAGGGCGTCCTCCTCGGCGGGGTCACCACGTGCGCGTTGGGGTACCTCATGATCGAGCGGTCGTTCCGGCCGCTGTTCGCCGAGGTGCTCGACGGCATGCCCGAGGCCCGGCCGCGCACCCCGGGCATCCGGCTCCGCCTGCTGCTCACGTGGGCGGTCGGCTCGGGCGTGCCCCTGCTCGCCACCGCGTTGGTGCTGTTCCTCGACGGGAACGAGATCCCGCCGTACGCGCTGGCCCTGCTGGCGTTGGCCGGGCTGGCGGCGGGCGCCATCGCGACGGCATCGGTCGCCCGATCGGTGACCGAGCCCCTCGACGGGGTGCGCCGGGCGCTGGCCCGCGTGCGCGACGACGACCTGGAGGTCGGCGTGGTGGTCGACGACGGCGCCGAGGTCGGCGAGGTGCAGTCGGGCTTCAACCGCATGGTCGACGGGCTGCGCGAGAGGCGGGAGATCCAGGACCTGTTCGGCCGCCACGTGGGCCGCCAGGTGGCCACCCAGGCCCTGGAGCACGGGACAGGCCTGCGGGCCGGCGAGGCCGACGCCAGCGTGGTGTTCGTCGACATCGTGGGGTCGACTGCCATGGCCGAGGTCCTGCCGCCCGACGAGGTCGTGGCGGTGCTCAACGACTTCTTCGACGTGGTGGTGCGGGCGGTCGACGGGCAGGGCGGCTGGGTCAACAAGTTCGAGGGCGACGGCGCCCTCTGCATCTTCGGCGCGCCGGGCACCCAGCCCGACCACGCCGAGCGGGCCCTGCGGGCGGCCCGGCTGCTCCACATCGCGATGGGGGGCCTGGCCGAGCGTCATCCCGGCCTGGCGGCCGGGATCGGCGTGTCGTCGGGCCGGGTGGTGGCCGGCAACGTCGGCACCGAGGCCCGGTACGAGTACACGGTGATCGGCCCGGCGGTGAACGAGGCGGCGCGGCTCACCGACGTGGCCAAGGGACGGTCGACAAAGGTGCTGGCGTCGGGCGAGACCGTCGGGCGGGCGACGGGCGAGACGGGGCGTTGGCGCGACGTGGGCACCGCGGCCCTGCGGGGCCGGATGGCGCCCACGCCGATCTTCGAGCCCGTGGTCGAGGTGGCCACGACCCGGCGGTAGCGCCGGACCCGGGCCCATCCGGTCGCCCGGGTGCCCGGGCGCCGGTCCGGCGCCGATAGCCTCCACGCGCATGGGGCATTCCCACCTGCTCGACCTGCCGCTCGAGGCGCTCACCGCCGAGGCGAGCCGTGTGCGCGACGCGGCGACCGGCACCCGGGTGACCTACTCGCCCAAGGTCTTCATCCCGCTCACCATGCTGTGCCGCGACCGCTGCGGCTACTGCACCTTCGCCCAGCCGCCCGCCCGGCTGGAGGCCCCCTACCTCGACCCTGACCAGGTGCTCGCCATCGCCCGGGCGGGCGCCCAGGCGGGCTGCCACGAGGCGCTGTTCACGTTGGGCGAGCGGCCCGAGCTGCGCTACCCGGCCGCTGCGGACTGGCTGGCCGGCCACGGCTTCGAGTCGACCGTGCACTACCTCGCCGCCATGTGCCAGCTGGTCCTCGACCGCACGGGCCTGCTCCCCCACGCCAACGCCGGGGCCCTCTCGGCGGACGAGCTGGCCCTCCTGCGGCCGGTGGCCCCCAGCCAGGGGATGATGGTCGAGACGCTGCGCGGCGACCTCGCCGCCCATCGGGGCTCGCCCGACAAGACGCCCGAGCGCCGCCTGGCCACCCTCGACGCCGCGGGCCGCCTGGGCATTCCCTTCACCACCGGCATCCTGGTGGGCATCGGCGAGGACCGGGCCGACCGGCTCGCCGCCCTCGAGGCCATCGCGGCCGCGCACGGCCGCTGGGGGCACGTGCAGGAGGTGATCGTCCAGAACTTCCTGCCCAAGCCGGGCACGTCCATGCACCAGGCGTCGCCGTGCCCGCAGGACGAGCACCTGGAGGCCATCGCGCTCGCCCGGCTGGTGCTGCCCCCCGACGTGCACGTCCAGGCGCCACCCAACCTGGCCGACGACTTCGGTGTGCTGCTCGACGCCGGCATCGACGACTGGGGCGGCGTGTCGCCGGTGACCGCCGACCACGTCAACCCCGAGCGGCCCTGGCCCGCGCTCGACCGCCTGCGAGCGGTGACCGAAGCCCGCGGCTTCGCCCTCGCCCCCCGCCTGACCATCTACCCGGAGTACGTGGCCGAGCCCGATCGCTGGCTCGATCCCGGGCTGGTGTTCAACGTCGGCGACCGGGCCGACGCCGAGGGCCTCGGGCGCGACGATCCCGGATCGGTCTTCCCCGAGCGCACGCTCGAGAACGCGAAGGCGGGCACCGGGGCCGAGATCGTCCTCACGGGCGTGCGCTCGACCGCGTGGTACTCGGGCGCCGACGCCGAGCCCGCCACGCTGGTCCCCGGTCCGCGGCGTGCCGTGCGCGGCCGGGTCCGCGAGGTGCTCGACGGCGTGAGGGACGGGCAGGTCGTGGGCGAGGACGAGATCGTGGCGCTGTTCGCCGCCCGCGGTCCCGAGGTCGTCGCGGTGGCCGAGCTGGCCGACGAGCTGCGGCGCGAGGCGGTGGGCGACACCGTCACCTACGTGCGCAACCGCAACATCAACTACACGAACGTCTGCACGTTCAAGTGCAAGTTCTGCGGCTTCTCCAAGGGCCCGCTGTCGCTCAACCTGCGGGGCACCCCCTACCTGCTGACGCTGGACGACATCGCCGAGCGCTCCCGCGAGGCATGGGAGCGGGGCGCCACCGAGGTGTGCCTCCAGGGCGGCATCCACCCCGACTTCGACGGCGACTACTACATCGACGTGGCCCGCGCCGTGCACGCGGCGGTGCCCGGCATCCACATCCACGGCTTCACCGCGCTGGAGGTCACCGAGGGCGCCAAGCGGCTGGGCGAGCCGCTCGACCAGTACCTGCGGCGGCTCATGGACGCCGGCCTGCGCTCGCTGCCCGGCACGGCGGCCGAGATCCTCGACGACCCGGTGCGCCGGATCCTGTGCCCCGACAAGATCACCACCGACGAGTGGCTGCATGCCCACCGCACCGCCCACGAGGTGGGCCTCCGCTCGAACATCACCATCATGTTCGGGGCGGTCGAGTCACCGGTGTCGTGGGCCCGGCACCTGCTGCGCACCCGGGCGTTGCAGGCCGAGACCGGCGGCTTCACCGAGTTCGTCGGCCTTCCGTTCATCCACATGGCCACCCCGCTCTACCTGCAGCGCAAGGCCCGCCGGGGGCCCACCTTCCGCGAGGTCTTGCTGATGCACGCCATCGCCCGCATCGCCTACCGGGGCCTCATCGACAACATCCAGTTCTCGTGGGTGAAGCTCGGTCACCGGGCCGGGGCGCAGCTCCTCCAGGCGGGGTGCAACGATGCCGGTGGCACGCTCATGGACGAGAACATCTCCCGCGCCGCCGGGGCCAGCCACGGCCAGGAGATGACGCCCGCGGACTTCGCCGCCCTCGTCGAGCCCCTGGGCCGCACGCTGGCCGAGCGCACGACGTTGTACGGCCCCGTCGCTGGCGCTGCCGCGACCGCCTGACGGGCCGGCCCGCGCGAAGATCCCGCACCGATGGCGTATCACCTCGGTGTCGATGTCGGCACGACGTACACGGCCGCCGCGATCGGCCGCGCCGGCCGCGTCGAGCCCGCCACGCTGGGCACCCGCAGCGTCTCGGTGCCGTCGGTGGTGTGCATGTCGGGCGACCGGCTGCTCATCGGCGAGCCGGCGGCACGCCGCGCCGTCACCGATCCCCGCCGGGTGGCCCGCGAGTTCAAGCGGCGCGTGGGCGACCCGACTCCGCTGCTGCTGGCCGGCGCCCCGATCTCGGCCGAGCTGTGCATGGCCCGCGTGGTCGAGTGGGCCGTCGCGCAGGTGGCAGCGACCGAGGGCGAGCCGCCGGCCTCGCTTGCCCTCACCCACCCCGCCAACTGGGGCGAGTACAAGCTCGACCTGCTGCGCCAGGCGCTCCGCCACGTCGACCTGACCGCGGACCACCTCGTGCCCGAGCCGGTGGCGGCCGCCACCGCCTATGCGGCCCAGCGGCCGCTCGACCAGGGCACCGTCGTGGCCGTGTACGACCTCGGGGGCGGCACCTTCGACGTCGCCCTGGTGCGGGCGAGCGGCCAGGCCGGGGGTGCCGGCCTCGACGCCGAGATCGTGGGCCGGCCCGACGGCATCGAGCGGCTGGGGGGCATCGACTTCGACCACGCGGTCTTCCGCCACGTGCTCGACGCCATCGGCATCGATCCCGACCGCCTCGATCCGGACGACCCCACGGTCGCCTCCGGCCTGGCCCAGCTGCGCGAGGAGTGCGTCGAGGCCAAGGAGGGGCTGTCGCACGAGACCGACGTGTCGATCCCCGTGATGCTCCCGCAGCGCCACACCGAGGTGCGCCTCCTCCGTCGCGAGTTCGAGGCGATGATCCGCCCGGCGCTGGACGAGACGCTGGTCGCCCTGCGGCGGGCCGTCGCCTCGGCGGGCATGGCGGTCGACGATGTGGCGGCGGTGCTGCTGGTGGGCGGCTCGTCGCGCATCCCGCTCGTGGCCGAGATCGTCGGCGCCGAGCTCGGCCGACCGGTCGCGGTGGACGCCCGGCCCAAGGACACCATCCCGCTGGGCGCCGCGCTGGTCGCCATGTCCGCCGCCGGGGTGGCGGGCGTCCCCGTCCCGCCCGCCGCCGAGCTCGCCGGGGTCGCCGCTCCTCCCGCTGCCGGCCCCGTGGGCGCCGCCCCACCCCTGCCCGGGCCGGCACGCCCTGCCGCGCCGCCGCCGGCGGGTGCCGCGGGCGTGGCCGTCCCGGCCGGCGCCGCACCGCAGGGCCCGCCACCGGCCGGGGTCGGACCGGCGGCGACCGGGGCGCGGCGTCCCCCGCCGCCCCCGCCCCCCTCGTCGTCGCGCCGCGGCCGTGGGCCGCTCGTGGCCGCCGTCGTGGCGGTGGCCGTCCTCGCCGCGGTGGCCGGGGTCATCGCCCTCTCGGGCGGCGGCGGTGACGACGACGATGACGGCGGCACCGCCGGCTCGGTCCCGGCCACCGTCGCTCCCGCGGGCGGGACCGGGACATCCGATGGCGGCGTGGACGCCACCCTCCCCGGGATCGACGTCGGCGCCACCGGCGACCTACCCACGCCTGCGCCCCTCCCGGGCGACGACTGGAGCGACGCCGCCCGCACCCAGTTCGTCACCGACTGCACGTCCGGCATCGCCAGCCAGATGGCGTCGGTCGGGGCAGATCCGCAGACCCTGTGCGGCTGCGTGTACGACGACGTGTCGACCTCCAGCGACTTCGCCGACTTCAACGAGCAGTGGGCCTCCCCCGACTTCGACCCGAGCTCGCCGGTCGGCCAGGACCTCACCGGCGCGCTGTTCGCCTGCGCCCCGGCGGCCGCGGGCGGCTGAGGTCCGCATCCCGGAGCCGCCGTGGCAGGCTGGTCGCACGATGGACCGCGACCTGATCCAGCAGCTTCTCGACGACGCCGGCGCGGTCCGCAACCGCGACCTGCTGGCCGACATCTTCCGCACCGCGTTCGAGCTGAGCAGCGACGGCGCCGACCGTCTCGACCTCAAGATCACCCGCGACGCCCTGAAGGAGATGCGGGCCGCCTACAAGCTGTTCGCCCCCTACGGGTCGGTGCGGAAGGTGACCGTCTTCGGGTCGGCCCGCACCCTCGTCACCGACCCGCTCTACGACCACGCCCGCAGCCTGGCGAGCACCCTGGCGGACGCGGGGTGGATGGTCGTCACGGGCGCGGGCCCCGGGATCATGGCGGCCGCCACCGAGGGCGCCGGCGCCTCCCGGAGCCTCGGCGTGACCATCCGCCTGCCCTTCGAGGAGACCAGCATTGGCCCGCTCGCCGGCTCCGACCGGGTGGTCAGCATGAAGTACTTCTTCACCCGCAAGCTCATGATGGTGAAGGAGTCGAGCGGGTTCGTGTCCCTTCCCGGCGGGTTCGGCACCCTGGACGAGACGCTGGAGCTGCTCACCCTCATGCAGACGGGCAAGGCCACGCCCTCTCCCCTCGTGCTGCTCGACGTGCCCGGGCAGACCTACTGGAAGGGCTGGGAGGCGTTCGTCCACGACGAGCTCATCGACGCCGGCCTGGTGTCGCCCCGCGACGTCAACCTGTTCACGATCACCGACGACGTCGACGAGGCGGTGGCGGCGGTGCGGGGGTTCTGGCGCAACTACCAGGGCATCCGCTGGGTGGGCGATCGCCTGGTGGTGCGACTGCGCGCCGAGCCGAGCGACGACGAGCTGGCGGCGCTGGCCCGCGACTTCGGCGACCTGTGCAGCGAGGGCACCATCGAGCGCACGGTGCCCCTGCCGCCCGAGACCGCCGACGGCGACGCTCTGGACCTGCCCCGCGTGGTGCTGACCTTCGATCCCCGCCAGGGCGGGCGGTTCCGGGACATGATCCGCGGCCTCAACGCCCTGCCCTCGGCGCCGCCGCTCGACTGACGCCGCGCCGGCCCGCCGCCCGGCCGGCGGGCGAGCAGACACTTCCTAGAAGTCGATCCGCATGACCACCCGGCGGGGGGTCGGGTGGCTGACCTCGGTAACGCCGTCGGAAGCCCGTGCGGGTCACGAAGCAGGTGACTGCCCAGACGCCATCGTCGGTGCGGTCCTCGTCCCGCCCCGTCCATGGCACTCGCATCTTGAGAAGGCGGATGTAGGCGGTGCGCGGCTCGACCGCGCACCAGCCAGCGGGCTCGCCGTCGAGGTAGGCGACGAGCCCGCTCGTCGTGTCCGCGCCCGGGTCGCCGCAGTGCGTCTGCTCCCGGAGGCCGTCGGCCCGGTCCTCGACCGGCACCGAGCGCCAGTCCTTGTCACGGACCTTGAACGACTGGCACTGGCACCTGGCCGGCGTGCCCCGGGTGCCGAACACGGCCCGGATGTCGTCCCAGCTCGTCTCGTTGGCGGGAACGATCGTGATGCCGTCCCCCGCCGTGTCGCTCATGGCGACACGTTACGGGAGGCGTATCAGGACGGGTAGGCCCCCGCCGGGGTGCGGGTAGCAACGTTCAGGCGGCCAGCGCGTGTGCGGCAGCTGCGACCTTCTCCGCGCCGTGTGTGGTGAGCTGTTCGACGATGCGCACGAAGTTGGGGTGCTCGAGCCCGGAGACGAGGAACGTCCAGCGGTAGGCGCGCCGTTGGTGGGTGCGGATCTCGTCGCGCTCGGCTTCGGTGAAGCGACGCCCGGTGGCGGCTTGCAGTGCGTCGATGTCGAGCTCGATCTGATCGCCGAGGAGCCCGTCGACGGCGCCGCCGAGCTCGAGCAGTTGGTCGATCGCCTGCTCCCGCTCGTCTGCGCTGAGCCCGTCGGCGACCTCGTCGATGAGCAGGCTGTCCATCCGTGCGTGGCGGGACTCGTCGATCCAGTGGAAGCGCAGCAGGTCGCGGAACAGCTCGTCGAGGTCGGCACCGTCTTTGACATGCTCGGTGTAGTGCAGCTGGGTGAACCACTCGACCATGCTGGTCAGCAGCAACGCCGTGAGCGGCGAGGTGGCGAGCACGGCCCCGGCGACCTGCTCGCGTCCGGGGATCAGCCCACACTGCACACCGAAGCCGGCCTGGAACTGTTCCACAGCCCGGCGCATCATCTCCTGGTGCTTGAGTTCCTCACCGGCGAAGCGCAGCAGTGACCACAACCGGGTCTCGTCGCCGTAGACATCGGCGCGGGCGTGGTCGATCACCATCGGCACGATGTATTCCTCGACGAACGCGAACAGATGGCAGTAGCTGTTGCCGCGGATCTGGTTGAGCATGCGCCGGTCGTCGTCGTTGAGGCAGCCGATCGGTTCGACGCCGGCGATCCGTTCCGGCAGGAACCGCTTCGTGAAGTCGAAGTCGCGCCCGGCGAAGCAGTCGTCGACGGTCCAGGGCTTGGTCTCCGCCGGCTGAAGGCAGGCGGCGTAACTGTATTGGTGAGTCAACACGGAGCTCTCTCCCTTGATGATCGGGGTTGGGGGGGTGGGTCGCTCGAGCGATCGACTGGTGCGGTCTACAATGCAGAACCACGGTCAGGTCAGACATCCGTGCTCAGTACGGAACTTCCGAGTCGGCGCGACGCGACTCCAGTCGGCGGCTGACCCGACGTGAGGTGGACGTGCTTGCGGCCCTCGCGGAACGGCTCACGAACGCCGAGATCGCGGCGCGCCTGTTCGTGTCCGAGCGGACCGTCGAATCCCACGTCACGGCCCTGCTGCGCAAGCTCGAGGCGACGAACCGCCGCGAGCTCGCCGACATCGCCAAGCGCGAGCAGTCACTCGATCGGGAGTCGCACCTTCCCGCCGTGCTCGAGTTGCTCGTCGAACCGGCGGGCTTCGTCGGTCGGGTCGGCGAGCGCAGCCGGTTGGGCGAGCTGTGGGGCCGTTGCGTCGCCGGGCCGTCGCGAATCGCGGTACTTGCCGGTGAGGCAGGGATGGGCAAGAGCCGCCTGGCAGCCGAGTTCGCCGCTGAGGTCGGCCGGTCCGGAGGCCGCGTCCTGCTCGGGACGTGCTCCGAGTATGCGGAGGCCCCGTTCCAACCCTTCGTTCAGGTGATCGCCGACGACCTGTCTGCGCTCTCGGAGATTTCCGTCCGGCGCCGCGTGGCCTCCGATACCGCCGCCCTTGCCCGGATCATCCCTGGCCTCGGGCGACGGGCCGGAGTTGTCGCGACGGCCGACGATCCCGGCCCGGTGTCGGGGCAGGCGACGATCGCGGCCGCTGTCGGTCGCTACCTGCGGCGAGCTGCCGAGGAAGCTCCGCTGCTGCTCGTCATCGAGGACCTCCATTTCGCCACCGCGACGACACGGGCAACGGTGCGCCACATCGCCCGCTCGCCGATCCACGCCCCGATCCTGATGCTGATCACCACCCGCGACGCCGCACCCGACGTCGATGACCAACTGCGCGTGCTGCTCGGCGATCTCGCCCGAATGCCGGGAGTCGACAACATTGATCTCGGCGGGTTGCGGGTGGCCGATGTTGCGGACCTGCTCGCCCGGCTCGGATCCACGGCCGACGCCGCGACCGTCACCAACGAGACCGGCGGTAACGCCCTGCTCGTCGTCGAGGTCGCCCGCGGCACTGGCGGCACGCCCACGTCGCTGCACGCCATGCTCGCCCGGCGATATGCGCTCGTGACCGACGCCGACCTCACCGTCCTCGACGTCGCCTCGGTCGTCGGGACCGAGTTCGACGCCGACGTCGTCGCTCGCAGCGTGGGCCGCGATCTCGAGGCCACGCTGGCGAGCCTCGAGCGCATCGCGGCAGCCGGTCTCGGCCACGCCGTGCCTGGTCGACCGGGACAGTTCGCGTTCACCCACGCGCTGTTCCGGCGCGCCCGCTACGACAACATTTCCCCACACACTCGCCTGGTGATCCACCGCGCCGTCGCCGCCACCCTCGCGGCACGGCTGCCCGCCGACGAGGCAGTGCTGCCGGAGCTGGCCCGCCACACGTCGATCGCCGCGCCACTGGGCAACGCGCCCGAGGCCGTGGACTACGCGACGCTGGCGGCAGCTCGAGCCGAACGCTCGCTGGCGCTCGGCGAAGCCGCGACGCACTATCGCCGGGCGCTCCAGATCGCCGCCATCATCGAGCAACCGCAACCGGACCTCGTCCTCACGCTCACCATCAAGCTCGGCGAGGTGCTCAACGGCATCGGTGACCCGCAGTCCCGCGAGCTGTTGCGACGCGCCGCCACGATGGCTCGCAAGGCCGCCGATCCGGGAGCGCTCGCCAAGGTTGCGCTGGCAATGATCCGCTACGGCGGCGTGCCGGTTCCCGGCGCCGACCCCGAGTTCGTCGCCATCGTCGAGGAGGCGCTCCTGGCACTGGGTCGCGAACCCAGCACGCTCCGCGCCCGGGCGCTCGCCGCGTTGTCGGAGGACGTGACCTTCACCGATCCGGACCGGGCGCTCGAGCTCGTGCGCGAAGCACTGAGCATCGCCGAGCGGCTCGGCGACCCCGAGACACTCGGTCACGTCCTGCTCGCCTACCGCCTCGCCGGCAAGACCCCCGGCAACGCCGACGCCGGACACCCGACAGCCAACCGGTTGATCACCCTCGGCAGGCGAACGGGCCACACACCATTCGTCCTCCACGGTCTCGTCCAGCGGGCGTGGACCTTCCGCGAGGATGGCGACCTGGCTTCGGCTGACCGAGCAATGTCTGCCGCCCGTTCATTCCTCGACGACGAGCCGGCGCCGATCTACGCCGCCCTGTTCACGATGTACCGCTCGTCGCAACTGCTGCTCGCCGGCGATCTCGCCGGCGCCGAGCAGGCGGCGAACGAAGTGCTCAGGCTCGCCACGCCCGGGTTCGACGCCGCGCTGTGGTACGGAACGGCACTGATGGCCATCCGCGGCCACCAAGCCCGACTCGGCGAGCTGATCCCGCTGATCGAGCCCGCCACCGACCATCCAGCCTTTGGCGGCTCATACCGTGCCGTCCTCGCCGCGGCCTATGCCTTCGCCGGCCAACTCGACGACGCACACTCGATCCTCACCACATTCTCGAGCAACGACTGCCGGGACGTCCGCCGCAACCAACTGTGGCTCACCGACATGACCGCGCTTGCCGAGACCGCCGACATCCTCGGCCACCAAGCGGCCGCCGCGGCCATCGCCGAGCAGCTCCACCCGTTCGCTGGACGAATCGCCGCCCTTTCGGCCACCGTCGTCTCGACCGTCGACCTCGTCCTCGCACAGATGGCAGTCGTGACTGGTGACCACCAGCGCGCGAGACAGCACGCCGAGCAGGCCGTCGCCGCCAGCCGCAAGCGCAAGACCCCGCTCTTCCTCGGCCGCGAACTCCTCCGACTCGCCGCCGCCCGCCGGCACCTCGGGGAATCCCCGAACGCCACACACAAGCTCGTCCACGAGGCGCTTGCAATCGCAGACCGAACCGGCGCGACGCTCATCCAGCACGAAGCGCACCGCCTGGACCTCCTCGACGCACCCACGCCATGAACACTTCAAGCCGGCCCGCCCCCCACTGACACGGCGGGCCGTCACGGAATGATGCGGATGAGGCGGGAGTGGGCGTTGACGACGGTGGCGGCGTCAGTGGCGCCCCCGATGGTCAGGCCGTCGTACTCCTCCTCGACGTGGCCGTCTCTGGTGACGATCATGCGAAAGGCGCCACCAGCCTCGGGGGCCGCCGGGAGGATTTCCACGTCCGTGCCGGCACCGAGCGGCCTGCCGGTGACCGTCTCGAACCGCAACGACTCCGGTGTAGGTGGCGTCGGGCTGCGGGACGCCGACTGGCGGAACCAGATCGACATCCGGCGGCCCCCCGCCCGGACGGTGTCACGGAGCGGGGGGAACTCGTCGTCGAGACCAGGCGCGCACACCTGGAACAGGCGCGTGCCGGCGGGAAAGCCGCGGAGCACGAACGTGCCGAGGTCGCGCAGCTCGGCTCCGGCGTGGTCGTGGCCGAGGGTGTCGACGACCGCGGACGAGCAGACGATCTGGCCGCCGTGGGCGACGGCGCAGATCCGCGAGACTTCGTGGACGGTCAGGCCGAGGTACTCGCCGCCGGAGATCGTCACCGGCCCCCGGTGGATGCCGATCCGCACCCTGAGTCGAACGCCTTCTGGCCAGCTGTGGTGCTCGAGTCGCTGCTGCGCCGTCACCGCCGCCGCCACTGCGTCCCTCGCGTTCGGGAAGACGTAGAACAGGCTGTCGCCCTCGCTGCCCATCGAGCGGCCGTGATGGTCGTCGAACGATCGCTCGAGCATCCGCTGGTGCACGCGCAGCAGCAGGCCGTAGCTCCCTTTGAGCTCGCGCAGGAGGAGGGTCGAGCCCTCGATGTCGGTGAACAGGAGCGTGCGCCCGCCCTGCGGGTCAGCCATCGCGAGGCATTGTCGCGATCGCCCCGTTCGCCAAGAGGTGCTCGACGGCACGCTGCCTTCCTTGCTCGGCCGCCCAGTGAATGGCCGGCGCGCCGTCGACCTCGGCATCGATCGGGGTGCCGGCGGCGAGCAGTTGATCGACGACGTGCAAGCGTTCGTTCACCGCCGCTGCCCGCAAGGCGCACGCTCGGTCGAACGCCGACAGATCAGCGATCGACCACCCGGACAGGTCCCCGGCACCGGCCGCTTCGATCACCGAATTGACCCTCGCTCCCGCCGCGACCAGAACGTCGACGACGTCGGGGTAGCCGAAGGCCGCAGCCAGTCGCAATGCCGTGTCGGGTGGCGAGTCTGTGAGCTCGACGTCGGCCCCAGCGTCGAGCAGCGTTCGTACGACATCTGCGTCGCCGTGGCTGGCGGCACAGATGAGGGGACTGCCGTTCTTGGACTCGTCGTCCTTGTCGGCGCCCGCGTCGATCAGAACTCGGGCGAGGTCACCGGTGCGGTTGTGGTCCGCGTAGCCGTAGAAGCGGGCCATGCCAACGTAGGTCAACGGAGAAGTCGGCTCGATGTCAGGCGCCTCGATGAGCGTCGTGGTCAACGATCGATCGGCGACCAGCAACTTCCTCGCGGCCGCCACGTCGCCCTGATCGAACGCCCTGCGCAGCTCCGTCATCGACACGCGAACCAGTCAAGCATCGTCCGCGTGACCTGTCCCTCGAGTGCCGTTGTAGGACAGCGGCGAACGTTGCCCGACGCGGCCCTAGATGTCGAGGTCGATGTCGTCGGGCTCGCGCAGCAGGTTGACGGCCTTCTCGACCGCCCGGCGGGCCCGGGTCAGCCTCCGCTCGTCGACGGGCAGCTCGGTGCCGCCGGCGTCGATCGACTCGCGCAGCCGCTGGATGGCCAGGTCGGCCAGCTCCTCGCCGATGGCCTCGAGCCGCTGTCGGATGTCGTCGAACTCGCCGGCCACGCCGCGCTCCTCTCGCCGGTCCCCGCCCCGCCGGGCGCACCAGCATGGCAGATGTGCCAACGTGGCCCCGATGGCTCCCCCGCCCGACGACCTGCACGAGTTCGTCCAGTTCGACGCGCCCGACGAGCACCGGACGCTGTCGTTCGACGTCACGTTCCTCACCAGTTCGTGGCGGTGCATCTACGGGCACGGCTGCCTGGGCGTCCTCACCGAGGCTGCGCCGGAGATGGAGCAGGGGTGCTGCAGCTACGGCGCCCACTTCGTCGACGAGGACGACGCCAACGCCACCCTCACCGCGGCCGACCGCCTGACCGACGCCCAGTGGCAGCACCGTCGCTTGGCGATCCGCCGGCAGGGGCCCATCCGGCGCAAGGCCGACGGCAGCCTGGTGACCCGCCTGGTGGGCGACGCGTGCATCTTCCTCAACCGGCCCGGCTTCCCGGGCGGCGCCGGCTGCGCCCTGCACCGGGGTGCGCTGGAGGCGGGTGAGCGGCCGCTCGACTGGAAGCCCGACGTGTGCTGGCAGCTCCCGCTGCGCCTGGTGGAGAGCACCGACGAGTCGGGACAGGTCGTCTCGACGTTGCGCGAGTGGAAGCGGCGCGACTGGGGTGCGGGCGGCCAGGAGTTCCACTGGTGGTGCACCGAGTCCCCCGAGGCCTTCAGCGGGCACCAGCCGGTGTACCTGGCGCTGCGGGACGAGATCATCGAGCTGGTGGGCACCGGGGCCTACCAGCGGTTCGTGTCCTACGTGGAGTCCCGCCAGGAGGCGCGCGAGACCCAGAGCTTCCTGCCTCACCCAGCGCTAAGGCAAGGCTAAGTGCCAGCCGTGCCGTCTGGTTGCGACTACAGGAGCCCGCTAGTCGTCGTCATCGGCCGAATCGGCCATGCACCAGGCGGCATGGTCGTCACCGGGCTCGGCGCCGCACTCGGCGCAGGGCTCGGTTTCGGCCGGAGCGAAGATTTCTGAGATGTCGAGGTCGTTACTGCGCTTCAGCGCGCGCGCTTCCTCGAATCGTCGATGTCGACCCTTCTTCACGGGCCAGCTCCCACGTAGTCGCGTTCGGCGGGGCAGTGTATCGCCGGTACACCCGCCTGATCGTCCCCGGAGCATGCCGCTCGGGGCGTCCCAACCACTTTCCTACCACGACTCGGCCCTACGCTCGGTCGCCGTGACGACTCCGTGGTGGCGACGCGCCGTCTTCTATCAGATCTATCCGCGCTCGTTCGCGACCAGCCGGCCGGCACGGACGGGCGATCTGGCCGGCATCGAGGCCCGGCTCGACCACCTCGTCTGGCTGGGGGTGGACGCCGTGTGGCTGTCGCCGTTCTACCCCTCGCCCCAGGCCGACTTCGGCTACGACATCGCCGACTTCTGCGACGTCGACCCGCTCTACGGCGACCTGGCCGCGTTCGACCGGCTGCTCGCCGCCTGCCACCGGCGCGGCCTGCGCCTGCTCGTCGACCTGGTGCCCAACCACACGTCCGACCAGCACCCGTGGTTCCTCGCCGCCCGGTCGAGCCGGGACGATCCCCGGCGCGACTGGTACATCTGGCGCGACGGGTCGCCCGAGGCGCCGCCCAACAACTGGGTGGCCGCCTTCGCCCCCGTGCCCGCGTGGACGTGGGACGAGGCGTCCGGCCAGTGGTATCTGCACCAGTTCCTGCCCCAGCAGCCGGACCTCAACTGGGACAACCCCGGCGTGGTCGAGGCCATGCACGGCGTGATGCGCTTCTGGCTCGACCGCGGGGTCGACGGGTTCCGGGTGGACGTGGTCCACGGCATCGGCAAGGCGCCCGGCCTGCCCGACGACCCGCCCGAGGTGGCGGGCATCCCCCACGCCGGGCTGAACGACACCGCCCGCACCCACGAGCTGATCCGCGGCATGCGCAAGGTGGTCGACGCCTACCCCGGCGACCGCATGCTGCTGGGCGAGGTCTACCTGCTCTCCACCGAGCGGGTGGCCCGCTACTACGGCGCCGGGGACGAGCTGCACCTCTCGTTCAACTTCCCGCCCATGTTCGCCCGCTGGCGCGCCGGTGCGTGGCGGGCGCAGATCGCCGACACGCACCGCTTCATCGACGGGCGCGGGGCGTGGGCCACCTGGGTGCTGTCGAGCCACGACGCCGTCCGTCACCGGACCCGCTACGGCAGCGAGGCGCGGGCGCGGGCCGCGCTGTTCCTGCTGCTGGGGCTGCGGGGCTCGCCGGTGCTCTACGCGGGCGAGGAGCTGGGCCTCGAGGATGCGGTGATCCCGCCCGAGCGGGTGGTCGACCCGGGCGGCCGCGACGGCTGCCGGGCGCCCGTGCCCTGGACGGCGGCGGCCGACCACGGCTGGGGCGTCCCCGACCCGTGGCTGCCGTGGCCGCCCGACGCCGCCACCCGCAACGCCGACACCCTCCGTGACGACCCGTCGTCGATCGTGCACCTCTACCGGCGGCTGCTGGCCGCCCGCCGGGCGTCGCCGGCGCTGCAGCTCGGCGACGTCGAGCTGCTGGACCTGCCCGGCGACGTGGTCGCCTGGCGCCGCCGCGGTCCGGAGACCGGCGGTGGCGCACCCGCGGGTCCCGGTGGCACCGGCGACCGGATCGTCGCCGTCAACATGGGCGGGGCCCCGGCCGCCGTCCCGCTGGTCGGCGACGTGGTCGTCGCCAGCGACGGGCGGCACGAGGGTCAACCGTTCGCCGGCACCCTGGGCGCGGACTCGGCCGTCCTCATCGCGCCGGAGGTGTGAGCCCGGTACCGGTCGGGTGCGCCGGTCAGCGGCACACGAAGGCGCCGGCCAGGCGACCTACCTGTGCCGGGCGGGGCGGCCGGCCGCGTCCGAGCGGCGAGCCGGTGGCGGGGTGACGGGCCGGGTCAGAGGGGCGGGCCGGTGGGGCCCGCGTCGCCCAGGTCCGCGGGGATGCCGGGCGCCGGTTGGTGCGACCGGGCCTCGAGCACGAGCGAGCCCTCGCCGTCGAAGGCCAGCGCCGCCGTCCCTTCCAGCAGGCGCCGCACCGGCAGCCCGGCCACGTCGGCCCGCCAGCCCTGGAGCAGGCGCGAGCTGTCGTCGCCCCGCACCAACGCCTCGATGTCGGCCCGGGTGGCCACCAACGAGGCGTCGAGGTCGGCGTTGCGGGATAGCTGGCTCACCCAGGCGGATGCCAGCGTGACGGCGGGCCGGAAGGTGGAGTCGACGCCGTCGCGGGGCGGCAGACGGAGCTCGTCCTCCGCCAGGTCGGCGCCCGCCTTGACCGCGACCATCAGCTCGTCGCCGGCCCCGCCCTTGAGGTGGCGGCCGTCGAGGCCCCGGACCCGGGCCAGGTCCTGGCGCGTGCGGGGCGGGCGCTCGGCGATGGCCACCACTGCCAGGTCGGGCAGCACGTGGCGGACCGGGCGGTCGAGCTCGCGGGCCCGCCGCTCCCGCCACCCGCCCACGGCCTGGGCCACGCCCCGCGCCTTGCCCTTGAGCCGCCTGGCCTCCTTGATGCGCCACCATGCCACCTCCGCCTCGGCGGGGTCACTGAACCGCAGGCGGGTGGTGTCGCACTCGTCGAGCGCCCAGGCCAGCCGCCCGCGGCGCTCGAGCTCGGCGCGCAGCGAGTCCCACAGGTCGTCCAGGTAGGCCACGTCGGCGGCGGCGTAGCTGCACGCCTCGTCGCTGAGCGGGCGCCGCAGCCAGTCGGTCAGGCGGTCGGCCTTGGGGAGGTTGATCCCCAGGCGGCGCTGCAGCAGCACCCCCAGGCCGGGCGACCCGAGGCCCACGAAGCCGGCCGCCACCTGGGTGTCGACCAGGCGGCGGGGGCCGATGCCACAGGCACGCTCGAGGATCTCGAGGTCCTGGCTGGCGGCGTGCATGATGCAGATGCCGTCGCCCTCGAGCAGGCGGGCCAGGGGTCGGACGTCGACCACGAGGGGATCGACCACCACGACGTCGCCGTCGGCCGCCAGCTGCAGCAGGGCGAGCTGGGCGTAGTAGGTGCGCTCGCGGTGGAACTCGGTGTCGAGCGCGTAGGAGCCCGCCGACGCCGCCGCCTCGATGAAGGCGTCGAAGTCCCGCTGCTGCGCGAGCCAGCGGTGGGTCGGCTCACGGGACGGTGGCGTTTACGGCTCCATCCCTGCGGACACGGGGTGCCCGGCCTCGATCCATGCCGTGGTGCCGCCGGCCACGTTGACTGCGTCGATGCCCTGTCCCCGGTAGAACTCGGCGGCCCTGCGGCTGCGGCCCCCCTTGGCGCAGATGACGTAGACGGTGCCCTCGGCGGGGACCTCGTCGAGCGCCTCGGGCACGGTGGCGAGGGGGACGAGGACCGCCCCCGGCACGTGGGCACCCGTGTACTCGTCGGGCTCGCGCACGTCGATGAGCGGCACGTTCTCGGCCCGGAGGCGGGCCAGCTCGGCGACGTCGATCTCGGGGACCTCCATGGCGCCGAGGCTATCCCCTCCGCACGACCGGTCCGTCACCCGGTGGGCAGGTCGGACGGCCGATCGGCGTCGGCCACCGCCGCGGGCTCCAGCGCGACGTCGACGACCCGCAGGCCGCCGGCCGCCACGGCCGCGTGCACCGCCCGCTCCCCGGCGGCGAACGCGGCGCCGAGCGGCATCGTCGCCCGCCGGCGCCAGGCGGCGTGCATCCACTGGCGGCGGGCCTCGACCAGGGGGACCGCGACGTCTGCCCCCTCGTCCGCGGCCAGGGCGCGCACGGTGGCGGCCACGGCGTCGGCCGCCGGATCGACCAGGTCGCACGCGGCGACGAACACGATCCCTCCGCCCGGCCCGGCGGGGCTCGGGTCGCCTGGCCCGGCGGTCCCGCGCCGGCCGCCCGGTCGGTGCAGCGCGGTCAGGATGCCGGCCAGGGGCCCGGCGCCGGGCCCGCCCAACCGGCCGTCGTCCGGCACGGCGACCAGGCCCTCGGCCCGTAGGGCCTCGAGGTCGCCGCCCACGGCCACCACTGGCGCGCCGCCCGCGGCGCGGATCGCGCCCGCGACGCGCGTCGCCAGGGCGACACCGTCGAGGGCGATCAGCGCCTTGTCGCGGCCCATCCGCCGGCTGGCCCCGCCGCACAGCACGGCGCCGGCGAACGGCGGCAGGCCGGGCTCCCCGGCCGGTGTGCGCCGAGCCGGGCCGCCACGCCTGGCGTCCGACGCCGGCGGCCGGTCGTTCGCCGGCACTAGCTCACCCCGCCGTAGCGGGCCTCGACGCCGCGGCTCGGCCCGTGGTGGGCGACGGCCTCGGCCAGGTCGGCGACGAACCGATCGGCGACGGCCGCGTGCGAGGGCGACACGATGGCGTGCAGCCCGCCCTGCTGGCGGTCGAGGTGCCAGCCGCGGTCGTCCATGACGTCGGCCACCGCGGCCATGTCGACCGGGCCCGAGCCCGCCGCTGACCCGGGGCCGGCGGGCGCGGCCGAGATCTCCATGACCCCCGGCACCGGGTCGCCGGTCACCTGGACGCCCGCGATGCCCTCGACCCCGGCCCGAAGCCGGGCCGACGCCCCGCGCACCTGGTCGGCGAGCCGCAGGTAGCCGTCGAGGCCGAGGTGGCTGATCGTGGCCCACGCGGCCGCGATGGGCGCGGCCGGCCGGGTGCCGGCCGTCGTCGCCGAGCCGTACAGCCCACCCGGCCAGCCGTCGTACAGGAAGTACTGGAGGCGCAGCAGGTCCTCGTCCCGGTGCAGCAGCAGGGAGGCGCCCTTGAAGCACCAGCCGTACTTGTGCACGTCGGCCGACAGCGAGGTCACGCCCTCGACGCGGAAGTCCCACGGCGGGATCGGCTCGCCCAGTCGCTCGAGGAACGGCAGCAGCCACCCGCCCAGGCAGGCGTCGACGTGGCACAGCGCGCCCCGTTCCGTGGCCAGCGCCGCCAGCTCGGGGACGGGATCGACCACGCCGAACGGGTAGCAGGGCGCGGAGCCGACCACGAGGGCCGTGCGGTCGTCGACGGCAGCGGTGGTCGCGGCGAGGTCGGCACGCCCGTCGGCGCCGACCGGCACGCGCACCTCGACCACGTCGAGGTAGTGGCACGCCTTGGCGAAGGCGGGGTGGGCGGTGGCAGGGACGACGATCGTGGGCTCGGCGATCCCCCGCTCCCGGCGGGCGTGGTCGCGGGCCACCTGCACGGCCAGGAACAGGCTCTCGGTGCCGCCACTCGTCAGCTTGCCGCCCCGGGCGTTGCCGTGCACCAGGTCGGCGCCCATCGCCACCACCTCGCGCTCCATGCGCATGAGGCTGGGGAACGCGAAGGGGTTGAGGTAGTTCTCGTGCAGGTACTCGTGGGCGACGGCGTCGTGCAGCCGTTCGAGCTCGGGGTCGGCGGCGTTGTAGACGAGGCTGAACGTGCGTCCGGCGCGCCAGTCGGCGTCCGCGTCCCGGCCGCCCTGCATCTCGGCCACCAGCTCGTCGACGGGCCGGCCCTGGGCGGGGAACGGATGGTCCCGGTCGGTCATGACCGCCTCCTCAGCCCCCGTAGCTCATGCGGGTGTCCTCCATGCGCAGGACCTCGGTGTCCTCGTCCCGGGCGAACGCGCAGTCCACGATCTCGCCGATGAAGAACGTGTGGCCGCCGCAGTCGACGGGATTGCGCACCTCGCAGTCGAGCCACGCGACCGCCACGTCGAGGATGGGCGCCCCGGTGGGACCGTCGCGAAACGAGAACCCGTTGAGGGTGCCGGCGGCGGCGTCGTGCTCGACCGGCTTGGTGAACTTGCGGACGATGGCGCGGTCCTCGCGGGCCACGGTGTTGAGCGTGAAGCTGCCCCCCTCGGCGACGAGGCCGTGGGTGACCGCGGTCTTCTCGATCCCGATGCCGACCAGCTTGGGCTCGAAGCTCACCTGGGTGGCCCAGTTGAGCGTCATGAGGTTGCGGCGCTCGCCCGCCCGGCTGCCCACGACGTACAGGCCCGAGGGCAGCGTCCACAGCAGCCGCCGGCGCATGCGGTCGTAGTCCTCCTGCGCCTCCTCGCCGGCCACGTGCGGCGGGAACGGCCCGATCGGCCCGGTGCCTCCAGGTGCTGCCATGCCGCCGGACCCTAGCGGTGGCGACACCGGGCCCACCCGATCACGCCCGGCGCGCGCTGATGCTCGGGTCGGGCGGATGGGCCTCGTCGTCGGGCGCGCCGGCGGCGGCGCTCAGAGCCAGGGTGGGGCGGTGGGGAGCGGGGTGCCGGCCGGCGTCGTCGTCAGGCCCTCCCCGGCGGCTCGGCCGATGAGCCATCCCAGCAGGTCGGCGGCCGTGCCGGTGACCTCGACCGCCCCGCGCGCGTCGGCGGCCGGGCCCGCGACCCACGAGCGGGGGCCGCCCGTCACGGACAGGGCCATGGGCGGGCAGTCGTCGCGGCCGGACAGCCCGGCGGCGACCTCGTCGAGCAGGGTGTCGACGACCTCTCCCGGCACGTCGGCCATGGACGCGCCCGTGCCGAGGTCGATCGCGTGCACCCACGACTCGCGGATGCGCATCCACGGCACCTCGGCCGCGGTGATGGCCCGGCCCCGGGCAGTGCGGACGGGCGCGTCCCACGCCTCCGGCGGCAGCGTGTCGACGGTGGCGACGAGCCGGGCCGAAGCGGCGTCGAGGTCGGCGCGGAGGGCGGGGGCATCCTGCTTGGCGCTGATCTCGATGCCCTCGGCCCGCTGTTCGGCGGAGGTGTACATCGGGTTCACGACCCCGGTGCGGGCCCAGTCGAACAGGTTCCCGAGCGCGTCGGCGTTGCGGGCCAGGTGGCCCACCAGGTGTGAGCGGCTCCACCCCGGGAGCCGGCACGGTCGGGCGAGGCCCGCGTCGTCCAGGCCGGCGAGCTGGGAGAACACGAAGGCCTCGCCGCGCCGGAGCAGGTCGATGTGCGCGGTGGGCGCACCCATCAGTCGAGGCGCTCCTTGCGGCACGTGTTGCGGCACTCCCCCACCCCGGCGATGCGGGTCACGACCGTCTCGCCCTCGGCCAGGAACCGGGGCGGCGTCCGGGCCCCGCCGACCCCGCCGGGCGTGCCGGTGGCGATGACGTCGCCCGGCTCCAGCGTGATGATCGACGAGATGTACGAGACCAGCGTGGCCGGGTCGAACACCAGGTCGGCCGTGTCGGCCTTCTGCATGAGCTCGCCGCCGACCTCGCAGGTCAGCTCCCGGCTGGGGCCGGGTGTCTCGTCCGCCGTCACGAGCCAGGGGCCGAGCGGGGTGGTGGCCTCGAACGTCTTGCCCTGGAGCCACTGGAGGCTGCGGTACTGGTAGTCGCGCACCGACACGTCGTTGAGGACGGCATAGCCGGCGATGACGTCGCCGGTCGCCTCGGCCGGGACGTGGCGGGCGCGGGCACCGATGATCACGGCCAGCTCGGCCTCCCAGTCGACGGCGTCGGACACCGCCGGCAGCACGATGTCGTCGTGGGCGCCCACGAGCGCCTGGCGGTACTTGGCGAACAGGGTCGGGTGCTCGGGCGGCTCGCGGCCCGTCTCCAGGATGTGGTTGCGGTAGTTGAGGCCGACGCACACGATCTTGTCGGGGGCGGGCACGAGGGGGGCGTAATCGAGCCCCGCGACGGGCCGCCGGCGCCCGTCGGCGGCCGCGGCCCACGCCCGCCACCCGTCGCGGCGCACCACCTCGCCCACGTCCGCCGCCCCCAGCTCGACGGCCTCGTCGCCGTCGATGCGCACGGCCAGGTTGCCGCCGCCGTCTCGGATCGTCGCCAGCTTCACACGGTCACTCCTTCACGGGTTGCCGGGCGGCCGAGGGCACAGATCGTGTGCCCGTCGACATGTGACTGCCGGCGCGGGGCAGGTGTCCACGCCTGCGCCACCGGCATCGTACGGCCCCGAACCGATGTCCCACGCCGGACGGCCGAGACCCTCCGCGCCGGCCCGGACCCGGTCGACATGTATGCTGATCTGCATGCACAGCACGAGCGTGCGCATCGACGTGTCGACCCACGAGGAGCTCAAGCGGCTGGCCGCCGAGCTCGACACCACGGTCGGCAACACGGTCGCGCTGGCCGTGCGCGCCCTTCGCCAGGACCGCATCGGGGCCGATCTGCGCACGCCGCTGAGCGGCGAGGAGAGCGCGTGGCTCGATGCCGACCTCGGGTGACGTCGTCGACCTGGATCTCGGCGTGCCCGAGGGGCGCGAGGCGGGCTTCCGGCACCCGGCGGTGCTGGTGACCGCGCAGCGGATCCTCGACGCCGGACCGTCGGTCGTCCACGTCGTCCCGCTCACCTCGACCATCCGGCGGTTCCACTCGGAGATCACGATCGAGCCGGACGCCGGCAACGGGCTCAGCGGCGTCTCGGCAGCACAGGGCCAGCATCTCCGCGCCGTGTCCCCACGCCGGATCGCGGCCGTGCGAGGCAACGTCGGACCCGCCGTCCTGGCGCAGATCCGCGAGACCGTCGCCGTGCTGCTCGACCTCCCGGGCTGACCGGCGCGGCTGCCTCAGGGGTCGGTGGGGCGAGGTGCGGCGGGCGAGCTCATGTAGGTGGCGAGCTCGTCGAGGGAGACCAGCCCGTCTCCATCGGTGTCCATCATCTCGATGGCCGTGGCCGCCGTCTCGTCGGTGAACGGCACCCCGATCGTGACCATGAGCTCCTTGAACTCGGCCGCCGAGACGCGGCCGTCGCCGTCCTTGTCGAGCATGGCAAAGGTGGTCGCGAATCGTTCGGTGTCCGCCATCGCGGTTCGCCTCCCGGCGTGGGGTTTCGGAGCCTCGGGATCGTACCCACGTTGCCCGTGCCCAACCGTCGGCGGGACGAGGTTCCCGCGACCGAAGTGCGGCGGATCTCGTGTCAGGACAGCGGAGAACGCCGCACGTGCGGTCGCAGGTTTGTGGCGACCCGTCGCCGTCAGGCCGGGAGGCGGAAGCCGGTGAGGGTGCCGGCGCTCCCGGCCACGCTTCCGACGTAGAGGGCACCGCCGTCGATGACCACGCCCGACACCGCGCCGGGCACGGTTGCCGACCACAACGACCCGCAGGTGGCGGCGCCGCAGCCCGCGGCGGGCAGGGCCGTGACCGTGCCGTCGTCGCCGCCCAGGTAGACGACGCCACCCCCGATCGAGGGCCGGGCGTTGGCGGCGGCGGGCAGGTCGGCGGTCCACACGGGCGCGCAGGTGGCGGCGCCGCAGCCACCGACCGGGAAGGCCGCCACGGTGCCGTCGCTCGCGGCCGCGTAGATCGTGGTCGCCGTGACCGCCGGGGGCACCTCCCCGGTCGCGCCGGCGCCGCCGACCGTCGCCGACCACTGCAGCGCGCCCGTGGCGGCGTCGACCACGAGCAGGCGCCCGTCCGTGGCCGTCATCGCCAGCCTCGCGTTGCCCGGCAGCGGCGTCACCGCGGGCACGATCGGGGCCGGTGTCGTCCAGTGCAGGGAGCCGAGGCAGTTCTGCGGGCAGTTCACCGGATAGCCAGTGACGGCGGTGCCGCCCGGGGAGTACACGGTCGTGCCGTCGGAGCTGAGTGCGTCGTACGGGCCCGGGATGACAGGGAGTGGCGGGACCCCGCACACGACGATGTCACCGAGGAGGACGTTCCAGGCCCCGCTGGGGTTGGCGATGTCGGCGCCGACGACGCCGTTGCGGTGGTTGCCGGTCTGGTTCGGCAGGCACGGGCCCGGCGCCGTCGCGATGCCGGAGTAGGACCACCGCACGACCACTCTCGAGCCGACCGAGAGCGCGTCGCCCTCGGCGCATACGGAGATCCCGTTGGGTGTGTTGTTGAGGTTGGGACCGCCGAAGCCCCGGGTGTCGACGACGGCGCCGCTGCCCAGGTCGAGCGCCGCGAGCTGGCACACGCCCGGGGTGGTCGGCACCCACAGGCGGTCGTTCGCCAGCACCGCCTGACCGGTGCCGCCGTGGTTGACGGTCCATCGCGCTGCGCCGGTGACCGCGTCGACCGCCTTGACCGAGCCCGGCGCACGCACATACGCCGTGCCGCCGAGGACCAGGGGCTCGCCGGGGTCGCCTGTGACCGCCGTCGACCAGGCGGGCGCCAGGTCATCGACGGTGGCCGGCGTGACGGCGGTCTCGCCGTCGTTGAAGCCCGACCGCCGGGCGTCGAACCCCGCCTGGAGCCAGCATCCCTGGGCCGTCACCAATGCGAGGGCGGCGGCCAGGACGCGCCATGGAGTACCGGAAGCAACCATCGTGCTCTCCTCCCGAGACCCCCCGGCCGGGAGCCACTCTACGCCCCCCGCCGCCCCCATGGCTACGGCGCGAGGCCGTCCGGGCACCCACCGGGGCGGACGGGACGCCTCGCGGTGCCGATCAGCCGGGGGACGGAGGCCAGTCGGGGTCGAGCTGGCGGAGGAACAGCGCGCAGCGCTCGGCCTCGTCGTGCTCGCCGATGGCCTGGGCGCCGGCCCGCAGGCCGTCGAGCGCGCGCAGGAAGCCACGGTTCTGCGGGTGCCGCCAGCGGACGTATCCCGACCCGCGCCAGCCGTTGGCCCGCAACCTGTCGAGGCCGCGGTGGTAGCCGACGCGGTGGTAGGCGTAGCACTCGACGTCGTCGCGACCGAGCTGGCCGAGCTGGGCCCAGCCGTCGAGGAACCGCGGCCAGCGCGCCACCACGGCCGCCACGGCGGCCCGCTGCTCGTCGACGGGCCGGGCCAGCGCGTCGTCGAGGGCGGCGAGCGCCTCCGCGGGCTCGTCGTCGAGCACCGTCTCGGGTGGGCCGGAGGGGGTGAGGTTCACGGGCGAGTCGGTCACGGCGTCATTCTGCTGGCTCGACGCCGGCCTGCGCCCCGGCCGGCTCGACCACCCCGCCGTCGGCCCCGGCCTCGCCCGTGGCGCCGCGCGTGCCGGCCGGCAGCGCGGGCCGGGCCGACCCGCCGGCCAGGTAGTCGCGCGACGACGCGTAGGCCAGCTCGATCAGCTCGGCCGAGCGGGTGAAGTCGTCGTAGCGCATGCTCGGGGTCTGACCCGTGGGCAGCAGGTGGACCACGACGCTCGGCGGCACCGCCGCCAGCTCGGTCTTGAACCGGTGGTGGCGGGCCAACCAGTAGGACTGCACCGCCACGTCCAGCGGGCGCCGCGGCACGGGGCGGGGCCGGGCGAACGCCGCCACCTGCAGCACGTAGATGGTGCGGGCGCCCAGCTCGACCGCCCGGCCCATCGGCACGTCGTCGACGATGGCGCCGTCGAGGTAACGCACGCCGTCGATCTCGACCGCCGGGTACACGGCGGGCAGGGCCGACGAGGCCAGCACCGGGTCGATCAGCCGGCCGGCGGAGAACCACACCTCCCGCACGCCCATCACGTCGGTGGCCACGCACTGGAACGGGACGGCCAGCTCCTCGAACGTGCGGGCGGTGAGGTGGCGCTCGAGGGCGCGCCGCAGCCCGTCGTTGTCGTGGACCGCCTCGCCCCTGCGGGCCAGCGCCACCGCCCGGGGGAGGATGCCGCTCGGCATCAGCTCCTTGCCGTCGAGCTCGCTCCAGAGTCGCTCCATGCGGGCCACCCCCGCCGGGCTGGGGTCCTCGGCCAGGGCGGCGCCGTTGATGGCCCCCACCGAGCACCCGATCACCATGTCCGGCCGCACGTCCCGCTCGACGAGGGCCCGCAGCATCCCGATCTGGAGGGCGCCCAGGTTCCCGCCGCCCGACAGCACGAACGCCACCGGGCCCGCCTGCCGGCGCCGCCGCCACCGTCCCATGATCACCACCGCACACCTCCGCCGTCCTCGCGTTCCGCCGTCGCGCTCACCCGTCGCTCACCACCATCCGCCGGCCAGGGCGGCCGCCCGCGCCACGAGGTCGGCCAGCGCGACCGGGTGGCTCAGGTGGGCGCCGTGAGTCGCACCCGCCACGGTATGCAGCTCGGCCCGCGGAAGGGCGCGGCGCGAGCTCGTCCGCCGCCCGCCGGTGGTGGGGCCGGGCCTCCGACCCCCGGGCGACCACGACGGGCACCGTGACCGCGGCGGGGTCGACCGGAGGCGGCGCCGGCGGGCGCACCGAGCGCATCTCGGCGACCAGCGTGGCGCCCTCGGCGCGGCGCTCGGCCCGCATGGCCGGGGGGAGCCGCTCCCACATCTCGTCGCCGATCATCCGCCGCAGGAACCACTCGGCCGCCTCCTCCGCGCCCTCGTCCAGCCCGTCGCCGGCCCCGGGCCCCCGTCCGGCCGCCGCCACGACCGAGCCGGGCGTGCTGCCCGGCCACCATGGGGCCCACATCTTGGGCGCCTCGTAGGTCACCACCGCCGGCACGAGGTCGGGCGACCGCTCGGCCAGCGCCAGGCACACGAGCCCGCCGAAGCTGTGCCCGACCAGCACCGCCGGGCGCCCCGCCAGGAGGTCGGCGAGGTCGTCGACCTGCTGCGTGAACGAGCTGGGCGGGCCGGTCGGCAGGGACCGGGCGTAGCCGCGCCGGTCGTAGCGCAGGACACGGTGCGCGGGCTGCAGCAGGCGCCGCAGCCGCAGCATGCCGCCGGACCGGTCCATCGAGCCGTGCACGAGCGCGACGAGCGGTCCCTCCCCCGCCTCCTGGGCCCACACGCCCGCGGCCGAGGTCCAGGTGGTCCGGTCGCTCGGATCCATGGCCTACGGCCTACTCGACGCCGACGACCCGCAGCACGTCGGTGGTGCGGGGCGAGGCGTCCGGCGCGCCGGCCAGGACGGCGATCGCGTCGCCGTGGTTGACCAGGCCGGCGTCGACCGCCGCCTCGATGACGCACCACACCATGTCGTCGGTGCTGGCGTACTCGTCGACCACCAGCGGCTCGACCCCCCACGACAGCGTGAGCTGGCGGGCGGTCGTCGGCGACGGGCTGGCGCCGATCAGCCGGCACGCGGGGCGCAGCGCGGCCATGGCCCGGGCGGTGGGGCCGGCGCGGGTGCAGCACACGATGGCCGCCAGGCTCAGCTCGTCGGCGGCCCGCAGGGCGGCGTGCGCCATGGCCACGGTGACCGCCTTGGGCGACGGGCGGCGCTGTCCCAGCCCCAGCTCGTAGGCCCCGGTGCGCTGGTCGTCGAACTCCTCGGCGCGGGCGGCGATGCGGGCCATCGTGGCGACGGTCAGGGCGGGGTCGTGACCGATGGCCGTCTCGGCCGACAGCATGAGGGCGTCGGTGCCGTCGACCACCGCGTTGGCCACGTCGGTGGCCTCGGCCCGGGTGGGGCTCGGCGCCGACACCATCGACTCCAGCATCTGCGTGGCGGTGACCACCGGCAGGCCGCGGGCGCCACAGGCTCGGATGATCCGCTTCTGCAGGTGGGGCACGTCCTCGATGGGGAAGTCGATGCCCAGGTCGCCGCGGGCCACCATCACGCCGTCGGCCGCCTCCAGCAGCTCGTCGAGGTGTTCGACGGCCGCCCGGGTCTCGATCTTGGCCATGAGGCGGGGCCCACCCGGGCCGAGGGCGGCCCGCACCTTTTCCAGCTCCTCGGGCGCCCGCACGAACGACACCGCCACCCAGTCGGCGTGCCGGGCCACCTCCTCGATGAGGTGGAGGTCGTCGTCGGTGGGCACGGGCGGGAGCCACCGGTCGGACGGCAGGTGGGCGCCGGGCCGCCCCTGCAGCCGGCCGCCGCTGGCGACGCGGGCGCGCACCCTCCCGCGCTCGACCACCAGCACGTCGAGGGCGACGGTGCCGTCGCCGAGCACGATCACCGACCCGGGCGCCACGACCTCGGTGAGGCGGTCCTCGTCGACGTGGATGTGGGCGGTGCTGCTGGGCGCGTCGCCCGGCGAGAGGGTGATCTCGTCGCCCTCGGCCAGGAAGGCGCCGCCCTCGGGGAACGCGCCGGTGCGCACCTTCGGGCCGGGCAGGTCGGCCAGCACGCCCACCTGGCGACCCTTCGCCTCGGCGGCGGCCCGGACCCGTTCGATGAGGGTCCGGTGCCCCGCGGGCGTGCCGTGCGCCAGACCCAGCCGGACCACGTCGGTACCGGCGTCGAGCAGGGCGGCGATGACCTCGGGCGTGTCCGAGGACGGGCCGAGGGTGGCGACGATCTTCGTGCGACGCATGCGGGTCGGTCCTCCGAGGGGGCGGGGGAAGGGAGGGGTCGGATTGCGGCGAGGGCCCGTACGTCGACCGGCGCTGCCACCGTCCCCTCGGGGTGGCCGTCTCGATGTCGGTCCGGTCGGGCTCGACGGTCCGCCAGGTGTCGCGGATTGACCCCGATGCTATGCGCTCGCGGCCTCGCGCCCGACAGCGCCGGCCTGGCCGACGCCGTCGGGCTGATCACACGGGTCGCCTCGAGCCCTACCGGCGCAGGCCGGGGACCTTGACGACGATGAGCTCGGTGTCGTCCGCGATCGCCGGGTTCCGGCCGGTGTTGGGCAGGTTGTTGTCGCAGCCGATCAGCAGCTTGGTGCTGCTCACCGGGTAGACGGCCTCGACCGACTCGCAGGTGACCCGGAACGGGTCGCCCAGGCCGATGTCGCCCGGGTGGATCTCGGGGAGGGAGATCAGGTGCGGGTCGGGGATGGCGGCGAGGTCGACGGCGAGCGACTTCACGAGATCGCCGCTTCCGTCGACGACGGTCAGGTCCACCGCGTAGACGTTCCGGAACGTGGCGGCCAGGCCGCGGCCGGCGTCGCGCTCGATGACCACGAGCCGGTTGCGGTCGAGCGACCACATGTCGGACACCAGGGTGGCCGGCTGCTCGGTGCGGTAGCTCCACACCCGGCCGGTGAACGCCTCCCGGCGGACGTTGAACTGGAACACCGTGCGGTGGGTCGAGGCGCCGTCGGCCACGGTCGCGCCCTCGAGCGCGGCGTACAGGAACGCGCCGTTGGGGCTGATGGCCATGGCCTCGTAACCCCGGCTGTTGGGCTGCGTCGCCGGGTTGCCGCCCAGGAACGGGTTGCTCGGCGACATCAGGCCGCCGGGCGTGGCGAACGGGGCGTCGAGCAGCTTGCCGGTCGCGTCGAAGTGCAGGATCCACGGGCCGAACTCGTCGCCCACCCACAGGTCGCCGTCGGCACCCCGCTGGAGGGACTCGGGATCGATGTCCGCCCCGGTCAGCAGCCGGTCGGCACTCGTCTCGTTGACGATCGGGAACCCGATCTTGCGGTTGGGGTCCCGGAACGAGATGAACTCGCCCGGGTCGGTGTCGACCGCGACGGCGCCGCTGCCGCCCCGGGCCGTCTTGAAGTCCGGCCGCACGTAGTAGGCGCGGATCAGGAAGTCGGCCGAGTTGGCCTTGCTCCCGAACCCGTTGTCGGGCATCGCCAGGTACTCGCCCGGCTGCCGGCCCGCCACGACGGCCGAGAACCCGGCGACCGGCTGCTGCGGTCGCGGGAACGGGATGCCGTTGACCACGCCGCTGAAGGCGGCGGCGCCCGACGGCGGCCCGGTGGCGAGCGCGTCGGCGGGGAGCACGGCGCGCCCGACGAGCGTCGGGGGCTCGGCGCCGCCTGCATCGGCGGCCAGCGCGGGCAGGGACATCGCCGCCGCCAGCGCGACGGCGATGATCGTGGACAGTCGCTTGTGCATCTCTGAGCTCCTCACCTGAGGTGATCGCAAACGCCCCTGAGTGTCCGCCGCCCGGCGTCCCGGGGGCAGGAGGCGCCCGTCCCGTCTCGGGCCCGGGCGCGGTCTCGGGACGCGGGTACCATTCGCCCGGGACACCGGGCGCCCTACGGTGAGCACAGGCCCGGAGGTGCGCGGATGGAGCAGCGGGACGAACGCCCGGCGACGCGCCCGATCGCGGCGGTCGCGAACCCGGCGCGGGTGGCCGGGATCGTGGTCGGCGTCGTCGGTGCCGCCACCGCCGCGGCGATCATCGGCCTCCGGGCTGCCAACGAGGGGGCCGAGCCCGAGGGCCAGAACTGGTGGCTCGTGGGATGGCTCGTGGCCGGCCTGGCCTACTCGGCCGCCGGCGTGGTGTTGGCGGCGCGGCCGGGCCGGCGCCAGCTCGGCGCCGCGCTGCTGGTGGCGGGAGCGGGCTGGCTGATCGTGGCGCTCGCGGTGCAGTACCGGGGCTACGAGCGGGCCGTGACCGGGGCGGCCCGCTGGCCGGTGCTGGCCGAGGCCGACACGTGGGCCCGACCGCTGGCGGCAGCCGTGGTCGTGGCGCTGATCCCCGCCCTGCTGGTGCCGGTGGCGTGGCGGACCGACCGGCGCGCCGTGGCGCTGCGGGTGCTGGCGCTCGCTGCCACCGCGACGGTCGTGGTCGCGTACGCCGCAGGCTGGCACGGGGTCGACGTCGCCGCGTCGTGGACCGTCAGCGCGCTCGGCCTGGTCTGGATCGGCGTGCTGTCCACCCACTGGTGGCGGGTGCGCCGGGCGGCGACCGGCACGCTGGCCGGCTGGCTGTGCGCGGGCGCGGTCGTCGCCTGGCTGGCGGTCGTCCCCGACAGCCTCGATGTCGTCGACTGGTCGCTCGCCGGGCGGGACGTCGTGTGGGCGGTGCTGCTCATCGTCACCGTGCCCCTGCTGGTCGTCGGGGCCTTGATCGACGAGCTGCGGCGCATGCCGTCGGACGCCGAGCAGCTGTCGCACCGCAGCCTGGAGTGGGCGCTGTTCGCCACCGGGATCGTCGTGGTCTACACCGTGGTCGTCGCCGGGTTGGGCCGGCTGGTCGGGGGTAGCGGCCCCACGTGGCTGCTGGTGGCGGCGACCGGGGCCATCGCCCTCTCGATCGAGCCGGCCCGCCGCAGGATCCGCCAGCTCGTAGACAAGCTGGTGTTCGGCGACCGGGACGACGGCCTGGCGGTCGTGCAGCAGATCGTCGACCACGTCGGGACCGATGCGGGCGACGACCTGCTGGCCGCGCTGGTGCGCAGCCTCGAGCGGAGCCTGCGCTTCGACGCCATCGCCATCGACCTGGCCGTCCCCGGCGGCGGCTGGCAGCGCGCCGCGTCGGTGGGCGGCGAGAGCGCGGCAGCGCGGGGAGGTGGTCCTGCGCCACGGAGGCGAGGTCGTCGGCCGGCTGGTCGTCGGTTGGGACGGGACGCCGTCGATGCGGGCCCGGGAGGCGGAGCTGCTCGACCAGCTCGCCGGCCCGCTCGGGCTGGCGGTCAGTTGGGTCCGACTGGCGGCTGACCTGCGCCGGTCCCGCCTAGCTGTGGTGTCCGCCCGCGAGGAGGAGCGCCGCCGGCTGCGCCGTGACCTGCACGACGGCGTGGGCCCGACGCTCACCGGCGTGTCCCTGGGGTTTCGCACCGCGGTGCGCCAGCTCGACCGGTCCGCGGCCGACGGCTCGCCGCAGCCGTCGCCCGCCCTGCTGACGCGCCTCGCCGACGAGCTCGACGGCGTCGTCGTCGAGATCAAGCGGATCGTGCGGGACCTGCGACCGACCGCGCTCGACCAGCTCGGGCTGGCCGGCGCGGTGGCCGAGTTCACCCGCAAGTTCGCAGGCGACCTCGACATCGAGCTGTCGCTGCCGCCCGCGCCCACCTCGCTGCCGGCGGCGGTGGAGGCGGCGGCCTACCGGATCGTCACCGAGGCGCTCACCAACGTGGTGCGCCACGCCCACGCCCGGCGGTGTTGGGTGCGGATCCAGACCGACGGTCCCGTCTCGATCGACGTCATCGACGACGGGGTGGGCATCGACCTCCTCCGCTCCCCCGGCGTGGGCCTGACGGCCATGCGGGAGCGGGCCGCGGAGCTGGGCGGCGTCGTCCGCTTCGTCCCCGGCTCGCCCTGCGGCACCCACCTGCACGTCGACCTCCCGGGGCTCCTGCCGTGACCGGCCCGGACGAGACGCGCGGGCCGGAGGCCGCGGCGCCGCTGCGGGTGGCCGTCGTCGACGACCATCCGATGTTCCGCATGGGCCTGGCGGTCGCGATCGCCGAGATGGCCGGGATCGAGATGGCGGGCGAGGGCCAGTCCGCCGATCAGGTCCCCGCCCTGATCTCCGCCACCTCGCCGGACGTGGTGCTGCTCGACGTCCGGCTGGGCGACGGCTCCGGCCTGGAGGTCAACCGCTGGCTGGCGCTCCACCACCCGGAGATCAAGGTCATCATGCTGACGATGTCGGAGGACCACGACACCGCCCTGACCGCCCTGCGCGACGGCGCCTCCGGCTACCTGGTGAAGGGCACCGACCCCGACCGGCTGGAGCACGCCCTGCGGGCCGCGGCCGCCGGCGACGTCGTGCTCGACCACGACATGGCCAGGGCGGTGACCGACCTGGTGGTCACCCGCCGCCGCGGGCCCGGCGGGGTGAGCCGCCCGTTCGCGGAGCTGACCGACCGCGAGTTCGACATCCTCGAGCTCGTGGCCCAGGGGCTCGACAACCAGGCGATCGCTCGCCGCCTGGTCCTCAGCCCCAAGACCGTCCGCAACCACGTGTCCAACGTGCTGACCAAGCTCAACGTGTCCGACCGCTCGCACGCGATCGTGCTCAGCCGGCAACAGGGCCTCGGCCAGGCCGCGACCTGACACCCGCGCGGCGGCCACTCCCCCGCCACGTGGCCGGCGTGGTGCTACGACCGGGGCACCTCGATCCAGGGGCGGTCCTTGTCGACCCGGATGTCGCCGGGCAGGCCCAGCACCCGCTCGCCCAGGATGTTCTTCATGATCTCGGTGGTGCCGCCCTCGATCGAGTTGGCCCGCGACCGCAGGAAGGCCTGCTGCGGGTTGTCCCACAGCGCCGTCGTCTGGGGCCGGGCCATGGGATAGCCCTCGAGGAACAACATGCCGTCCGCACCCAGCAGGTCGACGGCGCAGGCGCTCATGTCCTTGTGGGCCTCGGCCATCGCCAGCTTGCCGATCGACCCCTCCGGCCCGGGCGTGTCCCCGCGCGGTTCTGGCCGGCCCGGATGTTGGTGAGGCGCAGCACCTCCGCCCGGCACCACAGCCGCATGACCCGGTCGCGGGTGGCGGCGTCGTGGGGACCGGTGGCGGCGTAGGTCTTCATCAGCTCGCCGACGAAGCCGCTGCCCCGGGGCGGGACCTGGCCGCCGATGGCCACCCGCTCGTTCATGAGCGTGGTGAGCGACACCCGCCAGCCCTCGCCCACCTCGCCCAGCCGCTCGGCGTCGGGGATGCGGACGTCGGTGAAGTAGACCTCGTTGAACTCGGCCTCGCCGGTGATCTGGAACAGCGGCCGCACCTCGACGCCCGGCGCGTGCATGTCGACCACGAAGTAGGTCAGGCCCTTGTGCTTGGCGGCGTCGGGGTCGGTGCGGGCCACGAGCATGCCCCAGCGCGCCACGTGGGCCAGCGTCGTCCACACCTTCTGGCCGTTGACCAGCCACTCGTCCCCGTCGCGCACCGCCCGGCTGGACAGGCCGGCCACGTCGGAGCCGGCGCCGGGCTCGGAGAAGAGCTGGCACCAGATCTCCTCGTTGGTGAACAGGGGCCGGAGGTAGCGCCGCTTCTGAGCGTCGCTGCCGTGGGTGACCACCGTGGGGGCGCCCATGCCGTGGCCGATGGGGTTGAGGCCGCCGGCCCGGGGCGCCCCGGCCCGGCCCAGCGTCTCGTTCACCAGGATCTGGAGCTTGGGCGACAGGCCCAGCCCACCGTGCCCCTCGGGGAAGTGCACCCAGGCGAGGCCGAGGTCGAACTGGTGGCCGAGGAAGTCGACGGGGGCGGTGTCGCGGGGCGGGCGCTCGGCCAGCAGGCGTTCGCACAGCTCGAGCACGCGGGCCTCGTCGTCGGCACGGGCATCGGATCGCACGGACTCGGTGATCGCCATGCTGGTCACGCTACTTGACCGCCGGGTCAAGGGGCGAGCCCGCCCGAGGCACCGGCCTACGCCTCGTCGAGTCGCGCCAGCAGCCGGTCGCGCACCGATCCGCCAGGCTCGCGGATGCGGCCTCCCGCCGCCCGCCAGCCGAGGCGCGACGAGTACAGCAGCGGCGGCTCGCCGAGCCTCCCCTCGCGGACGGCGGTGACCCGGGCGAAGAACAGGTCGTGGTCGTAGCGCCCGGTCACGTGGTCCTCGACCTCGCAGCCCAGCCAGGCGATGCAGTCGCGCACCCGCGGCAGGCCGTCGACCTCGTCGAGGAGGTCGCCGGCCACGTGCCGCATCCTGCGCCCCGGGTAGGAGAAGTACTGGCCCTGCTCGAGCTGGTCACCGGCCAGGATCGAGACCGAGAACCGGCCGCTGGCGACGATGAGCGGGTGCGTGTCGTGCTTCGGCGACGACGACGCCACGAGGATCGGCTCCTCGAAGCTGACCTGGCACAGCCAGTGGCTGGTGTAGGCCCGCATCACCCCCTCGTGCGCCGCCCCCACCACCTGCACGCCCTTCATCATCTGGCCGAGGCTGCGCTTGAGGTCGCGGTCGATCACACCCCTGATGCTGGCCCACGCCGATCGGCGTGGAGAACTCGGTGGCCGCGGGCCTCAGTTGAGCTTGGCCCGCATGGCCCGCGCCGCGATGCTGTCGCGGTCGTCGCCGCCCTCCTCGGCGATGGCCTCCAGCTCGGTGGCGGCGGCGTCGAAGCGCCCGTTGGCCGCCAGCAGCGCCGCCAGGCGCCGCCGGTCGAGCGTCGTGGTGCCGGGCACCAGCACGCGCAGGCACTGGGCCCACAGCGCCCCGGCCCGGTCGCCCCGGCCGGCGAAGCTGCGCTGCAGGTTGGTGAGCATGCGGGCGATGGTGGCCCGGGGGCCGACGGGCTCGAGGAAGGCGGGCTCGAACGGGGCGCGGGGCCCGTGCAGGGTCACGAAGAGCTTCTCGCACCCCGCCCGGTCGATGACCGCCTGGTTGAACGGGTCGACGAAGAGGTCGGCGTCGTGGGCCGAGCGGACCATGAAGTGGCCGGGCATGCCCACCCCCTCCAGCTCGACGCCGATGCGCCGGCCCACCTCGATCAGCACGACGGACAGCGTGATCGGGATGCCGGCGCGCCGGTCGAGCACCACGTCGAGCAGCGAGTTGCGGGGGTTGCTGTAGTCGGCGGTGTCGCCGGCGAAGCCCAGGTCGCCGAACAGGTGGGCGGTCAGGGCCTCGAGCGTGCCCTCCCGGCAGCCGGCTGCCAGCTCGTCGAGACGCGCCCGTTGCGCGTCGATGTCGAGGTCGCGACGGGCGTGCGCGGCGATGAGCAGCGCCGCGACGTCGAGCCGGCATCGCTGCTCCGGGCCGCGCACCAGCTCCGCGAACCGGTCGGTGATGTCCACTGGCCGCCACGCTACCGGCGCCACGGCCGCGACCTGCGCCCGAGTGTGCGACGGCGAGCCGTCGAAGGGCACGGCGCTTTCCCTCCGGCCGTCGCCCGGGCGTCCCGCGGCAGTAGCTTGCCCACATGTTCCCGGGCACCTATGCCGAGTCGACACCCGACAAGCCGGCGCTCATCGTGGGCGGAAGCGGCGAGGTCGTGACCTACCGCGAGCTCGACGCGCAGGCGAACCAGGCGTCGCACCTGTTCCGCTCGCTCGGGCTGCGCCCGGGCGACCACGTCGCCTTCTGCCTCGAGAACCACCCCCGGTACCTGGCCCTGGCCTGGGGAGCCCACTACGCCGGCCTCTACTACACGGCCATGAGCTCCCGGCTGACCACCGAGGAGATGGCGTACATCATCGAGGACTGCGAGGCCCGCGTCTTCATCACCTCCGCCTACAAGCGCGAGCAGGCGATCGAGCTGGCCGGTCGCCTCGACGACGACGTCGTCCTCTACATGCTGGACGGCACGACCGAGGGGTACGAGCCCTGGGAGGACGCGCTGGCGGACCAGCCCACGGTGGCCCTCCCCGAGGACCGGGTCGAGGGTCGTGACATGCTCTACTCGTCCGGCACCACGGGACGCCCCAAGGGCGTCGAGGTGCCGCTGCCGGGCGCGCCGCTCGGCACCAGCGACTCGGTCCACCTGCTGGTCAGCGCCCTGTTCGGGGCGACGGCCGACAGCGTGTACCTGTCGCCGGCCCCTGCCTACCACGCGGCCCCGCTGCGCTTCATGATGGCCTTCCAGCGCTCGGGCGCCACGGTCGTGATGATGGAGCACTTCGACCCCGCCGAGGCGTTGGCCCTCATCGAGAAGCACCACGTGACGCACAGCCAGTGGGTGCCCACGATGTTCATCCGCCTCCTCAAGCTGCCCGCGGAGGTGCGCGAGCGCTACGACCTGTCGTCGCTGCAGGTGGCGGTGCACGCCGCGGCGCCGTGCCCGGTGGTCACGAAGGAGCAGATGATCGCCTGGTGGGGCCCCGTCCTGCACGAGTACTACGCGGGCACCGAGGGCAACGGGTTCGTGTACTGCGACAGCGCCGACTGGCTGGCCCACAAGGGCACGGTCGGCCACACCCTGGCGGGCGAGCTGCACATCGTGGGCGACGACGGCGAGGAGGTGCCGGTCGGCGTGCCCGGCACCGTCTACTTCGGCGGCGGGCCCGAGTTCAGCTACCACAACGACCCCGACAAGACCGCCCAGACCCGCGACCCCAAGGGGCGGGGCTGGACCACGCTCGGCGACGTCGGCTACCTGGACGAGGCCGGGTTCCTGTACCTGACCGACCGCAAGGCCTACATGATCATCACGGGGGGCGTGAACGTGTACCCCCAGGAGGCCGAGAACGTGCTGGCTGTCCACCCCAAGGTGGCCGACGTGGCCGTGTTCGGGGTCCCCAACGCCGACTTCGGTGAGGAGGTCAAGGCCGTCGTCGAGCCGTTGTCGATGGACGACGCCGGCCCCGAGCTCGAGCGGGAGCTCATCGCGTACTGCCGCGAGCACCTGGCCGACGTGAAGTGCCCGCGGACCGTCGACTTCCGGGCCGAGCTGCCCCGGCACCCCACCGGCAAGCTCTACAAGCGCCTGCTGAAGGACGAGTACTGGGCCGGCCACGAGAGCCGCATCCTGTGAGCCCGGCCGGCTGAGCCGGCGGGCCCGGGTCGCCGGCGACCGGCGTCCCCGCTCACGGCGGCGGGTCGGTGACCTCCCGGCGGCCGCCGAAGCCGTCCTCTGGCCAGTGCCACCAGGCGACCTCCTGCTCGCCGACCAGCCAGCACAGCCAGTACCAGCGACCGCTCGGTGCCCGGGCGGGGAAGTCCACCAGGCCGCGTGCGATGTCCCGCAGCACGATGCCCTCGGCGGCCAGCTCGTCGATGCACGACTGGATCGGCGACGGGTCGGCCGGCACCAGCCCGTGACCGTTCTGGCGGACGAGACGGGCGCGGTGGCGGGCGCTGGCGCGGTACTCGGTCCAGCCGGCCTGCGCCCGAGCCACGACGGGGGCGACCCACGACAGCGCGGCGTTGGCCTCGCCCACCGTCCATGACCGCCGGGGCTCGCCGTCCCCGCCTGCTCGCCGCTCGTCCGACACCCGGCCAGCGTTGCCGGTGTGCGGGGCGCCCGCCAACGCGTCCACGCGTTTCCCCCGGACCGTTCACCACCGATCGTGGGTATGCGAGCACGCGGCTCTGCGATCTGGCAACATGACGCAGCGCACCGGGGTTGCTCCCCGGCGTGGGGAGATCGGTTAGGAGAGTGGTTATCAGCGGGGGGCACCTGGGTCGCCGGCCGCCGGGTTCGACGCGCGGGCGTCTTGCTGGCAGGAGGGGATGATCATGCGCCGGGTCCCGATCCGGATGAAGCTCGCCACGGCTCTCGCCGTGCCGATGCTCGGCCTGTTCCTCGTCACCGCGACCGAGGTCGTGGACACCACCCGCGAGGCGGAGGGGGTTCGTGCCCAGACCGACCTCGCCCGCAGCGCGCTCGGGCCGGCGGGGCTCATCACCTCGCTGCAGAACGAGCGCACCTGGGCCGTGGTCGAGCTCATCGGCGTCGAGTCCATGATCCAGCCGCCCGTCGTCGGCTACGAGGAGACGCGGCGCCGCACCAACGAGGCCATCGCGATGTTCCGCGACGCGGTCGGGCAGAGCACCGCGACGGTGCAGGAGGCCTACGAGCCCGCGCTCGCCGAACCTCGCCGACCTGACCGCGCTGCGCGCCGCGATCGACGCCAGCGACTCGCCCCGCAACATGACCAACACCCCCTTCTCGGACGAGGTGTACCACGGCTACGCGAGCGCGATCCGGCCGTTCCTCCAGGCCAACGGCAAGGTCTCGCAGGCTGTCGACGACGCCGACCTCCGCCAGCTCACGTGGCTGGTGAACCTGAGCACCAGCCAGCTCGAGGTCCTGTCCGACCTGGCGCGGCAGGCCATCCTGGGGATCGTCGTGAACGGCGGCCTGCGCGACAGCGCGGACATCGCGCCGGTCGCCACCATCCGCTCGGCGTTCGACCGGGGCAACGAGGCCCTCCTCGGGGTCGGCCCGCCGTACGACGACATGATCGCCGAGCACTACCCGCGGACGATGGTCGAGGGCCTCGGCGAGCAGATCGACGCCGCCCTGGCCGGCGACGAGCCCAACCTCGGGCAGCTCATGACGCCGCTCGACGTCTCGCCGGACTCGGGCTACATGGGGTTGCGCGAGGACCTCGTCGAGGCCCTCAACACCCGCGCCGACGAGCTGAACGCGGCCGCCGCGGCCCGCGAACGGCTCTACATCGCCCTGGCCGCCGCCACCCTCGCCGCCACCCTGCTGCTCACCTGGGTCGTGTCCCGCTCGATCACCCGGCCGCTGCGCTCGCTCACCCGCCAGGCCAAGGCCTTGGCGGACAGGCGGCTGCCGGAGGCCGTGCTCGGCATCCTCGACACGCCGCTCGGCGAGGACATCGCCGTGCCCCACACCCGGGCGGTGCGGGTCGACACCCGGGACGAGGTGGCCGACGTCGCCGACGCGCTCAACACGGTGCAGGACACCGCCCTCGACCTGGCCGTCGAGCAGGCCGTCCTGCGCCGCAACATCGCCGACAGCTTCGTGAACCTCGGCCGCCGCAACCAGAACCTGCTCGGTCGCCAGCTCGACTTCATCACCGAGCTGGAGGGGCGGGAGACCGACGCCGACGCGCTGTCCAACCTGTTCCGCCTCGACCACCTGGCCACCCGCATGCGCCGCAACGCCGAGTCGCTGCTGGTGCTGGCGGGCTTCGAGCCCCCCCGCCAGTGGGCCGCACCCGTGCGGCTCACCGACGTCATCCGCGCCGCCCTCGGCGAGGTCGAGAACTACCGCCGGGTGCGGGTGGACGGCGTGGAGCCCGCCACGATCCTGGGCTCGGCGGCCGCCGACCTGGCCCACCTGCTGGCCGAGCTCGTCGAGAACGCCCTGGCGTTCTCGCCGCCCGACCAGACCGTGCTGGTGCGGGGGCGGCGGGAGGACGGCGGCGGCTACACCCTGGCGGTCATCGACACCGGGCTGGGCATGAACACGGGCGACCTGGCGGCGGCCAACCGGCGCCTGGCCGGCGTGGAGAGCTTCACCGTCGCGCCGTCGAAGTACCTGGGCCACTACGTGGCCGGCAACCTGGCCGCCCGCCACGGCATCCGGACCCGGCTGCGGGCCTCGCGCGGCACCGGCATCACTGCCGTGGTGGAGCTGCCGTCGACCATGCTCACCACCGACGCCGCGCCGGCGGCGCCCGCGGCTCCGGTCGCGCGGGCGTCCGCCGGCCCGCGCACCGACGGCGTCCCCGCGGCGCCGCTGCTCGGGCGTGCGCCCGTCCGGGGCGAGGCAGGCGCCGGGCGGCCCCCGCGCCCACCGACGCCCGGACCGGCGGGACCCGCCGGCGGGTCCCGACCCTCGCCCGAGCCGATGCCCGGAGCCCGCCCGGCGCGGCCGATGCCGGAGCCGGCACCACCCGCCCCCGCCCGGCCGTCGCCGGAGGGGATCCCGGCGCCCACGCTCGCCCGGCGGGTCAAGGGCGCCCAGCCTCCCCGTACCGGGGTGGTCCCCCTGCGCGGGCGCGACACCGGCCCCGCGTCCGCGGCGTCCGGTGCCGCGCCGCAGCGGGGTGCGGAGCTGCGGGACCTGCTCGCCAGCTTCACGGCCGGCGTGCAGCGGGGCCTCGCCGAGTCCGGCCCGCATCGGGTGCACGCGTCGCCCCGCTGAGCCGGCGCCGGGTGCGCACCGGTCGCCGCCGGCTCCGGGGTCTCCCCGAGGCCCGGTACGGCTACCGTCCGCAGGCACATGGCGCGCTACCCCTTCCTCGACTGGCCCGGACGGCTGGCGTTCGCCCACCAGGGCGCGCACGCGCCCGGCGGTCCCGGCGAGAACACGATGGCGGCGTTCCAGGCCGCGGTCGACCTCGGGTACCGATACCTGGAGACCGACGCCCACGCCACCGCGGACGGCATCCTGGTCGCCTTCCACGACGACCGCCTCGATCGCCTCACCGACCGGGCCGGCGCCATCGGCGACCTGCCCTATGCCGAGGTCCGGGCGGCCCGCGTGCGCGACCACGACGAGATCCCCCTGCTCGAGGATCTGCTCACCGCGTGGCCGGACGTGCGGATCAACATCGATCCCAAGCACGACGCCGCCGTCGCGCCGCTCGTCGAGCTCATCGCCCGGACCGGGACCGTCGACCGGGTGTGCATCGGCGCCTTCTCCGACCGCCGCCTGGCCCGCGTGCGCGACGGCCTCGGCGACCGGGTGTGCACCTCGATGGGGCCACGCCAGGTCGGTCGGCTGGTGGCGGCGGCCCGGGGCCTGCCGGGCGGGTCGTTCGCCGCGGCGTGCGTGCAGGTGCCGGTGCGGCGGGGCCCGGTGCCCCTGGTCACCGACCGCTTCGTCGCCGCCGCCCACCAGCGTGACCTGCAGGTCCACGTGTGGACCGTCAACGACGCCGACGAGATGCACCGGCTGTTCGACATGGGCGTCGACGGCATCATGACCGACAGCGCGGACGTGTTGAAGACCGTGCTGCTGGGCCGGGGCGAGTGGGTCGGGTGACCGGCGACGACGCCCTCCGGCTGTACCGGGAGCTGCTGCTGCCCCGGCTGGTCGAGGAGAAGATGCTCAACCTCCTGCGGCGGGGCCAGCTCGGGAAGTGGTTCTCGGGCATCGGGCAGGAGGCGGTGTCCGTGGGCCTGGTCGCGGGCCTGCGCGAGGACGACTGGCTGCTGCCGGTGCACCGCAACCTGGCCGTGTTCACGGGCCGCGGGCTCGACCTGCCCACCCTGTTCCGCCAGGTGCTCGGCCGGGCCGGGGGCTACACGGGGGGCCGCGACCGCACGTTCCACTTCGGTGCGCTCGACCACCACGTCGTCGGCATGATCAGCCACCTCGGCGCCATGGCGCCCGTGGCGGTGGGCCTGGCGCTGGCCGCCCGCCTGCGGGGTGAGGACCGGGTCGCCGCGGTGCTGGTGGGCGACGGCGCCACCAGCGAGGGCGACGTCCACGAGGCCATGAACCTGGCGGCCGTGTGGCGGCTCGGGGTCCTGTTCGTCGTCGAGAACAACGCCTGGGGCCTGTCCACCCCGACGTCCGACCAGTACGCCTGCGCCGACCTGGTCGACCGGGCCCACGGCTACGGCATGCCGGGTGAGATCGTCGACGGCAACGACGTCGTCGCGGTGCGGGACGCCGTCACCGGCGCGGCCAAGCGGGCCCGCGGCGGGCGAGGGACCGACGCTGCTCGAGTGCAAGACGTTCCGCATGCGGGGCCACGAGGAGGCGTCGGGCACCGACTACATGCCCGCCGAGCAGCTGGCCGAGTGGGCGGCGCGCGACCCCCTCACGCGGTTCGAGGCGGGGCTCGACGCCGACGGTCCGCCCCCCGGCCTGGCCCCGGCCGAGCGTGATGCCCTGCGGGCCGACCTCCGGGCCCTGGTCGACCGCCTGGTGGCCGAGGCCCTGGCCGACGACGAGCCGGCGTCGACGCCCGAGGACGAGGTGGCGCGGGTGTTCGCCCCGCCCGCGCCGCTGCGGCGACCGATGGTGAGCACGGGCAGCCGGGCCGCGGACGCGACCCGGGACCTCCGCTACGTCGACGCGGTCAACGAGGCCCTGCGCACGGCCATGGCCGCCGACGACCGCGTGGTCCTGCTGGGTCAGGACATCGCCGGCTACGGCGGCGTGTTCAAGGCCACCGAGGGGTTGGCGGCCGAGTTCGGCACCGACCGGGTGCGCAACACCCCCATCGTCGAGTCGGGCGCCATCGGCGCGGCGCTGGGGCTGGCGCTCGACGGCTGGCGGCCGGTGGTCGAGATGCAGTTCGGCGACTTCGTGAGCTGCGGCTTCAACCAGCTCGTCAACAACGTCGCCACGACCCGCTACCGCTGGGGTGCGGCGGTGCCCCTGGTCGTGCGGCTCCCGGTGGGCGGCGGCCTCGGAGCTGGGCCGTTCCACTCCCAGAACGTCGAGGCGTGGTTCTGCCACGTCCCCGGCCTGCGGGTGGTGGCCCCGGCCACGCCCGCCGACGCCAAGGGCCTGCTGCTGGCGGCGCTCGACGACGGCAACCCGGTGCTCGTGCTCGAGCACAAACGCCTGTACCGCGCCAGCCGGGGCCCGGTGCCCACCGGCCACCACGTCGAGCCGATCGGACAGGCCCGCGTGGTGCGGCCCGGCCGCGACGCCACCATCGTCACCTACGGGGCGGGGCTGGAGTGGTCGCTGGCCGCGGCCGAGACCGTGGCCGGCGAGGGGGCCGATGTCGAGGTGGTCGACCTCCGCTCGCTCGCCCCGTGGGACCGCGACACGGTGCTCGACTCGGTGCGGCGCACCTCGCGGGCCCTGGTGGTGCACGAGGCGCCGCTCGTCGGCGGGTTCGGTGCCGAGGTCGCCGCGGTCATCGGCACCGAGGGCTTCGCCTGGCTCGACGCGCCGGTCGCCCGCGTGGGCGGGCTGGCCACGCCCATCCCCTTCGCTCCCCCGCTGGAGGCCGTGTGGTCGGCGGAGGCGCGGCTGCTGCCCGCGCTGCGTGAGCTGCTGGCGTTCTGACCCGGCGCCGGTCCC
This sequence comes from uncultured Acidimicrobiales bacterium, assembly GCA_963842395.1. Taxonomy (GTDB): domain Bacteria; phylum Actinomycetota; class Acidimicrobiia; order Acidimicrobiales; family VFJN01; genus ZC4RG19. The sequence continues at coordinate 630,407 of CAWJGJ010000001.1, forward strand.
GCTGGACGGCGACCACAGGACCGGGTCTCATGGGGGGATGCCCGCCGCTCTCGGTCTCGACCACATCGTGCTCGTCGTCGACGACGTCGAGCGCACGCTCGCCTGGTACCAGCGTCACGCCGGCCTGCGGCCCGAGCGCGTCGAGGAGTGGCGGCGGGGCGAGGTCTTCTTCCCCTCGCTGCGGATCGACGCCACCACCCTCATCGACATCGTGCCCGGCCGGGACGGCGGCGGGCGTGGCCACCTCGACCACCTGTGCCTGGTGGTGGGCGCCGGCCACCTGGCAACGCTGGCCGACGACCCCGACCTCGAGGTGGTCGACGAGGGCATCCGCTGGGGCGCCCAGGGCGACGCCCGGTCGATCTACGTGCTCGACCCCGACGGGCTGCAGGTCGAGTTCCGCAGCTACGACCCCCGACCGGGCTGACCGGCCGCCCGGAGCCGCACCCACCGGCGCAGGGGACCTCGGCTCAGCCAGTGGCCCCGATGGCGGCGCAGAGGACGTCGAGGCCGTGCTCGATCTCGTCGTCGGCGATGGTGAGCGGCGGCGCCAGGCGCAGGACGTTCTCGTCCGGGCCGCAGGACAGGACGATCACGCCCTCGGCCAGGCAGGCCTGGCACACCCGGTCGGTCACGTCCTTGGATGCCAGCTCGACGCCGATCATGAGGCCGATGCCCCGGATGTCCCGCACGCTCGTGTGCCCGCCGACGTCGCGCCGCAGCCGGCCGAGCACCCGCTCGCCCAGCGCGGCCACCCTCCGGTAGGCACCCGTCGCCTCGAGCACGTCGAGCGTCGCCAGGGCCGCCGCGCAGGCCACGGGGTTGCCGCCGAAGGTCGAGCCGTGGGCCCCGGTCGGCCAGCGCTCCATCAGGGCGCGGGGTGCCACGATGCCGCCGAGCGGCAGGCCCGAGGCGATGCCCTTGGCGAACAACACCACGTCGGGCCGCACGCCATAGGCCTCGGCCGCGAACGGCCGGCCGGTGCGCCCGACGCCGCACTGGACCTCGTCGAACACCAGGACGATGCCGTGCTCGTCGCACCGCTCGCGCAGGCCCTCCAGCCAGGCCCGGGGCGGCGGCACGTAGCCGCCCTCCCCCAGCACGGGCTCGACCACCATCGCGCCGAGGTTGGCGGGGGGCGCCACGAGCGACAGGATCCGGTCGAGCTCGTCGAGGGCGGCCTCGACCGCGGCCTCGGGCGTGGCGTGCTCGCGGGGCACGCAGTAGGGCGCGTGGTACACGCCCGGCAGCAGCGGCTCGTAGCCCTCGCGGTAGCGGCCCTTGGCGGTGGTGAGGGAGGTGGCGGCCAGCGTGCGGCCGTGGAACGCCCGGCGGAAGGCCAGCACGCCCGGGCGCCCGGTGAGGCGGCGGGCCAGCTTGAGCGCCCCGTCGACCGCCTCGGCCCCCGAGTTGCAGAAGAACACCTGGGGCTCGTCGAGGAACGGGCACAGGGCGCCGATGCGCTCCGCCAGGGCGATGTTCCGGGTCTGGTGGACGACCACGGACGTGTGGACCAGGGTGCGGGCCTGTTCGGTGATCGCCTCCACCACCCGGGGGTGGCAGTGCCCGGTGGTGTTCACGGCGATGCCCGATCCCAGGTCGAGGTAGCGGCGGCCGTCGACGTCGACGAGCCACGACCCCTCGCCCCGCTCGGCCACCACGTCGTAGTAGCGGGGCAGGACGCCGGCCAGGGCCCGGTGGTCGCGGGCCAGCCACGCGGCCGTGCCCTCGCCGGCCAGCGTGCCGGTGTCGGTGACCGTCCTCATTGCGCCTCCTTCGCGGCCGCGGCGGCCGGGCCGCCCGGCGGATGGGTGTCGATCTGGGCCTTCTGGAGCCGGCCCGAGTAGTCGACGTAGACGGTCTTGAGCTGGCTGAACTGCTCGATGCCCCGTGTGCCCGCCTCGCGGAAGCCGTTGCCGGTGTGCTTGGTGCCGCCGAACGGCAGGGGCACCTCGGCGCCGATGGTGGGGGCGTTCACGTAGACGATGCCGGTGTCGATGCGGTCGACGGCCCACAGCGCCGCGTTGATGTCACGGGTGTAGACCGCGGCCGACAGCCCGTACTCGACGCTGTTCACCACGGCGAGCGCCTCGTCGAGGTCGGCCACCTCCAGCACGGCGAGCACCGGGCCGAAGACCTCCTCGCGGGCGATGCGGTGGTCGGGCTGCACGCCGGCCAGGACCGTCGGGGCGAAGAACGCGCCGCCGTCGCAGCCGTCGACCGTGAGCGCCTCGCCCCCGGTCGCCACCGTGGCGCCCTCCTCGACCGCCGCCGCCACCATGCCGGCGATGCGGTCGGCCGAGCTGCCGGTGATGACCGGCCCGACGTCGACCGCGGGGTCCTGGGGGTCGCCGAGGCGCAGCTCGCCGGCCCGCTTGACGATGCGCTCGACCAGTGCGCCGGCCACGTCGGGGTGCGCGATCAGCCGCGAGGTCGACGTGCAGCGCTGGCCCGAGGTGCCGAAGGCGCCGAACACCGCGCCGTCGACCGCCAGGTCGAGGTCGGCGTCGGGCCGCACCACCATGGCGTTCTTGCCGCCCAGCTCCAGCGACAGGAGGCGGGGACCGGTCTCCATGGCCGCGGCGGCCACGATGCGGCCGGTGGGCACCGACCCGGTGAAGCTGAGCGCACCCACGCCCGGGTGCACGGCCAGCGCAGCGGCGGGCTCGGCGAATCCGTGCACCACCTGCACGAGGTCGGCGGGCACGCCCGCCTCGATGCACGCGGCCACGAAGGCCTCGCAGCAGGCGGGCGCGTGCTCGCTGGGCTTGATCACCACGCCGTTCCCCGCGAGCAGGGCCGGGAAGATCTTCCAGGACGGGATGGCCACCGGGAAGTTCCAGGGGGTGATCATGCCCACCACGCCGACCGGCTGGCGGGTGGTCCAGCACAGCTTGTCGCCCAGCTCGGACGGCACCATGTCGCCCCACGACGCGCGGCCCTGGCCGGCCACGAACGCGGCCATGTCGGCGGCCTCCTGCACGTCGCCGCCGGCCTCGACCAGCACCTTGCCGGCCTCCCGGCTGACCAGGGCGGCGAGGGCGTCCTTGTCGCGGGCCACCACCGCGCCGGCGGCGGCGATGACGTCGGCCCGGGCGGGCACGGGGCGGGCGGCCCACGCGCGCTGGGCGGCGGCCGCCCGGGCGACGGCGGCGTCGACGTCGGCGGCGCCGTGCACGGGGTACTCGCCCACCACGTCGTCGGGGCGGGCAGGGTTGACGGAGCGGAACGAGGTCATGCCGTGACTCCCGGGGGACGGGCCGGAACGGACCGGCACAAACGTTTCAATGCCACCTCCGAACGTATCATCTCATCCATGTCCGATCTGGCGACCCGCATCGAGCACCACCGCGCCGATCTCTCCCCGGCCGAGCGCCAGGTGGCCGAGGTGGTCCTGCGTGACCCGGAGGCCGTCGCGTTCGGCACCGTGGCCCGCGTGGCGGAGCGGGCGGGCACCTCGGGCGCGTCGGTCGTCCGCCTGTCGACCCGGCTCGGCTTCCCCGGGTTCACCGGCATGCAGGCCTCGGTGCGGGCCGCGATCGGCCAGCAGCTGCGTCCGGCGGCCGAGCGCATCCGCACCGAACGGGGCTCCGACGTGGTGAGCCGCACGCTCGCCGCCGAGGTCGACAACGTCCAGCGCACGCTGGCGGCCGTCGACCCCGGGGCGTTCGCCGCGGCCGTGGACCTGCTCTCCGACAGCCGGCGGCGCATCGCCGTGGTCGCCGGGGACGCGGAGACCGGGGTCGGGGCCATGTTCGCCACCGCCCTGTCGCTGGTGCGCGACGGGGTCGCCCAGGTCGGCGGCTCCGACGTGGCGGTCGCCCGGCAGCTCGCCGCCTGCGGTGGGGAGTCCGTCGTCGTGGCGATCGACCTCCGCCGCTACGAGCGCTGGGTGGTCGACAGCGTGGGCCTCGCCGTGGCGGCCGGCGCCACTGCGGTGGCGGTGACCGACAGCCTGCTCTCGCCGCTCGCCGAGCGCGCCGCGGTGACCTTCACCGTCGCCGCCGAGGGCGCCGGCGTGTTCGACAGCCACGTCGGCACCCTCGCGCTCACCAACGCCCTGGTCACGGGCACGGCGGCGCGTCTGCGGCGCAGCGCGACGGCTCGGCTCGACGCCGTCGAGTCCGCCTGGCGGGCCAGCGGCGCGCTCGTCGAGTAGGGCACCGCGCCGCGGTGCTCCCCGGGGCGGCGCGGGCGACCCGGAACGGCGCCCGGGGGGCCGCCGACCCGCGGCGGAGGCGCCGGCGCCGTGCGGTACCGTCCCCTCGATGACGGCGGGGACCCCGGGAGCGACGACGGTGCACGCACCGTCCGGCATGGTGGCCTCGGCCGACCACCTCGCGTCGTCGGCCGGCGTGGCCGTGCTCCGGGCCGGCGGCACCGCGGCCGATGCCGCCGTGGCCGCCGGCGCGGTGCTGGCCGTCACCAACCAGCACCAGTGCGGGATGGGCGGCGACCTGTTCGCGTTGGTGCACCGCGCCGGCGAGCCCGTCGCCGCGCTGTGCGCCGCGGGCCGGGCCGGCGCAGGCGCCGACCCGGTGCAGGCCCGCGCCGAGGGCATGACCCGGCTCCCCGCCCGGGGCGACGTCCGCTCGGTCACCGTGCCGGGCTGCGTGGACGGGTGGCTCGAGCTGCACCGCCGGTTCGGGCGGCTGCCCCTCGCCCAGGTGCTCGAGGCCTCCATCACCTACGCCGCCACGGGCTTCCCCGTCTCGCCGCTGCTGTCGGCCACCGCCGCCGAGATCCTCGAGCTCGACGGCGTCGACGACTACCTCGATCCCGCCATGGCCGCCGGCGGCAAGCTGCCCGCCGGCACCCTCATCCGCCGCCCCGGGGTGGCCGGTGCGCTCGAGGCGGTGGCCTCCGACGGCCGGGCCGGGTTCTACAACGGGGTGTTCGGCGACGGGCTGCTGCGCCTGGGGCGGGGCCTGTTCAGCCGGGGCGACCTGGCGCGCAGCCTGGCCGAGTGGACCGAGCCTCTCAGCGTCGAGGTGTGGGGCCACACGGTGCACGTGCCGCGGCCACCGTCACAGGGCTACCTCACCCTGGCGACCGCGTACCTCGCCGCCGGCCTCGACCTGCCCGACGACCCCGCCTCCGCGGCCTGGGCCCACCTGCTGGCGGAGTCGGCCCGGGTCGCCGGCGCCGAGCGCGACGCCCAGCTCTACGACGGGGCCGACGGCGACGCGCTGGTGGACCCCGTCCGGCTGGACGAGCGCCGCCGCCTGGTCGACCCCGACCGGCGGGCCGACCTCGTCCCCCTGGCGGCGGGTGGCGGCACGACGGTGTGCTGCGCGGTCGACCGCGAGCGGACGGGCGTCACGCTGATCCAGTCCAACGCGTCGGGCTGGGGCGCCCACGTCGTCGAGACCGAGACGGGCGTCTTCCTCCACGACCGGGGCATCGGCTTCAGCCTGACCCCGCGCCACCCGGCCGAGCTGGCCGCGGGGCGCCGGCCGCCCCACACGCTGTCCCCCGCCCTCGTCACCCGGCCGGACGGCTCATTGCGGGCCGTGCTGGGCAGCATGGGCGGCGACGTCCAGCCGCAGATCGTGGTCCAGCTCCTGGCCCGGCTGCTGCGCCACGGCGAGACGCCGGGCCACGCCGTGCGGGCGGGTCGCTGGGTGCTGGGCGCCGATCCCGCCTCCCCCGACGACGAGCACGGCGGGTTCGACCTGTGGTCGGGCAGCGGGCCCGGGCACCTCGCCCTCGAGGCCCACGCCGCCGGCGGCTGGGACGCGGGGCTGGCCGAGCGGGGCCACGACGTGCGCCGGAGCACGCACGAGATCGACCACGCCTTCGGCCACGCCCAGGTCATCGAGGTGACCGACGGGGTTCTGGCCGGCGCGGCCGACCACCGGTCGCTCGACGGCGCCGCCTCCGGCTACTAGTGGTGCGTCGGCAAACGTTTGCATCGTTCGCCCCCTCACTCCGAGCCGGCGCGTGGGGTGCATGTACGGCGCAGGCGGGAGGGCACACGGAGATGCAAGCAGCGGAGGCGCGGCGTGCGGTGGCTGCAGCGATGTCGACCGCATCAGTGCTTGACCTGACGGTCGATGACGCGGTCGTTCTCAACGACTCCAACCGACTCGTCGTTCGCCTGATGCCGTGTGACATCGTCGCCCGAATCACGCCCATGGCGCATTTCGCGAGCGCAGAGCGAGAAGTCGAAGTTGTGAAGCGGCTAGCGGAGACCGACATCCCGGTTGCTGCACTTGAGCCTCGGGTCGAGCCACGCGTCTTCGTGCGTGACGGCTTCAAGATCGCCATGTGGACCTACTTCGAACCTGTTCGTCGAATGCTTCCGCCGGTCGAATACGCGCAGGCGCTCGGGCGCCTTCATTCCGGTCTGCGGCAGGTATATGTCACGACGCCGCACTTCATGGATCGCGTCGCGGCGATTCAACGAGACGTCGCGAGCCGTGACGTCACTCCCGATCTCGCCGAGACGGACCGGGCGCTGCTCGCCAACACGCTGCGCGATCTGAGGCGATCGATCGTCGACCGGCGCGCCCCCGAGCAGCTGCTGCACGGCGAGCCGCACCCGGGGAACGTGCTCCACACGAAGAACGGGCCGCTCTTCATCGACTTCGAGAACACCGCCCACGGGCCTGTCGAGTACGACCTTGGCTGGGTGCCCCAAGAGGTCAGCGAGCATTGTGCGGACGCTGCCCAGGATCTGGTCGACGAGTGCCGAGGGGTCGTACTGGCGATTGTCGCCACGCACCGCTGGAGTCGCGGCGACCAACACCCGAGCGGCAGACAATCAGGAGTGGCGTTCCTCAACGCTCTGCGGGAAGGTCCGCCGTGGCCGGCCGTCGATGATGTCACCTGGTAGCGAGCAGCCCGATGGATCGCGAGTGCGGTCGCACTCGGGCGCGAGAGCGGCACCTATCTCAGAAGTGCCGCTGGCGGACAGGGCAAACGTTGTGACGCGGCGCTTGCACCCGTTCGGCGCTACGGGCTCAGTCCGGATCGGCGAAGTCGGGCGGGCGCTTCTCGAAGAAGGCGGTGACGGCCTCGGCCTGGTTGGGGGTACCGATCAGCGAGCCGATGACCCGGCGTTCGTCCGCGTACTGCTGGGCGAGCGGCACCATGCCCGACTGGTCGATGAGCGACTTGATGCCGCGCACGGCGTAGGGGCTCTTGGCGGCGATCTCGCGGGCCAGCGCCAGGGCGTCGTCGACGGGCGTCTCGCTCGTGCGCGTGGCCAGCCCCAGGCGCACGGCCTCCTCGCCGGTGACCGTGCGACCCGTCCAGGTCAGCTCCTTGGCGACGTCCAGGCCCACGAGCCGGGGAAGCGTGGCCGTGCCGGTCATGTCGGGCGACAGGCCCCAGCGGATCTCGAGCACCGACAGCTTGGCCTCGGGGTGCACGATGCGCAGGTCGGCGCCGAGGGCGATCTGCAGCCCGCCGCCCAGGCAGTGCCCGGAGATGGCGGCGATCACGGGCACCGGGACCTCGGACCAGCCGTGCGCGGCCTGCTGGGCCTGGTGGGTGATGCGGCCGTCGGTGCGGCCGATGCCGCCGAGGTCGCGTCCCTCCGCCCCGTCGCCGGCCGCCTCCGTGTCACCCGTGGCGGCGCCGGCCATGGCCTGGAAGCCCGAGAAGTCGAGGCCGGCCGAGAACGCCCTGCCCTCGCCCGACAGCACGACCGCCCGCACGGACGTGTCCTTGGCCAGCCGGGCCGACGTATCGACCAGCGCGGCGAACATGTCGCCGTCGAGCGCGTTGAGCTTGTCGGGGCGGTTGAGCCGCACGTCGGCGACGCCCTGGTCGATGTGGACGGTCACGCGGTCTGACATCGGTCCTCCTGCTGGTCGCCGTCCACTCTGCCTCATCGCCGGCCGCGGTGAACCACTCGGGCGGCGGGCCCGGCCCCCTCAGGCGGGTGGGCCGGCGTCGGCGGCGGCCTCGACGTCGGCCACGGTGACCGTGAAGGGATCGAACTGGGCCAGCCACCAGGTCGCGCCGGCGGCACGCCACGCCGCGGCCTCCTCGGCGCCGTGGTGGCCCGGCTGGCCCTCGACGACCACGTCGAACGGGCGGCCCAGGCCGGCGGCCCGCTCGACCAGGGCCGCGATGTCGCCGGGACCGTCGGTGTCGATGAGGAACACGCCGTCGTGGCGGAACGCCCGCTCGACCGGTCGGCGGTTGGGCCAGCGGGCACCCAGCCAGATCGGCACCCCGCCGGGCCGCACGGGGCGGGGCAGGAAGCGGACGTCGTCGACCGTGTAGTGCTCGCCGCGGTGACGGACGGGCTCGCCCGCCAGCAGGGCGGTCAGCACGGAGAGGCCCTCGTCGAGCATGCCGGCCCGGCGGCGGTCGTCGGTCTCCTCCCCGAAGCGCGAGAGCTCGCCGCCGCTGGTGTCGAGGCCCAGGCCCAGCCCCAGGACGAAGCGGCCGCCCGACAGGCGGTCGATGGCCACGGCCTGCCGGGCCACGATCCACGGGCGGCGGCGGGCGAGCGGGGTGACCATCGGGCCCAGCGCCACGCGCTCGGTGGCGACCGCCATGGCGGCCAGGGCGATCCACGGGTCGGTCGCGCCCGTGATCGGGGGCCGGTAGAGCACGTGGTCCCACAGGAAGACGCCGTCCCATCCGGCCCGCTCGGCCCGCGCCGCCAGCCGGGCCAGCGTGGCCGGGTCGGCCAGCTCGTCGAAAATCGGCAGGAACAGACCCTGGCGCACGGCACCGGACCGTACCCGGGCTCCGCCGTACCCGTCGGCCGGGGCGGCGGTGGGCGCCCCCGCCCGGGCGCGGGTGCCCGCGGCCCGGGCGGTAGCGTCGACCCATGGTTGACATCCGCAGCGTCCCCGTCACGGCCGAGCTCGTGGACTACGTGGTGGCCCACGGCTCGTACCCTGTCGACGAGGTGCTGGCCGACCTGCACGACCGCACCGCGAAGCTGGGCGCGGTGGCGGGGATGCAGATCGGTGCCGACCAGGGCCAGCTCCTCACCCTGCTGACCCGCATGGCGGGCACGCGGCGCGCCGTCGAGGTGGGGACGTTCACCGGCTACTCGTCGCTGTGCATCGCCCGCGGCCTGCAGGACGGCGGGTCGTTGCTGTGCTGCGACGTGAGCGAGGAGTGGACCGCGCACGCCCGTGAGGCCTGGGCCCGGGCCGGTCTCGACGACCGCATCGAGCTACGCCTCGCCCCCGCCCTCGACACCCTCCGCGGCCTGCCGGCCGACGAGCACGTCGACCTGGTGTTCATCGACGCCGACAAGGGCGGCTACGTCGACTACTGGAACGAGCTGGTGCCCCGGGTGCGCCCCGGCGGGCTGCTGCTGGCCGACAACGTGCTGTGGTCGGGCACCATCACCGACGCGTCGAGCACCGACGCCGACCTGGTGGCGCTCCGGGGCTTCAACGACATGGTGGCGGCCGACGAGCGGGTCGAGGCGGTGGTGCTGGCCGCCTTCGACGGCCTGACCATCGCCCGCAAGCGGTGAGTTAGCGTCTGCCGCATGGCCGACGAGACCTGCACCGTCCTGTTCAACCCGCGGTGCTCGAAGTGCCGCCAGGCGCGCGACCTGCTGGACGACCGGGGCGTGAAGGCCGACCTGGTGCACTACCTGGACGACACCCCCAGCCGCGACGAGATCGTGCGCATCCACGGGATGCTGGGCATCGACGATCCCCGGGCGATGATGCGCACCAGCGAGAACGTGTACGGCGAGCTGGGCCTCGGCAGCGCCAGCGCCGACCAGCTCTTCGACGCCATGGCGGCGCACCCCATCCTCATCGAGCGGCCCATCGTGATCGTCGGCGACCGGGCGGTGGTGGCCCGCCCGCCCGAGCTCCTGCTCGACCTCATCGGCGAGGCCTGAGCACACGCGCGGGCGGCCTGCGCGGTGCGCCGGGGAGCGGGCACTAGGGTCGTCGGCATGGCTACTCCCCCTGCCTACGAGATCAACGACGACGCGCTCTACGACGTCACGATCGCCACCGACAAGGGCGACATCGTGCTCGAGCTCGACCCGCGGCTCGCCCCCAACAGCGTCAACAACTTCGTCGCCCTGGCCCGCCGCGGCTACTACGACAACGTGACCTTCCACCGGGTGGTGCCCGAGTTCGTCATCCAGGGCGGCGACCCCGAGGGCTCGGGCCGGGGCGGCCCCGGCTACACCTTCGACGACGAGCCGGTGAAGGGCGATTACACCCACGGCGCCGTCGCCATGGCCAACGCCGGGCCGGGCACCAACGGGTCGCAGTTCTTCATCTGCATCGACGACTGCACCCGCAAGCTCGACAAGGCCTACAACCTGTTCGGCTACGTGACCTCCGGGCTCGACGTCACCGGTCGCATCGAGGTCGGCGACGTGATGCGCTCCGTGACGGTCGCCGAGCGCGCCGCCGGCTGACCCCCCACCGTCTTCGTCCGGTCGGCCACGGCCGGTAATCTCGCGGGGATGTCCGACGAGCCGCTGTTCACGCGCCGTGGCGCCGATTTCATGCCGACGGTGCACACGCGCGGCCCGTGGGACCCTCGGCACCAGCACGGCGGCGCGGTGGCGGCCCTGGTGGCCCGGGCGGTCGAGCGCCGGGCGGGCGACGAGTTCTGCGTCACCCGCCTGACCGTCGAGCTCATGCGCCCCGTGCCGCTGGAGAGCCTGGCGGTGGACGTGGCGGTCCCGCGGCCCGGGCGGCGGGTGCTGGGCCTCACGGTCTCGCTCAGCGCCGGCGACCTCGAGACCGAGGTGGTGCGGGCCCACGCCGTAGCGGTCCGCCGGGCCGACCTGCCCACGGGCGAGGGCCACGAGTCGCACCTCGAACCGGGCCCCGAGGCCGGCGAGCTGGTGACGCTGGGCTTCGCCGACCAGGAGGACCTGGCGTTCCACCGCTCGGGCATGGAGATCCGCTACCTCGACGGGGGCGACCGCCCCGGCCCGGCCCGGGCCTGGTTCCGCCTGCAGCGACCGGTCGTCGACGACGAGGAGCCCAGCGGCGTGCAGCGCGCCGCGGCCGCCGCCGACTTCGGCAACGGCATCTCGTGGGTGCTCCCCTTCGACCGCTGGATCTTCCTCAACCCCGACCTCACGCTCCACCTCGCCCGGACGCCCGTGGGCGAGTGGATCGGCCTCGACGCCTTCACGCTGCCCAGCGACCAGGGCATGGCCATGGCCGAGAGCGCGCTGTACGACGAGCACGGCCGCCTGGGACGGGCGGTGCAGAGCCTGCTGCTCCAGCAGCGCGATCGGTGACCGCCCCGGGCGACCACAACGTCGCCGCGCTGCACGAGGCCATCGCCTCGGCCGTGCCCGACCGTGCGTGCATCGTGGCCGCCGGGACGACCCGGACCTGGGCCGAGGTGACCGACCGCACCCGGCGCCTGGCCGCGGTGCTGGGCGCCGCGGGCATCGGGCTGCGTGGCGACGGCGGGCCCGGCAGCGGGTACGGCGACGGACCGGCGGCCTCGGGCGTGCGCGCCGCGGTCGAGCCCTGGGAGTCGCCGCACCACCACGTCGCCCTCTACCTCCACAACGGGCACGAGTACCTCGAGGGCATGCTGGGCGCCTGGAAGGCCCGGGCCGCGGCCGTCAACGTCAACTACCGCTACGTGGCCGGCGAGCTCGCCCACGTCCTGCGCGACAGCCGGGCCGCCGCGGTGGTGTTCCACGGGGCCTTCGCGGCCACCCTGGCCGAGGTGGCGCCCGGCCTGCCCGACCTGCGGCTGGTGCTCCAGGTCGACGACGGGTCGGCGACGCCGCTGCTGCCCGGCGCCGCGTGGTACGAGGAGGCGCTGGCGGCGGCCACCCCCGCCGCGCCCCAGGGCCTGTCCCCCGACGACCGCTACATCGTCTACACCGGGGGCACCACCGGCCTGCCCAAGGGCACGCTCTGGCGCCAGGGCGACTTCCTCGCCACCGCGCTGGGCGTGCGGGGCGACCGGGACGACATCGTGGCCGCGGCGCGGGCGCGGGACGGCCTGCGCACCCTGCCGTCGGCCCCGCTGATGCACGGCGCCGCCCACTGGAACGCCATCTCGGCGTGGACGTCGGGCGGTGCGGTGGTGATCCAGGACGACCCCACCCGGCTCGACGCCGCCGACGTGCTGCGGACCTGCGAGCGCGAGCGGGTCACCGCGCTGCAGATCGTGGGCGACCCCTTCGCTGGTCCGCTGCTCGACGAGCTGGCCGCCCGCACCTACGACCTGCGCCACCTGCGCTTCCTCCTCTCGGGCGGCGCGGTGCTGTCGCCGCCGGTGAAGCGGCGGCTGGTCGAGCTGCTGCCCGGGCTGCGCGTGGTCGACGTGCTCGGCTCCTCCGAGACCGGGCGGCAGGCAGTGGCCGGCGACGGCGCGTCCTTCCGGCCCGAGGCCACCACCGTCGTGCTGTCGGCCGACCGCCGCCGGCGCCTGTCGCCGGGTGACGACGAGGTCGGGTGGCTGGCCCAGGCCGGCCGGGTGCCGCTCGGCTACCTGGGCGACCCGGCGAAGACGGCGGCCACCTTCCCCGTCATCGACGGCGTCCGGCACGCGGTGGCCGGCGACCGGGTCCGACTGCGGGCCGACGGCACGCTCGACCTGCTCGGACGCGACGCGGCCACCATCAACACCGGCGGCGAGAAGGTGTTCGCCGAGGAGGTCGAGCAGGCGCTCACCAGCCACACCGCCGTGGCCGACGCCGTGGTGGTCGGGCGCCCCAGTCCCCGGTGGGGCAGCGAGATCGTGGCGGTGCTGGCGGCTCGGCCCGGCCCCGGCGCGCCCCCACCGACGACCAGCTGCGGGCCCACTGCCGCCGGTCGTTGGCGGGCTACAAGGTCCCCAAGGCCCTCGTGTGGGTCGACCGGGTGGTGCGGTCCCCCGCGGGCAAGCCCGACTACGCCTGGGCCCGCACGGTCGCGCTCGAGGCGGGGCGCGGACCCTCTCAGCCCGAGAACTCGTCGGTGGTGTAGCGCCACGCCCGCAGGTCGGCCGGCCAGGGCTCGGCGGGCAGTTCGGCCTTGGCCAGCAGGGCGTCCACGAACCGGTCGACGTCGGGCAGCTTCTCCCACACCACCGGCAGGAAGGTGGCCCGCCGGCCGCCGGCCTCGATCACCAGCCCGTCGACCCTGGGGCGCAGGTCGGCGACCAGCTCCTCCCGGTGGCCGGGCAGCGGGAGCAGCGGCGACAGCACCGACACGGTGACCACGCTGTCGTCGAGGGCCCCCGCCGCCAGCGGGGTGAAGCGGGGATCGCCGAACGCGGCGCCGCGGCCGTTGCGGGCCACGTCGACCCACAGCGACCGCATCGGCTCCAGCGACCCGATGCACCCGGCCAGCGACCCGCCGGTCTCGAGCGTCACGAACGTGGCCTCCGGCAGCCGCAGCCGCTCGGGCACGTCCTCGTCGTCGAGCGGGTCGGCGTCGCCGCTGGCCAGCTCGTGGCCGATCGCGGCTCGGGCCCGGCCCACGAGCCAGCTCCGCTCGTCCTCGGTGAGCGGTGGCGGCGGCTCGAAGCCGAAGCTGCCGTAGCCGACGACGCGGCTGGGGTCGCCGGAGGTGTCGGCCGACGTGGCGAGCGCCAGCGTGCGGGGGGCGACCGATCGGCGGCGGGCGGCCACCAGCAGGCCGGAGATGGCCACGCACCCGCAGGCGTCGTAGGGGCCGATGTCGCCGGGCCGGCCCTCGATGATGGCCAGTCGGGTGCGGTCGTCCCGGGCGCGGGCCCGGTCCTCGTCGAGGTAGTGGCTGAGGTCGGACGACACGACCACGAGGGTCCGGTCGCCGTCCCAGGTGCTGTCGAGCGCGTCGGCCACGGCCTGGGCCGGGCACCGTCCCACCACCAGCGGCACGACCACCACCGGGCCCAGCACCTCGAGCAGGAAGGGCAGGTGCACCTCCAGGCTGTGCTCGGGCGCGTGGGCCGCGTCGGCCTCGACCGCCAGCCCAGCGGCCACCAGCGCCCGGCAGGCGTCGACGTCGACCGGGACGTCGCCGAGCGGCGTGCGCCAGGCCCGTGCGGTGCTGACGCCCACGCCGATGCCGCCGACCGCCACCCGGTGGGCGGGCCCCGCCAGCACCACGCGGTCGACCTCGTCGCGCCGGGACGCCACCGCCCGGTAGGCGGCGCCCGCGGTGGCGCCCGAGTAGCGGTAGCCGGCGTGCGGCGCGATCACCGCCTGCGGCCGGATCGCGGGCAGCGGCTGGGCGGCCCGCTCCACGTGGCCCGCCACCTCCGCCGACAGCCGCCGGCGATCGGCGGGGTAGAACAACCCGGCCACGGCCGGCTCCCGCACCCAGTCCTCCGCCGGCGCCCCGCCCGGCGCCGTGAGCGCGGCCACCTCACACCCCCTCGACGGCCAGCCGGACCGGCACCCGCCGCCGCCCCCACGTGCCCGGCGGGCCGTCGAAGCGCCCCGGCAGCGACCAGCCGCAGGAGCGGCAGCGGCCGTCGTCGGTCACGTGCCAGGCGCCGAGCTCGTACCAGTCCCGCTCGATCAGCAGCGCGCCGCAGCCCGGGCACCAGGTGCTCGAGCCGGACGTGTCGTGCACGTTGCCCGTGTAGACGTAGCGCAGGCCGTTGCGCAGGCCCCACTCGCGGGCCCGGGTGAGCGTGGCCGCCGGGGTGTGGGGCAGGTCGGTCATCTTGAAGTCGGGGTGGAACGCCGTGAAGTGCAGCGGGACGTCGGGGCCCAGGTGCTCGGCCACCCACTGCGTCAGCTCGTCGAGCTCGGCGTCGCCGTCGTTGCGGCCCGGGATGAGCAACGTCGTGATCTCGAACCACAGGTCGGTCTCGTGGCGCAGGTAGGCGAGCGTCTCCAGCACCGGCGCCAGGTGGCCGCCGCACACGTGGCGGTAGAACTCCTCGGTGAACCCCTTGAGGTCGACGTTCAGAGCGTCGAGGTGCCCGTACAGGTCGCGGCGGGGCTCGGGGCAGATGTAGCCGGCGGTCACCGCGATCGACTTGACCCCGGCCTCGCGGCAGGCGTCGGCCACGTCCGCGGCGTACTCCAGGAAGATGGTCGGGTCGTTGTAGGTGAAGGCGACGCTGCGGCACCCCAGCCGCACGGCGGCCCGGGCGATGGCCTCGGGACTGGCGGCATCGGCCAGCGTGTCCATCTCCTTGGACTTGGAGATGTCCCAGTTCTGGCAGAACCGGCAGGCCAGGTTGCACCCGGCGGTCCCGAACGACAGGACCGAGCTGCCGGGCAGGAAGTGGTCGAGCGGCTTCTTCTCCACCGGGTCGACGCAGTAGCCGGACGACCGCCCGTAGGTCAGCAGCGCGATGCCGTCGCCCACCGTCGCCGCGTCGTCGTCGGCGGGCCGGCCCCGCACGAAGCACACCCCCCGCTGGCCCGGGCGCAGCTTGCAGGCCCGCGGGCACACGTCGCACTGCACGCGGCCGTCGTCGAGGTGATGCCAGTAGCGGGTAGGGAACATGGCCACCGGCGGGCCGTCCACGTCACAACGCTAATCCTCCCGGTGCCGCGGCACGAGGGGGAACGCGCGGAGCGCGTCAGCCGGACGACGCGAGCGCCTTGAGCTCCTCACGCAGCGCGGGCGTGAGCAGCTGGCCGACGCGCACCACCAGCTCGGTCGTCTGGTAGCCGATCGAGCCGACGTCGCAGTCGCGCATCGCCACGACGCCCAGGCAGCTGCCGTCGGCGATGGCGCTCACGAACAGGAACCCCAGCTTCATGGCGATGATCACCCGCTCGAGGCCCTCGCGGTCCATCGCCCGGTCGGCGGCGTGCGCCAGGCTGGCGCAGCCCGAGATGATGGCGCAGAGCTGTTCGCCCTCCGGCGCGCCGCCCGCGTTCGACCGGGCGATCAGCACACCGTCGGACGAGACGGCCACCGCATCGGTCACGCCGGCGGTCTCGCTGACGAAGGAGCTGAGCAGCCAGTTGAAGTTACGGGCTTCCTCGGTGAGCATCGTCATCTCTCGTCTCGGGTGTCGTCCGCCTCGCCGTCCGCCGCGCTCTGCCCGTCGAGGCTGCGCTGCACGCCCCCCACCAGGCTCGTGAGGAACCGGTGGAACTCGGGACCGTCGACCGCTGGCGTCGACGGTGCCCCAGCCGACTCGCCCAATCCTCGCGCACGCGCCGAGGGCGGTTGTGCCACCGCGGCGCCGGCCGGCACGTGTGCGCCCCGCACCCGGCGGACCAGGCCGCTGGCGGTGCGCTCCGGCAGCGGCGGGCCGCCGTCGCCGTTCGTGTCCGGGTCGGGGATCACGAGCGGGCTGCGCGTGATGCCGTTGCGGGCCCCGGCCAGGCCCGACGTCTGTCGTTCCGGGGGCCGGGCCGCGGCGAGTGGCTGGACCGGGCGTGTGGGGGCGCCGCCGGACCGCAGCAGCGCGACCGCCTCGCGCACGTCGTCGGCGCTGGGCGTGCTGCCCGCCTCGTCGCCGGCCGGCACGTCGATCGGGCCGGCGACGGGCGCCGGCTCGGGCGATGCGCCCGGTGGTGGCGCGTCCAGGGCCGGCGTGCTGGGCGCCGGCAGGGCGCGGGAGTCGCCCGCGAGCAGCGAGCCGGGCAGCTCGACGAGCGCGGCGATGCCGACGACGACCGAGCCCTGGAGCTGCACCTTGACCCCGTGCCGGGCAGCCAGCACCGCCGCGACGTAGTGCCCGAGGTACTTGGCCGGCGTGACGGTGAACGACTCCTTGCCGGCCAGCCGCTGGTTGGCCCGCTCGATGTCCTCGGGCGACATGCCGAGGCCGTGGTCGACGACATTGAGCGCGTACCCGGTGGGCGTGCGCCGGCCGCTCACCTCGACCAGCTCGCGGGGCGGCGAGTGGCGGAGCCCGTTCTCGATCAGCTCGGCCAGCAGGTGCGCGATGTCGGCCGACGCGCCGCCCAGCACCATTGCCGGGTCGAGGGAGCGCACGAGCACGCGCTCGTAGTTCTCGATCTCGCCCAGCGCGGCGCGCACCACGTCGGCGATCTCGACCGGGGCGTGCATGCCCGGCGTCGAGCTCGGGTGCGACAGCACCAGCAACGAGTCGGCGTTGCGGCGGATGCGGGTGGCGAGGTGGTCGAGCTTGCGGATCTGGTCGAGTCGCTGGGGATCGGTCTCGAGGCGCTCGAGCGTGCCCAGCCCGTCGATGAGCCGGCCGAGCAGGTTCTGGTTGCGGCGGCCCAGGTTCACGTACGACTCCGCGACGTTGCGCCGCAGGGCGGCCTGCTCGACCGCGAGCCCGATGGCGGCGTGCTGCACGTCGTTGAAGGCGCCCGCCACGTCGGCCACCTCGTCGCGCGTCGCCACCACGATGGGGTCGGCCTCGGGCATGACCAGGTCCTCGCCGGACGGGGCGATCAGGATGTCCTCGACCGCGGCCGGCAGGCGGTAGGTGGCCATCTGCCGGGCCTTGATGCTGAGGTCGCGGAGGGGACCCGTGATCGAGCGGCTGACCCACCAGGCGATGAGCAGGGCCAGCCCGAGGAGGGCGAACGCCCCGCCCAGGTAGAGGCGGCGCCGGGCCTCGGCGGCGTCGTGGAGCGCGTCGGCCCGCGCGTCCAGCACCTCGGCCACCGCGGCGCCGAACTCGGCGTGGCCCCCGTCGGGCCCCAGGGGCGTGGTGCCCAGCAGCTCGACCGGGTCGACGGTCCCCTCGGTTCGGATGGCGTCGTCGATGAATTCGGGCAGGTCGGTGACGCGCGGGTTGTTCAGCAGCTCGTCCGCCGCTGGGAAGTAGTCGCCCGTGCCCTTCACCCGCACCACGTTGAGGTGGGCGGCCACGTCGCGCTGGAGCCGGGCGATGGCCGCCACCTCGACGGGCTGGTCGATGCCGTTGAAGCCCGAGCTGGTGTAGAGCACCTGCTCGACGAGCTGGGCGGTCGCGTCCGTGGCGTGTGAGGAGAAGTGCAGCAGGTCGTCGCCCTGGCGGAGCGCCGGATCGTCGACCACCAGGGAGAACCGGTCGTGCGATGCGAAGAACGCCTCCACCATCATCGTGTAGCGCTCGAACACCTCGTGCGCCCGGTCGCGGTTGAGGGGGCCCGGGCGCCGGCGGGCGGCGTCCACCTCGGCCCGCACCTCGGGCAGGTCCTCCAGCACCAGCAGCGCGGTGCCGTAGTCGTCCCGCAGGGCGTCGGTCTGGCCCGCGACGCCGCGGCGCAGCGCGGCGTTGGCGGCGTCGGTCTCCTGGCGGGCGACGTCCTGGTCGGTCACCTCGAGCTCGATGTAGTCGGCGAGGTCGAGCATCTCGACGAGGGCCAGGTTTCGCTCGTTCTGCAGGATGCCGATCAGGCCGGCGTGACCGATCGAGGCGACGGCGAGCTCGGCCTGGCCGGCGACGCTGTCAGCCTGCGAGGCGTTCGACGACACCCCCGTGCCCGCGACGGCCGCGAGGCCGATGAGGGGAACGGCCAACGCCCCGGCGACCTTCGCCCGGATCGGTATGCGTCGAACCACCGTGTCGGCTCCGTTTCACGTCGGCGTGGGAGCGCGGCTCCGACGCGGCCTGTCCTGCGAACGCTTCCCCACCACAGACGCGCGCCGAGATCGCAGCCGAACCCCGGACACGCGGATCCGGAGGTTCCCCAGCGTTCACGGCACGGCTGTACGTCCGTACGGAGTGCAGTGTTGTACCCCGGGCGGATTCGCGCAACCAGTTGACATTCGTCACATGTCCGACATGGACGTGCAAGCCTGACGGGGCGTCAGTCCTTCGTCGCGATCGCATTCGGCGTGACGTTCATCTTCGGCTCGTAGGCGACCGCCTCGACCTCGCGGGCCACGCCCGCGACCGCCTCGCGCAGCTGGCCGCGGCACCCGTCGCATGGTCCGTAGTAGGTGGCGGTCGCCGGCGCGCCACACCGGGGGCAGGCGAACGACAGAGCCTCGACGGGAGTCATGGTGCGAGAGGATGGCACGGCGCGGCCGCGGGCCCGGGGATCCCCCGACGGCGCCCGCCCCGGCGCCCGGCCTGTGGACAACTTTCGCAATCCACAGGCTTGCCCCTCTCGTAGCGCACAGGAGGCCGACCGTATGGTGCGGTCATGCCGACGTTCGAGGTGACCTTGCGGGACCGCACCGTCGAGACCGTCGACGGCGCCGACGCCTACCAGCAGGAAGGCCCGATGACCACGTTCTTCCGCCGGGGCGACGGCCGCGACGTGATCGACTCGTGGAGCGTCCGCATGGCCAGCTTCCGCACCGCGGACCTGCTGGTGGTCCGCCGGTGCGAGCACGGGGTCGCCGGCCTGCGGGCGGTCGCGGGCTGACGCGTCGGCGAGGCCGGGCCGGCGGCCGCGTCCGCCCATCGGCCCGAGGGTCGGCAGGGCCTCAGCGGTCGGCAGGGCCTCAGCCCGACGCCGGCATCCAGGACAGGAACGCCGGCTCGTAGAACCGGCTCTGGTCCTGGATCACCAGTGAGTCGGTGGCGCCCAGCTCGGCGAGCAGCGTCTCGCACTGCTGCCCGAGCGTGCGGTACTCCGACATCCAGACGACGAAGACGGCGTTGTCCCCGGCCAGCGAGCGGACATCGCGGGCCACGGCCGCAGGGTCGGCCGCGGCGTTGCGTTCGGCGTAGTCGACCCAGTCGACACGCTCGGGCGGGGTCAGCTGCGGGTAGCTCACGCCCTCGACGCCCGCCGGCATCGCCCGCGAGTAGGCGGGTCCCAGCTGGTCGGGGCAGTAGACGACGACGTCGCCCGGTCGGGCGCGCTCGGCCACGGCCGCGGCCACCACGTCGGCCTGGGTGCGCTGGTAGTAGTTCACCCAGGCGATCCCGGCGATCGAGAGGCCCACGTACAGCAGACCGGCCACGGCGCGCGCCCGGCCGGGCACCCGCGTGATGCCGACGGCGACCGCCAGCAGGAGCAGCGGGACCACCACCGCGGCGTAGCGGCTCTGGAAGGTGGCCGAGGTGGCGATCCCCACCGCGGCGCCCAGGCCCAGCACCAGCATCACGACCGCCAGCTCGAGCCGCACCGTCGGTGCCGTGCGCAGGTCGAGTACCAGCTCGGTGCCCGCCGACCGGGCGGCGAACAGCGCCACCAACGCGAGCACCACGACGGCGGTGGCGTAGAGCGACGCCTCCGAGAGCGTGCCGCCGCCCATGTCGCTGATGGTGGCCTGCACGACCGCGGTGGGCCGGAACGGCGCGCCCCAGGGCGTGCCCGTGTTGGCCGACTGATACAGGAAGCCGCCGAGCCAGGGCAGGAACAGCACGCCGCCGGCGGCGACGGCGACCAGGGCGCGGACCGTGTTCCGGCGCTCGTCGGGCCGGCGCCACGCCCGCGCCGCCAGGACCAGCCCGACGACGGCCAGCAGGTAGAACGACCAGTAGTGGGTGAGCAGCAGCAGGCCCGACAGCAGCCAGAGGCCCACCAGCCGGACCCACGTGGGGCGGGCCAGGGCGTCGACCAGGAGCAGGTAGCCGCCGAGCACGAGCAGCATCACCAGCGAGTACATGCGGGTCTCGGTGGCGTAGCGGACGCAGTAGGGCGACAGCGCGAAGACCACCACCGCCCAGCGCCCCCCGGACGTGCCGGCCAGTCGGCGGCCCGCGATGTAGGCGAGGGGCAGCGACGCGATCGCGAAGATGCCCGACAGCGCCCGTACGGCCATGTCGCCCTCGCCGACCACGGCCATCCATGCGTGCAGCAGCAGGTAGTACAGCGGCGGGTGGCCGTCGTGGCGCAGCGCCTCGAGCAGGTCGTCGACCGGGAGACGGGCGATGTTGACGCTGAGCGCCTCGTCGAGCCACAGGGGCGAGCGCTGGACGAACCGGAGGAGGATGCCGAGCACGACGGCGGCCGCGACGGCGAGGTTGGCGAGGCTCGGGGCCGGGACGACGCGTCGCCCGGCCTCGGCGGGGGCGGCAGCGTCGTCGACCCCCTCGTCGACGAGGGTGCGCATGCGGCGCGGATGGTAGCAACGTGCCGGTGCGCCTTCGCCAACGCTGCGCGTCACGGCAGGTCCGGGCGCGCGCAAGTGGCACTCGGGGTGGCCGCCGTCGGTAGAGTGGCGGGTCACGTCCCGCAGCGCTGAGGGAGAGCGATACGTGAGCGAGCCCGAGACGACGAACGACGCCGCGCCCTCGGCTCGCACCAGCCAACACGGCGAGGGCGGGCCGGGCAGCATCGTGATCATCGGCGCCGGGCCGGCCGGGCTCACGGCCGCCCACGAGCTGGTGAAGGCGGGCGCGAGCTCGACGGTCCTCGAGGCCGACGACATGGTGGGCGGCATCAGCCGCACCGTGCAGCGAGACAAGTGGCGCTTCGACATCGGCGGCCACCGCTTCTTCACCAAGGTCAAGCGCGTCGACGACTTCTGGCACGAGATCCTCGAGGACGACGAGTTCATGCTCCGTCCCCGCTCGAGCCGCATCTACTACCAGGGCAAGTTCTTCGACTACCCCCTCAAGCCGTTCGACGCCATGCGCAAGCTGGGCGTGCTCGAGGCGGTCCGCTGCGGGCTGTCGTTCCTGTGGGTGCGGGTCCGCCCGCCGCGCGACATGTCGACGCTCGAGGGCTACGTCGCCGCCAACTACGGTTGGCGGCTCTACGGGCACTTCTTCAAGACCTACAGCGAGAAGCTGTGGGCCGTCCCCCCGTCGCAGATCGGGGCCGACTGGGGCGCCCAGCGCATCAAGGGGATGTCGCTGTGGGACGCGGTGTGGGAGCCGACCCGCGCCCGCTTCGCCGGCGCCCGCAAGGGGTCGAAGCAGGTCACCAGCCTGATCGACCGGTTCCAGTACCCCAAGTACGGCCCGGGGATGATGTGGGAGCGGTGCCGCGACCTGGTCGAGGCCGGCGGCACCAAGGTGATCATGGAGACGCCGGTCACCAGGATCCGCCACACCGGCGGCCGGGCGACGGCCGTCGTCGCCGAGACCGACGGCGTCACCACCGAGTACCCGGCGGACCACGTCATCTCCTCGATGCCCTTCCCGCTCCTCCTGCGGGCCATGGACCCGCCGGTTCCCGCCGAGGTGCAGGCCGCGGCCGACGACCTGGCCTTCCGCGACTTCCTCAGCGTCGCCCTGGTGGTGCCGGCCGACAAGGTGCCGTGGGCCGACAACTGGATCTACATCCACGCCCCCGAGGTCAAGACGATGCGGGTGCAGAACTTCGGCTCGTGGTCGCCGTACATGGTCGCCGAGGGCCACAACGTGCTCGGCCTCGAGTACACGGTCACCGAGGGCGACGAGTGGTGGTCGGCCCCGGACGAGGAGCTCATCGAGATCGGCAAGAAGGAGCTCGAGGAGCTCGATCTCGTGAAGGCGGCCGACGTCGAGGCCGGCTACGTGGTGCGGATGCCCAAGGCGTACCCGGTCTACGACCAGGCCTACCAGCGCAACGTCGACGTCCTGCGCGGCTGGCTCGCCGAGAACGCCCCCAACGTGCACCCGGTCGGGCGCAACGGGATGCACCGGTACAACAACCAGGATCACTCGATGTACACCGCCATGCTGACGGTCGAGAACATCGTCGCCGGCGCCGACCACGACGTCTGGTCGGTCAACGTCGAGGAGGAGTACCACGAGGAGGGCGACGACCCAACCGCCGCGCCCGCCCCCGCGGCCTCCCCCGGCATGGGCCCCCGCGGCACCGGCCGCGACGCTCCCCTGCTGCCCAAGGGCTGAGGCCCAGGCCCGCACGGGCAGAGCCCGCGTCCCTCAGGCCGTTGCGGGCGACCCCCGGTCGGCCGTCTGGTCGCGTTCGCCGCCCTCGACGTCACCGCCGTCGACGGCACCGCCGTCGCCCCCAGAGTCGGGGCTGCCACCCAGGCCGTCCCCGCCGTCCGCCGGGGCGTCGCCCGCGTCGGCGCCCGGCCCGGTCCCGGCGGCGGGTGCACCGGCCCACCGTTCCCACAGTCCGGCGACCGCCACCGCGGCGCAGATGGCGACCGTGGGGTAGATGGGCATCTTGAACCGGGCGTCGCCGAAGGTGGCCAGCGGCGAGATCAGCTGGGCCGCCCCGGCGACCACCAGGAACAGCCCGCGCCGGGCCGGGTCCGGCCGCCGCAGGAGGGCGACGCCGCCGGCGACCGCCACCGCCGCCACCAGCAGGTAGAAGGCGTTGGCGACCAGCTCCAGCCCATCGCGTGCTCGACGAGAACAGGGGGCGGGCGCCGAAGTCCTCGGCCACCCGCAGCCCGTCGTAGTCGTCCTGCAAGGTGATCCGCAGCTTGGACGGGGTGCGGGACAGCGTGGTGCCGGGATGCTCGCGGATGTAGGTCAGCGCGAGGTCAATGTTCTCGGACTGGCGCCGCGTCTCGGACTCGGGCCGCTGCAGGTCGTCGGCCGTGTAGCAGTACGCGCCGAGGTCGCCGAAGCCACCGGACGCGCCCGGGTTGTGCCCCAGGCACAGGTTGTCCCCGAAGTTGAGCGACATCAGCACGGGCGCGTCCATCGCCAGGGTGCTGCGCACCGACCACGGCACCAGCACCGCCAGGGTGACCCCGCCGACGAGCGCCAACCGCCCGAGCGCCGCCCGCGCCCCCCGGCCCCACCACAGCACCAGCAGCACCGGCGCCATCACGACCGACACCGGGCGCACCAACAGCGTGAGCCCGAACAGCACCCCCACCACCACCAGCCGCGCCCGCCCGGGTGCGGCAGCGGCGGCGGCGTCGCCGAGCAGCACGATCAGCAGCGCCACGAGCAGGAACAGGAACAGGGTCTCGGTGAGGACGATGCCGCTGTGGAAGACCAGGTTGGGCCACAGCGCCCAGATGGCGGCGGCCGCCAGGCCCGCCCGGTCGCCCGCCACCCGCCGGGCCAGCACGAACACCAGCCCGATCGTCGCGACCGACAGCACGACGTTGAACCAGATGGCCACGTCGAAGATGGCGGCGTCGGACGCGACCAGCCGCACCAGCCACGCCACCCCGCCGAGGGCGACCGGGTAGCCCGGCGGGTAGTAGGCGCTGGTCCCCTGGTCGGCCTCGAACCCGTAGGTGAACCCGTCGCCGGCGGCCACGTGGTCGCCGAGGATCAGGTACAGCACGGGGTCGCGCAGCTCGCCCGGCTGCTGCGCCTTCAGCGCCCAGACCACCCGCAGCACCGCACCGACGGCGACGATGCCGGCCAGCAACCAGCGGGCGCGACGGTCGAGCGGCGGTAGGGGTGGCAGCGCTCGGCTCCCCCAGTGTCGGAGCGCGTCAGGCACGGCGGGTCACGTTAGCCACCCCGCCTACCGCGCACCGCGTTCCCCTCCCTCCGGGCGGTCCCGCACTAGTGTCGTGCGGTGGCCGTGCCGCTCGGCTGTAGGGCTCGACGTCGACGTCGGGAGGCGGCGCGGCCCGGCCCCGGCACCGTCGATGACCACCACCGCAACCACGCCTGACACGACTGCGTCCCCCGGCCCCGAGCCGGGCGACCCCGGCCGCGACCAGCCGGTGGCCGAGCCCGCGCCCGGCGCCGTGACGGGGCCGGGCCGGCCGCGGCGGTTCTGGTGGTGGCTCGGCGCCATCGTGGGCGGCGCGCTGGTCCTGCGGCTCACCTACGTGCTGGGGTGGCGCACGCCCTGGGACGTCATCGGCGATCCGTACTACTACCACCACGGCGCCAACCTGCTGGCCGACGGGGAGGGCTACGTCCACCCCTACCGGTACCTGCTGTTCGGCGTGCGCTCCCCCGGGGCCGACCACCCCCCGGGCTTCATGACCGTGCTCGCCGCCTTCTCGTGGCTGGGCCTGCGCTCGTTCTTCCAGCACCAGGTGATCTCGTGCCTCATCGGGGCCGCCGGGGTGGCGGCCATGGGCCTGGCGGGCCGCCGCATCGCCGGCGAGCGGGTGGGCCTGATCGTGGCGGGCCTGGCCGCACTGAGCCCCAACATCTTCTACTTCGACGCCATGGTGGTGTCGGAGAGCATGGTGGTCGGCACCACCGCCCTGGTGCTCATCGCGGCCTACCGGTGGTGGGACCGCCCCACCACCCGGTCGGCGGTGGCGTTCGGCGTGGTGATCGGGCTGGCGTCGCTGGTGCGGTCCGAGGCCATCCTGCTCGGGCCGCTCATCGCCGTCCCCCTCCTGTGGTGGCGGGGTCGGGCGGCCGAGGACCCAGACGGCGGGAGCGTCCGCGACGACCGCGTCCGTCGGCTGCCGCAGCTCGCGCTGGCCGGACTGGCCGCGGCCCTCGTGATCGCCCCCTGGGTCGGCTACAACATGGCCCGCTTCACAGAACCGGTCACCCTGTCCGCGCAGTTCGACCAGACGCTCGGCACCGCCAACTGCGAGACCGTCTACTACGGCGACCGGGTGGGCTACTGGTCGCTGGCCTGCATCCAGGCCACCGAGCACCTGGTCGGCGAGGGCGACGCCTCGGTGCAGGGCAGGGGCTTCCGCGAGATCGCCTTCCGCTACGCCCGGGCCAACCAGGATCGGGTGCCCTACGTGGTGGCCGGCCGGGTGGGCCGCACCTTCGGCCTGTACCAGCCCCAGGAGCAGATCTTCCTCGACACCGAGGTCGAGACCAAGGAGCCGGTGCTCGGCCAGTTGGGCCTGTTCACCTGGTACGCCGTGGCCATCGCCGGTGGGGTGGGCCTGCTCGGGCTCCGGCGGGCGGGGCGGCCGATCTTCCCCCTGGTGGCGATCGTGGCCAGCGTGGTGGTCACGGTGGCGGTCATCTACGGCAACACCCGGTTCCGCCTGCCGGCGGAGCTGGCGCTCATGATCCCCGCCGGGGTGTCGGCGGACGCGGCGCTGACCGCGGCCGGACGGCGCTGGCGCGCGTGGCGCGCGGGCCGGCGCCGTCCGCCTTCCCGGCCGGCGCCCGACACCGAGGCCGATCCGCCCGGCGGGCTGGGATCGTCGGGCGGTCGCTTCGCGGGCTTCGACGGCGTCCGGGCCCTGGCCGCGCTCGGCGTGCTCGTCACCCACGTCGCCCTCAAGGTCGGCTTCAGCGTCACCGACCCGCGCGGCCACTACCTCGCCCGCCTCGACGTGGGGGTGGCGGTGTTCTTCGTGCTGTCGGGCTTCCTGCTGTACCGGCCCTTCGTGGCGCGCCGCCTCGACGGCCGGCCCGGGCCGGCCACCCGCGACTACCTCCGCAACCGGTTCCTGCGCATCTTCC
This sequence comes from uncultured Acidimicrobiales bacterium, assembly GCA_963842395.1. Lineage (GTDB taxonomy): Bacteria > Actinomycetota > Acidimicrobiia > Acidimicrobiales > VFJN01 > ZC4RG19. The sequence goes on from CAWJGJ010000001.1 coordinate 656,363, forward strand.
CGGCCTACTGGTTCGCATTCACGATCCTGGTGGTGGTCCTGGACACCCGGGGCCGCGACGAGGTGCAGGGGCTGTGGGACTTCCTCGTCTTCTACGGGCTGGGCCAGAGCTACTCGGCCCACACCGCGCTCGGCGGGCTCCAGCAGGCGTGGACCCTTACCAACGAGGTCGCGTTCTACCTGGTGCTGCCGCTGTGGGCCGCCGGCGCCGCCTGGCTGGCCCGCCGCCTCGCAGCGCGGCGGGCGGTCGCCGTCGAGACGGCGGCGCTCGCCGCGGCGGCGGCCGGCTCGCTCGCGTTCCGCTACTGGGTCCACACCGTCGACACCAGCGACCCGACGCTCGGCACGATCGACCCGCGCATCCACTGGCTGGTGGCGAACTTCCACATGTTCGTCCCCGGCATGGCACTGGCGCTCGCGCTCGAGTGGTCGCGGCGGCGCGACCGGCCGTTCGCCGTGCTCGAAGCGCCGCGGCGCCATCCCATGGCCTGCTGGGTCGGGGCCGCCGCCTGCTTCTGGGTGGTCGCCACCCAGCTCGACCTGGGCTTCGGCATCGGGGCCGCCAGCCCGGGCCTCGGGGTGACCAAGGAAGTGCTCTACGTGGCCGTCGGGTTCCTCGTCGTCTTGCCGGTGGCTCTCGCAGGTGCGACGCTTCCGCGGTCGCTGCGCTGGTTGGCCAGCCGACCGATGGTGGCGCTGGGCATGGTGTCCTACGGCGTGTACCTGTGGCACGAGGGGGTCCTGGACATCTACCTAGACGTGTTCGACGTCCCGACCTTCACGGGATCCTTCCCGCCCGCCCTGCTGTTCACGCTGGTCTTCAGCGTGGCCGCCGCGGCCGTGTCCTACGTGGTGGTCGAGCGGCCCGCACTGGCTCTCAAGGACCGGGGCACCCGGCTGTTCGCCACCTGGCGGCCCGTCGGCCTGCCCGCCGGGGTCACCGCTGATGGCTGACGACGACGCGTCCGCCCCCACGATCGCGCCGCCCGCCGACACGTCGGCGGAGCCGCCGACCGGCACGACGGGCGCGACCGCCGGGGCCGCGTCGACGGACGTGACGGGACCCGCGGAACCGGTGGACGCGGCGGGAGCCGCGGCCGGCCCCACCACCGGGGCCGGATCGGCGCCGGTGCGCCGGGCGCCCGACGGTGGGGGCCGGGCCCGCGCCGTGCGCGCCTTCTTCCGCCGCCACCGCTGGCTAGCGCCGACGCTGGTGGTGGGCCTCGTGATCGCCCTCCCGCTGCGCGGCGTGTTCCGGGCCCCCGGCCCTCCTATGGAGGAGGGCTTCATGCTGGTGTTCCCCGAGCGGCTGCTCGCGGGCGACGTCCCCAACCGCGACTACCTCCACCTGTACGGCCCGGGCAGCATCTGGACCATCGCCGCGTTCTTCAAGGTGTTCGGCGTCTCGCTCTTCACCGAGCGGCTGGTGGGCTTCCTGCAGCTCGTCGGTCTCATCTCGGCCATGACGGCCATCGGCTTCCGGTGGGGCCGCTACGTCGCCGCCGTGGCCGGCGGGGTCACCGCCCTGGTCATCATCCCCCCGATCGGCGTGACGGCCCTCGCCTGGGTGGGCGGCATCGCGCTCGCCCTGTGGTCGCTGCACGTGGCGACCCGGGCGCTCGATCCTGGCATGCGCCGCCCGCGCGGCCTGCTGGTCGCCGGGCTGCTGGGCGGCGCCGCCCTGCTGTTCCGGCCCGACCTGGTGATCTGCCTCGGCCTGGGCCTCGGCGTGCTGTTCGTGCGCGCCCTCGACGGCGCCGGCCGGCGCAAGCTGGCCACGGGCGCCCTGCTGGGCGTCAGCCCCTACCTGGTGCACGCCGCCCTCGCGGGCCCGGGCAACGCGGTCCGGGGCATGGTGCTCGAGCCGGTCTTCGAGCTGCGCGCCGGGCGCCGCCTGCCCTTCCCACCGCCGCACGACACCTACACGAGCTTCCTCAACCGGGCGTTCGCCTTCCGCAAGTTCCCGTGGCCGCTGCCCGCCGCCGAGCAGCCCATGCAGATCTTCCTGTTCTTCTGGTCGCTGGTGGCGGTCACGGCCGCGCTGGTGGTCATCGCGGTGTGGGCGCGGCGGGCGGGCAGCGAGCACGGCTGGCGCCTCATGGCGCTCAGCCTGTTCGCCGTGGGCCTCCTGCCCCAGGCGGTGCAGCGGGCCGACACCGCCCACCTGTCGTGGGTGAGCTGCGTCGCCTTCGGCCTGCTGCCGGCGTTCCTGGCCGAGGTGGCCCGCCTGCGGGGCACCCGCCCGCTGGTGATGCGGCTCGCCGTGCTGGCACCGCTCGCGCTGATGCTCCTGTTCCCCCACTTCACCTATCGCTGGTACGCCGACTACGCGGCCCAGAGCGTCGACCACGACCGCCACTTCTTCTCCGTGGACCACGGCAGCCGCAGCTTCTACTACGGCCGCCAGGACGTGGGTGAGGCCGCCGAGGCGATGTTCGCCGACATCGACGAGCTGACCGAGCCCGGTGACCGCCTGATCGTGGGCCCCGGCGACCTGGCGGTGACCCCCTACAGCGAGTCGTACCTGTACTTCATGCTGCCCGACCTCGTGCCCGGCACCCGCTTCATCGAGATGGACCCGGGCGTGGCCAACGCCGAGGACTCGGGGCTGGCCGACGAGGTGCGGGCCGCCGACGTGGTGATCCTGTCGACGATGTACGACAACTGGTTCGAGCCGAACACGTCGATGGAACCGGGCTCGAACGAGCCCAACCAGGTCCTCGACGAGCTGTTCTGCCGGCACGACAGCTACGGCGACAACTCGGCGTCGGCCGGTCCCGGCCGCCCGATCTTCGAGCTCTACGTCCGCTGTGAGCAGGGGGAAGGCAGCGCATGACCACTGACCGAGGTGTCATCGGACACGGCCGAGGGGCAACGGGTACCGTTGGCGGCACAAGCGACATCTGGGGCTCAGCATGAGAACGCTCGTCATCATCCCCACCTACCTCGAGGCCGAGAACATCGCCGACGTGCTGGCGAAGGTCCGGGACGTGGCTCCCGAGGTCGACCTCCTGGTGGTCGACGACGCCAGCCCGGACGGCACGGCCGACCTGGCCCGCGCCGCGGCGAAGGAGCTCGGGCGGGTCGACGTCCTCGTGCGCCCCGGGAAGGGCGGCCTCGGCGGTGCCTACCGGGCCGGGTTCAAGCAGGCGTTCGCCAAGGGCTACGAGGTCGTCGTGCAGATGGACGCCGACCTGTCGCACCCACCCGAGCGACTGCCGGCCCTGCTGGCCGAGGTGGACGCCGGTGCCGACATCGCCATCGGGTCGCGCTACGTCAAGGGTGGGGCCACGGCGAACTGGCCGCTCGTGCGCCAGCTGCTGTCGCGGGCGGGCAACCTGTACGCGTCGACGGTCCTCGGCCTGGGCGTGAAGGACGCCACGGCCGGCTTCCGGGCCTACCGGGCCGACATCCTCGAGACGGTCGAGGCGAGCGCCACCAAGGCGACCGGCTACGGGTTCCAGCTCGAGCTGTCGTACCGGGCGCACCGGCTGGGCGCCACGATCGTCGAGGTGCCGATCACCTTCAACGACCGGGTACGGGGCGTGTCGAAGATGTCGTGGCACATCATCGGCGAGGCCATGTCGCTCGTCACCTGGTGGGGCCTGCGTGACCGGGTGCTGCGCCGCGGCGGCACGCCGACCGGGCTGCCGGCCCGCAGCGGGTCGCCCGCCCAGGCCGAGTCGCTGGCGGGCGAGCCCGTCCCGGCCGACCCGCGTCCCACCGACCCCGAGCGGGCCGAGCCGGTCGAGGCCGGCAGCGAGCCCTCCGCGACTCAGTAGGGCCAGTTCTCGCCGGTGTGCCCGAGCAGGCGGGTGGCCTGGGGCAGCTTGGCCACGATGAGCAGCTTGATCGTCACGTTGCGGGCGAACCAAGGCACCTGCGCGAGCTGACGACCGACGTTGGCCAGCCGGGCCGTGCCCCGCACGGGCTCCCGCCGGTACTCGGCCAGCGACCGGCTGCGCCCCGCGTAGCGCCACCCGCCCGAGAACATCACCTTGGCGGCGAGCGCCAGCGTGACGCCGATCGACGAGAACGAGTCGTGCACCAGCAGCGTGCCCCCGGGGACCACCCGATCGCCCCAGCGGGCGATGTCCTCGCTGGCCGGGCCGTAGCGGTGGGCGCCGTCGATGTGCAGCATGTCGATGGGGCCGGCGACGTCGTCGAGGGCGTCGTGGCTGAACTTGCGCACGTAGGTGACGCGGTCGCGCACCCCGGCCCGCTCGAGGTTGGTGAGGAACACCTTCGAGTCGACCGCGGCCTCGGTCTCGAAGCCCTCGATCTCCTGGGGACCCCGGTCGTTGCCGGCGTGGGGGTCGATGGCCACGATCTCGGCGCCCTCGGGCGCGGACCGGGCGATGGCGATGGTGGAACGGCCGCGGAAGCTGCCGATCTCCACGATGCGGCCGGTCGCCGGCACGGCGCCGGCCCGCTCGACGACCCGGGCGACCTGGTCGGGACTGAACCATCCGTCGACGCCGTCGAGGGCGGTGTCGAGGTCGGTCGCGGTGGTGGCGTCGCTGTCGGGCACGGCTGCTCCGTCGTGTCGGGCGCACCTCCCCCTGTCGTTGGTGCGCTGGCGCGGAAGTCCGTAGCATACGGCCGATCCGGCAGCCGAGCCTCAACCGCACGCGCGACCGCAGCGCACCCTGTCGAGGTCCCGGTCCGGCACTGGGGAGGACCACCACCTGTGAGCAACGCCGTGCCTGACTTCGCCGCCGCCGCCGATCCGGTCGCCAAGATCGGCGACATCGCGGCCGCGGCCGGCGTGCGCCGCATCCACGTGCTGGCCTGGCGCGACCTCGACGACGTCGAGGCGGGCGGGTCCGAGGTGCACATCCACGAGGTGGCGAAGCTCTGGGCTGCGGCGGGGCTCGACATCACGCTGCGCACCTCGTGGGCCCAGGGCCAGCCCACCGAGGCGGTGCGCGACGGCTACAAGGTCATCCGGCGGGCCGGGCGCCACCTGGTGTTCCCCCGCGCGGCCGCGGCCGAGATCGCGCGCCGCACCGGGCCCCGCGACGTCCTCGTCGAGATCTGGAACGGCATGCCCTTCCTCAGCCCGGTCTGGTGCCGTGGACCGCGCGTCATCCTGCTCCACCACGTCCATGCCGAGATGTGGAACATGACGCTCGGGCCCAAGCTGGGGCCGCTGGGCGCGACCTTCGAGGCGAAGGTGGCCCCGCCGCTCTACCGCGGCTCGGCGGTGGCCACCCTGTCCGAGTCGTCCAAGCGCGAGCTGGTCGACGAGCTGGGCTTCCGCGCCGACCGGGTGACCGTCGTCCACCCCGGCATCGACCCGCGGTTCTCGCCCGGCGGCGAGCGGTCTCCCGAGCCTCTGGTGATGGCCCTCGGCCGCATCGCCCCCGTGAAGCGCTACGACATGCTGGTGCGCGCCGCCCACCACGCCCGGGCCACGGTGCCCGGCCTCCGCCTGCACATCGTCGGTGACGGCTACGAGCGGCCCCTGGTCGAGTCCGTCATCGACGAGCTCGACGCCGGCGACTGGGTCACCCTCCGTGGCCACCTCACCGAGGCGGAGAAGATCGACCTCTACCGCCAGGCGTGGATCGTCGCCTCGGCCTCGGCCCGCGAGGGCTGGGGCATGACCCTCACCGAGGGCGCTGCCTGCGGGACGCCCGCGGTCGCCACGCGCATCGCCGGCCACGCCGACGCCGTCCGCGACGGCGAGAGCGGCCTGCTGGCCGACGGCGACGCCCGCAGCCTGGGCGACGCCATGGCGACGGTCCTGGCCGATCCCGACCTGCGGGCCCGGCTGAGCCAGGGCGCGCTCGCCCGGGCGGCCGAGCTGACCTGGTCGAACACGGCCACCGGGCTCATGCAGGTGGTCGCCGACGAGGTGTCACGGCGACGCTCGCGACGATGACGGGACGGTTCTCGAAGCTGGCGCGCGGCATCCGGCGCTGGCCGGTGCTGGCCACGGTCGCGCCCGCGTCGCCCGGGCCGGCACCGGCGAGCGTCCCGCGCGCCGCGGTGCGGGCCCCGGCGTCGCCGCGCCGACCCTGGCTGGGGCTGGTGGGCGCGCTCGCCTTCGTGTCCTACGTCCCTCTGCTGCTCACCCAGCGCGGCTGGGTCAGCGCCGACACCAAGACGTACCTCTACATCGACCCGTCGAAGCTGATGAGCCGGGCGTGGTCGATGTGGGACCCGTCGATCGGCCTGGGCACGGTCACCCACCAGAACGTGGGCTATCTGTGGCCGATGGGGCCGTTCTACTGGCTGCTCGACCTGGTCGGGGTGCCCGACTGGGCGGCCCAGCGCCTCTGGTGGGGAACGATCGTGTTCGCCGCCGGGCTCGGTGTCGTGTACCTGCTGCGCACGCTCGGCTGGAGTGGCCCGGGCGTGGTCGCCGCCAGCTTCGTCTACGCGCTCACGCCGTACCTGCTCACCCTGGTCGCCCGGCTGTCGGCCATCCTCCTGCCGTTCAGCGCGCTCCCGTGGCTCGTGGCGCTCACCATCCGCACCTCGCGCACCCGGGGATGGCGTTATCCCGCCCTCTTCGCCATCACGGTAGCGACGTGCGGCAGCGTCAACGCCACAGCGCTGCTGCTCGTGGGCGTCGCACCCGCGCTGTGGCTGGCGCACGCGGTGTGGGTGGCGCGGCGAGATCTCGCTGCGCACGGCTGTCCGGGCGGCGCTGCGCATCGGCGTGCTGACGGTGCCGCTGTCGGCGTGGTGGGTCGCCGGGCTGTCGGTGCAGGGCACCAACGGCATCGAGATCCTGCGCTACACCGAGACGGCGAGCACGGTGGCGGCCGTGTCGGTCAGCCACGAGGTGCTGCGGGGCCTCGGCTACTGGTTCTTCTACGGCGGCGACCGGCTGGGCCCCTGGATCGAGCCCAGCCGCGACTACACGCAGTTCCTGCCGTTGATCCTGCTCACCTACATGATTCCGATCGCCGGGCTGGCGGGTGGCGTGGTGGCCCGGTGGCGGCACCGTGCCTACTTCGTGATGCTCACCACGCTGGGGGTGGCCCTGGCGGTGGGCGCCTACCCGTGGAGCGGCGGCTCCGCGTGGTCGCGGGCCCTCAAGGTCTTCCTCCTGTCGGACGTGGGGCTGTCGATGCGCAGCCTGCCCCGGGCCGTGCCGCTGGTCGCGCTCGGCCTCGCGGTGCTGGGCGGCGCCGGCGTGACCGCCCTGGCCCGCCGCTGGCCCCGGTCGGCCCGGCCGCTCACGCTGGGCGTGGTGCTGGTGGCGCTGCTGGCCATGCCGCCCCTGTGGCTGGGCCGGTTCGTGCCCGAGAACCTGCGGCGGCCCGAGGCGGTGCCCGCCTACTGGCAACAGGCGGCCGACCACCTCGACGAGGTCGACGACGGCACCCGGGTCCTGGTCGTGCCGGGGAGCGACTTCGCCAGCTACCGGTGGGGCAACACGGTCGACCCCTTGCTGCCCGGGTTGATGGACCGCCCCTCGGTGCAGCGCGAGCTGATCCCCTACGGCTCGGCCGCGTCCGCCAACCTCCTCAACGCGTTCGACCTCCGGCTCCAGGAGCGCACGGCCGATCCCGACAGCATCGCCGCGCTGGCCCGGCTGATGCGGGCGGGCGACGTGCTGGTGCAGAGCGACCTGCAGTACGAGCGCTACAACACGCCCCGGCCCCGCAACTTCTGGGCGCTGGTGACCTCGGCACCCGGGCTCGGAGAGCCCGTCCCCTTCGGCCCCGGCGAGCCCAACGAGACGGTCGAGGACGTGCAGCTCGACGACGAGCTGCTGTTGCAGACCGATCCCCGCCTCCCCCACCCGCCCGAGCTGGCGGTCCTGCCGGTGACCGACCCCGTCCCGATCGTGTCGACGCACGGCACCGAGGCGCCGCTGGTGGTGTCGGGCGACGGCGCGGGCCTGGTCGAGGCGGCCGGCGCGGGACTCATCGACGGCAACGAGCTCATCCGCTACTCGGCGTCGCTCGACGACGACGAGATCGACAACGCGCTCGACGACGGCGCCGTGCTGCTGCTCACCGACTCCAACCGGCGCCGGGGCGAGCGGTGGACGACCGTGCGCCACACTCGCGGCTACACCGAGCCCACCGACAGCGAGCCGCTCGAGCCCGACCTGACGGACAACCGGCTGCCGCTGTTCCCCGGGGCCGGGGACGGGGCGCAGACCGTGGCGGAGGAGCTGGGCGGCGTCGAGGCCACCGCCACGCGCTACGGCAACCCGATCACCTACACCAGCGAGGAGCGCCCGGCGCTGGCGGTGGACGGCGACCTCGACACCGCCTGGCGGACGTCCGCCTTCGCCGACGCCCGTGGCGAGCGCATCGAGCTGGCCCTCAGCGAGCCGGTCACGACCGACCACGTCACGCTCACCCAGCCCGTCAGCGGCGCCCGCAACCGCTTCCTCACCGGCGTCAGGATGCGGTTCGACGGCGGGCCGCCCCTCGACGTCGACCTGGGCGTCGAGTCGCGGGAGACGCCGGGCCAGCGCATCGGCTTCGACGAGCGCACCTTCAGCACCCTGTCGCTCGAGATCCTGGGCGACACCGCCGGCGACATCCCGGGGTTCGGGGGCCTGAGCAGCGTCGGCTTCAGCGAGATCGCCATCGGCGACGACCCGCCGCTCCAGCGCGAGACGATCGCCCTGCCGACCGACCTGCTCGACGCGGCCGGACCGGACGCCCTCGACCGCCCGCTCGCCATCCTGCTGACCCGGCAGCGCCACGACCCGAGTGACACGACCCGGTCGGACGAGGAGCAGCTGATGTCGCGGTCGTTCTCGCTGCCCTCGGGTCGGGACTTCACCCTCACGGGCGACCTGCGGCTGTACCGGCGCTTCCCCTCCTTCGTGCTCGACGAGGCGCTCGGGCGGCCCCACGACGGCTCGGTGACCTGGGCCCGGGCCAGCACCGAGCTCAACGGCGCCGCGGAGACCCCCGCCGCCGCGTTCGACGGCGACCCGGCGACCGCCTGGACCACGGTGCGCGGCACGCCCGAGCGCCAGTGGGTCGAGGTGCACCTCACCGAGCCGGTGACCGTCGACTCGGTGCCGCTGACGGTGGTGGCGGACGGGCTGCACTCCGTCCCCACCGAGGTCGAGGTCTCGGTCGACGGCACGTCGCTGGGCCGGATCCCCGTCGCGGCGGTCGAGGACAGCGCCGAGCAGAACAGCACGGCCGTGGTGGACGTGCCGCTGCCCGAGCGGGTCACGGGCTCCACGTTCCGGTTCCGGCTCACCGGCGTCCGGGCCGTGACCACCCAGGACTGGGTCAGCGACAACGAGGTCGACCAGCCTGCCGCCATCGCCGAGATCGGCCTGCCCGCGGCGCCGGTGCCCGCGCTGCCCGAGACCTTCGACACCGGGTGCCGCGACGACCTGGTCACGATCGACGGCGAGCCGCTGCCCGTGCGGGCGCGGGGCCCGATGGACGCGGCGTTGGCGGGCGAGCCCCTGCCGCTGGCCACCTGCGGGGGCGTGCCGGTGCGGCTGGACGGCGGCGACCACGAGGTCGACACAGCCCCGGGCGACAGCTCCGGCCTCGACGTCGACCAGCTGGTCCTGCGCTCGGACGCCGGCGGCGGGGCCTCGGCGGCCGACGACCGCACGCTCGTCGAGCAGGCGACCGGGACGGGCCCGACCCCGGGCCCCGCCGTGACCGTGGTCGACGACGGCCACGACCACAGCACGGTCGAGGTCGAGGGCACAGAGCCGGGCGAGCCGTTCTGGCTGGTGCTGGGGCAGAGCTACAACCCGGGGTGGACCGCCACGGTCGACGGGCAGTCGCTGGGCGAGCCGGTGCTGGTCGACGGGTTCGCCAACGGCTGGCTGGTGACGCCCGAGTCGGGCGCCTTCCAGGTCGAGATGCGGTTCGCGCCCCAGCAGCGGGTCAACCTGGCGATCGTCCTGTCGCTCGTCATGGCCGTCGTGTGCCTGGTGCTGCTCGCGCGCCGGCCCCGCACGGTGGTCCACGCGCCCTCGTCGCTGGCGGAGCCCTACTCGTCGGTGCTGGCGTTCCGCTACGACGGCGCGCTGCCGACCCGTCGGGTCGCCGTGTGGACCGGCGTGGGCGTCGGTCTGCTCGGCCTGGTGCTGGCGGGGCCGTTCGTGGGGCTCGTCATCGGCGCGGCCGCCGGTGTCGGCGCCCGTCACGAGACGTTCCGGCGCTACCTCCTGGTGGCGAGCCCCCTGGCGCTGGCCGCCTGCGCCCTCTACGTGCTCTACGTGCAGGCGCGCTACTCGCCGCCGCCGTTCTTCGACTGGCCGATCGAGATGCGCCGGCCCCACCCGATCGGATGGCTGGCCGTGCTGCTGCTGGTGACCGACGTGATCGTCGATCGCGTGTGGCAGTCTCATCGCAGCGACGCCTCCTGAGGGCACCGGCCGTCGGGGCCGGCACCGGTGGCGAGAGAGGACCCCCACGTGAGTGCCCATGACGGCTTCATCCTCGGCGTCGACCTCGACGGCGTGTGCGGCGACTACACCGCCGCGCTGCGCGACGTGGCCGTCGAGCGGACGGGCGCCGACCCGGACACGCTGCCGCTCGAGCGCTCGTGGGACTTCCGGGAGTGGGGCCTTTCGGTCGACCAGTTCGAGGAGCTCCATCGCGCGGCCGTGGGCGAGCATCGCATCTTCCGCACGATGCCGGTCATCCCCGGCGCGGCCGAGGTGCTGTGGCGACTGTCCGATGCCGGCGTCTGGATCCGCATCATCACCCACCGCCTGTACGTCAACTGGGGCCACGCCACGGCGGTGGCCGACACGGTCGACTGGCTCGACGCCGCGGGCATCCCCTACCGCGACCTGTGCTTCCTGGGCGCGAAGCCCCAGGTCGAGGCCGACTGCTACGTCGAGGACGCGCCGCACAACGTCGAGGCGCTGCGCAGCAACGGCGCCCACGTCATCGTGTACGACCAGCCCTACAACCGCGGTGTCCCCGGGCCCCGCGCGGCCGACTGGGCCGGTGTCGAGGACCTGGTCGGCGCCCGCGTGACCGAGCTCGGGCTCGCGCTGCAGGCGCCGCTGCCCGGCTTCGAGGACGCCGGCAACCGCCTCCGGCGCGCCCACCCGACCTGACCCCCCGGGGGGAACGTGCCCCGGCGCGCCCCGTGGGGGCGAGGCGCGCCGCGGGCGGCTCCTAGGCTGGCGGCGCCCCATGTCCGACCTCGCCACCGCCGCAGCCTTCGTCCTCGCGTGCGCCGCGCCCCTGCTGCTCACGCTGTGGGCGCTGCTCGACGCCGCCCGCCGGCCGGAATGGGTGTGGGCCCTCGCCGGGCGTCGCCGGGTGGCCTGGCTCGCGGCCATCCTCTTCGGCGCCATGACCCTGGTGGTGGGCCTGGCGGTGAGCCTCGCCTACCTGCTCCGGGTCCGGCCGGACCTGGCCGCGACCGAGACGGGCCAGATCGACGTGGGCGACGGCCGCTTGGACGGGGACCGGGGCCCGAACAGGTCGGCGGGCGGCGGCCCGTAGCGGCCCCGCAGGTGGTGGGCGATCGCCCGCACCCGGGCGCGGGGCGCCCAGTAGGGGCCCCGGCGCGCCGGCACGAACACCCCCACCACCAGGTCACCGAGCGCGATGAGCAGCCGGATCGCCGCGTGGTAGCGGCCGGAGTGCTCGCGCACCATCAGCAGCGTGTTGCGCAGCTGCAGGTAGTCCACCACCGCGGCCCGCGACCCGACGTCGGTGTTGCGCACCTCTGCGCCCCGCACCACGCCGACCTGCCAACCCGCCCGCTTGGCCCGGATGGCCAGCTCGGCCTCCTCGCAGTAGGCGAAGTAGCGCTCGTCGAACAGGCCGACCTCGACGAGGAGCTCGCGCCGGGCCAGCATCAGCGTGCCGTGGGGGTAGCCCGAGGGCTCCCAGCCGGCGGCGACCGTGGCGGGCGCAGGGATGGCGCCGAAGTAGCGGTCGACCACCGGGGTGAGGCCGTCGCCGACGTCGGCCGAGGCCAGGCCGGCGCGGGGCTGCGCCTCCGCCACCGTGACCAGGCGCTCGAGGCAGCCGGGCAGCGGGTTGGCATCGTGGGGGCACACGGCCAGCCACGGGGCCGGGCTGCGGGCCAGCAGCCAGCGGAACCCGATGTTGGCGCCGGGCCCGAAGCCGGTGTTGGCCCCGGCCTCGACCAGCGTCACGCCCGGCGGGAGCCCGGCCCGCACCTGGTCGAGCGCGGCGGCCGACGACCCGTTGTCGACGACCACGATGCGGGGCACGAGGCTCTGGGCCAGGAAGCGGTCGACCGTGGCCCGCAGCGCGACCGGCTTCTCGCGGTGCACGATCACGAGGTCGACGGCGGCCTGGCCCACCGCCCGATCCTGGCGGCCCGGCTGACCCCGCGCCAACCCGGCGCGCCCGGAGGCCTGAGAGGCTGCGCCGTTGGGCGTAGCCGCGGACCCAGCGGCCGGGCGCCGAAGGCGCCAGGAGCGAAGGTACAGCGTCGTTCGACCTTCGGCGGCAGAGCCGCCGAATCCGCAGCGGCGCACCTATCCGCGGACCCACTGAGCAGCAGTAGGCTCGCCGCTCCGTGACCGTGCCCGCCTCCGACCTCGACGCCGCCCGCCGCCTGCTCGGGTTCTGCGACGCGTCGCCCTCGCCGTACCACGCCTGCGCCACGGCCGCCGCGCTGCTGGGCGAGGCCGGCTTCACCCGGCTGGCCGAGGACGCCGCCTGGCCGACCGAGCCGGGCCGCTGGTTCGTGGTGCGAGGCGGGACGCTGCTCGCGTGGGCGACGGGCGCCGGGCACGAGGCCCACGACGGCTTCCGCATCGTCGGCGCCCACACCGACAGCCCCAACCTCCGCATCAAGCCGCAGCCCGACGTGGTGCGGGCGGGGGTGCGGCAGCTCGGGGTCGAGGCCTACGGCGGGGTGCTGCTGACCAGCTGGCTCGATCGTGACCTGGGCCTGTCCGGGCGGGTCGCCGTGCGCCGCAACGGCAACGGCGCCGTGCTGCGGCTCCTGCGCATCGACCGGCCGGTCTGCGCCATCCCGCAGCTCGCCATCCACCTCGACCGCGACATCAACACCGCGGGCCTGGTGGTCGACGCCCAGCACCACCTGACCCCGCTCTGGGGCCTCGCCCCGCCGCCGGACGCGACACCCTCTCCCGCCACCGGCACGGACGGCCTGGTGGGCTTCGTGGCCCACGAGCTCGGCGTGTCCGCCGGCGACGTGTTGGGGTGGGACCTGATGCTCCACGACCTGGCCCCCGGCGCGCTCGTGGGCCGTGACGAGGAGCTGCTCGGCTCCGCCCGCCTCGACAACCTGGCCTCCTGCTGGGCGGCGGTCGAGGCGCTCGCCGAGGTGGCCCCGTCCGCCGGCGACGGCCCGGTCCCGATGGTGTGCCTGTTCGACCACGAGGAGATCGGCTCCACATCCGACCGCGGCGCGGCGTCGTCGTTGCTGCCGACCGTCCTGGAACGGTCGGTGACGGCGCGTGGCGGCAGCCGCGACGACCTGCACCGGGCGCTCGCCCGCTCCGCGTGCCTGTCGGCCGACATGGCCCACGCCACCCATCCCAACTACGCCGACCGCCACGATCCCGAGCACCAGGTCGCCCTCAACGGGGGGCCGGTGCTCAAGCTCAACGCCAACGTCCGCTACGCCACCGACGCGCCCGGTGCCGCGCTCGTGGCCCTCGCCGCCGAGCAGGCCAAGGTGCCGCTGCAGCGCTTCGCCATGCGCGGCGACCTGCCCTGCGGCTCGACCATCGGGCCCGTCACCGCGGCCCGCCTGGGCATCACCACCGTCGACGTGGGCATGCCCCAGCTCGCCATGCACGCCGCCCGCGAGCACGCCGGCAGCCACGACCCGGGGCCGTACCGGGCCCTGCTGGCGGCGTTCCTCGCGCCGGCCTGAGGGCCCGCCCGGTGGACGTGGCCGAGGCTCGCACCGTGCTGGGGGTGACCGCGGGCGACGGCTGGGACGTCGTGCGGCTCGCCTACCGCCGTCGCATCCGGGCCGCCCATCCCGACGTGGCCGGCCCGGGCACCACGCCCGCGGCGGCGCGGCTCAACGAGGCGTACACCGTCCTCAGCCGGGCCAAGCGCAGCGGGACGCTGGACGCGCCGCCGGCCGCTCCCCCGCCGCCGCCTCCCCCGGCACCCCCCGCGCCGCCCCCCGTGGGCGTGGCGACGGTCGGCAACGACACGCTGCTGCTGGCCGCCCCGCCCGGCGAGGCGTTCGCGCTGCTGGTGGAAGCCGGCCACCGCGTCGGCAGCATCAGCTACCTCGACCGCAGCTGCGCCATCCTCGAGGTGGTGGTGCGCCAGGACGGCGAGACCTGCTCCCTGGTGATCACCGTGCAGGGCCGCGCCCACGGCACCGAGGCGCTCTTCACGCTGGAGGCCATGGAGCGCGCCGCCAGCCTGCCGCCCGACCGCCTCCTCGCCCGGGTCGCCGCCGCCCTGCGCTGAGGGTCGCCGTCGTGCCGGCAGCCCACCTGCCGGAATCGCCGGGACAGGCGGCATCATGGGGACTATGAGCGACGCCAAGGAAGTTCCCGCGGACGAGCTGCCCACCACCGACGACGAGTGGAAGGCGCAGCTCGACCCCCTCCAGTTCGAGGTGGCCCGCCAGGGCGGCACCGAACGGGCCTTCACCGGCATCTACTGGGACACCAAGGACGACGGCACCTACCGCTGCGTGGCCTGCAAGCGGGCGCTGTTCTCGTCCGACACGAAGTTCGACTCGGGCACGGGTTGGCCCAGCTTCTGGGAGCCGCTCGGCGACGACGTCGTGAAGCTGGTCGACGACACCAGCCACGGGATGCGCCGCACCGAGGTGCGCTGCGCCCGCTGCGACTCGCACCTGGGTCACCTGTTCGACGACGGCCCCGCGCCGACGGGCCAGCGCTACTGCATGAACTCGGCCAGCCTCGACCTCGACACCGACCGCGACGCGGCCGCAGCGGACGACGCGCCGAGCTGACCCGGAGGTCGCTGTCGCGGGTGCGCCCGCGTCACAGGTCGAGCCGCACCTGCAGCTCGGACCAGAGCTCGTTGTACGCGCGCGCCGCCCGGCTGCGCGGGGCGTGCACGACCACGGGCGACCGCTCGACGCCCATGAGCTCGACCTCGGTCGCGGCCGGGATGGCCGTGGCGGCGATGTCGGCGCGCCCGTCCGGCAGCGTCGCGACCACCTCGCGGTGCAGGCGCTTGCGCCGGTCGACCATCGAGAAGAAGGCCACGATCTCGGGGCGGCGCTCGACCTCTGCCTCGACGAACTCGGCGAGCTGCTCGAAGGTGCGCAGCGTCAGCGTCGAGGGGATGAGCGGCACCAGCAGCGCGTCGGCCGCGTCGAACACGCTCTCGGACACGAGCGAGATCGACGGCGGGCAGTCGAGCACCACCAGGTCGTAGTGGTCGGCCATCGGCGCCAGCACCTTGCGCAGGCGGCTGGTCGGCTTGCCCGATTCGTCGAGCACCAGGTCCATGTGGCGGTACGAGAAGTCGGCCGGCAGCAGGTCGAGCCCCTCGATGTCCGTGCCCCGCAGCACGTCGGCGACGTCGCTGCGGCCGCGCACCAGCTTGCGGCCCCCGCCGCGCACCTTGGGCCGCACCCGGAACAGGAACGAGGCCGCGCCCTGGGGATCGAGGTCCCACAGCAGGGTGCGCAGGCCGCCGCGGGCGGACAGAGCCGCCAGGTTGACCGCTGCCGATGTCTTCCCCACGCCGCCCTTGATGTTGTAGGTGGCGACGACCTTCACGACACGAACGTCCCCGCCACGATCGTCCGCTGCGGCTTGGCGGCGAAGGCGGCGAAGCGCGCCGCGAACTGCTCCCGGGCCGTCCGCTGCTCGGCGTCGAGCTGGTCGACGAGCACGCCCAGCACGAGCAGCGCCTCGGGCCCGCCGACCTGGGTCGCCAGCTCGTCGGCGAGCTGGCGCAGGTGGTCGGCCTGCACCTCGCGGTCCTGGTGGGTGCCGAGGACGTCCTGGAGGCCCTTGAGCGTCTTCACCATGGGCTTGACCACGTCGGCGGGCCACAGGCCCCCGAACAGCTCGAGCAGGTAGCGCAGCTCCTTGCCCCGCTTGCGCAGGTCGTGGAGGCGCTCGGGCGGGCTGTGCGCGTCGATCGTCGTGCCCATGTCGACCATGCGGGCGTAGACCTTGGCCACGCGGCGACCCGCGACCTCGGCGATGGGCCGCTTGGCGTCGGGACGCTCGCGCACCGGCCCCAGGTCGCCGCTCAGGAAGTCGCGGTAGCTCGCCCACGCCTCGCGGTAGGCCGGCCCGCGCAGCTCGGCCTTGAGCGCCCGGAGCGCGGCGGCCCGATGCCGTTCGAGCATGGCGCGGACGGGCGCCAGGGCGGCGTGGCGGTCCCCCGGCATGCCCGACAGCAGGTGCGCCCAGTCGAGCAGCTGGACGTCGAGGTCGCGGGTGGGACCGGTGACGGCCTGGATCCACTTCAGCGCGTCGCGCTGCTCCTTCAGCGGCTCGGCGGGGAAGGCGCCGGTCAGCTCGCGGAGCACCGAACGGCTGCGGCGCACCGCCACCCGCAGGTCGTGCAGGAACTCGGTGTCGAGGTCGGCGAGGGTGCCGGGCAGGTTGGCCTCGACCATGCCGGCGAGGTCGCGCAGCACGGCCACCGCTGCGCGGTCGGTGCGCTGGTCGGGCTCCAGGTCGACGTGGACCTTGGTGCGGATGCCGACCGGGTCGCCGCCGGACGCGGCGATGGCCTCGTCGGCCATGCTCCCCGGCGCGTCCACCAGGCCGGCCTCCACGGCGAGCGTCGACACCAGGCGGGCGAGCGGCTTGGGGTAGCCGAGCACACCCGTGACCTCGAGGCGGGACGCCAGCGGCATCGACGCGCCGCCCGTGTCGAGCACGGCGTGGGTGGCGAGGCGAAGGCGCACCACCGTCTTCTGATCGGCGTTCCGCACGCTGAGCGACTGCGCCTCGACGTGGACCTGCGCCAGCGGCAGCAGGGCCCGCATCTCGACGACCGGCGCCAGGTGCTCGCGCAGGGGACCGGCGGGCAGGTCGCCCACCAGCCAGCGCTTGCGGCGGCCGGCCTTGGCCGTGAGCGGCGCGGCGCCCGGCTGCTGGTGCAGGACCAGCGTGCGCACGTTGCGACCGATGTCGAGCGTGAGGTCCAGCGCCGCGGCCCGCAGCCGCCGGTCGGCGGTGTCGACCACCGCGTACGTGACCGGTGCGGCGCGGGCGCCGATCACGTCGAAGTGCTCGGCCAGGAACGACATCAGCGCAGGGGGGTCGACGCCGTCGGGCAGGGCGAAGGAGTACGTCGGTACGTCGAGCGGCATGACCCGCCGAGTCTGCCATGGCCCGACCACCGGTGCGGACGGCGCCGACCGGGGTGCCGGGGGACCCACCCTCTACGCTTCGTCCCTCCCCCACCCACGTCGACAGGAGGCAGCCATCCCGTGATCACCCTGGTGCTGGGCGGCACGCGCTCGGGCAAGTCGCAGGTGGCCGAGGCGCTGGTCGCCGCCGTCGGCGGCCCGGTCACGTACGTGGCGACCGGCCGGGCCAGCGACGCCGACATGGCCGCCCGCATCGCCGCCCACCGCGCCCGGCGACCGGCGGCCTGGGCCACCGTCGAGGTGGGCGGCGACGGGGACGGCCGCGGCGGGGGGGCCGACCTGCCCGGGCTGCTGGCCGGCCTGGAGGGTCACGTCCTGGTCGACTCGCTGGGCACCTGGGTGGCGGCCGACGCGGGCCTCGCCCCCGATCCCGACGCCCTGTGCGACGCCCTCGACGCCCGGGCCCGGGCGGGCAGCGGCGACACGGTCCTCGTCAGCGAGGAGGTGGGCCTCGGGGTCCATCCGCCGACGGAGGTCGGGCGCCGCTTCGCCGACGTGCTCGGCGAGCTCAACCGGGCCGTGGCGGACCGGGCCGACCGCGTTCTGCTGGTGGTGGCCGGTCGCGTGCTGCCGCTCGACCGGGCGGAGGGCGGGGGCTGATGCGGGCCGCGCTCGGCTTCCTCACCGTGCTCGGCGGCGCCGCCACTCCCGATCGCCGGGCCGCGGCCTGGTTCGCACCGGTCGGCGCGCTGCTGGGCCTGGCCGTCGGCGCGGTGTGGTGGGGGGCGGGCGAGCTGTGGCCGCCGGTGATCGCCGCCCTGCTGGCGGTGGCGGCCGACGCGGCCCTCACCGGCATGCTGCACCTCGACGGGCTGGCCGACGCCGCCGACGGGCTGCTGCCCCCCGTCGACCGGTCGCGGCGCCTCGCCATCATGGCCACGCCCGACATCGGCGCCTTCGGGGCCACCGCCCTGGTCCTGGCGCTGGCGATCCGCGTGGCGTCGCTGGCGGCCGTGGCGCCCGACCCGTTGCTGCTGGCCGGCCTGTGGGCCGGGTCGCGCGCCGCCATGGCCCTCACCCTCGCCGTCGTGCCCTACGCCCGCGAGCGCGGCGCGGCCTCCGGGTTCGTCCGCCCCGGCGTGACCGCCCCGCTGGTCGGGCTGGCCGGCGCGGGGGTGGTCACGGTCGCCGCCGGTGGCGGGGTGGCCGGCCTCGCCGGCGCCGTGGGCCTGGCGTGCGGTTTCGCGGCGGTCGTCGCACTCGCCGCCCGCCGGGTGGGCGGCTACACCGGCGACGTCCTGGGGGCCGCGGGTGTCGTCGCCGAGACCATGGGCCTCCTGGCCGTGGCGGCCCGGTGGTGAGGCGGCGGGCCGCAGCCGCGCCCCGGTGGGCGCGGCGGGCATTCGGCGCGGCGGCCGGCCTGGCGCTCGACCGCCTGGCCGGCGAGCCGCCGGTACCGGCGCACCTGCATCCCGTCGTCGTGTTCGGCACGGGGGTCCGCGCCCTCGAACGCCGGCTCTACGACGACCGCCGCGCGCCGGGGGCCGTGCTGGCCGGCGCGGCGGTGGGCGCCGCGGCGCTGGTGGGGGCGGCGGTGCGCTGGCCGTGGGCCGCCAGCTACCTGTCCTCGGCCGGCCGGGGCCTGCACGACGCCGCCCGGGCCGTGGGCGGGGCGCTCGAGGCGGGCGACCTGGACGGTGCGCGCCTCCTCCTGCCGTCGCTGGTCGGCCGCGACCCCCGTGACCTCGACGCGGCGGCCATCGCCCGGGCGGTGGTCGAGTCGGTGGCCGAGAACACCACCGACGCCGTGGTGGCGCCGGCCCTGTGGACGGCGGCGGCGGGCGCGGCCGGCGCCTTCGCCCACCGGGCCGCCGACACGCTCGACTCGATGGTGGGCTACCGCGACGACCGCTACGGGCGCTTCGGCACGGCGTCGGCACGGCTGGACGACGCCCTCGCCTGGGTGCCCGCCCGGGTCACGGGTCTGCTGGTGGCGCTGGCCCGGCCGGGGCGGGCGGCCGCCGTGGCCCGGACGGTCGGCCGCGACGCGCCGCGGCACCCGTCGCCCAACGCCGGCGTGGCCGAGGCGGCCTTCGCCGCCGCCCTGGGCGTGCGCCTCGGCGGGGGCGAGAACCGCTACGGCGGCCACGTCGAGCCCCGGCCGACGCTCGGCGACGGCCGTGACCCGGGCCCCGCCGACATCGAGGCGGCCGTCGCCCTGTCGCGCGACGTGACCTGGCTGCTCGCGGCCCTGCTGGCGGCCGCCGCCGTGGCCGGCACGCTCGCGGCCCGCGTGCGCCCGGAGGCGACATGAGCGCCCGGGCCGCACGCGCCGACGGCGCCGGGTCGGGCCCCGAGGTGTCCGACCCGTCCGCCGTGCCGGCCGTCCCCGCGCCGGGCGAGCACGGCGGGGACGGGGCCCGGGTGGCGGCCGCGCTGGGCCTGGACCCGGCCGACGTCCTCGACCTGTCGGCCAGCCTCAACCCGTTCGCGCCGGACGTCGCCCGGCTGGCCCGTCGCCACCTCGACGCCCTCCGCCGGTACCCGGACGTCGGCGAGGCCGAGGGGCTGCTGGCTGCCGGCCTGCGCCTGCCCGCCGACCGGCTGGTGCTCACCGCGGGCGGCTCGCAGGCGATCGCCCTGGTGGCCGCGGACGTGGGCGCCGGGTGGGTCGACGAGCCCGACTTCTCGCTGTACCGCCGCCACCTGCCCCGCCTCGATCCGGCGGCGCCCCGCTGGCGGTCGGACCCCCACAGCCCGTCGGGCCGGCTGGCGGCGGCGGCAGACCGCGCCGGGGTGTGGGACGAGGCCTTCCTGCCCCTCGCCGCCGGCGTGTGGACCCGCGGGCGGCCGGGCTGGGCCCTCGGCTCGCTGACCAAGGCGTTCGCCTGCCCCGGCCTGCGGCTGGGGTTCGCGCTGGCGCCGAGCGCCGACGACGCGGCCCGCCTCCGCCGGGCCCGGCCGGCCTGGGCGGTCGGGACGCTGGCGTGCGCGCTCGCGCCCGAGCTGGCCGCCGTGGCCGACGCCCCGGGGTGGACCGACGAGGTCGCCCGGGCGCGGGCCGAGCTCGCGGCCGTGCTGCGGACCCACGGCTGGCGCCCACTGCCGTCGGACGGTCCGTGGCTGCTGGTCCCTCGGGCCGCCGGCCTGCGCGCCGCCCTGGCCCGCCGGGGCGTGGTGGTGCGCGACTGCGCGTCGTTCGGCCTGGCCGACCACGTGCGCGTGGCCGTGCCCGGCGCCGACGGCCTGGCGCGTCTCGACCGGGCGCTGGCCGCGTCCGAGCCCCAGTAGCGCTCCGACGGTCCAGCACCCCCCGCCGCCGGTGACAGGATGTCGCTGACCATGAGCCGCATCTCGTCCGCCGCCCACGTCCTGTCCGCCCGCGGTCCGCTGGATGCGGTGGTGTTCGACGCCGCCACGCTCGTCGACCCACCCGAGCCCCGGCCGGGGACGACGCCTCGGAGCGCGCCGGGTGCCCGGCGCCTGCTCGCCGCCCTCGTGCGGGACGGCTTGGGTGTCCACGTGCTCCGCTCGCGCCCCGGCAACGACGACGCCCGCCTCCGGGAGCACCTCCTGGCGGCCGGCCTCGGGTTCGACCGCATCTCGATCCTGGCGGGCGATCCGACGCTGGCCCGCACCGCCGCCGCGCGCACTCTCGTCGTGACCCCGGGGTCCGTGGCGCCCGCCGGGCCGGCGGCCGCGGGCCATCCCACCGTCGCGCTCGACGGGCGCCCGGTGCACCGGGCGACCTACGGATGGCTGGCCGGCCGGGTCGGTCCCTTCGCCGCCGCCGCCTCGCTGGTCGCCCCGCTGGACGAGCAGGCGGGCGAGGCGGCGCGGGCCCGCCAGCTCCAGCTCACCAAGCCCCCGGGATCGCTCGGCCGGCTCGAGGAGGTCGGTGCACTGCTCGCCGGCATCAGCGGCGAGGTCCCGCCGCCGCTGCCGCGGCCGGCCGCCACCGCGGTCTTCGCCGGCGACCACGGCGTGCACGCCCAGGGCGTGACGCCGTGGCCGCAGGAGGTCACCACCCAGATGGTGGCCAACTTCCTGGCGGGTGGTGCGGGCGTGAACGTCCTCGCCCGCCAGGTCGGCGCCGAGGTGGTCGTCGTCGACGTCGGCCTCGCCGGCGAGGTGACGCCGCCCGCCGCAGCTCCCACGGCGGACCGGCCGACGTCCCGCCTCGTCGAGCGCAACGTGCGGCGGGGGACCGCCGACCTGTCCACCGGCGCGGCGATGAGCGTGGACGAGGCGCTGGCGGCGCTCGACGTCGGGGCCGAGGTGGCGGCGATGCTGGTGGAGGGCGGGGCGCGATGCCTGGTCACGGGCGACATGGGCATCGCCAACACCACCCCGTCGGCGGCGCTCATCGCCAGCCTGACCGACCGCCCGGCGGCCGCCGTGACCGGGCGGGGCGCGGGCGTCGACGACCAGCTCCTCACCCGGAAGACCGCGCTCGTGGCGGCCGCGGCCGCCCGCGCCCGCTACCAGCACGGCAGCGATCCCCTGGCGATCCTGGCCGAGGTGGGAGGGCTCGAGCACGCCGCGCTCGCGGGGTTCGTGGCCGGTGGCGCCGCCCTCCAGGTGCCCGTGATCGTCGACGGGGTCATCGCCGCCGCCGCCCTGCTGGTGGCCAGCCGGCTGGTCCCCGGTGTCGAGCGCTGTGTCGTGGCCGGCCACCGCTCGGTCGAGCCCGGCGCGTCCGCCGTCCTCGCCGAGCTGGGGCTCGATCCCATGCTCGACCTGGCGATGCGGCTCGGCGAGGGAACCGGCGCGCTGCTGGCGCTGCCGTTGGTCGAGGCGGCGGCGCGGGTGCTGCAGGAGATGTCGACGTTCGCGGAGGCCGGCGTCGCCGGCCACAGGTAGCGCGTGGCACGGCGGGGGGTGTCCCCGCCCGCGGCGACCGCACCTGTAGCCTGGTGCCCTTCGTGTCCGACCGCTTCCAAGAGCCCGAACCTTCCTCGGCCGGCGACCGGCGACGGGTGTTCATCCCCGCTCCGTCCTCCTCCGGCGCGACCGGCACCAGCCGGGGTCCCAGCGCGCCCCCGCGCTCGCCGCCCGCGGCACCGCCCGCCCGGCCGCGCGGCCCGTCGGGCCCGCCCCCGCCGTCCGCCCCGCCCCGCGCGCCCCGCTCCCCCGCGGGCCGCCGCCGCCGTGTCCGCTGGCGGCGGATCCTGGCCGTCGTGGCCGTGGTCCTGGTGGTCGCGCTGGTCGGCAGCTTCCTGTACGCGCGCAGCATCTTCGAGCGCATCGACCGGGTCGAGGTCAGCGAGTCGCTCACCTCGTCGGACAGCGGCACCAACTACCTGATCGTCGGGTCCGACTCCCGCGAGAACGTCAACGAGGAGGGCGACGCAGGGTTCAACGGGTCCGAGGCGCCGGGCGGGCAGCGGGCCGACACCATGATGGTGCTCCACCTCGAGGGTGGGCGGGCCCAGATGCTGTCGGTCCCCCGCGACCTGTACGTGCCCATCTCGGGCACCGACGGCAGCTCGAAGATCAACGCCGCCTACAACGCCGACCTGGGCGGCGGCCCCCGCCGGCTCATCGACACCGTCTCGGGCTACCTCGACATCCCCATCGACCGCTACATGGAGGTCGACTTCGTCAGCTTCGCCGGCCTGGTCGACGGCCTCGGCGGCATCACCATCGACTTCCCCCATCCGGCCCAGGACACCGAGTCGGGCCTCTTCGTCCCCCAGGCGGGACCGGTCGAGCTCGACGGCGACCAGGCCTTGGCGTTCGTCCGCTCCCGGCACTACACCGAGACCATCGACGGCCAGCAGGTCGAGGACCCGCGGGCCGACCTGGGACGCATCGTCCGGCAGCAGCAGTTCCTCAGCGTGGTCATCGCCGAGCTGAGCGACACCAAGAACCCGTTCGCCCTGGCCGGCGCGGCCAGCGGGATGGCCGAGGGCCTGCGCATCGACGACGAGATGTCGTTCACCGACGCCCTCCGGCTGGGTTGGGGCATGCGGGGCAAGACGCCCGAGATCCTCGACCCGCTGCCGGTCACGAACGACCGCAACGAGTCGGGCGCCGTCCTCATCCTGGACGAGGACGCGGCGCAACCCATCCTCGACGAGGTGCGCTGAGGGGTCCACGGTCAGGTGCGCCGCTGCGGATTCGGCGGCTTTGCCGCCGAAGGTCGAACGACGCTGTACCTCCGCTCTTGGCGCCTTCGGCGCCGGGCCGCTAGGCCACGGCTGCGCCGACCGGCGCAGCCTCTGAAGAGTCCACGGTCAGGGCAGCAGCACGCCGGGGTTGAGGATGCCGTCGGGGTCGAGCGCGGCCTTCACCGCGGCCATCGTCGCCACCTCGTCGGGCGAGCGGTCGCGGGCCAGCCACCGCCGCTTCAGGGTGCCGATGCCGTGCTCCGCGCTGATCGAGCCGCCCCGGTCGACCACCAGACCGAGCACGATGTCGTCGACCGCGTCGTCGTCGGCGGGCGGGCCCACCACGTTCACGTGCACGTTGCCGTCGCCCACGTGGCCGAACAGCAGCGTCGTCGCCCCCGGGCGGGCAGCGGCGACCTGCGCCTCGACGTCCGTGCAGAAGCGGGCCAGCTCGGCGGCCGGCAGCGTGACGTCGAGCTTGTGCACCACCCCGAGCGAGCCGCCGGCCTCGGAGTGCGCCTCGCGCCAGCGCCACAGCCGCCGCCGTTCGGCCCCCTCGGTGGCGACGGCGGCGTCGAGCACGCCGGCCGCCGCGGCGGCCCCGGCCAGCGCGTCGACCGGGTCGGCGTCCGCGCCCACCTCGACCAGCAGGTAGGCCGCGGCGGCGGTGAGGGGCGGGGTCGCCTCCAGGTAGCGTGCCACCAGGGCCATGCCGGGCCCCGTCATCAGCTCCAGCGCCTGCACGCCCGCCACCGTGCGCCGCAGCTCGGCCGCCAGCGTCACGGCGTGGTCGATCGAGGCCACCGCCAGCAGGGCCGTGACCACGTGGCGGGGCGGCGCGACGAGCCGGAGGCGGGCGGCCGTCACGATCCCGAGCGTGCCCTCGCTGCCGCACAGCAGCTGTGCCAGGTCGTAGCCGGTGTTGTCCTTCACCAGCCCGCCCAGACGGCTGACCACCCGTCCCGTGCCCAGCACCGCCTCGACGCCGACGAGCTGGGCCCGCATGGCGCCGTGGCGCACAACGTGTAGGCCGCCGGCGTTGGTCGCCACCATGCCGCCGACGGTGGCCGACGCGCGGGCACCCAGGTCGACGCCGAACGCCAGGCCGGTGGCCGCGGCGTGGTCTCCGAGCGCCGCCAGCGTCACGCCGGCGCCCGCGGTCACCTGCTGGGCGAGGGGGTCGACCGGCGAGAGCCCGGTGAACCGGGTGAGGCTCACCACCACCTCGCCGGCCAGCGGCACCCCGCCGGCCACCAGCCCGGTACGGCCGCCCTGGGGCACCAGGGCCACCCGGTGCTCGCGGGCGAGCGCCACCACCGCAGCCACCTCGGCCGTCGACGCCGGCCGCACCACCGCCGGGGTGGTGCCGGTGAACCGCCCGGTCCAGTCGGTCACGTAGGAGGCGGTCACCTCCGGGTCGACCAGCACGGCCGCCTCGCCGACCGCCCGCCGGCACCCGGCGAGGAACCCGGCGAC
This sequence comes from uncultured Acidimicrobiales bacterium, assembly GCA_963842395.1. GTDB lineage: Bacteria > Actinomycetota > Acidimicrobiia > Acidimicrobiales > VFJN01 > ZC4RG19. Next base: position 681,165 of record CAWJGJ010000001.1, read on the forward strand.
GGACGCGCCGGCGGCCGGCACGCTACGCCGGGGGGACGATGCGACCCGCGGCCTCGCCGAGGGTGATCGTCACGTCGTCGGACACGCGGGCGGTGGCCCGGAGCACGACCTCGTCGCCGTCCTCCAGGAACCGGCGGGTGGCGCCCGCCACCGCCAGCGGCTCGGCCCCGCCCCGGGTGCGTTCGATCAGGCTGCCCTCGCTGCCCGGCGACGGCCCCGACACCGTGCCCGACGCCAGCAGGTCGCCCGTCCGGAGGTGGGCGCCGTTGACGGTCAGGTGGGCGATCTGCTGGGGCATCCGCCAGTACAGGCCGGCGAACCCCGTGCGGCTCACCACCTCCTCGCCGGTGCCGTCCCGCGGCCGCAGCGCCACGGACAGGTCGAGGTCGAGGCCCCAGTCGGCGTCGAGGTGCAGGTAGGGCAGGGGCGGCGGCGACTGGGGCGGGCCGGGCACCCGGCAGGCGTCCAGGGCGGCGAGCGGGGTGATCCAGGCCGCGAGCGTGGTCGCGAACGACTTGCCGAGGAAGGGGCCGAGCGGCTGGTACTCCCACGCCTGGATGTCGCGGGCGGACCAGTCGTCGACCAGCGCCACGCCGAACACGTGGTCGGCGGCCTCGGCCACGGGGACGGGGCGGCCCGGCGTCGACGGCACGCCCACCACGACCCCCACCTCGAGCTCGAAGTCGAGTCGCTCGCTGGGCCCGAAGGCCACGCCGTCGCCGTCCCGGCGCTGGCCGCACGGGCGCGGCACCGGGGTGCCCGACACCACCACCGTGCCCGCCCGCCCGTGGTAGGCGACCGGCAGGTGGCGCCAGTTGGGCAGCAGCGGCTCGGCGTCGGGCCGGAACAGGCGCCCGAGGTTGGTGGCGTGCTCGATCGAGCTGTAGAAGTCGACGTAGTCGGCCACCTCGACGGGCAGGTGCAGGGTGGCGGCGGCCAGGGGCACCAGCGCCGGCTCGACCCGTGCCCGGGCCCCGTCGTCGCACACCAGCTCGGTCAGGCGCCGGCGCACGTCGCGCCAGCAGTCCGGGCCCTCGGCCATGAAGGCGTTCAGCGACGGCCGGCGGAACCCGGTTCCCGCCAAGGCCCGCAACCCGCCGGCGTCGTCCTCGGCGAGCCGGGCGAGGTCGATCACGGTGTCGCCCAGCCGCGTGCCGACCCGGCGGGGGCCGTCGCCGACCGAGAACACGCCGTAGGGCAGGTGCTCGGCCGGGAACCCCGAGCCGTCGGCACCCGGCACCCAGGACCTCAGCATCGCCGCGCCGCCGGCGGGAGCGGGCCGGCGGCGAAGAGGCGTGGGAGCGCCGCGCTCAGGGACGTTGGCAATCGACACCTCCGGAGTCGCGGAGATTACTGTCCGGGGCGCGCGCGTGCTGACGCGATCCGAGGAGGGCCCGGTGCCGCACTACCGACAGGTGGGCGAGGTCCCACCGAAGCGACACACCCAGTTCCGCGCACCGGACGGCGGGCTCTACGCGGAGGAGCTGATGGGCGCGGACGGGTTCTCGTCCGACTCGTCGTTGCTGTACCACCGCCGCCCACCCACCGCCCTGGTGGCCGCCGAGCCGGTCGAGTCGGGCGACGGCGGGCTGGCGGGCAACGAGCCCCTGCTCCCCCGCCACCTCCGCACCGGCGACCTGCCCCGCGGCGGCGACCTGGTCACGGGGCGGCACCTGCTGCTCGCCAACGACGACGTGGCCCTGTCGGTGGCCGCCCCCACCGAGCCGAGCGGGCTGTACCGCAACGCGGCGGGCGACGAGATCGTCTACCTGCGCGCCGGTGCGGCCCGGTTGGAGTCGTCCTTCGGGGTGCTCGACTGCCGGGCCGGCGACTACGTGGTCGTGCCCACGGGCACCACCCACCGCTGGGTGCCGCGGGCCGGCGACGGCGACGAGGAGGGCGGCGCCGGGTCCGGCGCCGACGGCGAGGGCGTGGCGGCGCTCGTGATCGAGGCCCGGGGCCACGTCGGCGCGCCCACCCGCTACCTGTCGCCCACCGGTCAGTTCCTCGAGCACAGCCCGTACTGCGAGCGCGACCTGCACGGACCCGGAGCCACCCTGGTGGTCGACGACGACGACGCCGCAGGCGGCGGCACCGAGGTGCTGGTGCGCCAGCGGGGCGGCCTGACCCGCTACCGCTACGCCCACCACCCCTTCGACGTCGTCGGCTGGGACGGCTGCCTGTACCCCTACCGGCTGTCGGTCTTCGACTTCGAGCCGGTCACCGGCCGGGTGCACCAGCCCCCGCCCGTCCACCAGACCTTCGCGGGGCCCGGGTTCGTGGTGTGCAGCTTCGTGCCCCGCAAGCTCGACTACCACCCGCTGGCCGTCCCGGCGCCCTACAACCACGCCAACGTCGACAGCGACGAGGTCCTGTACTACTGCGACGGCGACTTCACGAGCCGCAAGGGCGCGGGCATCGGTCCCGGTTCGGTGAGCCTGCATCCGGCGGGCTTCACCCACGGGCCCCAGCCGGGCAGTGTCGAGGCGTCGCTCGGCGCCGAGGCCACGACCGAGCTGGCGGTGATGATCGACACCTTCGCCCCGCTGCTGCTCGGCGACGGAGCGCGGGACTGCGACGACCCCGCCTACCCCTGGTCCTGGGCGGGCGGCGCCGGCTCGGCCTCCACGGCCTCGAGGTAGATGCTGCGGTCGACCAGCTCCGACTCGCCGGTCGGCTGCTCGTACCCCACGGCTCCGACCAGCACCAGCGAGTCCTGGATGCGGTCGGTCGTGCCGGCGCGCAGCTCCCAGTCGAACAGCGGCGCCGGCCCCGGGGCGATCTCCTCCTCGGCGATGCCCAGCTCGCCCGCCAGCGCGGTCAGCGCCTCGTCGTCGTAGCCGTCGGCCAGGTGGGTGTTGATGGTGCGGATCACCGCGCGGGCGAAGGCCAGGCCCGTCGCCCGGTCGCCCCGCATCAGGCGGGGGGCGAACACGGTGCCGTCCACGGACTCGCTACCCGGCAGCGTGGTGACCTGGATGAGCGCGCTGTCCTCGGCCACCGCCGTCGCCTGCGGCTCCGGCAGCCACGCCCCGCCCACCGCGGCGGCCCGCAGGCTGCGGGCGGCGTCGGCCGAGCTGGCCGGGACGAAGTCGACGGCGTTGATGCTGAGCTCCTCCTGGCTGAGCGTGCCGTCGATGGGATACAGCGCGCCGCTGCCCATCCCGCCGGAGAGCAGGACGGTCGTGCCCTCGACGTTGGTCCACTCGCCGTCCTCGTCGATGAGGTCGGCGCGCAGCCACAGGCCGGTCTGCGGCGCGTCCAGGTCGCTCGGCGCCCGCGCCACCTCGCCGCCCAGCACCAGCCGCGGCCCCGCCCCAGCGTGCACGGCGTCGAAGAAGGGAGCGTCGACGCCGCCGACCACCACGTCGACCTCGCCGTCGGCCATGGCCTCGTAGGCCGCCGGCATGTCGAGCACGACGATCTCGACGGTCAGGTTCTCGGCCTCGAACTCGCCCAGCGCGTCGGCCAGCAGCAGCGGGGCGACGGCCTCGGTTTGCTCGGCGACGGCGACCCGCACCGCCTCGGGGCGCGCGAGCGGCTGCGCCGCCGGCTCGCCGCTCCCGCAGCGGGCGATCGTGCGGTCGACGCTGAGGTCGGCGGGGTCGGTGACCGCGTCGTCGCCGCAGCCGTCGCCGGGGTCGTCGGGGACGCCCGGCCCGGGCGACGGGGGGGTGACCACGTCGGCGACGTCGCCGCTGCGGGCGTAGGCGAAGCCCACCCCCGCGAGGGCCACCACCAGGGTGACCAGCCAGGCCACCGTGCGGACGGTCGTGGAGCGCACGCCGGGCAGGTCGTCAGGCCGGCACGGTGGCCAGGGCGGACGCGACGAACTCGGCGACGCCGGCGTCGAGGTGGTCGCGGCGAAGGAGCACCCGGGCCACGACGGTGGCCCCCCGCTCCCCGAGCACCTTGGCGAAGCGGTCGAGCGCCTTGCCGGCGTGGACGGCGTAGGTCATGAAGGCCGCGACGCGCTTGCCGTCGATGACGGGCATGGCCTTGATGCGGCCGGCCCGCCCCGGCCGGTGGCCGAACAGCACGAAGCCGTCGACCCAGGTGCCCACGAACACCACGTCGGCCTCGGCCAGCGCCTTCAGCCCGATGTCGGTGACCGGGAACAGCGACACCTCGACGCCGTGGGCGGCCACTTCGTCGGCGACGAGCCGCGCCGCCCGGGCCGTGTTGCCGGTGAGGCTCTCGTAGATGACCACCGCACGCATGGCGGCCAGTTTGGCAGAGTGCCGGTGGGCGACCATCACCGCCGCGACCTCCGGCCGTCGGTACGATCGGCGGCAAGCCGATCCACCAGCAGTCCACCCCACGGGGACCACCATGCAGTTCCCCACCGTCGCCTACGCGGTCTTCTTCCTCGCCGCCTTCACGGTGAACTGGCTGCTGCGCCCCCACCACCTGCTGTGGCGGGCGACGATGGTCGCCTTCAGCCTCTACTTCTGCGGCTGGGTCGACGTGCGCTTCGCGGTCGTGGCGGTGGCGATGGCGGCGGCCAACGCCGCTCTGGCCGCGGGCGCCCACCGCTCCCTCCACGGCGAGCGTCCCACCGCGGCCCGGCGCCAGGTGCGGCTGGCCGTCGCTCTCGACGTGGGCGTGCTGGGCCTGTTCGCCTACCACGGGTTCTTCGTCGACTCGGTCACCGGGGCGCTCGGCGGCATCGGCCTGTCGCCGGGGACCCCCACGCTCGCCCTGGTGGTGCCGGTGGGGCTGTCGTTCCTGACGCTGTACGCCATCAGCTACGTGGTCGACGTGGGGCGGGGCGACGTCGAGCCGGTGTCGTTCGGCGACCTGTTGCTCTACCTGACGTTCTTCCCCCACCTGGTGGCGGGGCCGGTGGTGCGGGTCGACGAGCTGGTGCCCCAGTTCCACGAGCGGCCCGACCCCCGCCGGGTGCCGGCCACCGACGCCTTCGCGCTGGTGGCGGTCGGCCTGGTCAAGGCCGTGGTCGTGGCGAGCTTCCTGGGCCGCGAGGTCGTCGATCCCGCGTTCGGCGCGCCCGGCGACATCGCCGGGCCGGCGCTGGCGTTCGCGGCGGTGGCCTTCGCCGTCCAGGTCTACGCCGGCTTCTCGGGGCTGGCCGACATCGCCGTCGGTTCGGCGCTGCTGCTCGGCATCGAGTACCCGCGCGCGTTCGACGCGCCCTACCGCTCGCTGTCGGTGCGGGAGTTCTGGGACCGGTGGAACACGACCGTGTCGTCGTGGATGCGCGACTACGTGTACATCCCCCTCGGCGGCAACCGGCGGGGCACGGCGGTGCTCTACCGCAACCTGGTCGTGACCATGGTCGTGGGCGGGCTCTGGTACGGCGCCGGGTGGACGTTCGCGGCCTGGGGCGCCCTCCACGGCCTGTACGTGGTGGCCGAGCGGGTGGCGTCGTCTCGGGCGGACCGGCGTGACGGGGCGCGCGCCCTGCCGTGGTGGCTGGCGGGTGGGCTGCGGTGGTCGTTGACCTTCGCGCTCGTCTGCCTGGCCTGGGTCTTCTACCGCGCCGACTCGCTGGGCGCCGCGTTCGAGGTGCTCGGGCGCATCGCCACCGGCGCCTCCGGCTCGTCCACCGTCGTCACCGGGCTGGCCGCGCTCGTCGTGGCGGCCTCCGTGGCCGCCCAGTTCCTCGGCGACCATCACACGGTCGCGGTGCGGGCCCGATTCTCCACCCTCCGGCCCGTCGCCCAGGCCGCCCTGCTCGCCCTCGGCCTCACCCTCGTCGGCGCCCTCGGGCCCGCCGGGGCGGCCCCGTTCGCCTACCTGCCGTTCTGATGCCCGCTCCCCCGCCCACCGGAACCGGCACCGGAACCGGCACCGGAACCGAGCCCAGGGTCGAGCCGGTGCCGCACGGCTGGCCGAGCGACGACCCCACCGTCCGCGACGAGGAGGGGGTGCTCGGGCGCCGCCCCCGCCGGCCGCCGCCCGAGCCCGCCTCCGGCGACGACCGCGAGGACGGCCCCGCCGTCGCCGTGGTGACCGAGGGCCGCGACCACGCCGGGCAGAGGCAGGCGGGCGGGCCCGATGACCTCCTCGGCGGCCGGCGGCGCGCGGGGCCGGCGGGCCGGCGCGGGCGGACGGCGGCGGCGACGAGGACGCCGACGCGCACCCCGGCGCAGTCGATCACGATGACCACGTCGACGAGCTCGACGACCTCGCCGCCGGCCTCCAACCGGCCGGGCGCGTGCTGGTGGTCATGGTGATCGCCCTGGTGCTGGCCATGCTCGTGAACGCCGACGCGCTGGTCGAGCGGGCCGAGAGCAAGCCGCCCGGGCCCCAGCGGGACAGGGCCCTGGCCGTGTGGCACCCGGTCCAGGACGTCAGCCACGCCCTGCAGCTCTACCGCATCCGCCAGCTCGCCGACTGGGCCGCCGGCGGCGACGACCGGGACGAGGCGCCGTTGGTCGCCCCTGGTCGCGGGAGCCGCGACCGGAGTGCGGGCGCCGCCGGGACGGGCCCGGGCGCGGCGGTCGACGACGGCGAGGACGACCTGCCGGCCGCGCCCGCCGACGAGTCGGCCCTGCGCACGCCCACGGCGGACGAGCCGCTGCGGCTCTACGTGGGCGGCGACTTCATGGCCCAGGTGTTCGGGGAGTCGCTCATGTCCGCGTCCGAGGCCACCGGCGTCGTCGACCCGGCGCTGCACTACGAGTCCGCGTCCGGGCTCACCCGCGCCGACTACTACGACTGGCCCGGCGCCCTCGAGCGCGACCTCGAGGAGCACGACGCCGAGGTCGTGGTGGTCATGTTCGGCGCCAACGACGGGCAGGGCATCACGCTGGCCGACGGCACGCCCGTCCCCGCGGTGAGCGACCCCCGCTGGGTGCCCGAGTACCGCCGCCGGGTGGGTGCGCTCATGGACCAGTTGCGGGCGCCGGGTCGGATGGTGGTCTGGGTGGGCCAGCCGCCCATGCGCAGCCCCGACTTCGCGGCGACGGTGCGGACCATGAACGAGGCGTACGCGGCGGAGGCCGCCCTCAGACCGTGGCTGACCTACGTGGACGCCGCCGCCGTGGTCGGCGGCGAGGGCGGCGCCTACGCGGAGAACGTGCCCCCGGCGCCCGGATCGGGCGACGAGCCGCTCGTCATCCGCCAGCCCGACGGCATCCACCTCACCGCCGAGGGCGGCGACCTGCTGGCCGATCACGTGATGGCGCTGGTCGCCGACCGGGTCGACCTGTCGGGGCGGGAGGCGGAGCCCACGGGGGACTAGAACGGCACCCGTCCCCGACGGAGGTTCCCGATGGTCTCTGCCCTGTTCGATCCCGACGCCTGGCGTGACGTCGAGGGCTTCGACTTCACCGACATCACCTACCACCGGGCCGTCGACGTGGGCGCCGTCCGGATCGCGTTCGACCGCCCCGAGGTGCGCAACGCGTTCCGGCCCCACACGGTCGACGAGCTGTACCGGGCGCTCGACCACGCCCGCCAGCAGCCCGACATCGGCTGCGTGCTGCTCACCGGGAACGGCCCGTCGCCCCGCGACGGGGGTGGGCGTTCTGCTCCGGCGGCGACCAGCGCATCCGGGGCCGCGACGGCTACCGCTACGCCAAGGACGACTCGGTCGACACGCCGGACCCGGCCCGCACCGGCCGGCTGCACATCCTCGAGGTGCAGCGCCTCATCCGCATGATGCCGAAGGTCGTGATCTGCCTCGTGCCCGGCTGGGCGGCCGGCGGCGGGCACAGCCTGCACGTGGTGTGCGACCTGACCCTCGCGAGCCGGCAGCACGCCCGGTTCCGCCAGACCGACGCGGACGTGGCCAGCTTCGACGGCGGGTTCGGCTCGGCCTACCTGGCCCGCCAGGTGGGCCAGAAGTTCGCCCGCGAGATCTTCTTCCTCGGCGACACCTACTCGGCCGAGGACGCCCACCGCATGGGCATGGTGAACGCCGTCGTCGACCACGAGGAGCTGGAGGCGGTCGGGCTCGACTGGGCCCGCAGGGTGATGGGCAAGAGCCCGACCGCACAGCGCATGCTCAAGTTCGCGTTCAACCTCATCGACGACGGGTTGGTGGGCCAGCAGGTCTTCGCCGGCGAGGCGACGCGCCTCGCGTACGGCACCGCCGAGGCCGTCGAGGGCCGGGACTCGTTCCTCGAGCGCCGGGCCCCCGACTGGTCAGACGTCCCCTGGCACTACTGATCGATCGCCGGCCCCTCGCCGCCGCTGTCGAAGGCCAGGCTGTCGGCCATCGTCTCGCCGGTGCCGCACCCGGACGGGACCGCCGAGGTGTCGCCCGGCGTCCGGACCGTCAGCTGCGGGTTGGCGCCGGAGAACACCCCCCAGTCGCTCTCGCAGCCGGGGGCGATCCAGACGTGGCTCATCCAGCCGGCGGAGCCGTCGGCCTTGTTGCCACCCTGGGCTTCGCAGTCCGCCTGGCTGGTGTTCGAGCCGCCGACCACCACCCCGTCGCGGAAGCACAGGCCGACGTGACGGTGGTAGTGGTCGTTGTTGCCGGTGAAGCCGTCGGTGGGCTCGTCCTCGCCGTCCTTGATGATGTAGTAGCTCAGGCCGACGATGCGGCTGTCGGGCCCGTCGCCGTCGTAGAGCAGCATCTCCGGCTCCTCCAGCACGAAGCCGTCGGAGAGGTTGTCGAACTTGATGTAGTGGGCGGCGATGCCCGGCAGGTAGCTGGTCACCTTGACGTAGCCGGCGGCCTCGGCGTCGGCCACCGTCGGGTGCGCGGCGGCGATTGCCTTGGCCCGGGTGAGCTCGTCGGCCAGCGCTGCGCACTCGTCCGGGTCGGTCAGCGGGTTCCACGGGTCGGGCTCGAGGGTGTGGGTCAGGCTGCCCCCCAGGATCCCCTCACGCAGACCGGGTCGCTCCTCGATGAAGTCGGCCACGACGCTGGCGGGAACGCCACCGTCGGGGTCGACGAACACCTCGGCCCACTCGTCGAGGGTGAAGTCGACACCCTCCGTGTCGTCGTGGAAGTGGGGCTCGCCGGGGACGGCCGCCTCGTTGAAACTGGCGGTGTTGAACCCGAGGTCGCAGCGGTCGGCATCGGACACCGCGGCCACCGTCTCGGTGCCGTGGCTGTGGCCCCCCGCCTCGGCATCGCTGTGCCCGTCCGCACCGGCGGCCGTCTCACCCTCGCCGTGGCCGTGGCTGTGGTCGCCGGCGAGCGACGGGGTGAGCGACGCCGACACGACGCCGATCAGCGCCAGCGCGGCCACGCCGCCGAGGACCGGGTTCGGCCGCGCCGTGGGGCGGGAGGCGAGGGCCGGGCGCAGCGCCACGAGCGCTCCGGCGACAGCCGCCAGCTCGAGACCCGTGGCCAGGGCGTCGGGGAACCCGACGGGCTCGGCCTCGGAGCCGGGGACGCCCGCCGTGCGGGACAGCAGCCACACGGCGGCCACCCCGGCGTTGAGGACGGCGGCGCCCAGCCACGGCCAGCGCGCCTCGCGCCAGCGGATCAGCGCCAGGCCCGCCGCCAGCTGCGCCCACGCGACCGTCAGGAAGAAGACGCCGTGGAGGGCGTCCTCGTCGAGGTGCACCGGGGCGTACGCGAAGTGGATGACGGCTCCGCCGAAGCACGCGGCGGCCACCAGCGCCCGCAGCGAATCGGCCAGGGTGGCGCCGCTCGTCGGCGCCTGATCGGTCCCGGTGGCCTCGACGGTCCCGGTGGCTCCGGTCGTCTCGCCCGTCGGTGTGGTCGGCGTCTCTTCGGACATGTCCTCCCCCTCGCTGGCTGCGACCGCACGGCACGCGCCCCGCACCGCCGGCCGCGGCGGACGTTCGCCGCCATCATCTCACTACCCGGAGTAATTTGCACGCCTTGTGCGTGATCCGCGACCCGGTCGCGAGGTCCTACTTGACCCCGCAACAAGCCCTCGTAGGATCTCGGTTCGATGGACCCGCTCACCGACGATCGGCTCACGCTGGTCGGGCTGCTGATGGAGAGCACCACCGCCCTCCGCGGCCACCTCGACCGCAGTCTCACCGACGAGGTCGGCATGTCGATCCAGTGGTTCGAGCTGCTGGTGCGCCTGGCCCGCTCGCCCGGCCATCACCTCCGCATGAGCGATCTCGCCGCGCAGACCAGCCTGACGCCGAGCGGCCTGACGCGGGCGATCGACCGGCTCGAGGCCGCCGGCCTGGTCGAGCGGGCACCGTGCCCGTCCGACCGCCGAGGTGCCTACGCCGCCCTCACCCGTGAGGGGCTCGCCGCGGTCACCGCCGCGGTGCGGCCCCACCTCGTCCACGTCGACCGGTACCTGACGGCGACCCTGACGCAGCACGAGCAGGCCCAGCTCGCCGCGCTGCTGCGCAAGGTGCGCGACCACGTCAACCCCGCCGCGGCGGCGGCCATCCCCGTCGGGCCCGTCGCCTAGCGCCGGACCGTGCGGCGGCCGGCCCACCGGTCGGCTCGCCCCCGTGACCCCCGGCTAGGCGCCGCCCTCGCCCGCGACGGGAAACCGCCGCACCTCCAGCAGCTCGAGCCCCAACGACTCGATCCGCCGCAGCACGCCGTGCAACGCCGCCTGGTCCTCGACGGGCCCGCTGAGGACCGTCTGCACCGGCTCGACGCTGGCGGTCAGCGCAAGCTGCTCGAACTCACTGGCCAGTGACGGGCTCAACTTCCCCCGCACTCTGACCTCGTAGTGGAAGCTCATCGACGTCTGCCCCGACGTGCCCGGTGGATGCTGACGGCAGCGTGCCAAGGCGCCGCCCGTGGGTCGTCACCCGCCGCGGGTGACCGGCGGCCGCGGGTGACCCGCGGGTGCGGGCGACCGGCGGGTGCGAGACTGCGGGCGTGGAGCTGACCGTCGTCGACCATCCCCTCGCCGCCCGCCTGCTGACCCGCCTGCGCGATCAGGACACCGACCGGGCCGTGTTCCGGCTGGCCATGGACGAGCTGGCGGGCATGCTCGTGTACGAGGCGTGCCGCACCCTGCCGTCCGAGGCGGTCGAGGTGACCACGCCGCTCGGCCCGGCTCCCGGCATCCGCATCCCGCGGCCCCCGCTGGTGGTCCCGGTGCTGCGGGCCGGGCTGGGCCTGCACGGCGCCGTGCTGCGGCTGCTGCCCGAGAGCGACACCGCGTTCATCGGCGTGTCCCGCAACGAGGAGACCCTCCAGCCGGAGCCGTACATGAACTCGGTGCCCGCGGACCTGGGTGGCCGGGCGGTGCTGGTGCTCGACCCGATGCTGGCGACCGGCGGCTCGCTGGCCCACGCCTGTCGGCTGCTGCACGAGCGCGGCGCCGGCCCCCTCACCGGCGTCTGCGTGCTGGCCGCGCCGGAGGGGCTGAAGCACATCGAGGAGGAGGGGCTGGTCGAGCGGGTCGTGACGGCCGCCGTAGACGACCACCTCGACGACCGGGCCTTCATCGTCCCCGGCCTCGGCGACGCCGGCGACCGCCTCTTCGGCACCGCCTGACGTCGGCACCGCCTGGCCCGGCGCCGCCTCCGGACCGCCTGGCCGGCCGCGCCGCCCTAACCGGCGAGCGCCACCGCCTCGTCCAGGATCGTCCCCATGGCCGCGTCCGCCCGGGTGCGGGCGGTGGCCAGGTCGACCGACCCCGTCACCGGGACGACGGCCTCGGCGTAGCACTTGAGCTTCGGCTCGGTGCCCGACGGGCGCACGATGAGCCGCACGCCCTCGCCGCGGATCACCACGCCGTCCGTCGGCGGGAGCCGGCCGCCGGCCCGCAGGTCCTCGACCTCGCCGACGGCCACGCCCGCCAGGTGGGCCGGCGGCGCCGTCGCGAGCCGGTCGACGGTGGCGGCGGCCCGCTCGAGGCCCCCGGGGCCGGCCAGTGCCACCGATCGCTGCCCGGTGGCGTGGACCCCGAGCTCGCGGGCCAGGTCGTCGAGCCGATCGGTCACCGTGCGCCCGGCGCCCTTGGCCGCCGCCACCAGGCCCGCGAACGCCAGCGCGGCGGTGATGCCGTCCTTGTCGCGCACGAGCGTGCCAACGCACGAGCCGAGCGCCTCCTCGTAGCCGTAGACGAAGCGGAGGTCGGGCCTGTCGAGCGCGGCCCGCGCCAGCCACTTGAACCCGGTCAGCGTCTCGGCGTACGCCACCCCGCGGGCCGCCGCCAGCCTGCCCAGCATCGACGACGACACCACCGTCGTGACCACCAGCCGGTCGGCGCCCTGGCCCAGCTCCAGCAGCCAGTCGGCCAGCAGGACGCCGATCTCGTCGCCGGTCAGCGCCCGCCAACCGTCGCCACCGGCGCCGCCCGCAGAGACGGGAACGGCGACGGCGAGCCGGTCGGCGTCGGGATCGTTGGCCACCACCACGTCGGCCGCGCGGCGCGCCGCCAGCGCCAGCGCCAGGTCGAGCGCGCCCGGCTCCTCGGGGTTGGGGAAGGCGACGGTCGGGAAGTCGGGGTCGGGCGCGCCCTGCTCGGCCACGACGATCGGCGGGTCGAACCCGGCCCGGGTGAGAACCTCGGACAGCACGTCACGCCCGACCCCGTGCAGCGGGGTGTAGACGATCCGCACGGGGGGCCACCCGCTCCCCCGCCCGGCGGGTGCCCCCGCGCCCGGCCCGGGCCCGGCCGGCTCCGGGGCGCCGGCGGGAAGCGGGGTCTGCGCGACCGCGGCAGTCACGTAGGCGTCGATCAGCTCGCCACCCGCGACGACGATGCGGGGGTCGCCGTCCGCTGCCCGCGGCACCGACGCCGCCGGCCCCCCGGCGTCGATCTGCGCCGAGATCTCGAGGTCGGACGGGGGGACGATCTGGGCACCGTCACCCAGGTAGACCTTGTAGCCGTTGTCCCGCGGCGGATTGTGGCTGGCGGTGACCTGGACACCCGCGCAACAGCCCAGCCAGGTGACGCCGAAGGCGACGACCGGCGTGGGCAGCGGGCGGTCGGCCAGGTGCACCGGGAAGCCCGCGGCCGCCAGCACCGCGGCCGCGTCGCGGGCGAACCGGTCGGAGCGGTGGCGGGCGTCGAAGCCGACGATGACCGGCTCGCCGCCGTGCCCCGTCGCCCCCAGGTGGGCGGCGAGGCCGGCCGTCGTCCGGATGACCACGGCCCGGTTCATGCGGTTGGGCCCGGCCGCCATCTCGCCGCGCAGCCCCGCCGTGCCGAACTGGAGGCCGGCGCCGAACCGGTCCGCCAGCGCCGCGAGGTCGGGCCCCTCGTCCGCCGGGCCCGAGCCGTGTCCGTCCCGGTGGCGGGGGTCGTCGTCGGCGCGGGCGGGGCCGGCGGTGCGGTCGTCGCCGAGCAGCCGGTCGACCTCGGCCCGCGTCTCCGGGTCGGGGTCGGCGTCGCGCCAGGCGCGGGCCGCGGCCACCAGCTCGTCAGGGCTCATCGCGCCCGATCGTAGGAGGCGGCCATCGCGGACGGGCGACCTGCCGCCCGACGGGGCATCAGAGCCGACCGACCACCTCGGCGAGCAGGCGCGCCCATCCGCTCGGCCGAGCGGCGCCCGGCGTCGAGCACCTCCGCGTGGTCGAGCGGCTCGCCGCTCAGCCCGGCGGCCAGGTTGGTGACGAGCGACAGCGCCATCACCTCGACGCCGAGGTGGCGGGCGGCGATCGTCTCCCACACCGTGGACATGCCGACGAGGTCCGCGCCGAGGGTGCGGAGCATGCGGATCTCGGCCGGCGTCTCGTAGTGGGGACCGGGCAGGCCCGCGTAGACGCCCTCGGTCAGCGACGGGTCGACCTCGCGGGCCAGTGTGCGCAGCCGTGGTGCGTAGGCATCGGTGAGGTCGACGAAGCGCAGGGGCGCGGCCTGCGGCAGGGCACCCTCCACCGGGGACCGCCCCGTCAGGTTGAGGTGGTCTGACACGAGCACCGGCTGGCCCACGCGGAGGCCCTCGCGGATGCCGCCCGCGGCGTTGGTGAGCACCACCACGCCGCAGCCCGCCGCATGGGCCGTCCGCACCGCGTGGACCGCAGCGGCGGGCTCGTTGCCCTCGTAGCCGTGGGCCCGGCCGAGGAAGGCCAGCACCCGGCGCCCGCCGGCCGCCTCGATCGAGCGGACCGCGCCCACGTGACCGGCGACCGTGGCCGGCGGGAAGCCGGGCAGGTCGGCTGTGGCCAGCTCGGCCGTCACCCGGCCGATGCGGTCGGCCGCCGGCCGCCACCCCGACCCGAGCACGACGGCCACGTCGTGGCCCGCCACCGAGGTCGCGTCGGCCAGCGCCGTGGCCGCGGCACCGGCGAGGGCGAACGGGTCGGGGGGACCGGTCGTGGTCGGTGGCGTGCCCAAGGTGGGCGACGCTAGTGCGCCGGCCCGGACGAGGCGCCGGCTGTCCCGGCGCCGCTGGTCCCCTGGTCGCCCTCGCCCGCGGGACTCAGCCGAGGGCACCCATCCCCGCGGCATAGGCGACGAAGGCGAAGGCGCCGGCCACCGCCAGCGAGGTGACCAGTGCCGGGACGGCACCGCGGCGCAGGCCCGGGTAGCTCACCGCCAGGCCGAAGGCCAGCAGGCAGGCGACGCCCGCCGCCGCCGGCAGGTGGAGCACGGCCGCCAGGACCACGGCCATCGGCGCCTGGACCACGGCGCCGAGAGCCAGATAGCCGAGCCGGCGCCCGAGGGGACGCCTCGGCTCGACGCGGCGCACGAGCGGCGCCGGGTCCCCGCCGTCCCGGCGGGGCTCCGACGACGTGACGACCGGACCTCGAACCACGACCGACATCCGCAGGCGCTACGAGCGTTCGCTGGGGAAGAGGGGGTCGCTCAGCTTGTAGCCCGACTGGCTGAGCAGCACGCCGCCGCTGGTGAGCTGATCATCCGATACCTCGGCGGTGGAGGCGAGCCTTCTGTGCACGTTGGTCCTCATCTGATCTGCTGCTCCCTGGGCTGCGACTTCCTGGAGTCGCGAGCTGCTCGAACGGCGTCGCTTCGGGTGCCGACCCGTGGTTACCCGCGGGTAGCAGCCCTGTCTGACCCCTAGAGAGGCGTGCGGGCCGGGACCATGACGCGATTCGCATGAAATTCCTCACGGCGCGTCGCCCCGGCCACGGTGGCGCCCCCCGGCCAACGACCGCACTAGCGTCGACTGCTTCGTGGAGCCGCTCGTGGTGACCGCCGGTGACCTGGTCGAGGACGTGATCGTGCGCGCCCACGCCCCGGCCGCCGGTGACGGCGACGTGGCCGCCACCGTCACCCGGCACCGGGGCGGCAGCGCCGCCAACACCGCGGCCACCGTCGCGCGCCTCGGCGGGCGGGCGCGGTTCGTCGGCCAGGTGGGCGACGACGGCGCCGGTCACCGGCTCGTGGACGACCTGCGGGCGGCGGGTGTCGACTGCCGGGTGCCGCTCGTCGGGACCACCGGGACGGTCGTCGTGGTGGTCGAGCCCGGCGGCGCCCGCACGATGTTCAGCGACCGGCGCGCCGCCGGCGGCGACGCCGCGCTCGACCTCGACGCGATCGACGGCGCCGCCGTGCTGCACGTGCCCTGGTTCGGCCTGGCCGGAACGCCGCCGGACGCGCCGCTGCGGCGACTGCTGGCCGCCGCCTGTGCGGCCGGGGTGACGGTGTCGCTCGATCCGTCGTCAGCGGCGCTGGCCGTACGGGGCTTCGTCGACGTGGTGCGGGAGGTACGCCCGGGCCTGGTCCTCTGCAACGAGGCCGAGGCGGCGGCGCTGGGGGTGGACGACCGGGGGCTGCCGGGTGCCGGCCTCGTGGTCGTCAAGCGGGGGCCGGCGCCGGCACGGCTGCACGGCGGGGCCGTCGTCACCGAGGTCCCCGTGCCCGGTCACGCTCGGGTGGTCGACACCACCGGGGCGGGCGACGCCTTCGCCGGCGGCTTCCTGCTCGCGGTCGCCCGCGGCGAGCGCGTCGAGCGGGCGGCCCTGGCCGGCCACGCCGCCGCCGCCCGCGTCATCGGGGGCCCCGGCGCGGACGCCTGGTGCCCGGCCGAGGAGCGGGCATGAGCCTGGCCGTCGGCGACGAGGTGGCCGGCGCGCTGGCCCGCGGCGCACCGGTGGTGGCCCTGGAGTCGACCATCTTCTCGCCCTTCGGCCTGCCGGCCCCCGCCAACCGAGAGGCGCTCGAGCGCTGCCTGGCGGCCGTGCGGGCCCGGGGCGCGGTCCCCGCCGTCACCGCCGTGCTCGACGGCGTCGCCCGGGTGGGGCTCGACCCCGCCGAGCACGACCGCATCCTCACGGGCGGGATCAAGGTCGCCGAGCGCGACCTGGCCGTGGCCGTGGGCCAAGCCACGCCCGTGGGCGTCACCACGGTGTCGGCGTCGCTGGCGCTGGCCGCGGCGGCCGGCGTCGGGGTGTTCGCCACCGGCGGGATCGGCGGGGTGCACCGGGGGGCCGCCGACACCGGGGACGTGAGCGCCGACCTGGGCGCCCTGGCCGCGCACCCGGTGGTGACCGTGAGCGCCGGCGCCAAGGCCTTCCTCGACCTGGCCCGGACGCTGGAGCACCTCGAGATGCTCGGCGTGCCCGTGCTGGGGTGGCGCACCGACGACTTCCCGATGTTCTGGTGCCGGTCGAGCGGCCTGCCGGTGCCCCGTCGCGTCGAGGACGCGGCCACCGTCGCCCGCATCGCTCGTGCGCAGTACGCCTTGGGAACATCACGCGGAGTGCTCGTCGCCGTCCCGATCCCCGAGGCCGACGCCATCCCTCGGGCCGAGGTCGACGACGCCATCGCGGGGGCGGTCGCCGAGGGCGGCACGGGCGCCGGTGCGACCCCGAAGGTGCTGGCTGCGATCGCCGCGGCGACCGGGGGCCGCACGGTCCCGGCCAACCTGGCGCTGGCCGAGCACAACGCGGGGGTGGCCGCGGACATCGCGGTGGAGTTCACACGCACGTGACGCGGGTCGCGCACGCACCGCGCGTTCGGGATTAGTGTGCCGAAGTCGCCGGCGAGCAGGTATCTGGCGACACCTGGAAGGGAGAAACAGGGTGAGCCTACGAATGACCAGAGCGGTTTCGCTCGTATCGGTTCTCGCACTGGGCTTGGGCTTGGCGGCATGCGGCGACGACGGCGACGACACAGCCGCTGACGACGAGACCGCCACGACCGAGGCCGAGTCCGAGGGCACGGGTGGCGCCACCGAGGGTGCCGCCGTCACGCTCGACGACGAGTGCGCCGCCGCCCAGGACTCGGGCGTCGAGGCGCCGGAGGGCTTCCGGGTGAACCTCGTCACAGACATCGGGCGCATCGACGACGGCACCTTCAACCAGTTCGCGTACGAGGGCATGAAGGCCGCCGAGGAGTGCTTCGGCTTCGAGACGAGCTACATCGAGACGGTGTCCGAGGCCGACTACGCCACGAACATCGACACCTCGCTCAGCGACGACCCGAACGTGCTCATCACCAACGGGTTCCTCATCGCCACCGACACGCTGGCGGCGGCCACGGACAACCCCGAGACCAGCTTCATCGGCGTCGACCAGTTCCAGGAGGAGTTCCCGGCCAACTACGTCGGTGTGCTCTTCCGTGAGGACCAGGGCGGCTACCTGGCCGGCGTGATGGCGGCGTCGCTCAGCGAGAGCGGCGTCATCGGCGTGGTCGGTGGGCGCGAGGACGTGCCGCCGGTGGTGCGGTTCGTGAACGCCTACGAGTCGGGCGCCAAGTCGGTAAACCCCGACATCGAGGTCCTCTCGGTGTACAACGAGTCGTTCACGACGCCCGACAAGGGCGCCTCGGACGCCGCCCAGTTCATGGGTGAGGGCGCCGACGTCATCTTCGGCGCCGGCGGCCAGACCGGCTCCGGCGGCGTGGCCGCCGCCGCCGCCGAGGGCAAGTGGGCGATCGGGGTCGACCAGGACGAGTACTTCACCACCTTCAACGGTGGCGACACGCCCGGGTCGGAGTACCTGGCCACGTCCGCCATCAAGCGGGTCGACCTGGCCATCTTCCGCAACATCGTGGCAGCCATCGACGGCTCGTTCGAGGGCGGCATCTACACCCTCGAGGCCGCCAACGACGGCATCACCTACGCACCGTTCCACGATGCGGACATCCCCGACGACGTGGCAGCCACGCTGGAGGAGACGCGCGAGGGGCTGGCCGACGGGTCGATCGACACGGGGGTCGACCCCGTGACCGGACTGCCCAACTGACACGAGGCCCGACGTGACAACGCGGGCCCGTCCGCTCCGGCGGCGGGCCCGCGTCGCCGTCGTCCGGCTGCGAAGGAGGATCGTGCCGGAAGGACACCTCACGACGGTCGCGCATGACGCCGGCTGACCCCACGCCCGCGGAGCCGCCCGCCGACCCGGCGCCGGCCGCCGCTCCCCCGGACGGCACGTCCCTGGCGGATGCTGCGCCGGCCGCCGACGCGGCGCCCGACGGCGGCCGCCCGGACGACACCGGGGCGACGGCCGACATCGTGCTGGAGGCGCGGGGCATCTCCAAGCGGTTCCCCGGGGTGCTCGCCAACGACCGGGTCGACTTCGATCTGCGCCGGGGCGAGGTCCACTGCATGCTGGGCGAGAACGGGGCCGGCAAGACCACGTTGATGAACGTGTGCTACGGCCTCTACCAGCCCGACGAGGGCGAGCTCTGCGTCAACGGCGAGCCGGTGACGTTCCACGGCTCGGCCGACGCCATCGCCCGGGGCATCGGCATGGTGCACCAGCACTTCCAGCTCGTGCAGGTCTTCACCGTGGCCGAGAACGTGATCCTCGGCGACGAGATCCGCCGCGGCCTGGTGCTCGACCTGGGCGAGGCCCGCCGCCGCATCGCCGAGCTGAGCGACCGCTACCGCCTGGAGGTCGACCCCGACGCCAAGATCGAGGACCTCTCGGTCGGCCAGCAGCAGCGGGTCGAGCTGCTGAAGGCGCTGTTCCGCGATGCCGACATCCTCATCCTCGACGAGCCGACCGCGGTGCTGACGCCCGGCGAGGTCGACGAGTTCTTCGGCGTGGTCCGCAGCCTGACCGAGCAGGGCAAGTCGATCGTCTTCATCACCCACAAGCTGCGCGAGGTGCTGGCGGTGGCCGACCGCATCACCGTGCTCCGCAACGGCCGGGTCGTGGGCTCGGCCGACCCCGACGAGGCCACGCAGCAGAGCCTGGCGACGCTCATGGTGGGCCGCGACGTCATCCTGGCCATCGACAAGGGCCCGGCCCACCCGGGCGAGGCCCGCCTGCAGGTGCGCGACCTCACGGTGACCGACGAGCGCGGCGTCCGGGCGGTCTCCGACCTCTCGTTCGACGTGCGCGCCGGCGAGATCTACGGCGTGGCCGGCGTCGAGGGCAACGGGCAGCGGGAGCTGGTCGAGGCCATCGCCGGCATGCGGGCCGTCACGTCCGGCACGATCCGGCTCGAGGGCGCCGACCTGGCCGGTGCCAGCCCCCGCAAGGTGACCGAGATGGGCGTCGGGCACGTGCCCGAGGACCGCAACAAGCACGGGATCGTCGGGTCGTTCACCATCGCCGACAACATGGTGCTCAACAGCTACGGCCGGCGGCCGTTCGTCCGCCGCCGCATCCGCCAGCTGCGGGCCATCGACGACCAGGCCCGCGAGCTCGTGGAGCGCTACGACGTGCGCACGCCGGGCATCCACGTCCCCGTGGCCAACCTGTCGGGCGGCAACCAGCAGAAGGTGATCATCGCCCGCGAGCTGTCGGGCGACCCTCGGCTGCTGCTGGTGGCCCAGCCCACCCGCGGGCTCGACGTCGGCTCGATCGAGTTCATCCACCGCCGCATCGTCGAGATGCGCGACGCCGGCACCGCCGTGCTGCTGGTGTCGGCCGAGCTCGACGAGATCTTCACGCTCGCCGACCGCGTCGGCGTGCTGTTCCGGGGCCGCATCGTCGGCGAGTTCGACCGGGCCGACGCCGACCGGTCGGGCGTGGGCCTGCTCA
This sequence comes from uncultured Acidimicrobiales bacterium, assembly GCA_963842395.1. GTDB lineage: Bacteria > Actinomycetota > Acidimicrobiia > Acidimicrobiales > VFJN01 > ZC4RG19. Next base: position 700,894 of record CAWJGJ010000001.1, read on the forward strand.
TGGCGTCCGGCCGCGCCGACGGCGAGGCGGGCACCGGGGCCGGCACCGAGCCCGACACCGACGTGGCGGTGGCACCGTGAGCGAGCGCGCCGACTGACTCAGTGCGTTGCTGCACCAGCCGACGCTTGCCCCAAGGGCCGGGACACCCGGCCGGGCCCGGCGCCCGGGCGCATGCCCTCGATCGTGCGCCGCTACTTCGAGCTGCAGCCCGTGCTGGTGCCGGTGTGCGCCATCCTGCTGGCCTTCGCGGTGGGCAGCGTCGTCATCCTGCTCGTCGGCGAGAACCCGCTCACCGCCTACTGGGCGCTGCTGCGGGGCATGGCGGGCAGCTGGGACCGGGTCGCCGCCTCGCTGGGTCGCTCGACCCCGTTCATCGGTGCCGCCCTGGCCGTGGCCTTCGCCTTCCGGGCCGGCCTGTTCAACATCGGCGTCGAGGGCCAGCTCCTGGTGGGCGCCACCTTCACGGCCTGGGTGGGGACCTGGGCCGTGGTCGGCGACCTGCCGGGGCCGCTGGCGGTGCTGACGGTCCTGTTCGCCGGCGTGGTGGGCGGCGCCCTCTACGGCCTGATCCCCGGCATCCTCAAGGTGCGCACCGGCGCCCACGAGGTCATCACCACCATCATGCTCAACAGCATCGCGGTGCTGTTCGTCCGCTGGATGGTCAACTCGCAGGACCCGCTCATCCTGCGGGACACCTCGGCCTCGGTGCCGCGCACCGCCAGCCTGCCCGGCAACGCCCGCCTGCCCACCTTCGTCGACGTCGAGCCACCCTTGCACCTGGGGTTCCTCGTCATGGTGGCGCTGGCCGCCCTGGTGTGGTTCGTCCTGCAGCGCACGGCCCGGGGCTTCGAGATCCGCATGGTGGGCGCCAACCCGCACGCCGCGCTCTACGCGGGCGTGGGCGTGAACATGGTCATCGTGCTGGTGATGGGCCTGAGCGGCGCCTTCGCCGGCCTGGCCGGTGCTGGCGAGATCACCGGCACCTCGGGCTTCCTCAGCCCGGGCGTCTTCGTCGCCATCGGCTTCGACTCCATCGCCATCGCGCTGCTCGCCCGGGCCAACCCGTTCGCCATCATCCCCGCGGCCATCCTGTGGGGCTCGATGCTGGCCGGCGCGCCGCTGATGCAGCAGGAGACCGGCCTGTCGATCGACATCGTCCGCATCGTGCAGGCGCTGGTGCTGCTGTTCGTGGCCGCCGACGTGATCGTGCGCACCGTGTTCCGCATCCGGCGTCACGTGGTGGGCGGCTTCGAGGAGCCCAGCTTCGGCACCGAGTGGGGAGGGGTCGCATGAGCGCCACCACGGCCGACGCCGCGCCCGAGCGCCGGGAGGCGGCGTTCGGGCACCTGCAGACGCTGGGCGTGCTGTTCGGCCTGCTGGGGCTGTTGCTCGTCGGCTACCTGGCGCCCAACGTCGAGGCGGCCGACAAGGCGTTCACCTTCGAGCCCCCACCCGAGCCGCCGGGCGTCACGTTCGATCCCCGCACGGCGATCGTCGTCATCGGTGCGTTCTTCCTGCTCACCGCGGTGGCGACCCTCCTCGCCGCCTGGCGCCCCGAGCGCTGGGAGCGCTGGGCGCGGGTTGGCCTCGCAGTCTCGGCGGTCCTGTGCGCCCCGCTGATCGTCATCCTGTCGCTCGCCTGGTCCGAGTCGTCGGGCACCAACATCGTCCAGCTCATCGTGGAGTCGTTGCGGCTGGGCACGCCCATCGCGCTCGGGGCCATGGCCGGCCTGTGGTGCGAACGCTCGGGCGTCGTCAACATCGGCATCGAGGGCATGATGCTGGCCGCCGCCGGCATCGGCTTCACTGCATTCGCGGTGCTGGGCGACGCCCAGGACACGACGTGGCTGTGGGTGTCGATCGGCGTCGCGGTGCTGGCGGGCGGGCTCATCGGCGCCCTGCACGCCCTGGTGTCGGTCAGCTTCCGCGTCGACCAGATCATCTCCGGCGTCGTCATCAACCTGCTGGCGCTGGGTCTCACCAGCTTCCTGCGCTCGCAGGTCATCGTCCCCCGGGGCATCTCGACCGGGGTCGGGACCTCCGACCTGGGCCTCCCGCTGCTGTCGGGCATCCCCGTGGTGGGCGAGCAGCTGTTCACGGGCAAGCCCATCTTCTTCGCGATGTTCGCGATCGTGGCGGTGAGCTGGTTCGTGCTGTTCAAGACCCCGTGGGGCCTGCGGGTCCGGTCGGTCGGCGAGAACCCGCACGCGGCCGAGACGCTGGGCATCGACGTCATCAGGACCCGCTACCAGGCGGTCATCCTCGGCGGGTTGATCGCCGGGCTCGGCGGCGCCTGGTTCTCGATGGAGAGCCAGGGCGGCTTCCAGGACAACATGACCAACGGCACCGGCTTCATCGCGCTGGCCGCGCTGATCTTCGGGCGGTGGCGGCCGTGGAGCGCCTTCGCCGGCGCCATGCTGTTCGGGTTCACCCGGGCGCTCGGCACCCGTCTGCAGATCCTGGACGTGACCATCGGCGACTTCGCCATCCCCAGCGAGTTCTGGCAGGCGCTCCCCTACATCGTGACCATCGTGGTGGTGGCCGGGGCGGTCGGCCGGGCCGTGCCGCCCGCCGCCGACGGGCAGCCCTACGAGCGCCCGCGGTGACCACGATCGACTGGGCCGGGCTGCGGGCGTCGGCTCGGCAGGCGGCCCGCCACGCCTACGCGCCCTACTCGGGGTTCGCGGTGGGGGCGGCCGGCCTGGTCGACGACGGACGCGTGGTGGTCGGCTGCAACGTCGAGAACGCCTCGTACGGCGTGACCCTGTGCGCCGAGTGCGGCCTGGTGTCGTCGCTGCACGCCACCGGCGGGGGGCGGCTGCTGGCGGTGGCGGTGACCGGGCCCGACGGCGCCGACCTGGCGTGCTGCGGGCGCTGCCGCCAGCTCCTGTTCGAGGCCGGCGGCCGCGACCTGGTGGTGAACGAGCGTCCCATGCACGAGTGGCTGCCGGGGGCCTTCGGCCCGGACGACCTGGAGTGAGGGCACATGGCCACTGACGTGCTCGACGTGATCCGCACCAAGCGGGACGGCGGCACGCTCAGCGACGAGCAGGTGCGGTTCTTCATCGAGGGCTACACAGCGGGCACCATCGCTGACGAGCAGGCGGCGGCTCTGTGCATGGCGATCCTGCTGCGTGACATGGCGCCGGGCGAGCTGGCGACGTGGACGCAGGCCATGGTCGACAGCGGCGAGCGGCTGGACCTGTCCGGCGTGGGGCGGCCGACGGTCGACAAGCACTCCACCGGCGGGGTGGGCGACAAGGTGTCGCTCCCGCTGGCCCCACTGGTGGCCGCGTGCGGCGCCGCGGTGCCCCAGCTGTCGGGCCGGGGCCTGGGCCACACCGGGGGCACGCTCGACAAGCTCGAGGCCATCCCCGGCTGGCAGGCCACGCTCCCGGTCGACCGGGTGATCGACCAGCTCCGGGACGTCGGGGCGGTGATCTGCGCCGCCAGCGACGCCCTGTGCCCCGCCGACCGCAAGCTGTACGCCCTGCGGGACGTCACCGCCACGGTCGAGTCGGTGCCGCTGATCGCCAGCTCGATCATGTCCAAGAAGATCGCCGAGGGCACCGAGGCGCTGGTGCTCGACGTGAAGGTGGGCTCCGGGGCGTTCCTGCCCGAGCTCGACCGGGCGCGGCGGCTGGCCGAGACGATGGTGGGGCTGGGCCAGGCCCACGGGGTGCGCACGGTGGCGCTCGTCACCGACATGGACGCCCCGCTCGGCCGGGCGTGCGGCAACGGCATCGAGGTCACGGAGGCCGTCGAGGTGCTGCGGGGCGGTGGCCCGGCCGACCTGGTCGAGGTCACCCTCGCCCTGGCCCGCGAGATGGTCACGCTGGCCGGTCTGCCGGCCGACGGGCCGGACGGCCCGGCCGCGGTGCTTGCCGACGGCCGGGCGCTGGCCGTGTGGGAGCGGATGATCCGGGCCCAGGGCGGCGACCCCACCGCCGAGATCCCCGCCGGGCCGGTCGGCCGCGAGGTGGCCGCGCCGGCGAGCGGCTACCTGCGGCGGCTCGACGCCCGGGCGGTGGGCGTCGCGGTGTGGCGGCTCGGCGCGGGCCGCAGCCGCAAGGAGGACCCGGTCTCGCCGTCCGCCGGTGCCACCTGCCTGCGCAAGCCGGGCGACGAGGTGGCGGCGGGCGAGCCGGTGCTGGTGCTGCACGCCGACGACGAGGCCCAGCTCCCGGCGGCGCTCGCCGCCCTGGAGGGTGCGATCGAGGTGGGCCCCGAGCCCCCCGAGCCCCGGCCCCTCGTGTGGGAGCGGATCGGGTGAGGGCGACCGTGCTCTCGCCGCGGGTTGCTCTGCGGGGTCGTGCTCTGCCGGGCCGGTAGCCTGGCGCATGGCTGCACCCACCCTCGACCAGATCAGGCGGGCCCCCAAGGTGTTGCTGCACGACCACCTCGACGGCGGTCTGCGGCCGTCCACGGTCGTCGAGCTCGCCCGCGACGCCGGTCACACGCTCCCCACCACCGACCCGGACGAGCTGGGCCGCACCTTCACGCGCGGGGCCCACCGCCACGACCTCGACCTGTACCTCGAGACGTTCGAGCACACCGTCGGCGTCATGCAGACCAAGGACGCCCTCGTCCGGGTGGCCGCCGAGTGCGCCGAGGACCTGGCCGCCGACGGCGTGGTGTACGCGGAGGTGCGCTTCGCGCCCGAGCTGCACATCGACGGCGGCCTGAGCCTCGACGAGGTGGTCGAGTCGGTGCTCGAGGGCTTCCGCCTGGGCAGCGCCGGCCACCGCATCGCCATCGGCACCCTCGCCACCGCCATGCGCCACGCCGCGAACTCCAGCGAGATCGCCGAGCTGGCGCTGCGCCACCGCGACGACGGCGTGGTCGGCTTCGACATCGCCGGCAGCGAGGCGGGCAACCCGCCGACCCGCCACCTGGCCGCCTTCCAGGAGATCGCCAAGGCCAACAGCCACATCACCATCCACGCCGGCGAGGCGTTCGGTCTGCCCTCGATCTGGGAGGCGCTGCAGCTGTGCGGGGCCGAGCGGCTGGGCCACGGCGTGCGCATCGTCGACGACATCACCTTCGACGAGGACGGCCGCGCCCAGCTCGGTCCCCTGGCCGCCTTCGTGCGCGACCGGCGGGTGGCGCTCGAGATGTGCCCCACCTCCAACGTGCACACCGGGGCGGCCGCATCCATCGCCGAGCACCCGATCGGCCTGCTGACACGCCTGCGGTACCGGGTCACGGTCAACACCGACAACCGGCTCATGTCCGACATCACCATGACCAAGGAGATGCACAACCTGGTGCAGGCCTTCGGGTTCGGGTGGGACGAGATCGAGTGGCTCACCATCAACGCCATGAAGTCGGCGTTCTGGCCGTTCGACCAGCGGCTGCGCATCATCGAGGGCCAGATCAAGCCCGGGTACGCCGCCCTGCGCGCCGAAGAGCTCTGACCCGGCGCCGGACCGATCCGCGTGCACGTCGCGCTCCCCTAGGCGGATCGGCCTGCCCGCCCGAAGAGCCCTAGAAGAGGTCCGGCGTCGCCGGCGTCACATCATCGAGAAACGCACTCACCATCGGCACCAGTACCGCTGACTCCCCCGAGATGCCGATGTGCGACGTCGCCGGCAGAACCACGAGGCGCGCGGCCGGAACCCTCTGAAGCATCCCCGATGCCGCGGCTTCCTCGTCGCCGCCACCGCGCAGCTTGAACATCGCCAGCGCATGCTCCGGCTTCACGCCATCGGCATCACCGACGATGACCATCGTCCTCGCAGAGATCGAACGCATCTGCGCGTCGCTGATGTTCTGGTCATCGATGTTCAAGACCTTCATCTTCTCGAGGTAGGCGTCGAAGGCCGTGGCGTCCGGTGTGTGCTCCTTGAACGCCTTCTCGACGGGGGTACCGGCAAACGCCGTGGCGCCGAGACCCTCGATGCCGTGCAACACCGACGGGTACCAGCCGTCCTTGCGATAGGTGGCGGACAGCGTGACCAGCTTGTCGACGAGCGTCGGGTGACGGAGCGCGAGCTGCAGCGCGACCCCGCCGCCTTGCGAGTAGCCCATCACATCCGCGCGCTCGACCTTCAGCGCGCGCAGCAACGCCGCGGCATCGTCGGCGAACTGCTCGTAGGACATCTCGCGCGGGGTGTCCGGGGTGCGGCCGTGCCCTTGCTGATCGAAGACGATCACGGCGCGCCTGCCCGCGAAACCGGACACCCACGACGTCATCGAGCCGGTGGCCATGAACGCGCCAGGGATGAGCAGCAACGGAGACGTCCTCGCCGTGCCGAGCTCGCCAAACGCTTCGTAGTAGAGGCTCAGACCGTTGATCGGCAGGTGACCACTGCGCGAAGGGTTCGTTGCCATCACGTCGACCTCACGGCTCGCCCCGCTAGTGACCAGCGGATCCCGCGGGCCTCACCTCGGCGTCTCCGTTCGGGCCGTAGAGCCGGGCGACATCGGGAGAGTCGAGCCAGTTGGAGTAGGTCGGCGACTTCGGCCAACCGTCGGGTGAATCCTGCCATTCCTCCTGGCGGCCCCACGGCAGGATGTCGATCAACGCGAAGGTGTAGCTGAGCTGTTCGGTACCGCGGCCGTCGGTGTGCCAGGTGCGGTAGACCTTGTCGCCCTCGCGGAGGAACACGTTCACCGCGAAGCCCGCGCCGGGCGGCGCGCCCACGTCGGCGCCGAACGAGCTTTCCGACGACGAGTACCAGTCCATCTTGTTGCCGACCTTGGCCTTGTAGGCCAGCGCTTCATCGATGGGCCCGTTGGTGACGATGACGAAGCGGGCATCGTAGTTGTCGAGGACGCCCAGCCGGACGTACTGCGACGTCAGCCCCGTACAGCCGGGGCACTGCCACTCCGCGCCATCGGACCACATGTGGTTGTAGACGATGAGCTGGGAGCGCCCGTCGAAGACGTCGACCAGTCGGATGGGGCCGTCGGGACCGATCAGCGTGTAGTCGGGGAGCTCGACCATCGGCAGCCTGCGGCGTTGTGCTGCGATGGCGTCGAGCTCACGGGTGGCGGCCTTCTCGCGTACACGCAGGTCGTCGAGCGCGGCCTGCCAGGTCTGCCGGTCGACGACTGGAGGTAGGGCGGTCTGCTCGGTCACGGTTCCTCCCGGGCTCGGATGGATCTGCTCTGATGGTTTGACCGGAGACGGCTGCGGAAATCATCGGTTCGGGTCCGGTCGGTCGCCCCGATGCCCGGCGGCTCGGCTAGGACGCCACCGCCAGCTTGGCGTCGTCGCTGAACGCCGCCGCATAGCGGTCGCGGAGGTGCGCCCGGGCCGCCTTCACGACCCGGGGCGGCAGCGCGCCGAACGGTGTGACGGTGACGGTGGTGCCGGCACCGTCGGTGGCGGGCTCCCAGGTACCGGCGATGCGGCCGTCGACGAGCAGCACCGGGGAGATCCAGCCCGCGGTGCGCGACACCGCGGCGACCCGGCCCGCGGGGATGGTGTGCGCCCGGTGGCTGATGGGCGCCAGCACCCAGGGGTCGAACGCCGGCAGCAGGTAGACCCCAGTCGCCGGGTCGGACGCCGTCGCCGCGTCGGCGCCTGCGGGCGTCATCCAGGCGCGCTCCCCCTCGATGCTCACCTCGGCGAGCGCACCGGCGTGGGGGGCCAGCAGCAGCCGCGCATCCTTGGGCGTCACGCCGAGCCAGCGGGCGAGGTCGTCCCGGGTGGCGGGGCCGTGGGCGTCGAGGAACCGGGCCAGCAGCGTTCCGACCGCCTGGGTCGGGTCGGGCTCGGCTTGCCGCGATGTGTCGAGGCCCAGCCAGCGCGCCGGGTCGGTGAAGGTCACGTGCCCGTCCCGGGGCGGGCCCTGGCACAGCAGCCCCTGGCTGGCCGCCGGCTTGAACACGGCCGACCATCCCGACCGGAGTTGGGCGCCCAGATGGGCGTGCCCGGTGAGGTCGGCGACGCGGTCGGCCAGTTCGTCTCGGGTGAGCGGGTCACCGGCCAGCGCCTCGGGGATCGCCGCCGTCAACGCGTCGAGCTCCGCCTCGGTGATGCCGTGGTACCGGACCCAGCCGGGCGTGATCCTCCACCGCCGGGTGCGGAGCAGCGCGACCCACAGCGGCCACTCGCCGGCGGGGAGCAGGTGCAGCGAACCGCGCATGGCCCACGTCTTGACCAGGGCGCGATCGGTCCACAGCAGCCGGTCGAGCTGCACCCGGCGGCCGGCGGCCCGCACGGCGATGGCCTGGGCGGCGGACGACGCCACCTGCGTCTGCACCCCGGCGAGCGCGCCGACGACGTCGACCGCCCGGCCCCGGGGCCGCGCCAGCCGGTGGCGGTCGATCCGCCAGCCCAGCACCTGGTCCCAGGTGAGCTCCCGGGAGGCGCCGCTCGTCACGACGTCCTCTCCCGCCGACCGGTGTGTCGACGGGTGTGTCGGCCGCCCCGTCTGGAGGACCCATCCCGCCGTGGCGACCAAACCGCTGTCGGGCGCACCTTGACGGCGGCGATCATGGGGCGTGACCTCCTTCCGCGATCTCCTCCTGCAGGCGGCGACCCGGGCCGCGGACCACCGTGAGCGCTCGGGCGCCGGGCCCGTCTTCCCCCACGGGGTCGATGTCGACGAGGTGCGGGCCGCCCTGGGCAAGCTGCAGGACGAGCCGGCACCCGCCGACGTGGCCGTCGACGAGCTGGTGCGGGCCGTCGAGCCCGCGCTGGTGGCGACGACGGGCCCCCGCTACTTCGGGTTCGTGGTGGGCGGCGCCCTCGACGCCGCCACCGCCGCCGACGTGCTGGCGGTCGGCTGGGACCAACCCGCCTTCAATCCCCTGACGTCGCCGGCGGCCGCGGTGGTCGAGGACGTGGCCGGCGCCTGGCTCGTCGACCTGCTCGGCCTGCCGCCTCACGCCACGTACGGGTTCGTCACCGGCGGGCAGGCCGCCAACACCGTGTCGTTGGCGGCCGCACGGCACCACGTGCTGGCCGCGGCGGGCTGGGACGTCGAACGGGACGGGCTGCCCGGCGGGCCCCCGGTGCGGGTGGTCGCCAACGGCGACCGCCACGCGACCATCGACCGGAGCCTGCGCCTCCTCGGCCTGGGGGCCGGGGTGATCGAGCCGGTGGCCACCGACGACGAGGGGGCCATCGACGTCGACGACCTCGGGCGCGTCCTCGCCCGCCGGCCACCGGGACCGACCATCGTCTGCCTGCAGGCGGGCAACGTGAACACGGGGGCCTTCGACGACGTGGGCGGTGCGGCGGCGGTCGCCCACGACCACGGCGCCTGGGTGCACGTCGACGGTGCGTTCGGCCTGTGGGCCGCCGCCTCCCCGGGAACCCGGCACCTGACGGCCGGCATCGAGACCGCCGACTCCTGGGCGTGCGACGGGCACAAGTGGCTCAACGTGCCCTACGACAGCGGCTACGCCTTCTGCGCCCACCCCGAGGCGCACCGGGCGGCGATGTCGTTCACCGCGGCCTACCTCACCGGCCACGGCGAGGACGGGCTGCGGGCGCCCGCCGACTACGTGCCGGAGTCGTCGCGCCGGGCCCGCGGCTTCGCCACCTGGGCCGCGCTGCGCCAGCTGGGCCGGACGGGCGTCGCCGACCTGGTCGAGCGCTGCTGCGCACTGGCCCGGCGGTTCGCCGAGGGCCTGGCGGCGATCGAGGGGGTCACGGTCGCGAACGACGTCGTGCTCAACCAGGTCCTCGCCGGCTTCGGCGCCGCCGAGCGCACGGACCGGGTGATCGACCACGTCCAGCGCTCGGGCGAGGCCTGGATGGGCGCCACCACCTGGCGGGGGCAGCGCCTGATGCGCATCTCGGTGTCGAGCTGGGCCACCACCGAGGACGACGTGGACCGGTCGTTGGCCGCCATCCGCGCCGCACTCGACGCCGTGGACTCCCCGGACGGCGGCCCCGCGCCGGCGTGACGGGCCGGCCGACCGCGAGCGCGTCACCCCTCGGCCCCTGTCGGGACGCGTCGACAGCACTGCCCCACGGTCACCGGTGGCAGTCTTGCCGGTCGCCGCCGGCCCCAAACGTCGGAGCCGTGTCTGGCAGTACCCTGAACGGGTGACCGCGACCGTTGAACCACTCGCCGACGTCGCGGCGTCCGACACCACGCTGCGCCGGTTCCTGCACGGGCTCCCCGGTGTCGACCAGGTGGGGGTCGAGGCCCGCGCCGCAGGCCTGGCCACCCGGTCGATCAAGACCACGGCCAAGCAGTTCGCCCTCGACCTGGCCGTCCGCATGGTCGACCTCACCACCCTCGAGGGCCAGGACACCGCCGGCAAGGTGCGGGCGCTGTGCGCCAAGGGCCGGAGGCCCGACCCCACCGATCCCGAGTGCCCGCCCGTCGCCGCCATCTGCGTCTACGGCGACCTGGTGCCGGTGGCGGTCGACGCGCTCGCGGGCTCGGACATCCACGTCGCGGCCGTCGCCACCGCCTTCCCGTCGGGCCGCGCGCCGCTCGACCTGAAGCTGGCCGACGTGCGGGCCGCGGTCGGGGCCGGCGCCGACGAGATCGACATGGTCATCGACCGGGGTGCCTTCCTGGCCGGCCGCTACCTCGACGTCCACGACGAGATCGTCGCCACCCGCCAGGCGTGCGGCGACGCCCACCTCAAGGTCATCCTCGAGACCGGCGAGCTGGCCACCTACGACAACGTCCGCCGGGCATCGTGGCTGGCCATGCTGGCCGGCGCCGACTTCGTCAAGACCTCCACCGGCAAGGTCTCCCCCGCCGCCACGCTGCCGGTCACGCTGGTGATGCTCGAGGCGGTGCGCGACTTCCGGGCGCAGGGTGGGCGGCAGGTGGGGGTCAAGGCCGCCGGGGGCATCCGCAACGCCAAGGACGCCGTGCGCTACCTCGTCGTGGTCAACGAGACGTGCGGGGAGGACTGGCTCAGCCCCGACTGGTTCCGGTTCGGGGCCTCGTCCCTGCTCAACGACCTGCTCATGCAACGCCAGAAGATGGCCACCGGCCGCTACGCCGGCCCCGACTACTTCACCCTCGACTGATGGGCACCGGCATGTTCGAGTACGCCCCCGCTCCCGAGTCCCGGGCGATCGTCGACATCGCCCCCAGCTACGGGCTGTTCATCGACGGCGACATGGTCGACCCGCTCGACGGCGTCCCCTTCAAGACCGTCAACCCGGCCACCGAGGAGGTGCTCTCCGAGGTGGTGGCGGCCGGCCCCCAGGACGTCGACCGGGCGGTGGCCGCCGCCCGCGCCGCCCACGAGGGCACCTGGTCGCGGCTCCCCGGGCGCGACCGTGGCAAGTTCCTGTACCGGCTGGCCCGCCTGGTGCAGGAGCGGGCCCGCGAGCTGGCGGTGCTCGAGTCCATCGACAACGGCAAGCCCATCCGCGAGAGCCGGGACGTCGACGTGCCCCTCGTCGCCGCCCACCTCTTCTACTACGCCGGGTGGGCCGACAAGCTGGGCTACGCCGGGTTCGGCCCCGACCCCCGGCCGCTGGGCGTGGCCGGGCAGGTCATCCCCTGGAACTTCCCGCTGCTCATGCTGGCGTGGAAGATCGCCCCGGCGCTCGCCACCGGCAACACCGTGGTGCTCAAGCCGGCCGAGACCACGCCGCTCACGGCCCTGGCCTTCGCCGACATCTGCCGCCAGGCCGACCTCCCGCCGGGCGTGATCAACATCGTCACCGGGGCGGGCGCCACCGGGCAGGCCCTCGTCGAGCACCCCGGCGTCGACAAGGTGGCGTTCACCGGCTCCACCGACGTGGGCCGGCAGATCGCCCGGTCGGTGGCCGGCAGCCGCAAGAAGCTCACCCTGGAGCTTGGCGGCAAGGCGGCCAACATCGTGTTCGACGACGCCCCGCTCGACCAGGCGGTCGAAGGCATCGTCAATGGCATCTTCTTCAACCAGGGCCACGTGTGCTGCGCGGGCAGCCGCCTGCTGGTGCAGGAGTCGGTGGTGGACGACCTGCTCGACCGGCTCAAGCGGCGCCTCGGCACGCTGCGGCTGGGCGACCCCCTCGACAAGAACACCGACATCGGCGCGATCAACAGCCCCGAGCAGCTGGCCCGCATCCGGGAGCTGTCGGCCGTCGGCGAGCAGGAGGGCGCCGAGCGCTGGTCGCCGGCCTGCGAGCTGCCCGAGCGGGGCTACTGGTTCCCGCCGACGCTGTTCACGGGTGTCACCCAGGCCCACCGCATCGCCCGCGAGGAGATCTTCGGCCCGGTGCTGTCGGTGCTCACGTTCCGCACGCCGGCCGAGGCACTCGAGAAGGCCAACAACACGCCCTATGGCCTGTCGGCGGGCGTGTGGACCGACAAGGGCAGCCGCATCCTGTGGATGGCCCAGCGCCTGCGGGCCGGCGTGGTGTGGGCCAACACGTTCAACCGCTTCGACCCCACCAGCCCGTTCGGCGGCTACAAGGAGTCGGGCTTCGGCCGCGAGGGCGGCCGTCACGGGCTGGAGGGCTACCTCGATGTCTGACGGGTCCCCCGGCGACGGTCGCCTCGCCGTCCGCAAGACGTACAAGCTCTACATCGGCGGCGCCTTCCCCCGGTCCGAGTCGGGCCGCACCTACGAGGTGCGGGGCGCGGACGGCCGGTTCCTGGCCAACGTCGCGTTGGCGTCGCGCAAGGACGCCCGCGATGCGGTCGTCGCCGCCCGCAAGGCGTTCGGGGGCTGGTCGTCGGCCACCGCGTACAACCGCGGCCAGGTGCTGTACCGGGTCGCCGAGCTGCTGGAGGGCCGGCGGGCGCAGTTCGCGGCCGAGGTGGCCGACGCCGATGGCGTCCCCGCCGACCAGGCCGAGCGCCTGGTGGACGCCGCCATCGACCGCTGGGTCTGGTACGCGGGCTGGAGCGACAAGATCCACCAGGTGCAGGGTTCGTCCAACCCCGTCGCCGGGCCGTACTTCGACTTCTCGGTGCCCGAGCCCACCGGGGTGGTGGCCGTCGTGGCCCCGGCGTCGTCGCTGCTCGGGCTGGTGTCGGTGGTCGCCCCGGCCGTCGTGACCGGCAACACCTGCGTCGTCGTGGCCGCCGAGCACGGCCCGTTGCCCGCCGTGACCCTGGCGGAGGTGCTGGCCACGTCCGACGTGCCCGGCGGCGTGGTCAACGTCCTCACCGGCTCCGCCGCCGAGATCGCCCCGTGGCTGGCCTCGCACATGGACGTCAACGCCCTCGACCTGGCGGGCATCACCGACGCCGAGCTCGGGACCGAGCTGGAGGTGGCCGCCGCGGGCAACCTCAAGCGGGTGGTGCGCCCGCCGACCGACGACGTCGACTGGCTCGTCGACCCCGGCCTCGACCGCATGCTGCCGTTCCTCGAGACCAAGACCGTCTGGCACCCGGTCGGCATCTGAGGGCCCGGGGCCCGGGCCGGGTGAGGTTCCGCCGGCGACCTGGTCGGAGCGGCGGCAGTCAGCGCTCGTCGTGCCGGGTCGGCGGCGTCGGCTCCGTCGCCTCCGTGCCGCCGAACCGCTTGCGGAGCCACTGCACGACCCACACCAGGCCCTCGACGCCCTGGTAGAGCTTGAACGCCACCCAGGCGGGGGCCGAGCCGGCCACAGCCCACCAGGCGGCGTAGCCGGCGACGACGCCGGCCGGGTACTGGCCTCCCCACAGCGCCGCGGCGACGGCCGGCGCCACCAGCGCCGCTGCCACGAGCGCCCAGTTCCCTCCGGCCACGCCAATCACCAGCGCGACCGTGCCCACCGCCGCGCACGCACCCCAGGCGATGAGGGTCGCCCGCCGGCGCAGGCCGGTGTGCCAGCGGGTGCGCGCGGCCACCGCCGCCCACATCACGTAGCTCCGCACCGGCGGCACGCCCGAGGCCAGCAGCAGCTCCCGGAACAGCACGTCGGCCTGCTCCGGGCCCAGGCGCCACTCGTCGGGCACGCCCGCGGGCAGCGGGCTGCGCTCGCTCACGATCAGCAGGTCGTGCACCAGCGACGCCGGCGTGTGGCGGCCGTGGCGCCGCGCGAACCAGCCGAGCACGCCCGGGATCGAGGCGAGGTCGCAGCGCTCCAGCCACGCCTTCTCGACGGTGAGCGTCGTCGCCGGCATCTCGGCCATGCCGGCCGGGGCTCGCACCTGCAGCCGCGCTTCGAGGGCGAAGTTGTTGTCGTCGACCTGCTGGAGCAGGACCTCGCACGGCTGGGTCCCGCCGTCCGCCGCGAACGGCGTGCTGTCCGTCGCCCAGAACCGCGACACCTTGCGGGGGCGCCCGGTGCCCGTGCCGGTGCCCGTGGTCGCCACCATGTCCCACCTCCCGATCCGCCCCCGCGTCGGTGCGCGGGGGGACCTGTCCGGCACGGAGGGTACCCGTGGCCTGGTCCACACTGGGGGAATTGGCCCTGGGCGGACCGGGCGGCGGCGCTCACGCTGGGCGGATGCCGACCTCCCTCGCCACCCGACCAGCGCTCTCGCGGGCGGCCGCCGCGGTCCCGTCCTCGGCCATCCGCGACCTGCTGGCGCTCACCGGGACGACCGAGGTGCTGTCGCTGGCGGGCGGCCTGCCCGCGCTCGGCCACGTGCACGACCCGGTGCTGGCCCAGCTGATGGCCGCCGTGATGGACGATCCGGACGCGATCCAGTACGGCACGACCGAGGGCTGGCCGCCGCTGCGCGCCTGGCTGGCCGGACGCCTGGACGCCGAGCCTGGTGCCCCGCCCGCCTCCGCCGACGACGTCCGCGTGACCCACGGTTCGCAGCAGGCGATCGACCTCCTGGTCCGAGCGCTGGTCGATCCGGGGGCGACCGTGGTGGTCGAGCGGCCCACGTACCTCGGTGCGCTGCAGGCGCTGGCCCCGGCGGGCGCGCACGTCCACACCGTCCCGGTCGACGCCGACGGGATCGACACGGAGCGGCTGGCCGGTGCGCTCGCCGCCGGCCTGCGCCCCGCGCTGTGCTACCTGGCCCCGACGTACCAGAACCCGTCGGGGGCGGTGATGACGGCCGAGCGCCGCGCCCGGCTCGGCGAGCTGGCGGCCCACTACGGCTTCGTGGTGGTCGACGACGACCCCTACCGGGAGCTGGGCTTCACCGCGCCCCCACCCCGCCTGCGTCGTTGGGTGCCGCCCGAGCTGAGCGTCACGCTCGGCACGTTCTCGAAGGTGCTGGCGCCCGGGCTGCGGGTGGGCTGGGCCCACGGGCCCGGTTGGCTCGTCGGCGCGCTGACCCGGCTCAAGCAGGCCGCCGACCTCCACACCTCGACGGTCGCCCAGCGCCTGGTCGCCGGCGCCGTGGCCCGGCCGGGGTGGCTCGACGCGCGGGCGGCACGGCTGGTGGCCCTCCACCGCCATCGGGCCGGCGTGCTGGCGGGCGCGCTCGACCGCCACGCGGCGGGACGGCTCGAGGTGGCACCCGCGCGGGGCGGGATGTTCCTGTGGGCCCGGCTGCGGGACGGGCGGTCCGCAGCCGGACTCCTGCCGGCCGCGCTGCGGGCCGGCGTCGCCTTCGTCCCCGGATCGGCCTTCGTCCCGGAGGCCCTGGCCCCGGAGGCCCTGGTCCCGGAGGGCGTCGTCCCGGCGGGCCGGGCCGGCGAGGGCACGGGCGCCCACCTGCGCCTGTGCTTCGCCACGCTCGACGACGACGGGCTCGACGACGCCGCCCGGCGCCTGGGGAGCGTCCTCGGCGCCACCGACGGCTGATCCGAGTCGGGCCCGCGGCCGCGAGCCCGAGCATTCCCCGGGCCCGAGCGGCCCCCCGGCCCGGCGGCGACGTGGACCATCATGTGGACCAGTGCTCACGACATCCTCGGCGCCGATCTCGCCCGCCACCCTGGGCCGCGTCCTCACGGGCTGGGCACACGAGCCGGGCCCGCTCTACCGGCGCCTGGCCGACGCCGTCGTCGCCGCCGTCGAGCGGGGCGACATCCCCCACCGGGCCCGGCTCCCCGCCGAGCGCGGGGCGGCCGCGGTGCTGGGCGTGTCGCGGGGGACCGTCGTGGCGGCCTACGACCTGCTGCGCGACGGCGGGGTGGTCGAGCGGCGCCGAGGGAGCGGGACGTGGGTGGTCAGCGAGGGGGCGGAGGCGTACCGCCTGACCGAGCTCGCCGCGGGCCTGCGAGCCCGTCAGCTCACCCGCGTGACGGTCAGCGCCGAACCGGCGGTCGTCGACCTGGCCCTGTCGGTGCTGCCGTCGCCGGCCGGCCTCCCCGCCGAGGCGTTCCACGTCGACGTCGATCGGCTCGCGGCGCTGGCCCACGGTCACGGCTACCACCCGACCGGCCTGCCCCTGCTCCGCGAGCGGCTGGCGGCGTGGCACACCACCAACGGCCTCCCCACCGCGCCCGACCAGATCGTCGTGACGCACGGGGCGCAGCAGGCCGTCGCCCTCACGGCCCGGCTGCTCGTGCAGCCCGGCGACCCGGTGGCCGTCGAGTCGCCGACGTACCCGGGCGCCATCGACGTGTACTCCCGGGCGGGGGCCCGCTTCGTCACCGTGTCCGGCGACAGCGCCGGGGCCCGGCCCGAGGCGGTGGCGCAGGCCGTGCGCACGGCCTCGCCCCGAATCGTCTACCTCGTGCCCACCGGGCAGAACCCACGCGGCACCGTCCTCCCCGACCAGCGGCGGCGCCTGATCGCGCAGGAGATCGCGCGCGCCGGCGACACCTGGCTCGTGGAGGACGAGGCGCTGGCGCACACCGTGTACCGCGACGGCCCGCCGCCGCTTCCGATCGCCGCCCACGGCGCCGGCGACCGCACGCTGACCATCGGGTCGCTGTCCAAGGTGCTGTGGGGCGGCCTCCGGCTGGGGTGGCTGCGCGGCCCGGCAGCCACCGTCGCCCGCGTCGGGCGGCTCAAGGCGGCGGCCGACCTGGGCAACGACGCGGTGTCCCAGGCCGTCGTCCTGGCCCTGTTCGACCGGATCGACGAGATCGCGGCCGCCCGCCGCCGGGCCCTCGCCGCCGGGGCCGACCTGTTGCGGGCCGACCTGGCCGCAGCGCTTCCCGACTGGCGCGCCCGGCGTCCCGAGGCGGGGCTGTCGCTGTGGGTGCAGCTCCCGACCGGGTCGGGCGACGGCTTCGCGCCGGTCGCGTTGCGCCACGGCGTGCGGGTGCTGGCGGGCAGCGCCGCCAGCCCCGACGAGGCCCACCTCGACCACCTCCGGCTGGCGGTCTCCCTGCCGCCGGACCGGATCCACCGCGCGGTCGAGCGCCTCGCCGCCGCCTGGCACGAGTACACGGCAGCGGCCGGGGCCTCGGCCCCGGCGCCGCTCGCCGTGGGATGACCCCGGCAGTCGTGACGGAACGGCCGACCCGCCGGCCTCGCGCCACGACTGCGGTGGGAGGTCCGGGCGCGGTGGCCGTCGCTCAGGCCGCCGCCACGGGCACCTGCTCGGCGGTGTAGCCCCGAGGCAGCAGCACCTGCTCGAAGATGAAGTCGGCGGACTGGGCCATGATGTCGTCGGCGTGCCGGAACGGGATGAAGTGGTCGTCACCCTCGTACGGCACGAACACGCACATGTTGCCCCGGGCCCTCGACTCGTCGCAGGTTCGCTGCGCCGCCCCGTAGCTCGCGATCAGGTCGTTGGTGCCGTGGAACTGGATCGACGGCGGCCGCCCCGCGGTGGGCGCCGTGAAGCTGAGCCCGGAGATGGCCACCGCCCCGGCCGCCGGGCTGGGCGTGGGCCGGTAGATGGCGTGCAGCGCGTTGATCGCCCCCGCGGAGTAGCCGGCGACGACGATGGCCTCGGGGTCGAGCCGGTACTGGGCCGCGTGGTCGCGCAGCCACCGCACGGCCGCGACCGTGTCGTCGGCCGCGTCGTTGGAGGCGCCGACGAGGTCGAAGCCCTCGCGGGCGCGCAGCCGGTAGTCGATGGTCACGCCGACGTAGCCCCGCTGGGCGGAGTCCTCGGCGAAGTTGCGGAGCTGGTCGCGGGTGCCGTTCTGCCAGGATCCCCCGAACCCCCACACGACGACGGGGCGGCGGGCCGCGGTGTCGCCGTTCGGCTGGTAGATGTCGAGCTTGAGGTCGATCGGCGCCCCGGTGTGGGTGGTGGTCGACCGGTAGGTGATGCCCACCGTCCGCACCGGCGCGCCGGGGAACACCTCGTGCACGTAGCGGGTGCCCTCGGGCCAGTCGCAGCCGGCGAGCATGGTGGCCATGAGCGCCACCCCCACCAGGGCGGGCGCCAGCCGGCGCAAGGTCTTCATGTGGCCCCCTCTGGATCTGCCGCCCCGGACGTGCCGCCCGTGCACGGTCTCTGGCAGTGCCGCCGCGACCGTAGTGCGCCCCGGCCGGTCGCCCGTAGCTGGCACGCCCTCGGCACCTCCCGGCTGGTTCACTGGTGCCATGGGCAACGTCAGCACCCGCCACTACCGGGCCGGCGTGCTCGAGGCGCGGGACTTCCCCCTCGCGGACGTCCGTGACCGCGTGCGATCCGCGGACGACCTGGTGTGGATCGACCTCGTGGCCCCCGACAAGGGGCAGCTCGACGAGCTGGCCGCCGAGCTGGGGCTGCACGAGCTCGCGATCGAGGACGCGCTGGCGCCCCACGAGCGCCCCAAGATCGACCACTACCCCACCCACATGTTCATGTCCTGCCACTCGGTCCGGCTCGACCGGGCCCACACCCGCCTCGACGTGTTCGAGGTCGACACCTTCATCGGCGACCGGTGGCTGCTCACCGTGCGCGCGTCCGACGCGTACGACCTGACGGCGGTGCTCGAGCGGTGGGACGACACGCCCGAGCTGGTGGCGGTCGGCCCCGGTGCCCTCGTGTACATGCTGGTCGACGACATCGTCGACCGGTACCTCGAAACACTCGACCAGTTCGACGCCTACTACGACGAGGTCAGCGACGGCGTGTTCGCCGAGCACCCGTTGCGGCCCGACCAGCAGCGCGAGTGGTTCGAGATGCGACGCACCCTCTCGAAGTTCCACCGTCTGGTGGTGCCGCTGCGGGAGGCGCTCAGTCGGCTCGTGCACCGCGAGCACGAGCTCGTCGATCCCACGATGCTGCCGTACTGGCAGGATCTCTACGACCACGCGGTGGTGGCCGGCGAGCTGACCGACTCGCTGCGCGAGGTCGTCGCCTCGCTCGTGGAGGCCAACCTCAGCCTGCGCGACTACCGGCAGAACCTGGTGATGAAGAAGGTGTCCAGCTGGGCGGCCATCGTGGCCGCCCCGACGCTGGTGACGGGCTACTACGGCATGAACGTGCCGTTCCCGGGCTCGGGGGAGACCTCCGGGGTCGTCGTGTCGATCCTTCTCGCCGTCGGCGTGTCGCTCTACCTGTACTGGTTGTTCCGCCGGCGCGACTGGCTGTAGCGGTCGCCGCCGGTCAGGCCGCGGCGCGGTCCCCCGGATCGTCACCGGCGCCGGACGACGCCGGCGAGCGCCTGCGCCAGGTGCCCCGCCACGGAGCGCGGGGCGAGGCCGGGCAGCGTGCTGGCGGCCCACCGGTAGGCGGGCCCGGCGAGCACCAGCACGGCGGCGTCGGCGCTCGTCACCAGCGTGTGGGCGTGGGCCGTGCCGGCCAGCTCCTCGGCGGCGCCGATCACGGCGCCGGGAGCGAAGCGGCCGACCTCGCGCCCGTCGCGGCTGGCCACCACCTCGCCGGACAGCAGCACCACGACCTGGTGGCTGCGCCCGCCCTGCCGGGCCAGCTCGGTCCCGGGTCGGAGGGTGAGCCGATCGGCGTGGCGTGCCAGGGGCTCGAGGGCGCGGTCGTCGTACCCGGACAGCATCGCCACGTCGTCGAAGACGGACAGGTCAGGCCGCCGCCGGGCTCGTCGCTGGGTGGGGAGCGTGGTGAGCATGCGGACCACGCTAACTAGACCGGTCGTCATAACCAACAGACCGGTCGCCATATTGCTACGCTGCCGGCTGTGCCATCCGACACACGCGACCGGCTCGTCCGGTCCACCAGCCGGCTCCTGCGCACCCAGGGGTACGCCACCACCGGGCTGAGCCAGATCATGGCCGAGGCCGAAGCCCCCAAGGGCTCGATGTACTTCCACTTCCCCGGCGGGAAGGTCGAGCTCGCGGCCGCCGCGGTCGACCACTTCGCCGAGCGCTCCGCCGCCCGGATGCGCCGCCACCTCGCCGAGCACGACACCGTCCGCGATGCCGTCGTCGCCATCTTCGACGCCTACGTCACCCACCTCGACCGCACCGACTTCGCCGAGGGCTGCGCCGTCGCCACTGTCGCGCTCGACGGCGCCTCCGCCCACGACGAGCTGGCCCTGGCCACCACGCGGGCGTTCGAGCTGTGGACCGGCATCCTCGCCGAGGCGCTGGTCGCCGAGGGGCGCCCCGGGGCCGAGGCCCACGCGCTCGCCACCCTCGTCATCGCCGCCATCGAGGGAACGCTCACGATGGCCAAGGGCCTGCGATCCGACGAGCCCGTCGCCACCACGCGCGACCTCCTGCGCGGCATCCTCGCTCCCGCCTGACCGCCCGTCCGGCGCCACGGCTTCCGGGCCGTGACGGCCACCTGCCGCCTGCTGCTCGTCGGTCGTCGCGCGACGCATCCGCATCGTCGTCTCCTTCTCGCCCCGGCCGCATCGGTACCGGGACGTGCTCATGCCGCCGTGTAAAGAACGCAGTACGGCGCGGCTGCGTGAGTCGGTTCGCGGACGACGGGATGGCAGACTCCTGCGGTGTTGCTGGGGATCACGGTGCGTCACATCTGCGTCGCCGCGCTCGTGGCGGTCGTCGGCGCCGGATGCGGCGACGGAGGCGACGGCGGCGAGGGGTCGGGCTCCGCTACGGCGGCGACTCCGGCACCGGACGGGACGCAGGAGCCGTCGGATCGTGACGTCGTGATGGCGTACGCGGAGGCGATGAGCGACGGTGACATCGACGCGGCGATGGACCTTCGCTGCGAGGCGGGCCGCATCGCAGCCGACGATCGCGCGGCCTTCGAGGATGACCTGCGCCGCTTCACCGACGCCGTCGGCCGCGTGGGTGTGGGCCGGGTCGAGGTCACCGACGAGGACCCGGACGTCGAACCTCGGCTCGAGGACCGCGACGCCGTCGAGCTCACCTACTGGCTGACGTTCGACGGTGACGAGGTGGATGAACCGCTCGTCGCCATCGTCGTCGACGAGGACCGCGAGCGGCGCATCTGCGCCGTCACGACCACCGAGCTGGCGCGACTGCAGGCGACCCTGGGGAACGGGCTCGCCGACCTCGGTCCCGCCCGGACGGACACGCTTGCCGCGCTCATGCCGTCGTCATCGGGCCCCGGGTACAGGTTGAGCACGGACGGACGGATGGACCTCGCCACATTGCCCGTGTCGCTCGACGACGCGGTCGACGGCTGGGCCCGGACCTGGGAGCACGAGACCTACGGCGGGGTCACCGTGTCGGCGATGCGGTTCCCCTCGGGCGAGGACGCCATGACGGCAGCCCGGCGTCGGATGGCCGAGATCGACCAGCCTGCCGTCGAGACTTTCGACGTCCCCGGCTTGCCAGGCGCCCAGGGCGTTCGCGTCCTGGCCCTCGAGTGGCTGTGGATGCAGCCCCCGACCGTGGGACCGTACGTCGACGAGGTCTCCCTGGTGTTCGGCGACACCTACGTCACGGTGGCCATCGGAGGGGTTCCCACGGGAGCCGGGCACGACGACGTCGTGACACACGCGCAAGCGGTCGCTCGCCTCGCCTCGGGCGCTGCGTAGCGCCGCCTCCGTCTCCTCCCATACACATGTTCCTCCGTACACATGTTCGCTAGAGTGTGGGCATGACCGCGATCCGGTGGGATCAGGCCGAGGAGCCACGGCCGCAGCAGACGCTGTTCGACGAGCCGGTCTTCGAGCGGCACGTCGGCCGGGGCGAGTTCCGCGGCATCGAGTTCCTGCACGTGCGCGCCCACCGGGTGATCAACGAGGTCAAGGGCGCGCCGTTCGGCTTCCGCTACACGGTCAACCCGTACCGCGGCTGCACCCACGCGTGCTCGTACTGCTTCGCCCGGCCCACCCACACCTACCTCGACCTCGACGCCGACCGCGACTTCGACACCCGCATCGTGGTCAAGGTCAACGTGGTGTCGCGCCTGCGCAGCGAGCTCCACCCCCGGCGCTGGCGGGGCGAGCTCGTCGCCATGGGCACCAACACCGACCCGTACCAGCGGGCCGAGGGCAAGTACCGGCTCACCCGCGGCATCGTCGAGCTGCTCGGCGAGGTCGCCAACCCGTTCTCGATCCTCACCAAGTCGACGCTCGTGCTGCGCGACCTGCCGCTGCTGGCCGAGGCCGCCCGCCGCACCGAGGTGCGGGTCAACCTGTCGATCGGCACGCTCGACGAGGCCGTGTGGCGGGCCACCGAGCCGGGCACCCCGCATCCGCTGCGCCGGGTGCGGGCGGTCGAGGCGCTCAACCAGGCGGGCGTGCCCTGCGGGGTGCTCATGGCGCCCGTCCTCCCGGGGCTGTCCGACGGCCCGGAGCAGCTCGAGGCGGTGGTCCGGGCCTGCGTGGCCGCCGGCGCCCGCTCGATCTCCACCGTGATGCTCCACCTGCGCCCAGGCGTGAAGGACGTGTTCCTGCGCCGGCTCGCCGAGACCCACCCGCACCTCGTGGCCGACTACCGCCGCCGCTATCGCGACCGGGCCTACGCCCCCGCCGCCGACCAGGCGGCGCTGGCTGCGCAGGTCGACGACCTCGTCCGCCGGCACGGCGGGCTGCCCGCCCGACGCGTCGCCGCGCTGATGTCGCCGGGCGAACCGGCCGGTGGCCAGGCGGCGGGCCGCGCCGTGGACCTCCCCCGCCGGGGCCGGTCGCCGGGGGGCGGTGCCCTCACGGCCGACGGCGCGGCCGAGGTTCCCGATCCCGGCCCCGATCCCGGTGCCGGCCCCGTGGCGGCCGCGCAGCTCTCGTTGCTCTGATCGCCCGGCCGATGCCGGGACCCCGTGCCGTCACGCGTGCCAGCGGGCCCGCAACACCGCGGCGGTCGCCGCATCGGCCGGGAAGAACGACTCGATCGAGAGCTCCTCGACCGTGATGTCGCGGGCCGTCCCGAAGGTGGCCACCGTGCTGAAGAACGACAGCTCGCGGCCCGCCGTCCGCAGCACCATCGGCACGAACAGCTGGCGGGCGACCGGCGGCGTCGTCGGCGAGCCCGCCACCCCGGGGTAGCCGCACAGCTCGTCGTGCAGCGCCGCCAGGTCGGGGTCGCCGTACAGCTCGGCCTCGCGGCGGACGCGGTCGACCTGATGGGCCGCCCACACCCCGAAGTCGACGATCCGCGGCGCCAGCCCGTTCGGGTGGAGGCTGATGCGCAGCGCGTTGGCCGGCGGGGCGAGCAGGTCGTCCGCCACCCCCTCCGTCAGCAGCGCCAACGCCGACTCGTTGGCCGTGACCAGGTCCCACTTGCGGTCGACCACCACGGCCGGGAACGGCTGGTGCCCGGCGAGGATGGTGTCGAGCGCGGCGCGCACGGGTTCCATCTCCGCGGCATCCAGGGCCGTACGGTGGTAGCCGGGCGCGTAGCCCGCGGCCAGCAGCAGCGTGTTGCGCTCGCGCAGCGGCACCTCCAGGTGCTCGGCCAGGTGCAGCACCAGCTCACGGCTGGGCCGGGCCCGACCCGTCTCGACGAAGCTGAGGTGGCGGGCCGACACGGTGGCCTCGTTGGCCAGGTCGAGCTGGCTGCGGCGCCGGCGCTGGCGCCAGTCGCGCAGCAGCGGGCCCACGCCCGCGGGGGCCTCGGCGGGTGACAGGGTGACGGCCATCGTCCGACCCTAACGAGGCCCGGGCCCGACGGCGCTTACCTGGGAGGTAGCGGGCGGCCTACCCGGCACGTAGTCGCCACCGTGACGTCCGGGCGTCACCGTGGGGGCATGAGCGAGACCATCACCAACGACACCCCGACCGCCGCCGACCTCACCGCCGTCGTCGACGCCTACGTCGCCATGTGGAACGAGACCGATCCGCAGCGCCGGGCCGGCCACATCGAGCGGGCGTGGGTCGCCGAGGGCGGGTACGTCGACCCGCTGTTCCAGGCGACCGGCCACGCCGCGCTGAGCGAGATGGTGGGCGCCGCCCAGGCGCAGTACCCGGGCCACAGCGTCGTCCGCACCAGCGGCCTCGACGCCCACCACCAGCTCGTGCGGTTCGACTGGGAGCTGCGCGACCCGGAGGGCGGCACGCTGCTGGGCGGCATCGACGTGGCCATCGTCGCCGAG
Source organism: uncultured Acidimicrobiales bacterium (assembly GCA_963842395.1). Taxonomy (GTDB): domain Bacteria; phylum Actinomycetota; class Acidimicrobiia; order Acidimicrobiales; family VFJN01; genus ZC4RG19. Next base: position 724,935 of record CAWJGJ010000001.1, read on the forward strand.
GACGGGCGCCTCGCCCGCCTGGCGGGGTTCTTCGGCCCGGCGCCCGCCCTCGACGGCTGACAGCCGTCCCGCCGGGCCCAGCCCGGCCCGAGCCGGCACCCTGCGGCCAACCGGCGTTCGCTCGTTGCGGAAAGCGCGACAAGCGAACGCCGGTTCGGCGCGGGCCGGTGGGGTCGCCGGCTACCCGATCCGCCCGACGCCGACGATGTTACAGTCTGTAGCACCAACGCCGCACCGTCACGAGGGGGAACCGGCGATGCCGTACGCCGAGGGGCGCGTCTACTACGACGCCGACAGCCACATCATGGAGCTGCCCGACTGGCTCAACGCCTACGTCGACGACGAGATGCAGGGCCGCATCGGCGACCTGCGCCTCGGCGCCGCCGGTCGGCTGGCCGACAAGGCCGTGGCGGACGCCGCCGCCCGGTCCCGCGACGAGGCGACCCGCACCGCGCTCGAGGACCGCCTGCTCGATGCCAAGGGCTGGGGGGCGCTCGGCGCGTTCGACCCGGACGAGCGCAGCCGGGCCCTCGACCTGCTCGGCTTCGACCGCCAGCTCGTGTTCGCCACCTTCGCGGCGTCGCAGTTCGCCGGCGCCGACGACCCGGCCGTGCGGGCCGCCGGCCACCGTGCGCTCAACCGGGGCATGGTCGACTTCTGCGCCGGGGACGAGCGGCTGCTGCCCGTCGCGTTCGTGCCCCTGGCCGACCCCGAGTGGGCGGCCGGCGAGGTGGCGGCGTGCCTGGCCGACGGGGCCGCGGCGGTGCACGTCACCCACGACGCGCCCCGGCAGGTGTCCCATACCCATCCCGACTACGACGGGGTGTGGGGCGCCCTCGCCGAGGCGGGCGTGCCGTTCGTACTGCACGTGGGCGGTGGGCGGCTCAACGTGCCCCGCTCGCTGCACGAGAACGGCCTGCCGCCGGTCACCGACTTCATCGGCGGCGGCGAGAACATCCGCTCCAAGGACTACATCGCCCTGAGCCACGGCCCCGAGCTGTTCCTGTCGTGCATGGCCATGGACGGGGTGTTCGAGCGCTTCCCCCGCCTCCACGGCGGTGCCATCGAGCTGGGCGCCGTGTGGGTGCCCCAGCTGCTGACCAAGCTCGACATGGCCACCCGCAACTTCCGCAGGTCCGAGCCGCAGCTCAACGCCATGCCGCTCACGCCCCGCGAGTACATCGAGCGGCAGGTCTGGTTCACCCCGTTCCCCGGCGAGCCGGTGGGCGACCTCATCGACCAGGTGGGCGACGGCCTGCTGATGTTCTCGTCGGACTACCCCCATCCCGAGGGCACCCGCGACCCGCTGGGCCGGTTCGAGGCCACGATGGAAGGGATCGGCGACGGCGCCCGCGAGCGGTTCTACTCCGGCAACTTCGCCGACATGATGCGGATGGCCGCCCCGGTGCCGGCCTGACGTCCGCGGCGGCACGGCGGCCGAGGCGCGACTCAGCGGACGGCGCGTCGGGCCCGGCCCGCGGGCGCGGGCCTGGCGGCACGTATGTGCTGGAAGCCGCCCCACAGGACGTCGGTCAGCTCGTCGGCGAGCTGTTCGTAGCTCCCCGCCGGCTCCTCGACCCAGCGGCTGGCCGCGGCCTCCAACCCGCCGATGAACAGGTCGGCGGCCGCCACCGCCCGCGCCCTGTCCCAGCCGTTGTCGGCCAGGTAGTCGGCCGTGCTGTCCGCGACCAGCCGGGAGAAGCCGCTCTTGTGGGTGGCGGCGCGGGGCCGATCGGCCGGCACCTGCCGCATGAGGAACCGGTACACGTCGGGGTCCTCGGCGATGAAGGACAGGTAGGTGAGGATCTGGCGGTGCAAGAGCGCGCGGCCCGGCCCGATCTCCCGGAGCGCCCGGCGCAGCCGGGCCAGCAGCTCGGTGCAGAACCGGTCGGCCACCGCCGCGTACAGGCCCGTGGCGTCGTCGAAGTGCCGGTACAGGATCGGGCGGCTGATGCCGGCCTCGGCGGCGATGTCCTCCATGGCGGCACGGCCGCCGCCCTGGCGGATGGCCCGGATGGCGGCGTCGAGCAACTCGGCGCGGCGGGAGGCGCGGCGGGCGCTCAGCGGGTCTGGTGCAGGCCGGGCCATGACAGGACGCTACCTGCCCGGTGCCGGGCGGTCGGCCGCCGCGCCGAGAACCTCAAGTTGGCTCCAACTCGATGGGTGGGTCGCTAGCCTGCCGCGCATGGACCCTGCCCTCACCATCGGCGCCGTCAGCGAGCGCACCGGGGTGGCGCCGTCCGCGCTGCGCTACTACGAGGCCGAGGGCCTCATCCGCTCCACCCGCACGGCGGGCAACCAGCGGCGCTACCACCGCGACGTCCTGCGCCGGGTGTCGTTCGTGAAGGTGGCCCAACGGGTGGGCTTGACGCTCGACGAGGTCCGCGCCGCGCTCGGCGTCGCTCCCCGACGGCCGCACCCCCACCCAGGCGGACTGGGCCCGCCTGTCGCGCGCCTGGCGCCCCCGGCTCGACGCCCAGATCGAGCTGATCGAGCGCCTGCGCGACCGGCTCGACGGCTGCATCGGGTGCGGCTGCCTGTCGCTGCGGGCCTGCCACCTGCTCAACGCCGACGATCACGCGGGCGAGCACGGGTCCGGGCCCCGCTACCTGATCGGCGCCGACGACGAGTGACCCACGTCGAGCCGGCGCGGCTCAGGCGGCCATGGCGCCGTAGACGATCGACTTGAGCTGCGCCCGGAAGTTGAAGGTGCCCGAGGGGATGAGCTGGGTGAGGAACACCGCCACCACCTCCTCGACGGGGTCGATCCAGAACGCCGTGGACGCCAGGCCACCCCACATGAACTCGCCGGCCGAGCCCTGGGCCTGCGTCGCCGCGGGGCCCTTGGACACGGCCACGGTCAGCCCGAAGCCCATGCCGTCGAAGCCCACCTCGCCGTAGCCGCCCGGCTGTGCGAACTGGCGCAGGTCGCCGCCGCCGGGCAGGTGGTTGGTGCGCATGAGCTCGACCGTCTTGCGCCCCAGGATGCGGACGCCGTCGACCGCGCCGCCCCCGACCAGCATGTGGCAGAAGCGCAGGTAGTCGGCCGCCGTCGACACCAGGCCCCCGCCGCCGGACAGGAACGCCGGCGGGGTGCGGTACACGCTGCTGAGCGGGTCGTCGAGCAGCACCAGCCGCTTGGCGGCGTCCCGGCGGTACAGCGCGGCGAAGCGGTCGATCGACTCGTCCGGCACCGAGAAGCCGGTGTCGACCATGCCGAGGGGCTCGAAGACCGTGGTGCGCAGGTAGTCGTCGAAACGTTGGCCGGACAGGACCTCGACCAGGCGGGCGCACACGTCCGTCGACCAGGAGTAGAGCCACCCGGTCCCGGGATGGAAGCGCAACGGGACGGGCCCCAGCCGCTCGACCAGGGTCTCCAGGGTGGCGCCCCCGCCGAGCCGCAACGCCGGCGCTGCGGTGGTGAGGGACGTGAGGTCGAGGCGGGCGTTCGGTGGCCCGTACCCGATGCCGGTCATGTGCATCATGGCGTCGCGCACGCTGATGGGGCGGGCGGCGTCGACCTCCCGCCGGGTCCCGTCCTCCTGCCGCTCGCGCACCCGCGCCCCGGCGAAGGCGGGCAGGAAGCGGTGGAGCGGATCGTCCAGCTGGAACAGGCCCCGCTCGTACAGCGTGAGCAGCGCCACGCCGGTGACGGGCTTGGTCATGGAGTAGAGGCGCCAGACGGTGTCGGGCGCCACCGGCACGTCCCGCTCACGGTCGGCCAGCCCGAGCGTCGCGGCGTGCGCGAGCCGGCCGCCGCGGGACACCAACACCTGGCAGCCCGCGATCTTGCCCGGCTCGATGTAGCGGGTCCGGAGGTGCTCGTCGACCCGGCGCAGGCGGGCGGCGTCGAATCCCGCGGCGTCCGGATCGGCCTTCAGGTCCAGGGTGGTGGGCACGGGCGGATCGTATACCCCGGCCTCGATCACTTGTCGGACGGAGTAATGCGAACGCTTCATCCCCGGGGCCTCCGTAGGATGGCCGACCGGTCGTGGCCATCTCCCCCGCTCACCTGCGCTCCCGGCTCGGCGTCCTCACGCTGCGCGACGAGGAGCGGATCCGGCGCAAGCTCGACCGCGCCCTGAGCCGGCCCGGCGGTGCGGCGGCGGCGGCCGAGCGCCACCCCGACCCCGACCCCCTGGAGGCCATCGCCGCCGAGATCGAGCAGGCCGAGGCCCGCATCGCCCGGAGGGCGGCCTGCGTCCCCGCCGTCACCTATCCCGAGGTCCTCCCCATCGCCGAGCGCCGCGACGAGGTGATGGCAGCCATCCGCGACCACCAGGTGGTGGTCGTGGCGGGCGAGACGGGCTCGGGCAAGAGCACCCAGCTCCCCAAGATGTGCCTCGACCTCGGCCGCGGCGTGCGGGGCCTGATCGGTCACACCCAGCCGCGGCGCCTCGCCGCTCGCACGGTGTCCGCCCGGGTGGCCGACGAGCTCGGCACCGAGCTGGGCGACCTCGTGGGCTACACCGTGCGCTTCTCGGACCAGGTCAGCGACAGGACGCTGGTCAAGCTCATGACCGACGGCATCCTGCTGGCCGAGCTGCAGCGCGACCGCATGCTGCGCCGCTACGACACGCTGATCGTCGACGAGGCCCACGAGCGCAGCCTCAACATCGACTTCCTGCTCGGGTACCTCACGAACCTGCTCCCCCGCCGACCCGACCTCAAGGTCATCGTCACCTCCGCCACCATCGACACGCAGCGCTTCGCCGACCACTTCGGCGCCCCGGTGGTCGAGGTGTCGGGCCGGACCTACCCGGTCGAGATCCGCTACCGGCCCCTCGACGGCGGCGAGGGCGCCGACCGCGCTGATGAGGGCGATGGCGCCGGGGGCGGAGGCGACCGCGGGCGCGGGCGCCCCCGGGCGGCTCGCCAAGGCCGTGGCGGCCCTGCGGGCGGGAAGGGCGGCGGCCGGGCCACGGAGAACCGCGCCGGCCGGCGCGGCGGTCAGCGCGACCAGATCGACGGCATCCGCGCCGCGGTCGACGAGCTGCGGGCCGAGGGGCCGGGCGACATCCTCGTGTTCCTCAGCGGCGAGCGCGAGATCCGCGACACGGCCACCGCGCTGGCCGACGCCAAGCTCCCCGGCACCGACATCCTGCCCCTCTACGCCCGGCTGTCCGCCGCGGAGCAGCAGCGCGCGTTCCGGCCCCACCAGGGCCGGCGCATCGTCCTCGCCACCAACGTGGCCGAGACCTCGATCACCGTGCCCGGCGTCCGCTACGTCGTGGATCCCGGCCTCGCCCGCATCTCCCGCTACAACCGGCGCACCAAGGTGCAGCGCCTCCCCATCGAGGCGGTCAGCCAGGCGTCGGCCGACCAGCGGGCGGGCCGGTGCGGCCGGGTGGCGCCGGGCATCTGCATCCGCCTCTACGAGGAGGACGACTTCGACGCCCGGCCCGCGTTCACCGAGCCCGAGATCCTGCGGACCAACCTGGCGTCGGTCATCCTGCAGATGGCGGCGCTGCGGCTGGGCGACGTCGAGTCGTTCCCGTTCGTCGACCCGCCCGACGCCCACGCCGTGCGCGACGCGGTCGCCCTGCTCGTCGAGCTGGGGGCGCTGGAGCCCGAGGCGGGCGGCGGCACCCGCCTCGGCGACCGCACCCTCACCCCGCTGGGCCGGCGGCTGGCGCGCCTGCCCGTCGACCCCCGGTTCGGGCGCATGGTGCTCGAGGCCGACGCCCAGTCGTGCCTCCGCGAGGTGCTCGTCATCGCCGCCGCCCTGTCGATCCAGGACGTGCGCGAACGCCCCACCGGCAAGGAGGACGAGGCCGACACGCTCCACGCCCGGTTCGCCGACCCCGACTCCGACTTCGTCGCCACGCTCAACCTGTGGCGCTACGTCGAGGCCGAGCAGCGCGCCCGCTCCTCGAGCGCCTTCCGCCGCATGTGCCGGGCCGAGCACATCAACCATGTGCGGGTGCGGGAGTGGCAGGACCTGGTGCGCCAGCTCCGCGAGGTGGCGGGCGAGCTGGGCATCCGCCGCAACAGCCGGCCGGCCGAGCCCGAGCCCATCCACCGGGCGCTGCTGGCCGGCATGCTCTCCCACGTCGGCATGTACGACCGGTCCACCCGCGATCACGTGGGCGCCCGCCAGGCGCACTTCACCATCGCCCGCGGCTCGGTGCTCCACCGCCGCACGCCCGCGTGGGTCATGGCCGGCGAGCTGATCGAGACCAACCGCATGTGGGCCCGCATGGTGGCCCGGATCGACCCGGCGTGGCTCGAGCCCGCCGCCGCCCACCTGGTGCGGCGCAGCTACGGAGAGCCCTGGTGGGACGCGGCACCGGGCGCGGCCCTCACCACCGAACGGGTCACGCTCTTCGGCCTGCCCATCGTGGACGGGCGCCGCGTGCAGCTCGGCCGCGTCGATCCGGCGGCCGCGCGGCGGATGTTCATCGAGCACGCGCTCGTCGACGGCGACTGGCGCACCGGCCACGGGTTCGTCGCCGCCAACCGGGCCGTGCTCGACGACGTGCGCGAGCTGGAGGAGCGCACCCGGCGCCGGGACCTGCTCGTGACCGACGACGCGCTGGTCGAGTTCTTCGACCGCCGGGTGGGGCCCGAGGTCGTGTCGGCCCGCCACTTCGACCGCTGGTGGAACAACGCGCGCCGCGGATCGCCCGACCTGCTCACCCTCACCCGCGACGACGTCCTCGACCCGGATGCGGGCGCCGTCGACGGCGAGGCGTTCCCCACCACCTGGCGCCACGGCGAGCTGGCCTTCGACGTCACCTACACGTTCGGCCCGGGGGCCGACGACGACGGCGTGACCGTGCACGTGCCCCTGGCGCTGCTCAACCAGCTGAGGACCGACGGGTTCGACTGGCAGGTGCCCGGCCACCGCCTCGACCTGGTGACCGCTCTGGTGCGGTCGCTGCCCAAGGCCGTGCGCCGCCACCTGGTACCGGCCCCCGACCGGGCCCGGCAGGCACTGGCCGGTATCGGCCCCGCCGACGGGCCGCTGCTCGACGTGCTGGCCCGCCGCCTGGCCTCGCTCAGCGGCGAGCCCGTCGCCCCCGCCGACTTCGACCTCGACCGGGTGCCCGCCCACCTGCGCGTGCGGTTCCGGGTCGAGGACGGGGCCGGGGACGAGGTGGCGAGCGGGCGCGACCTCGCCGCACTGCGGGCGGCGCTCGGCGGACGGGTGCGGCGGGCGGTGGCCGACGCCGCGCCCACGATCGAGCGCCGGGGCCTGCGCACCTGGGACGTCGGCACCCTGCCCCGCACCGTGGAGGTCACCGCCGCCGGGCAGCCCGTGCGGGGGTACCCGGCCCTCATCGACGAGGGGGAGACCGTGGGCGTGCGGGTGATGGCGTCGGCCGCCGACCAGGCCCGGGCGCACTGGACCGGCACGCGCCGGCTGCTGGTCCTGGCCGTTCCCGCCGCCCGCCGGGAGGCCGAGCGCCGCCTGCGGACCGAGCCCGCCCTGGCCGCCGTGCCGGCCGGGCTGCCCGGCGTGGGCGACCTGGCCGACGACTGCGTCACCGCGGCGGCCGACCGCATCATCGCCACCCACGGGGGCCCGGCGTGGGACGAGGAGGCGTCCGGCCGCCTCGCCGGCGCTGCCCGGGAGCGCCTCGCCCCGCTGGCGGCGGGCGCCGCGGCGACGGCGGCAGGCCTGGTGGCCGCCGCGGTGGCGCTGGAGGCCCGGTTCGCGGCCACTCCGGCCCCGGCGCTGCAGCCGGCGATCGAGGACATGCGGGCCCAGGTACGGGCGCTCGTGCGGCCGGGGTTCGTGGCCGCCACCGGCCTGTCCCGCCTCCGGGACCTCGGCCGCTACCTCGAGGCCGTGCGGCTCCGGCTCGACAAGCTGGGCGAGCGGCCGGGACGCGACCGCGACCTCATGGCCACCGTGCGGGCCCTCGACGCCGAGTACGCGCGGATCGTCGCCTCGCTCCCCCGCGGGCGGCGGTCGGCACCCGAGGTGGTCGAGGTCCGGTGGATGCTGCAGGAGCTGCGGGTCAGCCTGTTCGCCCAGACCCTCGGCACCCCCCGCCCGGTCAGCGAACCCCGCATCCGCAAGGCCCTCGGCGCCCTCCCGACCCCCTGACCGCCCGAACCTCCCGCCCTCCCGCACCCACTCCGAACTGGCGTCGCTGACTGCCGCATCGACTGCTGAGCGACGCCAGTTCCCGCCGGCACCGGCCCCATCGCCCCCGGGCTGGCTAGCGTCCCGGCCGTGACCGACCGTGACCTGAGCGACTACGAGCGCGCCACCTTCACGCACGACGGCAAGGCCCGGGACGTGTACCGCAAGGGCACCGGGCCGGCGGTGATCGTCATGGCCGAGATGCCGGGCATCACGCCCAAGGTCCTGGAGTTCGCCGACCGGGTGGCCGCCATCGGGTGCACGGCGATCGTCCCCCACCTGTTCGGTCAGCCGGGCCGCGATCCGCTGGGCGGCGGCCGCGCCCGCGGGATGGGCTACATGCTGTCGTCGGTCGTTCCCGCCTGCATCAGCCGCGAGTTCACGGTGATGGCCACCGGGCGGACGTCACCGGTGATCGCCTGGCTCCGGGCACTGGCGGCCGACGAGCACGCGCGCTGCGGCGGACCGGGCGTGGGCGCGGTGGGCATGTGCTTCACCGGCGGGTTCGCACTGGCGATGGCGGCCGACGACAGGATCCTCGCACCGGTGCTCTCGCAACCCTCGCTGCCCTTCGCCCGGGGCAAGGGGTCGAGGCGGGCGATCGACATCTCGCCCAGGGACCTGGCGACGGTGAAGGACCGGTGCGCAGCCGACGGACTGCAGGTGCTGGGACTGCGGTTCCGGTCCGACCGCCTGGTGCCCGGCGAGCGGTTCGCCTTCCTCGCGGAGGAGCTGGGCGACGCCTTCGTCGCCGTCGAGCTCGAGAAGGAGGACGCCAACCCGGCCGCCGACTTCCCGCCGCACTCGGTGCTGACGGAGCACCTCGTCGACGAGCCCGGCACGCCGACGCGCGACGCCCTCGACCGGGTGCTCGACCTGTTCCGCACCCGGCTGCTGTCGACCGTGCCAGACTGAGCGCGCACGCGACCGGCGGCACCACGGGTGGAGCACCACCGGGGAGCCTTCCGCCCGGCAGCCGCCCGCCTGGGCTGCCGGCACACCGGAGGTCGCCGTGTCGCCCTTCTCGGCCGTCGACGCCAGCCCCGACCCCGCCGCGCTGATCGCCTACCTCGACACCACCGCCGCGGGCCTGGCGGGGATGAAGCACTACGTGGCCGCCGCGGCCGGGAGGGCGGTGCCCGGTGGCCGGGTGCTCGACGTCGGCTGCGGCGCCGGCCACGACCTGGCGCTGCTGGCGGCGGCGGGGTTGCGGCCGCTGGGCATCGACCCCAGCGGCGCCATGCTCGCGGCCGCCGCCGACCGCGCCGGGGCCCCGGCCGCGCCCGGCGGGCTGGTGCAGGGCGACGGCGAGCGGCTCCCGTTCCGATCGGGCTCGCTCGACGGTTGCCGCATCGAGCGGGTGCTCCAGCACGTCGACCGCCCGGACCACGTGATCGCCGAGGTGGCGCGGGTCCTCCGCCCCGGCGGCTTCCTCGCCGTGTTCGAGCCCGACTGGGCCACGCTGCGCTTCGGCGACGGCGCCACGGCGCGGATCCCCCCCGACCGTGCGCCGGCCCCCGCGCCCACGTCGGGCCCGTCGCCACGGGGATGGGGAGCGACGACGGGGCGGTTGCGGCCGCGCTCGTGTCGGTGCGGCAGCCCGACGTTGCGGCACGGGTCCCGGGTCTCGCCGACGCGCACGGCCTCCGCATCGTCGACCGGGTGGTCGAGTCGTCGTACGCCTACGCCCTCGCCGACCATCCCCTCACGGTCGAGGCCGCGCTGGCCCGGTCGGTGGCTCAGGGCCGGCTCGACGCCTCCGTCGCCCGCCGATGGTGGGTGCGGCAGCAGGCGCTCGACCGGCAGGGCCGGTTCCGGGCATCGTGGACCAAGGTGCTGATCGTCGCCCAGCGCATCCCGTGAGCCGAAGGAACGTCGTCGCCAAACGCGGCCCTATGCCGCGCGTGCCCGACGGCGGGTGGCACGCGCACGGTGCACGCGGTCGCACGGCGGATCTCACGGCATGGGATCGGGAGCCGTTGAGCATCCGGGCTCCCGCCGGGGCCCGACCGCGCGATCCCAGGAGCCCGACATGCCCGTCCACCCGGAGGCTGACGTGCCCGTCCACCCGACCGCCGCCGACGTCGTCCGCGACATCATCGAGAACGGCTGGAACCGCGGGGACCTCGCGACGATCGACCGGCGCATCGGCGCCGGCTTCGTCCGCCACACCGCCGCCGGCGACCTGGTGGGCCCCGAGGCGTTCAAGGCGCGCATCGTCGAGCTGCGAACGGCGTTCGCGGGGTTCCACGCCGAGATCCACGAGACGGGCGGCGATCCCGATCGCTGCTACTGCCGCTACACCGTCACGGGCCGGCACACCGGCGCCTACGCCGGCTTCGCTCCCACCGGCGACGCCATACGCTTCGACGGGGCGGTGGTGGCCCACGCCCGCGCCGGGCGGCTGATCGAGGAGTGGGAGTTCATCGACACGGCGCCGGTCGTCGCCCAGCTGGCGGGACGGCGATGACCGGCACTGACGCCTGCCCCGAACCGGGTGACGCCCGAGGGCGAGATCGTCGCGATCGATCAGCGCGGCCTGTTCATGGGCAACCGCGGCTGCATCCACCGCGGCGACGAGCGGGCCATCGCCCGGCCCTGGCAGGTGCGCCGGTGGATCACATGCGCCCTCGAACACAAGGGCTGGGTGGCGCCCCGGTGGGAACGCGGCAGGTGGACCGCCCTGTTCTTCTGGGACGAGGCGGTGGCGCTCGCCGCCGGCCACCGGCCGTGCGCGCTGTGCAGGAGACCGGCCTACGTCGCCTGGCTCGACGCCTGGGAGGCGGCGTTCGGGCATCGTCCCCGTGCCGATCCCATGGACGAGCGGATGCACGCCGACCGCCGCGACGGCCGCGCCCAGCGCCGGCACCGGGCGGCGTGGGCCGACCTGCCGGCGGGAGCGTTCGTCGACCTCGCCGGTGCCGGCCGAGCAGACCCGGACGACCCCGCCGGGGCGTCGGTGCCGGGCGGACCGCCCTCGGCACCGTCCGACGCCGGTGCGCCGGGTCCCGCTGGTGGGTCGGCGCCGGCCCTCGTGCTCGACGATCGGCTGGTGCCCTGGTCTCCGGCGGGCTACGGCAGCCCGGTGGCTCGGCCGAGCGCAGGCACCGCCACCGTCCTCACCCCGAAGGCGACCGTCGCCGTGCTCGCGCACGGCTTCCGTCCCGTCCTGCACCCCACAGCAGGTGGGCCTACCTGATCGCCCTCGCGGGCCGGCCGGGTCAGGCGCCTGGGGGCGAGGGTGCCGGCTCCGCCTCCAGGCGCTGCCGGCGCAGCTCGCTACGGCGCACCTTGCCGGCGTCGTCGCGCAGCACCTCGTCGACGTACTCGATCGTGCGGGGCAGCTTGTAGCGAGCCAGCCGCTCCCCGGCGAACGCCATCAGCTCGTCTCGCCCGACATCGGCCTCGTCCGCCTCGACGATGGCGTGGACGCAGTTGCCCTTGTCCTCGTCGGGCAGGCCGATGACCACCACGCTGCGTACGGCCGGATGCTCCTGCAGCGCCGCCTCGACCTCGGCCGGGTACACGTTCGCGCCGCCGGTCAGGATCATGTCCTGCATGCGGTCGCCCAGGTAGAGGAAGCCGTGCTCGTCGACGCGGCCGTAGTCGCCCAGCGACTCCCACCCACCCTCGCGGGTGCGGGCCTCGGCGCCGATGTAGCGGTAGGTCGGCGCCTCGCCGGCACCCCGCAGCCACACCTCGCCCTCGGTGCCGGGCGGCACCTCGTTGCCCTCCGCGTCGCAGATCATCACCTGCCCGGCCAGCGGGCGCCCGACCGAGCCCCGATGGGCCAGCCAGTCGGTGCCGGTGATCACGGTGGCGGTCTGTGCCTCGGTCCCGGCGTACAGCTCCACGATGCGCTCGGGCCCCAACCAGCCGATCCACGCGTCCTTGAGCCACGGCGGGCACGGCTCGGCCAGGTGCCAGACCGTGCGCAGCGACGACAGGTCGTAGCGGTCCCGCACGTGCTCGGGCAGCCGCCAGATGCGCTTCATCATCGTGGGCACCATGTAGAGGACGTCGCCCCGGTGCTCCTCGATGGCGGCCAGGGTCGCCTCGGCGTCGAAGCGGGGCATGGTGACGACGTGGTTGCCCCACAGCAGGGCCTGGCACGACCAGACGATCGGGCCGTTGTGGTACAGCGGGCCGGGCATCACCAGGCACCCGTCGGGCTGGGTCCGCAGGGGCACCGGGCCATCGGTGTCGAGCAGGCTGCGCTGGCCGGCGACGATCAGCTTGGGGCGGCCGGTCGACCCGCCGGAGGTCGGTGCCTTCCAGGCCGGTGACACCGCGTCCGGGAGGGGGCCGGTGTCGGTGCCGTCGGGCGGGCGGTGCCCCTCGGGCAGCCAGGCGCGGCCGTCGACCACCTCGGGCGGGCCGCCGATGACGACGCGGGAGTCGGCCAGCTCGATGATGGCCGCCAGCTCGCGGGCCGGGAGCTTGGCACTGACGGGCTGCGGCACCGCGCCCAGCTTCCACGCGGCGGCGAAGGCGACGAACCAGGCGGTGGAGTTGGGCAGGGCGATGGTGACCATGTCGCCTTCGCCGACACCGCGCCCGGCCAGGTCGCGGGCCAGCGCGTTGGCCCGCTCCTCGAGCTGGCGCCGGGTCACGCAGTCGTCGCCACACGTGATGGACGGCCGGTCGGGGTCGGCGTCGGCGAGCTCGGTGAGGCGGCGGGCGTACGAGACACGGGTCACAGGGCCACTCTGCCATGTGTACGATGCGCTCGCGCCAGATCTTGATGCGATCGCATCAATCCGCTTCGCGCTCGACCAGGGGGCCACCGCCATGGCATGGGACTTCTCCACCGATCCCGAGTTCCAGGAGCAGCTCGACTGGGTCGAGCAGTTCTGCCGCGAGGAGATCGAGCCGTTCAGCCTGGTCTTCCCCAACGCGATCCGGTTCAAGCACCCCAAGACCACGCCGATGGTCGAGGCGCTGCAGCAGCAGATCAAGGACCGGGGCCTGTGGGCGCTGTTCCTCGACGAGGAGCTGGGCGGACCGGGCTTCGGGCAGCTCAAGCTGGCGCTCATCAACGAGATCCTGGGCCGGTACCCGGCGGCGCCCGGCTTCTTCGGCACCGCGGCGCCCGACACCGGCAACATGGAGCTGCTGGCCGCCTACGGCACCGACGAGCAGAAGGAGCGCTGGCTCTACCCGCTCATGCGCCAGGAGATCTGGTCCGCGTACTCGATGACCGAGCCCCAGGGTGGGTCCGACCCCAACCTGTTCAAGACCACCGCGGTGCGGGACGGCGAGGAGTGGGTGATCAACGGCGAGAAGTGGTTCACCAGCGCCGGCCGCTTCGCCGACCTGCTGTTCGTGATGACCACCAGCGGCATGTTCGTGGTGCCCCGCGAGACCGCGGGCGTCGAGTTCGTGCCGGACAGCCCCCGCGCCCACAGCCACATCCGCTACAACGACGTACGGGTGCCCCTCGACCACCTGCTCGGGCCCGAGGACGGCGCCAAGGTGCTGGCCCAGCGGCGGCTCGGCGGCGGGCGTATCCACCACGCCATGCGCTCGATCGCCCAGTGCAAGCTGGCCTTCGACATGATGTGCGAGCGGGCGCTCAGCCGGCAGTCGCACGGCAAGACCATCGCCGAGCACCAGATGGTGCAGCAGGCCATCGCCGACAGCTACGCCGAGATCAACATGCTGCGCCTGCTGGTGCTGTGGACGGCGTGGACCATCGACAACTCCTCCACCCAGGAGGCCCGCACCCAGATCGCAGCGTGCAAGTACACGTGCGCCAAGACGCTGCGCGAGGTGTCCTACCGGGCCATCCACATCTACGGCTCGCTCGGCGTCACCGACCTGACCCCGCTGCAGGCCATGTGGGCGGGCTCGCCGACGATGAGCGTCATGGACGGTGTCGACGAGGTGCACAAGGTCACCGTGGCCAACAACGTGCTCAAGGGCTACCGGCCCCACGAGGGCCTGTGGCCCACCGAGTACCGGCCCCACAAGCTGGCGGCGGCCCGCAAGAAGTTCGAGCCCCTCCTGGCGCAGGATCCCGAGCTCAAGGAGCACGCCGACCGCATGGCCGCCTACATGGCCCGCCGGGGCTGACGGCGCCGCACGGGGAGCGGACGGAAGGGGATCCGTGGAGCTCGCAGGCAAGCTCGCCGTCGTCACCGGCGGCGGGGGCGGCATCGGCGAGGCGCTGGGCCGCCGGTTCGCCGCCGAGGGTGCCCGCGCGGTGGTGGTGGCCGACATCGACGGGGCCGCGGCCGAGCGGGTGGCCGCCGCCATCACCGCCGACGGCGGCACCGCCCTGGGTCTCGCCGCGGACGCGGGTGTCGAGTCCGACGTCGCCGGGCTCGTGCGGCGTGCCGAGGACGCCCACGGCCCCGTGGACCTGTTCTGCGCCAACGCCGGGATCATGGTGGTCGGCGGGGTCGAGGTCCCCGACGAGGGGTGGGAGCGCATCTGGCGCGTCAACGTGGCCAGCCACGTCTACGCGGCACGGGCGGTGCTGCCGGGCATGCTCGCCCGGGGCGAGGGCTACCTGCTGCACACCGCGTCTGCGGCCGGACTGCTCACCCAGCTCGGCTCGGCGCCGTACTCCGTGACCAAGCATGCCGTCGTCGGGCTGGCCGAGTGGCTGTCGATCACGCATCACGACGCCGGCATCCGGGTGTCGTGCCTGTGCCCCCAGGCGGTGCAGACGGCCATGACCGGCGGCGGTCGTCGGGCCGCCGGCCCCGCCGGCACCCGCACGAGCGACGGCGCCGCGGGTGACCTGCCCGGTGGCGATGCGGGCGCCGCCGCGTCCGGCGACCCGGGCACCGGCGCGGCCCGCGACGGCATCCTGCCGCCGGAGCGGGTGGCCGACGCGGTGATCGCGGGCCTGGCGGCCGAGGAGTTCCTGATCCTCCCCCACCCCGAGGTCGCCACCTACGAGCGGCGCCGGGCCGACGACCGCGAGCGCTGGCTGCGGGGCATGCGCCGGGTCCAGGCGGGGATGGTCGCCGCCTGGCGCAACGCGACGCGGGACCGGGCGTGACCGACGCCGTCGACGTCGGGCCGGTGACCGACTGGCTGGTGGCGAACACGCCCCCGGTCGAGCCGCCGCTCGGATTCGAGCTCGTCGAGGGCGGCCGGTCGAACCTGACGTTCGTCGTCACCGACGCCGCCGGCCGCCGCCTGGTGCTGCGGCGCCCGCCCATGAGCCACGTCCTGGCCACCGCCCACGACATGGGCCGCGAGCACCGCATCATCTCGGCGCTGCGCGGCAGCCCGGTGCCGGTGCCCGGGGCGCTGGGCTACTGCGACGACGAGGCCGTGAACGGGCGCCCCTTCTATGTCATGGACTTCGTCGACGGCCACGTGCTCCGCACGGCTGCGCAGGCCGAGTCGGCCCTCGACGAGGCGGGACGCGCGGCGGCGGGCGCCGACCTGGTCGACGTGCTGGTGCGGCTGCACGAGGTCGACGTCGACGCCGTGGGGCTGGGCGATCTCGGCCGCCGCGAGGGCTACCTCGGGCGCCAGCTCGCTCGCTGGTACGGGCAGTTCCAGCGCTCGCAGGACCAGGAGCGCGAGGCCGGGGTGTTCCGCCCGGCCCAGGTGGTCGACGAGGTGCACGCGATGCTGGCGGCCGACGTGCCCGACCAGCAGGGCGTGGCCATCGTGCACGGCGACTATCGCCTCGACAACACGGTCGTCGGCGACGACGGGTCGGTCCGGGCGGTGCTCGACTGGGAGCTGTGCACCCTGGGCGACCCGCTGGCCGACCTGGGCACGCTGCTCATCTACTGGGCAGACGGCTCCGCCCGCGCCCGTGCCGCGCAGGCGACGGGGCTGCCGGGCTTCCCCGCCCGGGACGAGCTGGTCGCGGCCTACGCGGCCCGGTCGTCCCTCGACCTGACGCGGCTGCTCTACTACGTCGCCTTCGGCCACTGGAAGCTGGCCTGCATCATGGAGGGCGTCTACGTCCGCTACGCCTCGGGCGCCATGGGCGACCAGGGCGGCGCCACGGACATGCTCGCTCAGCAGGTCGTCCACCGAGCCACCCGGGCCCGCGAGGTGCTCGCCGCCCTCTGACCCTGCGGCCCGCGGCTTCGGTGCCGCCGGCACTGGCCTCCCCCGACCTGGCGGGCCGCGTTTCCCGGTCGTCCGGCGCCCCCGAGTAGCGTCGACCAGGTCGTGGACGTGAACGAGCACAGTGCGGCGGCGCCCGGCGCGGACTCCCCCACCTACGTCATCGGTGCCGGCGGGTTGCGGCTCGCAGCCGACGTGGACGGGCCGGACGACGGGCCGACGGTCGTGCTCCTGCACGGCGGCGGCCAGACCCGCCATTCGTGGACCGGGACGTGGCGCGTCCTCGCCGCCGCCGGCTTCCGCGCCCTGTCGCTCGACCTCCGCGGCCACGGCGACAGCGAGTGGCCCGAGGACGGCGACTACTCCTTCGAGGCCTTCGCGGACGACGTCAGGGCGGTGGCGGACGGGCTGCCCGCGCCGCCCGTGCTGGTCGGCGCATCGCTCGGCGGCATCGCCTCGATGTTCGCGATAGCCGATGCCCCGCGCCAGGCCGACGTCGCCCGGGCCCTGGTCCTGGTGGACGTGGCGCACCGGCTCGAGGTCGCCGGGCGCGACCGCATCGGCGACTTCATGACGGCCCACCTGGACGGCTTCGCGTCGCTCGAGGAGGCGGCCGATGCCATCGCCGTCTACAACCCCCATCGCCCCCGGCCCCGCGACCTGTCGGGCCTGGCCAAGAACCTGCGGCAGCGACCGGACGGCCGCTGGGTGTGGCACTGGGATCCCCGCTTCCTGGACGGGCGGTTCGGCTCGGCCGACGAGACGCGCACGGAGACGATCGGGCACGAGCGCCTCGACAACGCGGCCGACGCGCTGACGGTGCCGACCCTGCTGGTCCGGGGCCGCAGCAGCGACCTGCTCAGCGACGAGGGTGCCCAGGACTTCCTGCGCCGGGTGCCCCACGCCGAGTTCGCCGACGTGGCCGGTGCGGGCCACATGGTGGTCGGCGACCGCAATGAGGTCTTCAACCGCGCCATCCTCGACTTCGTCGGCCGCCACCGCACCTGACGTCACCGACGCGGGCCCGTCACGGCCTCAGCGTACGGAAGAAGGTCCGCAGGTCATCGACGAGCAGGTCCGGTGCCTCCATCGCCGCGAAGTGACCGCCCTCGGCGAACTCGGACCAGTGCCCGATCCGGTGCTCCGGGTCCATGATGCGGCGCAGGAGCGGGTTGGCGTTGAACACCGCCCACCCCGTGGGGACGTCGGACGGCGCCACCCAGTCGATCCCGGAGTGGGCCGCCTCGTAGAGGAACCGGGCCGCCGATGCACCGCTGCGGGTGAACCAGTACAGGCTGACGTTCGTCAACAGCTGGTCACGCGGGACGGCCTCGTCGGGGGTGGCCGCCGCCGGGTTGGTCCAGGTCTGGAACTTCTCGCCGATCCAGGCGAGCTGGCCGACCGGCGAGTCGGTCAGTGCGTACCCGATCGTCAGCGGCCGGTGCGACTGGAGCTCCAGGTAGCCGCGCTCGGCGAGCCAGGCCTCGCGGGCCCGATCCAGCTGAGCCCGCTCGGCGTCGGTCAGGTGATCGGGGATCGGGAACTGCTCGCCGGCGAGGCCGAGGGAGCCCGGGTCGCTGACCACGTGGGTGCCGACGACGTGGTCCGGCTCGGTGGCCCCCAGCCGGCCGGTCACGCCGGCGCCGATGTCGCCGCCGTGGGCGCCGTACCGCTCGTAGCCGAGCCGGCGCATGAGCTCGGCGAAGGCAGCGGTGGTCCGGGCGACCTCCCAGCCGGCGTCGTGCACCGGCGTCGAGAACCCGAACCCGGGCAGCGACGGCGCGACCACGTGGAAGGCGTCCGCGGGGTCGCCGCCGTGGGACCGCGGGTCGGCGAGCGGGCCGACCACCTCGGCGAACTCGACCACCGAGCTCGGGTAGCCGTGGGTCAGCAGGAGCGGCAGCGCGTCCGGCTCGGGCGACCGCACGTGGAGGAAGTGGATGGCCTGGCCGTCGATCTCGGTGATGAACTGGTCGAGCGCGTTGAGCCTCGCTTCCTCGGCCCGCCAGTCGTACGACGTCCGCCAGTGCTCGGCGAGGTCGCGGAGGTAGTCGGACGGCACGCCGCGGCTCCAGCTCTCGACCGTGTCGTCGCCCGGCTCGCCGTCGGGCCAGCGGGTCTCGGCCAGGCGGCGGCGCAGGTCGTCCAGCGCGGCGCCGGGGACCTCGATGCGGAACGGGTGGATGGCGGTGGGATCGCTGTGATCGGTCATGGCTCGGACCGTAGGATCCATTGCGGAAGGAACGCTTCCGCAATGGCGGACAGACTTCGGTTCATGCGGGAAACCTCGGCACGGCTGCTTCGACTGCTCTCCCTCCTCCAGGCGCAGCGCGACTGGACCGGGCCCGTCCTGGCGGAGCGGCTCGGCGTGACCACCCGCACCGTGCGGTCGGACGTCGAGCGGCTGCGCGGCCTCGGCTACCCGGTGCACTCCACGCCGGGCGTCGCGGGCGGGTACCGGCTGGGGGCGGGCGCGGCGCTGCCCCCGCTGCTGCTGGACGACGACGAGGCGGTCGCCGTCGCCATCGGGCTGCGCACCTGCGCGGGCGGCGGCGTGGCCGGCATCGAGGAGACCTCGGTGCGCGCGCTGGTGAAGTTGGAGCAGGTGCTGCCGTCCCGGCTGCGGCGCCGGGTGCGCGCGCTGCACGGGGCGACCGTCGCCGTCCCGGGGACGGGGCCGACCGTCGACGCCGAGGTCCTGACCGCCCTCGCCGCTGCGATCGGCGCCCACGAGCGCGCCCGCTTCGACTACGCCGACCACGAGGGCGCCACGAGTCGGCGCGACGCGGAGCCGCACCGGTTGGTCAGCTGGGGCCGCCGCTGGTACCTCGTGGCCTGGGACCACGACCGCGCCGACTGGCGCACCTTCCGGGTGGACCGGATCGCCCGCCCGCGATCGTCGGGGCCCCGGTTCACCCCCCGCCGGCTGCCGGACGACGACGTGGCCACGTTCGTGCAGCGCGGTGTCGGCGCGGCGACCTGGCGGCACCGGGCGCGGGTCCTGGTGCACGCCCCGGCCGACCAGGTCGCCGCCCGGCTGCCCCCGGCGGTCGAGGTGGAGCGGGTCGACAGCGAGCGCTGCGTGGTCGACGTCGGGTCGGACTCGCCGCACATGCTGGCCCTCTACCTCGGCCTGCTGGACGTCGACGTCGAGGTGCTCGACGCCCCCGAGCTCGCCGCCGCGTTCGCCCGGCTCGGCGAGCGCTACCTCCGGGCCGCCGGGCCGGCAGCCAGGAACGGGCGCGGTGACCGGGAGGAGCCCTTGTAATCCCACGCTCCGTGGAGTATTACCTCGTACAGTGATCTAGTCATCACGGACAAAAGGGTGGGCACGGAATGGCGGATGCGGCGCGGTCCGGCCGGCGGCTCGCCAGGGTCTCCCTGGCGGTGGTCACGGCAATGCTCCTTGCGGTCCAGTTCGGACCGATCTCCCAGGCGGGTGCAGCGGCCGCCGACGACACGGGCCCTCCGTCCGGCGCGAGCCCGGGCGACGCCCCGGCCGCGGCGTCCGGCGATCCGACCGGCGGCGACGCGCCAGCCGCGCCGGCGCCCGACCCGACGGCACCGGCGGCATCCGAGGGCGGTGCCGCGCCGGCCGCCTCGACCGCGGCACCGACCTCCAGCCCGCCGGCGGCGACCGCACCGGCAGGCGGCGGGCCGGCGCCGGCGCTCGGCCCGGTCGGCTCGCCCGCGACCGCGTCATCGGCCAGCGGGTCGGCCACCGGCGTGACGGCCGCGTCCGGCGACGCCGCGCGGGCGGCACGGACGACCGGGGGTGGGTACCCCGACCCCCACGACGGGTACGAGCCGCACGACGACGATCACGACAAGCCCACGGGCAAGATCGTCGTCACCAAGCTCGTGCGCGACGAGCACGGCGACACCAGCCCGGCCGCAGGCTGGACGTTCTCGAGCGAGGACGAGGGCGTGTCGCCCGCCACCGCCGTCACCGACGACGACGGCCGGGCGGTCTTCGAGATCGAGTTCGAGGACGAGGACGACCGCCGGCACGTGACGCTGACCGAGACCCTGCAGGACGGCTGGACGCTGGAGCAGCACGACGGCCTCAACGCGGTGTGCTGGGCCGGCGAGCACGAGCTGGACGTCACCAACGCCGGCGCCACCGGCTTCACCGTCAAGGCCAAGCCCGACAAGACCATCTACTGCAAGGTGGTCAACAAGCCGCCGAGGGAGGAGCCCCCGGCCAAGCTGACGCTGAAGAAGACGGTCATCAACGAGCACGGCGGCGGCGCCGAGCCCGCTGACTGGACCCTCACCGCGACCGGCCCCGACCAGACCCTCACGGGCACCTCGCCCGTCAGCGCCACGGTCGTGCCCGGTGCCTACGTGCTGTCCGAGTCGGACGGCCCGCCCGGCTACGAGGCCGGCGACTGGGAGTGCGACGGCGGCGAGCAGGCTGGCGACGAGATCACGGTCGCCCCCGGCGACGACGTTACGTGCCGCATCGAGAACCGCGACGTCCCGCCCCACCTGACCCTGGTCAAGCACCTCATCGGGGGCGGCGCCGAGCCCACCGACTGGACCCTCACCGCCGACGGCCCGGTGACGATCACCGGCACCACCGGCAGCGCCGAGGTCACCGGCGTCGAGGTCGAAGCCGGCGACTACGAGCTGAGCGAGGACGGGCCCGAGGGCTTCGACCTGGTGGGCTGGGCGTGCGACGCCGGCACGCTCGACGGCATCACGCTCACCCTCCCGCTCGGCACCGACGCCACCTGCACGGCCACCAACACGGTACGGGGGAGGGAGGTCCCGCCCGGGTGGACGCTGTCCAAGAGCTCCGACCCGGTCAGCGGCAGCACCGTCCAGCCCGGTGACGTCGTCACCTACACGCTGACCGCGACCAACACGGGGACCGGCCCGGTGACGGGCATCGTGGTGACGGACGACCTGTCCGACGTGCTCGACGACGCCGCGCCCGGCGACGGCGACGGCACCACCGCGGACGTGGTCGCCAGCCTGGGCACAGCCGCCATCTCGGGCGACACCCTCACGTGGACCGTCCCCGACCTCGCGGAGGGCGCCGTGGCCACGGTGGACTACACGGTCACGGTCGACGCCGACGCCTTCGGCGTGACGCTGCGCAACGTGGCGACGGGAACCGGCACGCCGCCGCCCGACCGCTGCCCGCCGGGCAGCCAGGACTGCACGACCGAGCACGAGACGCCGACGCCCGTCGACCTGGCGATCCTGAAGCTCCACCGGGTCACCGGCACCACCGGCGACCGCGACGTGATCGTGGGCGAGGGTGACCGCTTCGACTACGACATCGCCATCACCAACGTGGGCGCCAACCCCGCCACCGAGGTGTCGATGAGCGACGCCATCCCGGACGTCCTGACGGTCGACCCGTCGACCTTCGCGGTCACGACCACGCCGGACGCCGGCCAGGCCGCGGGCTGGGTCGTCGCGCTGACGGGCACGAACGCCGACGGGTCCGGCGGCACGCTGACCGCCCGCTTCGCCGGCCCCTTCGCGCCCGGCGACGAGGCCGTCATCTCCCTCACGGTGACGGTGGGCGAGCTCCCCCAGCCCGACCCGTCCGTCCCGCCCGACCCGATCGTGAACACGGCCACGGTCACCAGCCGCGAGCCGGACGACAACCCCGGTGACAACACCTCCACCGAGGAGACGCCCGTCGAGGCCGTCACCATCGAGGCCCTGGGCGTGTGCCGCGACGACGTGCCGTACCTCGCCTACTCGATCGACGTCATCGGCCTGACGCCCACCCTCATCACGCTGGAGTGGTGGAACCCGACCGTGTTCAACGGCGGCAACCCCACCGGCCCGCCGACGGCGACCCAGCCCATCCCGGTCGACCAGCTGTCGGGGGTGATCCTGTGGTACGGCGCCGCGGTCGACGCCAACGGCGAGCCCACCGACTGGCCCGGCTGGACACTGCTGCCCGACGGCACCTGGATCGAGGATCCCAACGCCCCCGGCGCCGACCTCCGTCCGCTGACCGTGGTACGGATCGTCGTCAACCCCGAGGTGGCGGCCGCGCAGGTCTACCCGCCGGCCACCCCGACCTGCGACGCCAGCCCGCCCGACAACCCGGGCACGCCCCCCGGCAGCCCGCCGGGCACCCCCGGCGGCCAGCTCCCCCGCACGGGCGGCGACCCGGCGACCGCCCTGGCGGTCGGGCTGGGCCTGGTGGCGGTGGGCGCCGTGCTCCGCCGGCGGGCGGCCCGCCGCTCCTGATGGCGGCGGGTGGCCGCACGAACGGCGCGGGCCCGTCAGGTCGGCGGATCCGAGCCGATCGACACGAGCTCGACCACGGCGCGCCCCTCCTCGTCCGAGGCGCCCAGGTCGACACTGGCGGACAGGGCCCAGTCGTGGTCGCCGTCGGGGTCGTCGAGCGCCTGGCGCACCGTCCACTCCCCCGCTGATGCGACGAGCGCGAGCAGGTCGGCACCGCGGGCCTCGGCCCCGATGCCCACCGCGTCGTGGGCGGCCCAGTAGCCCGCCATCGCCTCGCCCAGCGCCTCGGCCGTCCACCGCGGTGAGGCCAGCCTCTCGGCCAGTGCGGCGTGGGCCCGCCGGGCCAGCAGCTCCACCCACAGGAACAGCTCGTTGCGCACCATCACCCGGAACGCCCGGTCGTTGGCGGTCACGCCCCGGGGCGGCGGAGGCGGGCCGGCGCTGAGGGGACCGGCCGCGTCGGCGGCGTCGGGCTCGGGGTGGCGGAGCTGCTCCCACTCGTCGAGCAGGCTCGAGTCGACCTGGCGGACCGTCTCGCCCAGCCACTCCGTCACGTCCAGCAGCGCGCCGGTCTTGGCGTCCTCGGGCACGTTCTGGACGAGGCCCTTGTAGGCGTCGGTGAGATACCGCAGCACCAGGCCCTCCGAGCGGGCCAGGCCGTACAGACCGATGTAGTCGGTGAACGTCATCGCCCGCTCGTACATGTCGCGGGCCACCGACTTCGGCCGGATGGTGTGGTCGACGACCCACGGGTGGCGGGCGGCGTACGCGTTGAACAGGTCGTAGGTGAACTCGCGCAGCGGCTTGGGGTACTCGAGCTTGTCGAGCTCGGCCATCCGCTCCTCGTACTCGACGCCCTCGCGCTTGAGCCGCTCGATCGTCTCGGTCCGCAGCCGGGACAGCTGGGCGTTGAGGACCACGGCGGGGTTCTCGAGCACCGACTCGACCAGCGAGAGCACGTCGAGCGGGTACTCCGGCGACTCGGCGTCGAGGTGCTCGACCGCGGTGAGGACGAACGGCGACAGGGGCTGGTTGAGGGCGAAGTCGACCTGCAGGTCGACGGTCACCCGCACCAGGCGGTCGTCCTCGTCGGGGGTGTCCAGGCGCTCGATGACGCCGCCGGCCAGCAGCGACCGGTACATCGAGATGGCCCGCCGGATGTGGCGGCGCTGGGTCGGACGGGGGTCGTGGTTGCCGACCAGCAGCGCCCGCATGGCGCCGCAGCCGTCGCCCGGGCGGTCGAGCACGTTGAGCAGCATGGCGTGCGACACCCCGAAGCTCGACGTCAGCGGCTCGGGCGGCGCGGCGGCCAGGCGGGTGAAGGTGTCCTCGTTCCAGGGCACGAAGCCCCGGGTGGGCGGCTTGCGCTTGACGATCTTGCGCCGCTTGCGGGCGTCGTCGCCCGCCTTGGCCACCGCCCGCTCGTTCTCGATGACGTGATCCGGGGCCTGGGCCCACACGTAGCCCACCGTGTCGAAGCCGGCGCGGCCCGCCCGGCCCGCGATCTGGTGGAACTCGCGGGCCGACAGCAGCCGCGACGTCGAACCGTCGAACTTGCAGAGCTGGGTGAACAGCACGGTGCGGATGGGCACGTTGATGCCCACGCCCAGCGTGTCGGTGCCGCAGATGACCTTGAGATGGCCGTCCTGGGCGAGCCGCTCGACCAGCCGCCGGTACTTCGGCAGCATCCCCGCGTGGTGCACGCCGACGCCGTGGCGGACGTACCGGCTGAGCGAGCGCCCGAAGCCGGGGCCGAAGCGGAACTCGCCGATGGCCCGGGCGATGGCGTCCTTCTCCTCCCGGGTGCACACGTTGATGCTCATGACCGACTGGGCCCGCTCGACCGCCGACTGCTGGGTGAAGTGCACGATGTACACGGGCGCTCGATCGGTCGCGAGCAGCGTGTCGAGGGTCTCGTGCATGGCCGTGCGGCGGTACTCGTGCTCGAGCGGCACGGGGCGGGTGGCGTGGCGGATGGCGGCGGTGGGCCGGCCCGTCCGCTCGGTCAGCTCCTCCTCGAACCGGCGGGTGTCGCCCAGGGTGGCGGACATGAGCACGAACTGCGCCTGGGGCAGGGTGAGCAACGGCACCTGCCACGCCCAGCCCCGGTCGGGGTCGGCGTAGTAGTGGAACTCGTCCATCACGACCTGGCCCACGTCGGTCCGCTCGCCGCCCCGTAGCGCCATGTTGGCCAGGACCTCGGCCGTGCAACAGATCACCGGGGCCCCGGCGTTGACGGCGGCATCGCCGGTGAGCATCCCGACGCGGTGCGACCCCAGCTCGTGGCACAGGTCGAAGAACTTCTCCGACACCAGCGCCTTGATGGGCGCCGTGTAGAAGGACCGCCGGCCCTCGGCCAGCGCCGCGGCGTGCGCGGCCAGCGCCACCAGCGACTTCCCCGACCCCGTGGGCGTCCCCAGGATGAGGTTGGCGCCCGAGACGATCTCGAGGACCGCTTCCTCCTGGGCCGGGTAGAGCGTCAGTCCGCGGGCGGCGGACCAGCCGGTGACGGCGTCGAGGACCGCTTCACCGCCCGCGCCACCGGGCGGAAGGTGGTCGGCGAGGGTCACGGCCATACCCGATGATGCCCGCCGCCGGGGTCGCGCGGCACACCGGGCGACGACCCCGACGGCAGACCGGTGCGCCTAACCGCCGGACTCTCTCATCTCAGCCCAGCTCGGCGAGGATGCGGCGCATGTCGACCGCGGCCCGCGCCGTGCCCCGAACGGTGCCCGTCACCTTCGACCGGCCCGTCCGGGGCCGGTAGGCGACCGGCACCTCGGCGATGCGCCAGCCGGCCCGTGCGGCGCGCAGCACCATCTCCAGCGGCCAGCCGAAGCGCCGGTCGGCCAGGCCCAGCGCCACCAGCGCCTCGCGTCCGGCGGCCCGCATGGGACCGAGGTCGGTGAGGGGTGCTCCGGTGGCCCGGCGCAGGCGGTGGGCCAGGTAGTGGTTCGCGGCGCGGGCGTGGGCGGGCATGGCCGCCCGGACGGTGGGACGCCGGGCGCCGAGCACGAGGTCGGCCCGGCCGGCGACGACAAGCCCGGCGACGGCCGGCAGGTCCCGCGGATCGAGCGAGGCGTCGGCGTCGCAGAAGGCGACCACCGGGGCCGTCGCTTCGGCGAGGCCGGCGGCGCAGGCCGCGCCGAAGCCGCGCCGCGCCTCGGCGACGACCGTGGCGCCGAGGGCCCCGGCGACGTCGCCCGAGCCGTCGGTCGACCCGTTGTCCACGACGATCGCCCGGTACCCGGCGGGCAGCCGGCCGAGGACCCACGGCAGCGCCTCCACCTCGTCGAGCGTGGGGAGGATGACGTCGACGGCCGCGGCCGGCCCCTGATCTTGCATGAGCAACGATCGTACGGACGGCCGGTGGCAACCCACCATTACGACGTGCGAAACAGTGGTGCCGCGCTCGGGCCGGCCCCCACGACTGCTCGTACCGTCGCCCGCCGTGGCCACCACCGCGACGCTCACCCGACGGCCCGTAGCCGTGGGCAGCCGCCGCGCCGTCGGCCCACGCCCGTCTGCGCCCGTCGGCCCTCCCGTGCCGGCGCACCGGGCGGGCGTGGTGGCGTGGGCCGTCGTGGTGGTGACCGCCCTCGCCTACGGCACCTACGCCGTCGACGGCGACGCCGTCATGCTGCGGGCGGCGCCCCTGATGGGACGGTGGGGCTGGCGCTGGGATGCCCCCCACGCCGGCGTCGCGGCCCCGGCCGCCGCCCTGGGCGCCGCGCTGGCCGTCGGCGGCGCCGTCGCCTGGTGGGGCCCCCGCCACGCCCGGACGCTGTCGTGGCGCGCGCTCCTCTGGGCGACCGGCGCTACCGCGGCCGCCTGGACCGTGACGCTCGCGGCCAGCGACGGCTGGCAGCGCCTCACCTCGCCGCTGGCCACCCGGCACGAGTACGAGCCGTACGCCGCCGGCGTCGACGATCTCGGTGCGCTCGTGTCCGGGTACGTCGCCGGCCTGCGGGACCGCCCGATCCACGTGCAGGGCCATCCTCCCGGACCGGTGGTGCTCGCCTGGCTGGCCGACCGGGCCGGGCTCGGCGGTGCCGGCTGGCTGGCCGCGCTCGCCATCGCCGGATGGGGCGTCGCCGCGGCCGCGGTGCTGGTCGCCGCCCGCGCCGTGGCCGGCGAGGGGGCCGCACGGCGCGCCGCGCCCGCCCTCGCCGTGCTGCCCGCCGCCGTGTGGGCCGGCACGTCGCTCGACGCCCTGTTCGCCGGGCTGGCCGCGGCCGGGTGCGCGCTGGCCGTCGTGGCCCTGGTCCGGGGATCGGCGCCGCGGGCCGCGGCGGCCGGTGCCGTGCTGGGCGTGACGCTGCTGTGCAGCTACGGGGCGGCGGTGATCCTGGTGGTCCCCGCCGCCATCGCGCTGGTGCTCGCCGGGCGCCAGGGGTGGCGCGCGGTGGCCCGCGGCGCGGCCGCAGCCGCCGCCGGCGGGCTGGCGGTCCTGGCGGCCGCCGGGGTCGCGGGTTTCTGGTGGTTCGACGGGCTGGCGGCGACGCGCGCCGCGTACTGGGACGGCGCGGCCGGGCTGCGCCCGGGCTGGTACCTCACGCTGCTCGGCAACCCGGCGGCACTGGCGCTGGCGACCGGTCCCGCCGTGGCCGCCGGACTGGCGGCTGCCGGCATCCAGGGCCTGACCGCGGCCCGCTCACGGTCCGCCGCCCTGCTGCCCGCCGCTGCCCTCGCCGCGGTCCTGGTCGCCGACCTCTCCCAGCTGTCCCGGGGCGAGGTCGAGCGCATCTGGCTCCCGTTCGTCCCCTGGCTGGCGCTGGCCGCCCCAGGTCACCGGCGGGGCTGGCTGGCCGCGCAGGTGGCCGTCGGCCTGGGCCTCCAGCTGCTCCTGCGATCGCCCTGGTAGCGCCGGGCGGAGGTTCTCCATGTCACGCATCGTTGTCACCGGCGGGGCCGGCTTCATCGGATCACACGTCGTCGACCGGCTGGTCGACGACGGCCACGAGGTGGTCGTCCTCGACTCGCTCGTGGCCCACGGGGGCCGCCGGCCGCCGTGGTTGCGTCCCGAGGCCGAGCTGGTGCACGCCGACGTGCGCGACCCCGGGGCCTGGGGACAGGCGGCCCGGGGTGCGCACGCGGTGTGCCACCTGGCGGCGCGGGTCGGGCTCGGCGTCGACTTCGGCGACGTCGGCCGTTACGTGTCCGACAACGACGTGGGCACCGCTGTCGGGCTGGGCGCACTGCACGACATGGGGTTCGCCGGCCGGCTGGTGCTGGGATCGAGCATGGTGGTCTACGGCGAGGGACGCTACGTGTGCGCGACCCACGGCGACGTGCGCCCGGGGGCCCGGACCCGGGCCGACCTCGACGCGGGCCGCTTCGAGCCGCCGTGCCCGCGCTGCGGCGCGCCGCTGGCCTGGGCGCCGATCGACGAGGACGCTCCCGTCGATCCCCGCAACGTCTACGCCGCCACCAAGCTCCACCAGGAGCACCTGTGCGCCGCCTTCGGCCGGGAGCACGGGGTGGCCGTGACCGCCCTGCGGTTCCACAACGTCTACGGGCCACGCATGCCGCGGGACACCTCCTACGCGGGCGTCGCGTCCATCTTCCGCTCGGCCGTGGCGCGGGGCGAGGCGCCCCGGGTGTACGAGGACGGCGGGCAGACCCGCGACTTCGTCCACGTGCGCGATGTCGCCCGCGCCAACGTGGCCGCCCTCACCGCCGACCCGCCCGTGACCGCCGCGCTCAACGTCGCCTCCGGCCACCCCCGAACCGTGCTCGACCTGGCGCAGGCCGTGTGCGAGGGCACTGCACTCCGCCCCGTCGTGGTGGGCGGCGGCCGGCTCGGCGACGTGCGCCACGTGGTCGCGAGCCCCCTGCGGGCCGTCGAGCGGTTGGGGTTCCGTGCGCTCGAGCCGTTCCGCCTGCCGCTGGGCTCGAGGGCGGGTGCCCGGTAGGGAGCTCCGTCCGCCCGGCGAGATGGACGGCGCCGGCGCGGGCGCGGCGTCAGGCGAGGGGGAGGCGGACCGTGAACCGGCACCCGCCCTGCTCGTTGTGCACGGCGATGTCGCCGTGGTGGGCGTCGACGAGGCCCCGGGCGATGGCCAGGCCCAGGCCGGCGCCCGTCGCCCCGCCGGGCGTGCGGGCGGCGTCGCCCCGGTAGGCGAGGTCGAAAACGCGGTCGAGCTCGTCGTCGGGGATGCCCCCGCAGCCGTCGCGCACCGCGACCTCACCCTGGTGGTCGTCGTAGCGCACCGTCACGTCGACCCGGCCACCCGGTGGGGTGTGGCGGATGGCGTTGTCCAGCAGGTTGCGCACCACGCGGCTGAGCTCGGGGGCCGACCCGGCGACGGCGGGACCGCCGGTGCCGTCGACCGGCGCCTCGACCCGGCCGTTGAGGGCGACGCCCTTGGCGTGGGCGACGGCGGTGGCGGAGCCCACGGCGTCGGACACCAGCTCGCCCAGCGGCACCCGCTCCAGGTCGAGCTGCAGCGCGTCGGCCTCGATCCGCGACAGCTCGAACAGGTCGTCGACCAGGCGGGCCAGCCGGTCGGCCTCGGCGATGAGCTGATGGTGGTAGCGGCGGACGTCGGCGGGGTCGGCCACGACCTCGTCGTCGAGCGCCTCGACCATCGCCCGGATGCCTGCGATCGGGGTGCGCAGGTCATGGCTCACCCAGGCGACCAGCTCGCGGCGGCTGCGCTCGAGCGCCCGCTCCCGCTCGGTCATGGCGGCCAGCCGGGAGCGCGAGCGCTGCAGCTCGGTGGCGAGGGTGAGACCGCCCAGCACCCCGGCGGTGCCCGCGCCGGCCACGACCACCACGAGGGCGGCCAGGTCGTGCGCCGACACGAACATGGCGTTGGCGGCTGCCAGCGCGCCGAGCGCCACCGCCACCACCGGGATGAGCGCCACCACGATGGGGCTGCGCGACCGCAGGAGCGCCGCCCGGCCGGCCACGTAGGTGGCGAGGGCGACGCCGAAGCTGAGCGCCACGAGCACCGCGGCGTCGCCGGCCGGCAGGTCGAGCGCCCAGGTGGCGGCTCCGGCGACGGCCAGCCCACCTGCCAGGACGAGCGCGAGCCGGTGGTCGACGGCGGGCGGGTGCCCGCGCCGATCGCTCACCGGTCCACCAGCGTCGAGGTGCCCTCCCAGCGGTACCCGACGCCCCACACGGTGGCGATGCGCACCGGGGTCGCCGGATCGGCTTCGATCTTCTCGCGCAGGCGGCGCACGTGGACGGTGACCGTCGACGTGTCGCCGTAGCGGTAGCCCCAGACCCCCTCCAGGATCTCGTCGCGCCGGAACGCCTGGCCCGGGTGGCGCACGAGGAAGGCGAGCAGCTCGAACTCCCGGGCGGTGAGGGCGACCACCTGGCCGCCGAGGCGGGCCTGGCGGGCGGCGACGTCGACCTCGAGGTCGCCGTCGACGTGGATGCGGGGGGCGTCCGGCCCCGACGGCGCCAGCGGGCCTTTGGCCCGGCGGAGCACCGCCCGCACCCGCGCCACCAGCTCCTTGGTGGAGAACGGCTTGGCCACGTAGTCGTCCGCCCCGAGCTCGAGGCCGATGATGCGGTCGCTCTCCTGGCCCCGGGCGGTGAGGATGACGATCGGCACCGGGGCCAGCGCCCGCAGGCGTCGGCACACCTCCAGCCCGTCGATGCCGGGCAACATCAGGTCGAGCACCACGAGGTCGGGCGGCTCGGCCAGCGCCCGGTCGAGGGCGACGCGGCCGTCGGCCACGGTCTCGACCTGGTAGCCGTCCCGCTCGAGGTAGCGCGCCACCACCTCGGACACCGTCGGGTCGTCGTCGACGACCAGGATGCGGGACGGGGCCTCGATCACCGCGTCGAGGCTAGGGCCCTCGGCTGCGCACGGGGCTTACGGGCCGCGAAACACCGCGAGGGCACGGGACGGGACCGGGCCCGGACCCTGCGCTCGCCGAGATCCTCCTTACGAGCCGGGTAACAAGGCGGCCGCGCGGCTTCCCCGCCCGGCCGCCGGTCCTAGAACCGACCCGTGGACCTGATCGTGCTCGCCAAGGAACCCGTGCCCGGACGGGTCAAGACCCGCCTGTGCCCGCCGTGCTCGCCGGCCGAGGCGGCCGCCCTCGCCGCGGCCTCGCTCGCCGACACCCTCGCCGCCGCGACCGGCGCGGGGGCCGACCGCGTCGTGCTGGCCCTGGACGGCAGGCCGGGGCCCTGGTGCCCACCCGGCGTCGATGTGGTCGGCCAGGGGTCGGGCGGCCTCGACCGTCGCCTGACGACCGCCTGGGGCGCCACCGCCGGCCCCGCGGTGCAGATCGGGATGGACACACCCCAGGTCACGTCCCGCGACCTCGACGCGGTCATGACCGCGCTCGCGGCCCCGGGCGCCGACGCCGTGTTGGGACCGGCCAGCGACGGCGGTTGGTGGGCCGTCGGCCTGCGTCGGCCCCACCCCCGGGCCTTCCTCGGCGTGCCCACCAGCCGGCCCGACACCGGCGCCCACCAGCGCGCCCGGCTGGCGGCCCTCGGGCTCCGCACCCGCATGCTGCCCGCGTGCACGGACGTCGACACGTGGGCGGACGCCGTCGCCATCGCCGTCGCGGCCCCCACCATCGGCTTCGCCGCCACCATGCGCAGCCTCGTCGCGGGTTCTGCCGCGTGACGCCGCTCGTGACCTCGCTCGTGACCGACGGCGGCGAGCGCATCGACCTGGCCGTCGACCGCTGGCGCACCGACCCCGACGACGTCGAGCGCCGCCTGCTCGCCGGCGTGCCCGACCCCGTGCTCGACGTGGGCTGCGGGCCGGGCCGCATCGTGGCCGCGCTCGCCGCGGACGGGCGGGTGGCGCTCGGCGTCGATCCCAGCCCTGCCGCCATCGACGAGGCCGGGCGGCGGCGCGCCCCCGCGCTGCGGCGCTCGGTGTTCGACCCGCTGCCGGGCGAGCGCCGCTGGGGCACGGTGCTGCTGCTGGACGGCAACGTGGGCATCGGGGGCGATCCGGTCGCCCTGCTGGTGCGGGCGGCGGAGCTGCTCCGGCCCGGCGGCGTGGTGGTGGCCGAGGTCGACCCGCCCGGCAGCCCCACCCGGGCGCTGACCGTGCGCGTCGAGTCGGGGGGCGGCGCGGGCCCCTGGTTCCCCTGGGCGCGGGTGAGCGCCGACGCGTTCGCCGACGTGGCCGCCCAGGCCGGCCTGCACCCTGACGAGGTGACGGCGGGCGCCGGCCGCTGGTTCGCCCGGGCCGCGAGGCCATGAGGCCTGTGAGGTGCTGACGTGAGGACGCCGACACTGCCCTCCACCGCCCGGCTGGCGGACATCGAGGCCGGCTACGAGAGCGACCTGCACGAGGTGCGGGCCGCGGCCTGGTTGGGCCTGGCGCTCGGGGTCGCGTTCGCCGTCTGCTTCGCGACCGGGCTGTGGTCCTCCGCCGCCCAGGACCCGCCGAGCTGGTTCACGTACCCGGCGCGGCCCGCGGGCCTCTACCGGGTCACCCAGTGGCTCCACGTCTCGAGCGGCACCGCCGCCATCCCCTTGCTGCTGGCCAAGCTGTGGGTCGTCCACCACCACCTGCCCCGGTGGCCGCCCGTGCGGTCGGCGCTCCACGCCGTCGAGCGCGTGGCGCTGCTGCCGCTCGTCGGGGGCGGGCTGTTCCTGCTCCTCTCGGGCACGGCCAACGTCGCCCGCTGGTATCCCTGGACCTTCTTCTTCCCCCGCGCCCACTACTGGGCGGCCTGGGTGACCATGGGCGCACTGGTCGTGCACGTCGGCGCCAAGGCGGCGGCCACCCGGGAGGCGATCCGGCGCTCCCCCGCCCGGCCCGAGCTGGCCCGGGCCTCCACCGCCGACCGGCGGGCGTTCCTCGGCGGCGTCGCCGCCGCGTCCGGGGCCCTGGTGGTGGCGACCTCGGGCGGCAACTTCTCGCCGCTCGGCGACCTGGCGGTCCTGGGCCAGCGCCGCCCGGGCGTGGGCCCGCAGGGTCTGCCGGTCAACAAGACCGCCGACGCCGCCCGCGTGGTCGCGCTGGCCCGCGACCCCGGTTACCGGCTGGTGGTCGAGGGGGCGGTGGCCCGGCGGGTCGTGTTGAGCCTGGCCGACCTCCGCGCCCTGCCCCACCGCGCCGCCACCTTGCCCATCGCCTGCGTCGAGGGCTGGAGCCAGTCCGTGCGCTGGCGGGGCGTCCCCGTGCGCGACCTGCTGGCGCTGGCCGGCGTCGAGGGGCGGCCCCGGGTCCGGGTCGAGTCGTTGCAGGAGTCCGGTCTCTACCGGGCGTCCGAGCTCAACCACCTGCAGGCCGACGACCCGGAGACGCTCCTGGCGCTCGAGATCGACGGCGAGCCGCTCCACCTCGACCACGGCTTCCCCGTCCGGCTGGTGGGGCCCGCCCGCCCCGGGGTATCCCAGACGAAGTGGGTCGCCCGGATCGTGGTGGACCGGTGACGGCGCCCGCTCCCCCGCCCGCTCCCGGCGCCTCGCCGGCGGGCCGGCCCCGCCCGCCGGAGACCTCGTCCCGCCGCGGGCTCCTATCCGGTCTCGCGCTGGGCGTTCCCGTCATCGCCTACGGCGTGTGGGGCGCGCTGGGCGAGGCGGACCGCGTCCACCCGCCGGAGCTGGCCCGGTGGGTGGTGGGCGCCGCGGTGCTCAACGACGTCGTGCTCCTGCCCGTCGTGCTCGCGGCCGGCTGGGCGGCGCGGCGCTTCGTGCCGGCCCGCGCCTGGCCCGCGGTGCGCGCCGGCCTGATGGTCAGCGGTGCCCTGGTGCTCGTGGCGTGGCCGTTCGTGCGCGGCTACGGCCGGAGTCGCGGCAACCCGTCGCTGTTCCCCCGCAACTACGCGACGGGCCTCGGCAGCGCGCTGGTCGTGGTGTGGCTCGCGGTGGCAGCCTGGCTGCTCGCTGGCTGGTGGCGCCGGCGGCGGACGGACCCGCGCCCGGCGCCCGAGGTTCAGGAGACCCCGACGAGGTCGACGACGAATACCAGCGTCTCGTCGGGCCCGATCACGCCGCCCGCGCCCCGCGAGCCGTAGGCGAGGTGGGGCGGCAACGTGAGACGGCGCTGGCCGCCCACCCGCATCCCCTGGACGCCCTGGTCCCATCCGGCGATGACCTGACCGGCCCCGAGCCGGAAGCCGAACGTGTCGCCCCGGTCCCACGAGGCGTCGAACTGCCGGCCGTTCGACCACGCCACCCCCACGTAGTGCACCTGGACCTCGTTGCCGGCGCTGGCCTCGGGCCCGTCGCCCACGACGAGGTCGTCGACGACGATGTCGGCGGGAGGCGGGCTGTCGGGGATGGTGACGGCGGGCTTGGCCATGGCGACCACCCTAACGGCGGGACCGGGGGCACCAGCCTTGACACTTCGGCCAGGATGGGCGGGTCGCGACTGGGAGGCACCGATGACCGACTTCTCCACCGATGGCAGGCCCGCGCCCGCACCCAACGGCCCGGCGACGTACCCGGCCCGCCCGGACGAGGCGCACCCGATGACCACGGATCCCTCGCAGGCCCGCCCGCCTGCCGGCCTCGGGCGCCCCAACCCCGACCCCGGCGGCGCCCACCGGGCGCCGGCGCGCTCGCCCGAGCTGGCGGGGGCCACGCCGGGCGGCGCCCACCGGGCGCCCGGGCCCCAGTCGGGCATGGCGCCGCCCGCCACGCCCGAGATCGGCCCCGACGTGAAGGGCCGCATCCACATCGCCGACGAGGTGGTCGAGAAGATCGCCGGGCTGGCCGCCATGCAGGTGCCCGGCGTGGCCGACCTGGGGGGCGACTTCGCCCGCGTGCTCGAGAGCGTGCGCGAGCGGGTCGGCATCGGCAACAAGCGCGGCGACCAGGGGGTCAAGGCCGACGTCAAGGGCCAGGAGGTGAGCATCGGCGTGACGATCATGGTCGAGTTCGGCCACGTCGTGATGGACGTGGCCCGCCAGGTGCAGGCCAACGTCGCGGTGCAGACGAACCGCATGCTGGGGCTGCGGGTGGTCGAGGTCAACGTCACCGTCGACGACGTCCGGACAGGCCCGCCGGCCCGGGCCGACGAGCGCGACAACGGCTCCTGAGCCCGCTGGCACCGGGGTATGACCCACGAAGGTCCAGGAACCCGATGTCACGGAGTGCGCCACGCACTACGCTTTGAGCGTGGGCGGTGTAACCGACAGGCCGCCGCCTAGATGAGTCCCAGGGTGGATCCAGTCGTCCCGGCAGGGTGAGCCGATGACGAGGAGCAGATGACGAGCAACCGGCTGGGGACGTGGCTTGTGGCCACGTTCGCTGTGGTCCTTGCGGTGGTCCTCGTCGACAGCACCGGCGTGGTGTCCGACGACGTGGCCATCATCGTCGACGACGCCGCCCAGCTCGCTGCCGGCCTCGCGGCGACCGCTGCCTGCTGGTGGGTGTCGCGTCGCACCACCGGGCCGGAACGCAACTGGCGCCGGCTCATGGCGCTCGGCACCCTCGGGTGGAGCATCGGCATGGCGTTCTGGTCGTACTACCAGATCTTCTCGGACACGCCGCTGCCGTCGCCCTCGATCGCCGACGTCGGCTTCCTCACCCTGCCGGTCTTCGCCGTTCCGGCGCTGTTGAGCATGGCGGTCCTGCCCTCCCGCTACGCCATCGAGCGCAGCCGCCAGGAGGCGGCCCTCTACGTGCTCGACGGCCTGGTGGTGGTGGGCTCGCTGTTCATCCTGACCTGGGCCACATCGCTGGGCACGGTCGTGCGCACCGGCGCCCCGACCCCGGGCGAGTTCGCGGTGGCCATCGCCTATCCCACCACCGACCTGGTGCTGGTGGTCATGGTGGTGCTGCTGGCCGTGACGCGCCGGGTGCCCGAGCCTCTCCGCGCCCAGCTCTGGCTGCTCGGCTCCGGGCTGGTCGCCATCTCGCTCTCCGACAGCGTGTTCGCCTACCTCGTCGCCACCGGGGCCGAGTCGCAGCCTCCCGCCACCAACGCCGGCTTCATCGCCGGCCCCCTCCTCATCGGGGTCGCGGGCCTGGTCACCGCCGGCCAGCGTGTCCCCCGCCGCAGCGCGCGGGCCCGAGCGGGCGTCGAGATGGCGCACCTGCTCGTCCCCTACGGCCTGGTGGTGCTGACCGGCGCCGTGATCGTCGTCCAGAACGCGCTGGGCGCCCACATCGACCTGGCCGAGGCCGCGCTGGCCTGGGTGGTCATCGCCATGGTCATGGTGCGGCAGATGATCACGCTCCTCCAGAACACGGCGCTGCTCGAACGCGTCTCGTCCGCCCAGGCCGAGCTCGCCCACCGCGCCCACCACGACCCGCTGACGGGCCTCGCCAACCGCGCCCTGCTCGGCGATCGGCTGAACGAGGCCGTCGACCGCTACCGGGAGGGGCGCCAGTTCGCGCTGATGGTCATCGACCTCGACGACCTCAAGTACGTGAACGACACGCTCGGGCACAGCGCGGGCGACCGGGTGCTGCGGGCCGCGGGTCAGCGGCTGCGGGCCTGCCTCCGCACGTCCGACACGGTGGCCCGGCTCGGCGGCGACGAGTTCGCGGTGGTGCTCGACGGCACGGGCGACACCCCCGACATCGTGAGCCACCGGGTGCTGCAGGCGTTGCGGCAGCCCTTCGACATCGAGTCCACCTCCGTGGCGATCAGCGCCAGCATCGGCGTGGCCCGGCCCCGCCTCGGCGATCCCACGCTCACGCCCGACCAGGTGCTCCACCGGGCCGACGAGGCCATGTACGTCGGCAAGCGGCGCGGCAAGAACATGGTGGTGTTCGACCAGCCCGAGCTGGCCCGCCCGCTGCCCTACACGGCGCCGCGCTCGCCCGTCGCCGAGGCCCGGCTCCGCGGCCGCACCACCGTCAGCCGCTGAGCCGCGGCGGACGTGCGGCCGATCCGCCCGCCGGATCGCCGCATCGCCGCACGTCGGGCCGGTCGGGTCAGCTCCTGGGCGGCAGGATGCCGTAGAGGGTGGCCGTCGAGCCGGACCCGGCCAGGTTGATCGGGCCACCGACCAGCACGTGGGCACCCTTGGCGGGCAGTGCGGCCAGGTTCGTCATGTTCTCGAGGCTGATGCGGTGCTGGGCGTAGAGCAGCACCGACGCGGCGAACGTGTCGTCCATGCCCACGTCGGGGCCGAACGTGTCGGTGCCCAGGGCGCCGCGCACGTCGAGCCGGCGGTTGTCGATGAGCCACTGCACGGCCTCGACACTGAACCCGGGCTGGTGGATCACGCCATCGGCGTCGAGGTTCGGATAGGCCGGGGTGCCCCAGCGCGCGTCCCAGCCGGTCCAGGCGATCACGGCGGCGCCCCGCGGGATGCGGCCGTGGCGGCGCTCGTAGCGCTGCAGGTCCTGCACGGTCACCGCGTAGTCGTCGTTGCCCGCCACCTGCCGGCGCACGTCGATCTTGGCGGCCGGCAGGAACAGGTCCTCGGGGTCTAGCTCGTCGGCGGTCAGGCCGTTCTCGTCGAAGTGCGCAGGTGCGCCCCAGTGGCTCCCCGTATGCTCGGCCTCCTGCACGTACTGCATGTAGAACCCGTCGGCGGGGACGGTGGCCACCGTCGTCAGCGTGAACTCGGGGTCGCCCGGGAACACCGGCGTCACGTTGGGGTCGTTCACGTGGGAGAGGAACACCAGCCCCAGCCGGTCGAGGACCTCGTTGCCCCGCCGCCCGTGGCTCGCGCCGCCCGGGGACGCTCCCGCTATCACCGGCCTGCCCAGCACCGTGGCGCCCACACCGGCCACTCCGGATGCCGCTGCCGCCCGCAACACGTCTCGTCGTTGCACCGTCTCACCGTCGCCTTTCGCGTGCGCGGTGCCGGGTCGCCCGCGTCGGGTGCCGACGTTACAGGCCTCGGCGCCGGCGATGTAGCTGCACGGACCCGCTGGGTAGTGGCAGATGGTGACACCCGGCACCCGGGGGGCCGGTAGCCTGCCGCGGGTGCCGGCACGCAGGGAGCCAGCCACGGGTGGCTCCGACGACCTGTTCGACGCCGCGCTCGGCGAGCGGCTGGCGGCCCGGGCGCCGCTGGCGGCCCGCATGCGGCCCCGCATCCTCGAGGACATCGTCGGCCAGCCCCACCTGCTCGGCCCGCAGGCGCCGCTGCGGGCCCTGATCGAGGCCGACACGCTGTCGTCGATCATCCTGTGGGGCCCGCCCGGCACCGGCAAGACCACGCTGGCGAGCGTCATCGCCAGCCGCACCGACCGCGAGTTCGTGTCGCGCTCGGCCGTGACCGCCGGCGTCAAGGACGTGCGCGAGGTCGTGGAGGCCGCCCGCCAGCGACTGGCCGAGGACGGCCGGGGCACGATCTTCTTCCTCGACGAGGTGCACCGCTTCAACAAGTCGCAGCAGGACGCGCTCCTGCCGTCGGTCGAGTCGGGCGTCCTCACCCTCATCGGCGCCACCACGGAGAACCCGTTCTTCGAGGTCAACGCCCCGCTCATCAGCCGGTCGACGATCTTCCGCCTGCACCCGCTCGGCGACGACGAGCTGGGTGTGGTCGTCGAGCGGGCGCTGGCGGTCGAGGAGGCCACCATCGCGCCCGATGCGCAGGCCCACCTGGTGGACATGGCGGAGGGCGACGCGCGGGCCGCGCTCACCACGCTCGAGGTGGCGCTGGCCCTGGCCCGTACGGGCGACCGGGACGGCGGGGGCGCGGCGGGCGGCATCGGCGGCGATCCCGCGGGCGGTGACGGCGCGGGCCGCAGGGCCACGCACGTGGCGCTCGACGACGTCGAGCGGGCCCGCCAGGCCCGGGTGCTCCGGTACGGCGAGGACGAGCACTTCGACATCATCTCGGCCTTCATCAAGTCGATCCGGGGCTCCGACCCGGACGCCGGCCTGTACTGGCTGGCGCGCATGCTCGAAGCCGGCGAGGACGCCCGCTACATCGCCCGGCGGCTCGTGATCCTGGCCTCCGAGGATGTGGGGATGGCCGACTCCACGGGCCTGGTCGTCGCCGACGCGGCGGCGCGGGCGGTCGAGTTCGTGGGCCTGCCCGAGGCGGCCCTCAACCTGGCGCACGCCGTCGTCCACCTCGCGACGGCACCGAAGTCGAACTCGGTGATGGCCGGGCTCGCCCGCGCCTCGGCCGACGTGCGTCGCCGCCAGGCCGGCGCCGTCCCGGGCCCGCTGCGCAGCGTCCACCCCTACCAGCGCAACAAGCTCAAGGAGGGTGGCGGCTACCGCTACCCCCACAACGATCCCTCCGGGTTCGTGCCCCAGGAGTACCGGCCGCCCGAGATCGCGGGCGAGATCGGCACCAGCGAGCGACGGATCTACTACCGCCCCTCCCCCCACGGGGACGAGGCGCCCATCGGCGACCGGCTGCGTGCCTGGTGGGGCGACGCGCCCTACGACACCGAGGAGTGGTGGGAGTTCGAGAAGTTCCGCGACCCCGACCGCGGCTGAACTCATGTGACCCGCCGCTCGCGTCCGCCGGCACCGCGGGCGGCCTGGTGCCGCCGTCGCCGGCGCGCCGCCCGCCCTACGGCTTGCGGCCGACCGCGCCGTAGAGGCTGGACGGGAAGGGCGCGGCCGGGTCGTCTGGCTCCGGGCGCCACTCCTCGATCGCGACGAGCCCCGGCTCGACGAGGTCCAGACCGTCGAGGAAGCCGGCGATCTCGCGCAGCGTGCGGCTCTGGAACCCTCCCTGCGTCGCACCCGCGATGCGTTCGCCGTA
The DNA here is from genome assembly GCA_963842395.1 of uncultured Acidimicrobiales bacterium. Taxonomy (GTDB): domain Bacteria; phylum Actinomycetota; class Acidimicrobiia; order Acidimicrobiales; family VFJN01; genus ZC4RG19. Next base: position 763,876 of record CAWJGJ010000001.1, read on the forward strand.
CTCGCCGATCTCCTTCGGCGCGAAGTCGGAGGTGACGTGGGACAGCGCGATCTGGCTGCCAGGGGCCAGCGCCGCCATGAGCCGAGCGAGCGCCTGGAAGGGCTCGTCCTCGTCGGGGATCATCTGCAGCACGGCGGTGCACACCACGGCGACGGGCCGATCGAGGTCGAGCATGCCCGCACAGGCTCGGAGGATGCCGTCCGGCTCGCGCAGGTCGCCACCGACGTAGGCGGCAGCGCCCTCGGGCGTGCTGCGCACCAACGTGTGGGCGTGTGCCTGCACGATGGGGTCGTTGTCGACGTACACGACGCGAGCATCGGGCGCGACCTTCTGCGGGTCGGCGTGGGTGCCGTCGCTGTAGGGGATGCCGGTGCCGATGTCGAGGAACTGGCGCATGCCCGCCTGGCCTGCCAGGTAGCGCACCACCCGACGGAGGTAGGCCCGGCTGACCCGAGCGGCCTGCCGGGCCACGTCGACGCCGCCCACCGCGGCGGCGGCCCGGTGGACCGCAGCGCGGTCGGCGGCGAAGTTGGTCGTCCCGCCCAGCAGGTAGTCGTACATGCGAGCGGAGTGCGCGACGGTGTGGTCGATGTCCACGTCCCCGTCGCTCGGCCCCTCGTCCGGCGCCGGGACCGGCTCGTCCTCGGCGCTCGGCGCCGGCTCGCGTTCGGTCACCCCGACTCCCTGCATCTCCCCAGCGGCCACACTGTATGTCGACTCCCGCGGGTGCACGTGCGCGGTTCAGGGCTCGAAGCGGTAGCCCATGCCGGGCTCGGTGAGGAAGTAGCGGGGCCGGCTGGGCTCGGGCTCGAGCTTGCGGCGCACCTGGGCGAGGTACAGGCGCAGGTAGTTGGTCTCGGTGCGGTACTGGGGGCCCCACACCTCGGCCAGCAGCTGGCGCTGGCTCACGAGCTTGCCCGGGTTGCGCACGAGCACCTCGACGACCTGCCACTCGGTCGGCGTGAGGTGCACGGTCGCCTTCCCCCGGGTGACCCGCTTGGCCGCGAGGTCGACCACGAAGTCGTCGGTGCTGACCATGGGCTCCTCGCCCGCGGGTGTGGCCCGGCGCAGGGCGGCGCGCAAACGCGCCAGCAGCTCGTCCATGCCGAAGGGCTTGGTCACGTAGTCGTCGGCGCCGACGTCGAGCGCCTCGACCTTGGACGCCTCGTCCTCGCGCGCCGAGAGCACGAGGATGGGTACGGTCGTCCACCCCCGCAGCCCGTGCACGACGTCGATGCCGTCGATGCCCGGCAGGCCCAGGTCGAGCACCACGGCGTCGGGATGGTGGCGGGCCGCCAGGACCAGCGCCTCCTCGCCCGAGCCGGCCTCGTCGACCTCGTAGCCCCGGGCCCGCAGGTTGGTGGTGAGGGCGCGCTGCATCTGGGGCTCGTCCTCGACGACCAGGACCCGGCTCACGACGGCGGACCGTCGGGGCACGGCAGCGACACCACCATCGTCGTGCCGCCGCCCTCGGTGTCGTGCACCGCCAGCCGCCCGCCGACGGCGGTGACCAGGCCCCGGGCGACGGCGAGGCCGAGCCCCACCCCCGGGCCGTTCGACCGGTCGCCGTGGCGCTGGAAGGGCAGGAACACCCGCTCGCGCTCGGCCGGCGGGATGCCCGGCCCGTGGTCGACCACCCGCACGTCGACACCGGCGCCGACCGGGCCGGCCTCGATGCGCACGGGTCGGTCGGTGGGCGACCAGGCGAGCGCGTTGTCGACCACGTTGGCGATGGCGCGCTCGACCAGGCTCGGGTCGGTCTCGACCGACGGGAGCGCCTCGTCGACGTCGATGTCGAGCCGCTCGGCGTCGGCCCTGTCCCCCAGGCTCCTGACCGCGGTCAGCACCAGCTCGTCCACCCCCACAGGCACCCGCCGGACGGGCACGGCACCGGTCGAGAGCCGGCTCATGTCCAGCAGGTTGGCCACAAGGTAGGTCAGGCGGTCGGCCTCGTGGTCGATGGCGAGGCAGAACTGCCGCTCGACCTCGGGCGGCCAGTCGATGTCCTCGGCGAGCAGGCTGGTCACCGACGCCTTGATCGACGCCAGCGGCGTGCGCAGGTCGTGGGACACCGCCGCCAGCAGCGCGTTCCGGAGCTCGGTGCCGGCGCGGGCCCGCGCCACTTCGGCCGAGCGGTGGCTCACGGCGGTGCCGAACCACGACGCGACGCACCCGACCATCAACAGCACGGCCAGGGCCAGCAGGTTGTCGAAGTCGTCGACCTTCCAGGTGTGCAGCGGCGGGGTGAAGAACCAGTTCGCCAGCACGAAGGCGAGGACCGAGGCGGTCAGCGACGGCCCCAGCCCGCCGATCGAGGCCGACGCCAGCACCGTGAGCAGGAACAGCAGCAACACCGACGACAGGGCGATGTGGCCCCGCAGCGGCAGCAGCAGCGCGGTGAGCCCCGCCGGCGCCAGCACGGCCACGGCCCAGCCGCTGGTCCGCCACCCCGCGGGCGCCAACGCGCCCAGCCGGCGGCGGGCAGCGGTGCCGGGGCGGCCGCGGCTCATCGGCCCATCATGGCGGCTCAACGCAGGATGCGGTACCGGGGGTTGAGGATGGCGAGGCGGGCCTTGTGCAGGCCGACCGTGCCCGTGGCCTCGATCCGGGTGCCGCTGCGGATGCCGGCCAGCGACCGCCGGCCGAGGAACACCACCGACAGTGCGGCAGTGCCGTCCTCGATGACGAGCTCGAGCGTGGGCGAGTCGTGCTGCGGCGCCACCCGCAACGAGCGCACACGGCCCTGCACGGTCACGTTGTCGCGCCAGCGGGCCTCGGCGATGGGCACCAGCGTGCCGGCCGGCGGGCGCGGGCGGGCCTCGCCGTCCCCGTCCGACGCCACCGCGGCGGCATGGCCGGACGCCGCGGCGGACGCCCCGTCCTCGCCACCCGCGGCCGCGTCGGAGGCTCCGACAGGTGCTTCGCCGGACGCCGCGCCGGACGCCCCGACAGGGGCACCGCCGGCGTCACCGTCGCTGCTGCGCCACGGCACCGGGCCCACGGCGGTCGCCGCCACGGCCTCGCCGTCGACGGCCGCGTGGGACGATCCCAGGTGGAACGGCACGATCGTGACGTTGGCGTGCGCGAGCTGCGACACCTGCTCGACGATGCTGTCGGCGGTGCGGTCGTGCAGCACCCGGTGCCACAGGCCCCGGTACTTGCGGTCGGGCAGCAGCACCGACACCTCGGTGTCGCCGTCGGCCACCTCGCGGGCCACGGTGGTGACGGCCGCCTTGGCCAGCCGCCGGTCGGAGCACTCGACGATCTCGAGCGGCACCCGCGACAGGCCCAGGCGCCGCCACTCGGCCGCCAGATCCTCGGCCACCATGTTGTCGAGGGCGAAGTGCACGGCCCGGATCTCGTCACCGTGATGGGTGCGGCCGTACTGGATGGCCCGGGCCACGGCCATGTCGATGCGGTCGACGAACACGAGCACCACGTGCCGCCGCAGCACCGGAGCGGCGATGGCGGCCGGCACGTCGTGCTCCAGCTCCATGGCCTCCTGGCGGTACTGGCGGTTCAGCCGCAGCAGCAGCCACACCATCACCGGCAGCACGATGAGGATCACCCAGGCGCCGTCGACGAACTTGGTGACGGCCACGATCACCGCCACCACGGCCGACAGGACGGCCCCGATCCCGTTGACGACCAGGCCCTTCTGCCAGCCGGGCTCGCGGCGGCGCAGGTGGTGCCGGGTCATGCCCGCCTGGCTGAGCGTGAACCCCGTGAACACGCCGATGGCGTAGAGGGGGATCAGCCGGGTCACCACCGCGCCGGTGGCGACCACCAGGACCATGGCGGCCACGGCGAGGGTGATGATGCCGTTGGAGTACACGAGGCGATGGCCGCGCTTGGTGAGCTGGCGGGGCAGGAAGCTGTCGCCGGCCTGGAAGCTGGCCAGCCGGGGGAAGTCGGCGAACCCGGTGTTGGCCGCCATGACCAGGATGAGCATCGTGCCCGCCTGCAGCGAGAGGTAGAGGGCGTCGCCCATCGCTCCCCCGCCGAACACGGCGCGACCCACCTGGGAGATGACGGTGGGGGTGCCGCCCTCGAACGGGGCGACCTCGATGGCGGCCGACAGCATCGACAGGCCGAGGAACATGACGCCCAGGGCGGTGCCCATGATCACCAGCGTCTGGCGGGCGTTGCGCCACTCGGGCGGCCGGAACGCCGGCACGCCGTTGGAGATGGCCTCGACCCCGGTGACCGCCGCGCCGCCCGAGGCGAACGCGTGCAGCACGCCGAACAGGCCCGCGCCGTAGAACAGGGCGTTCGACGCCGAACCCCACTCGATCTGGCCCTCGGTCTGGGCGGGGAGCACCGGCAGGTCGCCGGCGAAGTAGTGCCATATCCCCAGGCCCAGCAGCAGGACCATGGTGACCATGAAGAAGTAGGTGGGCACCGCGAAGATGCGGCCCGACTCCTTGACGCCCCGCAGGTTGCCGTAGGCGATGAGGGCGATGAAGCCCAGCGCGATCGGCACCCGGAACGGGTCGAGGCCCTCGAAGGCCGACACCAGTGCGGCGGTGCCCGCCGAGGCCGACACGGCCACGGTCAGGATGTAGTCGGTGAGCAACGAGGCCCCCGCGACCTGGGCGGGCACGATGCCGAAGTTGTCGCGGGTCACCAGGTAGGCGCCGCCGGCCGACGGGTATTCCTTGATCGTCTCCCGGTAGGACAGGACGAGGAACCCGAGCACCACGAGCATGGCGACCGTGACGGGCACCACCAGTCGAGAACGCGGCCACACCCACCAGCGGGATCAGGACGTGGAGGATCTCCTCGGTGGCGTACGCGCTCGACGACAGGTTGTCGGACGCGAAGACGGCCAGGGCCGTGGGCTTCCCCAGGCGCTGGTGCTCGAGCTCGTCGCTGTGCAGCGGATCGCCCAGCAGCCGGCGCTTCGCCCGGTAGGCGACCCCGTCCGGCAGCTCGACGGGCGGGTCGACCGGCGCCGGCGCGGGCGCCGCGACCACACTCGCCGGTACCGCCCGCGGCGCGGGCTCCGGCACCCCTCCGGGTGTGTCCTGCACGACTGTCACGCTGACCTCCAGGGGAACGCGCCTCTCGACCCCACCAGTGGGCACCCAGGTGGCGTCAGCGTGCTGTGAGTCTCCGCCCGCCCGGCGTGAGGACCGCGTCAGGACGAATGTCACACCCGGCCTGCCGCGGCCGGTCCGGGCCGAGCGCTACGCGAAGCGGTAGTGGAGCGACTCTTCGAGCGCCCGGTAGCCGATGCGGCGGTACATTGCGTTGGCCGTCGCGTCGCCCAGCTGGGTGTAGAGGATGCACCGGCTGCCGGTGGCCAGGACCTGCGAGGACAGCGCCGCCACGCACGCGGCCGCGTAGCCGCGCCGGCGGCGCTCCGCCGGCGTGAACACGGCGCCGATGCGGGCGACCCCCGCCACCGGCTCGGTGGCACCCGCCATCGAGACGGGCTCGCCCCCGTCCTCCCAGACCGCGAGCTCGCCGCCGGCCAGCCGGCGGTCGACGACGGCAGCGTCGTCCACGGGCTGGTCGCCGACCGCCTCGCCGAAGCCCCGGTGCCACGCGATGAGCAGGTCGCGGTCGGTGGGTCGCGCCGGCCGGAAGCGGCCGACGACGCCCGTGGGCAGCACCACGTCCGTGACCTCGTAGAGGCGCTGACCGATGACGGGGACGGCGCCGACCGCGTGCCGCTCGGTCCACCCGCCCGCGAACCGCGCCGCGGTCGCCGCCTCGCCCCGGACCCCGGGCAGGTCGACCACCACGTCGCCGACCGCGGCGACGGCGGCGACGACGGCGGCCGGCGGCATCGGCGTGACGAAGGCCGGGTAGGTCGTCGGCGACTGGAACACGAAGCCCGCCACCGCACCCCCGTCCCCTCCGTCGCGCACGGTCCAGTACCGACCCGGCTCCGGGTGGTGCGCCCGGAGGCCCAACAGGGTCAGGACGACGTTGTGCTCCACCGGGCGCGACAGCAGGAAGCGGGCCGCGCCCGCCAGTGCCGCCGCCGGATCGTCCGTGCACTCGACGTCGAAGGCCATGGCCCGATGATGGCGCCGAGCCCGGGCGCCGACATGCGGATTTCGCCGGCGGCGGAGTCCCGGCCGGGCGCCGGTCAGAGCAGTGCGTCGAGGGCGGCGAGCACCCGTGCCGGCCGGAGGGGCAGGTCGCGGATGCGGGCGCCCGTGGCCTGGCACACGGCGTTGGCGACGGCCGCCGCGGTCGGGCCGGTGGTCGCCTCGCCGGCGCCGAGCGGTCGACCCTCGGGCCGGTCGAGCAGGCGCGTCGCCAGGACCGGCGACTCGCCGAAGCGCAGGATCGGGTACGCGTCCCAGTCGGCGGGGCGGCCGCCGCCGGGACCGCTCTCCCCCAGCTCGACCTGCTCCTTCAAGGCCCAGCTGGCCGACTGCACGAACCCGCCCTCGAGCTGGTTGACCAGGCCGTCGGGGTCGATGACCTCGCCCGCATCCGCGGCGATCCAGCCCTGGCGCACCACCACCGCGCCGGTGCGGGCGTCGACCGTGACCTCGGCGATGACCGCCGCGTAGGCCTTGATGTTCTCGTAGCGGGCGAAGGCGAGGCCCCGCCCGGGGGCGTCGACGCCGCCGGGCGCCTCCAGGCCGCCCGCCAGGTCGACCACCGCCTCGATGACCGCCCGGGCCCGGGGGTCGTCGAGGTGGTCGAGCCGGAACGTCACCGGGTCGCGCCCGGCGGCGAGGGCCAGCTCGTCCATGAAGGACTCCAGCGCGAAGACGTTGGCGAACGCGCCCAGGCCCCGCGTCGAAGACGTCCGCAGCGGCGAGGCGGCGACGAAGTGCTCGACGACCCGCTTGTCGCCCACGCGGTACAGCGGGTCGGCGTTGCGGTAGCCCCCGGCGTGGAAGCCTCGGCTGGGCTGGGGCACCGGCCGCGCGCTAGGCGGGTCGAGGTCCCAGCTCGCCAGCAGCCCGGCGCCGTGACCGCCGGTGGGGCGGGGCCGGCCGATGTGGGCGTAGGTGTGGACGTCGTGCTGCCACGAGCGCAGGGCGCCCCGCTCGTCGAGACTGGCCTCCAGCCGCACCGCCATCGCGGGCGCGGCCGGCTCCCAGGCGTGCTCGTCGGCCCGGGTCCACTGCACGGCGACGGGACGGCCGGGATCGGCCCTCGCCACCAGCGCGGCGTCGAGCGCCACGTCGTCGGCGCCGTTGTGGCCGTAGCAGCCCGGCCCCTGCACGTGGGTCACGGTGACGTCGGCGGCGTCGAGGCGCAGCACCTCGGCCAGCGCCAGGCGCAGCAGCTCCACGCCCTGGCTGTGGCTCCACACCGACAGGTGGCCGTCCGCGAGCTGCGCCACCGCCACCGATGGCCCGATCGACCCGTGCAGGACGAACGGGCGCGTGTAGGTGGCGGACAACCGGAGGGCGCCGGCGTGGTCGGGCGGGTCGCCCACCGGCCCGTCGGTGGCGGCACCGTCGACCACGGGCGACAGGACCGCCGGCAGCGCGGCTAGGTGCGCGGCGCCGGCGGCGCCGGGCGGCGGATGCGTGCCCCCGTCCCAGCGGACGACCGCGGCCAGCGCCTCGGCCGCCCGCATCGCGTCCACCTCGCGGTCGGCCACCACCGCCAGGAAGGCGCCGTCGCGCACCACGTCCGCCCCGGAGACCGTCGCCGGCACCGGCCCCACCGGCCGCGCGCCGGGTCGGGCGGGACGCACGACGCGGGCGTAGCGCATCCCCGGCAGCACCAGGTCGTGGAGGAACACCGGCTCGCCCCGCACCTTGGCCGCCAGGTCGAGGCGGGGCAGGCCCCGACCTGACCACCGCCGCCGGGCGAGGGGCACCGCGTCGGTGGGCTCGTCGACGGTCACGCCGAACGGCCGCCCCGCCGCCAGCTCCCAGTACGTGGCGACGCGCCCCGCCGGCCCGGAGACCCGGCCGTCGTCGACCGTCAGCTCACCCGCCTCCACCCCGAGGTGGGCGGCGGCGCGCGCGACCAGCACCCGGCGTGCGTGGGCGCAGGCCTGGCGCACGGCCATCGCGCTCTGCTCGATCGACCCGCTGCCGGCGGTGATCCACTCGTTCGGCGTGGTGCCCGTGACGCCGCTCACCACGTCGATGCGGGACGGGTCGACGCCCAGCTCGTCCGCAGCGACCGCCGCCACCGCGGTGAGGATGCCCTGCCCCAGCTCGACCTTGCCGGTGCGCACCTCGACCCGGTCGGGCGCCACGATGCTCACCCAGCGGTCGAGGTCGGGCTCCTGTGCCAGCGCGCCCAGCCGCCGGCCGGCGCTCGGCGCCCGCACCGGGACGTCGCTGCCGCCCGTCCCGCCCGCGCGGCCGGCGACGCCCGCCCCGGGGTCGGCCGGGGCCGCGACCACGCCGCCGCTCGCTTCCGTTCCCTCGGCGGAGCCGGCGACGCCCAGTGCCTGGAGGGCCGCCCGCACGATGCGGGGATGGGCGCCGCAGCGGCACAGGTGCTCGTCGAGGGCGGCGCGCACCCCGGCGGCGTCGAGCCGCTCGCCACGGCGCACCAGGTCGGTGAGGGTCACCGTGATGCCGGGCAGGCAGAAGCCGCACTGCCCGGCGTTGTGATCGACGATCGCCCGCTGCACGGCGGCGCCAGCGGCGTCGCGGGCCAGCCCGGCGGGGGTCGTCACCGCCCGGCCGGCCACGTCCCCGACCGGCAGCGTGCACGACGACGCCGGGCGGCCGCCCACGAGCACCTTGCAGGATCCGCACTGCTCGGCCCCGCAGCCGTACTTGGCGCTGCGGTCGCCGATCTCGCCCCGTAGGACCCACAACAGCGCCGTCCCCGGGTCGGCAGCCACCTGGTGGACGACTCCGTTCACCTCGACGGGCACGGGCATGGCCGCACAGTACCGTCGCCACCCGCGCCCTCTTCGGCCTCGGCGTCGGCCGCTCCGCCATCGGTCTCGCTGACGGCGGAACGGACCTCGGGTCGCGTCCTGCTCGGCGCCCCGCGGCGCTCAGCCGTCGCCCGCCACCACGCCGGCCCGGCGCAGCTCGGCGATGCGGGTGCCGGAGAGGCCGAAGCGGGCGAGCACCTCGTCCGTGTGCTGGCCGAGCGCCGGGGCGGGCCCCCGGACCGCCACCTCCGAGCGGCTCATGCCGAACGGGGCCGCCAGCGTCTCGAACGTCCCCGCTTGGGGGTGCTCCACCTCGGCGAACATGCCGATGGCGCGGGCCTGCGGGTCCTCGACGAGGTCGGGCAGCCCGGCGACCGGCGCCCAGACGACGCCCGCCTCGTCGAGGCGCGGCCCCCAATGGCGCACCGGCGCGGCGGCGAACAGGTCGTCGAGCGCGGCGATCAGCTCCCCCCGGTGGCGGAAGCGCCCGGCAGGTGTTGCGTAGCGTTCGTCGGCCGCCAGGTCTGGCCGGTCGACCGCCGCGCAGAACGCCGACCACAGGCCCGGGTTGTGGGCCGACAGGTTGATCCAGCGGTCGTCGCCGCACCGGTAGCGGGTGTTGAGGGGGCTGAACGCGTCGTCGCGGGCCCGCTTGGTGGGCTGGGCCCGGTCGACCAGCGCTACCTGCACATCGCACCCGATGGTCCACGCCCCGGTCTGCAGCAGTGCGGTCTCGACCACCTGGCCCCGTCCCGACCGGTCGCGCTCGCGCAGCGCGGCGAGGACGGCGACCAGCAACGCCAAGCCTGTCGGGTGGTCGCCCTGGCCGGGCCGGAACGCGGGCGGCGGCTCGCCCGGCTCGCCCACGAGGCCCATGATCCCCGATCGGCCGAAGAAGGCGGTCAGGTCGAACGCCGCGCGATCGGCGTCGGGCCCGTCGCTGCCGTAGCCCGTCACCAGCGCGTAGACCAGCCGCGGGTTCGCCAAACAGAGCACCGCCGGGGCCAGCCCGTAGCGTTCGAGGCGCCCCGGCAGCAGGTTGGTCACGACCACGTCGACGCCGGCCGCCATGTCCCGCACCACGGCCGCACCCTCGTCGCGGGTCAGGTCGACGGCGATCGACCGCTTCCCGCGGTTGTCGAGCTGGAAGGGCAGGTCGTGGGCCGCCACGCCCTCGGGGGCGGACGGCTGGCGCAGCTTGCCGCGCATGCCGTCGCCGCTCAGCGGCTCGACCTTCACCACCTCGGCACCCATGTCGGCCATCAGGGCCGCACAGCTGGGCCCCGCCACCCAACTGGCGAGCTCCAGCACGGTGATGTCGTCGAGCGCTCCGGCCATCCCGCCATCCTGGCCCGCCGTCGGGCACCGTGCGGCCGACCGGCCCCCGGGTGCGCGCCCGGATCGCGCACAATTTGCGTAGGGTGTGCAGGCAGTCGGCGGTTCGGGGGAACGATGCAGGATCTGACCGGAAAGGTCGCCGCCATCACGGGCGCGGCGAGCGGCATCGGCCGCGGGCTGGCCGACCGCCTCGCGGCCGAGGGCATGAAGCTGGTGCTGGCCGACGTCGAGGAGGCGGCGCTGGCCGCGGCCGAGGCGGAGCTGACGACGGACGGCGCCGAGGTCCTCGCCGTGGCGACCGACGTGTCGTCCCATCCCGCCGTCGACGTGCTGGCCGACGCCGCCTACCGGCGGTTCGGCGCTGTCCACCTGCTGTGCAACAACGCCGGCGTGTCCGGCCGCATGGGGCCGGTCTGGGAGACGACCGAGGTCGACTGGCAGTGGGTCCTGGGCGTCAACCTCATGGGCGTGGTCCACGGGATCCAGGCGTTCGTGCCCCGCATGGTCGCCGCCGGCGAGCCGGGCCACGTGGTCAACACGTCCTCGGTGCTCGGTCTGTCGAGCGGGGGCGGGTCGGTGTACTCGGTCAGCAAGCACGCCGTGACCCGGCTGAGCGAGGGCCTCTACCACGATCTGCGGGCCGCGGAGGCGCCGATCGGCGTGTCGGTGCTGTGCCCGGGCATGATCGCCACCCGGATCATCACCGCCGACCGCAACCGGCCCGCCCACCTGCGCAACCCGGGCGACGCGCGCACGCCCGAGAGGATCGCGCGGCGCGAGATGCTCCAGGAGCGCTTCCTCGAGGTCGGCATGCCCCCGGCCGAGGTGGCCGGCATGGTGGTCGACGCGGTCCGGCACGACCGCTTCTATGTCCTGACCCACCCGGAGACGATCAAGCCCCAGGCCGAGGCGCGCCTGCAGGCGATCCTGGCGGACGAGCCGCCGGCCGCCGGGCTGTTCGCCGACGGCGCCGCCCCCGACCGTCCCGGCGCCGAGAAGGTCCCGTGAAGTTCGGCCTGTTCTACGAGCTCCAGCTCCCCAAGTCGGCCGACGGCGACGCCTGGGACCCAGGCGCCGAGCGCCGCATCTACGACGAGATGCTCGAACAGGTCGAGCTGGCCGACAAGGTGGGCTTCGACTACGTGTTCGAGGTCGAGCACCACTTCCTCGAGGAGTACTCGCACTCCTCCGCCCCCGAGCTGATGATGGCCGCGCTCAGCCAGCGCACACGCAACATCCGCCTGGGGCACGGCATCGCCCTCACCCCGCCGGCCTACAACCATCCCGCCCGGGTGGCCGAGCGGGCCGCCGCCCTCGACATCCTCTCCGGCGGGCGCGTCGAGCTGGGCACGGGCGAGTCGTCCTCGGAGATGGAGCTGGGCGGCTTCGGCGTCGACCGGGGCCTCAAGAAGGCGATGTGGGAGGAGGCGACCCGCGAGATCGCCTCGATGATGTGCAGCGTCCCCTACCCCGGGTTCGAGGGCGAGTTCTTCTCCATGCCGCCCCGCAACGTCATCCCCAAGCCCCTCCAGCAGCCCCACCCCCCGCTGTGGGTCGCCGCCTCCCGGCGGGAGACGACCATGGTGGCCGGCCGGCTGGGCATCGGCTCGCTGGGGTTCGGGTTCGAGACCCCGGACGAGCTGGGCGAGCGGGCCGAGGAGTACTGGCGGCTGGTGCGGGAGGAGTGCTTCCCGATCGGCCACGCCATCAACCCGGCGCTGGCCGTGCTGTCGACGTTCATGATGGGCGACACCGACGAGGAGGCCCAACGCCGCAGCGCCAACGGGCCCGGCTTCTTCTCCTACTCGCTGGGCTACTACTACAACCCGGTCACGGGCGGCCGCCACCAGCCCGGGCGCCACAACGTCTACCGCGACTACCTCGACCGGCAGCAGGCGCTGGCCGAGACGGCCGAGCCCACCGACGAGGTCCAGCGGGCCCTGTTCCGCGCCGCACAGGGACGCACGGCCATCGGCACGGAGGAGACGATCCGGGCCAACATCCGGGCCTACGAGGACAACCACCTCGACGTGCTGATCCTGGTCGCCCAGTGCGGCGACCGGTCGCACGAGCACATCATGGAGTCGATCGAGCGGTTCGGCGCCAACGTGCTGCCCGAGTTCAAGGAGCGCCACGAGACCGAGCACCGGCCGTGGCGGCGCAAGCAGCTGGCCGGGGTCGAGCATCCCGTGAACTCGTCCATCTGACATGGCCGCCACCCAGAGGCTCGACCGGATCGCCGACCCCGAGCTCAGGTCCCGGCTGACCGCGGCCAACGACCAGCTGCGCGCCGGCAGGGCCAGCGACGCGGTGCGAAGCCTGGCGGACGCCTTCCTGTGGATGCTGCGGACCCGTCCCGAGCTGCTCGACGCGACCGTCCCCCTCCGGGCCGGGCGCTCGATGCCGCTGGTGATGCGGTGGCCGGCGCTGGGCGCCAACCTCACGCTGGCGTCGGTGCAGGCCAGGGAGCCGGAGATCGAGTTCGTCCGGGAGCGGTTCGCGATGAGCGAGGCGATGACCTACCTCGAGTTCGTGCTCGACACGGCCATCGCCCAGGACTTCTGATCGTGCCCGGCGCCGAGGTCGAGGCCACCGAGGCCGCGGTCGCGCAGGGGCGGCTGCGGGGTGAGACCGTTCGAGGCGTCTCCGTGTTCCGGGGCGTGCCGTTCGCGGCCCCGCCCGTGGGCCCGCGGCGGCTGGCGCCGCCGGCGCCCACGGCGGCCTGGGAGGGCGTCCGTCCGGCGGTGGCCTTCGGCCCGGCATGTCCCCAGGGGAGCGGTGACGCGGCCCCGCCGCGGCGGGGCGGGGCGTTCGGTGGGCTGTTCGGCCCGGGCGACCTGCCCACCAGCGAGGACTGCCTCTACCTCAACGTGTGGACGCCAGGCGTCGACGATGCCGCTCGCCCGGTGCTCGTGTGGCTGCACGGCGGCGCCTTCCGCCTCGGGACGGGCGCCTCGCCCACCTACGACGGCGGGGCGCTGGCCCGCCGGGGCGATGTCGTGGTCGTCACGCTCAACTACCGGCTCGGCGTCCTCGGCTACCTGCACGCTCCCGGGATCGGGGCGGTGAACGTCGGCCTGCTCGACCAGGTGGCCGCCCTCGAGTGGGTGCGGGCCAACATCGCCGGCTTCGGCGGCGACCCCGGCCAGGTCACCGTGCTCGGCGAGTCCGCCGGCGCCAAGAGCATCGAGTGCCTGCTGGCCACACCACGCGCCGCGGGACTGTTCTCCCGGGCGATCATCCAGAGCACGTACTCCATGCCGATGGCGCCGGACGCCGCGGTGGCGGTGACGGCGAAGGTGCTGTCCGACCTCGGGCTGCGGCCGAGCGAGGAGTCCGCGCTGCGCGAGGTGCCCCTCGACCGCCTGCTGGCCGCCGGGGGTGGAGGCGGCCTGCTGTCCGGCGGGGGCGTCGGCGGGCCCGTGGTGGACGGGGACGTGGTGGCCGAGCGCCCGCTCGACCGGGTGGCGGCCGGCCGCGCCCCGGTGCCGGTGATCGTCGGCACCACCACGGACGAGTGGCGCCTCTTCGCCGCCATGATGCCGGCGGCGGCCGACCTCGACGACGAGGGCCTGGCGGCCCGGGTCGAGGCGATGCTCGACCCCGGCGCCGTGGATGCCGCCCGGGCGATCGAGATCTACCGGGCGTCGCTGAGCGCCCGCGGCGAGGCGGGCACGCCGGGCGAGGTCGTCGCCGCGGTGTCGACCGACCGGGTGTTCCGCCAGCACTCGCTCCGCCTGGCCGAGGCGCAGGCGGCCCACGCGCCGGTGTGGATGTACCTGTTCGGGTGGAAGGCGGCGGCGCTGGGCGGGCGGCTGGGCGCCTGCCATGCCGTCGACGTCCCGTTCGTGTTCGGCAATCTCGGTGGCGGCCTCGCGGGCCTGGTCGGCGACGATCCCGCCGCGCCGGACCTGTCGGTCCGCGTGCAGGACGCCTGGCTGGCGTTCGCCCGCTCCGGCGACCCCGACCACGCCGGGCTGCCCCCGTGGCCCCGCTACGACCCCGACCGCCGCGCCACCATGCTGTTCGACCGCGACTGCCGCGTCGCCGACGCCCCGTTCGAGGCCGAACGCCGGCTGTGGCACACGGTTCCCCTGCCCTGACCGCACTCGGGTCGGCGGCGCCCGGCACGCGAACCGGCGTTCGAACGTTGCGGAAATCGCGACGAGCGAACGCCGGAACGGTGGCGAGCGGCGGCGAGCGATCAGGCGAGCTTGTACACGACCGTGGCCTCGAGCCTGGTGGAGTCGTCGTCCCAGTCGCCGTAGATCTCCCAGGTGGGCCCGCCGAGCGCCTCGCCGTTGCCCAGGCACCAGGCGTCGAGCGCCTCGTACGCGCCGCGAACGCGGTTGTAGGGACCACGGTGCATGGTGCGGACGACACGGCCGCCCGGCAGCTCGGAGCCACGCACACCGCCGGCCGGCGCGTCCTCGATGCGTCGGTCCACCTCGACGCCGACCTCGATCTCGGCCCCGCCGGGCCGGTGGACCGCGCCCTTGTAGAGCACGACGTTGTGGCCGGGCACCAGGTCGGACGACCGGATGTAGGCCCACACCGGGTTGATGAGCCGCCCGATCGTGGTCGACAGCTCGTCGAAGGTGGTCGTCCCGACCATCACCACCGTGGGCGTGGCCTCGGCCTCGGCCACCTCGATCTCGTATGCCATCTCTGCCCCCTGCCGGCGACGGTAGCCCGCTGGCGCCACCACCGGGTCGGGTCTCGCCCGGAAACCTCGTGCTCGCCGTGGTGCGGGCGTGACCCCTCGGGGCGGCGGGACGGCGCCGGTGCCGGGTGGGCTACGGTCACGACGCCATGCGAGATCGCTGGGGGGCGAGGCATGCCGCGGCTGTCGTCGCGCTCGTGACCATGACGGCGTGCTCGGCGCCGGACAGCTCGGACGTCAGCCTGACCGGCAGCGACGCACCCGCCACGACGGCTCGCCGCTGCCGCCCCTGCGGCCGACCCGCCGTCGACGGTGGCCGCCAAGGCGCCGCCGACGACGGCCACCACCGCGCCGCCGCCCACGACCGCCGCCCCGCCGGCGGCGTCCGGGCCGGCGGGCAACCCCGACGGCAACGCCGCGGTGCCGCCCGAGGCGCAGGCGGTCGACACCTCCCATCCCGACAGCGTCATCGGCGACGGCTCGCCGGCCGGCTGCACGTCGGCCGCGGTGGTGGACGCCGTGGCCGCCGGCGGGATCATCACCTTCGACTGCGGACCGGCGCCCGTGACCATCACGATGGAGGCGACAGCCAAGGTCCGCAACGACACCGGCCCCGAGATCGTGCTCGACGGCGGCGGCAGGGTGACCCTCAGCGGCGGGGGCCGGCGCCGGATCCTGTACATGAACACCTGCGACGAGGCCCAGGTCTTCACCACGTCGCACTGCCAAGACCAGGACCATCCCCGCCTGACCGTCCAGAACCTGACCTTCGTCGACGGCAACTCGACGGGCGACGCCACCGAGGGCGGGGGCGGCGGCGCCATCTTCGTGCGCGGCGGACGGGTGAAGATCGTGAGCTCGCGGTTCCTCCGCAACCGCTGCGACCCGTCGGGGCCCGACGTGGGCGGCGCCGCCGTGCGGGTGCTCAGCCAGTCGCAGGGCCTCCCCGTCTACGTCGTCGACAGCACGTTCGGCGGCGCGCCGGGCCAGGGCGGGTCGTGCTCCAACGGCGGGGCGCTCAGCAGCATCGGCGTCTCGTGGGTGGTGCTCAACAGCATCATCAGCCACAACGAAGCTACCGGCTCGGGCGCCAACCCCGCCCAGGCCGGCACGCCGGGCGGCGGCAGCGGCGCCGGCATCTACACCGACGGGAACCTGTTCACCGTGCAGGTGGCGGGCACGCGCATCGAGGACAACCACGCCAACGAGGGCGGCGGCGCCATCTTCTTCGTGAGCAACGACCGCAGCGGCACCATGAGCATCGAGGGCTCGACCCTGCGCCGCAACCCCAGCGACGGGTTCGAGACCGAGGGCTTCCCCGGCATCTTCTTCCTGGGCGCGAGCCCCCCGGCCGTCACCTCGTCGACCCTGGAGTGACCGGCCGACGGCCGCTGCGGCCCGGTGCCGGTCACGCGGGGGTGAGGAGGACCAGGGGGATCTCGCGGTCGGTCTTGGTCTGGTAGCCCGCGTAGTTCTTCGCGGCGGCGGTGACCTTGGGCCACAGCTCGGCGCGCTCGTCGGGCGTGGCCACCCGGGCCAGGTAGGGGGCCGCGGCGGCGCCCTGGTAGGCGACCTCGACGTTGGGCTCGTCGCGCAGGTTGAGGAACCAGGCCGGGTGCTGGTCGTCCCCGCCCCGGGACGCCACGACCACGATGGCGTCGCCCTCCTGCACCGGCGATGTGAGCATCACCGACCGGGGCTCGCCGCTCTTGCGGCCCGTGGTGGTGAGCTCGAGCACGGGCATCGAGCCCACGTGCCAGCCCAGCCGCCCCCCGCTCACCTTGAGCACGCCGCGGTGGATGGTGTTCATCGTCTTCAGCATCAGGTCGCTCGGCACGCAGGGCACCCTACGCCGTGACCCGGGGAGGGCGTCAGACCAGGGGCCTGACCTCCTCGTGGTCGAGGATGCCCAGGATGGCCTCGGCCAGGCGGCGGGCCGAGGCGGCGTCCAGCTCGACCGCCACCCGCTCGGTGCCACCCCACACGTCGACGCACAGGGCGTGCTCCAGAGGGGCGTCCTGGGGATGGTCGAAGTAGACGACGGCGCGATCGGCCCGGAACCAGTCGTCGCCCCGGTAGCCGGAGCCCGCGACGTCGACGTTGGTGGTCACGTAGGTGCACACGGTCAGGCCCCCTGCAGGTGCTGGCCGAAGAACGCCCAGATCCGCTTCCACCCGTCGCGGCTGGCGTCCAGGTTGTACATCGGCCGGTCGACGGAGAAGAAGGCGTGGCCGGCGCCCTCGTAGGAGTGGAACTCGAAGTCCTTACCGGCCGCCTCCAGGGCCTTGGCCATGGCGGCCACGTCGTCGGGTGCCGGGCTGACGTCCTCGACGCCGAACAGGCCCAGCAGCGGGCAGCCGAGGTCGGGGGCCAGGGCGGGGTCGGCCCGGCCGCCGTAGCAGTCGACGGCCGCGTCCACGTCGAGGTTGCACGCCACGACCCACGACTGGCGTCCGCCCGAGCAGTAGCCGATCACGCCCACCTTGCCGTTGCTGCCCGGCCGGGCCCGCAACGCGTCGATCGCCGCCTGCGCGTCGCCCAGGCACTGCTCGTCGGGCACGCCGCCGGCATCGCGGGCCGCGGCGGCCGCGTCCCCCGCCTTGGCGCCCGGCGCGTACCGGTGATGCAGGTTGGGCATCAGCGTCGCGTAGCCGTACACCGCGAACGTGCGGGCGATCTCCTTGGTGGCCCGGTCGTAGCCGGGCATGTGGTGGAGCACGACCACGCCCGGCTGGTCGCGCTCCTCCAGAGGATGGGCGAGGTAGGCCTCGATCTCGTCACCGCCGTGGCCGGTGATGGTCGTCGTCTCGGCTCGTATACCGTCGGTCATCCCGCCACTCTGGCCCAGCGATGCGGGCCGTGCATGTTGGCCGGCGGATGGGCTCCCTGCCGGGACGCGGGGGTAGACATCGGGCATGGACTTCGCCTCCGTGAACCCGGCCACCGGCGAGACGCTCGCCACGTACCGGGCGCTGACCGACGCCCAGGTCGACGCGGCCGTCGAACGGTCGTGGCACACGTTCGAGCGCTACCGCACCACCGGCATGGACGAGCGCGCCGCCTGGGCCCGCGAGGCCGCCGACCTGCTCGACAAGGAGCGGGACGCCATCGCCGCGCTCATGACCGCCGAGATGGGCAAGACCCTGGCGGCCGCGGGCGCCGAGGTGGCCAAGTGCGCCAAGGCGCTGCGCTTCTACGCCGAGAAGGGCCCCGGCTTCGTGGCCGACGAGCCCGTCGACGCCGATGCCGTGGGCGCCGAGCGGGCTTACGTCCGCTACCAGCCTCTCGGCCCCGTGCTGGCCGTGATGCCGTGGAACTTTCCGCTCTGGCAGGTGGTCCGCTTCCTGGCACCGGCCCTGATGGCGGGCAACACCGCGCTGCTGAAGCACGCCTCCAACGTGCCGGGCACCGCCATGCTGATCGAGGACGTGGCGCGGCGGGCCGGGTACCCCGAGGGCGTGATGCAGACGCTGCTCATCGGCTCCGCACGCGTCGAGGGGGTGCTGCGCGACGACCGGGTGCGGGCCGCCACGCTGACCGGCAGCGAGCAGGCCGGGCGAGCGGTCGCGGCCGTGGCGGGCGAGGAGCTGAAGCCCATGGTGCTGGAGCTGGGGGGCAGCGATCCGTTCGTGGTCACCGCCAGCGCCGACCTGGCGGCGGCCGCCCGGGTGGCGACGACCGCCCGCTGCCAGAACAACGGCCAGAGCTGCATCGCCGCCAAGCGGTTCATCGTGGTCGACGCCGTGGCCGACGAGTTCGAGCGCCACTTCGTCGAGGCCATGAGCACGCTGCGCGTCGGCGACCCCACCGACCCCGACACCGACGTCGGGCCCCTCGCCACCGAGCAGGGTCGCGCCGAGGTCGAGGAGCTGGTCGCCGACGCGGTGAGCCAGGGCGCCACGGTGCTGTGCGGCGGCGGGCGACCGGACGGTCCCGGTTGGTACTACCCGCCGACGGTCGTGGCCGGGGTCACCGAGGCGATGCGGATGTTCCATGAGGAGGTGTTCGGGCCCGTGGCGGCGCTCTACCGGGTGCCCGACGCCGAGGCGGCCCTGGAGCTCGCCAACGCCACCGGCTTCGGCCTGGGGTCGAACGTGTGGAGCACCGACCGG
The DNA here is from genome assembly GCA_963842395.1 of uncultured Acidimicrobiales bacterium. Lineage (GTDB taxonomy): Bacteria > Actinomycetota > Acidimicrobiia > Acidimicrobiales > VFJN01 > ZC4RG19. The sequence continues at coordinate 782,819 of CAWJGJ010000001.1, forward strand.
GCCGAGCAGGAGCGCTTCGTCCGCGACCTCGACGCCGGCGCCGTGACGGTGAACGGCATGACCACCTCGTACCCCCAGCTCCCGTTCGGCGGCGTGAAGCGCTCCGGCTTCGGGCGGGAGCTGAGCGCCCACGGCATGCGGGCGTTCTGCAACGTCAAGTCGGTGTGGGTCGCCGGGCCCGGGGCGTGACCCTGAGGTGACCCAGGCGGCGGCCGGCACCGCCGTCCGCCCCGCCGCCCGCCCGGCGTACCCCGGGCCCGGCGGTCCAGCCTCGTCAGGTGGTGGTGCCCACCCGCGCCCGGTAGGCCATGATCGCCCGCACGTGGTCGTTCCGGAACATGAGGCGGGCGTAGAGGACGTGCAGGTCGAGGGGCGGCACGCGCACCGCGCGACCCTGCCACGTGATCGTGTCGAGCGAGGCCCGGGCCGCCTCGTCCCACAGCGTCGGGTGGTCCTGCTCGCGGGGGCCGCCGATCAGGCTGATCGCCGAGCCGTGGAACAGGTTGGCCCGACGGGTGGCCACCACCCAGCCGCTGGTGTCGACGACAGGCTGCAGGACGCCCTCGCCGATGTGCGGCGCCAGGCGGTCGGCGCCGGCTTCGTCGAGCGCGAGATCGACGCCCCCGGGCGCGACGTCGACGCCCCGGGCCGCCAGCGCCGCGCTGCCGATGACGAACCAGTCGGCGCCCGCCCGGTCGAGCTTGTCGGCGATCCAGGCCAGGCCGGTCTGCCAGTCGACGGGCCGGACGCCGTGACCCTGGTCGAGCAGCTCGACGCCGTGGTCGCGCCAGTTCGCGCGCCGCGTCGTCCCATCCCGGTGCCGCAGCCGGGTACTCCCACACGAACCGGTCTCGCTCGCGCTCGCTCCGGAACTCCAGACCCCGGGTCAGGTTGTGGCGGTAGTCGGGCGGAACCTCGTGGGCCGCGACGATGCGCCGCCCGTCCTCGATGGCGGTCTTGAACCTCATGGCATGTGTCCTCTCCGTGCCGGCCGCCGGGACCGGGGCGGACGCGTGCAGGAGGTTCCGGCGGGCGGTCGAGTACGACTCGCCCGTCCTCGCCATCCGTGCGCGGATCAGCCGCTTGAGGTCCTTGTTGGTCGGCATCTGTTCTCGTGCACGCCGTGGGCCCTCCCATCGTCGAACCGCACGGCCGCATCGGAACAGTCACCGACCCGGGAGTGTGCCCCCCTTTGCCTCCACGAGCCGCCCCGATGGGTGGGCGGGCAGGAGGTTCGGCGTCAGGCCGCGCCAGGCCTGAGTGTCCGCGTCGCCGAAGCGGGTGTCAACCCTGCCGGCGACCGGCCGCGACCTCCCGGGGTTCTCCCCCACCGTGTCCCGACTTGAACACCGATGGCGGCGAAGCTCCACGCTGGGGTCGCACCCCGGCCACCAGCGCCAGCAGGGGCATCGCCATCACCGTCGTCGTCAGCGCCATCAGCACCATGACCGTGAAGAGCTCGGGGGTCACGACGCCCAGCTCCAGCCCGACGGTGAGGATCACGAGCTCGGTCAGGCCCCGGGTGTTCATGAGGATCCCGATCGTGGCGGCGTCCGACCAGCTCTCGCCCACCGCCCGCGCCGCCAGCATCGACCCGCCCCACTTGCCCACCACGGCGATGACCAGCACCAGCGCGGCGACCCCCCACAGGTAGGCGCTGTCGAGCAGGTCGACGCGGGTCTTCAGCCCCACCACCGCGAAGAACACCGGCAGCAGGAAGCCGACGGTGACCGGTTCGAGCCGATCGTGCACCGCCTGGGGGAAGCGGTCGGTGCGGGGCATCACCACACCCGCCACGAAGGCGCCGAAGATGGCGTGGATGCCGATCTCCTCGGTCACCCACGACGCGAGGACGGCCAGCCCGAGCGCAGTGGGCAGCGACAGCCACCGCAGACGTGCCAGCAGCGGCCGGACGCCCAGGAAGGCCACGGCCAGGAAGGCGAGCGACAGCCCGACGGTGAGCAGCACGCCCGCCGGCCCCGACGAGCCCACGACCGCCACCACCATCGCCAGGACGCACCAGGCGGTGATGTCGTCGACCGCCGCGCACGTGATGACCAGGACCCCCAGCCGGGTGCGATCGAGGCCGGTCTCCCGCAGGATCCGGGCCAGCACGGGGAAGGCCGTGATGGCCATCGCCGCGCCCAGGAACAGCACGAAGCCGAGGCGGTCGACGTCACCGCCCATCCGGGGGTACAGCCACAGGCCGAGCACGGCGCCGAGGCCCAGCGGCACCGCGATCGAGGTGTGGCTGATGACCACGGCCCGGTGGCTCTGCCCGCGCAGCTGGCCCAGGTCGAGGTCGAGCCCCACGAGGAACATGAAGGCGACCAGCCCGAGCTGCGACAGCACGCCCAGCGCCTCGACCACCTCGGGCGGGAACAGGAAGGCGAGCGCCTCGGGGTACACCAGGCCCAGCAGGCTCGGGCCGAGGAGGATGCCCGCGAGGATCTCGCCGTTGACCCGGGGCTGGCGCACCAGCGCCGCGCCCCGGCCGGCCAGCTGGGCGGCCACGGTCACGACCGCGATGGCCAGCAGGGCCCTGCCATTGACCTCGCTTGTGGACAGTGCGGCCAGCATGGACACCTCATACCGAGCGGGCGTAAGCCAAGAGATTCCCACGGCGGGCGCGCGAAAAGTCGTCGCCCCCACTGCTACCGTGGCCGTCGGCGGTCATGGTCGCACGTCAGCGATGCTCCCCCATCGGTGCGGCCTCATCATCCATTCGGCGGAGGTACACCTTCCATGAGCCAGGGTCGGGCCGAGGGCTTCGCATATGAGGTCCAAGGCGATGACGTCGTCATCACCCATCACGGCCGCAGGGCCACCGTTCTTCGCGGTCGCAGAGCGGAGGAATTTCTCGCCTCCGTCGCCGGAGACGGCCTCGATGACGACCGGTCCGACCAGGAGTTGATGGCCCGCCTCACCGGCAACTACCGGCGTGGCAACGAGCGTCAGGCCCGCGAACACCCCCGTAACCAGGGCAGGCGCTGACCACACCCCGTCCAGCTTCTCGGAAGGACCAGTTGGAAATGTCGCGAAACACCACCTCGCTCGTCACCGGCGGCGCCGGCTTCATCGGGTCGCATGTGGCCATGCAACTCCGTGACCAAGGTCACGATGTCATCGCTCTCGACGACCTCAGCGGCGGCTTCAAGGAGAATGTGCCGGACGACGTCGAATTCATCGAAGCCTCCGTCCTCGATGCCGAGACGTTGGATGACCTCGTCCGGCGACGCCATGTCGAGAACGTGTTTCATCTTGCGGCGTATGCCGCCGAAGGACTCAGCCATTTCATCCGGCGGTTCAACTACACCAACAACGTCGTCGGGTCGATGAACGTCGTCAATGCCGCGCTGCGATCAGGCACCGTGCGCACCGTCGTGTTCACCTCCTCCATCGCCGTGTACGGCGCCGGCCAGGTCCCCATGACCGAGGACCTCGTCCCCGCCCCGGAGGACCCCTACGGCATCGCCAAGTACGCGGTCGAGCAGGACCTGCGAGCCGCGGCCGAGATGTTCGGCCTCGACTTCGTGATCTTCCGGCCCCACAACGTGTACGGCGAGCACCAGCACATCGGCGACCGGTACCGCAACGTGGTCGGCATCTTCATGAACCAGGCCATGCGGGGCGAGCCGTTCACCGTGTTCGGCGACGGCGATCAGCAGCGGGCCTTCACGCACATCGCGGACGTCGCCCCGATGATCGCCCGCTCGATCGACGTGCCCGCCGCCCGCGGCGAGGTGTTCAACGTGGGCGGCGACACCGTGTTCACCGTGAACGAGCTGGCGCGCGTCGTCGCCGACGCCATGGAGGTCGAGCTCGAGGTGAACCACCTCCCGGCGCGCATCGAGGTCCGCGACGCGTTCTCGTCCCACGAGAAGGCCTGGGCCACCTTCGGCCGTCCCGACCACCCGGTCGACCTGGAGGAGGGCGTGCGCCGCATGGCCGCCTGGGCCCGGGAGCGGGGGCCGCAGGAGCCGTCGATCTTCGAGGGCATCGAGGTAGCGCGCAACCTGCCGCCGTCGTGGGCGCAGGTGGCCCGATGATCACGGCCGGCCCGGCCGGCGCCGGCGAGCCGGGCGACCGGCGCCGCGCCGCCGGGTCGGCCGCAGGCCACTCCGCACCGCACCGAGCGCCCGGGGACGGCGCCGCGCCGACGGGCGCGGCGGCCGCACCCGGTCCCCTGGCGCACGAGCGGCGTGGGCTCGGCGGGTCGGCCATGAGCGGCGTCATCGCCGTCGGCCCGGTCCTGCACAACCTGGTGACCGTCCGGAGGCGGGAGCGGGCGGACGCCGCCCGCGTCGACGAGCTGCAGCGCCGCGCCCTCGTCCGCCTGGTGCGCCACGCGGGCGCGCCACGTCCCCCACTACCGGCGGACCATCGGCGCCGCCCGGGCCGCCACCTTCGCCGGCCCGCGGGACCTCGCCGACCTCCCCGTCCTCGACCGCTGCGCCCTCACCGACCTGGCCGACGACCTGCTGGCCGACGGCTTCACCGTCGCCACCACCAAGCCGGCCACCACGAGCGGTTCGTCGGGTGTGCCCGTCACCGTCCGCAACTCCGAGCGTGACCTCGGCTACCTGCGGGCGGTGCACCTGAACGACATGCTGGCCGCCGGCCTGCGCCCGCGCGACAGGGTGGCCTACTTCCGGGTCAGCCCCTTCCTGCGCCACCCGCTCGAGCGCTTCGGGATCATGACGGCGTGCCACATCGACACCGGCGCCCCCCTGGACCGGCAGGTCGACACGTTCCTCGCGGCCCGCCCCACCTTCCTCGTCGGGTTCCCGAGCGTGATCTACGGCATCGTCGAGGAACTCGAGCGGCGCGGCATCCGCTACCGCGGCGTGCGCAACGTGCTGTTCGGCGGCGAGCGCCTCACGCCCGCGGCCCGCCGCCGGGTCGTCGACCACTTCGGGGCGCGGGCCTCCGAGGTGTACGCCACGGTCGAGACCTTCACCGTCGCCCGCAGCTGCCGGCAGGGCCGCCTCCACCTGCGGCGGGGCGACGTGGTCGTCGAGGTCGAGCGGCAGGACGGCAGCGTGTCGCTCGAACAGGGCGAGGGCGAGATCCTGGTCACCCGCCTGCGCAGCGAGGCCATGCCCCTCATCCGCTACCGGGTCGGCGACCGGGTCACGATCGTGCCGCCCGGGTGTGCGTGCGGCTCGCCGGGGCCCGTGGTCGAGTCCATCGAGGGCCGCACCGAGGACCGCCTCGTCGCACCCGACGGCCGCGCCGTCTACGGCGACTTCGTCACGGCCGCGGTGCAGGGCTTCGCCGAGGTGCGGCAGATGCAGCTCGTCCAGCACCGGCCCGGTGAGCTGTCGGTGGCCGTGGTGACGGTCCCGGCGCCCCGACCAGGGCTGTGCGCCGAGGTCGGGGCGTCGGTCCGCGCCGCGCTGCCCGGGTGGGCCGTCGACGTCGCCGCGGTCGACGGCATCGCGCCCGAGGCGAACGGCAAGGTCAAGCTCGTGAAGGTGGCGGACGACGACGCCGGCCCGCCGGCGTCGGGTGCGGTGTCGTCGGGCGCGGCGTCGTCGGAGTCCGGCCCGATGCCGGCCGGCGTGATGCTGTCGCAGTCGGGCACGTCACGGTCGTCGTCGAGCACCGGGACCGGGCCGGACGACGACGCCTATCCGGCGACGAGGCCGAGGGTGCTGCCGTGATGCGGCATCTCCCCTACAGGCCTGGCCTGCAGGCATGGCGGGTACGCCGGGCGCGGCGGGCCGCCGTCGCCGAGATCCCCTGGTACCGCGAGGTGTGGCTCGGAGCGGACGCCGGGCCGGAGCGGAGGGCGCCGAGCCGCCCCCGGTGGCGGCCGCCGACGTCGTGCGCCAAGAATTCCGGTTCTACCCGGTGTCCGCCCCGCTGCGCCCCGACGAGGCGCCGGCCGCCCAGTCGCCCGGGTTGGCCCTGCTCGACGCGCTCGATTGGGCGGTCGGTCCCGTTCGGGACATCACCGTCGTCGACTGCGTCCCCGCCCTGGCGCCCGACGCCCGCCTGTCGCGCCTGCGAAGGGTCGTGCTACACGACGCTCGTCGACCGCGCCGATCCCGACGACGATCCGGTCGGTCGCCACGCCCGCCGACGCGCCGCCGGGCTCGACCGCCTCCTGTCGGTGCCTCGCCCCGTCCTGGTGGGTAGCGCCGACCAGGTAGCGGCGGTGACCACCGACGCGTTGTCCACCCCGGCACCCGCCACCGTTGCGGGCAGCGCGCGTCGCCTCGCCACCATGGAGGCAACGCCGACCGCGTCGGAGATGTCGGGCGGTCCGCGGCCGCGGACCGATGCCGCTGGCACCGCCGGTGCCCGCGACCTGGCAGTCGTGGTGCGCCTGAGCCTGGACGATCCCGCACTCACCGCGGCTGTCACCGGGCGGCGAGCGGCACGCGGCGCGGGCGGCGGCGGGCTGGCGGGAGCCGCTGGTGCCGATCTGGTTGCCGGGCAACCGATGGGGCCCCCGCGGCTGCCCGCGATCGTGGCTGCCGACCCGCTGCTCGGCGTGCTCGGCGGCGTGGCTCCCGCCTGCGGCCACCTGCACCTGGCCTGGCGTGCCCTGTCCGCCCGGTCGACTCCCGACGGCATCGCCGTCACCGTCCTCCGCAGGTCCCGCCCGCGGCGGGTCGACGTGATCCCGACGGGCGGCATCGGCTGGAGCACCGACACGTGCCGGATCCACCGCAGCCCGATCCTGCTCCCGCGGCCCGGCTGACCTGCGGGACCGTCGCCGCCGGACGCGCTGATGCGAGCGTGCCATGTCGATCGGCGTGCGCCGCGGGTGGGCACGAGGGCCAAGCGGGCCGCAGGCCGCCACCGACGACCGGGAGGCAAACGGCGCGACTGCCGAGGGTGGCCAGAACCGCAGGCTCTGGACTTGCCGGATCCACCAGGTCCATCCCACGAAGCCGGCGCCGGCCGGCTCGGAGCACGTCTCGGCGCGGAGCGCTACACACCCTCGGGCGAGCCTCGTCGACGCCGGCGGGACGCCCCGGTTGCTGACCAACCACTCCCGTCCCAGCGGCTCCGACTACCCACCCTCGGGCGAGCCTCCCGGGTCGTCACCCGCCGGTGGGACGCCCGCGGTTGCTGACCAACCACTCCCGTCCCCGCGGCTCCGACTACCCACCCTCGGGCGAGCCTCCCGGGTCGTCACCCGCCGGTGGGACGCCCGCGGTTGCTGACCAACCACTCCCGTCCCCGCGGCTCCGACTACCCACCCTCGGGCGAGCCTCCCGGGTCGTCACCCGCCGGTGGGACGCCCGCGGTTGCTGACCAACCACTCCCGTCCCCGCGGCTCCGCGCTCTGCCCCCGCCGCCGCGATCATGGCGATGGATCCGCTGCACGCGGTGGCCAGCACGCGCCCGTCGCCCGGAGGCACCGACCCGCCGCGTCGTCACATCGACGTCGGCGAACGCCACCTCACACGGAGCTGTGCATTCGGGCGCGGGCACCCCGCGCTGGATCCCACGACCATCACCGCCTGGCGCCCGATCACCACCCTCGCCTGACATCTCGCCCACTCTCGATCGAGCCATGCGAGCCACGGCGTACGACGGCGGCAACCACCATCCCGGACTGGCGCCCGATCGCCAGCCTCGCCAGACATCTCGCCCACTCTCGTCGAGCATGCGAGCGACGGCACACGACGGTGGCGACGGTGGCCGCGTCCCCAGGGTCGTCGGCCTCGACCCGCTTCTCAGACCCGCGGGAGACCGGCGTAGGCCCGGCGGTCGTCGGGCACGCAGCCGAGGCGGGTCTTGTCGATCAGCGAGCCCGGGCCGACGTCGAGGACCGACCAGCCCTGCGCGATGGCCCAGTCGACCTCGCGCACGATCAGGGCCGCATACAGGTCGCTGGCCACCGACCGGTCGGCGGCGCCCGTGGCGGTGATCGTGACGCGATCGTCGGTGGGCATGACCAGGTCCACCTGCAGCAACGCACCGTCCGCCCCGGCGCGGCGGAACCCGCTGAAGCCGGCCCGGCCGGTCGCGACCAGCGCGTCCAGGTACGCCACGGGCAGCGTGAACGCGCCCGATCCGGGCCGCGTGTGGCGCATGCGCGTGCCCATCTCCACGCCGGCGACCTCGACGGTGTCGACGTCGGTGGCCAGATCGAAGCCCACCGTGCCCGGATCGGACGCCAGCCGCTCGACCAGCTTCCGCACCCGGCGGCGCCGGTCGCGAGGCATCGACGCCGTGTAGGCGTCGAGGTCGGGCCATCGCACCGGGAGCAGCGCCACCGGTGCGATGCGCGCCGAGAACCGCGCGCCGGCGAACAACGGCTGATCGGCCGCCGGCACCCACTCGTAGACGACGGTCCGGCACCACGGTCCCAGCCTGCGGCGCACAGCCCGCTCCGCCGCGGCCAGCAGCCGGGTGCGCTCGGCCTCGGGCACGCCGGGGGCGAAGGCGTAGCCGGGCAGGCAGGCGGCGGGGGGCAGGCAGCGCAACACCAGGGGCCGGGGCCGGCGGCGCAGGTCGCGGTAGCGGCGCCCGCTCCCCAGGTGCTTGCTGCGGTAGGCGGTGATCAGCGCGGGCTCGCCGTCGAGCTCGACCTGGGCGGCGAGCACCGTCTCCCGGCTGGCACGGGCGTAGGCGTGCATCGGGCCCGACTGCCAGAGCGCCGGCAGGTCGGCCGCGAGCACGAGATCGTCCCAGTCGTCGCCCGGTGCCTCGTGGGCCATGTCGGCGACCCGCACGGTCACGCCCACCGGGGCTCCTCCCCGTCGCCCAGACGGCGCTCGACCAGCCGCCGCAGCGGGCGGCTGCCGTCGTGCCGGTAGGCGCGCAACGCCTCGGCCACGGCGTCGGCGCCGCAACGCTCGACCACCCGCGACAACGGGGGCGCGGTCGTGGTGCCCCACAGCGCGAACGCCACGTCGTGCATGTCTGCAGCGGTCATCGGCGCCGACGGTTCGGCGCTGTGCGCCGCGTCGTGGGTCGTGGCGCCTCGGGTGTCACTCGTGCCGGCGCTGCCGTTCGAGCCGGCGGTGCCGATCGTGCCACCCGTGCCGGCGCTGCCATTGGCGCCAGCGCAGCCGTTCGTGCCGACCGTGCGAGCGGAGCCGTTCGTGCCGGTCGTGCCATGACCGTGGTTCCGGGCATTGGCGCCGCTGGCACGACGGCTGCCAACGAGGCCGCCCGTGTCGCTGGCGCCAGCCGTGCCGGCGTTACCCGTCGTACCGGCGGCACACGTCGCCCCGGCCACATCGGTCGCGCCGGGGATGCCGGCCCTGCCATCGCCGCCGGTGGGCCCCGCGGCGGCGGTCGTGGTTCCTGTCGCCCCGGCCACATCGGTCGCGCCGGGGATGCGGGCCCTGCCATCGCCGCCGGTGGGACCCGCGGCGGCGGTCGTGGTTCCTGTCGTACCGGTCGTGTCGGTCGTGGCGGAGAGGCGGTGCGGGTGAGCCACGCTCGGCGCCGCCAGCGCGCCGACGAGGACGCGATCCCGATCCTGCGCGCCGTGGCCGTTCGCCGGTGTGCGCGCGCGGTCCCCAGTGCCCGCCACATCGCCGTCACCCGGCCCCAGGGCCCGGTTCGGCACCTCGGTCGGGCGCCTGTCGTCCGACTCGTCGTCGCGCGCCGACACGATCTGCCGGCGGTAGGCGCCGGCGAGGACCTGGTCGGCCAGGACGTCGAGGTCGGCGGTCACGCCGGCGGGGCCGGCGCAGGTGGTGGGGAGCCAGCAGTGGCCACGACCCCATGTGGCGAGCCACGATCGCGCGAGGACCAGGCGCTCGCGCAGCTCGGCCGCGGGCACCGCGCCGCGGTCGCCGGCGCGCAGCAGCGCCGCCTCGGCTGCCGGCAGGTCGCCGAGGTGGGACTGGACGGCGCCGGCCACGCGGCGGAAGCCGGGGACCACCGCCGCGCCCCGCGCCGCCGGGCGGTCGTCGTCGGTGAGGAGCCGCCACAGGGCCAGCGCCCGCCGCTCGCCGCCGGCCGCGGCGACGACGAACCGGTCGTACGCCGCATACAGGCCGGCGATCGAGGCCAGGTCGAGACCGATCCGCATGTCGGCCCGCACGTCGGGCCGGGCGTACAGCCACAGGACGAGGCGGGCCGGGAGCACCGCCAGCAGGTCGGCGAGCCGGAGCCCGCCGCCGCGCGAGCCCGAGACCTTCCCGGCGTCCCCGAACTGGCGCACCAACCCGTAGGGCACGATCACCGGCTGGGGCCGTCCACCCATGGCGTCGAACACCGGACGCGTGCGGTCCATGGTCGAGCCGGCGACGCAGTGGTCGTGGCCCGCGGGCTCGCAGTCGATGCCCTCCGCCCACACCCGCAGCATCCAGTCGACCGCCCATGCCGGCTTCAGCTCGGACAGGTCGCCGGTCCGCACGTGGGCGCCGCAGTCCCGGCAGGCGTAGGCGATGTCCCGGTCGCTGACGGCCGTGGTGACCGTCGTGTTCCGCCCGCACTGCGCGCAGTAGGGGGTGAACAGGCGGTCGGGGTCGGCGACGCCCAGCAGCCCGGCCAGCCGGCGCCGGTCAGCTACCAGCCGCCGCTGGCGGTCGAGGTAGCGCCCCGACCGGTAGCGGGCGGCCTGGTAGTGCGTGTCCCAGTCGCCGGTCGCCCGGTCCCGCGTGGGCAGGCGCCCGTCGGCGTCGGCCTCGGCCGGGCAGATCCCGACCGCCTTGAGCTCGGCGATGTAGTCGCGGCAGATCGCCTGCGAGCGGGCGGCGGCGTCGGCCATCGGCCGGGACCGGAAGCGAGCGATGGCCGGATCGCCGCTGCTCTTGGCCGGGCTGAAGGCGTCGAAGTCGTCGAAGCTCAGCAGGATGCGGGCGCGGACGCCGCGCTCGGCGCACCGCCCGGGCCACCAGGTGGGCCGTGACGGTGTCGCGGAAGTTGCCGACGTGGAACGGGCCGCTCGGCGACATGCTGGTCTGGATGAGCACGGACCCGCCGGGCGGACACCGCTCGGCGAGCCGGGCCGCGTAGTCCTGGGCCCAGTGGTCGACCGACCGGTCCTGCGCGAGAAGGGGCCGCACCCGCTCGGCGCCCAGGTCCGCCCGGGACGCGGCGCGCGCAGCGACGTCGCCCGCGGCCGCGGCGGTCGGCGTGGTCAGCTCGACCCGGAGGGGACGGGCCTGGACGCGCACCCGCCAGCCGCCGGGCAGGCGGGCCGCGGTGACCACCGCGCTCACCACCCCGCCTCCGCCGTCGCTCCGGCCGGACGCGGCCTCGCGGAGGGTGCCCGCCGGACAGGCGCTCCCGCCTCTCCCCCGCGCACGGTGGTCCGTGACGGCGAGCCCATCAGCACCGCCACGTGGATCAGGTCGCCGGCGGCCAGGGCGCCCACGGCGCCGACCGCGCCGGCCGCGGCGGTGAGCGGCACCGCCAGCACCGCCACGCCGAGCGCCCCGGCGACGGCACCCCGCACCGTGCGGCGCAGGCTGGCGCCGTCGCCGTTCTCGAACAGGAAGTTGAGGCCGGCCGCCGCGCTGAGCACCGGCACCGTGGCCAGGAACACCGCGACCAGCCACCACGTCCCGCCCGGCGGCCACCCGGACGTGACGGCGAGGCGCCCGGCGACGACCACCACGACCAGGTAGCCGGCGGCCGGCACCAGGTTCCGTCGCCGCCACAGCGGCGCCGCCAGAGCGGGTCCCGCCCGCCGGGTGTGCTGCCGCACGGAGATGGACGGCTGCAGCACCCGCATCAGGTACGTGTACCCGGTGGTCAGCATCGTGGCGAGGCTGAGGACCACGAACAGGTCGGCGAGCTCGCCCTCGTGGCCGGTCACCGCCACCGCGCCGTACACCGCCGCCACCGAGACGCCCACCACCAGGTCGGTGCTGCCCTGCAACCCGGCGTCGGCGCCGACGAAGCGCACCAGCCGCCGGGCCAGCCGGCGCCGGGGCGGGCTCGCGACCAGCAGCCCCGCCAGCACGACGACGTCGACGACCGCCACCACCGCGGCCCAGCCGGCGAGCAACGTTTCGGGTGCGGCGTCGAACCCCACGACGGCGACCAGGCCGCCGGCCAGCGCCGCGAACACCGTGCCCTGCACGGCGAGGTCGACCCACACCCGTCCCGCCGCCCGGTGCAGCGCCACCAGCGCCTGGTTGACGCCGAGCGCCAGCGCCACCACACCGGCGAGCACGACGAGCCGGGGCCCGCGCGAGGTGGCCCCTGCCACGGCCACCCAGCCCGCGGCCGCCGCGCACACCAGGGCGAGCAGTCCGAGGTACACGGACACGAGCTGGGGCCCGGCCCGACGCGAGCGGGGCACCAGCTTGAGCGCGCTCTTCTCGACCACGCCGCCCAGCACGGGCACGAGGAAGACGAAGCGCGCCATGGCCGCCGCGTAGGCGGCGAACTCGGCGTCGGTCCACGAGGGGCGCAGGACGAGGGGCGCCATGCTGAACGTGATCCGCACCGCGGCCCGGCCGGCGAGCAAGGCCACCAGGGCCCGGACGCTCAGCAGCCCACCCAGCAGGTCGACCAGCCAGGCGCGGGCGCCCGCCACCCGTCCGGTGGGGCGCCCGCCGTCCGGCGCCGGTGAGGGGGCCGCGGCGAGCGACCCGACGCCGGCGCCCGGCGCTCCGGTCCGGACCGGAGACGTCATGGCCGGTACGAGGACTCGAGGAACCGGCCCTTGCCGCCCTCGGTGAGGTGCACCCGATCGGCGCGCTCGACGGCCACGGGGAACCGGCGCCGGGCGAGCTCCTGCAGCTCGGACACGTACGAGCGGGCGACCGCGTCGAAGTCGCGCTCGCCGTCCTCGTCGGGCACCAGCAGCACCGTGATCGCACCGTCGCGGCCCTGCCGCACCGCCGACTCGGCCACCCCGGGATGCTCGGCCGCCAGCAGCAGGAACGCACCCACCGACAGCATCGAGCCGTCGGGCAGGGTGACGTTGTGGTCGACCCGGCCGGTGGTGAGCTGGAGGCGGCGGAAGGTGCGGCCGCAGGCGCAGTCGCCCGGCACCCACCGGGCCCGGTCGCCGAGCCAGTAGCGGACGAAGGGCATGGCCCGCTCCTGGAACGCCGTGACGACCACGGTGCCCTCCTCGCCCTCGGCCACCGGGCGGTCGTCGTCGCCCACGATCTCGACCACCACCCTGTCCTCGGCCACGTGGGCCGAGCCCGCGGCGCACTCGAAGCTGATGTTCAGGGTCTCGTAGGAGGAGTACTCGTCGAAGATCGGCGCGCCCAGCGCCTCGCTGAGCTGGGCCCGGTGGGCCGGCACCAGCAGCTCGGACTCGGTGAACACCACCCGCAGCGTCGACCGGAGCCGGTCGAGCTCGCCGTCGCTGAGCCGGCGGACGAGGTCGCGGAGCGACGTCGGGTACGCGATCAGCGCCTGGGGCCGCGCCGCCAGCAGCTCGTCGCGGATGCGCTCGTGCGACCACGAGATCAGCACGAGATGCCGCCGGAACAGGCCCAGGCGCTGGTACCAGCGCGTCGGCATGCCCATCGGGCGCAGGTGCGACAGCCGGTACCAGGGCCGGTAGGCCTCGGTGGCCAGGAAGCGCCGGAGGCAGGCGGCGTTGTGGTAGGCGTAGTGGCGCCGGTCGTGGGCGACGTCGAGACGCCGGCCCGAGGTGCCGCTGGTCGGGGTCATCACCACGTCGGCCGCGGCGACCCCGCTCGACCGGTAGCGCTCCGGTCCCTCGGCCAGCACGTCGGTCTTGCGCAGCACCGGGAGGTCGGCCAGGCCGTCCAGGCGCAGCACGGCCTCAGGGTGGAACCGGTCATCGGCCGCGTAGTGCGGGACCGTCCGCCGGGCGTGGTCGAGCATGGACCGCACCCCCGCCGCCTGGTGGCGCTCGATGACCTGCCGGGGCCAGTGGGCTGCGCGGAAGATGGCCGGCAGGTCGCCGAGCTCGCGGACCGCGCTCACTGGTGCACCCTTCGGGATGCACGCAGTGACCGATCGGCACTGCGTGCCGGGTAGGGCACTGTGCCCATGGTTCGCTCGCTCCGCTCGCTCACTGGTGCACCCTTCGGGGTGCCGAGTACCGCACTGAGCCCATGGTTCGCTCGCTCACTGGTCCGTGGCCCCGGCGACGTCGACCAGGCGGTCGCCGTCCGCCCGATCGACGCCGACCGGATCCTGGTGGGCGGCGCCGTTGCCGCCCGCCGTCGCCGCCACGGTCGTCGCCACTGCGGCCGGGGCGGGAGCCGTCGCGACGGGCGCCGACCCGGCGCCCGCGGGGGTGCCCGCCACCGCGCCGCCGGCGGCCGGTCCGCCCGCGCCGGGCGCGGCCTCGACCGTGCCGGCCGCTCCGGTGGCCGCCGGCGTCCGCCGCCAGCGCCGCGGCACCGGCGCGAACAGGACCACCAGCGCCAGCGCCACGTGCACGGCGATGAAGGCGAACGCCTCGTACTTGGTCGGGTAGTGGCCCAGCCGCACCTTCATGTGCGAGGCCCAGGTCCACCGCTCGGGGATGGACTGCAGCTCCGGCTCGGTGTGGTCGTTGACCGTCAGGAACGCCAGGTCCTCGATGCCCGACAGCATGAGCAGCAGCAGGCCGTACGCCGACCGCCGGGTCGACTCGGCGCTGCCGCCGCCGAGCCGGAACGCCATCACGAACGTCAGGATCAGGAAGGGCGTGAGCGTCAGGATCGTGACGTACGCCTTCGGGAAGTCGTCCAGGTAGAAGAAGATCTTGGGGACGAAGTAGCAGAAGTAGGCCACGAAGCACAGGGGCAGGGCCGCCCGGAACAGCAGGCTGCGCTCCCGCCGGTCGAGCTGGAGCCGGGCGATGGCCTCGGTCGCCAGGACGAAGGGGACCAGCTTCACGATGAAGGCGCCGAGCGACGAGACCTCGCGCTCGGGCGGTGCCATGGCGAGGATCAGGGCCGTCACCAGGGCGGCCCCGGCGAACAGCGCCAGCGCCACGCGGTTGGTCTTGAGGATGGACGTCACGGTGCAACTCCGGTCGGGGTGTCGACATGGCGAACGGGGGAATCGAGGGGCGTGGGGGGAACGGGGGCCGGCTCGAGGTCGACGCCGAACGCCGCCTCGATGCGCGCCAGCCGGGCGGCCAGCACGCCGGGCCGCGGCCCGGACAGCAGGACGTAGCCGAGCTTGTTGGCGGCCTTGACGTAGGGGCGCACCTCGTCGCCCGGGGCGACGAACAGCTCGTGTGCCACCACCTCGGGGCACCGGGCGACGACGTCGACCCCGCGCAGGCGCGCCAGCGTGCCGCCGCGGTCGGTGTGCAGGATGTGCAGCACCGCGTGGTGGGTGTGCCGGGGTCGGACGTCGAAGGGCAGGCCGCAGGCGTGGGACACCGCGGCCGCCACGGTGTCGACGCCGTGCACCAGCGAGACCAGCTGGGGCATGCCGTTGCCGCCGAGCCGCGCGCCCATCTCGACCAGGTAGGGCGTGCCCGCCGGGGTGACGATGACGTCGACGTTGAGCGGCCCGTCCGCCAGCCCGACCGCCCGGGCCACGGAGGCGATCGCCCCGCGCACCGCCGACGTCTCGCGCTCGGACAGCGGCGCCGGGGCGTGGTGGGTGACGGTGATCATGGCCGGGGGGCCGGTCGTGGTCCGCTCCGACAGGACGCACAGGGCCAGCTCGCCGCCGGACAGGAAGCACTCGGCGGCGACGTGGCGGCCCTCCACGTACTGCTCCACGATGACCTGACCGGTCACCGAGAACCGGCGGGCCTCGGCTACCGCCTCGGCCATCCCGTCGCGGTGGATGACGTAGGAGACGCCCTTGCTGCCCGACGAGTCGGACGGCTTGACCATCACCGGGAAGCCGATGTGCCGGGCCGCCGCCTCCAGCTCCGCCTCCCCCGCGTGCTGCTCGCTGCGGTAGGTCGGCAGGCCGGCAGCGGCCACCGCCCGGCGGAACGCCCCCTTGTCGCTGGAGCAGCGGGCCGCCTCGTCCGACACGATCGGGGCGAGCCCGAGCGCCAGCGACAGGGCACGCACGGTGGGCTGGGCCGCATCGCCGGCCGGCGCGATGACCCCGGCCACCGGCACGTCCCGCAGCAGCGAGGCCAGCGTCTCGGCGTCGCGCGTGGTGACGTGCAGGAAGGTGTCGGCCAGCACCGCGCCGGGCGCGTCGGCCCGCATGTCCACGCCGACCGTGCGCAGGCCACGGCAGCGGGCCTCGTGGTAGGTGGCGAGCTGGTCCTCACCGGCCCCGAGGATCACGAGGTAGGTCATGACGCCACCTCCCCGACGGCGACGGCGGGCCGCAGCGGGGCCGCCACGGGCACAGCGAGCCGGGCCCCCGCGTCGAACTCGTAGAGCGAGTCGGCCGGGTCGATGGCGAGGTTGGTCTCGCGCACCAGGTAGCCGGCCGGACCCCGCGTCTGGCCCCGGATGATGCGGACCAGGTAGCGGCCGAGGATGGCCAGGTCGAGGGCGACGGTGGCAAGCGCCACCAGCCCCAGCACCCCGAGCAGGGCACCGCCGCCCCCGCCCGCGACCGCCGCCACGACCCCACCCATCGCCAGCGCCCCGCACAGCAGGGCGTTCAGGTACACGAGGCTGAGGAACCGGTACGAGAAGCCGGTGTACAGCTCGACCGTGTGGCCGATCAGCTTCCGCAGGTTCCACTTGGCCGTGCCCGCCAGGCGGGGACGGTGCTCGGTGGGAACGGAGGTGTAGCGGGCGCCCACCAGCGCCACGGTGGCCAGGAAGTAGGGCGTGCCCAGGTCGAGCGCCACGATCTTCTTGGCCACCGACGACCGCAGCACCCGGAAGATCGACCCCCGGTGGGGCAGCTCGATGCCGAACACCCGCCGGGCCAGCCAGTGCTGCGCCTGCGAACCGACCCGCCGGTGCCACGGGTCGTTGCGCTCCACCCGCATGGCGAACACCGCGTCGTAGCCCTCGAGCGCCTTGTGGAACAGCCGGGGCAACTCGCTCGGCGGCGACTGGAGGTCCGCGTCGAACTGCACCGTCCACGGGTGCCGGGCGTAGCGGAACCCCGCGCTGAACGCGGCCTCCAGCCCGAAGTTGCGGGTGAACGAGAGATACCGCACGCGGTCGTCGCAGGCGGCGAGCTCGCGGATGATGGCGAGCGTCCCGTCGGTGCTGCCGTCGTCGACGTACACGATCTCGTGGTCGCCGAACGGTGCCAGCGCTTCGGAGATCTCTGCGTGCGCCCGGCGCAGGCATTCCTCTTCGTTGTAACAGGGCACGACGGCGGTGATCTCGTGCGCGGCAAGCATGGTCTGGGCCACGATCCTCCCTCGGGTCATTGGGTCACTGGGCGGTGTGGCCTACTCGAACATGGCTTCCATCGTCTCGTGGGACTTCTGCTTCAGCGCTGTCCGACTCCGAGCCCCAACACGTGTTCAGGATGATGCGCGTGGCGTCACGATTGAGGGGAATCGTGCGGTGCAGCGTGGTGTCGGACCGCAGGAAGTACAGGTCACCGGTGGCGTGGTCCCACGACTCGATCTCGGCGCCGTCCAGCCATCCGTCGACGTTCGGGTTCTGCTTGTCCCAGGTGGTGTGCGGGACGCACTGGAGGGTCCCGCCGTAGCTGGCCGGCGGCGCCTCCATCAGCCAGATGACCGTGAAGCTGAAGTCGCCCCAGTGCCAGCCGTGGGTGTCGCCCATCCGCTCCTGGCGGATGATGACGTACTTCTCCTCGTCCCACGGGCAGTCGACCACCGGTTCGGCCGCGATGCGGCTGAGCAGCCCCTTCAGTGACTCGCTGCCGTACACGACCGGGATGTGGACGGCGTCGCGGGCGATGGCCTGCTGGCTCACGGTGCTCATGTAGCGCGGCGAGTCGCTGGTCTCCTTGAGGTGGATGTCGATGCGGCGGGCATGCTGGTCGAGCAGGTCCAGGACCTCGGCGTGCACGGTCTCGAAGACCGTCCGGGGAACCAGGTCGCGGATCTTGACGTAGCCGTGCTGCAGGAAGTTCGCCCGCAGCTCGGCGATGCGCTCCCCGTCGAACGCGGTGGCGACGTGATGGTCGAGATCGCGGTTGAGGGGCATGCTCGTAGCCGTCGTGCTCGTCATGGGGTGTTGTCCTCCGTACCGCCAAAAGGACGCGCTCGCGTTCAGCGCCGCGCGCCGCCGTATTGGCGCGTGCTGGGTGATCTACGTGCCTACGCAGCCGGACGCGGTGTGGTTCACGCCCGATCCGACACCATGCAACGGCCTTATCCGCCGGCCATCGCGTGGTGACGCTGCAGTGGTGCTGAAGGGCCGCAGGATAGGCAGACCAAAACGGTGAATGGGGTTCAGCCCGGACGATTTTCTTCAAATGGACGACGGAAGGAGTCGTCGATCCCGTAAATGGAAAACGGCATTTCACCCGCGCTACGCAGGGCACACGCCCACCCTCCACCACCGCCCCACCACGGTCCGTGCGTGCTGCTCGTGTGGCAAACGTCACCGCGCAGTGTCCGGCCCGAGCACCCGGCCCGGTCACCGGCGCGGCTGACCCGGGCGGACCACTCCGGTGCTGCGTTCCGGAAAGCCCTCGCACGGGCGCCGCCCGGGGTGCCATGCTGCTTGGCGACCACCGGCACCGGCCGGATGGCGAGCAGCGAGGAGGTCCGATCGTGACAATCACCTTCGCCCGCCCCCGCCGCTCCCGCGCCCTGCCTCCGCTGACGCTTCGCACTCAGCAACCAGGTCGCTCTGCGAGCCGCTCGGGCCCCATCCCGACCCGCATCGCATCATCCGGAGGTTCTCGTGCCCGTGCACGACCCCGAGCACGCCGCACCGGCGTGGCTCACCGCAGGCAGCACCGTCGACGAGGTGATCGGCCTGCTCAAGACCGGCAAGGAAGCCGAGGTGTTCGTCGTCGAGCGCCGCACCGTCGACGGCAGCCGCGCCGCCGTCCTGGCCCACAAGCGTTACCGGCCCGTCCGGGTGACCCACAAGGGTCAGCTCGAGGCACTCGGGTTCTCCGCGCCCGCGCCTTCGCCGACGACGCCCGCTACCGCGAGGGTCGCACGCTGGCGGCCAGCCGCGACCGCCGGGCGGTCGCCCGCAAGAGCGCCCACGGCCGCCGGGTGCTGGCCGAGGGCTGGCAGCACCAGGAGCTCGAGTCGCTGACCCGGGCGCACGCGGCCGGCGTCACCGTGCCCTACCCGGTCGAGCCCACCGACGACGGCATCGTCATGCAGTTCGTCGGCGACGGCGCCGAGGCGGCCCCCCGGCTGGTGTCGGCCCGGCTCGGGCCCGGCGACCTCCGGGCGGCCTACGACCAGGTCATGGCCGATCTCGCCGCGCTCACGCGGGAGGGCCTGGTGCACGCGGACCTGTCGCCCTACAACGTCCTGTGGTGGCGGGGGCGGGCGTGGATCATCGACCTCCCCCAGGCGGTCGACCTGGCGATCAATCCCAATGCCCTCGACCTGCTCCACCACGACGTCACGACGATGTGCACCTGGTTCGCCCGCCGGGGCGTGCCCTGTGACGGCGAGGCCACGTTCGCGGCCCTGCTGTCCGAGGCCTGGTGACGCCCGCGCCCCGCCCGGCCGCCCCGCTCCAGGCAGCTGACCAGCCGGCTGTCGCCGCTTCGTGGTGATGCCATCGCCGGCCGTCGACTGCTCCGCACGCAGCGGGAGCTGAACGGGATCTTGCGTGCTGACAACCGCCGATCCGGTGCGTAGAGTGCTGAGGGACGGACAGGTTGTGTTGTCTCACGGTTTGGGAGCGCTCCCGAACGGGTGCGGTTCCCGGTTCGGAGGGGGTTCCCATGGACCGACACGTGACCTGGTCAGCCCAGCGCCGGCGCCTGGCGCTGCTGGTGACGACCCTGCTGGTGGCCGGCGGGATGGTGGCCGCAACCCCCCTCCGGGCGGATGCGGCGCCCGGCTGCTCGGTCACCTACCAGGCCCAGCCGTGGACCGAGTCCCCGGGCGTCGGCGGCTTCACCGCCCACATCACGCTCACCAACACCGGCGACCCCGTCACCGCCTGGACCCTGGCGTTCGCGCTCCCCGCCGGCCAGAGCTTCACCCAGGGCTGGTCGGCCACCTGGGCGGGCACGACCTCGCTCACCGCGACCAACCTGTCCTGGAACGGCAACCTCGGCACCGGCGCGTCCGCCACCATCGGGTTCAACGGCCGGTGGACCGGCAGCTACACCAACCCCACCGCCTTCCGCCTCAACGGCACGCTGTGCGGCGGCACCGCCGCCGGCCAACCAGGCGCCCACGGTCTCGCTCACCAGCCCGACGCCGAACCAGAGCGTCGCCGCTGGGGCTCCGGTGCCGCTCGCCGCCAACGCCGCCGACCCCGACGGCACGGTCAACCGGGTGGAGTTCCTGATCGACGGCGCCGTCGTCGGCACCGACACCTCCTCGCCCTACGCCTTCGGCGCCACCGGGGTCGCCGCCGGGAATCACACGGCCCAGGCCCGCGCGTTCGACAACGCCTCCCCCGCCGCCAGCACCACGACGGGCACGGTGCCCTTCACGGTCACCGGAGGCGGCACCCCCGCGGTCACGCTGAGCCCGTCCTCGCTGACCGTGCTGGAGGGCGGCAGCGCGCCGCTCACCGTCCGCCTGTCGGCGGCGCCGGCCGGTGGCGGCACGGTGAACGTGGCCCTCGCCCGCACCGGCGACGCCAGCATCGGCGTCGCCCCCGCGCAGGTGGCACTCACGGCCGCCAACTGGCAGACCGGGGTGGCGGTGACGGTCAGCGCCGCCGAGGACGCCGACCAGGTCGACGGCACGGCCACGATCAACGCCACGGCCACCGGCCACACCGCGGCGTCGGCCGCCGTGACCGAGGACGACAACGACACCACCACCGGCGGCAAGGTCGACAACCCGTTCTCCGGCGCCACCGGCTACGTCAACGGCGCCTGGCAGGCGCAGGTCAACACGGCCGCCAACGCCGCCGGCGGGACGCTCGGGGCCCAGATGCGGGTGGTCGGGCGCCAGCCGACGGCGGTGTGGATGGACCGCATCGGCGCCATCGACCCGCCCGGCACCACGCCCGGGCTGGCCGACCACCTGGCCGCCGCCGTGCAGCAGGACGCCGCCAACGGCGCCGCCCCCCTGACGATCGAGGTCGTCATCTACGACCTGCCCAACCGTGACTGCGCGGCGCTCGCCTCGAACGGCGAGCTGCTCATCGCCCAGAACGGCCTGGCCCGGTACCGCACCGAGTACATCGACCCCATCCGGGCGGTGCTGGCCGATCCGGCCTACGCAGGCCTGCGCATCGTGCTCATCGTCGAGCCCGACTCGCTGCCCAACCTGGTGACCAACGTGAGCGGGGCCCAGGCCTCGCAGCGCTGCATCGAGGCCCAGCAGACCGGACGCCTACCGCGACGGCGTGCGCTACGCGGTCAGCCAGCTCAGCTCGCTGGCCAACAGCTACCTGTACCTCGACATCGCCCACTCGGGCTGGCTGGGCTGGCCCAACAACTTCGACGGCACCCTCAGCGTGTTCGACCAGACGCTGGCCGCCGGCCAGGGCGGTCCGGGTTACGACAAGATCCACGGCTTCATCACCAACACCGCCAACTACACCCCGCTGGAGGAGGTGTTCCTGCCCAACCCCAACCTGCAGGTGGGCAGCGGGCAGGTCATGTCGTCGACCTTCTACGAGTTCAACCCCCGCTTCGACGAGCGGGACTTCGCCACCAACCTCCAGGCCGCGTTCGCGGCCCGGGGCTGCGCCGGCTGCGGGATGCTGATCGACACCTCCCGCAACGGGTGGGGCGGGCCGAACCGGCCGACCGCGGTGAGCACCTCGACCGACCTGAACACCTACGTCAACCAGAGCCGCATCGACCGACGGCCGCACCGGGGCGGGTGGTGCAACCAGAGCGGCGCCGGCTTGGGCGAGCGGCCCACCGCCAACACCGGCATCGCCGGGGTGGACGCGTTCGTCTGGGTGAAGCCACCGGGCGAGTCGGACGGCGTGTCGATGGCGGGGGTGATCGACCCCGACGATCCGGCCAAGGGGTTCGACGCCATGTGCGACCCCAACGCGCAGAACCGGTACAACGCGGCGTTCCCGACGAACGCCCTCCCGGGTGCGCCGCATGCGGGGCGCTGGTTCCCCGCCCAGTTCACGATGCTGGTGCAGAACGCCTTCCCGGCGGTGCCCACCAGCTGACCCACAACCCCCGCCTGGCCGGTGCGGGCGTCACGACGACGCCCGCACCACCAGGTCGGGGACCAGCACCACCGCCGGCGGGTCGACGGGCTCGCCGGCGATGCGGGCCAGCAGCAGCCGGGCCATGTGGCGGCCCATCGCCTCGGCCGGCTGGTCGACGGTGGTGAGCGCGGGCTCGGTGCGGGCCGCCCCCGGCGACCCGTCGAAGCCCACCACCGCCACGTCGTCGGGGATGCGGCGACCGGCCCGCCGCAGGGCGCGCATGGCGCCGAAGGCCATGGGGTCGGAGGCGGCGAAGACGGCGTCGAGGTCGGGCCGCCGCGCCAGCAGCTCGGCCATCGCGGCCTCGCCGCTGTCCTCGCCGAACTGGCCGTAGGCCACGAGGCCGCCGTCACCGGCGCCACCAGCGCCCGCGCCTGCCGAGGGGTCCAGCCCGGCGGCCTGCAGCGCGGCGCGGTAGCCCGACAACCGGGCCACGCCGGCCAGCATGTCCTGGGGCCCGGCGATGGTGGCGATGCGGCGGCGGCCCCGAGCCACCAGGTGGTCGACGGCCATGCGAGCGCCGGCGTGGTTGTCGACGTCGACGTAGCTGTCGGGCGTGTAGCCGACCGGCCGGCCGCCGAGGACCGTCGGCAGGCCGCTGTCCTCGAGCAGCCGGGGCAGCGAGTCGTCGCCGTGCAGCGACAGGAGCATGGCGCCGTCGACGTGCTGGTCGGTGAGCTGGCGGCCGAGGCGGGTGCGATCCGTGGCGGCGGTGATCATCGCCAGCCACAGCTGGAAGGCGGTGTCGGCGATCTCGGTGCTCACGCCCCGGACGACGCCGGCGAAGAACGGCTCGGCGAACACCCGGTCCTCGGGTTCGGAGACCACCAGCGCGATGCAGTCGGTCCGCCGGGTGACCAGCGCCCGGGCGGCCCGGTTGGGCACGTAGCCCAGGTCGTCGATCGCGCTCTGCACCGCGGCGCGGGCCCGGTCGCTGACCTGGGGCGAGCCGTTGACGACCCGCGACACCGTGCCCCGCCCCACGCCGGCCCGCGCCGCCACCGCCTCGAGCGTGGGCCGCCGGGCCGGTCGGTCGTGCTGCGCCGCCATGGCCAAGATCCTCGCGCCCGAGCACCGGGCGTGGCGCACATCCCCTACCGTGGCCGTCGATGACCGCGGACTGGGCCCGTCCTGTCGTGCACTGGGAGATCGAGGCGCGCGATCCCGACCGCCAGCGGGCGTTCTACCGCGACCTGTTCAACTGGGACGTCGGCGACGGGCCGATCATGTCGATCGACGCCGGGTTGGGCGGCCCCGAGCCGGGCCCGGGTGGCCACATCCGCGGGGGCGACTCGCCCGGCGTGCGGCTGTACGTGCAGGTGCGCGACCTGGGCGCGTCGCTGGTGCGGGCGGCCGAGCTGGGCGGGTCGGTGCTCACCGAGCCGTTCGACGTGCCGGGCGGGCCCACGCTGGCCGGCATCGCCGACCCCGAGGGCAACCCGCTCATGCTGGTGCAGCAGTAGGCCGGGGCCGGCCGGTCAGGTTTCGTCCAAGTCGGCGTACCGGCGCACGTCGAGGGTGGCGCGGTCGACGAACGCCGCGAACTCCCGGGCCAGCGGATCGGACTCCCACCGCGCGGCGCAGTCGTCGGCAGCGGACGCGGTGTGCCACAGGTCGACGACGATCCACTCCCCGGCCCGCTCCCCCTGGCCGCGGGCGGTCGTGCGGCGGATCAGGCCGGGCTGCTGGTAGGCGAACTCGCTCTGCAGCCGCTTGTCGACCGCCAGGAACGCGGCCTCGTCGGCACCGTCGACCAACCGGAACGTCATCGTCTCGATCACCGCCATGCGGCCAGCATCGCGCGGCGGCACGGCGGCATGATGGCGACATGACGCTGGCCAGCCACGCCGACCTGCTCGACGCGCTGCGGTCGCTCGACGGGCTCGTCGAGAAGGGGAAGACCGCCGGTCACTTCTACGTCCGGTCCCGGCCGTTCCTGCACTTCCACGGGTCGGACGACGAACGTTGCGCCGACCTGCGCCGCGCCGAGGACTGGGAGCGGATCCCGGCCGCGACCCCGGAGGACCGGGCGGCACTGCTGCACACGGTGCAGGAGCACCTCTCCGCCCTTTGACCGCGTCGGGGCCGGTGCGCCGGTCCCGGCCAGAGGCTGCGCCGACAGGCGAGCCGTGGCCCAGCGGCCCGGCGCCGAAGGCGCCAAGAGCGGAGGTACAGCGTCGTTGGACCTTCGGCGGCGAAGCCGCCGAATCCGCAGCGGCGCATCCATCCGCGGACCCACTAAGAAGTCCCCATGAGCGACGCCACCGCCACCCTGCCCCCCGTGCTGCTCCTGCACGGGTTCGCCACCTCGGCCGCCCGCACGTGGGGCGAGAACGGCTGGCTCGACCTGCTGGGCGACACCGGCCGCCTGGTGGTGGCGCCCGACCTGCTGGGCCACGGCACGGCGCCCAAGCCCCACGACCCGGCGGCCTACGCGGAGATGCGCAGCCTGGTGGCCGACGCGCTGCCCGACGGCCCGGTCGACGGCGTGGGCTTCTCGCTCGGAGCCCGCACCCTGCTGGAGCTCGCCGTCGAGAAGCCCGGGCGGTTCCGGCGGCTGGTCCTGTCCGGGGTGGGCGCCAACCTGTTCCGCAGCGAGGGCTCGGGCGTCATCGTGTCGGCGCTGCGGGGCGAGGGCGACCCCGCCAACCCGGTCGTGCGCTACTTCGCCGGCCTGGCGGCCCACCCGGACGCCGACCCGGTGGCCCTGGCCGCACTGATGGAGGCGGGCCACGACCCGATGACCCCCGCCGACCTGGCCGCCGTCACCTGCCCCACCCTGGTGGTGCTGGGCGACGCCGACTTCGCGGGTCCCGCCGACCCGCTGGTCGACGCGCTGCCGGACGCCCGGCTGGTCACGCTGGCCGGCACCGACCACTTCGCCACGCCCAAGTCGTTCCGGTTCATCGACGCCGCCCTCGACTTCCTGTCGGAGGGCCCGCCGTGACCGGACGCGTTCCGGCGTTCGCTCGTCGCGGATCCCGGCACGGATGCACGCCGGTTCGGCCCCGCCGGCCGCGCTGACTCGTCAGTCGTCGTCGCCCGAGTCGCCGCCCCCGCCGCCGCTGTCCGACACCCGCCACTGCGGCCCACCGGCCCACCAGGCGTCCACGCGGCTGCTTCCGGCGTCGCTCTTGAGCTCGACGCGCCAGCCACCGTCGTCGCGCGGCTCGCTGCGGTCGATCCGGTAGCCGTTGTTCGGCCTGATCATCGACGGCGTGACCGCGGTGGGCGAGAAGCTGAAGGCGACCGTGCCGCCCGTCGTCGGGATCACCTCGGTGACCGCCGGCGCAGCAGGCGGCGCCGGCGTCGGGGTGGGTGTCGCTGGTGTCGTGCCAGAGCCGGGCGTGCCGACGGAGCCTCCACTCGGGGAACCGGAGCGGGTCGTGGGCGTGGTCGTGGCGGCTGTCGGAGCCGTCGTCGCCGGCGAGGCACCCGGCCGCTCCACGGTGGTGGTGACACCGGCCAGCATGGCGTCGACCTGGCCGGCACTCAATGTGTCGGGGCGCGAGTCGGTGACCTGGGCTCCGATCAGGCTGACACCCTGCCAGGCGACCACAGATGCGAGAACGGCTGCGGCCAACCAGGCGAGTCCGAACGTGAGGATCCGCCGCACGTCGTCCATGATGACGGTCGCGTCGTAGCAGCTGACAAAGGTCACCCTAAGTATCGGCAAAGTGCGCGAGCGGGTGGTGAGTCCGCCCCGTCTGCTGCGTACCGTGGCAGCGTGGTCTCCGTCCTGGTCATCGAAGACGACCAACCCATCCGGGAGTCGCTGGCCCGCGGTCTCGTCGCCGCGGGCCACGTCGTCCGCTGCGAGGGCACCGGCGCTGCGGCGCTGACCGCGGCCATCGACTGGCGGCCCGACGTGGTCGTCCTCGACCTCGGCCTCCCCGACATCGACGGCGCCGACGTCCTCCAGATGTTGCGCGGCGTCTCGGCCGTGCCGGTGATCGTCGCGACCGCCCGCGACGACGAGGCCGAGATCGTCCGCCTGCTCGACCGGGGTGCCGACGACTACGTGGTCAAGCCGTACTCCGCGGCCCAGCTCGAAGCCCGCATACGGGCGGTCCTCCGCCGCGGGGACCCGGCGGCCGAGGCCGACGGCGACCGGGTGGTCGTCGGTGGCCTGGTGGTGGCGCCCGGGCCCCGGGAGGCAACCGTCGACGGGCGCCCCCTCGACCTCACCCGCCTGGAGTTCGATCTCCTGGCGCACCTGGCCCGGCGCAGCCCCGAGGTGGTCACCCGGCGCGAGCTGCTGGCCGAGGTGTGGCAGCAGCCCTACGGCGGGGCCGACAAGACGGTCGACGTCCACCTGTCCTGGCTGCGCCGCAAGCTGGGCGAGACGGGCACCGCGCCCCGCTACCTGCACACCGTGCGCGGGGTGGGCGTGAAGCTCACGGCGCCGGCCGACGACGGCTGAGCCGCCCCACCGATGCGTCGCCGGATCGTCCTCGTCGTGCTGGCCACCACCAGCCTGGTGGTGGTGGCGTTCGCCATCCCACTGGGCGCGCTCGTGCGCACGGTGGCGGAGGACCGGGCCGTCGCCACCGCGGAACGGGACGCGGCGGCGCTGGCGCCGGTGCTCGCCCTCGACGCCGCGCCCGAGGCGGTGGAGACCGCCATCGACAACACCGGCACCGGTGCGGACGGCCGGCTGGCGGTGTGGCTTCCCGACGGCACGCTGGTCGGCGACGACGAGCCCCCCGACGGCCAGGCCCTCTCCCTGGCACGCGAGGGCTTGTCGTTCGTCCAGGAGACCGAGGCGGGGCTGGAGCTCTACAGCCCGGTCTCGACCGGGACCTCCGACGTGTCCGTGGTCCGGGCCCGCATTCCCGAGGACCTGCTCAGCAGCGGGGTGAAGACCGCATGGCTGGCGCTCGCCGGCGTGGCGGTGGTGCTCGTGCTGACCGCGGTGGTGATCGCCGACCGGCTGGCGCGCTCGGTGACCCGGGACGCCACCGAGCTGTCGGGGACGGCCCGGGCGCTCGCCGCCGGCCACTCCGACGCCCGGGCCGACACGGGGCCGACGCCCGAGCTGGCCGACGCGGCGCGAGCCCTCAACCTGCTGGCCGACCGCATCGACGAGCTGCGGGCCGCTGAGCGCGAGCGGGTGGCCGACCTGTCGCACCGGTTGCGGACACCGCTGACCGCGCTACGGCTCGACGCCGAGGCATCCGGCGACCCAGCCCTCGTGGGCGGCGTCGAGCGACTGGAGGGCGCCATCTCCGAGCTGATCGTCAGCGCGCGCCGACCGCTACACGCTGGCGTGGTCACGGCGACCTGTGACCTGTGCGCCGTCACCCGCGAGCGGGCCGAGTTCTGGAGCGCGCTGGCCGAGGACGACGACCGGGAGTGGACGATCGACGTCGGCGCCCCCGACGGGTCCTGCCCGGTGGCACTGTCCGAGGACGAGGTGGCGGCCGCCGTCGACGCCCTCGTCGGCAACGTCTTCGCCCATACTCCGGAGGGCACCGGCTACGCGGTGCGCGTCCGGACCGCGGCCGGCATCGTCCGCATGGCCGTCGAGGACGCCGGCGGTGGCATCGCCGCGCCCGACGAGGCCGTCGGTCGCGGGATGACCCAGGGTGGGTCGACGGGCCTCGGCCTCGACATCGCCCGCCAGGCTGCCGAGCGGGCCGGCGGCACCCTCGACATCGGCCGCTCGCCGCTGGGTGGCGCCGAGGTCAGCCTCTCGATTCCCCTCGTCAAGGACCTGATGCCGTAGGTCAGTTCCAGCTGACGGGGCACCCTCTCGCCGTCCGGAGGGTGCCCCGCGGCGCGTCCAAGCCCAGGTCAGAGCGCATTGTCGGCCGGTTGCCGAAGGCTTATCCGGCGTTTAGGGGGCCGGCGACGGGGGCTTAGGCGGTCGACCGTCATGGTGGTCCTCGTACCCCGATCGCCCGCAAGACAAGGACACCCCCAATGAACATCTCCAAGACCCGCATCGGAGCTGCCGCCGGCCTGCTGGCCGGGAGTGCCGGCCTCGTCCTCGCCTCCGGCTTCGGCCCCGGCCCCGGCCTGGTTCCCATCGCCTCCGCCCACGGGGGCAGCGACGACGCCACCACCAGCTCCACCATCGACGACTCGCCCTCCACCACTCTCGGCTCTCCCGCCGAGTCCGGCACCCGGGTCGTCAACGCCGCCGGCGCCGGCACCGTGACGGTGGCCTCGCTCAACGGCAGGCTCGAGCTCGTGGACGCCAGCCCGGTCGCCGGCTGGACCGTCGAGGTCGAGCAGGCCTCCGGCACCGAGGTCGAGGTCGACTTCCGCCGGGGCGAGCAGCGTGTCCAGGTCAACGTCGAGATCGAGGACGGCGCCATCCGCGAGCGGGTGCGCATCCGCGACGACGCCGCCGGCATCGACGTCCGCATCGAGAACGGCGTGGTGGTCCGGGCCGAGGGCCTCGACGACGACCCGGCCGGTGACGACAACAGCGGCCCCGGCCGTGCCGACGACCCGGCCGGCGACGACAACAGCGGCCCCAGCGTCGCCGACGACCCGGCCGGCGACGACAACAGCGGCCCCGGCAGCGCCGACGACCCCGCCGGTGACGACAACGGCGGGCACGGCGCCGAGGTCGGCGACGACAACGGCGGGCACGGTGGCGACGACCCCGCCGGTGACGACAACGGTGGCCACGGCGCCGACGACCCCGCCGGTGACGACAGCGGCAGCGGCGGCCACGGGGCCGACGACTGACCCGAGGACGCGCCGGCGACCGCCGCCCCACATCCGCCCGTGGGACGTAGCCATCGCCAGCGCAGAGCACCCGCTGGTGACCGATGCCCATTCGCCCGTCCCGGGCACGGTCGCCGGCGGTGTGCCGCGTGAAGGTGCCGGTGGGCCCGCCCGTCCACCGGCACCTCTGCGCGGCCGGCGCCACCGCGTACTCCGGTGCCGGCGGCGGGTCGGCTCCCCCCTACAGCGGTGGGAGGTGCTGCGGCCGACCGACCAGCTCGGCCAGCGGATCGCCCCGCTCGGCCAGCCGGCGCAGCACGGTCCCCACCGTCCACCGGTCCGGCCGCAGGTCGGGGTCGTCGAGCTCGTCCCAGCCGACGGGGACCACCACCGGTGCACCGGCCCGGGCCCGCACGCCGTAGGGCGCCGTCCCGATCGGGCCGGGTGCGTTCGCGGTGGGGTCCAGCCGAGCGCGCCCGTCACCGTCGCCCCTCCGGGGCCAGGCGACCAGCTCCGGGACCGTGGCGGCGATGCTGGCCGCCACCTGGCCGGCCCAGGCGCGGGTGGCGGCGAACGAGTAGCCGGGGCGGACGGGGACCCAGACCTGGAGGCCCCGCCACCCGTCGACGAGGGGGCACCCGGCGAGGCCCAGGTGGTCGAGCGCCGCCCGGTGCAGCCGGGCCAGCACCATCAGGTCGTCGAGCGTGGTCTCGTCGCCCGGGTCGATGGCGAGCAGCGCCCAGGTCGGCTCGGCGGGCCGGTCGATGCCGGAGAGCCATGGGCGCAGCGCGACCGCCCCGAGGTTGGCCAGCCAGGAGAGCGCGGCGCGGCCGTCGGGCACGACGTGGCGCTCGGGGTCCCTGGTGGCGGCGGCCCGCGGTCCGGGGCCACCGGTGCCGGCCGCATCCTCGTGCCAGGTCTGCAGCCACCGCGGCGTCCGGCTCGGTAACCGGCTCGTGGGCGTGCCGGGGAGGTCGCCGTCGTCGGGGTCCGCCGCCTCTCCGACCGCGACCGCCCGCCCGGCCAGGTAGGGCTGCAGGAACGGTGCCATCGACGCGTGGTGGCGCACCAGATCCCGCCGGGTGAGCGCCGTTCCGCCGTCGCGGCCGGCCAGCACCACCTCGTCGAGGCGGGACAGCGTGAGGCGCCGGCCCTGCACCGACCAGCGGCCCCCGTCCTCCATGGCATCGAGCGCCGCCAGCTCCTCCGGCGTCGGCGGCGCCCATCCGTCCTGGTCGGTGTCGGCCGGCGTCCCGCCCGACGCTGCCCCCACCGCCACCTTGGCCTCGGCCGCCGGCAGGTCGCTGCGCCACAGCGCCGCGGGCGCGGCCGCCACGTCGTCGTTGGTGCGCCCGCTCACGACCGACGCCGGGTGGTCCTCGGGATCCCAGCCCGGCCGCGCGTGCTCGTCGTTCTTGTGGAGCAGCAGCCACTGGTCCCGGCCGCCGCGATCGCGGATCGCGCCGCACCAGCACGAACCTTCCGGCCAGCTTCTCGCCCCACAGGTCGAAGTGCAGGTCGCCGGACCGGATGGCGGCCGCAGGGTCGTCGGTGCCGGACGGTGCCCACGTGCCGTGGTCCCACACGATCACGTCGCCCCCGCCGTACTCGCCGGACGGGATCACGCCCTCGAAGTCGGCGTACTCCATCGGGTGGTCCTCGACGTGCACGGCGAGGTGGCGCGCCCGGGGGTCGAGGGTCGGCCCCTTGGGCACGGCCCAGCTCGCCAGGACCCCGTCGACCTCCAGCCGCAGGTCGTAGTGGAGGCGCCGGGCCCGGTGCCGCTGCACGACGAACATCCCGCCCGGTCGCTCGCCGTCCCGCCCGCCGTCGCGGCCCGACGGTTCGGGGGTGCGGGCGAAGTCGCGCTTCGCCTCGTATGCGGCGAGCGGGGGACGCGGGGGCGCAGGGCTCCGGCGGGCCATGGCCCACTGCCTACCAGCCGTCGGCCGCGACGACACGGGCCGTCCGAGGGGAGGTGCCGGGTCTAGTGCCCTGTCCACGAACGTTCGCGCCCTGCCACGCCGGCCAGATCCGCCGCTCGCGGCGTCCTCGTCGTCGACGCAGCTACGGCTGCGCCTTCCTCCTGCGTCCTTGCGAGCGACCGATCTGACTCGACGTGGACAGGACGAACGTTCACGGACAGGGCACTAGCTCCACGACGGCCTCAGGGCGTGCCGCGGGCCGATCGCGACAGGGGCGAGGGGAAGCGGGGCGCGACCCGGACGCCGTCGAGCCAGGCGGTGAGCCGGACGGCCTCGCGCTCCAGTGCGGCGGTGGCGTCCGCGCCGACGTCCTCGAGCGGCTGGAGGACCACCTCGCCGTCCGGCGCCTGGGCCCAGCCGCCCACGATGCGGCCCTCCCACCAGGCGGTCGTGCCCCCGTTGCCCGTGCTGTCGAAGATCTGGGCCTTGTGGGTCCCGAGGTACCAGTCCCGCTCGTACCAACCCATGGTGGTGGGATCGAGGCCGGGCAGCAGCGCCGCCCACGGCTCCGGCGACGGCACCGGGTCGAGGTCGTCGGGCAACACCACGCCCGCCGCCCCGTGGACGTCGACCTCCACGGCCCCCACGTCGGCCAGGGCGGCCCGGGTGGCGGTCAGCGTCGACCCGAGCCACCACTTCAGGTCGGCCACCGTGGCGGGCCCGAAGGCGCGGAGCCAGCGGCGCACCAGCTCGGCCCTGGCCTCCCGCTCCGGGGGCTCGGGCGGCGACGCGCCCAGCCAGGCGGGCGTCCGCGCCCAGGTCGGGCGCGAGACGTTCCACCCGCCCCGGTTGGACGCCCGCACGATCTCGCCGGCCGCGGACAGGCAGGTGAGCACCCTGGGCCCCACGGGGTAATCGCCGCCCCACGACCTGCCCTCGCCGTAGGCGATCGACCCCTCCAGCAGCGGGACCGCGGCGCGCAGCTCGGTGGAGGTCGCCTCGCCCAGCGCGTCGAGGGCGTCCAGCACCGCGGCGGAGGCGGCGCGCAGCCACGCCTCCCCGTCGTCGACCAGGCCCGCGTTCTGGACCTCCTTGGCCAGCCGCCGCCGCTCCTGGTCGGCGACGCGCCGGCTGGCGGCCGCCTGGACGACGCCGAACAGCTCGGGTCGGAACACGAACAGGGTGCGCCGCATGCACAGGTGCCGGACGAGGCGGCGGTCGACGTACAGCGCCTTCTCGAGGTCCGCCACCGTCAGGCCGTCCACCCGGGCCCATGCCGACAGGCACACGGTCGCCGGATCGGTGGCGTGCAGGCAGACCAGCGCGTCGGTCGCCGCCAGCACGTCGGCCGCCGCGTGCCCGGGCGCCAGGAGGTGCCGCCGCGCCAGGCGGGCCCGCCGCTCCCCCACGTCGAACCGCCGCATCGTCTCCAGGGTGGCACACGCCGGTGGCCGGCCGTGTCCCGCGTGCCATGTGACGATTGACACACTAAGGCCTCTGTCTTAGTTTGAGCCTGTCTGAGGGGGGTCCCATGACCGACGTACTCGATCCGCCTGTCGCCGTCGCGCCCGGCCCGGAGGCGATCCGAGGTCCCGGCGAGCCGGTCGATGCCCGCACGAGCGATGCGCCGGCCCGCTGGCTGCTGGCGTCGCTGCTGGTAGGCGCCGCCGCCATCCACCTGGCGATGGCACCGTCCCACCTGGGCGAGTCGCCCGTCGAGGGCGCCGGCTTCCTCGCGGCCGCCTGGGTCCAGCTCGGGCTCGCCGTCGCGGTGGTCGCCCGCACCAGCCGGGGCGTCCTCCGCGCGACGGTGGCCGTGAACGTGGCGCTCGTCGCCGTGTGGGCGGTCAGCCGCACCGCGGGCCTGCCCTTCGGCGAGCACAGCGGCCACCCGGAGACCGTGTCGCTCGTCGACGGCGCGACGGTGGCCCTCGAGGTGCTCGCGGTGGTGCTGGCGATCGGGCTCCTCACCCGGCCCGGGGCGCGGCTCGCCCGCTCGGTCGGCCTGGCCGCGGCCGGCGCCGGCGCCGCCCTCGTGCTGACCACCGCCGCCATCGCGTCGCCGTCGGCGCGCGACCACGCCGCCGGCAGTCACGGCGCCCACGGGGCGGGCGACGCGTCCGGGGCGATGGCCGGGCACGATCACGGCGGCGAGGAGAGCGCCGCCGCGGGCCACGACCACGACGCCGCCGCGGGCGGCGAGACGGCGGACGACCTCGGGTTCGGCGCGCTGGCCAACGGCCACCAGCACGAGAGCGGCGTCGAGCCGCTCACCACCGACGAGATGGTGGCGCTGGCGGGCCAGCTCGCGGTCACCACGCAGCTCATGGAGCAGTACCCGACCCTGGCCGCCGCCGAGGCGGCGGGGTGGACGCGTGCCGGGCCGTTCTCCCCCGGCCTGGGCGTCCACTACTCCGGCCCGCAGTACGGGCTCAACCCCGACGGGCGCATGGACGAGTCCGACCTGCTGGCCCCGATGCTCATCTTCGACGGCCTCGAGCCCGACGCCCAGCTCGCAGGGTTCATGTACCTGGCCTACGGCGCCGAGGGCGAGCCCGAGGGCTTCGCCGGGCCCAACGACCACTGGCACTACCACGAGCACGTGTGCATCGTCGCCGACCCGGCGGACGGCAGCATCGACACGCCCTTCGGCGCCGACCTGGAGGGCGTCACCGAAGCGATGTGCACCGCCGAGGGCGGCAGCTGGATCGCGGCCACCGGCTACATGGTCCACCTCTGGAACGTGCCCGGCTACGAGTCGCCCGACGGCATGTTCACCGAGCTCAACCCCGCCATCACGTGTCCCGACGGCACCTACCACACGATCCCGACCGAGGAGCTGGGCGGCAAGAACTCCACGTGCCTCGACTCCTGACCCGGGCAGGCCCGGGGGCCGGGCGGCGAGCGTGACGGCGCGGGGGGACTCCACGCGCGAGCGCCTGCTCGACGCCGCCGAGCGGCTCTACGGCGAGCGCGGCGTCGCCGGCGTGTCCCTCCGTGAGATCCGCATGGCGGCCGGCCAGCGCAACCGCTCGGCGCTGCAGTTCCACTTCGGCGACCGCAGCGGGCTGCTGCTCGCGCTCGCCGCGCGTCACCTGCCCCGGGTGGCGGCCATCCAGCAGGCCCTCTACGACGACGCCGTCGCGGCCGGGCGCCGCCACGAGCTGCGCTCGCTCGTCGAGGTGCTCGTCCGCCCGCATGCCGACTACCTGCGGCGCGGGCCGAGCGAACGGGCGTGGGTCAGGATCGCCGCCGAGCAGTCGGCCCGGCCCGACATCGCCGCGAGCGACATGATCGACCACGCCCCGGCCATCGTCCTCGAGGTGGGCACGGCCACGTTCGAGCAGCTCGCCGCGACCATGCCGGCGAAGGTGGCGGTCGCGCGCCTCCGCGCCGTCGGCCAGGCGTGCCTCCACCTGTGCGCCGACCGGGCCCGGCTCGAGGATGCCGCGGGTGCGGCGGCGCGCCGGCCCGACCTGGAGTTCGAGGCGTGGGTGACGAACCTGGCCGACATGGCGACCGGCGCGCTGGTCGCACCGGTCGGCCGGGTCGCCGAGCCGCGGCCCCGGGCGGGGCGCTAGCCGCGGGGGGGGTCGGGTCGCCCGGTGGCCGCGCCCCACCGGGGACAGCGCCCGCGGCAGCTCGACGAACACGGCGTGGAGCAGGTACACGGCCACCACGCCGAGGCCCGCGACCACCAGCCCCTCCCCCGGCGCGTCGACCAGTGCGTCGAGCGGCACCAGGCCGCCGAGCGCCGCACCCGCGGCCACCGCCGCCAGGGCCAGGTCGACGACGACATGGACCGGATGGGGTGGCGTCTCCTCCCGGCCGAAGCAGCCGCACGATCCGACCATGGTCCCCGCCCGCAGGGCCGCCACGACGAACGCCGCGAACGCCAGGTAGCTGGCGGCGACGAGCCACCAGGCCACCGGGCCGCCGACCGTGATCGCCACCACCCCGAGGACCAGCTCCGCGGCGGCGCCCACCCGCACCAGCAGCGGCGACGACGGCAACCGCAACGCCCGTAGGGCGCCGTCGGTCATCGTCGGGTCGACGACCTTCATCGCCCCGGCGAAGGCCAGGACGAGGGCGGCGACGAGTGCGGGGCCGGTGAGCGCGGGCATCAAGAGATCCGGATGCTCGCCATCAGCTGGTTCACGGGAGGGACCAGCGGCGCACGACCACGGAAGCTGCCCAGCACGACGTAGGCCGAGAACGCCCGGCCCGACTCGACGAAGAAGGCTTGGGCGCCGCACATGCCCGCGATCGTCCGCTGCATCGTGTGGGGCGCGAAGTCGGCGATCGCGAAGCGGGGGACGCCGGCCCGGGAGAACAGCGCGGTGCCCGCCGCCTCGGGATCGAACTCGACCAGGCTGACGAAGATGTCCTGGGGCAGCATCCGCTCGACCGCCCCGGAGCCGTAGTCCCCCCGCACCGCCGGAAGGGGGAAGCTGGCGACGTGGGCGACGGGGTGGACGGTGCCGCCGTCCGGGGCGGTGTCGCCCGGGACGGCCGGGACCGTCGTGTCGGGCGTGGTGCCGGGCACGGTGGTCCCGGCGCTGTCGCCCGGCGGGACGGGCTCGGCGGCCGCCCGCAGCACGCCGCCGGCGACGGTGCCGTCCGGCGTCGGCACCGTGCCTGCCGTGTCCAGGGTGCCCGCCGTGAGCGGCGGCTCGGCGGGTCGCTGGAAGATCCTCCCGTCCCAGCCCGAGGGCAGCGTGGCGGTGATGCCGAATGCGGAGATGTCGCTCATGCCAGCAGCGCTCCTGCGATCACGAGGGCGGACAGGGCCATGGTGGCCGATGCGGCCCGGGTCACCGGTCGGGCCGCCCGGGACAGCCGCTGGTGCAGCCGCACCAGGGCGTCGGGCGTGCGCACCGGGGCGGCGGCCAGGATCG
The DNA here is from genome assembly GCA_963842395.1 of uncultured Acidimicrobiales bacterium. Taxonomy (GTDB): domain Bacteria; phylum Actinomycetota; class Acidimicrobiia; order Acidimicrobiales; family VFJN01; genus ZC4RG19. The sequence continues at coordinate 818,387 of CAWJGJ010000001.1, forward strand.
TCAGGCCGCGCGCCAGGCCGAACGTGGTGGCCACCGCCAGCGCGGCCCAGAATGCTCCGGTCGCCAGCGCGGCGACCACCATCACGTAGGTGACCGCCGAGGTCACGATCGTCACCAGCGCGGCGCCGAGCTGGACGCCGAAGCCTCCCCCGTACACCCAGCCCCGGTAGGTGGTGAGCCACACCTCGTTGACCTGGCGGCGCCACGACGGCGGCCGCCGGCCGGCCAGCTCGAGGGCGGCCGCCACGGCGAGCACCACCAGGAGCAGTGCCAGGCGCGGCCGCTCGCCGAGCGCCCCTCCCAGCGCGGCGGCCAGCAGCCCCAGCACCAGGCCCAGGAGCGCGCCACCGAGTGCGCCGCCCACGATGTGGGCGGCTGCGGTCACGCCGAACCGGTTGCCCTTGCTCCGCTCACCGAGCGGATGGATGCTCGACAGCATCGACTCTCCTCACGGCGACCAGCTGGCGCGGATGGCGCCGACCACGGCGGCGACCAGGCCGACGACCAGGATGAGGGTCGTCACGACGTGGGCTCCGGTGCGTCGGCCCAGGGCGCGTCGTCCGCCGGGCCGGCGACGGGCAGAGGCTCCTCGTCGTCGACGGGTGCGCTGACGAGCGGGTCCTCGTCGTCGGGGCCCGTCACGGGTCGGTAGAGGTCGGGCGAGCCGGGCTCGATGCCTGCGGCGGCCAGCTCGCGGTCGGCCCGCTGCTCGCGGTCGCCACCACGCAGCAGGTCGCGCCGCGTCAACCGCGCGCCGGCGTCGAGCTGCATCCCGGCGTCGGCGACCGCCTTGCCGAGCAGGTCCACCACCTGGGCCCAGCTCGCCCCTGCGCCCTCGCCCACCACGCCGCTGGTGCCGTCGAGCAGCAGGAAGTAGGGCGACACCGGCACCCCGTAGTCGTCCCAGGCCCGGGACGACATGACGGTGACGACCCGGTCGGGCGCCAGCTCGGCCACGGACGAGGGGCTCTCGTCCTCGGGCCCCTTGGTCACCACCACGACCCGCGTGTCCCGGCCGGGCACCCGCTCGACCTCGTCGGTCGCGAACGCGCGCCAGAAGTCGAGGCAGGTCGAGCACCCGCTCGACAGGAACGCCAGCAGCGTCATGCCCCGGGCCCCCGCCAGGCCGACGCGCACCGCGCCGCCGTCTGGCGCCAGGCCGTCGATGTCGACCAGGCGGCCGAGGGCGGACGTGTCGCCCGGCTCGGGCACCCCCGCCACCGTGCGCACGGTCGGCGCCGAGATGGGGGCGGCGCGGGCCCGGGCGGCGCCGGCGAGCTGCTCGTCGCCGACGCCGAGCTCGTGCAGCGCCCGCAGGATGTCGGCGTGGCTGCGCAGGAGCCCCACCACGAGCACCCCCAGCAGCGCCACCGCCATGCCGAGGGCGACCACCGCGGCCGTCACGTGCGCGCCCCCGCCCGGCACCTCATGTGGCCGCCACCTGGACGCAGCCGATCTGGACGTTCGACCCCGCACCGACGTCGATGGCGTAGGCGCAGACCTGGTGGGAGCCCGCGCCGACCGTGACGGTGGCGTCGAAGCCGTGGGCCGTGCCGTGGCCCAGCGTCGCCAGAGCCGGCCGCTCGACGTCAGCGACGATGCTGGCCACCGCGCCGCCGTCGCGGTAGATGTGCACGCGGATGGGCGAGCGCGTCTCGCCGTCGATGGCCCACCCCACGACACGCACCCGACCACCGCCGACCGGAGTGACCGAGTCGACGCGGCCGAACGGGCTGCCGTTCCACACCACCCGGCGCGTGCCGAGCAGGCGGTTGGCCCCACCCGCACCGACGTCGATGGCGAAGGCCTGGATCGAGTGGGTTCCCGGGCGGATGCTCAGCCGGGCGTCGAACCCGTGCCGCGTGCCGCGGCCGTGGCGGGTGCCCACGTCCGGGCGCTCCTGGTCGGCCAGCAGGCTGGCCATCCCCTTGCCGTTGGCGTAGATGTGGACCCGGATCGGGTTGTTGGTGTTGGGGTCGAGCGCCCAGCCCTTCACCCGCAGCTTGCCGTTCTGCACCCCGGCGAACTCGAACGAGCCGAACGGGCTGGGCGACACGTTGACGGTGCGGCAGGCGAGCCGGACGTTGCCGCCCTCCCCCACGTCGATGGCGTACACGCAGACCTGCCGGGCCCCCGGAGCGGTGCGCACCTCGACGTCGAAGCCGTGGGCCCCGCCCGAGCCGGGGAACGACCAGGCGACGTCACCCCGGTTGCGGTTGGCGGTCACCCCGGTGCGCGCCACGCCGTCGACGTACACGTGCACCCTGATCGGCGAGGTCGTGTTGGGATCGACCGCCCAGCCCCGCACCCGCACGCCGCCGGGCACCGCCGACACCGCGTCCACCCTGCCGAAGGGACTGCCCGTGAGGCAGCCCCGGTGATGTGAGGCGGTGGCGTTGTCGACCCGCACCGACGAGCCGCACGCCGCGTCGGACTGCCAGGGCGGCACGCACGACACGACCCGGCACACGATCGGGCCCAGGCAGGCGAGGTGCTGGTTGCACTGGCCGTACCGGAAGCCGGTGCACCCGGTCTTGCGGTTGCCGCAGGACGCCCGGCCACAGCCGCACAACGTGCCCGAGCACCCGCCGCCGCAGATGCCGCTGCCCCCGCACCCGCACGAGCCGCAGGTGGCGTTGCAGTCGACGTAGTAGCGGGAGCCGCCGCCGCAGAAGCCCGACGCGTCGACCCGCCACCAGCCGCCCTTGAGCGTGCCCGGGGGGCAGCGGTTCTGGCCCGACAACGTGCAGCAGAACTCGGTGTAGCCGTCGCAGCATGCCGAACCGCAGTCACAGCTCGAGCCGCTGCAGTTGCACACGGCGGCGTAGGCGGTGCCGGGGCGGAGGACGTAGGTGGACGGCGCGGCGGTGAGCGCCGTGCCGACCAGGGCGCTGCGGGCGAGGAAGCCCCGACGGTCGAGCCGGGGCCCGAGGGCTCGGGCCGCCCGTTCGGCCAACCGCTGGCTCACCGCGCCCGCCGCAGCGGCGTCATGACGTTCTCATCCGTGCCGGACCGGGACATCGCGCGACCTTACCGTCCGTGAGCGGAGGTGGACGGGAATCGAACCCGCCGCCGTGACGGAGCCACGGCCAGCCGCTTTGAAGGCGGTGGGGCCCACCAGGTACCCGGACACCTCCCCGCCCGACGGACGCTAGCGCCCCCCCGCCGGCCCGCACCGCGGCGCCGCATCCCGTCGTGCTGAACCGCCCGCCACCGGGCCGGCGCTCCCCTCAGCGGGCGAGGAACCGGCGCGTGTCGCCCCGGCGCGCCGTCACGCCCGCCGCGTCGAGCAGCTCGCACAGTGCGAGTGCGTACCGCCGGCTCGTGCCCAGCACGTCGCGGGCGTCGGCCAACGTGAAGGCGCCGTCCGCCGCCGCCCCCCGGAGGCGCTCGGCGGCGTCGGTGACCGCCTCCGCCGCGAACCACACGCCGTCCCGCCCGGCGACCAGCCGCCGCCGGGTCAGTGCCCGCAGCTCGCCGGGGCCCAGCGAGCCGTCGAGGGGCGGCGGTGCGAACGGGTCGGTCCGCAGCGAGGCCAGGAACGGGTGGGCGCCCAGCTCGGCCGCCCACGCCGGGACCACGGCGTACCCGTGGTCTAGGAGCACCGACCCGCCGGCCGCGAGGGTCGCGACACGCGTCGCGGGTCGGCCGGCCGACGGTCGCCAGGTCGAGCCCCACGGGCCGGGTCGACTCGATCAGCGCCAAGAGCGCGGCGTGGGGGGACGGGCGCCCGGCGTCCCCCGACCCGCCAGGGGCCTCGCCCGCCCCGCCGGGATGTCCCGACCGGTGGACCGCCCCTCGGGACGCCGCGGCCCGGCGATCGTTCGGCGCGACGCCGACCACCGGCCCCCCGGCGACCGTGGCCCGCCGCCCGGCGTCGCGCAGCACCACCCGGTCGCCGACCGCCAGCGGCAGGCGACGAGGCAGGCGCAGGCGCACGACCGCCCGCTCGCCGGGCTCGACCGCGCCGCCCCGCTCGACCCGGAGGCGCACCGCCATCTCCTCGGACCCGAGGTAGGCCAGGTGGGCGCCGCGGGACCGGACCGGGCTCGGGGCGGCCGCGAGGACGCGCAGGTCGACCTCCACCTCGTCCACCAGATCCCACTCCCCCGGCCGCACGACGGCGTCGCCCCGGCCGATCGCCCGGTGCGAGGCGCCCGCCAGGTTGAGCGCAGCCCGCGAGCCCGCCGGCGCCCGCTCGACGTCGGCGCCGAAGTGCTGCAGTCCCCGCACCCGGGCGGCGACCGGGCCCGCCGGCGTGACCACTTCCACCCGGTCGCCCCGGGAGAACCCGCCGTGGGCGATGCCCCCGGTCACCACGGCTCCGGCTCCGGCGACCGCGAACGACCGGTCGACCCACAGCCGGGGTCGCCCGCCGTCCGGCGGCGGCGGTGCCGCGAGCAGGACGGCGGTCAGGGCGCACGTGAGGTCGTCGAGCCCGGTGCCGGCGACGGCATCGCAGGCGACCAGCGGCACGCCGTCGAGCGCCGTGCCCGCCAGCCGCCGCGGGCCTCCGCGATCGCCGCCGACCGGCGGGCGGCGCCGACCGTGGCGGCCTTGGTGAGGGCCACGACGCCCCGGGTGACCCCGGCCAGCTCGACGATCCGCAGGTGCTCCTCGGTCTGGGCCCGCCAGCCCTCGCCGGCGTCGACGCACAGGATCACGGCCTCGACCACGGCCACCCCGGCCAGCATGGTGGCGACGAACCGTTCGTGGCCGGGCACGTCGACGACGGCCACCGGCCCGACCCCGTCGAGGTCGAGCCGGGCGAAGCCCAGCTCGATGGTCAGTCCCCGGCGCTTCTCCTCGGCCAGGCGGTCGGGATCGGTGCCGGTGAGGGCCCGCACCAGGCGCGACTTCCCGTGGTCGACGTGACCGGCGGTGGCCACGACGTGGGGCCGGGTCGCGGCGCTCACCGCCCCGCGGCGGCCGCGCCCCGGCCCGGCGCCCCGGGCAGGGCGGCCAGGGCGTCGGCGACCGCGTCGTCGTCCGCCGGCTCGACCGTGCGGAGGTCGAGGTGGGTCCCGCCGTCCCGGACGGTGGCGACGATCGGGCGCGGCGACGCGGCCCGCAGCGCACCGGCGTGGTCGCCCGCCACGTGGACCCCCCACGAGGGGATCTCGACGCCGGGCAGGGTGCCCCCGCCGGTGACCGAGGCACAGGAGCCGCTGTGCACCGCCCGCTCGTCGCCCGCGGCGGCGACCGCCTGCGCCACCCGGTCGGCGCGGGTGCGCAGCCCGTCCACCGGGGCGGTGGCCATGCGCCAGAACGGCAGGGCCGCGGCGGTGCGATCCAGGTACGCGGTGGCGACGTCGGCGACGGCGGAGAGCACGAGGGCGCCGGGCCGGACCGCCCGGTACAGGGGGTGGCGGGCACACGACTCGACCAGCGCTCGCCGCCCCGCGATCACGCCGGCCTGTGGCCCGCCCAGGAGCTTGTCCCCCGAGAAGGTGACGAGCGCCGCCCCGGCGGCGAGGGTTTGGCGGGCAGCCGGCTCGCCGCCGAGCCAGGACGGCGGGCCCCCCGGCAGCCACGGGCAGGCGGCGTCGAGCAGGCCGGAGCCGAGGTCGACGACCACGGGCGGGCCGACCTCGGCCAGCCGCGCCACGTCGACCGCCTCGGTGAAGCCCTCGATCCGGTAGTTCGAGGTGTGCACCTTCAGCACGAGGGCCAGCTCTCCCGCATCCGCTCCGCGGGCCGCCGCCTGGTAGTCGGCGAGGCGCGTCCGGTTGGTGGTGCCGACCTCGACCAGCCGGGCGCCCGATGCGTCGAGCACCTCGGGGATGCGGAACCCTCCGCCGATCTCGATCAGCTCGCCCCGCGACACGGCGACGCGCCGCCCCGCCGCGAGCGCGGCCAGCACCAGCAGCACCGCCGCCGCACCGTTGTTGACGACCAGCGCCGCCTCGGCACCGCAGGCGCGGGCGAGCCGGGGCCCGGCGTGGGCCTGGCGGGCGCCCCGCTTCCCCGTCACGATGTCGAGCTCCAGGTTCGTGTACGACGCCGCCGCCTCGACGGCCAGCGGCGCTCGCCCGAGATTCGTGTGCAGCAGCACGCCCGTGGCGTTCACGACCGGCTGCAGGCGGGCCTGTTGCAGGGCGGCGGCCGCCGCCGGCGCGCCCTCGGGGTCGCCGCGCGCGATCGCCTGCCGGGCGACGTCGACCCGCAGCGGGTGCGGTAGCCCCGTCGGCGCCAGCGTCCGGGCCAGCGCGTCGACCGAGGGCGGGCGGCCGCGGCGCCCGGCAGCGGCCATCAGCGCAGCACGACCGCCGCCGGCCCGTCCTCGACCCGCCCCACCGCCACGTACCCGGCGCCGGACAGCCGTCCGACCACGGACGGGTCGACGGCGGCGAGCAGCCCGCCGGACGTCTGGGGGTCGAATGCCAGCGCGGTGGCGGCCGCGCCGGCCGAGGTCGCCAGGTGGTCGCCCAGGTAGGCCCGGTTGCGGGGGTCACCGCCTGTCCGGACCCCCCTCTGGGCGGCGGCCAGGACGCCCGGATAGGCCGGGAGCGCCGCCCCGTCGAACACCAGCCGGACCGACGATCGCTCGGCCATCTCCCAGCCGTGCCCGGCGAGCCCGAACCCGGTGACGTCGGTGACGGCGTGGACGAGGTCACCGCGGGCCGTCCCGGGGCCTGCGATTCCGCGGTCGCCGGCCCTGCCCGCGCCGCCGGCCTCGCTCCCCTCCCCACCCGCCGCCCGCAGCGCGGCCGCCGCCTCGCGGTTGAGACGACGCATGCCGGCGATGGCGGCGCGGGCGGCCCGGTCGTCGCCGGAGGCCAGCGCCAGGCCGGTGCCGAGCGGCTTGGACAGCACCAGCACGTCGCCGGGGCGGGCGCCGCCCTTGGTGAACTGCTCGCCCGGGCGCACCAGGCCCTGCACCGCCAGCCCGAACAGGGGCTCGGGCGAGCGGATGGTGTGCCCGCCGGCGACGACGCCGCCCGCCTCGCGCACCGTCGCGGCGGCCGCGGCCACGATGCGGGCGATGACGGCCGGGTCGAGGTCCTCCGGGAAGCCGGCCACGCTCAGCGCCAGCACCACGTCGCCGCCCATCGCGAAGACGTCGCTGCAAGCGTTGGCCGCGGCGATGGCGCCGTAGTCGTCCGGATCGTCGACGAGCGGTGGGAAGAAGTCGACGGTCGACACCAGGGCCAGGCCGTCCCCCAGCTCCAGGACGGCCGCATCGTCGAAGTCGGCGAGGCCCACGAGCAGCGCCTCGGGCTCCGGGCCCCGGCCCCACCCGGCCAGGAGGTCGCGCAGGCCGGACGCCCCCCACTTGGCGGCGCAGCCGCCGCACGTCGTCAACTCGGTGAGCCGCACGGTGGGGGCGGGCGCCGTGTCCGTCATGCAGGGGAATCTAGTGAACGGGTCACAGGGCCCGGCGGCCCTCGGCGCCGGCGCCCACAGGATTATTGACAAACTGCGGCGGATCGGTCACGTTTGTTGACGCTACGAATAGCGTTATTACTGAGCCGTCGATGCTCGAGACCGGGGACGCCGCATGACCGAGACCACTGTCTCCCCCACCGCCGCCACGTCCGCGCCCCCGCCCTCCGCCAACGGGTCCGGCGACGACACGCGCCCGGCGCGGCTGCGCCCGATCCTGTGGCGGCTGCACTTCCTCGGCGGGTTCCTGGCGGCACCCGTGGCGCTGTGGCTGGCCGTGACCGGCCTGCTGTTCGCCTGGAACCCCCAGATCGAGTCGCTGCTCTACGGCGACCGCACCGAGGCGACCGCGGCCGAGGGCGAGGCGCACCCGCTGTCCCACCAGCTCGAGGTCGTGACCGCCGCGCATCCCGGGTTCGCCGTCGCCTCGATCCGGCCGGCCGACGAAGGCGGCACCACGGCGGTCCTGCTCGAGCCGGCGGACACCGACTTCGCGGGCTTCGGCGCCGCCCCGGGCGCCTTCACCGTCTACGTCGACCCCGTGCGCGACGAGATCACCGGTCGCATCGACGAGTCACAACGCCCCGGGGAGTGGCTGCGCAACCTGCACTCGAACTTCCGCCTCGGTCCCGGCATCGGCACGCTCACCGAGCTGGCGGCGAGCTGGGTCGTCGTCGCCCTCCTCACCGGCCTCTACCTGTGGTGGCCCCGCAGCCGCCGCGCCTGGCGCCGGGCGATGGCGCCCGAGCTCCGCGGCCTGCGCGGTGGTGGACGGCGCCCGTGGCGCAACCTCCACTCGTCGCTCGGCGTGGTCGTGTTCGGTCTGCTCGCCGTCATCGTCGTGACCGGCCTGACATGGACCGAGTACGCCGGCCGGTGGGTCGACGTCACCAAGGACGCACTGGCCGTCGAGTCGCCGTTCCTGAGCACCGGGCTCGCCGCCGGCGAGAGCGCGCCACCCGGCGCGGGTGCCGGGGGCGACGCCCCCGGCACGACGGACGGCCAGGCGCCGCACGTCGAGCACGCCGACGACCTGAGCGCGGCCGCGACGGACCTCGCCGCGGTCGACCGGGTGGCGGCGGGCGCCGCCGCGGCCGGGCTGACGATGCCCCTCCTGATCACCCCTGCCGAGCCCGGCCAGGCATGGACCGTCGCCGAGACCGACGACCGGTGGCCGATCGAACGGAGCGAGGTCGCGGTCGACCCCGCCACGGGCGGGGTGGTCGACCGGCTCGAGTTCTCGGACCAGCCGCTGCTCGACCAGGCCACCACCGTGGGCATCGGCTTCCACGAGGGCACGTTGTTCGGGCTGTCCAACCAGATCCTGCTCACCTGGCTGGCCGTCGCCCTGGTTGTGGCGCTCGTCGCCGGCTACATGGCCTGGTGGCGCCGCCGGCCCGCTGGCGCGTTCGGGGCGCCGCCCAGGATGTCGTCCGTCCTGCGCACCGTGCCGGTGCCCCTGCTGGTGGGCTTCGCGGTGCTGATGGTCCTGCTGCCCACCCTGGGGATCGCCTTCGTGGTCTACCTCGTCCTCGAACGGGTCGTGCGGGCGGTGCGGCCCCCGCGTCGCGCCGCGCTCCCCGAGCCGTAGGCCCGCCGCGGCGGCGCCGGCCCTGTGCCATGGTCGGGCATGGTCGACGACGGTCTGCAGGCCCGCCTCCGGTTCCGGCTGCGCCCGGCGGCGGGAGCGGGGCGGGGCTTCGACGGCGACCGGGACGAGCCGCTCGGGCTCGGCACCGGCACCGGGCGCGACGGGCTCCTCTACGTCCCCGACACCGCGGCCCCGTACGCGCCCCTGCTCGTCTTCCTCCACGGCGCCGCCGGCAGCGGGCGTGGGCACCTCCGGGCTGTCCTCGCCGCGGCCGACCGGTACGGGGTGGTGCTGGTGGCGCCCGACTCCCGCCATCCGTCGACCTGGGACCTCATCGCCGAACGCCGCTTCGGGCCCGACGTCGCCTTCCTCGACCGGGTGCTCGATGCCGTGGTCGACGACCTCGACCTCGACGTCGACACGACCCGCCTGGCCGTCGGCGGGGTGTCGGACGGCGCCTCCTACGCCCTGTCGCTCGGGCTGAGCAACGGCGACCTCTTCCCCACCGTGATCGCCTTCTCCCCGGGCTTCCTCGTGGTGCCCGGGGCGGTCGGACAGCCGCGGGTCTTCGTGTCCCACGGGACGCAGGATGCGATCCTGCCCATCGACGCGTGCAGCCGGTCGTTCGTGCCCGCCCTGCGCGAGGCGGGCTACGACGTGCACCTGCACGAGTTCGACGGCGGCCACACCGTGCCGCCCGCGGTCTCGGACCTGGGCCTGCGCTGGTGGCTCGAGGGGAACCCGGCGACCTGACGTCGGGCCACCGGACCGGCCGGCGGTGGCCGGCACGACGGTGTCGATCGGGTGACGGCCCCGGCCGTTGCCGCGGGTCGTCGGTTACAGCTCCGTCACAACCGGCGTCGGTCGCGAACGTCTCGCCGGGCCCCGACGTCTGTGGGGATGACAGCACGTAGCGTCGTACGTGCCGACGAGAGGGCTCCCCCCAATGACCACCTCCGGCGGAAACGAAGGCAGTGGCGCGGTCGCGATCGCGCCCGAACGAGACGAGAGCGAGGACGGGGCCGCGGTCTCCCACCCGGCGACCCGGCCGCCAGGACCCGACCCACGGCGGCACGGACGCCTCCCCGCCCGGCCGGAAGGCGTCACCGCCCGGCCGCCCGCCCGGCGGCGCCGGCGCGTGGCCGTCGCGGTGGCGGGCGCGTGCATCGCCGCCCTGGTGGCCCGCGACTGGGTGGCCACGCTCGACACCACCCACCGCGCCGACGCCGCCCTGGACGAGGCCCGGACGGAGCTGGTGCTGGCGGAGGACGACCTGGACGCGGTGCGCTCGGCGGTCGGGGCGCACTGGGCGACCCTGGACGACGAGCTGGCCACGCTCGACGCCCGGCAGGCCGAGCGCAGCGAGGCCCAGCAGACCGTGGACGACATGTCCGTGTGGCTCGCCACGCTGCAGGACCAGCTGGACACGGCGACCACCGAGCTCGAGACCAGCAGCGCGCGGTTGGTCGTGCTGCAGGACTGCCTGGCGGGCGTGGCCCAGGCGCTCAACCAGGTCGCCGTCCACGACGCCCGAGTCGCCGGCACCCTGCGGGACATCGCCGGGACCTGCGCCGACGCGGGGGTGGAGCTGTGACCGGTCGCGCCGGGCGGCTCGCCCAGCGGGTCCGGGTGGCCTGGCTCCGCCGGGGCTGGGCCGAGTGGCTCCGCCGGGGACGAGGGTCGTGGCGCGGTCCCGACCAGACGGCGTGGCTGTGGCTCCGCCGTGCGGGGCTCGGGCTTGCCGCAGTGCTCGTCGTCGCCGGCCTGGGCGGCTGGTGGTCGGCCCGGACCCGACTCGACCACGCCCTCTCCCGCCTCGACCACGCCCGTGCCGAGCTGGCGGGCCAGGAGTCGGGGCTGGCGGTCACCGAGCGGCAGGATGCGGTCGCCCTGGCCAGCCTCGACGTCGTCCGGGCCGAGATCGAGGAGGCCGTGACGGACCGCAACTGGCTCGAGGCGGCGACCGCCGGCATCCTGAGCGACATCGCGGCCGTCGACGCGGCGCGGGACGAGACGGAGTCGGCCCAGCTGCTCGTGACGGCCAACTCGACCGACACGCTCGCCTGCTTCGACGGGGTGGCAGCCGCCATCGACGCCAACCGCGACGGCGACGACGCGGGGGCGGCCGACGCGCTGCGCGTCGCCACCGACGCCTGCGGCCGCACCCTGGCCCTCGCCACCGGCGCGCGGTTCCCGTACGACTTCGCCGACCCGTTCGTGCTGACCGCCGGGGGTGCCTACTACGGCTACTCGACCAACTCGGGCGCCGGCGACATCCAGGTCATCCGCTCCACCGACCTGGTCTCCTGGGAGCTGGTCGGCAACGCCCTCCCGACGCTCCCCTCCTGGGCGTCCGCCGGGTCCACCTGGGCGCCGTCGGTGCTCGCCCGCGACGGCGGCTACGTCGTCTACTACACGGTGCGGGAGGCGGCGTCGGGACGGCAGTGCATCTCCCGGGCGGCGGCGACGACGCCGGTCGGGCCGTTCCTCGACGACTCCTCAGGGCCGCTCGTGTGCCAGCGCGATCTCGGCGGGTCGATCGACCCCAGCCCCTTCGTCGACAGCGACGGCCGGGCCTACCTGCTGTGGAAGGCCGAGGGTGCCGGGAGCGCCGCCCAGACCATCTGGTCGCAGGAGCTCACCGCCGACGGCCTGGGCCTCGCCGGCGCGCCGCACTCGCTCATCTCGGCCGACCGCGAGTTCGAGCGCGGCGTGGTCGAGGCGCCGTCGATGGTGCTGGAGGGCGGCGCCTACCGCCTCGTCTACGCGGCCGCCGACTGGAACTCCCGGACGTACGCGACCGCGGTCGCCGACTGCGCCGGGCCCGCCGGGCCCTGCACCAAGCCGGCGGACGGCCGGGTGATGACCGGCGGATCGCACCTGGCGGGGCCGGGCGGGGTCGAGGTGTTCCGCGCTCGCGACGGCGCCCTGTGGGCCGCCTTCCACGCCTTCTCCGAGCCCAACGTCGGCTACCCGGCCAGCCGCTACCTGCACCTGGCGCGGGTCCGGGTCGTCGACGGGCGCATCGTCATCGACGCCGCCACCTGACTGGCCGGCACGCGGCGCCACGGCGTACGGCGTCACCCGATCCGGGCGATGCCGCGGCCGCGCGGACGGCCCAGCATCGGCGCATGGGATGCCTGCTCGCAATCTTCGCCGGGATGTTTCCCCGGTTCGCCCTCATCATCTTCTGGATCGCACGGCCGGAGCGGATGGACGCCACCTTCACCACGGCCCTGTGGCCGGTGCTCGGCATCGTGTTCCTGCCGTTCACGACGCTGATCTACGTGCTGCTGTACACGCCCGGCATCGGGGTCACCGGCTCGGACTGGCTGTGGATCACGCTCGCCGTCATCCTCGACCTCGGCCACTGGGGCGCGACGGCGAGCCAGCGGAACGCCGTGCCCAGCCGCGGGGCAGCCTGACGGCGCCGTCATGGTGGCGTGGGGCCCGCTAACTTAACGACCGTTCGGTATTGGCAACACCACGGGAGCCTCACATGCCCATCGCCATCCCGTACGCCGGCGGCCCCGGGGGGACGTCGTGACGGCCGCGCCCGCCCGCGTGCTCGCCGGCGCCCTCGAGCCAGTGGCCGGGCAGGTCTACTTCGCACGCGAGTGCCACGAGAACTACGCCGGGCTCGGCTTCTCGGGCAGCCCGGCCGACATGAACGGCGTGCAGCTTCCCGACGGCCCCGCCTACTTCTGCAGCCGCGGCTCTGTCCTCGGCCAGGTGCCCGGCGAGCTCGTGGCCTCTGCGTTCGCGGTCTTCAACCCGGCCGTCGTCGTCCCCGCGGTCTCCTACGGCTGGACGCTCACCGATGCCCCCACGGTGTGCGAGGCCCGCACCGCCGGCGCGGTGGCCCAGCTCACCCGCATCCTCGGCGACGAGCCCGAGGACCTGGGACGCGCCACCGAGCTGCTGCACCGCGCCACGTCGCGGCTGCGGCCCGAGGGTCGCCCGCTGTACGCCGGGCTCCTGGCACTCGGCCTACCCGGTCACCCGGTGGGCGACGCCTGGCGGCTCGCCGACCGCCTGCGCGAGTTCCGGGGCGACGCCCACACGGCGGCGTGGACCAGCGCCGGGTTCGACGCCACCGAGATCGGCCTGCTCTCCGAGCTCTACTGGGGCCTGCCCACCCGGTCCTACGTCCGTACCCGGGCATGGAGCGACGCCGACCTCGACGCCGCCGAGGAGCGCCTCTGCGCGCGGGGGCTCATGGCGGAGGGCACGCTGACGGACGAGGGCCTCGCCCGCCGCGAGGCGGTCGAGGAGACGACCGACGCCCAGTGCGCCCCCATCGTCGCCGGCCTGGGGGACGAGCTGGCCGAGCTCGTCTCGATCCTCCACGGCTGGGGCGCGGCCATCCGCGCGGCGGGCGGGTACCCGGCCTCGGGCCCCCACGACCTCGCCGCCCACGCCGCCTGACCCGGCGGGGGGTTAGTGTCGCCGGCGCCCGTCCGATTGCCGCACACCCCGATGGACACGCCGAACGTCACCGAACGCAAGCGGGGACTCGATGCCGACAGCGCCGCGTGGATCGCGGCGCTGCGCGCTGAGCCGCGCCAGCAGGAGGAGGCGATCGGGAGACTGCACGACCTGCTGCTGCGGGGTGCGCGCGCCGAGGCCCGGCGGCGGCGCGACTCGCTCCCCGCGCCGGTGCGCGCCGAGCTCGACGACCTCTGCCAGCAGGCCGCCGACGACGCGCTGGTCAGCATCATCGGGAAGCTCGACAGCTTCCGCGGTGACAGCCGCTTCACGACCTGGGCGTACGGGTTCGCCATCTTCGAGGTGTCCACCCGGCTGCGCCGCCACGCCTGGCGCGGACCCCGCGCCGAGCTCGACGACCGGGCGTGGGAGCGCCTGGTCGACGCGGACGGCGCCGGCCCGGAGCGGCTCGAACACCGCGAGATGCTGCAGGTGATCCGCACGGCGGCGACCGAGCGACTCAGCGAGCGGCAGCGGCTCGTCTTCGAGGCCGTCGTGCTCCAGCACGTGGCGGTCGACGTGCTGGCGACGCAGCTCGGCAGCACGCGAGGGGCCGTCTACAAGACGTTGCACGACGCTCGCCGGACGCTGCGCGCCGCCCTCGTCGAGGCCGGATACCCGGAGGCGGCGCGATGACCGATCGCTTCGTCCGCCACCTGCTCGGCGACCCCTCTCCGGATCCCGGGTGCGAGTCCTGCCTCGACTGGCTGGCCGCGTGGGCGGAGGTCCGGCACCGCGGTGATGACGCGGACGCGAGCTACCCCGGCGTGGCGACCCACCTGCGGAACTGCCCGGCGTGCGGCGAGGACGCCGAAGGCCTGATGGCCCTCCTCGAATCGGAGACGTAAGACGCGAGCCGCGTGCGCCACACATGGCGTACGACCATCAACATCGGAGGCTCGATGACGACGTTCCACACCGTGCAGGTCCAGGGCCTGGACGTGTTCTACCGGCAGGCGGGCGACCCCACGCACCCGAAGCTCCTGCTGTTGGGCGGCTTCCCGTCGTCGTCGCACCAGTTCCGCAACCTGATCCCGGCACTCGCCGAGCGCTTCCACGTCCTCTCGGCGGACTACCCGGGCTTCGGCAACACCGACATGCCCGACCCGGGCGAGTGGGCCTACACGTTCGACCACCTCACCGACATCGTCGAAGGCCTGTTGCTGGAGGTCGGCTTCACCGGTGCCATGGGCATCTACATGCAGGACTACGGCGGCCCCGTCGGCAACCGCCTCATCGCTCGCCACCCGGACTGGCTGCAGTGGCAGGTCATCCAGAACGCCAACAGCTACGAGGAGGGCTTCACCGCGGCGTGGGACGGGCTCCGCCACGCCCTGTGGGTCGAGCGCACCCCCGAGACGGAGGCGCCCTTGAAGGCGTTCCTGCAGCCGGACACCGTGAAGGCGATCTACACGACGGGCCATCGCGACCCGGGCAGGATCAGCCCGGACAACTGGAACATGGACCTCTTCTTCCTGGCGCGACCCGACGCCGACCGCGTGCAGCTGGACCTGTTCTACGACTACCGGACGAACGCCGAGCTCTACCCCACCTGGCAGGCCTGGCTCCGCGATCGGCAGCCGCTGACGCTCATCTTCTGGGGCCAGGGCGACATCTTCTTCACGCCGGCGGGCGGCGAGGCGTACCTGCGCGATCTGCCCGACGCCGAGCTCGTCAGGCTGGACTCGGGGCACTTCGCGGTCGAGGACTGCCTCGACGAGATCGCCTCCGGCATCCTGCGGTTCTACGACAAGCATGTCGCGGTCTGACGGCCGGCGACCCGCGCCCGGCGCGAGCGTGCGGCCCACGGTGAGGGACCGGTAGCCGTGCACGTCGACCAGATCTGGCGCTACCCGGTGAAGTCGATGGCGGGCGAGCAGCTGGAGCGGACCGAGCTGCTCGCGACCGGCATCCCCCACGACCGATCGCTCTACGTCGTCGACGAGCTCGGCCGGATCGTGTCGGCGCGCACCAGACCGCACCTCCTCCGCCACCGGGCGACCGTCGACGGGCACGGGAACGTGCTCGTCGACGGACTCCCCTGGGACGCGCCCGAGGTGACCGCGGCGGTGGAACGGGCCGCGGGGCCCGGCGCCCGGATCGTCCGGGCGTCCGGCGCCGAGCGGTTCGACGTCCTGCCGCTGCTGGTGGCGACCGACGGTGCCATCGAGCGGTTCGGCCACGACCCCCGGCGCCTCCGGCCGAACATCGTGCTGGCGGGCGTGCCCGGCCTGGCCGAGCGGACCTGGGAGCGCCGGCAGATCCGCGTCGGCGACGCCGTGGTGGCCCTGGACGAGCTGCGCGCCCGCTGCATCATCACGACCTTGGACCCGGACGGCGAGGGACAGGACGTGGAGGTGCTGCGCCGGATCAGGGAGGTGTTCGGTGGCGTGCTGGCGCTGAACGCCTGGGTCGGCAGACCCGGCCAGGTGGGCGTCGGCGATCCGGCGACGCTCCTCGAGGCCGCGGTCACTGTCGAGGACCCGACGTACGGGCGCTACGCGGGTCACCGCAGGCGGGAGCGATCCCCGCGGCGCTCCCGCGGGCATGCCTGACCCGCCGGCGTCCCGCGCCCGGTCCGGGCGTGCGGGCCCTAGTCGACCAGGGCGGGCTCCGGCTCGACCAGCGCCAGGGCCGTCACCGCGTCGGCGGGTGCGGCGGTCCCGTCGACGATGGCGGTGGGCCGAGGGAGGAGGCGCCAGGTGGCGACGGCGGCCAGGGCGACGAGGACGCCGCCGGCGATGGCGGCCAGGCCGATGCCGTCGACGAAGGCCTGGTTGGCGGCGTCGACCAGGCTCTGGCCGGCGCCGCCCAGCCGCTCGGCGACCTGGTAGGCGCCGACGAGGCCGGAGCCGGCGAGCGACCGGTCGGCCGCGGACAGCCCGTCGACCGCGCCGGCGATCGACGAGGTGTAGCTCGACGTGACGAGCGACCCGAGGATGGCGACGCCCAGCGCGCCACCCAGCTCGCGGGTGGTGTCGTTCATCGCCGAGCCGACGCCCGCCTTGCCCAGCGGGACGGCGGCCATGATCTGCGTGGTGAGCGGCGCCATGGACAACGCCATGCCGCCCGCCAGGCACAGGATCGGCCCGTACATGAGCCAGATCGGGGTGTCGACGCCCAGGAACGAGAACAGGATGAGGCCGCCGGCGACGAGGGCGAGACCGGTGGGCACCACGCCGTGGACGCCGTAGCGGTTGACCAGCTTGGGCGCCTGCGGGGCCACCGCCATCATGACGAAGGCCATCGGCAGCTGGAACAGGCCCGACTCGAGGGCCGAGTACCCGAGCACCAGCTGCAGGTACTGGGCGACCAGGAAGAACGTGCCGAACATGGCGAAGAAGATCACGGTCATGCCGCCCGAGGCGACGCTGAACCGGCGGTCCTTGAAGAAGCGGAGGTCGAGCATGGGGTGCTCGGCGGTCAGCTCCCGCCGGGCGAACAGGGCGAGGAGCGAGGCGGCGACGGCGAACAGGCCCAGCGTGCGGGCCGACCCCCAGCCGTGCAGCGGCGCCTCGATGATGGCGTAGACCAGGCTGCCCAGGCCGGCGATCGAGAGGACGGCGCCGGGGATGTCGATCGGCGGCTGCTCGGGGTCGCGGGACGTGGGGAGCATGATCCGCCCGGCCACGAGGGCCAGCACGATCATGGGCACGTTCACGAGGAAGACCGAGCCCCAGAAGTAGTGCTCGAGCAGGAAGCCCGAGGCGATCGGGCCGATGGCGGCGCCGCCGCCGGAGATGCCGGCCCAGATGGCGATGGCCCGGGGGCGCTCGCCGGCGGGGAACACGTTGGTGAGGATCGACAGCGTCGACGGCATCACGAACGCCGCGCCGAGGCCCATCACGGCACGGGACGCGATGACGACGGCCGAGGTGTCGGCGGTGGACGCCAGGATCGTGCCGGCCAGGAACAGGAGGAGGCCCGCCTGGAGCGCGCCCTTCCGGCCGAAGCGGTCGCCGATCGTGCCGGCGGTGAACAGCATCCCGGCGAACACGAGGGCGTAGGCGTCGACCATCCACTGGAGGTCGGTGGTCGAGGCGGTCAGCTCGCGGGCGAGGGTGGGGATCGCCACGTTGAGCGCGGTGTTGCCGATGATGACGATCATCAGGCTCATGCACAGCACGGCCAGGATCTGCCAACGCCGGGCGTGGACGATGGGATCGGCGGGGGCGCCCGTGAAGGTGTCGGCGGCGGTGTCGGCGTCGTGCATGGGGAGATCGGTCCTCGTGTCGAGATATCGCTACTGGAGCGTATCGAAATCGAGGATCGAATCCCCTGTTCGCAGCGGCGTGCTTTCTGTCACACCCGCAATCCGGAGCGTTTCCACTACGCTTACGAGTCGATGGGACGTCCCCGGAGCGAGGAAGCGAGGCAGGCGGCGCTGACGGCGACCGTCGACCTGCTGCTCGAGCACGGCATCGAGGCTGTGGCCTTCGAGGACGTCGCCGCCCGCTCCGGCGTGGCGAAGTCGACCCTCTACCGGCACTTCGGCTCGAAGCACGGGATGATCGCCGCGGCGGTCCGCTCGACGCTGGTGGAGGCGCCCACGCCCGACACCGGCGATCTGGCGGCCGACCTGACGGCCATCTTCGTGCACGCCGAGCAGATCGACGCCCAGCACCGGACGGGCGAGGTCATGGCGGCCCTGCTGGCGGCGAGCGAGCGGGACGACGAGCTGCGACGGCACCTGCTGGCCATGCGCGAGGAGCGGCGGCGCCCGGTGCGCACGGTGCTCCAGCTCGCCCAGCTCCGGGGCGAGATCAGCCGCGACCTCGACCTCGAGTTCGCCATCGCCTTGCTGATCGGCCCGTTCGTGCAGCGACGCCTGATCGACCGGGTGGAGGTGACGCCCGAGTTCCGCACGGCGGTGATCGACCACGTCGTCGTGGCGCTGCGAGCCCTGGCCGACGGCGGCGCGTCGCCGTCCCGCCCCCACGCCGGCGTCGGCAGCGCGGCCGTGTGACCCAGCCCCGGGGCTGGTAGCAAGGGAGCGTGCTACTCGACGGGTTCGACCACGTGGCGGTGATCACGGCCGACACGGGGCGGTTCGTCGACTTCTACCGCGATGTGTTCGGCGCCGAGGTCATCGGGGGCATGGACGACGGCCCGGTGCGGCTGACCCTGGTCCGGGTCGGGGCCCACTCCGAGCTCAACGTGTTCGAGATCGACGGCAACGACCAGGCGGCGCACCAGGTCCCGATGTTCGGCCGGGGCCGGCTCGACCACATGGGCCTGCGGGCCGCGTCGCTGGAGGCGTTCGCCACCATCCGGGACGACCTCATGGCACGGGGGGTGTCCGACGGCTTCGTCACCGACTTCGGCCACGTGCTGAGCGTGTTCTTCCGCGACCCCGACGGGCTCGAGGGCGAGGTCTGCGTGGCCAACCCCGACGCCGTCCCCGGCGTCGTCAACCCGCCGGGCACGCCGTCGTCCCGCTTCCCCTGACGGCCACCCCGAGCGACCCGCACGCCGACGCGGCGTGAGTCCGGCCGGGGCGGGAACCGATCCGATCGGTCCCCGCCCCCACGCCGGCGTCACCCTGGTGGTGTCAGTTGCAGGTGGTCTGCACCGGCAGCCCGGTCATGAGCGACCGGAGGAAGGGGAGCCCCTCGGACGTGCCCGACCCCGTGCCGCCGATGTGGTCGGTGGCGTAGCTCGCGAACCGGACCCGGGCGCCGCGCGCGCACCAGTCGTCCCGCAGGCCCGTGCCCTGGTCGAAGGGGATGATCTGGTCGGACGACCCGTGGTAGAGGAAGACGGGAGCTGCCGGGCGGATCGTCCCGAGGGCCTGCTCGGCGATCCGGGCCTGCCACTGGGGCGTCTGCAGCGGGTTGCTGGTGGTGAGGTTGGCGATGCGCTGCCCGGCCCCGAGCAACAGCCCGTCCGCGACGCACGCGTTGCGGCCCGACTGGAACAGGGAGCGGCCGGCGTCGTTCAGGTAGGACTCCAGGTTCAGCTCCGGATACGCGGCGTCGAGGCCGACGGCCGCGAACGCCAGGAACGCGAAGAAGAAGTTGTTGGGCCCGTCGAGGTTGGCGGCGACCCCCGCCAGGTCCGACGGCACGCCCCCGGCCACCGTGCCCCGCACGTTGAGCTCCGGCGCGTAGGACGACTCGAGCTCGGCCGCCGCGGCGGCGGCCTGGCCGCCCTGGGAGTAGCCCCAGATGCCCACCGGCGCGCTGGCGGCGACACCCGAACCGGGCAGCCGCTGCGCGGCGCGGACCATGTCGAGCACGGCGCGGCCCTCGGCGGCGCGCACGATGTAGGTGTGGTCGCCCGGTGTGCCGAGGCCCTCGTAGTCGGTCACCGCCACGGCCCATCCCTGGTCGAGCAGGGCCTGGAAGTTGCCGGCCTCGTAGCTGCCGGTCTGGGCGATGGACTTCGACGGGGCACAGCTGTCGCCGATGCCGTGGGTGCCGACGCCGAAGGCCACGACGGGCCGCGGGCCGAAGCCGATCCACGGCGCCTTGGGCACGAGCAGCGTGCCGGTGACGGCGGTCGCCTGCCCGGTGGCCGTGGTCGACCGGTACATGATCGCAGTGGACGTGACCGACGTGTTCGTCCCGAAGTTGGTCGCTACCGACCGGATCACGTCGCCGGGCCGGGCCGGCAGGTTGGCCGGCGGTTGGTAGAACTCGGGTGGCGGCTCGCAGGCGGCCGTGCCGGCCACCAGCAAGAACGCCGTCACCACCGCGCCGAGGGCGCGCCTTGTCCGTCGTGGTCCCACAGATCCCCCTCATCGTCCCGCTGACAGTGGGTGCCGGGACAGCAGCCGTCACGGACCCAACGACGCCATTTATGCACATATATCGACGCTAGTGTCAATAATTGTGGAGACGCCGAGCACCTCGCCGAGCACCTGCCGTCCTGCGGACCATCGGTGGCGTCCGGGGCCGGCGTCGCCGACAATGCCGGAATGACGTCCTCGGACGCTGCGACCGGACCCGGCGAGACGCGGTGGACGGAGTCGACCGTCTACCCCGACATGTGGGTCGACCCGGACGACGACCCACGCGAAACCGATGTCGAGACCGTCGATGAACGCAGCACGCTGCTCGACTCCCTGCGCTACTACCGCCTCACCCTGGAGATGAAGTGCGCGGGCCTGGATGCCGAGCAGCTCGCCCGACGATCCGTACCGCCGTCCACGATGTCCCTGCTCGGGCTGGTGCGGCACCTGGCCGAGGAGGAGCGGCACTTCCGCCGGGTGATGGCCGGCGACGACGCGCCCAAGCTGTACCGCACCGACGAGGACCGCGACGGCGACTGGAACGGTGCGATCGCCGACCCGGCGGTCGTGGACGACGCCTGGCGGCAGTGGCGGGCCGAGGTGGAGCTCACCGACCGGCTGGTGGCGCGGCGTCGCGGACCTCGGCACCCGGAACGCCGGCGTCTCCGACCTCGGCCCCGACGGCGCGGACGTGCGGCTTCGCGAGATCCTCGTGGCGCAGATCGCGGAGTACGCGCGGCACTGCGGCCACGCCGATCTCCTGCGCGAGCGCATCGACGGCCGCGTCGGCCAGTAGCGGACGGCGGCGCCGGCCGGACCCGACGCCCGGGCGTGAATCGGGACCCTAGAACGGGCGCTCGGTCGGGCCGACCCGCGGCCCGGGGGTGAACGTGACCGGCATGCTCACGACGCCGTTGAGCTCGGGGTTGCCGGCGTAGAAGCGGGTGTTCGCCTGGTCCACCGTGTAGTCGGGGATGCGGCTGAGGACCTCGCGCACCAGCACCTGGAACATCGTGCGGGCCATGTGCATGCCGATGCACCGGTGCGGGCCCACCCCGAACGCCAGGTGGGGGTTGGGGGCCCGGTCGAGGACCACCTCGTCGGCCCGTGCGAACACCGACTCGTCGCGGTTGGCCGAGAGCCAGCTGAGCATGAGGTGCTCGCCCCGGCAGAGGCGCTGGCCGCCGAGCTCGGTGTCGGCGGCGACCGTGCGGGTCAACGTCTCGTTCACCGAGAAGTACCGCAGGAACTCGTCGGTGGCGGTGCCCATCAGCCCGGGCTCGTCGGCGAGCCTGCGGCGCAGGTCGGGGTGGCCCTCCAGGTGGTGCAGGGCCAGCGACGTGAGCGAGGTCGTGGTGTCGAGGCCCCCGCCCACGAGGTTCCACAGCACGCTCTGCAGCTGCTGGTCGGACAGCGGGCGGCCGTCGACCTCCATGGTGACGAGCCCGCTCAGCAGGTCGTCGCCCGGCGCGGCCCGGCGCTCGGCGGCCACCTGGCCGAGCCGCGCGAGCATCGCCGGCACGTTGGCGACCGCCCGGTCGAACTCGGGCTGCCCGCGGCGATAGGCGATCGTGCCGTGGAACAGCTCGGCGTAGTGCGTCCAGTCGTCGAGCGGCAGGCCGACGAGGGCCATGGTCAGGATCGCCGGCACCGGGTTGGTGAGGTCGAGGACGAGGTCCATCCGCCCGTCCTCGACGTGCTGGTCGACGAACCAGGTGGCGGCGGCCTCCATGAGCGGCCGGGAATCAGCCACCGCCCGGGGCACGAGGAACGGGTTCATGACCCGGCGCAGGGCGGTGTGCACCGGGCCCTCGACCTCGGCGATGCCCGCGGTGGGGATGGTCCGACCCCGGGGGATGCCCGCGATGCCGAGCCAGGTGATCCCGTCCTCCGGCTCGGGGAGGTGTTTGGACGAGAACGTCTCGCCGTCGCGGGACACCGCGGCGACGCCCTCGTACCCGCTCACCACCCAGAACCCGCCGTAGCGCTCGTTGAACGCCACCGGGCACCGGCGCAGGTCCGCCCACTCGTCGAGCCGGTGCGCGTGCCAGTCGCGGTCGTGGTGGTCGAAGTCGGCGGTCACGCGCTCCCCCGGGCCGGCCGGGTTCGCACCGTCGCTGGGCTCGGACATGGTCACTCTCCCTCGACGGCCGGGCCCCAGCCCGGGCCGCTCAGCAGCTGTGGGCCGCCCTCGGTCACCAGCACGACGTCGCGCTCCAGGTGCCCGCCGACGCCCTCGGCGGTCACCCAGCCCGTCACGGCCAGCACCGTCCGGGGGGCGAGCACCGCGGTGGCACCGATGCCGGCCGCGATGACCGGCGGCTCCGCGCCCAACCCGAGGCCGTGGGCCAGCGGGCCCGGCGGCAGCGGCTCGCCGGCTCGCTGCCACGCCGCTGTCAGGGCGGCGCCGGTCGCCCCGGGCCGGCAGGCGTCGATCGTCGCCGCGAGGGCCGTGCGGCAGCGCTCTTCCAGGCGCCGCTGCGCCCGTCCCGGCGGTCCACCGGCGCCCACGGTGCGCCCGACGCCGCCCTCGTAGCCGCGGTGGAAGGCCCCCGGGTCGAGGGCCACCAGCTGGCCGGCGACGATCGGCTCGCGTCCTGCGACCCGTCGCAGCGCCACCGGCCCCGACATCGCGGTCGCGCAGGCGACGCCCTCGGTCGGGGGCGTGGGCGCCCCCCGGGCGGCGATCGCCTCCAGGTACGTGGCCAGCAGGTCCCGCTCGGTGAGCCCGGGCCGCACCGCGGCCGCCATCGCGTCGAGCGCCGACCGGGCGATGTCCACGGCCGCCACGATGCGTTCGACCTCGGCAGCGCTCTTCGGGCCCCGCGCCGCCCACAGCGCCGCCGTGCCGTCCACGAGCTCCGCCCGGGGAGCGACGGACGCCAGCAGCCGGGGGAAGCCGGGCCCCGACGAGGTGGTGCCGACCCGCCGGGCCTCCGGCAGCCCGGGGATGGCGGCCAGCGCGGCCGCCAGGTGGGCCGGGTTCCAGGTGAGGCCGAAGAGGTCGTCGTGCCCGACCTCGGCGGGCACGTCGAAGTCGGAGACCGAGAGAAGGTGGGTGCGGCCGGTGGCTCGCACCGCGACGCATCCGGGCCCGAACGGGCGGGAGCCGGCGGTCCACAGCTGGCGGGCGCCGGTCGCGAACGTGATCTCCGCCGGGCGCCCGAGCACCAGGACGTCGAGATCGTGGTCGTCCAGGGCGGCGAACAGCCGCCGGCGGCGATCGGCCCGGACGCCCTCGTCGTCGACCGTGGACGGGTTGGCCGGCGTCACGAGCCCACCGGGGAGAGGAGGGCCGGCCCGCCGGCGAACGGGGCGTAGGTGTGGCCACCGAGCGGCATCCACCCGTCGTCGGTCACGGCCACGATGTCCTCGGACCGGTACCCGCCGGCGCCGTCGTCCCAGATGACGGGCTCGAGCACGAGCACCATGCCGGGCGCGAGCACCTGGCGCTCGTCGAACGCGTCGCCGAGATCGGTGCCGATCATGGGCATCTCGGCGCTGTCGGTGCCCACCGAGTGGGCCAGGTAGAAGTGCCCGATCCAGGGCTTCCGACCCGTGCCCCCGGCGGCGGCGGCGGCGTCGGCATCGGCCGCGACCGCCGCCCGGGCGAGCTCGCGGGCCGAGACGCCGGGGCGGCACAGGGCGAGCACCGCGTCCATCACCCCACACCAGCGGGCGAACTGCGCCGCCTGGCCCGCGGTGGGCACGGGATCGTCGCCCACGATCCAGGTGCGGCCGAAGTCCGAGGCGTACCCCTGCACGTGCACGCCGGAGTCGACCCACACCACGTCGCCCTCGTGCAGTGCCACCGGGGCGCTCGGCGTGGGGAACGCCAGGTCGCCGTGCACCGTCCACGGGCCGTCGGCCCTGGCCCGGGGCATCACCTGCCAGATGGGGTCGATGCCGTTCTGGTCGGCGCCCAGCTCGACGACGCGGCGGAGGAAGCAGGCTGTCAGGTCGGTCTGCCTGACGCCGGGCCGGAGCATGGCCTGCACGTCGAGCATGGCCTGCTCGTTGATGCGCTGGGCGGCCCGTATGCAGGCCAGCTCGTCGACGGTCTTGGTGAGCTTGCAGGGCCCGAGCACGGCACCGGCGGGGACGAGCTCGATGCCGGCGAGCGCGCGGGCCAGGGGGTGGGGCACCTCGTCGCACGCGAGCCGGGTGGGGCGCCCGCCGAACGCGTCGGCGACGAGGGCCGCCAGGGCGGCCGCTCCCTCGTCGACGTCGGGCACGACGGCGGGGTGCAGGTGGTCGGCGGGCAGCTCGGGGGGCGCCGCCTCCGGGTAGGGCGTGCACAGGTGGGGATGCGGCTCGCCCGCCACCACCAGCGCCGCCGAGCGCACCAGGGCGGCGCGGGCGCTGTCGCAGGCGGGCGACCCGGCGCCGGTGGCGTAGACGACCGGGCTCGTGCCGAGCAGCAGCAGCCCGTCGATCCCCTGGGCGGCGAGCTGGGCCTGCAGCTTGGCGTGCCGCGCGCGCCGCATCGCCTCGGGATCGGCCTGCGGCGGCACCACCTGGCCCTCGACGGTCATCTGCTCCCCCTCCGGAAGTGACGCGACTGTCGGATTACCGCCTCACCCCGCCGAGCGCCCGGGATCGTAGCTGACACCAACGTTAGATCTGGGCTAGAACGGGGAACCACCGGGTGGAGGAGGGGTCCGATGTCCGACGTAGGCCTGATGGGCGGCGGCGACGCCGACCCGGCGTCACTCGCCCACCCCCAGCCGATGTACCGGCTGCTGCGCGACGCCGGCCCCGCCGTGGACATGGGCGGCGGCGCGCTCGGTGCCGACGGGATGGTGATCGTCGGCGGCGACGCCGAGGTGCGCGACGTGCTGCACCGCCCCGAGGTGTTCAGCTCCGGCATCGACGCCGTGGCCATCGGCCAGGTGCGGCCGCTCATCCCGCTCCAGATCGACCCTCCCGACCACCGCAACTACCGCAAGCTGCTCGACCCCATCTTCGCGCCCCGCCGCATCGCCCTCCTGGAGGACCGCACCCGCGACCTCGTGCGCGACCTGATCGCCGCGGTCGTGGACGACGGGGGCTGCAACTTCCACACGGCGGTGGCCGAGCCGCTTCCCACCACGGTGTTCCTGCAGCTCCTGGGGCTGCCGCTCAGCCGGGCCCGGGAGTTCCTCGACCTCAAGGACGGCATCATCCGCCCGCCGGTCACCACCCACGAGGAACGGGTCGCCCACACCGCCGAGGTCGGGCAGCGCATCTACGCCGTGCTCCAGGAGGCGATCGACGAGCGCGTCGAGGAGCGCGCCGACGACTTCCTCTCGCTGTTCCTCGACGCCGAGGTCGACGGGCACCGCCTCACCAACGACGACGTGCTCGACATCGGCTACCTCTTCTTCATCGCCGGCCTCGACACGGTCACCGCCTCGCTCGACTGCATGCTCAGCTACCTGGCCCAGCATCCCGAACAGCGGCGGAGGCTGGTGGACGACCCGTCGCTCATCCCGCACGCGATCGAGGAGATGCTGCGCTGGGAGACCCCGGTGCAGGCCGTCGTGCGGATCGCCACCGCCGACAGCGAGATCGGCGGCTGCCCCGTCGCCGAGGGGCGGGTGGTGACGGTGATGCTCGGGTCGGCCAACACCGACGAGCGGGCCTGGGTCGACGCGGACAGCGTGGACTTCGACCGGGTGGAGAACCGCCACATCGCGTTCGGCGGCGGCAACCACCGCTGCCTGGGCTCGCACCTGGCCCGCATGGAGCTGCGGGTGGCGCTCGAGGAATGGCACCGGGCCATCCCCGACTACCGGCTGCGTGAGGGCGTGGAGCTGCTGTACTCGCGGGGCCTGCGGGCCGTGGAGAACCTGGAGCTGGCGTGGTGACTACCGAGCAGGAGGCACGCGTGCCCGGCCCCCTCGACGGCATCCGCGTGATCGAGGTCGCCAGCTGGATGTTCGTCCCGTCGGGCGGCTCGGTGCTGGTCGACTGGGGCGCCGAGGTGGTCAAGGTCGAGCACCCCCTCACCGGCGACCCCCAGCGGGGACTGGTCACGTCGGGCCTGATCCCGGGCGGCGCGGGCGCCGTGAACTTCATGATGGAGCAGCCCAACCGGGGCAAGCGGTCGGTCGCCCTCGACCTGGCCCACCCCGACGGCCGCGAGGCCCTGTTCCGGCTGGTCGAGACCGCCGACGTCTTCCTCACCAACTACATGCCCCCGGTGCGCCGCAAGCTGGGCATCGACACCGACGACATCCGGGCCCGCAACCCGCGGATCATCGTGGCCCGGGGCACCGGCGCCGGGCCGAAGGGCCCCGACGCCGAGAAGGGCGGCTACGACGGCGCCTCGTTCTGGGCGCGGGGCGGGGTCGGCGCCACCATGCCCGAGCGGCCGGGCGGCTGGCCCCCCAGCCAGCCCACGCCGGCGTTCGGCGACGTGATGGGCGGGCTCACCACGGCGGGTGCCATCGCCGCCGCCCTGCTCAAGCGCGAGCGCACCGGCGAGGCCAGCGTGGTCGACGTGTCCCTGCTGGCCACGGCCATGTGGCAGATCTCGCCGATGATCATCGCCTCGAAGCTGTTCGGGTTCTCCAAGATCCCCCAGGGCGACCGGCCCATGTCGTCCAACCCCGGGGTGGGCACCTACCGGACGGCCGACGACCGCTTCGTCAGCCTCATCCTCCTGCAGAGCGACAAGCACTGGGCCGACTTCGTCGAGCGCCTGGGCGTGCCCGACATGGCCACCGACCCGCGCTTCGCCGACTCGGCCGCCCGAGCCGAGCACGCGGACGAGTGCGTGGCCCGGCTCGACGAGGCGTTCGGCAGCCGGCCGCTGGCGGACTGGAAGACGGCGCTCGCCACGTTCGAGGGGGTGTGGAGCCCGTTCCAGACCCTGGACGAGCTGTACGACGACGTGCAGGTGCAGGCCAACGGCTACCTGCCGACCATGACCGCCGCCAACGGTGAGGATGTGGCCCTGGTGGCCAGCCCGGCCCAGTTCGACGAGGTGCCGGTGCAGGTCGAGCGGGCACCCGAGCACGGCGAGCACACCGAGGCGGTGCTGCTCGACCTGGGCTACGACTGGGACGACCTGGCGGCGCTCAAGGCGTCGGGCGCCATCGGCTGAGCCGTCCGTGCCCTCGACCGACGTGAGCGTGGTGCGGCGGGCGCCGTTCGGGAGCAACCCCGTCGTCGGCGAGCGGGGCACCGACACCCGGCGCCGCATCCTCGATGCCGCGCGGGAGGTCTTCGGCGAGATCGGGTACGCCGAGTCGCGGGTCGAGCTCGTCACCGCCCGGGCCGGGTGCTCGCGCCCCGCGTTCTACCAGTACTTCTCGGGCAAGGACGCCGTGTTCTGGGCGCTGGCCGAGGAGCTGGGACGGGAGATGGTCGCTCACGGGGAACAGCTGGGGCGGGTCACTCCCGACGCCGCCGGGCTGGCCCAGCTCACCCGGTGGGTCGGGCGGTTCATGGCGCTGCACGAGGCCTGGGCGCCCGTGTTCGCCTCGTTCCAGGCCGCCAGCCGCGACCGCCCCTCGCCGGCCCGCCGGTCGAGCGACGTCGCCGACCAGACCGGCGAGGCGCTGCTCGCGGCGTTCGGGGTGGACGAGACGCCCCGCACCGCCGCCCTGGCCAACAACCTCGTGTCGGTGCTGGTCCGGTGCAGCTTCTACGCCGAGCAGGTGCCCGAAGGCACCAGCGCCCAGCCGCTGGTCGCGGGCGTGGCGCAGCTCTTCCACCGCGTCCTGGCGGGGCCGGTCGAGGGGGTGAACGTCGTCCGCACCGGCCGCCGGCGCGGGCACCGCGAGCCGGCGGTCGCCGCCCCCGAGCCGGGCCTCGACGACCGGCCGCCGCGGTCCCGGGGCGAGGACACCCGGCTCCGCCTGCTCGACGCGGGCGCGGCCGTCCTGCCCGAGCGCGGCTACCACGACGCACGCGTCGACGACATCGTGGCCGCCGCCGGCGTCAGCCACGGCACGTTCTACCGCTACTTCGACAACAAGGACGACTTCTTCCGGGCGCTCGCCGCGGCGGCCTCGTCCCGCATGATCGACCTCGTCGACGACCTGTGCCTGGACGCCCCGCCCGACGAGCTGCGGGACTGGCTGCGCCGGTGGCTGGCGGCGTACCGGGCGGACGGCGGCGTGATCAGCACCTGGCAGGAGATGAAGACGAGCGAGGAGCTGAACGCCTTCTCCCGGCGGGTGGCGGCCTCCGTGTTCACCCGCCTGGTGCGCCTGCTCGAGCGGCGTGACTTCGGCGACGCCGCGGTCGACGCCACCACCCTGCTCGCGCTCATCGAGCGCGTCCCGTACAGCGTGTACACCCTCGGCTTCACCACCGAGGACGACGCCGTCGAGAACATGCTCGCCACGCTGCGCCGCGGCTTCCTGGCCCTGCCCGCGTGAGCGGGCGGACGAGCGAGCGAGCTCCCCGACCACGACGACCGGATGGTGCCATGAGATTCGCCGTCACCCACCCGCTGGTGACCCACCCCTACCACCCCGACCTGGTGACCGGCGCCGGCGTCGCCGCGGTGGCCGCCGCCGCCGAGGCCGCCGGCTTCGGCGGGATCGGGTTCACCGACCACCCCGCCCCGTCCCAGCGGTGGCTCGACGCGGGCGGTCACGACGCCCTCGACCCGTTCGTGGCGCTCGGCTACGCCGCCGCCCACACGACGGCGCTGCGGCTCATCCCCAACATCGTCGTGCTCCCCTACCGCAACCCGTTCGTCGTGGCCAAGGCCGCGTCCACCCTCGACGTGTTGTCCGGCGGCCGGTTCACTCTGGCCGTGGGGGCCGGCTACCTCAAGGGCGAGTTCGCCGCCCTCGGCGTCGACCACAGCGAGCGCAACGACCTGATGGACGAGGCCCTGGACGTGCTCCTGGCCATCTGGACCGGCGACGACGTGACCGTCGAGGGCCGCCACTTCAGCGCCCGCGGCGTCACCGCCCATCCCCGCCCGGTGAGCCACCCCCACCCGCCCGTGTGGATCGGCGGCAACGGCCCCCGCGCCCGCCAGCGCGTCGCCGACCGGGGCCAGGGCTGGTGCCCGTTCCCGGCGCCGGCCACGCTGGCCCGCACCGCCCGCACGGTGCCCCTCGACACCCCCGAGAGCCTGGGCACCGCCATCGACGACCTCCGCCGTCGGCTGGACGCCGCCGGCCGCGACCCGGGCGCCGTCGACATCGCCTTCTCCTGCCCCGCGGGCGGCCCCCCGTGGTCCGACGCGTTCGACGCCGACGCCCACCGCGTGGGGCTGGCCGAGCTCGCCGCCCTCGGTGTGACATGGGTGCAGGTCGGTGTGCCCGGCGACTCGCTCGCCCACGTCGTCGAGACGCTCCAACGCTACGGAGAGCAGGTCATCGCCGCGCCGGGATGACCCCGCCGAGGGGACGGGCGAGGGGACGGTGCCTGCGGCCGGGAGTGTGTACGGTCCCGCGCCATGGTTCTCGAGCGGTCGGCGGCGACGTTGGACGGCACCGTGGCGGTGGTGACGGGGGGCGGCGCCGGCATCGGTCGGGGCGTCGCCGCCGGACTGGCCGCCTTCGGGGCGCGGGTGGCGATCTGGGAGCGCGACGCGGCCACCGCCGCCGCGGCGGCCGCCGAGGTGGGCGGTCTCGCCTGCGTCACCGACGTCCGGGTCGAGGACGAGGTCGACGCCGCCCTGGCCCGCACGGTGGCCGAGCTCGGACCGCCGACCGTGCTGGTGAACAACGCCGGCGGCACGTTCTGGTCGCCCCTGCTGGAGACGGCGCCCAAGGGGTGGGACGCCCTGGTGCGCGCCAACCTCGGCCAGGTGCTGCTGTGCACCCAGAAGGTGGCGCGGGAGATGGTGGCCGCGGGGGCCGGGGGCAGCATCGTCAACGTCACGTCGATCGAGGGGACCCGCGCTGCGCCCGGCTACGCCGCCTACGCCGCGGCCAAGGCGGGCGTCATCAACTTCACCCGCACCGCGGCGCTGGAGCTGGCGCCCCACGGCATCCGCGTCAACGGCCTGGCCCCGGACTTCACCGAGACCGAGGGCCTGCGCGCGCTCGCCTCCACCGGCCAGGTCGAGCACGTCGCCGCCATGGTGCCGATGGGCCGCGTCGGCCACGTGGACGAGATGGCCGGTGCGGCGGTGTTCCTCGCCTCGGGCCTGTCGAGCTACGTGACCGGCCAGACCATCCACGTCGACGGCGGCACCGCCGCGGCCGGCGGGTGGTACCACCACCCGGGCGACGGTCACTACGTCCTCGGGCCCGCGGGCGGCCCCGGCGGAGGTTGACGGCGCCGCCCGCCCGCTCAGACCAGGTTCATGAGGCGGTTCATGTTGCCGCCCATGATCTTGGCCACGTCCTCGTCGGGCAGCCCGGCGAGCTCGTCGACGAAGCTGATCGGGTCGGACATGCCCTCCGGGTGAGGGAAGTCGGAGCCGAAGATCACGTTGCCGGCGCCGAGCAGCTCGACCAGGCCCCTGGGGTCCTCCTCGTGGAACGGGTGGACGAAGACGTTCCGCTTGAACACCTGCACCGGGTCCTCCCGGAAGAGGTGGGGGCTGAACGCGTAGGCGGCCGCCATGTCGTGCAGCAGGGGCCGGACCCAGCCGCTGCCGTTCTCGACCGGGGCGATCTTCAGGCCCGGGAAGCGCGTGCACAGGCCGTGGCCGATGGCGGAGGCGACCGTGTCGATGATGGCCCGGTGGGTGGCACCGATGATGGCGCTGAAGGCGGAGCCCCCGCTGAACGGTGTGAACTCGTCGTCCCTCACGCCGTCCCACTCGTTGATGTACCGCTGGTAGCCGCTGTCGGAGGCGTGCATGCCCACCACGACGTCGCGCTCCTGCACCAGCTCCCAGAACGGGTCGAACTCGGGCAGGGCGAACGAGCGCGGCCCCCGCAGGCCGGGCACGGGCGCGGGCCGCACGAGGATGATCCTCGCGCCCCGCTCGGTGACCCAGTCGAGCTCGTCGATCGCCTTCTCGACGATCGGCAGGGTGATGACCGGCGTGGCGAAGATGCGGCCCTCGTAGTCGAACGTCCACGTCTCGTGCATCCACTCGTTGAGCGCGTGGACGACGACGTGGGTCGCGTCGGGGTCGTCGCGCAGGCGTTCCTCGACCAGGCTGGCGAGCGTCGGCCACATGAGCGCCCGGTCGATCCCGAGCTCGTCCATCAGCTCGAGCCGGGGCCCGGGCTCGCGGAACGCGGGCGGGGCGTCGATGCCCCGGCCCATGATCTCCCGGCGGCCCTTGCCCTCCGGGTTGCCGACCTTGAAGTACTCCTCCTGCGCACCCGGCGCCGCCACCCGCTCGAAGGTGGGGTTGGGGATGTAGTCGCTGATCCGGCCCTTGACCGCGATCTTCGTCCTGCCCTTGACCTCGACGTACTGGATGACGCCCGCGTAGGCGTCGGGGAGGAAGCGGGTGAGCGCCTCGCGAGTCTCGTACATGTGGTTGTCGGCGTCGAACACCGGGAAGCTGAGCTCACGGGACGGCATGGCGGACCCCTCGGGGAATGACACGACTGTTAGACGCCACGATACAAGCTCGCGGCGCCCGGCGCGGGGCCTCCGACGCGTGGCTCGCGCCGGTGACCGGGGACGTCGCGTCAGGCCTCCCGCGTGAGCAGCATCGCCCCGGCGATGGGGCCGCCGCCGTTGGCCACGGCCGCGACCTCCACCCGCCCCGACGCCCGCTTGCGCGCCACCACCTGGCGGTCGCCGGCCTCGCCCCGCAACTGGAGCACCGCCTCGTGGATGAACCCGAAGCCGTGGAGGCGACCGGCCGAGAGCTGGCCCCCGTTGGTGTTGAGCGGGACCTCGCCGTCGCGGGCGATGCGGTGGCCCCCCTCGACGAAGGGGCCCGACTCGCCCTTGCCGCAGAACCCCAGCGCCTCGAGCCAGGTCATGGCGAGGAAGCTGAACCCGTCGTACAGCTCGGCGACGTCGACGTCGTCGGGCCGGAGATCGGTGCGCTCCCAAAGGTGGGCGCCGGCGTCGCGCGCGGCCATGGTGGTGGCGTCGTCGAACTGGTCCCACGACGGCCGGCCCCGCAGCGCCGTGCCGACCGCCTCGACCCTGGCCACCGGGTGGTCGACGTCTGCGGCGTGCTCCGCCACCGAGACGACGACCGCCGTGGACCCGTCGACCGGCGCATCGCAGTCGAACAGGCGGAACGGCGAGGTGACCATGCGCGACGCGAAGTAGTCGTCGAGGGTCATCGGCTCGCGGTACACCGCCTTGGGGTTGAGCCGGGCGTTGGCGCGGCACGTGAGTGCGATCATGGCGAGCTGCTCCGGCGTGGTCCCGTACTCGTGGAAGTGCCGGTGTGCCGTCAGCGCCAGCCAGTTGGCGGCCGAGTACGCCCGGAACGGGATGTTCCACTGCATGGTGCCGCCCATCCGGGGCGCCCGACCGCCGCCGCCCCCGCCGCCCCCGCCACCGAGCCCGATGCCCTGCCGCCCGCCCGCGCCCTGCTCCGTCGACTCCGTGACCGTGCGGTACACGAGCACGTGCCGGGCCAGGCCGGCGCTCACCGCCATCACCGCGTTGACCACCGCCGCCAGCTGGGCCGCGCCCTCGATCCCGCCGCTGTGCCAGTTCAGCCGAAGGCGCAGCGCGTCCTGGACCTCGGGGCTGCCGGGCCCCGAGAAGCCCGCCCCCGCGCCGGCGGCGGCGCCCGGGTAGGTGGCGAGGCCGTCGATGTCGGCGAGGCTCAGGCCCGCGTCCGCGACGGCCTCCAGCGCCGCGTCGACCGTGAGGTCGAGGCCGGTGCGCCCGAGGCGGCGCCCGACGTCCGACTGGCCGATGCCCGAGATGATCGCCCGACGCTCGGCCTCCATCAGGACCCGCCTCCGCCGCCGGCCGCGGCCGGCTCCCACAGCGGGAACCACACGTCGCCGTGCTGCTCGAAGCAGACCTGCACCGGCATCCCGATGCGCACCTCGTCTCCCTCGACGCCTCCGAGGTTGCTGGTCAGCCGCAGCCCGTCCTGCTCGGGCAGGGCCACCAGCACGATCACGTAGGGGTCGGTGGTGCCGTCCCACGACTGGTGGTTCACCGTGTAGGAGAAAACCTCGCCCCGGCCCGAGACGGCCTCGGGTGCGAGGTCGCGGCTGTGGCACTGCGGGCAGCGGGGCAGCGGCGGGTGCAGGTAGTAGCCGCACTCCTGGCAGCGGAGGAATCGCAGGCGCCCGTCGGCGCCCGAGGTCCAGAAGAAACGGTTCTCGTCGTCCACGAGGGGCTGGACGCGGAACGGTGTGCTCACGAGGTCTCCCGATGCTGTCGCGGCGGCGGAACTGACGTCACTGTTAGAGTAGACGACCGTGACGACCGTCAATCACGTCGGGCTGTGCGTCGCCGACCTGGCCCGCGCCCGCCGCTTCTACGAGCAGGCGCTCGGCTTCGCCCACCGGCGCGACCTGGCCGTCCCCGACGGCGCGGCGGGCAAGCTGCTGCGCGTCCCGCCGCCGGTGGGCCTGTCCGCCGTCTACCTGCAGCTCGGCGACTTCACGCTCGAGCTGCTGCAGTTCGATCGCGACGGCAACGACCCGCGCCGGGAGCGGTCGTTCACCGAGCCGGGCCTCACCCACCTGTCCTTCACCGTGGCCGACCTCGCCGCCACCTGCGACCTGGTCCGGTCGCACGGTGGCGAGGTGCTCGACGACACCGACGTGCGTGGCTTGGCCGTGATGGTCCGCGACCCCGACGGCCAGATGCTGGAGCTGCTCCCGGGCGGCGCGGGGTGACGATCCACCACGAGCCGGCGGCCGATCCCGCCGCGCGCATCGTGATCGACACGCGGCGCGATCCCGTCCGGCGGGAACGATGACCGACGCGGGCGTCGACGACACCATCGCCCGGCGGGCGCCGTTCGGGCACCCGGTCGTCGGCGAGCGGGGTGGCGACACGCGGCGCCGCATCCTGGAGGGCACCCTCGAGGCGCTGGCCGAGGTCGGCTTCGCCGAGATCCGCGTCGAGCTGATCGCCGACCGGGCCGGCTGCTCACGTCCCGCGTTCTACCAGTATTTCTCCTCCAAGCACGACGTGTTCTGGGCGCTCGCCGGGCAGCTCGGCGACGAGATGCTCGCCCTGGCGGGCGCGCTCGGCACGGTCACGCGCGACGCCGGCGGCGTGGCCCACCTCACCGACTGGATCGCCGACTTCATGGCGCTGCACGCGCGGTGGGCGCCCGTGTTCGCGTCGTTCCAGGCCGCCGGCCGCGAGGACGGCACCGAGGTCCGCCGGTCGATCGGCATCGGCGACCGCACCGCGCAGGCCCTCCTCCGCGCCTTCGGCCGGGACGACGACGCTTCCGACGTCCGGCTGATGGGCGGGCTCGTGGCCGTGCTCATCCGGTCGAGCTTCTACGCGGAGCGGGCCCCGGCGAGCATCAGCCTCCGCCCCCTCGTCACGTCGCTGGCCGAGCTGGTCCACCGCGTGCTGGTGGGCCCGATCGACGGCGTGAACGTCGACCGGCGCGGGCCGGCGCGCCGCGCCCGGATCACGATCGCCGCCCGCGCCCCCCGGGCGCCCGCGCCCCCGCTGCCTCCCCGTTCGGAGCGCACACGGCGGCGGTTGCTCGACGCCGGGCTGGTGGTGCTGCCCGCCCGCGGCTACCACGACACGCGGGTCGACGACATCGCCGACGAGGCCGGGCTCAGCCACGGGTCCTTCTACCGGTACTTCGACAACAAGGACGACTTCTTCCAGGCCCTCGCGGAGCCCGCCGCCGCCCGGGCCGTCGCCCTGGTCGACCGCCTGGACCTCGAGGGTGGCCGGGACGAGCTCCGCGCCTGGCTCGAGGACTGGTTCCGCACGTACGAGGCCGACGGCGGCATCATCAGCACCTGGCAGGAGATGCGGACCAACGCCGTGCTGGCCGCCTTCTCGACCCAGGTGGCCGCATCGCTGTTCACCCGTCTGGTCGCGCTGCTCGAGCGACGCGACTTCGGCAACCCGGAGGCGGACGCCACCGTGCTCCTCGCCATGCTCGAACGGATCCCCTACGTCGTGTACACCCTTGGCTTCGCCTCCGAGGCCGAGGGCGTCGACATGGCCCTCACGGTCATGCGCCGCGGCTTCGGGGCGCTCCCCGACTGAAGGCCGAGGCGTCAGTCCGCGGCGGTGTCGAACAGCTGGGCGACGACGCGGGACGCCGCGTCGGCGGCCGGTCCCGCCCAGGACACCGACCCGTGCTCGAGCAGCACCACGCGATCGCACAGCGCCAGCGCCTGGTTGACGTGCTGCTCCACGATGAGCAACGCGGTGCCCTCCTCGCGCAGCCGGGCCAGCTCCCGGTAGATCTCCTCGACGACGATCGGCGCCAACCCGAGCGACAGCTCGTCGGCCACCAGCAGCTTGGGCGCCTCGACCAGGACCCGCGCCATCGACAGCATGCGCTGCTCGCCGCCGGACAGCGAACCGGCGAGCTGGCCCCTGCGGCGGGCCAGCGCGGGGAACTGCGTGAAAGCGCGTTCGAGCGCGGGCGCCGTGCCCGCCCGGCCCTTGGAGCGCCGGAACGACAGGCGGAGGTTCTCCTCCACGGTGAGGGTGGCGAAGACCGACCGGCCCTCGGGCGCGTGCGCGATGCCGGCCCGGGCGAACCGGTAGGCGGCCCAACCCGTGGCGTCCTCCCCTTCCACGCGGACCGCACCGGCGGTCGGGGTGACGAGGCCGGTCGCCACTCGGGCGAGCGTGGTCTTGCCGACGCCGTTGGCGCCGAGCAGCGCGACCGCCTCGCCGGGGGCGACGGCGAGGGACACGTCGAACAGCGCCCGGAACGGCCCGTAGCCCGCCGAGACCCGGTCCAGCTCGAGCACGGACGTCACGCCTGCACCTCCATGTCGCCGAGGTAAGCGGCGCGCACCTCGGGGCTGGCGAGCACCTCCGGGGTGGGCCCCTCGGCGATGAGCGACCCGAAGTCGAGCACGTAGCACCGCTCGGTGAAGCCGGCGACCAGCTCGACGTCGTGCTCCACCAGCAGGATGGCGAAGCCCTGCTCGGCCTGCACCGCCCGCAGGGTGGCCGCCAGGTCGCGCGTCTCCTCCCGGTCGAGGCCCGACGAGGGCTCGTCCAGCAGGAGCAGCCTGGGGTGGGTCATGAGCGCCCGGCCGACCTCGACCAGCCGGCCCTGGCCCAGGCTCAGGTGCTCGATCGGCTCGTCGGCCAACCCGCCCAGCCCGAGCAGGTCGAGGACCTCGTCGCAGGCGGCCAGCTCGTCGGCCCGGGGTCGGCCCATCCCCAGCAGGTCCCGCCACAGGCGTCCGGTGCCCCGCCGGGTGCGCTCGGCGACGAGGAGGTGCTCGCGCACCGTCGACTCGGGGAACAGCTCGATGCGCTGGAACGACCGCCCGATGCCCCGCCGCGCCCGGGCGTGGACCGGCAGGCCGCTGATGTCCTCCCCGGCCAGGCGGGTGGTGCCCCGATCCGGCCGGAGCACGCCCAGGACGCAGTTGAAGAACGTGGTCTTGCCGGCCCCGTTGGGGCCGATCAGCCCCACCCGCTCCCCCGCGTGCACCCGCAGCGACACGTCGTCGAGGGCGACGATGCCCGCGAACGACCTGGTGATCCCCGCGGCGTCGAGCACGACCTCGCCCGTCGGCGCACCTCCGGCCGTCCGCTCCGCGTCGCTCACGCGACCGACTCCTCGACCGATCGCTGCCCGACCGCCGCCGGCTCGCCGGCCCCGTCGGCTTCCCCGCCGGCGCCCTCGCCCCTGCGGAACAGGAGCCGCTCCGCGTGCCCGCCGGCCCGACGCTTGCCGTGTTCCACCAGGCCCTCGGGGTGGCGGGCGAACTGGATCGTGGCCAGGCCGAACAGGACCAGGCGCCACTTCGGCGACAGCGGGAGGAAGCCGGGGATGCGGTCCTCGCTGCGCAGGATCCACCCGAAGATCGCACCCTGCAGCAGCACGGCGTCGAACAGGGCGAAGGCGGCGCCGGCCTGGGCGGCGCCCTCGACCGTCCGCGAGCCGAGCGACACCACCAGCACCAGCCAGAACAGCGCCGCGAACGGCGCGAAGTTGCTGCTGTAGTTCACGTTCTCCTGGTGCATGGCGAGCATGGCGCCACCGAGCCCGGCGATGAACGCCGACACGGCGAAGGCGGTCACCCGGGCCCGCGCGGGCGAGATCCCCACCGACTGCGCCGCCACCTCGCTGCCCCGGAGCGCCCGCAGGGTGCGGCCCGTGCTGCCCTCCCGGATGAGGATCACCGCCACGGACGCGACCGCGAACACGACGACGGCCAGCACCAGGAACTGGGTGTCGTCCGCGAGGTCCCACGGCCCGATCGTGGGCCGCGGCACCCGGGTGCCCTGGAGGAGGGACGTGTCGCCGCCACCGACCCAGGGCAGCTTCACCATCACCGCGTCGAAGAAGAAGGCGAACGCCAGGGTGGCGATCGCCACCCACACCCCGCCCAGCCGGAGCACCGGCAGCGAGAGCAGCGCTCCCGCGGCCGCCGCGATGACCGCCCCGACCAGCGCGGCGAGCAGCACCGACATCCCGTAGCGGTCGGTCAGCTGGAACGCGGTGAAGGCGCCCATCGCCGCGAAGGCGCCCTGGCACAGGGAGATCTGCCCCGCCAGCCCGGTGATCACGGTGATCGACAGGTAGATCGTCGAGAGGATCACGGCCTGGGTCACGATGAACAGCCAGGACGCGTCCGCCTGGGTGAGCACGACGAAGCCCGCGACGCCGAGGAACACCACGCCGAACACCCGGGTGGCGCGGGTGAGGCCCACGCTGCGATCGAGCGCGGCGGGTGCCGGTGGCGGCGGATCGACGCCCGACAGCGGGTCGGCGCTCTCGCGCGTCTCTCGCACCGCCCGCCACAGGACGAGGACGCCGAACAGCACGAGGAACGGCATCGCCGGCGTGACGTTCTCCTGGATCGACGCCAGGAACGCATTGTCGCCCGACCATCGGGGCAGGAACGTGTTGGCCAGGGCGATGAGCACGCCCAGGGCCACCCCGCCGACCAACGCCAGGGGCAGGTTCAACAGCCGCCCCACCGCGGCCGCGGCGATGGCCACGACCACCAGGTTGAAGAAGTCCGCCGACGCGAGCGTGTTGAACCGGGGGGCGATGAGCACCCCGGCCAACCCGGCGAACACGCTCGACAGGGCCCAGCTGAACGCCGAGATGCGGTCGGCCCGGATGCCGTTGAGCTCGGTCATGCGCGGGCTCTCCACCACGGCGCGCATCTGGAGCCCGATGGCCGAGTACCGGAACAGCGCGGCAAGCGCCAGCATGGCCGCCAGCGCGACCGCCATCGCCACCAGCTCGTCCCGGCTGAACGCGTACACCCCGAACGGGTCGTAGAAGACGCTCGCGCCATCGGGCACGATGCCCTCGGGCGTGACGCCGGCGACGGCCTCGAACCCGACGAGAAGGTCGAACAGGGCCGGGATGGCGACCGTCAGCCCGATGGCGACGACCAGCTTCGCCACCGCCGAGGCCGTGCGCAGGTGGCGGAAGATCAGCCGCTCGAGCACCAGCCCCAGCACCGGCGCCACGAGGAAGACCGACACCAGCAGCGCCGGCAGCCGGCCCCAGCCCCACTCCTCGCGCGCCTGGAAGAACATGGCCGCCGAGACGTAGGCCTGGGCGCCGAACGCCAGGTTGAACACGCCGCTCGTCTTGTAGGCGAGCACGAAGCCCAGGGCGATCAGCGCATAGACCGTCCCCGGTGCCGCCCCCTGGAGGATGCCGCGGAACAGGTCCTCGCCGACCGAGGCGGCGACGATCACGGCTGGCACTGGCCGCGGGGAGCGGTCAACGGCCGGCCTCGGCCTGGTCCCGGGCCAATGCGGCGGCGACACGGCTGGTACGTGACACGGTTCCCCTCAGAAGCTCGTCGGTGCGGCGCACCTGTCACCGGTCGCCGAAAGTGACGCACGTGTTCGAGTCCGGAATGTACCGCGGCTGGCACGCCTCCGCTCGCTGGTCGACCGCGCCGGGCGCGGGACTGCGGGCGTCGTCTGTCAGCATGGGCCCGCGACCGGAGGAGGGGAAACGACCATGAGCGATGAGGGCGCGTACCGGGCGGCGGATGACCGCTACCGGACCATGACCTACCGCCGGTGCGGGGGAAGCGGACTGGTGCTGCCGGCGATCTCGCTGGGGCTGTGGCACAACTTCGGGACCGACCGGCCGTTTGCGACCCAGCAGGCCATCTGCCGGCGCGCGTTCGACCTCGGCGTGACGCACTTCGACCTGGCGAACAACTACGGCCCCCCGTACGGCGCCGCGGAGGAGACCTTCGGGAGGCTGCTGGCCACCGACTTCGCGCACCACCGCGACGAGCTCGTGATCTCCACGAAGGCGGGGTACGACATGTGGCCCGGCCCGTACGGCGACGGCGGCTCGCGCAAGTACCTGCTCGCCTCGCTGGACCAGTCCCTGCTGCGCATGGGCCTCGACTACGTCGACATCTTCTACTCCCACCGCGTCGATCCGGAAACGCCCCTGGACGAGACGATGTCGGCGCTGGCCACCGCCGTGGAGCAGGGCAAGGCGCTCTACGCCGGGATCTCGTCGTACTCCTCCGCGCGCACGACCGAGGCGGCGCGGCTCCTCGCCGAACGCGGCGTGCCCCTGCTGATCCACCAGCCGTCCTACTCGATGGTCAACCGCTGGATCGAGGACGACCGGCTGCTCGACACCCTGGAGGCCGTCGGCGCCGGCTGCATCGCCTTCTCGCCCCTCGCCCAGGGCCTGCTCACCGACAGGTACCTCGACGGCGTCCCGGCCGACTCGCGGGTGGCCACGGGCGGCGCCATGA
Organism: uncultured Acidimicrobiales bacterium; assembly: GCA_963842395.1. Classification (GTDB taxonomy): domain Bacteria; phylum Actinomycetota; class Acidimicrobiia; order Acidimicrobiales; family VFJN01; genus ZC4RG19. The sequence continues at coordinate 858,318 of CAWJGJ010000001.1, forward strand.
GCCGGGACATGCTCACCGACGACCGGCTGTCCCGGGTCCGGGCGCTGGCCGCGGTGGCGGAGCGGCGCGGGCAGAGCCTCGCCCAGCTCGCCCTGGCCTGGGCGCTGCGTGACCCGCGCATGACCTCGCTGGTCATCGGCGCGAGCAGCGTCGCCCAGCTGGACGCCAACCTGGCCGCCCTGGACAACCTCGCCCTCAGCGACGACGAGCTCGACGCCATCGACCAGCACGCCACCGACGCCGGGATCAACCTCTGGGCGACGTCCAGCAGTCAGTGATCGGCGCGCACCGACCGCCGGCCCCCATGCCCGCGGCGCCGCCCTCCGCAACGCCCTGACCGGGGTGGCGGCCGGTCAGCGGGGCGCCTCGCCCGTGTCGCGCACGCGGTGGTAGGCCGCTCGGAGGGCCGGCCGATCGACGGCGGCGCCGGGCTCGACAACGGCGTCCGGCCGGGGCCGCCAGGCGGCGGCGATCTCCTCCGGGCCGGCGCCCGCCAGCGTGGCCGCCGCCTGCACGGCCGCACCGCGGGCCACCGTCTCGGCGCCGGCGTGGACCTCCACGACGCGCCCGCTGAGGTCGGCCAGCACCTGCCGCAACGCCCGCGAGCGGGCTCCGCCCCCGGTCATGACCAGGCGACCGGCGGCGGCGAGGCCGTGCGCCACCAGCGCGTCGAGCCCGTCGAGCAGCCCGTGGGCGACGCCCTCGACGGCCGCCCGCGCCAGGTCGGTCCGCCCGTGCCGCGTCCGCAGCCCCGCGAGCGTGCCCGTGGCGTCGGGGCGGTTCGGCGTCCGCTCGCCGTCGAGGTACGGCAGCAGGGTCAGCCCTCGCGCCCCCGCCGGCGCGGCGAGCGCCAGGTCGTCGAGCCCCGCGTGGTCGGCGCCCAGCAGACCGGCCACCGTGTCGAGCACCCGGGCGGCGTTCAGCGTGCAGACGAGCGGCAGGTAGCGGCCTGTGGCGTCCGCGAAGCCGGCCACGATGCCCTCGGGGTCGGCCGCCGGCGTGTCGCTGACCGTGAAGACGGTGCCCGACGTGCCCACCGACACCGCGACGTCGCCGGGCGCCAGGCCCAGCCCGAGGGCGGCGGCCATGTTGTCGCCGGTGCCCGGGCCGACGAGCGCCGGTCCGAAGAGCTCGCGGGCGTCGCCCCGCACCCGGCCGGCCGGCTCGGCGGGGCCCCGCAGCTCCGGCAGGCAGCCCGCCCAGTCGCGCCCGCCGTCGACGAGCTCCAGCAGGTCGGTCCGCCATGCTCCGGTGGCCGGCGACCAGTAGCCCGTCCCCGAGGCATCGCCCCGGTCGGTGGTCGCCGACCCGGTGAGGCGCAGGTTGAGCCAGTCGTGGGGCAGGACGACACGCGCCAGCCGGGCCCAGGCCTCGGGCTCGCAGCGCCGCAGCCACGCCAGCTTGGTCACGGTGTAGGACGCGACCGGCACCGACCCGACCGCGTCGCTCCAGGCCTCGGCGCCCAGCCGGGCGACCAGCGCCGCGGCGTCGGGCGCCGACTCGGTGTCGTTCCATAGCTTGGCCGGCCGCACCACCGCGTCGCCGGCGTCGAGCACGACCATCCCGTGCTGCTGGCCGGCGACCGCCAGCGCCTCGACCGGCCCGACGCCCAGGTCGGCGCCGGCGCGCCCCAATGCCTCCCACCACGCCGCCGGGTCCTGCTCGCTGCGCGGCGGCGCGGTGGGAGGATGCGGCGCCCGGGCGCTGGCGACGAGGCGCCCCGTGTCCGGGTCGCGGGCCTCCAGCTTCGTCGACTGGGTCGAGCTGTCGACCCCGACGACCAGCGCCGACCGGCCGGGCGCCCCCCGGGACGCTCCGCTGATCGACGCCTCCCCGGACGACGCCACGGGCTGGCCGCCGTCCGCCCGTCAGCGGGCGCCGAGCAGCAGCTCGGTCACGAGCTGGTCGAGGCGCTCGTGGCCGTAGCCCTGGGCCCCGAGCGCGACCTCGTCGGCGGCCGCCGCCTCCGCCCGCAGCCCGGCGACCGCCTCGGGGGACTTCCCGCCGGGGAGGGACGGCTCGGCCAGGCGGTCGGCCTGCGCGGCCCGCAGCGCCTCCTGGATCTCGGGGTCCTCCCGGAAGCGGCGCGCCTTGTCCCGCAGGATCAGGTAGGTGCGCATGCAGCCCCGGGCGAAGTCCCACACGCCGTCGGCGTCCTCGGTGCGGTAGGCGTGGGCGTCGAAGTGGCGCATGCCGCCCCAGCCCGAGTCCTCCAGCAGTCTCACGAGGTAGAACGCGTCGCGGATCCCCTCGCTGCCGAACCGGAAGTCCTGGTCGAACTTGCCGATGCGCTGGGCGTTGAGGTCGATGTGGAACAGCTTGCCGTGCCACAGGCACTGGGCGACGGCGTGGTGGAACGACAGGCCGGACATGGTCTCGTGGGCGAACTCGGGGTTGAGGCCCACCATCTCGGGCCACTCCAGCTCGCCGATGAACGCCAGCGCGTGCCCGACCGTGGGCAGGAACAGGTCGCCGCGGGGCTCGTTCGGCTTGGGCTCGAGTGCGAGTTGCAGGTCGTAGCCGCGGTCGCGCACGTGGGCGCAGCAGATGTCGACGGCCTCCGCGTAGCGGTCGAGTGCGTCCCGCACGTCCTTGGCGGCGTCGGCCTCGACGCCCTCGCGCCCGCCCCACATCACGTACACGTGCGCGCCCAGCTCGGCACCGAGCTCGATGGCGTCGAGGGTCTTGGCGATGGCGAAGCGGCGCACCGCGGGGTCGTTGGCGGTGAACGCGCCCTCCTTGAACACCGGCCGCGAGAACAGGTTGGTGGTGGCCATCGGGACCCGCATGCCGGTGTCGTCGAGGGCCCGCCGGAAGCGCTTCAGGATGGCTTCCCGCTCGGCGGTCGACGACCCGGGGGGCACCAGGTCGTCGTCGTGGAAGTTCACCCCGTAGGCCCCGAGGTCGGCGAGCCGGTGGACGGCGTCGACCGGATCGAGCGGCGGCCGCACCTCGTGACCGAACGGGTCGCGGCCGGGGTTGCCGACCGTCCACAGGCCGAAGGTGAACTGGTCGCCGGGGGTGGGCACGTAGTCGTCGGGCATGACTCTCGCCTCCTGCCGCCGTCTGGCGGGCCAACCTAGCGGCGACGTCTGCCGGGCGCGTGACGAACGCGCGGGACGGAGACGGGCCTGGCGCCTCCCGTTCGCCCGACTGTCGGCAGCCGTTCACCTGGTCGCCGGTTCGCGGCTATCCCGCTCCTCTACGTTCCCGCCATACGCCACGAGCGGGGGTGACGGGTCATGGGCAAGCTCGACGAGGACGACGACGTCTGCAACCTGTCGTCGAACGAGACGTTCCAGGACGTGCTGGAGCAGCGGCTGTCGCGGCGCTCTGTCGTCGGCGGCGGCCTGGCGGTCGCCGCCGCGGGAGTCGCGGCGGGCGCGGCGGGTGGCGGGTTGTCCACCCTGCTGACGGCACGGACGGCGGAGGCCGAGGCGGCGGGCCGACGGGGGCCGCTGCTCGGCTTCACGGGCATCGGGACCGCGACCGCGGATCAGGTGACGGTGCCGCCCGGGTACACCGCCAAGGTGCTCATCGCGTGGGGCGATCCCGTGTCCCGCGGCCCGGCGTTCAAGCCGGACGCGAGCAACACCGCCGCCGAGCAGGCCCAGCAGTGGGGCATGCACAACGACGGGATCGTGTACTTCCCCTTCCCGTTGCTCGGCAACAACCGCGGGCTGATCGTGCAGAACCACGAGTACACCGACGACGTGCTCCTCTTCCCCGACGGCAAGGCGAACTGGAACGCGGAGAAGACGGCCAAGTCCCAGGCAGCCCACGGCGTCGGGGTGATCGAGGTCGTCAAGCTCCGCGAGTGGAAGGTGCGCCGACCGTCGGCCTTCGCCCGCCGCATCACGGCGTCGACGCCGATCGACATCGGTGGCCCGGCGGCGGGCCACGACCTGCTCAGGACGAGCGCGGACCCGACCGGTCGCCGGGTGCTCGGCACGCTGAACAACTGCGCGATGGGCTACACCCCCTGGGGCACCTACCTCGCCTGCGAGGAGAACTTCAACGGGTACTTCCTCAACACCGCCCCCAACGCGCTGGAGTCCCGCTACGGCGTCAACTCCGCCAACCCGGGCGTGCTGTGGCACCTGACCGACAGCCGCTTCAACGCGGACGTCGAGCCGAACGAGCCGAACCGCTTCGGCTGGGTGACCGAGATCAACCCGTGGAAGCCGACGAGCACGCCGGTGAAGCGGACGGCGCTCGGCCGCCTCAAGCACGAGGGGGCCTGGGTCGAGGAGACCGACGACGGCCGGGTGGTCGTCTACATGGGCGACGACCAGGCCGGTGAGTACATCTACCGCTACCTCTCCAACGAGCCGTGGCGACGCGCCTTCCGCCAGGGCAGGCACCCGCTGGACGACGGCGTGCTGTACGTCGCGCGGTTCAACGCCGACGGCACGGGCGACTGGCTGCCGCTCACACCGGACAACCCGGCGCTCGGCGGCGTGGCCCTGGCCGACATCCTCATCAACGCCCGGGGCGCGGCGGACGCGGTCGGGGCGACGAAGATGGACCGCCCCGAGTGGATCGACGTGATCGACTCGCGCAAGCAGGTCTACGTCACCCTCACGAACAACACCGGTCGCACCGCGGCGACGGTGGACGCCGCCAACCCGCGGGCGAACAACGTCTACGGGCACATCGTCCGGTGGGGCTACCAGACCGACTTCAGCGACCCGGTCTTCTTCTGGGAGATCTTCGCGCTGGCCGGCGACCCGGACGTGCCGGCCCACGGCTCGACGATCAATGGCGACAAGTTCGGCTCACCCGACGGCATCTACGTCGACCCCGACGAGCGGCTGTGGATCCAGACGGACGTGTCGAGCAGCACCATCAACGCGGGGGCGTACGCCGGGTTCGGGCACAACCAGATGCTGGCCGCCGATCCGACGACCAGGGAGGTGCGCCGCTTCCTCGTGGGACCCGCGGGTGCCGAGATCACCGGTTGCTTCTCCACGCCGGACCGGCGGGCGCTGTTCGTCGGCATCCAGCACCCCGGGGAGGCCCCGTCGGGCGACAACGACCCGGCCAACCCCAAGCAGTTCAGCTCGTGGCCCGACGGCTCCTCCGGTGGCCGGCCGCGATCGGCCCTCGTCGTGATCACCAAGAACGACGGGGGTGTCGTCGGCACCTGAGGCGTCGTCGGACGTCACTCTCGCCTCCTGCCGCCGTCCGGCGGGCCAAACTAGCGACGACCTGCCCCGAGCGCGTGACGGAGGGGCGGGACGGAGGCGCGGTGACAGAGCTCGGTGTGGAGCGACGGCAGCTGGCCGGCGACGGCGCGCCGTGCCTCGACGCACGGCGGATCACCAAGCGCTTCGGCCGGCTGACCGTGCTGCGCGACGTGAGCCTGCGCGTCGGCCGGGGCGAGGTCGTCGCGCTGGTGGGCGAGAACGGCGCCGGGAAGTCCACGCTCGTGGCCTGCCTGGCGCGGATCCTCGAGCCCGAGGAGGGCGACGTCCGGCTCGCCGGCGCCCCGCTGCCCTCCACGCCCGACCAGGTGCGCCGGGCGGGGCTCGAGGTCCTCTGGCAGGACCACGGCCTGTGCGACGACCTCGACGTCGTGGCCAACGTGTACCTGGGCCGGGAGCGCGGGCGCTGGGTGATCGCCGAGAGCGACATGCGCGAGGGCACGGCGGCGGTGCTCCGGCGGGTCGGGGCCGACAGCCTGCCGCTCGACCGGCCGGTGCGCGGGCTGTCGCGGGGGCAGCGCCAGCTCGTGGCGCTGGCCCGGGCGCTGTGGAGCGAGCCGCGGCTCCTCCTGCTGGACGAGCCGACGGCCTCGCTCGGCGTCACCGAGACCCAGCGGGTCCAGGACGCCATCCGCCAGCGCCGCGACGCCGGCGCGGGCATCCTCCTCGTGACCCACGACCTCGACCAGGTGTTCGCGCTGGCGGACCGGGTGGTGGTGCTGCGCGACGGCAGGGTGGTGGCCGACGTCTCGCCGCTGGAGGTGCACCGCGACGACATCGTGGCGCTCATGTCCGGCATCGAGATGGACTCGATGGCCCGGCGCCAGCTCCAGCGCCTGCGCAGCCTGGTCGACCAGCTCTCGGACGTCGAGCCCGCGGCGTCGCTGCCCCTCATCGTCTCGGCCATGGCCGCCGCACTCGATCAGGAGATGCTCTGCGTGCACCTCCTCGAGCCCCACGGCGGCGCCGATCCCCTGCTGCGCCGCACCGCCGCGGTCGGCCTGCCGGCCCCGCTGCTCGAGGTGAACGACCGCCTCGAGCTGGGGGTGGCGGGTGGCTGCGCCGGCCTCGCCGGCGCGCGGGCCGAGGCCGTGGTGGTCGAGGACCTCTCGACCGACCCGGCGCCCGAGCGGTACCGGCGGGCCGCGGCGGCGTCGGGCATCCGCAGCGAGTGGGCCGCACCGATCGTCGGGACGCGGGGCGTGCTCGGCACCGTGTCCGGCTTCGCCACGTCCGTCGGCGGCCCGGACCCCGCCCAGCTGGAGCTGGCGCGCCTCTACCTGGGCTACGTGGCCGCGGCCATCGAGCGCGAGCGCCTGCTCGCCGAGGTGTCCCGCCGGAACCGCATCCTCGAGTCGTTGCGCAAGATGCTGGAGACGCTGGCCGGACCCCACCGCGTGGTCGGGGGCCTGGCCGCCTCGTCCCTCGCCCTCCGCCGGGCGCTCGGTGCGACCGCGGTCGGGGTGCTCATCGAGCGGCACGACGAGCTGGTCGATCTCGTGACCGCGGCGCCCGGGCGCCGCCCCGAGCGAGACGGCGCTCCCGGGGAGACCGGCGAGCGGTTCCGGGAGGCCGCCCGCGCCGTCCTCGCGGACGAGGCCGGACTCGGGGCGCGCTTCGTCCAGCCCGACCTGGCCGCGGTCGCCCTCCGCCATCCCGAGGGCCGAGCGGTGCTGGTGGCCCACCTCCCCGCGGGCGGAACGCCGGGCGACACGCTGGAGCTGCTCGACGACGCAACCCGCTCGCTCGCCCTGGCCATGGAGGGCGAGGCCCTGGAGCACGCCCGGCGCGAGACCGCGGCCCTGCGCCGCTCGCAGGCCATCCAGCGCGAGCTCCTGTCGTCGCTCAGCCACGAGCTCCGCACCCCGCTGACGGCCATCAAGGGCTTCGCCTCGACGTTGCTGCAGCCCGACCTGACGTGGGACGCGGCATCGACCGACCGGTTCCTGCGGTCCATCGCCGCGGAGGGCGCGCGCCTCGAGCGCCTCGTCGGCGACCTGCTCGACTCGTCGGCCATCGAGTCCGGGGTCCTGCGCCTGCAGCGCCACTGGTGCGACCTGGCCCTGGTGGTCGAGACCGCCCGGCGGCTGGTGGCGGACGACGCCACCATCCGGATCCACGCCGGGCGCGACGTCGAGCCGGTGTGGGGCGACCACGACCGGCTGGAGCAGGTGTTCGTCAACCTGCTGGAGAACGCCGTCGCCCACGGCGCCTCCCGCCACGGCGTCGACGTGACGGTGCGCCGCGGCAAGGCACCGGGCACCGCCGAGGTGGAGGTCGCCGACCACGGGCCCGGCATCCCGGACGCGCTCGCCACGCGCATCTTCGAGCCCCGGGTGCGGGCCGCGGCCGACGTCGCCGGCGCCGGGCTCGGCCTGCCGATCGCCCGCGGCATCGTGGTGGCCCACGGCGGGACGCTCGTGGCGGCCCCGGCCCGCCGCGGCGCCCGCTTCGTGGTCACGCTGCCGTGCGAGCCGGCCGACGCGGCCGACGCACCGCCGGACGCGGCGTGGAACCTCGTCGACGCCTTCAAGGAGCCCGATGTCGTCTGACCGCACGACGGTACTGCTGATCGAGGACGACCAGAACATCGTCGACCTCGTCCGCGCCAACCTCATGGCCCGGGCGCACGACGTGGTCGTGTCCAAGGACGGCCACGACGCCATCGACATGGTCGAGGCCCACGATCCCGACGCCGTGCTGCTCGACCTCATGCTCCCGGCGGTCGACGGGTTCGAGCTGTGCCGCGAGCTGCGGGAGCGCTCGCCGGTGGGGATCATCGTGCTGTCGGCCCGCCGGGCCGAGACCGACAAGGTGCGCGCCCTCAACCTCGGCGCGGACGACTACATGACCAAGCCGTTCGGCATCGAGGAGCTGCTGGCCCGCATCAACGCCACGCTCCGCCGGAGCCGCCCCGCACCGGCCGAGGCGGTGGCGCCCGCCACCGTGTGCGCGCGGCGACCTGGAGATCGACCTGGCGGCCCGCAAGGTCACCAAGGCCGGCGAGCTCGTCCACCTCACCCCCACCGAGTTCGCGCTGCTGCGCGAGTTCGCCGCCAACCCCGGGGTGCTGCTCACCCACGCCACGCTGCTCCGGCGGGTGTGGGGACCCGGCTACGAGACCCAGACCGAGTACACCCGGGTCTACATGGCCCGCCTGCGCTCCAAGCTGGAGGACCCGCACGGCGCCGCCCTGTTCGTCACCGAGCCGAGGTCGGGCTACCGCTTCGTTCCGCAACCCTGAGGCGGATCTTTAACGTTTCGTTCGCGCTCCTGACCGAACGTTCGCGCCCTGTTCACGGTTCGCGTCGTAACTTCCGCGGCGACACCGGTCATCCGGAGGGGGGACGAACCATGTCCAAGGCCAATCGAGTGTGGCGGGCAGTCGCCACGCTCACCGTCCTGGGGCTCATCGCCGCAGGGTGTGGCGATGACGACGACGGCGGCAGCGATGACGCGGCGAGCGGCGACGGCGGCGGCGAGGGCAGCATCTGGGTGCTGCTTCCGGACACGGCATCGTCCGACCGATGGGAGCAGGACGACCGGCGGTTCTTCACCGAGGCGTTCGAGGCCGCCGGCCTGAGCGAGGACGACGACTTCACGATCGTCAACGCCGAGGGCGACGCCGCCACGCAGCAGTCGCAGGCCGAGCAGGCGATCGCCGACGGTGCGAGCGTGATCGTGCTCACCAGCCTCGACACCGGGTCGGGCGCCACCATCATCGACCAGGCCAAGGACGCCGACGTCGCCGTCGTCGAGTACGACCGGTTCAACACCGGGGGCTCGGGCGGCGATGCCTACGTGAGCTTCGACAACGTCCAGGTCGGCGCGGCCATGGCCGAGTCCATGGAGCCTGCGATCGACGATCTCGCCCTCGACCCCGCTCGGGTCGTCATGCTCAACGGCGGCGAGGAGGACAACAACTCGTTCCTCTTCAAGGCCGGCTACGAGGAGACCGTCAACGAGCGGGTGGACGCCGGCGACTGGGAGCTCGTCGCCGACCAGTTCGTCCCCGGTTGGGACAACCAGGAAGCCCAGACGCTGATGGAGCAGATCCTGGTGGACGCCAACAACGAGGTGGACGCGGTCTTCGCGGCCAACGACGGGCTGGCGAACTCGGTGATCAACGCCCTCGAGGCCGCCGGGGTCGGGCCCGTGCCGCTGAGCGGCCAGGACGCGACCGCGGCCGGCATCCAGAACGTCCTGCTCGGCAAGCAGACGGTGAGCGTCTACAAGCCGATCCAGGACGAGGCCGGGGTGGCCGCAGCCATCGCTCTGGGCCTGCGGGCCGGCGACAGCATCGAGGATGCGGCCAACTCCTACGAGTCGGAGCTGGCGTCGGGCGGCTCGGAGGTCTCGATCATCGGCATCGAGGCCGAGACGGGCGAGCCCGCGGACGAGTCCTCGCGGCGACGGCATCGTGCCCTACGTCGCGCTGGTCCCGATCGGCGTGACCATCGACAACGTGGCCGACACGGTCATCGCGGACGAGTTCCGGACCGTGGACGAGCTCTGCACGGGAGACGTGGCCAGCACCGAGTTCTGCCAGCAGAACTCGTGACCACCCCGCTCCTCGAGTGCCAGGGGGTCTCGAAGGCGTTCGGCGCGGTGCAGGCCCTGTACCGCGTCGACTTCGAGGTCCGCGCCGGCGAGGTCATGGCCCTCGTCGGCGACAACGGGGCGGGCAAGTCCACGCTCATCAAGTGCGTGGCCGGCATCTACCCGTTCGACGAGGGGCAGCTTCTGCGTCGACGGCGACCGGGTGGTGATCCACAGCCCGCGGGAGGCCGCGCGCCTCGGCATCGAGGTCGTGTACCAGGACCTGGCCCTGGCCGACAACCTCGACGTCACCGCCAACATGTTCCTCGGGCGCGAGCGCACGCGGCGCGGCTTCGTGCTCGACGAGTCGAGCATGGAGCACGCGGCGCGCGAGACGCTGCAGAGCCTGTCGGTGACCACGCTGGGGTCCGTCCGCCAGACGGTGGCCGGCCTGTCCGGTGGTCAGCGGCAGGCCGTCGCCGTCGCCAAGTCGGTGATGTGGAACTCGAAGTTGCTCATCCTCGACGAGCCGACGGCGGCGCTGGGCGTGGCCCAGACCCGCCAGGTGCTCGACCTGGTCCGGCGCCTGGCTGATCGCGACCTGGGGGTGGTGATCATCTCCCACAACCTCCACGACGTGTTCGAGGTCGCCGACCGGATCACCGTCCTGCGGCTCGGCCAGCGGGTCGCCATGCTGGAGCGCGCCGACACGACGCAGCAGGAGGTGGTGCACGCCATCACCGCCGGCACGGTCGACCACGTGCCGGGGATGGCCGACCTGGGGGTGGCGGACCGATGACGCTCGATCCCCGCGCCACGCCGCAGGTCGACGCCGGACCCGTCGCCGACGAGAGCCTGCCGCCGGCTGCGCCAGGCGCGCGGGCTCGAGGCTCACCGGCCGAGACGCTCGGTGGCTACATCCGCCGCTGGTGGGAGGGGGTCCGGGCCGGCGAGCTGGGCTCGCTGCCGATCATCGTCGGCCTCATCGTCATCGGCATCGTGTTCGGCCTGCTGGACGACACGTTCTTCGTCGAGCGCAACTTCACCAACCTGCTGTTGCAGATGGCTCGCCATCGCCACGATCGCCATCGGCGTCGTGTTCGTCCTGCTCATCGGCGAGATCGACCTGTCCGTGGCCTATGTCGAGCGCCATCGGCGGCGTGAGCATGACCTTGCTGCTGCGGCCCGACGGGGCCGAGTGGCCCTGGTGGGCGGCCGTCGGGTTCGCGCTGCTCGTCACGACCCTCATAGGTCTCGTGCAGGCTCTCGTCATCACCAAGGCGGGCGTGCCGTCGTTCGTGGTCACGCTGGCGGGGTTGCTGATCTGGTACGGGGGTCGTGCTGATCCTCACGACCGACTACGCGACGTCGGGCACCATCCGGATCCAGAACGACACAGTGGTCGACATCGCCAACGCCTTCCTCAGCGACGCCGCGGGTTGGGTCGTCGGCGCGGTGGGGGTGGCCGCCTACGCCCTCACCCAGCTGCAGACGGCACGCTCGCGCCGACGCCCGGGGGCTCGACTCCAAGCCGCTCGTCGTCATCGCCCTGCAGGTGGCGGGCCTGGCCGTCGTGACCGGTGCGGTCGTGTGGTACGCCAACCGTGACCGCGGGCGTCCCCAGGGTGACCGTGCTCGTGCTGATCCTGTTCGTGTTCTGGTCGTTCGTGGCCTCCCGGACCCGGTTCGGCCGCCACGTGTACGCGGTCGGCGGCAACGCCGAGGCCGCCCGCCGGGCGGGCATCAACGTCGACCGGGTCCGCATCAACGTGTTCATGATCGCCGGGTTCATGGCCGGGCTGGGCGGGATCATCCTCGCCTCGCGGCTGCGCTCGGTGGCCACCAACGCCGGCGGCGGCAGCCTGCTGCTCAACGTCATCGCCGCCGCGGTGATCGGCGGCACCAGTCTGTTCGGGGGACGGGGCCGCGTGGTGTCGGCGCTGCTGGGTGCGCTGGTGATCGTCGCCATCGACAACGGCATGGGCCTGCTCAACCTGGCCACCGGCACGAAGTTCGTGATCACGGGCCTGGTCCTGCTGTCCGCGGTGCTGGTGGACGCCCTGTCCACGCGGCGCAAGGCTGCCCGCGGCGTGGTGTGAGCGGAGCGGGCAGGGACCATGAGCGCAGTGCGGGCGCTGCCGAGGGCAGGGGCCCAGCGCATCGCCGCCGTGCTCGCCGCCGGCCTGATGGCCGCGGCGTGCACCTCCGGGTCGTCCGGGGACGGCGGCGACGCCAGCGAGCGGTCGGAGCCGGAGCCGGGGCCGGCCCCGGCCGCTGAGCCGCGGCCTGGTCCGCCGCGAGATCGCGTTCGTCGACGTCGCCGGGCGAGGCCGGCATCGACTTCCGGCACGGCGCGTTCCGCTGGGGCGTCACCACCGACCCGGTCGCCATGACGGGCTCCGGCCTGTGCTGGCTCGACTACGACGGCGACGGCTGGCTCGACCTCTACGCGGTCAACGCCTACGCCACCGAGGAGGCGCCGCGCTGGGAGACCGCCGGTGGCCTGCCCCAGCAGTGCTCTGCTCCACAACGTCGAGGGCCGGTTCGTCGACGAGAGTGCCGACTCCGGCGCCGACCTCGACGGTCGGGGCACCGGCTGCGTGGCGGCCGACTTCGACAGCGACGGCCGCACCGACGTGTACGTCACCGGCGCCGACGCCGGGGCGATGCTGTGGAACGAGGGCGACGGCACGTTCCGCGAGGGTGCCGACGAGGCCGGGGCGCCCGCGGTCGGCTGGTACGCCGGCGCGGCCGCCGGCGACGTCGACGGCAACGGGTGGACCGACCTGTTCGTGGCCGGCTACGCCAACACCGACAGCCCGGTGGAGGGCGCCACGCAGGGCTTCCCCAACACCTACACCGGGCGTGCGGGACCTGCTCTACCTCAACGAGGGACCGGCCGACGGCGGTGGCGTGACGTTCCGCGAGGTCGGCATGGAGGCGGGCCTCGAGGTCACCGCCTTCGACTACGGGCTCGGCGCGCTCTTCTCCGACCTCGAGGGCGACGGCGACCTCGACCTGTTCGTGGCCAACGACACCAAGCCCGACCGCCTCTACGACAACGTGCCCTGGCCGGGCGGCGCGGAAGCCGACCCCGCCGGCCTCGGCTTCCGCTTCGAGGAGCTGGCGGCACGGGCGGGGGTGGCCGACCCGGGGGCCGGGATGGGGGTGGCCGAGGCCGACTACGACGGCGACGGCCGCGACGACCTGTTCGTGACCAACGCCCGGGGCCAGGTCCACGGGGTGTTCCAGGGCCAGGAGTCCGATCTCGTCGATCCGTCGTTCCTCGACGTCCGGCAGGACCTGGGCGCCGACCTGGGGGCGGCCACCGGGTGGGGCGTGACGTGGGCCGACCTGGACCTCGACACCGACCTCGACCTCCTCATCGCCAACGGCGCCATCCCCGTCACCGACCTGTCCGGCGACGCCGAGCCGCTCCAGGTGCTGGGCAACCTCGCCGCCCAGGGCGACGGGGCGCGCTACGAGGACGTCGGGGCCGCCGCCGGTCTGGACGCCGTCGGTCCCCTGCTCGCCCGCAGCAGCGCCCTCGCCGACTACGACAACGACGGCGACCTCGACGCGGTGGTCGGCACCGTCGGCGGGCCACTGGTCCTGCTCCAGAACCAGGCGACCACCGGCAACTGGCTGGAGGTCGACCTCGGCTCGGCCGTGCCCGGCGCCACGGTCGCCGTGACCCTGCCCGACGGCCGGACGCTCACCCGGGAGATCCAGGCGGGGAGCAGCTTCCAGTCGTCCGAGGATCCCCGGGCCCACTTCGGCCTGGGCGACGCGACCGAGGCGCCCCGGGTCGTGGTGACCTGGCCCGGCGGCGAGGAGACGACGCTGGACGACGTGGTCGCCAACCAGCAGGTCGTCGTGGAGCAGCCGGCGTGAGCGAGCGCAGCGAGCGAACCGTTGGCACAGTGCGGTACCCGGCCCGCCGGGCGTTGGGCGGCCTGCTGGCCGTGGCGCTCGCGGCCCTGCCCGCGTGCACGTCGGACGGCGGCGGGGAATCCGCGGGCGGAGCGGGCGCGTACACCATCGACGGCTGCGAGCGGGAGGACCTCGACGGGCGGTCGGTGGCTCGGGTGTGGGACGAGGCGCTGCTCGGCGCCATCCGGCGTGATGTGCCGGCCCCCACGGTCCACGCCCGCAACCTCTTCCACACCTCGGCCGCCATGTGGGACGCCTGGGCGGCCTACGACCCCGACGCCCAGGGGTACTTCGTGGACGAGAAGCACGACGCCGGCGACGCCGAGGACGTGCTGGCGGCGCGGGAGGCGGCGATGAGCTACGCCGCCTACCGCGTGCTGCTCCACCGGTACTCGATGGCGGCCGGGCTGCAGGCCACCTTCGACGACCTGGTCGCCACGATGGAGTCGCTCTGCTACCGCATCGACTTCGTCGACGACGAGGGCGACTCGCCCGCGGCGCTGGGGAACCGCATCGCCCGGACGGTGATCGAGCAGGGCCGCGAGGACGGCTCGCTGGAGGAGACCCGGTACGCCGACCCGACCTACCGCCCAGTCAACCCGCCGCTGGTGGTGGAGGACGGCGCCCCCACCATGACCGACCCGAGCCGGTGGCAGCCCCTCGCGCTGGCCCGGGTCGTGGCGCAGAACGGCCTGCCGGTGGCCGGGAGGGTGCAGCGCTTCGTGGGGCCGCATTGGGGCCACGTCACCGCGTTCGCCCTACCCGCGTCCGAGGACGGCCTGCCCGCCGACCCCGGTCCCCCGCCGACGCTGGGCGACGATGCCGAGGCCCGCGCCGCCTTCGGCGAACAGGCCGTCGAGGTGATCCGCGCCAGCAGCGAGCTCGATCCCGGCGACGGCGTGACGGTCGACATCGGGCCGGGCGCCACCGGCGACAACCCGCTCGGGACGAACGACGGCGACGGCTACGACGTCAACCCGGCGACCGGCGAGCCGTACGAGCCCAACGTCGGTGCTCCGGGGCGACTTCGCCCGGGCGCTGACCGAGTTCTGGGCCGACGGACCCGACTCCGAGACCCCGCCGGGCCACTGGAACACGATCGCCAACGAGGTGTCGGACACGCCCGGGCTGGAGCTGCGCATCGGCGGCGAGGGTGAGCCGGTCGACCGGCTGGAGTGGGACGTCAAGCTGTACTTCGCGCTGAACGGCGCGGTGCACGACGCCGCGGTGGCGGCCTGGGGGGCCAAGGGCCACTACGACTCGGCCCGCCCCATCTCGATGATCCGGTACATGGGCGGCAAGGGTCAGTCCAGCGACCCGGCCGCGCCGGCGTACCACCGTGACGGCCTCCCCCTCGTCCCGGGACTGGTCGAGGTGGTGACGGCGGCGTCGAGCGCTCCCGGTCAGCGCCACGAGCAGCTCGCCGACCACGTGGGCGAGGTCGCCGTGCTCGCGCTGGCGGGGCACCCCGGACGATCCCGAGACCACGGCCAGCGGCGTCGGCTGGGTGCTCGCCGTCGAGTGGCTGCCGTACCAGCGCCCCACGTTCGTGACCCCGGCGTTCGCGGGCTACGTCTCCGGGCACAGCACCTTCAGCCGCGCCGCCGCCGAGGTGATGACCGTCGTTCACCGGCGACCCGTACTTCCCCGGCGGCCTGTCCGAGTGGACGTCCCCCGCCGGCAGCCTCGGCGTCGAGGCCGGTCCGACCGACGCCGTCACCCTCCAGTGGGCGACGTACTACGACGCCGCCGACCAGGCGGGGACGTCCCGGATCTTCGGCGGGATCCACATCACCGCCGACGACTTCGCCGGCCGCCGGCTCGGCTCGGGCTGCGGCCAGGACGCCTGGTCCCTGGCCCAGCGCTACTTCGCCGGCGACGCCTGACCGAGCATTCGTGCGTGGAGGAGCCGCAGGCGGCTACAGCGTGAAGGTCGTCCGAAGCTCGAGGGTGGGCCCGTTCCGGACGAACGTGCGAGCGGCGACCACGTCGCCCCCGTCGTAGCCGGCGACGGTCACCACCTCGGGCGACCCGGCGCCGGGCACGACGACGGGACCGGGAGCGCCCCCGAGGTCGAGGGTGAGGCGGGGCCGGTCGTCGACCACCACATCGGCGCGCTCGATCCCGGCGGTCGCGAACGTGACGGTCATCTCTCCGGCGGACTCGTCCAGGTCGACGTCGAAGCGCCGGGGAGCCGATCGGGCGAGCAGCGCGGCGGCGGCCGCCAGGAGGTCGACCTCGTTCTCCATGACATCCCGGCGCGTGGTGACGTGCAGCTCCTCCGGGACGACCCCGTAGTCCTCGAGCGGAGTGCCGGCGTTCGGACCGACCCGGAGCAGGCGCCGGATCGCAACCGAGAGCTCCGCGCCGCCGGGCAGCGGTCGGAACGGGAAGTCACCCTCCGTCGGTAGCGAAGCGAGCAGGTCCGCCGTGCGCCAGACGTTGGCGCCACCGGCGCCGGTGCTGCCGTCGGTCCCGAGCACCAGGCCGATGCGGTTGTCCTGGAAGCCGGCGGCGAAGATGTCGGTCGCCGAGTAGCAGCGGGCGTCGGTGACCAGGACCACCGGCCCGAAGTAGGACTGCGGCACCCTGGCGAGAAGCGCGGCAGACGTGAACGGGACGCCCGCGGAGTGGGCGGCGCCGGACTCGACGGCCTGTTCCATCGACGGGAGCCAGGCAGCGAGGTTTGCGTTCGCCCGGCACGTCCGCAGGTTCAACATGGTCGCCGCGAACTGCGCCGGCTCCGGCTCGACGGGACGGGCCGTGAGCGCCTGGAGACTCAGCTCCGAGGCGAGCACCGCACCACCCCCGTTGCCCCGGACGTCGAGGATGAGCCCGCCCGGGGGCAGCTCGCGGAGCAGCCGGATGAACTCGCCGACGAAGCCCACGATGCCGGCGGCGCCGCCGACCGGCGGAACGAACGTCCGGATGCGCAGGTAGCCGAGATCGTCGTCGCCCACGTGGACGCGCCGCGCCTCGAACACCGTTGACCACTCGGGGGTGACCGCGATGTCGTCCGGCCCGGCGGCGACCGGCTCGCCGGCCGCCTCGGCGGCGATGAACTCGGGGGCGAACACCTGGGTGCGCAGACGTGCGACCCGGGCTCCCTCGACGTCGAGGGCGAGCGCGACGTCGGGGTCGGCCACCGCCGCTCCCGGGGACAGTCCCGCCAGGTTCGCCACCTGCCATGTGAGTTCGACGCGCTGGAGGTCGCCGGCCTGGTCGAGGTACTGGATGGTGACCCAGTCCTCGTCGGGCGGCGGGCCGAACCCCAGCGAGCGGACCGTGAAGCGTTCGACGGCCCGGGCGTGCCGTGCGGCGGGGTTGGCACCGGGCATCCGCTCGGCGTAGCGATCGACGGCGCGGGCGATAGGGACGCCGTTCCAGTGGGTGACCTCGACGCCGAAGCCGAAGCTCTCGTCGGGCGCGGGCAGCCCTCCGGTGCGCCGTCCGACGAGGTAGCGCGGCCGCCCGTCCTCCGTGAACTCCTTCAGCAGGAACGGCAGGACAGCGACCGCAAGCCCGAAGGGCTGCGGCAGGATGTAGCGCGTGTGGAGGTCGCGCAGCGAGTTGAAGATGTCGACCAGCTCGCCGTGGAAGAGCCACTCGGGACCCGGTGCACCGCGCCGGCCGAGCTGCGTCTGCAGGAGCCGCAGCCGTTGGAGGGGGTTGATCCCGTAGCGGGCCACCTTGAAGGACAGCAGCGAGTAACTCTGCTCCAGGACGACAAGCGCCTGCTGGACGATCAGCCGCCGATCCTCCACGGAGAGCGTGCCCACCTGGTGGGTGCTGAGGAACTCCGGGAGCGAGATCGCCGCCCCACCGTCACCGCCGCCCTGGCTCATGTCCGCCCCTTCCGCCGATGCTCCGACAGGCTCCGCACGGTAGCGCGCCGAACACCTCGGGCGCGGAGTCTCTCTCCACGCTGGCCCGGTGTGGCCGCGGCCGATGAGTTCCGCCGCGCCCGGACGTCGGAGCGGCCATGAAGCGAGCAGTGGAGCTGTTCACGTTCGAGGGTGTGCCGTCGGGCTCCCGCCACGTCAGCGCGGCGTGGCGCACCTACAGCGAGCCGGAGCCCGAGGAGCCGATGATGTCCGTGGCCGTGACGAACTGGGAGGTAGTCGTCACCCGCCAGGCGTCGGGGACGTGGGTGACGGTCCGGGGGCCGGAGTCGAGGGCATCCGCGGCCCCGGTCCCGGCGGGCGCCGAGTTCTTCGGCATCCAGTTCGCCCTCGGCACGTTTCTCCCGCAGGTCGACATGCGGCACCTGGTCGACCGGTCGTGGACGCTGCCGATGGCGTCGGACTCGTCGTTCGTCTGGCTCGACGGCGCGGCGTGGGAGGTTCCCGGGCCCGGCACCGCCGACGTGTTCGTCGACCGGCTCGTCCGTGGCGGACAGCTGGCGCACGACCCCGTCGTCCCGGCGGCGATGCACCACGACGTCGCCTGGCTCTCCACCCGGTCGGTGGAGCGACGAGTGGCACGGGCCACAGGGCTGACCCGGGGCACGATCCGCCAGATCCGGCGCGCCGAGGGGGCCGTCGCGCTGCTCGACCGCGGGGTGCCCGCGCTCGAGGTGGCGCGCCGGGCGGGGTATGCGGACCAGCCCCACCTGACCCGGTCGCTCAAGCGCTTCGTGGGGCAGACTCCGTCGGAGACGACCGGCGGCTCGTAGCGGTGGCGCCTGTCGTTTTCGTTCAAGACGCCACTCCCCGCCGGGCGCTAGACACGGCCGCCGCATCCACTCGACACATTCGACAAGGAGACAGCGCTGTGGGAGCACTGCACGTGCACGAGTTCATGAGCCTCGACGGGGTGATCGACGCACCGATCTGGACGGCCGACTACGGCTTCGATCCCAAGATGGGCGAGGCCATCGGCGCCGCCACGGAGCGCAGCCGCGGCATCCTGCTCGGGCGCACGACCTACGAGATGTTCGAGCCGGGGTGGTCGACGCGGACCGTCGAGGACGACCCCGGGGCCCCGTTCTTCAACGACACGACGAAGTACGTCGTGTCCGGGACGCTCGAGAACCCGACGTGGCGCAACTCGACGGTCATCGGGCCGTACGAACCCGACGCCATCCGCAAGCTGAAGGACGAGGTCGGCGACCTCTACACCAGCGGCAGCGGCACGCTGGTCCGGGCGATGCTGGCCGACGGCCTCGTCGACGAGCTGCACCTGTTCGTGTACCCGGTCACCCGCGGCACAGGACCGCGGCTGTTCCCCGAGGACGCCGCACCCGGCAAGCTGTCGCTCGCCGCCTCGGAGGCGTACGACAACGGCGTGCTCTACCTCAACTACCGGCCGGAGACCTGAGCAGCCGCAGCGATCGGCATGGGCACAGATCGGGGGTGAGGGCGCGATGGAACCCGCAGCGGTCGTGAGCGGTCGTGTGCCGGTGCACGGTCTCGAGATGTACTACGAGATCCATGGGGCCGGCTCTCCCCTGGTGCTCCTCCACGGCGCGATGGGCACGATCGAGAGCTGCTTCGCGAACCTCCTCCCCCTCCTCGCCGCCAGGCGGAAGGTCGTGGCCCTGGAACTCCAGGGCCACGGCCACACCGCCGACATCGACCGCCCGCTCACCTACTCCCAGATGGCCGAGGACACCGTCGCCCTCGTGCGGGCGCTCGGCATCGAGGTCGCCGACTTCGTGGGCTACAGCATGGGGGGCGCGGTGGCGCTCCAGATCGCGATGCGGCACCCCGACGTCGTGCGGCGCCTCGTGCACGCCGGAGGCTCCTGCTATGACATGGACGGGATGTACCCCGAGGTCGCCGGTGCGTTCGAGGCGGGGCCCCCCGATCTCTCGGGCTCGGTCTGGCAGCGGGCCTACGCGTGGGTGGCCCCCGACCCCGATGCGTGGCCCGCGCTCGTGGCCAAGGTCAACGAGCTCGATCGCCAGTTCCGGGGATGGCCGGCCGACGACGTGCGAGCGGTCAGGGCGCCGACCCTGCTCGTCATCGGCGACGCCGACATCGTCCGCCCCGAGCACACGGCGGAGATGTTCCGGCTGCTCGGCGGCGGTGTCCCCGGGGACCTGGGGGATCTCCCTCCCTCGCAGCTCGCGATCCTGCCCGGAACGTCGCACGTCGGGCTGCTCGAACGCACCACGTGGCTGGAGTCGATGATCGTGCCGTTCCTCGACGGAGCGGACCCCGGCCGCTGACGACCGTCCGCCGCCCGACACCGCGGTGCCGCGGCGTCAGGTGGGCTCGGATGCTGACCAGGAGACGGCCGGAGGATCGTCGGACACGGCCGCGCCGGCGGGGGTACGGTTCGCGGACGTGAGCGTGCTGGTCTCGACCGAGGAGCGCAAGAAGCTCCTGAACGATGTCTGGCTCTTCCAGAGCGCGGGCGACGAGGAGCTCACGATGCTGTCGGAGCTCGCCTACGAGGTCACCGTCGGGCCGGACGTCGACATCGTCACGGAGGACGAGTTCGGCGACGAGCTGTTCCTCGTCGTCGACGGCCACGCGGCCGTCACGAGGGCCGGCGTCGACCTGGGCGTGCTCAACGCCGGCGACTTCTTCGGCGAGATGGCCATGCTCGGCACGGGCGTGCGGACGTCCACCGTACGCTCGATCGTGGCCATGACCCTGCTCGGCCTGCGCACCGAGCACTTCGACGACGTGCTGAGGTCCGATCCCACGATCGCCCGGCGGGTGCTCAGCGTCGTGGTCCGGCGCCTCGAGCGGACCGACCGGCGGCTGGCCGAGGTCGAAGCCCGGGGTGGCCCGGGCTGAGCGCGTCGGGCGGGAAGCGGGCGGAGGTCACCGGGGCGGCGCGCTGTCGGTGGTCGGCTGGCGACCGGGCACGCTGCCTTGGTGGGATCGTCCGGCCATGGGAGGATGCGCGGATGCCCCGCGAGACCAGCTCCGACTTCGTCGAGGCTCTCGCCCGCGGTCTGTCCATCGTCACGGCGTTCAGCCCCACCGCGACCGCGTTGTCGGTGAGCGACGCCGCCGCTCGCACCTCGCTGCCGCGACCGACGGCCCGGCGGCTGCTCATGACGCTCGAGACGCTGGGCTACGTGCGGTCGAGCAACGGGCTGTACACCCTCACCACCAAGGTGCTCGAGCTCGGCACGACGTACATCGCCACGCTGGGCATCTGGGAGCTGGCCCGCCCCCACCTCGAGGCGCTGGTCGCGCAGACCGGCGAGTCGAGCTCGATGTCGCAGCTCGACGGCAGCGACATCGTGTACGTGGCGCGGGTGCCGGTGCGGAAGATCATCGCCCTGTCGGTCCACATCGGCACGCGGTTCCCCGCGGTGGCGACGTCGATGGGACACGTCCTGCTGGCCGACCTGCCGCCCGCCGAGCTGCCGGAGGTGCTCGAGACGCCGTCGCAGTCGGGCATCATCCCGCGCCGTGCGCCGACGCTGGTCGAGCTCGAGCGCGAGCTCGCGCTGGTCCGGACGCGGGGCTGGGCGCTGTCGGACGAGCGGTTGTCGCTCGGCATCCGGTCGGTCGCCGCGCCGGTGCGCGACGCGGCCGGGACGACGGTGGCCGCGGTGAACGTGACGGTCCACGCGGCGGAGACCTCGGTCGCCGAGCTGAAGCGCCGGCACCTGCCGAAGCTGCTCGAGACCGCCGACGAGCTCACCGAGGAGTGGACGAACCTGGCCAGGCTCCCGGTGCCGGACCCGTTGACGAACGCGTAGTCGTCGCCCCCGCGGTCACCTCCGCCACCGCGCCCGGACGCTAGCGATAGACGTTGTTGCTGGTGTGGTCACCGTCGAGCCAGCGCTTCAGCGTCTCGTGGGCGTCGGCCCGGCGATCGGCGGTGATCTGCTCCGCGTTGTCGGCATCGGCGGTGAACTCGACGAGGAGCCCGTTCGGGTCGGTGGCGTACAGCGAGCGGCAGTACCCGTGCTCGAGCACGAAGGTCCCCTCGGGGTTCCAGTTGGCCGCCGTGAGGCGGTCGTGGATCTCCTGCTGCAGCTCGGGGGTCACCTTGAGGGCGATGTGGCGGAACGGGGACGGGATGAGATCGGGATCGAACTCCTCCTGGTCCTCGGCGTTGGCGAACTGGAAGAAGGCCAGCGCGCTGCCGTCGCCGAGGCCGAAGAAGGTGTGGCAGTACACCCGCACCGCACCGAACAGCTCGTCGGCCTCGGACCACGTGGCGATGAGCGGCAGGCCGATCAGGTCCTCGTAGAAGGCTCGCGTCGCCTCCTGGTCCTTGGTGACGAAGGCGTTGTGGTGCAATCTCGCCGGTAGCTGCTGCGACGTCGTCACGGCCCTCCCCCTCTCCGGATACCCCGGTCGGTGTGCTCGATCGATCTGGCCCGAACAGTCTGCCCGAACGGTCCGCCCCGAACAGCCCGAAGCAGCCGGCCCGGACAGCCTGACCATTCAGCGGACAGCTTACCGGACAACGGTCACGCTCGACCCCTGATGGTACGGTCCCCGGCCGTGCGCCCTGCCGACGCCGACCGCTCCGCGGACCGCATCCTCACCACCCACACGGGCAGCCTGCCCCGGCCCGACGACCTCATCCAGATCATGTGGGCGAAGGGCGACGGCATCCCGGTCGACGAGGCCGCCGTCGCCGGACGTGTCGCCACCGCGGTGCAGGAGGTGGTCGGCCGCCAGGTGGCGGCGGGCGTCGACGTGGTCAACGACGGCGAGATGTCCAAGCCGAGCTACGCCACCTACGTGAAGGACCGGCTCCACGGCTTCGGCGGCGAGTCCGTCGAGCAGTACCACTTCGCCGACCTGGTGGACTTCCCCCGCAGCGCCGAGCTGGTGGCCGCCAACCCCGGCCGTAGGAAGCGGACCGCCCCCGCCTGCACCGGCCCGATCTCGGTCAAGGACGAGGACGCCATCGCCGTGGACATGGCCAACCTGGCCAAGGCCGCCGCCGGCGGGGCCGCCACCTTCTCGAGCGCCGCGTCGCCCGGGGTGGTGTCGTTGTTCTTCGCCAACGAGTTCTACGCCACCGACGAGGAGTACGTGTTCGCCATCGCCGAGGCGATGCGCCACGAGTACGAGACGATCGCCGCCGCCGGCGCCACCGTGCAGCTCGACTGCCCCGACCTCGCCATGGGCCGGCACTCGGCCTACGCCGCCATGGAGCTCCCCGACTTCCGCCGGCGCCTCGCCCTCAACATCGAGGCCCTCAACCACGCCGTGCGCAACATCCCCGCCGAGCAGCTGCGCATGCACCTGTGCTGGGGGAACTACCCGGGCCCGCACCACCGTGACGTCGACCTGGCCGAGATCATCGACCTGGTGTGGACGGCCAAGCCCCGCACGGTCCTGTTCGAGGCGGCCAACCCGCGGCACGCCCACGAGTGGACGCTGTTCGAGGACACGCCGGTGCCCGACGACAAGGTCCTCTGCCCCGGGGTGGTCGAACCGCAGTCGAACTACATCGAGCACCCGGAGCTGGTCGCCCAGCGGATCGAGCGGTACGCGGCCCTCGTCGGTCGCGACCGCGTCATGGCCGGCGTCGACTGCGGGTTCAGCGTGCACGTCGGCATGCAGGGCATCGACCCCGACGTCGCCTGGGCCAAGCTCGCCACCCTCGCCGCGGGCGCCCGCCTCGCGTCAGAACGCCTCTGGCGCTAGCGGCCCGCCCCGCGGCACCCGGGCCGATCCACCGGGAACCCTCCAGGGGATCTCCACCCGCTCTCCAAGCGACCCACGGGTCGGCGCCCGCACAGTGGCGGACATGGTCCTCGTCACCGCCCCGCCACCGGCCCCCGCCGCGTCGCGCCTGCTCGACCGGGGGGCGATGGCCGGTGGGGTGCGGGCGATGGCGCCCTGGCTGGTCGGCTTCGGCCTCTACGGGCTGGTCGTCGGCGTCGCCGCCGGTCGCGCCGACGTGCCCGCCCTCGCCGGCTGGTTCACCGCCCCCCTCCTCTACTCCGGCGGGGCCCAGGTCGCCGCCATCGACCTCCTCGACGCCGGGGCGGCGCCGGTCGTGATCGTGGCCACGGTGCTGGCCGTCAACACCCGGCTGATCGTGTACTCGGCCGCCATGGGTCGGCGCTGGCGCGCCACCCCGCGCTGGTGGCGGGGCCTCGCCGCCCTGGTGCTGGTCGACCCCTCGTTCGCCCTCGGCAACGACCGCTACACGGAGACGGCCGGCGACGACGACCCGGCCCCTGCCCACGCCCACTACCTGGGCGCGGCCGTCGTCCTGTGGGTGACCTGGGCGGCAGCCGTCGCCGCCGGGATCCTGGCCGCCGACCGCATCCCCGACGGGCTCCGCCTGGAGTTCGTGATCCCCCTGTTCCTCGCGGCCGAGATCCAGCACCGGGCCGACACGCCCGCCACGCGCCGGGCCTGGGCGACCGCCGCGGTCGTGGCCGTCGTCGGCGTCTCGTTCCCCGGCCACCTGGGGCTGCTGGCCGCCATCGTGGCCGGCACCGCCGCCGCCCTGGCCGTGGAGGACCGGTCATGACCGAGCGGAGCGAGGTCCACCAGTGACCGCCTGGCTCGCGATCCTCGTGGCCGGCGGGCTGAGCTACGCCTTCCGTCTGGTGCCTGCGGTCCTGGCCGGGCGGGTCCACGCCCTCGGGCAGCTCGAGCGGGTCGCGGTGTACGTGGTGCCCGCCACCTTCGCGGCCGTCGCCGCCGGCGGGGTGATGGCCCGGGCGTCGGGCGGCGCCGGCTCGCTGGCGCCTGTCGCGCCGGTCGTGGCGGTGGTCGTGGCGGTGGTCGTGGCCCGCCGGACCGGGTCGTCCCTGGCGGCCGTCGCTGCCGGGCTGCCCACCCTGTGGGCCCTCACCGCGGTGACCGGCGCATGATCGTGTGGACCCCCGAGGGGGCCCGCGCGCTCGGCACCGTGCTCGGCGTCTGGGCCCACCCCGACGACGAGACCTTCCTGTCCGCCGGGCTCATGGCGCTGGCCCGCGACGCCGGTCAGCGCGTGGTGTGCGTGTCCGCCACCCGCGGCGAGCACGGGACCGCCGACCCCGACCGCTGGCCCCCCGCCCGGCTCGCCCGCACCCGCGACCACGAGGTCGCCGCCGCCATGGCGGTGCTCGGGGTCGCCGAGCACCGCTGCCTCGGCCTCGAGGACGGAACCCTGGCCGCCGCCGACCCCGCCCGGGGCGCCGGCCTGGTGGCCGCCCTCCTCGACGAGGTACGGCCGGACACCGTCGTCAGCTTCGGGCCGGACGGGATGACCGGCCATCCCGACCACCAGGCGGTCGCCGGCTGGGTGGCGGCCGCCTGGCACCGGGCCCGGGACGCCGGCTCGACCGCCCGGCTGCTGCAGGCCACCACCACCGCCCGCTTCGCGACCGAGTTCGCCGACCTGCACGCCCGCCTGCCGGTGTTCGGTCCCGGGCTGCCGCTGCGCACCGCGGACGACGACCTCGCGCTGCGGGTCGTGCTCGACGGCGAGCTGCTCGACCGGAAGATGGCCGCCCTGCGGGCCCAGGCCACCCAGGTGGGGCCGCTGCTGGCCGTCGCCGGCGAGGACCGCTTCCGCTGCTGGTGGCGGGAGGAGACCTTCGTCGCCGCCGCCCCCGCCCCGCCGGGACCCTCAGCAGATCTCCAGAACTCGACCACACGGTCTCCAAGGACGACGGCCGGGATCCCGTCACAGTCGGAGCACACCCCGATCCACCCCTTCGCACCCACGGGAGCCGACCTCCGATGATCACCCGCCACCGCCACCGCCACGACGTGGTCGTCGTCGGCGCCCGCGCCGCCGGGGCCGCCACCGCACTGCTGCTGGCGCGTGCCGGCCACGACGTGGTGGTCCTCGACCGGGCCTCGTTCCCGAGCGACACCCTGTCGACCCACCTGATCGCCCGCAGCGGCGTGGTCCAGCTCCACCGCTGGGGCCTGCTCGACGCCGTCCGGGACAGCGGCGCCCCCGCCATCCGGTCCGTGACCTTCAACGCGCCGGACGGGTCGATGACCCGGCCGGTGAAGGAGCGGGCCGGCGTCGACCACGTGGTCGCCCCCCGGCGCCACATCCTCGACCCGATCGTGGCCGATGCGGCCGCCGCGGCCGGCGCCGACGTCGCCTTCGGCGTGGCAGTGACCGGCGTGCGCCGCGGCGACGACGGCCGCGCGGTCGGCGTGACAGGCCACGACCGGCAGGGACGGCCCATCGACGTCGACGCCAGAGTGGTCGTCGGCGCCGACGGGCTCCGCTCCCGGGTGGCCCGGGCCGTGGGTGCCCCCGTCGTCGAGAACCGGCCCCCGAGCGGCGCCACCCACTACGCCTACGTGGCGGGCCTGCCGTGGGACGGCATCGAGTTCTTCGTGTCCGACGGCGCCCTGACCGGCGTGTTCCCGACCCACGGCGGCGAGGCCTGCATCTGGGTGTGCACGCTGGCCGACACGGCGCGGGCGGTGCGCCGGGCCGCCGGCTCGCCGGAGGACTTCTTCGACGCCCTCGTCGCCCGGACCGCGCCCGCCCTGGCCGCCCGGCTGCGCGAGGGCCGACGGACCTCGCCGGTCCGGTCGGCGGTGGGCCTGCCCAACCATGCCCGCGCCGCCGCCGGTCCGGGGTGGGCCCTGGTCGGGGACGCCGGCTACCACCGGGATCCGATCAGCGGCCACGGCATCAGCGACGCCTTCCGCGACGCCGACCTGCTGGCCGCCGCCCTCGACGCCGGGCTGCGGGGCGACGCCTCGATGGCAGACGCCCTGGCGGGCTTCGGTGCGGAACGCGACGCCGCCCGCCGGGAGGTCTTCGAGCTCACCTGCGCACTGTCGACCTTCCCGCCCGTCGCCGAGTTCCAGGACCTGTGGCGCCGCCTCAGCGCGGCCATCGACGTCGAGGCCCTCGCCCTCGCCGCCCGAACGCAGCTCGTGCCCGCCTGATGCCCAGCCGTGAGCACCCCGTGACCCAGCTCGCCGGCCCCGAGCTCGTACGGGCCGTCACCTACGAGCGGCAGCCCTCCCGGGCCCGTCGCTTCCGCCGGAACCCCGGCACCCCGCCAACCAGGAGAGGAACCCCGACATGACCATGACCGAAGCCAACGACACCCGGCGCAACGGCGTCGACGTGCCCACCCTGTTCGCCACGCTCGACGCAGTGAAGCAGGCGCCCGCCGCCGCCCGGTTCGAGTTCCGGGCCCAGAACCAGTGGGTCGAGGGCACCTACAGCCAGAGCACGATCGACGGCTTCTTCGGCGTCGGCGAGGAGCGGGCGCACGAGCGCAGCTTCACCTTCGACGCCGACCACCCGGCCGTCCTGGTCGGTCAGGACCGGGGGCCGACGCCGGTGGAGTACGTGCTCCACGCGCTGGCCGCGTGCCTGACCGCGGGGCTGGCCAACATCGCCGCGGCCCGTGGCATCACGCTCACCGAGGTGACCTCCACCGTCGAGGGCGACATCGACCTCAACGGCATCCTCGGCCTCGACCCCGATGTGCGCAACGGCTACCAGGCGATCCGCGTGCGGTTCTCGGTGAAGGGCGACGCCCCGGCCGAGAAGCTGGAGGCGCTCGTCGAGCAATCCCGGGCCCGCTCGGCCGTCTTCGACGTCCTGACCGGCCGGGTGCCCGTCAGCATCGAGGTCGACGCCGGCTGAGCGCAGTGCTCGACGCCGTCACCGGCCGGTCCTACCGGGACCGGCCGCCGGCGCGCCCGCCCTCAGGTCGCGAGGCCGGCGGCGGCGTCCCGGCAGCGCCGGGCATCGAGCGGCTGGCCCGCGTCGTCGAAGAGGGCCCCGGCGTCGACCAGCAGGCGGGCGGCGCCCGCCCGGTCGTCCTCGGCCACGGCCAGGTGGGCACGGGCCTCGCGGACCGCGGCCTGCCAGGCGGTGCCCTGCCACAGCGCCGCCGACCGCTCGGCCTCGGCCAGCCACGTGTGGGCCTGCGGCAGGCGGCCCCCCTCCGCGCAGGCGATGGCGGCGGGGACGGCGATCATGACGTGGCACACCTGGCAGGTGACCTGCTGGTCCGCCGCCTCGGCGGCCTCGTCGACGACGGCCAGTGCCGCCTCGCGGTCGGGGGCCGACGCCACGAGCGTGCCGTAGATCCGCTGGAGCAGGTGGTGGGCCAGCGGCGACCAGCGAGCCAGCGCCAGAGCCCGGCGGAGCAGCCGCTCGGCCTCGGCCCGGTCCCCGGCCGCCAGCTCCACCTCGGCCAGGCGCTGCAGGGCGTGCGCGGTCCCGCTGTCGGCACCCAGCGCGCCGTGCAGCTCGACCCCCTCCGTCAGCAGGGTGCGGGCCACCTCGAGATCACCGGCCAGCAAGCTGGCCTCCCCGGCCACCAGCGTGGCGAAGGCCGCCGCCGGGCGGGCCCCCACCTCGTCGGCCCGGTCGCGCAGCTGCTTCGCCAGGTCGACGACCTCCTCGTAGGGGGTCGGCCCGTACAGCAGGTACTCGGCCACACACAGGTGCGAATCGAACACCGTCGACGCCAGGGCGGTGTCCTCGCCCGCGGCCCGCATCTCCCGCAAGAGGCGGTCGAACCACTCGCCCCGGGAGTGGGCCACCAGGCCCTGCAGCGTGATGGCGTCGAGGAGCTGGCCCGGCGTGCCGCGGGTGAGGGCGGCGTGGCGGGCCTCCTCCACCGCCACCTCGGCCACGTCGACGTCGCCGGCGAAGTACGCGAGCAAGCCGCGGGAGTAGAGGACCGCGGCGTCGTCGGGCCCGCCGTCCGGCTCGACGCCGGCCAGCGCCTCCTCGGCCGAGGACCGGTCGCCGGACACCAGCGCCGCCCGGGACAGCCGCACCCGCAGGCGCCGCACCTCGTCGGGCGGGGCCACGGCCAGCGCCGCCCGGTAGGCGGCCACCGCCGCGGGGTCGCCCACCGCCGCCAGGGCGTCGGCCCGGAGCCGCAGCAGCTCGGGCGTGTCCGCCGCGTCCACGTGGTCGCGGGCCAGGCCGGTCCACCGCAGGACCTCGCGGTGCAGCTGGACGGCGGCCGCCCGGCGGGCCGCGGCCAGCGCGAAGGGCGCCGCCTCGGCCGTGCGCCCGGCCGCGTGCAGCCGGTCCGCCA
Organism: uncultured Acidimicrobiales bacterium; assembly: GCA_963842395.1. Classification (GTDB taxonomy): domain Bacteria; phylum Actinomycetota; class Acidimicrobiia; order Acidimicrobiales; family VFJN01; genus ZC4RG19. The sequence goes on from CAWJGJ010000001.1 coordinate 886,926, forward strand.
CCCGCTCCGGCGGGGCGCCGAGCTCGGCCAGCCGGCGGGCGGTCGTCGCCAGGACCCGCTCGGGCCGGGCCACGCCGGCGCCCGGGGCCTCCACCGCCAGGCGGAAGCCGTCCGCGGCCGGGACCACCGCGCCGGCGGCGAGCGCGGCGTCGACCACGCGGTGTGCGGCCGCGTCGTCGAGCCCGGCGGCCGCCTGGAGCTCCAGCTCGTCGAACCAGTCGCCCGACACGGCCACCAACCGCAGGGCGTCGGCCACGTCCGCCGGCAGGTCGGTGGCGGCCGGAGCGGGAACGCCCGGCCCGGCCGCGGGCAGCACCACCGCCTCGAACCAGTCCGGCCCGCCTGCGGGGTCGTCCTGGTGCCTCCCGGCCACCACCACGGCGATCCGGTGGCCGCGGGTGAGGCGGGCCACGTCGGTCACGAGGGCCAGGGCCTCGGCGGGCGCGTGGTCGACGTGGTCGACGAGCAGCAGCGCACCCGCCTGCTCGGCCGCCACCACCAGCAGCTCCCGGGCCGCGACCAGCCAGCGCTGGCGGGTGGTGGGGCGCTCGGACTCGACCACGAGCTCGATCTCGGACCGGATGCCGCTCGGGCAAGGCGTCCAGCAACCCCGGCCGGCGCTGGGTCATCTCGTCGAGCGCACCGCCCACGCAGGCGAAGGGGCTGGCGCTGGTGATGGACGGCGCCGACATGCCCACCACCAGACCGTGGCGCCGGCCCTCGTCGGCCAGACGGTGCAGCAGCTCGGTGCGGGCGGCACGGGTGCCGCGCTCGATGCGCAGGGCCGTCCCCCGACCGGCGGCCAGGTCGTCGACCACCCGGAGCACCCGCGCGGCGTCGGCTCCGTCCACGCCGGCCAGCGCACCCCGGGCGGAGGCGCGTCCGCGTCGCCGACCTCGCGATCGGCGACGCCCTCGCCGGTCACGTCGAGCACGAAGCGGTAGCCGCGGCCGTGGACGGTCCTGATGGCCCGCTGGTCGCGCCCGGTGTCGTCGATGGCCCGCCGGGCCGACTTGATCCGGCTGGTCAGGGCCGACTCGGACACGAAGCGGTCGCCCCAGATCTGGTCCAGGAGCTCGGTCTTGGGCACGACCCGGTCCCGATGGCGGACCAGGTAGGCGAGGACGTCGAAGACCTGCGGCTCGACGGCCACGGGCTCGCCGCCGCGCCGGAGCTCCACCCGCTCCTCGCTCAGCTCGAAGTCGCCGAACCGCACCGCCACGACCGCCATGCTCGCACACCCGGCGCGGGGCACGACTCAGTGCGCCACGCACTCACTCCAGGTGACGGCCCGCCCGTCGAGCACGATGTCGCCGCCCGGGCCGATGACGGTCGTGCGCAGGGTGACCACCGGCTTGTCGTCGCGCAGGCCGATGACCTCGACCTCGGCGGTGATCTCGTCGCCGGGCCGGACCGGCGACAGGTAGCGCCAGTCGGTGTGGAGGAACACCGTGCCCGGGCCGGGCAGGTCCTCGGCCACCACCGCGTTGAGCAGCCCCGAGGTGACGCCGCCCTGCACGATGATCCCGCCGAACCGGGACCGGCCGGCCACGTCCTCGTCGTAGTGGAGCGGGTTCATGTCGCCGGTCATCTGGGTGAACAGCTCGATGTCGCGCCTGGTCACCGTGCGGGAGCGCCGGGCGGTGTCGCCGATGCGGAGCGGGGTCATGGGCCGAGCATGCAGTGCGGTCGGCCGGGGCGCTTGGAGAACGCGTGGAGACGGCGTGGAGCGGTCGCGCGTCGCTCAGCAGGTGGCCTCGAACACCGCCCAGGACCCGGGGACGCCGGGGAGCTCGCGCTCGCCCCGGGGCTCGAAGGCGAGGTCGCAGCCGGCCACGAGGTCGGTGACCGTGCGGGACACCCACACCGAGCCCGGCTCGGCCAGGTCGGCCAGCCGGCTGGCGATGTGGACGCCGATGCCCGCCACGTCGGCTCCCCGGCGCTCGATCTCGGCCGTGTGGACCCCGGCGCGCAGCTCGGCGCCGAGCGGGGCCAGCGCCCGGCGGAGGTCGCAGGCGGCCCGGACACCCCGGCCGGGACCGTCGAAGGTGGCCACGAGGCCGTCGCCCGCGAACCCCACCACCTCGCCGCGCTGGGCCTCGACACACCGGCGGGCCTCGGTCGCGAAGCCGTCGAGGAGCCGCCGGAAGCCGGCGTCGCCCATGTCGGCCGCGGCGGTGGTCGAGCCGACGATGTCGGCGAACAGCACCGTCGCCAGGAACCGGTCCGGCGAGGCCGGCGCACCCGGGCGGCCCACCACGAAGTCCTCGACCGCGGCCAGCAGGGGCCCGGTGTCGCCGCTGAACAGGAAGTGGTCGCTCCCCGGAAGCTCGACCAGGCGGGCACCGGGGATGCCGGCGGCCACGTCGCGGGCGGGCTGGATGCCGTATGTGTTGTCCTCCGTCCGGTGGATGACCAGCGTCGGGACCGCCACGCTCGCCAGCAGCGGGGTCACGTCGATGGCGGACATCAGCTCGACCAGCCGGCGGGCGGTGCGGGGCGTGGCCGCCTGCCGCTCGAACCGACCGAGGAAGCGGCGCCCCGACGTCGTGGCGGCCATGCGTCTCGGCCAGCAGCGCCAGGGTGCGGCCGGTGCCCCAGTTGTCCTCGACGAAGGCGAGCCGGCGGCCCTGGGGGCCCTCGGACCACGGGTGGCGGGCCCAGGTGCCGTGCAGGACCAGCCGGTCGACCCGGTCGGGGTGGGCCGCCGCCAGCAGGACCGACAGCGACCCACCCTCGGACGACCCGAACACCGTGGCCCGGTCCATCCCGCAGGCGTCCATCACGGCCCGCACGTCGTCGGCCCGCTGCTCCAGGGGCGGGGCCTCCCCAGGGCCGAGGCGCTCGGACAGGCCGGTGCCGCGCTTGTCGAGCACGGCCACCCGGCAGAACGAGCCGAGCCGGCGGAGGAAGCGGGCGATGGCGGGGTGCTCCCACTGGACCTCGACGTTGGTGGTGAAGCCCTCGATGAGCACCAGGTCGGGGCCCGCGCCGAACACCTGGTAGGCGATGGCGGCGCCGTCGTTGTCCACGTAGCGGGTCTCGGGGACCGGGTCGAGCGCGGGTGCCTCGCCGGCCGCCGCGGCCGCGGACGAGGCGGTGCCCGGGCCGGCGAGACCGGCGGCGTGGTCGGGGTCGTGCCCGTCACCGAGCGCCACCTCGGTCACGTCGGCCACGAACCGGTAGCCGCGGCCGTGCGCGGTGCGGATGACCTTCTGGGCCCGCCCGTCGTCGCCCACGGCCTGGCGTGCCTGCTTGATCCGGGTGGTCAGCGCCGACTCGGACACGAACCGGTCGCCCCACACGGCGTCGAGCAGGTCCTCCTTGGACACGACCCGGTCGCGGTGGGTCATGAGGTGGACGAGGACATCGAAGACCTGGGGCTCGACCTCGACCCGGCGCCCGCCGGAGCGCAGCTCGTAGGTGCCGGTGTCGAGCTCGACACCGGCGAACCGGAAGCGCATGGGCGGTGAGTGTAGGGCCACCCGTACGGCGACCCCGCTCCCCCGCCGCCGGCCTCGGCGCGGAAATCACCGCGCCCGCGATGAGTTTGGCGCCGCCGCCGGATCTGTACAGGTGAAGGATCAGCGCCCAGGGGGCCCGTCCGACCGTCGGCGCAGTCCCCTGGCAACCGACCACGCGAGGAGCCCGACATGCACTCACCCCCGATCGTGTCGCCCGAGGACTGGGAGGCGGCGCGCCTGCGATTGCTCGTGAAGGAGAAGGAGCTGACCCGCGCCCGTGACGCGCTGGCCGCCGAGCGCCGCCGCATGCCGTGGCAGGCCGTCGAGACGGAGTACGAGTTCGACGGCCCCGAAGGAAAGCGGCGCCTGGTCGACCTGTTCGCCGGTCGCCGGCAGCTGATCGTCTACCGCGCCTTCTTCGAGCCCGGCGTGCACGGCTGGCCCGAGCACGCCTGCATCGGCTGCTCCATGCTGGCCGACCAGGTCGCCGACCTCGCGCACCTCAACGCCCGCGACACCACGCTGGTGTTCGCCTCGCGGGCGCCGCAGGCCGACATCGAGCGGGTGAAGGCGCGGATGGGCTGGACGATGCCCTGGTACACCCTGACGGACGGCTTCGACGCCGACTTCGGCGTGGACGAGTGGCACGGCACCAACGCCTTCATCCGCGACGACGACCGCGTGTTCCGCACGTACCTCATCGACGCCCGCGGCGACGAGGCCATGGGGAGCACCTGGAGCTACCTCGACATCACCGCCCTCGGGCGCCAGGAGGAGTGGGAGGACTCCCCGGAGGGGTACCCCCAGACGCCGCCGTACGCGTGGTGGCACTGGCACGACGACTCGGCAACGGCGACGGCGACGGCGACGGCGACGGCAGGTGATCGCGCACCTGACGGGCGTGCCGGTCGAGGAGACCCTGCTGCCGTTGCTCAGCGGTGGTGCCGGGCTGCTGCTGGCGCGCACCTGGCTCATGGCGCGCGTGCGACGACGGTCCGCGGTCCCGAGAGCACGGACGCGGTCACCTGGGTAGCGTCCCCCTCGCCAGTTGGGGAGAAGGGGAAAACATGGAGATCTTCAACCGGTTCTTCGACCCGGGGGGCGCCTGGGAGGTGCTGTCCCGCTACGCCCACGTGCTCACGGGCATCACCTGGATCGGGTTGCTGTACTTCTTCAACTTCGTGCAGACACCCGCGTTCGCGGAGATGTCGGCCGAGGCGCGATCGGAGGCCCAGCGCAAGATCACGTGGCGCGCGTTGTGGTGGTTCCGCTGGGCCGCGCTGCTCACGTTCCTGTTCGGCTTGTCGATCCTGGGCGTCCGGACGAGCGAGGACGCCTCGGCGTACTTCTCGGGCCAGAGTGGCACCGCGATCATCACCGGCATGATCCTCGGCATCACCATGTTCCTGAACGTGTGGGGCGTGATCTGGCGGCACCAGAAGGTGATCATCGGCTCCGCCGAGCGGGTGGCCCAGGGGGAGGAGCCTGACCCCCGGGCTGCGGCGCTGGCCAAGCCGGCGGCCCGCGCCTCGCGGGCCAACACGCTGTTCAGCATCCCGATGCTGTTCTTCATGGTGTTCGCGGCCCACGGACTCGGGTTCTGGTCGGAGCCGATCGGCAGCACGGTCGTGTACTGGATCGTTTTCCTGGCGATCTGGGCGTTCATCGAGGCGTCGGCGCTGGGGCTCGTCGGCGGGTTCGACAGCGCCTTCAACAAGCTGGCCTTCGACGACCACCGCCACACGATCGTCGGCGGCTTCGTGCTCCTCGCCGTCATCTACTTCATCGGTTGGGAGCTCATCCTCCAGGCCATGTAGGCCGGGCCGGGCCGGTGGCGGAGGCGTCGCCCACTCGACGGTGGGCGACGCCTCCCCGCCGGCGGCCGATCATGCGAAGGGTTCGCCGAGGGGAGTGGTGCCCGCCGCCCGAGCGATCTCGTCGCTCACCTGGCTGACGTCGATGAGCTCCTCCTGCCCGCCGCCGCCGGAGATGCCGACCGCGAGGACGGGTCCGACGCCGGGCGCATAGAGCTTGTACTCCAGGACGTCCGGTTCGTTGGCATTGGTGTCCTTGGTGAGCAGCGCGTCGTCGAAGTGCCCGTAGGCCACCTCGACCTGCTCGTCGACGCTGAGGATCTCGCCGTTGTCCTCGGCCTCGCCCTCGTAGTACTCCTGGCGGAAGCGCATGCCGTCGACCGGGTCGGCCGGCATGATGATCCCGGGCAGAGCGCCGTCGACGCCGGCCTCGAAGGAGCCCTCGGTGGTCGCGATCTCGCCACCTTCGAACTCGGCGGTCTCCTCGCCCAGGTACCAGACGGTGCCGTCGGCGTCCTGCGCGTACCAGTCGAATGTGTCCTCGACCAGCTCGCCGTCCTGCGACACGGTGTCCCGCACGATGCGGGCGGTGATGCCGTTGGCGATCTCCCTGGTCTCGGAGCTGACCGTGACCACCACCTCGAGCTCCTCGCCCTCCTCGTCGACTTCGCGATAGGTCCACTGGACGCCGGGTTCCATGGGCCAGTACTCGTTGTCGATGTCGGTGGTGAAGTCGGCGGGGTCGAGCTCGACCGGCTCGTCGCCCTCCGGCAGGTCGGGCACGCCCGAGCCCGACCCCGCGGTGCCGTCCGCCGCGCTGGTCCCGTCGTCGGCACCGCATCCGCTCAGCAACGCGAGCGCCGGCACCAGTGGAAGGGCTGCGAGTCGCCTGTGCGGGTGCATCGGATGCTCCTTGTGTCCACCTGGGCGGTCCGAGGGTCGGGCCCTCGGACTCGGATCACCGGCATCGTCCGCCGCGGTTGCTGACGATCCGCTGAACGCCCGACGTGGACACCGGCGACCCGAGCCCCGACCTGCTGCGCTCCGGCACTCGGCGGGTTCAGGTGGTGATGCGGGAGCGACTCAGTAGTCGCACTCGGCCAGCCCCTCCTGGATGCCGTCGTAGGCGGCCTCGGCCTCGCCGTTCAGCGTCCGTCCGACGGCCTCGGCGTTGCGCTGGATGACCGCGATGTCCTGCTCGAGCAGCGCATCGTTGCCGTCCTCGACGTGCTCGACCAGATCGTCGAGGTTCTCGTCGATGTCCTCGACGTCTTCCTCGATGGGCCGGCCGACGATTCGCTGCACGTCGTCCATCTGCCGCTGCGCCTGGTCGAGCTGCTGCCGCGCGTCGTCGAGGCTGTCCGCGTCCGTGATGTCGCAGATGGCCTGGCCGACCTGCCGGCCCTGGCGCTCGGCACGGATCTCGCCGCCGCACGCGCTCAGGACGAGCGCACCGGCCGCGACCGCGGCCAGCATCCCGACGAGCCGCTTGTTCGTCATCACCTGCTCCTTCATCAGACCGTCGCCTCGTGGACCTTGCGGACCTGGAACGCGACCACGAGCTGGGTGATCCCGCGGATCAGGGCACCGATGCCGACCCACAGGGTGAGCAACACCGCCGACCGCCCGGGATAGCCCGACGCCCAGAAGCCGATCAGGACCTGGAGGATGCCCGCGATCAGCATCAGCCACCACAGGTCGACCTCATGACGCGCGACGAGGGCCATGACGAAGTCGAGCGAGCCCTTGAGCACGAGGAAGAACCCGACCAGTGCGGCCAGGACGGTGAAGGTCTGGAACGGCTCGGTCAACGCCGCGATCCCGCCCGCGACGAACAGGACACCGAGCGCGCCGTGGAGCCACTTCCAGCCCCCGACCACGCCGATGAGCACGAGCTCCATCACGCCGGCGGCGATGAGGTAGCCGCCGACCAGGTAGCCGATCGCCAGCGCCGAGTCGAAGTCGGTGTCGAGGACCAGGACCGACACGATGATCCAGGCGATGCCGGTGATCAGCAGCACCCACCACTTCGCCGACGCGTCGTTCCACCTCCTCCCGTGCGTATGACGTCGATCCGGTCATCGTCATCGTGCATCCTCCTTCTCTCTTCGCCGATCACGAACCATCGCGGTCACGAGCCGTCGTCTCGGTGGTCTCGTCCCCGTCCGACTCGTCGTCCGCATCCGAGTCCTCGTCCGACTCGTCGTCCGCGTCCTCCTGCGCCTGCGCGATCGTCTCCTCCAGCGCATGCAACGTGGGCGCGTCGACCACACCGCTCGGCGTGACCCCGAGGTCCGTCTGGAGCGCCATGAGCGCCTCGGTCAGCTCGGGGGTCCAGACACCGTCCACGGGCCCGGTCCAGTAGCCGGCGAGCTTGAGCGTCGACTGCACGGCCGCCGTCTGCGTGGCCGCCGCGGACGCGGCCTCGCCGCCGGCGGCCTCGAGCCGGGCGTCGAGCGCGGCCGCGGTCGCCCGGTCGACGTACCCGGTCACGGGCAGGTCCTCGTCGGACTGGAGCGCCTCGACGGCCGCCACGGTCCCCGGGCCGTACATGCCGTCGATCGCGCCGTCGTAGTAGCCCGCCGCCTGCAACGACGTCTGCAACGCCGTGGTGTACTCGGCGATCGCGGCCACCGCCTCGGACTCCTGCTCGTCGGTCAGGCAGCCGGCATCGGCGAACAGGCGCAGCCACGCCACCTCGAGGGCGAAGGCGGCGGCGTTGAACTGCGCGCCCGCCTCCGTGAGAGCCGTCTGGTCGCTGATGCCCTCCGAGGCGTCGGCCAGGTCCCCCTCGGCCCGCTCCACCCGGTCGATGGTCTCGGCAGGGGCGAGGGGCGCCAGGGTCGTCGTCGTCGTGTCCTCCGGCGCCGAGGTTCCCGACTGCACCTCCGCCAGAGCCACCTGCGCCTCGGCCAGCTCCTCCTCTGCCTCCACGAGCTGGTCGTGCGCGTCGGTGGCGGACCCGGCGCTCGACGACACCGCCTCACGTGGCTCGTCCAGGTCGTCGCCGCCGGTCTTCACGTCGCCGACGGTCGCCGCCGTGTCCTCGAACACGTCGCCGTAGCGGTCGACCGCGTCGATGTAGTCGTTCGCGTCGTCACAGAACGCATCGGTGGCCTCGTCGAGCGCGCTCTCGGCCTCGCTCACCGACTCCTCCGCGTCCGCCACGCGCTCCTCTGCGGCTGCCAGGGGATCCCCCTCGTCGCCGTCGTCGCCGCACGCCGTCACCAGAAGGGCCACGACGACAGTCGCGGCGACCAGCCGCGCGGCCACGCAGTCGGCGGTCGCCCGCATGCACCACGGCCCTCGTCGCATGAACCACCTCCGGTCGCTCTGACCGAAGGCTGGGCGATCGGCGGATCGGTGGCGTCACCCGCCGTGGGTGACTTCAGACCGATCACAGCACCGACCCGTCGCGCGGCACACGGGTGCTCTGGGTGGGAGGATGGCGCGGATGGCCGGGAGCCGATCGGCATGAGCCGCACCAGGCTCGACTGAGATGACCGAGCTCGGCCACGACGACCTGTCTGCGCTGCAGACCTTCGTCACCGAGCTCGGAGCCGCACTGAACGCCGCGGGTGAACCCGTCTACACGGTCCAGGAGCGGCTCACCCGGGTGGCCCGGGCCTACGGTGCGCGTTCGGCCAGGATCAGCGCCTTCCCGACCTACATGATGGTCACGATGGGCCGGGGCGAGCCCGCGACCGTGGAGCTGACGTCGTCGCTGGCCGGATCACCGCGACTCGACCAGATCGCGGCGCTCGACCGCCTGGTCCTCACGGCGGAGCGGGGTGCGGTCGGGCCCGTCGACGGCCTGAGGAAGCTCGCCGACATCGATGACATGCGGCCCCGCTTCGGGCTGGCGCAGAGCATCGCCGGCTACGCCGTTCTCACGCTCGGCCTCTGCCTGATCCTGCACCCGGCGCCGCGCGACGTCGCGGCGGCCGCCGTGCTCGGCGCGCTGGTCGGGGTGCTGCGCATCATGGACCGGGGCCAACCCCAGTTGCAGGTCCTCATGCCCGTCATCGCCGCCGTCTCCGTGGCCGCGCTCGCTGCGCTCGCCGTGAAGCACGATCTCACCGGGCCGGGGCTGCGGGCCATGGTCGCGTCGCTCGTCGTCTTCCTCCCGGGCGCGGCGATGACGACCGCTGTGCTCGAGCTCGCGGCCGGGCAGATGATCTCCGGCTCGAGCCGGCTCATCTCCGGCGTGATGCAGCTCGCGCTGCTGGCGTTCGGGATCGTGGCCGGCATCGAGGCGGTCGGCGTCGACTCGTCGGAGGTCTTCCTTGGCTCCGACGAGCTCGTCGGCAGCTGGGTGGCCTGGCTCGGCGTCCTCGTGTTCGCCGCGGGCGTGATGGTGGCGAACTCCGCGCCCGCGCGGTCCTTCCCAGGGCTGCTCGTGGTGCTGTACGCCGCCTGGATCGGCCAGGTGGCGGGGAACGCCATCCTCGGCGGCTACGTGAGCGCGCTCGTCGGCGCGGCGGTGATGACCCCGGTCGCGTTCTGGGTGTCGCGGCTGCCCTCCGCCATGCCGCCCAACGCGGCGTTCCTGCCAGGGTTCTGGCTGCTCGTGCCGGGCGCGCTCGGGCTGATCGGTCTCACACAGGTCGCCGGCGACGCCGACGCCGCCGGCACCCAGGATCTCGTCGCCACCGTGGTCTCGATCTTCGCCGTCGCGGTCGGCGTCCTCATCGGCTCGCTGCTCCTGACGTGGGCGTCCGCGACCGGTCGGATCGTCGGCGGGGTGTCCGGCTCGCTCGCGGAGCGCAACTCGTGGGTGCGGCGAGTCCGGTCCCGATCGGGGAACCGGGCGCCGTCCAACTCGGACGACGACCGGCCGCCTGCCTGAGCCCGGCGCGGTGCACCGGCGTCGCGCGGCACCGGGACGTCGTGCGCGATGTCGGAGCGATCACCCCGGTCGGGTGAATCGACGTACGGCGTCATGGCGACACACTCCGTTGGATGGGGGCGTCTGCCCTCCATGACGACCGGTCAAGCGGGGAGCCGCCAATGTCTACTACCGAGCCGACGGGTCACGAGAGCCAGCTCTGGCTGCTGCGGGGCGCCAGGGCCCTGGTCGTGTTCGTCTACGCGTTCGTGCTGATCGACCTGGTGATGCTCACCCTGGGGTTCTTCCTCCGCCTGTTCGGCGCGAGCACCGAGGCCGAGTTCACGCGCTGGGTCTACCGCAGCGTCGACCGCATCATGGAGCCGTTCCGGGGCATCTTCCCCTCCCACGCCGTCTCCGACGTGTCCGTGCTGGACGTCTCGCTCCTCTTCGCCATGATCGTGTACTCGATCCTGGGCATCGCACTGCACGCGCTGCTCACCTGGCTGACGGGCAAGATCGTCGCTCAGCGCCGCCAGGACGAGATCACGGCGCGGCAGCAGCAGCGCCAGGCGGCGGCCATGCAGGCCGCCGCGCAGCCGAGCGCCCCCTACGCCGCGGGCCCTCCCGGGTCCCCTCCCGCGGCCCCGCCGCCCCCCGGCTACGGCCAGCAGCCGGCGCCACCGCAGGCGCCGTGAGCAGGCGTCGCTGACGGCACAAGCCCCGAGGCCCCGGGCCCGCGTGCCCGCGTACGGGCATCATCCCGACGACAGGTCACCGTCGCCGGCGGCGAACCAGGCCCCCTGGGGCGGCTCCCGCCAACCCTCGGCCCCCGCCAGTTCGCCGATCGCCCGATCGAGCGCGTCGAGCCCGGGATGGCGCAGATCCCGGCGGTGGACGACCATCCAGGGGTAGACCGGCACCGGGTCGACGAGGGGCAGGATCACTGCCCCCGGGACGGCCGGCGCGTCGACCAGGGTGAGGATCGGCCAGCCGGTCACCCGGAGGTGGTGCATGGTCTCCTCGGGGTCGGCCGCGGCCACGGCGGCCATGCCCGGATGGTGCGGGGGCGAGGGGATCGCGCCGTGGTCCTCGGCCAGCTGGGTCGCCAGATCGACCCACTCCGGTGCCGCCGTGTTGCCGGCGCCCGTGTCGATGGTGCGACCGGAGACGGCGGCGAGCGGGATGGCGGTCCCACCCGCGAGCGCGTCGTCCTCCGCCACGATCAGCCCGAGCCGCTCCCACCGCACCAGCCGGACCGCCAGGTGGACGGCGGGGCGGTGGGGGTTGCCCCCGATCCGGCCGAAGGCGACGTCGACGCGGTGGGCCAGCAACGCGGCCAGGGCGGCGCCGAGACCGCCGTGGAAACGGGCCTCGAGGCATCGCTCGTCGACGTAGGACCTGGCCAGCGCCAGCACGCGGGCGGCCGTCGTGCCGGCCCGCAGCACGTCCACGATCAGCGGGCCCCCTGCACCGCGCAGCTCCAGGAGCGCCCGGTCCTGGAGCGCGAGAAGCTCCCGGGCCCGCGGGACGAGCCGCTCGCCCTCCGGCGTGAGCGACACCCGACGTGTCGACCGCACGAACAGCGGCACGCCGACGTGGCGTTCGAGGCGGGCGACGTCGCGGCTGAGGGCCTGTTGGGCGATGTAGAGGCGGGCGGCGGCGCGGCCGAAGTGCAGCTCCTCGGCCACCGCGACGAAGTGGCGCACCAGTCGCAGGTCGAGGTCCTCCGCCACGACGACCGAACGTAACAACGGAGGCGGGTCAATCGGGCGGCAATTGGTGTTGGACCGCGGGCGGTCGGCGGGCGGATCGTGCCATCACCGCTCATGCCCCGAACGAAAGCAGGACCGTCGTGGACGATCGCATCCAGCGCATTGCCGGCCAGGTGATGCCGGTCAACTCCTACCTCGTGGATGCCCCCGAGGGCGTCGTGGTCGTCGACGGCATGCTCACGCTGTCGGACGCGGCGCTGGTGCGGGCTGCGATCGAGCGCTCGGACAAGCCGCTCGCCGGCGTCCTGGTCACCCACCCGCACCCGGACCACTACGCCGGCATCGGCCACATCGTCGGGCCGGACGACGTGCCGATCGTCGCCACGCGGACCGTCGACACGGTGATCCGGCGGGACGACGCCCTGAAGGACGCCATCGTGGGCCCGATGATGGGCGCCGAGTGGCCCACCGAGCGCACCTTCCCCAACCACCTCGTGGAGGGCGGCGATCAGGTGCGGCTCGGCGGGCTCACGTTCACCGTCAGCGAGCTCGGGCCCGGCGAGTCCGACATGGACACCGTGTGGTGGCTCGACCCCGTCACCGCCTTCGCGGGCGACCTCGCGTACAACGGGATGCACGCCTACCTGGCCGACGGCCGCTGGCAGGATTGGCTCGCCACCCTGGAAGCGCTCGAGGCCAGGCTGAGCGACGACGTGACCCTGTACATCGGTCATGGCGCCCCGGGCACCAGGCGCCTGCTCGCCGACCAGCGCCGCTACATCGAGGCGTTCGTCGCCGCGCTGGACGCCAACGCCGACGCGGTGGCGGCCGGGGACCACGCCCCGGTGCTGGCCGCCGTGCAGGCGATCGTCCCCGGCGACGACCTCCTGTTCCTGCTGGACCTGAGCATCGACCCGGTCCACGCCGCCCGCCGCGCCGCCCGCCACGCAGGCGACGCGATCGCCCCGTGACCCGCGACGTCGGCGTGCTGCGGCGACCGGCTTCTCCCCCACGCCACCCCGACCGAGGGGGTCCGGATCACGGACTGAGCCCTGACGTCTGCCCGCTACCCGCGCTTGTCGCCCTTCCCGTGGCCGTTCGCTCGCCCGTTGCCGTGCCCGTTGCTCCCGTCGCTCTCCCGCCCCGGTGGGGGTGGGGCGTCGCCGCCGCCGGCCTCGGGAGGCTGGACCGCCGCGACGGTGGTGGCGGGCTGTGACGTGGTCGACGTGATGGCCGGTCCGTCCACGGGACTGACCACGGGCGCGTCGGCCCGGCCGACCGTCAACGCCAGCAGCGAGGCCAGGGCGATGCACACGATCACCGCCCCGACGAGCGCCGCGAGCCGGCGGTCGACGGCGAACGGCACCCCGCCTGGACGCGACCTGCCGTCGGAATGAGCCGATGCCGCTCGGCCCGTCGGGGCCTCGTACCCGGTCGTGAGGGTCGGATCGACCGTGGCGTCGCGCCGTGACCCTGTCGTCGCGGCCTGGTCCGGGGGCGGGGCCGCAACGTCCTCGTCGACAGCCGTCAGCGCCTCCCGGTCGATCGGCGCCGTCGCGGCGAGCACCGGCTCGGCCTCGCGACGGCGGAGAGCGGCGGCGACGGCGCCCGCGACGGGGCGTCGCACGGGATCGGTCGCCGTCATGGCGACCAGGACGTCGCGCAACCACCGCGGGAGGTCGATCGGCACCTCGGCCGGCTGGTACAGCCGGCTGATCACCGCCTCGACCCGGTTGCCCGGGTAGCACGGCCGACCCGTCAGGCACTCGATCACCACGAGCCCGAGGGCATACACGTCCGCGCCCGGACCGGCCTGCTGACCGGAGACCATCTCGGGGGCGATGTAGGGCGCGCTGCCGATGAACTGACCGGTTCCCGTCAGGTTCGGCGCGCCGGCCAGGCGGGCGATGCCGAAGTCCGCCAGGCGCGCCCGACCGAGGTCGTCGAAGAGGATGTTCGACGGCTTGACGTCCCGGTGGACCACGCCGAGCCGGTGCACATGGGCCAGGGCCTCGGCGACCTGTTCGCCGACGGCGAGCGCCCGATCGATGCCGATGGGACCGCTCACGAGCGTCCCGGCCAGCGACGGGCCTTCGGCGAGGTCCAGCACCAGGTACGGGACGCCGTCGTGGGTTCCCGAGCCGCGCAGCTTCACCAGCCCGGGGTGGTCGAGGTGGGCGAGGACATCGACCTCGGCACCGAACCGCCGAACGCTCCCCGGCTCGCTGCTCTGCAGGACCTTGAGCGCGACGTCGCGATCGGTCGCGGTATCGGTCGCCCGGTAGACCGTGGCCATGCCGCCGCGTCCCAGGAGGTCGCGCACGAGATAGCGATCGTCGACCACGTCGCAGGCGTCCACGGCACGGGTACTACCCCGGCCGGCCGCTCCCCAGCCACCAGGAGGCGCCGGTCGGGCCACCTGGTGGGTGTTCCACGAGCTGCCCGCCCGCGGCGCCGTGTCACGCCGTGGCGGCCGCGGCGGCGAGGACTCGGGCGAGCTCGGTCGGCTTGGTGAACATGGGCCAGTGCCCCGAGTCGATGTCGACGAGGTCGAGGTGCCTGGCCCTGGCGAGCTCGGGCACGTCGCCGGCTCGTAGCCACGCCTGGGCCTGGGCGGGTGTGAACTCGGGGCAGACGAGCACGACCGGGACGTCGAACCGTCGCTCGTCGGCCAGCCGCACGACGCCCCTGGCCACGGCCTCGGGGACGGGGATCGCGGCGGACGCGATGGTGCGCCTGGCCTCCTCGTCGAGGTCGGCGGCGTCCGCGCCCTCGAACGGGCCCCAGCCCGGGAAGGGCATGAGGCCGTCCTCGACCTCGAAGAAGTCGGCATAGGGCTCGCCGTCGGCCGACGGGAAGCCGCCGATGAGTCCGATCTTCGCCACCCGGTCCGGTCGCGCGTCGGCGGCCAGCCACGCCAGGGTGCAGGCCGCGGAGTGCCCCACCACCATCGGCTTCCCGGACGTGGCGTCCACGGCGGCGAGCACCGTCGCCACCTGGTCGTCGAGCGTGGCGGACGCCGACCCAAGGCCCTGACCCGGGAGGGTGACCGGCACCGGGCGGTGGCCGAGCGATACGAGTGCGGGCACGACGTCGTCCCACGCGGATCCGTCGAGCCACAGGCCGGCGATGAGCAGGATGTCCACGATCAGCTCTCCTTCTCGAGGGCGGTGAGGTCACGTTCGGCGTACAGCCGGTGCTCCCACTCCTCGTTGAGGACGATGCGGAGGCACTGCTTGAGCGGGAAGCGCTCCCTCTGGGGCCATCCCGGCTCGGTGCGGGTCACGTCGGTGGCGAGTTGCTCGTCGGTGAGTGACGCCACGACCGCGCGGACCATCGCCTGGCGCTCGCTGCGGACCGCGAGCACGTCGTCGAGGGTGGGCCGTGCCTCGCGGTCCCACGGGATGCCCTCCCACCCGGGCGCCTCGTCCCAGGGCAGGTCCAACTCGTGCCACGGGGAGGCGTTGCCGAGGATCATCCGGCCCACCCAGGCCGCGCTGGCGAAGTTGAGGTGGCGCAAGGTCTGGATGAAGGACCACTCGTCGTCCACGCTGCGGTGGAGCTCCGCCTCGGGGAACGCGCTCGGCATGCGCGACGGTGCCCTCCCACAGCCGCTCCAGGATCGCCCACGCCTCACGGAACCCGTCGCTGTCGTCGGGCCGCATCTTCGCCCGCTCGGGCGTGCGCCGGTTCAGCTCGGCGTCGACGAGCGGTGCGATGTCGACGCCGTTCACGACGACGTTGTGCAGCTCGCCGTAGATCTCCACGTCGACCAGCTCGACGCCGCGCATGCGGCTCCCGTTGAGCAGGGCGGCGCGGACCCGCGCCCCGGTGAGGTCGACCTCACGCATGCTGGCGTCGGTGAGGTACACCTGACGAAAGGTGGCCCCCCGGAGGCTCACGCGCTCGAAGCGTGCTCCGGTCAGGTCCTGCTCTTGGAACTCGGTCATGGACCGCACGCTAGAACGAGTTCCGGACGATCTACTTCCGGTTCACGCCGCGACCCTCTACTCTGCGCTGGTGCCGGCCGATCTCAGCCCGACCGCACGGGCCCTGCGCGCGCTCGAGACGCTCCAGACCCGCCCCGGCGCGACGGCCGACGAGCTCGCGGAGAGGTTGGGGGTCACGGAGCGGGCCGCACGGCGGTACGTCGGGATCCTCCGGGAGGCCGGCATCCCGGTCGAGTCGACCCGGGGCCCTCATGGGGGCTACCGGCTGGGGCGCGGGACGCGGCTGCCCCCGGTCGTCTTCACCGAGGCCGAGGCACTCGGGCTGGTCATGGCCGTGCTGGACGGCCAGCCGGCGGCGGCCGACGCCGACGACCTCGTCGGGCTTGCCCTGTCCAAGGTCATCAAGGCCCTGCCCGAGCGCGTCGGCCGGCAAGCGGCGGCGCTGCGGGAGCACGCCGCCGCGGCGCCCGACCGCCACTCGGCCCGTCCCGATCCTCTCACCACCAGCGCACTGGTCGCGGCCGCCGCGGTCCGACGTCGCGTGGTGCTCACGTACCGGAGCGAGTCCGGCGACGAGTGGGAGGCCGAGGTGGATCCCTGGGCGGTCGTCGTCCGCTACGGCCGCTGGTACCTCCTGTGCCACTCCCATCGCGCCGGCGCCGTCCGCACCTACCGGGTCGACCGGATCTCCGGCGTCCAGCAGACCCCCCACGACTTCGAGCTGCCCGCCGGCCTCGACCCCGTGGCAACGCTCGAGGAGAACCTGGGCACCGGGTGGGCGTTCACGACCCGCGTCGTGTTCGACGCACCGCTGGCCGAGGTGGCCCCGTGGATCCGGCCCCCCATGGGACGGCTCGAACCGTCGGGCGACGGGTGCGCGCTGGTCGGCAGCACCAACAACCCGGCCATGTATGCCCAGGAGTGGTTGGCGACCGTGCCGTTCGCCTTCCGCGTCGCCGGGGGTCCGGAGCTCCGTGCCGCGGTCGCCGCGGTCGCCGCTCGCTTCACCGGCGCCCTTGGGACCGAGCCCTGACGGTCGCTGTCGCTCAGCGGGTGACGGACCGAGTCCTACCGCTCGGTCGTGACCTCGGACGAGGGCCTGATGAGCTGGCGGTTCACCTTGCGGGCGACCATCCGAGTGGCCTGTCCCGCCAGCGCCGGCGACAGCCGGTGGAGGTACCACAGCGACTTCGCGCTCGGCCGGCGCGACGATGATCGCCCTGTTCCGCGCGACTCCCCGCAGCGCCCGGCGGGCGATGTCGTCGGCCGGCACCGGCTTCTGGCGCACGACGGCGAGGTACTCCCGTGCGGTCACCGGCGCCGACGAGGTCGCCGGCAGGTCCGGATCGCGAGCCCGGTCGAGGATCGGGGTGTCGACCGCCCCGGGACACAGCACGCTGACCTTGACACCGTGCAGCGCGGCCTCCGATCGCAGGCCCAGGGAGAGCCCGACCACCGCGTGCTTGCTCGTCGCGTACGCCGTCACGAACGGTGGCGCCACCAGTCCGGCACCGCTGGCGGTGTTCACGATGTGGCCGCCGCCCTGCGCCACCATGCGCGGATAGGCGGCCAGCACGCCGTTGATCACGCCGCGGAT
This sequence comes from uncultured Acidimicrobiales bacterium, assembly GCA_963842395.1. GTDB lineage: Bacteria > Actinomycetota > Acidimicrobiia > Acidimicrobiales > VFJN01 > ZC4RG19. The sequence goes on from CAWJGJ010000001.1 coordinate 904,294, forward strand.
GTTCACGTCGATGACGCGCTCCCAGTGCGCGGCGGTGAGCTCGTGGGTCGGGCCACCCAGGCTGACGCCCGCGTTGTTGAACAGCATGTCGAGCCGGCCGTCGCGGTCGATGACCTCGTCGACGAGCGAACGGACCGCCGCCTCGTCGCGGACGTCGACGCGACGGCCGAGGACGGTGCCTGTGCCCGCAGACCCGTTCAGCTCCTCCGCTCGGCGCGCCACGGCGTCACCGTCGACGTCCGCGAGCACCACGCGGGCACCGAGGCCCACGAGCCGGGCCCCGAGGGCCAGTCCGATGCCGGAGGCTCCCCCGGTGACGATCGCCGTCCGGCCTGCCTGTCCCCGCCTCGAGCTCATCACGGCACGGTAGGCACCGCCTCCTCCTCGCCGGCCAAAGGCGGCCTGCCTCCCGACGTCAGGATCTGGTGGCCACGCCTTCGAACATGTAGGCGAACGGCTTCGGCCCGCGGACGTAGTAGTTGTCGAGCGGGTCGAGCCGCAGTCCGGCCGACTCGATGAGGTGGTCGATCGGTCGGTTCAGGTGGCAGCCCCCGAAGATGCGGCGCTGAACCGGCGTGAGCCGGTCCTGCCGGCGGGCGACGGTCGGGTCGGGTGCGCGGCCGTGCTCCACGAAGTGCAGCGAACCTCCCGGGCGGAGCACCCGGCGCATCTCCGCCAGCGCGCGGTCGACGTGGGGGATCGTGCACAGCGTCCAGGTGGTGAGCACGTGGTCGACGCTCGCGTCCCCGAGGGGGAGTTCCTCGCCGTCCAGCCCGACGTACTCGACGGGGACCGGGCTCGCCGCCACCCGCTCGGCCGCCAGCTTCCGGCCGAGCGTCGCTGGGTCGACCGCCCGCACACGTACGACCTGGGTCGGGTAGTGCGGAACGTTGCGGCCCGAGCCGAAGCCGACCTCGAGCACCTCGCCCTCGAGGCCCGCACAGACACGGGCGCGGGCCGAGGTGAACTCGTCGCCGCGCGCCGATGACGTCGGTGAGGCGGGGCAGGACCCGGTCGACGTACCAGCCCATCGCCGGCCAGTATCGCCGACCGGACCGTGCGTTCTAGCGTGGTCGGCGCCCCCGGCACCGAGTGCGAGAGGATCCGCCCCATGTCAGAGGTCCTGATGTCCCGCGACGGCCACGTCGCCACCATCACCCTCAACCGCCCCGACCGGCTCAACGCCATCAGCGGGCCCATGCTCGCCGGCCTGGGCCGGATGCTCGTCGAATGCGACGGCGACCGGGACGTCCGGGTCGTCGTGCTGACCGGCGCGGGCCGCGGCTTCTGCTCCGGCCTCGACCTGCAGGATGTCGCGGGCGGCCAGGGCATCGGCAGCGGCGGCGACGCGGGCACGGGCGCGTTCCGCCTGGACGACACGCCGCCGTTCGTCCTGCGGCGCATGGACACGCCCGTCCTGTGCGCGCTGAACGGGCCCGCCGCCGGCTACGGCATGGACCTCGCCCTCGGCTGCGACCTGATCTTGGCGTCCGACGCCGCCACCTTCGTCCCGCCTACGCGGCGGGGCGTCATCCCCGAGAGCGGCGGGACCTGGCTCCTCCCCCGCCTCGTCGGCTGGCAGAAGGCCTGCGAGATCACCTTCCTCGGCCGCAAGCTCGACGCGACCGAGATGCAACGCCTGGGGCTCGTCAACCTCGTGGTCGCGCACGACGACCTCGACCACACCGTGGCCGCGTGGGCGAAGGAGGTCGCCGACCAGGCGCCGCTGGCCATCAACGCCGCCAAGCGGACCATGCGCCTCGGCCTCGACGCCACCTTCGACGCCAACGCCCACCACGTGATGGCCGAGCTGTTGGGGCTGTTCCGGTCGAAGGACTTCGGCGAGGCGGTCACCGCGTTCATGGAGAAGCGCGACCCGGCCTACGAGGGCCGCTGAGACCAGGCTCAGCGCCCGGGCAGGGCACACATGGTGTCGAGGCCGAGGACGTGGTTGAGCCGACCGAACGCCAGCCAGGCGCCGATGCACATGGTCAGCTCCACGATCTCGCGCTGGCTGTAGTGCGCGGTCATCCGGGCCCAGAACGCGTCGTCGAGTCCGTGATGGTCGAGGGCGTACCGCTCGGCGTACTCGGCGGCGAGGCGGGTGCGATCGTCGAACGCGTCGGTGATCCGCCACGCGGTGACCGCGTCGGCGAATCCGTCCTCGACCTTCTCGCCGTCCCGCTCGGTCCGCCACTCGAGGCAGAACAGGCACCCGTTGACCTGGGCTATCCGCAGCCGGGCCGCCTCGAACTCGCGGAGGCCGAGCGTGCTGTCGGCGTAGACCGCCAGCGAGAACTTCGACGCCGCGGGGCCGATGCGGGGCACCATCTCGCCCCACACGTACTCGATGGCGTCCTTGCCCTCCGGGATGTCGACGTGCATGGTCATCTCCTCACGTGTCGGCGGCCGCGGCGGGCGCGGCGAAGCGGGGCTCCGGCCGACCGGTGTGGGCCAGGCCCTCGATGACCAGCAGGGCGCCGTCGAGGCCGTCGCCGCCGGCCGCCGGGGCCGCCGCCACGGATGTCACGTACAGGCGGTCGAGGCCCTCGCCGCCGAAGGTGACGTCGGTCGGGTTGGCGACCGGGACCGGGATGGTCACGTCGAGGCCCTCGGCGGTGTAGCGGGCGAGGTGGCCGCCGCCGAACAGCGCGCACCACAGGCCGCCCTCGCGGTCCACGGTGGTGCCGTCGGGCGCGCCGGCCACGCCGGAGACGTCGCCGTGGATCCGGCGCGAGGTGGCGGTCCCCGCCGTCGGGTCGTAGTCGTAGGCGAAGTAGTGGGCGGAGGTGTCCCCGACGATCAGCATCGGCGAGCGGCCGGTGTCGACGACCTGGGGCCCGTTGGTGTTGCTGATGTCGGGGTCGAGCAGACGCCACCCCGCCGTCGGCGAGTACCACCACGCCGACCCCTCGGCCGGCCCGAGGTTCAGCGTGCCGGTGACCAGGTTGCCGGCCAGGTCGGCACAGGCGTCGTTGGCGCGCCCGCCGAGGCCGTCCGGATAGGCCGTGAGCAGCCGGGTGATGCGCCGGTCGGGGTCGACCAGGTGGACGCCGTCGGCCAGCATCACCGCGAGCCGACCGTCCTCGGTGGGAACGACGCCGGTGGGCATCGAGGGCATGGTCATCGACTCGGGCGCCTCGCTGCCCGCGTCGAGCCACTGCAGTGTCGAGTCGGCGCAGTCGACGAAGTACAACCGGCTGCGGCGCTCGTCCCACACGAGGCTCTCGCCCCAGCCGAGCACGAACGCACCGACGCGCTCGACCCTCACGGTGTTCCCCACATGACGCCGCGCATCGTACCGGGACCGGGCGCGCGTCGCCTCGCACCCGGGGCGCCCGGTCGCGCCGCCGGAGCCACCCCCTAGGGTGCTGCCACATGGCACCGAGCGGCGACGACATCACCGTCGGCTTCGTCGGCCTGGGGACCATCGCCGAGACGCATCTGGGCGTCCTCGCGGAGATCCCGCGGGTGCGCCTTGCGTTCGTGGCCGACCCCGACCCCCGGGCCGCGGCCACGTTCCGGGACGAGGCGCCGCCCCGGTACGAGGGGCTCGACGCCGCCCTCGCCGACCACCAACCGGACCTGGTGGTCATCGCCACACCGACCCACACCCACGCTGACCTGGCCCGCCAGGCCCTCGCCGGCTCGGACGCCCGCGTGCTCGTCGAGAAGCCCCTCGTCCACGACCTCGACGCCCTCGACACGCTGCGATCGCTGGAGCCGGCGATCGACGTGGCGTCCCGGGTGTTCGTCGCCCACCACTTCGCGTTCTCGCCCGAGGTCACGTGGGCCGCCGACCTGCTCGCCGCCCGCCCCGAGTGGGGCCCGGTCACCAGGATCGTGGTCGTCTTCCACGACGCCTACGTCGTCGACGCCGCCCACTCCTTCGCCGCCTACGGCTCGAGCTGGGTCGACTCGGGCGTGAACCAGCTGAGCATGCTCAGCCGGTTCGTGGACCTCGCCGACCGCGGGCCCGTGCACGAGTCCGGCGGTGGCGCCAGCTCGTGGTGCACCGTGACGTTCCGGTCGAGGCGCCCCGGAGCGACGACCGGCACGGCGCTGCTCCGGGCCAGCTGGGAGGCCGTGGCCAGCAGCAAGCACACGACCCTCTACCTCGACGAGACCGGCACCGAGGTGTGGCTCGACAACACCGCGGTCACCGCCGTCGCCCTGCGCGAGGGCGCGGTCGTCGACCAGCTCACCAACGACGGGCACACGCCCCGCAAGACCGCCCACTACCGGCCGCTGTACGAGAGCCTGCTCTCCGACGCCCCCGATCCGGTCCTCGGCTTCGCCACCGCGGCGCGCATCCTGCGGCTGCTGTACGGCGCCGCCGCGTGACGTCCGGTCCTCACTCGCCGGGCGGTCGCATGTCCTCGGGCGTCGGCACCGTGTCGCAGGGCTCCCCGCCGCGGCGCCGGCCGCTGCCGATGGGGTCGAGGCGGGTCAGCGTCAGGTCGCCCTCGAAGTACCACGGCTCGACGAGGTCGTAGCGGGCGCCGACCTCCTCGTCGAACGCCAGCCCGAGGACCCCGAGGCGCCCCTGCGAGAGCCGCTCGACGTACCAGATGGATCCACTGGTGTCCTCGACGATGACATCGACGAAGTCCTCGAAGGTCTCGGTGTGGCCGTCGTAGAGGCGGCGCACCTCCCCCAGGGGTTCCGGCGGCAGCAGCGGCTCGACCGCGGACAGCTCCGGGTGGTCCGACCAGTAGTAGTCCAGCGCCGACCGATGGGCGGCCGCCGTCGCCACGCGGTCGCTCGGCTCGGCGTGGGCGGCCAGGCACGCGGTCAGCGCCGGCCAGTCCTCGATGCCGTTCGTGGTGACGTGGGGCTGGTCGACGAGCAGCAGCGGCACCAGCACGACCGCAGCGAGCGCGACGCGCCGCGTGGTGACCAGGCGGCGCACGAGGAGCCCCGCGATCAGCAGGAAGACGGCCGGGAGCGACGGGAAGACGTAGCGGGCCACCGCGTACGGCCGGAGCAGGGACAGCAGCGCCACGAGGACCGTTGGCCCGAGCGCCCAGAACACCGGCAGCAGCTGCAGCCAGGCGTCGTGGCTGCGCTCGCGTTGGAAGCGGCGCACGGCGTCCACGACCGCGAGCGCGACCAGCACCCCGAGCACGACGCCGGTCACGCCGAAGCCCAGGAGCAGCTGCTTGAACGTCCGCACCTGCCACATGCCGAGCGGCGGGACCCAGTCGCCGACCTCCCCCACCCCCAGCAGGAACATCGCCGCCAGCTCGACCGCCAGCACCGGGGCGACCATCAGCGCCCGCCGCACCAGCGCCCGCCGGTCGCCGGGTGCGACGGCGAGCGCGCCCACCTGGACGACGAAGTTGAGGCTCGCCAGGCCGTGGGCGAACGGGGCGAGCGCGGTCGCGACGTAGAAGATGCGCCACCAGCGGCGGCGGGCGTGATCGTCGTCGGTGGGCTGGACGGCGGCGATGAGGGCCAGCCAGCTCATCGAGACGAGCAGGAGGGCGAGGGTGTACGACCGGGCCTCGACCGAGTAGCGCGCCAGGCCCCACGACAGCGCCAGGCCCCCTGCCGCCAGGACGGCGACACGCCGGCCGCCGAGGCGGCATCCCACCCGATAGACCACGACCACCGCGGCGAGGCCGAGCAGCGCGGACGGCAGCCGGACCCAGGACGCGTCGGTCGACAGCCTGCTCACCGGCCAGACCAGGGCGTAGTAGAGGGCCTGGGTGACGCCGGTCTCGCGCCAGGTGGCGAGGAGCTCGTTGGTGGCGCCCACCGTGTACGCCTCGTCGAGCCACAGGGGCCGCACCCCCAGCCGCGGCAGCGACAGGAGCGCGGCGATCGCCACCAGGACACCCGCGGTGAGCCATGCGCGGGCGCCACCGGGCGTTGAGGCGCGCGGACCGGTCGTGCCCGCGCGGGCGGCACGCTCGGGACCTGCTGCCGTCTCCATATCCATCCCCACCAGCTCTAGGCCGATCGCGGTCCCGCCCAGCCCATGCTCGCCGGCGGTCGACACGAGGGACCGGAGGCGGCCTCCGCAACGTAGCAGCCGTCACGACCGCCTCACGCGCGGGCGCGGGTAGCGTCGCCCGGTGTTCGTGAAGATCTGTGGGATCACGCGTCCCGCCGATGCGATCGCCGCCGTCGACGCCGGCGCGGACGCGATCGGGCTCAACTTCGTCCCCGCGTCGCGTCGCTGCATCGACGTCGAGGTGGCACGAGCGATCCTGGCCGTCGTCCCCGACCGCGTCATGACGGTCGGCATCTTCCGGGAGCACCCGGCCAACGAGGTGCTCGAGATCACGGGCGCGCTGGGCCTCGAGGCCGCCCAGCTGCACGGCGATGATCCCCCTGAGGTCACCGCCGCCGTCGCCACCGGCGTGGAGACCGTGATCAAGGCGGTGGCGGCCGACAGCCTGTCGGTGCGCGCCATCGACGAGCACGCCGCCGACATCGTCATGCTCGACGCCCCCATCCCCGGCGGTGGCGTCCCCTTCGAGTGGGGCATCGTCGGCGACCTCGTCACGAAGCACAAGATCCTGCTTGCCGGCGGCCTGGGACCGGACAACGTCGCCGAGGCGGTCCGCCGGGTGCGGCCCTGGGGCGTCGACGTCGCCTCCGGCGTCGAAGCCGAACCCGCGGAGAAGGACCCGGACGCGATCGCTCGCTTCGTGGCCGAGGCGCGTGCCGCCGCCGAGCAATCGACGATGTACTGACGTCGTCAGCGGGCGACCGGCAGCGCCGCGGCCGCGGGCCGGGGGGCCTCGGCGGCACCGGCGATGTCGGTCAGCGCCGACCGCACGTCGACCTCCAACGCGTCGAGCGACACCAGGTTCCCGCTGAAGCTGGCCCGGCGGGCCAGGTCGACGAAGTCCATCATCGACGAGGACGGTGCCACCGGGGACGCCGTCAGCGTGGCGAGGGCGGAGTCGGCCGACGGGTGACCGAGGCGGTGCAGCAACGCCGTCGCGTAGACGACGGGGATCAGGTCGACGAACGTCCGCCGCGCCGGCCGCTCGTCCAACTGCTCCAGCAGGCCCTGCGCCGCCACGCGTGGATCGAGGTGGCTGAGCAGCCGCGACGCGCTGCCCGGCAACGTGAGCCGGGGCAGGGCGGGCACGTCGTCGACGTCGGCGAGGGCACGCCGCACGAGCTGGAGCGACCGGTCGGGCTCGGTGCCCGCGAGACCCCACGCCGCGCCGAGCAGGCACGTGACCCGGTGCAGGGCCACATCGGAGCGATCGGCTACCTCGAGCGCCCGTTCGATCAGGCCGTCCGGGTCGTCGGTGGCCTCGGTGAGGCTGAAGAGGTCGAGCGTCGCGATGCCCACGAACATGTCGCGGGTGGCCTGGCGGAGGCCCGGGTCGAGCGACGCCTGCACGCACACCTCGATGGACGCCACGAAGTCGCCCTGCCACGCGAGCGCCAGCCATCGCATCAGCCCGCCCAGTCCGGAGCGCTCGATCTCCTCGATGCTCTGGACCTCGTCGGCCCAGGCCTGCATCAGCGCCGGGTCGGTGGCCCCGGCGGCCGTCACCAGCAGAGCGCACAGCACGGCCCGCCGCTGGCGGGTGTCGTCGCCGCACAGGTCGAGCAGCGGCCGGACCACGTCGCCGAGATCGTGGCGGCCGAGGAGGAAGTACGCCACCGGCGGACCGCACAGCCGCGCCGCCAGGTCGCCCGAGCGCTGTCGTGTCGCCAGCAGCACGGCCTCCCGCCAGCAGTCCGCCTCGCGCTCGAGGCGGATGGCGTTGCGCTCGACCGCTGCGGAGCACGGATCGGCGTAGGGCAGGTCGGTGAGCGTCGTCACCCATCCCGCGAGCGCGGTCAGTGAGGCAGGGCGCTCACCCCGCTGGTCGAGCTGCTCCAGGGCGAACGCGCGCATCGTCTCGAGCATCCGGTAGCGCACCCCGTGGGCCTGGGTCTCGGGGGACAGCATGTGCTTGTGCACCAACGAGGCGACGTGCTCGATGGCGGAGCGCTCGTCGAGCGCCATCTCGGCGGCCACGTGGCGCACGGCGTCGAGCTCGAAGCCGCCGGGGAACACCGCCAGCCACCGGAACATCCGCTGCTCGTCGCCGTCGAGCAGCCGGTACGACCACTCGATGGTGGCTCGCATCGTGCTGTGCCGATCGATGGCGCGGCGCCGGCCACCGCTCAGCAGGCTGAAGCGATCGTCGAGGGCGGTGACGATCGCGGAGACGCCGAGGGTGACGGCCCGGGCCGCGGCGAGCTCGATGGCCAGCGGGATCCCGTCGAGCCGGTGGCAGACGTACTCGATGGTCGAATGCTCGACGGGGTCGAGGTCCGCACCCGCGGCCCCCGCGCGCTGCCGGAACAGCTCGGCGCCCGTGGTCGCCGGGTCGAGGGACCGGACCGCGACCACGTGCTCACCGTCGATGCCCAACGCCTCCCGGCTGGTGGCGATGACCGAGAGCTGGGGGCAGCCGGCGGTCAGCGCGTCGATGACACCGGCCGCGCTGTCGACGACGTGCTCGCAGTTGTCGAGCACCAGCAGGGTGGGCTCTCCGGCCAGCAGCGCGACGGTGGCGGGCAGCGGATCGGCCACCGCCGCGGCGCCGACGGTGAGGGCGACCGCGTCGGCGACGTCGTCGGCATCGGCCACACTCGCGAGCTCGACGAACCACACCGCGGTGAAGCTCGGCAGCAGGTCGGCCGCGGTCTGCAGGGCCAGCCGGGTCTTGCCGACGCCGCCCACACCGGTGAGGGTGACGATGCGATGCTGCCGCACGAGCGCGATGGTGCGGACCACGTCGTGGTCGCGCCCGATCAGCGACGAGCGCTGGGCCGGCAGGTTGTTCGAGTAGGCGTCGAGCCCGCGGACGGGCGGGAACTGCTCGGCCAACCCGGGATGGACCACCTGCCACACCCGCTCGGGCTCGTTGAGGTCGCGGAGCCGGTGGGTGCCGAGGTCGACCAGTCCGGTCGGGCTGGGCCCGGTGCGGAGCAGGTCGGCCGACACGTCGGACGCCAGGATCTGGCCGCCGTGGCTCACCGCCATGATGCGGGCGGCGCGGTTCACGGGACGCCCCCGGAAGTCGTCGCCCACCCGCTCGACCTCGCCGGTGTGGAGACCCATGCGCACCGACAGGCCCAGCGACGGCATCTGCTGCTGCGCCGTGATCGCAGCGTGCGCCGCGGCCTCGGCGGAGGTGAAGGCGGCGGCGATGCCGTCGCCCATGGTGGCGAACACGTCGCCGCCGACGTCCTCGACCGCCGCCCGCAGCACGACGAAGTGCCGCTCGACGCGCTCGTGCATCTCGGGCGACTCCTCCCACTGCCGGGTCGAGCCCTCGATGTCGGTGAACAGGAAGGTCATGGTCGTGCGCTGTGCTGCGGCCCGCTCCCTCAGCATGGAGACCTCGAACTTTCTGTAGTCAAACGCTAGAGTCTTACTACAAATAGAGTGACCGGGACCATGAACGACGTCACACCAGGCAGACCGGAGCTGGACGGCCGCCGCCGGCGATCTCAGCGCACCCGTGCCCGCGTCATCGACGCCGCGGCCCAGCTGTTCGTCGACCGCGGCTACCTGGCGACCACCATCGAGGGCGTGGCCGAGCGCGCCGGCGTCGCCGTGCAGACCGTCTACTACGCATTCGGCACCAAGCGGGCCCTGCTGGCGTCGGTGCTCGACGCCAGCATCGCCGGCGACGTCGAGCCGGTCCCGGTCGTCGACCGGCCGTGGGTCGAGTCCCTGGCGTCGTCACCGGACGCCGCCTCGGCGATCTCCCTCCTCGTCGAGTCGGCGGTCGACATCGTTGCCCGGGTCTCCCCCGTCTACGAGGTCGTCCGGCGGGCGGCGGCCGACCCGGACGTGGGCGCCCTCCTCGACGACAACCGTCGCCGCCGGCGTGAGGACCAGCGCCGCCTGGTCGAGATCCTGCAGCAGGCCGGGCACCTGCGCCCGGGTCTCGCTGTCGACACGGCGGCCGACGTGGTCTACGGGTTGGTGAACGAGGAGGTCTTCCAGCTCCTCACCGTCGACTGCGGCTGGGACGTCGACCGGTTCCGGCGGTGGGCGACGGCCCTGATGCTGGACCAATTGCTCGACCGCTCCGGAGGGCCCGCGGGCTCCGGCGCGACGAGCAGCCCGCCGTAGGTGGTCGCCGCCGCACGTTCCGATGACGAGGTCGAGGGGAAACCTGCTCGTGTCCGAGGTGTGAGCGCAAGCGAGCGCGGCCGACCCGTCAGGCGAGGCCGAGCAGGTCGGTGACGTGGTGATCACGGCCGGCGGTGTAGCCGCCATCGACGGTCAGGGCGTGGCCGGTGACGAACGAGGCGTCGGGCGACAGGAGGAACGCGGCCACGGCCGCGATCTCCGACGGTTGGGCCGGACGGCGGAGGGCGTGGTGGCGGATGAAGTCCTCGCGGACCTCGTCCAGCTCCGGGGCGCCGAAGATGGAGCCGGTCAGGGGTGTCTCGACGTAGCCGGGGCAGATGGCGTTGGCCCGGATGCCCCGGGGCCCGTAGTCGAGGGCCGTGCACCGCGTGAGGAGGACGACGCCGCCCTTCGAGGCGTTGTACGCGCTGCCGCCGGCGGTGCCCTCGATGCCCTCGACGCTGGCGAGGGTCACGATGGCGCCCCGCTCGCCGCCGACGCGGTCCTGGTCCAGCATGCGGGCCGTGGCGTGCTTGACGACGTGGAACGTGCCGGTCAGGTTGACGTCGAGCACCTGGGCCCAGGTCGCGGCGTCGAGCAGGTGGGCGGGGCCGCCGCCGGCGATCCCCGCGGCGTGGACGACGCCGTCCAGGCGGCCCGCGATCCCGGCGACCAGCGCGGCGACGGCAGGCTCGTCGGTGACGTCGACGCGATGCGTGGGCCACGGGTCGTCGGGGCCGCCCGGCCCGGCCACGTCGGCGCCGACGACCGTGGCGCCCTCGTCGTGCAGGCGTTGGGCGGTAGCCCGCCCGATCCCCGACGCGGCGCCGGTGACGATGACCGTCCGTCCCTCGAAGCGTTCCATCCCGTCCCCCTCGTACGTGTCTTCCCCGGCGTGGGTGCACAATGTGATAGCAGTTGTTCAACTGTCGAGGAGGGGGTTCCGGTTGGCGGTCGAGACCGTGCAGACGAGCGGGCGGATCCTCGATGCCGCAGAGCGCTGCATGGCCCGCTACGGGCTGCGACGGGTGTCGATGGGTGACGTGGCCGCCGAGGCCGGGCTGTCCCGGGGCTCGGTCTACCGATACTTCCCGGAGCGCGACGCTCTGGTCGACGCGGTGCTCGAGCGCACCGCCGATCGCTTCGTCGCCGCGTCGGAGGCGGATCTCGACCGGGCGCCCGACCTCGCCGGCGAGGTGGCCGCGGGCGTGATGTTCATCCTCAGCCACAGCGACGGCGAGTTCGGACTCCGCCTCCCCGGCGAGACCGACTCGCTGTTCGCGACGCTCCTCACCGCGCGTCGCGAGGTCCTGTTCGGCCGTTGGGTGGCCTTCTGGGCGCCCCGCCTGGCCGCTGCCGAGCGCCGGGGCGAGGTGCGGGCCGGGCTCGACCGGGCGCGGACCGGCGAGCTGATCGTGCGCCTGCTGCTGTCGTTCGCGGTGTTGCCCACCGTCGTGAGCTTCGACGCCGAGGACCCCGCGGCCGTCGTCGGCTTCGTCCGTGACCACCTGCTGCGCGGCCTTGCCCCGTAGCGACCAACGAGGGGGGTGCGAACGTGGAGTTCGCCCTGTTCTACGAGATCCCGGTGCCGGCGCCCTGGGGGCCCGACAGCGAGCGGCTCGCGTACCAGCACACACTGGAGCAGGCGATCGCCGGCGACCAGCACGGGTGGGACGCGTTCTGGACCGTCGAGCACCACTTCCTGTCGGAGTTCTCGCACTGCTCGAACCCCGAGGTGCTCTACGGCGCGGTGGCGGCGCGCACCGAGCGGATGCGCCTCGGCTACGGCGTCCGCCTGATGCCCAAGCCCTACAACCACCCGGTGCGCACGGCCGAGTCGGTGGCGGTACTCGACCTGATCTCGGGCGGGCGGGTCGATGTCGGCACCGGCCGGTCCGCCACCCGCGCCGAGCTGGAGGGCTTCGGCATCGACCCCCACCAGACCCGCGCCATGTGGCGGGAGGCGATCGAGCTGGCGGTCGGATGCTGGACCAACGACGAGCACGAGTTCGCCGGCGAGTTCTGGCAGCTCCCGCGCCGCCGGGTCCTCCCCAAGCCCCTCCAGAAGCCGCACCCTCCGCTGTGGGGCGCGACCAGCAGCGACGACGGCCACCGCGAGGTCGGATCCCTGGGGATGGGGCTGTGCTCGTTCGCGGTCGGGGTGTCGCCGGAGGAGGTCAAGCGCCGCGTGGACATCTACCGCGAGGCCGTCGAGGGGTGCGACCGCCCCATCGGCGCGACGGTGAACCGCCGGGCCGCGACCTTCACGATGGCGCTGTGCGACGACGACCGGGACCGGGCGTGGGCGACGGCCCGCGAGTCGTTCGAGTGGTACCCGGCGACCGGGGCGCGCCAGATCGCCACGCTCGCCGACCTCATGGCCGAGCAGCAGCGTGAGCTCGGCAACTACGGCTACGCCGCCGATCTGCAGAAGACCCACGACGAGGGCCTGCTCGACCTGCTCACCCTCGAGTACCTCGTCGACAACGGCGCGTGCGTGCTCGGCACGCCCGCCGACTGCCTCGAGACGTGCCGGCGCTACGAGGCAGCAGGGGTCGACCTCCTCCTGTGCCTCGTGAACCCCTACAAGATCCCCCACGACGCCGTCATGCGGACCATCGAGCTGATGGGAACCGAGGTCATCCCCCACCTCGCCTCGTAAGGGCATCGAGGGCTCCGAGCTCGCCGAACGCGACGGCACCCTCTTCATTCGCCAGACGTCGGTGCCGTCCCCGGGGGTCTCGCCGACTCACGCCAGCGCGTCGAGCACCCTGGCGAGGTCTTCGGTCACGGCGTGCAGATGCCGCGGGTCGTCACTGGCCGGCTCCACCCGCCGGAGCTCCTGCCCGAGCGCGAGGATCAGCTCCCGGTAGGTCGCCGCTCGATCGGGATCGGTCGCGCGCATCTGACGGGCGGCCGGCACCGCCTCACGTGTCAGCGTCGCCAGGACGGTGACAGCCTCTCGTGCGGTGAGCCGGCCATCGAGCACCTTCGTCACCGTCTGGATGACCTGTTCGACCACGACGCGCACACGGCGACTCTACGAGCGTCGCCGGGCCCGCGACCGCGGGTCAGACCGCCACCCCGAAGGCGTCGACGGGCTCGCCGGAGCCGTCGGCATCCACCGCCGGACCGACCGCATCGTCGGCACGGCGCCAGCGCTCGACGGCGCGGACCAGCCACCGGTCGCGCCGCGGGTCCGGCGCGGCGACCACGAGGTCGACGGCGCGGCCGACGGCGCCGCCCAGTACCTCAGGGTGGGTCGCGCACACCGCGTGGCCGCCATCGACCTCGACGACCGCCCCGTCGAGGGCCACCGCGGTGGCTCGCTGCTTGTCGGGGCCGACGGCACGGTCGCGGCAGGTGACCACCGACGCGGCGGGCACCCCGAGCTCGCCGAGCCACGGTCGGGCGTCGAACGCGGCGATGGCCCGCCCGGCGTCCACGATGTCCGCGGGATGCAACCGCTTGGCCTCGCCGGCCATCCAGGGCATGAGCGCGGCCAGGTCCCCGCCCAGGACCGCCGGTCGACTGCGCACCACCTCGCGGAGCACGCGGTCGGGCAACCCCGACCGCACCAGCGCGCCCAGCAGGTGCACCGTGGCGGCGAGCACCCTTCCCAGGCCGGTGCGGGCCAGCTCGGCGGCTGATGCCACCAGCACCAGGCCACGCACGGTGCCGGGATGGCGTCGAGCCAGCAGCAGCCCGATGGGGCCGCCCATCGAGTAGCCGACGACCACGGCACTCTTCACACCCAGCTCGCGCAGCAGCCCGGCGGCGTCGTCGGCGCAATCCTCGAAGCTGAACGGCTCGGTGCTGCGGATGCCGCGACCGTGGCCGCGCACGTCCATCGCCAGCACGTGGTACCGGTCGGCCAGCGCCTCGAACGTGCCCGGCCAGTTGAGATCGGCCGACGCCATCCACCCATGGAGCAACAGGACGGTCGGCGCGCCGGGCGGACCGGCCGAGTAGCGCACGAACACGTCGCCGCGCCCGGGGACGCGCACGATCGCTCCCAGGGGGAGCACGGGCCCGACCGGCTGGATCGCCCGCCGCTGGTCTCGTCGGGCGCGCCGCCAGAACTCGCTCGCATCACGTCGTCGCACCACGGCCATGGCTCCGTCACCTCGCGCTCGGGATCCCAGTCAGACCCGATGACACGCTAGATGTTTCAAGCACCTCGTGGCCATGGCACATGTCACGTCGTGTCAGGCGCGCCGCTTCCACTGGTTCCAGTACGTGACAGCTTCGACAGGCTTGCGGTCGGCCGGCCGGAAGTCGCCGGCCACGTGGGCGACGGGCAGCAGGCCCACCATCGTGACGGTGTCCGGGATGCCGAGCAGCTCGGCCGCCTCGCGCTCGTGCTGGAGGTGCAGGGTCGTGAAGACGGTGCCCAGGCCGCGGCTGCGCAGGGCGAGCATGAAGCTCCACGCGGCGGGCAGGATCGACCCGTAGAACCCTGCGGTGTCGGCGGGCGTCGGCCGCTCGGGCAGCCGGTTGAGCAGGCAGGGGATTACGTGCACCGGCACCTCGTGCAGGTGCTCGGCCAGGTAGTCCGAGCTGCGCAGGATGGGGCCGTCGTCGTCGCCCCCGGCCGCCGCGATGGCCGCCTTCTGCATCTCGATGTACGGCCCGTAGGCCTTGCGGTAGATGTCGGCCAGGCCCATCCGCAACTCGGGATCGTCGACGACCAGCCAGCGCCATGGCTGGATGTTGCCCCCCGACGGTGCCTGCGTGGCCACGCTGAGGCAGTCGAGCACGACCTGGCGCGCCACCGGGCGCTCGAGGTCGAGCCGCTTGCGCACCGCCCGCGTGGTGGTCAGCAGGCGGTCGGTCTCGGCCAGGTCGAACCCGGCGTCGGAGACCCCGCTGGTGGGGCTGGTCATGATGGCGCTCCTGTTGTCGCTGGCGGCCACCAGCAGGATGCCCGACACGAGCCGGTGGTGCTCGCCGACGTCGTGGTGCGGTCGAGGAACAGCGCCGGCCGCGGGGAGCCGCAGAACCCGTGACCCATTGCCCACGACGGGCAGTGGCGAACGAACTGGCAGACGAATGTCAAGTAGACAGAGGTCAAACACACGGGAAACGGGGATGTTCGTGAGCGAGGTGCGCTACGACGAGATCCAGGTTGCGAACGAGTTCGATCAGGTTCGGGACCGGCGACCCGAGTGCGTCGAGATCTGGTGTCGGCACATCGCCACGCATCTCGATGCCCACAACGGCCCCGACCGGCCTCGGCTGGTGGTCGACGTGGGCTCGGGCACGGGGATCTGGTCAGAGGCGTTGGCGGTTCGGTGCGGTGTCTCCGTGGTCGGAGTCGAGCCGTCGACCGGGATGCGCGCTCGTGCCGCGACGGCGCATCGGCACACACACGTCCGCTACGTGGGTGGGTCCGCCGACAGCCTTCCGTTGCGCAGTGGGTCCGCTTCGGGCGCCTGGCTGTCCACCGTGATCCACCAGTTCCCCGACCTGCGGGCCGCCGCCCGCGAGCTGCGTCGCGTGCTGGCTCCCGGCGCACCCGTCATGATCCGCAGCTCCTTCCCGGGTCGTCACGACGAGCACGAGCACTTCCAGCGCTTCCCGAGTGCCCTGGCACTGGCATCGACCTGGCCTCGTCTGGGCGAGGTGATCACCGCCTTCGAGGCCACGGGCTTTTCCTGCGACACCTTGGCGCGGGTGCGCGAACCCACCTTCGACACCTACGACGAGTTCCTCGAGCTCCTGCCGACGATGCGCCGCAGCGACACGGCACTGATCGGCATCGACGACGCGCAGTGGGCACGAGGGATCGCCAAGATCCGCCAGGCACGCGACCGGAACGAACGCCCCTGGCTGCTCGGGCTCGACCTTCTCGTCCTCCGATAGCGGGCGCCGGTTGCCGTCGTCTTTCGTAGGTGCAGCCCGAGGCGCGTCGTCTGGCCTACGAGTCCCGTTGAAGCTCGTTGGATAGTCGCGCAGCCAGCCCGTCGAGCATGCACTCGAGCGCGAACTCGTAGCGCCGGTCTCGCCGGGTTGCGGCGTCGGTCTGCGCGACGTAGTCGTCGACGTAGCGGGCGTATGACGGGTGGTCCTCGGCCGCCGCGGCGCGCACGTGGTCGCGTGTCAAGGCGACGCCGTCGGGATCGGCCTCCAGCCATCGGTCGAAGGTGACGTGGATGGCGGTCGTGCCGACGACGTAGTCGGACACCATGCAGAACGCGTTGTCCAGGTCGGCGCCGGTCAGGCCGGCGCGCGTGAGGACCTCGACCAGGCCGGCCCAGAAGCGCAGTGCGTTGGGGCCGATGCTGGGCCGGGTCGAGAAGAGACCGGGGAACCAGCGGTGGCGCAGCATCATCTCCCGCAGAGCTCCCGTCGCCGCCGTGACATCGGCCCGCCAGTCGCCCGATGCATCGGCGGTCAGGTCGGGCAGGTCGCTCATGACCTCGTCGAACACGATGTCGAGGAGCTCGTCCTTGTTCGCGACGTACCAGTAGAGGGACGTTGCGGCCGCGTCCAGCTCGCTGCCGAGACGCCGCATGGAGAGTCCGTCGATGCCCTCGGCATCGAGGACGCGGATCGCCGCGGCGACAACCGCCCCGCGGTCCAGAGTGGAGCGGGTGGTGCGGGACGGCCGGGTCCATACCAGGCCGGGCGTGGAGCTCATGGTCTCACCCTACAAAAGTCTTGAACACTGGTCGACGCTCTCATACAGTGTTCGACAACTCGTACACTGTGCGATCGGAGGAGTCAAGACATGCCAAAGCGGATCGGGAGCATGACGGTCAGCGGACTGGTGGTGGCGCTCGCCGTGTTGCTGCTGAGACGGCCGAGTGCCTCGGCCGACATCCGGGTCAAGCGCGAATCAGCCGAGTCAGGCATGATCGGTGAGCCCGACCACGAAGCTGCCTGGAACCTGTGGGACATATCTGTCTCCCTTGCGCTCGGCGCGCGTCGATGTGGGCGCGCCGGGCGAGGCGCCGCCGAGTCGAGAAGCCCGGAGAGGACGCGCGTCCTCGCCGCCTGACGATGACCAGCCGCGACCCGATCTGCCGTCGCGGCCGGTCAGCCGAGCGCGCGGCGGAGGCCGGACGGTGTGTACCCCGTCTCGTCGCGGACCACGCGGCAGAGATGGCTCTGGTCGGCGAAGCCGAGGTCGGCGGCCAGCCGGGCCAACTGCTGCTCGCCGCCGGCCAGGCGGTCCAGTGCGGCCCGGGCCCGGAGGCGCATGCGGTGTCTGGCGATGGTGTGGCCGGTGGCGGCGCGGAAGAGTCGGCTGAGGTGAGTTGCGGACACGTGCAGCGTCGCCGCCAGGTCGGGCAGCGAGCGGTCCGGATCGGCCGCCAGCGCTTCCCGGGCGTCGTCGACCAGGGCGCGACGGGCGCGGGCCGTTGCAGGTCGGCCGGACTCCACCCGAGCGGGGTCGACCTGTGCGAGAGCTGCTGCGACCAGTGACACCGCCCGCTCGTGCAAGGCGTCCGCCGGCTCACCCCGGTGGGCCGCCGCCAGGAGGAGGCGATGCTCGAGATCGACCCACGGCGAGCTGGGCACGGGACCCGACGGCAGATCCGGATCGCCGCCCCACGCCGAGGCCAGCAGGGCAGGGTCGAGCCACACCGAGGTGCAGTCGTCGCCGCCGGCGTGAGGATGGTCGTAGCGCTGCTCCTGCCCGGGGTTGATGCAGTACGCCTGGGTCGCGTCGAGGAGGTTGCTCGTCGCATCGGCGGTACGGACGAAGCAGCCGCTGCGCACGAACACGATCGCATGGTGACCGGCTTCGTGCGCGTGGCCACGGCCGGTCGGGAGCCGGCAGATGACATCGGTGAGCGTCACACCGCCGTGGTCGAGCAGCCGACGGGTGCTCAGCATCGGGTCGGCTCCGGCGACGCCGCGCAGCGATGTCCAAGAGCTCGGCCTGGGGGGCCGGCACAGTGGCCGGCCATGACTGCGAACCGCACCATCACTGTCTACGGCGCCTCCGGCCATACCGGACAGTTCGTCGTGGCCGAACTGCGCCGACGCGGCTGGGTGCCCGTCCTGTCGGGCCGAGACCCCGACAAGCTGCGGGCCACCGCTGAGCGGGGAGACGGCGAGCTGGAGATCCGCCCGGCGGCGGTCGACTCGTCGACCGCGATCGATCACGCGCTGGACGGTTCGGCGGCGGTGATCAACTGCGCCGGGCCGTTCCGTTGGACCGCGGCGCCGGTGATCGAGGCGGCGCTCCGGGCCGGCATCCCGTACCTGGACGTGGCGGCCGAGATCGAGGCCGTCACGGACACGTTCTCCCACTACGACGAGCGGGCCCGCGACGCCGGCATCGTGGTCGTGCCGGCCATGGCCTTCTACGGCGGGTTGGGCGACCTGCTGGCCACCGCCGCGACACCGGGGTGGACGTCGGCCGACGACGTCACCATCGCCTACGGGTTGAGCGGCTGGCGGCCGACGCAGGGCACGCTGGCCTCCGGCAAGGTCTCGCGGCAACGCCGCCAAGGCCGCCGCATCGCCTATCGCAACGGACGCCTCGAGCTCCGCACCGACAACGCACCGATCGAGGAATGGCGGTTCCCGGCGCCACTCGGGACGCAGAAGGTCCAGGCCGAGTTCACCATGGCCGATTGCGTCACCATCCCCCGCCACCTCGCCACGCCCACGATGAGGAGCTACATGACCATCACCGCAGCCAACGACGTCAGCGACCCGGACCCCTCGCCCCCGGTCGCCGCCGACGAGAGCGGACGGTCCTCGCAGACCTTCCTGGTCGACGTCGTGGTCCGATCGGGAACGACCGAACGTCGAGCCGTCGCCGGCGGCCGCGACATCTACGCCATCAGCGCCCCGCTCGTGGTCGAGGCGACCGAGCGCGTCCTCGGTGGGCTGGTCGAACGCACCGGCGCCCTCTCCGCCGGCCAAGCCTTCGACGCCAGGGACTTCCTCCGTTCACTCCCGCTCGACCACCTCTCCCTGCCGTAGAAGCGCGTTCACAGAGCGACCCTGACCCCGGTCAGCTCCTCGGAGACCGTCCAGAGCCGGCTCCCGGCGTCCACGTCCTCAGCCTCCGCAGATGTTTGGACCAACCCGGGCCGGCCCCTGGCGGCGACCGGCTTGAACGTCTGCTCCCCCATCAGGTCGTCCCAGTCCATGGAGGTCTGCAGGTGAGCGAGGGACGACACCCCGACGATGCGGCTGTCGGGGGCGGCGAGGATCGCCGGCAGCAGGTGTGCGGTCCATGCGAAGTGTCCCAGGTGGTTCACGCCGAACGTCGTCTCGAAGCCGTCGACGGTCTCGGTCCGAGACCGGCTGATGAGCCCCGCGTTGTTGACGCACATGTGGATCGAGCCGAACCGCTCCTTCGCCTCGGTCGCCGCGACGGACTATGCCGCGCCCATCCCGCTCGCGGCGCCGGTCACGACCACACTGGCACCTTCGT
The DNA here is from genome assembly GCA_963842395.1 of uncultured Acidimicrobiales bacterium. GTDB lineage: Bacteria > Actinomycetota > Acidimicrobiia > Acidimicrobiales > VFJN01 > ZC4RG19. Next base: position 923,808 of record CAWJGJ010000001.1, read on the forward strand.
ATCCAAGCACGTCAACCATCTGTCGCATTTAAGATGGTGAAGACTATCTTAGCAAGGGGATGGATGAAGGATGCCGACCGACAGCAGCCCCGCCGCGAAGACCACACGCCGTCCGCGGGGCGCGCCTCGACTCCTGCTCCTCGACGCTGCCCGCACGCTCTTCGCGCGCCAGGACTACCGGCGCACGACAACCCGTGAGATCGCCGACACCGCGGGCGTCCTCGAGCACCTGCTGTTCCGCCAATTCGGCTCGAAGGCCGCGCTGTTCAACGAAGCGGTCGTGGTCCCGTTCCTGACGATCGTCGACGACCTGAACGTCCGGTGGGAGACCCTCGAACGCGGATCCGAGAGCTCCGAAGCTGTCGCCCGGGAGTTCCTCGGCGCGCTCTACGACCTGTTCGTAGACAACCGCGGTCTGGTCATGACCCTGTGGACCGCGGATGCGCTGACCGAGGAGGAGCTGCAGGAGACCGGCATCGCCGAGATCGACCGAGCACTCGGCATCCTCGGTCAGCTGGGCGGGAAGGCGTTCGACATATTGGGGATCGACGCCGACTACCAGGACTTGGCTGCTCGCTCGACGGTGGCGATGGTCGCCGGGATGGCCGCGTTCGGCACGACCTTCTTCGGTGGTGCACGGCCGCCGCGGGACGTCATCGTCGAGGAGCTGGCCCAGGCCACGCTTCACGGATTCCTCCACCGGGGCGGCTGACGGTCACAGGGGCGTGACGCCTGGGCCGCTCAGTTGCGGGCTGCCCGCATGTCGAAGCGGAGGGTGAACATCGCTCGTCAGGCGCGGAACGCGTTCCCGGGGATCGTGATCGGCATCTCGAGCGAGCGCAGCAGCCCCGGCTCGGCATCGACGACGTAGGGGACGGCGTTCACGACGCGCATGGCCGTGGCGAGCATGGCGCCGGCACCGCTGCCCATGGTCGGGATGCCGGCCTCCGCCGGATCATCCAGCGTCGGCGTGACCCAGATGTCGAAGTTCGGCTTGCCCTCCAGCTTGATGTTGTACGAGAGGTCGGCGTTCCCGATGGGCCAGTCGGTCCCGACGTGGCGGGCGAGCCGGGTGATGTGGTCGATCACGATCGCCTCGCGACCGTCGACGATGCCGATCGCCTGGAAGCGGATCGCACCGCAGGTCCCGGGCTCGACGGTCCCGAACGCGGTCTCGATGGGCTCCTCCGTCGAGCCTCCGGTCGTAGGTCTCGCGGACCTCGGACACCTCGACGCCCATGCCGTCGGCGATGTAGCGGATCTGGCCCTCGAACTCGCCGGCGATCGCGCCGGGCAGCATGATCCAGGGCTCGAAGTCGAGCGGCTGCCCAAAGCCCAGCGCGTCGATCATGATCTCCTTCACGCCGTAGTCGTCGTACAGGGCGATCTCGTAGCAGTGGACCTTGCTGACCGATCGCGAGGCGCTCGAGAAGATGATCGGCAGGTGGTCGCACAGGAACCCGGGTTCGATGCCGGACGCGTAGATCGACGTCCCGCCGGCACGAGTCGCGGCTTCCAGTCGCTCGCGGTGGGCGGGTACGTACGCGAGGGGGTTGATGAGGGTGGTCGACGTCGTCGTGACGATGTTGATCCCAGCGGCCAGGAGGCGCTCGTAGTCAGGCACCGCTCCCGCGTCGCGCTCCGGGCCGCTGGCGCCGTAGATCACGCAGTCGGGCTTCAAGGCGATCAGCGCGTCGACGTCGTTGGTCGCCTCGACCCCGATCGGGACGCCGTTGGCGAGCTCGCCTGCGTCACGGCCGACCTTCTCCTCGGAGTGGACCCAGACGCCGACGAGCTCGAGGTCAGGACGTTCGTTGGCCGCCACGATCGACAGCGACCCGATGCCGCCGGTCGACCAGACGACGACGCGCTTCACATCTCCTGACTTGCCCTTACCCATGGTTGCTCCTCTGGTTCGGTCGGACGGGGAGGTACCCCCACCCGCGCACGCTCGCGGTGTGGGCCATCTGCCCTCGGTCGATGTCGACATTCCATTCGGGCCAGCGCTGCAGGATCTCCCCGAGGGCGACCCGGCCCTCGAGGCGAGCGAGGGCGGCGCCGAGGCAGAAGTGGAGCCCGTACCCGAACGCCAGGTGCGCTCCCTCGTCGCGGTGGACGTCGAAGCGGTCGGGCTCGTTCCAGTGGCGCTCGTCCCGGTTCGCTGCACCGTTGAGCAGCAACATGATCGAACCCTCTGGAACGGTCGTCCCGTGCAGCTCGACGTCGTGCTGGACGTACCGCGCCTGGGCCGGTGACGGCGACTCCAGGCGAAGGATCTCCTCGATCGCGTTCGGGATGAGCGACGGGTTCTCGACGAGGAGACGGCGTTGATCCGGATGCTGGGCGAGCAGCTGCATCGTGAAGCCGATGAGGCGGGTCGCGGTCTCGTTCCCGGCGCCGGCCACCATGCTGGCGTAGGTGACGACCTCGTCGCGGGTGAGCGGCGCGCGACCCGTCGGGCTCGTCGACCTCGGCGTTCAGCAACTCGGTCATCAGATCGTCGCCGGGGTTCTTCGAGCGCCACTCGACGTAGTCGCCGAGCACGGACAACACAGCGTCGAACGACGACTGGTCGAACACAATGGGCGTGCCGTCGGTGCTGATGGCGTCGTCGGTGGTCTTGCGGTACACGTCCTGGTCGGCTTCAGGGATGCCGAAGAGGAACCCGATCGTGCGCAGCGGGATCTCCACACCGAACTCGGCGATGATGTCGAACTCGTCCTGTCCGACCAGGGCGTCGAGGGCCTTCACGCAATAGCCGCGCACCAGCGGTTCGAGGTCGAGCATGCGCCTCGGCGTGAACACACGTGACAGCACGGCTCGGTGTGCGTCATGGATGGGCGGGTCCTCGAAGAGCAGGATGCCCGGCGGGATCTCGACGCCGGCCTTGACGATCTCCAGGACCGTCCCGCGTCCGGAGCGGTAGGTGTCCCAGTCGAGCAGTGCCGGCCGCACGTCATCCCAGCGACTCAGCGCGTAGAAGTCGTGCTCGTCGTTGCGGTACAGCGGCGCCTCGTCCCGGAGTCGGGTCCACGTCGGGTAGGGATCGTTGTCGATGTCGACGTCGTAGGGGTCGTAGTGGACCGCTGATCTGGGGATGCTCTGGCTCACGCTCCTCCTTCGATCGCTCAGTCGTGCAGGGAGCTCAGCCGCCGCCGTGCAGCGGCTGGTTCTCGACGCCTCGGAACAGCTGTTCGGTGGGCCCGGAGGTCACGTCACCCATCAGCTTCGTGATGAGGTGTGGCGCGAAGACCCCGAGGTACAGCACGTGCCCCAAGACCACGACGACCGCCACCGACAGGAGCCCTGACTGAAGGCGGCTGTTCGTCCTCGAGTCGGTCCACACCTCGATGAGGTTGCGACCGTCCGGATCGGTCCGTCCGAGGACGTAGGCGAACACCGCAATCTGCAAGGCCATCGCCACCGCGTCATAGACGGGGTACTGGTGCTTCGTACCCTCGAAGAGAGCGAGCCCCGGGATCACACGGCCGTAGTAGAAGATGCCGAGTCGGGCCCCGAGAAGGCCGTTGAAGAGCATGGCCCAGGTGAAGCCGACACCGAGGCCGACGGTCAGCAGCGCGATCGGCCTGCGCCATCCGAACTTCGCACTCGCCTTCTTGCCCAGCGCGGCACCGATCAGCGCTGGGACCCCGAAGTAGGCCATGTAGCCGATGGGCACCGACGACGGCAGCCCCCCGCCCCACGTCATGTTCATCGGCCACCACGACGGCATCCGCGGGATGGCCTGTGGGAACTGCGCGTACATCGCCCAGTCGTATGGCGCCTCGATCCAGGAGATCGCAGCCGCCGAGATGCACACGAGGAGGAGCGGGTGGAGACGACCGCGCTTCCAGCTGAGGTACACACCGGCGCCGAGCAACCCGACCCCACCGACATAGGCGAAGGCGATGGACCCCACCATCAGCGGGGTCAGTCCCTCGTTCACTGGTCGCCCTCGCGGTCCTGAGCACGACGCGCTTCCGGGTCGAAGCGAAGCACCAGTCCGTAGGTGAGAGCGATCAGCCCGAACAGCGTCCCGAGCATGATTGCCTGCCCCATGTCCACATCCCCCCTTAAGATGGTGAGCGCTATCTTAGCGCGGTTCGTCGGCAGAGCTAGGGGTGCGGGACGTCTAGTCGTTCAAGAGGTCGGTCGAGTCGATGGCCTCGTAGGTGGTGGGCTGGCCGTCGGCGTCGAGCCGGGTCCGGAGCCACTCGTTCGAGCACACCGCCGGCTGGGCCGGCAGCGTGGAGCCGCCGCACCGGAACGTCACCCCGCCGCCGCCGGGGAGCTCCCGTTCGGGCATCGCCTTGATCGTCTGGGCGGCGGTCTCGGGGGTGATGTCGCCCTCGATGCCCTCGAGCGAGGTGGCCAGGGCGGCCATGGCGGTGTAGCTGCCCATCGACTGGGTCGTCTCGGTGTCGCCGATGTCCACGCCGTAGGTGCTCATCACGGCCTCGTACAGCTGGTAGGTCGGATCGTCGGTCGCCCCCAGCGCCAGGCCGGCGGTGAGGTACATGCCGTCGAGGACGTCCCCCGACACAGCCTCACGTGTGACGTCGGTGATGCACTGCGAGACCGCCGTGATCGCGCCGTCGTAGCCGGCGGCGGCCAGCCCGTTGAACGCCGCGATGCAGAACGCGTCGTTGCCCAGCACGTGGACGACGCCCGGGTCCCCGTCGACGACCTGCTGCATCTGCGCCGTCATGTCGGCCGTGCCGGGCGGGACGGGGACGACCTCGCTGTCGACGCCCGACCTCTCCAGGATCTCGGGCCCGGCTCCCTCCCGGAGTATGCCGGTCGCCTGGGGGACGTCGAGGACGACGAACGTGACCTTCTCGGCCCCCTCGCTCTCGGCCACCGACATCGGCAGACCGAACAGCGTGCTCAGGGGGCTGACGATCGCGAAGGTGGACGCTTCGTCCATCAGGAGGCCCTCGCCGAAGGCCTGGAACAGCATCATCGGGATACCTGCGGCGTGCAGCGGCTCCCACGCGGACTCGGCGACGGCCGAGTTGTTGAGGGCGACGGCCACGACGCCCTCCTCGATGAGCTCGTTGGCACAGTCGGTCGCGCCGGCCGGGTCGGCGCCCGTCTCACAGGCCACCACGTCGATGGGGCGCCCACCGATGCCACCACGATGCTCGTTCCAGTACTCGGCCGTCGCCTCGGCCGTGCGCAGCTCGTCGGTGTTGTCGTAGGCCGGCGTGGCGCCGTCGGACACCAGCCCGAGGCGCACCGGCTCACCGCTCGCCGGGTTATCCGGCCCGAGCAGCTCCTCGACGTCGAGCCCTTCCACCTCGGTCGTCCCGCTGCTCTGGTCGTCGTCACCGCAGGCGGCCACCACGGACAACAACAGGACGCACAGACCAACCCGGAGCAACGCCCGAGGCCGCCTCGCCCCTGTTCCGTGCATCGTCCTCGAACCTGCGGCCGAGAACGATCGACCACCTGCACCGCTCTCATGAGCCACTGCGTTCCCCCCTCTCACCATGCGCACCACATGCCAGGGGCGAGGGTGCGCCGACAAGGCGCATGCCCGGGGGTGCCGGCATCCCGAGATGACGACGATCAGCCCAAAGGCGCGCGTCGAGCACGATGAGCGCACCCACGTCGCAACCCCCTCATCCCCCTGGACGGGGACGGCACCCGGCCGCCCGCTCGTCGTTATGATAGCGGACGCTATCTTAACCGGATCGGGACGTCAAGGAGGCCTCGCGGAGGACTGCCCGCGGGGGCCAGCTGGAGCCGCCCGTAGAGGTCGCCGGTCACATCGAGCAGGTCGAGGTACTCGGCGTTGGCCTCGTCCACGGCGTCTTCGACCCGGCGCTCGTCATGACCCTCGGCGACATCGAACAGCACCTCATCGGCGGCGGACAGCACGCACTGGATGCGAAGGGTGCGGAGCCAGTCTTCGTTGAACTCGCCGCGGAGATCGATCACGGTGGCGCCCGGCAGGACGTCGGCCACGGTCTCGACGGTGCGCTACCCCAGCCATACGAATCACCTCTGACAGACACGCGGGATTGGAGGTGATGCCGGCAGCGACCAGCGTGAGCTCGTAGCGTTCGGTCCGTGGAGGAGCTGCCGGCGGGGCTGTACGAAGTCCTCGTCACCGAGGGGCTAAAGGCGCGCCTGGATGCGCTCACGGATGCCCTGCCAACCGATCAACGGGCGCTCCACGCCGCCGAGGCCCCCGATCGGATCGCCTGGCACCTGAGCCGGGAGATCGAGCGGGCGCTGTCCGATGTCGGCGAGGCCGATCGAGCCCGGGTCGGCATCGATGTGGCCGGTGCGCTCCTCGACCGGCTCGGCGACCTGGTCGACGTCGACCCCTCGGTCGCCCCGATCGATCCGGCGACAGTGCTGCACGCCATCCTCGGCCGCCGGCCGGACGGCAGCGCCGAGGCCATCGCCCAGCCCTTGATCCCTTTGCTCGACACGACCCTGCTCACGAACGCGCCGGGCGAGCCGAACCTCTGGAACCAGTTGCGGTCCGAGATCGAGTCGGCCGACCGCATCGACGTCGTCATGGCCTTCATCCGACGCAGCGGCATCGTCCCCCTGCTTGATGCCCTTCGGCGCCACTGCAGCCGGGGCTGCCAGCTCCGCGCGCTGACGACGACCTACACCGGCTCGACGGAGAAGGCGGCCCTGGATCAGCTCGTCGACCTCGGCGCCGATGTCCGGGTGTCCTACGACCTGAGTACTACCCGTCTCCACGCAAAGGCGTGGGTCTTCCACCGCCGCTCGGGCTTCTCGACCGCGTACGTCGGCTCATCGAACCTCACGCACTCGGCTCAGGTGACCGGTGTCGAGTGGAACGTGCGCGCCTCGGCGGCCCGCAACCCGGATGTGATCGCCAAGTTCGGCGCTGTGTTCGAGAGCTACTGGTCCGGCGGCGACTACCTCCTCTACGACGCCGAGCAGTTCGAGGATGAGCAGCGCCGCGCCGGTCGCACCGACACCGGCCCGCACGTGATCTTGAGCCCGATCGAGCTGCGACCCTTCCCCTTCCAGGACCGGCTCCTCGAGTTGGTCGAGGTGTCCCGGCAACGAGGCCACCACCGCAACCTCCTCGTGTCGGCGACCGGCACCGGCAAGACCGTGATGGCCGCACTCGACTACGCCCGCCTCCGCGACCAGCTCGACCGATCCCGACTGCTGGTCATCGCCCACCGCGAGGAGATCCTCGACCAGAGTCTCGCCACCTTCCGCTACGCGCTGCGAGACCCGTCCTTCGGTGAGAAGTGGGTGGGCGGCGCGCGACCGACTCGGTTCGAGCACGTCTTCGCGTCGATCCAGAGCCTCAACGCATCCGGACTCGACGCGCTGCCACCCGACCACTTCGACGTGGTGATCGTGGACGAGTTCCACCACGCCGCCGCCGCGTCATACGAGAAGGTGCTCGACCACCTCGAACCGGTCGAGCTGCTCGGCCTGACGGCAACGCCCGAGCGCAGTGACGGTCTACCCATCCTGCACTGGTTCGACGATCGCATCGCCGCCGAGCTGCGTCTGTGGGACGCCATCGACCAGCAGCACCTCGCCCCGTTCCTCTACTTCGGCATCCACGACGGCCTCGACCTCACCGACATCCCGTGGCGGCGCGGGCGGGGCTACGAGATCGAGGCCCTCACCAACCGCTACACGAGCTCCGACGCCTGGGCCCGCCTCGTCGTCAAGCAGGTCGACGACCACACCGACGTCGGGTCGATGCGCGGCCTCGGGTTCTGCGTGAGCATCGAGCACGCGCGCTTTATGGCCCGCCACTTCAACCACCACGGCATCCCGTCCGTCGCCATCTGGGGCGACAGCCCCCGATCCGACCGCGAGACAGCGCTGCGGGACCTCGCCGCCGGCAAGGTCAAGGTCGTGTTCTCGGTCGACCTGTTCAACGAGGGCGTCGACGTCCCCAACGTCGACACCGTGCTGATGCTGCGTCCCACCGACAGCCCGGTCCTGTTCCTCCAGCAACTCGGCCGGGGACTCCGCAAGGCCAAGGACAAGGCGTACTGCACGGTGCTCGACTTCGTAGGCACCCACCGCAAGGAGTTCCGCTTCGACCGCCGCTACCGAGCCCTGCTCGGCGGTACCCGCCGCGACGTCGAGCGGGCGGTGCAGATGCAGTTCCCCTTCCTCCCTGCCGGCTGCAACATGCAACTCGACGAGAAGGCGGCCGAGGTCGTGCTGCGCAGCCTCCGCGAGGCCATCCCGTCCAAGTGGAAGGCCAAGGTCGACGAGCTGCGGTCGTTGCGCCGCGAGCGCCTCGACATCGGCTTGGAGGAGTACCTGGACGAGACCGGCCTCGACCTCGATGACCTCTACGCCAACTCTCGCGGCTGGTCCGATCTGGTCGAAGCAGCCGACGGCACTGTCCTGCCCGCCGGGCCGGAAGAGCGGGTTCTTCGCCGGGCCCTCGGGCGGCTCCTGCACATCGATGACGCCGAGCGCATCGCCACCTACCGACAGGTGCTGACGAGCGAGCACCTGCAAGTCAGCGCCATGCCAGAACGGACGAGTCGCCTCGTGCACATGCTGGTCGCCGCACTCGCCGACCAGGCACTCACCAAGGATACGTCTCTCCAGGACGCGGTCGACCTCGTGTGGTCCCACCCGCAGGTGACCGCCGAGCTGGCCGAGCTGTTCGGGGTGCTCGACGGCCGGATCGACCACGTGCACCGGCCGCTCGCCACCCACCCCGAGGCGCCGCTCCAGATCCATGCCCGTTACAGCCGCATCGAGATCCTCGCCGCCATGGGCCTCGGCGGCGACCGAGCCAAGATCGCTGCCTGGCAGAGCGGTGTGTACGAGGCGAAACCCGCGAACGCCGAACTGTTCGCCTTCACGCTCGACAAGAGCAGCGGCGGCTTCTCCCCCACCACCCGTTACCGGGACTACGCCATCAGCCGCACGCTGATCCATTGGGAGAGCCAGTCGATCACCCGCGAGGACAGCCTGACAGGCCTTCGCTACCGGAACCACGAGCGCGACGGCCGCACCATCCTGCTGTTCACCCGCCTCCGCGCCGACGACCGAGCGTTCTGGTTCCTCGGCCCCGCCACCTATCGAGGCCACGTTGGTGAGAAGCCCATGGCCATCACCTGGGAACTCGATGTGCCGCTCCCGGGCGACCTCTACGCCGCCTTCGCTGCCGCCGTCGCGTAGGAATCAGTCGCCGACATAGGCGAGTCGGATGCGTTCGGTCAGCTCCCGGCATCGCCGCACGGCGTCGATCGCGTCGGCCTGCTCCTCAGAGCGGTGCTCCCGTCCCTCGGCGTCCGGGTCGAGTGGGTGCCGACCACGGACCGGGCCCGGGTCACGGTGCCCACGCTCGGCGCGTGCATGAGAAAGCGTGTCGGAGGGGCGACACAAACCCTAAGTACACGCGACCCCTGGGAAGCCTGGCTCATCGCTGCATGACGGCGATCATGCGCCGGACTACTCCCGGAACTACTCCCGACACGGCTATGGCGGCGAACATCACCATCCGCACTCCACCCTCTTCGGGATCGAGCTTGTTGGTCAGCCACGCACTGTGATCGCGGCGACGAGCTCGTGGTCATCGACCTTACCGACATCTTCCGTCGCCACGTCTCCACCTGGTCCGGTCGGGTGCGGATCAATGTTACGCGACGCTTTCCAGAGCGCGTGTAGATGCAGCGCTACGAGACGCGTGCGACGGGCCGAGCCTGAAGGTCCGCGAGTACCGCGCGCGCGATGATCCGACGGGCGAGTGGCCCGAAGATGAACCTGTGGAATGGTGAGACCGCATACCAGTACGCGCGACCCAACAGACCGCGAGGGCGGAACAGGGCGCGTTGCACGAACAACGTTCCGTTCCGGCCGAGTTCGGGCGCGATCGACCACTCGAGCCAGGCGTCGCCGGGGAGGCGCATCTCGGCGCGCAGTCGCAGCAGTCGCGCCGGCTCGATTGCCTCGACTCGCCAGAAGTCGACGACATCGCCTACCCGCAGGTCGGTCGGATGACGACGTCCTCGCCGCATGCCGACACCGCCTACGCTGCGATCCAGCCAGCCTCGCAATACCCACAACGAGTTGCCGACGAGCCAACCGCGGTCGCCGCCCAGCGCGCACACTTCGCGGAAGAGCGCGTCGGGTGTCGCGTTGGTGTGGACGACTTGACGGTCGGTGAGCATGGTGGCGCCCGCCCACTCGGGATCGGTGGGCATCGGATCCGCGGGCGTGCGGCCGTACATCTCGGCGTCGGTCCAACGGGTGGACACGTCAACCTCGCCGATTCGTCGCAGTGCGAGCTCGATGGCTTCACGGCACCCGATCGGCTCGCGCGGCACAACGTCGTCGATCGCGTGGTGGTGCACCACGACCTCGTTGACGAGACTGTCGATCAACGAGCGCGCGAGCTCGGCGGGGATCGGGGTGACGAGCCCGACCCACAGCGACGAAAGCCGCGGACTCAACACCGGCACCGGAAGGATCACCCGCCTGCGCAGCCCGGCGGCCTGCGCGTACATGTCCATCATCTCGTGGTAGGTGACAACGTCGGCGCCGCCGATCTCGAACACGCGCCCGTACGCGTCGGCGTTGCCGAGCACACCGGTGAGGTAGGCGAGCACGTCGCGCACCGCGATCGGTTGCACCCGCGTCTCGACCCACCGTGGTGTCGTCATGACCGGCAGGACCTCCACGAGGTGGCGCAACATCTCGAAGCTCGCGCTGCCCGAACCGATGACGACCGCCGCCCGTAGCTCCGTCAAGGGCACCCGACCCGCAGCGAGGATGCGACCGACCTCATGACGGCTCGCCAGATGCGGCGAGAGCGTGCCACCCGCGTCGTCGCCCAAACCGCCGAGATACACGATCTGTTCAAGGTCCGCGGCTGCGGCCGCGTCGCGGAAGTTCTCCGCCGCGGTCCGGTCACGGCTTTGCCAGTCCGGCTGCGAGCCGATGGAGTGCACCAGGTAGTACGCCGCGTCGGTCTCGCGGAACGCAGCTGCGAGCGATCCCACATCGAGCACGTCGCCCGCGACGACCTCGACCTCCGCGCGCCAGGGTTCGGCGTCGAGCTTGTCCGGGGTGCGGGCCAGGCATCGCACGTGATGGCCGCCCGCGACGAGCACGGCGACCAGCCGGCGACCGATGTAGCCCGTCGCGCCCGCCACCACGACGCGCCGAGGATGACCGTTCACGCGAGACCTGCGCGTCGGCGCAACGACGCGACGAACCGCTCGGGCTCGGCGAGCGTGAGCGTGATCCCGGGGTGACGAAGCGGGCCGACGGGAGTGAGGCCCGGTACGGGTTCGCGCAACAACACGCAGACGCCCCCCTTCGTCGTCGTGCCGAACGTGAGGCCACGGTCGACGAACGACCCGCGCGGTCCGATGGCCTTGTACCAGTGGTAGGGGCCCGTGCGGCACACGTCGCGCACATTGCCGATCGCGGTTTCGCACGTCCACGGCCCGAAGCGCGCCACGAGCTGCTCCGCCGTGAGCGTCACCTGCGCCGTACCGGAAGTTACACCGATCAGCGCGAGGAACGGACGGAACTGCGAGTCGAACGCGAACTCGAACTGCTCAATCGACAACCACTCGGCCGCACCCGCATCCCGGGAGGCGCCGGCGGTGATCGCCGCTGCCAGCTCGGAACTGGAGTGCTCACTCACCGGTCCGGTCGTACGCCATCGCAACCGGCCATCCGCATCGACCAGCAACACGCTCACCGTATCGGTGGCGTCGATCGCGAGCGCGTCCGTCACGCGCCGCACGTCGGTGTAGACCGTGAGCGTGCGACGGCGCGTCGCGTCCTCGCGCGCGCACGGCTTGAGCCATGCCGCCGTCGATAACAGTACGCGGCGGGAGACCACGCGCGTCGCGATCACCGGGTGGCGTCGAAGTGGTCGACTGCCTCGCGCGCTCCGACGTCGTCCAGATGTCGCCGCCGAGCGCGACGGCATGGTCCTGGTCCCGGACCGAGACGCCGCCGAGTACGACGAGCCCGCTGTGGTGGGCCTTGATTGTGGCGATGGTTGCGGCGACGAGTGCGTCGTCGACAGGTGTCGACACGACGACGCCGACTCCGACGACGCGCTGCGTGCCGGCGATGGTGTTCGCCCACGAGGCGGCGGGCGTGTTGGCGCCGAGATCGGTGATCGAAAAGCCGCGGCCGCGTAGTGGATCCGCAACAAGCGCGGAGGCGAGCCCGTGGGGGTCGCCCATGGGTGCGCCGAGCACGATGGCGCCGCGTGTGGTGCCGCGGCGGGCGAACAACGGGCCGAGCCGACCGACCAGTCGATACATCACAACGGTCGCGCGGTGCTCGTCGGCGACGTCGAGGCCGCCGGTTGCCCAGTCGTCGCCGACGCGCCGCATCGCCGGGACGAGCACGTCGAAGTAGAGGTCCTCGGGGCGGTACGCGGAACCCAGTGCGACCTGAAGGAGTCGCCACGCTTCGGCCTCGTCGCCCTGCACGAGCAGCGACGTCAGTCGGCTCACGTAGTTCTTGTTCGGCGCCCGGCGCGTGGCCGCGTTGCGACCGGCGGGCGCCGCGGCTGCGATCTTGTCGAGGTCGGCGCGTCGCACGTGCCAATGAGCTCCGACGCGCGTGCCGGGAAGCCGGCCGGTGCGGACGTATCGATACGCGGTCATGTAGTGCACGCCGAGCAGATCGGCAGCCTCCTGCAACGTGAGGTCCGGTTCCCGACTGCCGCCGCCCTTCTTGGGCGTCACGTCCGCACCAGCGTGGGTTCCCAGCCGTGATGAACGACTTCGGCGCTCGGTGCGGTGCGAAGCGCCGGCGGACGCCACGCCGGCGCCGTGTAGAGCAACTGCACGTCGCGAACGTAACGTTCTTCGAACGCGGCCTCGCAGTAGGAGAAGTAGAACTCCCAGAGTCGCACGAACCTCTCGTCGAGGCCGAGCGCGTCGAGGTCGTCCCGGGCGTCGGTGAGATTCCTTCTCCATCGGCGCAGCGTCTCGCCGTAGTGCAGGCCGATGTCGTCTTCATGTGCGTGCGAGAACCCGCTGCTGTTTGCGGCCGCCGCGAGCGCTCGGACCGACGGCAGGCAGCCGCCGGGGAAGATCGCGGTCTTGATGAAGTCGGTGTGGAGCTTCATGCGGTCGAAGCTCTCGTCGCGCACGACAATTGCCTGCATTGCCAGTGCACCGCCGTCGTCGAGCAGGCGCCGGCAGTGAGCGAAAAAGGTGTCGTACTCGCGCCAGTCGACCGCTTCGATCATCTCGATCGCGATGATCTTGTCGAAGGTCCCTCCGAGGTCGCGGTAATCGTCCGCGAGTACCGTCACGCGGTCCTCGAGTCCCGCGTTCTTGACACGCCGTTGCGCGAACTCATACTGGCGTGGCGAGATCGTGGTCGTCGTCACGTGGCAGCCGTAGTGCGTCGCAGCGTGGATGGCGAAGCCGCCCCAGCCGGTTCCGATCTCGAGCACGCGATCGCCGGGTGCCAGCGCGAGGAGATTGGCCAGACGGTCGAGCTTGTGCACGGACGCTTCGGCCAGAGAATCCGTCGGACGTTCGAACACGGCGCACGAGTACATCATCGTTTCGTCGAGGATCCGCCGGAAGAACTCGTTCCCAAGGTCGTAGTGGGCCCTGACGTTGCGGGCGTCTCGGTCCTTGTCGGCGCGCCGTCGCCGGGCGACAGGGTCGACGACGGGTCGTAGCCAGCGGTGTGTGCGGTCGCGTGCGGTATGGGTGCGTGCCAGGCTCCGGTGCGCGACGCGCAGGAAGCCGCTGAGGTCGTCGGTGTCCCACCAACCGTCGGCGTACGACTCACCGAGCCCGACGCTGCCCTCTTGCAGGATGCGGGAGTACACACGCGCGTCGGGTACGCGAACGGTCACGGCAATCGGAGGCGAAGCCTGCTCGGCGGTGTTTTCGCCGAAGCGTGCGTCCCCGAAGGCATCGACGAGGCGAACCGTGCCGCCGGTGAGCCGTTTGAGGAGTTGCACGGCAACGGCTCGAGAGACATGCCCGGATGCGCGAGTAGTGAACTTCATCGGCTGCTCCTTTCGCGCCGTCGGGAGGGATGCCGGTACACGGGAACTCCGCGCGCGAAGAGGCGCGCGGCTTTCGCATAGATCCCTGCCGAGACTCGGAGCGGCAGCATGGGGTAGCGCGCCAGCACGGTGACCGCGCGTCGGTGATCGATGGCGGTGCGGCGCAATGCGAGCTCGGCGTCGAAGACCGGCGTGTGATCGCGTTCGACCTCGATGCGCAGGGTCAGCTCGGTGTCGGGGACCGTCCAGGTGATCCGGTAGTCGACGTCCATGGGCAGGAACGGTGAGACGTGCATCGCCTTGGCGGTTGTCGTGGTGCTCATATTGTTCTGCGCGTCGAGCACGTACCAGTTGCGTTGGCCCCACGGAGTGTTGGTCACCTCGAGCACGATCGCATCGAGTGCCCGACCGTCGGGGGTCCAGCAGTAGTAGACGGCGAGCGGGTTGAACAGCCAGCCGAAGGTCCGTAGCTGCGCGAGGAGATGGACAGGTCCCGTCGGCCGGCGGCCGAGCCGTGCCTGCACGAGGTCGCGGACGGCGGCGCCGAGCGGACGGTCGGTGCCGTCGAGAAAGTCGCGAGGACGGAAGTGCACGGGCGCCGGGCGGCGCGCCGACCAGAGCGGCAGGCGGTCGAGCGAGCCTGGGAGCGCGTCGACGTCGAGATACGCGAGGAACAGTCTCGGTGCAAATTCACGCAACGCAGGAGCGAACCGGCGGTGTCGCACCGTTCCCTCGTAGATCGCGACGGTCGGCTGGTCGCGCGGAATGTCGGCGCTTGCATGGCCGGTCACGCGTTCGGGGGGCGGCGCGAGGAGCGCGGTCATCGGCACGACTCGATCAGCCGCACGACCTCGAGTGCACTCTGCACGCCGTCTTCGTGGAATCCGTAGCCCCAGTAGGCGCCCGCGAAGTAGATGCCCCGGCGGCCTTGGATCTCGGCTCGACGCTGCTGTGCCGCCATCGCGGGAACGTCGAACACAGGATGGTCGTACTCGAACTCTGCAATCGTCCTGCGGGGGTCGATCTCGTCGGGGCGGTTCAGCGTGACGAGTAGGGGTCGCGGTGTCTCGATCGACTGCAGGCGGTTCATCCAGTAGGTGACCGTGGTTCCGCGCGCGTTGTCGGCGATCGTGTAGTTCCAGCTTGCCCGCGCGCGTGGGTTGCGCGGCAGTATTCGTTCGTCGGTGTGCAACGTGGCGATGTTGCGTTGATAGCCGATCGCGCCGAGGACCTCGCGCTCGGCGGTGCTCGCATCGGCAAGCATGCGCAACGCCTGATCGGTGTGCGTCGCCGCGATCACACGGTCGAAGAGCTCCGGACCGCGGCCCGTGAGCACTTCGACGAGTTGCGAGCCGTTGACGCCGTCGTGGGTGACGATCTTGTGCACGGGCATGTCGACATGTATGCGTTGCGAGAACGGCGCGACGAGGGCCTCGACGTAGCGTCGGGAACCGCCGGTTACGGTGCGCCATTCGGGCCGCCCGGCGACTTCGAGCAGCCCATGGTTGTCCATGAAGCGGGCGTACGCGCGCACGGGGAAGCGCAGGAACGTCGCGGGATCGGCCGACCAGATCGACGCGCCGAAGGGGATGAGGAATTGCCGCACGAAGGATTGCGAGAACCGGCCTCGACGTACGAAATCGGCCAAGGACTCCTCGGCGTGGGCGTCGAACCGGCCGCCGTCGGGGAGCCGGTCGGGTCCGTTCCAGCGCGTCTCATCCGCGACGAGCCGGCGGGCCGCGCGGTTGAAGCGCGTGACGTCGGCGAGCAGGCGAAGGAACGATGGATTGGCAAGGTTGCGGCGCTGGGCGAAGATCGCATTGAGGTTGGAGCCGCGGAACTCCAGGCCCGTGCGGGGATCGCTGACGCTGAAGCTCATCTCCGTGGGTTGGGTCGCGACGCCGAGCGAATCGAGCAGTGCCCGGAACCCGGGATAGTTGCGATCGTTGTACACGATGAATCCCGTGTCGGCTGCGACCGACCGGCCGTCGACCTCGACGTCGACGGTGTTGGCATGACCGCCGATTCGTGTGTCGGACTCGAACACGGTGATCTCGTGGTGAGGGTGGAGCATGTGTGCCGCGACGAGCCCGGATACGCCGGTGCCGACGATGGCGATCTTCATCGCACCGCCTCGAGCAGTGCAGCGACGCCGGCGCGGTCGACGCACCAGCTCCAGCATCGCTCGGCATCGGCGTCGCTTGTGCGCGTACCTGGCAGCGGGGCGACGGATCGCGGTCGGCGGTCCAGCCAGAATTGCCCGTTCGTCTCGAGCGCGCGCGGGTCGGCGGCCAGCCACACCATCGTGTCGGCGCCCTGACTCGGCGTCCGCAGCAGCGGACCCATCAACGCCCGAAAGCGCGGCAGCGACTCGCGCACACCTGGCGTGTCTGCCCAGCCGGGGTGCATCGCGTGGAACACGACGCCGGACGCGCCGGCATATTGCGACCAGAGTTCGCTGAGCACGACCTGGGCCCGCTTGGCGTTGGCATAGGCGCGCACACCGTTGAACGGGATCTCGGGCGTGGCGAGCGCGTCCAGGTCGAGACGCTTCGTGTACATGCCGCCCGATGAGACCGTGATGACGCGGGCGTCGGGTGTGGCCTGCAGGATCGGAAGTAGACCCGTTGTCAGCAAGAACGGTGCGACGACGTGCACCTGCGCGGTGACCTCGAGACCCTCGGCGGTGCAGCACAGATCGTGCGTGAGCGCGCCCGCGTTGTGGATCAACACGTCGAGCCGCGGCACCGACCGGCGGACGCGGTCGGAGAGGTTTCGAACGTCGTCGAGGACCGCGAGGTCCGCGACTGTGCTCGTCACGTTGCAATCGGGTGCGACGGCAATGATCGCCTGCCTGGCTGCTTCGGTGCGCTGCGGGTCGCGGCCGACGATCCAGAGGTCAGCGTTGCGCTGCGCGAGCGCCGTTGCCGCTGCGAGGCCGAGACCGCCGGTCGCGCCCGTGATCAGTGCGACCCGGCCGCTCATGTCCACAACCGGCTCGGCATCCCAATCGAAGAGCGCACGGCGTGCGGCGAATCCGATGCGGCTGAAGCTGCCGACGACCGTCGCTTCGAGCGCGGCGTCGGCCAGCCGGCGCGCACCGTCGGAGCGCGTCACGCCTGCACCGTGGCAAGCCGCGTGCGCAGGCCCGCACTGGCGCGGTCGCCGATGCGGTGGAAGACGATCGCGAGCAGCGGGTCGGCCAGCCGTCCGATGCCCTTGGCGTCGAGCTGCGCGTCGTAGACCACGACGGAACCGTGGTCGTGGTCTACGAACGTGATCGTGTCGACGGATCGGACCGAGCGGTTCTCGGCGCGCAGCACGATCCGCTTCTCGTGCTCGAGATCGACGATCTCGTAGTCGAGGGGTATGTGCCGGCCGAGGAATCGGGCGACGAGACGGAACCTCGAGCCGACCCCGACCGGCTCGGGCGTGAGCATCTCGCCGGCCTCGACGCCGGGATCCCACTCGGCGGCGCGATCGAAGCGACTGAGGTAGGCGAACGCAGCGGACCGCGTGACGGAAACCGGAATTCGTGCGACGTAGCGAGCCATCGGCCCTCTCTTTTCGGTGAAGGTCTTACTTTAGCACTAAACTCCGCCGATGAGCATTCGGAGATCCGACTCGTGCCGCGCCAACGCCGCTCGGTTGCCTGGCCGCCCCCACTCTCGGTCGAACCGACACGGGTCGAGCGCTACGGTGAATGCCGTCGTCGGGGGTGCGCGCGCTTGATCGCCGGGAAGGAGATGGTGCGCGCCAAGGTGCGATTCGGACTGCTCGTCGGCGCGATCGCGCTCCTTGTCTTCCTCATCTTGTTCCAGCAGGCGCTACGCGACGGATTGATCACGTCGTTCGTCGGCGCGATCGAACACCAGGACGCGCCCGTGCTCGTCGACAGCATCGACGCCCGTCGGAACCTGCAGAGCAGCACGATCACGCCCGAGCTCGAAGCGCACGTACGCGCGGTCGACGGCGTGGAGGACGTCGGTCGCATCGGGCAGGGCACCTACAGCGTGACCACGGATGCAACGATCAAGGCGGCGGCGATCATCGGCTACGAGAAGCGTTCGCTCGGCGCGCCGGAGTCGCTCGTCGCCGGCCGCTACCCCACCGCCGACGGTGAGGGCATCGCCAACGAGACCGACGCATCGGACGGCTTCGACCTCGGTGACGTCGTGCGCGTCGAGCCCGGCGGGTACCGCATCCGGATCGTCGGTCAGTCACGCGACACCAATCTGCAGGCCACACCCAGCGAGAGGACCAGCTCGTCCACACCGTCCAGGCGGCGCTGACGTTTGCGGACGATCTTCGGGTCGAAGGTCCCGTCCCGGTCACGAGGCACCTCAATGTCCACGGGACCGACCTCGGTCACCACCGTCTTCGATCGCTTCCCGTTGCGCGAGTTCGCGGTCGATCGGCCCGCGGGATCGTGCTTCGCGTAGCCGAGGTGCTCGTCCAGCTCGCCCTCGAGCGCGGTCTCCAACACCCGCTTGGTCAGGCCGCCCAGCAGTCCACCGGGCCCGGTCAAGGAGACCCCGTCGGCCTGGTCCACAAGCCGTTGAGCGAGCTCGGCGTCATCCACCGGCCCCTGCTTCGAATCGGTCACGGATCCTGCTGTCCGGCGAGCCACAGCCCACCATCTCAGATCAGGCAGTTACACCGTTCGATCCACAGTCCCGCGCCAGGCTTCGGCTTGCGGGCGGCGCCTCCGGCGCCGTCCTCAGCCTGGCCGACCATTCAACTTCACTCGGAGGGAGGTGTCAGTGCCGCTTGCTCATGGCCCGGCCTAGAGATGCGATGCCGAGGACGACGAACCCGGCAAAGAAGACGCCGAACGCGAGTGGGATACCCGGCGGGATGTCGTTGAAGTTGGGGTCGTCCAGGTCGGGGATGCCGGTGAAGAGCGTGTAGCCGAAGATGAACAGCCCCCCGACGGCGAGCACAGACCCGAGGACGATGCAGAACTTCACCCACCCGGGTGCGTCGGAGATGTCCGCCGGATCCGGGGCATGGAAGTAGTTGAAGTCCCCGCCGACGGCGACGCCCTGTTCGAACGCCTGCACGTTCGTCTGCGCGTAGACATTGTTCACCAGTTGGCGCCCGCCGCGCTGGTCGAGCGCGCTGATCACCTCGCCCAACTCGCGGGCGAAGGCGCGATCGACACTGATGGCGCCGTCGAGCGTGAGACCCACATCGCGCTGCACGTCCGAGCTGCGCGGGTTGCCGGCGAGCCGATCGAGAGGAGCGCGGCCCATCCGGTCGGCGACCAGGCTGGTGAGTCGATCCAGCAGCAGGTCGAGCGTCCGGTCACCCCACCGCTTGCCGGCGCGGAGGAGCGCGGCAGTGAGGTACCCGACGACGAGCCCGCCATCGATGGGCATGAGATCCAGTAACACACGTGGGTCGACCTGTCTACCATCGTCCGCCCTGTTCGCTCGACGGTCAGCGGCCTCCGGCCCGACCGCGGCGCACCTCACACCAGGCCCCAACGCCGCGACCTGGTTGGCGTTGACGGGCGCGGCCCCGGGCAGGCTGCGCGTGTGGGTGCTCGACGGTCTGACCGTCGAGGGCCTCGACCAGCGCGCCATCAAGAGCCGAAAGTGGGCGCCGATTCGAGCTACGAGGAGGTGGAGTTGCCCCGTTCCTGTGGACACGGGGTTTCGGAAGATCAGGCGGCTCGGGCGGCAGCGTAGACCTCGGCGGGGGTGCGGTCGCCGAGGCCGCGCTGGTGGCGGGCGCGGTTGTAGAAGGTCTCGATGTAGTCGAACAGGATCGTGCGCATCTCGCTGCGGGTGAAGGTCTCGATCGGCCCCCAAATGTGGCGGATCTCCTTCTTCGCCGTCGCCCAGAACGCTTCCATCGCGGCGTTGTCGAAGCAGTCGCCGACGCTGCCGTAGGAACCGACGAGCCCCCAGTCGACGAGCCGGTTCGTGAACTCCACCGAGGTGTATTGCGGCCCGTGATCGGCGTGGTGGACCAGCTCGCTGGCGGGCTGGCGGCGACCGAGCGCCATCACGAGCGCGGCGACCACCAGGTCGGTGGTCTGACGTTGACCCATGGACCAGCCGACCAGGGTGCGGTCGTGGAGGTCGCGGATGCCGGCGAGGTTGAGCTTGACGTCCAGGCAGGCGAACTCGCTGATGTCAGCGACCCAGCGCCGATCCGGGGCTTGGGCGGTGAAGTCGCGGTCGAGCAGGTCGGGGGCCGGGACCATGGCCGCATGCCGGCCCTTGCGCCAGCGGCGCCGCCCGTGCGCTCCCACAAGGCCTTCGGCCCGCATGAGCCGGGCCACGCGGTGGCGCCCGACCCGGTGGCCGCGGCGGCGGAGCTGGCCCCACGCCCGCGGCGCCCCGTAGGTCCGCCGGGAGTTGTGGTGGATCTCGCGGATCTCGCCGACCAGCGCGGTGTTGGCCACCGCTCGGGCTGACGGGCCACGCCGGCGCCACGCGTAGAAGCTCGATCGACGGCAACCAGTTCGGCCTTACGTTCCCGGTGTTCCTCCACTACGGCATCGAGCTCTGGGTTCCCGAGGTCGGTGGAGCGATCGATCCTGGCTCGGACGCGCACGATCTCGTGATAAGCCTCTATGGAGGCATAAGCAAGGGCGAACGCAACCGGATCAAGACACGCGTGCGTTCCACGATGGCCGCGCAGGCCGCGGTCGAGGGCCGCTTCCTCGGTGGCCGGCCACCGTACGGCTACGTGCTCGCCGACGCCGGTCCGCATCCGAACCCATCGAAGGCGGCGATCGGCCAACGGCTGCGGCGTCTTGAGCCGGACCCAGTTGCGGCGCCAGTGGTTCAGCGGATCTTCGCCGAGTTCGTCGGTGGCCGCGGGCTGTACGCAATCGCTTGTGAACGTCGAGGACGTTGCGCTCGGACACGAAACGAAGATGCGCTGGAACCCCAGCAGCCAATGGGTCTGGTCCGAACACCAGACCCACCCGGCGATCATCGATCTGGATACCTTCGAATCCGCTCAGGACATCTTTGCCGGCGCGCAACGGACTAAAGCCCGCCGGGAGCAAACCCGCAACACCTATGTCCTTTCGGGCATGGTCCGCTGCCGCGCAGTGTGGCCGCAAGATGCAGGGATCATGGAACCACGGCCAGGCGTACTACCGATGCAAGTTCCCGTCTGAGTACGCGGTGGTCGAGGGCCAGCATCCCAGGACCGTCTACGTCCGCGAGGCCGCGATCGTGCCCGGCGTCGACACATGGATCGCCACCCTGTTCAACGACGAGCATCTCGGCAGCACCTGCGAGGCCCTAGCTGCGGTCAGCGACCTCGAGCCTGAGGACGGAGAGGAGCGAGTACTCGACCTGCGCCGACAGCTCAAGGAGTGCGACACGAAGCTCGCTCGCTACCGGCAGCTTCTCGAACAGGACGCCAACATCACCGTGGTGGCAACTTGGATCGCGGAGGTCGAGCGGGAGCGCAAGCGGCTCGAGCGTGAGCTCCGCGGCAAACCGGTCGCCCGCACACTCACAAGGGGCGAGATCAAGGCCCTCGTCCGCCAGCTCAAAGACATCGTCGCGGTCCTAGCCAACGCGAACCCCGCGGACAAACGCGCGATCTACGACGAACTGGGCGTGAACCTCACTTACCACCCGGACGGAAGAGTGCAGGTCGGCGCGGGTGGCGTGTACTCAGGGTTCGTGTCGGAGGGGGGACTTGAACCCCCACGTCCTTAACGGACACTAGGCCCTCAACCTAGCGCGTCTGCCAATTCCGCCACTCCGACGTGGCTGCCCGGCGGGCCGGGCAAGGGGTGACACTGTAGCGCGACCGTGCGGGACGCCCAATCGGGCCCCGGGCATGCCGGGCGGTCAGCGGCGGCGACGACGGCGGCGCCGGACGAAGAGGCTGAGCAGCCACAACGCGGTCAACCCGGCCACCACCGGCAGGGCACGCTTGGCCACCGGGGCGCCCGCCGCGTCGAGCAGGTCGACGGGCTCGGCCTCGGGCGCGTTGACGACCTTCACGACCGGCGTGGCCGCGCTGTCGGCCACCGCCTGTGCCGCCGCGGCAGCCGCGGCCCGCACGGCGCCCGCCTCGATCTCCGCCGTAGCCGCGGCGCCCTCCGAGGCGATGTCGAGCGGACCGTGGCCCGCCTCGCCCGCCGCGGCCGGCTGACCGCTGCCGGCCGGCGCCGTCGCCGGCGGGCCACCCACCGACGTGACCGTGTCGGCCGCCGCCGGCGTGTCCCCACCGTCGCCGTCGGCCTCCAGCTTGCTTTCGAGGCAGTCGGCGAACTGGCCGAGCAGCTTGGTGGAGACGTCGGCCATGACCCCGCGGCCGAACTGCGCCACCCGGCCGGTGACCGTCAGGTCGGTGGTCACGGTGACCGCGGTGCCGTCGCCGTCGGGCGTGAGCTGGGCAGTGATGGTGGCGTTGGCGTTGCCCTGGCCCCGGGTGTCGCGGCCCTCGGCCCGCAGGACGGCCTTGTGGGCGGCGTCGTCACGCTCGAGGAAGCGGGCTGCGCCCTTGTACTGGGCGGTGATGGGCCCCACCTTGACCTTGACCACACCCCGGAACTCCTCGCCCTCGATCTCCTGGAGCTGGGCGCCGGGCATGCACGGGGCGATGAGCTCGACGTCGGTGAGCACCTCCCACGCTCGCTCGACGGGCACCCCGACGCGAAAATCGTTGGTCAACTCCATCGCACAACCCCCGGGGTCAGCTCCACTCGGCGAGATCGTCCACCGTGTCGATGTCGGCGGAACGGCCAGGACACGCTACCTCCACCACCAGGTCCGGCCGCCGCCGCATCACGACCCGGGCGCCGGCGTCGCCCGTGGTGGGCAGCAGCGGCCACACCATCGACGACAATCGCACCGGGTTGCCCCGCACGCCGTCGTAGGTCGCCACCGCCACCGGCTTGGTGGTCGCCCGGGCCACGAGCTGCCACGCCTCGGTCTGCACCAGCGGCTGGTCCCCCAGGCCGACCACCACCGCGGCGTGCCCGTCGCGCCGCGCCCGGGTGACGCCCGCCTGCAGCGAGGTGGCGATGCCCTCGCCCCACCGGTCGTTGCGCACGAACTGCACGCCGGGCTCGGCGAGGGGCGGGAGGGGCACGTCGGTCGCACCGCGGACGACGTACGTGGCGTCGAGGTGGGCGGCCGCCGCCGCCTCGATCGACCACTCGACGACCGTCCGGCCCAGGTAGGGCGCCAGCAGCTTGTGGGTCTGCCCCCCGGACGCCCGGAACCGCGAACCACCGCCGGCCGCCAGCAGGACGGCGGCGGTCGTCATGCCGAGGCCCGGCCCTGCCAGTGGATGGGACCCTCGACGTCGCGCAGCGGGCGGGCGTCCTCGCGCCCGGTGCGGTGGGCGATGATCTCGGCGCAGATCGACACCGCGGTCTCCTCCGGCGTGCGGGCACCGACGTCGAGGCCGATCGGCGCCCGGATGCGGGCCAGGCCGGCCTCGTCGACGCCGGCCTCGCGCAGCCGGGTCACCCGGTCGGCGTGGGTGCGGCGGCTGCCCATGGCGCCGATGTAGCCGACCTCGGTGGCGAGGGCGGCGACCAGCGCGGGCACGTCGAACTTGGCGTCGTGGGTGAGCACGCACACCGCGTCGCGGGTCGTGAGGCCCGGTCCCACGCGGCCCAGCAACCGATCGGGCCAGTCGACGACCACCTCGTCGGCCTGCGGGAACCGGGCCCGGGTGGCGAACACCTCGCGGGCGTCGCACACCGTCACCCGGTAGCCCAGCACCTTGGCCACCTTCACCAGCGCCGCGGTGAAGTCGACCGCCCCGAAAACCAGCATGCGGGGCGGCGGGGCGAAGCTCTCGACGAACACCGCCACCACGGCCTCGCGGGCCTCGCCGTGCTGGCCGTAGTGGCGCACGGCCGTGGTGCCCGCGGCCAGCTCGCCGAGCGCGTCGCGGGCGACCACCCGGTCGAGGTCGGGATCGCCGAGCGAGCCGATCGGCAGCTCGTCCGGCCGCACCAGCAGCTTCCCGCCCGCGCCCGGCCCGGCGATGACGCTGGCCAGCGCCACCGGCTGTTCGGTCCGCACCGCGGCGGCGAGCGCCTCGTAGATCGACGTGCTCACCAGTCGAGGGGCTCGAGGTAGAGGTGGATGGTGCCGCCACAGGTCAGGCCCACGGCGAAGGCGTCGTTGTCGCTGTAGCCGAACGTCACCACCTTGCGCTCGCCGGTCTCCAGGACCTGCAGCGCCTCGGTGACCACCGCGCCCTCGACGCAGCCGCCCGACACGGAGCCCACCACCTCGCCCCGCTCGTTCACCGCCATGGCCGCGCCCGGCGACCGGGGGCCGGAGCCGTCGAGGTCGACGACGCGGGCCAGGGCCACCTTCACGCCCTCGCCGCGCCATCGATCCAGCTCGTCCAGCAGGTCTCTCATCGGTCGTCTCCCCCCGTCGTCGCAGGACCGGTCATGCGCCCACCACCTCGGCCAGCGCCTCCAGCGAGGCGACGGAGTGGCCCTCGACGAACTCGTCGACGTGGGGCAGCGCCGCCGCCATGCCACCCGCCAGCGGGGCGTACCCCGGCGATGCCTTGAGCGGGTTCACCCACACCACCCGATGCGCCACCCGGCGCAGGCGGGCCATCTGCTCGCCCAGCTCGGCCGGGTCGCCCCGGTCCCAGCCGTCGGACAGCATCACCACCACGGCCCCCCGGGCCAGGCCCCGCACGCCCCAGCGGTCGTTGAACCGGCGCATGCCGTCGCCCAGGCGAGTGCCGCCCGACCAGTCGGCCACCGCGTCGGCGGCCCGGCGCAGCGCCAGGTCGGGATCGTGGGTGGCGAGCTCGCGGGTGATGCGGGTCACCCGGGTGCCGACCGCGAACACCTCGACCTGGCCCCGCCGCCGGGCCGCCACGGCGGCGTGGGCGAAGCGGGCCAGCGCCCGGGCGTAGGGCTCCATCGATCCGCTGACGTCGATCAGCAGCACCAGGCGCCGAGGCCGCTCCCCGGGCTCGTCGCGGGCGGGCCGGAGCACTTCGCCGCCGGTGCGCAGCGAGCGCCGGACGGTGCGGCGCAGGTCGAGCGTGCCGCGGTTGCCCACGGCGGGGCGGCGGCGCCGGCTGGGCCGCCGGGCGGCGTGGACCCGCAGGCCGGCCATGAGCCGGTGGGCCTCGGCCAGCTCGTCGTCGCTGCAGGCCGCCAGGTCGCGATGGCGGAGCACCTCGGTGGCGCTCCACCGCACCGTCTGCACGTCGCTGTCGGGGCGGTCGGCGCCGTCGTCGCCGTCGTCCGCGTCGGGATCGTCGGCCTCGGTCTCCAGCCGGACCTCGACCGGCCGGGGCGCGGTCACGACCTCCGCCAGCCGCATGCCGCCGAAGACGTGCCCGAACACCTGGTCGTAGGCGGCGACGTCCTCGGGCCGGCGCACGAGCGTGGCGCGGCCCGCCCAGTAGGCGCCGACGGGCGACGCGCCGGCCAGGGCCAGCGCCCGGGCGTAGGTGACGGTGGCGCCGGTGGGCACGACCACACCCGCGCGGCGCAACGCCAGCACGAAGTCGACGGCCAGCTCGTCGAGCCCGCCGGCGCCGAGGTCGGCGACGCCCGAACCGGGAGCGCCGGGTACCCACGACCCAACCTGCGATCGAACGTACGGCCCGTCCCGTCGTTCCGTCGCCGGATCCGCCGCAGGCTCAGGCACTGCGGGCGACCGCCTCGCGCACCAGCGCACCGACGCCGTGCTCGCGCACCCGCTGGGCGTCCTCGCGGTACTTGACGACCGAGCCGAGCGTGGCGTCGGCCGTGGCCTCGTCGATCCCGCCGCCGCCCAGCAGTGCCAGCGCCCGCGCCCAGTCGATCGTCTCGGCGATGCCCGGCGGCTTGTAGAGACCGAGGCGCCGGATCTCGCCCACGGCGACGGCCACCTGATGGGCCAGCTCGCTGCCGACCTCGGGGGCCCGCAGGCGCACGATGGCGACCTCGCGGTCGACCTCGGGCTGGTCGACCCAGTGGTAGAGGCACCGGCGCTTGAGCGCGTCGTGCACGTCGCGCGTGCGGTTGGAGGTGAGCACGGTGACCGGCGGGACCGCGGCGCGCACGGTGCCCAGCTCGGGGATCGTCACCGCCCAGTCGCTCAGCAGCTCGAGCAGGAAGGCCTCGAACTCGTCGTCGGCCCGGTCGATCTCGTCGATCAGCAGCACCGGCGGGGCGTGCCCGTCGGCCGTCTCCAGCGCCTGGAGCAGCGGCCGGCGGACGAGGAAGCGCTCGTCGTACAGCTCGCCCTCCAGCGCGTCGACGCCCGCGGCCTCGGCCAGGCCCGCCGCCTCGGCGGCCCGCAGGTGCAGCAGCTGGCGGGCGTGGTCCCACTCGAACAGCGCCTGCGCGGCGTCGATGCCCTCGTAGCACTGCAGCCGCACCAGCCGGCCACCCGTCCACGACGCCAGCGCCTTGGCCACCTCGGTCTTGCCCACGCCCGCGTCGCCCTCGAGGAACAGCGGCCGCTGCAGCCGCAGCCCCAGGAACACCGCGGTGGCCAGGCCCTCGTCAGCCAGGTAGTCGGCCTCGGCCAGGCCGGCGACCACGGCCGCGACGTCGGGGACCGGCGAATCCGCGGCGGGGGTCACGATGTCGGACATCGGTCACAGCCTACGGGGGTCCCGCCCGCGCCGAAGGGTCCGGGCGGCCGGCGCCCCGAACCGGCGTCGCTCACCGCCACATCCGCTGCTCAGGGACGCCGGAACCGGGGCGCATCCCGCCGCCGACGAGCCGGCGCCCCCCAGCAGCACGTCCGCTGTTGTGAGACGCCGGCACACGGGTGGCGGCGTGCGCCGGAAGGCGGGTCAGGCCCCGGCTGACTGCAGGGCCCGGCGCGTGAGGACCCGGGCCAGGTGGCGCCGGTACTCGGGCGAGGCGTTGAGGTCGTCGGGCGGCTCGGTGCCCTCGTCGGCCCGGTCCGCCGCATCGGCCGCCGACGAGCCCGAGCGCAGCGCATCCTCGACCCCGGCGGCCCGCAGCGGCGCCGACCCCATGTTGACCAGGCCGACACCGGGGCCGACCGAGCCGTTGGTCAGCACCGCAGCCACGCCGACGACGGCCCAGTCCTGGGCCCGGCGGTTGAACTTCTCGAATGCCCAGCCCACACCGACGGTCGACGGGACGCGGATCTCGGTGAGCACCTCGTCGGCGGCCAACGCCGTCTCCAGGAACCCGATGAAGAAGTCGTCGGCCGCCACCTCGCGCTCGCCGGCGGGCCCGCGCACCACGAGGGTGGCGCGCAGCGCCAGCAGCGCGGCCGGCAGATCGGAGGCGGGGTCGCCGTGGGCGATCGAGCCGCCGATGGTGCCCCGGTGCCGCACCTGCGGGTCGCCGATCTGGCCGGCGACGTGCGCCAACAGCGGCACCTGCTCGGCGAGCAGCCCCGACGTGGCCAGGTCGTGGTGGCGGGTCAGTGCCCCGATCCGGACGCTGCCGCTGCCGGACCCGCCCTCGACGAACGACAGGTCGCCGATGCCGCCGATGTCGACCAGCATCGCCGGAGCAGCCAGGCGCAGCTTCATGAGCGGCAGCAGCGAGTGGCCGCCGGCCAGCAGCTTGGCGTCGTCGCCGTGCTCGGCGAGCAGGCCGATGGCCTCGTCGACCGAGCCGGCCCGCTGGTAGTCGAACTGTGCCGGGATCACGGCGCTGCCTCCCCTGCCTCGCCCGTCGCTCGGGCGTCCCTGATGGCCGACCAGACCCGCTCGGGGTGCGCCGGCATGGCGATGTCGGTGATGCCGAACGGCGACAGGGCATCGACGATGGCGTTGATGACGGTGGGCGCCGACCCGATGGTGCCGGCCTCGCCGATGCCCTTGACGCCCAGCAGGTTGGTCGGGCTGGGCGTGACCGTGTGGTCGAGCTTGAAGTTCGGGACCTCGGCGGCGCTGGGCACGCAATAGTCGATCAGGCTGGGATTGCGGAGGTTGGCGTCGTCGTCGTAGACCGCCTCCTCCCACAGCGCCTGGGCGACGCCCTGCACGATGCCGCCGTGGAGCTGGCCCTCGACGATCATCGGGTTGACCTGCGGCCCGCAATCGTCGACCGCCGCGTAGTCGAGCAGCTCGACCCGGCCGGTCTCCTCGTCGACCTCGACGACGGCCACATGGGTGCCGAACGGGAACACGAAGTTGGGCGGGTCGTAGGTGACCTGCGCCGTCAGGTTGGGCTCCATCCCGTCGGGCAGGTTGTGCGCGGTGAACGCCGCGAACCCGGTCTCCTGCAGCGTCATGGCCTTGGACGGCGTGCCCCTGACCCGCAGCTCGCCGTCGACCAGCTCGAGGTCGTCCTCGGCGCATTCGAGCTGGTGGGCGGCGATGGCCCGGGCCTTGGCGATGACCTGGTCGGTGGCCATGGCCACGGCCACGCCGCCGACCGCCAGCGACCGGCTGCCGTAGGTGTCGAGCCCGTGCGGGCTGATGGCGGTGTCGGAGTGCAGCACCTCGATGGTGTCGGGGTCGAGGCCGAGTCGGTCGGCCACGATCTGCGACCAGGTCGTCTCGTGCCCCTGCCCGTGCGGTGCCGTGCCCGTGACCACCTGCACCATGCCGGTGGGCAGGATGCGCACCGTCGCGGCCTCCCAGCCACCGGCGCCGAAGTTGAGCGACGCCAGGACCCGGCTGGGGGCGAGGCCGCACATCTCGACGTAGGTGGCGATGCCCACGCCCAGGTGCTTGGTGTCGCCCGCGTCCCGCCGGCGCCGCTGCTCGGCCCGGATGTCGTCGTGGCCGACCAGCTCGAGCGCCCGGGTGAGGGTGGGTTCGTAGTTGCCCGAGTCGTAGGTGAGGCCCGCGATCGACTCGTAGGGGAACTTGTCGGGTGCGATGTAGTTGCGGCGCCGGATCTCGGCCGCGTCGACTCCCACCGCGCGGGCCAGCGCGTCCATGGCCCGCTCGATGGCGTAGGTCGCCTCGGGCCGGCCGGCACCCCGGTAGGCGTCGGTGGGCGTGCGGGTCGTGAACACGCCGGTGCACTCGAAGTGGTAGGCGGGCACGTCGTACACGCCGTGGTACAGGAACGCCCCCAGCAGCGGGATGCCGGGCGTCACCAGCTGGAGGTAGGCGCCCATGTCGGCCAGCAGCTTGGCCCGCACGGCGGTGACCTTGCCGTCGGCGTCGGCGGCGAGCTCGATGTCCTGCACCTGACCCCGGCCCTGGATGGTCGCCACCGAGTTCTCGGTGCGACCCTCGGTCCATCGGGCGGGCACGCCCAGCCGCCGGGCCAGCGCCACGGCGATGAGCTCCTCGGCGTACACGTTGAGCTTCGACCCGAACGCGCCGCCGACCGAGGGGGCGACGACGCGCACCTTGTGCTCGGGCACGCCGCAGGTGGCGGAGATCATGACCTTGAGGATGTGGGGGATCTGGGTGGCCGAGTAGACCGTGAGGTCACCCCCGTACACGCCGGGCACGGCGACCACGCCGCGGGGCTCGATGGCCACCGGGATCAGGCGCTGCTGCAGGTAGCGCTCGCTGACGGTGTGGGCGGCCGCGGCGAACGCAGCCTCGACCGCGTCGGGATCGGGCGAGAGCGTCCACGTGTAGCTGCGGTTGGTGCCCAGGTCGTCGTGGATGACCACCCGGTCGCTGGCGGCGTCCTCGATGTCGGCCACCGCGGGGAGCGGGTCGTAGTCGACCACGACGGCGTCGACCGCGTCGGCCGCCTGGTAGCGGCTCTCGGCCACGACCACGGCCACGATGTCGCCGACGTAGCAGGCCTTGTCGAGCGCCACCGGCCAGTGGGGCGGCGACTTCATGTCCTCGGTGACCGGCCAGGCGCAGGGCATGGCCGCGGCCCAGGCGTCGCGCAGGTCTTCGCCGGTGAACACGTGGCGCACGCCCGGCAGCGCCTCGGCCGCGCTGGTGTCGATGTTGCCGATGCGGGCGTGGGCGAAGGGGCTGCGCACCATGGCCATCCACAGCGCCCCCGGGATGGCGAGGTCGTCGACGAAGCGACCCTCGCCCGTGAGCAGCCGGGCGTCCTCCTTGCGGAGCAGGCGCTGGCCGAACGCGGCAGTCGCGTCGCCGGCCGGAGCCTCGGTGGCGGTCATGCCGGCCCCCCGTTGCCCGCGGCGGCCAGGACCGCCTGGACGATGTTGTGGTAGCCCGTGCACCGGCAGAGGTTGCCCTCGAGCCCGAGGCGCACGTCCTGCTCGGTGGGGGTGGGGTTCTCCTCCAGGAGCGACACCGCCGCCATGACCATGCCCGGCGTGCAGTAACCGCACTGGAGGCCGTGCTCGGTGTGGAAGGCCTGCTGCATCGGATGCAGCTCGGCCCCGTCGGCCAGGCCCTCGATGGTGGTGACCGCCCGGCCGGAGACCTGCACGGCCAGCACGGTGCACGACTTCACGGACTCGCCGTCGAGCAGGACGGTGCAGGCGCCGCAGGACGAGGTGTCGCAGCCGACGTTGGTGCCGGTGAGCCCGAGGTCGTCGCGCAGATGGTGCACGAGGAGCCGGCGAGGCTCGACATCACTCGACCGTTCCTCGCCGTTGACGAACAGGGTGATCTCCACGGTGCCCTCCCCTGGTACGCCCGGGGCAGCGCCCCCGAGCCGCCGCTGTGACGAGCGACACACTATCGCCCGGAACGCGTTCCGCCAGCGGGTATCGGCATGGTTGTGACGGTCGGGGCTCAGCCGGCGGCGGCCTGGATGGCCCGCCACACGCGCTCGGGCGTGCAGGGCATGTCGACGTGGCGCACGCCCAGGTGGGACAGCGCGTCGCACACCGCGTTGTGCACCGCCGGGGTGGAGCCGATGGTGCCCGACTCCCCCACGCCCTTGGCGCCGAGCGGGTTGACCCAGGTGGGCGTCTCGCTGGGCACCAGCTCGAACGACGGCAGCTCGGCGGCCGACGGGAAGGCGTAGTCGGCGAAGTTGGTGGTGAGCGGGGTGCCGTACTCGTCGAACACGACCTGCTCGTACAGCGCCTGCGCCGCGCCCTGCGCCAGGCCGCCGTGACGCTGGCCCTCGGCCAGCAGCGGGTTGAGGACCCGGCCGGCGTCGTCGCAGGCCACCAGCCGCACCAGGCGGGCGTCGCCGGTCTCGGTGTCGACCTCGACCACCGCCACGTGCGCGCCGAACGGGTAGGTGGGTTGGTCGGTGGTGAAGTCGTAGTCGGCGACCAGGCCGCCGGCGTCGACCTCGCGGTCCCTGCCGCTGCCGTCACCTTCGCCGCCGGCCGCGTCGTCGAGCGCGCCGTTCGACGCCGCCGCGGCCACCTCCGCCCACGTGTGGCCCACCGCCGGCGTGCCCACGACGTGGAAGCGGCCCGTGCCGGCGTCGAGCACCACGTCCTCGGCCGCCGCCTCCAGCAGGCCGGCGGCCACCTGGCGCGCCCGCTCGATGACGGCGAGCGCCGCCCCCTTGGCCGCCGAGCCGCCGAGCTGCAGCGACCGCGACCCGAACGTGCCGGTGCCGCGCGCCACCAGGTCGGTGTTGCCGTACACGACGCGCACCGCCTCGACGGGGACGCCCATCTCGTCGGCCACGACCATCGCCAGCGCCGTCTCCAGCCCCTGGCCGTGGGGCGACACGCCGGTCGCCACCGTCACCTCGACGCCCGCGCCCGCTCCGTCACCCGCTGATCCGTCACCGCCCGGTGCGTCGACAGGCAGGACCGCGACCCGCGCGAACTCGGAGCCGGCCGTCGGACCGCTCGTCACCTCGACGTAGGTGGACAGGCCGATGCCGAGCGCCACCGTGTCGCCCCGCTCGCGTCGCCGGCGCTGCTCGGCCCGCAGCTCCTCGTAGCCCGCCGCCTCGAGCACCCGCTCGAGGGCGGCCGGGAAGTCGCCGCAGTCGTAGATGGCGCCGCTCGCCGAGCGGTACAGCTCGTCGAAGCGGGGCACCAGGTTGCGCCGGCGCACGTCGGCCGGGTCCAGGCCCGCCTCCGCCGCGAACAGGTCGACGGCACGCTCGATGGCGGCCGTGGCCTCGGGCCGGCCCGCGCCCCGGTAGGCGGCGACCGGCGTGGTGGGCGTGACCGCCACCCGGGCGTCGGAGGTGACCGTCGCGATGGCATAGGTGCCCGCCGCCATGGTGCGGGTGAGCCGGGGCAGGAACGCCCCCATGCCGGGGTAGGCGCCGGCGTCCTGCGTGATGGTCAGGTGGTACGCCTCGATCGTGCCGTCGGCCCGGCCGCCGATGACGACGTCGTGGACCTGGGCGCGCCCGTGCACCATGGCCAGCATGTTCTCGGTGCGGGTCTCGACCCAGCGCACCGGCCGGCCGCAGCGCCGGGACAGGAGGGCCAGGAGGGTGTCCTCGGGCGAGCAGCCGATCTTGGCGCCGAACCCGCCGCCCACGTCGGGCGTGATCACCAGCACGTCGCGGCGGCGCAGCCCGTAGGTGGCCGCCAGCGCGGCCTGGGCGCCGTGGGCGTTCTGCGTGGAGCACCACATCACGAGGCGCCCGTCCACCCACGTCGCCGCCGAGGAGCGGACCTCCAGCGGGCACGCCGCCAGCCGCTGGTTCACGATCCGCTGGCGCACCACGATCTCGCAGCCGCCGGGGCCGCCGGCCGCGGCGGCACCCTCGGGGTGGCCGAACGCCCCCACCAGGTTGGTGCCCACCTCGGGGAACAGCACGGCGCCGGCGGGCAGGTCGTCGGCGGCAGCGGCGCCGGGGTCGACCACGGCGGAGAGGGGCTCGTAGTCGACGATCACCTGCTCGGCGGCGTCGGCCCCCTGCTCCGGCCGCTCGGTCACCACGACGGCCAGCGGCTCGCCCACGAACCGCACCCGGTCGCAGGCCAGCAGCGGCCGCGCCATCTCCGGCTTGGACATCCCCGGGATCAGGGGCAGATCGAGGTCGGCCCCCGTCAGCACGTCGACCACACCCGGCATGTCACGGACCGCCGACACGTCGACCCCTGCCAACTCGGCGTGGGCGACCGTCGAGCGCACGTAGGTGGCGTGCACGGCACCGTCGAGCCGGGGGTCGGTGAGATCCGCGGCATACGTGCCGCCCACCGTGAGGAGGCGCGGGTCCTCGACTCGCACGACCCGCGTGCCCAGGATGCTCACGACGAGACGCCGGTCAGCCGAGCATCAACGACAGCGACACCACGGTGAAGCTCCAGACCAGGGCGCACACGATGGTGATGCGGTCGAGGTTGCGCTCCATGACCGTGGAGCCCATGGCGCTGGCGCCCATCCCTCCGCCGAACATGTCGGACAGGCCACCGCCCTTGCCGCTGTGGAGCAGCACGAGGACGATGAGGACCAACGACGACGCGACGTTGAGCACGACGGTTATGGCAGTGATCACGGGGCGGGTTCTCCTCCGGGACGGCGGCGCCAGGATAGTGCCGGGCGCCCGGCGCTACACCACTGCGTGCGGCTCGGCGAAGTGGCAGGCCACGGGATGCTCGACACTGCTGCTCGGGCGGATCTCCAGCACGGGCTCCTGCTCGGAGCAGACGGCGGTGTCGACCCCGCCCTGCTCGAGCTCGCGCTTGCGCCAGCAGCGCGTGCGGAAGCGGCAGCCCGAGGGCGGGTTGGCCGGGCTGGGCACGTCGCCGCTGAGGATGATGCGCTCGCGGCTCTTCTCGCGCACGGGGTCGGGCAGCGGGATGGCCGACAGCAGGGCCTGGGTGTAGGGGTGGGCGGGCCGCTCGTAGATGGCCTTGCGGTCGCCCGTCTCGACGATCTTGCCCAGGTACATCACCGACACCCGGTCGGAGATGTGGCGCACGACCGACAGGTCGTGGGCGATGAACACGTAGGCGAGGCCCAGCTCGTTCTGCAATCGTTGGAGCAGGTTGACCACGCCGGCCTGGATGGAGACGTCGAGGGCGGACACCGGCTCGTCGAGGACGATCAGGTCGGGCTCGAGGGCCAGGGCCCGGGCGATGCCGACGCGCTGGCGCTGCCCGCCCGAGAACTCGTGGGGGAACCGGTTGGTGTGCTCGGGGGCCAGGCCGACCGTGCGCAGGAGATCGCCCACCCGCTCGGACACCTCGGACTTGCTGAGGTCGAAGTGGTAGTTGAGCGGCTCGGCGAGGGTCGCCCCCACGGTCATGCGGGGGTTCAGCGAGGCGTACGGGTCCTGGAAGACGATCTGGAACCGGCGCCGCATCGCGGAGAGGCGCTTGCCCTTCATCTCGCTGATGGGCACGCCGTCGAAGAGCACCGTGCCGGCGGTCGGCCGGATCAGGTTGAGCAGCAGGCGCCCCGTGGTCGACTTGCCGCACCCGGACTCGCCCACCAGCCCCAGCGTCTCGCCCTTGGCGACGGACAGGTCGACCCCCTCCACCGCCGACACCCAGCCCACGGTGCGGCTGAAGACCCCGCCCCGGATCGGGAAGAGCTTGACCAGGCCGGTGGCCTCGAGCAACGGGCCCTCGTCGGCCGGTGGCGTGGTGTCGTCCTCGACCAGGGTCTCCGTCACGGGTTCGCCTCGCGGTCGTCGGGATCGGCGGAGCCGATGGTGGGCCACGACTCGACCTGTCCCTCGGCGCGGTCGGTGACGCCGTAGTGGGCGACGCCCTCCGTCACGGCCACGTCGCTGACCAGGGCCTCGTCCTCACCGTCGGCGGCCACGAGGTCGGCGAGCACGAGCGCGTCGGCCAGCTCCTCGTCGGCCTCGACGTCGACCGTCGACCGCAGCGACTCGACGGTCACCTCGGCCAGCTCCTCGGCGTAGTGGCAGGCCGACATGTGGGCGTCACCGGCCACCAGCCGCAGCGCCGGGTCGTCGGTCTGGCAGACGCCGGGCACGCGGGCGAACCGGCAGCGGGGGTGGAACGCGCACCCGGTGGGCCGGTGGATGAGCGACGGCGGGGCGCCGATGATGGGCACCAGGGGCTCGTCGCCCACGTCGTCGAGCCGGGGCAGGCTGGCGAGCAGGCCCAGCGTGTACGGGTGCTGGGTCTCGTAGAAGATCTCCGAGGTCGTGCCGCTCTCGACCGGCCGCCCGGCGTACATCACCAGCACCCGCTGGGCCAGCCCGGCGACGACCCCGAGGTCGTGGGTGATGAGGACGATGGCGGAGTCGATCTCGTCCTTGATGTCGAGGAGCACCTCGAGCACCTGGGCCTGGACGGTCACGTCGAGGGCGGTGGTGGGCTCGTCGGCGATGAGCAGGTCGGGCTTGCAGGTGATGGCCATCGCGATCATGGCCCGCTGGCGCATGCCGCCCGAGAACTCGTGGGGGTGCATCTTGGCCCGCTTGCGGGGCTCGGGGATGCCGACGAGGTCGAGCATCTCGACCGCCCGCTCGAACGCCTGCTTCTTGTCGATGCGCTCGTGGATGCGGGCCATCTCGCCGATCTGGCGGCCGACGGTGTGCACCGGGTTCAGCGCCGTGAGGGGGTCCTGGAAGATCATGGCGATCTCCCGGCCGCGGATGCTGCGGCGTTCCTCCTCTGGCAGCGTCAGGATGTCACGGCCCTTCCACAGGATCTCGCCCTGGGCGATCTCGAGCGTGGGCTGGAGCCCGAGGATGGCCATGGCGGTCACCGACTTGCCGGAGCCCGACTCGCCGACGATGGCGAGCACGTCGCCACGCGACACGTCGAAGCTGATGCCGTCGATGGCGCGCACGAATCCGTCGTCGGTGGCGAACCCGGCCCGCAGGTCGCGGACCGAGAGCAGGAGGTCGCCGTCGACGAAGCCGGGGGCTTCGTCGACGACCACGGGGGCGTCGTCGGTGACGAGGGGGGCGTCGTCCATCACTTCAGCTTGGGGTCGAGGGCGTCGCGCAGGCCGTCACCGATGAAGACGAAGGCGAGCACGGTGACGAAGATGGCGGCCCCCGGGAAGAACAGCAGGTGGGGCGCGTTGGTGAGGCTGCCCTTGCCGGCGGCGACCATGAGGCCCCACGCCGGGGTCGGGTCCTGGGGGCCCACCCCCAGGAACGAGAGGGCGGCCTCGGCCAGGATCACGCCGCCCACCGCGATGGTGCCGTAGACGATGATCGGCTGGAGGGCGTTGGGCAGGACGTGGCGGTACATGATCCGCATGGACCGGAAGCCGAGGGCGTGCGCCGCCTCGACGTACTCCAACCTCTTGAGCGAGAGGAAGCTGGCCCGGACGATGCGGCAGAGGGCGAGCCAGCCGGTGACCCCGAGCACGATGATGATGGCGTTCTCGCTGCGGCCGTAGATCGTGGCGATGGCGATGGCCAGCACGATGTAGGGGATGGCGAGGAAGGCGTCGACCAGCCGCATGATCCCGGTGTCGACGGCCCCGCCGGAGTAGCCCGCAGCGGACCCGACGACCAGGCCGATCGCCAGCGACAGGAAGGTCGCCAGGAACCCGATCTTCAGCGACACGCGCGCCCCGTAGACGACGCGGCTGAACACGTCCCGACCGATGCGGTCGGTGCCGAACCAGTGGTCGGCCGAGGGCCCGTCGAGGAGGTCGGTGCTGCGCTCCGTGAAGCTGTAGGGGGCGATCAACGGGGCGAAGATGGCCACCACGACCAGCACCACGAGGACGACGAGGCCGACCACCGCCAGCTTGTTCCGGCGGAACCGGCGCCAGACGTCGGCGCGCAGCGGCCGGGCGGCCTGGATGTCGCCGGCGTCGGGTGTGTGGGCTGCGGGTGAGGTCGAGGGAGTGGCCGCCGAGACGGCGGACGGATCGGTGACCGTCACTTGAACTCTCCTTCCCCGAGCCGGATGCGGGGGTCGAACCACGCGTAGGACACGTCGACGACCAGGTTGACGAAGGCGTACACCAGCACCACCGCCAACGTGAGCCCGAGCATCACCGGCAGGTCGCGCTCGAGCACGGCATCGGCGATCTCGGACCCGAGCCCGGGCCACGAGAACGCGGTCTCGGTGAGCACCGCCGAGCCGATGACGGTGCCGAGATCGATGCCGATGAGGGTGATGACCGGCAGCATGGCGTTCCGCAGGCCGTGCCGGTTGACGACGTCGCGCTCGCGCAGGCCCTTGGAGCGGGCGGTGCGCATGTAGTCGGCCCGCAGCACCTCGAGCATGGAGCCGCGCGTCATGCGGGCCAGCAGGGCGGTGCCGACGGACGCGAGGGTGACCGCCGGCAGGATCAGGTAGCGCCACTGCTCGCCGGTGGGGATGAAGAAGAGCGTCCAG
The DNA here is from genome assembly GCA_963842395.1 of uncultured Acidimicrobiales bacterium. Taxonomy (GTDB): domain Bacteria; phylum Actinomycetota; class Acidimicrobiia; order Acidimicrobiales; family VFJN01; genus ZC4RG19. The sequence continues at coordinate 960,828 of CAWJGJ010000001.1, forward strand.
GTGTCGGGCCCGATGCCCGACGTGCGCAGCTTCGCCCACTCCGGCCAGCCCCACTTGTTGGGCTGGACGGCGAACAGGTACTGCAGCACGAAGCCCAGCACGAAGACGGGGATCGCCGACGCCGCCGCCGTGAGGATGGTCGTGAGCTTGTCGCTCAGCGAGTACCTCCTTATCGCCGAGAGCAGGCCGACGGCCACGCCCAGGAGGACCTCGATGATCATGGCCCAGATGCCGAGCCGGATGCTGTTGACGGCCTTGTCGCCCAGGATGTTGTTGACGCTCTGGCGGGTGCGGAACGACTCGCCGAGGTCCCACTGCATCGTGCGCTGCCAGTAGTTCTTGAACTGCACGATGATCGGGTCGTCGAGCCCGTAGCGGGCGTTGGCGCGCTCGATGACGCCCTCGTCGACAGACCGGTCGCCGCCGCCGGCGATGAGCTGCGCGGGGTCCCCCGGCAGGACGAAGAACAGGAAGAACAGGAACGACAGCGCGATGAACACCGTCGGAACGATCAACAGCAGGCGGCGGATGATGTAGCTGGTCATCGACGACCTCGAGGGGGAACGGTGGTCGGGAGCGCCGTAACGCCCCCGACCACCCGGATTGCGGTTGTAAGGAGAGACCTCCTAGGCGAAGGCCACGTTCTCCCAGATGATGAGGCCGAAGTTGGTCTGCGAGAAGTCCGCCAACTCGTCCTCGTTGAAGGTGTAGTCGCCCCGGTACCACACGATCGGGATGACGCCCACGTTCTCGTTCAGGAGGAGCTGCTCGGCCTCCTGGAACAGGGTGGCCTGCTCGTCGGGATCGACGGTCGCCTTGGCCTCGGCCACGAGATCGTCGAACTCCGGCACCGAGAACTCACCGTGGTTGTTGCCACCGATCGAGTCCGCCGAGAACAGGTCGTACATGAAGTTGTCGTACGCCGGGTAGTCGGCGAACCAACCGGACCGGCAGATCTGGCAGGCACCGTCCGACAGCTCGGTGAAGTACGTCTCCGTCGGGAACGGCTCCTGCTCGGCCGTGATGCCGATGGCGGCGAGGTTGTCGACCATGATGGCGACGACATCCTCGTGGCCGGCATCGGCGTTGAACTGGATCCGCAGCGGCTCGGTGAGCTCGTTGCCCTCGGCCGTCCAGTCGTCGAACGCCTGCTGGGCGGCCTCGGGGTCGTAGGCGCAGTAATCGCACAGGCCCTCGCCGAAGCCGGGGATGCCGGGCGGCGTGATGCCGGTGGAGACGGTGCGGCTGTTCTCGTACACGGCCTCGTTGATGGTGTCACGGTCGATGGCCTGCGAGATGGCCTGGCGCAGCAGGACGTTCTCGGGCCCGCCGATCACCGGGTCCGTCCACTTCAGCTCGAAGTGGTACGAGCCGAGGATCTGCACGTCGAGCGTGGTGCCGTGGTTCTGGTCGGCCTCGTTCACGCGGCCCGGCGGGATCTGGCCGGTATCGCCCTCGCCCGCCTCGAACGCGTTGTACGCGGTGTCGGGGTCGGCCGAGACCCGGAAGGTCAGGGTGTCGAGGTAGGGCTGCTCGGGCAGGCCGAACGCCTCGTCGTACTGGGTGCCGTCCCACTCGGGGTTGGGCACGAGGACGATCTCCTCGGGCGTGCGGGGCGACTCGAGCATGAAGGGCCCGTTGCCGATCATGAGCCCGTTCTCGAACTCGTTCTGGTCGGCGAGATCGTCGACGGCCTCGGGCATCGGGAAGAAGATCTGGAACCCGGCCACCGCGGCGAAGTTCGAGTACGGCGCGGCGAGCGTGACCGTGAGGGTCATCTCGTCGTCGTCGGCCTCGACACCGGAGATGGTGTCGGCCTCGCCGTCCAGCTTCTCCTGCCCGCCCTCGACGAACGAGAACAGGTAGGAGTAGTCGCCGGCGAAGTCGGGATCGGTCGCCCGCTCCCAGCCACGCACGAACGAGCTGGGCAGCACCGGGGTGCCGTCGGAGAACGCGAGGCCCTCACGGATCTGGAAGGTCCAGACGGTGGCGTCATCGTTCGCTTCGAACGACTCGGCGACCATGGGGCGGATCTCGGGGTTGTCCGGATCGCTGGCGTCGATGTCGGTCAGGCCGTCGAACATCGCGTTGACGACCTGGTACGCGTCGAGCGTCACGTTGAGGGCGGGATCGATGTGCTCGGGCGGGTCACCCACGAAGGTGCCCAGGTCGACGAAGTCTCCACCCTGTGTGGGTTCTGCCCCGTCTTCGGCCTGGTCACCACTGTCGCTGCTCTCCTCGCCGTCATCGCCGCCACAGGCGCCGGCCACGAGAGAAAGCCCCATGATGAGAGCAAGGAGCTTCAAGCTCCTGCGCTGTCGTCTCACTTGGAGGACCTCCTGATGGTCATGTGGACCGCAGCGAGGGCGGTGTGAGACAACGTGTCGGCTCGGCCGCGGGCGACGGGCCCCCGGTCCGAGGAACGAGCCACGGCTGTCGTCACGGCGACTCTCCCTGCGGGGTGTTCTCATCCGGGTGTGCCGGATGGCACTCCCAGTGAACGGCCCGGAACATAGCAGGATCGTCCGGCGTCACGCCGAATTGCTGACCGTGGTGGCTAGCCGCGATGCCCTTGCCTGGGCACTTCCTCCATCCCGTCACCACATCGTCACGCAACATGCGACCCCTGGTTCACGCTGGCCGGGCGCGTTCGGCGCACCCCCGTGCCTACCACGCTGTGCCCGCCGTCACACGCGACCGCGTCCGATTTCGTCGGCCCGGGCGCATCCGGCCGCGATCCCAGCGAAGCCGCGCCCATCACGAGGCGTAGTTCCGGCGAGGTCCGTATACGATCCGCCCGGATGACCACCACCCTCGACTGGTACGGGTGTGCCACCTTCGCCCTGCGCACCGCGGGCCTGACGATCTTCCTCGACGCCTACGTCGACCGGGCGGTCGGCGCCGCGGGGCCCCGCAACCGGGTGACCGCCGACGACGTCGAGGAGTGCGACTGGATCGTCGTCGGGCATTCGCACTTCGATCACCTCTACGGCGCCGAGCGCATCGCCCGCGCCACCGGGGCCCGCATCGTCGGCAGCTACGAGACCGTGCGGGTGATGGAGCAGGCGGGCGTGCCCGTCGACCAGATGATCTGCGTGGCCGGGGGCGAGACCGTCGCCCTGTCGGACGACGTCCGGGTGACGGTGCTGCCGAGCCAGCACTCGTGCGTGTGGTCGCAGACCGCCATGCGCCAGTCGGGCGAGGCGTGCCTCGGCGACCTCGGGCTCACCTGGCAGGAGCAGCAGGCCCGGTTCCAGGACCTCGTCCGGCACTTCGCCACCGGGCTCCCGCCCGACTCGCTCGATCACCTGCTGGCGGCCCAGCAGGGCGACCGGGGCGACGGGGGCGCGCTCGTCCACCTGTTCGACACCCCCGACGGCACCGTGCTCTACCAGGACACGTCCGGGCACTGGACGGGCATCCTGTCGGGACTGCGGCCCGACGTCGCCATCCTGGCGGCCGCCGGGCGCGGCAACGTCGACGGCGAGCCGGTGCAGGGCTCGCTGGCCGAGTTCGTCGCGCGGGAGGCCGAGCTGCTGCAGCCCCGCCGGCTGCTGCTGTGCCACCACGACGACTGGCTGCCCGGGTTCTCGGTCGCCACCGACCTGGCGCCCATCCGCGAGGAGCTCGCCCGCCGGGCGCCGGGCACCGAGCTCCTCGAGCCCGACTACCTGGACGGCACCGCCATCCTCCCCTGAGCAGCGGGTGCTGGCGGTCGCAGTCCGGCGCGTTCAGGCGCGGTCGCGGTAGCGGACGATGCCGGCGAACGACTCGCTCTCGAGGCTGGCCCCGCCCACCAGGGCGCCGTCGATGTCGGGACACGCCATCAGCTCGGCCGCGTTGGCGGCCTTGACCGAGCCGCCGTACTGGATGCGCACCTCGCCGGCCACCGCTGCGCCGTGGGCCTCGGCCACCGTGGCCCGGATCGTGCCGCACACGGCCTGGGCGTCGTCCGGCGTCGCCGTGAGGCCGGTGCCGATGGCCCAGATCGGCTCGTAGGCGATGACCAGGCCGCCGACCTGCTCGGCCGACAGGCCCGCCAGGCCGGCCGTGACCTGGCCGGTCACCTTGGCCTCGGTGGTGCCCGCCTCGCGCTCCTCCAGCGTCTCGCCCACGCACAGGATGGGCGTCATGCCGTGGGCGTAGACGGCCCGCACCTTGAGGTTCACCGTCTCGTCGGTCTCGCCGAACAGCTCGCGGCGCTCGGAGTGCCCGGCGATGACGTAGACCACGTCGAGCTTGGCCAGCATGGCCGGCGACACCTCGCCCGTGTAGGCGCCCGAGGCCTCCCAGTGGCAGTTCTGGGCGCCGATGGCGATGGGCGGCGGGTCCTTCTCGGCGAGGAAGTAGGTCTGGATGGTGCGGATGTCGGTGAAGGGCGGGTGGATCGAGACGTCGACGGCGTCGTAGTCCTCGACGGCCAGCTCGTACACCAGCTTCTGGACGAGCGTCGTCGCCTCGAAGTGGTTGAGATTCATCTTCCAGTTGCCGCTGATGAGCGGCTTGCGTGCAGCCTCGGCCATGGTCGTCCCCGATCAGCCCTTCCACTCGCCCCGCAGGGCGGCCAGGCCCGGCAGGTCGCCCTGCTCGAGCAGCTCCAGTGAGGCGCCCCCGCCGGTAGACACGTGGTCGACCGCGCCGGCCAGGCCGAACTGGGCGATGGCGGCGGCGCTGTCGCCCCCGCCCACCACGGTGAACGCCCGGGTGTCGGCCACCGCCTGGGCCATCGCCCGGGTGCCGGCCTCGAAGCGAGGGTCCTCGAAGACCCCCATCGGGCCGTTCCAGAACACGGTGCGGGCCTCGGCGACGCGGTCCCCGAACTCGGCGGCGGTGCCGGGCCCGATGTCCACGCCCGTCCACCCGTCCGGCACCGTCGTTCCCACCTGGCGCACGTCGCCCCCGGCGGCGGGATCCATCAGCGCGCCCCCGGGCCCCAGCGCGGTGATGTCGGTGGGCAGGACCAGCCGGTCGCCGTGCTCGTCGAGCAGCCGCCGGCACGACTCGACCATGTCGTCCTCGCGCAGGCTGGCGCCGGTGCCGTTGCCCTGCGCCGCGAGGAAGGTGAAGCACATCCCGCCGCCCACCAGCAGCTCGTCGGCCACGTCCAGCAGCGCCTCGATCACGGTGAGCTTGTCGCTCACCTTGGAGCCGCCGAGGACGGCGACGCAGGGCCGGCGGGGGTCGGTGCGCAGGCCGAGGAGGACCTCGACCTCGCGGGCCAGCAGCCGTCCGGCGGCGGAGGGCAGCGTGCGGGGCGGCCCGACGATCGACGCGTGGGCCCGGTGCGAGGCGCCGAACGCGTCGTTCACGTAGGCGTCGAACCCGTCGACCAGGCGGGCGACGAATGCGGGGTCGTCGGCCTCCTCGCCCGGGTCGTAGCGCAGGTTCTCGAGCAGCTCGACGCCCGGCGCCAGCTCAGCCAGACGGGCCCGCACCGGCTCGACCGAGTAGCGGAGATCGACCTTGCCCTTGGGGCGACCCAGGTGGGTGCACGCCACCACCTGGGCGCCCTGGCCGGCCAGCCACTCGATCGTGGGCAGGGCGGCCCGGATGCGCAGGTCGTCGGCGATCTCGCCGGCGCGCAGGGGCACGTTGAAGTCCGCGCGCAGGAGCACCCGCTTGCCCGCCAGGGCCGGCAGGTCCTCCAGCGTGGGCACGCTGGCGGCCACGCGTGCGCTACTTGTTGGCCGCGCCGACGATCTGGATGAGATCGACCAGCCGGTTGGAGTAGCCCCACTCGTTGTCGTACCAGCCGAACACCTTGACCATGCTGTCGATGGACTGGGTGAGCTTGCTGTCGAAGGTGCACGACGCCGGCGAGCCCACGATGTCGCTCGACACCAGCGGCGCCTCGGAGTACTCGAGCACCTTGGCCAGCGGGCCCGACGTCGCCGCGGCCCGGAACGCCTCGTTGACCTCGTCCTTGGTGACGTCGCGGCCGAGCACGCCGGTGAAGTCGGTGAGCGAGCCGTCGGGCACGGGCACCCGGATGGCCTGGCCGTCGAGCTTGCCCTGCATCGCCTCGAGGACCAGGCCGGTGGCCCGGGCGGCGCCGGTGCTGGCGGGGATCATGTTGATCGCCGCGGCCCGCGCCCGGCGCAGATCGCTGTGGGGGCCGTCGACCAGGCTCTGGTCGCCGGTGTACGCGTGGATGGTGGTCATGAGGCCCCGCTCGACCCCGAACGCGTCGTCCAGCACCTTGATCATGGGGACGAAGCAGTTTGTGGTGCACGAGGCGTTGGACACGACCTTGTGGGCGTCGGCGTCGAACGTGTCGTCGTTGACGCCCACCACGAAGGTGGCGTCGGCCCCGGAGGCCGGCGCCGACACGACCACGTAGGGAGCGCCGGCGTCGAGGTGCGCCGCCGCCGCGTCGCGGCTGGTGAAGAACCCGGTCGACTCGATGACCACGTCCACGCCCAGGTCGCCCCACGGCAGCTCCTTGGGCTCGCGCACCGCCAGCACCTGCAGCGTGTCGCCGTCGACCTTGATGCCGCCGTCGGTGGCCTCGACGTCGTACGGGAGCTGCCCGAGCACCGAGTCGTACTTGAGCAGGTGGGCCATCGTCGCGACCGATCCGAGGTCGTTGACCGCCACGAAGTCGATGTCCGCCCCCGCCTGCTTCGCGGACCGGAAGAAGTTGCGGCCGATGCGGCCGAAACCGTTGATCCCTACGCGAATGGTCATGTCCGTTTGGCCTCTCTGTCGGCGGGAGTAGCTACCGGGCCCGACCCTAGTGCCGCCCCGGCGCAACGCACCCACTGACCAGGTCACAGGCGGCGGGCCTCGATGATGCGCTGGAGGAAGCGCCGGGTCCGCTCGTGCCGGGGATCGCCCAGCACCTGGTCGGGCGGCCCCTCCTCGACGATCCTGCCCCCGTCGAGGAAGCAGATGCGGCCGGCGATCTCACGGGCGAAGCCCATCTCGTGGGTGGCGATGAGCATCGTCATGCCCTCGTCCTTGAGCTCGCGCACGACGGCCAGCACCTCGCCGACCAGCTCGGGGTCCAGCGCCGAGGTCACCTCGTCGAGCAGCATCACCTCGGGGCCCATGGCGAGGGCCAGCCACCGACGCCGGTCGCCCGGTCGCCGCGGACGCCGGTGGCGCCGACGCTCAGCGGGCCAGGCCGGCCAGCGCGGCCCCCAGGAGGGCCGGGTCGTGGGCGAGGCCGTTGGGGCGGGCGATGTCGGCCTCCACGACCTCGGCCGCCACGTCGCCGAGCGGCAGCGCGCCGCCCTTCTGGACCAGCACCACGTCGGGTTCGACGCCGTGCCGCTGCAGCGCGGCCACGTGGGCGGCGACGTCGTAGCCCCGGGTCTCCGCCAGCTCGGCACGCAGGTTGCACACGTACACCCGGCGCCCCGTCGACCGGGAGAGGGCGTCGCGGAGCCCGTCCACCACCGCGGCGGCCAGCACCGACGTGAACAGCGAGCCGGGACCGAGGACGACCTGGTCGGCTGCCAGCAGCGCGTCCACGGCGGCGCCGGGCGGGCCGGCGTCGGCGGGACGGACGACCAGGTGCTCGATGCCCGCCGTCTGCGACACGGCGACCTGGCCGGTGACGCGGCCGCCGCCCGCCACCTCCGCGCACAGCACCACGGGCTCGACGGTGGCCGGCAGCACCCTCCCGGCCGCGGGGTCGACGCCCACCAGGCGGCTCAGCTCGTCGACCGCGGCCACGATGTCGCCGGTGACGTGGTGCAGGCCGGCCAGCAAAAGGTTGCCGAGGGCGTGGCCCTCGACGTCGCTGCCGGCGAACCGGTAGTCGAGGGCCGCCGCGAGGGGCTGCCCGTTCCCGCCGGCCATGGCCTCGACGCAGCGCCGCAGGTCCCCCGGCGCCGGCATGTCGATGGCCTCGCGCAGGCGGCCCGTCGACCCGCCGTCGTCGGCCGTGGCCACCAGCGCCGTGGTGCGGCCCGCGTAGGCCCGCACGGCCCGGATGGACGTCGCCAGCCCGTGCCCCCCGCCCACGGCCACGACCAGCGGGGCCGGCGAGCACGTGCCGGTCATGCCGGACCGCCGCGGAGGCGCGTCACGTGTCGAGGTCCCGGTGCAGCACGCCGGTGCGCTGCCCGCCCACCCCGAGCCGCCGGGCGATCTCCTCGGCGACGGCCACCGACCGGTGGCGGCCGCCGGTGCAGCCGAGCGCGATCGTGAGGTACGACTTGCCCTCCTGCACGTACGCGGGCAGGAGCTGGCCGAGCATGGTCTGGAGGTTCTCCAGGAACTCGCCCGCCGCCGGCTGGCGCAGGACGTAGTCACGCACGGGAGCATCCAGCCCGCTGAGCGGCCGCAGCTCGTCGACCCAGTGCGGGTTGGGCAGGAAGCGGCAGTCGAACACCAGGTCGGCGTCGAGCGGCAGGCCGTTCTTGTAGCCGAACGACAGCAGGGTGATGTGCATGGCCGGCCCGGCCTCGTCGTCCACGAACAGGCCCCGCATCCGCCGGCGCAGGTCGTGGACGTTGAGCTCGCTGGTGTTGATCACCACGTCGGCCTCGGCCTTGACCGGCGCCAGCAGCAGCCGCTCGCGCTCGATCGCCTCGGCCAGGTGCCCGGGCTCGTGGTCGCCCGACAGCGGGTGGCGGCGCCGCGAGCTGTCGTACCGGCGCACCAGCGTGTCGGTGGCGGCCTCGAGGAACACCACCCGTACGCGGGCCCCGGTCGAGCGGAGCCATGCCAGCGTGGGCAGGATCTCGGCCTGGTAGTGGCCGGTGCCGACCACCAGCACCACCCGCTGCACCTGCGATCCGGGCGTCTGTGCCAGCTCGACCACCTTGGGCACCAACGCAGGCGGCAGGTTGTCGATGACGAACCAGCCCAGGTCTTCGAGATCGTCGGCCGCCAGGCTGCGTCCCGCCCCTGACATGCCGGTGATGACGACGAACTCACCCATGTGCGCCCCAGCGTAGGGCGGCACGCCGGCGACCCCGCGCGTCCCGCCACGCCGGTGGGGTCCGACCGCCGCGCCGCCCCGGGGTCAGCGCTTCTCGGCGCGCAGCATCAGCAGGCGCGGGATGGTGGCGGCGTCCGCGTACTGGGGCGCCATGGCCACGAACCGGGCGGGCGGCGCCGGCTCCAGCATCCGGGTGATGTACAGGCCGCGGTCGGCGAGGCCGTTCACGTAGCGCGCCAGCGGGCGGTGGAAGAACGGCAGGCGCACCCCGTCGTCGACCTCCTCGATCGACAGGTCCTCCGGCAGGTACGGGCCCACCCGCCAGTACTGCTCGGGCGGGTCGGCCACGTGGTCGTCGATCCAGCCGCTGCCCGGCGTCTGGAACAGGGGATGGTTGAGCAGCAGGACGAACCTCCCGCCGGGGCGCAGGACGCGTGACACCTCGTCGAGGGCGCCGTCCAGGTCGGCGACGTGCTCCAGCACCAGGCAGCTCACCACCGCGTCGAACGAGCCCGGGGCCAGCGGCAGCCCGGTGGCGAGGGCGCGGGCGTAGGCGGGGCCCCCGGCGCGCCGTCCGGCCTCCGCGATCTGGGCGGCCGAGGCGTCGATGCCGACGGCCCGGCGCGCGCCGCCCTTCGCCGCCAGGCGGGCGATCTGCCCCTCGCCGCAGCCGAGGTCGAGGACCCGGGCCGCGCCGGCCAGCTGCCGGCCCGCGACGGGCAGGATCTGGTCGACGTACTCGACGTCGGTCCCGGCCGTGAACTCGGCCTGCCACCAGCCGGCGTGGCGCTCCCACACCTCGGCCAGGTCGACCGGCTCGTCCGCCGGTCCCGCCCACGGTCGCCCGGTCCCGCCCACCGGTCGTCGAGGGCTCGGCTGGACCGGCCGGCACACCGGCCTCGCCGGGCGGCAACGGCCCTTCCGCGGTCACGGCCGGCCCTCGCGGGTCATCTGCTCGCCGTGGATCTTGACGTACACGGCCAGCGCCACGTCGTCCGGGAGCCATGACAGCGACCGCAGCTCGTCGAGCGAGGCCTTCTTCACCCCGGCCGCGCCCCCCAGCTCCTTGGCCAGCCGCTTGCGCCGGGTCGGGCCCAGGCCCTTCACGTCGTCGAGGACCGAGCGGGTCATGCGCTTGCCCCGCAGCTCGCGGTGGTAGGTGATGGCGAAGCGGTGGGCCTCGTCGCGGATGCGCTGGAGCATGTACAGGGCCTCGGACCCCCGCGGCACCCGCACTGGGTCGGCGAGGCCGGGCACGTACACCTCCTCGAACCGCTTGGCCAGCGACGCCACCGGGATCTCCTCGTCGAGGCCCAGGTCCGCCAGCACCCGCACGGCCACGTTGAGCTGGCCCTTGCCCCCGTCCACCAGCAGCAGCTGGGGCGGGTACGAGAACCGGCCGGAGCGCTCGTCGACCGGGAGGGCCCGCTCGTCGATGTAGGCCGTGAGGCGCCGGGTCAGCACCTCCTCCATGGCCGCGAAGTCGTCGTTGCCGCCCACCGTCCGCACCTTGAAGCGGCGGTAGTCGGACTTCTTGGGCAGGCCGTCCTCCACCACCACCATGGACCCGACGTAGTCGGTCCCCTGGATGTGGCTCATGTCGTAGCACTCGATGCGCAGCGGGGCCTCGGGCAGGCCCAGGGCCTCCTGCAGCTCGTTGAGGGCCCGGGCGCGGGCGTTGTGGTCGCTGGCCCGCTTCAACCGGTGGCGGGTGAACTCCTCGGTCGCGTTGCGGGTGACGGTCGCCTGCAGCTCGCGCTTGGCGCCCCGCCGCGGCACGCGCACGTCGACGCGGGAGCCCCGCAGCAGGCCGAGCCAGTCGCAGTACAGCTCGGGGTCGTCGGGCTCGGTCGGCACCAGCACCGTGCGGGGCACGCCGAGGGGCGGGTCGTCGTACAGGCCCTCCAGCACGTCGCCCACCAGCTCGCCGGGTGCCACGTCCTCGACCTTGTCGAGCACGAAGCCCTTGCGGCCGACCACCCGGCCCCGGCGGACGAAGAACACCTGCACCGCCGCCTCGAGGTCGTCCTCGGCGATGCCCACGACGTCGAGGTCCTCGTTGCGGTCCGCCACCATCTGCTGGCGCTCGATGGCCTTGCGCACGCTGGTGAGCCGGTCGCGCAGGCGGGCGGCACGCTCGTAGTCGAGCGTCGAGGCCGCCTCGCGCATCTGCGCGTCGAGGCGCCCGACCACGGTCTCGGTGTCGCCGTCGAGGAAGTCGACCAGCTCGCCCACCAGGCGTTCGTAGGCGTCGTGGTCGATCTCGCCCACGCACGGGCCCGAGCACTTCTCGATGTGGAACAACAGGCAGGGCCGCCCCAGCTTCTCGTGGCGGCCGAACTTGTTGTCGCTGCAGGTGCGCAGCGGGAAGGTGCGCAGCAGCAGGTCGAGCGTCTCACGGATGGCGTAGGCGTGGCCGTAGGGCCCGAAGTAGCGGACCCCCTTGCGCTTGCGACCGCGCATGACGGTGGGCCGGGGCCACTCGTCGCCGACCGTCACCGCCAGGAACGGGTAGCTCTTGTCGTCCCGGAGGCGGATGTTGAACCGGGGCCGGTGCTGCTTGATGAGGCTGTACTCGAGCATGAGCGCCTCGACCTCGTTGCGGACCTGGATCCACTCGACGGTCTCGGCCGCGGCCACCATCGACGCTGTGCGCGGGGCCAGGTTGCGGGGGGCCTGGAAGTAGTTCGACAGCCGTTGGCGCAGCGACCGGGCCTTGCCCACGTAGATGACCCGGCCGTCGTGGTCCTTGAACTGGTACGAGCCGGGGGCGTCGGGGATCGTGCCGGCAGGCGGGCGTTGCACCACGGTGCCGAGGGTAGAGGCTCGCGACCGCTCTCCGTCCGGTGGCGCGCCGGCCGAACCACCGGGGCCGGCCCATCAGGCGCGCCCGTCAGCCGCCCAGGCAGGGCATGGCCGCGGCCTGGAGCTCCGCCGACGCGTCGGCCTGCGCCTGCGCGTCCTCGGCGGACACCAGGGAGGAGGCGAAGTAGGTCTCGAGCAGCTCGTCGTCGACCGCCTCGTCCACGCACGCGACCTGCTCGGGCGTGGCCGCGCCGTCGGCTGCGAGCTGGTCGAGGAACAGCTGGCGGAGGTCGACGCACGCCGACACCCCGTCGACGACCGCCGCGGCGTCGTCCTCGGTGAGCTCGATGCCGGCGGACACGGGGTCGAAGGAGCCGGACTGCTCGATCTCCTCCGGCGTGGTGCCGGCCTCCAGCGCGTCCACGCCGATCCCGTCGACCACAGCCTCGGCGTAGCAGCGGAGGTCGTCGCCGGCCAGCGGCGTGTCCTGGTCCTCGTCCGCCGCCACGATCGCGTCGACGTACTGCTCCCGCAGATCGCCGTCGCCGCCCGACTCGTCGTCCCCTCCGCAGGCGGCGAGCGCCAGCGCCAGGCCCAGCGCCGCTGCCACCGCTGCTCGCATGTTCATCCCGTGTCTCCCGGCTCGGCGTGCGACCGCTGCCAGGCGACACTAGGCGACCGCCCGTGGCGGCCCGGACGCGCCTCCCGCGGGCTCGCCGTGCTCCCGCCCCGGCCCGAGGGATCGGTACCGGTACGTCCGCGTCACGGCCGGCTCTCGTTCCGTACGCGGTTGCCCGATCGCTGTGAGGAGTTCCTAGACTGCCCACAAGCCGGCCCGGTATTCCGGCTGCATATCGGTTCCGGGGACGACATCCCCGTGGGAGAGGCGACCGGGCTGTCCCCACCGTCCACCAACCGGAGCCACCGCACGGAGGTACAACCCACATGCTTCGGCTCCAGACCCCGCTCGACGAGCGGTACACCGCGGCACCGCCGGACGACCTGGCGGGGCGCATCGCGACCGCCAAGGCCACCCTCGGCGACCGCCTCTTCATCCTCGGACACCACTACCAGCGGGACGAGATCATCCGCTGGGCCGACGCCCGGGGCGACTCGTACCGGTTGTCGGTGCTCGCCCAGCAGCAACCCCAGGCCGAGCACATCGTGTTCTGCGGTGTGCACTTCATGGCCGAGTCGGCCGACATCCTGACCGCCGACCACCAGACCGTCACCCTGCCCGACCTCAACGCCGGCTGCTCGATGGCCGACATGGCCGACATCGACGAGGTGGAGGAGGCGTGGGACGCTCTGGCGGAGGTCGTCGACGTCGACCGGGTGGTGCCGATCACGTACATGAACAGCTCGGCGGCCCTCAAGGCCTTCGTCGGCCGCCAGGGCGGGGCCGTGTGCACCTCCACCAACGCCCGGGCGGTCCTCGAGTGGGCCCTCGGCGGCGGCCCCGGCGCCGCGGGCGGCCGGGGCGACCAGGTCCTGTTCTTCCCCGACCAGCACCTCGGCCGCAACACGGGCGTCGCGATGGGCTACGGGCTCGACGACATGCGCGTCTGGGACCCCCGTCGCGAGCGCGGCGGCCTGGGCGAGCGCGAGTGCAAGGAGTCGACGTTCCTGCTGTGGCGGGGCCACTGCTCGATCCACCAGCGGTTCCGGCCCGAGCAGATCGCGGCCTTCCGCGCCGAGCACCCCGACGGCATCGTGGTCGTCCACCCGGAGGTGCCGCACGAGACGGTGCGCGTGGCCGACCAGGTGGGATCGACCGACTACATCATCCGGGCCGTCGGCGAGGCACCGGCGGGGTCGGTCATCGCCGTGGGCACCGAGGTCCACCTGGTCAACCGCCTGGCGCAGGAGAACCCCGACAAGACCGTCGTCTCGCTCGACCCGCTGATCTGCCCGTGCTCGACCATGAACCGCATCGACGAGCCCCACCTGGCCTGGGTGCTCGACGAGCTGGTCGCGGGCCGGGTCGTCAACCCCATCCGGGTCGACCCCGCCACGGCCGAGTGGGCGCGGGTCGCCCTGCAGCGCATGCTCGACATCACCTGAGACCGAGTTCGGGCGGCTACTGGCCGCGCCGCCGGGGCGCCCGCCCCCGCGGCTGCACCGGCCGCGGGCCGGCGACCACCGGCGTCACCGGTCGCTCGACGTCCTTGTCGCCCAGCTCGAACGACTCGTCCTCGTGCCAGATGGTGATCGGCGGCCCGGCCCACAGGTGGTACGTGGCGGTCCGGCCGTCGGTCGCCACCCGGATGCCGCTGCCCCGGTAGCGCACCCGGAAGCACAGGTGCCCCAGGTCGCTCGGCACCCGCGGGGCGAACGACAGCCGGCCGTCCCGCGCCCGCATGCCGCCGAACCCCGCCACCAGCGCCGTCCACGCGCCCGCCAGCGAGGCCATGTGCAGGCCGTCGGCGGTGTTGTGGTTGCGGTCCTCCAGGTCCATCAGCGCCGCCTCGGCCAGGTAGTCGTAGGCCAGCTCCAGGTAGCCCAGCTCCGCCGCCACCACGGCCTCGGTGGCGGCCGAGAGCGACGAGTCACGCACGGTCAGCGCCTCGTAGTAGCGGAAGTTGCGCTCCTTCTCGGGCTGCGTGAAGGCGTCGCCCCGGAGGTGCAGGGCCAGCACCAGGTCCGGCTGCTTCACCACCTGCTTGCGGTACAGGTCGAAGTAGTGCTCGTGCAGGAGCAGCGGATAGCGGTCGGCGGCGGTGCGGGCGAAGTCCCAGACCGCGTGGTCGGTGAAGCCCTCGCTCTGGGGGTGGACACCCAGGTCGTGGTCGTAGGGGATGTACATGGCGTCGGCCGCGCCCCGCCAGGAGGCCGCCTCCTCGGTGTCGACCCCCAGCTCGGCCGCCCGGTCGGCGTGGCGCCCCGCCACCGCGGCCGCCGCTCGCAGGTTCAGCTGGGCCATCAGGTTCGTGTAGACGTTGTTGTCGGCGATCGCGCTGTACTCGTCGGGGCCGGTCACGCCGTCGATGCGGAACCGGCCGTCGCGGTCGTGGTGGCCCAGGCTGCGCCAGAGGCGGGCGGTCTCGACGAGCAGATCGATGCCGACCTCGCGCTCGAACTCCTCGTCGCCGGTCGCGTCGAGGTAGCGGACGACCGCGTCCGCGATGTCGGCGTTGACGTGGAACGCCGCCGTGCCCGCAGGCCAGTAGCCGGACGACTCCCGGCCCCGGATGGTGCGCCACGGGAAGGCGGCGCCCTCGAGGCCCAGCTCCTGCGCCCGCTCCTGCGCCACCGGCATGGCCAGCTTGCGCCAGGTCAGTGCGCTGGCCGCCACGGTGGGCTTGGTGTAGGTGAGCACGGGCAGCACGAAGGTCTCGGTGTCCCAGAACGTGTGGCCGTCGTAGCCGGGGCCGGTCAGCCCCTTGCCGGGGATGGGCCGCTGCTCGGCCCGCGCGCCCGCCTGGAGGATGTGGAAGAGGCCGAAGCGGACCGCCTGCTGCACCTCGGCGTCGCCCTCGAGCTCGACGTCCGCCCCGGCCCAGAACTCGTCGAGGTAGGCCCGCTGCTCCGCCAGCAGGCCGTCCCAGCCGGTCAAGCGGGCCGCGGCGAGCGCCGCGACCACCTGGTCGCGCAGGGCCGGCAGCGTCCGCTGGCTCGACCACCCGTAGGCGAGGAACTTCACGATGCGCAGCCGCTGCCCGGGCGCCAGCCGGGTGGCGACGGTCAGCCGGCAGCTGTCGGGCGAGCTGGAGATCTCGCAGTGGGTGTTCTCCGGCCCCTCGACGAGGTGGCGCATGCCCGACGCCACCCGCAGCCCGCTGTTCCGGGTGCGGTGCACCATCACGGCCTCGGTGCCCGAGGCGCTGTGCACCTCCACCTCGAGGGGCCGCTCCAGCACGGCCGCCGCCCGGGGATCGGCGGTCTGGGCCGGGAGCTCCTCGTTGGCGACGAGCTCCGACTGCACGACGACCCGCAGGGAGCTGTCGATGGGCTCGACCTCGTAGCTCACCGCCGCGACGGCCCGCTGGGTGAGCGACACCAGCCGCGTCGACCGCACGTGCACGCCGTCGCCCGCGGGCGAGTGCCACGTCACGTGGCGCTCGAGCGTGCCGGCCCGCAGGTCGAGCCGCCGGCGGTGAGCGTCGAGGCAGCCGTAGCGGACGTCGAACGGCTCGTCGTCGACCAGCAGGCGCATGATCTTGCCGTTGGTCACGTTGATGATCGTCTGCCCGGACTCGGGATAGCCGTAGCCGGTCTCGCCGTAGGGCAACGGCCGCAGCTCGTACACCGAGTTGAGGTAGGTGCCGGGGACGCCGTGGGGATCGCCCTCGTCCAGGTTGCCCCGCAGGCCGATGTGCCCGTTCGACAGGGCGAACACCGACTCGGTGCGGGCGAGCGCGTCGAGGTCGAGCTGCCCCTCCGTCACGCTCCAGGGCTCGACGGCGAAGTTGCGCGGCTCGGTCACGTCGGCCCGCCGCCCGCATCGGCCGGGGGATCGAGCAGCTCGCTCAGGTCGTTCACCACCAGATCGGCGCCCCGCCGGCGCAGCTCGTCCGCCTGGCCGGTGCGGTCGACGCCGACCACGAACCGGAAGCCGCCGGCCTTGCCCGCGGCGACGCCCGCCAGCGCGTCCTCGAACACCGCGGCGTCGTCGACCGTCAGGCCCAGGGCCTCGGCGCCGGCGATGAACATGTCGGGCGCCGGCTTGCCCGGGATGCCCCGCTCGGCCGCCACGACGCCGTCGATGCGGGCCTCGAACAGGTCGGCGATACCGGCGGCGGCCAGGACCTGGACGGTGTTGGCGCTCGACGACACGACCGCCGTGCGCAGGCCCGCCTCCCGCACCGCCCGCACGTAGCGGACAGAGCCCTCGAACACCTCGACGCCGCCCTCGTCGAGCAGGTGGAGCACCTGCTCGTTCTTCCGGTTGCTCAGCCCCTGCACCGTGCGGGTGCCGGGCGGATCGTCCGGCGACCCCTCGGGCAGCTCGAACCCCCGCGACGCCAGGAACGCCCGCGTGCCGTCGAGGCGGGGGCGCCCGTCCACGTAGCGCTCGTAGTCGGTGGGGCTGAACGCGGGCAGGGACAGGCCGGTCCGCTCGCTCTCGCCCCGCAGGAAGTCGTCGAACATCTCGGCCCACGCGCGGGCGTGCACCGCGGCGGTGCGCGTCAGCACGCCGTCGAGGTCGAACAGGCAGCCCCGGATCTCCGGGGGCAGCCCGACGCGGGGGCCGGCCTCGTCGCGTGGGTCAGGCACGCCTGTTGGATACCCGATTCCGCGGCCGATTGGAACGATCACGCGCACGGGTGCACTGCGGTCGGGCCGGACGCCCGCCGGTCAGGCGTTGCCGAAGAACCCCAGCACGAACGGCGCGTGGCTGCCGCCGGTGTGCACGACGCGGATGACGTAGGTGCCGGTGGCGGGCAGCGGCTCGTCGGGCAGGTACCACTCGAGGCCGTTGATGACGCCGGGCTCACCGCCCGTCCACCACCCCTGCCGGCTGCCGTCGGGGGCGTAGACCTCGATCTCGGTGCCGATGTCGTCGTCGGCCAGCGACAGCAGCGAGATCTCCTGGTCGGTGCGCAGGTGGACGGCGAAGTCCTCGTACCCGCCCTCCTCGAGGTCGACGACGAGCGTGCCGAACTGGGGCGCCTCCTCACCCGAGAAGATGTCGGTCGGGATCGAGTTGGGCTCCGAGCCGGGGATCGTCGTCGGCGGGCTCGACTCGTCGGGGATGGTCACTGCCGGCAGCGCCGCGGCCGCCGGCGAGCCGGCCGAGGTCTCGTCGCCCCCGTCGGGCATCGTGGCGGGCGTCGTGGTGGTCGGCGCCACCGTGCCGACGTTCGCGGGCGCGGTCGTCGCCCCGACGTCCGCCGTGTCGCCGGTGCCGCCCGGACCGCCGTCGGAGGCCACGTCGCCGCCGCCGTCCGCCCCGCCGAGGGCCCCGGAGACCATCACCCCGGCGATCACGACCAGGACCGCCACCCCGGTGGCCGCCAGCAGGAGGAGGACGCGGGAGGAGCCCACGCCGCCCCCGGCAGGGGTGACGGCGGCGGGATGCCCGTCGACCGGCGAGCTGCCGGCCGGAGGGGTGGGCGACCAGGACGGCCCGGCGCCGGGTGGGGTGTCGGTCATCGACCTCGTGCTCCTGAGGACTGACGGTTGCGGGGCACGGAACCTAGTGGGACACCGCCCGGTGGTGGCCGCGAGACTGATCCCGTGACCGCCGGCGACGACGACCCCCAGGTTCCTGTCGAGGGGATGGCGGTCGCGGCGGGCGATCCCGCGGCACGATCCGCCGCCGCGCCGGCCACCAGGGCGGCCGCGCCGACCGCCGCCGAGGTCGTCGGGCGCCTCGGGCTGCGGCCCCATCCCGAGGGCGGCTGGTACGCGGAGACGTGGCGGCACGACCCCAGCCCCGGTCAGCGGGCCGCCGGCACCGCCATCTACTACCTGCTCGAGGCCGGCCAGCGCTCGCACTGGCACCGCGTCGACGCCACCGAGATCTGGCACCACTACAGCGGCGACCCGCTCCTGCTGCGCATCAGCGACGGGGACGCGCCCCGCCGCGAGGTGCTGCTCGGGCCCGACCTCGCCGGCGGCCAGGTGCCCCAGGCGATCGTGCCCGAGGGCGCGTGGCAGGCCGCCGAGCCCACCGGCGCGTGGGCCCTCGTCGGCTGCACGGTGTCGCCGGGGTTCCGGTTCGAGGGCTTCGAGCTGGCGCCCCCGAGCTGGGCACCGCC
Organism: uncultured Acidimicrobiales bacterium; assembly: GCA_963842395.1. GTDB lineage: Bacteria > Actinomycetota > Acidimicrobiia > Acidimicrobiales > VFJN01 > ZC4RG19. Next base: position 979,230 of record CAWJGJ010000001.1, read on the forward strand.
CGGCTGGTCGCCGCCCGGCTGACCGCCGGGACCCGCGCCGCGCGTCAGCTCACGCCGGCGCGGCCACCCGCCAGCAGGGTCTGCAGGAACTGCCCGGTCCAGCTGGCGGGCACCGCGGCGACCTCCTCCGGCGTGCCGGTGGCCACGACGGTGCCGCCGCCGTTGCCGCCCTCGGGCCCGAGGTCGACGATGTGGTCGGCCGTCTTGATGACGTCGAGGTTGTGCTCGATCACCAGCACGGTGTTGCCCTGGTCGACGAGGCGCGACAGCACCGTCAGGAGCTTGCGGATGTCCTCGAAGTGCAGGCCGGTGGTGGGCTCGTCGAGGATGTAGATGGTGTGGCCGGTGGAGCGCTTGGCCAGCTCGCTCGACAGCTTGACCCGCTGCGCCTCGCCGCCGGACAGCGTGGTGGCCGGCTGGCCCAGCCGCACGTAGCCGAGCCCGACGTCGACCAGCGTCTGCATGTGACGGGCGATGGCGGGCTGGTTGGCGAAGAAGTCGAGCGCCTCCTCGCAGCTCATCGCCAGGACGTCGGCGATGTTGTGGTCCTTGAACGTGATGTCGAGCGTGTCCCGGTTGTAGCGGGCGCCCTTGCACACCTCGCACGGCACGTACACGTCGGGCAGGAAGTGCATCTCGATCTTGATGGTGCCGTCGCCCGCGCACGCCTCGCACCGGCCGCCGCTGACGTTGAAGCTGAAGCGGCCCGGCAGGTAGCCGCGCACCTTGGCCTCGTGCGTCTGCGCGAACAGCTTGCGGACGTGGTCGAACACGCCCGTGTAGGTGGCCGGGTTGGACCGGGGCGTGCGGCCGATGGGCGACTGGTCGATGTCGATGACCTTGTCGAGGTACTGGATGCCGTCGACGCCGGTGTGCAGGCCGGGCGGCGTCTTCGACCGGTACACCTTCTGCATGAGCGACCGGAAGAGGATGTCGTTCACCAGCGTGGACTTGCCCGAGCCCGACACGCCGGTGACCGCCACGAAGCACCCGAGCGGGAAGGCGACGTCGATGTTCTTCAGGTTGTTCTGCCGGGCACCCCGCACCTTGAGCCACCGGTCGCCGATGGGCCGCCGCTTCTCGGGCACCGGGATCGAGCGCTTGCCCGACAGGTACTGCCCGGTCATCGACCGCTTGTTGCGGAGCAGCTGCTTGACCGTGCCGGAGTGGACGATCTCGCCCCCGTGCTCGCCCGCCCCGGGACCGATGTCGACGACGTGGTCGGACACCATGATCGTGTCCTCGTCGTGCTCGACCACCAGCACGGTGTTGCCCAGCTCGCGCAGCCGGATGAGCGTGTCGATGAGCCGCCGGTTGTCGCGCTGGTGCAGCCCGATGGACGGCTCGTCGAGCACGTACAGCACGCCGACGAGGCCCGAGCCGATCTGCGAGGCCAGGCGGATGCGCTGCGCCTCGCCGCCGGCCAGGGTGCCGGCCGAGCGCGACAGCGTCAGGTAGTCGAGGCCCACGTCGAGCAGGAAGCCCATGCGGGCGTTGATCTCCTTGACCACCCGCTCGGCGATGAGACGGTCGCGCTCGGACAGCGACAGCGCGGCCAGGGCCTTGGCGGACTCGCCGATGGACATGTTGGAGATGTCGGCGATGGTGTGGCCGTCGATCGTGACGGCCAGTGACAGGGGCTTGAGCCGGGCGCCGCCGCAGGCCGGGCACGGCACCTCGCGCATGTAGCCCTCGACCTGCTCGCGGGCGCTGTCGGACTCGGCCTCGGCGTGGCGCCGCTGCAGGTACGGGATCGTGCCCTCGTAGTTGGCGTGATAGGTGCGCTCGCGGCCGTAGCGGTTCTTGAACCGGACCCACACCTTGCTGACGCCCTTGCCGTACAGCACGGCCTGCCGCTGCTTGGCGGGCAGCGACTCGAAGGGGGCGTCCATGTCGATGCCCACCTCCTCGGCCACCGCCACGACCAGCCGCTGGAAGTAGCGCTGGTGGCCGCTCGACCACGGGGCGACGGCGCCGGCTTCGAGGCTGAGGCTGGGGTCGGGCACGATGAGCTCGGGATCGACCTCGTAGCGGGTGCCCAACCCGTCGCACGTCTCGCAGGCGCCGTAGGGCGAGTTGAACGAGAAGTTGCGGGGCGCCAGCTCGTCGAAGCTGCCGTGGCCGTTGGGGCAGGCCAGGTGCTGGCTGAACGTGAGGGTCTCGGGGCCGTCGCCGTTGCCGGCGTCCCCGTCACCCGCCGCGCCGTCGCCCGCGGCCGTGGCCCGCCGGCTGCGGTCGCTCTCTCCCCCGCCCGGCACCCGGTCGGCGCCGGCGCCGTTGCGCGGCACGATCTGGACCTCGGCCACGCCATCGGCCAGGCGGAGGGCGGTCTCGAGCGAGTCGGTGAGGCGACGCGCGATGCCGTCGCGCCGGACCAGCCGGTCGACCACCACCTCGATCGTGTGCTGCTCGTAGCGGGCCAGCTCGATCTTGTCGGTGGTCTCGTGCAGCTCGCCGTCGACCCGGGCGCGGGTGAAGCCCTGGGCCGCCAGGTCGGCCAGGAGCGTCTCGTAGGTGCCCTTGCGGCCCCGGACCACGGGCGCCAGCACCTGGAAGCGGGTGCCGTCGGGCAGCTCCATGATGCGGTCGACGATCTGCTGCGGCGTCTGCCGGGTGACCACCGCCGCGCACTCGGGACAGTGGGCGACCCCGATGCGGGCGAACAGCAGCCGCAGGTAGTCGTAGACCTCGGTGATGGTGCCCACGGTCGACCGGGGGTTGCGCGAGGCGCTCTTCTGGTCGATGGAGATGGCGGGCGACAGGCCCTCGATGAAGTCGACGTCGGGCTTGTCCATCTGGCCGAGGAACTGGCGGGCATAGGCCGACAGCGACTCGACATAGCGGCGCTGGCCCTCGGCGTAGATGGTGTCGAACGCCAGCGACGACTTGCCCGACCCGGACAGCCCCGTGAAGACGATCAGCTTCTCGCGCGGCAGCTCGACGCTGACGTTGCGAAGGTTGTGCTCGCGGGCACCCCGGATCACCAGCGAATCAGCCACAACGCCTCACACTATCCGGCGCGCACAACTCGCGAACGGATGTTCGTATCGGCGTGGAGGGGCGGACGAAACCGCTGGTCAGGACAGGTCGCCGACCTGCTCGGCGTACCAGGGGGTGGCCAGGTGGGCGGCGATCTCGCGCAGCGTCCAGTGGTTGCCACGGGGAGCGTCCCACGCGGCCGGGCCCACGGCCGCGTAGCGGAGCTCGACGGTGCGCGCCAGGCGCCGCAGCCGCTGCTCGGCCTCCGCCAGGTCGGCACGGGTGAACGCGGCCCGGTCGGCGGCGGAGGTCAGCCCGCTGCCCTGCCACCGGTCCTCCTCGGTGGGCGCACCGGCCAGCAGGGCCTCCACCTCGGCGAGGTGGTCGACCAGGTGGTCGGCGGTGCGGCGGATGGCCTTGTGCGGCGTGAACAGGCGGCCGTCGTCGGCCACGCGGGGCCGGCCGTCCCACGCCGGCCACGTACGGGCCAGGACGAGGGTGCGCTCGACCGCGGCCACGACGGCGGCAGCGGGGTTGCGGTGAGGGTCGGGAGCGGGCACGAGACGACCGTACGACGCCGACGTTTCGGGACCCGCCGAAGCGTGCCCGCGGTAGCGTCGCCGGCATGGGCACCGACTACGCCGCCGTGGCCGCACTGCTCGGCCACCCCGCCCGGTCGGCCATGGTCGACGCGCTGATGCACGGCGAGGCGCTCAGCGCGGGCGAGCTGGCCCGCGCGGCCGGCGTGGGCGCCCCGGCCGCCAGCGAGCACCTGGGCAAGCTGGTCGACGGCGGGCTGGTGACCGTGGTCGCGCAGGGCCGCCATCGTTACCACCGCATCGCCGCGCCCGACGTCGCGGGCGCGCTGGAGGCGTTCGCCGCCATCTGCCCGCCGACGCCCGTGCGCTCGCTGCGGGCCGCGGCGCGGCGCGACGCCATGCGCTACGCCCGCACCTGCTACGACCACCTGGCCGGCACCGTGGGCGTGGCGCTGACCGACGCGCTGCTCGACCGGGGCTGGGCGCAGCCGGACCGCGACGGCCTCGACCTCTCCCCCGCCGGCGTGGCCGGACTGGCCGCCGCGGGCGTGGACGTCGCCGGGGCCCGGGCCGGCCGGCGGGCGTTCGCCCGCCTGTGCCTCGACTGGACCGAACGCCGGCCGCACCTGGCCGGCGCGCTGGGCGCGGCCATCGCCACGACGGCGCTCGACGCCGGCTGGGTTCGCCGCACGGCCGGCGGCCGGGCCGTGGCCGTGACCCCCGAGGGCCGGAAGGCGCTCGCCGACGTCCTGGGCGTGCCGGTGGCGGTCCTCCAGGGCGGGGACGGTGGTGAGGTGGTCAGACACCCGCCTCGCGCAGCTCGCGCTTGAGCTCGTTGACCTCGTCGCGGAGGCGGGCGGCGTACTCGAAGCGCAGGTCGGCGGCGGCCTCGTGCATCTCCTCCTCCAGCGTCTGGATGAGGCGCCCCAACTCGGTGGGCGGTAGGTCGGCCAGTTCGTCCCGCAGCTTGGCGGCGGCGCCCGGGCGGCCCCGCCGGCGCCCGTCGCCGGGCGTCGGCGCCCCCTCGGCCGGCCGGAGGTGGGCAAGGATGTCGTTGACGGCCTTGCGGATCGTCTGCGGCTCGATGCCGTGCTCGGCGTTGTAGGCGATCTGCAGCTGACGGCGCCGCTGCGTCTCGCCGATGGCCCGGGTCATCGAGTCGGTGACGGTGTCGGCGTACATGATCACCTGGCCGTCGACGTTGCGGGCGGCGCGCCCCGTGGTCTGGATGAGCGACGTCTCGCTGCGGAGGAACCCCTCCTTGTCGGCGTCGAGGATGGCCACGAGCGAGACCTCGGGCAGGTCGAGCCCCTCACGCAACAGGTTGATGCCGACCAGCACGTCGAACTCGCCCAGGCGCAGGGCCCGCAGGATCTCGATGCGCTCGATCGTGTCGATGTTGGAGTGCAGGTAGCGCACCCGCAGGCCCTGCTCCAGCAGGTAGTCGCTCAGGTCCTCGGCCATCTTCTTGGTGAGGGTGGTGACGAGGATGCGCTGGTCGCGCTCGATGCGCTGGCGGATCTCGCCCAGCAAGTCGTCGATCTGACCCTTGGTGGGCCGCACCATGACCTCGGGGTCGACCAGGCCGGTGGGCCGCACGACCTGCTCGACCACCTGCGACGAGACCTCGAGCTCGTAGGCGGACGGCGTGGCGGAGAGGAACACCACCTGGTTGATGCGATCGATCACCTCCTCGAACTGCAGCGGCCGGTTGTCGGCCGCGGACGGCAGGCGGAAGCCGTGGTCGATGAGCTGCTCCTTGCGGCTGCGGTCGCCCGCGTACTGGCCGTGGAGCTGGGGCACGGCCACGTGGCTCTCGTCGATGACCAGCAGGTAGTCGTCGGGGAAGAAGTCGAGCAGGGTGTTGGGGGCCACGCCCTGGCCCCGGCCGTCGATGGGCGCCGAGTAGTTCTCGATGCCGTTGCAGAAGCCGACCTCCTGCATCATCTCCAGGTCGTACTGGGTGCGCATGCGCAGGCGCTGGGCCTCGAGCAGCTTGCCGTGCTTCTCGAAGTACTGGAGGCGCTCGGCCAGCTCGGCCTCGATGCGGCCGATGGCGGCCTGCATGCGCTCCTCGCCCGCCACGTAGTGGGTGGCCGGGTAGACGGCCAGCTCGTCGAGCACCCGCACCTGCTCGCCCGTCACCGGGTCGACGACGGTCATGCGCTCGATCTCGTCGCCGAACAGCTCGATGCGCACGGCCGTCTCGTCGTAGGCCGGGTGGACCTCGATGGTGTCGCCCCGCACCCGGAACGTCCCCCGGGTGAGGTTCATGTCGTTGCGGTCGTAGCGCATGTCGACGAGCTTGCGCAGCACCGCCCGCTGGTCGACCTCCTCGCCCCTCTGCAGGAACAGCAGGTTGTCGCGGTACTCGTCGGGCGAGCCCAGGCCGTAGATGCACGACACCGAGGCCACGACGATGACGTCGCGCCGCGTGAGCAACGCGGCCGTGGCCGAGTGGCGCAACCGGTCGATCTCGTCGTTCACCGACGAGTCCTTCTCGATGTAGGTGTCGGACGAGGCGATGTAGGCCTCGGGCTGGTAGTAGTCGTAGTAGCTGACGAAGTACTCGACCCGGTTGTGGGGGAAGAACTCGCGGAACTCGTTGGCCAGCTGGGCGGCCAGCGACTTGTTGGGCGCGATGACCAGGGTGGGCTTCTGCACCTGCTCGATGGTCCACGCGATGGTGGCGCTCTTGCCCGACCCGGTGATGCCGAGCAGCGTCTGGTAGCGCTCGCCGTCGGCGATGCCCCGCGAGAGCGCGGCGACGGCCCCCGGCTGGTCGCCGGCCGGCGCGAACTCGGACACCATCTGGAACGGGACGTGCTTGGGAGCCATCGCTGCCCGACTGTATCGGCGGCCTGTGACAACTTCGGGTGGGGATCAGCCCCCGGGCGGCGGCTCCAGGTCGGCGGCGAGGAGGGCTTCGAGCGCCAGCGGCAGGGCGGTGGCGTCCGCGTCGTCGAACGCGGCCTGGATGGCGAAGCCCTGCACCAGCGCCAGCACCGCCTCGGCCAGCGCCGGGGGGCGGAGGCGGAAGCGGATGCCCAGCTCGCGCTCCTGCTGCTCGAACAGCCGGGTCACGCCCCCGTGCAGGCGCCGGCCCTGGGCCTGCAGCCGCGCCCGGCTCACCTCGTTGCGCTGCACCAGGATCGAGAACTCGGCCACCGCCCGGGTGCGGTCGCGGCGGTCGTCGACGTGGGAGAGGTGCCAGGCCCGCATGACCTCGAGCCGCTCGCCGGGCGTGGACTTGCCGCTCAGCAGCCGCTGCAGCTCGGCGAGGACCAGGTCGATGTCGCGCTCGACGATGGCGAAGAACAGGTCCTCCTTGCCGTCGAAGTTCGAGTAGAGCGCGCCGGTGGTGTAGCCGGCCTCCTCGGCGACGTCGGAGATCGAGGTGGCCACGAACCCGCGCGCGTCGAACAGCCGGCTCGCCGCGTCGATGAGGGCCGCACGGGTCTGTGCCTGGCTCTCGTCCCGGCTGAGCCGGGTGCGCGACCGCATGGGCACGACCGTACCCCCCTCCGCGACCACGTCGACCGGGGTTTCCGACCGTGACCTGGGCCTACCGGGCCTGACCGGGCCTACCCGGCCGCCGCCGGCGAGCCGGGCGGCGGTGGGTAGTCGGGCGGCACGTCCTCGGGCGGCAGCTCGGACAGCACGGTCACGCTGTCGTCGACGTCCGCGAAGGGGGCGGGGGTCACCTCGTCGCCGAGGTGGAACCGCTCGCCGCCGGCGCTGCGGCGCCAGGCGCCCACACCGACCATGCCCCGCTCGTCCTCCACCTCGGCCGTGCCGTCCCACCAGATCTCCGCCGAGTCGTCGATGCCCTGGTAGTCCATCTCCGGGAAGGCGCCCCAGTTGCCCACGCTCACCTGCGGGTTGGCCGGCGTGCCGCCCCGGGGCGGGATGCGGAACAGGCCGCGGGCGAACGTCTCGGGCGTGAGCTCGGGCCCGGCCATGTGGATGCCGGCCAACAGCCAGGCGGCCTGGGGGGCGATGAGCGCGTACTGGTTGGGCGCCGGCGGCAGCGCGTCCTGGTCGCCGAAGTACCAGCGGTACAGGCGGATGTCCTCCTGCAGGTCCTGCTCGACCGGGACCGGGAGCTGGGAGATGCCGAAGGCGTGCTCCATCTGGGCGGGGTTGTAGGTCCGGCCGAGGATGTTGGTGTCGGTCAGCGCCGTTCCCGCGAACACCCATTCGGGGAAGTAGTCCTGCTCGGAGGCCGCATTGGTGAGGTACTGCGGCATGAACGGGTCGCCGAGGAACACGATGGTGGTGATCCCGTCCGCCTTGTAGCGGGCGATCAGCTCGGTGGCCTTGGCCGGCATGCTGGGCAGGTCGAACAGGTACGACTGGATGTCGGCCACGCCGTCGAACTGCTCCTCCTGGGCCTCCTGCGTGGTCTCGAAGAGCGGCGGGTCCTGGTCGAAGTGGATGACGCCGATCTTGCGGGGCTCGCCCTGGAGGTCGCCCCCGGCGAACTCCGCGTCCTCACCGAGCCCCGCCGACCACGTGGCGAGCATGCCGAGGAACTGGTTGGGTGACTGGGCGCCGCCCCACACATAGGGCGCCATCTCCAGCAGCATCTCGTCGGGCACCGCGCCCGCGCACCCCATGCACGGGACGCCGGCGTCGGCCAGCTCCTGGGCGAAGGTACCGCGGTCGAGCGCCGGCCCGCCGAGGACCGCGAACGGCTCCATGGCGATGACGTCGGTGGCCGCCGCGCGTGCGGCCACCACGTCGTCGGGCGCGCCGGTCGCGTCGTAGGGCACGAACTCGACGGTGCGGCCGTAGAGCTGGGCGACCGACGAGTAGATCTCGGCGTAGTCGTTCAGCGTCTCGACCCGCTGCTCGGCGGTGTCGTCCGCACCCAGCCCGGTGATGATCGCCTGCAGGTCGGCGGGCGCCTCGGGGGCGTAGAAGACGACCTTGATGCTGTCGGCGGTGACCCCCCGGGCGGTGGCGCCGCCGTTGTCGCCCGAGAACGCCGGCACGCACGGGAGGGCGAAGATCGAGGGCAACGTCACCGTGCCGAGCTCGGTGTCGCAGGTGTCGGGCCACTCCAGGTCGCCCGCGGTGCCCGCCTCGTCCGCCTCGGCGTAGGTGACCGGCATCGACCCGGTGGGCTCCGGAGCACCGGGTGTCGTCTCGCCGACGCTCGACCACTCGAGCTCGCCCGCGCCCGACCCCTCGCCCTCCTCGTCGTCGCCCCCGCCGCCACCTCCGCCGATGAGCACAACCGCCCCAACGATCAGCACGAGCACGGCGATGACGGCGACAGGGCCGTACCGGCGGAGGGTGTCGCTGCGTTCCGGCCGGTCACTTGCAGGTTGCATGGGCTGTCGTCTCCCGAGGGTGGCCGGTCACGTGGTGACCGCGTGGGTGGAGCGGTTGATGGCGGCGTCGCTGGTGCCGAGGTACGAGGCGACGACGTGGGGATGGGCGAGCACGTCGACGGGCGCGCCCTCGGTCACCAGCCGGCCCAGGTCGAGGGCGACCAGGCGGTCGGCCACCGCGGTGACGAGCGGCATGTCGTGCTCGATGACGATGAGGCTGGCGCCCAGCTCGTCGCGGATGCGCCGCAGCACGGGGCCCAGCGCCTCGGTCTCGCGCTGGGCGATGCCGCTCGACGGCTCGTCCAGCAGGATGACGGTGGGTCGGTGGGCGACGAGGCAGGCGATGTCGACGATGCGCCGCGAGCCGGTGGACAGCTCGCGCACGAACTTGCTGCGGAACGCGTTCAGGCCCAGCAGCTCGATGAGCTCGTCGACCCGCCGGCCGACCTTGGCCTCGGCGTCGAAGACGCTGGGCAGGTGCAGGGCCGCCTGGATGGGGTCGCGCACCGTGACCCACCGCTCGAGGGCCACCGCCAGGCACTGCTCGACGGTGAGGGCCGGGAACAGGCGGGCGTCCTGGAAGGAGCGGCCGAGCCCCAGCCGGGCGCGCCCGTCGGCGGCCAGGTGGGTGACGTCGCGGCCGCCGAGCACCACTCGGCCGGCGTCGAGCGGCAGGAAGCCCGACACCAGGTCGAAGACGGTGGTCTTGCCGGCGCCGTTGGGCCCGATGATGCCCACGACCTCGGCGGGCGCCACCGAGAAGCTGACGCCGTCGACGGCGCGGATGCCGCCGAACGACCGGGTGAGCCCCGCGACCTCGAGCGCAGGCGTGACGCGCCCCCCATCGCCGTTGCCGGCGCGATCGCCGTTGCCGGCCCGATCGCCGGCGCGTACGACACCGGCCGCTGCGTCCTCCGGCCCCTCGCCGTTGGCACGCCCGGCGACCCCCGTCCCGGCCGTCGCGGTGGCGGTGGCGACGTCGCCGGCGCCGCGATCGGCCCCCAGGTCGACCGCGGCGACCTGCAGCCCGGCCGCCGCCCCCTCCAGGAACACCGAGCGCAGCACGTCGGGGCGCTCGAGCAGCTCCGCGGTCGGCCCGTGGAAGCGCACCTCGCCCTTCTCCATGAAGTAGGCCTCCTCGGCCAGGGTGAGGGCGACGTTCACCGACTGCTCGACGACCACCACCGTGGTCCCCGTGGCGCGGATCCGGCGCACCATCTCCACCAGCATGTCGACCACCACCGGGGCCAGGCCGAGCGAGAGCTCGTCGATGAGCAGCAGCCGGGGCTCGGACAGCAGCGCCATGCCGAGCGCCAGCATCTGCTGCTGCCCTCCGGACAGGTCGGCGGCCGGGTCGTCGAGGCGCTCGGCCAGCATGGGGAAGGTGTCGAGCACGTGGGCTGTCCGCTCGGCCAAGAGCCGCTTGGACCGGCGGTTCATCCACCCCGCCGCCCGCAGGTTCTCGGCCACCGTCAGCGACGGGAAGGTGCCCTGGCCGCCCGCCACCAACGACACGCCGCGGGGCGCGATCTCGTGCGCCGGGGCGTAGGTGATGTCGCGGCCGTCGAGGATCACCGCGCCCTTGTTGGCCGGCACCAGCCCGGCGATGGCCTTGAGCAGCGTCGACTTGCCCGCTCCGTTGGTGCCGAGCAGGGCCACGATCTCGCCTTCGTCGACCTCGAAGTCCACGCCGAACAGGACCTGCACGTCTCCGTAGCTCACGTCGAGCCCACGGGCGAGCAGCATCTTGGCCCTGCCCTCCCGCCGCAGGTGCAGCACCTCGCTGCGGGCGGCCGCGGCCGACCACACCTGCTGGATGTCCCGCATGATCAGGTCGCCGGCCGAGGCGATGACCAGCCCGCCGATCAGGAACATGGGCACCATCAGCGTGATGCCCCACCGGGTCCCCCAGGTGTCGCCCACCATGGCGATGAACGGCAGGGTCACCATGCCGGACATGACGAACACCGCGCCCATCGAGAAGCCGGTCGACCGCGCCCGGGGCGGGATGGCCACGGACAGGGCCGCGAGCACGCCGGGCAGCACGAAGGCCAGGCACGCACTGATGACCACGTTGGCCGCGACCGCCAGCCAGAGGAACGGCGACCAGGCGAACACGAGCACCGCCACCACGACCACGAAGTTGGCCTTGGCCAGGAGCCGGAACACCAGCTTGGGATCCTGGGCGAACAGCTTGACCCCGAGCCGGGCGCCGATGGTGAGCCCGACGAGCTGGGACGGGCCCTCGACCAGGCCGACCACCCAGCCGCGGCCGGCGTCGCTCAGCCCGAAGATGTCGCGGTACATGAACGAGCTGAAGATCCCGAAGCCGGCGATCGCCGGCGTGAGGAATGGCAGCGTGCGGTAGATCCGGCGCAGGCTGTCGATCTGCCAGCACATGCGCCAGCCCTCCGACAGGCTGGGGGCCGACTCCTCGGTGCCGAGCGACTCGGCCGAGGCGCCGACCAGGGTCCGCTCCTGGATGCCGCGGATCGGCTCGCGCAGGCGGGCACCCACCAGCACCAGCGCCACGGTGGGGATGGCGAAGACGAAGAACGGGGCCCGCCAGCCGAAGGCCTGGGCCACGTACCCGGCCCCGATGCCGCCGATCAGCGCCCCCACCGCGTTCCCGGCCCGGTGGAACGAGAAGATGCGCGGCCGCAGGTTGACCTCGTAGTAGTCGGCCAGCAGCGAGGTGTGGGACGACTCGATGAACGCCTTGCCGATGTTGGAGCCGGCCAGGAACACCGCCAGCACCCAGATCGAGGGCGACAGGCCCACGAGCGTCGAGAAGACGGAGAAGATGATGCCGCCCACCAGGGCCAGCCGCACTCGGCTGCGGCGGTCGGCGATGGTGGCGATGGGCACCGACAGGGCGAAGGCGGCGGCGAAGGACAGCACGAACGGGATGGTGACCCCGGCCATGCCGACGCCGAAGTAGTCGGCGACCGTGGGCGCCACGACCGAGAACGAGGCACGCGACAGCTCGTCGACCGCATTGAGGCCGGTCAGCACGAGCAGCGCCAGCACCGGCCCGTCCCCGGTGAGCTTCTCCATCCACTGCTTCGGGTGCCGCACCGCGGCGACGAACCGCTGCGGCCACGGCTCCTCGTTGGCCGGCGGCGGCGTGAAGGCGATCATCGGGTACCTCCCGGCACGGCGGGCCGGTCGTCGACGGGCCCGCCGCCGGGGGGGTCGGGCGCAGCGGCCGGGTCGCCGTCCCGCGCGGCGCCGGCCCCCGAGCCGGCGGCGCCGGTGGGCTGGCCGGCCGCCGGGGCGTCGGTGGTCGGGGCGTCGGTGGTCGGGGCGTCGCCGGCCGTGCCCGACATGGCCGCGGCCCGCTCCTCGAACGCCACCTCGGCGGTCTGCTCGAGGTCGCGCACGTCGGCCAGCAGGCTGGGCACCACGATGCCGTGGCGCCGGGCGACCCACCGCAGGTACAGGTCACGGCCCCGGAACACGGCGCCGCCCAGCCCGCCGGGCAGGAGGAGCAGCACGACCAGGACGCCGACGGACGATGCGAACAGGCGCCAGCTGTCCTGCAGGAACCACTCGCCGCCCTTCAGGAACAGGGCGCCGATGACCGCGCCCACCACCGAACCGAGCCCGCCCACCACCGCGGCGGTGAACACCACGAGGTTGTCGCGCTCGGGCACCAGACCGAGCGTGAAGCGCCCGTTCTGCACCGTCAGCAGGGCGCCCGCCACCGAGGCCAGGAACCCGGAGATGGCGAACGCGGTGAGCTTGGCCCGCACCACCGACACACCGAACGCGGCGACCCCGCGCTCGTTCTCGCGCAGCGCCACCAGCACCCGCCCGGTGCGGCTGTTGCGGATGCCGTTGACCGCCACGACCAGGAGGGCGAAGCACCCGAGCGCCAGGTAGTAGCTGCCCGACGGCGAGTCGTAGTCCCACACGCCGAACAGGGGGCGCGGCTCGAACCGGTCGACGGTCACCCAGTCGACGTAGGTGGGGTTGAGCAGGTAGCGGGTGGTGGCCAGGGCGAAGGCGAGGGTGACGACGGCCAGGTACAGGCCCCGCAGCCGCAGCGCGGGGAACCCCACGGCCGCGGCCACCGCGGCGCCGGCGATGCCCACCGCCGGCAGCACCAGCGCGAGGTCCCAGCCGTGCTCGGCCATGAGGTTGGCCGCCAGCGCGCCCCCGATGCCCACGAACGCCATCTGGCCCAGCGAGACCTGGCCCGCCCAACCGGTGAGCACCGTGATCGACAGGATGACGAGCGCGAACATCACCACCGCGGCCGCGCGGTAGGTCTGGCCGGGCCCGAGCACGGCGGGCAGGGCCAGCAGCGCCACGGCACCGACCACGAGCCCGCCGACGCGGGGAACCGTCACCGCCGGCAGGCGGCGCAGCTCCCGCGGGACCGGACGGACCTCGCCCGACGACTGCCATGACGACGTGGCGTCGGTGTCGGCCCGCGTGATGCGCTGCCGGCGCACCGCCAGCGTCACCAGGATCACGACCGCCAGCACGGGCGCGACCACCAGGTCGCTGCCCAGGTCCACGCGGATCGGGCCCACCTCGAGCGCGTCGTTCCAGCGGACGTGCACCTCGAGCAGCCCCAGGGCCACCGCGCTGGCGACGATGGCGGGCAGGTCGGTCAGGCGCCCGAGCATGAGGGCCGCCAGCGCGCTCAGCAGCACGGTGAGCCCGACGGGCGAGCCGAGCGGCAGGCCCACCATGCCCGCCTGCAGGAACAGGGCGAGGAACGACAGGGCCGCGGCGATGGCCCACACGCAGGTGTGCAGGCGCCCGACGGGGATGCCCAGCAGCGCGGCCCGGTCGGCCCGGTCGGCGGCCGCCCGCACGGCCACGCCGACCGCCGTGAACCGCAGGAACAGCGCGACCGACACCATCGCCAGCGGGGCCAGCACCCAGGCCGCGAGGTACCCGCCGTCGAACACCAGCGGGGCGACGGTCGCCTCCCACGACAGCGGCACCTCGATCGTGCTGTTGAGGGGGAGCTCGCCCCACAGCCGGGGGACCATCACCGAGAGGAACGCGAGGAGCTGGGACAGGCCGATGGTCGCCACCGTCAGGATGAGGCGCGGCGAGCGGTAGAAGCGCCGGATGATGGCCAGCTCGACGATCGCGCCCACCACCAGCGCCGCCGCCAGGCCCAGCACCAGCGCGAGGTAGTAGTTGAGCCCGGAGAAGAGGATGAGGTCGACGGCCAGCGCCACCGGGACCAGCCCGAGGTCGCCCTGGGCGAAGTTGATGATGCGGTTGGCCCGGTAGACGAGCGCCATGCTCAGCGCGACGAGGGCGGTGAGCATGCCCAGCGTGACGCCCTGGAGCACGAGGCCCCACAGGTAGCTGCCGTCGCCGCCCTTGCTGGGGAACAGGAGCTGCTGCACCACGACGATCACGAGCGCCGGCCCTATCGTGCCGAGCCAGGCCCGGGCCCGACGGGACCCGATCGACGGGCGCGCCGCGACCGCAGAAGTGGTGGTCAACCTGTTGCTCCCCCTCATAGCGCCGTAACGCCGTTACTCGAATAGCCAGACTATTGCACCCACCTCCTCGCTTCAAGGGTACGGTCCCCGCCGTTCACACGGGGGTCACACTCGGCGAACAGGCGGGACACACACGGGCGGAACACTCCACGCCATGACGCTGGCCGACCACCGGGTGCAGTCCACGTTCTGGGACGAGCTGATCACCCCCGACGGCGAGCCCCGGGCGGCCGCCAAGCCCCTGATGGACCACCTGGCCGGCCTCGGCCTCGCCGAGCTCCAGGCCCGGCAGGACGCCGCCGACCTGGACATGCTGGCGATGGGCGTGACCTTCACCGTCTACTCCGACGGGCGGGGCATCGACCGGGCGTGGCCCTTCGACGTCATCCCCCGCGTGGTCGACGCGACCGAGTGGCGCGTGGTCGAGGCCGGCCTCACCCAGCGCCTGCTGGCGCTCAACCGCTTCATCGACGACGTCTACAACGAGCGGGCGGTCGTGGCGGACGGCGTGTTCCCCGCCGAGCTGCTGGCCGACGCCACCGACTACCGGCGCGAGTGCCGGGGCGTCCGGCCCAAGTTCGGCGTGTGGGCCCACATCAGCGGCAGCGACCTGGTGCGCGACGCCGACGGGACGTTCTACGTCCTGGAGGACAACCTGCGGGTGCCGTCAGGCGTCAGCTACCTGCTGGAGAACCGGCTCGTGTCGAAGCGGGCGTTCGCCGACGTGTTCGCCCACCAGAGCATCCAGCCGGTCGACGACTATCCCGACCAGCTGCTGCGCCTGCTGGTGTCGCTGGCACCCGACCACGTGGTCGAGCCCACGGTCGCCCTGCTCACGCCGGGCATGTACAACTCGGCCTACTTCGAGCACAGCTTCCTCGCCCACCGCATGGGCGTCGCGCTGGTCGAGGGTCGCGACCTGTTCGTGGGCGCCGACGACCACGTCTACATGCGCACGATCGCCGGGCCCCAGCCCGTCGACGTCATCTACCGGCGGGTCGACGACATGTACCTCGACCCGGAGGTGTTCGCGCCCGACTCGGTGCTGGGCGTGCCGGGGCTGATGCGGGCGTGGGCCGCCGGCACGGTCGCCATCGCCAACGCGCCGGGGGCGGGCGTCGCCGACGACAAGGTCGTCTACGCCTGGGTCCCCGACCTCATCAGGTACTACCTCGACGAGGAGCCGATCCTGCCCAACGTGCCGACGTACCGGTGCCTGTACGCGGACGAGCGGCGCTACGTGCTGGACAACCTGCGGGAGCTGGTGATCAAGCCGGCCAACGAGAGCGGGGGCTACGGCCTGGTCATCGGCGACCGGGCATCCGACGACGAGCTCACCTCGGTGGCACGGGCCATCGAGGGCGACCCCCGCCGGTGGGTCGCCCAGCCCATCCTGGCGCTGTCGACCGCCCCGACCCTGTGCGACGGCGCGGTCGAGGGTCGGCACCTCGACCTGCGCCCGTTCGTGCTCACCGGCCGCCACAGCTACGTGACCCGCGGCGGCCTCACCCGCGTGGCGCTACGGCGCGGCTCGCTGGTCGTGAACTCGTCGCAAGGCGGCGGCAGCAAGGACACGTGGGTGGTCGAGTGCTGAGCCACCCGCGGCCGGGGCTCGCCGCCTGACGTGCTGCTGTCGCGCGTCGCCGAGCAGCTCTACTGGACCGCCCGCTACCTCGAGCGGGCCGAGGACACCGCGCGGGTGGTGGGCGAGCACACCCACCTACTGGTCGACCTGCCCACGTCCGTGCCCCTCACCTGGGAGCCGCTGCTCGCGGTCACCGGCGCGCGGCGGCAGTTCGACGACGGGCACGCGGTCGCCGACGAGACCAACGTCATCGACTTCCTGCTGGCCGACCACGACAACCACTCGAGCGTGCTGTCGACCATCGTCGCCGCCCGCGAGAACACCCGCACCACCCGCGAGGTCGTCCCCCGCGAGGCGTGGCAGACGCTCAACGACCTGTACCTCTACACCACGAGCCACCATCGGGAGGCCGTCGACCGGCGCAGCCGCGGCCGCTTCCTCGACAAGGTGGTGGCCGAGTGCCAGCGCTTCGCCGGCATCGTGGCGGGCACGATGAGCCGGGACGAGGCGTACCAGATGCTGCGGCTCGGCCGGGCGGTCGAGCGGGCCGACATGACCACCCGGGTGCTCGACGTGCGGGCCGTCGCCCTGCTGCGGGGCCACCCGGGCAACGGGCAGGCGGGCAACGACCACGACGAGGTGCAGTGGGCGGCGGTGCTGCGCTCGCTGTCGGCGCTGCAGGCCTACCACCGCCGCCGGCGCGGCCCCATCCTTGGTCACCCGACGGTGACCTTCCTGGTGTGCGATCCCGACTTCCCCGGGTCCATCGCCCACTGCCTGGGCGAGGTGAGCGCGGTGGCGTGCGACATCCCGCGATCGGAGTCGGTCGACGCCGCCGCCCGCGCCGCCCAGCGGACGGTCGAGCTGGTGGCCGCCGCGCCGCTCGACAAGCTGCACGACGGGCTCGACGACCTGCAGCTGGCGCTGAGCATGGTCCACGAGGCCGTGGAGGCGACCTACTTCCCGCCCCCCGCCGCCGCGGCGCGGCCGTCGGCCGACGGCGACCGACACGTGGCGAGGGACGAGTAGCCGGATGCCCGGCGTGCGACCGCTCGCCTACCCGACCCCGGGACACGGGGCTGCCGACGGGGCCGACCAGAACGACCTGGCCGTCGACGCCACCGGCCGGGTGCGCCCCGGGTGGGACCGCGTCCTCACCGCGCTCGCCGGGCTGGGCCCCGCCGAGCTGGCCCGGCGCCAGCGGGCGGCCGACCGGCTGATGCGGGCCGAAGGCGCCGGGATCGTGCTCCACGAGGACGCCGACCAGCCGCTGCGCCCGTGGGGCATCGACATGGTGCCCCTGGTGATCGGCGGCGACACCTGGGCCGGCCTCGCCGCCGGCCTGATCGAGCGGGCCGAGCTGCTGGCCGCCGTGCTGTCCGACCTGCTGGGGCCGCGCACGCTGCTGCACGCCGGGGTCGTCCCCGTCGAGGCCCTGGTCGCACACGCCACGACCCTGCGCTCGGCCTGGAACGGCGCCTCCGCCGGCCGGCCGTCCGGCTCGCGTGCCGCCGCCGGCGCCGCGGACGACCGCCTTCTCGTGGCCGGCGCGGACGTGGTGCTGGGCGCCGACGGTCGGGGGCAGGTGGTCAGCGACGCCACCGGCGTGCCCGGCGGCGAGGGGTATGCCCACCTGGCACGCTCGATCAGCGAGCGCGTGCTCCCCCGCACCGAGCTGTCGCCGGCGGTGGCCGGGCACGGCGGGTACCTCGCCGAGCTCCGCGGCGCGCTGGCCCGCGCGGCGCCCCCCGGGCGGGCCAGCCCCCGCACCGTGGTCGTCACGGGCGCGCCCGACAGCCCCGGCTACGTCGAGGACGCCCACCTCGCGACCCAGCTCGGCTACCACCTGGCCGAGCTGGCCGACATCGTGGTGCGGGGCGGGCGGGCCTGGTTGCGCTCGCTCGAGGGCCCCGAGCCGGTCGAGGTGTTGTTCCGGCGCGTCCACGACACCGCGCTCGACCCGGTCGAGGACGAGCAGGTGGCGGGCGCAGGCGTGGCCGGTGCCGTCGAGGCGGTGCGCGGCGGCCGGCTGGCGATCGTGAACCCGTACGGCGCCGACGTCACGGCGTCGCCCGCCCTGTTGCCCTTCATCGACGCCGCCGCCCGGTTCCTCAACGGTCGGGACCTGCGGCTGCCCACGGTGCCCAGCCTGTGGTGCGGCGACCCGGAACGGCGCCGGGAGGTGGCGGCCGCCCCGGAGCGCTTCGTCCTCTACGACACCGAGCCCCGGCGGCCCGGGCAGCCGGCGGCCGTCGCCCAGCTCGCCGACCAGGAGGTCGCCGCCGTGCTCGCCCGGCTCGACGCGCAGCCCGAGCGCTACGTCGCGCAGCCGGCTCTCCGGCCGGCCACCGCCCCGGGACTGGCCGCCACCGGGGAGCTGCGACCGGCGGCGGTGTCGCTGCGCACCCAGGTGCTGCTGGCCGGCGACCGGCCCCTCGCGCTGCCCGGCGGCCACGGCCGCGTCGTCGACGACGGCGCGCCGATCGCCGGGCGCGAGCGGGGCGTCGGCAAGGACGTGTGGGTGCTGGAACGCCCGTCCCGTCCCCGGGTCCGGCTGCGGCGCCCACCCGACGCGGTCCCCCAGGTCGACCTGCGCCGCTCGGTCCCGACCCGCGCGGCCGAGGCCATGTACTGGGCCGGTCGCACGGCCGAGCGGGCGGAGATGGCGGCCCGGACGGTGCTGGTCGCGCTCACCAGACTGCCCGGCGCCGAGCCGGGAGGCGAGCCCGACCTCGACGACACGGCCGCCGCGTGCCGGGCGCTGCGTGCGACGTCCGGCGGGATGGCCGCCGAGGTCAGCGGGACCTCCCTCACCCTCGACGTCGAGCGTGAGGTCCGCCAGGCGCTCGCCGGCCGGCCCGGCGCCGTGGTCGACAGCCTGCGGGCCACCGTGGCGAACGCCCGCGCCGCGCGCCAGCTCCTGTCCCCCGGGACCTGGCGGCTGCTCGCCATGCTCGACGCCGAGGGTGTCGCCCTCGGGAAGCTCGCGGGCGACGCCGGCGCGGGACTCGACCGCTCCGGGCTCGCCACCTTCGACGCCACCGAGGCCCTCGACCGGGTGCTCGTGCCACTGGCGGCGCTGGCGGGGCTGGCCAACGAGAGCGTCGTGCGGGGGCCCGGCTGGCGCTTCCTCGACATCGGCCGGCGCATCGAGCGGTCTCTGCTGGTGCTGGGCCTGGTCGAGGCGCTGTTCGAGCCGGCGGCCGCCGGGCCGCCCAGCGCCGTGCGCGGCGACCTGGCCCTGACCGCGTGCGAGAGCCTGGTCGCCTACCGGCGGCGCTACCGCAGCGACGTGACCCTGGACGCACTGGGGGACCTGCTGCTGGCCGACCGCGACAACCCCCGGTCGGTGCGCTTCCAGCTCGACCAGCTCGTCGTCGACCTGCACGACCTCCCCGACCGGCCCGTGCGCCGGACGCAGATCGCCGCCGTGCGCGACGCCCAACGCATCCTCGAGAGCCGCCTGCCCCTCGGCGCGGGCGGCGACCGGGCCGGCCTCGGTCCGGTCGGCGCCCTGGTGATCGCCGTGCGCGAGCCGCTCCTGCGGGCGGGCGACCTGGTGCCGGCCGGCTGGTTCAGCGAGCGACCCCGGAGGCTCCGATGACGACCACACGTAGCTACCGGGTGACCCACCGCACCGAGTACCGCTACGACCAGCCGGTGGCCGTGGGCCACACCATCGCCCGGCTGGTGCCGCGCGAGCTGCCCCACCAGCGGGTGGCCTCGTCGTCGGTGACCGTCGAGCCCGCGCCCGCACACACCCACCACCACGTGGACGGGCTCGGCAACGTCGTCACGTACCTGGCCGTCGACGAGCCCCACCACCACCTGGCGGTCACCGCCACCAGCGACGTCGAGGTCGACGCGCGGGCGGTCCCCGACGGCGCCTGGGACACGCCGTGGGAGCGGACGGTGGCGGCGACCGACGACGACACCAGCGACGACGGGCTGCTGGCCCGGTCGTGCCGGCTGGACTCGCCGCTGGTCCCCCGCCACGCCGACCTGCGCGACCTGGCCGAGCCGGACTTCACCCCCGGACGGCCGCTGGGCGAGGCCGCGACAGCACTCACGTGCCGCATCCACGAGACGTTCGAGTTCGTCCCGGGTGCCACCGACGTCACCACCCCGGTGCGCGAGGTGCTCGCCGACCGGCGGGGGGTGTGCCAGGACTTCGCCCACGTGCTGCTGGGCGCGCTCCGCAGCCTGGGCCTGGGTGCCCGCTACGTCAGCGGCTACCTCGAGACGTCGCCGCCCGAGGGCGAGATGCGGCTCGTGGGCGCCGACGCCTCGCACGCGTGGGCGGGCCTGTACCTCCCCGGTGAGGGCTGGGTCGACCTCGACCCCACGAACGGGCTGGTCCAGCCCGACCGCCACGTCACCGTGGGCTGGGGACGCGACTACACCGACGTCGTGCCCGTGCGGGGCGTCGTGTTCGGCCCCCCGGCCGACCAGGAGCTGACCGTGTCCGTCGACGTGGCGCCGCGGTGACCGCCGCCGCCGTTCGGGCTGCGCCATGACGGCCCGGCCGTGGCCGGCGCCGATGCCGGGCGCTCAGGAGCGCGGCAGCGTCCCGATCCACGCCCACACCGCGTCGACCTGGGCCCGCAGGTCGTCGACGGTGCCGCCGTTGTCGACGACGCGGTCGGCCAGGGCGAGCCGCTCCTCGCGGCTGGCCTGGCGGGCCATGCGGGCGCGGACGTCGTCCTCGCGCATGCCGCGCGCCTCGACCAGGCGCCGTACCGCCACCTCCGGGTCGAGGTCGACGACCACCAGGCCCGCCACGGGGTAGCGGCGCTTCGACTCGACCATCAGCGGCACGTCCAGCACCACCACGCTGTCGGTGCCCGCCAGGTCCTGCATGCGGCGGGCGATCTCGCCGCCCACCGCGGGGTGGACGATGTCGTTGAGGTCGGCCAGTGCCGCGTCGTCGCCGAACACCGCATCGGCCACGGCCTGCCGGTCGAGCGCGCCGTCGGCGGCGACGACGCCGGCCCCGAAGCGCCCGACGATGGCGTCGAACGTCGGGGTCCCCGATCTCTGGACGTCGCGCACGATGGCGTCGGCGTCGACGATGACGGCACCCTTGGCGGCGAGCATCGCCGAGACGGTGGACTTCCCCGACCCGATGCCCCCGGTGAGACCCACGACCAGCACGGCCGGACGTTAGCAATCGCGCCCGACGGCACCGTCACCAGCAGGGCGCTGTCAAGGGGACGGCACCGCCACCGGGCCGCGTTCACCGGGACGGGACGGCGCGCCACGCCGGGCGAACGTGCGGCGGGCCCGTCGTTGGCGACCGGGCCCGCCGCCGGTTCAGTCGACCTCGGGTTCTGGGCCCGACTCGTCGGCCGCGGGTTCGGCCGCGGCCTCCGGGACGCTGCGGCCTCGGGGGCGCTGGCCTCCGGGGCACCGGCCTCGGGGGCGCTGGCCTCCGGGGCACCGGCCTCGGGGGCGCTGGCCTCCGGGGCACCGGCCTCGGCGGGCCTCGCCTCGGCCGGGGCCTCGGGGGGTCCGTCGCCGCCGCCCTCGGACTCGGCGTAGTACTCGGCCCAGGCCTCGTCGGCCTCGGGCGAGTGCTCCACCGACGGGCCGATGTAGTTGCCCTGGTCGTCGTAGGCGTGCTCGCCGAAGTGCTCCTGGTACTCGGCGGCCACGATGCCACCCTCGGCCGCCTGCTTGATCGACAGGCTGATGCGGCGGCGCTGCAGGTCGAGGTCGATGATCTTGACCCACAGCTCCTCGCCGGGGGTGACCACCTGCTCGGGCAGGTCGACGTGGTGGGCCGACATCTCGGAGATGTGCACCAGGCCCTCGATGCCGTCGCCCACCTGGACGAACGCACCGAAGGGCACCAGCTTGGTGACCCGGCCGTACACCAGCTCGCCCACGCGGTGGCTGGTGGCGAACTCCTGCCACGGGTCCTGCTGGGTGGCCTTGAGCGACAGGCTGATGCGCTCGCGGGACAGGTCGACGTCGAGCACCTGCACCTCGACCTCGTCGCCCACGGCCACGACCGAGCCGGGGTGGTCGACGTGCTTCCAGGACAGCTCGGACACGTGGATGAGCCCGTCCATGCCGCCCAGGTCGACGAAGGCGCCGAAGTTCACGACGCTCGACACCACGCCCTTGCGGGTCTCGCCCGGCTTGAGGTTGGCGAGGAAGTCCTCGCGCTGCTCGCGCTGGGTCTCCTCGAGCCAGGCCCGGCGGGACAGCACGACGTTGTTGCGGTTCTTGTCGAGCTCGATGATCTTGGCTTCGAGCGACTTGCCCACGTAGGGCTGCAGGTCGCGCACCCGGCGCAGCTCGACGAGCGAGGCAGGCAGGAAGCCGCGCAGGCCGATGTCGAGGATGAGGCCGCCCTTGACGACCTCGATGACCGGGCCGGACACCACGCCGTCCTCTTCCTTGACGCGCTCGATGTCGCCCCAGGCCCGCTCGTACTGGGCCCGCTTCTTCGACAGGACCAGGCGGCCGTCCTTGTCCTCCTTGGTGAGGACCAGCGCCTCGATCTCCTCGCCGAGCGACACGACCTCGCTGGGGTCGACGTCGTTGCGGATCGACAGCTCGCGGCTGGGGATCACGCCCTCTGACTTGTAGCCGATGTCCAGCAGGACCTCGTCGCGGTCGACCCGCACCACCGTGCCGTTGACGATCGCGCCGTCCTCGACCGAGACGAGGGTGGCGTCGATGGCGTCGGCGAAGCTGCCGCCGAGATCGTCGTCGACGATCTGGCGGGGGGTGTAGCCGCCCTCGGGCTCCTGGGCGTCCTCGCCGGCGGAGGCGGCGGCGGGGTCGGGCTCAGGATCGGGAGCGGTGGGGTCGGTGGTCTGGACGTCGGACACGAACTATTCGGCTTTCTTCGGGGGCAAGGAACGGGGGCCGCTGCGTTCGGCTGGGTGCCGAGGCAGGCGTGGAGACGCGCCAGTAAGCGCGGGGTGGCAGGTTAGCAGCCCCCCGGATGCCCCCGCTACGGCGCGTGACCGACGGTTCTTCCCGCGTGCCCGGGACGTCGTCCCTGCTAGTGCCCGGTTCATGGACCGGGCGCTATGGCCGCCTGATGACGAGGAGGAACTCCGGGCTGTCGACCGTCGGCGGGCGACGTTCGTAGGCGCCGGGCGCCACCGACCACAGCGCCTCGACCGTCAGCCCCGCGCGCGCCGCGAGCAGGCGGAGCTCGCGCGGGGTGAAGCACGTCGTCCACAGGTCGGCCGGCACCGCCGCGCCCGCCTCGTCCCGCACCTCGGTGCGCTCGTGGTTGACACCCGCCTGCGCGTCGAAGCTGTCGGTGTCCTCGAGCCACCGCACCTGGAAGTAGGCCGAGAAGGCGGACACCGCGGCCACCCCGCCCGGCCGCAGGGCGCGGGCGATGCCCGCGAGCACGTCGCCGTCGCGGTCGAGGGGGGCGCCCGGCCCGCCGGCCAGGCCGAACGCGCCCTGGCAGAGCGACACGGCGGCGTCGAACTCGGCGTCGAACGCCAGGGCCCGGGCGTCGGCCCGCAGGAACGTCGCCCCGGGCGGCGCGCCCACGGTCGCCACCTCGACGAATCGCCGGCTGATGTCGACGCCCACCACCTCGACGCCCCGCGCCGCGAACGCATGGCTGTGCCGCCCCGGCCCGCAGCCCACGTCGAGCAGCCGCATCCCTGGCCGCAGCCCCAGCTCCTCGACCAGGAAGTCGACCTCCTCCGCGGTCCCCTTGGTGAACGAGTACCGCAGGTACGCCTCGCCCATGTGCTCGGCGAGCGGCTCGAACCAGTGGTCGGGACCGGGCATCGGCACGATGCTGGCACGCGCCGGACTGGGATCCGGCAAGCTGGCGCCATGGACGTCGTCATCGCCGGAGGCCATGGGCAGATCGCGCTGCGGCTCCAACGCCTGCTGACCGCAGGGGGCCACCGCAGCCGCGCCATCATCCGCAACCCGGCACACGCCGCGGACGTCGGCGCGACGGGTGCCGAGTCCGTCGTGCTCGACCTCGAGGCCATCGCGGGGCTCCAGCAGCTCACCGACGCCGTGCGGGGCGCCGACGCGGTGGTGTTCGCCGCCGGAGCCGGGCCGGGCAGCGGGCCGGAGCGCAAGCGCACCGTCGACTACGGCGCCGCCGTCAAGCTGGTCGCGGCCGCCGAGGCGGCGGGCGTCGGCCGCTACGTGATGATCTCGACCCTGGGCGCCGACCAGCCCGACGCCCGTGGCGACGCCATGCGCCCCTACTTCGAGGCCAAGGCCGAGGCCGAGGAGGCGCTGCGGGCCAGCAGACTCGTCCACACCATCGTCCGCCCCGGATCGCTCACCGACGATCCGGGCACCGGCCGCGTCACCGTGGCCGAACATCTCGACCGCTGGGGCTCGATCCCCCGCGACGACGTGGCCGCACTGCTGGTGCCGTTGCTGGAAGGCCGCGCCACGGGCCGCACGCTCGAGGTCGTCTCCGGCGACACCCCCATCGACGAGGCGCTGGCGCTCACCTACTGAGCCGGGGGCCTCCTCGATGAGGTGCACCACCGCCGTCGTTCGCCACGTTCAAGGTACGGCCGGACCGGCCCGCTCAGCCCTTGGCGTCGGCCCAGGTCTTGCCGAAGGACAGGTTGACCTCCAGCGGGACGCTGAGCTCGACCGCGCCCGACATGGCCTCGACCACGAGCTTGGCGGCGGGGTCGTGCTCGGCGGGCGGGACGTCGAGCAGCACCTCGTCGTGCACCTGGAGGATGAGGACGCTGTCCATGCCGGCGTCCTCGAGGGCGACCTCGATGCGGACCAGGGCGACCTTGAAGATGTCGGCGGCCAGGCCCTGGATGCCGGCGTTCATGGCCTGGCGCTCGCCGGCCTGGCGGATGCGGTAGTTGGGCGAGGACAGCTCGGGGATCTGCCGGCGCCGGCCGAACAGCGTCTCGGTGTACCCCCGCTGGCGGGCCTCGGCCACCGTGCGGTCCATGTAGTCGCGCACCGCGGGGAAGGCCGTGAAGTACGCCTCGAGGATGACCGCGGCCTCCTCGGTGGGGATGTTGAGCCGCTGGCCCAGGCCGTAGGCCTCCATGCCGTACGCCAGCCCGTAGCTGACCATCTTGGCCTTGGAGCGCTGCTCGATCGTGACGTCGCCGGGCTCGACGGCGAACACGCGGGAGGCGGTCTCGGTGTGGATGTCGCGCCCGGCCCTGAAGCTCTCGACCAGGCCCGGGTCCTCGGCCAGGTGGGCGATGCAGCGCAGCTCGATCTGGTTGTAGTCGGCCACCAGCAGCTCGCAGCCCGGCGCCGGCACGAACGCCCGGCGGAACTCGCGGCCCACGTCGCTGCGCACCGGGATGTTGTGCAGGTTGGGCTGGTCGGACGACAGCCGGCCGGTGCGGGCCACCGTCTGGTTGAAGGTGGCGTGGATGCGCCCGTCGGGCGCCACCTCGGCCAGCAGCCCGTCGCCGTAGGTCGACCGCAGCTTCTCGACCTCGCGGTAGGCCAGCAGGTGGTCGACCACGGGATGCTGCCCGGCCAGCTTCTCCAGCGACGAGGCGTCGGTCGAGTAGCCGGTCTTCGTCTTCTTCTGGGGGGCCAGGCCCAGCTTGTCGAACAGGATCTCGCGCAGCTGGGGCGTGGAGTTCACGTTGAACTCCCCCACCCCGGCGTCGTCCCAGATGGCCTGGCGCAGGCGCTCGACCTCGCCGGTCAGCCGGTCGCGGAGGCCCCGCAGCTCGCCCGCGTCCACGCCCACGCCGGCATGCTCCATGCGGGCGAGCACCCGCACCAGCGGCACCTCGACGTCGTCGTAGAGGCCCCGGAGCGACTGGTCGTCGAGCGCCCGGGTGAGCGGCTCGACCAGCCGGTCGACGGCCAGGGCGTGGCGGGCCGTGCGCAGGGCAGCGCTGACGCCCGAGCCGTCGAGGTCGAGCTGGCCCTCGGCCGCCGCCCCGTCGACCGGCAGCTCCGCGCCCGCGTAGCGGCGCAGCACCTCGTCGAGCAGGTAGCGCGACTCGGCCGGGTCGAGCAGGTAGGCGGCGATGGCGGTGTCGAGGCCCAGGTAGCGGACGTCGACACCCACGTCGAGCAGCGACCGCATGAGCGCCTTGGCCTGGTGGGCGGCGACCGGACGGCCCCCGTCCGCGGGCCGGGCGACGAGCCGGCCCATGGCCGCCCGCACCGACTCGTCGGCCAGCACCTCGGCGGGCAGCCACGCCACCTCGCCCCCGGCGGGGTCGGTCACGAAGGCGATGCCCTCCAGCGGCGTGCGCCCCTCGCTGCCCTCCCAGGCGGCGGCCACGGCCAGCGGGCCGCGGTCGGCGCCGGCGGCCCGGGCAGCGTCGAGCGCGGCGGCCGCCTCGGCCGGCGTCGCCAGCTCGGTCACCTCGGCCTCGACCACCTCGGCCGGCTCGCCGCCGAGGCCCAGGTCCTCGCCCAGCGCCTCGGTCAGCCGCTCGGCCAGGCTGTGGAACTCGAGGAAGTCGAACAGCCGGCGCACCTCGTCGACGTCGGCCGGGCGCCGGACCAGGTCGTCGACGGTGACACCGACGGGGGCGTCGCACACCAGTTGCATGATCTCGGCGTTCTGGCGGATGGAGGCCTCGTGCTCGCCCAGGTTGGTGCGCAGCTTGGGCGTCTGCTCGTCGAGGTGCTCGAAGATGCCGTCGATGCCGCCGTAGCTGTTGATGAGCTTGGCCGCGGTCTTCTCGCCCACGCCGGGCACACCCGGCAGGTTGTCGGACGGGTCGCCGCGCAGCGCCGCGTACTGCAGGTACAGGTCGGGGGTGACCCCCGTGCGCTCGGCGATGCCGGCCTCGTCGTAGAGCACGTAGTCGGACACGCCCCGCCGGTTGTAGAGCACCTTCACGTGCGGGTCCTCGACCAGCTGGTACACGTCGCGGTCGCCCGTCACGACGATGACGTCGAGCCCGGCGTCGCGGGCCTGGGTGGCGAGGGTGGCGATGATGTCGTCGGCCTCGTAGCCGACCAGGTCGAGCACGGTGATCCCCAGCGTCTCGACCACCTCGCGCACGAGCCCCATCTGCTGGCGGAGGATGTCGGGCGCGGCCTCGCGGTTGGCCTTGTAGGTGTCGAGCCGCTCGTGGCGGAACGTGGGCTCGGGCCGGTCGAACGCCACCACCATGCGCCGGTGACCGTGGTCGCGCATGAGGTTGATGAGCATCGACGTGAAGCCGAAGACCGCATTGGTGACCTGGCCCGAGGCCGTCGCCAGGTCGGTGGGCAGAGCGAAGAAGGCGCGGTAGGTGAGCGAGTTGCCGTCGATGAGCAGGAGGGGGTCGCCGGCCACGAGGGGTGCCGTCAGGCCTCGGGCTGGATCTCGCCGTCGATGATGCGCTGGCCGATGGCCCGCATCGTGACCCGCTCGGACATGGCCCGCTTCTGGATGAAGCTGAACGCCGCGCTCTCGTTGAGCCCGTACTGGTCCATCAGCTTGCCCTTGGCCCGGTCGACCACCTTGCGGGTCTCGAGCTGGTCCTCGAGGCTGGCCGTCTGGTCCTTCAGGGCGTTGATCTCGCGGTTGCGACCGATGGCCACCTCGACCGCAGGGACGAGCTCGCTGCGCTCGAACGGCTTGACCAGGTAGGCCAGGGCCCCGGCGTCACGGGCCTGCTCGATGAGGTCGCGCTGGCTGAACGCCGTGAGGATGAGCACCGCGCAGCGGCCCTCGGCCACGATGTCACGGGCGGCGGCCAAGCCGTCGAGCCCGGGCATCTTGATGTCGAGGATGGCGAGGTCGGGCTCGAGCTCACGCACGAGCTTGACCGCCTCGTCGCCACGACCCGTCTCGCCGACGACCTCGTAGCCCTCCTCCTCGAGGGTCTCCTTGAGGTCGAGGCGGATGATGGCCTCGTCCTCGGCGATGACGACGCGAATAGCCAAGGGCGTTCCTTTCGATGGGCGATGAACTTCTAGCGCGACTTCGACTCGGCCACGAACCGGTCGAGCAACTCGTCCTGGTCGCGCTCGAGCTTCGCGATCTCGGCCTCGACCTTGGCCCGATGGCGGCGCATGGCCTCGGCGTGGCGTTCGGCCTGGCGGTGGTCGTGGTCGGCGACCGGGGTCTCGGACACGAGGGAGCGCAGGCGCGCGTCGTCGGCGGCGTCGGCGAGATGGGCGAGCTGCTCGGCGCTCACCGCCAGCTCGCCACGCAGCTTCTGCAGCCGCTCGGCTACCTGGCCGAGGCGCCGCTCGACCGGGGACTTGGACATGGGCCGAGTTTAGGTGGCTCGGCGGGCCGGGCCGGCGGGTTCGCCGGGCGGCGGGTCGGCGGCCACGGTGCGCGCGGAACGTATCCGGGCGCCGACAGACGGCGGCGGCCGGGTCCGGTACCGTGCGCGGCGATGGCCACCGACCCCTGGGGCATCGACGACGGGTACCACGACGTGGGCGGCACCTGGCACCCCACGTCCGATGCCACGCGCGCGGCGCTGCGGGAGTCGATGGCCGGCGGCGCCGCCGGCGACGGTCCCCCGCCACCCGAGCGGCCACTGTGGGTGGTCCACCGCGGCGCCGACGAGCCGCTGCTCGGCCCGTGCGAGGTGCGCCTCGAGGACGGTGACACCCGCCGGGCCGACCAGTCCCTCCCCGGCGACCTCCCGATCGGCTACCACGACCTGGCCCCGCTGGACGGCGGTCCGGTCACCCGGCTGATGATCACGCCCGGGCGCTGCCACCTGCCCGCCGACCTGCGGGCCTGGCTGATCACCGTGCAGCTCGCGTCGTGCCGCTCGGACGAGAGCTGGGGCATCGGCGACCTGGCCGACCTGCGGGCCATCGCCACCTGGGCCGCGGCGCGGGGCGCCGGGATGGTGGCCGCCAGCCCCCTGCACGCTCCCCTGCCGCTGGCCCCGGTCGAGCCCAGCCCCTACTTCCCGTCCAGCCGGCGCTGGTCGAGCCCGCTCGCGCTGCGCATCGAGGACCTCCCCGGCGCCGCGGGCGACCCGACCATCCGCGAGCTGAGCGCCCGGGCCCGGCGCCTCAACCAGGCCCCGCTGGTCGACCGCGACCAGGTGTGGGCGCTCAAGCGCCGGGCCCTCGACCGGCTGTGGGATGCCGGAGGGACGGACCTGCGCTTCACACGCTGGCGGGAGGAGGCCGGGCAGGCGCTCGAGACCTACGCCCGGTTCTGTGCGCTGGCCGAGCACCACGGCACCGGCTGGCGGGCCTGGCCGGCCGAGCACCGCCGCCCGGACCTCCCCGGCGTCGCGGCCTTCGCCGCCGGCCGCGCCGACCGGGTGGCGTTCTGGGCCTGGGTGCAGTTCCTGGTGGCCGAGCAGGTCCGGCGGGCCGAGGAGTCGCTGCCCCTGCTCACGGACCTCGCCATCGGCGTCGACCCCGACGGCGCCGACGCCTGGGCCCTCCAGGACATGCTGGCCGGGGCGGTGCGGATCGGGGCCCCGCCCGACGAGTTCAACCGCACCGGCCAGGACTGGGGGCTGCCACCGTTCGTGCCCCACGCACTGCGGGGCGCCGGCTACGCGCCGCTCGCCGACCTCTGGCGGGCGGCGATGGGCCAGGGCGGCGGGTTGCGCATCGACCACGTCATGGGCCTGTTCCGGCTGTTCTGGATCCCGCCCGGCGGCGGACCGGCGGACGGCGCCTACGTGCGCTACCGCGGGGACGAGCTGCTGGCGGTGCTGGCCATCGAGAGCGCGCGGGCCGGCACCGTCGTGGTGGGCGAGGACCTGGGCACGGTCGAGCCCGGCGTGCGCGAGGCGCTCGCCGCCGCCGGGGTGCTGTCGTACCGGCTGGCCTGGTTCGAGGACGGGCCGCCGGAGGAGTACCCCGCCCAGGCCCTGGCGGCGGTGACCACCCACGACCTGCCCACCATCGCGGGGGTGTGGTCGGGCGACGACGCGGCCGACCAGCGCGCCGCGGGCATCGAGCCCGACGAGGGCGCGCTCGAGCGCCTCACCGGCCGCCTCATGGGGCTGACGGGACTCGGTCGCGACGCCACCGTGGAGGACGTGATCGTCGCCGTCCATCGGCGGCTGGCCGGCTCACCCAGCATGCTGGTGGCGGCCACCCTCGAGGACGCGCTCGCCCTCCGCCGCCGGCCCAACCTCCCGGGCACGACCGACGAGCGGCCCAACTGGTCGACGACGCTGCCGGTCCCCCTCGCCGAGGTGTTCACCGATCCCCTGGTCGCCCGGGTGGTCGAGGCCCTCCGCCGTTGACGGCGGGCGCCAGCAGCGCCCGCACCTCGTCGTCGGTCACCTGCGTGAAGTCCTGGTACCAGGGCCCGACGGCCCGGAACCCGGGCGGGACGGACACGCACGTCACCTGGTCGACGATCCCCCGCATGCCGGAGACCGCCTCGGGCGAGGCCACCGGGACGGCGACCACCAGCCGGCGGGGCCCGCGCCGCCGCACCACCTCGACCGCCACCCGCATCGTCGCCCCGGTGGCCATGCCGTCGTCGACCACGACCACCGTGCGGCCCGCCAACGGCGCCGCCGGCCGGCCGCCCCGGAACACCGCGCCCCGCCGCGCCAACGCGGCGGCGTGCCGCCGGGCCAGGGCCTCCACGTCGTCGGCGGTCATGCCGACCGCGGCGATGACGCCGGGGTTGAGGGCGATGGTCCCGTCGTCGGCGACCGCCGCCAGCGCCAGCTCCTCGTGCCCGGGCACACCGACCTTGCCCACCACGAGGACGTCGAGCCGCGCCCGCAGGGCCGACGCCACCTCGGCCGCCACGGGCACGCCGCCGCGGGGCAGACCGAGCACCACGACCTGGTCGGCCGGCTCGGTCGCAGCACCGGGGACGAGGTCCGCGCCGGGGGCCGACTCCCCTGTCGGAGCCCGGGGCCGTGACGCCAGGCTCCGCAGCAGCCCGGCCAGCCGCCGGCCGGCATCGCGACGATCGACGAACACGGGCGGCATGCCCCTATGTTCCCCCGCCGCACTGCGTCACAGCCGCTCAGCCGGCGCCGCCTCCCGTCCGAGCAGCGAGGTGAGCCTGCCGACGTTGTGCGAGAGCGGGTCGGCGGCGTCGAGGTGCAGGTCGGCCCCGGGCGGCGCCGACCACCGCTCGAGGAACGAGGTCACGTGCGCCCAGTCGAGCTCGTGCCAGCCCGGGATGTCACGTCGGCGACCCTCGACCCGGCGCCGGTGGACGTCCAGGTCACGGCAGGCGGTCGTGACCATCAGGCAGCGGGCGCCCATGCCGGCCGCCAGGTCCCGGGTCCCGCGCGCCTCGACCTCCCGGGCGACGCCGTCGAGCACGACGGAGCGGCCGTCGCGCAGCTGGGCCGTGGCCAGGTTCCACAGGATCGACCAACCGACGGACCGGTAGGTCAGCTGGTCGATCCGGCGCAGGGCGCCCTGCACCTCGTCGAACCGGGTCAGCGCCGCCATCGCCCAGTCCCAGCCCAGCACGGGGGCGGCCAGCGCCCGCGCCGCGACACCGGCCAGCGTCGACTTCCCCGTTCCCGGCGGCCCGGTGAGCAGCACGACGACAGTCGCGGTCACGTCGCACGACCGTCGTGCCCGGCGCAGTGCCCGGAGCGGGAGTCGAACCCGCACGCCCTTTCGGGCAGATGGGTTTGAGCCATCAGCGTCTGCCATTCCGCCATCCGGGCAAGAGGATCAGCGTACCCTGGACCCATGCGCCGCCTGATTCTGGTCGCGATGGGTCTCGCCGCCATCGGCGTGGCGGTCTACCGCCAACGGTCGATCGGCCGCTGCGAGCAGGAGCTCGCCATCGGCGGCCACATCACGAGCGACAGCGAGGGCGCCGACCGCATCGACGTCTTCGTGGACGGCTGACGCCCGCGGCGCCCGCCGCTCGGGGTGCGGGGGTCAGCCCAGGAGGGCGCCCTCGTGGCGGAGGAGCCAGACCTTCGTGTCGAGGCCGCCGCCGTAGCCCCCGAGCGCCCCGCCGGTGCGCAGCACCCGGTGACAGGGCACGACGATGGGGATGGGGTTGGTCGCCATGGTGGTGCCCACCGCCCGGCTGGCCCGGGGGCGGCCCGTGCGCTCGGCCAGGTCCTTGTAGCTCACCGTCTCGCCGAACGGCACCCGGCTCAGCTCCTCGAGAACCTCCCGCCGGTAGCCGTGCGACAGCCGCCGGTCGAGGGCCACGTCGAAGTGGCGGCGGCGGCCGGCGAAGTACTCGTCGAGCTGGCGCCGCACGTCGTCGAGCCGGGCCGGCAGCCGGACGACCCGGGGCGACACCTGGGAGGCCAGCTCGTCGAGCATGTCGTCCTCGAGCCCGAAGCCCACCCGCACCAGCCCGGCCGGCGTGGCGGCCAGGGCCAGGGGCCCGATGGGCGTGTCCTCGACCGTCCACGCCACGTCGACCAGGTCGGCGGCGTCGGCCCGGGCCAGGGCCGCGGCCACCAGCTCGTCGAGCTCGGCCGGCCCGATGCCGCGGCCGCCAGGGGCGGGGGCGGGCCGGGCGGTCGGCGCGCGGCCGTTGGTGGACGGGTCGCCGGCCGGCTGGGGCCCGGCGCCGAGCCCGGCCCCCAGGCGCAGCCGCGCCACGATGTCGTCGTCAGCACTCACGAGGTCACCTCCTGGCCCAGCTCGGCCCGCAATCGTTGCAACCCGGCCCGCACGTTCTGGCGCGCCGCGTCCTCGCTGCACCCGACCACCTCCGCCACCTCGGCGTAGGGGCGGTCGAGCAGGTAGCGCTGCACCACCGCGGTGCGCTGCTTGGGCGGCAGGGCCCGCACCGCCGCCCACAGCTCGGCGTCGACCAGGCCGTCCGGGTCGATCACCGGCACCTCGGGCGCGTCCGCGACCGGGAACGCGTGGCGCTTCACCCGCCGGGCGTGGTCGATCACCTTGCGGTGGGCGATCGTGAACAGCCAGCCCCGCAGGTTGTCGGCATGGGAGAGCCCGGGATAGGCGCGCATCGCCGACACCACCGTCTCCTGGAAGCAGTCGGCACCGTCGTGGGGACCGACCGAGGCCACGAGGAACCGGTGGACGTCGGCGGCGTGCTCGTCGAGCAGCGACTGGAAGGGCGGGAGCATCACTGGCCTGTCAACGCCCACGCCCCGGCAACCGTGAGATCGCCGTCAGCCGCCCAGGGCCGCGAGCAGCTTCTTGGGGGTGTCCTTGGGGCTGATCTTGGGCCATGCCTCCGCCAGGTTGCCGTCCTCGTCCACGAGGAAGGCCGACCGGATGATGCCCATGTACTTGCGGCCGTACATCGCCTTCTCGCCCCAGGCGCCGTAGGCCTCGGCCACCGCGTGGTCCTCGTCGGCCAGCAGGGGGAAGCCCAGGCCGTACTTCTCGTCGAACTTCTTCTGCTTGGCCGGCTTGTCCGGGCTGATGCCCACGACCGCGGTGTCGCCGATGTCGCCCAGGATGTCGCGCAGCCCGCACGACTGGGTGGTGCAGCCGGGCGTGTCGGCCTTGGGATAGAAGTAGACGAGCACCTTGCGGCCCTTGTAGTCGGCCAGCGAGACGGTGTTCTCGTCCTGGTCGGTCAGGCTGATGTCGGGTGCGGGGTCCCCTGGCTTGAGCATGGGGCCGACGTTATCGGCCCGACCTCCCGCCAGGGACCGGCGAGCCCGGCGAGACCGCGGCGACGAGCAGCTCGACGGGCGGCTCAGCGGGCGTTGATCATGCCGTCGGCGGCCATGCCGAAGTAGTCGAGCATGCGGGCCTCGATCGCCGGGTGGACGTCGCGCTCGGCGACGAGGGCGTCGAGCGCGGCGGCCATGTGACGCAGCCAGGCATCCCGCTCGGGCTCGCCGATGACGAACGGGGCGTGGCGCATGCGCAGGCGGGGGTGGCCGCGCTCGTCGGAGTAGGTGGTAGGGCCGCCCCAGTACTGCCCGAGGAACAGCGCCAGGTGCCGCGTCGACTCGGCGAGGTCGTCGGGGTACAGCGGGCGGAGCAGGGGGTCGCCGGCCACGCCCCGGTAGAACCGGTCGACCAGTTCGTCGAAGAACGGCTGGCCGCCCACGGCGTCGAAGAGGTTGACGGCGGGGAGCGCACCGCCGCCGGCCCGAGCCGGCTGGGCGCCGACGGGGATGGGGGCGGATCGCCCGATCCGCGGCGGCGGGGGCCCCGGATCGGTCACGCCGCCGCCTCCGGGCCCGGTCGCGCCCGGGCGATCGCGGCGGTGGCCGTGGCCGAAGAAGCCGCCCGCGGGCCGGGCGTGGGCGTGGAAGTGGTCGGGGATGTTGCGCATGTTGTCGTCCACGTAGTGCCCGTCGAACACCGAGTCCGCGGCCTCGGCGAGGCGGCTCATCATGTGCTCCCGCGCCTCGTCGGGGACGTCGACGCCGTGCCACCGCCAGACGACCATGGGGGTGGCGCAGATCTCGCAGTCGGCGACCCAGCACACGTCGTCCTCGTGGTACCAGGGCGTGATGCGCTCGGCCGCGCACAGCAGGCACGTCTCGTGTCGATCGCCGGTGGCCACGCCGACCGAGCGTACCGGTCCCCGGCACCGCCCCCGACCGGGGGCACGGGCGCGGCGGGCGACGTTGGGCCGGGACCGACGGCTGGGTACGGTCGGCGCGCATGAGCGCACGCAGGGCCGGAACCGGCTACGTGACCGTGCCCGACCGGGGCGAGGGGCCCGGCGTCCTCGTGCTCCACGCCTGGTGGGGCCTCACGCCGTTCTTCCGGACGCTGTGCGACCGGCTGGCCGAGGCCGGCTTCGTCGCCCTCGCCCCCGACCTGTTCGACGGGCGCACCGCCGACGACCCGGCCGAGGCCGAGACGCTCCTGGGCGCCAGCGACATGGACAAGATGGCCGACCTCGTGCGTTCCAGCCTGCTCACGCTCCGGGGCCTGCCGGCGACGCCCGATGCTCCGGTCGGCACGCTCGGCTTCTCGATGGGGGCCTCGTGGGCGCTGTGGCTGGCGGCGCGCGTGCCCGAGGTGGTCGGCGCCACCGTCGCGTTCTACGGCTCGCAGAGCATCGACATGACCCCGGCCACCTCAGCCTTCCTCGGGCACTTCGCCGAGCACGACCCGTACGTCGACCCCGACGAGCGCACGCTGCTCGAAGCCGACCTGCACGTCCTCGACAAGGACGTCGAGTTCCACCACTACGCCGGCACCGGGCACTGGTTCTTCGAGTCCGACCGCGACGCCTTCGACGCGGCCGCGGCGGACCTGGCGTGGGCCCGCACGGTGGCCTTCCTGCACGACCGGCTCGTCCCCGCCGATCCTTGAGGTCCGGGCCCGGGGCGGCGCAGGCGACCGTGCGCCCGGCCGCTCTCGAGGTCAGGGTGCGCCGCAGAGGCGCAACGCGTCGAGGACGTCCTCGGGGAGCTCGTCGGCGTCGTTGGCCTCGACGATCGTCGCCAGCGGGACGCGGCGCACGAAGCAGTCGCCGACCCGGAACGCCTCGTCCTGCGGGCGACCGTCGGCGGCGCTCAGGGCCATGAGCTGGGCGCGCGTCGCCGGCAGCGTCGAGCGCGTCGTAGGCGCCACCCGTGGCGGACCCGGCGGTCTCGCCCGCGGGATCGGAGCAGCGGTCGAGCGCGATGGTCCCGCCGTCGACCGCCACAGTCGCGCCCTGCACGGCGAACGACCAGTCGTCGAGGGCCGCGGCCAGCTCGTCGGTGTCCGACTGGCTGTCGCCGACCAGGTCGACGCGCACGCACACGCGCTCGCCCAGCCGGTAGCCGACGTAGGTGTCGCCACCCCACCCGTCGGCGGCCGACAGGGCGACGAGCGGGTCGATGCGGTCGGCCAGCATGAGGAACAGGGCGGTCGCCCCCAGCTCGTCGCGGTGGCCGATCTGCTCGGCCCCGTCGGGCAGATCGCGGCCGTCGACGTCGGCGGGCAGGTCGTCGCCGAAGTACGAGCGCGGGTCGAAGAGGTGCTCGCTACTGGTCGGCGGCGCGTCGAAGGCGGCGTCGACCGCGGCGTTGCCCCCGTCCTCCACGATGAGGTCGACCATCGGCTGGCCGAGCGCATAGGGGGCGCCGAACAGTGCCTGCAGCGCCCCGGGCACCTCGGCGAGCTGCTCCTGGCTCTCCTCGTACTCGGCGTCGTAGTCCTCCCAGTAGGCGCCCTGCTCCTCGAGGCTCAGGGTGTCGAGGTAGGCCATCTCGACCCGGGTGGCGTCCCCCTCGACCAGGGCGTCGAAGCCCTCGAACGCACCCGACGTGTGGCCGGCCGGCGGCCGCTCGAGGTCGAAGGCCTGGTCCTGGGCCACGTGCACGAGCTCGTGCACGAGCGTGACGGCCAGCCCGGTGCTCATCTCGGTGCCGCGCACCGTCACGCGCTCGGTGTCGGGGTCGTAGAAGGCGAGCGTGCCCGAGTCGGCCATGTCGTTGCTGGTCTGCACCAGGTCGGTACCCGGCGGCACCAGGGCGAGCGCCTCGTACACCGCGCCCGACTCCTCGAGGAGCGCACGGTCGTCCTCGGACAGCTCGCCCTCGTCACTGCGGGTCGCGTCCGAGTACTCCTCGTCGCTGAGGAAGTCGACCGTGACGGGGTGGTCGAACGACAGGCTCCGCTCGCGCTCGACGAAGTCGGCGAGGGGCGCCACCCGCTCGTCCCACTCGTCGGGGTGGGCGGGCTGGGCGTTCTCCACCACCACGAACCCGGCGACCGCCAGCCCGAGCACCGCGACCACGGTGACCACCACCGCCGGCCACCGACGCCGGCGAGGCGGGGTCGCCGGCGCCCACGGCATGCCCCACGGATATCCCGGTGGCGGCCCGTGTCTCGTCCGGCCGTAGGCGGCGGGTGGCGGGAGAGGCGGACGCGGCGCGACGTGCGGCGGGAGCTGAGCGGGCGGCGCCGGCGGGCGACCCAGCGCCGCAGGCGGCGGGTATGCGCCCGGCGGCGGAAACCCACCCGGCGGCGGCGAGTATGCGCCCGGCGGCGGAAACCGACCCGGCGGCGGCGGAAACCCACCCGGCGGCGCCAGCGGGCGACGCGGGGCCGCACTCGGCGGATGTGCGCCCGGCGGCGGGAACCCACCAGGCGGTGGATACGCGCTCGGCGGCGCCTGCGCTCCCGGCGGTGGAAACCCACCAGGCGGCGGATACGCGCCCGGCGGTGTGGGCGCGGCGGGAGGGGCCGGTGGCGGATCGGGCGCCCCGGGCGGCACCGGTGGCCTGCCCGGCGCGGGGCTCTCCGCGCCCGGCCACGGGAGGTCGGTCACGAGGGCGCGCCTCCGAGGGCGTCGAGGCCCGCCCGCAGCTCCGCCACGAACTCGCCCGCCGCGGCCGGGCCGCCACCGTCGAGCAGCCGCCGCACCAGCGCGGACCCGACGATCACGCCGTCGGCCACCGAGGCGACCTCGGCCGCCTGGGCGGCGTCGGAGACCCCGATGCCCACGAGCACCGGCTTGTCGGTGAGCGCCTTGAGCCGGCGCGCGATGTCGAGCGCGCTGCGGGCCAACGCGGCCCGCTCGCCCGTGACGCCCAGCAGGCCCACCCCGTAGACCCAGCCCCGCGAGCGGGCGCAGACCCGGGCCAGGCGCTCGTCCGTCCCCGTCGGTGCGGCCAGGAGCACCGTCTCGACCCCCGCGGCGTCCGCTGCCGCGGCCCACGGCCCGACCTCCTCGAGCGGCAGGTCGGGCACGATGGCGCCCGACACGCCCGCGGCGACGAGCGACAGGGCGAAGCGCTCATGGCCGTAGCGGTGGACGGTGTTGTAGTAGGTCATCACCACCAGCGGCACGCCGCCGGTGTCGAGGTCGCCTACGGCACCGACGATGCCCTGGGGCGTGGCGCCAGCCGCCAGCGCCCGCTCGGACGCCTCCTGGATGGTCGGCCCGTCCATGACCGGGTCGGAGAACGGGATGCCGACCTCGATGGCGTCCGCTCCGGCGGCGGCGCAGGCGTCGACCGTGCGCTCCCAGCCGGGGAAGCCGCCGGTCACGTAGGGCACGAGCAGCTTGCGGCCGGCGGCACGGGCGGCGCGCAGCCGGGCCTCGATCGTGCCGACACCGGTACCCCCCGCGGGGTCGGCCGGCCGGACCGGACCGGCGGGATCGGCGGCGTCCTCCGGACCCACGGCGACGCTCACGACAGGCCCGTGCCCGACAGGTCGGCGCCGAGGAGCTGGGCCACCTGGGCCACGTCCTTGTCGCCCCGGCCCGAGAGGTTGACCAGCACGACCTTGCCGGCCAGCGTCGCCCGCTCGCGACTGACGAGGGCCAGCGCGTGGGCCGACTCGAGCGCGGGGATGATGCCCTCGGCGCGGGACAGCAGCTCGAACGCCGCCAGGACCTCGTCGTCGGCGACCCGCTCGTAGCGGGCCCGGCCGATCTCGGCCAGGTGAGCGTGCTCGGGGCCGACGCCGGGGTAGTCGAGCCCGGCCGACACCGACTCGGCCTCGAGCACCTGGCCGTACTCGTCCTGCAACAGGTACGACTTCGACCCGTGGACCACCCCGGGGATCCCGTGGCCGACGGCGGCGCCGCCAGCGGGCTCGGCGCCCAGCAGCTCGACGCCGGGCAGCTCGGCGAAGCCGGAGAAGATGCCGATGGCGTTGGAGCCGCCGCCGACGCACGCCACGACCACGTCGGGATCGCCGCCCGTGAGCGACCGGCACTGCTCGCGGGCCTCGTCGCCGATGACCCGGTGCAGCTCGCGCACCATGAAGGGGTACGGGTGGGGGCCCATGGCCGAGCCCAGGCAGTAGTGGGTGTCCTCGACGGTCGCGACCCAGTGGCGCAGCGCCTCGTTGGTGGCGTCCTTCAGGGTGCGGCTGCCGGAGGTGGCCGAGCGCACCTCGGCCCCCAGCAGGCGCATGCGGAACACGTTGAGCGCCTGGCGGCCCATGTCGACCTCGCCCATGAACACCGTGCACTCCAGGCCCAGCAGCGCGGCGGCGGTCGCGGCGGCCACGCCGTGCTGCCCGGCGCCGGTCTCGGCGACGATCCGGGTCTTCCCCATGCGCTTGGCCAGCAGCGCCTGGCCGAGCACGTTGTTGATCTTGTGCGACCCGGTGTGGTTGAGGTCCTCGCGCTTGAGGAGCAGGCGGCAGCCCAGCTCGGTCGACAGGTTGCCGCACTCGGTGAGCAACGAGGGGCGGCCCGCGTAGTCGCGCAGCAGGCGGTCGAGCTCGGCCCGGAAGACGGGGTCAGCCCAAGCCTCGCGAAACGCCACGTCCAGCTGCTGGCAGGCCGGCACCAGCGTCTCGGGGACGAACTGGCCCCCGAACTCGCCGAAGCGGCCGGTCGGCCCGGGGTCGCCCATCACAGGCACGGTGGCAGTCTCGCTCATGGACGGGTCCAAGCAGGGTCGGGGACGGACGGCGGGGCGCGGTCAGGCGCGCTCGTCGAGCATCCAGTCGAAGGGCCGGTCGTCGCGCTCGGCCGGGGCGGGAGGGGGCGGCGGCTCGGCGCCCTTGGCGGCCTCGACGAAGGCCCGGATCTTGCTGGCGTCCTTGCGGCCGGGCGACGACTCGACGCCGGTCGACACGTCGACACCCCACGGCCGCACGACCCGCACGGCGTCGGCGACGTTGGCGGGCGTCAGGCCCCCCGCCAGGATGATCCGGCGGCCGGCCGGCGCCCCCTCGGCCAGGGACCAGTCGAACACCTCGCCCGAGCCCGGGGTCGCCGAGTCGACCAGGAACGCGTCGGCCGCGTAGTCGTCGGCCTGCTCGAGCTGGGGGTCGCCGGCGGCGAAGGCCTTGACGAGCAGCCGCACCCGCTGGCGTATCCAGTGGCTGTCGGCCGAGGACTCGTGCCCGTGGAGCTGCACCGCACGGAGGCCGGCGCGGTGGGCGATGTCGACCACCCGCTGGCGGGTCTCGTCGCGGAACACGCCGACGGTCACGATCTCCGCGGGCAGCCGCTTGACGATGTCGGCCGCCTGCTGCGGGGTGACCTGCCGGCTCGACGGTGCGAGCACGAAGCCGAGGGCGTCGGCCCCCATGGCGACCGCGAGCAGGGCATCCTCCTCGCTCGTGATCCCGCACACCTTGACGAACACCGCGGGCAGGCTACCGAGGTTGTGGCCGTGTCCCGAAGCCGGTTCGGTGCCGATCGGGCGACGATCCGGCGGGTCAGCCGACGGCCGGTCGGCGGGTCAGCGGCAGGCCACGCTCACGACGCGGCACGCAGGCGCGCCACCGCCCCCTCGGGATCGCCCGCGGTGACCAGCAGCTCCCCGACCAGCACGGCGTCGAACCCGGCGGCGGCCAGGGCGGCGGCGTCTTCGGGGCCCCGGACACCGGACTCGGCCACCCGGACCACCGTGGGCGGCATGACGGCGCCGACCCGGACGGCGCGGTCGCTGTCGACCTCGAAGGTGACGAGGTCACGCTGGTTGACCCCCACCAGGGTGGCGCCGGCGGCCAGCGCCCGGGCGAGCTCCGCCTCGTCGTGCACCTCGACCAGGGCGTCGAGGCCGACGTCGACGGCCAGCGCGTGGAGCTCGGCCAGCTCGCCGTCCGAGAGGGCGGCGGCGATGAGCAGGACGGCGTCGGCCCCCATGAGGCGGGCGTCGCACACGTCGGCCGGCGAGACGGTGAAGTCCTTGCGCAGCACCGGCAGCTGCGTGGCGGCCCGCGCCGCCTGCAGGTCGGCCGGGGAGCCGCCGAAGAACTCGACGTCGGTGAGCACCGACAGGCAGGTGGCCCCGCCCCGCTCGTAGGCCCGGGCCGTGGTCGCCGGGTCGAGCCCGGCGGCCAGGTCGCCCTTGGACGGCGACCGCCGCTTGACCTCCGCGATGACCGCCAGGCCCTCGGCCCCGCGCAGCGCGGCGGCGAAGCCCCGCGGCAACGGCCGCGCCCGGGCCTCGGCCACGAGCGGCGCCAGCGGCCGGTCGTCGGCCGCGGCGCGGTCCCGGTGGGCGGTGAGGATCCGGTCGAGGTAGGTGGCCATCGTCCCCGGTGCCCGGGGGTCAGCCCGCCTCGCCCTTGTGGCGGATGACGTCGAGCTGGCGCATGTCGGCCCCGCCCGCCAGCAGCCCGCCGCCGAGCAGGCCCATCACCTCGGCCATCGTCGCGCTGGTGCTGTGGGCCTCGAACGCGGTCTGGTCGGCGTAGAGCTCGTAGAACCAGATGGTGTCCGGCTCGCTGGTCTCGGTGTGCAGCAGGTACTGCACGGTGCCCGGCTCGCCCTCGGTGGCGTCGACGAGCTTGCCCAGCGTGGCCAGGGCCTCGTCCCGCTTGCCCTCGGCGGCGGTCAACTTCACGACATATGCGATCTGCGCCATCGCGGCGACCCTAGCCCCACGCTGCCGCTCGGACCCAGGTCACGGGTCCGGGAGGCGCGCGGCTACCGCGGCCCCTTCTGGCTCATGGCGCGCAGCGGGGCGATCACGAACAGGCCGCCGGCCAGCAGGAACAGGCCGCCCGCCAGGGCCAGCAGGGCCGGCGCGGCGAACACGAACGCGCCCATCAGCATGGCGACGGCCGACAGCAGGGTCGCCGGCGGGATCATCGCCCACCAGCCGTCGAGGGACCGGGTCTCCCGCACGGGCGTGGCGTCGGCCAGGTCGGCCCAGTCCTCGGCGCCGCGGTAGGCGTCGGCGTCGAGGTCCCACTCGTCCGGCCCGCCCGTCCCGAACGGCGACGCCGGGCCGCCGGTGTGACCCCCGTGGCCTGCCGGCCGGGCGAGCTGGCGGTCGTAGGCGGCGCGCCGGAGCGGGTCGCCCAGCACGTGCCATGCGGCGTTGACCTCGGACATCCGCCTGGCGCTCCCGCCCGCGTCGGGGTGATGATCGCGGGCGGCCCGCCGGTAGGCGGCCCGCACCTCGTCGGGCGACGCCCGCTCCGCCACCCCCAGGACGTCGTAGTGGCTCGGCTCCCCCATCCCGACCCCGGTCAGCGATCTTCGTCGAACGGAAGGCCCAGCACGGTGGCCTCCACGGTCGTCCCGCCCACGTCCAGCCGGGCGGCGGCGGGCGGCTCGACCTTGCGTGCCACCACCGCGAGGGCCACGCTGCCCCGCCCGCCGGGGCCGGGCGCCACCGACGTGAGGTGGCCCACCTCGGCTCCCTCCACGACCACCGGCGTGCCCGGCGTGGGCGGGCCATCGCCCGGCACGTCGACGCCCCGCACCCGCCGGGGCACGTGGCCGCCGCGGCTCTCGATGCGCGCGACCAGCTCCTGGCCGGTGAAGCAGCCCTTGGTGAAGCTCACCGAGGCGTCGATCACCCACTGGCCGGCCTCGGCCGGAATCGTGGCCTCGGTCAGCTCCGCGTCGAGCGCGGGCACCCCCGAGCGGATGCGCAACGACTCGTAGGCGTCGCGGCCCACGACGGGCACCCCCGGCGGCGGCTCGACCGCGGCGCCCAGCAGGTCGACCCCGTCGACGCCGGGCCACGCCGCCGGCACCCGGAGGGCGCCGTCGCCCGGGGCCACGGCAGCGGCGCCCGGCCCCCGCAGGGCCACGCAGCGCCAGTCGAGCAGGTCGACGTCGGCCTTCGTGCGGAGCAGGAAGCGCCGCAGCCGTGCCAGCACCGCCGGGCCGTGGCCGCCGTCGACGTCGAGCACGACCTCGTCGTCGCCCGTCCGCGTCACCCGCACCCAGGCATCGACCTTGCCGGTGGGTTGGAGCACGAACGACCAGGCGGACGCGCCGGCGCCGAGGGCCGCGACGTTCTGGCTGAGCTGGCCCTGGAGGTAGGCGAGGGCGTCGGGGCCGGCGACCCGCACGACATCGCGGTCAACGACGCATGCGCCCAGGCGGGCGCGCAGGTCCACCGTGCCGGCGGCGTCAGGGGCGGCGGCGCTCATGGTGGGCAGTCTGTCAGCATCCGGGCCGGAACCCGATCCCGCCGGCGCCGGACGTCGGGCGTCGGTCGCAGACGGGGCCGCGGCGTCCGACCGTAGCGTGGGCGCATGGCCGCTCCCGTGCTGCTCGCCGATCCGCCGGTCGCCGACCTCGATGACCACCTTGCCCGGGGCGGCGGCGCCGGGCTCGCGAGAGCCCGCGGCCTCGGGCCCGGTGCCACTGTCCAGGAGGTGCTCCTCTCGGGCCTGCGGGGGCGGGGTGGCGGCGGCTACCCCACCGGCCGCAAGTGGCAGTCGGTGCGCGACGCGGCCGCCGGCGGCGGCGCCGCCGAGCGTACGTTCG
Organism: uncultured Acidimicrobiales bacterium; assembly: GCA_963842395.1. Lineage (GTDB taxonomy): Bacteria > Actinomycetota > Acidimicrobiia > Acidimicrobiales > VFJN01 > ZC4RG19. The sequence continues at coordinate 1,022,084 of CAWJGJ010000001.1, forward strand.
TGGTGTGCAACGCCGCCGAGGGCGAGCCGGCGACGTTCAAGGACCGGGCGCTCATCCGGGCCAATCCCTACGCGGTGGTCGAGGGGGTGGCCATCGCCGCGTTCGCGGTGGGCGCCGAGCGAGCGTTCATCGGGACCAAGGAGCGGTTCGGCGTCGAGTGCGAGCGGCTGGCCAGCGCGGTCGACGAGATGACCGCCGCAGGGCTGATCGGCGACCCGCCCGTCCAGGTGGTGCTGGGGCCGGACGCCTACCTGTTCGGCGAGGAGACCGGGCTGTTGCAGGTGATCGAGGGCGAGGCGCCGCTCCCCCGCCTCGTGCCGCCCTACATCGAGGGCCTGTTCGCCACCGTGCCGAGCAGCGGCTGGAGCGCGTCGCCGGGCGGGCTGGCGGCCACCGGGTTCGTCGCCTCAAACCCCACGGTCGTCAACAACGTCGAGACCCTGGCCGCCGTGACCCAGGTGCTGGGCCGGGGGCCCGAGTGGCACCGCTCGCTCGGCACCGACCGCTCGCCGGGCGTGGTGGTCGCCACGGTGGTGGGCGACGTGGTGCGGCCCGGGGTCGGCGAGGTCGAGCTGGGGACCCCGCTGCGGGAGGTCATCGAGATCGTGGGCGGTGGCGTGGCGCCGGGCCGGACGATCAAGGCCGTCCTACCCGGGGTGGCCAACCCCGTCATCACCGCCGAGGGCCTCGACGCGCCGTGCAGCTACGAGGGCCTGGAGGCGGTCGGCTCCGGGATGGGCGCCGCCGGCTTCCTGGTGCTCGACGACACGGCGTCGATGCTGGAGGTGGCCCAGGCGGTGTCGCGGTTCCTCTACGTGGAGTCGTGCGGGCAGTGCCCGGCCTGCAAGCTCGGGTGCGGCGAGGTGACGAGCGGCCTCGACGCGCTGCTGGCGGCGACGGCCACCCCCGAGGACGTGGAGACGATCGCCTACCGGCTGCGGTCCGTGACCGACGGGAACCGCTGCTACCTGCCGGTGCAGGAGCAGCGGGTGGTGGGCAGCGTGCTCGCCGGCTTCGCGGACGAGGTCGACGCGGCGCTCGACGGCGCCCCCCGCCCGTCCCGAGGCTTCCGCCTGCCCAAGCTGGTCGAGCTGGCGGGCGGTACCGCCACCTACGACGACCGCCAGGCCCTCAAGCAGCCCGACTGGACCTACGCGGACGAGCCCTGACGGGAGGCCGCGCCGACCTGGCCACCGCCGGACGGCTGGGCGAGTCGCGCCCACGCTGCCGGCCCGGCGGCGCAGTCCCGGCCGCGAGCCCCCCGTCCGGCGGGAGCTACCCGGACGCGGCCTGGGCGTCGCGGGCCCGGCGGGCGGCCGTCATGCGGCGGGCGGCGGGGACCGCAGCCAGCAGGGCGCGGGCCTTGTTGCGGCACTCCAGGTCCTCGTGGGCGGGCACAGAGTCGGCCACGATGCCCGCGCCGGCCTGCACCGATGCCCGGCCCTCGTCGTCGACCACCATCGTGCGGATGGCGATGGCGGTGTCGATGTTGCCCGAGAAGTCGAGGTACCCGACCACCCCGGCGTACGGCCCCCGCTTGGTGGGCTCCAGGTCGTCGATGATCTGCATGGCCCGCACCTTGGGCGCGCCCGAGACCGTGCCGGCGGGCAGCGTGGCCCGCAGGACGTCGACCGCCGTGCGCCCGGGCGCCAGATCGCCCGCCACCTGGGAGGTCAGGTGCATGACGTGGCTGTAGCGCTCGAGCGTCAGGTACTCCTCGACCTGCTCGGTGCCGAACTGCACGACCCGGCCGACGTCGTTGCGCGCCAGGTCGACGAGCATCACGTGCTCGGCGATCTCCTTGGGGTGCTCGCGCAGCTCGCCGGCCAGGCGGGCGTCCTCCTCGTCGGTGGCACCCCGCCGGCGGGTGCCCGCGATGGGGCGGGAGATGACGCGCCCGTCGACCAGCCGCACCAGCGGCTCGGGAGACGCGCCCACCAGGCTGAGGCCGGGCTGACGCACGAAGTACATGTAGGGGCTGGGGTTCACCTGGCGCAGCACCCTGTACAGGTCGAAGGGCTCGGCCTCGAGGTCGAAGTCGAACCGCTGCGACAGCACCACCTGGAAGATGTCGCCGGCCATGATGTGCTCGCGCGCCACCTCCACCGCCCGGCCGTACAGGTCACTGCCCATGGTCGAGTGCACCCGTGGCAGCGGCTCGTCGGGCGGCGGCGGCTCGACCAGCATCTCGTCCACCGGGCGGGCGCCGTCGGCGGCCAGCTCGTCGAGGCGGGCGACGGCCGACGTGTACAGCGCCGCCAGGTCGTCGTCGGACGCGCCCGCCGGGGCGACGACGTTCTCGATGAGCACCACCCGCTGGCGCCAGTGGTCGTAGGCGGCCAGCTGGCCGATCACCGACACCACGGCGTCGGCGTGCCCCTGGTCGTCCTTGGGCACGTCGGGCAGGTGCTCGACCTCGCGCACCACGTCGTAGCCGAGGTAGCCCAGCACGCCGCCGTGCAGTGGCGGCAGGTCGGGCAGCGACGGGGCGCGCCACTCGGCCAGCAGGGCCTCGAGCGCGGCGAGGATGCCCCGGTCGCGGGGCACGCCGGCGGGCACGGTACCGGTCACGGCCACGTCGAGGCCGCGGGCCGTCAGCGTGGCCAGGGGGTTGCGGCCCACGAAGCTCCAGCGGCTCCAGCGGGCCTCGCCGTGCTCGACCGACTCGAGCAGGAAGCCGGTGCCGTCACCCACCAGGCGGCTGAAGGCGGCGACGGGCGTCGTGAGGTCGGCCAGCAGCTCGCGCCACACGGGAATGACCGTGTGGGTGCGGGCCAGCGTCCGGAACTCGTCGAGCGAGGGCCTGACCATGGGGCGGCGCGGCGTCAGGAGCCGGTGGCGCCCACGGCGGGTGCCGCGGGGGGCGTGCCGTCGGCGCCCGTGCCGAAGGCCCGGTGGAAGCAGGCGTGGTTGCCCGTGTGGCAGGCGCCCTGGCCCTGCTGGTCGACCACGAACAGGAGGGTGTCGCCGTCGCAGTCGTAGTGGGCGCTGCGCACGACCTGGACCTCGCCCGAGGTGTCGCCCTTGCGCCACACCTCCTGCCGGCTGCGGCTCCAGAACACGGTCCGGCCCTCGGCGAAGGTGAGGCGCAGCGTCTCGGCGTTCATGTACGCCATCATCAGCACCTGGCCCGTCGCGGCCTCCTGCACGATGGCGGGCACCAACCCGTCGGCGTCGTAGCGCACCCGGGCGAGCTGCTCGTCGGTGGCGTCGATGGCGGGGAAGGTCGTAGCCGGCACTCCGCCATGGTAGGACCGCACTCCCCGTGGCCGTAAACGCGTTCACGCCGTGGTGTCGCCGGGGCCGCGGGCCAGGCGATGTGCCTGCCGGCCAGACCCGGGCGTCGCCCGCCGGGCCGTCCGGGGTTCCGCTACAGGTAGAGACCGGTCGAGGGCTCGCCCAGGCGGCTGGCCGCCACGGCGTGGACGTCGCGCTCGCGCAGGATGATGTAGTCCTCGCCCCGCACCTCGACCTCGTAGCGGTCCTCGGGGTTGAACAGCACGTGGTCCCCCAGCTGCATGGTCCGCACGTTGGGGCCGACGGCGACGACCTCGGCCCAGGCCAGCCGCTTGGAGATCTGGGCGGTGGCGGGGATGAGGATGCCGCCGGACGAGGTCCGCTCACCCTCCCCGCCGTCGAGCCGCACCAACACCCTGTCGTTGAGCATCTTGATGGCGAGCTTGTCGCCGGCGGAGGTCGTGCCCGGCGCCCGGGTCAGGCCGGCACCCGACGCCGTGCCCGGCGCACCGGACGTGCCGGTGTTGGTGGCGGGGCGGCCGCCTCACCCTGTGGGTTCCCGGCCTGGTCGCCGGTGCGGCGGCCGTTGCCGACGGCGGTCGTTGCGGGGTCGGGCACGCTTCGACGCTACCGTCCTGCCCCCGTGACGCACGATTCGGCCGAGGCGATCTCGCTGCTCACCGCGGACGGCGAGACCCTGGTGGGCGACCTGCGGGTGCCGGCCTCGGTGCGGGCCGGCGCCGTTGTGTGCCATCCGCACCCCGCGTACGGGGGCGACCGGTACAACCCGGTCGTCGACGCGCTGTTCCGGGCGCTGCCCGCGGCGGACGTCGCGTGCCTGCGGTTCGACTTCCGCCGACCCGGCCCGCGCCGGGCGACCGGCGAGGGCGTGGCCGAACGGGCCGACGTCGTGGCCGCCCTCCACCGGCTGGCCACCGAGGTCGGCGACGACGTGCCGCTGTTCCTGGCCGGGTACTCGTTCGGCGCCGACGTGGCGCTGTCGGTGGGGGACGACCGCCATGCCGGGTGGGCGCTCGTCGCACCGCCGTTCCGCTACTCCGGCCCGCCCCGTCCCGGCCAGGGCGACCGGCGACCGGTGCTGGTCATGGCGCCGGAGCACGACGCCTTCGCCCCGCCGGCCTGGGTCGAGGAGACGACGCGGTCGTGGCCCGACGTCACCGTCGAGCCCGTGCCCATGGCCGATCACTTGCTCGCCGGTGCCACCGCCGCGGTCGCCACCCGGCTGACCGACTGGCTGATCGCGGTCGCCGACCCGCCGTGACGGCTACCGCGGTGACGGCGCCGGCGCCGAGCCGCCGTCACCGCTGGCCGCGGCGGTGACGGTGCCCCCGGCCCGCCAGTACTCGCCGCCGGGCTCGCGGTCGAGGTAGCCCTCGTCCACCAGGTAGCGGCGCAGCGAGGCCACGTCGGGGTGGAGGCGCCGGAGGGCGGCGTTGACCTGGCGCTCGGAGTAGCGGAGGCCGACCTCGAACTCCTGGGCCAGCCGGTCGAGCACCACCAACCGCTTGGCCCGCTGGGTCGGGATGCGGGTGAGGCGTCCCGCGCGGAAGTAGGTGCGGAGCACCCGGGCCTCGTCCTCGGGCGCATCGCCGGTCGGATCGGGCGCCGGGCGGGCGGGGGCGGCGGCGACGGCGGCCCGCCGGAACGCCTCGCCCAGCAGGATGTGCCGGCCGTCGTCGCTCCGCTCCACGAGCTCGCCCGCCACGAGGCGGGACAGCGCCTCCGCCACGTCGCGCGTGGACAGGCCGGTGGACCGGCGCACCTCGTCCACGGTCGAGGACCCGAGCACGAGCGCCGCCACCACACGCCGGCGGCGCTCGTCGGCCAGCAGGCCGGCGATGGCCGCCGCGTCGGGCACCGGCGCTGCGTCGGGGGCCGGTGCCGCGTCAGGCACAAGCGCCGGCACGTCGGCGACGGCCATGGCGTCGGCGGGGCGCGTCGGAGCGGCGGAGTCGGCGACGGCGGTGGCGATGGCGTCCGCGGGGCGTGTGAGAGCAGCGGAGTCGGCGGCCACCCGATCAGGCTAGGCCCGCCCGGCGCCGACGCCCGCGTCGAGCGGGGGGAGCAGGCCCGCCCGGCACCCACGCCCGCGTGGGGCGGGGCGGAGCATGCAGGCCGGGGCGAGAAGCCGCTCAGGCCGGGCGGACCATGACGCCGGCGCGCTGCAGCTCGGCCTTGGCCTCGGCCACCGTGTGCTCGCCGAAGTGGAAGATCGAGGCGGCCAGCACGGCGTCGGCCCCGCCGACGATCACGCCCTCCACCAGGTGTGCGAGCGTGCCCACGCCGCCGCTGGCGACCACCGGGACGCCCACCGCCGCGGTGACCGCGCGGGTGAGCTCGAGGTCGAACCCCTGCTTGGTGCCGTCGCGGTCCATGGAGGTGAGGAGGATCTCGCCCGCGGCCAGCGCCTCGACCCGCTGGGCCCACTCGAGGGCGTCCAGGCCCGTCGGCGTGCGGCCCCCGTGGACGTAGACCTCCCAGCCGCCGGCGGGCCCCCGGCGGGCGTCGATCGACACCACCACGCACTGCGCGCCGAACTCGGCCGCCATCTCGCTCACGAGCTCGGGCCGCTCGACCGCCGCGGTGTTGACGCCCACCTTCTCGGCCCCCGCCATGAGGAGCCCCCGCGCGTCCTCGACCGTCCGCACGCCGCCCGCCACCGTGAACGGGATGAACACCTCGTCGGCCACCCGCCGGGCCAGGTCGACCGTGGTCGCCCGCTGGTCGGACGAGGCCGTGATGTCGAGGAAGACCAGCTCGTCGGCGCCCTCGGCGTCGTAGCGGGCGGCCAGCTCGACCGGGTCGCCCGCGTCGCGCAGGCCCACGAAGTTGACGCCCTTGACCACCCGGCCCGCGTCGACGTCGAGGCACGGGATGACGCGGACGCTACGCATCGCTCACTACCTCCACGGCCTTCGACAGCGTGAACGCGCCCTCGTAGAGCGCCCGGCCCACGATGGCGCCGGCCAGGCCGCGGCCCCCGGACCGCAGGGCGGCGAGCGCCCGCAGGTCGTCGAGCGCCCCGACGCCACCCGAGGCGACGACGTCGAGCCCGGTCGCCTCCAGCACCGCGGCGAGCTGGTCGAGCGCCGGGCCCTCGAGCGTGCCGTCGCGGCCGATCTCGGTGACGACCAGGGCGGCCACGCCGGCGTCGTCGAACTCGCGGGCGAGCTCGACGAGGTCGCGGCCCGAGCCCTCGGTCCACCCCCGCACCGCCACGTCGCGGCCCCGGGCGTCGAGGCCCACGGCCACCCGGCCCGGATGGCGGGCGGCGAGGCGTCGCACCCAGCCGGGATCGTCGAGCGCCGCGGTGCCCACCACCACCCGGCGCACGCCCGCGCTCAGCAGCGCGTCGGCCGCAGCGTCGTCGCGCACCCCGCCCCCGGACTGCACCGGCACGTCCACCGCGGCGGCGATGGCGGCGACGATCTCGCGGTTGACCGGGTCGCCGGTGCGGGCGGCGTCGAGGTCGACGACGTGCACCCACGGCGCCCCGGTGGCGGCGAAGGCGCGAGCCTGCGCCACGGGGTCGTCCCCGTAGACGGTCTCGCGGCCGTAGTCGCCCTGATACAGCCGCACGCAGTGGCCGTCCCGCAGGTCGATGGCCGGGTAGAGGTCGAGCGGCAACGCTCAGGCCGCCTCGGCGGCGGCCGCGGCCCGCCCCACGAAGTTGGCCAGCAGGCGCAGCCCGGTGGCCCCGGACTTCTCGGGGTGGAACTGTGTGGCCCAGAGCGCGTCCTGCTCGACCGCCGCCACGACCGGACCGCCGTAGTCGCACACGGCGACGGCGTACTCGTCGCTGTCGGCCGCGTACGAGTGGACGAAGTAGACCCAGGCCGGGTCGGGCAGCCCATCGAGCAGCCCGCTCGGGCCCCGCGGCACGAGGATGTTCCATTGCATCTGCGGCCGCTTCACCCCGTCGGGCAGGCGGCGGATCGTGCCGGGCAGCACGCCGAGGCCGGGCACGGTCGGGCTCTCCTCCGAGCCCTGGTACAGCATCTGCATCCCGACGCACACGCCGAGGAACGGGCGCCCGGACGCGGCGCACTCGATGGCCAGCTCGTCGAGGCCCGTCGCCTCGAGCGCCTGGATGCAGCGGCCGAAGTTGCCCACGCCGGGCAGGACGACGCCGGCCGCATCGCGGATGAGCGCGGGGTCGGCGGTGAGCCGGGCGTCGGCCCCCACGCGCTGCAGCGCCTTCTGCGCCGAGTGGAGGTTGCCGATGCCGTAGTCGAGGACCGCGACGAGAGCCATGCGCGCCCGATCCTACGGTGGGGGTCGCCTGGCGCCCGCACCCGATTTCGGCCGATCGACCCTCGCGGTTCGGCGAAGAGTGACCTGGCGACCACCGTCCGGCATCCTTGTCCGATGCTCCTGGTCGGAACCGCGGATGGCCTGCTCGATCTCGCCCTCGACGGCACGGTGGAACGGCGCACGCTCGCCGGGGCCGACGTCACCTCGGTCTCGGGCGACTGGGTCGTCGCCAACCGGTGGGTCATGGCGCTCGACACCGGGGCGGCCGTCGAGCTGCCCGACGACCTCGTGCCGCGCTGCGTGGCCGCCCTCGACGGCGGCGGCGCCCTCGTGGGGACGAGCGACGCCCGCATCGTCGAGGTCGGCGGGCCGCAGGGTCCGGCGCGAGACCCCTTGTTCGACGCCGTGCCGACCCGCCGGGGCTGGTCGACCCCGTGGGGCGGCCCCCCCGACACCCGCTCGCTGGCGGTGGGGCCGCGGGGCCGGTTCGCGGGCGTCCACGTGGGCGGCGTGTGGCAGCGCCAGGCCGCGGGCTGGATCGAGGTGGTGCCCGCCGAGGCGGACGACCACCAGGTCGTGTGCGCCGGGGACGTGGTGGCGGTCGCCGGCGCCATCGGTGTCGGCCAGAGCGACGACGGCGGCGAGACATGGCACTGGAGCCACGACGGCCTCCACGCGCCCTACTGCCGGGCCGTGGCCGTCGCCGACGGCTGGCTGCTGGCATCGGCCTCGACCGGTCCGGCCACCAGCGAGGGAGCCGTCTACCGCCGCCCGCTCGGCGAGCGCCAGGCGCCCTTCACCCGCTGCACGGCCGGCCTCCCCGCGGCGTTCCCCCACAACGTCAACACGTACGAACTGGCCGCGGCGGGCGCGCTGGTCGCCGTGGGCACCCCGACGGGCGAGGTGCACCTGTCCGACGACAGCGGCGCCACCTGGCGCACCCTCGCCACCGCGCTCCCCGGCGTCCACTGCGTCGCCTTCGCGGCCTGACGCCGGGTGTCCCGAACTGGTTGAGGAACATCTGACCGTTGAACCCGTTGAAGGCCAGCGTTCCGGGCTTGGTCGTCCACTGGGGCACGAGGTGACGTTCCCAGGTGCGGATGAGCGCGTCCACGCAGCGCCAGCGCTCCCCGCGGCGCTCGTCGAGCCCTCCGGTCCGAGCAAGCCAGGGGTCGAGGTTCTGCGTGGCATCCTCGTCGCGGGCGACGTGGGCTTCGTACCAGCGGCGATGGAACTCCGGCTCTCGTGACGATGCGCGGCAGACGTCGTGTAGCGAGCGATCGTCCGGAGCCTTCTATGCAGTCCATCCGTGGGCCGTTCGGCCGAGCAGTGCCATCGCGGCGTCGGTCGGTGAGCTGAACAGGTGATCGCGGCTCAGGACGAAGCCGTCACCGCGAGTCGTCCGCCGACCCCGGCCTCGGGGAGCCCAGGTACCGTCGGCGCCGACAGGGAGCTGATCGAAGCCCGGTAAGGCAAGGGGGCAGCATGGTCGAGGCCTGGTACGTGCGGGTGCTGCGCACGTGGGTCGACTACTCACCGACCCTGTTCACGCGTGATCTCGCGGTCCTACAGCTGCTGGATGCTCAGGGCCCGATGTCCGAAGGAGCGATCCGGACTCGGCTGCCCGATACGTCGACGTGGACGTTCCGCCGTCTCTCCACCGGCGTGCATCGGGACCGCCGCCAGAGCCGGCCGCTCATCGAACGACATCGGGGGATGTGGCGCCTCGCCTCCGTCAGCTGAGCTGCGAAGAGGAGACATCCGTCACAGCGAGCGGATACGGTCCTCCGACGGCGGGCTGTGCTGGCGGCACAGCAGAAGGGCAGGCAGACATGGCCGTTTCGACGTTCACGTGGCTGGACCACCGTGAGGACGATGCGGCGCGGGTGCGTGACGCGCTGGCAGCGCGTTCGACGACAAGGGAATGGTCGACCCGCTCGGGTTCGGTGTCGTGCGGGATGCGTTCAGCGAGATGCTGTTCCCGGGCACCAGCACGCTGCACACACGGGCCCGCTACTTCCTGCTCGTTCCCTGGATATACGCCTCCCTCGATGAGGACCGCGTCAGTCTCGCCCGCCAACGGCATCGCCGAAGCACGTGAGCGCGAGGTCTCGCTGATCGAGGCGCTGCTACGAGGCAGCGACGACCACGACGGGATCATCGGCCGGTTCGCCCGCCGGAGCACGAAGCAGCTCCCGAGCTTCGCCTACTGGAGCGGCATCGGGCGGTGGGGCATCCGCACGTTCGAGGGCACCCGGGCCGACTACGTAGCCTCCCTCGATGCCCGGCGGCGCAATGATGCGCGGCGTCGCGGCGGCGGTCCCGACGGCGAGCCCGGCCTACGTCGGAGCCTGGCATCCCGGGCTGCCGCCGGCACCGGTCGGCCTGTTCGACCAGGCGACGCTGGCGCTCACGGCCGACGAGGCGCTGTTCCTGCAGGGCCGGATCCTCGATGCCGCGCCCGATTCGTACCTGGCGGTCGTCGCCCGTGACGGCAGGACCGACGGACGAGGCCGATCTGCCGTGGGACCACCGCCTGGCCGCTGAGCTGCCGTCCGGCATCGCCCGCCAGCTCCACCACGCCCACCTGTTCTCGCTCGCCGCGTGGGGTGCGGGCCTCGTCTACAACGACGAGCTGTCCCGCTTGCTGAAGCAGGACTGCGGCCGACCGCTCGAGGTCGACTACGCCGCCGAGCTGGCCCTGTGGTCAGCCGACATGGCGGCACAGCGAGAGGCGTTCGCCCGCTGGGACCGGGCCGAGTTCTGGCTACTGAGGTGCGCACCGCAGACGCCGCGTGTCCGAGCGCGGTCCGGGGGTTCGTCGACTGGTGGCTCGACCTCGCCGTCGCCGGCGTCGACGTCACCGACCCCTCGAGCGTGCGCGAGCGAGCTCAGACGGCGGGAGGCGGCGACTCAAGGGCCCACGGGCCAAGCTCGCCAACCGGCGGGCACGGGAGCGCTCACCGGGTGCCCAGGGTGACGTGCAGCTGTCGTTCCGGTGGGGTCCGGTCACCCGGATCCTGTGGGACATCCACGAGGGGATCGAGAGCGATGCTCAGCCCGTATGACCGCACCGCGCTGTTCGACGCGCTGCGGCCGCCGCCCGGCTACGACCTCGACCAGGGGATCGGCACCTCGTTCACGCTCGACCTCGAAGCGCTGCTGACCGCCCCGATCGCCTTCGCCCTGTTCGACACGGGCGAGACCGAAAGTGGCGACAGCGGGCTCGAGCCCGTGGGGCTGCTCGAAGCGATCCGCCGGCACGCGGGCCGCATCACGATGTTCTGCCAGGCGGGCCAGATCGCCGTGCCATCCCGCCATCGCACTGTGTTCGCCTGGCTGGAAGGCGCTGTACACGAGGTGCCGCCGCCCCGCCCGGGCCACCTGTTCCACCCGAAGGTGTGGGTGGTGCGCTACCGCTCGACCGCGGGGCACCGTCAACGTGCTCCGCCTCCTGTGCGGCACCCGCAACCTGACCTTCGACACCTCGTGGGACACCCTGCTCTGCCTCGAGTCCGACGCATATGGCGCCCGGCCCGACGACATCCAGCCTCGGCAGGAGGCGGTAGCCCGGTTCGTGCGGGCTCTGCCGGGCATGCCGGTCCATCGGGTCGACGACGATCGGCGCGGGGCGATCGTGGATCTCGCCGACGACCTCGCCGCGGTCCCGCTGGCGGTCCCCGAGCCGTTTGAGCACATGCGACCTCCACGTGCTCGGCCGGGACGACGAGCCGCCAGGCGGTCCCGCCGCCGACGGGCGACGGCGGCTGCTGGTCGTGTCGCCGTTCCTGAGCGATCCGTGGCTCCGGCGGTTCACAGACCGGCGTGCCCCGGCGGCACGCTCGTCTCGCGGCGAGGAGTCGCTCGACCGCATGCGACCCGGCGGTGCTCCGCCGCTTCGACCGGCTGGCGCGTGCTCAACCCGACGGTCGACGTGGGCACGGCCGAGGGGTCGACCACGGCGCGATGCCGGCGCCGACATCCGGAGGCGCGGATCCACGGCGGCCTGCACGCCAAGCTGTTCGTGTTCGACACCGACGAGGGTGCCGTGGTCTTCAGCGGGTCGGCCAACGCCACCGACGCGGCGTTCGGCGGGAACGTCGAGGTCATGGCCGAGCTTCGGGGGCCGGCCGACGTCGGGGTCGAGACGCTGCTGGCCGACACTCCGGGTGAGCCGTCGTTCGGTGACCTGATGATCGACTACGTCCCGCTTCCCGAGGCGGTGGGCGAGACAGAGGCCGACAGGCTCGAGCTCGACGCTGGACGACCTGCGCCGGCGGTTCGCCTCGCTCGTCTTCGAGGCGACGGTCGTTCCGGACGGCGACGACTTCCAGCTCGCCCTGACGTAGTGACCGTCCGCTCCCGGTGCCCCAGGGTCGCTTCGCTGGACGCGTCGGTGACGGCCACCGTTCGCCCCGCCACGCTCGCGGAGGCGCAGTCCGCCACCGCTGCTAGGCCTTGGGCGAGCCCGCCGACGTGCGCTTCGGCGTGACGCTGGAAGGCGTCTCGGCTTTCTTCGTCGTGGCGCTGACTGCTCGCTCGGGCAGCACATTGGCGTCGACGACGCTTCGTGCTCACCACCAAGCTCGTCGGCGCCCCGGCGGACCGCCAGAGCCGGCTGTTGGCCGCCATGCTGCGCGATCCCGATCGGCTGCTTCGATATCTGTTGCTACTCCTCGCCGACGACGACCCCCTACTGGGCGGGGCGGCCGGCACCGTCGCCCAGCGCTGGCTGTCCCGGTGGAGCAGCGCAGGCTGGGACGAGCTGCCGCTGCTCGAGCTGCTGGTCCGGGCGGCCGACCGGTTCCCCGACCGGCTCGACCACATCGAGCGTCTGATGCACGACCTGGGCGACCACGGCGACACCGTCCTGCCGCGGCGGATTCCAGGCCGTGTGGGAGCCGGTCTCGCGATACCGCCCCGCCGAGGAGGCCGCGCGATGAGCCGCTTCGACGCCGGACCCGTCCTCGCGCAGCTCAAGGATTTCCAGCGGGCGACCGTCGACACCGTGGTCGATCGCTTCTATCCGACCGACGGTTCGTCCCCGGCACATCGGTTCCTCGTGGCCGACGAGGTGGGACTGGGCAAGACGCTCGTGGCCCGGGGCGTGATCGCCCGCACGATCGAGCACCTCCAGGACGAGGTCAAGCGAATCGACGTCGTCTACGTCTGCTCGAACGCCGACATCGCCCGCCAGAACGTGCGGCGGCTGCGCACGCAGAGCGAGGGCAACCTCGAGGTCGCCGACCGGCTGACGATGCTGCCGGTCACGGCCAACGAACCTGGCCGACAACGACATCAACGTCGTGTCGTTCACGACCGGGAACGTCGTTCGACCTCAAGGGCGGCGGCGGCCAGGCCCGCGAGCGTGCGGTGCTGCGGCTGATGCTCGAGCGAGGTGCTGGGGACCGAGCTGTCTTCCGCAACCAGGGCTCGTACCGCATCTTCCAGGGCGGGGTGCGCACGCTCGACCGCTTCAAGCAGCAATACCGGTGGGTGCGCGACGAGAACCGCCGCACGCTCGACCGCACGATGGTCGACAACTTCGCCACGTGAGATCGACAAGCGCGACGCCGCCCTCGCTCGACGGACGCCCGGCGCTACGCGAGCGCTTCGACGAGCTGATCGAGATCTTCGGCGTGGGCTCGACCGCAGTCGGGCTGGCACTGGAAGGAGACCGCGGAAGCGCAACGAGTTCATGGGCGACCTGCGCGACCTGCTGGCCCGGGCCTGCCTCAACTCGCTGGAGCCGGACCTGATCATCCTGGACGAGTTCCAGCGCTTCAAGCACCTGCTGGCCTCGCCCGACGACGAGCAGCGCACCGCCGCCGCCGAGCTGGCGCACGAGCTGTTCTCGTACGTCGACGACGACGGCCGGATCGACGGGCCCGGGTGCTGCTGCTGTCGGCGACGCCGTACAAGATGCTGACCGCGTCGGGCGACGCCGAGGACAACCACTACGACGACCTGATCCACACCGCGGACTTCCTGCTCGAACACGACGCGGACGCGGTCGACACGCTGCGCCACGGCTTCCGCGACCTCCGACACGGCCTGCTGCAGGCGGGGCGCGACGGCGGGCGGGCGGCCCGGGCGGCGAAGGCACAGGTCGAACCGGTGCTCCGCCGGGTGATGGTGCGCACCGAGCGCCTGGGCGCCACGAGCGACCGGTCGGGCATGCTCGCCGAGCGCCCCTGCGAGGGCCTCGACCTGCCGCCCGTAGGACGTCGGCTCGCTACGTGGCCGGGGCCCGCCTTGCCCGGGCCCTCGAGCGTCTACGACCCGATGGAGTACTGGCTGTCGGCGCCGAACCTCGTCAACTTCATGGACGGGTACAAGCTCAACGAGGCGTTCGACGACAAGACCGAGCGGCCCCGACGCCGACGTCGCCGACCTGGCAGTTGGGGCCGGGCTGCTCGACTTCGACCGGGTGCGAAGCTACGACGAGATCGACCTCGACAACGGTCGCATGCGCTGGCTGGTCGACGACGTCGTCGGCCGGGGCGCGTGGAAGCTCCTGTGGGTGCCGCCGTCGCTCCCCTACCTCCAGCCGGGTGGCCCCTACGCCGAGCCGGCGCTGCGGGGCTTCACCAAGCGGCTCATCTTCTCGTCGTGGACGCTGGCGCCCGAGGGCAATCTCGACGCTGGTGAGCTACGAGATGGAGCGCCGGCGGGTGGCGGCGTCGGGGCGTCCGGCGTTCGCCAACACGACGGCCGGCCGGCAAGGACGAGCGCTGCCGTTGACCTTCGCGATGGACAGCGAGCGCCCCCGGGCGGATGCCGGTATTCGCGTTGCTGTATCCGAGCGCTGTGCTGGCCGAGCTCGGTGACCCGCTCACATTGGCGGCGCCGGACGACGGCGGGCCGATCCCGGCCGACGACGCGCTGGCGCAGGTGGCGCGGCGGATCGACGCCAGGCTGGCGTCCCGCGAGCTGACGTCGCGAGATCGCGCAGCCGTCCGGCGGTGGAGCCGTCCGCCGGGTCGGGGAGAGTCGACGAGCGCTGGTACTGGGTGGCCCCGCTGTGGCTCGACTGGCTCGCCGACGAGGGTGCGACCAACGACCTGTTCTGGGCGCAGTCCCGTCTCGTGTCGGCGTTCGCCGGCGGCGCGCCCGACACGGTCGGCGAGCGATTCGCCGACCACGTGGGCCGGGCGGGCGAAGCGCTCGGGTGGGAGTACGACGAACTGGGCCCGATGCCCGACGACCTGGCCGAGGTGCTGGCCCGCATCGCCCTGGCCGGCCCGGGCGTGTGCGCCCTGCCGCGCGCTGACTCGCATCACGGCCCGGTCGCTGATCGACTACGACCTGCGCCTGGCCGCGTGCCGCATCGCGTGGGGGGTCCGTGGCCTGTTCAACGGGCCCGAGGTGATCGAGCTGGTGCGCGGTACTGTTCGCCGGTGACCCGTACTGGCAGCGGGTGCTCGACTACTGCCTGGCCGGCAACCTGCAGGCGATGCTCGACGAGTACCTGCACGTGCTGTGCGAGTCGCGCGGGCACCTCGACGCCTCGACCGATGAGGCCGTGAAGCGACGTGTCGGCGGCGGCGTTCACGGCGTCCGAGCTGCGGACGGTGTCGTACGGCGTGCGGCGGGTGACCGTGCGAGGGTGCGACGGTCGTCAGCGAGTCCGACCGGATGCGAGCCAACACAGCCCTGCGCCTGACCGACGAGAAGGCCGAGGACGGCACGCCAGACACGCACGAGTGACGTACGCGACGCCTTCAACTCGCCGTTCTGGCCGTTCGTGCTGGCGACGACGTCGGCCGGGCAGGAAGGCCTCGACTTCCACCTGTTCTGCCACGCGGTCGTGCACTGGAACCTGCCGGGCAACCCAGTCGACCTCGAGCAGCGCGAGGGCCGGGTGCACCGCTACAAGGGCCACGCCGTACGCCGGAACCTGGCGAACCAGTACGGGACGGCAGTGCGACGGTCGCCGACGGGCGACCCGTGGGCGACGATGTTCGCGGCCGCCTGCGCGGACCGTCCGGCGGGCCAGAACGAGATCTGGCCGTACTGGGTGTTCGCCCCCGAGGCGTCGAACGGCACGCCGACTGCCCGGATCGAGCGCTATGTACCGGCGCTGGCACTGTCGCGTGACCGAGCGTGGGCCGACGAAGTTGCAACGATCAGTGGCGCTGTACCGCCTGGCGTTCGGCCAGCCCCGCCAGGACGACCTGCTCGCCTATCTGTCGGGTCAGATCGACCCGGCCGACTTCGAACGACTCGTCGACGACCTGCGGATCGACCTGGGGCCGAGAGCATTTGAGTAGTCGAGGACATGTCTGCACGACGTGCAGGGCGGGTGGCGGTGCCCTGAACTGTGATCCCGACCGTTGCGTTGGCCTGGGCGCGTGTACGGAAAGGCTCCACCGGCGAGATCGGACAGCGCAGCCGACGACCTGATGACACGAAGCCCAGGGTGCCTCTGGAGCAGACCGACGCTCAGTCAGCGGGTCGCTCGGACGGCGACCCAGTCCGCCAGGGTCTCGAGTTCGCGCGCGATGGTGTCTGGCGACTCGGCGAGATCGATCGGGTGTGCAGCACCTTGCCGGCGTGACGCACGGTGACTGACCCTTCCGGGCATCCCCCGTCGGCTGGCAGTAGATGAGCACGCCCTCTCGTCGTCTCAGCAATGACTTCAAAGAGGCTGACGCGGTGGTCATCGCGTCCGGCGGACCTACGCCCGCTACACCACTACCTGGGACTCAACTGCGACCATGCTGACGATCACGCGACGGAGCGGCCCGCCACCGCATCACCTACACGAACAGCGAGCAGGACGAACGCGTCGTGACGCCGTTGAGCGGGAGACCTGGCCTCGCGTGCGGCGACGTCGAGGATCGCCGCATCCTCCAGGAGCAGTTCGGCCTCGATCCGCATGATCGCCCGATGGAACGCTGCCTCAGGACCCGGTGGGATCGCCATCGTCACACGTGCCCCGCCGTTGTCCAACGGCTCAAGCTCGACACCCGCGAGGGCTTCGAGGAGGCGCGTCAGTGACTCGCCGGCAACCGTAGGTTCGGAGTGATTCGCCATGACGCCAAACGTACGGACAGGGTATGACAGCAGCGGCACAACTGAGGCTTGGTGCGTAGGCGTGCTCCGTACGTGGGTCGACCACTCGCTCACACCACGACCTGCAACAGAGCCGACCCCTCATTCAGCGGGCACCGGGGGATGTGGCGCCTCGCGTCCAACAGATACGTCGATGAGGCTTGAGCTCAGTGGCTGCTGTGGCGGCGGGCGGCGCGGCGCTCCGCGCGGTTGCGGGGGGCATCGGCAGGCGGCGGGCGCATCGCCTCCCAGGACGCGGGAAGTTCGGCGAACCCTGCCCTCATGCGAGCGAGGTCGGCGGGCCGCTGCGCGGTCATGATGTGGAAGATCTCGTCTGACGAGACCGAGCCCAGCATGTGCAGCACCTCGTGGCGGTCGTATCCGGCTCCGAGCAGGCGCTGGGCGTCTCCCACGCCTCGGGCGGATCGTCGTCCCAGAGCTGGTTGGCGACGATCTCGTGCATCGCGATGTGCAGCCGGGGGCTCATCGGCTCGCCGCTGCGATCGATCTCGTCGATCTCAGCGCGCAGCGCGGCGTGGAGCTCGGGATGCTCGGCCTCGATGAGGATCCGCCGCTCGTCGGGATCGGCGGGGTCGAGCCGCGAGAGGTCGAACTTGTCGTACGTCCCTCGCTGGGGAGACATCGCGAACGAGCGCCGATCCTCCTCCACCGGCGCACGACCCTACCGCCCTTCGCCGGTACCATCTCCCGTTCGTGACCGGGCCGGGGGACACAATCCAGGCGACGTACTGGCCCGGCAGGCGGGTGCCGAGCGGGGACGTCGGTGGATCGGCTCGCTCGAGGCCCTCGGCGCCGCCTACGCCAACCGCCTGCCCCGCGGTCGCACGTACGCGCGGCGGGGCGCGGTGCGCCACCTCGTGGTCGGCCCCGGCGAGGTCACCGCCCGCGTCGACGGCAGCCGGGCGGTGCCCTACCGTGTGTCGCTGCGCCTGCCGGCGTACTCCGACGAGGAGTGGGACGCCGCCGTCGCCGCCCTCGCCGGCCAGCTTCGCCACGCCGCCGCGCTGCTCGACGGACGCATGCCCGACGACATCGACGACACGCTGGCAGCGTGCGGCCTGTCGCTGTTCCCGCAAGCGGGAGACCTCGCCACCACGTGCTCGTGCCCCGACCACGCCAATCCGTGCAAGCACGTCGCCGCCGTCCACTACGTGCTGGCCCAGACCTTCGACAGCGAGCCGTTCCTGCTGCCAGCGCTGCGGGGACGCGACCGGGACGCGCTGCTGGCCGCCCTGCGGTCGGCGCGTACGGACACCGAGCGGCGCCCCGGCACCGGCGCCCGACATCGAGCCCGGGACCGGGGCCCCGATCGCCAAGCTGATCGCGGCGCGGCTGAAGACGCGCCGCCGACCTGGCAGCGATCGCCGTCCACCCCGCCCCACCGAACGGACGCCGACGCGCCGCGCCGCCTCGGCCCGCCCCCGCTCGGCGGCGAGGCGACGGCCGGTGCGCTGAGCCGACCTGGCGGTGAGAGCGGCCGAGCGGGCCTGGGCGCTGGTGTCGCAGGCGACGACCGCCGACGTTGCGGGCACCGGGGCCGGCGGCCGCGGGGTGGCGCACGATGCGGGCCGGGCGGGCGGCGACGTGCTGACGGAGCTGCGGGCGCGGTTCGGCAACGACACACGAGCTCGCCGACGCGCTCGGCCGGCCAGTCCAGGCCGTGCCGGCCGCGTTGCGTCACCTCGTCGCCGAGGGGACCGTCGAACGCACTGGACACGCCCGCGGCACCCGCTACCACGCCTGGTGACACGCCATTGCCTCGAAGGGACCTACCGTGACCAGCGGTCGGCGCCCACGAGGCGGCGAGGTCAGAGAGCGTGCCCTTGGTGGAGGGGACCGTGGCACCCTCGACCCGGACCGCGTCGCGCAGGCAGCGGGACACGCCCTTGAAGGTGGCCTCGACGATGTGGTGGGTGTTGCGGCCCGCCCGCAGGGTGACGTGGAGCGTGATGCCGGCCTGGGTGGCGAACGACTGCCAGAAGTGCTCGGCCATCTCGGGGTTGAACGGCGGGTCGCCCAGCGGAAGCACCTCGCCGAACGGCACGTCGTAGGCCACGAACGGACGGCCGGACAGGTCGAGCGCCACCTCGACCAGCGCCTCGTCCAGCGGGAACGACCCGCTGGCGAAGCGGCGCACGCCGGCCTTGTCGCCCAGCGCCTCGCGGAAGCACTCCCCCACCACGATCGCCACGTCCTCGACCGTGTGGTGGCCGTCGACGTGCAGGTCGCCCTGGGCCTCGACGGTGAGGTCGAAGCCGCCGTGCCTGCCCAGCTGATCGAGCATGTGGTCGAAGAAGGGCAGGCCGGTGGCGACGTGCACCTTGCCCTCCGGGCCGTCGAGGTCGATGGCGACCGACACCGAGGTCTCCCTGGTGGTGCGCTGGCGGCGGGCGGAACGGGTCATGTGAGCACCTCGCGCAGGGCGTCGAGGAACGCGTCGTCCTCGCCCGGCGTGCCGATGGTGACACGCAGGCAACCGTCCAGGCGAGGCCAGGAGGCGCAGTCGCGCACCAGCACCGACCGCTCGACCAGGTCCTTCCACACCTGCTCACCCGCCCGCCGCTGGGGCCGGAACAGCACGAAGTTGGCGCCCGACGGCCACAGGTCGACCGGTAGGTCGCCGAGCGCGGCCGTGACCCGCCCCCGCTCCTCGACGATGCCCGCCACCCGCGACCGCATCTCGTCGGCGAACTCCAGCGCCACGCGGCCCGCCGCCTGCTTGACGGCGTCGAGGTGGTAGGGCAGCACCACCTTGTCGAGCTCGGCCACCAGCCAGGCGGGGCCCACCAGGTAGCCGAGGCGGGCGGCGGCCATCGACCAGGTCTTCGAGAAGGTGCGGGTCACCACCAGGGGCCGCTCGCCGTCGACCAGCTCGAGCGCCGACCAGGGCGCGAACTGGCCGTACGCCTCGTCCACCACCACCAGCCCGGGCGCCTCGTCAGCCACCGTGCGCACCACGTGCTCGGGCTCGATCATCCCGGTGGGGTTGTTGGGCGAGCACAGGAACGTGATGGCGGGCGCGGTCGCCGCCAGCACGCTGCGGGCCTCGTCGACGTCGAGCACGAAGTCGGCACCGCGCTCGCCGACAGCCACCGCGGTGCCGGTCAGGCGGGCGATGTGGCTGTGGAGGGCGTAGGTCGGCTCGAACACGGCGGCGGTGCGGCCCGGCCCGCCGTAGGTGAGGCACAGGGTCTGCAGCACCTCGTTAGACCCGTTGGCGGCGAACACCTGGTCGGGGGCCACGTCGTGGAGGTCGGCGATGGCGGTGCGGAGCGCCCGGTAGGACCGGTCGGGGTAGCGGTGCCAACTGACGTCGGCGAGCACGGTCGCCAGGCGCTCGGCGAAGGCGGCGGGGGGCGGGGTGGGGGCCTCGTTGGTGTTGAGGCGCACCTCGACGTCGAGCTGGGGCGAGTGGTAGCCCTCCATGAGCGCCAGATCGGCGCGGGGCTCGATCGGCGCGGTCACGGCTGCGCCAGTGCCGCTCGCAGGCGCAGGCGGATGGAGTCGGCGTGCGCGGGCAGGCCCTCGTAGGTGGCCAGCGCGATCACGTGCGGCGCCACCTGCGCCAGGCCCTTCTCGTCGACCGACACGACGTGGATGTGCTTGCGGAAGTCGTCGACCCGCAGGGCGCCGGCGAAGCGCGCCGACCCGTAGGTGGGCAGCACGTGGTTGGGCCCGGCCAGGTAGTCGCCCACCGACGCCGGCGCCAGCGGGCCGCAGAACACGGCGCCCGCGTGGCGGACCAGCTCCAGCAGCGGCTCGGGTTCGTCCACCAGGAGCTCCAGGTGCTCGGGGGCGATGGCGTTGGCGACGGCCAGGGCCTGGTCGGGACCGTCGCAGACGACGGCGTAGCCCCCTTCCGCGAGGGTGGCCTCCAGGTGCCGGCGCCGCGGCGACGCGGGGACCAGGCGGGCGATCGCCTCGGTGACCGCGTCGGCCACGCCCTCGTCCCAGGTGACGAGCCAGGCCAGCCCGTCGGGACCGTGCTCGGCCTGGAGGATCACGTCGATGGCGGCCAGCTCGGGCGGGGTGGCGGCGTCGGCCACGACCACCACCTCGGACGGCCCGGCGAACGAGGACGGCACTCCCACGAGGCCCTGGCCGGCGACCTCGCGCTTGGCCTGCGCCACCCGGGCCGACCCCGGTCCCACGATCACGTCGACGGCTCGGACGGACTCGGTGCCGTAGGCCAGCGCGCCGATGGCGGCGGGCCCCCCGATGCGGTACACCTCGTCCGCCCCGGCCAGCGCGGCGGCGGCCAGGATGCCGGCCGGCACCCTGCCGTCCTGACGGGCCGGGCTCACCAGCACGACCTCGGGCACCCCGGCCACCTTGGCCGGCACCAGCGTCATGAGCGCAGTCGACACCAGGGGCGCCAGCGCATTGGGCACGTAGCACCCGGCCCGGTCGACCGGTCGCACGAGCTCCCGCACCTCGATGGCGCCGTTGTGGTGGACGACCTCGGGACCGAGCTGCGCGCGGTGGTAGGCGGCGATGTTCTCGTGCGCCGCCTCCAGCGCCTCGCGCAGGTCGGCGGGCACCTCGTCGAGCGCGGCCGCCACCTCCGACGGCGGCACGCGCAGCTCGTCCAGCTCGACGTGGTCGAAGCGCAGGGCGAGCTCCCGGAGGGCGGCGTCGCCGTGGTCGCGCACGTCGGCCAGCAACGCCCGCACCTCGTCCACGGGCGGCTCGGTCTGGGCGGCGGGCCGGGGCAGCCGGCGACGCAGGTCGGCGACGCCCGTACCCCGCAGGTCGAGTCGGTTGAGCACGACCGGCAACGCTACCGGTGGGCCCCTGCGCCGGCCCCACCCCATTCCGCCCTGGTCCTCGGCCCGGCCCCGTCGCGATGCTCGGGTGGCCCGGGCGGGTAGAACCAGGGCATGGAGACCGATCGGGCCGAGCTGTCGGCGCTGGCGACCACCCTCGACGACGTCTCGGCACGCGTGACCGCCGCGGCCGAGCGCTTCCGGTCGTCGCCCCGGGAAGACGTCGCCCAGGGCCTGTACGAGGTCGAGCGGGCGCTGCTCGGCGCGTCCCGCCGGCTCGAACGGGTGCTGCGCGACCTGCGGTGAGACGAGGCGGGAAGCGGCGGGGAGGGGCCGAGGACAGCGGCGGGGCCCAGCTCCGAGCGCGCCCGTCGGGGCCCACCCCGGGCGTGGGGCGCACGCGGGAGCCGTGCCCGGAGACGACGACGGCGCCCCGAAGGGCGCCGTCGCGGCGACGTCAGGCGGCGGATCCCGACGTCGCTGGAACCAGGTGGCGGGAACCTGGTCGTTGACCAGGTTACCGCTTGCGGACCGCCTGAGGTTGCGCGCCGATCAAAGAAATGTCGTTGCGGTTCGTTCACGAACCTGTGACCTGGGGTTCATCATCGACCGGCCGCCAGCGGGCCGCCGCAGCCGGTCAGGCGCTGAAGGCCGACGGGCAGATGTCGGCCAGGACGCATGCGTCGCAGCGGGGACGGCGAGCCTTGCAGACCGCCCGCCCGTGGAGGATGAGCCGCAGGCTGAGGGCGCCCCGCTCGTCGGCCCGGACCATCGGGTTGAGATCGCGCTCGATCTTCACGGGATCGGTGTTGGTCGTCAGGCCGAGACGGGCCGAAAGGCGCTGGACGTGGGTGTCGACCGGCAGCCCGGGCTCGCCGAGCGCCACGCTGCGCACCACGTTGGCCGTCTTGCGCCCGACGCCGGGGATGGTCACCAGGTCGGACATCCGGTGCGGCACCTCGCCGCCGAACCGCTCGACCAGCGCCGCGGCCATGCCCATGATGCTGCGGGTCTTGTTGCGGTAGAAGCCGGTGGTGCGCACCAGGTCCTCGACCTCGGCCGGATCGGCCGCCGCCAGGTCGAGCGGCGTGGGGAACTTGGCGAACAGGGCCGGCGTCACCATGTTGACCCGGACATCGGTGGTCTGGGCCGAGAGGATGGTGGCCGTGAGCAGCTGGTAGGCGTTCTCGTGGTCGAGCTCGCACAGCTCGGCGGCGGTACCGGGGTACTCGAGGGCCAGCCGGTCGGCGACGACGCGGGCTCGCCCCTTGGGGCTGCGGGGGCGACCGGTGGCCATCGGCCGGACACTACCGGCCCCTGCGGCGGCGCCCGTCCCGGTTGCGGTGACCCGCACGCCTCCGTCCCGGCCCAAGGGCGAGGTGCTACACCAGGTGGCGTGGCCGGCACCGCTCGTCACCATCCGCGGCCGACGGGCGGCGCGACGGCCGACGAACTGGCGTCGCTCACTGCGATCTTGGCTACTGAGCGACGCCAGTTCGCCCGCAGGCCCCCACCCATGCCGATCTGGCGTCGCTCACTGCCACACGGGCCGCTGAGCGACGCCAGTTTGCAGCGCACTCCCGCCCCGGCCCGAACCGGCGTCTCTCACGGCCGCAACCTCGCGAGGGACGGGGGATGACCGGGCGACGCCGAGGCTCCGGACGGTCTGGGCCGGGGGCGGTCGCCGCGGTCGTGGTGCTCGCCGCGCTGGTGTCGTTGCCCGCAGGCGGCAGCGGTCTCGGAACGTCTCCGGACGGGGACGGGCCGGGACTGCGCCTGCCCGGTGGTGTCGACGCCTCGCCGCCGCGCGGACGCCAATCCGCGGGCGTGCCGGGACCGGGGACCGAGGCCGACGGAGCCCGCGGGCCAACCCCGTCGGACCGTCGCCCGAGCGCCGAAGTTCCGCGCTCCTTCACCCTGGTGGCGGGGGGCGACGTGCTCCTGCACCCGGCGCTCTGGGACCAGGCCCGGGCCGACGCCGCCGTCACGGGAGCGCCGTCGGGCCTCGACTTCCGGCCCGTGCTGGAAGGTGTGAAACCGCTGGTCAGCGGTGCGGACGTTGCGATCTGCCACCTCGAGACGCCGCTGGCGCCGGCCGGCGGGCCCTACGCCGGCTACCCGTCGTTCTCGGTCCCGCCCGAGATCGCGCCCGCCCTCGCCGACACCGGCTTCGACGCCTGCTCGACCGCCTCCAACCACACCTACGACCGGGGCGCGGCGGGCGTCGACCGCACGCTGGCGGGCCTCGACGCCGCCGGCATCGCCCATGCCGGGTCGGCCCGGACGCCGGCCGAGGCGGCGGCGCTCACGCTGGTGCCGGCCGGGCCGGCTCGGGTGGCGTTGCTGGCGTACACGTTCGGGTTCAACGGCGTGGCGCCGCCCGGCGGGCAGGCGTGGCGCTCGAACGCCATCGACGAGGCCCGCATCCGGGCCGACGCCGCCCGGGCACACGCCGAGGGCGCCGACGTCGTGGTCGTGGCGCTGCACTGGGGCCGGGAGTACACGTCGTCACCCGACGACCGGCAGCGGTCGCTGGGGCCGGCGCTGGTGCGGTCGCCCGACGTCGACCTGGTGCTCGGCCACCACGCCCACTGGGTCCAACCCGTCGAGCAGGTGGGCGGCGAGTGGGTGGTGTACGGCATGGGCAACCTCCTGGCCCACCAGACGAGCGCCCGCCCCCGAACCGACGAGGGCGTGCTCGTCCGGTTCACGTTCACGGAGGGCGGGGACGCCTGGCGGGTCACCGCCGCCGAGTACGCCCCGGTGCTGGTCGAGCGGGACACCCCGCCCATCCGGCTGCGCGACGTCGGTGCCGCGCTGGGCGGGGACGCCGGTGCTGGCGGTCCGGCCGCCGCGCCCGACCCGGAACGCCGCGCCCGGCTCCGGGAGGCGTGGGACCGCACCGTGGCGGCCGTCGAGGCGCTCGGCGGCCCCGCGCACGGCCTGCGGCCCGTCGGGGCGGCGCCGGCCTCCGCCGCACCGTGACCGGCGCCCCACGGCGGACCGGTGCGCCGGGCGTCATCCGCGGGCGGGCGGAGCCGGCGAAGCGAGGCATCGCTCGCCCCGCGGCGGCACCCCACCCGGTTGAGGGCACCGTGCCGGGCGGCCTCTAGCCTGCCGCCGTGGCCAGCTTCACCGTGACCCGCCAGCGCTCGCCCGACGACGTGGCCGCGGTGGGGCGGCTCATCGCTGCGGCCGAGGCCACGGTCGGCCAGCAGCTCATCACCGAGCACCGCTTCCACGATGCGGCCTTCGGCGGGGGCCACGACTTCGCCGGTCTGGTGGCCTGGGACGGCGACCGCCCGCTCGCGTACTCGCAGGTCATCAGGGGCGAGCGCCGCTGGGAGCTCGAGCTGGTGTACGACCACGAACCCGGCCGCGCGGCCGACGCGCTGGCCGCGGCCGAGCAGGCGCTCGCCGCCGCCATCGCCACCGTGGCGGCCGAGGGCGGCGGGCACGTCCACCTGTGGATCACCCGCCCCACCGACGCGCACCATCGCCTGGCCACCGCAGTGGGCCTGACGCCCGGCCGCGAGCTGTGGCAGATGCGCCGACCCCTCCCGGTGGGCGAGGCCTACACCCTGGTGACCCGTCCCTTCGTGGTGGGCCGGGACGAGGAGGCCTGGCTGGAGGTCAACAACCGGGCGTTCGACTGGCACCCCGAGCAGGGCGGCTGGACGCCGGAGGACCTGCGCGACCGCGAGGCGGAGCCGTGGTTCGACCCCGCCGGCTTCCTGGTGCACGAGATCGACGGGCGGCTCGCCGGGTTCTGCTGGACCAAGGTGCACGCCGACCACGACCCTCCGCTCGGCGAGATCTACGTCATCGCGGTCGACCCCGACCTCCATGCCCGGGGCCTGGGCCGGGCGCTGGTGCTCGCGGGCCTCGACCACCTCCACGGCCGGGGCCTCGGCGTCGGCATGCTCTACGTCGACGGCGACAACGAGCCCGCCACCCGCCTCTACCGCTCGCTGGGCTTCGCCGTCGACCACGTCGACCGCGCCTTCGTCGGGAACGTCCCCGCCGGCTGACACACCCCGCCGGCCGCGGCCGACCGACGCCCCTGTCCGATCCCGGCGACGGGCGCAACGCGGCTGAGCCGGGCCCGGGGACGCGGGACAGTCAGGTGACGCCGACGCCCACCATGCTGCCGATGGCGAACGTGACCAGCGCCGGGACAACGGTGAACAGCACCTGGCGGGTGATCGACCGGGGAGCCGACCGGCCCGTCGACCTGGCCACCACCGCGCCCACCGCGACCGCGGCCAGGACGCCGAGCACCCACGAGGCCACGGTGGCCGCGCCGCCCGAGCCCACGAACCAGGGCGCCAGGGGTATCACCGCGCCCAGCGAGAAGCACACGAACGACGACACCGCCGCGCCCAAGGGCGAGCCGAGCCGGGCGGGATCGATGCCCAGCTCCTCACGGGCGTGGGTCTCGAGCGCCGTGTCCGGGTCGCGCATCATGGCCTCGGCCATCTGGCGGGCCTGGTCGGCGGGCAGGCCCCGCTGCTCGTAGATGCCCGCCAGCTCGACGGTCTCGTGCTCGGGCCGGCGGTCGATCTCGCGGGCCTCGACCGCCAGCTCGCGCCGGAGCAGCTCGGCCTGCACGCGCATGGAGTTGTACTCCCCGGCGGCCATGGAGATCGCGCCCGACACGAGGCCGGCCAGACCCGCCAGGCGGACGACCGCGGGCGCCGGGTCGGCCGCGGCCACGCCCAGGATCAGCCCCATGTTGCTGACCAGCCCGTCGCTCACCCCGAACACCGCGGCGCGGGCCGAACCTCCCTGGACGTCGCGGTGATGGTGCTCGGGATGCGCCGAGGGCACCGGCGGCACGGACGGCGTCACGCCGACGACCGTAGCCACCCCGCGCCCGTGGCCGGGGCCGGTCGGTCACGACCCGTTCGCCGCGACCGGTTCGCCGCGACCGACCTACGCTTGCTTGTCGTGCCCTCTCGCTACGACCTCGACCGCGACGCGCTCGCCGCCCTGCTGGCGGGCGAGCCGCGCTACCGGGTCGACCAGGTGTGGGACGGGCTGTACCACCAGCTCACCGGGCCGGACGAGATGACGACCCTGCCGAAGGCCCTGCGGGCCCGGCTCGCGTCCGAGCTGCCGGCGGCTCTCCACCCCATCGCCGAGTCGACCGACCGGCGCGGCGACACCGTCAAGTGGCTGTTCGAGCTGGAGGGCGACGCCCGGGTCGAGACGGTGCTCATGCACTACCGGGACCGCACGACCGTGTGCGTGTCCAGCCAGGCCGGGTGCGCGATGGGCTGCGGGTTCTGCGCCACCGGCCAGGCGGGCTTCCGGCGGCAGATGACCACCGGCGAGATCGTCGAGCAGGTCGTCCGCGCCGCCCGGCGCGCCCGGGACGACGGGCGCCGGCTCGGCAACGTCGTGTTCATGGGCATGGGCGAGCCCCTCGCCAACTACGACCGGGTGTGGCCGGCGGTCGAGCGACTGCACGACGACCTCGGCCTGTCCGCCCGGCACATCACCGTCTCCACCGTGGGCCTGGTCCCAGGCATCCGCCGGCTTGCGGGCGAACGGCTGCCGGTCAACCTGGCGGTCTCGCTCCACGCCGCCAACGACACCCTGCGCAACGAGCTGGTGCCGGTCAACAAGCGCTACCCGCTGTCGGTGCTCATGGGCGCCTGCGCCGACCACCTGCGGGCCAAGGGCCGGCGCCTGTCGTTCGAGTGGGCGCTGATCGACGGCACCAACGACCGGCCGAGCGACGCCCGCGAGCTGGCCGAGCTGGCCCGCACCCTGCCGCTGGCGGCGCACGTGAACCTCATCCCGCTGAACCCGACCCCCGGCTATCCCACCCGGGGCACGCCCCGGGAGGGGGTCGACCGGTTCCGCCGCGAGCTCGCCGACCTGGGCATCAACGCCACGGTCCGCCGCAATCGGGGCACCGACATCGACGCCGCCTGCGGCCAGCTCGCCGCCCGCATCGAGGCGCCCACCCGGCGCGTGAGTTGACCGACCCGCGGCGCCGCGGGCCGACCCCCGCGCTGCCGGGCCGCGCCCGTCACCGCACCATGACCGTCACGCCACCGCCGGTCCGCACGGCGTCGACCAGCACCTCGTCGCGACCGACGTAGGCCCCGGGCCACACCACCGAGCGCTCGACGGTGCCCTCCACCCGGGCGTCCGGGGCGACGACCGACGCGCCGCCGCTGGCCGCGAGGTTGGCGGCCAGGTAGCGGGCGGGGGTCCCGCAGTCGATGCTGGGGCCGTCCCAGCGCACCACGTCGAGGCGTCCCTCGGCCCGGCGGTCCCGCCACGAGACCTCCCACAGCCCCGACGGGACGGGCGCCAGGCGCGCCACCTCCGACCACGGCATGAACGCGCCGGCCAGCCGCACCACCGGCCGTTCGGGCGGCCACAGCCGGGCGGTGCCCTGGGACAGGATGCGCACCCGCTCGCGGTCCCAGCCCGAGGCCACCTCGCCGAGGTCGCCGGGCGTCCAGGTGTCACCGTTGAGCACGACGACGTCGCGCCCGTCGATCCACGAGCGCAGGTGGGCCAGCGCGCCGGCGGTTCCCAGCGCCTCGGGCTCCTCCACCGACACGTGGACGCCGCCGGCGTCGCCCGCCAGGTGCTCCTCGATGGCCGCTCGTGCGTGGTGGACGTTCACGGCCACCGCGCCGGCGACGGTGCGGGCCCGGGCGATGGCCAGGTCCAGAAGGGGCTCGCCGGCCACCGGGCACAGCGGCTTCGGGCGCACGAAGGTGAGCGGTCGCAGCCGCCGGCCCTCGCCCGCGGCCAGCACCACCGCGCAGAGGTCGGTTGGGTGGCCGGCCGGGGCCTGGGGCATCATCGCCGGCATGACCACCATCGTGCAGGGAACACAGGGGCTACGGGACCTGGTGGGCCAGCACCTGGGCTACAGCGACTACGTCGAGGTGACCCAGGAGCAGGTGAACCTGTTCGCCGAGGCGACGGGTGACCATCAGTGGATCCACGTCGACGTCGAGCGGGCCCGCAAGGAGAGCCCCTTCGGCGGGCCCATCGCCCACGGCTACCTGACCCTGTCGATGGGGCCCCGCCTGGTGCCCAAGGTCGTGGCGGTCAACGGCATCTCGATGGCCGTCAACTACGGGAGCGACAAGATCCGCTTCCCGGCCCCGGTGCCCGTGGGATCGAAGGTGCGGGTGGGCGTCGAGCTGGTCGACGTCGGCGACGTCACCGGCGGCGTCCAGGTGAAGATGCGCTTCACCTTCGAGGTCGAGGGCGCCGAGAAGCCCGCCTGCGTCGCCGAGAACCTGTTCCGCTACTACGACTGAGCAATACACCGGGGCGAAGGCGAGTTTGCGGGCCGGGCGGGAGGCGTCACGCCGACAGGCGTGAGCGGACCGCGGCCCAGCCCGGCAGGGCGCGCACCGCGGCGAGATCGGGCTCGCCGTCGAGCAGGCCGGGCGCCCGGAAGCCCGCGTCCACGGCCGCCTCGACCCAGCGCAGCGCCTCGTCGGGCGACCCCGCCCGCGACCACGAGCAGGCGACCTCGAACGCGGTCTGGGCCGGGCTCTGCGGCCCGGCCGCGAACACCTGCTCGCCCACCTGCGCTGCGGCATCGAACCGCTCGGCGTAGTGGAGGTGGGTCTGCAGTCCGCCGGCCGCCTCGACACCGTCGCGCCCGCCCGCCACCAGCCGCGCCGCCACGGGGCCGGCCCGGCCGGCCTGGGCGAGCAGCGTCGCCGGCACCAGGTTCGGCGGTCCCGCCGGCTCGGCCCGGTACGCCGACTCGAACAGGTCGTCGGCCAGCTCGGTCGGCCCGCTCAGCAGGGCGATGCTCGCCCGCAGGAACGGGTTCCCCCCGTCACCGGCGTTGCGCATGATGGCCGCGGCCTGGCCGCCGTCGCCGGCCCGGATGGCGTTCCACGCCCGGGACTCGGCCTCGGCCATCGGCAGCCGCGGCGTCAGGTCGGGGACGCCCCCGGCCGGGTGGACGACCTGCAGGTCGGGGCGTCCGCGCCGGCTCGCACGGGGCTTGCCCCGCGTCGTGCCGCCGCGGGCCGCGGCACCGCCCTCGGGCGCCTCGACGTCGAAGGCTCCGGTGCTCTGGCCGTTCCTGAGGTCCCGGAAGTTCATGAAGGCGAACAGGGCGAAGAAGATGAGCGGGGTCCACCCGAACAGGCCCGACCGGTAGGAGATGAAGCCGGCCACGATGGCGAAGCCGATCGACAGCTTGCAGGCCATCTCGAAGCCGACCAGCGTCTCGGCCACGTGGCCACCGTCGAGGGGCCGGATGGGCAGCAGGTTGAACACCGCCCACCAGATGCTGACGTACTGCAGGTAGTAGATGACGGGCGCCCAGCTGAACCCCGAGGCGCCCCCCAATGCCCAGCTGATCAACTCGTCGGTGTACGCGTCGCTGCGGTAGATCAGCCACGCCGGCAGCCCCAGGAACAGCAGCTGGGCAAAGGCACCCGACACGCTCACGAAGATCGACTTCGGCTTGGACAGCACCCGGCGCCCGCCGCCCGTGGGCACCGTGAACCCCCCGAAGCCGTGGAGGACGATGGCCGACCGCTGGCCCAGCGTGCGGTACGTCAGGGCGTGGCCCAGCTCGTGCACCAGGACCGAGACGAACACGATCAGCACGAAGGCGAACACCAGCCACAGCGGCTCGATGTTGAGGCCGAAGAGGAAGGCCACGATGATGAAGAACGGCTCGATCCGGATGGGGATGCCGAACAAGCGGAAGTGCGCCTTCACGGTCCGCAGCGTAGGCGAGGCCGCCGCCGTCCCGGTGATCGAGGTCGGGGGGCGGCGGGCCGCCACGGTTGCGGCGCCCGCCGCGATCGCCCGTACCATGCCGGTCGATGCCCGCCACCTCGCCGATGCCCGAGACGCTGCCCCAGGGCGAGGAGAAGGTCGCCGCGGTCCGGGGCATGTTCGACGCCATCGCCCCCCGCTACGACCTGGTCAACCGCATCATGACCTTCCGGCTCGACGTGCGGTGGCGCCGCCTGGCCGTGCGCTCGCTGGCCCTGCGACGGGGCTCGGTCGTGCTCGACCTCGCCTGCGGCACCGGCGACCTGTGCCGCGAGCTCGCGACGGCCGACCTGATCCCGGTGGGCGTCGACCTCTCCTACGGCATGCTGGCCGCGGCCCGCACCGACGCCCCGCTGGTGGAGGGCGACGCGCTCCGGCTGCCGGTCCCGTCCGGCCGGGTCGACGGGGTGACCTGCGGGTTCGCCCTGCGGAACCTGGTCGACCTCCGTCCGTTCCTCGAGGAGCTGGCGCGCGTGCTGCGCCCCGGGGGGCGCATCGCCCTGCTGGAGGTGGCCACGCCGCCCAACCGACTGTTGCGGTGGGGCCACTCGGTGTACTTCGGCAAGGTGGTGCCGTTCATCGGCGGGCTCATCTCCGACGCCGCCGCGTACCGCTACCTGCCCCGCTCCGTGGCCTACCTCCCGGGGCCCGACGAGCTGCAGGCGATGGTGGCCGCCGCCGGCTTCGTCGACGTGGAGCGCCGCCTGCTCTCCGGTGGCGTCGCCCAGCTGCTCACCGCCACCCGCCGGGCGCCGTGACCCTGGTCGCCCGCACCCGCCGGCTCGACGCCGACGTCGACCTGCTCGCGTTCGCGGGCGACGACGGCTTCGTGTTCGACAAGGGCAGGGCCGGGATGGCCGGGCGGGGCTGCGCGCAGGTGATCGACTGGCCGCCCGGCGACCCGGCGGGCGCCGCCCGGCAGGCGGCCGCCACACTGGCCGCGGTCGAGGTCGACGACGACGTGCGCATGCCGGGCTCCGGCGCCGTGGCCTTCGGTGCGCTGCCCTTCGTGCCGGGCGGCGGGGCCCGGTTGGTCGTCCCCGAGGTGATCGCCGGGCGGTCGCCCGACGGTACCCGGTGGATCACGGTTGTGGCCGACGACGGCACCACAGGGACCGGCGGCCCACGCCCCGACCCCGCGGCCCCCTCGGCCGGCGACCTGGTCGGCCCCCGGGCCGGCGGCGCCCAGCCCCAGCGCTACGAGCTGACCACCGCCCACCCGCCCGAGTGGTGGTGCGAGCTGGTAGGCCAGGCGACCAAGGCCATGGCCGGCGGCGCCTTCGAGAAGGTGGTGCTGGCACGTCAGCTCGACGTGTCGACCGACCAGCCGATCGACCGCTACGCCGTGCTCGACCGGCTCCGCACCGCGTACCCGGGGTGCCACATCGTGGGCATCGGCGGGTTCGTCGCGGCCAGCCCCGAGCTGCTGGTCTCGGTGTCCGGCGACATCGTCCGGTCGCACCCCATGGCCGGCACGGCACCCCGCGGCGGCGATCCCGCCACCGACCAGCGCCTGGCCGCCTCGCTGCTGGCGTCGGCCGTCTACCGCCACGAGCACCAGGTGACCATCGACGTGGTGCACGACACCCTGCTCGGCTGGTGCTCCTACGTCGACTACGAGGCCGAGCCGTCGGTGGTGGCGGTCGCCAACCTCCAGCACCTCGCCACCCTGGTCGAGGGGCGCCTCTCGCACCCCACCCCGTCGGTGCTGGACCTGGTCGCGGCCCTCCATCCGACGCCCGCGGTGGCCGGTCGCCCCCTCGACCGGGCCGTGCGCTGGATCGCCGACCACGAGGGCTTCGACCGCGGCCGCTACGCCGGCACCGCCGGGTGGGTCGACGGAGCCGGCAACGGCGCCTGGGCCGTCTCGGTGCGGTGCGCCGAGCTGGACGGCGCCACCGCCCGGGTGTGGGCGGGCAACGGGATCGTGGCCGGCAGCGATCCGCTCACCGAGCTGGCCGAGACCAGGGTCAAGCTCCAGGCGATGCTCTCCGCGCTGGTCCGCCCCTGAGACGGTTGCCAGCCCGGGCCCGCCGCGGACGGGGAGGGCCGGGGGCGACCGCGCGTGGTCAGGCGGCGGCGATGACCTCGACCTCGACCAGCCACGCGTCCACCAGGGTCTGGACGACGATGGCCGTGGTGGGGACCAGCCGTCCGCCCAGGGCGGCGACCCTGGCCTCGGCGTTGGCGTCCGCGTACGCCGCGTCGCGCAGGTAGCTCGTGACCCGCACGACGTTGTCGAGCGTCATCTCCGCCGATGCCAGGATGGTCCGGATGTTCGCCCACACGAGGGCGAGCTGGTCGGCGAGCGTGGCGCCCGCGGCGCCCGCCGTGTCGAGGCCCATGGTGCCCGACACGAACAGCAGCCTGGCCGGATCGCGCACCTCGAGGGCGTGGACGTAGTCGCCGACCGCGGCGTAGACGCCCTGCGTCGGGTTGTGGACCTCAGCCTGCATCACCACTCCTCACGCACCCCGGCGCCGGGGCGGCGCCGCCGTCGCAGTCTGGGCCAGCCCGGTGCGGCAGGCGATCAGGTTTCGGGGTCGGGGGTGGCGAGGGCGGCGTCGACGGCCCGGGCGACGGCCTCGTCGAGCGTGCGGTGCACATCGACATTGGCGGCGCGGTCGGTCGCCACCACCAGCACCTGCACGCCGCCCACCCGGACAGCCGACGCCACCGCATCGGCGACGCCCTCACCGGCGGCGAGCCGGCGGGCCTCGACGCCGTACGCGGACGCCAGCGCCACCAGATCCAGACCGTGGGGGGTGCCGAACAGGGCCTCGAACCGCGGCGCCGGGAGCGCCGCCGCCTGGGGCAGGAACGAGAAGATCCCGCCGCCGTCGTTGTCGACCACGACGCACACGAGGTCGATCCCCCGGCCCGCGGCCCCCAGCAGGCCGTTGCTGTCGTGCAGGAACGCCACGTCGCCGATGAGCAGCGCCGTCGGGGCGCCCGAGCCCGCCGCCACGCCCACGGCCGTCGACACCACCCCGTCGATGCCGTTGGCCCCCCGGTTGCCGTGCACGGTCAGCTCGCGGGCCGGGAGCCCGTCCCGCGGGCGGGCGTAGCGCTCGACGTCTCGCACCGGCATCGACGACGACACCACCAGGTGCGCGCCCGCGGGCAGAGCGCGGACCACCGCCCGGGCCACCGCCGGCTCGCTGGGCACCGGTCCGGTCGGCGGCCGGCCGGTCACCGCGGCGCCCGGCGTGTCGCCGTCACCGGCATCGCCCAGGAGGCGGTCGACCGTGCGGGCGGCCGCCAGCGACGCCGACCGCCAGCGCGAGAACCACGGGCCGTGGTGCCTCGGCAGGTCCCCGGGGCCCGCGCCGCGGGCCGCGCCGCCGAGCGCGGCGACGAACGCGGTCGGGTCGGCCTCGACGTGTACCGCCACGGCCGCCGCCGGGTCGGACCACCCGCTCGCGCCCACCACCACCTCGTGCGCGCCCGTGGCCGCCAGCCACTCGTTGACGACCCGCGACGAGCCCGGGGCGCCGACCCGCACGATCACCTCCGGCTGCAGGTCGGTTGCGGCGGACCGGGAGCGCACCACGGCGTCGGCGTGGTCGACCAGGGAGACCGCCGCGATCCAGGCCGGCGAGCGCGGCTCGGCCACCACGGGCCAGCCCAGGGCGACGGCGGCCTCGTGCAGGCCCGTGCCGTCGACGTCGGCCGCACCCGCCACCAGCAGGCCCCGCGGGCGCGCCGCGAGCTGGTCGACCAGCGCCCGCACGTCGCTCGGGAGCGCGGCCCGGGCGGCGGCGCCGACCTCGTCGATCCAGGCCCCGTCGCCGCGCGCCGCCGGGACCACCCGTCCGCCGCCGGCGACGGACGCCCACGGTCCCCCGGAGCTGCCGCCGGCACCGCCGGCGCGGGCCGGCGGGAGCGGCCCGGGGGCGCCCACCAGGGGTTCGCGGAAGGGCAGGTTGAGATGGACCGGGCCGGGCCGCACGCCCCCGGCCGTGGCATAGGCCCGCGCGGCGAACGCCCGCCACCGGGACGCGCCCGCGGCCTCGGGCACCCCCGGGTCGCCGTACCAGCGGGCAGACCGGCCGAACAGGTGGACCTGGTCGATCGCCTGGGGGGCGCCGACGTCGCGCAGCTCGGGCGGCCGATCGGCCGTGCACACGAGCAGGGGCACCCCCGCCAGGTCGGCCTCGACCACCGCGGGGTGCAGCTCGGCCGCGGCGGTGCCGCTGGTGGTCAGCACCAGGGCGGGGCGGCCCGAGACGAGGGCCATGCCGAGAGCCAGGAATGCACCCGACCGCTCGTCGTGGTGCACGTGGACGCGGACGTCCGGATGCTCGGCCAGCGCCAGAGCCAGCGGGGTCGAACGCGACCCCGGGCACACGACGGCGTCGGTCAGCCCGTCGCGGGCCCACTCGTCCACCAGCGTGGCGGCGAACGTGGCCTGGACGTCGGCCTCGGACCCCGACGCGGACGCAGCATCGGCCCCGGGCCCGGACACGGACGCAGACACGGACGCAGCATCGGCCTCGGACCCCGACCCGGACGCAACATCGGCCTCAGACCCCGACCCGGACGCAGACACGGATGCAGCATCGGCCTCGGACCCCGACGCAGGCGCAGCCGCGGACGCGGCCACGGACCCGACGTCGGAACCGGGCTCGGACGCGACCGTGCCGCCGCCCACGGCGCCGGCGTGCCCGTGCCCGGGCGGCTCGCCCGGTCGCTGCGGTCCCAGGTCGGAGGCAGGCGTGCCGGTGGCCGGGCGGGGGTCGGTGGGTGGAGACGGCATCCCGGCGACAAGAATCGCTCGCCGTGGTCCTCTACAGCGAACGCGACGGCAGCGGCCCCCGCATCGTCCTGCTCCACGGGTTCAGCCAGACGGGGCGGTGCTGGGGCCGGCTGGCGGCGACACTCGCCCGTGACCACGAGGTCGTCCGGCTCGACGCGCCCGGCCACGCGGGCTCGACGACCGTGGCGGCCGACCTGCCCACGACGGGCCGGCTGGCGGCGGAGGCGGGGGGCCGTGGCGTCTACCTCGGCTACTCGATGGGTGCCCGGATGGCGCTTCACGTCGCCACCGAGGCCCCCGAGGTGGTGCGGGCGCTCGTGCTGGTCGGCGGCACCCCGGGCATCGAGGACCCCGCCGAGCGGGCCGAGCGCCGCGCCGCCGACCGGGCCCAGGCCCGCCGCATCCGCGAGGACGGCGTCGCCGCCTTCGTCGAGCACTGGCTCTCTCTCCCGCTGTTCGCGGGCCTCCCGCCCGACGGCCGGTTCGAGGACGAGCGGCGCCGCAACACGGCCGACGGGTTGGCCACCAGCCTCGAGCTGGCGGGAACGGGCGCCCAGGCGCCGCTGTGGGACCGCCTGGCCGCCATCGACGTGCCGGTGCTGGTGGTGGCGGGCGCCGACGACCACCGCTACGCGGCCATCGCCGAGCGCACGGCGGCGGCGATCGGCGCCAACGCCCGCGCCGCCCTGGTGCCGGCCGCCGGCCACACCGCCCACATCGAGCAACCCGCCCGCTTCGCGGACCTGCTCCTCCCCTGGCTCGCGGCCCTTCCCCTCCCCACCGACCCGCCCTGATCACAAACGTCCTCGGCCGCGACACCCCGCCTCCGGCAGCCCGCCCGAGCTCGTGGTGCCGGAAAGGTTGGCGGGCAGCCACTTCGGCACCAGCCGCTCCCCGCACCGCGCCGCGGCGAGCCGATGCGGGCCGCGACCCCGCCAGCCGGACGCCAGCGGTTGCCCACCAACCACGCCGGCCCCCAGCCGCTCCGCGCCGGGCCGCCAAGGCGTGCCTCCACGGGCGGCGACGCCAGCCAGTGGGACGCCCGTGGTTGCCGACCAACCATTCGGGACCCAGGGGCTCCGTGCCGGGTCCGGGGCGACGGGGTTCGTGGTCGGCGTGGTGACCCGCGGGGACGCCAATGGTTGCTGAGCAACCATTCGGGTCCCAGGGGCTCCGTGCCGGGTCCGGGGCGCCGGGTTCGTGGTCGGCGTGGTGACCCGCGGGGACGCCAATGGTTGCCCAGCCAACCAGTCGGGTCCCACGGGCTCCGTGGCTGGTCGGGGCGCCGGTTCGGGGGCGTGGTGGACCTGCGGGGGACCCTTGTGGTTGCCCACCGGCCACTCGGGCACCAGCCGCTCCCCCCTCCCACCAACGCGAACCTCCGCAGATGGCGACACCCGGCGGTGGGACGCCCCTTGGTCTCTGATCAACCATTCGGGTCCCAGGGCTCCGTGCCGGGTCCGGGGCGCCGGGCTCGCGGTCGGGGTGGTGACCCGCGGGGACGCCAATGGTTGCCCAGCAACCAGTCGGGTCCCAGGGGCTCCGGGCTGGTCGGGGCGACGGGTTCGGGGGCGGGGTGGACCTGCGGGGGACCCGTGTGGTTTCCAGCCGGCCACTCGGGCACCAGCCGCTCCCCCCTCCCCACCAACGCGAACCTCCGCAGATGGCGACACCGGGCGCTGGGACGCCAATGGTTGCTGGGCAACCAGTCGGGTCCCAGGGGCTCGGGCTGGTCGGGGCGCCGGTTCGGGAGCGGGGTGGACCTGCGGGGACCCAGTGGTTGCCCAGCAACCACTCGGGCACCAGCGGCTCCGCGCCGGGCACGAGCGCGAACCTCCGGTCAGGTGGCGACACCGGGCGGTGGGACGCCCGTGGTTGGTCAGCAACCACATCGGCACCAGTGACTGCGGTGCACGACCGCGGCGACGGGCCCTGGAGCGACGGCGCCCGCGCGGGGCGGCGCGGGGTGCGTCACACTGGCGACAGGCCCGGTCCGTGCCGGGCGACGACAGCACGAAGGGGACGATGCCATGGGAGACCTGTCCCGGCGCGCCTTCCTCGGGCGCGCCTCGGCCGCCCTCGGCGGTGTGGCCGTCGCGGGGATGGCGGCCGGATGCTCGGGCTCGGAGAGCGATGCGGACCAGACGACCGGCGGGAACGGCGACACCGGCGACGGGAGCGGGGGCGACAGCGGGGCGGGGAGCGAGGCCGGCGGGTCGACGTTCGACCCCGCCGACTGGGCCTCCGTCCGCGCCCAGTTCACCCTGACCGACGAGACGGCGCCGTTCGCCGCCTGGGTGCTGGCCTCCCATCCGCGGCCGGTGGCCGAGGCCGTCGAGCGCCACCGGGCCGGCCTCGACCACGACACCGAGCACTACCTGGCGGAGACCGAGCTCGACGCCGAGACCGCGGTCGCCGACGCCGCGGCGGAGTACCTCGGGGCCCAGCCGGGCGAGGTGGCGTTCACCGACAGCACCACCATGGGCCTCGGCCTGCTCTACGGCGGCCTGCGCCTGCGGGCCGACCAGCACGTCCTCACCACGGAGCACGACTTCTTCTCCACCCACCAGGCCCTGGCCCTGCGCACGACCCGCGACGGCGCCACCGTCGAGCGGGTGCGGCTCTACGACGACCCCGCCGCGGCCACCGCCGGCGACGTGGTCGACCGCCTGATGGCCGGGGTCACCCCGACCACCCGGGTGGTGGCGGTCACCTGGGTCCACTCGGGCACCGGTGTGAAGCTGCCGATCGCGGCCATCGCCGAGGCGCTGGCCGCCGCCAACCGGGGCCGGGCGCCGGAGGACCGGGCGCTGCTGTGCGTCGACGGCGTGCACGGGCTGGGCCTCGAGGACGTGAGCGTCACCGACCTCGGCTGCGACTTCCTCGTGTCCGGCACCCACAAGTGGCTGTTCGGCCCACGGGGTACCGGCATCGTGTGGGGGCGGGCCGACGCGTGGGCCGCCGTCGACGCCGCCATCCCCGCGTTCGAGCCGGGCAGCTTCGGCGAGTGGCGCAACGGCCTACCGCCCGAGCCGATGTCCGGCCTGCGGTTCACGCCCGGCGGGTACCACAGCTTCGAGCACCGCTGGGCCGTGGCGGAGGCGTTCCGGTTCCACCTCGACATCGGCAAGGACCGGGTGGCCGAGCGCACCCACACGCAGGCCACCCAGCTCAAGGAGGGCCTGGCCGCCATCGACGGCGTCACCGTGGTCACGCCGCAGGACGAGGAGATGTCGGCGGGCATCGTGTGCTTCGACGTGGCCGGCACCTCGCCCGTCGACGTGCTCGGCACGCTGGCGGAGGCGGGGATCGCCGCCAGCATCACCCCCTACCGGGAGGAGCACGTGCGGGCGGGGCCGAGCATCGTCACCTCGCCCGACGAGGTCGATCGCCTGCTCGACGCGCTGAAGACCTAGCGCGTCAGACCTGGCGTCCCGAGGAAAGGTCGCGGCTCAGGCCGACAGCCAGAGCCCGCCGGCGAACAGCACGCCGAACGCCAGCTGCACCCGGCCCGTGGCGCCGAGCACGGGGACGAGGGCCGCCCCGCGGGCACCACCCAGCACGTCGATCACCGGCTGCCGGGCGAGCGGCACCGCGGCCAGCGCGGCCGCGGCCGCCGGGCGCTCCCCGAGACCCGCCACCAGCGGCACCATCACGACGGCGCCCACCAGCATGCCCACGTAGAGCCAGCGGGTGCGCGCGTCCCCCAGCCGCACGGCGAGCGTCCGCTTGCCGGACGCGGTGTCGCCGGGGATGTCGCGCAGGTTGTTGACGACCAGGAGCGCCGTGGCCAGCAGGCCGACCGGCACGCTGGCGGCCAGGGCCAGGCCCGACAGCGCCTCCTCCTGCACGTAGGCCGACCCCGCGGTGGCCACGACGCCGAAGAACACGAACACGAACAGCTCGCCGAGGCCCAGGTAGCCGTAGGGGTGCGAGCCCCCCGTGTAGAACCAGCCGGCGGCGATGGCGGCGGCGCCCACCACCACCAGCTCGGGGCCGACAGCCACCGCCAGGGCCGAGCCGGCGATCCCGGCGACCAGGAAGGCGAGCACCGCCGCCCGCTTCACCGCGCCGGGCGACCGCAGGCCCGAACCCACCAGCCGCACCGGCCCGACCCGGCGCTCGTCGCTGTCGGTGCCCCGCACGCCGTCGCTGTAGTCGTTGGCGTAGTTGGTGCCCACCTGCAGCGCCAGCGCCACGACGCCCGCCGCCACGGCCCGCCAGGCCACCACCTCGCTGCGCCCCGCGGCGCAGGCCGTGCCCACCAGCACGGGGACGACGGCCGCGGGCAGCGTCCGCGGCCGCGCGCCCGCGAGCCAGACCCGCCAGCCCTGCGGGGCCGGGGTGCCGGCGCCGGCGCGACCACTCGGCGCGGCAGGCGGGGCGGGATCGACCGGATCGGGACCGCCGGCGACCGGGTGTGCGGGCTCGACCGGTTCGGCGTCGGGGTGCACGGGCTCGACCGGATCGGGACGTCGGCGGGATGTGCGGGCTCGACCGGGTCGGCGTCGGGAGGGGGCACGCCGGGCAGGTTGGCACGCTCGGCTCCCCGGCGCCCGTCAGGGGTGAGGTCGGCCACGAAGTGCCCGGTCTCGGTCCTCAAGCCGTTGCCGTTCTCGATAACCGCCCAGATCTCCACCGACACCGGATCGGCTGGCCAGAGGTTGGTCGGGCAGAGCTGGATCGACGTCCGGAACGTAAAGGCGGTGCCGCCACCGGTTCCGGAGAAGTCGTCCTCGTACTCCCGATGTCGAACGGCGACGCCGCTGCGGTCGATGTTCATCGGCACTCCCGGGTCGCCCGGGACGTCGGGGTCGACGCACCGGCCGGTGAACGCGCCCGTACATCCAGAGCTCGCGGATGCCGCTCTCGGGATCGGCAACGTCGACGAAGATGGCGAAGCCTCGGGGCGAGAAGCTGGCGCGCACGGACCCCGTCGGTGGGGTCCGGTCGCCGGCCGGTTGCACGACGATGGTGACCGAGGCCTGCTGGTCGCCGAAGCGGGCGGACCGCGCGGTCAGCGTGATCGTGTGGGAGCCGACGGCCAGCGCCGGCGCCCAGCTGTCGCCCTGCTGGGTGGCGCCGTCGAACGCGTCGCGCCATTCGAGCAGGCCGTCCCGCGTGCCCGACGTGCGTGCGCCACTGAGGCTGACCGGATCGCCTTCCGTCGCCGTGTAGTTGGTTCCCGAGCCAACCGCGCCCGACACGTCGATCGCCGGGCTCGGCGGAAGGAGCCGGGCGACTGACACGGTCGTGCTCTCCTGGTCGTCGCCGCCCGGGCCGGTGACGGTCACCTGCACCAGCTTGTTGTCGCCGGCGCTGAACCGGTGGCTCGCCGACACCCGCGTGCCGCCGCCGGACGGGGCCTGGCTGCACCCCGCGTCCACGCCGTCGATGATCCACGTGCACGACGTGATGGGGTTCGTCACGTCGGCGAAGAACTCGTAGGTCGTCTGGTCGTCGAACGGCGGACCGCCGGTCGAGGCGATGCCACCGACCACGGGCTGCTGCGGGGGCGCCGGCGCCACATCGATGTCGACGGCGAAGCGGGACTCGTCGTCCCCGCGGAACACGGTCAACTCGACGGTGTACGTCCCAGATGCGCTCCAGGTGTGGGGCGGAGGGCTGCGGTCGTCCCAGGTGGCCGGCGTGGTGGGACCTGCGAACGTCCAGGCCCAGGCGGTGATGGCGCCGGTGCTCTCGTCGGTGAACGTAACCGGATCGCCCACCCGCACCGACGTGGCGCTGGGGGTGAACCGGGCCTCCGGCGCTCCCACGTCCTCGACGACGGAGATCAGCACCTCGGCCGACACCTCTGTGCCCGTCGAGACGGGTGTGGCCGTTGCTCGTACGACGTAGTCCCTCGGGTCGGCCCAGGCGTGGGACACCGCGGCGCCCGAGGCGGTGGCGCCGTCGCCGAACTCCCACGTGACGTCGCGGAGATCGCCGCCGTCCGTCGCCTCGACCGTGAGGTCGAGCTCCTCGTCCTCCAGCACCCGCGGCTCGGCCCTGATCGTGAGTGGCCCCGTCGGGTCCTCGGGGCCGGGCCCGCCGGGCCCGGGGTCGATCGGACCGGGTCCGCCGGGGTTGGTGGGCCCGGTGCCGGGACGCCCCCGGTCGGGACCGGGGTCGGCAGAATCGCCGGGGTCATCCCCGGCGTCCGGCGGGTCGTCGGCGCCGGCCGGGTCGTCCCCGGCGGGGTCGCCCGGCGCGGCGGCGCCGGGATCGCGGCCGGGCGGGGTGGACCCGGCACCGGCGCCACCCTGCGGGCCTGTTCCGCCCGCGACGCCCGCGCCGCCGTCGCCCGCGGCTCTCCTCGGCCGCGTCGCGCGCACCCTCCCCCTCGCCCGCACCGACGCCGTCGCCGT
Source organism: uncultured Acidimicrobiales bacterium (assembly GCA_963842395.1). Lineage (GTDB taxonomy): Bacteria > Actinomycetota > Acidimicrobiia > Acidimicrobiales > VFJN01 > ZC4RG19. The sequence continues at coordinate 1,063,357 of CAWJGJ010000001.1, forward strand.
CGCCCTCGTCGTCCGGCCCGGTCCCCGCGCCGGGATCGTCGGGGTCGTACTTGGCCACGACCGAGAAGCTGGCGTCGATGCGCACCACGCCGGCCCGCTCGCTGCCGGGGTCGTTGTAGAACACGATGCCGTCGTGGTCGATCAGCTCGAACTCGACCCCGGGCGTCATCAGGGGCGTCGTGTGCGCGGCGCGGCGGGCCTCGAGGTCGACCACCACCACCGTGCCGGTCGAGTAGTCGGGCACGAAGACGCGGCCCTGGGCCTCGCGGGGGATGCCCAGGTCCGCGCCGGGCTCGGTGAGCCCGACGACCACCTCGGCGCACTCGCCGGTGCGGAGGTCGCTGACCCGCAGCGTGCCCTGGTCGCCCGACACCACGTACAGGCGGTCGGAGGCGCCGGAGCCGCCGACCCGCACCGACCGGTCGGCGGGGTCGATCTCCAGGCACGACTCGGCGCCGAACCCGCCACCGTGGGCGACGGCGCGGACCCGCCGCTGGCCCCGCTCGACCACGGCCGGGGCCCCGTCGACGACCACCAGCTCGGCGTCGGACGGTCGCTCGACGGCCGACCGCCGGACATCGCGATCGGTGCCGTCGAACCACGTGAGATCGCCGCTGCGTCTCGCCGAGGGCCCACAGGCGGCCGGCACCGTCGACCACGCTCGACCGCACCGGCTCGGCCAGGGACCGCACCTCGCCCCGCAGGTCGGCGGGCGCCTCGGGGTCGGTCACCGCCACGTAGCCGCGCTCGTGGTCGACGACGTACAGGACGTCGCCGGCGGGAAGGACCGACAGCTCGTCGCCCGCGTCCTCGATCACCGACACCGGGGGCGTGGGCTCGAGGTCGGCGGGGTCGATCCGCACCACCGTGCCCGCCACGGCGTCGACCGCGTAGCCGACCATGCCCGACTGGGCGGCGATGAGCCGGGCGCTTGGCCCGCCGGGGGCGATGCCGGGCACCTGAGCGACCACCTCGGCGCTGCTGCCGTCGATCAGGGTCATCTGGCCGACCGCGGACGAGGCGAGCCATGCCGCGCCGCCCTGGAAGGCCACCTGCGCGGGCGGCGCCGGGTCGGCGGCCACGAGCGCGACCAGGCGCGCCGGCCAGCGCGACCAGCGCCGCCCCCACCCGGAGGCCGAGGGCGCGGCGACGTCGGGGGCCGCGCCCGCTGCGGGCCACTAGGCAACCTCGACGGGCGTCCGTGCGGGCGCCTGCCCGGCGTGGACCACCACCGTGTCACCCGCGGCGTCGAGGTCGTCGCCACCGGCATCGCGGGCGGCTGCGGCGCTGCGGGCCACGGCGGCGGCGACCGGATCGCGGCCGCCCGCCGACGCCCGCCGGCCCCGGCGGGTCACGAGAGGCCGGGGGTCGACGGCCGCCCGCACCCGGCGCGCCGCGCCCGCGTCCCGTCCCACGCCGCCACGGGCGTCACCGGCCAGCCGCCAGGCCCGGTCGGCCGCGGCCCCGTCCGGCTCGAAGTCGGCGTACACCGCCGTGCCCACCAGGGGCACCATCTCGGCCACCGCGGCCGCCCCGCTCGGGAACCGCTCGGCGACGTCGGCCGCCACCTCGTCCGGGGTGCGCGACGCGGCCACGGGCAGCCCCAGCTCGCGCAGGCGGTCGACGGTCTCACGCCACGCACCGACGACCCGGCCCGAAGCGGTGGCGGCGTGGCGCCGGCGGCCGCGCCGCCACCGCTTGGCGGCGGCGGGCACCAGGAGCACCACCGCCAGCACGGCGGCCCCGATGCCGCCACCCTGCGCCGGGCTGAGCGGCAGGCCGGAGCCCCCACGGTCGCCGGCGTCGTCGACCGTGGCGGGGATGCTGGCCGGCGGCGCGGGCGGCCGCGGGCGCTCGACGTCGGCCGGCGGCTGGCGGCGTTCGCCCGGCGCCGCCTGGACGTCGTCCGGCTCGCGGGTGGCGGGCACCCGCTCGCCCGTCGGCTCGATGGCGACCCAGCCGTACCCGTCGAGGTGCACCTCCGGCCAGGCGTGGATGTCGGCCTCGGTGACGGTGACCGAGCCGTCCGCGTCGGCTGCCGGGAGCAGGTAGCCGACGGCCACCCGGGTCGCGAAGCCCCGCGATCGCGCCAGCACGGCGTACGCGGCCGCGAACTGCTCGGCGTAGCCCTCGCGCTCGGACTCGTCGCCGATGAGCACGCGCCGCAACGCCTCGTACGAATGGCCGGGCTCGGCGTCCAGCGAGTCGTCGTAGCGGACCTCGCGCAGGACGTCGCGCAGGGCCAGCAGCTCCTCCACCCGCGTCGAGGCCCCCGCCGTCCACTGCTGCGCGGCCTGGGCGAGCTCGGGCGGCATGCCCGGCGGCGGCACGCGCAGGGCGTCGAGCTCCGGTCCCGTGCTGGGCACGGCCTCGGCCAGGGCGACGTCGTCGGGCATGACGACCTCGCTGATCACCACGTAGGAGGTACCGCGCCGGTCGGTGCGGGTGGTGACCAGGTTGCCGCTGGCGGCATCGAACCCGGTGGCGGCGGCGTCCTCGCCGGCGTCGACGGCGACGGCACGGCCCGCGGCGGGAAGGAACGGACCGTCCAGCCCCAGCAGGGTGACCGTCTGGCGGACCTCGGCGACCGGCGCCCGGTCACGCCCGCCCGCCCCGCCCGGCGCGTCGTCGCCGGGGCCGCCCGCGGGATCGCCGGGCAGGTCGTGGCCCGCCCGCAGGTAGTCGCCCGTCGCCGTCCACAGTGCGCCGTCGTAGGCGTCGAGGGCGGCGACCCGCATCCGGTCGGGTGCGGGCCCGCCGTCGATCTCGAGCTCGACGCGGAACAGCTCCTGGGGCGGCGTGGACTTGAGCTGGGCCTTGACCGCGACGAGCGGGCTGAGCACGTCGCCGATCTCGAGGCGCTCGTGGCGGAGATCGCGAGGATCGAACCGGTCGTCGCGCCCTGGTGGGAGGGCGGCGGCGATCATGGGGCTCGCCACTGCGATCCCCACCACGAGAGGCACACCGAACGCGACCCGGCCGGCCGGGGTGGGGGACCGGGTCACGTTCGGCGATCTGGTGGCGGAGACGTCGTCCCCGCCGAGTTCGGGTGCCACCGAGCCGGCCCGCGCCGCGTCGAGGATCCCGTCGACGACGCGGTTGGCCCGCACCAGCATCAGCGCCAGCGCGGTGACGAGGAAGGCGCCGAGCAGTGGCAACCGGCGCCCGCCGGCCTCACCCGAGAGGGCCACCGCCGCGGCCAGGGCGAGCGCCGGCGGGCCGACCGGTGTCACCGGCCCGGACGTGTGCACGGCGAGCAGGGCCGCAGCTGCGGCGGCCAGGAACGTGAGCGCAACGGGCGTGGCGAGGAGGTCGGGGCTGGCGTCGGCCGGCAGCGCCGCCGCCAGCATCGCGGCCCAGCCGTCGACCAGGCCGCGACCGAACGCCGCCACGGCGCCGGGCACGCTGGTGGCGCCGTCGACCGGGGCCAGGTACGCCGCGCCCGCGCCGACGACCACCAGCGCGGTGACCAGGACCACGGCGATGGTCGCCGGCCGCCACCGGCCCGGGGCCGACCACACGACGGCGGCCGGGACGACGGCGGCGACCAGGACCGGCAGCGCGAACGCCGACCCGGAGAAGAAGTCGGCATAGACCCCGATGGCGCAGGCTGCGAGGAGCGCGCAGAGCGCCATCTCGCCGGTCCGCTTGCTCGTCGAGGCCATGACCGTTCCCGTTCTCCGTGGTCGTCGGGGGATGGATGCGAAGGGCTGGTGGAGTGCCGATGGGGGGTATGGGGCGGCATCTCACACCAGCTAGGCGACACAGTGGGCCACGCCCATCGAGCTCGCACCGGGTGAATTCCCTGTTGGGCCTGAGCGCACAGGTGGGCGTCGGACCACCCGACTGCTACACGCTGTTGCAGTGGCCTACAGTCGGAGCCACAACCGGTCCGGGCGGTCAGTCGGGCGCCCGGCCCTCGATGGTGGGAACCAGCACGAATGAGTCGACAGAACGCACTCGCACTCGTCGAGCGCCCGATCGGGCGCGACGCCGAGGTGCGGGATCTGACACACCTTCTCGACGCGGTCGGCGCCGCGCGGTCGAGGGCGGCCGTCCTGGGCGGCGAGGCCGGCACCGGCAAGTCGGTCCTGGTCGACTGGACCGTCCACGAGGCCCGCAGCCGGGGCTTCACCGTGCTGTCGGCGACCGGGGTCGAGTTCGAGCAGGGACTCGCGTTCAGCGGCCTGTCCGCGGTCGTGTACCCCGTGCTCGACCGGCTCGACCGCCTCGAGCCCGGGCACACCCGCAGCCTGCGCGGCGCCCTCGGCCTGGCCGACCCCGACGGGCGGTTGCTCTCCGTCCACGGGGCCACGCTGGCGCTGATCTCCGCGCTTGCCGAGGAGGCCCCCGTGCTGGTGGCGGTCGACGACGCGCAGTGGGTCGACCAGTCGAGCCTCGAGTCGCTGGTGTTCGCCGCCCACCGCTGCGAGGCCGACCGGGTGGGGTTCCTGTTCGCCCAGCGCACCGGCGTGCCCTGCCTGCTCGACCGCACCGAGCTCGAACGCATCGAGGTCGGCGGCCTGGCGCACGACGACGCGGTGGACGTGCTCGTCGGCGCCGGCATCGCCGCCGACGTCGCGGCCCAGTGCTGGCAGCTCACCCGCGGCAACCCGCTGGCCCTGGTCGAGGCGGGCCGCAACCTGACGGCCGCCCAGCGGTCCGGCGACGACCCGTTGCCGGCCGTGCTGCCGATCGGCGACCGGCTGCTCGACGCGTTCGGCGACCGGGTCGCCCGCCTGCCGGCGTCCACGCGCCGCGCCCTGGCGGTGGCGGCCCTCGACCCCGACGACGACCTGCTGCTGGTGGGCGCCGCGCTCGCCCTGATGGACGGCAGCCTCGACGACCTGCACCCCGCCGAGCTCGACGGGGTGATCGAGATCGTCGACCAGCGGGTCGCCTGGCGGCACCCGCTCGTCCGCGCCGCCGTGCTGCACCTCATCGACGCCGGCGGCCGGCGCGAGCTCCACGGGGCCCTGGCCGAGGCGGCCACCGACGCCGGGCGCCACGAGCGTGCGGTGCTCCACCTGTCCCAGAGCGTGCTCGGCCTCGACGACGCGGTGGCCGAGCGCCTGGCCGAGCTCGGCGCGACGGCCCGCCGCCGCGGTGCCGTGGCGGCGTCCGCCAGCGCCTACGAGAAGGCCTCCCAGCTGACGACCGACGCGCAGGCCCGGGCGCTGCACGCCACGATGGCCGCCGACGCCTACTTCTGCATGGGCGACCACAAGCGCGCGCACGCCACGCTGGTGCCGCTGGCCGAGAGCGTGCACGAGCCCGTCGCCCGGGCCCGCATCGCCGCGGTGCTGGGCTCGGCCGAGGTGTGGCTGCGGGGCCCGGCGGTGGCGATCCCCCGCTTCGAGGTCAACGCGCGGGCCGTCGAAGGTCGCGACAGCTGGCTGTACGCCCTGCTCATGACCCAGGCCGGAGGCGCCCGGCTGCTGGCCCTCGATCTCGACGGCGCGGTCGCCAGCCTCGACCAGGCCCGGCGCGCCGCCGACCAGACGGGCGACGCCGTGCTGCGGGTCGCCATCCAGGCGTGCCAGACCGTGTTCGAGGTGTTCGCCGGCAGCGGCGTCGACGTCTCGGCGCAGCTCGGCCCGGTCGCCGAGCTGGCGATGACGATCTACACCCCCGGCACCACCCAGCTCGAGAGCATCGAGACGATCGTGCAGCTCTGCGCCTACGCGCACTACATCTGCGACGACGTCCCCGCCGGCATCGACCTCATGCGCCGGCTCATCCACCACAGCGAGGCCACCGGGCTGGCCGGCCGGTCGATCTTCTCGCGGCTGCTGCTGGCCGAGGGCCTGTGGCGCATCGGCTGGTGGCCCGACGCCCTGGCCCACATGAGCCAGCTCATCTCCCTCCAGCGGGCGGTCGGCCTCGGCCACCTCGTGCCGCTGTCGTACGCCGTGCTGTCGCGCATCGAGGCCGCGCTCGGGCAGGACGAGGCCTGCCTGGCCCACGCCGAGGCCGCACTCGACACCGCGGCCGAGCTGGGGATCGCCCAGATCGCCGTGTGCGCCTACACCGGGCTGGGGCTCCTCCACCTCGGCAACGGCCAGTGGGACGAGGCGGCCGCCGTGTTCGACATCATCGCCGGTGCCAACGACATACCCGAGCCGGGCTGGCTCTGGTGGCAGGCTGACCACATCGAGGCGCTCACCCGCGCCGGCCGCACCGCCGAGGCCAACGAGGCGCTCGACGTGCTCGAGGGCCAGGCCAAGACGGGCGGCCGCACCTGGCCGCGGGCAGCCGCCGACCGGGCCGCGGCGATGCTGGGGCGCGGCGATCCCGAGGAGCGGTTCGCCGCAGCGCTCGATCGGTTCCGCGAGATCCGGGCACCGTTCGAGGAGGGTCGCACCCTGCTCGTCCGCGGCCAGCACCGGCTCCGGGAGGGATCGACGGTCGAGGGCGCCCGCGACCTGGCCGCCGCCCGCACCATCTTCGACCGCCTGGGCGCACGGCCCTGGAGCGCGCAGGCGTCGGCGGCCCGGGGCGAGGCCCAGGGCACGACCCCGTCGCTCGCGTCCCGGCTCAGCGACGCCGAGCTGCGGGTGGCGATGGCCGTGGGCCACGGGGCCTCCAACCGCGAGGCCGCCGAGCAGCTCTTCATCAGCGTCAAGACGGTCGACTTCCACCTGCAGGGCATCTATCGCAAGCTCGGCGTGCGCAACCGCACGCAGCTCGCGGCGATCGTCCTGTCGAGCGAGCGCGCCTGACCCGGCCGGTCAGCGGCGCACCTGGTTGTTCCACTGGCGCACGAAGTCGTCGCTCGTGCGGCAGTTGACCACGAAGGCCCCGGCCACCGGCACGGGCGCCCGCTCGAACTCCTCGCCCACCTGCACCATGCTGACCATGTCGAAGCGGCCGCGGACCGCGGCGACCGCCTGGAGCTGGCCGGCGCTGGCCTGGCCGGTCACCACGGTCAGCGACACGCCGTCATCGTCGGGGATCAGCGCCAGCAGGCCGGCCAGCCCGGGATCGTCCGGCGATGCCTGCACGCCCGCCAGCAGGTTCAGCACGGGGACCACGGCCGACTCGCCGGCGTCGGGCACCGCCCGCAGTCCCGCCGTGGTGGCGAGCCGGAGCGGGAACCCCGACCGGCAGGCGGCCGACGACAGCGAGGCGGCCACCCGCACGGCGTCCTCGAACGACTCCTCGGTGTAGGGCGCGGCGCTGGTGTCGAGCACGACCATCAGGCGGGGCTCGTTGGGCACCACGTTGTGGCGCACCATCAGCTCGCCCGTGCGGGCCGTCGACTTCCAGTGCACCAGCCGCAGGTCGTCGCCCGGCACGTAGGGGCGCAGGCTGTGGAACACGATCCCGCCCTGGGGCGCGGACAACGACGTCGGCCCGTCCATGTCACGGGCCCGCCCGGTCGGCGCCGGCTCGACGACGTGGATGCGGGGGTGCACCGACAACCGAGCCGGGGTCCCGTGCTCGCGGGCCACGAGCACCAGGCGGAGCGGGTCGGAGCGGGCCACCGTCAAGGGGCCCACCGCGAACACGCCGCGGCGGTCGGTGGGCAGGTCGTAGCCGACGGTGGTGGTCGCGCCCCGCGCCAGGCTGGGCAGGCGCACCCCGACCCGCCGGGGCCCGACCGGCTCGCTGGCCAGCAGCGGGGAGCTGCGCCGCGCCCCGAGTTGGTCACCGTCAGGACCGCCATCGCCTGCTCGCCCTCGGCGACGCGCAGGGGCGTGATCTCGCGGCTCACCACCAGCTCCGACCGGCGGACGAGCCACCACAGGCCGGAGGTCACCGCCAGCACGCAGGCGACGCCGAAGGCCAGCAGCTCGGTCCATCCCGACACCCACCACCCGGCCACCAGCACCGGGCCGGCGACGGCCAGCGCCTTTCCCGACCCCGTCAGCACGCGACGCCCCCGCGCACCCGCCCGCGCCCGCCAGTCCCCGACCCGGGTGGGACGGGAGGGCTCACGTCCGCGCCCGATCCTGGGGCACGGGCACGGCCGAGAGGATCGAGTCGAGCAGGGCCTCGGCGGTGTGCCCCTGGACCTGGGCCTCGGGCCGCAGGATCATCCGGTGGGCCAGCACGTTGGGCGCCACGGTCTTGACGTCCTGCGCGGTCACGAACGGCCGGCCCGACGCCGCGGCCAGGGCCTGCGCCGCCGTGGTGACGCCCAGCGCGCCCCGGGGGCTGACGCCGAGCCGCAGCTCGGGCAGCCGGCGGGTGGCCGAGGCCACCGCCACCACGTACTCCTGGAGCGGCGGGGCCACGTAGACCCGCTGCGCCACCGCCACCATCTGCCGCATCTCCTCGACGGTCACGACCGACGGGAGCTCCTCGGGGGTGTGGCCCAGGATGCGCGACTCGATGATCTCGCGTTCGGCGGTGGCGCTGGGATACCCCACCTCGATCCGCATCAGGAACCGATCCAACTGCGCCTCCGGCAACCGGTACACACCCTCGTGCTCCACCGGGTTCGCCGTCGCCAACACCACAAACGGCACCGGCACCGGATACGCCACCCCATCCACCGTCACCTGCCGCTCATCCATCACCTCCAACAACGCCGACTGCGTCTTGGGCGACGCCCGATTGATCTCATCCGCCAACACCACATGCGCGAACACCGGACCCGCCCGGAACACGAACTCCCGGCTCCGATCATCGAACACCTGCACACCCGTCACATCCGTCGGCAACAGATCCGGCGTGAACTGCACCCGCCGCACCGACGCCCCAAACGACGACGCCAACGCCTTCGCCAACGACGTCTTCCCCACCCCCGGCACATCCTCGATCAACAGATGCCCACCCGCGAACACACACACCAACGCCGCCCGCACCACCTCCGGCTTCCCCCGGATGAACGACTCCACATTCCGCGCCAGCACCCCGTAGCGCTCGGCGAACCACTCGACCTGGGTCGCGGCGCCGTTGCCGGAGGGCCCGTATCCGGGCGGCACCGTCGCCGCCGGCCCGTTGCCTGGGTTGTCCATGTCGGTCGTCCTCCGTGAGCGCGCACAACCGCTGCGGCCCAGAGCATGACGGCGCCGCGGTGGCCCCACGCCGGGTGAATTCCCGGTTCAACCGGGAGATCACCCGGGGTCCGCTGACCCGGGGATCGGGCACTCTCGACCCAGATGCGCGAGCACTGTTGCGACGACATGCGCGCCCACCTCGAGGTGGGCCACCTCCCGCCGGCCCTGGCCGCGGCGGGTCGGCACGTCGTGTACGACGCGGTCTTCGACGAGTACTGCCTCGTCCGTGACGGCGGCTTCGACGCGGCCCCGATCACCCACTGCCCCTGGTGCGGCGCCGAGCTGCCGGCCTCGCGCCGCGACGAGTGGTTCGTCGAGGTCGAGCAGCGCGGCCTCAGCCCCGACGACCCCACCCTCGACGAGCGCTACCGGACCGACGCCTGGTGGTCGGACGGCGGCGGGCCGATCCGGTCGCCGCGCTCGGCCGACCTCGACCTGCCGCGGTCGAGCGACCTCGACCTGCCGTGACCGGGCGGAGCGAGCGAGCCATCAGCACAGTGCGGGCCGAGGCGGGGTCGTGAGCGAGCGCAGCGAGCGAACGATGAGCGCAGTGCGTGCATCCCGAAGGGTGCACCAGTGAGCTACGCCGTCGGCATCGACGTCGGCACGACGTTCAGCGCCGCGGCCATCTGGCGGGCGGGGACAGCCTCCACCGTCCCCTTGGGCAACCGCGCCGCGACCGTGCCGTCCGTCCTGTTCCTGCGGGACGACGGCGTGATGCTGGTGGGCGAGGCCGCGGCCCGGCGGGCGGTCACCGAGCCCGACCGGGTGGTGCGCGAGTTCAAGCGCCGGGTCGGCGACGCCGTGCCCGTGGTCGTAGGCGACGAGCCCTTCAGCGCCGCGCACCTGACAGCCCAGATGGTGAAGTGGGTGGCCGACAAGGTCGCCGAGCGCGAGGGCGGCCCGGCCGACTACGCCGTGCTCACCCACCCGGCGTCGTGGGGCCCGCACCGCCAGGCCGTGCTGGCGGAAGCGGCCGCCACCGCGGGCCTGCCCGCCGCCGGCCTGCTGCCCGAGCCCGTGGCGGCCGGGCTCTACTACGCCACGCAGCAACGGGTGCCGCCCGGCGCGCTGGTGGCCGTCTACGACCTGGGCGGCGGCACGTTCGACGCCACCCTGCTCCGCAAGACCGACGACGGCTTCGGGGTGCTCGGCGTCCCGCTGGGCGACGACCGCCTCGGCGGGGTGGACGTCGACCACGCGGTGCTCGACCACGTCGTCCGCACGCTCGGCCCGGCCTGGCCGCAGGTCGACGACGAGGACCGGGTGGGGATCGCGGCGCTGACCCAGGTCCAGCAGGCGGCAGTCGAGGCCAAGGAGGCACTCTCCTCGGACACCGCCGCCACCGTGCCGGTCGTCCTGCCGGGCACCGCCACCGACGTCCGCATCACCCGCCTCGAGCTCGAGCGGCTGGTGGCGCCGCTGGTGGCGCGCACCCTCGAGCTGGTGCGGCAGAGCTGCGACGCCGCGGGCGTGACCCCCGACCAGCTCACCACCGTGCTGCTGGTGGGCGGCGCCAGCCGCATGCCGCTGGTGGCACAGATGGTCACGAACGAGCTGGGACGCCCCGTCGCCGTCGACGCCCACCCCAAGTACGCCGTGTGCCTGGGCGCGGCGATCGCCGCCGCAGCCCGCCTGCACGACACCTCTCCGTCCGCCCTGGCGCCGGCGCCGGCCGCGCCCGCGGTGCCCGCCGCCCTCGCACCCACGCCGTCCCGGTCCGCCCCGCCGGCGCCTCCCGCGCTGCCCGGCCTGCCCGGCCGCACCGACCTGCCGGGCGGCCTGCCCGGCGACGGCGCAGGCGGCGCGCCGCTGCCTCCCCCGCCCCTGTCCCCGCCCGCGCCGGCGTCACGCGGGCTGCCGCCGCCCGGGCCGCCGGGGATGGGCACGGACCCGCCGCCGGCGCCCGACCTCCTGGGCGCGGGCCTGCTCGGCGACCTGGACGACGACGGCGCCGTGATCGTCGCCGACCTCGACCAGGCCGATCTCACCGCGCCCACCGACCACCGGCTGCCACGCTCGCGGCGCCCGCCCGAGCGGCCGCTCACCCTCACCGACCGCGACGTGCGGGTGGTGGCGCACATCGGCGGCGATCGGGGCGACGCCCGGGCCGAGCGACGCGAGCACCGCCGCGTCGTCGTCACGGCGGCGGTGGCGGTCGCGGTCGTGATCGCGGCCCTGGCCGCGCTGGTGGCGAGCGGCGGCGGCGGGGACGCCCGCGACGACCCCGATGTCCCGGCGGCGGCGGGCGCGGACGCCGGCGCCAACGACGGCGCGTCCTCCACCGGGGCCGAGGGCACCGCCACCCTCGGGCCCGGCGCGGTCGCCTCGGCGGGTCCGGGCACGGCGCTGCTCGGCGCCACCCGGGTGGGCGACGCCCTCGTCGCGGTGGGCCGGACGGGGGACGGGGTCGGCCCCCCGGGCGTGTGGCGGTCGGTCGACGGTGGCCGCACCTGGTCGCCGGCGGCCCTGGCCGACGGCACGGTCGGCGCCGCAGGGACGCTCACGGGCGTCGCGGCAGGACCGGACGGCCGGGTGGTGGCGGTGGGACACGACCACGCGGACGGGGGCGGCGCGACGTCCCCGTCCGTCTGGTCGGCGCCCGGTGACGGGGCGGCGGGGTGGGCGCCCGTGCCGGTCACCGGTCTCGACGGCGCCGCCGACCTCCACGACGTCGCGCCCGGCGGCGGCGGGCTGGTGGCCGTGGGTCGTGACATGACCGACGACCCGGGCTCGGCCCCCGCCGGCGACCCGGCGGACGGGGACGGGGAAGAGCCGGGTGCCGACGCCGGCGACGGCGGGGTGTGGCGGTCGGCCGACGGCGTGTCGTGGGAGCGGTTGGCGGTCGTCGGGCTCGGCGGTCCCGGCCGGCAGGAGCTGTTCCGCCTCCTCTCCCTTCCCGGCGGTGGCTACGTCGCGGTCGGCCGGGCCCGGCAGGGCGCGCTCCTCGGCCCGGCGGTGTGGACCTCGACCGACCTCGTCATGTGGACGGCGGCGGGCGAGGGCCCGGAAGCCGGCGACGGCACGCCCGTCGTGCCCGGGCTGGCACTGGCCGCGGACGGGAACCTGCTGGCGGGCGGCACCCGGCCCGGGCTGCCTGGCGCACCCACCGGCAGCGAGGCGGCGCTGTGGTGGTCGGAGGGCGCCGCACCCGGCGCCTCCTGGCACCCCCTGGCGACGACCCTTCCCGCCGCGCCGGGCTCCGGGGGCGACATCGCCGGCGCCGCCGGCGATCAGCGGATCCACGCCCTGGTGGTCGCCGGCGACGGCCTGGTCGCCGTGGGCAGCGACGGCGGGACCGCCGCCGCGTGGCGGGTGTCGGTCGCACGCTGACAACCCGTACGGCACGGGCCGCGGAGGCGGGGCGGCGCCCGACCGCCGGGCGCCGCGGGCGGGCGATGGGCTAAGCAGAGCCCATGCGCGTGGACGAGATCTGGCGGTACCCGGTGAAGTCGATGATCGGCGGGCGGGTCGAGGCGGCCGATCTCGGCCCGCTGGGCATGGTCGGCGATCGCATGTGGGCGGTGCGCGACCAGGTGCGGGGCGGGATCCGGGGCGCGAAGCAGATCAAGGGCCTGATGCGCCTCCAGGCCCGGTACCAGGACGGGCCTGACGGGCCGGTCGCGATCACGCTGCCCGACGCCAGCACCGTCACCACCGACCAGGACGACGCCGACGAGCGGGTGTCGGCGGCGCTCGACCACCCGGTCACCCTCGAGACCCTGCGCCCGGCCGACGACCTCGAGCACTACCGCCGGGGCCGGCCCGACAACGACGACCTCCTGGTCGAGCTACGGGCGATCTTCGGCCGCACCGAGGATGAGCCGCTGCCCGACCTCTCCGGCTTCCCGCCGGTCATCTTCGAGTACGAGTCGCCGCCGGGCACCTACTACGACGCCTATCCCCTGCTCATCGTCACCACCTCGGCGCTGTGCGCGTTGCAGGATGCCCTGCCCGGCAGCCGCATCGACGTGCGCCGCTTCCGCCCCAGCATCGTGCTCGACACGGGCGACGAGCCCGGGCATCCCGAGTTCGGGTGGCTCGGCCGTCGCCTGCAGATCGGCGACGCCGAGGTCGAGATCGTGGGCGGCTGCCCGCGCTGCTCGATGGTCACCCACGAGATCGACGCCGGGACGCCGCAGGACCGCACGATCCTGCGCCACGTGGTCAAGGACCTCGACCAGAACGTCGGCGTGTACGCCACGGTCGCCACCCCCGGCCGCATCGCCAGGGGCGACGAGGCCGTCCTCGCCGCCTGACCCCGTGCGGCGGCTGATCGCGGTCGAGGCGCGGGGCACGGACGAGTTCGTCACCCGCCTGCGCCGGGCCTGGGACGACGGCGACGCCGTCCTGCCCGTCGACCCCCGCCTCCCCGCGCCGGCCCGGCTGGCGCTGCGGCGGGCCGCCCGGGTCGACGAGCCGGTGGAGGACGGCGACGCCCTGGTGGTCGCCACCAGCGGCACCACCGGCGACCCCAAGGCCGCGGTGCTCACCCACGGGGCGGTCGAGGCGTCGGCCCGCGCCACCAGCGCCCGGCTGGGCGCCGACCCGGCGGCCGACCGGTGGCTGGCCTGCCTGCCGCTCGCCCACGTCGGCGGCCTCTCGGTGGTGTCCCGCGCCCTGGTCACGGGCACGCCGCTGACCGTGCACGACGGCTTCGACGCCGCGGCCGTCGAGGCCGCGGCCCGGGCGGGGTGCACGCTGGTGTCCCTGGTGCCCGCGGTCCTGCCGCGGCTCGACGCCGCCGGCTTCCGGGTGGTCGTGCTGGGGGGCTCGGCGATGCCCCCCGACCTGCCCCCCAACGCCGTGACCACCTACGGGATGACCGAGACCGGCAGCGGCGTCGTCTACGACGGCCGACCGCTCGACGGGGTCGAGGTGCGGGTCGTGGCCGGCGAGGTGCAGGTCAGGGGGCCGATGCTGCTCCGGGCCTACCGGGACGGGAGCGACCCCCGCACCCCCGACGGGTGGTTCCCGACCGGCGACGCCGGGGAGTGGGACGCCGCGGCCGGGCGCCTGCGGGTGTTCGGGCGGGCCGGCGACCTGGTGGTGACCGGCGGCGAGAACGTGTGGCCCGCCGCCGTCGAGCGGGTGCTCGGCCGGCTGGCCGCCGTCGCCGAAGTGGCGGTGGTGGGCCGCCCGGACGCCACCTGGGGCCAGCGGGTGGTGGCCCTCGTCGTTCCCGCCGACCCCGCCCGGCCGCCGGTGCTCGACGAGCTGCGGGAGGCGGTCCGCCGGGAGCTCCCGGCCTACGCCGCACCTCGGGAGCTGCGCCTGGTGGCCGCGCTCCCCCGCACCGCATCGGGCAAGGTCGCCCGCGCCGCCCTGCCCGAGCTCGGCTAGTCGCGGCCGGCGGCGCTCACAGGGTGGGGCCGAGGAGGGCGCCGCCGTCGACCACCAGCGTCTCGCCCGTGATCCACGAGCTGAGGTCGCTGGCGAGGAACAGCGCGGCGTTGGCGATGTCGGACGGCTCCCCGAGGCGGCGAAGGGGCATGCGGGCGGCGATGCCCTGCTCGGCCGGTTCCCACAGGGCGCGAGCCATGTCGGTCTTCACCAGGCCGGGAGCGATGGCGTTGACGCGCACGCCCGGCGACAGGTCGGCGGCCAGGGTGCGGGTGAGGTGCATGAGGGCCGCCTTGGTGACGTTGTAGTGCCCGATGTGGTTCTCGACGGACAGCCCGCCGATGGAGGCGATGTTCACGATCGCACCGCCGTGCTCGCGCATCGAGGCCCGCCAGGCCTCCTGCACCCACACGACCGGGCCCCGGTAGTTGACCTGCCAGGTCTTGTCGAGGCGGGGCAGGTCGATGTCGATCGAGCGGCCCATGTAGGGGTTGGTGGCGGCGTTGTTGACGAGGATGTCGACGCGGCCGAACCGCTCGACGGTGGCCGCCACGCACCCGGCGATCTGGTCGGGCTCGCCGGCGTTGGCGGCGTGCACCGCGGCCTCGCCCCCGCCGCCCTGCTGCGCGACCGCGGCCCGGATGTCGGCGGCGGCCTCCTCCAGGGCGTCGATCTTGCGCGACGACAGCATCACCGCCGCCCCGGCCTCCGCGTAGGCCCCCGCGATCGCCCGGCCGATGCCGCGGCTCGCCCCGGTCACCAGCGCCACCTTGCCTGCCAGGCTGATCTGCATGGCGCCGCAACCTAACGGCCGCCGCCGGCCGGGGCGAGCCCCGGTGGCGACGGCCGCGTGGCCGGATGCCCTCCCCCGGGCCGGCGTCGCTCCCCGCCGCGGCGGGGCCGGCGGACGCCGGAGCCGATCCCCGGGCGGGGCGGGCGGGCTAGAGACCGAGCCGCCGGAACGGCCCGGTGATGGCGAGGGTGATGCCCGGGCTCTGCAGGTTGACGAACAGCCAGTCGCCGTCGTGGGGTTCGAAGGTGGCGCCGCACCACTCGGACCCCGAGAAGTCCCCGAACAGGCCGCGCTCGCCGTTCAGCACCACGTTGTTCTCGGCCAGCGGGAAGATGTCGCCCCGCGGCGTCAGGCCGTGCAGGAACTCCCGGCCGCTGCCGTCCTCGCACAGCACGAGGCCGCCCCGCGGGCTCACCGTGATGTTGTCGGGCGAGTCGAGCACCTCGGGGCCGGGGCTGTGGAAGATCATCCGCAGCCGGTTGCGGCGGGGCGAGTAGGCGAAGACCTGGCCCCGCTCCGGGCCGCCCGAGGTCGACACGAAGTAGATCGTGCCGTGGTGGTACCAGGCCCCCTCGAGCCGCTCGAACTGGGCGCCGCCCTTGGCGATGCCCTGGCTGACCGTCGAGGGCTCGGTGGGGCCGGGGTCGGGCTGGTCGATGTCGACCCAGCTGAGCTGGCCGTAGTCGTGCGGCGCGGTGTCCGCGTAGGTGACCAGCGACGACGGGCCGATGGCGGCCATCTGCAGCCGACCGCCGGCGGACAGCCGGCCCGGGCGCCGCGGCACGAACCGGTAGAGGCCGGACGGCGTCGCGTCCTCGGTGAGGTACACGATGCCCGTGCGGGGATCGACGGCGAGCGCCTCGTGGGAGAACCGGCCCAGACCCCGGAGCGGGACGCCGTCGCCGGTGCCGTCGGCGGGCACCTCGAACACGTACCCGTGGCGCACCTCGCCGTTCACGACCGTGGTCTCCTCGCACGACAGCCACGAGCCCCAGGGCGTGGGCCCGCCTGCGCAGTTGCGGATCGTGCCCGACAGGCTGGCATAGGACCGGGTGAAGCTGCCCGACCGCAGGTCGAACTCCAGGTTGGTGGTGCCGCCGTCGGCCGCCGGGTCGTAGGTCATGCCGGTGGCGAACGCGCCGCCGAGGTCGCTCTGCTCGTGGTTGCGCACCAGGCGCACCCGCCGGCTGCCCGGCCGGCGGAAGGCCGCCATGCCGTCGTGGGCGCCGGGGGTGGCGATGCCGTCGTCCATGGGATCGCCCGTCCAGCCGTAGGTGGTGTAGCGGAACCCGGCCGGCAGCTTGATCAGCTCCAGCCCGGTGGCCTCGTCCGCCACGGGGACGAGCGTGAGGTCGAGCGGCGGGCGTGGGTGTGCCCGTCCCCGGGTGCCGCCGGCGGTGGCGGGCGCGGCGCCGGCGGGCCCGGCGCCCAGGGCCTCGAAGCCGATGCCGGTGGCGCCGACCACGACGGCCCCGGCGGTGGCGGTGGCGGCGCCGGACAGGAACGAGCGTCGCCCCATCTGGGCCGTGATCATGTTGGTCACTGCGGGTTCCTCCGTGGTTGACCGTGTCACGGGCCGGACGATAGGGATCCCAGGTGGCGGCGCCGTGTCCGCGCGCTGGCCGCCCCGCTCCGCGGCGGCGAACGCTCGGTGACGCCCGTCCGTCCCGGAGTGCGTGCCTCTCGCCCATGGGGCCACGACGCCAACGGCACCCACGGCCACCGCGGTGTCCGGTCCGGGGACCGGGACGGCAGGGGTGCCTCAGCGGGCGCCGGCGCCGAGCCAGCTGCGGATGAGCTGGACCTCCTCGGGCGTGACCGCGCCCGACCGGGACGTTGACGTCCGGCTGGCGGCGTCCAGCAGGCCGTCGAGGCCGGGAGCGAACGCCTCGGTGCCGCCGGCTGCCCCGGTGGCCGCGCCGGGGCCGTCGTGACACGAGGGGCACACGCCGCTGTCGGCGTCCTGCAACGCCACGAACGCCGCGTGGATCTGCGCCGGGTCGGTGACCGGCGTGCCCCGGGGGTTGGCGGCGTCGAACAGCCCCTCGGCCATCTCCCGGCCGCCGAGCGCGCCGACGAAGCCCAGCGCGAGCCCGGCCACCACCGAGCACACCAGTGCGCCCGGCGCGCAGATCAGGCCCGCGGTGGCCCCCAGCGCGAACCCGCCGGCGAAGCCGCCGCCGACCCCGGTGGCGGTACGGGCCCGCTCCTCGGGCGGGGCCGCGTAGACCTCGTAGGCGCCGGCCGCGATACCCCCGACCAGGAACACCCGACCCCCGATGCGCATCACGCGGATGCCCATGGGCACCGATCCGGCCACCGGACCGGCGCCACCCACCGCGCCGGGCATGCCCGACACGGGGTTGCTGCGCCCGGCCGCCGCGGCGGTCTCGACGTCGCCCATCAGGCGCATGATGCGCCCCTGGCTGGCCGTACCCGGCACGGTCGCGCCGCCCTCCCCCAGGGCGGTGACGGTGCCCTGGCCGGTCCGCCCGACCGGGCCGCCGAGGCGCCGCTCGACCTGTTCGACCGCCCACTGGCCGCAGTTGGACGCGACGCAGAACGGGCGCTCGGCCTCGGGATGGAGCCTGGCCCACTCCGAGGGCCGGGCGGTGTACTGGCCGGGGGCACCGACCGACTCGCCCAGGCCGGTCGGGCTGAGCTCGTTGGCGTAGCGGGCCGCGAGCTCGGCCGCGATCCGGTACTCCATGCTGCGGGCGGCGTTGGAGGCGAACAGGTACGCGTCGTCGCTCACGACCGACGTCATCGCCGCGGTCCCCGACTCGATGGCCGAGCTGTTGCGGAGGAGGCCGGCGAGCGACCGGAGCGAGCCGGCGTCGGGGTTGAAGCCCCGGACGAGCGTGATGCGCCCGTTCTGGCGGACGTACACCGCGGTGTGGCCCCAGTAGTCGAGGGGCGCGGCGACGTCGAGCATGTTGAAGTTGCCGGCCAACGGGTTCATCTGGGTGCGGGGGATGCCCACGAGGCCTATGGCGAAGTCGCCCGCCGCCGCCAGACCGGACACGCGGGAGGCGGCGTTGAGGCCCCGCAGCGCCGATCCCGCCGCGGGACCGTAGATCTCGCCCTCCCGGGCGATGAGATCGACGACCTGCTGGGCCTGCGACCGCGCCGGCGGGGCCGCGCCGCCGCCGCCGGCCCTGGCAGCGGCGAGCATGGCCGGCGTCAGCTCGACGACCTCGCCCTCCGGGATGGCGGCGAGCAGCTCGCCGGGCATGTCGGTGATGGGGCGCAACATGACGCCCTGGCCGGCCGGGACGCCCCGGGGGCGGGGGACCTCGCCCAGCGACGTCCCCCGGGCCGACGCGCCCCGGCGCCGGGCGTCGGCCTCCAGGACCCGCAGGTTCTGTTGCACGGCCGGCGCCTCGGGGCCGTCCCGCCCCGGCCCGGCCAGGTGGCGGCGCAGCCGCTCGGTCTCGGAGGCCAGCTCGGCGTCGGTGAGCGCCTCGGCCCAGGTGGGCGAGATGCTCATCCGGGTGGCGTCGCCGGCGACCTGGCGCTGCACCGCCGAGCCGGCGGCGGCGCCGTCGCCGTCGGGCCGGCGTTGGACGGCGCCGGCGTCGTCGTCGCTGCAGCACCCGCAGCTCCCGCCACCCCCGCCCCCACCGCAGCGCTGCACATGGACCGGGCCGTCGGCGGCACCGTGGGGGCGGGCGACGGCCGCCGATGTGCCCGCCCGGCCGTCGAGCAGCGCGGTCACGGCCCGGTTGCCCGCCTGACGCTGTAGGCGGAGCACCCGGTCGGCGGCGCCGGCACCCGCGGGGCCCGGGCGCGACCCGCCGTGGGCGGGCCGGGTCGTGGGGCGCGTGGCATGGTGCGGGCGCGCGGGCGAGAGCAGCCTCGGAGTCAACGTCAATCTCCCAATGAGCTGGTCCCCGGCCAGCACCGCCGAACGGCCGACGCTGCCCGCCGCAACCCTACGCCATGCCGCCCGACGCCATGCGGCCCCGGGGCCGAGGGGCGCGGGGTGGAACCGGACGCTCGGTGGCACACGGCACGCCCGGCGGGTCAAGATTCCGTGATGTGGATGCCCCGACCCCGGCTGTCGGTCGTTCCCGTCCTGGTTGCGGGTGCCGCGCTCGCCGTGGCCGGATGCGGCGACGGCGACGACGGCGAGGCGCTGACCTCGGTGGATGGGCCCACGTCGCCCGGCCTGGAGGTGGTCGCCACCGAGATGGCCTTCGCCCCCGACGCCGTCGCGGTGGAGGCGGGCCAGGTCCCGGTGACGCTCAGCAACGACGGCACGATCCTCCACGACCTGCGCATCGAGGACCAGACGTTCATCGTCGAGGCAGGTCCCGGGGAATCCGCGACCGATCAGCTGGAGCTCGAGGCCGGCAGCTATGCCTTCTTCTGCTCGCTTCCCGGCCACCGCGAGGCGGGGATGGAGGGCGTGCTCGAGGTGCGGTGACCGGCCGCCCCGCCCGTAAGGGCGTGCACGCCCCTAGGTTGGGTGCGTGAACCGCCTGGCGTCCGAGACCAGCCCGTACCTGCGCCAGCACGCCGACAACCCGGTCGACTGGTACCCCTGGGGCGACGAGGCGTTCGCCGCCGCCCGCGCCGCCGACCGGCCCGTCCTGCTGTCGGTGGGCTACTCCGCCTGCCATTGGTGCCACGTCATGGCGCACGAGTCGTTCGAGGACCCCGCGATCGCCGCCCGGATGAACGAGCTGTTCGTCAACGTCAAGGTCGACCGCGAGGAGCGGCCCGACGTCGACGAGATCTACATGGAGGCGGTGCAGGCGATGACCGGCCAGGGCGGCTGGCCCATGACCGTGTTCCTCACGCCCGACGGCCGGCCGTTCTTCGGCGGCACCTACTTCCCCAACAACCGGCGCGGCGGGATGATCTCGTTCCCCGAGCTGTGCGGGCGCATCGACGAGCTGTGGCGCACCCGGCGGGACGACGTCGACGCCCAGGCCGGGCAGCTCACCGGGGCGCTGGGGCGCACCGCGCTGCTCGACCCGGGGGACCACCTCCCCGGCGCCGACGCGCTGGCCTCGTCCCGCCGCGACCTGATCGAGCAGCACGACGCCGATCACGGTGGCTTCGGCGGGGCCCCCAAGTTCCCACAAGCCATGAGCCTCGACGCGCTGGTCCGCTCGCTCGCCCGCCGGCCCGACGACGACGAGGTGCGGTCGATCGTCGTCACCTCGCTCGACGCCATGGCGTCCGGGGGGATCTACGACCACGTGGGCGGCGGCTTCGCCCGCTACGCCGTCGACCGCGAGTGGCTGGTGCCCCACTTCGAGAAGATGCTGTACGACCAGGCGCTGCTCCTGCGCCTGTACCTCCACGCCTGGCAGGTCACCGGGCTGGCGCGCTACCGCCAGGTGCTGGACGAGACCGTGTCCTACGTGCTGCGCGACCTGCGCCACCCGGACGGCGGGTTCTACTCGGCCGAGGACGCCGACAGCGAGGGCGAGGAGGGCCGGTTCTACGTCTGGACGCCCGACCAGGTGGTGGCCGCCCTCGACGGCGACACCGACCTGGCCGCCGCCGTCATGGACTTCTACGGCGTGACGGCGGGCGGCAACTTCGAGGGTCGCACGATCCTCAACCGGCAAGCCCATCGGGGCGACCTGGCCCGTCCGCCGCTCGTCGAGGAGGCCCGCCGCCGCCTGTTCGCCGCCCGCGAGCAGCGGGTGCGGCCGGGGCTGGACGACAAAGTGCTCACCGAGTGGAACGCCCTCATGCTGTCGTCGCTCGCCGAGGCGGCGGCCGCCACCGGCCGGGACGACTGGCGGGAGGCGGCCTCGGCCACCGGCGGGTTCCTGCTGGCGTCGCTGCGCCGCGCCGACGGCCGGTGGCTGCGCTCGTGGCAGCCCGACGGGGGCGCTCGGCACCTCGCCTATGCCGCCGACCACGCTGCGCTCGTCGACGCCTTCGTCCGGCTGGCCGAGGCGACCGGCGAGGCGCGCTGGGTCGCGCAGGCCCGCACCACGGCCGACGCGTTGCTCGACCTGTTCTGGGACGCGGCCCGGGGCGGCGTCTTCACCACCGGCGCCGACGCCGAGCAGCTGATCACCCGCAACAAGGACCTGATGGACAACGCCACCCCGGGTGCCAACAGCCTGGCGGCGGTGGGCCTCCAGCGGCTGGCCGCCCTGACGGGCGAGCCGCGCTACCGCCACCACGCCGACCAGATCCTGCGCCTGGCCGGCCCGGTCGCGTCCCGCCATCCCACGGCCTTCGGGCACCTGCTGGTAGCGGTCGACCTGGCCGCCCACGGCATCGACGAGGTGGTGGTGACGGGCGAACGACCCGACCTGGTGGCCGTCGCCCAGCGGCGGTTCCTGCCGGGCGCGGTGCTCGCCTGGGGTGAGCGCTACCCGTCCCCGCTGTGGGAGGGACGCGACGACGGCGCCGCCTACGTGTGCCGCGACTACGCCTGCCGCCTGCCCGCCACCGAGCCGGAGGTGCTCGCGGGCCAGCTCGCCGGCCCGGGCTGACCGTCCCCGTCCCGGACGTCGGTCCTGGCCGTGACGGCCCGGGTCGGCGCGGCCGCCGCCGAGGTCGGCTCGGCGACCGCTTCTGCCTGGCCGTCGCCGAACGCCTCGACCGACCGAGCTACACGGCCGATCGGGGGTGGGACCGGGCGATCACCGGGGCGACGGTGGTGGTCATCCGCTGAGGCGGATGACGGTCTTCCCCGTGTTGGCGCCGGTGAAAAGGGCATTCAGCGCATCCACGGCGCTGTCGAGCCCCTCGTACACCTCGGTGCGGTACTGCAGCCGGCCCTCCGCCAGCCAGCCGCCCAGCGTGGCCGCCACCTCGCCGAAGCGGTCCCAGTAGTCGAGCGACAGGAAGCCCTCCATGCGGGCCCGCCGGTTGATGAGCTGGAAGTAGTTCGCCGGGCCCGGCGGGCGGCGGGGCTCGTTGTAGACGGCGATCGCCCCGCACAGCACCACGCGGGCGTGCATGGCCAGGCGGTCGAGGACGGCGTCGAGGATGGGCCCGCCCACGTTGTCGAAGTACACGTCGATGCGGTCGGGGCACAGCTCGCGCAGCCGGGCGTGGACGTCCTCGGTGCGGCGGTTGACGGCGCCGTCCAGGCCCAGCTCGTCGACCAGCCAGCGGACCTTGTCGTCGCTGCCGCAGATGCCGATCACCCGGCAGCCCCGGATCTTGGCGATCTGGGCGGCCAGCGAGCCGGTGGCCCCGGCCGCGGCGGACACGACGACCGTCTCGCCCTCCTGGGCGGCGCCGACGTCGACGATGCCGACGTAGGCGGTCAGGCCGGTGGCCCCGAGCACGGACAGCATGGCGGGGGCGTCGACCTCGGGGCCGAGGTGGGTGGCGAAGGGGTCGTCCCTCACCACGCCGTAGTGCTGCCAGCCCGGCAGGGCGTAGACCATGTGGCCGAGCGGGAACGTGGCGCAGCGGGTGGCCACCACCCGGCCGATGCCGCTGGCCCGCACGGCCTCGCCCAGCTCGACGGCGGGCAGGTAGCCCTCGGCCTTGGACAGCCAGGTGCGCACGGTGGCGTCGAGGCCCAGCCAGCCGACCTCGATCAGCGCCTCGCCGTCGGCCAGGTCGGGCAACGGCACGCCGTCCTCGATCTCGACGTCGTCCCCGCGCAGCAGCCCCTCCGGCCGCCGGCGCAGGACGACCCGGCGGTTGGTCCCGGCGGCGAGGTCGATGTCCGTCTGCAGGTCCACGACCGGACGCTATCTGACGGCCTGTCAGGCCTGCCGCGCCGTGACATCCGGCCGTGGCATCCGGGCGTGAGATCCCGGCGTGACATCCCGGCGTGACATCCGGGCCTTGACATCTTCTCTGTCTACGTTAACTATCAACGGTATCGTTGAAGATCAGCTCGACCTCACCCTCCTCGCTCTCGCCGATCCGACCCGCCGCCGGGTCGTCGAAGTGCTCCAGGCCGAGGCGTGCCCGGCGGGCGCGATCGCCGCCCGCATCGGCATGTCGCCCGCGGCCACCAGCCGCCACCTGCGGACGCTGCGCACCGCCGGCCTGGTCGACGTCGAGACGCCCGGGGACGACGCCCGCCTGCGGGTCTACCGCCTGAAGCTCGACCACCTGGTCGCGCTGCAGGCCTGGCTCGACCAGGTGCGGGCCCACTGGACCGAGCAGCTCGGCGCCTTCAAGGCCCACGCCGAGCGCACCCGGGGTGGGCGGGTGCACCAGTGAGCGAGCGGAGCGAGCGAACCAAGAGCACAGTGAGCCAGCTCGGGTCGGTGCGGGTCACCGTCACGGTGGCCGTCAGCCCGGCGGACGCGTTCGAGGTCTTCACCGACGAGATCGGCGACTGGTACCGCACGGGCGTCGCCCGGCTCGGCGGCCACCGGCCGGCGGGCACGCTGCGCTTCGAGCCCGGCGTGGGCGGCCGGTTGGTCGAGGAGGGCCCCGCGTCCGGCCGCTGCGTCGAGCGCGCCCGCATCACCGTGTGGGCGCCGGGCGAGCAGCTCGTGTTCGTCGACAGGCGCACCACCGAGGTGGACGTCCGCTTCGAGCCCGCCCCCGGCGGCACCCGCGTCGTGCTGGAGCACCGGGGCCTCGACCGGCTGGCGCCCGACCTCGCCGACCGGCTG
The DNA here is from genome assembly GCA_963842395.1 of uncultured Acidimicrobiales bacterium. GTDB lineage: Bacteria > Actinomycetota > Acidimicrobiia > Acidimicrobiales > VFJN01 > ZC4RG19. The sequence continues at coordinate 1,087,071 of CAWJGJ010000001.1, forward strand.
GGCCGGAACGGCTGGCGCCGGCTCGCCGACTGGTTCGAACAGCACATCGCACGGCACGACCAAGGAGACCGGAAGTGGATGACGTCATGACAGACCGCCAGGTGAGCTTCGCCGGGATGACACCCTGCCTCGACTACGAGGACGCCGGGGCCGCGCTCGACTGGCTGAGCCGGGTGTTCGGCTTCACGGAGCGTGCGCGCTACGTCGACAAGGACGGCATCGTCCGTCAGGCCGAGATGCGGGTCGGCTCCATCGAGCTGTGGTTGTCGGGGCGCGATCCCGGCCATTGGGAGAGCCGGGGCGGCGGACCCTCCCTGTGGATCGGGGTGTGGGTCGACGACGTCGACGCCCAGCACGCCCGGGTGGCCGCCGCCGGGGTGGAAGCCGAGGCGCCCGTCGACCGCGACTACGACGTGCGCAGCTTCAACGTGCACGACCCGGAGGGCTACCACTGGGGCTTCCTGCGCCGGCTGGGCACCGACTACGTGCAGACGCGCCCCACCGAGGAGGGCGGCCTCGAGGAGATCCTGGCTCCCGAGACCTGACCCTCCCCGGCGGGGCGGGACCACGTCGATGTGGAGGGTGGGCGTCAGCCCCCGGGCGGGAGTAGCCGAGGCCGGTACTCGGCTCGTCCGCGTCGCGTCCGGAGGGGACGGTGGCGCTGACGGCCTCGACACCGGCGGGCACGGTGACGACTTCGATCACCCGGTCGCCGACCTGGCGCCGCTCGCCCTCCAGGGTCTCGGGCATCTCCTCCGCCACCCCCTCGGGGCCGGCGGTGGTCGTCTCCACCAGCGCCGGCTCACTGCCGAGCGTGAGCACCACCACGACCCACTCGCCGTCCACGAGGGCCGACCCGCGGTCAGCCCCGGGCCCGCCGGGCAGGGTCTGCGCGGTGGTGCAGGTCGCCGCACCGCCGGCCGGGGTGAGGCACAGCGCCAGGTCGGCAACGCCGTTGCCCCGCACCTCGACCGTCCACTCCCCCACCGTCTCGGTGGCGGTCACGGGCTGGGTGGCGACGAGGTCCACGACCTGCTGGCGGGTCGCCGGCTCGGCGCTGGCAGTTGACCGCCTCGAGCCCGGCGGGGTCCTGGAAGCCGTCCTCGGCCACCGCCTCGACCTCCCAGCCGTCGGACGGTCAGCCGCGACACGAACCGGTGCGAGCCGGCGCCCCGGATGACCAGGTCGTCGCCCTCGGCGCTCCCGGCGAGCCGGTAGATCAGGCCGCCGCGTGTAGGCCGGCTGGGTGGTGTAGACGGTCACGGCCTGGTCCCCGGACGGCGATGCGTAGCGGAGGTACGGCGCGTAGTAGGCGGCGCCGTCGAGCGTGGCCACGTCGAGCTGGGGCAGCGCCGAGCCGGGCGGGGCGTGGAACCCGGCGGCGGGGTCGTCGTCGGGGACGAGCGTCCCGAGGAAGTGGAGCAGCTCCGCCTCGGACATGCCCACGGCGATGACGTCGTGGAAGAGATCGCCGTCGGCCCACTCCAGCTCGAACGCGCCGCGGACGGCACGAGAGGGTGGTTGGTCGTCCGGAACCGGGCGGGCGGCCCTGCACCGTGTGCGTGGCCTCGCCGCCGAGGATCGGTACTGGTCCCGGCACGGTGCGACACGAGCACGACGCCGCGTGCCAGCGGCGACGGGCCGTCGGCGGCGAAGAGCTGCCAGGTGCTCGGGAGCGTTCTCCCGGCGGGACCCGGCCCCGCGCGATCCGAGGGTCCAGCCGTCGGGCACGACGGAGGGCACGAAGGCGGCGGTGCCCTCGGCGGGCATGGCCGCCCACACGATGGGCGCGGCGGCGGGATCGCGGCCGATCGGAGCCGGCGTTGGATCAGGGTCGGCCACCGGCGGCGACGAGGGCCAGGGCTGCGGCGGCCGCCAGCAGCCGGCGAGCCTGTCCGCGCCCTGGCGACGGGCCAGCGGCGTGACGGCGGCTGGGGCGCGCAGCGGAACAGCATCGGGGCGGAACGGGGCGTCCGCGACGACCGAGCTGGCCGGCCTTGGCCGACAGGGTGCGGACCACCTCGCGCTCCAGGTCGTCGAGAGTGGGGAGATCGGTCATCGGTCAAACTCCTTGCGCAGTTCGGTGAGGGCACGGTGCAGGCGGGTGCGGACGGTGACCGCGGGGCAGCCGAGGAGCTCGGCGATCTCGCCGTGGGGGAGGTCGGCCCAGTAGCGCAGCACCACGACCGACCGCAGCCGCTGGGGCAGCCGCTGGATCGAGTCCCACATCGTGTCGACGGCGGGGTCACCTGTCGGCGGCGGCTCGCCGATGACGGTGAGGAGATCGAGCTCGCGGTGACGCCGCCGTTGCCACTGGGTGCTCTTGTTCACGACGGTGCGCCGGAGGTACCCGCCGGGGTTCTCGATGGTGTCCCAGCGCTGGTAGACGGCGAGGAAGGCGTCGTGCACCAGCTCCTCGGCCACCGCCCGCGACCCGACCAGCAGCCACGCGAGCCGGGTCATGTGGGCGTTCGACGCCTGGTAGAGGTCGTCGAACGACGGTCGGCTGTCCGGGTCCGGGGCCATGGGCGGTCGGTGCGGTGCGCCCCGCACCGCCGGGATTGTCGGTTGGGCAGTCACGTCCGGTTGAGCATCCGGGCGGCCGGAACGTTCCCCGCCACCGGCGCTCGACCGCCAGGACCGCCGCGCCCGCCCGGGCCCTCGCCCGCTACGGGCGCGCGGGCCGGCCACGGGACGCGCCACCCCCGTCCCCGGGGCCCTCCGGCGCCCACCCCCCACGGTGGAGCACCGATGCCAGGGGCGGGCGCGGCCGGCCGGCCGAGCGCCCCGCCGCGTCTGCGGCGTCCGCGGCGGAGGCGTCGGGCGCGGGCCGTGCGGGCCAGCCGAGGGCGATCGCGCCCAGCGCCCGCCAGCCCGGCGGCACGCCCAGCGCCGCCAGGGCCGCGGCCTCGTGCTCGAACAGGCCGTAGAACAGGGCGCCGAGACCCGCGTCGACCGCCGCCAGCAGCAGCCCGTGCACCGCCATGCCGCCGTCGACCCACCAGTACGGCACCGGCCAGGCGTCGACGCCGGTCCCCCGGCCCGTGGCGGCCTTGTCCGCCTCGGCGTAGCGGCGCGGGTAGGCGCCCGGCTCCACCAGCGGCACGATCACCACCGGTGCGCCCACCAGTCCCGACCACCGGAAACCGGCCCGGCGCGCCGGCGGAAGGGTCACGTCCCACAACCGGGCGGTGTCGTCGCCCTCCAGCACCACGAACCGCCAGGGCTGGGTGTTGCCGGCCGACGGTGCCGCGGCGCGCCAGGTCGATCAGCTGGTCGACGAGCCCGGGGGGCACGGGACGACCGTCGAAGGCCCGCACCATGCGCCGGGCCCGGATCGCGTCGCCGAGCTCGATGTCAGCCTCCGCGATCCATGGACGTGGTCGTCAGGCGAGCTTGCGCAGGTCTTCCTCCATCGCCCAGCCGAACGCCACCAGGCTGTCGCCCTTCTGGGGATGCAGGCCGTCGAACCGCTCGGCCACCTCGGCGTCGATCTGGTCGGGGTGCAGCGTCTCGTGGTCGAACACGGCGGCCGGGCCGCCCCCGTCGCCCCGCGCCACGAACGAGCGCTGGTCGTACGCCCGGGTCTCGATGCCGTAGCGCTTGGCCAGCCGGCCGCCCCAGGCCCGCTCCTCGCCCGAGGCCCGGTGCCCGGCCCGGGGCACGATGTCGTTGAGGGCGCGGAACGCGTCGAACCCGCCGGGGGTGCCGAAGCGGGCGGAGACGAGCACGTCCTCGTCGGGGAAGGCCAGCACCGCGCGGCGCAGGAGGTCCTGGACGACCGCGCGCAGCACGGTGTCGCGCTTGGAGGTGCGCCGGACGGCCGCCAACCCGACCAGCACACAGGGGGTACCGCCGATGCGCTCGAGCGTGCAGAAGGCGAAGCCCTTGAGGCGGCTGTCCTCGCGCGCCTGGGCCACCAGGACCCAGGCCTCGGCCTGCTTGGACAGGGTGCCGACCTCGTGCGCGTGCGGGCCTTCGGCACACAGATCGGCCATCTCGACCAGCTCTGTGTCGCTCAGCGCCGTGCAGTCCTTGGTGTCCACAACGATCGACATCTCCGGCGGAGCCCCCGTTCTGCGACGAGTAGTGAGCCACTAGTCCAGTCAAACGACGTGGCGAGCGCAACTCGGGTAGTCGAACACGCGCGCGCGGCGCGAACCTCACATCACGATGGCGCCGCTGCCCAGCACCACCCTCAGCTGCCCGAGCAGGCCGTTCGACGCGTCCACGCGCCACTGTTCGGGCAGGCGAACGATCTGACGGTCGCCGAGGTGGAGCAGGACCGGCGAGCCGCCGGGATGGTCGGCCAGGATCTGCTTCAGGTGCGCGACCGTGGCCTGCGAGAGCAGCGACGGCGGTACCCGGAGGCGCAACGGCTCCGCGTCGCCCTCGCCGACCTCGATCACGTCGACCACCTGGGCGATGAACTTGGGGGCGTCGTCCCGCTTGTCGACCCGGCCCTTCACCACCACGACCGCGTCGTCGACCAGCTTGTGGCCGTGCTCGGTCATGGTGCGGGGGAAGACCATGACCTCGATCGCCGAGCGCAGGTCCTCCAGCGTGAACACGGCCATCAGGTCGCCCTTGCGGGTCCACTTGCGCTGCATGCCGGTGACCACCCCACCGACGGTCTTCATGGCCCCGTCGTCGACCGACTCGAGCTCGTCGATGGCGAGGTCCGACCGGCGGCTCAGCACCGCCTCGGCCCCCAACAGGGGGTGGTCGCTCACGTAGAGGCCCAGCATCTCCTTCTCGAAGGCGAGGCGGTCGCGCTTGTCGAACTCGAGGTCGGGGATGGCCACGCGCTCGAAGTCGTCGCCCGGGGTGTCGCCGTCGTCGCCCCCGAACAGGGTCATGATGCCCATGTCGCGTTCGCGGCGGCGGGCCACCGTGTTGTCGACGATCTGCTCGAAGACCGCCAACAGGCCCTTGCGGGGATGGCCGACGTCGTCGAACGCCCCGGCCTTGATGAGCGACTCGACCGCGCGCTTGTTGAGCACCGAGGTGTCGACCCGCTGGCAGAAGTCGTAGAAGTCGGCGAAGGGGCCGTTGGCGGCGCGCTCGGACTCGATGAGCGACACCAGGCCCTCGCCCACGTTGCGCACCGCGGAGAGGCCGAAGATGATGCTCAGCGACTCGTTGCCGTCGCCGTCGGTCCCGACCACGGGAGTGAAATCGGACGACGACCGGTTGATGTCCGGCACGTCGACCGAGATGCCCATGCTGCGGCACTCGGCCAGATACACCGCAGCCTTCTCGAGGCTGGATTTGACCGAAGTGAGCAGGGCTGCCAGGTACTCCGCGGGATAGTTCGCCTTGAGAAAGGCCGTCTGATAGGCGACGAATCCGTACCCGAATGCATGGCTGCGGTTGAACGCGTAGTCCGCAAATGGCTCGATGATGTCGAACCACCGTGTACCCAGCTCCGCGCCGTAGCCAGTACGAGCGCAGCCGGCGACGAACTTCTCCCGCTCCATGGCGATGAGCTCGCGCACCTTCTTGCCGCAGGCCTTCCTCAGGTTGTCCGCTTCAGCCAGGTCATAGCCGGCGAATCGCTGGGCGATCCGCATCACGCTCTCCTGGTAGATGCAGAGCCCATAGGTGTCGCCCAGCACCTCCTCCGCATCCGGATGGAGGTACTCGACGGGCTTGCGACCGTTCTTGCGGTCGGCGTAGTCGTTGTGCATGTTGGCGGCCATCGGACCGGGCCGATAGAGCGCCACCAGCGCGGCCACATCCTCGAAGCACGTCGGGGCCAGTGACCGGATGAGCGCCCGCATCGGACCGCCCTCGAGCTGGAACACGCCGATGGTGTCGCCCCGCTTGAGCAGCTCGTACGTCCTGGCGTCGTCGAGCGGCACGTTGTCGATGTCGAGCTCGACGCCCCGGCTGTCGCGGATCACCCCGACCGTGTCGGTGATGACATCGAGGTTGCGCAGGCCCAGGAAGTCCATCTTGAGCAGGCCCAGGTCCTCGACGCCGTGCATCTCGTACTGGGTGACGACCGGGGCCTCCTCCGGGGGCACCCCGTTCTCGGGCTTGCGCTGGATGGGCAGGTACTCGGTGAGCGGCTCCTTGGTGATGACCACCGCGGCGGCGTGGATGCCGTCCTGGCGGCGCAGGCCCTCGAGCCCCCGGGCCACGTCGATGACCTGGCGGGTGTCGGGATCGGCCTCGTACATCTCCCGCAGCTCGCCGGCCATCTTGTAGCCGTCGTCGTACTTGGGATGCGGTTCGAGGCAGGCGTACAGCGGTGTGTCACGGCCCATCACCAGCGGGGGCATGGCCTTGGCGACCCGGTCGCCCACCGCGTAGGGATGGCCCAGCACCCGCGCCGCGTCGCGCACCGCGGCCCGGGCCTTGATGGTGGAGAACGTGACGATCTGGGCGACGTGGTCGCGGCCGTAGCGCTCGGCCGCGTAGCGGATCATCTCGTCCCGGTAGCGGGAGTCGAAGTCCATGTCGATGTCGGGCATCGAGATGCGCGACGGGTTGAGGAACCGCTCGAACAGCAGGTCGTAGCGGATGGGGTCGAGGTCGGTGATGCGCAGGCAGTAGGCCACCGCGCAGCCCGCCGCGCTCCCCCGCCCCGGGCCCACCCGGATGCCCGACCGGCGGGCGTGGGCGATCAGGTCCCACACGATGAGGAAGTACGAGCTGAAGCCCATGTCCTCGATGACCTTGAGCTCGAAGGTGAGCCGGTCGACCGCCTCGGCGGGGAGCTGCGCGCCCCAGCGCTCGCGGGCACCCTCGAGGGTGAGGTGGCGCAGGTAGTCGCCGTCGCTGGTGAAGCCCTCGGGCAGGGGGAAGTTGGGGAGCTGGGGCTTGCCGAAGTCGATCTCGACGTCGGCCCGCTCGGCGACCCACAGCGTGTTGTCGCACGACTCGGGCACCTCGTCGAACAGCGACCGCATCTCGACCGCCGACTTGAGGAAGTGCTCGTCGCCGTGGAACTTGAAGCGGTTGGGGTCGCTCATCTGCGACCCCGTCTGCACGCACAGCAGGGCGTCGTGCGCCACGGCGTCGCCCCGGTGGACGTAGTGGCTGTCGTTCGTGGCCAGCAGCGGCGCCTTGATGCGCCGGGCGAGGTCGAGCAGCTGGGGGTTGGTCTTGTGCTGCTCGGGGATGCCGTGGTCCTGCAGCTCGACGAACAGGTTGTCGCGGCCGAAGATGTCCTGCAGGCGGGCCGCCTTGGCGGTGGCGCCCTCGACGTCGCCCTGCATCAGCGACTGGAGCACGTGGCCGCCCAGGCACCCCGTGGTGGCGATGAGCCCCTCGGCGTGGTCGGACAGCGTCTCCCAGTCGACCCGGGGCTTGTAGTAGTAGCCCTCCATGAACGCCCGGCTGGCGAGCTGGATGAGGTTCTTGTAGCCGGTGTTGCTCTCGGCCAGCAGGGTGAGGTGGTAGTAGAGCTTCTTGCCGCCGTCGGCGTCGCCGCCGGAGTCGTCGATGCGGCCCCGGCGGGAGGGGCGCTCGTGGCGGGAGTCGTGGGCCATGTAGGCCTCGGTGCCCAGGATGGGCTTGATGCCCTGCTTGCGGCACTCGGTGTAGAAGTCGAGGATGCCGTACATGTTCCCGTGATCGGTGATGCCGATCGCCGGCTGCCCGTCGGCCACTGCGGCGCCCACGACCTCGCCGATGCGGGCCGCCCCGTCGAGCATCGAGTACTCGGTGTGGACGTGGAGGTGGGTGAAACTGCCCCGACGTGTCACCCGGCCGACTCCTCCGTGCGCGCTGACGATGCTTCGCTCACACCCGTCGCTCTGTCCACAGGGGCCTGTGGACGAATGACACGGATGTGATTCAGCGAGGGTAGCGCGTTTGCCGGCCCGCCCGGTGCCCCGTCGGAGCGTGCTCCTAGGAGGCTTCGTCCGCGCCGATGAGGGCGTCCCAGATGGCGCCCATGGCGGGGTCGTCGTCGGGGGCCGTGAGCGATGCGCTCTCCAGGTTGCGCAGGCGCAGCCCCCGGCTGGACAGGTACCCGCCGATGCCCAGGCGGAGGCGCCGCTCGAGGACGTGGGCACCCGAACGGTCGGTGTCCGGAAGGATGACCGCGAACCAGTGCTGGTTCTGGTCGGGCACGTGCACCAGGTGGTCGACCACGCCCCCGGCCACGAACTGGTAGCCCAGCTCGCGCAGGAGCGTCACCTGGCGGCGGTAGGGAAGCTGGGCGAGCGGGCCGTCGGGCACCTGCACCAGCACCATCGAGAACGAGTGGCCGGTGCGGCGGCTGCGGGCCTGCTCGGCTGCGAGGCGGTCGCGCAGGAACTGCGCGGTCCACAATCCCGTCTCGGGATCGACGGCCGGGAGCGGCGGCAGTGACGGGTGCCCGCCGGTAGGCGGACCCGCCGGGCGAGGAGCGCCGGGCGCACCGGGGCCGGGGACGGCCATCCCGCCGGTGCCGGCCGGGCCCGCGGGACCGCCGGGCACACCGGGGGCGAAGGCGTCGCCGCCGGACGGCCACCCCGTCTCGGCGCCGGGGTGCCACTGCTCGGTGGTGGGCTCGGCGCGGACGGCCGGCTGGTCCCACCCGGTGGTGCGGCCGTTGGGTGACGGCCACGCGTCGCTCGCCAGCCCGCCCCAGCCGGGCTGGTCACCGTTGGGGCCCTCGGCCCAGGCATCAGCAGGTGGGGTGCCCCATGCGTCGGCCTGGTCGGGCCCACCCGCCGGGCCGGCAGGTTCGGACCAGGCGGTCTCGGCGGCGCCCGACGCCGGCCACGCCCCGGTCGGGGGTCCGCCGGTCGCGGCCCAGCCACCGTTCGCCGGAGCATCCGCCGCAGGCCAACCACCCGTCGTCGGGGCCCCATCCCCGGGCCAACCACCATTCGGCGGAGCATCCGCCGCCGGCCAACCACCCGTCGTCGGGGCCCCATCCGCCGGCCAACCACCATTCGGCGGAGCATCCGCCGCCGGCCAACCACCGGTCGTCGGGGCCCCATCCGCCGGCCAACCACCGCTCGCGTCCGCATCCGGGGACGACCAGCCGCCCTGGCCCGTCGTGCCGGCGGACCGCCAGCCCGCCTGGCCCGTCGGGGGCGAGTACGGCCAACCGCCGGTGTCGTCGACGCCGCCCGCGCCGGCCGGCCCGGCGGGACCCGCCGGCCAGCCACCGGTGACGTCATCCGGGCCCGGGGCAGGCGGGCCCACGGGCGCCGACCACTCGGCGCCGCCCGCGCTCGGATCGGGCCATGTGCCGCCCGTCGGGGCGCGATCGCCCCAGGGATCGTCGGGCGGGGCCGCCGGCCAGTCGGGTGCGGCCGGGGTCGCGGGATCGTGGTGGCGCCCGCCCCAGGGATCGGGCGGCGCAACGGGTGCGCCGGCCCGGGGATCGGGCCCGGCCCCCCACGGGTCGCGGTCCGGGCCGGGCGACGGTGCCGGGGCGGCCCACGGGTCGCTCGGCGCCGCCGATGCCCAGGCATCCGCGCCGTTGGCGCCGGGCCACGCCCCCGGGCGGCGATCCTCGCGCTGGTCGGTCCAGGGCTCGGCCTCGCCGCGCGGGTCGGTGCCCGCGGGCGGCTCGTCCTCGGGCGGCACGCCGTGCTGCTGACGCCACGACTCCTGGACGGCCGCCCACGAGTCGTCGGACGCCGGCCGACCCTGGTCGCGCGCCGGCCACGCGGCCGGGCCCGCGGGCGGCGCCCCGTGCCAGCCGTCGTCGCTCCACGGTGCATCGTCCTGACCGCCGCCGTGGCCCCGGGACGGGTCGCGCCCGCCCTCGTCGCTCCACGGCTCGCCGGGCGGCTCGGGAGGCCATGCACCGGACATGGTCGTGTTCGAGTGCACCCTGCCTCCTTCGTCGTAATAGCCCACATCGCCCGCCCCGACGCCGGCCAGCACGGGCTCGGCGACCGTGTAGGACGGTGCGGCCTGCTCCCCCGTCTCCCACACCTGGTGCCACGGGTCGCCCGGGGCCGGACGGCCGACGGCGCTCGCCGGCCGCGACCGGATGGTCGCCGGCTGGCGGTCGGCCGCACCCTCGGCCGGCGCCAACGCCCGCGCCAGCGAGCCGACGTGGCCGGCGACGGCGTAGGCGCCCGCGCGGGTGAGCGTGAGCACCCCGGCGCTGGCGGCCGCGGCCGATGACAGGTCCTCACGGCGCAGGGCCACGTAGGCCACGGTCGCCAGGGCTGCGGCCCCGTAGCCCGCGCCGCGGCCGCCCATGAGGCCCGCGGCGAAGACCGGCACGAACAGCAGCGTCGCGGCCACCTCCCCGCTGGCCACGCCGGCCACCATGAGCGCCAGCGAGACGATGCCCACGAGGAACAGGGCCGCGCCGACGAGCGCGGCACGGCTGCGCCCAGCATTCAGGCCGGTGTACCGGCTGGCCATGGCCTGCCCCATTGGCCGCAAGCCTAGGTGGCCACCCCCCGCGTTGTCGCTATCGTCACGCGTAGCGCTGCTGGAGCCACGGGTAGAGACCGGCCGACCTGCCCTGGTTAGAGGCTGCGCCGGTAGGCGCAGGAGTGGCCAGCGGCCCGGCGCCGAAGGCGCCAAGAGCGGAGGCACAGCGTCGTTCGACCTTCGGGGGCGAAGCCGCCGAATCCGCAGCGGCGAACCTCTCCGCTCAGTTCTCTACAGGTAGGTTCCGGGCCGGCTCTCGGGCTCGCCACCGGGCAGCGTCGCGCCGGGCGGAAGGCGCCGGCGCATCTCGTCGAGCTGCTGGCGGGCCGCCATCTGCTGGGCGAACAGCGTGGCCTGGATGCCGTGGAACAGGCCCTCGAGCCACCCCACGAGCTGCGCCTTGGCCACCCGGAGCTCGGCCTCGCTCGGCGCGCCCGTCCCGGCGAAGGGATGGGCCAGCCGGCCCAGCTCGTCGCGCAGGTCGGGCGACAGGGCCGTCGACAGCTCGGCCACCGACGTCTCGTAGATCTCCCGCAGGCGGTCGCGGCTGGGCTCGTCGAGGTCGGAGTCGGGCTGGCGCACCTCCTCGAGCAGCAGCTTGATCATCGAGCCGATGCGCATCACCTTGGCCGGCTGCTCCACGGCCTCGGTGGGCTGATCGGCCTGGTCGGCCCCGTCGCCGACGGAGACCACCTCGGCGTGCTCGACGGCGTGGCCGGAGGTGGGCGCGCCGGGACCTTGCTCCGACGCGCCGATGGGGGAGGACGGGTCTGGGAACGACATAGGGAGCCATCCTGCCACGCCTGTCAGCGCGGGCGGACACCTCCCGTGCGCGGCGCCGACGCTCAGTGTGAGCGGACGAGGAGCGGCACGAGCATCTCGGCCGACGTGCACGCCCCGTGCCGCCCGACCAGCTCGTAGGGCCCGGTGTCGCGGGGGTCGTGGAACGCCACGTCGCGCCGGGCGACGAGCGCGACGTCGCCGAGGCGGGCGGCGGCGGCCTCGGTCACCACGGGGCCGAACCACCCGTCGGCCACCATCTGGTCGCGGGTGAGCACCCACGCATCGTCGCCGTGGTGGGCGGCGGCCGTCTCGGCGAGCGCAGCGGCCCGACCGGGCCGGGCGTGCAGCCAGCGGAAGCGACCCTCGCCCGACTGCATGGCGCACAGCCCCAGCACCTCTCCCGCCAGCGGCAGGACGTTGCCGCCGACGTCGACCTGCCCGTGGTCGGCCGTGACCACCAGGGCCCCGCCCCGGGGCAGCAGCGCCAGGATGCGGTCGACCGTGTGGTCGATCCACGCCAGCTCGGCGTCGTAGTGCTCGCCCAGGCCGTACTCGTGCGCCACCTTGTCGAGCCCGTCGTAGTAGGCGTAGACGAAGGGCTCGGACGAGCGCAGCAGGCGATCGACCTCGGTGACCATCGTGGACAGCGTGCGGTAGCCCCAGTACCGGGCGGGATCGAGGTGGGCGCCGGTGAAGCCCGATTGGCGGTACTCGGCGCGGGTCACCACCGGCGGCCGCTCGCCCAGGAACGGCGGCGTGGGCTGGATCTTGGACGGCGGGATGCTCTGGCGGGCGTCGCCGCTGGCCGTCGACCACCGCAGCACGTTGAGCACCTCGCCGTGCACCGCCATGCGGTAGCCCACGACGCCGTGCCGGCCCGGCGGCAGGCCGGTGGTCAGGGAGGTGAGCGCCGTGGCGGTGGTGGACGGGGCCACGGTGGTGATGGGCGACCCGTCCATCGTGGCGATGGTGGGGACGAGGGTCAGCCGGTGCTGGAGCTGCTCCCATCCCAGCCCGTCCACGACGAAGAGCACGACCTGCGACGCGCCGGCCAGGGCCGGTGGCAGCCAGGAAGGGGTCTCGTCCAGGGGGCCCAGCAGCGCCGGGACGATGTTGGTGATGCAGGGCCCGTCGTAGTCGGGCAGTACGAGTTCGGCCAAGCCTGTGAGGTCTCCTTGAGCCACCGTATCCGGCGGGCCGGTCAGGGAAACCACCGGCCCTCCCCGGTCGTGACCCCGCCCACCCCGTACAGTGGGCACCCGTGAAGGTCTCGACCCGGGGCGACTACGCCAGCCGGGCGCTGCTGTCCCTCGCGCTGCACGGCGACGAGGCGGGCCCCACCTCGGTGCGCGACATCGCCGAGCGCACGGGCCTGCCCCAGCCCTACCTCGAGCAGATCCTGCTCGCGCTGAAGGGCGCGGGGCTGGTGCGCTCCAAGCGGGGCGTGGGCGGTGGCTACGTGCTCGCCCGCGACCCGGGCGGCATCACGCTCGGCGACATCGTCAGCGCGGTCGACGGCCCCATCGCCGTGGGCGACTTCGGCGAGCCGCACCAGGACGGTGCGTGCGACCACGAGGGCCAGTGCGTGCTGCTCGCCATCTGGGCGATGGTCAGCCACCACATGCGCCGCCACCTCGACGAGCTCACGCTGGCCGACATCGCCACCATGGCGCGCGGTGAACGCGACTGGCCCCTCCCCAGCACCGCCGACGCCGTCGACTGAGCTCGGCCTCGGGTGCCGTCAGGACAGGGACGCGAGCACCGTCGCCAGGTCGGCGGGCAGCGGCGAGGTGAACGCCAGCGGCTCGCCGGTGACGGGATGGTCGAAGCCGAGGCGCTCGGCGTGGAGGAACTGGCGGGCGAGGGGCAGCGACTGGCGCTGGCCCCCGTAGCGGGCGTCGCCCACCACCCGATGACCGATCGACGCCAGGTGCACCCGCACCTGGTGGGTGCGACCGGTCTCCAGCCGGCAGCAGAGCTCGGTCACCTCGACCGGCGTGTGCAGGACGCGCACGACCTCGTAACGGGTGCGGGCCGGCTTGCCGTCGACCGTCACCGCCATGCGGGTGCGGTCGCGGGACGACCGGCCGATGGGGGCGTCTACCAGGCCCGTCGGCGACTCGACCGTGCCCCACACGAGCGTGCGGTAGCCCCGCTCGACGTCGTGCGCCGCCAGCATGGCGACCAGTGCCTCGTACGCCTCGGGGGTGCGGGCCACCACCATCAGGCCGGAGGTGCCCTTGTCGAGGCGGTGGACGATCCCGGGCCGGTCGGCCTGGCCCACGTCCCGCACCTCCGGGTAGCGGGCCAGCAGGCCGTTCACCAGCGTGCCCGACGCGCGCCCGGCGCCGGGGTGCACCACCATGCCCGCCGGCTTGTCGACCACGAGCAGATGGGCGTCCTCGTGGACCACCGGCACGGCGACGTCCGGCTCGGCGGCGAGCGCCACGGCCTCCGGTAGGTCGGGCAGGTCGAGGTCGAGCAGGTCGCCGTCGACCACCCGGTGCGCGCGCGACGTCACGGCCACGCCACCCACCAGCACCGCGCCGTCGTCGACGAGGCGCGCCGCCTCGGCCCGGCTGCGGCCGGTCACCAGCGCGACCACCCGGTCGAGCCGCTGGCCGTCGAGCGCCCGCGGCACGACCTCCCTCACCCGGGCCCGGCCTCGCCCTCGCCGCCGGCGGCCCCGTCGGCCGTGCCCTCCGGCGTGCCTGCGGCCGCGCTGCCGTCGCCCTCCTGCCACTGCACGAGGAACAGCAGCAGGGCGCCCACGACCACGGCCGAGTCGGCCACGTTGAACACCGGCCACCACTGGAGGTCGACGAAGTCGACCACGCCGCCGCCGAGGAACCCCTCGCCCGCCCGGAAGGCGCGGTCGGTCAGGTTGCCGAGGGCCCCGCCCACCACCAGACCGAGGGCGATGGCCATGGCGGGGCGCGACGCCTGGCGACCGGTGCGCAGCAGCAGGGCCACCACGATCAGCGCCAGCAGCGAGATGAGCGCGCCGCGCCCGTCGGTCAGGCTGAAGGCCGACCCGTGGTTGACGATCAACCGCAGCCGGAGCGAGCCGACGAGATCGACCACGTGCCCGTCGCCGAGCGCAGAGACCACCCACGCCTTGGTGAGCTGGTCGAGGGCCAGGGTGATGGCGGCGACGGTCAACAGGAGCGGCCAGCGGGCCGTGCCGGGCCGGCCATGTTCGGTCACGTCGTCGACCACCGGGCTGGCCCCGGCGGTCACCGGAGCCCCAGTCCCCCGCTCTTGCACTTCACGCACAGGGCGGCGTACGGCAGCGCCTTGAGGCGCTCCTTGGGGATGGCGGTGCCGCACTTCTCGCACTGGCCATAGGTGCCGGCGTGGATCTTCTCGACCGCGGCGTCGATCTGCTCGATGGCGGCGCGAGCCTGGGCGGACAGGGCGAGGTCGCGCTCGCGCTCGACCGCCAGCGTGTCGCCCTCGCCCGACTCCTCGTCGAACTGGACGTCGCCGGGCTCGCGGTCCTCGGTCAGCGAGTCGGCCTCGGCCTGCAGGGACTCGGCCTGGCGCAGGTAGTTGGCCCGCTCGCTCTCGAGATCGGCCAGTTGGCCCTCGAGGAACTTGTCGAGCGTGACCTTGCGCTTGGCCGCAGACTTGCTGGCCGGAGCCTTCTTGTCGGCCTTGGCGGCGGACTTCACGGGAGCATCCTTGGTGGCTCTGGGCATGAGATCTCGCCGTCCTTCGGGGGAAAAGGGTGCCGGATAGTAGGCCGGGCCAGGGGACCGGTCAAGAACCCAGGCAGGGTAGGGCGCCCGGCGCCCGGTTCCACCCCCCAGACGCGCCACACCCCACAGACACCGTCCGACGTGGTGGTTCGCGACCGTTCCTGTGGGCCGCGACGCGGCCCCGGCGCGTCAGCGGCGCCGGCCGAAGCGCGAGCGCTCGCCGTCGGCCTTGTCGGGCTCGAAGACGGCCCGGCCCCACTCGCTGGGGCGGGTCGACGGATCGGGAGCCACGGCCGGCGGGGCCGACGCGGGCGGCGGGCCGGGGGGCGCCGGCGCCGGCCCGAGCGGCTCGTCGCCCGGGGGCCGGAGCTCGGACGGCAGCCAGGGCCCGCGCGTGTCGCCACCGACCGCGAACGGCACCGGCTGCGTCGGCGGGCCGACGTCCGCCGGCGAGCCGGGCGCCTCCTGCAGCGAGGCCACCTGGCTGTCGGGCGCGAACGGCGACGGCGAGTCGACGGTGTCGTGGCCGTTGCCCGCCTGCGGACCAGCGGTCGCGGGCTCGGGTGCGGCCGGGCGTTCGACGGGGGCGGGCCGCTCGACGTCGGCCAGCTTGACCGGGGGCAACGGCTTGAGGGCGCTCGGGTCGTCGAGAAGCCGCTGCATCTCGGTGATGCCCGAGCGCAGCTGCGTGCGCTGCTCGTCGAGGCGGCGAGTCGAGCGCGTCGAGGTCGCTCTGCAGCTTGTCGCGGCTCGACCACAGGGCCTCGACCTCCTGCTGGGCCGTGACCCTGGCGGTGTCGGCACCCCGGCGGGCCTCGGCCTCGGCCTCGGCCCGGGTGCGGGCGGCCTCTTCCCGGGCCTCGCTGAGCACCCGGTTGGCCTCCTCCTTGGCCTCCTTGATGGTGGCGTCCGCGGTGCGCTGCGCCAGCACCAGCGTGCGGCGCAGCGTCTCGTCGGTCTCGGACACCTCGGCCACCGGTGCGGGGCGGCGGCGGAGGTCCTCGAGCTCACGCTGCACCTCGACGACGCGGGACTCGGCGGCGTCGGCGCGTCCCTGCGCCTCGCGCACCCGCTCGTTGAGCTGGGCCACGCCACCGGCGACGCGCTCGATGAAGTCGTCGACGTCGCGGGTGTTGTAGCCGCCCCGCCGTGCCTCACGGAACTCGACGGCGTGGAGCGTCTGCGGAGTCAGTTCCATGCGCAAGAGAGTAACGAAAACTCCACACGACGCGGGGGACGCCCCGAGGGGTGGCGGTCAGCCGCAGATGAAGCGGATGAGCAGGGTGCCCCCCACCAGCACGACGATGGGCGAGAGGTCGAGGCTCATCGCCGCCATGCGCACCGGCGGGATCATCGCCCGGATGGGTGCCAGCACCGGCTCGGTCACCCGATCGAAACCTTCGTAGATCTGCGCGTAGGTGGTGCCCGGCGTCGGCGGGAAGTAGCTCATGATGATGCGGGCGAAGAGCACCAGCAGATACAGCTGGATCAGCAGGCAGACGATGCTGGCCATGGATGCGTTGAACTCCCGACGATGGCGGTGGGATCAGGCTTCGTAGCCTCGCTCGCGGAGCCGGCGGCGCTCCTCGGGCGAGACCTCGACGTCGCTGGGAGTGAGAAGGTAGACCTGGTTGGCGACCCGTTCCATCTGGCCCCCCAGCCCGTAGCAGAGCCCGCTGGCGAAGTCGATGATACGGCGGGCGAGGTCGCGCTCCACGCCCTGCAGGTTGAGGATGACGGGCACGTTCACCTTGAACTTGTCGGCCACGTCCTGCGCGTCGTTGAACGACGCCGGGGCGAGGACGAACGGCTTGGAGCCGGCCGCCGTGGGGAGGGTGCGCACGACGCCCTCGCGGCCCGGCGCCGGCCGCTCGGACCCGGCGCGCCGCGCGCTGGCGCGAGCCACCTCGAGGTGGCCGCTCGCCCGCTCGGACGAGCGCGAGGAGTGTTGACCGGGACCGTTCTCGTGGCCGTTCGACCGTCCCGCACCGCCGTTCCCGTTGAGCTCGTCGCCCGGTGTCGGCGGCAGGGTGCGGACCGAGCCCGACGGCTCGGGATCGTGCTGGACCTCGCCCACCGGCGGGCGACGCACGGGCGGGCGCGCGGACGCCGGGCGCGAGTGCTCGCCCGTGACGTCGAAGTCGTCGTATTCGTCATCGGGGCCGAGCCCCAGGTAGAGCATCGCCCTGCGCCACATCGATGCCATGGGTCCTCCACCGGCCGGAAGTGAACTCTAGTGTCGCGCCATGTCTCTACCTGGGCGCGGACCGAACAGCCCGGTGCCGACGCGCACGAGTGTGGCGCCCTCGGAGAGCGCCACCTCGAGATCGCCGGACATGCCCATCGAGAGATCGGTCAACCCCAGCCGGTCGCGCAGCTCGCGCGCTGCGTGAAACGCCGGTCGGGCCCCTTCGGCGGGGCCGGCCGGCGCCATCGTCATCAGCCCCCGCACGTCGAGCCCGAGGTCGACGAGGCCCTCGACGAGGCCCGCCGCCAGCGCCGGCGGGCACCCCGCCTTGGCCGCCTCACCCGACGTGTTCACCTGTGCGAGCACCGCGGCGCCCGGGGCGCAGCGGGCGATCTCCGCCCCGAGCGACAGCCGGTCGACGCTGTGCCACAGCGAGACGAACGGCGCCGCCTTGCGGACCTTGTTGCGCTGCAGCCGCCCGATGGCGTGCCACCGGAGCGGCCCGGGCGCAGGGACGCCGTCGGGCACGGCGACGCCATCCGGCGCAGGGACGCCGTCGGGCGCCGGATCGTCGGGCTCGTCGCCCTCCAGCTCGACGGCCTTGGCCACCAGCTCCTGCACGTAGCTCTCGCCGATGTCGGCCAGACCGACGGCGAGGGCGGCGCGCACGACGCCGGCGCCGAAGCCCTTGGTCACCGCCACCAGCGTGACGGCCCCGGGGTCGGGCGCGGCGGTCGCGATGCGCTCGCGCACGACGGCCAGCCGGGCCGCGAGCGCCGGGTCGTGCGCCATCGTGGTGGTCACGCCGCCCCACCCGGGGCGCACCGGAGCGGACGAGGGCCCACCCCTACTTGAGGAACGACGGGACGTCGAACTCGTCGTCGCCGTCGAGGTCGAGCTCGTCGACGGAGGGACCCCGGGTGAGCGCCTCGAGCTCGTCGTCGACCCGGCTGGAGCCGTTGCCGCCGCGGGCCAGCGAGTGCCCCGCCGAGATGTCGCGGTCGTCCCACCTGTCGAAGCCGGCGGCGATGACGGTGACCCGCACCTCGTCGCCCATCTCGTCGTCGATGATCGACCCGAAGATGATGTTGGCGTCGGGGTGGGCCACGCCGTGGATCACCTCGGCCGCCTCGTTGACCTCGAACAGGCCGATGTCGCTGCCGCCGGCGATGGTGAGCAGGATGCCCCGCGCCCCCTCGATCGACGCCTCGAGCAGCGGGCTGGAGATGGCGTTGCGGGCCGCCGCGAGCGCCCGGCCCTCGCCCGAGCCGTAGCCGATGCCCATGAGCGCCGAGCCGGCGTTGCTCATGATCATCTTCACGTCGGCGAAGTCGGTGTTGATCAGCCCGGGGGTGGTGATGAGGTCGGTGATGCCCTGCACGCCCTGCAACAGCACCTCGTCGGCCATCTTGAAGGCGTTGACCATCGACGTCTTCTCGTTGGACACGGTGAGCAAGCGGTCGTTGGGGATGACGATGAGGGTGTCGACCTTCTCCTTCAGCTTCTGGATGCCCTGCTCGGCCTGCACGGCCCGGCGGCGCCCCTCGAAGCTGAACGGGCGGGTCACCACGCCGATGGTCAGCGCGCCCAGGCCCTTGGCGATCTCGGCCACCACCGGCGCGCCGCCCGTGCCCGTGCCGCCCCCCTTGCCAGCGGTGATGAACACCATGTCGGCGCCCTTGAGGATCTCCTCGATCTCGTCGCGGTGCTCCTCCGCGGCCTGGCGGCCCACCTCGGGGTCGCTGCCCGCACCGAGACCGCGCGTCAGCTCGCGCCCGATGTCGAGCTTGGCGTCGGCGTCGCTCATCAGGAGCGCCTGGGCGTCGGTGTTGACGGCGATGAACTCGACCCCCTTCAGGCCCGCGTCGATCATCCGGTTGACCGCGTTGACGCCGCCACCCCCGATACCGACCACTTTGATCACGGCCAAGTAGTTCTGTGGATTGCCGGCCATGGGTCGTTCCACCTCACATTCAGGGGTTCACCGGGGAGAGGACGCCCACCCGGACCGCCAAGACCCGGATGAATCGCCTGAACCTACCAAGGCCGAAGCCCCCCTCGACGTCGGCTCAATCTCAAGTTGAGGTCAATACTTTTCCTCAACCTCTGGTAGTTCTCGCAGACTACGAACACCCTTGGTGGCGGGTCAAGGCCGGACTTCCGGGAACCCGGACATCCAGCACCGCCATGCAGGCCAGGTCGACCTGCTCGAGCACGGTCTTGGCCGCGACCACCTTGGCGTCGAGCTCCTCGGCGTCCCCGAAGCGGATCACGCCCCCGCCGACCAGCTCGGCCTCGAGCTCGACCGACACCGAGCGCACGACCCCGGGCATCCGCTCGGCGGTGGCCACCGCCACCCGCAGCGCGTCGCGCGCGTCGCCCTCCAGGACCCCGCCCTCGGTCATCGGCCCCCCGACGCCCGTGAGCAGGGCGAGGCCGGCCGGGACCTCGGGCGGCGCCTCGCCAGCCGCGGGCCCGTCGGCCGCGGGGGCCACGGTGCGCTCGATGGACAGCACCCGGCCCTCCCGATCGACGAGGGCGGCGTGGTCGCCGGTGACCGGCACGAGAGCGGCGGCTTCACGCTCTGTGACCTGCACCTTCACGGTCGACGGCCAGCCGCGCACCACGGTGGCCTGCGCCACCCACGGCAGGCGCTCGACCCGCTCGCTCACCACGTCGACGTCGACGGACACCAGGGCGTCGCCGAGCTGGACGCCCGCCGCGCGCCGCACCTCGTCGGCGGTCGTGTGCTCGCCCCCCGCCACCACCACCCGGTCGACGTCGAGCAGCGGCGATCGGGTGGCGGCCGCGGCCCCCACCAGCACGGCGACGGCGGCCAGCACCAGCGTGATCCGTCGCAGGCGCCGCTGGCCGGCATCGCGCCGCACCCCGATGCGCCGGGCCCGCATCCGGGGATCGACGGTCACCGTCCGAGGGCCCGATCCCTTTCCCCCGTCGCCGCCGGTGCCGTCATCCCCGCCGGACCCGCCACCCGGCCCGCGGCCACGCCCTCCGCCCTTCGCGCCGGTCGTGGGCCCCACACCCTCCGTGGTGGCGACGGCGTCGTCGTCGACGCTCACGAACCCTCGACCCTCAACTCTCGACCTCTTGTCGAGGTTCAGGGTCGAGGAAGCCGACCATCCGGGTCTCGGGGTGGAGATCGACCCCGGCATGGCGGCGCACCCGTTGCCGCACGACAGCCATCAGCGCCACCACGTCGTCGGCGGAGCCCCCCTCGTCGGCCTGGAAGAAGTTGGCGTGCTTGGTCGACACCGCCGCCGTGCCGACCCGCAGGCCCTTGCACCCCGCCTCGTCGACCAGGCGGCCCGCGGAGTCGCCCGGCGGGTTCGTGAACACCGACCCCGCGTTCTGCCCGCCTGGCTGGTGGGCCCGGCGCCAGGCGACGATCTCGGACAGGGTCCGCTCCCCCGCGGCCCGGTCGCCCGCGGCGAGCGCGATCGTGGCCTCCACCACGACCTGCGACGCGGTCACCGCCGACCGCCGGTATCCGAGGTCCAGGGCGGCGGCCGGCACCTGCTCGTCGGCGCTGGTCGCCAGGTCGACCACGCGGGCCTCGACCAGCGACGCCGCCATGTCCGAGCCGTGGCCCCCGGCGTTCATCCGGACGGCGCCGCCCACGGAGCCGGGCACCCCCACGGCCCACTCGAAGCCGGTGAGGCCCGCCCGCACCGTGCGCCGGGCCACCACGGGCAACAGCGCGGCACCCCCGGCAGTGACGAGGCGGGCGGCGCCGTCGGCGTCCACATCCACGGCCACGGACGCGAACCCCTCGCCCAGCACCACGGCCAGGCCCGCGAACCCGGCGTCGGCCACCAGCAGGTTCGATCCCCTGCCCACCACCAGCGTGGGCACGCCGGACGCCGTCACCGCCGCGGCGACAGCACCGAGGTCGTCGAGCGACCGGGCCTCGACGAACAGCGCCGCCCGCCCCCCGACCCGGTACGTCGTGAGCGGACCGATCGGCACGTCCCGCCGGGCGAGGTCCCCCAGCACCCGGGCGGCGTGCTCGACCGCGTCGTCCGCGGCCGCGTCGTCGCCTCCGCCCCCCGACGCGGCCCGCTCGGGCATCGCCGGCTCGGGGACCGGCGCCGGGGCGGGGGCCGGCGTCACCCGCGCGCCTCGAGCATCGCCACGATCCGGGGCGGCAGCGAGGTCAGGTCGCCCGCCCCCAGCGTCAGGCACAGGTCGCCCGGCCGCAGCACGGTGCGCAGCCACGTCAGCACGTCGTCCAGGCCGGGCAGCCACGCCACTTCGGCCCACGGGTGGGCGTCCAGCACGGCCTCCACCAGCAGCTTGCCCGTCACCCCCGGCCGGGGGACCTCGCCCGCGGGGTAGACGTCGGTGATCGCCAGCACGTCGGCGTCGACGAACGCGTCGGCGAAGTCCCGCCACAGCGCCTGCGTGCGGCTGTAGCGGTGGGGCTGGAACACGGCGACCACCCGCGCCCACCCCCCGCGGCGCCGGCGGCCAGTGCGGCGGCGACCTCGGTGGGCAGGTGGTCGTAGCTGTCGACGACGGTCACCCCGGCGGCCTCGCCCCGCAGCTCGAAGCGGCGGGCGACGCCCGTGAAGCCGCGCAGCGCAGCGGCCGCCTCCGCCAGCGGGACGCCCAGCACGTGCGCGGCGGCGACGGCCCCGGCCGCGTTGCGGACGTTGTGGATGCCGGGGGCCGCGGCGACGGCGACCTCGACCTCCTCGCCGCTGTGGCGAAGCCCGAACCGCACGCCCGTGCCGGCGGCCGACCAGCCCGTGACGCGGAAGTCGGCGCCCGGGTCGAGGCCGTACGTCACGGGCCGGGCCGCATCGACCGTCAGCGCCCGCGACCCCTCGTCGTCGGCGCACAGCACTGCGGCGCCGTCGAGCGCGGCGACGAAGCGCCGGAAGCCGTCCCTCAGTGCGGCCTCGCCGCCCCAGTTCTCCAGATGGTCGGGCTCGACGTTGGTCACCACCGCCACGGTGGCGCCCAGGGCGAGGAACGTGCCGTCGCTCTCGTCGGCCTCCACCACCAGCGGGCCGGCGCCGCCCCATGCCGCGCTGCCGCCCAGGTTGGCGACCGCGGCGCCGACCACGTACCCCGGCTCGCGCCCCGTGCCCGCCAGGATGGTGGCCAGCAGGGCGGTCGTGGTGGTCTTGCCGTGGGTGCCGGCCACGGCCACGGTGGCGCGGCGCGCGCACAGGCCGGCCAGGGCGGCCGAGCGGTGCACCACGGGCAGCCCCCGGTCGCGGGCGGCGACCACCCGGCCGTCGTCGTCCGGCGTCGCCGTCGAGAGCACCACGGCGTCGACACCATCGGGCAGCGGAGCCTCGCCGGGCCCGGTGGCGACCGCCACACCGGCGCCGGCGAGCATGGGCAGGAACGGCGTCGAGGGTGCCGGGTCGTGCCCGCTCACCCGGTGGCCGCTCTCGGCCAGCAGCACGGCCACCGCGCTCATGCCGGCGCCCCCGACGTTGGCCACGTGCAGCCGGCGGGGCCGGGACAGGTCGAGGGTGCCGACCGGCCGCAGCGCGGGGGGCACGGCGACGGGCACGTCGGTCACGAGCGGCCCCGGTCACGAACGGCCCCGGTCACGGGCGTGGGCCTCCACCACGGCGGCCGCCGCATCGAGCGGCCCCGGTCACGAACGGCCTCAGTCACGGGCGTGCGCCTCCACCAGCGCGGCGATGTCGGCGGCGGCGGACGGCGCCGCCGCGGCCCGGGCGGCGCGCGCCATCTCGGCCAACCGCCCGGGGTCCGCGAGCAGCGCGTCGACCTCCCGGGTCAGCCGCTCGCCGTCGAGCTGGGCGTCGGGCACGACCACGGCGGCTCCCGCCTGCTCGAGGTGGCGGGCATTGGCCGTCTGGTGGTCGGCGGTGACGAACGGCGACGGCACCAGCACGGCGGGCAGGCCGGCGGCCAGCAGCTCGAAGCTGGTGCTCGAACCCGCCCGGCACACCACCAGGTCGGCGGCGGCCAGCGACGTCGGCATGTCGTCGTCGTACTGCACGGCCTCGTAGCGCAGGGCCGCCCCGGGGGGCAGCGGCGGCGTCGAGCCGGGACCGGTGAACCGTTCCCAGTCCCGTGACCCGATGACGTGGCGCACGTACAGGTCTCCCCGGCCCGCCCACCGGCCGGCGGCCTCGACCGCCGCCTCGTTGAGACGCAGGGCGCCGAGCGAGCCGCCGAAGATCAGCACCATGCGGCGGCCGGGCTCGACGGCGAGCCGGGCTCGGGCCGCGGCGGCGTCGCGTGCCCGGTCGATGGCCAGCACCTCGGGCCGGACCGGGTTGCCGGTGACGACCGCGTGGGGCAGCGGCGTGCCCGGGAACGACACCGCGCACGCCTTGGCGAAACGGCCGACCAGGCGGTTGGCGGCGCCCGGGGCGGCGTTCTGCTCGGCCACGACCACGGGGACCCGCCGCACCACGGCGGCCAGGGCGCAGGGCACGCTGGCGTAGCCCCCCACCGAGACGACGACGCGCGGCCGGCGCCGGCCGACCAGCCGCCAGGCCCGCCCCATGGCCACGACCAGGGCGAACAGCGACTTCACGTTCTGCCAGCTCAGCTTGCGCTCGAGGCCCCGCCCCGGCAGCAGCGTCAGCTCGAAGCCGGCGGCGGGCACCAGCCGGGCCTCGATGCCCCGCTCGCTGCCCACCAGCTCGACCGCGCCCTGCTTGTGGCCCCGGTCGACCAGGGCCCGGGCGATGGCGATGGCCGGCTGCACGTGGCCCGCGGTACCGCCCCCGGCGACGAGGGCGAAGCAGCGGTTGCTGTGGCGGGCGACGGCGGGCGCGGGGGCGGTCACGCCCTCGGCGTCGGTGGGCGCGGTCATCGGTCGACCGCCGACGCCGCGGCCCGGGGCGGCAGCGCCCGGACGGTCGCCTGGCGGGCCACCGACAGCAACAGGCCGGCGCCGGCCATGCCCAGCACGAGGGACGATCCCCCCGCGCTCACGAACGGCAGCGGGACGCCGGTGATGGGCAGGATGCCGATGACGACCCCGATGTTGACGAACGCCTGCACGCAGAACCAGGCGGTGACCCCGGTGGCCAGCAACAGCCCGAAGCGGTCGGGCGCGTGCAGCGCGATCCGGACCCCGATGATGCCGAACAGCACGTACAGCCCCACCACCACCGTCGAGCCCACCAGGCCGAGCTCCTCGCCGATGATGGCGAAGATGAAGTCGGAGTGGGCGTAGGGCAGGTAGCCCCACTTGGCCCGGCTGGCCCCGAGGCCCGACCCGGCGATGCCCCCGGAGGCGAGCCCGACCAGCGACTGGATGTTCTGGTAGCCGGTGTGGAGGGGGTCGGCCCACGGGTCGAGGAAGCTGAGGACGCGGGCGCGGCGGTAGGGCGCGGCCAGGGCCAGCCCGGTGGCGGCGGCCAGCCCGAACGTCGCCCAGCCGGCGAGGGGGGCGACCGGGGCGCCGGCCACGAAGCACAGCGCCAGCGCGATGCCGGCGAGGACGATGGTGGTGCCCAGGTTCGGCTGCAGCATGACCAGGGTGGCCACCGCGGCCAGCACGACGATGACGGGGCGCAGCGTGGCCCGGGTGTTGTGCATGTACGCGGCGCGCCGCGACAGCAGGTCGGCGACCCAGATCAGGACGGCCAGCTTGGCGACCTCCGAGGGCTGCACGGTGAGCGGGCCGACGCCCAGCCAGCGGGTGGCGCCATTGGCGTCCACCCCCACGCCGGGCACGAGCACCAGCCCCAACATCACCAGCGCCACGACCAGGAACGGCCCGGCCAGCCGCCGCCACCGGTGGTAGTCGATGCGCGCCACCACCACCAGGGCGACGACGCCGGCGGCCGCCCACCCGGCCTGGCGCAGGACGAAGTACCACGCCGACCCGTACTCGTCGCGGGCGACGACGGAGGAGGCCGACATCACCATGACCAGGCCCAGCAGGTTGAACACGGTGACGAGGAAGGCCAGCGCCACGAACAGCCCCGACCGCCCCGGCGCGGCCGCCCGCGGCACCCGGGCCGTCGGGTGCCGCCGCCGGGACGCGGGTGCGCCCCCGCCCCGGCCCCGCCCCTTGCCCGGGCGGTCGGTCGTGCTCGTGGTCATGTCGCCCTCCGCCCGGCCGAGGGCGCGCCGTGGTGCCGCACCGCACCAGCCTCGCCCACCGGCCCGGCCGGTTGGGGGAGGGTCGGGCGGCAGGCGCCCATCAGTCGAGGACCCCCGCCGAGATCGAGTCGGCGTAGAACAGGCCGAGCGCCACCGCCATCGACATGATGGCCAGGATCCAGAAGCGGATGATCACGGTCGTCTCCGGCCATCCCCCCAGCTCGAAGTGGTGGTGCACCGGCGCCATGCGGAACACGCGGCGCCCGAACATGCGGAAGCTCCCCACCTGCACGATGACCGAGAGCGTCTCGAACACGAACAGGGCGCCGACGATGGGCAGCAGCAGCTGCACGTTGAGCGTCAGCGCCAGCGTGGCCAGGCCGGCGCCGATGGCGAGCGCGCCGGTGTCGCCCATGAACACCTGGGCGGGCGGGGCGTTCCACCAGAGGAAGCCCGTGATGCCCCCCACCATGGCGGCGGCGATGACCGCCAGGTCGAGTGCGTGGTTGACCTCGTAGACGTCCTCGTGGCGGAACGCCCAGAACGCCACCACCGTCATGGTGATGAACGCGTAGATGGACGAGCCCGCCGCCAGCCCGTCCAGGCCGTCGGTCAGGTTGACGGCGTTGGTGGTGCCGGCGATGAGGAGCACCGCGAACACCACCCAGCCCACGTCGGTGAGCTCCCAGCCGGGCTCGTCCCAGCGGGTGAAGCTGAGCGTGGTCTCGACGTCGGTCCACGCCACGCAGGCCACCGCGAACCCCACGGCCACGAGGAGCAGCCCGCCCATCTTGGCCCGCTTGGACAGGCCCAGGTTGCGCTCGTTGCTGACCTTGATCCAGTCGTCGAACGCGCCCACCACCGCGGCCCCGGCGATGGCCAGCATCACCAGCACCCCGCTGCGGGTGAAGACCAGGCCCCCGTGCACGTGGGCGGCGCCGTAGCCGACGACGGCCGACACCACGATGGCCACGCCGCCCATGGTGGGGGTGCCCGCCTTGGTGATGTGGCCGTCGGGCACGTCCTCGTGGATGGGCTGGCCCACCCGGTGGGCCTTCAGCCAGTCGATCAGGTAGCGCGTGCCCACCAGCGACGCGAACAGGCTGATCGCCCCGGCGAGCAGGAGAGGGACCACGGCTAGCGCGCGCCTTTCGTGTGTCGGTCGGCCGGCCCGTCGGGCCGGGACGCGGCGAGCTCCTCGAGCGCCTCGCGGGCGACCACACGGTCGTCGAAGGGCAGCACCCGGGGGCCCACCACCTGCGTCGTCTCGTGGCCCTTGCCGGCCACCAGGACGACCCCGCCCGGGCGGGCGGCGGCGACGGCGTGCTCGATGGCGCGGCGCCGGTCGGGCTCGACCGTCAGCGGCGCGCCCGCGGGGATGCCGGCGCGGATGGCGGCGATGATGGCCAGCGGGTCCTCGGAGCGGGGGTTGTCGGACGTGACCACCACCTGGTCGGCGAGGCGCGCCGCGACCTCGCCCATGCGGGGCCGCTTGGCCTGGTCGCGATCGCCGCCGCACCCGAACACCACCGCCAGCTCGCCCGGGCCGGTCACCAGCTCGCGGGCGGTGCGCAGGGCCTGGTCGAGGGCGTCGGGCTTGTGCGAGTAGTCGACGACGACCGTGAAGGGCTGGCCGGCGTCGACGGTCTCGAAGCGGCCGGGCACCGGCGGCGCCGACGACAGGCCATGGGCGATCACGTCGGGGGCGATGCCGGCCACCAGGCCCACCCGGGCCGCGCCGACGGCGTTGACCACGTTGAACCGGCCGGCGAGCGACAGCTCGACGCGCCGGCCCTGCCAGGTGAAGGCCGTGCCCGCCGGACTGAGCTTCACGTCGGAGGCGTCGCGGAGCCCGTAGCCCTCGACGGGGAGGTCGCCGCGCCGCGCCACCTGGTCGAGGAGGCGCCGGCCCCACTCGTCGTCGGTGCAGACGACGCCCGCGTCCGCCAGCTCGGGCGTGAACAGGCGGGCCTTCGCCGCGAAGTACTCCTCCATGGTCCCGTGGTAGTCGAGGTGGTCGAGCGACAGGTTGGTGAACACCCCGACGGCGAAGCGGGTGGCGTCCACCCGGCCCTGGACCAGCCCGTGCGACGACACCTCCATGGCCACGGCGGCGTGGCCCTGGCGGGCGAGCTCGGCCAGCCGGGCCTGCAGCTCGGGGGCCTCGGGCGTGGTGCGGGGCCCCGACAGGGTGCCGATGACGCCGCAGGGGCGGCCGGCGGCGCCGAACACGGCGGCCACCAGGTGGGTGAGCGTGGACTTGCCGGCGGTGCCGGTCACGCCGACCACGGTCATCCGGCGGGAGGGGTGGTCCCAGAACGCCGCCGCCACCGGCCCGAGCGCGGCGCGGCACGTCGTCGACGACGAGCTGGGGCACGTCGAGGGGCAGCGGCCGCTCGACCAGCAGCGCGACGGCACCGCCCACGACCGCCTGGGCGGCGAGCTCGTGGCCGTCGATGCGGGAGCCGCGCACGCAGCAGAACAGGGCGCCGCGGACGACGGCCCGGGAGTCGTGCACCACCGCGTCGAGCTCGGGGTCGCGGTCGGGCCCCGCGGCCCGGGGTGCGATCCCTTCGACGGCGGCGGCGAGGTGGCGGAGCCGCACCCCTAGCCCCCGGGCGACCCGGGGCTGCGTCCGGCGCCGGCCGCGCCCGGCGGAGCGGTGGTGGAGGGGGACACCGCGCCGCCGGCGGCGGCGCCCGGCACGGTCGTCGTCGCTCCCGGGAGCGTCGTGGTCGGAGCCGCCGTGGGGGGCGGGGCCGGCTGGGCCCGCACCGGGGCGTCGTCCTGGGGGATGGCCAGGGGGGCCCGGGGAGCGGGCGGGCCGGGCGCCACCCGCATGGTGCGGGCGGCGTAGCGGCCGATGTCGCGGAACGCCGGCGCGGCGACCTGGGCCGCGTACGGCGACGTGGTGGGCTCGTCGATGACGACCACGATCGACAGCTTGGGGTCGTCCGCCGGCAGGAACCCGGCGAAGGTCGCGATGTAGTGGAAGTTGCCCGCCGCGTCGCGGTAGCCGCCCTCGGGCTGCGGCTTGCGGGCGGTGCCCGTCTTGCCGCCGGCCTCGTACCCCTCGATGGCCGCGGCGCGACCCGTTCCGTTCTCGATCACCTCGGCCAGCATGGCACGCAGCTGCGCGGCGGTCGTCGGCGACACCACCCGGCGGGCGTCCTCCGGGCCCACCGGGTGCCGCTCGCCCTCGGCGTCTCGGGTGGCGGCGACGAGCGTGGGCGGCACGTAGACGCCGTCGTTGGCCACCACGTTGTAGGCGAACAGCATCTGCAGGGCCGTCACCGAGATGCCCTGGCCCAGGGGGATCGAGCCGATCGACGTGCCCGACCAGTCGGCCACGTCGGGCACCGCCCCCTCGACCTCGTGCGGCAGGCCCAGGTCGGTCGGCTGCCCGAACCCGAAGCGGCCGAGGTACTCGTGCAGCCGCTCCGCGCCGAGCTGCTGGGCGATCTTGATGGTCCCGACGTTGGACGACAGCGCCAGCACGTCGGTGACGGTGTGGTTGCCGGGGTGCGCGTCGGTGTAGGTGTGGTCGGCCACCCGCAGCGACGGCGGCACCTGGATCACCTGGTCGGGCGTGACCAGGCCCTCCTCCAGCGCGGCGGCCAGGGTGATCATCTTGTTCACCGAGCCGGGCTCGTAGTTGTCGGTGACCGCGGTGTTCTTGGTGCTGTTGCCCACCACGCCGGTGGCGGGGTCGAGCACCACGTTGGCGAGCGCCAGGACCTCGCCCGTCTCCGGGTCGGAGACGATGGCCGTGCCGCCCTGGGCGCCGGTCGCCCCCACCTGGCGGGCCAGGATGTTCTCGACCTCGTACTGCAGGTTGCGGTCGATCGTGAGGATGAGGTCGTCGCCCGGCTCGGCTGGCTCGACCTGGTGGCGGCCGGCGGGGATCGTGCGGCCCTGCAGGTCGCGCTCGACGATCAGCCGCCCCGACTCGCCGGTGAGCGCCCCGTCGTAGCTGGCCTCGATGCCCGACAGCCCGTCGTTGTCGATCCCGACCCGGCCGATGAGCGACTGGGCCATGTCGCCCGTCGGGTTGAACCGTGCCTGCTCGTCGAAGGTGAGGATTCCCTCGATGTCGAGGTCCTCGACGGCCTCGGCCACCTGGTCGTCGACCTGGCGGGCGAGGAAGACGAACCGGGTGTCCGCCCGGAGCTGGGCCGCGAGATCGGCGGCGTCGAGCCCCAGCACGGGCGCCAGGCGCCGGGCCACGCCGGCCGGGTCCTCCTTGATGGCCGGGATGCCGGGATCGGCCGCCACGGTCGTGCGGGGGATGGAGATGGCGAGGTCGTTGCCGTTGCGGTCGTAGATGGCGCCGCGTCCGCCGGCGACCTCGATGGGCTCGATCCGCTGCTCCTCGCCATAGGCGACGTAGCGGTCGGCGCCGACCACCTGGACGAAGGCCAGCCGCACCACGATCACGGCGAACAGCATCGCCACGCCCACGAGCAGCCCCAGGGCCCGCGACCGGGGGTTGCCGGCCCGTGTCAGCCGGTTGCCGCCGCCCGGGCGCGCCGAGCCGGCCCGGGGCCGGGACCGCCCCGCGGGTCGACCGGGCGAGACCCGGTCGCGGCGCGTGGCCGGACCGGTGCCGGTCGACCGGCGGGACGTGGTCTTGGCCGCCGGGGACCGCCGGGATGCGGCGGTGGTGGCGGTCGCCCGCCCGGACGACCGGCCGGAGGCGCCACGGGTCGACGCGGCCGCGGCGGACCGGGACGAGGACGACCGGGATGAGGACGACCGGGTCGCGGACGACCGGGTGGAGGACGACCGGGACGAGGAACGCGTCGGCGTCGAACGCGACGACGACCGGGACGCGGACGTCCGGGACGACGTCGAGCGCCGGGACTCGGAACGAGCATCACCGCGGGACCGTCCACCGCCACCCGCCGTCGAGCGGCCGGGCCCGCGGCCCGTCATGGGGTGGCCTCGAGGTAGGGCTTGACCCGCGCCGCGCTGGTGTCGGGCGAGTCGGGCGCCGCGGCCTCGGGGACGGGGGTCGGCTCGGAGGGGGTGAGCCAGACGGTCTCGCCCGCGGGCACCATGCCCAGCTCGTCGATGGCCGTGGTGCGGATGCGCGCCGGCGACTTGAGCTCGGCCACCTCGAGCCGCAGCTCCTCGTACCGGGCCTGCTGCTCGGCGACATCACGGTCGAGCTGGTCGACCTCGGCCTGGCCCTCGATCAGCAGGGCGTGGCAGACCGCCACGGCGAACAGCGCCACGAACGCCACGACGGTGAGCACCACGCCAAGGCGCGGGCTGAGCCGGATCGCCGGGCGCGACGGCCGGACCACCCGCAGGTGGGGCAGCCGGTCGCCACGGCGGGGATGGACGAGCGGCAGGTGGACGACGCGGGCAGTGGCCATCACGCCACCTCCTGGAGATCGAGCTTCTCGACCGCGCGCAGGCGCGCGGCCTCGGCACGGGGGTTGGCGGCGGTCTCGGCCGGGGACGGGCGCCAGGCGCCCCGGCGGAGCAGGCGCACGGTGGGGCGGACGTCGGGCGGGACGGGCAGGTGGGATGGTCCGGCCCACCCGCCCGTCTCCGCGTACCGGAACCGCTGCTTGACGATGCGGTCCTCGCCCGAGTGGTAGGCGATGGCGATGCACCGGCCGCCGGGCACCAGCGCGTCGATGGCGTCGTCGAGCGTGGCCGGCAGGATGGCCAGCTCGTCGTTGACCGCGATGCGGATTGCCTGGAACGTGCGCCGGGCCGGGTGCCCGCCTCGGCGCCGAGCGGGGGCGGGCACCGCCTCGCGCACGATGTCGGCCAGCTCGGCGGTGGTGGCGATCGGCCGGTGGGCGACGATCGCCCGGGCGATGCGGCCGGCGAAGCGCTCGTCGCCGTTGGCCCGCAGCAGCCGGGCCAGCTCGCCCTCGTCGGCGCCGTTCACCAGGTCGGCGGCGCTGACCGGGGCGTCGGGATCCATGCGCATGTCGAGCGGGCCCTCGCCCCGGTAGCTGAAGCCCCGCTCGGGACGGTCGAACTGCGGCGAGCTGACCCCGAGGTCGAACAGCGCGCCGCTGGCGCCCTCGTGGCCGAGCCCGGGGAGGGTCTCGGCCACCACGCGGGCGATCTGGTCGAAGCGCGTGCGCCGCACGGCGACCCGGTCGCCGAAGCGGGCCAGGCGGCTGGTGGCGGCCGCGACGGCGTCGGGGTCCTGGTCGAGGCCCAGGACCGACAGGTGGGCGTGCGCGTCGAGCAGCGCCTCCGCGTGGCCGCCGCCGCCCAGGGTGGCGTCGACGACGACGCCGGGCGGCACGGGCGCGAACAGCTCGACCACGAGGTCGACGAGCACGGGCCGGTGGGCGAAGGCGGGCACGCTCACAGCTTCAAGTCCCGCGCCGCCTGCCGGAGGGCCGTGTCGGGCCCCTCGGGGATGGTGCCCATGCGCCCGTCCCAGCGGTCGCGGGCCCAAACGGCCAGGCGCTGGCGGGCGCCCACGACCATGACGGGCCCGGCGAGGCCGGCGAAGCTGCGCAGCGACTTGTGCACGACGATGCGGCCCTGGCCGTCGGGCTGCACCGGGAACGTGGAGGCGACGAAGGCCTCGGCCGCCTCTTCCGACACGATGCCCAGCCCCACGCCGTCGTCCCAGCGGGTGAAGACCGCCTCGATCTGGTCGTCGGGCCAGAGCCCGAGGAAGCCGTCGAGCGGGCCGAGGTAGGCGCCGCCCGCGAGCCGCGGGCGGAACGGTGCGGGGAGCACGAGGCGGCTCTTGTCGTCGACCGAGTGCTCGAACGAACCGGTGAAGAACCGGGGCCCGGCGGGACGCGCCAGGGCCACCGCCGTGTCACCGGCGGCCGTTCCGGCGCCCGTCGGGGCGCCCTCCGGCGTGCCACTCTCTTCCACTTCGTGGGAAATTACCCCACCATCCGGCCCCCTACAAGGCACCTTCCCCACGTCGCGGCCAACGTCCGCCCGCTCGTGGTCGTCCGTGCCCCGCCGTTCCCCGGCGTGCTCGAACGGGCGTTCGTAGGTTCCGGCGCCCCGGCATGCGACCGCCTTGCCGCTGCTACGACTGACGCGTCAGCTCGGCAGGTGGCGGAGGAATGCCTCGACGATGGCGGCCGGCGGGTGACCGACGCCTGCGGCGGCGGCCTCCACGGCCCGGGCGCCCTCGCCGTCGAGGCGCAGCAGGTCGACCAGGGGCTCCGGCTGCCAGCGCGAGTAGGCGGCGCACTGGAAGCGGGCCGCGGCCCGGGTGCGGCGCTGGCTGATGCCGACCAGCTTCGTGCGGTCCGGGGCCGTGACCTCGCCGGACCCGACCGTGGCGAAGCACACCAGCCGCCCGAGGGGGCCGCACGCCAGGGCGCCTTCGTGCACCTCGGTGGGGGCCACGCCCAGGTCGGCCAGCGCCGCCTGCCAGGCCCGGCCGAGCCACCACGCGGCCCGGCCCACGTCGTCGTCCCACAGGGGGTCGCCGGCCGGGACCACCACGTCGACCCACGCGGTGGTCCCGGGGTCGACCAGCACCACGCCCCCGCCGGACCGTCGGTGGACGACCGTGACGCCGAGGGCCCGGGCGGCCGCCCGGTCGACCAGCTCGTCGGCCTGCGTCGAGCCCAGCACCAGTGCGGGCGCCGCCGCCTCCAGGACCCACACCGCCCGCTGCGGTTCGGCCGGCACCGGCTCGCCGTGGAGTGCGGCGGCGTCGCCCCGCAGCCGCCGGACCGGCCAGGCAGCGGAACCCGTCACCGGCGTCCACCCCGCGCGGGCGGGCGCCGACGGGTCAGGCGGCGATCTGGAGGTACGGCGTCCACGTGTCGGGCACGGCGCCGAGCGCGAGGGTGAGCCAGCTCGTGCCGCGGGGCGCGGTCGGTGGGCGGTGGAGCCGCATGCTCGTCTCCTCCAGCAGGCGGTCGCGCTTGCGCACGTTGCACGGCCGGCAGGCCGCCACCACGTTGTCCCAGGCGTGGATGCCGCCCCGGCTGCGGGGGACAACGTGGTCGATGCTCTCGGCCGGGCCGTTGCAGTACTGGCAGCGGTGGCCGTCGCGGGCGAAGATCGCCCGGCGGTTGAGCGGTGTGTTCCACCGGTAGGGCACCCGCACGAACCGCCGGAGCCGCACCACCGACGGCACGGCGATGACGAGGTGGGCGGAGTGCATGAGCGCCTCGCTGGCGTGCAGCATCTCGGCCGTCTCGCCCAGGACGAGCACCACCGCCCTGCGATCGCTCACGACGCAGAGGGGCTCGAAGGTGGCGTTCAGCACGAGCGCCCGGCTCATCGCGGCAACGCTACAAGCGCACGTGCAGCTTCTGTCGGCAGTTTCGACCCCAACACGCAGGGTGGACGGCCGCCTTCAGCCCGACGCGCGGCACCACCGCAGGTAGGTCACGAGGTCCGCGGGGTCCGGCGCCGTGTCCCCGGCGCCCCCGTAGGCGGTCTGGAGCCGGAACCTCAGGTAGTCGGGCGCGGGCATCGGCAGGAACGGCCGGCGGCGCCACCAGCCCGGCTCCGCCAGCACGAGGGCCTGGCGCACGGCGGTGGTCCACAGCGACGGATGGCGGGCGACGGCGACGACGGCCGCCCGGCCCCACGCGCCGCTCAGCGCCGGCCCGGCGGGGGCGGCCGCCGGCGCGGGTCGCCCGCCGGCGGCCGCCGGGCCCGGGGCTGGCGTCGGGTCGGTCACGGCGGCGAGCGTACCGGCGGCCCGACCTCGCAACGGGCGGCGTCCGTCGGACCCGGGGACCGCATCGCGCCGCAGGTCCCGGACACGGGCGCTCAACAGCGTCCTAATGGATGCCGATGTCGACCCCGGCGCCGCGCCAACCCACCGCCGCCGCGCCGACCAGGGGCCCGGCGTCGCCCAGCCCGGCGGGGACGATGCGGGCGCCGCGGGTGAACTCGATCCGGGACCGGGCGTCGAGCTCGGCCTGGGCGGCGGCGAAGAACGCCTCGCCGTAGCCGAGGGCGACCGACCCGGCCACCACCGCCAGCCTGAGGTCGAGCAGGTTGGCCACCGACGCCACCGCGCGCCCGACCAGCGTGCCGGTGCGGCGGCGCACGTCGTCGCCGGCCTCCTCGGGGCGCCGGCCTGTCGCCATCCGGATGCCGGTGCCCGACGCCTCGGCCTCCAGGCAGCCCCGGGCGCCGCAGCCGCACTCCCGGCCGTCGGGCACGACGATGACGTGGCCGACGTGGCCCGCGTTGCCCCCGGCCCCGTCGAGGAGGCGGCCGTCGAGCACGATCCCACCGCCGACGCCGGTGGACACCACCATCGCCAGGTAGTCGCGCGCCCCCCGGGCCGCGCCGGCCCACCCCTCGCCGAGGGCCAGGGCCTTGGCGTCGTTGTCGACGTGCGCCGGCAGGCCGGTCAGCTCGGCGAGGCGCCCCCGGAGCGGGAAGCTCCGCCAGGCCGGGATGTTGAGGGGCGACACGGTCGTCCCGCCCGGCGCCATGGGCCCGCCGCACCCGACGCCGACGACGACCTCGTCGCCCCGCCGGACCGCGGCGATCAGCTCGGCCAGCCGCGCCCACATCGCCTCTGCCGGTCCCGTCGCGGGCGTGGCCGCCGAGCGCCGATCGAGCAGGTGCGCGGCGTCGTCGACCCGACCCACCGCCAACTTGGTCCCGCCGATGTCGACCGCCAAGGCTGTGCCCACGAGGCCGCCACGCTACCGGTAGCGGCGCGAACACGGGTTCACCCCGACAGCACGTAACCTGTCTTCGCCCCACCCGCTCGACAGAGGGAGATCGAGGCTGTGGCCAGCACTGAGACGCAGGCACCCCCGGGGCCCACGTTCTCCCAGTACTACGAGAGCATCGTCGCCAACATCGAGCGCGTCATCCAGGGCAAGCGCGACGTCATCGAGCTGATGCTGCTGTGCCTGGTGTCGGACGGCCACCTCCTGCTCGAGGACGTGCCGGGCGTAGGCAAGACCAACCTGGCCAAGTCGCTCGCCACCTCGATCGAGTGCAGCTTCGGGCGCGTGCAGTTCACCCCCGACCTGCTGCCGTCCGACGTCGTGGGCCTGACCGTGTGGAACCGGGGCGAGAACTCCTTCGACTTCCGGCCCGGCCCCGTGTTCAACAACATCGTCCTGGCCGACGAGATCAACCGAGCGTCGCCCAAGACCCAGGCCGCGCTCCTGGAGGCGATGGGCGAGGTGCAGGTCACGGTCGACGGCGTCACCTATCCGCTGTCGCGTCCGTTCATGGTGATCGCCACCCAGAACCCCATCGAGCACGAGGGCACCTATCCCCTGCCGGAGTCGCAGCTCGACCGCTTCCTCATGCGCGTCTCGGTGGGGTATCCATCGCCGGCCGCCGAGCTCGAGATCCTCGACGCCCACGGCGACCACGACCCGTTCCACGACCTCGGCCACGTGGTGGCCAACGCGGACATCGAGCGCCTGACGCTCGCCACCCGCCAGGTCCACGTCGCCCCCAGCCTCAAGGCGTACCTGGTCGACGTGGCCCAGGCCACCCGGCGCAGCACGCACCTGGCGCTCGGCGTGTCGCCCCGTGCCACGCTGGCCCTCCAGCGGGTGGCCCGCGCCCGGGCCGCCGCCCTCGGCCGGCGCTTCGTCATCCCCGACGACGTCAAGGCGCTGGCGGTGCCCGTGCTCGCCCACCGCCTGCTGGTCACCCCGGAGGCGCAGCTCCAGGGGATCACGCCCGCCGACGCGCTCGGCGAGGTGCTGCGGGCGGTGCCCGTGCCCGGGGGGCACTAGTGCCCCGAGTCGTGAGTCCGTTGCCGACATGACCTGCGACTCGGGGCACTAGGTGCTCACCCGGCAGGGCTGGCTGTGCGTGTGGGGTGGTGTGACCGCCCTCATCGTGGCCCGCGTGCTGGGCATCGGCGAGCTCTACGTGTTCGGCGGGGTGGCGCTCGGGTTGGTGGCGGTGGCCACCCTGTACGTCCGGCTCACCCGGCTCGACCTCCAGGTCGACCGGGTGGTGCACCCCGCCCGGGTGCACGCCGGGCAGGTCAGCCGCGTCGAGGTCCGCATCCGCAACCTGCGTGCGCGTGACACGCCGGTGCTGCGCCTGCGCGACCCCGTGACCGGCACCGCGGGGGCCGAGCTGCTCGTGCCGCCACTCGACCAGGGTGCGGCGTCGGTGGCCAGCTACCGGCTGCCGACCGAGCGCCGGGGCATCGTGCGGGTGGGCCCGCTCCGGGTCGAGGTGACCGACCCGTTGGGGCTGGCCCAGGCCAGCACGGCGGCGTCGCCCCGGGTCGAGGTGACGGTGTACCCGGCGGTCGACGACGTCCAGCCGGTGCCCTTCACCACCGGCAACGACCCGCTGGCCGGAGTGCTGCACCCCCAGGCCCTCGGCCGTAGCGGCGACGACTTCTACGCCCTCCGGCCCTACGTGGTGGGCGACGACCTGCGCCGCATCCACTGGCCGTCGACCGCCCGGCACGACGAGCTGCTGGTGCGCCAGCAGGAGCAGCCCTGGCAGGCGCGCACCACCGTGGTGCTCGACGTGCGGCGGCAGGCGCACGACGCCGACTCGCTCGAGCGAGCGGTGTCGGCGGCGGCCAGCATCGTCACCGCCAACGGCAGCCGCCGCGACCTGGTCCGCCTGGCGACGACCGACGGCGCCGACTCGGGCTTCGGGGCCGGCGCCACCCACGTGCAGGCGCTGCTCGAGCACCTGGCCGTCATCGAGGCCACCGGCAACGCCAGCCTGCGGGCGATGCTCGACCTGATGCAGCGGGACGGCCAGGGGTCGCTCGTCATCGTCGTGGGCCAGACGGCGGGCGACGAGCTCGACATCACCACCCGGCTGCGCCACCGCTACGGCCGGGTGACGGTCGTCGCGGTGGGGCCCGCGAGCCGCGCGGCGGCATCGGGCACCGCAGGGGGCGCGGGCGCGCCCACGGCCTCGCTCGTGCGGGTGACGCGCGAGATGCCGTTCCGCACGGCCTGGAACCGGGCCATGAAGTCGGCCACCGCGCGCCGGGGCGTGGCCTCCCTCCCCCACGGGGTCGACCGGTGAGCAGGCCCGGCCGACCCCGCGACGACCTGCTGCTCCCGTGCGAGATCGCGCTGGGCCTGGTGACGGCGACCGCCGTGGTGGGCATGCACCGGCTGTTCGCCGACGGGACGTACTGGTGGCCGCTCTTCCTGCAGGTGGTGGTCGCCCACACCGTCATCGCCGCCCTGCGCCGCGCGGGGGCGGGCCTCCTCCTCACCGGCGCCGTCAGCGTGGTGGCCGCCACCGTGTTCATCGCCTGGACGCGCTTCCCCGACACCACCCACTGGCTGCTGCCCACGGGGCAGACGCTCAGCCGGGCCGTCGACGACATGCACGCGGCGTGGACCGTCTTCGGCGACGTGCAGGCGCCCGCCCCGGTCGAGAACGGCTTCATCGCCGCCACCGCGGCCGCCATCTGGGCCATCGCGTACGTGGCCGACTGGGCCGCGTTCCGCGTCGGGGTCACCCTCGAGGCGGTCCTGCCGGCGACGACGCTGTTCGTCTTCTCCGCCGCGCTGGGCGGGCCGGGCAGCCCCTGGGCCAGCGCCGCGGTGTTCAGCGCGGCGACGCTCATGTACGCCCTCCTGCACCGCACGGCCACGCAGGAGCGCAGCTCGCGCTGGGCGGGGGGCCACCGGGCGCACGGTCGCTGGTCGCTGGTCGGCACGGGCTCGGCGATCATCGGCATGGCCGTCGTCGTGGGCGCCGTCGCGGGCCCCAACATGCCCGGCGCCGACTCGGAGGCCCTCCTGGCGTGGCGCGAGCTGACCCAGGACCAGCCGACGCGCACCGTGCTCAGCCCCATCGTCGAGCTGCAGACCCGCCTCGTCGAGCAGCCTGACGTCGAGCTCTTCAGCGTGCGCAGCGAGCGGGCCTCGTACTGGCGGCTCACTGCGCTCGACGAGTTCGACGGGAACCTGTGGAAGTCCACCTACTCGACCGAGGACGCCCAGGGCACCCTCCCCCGCACCATCGACCCCGCCGCCGCCGCCGAGACGGTCACCCAGGAGTTCTCGATCCGGGCGCTCAGCCGGGTGTGGCTGCCCGCCGCGTTCGAGCCGGTGGCCATCGACACGGGCGACCGGCCGACCGACTTCGACCCGGAGTCGAGCACGCTGCTGGTCGACAAGGACGAGGACACGTCCGACCGGTACGAGTACACCGTGACGTCCGTGCTCGCCGACTGGAAGCCCGAGGAGCTGCGCGCCGCCTCGGCCGAGGTCCCCGACGAGATCTACGAGCGCTACACCCGGCTGCCCGGCAACTTCCCCGGCACCGTCGAGCTGCTCGCCGAGGAGATCACCCGGCGGGCGGAGACACCCTACGACAAGGCGCTCGCACTGCAGAACTACCTGCGCAGCGACCTGTTCACCTACGACCTCAACGTGGGCGAGGGGCACAGCCACGACGCCCTGCTGCTCTTCCTCGTCAACACGCGGCGCGGGATACTGCGAGCAGTTCGCGGCGTCCTTCGCGGCCATGGCCCGCCACGTCGGCCTGCCCGCCCGGGTGGCCATCGGCTTCACCTGGGGGATCAACGACGGCCCCGCCGACCCCACCAACTACCGGGTGCGGGGGCGGCACGCCCACGCCTGGCCCGAGGTCTACATCGGCGAGTACGGCTGGGTGCCCTTCGAGCCCACGCCGGGCCGCGGGCTGCCGCGAGCCGAGAACTGGCTCGGCATCAGCAGCGGCCAGGACACGGCGTCCGGCGGCGAGGCCGACCCGGAGGAGCTCGGGCCCGATCCGGCCGCCGACGACCCGGGCGACGTGACGTCGGCGGGCGACGACGCCCGCCTCAACGAGGGCCTGCTCGGCGGCGGCGCGGGCGCGTCCGGCGGGGGCGCCGGCGACGAGCCCACCCGCCTTCCCGAGCCCGTCGTGGACGCGCTGCGCGTGCTCGGCGCGGGGCTGCTCGTGTACGCCCTGGTGGTTCCGACCGGCATCGCGGTGCAGCGGACCGCGCGGCGACGGCGCGCCAGAACGCCCGCCGAGCGGGCCCGCTACCTGTGGCGTGAGGTGGTCGACCGCGCCCGGAGCTCGGGCGTCCGCCTCCCCTCCTCGCTCACCGTCGCCGAGAAGGCCCACCGCCTGGCCGAGGTCGTGCCCGGCCAGTCGAACGCCGTCCACCAGCTGGCCCGCATCGTCGAGGCCGTCAACTACGGCGAGCTGCCCCCGTCGCCCGACGAGATCGCAACGGCCGAGCGCGCCGCCGGCGAGGCGATCGCCGAGCTACGACGGCGGCGCACCTGGTTCGAGCGGCTGGCGGCGTACTTCGATGCCCGCCGGCTGTTCGCCGGCCGGCAGGAGCGGCTGGTCGCGCACCAGGGCGCCGTATCCGATGCGGCCGTCAGCGAGGCCGGCGTGCCCGCCTGGCACGGCCCGCTCGCCTGAGGCGTCCGTCCCCCGTCGGCGACGACTCGCGTGGCAGGGCGCGGCAGCGTGCGCGGGGCGCTGCGTGCGCGGGCGCTACTGGTCGTCGGCGTCGGCGTCGTCGTCGCGCCGGAAGCGCTCGCGGACCCGGCGACCCGCGCCGCCGAGCGCGTCGCGCAGGCCGTTGGCCCGGACCGAGCGCGACAGCTGGTCGAGCCCGGCCCGGCCGAGCTTGCGCAGGTTGCGCTCGAACACGAGCGCGCACACGAGCATGAGCAGGAAGCCCGCGAACGACAGCTGGTACGACGTCGACAGGCTGGCGACCAGGAACACCGCCCCGGCGACGAGCCCCGCGACCGACCACTTCATGCGCCGGACGGTGTGGCGATACAGCGTCGTCTCGCTGACCTCGCGCGCGAACGACGGGTCGTCCTCATAGAACCGCTGTGCGATCTCCTGGAGGATGCGTTCCTCGTCCTCGGAAAGCGGCACCTGCACAAACCCCTTGTCGCCCGGCTGACCGAACCGGTGCGCACAAGTGTTCCACAGGGTCGGGAAAACGACAACGCGTGAATGCAGGAGAAGTCGTCAATCCGGGCCCTGTGAGCGGGGCGGTTGCTCGTCGTCGGGACCCCATGGCGCGGCGCCCGTCCGCTTCACCCGCAGACCGTGGCGGCCGACCGCGGAGGCGGGCCCGATGGCCTGGTCGCCGAACCGCTCGCGGATGGCGTCGACCGCCCCGGTGGCCTCGGTCCAGGCGGCCCCGCCGACGTCGTCGAACGAGAGCTGGCGGCCCGTGTCCTCGACCAGCCCGCTGGCGGTGACCCCGAGCAGCCGCACACCGGGGGCCGGGTCGATGCCGGCCAGCAGCGCCCGGGCGGCCCGGGCCAGCTCCGGCCCCTCGTCCACGGGCGTGGCGAGGGTGGTCGAGCGGGTGATCGTCCGGAAGTCGCCGAAGCGGACCTTGAGGACGACCGTCCGCGCCGCCCGCCCGCCGGCCCGGAGCCGCCACGCCACCGCGTCGGCCATCCGGACCACCTCGCGCCCGAGCACGTCGAGGTCGTGGCGGTCGGTGGCGAAGGTCTCCTCGTGGCCGACCGACTTGAGCCGCTGGTCGGGCTCGACCGGGCGCGGGTCGACGGCGTTCGCCAGGCGGGACAGGTGGCGACCGTTGGCCTGGCCCAGTGCGCCGACCAGCGACTCGACCGGCAGGTCGGCGATGTCGCCCACCGTGCGCACACCGAGCCGCTCCAGCTTGGCCAGCGTCGCCGGGCCGACGCCCCACAGCGCCCGGGCGGGCAGGGGTCGCAGGAACGCCCGCTCCTCCCCCGGGCGCACCTCGTGGACCCCGGTCCCGGGCGCCGGACCGGTCGGGGTGGCCACGGGCTTGGCGGCCTCGGACGCCAGCTTGGCCACCAGCTTGGTGGCGGCGACCCCGACCGAGCAGGTCAGGCCCTCCTCGTCCCTGACCCGCTCGCGCACGGCCCGGCCGACGGTGGCGCCGTCGCCCAGCAGCCGGCCCGCGCCCGTGACGTCGAGGAACGCCTCGTCCAGGCTGAGTGGCTCGACCAGCGGCGTGTACGAGCGGAAGATGGCCATGACCCGGCCGCTCACCTCGCCGTAGTGGCCGTGGTCCCCGGGCAGGAACACCGCCTGCGGGCACAGCCGCCGAGCCTGGGCGCTGGGCATCGCCGAGAACACGCCGTACGCCCGGGCCTCGTAGCTGGCCGCCGCCACGACGCCCCGGTTGCCGCTGCCCCCCACCACCACGGGCCGGCCCCGCAGCTCGGGCCTCCGCAGCAGCTCGACCGACACGAAGAACGCGTCCATGTCGACGTGGAGGATCGTGCGGTCGGGCGGTCCGCCCGCCCCGGGGCCGGTCACGGCACGATCACCCACCGGCCACGCGCCCGGTCACTGCCGGGAGACGACCGCCCGCGCGGGATCGTCGCCGTCGAGCTGGTAGTGGAAGCGCCGCCCACGGTCCCAGCGCTCTGCCAGCCATGCGGCCAGCGGCTCGCTCACCCACGGCCGGGTCGTGGCCAGGTGGCCGTCGCACGCCAGCGGGTCGACGTAGGCGGCCTCGACCACGATGCCGTCGGGGTCGTCGACGGACACCTCGCCGGCGAAGTCGACCGCCAGATGGGCCTCGACCCGCAGGTGCCAGCCGAGGCCGGGGGCGTCGACCTCGACCTCGTAGACCGGGCCCTGCCACCGGCTCACCACGACGCCCGTCTCCTCGGCGACCTCGCGGGTCAGCCCGTCGAGCAGCGTCTCGCCCTCGTCGATCACCCCGCCGGGCGGGCTCCAGTCGTGATCGCCGTTGCGGCGGCGGTTGCGCACGAGCAGCAGGCCGCCCTCGCCCAGGATCAGACCGCCGCCCACGAGCCACTGTCGCATCGGACCAGTGTGGCACCGCAGGCGGGCTCCGACCTGCGTGCCGCCGAGTTCCGGGCGGCGTCGGGGCGGCCCTACGCTGAGGGCGCCATGGCCGACGCCTCGTCCCCCTCACCGTCGCCGTCCCCCGGTCCGGCGGGCGACCCCGCAGCGGGCGACCCCGACTACGCCCCGAGCGCGCTGCCGTCGACGGGGGCCCGGGTCCTGGCGTTCGTCGCCATCCTGGTGGCGGGGCTGTGCGGGGGCCTGATCGGCTGGGCCTTCGTCGACCTGCAGTGCACCGGCGACTGCAGCGTCGAGGCCGGCGCGGCCGGGCTGGTCGGCGCCGTGCTCGGCGCCGCCGGTGTCGCGGTGGTGGCGGTGCTGGCCCTGCGGGCCATGGGCGAGTGGCGCACCATCCAGCACCGACCGGAGCCCGGACCCGACCGCCGGGAGTGACCGCCCGCTGGCGGCCCGGCTGCCGGCTGATCGCCCCCACCGGCGCAGCCCGTGACCGTCCGCCCCGGCGGACTGTCCGGCGACGAGTCAGGCGAAGCGCAGGCGGCGGAAGCTCTCCGCGTGGGTCAGCCCGG
Source organism: uncultured Acidimicrobiales bacterium (assembly GCA_963842395.1). Classification (GTDB taxonomy): domain Bacteria; phylum Actinomycetota; class Acidimicrobiia; order Acidimicrobiales; family VFJN01; genus ZC4RG19. Next base: position 1,129,445 of record CAWJGJ010000001.1, read on the forward strand.
CCTGCGCCCCGGTCTCGGCGGTGCGCAGGCGCACCAGCTCGGCGACCAGGTCGGGATCGCCGCCCGTGCGGCTCTCGTGGCACACCACCGCCGCGATCTTGGCGTCGACCGAGCCGGTGACGTCCACCCAGGCGTCGGCCGCCAGCGTGCCCGAGAGCAGCAGCGCCTCGACCTGGTGGGCCTCGCCCGCCTCCGGGAAGTAGAGGGGGCTCCCGGCCGCCGGGGCCACGGCGTCGAGCACGGCCCAGCCCACCTCGCGGTGGTCGCGGTGGTTGACGTAGGTGTCGCCGAAGAACACGGCGGTGGGGTCGGGGCACACCACCACCTCGGGCCGGTGGCGGCGGATCAGCTCGACCAGCCGCGCCCGCAGCGCCAGGTCGTTGGTCACCTCGCCGTCGGGCAGCCCCAGCAGGTCGACGCCCGCCAGGCCCAGGACCGCGGCGGCCGCGTGCACCTCGCCGGCGCGGCGCTCGGTGAGCTCGGCCGGGTCGGTGACCGGGTCGTGCGCGCCCTTGTCGCCCGCGTTGACCACCACCAGCCGCACGGCCGCGCCCTTGGCGGCCCATCCGGCGAGGGTGCCGCCGCACGACACCTCCGGGTCGTCGGGGTGCGCGTAGACGGCCAGCGCCCGGGCCGGCACGTGCGCGAGCACGGTCACGGCGCGCTCCGCAGGGCGTCGACGGCCACGGCGAGGGCCTCGTCGTCGATGCCGCAGTGGGTCACGAGCCGCACGGTGCGCGGGCCGAGGGTCACCGCGCCCACCCCGCGGGCGGCCAGCGCCGCCAGCAGCGCCCCCGGGTCGTCGTGGCGGAACAGCACGATGTTGGTGAGCACCGCGGCGGGGTCGCAGCCCGCGTCCGGCCAGCGCTCGGCCACGGCCTCGGCGAGACGCCGGGCCCGGCGGTGGTCGTCGGCCAGCCGGTCGACCATCGTGTCGAGCGCGACCAGGCCGGCGGCGGCGAGGATGCCCACCTGGCGCATGCCGCCGCCCATCCGCTTGCGCTCGAGCCGGGCCCGGGCCATCACGTCGGCCGGGCCGGCCAGCAGCGAACCGACGGGCGCACCCAGGCCCTTGGACAGGCAGGACGTCACCGTGGTGGCCGGAGCCGCCCGCTCGGCGGGCGTGGTGCCGGTGGCGACGGCGGCGTTGAACAGCCGGGCGCCGTCCAGGTGCACCGGCACGCCGGTGGCGGCCACCGCGGCCAGGCGGTCGAGGGGCCAGGGGCGCCCGCCGGAGGCCAGGTGGGTGTCCTCGGCGCACACCAGGCCGGGCGCCGGCCAGCGGTGGGCCGCGCCGTCCACGAGGTGGGCGACCTCGGCCGGGTCGATGGTGCCGTCGTCGTCGTCGACCACCTGGAGCTGGGCGACCTGGTTGAGGCCGAACGCCCCGCCCTCGTGGGTGACCACGTGCTGGCGCCGGCCGGCGATGACCAGGCTGCCCGGCGGGGCGAGCACCCGGAGGGCCACCTGGTTCGCCATCGTGCCCGAGGGCAGGAACAGCGCCGCCTCCTTCCCGGTCAGCACGGCGAAGCGGTGCTCCAGCCGGGCCACGGTGGGATCGTCGCCGAAGCCGTCGTCGCCGACCTCGGCCTCGGCCATCGCCCGGCGCATGGCCGGCGTGGGCCGGGTCACGGTGTCGCTGCGCAGGTCGACGCGGGGCGGCGCGGGCACAGCCGGCGGGGGCGGGGCGGGCGCCGGCGCGGCGACCGGTGCCGGGGCCGGAGGGATGGCGGGCATCGGGGGCACGGTACCGTCGCGGCGGCATGCCCTCCTCCCCCGCGCGGCCAGCCGATCCCGGGGCGCTCGTCGAGCTCGCCGCGGACGTGGCGCGCCGGGCCGTGGCGCTCCTGCTCGAGGGGCGGGGCCGGGTCGACCTGCAGGTGGCCACGAAGGTGTCGTCCACCGACATGGTGAGCGAGATGGACCACGCCGCCGAGGCGCTGATCGTCGGCGCGCTGCTGGCCGTGCGGCCCGACGACGGCCTGATGGGCGAGGAGGGCAGCGCCCGGGACGGCACGAGCGGCCTCCGCTGGATCATCGACCCGCTGGACGGCACCACCAACTACCTCTACGACCACCCGGGCTGGGCGGTGTCCATCGCGGTCGAGGACGCCGACGGGACGGTGGCGGGCGTGGTGGCCGACGCGGTGCACGGCGAGGTGTTCACCGCCACCCGCGGCGGCGGTGCGTTCCGCGACGGCGCCCCCATCGCGTGCTCGTCGGCCGCCGACCTCGCCACGGCTCTCGTCGGCACCGGGTTCGGCTACACGGCCGACCGGCGCGCCGCGCAGGGCGAGGTGGTGGCGCGCCTGCTGCCCCAGGTGCGGGACATCCGGCGCATGGGCGCCGCCGCGGTCGACCTGTGCTCGGTGGCGTGCGGGCGGCTCGACGCCTACTTCGAGCGCGGCCTCAACCTGTGGGATCTCGCGGCGGGTGCCCTCGTCGCCACCGAGGCGGGCGCGACCGTGTCGGCCATCGACGGCGGCCCGGTCGTACCGGGCTCCGTGCTGGCGGCTGCACCCCGCCTGGCGACTCCTTTGCGTGGCCTTCTGTGCTCTCTTGGCGCACAAGATGGGCCGTGAAGCACCGAGAAGGGAGGTCGTCACCAGATCGCAATGCCCTTGCACCGCGCGCTGACACGAACTGTCGGCAGACTGGTACCGATGTCTTCCGCCACCGCAGGGGCGCCCGCCGGCCCCACCGCCACCGGTAGCGAGGCCCAGGTCCAGTCCCCGCCCTCGCCCGTGGACGTCACGACCGAGGGCCGCACCGTCGTGCTGGCCGTCGTCCGCTGCCTCGACGAGGCCGCGGGGGCGCGCTCCTCGACGCCGCCTCGGCCGCGCTCGACACGGGCCCCGACCGCATCGACGTCGACCTGCGGGCGCTCGACTCGTTCACCGACGCCGGGGCGCGGGCGCTGGTCGGCTGCCGCGACCTCAGCGTCAAGCTGCCCGAGGGGCTGCACTACCGCACCGGCCGGGGCGCCGGGCGCGACGCGCTGATGGCGGCGTACAACGACGCCGACGTGTCGTTCGTCGATCGCTGACCTGCGGCCGCGACGGCCCCGGCTGCACACGGGGCGTCCGGATGGGGCACTCTCTTGGGCGTGGGCACCCGCATCCTCTCCGTCGAAGACGACGAGCGCATCCGCACGGCCGTGAAGCTGGCCCTCGAGGACGAGGGCTGGGCGGTCGAGGAGGCCGACACCGGCGAGGAGGCGCTCAACGCGTTCCAGCGCCAGCCGTCCGACGTCGTGCTGATCGACATCATGCTCCCCGGCATCGACGGGTTCGACGTGTGCCGGGCCATCCGGCGCGTGTCGGACGTGCCGATCGTCATGGTGACCGCCCGGGCCGACACCCACGACGTGGTGGCGGGCCTCGAGGCCGGCGCCGACGACTACCTCACCAAGCCGTTCGCCCCCAAGGAGCTGTCGGCCCGCATCCGGGCCCTGCTGCGCCGGGCCCGCAGCAGCGACTCGGGCAGCGCCCACCTGCGGTTCGGCGAGCTGGAGATCATCCCCGACGAGGGCGTGGTCCGGCGCGGCGGCGAGGAGATCCACCTGACCAAGACCGAGTTCCGGCTGCTGGTCGAGCTGGGGTCGAGCCCGGGCCGGGTGTTCAGCCGCGAGACGCTGCTCGAGCGGGTGTGGGGCTACGGCTACTTCGGCGACGGGCGCCTGGTCGACGTGCACGTCCGCCGGCTGCGCACCAAGGTCGAGGCCGACGCCGCCAATCCCCGCCACGTGGTGACCGTGCGCGGCCTGGGCTACAAGCTCCAGGCCTGACGCCGGACGGGGGAGGCGACCTCACCGGTGCGCCGACTGGTACGGGCCCTGCGCCTGCTGCCCCAGATGGGCCTCCGGGCCCGCATCACGATCGCGTTCGCCGTGGGCACGCTGGTGGTGTCCGCCGTCCTCGCCGGCGCGACCCTGGGCCTCACCCGCCAGAACCTGCTCGACCAGCGCGAGACGTCGGCCACCGCCCGCACCTACCAGAACGCCGCCACCGCCGCCCTGCAGCTGCCCGGCGGCGCGGGCGGCGAGCTCGAATCGGGGGCCAACCCCTCCGACGTGCTGGCGTCGCTGCCCACCTCGTCGGGCTCGAACCCGGTGCTCGAGGTCGACGGCCGCTGGTACGCCCGGGTGCCCGAGTTCGGCGAGGCAGCGATCCCCGCCGAGCTGCGCGACACCGTGCAATCCGGCCAGGCGGCCCTCATGCGGTTCGACCACGAAGGCTCGACCCAGCTGGCCGTCGGGGTGCCGCTGGACGAGATCGACGGCGCCTACTTCGAGATCATCTCGCTCGGCGAGCTGGAGGACACCCTCGAGTCGATCAGCATCTCGCTGCTGGCGGCGGCGCTGCTGGCCACCATGGCGGGCGCCGCGGTCGGCTGGTGGGCCGCCCGCCGGGTGCTGCGACCGCTGCGGGGCATCAGCGACGCCGCCCACGCCATCGCCACCGGCCGGCTCGACACCCGCGTGGAGGCCAGCGACGACGCCGACCTGGCCACCCTCGCCGACTCGTTCAACGAGATGGCGGTGACGCTGGAGGAGCGCATCCAGCGCGACGCCCGCTTCGCCTCCAACGTCAGCCACGAGCTCCGCTCGCCGCTGATGACCCTGGCCGCGTCGAGCGAGGTGCTGCAGAACCAGCGTGACGACATGCCCGTGCGGGCCCGGGCCGCGCTCGACCTCATGGTGGCCGACATCGAGCGGTTCCAGCAGCTGGTCGAGGACCTGCTCGAGATCTCGCGCTTCGACGCCGGCGTGATGCACCTCGACCTCGAGGACGTGCGGGTCGACGAGCTGGTCATGCAGGCCGTGGCCAACTCGACCGACGTCGACGTGCCGGTCGACATCGACGCCGGCCTGGCCGGGCTGGTGGTCAAGGCCGACAAGCGGCGGCTGTCCCGGGTCATCGCCAACCTGCTCGACAACGCCGCCAAGTACGGCGACGGCGCGACCCGGGTCGAGCTGCGGCGCCACGGCAACGCGGTGCTGATCGCCGTCGAGGACGACGGGCCGGGGGTGCCCGTCGACGACCGGGAGCCCATCTTCTTCCGCTTCAACCGCGGCACCCTGGCCGGGCACCGCCGGGGCATCGACGGGGTGGGGCTCGGCCTATCCCTCGTCGCCGAGCACATCCGCCTGCACGGGGGGTCGGTGTGGGTGGAGGATCGGGCCGACGGGGAACAGGGTGCCCGCTTCGTCCTCGAGCTACCTGCGGAGGCGTCATGACCCGAGCCCGGAGGAACGCGCCCGGGATGCCCGGACGGCGAGCGACGGCGGCACGAGCGGCGGCCCTGGTGGCGCTGACCTGCCTGCTGGCCGGCCCGCTGGCCGCGTGCGGCATCCCCGCCGACGAGGGGCCGCGCGCCATCTCCGACGAGGGGGCGCCCGACGACCTGGGCACCGACGTCGAGGTCAACGGCGGGCAGTCGGCCACGGCCGACCTCTACTTCACCCGCTCCGACGGCGAGCAGGACCGGCTCATCCCCGTGGAGCGCCAGGTCCCCACGGGAGGGTCGTCCTCCCCGGCGCCCGCCACCGTGTTCGAGGCACTGCTGGACGGCCCGTCCGGCACCGACAACGTCGAGGGCCTGGCCACCAAGCTGCCCAACGCCACCGCGCTCGCCGGCCCGCCCGACCTGACCGGCGGCGTGCTCACCGTCGACCTCAACCAGGCGATCTCGGGCGTCCAGGGCGTCGGCGCGCAGCTGGCGTTCGGCCAGCTCGTGTGCACGGGGGACGCGCTGGCGGGCGTCGACGGCATCCGCTTCACCCGGGAGGGGCGGCCCCAGGCGGCCACGATCGGCAACGGAGAGACCGACACGGGCGTGCTGACCTGCGACGACTACGGCAACCTGCTCGACCCGACGGTGACGCTCGACGACGCCGGCAGCCCAGAGGCCGCGGGGGATTAGGCACGGCGCAAACGCTGCCTGGCAAGGCACTAGCCTCGTCGCTCGCACCGGGATCGGCCCGGCGCGCGCACCGCAGGACACCATGGCCTACTACCTCGGCATCGATCTCGGAACCACCTATACCGCCGCCGCCGTCCACGAGGGGTCGGCACAACGGGGGCCCGAGGTGGTCACCCTGGGCGAGCGCGGTCCCACGGCACCGTCGGTGCTGTGCCTCCAGCCCGACGGCGGCTTCGTCGCCGGCGACGCCGCGGAACGCCACGCCGTCACCGAGCCCCAGCGCATCGCCCGCCAGTTCAAGCGGCGGCTCGGCGATCCCACCCCCCTCCTGGTGGGCGACGCCGCCATCCCCGCCGAGGTCCTGACCGGCCAGCTGCTGCGCTGGGTCGTCGACACCGTCGTGCGGGCCCGGGGCGGCGAGCGGCCCGCCTCGATCGTCCTCACCCACCCGGCCAACTGGGGCCCCTACAAGCGCGACCTGCTCGACAAGGCAGCCGAGATCGCCGGCCTGTCGGGCGTCATCCTCGTCACCGAGCCGCAGGCGGCCGCGATCTCCTACGCCGCCCAGGAGCGGGTCGACGAGGGCGCCGTCGTGGCGGTGTACGACCTCGGCGGCGGGACGTTCGACGCCGCGGTGCTGCGCAAGGAGGCCGACGGCGGGTTCACCATCCTCGGCTCGCCGGAGGGGATCGAGCGGCTGGGGGGCATCGACGTCGACGCCGCACTGTTCGCTCGGGTCACCGCCTCGGTGGACGAGGCCTACGAGAGCCTCGATCCCGACGACCCCCAGGCGCTGGCGGCGGTGTCGCGGCTGCGCATCGAGTGCACCCAGGCGAAGGAGGGACTGTCCCTCGACAGCGAGATCCGGGTGCCGGTGCTGCTCCCCAACGTGCAGACCCAGGTGCGGGTCACCCGCGCCGAGCTCGAGGAGATGATCCGGCCCACCCTGGCCGAGACCGTGACCGCGCTCGAGCGGGCGTTGCGCTCGGCGTCGATGTCCGCCGAGTCGGTCGACCACGTGCTGCTGGTGGGCGGCTCGTCGCGCATCCCGCTGGTGGCCCAGCTCGTATCGTCCGGCCTGGGCCGGCCGGTCGCCGTCGACACCCACCCCAAGCACGCGGTGGCGCTCGGCGCGGCCATCGTGGCCGCCCGCGCCGCAGGCGCACTGACCGCCCAGCCACGCCCACCTGCGCCCCGACCCGCCGCCCCGATCCCGGCACCCGGTGCGATGCCCGCGTCGATGTCACCGCCGGACGCACCCCAGGCGCCGATGGCGCCGCCTCCCTCGCCGGCACCTCCCGCGCCCGCACCGCTCACCCCGCCGGCGCCGGCACCCGCCGCGGCGCCGAGCGGCCCGGCCACCTACGAGCAGCCCGCCGCCTTCGTCCCGCCGGTGCCGGCGTCGTCGCCCGAGCCCCGGCCGCCGGCACCGGGCCCCGCTCCCGCCGCTCCGCACGCAGCGGGCGGGCGCGGCACGCTGCCCCCGCCGCCCACGGCCCCACCCCCCGGGCGCGGCGGCCCGCCGCCCGCGGGGTTCGGCGCGCCGGGTCCGAGCGCGCCCCCCAGCGGCTTCACCCCGTCGGAGGGGACCCCGCCGCCCCCGGGTTTCGCTACCTCCGCGCCCACCACGCCGCCTCCCGGGTTCGCCCCCTCGCCGTCGGGCGAGCACGCGCCCGGGTTCGGCCCGCCCCCCTCGTCCCCGGCGGCCGGTCGCGGCCCGGCACCGCAGGAGGCCCCGCCGGGGCCCGGCACCGGCTACCGCGGCGGCGTCATGCCGCCCGCCCCCGGCACGTCGGAGGACCTGCCGCCCGGCTACCTCTCGGGCGATGCGAAGGAGAAGCGCAAGCGCTCGACCCGGCGCCGTACCCGCGTGGGCCTCGTGGTGGGCCTGGTCCTGGTGGTGGGTGCCGTCGGGGCCACCCTGGCGACCACCAGCTCCGGCGGCGACGCCCAGACCGTCGCCGACGTCGAGGTGGGCGAGTGCTTCAACGGCGGGCCCAACGACGCCGAGACCGTCGCCTGTGACGAGGCGCACCAGTTCGAGCTCGTCGGCGCGGCGCCGGCGCCCGATCCCGAGGCGCCGTTCCCCGGCGAGCAGCAGGCCCGCGACGCGGGCGGCCTGGCGTGCGTCGACCTGCTGACCACGTACTACGGCGCCGGGCCCGAGGTGGTCGCCGCCGCGGGCCTGCAGCTCGACCCGATCACCCCCACCGAGGACCAGTGGAACGACGGGATGACCACCACCTACTGCGTCGCCCGGGATGCCGAGGGCGCCACGCTCGACACGTCGATCAAGGGGCAGGGCGCCGCCGGCTGAGGGGCCGGCCGAGGTCCGGCGAAGGCTGGCTCGGCCCGGGTCCGGCCCGGCTTCACAGGGTCAGCCGAAGAAGACCTGGGCGACGGCGTACACGTCGGGGTCGACCAGCTTGAGCTCGGTCGTGGCCTCGGCCAGCGGCACCCGCACGATGTCGCCGCCCCGCAGGGCCACCATCTTGCCGAAGTCGCCGGCGTGGACGGCGTCGATGGCACCGATGCCGAACCGCGTCGCCAGCACGCGGTCGAAGGCGGTGGGGGTGCCGCCCCGCTGCACGTGGCCCAGCACGATGGCCCGGGTCTCGTAGCCGGTGCGCTCCTCGATGGCCCTGGCCAGCTGGTCGCCGATGCCGCCCAGCCGCGCATGGCCGAACGCGTCGACCTCGCCCGACGCGACGGACAGCGTGCCCTCGGCCGGCAGGGCGCCCTCGGCCACCACGACGATGGAGGCGAACCGGCCCCGCTCGTGACGGTGCTGGATCACCCGGCACACCTCGTCGATGTCGAACGCGTGCTCGGGCACCAGCACCATCGTCGCCCCGCCCGCGATCGCGGCCCACGTGGCGATGTGGCCCGCGTGCCGCCCCATGACCTCGACGACCATGACCCGGTCGTGGGACTCGGCCGTGGTGTGCAGCCGGTCGATGGCATCGACGCACACCTGGACGGCGGTGTCGAACCCGAAGGTCAGCTCGGTGGCGGACAGGTCGTTGTCGATGGTCTTGGGGACGCCCACCACCGGCACGCCCTCGGCCGCGAGCCGGGACGCGACACCCAGCGTGTCCTCCCCGCCGATGGCGACGAGCGCGTCGATGTCGTGGTCGGCCAGGGTGGCCTTGACCGCAGCGGCGCCGCCCTCCTGCTTGTACGGGTTGGTGCGCGACGAGCCGAGGATGGTGCCGCCCCGGGGCAGCGTGCCCCGGAACGACTCGACGGAGAGATCGACGAGGTCGCCCTTCACCGCCCCCCGCCAGCCGTCGCGCAGGCCCACCATCTGGTCGCCGTACACACCCTCGCCCTTGCGCACCACGGCCCGCATGACCGCGTTCAGCCCCGGGCAGTCGCCACCACCGGTGAGCATCGCCACTCTCATGTCCGCGACCCTACCGAGCGCGTACCGTGCGCTGGATGTCTGTCGTGATCGCCATCGACGCCGGGACGACCGGGGTGCGCAGCATGGCGCTGCGCCCCGACGGCACCCCGGCGGGCTTCGCCTACCGCGAGTTCCCGCAGCACTTCCCGGCGCCGGGTCTGGTGGAGCACGACCCCGACGACATCTGGGACGCCACCCAGGCCACGCTCGCCGAGCTGGTGGCCCGGCTCGACGGCGAGCCGGTGGCCGCCGTCGGCATCACCAACCAGCGCGAGACGACCGTGGTGTGGGACCGGCGCACCGGGCGGCCGCGGCACCGGGCGCTGGTCTGGCAGGACCGGCGCACCGCCGCCCGGTGCGACGAGCTGGCCGAGGCCGGCCACCTCGACACGGTCCGGGCCACCACGGGCCTGGTGCTCGACCCCTACTTCTCGGCCACCAAGCTCGAGTGGCTGCTCGGGCCGGGTGGCGTCGCGGCCGACGCCGACCTGGCGTTCGGGACCGTCGACGCCTGGGTGCTGTGGAACCTGACCGGCGGACCCGAGGGCGGTCTCCACGCCACCGAGCCCTCCAACGCCAGCCGCACGCTGCTGTTCGACCTCGAGCGGCTGGCCTGGTCGCCCGAGCTGGTCGAGCTGTTCGGGGTACCCGAGACGTGCCTGCCCGAGGTGCGCCCGTCCGGCGGGCGCTTCGGCGTGACGGCGCCGGGCGGGCCGCTGCCGGCCGGCCTGCCCGTGTCGGCGATGCTCGGCGACCAGCAGGCCGCGCTGTTCGGCCAGGCCTGCTTCGCCCCGGGCCTGACCAAGAACACGTACGGGACCGGCAGCTTCGTGCTCATGAACGTCGGCGACCGTTGCCCCCCGCCCGTCGACGGGCTGCTCACCACCGTGGCGTGGACGGGCGTGGGCGCCGGGGCCACCTACGCGCTGGAGGGCTCCATCTTCGTCACCGGTGCCGCGGTGCAGTGGCTGCGCGACGGCCTGGGCCTGATCGCGGACAGCGCGGACGTCGGGCCGCTGGCCGCCTCCTGCCCCGACACCGAGGGGGTGTACGTGGTCCCCGCCTTCACGGGGCTGGGCAGCCCCTGGTGGGACCCTTACGCCCGCGGGACCATCGTGGGCATCACGCGGGGGACGAGCGCCGCCCACCTGGCCCGGGCCGTGGTCGAGGCCATGGCCTACCAGACCCGTGACGTGGTCGAGGCCATGGCCGCGGCCTCGCAGCAGTCGATCGCCGAGCTGCGCGTCGACGGCGGCGCCTCGGCGATGGACCTGCTCGTGCAGCTCCAGGCCGATCAGCTCGGCGTGCCCGTCGCCCGCCCGGTCCTGCAGGAGACCACGGCGCTCGGGGCCGCCTACCTGGCCGGGCTGGCGGAGGGCGTCTGGACGTCGACCGACGACGTCGGCGACCGGTGGCAGCTCGACCTCCGCTGCACGCCGCAGGCCGAACCGGCCGAGGCCGACGCCCGGCACCGGCGCTGGCGCGCCGCCGTCGAGCGCTCGCGCGGCTGGGCCCGGCCCCGCTAGCGGTGCCACCGACGCCCGGCGCGGCAGCCCGCCCACGGCTCGGGAGCCCGCCGCCGCCCCCGGCGGCGACGCCGCCCGCGAGGAGGGCACCCGTGCGGCCGACCCCCGGAGGAGGGCCGGCCGCAGGTGCCTCGGGAACGGGCGGTGGGCATGGAGGGGACACGCCCGGCCCGTTCCCGACGAACTAGGAAGCACCCTTGCCGCTCGGGTGCCCCGCTCTCCCCCGCATCCGCTTCAGCTCGCGCAGCCGGGTGTCGACCACCCGGGCCAGCGCGGCCACCTGGCGCCGCTCGCGGGCCCGGTAGGGCATGTCGGCCCGGCCCAGCACCAGGGCCAGGCCCGACGCCGGCAGCGGCGCCCACACGACGTCCGAGCGCTGGCCGGCCTCGACGGCCGCCCCGTCGGCCGCCCGGCACCCGGCCAGGTAGGCCTCCAGCCAGGCACCGCTCGGCGCGTCGTCGTCGGCCGCCACCACGCCGTCACCCCGACCGTCGATGTCGACCACGGCCACCCAGCGGGCGCCGACGACTCGGCGGGCGTGCACCACCACCGACTCGAGGAGGCCGTCGATGTCGTCGGCGCCGACCAGCTGGGCCGCCGCCTCGAGGGCGTCGAGCCGGGGGTCGTGGAGGGCGTCGGCGAGCCGGCGGACCTCCTCGACCGCCACACCGTCCACCTGGCGCACCTCGGCGACGAGGAGATCCAGCAGCGCGGGATCGGGCAGCTCGACGACCAGCTCGTCGACCGCCTGGCCACCGTCGCGCTCGAGGATGTCGATGCCCACGACGTCGCCCCGCACGGCACCGATGCGACTGGCGACCTGCCCGAGCGCTCCGGGCCGGTCGGGCAACCACATGCGGATCACGAAGGTTTCCACGCCCCGCACCGTAGGGAGGCCGTGTGAACCGGTTGTTTCCTGTGAGAGACAGGTCGATGAGATCGCGTGGACGGTGGGACGGCGTCGGGGTCGCCACCGACGCCCGCCTGCGGCCGCCCAGCACCCCCGCACGACGCACCGCGCGGGTGAACCTGCGCGACCAGGGCGAAACGCGCGAGACTCTTCGTAACGCAACTGTCGTGACCCGACCCGGTCCTGGGGGATCGGGCGGCGATGCGGTCAACCAACTGGGGAGGTCCCGGATCGATGATCGCATCAAGCAACACCGCGAACACGTCGATGCAGACAACTACTTCGGGCGATTCACCGGGCCTCCACGGGAGGTTGACCGTCCTTCCGGCGGGCCCCCACGACCGTGCCGCTCTCACGGAGCAGCTGGCGCGGCTGCTCGTGCGCGCCCAGAGCGATGCGCCCACCGAGCTCGCCGTGGCGCTCGGTCCCGCCGACTTCGAGTCCGCCAGCCGCGAGGCGGCGCTCCGCCGGGTGGAGGACCACGAACGGGTCCGGGGCGAGCTGGCCGCGCGGCTCCGGCGCGCCCGCGAGCTGCAGGCGGTCACCGCCAACCGGCGCGACGAGGCCGCGGCGCGCACCCGGCGCATGCAGGCCCACCTCGTCGACTGCGACGCACTGCTGGAACGGGCGGGCGAGCTCACCAACGCCGCCGAGGAGGCGCGCCGGGCGCTCGATTCCCGCCGGGGCGACGTCGAGGCCGCCCACGCCAAGCTCGTGCTGGTCGAGGAGCAGCGCGACGCCGCCGGCCAGATGATCGACGACGCCGCCCGCCAGCTCCGCGACCTCGAGACGTCCGAGCTCGACGAGACCACGCTGCGGCGCGAGCTCGAGAACGCGCGCGACGCCCTGGGCGACGCCGAGCGGGCCCACGCCGAGGCCAACGACGCCCTGCGGGCCATCGAGCAGCGCGCCGCCCAGCGCGCCGCCACCCGCGACAACATCCTGTACTCGCGGGCCGACCTGGTGGCCCGGGTCGAGGCGCCGATGCTCGACGGCGGCCCCATCCGCGACTCCCTCGCCGCCTTCGACCACGACACCCGGGTCGGCGAGCCCGACCTGGTGGCCCGCGAGCTCGCCCGCGAGTGGATCGAGGTCGACGGCGAGCTCGAGCGCATCGAGTCGGCCCTGCCCGAGGCCCCGTCGGCCGACGAGCTGGCCGCGGCGGAGCGGCGGCTCGCGCAGATCGAGCACACGATCGCCGATCTCGAGTCGCAGGGCCGGGGCGACGCGCTCGTCCCCGACGCCCGCGACGAGATCGAGGTCGCGCACGAGGCGGTCCTCGAGGCCGAGGAGTACGTCGACCAGTCCGGCGGCCACGAGGACGACATGGCGCGGCTGCACCAGGCCCGCGAGGTCGAGCACGCGGTCCTCCGGCGGCACGGCTTCGAGACCTACCTCGACGTCATCCTGACCGGCCCGCGCCCCGACGGCGACGCCCAGGCCGACCTGCTCGACGCGCTCCGGGCCCGGCGGGTGGCCGAGGACACGGTGGCGTCGCTGCGGGCAGCGGCCGAGCCGCCGGCCATCGTCACGACGTTGCGCGGCCGGCGCGACCGCATCTACCGCGAGGCCGCCGACGTACTCGGCTGCGATCCGGGCATCAACGTGGCGGAGCTGCTCTACGCCCACCCGGTGGTGCCGTCCAACCGCACGCGCGACCTGGCCGCGGTGCTCGCCTCCTACGACGTCGTCCCGTCGGGGGTGGCCGTGCGCGAGGCCGCGGTGGCCTGGCTCATCGACCAGGACCAGGACATCGCCGAGCGCGACGAGTGCCGGCGTGACATCGATCGCCTCGACCGCGACCTGGTCGCGCTCGACGAGGAGGACGAGCGGTCCCTCGCCGAGATGCAGCAGGTGCACGCGGTCGTCAGCTCGGCGCACGCCGACGTGGGCGCCACCCTCCACCGGGTGCGCACCCTCGAGGACGAGCTGTCCGATCGGGCCAGCCAGGACGAGCGGCGCCTCCACCGCATCTCGGCCGCCGAGCAGCTCCGTGCGCAGATCGCCGCGGTCAGCGAGGCGCTCGAACGCTCCGAGGAGGAGTACTCGACGTCACTGGCCGCCGCCGAGTCCGCCGCGATCGCCGCCGAGGCGAGCGTCGAGCGCGCCACCGCGGCGCTGTCCGACGCCGTCCGCCGCCTGCGCCGCATCGCCGAGGCGCTGCCACCGGCCCTGCGGCCCCGGGCCGGCGACGACCCCCTGGGCGAGCTGCCCCGCCTGCGCGAGACCCTCGCAGCCGAGGTCGAGCGAGCCGAGATCGCGCTGGCCGCCGCCACCGAGGACCTGGAGCGGGCCCGGGCGGACATCGACGCCACGCAGACCGAGCTCGACGACCACCTGACCGTCGTCCCCACGGACGACATCGGCGAGGACGACCTCCGCCAGGGCATCCTCGACCTGGTGGGCACGGGCGACGTGCCCGCCGTGCTGGACGATCCCCTGGTCGACCACGCCGACGCCCGCGACGAGCTGCTCGACCAGATCCTCGCCGCGTCCGAACGGCGACCCGTCGTCCTCCTCACCGACGACCCCGACACCCTGGGCTGGGCGATCAGCCTGCCCGACGACATCGGAGCCGTGACGCGTCTGGCGGCGCATCCCGACCCCGACCAGCCCGTGCCGCCCCGCGGCGACCCACTACCGACCCGTATCGGCCCACTCGCGTGATCTCCCCTAAGGAACGCAACGTGCCCCGACGCATACCCATCCGACTCAAGCTGGCCGCCGCTCTCGCCGTGCCCATCAGCGCCCTGCTGGCGGTCTCGGTGCTGGAGGTCGTCCAGAGCTCCAACGAGATGACCCGCACCGAGGAGCAGACCGACCTCGCCACGGCCTCGATCGGCCCCGGCGGCATCATCACGGCGCTGCAGAACGAGCGGAACTACGGCAGCGTGTACATCCTCGGCTTCGACGGCGGCATCGAGCTCCCGGTGGACTCCATCGAGCAGGGCATGTCCGAGACCGACGACGCCATCGCCGCCTTCCGGTCCGAGATCGAGGCCAAGGGCGGAACGGTCGAGAGCACGTTCGCGCCGGCCCTGGCCGAGATCGACGCCCAGATCGACGGCATCCGCCAAGGCGCCCTCGACCTCGACCCCGACGACCGCAACCCCAACAACACCGACATCTCCGACCCGTACTTCCTGGGCTTCACCGATCTCGTCGACATCCTGTTCAAGGCCAACGGCCAGGTGGCGCTGTCCATCGACGACCCGTCCCTGCGCCGGGGCGTCGAGCTCACCGACCTCGCCACCCACGAGATCGAGAACGTGGCGCAGCTCACCCGCATCGTGTTGCTCGCCGGGGTCAGCGACCAGCTCTACGAGCCCGAGGAGGTGGCGGACGCCGCCGGGCTGCTGGGCCGCGTCGACGACACCTACGACCAGATCGAGGACCTGGGCACCGGCCGCTACCACGACGACACGGTGACGGTGCTCGAGCAGTTCGACGCGTCGGGCTACACCGACCTGGTCGAGCAGGCCATCGCCGAGGGCCAGGTCCCGCTCCAGGAGACCCTCGGCTCGCTGTCCCGCGACGACGACGAGGGCTTCAACGGCTACCGCAAGGACGTGGCCGACGAGCTCACGCTCCGGGCCGAGGAGCTGCAGGACGAGGCGGCCGCCAGCCAGCGGCTCTACTGGATCCTCGGTGGCCTGGCGCTGGTCGTCGCCGTGGCGGTGACCTGGCTCGTGTCCCGATCCATCACCAAGCCGCTCGGCCAGCTCACCCAGCAGGCCAAGGAGATGGCCGACCATCGCCTGCCCGAAGCGGTCACCGACATCCTCGACACCCCACTCGGCGAGGACGTCACGGTGCCGACGGTCCAACCGGTGCGCGTCAACACGCGCGACGAGGTGTCGGACGTGGCCGAGGCCCTCAACACGGTGCAGGACTCGGCGCTCGACCTGGCCGTCGAGCAGGCCGTGCTGCGCCGCAACATCGCCGACAGCTTCGTCAACCTCGGCCGCCGCAACCAGAACCTGCTCGGCCGCCAGCTCGACTTCATCACCGAGCTCGAGTCGAACGAGACCGACGCCGACGCGCTGGCCAACCTGTTCCGGCTCGACCACCTCGCCACCCGCATGCGCCGCAACGCCGAGTCGCTGCTCGTGCTGGCCGGCATCGAGCCGCCCCGCCAGTGGGCCGCCCCGGTGCGCCTCACCGACGTCATCCGCGCCGCGCTCGGCGAGGTCGAGGACTACCAGCGGGTCACCGTGCGGGGCGTGGAGCCCGCCACGATCCTCGGCTCCGCGGCCGCCGACCTGGCCCACCTCCTCGCCGAGCTCATCGAGAACGCCCTCGTGTTCTCCCCACCCGACCAGGCGGTCGACATCCGGGGACGCAACCGTCCCGACGGGTACACCCTGGCCATCATCGACTCGGGCCTCGGCATGCCGGCCGGCGACGTGGTGGCGGCCAACCGCCGCCTGGCCGGCGCCGAGAGCTTCACCATCGCCCCGTCGAAGTACCTCGGCCACTACGTCGCCGGCAACCTGGCGGCCCGCCACGACATCCGGGTCCACCTCGACAACTCGCCCGGCAACGGCATCACGGCGACCATCGACATCCCACCGACGTTGCTCACCACCGACCACGAGCTGGCCGCACCGGTGACCCCGCCGCACGGCAACCGGGCCATCAAGCCCGGCGCTCCCCCGCCCGCGCCCACCGACTCCCTGGCGGCCCTCAGCACGCCGCCGGCGTCCACCTCCGCAGGGCTCGCCACCACCGGCCCCGTCTCGGGGGCGCACTCGCTCGGTTCGATCCCCGCGGCGGCCGACTCCCCGTGGGCCGCCATCGCCGACGTGCCGGTGTTCGAGGCACCCGGGCGATCCGGCGCCCCGCTCACGCCGGGCGCGATCCCGCCGGCGCCGGCGCTCGACCCCGCGCTGCGGGGGCCGACGCCACCGGCCCCGATGCCCTCGGGCCCCGCCGCCGAGCCGCCCACCCGCACGGCGAGCGGCCTGGTGAAGCGTGCACCCAGGGGCGCCTCGCCGTCGCCGGTGGGCGCCGTGCCCGACGACGCGCTGCTCGCCAGCATGAGCCACGTGACCGGCGGCCTGAACCTGCCGCCGTCCGTGTCGTCCCCGGTGCCCGCCTCCAGCGAGCCGATCGGTCCCACCTGGCCGCGCACCAACCCCCGGCCCATGGGCTTCGACAGCAGCGGCGACCGTGCGCCCCTGGCCAACCGCTCGTGGCCGGCGCCGCCGGCACTGCGCGGCGACATCCCCGCGGGCGGGGGCCTCGACGGCCCTCCGCAGGGGCGCGCCGAGCCGGCCCGCGGGAACGGCGGCCCGCCCCCGGCGCCCATCGGCCCTGCCCCCGCCCCGGCGGCGGGCGCGCCCGCTGCCGGCCTCGGCGGGGGTGCCGACGGCGGCGCGACCGCGAGCGGTCTGGCACGCCGGGTGCGGGGAGCACAGCTCCCGGTCAACCAGCCTCTGAGCCTCCGCCGCAGGCAAGAACCACCATCCGGGAGTGACGCGGGTTATCGTCTCGACGATCGAGACAACGCCAACGGCCACTTGCTGGGGAACGGGAGCACCAATGGCCACACGAACGGACGGGCGAGCCGCGAGGGCGGCGACCCCTTCCGCATCCGTGGCGGCAACGGTGTCCTCGACGAGAGCAATGCCGCCAGCGACGTCTACGGCTTCCTGACCAGCTTCACCCAGGGCGTCCAACGAGGGCTCGAGGAAGCCCGCCGCGACCCGACCACCCCGAAGGAGAATTCATGACCCTGAGCGACGAGGCACGGAACTTCAACTGGTTGCTCAACAGCTTCGTCGACCAGACCGCCGGGGTGACCGATGCCGTCGCCGTCTCATCGGACGGGTTGCTGATGGCCGCATCCAGCTCGCTCGACCGGGCCTCCGCCGAGCAGCTGGCCGCCATCATCTCCGGCTTCGTCAGCCTCGGCCACGGGGCGTCGCGGTGCTTCGACTTCTCGGGCCTCGAACAGATCATCGTGGCGATGCGCCAGGGCTTCCTGTTCGTGTCGTCGATCTCCGACGGCAGCTGCCTGGGCGTCGTGGCCACCCGCAACTGTGACATCGGGCTGGTCGGGTACCAGACCACACTTCTCGTCGAGCGGGCGGGCCAGGTCCTGTCGCCTGCGCTGGTCGCCGAGCTCAAGGCAGGGGTCGTCGCATGAACGAAGGTCACGATCTGGTCCGCCCGTACATAATGACGGGGGGTCGTACCCGCGCCCAGAGGCGTGACCTTCGAGTTGAGACCCTGCTCCAGACCAAGGGCGATCACATACCGCCCTACCTTCCCGACGAGCAGCAGCTCGTGCTGGACAGGTGCATCCGTGCCCTGTCCGTCGCCGAGGTCGCCGCCCACCTCAACCTGGTTGTGGGCGTCGTGATGATCCTCGCCGACGACCTCATCTCCGCCGGTCTGCTGGACGTGCACCACACCGACCCGGTCGAGATCGAGTTGTCGATGCTCACCAAGATGATCGAACGCGTCCGGGCCATCTGAGCCGCCCGGACCGCCGCAACGAGACACCACGAGGTTTCGCGCCGTGCAATCAACCGCCGAGAGCGCCGCAACGCGCATCACATCGGTCAAGTTCGTCATCGCCGGCGGGTTCGGCGTCGGCAAGACGACGTTCGTCGGTGCGATCTCCGAGATCGAACCGCTCCGCACCGAGGCCGCCATGACGAGCGCCTCGACCGGTATCGACGACACGCGTCACATCCAGGGCAAGACCACCACCACGGTGGCCATGGACTTCGGCCGCATCACGGTCGACGACACCCTGGTGATGTACCTGTTCGGCACGCCCGGGCAGGATCGCTTCGGGTTCATGTGGGACGACATCTGCCTCGGCGCGCTCGGCGCCGTCGTGCTGGTCGACCCCCGCCGCATCACCGACAGCTTCCCCGGCATCGACTACTTCGAGGCCAACGCCATCCCCTTCGTCATCGGCGTCAACGTGTTCGACGGCGCCCCGCGCTACCCCACCCCCGAGATCCGCGAGGCGCTCGGCGTCGCCCACGACACCCCCATCGTCGATTGCGACGCCCGTAACAAAGACTCGGTGAAAATGGTGCTGCTGACGCTGCTCGAGAGCCTCGTGGCCAAGGCGCAGGCCCGCGCCCACATGCGCTGACCTGGATCTTCTTCACCACGCGCCGACTTGGCGCGACGACGGCCCGCATTCGTGCGATGATTACGGTTCGAACCGCTGGGGTTTCGATTCGTCCCGTAAGGAATCGTCTCATTGCGCCGTGTACCGATCCGGCTGAAGCTGGCTGCAGCACTCTCCATCCCGCTCTTGGCACTGGCTGTCGTCACCGCCTTCGAGGTGGTGAAGGCGGGCAACGAGCGTGAAGAGGTGGCGTCGCAGACCGAGCTGGCCGCCGCCGCCATCGGGCCCTCGGGCCTGATCACGTCGCTCCAGAACGAGCGCACGTGGCCCGCCGTCGACATGATCGGCCAGGCCGGCGTGGTCACCGTCCCCGTCGAGGGCTACGAGGAGAGCCGCGCCGCCACCGACGAGGCGCTGGTCGCGTTCCGCGACGAGATCGCGTCCAAGGACCCGCTCATCGCCGAGGCGTTCCAGCCGGCACTCAACGGGCTCGTCGACCTCGAGCAGCTCCGGGCCGACATCGACGAGTACGTGACCGCGCACCCCGACCGCTCGTTCGACGACATCGAGGACAGCCAAGAGGCGTTCGAGCGTTACACGGAATTCATCGCCCCGTTCTTCGATGCCACCACCCGCATCTCGCTGGCCATCGACGACCCCGAGCTGCGCCAGGGAACCGAGATCGCCGACGCCGGCGCCCGCCAGATCGAGGACCTGTCCCTGCTCCTCAACGGCATCATCGGCGACGCGGTGTCCGAGGGCGGCACCAAGACGCCCGAGCAGATCACCGAGGCGTCCGTCTTCCACGAGCGGTTCAAGGCCAACGCCGCGGTCATGCTCTCGGGCACCGGCCGCTACGCCGAGATCGCGGCCGAGTCGTTCCCGACGGACCTGACCGACCGCGTCAACCGCCAGGCCGACCTCGCCACCTCGGGCGAGGGCATCGACGTCAACGCCCTACTCGGCGACGTCAACGTCCCGGCCGACGAGGGCTACAACGGCTACCAGCTCGCCGTGGCCAACGAGATCCGCGCCCGCAGCGACGCCCTCAACGCCGCCGCCGCCGCCCGCCAGAAGTGGTTCATCGCGCTGGCCCTGCTGGTGCTGGGCGCCGCGATCGTCCTCACCTGGCTGGTGTCGCGGTCGATCACCCGGCCGCTGCGGTCGCTCACCCGCCAGGCCAAGTCCATGGCGGAGGAGCGGCTACCCCGGGTGGTGCTCGACATCCTCGACACGCCTCTCGGCGAGGACGTCACCATGCCCAAGACCGAACCCGTGCGGCTCGAGACGCGGGACGAGGTGGCCGACGTGGCGGTGGCGCTCAACACCGTCCAGGACACCGCCCTCGACCTGGCCGTCGAGCAGGCGGTGCTCCGCCGCAACATCGCCGACAGCTTCGTCAACCTCGGCCGCCGCAACCAGAACCTCCTCGGCCGCCAACTCGACTTCATCACCGAACTCGAAACCAACGAAACCGACCCCGACACCCTCGCCAACCTCTTCCGCCTCGACCACCTCGCCACCCGCATGCGTCGCAACGCCGAGTCACTCCTCGTACTCGCCGGCATCGAACCACCCCGCAAATGGGCCGCCCCCGTCCGCCTCACCGACGTCATCCGCGCCGCCCTCGGCGAAGTCGAGGACTACCAACGCGTCACCGTCCGCGGCGTCGAACCCGCCACCATCATCGGCTCCGCCGCCGCCGACCTCGCCCACCTCCTCGCCGAACTCATCGAAAACGCCCTCGTCTTCTCACCCCCCGACCAAACCGTCGACATCCGCGGCCGCAACCGACCCGACCACTACACCCTCGCCATCATCGACTCCGGCCTCGGCATGCCCCCCAACGACGTCACCTCCGCCAACCGACGCCTCGCCGGCGCCGAAAGCTTCACCATCGCCCCCTCCAAATACCTCGGCCACTACGTCGCCGGCAACCTCGCCGCCCGCCACAACATCAGCGTCCACCTCGACAACTCCCCCGGCAACGGCATCACCGCCACCATCAACCTCCCACCCACCCTCCTCACCACCGAGAACGCGCTGCCGCAGGCCGACGAGCCCCACGCCGCGCGTGCGGTGTGGCCCCCGGCACCGGTCGAGGCGGCTCCCAGCCCGCCGCCGCAGCCGTCGCCCCCCGCCCCGCTGGCGCCCCCGGCGCTGCCCAGCCGCCGCGCAGGGAACCGCGGCGCCGAGCCGCGCCCCGGTGGGCCCCTGCCCGCGTTCCCCGGGCCGACTTCGTGCCGCCGCCCGCCGAGCCGGCGTTCGGCGCCAACCCGACGCCGTGGCCCGACCCCGTTCCGCCGGCTCCGGCACCCGCACCGTCCGGCCAGCCGTGGCCCGCCACGCCCGAGCCGCTCCCCCTGGCACTCCAGGGCCGCCGCCCCGCGGACGACCACTCGGTGCAGGAGCCGCAGCCCACGGCGCGGCGCACGCCGAGCGGGCTGGTCAAGCGCACGCCCCGCGTCGTCGACACCGGCGAGGTGCGGGCCGTCGGCCGCGGCCCCAACGACGATCTGCTCGCCTCGCTGAGCCGCTACACCAACGGCCGCGACCTCACCGGTGGCACCACGGTCCCGGCGCCGCCCACCCCCGCCGCGCCGCCGGCGCCGTCGCCGTTCACCCCGCCGGGTCGGGCCGACTCGCCGTTCGCGCCGCCCCAGACCGCCGGGAACGGTGGCCTCGGGGGCGGCCTGGCGGCCGGCCTCAGCGGCCTCTCGCCGTTCCAGGGCCCGCAGCCAGTCGGCCGCGACCGGGGTCGCCCCGGCTCCTCCCCGCCGGCCCCGACCCCGCCCGCACCGCGGCCCACGGCCGCGCCCGTCCTCGGCGCCCCGGCGGGCGGCGCGGGCGCCGCCACCGCGGGCGGCCTCACCCGCCGGGTGCGGGGCGCACAGCTGCCCAGCGCCAACCCGCTGGCGGTGCGCCGCAGCCAGGGCGCGGGGGCACCGGCCGCACCCGCGGCGCCGGCACCAGCCGCCCCCCGGGCCGACGCCCGCCCGGCGGCCCCGGCCGGCCGGCCGCCGGAGACCGGGTCCGCCGACGCCGTGTACAGCTTCCTGACGAACTTCACGGCCGGGGTCCAGCGGGGGCTCGACGAGTCACGGCCCGACGGCCGGCGCTGATCGACCCCACACGCAGCGTGCAGACTCCCTGACGGCTCGCGCTCCGCGTGACAGGGGCGCGGATTTCTTGCCATGATGCCCAGCGATTCGAAGGGCTGGGACCGGACGACCTGCTGGGCGCAAGCGAGGTGGCCATAGTGGTGGTGCGGTGATCGGTCCGAAGACCGACACGCCGACCAGCCTGGGGGGACGCCATCGTGCTCCGAGTCCCGATCCGGATGAAGCTCGCCTTGGCGTTGGCCGCGCCGCTGCTGGCGCTCGTGGTAGTCACCGTGATCGAGGTGGTCAGCGCCTCGCGCCGCGCCGAGGAGATGCGTGACCAGACTGCCCTGGCGTCGATCGCCCTCGGCCCGACCGGCCTGCTCTCCGACATCGAGTGGGAGCGCAACGCGGTGGGCATCGCTCTGCTGGGCCTCCAGGACCAGTTCACCGTGGAGGTCGAGGATCCCGAGGCCGCCGCCGTGCAGACCGACGCCGCCATCGAGGCGTTCCGCGACGAGGTCGACAGCCAGGGCGACTCGTTGGTCGACACCTACGCTCCGGCCTTCGCCGCGTTCGAGGAGCTCGACGCGCTGCGGGCCGAGGTGGCCGCCGTGCCGCCGGAGGACCGCACCATCGCCAGCATCGCCGAGGTGAGCGAGATCTTCGACCGCTACACCGAGCTGTGGGAGGCCTTCTCGGCCGCCAACCGCCAAGTGGTGGCCGCCATCGACGACCCCCAGCTCCGCCAGGCCGGCCTGCTCATCGACCTCAACAACCGCCAGACGAACCTCGTTGCCATGCTGGTGCGCGACGTGCTGAAGGCCGAGGTCGGTGACGGCGAGTCGGGCTTCTCCTCGTCCGAGGAGATCGAGCCGGTGGGCCGGCGCCTCTACCAGCTGCGCCAGAACTGGGAGCAGATGGTGTCGCTCGGCCCGGGCGTCTACGCCCCGCTGGTCGAGGAGCTGCTCGCGGCCGAAGAGGTGCAGCAGTTCCCCCAGGTGATCGCGACCGCGCTCGACAGCGGCCGGATCGACCTCACCGCACTGGTGCGCTACGCAGCCAACGACGACCCCGACACGCTGGCGTACACCGTGTTCGCCAGAGAGGTGGAGGACCTCGCGGCCGACAGGGCCGCCACCCTCCGGGACTCGGCGGTCCTCCGCCAGCGGGTCTTCACCGCGCTCGCCCTGGCGACGGTGGTGCTGGCCGCGTTGGCGATCTGGCTGGTGTCGCGGTCGATCACCCGGCCGCTGCGCTCGCTGACCCGCCAGGCCAAGGACATGGCCGAGGAACGGCTCCCGGATGCCGTGCTCGACATCCTCGAGACCCCCCTGGGTGACGACGTGCGCGTCCCCGAGGTCGCCCCCGTCAGCGTGCGGACCCGTGATGAGGTTGCCGATGTCGCCGTCGCTCTGAACACGGTGCAGGACACCGCGCTCGACCTGGCCGTCGAGCAGGCGGTGCTCCGCCGCAACATCGCCGACAGCTTCGTCAACCTCGGCCGCCGCAACCAGAACCTCCTCGGCCGCCAACTCGACTTCATCACCGAACTCGAAACCAACGAAACCGACCCCGACACCCTCGCCAACCTCTTCCGCCTCGACCACCTCGCCACCCGCATGCGTCGCAACGCCGAGTCACTCCTCGTACTCGCCGGCATCGAACCACCCCGCAAATGGGCCGGCCCCGTCCGCCTCACCGACGTCATCCGCGCCGCCCTCGGCGAAGTCGAGGACTACCAACGCGTCACCGTCCGCGGCGTCGAACCCGCCACCATCATCGGCTCCGCCGCCGCCGACCTCGCCCACCTCCTCGCCGAACTCATCGAAAACGCCCTCGTCTTCTCACCCCCCGACCAAACCGTCGACATCCGCGGCCGCAACCGACCCGATTCGTACAGATCCCGCCCCGATAGCAGCGACGACCCAGCGCGGGATCTGTACGAACCCGGCTACACCCTCGCCATCATCGACTCCGGCCTCGGCATGCCCCCCAACGACGTCACCTCCGCCAACCGACGCCTCGCCGGCGCCGAAAGCTTCACCATCGCCCCCTCCAAATACCTCGGCCACTACGTCGCCGGCAACCTCGCCGCCCGCCACAACATCAGCGTCCACCTCGACAACTCCCCCGGCAACGGCATCACCGCCACCATCAACCTCCCACCCACCCTCCTCACCCCGGAGGGTGCGGTGGTCGGCGGCCCCGTGGCGCCGGCCGCGGCAACGGCGGCGCTGTCCTCCTCCCCTGCGCCGCCGGTCGACCCTGCCCTGCCGGCGGCGCCGGCCGACCGTGGCACGCGGGCACCCGCCGCTCCCGTGCCTGCCGCCCCCGCCGCGGTCGGCGCTGGCGGGTCACCGGACGGGCGGCGCCTGACAGACCTGCCCCCCGCCGGCCCCGTGCCCGCCTCCCCGGCGGGTGACGTGCGCCGCACCCCGAGCGGCCTCGTCATGCGCACCGGCCGGACGCCGGCGGGCGAGGACATGGCGCCCGCCCACAGCTCCAGCGACAGCACGATCGTGGCGTCCCTCGGCCCGTACACGCGGGGCTGGGACGACCGCACCCGCACCCATGTACCGGACGGCCACGCCGGCCGCCCCACGCCGGCCGGCGACCGCCGGCCGCCGCCCGCCGGCGCGCCCGTCCCCGCAACCGGGCTCGCCCGGCGGGTCAGGGGCGCGCAGCTGCCCAGCGCCGGCCCCGTGAGCGTCCGTCGAGCGCCGGCCCGGGCACCGTACGGCGCCGAGTGGCAGCAGCCCGCGGCCGACGACGTGTACCGCTTCCTGACCGACTTCACGACGGGGGTACAGCGGGGGCTCGACGCCGCCCGCCGCGACGGCGTCTGCGACTGAGCGCCGCGCCGCCCGCGGCCGCGGTTGTCGCCGGGTTCCGCCCTTTGCCAAGATGACCACGACCACCCGGCAGCTAGGACGCCGGGGTCGGTGGCATCGGGGCCGAGCCGTCGCGTCGCGGCGACGGCGGCCCGCTCGGGGGGTGCAGTGCGGTGATCGACGGGACGGCCGAGCGGGCTCCGGCACGCCACGCGCCGGGCGACCGCCGGGACCGCCCACGGGGCCGCGCCTCGCCGTTCGGCGCGGTCGTAGCCGCTCTCGTCGCGGTCCCGCTCGTCGGGCTCGCCGCCATCATGTGGGGCACCGCCGGCGAGGTGGCGCGGGACACCGAGCAGCAGCGCGAGCAGGTCGCCTACGCCACGGTCGCGGCCACCGGCCCGACCACCGTGGTGCGGGCACTCGCTGACGAGCGGGCGGCCGCCACGGCGTGGCTGTCAGGGACCGAGGAGATGCCCGGTCCGCCCGTCCCCACCAGCCTCCACGCCCGCGAGGCCGTCGACCGGGCGATCGCGACGCTGCGAGCCGACCTGGCCACCCAGGACGTGGCGCTGGCCGACGCCTTCGGCCTGGCCTGGGACCAGTCGGCGACGCTGGTCACGCTGCGGGCGGCGGTCGACGGCGCGCCCGATGGCGAGCGCGTCCCCGCCAACACCGACGCCGGGGCCACGGACGACGCCTACCAGACGATCATCGACGCCTACGTCGGGGCGTGCGAACGCACGACCCTGTCGCTCGACGACCCCGACCTGCGGCAGGGCGCCACCCTGGCGGGGCTGGCCGTCGCGCAGGCGACGACCGCCGGCGATCTGACCCGGGCGATCCTGCGGGCCGCGGCCGGCGACGGGCAGATCGGCGACGACCAGGTCGGGGACCTGACGGTGCGCCTCGACGAGCTGCGGGCCCGCGACGACCTCATCGCCGTCACGGCGACCGGCGACTACGGGCCGCTGGCGGACGCTCTCGCGGCGGACGAGCGGGTGCGTGGCTTCGGCGCCCTCGTCGAGCAGGCCCTCGCCACCCGCGCGGTCGATCCCGCAGCGGTGCTGGCCACGTCGCCGTCCACCGGGGTGTCCGCCTATGCCTCGTTCGAGCGGGGGGCCACCGACCTCTTCGAGGCCCGCAGGGACGAGCTGGTGGACGCGGCCGAGGCCCGCGAGCGCCGCTACACGATGGTGGCCGCGGCCGCCATGGGCGCCGCCGGGGCCGCCGTGCTCGCCTCGCTCGTGCTCGCCACCCTGGCCGTGCGGGCGGGGCTGCGCCAGCATGGCGACGACGGTCGCGCCTGACGACCGGCGACCGCGACCGGCGCTCGCCCGCAGTCGCCTGCCGCGGGCCTCGGCCTCCTCAGCCCAGCTTCGTGAGGGTGCGCTTCAGGTTGCGCAGCGCCTGGTGGGTGCGCTGCTCGTTCTCGATGAGGGCGAAGCGCACGTAGCCCTCGCCGCCGGGGCCGAAGCCGACGCCGGGTGACAGCGCCACCTGGGCCTCGCGGACCAGCATCGACGCGAACTCAACCGAGCCCATCTCGACGTAGGGCTCGGGGATGGGGGCCCAGGCGAACATGGTGCCCCGCGGCCGCGGCACCTCCCACCCCATGCGGTGGAGGCCGTCGATCAGCACGTCGCGGCGGCCCTGATACACGGCCTGGACCTCCTTGGGGAAGTCGACGGCCTCGTTCATGGTGACCGTGGCGGCGATCTGGATGGGCTGGAACGTGCCGTAGTCGAGGTACGACTTGAGCTTGGCCAACGCCTGCACCACGTCGGCGTTGCCGGCCAGGAACGCCAACCGCCACCCGGCCATCGAGAACGACTTGGTGAGGGAGTAGAGCTCGACCGCGCACTCCTTCGCCCCCTCGGCCTGCAGGATCGACGGTGGCTGGAAGCCGTCGTAGCCCAGCTCGGCGTAGGCGTTGTCGTGCACCACGATGACGTCGCGCTCGCGGGCGAAGTCGACCACCTGCTGGAAGAAGTCGAGATCGACGGTGGCCGTGGTGGGGTTGTGGGGGAAGCTGAGCACGATGACCCGGGGCTTGGGCCACGAGTACTCGTACGCCTCCTGCACCCGCTCGATGAAGTTGCCGTCGGTGGACATGGGGATCTCGCGGGCCGATGCCCCCGCGAACAGCGGGGCGAAGATGTGGATGGGGTACGACGGCGACGGCACCAGTGCCGCGTCGCCGGGTCCCAGGAGCACCCACATGAGGTGGGAGAACCCCTCCTTGGCGCCGATGGTGGAGATCACCTCGCGCTCGGGGTCGAGCGCCACGCCGAACCGGCGCATGTACAGGTCGGCGAGCGCCTGGCGGAGCTTCGGGATGCCCCGGCTCGCCGAGTAGCGGTGGTTGCGCGTGTTGTGCGCGGCCTCGCTGAGCTTCTCGACCGCCAAGGCCGGCGAGGGGATGTCGGGGTTGCCGAAGCCGAGGTCGATGACGTCCATGCCGGCTCGCCGGGCCTCGATCTTCAGACCGTCGATGATCGTGAAGACGTACGGGGGCAGCCCGGTGATGCGGCGGAATTCCATGCGGCCACGGTAGCCGGGACCCCTCCGGGCCTCGGGGGTCGATTCGCCCGCACCCGGCGTCCCCGCCCTTGACAGGTGACGAGCGCCACGGCCGCGAGAAGCACCACTACCTCAACCCGGTGCCGATCCGGCAGATCCACGACCGCTGGATCTCCAAGTACGCGGCGCCGTTCACCGATGCGCTGGCGGCGCTCGCCGACCTCGAAGGAGCCTGACCGTGCCCGAGCCCCGCCACGTCTACGAGATCCTCGTCCGGGCCCCAGCCGACCGGGTCTGGGAGGCGATCACCGATCCGGCCTACACCCGCCGCTACTTCCACCGCACCGCCGTCGAGTCCTCCTTCGAGCCCGGCACGGGGATCCGCTACGTCATGGCCGACGGCGAGGTGGCGGTCGAGGGCCAGGTGCAGGCGGTCGAGCCCGGGCGGCGGCTGGTGATGACCTGGCGCGCCCTCTACGACCCCGAGATCGCGGCCGAGCCCCCCTCCCGGGTCGAGTGGGTGCTCGCCCCGGCCGGCGAGGGCGGCGAGATCACCCGGGTGACGCTGCGGCACCTCGACCTCGGCCGGAGCCCGCGCACGTCGGACGGGGTGCGGGTGGGGTGGGTGGAGGTCCTCGAGGGGCTGAAGACGCTGGTCGAGGCGGGCCGGCCGCCCACGCCGGCCCCCGGCGACGCGGTGGCGGCCGGTGTCGAGGACGTCGAGGGTGCCTGACGCCGGGAGTTGGCCGCCGCGGCGGACCGTCGGGGATCATCTGCGGGTGACCGAGATCGACGTCGTCATCGAGATTCCCCGCGGCAGTCGCAACAAGTACGAGTTCGACCACGAGGCGCACGTCTTCCGCCTGGACCGGCGCCTGTTCACGGCGATGACCTATCCCGCGGACTACGGCTTCATCCCCGACACACTGTCCGAGGACGGCGACCCGCTCGACGCGCTGGTGCTGCTCGAGGACGCCACGTTCCCCGGCTGCTGGATCACCGCCCGGCCGGTCGGCGTGTTCTGGATGGAGGACGACGCCGGGCCCGACGCCAAGATCCTGTGCGTGCCCGCCGGCGATCCCCGGTGGGGCCAGGTCGAGGACATGTCCGACCTGCCGGCCCACCTGGTCGACGAGATCGAGCACTTCTTCGAGGTCTACAAGGTGCTCGAGCCCGACAAGCACTCCAACGTGCGGGGCTGGGAAGGCGCCGCCGCCGCGGTGGACGAGATCGCGGCCTGCCGCCGGCGCTACACCACGACCGGCGGCTGATCGTCGGGGCCCGCCCCGGCCTCCCGGCCGCCCAGCAGGGCGGCCCCGATGGCGCCGGCCTGCTCGCCCAGCTCGGCTCCGACGACCCGGAGGTGGGGGCGCTCCTCCGGGTTCATCACCCGAGCGGGCACGGCGGCGCGCACCTCCTCGATGAGCAGGTCGCCCACCTCGACCAGCCCGCCGCCGATCACCACCAGGGAGCAGTCGAGCAGGGTGACCAGGTTGCCGATGCCGAGCGCCACCCACCCGGCGAACTCGCGCAGCACGGCCAGCGCCTCGGGGTCGCCGGCCGCCGCCGCCGCGGTGACGTGCTCGCCCCGCACGTCCTCGGCCGTGCCGTGGGCGAGTGCCATCCCCTCGGCGAACCGGCCGGCCTCGGCCGCCTCGCGACCCAGGCGGCCCAGCCCGCTGCCCGAGGCGAACCGCTCCCAGCAGCCCCGCTGCCCGCACGGGCACAGCGGTCCCCGGGGATCGACCACCATGTGGCCCGCCTCGCCGGCGAAGCCATTGGCGCCCCGCACGAGCTCGTCGTCCGCCACGAGCCCGGCACCGATGCCGGTGCCCAGCGTGACGCAGACCACGTCGGCGACGCCCCGGGCGGCGCCCGCGATGTGCTCGGCCCACGCCGCGCAGGTCGCGTCGTTGTCGACCCGGACGGGCAGCCCGAGGCGGGCGTCGAGCGCCTCGCCCACGCGCACGCCCCGCAGCCCGGGCAGGTTGGGCCCGACGTTCATGGTGCCCTGGCGGTCGACCAGGCCGGCGATGCCGACGCCCACCGCCGCCACGGGCGCCTCGCACCGGGCGGCCAGCGTGCGCACCACGCCCGCCATGGCGTCGAGCACCGCGGTCTCGCCGTCGGGCGTCGGCACGCGGGCCTCGTCGACCACGGTCGCGGGAGCGGCGGGGTCGACGAGCACGCCCAGCACCTTGGTGCCGCCGACGTCGATGCCCGCCAGCAGCCCCGGACCGGGCTCGCTTTCCCCGACGGCGACCGGCCGGTCGGAGGAGCTCAATAGCGCAGCAGGGCGCCGGCACGCCCCATCACGTCGAGGTCGGCGTTGCCGAGGCAGATCTCGACCTGGCACGACTGGGCCAGGGCGTCCTCGACCGCGTCCTCGACCAGGTCGTCGACCTCGCGCATGTCGGCGCGACACCGCTTGCAGCGCGGGCCCATGGCCGCCAGTCCCCCGCACTCGGGGCAACGCCAACCGGGCGCGGAGTAGCCCTGTGAGACCACCAGCGTGGACACCCGGTGGTCGCCCAGCGCCTCGACCGTGGCGGCCAGGCCGGCGACGCCCCGCCGACCGGCGGCCACCGCCTCGCGCAGGCGCTCGACCACGCGGGCCTCCCGGGTGCGCTCGACCTGCTCCTCGACCCGCTGGGCGGCCACCAGCACCTCGCCGTGGTTGGCCGTCACCGGCACGCTGAGGCGGCCGCACAGGCGCTCGCGCAGGTAGGGGTGCAGGTCGGACTCCAGCTGGCGGGCCAGGTCGTCGGGCGCGGCGATGGCCAAGTGGGTGAACGGGTGCTGGTTCCAGACCGCGAACGCCACGTGGGCGGCGGTGCGGAGGTGCTGCTGCGTGTGCTCGGCCAGCACCTGGGGGTGGTCGCCGCCCCGGTCGCGCGTGCCCCGGGCGTCGGTGTCGCGGGGCACCTGCTCGAACAGCTCGGACCGCTCGACCAGCTCGCCGAGCTCGAACACGAACATGCGCGCCCGCTGCCGGTCGGCCATCAGCACGCCGATGGGCTCGTGGTCGCGCAGCACCGCCTCGAGCTGGCCCACCGCGGGCACGTCGTTCACCACCACCCGCGTGTGCACCGGCATGGGCAGCTCGATCACCTGCCACAGCCGATCGGCCGAGCAGGCGAAGATGGCGACGCCCCGCACCCGCGACCGGTCGAGCGCACCGCGGACGTACTGCTCGATCTGCTGCAGGTCGGTGATGACGGACACGTCGCCGTCGGCCTTGGCCCTCGCCCCCTTGAGCACGATGTCGACCTCGTGCTCGAGGTCCTTGCTGCGCGCCAGGCGCCGGCCGTCGACGTCGAGGTAGCAGGAGGTGATCGGCGCCTTCTTCCCCCTGATCGAAGCCAGCTCCCGGATCGCGGCCTGGGTGATTGCCGCCACGGCGCCTCCTGTGCGATCGATCATCGATCGTGGTCGGTCCCGGAAGGCGAGCCTCCCGGGGGCTGGTGAGGACGAGGCGATGCTAGAGCACCTGATCGGCGGGCGCTTCCGGTGACCGACCGTGGCCCTCCCACCGCCGCCCGTCAGGTCACCGCGATGCGCTGGACCCGCGGCGCCGCGTCCTCGTCTGCCTCGCCTGCCTCGTCTGCCGCGCCCGCGGTCGGCGCGGCGGGCGCGGGAGGCCAACCGGCCGTGCCCGCCACCCGGCGGGCCACCGCGCCCACGCTGACCAGGGTGCCGGCCAGCGCGGCCACGGCCTCGGGATCCTCCACCCACTCCTCGGCCACGTCGAGCATGGCCCGGGCGGCCTCGATGAGCTCGCGGGCCGCGGCCCGCAGGTGCTCGACGCCCTCGCGCCCGCGCTCGTGCGGGTCGGCGCGTGGCGCGTTCTCGGTGGTCCCCATCACGTCCTCCTCGTGGTCCTCGTGGCCGTCACCCGGCCGCAACCGCGGGCGCCGTCGTCATGGCGCCCGGCCCGCCGACCCCCGCCGCCGGCCCCGCGGCGAGCTCCGTCCCCGTCCCCGGGGCCGGCTCGACGAAGGTGACCGACAGGCGGCCATCGGCCAGCGCCGCGCCCCCGACCACCCGCCGCCGCAGCGCGTCGGGGAGCACGATGGCCCGCCGGTACGGGCCCACCCGCACCAGCAGCTCGTCGCCCGTGCGACCGAGGTCGAGCTCGTCGTGGTCGGTGAAGGGCAGGTCGAGCTCGAGCACCAGGTCGTCACCCTGGCGGCGGGCCCGCAGGGGCTCGCGGCGGCCGAACCGGGCGGTCGGGTCCTCGCCGTCGTAGAGGACGGCGGCGAACGACCGCAGCGCGTCGAGGCCCACCTGCTCGGTCGGCTGCAGCGGCACCCGCAGCACCGGCACCGGCGCGAAGCCGCTGTCGATGGCGGCCAGGTGCTCGGCGTGCGCCGCCTTCCAGCGGGCGAACCACGGGTCGGCCACCTCGTCGGGCAGCAGGCGGTTGGCCACCACGGCATCGACGTGGTAGCCGAAGAGCGACAGGTAGGTGTGGGTTCGGCGGGCCTCGGCGATGACCATGCGCTCGGGGTTGACCACCAGGCGCACGCTGGTGCGGCTGCCGTCGGTGAGCAGCTCGCGGACGCCGGACAGACGCTGGTAGAAGCGCTCGGTGGCGGCGAACACGTCGTCGTCGGCCAGCGGCAGGTTGGTGACCCGGGAGACGACGGGGGTCACGAGGCGGCTCACCCGCCGCCCGGCCGGGAACACCCGCTCCATGTACCGGCTCAGCACGTCGGGCAGCGACAGCAGGCGGATCGTCTCGGCCGTGGGCGCGCAGTCGACCACCACCACGTCCCACTCGCCCGACGTCGCGTGGTGGCGGATGTCGCCGAGGGCGAACACCTCGTCGAGCCCCGGGATCACCGACAGCTCCTCGGCCTCCAGCCCCTCGACCCCCGCCCAGCGGAACACCTCGAGCAGGTAGCGCTGGATGTCGGCCCAGGCCTCCTCCATGCGGTCCTGTGCGTCGAGCTGCTGGGCGTAGAGCCCCTCGGCCACGGGCGCCACCAGGGGGCCCAGCGGGGCGTCGAAGGCGTCGGCCAGCGAGTGGGCGGGGTCGGTCGACAGCGCCAGCGTGCGCAGGCCGGCGTCGGCGCACGCCAGGGCCGTGGCCGCCGCGGTGGTGGTCTTCCCCACGCCACCCTTGCCGGTGAACAGGAGGATGCGCGTCGGCGATCCCGCCACCGCCGATGCCCCAGCCACGGCCATCAGGCTTCGAGGTGGTCCCGCAGCGAGCGCAGCGCGGTCGACAGCAGGCGCCCCTCGGCCCGCCGCTTGACGAAGCCGGGCAGGGGCAGGATCAGGTCGACCTCGAGGTGGTAGGTCACCTCGGTGCGATCGGGATCGCCGTCGACGGCGGCCAGCTCGTAGCTGCCGTCGAGCTTGCGGGTGATGTCGCCCTGGATCTGCTTCCAGGCGAGGACCCGGGGGGCGTCGCCGTAGTCGTAGCGCAGCGTGTAGCTGGTGCTGCGACCCATCGCCGCCACCCGGAAGGCCACGTCGAGGGCCCGCCCCTCGCCGTCGCGGGCGACGATCTCGGCCGACTTCAGGTCGCCGGCCCAGGACGGGTAGTCGTCGAACGCCGTCAGCACCTCCCACGTACGCTGCGGCGACGCGCCGACGACCATGTGCTGCGTCGCCTGGTCAGCCATCGGTGCAAGCTCCTGCATCTCGCGGGCGGGTGCTGGGCACGTTAGTGCGCGGGCGGGTCGCCACGGCCCGCTGTGCCGGGCCGGGAACGGCCGGAGGGAGCCGGCCAACAGAAGTGGCCACAGGATGGCCGGTTCTGTCCGCGATGATGCCTTCGGTCGACGGACGACAGCCGCCGGCCACCGCGCACGACACGAGACGAGGATGCTCCCATGGACTTCAAGCTGGAACTGGTCGCCCTGCCCGTCAGCGACGTGGACCGGGCCAAGGCCTTCTACGCCGACCAGGTCGGCTTCGTGGTCGACCACGATCACCAGGTCAGCGACGACCTGCGCTTCGTCCAACTCACCCCGCCCGGGTCCGCCTGCTCGATCGCGATCGGCGACGGTCTGGTCCAGAGCGAGCCCGGATCGGTCAAGGGGCTCCAGGTCGTGGTCGACGACGTCCACGCCGCCCGCGCCGAGCTGCTGTCCCGGGGCGTCGACGCCGGCGAGGTCCAGGTGTTCCCGTGGGGCTCGTTCACCGGCTTCGAGGATCCCGACGGCAACACCTGGGCCGTCCAGCAGCTGCCTAGCCGCGACTGACGTCCGGGTCGCCGCCGTCCGCGCTCCCGCCCTTCGGCGCGAAGCGCCCGTGGCGGGCACCCCACAACGCCATCAGGCCCAGCCCCAGCATCGGCGCCAGCACCGCGGCCGCCAGCGCGGTGAAGGGGCGGGCCGCGGCGACCGCCACGGCCACGACCACCTGCACGGCCAGCGCCGCCCGCAGCACCCGGGCGGTGGCGGCCGGCGCCACGCCGCCCCCCAGGAAGAAGACACCGCCCATGGTCACGACCTCGTAGCGGCTGCGGCCGATCGCCACCGCATACGCCCACAGGAACGCGACGCTGCCCGCGACGAACAGGACGACCGCCAGCGGGACCGCCACGTACTCCAGGGGATCGGGCACGGCCGCCGCGGCGAGCGACACCACCGCGAAGACCCCGGTGGCCCACACGTCGCACCGCACGATCGCCTCGCCCGCACCGGGACCACCGGCTGCCCGGGCGGGACCGGGACCGGCCGCACCGCCACCCGGCTGGTCGGCGGCGGCATCGGCATCGGCGGCACCGGCGGCATCGGGGCCACCGGCTGCGCCGGGCGGGGTCACCACCGCGACAGCACTCCGGCCAGCCGTCCCGCCAGCACGTCGTAGTCGAACTCGGCGACCGCACGGGTGCGGGCGGCCCCGCCGAGCCGGCGCCGCCGCTCGGCGTCGTCGAGCAGGGACCCGAGGGCTGCCACCACCGCGCCGACGTCGCTCGGCGCCGGCACCACGACACCGGTCCCGCCGTCGGCCACCGCCTCGGCCGCTCCCCCGCTGGTGCCCGCCACCTGCGGCACGCCGCACGCCGCCGCCTCGAGGAACACGATGCCGAAACCCTCCTGCTCGAGGCCCGCCCACCGGTTGCGGCACAGCATGGCGTACACGTCTGCGCAGCCGTAGAGGGCCGGCAGGTCGTCGTCGGGCACGCGGCCCGAACATCCGCACGGGCGCCCGGGTGCCCGCGACCAGCCGGTCGAGGCGTCCCCGGTCGCGGCCCGAGCCGCCGATGGCCACCACGAGGTCGGGCCGGTCGGCACCGAGCGCGGCGGCGGCGCGCACCAGCACGTCCATGCCCTTGCGCGGCACCAGCCGGCTGAGGCTCACCACCACCCGCGCGTCCTCGGGCAGGTCGAACAGGGCGCGGGCCTTGGCCCGGGCCTCGGGGTCCAGCGGCACGAACCGGGCGGTGTCGACGCCGGGCGGCACGATCGTCACCGGCAGCGGGCGGCCGGCGGCGCGCTCGCCCTCGGCCGCCGGGTAGCCGCCGGCGGCGACCACCTCGGACGCGCCCCGCAGCACCCGGCCCAGCAGCGCCCGGCTGCCGGGCAGCCGGCCCGGGACCGCGATCTCGGCCCCGTGCAGCACCACGCCGTAGGGCCGCGCCAGGCGGGGCCCGAGCAGGCCCACGGGCAGCGCGGGGTCGAGCATCACCAGCGCGGCACCGGCCTCGGCCGCCAGCGCGTCGATGCGCCGCGCCAGGCCGGGCGTCGGCAGCAGCACCCGCTCGGGCGTGCGGACCACCCGGAAGGGCTGGGCGGCGTCCCACTCGGCGGCGCCCGCGTAGGGCGTGGTCAGCACGGTGAACGTGGTCGGGTCGAGGCGGCGCCACAGCTCCCACAGGTAGGACTGGATGCCGCCGACCTTGGGCGGGAAGTCGTTGGTCACCAGCAGGTGGGCCACAGCGGACAGCTCCTTGCGACGCTCAGCGGGGCTCGACCGGCGCGGCGAGCTCGGCGCGGACCAGCGGGTCGGGATCGAGGTGCGTGCCGCGGCCGCCGGTGCGGGCGCCGGGGGTGCCCGGCCCCCGATCGCCCGGGGCCAGCAGATCGTCGCGGCCGAGGCGGCGCGCCGCCCAGACGGCGTGCGCCCGCACCAGGGCGTCGTCGTCGACGAGGGCACGGCGCAGCGCGGCGGCCACCGCGTCGTCGCCGGGATCGGCCACGTTGCCCAGCACCACGAGCGCGTTGCGCCGCAGGTAGCGGGCCTGGCGGCGCGGTACGTACCAGCGGCCGTGGCGGTCGAGCAGCTCGTCGTCGCCGGCGGCCAGCAGGTCGAGGAGGTCGACGACCGGCTGGGCTCGCGCACCCGCCGGCCGGGCCTCGTCCCGGCGCCCGGCGCGCCGGTTGGGCGGGCACACCTCCTGGCAGTCGTCGCAGCCGTACAGCCGGTCACCCAGCGCCACCCGGTGCTCGCGCGGGAACGGGCCCTCGACCTGCAGCAGCCACGCCAGGCACCGGCGGGCGTCGACCACCCCGGGGGCCACGATCGCGCCGGTCGGGCACCCCTCGAGGCAGCGGGTGCAGGCGCCGCAGCCGTCGTCGACCCGGCCGCCGGTCCCCGCCAGCGGGGCGTCGGTGACCACCGAGCCCAGTACGAACCAGCTGCCCTGCCCCGGCAGCAACAGGTTGGCGTTCTTGCCGTACCAGCCGAGGCCGGCGCGATAGGCCGCCTCCCGGTCGACCAGGGCGTTGTCGTCGGCCAGCACCCGGGCCCGCCACCCCTCGGCCTTCAGCGCAGCCGCCACCTCCTCCAGCCCGGCCCTCAGCGGGCCGTAGTGGTCCTCCCAGGCGTAGCGCGCCACCCGCCCCACCGGCGGGGCCGGCGGGCCGGGAGCGGCCTCCGGAGCATCCTCTCCGCCGGCCCGGCGGTAGCCGCGGGCGGCGACCACGAGTGCCCGGGCGCCCGGCAGGGCGGACCCCGGGTCGCACGAGCGCTCGGGGCGGCGGTAGGTGAACTGCATGCCGCCGTCCAGGCCGGCGGCCCGGCGCCGCTCGAGGTGGCGGCGGGTGGTGGCGAAGGCGTCGGCCGGTGCCACGCCCACCGCGTCGAGCCCGTGCCGCCGACCGACGGCGATCACCTCGTCCGAGGTGGGGACGCGCCGGGGGCGGCGAAGCGTGGCGGGCACCACGCCATCTTTCCGACCACCGGCCCGACCGGCAAGCCGGGCACCGGGCCATCCGCGTGCCGGGCGGGATGCCCGGCGGAGCGCGGGGCTGCGAGATCAGTCGCGCACCGCCGGATCAGCCGGTGCGGCGCACGTGGCGCAACCCCGGCAGCAGGCCCGCCCCGGAGAGCAGGCGGAGGGCGCGGGCCTCGGACACGTCGACGACCACCGCCTCGCCGGGCTCGCGCGAGCAGATGAAGGTCACCACGCAGTCGGTGCAGGCCGACGTCCCCTGCATGGCGCAGTCGTCGCAGTCGATCGTGAACGAGTCGCCCGCCGGTGCGGGACGGTCAGGTCGCCGGTCGGGCCGGGAGCTCTCGGGTGGGGACACGCTCGTCTCCTCGCTGTCGCCCGCCGGCCACACCGGCCACGGGCCCACCGCTCGACCATACGGTCAGGGTGTGACAGCGAGCCCGGCCCCGGATTCGGCGTCAGCGGGCGTCAGGCGCACTCGTCCAGAACCGGGGTCACCTCGCCTGCGCCGGGCGCGGGGAACGGGCGGTTGAACAGGAACGCCTGCGGCGACGGGCCCCGGGCCTCGAGCGTGTCGAGCGCGGCCTTGCCTTCCGCCACGGTGGGCACGTGGCCCTCGGGCACCCACCACAACGCCATGTAGGACTCCATCCGGTCGAACCACTCGCGCCGGCGGCGCATGATGGCCCGGTGCTCGGGATTGCGGTACACGAAGTCGGCGAGCGCCTCGAGCCCGGTCCACACCGACATGTTGAGGGCGACGTGGGGATCGTCGTAGGCCCTGATGTCGATGGCGCTCGAGCCCTCGCCCGTGAGGCGCCAGACGAAGCCGGGCTGGGCGTCGGCCAGGGCGTTGACCCGGTCGAGGCTGTCGACGAAGTCGGCGTTGGCGGGATGGTCGATCGGCAGGCGGAAGCGGCCGATGTTGATCTGTGCGAGGTGATGGCCCATGCGGTCCCAAGCGTAGGGGCGCATCGGGCGAGGACGAGCGCGCCTGGCCGGCCGACGCGCCGGCCCGCACCCGTCCGGGTCACCCGTGGCTCCCCGTCTCGGGCGCGGCGTCAGCGACGGAGGAGGGCCACGAGCTGGTGGGCATGGATCAGGTTCGCCCCGCGCCGACGGGCGCCGTCGCGCACCCGGCGGTCGCTCGACGCCACGATGACGGGCGTGGCGGCGGGGATGCCTGCCACCAGATCGATGACGACGTCGTCGGCCTCGACCCCCGGATCGGAGAACCGCACCCGGACGAGCCGGCGCCCCGGCGCCGGCACGGACGACGGCTCGACCTCGGCGCCGTCGAACACCAGCTCGACCCGGGTGGCGGTGCGCTGGGCCAGGTCGGACAGGGCGGTCACGATCCGGCGGCGCTGGTCGGCGACCGCCAGCTCAGGCCAGCCCTGCATGGTGACGTTGTAGCCGTCGACGACGAGCACGGCGCCCGGGGTGCGGAGCAGGTGCTCGGCGGCCTCGGCCGTGTCGTCGAACACGCCGCCCGGCAGCGCCACCGGCACGCGCCGCACCGGGACGGCCCGCAGGCCCCCCGCTCCGGCCGCGTCGTCGCCCGGCGGGCCGGCGGCCGCAGGATCGGTCCCGGCCGGTGGGCACGGTGCCCGGCCCGGGGACGACGCGCTGCCCCCGGTCCCCGGCGTGGCGCGCCGCGGGCGCTCGCCGTTCCGATCGCGGGCCTCGTCTGCGCCCGCGGTCGGTGCCGGCGCCGGAGTGCCGGCGCGACCCTGCCCCAGGGCCCGCGCGAGGCCCGCCAGGGCGTCGGCCAGGGCCGTCGCCCCCTCTGCCGCCCGCGCCATGTCAGCGGCCAGGTGGTCGGCGTCCAGCGGGGCTCCGGGGGCCGAGCCGGGAGGGGTGGGCGTCGAGGGCACACCCGCCCCGCCCGGTGGGACGGCCGGCCCAGACGGGACGGACGGGTCCGGGCCGGGTGGGCTGGACCAGCCGGTCGCCACCGCCGCCGGTGGGACAGGCGGGTCGGCCGGTTCCGCGGGCCGATCGAGCCGCTGCTCCAGCTCGCGCAGCCGGACCTTGGCCGCCTTGAGCTCGGTCGCCCGCGCCACGAGGCGCTCCTCGGTGGCCTTCAGGTTGCGCACGACCTCGGCCCGGGCGCCGGCCGCCTCGACGGCCCGGTCCTCCAGGTCGGCGACCCGGCGCTCGGCGGCCGCGCGGGCCTCCTGCTCGCGCGCCAGCTCGGCCCGGAGCGCGGCGAGCTCGGCCCCCTGCCGGTCGACGTCCGCGTCGGCCCGGGCCAGCGCCTCGCGCGTCATCGCCAGCTTGCGGGTGGCGACGCGCTCCTCGCGGGCGTCGCTTCGCTCGACCTGCTGGGCCGCCCGCGCGGACTCGATCTCGGCCAGCTCCTCCTCCCAGCCCTCGGGCCTATCCAGCCACAACCAGCCGGCCCGCCCGACGTCGTCCTCCGACACCTCGGCGGCCACCCGGGCCCGGAACTCGGCATCGCGGTCGACCGCCCGCGCCACCATGTCGAGTGAACGGGGTGTGAGCCGGGCGAAGGACAGGTAGCGGCGCAGCGCCGGCGGGGGCGGCACGACCGGTTGCGCCGCCAGCCCGGCGCGGGCGACGGCGAACGCCGCCTCGACAGCCGGGCGAATGCCGCCGGCCGGGTCTGTCAGGTCGCCCCCGAAGCGGAGGGCGCGGCCACCTCGCCGGCCCCGTCCAGGGCGGCGTCGTCGAGGGTCTCGACCGACGCGCCGGTCCCGCACCAGCGGCAGGTCACCCTCTCGACCTGCTCATCGAGCACGGTCTCGTCCTCGATGTGCAGCTCGCCCCCCACCGTGAAGTGGTGGTAGGCACGGGTGCGCCGGCTGATGGTCACGTCGAAGCGCGTGAGGTTGCCACAGGCCGTGCAGCGGTATCGGTTGGCCACGGGGCCAGCCTAGTGGTGGCCGTCGTCCGAACTCTTGTTCGCCGCAACAGGTGTTCGCTATCCTGACCGGATGCTGCACAGTGCCGACGACCTGGGCACCCCGCTGCACCAGGTCATGTTCTGTGTGGTCGACCTCGAGACCACCGGCACGTCCGCCATCGACTCCGGCATCACCGAGGTGGGGGCGGCGCGGTTCCGCGGGGGCGAGCAGCTGGGCACGTTCCAGACGCTGGTCGATCCGGGCAGCCCGATCTCGGCGGCGGCCGGCGCGCTCACGGGCATCACCGACACCATGGTCGAGGCCGCTCCTCCGGCCTCCGCCGTGTTGCCCGCCCTGGCCGAGTTCCTGTGGGGCTCGGTGCTCGTGGGGCACAACCTGCGGTTCGACGTGTCCTTCCTCGATGCTGCGCTGCGCGCCAGCGACCGGCCCGCCGTCGCCCTCCGCACAGTCGACACGCTGGCCCTGGCCCGCTGCCTGGTGCGCGACGACGTGGACGACTGCCGGCTCGCGACCCTGGCGCGGCGGTTCGGCCTCGACCACCGGCCCACGCACCGGGCGCTCGACGACGTGCTGGCCACGGCCGACCTGCTGCACACCCTGCTCGAGCGGGCGACGTCGTTCGGGGTCACCCTGCTGGACGACCTGCTGGAGCTGCCGCGGCTGGCCCGCCACCCCCAGGCCGCCAAGCTGGTGCTCACCAACCGCCTGCCCCGCGTCCCGGGCGCCTACGTGCTGCGCGACGGCCAGGGCCGAGCGCTGCTGGTGGGCAGCGCCGCCCACGACCTCCGGCGCACGGTGCGCGAGCTGTTCTCGGGCGAGCACCAGCGGGTCGCCGGCGCGGCCCTGCGGACCGTCCGCTCGGTCGACCACGTCCCGTGCCGGTCGGCGCCGGAGGCGCTGGCCGCCGAGGCCGACCTCGCGGCGGCGCTGACGGCCGCGCGGCCGTCCCGGCCGCGGTCACGCAGCGGGGCCCGCCGGCCGGCGCCCGTCGACCGCTGATCGTCGGCCACCGCGCGACGCATGCCGGGTCTACGCTGCCCGGCGTGCTGACCGCGTTCGTGCTGATCACCGCCGCGCCCGACCGCATCGCCGAGCTGGGCCCCGAAATCGCCGAGGTCGAGGGGGTCGCCGAGGTCTACTCGGTGACCGGGGACCTCGACCTGGTGGCCATCGTGCGGGTGCGCCGGCACGACGACCTGGCCGAGGTGGTGACGCGCCACATCGCGGCGCTCGACGGCATCACCCACACGACCACGATGATCGCCTTCCAGGCCTACTCGCAGCACGACCTCGACTCGATGTGGGGCCTCGACATCGACTGAGTTGGCCCGTGTGCCCCCGGCTACGTCCCGTCGGGACCGGGGTCGTCGGGCGGCCGGGCGGCCGCTCCCACCAGGCGGGCGATGAGCACCTCCCACGGCTCGGGGCGGGGGCGACCGAGGTCGATCGCGCCGAACAGCAGGAAGCCCAGACCCACGGCGTGGCAGAAGCGGACGACCGAGAGCGTGTCGAGCGCGGGGTCGAAGCTGCCGTCCTCCTTGGCCCCGTCGACCAGCTCCCCCAGCGCGGCGCTGCGCGTCTCGACGACCCGGCGCAGCATGTCGGCGACCTCGGGCTCGCGCCGGGCGGCCACGAAGGCTTCGAGCAGCAGGGCCTGCCCGTTGTCGAACTCCTCGGTGACCAGGTGCGACCCCACCGTGATGAGGATGTCGGAGGCCTTGTCCTCGAACCGGTGCTCGGCGAAGAGCTGCTCGAACTCGTCGTCGGTCTGTGCCTCGATGGCCGCCAGCAGCAGCTCGGCCTTGCCCTTGAAGCGGCCGTAGATCGCGCCCGTCGTGAAGTCGGCCCGCCGGGCGATCTCCTGCACGGTGGCGCGGTCGTAGCCCTTCTCCGCGAAGACGGCGGCAGCGGCCGCCACGAGGCGGTCGCGGGTCGGATCGCCCGGGTTGACGGCCGGCTGGGGATCCACGCCGTCAGTCAAGGCGCGCCGTGACGGAGCGTCAAGCGGGTGCCACCACGCGCCGTCATGTGGCGTTCGACGACACGACCAGGCGGTCGAGCGCGGCCGCGGCCCGGCCCTCGTCGATCGACGCCCGCGCGGCGTCGAGCCCGTCGGCCAGGCTGTCGGCGAGCCCGGCCGCCACCAGCCCGCCGGCGGCGTTGAGCGTGACGATGTCGCGGTGCGGCCCCTTCTCGCCGTCGAGCACCCGGCGGGCCAGCGCGGCGTTGGTCGCCGGGTCGGCGCCCACCAGCGCAGCCGCCGGCACCGGCTCGAGCCCCAGGTCGGCGGGGTCGACGCGGTAGCTCCGCACCTCGCCGTCGGCCAGGTCGACCACCGACGACGTGGTCGCCAGGGTGAGCTCGTCGAGCCCGTCGTCGCCGTGCACGATGAGCGCCCGCTCGGTGCCGCGGGCCGCGAGCACGCCCGCGACGCGTTCGGCCACGGTGGGATCGGCGACCCCGAACATCAGCCGCGGCGCGCCGGCCGGGTTGGCCAGCGGGCCGATGATGTTGAAAGCCGTGGGGATGCCCATCTCGCGCCGGACGGGACCGGCGTGGCGCATGGCCGGGTGGTAGCGGGGGGCGAAGCAGAAGCCGATGCCGGCCTCGGCCACGCACCGGGCCACCTCGGCGGGCCCGCAGTCGATGCGCACCCCCAGCGCCTCGAGGACGTCGGCGCTGCCGGTCGATGACGACGCCGCCCGGTTGCCGTGCTTGCACACCCGCCCGCCGGCGCCCGCGACCACGAGGGCCGCGAGCGTCGAGACGTTGA
Source organism: uncultured Acidimicrobiales bacterium (assembly GCA_963842395.1). Taxonomy (GTDB): domain Bacteria; phylum Actinomycetota; class Acidimicrobiia; order Acidimicrobiales; family VFJN01; genus ZC4RG19. The sequence goes on from CAWJGJ010000001.1 coordinate 1,171,560, forward strand.
TGGTGTGGGCGCGGTCGCCGCCCGTGCCCACGACGTCGACCACCGGGGCCCCCGGGGGCAGCTCGACCCGCTCGGCCGCCGCGAGCATGGCGTCGAGCAGGCCGGTGAGCTCGGCCACGGTCTCGCCCTTCATGCGGAGGGCGACGATGAACCCGGCGATCTGGGCCGGGGTGGCCGCGCCCTCGAGGATCTCGGACATGGCGGCACGGGCCTGCGCGGCCGGCAGCTCGTGGCCGGACGACAGCGTCCCCAGCACGGCCGGCCAGCCCTCGAACGCCCCCTCGACGGACACGGCGGGCGGCCCTACGAGGCTCGGCGCCGCTGGCGGATGATGCGCCGGCGCTCGCGCTCGGTCGCACCACCCCAGACGCCCTCTTTCTCCCGTACGGCGAGCGCGTGCTCGAGGCAGGCCTCGCGTACGGGACACTCGTCGCATACGTCCTTGGCGTCCTCGGCCTCGTCGTCGGTGGCCGGGTAGAAGATCAGCGGGTCGAGCCCGCGGCAGGCAGCGTGCTGGCGCCAGGTCTGCTTCATGGTGGCGGGAAGATCTCCCTGTGACTGGGATCGTCGGTGTCGGAGCAGTCGTCGGCCATGCCCCGTGAGGGACAGCAGCCGGACCGGATGTCGGTCTCCCCTGGGGCCGGGCGCAAACTCGTGCACGTGGCACAGCTCACGCCGGCCCGCCGCCGGAGGACGGCTGATCTTGGCACCCGCGCCGGGTGTTCGCAAGCACCTAGCCGCCCTGGTCAGGGCACGCGGCGCCCCCTCGTTCACCCGCCGTGGCGCACGTCTGCGACCAGCTCGGCGAGGGTGTCGGCGTCCAGCGGTGCCTCGACCGCGTACTGTGGGTGATCGGCCACCAGGGACACCGGCCCCGCTCCGAAGCGTGCGATCTGATCGTCCGCCAGGTCCCACCGCACGTAGTGCACCGACGCGGTGATCTCGTCCCGAGTGAGCTGACGGCCGTGGTCCTCGTCGACGACCGCCCGCACCAGCTCGCCGTCGGGCAGGCGCAGGGCCACCGACGACTCGATGCCCACGAGCTTGGGCAGCCACTCCACGAGGGCATCCTTCGACGTCAGCTCGATGAACAGCGTCGCGCACAGCTGGCCCGCGCTCGGGGATGAGCGGGTTGTAGACCCGCAGCTCGGTCTCGATGCCCTCGTCGCTGATGATCTTCTCGGCGCGGGCCATCTCCTGGATCTGGAAGCGGATGGTGTCGCGCGTTCTCGAACAGGAGCGTGACGATGTCGCCGAGCGCCACGCGGCGCCGGCGCTTGAGGGCGATGACCTGGCCGCGGAACTCGTCGCGCTCGCGCTCGTAGGCGCGGAGGTCGGCTGATGTCGTCGAGGGTGAGCTTGGGCATGGCGCGGCGGTTCCTCGGGGGTCGGGAGAGGTGCGGTCAGTCTTCGGGGATGCCGTAGGCCCGGGCCAGGAGCGACATCGGGTGCTGGGGCGTACGGCCGGTCTCCTGCACGATGCCGCCGTTGGCCAGGTGGCAGTCGCCGGCGACGACCTCGCCCCCGGCCCGCTCGATGGCCCGGGCCATCTTGGCCGCCACCTGGCGGGAGGCGTCGTAGTTGTCGCGCGCGGTAGCCCCAGGTGCCGTCGATGCCGGAGCACTCGGCCACGACCGTGACCTTGGCGCCGGTGAGCTTGATGAGGTCGCGGCTCTTGAGCCCGATGTTCTGGGCCCGCAGGTGGCACGGGGCGTGGTAGGTCACCTCGGCGGGCACCTCGCCCGGGAAGCCTCGGTCGAGCTCGGTGCCCTCGGCCTTGTGCACGCCGCATCAGGTACTCGGAGGCGTCGTAGGTGTAGGCGGCCACCAGCTCGGCGTCGTCGCTGGCGAGGTAGTCGCGGTAGTCGTTCTTGAGCACGTAGCCGCAGGTGGGCTGGGGCACCACCACGGCCGGCTCGTCGCCCCGGGCCTGGGCGGCGCGGATGGCGCCGGCGAGGACCGCCACGTTCTTGCGGCCCTGGGCCCGGAAGTTGTCGACGTCGCCCGCGTGCAGCCACGGTGCGCCGCAGCACACCTGGCCCGTCGGGGACCGAGCACGCGACGCCGTTGCGCTCGTACACCCGGACGAGGTCCTTGCCCGACCTGGGGTGCCTGGTACTCGACGATGCAGGTCGGGAACACGATGGCGCGGCCCCGGCGCCCGCCGGCCGGGCCGCCCGGCGCCTCCTCCGCCTGGCGCCGCCTGCGCCACCAGGTCGAGAACCGCTCGCGGGCGTAGGGCGGGAGCACGCGCTCGCCGGCGATGCCCGCCACCTTCTCGAGGAGCCGGCGGCCGGTGCCGCCGGGCTTCTCGATCACCCGGTTGGCCAGCGGGGCCAGGGCGGAGCCCACCTTGCCGGCCAGCTCGGTGCGCCCGAGTGCCTCGTCGGTGATGCGGGCGGGGATCGAGCGGACCCGGTTGCGGTGCAGCACCTGCTCGGCGCGCAGCATCAGGCGGGGGAAGTCGAGCTCCCACTCGTGCTGGCCGGGGATGTAGGGGCAGTTGACGTAGCAGAGCTTGCAGTTGAAGCACTCGTCGACGACCGGTCCTGCTCGGCCGCGGTCATCTGGGCCGAGTCCTGGTCGTCGTGGCGGTCGATGGCCTCGAACAGGCGTGGGGAACGCCGTGCAGAACTTGAAGCACAACCGGCACCCGTGGCACAGGTCGAAGACCCGGTTCATCTCCTGGCGGAGGTCGGCCTCGTCGAAGTAGTGGGGGTGGAACGGGTCGTACGTCGTCGTCATGGGTCCTCGGGCGGGCGGATCGCACGCCCCACGGGTGGAAGGGGAACGCGAGGGGGACGGTGGACCGTCCCCCCTCGCCATCGGCGTCCGCTACGAGAGCGACTCCAGGCCCGCGGCGAAGCGGCCGGCGTGGCTCTTCTCGGCCCGCGCCAGCGTCTCGAGCCACTCGGCGATCTCGTCGAAGCCCTCGTCGCGGGCGGTGCTGGCGAAGCCGGGGTACATCTCGGTGTACTCGTAGGTCTCGCCGGCGATCGCCGACGGAGGTTGTCCTCGGTGGCGCCGACGGGCTCGTCGGTGACGGGGTCGCCGGCCTCGGCCAGGAAGTCGAAGTGGCCGAACGCGTGGCCGGTCTCGCCCTCGGCGACCGAGCGGAACAGGGCAGCCACGTCGGGGTAGCCCTCGACGTCGGCCTTCTGGGCGAAGTACAGGTAGCGCCGGTTGGCCTGGCTCTCGCCCGCGAACGCCTCCTTCAGGTTCTCCTGGGTCTTGCTGCCCTGGATCTCAGGCACCACTGGCCTCCATCTGGTCGTGCTCGGGGGATGACGCCAACTGGGGCCGGGGAGGGGCCACGCCGCCGGTTGCCGCGCAGTCACGGCAGCGCCCGCGGAAGACGATCTCGGTGGTGTCGACCGTGAAGCCGCAGGCATCGGCGTCGGGCACGGCCACACCCGGGAACTCGGCCTCGACGTCCTGCACCCGGCCACACACCGCGCACACGAGGTGGTGGTGGGGGCCGGTGTTGGGGTCGAAGCGAGCGGAACCGGTCCCGAGATCGACGGCGTGGACCTCGCCCATGGCGGCCAGGTCGTTGAGCGTCTGGTAGACCGTCCGCAGCGAGATGGCGGGCATCTCGCGGCGCACGGCGTCGTAGACGGCCTCGGCCGTCGGGTGACGGCCGAGCCGTGGAGCACGCGGAAGATCGACTGGCGCTGGGGTGTGATCTTCAGCCCTCGCGACCGGAAGATCTGGGTGAGCTCCTCGGGTGACCGCACGTCGGCGACGCTATCGCCATCGATTGCTGAATTGCAATCGTTGTTGATTAGCTGAACCCCGCCTTACACCGTGCGGTTAGGCTGGCGCCGGCAGTCTCCCGGGAGAGCGTCCCCCCATGGCCCTCGGCACCTTCGACCGCAACGACAACCTGGCCCGCCTGGGCGCCGGCACCTTCGACGTGCTGGTGATCGGCGGCGGCATCACCGGCGCCGGCGTCGCCCTCGACGCCGCGTCCCGCGGCCTCCGCACCGCGCTCGTCGAGCGCGACGACTTCGCGTCCGGCACCTCCTCCAAGTCGTCCAAGCTCGTACACGGCGGCCTGCGCTACCTGCAGAACGGCGACGTCCGCCTGGTCTACGAGGCGCTGCGCGAGCGCCAACGCCTGCTGCGCAACGCGCCGCACCTGGTCAAGGTCCTGCCGTTCCTCATCCCGGTGTTCACCGGCAAGGGCGGCATCATCCCCAAGCAGGTGGCCCGGGCGCTGGGCTCGGCCATGTGGATGTACGACCTGACCGGCGGCTTGCGCATCGGCAAGGTGCACCGCCGCCTCCGGGCCGATGCCGCCCGCGCCCACATGCCCACGCTCGGCGACCGGCTGGCGTGGGCCTACCTGTACTACGACGCCCAGACCGACGACGCCCGCCTCACCCTCGCCATCGCCCGCACCGCCGCCCTCGACCACGGCGCCACCGTCGTCAACCACGCGTCGGTCACCGGCCTGGTGCGCGACCCCGACGGCCGGGTGGCCGGCGCGGTGGTCGACCCCGGAGGCGGCGACGCCGTCGAGGTCCGGGCCCGGGTGGTGGTCAACGCCACCGGCGTGTGGGCCGACGACGTGCGGGCCCTCGACGAGGGCACCCACCCCCACACGATCCGTCCTGCCAAGGGCATCCACGTGACCGTCCCGTGGCACAAGGTGCGCAACGACATCGCCGCGGTGGTGCCCGTGCCCAAGGACCGCCGGTCGGTGTTCGTGGTGCCCTGGCCCGGCGAGGACGGCACGGTGGGCGGCCCCGGCTCGGTCACCTACATCGGCACCACCGACACCGACTACGACGGCGACGTCGACGATCCCCAGTGCACCGCAGAGGACATCGACTACCTGCTGGGCGCCCTCAACCATTCGGTCACCGAGCCGCTCACGCAGGACGACGTCCTCGCCACCTGGGCCGGGCTGCGTCCCCTCGTGAGCGACGCCGGCAGCAGCCGCACGGCCGACCTGTCGCGCCGGCACCGGGTGACGGTGTCGGGCGGGGGCATGGTCACCGTCACCGGCGGCAAGCTCACCACCTACCGCGAGATGGCCCAGGACGCGGTCGACGCCGCCGTCGTGGCCATGGGCGAGCCCCGGCCCCGGGGGGCCGGCCGCAGCCGCACGCGCGCCCTGCGGCTGCGGGGCGCCGAGGGATGGGACCGGGCCCGGCAGGCCGATCTGCACCTGGCCGAGCGCTACGGCGGCGAGGCCGGGGTCATCGACGCCATGGTGGCCGCCGACCCGTCACTGGGCGATCCCCTCGTGCCGGGTCTCCCCTACCGCCGGGCCGAGGCCGTGTACGCGGTGCGCTACGAGATGGCGACGACCGTCGACGACGTGCTGTCGCGCCGCACGCGGGCCCGCCTGCGCGGCCGCGACGCCACGGCCGCCGCGGCCGACGAGGTGGCGGCGCTGATCGCCCCCGAGCTGGGGTGGTCGGAGGCGACCCGGGCGGCCGAGGTGGCCGCCTACCGCGAGTCCGCCGACCGGGAGCGGGCGGCACCCGCCCTCCCCCACCCCGCGCTGTCGACCTGACACCCGGGCGGGCGTGGCAGGCCCCGGGTCCCGCCGCCTGTCGGCCTGGACACCCCGGCGCGGGCCGTCCGCCCCGCCGCCGAGCCGGCGGGTCGACTCGTGGACCTGGCGCGCCAGAGCCGTGACAAGCTGGACCGCCCGCCGACCCGGGAGCACCGCCGATGAGCACGCCGTACGCCCTCCCCTCCCCCGGTCCCGCCGCGCCGACGCCGCCGATCGAGCTCGCGGGCGGCGGCGCCACCGCCACCGCGCGGTTGGCCGCCGAGCGCGTCGACGTCGACGACGGCCTGCTCGCCCGCCTGCGCGCGGTGTGCGCCGAGGTGACCGTCGACCCGGTGACCGTCGCCGAGGCCAGCCGCGACTGGTGGCCGCTCGCCATGGCCTGGGCCACCGGCGGCCAGGTGGCGGGGCTGGCCGCCGCCGTGGCCCGTCCCACCGAGGCCGCCCAGGTGGCGTCGGTCCTGCGCCTGTGCCACGACGCGCGGGTGCCGGTCACCGCCGCGGGCGGCCGCAGCGGCGTGTGCGGCGCGTCGGTGCCCCTGCACGGCGGCGTCGTGCTCGACCTGACGGCGCTGGCCGGCATCGTCGGCGTCGACGCCACCTCCGGGGTGCTCGACGTGGCGCCCGGCACGTTCGGCGACGTGCTCGAGAGGGACCTGCGCGCCGATCACGGCGCCACGCTGGGGCACTGGCCCCAGTCGGTCGCCCTGTCCACGGTGGGCGGCTGGCTCGCCTGCCGGTCGGCGGGCCAGCTGTCGGGGCGCTACGGCAAGATCGAGGACATGGTGCTCGGCCTCGACGTGGCCCTGGCCGACGGCCGGCAGATCACCACCGGCGGCTGGCCCCGGGGCGCGGTGGGGCCCGACCTCAACCAGCTCTTCGTGGGCAGCGAGGGCACGCTCGGCATCATCACCGGCGCCCGCCTGCGGCTGCACCGGGCTCCCCGCCACGAGCGTCGGGGAGCGTGGTTGGTCCCCACGTTCGACGCGGGGCTCGACACCATGCGCCGCATCGTGCAGCGGGGCGCCACGCCGGCCGTGCTGCGGCTGTACGACGCCGCCGAGGCCGACCGCACCTACGGCACCGGCGACCGCGCCCTGCTCCTGCTGCTCGACGAGGGCGACGGCACCCTGGTGGATGCCACCGTCGAGGTCGTGGCCGAGGAGTGCGAGCTGCGGGGACAGGGCAGCCGCAGCGACCCGGCCCACGTCGAGCACTGGCTGGCTCACCGCAACGAGGTGGCCGCCCTCGAGGCGCTGACCAGCAAGGGCTACACGGTCGACACGATGGAGGTGGCCGCGTCGTGGTCGTCGTTGCCCGCCCTGTACCGGGCCACCCTCGAGGCGCTGACGGGCGTCGAGGGCACGCTCGCGGCGTCGGCGCACCAGTCGCACAGCTACCCGTCGGGCGGTTGCCTGTACTTCACGTTCGCCGGCCAGGTCGACGGCGACCGCCGCGACGCGTACTACCGGCAGGTGTGGGACGCCGGGCAGCGGGCCGCCCTCGCCCACGGCGGGGCGCTGAGCCATCACCACGGCGTCGGCCTCAACCGGGCCCGCTACATGGCCGAGGCGCTGGGTCCCGCGGTCGACGTGCTCGCCGCCACCAAGGCGGCGCTCGACCCCCACGGCATCCTCAACCCCGGCAAGCTGGGCCTGCCCTCGCCGTGGGCCGGGGCGGGCGACTGGTGACTCCACCCCCCGGCACGGCGGCGGGCAGCCGATGACCGCCATCGGGCAGACTCCCTCCCCGTGACCGCATCTACGCCCGGGCCCCTGCTCGTGGTCGACGTGGGCACCTCGGGCCTGCGGGCCGCCGTGGTGCACCCCGATGCCTCCGTCGCCGCGGTGCACCACCGCCAGGTGCTGCCCGACACGCCGGCCCCGGGGCTCGTGGAGTTCGACCCCACCGTCATGGTCGACGCCGCGCTCGACGTGGCCCGGGCCGCACTGGCCGAGGGCGGGCCGGTGGCGGCGGTGGGCATCACCAACCAGCGGGCGTCCACCGTCGTCTGGGACCGGGCCACCGGGCGCCCGGTGGGGCCCGGCCTCGGGTGGCAGGACCTGCGCACCGTGGGCGACTGCCTGGTGTGGCAGGCCGAGGGGCTGCGGTTCGCCCCCAACGAGTCGGCGACCAAGGTCGCCCACCTGCTCGACGCCGCCGACCCGGACCGCACCCGCGACCTGTGCGTGGGCACCGTCGACAGCTGGATCGCCTGGCACCTCTCGGGCGGCGAGCTGCACGTCACGGACCAGTCCAACGCCGCCGTCACCGGGCTGTGCGGCGCGGATGCGTCCGGATGGGACGGCGCCGTGCTCGACGCCCTGCGCATCCCGGCCGCGGCGATGCCCCGCGTCGTCGACTCCAGCGGGGTGCTGGGCACCGCGTCGGCGCTGGCCGGTGCACCGCCGATCGCCGCCCTGGTGGGCGACCAGCAGGCGTCGCTCGTCGGCCAGGGGTGCGTGCGGCCGGGGTTGGCCAAGATCACGTTCGGCACCGGCGGCATGCTCGACGTGTGCGTGGGCCCCGAGCGCCCACCGTCCGGCGGCGAGGGCGACCGGCGCGGCCGCCACGGGACGTTCCCCATCGTCGCCTGGCGCCGGGGCGGGGACACCGTGTGGGGGGTCGAGGCGATCATGCTCGCCGCCGGCACCAACGTCGAGTGGCTGCGCGACGACCTGGGCGTCATCGACAGCGCCGAGCATTCGCACGAGGTGGCATCAGCGTGCGACGACAGCGATGGCGTCGTGTACGTGCCCGCGCCCCTCGGCCTGGGCACGCCCCGCTGGGACTACGGCGCCCGGGGCACCCTCCTCGGCGTCACCCGGGGCACGGGCCGGCCCCAGCTCGTGCGGGCGGTGCTCGAGGGCGTGGCGCACCGCGCCGCCGACCTGGTCGAGGCCACCGAGGCCGACACGGGCCTGGCGCTCACCCACCTGCGGGTCGACGGCGGCATGACCGCCAACCCCACCTTCGTCCAGGCGGTCGCCGACGCCACGGGGCGCCCGGTCGAGGTCTCGCCCGAGAAGGAGGCCACGACGCTCGGCGCCGGGTTCCTCGCCGGGCTGGCCGTCGGCACCTGGGAGACCTGGGACGAGCTGGAGGCCACGTGGCGTCCGCGTGCCGTGGTCCGACCGGGCCGGGACCTCGACCGCGCTCGGTGGCGAGATGCGGTGGACCGGGCGTTGACATGGGAACCTGACCTGAGCGCCATCAGCTTCTAGCGCGGCGTCGAGCGTCGAGAGATCCGGCGAAGCGTCAGCCGGTGTAGAGCACAGACAGAGCAGGTACACGTTCGGTGCTCCCGGCACCCCATCCTTGGAGGACGAGGTCAGATGGCAGGTCAGCGACGGAAGCTCGGCGTGATCGCGGCGGTGGCCGCCGTGGTGCTGCTGGTGGTCGGGTTCGCCGGCTGGTACTTCCTGGTACGCGACGATGCGCCCGACGCGGCCGACATCGACACCGCGGGGGAGACGCTCGAGGAGGCCGCAGGCGGCTCCGGGTCCACCGGCAGCGGGTCCACGGACGGTGGCGGCGGGCTCGACGGCACGTGGGCGGTGGACACGTCCCTGGGCTCGTTCGAGGACTTCAGCAGCACCTGGGCCGGGTACCGGGTCGAGGAGGAGCTGGCCAGCATCGGCACCGCCACGGCCGTGGGCCGCACGCCCGACGTCACCGGCTCGATGACCGTGGCCGGCGGCGAGGTCACGGGCGTCGACGTCGAGGTCGACATGACGACGCTGACGAGCGACCAGAGCCAGCGCGACAACCAGCTCCACGGGCGCGGCCTCGAGTCCGACCAGTTCCCCACCGCCACGTTCTCCCTGACCTCGCCGATCACGCTGCCCGACGGCGCCGGCGAGAACGGCCCCGTCTCGCTCCAGGCCACCGGCGACCTGACCATCCACGGCGTCACCCGCGAGACGACCGTCGAGCTCGAGGCCGAGGTGACCGACGGGACGGCCGCCGTGGTGGGCCAGGCACCCGTCAAGCTGACCGACTTCGACATCGAGGCGCCCACCGGGTTCCGGGTGCTGTCGATCAAGGACGACGCCACCTTCGAGTTCCAGCTCTTCTTCACCCAGGGCTGAGCGCCCCGGCTGGCGTCTTCATGCCAGGGCTGAGCGTCCCGGCGGCGACCCGGCGGTAGGCTCGCCCCGACGGTGAGTCGGTCAGGTGGCCGCGGCGCCGGTGGCTTCGGCGGCCGGTGTCGAGGAAAGTCCGGACTCCACAGGGCAAGGGTGCTGGCGTGAGCCAGGACGGGGTGACCTGCCGGAACAGGGCAACAGAGAGCAGACCGCCGATGGCGGGAGGCCGGCGACGGCAGCCCGCACAGGCAAGGGTGAAACGGTGCGGTAAGAGCGCACCAGCGTCGGGGGCGACCCCGGCGGCTGGCAACCCCCACCCGGAGCAAGGCCAAGCGTGGGACGGCCGGCCCGGCCGATGTCCCCAGGTAGGCCGCACAGATGGATGGCCACCGGGCGGCGACCGCGAGGGAACCGCTCACAGGATCCGGCTTATCGACCGACTCACCGTCACCCAACCACGCTGACCGTCCAACGGGAACCGGCGTCGCTGAGTGCCGTCACGGCAACCGACAACGCCAGTTCGACGAGACCCCGCCCTCAGCAGGCGATGCGCATGTCCACGGTGATGTGCTCGCCCGGGTCGTCGCCCTCCTCGCTGATGACCTCAGCGATCTCGCAGACCAGGGCGTCGGCCTCGGTGTCGAGGCCGTCCAGAGTCGCCACCTCGTCGGCCGCCGCCCCCTCGCCGGATCCCCCGGCCGTCGCCGTGGCCTCGATGCCGGCCAGCACCACCGACCGCTCGTCGTAGACCGCGACCAGGGCCTCGTACAGCTCGCCCGACCGGCCGTCGGTGGACGCCAGGGCGACGAGGTCGCCGCGGTTGACGTCGATCCACAGGCGGGCGTCCTCGGCCGCCGCGGCCAGCCCGTTGGGGTCGACACCATCGGCATCGTCGACGACGTGCTCGTGCTTGTCGGCCCACTCCTCGCCCAGCGGGGCGTAGTCGTCCATCGCTTCGGCCGCCGGGCCGTCGTCGCCGTCCCCGGCGCGGATCACCCCACCGGTGCCCGCCTCTGCCCCGACCCAGCCCAGGAGGATGCCGAGGGCCAGCACCAGCAGCACCAGCGAGAGCACGGCGGTCGCCACCCACAGGTTGGCGGAGTGGCCCATCCGATCGATGTGCTCGACATGCTGGGGCGGCGGATCGACCGGCATCGGGCGGTCGGCCACCTGCCGGGTCCCACACGACGGGCAGAAGCTCGCGTCGGGGTCGACCACCTCGCCGCATCCCAGACACGTCCCGGCCCGTGTCGGGTCCAGTGCAACAGCCATGCCCCAAGGTTTCCCGGCAATCGGGTCGTCAATCCGCGTCGTCCGATCCGCCACTTGGGCGGGCACTCCGGATCAACGCGACTCAACCGCCCGATCGGGGCGGCGGCGCGGCGTGGATGACGGCGTCCATGACCGTGACCGCCCGGCCGGAGAGCACCACCCGATCCCCCACCAGCCGCATCCCCACGATGCCGCCCCGGGCCGAGGCCTGCTCGCCCGTGAACTCGGTGCGCCCGGTGCGGCCGGCCAGCCACGTGGCGATCACGCAGTGGGCGGCACCGGTGACCGGGTCCTCGTCGATGCCCACGCCCGGGCCGAACACCCTGGCCACCGAGTCGACGCCCGGGCGGTCGCCCGGCGCGGTCACCACGACCATGCCGGCGAGGTCCACGATCGCGGCGCGGTCGGGCACGGCCGCCCGCACGTCGGCCGGGCCCGCGAGCTCGACCATCACCCAGGGCGTCGCCGCCCACTCCCCCACCACCCGGTCGGCGGCGAGCCCGAGCGCCGCGGCCCAGCCCGTGCGGAGCGGCACGGGCTCGGCGGCGGTGGCCGGGAAGTCGAGCGTGATCCGCCCGGCGTCGTCCCGGGCACAGGTCAGCACCCCGCTCAGCGTGTGGAACCGGCGCTCGCCCCCCATGACGTGCGCCGTCGCCAGGGTGGCGTGGCCGCACAGCTCGACCTCGGTGGTGGGCGTGAACCAGCGCAGGTCGTGGTCGCCGTCCGGGCGGGGGACGACGAACGCCGTCTCCGACAGGTTGAGCTCGGCCGCCACGGCCTGCATCCAGGCGTCGGTGGTGGGCGCGTCCAGCACGCACACCCCGGCGGGGTTGCCCGAGAACGGGGCCTCGGTGAACGAGTCGACGACGGTGACGGCTTGTCCCATCCGGCCACGCTACGGGCACGCCCCGGCGGACCTGGCCGAGTTTCGGTGCGCCGGGGCGCCCGCACCCCGACCGGCGACGGCGCCGGACGACCGTCGTTCGACCTTCGGCGGCGAAGCCGCCGAGTCCGCAGCGGCGCACCTGTCCGCGGGCCCTCTCACCCGAGGTGGGCGACCTCGTTGAACGACCGCAGCGAGGGGGTCGGGCCGGTGACGCCGATGCGGGTGATCGACGCCGGGGCGACGTACATGCGCCACGTCGCCTCGTCGCCGACGCCGAGGGCCCACGCCACCGCGGCCTTGACGGGCGACACGTGGCTGACCACGACGACATCGCGTCGCCCGGCGTCGTCGACCAACGCCTCGCAGGCGGCCCGCACGCGGGCACCCAACGTGGCGAGGGACTCGCCGCCCGGCGGCTGCCAGCCCGGGTCGCCCCGCCAGCCCGCCCAGGTGGCAGCCGGGATGTCGCGCACCGGGCGGCCGTCGAGCTCGCCGTAGTCGAGCTCGACCCAGCGCTCGTCGACCGTCACGGGCACGTCGCCCGCCAGGCCGCGGGCGACAGCGTCGGCCGTCTGCCGGCAGCGGACCAGCGGGCTGGTGACGATGCGGGCCACGTCCAGGCCCGCGCACGCCGTCGCCAGGGCCGCGGCCTGGCGGGCGCCCTCCTCGTCGAGAGCGGGATCGGCCCGGCCCAGCAGCAGCCCGGCGGCGTTGGACGCCGTGCGCCCGTGCCGCAGCACGACGATCACGGCGCCATCACGTCCCGGTCGAGCTGGCCGGTGCGCCCGAACCGGCGGCGCCGGGCGGGCTCGAACAGCCGGAAGCGACGCCAGCACCACCACAGGGCCGCCGCGCCCAGCACATCGAGCACCAGGGCGAAGGCGGGCCAGCGGGCCAGCTCGGGCAGCTCGGCGTCGCTCCAGGCCCAGCCCGCGAACGGCCACCAGAACGCCTCGGTGTTCGTCCAGATGCCGTCGAGCAACAGGTGGACGAGCACGCCGATCGGGATCGCCACGAGGCGGCGCTGGGCCAGGCGCCGGCGGGGCGTGGCGATCATGGCCACGGCGAGCAGGGCGGCGGCGCCCGTCACGCTGTGCAGCACGCGGGGCGACCCGATCGGGAGCTCGACCAGCGGCAGCAGCGCCCCCACCACCACCAACCGGTAGTCGACGGCCGGGCTGCGGAAGACGAGCCACACCCCGAGGAAGGCACCTCCCGCGAACCACAGGACCATGGACGGCCGGTCTCAGTCGCGTGCGAGCAGGCGACCGCACTCCTCGCAGTGCACCAGCTCGTCGACCGACAGCTTGCGGATGCGGTCGACCTCGACGGCGGACAGCCCCAGGTGGCACCCCTGGCAGGTCGAGCCCACCAGCCGGGCGATGGCGACGCCGCCGAGCTGCGAGCGCAGTGTGTCGTACTCGGCCCACAGCTCGTCCGGCACCTCGGCCGCGGCCGCATCGCGCTCGTTGCGCACCGCCGCCAGCTCGGCCTCGATCTCGGCCTCACCCACGGCCAGCTCGCCGGTCAGCCGTGCGTGCTCTCCGTCGAGCCGCTCGTGCTCGGCGGCCAGGCGGGCGAGCTCGGCGTCGACCGGCTCGGCCAACTCCATGATCTCCAGCTCCTCGTCCTCGAGCTGGCCGATGCGCCGCCTGATCGAGGCCACGTCGTCCTGAAGCGCCTGGAGCTCACGGGGGTTGGTGACCGCCCCCGAGTACAGCTGCTTCTCGGCCTGGTTGGCCCGCTCGGTCAGCGAGGCGATCTCGTCCTCGAGCCGCTGCTGGCTGCGGGCGAGGTCGCCGCGTCGTTGCGTCACCCCGGCGATGTCGGCGTCGAGCGCCGCGACCTGCTTCCCGATGTCCTGGATGCCGGCCCGTTGGGGCAGCGTCTCGGCCTTGTGGGTGAGCTGGTCGACACGGGTGTCGTGCCCTTGGACGGTGAGTAACGACTCCCAGCGGCTCATCAACGCACGAATCTACCCGCGCCCATTCCCGCCGGGGTTGTTCGGGCGGAGCGGGTTCGGGATCGTCACCACCGGCGGGAACCCGGGCGGCAGCGGCGGGGGCGGCCCGGGCCGTGGGGGTCGGGGCGGCGGAGGCGGGGGCGGCAGCGGCTGGAGGTCGACCTTGCCCGGGACCAGCAGCACCTTGCCGCCGGGGCGACGGGGCGCGCCGGGGAAGGCGACGGCGGGCCGGCCCTGCTGCCACGCGTTCATGAACGCCCCCCAGATGGGCGCGGCACCGCGGCCGCCGGTGAGGGCGCTGCCGTTCAGGGTGATGTGGTATTCGTGGCCCAGCCCACCGACCCACACCGCGGTCGACAGGGCGGGCGTGTAGCCCACGAACCAGCCGTCGCGGGAGTCCTGGTTGGTGCCCGTCTTGCCGGCCACCTGCTGCCCGGGCACCTGTGCCCGCGTGCCCGTGCCCCGCTGCACGTTCTGGGTGAGCATGCTCGTGACGAGGCGGGCGACCTCGGGCTCGATGCGCCGCTCGGGCGCCGGCTCGTGGGCGTAGATGACCCGGCGGTGGCGGTCCTCGATGCGCTCGATCAGGTAGGGCCGGTTGTAGACGCCGTCGTTCGCGATGGTGCCGTAGGCCGAGGCCATCTCGAGCGGTGTGATGCCCGAGGCGCCGAGCGGGACCGACTGGCACGACGAGCAGATGACGGGCGTCTCGACGCCCTCGGCGTCGATGCGGGTGCGGGGTATGCCGAGCCGGTAGGCCATCTCCGCCACGTTCTCGGGACCGGCGATGAGCCCGAGCCGCACGAAGGCGCAGTTGGACGACGCCAGCGTCGCCGCGGTGACCGTGCCGACGCCGCCGCCACCGTCGGCGAAGTTGGTCACGTCGTAGACGCCGTCGTCCTCGTTCTCGTTCGCGAACTTGCAGGGGGCGATGCCGTTGATGATGTCGTCGGGCGAGTAGCCCTGCTCCATGATCGTGGCCAGCACGAAGGTCTTGAACGACGAGCCCACGCCCCGGTTGCTCTGGGTGGCGAGGTTGTACTTGTAGTTGGCGAAGCCGGGCCCCCCGAGCATGGTGCGCACGGCGCCGGTGGCCGGCTCGACCGAGGCCAGCGCCGCGGATCCTATGTTGGGCTGGCCGGTGAACGGGTTGACGCCGGGTTGGGGGAAGACGCCGTTCACGACGGGCAGCTGGGAGTCGCGGGCGGCGACCGCCTGGGCCTGGGCCACCGGATCGAACGTGGTGAACACCCGCAGGCCGCCCCCGTAGACGGTCGCGTAGCGCTCGTCGGCGGTGTCGCCGAGCATCGCGAAACGCTCGTCGGTGGGGTCGAGCAGCTGCTCCTCGACCTCGGACGGGAAGTAGTCGTTGGCCTTGGGCAGCACCTCGTGGAACTCGGGGGTGGTGGGGAAGGTGTGCCACCACTCCGACTCCTCCGGGGTGAGCATGCCGATCTCGAGCATGCGGTCGAGCGCGACGTCGCGCCGCTCGGCCGCCCGCTCCGGGTAGCGGACCGGGTTGTAGGCGATCGGGTTGCGGATGATGCCGGCCAGCATCGCGGCCTGGCCCACGTCGAGCTTCTTGACGCCCACCCCGAAATAGGTCTCGGCGGCCGCCTGGATGCCGTACGCGTGGTTGCCGAAGTACACCGAGTTCAGGTAGCGGCCGAGGATCTCCTCCTTGGTCAGCTGCCGCTCCAGCCGCTGGGCCAGGACGATCTCCTGCACCTTGCGGTCGAGCGTCTGCTCGCGGCTGAGCAGGTCGAGCTTCACGAGCTGCTGGGTGATGGTCGACCCGCCCTGGCTGATGCCGCCCGAGTCGACGTTGGCCATGAAGGCGCGCAGCATGCCCCGGGCGTCGTAACCGTCGTGGATCCAGAAGCCGGCGTCCTCGACCGCGAGGATGGCGTCGACCACGTGCTCGGGAACCGCGCTGAGCGGGACCGACTGGCGGTTCTGCTCGTCCTTCAGGCTGGCCAGCAGCGAGTTGTCGGCCGCGAACACGTACGAGCGCTGCGCGAGGGGGCCGAGCGTGATCGACTCGGGCTGGCCCGACCCGGCGGTGCCGACCAGGCCGGCGGGCACCGCCAGGCCCGCCGCGGCGACCGCGACGACCATGCCCGTGGCGAGGATGACAGCGATCAGCTTGAGGAGGATTCTCATCGGCGTGGGGAGGGCACCGGCGGTGTGCGGGTTGTCCCGGCGAGCCCTGAGACTACCCATGCAACTCGGCGGCGCCGTGTCAGGCAATACGGCCCGACGGCCCGGCTCGGACGCCGCGCCGCGTTCGCGCGGGCCGGGCACACCCGTAGTGTGACGCCATGTCGCACGCCCGACCCTTCCGCTTCGGCATCCAGTTGTCGTCCGCAGGCTCGGCCACCGAGTGGTCCGAGCTGGCCCGCGAGGCCGAGTCGCTCGGCTACGCCACGCTGTTCGTGCCCGACCACTTCGGCGACCAGCTCGCCCCCGGCCCGGCGCTGACCGCCGCCGCCGCGGCCACCACCGACCTGCGAGTCGGCACGCTGGTGCTCGACAACGACTACAAGCACCCCGTCGTCATGGCCAAGGAGATGGCCAGCATCGACGTGTTGTCCGACGGCCGGCTGGAGCTCGGCATCGGCGCCGGCTGGATGGCCAGCGACTACGACCAGTCGGGCATCGCCATGGACGACGCCCCCACCCGCATCGACCGCCTGGCCGAAGGCCTGGCCGTGCTCAGGGGCCTGCTGGCACCCGGGCCGTTCAGCTACCAGGGCAAGCACTACCAGATCGCCGACCTCGACGGGCAGCCGTTGCCGGTGCAGCAGCCCCACCCGCCGTTCATCATCGGCGGCGGCGGGCCCCGGGTGCTGGCCCTCGCCGCGCGCGAGGCCGACATCGTGGGCGTCAACCCGGCCATCCGCTCCGGCCGCGTCGACCGGGCCGCCGCCCAGGACGGCGCCGCCGACATCACCGACCGCAAGCTCGGCTGGGTACGCGACGCGGCGGGCGACCGCTACGCCGACATCGAGCTGCAGATGCTGCTGTTCGCGTGCCAGGTCACCGACGACCGGGCGGGGATGTTGGACGGGCTTGCGCCGCTGTTCACGATGACACCCGACGACCTGGCCGAGTACCCCCACGCCCTCATCGGCAGCGTCGACCAGATCGTCGACGACCTGGAGTCCCGGCGCGAGCGCTGGGACGTCTCGTACCTGGTCGTCCAGGGCGCCGAGTCGATGCGGGCCGCCGCCCCGGTGGTCGCCCGCCTCGCCGGCGCGTGAGCAGGGCGGCGCGTCCGTGACGACGCTGGCGCTCGCCGGCGCCGGGTGGGTGGCCGCGGTGCACGGGATGGCCGCCGGAGCCGCCGACGGCGTCGAGGTGGGCCTCGTCGCCGGGCGCACCGCCGCGGGCGCGGCGCGGCGGGCGGCCCAGGCCGGGGGCACCCCGTGCCGCCTCGACGATCTGCCGGGTGACGCCGACGCCGTCGTGGTGGCGACGCCGCCCGTCGCCCACCGGCGGGAGGCGGAGCGGGCTGTCGACGGCGGCGCCGCCGTCCTGGTCGAGACGCCGCTCGCCGCCACCCTCGACGACGCGGACCACATCGTGGCGCTGGCCGGCCGTGGCCGGGTGGCCTACGCCGAGAACCTGGTGCACTCCCCCGTGGTGGCCGAGGCCGTGCGGGCCTGCCGCCAGATGGGCAACGCGACCCACCTCGAGGTGCGGTTCGCCCAGGGACCCCCCGATCCCGGCTCGGCACGGCTCGATCCCGCCTGGGGCGGCGGGGCCCTGTTCGACCTCGGCGTCCACGCCGTGACGCTCGCCCTGCTCATGGCGGCGCCCGCGCGGGTCGTCGCCGTCGCCGAGGCCGACATCACGCCCGCGGGCGGCGGTGACGGCGGTGGCGGCGGGGGCGGGGTCGACCACCACGCCGTCGTGGATCTCGCGTTCGACACCGGGCTCCGGGCCGAGGTGCGGGCGTCGTGGGGCGCGGCGGCGCCCACCTGGGACGCGCAGGCCGCCAGCCCCACCAGCGCGGTGCGCCTGGAGCTGGTCCCCGAGCCGGTGGTCGAGCTCAACGGCGCCGCGCTGCGGCTGCCCCGTCCACCCGACGGGCTGGCCACCGATCAGCTCTACCACCTGGGCTACGTCGGCCAGCTGACGGCCCTGGCCGCCGACCTCCACGATGGCCGACCACCGCAGCCGCCGGCTTCCCTGGGACTGCTGGCGCTGGAGGTCGTGTGCGCCGCCTATGCGGCGGCCCGCAGCGGGCGGCTCGAGAGCGTGCCGTTCGCGGGCGACCGCACACGCACCCCCCACCAGCTGTGGCGGGGCTGAGCGCCTCCTTCCCCGGGGGCGGGCGGCCACCGCCTACGCTTCATTGCGTGGCGACCCTCGACGACGTGAGGTCACTGATCGCGCTCGACCACGGGCTGGCGTCGGTGACGACCGTCCGTCGCGACGGTTCGTTGCAGTCGACGGTGGTCAACGCGGGGATCGTCGACCACCCCGCGAGCGGCGAGCCGGTCGCCGCCTTCGTCGCCCGCGGGGGCACGTACAAGCTGGCCCACCTGCGGGCCGACGCCCGGGCCACCCTGGTGTGGCGGGCCGGCTGGGCCTGGGCGACAGTGGAGGGCGCGGTCGAGCTGTGCGGCCCCGACGACGAGCTGCCCGGCGTTGCTCCGGACCGCCGCCGGGTGCTGCTGCGCGAGATCTTCGAGGCCGCCGGTGGCGACCACGAGGACTGGGCCGAGTACGACCGGGTGATGGCGGCCGAGCGGCGCGTCGCCGTGCTGGTGCTGCCGAGCCGCATCTACCAGAACCCGTGAGAACCTGAGCCGTCGGCCCGCCGCGCCGTCGCTACCGCGTGACGCCGGGGGCGCCGTCGACCCAGCCCCAGTCGACCAGGCCAGGTACGGCCCGCAGCCGCGCCGGGATGCCGGACACGGGGACGAGCCCGCGTTCGAGCCGGTCGAGCTCGGCCTCGCGCACACCCAGGCGGCGGGCGAAGGTGGGCCGGTCGTCGCCGGCGACGCCGCGCAACAGCACGACCGCAGCCGCGACGCGGGGCCAGGGCGCGCCCTGACGCCCGGCCCGTTCGGCCAGGCGCACGATCAGCCGCGACCGGTCGGGCGTCCACCCGCGGGACGTGGGGTGCCGCCCCCGGGCCGCGGACCGCTCGTCGGCGCCGCGGCCCGTCATGCCAGCAACGGCAGGGTCGCGAGCGGCGCGAACCGCTCGTCGCGTGCGGCCAGGCTGCGCACCCGCTGGCGCGCCCGGCGTGCCGCCTGGCGCACGGTGTCCTCGTTCATCCCGAACCCGGGCGCCACGGTCGCCGCCGGCGAGCGGTTGCCGGACTGCTTCTCGTAGGCGTACTCGAGCCAGAGCTCGCGGTCGCGGGGGCTGATGCGCCCGACGTCCAGGGCCTCGGCCAGCAACCGGGCGCTGTCGAGGTTGGGGCCCAGCCGTTCGAGCGCGGTCACCAGCGAGGCCCCCTCGGGCACGGCGACACCGGCGGTGCCGGCGATCCCCCAGGCTTCGACCGCGCGGCCGGCCGACCACCCGGCCTCCCGGGGATCGTCCCCGTCGGCCGGCAGGTCGTGCCCGAGCGGGAGCGCCCACTGCCCCAGCACCCGGTCGACCACGTTGGCGACCCGGTGCCGTGCCCACACCCACGGCAGCGCCCCGCCCTCCGGCGACCAGGCACCGGCCACGTGCGCCAGCTCGAAGCACACCTCGAACACCAGGCCGTCGAGGTCGTCGCGCTCGATGCGGCCCCGCCGGCCCCGGGCCACCCGCTGGACCGCCGCTGCGATGGGCCCGCCGTAGCGCTCGTACAGGGTGACGACCGCGGCGTCGTCGCCGGTCGCCAGGCGGCCCATGATCGCCACCAGCTCGTCGTCGTAGCGGTCGTGACGGCGGTCGCGCCCCGCCTCCCGATGGTCGTGCGGTTCACCCTCGTTCCCCTCGTGTGCGTCCACGCTGGTCCGTCTCCTCCTCGCAGGGGCGCTCGCCCCGATCACCGCGGTGATCTTCCCGAGGGGGTGTGACAAACAACATGGATGTGATTCGACGCGGGGCCGCGCGATCACGCCCCGAGCCGGCTGCGGGGCCTCCGAGCGGGCCGACGGGGCTGGACCGGCGCGGGTCAGCCCGAGGTCAGGCCGCCGGCTCGGGGCTTGCGGCCGCCGGCGCCAGGAACGCCAGGAGGGCGTCGTTGAACGCGAGCGGGTCCTCGATGTTGGGGAGGTGCCCCACGTCGGGCACGATCACCAGCTCGCCCTTGAGCAGCGAGCGCAGGCTCATGGCCTCGGCGATGGGGGTGACCCGGTCGAGCTCGCCCACGATGACCAGCGCCCGGACGTCGGCCTGGCGCAGCAGGAGCATCGAGTCGGGCCGGTCCTTCATCGCCTCGAGGGCGTCGATCCAGCCCCACGGGTCGGCGTCGGCGGCGAGCGCGTGCACGTACTCGATGAGCTCCGGGCGGGCCATCGACCCCGACGACAGCAGGCCCTCGACCGTCTCCTTGGCCAGGGAGACGACCTCGGCGCCGTCGCGGAGCTGGTCCTGCTGGGCGCCGCGGCGCTGGACGACGGACGGATCGTCCGAGCGGGCCCGGCTGTCGGCCAGCACGAGCTGGTGCACCCGGTCACGGTGGTGGCGGAGCATGGCCATGGCCAGGTAGCCGCCCATCGACGCACCCACCACGGTCACCGGCCCGAGCCCCAGCTGGTCGAGCACCCCGACCACCAGGTCCGCCCATGCCTGCATCGAGGCCGCCCCGGGCTCGGCCGGCGGGGGCGACTGGCCGAAGCCCGGCAGGTCGATCGCGACGCAGCGGTGCGACCCCTCCAGCGCCTCGATCTGGTAGTCCCACATGGCCGCCTGGAGGGGGAAGGCGTGCAGGAAGACCACCGGCTCGCCCTCCCCTCGGTCGATGACGTTGACGGGCTGACCATTCACATCCAGCAGCGGCACTGACAGCTCCTCGGGGGCGACCACGCGCGGGTACCCCACACCAGTACCCCATCGCGGCACCGTCTGGCGAACTGAATGGGGGGTGGTTCGACCGGTCGCCACCGAGGGTGGGATGCCGCAGCGGACGAGCGCTCATCGCGGCCGAGCGGGCGGCCCGACGGCGCCCCGTCGAGGTGCCCGGCGCGGTCCCGACTCTCGCACGCACGCCGGCGTGACGGTACCGTTCTCGACCATTCGGTGACGTTCCGCTCCCTCGCGCCCTACGGCTGGACCGACCGGTGGGCGGCCCTGCTCGCCCAGCAGGCCGACGCCGCCGGCGCGGGCGCGGCGCCGCCGGGCACACCGGCCGGGGAGGCCCTCCCGCCCCTCGTGCCGGGTCGGGTGGTGCGCCACGACGGCATGTCCGTGACCCTGGCGGTGCCCGAGGGCCTGCGCACGGTCATGCTGTCGCGCCGCCTCGACCCGGCGCCCGTGGTGGGCGACTGGGTGGCGGTCGCTGGCGAGGTGCCGGTGGCGGTGCTGCCCCGCACCTCCCTGCTCACCCGGCGCTCGGCGGCGACCGACACGCCCCAGAACCTGGCTGCGAACGTGGACGCCGTGCTGGTGGTGTGCGGACTCGACCGGCCGGTCAAGCCGGGCCGGCTCGACCGGGTCATCACCATGGCCCGGGACGCCGGCGCCGTGCCGGTCGTCGTGCTGGCCAAGGCCGACCTCGCCGCCGACGCCGGCGAGCAGGCCGCCCAGGTCGAGGACGGCCATCCGGGCGTCGAGGTCATGACGATGTCGGTGGTCGCCGGCACCGGCCTCGACGACCTGCACACCCTGGTGCGCGACCGGACGGTGGTGCTGGTCGGCGAGTCGGGCGCGGGCAAGTCGTCGCTCACCAACGCGCTCGTGGGCCACGAGGTCATGGCGACGGGCGACGTCCGGGCGGGCGACGCCAAGGGCCGTCACACCACCTCCACCCGTGAGGCCCACCTGGTGCCGGGGGGCGGCGTCCTCATCGACACACCCGGCCTGCGGGCCGTCGGCCTGTGGGCCGACGTCGACGCCGTCGCCGCTGCGTTCTCCGACGTCGACGACCTGGCCGCGGGATGCCGGTTCAACGACTGCCGGCACGGGGGCGAGCCGGGCTGTGCGGTGCAGGCCGCCCTGGGGGACGGAACGCTGGCCGCCGACCGGTTCGCCGCGTGGCAGAGGCTGGAGCGGGAGGCGGCGGCCGCCGAGCTGCGGGCCGCGCCGCACCTGGAGCGTGCGCACGACCGCCGGTTCGGCCGCCTCGTCAAGGAGGCGCAGCGGCGCAAGGGCCGCGAGGACGACGACTGAGCGCCCCGCCGGCCTCGCCGTCAGGCGAGCTCGAGCCGCTGGAACGACTCGAGCTCCAGTCCCAGGTCGGCGACCTCGACCAGCGCCTCGTGCACCTCGGCGGCGGTGGCGTCGACGCGGCGCAGCACGGTCATGGCGCCCCGTTGCTCGACGTCCCAGCCGCCGAACCCAGCGGTGAGGCGACCCGCTGCCCGGCAACGGAGAGTGATCTCGGCGACATCGGGCACGGATGCCATCGTCCGCTCGCGGAGGGTGACGGCCCCCCACCCGCACGGGGTGAATCGCGCGTCATGTTGGGCGCTCAGAGGCTGCGCCGAGGCGCAGCCGGCGAACCTATCCGGCGGACCCTCTCAGATGAGGCCGAGCTGGCGCGCCCGCCGCACGGCGTCGTCACGGCTCTCCACGCCGAGCTTGCGGTAGATCGCCTTGACGTGCGACTTCACGGTGTTGAGCGACACGTACAGCTCGGCGCCGATCTCGCGGTTCGACAGCCGGCTCGGCAGGTAGCGCAGCACCGACAGCTCGCGGTCGCTCAGCGGCTCGACCAGGCCCGACGCCGTTCCGGCGCGGGCGGCGCCACCCGGTCCGCCGCCCGCGGCGGCACGGCCCGCTCCCGTGTCGGCCAGCTCGCGGATGTCCCACCCCTCGTCGAGGAAGATCCGCAGCGCCCCCTCGCGGCGGGCCAGCTCGCCCACGCCCGTCAGCAGCCGGCGGGCGCCCGCCAGGTCGCCACCGTCCGCAGCGGCCCGGGCAGCGAGGGCCGTCGCTTCGAACCGGAGCCGGCGGTCGTCCACGGTGGTGGTGCCCACGGCGGCGAGCAGGGCGTCGGCGGCGTCGACCCGACCGAGGGCCAGCGCGACCCTCGCCGCCAGCAGGTCGCGGTCGGGGCCGGGCTCGATGTCCTGCAGCAGGTCCTGCGCGCGGTCGATGTCGCCGGCCTGCAACCGGACCCGGCATTCGGCCCGGTCGAGCACGCCCGCGAGGAACGCGGGCATCCCCCGGGCCTCGCGATCGCGCCGCACCCGGAGGAGGCGGGCGATGGCCTCGTCCGTACGGCCGCCGGCGCACTCCACCCTCGCCAGCTCGATCTCACCCAACGTCGTCATGGCGACATGGCCCTCTCGCAGTGCGGGCTCGAGGTGGGCGGCCAGCACGTCGGCGGCCGCGTCGAGCTCGTCGCGCTCGCGGTGGACCAGCGCCATGGTCACCCGCGCGCTGATCATCGCCCGGCGGGCACCGCGGCCGAACTCGGTGCCGAGGCTCAGCGCCTCACCGGCCAGCTCGGCGGCGGCGTGCAGCCGACCGCTACGGCCCTCGGCCCACGCCTCGGCCCCGAGGATGCTCACCAGGTCGCTCGGCAGGCGAGGCCCCTGGCGGCGCACGATGGTGGACCACCGCCGCACACCCGCCCGGTCGTCGAGCAGCGCGGAGGCCCGCGCCAGGCCCACGGGCAGGTAGCCCCAGAGCTCGAGCGCCGGGGTGGCCAACTCGGCGGGGAGGGCCGACAGGTCGACAGCGGCCCGCTGGTCCCAGGCCTTGAGGCCGAGCGCGATCGCCGTGTCGGGATCGCCGAGGAGGGCGACGACCACCGACTCGGCGACGTCCATGTGCACGGCGGCATCACGATCCTCGGCGCTGCGACGTGCGCGGCCCCGGTCGACGATCTGCTTGGCGTCCTCGACCTCGCCCGACCGGGCGCCGGCCAGCGCGAGCAGCAGCTGGTGCCCGGGGGTGGCGTCGGCGAAGTCGGTGGGGAACCGGCCGAGCCAGCCGCGGACCGTCTCGTGGCGCCCCACCCGCAGGTAGTCGGGCAGGTGGCGGCTGAACAGGTCGAACGCGCCGTCCAGGTTGCGCGCGTCGAGCAGGTGGTCGATCGCATGGTCGGGCTGGTCGTGGTGGACGTACCACACCGCGGCGCGCTCGTGGCCCTGGCGCTCGAGATCGGGGCGTGTCACCCGCAGCTCGCGCCGCAGCAGCTCGCCGAACAGGTGGTGATAGCGGAACCACTCGCGATCGTCGTCCAGCGGCACGAGGAAGAGGTGCTCCCCCTCGATGCGGCGGAGCAGGGCGCCGGCGTCGGACCGCCCGGTCACCGCTTCGCACAGGTCGGCCCGCATGCGGTCGAGAAGGGACGTCGACAGCAGGAAGTCGTGGACGTCCTCGGGCTGGCGGTCGAGCACTTCGTCGAGCAGGAAGTCGGCCACGTGGCGGTCGCTGCCGGTGAACCGCTCGACGAACGCGTCGGCGTCCTGCCGTCCGGCCAGCGACAGGGCGGCGAACTGCAAGCCGGCCGCCCAACCCTCGGTACGCTCGACCAGGCGCTCGACGTGCCGGCGTTCGAGCTCGACCTGCGGGAAGCGGGCGAAGAACTCACCCGCCTCGTCGGGGCCGAAGCGGAGGTCGGACTCCCGCAGCTCGACCAGCTCGCCGGCGAGGCGCAGCTTGTGGGGATGAAAGGGTGGGTCGGAGCGGCTGCAGATGACCAGCGTCAGGCTGGTGTCCGGCACCACGTCGACCAGCCGGGCCAGCAGGCCGGCCGTGGGGCTCCGGTCGACGACGTGGAGGTCGTCGAGCACCAGGGTGGCCGGAGGCGCGGCGGCCAGCTGCTCGACCGCCCGCTCGACGGGATGATCACCGGCGCGGTCGGCCGGGTCCTCGCGCCACGTCGCCTCCTCCACCCCCGGCGACAGCTCCTCCAGCGTGGCGCAGAGGCTGTCGAGGAAGTGCTCGGGATCGGCGTGACGGCCGTCCAGCGACAGCCACGCGGTGGCGGTGCCGGTTGTGGTCGACCAGTCGCGCACGGCGATCGACTTGCCCGATCCCGCCGGACCGGTCACGACGATGAGCCGCACCTCGGGGCGGCTCATGGACTCGATCAGGCGTGGCCGGCGGACGATGTGGGTGGGCAGGTGGGCCGAACCAGGCCGCGGGAACGTCATGCGCGACCCCAGGCGTGTGACATCTCAACTCCCGCTATCTCGCCCCCTGTGGGCGAACGATCTCCGGGAGCTTACGAGGTGATCACGTTGCGTGACGGCTCGACCGCCGTTGCAGGGCGAGGAGCTCGAGTCCGAGACGATAGATGCGCTCGATCGCACCATGCACCGCGGCCCGGTCGACCAGCTCGCCGTCGAGGCGCGTCGCCTGCCCGAGCGGAGTGCAGCGCAGGCCGGTCTCGGCCTCGATCGTGCCGAGATCGACGTCGGCATCGTCGGAGACGATGAGCTCGTAGTAGGGCACCTGGTCACGGACCTCGGATGGTCGGCGGGCACGAACGGCGATGCGGAATGTGTCCTTCCGGCGCCCGCCCGCACGCGAGTGAGCATGCAGCACGCCGGGGTGAGCAAACCTCGCTCGCCCCGGGTGACAGCACCCGCCCCCGGGGGACGTGACGCGTTTCACCCACTTGGTATGACGTAACGTCACCCCCCGAACGCTTAGCGTCAACCACCGTGACTACCTGCAGATCGCGCTCGGTGACCCGACCGGCTCAGCCGGCCGCGGACGAGCTGCCGGTCGCGGGTCACCCCAGCAGCCCGCAAGGTGGTCACACCGCTCGCGTACCCCAGCCGCGAGCGAGCGAAGGCGCGGCCGACCTCGCCTCCCCCGTGGTCGGCCGCGTCCTCGCTCACCTCTCCTCCGCCCGGTAGCCGGCGCTTCCCCTGCGACGCGGCGGGCGTGATACTGGGGCGCCAGACGGGCGCCGTGAGTGGAGGGGACGACCGATGGGTGTCGAAGACGACCCTGGCTACGACAAGGTCACGGACGCGACCCGCGCCTTCGAGCTGCAGGACGAGCAGGTCTTCGCCGGTGCCGGCCGGGGACCGACGCCCGCCGAGGAAGCGGCCGCCGAGCGCTCGGGCCCGGCCAGCGACCGCACCCGGGAGGCGTACCGGGACATGGTCTTTCGCGGCGCCAACCAGCGCGGCGAGGGCCGCATCTGACCCGTCCCGTGGTCAGGCGGCCGCCTGAGGTCAGGCGACCGACGCCGCGACGGCGTGGATGCGGAAGACGTTGCCCTCGGGGTCCGCACCGTCGACGGCATCGTCCGTCGTCGTCTCGAACATCTGCGCCCCGAGGCCGGCCAGGCGATCACGCGTGGCCGCCACGTGGCACGGCGTGGAGGGACAGGCGGACGCCGGTGGCGGTCAGCACCCCTGTGCGGCTGCCGGTGCCGGTGCGGATCCACGTGGCACCGTGGCGCCGGCGGAACCTGCCTCGTGAGGCACGCTGTCAGGCGGCGGTCAGCAAAGGAGGACCGGGACCCTGTCGCTGCGCAGGTACTCGTGGCGCGTGACCACGGGGACCTCGAGCGACTCCGCCAGGACGAGAGCGGCGTGCGAGTCGACGTCGGGCCCGCCGGCGGCCGCCATCACCGCATCGAGCGCCAGCGGCCGCACCGGGAACCACTCCCCCACCACCCGCATCAACAGCCCGAACTCGGTGCGCGCCCGGTCGGGCGCATCCTCGTGGCGCAGCGCGACGTACTCGGCCGCCAACAGCGTCGTGGCGTCGAGGGCCAGGATCTCCTCGACCTCGTGGCGGATGCCGGCGACCAGCCCCGCCAGGGTGAACAGGCCCCCGGCGTCAGCGACGGCTACGGGATGGGCCAAGGGTCGCCACCTCCCGCCGGCGCCGGTCCGCCACCTTCGCCTGCAGCACGTCGAACTCGGCGGCGGTCATCGGCGTCGCGCCCTCGCGCTGAGCCTCGAGCTCGGCCGGCGACAGCCGGCTCGCCGTCCGGCGCAGGATATGGCGCAACCACTCCTGCTGGCTCATGCCCTCGGCCGCCGCCTGCTCCGCCAGCCGGGCGGCGACGCCGTCGTCGACGTTCTTGATGTTGACGTTCACGGGGGCGACGGTACCACGACGCCACCGATATCGGAACCAGATTGGTAGAACTCAGAACGCGGCTGCTGGCTGGACGCGGAGCGTCCCCGCGTCGGCGTCCAGCACCGCCGGCGTGCCGAGCACGACGGCCAGCGGATCGTCGCCGTGGCCCAACTCCAGGCCGCCGAGCACCGGCACGCCCAAGCCCCCGAGCCGATCGGCCAGGACGTCGGCGAGGGCCCACCCCCGGTCGACGTAGTCCTCGAAGCCCGGGAACCGGCCGAGCGCCACGCCCCGCACGCCGCGCAGGCAACCGGAGCGGATCAGCTGGGTCAGCTGGCGGTCGACCAGCCCGAGCCCGATCGTGCGGGGCGCCTCGAGCACCAGGATGGCGCCGTCCAGGCTCGGCAGGCCCGCCCCGGCCATGCACGTGACCGCGGTCAGGTTGCCCCCCATCAGGAAGCCGTCGGCCCTCCCCGTCGTCGAGAGGGGCGCCGTGCAGGAGCCGGCGTCGCGGTGCAGCAGCGACGGCTCCCCGGTCATCAGCAGCCGGCGGACCGAGGCGATGGCCCGCGGCCCGACCACGCAGCCGTGGACGCCCGGCAGCCGGCACTGCGCCCACAGGGCGAGGAGCAGGTAGGTGATGTCGCTGAAGCCGACCAGCGGCTTGGGATCGCGCCGCACCGCCTCGCCGTCGATGCCGTCGATGATGCGGTAGGCGCCGGCTCCGCCGCGGGTGGTCACGACGGCGCGCACCGCTGGGTCACGGAAGGCGGCGTTCAGGTCCCCGAGGCGGTCGGCGTCCCGGCCGGCCATATAGCCCCACCGGTCGAGGGCGTGCTCGCCGACGTCGACACGCAGGCCCCAACCGGTCAGGACCTCGACCTCGGCGTCGACCAGGGCCTGGTCGGGGAAGCTGGCGGGCGAGACCAGCCGCACGAGGTCCCCCGGCCGAAGGCCCCGGAAGCGCAGCCCGTCGTGGCGTGGTGCGCTTCCGGGGCCCGAGGCGGACGGGTCGACCGCAGCCCCGGCGGACGTCAACTGCAGCCGCTGGTGCTGCCGCAGGAGGGGCAGGCGTGGCACGAGCCGGCCCGCTGCATCTGCACCCCGCACTGCATGCAGTAGGGGGCGTCGCTGCTGGACGCCACCGGGCGGCTGATGGCGGGCGACGGACGGTCGGCCGCGTGGGGCTTCTCGGCCTCGGTGACCCCGGCCCGCTCGAGCAGCGACGGCTCGCGCGGCGCGCCCGATGTGTCGAACAGCGTGGGGGACGACGAGTCGATCGACGGCGGGTCGGCCGGCACGTCCTGGCCCTGCCGGGTCTGGATCACCGTCTCCTCGACCCCCGGCAACGTGGGCTGGGTGCGCTCGCCGGTGGTGAGGATGCCGAGCTCGGCCCGCTCCTCGTAGCTGAGGTAGTTCACCGCCAGCCGCCGGAAGATGTAGTCGAGCAGCGAGGTCGCGATGCGCAGGTCGGCGTCGTCGGTGATGCCGGCCGGTTCGAACCGGGTGTTGGTGAACGCCTCGACGTAGTTGCGCAGTGGCACGCCGTACTGCAGGCCGTAGCTGACGGAGACCGAGAAGGCGTCCATGATGCCGGCGAGGGTCGACCCCTGCTTCGACACCTTCAGGAAGATCTCGCCCGGGCGGCCGTCCTCGTACTCGCCGACCGTCACGAAGCCCTTGCAGTCGGCCACCCGGAACTCGAAGGTGTGCGAGCTGCGGTTGCGGGGCAGCTTGGCCCGCACCGGCACCTTGATGATCTTCTCGATCACCTGGGTCGCCGCCTGCTCGACCGCGGTGGCCGCCGAGGCGTCGGGCGTGGCGGCGCCCTCCTTCTTGGCCGTCGACAGCGGCTGGCCCACCTTGCAGTTGTCGCGGTAGATGGCGATGGCCTTGACGCCCAGCCTCCAGGCGTCGATGTGGAGCTGCTCGACCTCCTCGACCGTCGCCTCCTCCGGCATGTTCACGGTCTTCGAGATGGCGCCGCTGATGAACGGCTGCACCGCCGCCATCATCCTCACGTGGCCGGTGTGGTGGATGGTGTTGTCGCCCATCGAGCACGCGAACACCGGCAGGTGCTCCTCCATCAGGTGCGGCGCGCCCAGGATCGACTTGTGCTCGTCGATGTAGGCGACGATGTCGTCGATCTCGCCCGGCCCGTAGCCGAGCTGCTCGAGCGCCCGGGGCACGGTCCGGTTGACGATCGACATCGTGCCGCCGCCCACCAGCTTCTTCATCTTCACCAGCCCGAGGTCGGGCTCGATGCCGGTGGTGTCGCAGTCCATCATCAGGCCGATCGTGCCGGTGGGTGCGAGCACCGACGCCTGGCTGTTGCGCACGCCGTAGCGCTCGCCAAGCTCGCACGCCATGTCCCAGCTCTCCTGGGCCGCCGACAGCAGCTCGGGCGGCACCAGCTCCTCGTCTATGCGGGCCGCCGCCTCCTGGTGCTGGCCGAGCACCCGCAGCATGTGCTCGCGGTTGTCGGCGAACCCGGCGAAGGGCCCCATCCTCGAGGCGGTGCGGGCCGACACCTCGTAGGCATGGCCGGTCATGAGCGACGTGATGGCCGCGGCGTAGGCCCGGCCCCCGTCGCTGTCGTAGGGCAGGCCGAGTGCCATGAGCAGGGCGCCGATGTTGGCGTAACCCAGGCCGAGCTGGCGGAAACGGCGCGACGTGTCGGCGATGCCCTCGGTCGGGTAGTCGGCCCGGCCCACCAGGATCTCCTGCCCGGTGAACATGACCTCGACCGCGTGGCGGAACCCGTCGACGTCGAACGACTCGTCGTCGTTGAGGAACTTCAACAGGTTGAGGCTGGCCAGGTTGCACGCCGAGTCGTCGAGGTGCATGTACTCGGAGCACGGGTTGCTGCCGTTGATGCGGCCGGTGTTGGCCGCGGTGTGCCAGTGGTTGATGGTGGTGTCGAACTGCATGCCCGGGTCGGCGCACTCCCACGCCGCCTGCGACAGCTGGCGGAACAGGTCGCGGGCCCGCAGCGTGCGCACCACGTTGCCGGTCGTCACCTCGCGCAGGCTCCAGTCGCCGTCGTCGACCACGGCCTGCATGAACTCGTCGGTGACCCGCACCGAGTTGTTGGCGTTCTGGTACTGGATCGAGTGGCTGTCGCGGCCGTCGAGGTCCATGTCGAAGCCCGCCTGCTCGAGCACCCGGGCCTTGCGCTCCTCGAGCGCCTTGCACCAGATGAACTCCTCGATGTCGGGGTGACCGACGTCGAGGATGACCATCTTCGCGGCGCGCCGGGTCTTCCCCCCGGACTTGATGGTGCCGGCGGAGGCGTCGGCGCCCCGCATGAAGCTCACCGGGCCCGAGGCGGTGCCGCCGCCCTTGAGCAGCTCGACCGAGCTGCGGATGCGGGAGAGGTTCACGCCGGCGCCCGAGCCGCCCTTGAAGATGACGCCCTCCTCCCGGTACCAGTTGAGGATCGAGTCCATGGCGTCGTCGACCGACAGGATGAAGCAGGCGCTGGCCTGCTGGGGGACGCCCCTGACGCCGATGTTGAACCACACCGGGCTGTTGAATGCGGCCTTCTGCGTGACCAGGAGGTGCTTGAGCTCGGCATTGAACGCATCGGACTCGGCGTCGTCGACGAAGTAGCCCCCCTCGACGCCCCACCGCGTGATCGTGTCGGCGACGCGGTCGATGACCTGGCGCAGCGACCACTCGCGCTCCGGCCTGCCGAGCGTGCCCCGGAAGTACTTCTGCGCCACGATGTTGGCGGCGTTGACGGACCACGTGATCGGGAAGTCGACGCCGAGCTGCTCGAACGCCACCGAGCCGTCGCGGAAGTTGGTGATGCGGGCGTCTCGCCGCTGCCACTCGACCTGGTCGTAGGGATGGACGCCGTCCGTCGTGAAGTGACGTCGGATGCCGATGCCCGCCTGCTCGGGAGCGAGAGCCATGGTTCCTCCGGGTCGAGGTGGAGCTAGCTGGTGGGGAGATTGCGACCTCGCCTGGCTACCAGGGCTTGTGGTAGCCGGGCCTCCGAGCCACAACATATGGGAAACTACAGCCGTGTAACTACATCGTCAAGGCCTTGCGGGGAGCCGCGGATCGGGGTATGGGACGAGCCCGCTGGGACGACCCCGAGCAGCGGCGTGGCAACTGTCCCCGGCGCGGACGGCGTGGTCGCACGGGACGCTGCGGTCGTGACGCCGGCGCGGACGCCGTGCGAACACCGACATCCCCCAGCACCTGACCCAGCTCCCGTGCAACCGGCCCGGCGCGGACTCACAGGTTGAGGCCAGCACCGACACCACCAGGAGCCGGCATGGTGCAACCTCAGGAGTCGCTCAGCCCACCACAGACACGGAAGCGACAACCACCATTCCGCTCGTCCGCGCCGGGGCACAGTGCACGATGGGCAACCTACGGGGCACGGGCTGTGGACGGCTAGAGGATGAACCTGTGAATTGCGGGTGGATTACTGGTGTACCCGTCCACAGGAGCGCGGCGGCCCGCGGATCCGCCGGCGGATCGCTACCGTGCGTCGACCATGAGGATGCTGTGGGCAAACACCCGGGAGCGCGCCGGGGAGGCCGACGACGACGGCGCCGTCGATGCCGAGATCGACGCCGCCGCCCTGTACCGGGACGACCCGCGGCACCGGGCCGACGGCCGGCCCTGGGTGGTGGTCAACATGGTGGCCAGCGCCGACGGCAGCGCCATCGGACCCGAGGGGCTCTCGGGCGGCCTGAGCAGCCCGACGGACAAAATGATCTTCTTCGCCCTCCGCGGCGTCGCCGACGTGATCGTGGCCGGCTCGTCGACGGTCATCGCCGAGGACTACGGCCCCGCGCGCCCGTCGGCCGCGGTGGTCGACCAGCGGCGGGCGCGTGGCCAGACCGACCGTCCCCGCATCGCGGTGGTGACCGCCTCGCTGCTCATCGACCCGGATCGGCGACTCTTCACCGAGTCGCCCGCGGACGCCCGGCCGATCGTGCTCACCACCGAGCGGTCGGACGCCGGCCGCAGGGCGCGGCTCGCCACGGTCGCCGACGTGCACGCCGCGGGCGGAGATGCGGTCGACTGGGAGCGTGCGCTGGCGGTGCTCGCCGAGACCGCCGGGGCGGGCGTCGTGCTGTGCGAGGGGGGACCGACCGTGGTGGGCCAGCTGGTGGCGGTCGACCTGATCGACGAGCTCTGCCTCACGATGGCCCCGGTGCTGCTGGCGGGACCGGGACCACGGATCGCCCGAGCCCTCGAGGCGACCCCGCCCCGCTCCCTCGCGCTCGATCGGGTGCTCGCCGACGACGGCCATCTGTTCCTGCGCTACCTGCGCCCGGAGCCCACAGCCTGAGGACCGGGCGCCATCGGGCTAGTGGGCCTTGGGCGCCGTGCGCTTGGTGAGGAGGGTGATCTCCCGCTCGAAGTCGGACAGGTCGTCGAAGCCCTTGTACACGGACGCGAACCGCACCGCGGCGACCGGGTCGAGCTCGCGCAGGCCCTCGAGCACCGACCGCCCCACCCGCTCGCTCGTGACCTCGCCCGTGGGGAGCTGGCGCATCTCGTCCTCGACGGCGGCCGCCAGCGCCTCGGCCTCGCCTGCGCCCACCGGGCGGGCCTTGAGCGCCGCCTGCACACCGGCGACGAGCTTGGCCCGGTCGAACGGCTCACGGGCGCCCGATCGCTTGAGCACCGTGATGCCCGGCGACTCGGGCCGCTCGAACGTTGTGAAACGGTGACCGCAGGCCAGACACTGACGGCGGCGCCGGATGGCACCACCGTCGTCGGACTGGCGCGAGTCGACCACCTTGGAGTCGAGTTGCCCACACACCGCGCAGCGCACGCGGGCACGCTACCGGGCGCGGGCCGACCGCTTGCCGTGACCGGCCGGCACCGCCGCACGGTCACCCCACGTCGAGCGTGATCACGTCGCCGGCCTGTAGTGCCGCGTCCCCGTTGGCGGCCCGGAGCGCATCGACGACCGGGCGGAGGTCGGCACCGGGGGCGAGCTGGGCGGCGAGGGACCAGAGCGTATCGCCGGGCCGCACGACGTAGCGCTGGCCCGCCTCGGGGATCGCACTCGTCCCGAGAGGCGGACCCGGCTCGACCCCTTCGATCGCCTCGGGGCGGGCGCTCGCGCCCGCTTCGGTGAGCGACGAGAGGGCACGGGCGCCGGACCACGTGGCCGCGGCCACGGCGACGGCGAGGACCAGGACGGCCAGACGCCGGCGCCGCACCCGGGTGGCGCGGTCGGGCAGACGGCGGGCGCCGACGTGGGCCGCACGACGACCCGCCGGATCGGTGCGCGACGGCACGTCGGGTCGGGGCAGGACATCGCTGAGCCACTCGCGGTCGGCCGAGGGACTGTGGATCGCAACCATGGGGCCGATTCTCCTGACGGGGTGTGACAGTTTCGGGTGACGCAGGTGGTTCGGGCGATGCAGCCGGGACGGGCCGGGAGCCCACCGGGCGAACGCTGCGGGCGAATGCTGCGTGTGAACGCTCGATCCGAACGCTCGATCCGAACCCCTCGGCTCGAACGCTCGTTCGCCCCTGAGCCAACCACGAACCTGCGTTCGGCGTCAACCAGTTCGCCGAACGGGTGTTTGCCTCGCGATCGACCCGATGGTACGGTCCCGCCAGAACGTGCGTTCGATCCCCGCGGCGAGCCGGTGACACGGCGAGCCAGTCGCCCGGGGGGCGGATGTGCGCTCGCGGATCGCCCGGATCCTCCGGGCCTCGACGAACGGATCGACAGGCCGGCAGCCCCGCGGGGGCAGGCCACACGGAGGAGCGCACGATGAGCCAGAAGCCTCTCACCCCCCGACAACGCGAGGTGCTCGTCATCATCGAGGAGTACGTGCGCGACCGTGGGTACCCGCCCTCGGTGCGCGATATCGGCGAGGCGGTCGGGCTCACCTCGCCGTCCACCGTCCACGCCCACCTGTCCGCTCTGCAGCGCCGCGGCTACCTCCGCCGCGATCCCGCCAAGCCACGCGCGCTCGAGGTGCGCTGGGACCCGACCTCCGACGCCGTCGCCGAGCGAAGGCCCGTGCGGCACGTGCCTCTCGTCGGCGATGTCGCCGCCGGCGCCGACGTCCTGGCGCAGGAGAACGTCGAGGAGGTGCTCCCGCTCCCGGCCGACTTCACCGGCGAGGGCGACCTGTTCATGCTGCGGGTGCGAGGCGACTCGATGATCGACGCCGGCATCCTCGACGGCGACTACGTCGTGTGCCGGTCACAGTCCACGGCGGACGAGGGGCAGATCGTCGTCGCCGGCATCCCCGGCGACGAGGCCACGGTCAAGACCTTCACCCGCAGCGGGGCGAAGATCGTCCTGCAACCGGCCAACGCCCGCCTGGGGCCGATGGTGTTCGAGGCCGACGAGGTCGCCGTCTTCGGTCGGGTCGTCACGGTGATGCGGCGCCTCTGACGGCTGCGGTCTCGTGGGGGCCGGCGCCGCTGGTCCACGGCGCCGGCCGTCACGTGACGGCCGCCTCTCCGGGGCCGTGACGCAGCAGGTCCCCCAGCGCGGCGTGCACGGCGTCGAGGGACGCCCGGTCGACGTGCTCCTCGCGGGTGTGGGCCAGCGCGGAATCGCCGGGCCCGAAGTTGGCGGCGGGGATGCCGGCCGCAGCGAAGCGGCTCACGTCGGTCCACCCCAGCTTCGCCCTCACCTCCAGCCGGTTGCGCTCCCGCAGGGACGCCAGCAGCGGGTGCGCCAGCCCCGGCGGCGCGGCGAGCGCCACGTCCACCACCTCGACCCGGTCACCCTCGTCGAGGAACGGCGCCAGCACGCTCTCGACGTGGGCGCGTGCCTCGTCCGGCGACCGGTCGGGCGCGAACCGGTGGTTGACGGTCACCGTCGCTTCGTCGGGCACGACGTTGCCCGCCACCCCGCCGCGCACGAACACCGCCTGGAGCGCCTCCCGGTACTGGCAACCGTCGATCACCGGGCGTCGCTCGGCGTAGTCGTCCAGCGCGGCGAGCAGCCGCCCGGCGCGGTGGAGGGCGTTGCGTCCCATCCACGGACGTGCCACGTGGGCCCGCGCGCCGGCCATCGGTGACCTCCAGCCGCATCGAGCCCTGGCACCCGACCTCCAGCGCCGCGTCCGTGGGCTCGCCCAGCAGGGCCGCGTCACCGGCCACCAGGTCGGGGCGCTGCTCGAACAGGAGCTTCAGGCCGTTGTGCTCGGCCGCCACCTCCTCCCCCGCATAGAACACCCACGACACGTCGACGGCCGGTTCCGGCACCGCGGCGGCGACCGCCAGCATCACCGCCAGGCCGCCCTTCATGTCGGCCGAGCCGAGTCCCCACAGCACGTCGCCGTCGATGCGCGGGGTGGCGTTGCCGTCGGCGGGGACCGTGTCGAGGTGCCCGGCCACCACCAGCCGCTGGGCGCGACCGAGGCGCGTCCGGGCGACGACGTTGTCGCCCACCCGCTCGACGGAGAGGTGGGCGAGCCCGCGCAGCTCGTCCTCGACGTGGTCGGCCAACGGAGCCTCGGCGTGGCTCTCGGACGGGATGGCGACCAGCCGGGCGGTGCGCTCCAGGAGATCGATCATCCGGGCGAGGCTAGCGCCGGTCACCACCACGGGTCCGGGCCGCGGTGCGGTCGGCTGCCAGCGCCACGAATACGGTGTCGAGCCGTGGACGACTCGACGACAAGCCCGGCGACATCCCCGGCGGCATCCTCATCCGCCCCCTCGGCGACGGCCACCACCGGCGCCTGGGCCGCCGGCCTCGCCACGCTCACGCCCGACGGGCGGGTGCTCGACACCTGGTACCCGGCGCCGGCGCTGGCGACGGCCGACGACCTCGAGTCCCGCGCCGCCGGGCTGGGCGCCGGCACCCGGGGCACGGTGCAGCCGGGACCGGCGGCCGTGTCCGAGCTGCTGGGCGTCGACGTCACGCCCGCCTGCGGCCACGACAGCCGGCGCCGGGTCGAGCGGGTCGCCGTCGTCACCTTCGTGGCCGACCTGGACGATCCGCCGGTCGACACCCACGACACGTACCTGCGCCTCCACCTGCTCTCCCACCGGCTCGTCCGGCCCAACGGGGTCAACCTCGACGGCCTCTTCGGCCTGCTCAACAACGTCGTGTGGACCACCGCCGGGCCCTGCGCCGTCGAGGAGTTCGAGGCGGTCCGCCTGGCCCAGCTCGCCGGCGGCACGCCGGTGCAGGTGCTCGGCATCGACAAGTTCCCCCGGATGACCGACTACGTGGTCCCCGCGGGCGTGCGCATCGCCGACGCCGACCGCGTGCGGCTCGGCGCCCACCTGGCCGCCGGCACCACCGTGATGCACGAGGGCTACGTCAACTTCAACGCCGGCACGCTGGGCACCGCCATGATCGAGGGGCGGCTGTCGGCGGGCGTCGTCGTCGGCGAGGGCTCCGACATCGGCGGCGGGGCGTCGATCATGGGCACGCTCTCCGGCGGGGGCACCCACGTGGTCAGCGTCGGCGAGCGCTCGCTGCTCGGCGCCAACGCCGGCATCGGCATCTCGCTGGGCGACGACTGCGTGGTGGAGGCCGGCCTCTACGTCACCGCCGGCACGCGGGTCACCCTGCCCGACGGGACCGTGGCGAAGGCGCTCGAGCTGAGCGGAGCCGACGGCCTGCTGTTCATCCGCAACAGCACCACGGGCGTGGTGGAGGTCAGGTCCCGAGCCGGGCGCACGGTGGCGTTGAACACCGCCCTGCACCACAACGACTGACCCCCAAGCCCTCGTCGGGGTCGTGCCCCGCGTTCGCCGAGTGCCCGCGTGCGACCGGGCGGCAGGCCACGGCGGCGGGGCAGCATCAGCGGGCAGGCGCGGGCGGCTGGTCGCCCGGGTAGCGCGACCCCTCCCACTCGCCGGGCGGATCCGCCCAGCCACCCGGGCCCGCCGGCTGCGCACCGGGAGGCCAGCCATTCCCGGGGCCAGCGGGCGGCGCACCGCCGGCGGACCAGCCGTTCCCCGGACCGGCCGGCGCTGGAGCGCCGGGACCCCAGCCGTTCCCAGGGCCGGCCGGCGGTGGGGCGCCGGGACCCCAACCACCACCAGGGCCCGCCGCCGGCTGGCCCGGGCCACCGGTCTCGCTCCAGTTGCCGGCAGTTCCCGGGGCGCCCCAGCCCACGCTGGACTGGGCCACGACCCGGCTGCCGGGTGGTAGGCCCGCGTCGTGCGCGTCCGGGTAGGCGTCGACGGCCCCGACGCGGTCACGGGCCTGCCGACGGTCGATCGACCGGCAGATGGCCAGGATGATCGTCAGCAGCAGGGCTATGGCGGCGGCCACCGCCGCCGTGGTCAGCGCCGGACCGATCGGCGTCGCCACCGACGGGCCCACCGCGATGCCGGCCGTGGTGTCACCGCCGGGAGCGACCTCGGCGGTGACCTGGTAGGTCCCGGCGGCGTCGACCCCGAACGTGTAGGCGCCCTCGCCCTCGTGGGCACCGGCGGAGTAGGTCTCCAGGTCGCCGTACGCCTCGACTGCCACGGGCCCGGCGGGGCCGGTGACCGTGACCACGGGATCGGGCCGCTGGCGGATCTCGTCGGTGGAGGCGCCGTCGAACTCGTGGTAGATCGAGTGCTCGCCGGGCGTGAGCTCGACGGACAGGGTCGCCGGCAGGGCGCTGCGGGTGAGGGCGTTGACGTCGTCCTCCTGCTCGGACAGGCCCTGCATGAAGGTGAACGCCGCCAACGTTCCGCCGGCCATGACGACCAGGAAGGGCACGGCGTACCAGCCCTTCGACGGGCGGACCTTCACGCGGGGCACCGCCCCCGGAGCCGCGGTGTGCGGGAAGCCTGGATACATCGGGCCAGTGTGCCAAGCGCCACGGCCCCCTGGGGCGCCGCCCCGGGGGGAAATCCGCATGGGCGGCTCGCGGCCGACGCCGGGTCAGCGGTTCAGCCCGGCGGGGCGAGGCCGGCGTCGCCGCCGACGTCGACCCCCAGGCGCTCGGCGACCAGGCGCAGGCGCTCGTCCGGCTGGACCACGGCGATGCGGACGTGGCCGGCACCGGCCGGGCCGTAGAACTCGCCAGGCGACACGATGGCGCCGCCCTCGGCCGCCAGCCGCCGCGTCAGCGCCCAGGCGTCGCCGCCCGGAGCGGGTGCCCACAGGTAGAAGGCACCCTGGGGCAGTGGGCAGTCGACCCCCAGGGCGGCGAGCACCCGCCGCATGAGCACGAGACGGCGGTGGTACCGGTCCCGCTGGGCGTCGACGTGCCCGTCGTCGCCGAACGCGGCCACGGCCGCCGCCTGGACGGGCCCCGGCACCATCAGGCCCGCGTGCTTGCGCACCTCGGACAGGTAGTGGACCAGGTCGGGGTCGCCGGCGTAGAAGCCGGCCCGACCACCGGCGAGGTTGGAGCGCTTGGACAGCGAGTGCACCGCGAGCACGCCCTCGAGGCCCTCGGCGACGATGGTCTGGCCCGGGCCCTGCCAGGTGAACTCGATGTAGCACTCGTCCGACAGCACCGGCACGCCGTGCCGGCGCCCCCACGCCGCCGCGGCGGGCAGGTCGTCGAGCTCGCCGGTCGGGTTCCCGGGCGTGTTGACCCACAGGCACAGCGCACGGGCGGCGTCGGCCTCGTCGATCTCGCCGAGCTTGGCGTAGGGCACGGCCCGGCAGCCGGCGAGGGTGGCGCCCATCGCGTAGGACGGGTAGCTGATCTGCGGGTACAGCACGGTGTCGCGCCCCGGCGTGCGCAGCCGCAGCCATTGGGGGGCGCCCGCCACGAACTCCTTGGTGCCGACGCAGGCCGCCAGGTTGGTCGGCGCCAGCGCCACGCCGAACCGCCGCTCCAGCCAGCCGGCCGCGGCCTCCCGGAAGGCGGGCGTGCCGACGGCGGGCGGGTAGCCCCGCTCGCTGTCGGACGACCCGAGGGCGGCGACCACCGCCGGCGGCGGCGCGTCGACGGGCGTGCCGATCGAGAGGTCGACGGCTCCGCCGGGCAGCTCGGCCGCCACCCGGCGCAGGTCGTCGAGGCGGTCGTAGGGATAGGGCGGCGGCACGAAGCCGCCTGCGTCGTTCACCGGCACGGGGCCAGCCTCCCAGATGACGGGCGTCAGACCACGAACTCGCTGAGGCGGCCGACCGTCGCGTCGTCGAAGCGGCCGCGGACGTGCATGCCGCCCTCGCCGGGCTCCTCGACCAGCACCTCGCCGGCCCGGTGGGCGGCAGCCAGCAGGTCGCCCCGGTCGAACGGGATGACCAGGTCGACCAGGCTGGTCAGCGAGCGCAACCGGTCGCCGACGAGGTCGAGCAGGCGCTCGATCCCGTCCCCGGTCGTGGCGCTGAGCGCCACCGAGCCCTCGTGCGCCTCGCACAGCCGGTCGGCCGGCGCGGGCGCCAGGTCGGCCTTGTTGAACGCCAGCATCTCGGGGACGTGCCCGGCGCCGATCTCGCCCAGCACCTCGCGCACGGCCCGGATGTTGCCGGGCACGTCGGGCGCGCTGGCGTCCACCACGTGCACGAGCAGGTCGGCGTCGACCGCCACGTCGAGGGTCGAGCGGAACGCCTGGACGAGCTGGTGGGGCAGCTTGCGGATGAACCCGACCGTGTCGGTGAGCAGCACCCGCTCGCCGCCGGGGAGCGACAGGCGCCGCGTGGTGGCGTCGAGCGTGGCGAACAGGCGGTCCTCGACCAGCACCCCCGCGTCCGTGAGCCGGTTCAGCAGCGTGGACTTGCCGGCGTTGGTGTAGCCGACGATGACGACCTTGCCGAGCTGGCCGCGGCGCTGGGCCTTGCGCTGGGTGGCCCGGTTGCCCTCGATCTCGCGCAGGTCGGCCTCGAGCTTGTGGATGCGGCGCACGATCCGGCGGCGGTCGACCTCGAGCTGCGTCTCGCCCGGGCCGCGGGTGCCGATGCGGGCGCCGCCGGCCGCCGACATGCCGCCCGCCTGCTGGGAGAGCGCGCCGGCCCGCCGCCGGAGCCGCGGCAGGCGATAGCGCAGCTGGGCGAGCTCGACCTGCGCCTTGCCCTCCTGGCTGTGGGCGTTCTGGGCGAAGATGTCGAGGATCACCGCCGTGCGGTCGATGGCGGTGCGCCCGAGCAGCTTCTCGAGGTTGAACTGCTGGGCGGGAGTGAGCTCGTTGTCGAACACGACCGTGTCGCAGTCGGTGGCGAGCGCCAGCTCGCGCAGCTCTTCGGCCTTGCCCTTGCCCACGTAGGTGGGCGGATCGGGCGACTGGCGGCGCTGGTGGATGCGGCCCACCTCGTCGGCCCCGGCGGTGTCGACCAGCAGCGCCAGCTCGTCGACCGAGATCTCGGTCTCCTCCACCGTCTCGGGCGGGATCGTCACGCCCACCAGCACGATCTTCTCGCGGAACGCCCGTTCGATCAGCGCCACGGGGAGTCCCCCAGTTCGATCTCGGCCACGAAGGTGGCGGGGCCCCGCAGCACCACGGGATCGCCCTCGCCCGCGCCGAGCGTCACCTCGGCCCGCCCACCCGGCATGTCGACGGGCACCTGATCGCCGGCCAGGCCCCAGAGGCGGGCGGCGACCGCGGAGGCGCACGCCCCGGTGCCGCACGCCGGGGTGGGACCGACGCCCCGCTCGTAGGTGCGCACCGCGATGCCGGGCGCGTCGGTGACCGTCAGCAGGTGCACGTTGGCGCCGTTGCGCATCTTGGCGTTGACCGCCTCGCCCAGCGCCACCAGGTCGACCTCCGCCGCCGGGTCGACCGGGGACCCACCACCGCCGGCGGGTGCGGCGCCCGGTCCGGCGCCGCTGACGTCGAGCACGAGGTGGGGGTTGCCCATGTCGACGAGCAGGGTGCGGCCGACGGCGCCCCCGGCCCACTCGGGCGCCTCGCCCTCCACCCGGGCGGCCCCCATCGCCACCGACAGGGTGTGGGACACGGGGCGGAGTCCGTGGCGCCGATGCTCGTCGTGCACGGTGACGGTGCGCAGGCCCGCGTCGGTGTCGATCGGGATGTCGTCCCCTTCGCCGGTGTGGGGCCAGCCGCCGAGCAGGAGGGCCTGCACCAGGCAGCGGATGCCGTTGCCGCTCATCTCGGCCCGCGACCCGTCGGCGTTGCGGAGCTCCATGTACGCGCAGGCGGGGCTGTCGGGCGCGGCCGGGGTGGCGCGCATGATCCCGTCGGCCCCCAGCCCGGTGCGCCGGTCGCAAAGCGTGCGCGCCACGGTGGCGTCGAGGGGGTGGGTGCCGGCGGGATCGAGCACGACCAGGAAGTCGTTGCCCAGGCCGTGGTGCTTGGTCAGACGCATGCCGTGGACCAGTCTGCCCGACCGCGGCCGCTCTCGATGCGCGATTACCCGCCGGGGCCGGCCGCGGCGTCGGCGGTCGCCAGCTCGGCCGCCAGGCCGGGCAGCAGGGCTTGGGGGTCGTCGAGCGCCCCCAGCCAGCGGATGCGGGGGTCGCGCCGGAACCACGAGCGCTGCCGGCGGGCGAACCGCCGGGTGCGGCGCACGGCCCGCTCCAGCGCCTCGTCCAGCCCGCAGTCGCCCCGGAGGTGGTCGTACAGCTCGCGATAGCCCAGCGCCTGGCCGGCCGTGCGGGACAGGCCCCGGGGCTCGGCCAGCAGGCGGCGGGCCTCCTCGAGGAACCCGTCGGCCATCTGGCGGCGGTAGCGGGCCTCGATGCGGGCGGCGACCACCTCGTGGGGCAGCGTGATCCCGACCAGGTGGAAGCGGGTGGCCGGGTAGGCATCGAGGCCCGGGCCGTACGAGGAGAAGGGTCGGCCGCTGCCCACGGTCACCTCCAGAGCCCGGACGACCCGCCGGCGGTTGGTCGGCTCCATGCGGGCCGCGGCGGTGGGGTCCAGCGCGGCGAGCCGGTGGTGCAGGGCGATCGTGTCGGGCTCCGCCTCGATCTCGGCCCGGGCCTCGGGGAAGCGCCCCGGCACCGCCAGGTCGTCGACCACCGCCCGCAGATACAGCCCCGTGCCCCCGACGAGGAGGGCGCGATGGCCCCGCGCCTCGATCTCGGCGATCGCCCGGCGGGCGGCGACGGCGTAGCGGGCCACGGTGAAGTCGTCCCACACGTCGGTGACGTCGAGCAGGTGATGGGGCACCTCGGCCTGCTCGGCCGCGCTCGGCTTGTCGGTGCCGATGTCCATGCCCCGGTACACCTGCATCGAGTCGACGGTGACGATCTCGACGGCACCGTCGTGGCGGGCGACCTCCAGGGCGAGGGCCGACTTGCCGGTGGCGGTCGTGCCGACCAGAGCCACGTGCCGGTGGCCGGGCCCGGACCCCGGCCCGGGCGGCGACGAGGACGGGCCGGTGGGTGCCACTGGCGACGGACCGTACCAGCGGCCCGGCGCGCCGCCGGCACCACGCACCCCTTTCGCCCGACCTCCGCCGGGCCTACCCTCGGGCCCGGAGCCCGAACACCACCTGCCGGTAGGAGGTGACCCATGGAGGCACACGTTGGTGACCACGTGGTCGTCGAGGGAGCCAAGGTCGGCTTGGCCCCGCGACGGGGCGAGGTGGTCGAGATCATGCGGGGTGGCCAGGGCGACCGCCTGCGGGTGCGCTGGGAGGATCAGCACGAGACCGTGCTCGCCCCCGGCTCCGACCTCCGCATCGAGCCCGGCGACCGGACCGGGCCCGCGCGGACGACCGTGCGGGTCGAGGTGATCGTCACCGAGGACTCCGACCACTGCGAGGCGATGGCGCACGCCCGGATCCGCGATCGTGAGTTCTCCGGTTGGGGACGGGCCCGCCGCCACCCCGCCGATCCCGAGATGCCCGTCGTCGGGGAGGAGCTGGCCATCGCCCGCGCCCTGTCCGACGTGTCCCACCAGCTCGTCGTGGCCGCCGCCGACTCGCTCGAGTCGGCTCTCGGCCGCCCGGTGGCGCTGCACGCCTGAGGCCCCCTCCGACCTGCGGCGCCGTCACAAGATCGGTCGCCCGGCTGCGCTCAAGCCCTGAACGGCAGCCGATGCACCCTCGTGGTGCCGGCAGCGATGGCCGGGCGACCGCTTTCTCCCCGATCGCTCCCCACCCAGGCTCAGGTGGGGGGCGTCGCTGCGTTGCCGGCGGGCAGGTCCTTGGCGAAGCACACCGACAGCTCGTCACCCTCGTACTGCCCGTAGCTCGGGATGCGGTAATAGCCCTCGGCCTCGTAGAGCGCGATGGCCTCGGGCTGGCGCAACCCGGTCTCCAGCTGCACGCGGTGGTAGCCGAGGGCCGCCGCCTCGTGCTCCAGGCGCCGGAGGATGGCGCGGCTGACGCCCCGGCGGCGCGCGGTGGGGGCGGTGTACATGCGCTTGATCTCGGCCACCCCGGGCGGCCCGCCGAGGAGGGCGCGCACGGCGCCGCAGCCCACGGCCTCGTCGCCGAGCCGGGCGACGACGAACGCACCGTGAGGCGGCTCGACCTGGTGCGCCCGCACCGCGTGGAGGCCCACCACCTCGGGGTGGTCGCCGTCGGCCGGACCGTCGGCGGCGTAGCGCTCGTCGAGGTCGACCATGAGTGCGCCGACCAGCGCGGCGCCGTCGGGCCCGTCGAGGGGCTCGACCACCAGGCGCAAGGTGGGCGGGCCGAGCGACGGCGCCGGCGCCGGGGACGAGCCGGAGCCCGCATCGCTCCTCCCGGTGCCGGTGCCGGTGCGCGTGTCGGTCACGCCGAGGCCACAGGGATGCGGGTGCGATGGCGCGCCGGCTGCGGAGACGTCGACCATCTCGCCGGTCAGGTGGTGGGGTGCGGCCCCGGTGACCCGCACCGTCACGTAGCTCCCCGGCCGCAGCGGCTCGGTGCCGGCGAAGTGCACGAGCTTGTTGTGCTCGGTGCGCCCGGTCGTGACCGACGGGTTCCTGCGGGACGGGCCCTCGACCATCGCCTCCTCGACCCGGCCCACCCGGGCCCGGTGGCGGGCCAGCGCCGACCGCTCCACCACGACCCGCAGGCGCGCGAAGCGCTCGGCGCACACCTCGGCCGGCACGAACTCGTCGGTGCGGGCCGCCGCCTCGGTGCCCGGCCGCGGGCTGTAGATGAAGGTGTAGGCGCTGTCGTAGCCGGCCTCGGCGACGACCTCGAGGGTGCGCTCGAAGTCGTCGTCGGTCTCGCCGGGGAACCCGACGATGATGTCGGTCGTGACGGCCAGGTCGGGCATCGCCGCCCGGGCGGCGGCCAGCCGGTCGAGGTACCGCTCGGCCGTGTAGCCCCGGTGCATGGCGGCCAGCACCCGGTCGCTGCCGGCCTGCAGAGGCAGGTGCAGGTGCTCGCACACCTCGGGCACCTCGGCCATCGCCGCGATGGTCTCGGGGCGCAGGTCCTTGGGGTGGGGGCTCGTGTAGCGCACGCGACGGATGCCGTCGACCGAGCCGACGGCGCGCAGCAGGTCGGCGAACAGGGGCCGCACCCGCACCGCCTCACCCGCCTGGCGGCGAGCCAGGGTGAGGTCCCGGCCGTAGCTGTTGACGTTCTGGCCCAGCAACGTGACCTCGGTGACGCCGTCGTCGGCCAGCGACCGCACCTCGCCCAGCACGTCGTCCACGGTGCGACTGATCTCGCGGCCCCGCACCGCGGGCACGATGCAGAACGCGCACGAGTTGTCGCAGCCGATCTGGATGGTGACCCAGCCGGCGTAGGGCACCTCGCGCCGGGCGGGCAGCGCGCTCGGGAAGGAGGCGTGGTCGTCGGCCGCCGTCTCCTCCAGGATCTCGACGATCGACCGGCCCGCCGCCCGCTGCTCGCCCAGCAGCTCGGCGGCCCGGCTGACGTTGTGGGTGCCGAGCACCACGTCGACGTGGGGGGCGCGCTCGACGATGAGGTCGCGGTCCTTCTGCGCCAGGCAGCCGCCCACCACGATCTGCATGCCGGGCCGGGCCGCCTTGAGTGCCTTCAGCGTGCCGAGGTGGCCGTAGAGCTTGTTGTCGGCGTTCTCGCGGATGCAGCAGGTGTTGAGCACCACCACGTCGGCGTCGTCGACGCCCGTGGCCGGGCGGAGGCCGTCGGCCTCGAGCAGGCCGGCGATGCGCTCGGAGTCGTGCTCGTTCATCTGGCACCCGTAGGTGCGCACCACGTAGGTCTTGTCGGACATCACCGGATCGGGGGCGAGGGGCAGGCGGCCGGGGCATGGGACGGCCGCAAGGGACCGCGCCAGGCTAGGCCACGACGGCGCCGGGCCCCCTGCCGGAATCGGTGCCGCGGCCGGCGCTAGCCCTCGGCGGGCGACGGGTAGTCGGGCGGGACCTCCGACGGCGGCGGATCGGTGATGATCGTGACC
Source organism: uncultured Acidimicrobiales bacterium (assembly GCA_963842395.1). Lineage (GTDB taxonomy): Bacteria > Actinomycetota > Acidimicrobiia > Acidimicrobiales > VFJN01 > ZC4RG19. The sequence goes on from CAWJGJ010000001.1 coordinate 1,216,558, forward strand.
GCACCCTCGGGATCGAACGCCCGGAGGTCCGGCGTGTAGTCGTCGGGCAGGTAGCGCTGGCCGCCGTCGACGTAGCGGTACAGCCCGGTGCCCTCGTTGCCCACCTCGTCGGCGCCCTCGGCCTCGGGGTCCCACCAGATCTCCACCATGTCGTCGACGCCCGGCGTAGTCGCCCGGGTAGTCGGGATCGTCGGGGTCGGTCCAGATGCCGAAGCCGTAGTCGACCGACGGCTGGGTGATCGCCGGGGGGGTGGGCGGGAAGGCGAACAACGCGTCGCGGAAGTGCTCGGGCGTGAGGTCGGGCCCGGCGAACTGGATCCCCGTGAACAGGAGCACCACGCTCGGGTAGGTGAGGAACAGGCTGTCGTCGGCGGGCGGCGGCGAGCCGTGGTACCACTCGTAGAGCTGGTAGGGCGGGGTGAGCTCGCGGGGCGCGTTCGGCGGCAGGAAGCTGAGGCCGAACGCGTGCGACCACTGCTCCTGGTCGAAGGTGCGGGCGAAGGTCGACGAGTCGGTGAAGGGGTAGCCGCCGATGACCCACTCCGGGAACCAGTTCTGGCGGGTCGCCTCGCGGGTGAAGGCGGGCAGCGTGATGGGATCGGCCCGGACGATGACCGTGGTGACACCGGCGTCCTTCATCTGGGCGATGATCCCGGTCGCCAGCTCCTGGGCCCGGGTTGGATCGAGCGGGAACGTCGCGTTCTCGGCGATGTCGATGCCCTCGTCGGCGAACGCCTCCTCGTAGCGCTCGGCGCGGCGCTCGTCGCCGTCGCTCTGGGCCAGCGACAGGAGGCCGAACACGCGATCCTCGCCCTGGCTGCCCTCCCCCGCGAAGTCGGCCGTCCCGTCCTTGAGCTTGGCCGTCACGTACGACACCACGTGGTCCTGGATCTGGCCCTGGGTGGGCTGGATGCCGAACGCGCTGGGCTGCGGGTCGTCGATGCCCGGGCAGAACAGGCAGACGATGTCGCGGGCGTGCAGCTCCTCGGTCCACGTCGACGCCAGCAGGGGGCCGCCCAGCACGGCGAACGGCTCGAGCTCGGCCGCCCGCACCGCGTCGGCCCGGGCGGCCACCGGGTCGAGCATGCTGCCGGACGCCTCGACGAACTCGAGCTCGACGGTGCGCCCGTAGGTCACGTAGTAGTCCTGGAAGATGGCCACCAGGCCCTCGTAGGTATCGCGGACCTCGTCGACCGTGTCGTCGATGCCCAGCGCCTGGCGCACGATGCCGAAGATGGGATCGTCGTCGTTCGGCAGCCACGCCACGACCTTGATGCTGTCGGAGGTGACGCCGGGCGACGACGCGCCGCCGTCGACGTCGCTGTCGGCCACGCACTCGGCCCGGAAGAAGAAGGGGATGGCGACCTTGCCCGACTCGGTGTCGCACGTGTCGGGGAACGTCACGTCGAGGTCGTCCTCCTGCGCCATGCCCCACGTGACGACCCCCTCGGGCAGCTCGCCGGCCGGCACCGCGCCCGCCTCGGTGTCTTCCTGCTCACCCTCGTCGTCACCGCCGAGGAACGAGGCGCCGACCAGGCCCGCCACCACCAGGACGACGAGCGCGATCGGGCCGTAGCGGCGGAGGGCACGTCGGCCGGAGGCCGGCGGTGGGCTGTCGCTGTCGGGCTGCATGGCGGGATCCTCGTTGGGGTGGCGGGCGGTCACGATCTCGGAGCGGACGGGCGGGCGCCGGAGCGGTGGGCCGCCCGATCGTCGTCGCCGATGTACGCCGCCACCACGGCCGGGGCGGTGAGCACGACCTCGGGCGGGCCGTCGGCCAGGACGCGCCCCCTGTCCATGGCCACGACCCGGCCGGCGACCTCGCGCACGAGCGGGAGGTCGTGCTCGACGACCACCAGGCTGGCGCTGGTCTCGTCGCGGATGCGGCGGATGAGCGGTGCGAGCTGCTCGACCTCGCGCTGGGCGATGCCCGCCGCCGGCTCGTCCAGGAGCACCACCCGGGGGCGATGGGCGAGCAGGCAGGCCAGGTCGACGATCCGGCGGGTGCCGGTGGACAGCTCGCGCAGGAACAGCGCGCGGTGGTCGCCCAGGCCCAGCAGCTCGACCAGCTCGTCCACCCGCCGGGCGACGGCGTGCTCGCTGTCGACGGCGTTGGGCAGCCGCAGCGCCGCCGAGAGCGGGTCGCGGACGTCGATCCACCGTTCGAGGGCCACCGCGATCGTCTCGTCCACGGTGAGGGCCGGGAACAGGCGGGCGTCCTGGAAGGAGCGGCCGAGCCCACGCCGCGCCCGCTGCGCCGCCCGCAGCCCCGTCACGTCGGCACCCTCCAGCTCGACCCGCCCGCCGTCGGGCGCCAGGGTGCCGCCGAGGAGGTCGAACACGGTCGTCTTGCCGGCACCGTTGGGGCCGATGACGCCCACGATCTCGCCCCGCGCCACGGCGAACGACACGCCGTCGACGGCGTGCACGCCCCCGAACGCGACCGACAGATCGACGGCCCGCAGCACCGGGGCGCCCGACCCCGCTTCGCCGGAGGCCTCGGCCGCGGTCACGCCGCCCGAGGTCTCGTCACCCGAGGCCTCGTCACCCGAGGCCTGATCACCGGCGGCCCGACGTCCCGGGGCGCCACCACCCGGGCCGGGGGCGCCGGCGGCATCGTCGGCCCGGCCGCCCGCTGACGTCTCGACCGCCCGCGACGCCTCGCCCAGGAACACCGACCGCAACAGGTCGGGGCGGTCGAGCAGGTCGCCGGCGGGACCGGAGAACCGCACCCGACCCCGCTCCAGGAAGACGGCCCGATCGGCGATCTCCAGCGCCACGTTCACGGACTGCTCGACGATCAGGAGCGTGGTGCCGCCGTCCCGCAGGTGGTCGACGAAGTCGAGGAGCTGGGCGACCACCGCAGGCGCGAGGCCGAGCGACAGCTCGTCGATCATCAGCAGCCGCGGGCGCATCACCACCGCCATCGCCAGGGCCAGCATCTGCTGCTGACCGCCGGACAGCGTGCCCGCCGGCTGGCCCGCCCGCTCGGTGAGCACGGGGAACAGGTCGCGCACGCGGGCCAGGTCGGCCGCGGTGCCCGCGGTGTCGCCGCGATGGAGCCAGCAGGCGACCCGCAGGTTCTCGTCCACCGTCAACGAGGGGAACACCCCCGCCCCGCCCGGCATCTGCACGACGCCGAGCGCCGCCACCTGATGGGGGGCGAGCCCGGCGAGCGAGCGCCCCGCGAAGGCGATCGACCCGTCGTCCAGGGAGACGAGCCCGGAGACCGCCCGGAGCAGCGTCGACTTCCCGGCACCGTTCGTGCCCAGCAACGCCACGGCCTCGCCCTGCCGCACCGCCAGGTCGACACCGACCAGCACCGGCACGCCGCCGTACCCGGCCTCGACGTCGACGACGTCCAACAGGGTGCCCGCCGGCTCGGCGCCCGCGGGCAGCGAGGGCGCGGCCGACGCCTCGCCGGGCGAGATGTCGCGGTCGCGCCCGCCGTCGCCATCGCCGTCCCGGTCGCCGTCGTGGATGGAGCTGTAGCCGGGCACCACCAGGCCGGCCCGCGCCGCGACCCCGCGCAGCCAGCGGTCGCGCACCCGGTACACCAGCCCGGCCAGCCCGCCGGGCGCCAGGAGGAGGACGGCGAGGACGCCGATGCCCGAGGCGAGGAACTGCCACTCGGGCTCGAGGAACCAGCGCGCCCCGAACAGGAACAGCGCGCCGAGGACCGAACCGGCCAGCGCCGTCATGCCGCCCACCACGACCATGGTCAGCACGACCAGGTTCTCGATCGGCGCGTAGGAGGAGGGGTCGAACGCCCGCTCGTGGTGCATGAAGAGGCCGCCGGCCAGCGCCGCGATCGCGCCCGAGAGGGCGAACGCGCCGAGGCGCAGGCGCACCGGGTCGACGCCATAGGACGCGGCGGCGGCCTCGTTGTCACGCACCGCCACGAGGGCCCGGCCGAACCGGCTGGTGCGGACGCCCCGCAGGCCCACCACGACCACCACGAGCACGGCGAGGACCAGGTAGTACACCGCCGCCTCGGACTCGACGGCGAGCCCGCCGAGCAGCGGCGCCCGCTCGACCCGCTCGGTGGGCACCCAGCCGAAGTAGTCGTCGTTGAGCAGGAACGACGTGGTGGCCAGCGCGAAGGCGAAGGTCGTGATCGCCAGGTAGAGGCCCCGCAACCGCACCGCCGGCAACCCGACCAGCGTGGCGGCGACCGCACCGACCACCATCGCCACCGCCAGCGCCGCGAACAGGTCGGCGCCCCACTCCCCCACCACGAGGCCGGTGACCGCGGCGCCGAGGGCGAAGAAGGCGATCTGCCCCAGCGAGACGACGCCCCCCCACCCCGACAGCAGCACGAGCGACAGGCCGAGCACCGCGTAGATGAGCATGGCGGCGGCCTTGAACTGCTGGTCGCCCCGCAGGACGGTGGGCAGGGCCAGCGCCACCACCCCGACGACGGCGAGCGTGCCGAACCGCAGGACGCGGGCGCCCGACAGGCCGGCGAGCAGGCCCGGGACCGGGCGGACCTCGTCGGCCGCCCGCCAGGCCGCGGCCTCCCCGGCGTCTGTGGTGCCGGCCTCGCGCCGCCGCCACACCAGGGCGGCGATCACGACGAGGCCCAGCACCGGGTCGATGATCGACGGGTTGTGGTCCCAGGCGATGCCCTGCTCGAGCAGGCCCAGCGCGATGGCGGCGGATGTCACCCCGCCGAGATCGGTGAGGCGCCCCAGCAGGAGCGCGACGAGCGCCCGGAGCAGCACGCCGAAGCCGAGGGCGCTGCCCGTCGGCAGGTCGAGGATGCCGCTGCGCAGGAAGACAGCCGTGAACGCCAGCGCGCCCGCGACCGACCACACGAGCGTCTGCAGGCGTCCCACCGGCACGCCCAGCAGGGCCGCCCGGTCGGCGCTGTCGGCGCTGGCGCGTATGGCCGTGCCGGACGCGCTGCGCTGGAGGAAGGCGCTCACGATCACCAGCACGACGGGCGTGACGATCAACCCCAGCAGGTCGTTGACGTCGAAGACGATGCCGCCGATGGTGCGCGTGGCGTCGACGGGCGGGGCGATCCGGCCCGCCACCACATCGACGTCCCACAGGCGGGGAAGCAGCAGCGTGCCCGCCACGAGTACCTGGCTGAGCCCGATCGTCGCGATGGTGACGAGCAGCCGCGGCGAGCGGGCGAAGCGGCGGATGACCACCCGTTCGGTCACGGCGCCGAGGGCGACGGCGGCGGCGAGCCCGGCGGCCACCGCCACCGGGTACGGCACACCCGACTGCTCGAGCAGGAGGAAGGTGAGGACGGTGGGCGCCAGGCCCAGATCGGCCTGGGCGAAGTTGATGATGCGGTTGGCCCGGTAGACGAGGGCCATGCCCAGCGCGACGAGGGCGGTGAGCCCACCCACCACCAGGCCCCGCACCACGATGCCCGACGGTGCCGGGAAGACGACCTGCTGGACCACGACGATGGCGATCGCCGGCCCGTAGGACCGCAGGAAGCGGCGGAGCGCGGCGCGACGGGCGTCGTCCGCACCCTGTCCGGCGGGCTGCGCCCCCGGCGTCGCCCCCTTGCGCGCCGATGTGGTGCCGACGGTCATCATCCCCAGACTCGTGCTCGGCGTCCTCTGACCGCGGGCACGTTAGTGCCGAGTGCGGCTACCGCGCGGTCACATGCGAGCCGTTGCCGCCGGTGCGGAGCGGCGGGTGGAGGGTGGCCGCCACACCGCCCACCACCCGCCGCGATCTGATCAGTCGTCGAGGGTGATGGGCAGGTCGTCGGCGGCCGACATCGTGTCGCCTGCACCGTTGCCGTTGCCGTTGCCGTTGCCGTTGCCGGCGAGGCTGTCGCCGTCCGCAGCGCCCGAGGTGGTACCGATGCCCAGCTGTGAGCGGATGCGCTCGGAGATCTCGACCATGACCTCGGGATGGTCGAGCAGGAACTGCTTGGCGTTCTCCCGGCCCTGGCCGAGCTGCTCACCGTCGTAGGTGTACCAGGCGCCCGACTTCTTCACGAGACCGATGTCGACACCGATGTCGAGCAACGAGCCCTCGCGGCTGATGCCCTTGCCATACATGATGTCAAACTCGCTCTGCTTGAAAGGAGGTGCGCAATTAGAGGCCACGACGTCGTTGGCGACCAGCGTGTGGTGCTCGTCGACCTCGACGTCGTAGACCGGCCGCCACTCGGGTTCGAGCACTTCGACCACCTTGTCGTACCAGACGTCCTCGACCAGCACGCCCCGGAGGAACTCGCTGTCGAGCGCATCGGCCAGGCGCCCGACCCGGTCACGTCGCAAGCGGGATACCCCGAGGACCTGCTTGAGGCCACCTCGAGGACTGCCGGCGGTGTCACCCACCATCGCTGCCGCCATCGCTGCCGTGACACCGCGACCGCGCAGGTAGGCGAGGACGGGTTCGGTGACGTTTCCCGGCAAGTAACCCTGCTGAGACCCGCGGTGAGAGGACAGCCCAGGGTCGGCCAGTGCGGCCGTGAGGACCTGGCCCCGGGGACCCCACATGGGCACCGCCTCGGCAAACCGGGTGACGTTGTCGATGCCCGACACACGCACCTCCCAACACGGGAGCTTGCCCTGCACCCGACGACCGTCGATGAGGCTGGGACGCTTCTGTGTGGGGTCGTACACCCGGACCGAGCTGCCGATGCCCCATCGGAGCAGCAGCCAGTGGAGCTGATGGGCGAGCTGCGGGGACGTGGTCGTGAAGCCGAGCCGCACCCCACCCGTCTGCTCGCGTGTGACGTGACCATCGCTCTCCCAGATGCCGAACACGAGGTTGGCGACGACATCGGCGGCCACGTCGGGTGCGAAGAAGGCCTCGGGGACGCGCTTCTCGCCGGCGAGATGGCCGTAGATGCCGGCCCATCTGCACAGCCCCAGGACGCCGTTGCGCTCGCCCGGCCGGTGCGAGATCGCCAGCTCGTAGCCACGCCCGCGCAACGCCGTCGTGCAGCCGAGCGTGCCGGCGATCGCCGCGGCGTCGGCCCGCAGGACGGGCTGGACGTTGATGAAGGTCACCGGCGTCCTGCCCCCGACGTAACCGTCACCGATGAGATAGCCCAGGAGCCGAGCGTGGTCGGCCGGCACCGGCGTGGCGTCGCCGAAGCCGAGGAATCGGCGGGGACGCGCCACCCTGTCGCCGACGACAAGACCTCCGGCCTCGCGCCAACCCGTGTCGGTCAGCACCTCGTGATCGGGAGTGACCCACAACTCGGTGCCGTCTCGTAGCCGCAGGCCCACGCACTCGGCCTCACCCTGATCGAGACGCTGGACGATGGGCCGCACGTGGAGCTGACCGAGCTTGTCGGCTGCGACGACCGAACCACCCGCTCCGTTCTCGACGATGGTCTCGATGGGACGGGAGACCCCGCTGACGGGGTCGAACACCATGGTGCCGGCGGCGAAGCACTTGTTCTTCACGACCTTGACCCGGGTGCGGTTGCCGACGACCTCGACACCGTCCTTGATCGACTCGATGCGCCGGATGTCCAACCGCACAGAGGAGTAGAACTTGAGCGCACGACCACCGGGCGTGGTCTCGGGTGAGCCGAACATGACGCCGATCTTCTCGCGGAGCTGGTTGATGAAGAGGGCGATGGTGTCGGACTTGTGGAGGTTGCCCGTGAGCTTGCGCAGCGCCTGGGACATGAGCCGGGCCTGGAGGCCGACGTGGGTGTCGCCCATCTCGCCCTCGATCTCGGCCCGGGGCGTGAGCGCGGCCACCGAGTCGATGACCACCACGTCGATCGCACCGGAGCGCACCAGCATGTCGGTGATCTCGAGCGCCTGCTCACCCGTGTCGGGCTGGGAGATGAGCAGCTCGTCGATGTCGACACCGATGGCCCGGGCGTAGACCGGGTCGAGCGCGTGCTCGGCGTCGACGTACGCGCAGATGCCCCCGTTGCGCTGCGCCTCGGCCACCACGTGCAGGGCGAGGGTGGACTTGCCCGACGACTCGGGCCCGTAGACCTCGGTGACGCGGCCGCGGGGCAGGCCGCCGATGCCCAGCGCCAGGTCGAGCGAGAGCGCACCGGTGGGGATGGCCGCGATGGCCATGGTGCCCTTCTCACCCATCTTCATGACGGAGCCCTTGCCGAACTGCTTCTCGATCTGGCTGAGGGCCATGTCGAGGTTCTTCTGTCGATCCACCGGTGTGGTCCTTTCCTGCGGTGGTGCGGTTGTGGCGGTGGGGGCCGGCTCCGATGACCGGCCCGGTGCGATCTCGACGGGCCGAACGGGCCCTACCGGCAACACAGACCTTAAGGACGGGGTATGACGCTTTGGGCGGATGCCCGTGGGAACGACATGACTGTAGTTTCGAACGCCTGTTCGTTCAAGGACCCGCGCCCGAAACCCGGACGCGACGGGTGGAGCCGCCGGGCTCAGCCCACCGGCCGCACGTGGAGGTCCTCGTAGCGGGCCCCGTCCCGCCCCAGGTGGCTGCGCACCAGGCGCACGTCCTCCACCGAGAAGCGCAGGTCGATCGCCTCGCCCACGAGCGCACGCACCGGGCCGTGCCGCACGCGGGCCAGCGTCAGGTGCCCGCGGAACGCACGCCCCTCGGGCGGGAGGCCGACCGCGGCCGTGGCCGACACCACCGCCTCGGCCAGCGCGTCGAGGCCCTGCACCGGCACCATGACCACCTCGCGGCCCAGCCGCCCCACCGCCGGCCCCAACCGCCCTTCGGCGCCCGGCAGCGACACGCGCTCGAGGGCCGCCACCACCGGTGCGGCATCGGTGACCTCGCCCAGGAACCGCAGCGTGACGTGCCACTGCGCCCGCGTGGTCCACCGCACGCCCGCCTGCGCCGGTCGGCGGAGGGCGGCCACCCCGTCGAGCACCGGCTCCGGCAGGCGCACCGCGACGAACAGACGCACGCCCGCAGTGTGACAGGACGGCGACCACGCTGTGCCACCACCGACGACGCCCATCGTGGCAGGATTGGCGCAAGGGGCGATCGCCAGGACACCCTCATACGATGGCTGAGGACGGAAACACCAGGGACGATCCACCCGGCGCGCCCGATGCCGCCGCGCCGGACCAGGCACCCGGCGACGGCGGCACCAGCCGGCCGGGCAGCGGAGGGCGCGCCGGGCGCGTGCGCGCCGCCCTGGCGACCCCCCGGGGCCGGGTGCTGGCCGGCGTCATCGTGGTGATGGTCCTGATGACGGCCGGTGTCGTGGCGGTCAACGCCGGCGGCGGCGAGGCCGCGGTCCCCACCACGACCACCACGACGACCACGACCACCAGGCCCAGCACCACGACGGCCACGACCGCGCCCCCGCCGCCGGTCTACCCGCTGACCGGGATGCCCGCGACCGACCCCGCCGTGTCGGCCCGCCCCACGCTCATCGTGAAGATCGACAACGCCGAGCCCAAGGCCCGCCCCCAGATCGGCCTCAACCAGGCCGACATCGTGTACGAGGAGCGGGTGGAGGGGGCCGTGACCCGGTTCATGGCGGTGTTCCACTCCCACGATTCCCAGCCGGTCGGCCCGGTGCGCTCGGCGCGCACGTCGGACATCGGGCTGTTCCGGGCCTTCGGCACGCCGCTGTTCGCCTGGTCGGGTGCGAACGCCATCTTCGCCGAGCGGATCCGGGCGGCGGGGATGATCGACATCGGCTACGACGTGGCCTCCGGGCTGTACAGCCGCGCCGGCAACCGCCGCGCGCCGAACAACCTGATGCTCGACAGCACCATGGCGGCCTGGAACGCCGGCGTCGCCGGCGCCACCCCGCCCGCCGCCCAGCTGTTCGCCTACCGCCAGCGCGGCGAGCGGCCGCTGGGCCGGCCGGTCACCGGCGTGCACATCGTCTTCGGCACCGAGGGCGGTTCCGCCCCGGTCGACTACCGCTGGAACGGCCGCGGGTGGGCCCGCTCCCAGGCCGGGACCCCGCACGTCGACGCCCTGGGCCAGCAGATCGCGCCCGAGAACGTCATCGTCTCCTACACCCCGTACGCCCCGAGCGACACCAACGACCAGTTCGGGGTGCCCATCCGGGAGGCGCAGCTCGTGGGCCGGGGCGAGGCGCTGGTGCTGTCCGCCGGACGTGCCTTCACGGCGCGGTGGGTCAAGCGGTCAATCGACGCGCCCACGCAGTACGTGGACGGGAACGGCGACCCCATCCGGCTCACGCCCGGCCGCACCTGGGTGGCGCTGCCCGAGCCCGGGACCACCACCTTCCTGCCCTGACGAGCCCGGCGGGCGCGCCCGACCGCCCGCGCGGCGCCCCCGGCCGTCGCCGCGCTCGTCAGAGCACGCGGCGCAACATGTCCAGCAGCGAGATGCAGGCGAACTGCCGCACCCGCTCGCGGTCGCCGGGCAGGTCGAGCCGGGTCGTGACCGGCTCGGCATCGCCCACCACGACCGCGAAGTGCACCGTCCCCGGCGACTCGCCCTCGAGGCCCGCGGGCCCGGCCACGCCGGTCACCCCCAGGCCCACGTCGGCCCCCAGCAGGTCGCGCACGCCGGAGGCCATGGCCGCCGCCGCGGCAGCCGACACGACCGGACCCTCGGGCACACCCAGCACCGAGAACTTGACGTCCGGGGCGTAGGACACCACTCCCCCGCGGAACCAGTCGCTCGATCCGGGCACGCCGACCAGCCGCGAGGCGACCAGCCCGCCGGTCAGCGACTCGGCCACGGCCAGCGTGAGGCCGCGCGCGGCCAGCCGGGACCCCACCACGTGCTCCATCGACTCGTCGTCGACGCCGAACACGATGTCGCCGATGATGTCGCGCACCACCTTGTCCTCGGCCTCGATGAGGCGGGCGGCGGTGTCCTCGTCGTCGGCCTTCACGGTGATGCGCACCTTGAGGCCCTCGATGCCGCTGGCCAGGAACGCCAGCGTGGGGGCGGTCGGCCCGCCCTCGTCGAGCTCGAGCATGTGGTCGGCCAGGCGCTCGGCCAGGCCCGACTCGCTGTCGCCCCAGGTCCGCAGCGTGCGCGAGCGGATCACGGCCACGGTCCCCGCCCGCCGGGCCAGGTCGGGCAACACGGCGCCCCGGACGATCTCGTGCAGCTCGTAGGGCACGCCCGGGACCGCGTACACGACCTTGTCGCCCACCGGGCAGATCAGCCCCGGGGCGGTGCCGGGCTGGGGATCGGCGATCGCCGTCGCACCTTCCGGAACCAGGGCCTGGCGCATGTTGTTGGCCGGCATGCGCCGCCCCCGGGCGGCGAACCGCTCGAGGATGCGGTCGGCGACGTCGTCGTCAGGCAGCAGCGCCACCCCCATCACCTCGGCGATGGCGTCGCGGGTGATGTCGTCCTGGGTGGGCCCGAGGCCGCCGCACACGATCACCGCGTCCGACCGCGAGAGCGCCAGGGTGAGCGCGGCGACGATGCGCTCGAGGTTGTCGCCCACGGTCTGGCCGTGGGTGCGGTCGATGCCCGCCAGCGCGAGCTGCTCGCCCAGCCAGGCCGAGTTGGTGTCGACGATCTGGCCGAGCAGCAGCTCGGTGCCCACCGCCACGACTTCACAGCGCATGTGTCCGTGCCGCTCCCTCTCGTCGGCCCCGACGCCTGCCGCCGGGGCTCGCTGCCTGGTGGCTCACGCCCGCGTCCCGCCGGTGACGGTCGCCCGGCTGCCCTCGACCACGTACTGCGCGCCGGTGGCCAGCGTCAGCGCGGTCGCGACCCAGAGGGCGGTCGCCGCCAGCCACAGGTGCTGCTCGGCGACCGGGGGCAGCAGCGCCAGGCCCACCGCCACGGCCTGGACCACCGTCTTCACCTTGGCCCAGCCCGTCGCGGGCACGGCCAGGCCCCGCCGTCCCCAGTACGACCGGAAGCCCGAGATGGCCAGCTCGCGCACGGTGATGAGGGCGACCGGGAGCCACCAGAACAGGTCGGTCGCCACCAGCGCCCACATGGCTCCCAGCACCAGGGCCTTGTCGGCCAGCGGGTCGAGGAACGCGCCCGAGCGGGTGGTGCCGTGGCGGCGCGCCAGGTAGCCGTCGACGCCGTCGGTCGACGCCAGCAGGATCCAGGCCGTCAACGTCACGTACGACGGGCCCACGGCCACGATCAGCAGCCACAACAGCGGCGCGCACAGCAGCCGCGCGATGGTGACCGCGTTGGCGGGGGTGGCCAGGGCAGAGGGGCCGAACGACGTCGCCACCTAGGCCCCTAGGTCCGGACGGCTTCGAGGTCGGGCCCGGCGGCGCCCTCGACGCGCACCTTGACCAGCTCGCCCACCGACAGCGTGTGCGGCACGGCGACGATGCCGTCGATCTCCGGTGCCTCGCGGTGGCCGCGGGCGACACCGGGGGCGTCGACCAGCACCTCGACCACCGAGCCGATCAGGGCGTCGCGGCGGCGGGCGGTGATGCCGTCCTGCAGCTCGCGCAGCTCGGCCAGGCGGTCGGCCATGAGGTCGTCGTCGACCTGCCCGTCGAGATCCGCCGCGTAGGTGCCCTCCTCGCGGCTGTAGGCGAAGAAGCCGGCCCAGTCGAGGTCGGCCTCGGCCACGAACCGCAGCAGGTCGTCGTGGTCGTCCTCGGTCTCGCCCGGGTAGCCGACGATGAAGCTCGACCGGAACGCGGCCTCGGGGGCGCGCTCCCGGATCTCGTGGATGCGGCGCAGGAAGCGGTCGCCGTCGCCCCAGCGCCGCATCCGGCGCAGCAGCGGCCTGGACGTGTGCTGCAGGGACAGGTCGAAGTAGGGCACCCCGGTGGCGCAGATGGCGTCGATCAGGCCGCTCGTGAGGTCGGACGGATACAGGTACAGCAGCCGGACCCGGTCGACCCGCCCGGCCAGGGTGTCGACCAGGGGCACGATCTGCCGCTCGCCCCGGCCCTGGTCCCGCCCGTAAGCCGCCAGGTCCTGGGCCACGAGCACGACCTCGCGCACGCCCGACGCCACCAGCCCGTCGACCTCGTCGACCACGGCCGAGAACGCGCGGCTGCGCTGCCGCCCCCGGAACGACGGGATGGCGCAGAAGCCGCAGGCCCGGTCGCAGCCCTCGGCCACCTTGACATAGGCCCACGGCGCGGCCGCCGGGGGGCGCGGCAGGTTGAGGAGGTCGAACGCCGGCACGGCGTCGCCTGCCGCCCGGGATCGTGTGGGCCCGAGCGTCACGGGCACGCCGAAGCCGGCCACCGCGTCGACCTCGGGCAGCGCCTCGGCCAGCTCGTGGCCGTAGCGCTCGGCCATGCACCCGGTGACCACCAGCTCGGCACCCGCCTGCCGGCGATCGGCCAGCGCCAGCACGACGTCGATGGACTCGCGTCGGGCGTCCTCGATGAACGCGCACGTGTTGACCACCACCAGGTCGGCGCCCTCGGGCGCGTCGGCGGCGACCAGGCCGTCGGCCGCCAGCGCCCAGCTCAGCTTGTCCGAGTCCACCTGGTTCTTCGGACAGCCCAGCGTCTCGACCCAGAAGGAGCGGGACATCGGGCCAAGGCTACTTGCTGCGGTCAGGCGACGACCCACCCGGTCTTGACCGGCGCGGGGCCCCTCACCTCGAAGCACAGCGGGCGCCGGGGCAGCTCGTCGAACCGGAAGCCACCTGCCGCGTCGCTGGCCGTCTCCCGCCGGCCGCCCGGCCAGTGGGCCACCACCTCGACGGCCGCCGCCGGCAGCACCCGGCCGACCACCCGCAGCTTGTCGCTGCCGACGTCGAGGTCGAGCTCGACGGCCAGCTGCCCGCAGCTGTAGCGGAGCTGGCGGGGCACCGAGCCCGACAGCGGCGCCCGGCCGTCGCCGTCGTCGCCCGACCGCCGCGCCGCCACGCCCTCGTCGGCGCCCGTGAGCAGGGAGTCGTAGGCGAGCTGGGCGGTGTCGCCGGCGATCGACGTCCAGGCGAACGTGGCGCGGGCCGCCGCCTTCCAGGCCGTAGGTACCGGATCGGCGACGCGGACCACCCGAGCCACCTCGGCGGCGAGGTGCTCGTCACCCAGCGTCTGCGACTCGCCCATGCGGTCGATGGTCCCCAGTCGTGCGTCCATGCCGGTCATCCCAGCAGGTGGCGGAGCTGCTCCAGGCAGCGCCCCCGTGTCGGCCCGATGCTACCCACGGGCATGTCGAGCGCGGCGGCCACCTCGTCGTAGCTGGGCGCCGGGTCGGCCATGAGCAGCCGGAGCAGGTGCTGGCAGCGGTCGCCCAGGCGGGCGAACGCGTCGAGCAGCGCCCGGTCCCGCTCGTAGACCAGCAACCCGGTGTCGACGCCGGCGTCGCGCTCCTCGGCGTGGTCGAGCTCCGCGTCCTCGGTCAGCACCACCCGCCCCGCCAGGCGCAGCACGCGCAGGCACTCGTTGCGGGCCGTCGCGGCGATCCAACCGCCCACCGCGGCCGGGCTGCGGATGCGCGACAGGTGCTCGACCAGCCGCAGCCACACCACCTGGTTGACGTCCGCCGCGTCGTCGACGCCCAGCCGGTGGCCGCGGCAGATGGCGTGCACCATGCCGAGGTAGCGCTCGACCAGGTCGTCCCACGCCTGCTCGTCGCCGTCACGCGCGCGGGTGACGAGATCTGCCACGGCGGTCGATTGCACAGGCGGATCCTACGCTGTGCGTCCGGACGGATACGCGAGGTCGATGTCGGACGGCGGGAGCCGAGTGGTGCTCACTCGGTGCTGATGGCCTCGAGCACGCTCATGTGGGCGGCCCGGTAGGCCGGGATCAGCGCCGCCGCCAAGCCCAGGAACCCGGCGACCAGAGCGATGACGACGAGCGAGCCGAACGGGACGGCGAACGCCTGGAAGCCCTCGTCCCGGAGGGACCGGGTGATCCCCCACCCGCCGAGCAGGCCGACGCCCAGGCCCAGCACGGTGCCGAACAGCGAGATGATGGCCGACTCCCAGCGGATCGCCGAGCTGACCTGGCGGCGGCGCATGCCCACGGCCCGCAGCAGGCCGAGCTCGCGCGTCCGCTCGAGCACCGACAGGGCGATGGTGTTGGCGATGCCGAGCAGGGCGATGATGATGGCCAGCGTCAGCAGCACGACGATGAGCAGCAGGATCGGGTCGAACTGGGCGCCGATCGTGTCCTTGAACTGGTCGACGCTGTCGACGTCGGCCGTCGGGTACTGGGCCACGACGTCCTCGATGGCGGGCTGGGCCTCAGCGACCGACACGCCGTCGGCCAGGCGGACGAACACCTGGACGTCGGTCGGGTTGGCGACCGCCGCGTCGTAGTCGTCGAGCCCGATGACGTAGCTGCCGATGTTCTCGGTCGGGCCGGCCTCGTAGATGCCCGACACGGTGGCCGGGGGCGGCGAGTCGCCGCGGGCATCGTCGAGGAAGCGGATGTCGACGGTGTCGCCGACGCTCAGGCCGTCGCTGCTGGCGGTGTCGGAGTCGATGATGACCTCGCCGGCGCCCAGGTCGGCATCGCCGGCGGTGATGTCGATCTCGAAGAGGTCGAACACCCCGTCGTTGGTGCCGGTCACCGCGCTCGTGTCGTCGCCGACGAACGCCGGTGCGAACCGGATCGGGACGACCTGGTCGACCTCGGGCAGCTCTGCGATGTCGTCCCCCACGGACGGTGGCAGGCCCACCAGGCCGAAGTCGTCGGTGGTCACGATGAAGTCGCCCCGGAACCCGGACGACAGCGCCTCGTCGATGGACTGGCGCACCGAGGCGTTGAGCACGAGGAAGAACGTCACCAGGCCCACGCCGATCATCAGGGCGAAGGCCGTGGACGCCGTGCGCCGCGGGTTCCGGGCCGCGTTGTCGCGGGCCAGCTCGCCGGCGACGCCCCGGAAGCGGGCCACGGGCGCCCCGAGCACCCTCGACACCGGCGGGGCCAGGACGGGGCTGAACAGCAGCGTCCCCACGAAGATCCCGAGCACGCCGAGGCCGACGAAGGGGGGATCGTTCCCGAGGGCGCCGACGACCACGAGGACACCGGACAGGACGAGCACCACGAGGCCGAGCACGAGCCGCACCCGCGACCGGGCGCTCGTGTCGACGGCCACGTCCCGCATGGCGGCCAGCGGCGGCACCCGCGACGCCCGCCACGCGGGGATCAGCGCCGATACCAGGGTCACCACGATGCCCACCGCCAGCGCGGTGGCCACCGACCGGGGAAGGATGGCGATCGACGAGTCGGGGAGCTGGAGGAACGTGGACAGCAGCAACGCCACGCCGAGGCCCAGCACCATGCCGAAGGCCGAGCCGGCGATGCCCACCACGAGCGCCTCGACCAGCACGGCCCGCCTGACCTGACGGCGGCGCGCGCCGACGGCCCGCAGCAGCGCCATCTCCCGGGTGCGCTGGGCGACGATGATGGAGAAGGCGTTGTAGATGACGAACGCGCCGACCACCACGGCGATCAAGCCGAAGAACCCGAGGAAGATGGTGAGGAACGACAGGGCCTGCTGGATGTCGTCCTGCGTCTCCTTCGTGATCTCCGCGCCGGTCACGACCTCGACGTCGGCGTCCGAGCCCAACTCGTCGCGGATGCTCCCCACGAGCTCGCTCTGGGTCACGCCGTCCTCGGCCGCGGCCGAGATCGAGCTGACCTTGCCCGGCTCGCCCAACTGCGCCTGGGCTTCCTCGACGGTCCACATGGCGAACGACGCACCGCCGGGGCTGTCGGCGCTGCCGAAGCGGGCGATGCCGGTGAGGGTGTACTCGCTGGTCCCTGCCCGCGTCTGGACCGGGACCGTGTCGCCCACCTCGTAGTCGGTGCGTTCCGCGGAGGCGCGGTCGATGACCACCTCGTCGTCGGCCTCGGGCCCGCGACCCTCGCTCAACGTGAACGGGTTGAGCGGGGAGTCGTACCAGTTGGTGCCGAAGGTGGGCGCGCCCATGGCGGGGTCGCCCACAGGGTCGCCGTCCCTGTCGATGATGCGGGCGTACCCGTCCACCGATACCTCGGCCTCGGCGACCCCGTCCACGTCGCGGACGTCGTCGATCAGGTCCTCGTCGATCAGCCCGCGGACCTCGCCGCCGCCACCGAAGCCCTGGTCGATGGTCTGGTCCGACCGCACGACCGCGTCGGTGTTCGCGTAGACGTCCGAGAACAGGTCGTCGAACGTGCGGTCCACCGTGTCGGTGAGCACGAGCACGCCCCCGACGAACGCCACGCCCAGCGCCACGGCCAGGAACGTCGTGATCAGGCGCGATGTGTGGGCCCGGAGACCCCGGAGTGCGACCTTGAGCAACGGCCTACTCCCCGAACATCTTCAACCGGTCGAGCACCCGTTCGGCCGTGGGGCCGTCCATCGAGTCGACGATCCGGCCGTCCGCCAGGAACAGTGCGGTGTCGGCGTACGCGGCGGCCACCGGGTCGTGGGTCACCATCACGATCGTCTGGTTCATCTCGCGCACCGCGCGCTGCATGAAGCCGAGGATCTCGGCGCCTGCCCGCGAGTCGAGGTTGCCGGTGGGCTCGTCGGCGAAGATGATGTCGGGCCGGGACGCGAGGGCCCGCGCCACCGCCACCCGCTGCTGCTGGCCGCCCGACAGCTCGCTCGGACGGTGGGTCAGACGGTCGGTCAGGCCGGTCGTGGCCACCACCTCGTCGAGCCAGGCCCGATCCGCCTTGCGACCCGCGAGGGTCGACGGGAGGGTGATGTTCTCGATGGCGGTCAGCGTGGGGACCAGGTTGTACGCCTGGAACACGAAGCCGATGTGGTCGCGCCGCAGCAGCGTGAGCTGGTCCTCGGACAGCTCGCCCAGGTCCTGCTCGCCCACGTAGACCTGGCCGGCGGTGAGGGAATCGAGCCCGGCCATGCAGTGCATGAGCGTCGATTTGCCCGACCCGGACGGGCCCATGATGGCCGTGTACCGGCCGATGGGGATCTCGACGGTCACGTCGTCGAGGGCCACCACGGTCGTCTGGCCGGTGCCGTAGGTCTTGGTGGCCCCGACGGCGCGGGCCGCGGGCACGGGAGCCGTGCCGACGGCAGCGGGCGCGTCATCGGGACCGGGGGTCTCCGCCGTCGCGTTCATGCCCCCGACCGTACGACGTCTGGCACCCACCGCGTGACATGGGTTCCCGGCACGGGTCACTCCCCGCCGTCGACCAGCTCCTCGAGCTCGTCGACGGTCATGAGCACCGCCCGCGCCTTGGAGCCCTCGGACGGGCCGACGACGCCCCGCTGCTCGAGCAGGTCCATCAGGCGACCCGCCCGGGCGAAACCCACCCGCAGCTTGCGCTGCAGCATCGAGGTGGACCCGAGCTGGCTGCGGACCACAAGCTCCATGGCCTGCCACAGCAGGTCGTCATCGTCGTCGCCGCCACCACCGGAGCCACCGCCGCCGCCCGCGACCTCGTCGCCGCTGCCCTGCACCGAGTCGTCGAAGCTGATGTCGGGCGCCTGGCGCTTCCACACGGCGGCGACCTTGCGGACCTCGTCCTCGGTGACCCAGGCGCCCTGGATGCGGCGGGCGACCGACGAGCCACTGTCGAGCACGAGCATGTCGCCCTTGCCCACCAGCCGCTCGGCACCGCCCTGGTCGAGGATGACCCGGCTGTCGGTCACCGACGACACCGCGAACGCGATGCGGGCGGGCACGTTGGCCTTGATGAGGCCGGTGATGACGTTCACCGACGGCCGCTGCGTGGCGATGACCAGGTGGATGCCGACGGCGCGGGCCATCTGCGCCAGCCGGGCGATCGACTCCTCGACGTCGCGGGCCGCCACCATCATCAGGTCGGCGAGCTCGTCGATGACGACCAGGATGAACGGCAGGCGCGGGTACTGGCGCCCGCTCTCGGCGGCGTCGCTCTTGCCGTCGCCGTCGCCGTCGACGTAGCCGTGGACCGTGGCCCGGCCATCGCCGTCGAGATCGCCCTTGTCGACCGCGGCGTTGTAGCCGGTGATGTCGCGGAAGCCGACCTCGGCCAGCAGGTCGTACCGGCGCTCCATCTCCTTGACCGCCCACGCCAGCGCGTTGGCCGCCTTCTTGGGGTTGGTCACCACCTGGGTGAGCAGGTGGGGCAGCCGGTCGTACTGGCCCATCTCGACCCGCTTGGGGTCGACCAGGATCATGCGCACCTGATCGGGGGTGGACCGCATGAGGATCGAGGTGAGCACCGAGTTGAGGCAGCTCGACTTGCCGGCCCCCGTGGCCCCGGCGATGAGGACGTGGGGCATCGCCGCGAGGTTCATCATGACCGAGCGGCCGTTGATGTCGCGGCCCACCGCCACCTCGAGCGGGTGGGCGGCGCGCCGGGCCTCCTCGCTGACGAGGATGTCGGCCAGCGCCACGATCTGGCGGCGGGTGTTGGGCACCTCGATGCCGATGGCCTGCTTGCCGGGAATGGGCGCCAGGATGCGCACGTCGGGCGTCGCCATGGCGTAGGCGATGTCCTTGTGCAGGCTCGTGACCCGGTTGACCTTGACGCCGGGCCCGAGCTCGAGCTCGTAGCGCGACACGGTGGGGCCCACCACCATGCCCACGAGCCGGGTCTCGACCCCGTGGTCGGCCAGCGCCTTCTCGAGCGTGCGGCCGGTGTCCTCGATGGACTTGCGATCGACCTGGTGGGTGCCCGACCGTTCGAGCAGGGTGAGCGGCGGCAGCTTCCAGGGCGACGCCTTGCCGGCCGGGCCGAGGGCGATCTGGAGCTGCTCGATGTCGACGTCCTCGTCGGGCTGGGGCGCGACGAACTTGGGGGCCTTTCGGCGGCGGCGCTTCGCATCGACCGCCGTGTCGTCGGCCCCACCGGCCGCCCCGGCTCCGGCGTCCGGGGGCTCGACGAGCGTGTCGTCGTCGGGCACGAGCGCGGGATCGATGACGTCGGCTCCGTCCCGTTCGCCCTCGTAGGGCAGGCGGAACAGGGTCGCCAGCCGCTGGTTGACCACGCTGGTGAACGGGCGCACACCGGCGACGGTGCGGTCGGCGGCGTCGCGCAGCGGCGTGCGCGTGAGGACCACCAGCCCGCCGACGGCGAGCAGGGCGAGCACGGCGACCGCCCCGGCGGTGCCGACCGTGGCGTGCAACGGCGCGCCGATGGCGACCCCCAGCCAGCCGCCGGCGTCGCGCAGCGCCGACCGGGGGGCACCGAACGTGGGCCGGTCCCCCGCCACGTGGGCGAGGCCGGCGGCCGCCAGCGCCAGCAGGATCGCCCCCACCGTCACGTAGGCGGCGCGGGCCGGGCGGTCGACCTCGGCGTCGCCCGCGCCGTCCCCGTCGCCGTCGCGGCCCGCGGCGCGCGCCGGCGTCCGCGTGAGGATCAGCGCCGCGCCGCCCGCCGCCAGCGCCACGGGCACCGCGTACCGCAACCAGCCGAAGGAGGTGGCGGTGAGGTCGGCCAGGCCGCGCCCGACGGGCCCACCCCCGCCCGCATAGAGCCCCATGGCGCTCACGACGGCGAGAGCCACCAGC
The DNA here is from genome assembly GCA_963842395.1 of uncultured Acidimicrobiales bacterium. GTDB lineage: Bacteria > Actinomycetota > Acidimicrobiia > Acidimicrobiales > VFJN01 > ZC4RG19. The sequence continues at coordinate 1,236,809 of CAWJGJ010000001.1, forward strand.
AGCAGGCCGGTGACGTCGTCGGCGTGGTCGGCGAGCACCCGCCCGGAGGAGCGCAGGGCCCGGGAGGTGAGCGTGGGCTGGCGCGACGCGGCCGGCGTGCGGCGGGTGGTGCTGCGCGCACCGCGGGACCGGCCGGTCGACCGGCCCGTCCCCTTGCCCTTCGCCTTGCTCGGCGAGCGCGACGATGAGCGGGAGCCCTGGCGCGTGGTCACAGTGGGCCAAACCTACCAGCGGCCCTCGGGGCCCCCTCGGCATGGTCGACCGCCGCGCACGGCCGGGACCGACCGCCCGGGCCGTGGCCCACCGGGTACGGTGCGGCCCTCGGATGGGCCGGTGGGTGAGCGAACCGGGCGAGCGGGCGCGTGCCGTGCGGGGCAGGCGCGGAGAGGTGGGACGGTGCGGACAACCAAGGTCGCCTTCGTGGTCCTCGGGCTGCTGGCGCTCGTGGGGGGCGTCGTGCTCGCCGCCATGGCGGCCGCCTCCGACTCGGCGACGGCGCTCGGGATGGGCATCTTCGGGGGCACGCTGATCTTCCTCGCCGTCGTGTTCCTGCTGGTGGCCCGCTACATGGGCGGGCTCGACACCGGCACCGTCCTGCGCGACGGCGTCCCCGGCATCGCCCAGGTGCTGTCGATCCGCGACACGGGCACCATCGTGAACAGCGTCAACCTGGTGGTCGAGCTGGGCCTGCAGGTGACGATCCCCGGCCAGCCGGCCTACCAGGTGAAGGTGCGGCACGTGCAGCAGGGCCGCACCCAGTGGGGTTCGATCCAGCCGGGCATGACCGTCGCCGTCAAGGTCGACCCGCACGATCTGTCGAATGTCGCCGTCGACCCCGACGGGCCCGACAGCGCCGGCGCGGCGGCCGCCGCGGCGCTGGGCTGGGGCGGTGGCCTGCCCGGATCGCCCGGGCCCGCCACGGCGGCGCCACCGTTCACGGGAGGACCGCTCGCGGGCACCCCGATCACGCCCGCCCAGCTCGCGGTCGGCGGCGAGGCCGCGGCCGGCGGCACCGCGGTCGTGCCGGTGAGCGCCGCCGACATCGTCGCCCGCGGCGTCGCCACCCAGGGGTCCGTCGAGAGCGCGGCGCCGACCGGCATGACCGCGGGGCAGGTCGCCGCCGGGCTGGCCCCCCACGAGGCCGACGACCCGGTCATGCAGATCGCCTTCACCTACGCCGGCCCGGGCGGCGGGCAGATGCGGCAGCAGGCCCTGATCCGCGTGCCCGACGGCAAGGCCGGCTACCTGACCGCCGGCGCCGTCGTGCCGGTCGCCTACCTGCCCGACATGCCCCAGCGCGCCACCATCGACTGGTCCCGCCTGGGCGCCGGCCCCATCATCTGACTGTGAGGATGACGGCCGTGGCCGATCAACGCACCAGGGGGACCGCCGTCGTCACGGGGGCCAGCTCCGGCATCGGCGCCGCCACCGCGCGGGCGCTCGCCGCGGACGGCTGGGACGTGGTCGTCGGCGCCCGTCGGGTGGACCGCCTCGAGACCCTGGCGGCGGACATCGGCGGCCGGGCGCACCCGCTCGACGTGACCGACGACGCGTCCGTCGACGCGTTCGTCGCGGCCACGTCCGGGTGCCGGCTGCTCGTCAACAACGCGGGTGGCGCGCTGGGCCTCGGCTCGGTGGCCGAGGCCGACGTCGACCAGTGGCGCACGATGTACGAGACCAACGTGCTGGGGGTGGCCCGGGTGACGCGGGGCCTGCTCCCCGCCCTCGAGGCCAGCGGCGACGGGCAGATCGTGACGATCGGCTCGATCGCCGGGCACGAGCCCTACCCCGGCGGGGCCGGCTACAACGCCGCCAAGTTCGCCGTGCGGGCCGTGATGTCGGTGCTGCGCCAGGAGCTGCTGGGCCGACCGGTGCGGGTGTGCGAGATCGACCCCGGGATGGTCGAGACCGAGTTCAGCCTGGTGCGCTTCGGCGGCGACGCCGAGCGGGCCGCTGCGGTGTACCGGGGCGTGACCCCGCTGACCGCCGACGACGTGGCCGAGTGCGTGCGCTGGGTCGCGTCCCGGCCCTCCCACGTCAACGTGGACCAGTTGATCGTGCTGGCCCGCGACCAGGCCGGCGCCCGCCAGGTCCACCGCCACGAGCCCTGAGCCCGGCGCACCGGATGACCGGTCAGCGGGGTTGGCAGGCGGGGCACCACGTGGCGGTGCGCGCGTCGAGGACGCGGGACCGCAGCTCGGTCCCGCACCGGGGGCAAGGCAGCCCCGCCTGGCCGTACACGTCGAGGCGCTGCTGGTTGCGCCCCGAGCGTCCCTCGACGTCCCGGTACGACGTCAGCGTCGTCCCGCCGTAGCGGATGCTCGACGACAGCACGTCCCGCAGGGCATCCAGCAGGGCCGCCGCCTGGGCGCGGGTGACGGTCCGGCGGGCCGGGTTGATCCGCGCCCGCCACAGCGCCTCGTCGGCGTAGATGTTGCCCACGCCGGCCAGCGGCCGCTGGCTGAGGAGCTGGGTCTTGACGGCCCGGCGGCTCGACCGCAGCGCCCGCCAGAACGCCTCGGCGGTGAGCGCCGGGTCGAGGGCGTCGAGGCCCTGCACCGCGAGGGTCCCCGCGTAGGCGCCGCCCTCGGCCACGGCCAGCCGGCCGAACCGTCGCACGTCGCGGTACTCGAGCGCACCCGGGGCCCCGTCGTCCTCGAAGGCCCACCACGCCCGCACGTAGGCGTCGCCGTCGTCACCGGGCGGCCGCACCCGCAGCGAGCCGGTCATGCCCAGGTGCACCACCAGCTCCCGCCCCTCGCCCAGCCCCAGCAGCAGGTACTTGCCCCGCCGGCGGACGCGATCGACGGCCGCCGGACCCACCTCGAGCGCCGGCGTGAACTTGGGATGGGGGTACGCCCACGCCTCGCCGAGCCGCCGGCCCACCACCAGCGGTTCGAGCTGGCGGCGGACGGTCTCGACCTCGGGCAGCTCCGGCACGGGACGGCGCCTAGGCCTCCATGACGACGGGCACGATCATGGGCCGGCGCCTCGTCGACTCGTTGACGAACCGGCCCGCGGCCCGTCGCACCACCCGTTGCAGCGCCTCGATGTCGGTGGCGCCCTTGGTGAACGCCTCCTTCACGGCCTGGCGGACGGCGTCGGCGCACTCGGCCAGCAGCGGCTCGGCCTCGGGCGCGTAGACCCAGCCCCGGGTGATGACCTCGGGACCGACCAGGATGCCGCCGGTCTTCACGTCCACGGTCACCACCACGACCACCACGCCCTCCTCGGCGAGGACCCGCCGGTCGCGCAGCACGCCCTGGCCGACGTCGCCGATGATGCCGTCGACGAACAGGTAGCCGGCCGGCACCTGGCGCGCCAACCGCATGCCGGCGTCGTCGAGCACCAGCTGGTCGCCGTCGGTGCACACCAGCACGTGGTCGTCCGCCCCGTCGCCGACCGCGCCCATGGCCCGGGCCAGCTTGGCGTGGGCGACCATGTGGCGGTACTCGCCGTGCACGGGCACGAACCAGTCGGGCCGCACGATGGACAGCAGGGTCTTGAGCTCCTCCTGCTTGGCGTGGCCCGACGCGTGTACGTCGGAGATGCCCGAGTGCACGACCTCGGCCCCGAGCCGCACCAGCCCGTCGATGACCTTGGAGACGTTCATCTCGTTGCCCGGGATGGGATGCGACGAGAGGATGACCGTGTCGTCGGCGTTGACCTCGAGCCACCGGTTGTTGCGCTGGGCCATGAGCGCCAGCGCCGACATCGGCTCGCCCTGGCTGCCGGTGGAGATGACGCACACCTGGCCGGGCGGCAGGTCGCGCACGTCGTCGATGTCGACCAGCGCGTGCTCCGGGATGTGCAGCAGCCCCATCTCGCGGGCCAGCCGCACGTTCTTCTTCATCGACAGGCCGAGCGTCGCCACCTTGCGCCCGAAGGACACGGCGGCGTCGGCGATCTGCTGCACCCGGTGGATGTGGCTGGCGAAGCAGGCGATGACGATGCGCCGGCCCTCGTGCTGGTGGAACAGGTGGTAGAGCACCTGCCCCACCGACGTCTCGCTGCGGGCGTGCCCGGGCTCGTCGGCGTTGGTCGAGTCGCTCAGCAGCAGGCGGATGCCGTCGCCCGAGGCCAGCGCGCCGATGCGGGCCAGGTCGGTGAGCCGGCCGTCGACGGGGGTGAGGTCGAGCTTGAAGTCGCCCGAGTGCAGGATCGTGCCCTGGGGTGTGTGGAAGGCGGTGGCGAACCCGTGGGGGACCGAGTGGGTGACGGGGATGAACTCGACGTCGCAGGGCCCGATGCGGCGGCGCTCGCCGTCGACCACCGGGATCAGCTCGGTCCGGTCGAGCAGGCCCGCCTCCTCGATGCGGTTGCGGGCCAGGCCCAGCGTCAGCGCCGAACCGTAGATGGGGAAGGACAGCTCGCGCAGCAGATAGCTGAGGCCACCCATGTGGTCCTCGTGCCCGTGGGTGATGACGGCCCCGTCGACCCGATCGGCGTTGTCGCGGAGGTAGGTGAAGTCGGGCAGCACGAGGTCGACGCCCAGCATGTCGAGCTCGGGGAACATCAGCCCGACGTCCAGCAGCAGGATGCGGCCGTTGACCTCGATGCACGCGCAGTTGCGGCCGATCTCGCCCAGGCCGCCGAGGAAGGTGATGGTGACGGGGGTGCGGCCGCTCACCGGTGGGCACCGAGCTCGTCGAGCACCCTGCCCACGGCCTCGCGCACGGCGTCGTCCAGCGGGGGCAGGGGAAGGCGCGTCGGCCCCGCCGGCTGCCCGAGGATGGCCATCGCCGCCTTGGCCGCACTGGTGTGGACCCAGGTGGGTCCGGTCTCGACGGCGTAGGAGGGCAGCAGGCGGGCGTTGATCTCGCGCGCGGTCTGGACGTCGCCCTTGCCGAACGCCGCGATCATCTCCGCGTTCGGCCCGGCCGACCAGTGGGTGGACACGCCCACCACGCCGACGGCGCCGACGGCGAGCAGCGGCAGCGTCAGCCCGGTGTCGCCGGAGTAGAGGTCGAAGTCGTCGGGCGCGCCGGCGACGATCGCGGCCGCGTCGGTGGGGTTGCCCCGGGCGTCCTTGAGGCCGACGATCGAGGGCACCTCGGTGGCGAGCCGGACCATCGTGTCGACCTCGATCGCGCGCGCGGTCCGCGGGGGCACGTCGTAGACCACGATCGGCAGATCGACGGCGGCGGCGAGGGCCCGGAAGTGGGCCTCGATCCCGGCCTGGGTCGGCCGGTTGTAGTACGGCGACACCACCAGCAGGCCGTCGACCCCGGTCCCGGCCGCCCGCTGCGACAGCTCGATCGTGTGGCGGGTGTCGTTGCTCCCGGTGCCGGCCAGCAGCGGCACGTCGACCGCGGCACGCACCGCGGTCCACAGGTCGACCGCCTCGTCGTCGGACAGCGTGGGCGCCTCGCCGGTGGTGCCGGCGAGCACCAACCCGTCGTTGCCCTGGTCGACCAGCCACCGGGCCAGCGCGGCGGCGCCGTCGAGGTCGAGACCCCCGTCCTCGTCGAACGGGGTGACCATGGCCGTGAGGACCTTGCCGAAGCGAGCGGAACCCATCTACACAACTCCTGGAATCATCATCGTGACGCGACCGTAGCGGCGGCCGCGCTCAACGAACGGACTCGGTTTCGCCGGCGGCGTCGACCTCGGCGCTGCGGTCGAGGCCCAGCGTGGACAGCAGGTCCTCGTGGAGCTCGAACCAGACCGTGTGGTAGCTGGGCATGACCGGCTTCGTGAACCAGCGGCCGTCGCCCGCCTCGACTCGGTCGACCGCGTGGCGCAGGCGGGGCCCGTAGGGCCGATAGCGGTCGAGTGCCCCGGCCAGGTCGTCGAGGAGCGGCTCGGCCTGCCCCTGCAGCCGGGCCAGGTCGGCGACCACCCGGACGTCGTAGGTGGCATCCCGGTGGTCGTTCACCACGTCGTGACCGGCGATCGTGCGCACCTGCCAGCGGCTGCAGGCGTCGAGCACGCCGGCGTTCAGGGCCCGGAAGCGCCGGTACGAGCGCTCGACCGCGGGCCGGGTCCCGGTCGCCTCGACCTCGGCGCTGACCAGCTCCCTGGCTACCCGCCGGCCCGCGGCCGTGAGGCCCCACCCAGCGGGCGCATCCGGTGCGCTCGACCACCAGTCCCTCCCCCGCCAGCGACCTCAGCTCGCGAGCCACGTCGGCGACCGGACGCTCTATCGTTTCGGCCAGCGCCGGCACGGGCGCGTGGCCCTTGAGCTGCAGGCCGTGCAGCACGAGCAGTCGCAGATCCGACGACGGGGGCATCGAGCGAAGGGTACCCCGACGCTTCTCCGGGGCGGACCGTGGCCGGTCGGTGACCTGGAGCTAGTGCCAGCGCGTCCACGGTCCCGGGGGGACAGTCACGGCATCTCCGGTGATCACCGTTGCACGACCGAAACTGTCATACCTCGCCGAATAGTGGTACGTGCCATGAGCGTGCCGAACTACCGAGCCCCACGGTTGTCCTTGGACGGCGATGGCCACCGGCCGGGCCTGCAGGATGCCGCGTGGCGTGAGGCCGAGGCGGTGGCCGTCGATGTGATGGGCACCGTCAACCTGCCATCGCCCGGCTGGTCGACCGCGGTCGCGCGACCTGCTCGCGACCCACGGGTGGATCGGGCGCCGGGTTGCGGTCGCCCGAGCATTGGGTGCGCATGGAAGGCGGGCCGTCGCCCCACCGCGCCGAGGGCGTCGTCGCCGTCGCCCGCCGGGCCGGCGAGCTGCCGGCGTGCTTCGCCCTCTTCCGCGACGGCCGCTCGGGGAGGACGCGATGGTCGCGTATCGCCCGCCAGGTCCCTGCAGCCCGCGACGCCGAGATCGCCGCCCTCGCGCCGAGGCTGTTGATCTCACAGCTCGACCGGATCCTGCGCTCGCTGCCCGAACAGCCCGACGGGCAGCGACCGTCCCGAGCCCGAGCGGGTGTTCGAGTTCGCGAGAGAGCCGCGACGGGTGGGTCCGCGGGCGGTTCTGCCTCCCCGGCGAGGAGGGCGCGCTCGTCCGCATGGGCCTGATCGCTGGCCGCGACGCCGAGTTCCGCGACCGCAACGACGTCGAACCTACCGATCCCGCCGACGCGGACAGATCCACCCCCGACGCCCAGAGGGTCGCGTGGGTCGACGGCTTCGTCCGCATGGCCTCCGAGGCCGCCGACGCGCTCGACCCCACCTGCGTACGCACCGGTCACCGCGGCGAACGCGCTACTCGATCGTGCTGCACCACGACGTCGACCCCGACGGTGCTCTCGGGCCGGGCCAGGTCGACCTCGGCTCGGTCGTACCCGATCGATCGCGCGGTACATCGCGTGTGATGCACGTGTGCAGGCGACTACCTACCGGAGGGGCACTCCTCGGCATCCATCCCACCGAACGCACGGTCAGCCGCGCCACGCGGCGCTACCTCGCCCGTCGCGATCAGGGCTGCACCCATCCTCTGTGCAAGCAGCGGCTCTGGCTGCACGCCCACCACATCGTGCTTCTGGGCGGACGGCGGCCGCTCGACGACCCGACAACCTCGTGTCGCTGTGCCCTCGCCATCACCGAGCGTTGCACCTCGGCGACTTCACCATCGACGGCGGTCCCGAAACCGGCACGCTCCGCTTCCTCGACCGCTGGGGCGTGCCCATCCAAGCTCCCGACCCACCCGATGGAGACGAACGTCCCCCACATGCGTGAGCGACCACCGCCACGGCGATGGATGTTCAACCTCCCCTCGGCGAGCCCCTCACGTCCGAGGGCTTCACCTGGAACTGACGGCGGGCTAGGGACGACGCCCGGAGCCCGGCGTCAGCCGGGTCGGGGCCCACCGAGCGAGGAACGTCACAGACCACCGTGGTCCCGCCCGTCGTCGTCGAGTCTCCAGCAGGAACCCGCCCGGTCGGGTCAGGGCGACGCGGCGACGAGGCGGTCGAGCGCCTCGACCCAGGCCTCGTAGTACGGCGTGTCGTCCGGGAGGTCGGCGATGGCGGCGATGAGGTGCGACCGGAACGTCTCCCAGCCGACGCCCGGTCGCCTCGACGTACGCGGCGGCGAGGCCGAACGCCCGACCCTCCCATGGCGCCGCGAACACCAGCTCGCCGTTGCGCCGGGGCGCGTCCGCCGGCGCGCCGGTCGAGCGCGACCGTCACCGGACGACGCCGATCATGTGGTCACGGGTGACCAGGGCCGCGAGCCCCTCCTCGTCGAGGTCGTCGGTGAGCGGCGGCCGCAGCGGCAGCACCATGTAGCGCACCTCGGCGCTCGAGTCCCACACCCGCACCTCGACGTCGTCGGGCACCGTGGTGCCGAACTCGGCCATCACGGCCCGCGGCTCGCGCACGGCGCGGGCCCGGTAGGCGAAGTCCTTGTACCAGCCTGGCGGCAGGCCCAGCACCGGCCACGGGTAGCAGGAGCACAGCGTGCAGACCACCAGGTGGTGGACCTCGGGGGTGTTCTCGACCACCACGAGGTGCTCGCCCTCGGCGCCACCGAACCCCAGCTCGCCGATGGCCCGGGTGCCGTCCGCCAGCAGCCGGGCCTTGTAGTCGTCGTCGACCCAGGCGCGGGCCACCACGCGGGCGCCGTTGAGCGGCCCCACGTCGTGCTCGTAGGTGGCCACCACGGCGTCGACGACGTCGGAGGTGATCAGCCCCTTCTCGACCAGCAGCGACTCGATGGCCGCCACCCGGCGCTCGATGGCGCTGGGCTCGGCGGCGTGGTGGCCGGCCTCGTCCTCGGTGGTCGTCATGCCAGGTACCGCTCCCACAGGTCGATGTAGAGGTGGCCGGGCTCGGCGTCGGCGCCCCACAGGTCGTCCATCGCGAACCGGACGGTGCACACCGCCTCGGGCTCGGCGTCGCCGGGGTGCGGCCACCCGCCGGCGATGTGGGTGACGGTGCCGATGGCACCCCGCACGTAGCGCGGGCAGCGGTGGTGGGCCACGGGCGCCATGCGCTTGACGGTCACCCGGTCCCCCACCGCGAAGCCGCACGGGACGGCAACGCCGGAGGTGGGCTGCGGGGCGTCGAGGAAGGCGGGCATGGCCGCCACCATCTCGGGGCTCGTCCCCTCCGAGCGGGTGGGCCGGCCGTCGCCGGCCTCGGCGCGGGCGTCGATCTCGGCGCGCGTGAGCGTCCCCTTGGCGACGAGGCGTACCTCGAGCGCGGCGGCCCACCGCTCGTAGTAGCTCGACGCCAGGTAGCCGGCGGGCGGGATGGACTCGATGGCGTTCCGGCCCGAGCCCTCGGTCAGCCCGTTGACGCCGGTCACCAGCGCCAACCCGAAGGTGCGGCCCTCCCACGGCGCGTGGAAGACCGGTTCGTCCGCCTCGGCCTCGACGGCGCCGAAGCCGTGCATGCCGCCCATGTCGTGGATCCCGTCCACGGCACCAGGCTGAGCACCAGGCTAGAGCGGCGCCGGGCGCCGCGCCGGGTCACGCCGTGTCCGCCACCTCGCCCGCGGCGAGCTGGAACATCGAGTACTCCTCGCCGGTGTCGGGGTTGTCCTCGAAGCCGATGACGCCCAGCTCGGTGAACCTGGTGCGCAGCCAGCCGCCGTTGGCGTCGAGCAGGCCCAGCTTCTTGCAGTTGGGCACGATCTTGCTGAACAGCATCGACTGGAAGATCTGGCGCTGGGGCGCGTGCAGGACCAGCGGGAGGACCTGCTTGACGTCGAGGCCCATGCGGTCCCACACCTCCTGCTGCAGGAAGCGGTCGCGCATGCGCACCGCCGCCTCGAAGGCGAACTCCTGGCGCATCGGCCAGCTCGCGCGTCGGTCAGCCCGGCGTAGTACTCCTTCAGCGACAGCACGCCGAAGGCCACGTGGCGGGCCTCGTCGCTCATCACGTAGCGCAGGAGCTGCTTCAGCAGGGGCTCGGTGGTGAGCTGGTGGATGAAGCCGAACGCGGCCAGCGCCAGGCCCTCGACCATGATCTGCATGCCCAGGTAGGTCATGTCCCAGCGGCTGTCGTTGACGATGTCGTCGAGCAGCAGCTTGAGGTGGGCGTTGATCGGGTAGTGGCCCGACAGCTTGTCGTCGAGGTACCGGGCGAACACCTCGACGTGGCGGGCCTCGTCCATGACCTGGGTCGACGCGTAGTACTTGGCGTCGATCCACGGCACCGTCTCGACGATCTTGGCGGTGCAGATCAGCGCGCCCTGCTCGCCGTGCATGAACTGCGAGAGGGTCCAGTTCTGGCTCTCGATGCCGACCTGGATCCACTCCTTCTCGGTCCACTTGGCGAACGGCGAGTCGGCGATGATGCTCTCGTCGACGCCGGCGCCGAGGCCGCCCATGTTGGCGGCCGCGTTGGCCAGCACCACGGCCTCCTGGTCGACCTCGGTGTCCCAGGGCAGGTCGGTGGCGCCGTTCCACTGCGAGGTCTTGGCCTTCTCGTACAGGCGGTTGAGGGCCGGGCGCTCCCCCTTCTCGTAGTCCCAGGTGAAGATCGCGTCGGCGTTGTCCTGCACGGCGTGGATGGCCTCGTCGACGTCCTGGTTGGTGACCGCGAGGATGGCCTCGAGGTCGTCGACGTCGGCGCGGCCGATCAGGTCTTCGTTGGTGGCACTCATGGCGTCGCGATCTCCTGGGCAGCGGGGGCGGTGGACGAGGTGAGGGCGGGGAGCAGGTAGGTGTCGACGAGGCGGCGCACCGAGGCGCCGTCGCCGGCGTCGACCCAGCTCGCCGGGCGGAAGGCGAAGGTGAGCACGACGCGGGCCAGCAGGTCGGCCGCCGGGGCCACGGCGTCGGCGGGGAGGAAGCGCTCGAGGTGCGGGCGGACCAGGACCTCGGCCAACGCCAACACCCGGTCGAGCTGGTGGAAGGCGAAGTGGGGCAGCACCAGCTCGGGCTCGTGGTCGATCACCGCGGCCAGAGCGTCGTGCTCCGCGGCCAGGCTGAGCATGGCCGTGATGCCCGTCACCAGCAGCTCGTCGAGGCTGCCCGCCGCGGCCAGCTCGGCCTCGACGGCGTGGAAGCTGCGGCCGGCTTCGTGGCAGAACACCACCTCGACGAGGCGGTCCTTGCCGCCGGGGAACACCCGGTAGGCGGTGGCCCGGCTGACACCGGCCTCGCGGGCGATGTCGTCGAGCGAGGTCTTCCGAACGCCCCAGCGCGTGATGCAGCGCAGCGCGGACTCGACCAGGTGGCGCTCGCCGTCGTCGGCCCGGAGCCAGCCGTCGGCCCAGCGGTCGAGGTCGGGGGCCGTCGCTGGCGTCACGCCTGAGACACTATGCACTGATCCGTCTCATCGTCCAGCACCTCGGGGCCGGGCGGGTGGAAGCCGGTGGGCGACTCCGCCGGGTCGTCAGGAGTCGAGCACGCCGGCCAACAGCCGGCCCCGCACCAGGTCGTGCACCACCGCCGGGTCGTCCATGTCCCAGTGGCCCGGCGTGCCGATGAGCGACAGCACCATACGGGCGAGCAGGTCCGCGGCCTCGTCGACGTCGACCCCTGGGCGCAGCCGCTCGCGGGCCAGCCGCTCGGCCAGGTCGGCCCGCAGCCGCTCGACCACCGCGGGCATCACTGTGGCCAGCCGGGGGACGATCTGGTCGGCCTCGTCCTGCAGCGCGCGCTGGAGGACCTCGTGCCGGTCGAGCCGGCGCCGGGCGGCCACGAGGCCCCGTTCCAGCAGCGTGGCCACGTCGTCGACGTCGCCGATGTCGGCCCGCAGGCCGGCGAAGAAGTCGACGACCGCCTGCGTCACCGCCGCCGCCAGCACCTCGTCCCTGCCGCCCGGGAAGCTGCGGTACACGGTCGCCCGCGCCACCCCCGCCTCCCGGGCGATGTCCTCGACGGTGGCGGCGGCGATGCCGTCCCTCGCCACGCAGGCGTAGGCCGCCTCGACGATCCGGCCCCTGGTCGAGCCCGCGTCCTCCTCCGGCACGCCGACGGCTCAGCCCCCCTGTTGCAGGAGGTGCTCGAGCTCGGCGTCGAGGTCGTCGGACGACGAGCCCCTGGCGTCGTCCACCTCCTTGCCCCGCCTGGCGACGACCCGACGCAGCACCAGCGGGTAGCCGACCACCGCGATCGCGGAGAAGATGAACCACTGGGCGGCGTAGCCCAGGTGGGGACCCTCGGACAGCTCGGGCGTCGGGATCGCCAGCAGCGAGGTCGGCCCGGTCGTCCCCACGTCGGCCGCGGACGGTTCGGGCGGCGACGACGACTCGGCCAGCACCAGCCCGGCGAGAACGTCGTCCTCGGCCAGCAGGGGCTCCAGATCGCCCGGCGCGGTGCCGTCGAAGCTGCCGGGGTCGACCACATGTCCCTCGACGGTCACCTGGCCGGGCGGCGGCGGCGCCGCGACCGGCGAGCCGTCGTCGGCCAGCGACACGAAGCCCCGGAGCACGCCCACGCGGTCGTCGCCGCTCGCCAGCACCAGCGGCGTCACCAGCCAGGCCCCCGCCGCGCCGTCCTGGCTGCGGTTGCGGACCACGACCGTCGCCTCGTCGTCATAGGTGCCGGTGGCGGTGACCGGGCGGAAGCGCGCGGCGCCGAGGTCGTCCGGGTCGCCCGCCGGCGCCAGGATGTCCTCGACCGGGACGACCGGCTGCTCCTGCCGGGCCTCGATCAGGGCGTTGCGCTCGCGCTTCTCGTCCAGCCGCCGGAGCTGCCAGAAGCCCAGGTTGACCATCACGACCACGAGGAGCAGCACGAGCACGTGCGACAACAACCACCGGGGCCGCAACAGGAAGCGGGCGTTCGCCACGGGCCAAGGCTAAGAGCGCGGCGCCGAGCACGGCCACTCCGCGGCCGCGATGGGTCCGTGGGTGGGTCAGTGCGTGACCACCGGCACGAACGCCGTGTACTCGCGCTGCGAGGGACCGTGCTGCCGCTTGTAGACCAGCGAGGCGGCGACATCGTCGCCGGCGAGGCGGACCGCCCCGTCCGCCAGGTTGCCCGACATGCCCTCGATCAGCGCACCCTCGGGGAGCAGCACGGCGAACACGACGGCATCCAGCTCGGGCGCGTCCACCGGGACTGTCGTGCCACTCACGGCCCGCCCGTCGGTCGTGTACACGGTGACCGAGGCGATGTCGCCGCCCGCGACCCCCCACACGAGGTGCTGGGCGTCGACGGTCGACACCATCCACCACTGGGCCAGGTCGAGGAACGTGCCGTCGACGCCCTGGGCGAACCGGCCGAGCGGGGCGTCGGGCGAGCCGATGACCTGCATCGCCATCCGCTCGCCGGCCGCGGCCACCTGCAGGGAGACGACCTCGCCGGCGGCGGTCGTGACGCTGGTGAGGTCCGCCAGCCGGTCGAGCGGCACGCTGCTCGTCGCCGGATCGAGCGGTCCCAGGTACGCCGCGGTGCGGGACGTGTCGGTGTCCGGGGTGCCGGACTCGGGCGGTCCGGTCGTGGCGGTGGTCGTCGTGCCGGTGGTCTCCGAGGTCGTGGTGGTGTCGGGCGGGCTGTCCGTCGTGGTGGGCGCCGACGGCGTGGGCGACGGCGGCTCGGTGGACACACCGTCGCGATCGGCCGGCCGGGTGACGACGAACGTCACCGCCGCCACGACCGCCGCGACACCGGCCACCGCCGCCCACACCACCGTGCGCCCTGGACCGCGCCGATGCCGGGCCCGGGTGGTGGGTACGGCGTCGGGTTGCGGCACAGGAAAGTCGGGCTCGTCGACGACGATCGTGTCGACCAGCCGGCCGAGGGCGTGGCGCGCCGCCTGCTCGAGCTCCGGATCGAGGTCAGCCGGCATGGCTCAACACCTCCCGCAGATCGGCCAGGCCCCGGTGCAGGAGCGACGACACGGTGCCCGGGCGACACCGGAGGAGGCGGGCGATCTCGTCGACCGCCAGGTCCTCGTAGTACCGCAGCACCAGGGCGGCCCGCCGCCGCTCGGGAAGGCGGGCGAGGACGGCCCACAGCTCGTCGAGCTCGGGCGCCTCCTCCACCATCCGGGGCGGCGGTGGCGCCAGCCGCCGCCGGACGCCCAACCGCCGGTGATGGTCGCGGCAGCCGTTGACCACCGCCGTCCGCAGGTAGCCGGCCGGGGCGTCGACCGTGTCCCACTGGCGCGACAATGCCAGGAAGGCGTCCTGCACGATCTCCTCGGCGACCGCTCGATCGCTGGTCAGCACGGTCGCCAGGCGCACCGACGGCACCCAGCGCTCGCGGAAGACCGCGTCGAGGGTCTGCCCGGTTGTCATCTCCACCCTCGGCCCTCTCGTTCCGGTCCCGGCCGTCACACCCCCTCTGACGCACGGTCGGTGCGGAATCTTGCACTCCATGGTGGCGCGGAGGGCCAGTCAGCCAGCGTGCCGCAGGTCCCCGTGAGTGGTATGGCGACGGCAGCGGTCAGGCGGTCGGCAGCGTGTAGCCCTCGAACTTGGTGCGGAGATCCTTCTTCGAGAACTTGCCGACGCTGGTCTTCGGGATCTCGTCGACGAACGCCACGTCGTCGGGCAGCCACCACTTCGCCACCCGGCCGTCGAGGAAGGCGACGATCTCGTCCTTGGTGGCCGACTGGCCCTCGCGCAGGACCACGCAGGCCAGCGGGCGCTCGCTCCACTTGGGGTGGGGCAGGCCGATGACGGCGGCCTCGGCCACTGCCGGGTGGGCCATGATCTCGTTCTCGAGCTCGACGGAGCTGATCCACTCGCCGCCCGACTTGATGACGTCCTTGGTGCGGTCGCGCAGCTGGATGTAGCCGTGCTCGTCGATGGTGGCCACGTCGCCGGTCCTGAGCCACCCGTCGTCGGTGAACGACTGGGGCGAACGGTCGTCGTCGTAGTAGCTGGATGCCACCCACGGGCCCCGCACCTGGAGCTCGCCCGAGGACTCGCCGTCCCACGGCTGGTCGGCTCCGGACGCGAGGTCGACGATGCGGGCCTCGACCCCCATGATCGGCTGGCCGACCGTGGTGCGCAGGGCGGCCTTGCCGTCGTCGTCGAGCGTGGCCGCGAGCGTGGCCTTGATGTGGCCGCTCGACGCCACCGGCGACGTCTCGGTCATTCCCCACGCCTGCGTGATGGGCAGCCCGATCTTGGTCCGGTAGGCCTCGGACAGCACCCGCGGCACGGCGGACCCGCCGCACGGGATGGCCCGGAGGCTGGACGTGTCGCGCCCCTCGAGCTCGGGCAGCACCCCCATCCAGATGGTGGGCACGCCCGCGGCGATGGTGACGCGCTCGGACTCGATGAGCGCCGCCAGCCCCGCCGGGGACAGGTCCGGCCCGGGCATGATCAGGTCCGCGCCGCAGGCCACCGCGGCGTGGGCCAGGCCCCAGGCGTTGGCGTGGAACATGGGCACGACCGGCAGCAGCCGGTCCACCTCGGTGGGGCCGAGCCCGCCGGCGGTGAGCACGCCGTAGGTGTGCAGGAACGTCGACCGGTGCGAGTAGACGACGCCCTTGGGGTTGCCGGTGGTGCCGCTCGTGTAGCACATCGACGCGGCCTGGTTCTCGTCGGGCACGTCGAAGGCGACCGCCGACGCCGCGGCCAGCAGCTCCTCGTAGTCGTGCACCTCCTTGCCGGGCGGTGCCTCGGGCACCTCGCCGGCGCCGTCGTCCATGACGACGATGTGGCGCACGGTGTCGAACTTCCCGAACAGCGGCCACACGAGCTTGGCCAGCGACTTGTCGACGAAGACGACCTCGTCCTCCGCATGGTTGGCCACGTAGACGAGCTGCTCGGGGAACAGCCGGATGTTGAGCGCATGGAGCACGCGGTTCGTGCACGGGGCCGCGAAGTACAGCTCGAGGTGGCGTCCCGTGTTCCACCCGAAGGTCGCCACCCGGCCGCCGGTGCTGATGCCCAGCGTGTCGAGCACGCCGCCCAGGCGGCGGGTCCGGTCGGCCCACTCGCCGTAGGTCATCGTCTCCTTGCCCCCGGCGGTGACGGTCAGCACCTGCTTGTCCGCGAACAGCCGCTCGGCCCGCATGTGCAGGTGGGGCAGCGTGAGCGGAAAGTCCTGCATGAGCCCGCGCATCGGGCCTCCCCTCGTGTCATCGGTCACATCTCGGGCGCCAGCCTAGGCGCGCCGTCGCGTGCGGCCTGCCTGGTCGCCGGTGGCGCTGTCTAGGCTCGTGCACTCATGGCGCAGGAGCACGAACCCGGGGGCGAGCCCGGGGCCGAGGCCGCCCCGGGCGCACCGGCGCGCCGGCGGCCATCGCGGCGGGCCCTGGCCCTGGTCGGCTTGCCGCTGGCTGCGCTGGTGCTCATCGCCAACGTGGGCGACGCGGTGATGCCCTCGCTGGTCGACACGCACCCGGCGTGGCTCATCGCCCTGAACGCCCGGACGCGCAACCTGGTCCTCGTCTCCAACTACCTCGACCCGTGGACGTTCTACGGCATCGGCTTCGTGCGGCTGCTGGTCAGCGATCCCCTGTTCTTCCTGCTGGGCCACTGGTACGGCGACGGTGCCGTGCGGTGGATGGAGCGCCGCACCAAGACGTGGGGTCAGATCCTGCGCCAGTTCGAGAGCTGGTTCGGCAAGGCCGCGTACCCCATCGTCTTCTTCGCCCCCAACAACATCTTCTGCCTCTTCGCCGGGGCGTCGGGCATGCCGGTCGGGGCGTTCTTCGTCGTCAACATCGCGGGCACCCTGTTCCGCCTGTGGCTGGTCCGCCGGTTCGGCGACGCCGTCGAGGCCCCCATCGACGATCTCGTCGGCTGGATCGGCGAGCACCGCCTGATCCTGCTGGCCGTCAGCATCAGCGTGGCGATCCTGTCGATCGCCCTCGAGGCCCGGCGCGGCGAGCCCGAGGTCGTGGCCCTCACCCACCTCGACGACCAGCTCGACCCCGCCCTCGACGACGAGGCGGACGCCGAGGGCGCCGGGGACCCCGACGCGGCGCCCGAGTCCCGGGCGCCCGCGGACGGGGCGACGGACGACGGCGATCAGACCCCGGCCGGCGAGCACACGCCGAGCGACCGGCCCGCGGACTGACAGGCTCCCCGACCGACCCGGCGCACGGCGCTCACCACTGGGGCTGAGGGTTGGCGCTGTAGGACGAGCCGCGGCGACCGCCCGAACGGTGCACCACGTCCTCGTTGGTGCCCAGGTACGAGCTGATGACCCGCGGGTCGGACAGCACCTGGCTGGGCGTGCCCCCGGCGATGACCGCGCCCTGCTCGAGGGCCACGAACCCGTCGCACAGCGACGCCAGCAGCGCCATGTCGTGCTCGATGATGACCATCGAGCACCCGGTCTCGGCCTGCACCCGGCGCAGCAACGGGCCGAGGGCCTCGGTCTCGCGCTGCGCGACGCCCGCGGAGGGCTCGTCGAACAGCACGACGGCCGGGTCCTGGGCCAGCAGGCACGCCAGCTCGACGATGCGGCGCATGCCGGTCGACAGCTCCCCGGTGGGCCGGTCCGCGTAGGGGGCCAGGCCCAGCAGGTCGACGAGCTGGTCGACCCGGTCGGACGCCGCCGCCTCGGAGTCGACCGACGCCGGCAGGCGCAGCGCCGCGGCCAGCGGGTCGCGGTTGGCCAAGTGCTGTTCGAGGGCCACGGCGATGGCGCCCTCGACGGTGAGCGACGGGTAGAGCGTCGCCTCCTGGAACGTGCGGCCCACCTGGGCGATGGCGCGGCGGTACGGCGCCCACCCGGTGACGTCCTCGCCGTCGAGCAGCACCTGGCCCCCGTCCGCGGGGAGGAAGCCGGTGAGCACGTCGAACAGCGTGGTCTTGCCCGCCCCGTTGTGACCGATGAGGCCCACGATCGTGGCGGGGTGGATGGTGAGGTGCACCTCGTCGAGCGCCTTGATGCCACCGAACCGCTTGGTGACGCCCCGGGCCTCGAGCGTGACGCCCCGGGTGGGGCGCTCCCACGGGGGCGGCACCTGCTGGGGCGCGGCCGGGATGCCGCCGGGCTGGCCGCCGTCGCCGCCGATGAACACCGCCCGCAGGATGTCGGGCCGGTCGAGCAGGCCGGCGGTCGGCCCCCGGAACCGCACCTGGCCCTTCTCGAGGAAGAGCGCCCGGTGGCACAGCAGCAGCGCCACGTTGACCGACTGCTCGACCACCACGACGGTGGTGCCGTGGGCGTGGATGGCCCGCACCTTCTCGACCAGCCGGTCGACCACGGTGGGCGCCAGGCCCAGCGACAGCTCGTCGATGCAGAGCAGCTTGGGCCGGGTGACGAAGGCCATGGCCAGCGAGAGCTGCTGCTGCTCGCCGCCCGACAGGTCGCCGGCGAGCTGGTCGTGGCGCTCGCCCAGGATGGGGAACATGGCGACGGCCTCGTCGCGCATGCCCTGGGCCGTGGCGGGGTCGTGGCGCAGCATCCAGGAGGCCAGGCGGAGGTTCTCGGCCACGGTCAGGTTGGGGAAGAGCCCCTTGCCGCCGGGCACCAGCGAGAGCCCGAGCCGGGCGATCTCCTCGGCGGGCAGGCCGGTGATGTCGCGCCCGTCGAAGGTGACGCGGCCCCTGGTGGGCGGGAGCAGGCCGGCGATCGACTTGAGCACCGTCGACTTGCCGGCACCGTTCGTGCCGAGCAGTGCGAGCAGCTCGTTGCGCTCGACCCCCATGTCGATGCCGAACAGCACCTGCAGCGATCCGTACGAGGACTCGACCCCCTCGCACGTGAGGAGGTGGGTGCCCAACCGCTCGCGCCGCACGCTGCCGACCATCAGCCCGGCACCCGAGGCGTCCCGCCGGATGGCGGCCAGGTGGCCGGGCTCGACCTCCTGCTCCTCGGTCTCGACCGCGTCGACGTCGACCATGCCCCGGCGCACGGCCACGGCGTGGACGAACCGGTCGCGCACCCGCTCGAACGCCTGGGCCAGGCCGCCCGGCATGACCAGGAGGATCGCCAGCAGGCCGACGCCGGTCAGGAGCAGCTGGGCGTCGGGGAACAGATAACCGGTCCACGACACCAGCGCCACGCCCGCGAGGGTGCCACCGACGGACGCCACGCCGCCGATGACCGCCATCGAGAAGACGAGCAGGCTCGTCGACGCGGGGTAGGTCGACTGCCCGATGCCCCGCAGCGCCACGGCGTGCAGGCCGCCGGCCACGCCGGCCAGCATCCCGGCGAAGATGAAAGCGGCGAGGCGGGTCTCGACGGTGTTGATGCCCACCGCCGCGGCGCCCTTCTCGTTGTCGCGGGTGGCGGAGATCGACCGGCCGGCGCGGGCGGCCTTCAGGTTGCGGACGATGTAGACGCCGGCGACCAGCATGCCGAGAGCCAGGGCGTAGAGCCAGCGCTCGTCGGCCAGCTCGAGCGCGCCCCACAGCTCGGGCCGGTCGAACTGGCTCGGCAGCCAGCTCTCGTTGTTGGCGGGGTTGAGGAAGTACTGCTCCATGGCGACGGCGAAGGCCAGGGTGGTGACGGCCAGGAACTGGCCCGACACCCGCAGCGCCGGCAGGCCGATCACGAGGGCGATGACGCCGCCCGCCACGGCCGACAGGCCGAGGCACACGAAGAGGTCGGCGTTGCGGTCGAAGATGAGGTTGGCGGTGACGACCGCGCCCACGCCCATGACGGCCACCTGGCCGAGGCTGACGACACCGCCCCAACCGGTCAGCACCACGAGGGAGAGCGCCACCAGGGCGTAGGCCAGGGTGACCGTGCCGAAGTTGATCTGCGAGTCGGTGCCGAGCACGGGCACGGCGAGGACGGCCACGACCACCGCGGCGCCGAGCACCGTCTTGGCGGTGCGGACCTCGCTGAGGTTGGCGTACGCCCGGGACAGCCCGTGACCCACGCCCACCACCGACCACGACGACTCGCCCTCGTCGGCCCGGTGCCCCGAACGCCGCTGCACGAGGAGCGCGATCACGATGACCACCAGCAGCACCACCGGGGTCGGTGCGGCCCGGTCGACGTTCCACAGCACGAGCTGGTTGAGCACGCCCAGACCGACCCCGGCCACGAACGCACCGGCCAGGGAGCGCATGCCCACCACCACCGCGGCGGCCAGCGCGGGCAGCAGGACGGTCGGCCCGGCGGCGGCCGTGAGCTGCACACCCTCGGACGGCGCCCGCAGCACGACGGTCAGGGCGGCCAGGCCACCGGCCGCCGACCACAGCAGCAGCGAGAGCTGGTTGACGGGGATGCCGAGCAGCCGGGCCCGGTCCATGTTCTCGGCCATGCCCCGGACGGCCATGCCCGCCTCGGACCGCAGCAGGAACCAGGTGAGCACGCTGAGCACGACCGGCACGGCCGCCAGCAGCAGCAGGTCGTTGCCGGTGAACGCCACCGGGTCGACGTTGAAGGTGACGTCGGTGAGCGAGGTGTCGACCCGGGGGATGAACGCCGGCGCGCCCAGCCAGGTCGGCAGGTAGAACGAGATGCCGCCGAGCAGCTGCGCCAGGCCGATCGTGGCCACGGTGAGCACCAGTCGGGGGGCGTTGGCGAAGCGGCGGATGATGAGGCGCTCGACGATGGCGCCGACCGCCACGCCGGTGGCGACGCCCGCGATGGCCGCCTGGCCCCAGTTCCAGCCCTTGCCCTCGGTGAGCCCCGCCGCCAGGCCCCCGCCCAGCGTGCCCATGGCGCCGTAGGCGAAGTTGATGATGCGCGTGGTGCGGTAGGTCAGGACCAGGCCGACCGCCAGCAGCCCGGTGGCGGCGCCGAACAGCGCGCCCTTCAGCACGATGCCGAGGGGCATCTGGTCGGGGAACAGGACGGTGCCGGCCACCACGGCGACGACCACGCCGGCGAACACAGTCACGTGGCGCTGGTTCACGGGAACACCTCCGGATCGCCCTCGGGAATGTCCTCCCCGTACCGCTGCTGGTTGTCGACGTAGGTGCCGAGCTCGCCGTTGAACGGCGAGACCTGCTCGGGGTCCCACCAGATCTCACGGATGTCGGTCACCGGCGTGTAGTGGCCGGGGCTGAAGTCCCAGGTGCCGGCCTGGCCGGTGCCGCCGGGGTACGAGAACAGCCCGGTCTCGAAGGTCTCGGGGGTGAGGTCGGGGCCGGCCATCTGGATGCCCAGGGCCAGCGTGAGCAGCTGGTTGTAGATCTGGTCGACCAGCAGCGAGGGCTCGTCCTGGCGGACCGAGCGGTAGGCCGCGTACGCCACGCTCGTCTCGGGCGGTTGCGGGGCGGCCGACGGGCTGCCACCGAAGGCGTGGATCCACTGGTCGGGGGCGTTCTTGGAGATGATCTGGCCGCCGAGGTCGAGGTCGATGAAGCCCACGCCGGCGATGAGCCACTCGGGGTAGTAGTCGGCGGCTGTGGCCTCCTGCGCCAGGTACATCTGCATGATGGGATCGCAGGCGCACGACACCGAGGTGGCGCCCTCGTCCTTGAGCTTGGCCATGATGCCGGCGGCCTGGGCCTGGAGCTGGGCCGGGTCGAGGATGTAGCTGAGCCGCAGCGCGACCTCGTTGCCCGCCGCCTCGACCTGGCCCGCGTAGGCCTCGACGCACTGCTGGTACTCGAGGTTGTTGGGCGCCACCACGGCCAGGGTGCGGTCCCCGCCACCCAGGTCCTCCCCGGCCCACAGGGCCTCGCGTTCGAACAGCCGGTTGTTCGAGTAGATGGCCGACAGCTCCGCGGTGGCCGTGCAGTCGGGGACCGTGCTCCAGGCGTAGGGACGGTGGTCCTCGAACCACTCGCGCGACATGTACGGGGCGCCGATGCTGATCACCTGGTTGCGGCCGAGGGCGTCGGCGTAGGGCTGGGTGAGCCCGGTGATGTCGGCGAACGCCTGGATCTCGTTGGCGACCTTGATGCTGTCGTTGGTGGCGGCGTCCTGCCCGCCCCCGGTGAACTCGGGCAGGATCAGGCCGCGGCCGTCGTAGCTCGCCAGCTCGATCTTGCGGCCGTAGAACTCGAAGTGGGCGTTGAAGTACTCGACGAGGCCCTGGGCCGTGGCCTCCATCTCCTGGTTGGTCTCGTCGAGGGGCACGCCGCCGAGCGAGCCGAGCAGCACCAGCAGGTTGGGGTCGGACGTGAGCCGGTAGCTGACGGTGATGGTGTCGGCGGTGACGCCCCGGGTCGTCGCGCCGCCGTTGTCGCCGGTGAAGGCGTAGCAGGGCGGCGAGTAGCCGAGGTCGGGCACCTGGAGCTCGCGGTCGCCGCAGGCGCTGACTGTCTCGCCCCAGCCTGTGGCGGTCTGACCGGCGCCCACCTCGGCCGGGCCGGCGCCGGTGGCCGAGGCGATGTCGTCGGGCACCCGGCTGGGCACGAGGACGACCATGGCGATCAACGCAGCCACCAGCACGACGAGGGGCGCGTACCCCTTGAGCGGACGTCGTTCGGCCCCGCGCAGTCGTCGCCGGTCGGCGGTCATTCGTTCCCCCCTGGCTTCCCCATCGAGAATCGTGACACTAACCGCCGCGACGTTGCAGCGCCCATACCATAAGCGCGGAGCCGACCGCCCTACCGATCGGTAAGAAGTTACGAACCCGCCACCGGCGGGCCACGATCACGCCTTGGCGCGTTTGGCGGCCCGGGCCCGGATCGTCTGGTCGAGCACCAGCTTGCGCAGGCGCACCGAGCGCGGGGTGACCTCCACGCACTCGTCGTCGGCGATGAGCTCGAGCGCCTGCTCGAGCGACAGCGAGCGGGGCGGGATCAGCTTCTCGAAGCTCTCGGCCGTGGACGACCGGATGTTGTTGAGCTTCTTCTCCTTGGTGGGGTTGATGTCCATGTCGTCCTGGCGGGCGTTCTCGCCGACGATCATCCCCTCGTACACCTCGACCCCGGGCCCGACGAACATCTGGCCCCGGTCCTGCAGGTTGAGCAGGGAGAAGGCCGTGGTCACGCCCGTCCGGTCGGCGACCAGCGAGCCGTTGCGGCGGGGGCGGATGGGCCCGGCCCACGGCTCCATGCGCTCGAAGACGTGGTGTGCAAGCCCGGTGCCCCGGGTCTCCGTCAGCAGCTCGGTGCGGAAGCCCACCAGCCCCCGGGCCGGCACCAGGTGCTCCAGGCGCACCCACCCCGTGCCGTGGTTGGTGATCTGCTCCATGCGCCCCTTGCGCAGGGCCAGGAGCTGCGTGACCACGCCGAGGTACTCCTCGGGCACGTCGACGGTCACGCGGTCGAGCGGCTCGTGGACGGTGCCGTCGATCTCGCGGGTGAGCACCTGGGGCTTGCCCACGGTCAGCTCGAAGCCCTCGCGCCGCATCATCTCGACCAGCACGGCCAGCTGCAGCTCGCCCCGGCCCTGCACCTCCCAGGTGTCGGGGCGCTCGGTCGGCTCGACCCGGATGCTGACGTTGCCCACCAGCTCCTGTTCGAGCCGGTTCCTGACCAGGCGGGCCGTGAGCGAGGTGCCCTCGCGCCCGGACAGCGGCGCCGTGTTGATGCCGATGGTCATGGACAGGCTGGGCTCGTCGATGGTGATGACGGGCAGCGGCCGGGGGTCGTCCGGGTCGGAGAGCGTCTCACCGATGGTGATCTCGGGGATGCCGGCGACAGCCACGATCTCACCGGGACCCGCCTCGTCGGCCGGCACCCGGTCGAGCGCGTCGGCCACGTAGAGCTCGGTGAGCTTGGCCCGCTCGACGGTGCCGTCGGCACGGCACCAGGCCACCATCCGGCCCTTGCGCAGCGTGCCGCTGTGGATGCGACACAGCGCCAGCCGGCCCACGTAGGGCGAGGCGTCGAGGTTGGTGACCAGCGCCTGCAGCGGCATGTCGGGG
The DNA here is from genome assembly GCA_963842395.1 of uncultured Acidimicrobiales bacterium. GTDB lineage: Bacteria > Actinomycetota > Acidimicrobiia > Acidimicrobiales > VFJN01 > ZC4RG19. The sequence continues at coordinate 1,260,305 of CAWJGJ010000001.1, forward strand.
TCATAGGCCGGCGGCGGGATGTGCGCCACCAGCAGGTTCATCAGCGGCGCGAGGCCCTCGCCGGCGGGCAGCCCGGCGCCGTCGGCGGGGCGCTCGAGCGAGGCGCGGCCCTGGCGGGCCACGCAGTACACGACCGGGAAGCCGAGCTGGTCGAGGGCGGCGTCGAGGTCGAGGAAGAGCTCCTCCACCTCGTGCACCACCTCGGCCACCCGCGAGTCCGGGCGGTCGACCTTGTTGACCACGAGGATGACGGGCAGCCGGGACTCGAGCGCCTTGCGCAGCACGAACCGGGTCTGGGGCAGGGGGCCCTCGGACGCGTCGACCAGCAGGAGCACCCCGTCGACCATCGACAGGCCCCGCTCGACCTCGCCGCCGAAGTCGGCGTGGCCCGGCGTGTCGACGATGTTGATCTTCACCTCGCCGAACTGCACCGCCGTGTTCTTGGCGAGGATCGTGATGCCCTTCTCGCGCTCGAGGTCCATCGAGTCCATGACGCGCTCGCCGACGTCCTGGTGCTCGCGGAAGGCACCCGACTGCCACAGCATCTGGTCGACGAGGGTGGTCTTGCCGTGGTCGACGTGGGCCACGATGGCCACGTTGCGCAGGTCGGCGCGGGTGTGCACGAGGGATACCTCTGGCGGGATCTGGGGGACGTGCCAGCCTACTGCCCCCGCCCCGAAACGAGCCGTGGCTGTCAGGCCTGCTCGGCCATCACGATCAGTGCGGGATGGCGATCGAACCGTGACGCAGCGAGGTCGACCCAGTAGCCCGACGGGTGCTCCCACCCGGCGAGGTCCTCGGGGCCCGCCGGGCGCTCGGTCAGCAGGTGGCGCACGAGGGCACCCTTCAGCAGCTTGTTCCAGTGGCTCACGCGCCGGGGCGCCAGGGCCGGCCCCGCCCGCCCGGCGCCTTGCCGGCCGACGGCGGGACGAGGATGACCGGGGCGCGCTCAGCCACCGGCGCCCGCGCCGTCCGGCAGCTCGACGCCGGGGGCGGGCGCGGGCGGCGCCTCGGGCCAGCCGTTCTCGCCCACCAGGTCGGCCAGCACCCGGCGGTCGTCCCATCCCTCCTGCTCGAGCATGGGCCGCTCGTAGAACTCGTCGACGTAGCCGAGGCACAGCACGGCCAGGGGACGGGCGCCGTCCGGCATGCCCAGCAGCTCGGCCAGCGCATCGGGGTCGAAGATCGACACCCAGCCCATGCCCAGGCCCTCGACGCGGGCCGTCAGCCACACGTTCTGGATGGCGCAGGCCGCCGAGGCGACGTCCATCTCGGGCAACGTCCGCCGCCCGAACACGTAGCGGTCGCGCCCGTCCATCAGCGCCACCACCAGCACCTCGCCGCAGTCGAGGATGCCCTCCACCTTGAGCTTCAGGAACTCGGCGCGCCGGGGGCCCAGCTCGTCGGCCGTGCGCAGCCGCTCGGCCTCGACCAGGTCGTAGACGCGGCGGCGCAGGCCGTGATCGGTGATGCGCACGAACCGCCACGGCTGCATGAAGCCCACGCTCGGCGCCAGGTGGGCCGCCTGCAACAACCGCTCCAGCACCGGCTCCGGCACCGGGTCGGGCCGGAAGTGCCGCATGTCGCGCCGCAGTGCGATCGCCCGGTACACGGCCGCGGCGTCGTCCGTGCTGAAGCGGTGGTCGTCGGTCATGGCGGATGACCTCGCATGGGCTCGCTCAGGAGGCCGAGAACCGGGCCTGCAGCTCGAACTTGACGATCTTGCCCGACGGGTTGCGGGGCAGGGCGTCGACCAGCTCGAGCTGCTCGGGCAGCTTGCGGGTGATGAGCCCGGCCGCGAGCAGGTGCTGGGTCATCGCCTCGAAGGTCAGCGGGTCCGCCCCGGCCGCGGGCACGACCACGGCGCAGGCGAGCTCGCCCCGCTCGTCGTCGGGCAGGCCGATCACCGCCACGTCGCCCACCGCCGGATGGGTGAACAGCAGGTCCTCGACCTCCTTGGCCGAGATGTTCTCGCCCTTCCGGATGATCACGTCCTTGAGCCGGCCCGTGATCGTGAGGTTGCCGTCCGCGTCGAGGGTGCCCAGGTCGCCGGTGCGGAACCACCCCTCGTCGTCGAAGGCCGCGGCGTCGAGCGCGGGGTCGAGGTAGCCAAGGGTGACCTGGGGGCCCTTGGCCCGCACCTCGCCCTCCTCGCCCACCTGCGCGGGCTTGCCGTCGACGGTGACGAGGCGCAGCGAGGTGCCCGCCACCGCCGGGCCCTCGGTGGTGGCCAGCACCTCGTCGGGTGCGTCGTGGCGGTTCATGGTGAGGATGGGCGCCTCGGTCATGCCGTAGCCCGACACCACGCCGGCGCCGAACGCCTCCTTCAGCGCGAAGTGCAGGCTCGGGGGCTTGGGGGCGCCGCCGCCCGGGAACGTCCGCACCTCGGGGAACAGCCGCTCGCCCGCCGGGAGCGCCTCCTGGGCCGCCAGGTAGGTCTGGTGGAAGAAGGTCCCGGCGCCCGCCTGGGTGATGCGCTCGCGCCGCAACAGGTCGATCGTGGTCGCCGGGTCGAAGGCCTCGTCCAGGACGAACGTCAGCCCGTAGGCCAGCGCCGCGTACACGTACACGCCCCCGGCGATGTGGGTGACCGGGAAGACGAACGCGAACCGGTCGTCGCCGGCCAGGCCCAGCCGCTCGGACATGCCCAGCGACGCGGACCGCAGCGAGCGGTCGCCGTGGCGGGCACCCTTGGGCTCGGCCGTCGTGCCGGACGTGTAGTACAGGAACCGGACCGGCACGTCGCCGGCGGCGAGGGCGTCGTCGTCGGGCGGGGGCGGCAGCGTGGCCGGGTCGCCGTCCGGGAGGGCGCGGTCGCTCACCACCACCCGGGCCGCGGTGCCGTCGGCCACCCGCTCGGCCATCGCCTGGTAGTCGAAGCCCCGCCAGGTCGACGGCGTGACCAGCAGCTCCGTCCCAGCCTGGCGGACGATGAAGCCCACCTCACGGTCGCGGTAGATGGGCAGGATGGGGTTCTGCACCGCACCGAGCCGCCGCAGCGCCCCCAGCAGCACCAGCGCTTCGAGCGTGGTCGGCTGCACCCACGAGACGACCGTCCCGTCCCCCACGCCCAGCGCCGCCAGCCCGGCGGCGGCGCGCTCGCAGCGCTCGCGGTAGGCGCCGAAGCTCAGGCGGCGGCCGGTCTCGTCGACGGCCATCTCGCGGTCGGGCGTCTCGCCGGCCCGGCGCACGATCAGGTCCCAGATGTTGCGGGCGTCCAGCATGGCCCCTCCCCCTCGGTCGGCCCTGACGGTGTGTCAGATCCTAGTCCTCAGAGGCCGAGGAGGCCGTCGAGACCGAGCGTGAGCCCGGGGTGGTCCGCCACCTGCTTCACGGCCAGCACGACGCCCGGCATGAAGCTGGTGCGGTCGTAGCTGTCATGGCGGATGATGAGCGACTGCCCGGTGGTGCCGAGCAGCACCTCCTGGTGGGCGACCAGGCCCTGCAGGCGCACGGAGTGGACGTGGATGCCGGCCGGGCCCCGGGCGCCCCGGGCGCCCTCCAGCACCTGGTCGCGGGTGGGGTCGGGCCCCCAGTCGGCCGACGCGCCGGCCATGCGCTCCACGGTCATCATCGCGGTGCCCGACGGGGCGTCGACCTTCTTGTCGTGGTGCAGCTCGATGACCTCGGCGGTCTCGAACCACGGGGCCGCCAGCTCCGCGAAGCGCATCATCAGGACGGCACCGATGGCGAAGTTGGGGGCGATCAGGCAGTTGCTGCGGGTGAACAGCTCACGGAACCGTGCGTGGTCCTCGGCGCTGAAACCGGTGGTGCCCACCACGGCGTGGACCCCGTGCGCCGCAGCCCACTCGAGGTTCTGGCATGCGGCCTCGAGCACCGTGAAGTCGACCACCACCTGGGCCCCGGCGTCGAGCAGCGCCGACGGGTCGGGATCGATGTGCAGGTCGGGCACGTCGACCCCGGTGGCATGGCGCAGGTCGAGGCCCGAGTGATGGGGGTCGATGGCGCCCACCAGCTCCAGGTCGGGGTCGTCGGCCACGGCGCGGCACACCGTGCTGCCCATCCGCCCTCCGGCGCCGAAGACTCCCACGCGCACGGTCATCGGCCAGGACCCTACCGCCCGCCGAGGAGCGGGAATCGGACCACGAGGTGGGCACCTCGGGCACCTGGGTGCCCATCCGGCGGATCGATCGCGGCCGCGTCGCCGCCCATGGCACGGGCCAGCTCGCGGACGATGGCCAGGCCCAGTCCGGTGCCGGTGCCCGGGCCGGTGCGTGCCGTGGGGCGTGGGCTGCTGTGGAGGCGGTCGAAGATCCGGACCCGCTCCTCGGGCGGGACCCCCGGCCCGTCGTCCTCCACGGACAGGACCGCGGTGGCGTCCGCCCCACCGCCGGCGGCAGCCACCTCGACGTGGACCGACACCCGCACCGCGAGGGCGGCGTGGCGGCCCGCGTTCTCGACCAGGTTGCCCGCGATCTGGGCCAGGCGGTCGGCGTCGCCCTGCACCACGACCGGCCGCGCGGGAACGTCCACCACCAGGCGCAGCCCGGCCTCCTCCAGCTCGGGCCGCAGTCCCTCGGCGGTGCCGCCGGCGACATCGCGCAGGTCGACCGGCGTCAGGTGCAGCGTGAACGCCCGCGCGCGGAGCCGGGCGAGGTCGAGCAGGTCGCGGACCAACCGGTCGAGCCGTCCGGCCTCGGCGAGGATCGTCGCCCCCGCTCGGGCCGGGTCGGGCGCGGCGCCGTCGGCCAGCGCCTCGGCCCAGCCACCGATCGACGTCAGCGGCGTGCGCAGGTCGTGGGACACCGACAGCAGGAAGTCCCGCTCGCTCCGGTCGGCCCGCTCCAGCGACGCGGCCAGGGTGTTGATCGATCGGGCCAGGCGGGCGAGCTCGTCGTCGCCGGGAGGCTCCGGCACGCGGGCGGCGAGGTCGCCCGCGGCGATCCGGTGCGCGGCGGACTCTGCGGCGACCACCGGTCCCGCCAACGACCGGGCCACGCCCAGCGCGACGGCCGCGCCGACCAGCACGGTCGCGGTGCCGGCCACCACGAACCACCGCCCCGCAGGGCCGACTGCCCGGTCGATCGAGTCGGACGCCAGCAGGGCGCGCACCGGCGCTCCCCCGCTCGCGGGGGGCAGGGGCGCGGCTGCGTACGCAGTGTCGCCGTCGCGGGTCGAGGTGGGCTCGCCCGCCCGCAACCGCGCGACGTCGTCCGCGTCGAGGGGCTGGGGCGCCTCGTCCAGCCGGATCACCTCGACCGAGTCCACGTCGAGCGCCCCCTCCATCCGCCGGGACACGGGACCCGCCCGCCCGGGACGCAGATCGCCGACCACGACCGCCAGCTCCTCGAGGCGCCGGGCGAGGTCCTCCTCGTTGCGGTGCCGGGCGTCGAGGCGGGTGAGGGCGAGCGTGCCCAGCCCGACGACGGCCACGGCGGCGGCCACCGCACCGACCATGGCGACGACGAGGCGGCGACGCATCGGCGGACCGGCCCGTCAGCTCAACCGGTAGCCGGCACGCCGCACCGTCGCCAGCGGGAGCCCGTCGCCGAGCTTGCGCCGGAGCTGGCGGACGTGCACGTCGACGGTCCGCTCGTCGCCGTACCAGTCGTAGCCCCAGGCCAGGTCGAGGAGCTGGCGCCGGGACAGCACCAGCCCGCGATGCTCGATCAGGGCCACCAGCAGGGCGAACTCGCGCGGCGCCAGCTCTACGGGCACGCCTGCGCGGCGCACCTCGTGGCGGGCGGGGTCGACCTCGATGTCGCCGACCGCGGCGGGGGCTCCCGGTCGCATCGGCCGGTCCCGACCGTCGGTGCGACGCAGGATCGCCTTGACCCGCGCCACCACCTCACGCGGCGAGAACGGCTTGGTCACGTAGTCGTCGGCGCCGAGCTCGAGCCCGACGATGCGGTCGGTCTCGTCGCCCCGGGCGGTCAGCATGAGCACCGGCAGGTCGCCCGCCGACCGGAGCCGCCGGCACACCTCGAACCCGTCCATGCCGTCGGGCAGCCCGATGTCGACGACCGCCATCGCCGGCCGCCGGGCGCCGACCAGCGCCAGGCCTTCTGCGCCGGTGGCAGCCCGGCTGACCCTGAACCCGGCGCGGTCGAGGTAGAGCTCCAGCAGGTCGGCGATGTGGTCGTCGTCCTCGACCACCACGATCGTCTGGGGATCCATCGCGCCGTATCGTCCCACCTGGGGGGTCATCGGTGCACCGATGTCGCCGCACCACGCGGCGGTGGCCGGACCTATCCGACCCGGTCGACCGAGGCACGGAAGGGGGCACCGAACGGGTCGGTCACCTCCACGGCGATCGGCTCGCCGGTGCGCCGCGCTGTCAGCTCGACCTGCCCGACGGTCCACACGTGCACCATCCGGCGCACGTCGGCACACGGCTCCGCCTCCGTGGCGAAGAACCGGGGGCACCCCGGGTTGTGGCTGTGCCACACCACCAGGTCGCCCGTGGTCGCGGGCACCTCGACGCCCGGTGGCGCCACGAAGAACGCCCCGAGCAGCACCGGCTCGCCGTCGCCACCGGTGTAGTAGACGAGCCCGTTGGGGCGGGCCGGATCGAGCAGGTGGCCGTCCCCGGCCACGGACCGGTCGAGGTAGTGGGCGAACAGCCCAGGCGGATCCCGGCGGGTCCGGTAGCCGGCGGCCACGGCGTCGTCGACGTCCTCGTACGCCGCGAGGGTGGTGCGGGTGTCGGCCACGAGGGTGTCGGCGGCCGCTCGCTCGTCCGTCGACGCGGCGTCGTAGCGCTCCTGGTAGGGCGCGAGCCGCTCGTGGGCGTGGCCGGGACCGCCCTCCGCCCATCGCGTCGGAGTCGGCCCCGACCCCGTGATGCCCGCTGCGCTGGCCGTCCCCGCCCGATGCCGCGTCGGCGCCGCCGTCGTCCTGGGCGGCGGCGACCGTGCCGCCGACCAGCAGCGCCAAGGCGACCAGGACCGCTCCGGCGACGGCCGCGCGCCGCGCCGGGCCCGCTCCACGCGGCGACGATCAGCGGGGTCGGCCGCATCCGTGGACGGTGAGATGTCATCGGTCATGGCGCCACTCCACACCCCGGAGATGATGGCCATGTGATGGCCGGGTGAGCGTCTTCCGTCGTCGTGCGCCGCGGGGACGAAACGCGGGTGTCCGTCGAGGTCGGCGCCCGTATCCTGACAGGCGTGTAGCGACCACGGTGATCTCCCCTGCGCGTCCGGCCCGATCTGTCGACCTCTCTGGAGTGCCGTGCCCTCTCCCCTCGCCACGCTCACGACCCGCGGCCTGACGGTCGCCACCGGCCCCCGGCCGTTGCTCTCCGACGTCGACCTCGTCCTCGCGCCCGGGGCACGGGTCGGCCTGGTCGGCCCCAACGGGTCGGGCAAGACCACGCTGCTGCGCGTCCTCGCCGGCCTGCACCGGCCGGACCGCGGGCGCGTCCACCTGGCCCCGCCCACCGCGACCGTGGGCTACCTCCCCCAGGAGGCGACGCCCCACCCCGGCGAGACCGTGCGCGCCATGCTCGGCCGTCGAACGGGTGTCGCGGAGGCGTCGCTCGCCCTCGACGGGGCCACCGCCGCCCTCACCGCTGCCACCGCCCCTCCCGGCGACGACCCCGTCGACGCGTACACGCGGACCCTCGACCGGTGGATGGCCCTCGGTGGCGCGGACTTCGATGCCCGGTCCGCCGCGGTGACGGCCGACCTGGGCCTCGACCCCGCGTTGCTCGACCGGGAGGTCCGGCACCTCTCGGGCGGGCAGGCGGCGCGGGCCCAGCTCGCCTCGCTGCTGCTCGCCCGGTTCGACGTCTTCCTCCTCGACGAGCCCACCAACGACCTCGACCTCGACGGCCTGGACCGGCTGGAGCGGTTCGTGCTGGGCCTGGCCGCGCCGGTCATGGTCGTGTCCCACGACCGGGCCTTCCTCGAACGCACGGTCACGGCGGTGGCCGAGATCGACGACCACGCCCAGGCGCTCACCCGCTCCGAGGGTGGCTGGCTGGCGTACCTCGACGAGCGGGCGCTCGCCCGCCAGCACGCCGAGCAGGACTACAGGGTCTACGTCGAGAAGCGCGCCGCGCTCGCCGACCGGGCCCGCACCCAGCGGCAGTGGGCCAACCAGGGACTGCGCCGCGCTCGGCGCTCGGGTGAGACCGACAAGTTCATCCGCCACCACAACATGCAGAGCAGCGAGCACGTCGCCGCCAAGGCCCGCATCACCGACAAGGCCCTGGCCCGGCTGGCGGCGGTCGACAAGCCCTGGGAGGGCTGGGACCTCCGCCTCGCCATCGCCGAGGGCGGCCGCAGCGGCGACGTCGTGGCCCGCCTCGCCGATGCCGTGGTCGTGCGCACAGGCGACGACGACCACGGAGCGAGCTTCACGCTCGGCCCGGTGTCGTTGGAGGTGGGGTGGGGCGACCGGGTCGCCGTCGTGGGGCGCAACGGGTCGGGCAAGTCCACCCTGCTCGGGGCGCTGCTCGGACGCCTGCCGCTGGCGGGTGGGACACACTGGCTCGGCCCCGGCGTACAGGTGGGCGAGATCAGTCAGTCGCGCGACCTGTTCGCCGGCGCCCCGACCCTGCTCGCCGGGTTCCATGCCGCCACCGGTGTCGAAGACCGCGCCACGGTCCGCTCGGCGCTCGCCAAGTTCGGGCTGACGGCCGACCACGTCGAGCGGCCGCCGGAGTCGCTCTCCCCCGGCGAGCGGACCCGGGCCACGCTGGCCGTGCTCCAGGTCCGGGGCGTGAACACGCTCGTGCTCGACGAGCCGACCAACCACCTCGACCTCGAGGCGGTCGAGCAGCTCGAGGCGGCCATGGACGCGTTCGGCGGCACGCTGTTGCTCGTCACCCACGACCGCCGCCTGCTCGAGTCCGTCGGCATCGACCGGGTCGTGACCGTGTCGGACGGCCGCGTCACCGAGCAGTCGCCGACCGGCCCTGGCGGTCAGGCCAGAAGCGAGTCGTCGACGTGGCCGACGACGGCCAGCGCCCGTGGGCTGCCGTAGATCCGGGTGGCGACGGCCGCCACGTCGTCGGCGGTCACGGCGTTGATGCGGGCCAGCTGCTCGTCGACCGGCACGATCTCGTCGCGGGCCATCAGGCTGCGGCCCAGCCGCGCCATGCGCGACCCCGAGTCCTCGAGCCCCAGCACCAGCGAGCCCTCGATGTAGCCCTTGGCCACCGCCAGCTCGTTCTCGGTCACGCCCGACGCGACCAGCTTGGCCACCTCGTCCTCGACCACGCTGAGCAGCTCGGCCACCCGTGACGGCGCCGTGCCGGCGTAGATGCCGGCGGTGCCGGCGTCGATGTAGGTCGAGGCCCACGAGTAGACCGAGTAGCACAGGCCCCGCTCCTCGCGGACCTGCTGGAACAGGCGGCTCGACATGCCGCCGCCCAGGATCTGGTTGGCCAACGACAGGGCGTAGCGGTCGCCGTCGAAGTGACCGACGCCCCGCCATCCCATGGCCAGGTGCACCTGCTCGGTGGGATCGTCCAGCACCACCCGGGGCTCGAGGTCGACCTCCGGGAGGTCGCGCACCGGCCGCTCGCCGCCCTCCAGCCGGCCGAGGGTGGCGGCGAAGGCGTCCACGACGTGGTCGTGGTCGAGATCGCCCGCCGCCACGACCACGAGGTTGCGGGGCCGGTACCAGCGGGCGAAGAACTCGGCGATCTGGTCGCGGCTGGCCGCCTCGACCGTCTCACGGGTGCCGAGCACCTCGCGCCCGAGCGGGTGCCCCGGGAACAGGGCCTCGGACAGCAGGGTGTGGACGTAGTCCTCGGGCACGTCCAGGTTCATCAGGATCTCTTCGACGATGACCTGGCGCTCGGCCTCGAACTCGTGGGACCGGAACGCCGGATCGGTGAGGACGTCGCCGAGGATGTCGAGCCCGAGGTCGATGCGGGCCGCGGGCAACCGCGTGTAGTACGCGGTGTGCTCGCGGTTGGTGAAGGCGTTCATCTCGCCGCCCACCGCGTCCACCGCCTCGGCGATCTGCCGGGCCGACCGGGTGGTCGTGCCCTTGAACAGCAGGTGCTCGAGGAAGTGCGACGCGCCCGCCAGCTCGTCGGGCTCGTCACGCCCGCCGACGCCGACCCAGACGCCGAGCGACACCGACCGGGCCTCGGGCATGCGCTCGGTGAAGAGTCGCACGCCGTTGGCCAGTCGGGTCTCCCGGATGTCGTCGGTCGGCGCGGCGGGCGTCATGACGAGAAGCTGGGAACGACGGGGCTCAGCGCCGCTGGCGCCGGCGGCGGTCGCCGCCACGGCCCCGATCGCCGCGGTCGCCGCGACCGCTGCCGGCCGCCGCGGTGGCGGGACCCAGGTCGCCCAGGTCGCCCCGCAGCTCGGCGTCGAAGCTGTCCTCGAAGCTCACGGTCTCGGCCGACGGACCCGCCGGAGCGGACGAGCGGGGTGCGTGACCCCCACCGTCGCCGCCGGCGGCGGGCTCGGGGGACGAGGCCAGGCTCAGCGACACCTTGCCGTTGGGATCGACGTCGTCGACCCGCACCTCGACCTCGTCGCCGAGGTCGAGCACGTCCTCGACCTTGTCGATGCGCCTGCCGCCGCCGATCTTGGAGATGTGCAGCAGGCCGTCACGGCCGGGGAGGATGTTGACGAAGGCGCCGAACTTGGTGATGTTCACCACCCGGCCCGGGTACACCTGGCCGACCTCGGCCGTGGGCGGGTTGAGGATGAGCTGGATCTGGCGCTTGGCCTCTTCCACCGCACCCTTGTCGCTGGAGCCGATCGACACCCGGCCGACCATGCCGTCGTCGTCGACGCTGACGTCGGCACCGGTCTCGGTGGTGATGGCGTTGATGACCTTGCCCTTGGGCCCGATCACCTCGCCGATCTTGTCCATCGGGATCTCGAAGCTGACGATCTTCGGGGCCGTCTCGCCCACCTCGTCGCGCGGCTCGGCGATGGCGCCGGCCATGACCTCGAGGATCTGCGTGCGGGCCTCGTAGGCCTGCTGCAGCGCCCGCGCCAGGACGTCGGCCGGCAGGCCGTCGATCTTGGTGTCGAGCTGGAGGGCGGTCACGAAGTCGGCCGTGCCGGCGACCTTGAAGTCCATGTCGCCGAACGCGTCCTCGGCACCGAGGATGTCGGTGAGGGACGTGTACTTGCCCTCGGCGTACACCAGGCCCATGGCGATGCCGGCGACGGGCGCCTTGATCGGCACGCCGGCGTCCATGAGCGACAGCGACGACGAGCACACCGACGCCATGGACGTCGAGCCGTTGGACGCCAGCACCTCGGACACCAGCCGCAGCACGTAAGGGAACTCGTCCTGGCTGGGCACGACGGGCAGCAGCGCCCGCTCGGCCAGCAGGCCGTGGCCGATCTCGCGGCGCTTGGGGCTGCCCACCCGGCCCGTCTCACCGTTGGCGTGGGGCGGCATGTTGTAGTGGTGCATGTAGCGCTTGCGGTCGCGGTTGCCCAGGTTGTCGAGGATCTGGTCGGTCTTCGGCATGCCGAGCGTGGTGACGTTGAGCACCTGGGTCTCGCCCCGCTGGAACAGCCCGCTGCCGTGGGCGGTGGGCAGCACGCCCACCTCGGCCGACAGCGCCCGCAGGTCGGTGGGGGTGCGGCCGTCGATGCGGGCGCCCTCCTCGACGATGCGGCGCCGGACGATCTTCTTCAGCAGCGCCTTGGCGGCGTTGTTGATCTCACGCTGCTGCTCGGGGAACTCGGGCAGCAGGGTCTCGACGACGGCCCGGGCGGCGTCGCCCTGGGCGTGCTCGCGCTCGGCCTTGGCGGTGATGGCCGCCACCTTGGTCAGGCTCTCGGTGCCGACGGCCTCGACCCGGGCGGCGATCTCGTCGCTGTAGTCGACCTGGGGGTCCCACTCGAGCGGCACGATCATGCCCTGGGCCTGCGCCTGGGCGACGAGGTCGCGCTGGGCCTGGATCGACTCGCGGATCCACGTCTTGGAGGCCTCGAGGCCCCCGGCGATGACGTCTTCGGTGACGAAGGGGGTCCCGCCCTGGTAGAGGTCCCAGGCCTGCTCGGTGCCGCCGGCCTCGACCATCATGATGGCGATGTCGCCGTCGTCGAGCTGGCGCCCGGCCACGACGAGCTCGAACGTGGCGTCCTCGCTCTGCTCGTAGGTGGGGTGCGGCACCCAGCGGCCATCGGAGGCCCAGGCGATGCGCACGGCGCCGATGGGCCCCTCGAAGGGCATGCCCGACAGCATGAGCGCGGCCGAGGCGCCGTTGATGGCCAGCACGTCGTAGGGGTTCTCGGTGTCGACCCCGACGACGGTGACCACGACCTGGGTCTCGTTGCGGTACCCGGCGACGAAGCTGGGGCGCAGCGGCCGGTCGATGAGCCGGCAGGTCAGGATGGCGAGGTCGGTGGGACGGCCCTCACGCCGGAAGAAGCTGCCGGGGATGCGACCCGCGGCATACATGCGCTCCTCGACGTCGACGGTGAGGGGGAAGAAATCGATGCCCTCGCGGATGTTGCGGTCGCCGTTCGCGGTGACCAGCACCTCGGTCTTGCCGAGGCGGGCGAGGACGGCACCCTGGCTCTGGAAGGCCAGCTTGCCGGTCTCGAACGTGAGGGTGTTGTCGATGCCGGTGAGCGGCGTCGACACGACGATGGGATCAGCCATCGGGCGTACTCCTTCCCGGCGGATCGTCCGCCGGATCGGGCAGCGGGGCCAGTTCCCAGTCGGCAACCACCGCGTCGGACACGGAGGACGGCGACTGGCAGCTGACCTTCACGCTGCCGTTGGTTCTGTTGTCAGGACCTCAGCGCCGCAGACCGTTCTTCGCGATGATCGCCCGGTAGCGCTCGACGTCGTTCGAACGGACGTAGTCGAGCAGACGCCGCCGGCGCCCCACCAGCATCAGCAGGCCTCGCCTGCTGTGATGGTCCTTCTTGTGCTTCGACAGGTGGTCGTTGAGGTGGTTGATGCGTGCGGTGAGCAGCGCGATCTGCACCTCGGGCGACCCCGTGTCGGAGTCGTGGAGCTTGTTGTCGGCGATGATGGCGGGCTTCGCCGCGTCGATCTGGTCTGACACGCGTTGGTCCTTGCTCTGGGTGACTGTTTACCCTGCCCCGTGACCGGCTCGGCCTGGGAGGTGCCGAGACGACCGACGTCCGCATTCGGAAGGATGCGGCGCGGCCGTGCTGCGCCTGGCTCGGAGCGTTCGAGACAGGCTACCAGCGCGGTCACCCGAACGGCGAACCACCGCTACGGACCGTCACGCCGGCTGCGAGACAGTCCACTCGTACCGGGGGCGGTGGTGGCGCTGGGTCCCGGTGCGGAACTCGAGCGGGGGCGTCAGGCGGCGCACCAGCGCATGGGGGCCGAGGAACGCCCTCTCGACCTCTGCCGGGGAGGCGTCGGGCCGCAGCCCGGCCGCGCCGAGCGCCGCCGCCCGGACCCGGGCCAGGGGGCCGTCCAGCAGTGCCGCGATGATGGCCGGCAGCGTCTCGGGGTCCTTGAGCACCCAGGAGTGGGTGCCGCCCTTGACGGTCACCAGCGTGCCCGACGCCCGGCGGGCGGCGTCGACCGCGGTGGCGTACGGCACCGGCATGTCGCGATCGCCGTGGATGACCACGACGGGGATGCCCGCCTCGCCCAGCTCGCCGAGCATCTCGCGGCTGGGGCGCGACCGCATCATGGAGATCGCCGGGCCCAGCATGCGCCAGGGCCGGCGGGCGTGGCCCACCAGCGTGGGACCGACCAGCCGGCCCAGCTTCGCGGCCTGGGACGGATTGCGCAGCAAGGGCAGCGTCGACAGGGTGTCGAGCACGAGCAGCGCACCGAGCCCCAGCAGCACGGGCGGGGCGAACAGCGACAGGCGCACCAACCGGTCCCAGCACTCCCCCACCACCGCATCGATGAGCACGACGGCGATGGCCCGCTGCGGGTCCTCGGCCGCGAGCTGGGTGACCAGGCGACCCCCCATCGAGTGGCCGGCGTACACGGCCCGGCGGACGCCGAGCTCGTTCAGCACCCGGCGCAGCAGCGCGGTGTAGGCGTCGAAGTCGTCGCCGCCGGTGGGGAGGCCCTGGGTGGCGCCGTGCCCGGCGACGTCGATCGCCACCACCTTGAACCCCATCGCCACCAGCCGCGACAGCGTCTGGGCGTAGAGGATGCCCTCGGCGGTGAACCCGTGCACCAGCACCACTGGCAAGCCCTGGCCGCACACCGCCACGCCCACCCGGTGGTCGTCGTCCAGCACGATCTCGTGGCGGGCCAGGCGGGGCACGGCCACGAGCTGGTCGGTCTCCGGGGCGTCGCCCTCGGGCCCGACGATGGGCTCCTGCGCCCCAGCCACGTCGTGGACCGCCACCTGTACCCCCTTTGCTGTGCTCCGGTGCCCGCCAGGTACCTCGGATGGGTTTTGCACAGGATAATTCCCGCGCGCCTGGTGAGGGGTGTCACGCGCGCGGGATCGCGCGCAATCGTCATGCTCCCGACACGTGGGGATCAGGGGGTTCAGGAGGCGGAGAGGACCCGGCGGGCGTCGTCGCAGTCGCGCCCGATCTGGGAGACGAGGGCCTCGACCGAGTCGAACCGCTCCTCGCCCCGCAGCCGCGCGACGAACCGCACCTTCACGTGCTCGTCATACAGGTCGCCCGCGAAGTCGAGCACGTGGGCCTCGAGCAGGCTGGCGTGCGCCTCGACGTAGAAGGTCGGGCGGCGGCCGAGCGAGATGGCAGTGGGGTGCACCGAGCCGTCGGCCCGCTCGAACCAGCCCGCGTAGATGCCGTCGGCCGGCAGCAGGATGTCGCCGGGGACCGACACGTTGGCGGTGGGAAAGCCCAGCTCGGCGCCGCGCTTGTCGCCGTGGGCGACGACGCCGCGGGTCTCGTGCGGGCGTCCCAGCATGGCGTTGGCGGTGGCCAGGTCGCCCTCGACGAGGGCGCGGCGGATGCGGGTCGACGACACCGGGGTGGCCCCGTCCGCCGGGCGGCCCGCGGCGTCGACCAGGTCGAGCCCATCGACCTCGAAGCCCAGCTCGGCGCCCATCGCCCGCAGCAGCGCCACGTTGCCGGCCCGCCGGTGGCCGAAGTGGAAGTCCTCGCCCACCACCACCACCCGCGCCGCCAGGCACTGCGCCAGCACCTCGCGCACGAACTCGTCGGCCGGCTCGCGGCTGCGCCCCTCGTCGAAGGTGATCACCAGGCAGTACTCGACGCCCGTCTCGGCCAGCAGCTCCAGCTTCTGGTCGAGGTCCGTGAGCAGCCGGGGCGCTGACTCGGGCCGCACCACCGACGCCGGGTGCCGGTCGAAGGTCACCACCGCGGTGGCCACCCCCAGGGCCTCGGCCCGGCGGCGCACCTCGGCGACGACCGCCCGGTGCCCCAGGTGCACGCCGTCGTAGGCGCCGATGGTGACCGCCGTGCCCTCGGGGGGGCGGGGGCAGGCGGACAGGTCGCGGAGCACCTCCATCGGGCGGGCAGCGTACCGGAGCGCAGATCGGGCCCCGTCCGGGTTCCGCCGGCAGCGCCTCCGCGCTGCCTCAGGTGAACGGGCGGAGCGCCTCGTGGAGGTCGGCCACCAGGTCGGACGCCGACTCGATGCCGACCGAGAGCCGGACGAGACCGGGATCGACCGCCAGCACCGAGCCCTCGGCCGAGGCGTGGGTCATGCGGGCCGGGTGCTCGATCAGCGACTCGACCGCGCCCAGCGACTCGGCGAGCGTGAACAGCTCGGTGCGCTCGCACACCGCCACCGCGGCCTCCTCGCCCCCGCGCATGACGAAGGACACCATGCCGCCGAAGTCGCGCATCTGCCGCTTGGCCACGTCGTGTCCCGGGTGGCCGGGGAGCCCGGGCCACAGCACCCGCTCGACGGCGGGGTGGCCGGTCAGCGCCTCGACCACGGCCCGGGCGTTGTCGCAGTGCCGGTCCATGCGCACGGCCAGGGTCTTGATGCCCCGCTGCACCAGGTAGCAGTCGATGGGCGAGGGCACGCTGCCCACCGCGTTCTGGGTGAAGCCGAGCGTCACGGCGATGTCGTCGTCGTCGACCGCGACGAACCCGCCGACCACGTCGGAGTGGCCGCCCAGGTACTTGGTGGTGGAGTGCACCACCACGTCGGCGCCGAGCGAGAGCGGCTGCTGGAGGTACGGCGTGGCGAAGGTGTTGTCCACCACCAGCCAGGCCCGGTGGGCATGCGCCACCTCGGCCACCGCCGCGATGTCGACGATCGCCATGGCCGGGTTGGTCGGCGTCTCGGCCCACACGACCCGCGTGCCCTCGGGCCAGTCGCGGGCCAGCGCCGAGGGGTCGGTGAGGTCGACGGCCGCCCACGGGTGGCCGCTGGCCCCGTACACCTTGTCGATGAGCCGGAACGTGCCGCCGTACACGTCGCCACCCAGCGCGATGCCGGCCCCGCGGGGAAGCTGGCGCAGCACGGCGTCCTCGGCGGCCAGCCCCGATGCGAAGGCGAAGCCGTGCGTGGCGCCCTCGAGCGACGCCAGGCACAGCTCCAGCGCCGCGCGGGTGGGGTTGGCGCTGCGCGAGTACTCCCAGCCGTGGTGGCGCGCCACGCCCTCCTGGGCGAACGTGGTCGAGAGGCTGATGGGCGGCACCACCGCCCCGGTGAAGGGGTCGGGGTCCTGGCCGGCGTGGATGGCGCGTGTCTCGAAGCCACGCGGGTCGGGCCGTCGGGTCATGGTCTCCTCGTGTGCTCCTGGTCGTGCCGTCCCGCCAGATGTTCGAGTACGTCGGTGCGCCCCAGCACCGCCCGGGGCCGCCCGCCTGCCAGCACCACCAGGGCGGCCGCACGGTCGAGCAGCTCGACGGCCAGGGCGATCGGCTGGCCGATACCGATGGTGGGCAGCGGCTCGCCCATCACCTTCTCGACCGGCTCGTCGAGCACGTGGGGGTCGCGGAAGGCCAGGTCCATGAGCGCCAGCTCGTCGACCGACCCCAGGATCTCGGCCGCGGCCAGCGGCATCTCACCCTTGGCCACGGGGAGCTGCGAGAGCCCGTAGCCGCGGATCACGTTCACGGCCCGCTGCCCGGTGTCGCTGGGGAGGACGTAGACCAGGGGCGGGATGGCACCGCCCCGGGAGTCGAGCACGTCGGCCACCGTGTGCTCGGCGCCGCGCACGAAGCCGAAGCGCGCCATCCACTCCTCGTCGAACACCCGCGACAGGTAGCCCCGCCCCGAATCGGGGATGAGCACCACGACCAGGTCGTCCGGGCCCAGGTCACGCCCGACCTCGAGCGCGGCCGCGACCGCGGTGCCGCCCGACCCGCCGATGAGCAGGCCCTCCTCGCGGGTGACCCGGCGGGCCATGAGGAAGCTGTCCTCGTCGCTGACCGCCACCACCCGGTCGACCAGGTCGGGGTCGTAGGTGGTGGGCCAGAAGTCCTCGCCGATGCCCTCGACCAGGTACGGCCGGCCCGAGCCGCCCGAGTACACCGACCCGGCGGGGTCGGCCCCCACGATCTGCACCTCGCGCCGCTGGCCCTTGAGGTAGCGGCCGACGCCCGTGATCGTGCCGCCGGTGCCCACGCCGGCCACGAAGTGGGTGATGCGCCCGGCGGTCTGGTGCCAGATCTCGGGGCCCGTCGTCTGCTCGTGGGCCCACGGGTTCCACGCGTTGCCGTACTGGTTGGGCCGGAAGGCGCCCGGCGTCTCGG
Organism: uncultured Acidimicrobiales bacterium; assembly: GCA_963842395.1. Classification (GTDB taxonomy): domain Bacteria; phylum Actinomycetota; class Acidimicrobiia; order Acidimicrobiales; family VFJN01; genus ZC4RG19. Next base: position 1,277,869 of record CAWJGJ010000001.1, read on the forward strand.
TCACCACCCGCTCGGCCACCGAGTAGTACGAGCGAGGGTCGTCGGGCTCGACCGCCACCGGGCACACGATGACCTGGGCGCCGTAGGCCTCGAGCAGGTGGATCTTCTCGGGCGCCACCTTGTCGGTGACCACGAAGATGCAGCCGTAGCCCCGCTGGGCCGCCACGATGGCGAGCCCGACGCCGGTGTTGCCGGACGTCGGCTCGACGATGGTGCCGCCCGGGCGAAGCAGGCCCTGGCGCTCGGCCTGGGTGATCATGGCCAGCGCGGGCCGGTCCTTGACGCTGCCACCCGGGTTGAGCATCTCGAGCTTGACGGCGACGGTGCACGCCAGGCCCTCGGTCACCCGGTTGAGGCGCAGGAGGGGTGTGTTGCCGATGAGGTCGACCAGCGACTCGGCGATCTGCGGCACTGCAGGAAGTTCGGTCACGACGCCCCCTGGGGATGTGGAAGCGTCCCCGACCCTAGCTACCCGTCGCCGTCGGCGGGCAGACCGTGAAAGGCACCGACGTCGCTGAGCGGTCGGCGCGCGGTCACTCGGCGAGCACGCAGTGGGTGCCGCGGTAGATGGTGGCCATGCACTTGTTGCAGTGCACGCACAGCGACTCGTGGGTGCGGCCCCGTTGCCAGCGGTCCACCAGGTCGGGCTCGCGCAGCAGCGCCCGCCCCATCGCCACGAAGTCGAAGCCCTCGGCCAGCGCGTCCGTCACGGTCTCCAGCCGGTTGATGCCCCCCAGCAGGATCAGCGGCATCCGCAGCGCGGCCCGGAACTGCCGGGCGTACGGCAGCAGGTAGGCCTCGTCGAAGGGGTACTCGCGCAGGAACAGCTTGCCGAACCGCCGGAACAGGGGCCGGATCGGCTTGGGCATGGCGCGCGCCATCTCGGCTACGGGCGCCTCGCCCCGGAAGAGGTACATGGGGTTCTGCAGCGAGCTGCCGGCCGTGAGCTCGATGGCGTGGAGTGCGCCGTCCGCCTCGAGCATGCGGGCCACGGGCACGCTCTCGTCGAGCCACAGACCACCCCGCACGCCGTCGGCCATGTTCAGCTTGGCCACGACCGCCACCCCGCCGCCCACGGCCCCGCGCACCGCGGTGGCGATCTCGCGGGCGAGGCGGGCCCGGTTGTCGAGGCTGCCGCCCCAGTCGTCGGTGCGCCGGTTGAGCCGGGGGCTCAGGAACTCGCTCGGCAGGTAGCCGTGCCCGAGGTGGACCTCGACCGCGTCGAAGCCGGCGCCGGCGATGATCCGTGCCGCCTCGGCGAAGTCCCCGACGATGCGGTTGATCTGGTCGACGGTCACCGCCCGGGTGCGCTTCATGGCCAGCGGGCTGAACACCGGGGAGGGCGACAGGCCGGGCAGGCCGGTGCCCGCGGCGACCGCGCCGGCGTGCCCGATCTGGGCCGACACCGCGGCGCCCTCGGCGTGCACGACGTCGGCCAGTCGGGCCAGGCCGGGCGCCGCCTCGGGCGTGACGATCAGCTCGTTGGGCGTGCCGCAACCGTCGGGCGACACCGCGCAGTAGGCCACCGTGCTCAGGCCGACGCCGCCGGCGGCCACCCGGCGGTGGAACTCCACCAGGGCGTCGCTGACCACGTGCTCGCGCGTCAGCCCCTCGAAGGTCGCGGCCTTCACGATGCGGTTCCGCAGCGTGACCGGCCCCAGCCGGGCAGGGGCGAAGGGATCGACGGGGACGGCGTCCGCGGGCTCCGGCACGCCCAGACCCTAGTGCCGGAACCTGACGACCCGTCAGATGAGCGGGCCGCGGACGCCGGCCGCCGGTCACCCGGCCAGGAGGGGTGCGAGCTGCGAACAGCGGGTCACGCCCAGCTTGGCGAAGGCGGTCGACAGGTAGTTCCGCACCGTGAGGGCCGAGAGGTAGACCTCCGCCGCGTCTCGCGGTTTGCGGCCGGCCGCGGCCGCGCGCGACCTCGCCGTCAGGCGGGGGCGACGACCACCGCGGGCTTCAGGGTCGTGCCGCGGTGGGCGACGTACACCGCCAGCAGCGCGCCGGACCCGTCGACCACGGCGCACGGCTCGCGGTCCGGCCCCGCGGACCGCTGATCGAGGCCCAGCGCCGCGGCCTCCAGCACCCGGCCCGTGCGGACGAGCGCCGCCGTCTCGTCGTCGACCACCACCCGGAGGCGGCCCCGCATCGCCTCGGCCGGCGGCAGCAGGCGCTCCGGACCGAGCTCGTCGAGCGGCACCGCCTCGTCGATGCCGAAGTGCCCGACGCAGAGCCGCCGCAGCCCGCGCAGGTGGGCGCCGCCCCCGAGCGCGGTGCCGAGGTCGGCCGCCAACGAGCGGATGTAGGTGCCCGCGGAGCAGGACACGTCGATGGGATAGACCGCGGGTGCCACCGCTTCGCCCACCGTGAAGGCGGCGACGTGCACCGGAACGGGCGCCCGCTCGACCTCGATGCCCTCCCGGGCCAGCTCGTGCAGCCGGCGCCCGTCGACCCGCTTGGCCGACACCATCGGCGGCACCTGGTCGACGTGGCCGGTGAGGCCCGCGGCGGCCCGCCGGACGTCGGCCAGCCCCACGCCACTCATGTCCCAGGTGCCGGTGATCTCGCCCGACGCGTCGAGGGTCGAGGTCGCGGTGCCCAGGACCACCTCGCCCACGTACCGCTTGGACGCACCCGACAGGAAGGTCAGCAGCCGCGTCGCCCGCCCGACGCCCAGCACCAGCACGCCGGTGGCGTCGGGGTCGAGGGTGCCCGAGTGGCCCACGCGCCGGGTGCCGAGCAGGCCCCGGGCCTTGGCCACCACGTCGTGCGAGGTCCACCCGGCGGGCTTGTCGACCACCGCCACGCCGTCGGGCCCGGCGGCGGCCGCGCCGCCTCGGCGCCCCATCAGCCTCCGCCGCTCCCGCCCAGGCCGCTCGCGCCGTCGGGATGCCCGCCGATGCCGTCGGCGTCGTCGGCGGCACCTGCCTCGTCGGTGTCCTCCGCGTCGTCGAGGGGGCCGATGTCGCGCAGGATCTCCTCGACCCGTTCGGCCTGGCGGATCACCGCGTCGGGCCGGAACGACAGCTCGGGCGTGCGCCGCATGTGGGCCTGGCGGCCGATGGCCGACTGGATGCGGGGCCGGTGCTCGTCCAGCACCTTCGCCACCTCGATCCCGTCGGGTTCCGCCCCCGGGTCGTCCAGCGTCGTGTACCAGACCACCGCCCGGCGCATGTCGCGCTCCACCTCGACCCCGACCACCGTCAGGAAGCCGAGCCGCTCGTCGTCGATGCGCTCGAGCTCCTCGGCGACGATCTCGTGGACGAGGTGGTTGAGCCGGGCCGTGCGGGGAAAGTCCCGGGCCGTTCCGGATGAGCGCTTCATGATGTCTCCTCCTCCTCGATCCACAACCGGTCGACGCGCAGGACCTCGACCTCGGGGAACGACCACACGTAGCGCTCGACGTCGTCGAGCAGCTCGCGCAGGTGAGAGTGCGACGGTGCGACGGCGGCTACGCCCACCGTGGCCTGGTGCCACGAGTCGTGGTGGTCGACCTCGGACACCGAGACCCGGTGACGCTTGAACATGCCCTCGATGATGGGCCGGATGGTGGCCCGCTTGGCCTTCAGCGACCGGCAGTCACGAAGGTAGAGCTCGATGCGGAGGGCGGCGGCGTGCACCGCCCCCAGCCTACGTGCGAGGGATCTCGCGCTCCTCGAACGTCTCGATCACGTCGCCCTGCTTGAGGTCCTGGAAGTCGGACAGGCCGATGCCGCACTCGAAGCCGGACTGCACCTCGCGGGCGTCGTCCTTGAACCGCTTGAGCGACTGCACGGTGCCCTTCCAGATGACGGTGCCCTCGCGCAGGAACCGCACCTTCGAGTTGCGGGTGATGACGCCGTTGGTGACGTAGCAGCCGGCGATCTTGCCGACGCGGGGCACGGAGAAGATCTCGCGCACCTCGGCCTCGCCGGTGACCACCTCTTCGAACTCGGGCTGGAGCAGGCCCAGCAGCGCGTTCTCGATGTCCTCGAGCACCTGGTAGATGATCTCGTAGGTGCGGATCTCGACGTCCTCGGCCACCGCCAGCTCGCGTGACGTGCGGTCGGGCCGCACGTTGAAGCCGATGATGCTGGCGTTGGACGCCGCCGCCAGCTGCACGTCGCTACGGGTGATGCCGCCCACGCCGCGCTGCACGAAGGACAGCTTGACGTCGTCGCGCTCGAGCTTGCGCAGCGCTTCGGTGAGGGCTTCGAGCGAGCCGGTCACGTCGGCCTTGAGCACCAGGTTGAGCGTGGCGACCTCGCCCTGCTGGATCTGCTCGAAGATGTCCTCGAGCTTGGCGCCGCCGCTGGTGACCGCCGCCTCGCGACCCAGGCTGGCCACCCGCTGCCAGTGCTCGCGGGTCTCGGCCGCCGAGCGGGCCAGCTTCTCGTCCGGCGCGACCACGAACTGATCGCCGGCGTCGGCGACCTCGCTGAGGCCCAGCACCTGCACGGGCGTGGACGGGCCCGCCTCGCGCACGTTCTTGCCGTGGTCGTCGATGAGCGCCCGCACCCGGCCCCAGGCGGCGCCGGCCACGAGCGGGTCGCCGACCCGCAGGATGCCCCGCTGCACCAGGATGGATGCCACCGGACCGCGGCCCACGTCGAGGTTGGCCTCGAGCACCACGCCGGCGGCGCGCCCGTCGGGGATGGCCTCGATGGGCGGGTCCTGCACGTCGGCCACGAGCAGCAGGGTCTCGAGCAGCTCGTCGATGCCCAGGCCCTGCAGGGCCGACACGGGCACCATCTCGACGTCGCCGCCCCAGTCGCTGGGGATGAGGCCCTGGTCGGACAGCTGCTGCTTGACGCGGTCGATGTTCGCCTGCTCGCGGTCGACCTTGTTGATGGCCACCACGATGGGCACGCCGGCCGCCTTGGCGTGGTTGAGTGCCTCGACCGTCTGGGGCATCACGCCGTCGTCGGCCGCCACGACGAGCACCACGATGTCGGTGGCCTCGGCGCCGCGGGCCCGCATGGCGGTGAACGCCTCGTGGCCCGGGGTGTCGATGAAGGTGATGCTCCGGTCGTTCTTCTCGGTCTGGTAAGCGCCGATGTGCTGGGTGATGCCGCCGGCCTCGCCGGCCACGACGTTGGCGTTGCGGATGCGGTCGAGCAGCTTGGTCTTGCCGTGGTCGACATGGCCCATCACGGTGATGACCGGCGGGCGGGGCTCCGAGCCGTCGGAGACCTCCTCGAACAGCTCGTCGAAGCCGAGCTGGCGCTGCAGCTCCACCTCCTGCTCCTCACCCGGGTCGACCAGGCGGATCTCGGCACCGATCTCGGCGGCGAACAGCTCGATCATGTCGTCGGTGAGGGACTGGGTGGCCGTGACCATCTCGCCCTGCTGCATGAGGAAGCGAACGACGTCGGCCGCGGTGCGGTTGAGCTTGGGGCCGAGGTCCTGGGGCGTCGACGAACGCTCGACCACGATGGTGCCCTCGGGCACGGGCGCGGAGGCGGGCGTGTAGCTCGGCGCCTCCATCGGCTGCAGCTCCTCGCGGCTGCGACGACGACGTCCGCGCCGGCGGGGCAGGCGCTGCCCGCCACGGGGGCCGCCTCCGGGGCGCCCCCCGCCGGGACCGCCGCCAGGACCGCCACCACCGGGGCCGCCACCGAAGCCGCCACCGGGACGACCGCCGCCACCACCGCCACCGGGGCCGCCGAAGCCGCCACCGGACGGGCGACTGGCGCCACCACCACCGCCACCGGGGGGGCCGCCGGCGGGGCGGCTGCGACCGGGCGGACCGCCACCGGGGCGGCCGCCGCGCGAGGGCGCGGGACCGCGCCCACCCATGCCGGGCGGGGGCGGGATCGGCTTGCCGGAGTGCGAGGTCGGGGGGCCGGGCGGCGGCGGGATCGGCTTGCCCGACGATGAGGTGGGCGCGCCGGCGGCCGGCGCCGCACTCGCGCGGGGCGGGCCACCGGCAGGGGGCGTCGGCGGGCGGGGGCTGCCCGCGGGCGGCGGCGTGGGCCGGCCGGCCGGGGGCGCGGCGGGGCGGGGCGGACGCGGGGTCGTAGCACGGTCCACGGGGCGGGCCGGCCGCGGCGCGGCGGGCGAGGCCGGCGGGGCGGCCGGAGCCGCAGCGCGGGGCGCAGGCGTGATCTCGTCGTCACGACGCGGGGGCCGCGGCGGATGCTCGCTGCCCGAGGAGGTCACCAACCGACCGGGGGGCGGCGGCGGGGCCGATCGCCCGGCCGTGCGCTGCGGCGGGGCGGCGGGAGGCGACGAGGGGCGGAGGTTCCACCCGGACGCAGCAGGCTGCTCGGCCGAACCCGAACCGGGACCCGGGGCGGGCGCGGGCCGGGCGGCGCGGGCCGGCGGTGCGTCGCCCGCGGGCGATGCATCACGATCGGCGGGCGCCGCGGGCGCGGTGTCGGCGGCCTTGGCCGCAGGGGCCGGCGGGCGGGAGGGGGCCTTCGCCCCGCGGTCTCCCACGGTCGGACCACTCGGCTCGGCAGCGGGGCCGGCGGCCTTGGCCGGCTTGATCTCGGGCGGCTGCTCGGCGCGCACCAGCCCGTCGCGCTCGGCGCGGCGGCGGACGCGGTCGGCCTGCGCCTCCTCGATGCCCGAGGAGTGCGTCTTGACCCCGATCCCCAGATCCTTGGAGAGATCGAGGGTTTCCTTGTTCGTCAGGCCGAGCTCCTTCGCGAGCTCGTGGACCCGGATCTTCGCTGCCAAAGTTGTCTCTGACCAGCCCTTCGTCTGTCTCACGGACGCGACCCGTGCACCTGGTGGTGCTGATCGCGGCCCTCCATCCTCGCGCAGACCACCGTCCGGGGACGAACGGCGACCGCAAACTCGTCTGTTTCAGCGCCTACGGGGCCGCCTGCCGTCGTCACGGAACGCCCGACCGAACGCTCGACGTCGGACAGCCTGTGCCTGGCAGGCAGCGAGCGTGGATCGGCAAAGCCACGCGCCGCGCCCTGGCAGTGTACGGCCCTCGACCGGGGTTCCGTCACCCCCGCGCACGAAGCGCACCAGCTCCGACTGCGGCGCGGTGCGCCGGCAGCCGATGCAGGTTCGCCTCGGAGCGCGGCCGGTGTCAGCCGTCGTCGCCCGCCTCGCCCCCGTCGCCCGCGGGCGGCGCGGCGGCCTGGTCCGCACCGTCGGCCTCGTCAGCTTCGGCCTCCGGTTCTCCCACCGCCACAGCCTCCGGCACCTCGTCGGCGCCGGGTGTGGGGGTGGCATCGGTCTCGGCGACACCGTCGTCGGCGGCCGGCTCGGCGGCGGCACCCTCGGCGGCGGGCTCGACGGCGGCACCCTCGGCCTCGGCCGCGGGCGCATCCTCGCCTTCACCCTCGGAGACGGCGGCCTCCCACGCCTCGGCGGACAGCGCCGGGCCACCCTCGGCCGGCTGCCACACCTGCTCGCCGGTGTCGGCGTCGACCACCCACTCGCCCTCGGCCCAGTCCTGCTGGCCGTAGGCCTCCTCCTCGACGAGCTGGGTCTCGCTCTTGATGTCGACCCGCCAGCCGGTCAGCCGGGCGGACAGGCGGGCGTTCTGGCCCTCCTTGCCGATCGCCAGCGACAGCTGGTAGTCGGGCACGATCACCTCGGCGACGCCCGTCTCCTCGTTGATGCGGACCTCCTTCACCTTGGCGGGTGAGAGGGCCTTGGCCACGAACTCGTAGGGGTCGTCGCTGAACGGGACGATGTCGATCTTCTCGCCCCGCAGCTCGTTGACCACCTGGCGGACGCGGGCGCCGCGGGCGCCCACGCAGGCCCCCACCGGGTCGACGTTGTTGTCGTTCGACCACACCGCGATCTTCGTGCGGTGGCCGGGCTCGCGGGCGCACGCCTTGATCTCGACCACGCCGTCGGCGATCTCGGGCACCTCGAGCTTGAACAGCTCGAGCACCAGGCCCGGATGGGTGCGCGACACCACGATCTGCGGGCCCTTCGAGGTGCGGCGCACCTCGACGATGTACGCCTTGAGGCGGGTGTTCGCCTCGGGCCGCTCGTGGGGCACCTGCTCGGCCTGCGGCAGCAGCGCCTCGACGGGACCGAGGCTGAGCAGCGTGTAGCGGCTGTCGCCCTGCTGCACCGTGCCGGTGACGATGTCGCCCTCGCGGCCCGCGTACTCCTCGTAGCGCAGCTCGCGCTCGGCCTCGCGGATGCGCTGGGTCATCACCTGGCGCGCCGTCTGGGCGGCGATGCGGCCGAAGTCCTTGGGCGTGGCATCGAGCTCGGGGCCGTACGGCTCGCCGTCCTCGTCGATCTCCTGCGCGTACACGCGGATGTCGAAGTTCGTGGGGTCGATCGTCACCCAGGCGTACTCGTGGGCGCCGGGCATGCGCTTGTAGGCCGACTCCAGCGCATCGGCCAGCGCCGCCATCAGGGTGTCGACCGAGATGCCCTTCTCCGCGGCCAGCGCCTGCAGCGCCTCCATCATCTCGCTCATCGGTGGACCTCCGGTCCATCGATGAGCGATCGCCGCTGCGCGGCGGGAAACGCACTGCGCTCACGATTCGCTCGCACTGCGTGCTCGCTCATGACTCCCGATCCCTCTTCTCGTTGCTCTTGCCCTTGGTGCCCGGTCCCCACTCGAAGACCGTGCGGGCCCGCTCGATGTCGGCGTAGGCGAGGTGCCGTTCGACCGGGGCGCCGGCGTCGTCGACCCCCGTGCGCACCGACACGCCGGCGTCGTCGGCCGCGGCCAGCAGGCCGGACACCCGGCGCTCGCCCCCGTCGGGCACGGCGCCGGCGACCAGCTTGATCTTGACGGACTCGCCCACCGCGCCGGAGAAGTGCGCCGGCGTGCGCAGCACGCGCTCGAGGCCCGGGCTCGTGACCTCGAGGGTGTAGGTGCCGGGGATGGGGTCGGCCTCGTCGAGGGCGCGGGACACGGCCCGCGTGGCGTCGCTGAGCACCTGGAGGTCGAGGCCGCCGGCCTTGTCGACGACCACCTTGAGCACCGGCCCGGCCATCTCGAGGTCGTAGAGGTCGAGGTCGCGGTCGGCGAGGAGGGGCAGCACGAGATCGCGCACGCGGTCGGCGACGGTCATGGGCAACTCCTCTCCCTCATACGAAAGGCGTGGGCAGGAGCCCACGCCTTCGCTCGAAGCTCTCGAACGGTGACGACGATCCGCGTCGGAACGGACCGGTCCGAACGAATCGGACGCTGGAGTATAGCGGCAACACAACCGTCACAGACCGTGGGCATACCGCACGCGGCGGGTGCGACTCAATAGGCGCGCGCCACCACGGCCACGAGGTCGTCCTCGTCGTCACCGACGGGCAGGTCGCCGTCGGGGGCGGTCAGGCACCGCACGGTGATGCCCTTGCCCGCGAGCTGGGCCTCGCCCTCGCCCTCGACCAGGCGCCACGGCAGGCGGGCGAACCCCGTCTGCGCGGCCTCCACCGCCTCGTCGACCCCGGCGACGTCGACCGTGCCGGCGTCGCGCCGCGCCACCGCGTCCGCCAGCATGTCGGCCTGGACCTCCTCGGCCAGGGCCGTGGCCCGCGCCGCGACCTCGGCCAGCGCGACCTGTGCCTTCTCGCCGGTGTCGCGCCGCACGACGGTGACCTGGCCCTGGGCCAGGTCCCGGGGCCCGACCTCGACGCGCAGCGGCACGCCCTTCAGCTCCCAGTCGGTCGCCCGCCGGCCGAAGCTGGTGGCCACCTGGTCGTCGAGGCGCACGCGCAGGCCCGCGGCGGTCAGCTCGCCGACCAGGCGGCGGGCGGTGTCCCCCGCGCCGTCGGCGTCCTTGACCAGCAGGACGACCACCTGGGTCGCCGCCAGCCGGGGCGGCACCACCAGGCCGTCGTCGTCGCCGTGCGTCATGATCAGCCCGCCCACCATGCGGGTGGACGACCCCCACGACGTCGTCCAGCAGTGCTGGGTGGCGCCCTGGTCGTCGAGGTAGGTGATGTCGAACACCCGGGCGAAGTTCTGTCCCAGCTCGTGACTGGTGCCCATCTGCAGGGCCTTGCCGTCACGCATCATCGCCTCGCAGGTGAGCGTGTTGACGGCGCCGGCGAAGCGCTCGTCCGCCGTCTTGCGGCCCACGAGGACCGGGATGGCCAGCACGTTCACCATGAAGTCGCGGTACACCTCGCGCAGGATGCGCTCGGCGTAGGCGGCGGCGTCCTCGCGGGTGGCGTGCGCGGTGTGGCCCTCCTGCCACAGGAACTCGGTGGTGCGCAGGAAGATGCGCGGGCGGAGCTCCCAGCGCACGACGTTGTTCCAGCTGTTCAGCAGCAGCGGCAGGTCGCGGTAGCTCTGCACCCATCGGCCCATGTACTCGCCGATGACGGTCTCGCTGGTGGGGCGCACCACGATCGGCTCGTCGAGCTTCTTGCCGCCGCCGTGGGTGACGACGGCCAGCTCGGGGCTGAATCCCTCCACGTGCTCGGCCTCGCGGTTGAGGTAGCTCTCCGGGATGAACAGCGGGAAGTAGGCGTTCTCGGCCCCCGCCGCCTTGATGCGGGCGTCCATCTCGGCCTGGATGCGCTCCCAGATGGCATAGCCGTAGGGGCGGATGACCATCGTGCCCCGCACCGGGCCGTTCTCGGCCAGCTGCGCCTTCGCCAGCACGTCCTGGTACCAGCGGGGGAAGTCGTCGGCCTGCGCCGTGAGGACCTTCGCCATAAGGGTACGGATCGTACCGGCCGGCTGCGGGGCGCCCGGACCGGCGATCCCCGTGGGCGCCGCGCCCGCTGAAGCCGGCTCGTCAGATCCGGCGGTTGCCGACCCGCACCTGCGGCGGCCGGTGGTCGCCGCCGCCCTCGCTGGCGGCGTGCACCCGCAGGTGGACCCGCGCATCAGCCGACCCGCAGAGGATCACGTCCGGGAAGGTGGTGAGGAGCTCCACATCCCGGTACTGCGCACGGGGAACCACATCGTTCGGCCATGCCACCGCGCCGAGATGTTCACTGTGATTGCCATGGTTGCCTCGGTTCGTCACGAGACCCCGACCCGATCGCACCGTATGACCCGTAGACGTGCGACACCCCGGGCATCTTCCCGGAAGTCGCGGCGGGGACGCGGCGCTCAGGCGTCGACGGTGCCGGTGACCGGGCGGCCGACCGTCTCGAGGTCGCCACCGTCGAGCTGGTAGCGCACCTCCGACTGCTGCGACGGGCAGCAGTGGGGGTCGTCGTCGGCATAGCTCGAGAACGTGACGACCACCTCGCCGTCGGCGACTGCGACACCGAGGACCGCTGGCGGGAACTCGCTGGCGGACGCGACGGCGCCCGGGGCGGCGGAGATGGCGTCGACGAGCTGGCGCTGACCGCGGCTCATCGTCCACACCTGCACCGTGTCCTGGGCGCCGTTGGCGCCGTAGTGGCACACCGCATGCACGACGGCCTCGTCCCTGCCGTCGCCGTCGAGGTCGCCGTAGGCGATGCCCGTGTCGACCTCGAGGCGGGTGAAGGTGCGGGGGTCGAGCATGTCGCTGGCGCCCCGGTCGAGCGTGATGGCGGCGGGGACGGCGTCGGCGAGGCCCTGCGAGCACGTGCTGCCCGGCTGGGCCGACTCGGCGAAGTCGATCTGGCGGATGGCGGACGACGGCACGTCGGCCGCGGGGGCAGCCTCGACGGGCGGCGTGGCCCGGGGGCCGCTGGACAGCGCGACCACACCGGCCATCAGGCCGAGGGCGGCGAGGGTGAGCCCGGAGGTCTGGGAGCGGGAGCGGGTGCGCACGACCGGCGGACGATACCGAATGGCATATGACGAACCTGTTGCATCGTGGTTGCGATCGGGAGGCACCGGCCCCGCCCCGCGACCCTCTACTCCCGGCGTCCGGGCGGGCCCACCAGCACGATCCACGCCACGACGAGGAACAGCGCGATGAACAGCAGCGACCGGACGATGGAGTAGACGAACCCCAGCATCATGCGCACGACGATCCACGCCACGACGAGCACGACGAGGCCGATGACGACCCGGGTGCTGATGCTCTGCCGAGGGGGTGCGGACGGGGGCATGCCGTCAGCGTAGGTGGGCGGCGGGGCGGTGCGGCATCACCGCGCGCGGTTCGTCACATTCCTTCGCCTCACAGCTTGCGGATCACCTCGACGCGCTGCTCGCTGTGGTTGGCGTCCGCACCCTGCTCGGCCAGCAGTTCGGCGCGGTCGCGCTCGGCGGCCCGGCGGGCGGCGTCGCTGGTGGACCGGGCGCGCTCCAGGGCGGCGTCGATCCCATGGGCGTCGATGTAGGTGGCCCACTCGACCAGAGCGTCGACCATCTCGTCCTCGGGCACCACGGCCACGTTCTGGCCCCGGACGAACAGGTGCCCCTTGCTCCGGCCGGCGGCGATGCCGATGTCGGCGTCACGCGCCTCGCCCGGGCCGTTGACGACGCAGCCCATCACCGCCACCTGCAGCGGGATCTCCTTGTCGCCGAACGCCTCCTGCGCCTGCCGGGCGACCTCGATCACGTCGATCTCGGCCCGGCCACACGACGGGCAGGCGATGAGGTCGACGTTCTTGCGCTCGCGCAGGCCCATCGCCTCGAGCAGCGCCCGCCCGGCCCGCGCCTCCTCGACCGGGTCGGCGGTCAGGCTGTACCGGATCGTGTCGCCGATGCCCTCGGCCAGCAGCGTGGCGATGCCCGCGGTGGCCTTGATCATCCCGCCGGGCAGGGGGCCGGCCTCGGTGACCCCCAGGTGCAGGGGGTGGTCGGTGGCGTCGGCGAGCTGGCGGTAGGCCTCGATCATCAGCGGCACCGACGACGCCTTGACCGAGATCTTGACGTCGGTGAAGCCCACCTCGTCGAAGTAGGCCAGCTCCATCTGGGCCGACTCGACCATGGCCTCGGGCGTGACGCGGTCGCCGTACTTCTTGTAGAGGTCGGGGTGCAGCGAGCCGCCGTTCACCCCGATCCGGATGGGCACGCCCCGGTCGCGGGCCTCCTGGGCCACCAGCTTGATGTGCTCGGGCTTGCGGATGTTGCCCGGGTTGAGGCGCAGGCAGTGGACGCCCGCCTCGAGCGCGGCGAGCGCCATGCGGTACTGGTGGTGGATGTCGGCCACGATCGGCACCGGCGAGCGGGGCACGATGCGGGCCAGGCCCTCGGCCGCCTCGATCTCGTTGCAGGTGCAGCGCACGATGTCGCACCCGGCCATGGCCAGGTCGTAGATCTGCTGCAGGGTGCCGTCGACGTCGGCGGTCTTGGTGGTGGTCATCGACTGCACCGTCACCGGTGCACCGCCGCCCACCGCCACGTCGCCCACCATGATGCGGCGGGTCGGGCGACGGGGGTACGAGGACTCTCCGAGCTCCATGTCAGATGTCGATGGGGTTGACGACGTCCAGGTAGAGGCTGGTCACCCCGAGCAGCACCATGCCCATCACCACCGCGTAGGTGAGCGGCAGCAGCTTGGTCATGTCCGCGTGGTAGCGCCGGCCGCCACGCGAGCGCACACGCTCGTAGACGGCGACCGCGGCGTGACCGCCGTCGAGCGGCGGCAGCGGCAGCATGTTGAGGATGGCGATGAAGATGTTGATGGTGAAGAACAGCAGCAGCACCGGGGCCCAACCCTGCTCGCTGAGCTGGGCGCCCAGGCGGACCGCGCCGTAGATGGAGATGAGCCGGTTCTCGCCGCCGTCCTCGGTCGCCTGCGACGACCCCGAGCCGCCGCCGGAGCCCGACCCGTCCTCGGCCCCGTCACTCACCGTCCCGGCGAAGTCGCTGAGGCCGCTGGGGCTGAAGAACCCCGCCATGGCGCCCACGGCCTCGCCCATGAAGGCGCCCATCTCCTGCGGCGCCCGGACGACGGCCGCGGGCACGCCGATGCGCTCGGTCGGGTAGTAGCCCGAGTGGGCGACGCCCAGGAAGGGCGAGCCCGGCTCGCCGCCCTGACCGGCCGGGCGGGCGCCCAGCTCGGCCGGCAGCGTGACCGTCTCACCGTCGCGCTCGACCGTGAAGGTGACGTCGTCGCCCACGTCGTAGGCGGCCAAGCCCTCGCTCAGCCCGTCGAACGAGCTGGCATCGTCGCCGTCGACGGCCACGATGCGGTCGCCCGTGGCCAGGCCGGCCTCGTCGGCGGCGCTGCCCTCGACCACCTCGGTCACGTCCCACCCCTGGGCCCGGACGTCGCCCGACAACTGCCCGCCGGGAACGCCCACCACGCCCAGCAGCACCACGAGGATCACGAACGCCTGCAGCAGGTGCATGAGCGACCCGGCGGACACGACCAGCAGCCGCTTGGGGAAGGACTGCTGGCGGTACGTGCGGGGCTCGTCGGCCGGATCGGACTCGTCGAGGTTGTTCATGCCGATGATGCGCACGTAGGCGCCGGCGGGCACGACCTTGAACCCGTAGGTCGTCTCCCCCCGCTGGAACGACCAGATGCGGGGCCCGAAGCCGATGAAGAACTCGGTGACCTTCATGCCCGACCACTTGGCCGTGGCGAAGTGGCCCAGCTCGTGCAGGAAGATCATGACCACGACGCCGAGGATGATGGCCACCGCCGCCAGGCCCCAGTAGACACCCACGAGGGCGAGGGCGCCGACGAGCAGCGCCAGCCGCAGGCCGCCGGTCTCGTAGGACGGCACCTCGTCCGCAGGCCCAGGACCGGTCTCGTCGACCACGCGCGCGTCGGCAGGCTGGACGGCCTCGTCGACCCGATCGGGTCGCTGGGTCTCGGTCACTGGGCGAACCTCTCGATCTCGCGTCTCGCGGCCTCTCGACCCTGACGGTCGGCGTCGATCACGGCGTCGACACCGTCGGCACGCCCTCCATCATGCCGTGACAACACCGCGTTGAGGACCTCGGGTATGCCGGTCCACGGAATCCGACCGGCCAGGAACGCGGCCACGGCCTCCTCGTTGGCCGCATTGAGCACCGCCGGGGCCAGCCCGCCGGCCCGCCCCGCGGCGTAGGCCAGGCCCAGGCACGGGAACGCCTCGCGGTCGGGCGGCTCGAACTCGAGCGGGCCGCACGACGTCCAGTCGATGGCCCCGAACGGGGTGGCGATGCGATCGGGCCAGGCCAGCGCGTAGCCGATGGGCAGGCGCATGTCGGGGCGGGACAGCTGGGCGATGGTCGAGCCGTCGCTCATCTCGACCATGGAGTGGACGATCGACTGGGGATGCACCACCACGTCGATGTCGTCGTAGCCGACGCCGAACGCGGTGCCGAACAGCTCGTGGGCCTCGATGACCTCGAGGCCCTTGTTCATGAGCGTCGACGAGTCGACGGTGATCTTGGGGCCCATCGACCACGTCGGGTGGGCCAGGGCGTCCTCGATCGTGACCTGCGCCAGCTCGGCGCGGGACCGCCCGCGGAACGGCCCGCCGCTGGCCGTGAGCACGAGGCGCGCCACCCGGCTGGCGTCGCCCGTGGCGTTGGCGGCCAGGCACTGGTGGAGGGCGCCGTGCTCGGAGTCGACGGGCACGACGTGCCCCGCCCCCGGCCGGGCCAGCACCTCCCGCACCACCGGGCCGCCGGCGATGAGCGACTCCTTGTTGGCCAGCGCCAGCCGCCGGCCGGCGGCCAGCGTGGCGAGCGTCAGGCGCAGGCCCGCGAACCCGACCACCCCGTTGACGCACACGTCCGCCACCGTGCCGACCTGGGCCAGTGCCTGGGTGCCGGCCTGCACCTCGGTGCCGGGCGGGACGGCGGCCGCCACCTCGCCGGCGCGCGACTCGTCGCCGATGACCACCAGCTTGGGGCGCAGCGCCCGGGCCTGGGCGACGAGGGCCTCGGTCGAGGACCAGGCCGCGAGGGCCACGACCTCGAACCGGTCGGGCTCGGCCTGGACGACCTCGATGGCCTGGGTGCCGATCGACCCGGTCGAGCCGGCGACGGCGACGGTCGTGACGGCCACCGCGCCAGGGTACTGCGGCACAGAGACGTACCTATCCGCGCACTCCCTCAGGTCAGGAAGAAGTCGCTGAGGACGGCCAGGTACCAGACCGCGGGCAGCACGAACAGCAGCGCGTCGAACCGGTCGAGCAGGCCGCCGTGACCCGGCAGCACGCTTCCCATGTCCTTGATGCCCAGGTCACGCTTGACGAGCGACTCGACCAGGTCGCCGAGCGGCGCCAGCAGCGCCACCAGCAGCCCCACCTTCAGGCCCTCCTGCCATTCGTCGAAGGGGTGGACGCCGCCGGCGACGGTCGAGAACAGCACGGCCACCACGATCGCCAGGAGCATGCCGCCGGCCAGGCCCTCGATGGTCTTGTTGGGGCTTGCCGGTGACAACGGTCGCGACCCGGCGCTGCGGCCCACGAACAGGGCGCCCACGTCGTAGCCGATCGTGGGGATCACCGCCGCCAGCAGCAGCGCCACGCCGTTGCCCGCGGGGTCGGCGAGCAGCAGGGCTGCGAACGACCCGAACAGGCCGATCCAACCGATGCCGAGCAGGGTCACGCCCACGTTGGCCACCGGGCGGTCGCCGCCCGCGTTGACGAGGTACCACAGGAAGCTCACGGCGACCGAGAGCACCAGGACCAGGGGGATCGCCCCCTCGCCGTAGTTGTAGGCGGCGATGGCCAGGCCGGCGGAGGCGGCCACGCCCACCGGCATGGGGGCCTCGAAGCCGGCGGTGTTGACCGCCACGAAGTACTCGTAGGTCGCGTAGGTGATGATCGGGACCGCCACGATCATCCCGCCGAGCGGCCCCAGGGCCGCGAACAGCCCGAGGGCCACGGCCAGGACGGCCACCCCCACGGCGACCGCCGTGCGCAGGTCGCGATCGGGGGCCCGGCGCGGCCGCGCCGCGGTGCGGGCACGGGGCGCCGCCCCGGCCGGCGCGGCGGCGTAGCCGGCGGCGGGGTCCTCGTAGACCTCGTCGTCGTAGACGTCGTCGTACGCGTCTTCGTAGCCCGCCTCGTAGTCGTCGCCGTAGCCGTCGTCGCCCGTGTAGGTGCCGCCGTAGCCCGGCGGCTCGCCGGGCCCGGGGCCGGCCGGCGGATCCCCGGCCATCGGCGGGGGGCCGGGCGTGTCGAACACCGACGGGCCCGGCGCCGGGTCGACGCCGTCCTCGTAGCTGACGGGGGTGCCCTGCAGCGGCCCCCGCCCGCCCGCGGGCTCGGGCACCGGGTCGGGCCAGCCACCGGGCTGCCGGGGCGGCGAGGACTGGGCATGCCGGGGGCCCGGATCGTCACGCCAGCGCGGATCGGCGTCGTAGCCGGACCAGGTGTCGTCGCCCTGCCCGGGGTCACGGCGGTTCATCTCCGGCACCTCCTCGGAGGCCGAGCCGGCCCAGTGCGACAGCTCGGGCGCCTGCGGCTGTCGCTCGACGGGCACCACCGGCGGCCGCTCGATGGCGTTGGGGTCGTCATACGAGCTGAGCGGGAAGCGCAGCGCGGGGCGTGGCCCCTCACTGGGCGGGGACGCCGGCCGATCGCCGAACCGCGGCTGGTCGTCGTCCAGGCGGTGGCGGATGTCGTCACGCTCCAGCGCCGCGGCCGCCTCGTCGGCGCCCAGCAGGCGCACGCCCTCGGTGGGATCACGGTGACCCTTGCGGCGTCGATCATCCCAATCGGTCACGTCGTCTTCCCTCTCTCGCAGTCCGTCGCCCCCCAATCCTGCACGCCCAGCCACCTCATGTGGTGGCAAACGCGGCGTGTCACACCTCCAGCAGCTCCTGCTCCTTGTGCTCGAGTGCGGCACCGACGTCGCCCTCGTACCGGTGGGTGAGCTTGTCGAGCTCCTTCTCGGCCCGCGCCAGGTCGTCGGCGGAGATGTCGCCGTCCTTCTCGAACGCCTCCAGGTCGTGCCGGGCCCCCCGCCGAGCGTGACGGATGCTGACCCGGCCCTCCTCGGCCATGCCCCGGACCACGCGGACCAGCTCCTTGCGCCGCTCCTCGGTGAGAGGCGGGAAGTTGAGCCGGATCACGATGCCGTCGTTGCTGGGCGACAGGCCGAGCCGACTGTTCTGGATCGCCTTCTCGATGGCACCCATCGCCCCCTTGTCGTAGGGGCTGATGACCAGGAGCCGGGCCTCGGGGACCGTGAAGCCGGCGATCTGCTGCAACGGAACCTCGGTGCCGTAGTAGTCGACCGGCAGCTTCTCGACGAGGGCGGGGGCTGCGCGCCCGGTGCGGACGCCCGTGAACTCGGCCCGCGCATGCTCGACCGCCTTGGCCATCTTGTCTCGGGCGTCGTCGAGGACCATCGCGATCATGTCGTCGGACACGGGTGCTCCTGGGTCGGGTCGGGCCGAGGCCCGGCCGCTGCTAGTGGATCAGCGTACCGATCGCCTGACCACCGACGATGGACCGGATGTTGCCCTTGGCGAGCAGGTCGAACACCACGATGGGGAGCTTGTTGTCCATGCACAGGGTGATGGCGGTGGAATCCATGGCTTTGAGGCCCCGGTTGAGCACGTCGAGGTAGCTCACCTCGTCGAGCCGGGTGGCCTCCGGGTCGGTGCGCGGGTCGGCGGTGTAGAGGCCGTCGACGCCCGAGTGGGTGCCCCGCAGCATCGCCTCGGCCTCGATCTCGACGGCGCGCAACGCCGCGGCGGTGTCGGTGGTGAAGAACGGGTTGCCGGTGCCACCGGCGAAGATCACCACGCGCCCCTTCTCCAGGTGGCGGATGGCCTTGCGCCGGATGTAGGGCTCGGCCACCTGGGCCATGTGGATCGCGGTCTGGACCCGGGTGGGCTGGCCGTGGCGCTCGAGCGTGTCCTGCAGCGCCAGGGCGTTGATGACCGTCGCCAGCATGCCCATGTAGTCGGCCTGGGAGCGGTCCATGCCCGCACCCGCGCCCGTCATGCCCCGCCAGATGTTGCCGCCGCCGACGACCACCGCCACGTCGACCCCCGCCTCGCGGACGTCCGCGATCTCGGTGGCGATGAACTCGGCGAAGTTGCCGTCGATGCCGTAGCCGGAGTCGCCGGCGAACGCCTCGCCCGACAGCTTCAGCAGCACCCGTCGGAAGCGCGTCACGAGCGCTCCCCGCCCCTCACCCGCCGATGAAGAGCTGGGCGAAACGTGCGATCGACGCGCCCCCGCTCTCGGCGAGCTGGGCGACGGTCTGCTTGTCGTCGCGGACGAAGGCCTGGTCCAGCAACACCCGCTCCTTGTACCACCCGTCGAGCCGGCCATCGACGATGCGCGACCAGGCGGCCTCGGGCTTGCCCTCGGCCTTGGTGATGTTCAGCAACGTCTCGCGCTCCTCGGCCACCACGGTCTCGGGCACCTCGTCGCGAGTGAGGAACTGCGGCTTGGCGAAGGCGACGTGCACGGCGATGTCGTGCGCCAGCTCCTTGCTGCCACCGTCCAGCACCACCACCACGCCGTTGACACCGCGGCCGTCCTGGCGATGGAGGTAGGTGTCGACGATCTCGCCCGCGCCCAGCTTGAGCTGCACGGCGCGACCGACCTCGATGTTCTCCTTGAGGGTGACCCGCAGGTCGTCGATCTGGGAGGCGTGGCCGGAGACGGCGCCCTCGCCCCGGGCGGCCACCGAGTCGGCCAGCTCCTGGGTGAGGTCGATGAAGTTCTCGGACTTGGCGACGAAGTCGGTCTCGCACTTGAGCTCGACGAGGCCCACCGTGCCCTCGCCGGTGGCGATGGCGATGGCGCCCTGGGCGTTCTCACGCCCGGCTCGATCGTCGGCCTTGGCGAGGCCCTTCTCGCGCAGCAACTTGCGGGCCGCCTCCATGTCGCCGTCGGTCTCGGTGAGCGCCTTCTTGGCGTCCATCATGCCCGCACCGGTCGACTGGCGCAGCGCTTGTACGTCCTTGGCGGTGAAGTCGGCCATCGGGGCTTCAGGACTCCTGGGTCGTGGCAGGGGTGTCGTCGGCGGCGGCGGCGTCGTCCGTGGCGGAGGCGTCGGGCTCGGGGGCGGCCTCGGGCTCCGCGGCGGTCTCGGTGGCGGCCACGGGCTCGGCGGCGGCCACGGGCTCGGGCGGCCACGGGCTCGGCGGCCACGGGCTCGGCCACCGGCTCGGCCGGGGCAGGCGCCGGGGCAGGCGCCTCGGCGGCAGCCGCTGCGGGCGGCCCGTCGACGCTGGCGGCCGGCGGCGGGGTCGGCGTACCGGCGGCGCGGCGGCCGGCGACCCGGGCCTCGCGCTGCTGCGACTCGAGCAGCGCCTGGCGGCGGGCTTCAGCCTGCTCGGACGCCACCCGCTGCTTGTCGTCGACCGTGCGAGGTGCGACCGGCGCCTTCAGCGACGCCATGTGCTTGCCCTCGATGACGGCGTCGGCGATGACACGGCACAGCAGGGTGCCGGCGCGGATGGCGTCGTCGTTGCCCGGGATCACGTAGTCGATGACGTCGGGGTCGCAGTTCGTGTCGACCACCGCCACGACCGGGATGCCGAGCTTGTTGGCCTCGGTGACCGCGATGTGCTCCTTCTTCGTGTCGAGCACGAAGACGGCCTGGGGCAGCTTCTCCATCGAGCGGATGCCGCCGAGGTAGCGGGCCAGCTTGTCGAGCTCGCGCGACTTCAGCAGTGCTTCCTTCTTGGGCATCGCCGCGAACTCTCCCGAGTCGCGCTGGCGCTCGAGCTCGAGCATCTTGGTGACGCGCTTGTTCATCGTCTGGAAGTTGGTGAGCATGCCGCCGAGCCACCGCTCGTTGATGAAGGGCATGTTGCACTTGTCGGCGTACTGCTCGATCGGGTCCTGCGCCTGCTTCTTGGTGCCGACGAAGAGCACGCTGCCGCCCTTGGCGGTGACGTCGCGCACGAAGGTGTACGCGGTCTCGATGCGCGCCAGCGTCTGCTGGAGATCGATGATGTAGATGCCATTGCGCTCGCCGAAGATGAAGCGCTTCATCTTCGGGTTCCAACGGCGGGTCTGGTGCCCGAAGTGGACCCCGGCCTCGAGGAGCTGCTTCATGGAGACGACAGCCACGTAGTTGTCCTTTCCCATCGGTTGGCGTGGCCGGCCCGGCGCCCGTCGGGGCGACCGTGGGATGGGCCGACTGCGGTGTGTGCGAGCGATCGGGAGGACTCCCGACCGGCGGGACAGCCTATCGGTGCGGCGCGTGGCGACGCACCTTGGCACGCGGGGCTCGCCACGGCGCCCCCGTCGCCACGTTGCCGAGCCGGTCCTCGACGGCGGACACGACGTGCCCGGTGAGCAGGTCGACGGCGACGTCCATCCAGGACTCGCAGCCCGGCGGCCGCCCGGCGAGCGCCCGGGCGATCTCGGCGGTGGCCTCGTCGGACCCGACCAGCCCGCCGTGGGCCGACCGCCCCGCCAGTGGCACGGTGACGTTGGTGGCGCCGGCCACCCGGGTGTGCGGAGAGGCCACCACGACGTCGCCCCGGGCCGCGATCGACACGAGCTGCACGCCGGGTGGCGTGCCCGCGGCGGCCAGGCCCGTCACCACCGCCGAGTCCTCGGCGAGCTGGGCGACGACCGTCGACCGGGGATCGACACCGGGCCCGAAGAGGCGTTCCACCCGGTCGAGCACCGCCTGCCCGCCCGGCCGCGCCGCGGCGCCCACCGCCGCGGACGCAAGGTCGGCGCCGCCGTGCGGCGACGCCAGGGTGACCACGATGCCCAGGCGGGTCACGTCGAAGCCCCGCGCTGCGAGGTCGATCAGCGCCAGCCGCGCCACGACACCGCCGAGCGAATGGGCGAAGACGTCGATCACGGCCGCCGGGTCGGCCCGCGCCACCTCGTCGATGAGGTCGGCCAAGCGGGCGCCGGTCGCGACCACGTCGCCGTGGGTGTCGCCGGCGGCGTAGTCGCTCGCGGCCAGACCGGGAAGCGCCCGCCCGCTCGACGGCGTCCGCCCGCCGGCATAGCTGAACCGCACCACCCGGCCGGCGTCGTAGCCCAGGTCGGCGATGCGGAGGTCGCCGATCGCGCCGGACGTGCTCGACGACCCGAGGCCGCCCACGGTCACGGCCACCCGGCCCCGACCGGCGACGGGGCGCGGCGGCGCCGGTCCGGACGAGCAGGGGCGCCGCGCGACCGTGGCATCGGCGACGCGCGCCGTCGTCGGCGGCGCCGGGCCAGGCCCGCCCGTGTCGGGGGACGGTGCCGGGGCGGGTGCCGGAACCCCCGCGGTGGCCTGAGCGGGTGGCCCGTCCAGGGGCAGGAGCTCGACCACGACGAGTCCCGGCGCGAAGAGGGTGGCGGGATCGATGTAGGCGCCGTCTCGCCGCGCGCCGAGGTGGAGCCGGTCGGTCGACGTGCCGAGCACATCGCCGCCCGCCACCCGCTGCCCGACCACGACGCCCACGGTGGCGAGGAAGGAGTAGCTCGTGCGCACCCCGTCCGGGTGGTCGACCGACACGTGCAGCGCGCCGGCGACCGGGCCGGCGAAGGCGACCACGCCGGCCGCCGCGGCCCCGACGGCGGTGCCGGGTCGGGTGCCGTACTCGATGCCGCGGTTGCCCGGCCCGTAGGGCCCGGCGGGTGCCCGGAAGGGGTCGAGGACCGGGGCGTCGACGGGCGGGCGGTAGGCGAGCGGCGCGTCCTCGGCGGCCGCAGGAGCGGTCGCTGCGGTGCCCGGGACGCCCGGCCACCCACTGCCCAGGGCCGCGGTGGCGAGGGCCGACGCCAGGCCGGCCGCGGCGCGGCGCAGCCATCGACGGCGGGCGCGGGGTTGGTGGTGCCGGCGACGGGATCGGAGGCGGACGGGAGACGGACGGCGGCGCGCGGGCAGCGGCATGGGCGGGCCCCTCGGACGGCAGGCGGTCGGCGGCGGCCGCACGGCGGCGATGGGAGCCGACCGCAGATGGGGCGGCCGGCGAGGAGCACGGCGGAACGGACGGGCCCGGGGTACCCGGGGACCGACCAGGCCGTGGTGGGACGAGGCCCTGGTGGGACGAGTGTCAGACGAGCTCGCGCTCGCCGGCGGTCAGCCGGCGGCGGAGCTGAGCCACGGCCTTGCCGTGGATCTGGCAGGCGCGACTCTCGGTGACACCGAGCACCGCGCCGATCTCGGCCAGGGTGAGGCCGTCGTGGTAGTAGAGCGCGACGACGTCCCGCTCGCGTGGCGGCAGGTGGTCGATCGCCGCGGCCAGCGCGTGGCGCAGCTCGTCGATCTCGACCCGATCGCCCGGCCCTTCCTCGCCCGACACCAGCACGTCACCGACGGTCAGCGACTGCTTGCCGTCGGCGGCGGCGCCGAGCGTGGCGTCGAAGGTGACGATGTTGACCAGGGCGACCTGGCCGAGCGCTCGTTGGAGCTCGTGGTCGGACATGTCGAGCGCCCCGGCGAGCTCCTGGTCGGTCGGCGGACGGTGCAGCTCGGACTCGAGGCTCCGCGAGGCCGCGTCGATGGCCCGCGCCTTGGCGCGGACCGAGCGGGGCACCCAGTCGTAGGAGCGCAGCTCGTCGACGATGTGGCCCCGGATGCGGGCGATGGCATAGGTCTCGAACCGATGGCCGAGGTCGGGGTCGAACCGGTCGATGGCGTCGATGAGACCGAACACGCCGTAGCTGACGAGGTCGGCGCGATCGACGTGGTTGGGCGCGCCGGCGGCGAGCCTGCCCGCCACGATGTGGACGAGCGGGGCGTAGTGAATGATCAGTTCGTCTCTCGCCGGTCGCTGACCGGCACGCTTGTATGCGTGCCATGCCCTGGCGATCTCGACATCGACGTGCGTCACGTACGCGTCCCTATGCCCGCGGATGGGTGGCGTCGAACACTGTCCGCAGCCGTTCCTTGGAGACGTGAGTGTAACGCTGTGTCGTCGCCACGTCCGAATGCCCGAGCAACTCCTGGACGACACGCAGGTCGGCACCGCCGTCGAGCAGGTGGGTGGCAAAGGTGTGCCGCAGGGCGTGGGGGTGGGTCGGCTCGCTGGCCCGACGGTCGATGATGCGCCGGGCGTCGCGCGGGCTGAGCCGGCGGCCCCGCATGTTGAGGAAGACCGCGCCGGCCGGGGTGAGCGATGTGACCAGGGCGACCCGCCCGTCGGCGAGCCATGCGCCGAGCCGGTGCACCGCCGGCTCGCTGAGAGGCACCGTGCGCTGCTTGCCGCCCTTGCCCCATACGACGACCCGGGCCCGCGCCAGGTCGACCTCGTCGACGTCGAGCGCCGTGGCCTCGGCGATGCGCAGCCCACTGCCGTAGAGCAGCTCGACCAGCGCCCGATCCCGCAGGTCGACCGCGCCGGGGACACCGCCGTCGTGGCCGTCGGTCGCCCCCTCCCCCACCAGGTGGCGCAGCTCGTCGGGGCGGAGCACCCGGGGCAGGCGGGCCTCGCCCTTCGGTGCGCTCAGGCCCGCGCTGGGGTCGCGGTCGAGCCGCCCGGTGCGCTGCAGCCACCGGAAGTAGCGGCGCAGAGCGGATGCCCGGCGAGCGATCGTGCGCCGGGCCCGCCCCCGGGTGCCGAGGTAGGCCAGGTAGCGGCGCAGCACCCGGCGATCGACGTCGGCCGGGCCGCCGAGCCCGAGCCGATCGGCCCAGGTGGTGAACGACACGAGGTCGCGTGTGTAGGCCGACACCGTGGCGTCCGCGACGCCCGTGAGCGAGCGGGAGAACTCCTCGATGTGCCACGCCACGTCGCTCACCGTAGCGACGCCGCCTGTGCGGGAGCGGCGATGCGCTCGTACCAGCCACCCTGGCGCGCCACCCAGCCGGCCTCGCACAGGCGCTCGAGGGCCGGCGCCAGCGCGGCCAGCGGCATGCCGGTGCGCAGCAGGAGCTGGTCGAGCGACGACGGCGCCCAGCCGACCGCCTCGAGCACCGGCTGGTCGGTGATGGGCGGCGCGACCCGGCGGTCGTGCGGGGCGTCCGGCCGCCCACCGACCAGGCCCAGCGCCACCAGGACGTCGTCGACCGAGCACACCGGTGCCCGCCCCTCGGCGAGCAGGGCGTTGGTGCCCATCGCGGCCGCACTGCGCACCGACCCGGGCACCGCCATCACGTCGCGACCCCGCCGGTCGGCCTCGTCGACGGTGTAGAGGGAACCGCCCCGGCGGTGCGACTCGACGACCACCACCAGGTCGGCCAGAGCGGCGATGATGCGGTTGCGGGCCGGGAAGCGCCATCGCTCCGGGCTCGTACCGACAGGGGCCTCGGACATGAGCAGCCCGCGGGCGGCGACGGCATCCCACAGGTCCACGTGATCGGCCGGGTAGACGACGTCCAGCCCGGTCGCCACGACGCCGACGGGTGGTGTCGCCCCGGCGCTCAGCGCGCCCCTGTGCGCCGCCCCGTCGATGCCCGCCGCCAGCCCCGACACGACCGTCACGCCCGCGGCGGCCAGATCGTGCCCGAGCTCGAACGCCACCCCCGCGCCGGTGGTCGAACAGCGCCGGGTGCCCACGACCGCGACTCGCGGCCTCGACAGGGCGCCGAGGTCGCCGCGGTGGAACAGAACCGCCGGCGGCTCGATGTCACCCACCAGCGCGGGCGGGTAGCCGGGCGAGCCGCGCACCGCCACGCCGACGCCCGCCTCGAGCAGTTGCCGCCAGACCTGGGCCGGGTCGCGTGCCACCGCGGCCTCCCGCCAGGCGGCCATGAGCCGGCCGGCCGACGAGCCGAGGGCCCGCACCACGGCGGGCTCGGACCACCCGCGGCCGGCGGCGACGCGGCGCCACGCCGCGGCCGGCGACTCGACGGCCAGGATGGCCACGAGCCGCGCCGGCCCCATCCCCGGTAGGCCGGCCAGGGCGGCGGCATGCGCCGCCGGCGGCAGTGTGTCCGTCACGCCGCCCGCCCGTCGAGGAAGGCCGGCTCGGCGCGGAGGGCGAGCGCGGCGCTGACATGGCCGACCGACAGCCCGCCCTCCTCGCCGGCCAGGTCGGCGACGGTACGGGCCACGCGGCGCACTCCGCCGAGGCCCCGGCCCGTCAGCCGGCCCGCCCGCAGCATCCGCTCCAGGAGGCGGGTGGCGGCCCGGTCGAGCACCGCCACGTCGTCGAGGCGCCAGGCGGGGAGCTGGGCGTTGGCGGCCACGCCCCGCTGGTGGGCGCGGGCCCTCGCCCCGGCGACCCGGCCGGCCACCGCGGCCGAGGACTCACCCGAGCCGCCCGACCCCAGGGCCAGCAGCTCGCCGACGTCCGGCCGCCCGACCTCGACCCTCAGGTCGAACCGGTCGACCAGCGGCCCCGACAGCCGGCGGGCGTAGCGCGCCCGGGCCGAGGGCGTGCAGCGGCAGCCGCCGGGCGCGGCGCCGGCCCCGCACGGGCACGGGTTCATCGCCGCCACCAGCAGCAGCCGGGCCGGGAAGTCGGCCTTGCCGGCCGCCCGCGTCACCCTGATCACCCCCTCCTCGAGCGGCTGGCGCAGGCTGTCGAGCACCGCGGGCTCGAACTCACCGAGCTCGTCAAGGAACAGCACCCCGCGATGGGCCAGGCTGACCTCGCCGGGCATCATCGTGTGGGAACCGCCGCCGACCAGCGACACCGCGGAGGCGCCGTGGTGCGGGGCCCGGAACGGCGGCCGGCGCACCAGCCCGCCCGGCGGCAGCGGCAGCCCCGCGGCCGAGTGGATGCACGTCGCCTCGAGCGCCTGGTCGGACGACAGGTCGGGCAGCAGACCCGGCAGGCGCCGGGCCAGCATGGTCTTGCCCGCGCCCGGCGGGCCGACCAGCAGCAGGTGGTGGCCGCCGGCCGCCGCCACCTCCAGGGCGTAGCGGGCCGCCGGCTGGCCCCGGACGTCGGCCAGGTCGGGGCCCGGTGGTGGCGCCGGCGGGTCGACCGGCGCGGGCGGGTCGGGCCAGGGCGCCCGCCCGGTCAGCGCCTCCACGACGGCGGCGATCGTGCCCACCGGGCGCACGAGGTGGCGGCCGACCAGCTGCGCCTCGACGGTGCAGCCGTCGGGCACCACCGCCTCGCGCTCGGCGAGGGCAGCGACGAGGGGCAGCGCGCCGGGGACCGGCCGCACCGAGCCGTCGAGGCCCAGCTCGCCGACGAAGCCCCGGCCCGCGAGCGAGCCGAGCGGCACCTGCTCGCTGGCGGCCAGCAGGCCGGCGGCGATGGCCAGGTCGAGCCCCGCCCCGACCTTGCGCATGCCCGGCGGTGCCAGGTTGACCGTGACCCGGGCATTCGGCCAGCTCAGCCCAGACGAGAGCAGCGCGGCCCGCACCCGGTCCCGTGCCTCGCGACAGGTGGGGTCGGGCTGGCCGACGACGGTGAACCCGGGCAGGCCCGACGAGACGTGGACCTCGACGCGGACAGGGCGCCCCTGGACGCCGATCAGCGTCGCCGAGCAGACGGAAGCGAGCACGAGGGATGCTCCTCACAACAGCGGTCGTGCGGCGGCCGGGCCGGGGACGCCGGCGGGCCACGAGCGCCTCCCCGTCACGGCACCGGCGAGGGCCGGGAACCGGTGTGGCTGCGTGAGAGCACCTTAGCGGGTCGGTGTGACACTCACGAACAGCGGCGAACCACCCGAAGCACCGTCAGGTCACCGACCCTCGAACACCGGCTGGCGCTTCTGCACGAACGCCATCATCGCCTCGGCCGTGTCGCGGGTGCCCAGGTTGACCACCTGGGCCTGGGCCTCTGCCTCCACGGCATCCGCCAGCGTGGACCGCGCGCCCTGGTCGAGCAGCCGCTTCGTCGCCCGCAGGGCGATGGGCGGGCCCGCCGCCAGGCGGTCGGCCAGGTCGGCGACGGTGGCGTCGAGCTCGTCGCGGGGCACGACCCGGGTGACCAGCCCGAGCTCCTCGGCCCGGGCCGCAGGCACGATCTCGGCCAGCAGGGCCAGCTCCTTCGCCTTCTGCAGGCCCACGATGCGGGGCAGCACCCACGAGCCGCCACCGTCGATGCTGAGTGCGCGGCGGGCGAAGATCTCGGAGAACCGGGCGTCGTCGCTGGCCACGACGATGTCGCACCCCAGCGCCAGGTTCATGCCCGCGCCCACGCACACGCCCGCGACCCGGGCGACGACCGGCTGGGGCACGCGGTGCAGCGCCTGCACCGCCTCGCCCACGGTGCGCATGAACCGGAGCGTCCCGCCGGCCGGGTCGTCCCCGGCCTCCGGCCCCGCGGTCCCGTCGGCCGGTGCCGGCTCGGGCCCTGCCCCCGGCCCCCGCCCGACACGTCGGCCCCCGAGCAGAAGTCGTCGCCCTCTCCCGTGAGCACCATGCAGCGGTCGTCTCCTGCGGCCACGTCGCGGAACGCCGCGTCGAGCTCGGGCCAGGCCGAGTTCGGCAGCGCGTTCTTCTTGCCGGGGTTGGAGAGCGTCACGGTGACGATGCCGCCCTCGCGTTCGACCTGCACATGGCCCATCCGGCGCACGATACTGACCTGCGTGGGCCTGAACCCGTTCCGCCAGCACCGCCGCTCGACGGCCGACATCCTGCTGGTGGTCGGCGCACTGGTGGTCTGCGCGGTGCTGGTCGCCTGGGCGCTCTTCGCCTGAGCGAGTGCGCCCGGAGTCGTCGGCGACGTCAGAACGCGGCCTGGATGACCTCGACCGTGCCGCCCTGCACGGCCGCCACGTCGAAGCGGATGCCCCGGGCCCGCCGCCGGGCCCCGGTGGCGCCGCCCGAGCCGGCCGCGTCGACGGCGTCGCCGTGGGCGGCCAGGAACCGGGTCGCCAGCACGCGCAACCGGCGCTGCTTGGCGGCGGTCACGGCCTCGGCCGGGACGCCGAAGCGGGCGGACGCACGGGTCTTGACCTCGCAGAACACCAGGTCACCACCCCCGAGGAGCACCAGGTCGAGCTCCCCCTCCGCGCAGCGCCAGTTGCGCGCCACCACCCGGTAGCCGCGGGACACGTACCACGCGGCCGCCAGCTGCTCGCCCCGCGCGCCGAGGCGCTGGCGGTAGGCCACCGCTACCCGTCCTTGGTGGGTAGCTCCTCGATGTTCACGTCCTTGAACGTGACGATGCGCACGTTCTGCACGAACCGGCTCGTGCGAAACATGTCCCACACCCAGGCATCGCGCAGCTCGAGCTCGACGTAGGTGCGACCACCGGCGTCGCGCACCGTCTGGTCGACGTGGTTGGCGAGGTAGAACCGGCGTTCGGTCTCGACCACGTAGGAGAACATCGGACTCACGTCCTTGTACTCCTTGTAGAGCTGGAGCTCGATGTCGGCCTCGTAGCGCTCGAGGTCCTCGGTGCTCATGGCCCGCCACCCTAGTGGCGCTGCCGGCGCACCCCACCGCCTCAGTTCTCGCGCTTCTCCTTGACCTTGGCGGCCTTCCCGATGCGGTCGCGGAGGTAGTAGAGCTTGGCGCGGCGCACGTCGCCGCGGGAGACCCGCTCGATCTTGGCGATGGTGGGCGCGTGCAGGGGGAACGTGCGCTCGACGCCGACGCCGTAGCTCACCTTGCGGACCTTGAAGGTCTCGCGGATGCCCGACCCGGAACGCCCGATGACGACCCCCTGGAAGATCTGGACGCGTTCCTTCTGCCCCTCGACCACGCGGACGTGCACCTTGAGGGTGTCGCCCGGGGCGAAGTCGGGGATGTCGCTACGCAGGTTGGGCTGGTCGACCAGGTCGGTGGTGTTCATCGCGCGTCGCTCCGGCGGAGACGTGGGTGAGGCGTCGTTCAGTCAATGAGGCGGACGGATGATCGTACCCGGCAGCCCCTCGTCGAGGCCAAACTCGGCGAGGAGGGTCCACTCCGTGGCGAGGAGGCCACCCCGCGCGTCGACGAGGTCTGGACGGCGGTCGAGGGTGCGGCGCAGCGCCTGGGCCCGTCGCCAGCGGGCGACCCGTCCGTGGTCGCCGCTGCGCAACACGTCGGGTACCTCCCACCCCCGGAAGGTGGCCGGCCGGGTGTAGTGCGGGTACTCCAGCAGGCCGTCGCCGAAGGACTCGTCCTCTGCCGACGCCGCGTTGCCCATCACGCCGGGCACCAGGCGCCCGACCGCCTCGATCACCACCATGGCGGCCACCTCGCCGCCGGACAGCACCACGTCGCCCACCGACAGCTCGCCGTCGCACAGGTGGTCGACGATGCGCTGGTCGACGCCCTCGTAGCGGCCGCACAGCAGGCTGAACCCACCGCCGGCCGCGAGCTCGCGGACGAGCGGCTGGTCGATGCGGCGGCCGGCCGGCCCCAGGAAGTACAGCGGGCGGGGCGGCTCGACGGCCTCGACCGCGGCGAACACCGGCTCGGGCATGAGCACCATGCCCGCGCCCCCGCCGAACGGGGCGTCGTCCACCGACCGGTGCGGATCGGCGGCTCCGGCCCGCAGGTCGTGGATCCGGATGTCGAGCGCGCCACTGCCCCGAGCCCGGCCCACCAGGCTCTGCGCGGCGAAGTGCTCGACCATGCCGGGAAAGATGGTGAAGACGTCGATGCGCATGCGGCCCCGCGTGACCGGGCGATGGGATCAGAGGTCGAACAGGCCGTCGGGCGGATCGATCGTGATGCGCCCGGGCTCGTGGTCGACGACGAAACTGACGGGCACGAGCGCGCCTCCGTCCAGCTCGAGCAGATCGGCGGCCGGGTTGGCGATCACCTCGACGCAGCGGCCGACCGAGTCGCCGCCGACGGTGACGACCTGCGCCCCCACCACCTCGTGGAGCCACAGCTCACCGGGGTCGTCGACGGCCTCGGCCCGCAGCGTGACGCCCCGCAGCCGGTCGGCGTCCTCGCGCGTGGACAGGCCCTCGAACGCGACGATCCACCGGTCCTGATGGCGGCGGGCCGAGCCCACCACGAGGTCGCCCCGGTCGGTGTCGAGCACGGAACCGGTCGCCAGCCGCTCGGCGCGGTGGGTGGTGAGGTTGACCACGACCTCCCCCCGCAGGCCGTGTGACCGGGTGATGCGACCCACCTCGAGCATGAGCGGCGCATCGGCCACGAGCGTGCCCCGGTCCCGATCCGGCTTCAGTCCTCGAACTCGACCTCGACGTCGGTGCCGTCGCGCGCCGCCGCGGCCCGCACCACGGTGCGGATGGCCTGGGCGACCCGGCCCCGCTTGCCGATGACCCGGCCCATGTCGGTGGGCCCCACCTGCACGGTGAGGCGGGGCAGGGAGCGGCCCTCGGAGACCTCTATGCGCACCGCCTCGCGGTCCTCGACCAGCGAGCCGACCAGGTGCTCGAGCACGGCGTGCGCCGTGGGCACCTCGACCGGGGAGGTGGTGTCGGTCATGCCGAGCCCTCGGTGGTGTCGGACGACGCAGCCGCGGTGGCCGGCGCCGACGGCGTCAGCACCGGCCGGGTGGAGGGCTCGCCGCTGTAGGTCTCCCACGCGCCGGAGATCTCGAGCAGCTTGCGCACCGAGTCGGTGGGCTGGGCGCCCTTGCGGAGCCAGCCGACGGCCTTGTCGTTGTCGATGCGGATCGCGGAGGGGTCGGGCCGCGGGTCGTAGAAGCCCACGATCTCGATGAAGCGCCCGTTGCGGGGCGACCGGGAATCGGCCGCGACGACGCGGTAGGTCGGCTGCTTCTTCTTGCCCATCCGCATGAGGCGGAGCTTGACGGCCACTCGTGCCTTCTTTCGTGTTTCGGGGTGCGACCCGGCCGCGTGGCCGGACGAGGGCGGCGCAGCCGTTGCGGAGCGACCGGAGATGATGCGCCGTGCGCACCGGTCGGAGCAAACCGCAGGTCGCTGACCAGGTTACTTGAGACCGGGCAGGGTGAAAGGTTGCCCGTCCTTGAGGGGCGGGGTGATGCGGGCGCCACCGGGCGGCGTGACCCGGCCACCGCCGCCCTTGCGGCCCTTCTTGGCCTTGCGGCCGCGCACGCCCTTGGTGCCGGAGATGCCCGGCATGCGCTTGATGAGCTTCTGCATCTCGCGGAACTGCTTGATGAGCTGGCTGACCTCGGCGGTCTGCGTGCCGCTGCCGTTGGCGATGCGCAGGCGGCGGGACCCGTCGATGATGGTGGGATCGTTGCGCTCGTCGCGGGTCATCGAGCGGACGATGGCCTCGACCCGGCTGACCTGCCCCTCGTCGATCTCCGCGTTGCGGAGCTCCTTGGGCATGCCCGGCATCATCCCCATCAGGTTCTGCAGCGGGCCCATCTTGCGCACCTGCTGGAGCTGGTCGAGGAAGTCGTCGAGGGTGAACTTGCCCTCGAGCAGCTTGGCGGCGGTCTGCTCGGCCTCGTCCTTCTCGTAGACCTGCTCGGCCTTCTCGATGAGGGTGAGGACGTCGCCCATGCCCAGGATGCGGCTGGCCAGGCGGTCGGGGTGGAAGAGGTCGAAGTCCTCGACCTTCTCGCCCGTCGACGCGAAGGCGATGGGCTTGCCCACCACCTCCTTCACCGAGAGGGCGGCGCCGCCGCGGGCGTCGCCGTCGAGCTTGGTGAGGATGACGCCGTCGAGGGCGAGGGTGCGGTCGAACGACTCGGCGACGGTGACCGCGTCCTGGCCGGTCATGGCGTCGACGACCAGGAACGTGTAGTCGGGTGCGGTGGCCCGGGAGATGTCCCGGACCTGGTCCATCATGTCGGTGTCGATGGCCAGCCGGCCCGCGGTGTCGACGATGCAGACGTCGCGGCCCAGGCGCCGGGCCTCGTCGACCCCGGCGCGCGCCGTGGCGACCGGGTCGCCGGGCTGGCTGAACACGGGCACGCCGACCCGTTCGCCCATGGTCCGGAGCTGCTCGACCGCCGCCGGGCGCTGCAGGTCGGCCCCGACGAGCAGCGGGTTGCGGCCCTGCTGGCGGAACCAGCGGGCCAGCTTGGCCGAGTTGGTGGTCTTGCCCGATCCCTGCAGGCCGGCCATGAGCACGACGGTCGGCGGCTTCGAGGCGTACTGGATGCGGATCGACTCGCCGCCCAGCGCCGCCACGAGCGCTTCGTTGACCAGCTTGATGACCTGCTGGGCGGGGTTCAGCGCCTCGTGGACCCGGGCGCCGACCGCCGCCGCCTTGATGCGGTCGAGCATCGTGCGGACGACGGTGAAGTTGACATCGGCCTCGAGGAGGGCGAGGCGGATCTCGCGCAGGACCTCGTCGACGTCGGACTCGCGCAGCGTGCCCTTGCTGCGCAGCCGGTCGAAGATGCCCTCGAACCGTTCGGAAAGCGACTCGAACATGAAGTATTGAGCCTATCGGGACTCCGCGACCGGGGGGCGCGTGCCGTTGCGGCCCGCGACCGCGTAGCGTGAACCGGATGAACGCGGGCGACCTGACCTCCGGCGTGGCGACTGTCGTCAAGCCCCTGCTGCGGGGCTGGCTCCACCTCGTCTGCTTCTTCCTGGCCATCCCGGCCGGCGTGCTCGTCATCGCCCTGGCCGGCTCGCCGCGGGCGCGGGTGGGCGCCGCCATCTACGCGGTCGGGCTCATCGCCCTGTTCGGCGTGAGCGGCGCCTATCACCGCGGACCGTGGTCACCCGCCTGGCGCCGGCGCATGCAGTGCCTCGATCACCTGACGATCTTCGTGATGATCGCCGGCAGCTACACCCCCCTGTGCCTGCTGGTGCTGCACGGCTGGGTGGCGGTCGTCACCCTGGTCACGGCGTGGACGGGCGCCGCGCTGGGCGCGGTGCTGGCGTGGAGCGACGGCGGGCGGGGCGCCACCATCCGCAGCGCCCTCTACATCGCCCTGGGCTGGATCGCCCTGGCCACGACCCCCCAGCTCGTTCGCCGCCTCAGCGTGACCGAGCTGGTGCTCATCGCCGTGGGGGGCGTGTTGTTCACCGTGGGCGCGATCTTCCTGGCGACGCGGTGGCCCGACCCCTTCCCCCGCGTGTTCGGGTACCACGAGGTGTGGCACACGCTGGTGGTCGCCGCCGTGGTCTGCCACCTCGTGGCCATCGGCTCGGTGGTCCACGGCGCCGGCGTCGCCTGACGCGGGGGTCGAACGAGGGTTCTGAACCGCCGAGTCGACCCAAGCGGGACCCGTCGCGCACCCCTGCCAGCCCGACGGACCGTCGCTACCATTGCATCCATGTGCATGCAGTGCGTGGCCCAGGGTGCACCCTTCGTCGGAGTGGCCGTCACGATGCTGAACCGTCGCAACATCAAGAATTGGGCCACCCACACCTGGCACGGGGCCAATCGCATGGGCCTGACATCGGCGGAGGCGGTATGCGACGGGCCGGTGTCAGGTGCTCACCAGGGATCGTTGGTCCAGAAGGCGTCGGTGGGCTGCTCGGAGCGGCGCCGCTGAGGACTCGGGGGCGGCCACTCCTGCCTGGACCCGGTCGGCGGAACGTCCCATCCCGAGGTGTCGCGGTCCGGCGGTGCCGTGGACCTGGCGATCACCAGGCAGGCCAGAGCGGTGGTCAAGGGCACCGAGGCCACCAGCCCGATCGAGCCGACCAATGTCTGGACGATCTCCACGGCGACGGTCTCCGTCGCCAGCACTTCGCCGAAGGCCAGCCCGGACTGGGTGAAGATGAGCAGCAGGGGCAGAGCAGCAGCCGAGTACGCGAGGACCAGGGTGTTGACCGCCGACGCGATGTGGTCGCGACCGATCCGGATGCCTGCTCGGTAGAGCTTGGGCACGGTGACGGAGGGGTCTGCGCTGTGCAGTTCCCATACTGCGGAGACCTGCGTGATCGTGACGTCGTCGAGCACGCCCAGGGTCCCGATGATCACGGCCGCCAGGAGCAGGCCGCGGAAGTCGAGATCGGGCGCGAAGGCTGACAGCGTCAGGGACTCCTCGGATGCGAGCCCACTCAGCTGCGCTGCCCTCGAGAACGCGATCGCCAGCGCGGCGGTCAGCGCCAGGCTCGCCATGGTGCCGAGGAAGGCCACGGTGGTGCGGTCGTTGACGCCATGGGCCAGGTAGAGGGTGCAGAACGCGATCACCGTCGCTCCGGTCAAGGCGACCCCGACCGGGGCTGAACCGTCGAGCAGCGCGGGGAAGATGAACACGAGCAGCACGCCCAGGCTCAGCACGATGCCCGCCAAGGCCAGCAGCCCCTTCAGCCGGCCCAGCGCCACGACGACCAGGGCGAACACCAGCGCCAGCACGACGAGCGGCTGCGACCGTTGCATGTCCGAGAACGAGTAGCGCGCCTCGTCCGGCACGTCCGGACCGCTGTCGTTCAACACGATCGCGTCACCCGGAGCCAGGCGCGACACCGGCATGTCCAAGTCGGCCGGCGATTCCAACGTCGCCGTGTCCCCGGCGTTGGGGCCACTGGTCAGCCGAGCGGACACGACGACGCACTCCGGCTCCTCGACGGCGCTCCCCGACGGATCGCTCGGTGGCGCACTCGGACACGGCCCGACCTCGGACGCGACGACTGTGGCTTCGACCCGATCCGAGTAGCCGAGTGATTCGCGATCGATGTCCGGATCGCCGCCGGGCCACCACCACGCCACGCCGACCAGCGCCAGCACGGCGATGAGCCCGGTGGCGCCGATCAGGACACGCCGGACAGACTCCGACTCGACCTCCCGCCTCGGCCCCACGGCACCATGCGCATGACCATGTCCCACAGGGCTCGACCCGTGCGGCGGGCCGCGCTCAGGCGTGCCCGCTGCCGAGGTTGTCCCCGTTGCCCGAGGCGCCCACCACCAGGTGGCTGTCGACGTCGGACACGCCGGGAACCGCCGCCGCGGCGCGCTCGATGTCGGCCTTGCCGGTCTCGTGCGGTGCGCCGCCCGTGAGGATGGCGGTGCCGGCCACGACCTCGACGCCCGGTTGGGGCAGGTGCCACGTGCGCGGTGAGTGCGACAGCTCGTAGCGCACGCGCTCGGCCACCGCGTCGTCGCTGGCGGGCGCGCGCCGCGCCGCCAGCTGCCGGTTGAGCCGCTCGCGCAGCTCGTCGCCCGACGTGGGAGCGACCAGCAGGCCGATGCCCACGCCCATGCCCAGCGCCAGCAGCCGGGACAGGCCGACGAACCGACCGAGCCGGAAGCCCGTCTTCACGCCGGTCTTGCCCACGCCGTAGGACACCCGCACCGGGAACAGCACCACTCTGACGACCATGCTTCGCCTCCGTTCAACGCCCGTTCACGCGAAGAGCGCCTCGACGAACTCGTCGGGATCGAACTCCACCAGATCATCCACCGTTTCGCCCAGCCCGACCAGCTTGATGGGGATGCCCAGCGTGGACTGGATGGCGAGGGCGATGCCGCCCTTGGCCGATCCGTCGAGCTTGGTGAGCACCACGCCGGTGACCTCGACCGCCTCGGCGAACTGGCTCGCCTGCGCCAAGCCGTTCTGGCCGGTGGTCGCGTCGAGCACCAGCAGCACCTCGGTGACGTCGCCCGGATCGCGGTCGGCGACGCGGCGCACCTTGCGCAGCTCCTCCATCAGGTTGGACTTGGTGTGCAGCCGCCCGGCCGTGTCGGCCAGCACCAGGTCGTTGCCGCGGGCGGCGGCCCGCTCGACGGCGTCGAACACCACGGCCGAGGGATCGCCGCCCTCGTTGCCCCGCACGATGTCGGAGCCGGTGCGCTCGGCCCACTGGGTGAGCTGCTCGGTCGCCGCGGCCCGGAAGGTGTCGCCCGCGGCCATGACGACCGACCGGCCGGCCGCCTGCTGCTGGCGCGCCACCTTGCCGATGGTCGTGGTCTTGCCCACGCCGTTGACCCCGACGAAGAGCCACACGTTGGTGGCGCCGGCGTCGAGGCGCAGGCTGCGGTCCCCAGTCGCCAGATCGGCCTTGAGCTGGGACTTCAGCCGGTCGAGCAGCACCTCGGGGTCGGTGATCGACTCGTCCTTGGCCGTGGTGCGCAGCTCGTCGAGGACGGTCTGGGTGGCGGCCACGCCGACGTCGGCCCGGATCAGTGCCTCCTCCAGCTCGTCCCAGGTGGCGTCGTCGACCGAGCGGGACCGGATCGAGGCGAGGTAGCCGCCGAGCGCTCCCCGGGCCTTGCCGAGCCGGTCGCGAAAGCTGGGGCGGACGGCCGCGGCTGCCGTGGCCCCCTCGGCCTCGGCGATGACCTCGCCGGCCTCGGCCGGTGGCTCGACCTCCTCGACCGTGGGGACGGCCGAGCGCGGCGGGGGTGGTTCGAGGTCGGAACGCCCCCGTGAGCTCATTCCGACGAATGCGAGCCCGGCGACGATGACGACGGCGAGCACGACGAGCAGGATCACGATCTCCATGGCGGAGCCCGAGCCTACCGGTCCCCCATGGCCCGCCCGGTACGCAGGGGGTGGTCCCCGATCCGCCCGGCCCCGCCCGTCCGTACCGTCGGGGTCATGCCCGCCGCTCGCCTCGCCGCCGACGACGCCTCCCTGCTCGAGCAGGTGCTGTTCGAGGTCCGGCGGGTCATCGTCGGCCAGGAGCAGCTGGTGGAGCGGCTGGTCGTGGCGCTGCTCGCCGGCGGGCACCTGCTGGTCGAGGGGCCGCCGGGCGTGGCCAAGACGCTCGCCGCCGAGACGCTGGCGGCCGTGGTGGGCGGGACGTTCGCCCGGGTGCAGTTCACCCCCGACCTGCTGCCGGCCGACATCACCGGCACCCGCATCTACCGGTCGTCGACCGAGCAGTTCGACGTCGAGCTGGGGCCGGTGTTCGTCAACCTCCTCCTGGCCGACGAGGTCAACCGGGCCCCGGCCAAGGTGCAGTCGGCCCTGCTCGAGGTGATGTCCGAGCGCCAGGTGACCATCGCCGGGCACACCTACCCGGTGCCGGCACCGTTCCTCGTGGTCGCCACGCAGAACCCGGCCGAGTCCGAGGGCGTCTACCCGCTGCCCGAGGCGCAGCGCGACCGCTTCCTCATGAAGCTCGCGGTCGATCATCCGCCGCCCGCCGACGAGCTGGAGATCGTCCGGCGCATGGGCGTCGAGCCGCCGACCGCCACCGAGCGCCTGAGCTGCGACGACCTCGTCCGCCTGCAGACGGCCGCCCGCACCGCGGTGTACGTCGACCACGGCGTGCAGCAGTACGCGGTCGACCTGGTGTGCGCCACCCGCGACCCCGCCCGCTACGGCCTGGCCGACCTCGCCCCGTACGTCGCGTGCGGCGCCTCGTCGCGGGCCACGCTGGGGCTGGTG
Organism: uncultured Acidimicrobiales bacterium; assembly: GCA_963842395.1. GTDB lineage: Bacteria > Actinomycetota > Acidimicrobiia > Acidimicrobiales > VFJN01 > ZC4RG19. Next base: position 1,315,489 of record CAWJGJ010000001.1, read on the forward strand.
GCCGCCGGGCGGGCGCTGGCGATGCTGCGGCGCCGCTCGTACGTGCTGCCCCAGGACGTCTGGGACGTCGCCCCGGAGGTGCTCGGCCACCGCCTGGTCGTGTCCTACGAGGGCCTGGCCCACGGGATCGAGGCCTCCCACATCGTGGCCCGGCTGCTCGCCACCGTGCCGGCCCCCCGGCTGACGCCCACACAGGACGCCACCGCCCGACCGGTCCCCCCGGCGCCGCCCCCCACCGGGGCGCCGGCCCAGCTGGCGAGGCCGGCATGACGCCCCCGGCGCTGCTCGCCGCGGTGACCCCCGCCCCCGCGGCGTCGGCCCCTCCCCCGGCCGACGCCGCGGAGGTGATGCGGCGCCTCGAGCTGATGCTGACGTGCCCGGTGGACGGGCTGCTGCACGGTGATCACGCCGGCCGGACGCCCGGCCTGGGCGGCGAGGCGGGCGAGGCCCGCCGCTACGTGCCCGGCGACGACCCGCGGCGCATCGACTGGAACGTCACCGCCCGGACCCAGGCCCCGCACGTCCGGGACTCCGTGGCCGAGCGCGAGGTCGAGTCGTGGTTGGTGGTCGACCTCTCGGCCTCCACCGACTTCGGCACCGCCCGCTGCACCAAGCGCGACCTGGTCGTGGCCGCCGCCGGCGCCTTCGCGCTGCTGGCGTCCCGGTCGGGCGACCGGGTGGGCGCCGTCCTCCTCACGCCGCACGGCATCGCCACCCTCCCCGCCCGCCCCGGTGGCGGCGCGGCCCGGGCGGTGCTCGCGGCCCTGGCCGGCGCGCCGAGGCCCGACCGCACGTGTCCCCCGGCGGGCGGCGGGCCCCATCTGGGCCAGGCCCTCGAGCACCTGCAGCGCCACGCTCGGCGCCGGGGGCTGGCGGTCGTGGTGTCCGACTTCGCGGGCGCCGCCGGCTGGGCCCGGCCCCTGCGCCAGGTCGCCGCCCGCCACGACACCCTGGCGGTCGAGGTCCTCGACCCCCGCGAGCTCGACCTGCCGGACGTCGGCCTCCTGGTGGTGGCCGACGCCGAGACCGGGGCCGAGCGCGAGGTGCGCACCGACGACGCCGCATTGCGCCTGCGCTACGCCACCGCGGCGCGGGCGCAGCGCCGGGCCGCGGCCGCGGTGCTGCGCGAACGAGCCGTCGACCACGTGGTCCTGCGCACCGACGCCGACGCCACGACCGACCTGGTGGGCTGGATCGCCCGGCGGCCACGACGCCTGGCCCACCTGCGCCGCCAGCGGATCATGGGCGCGCACCGGGGTCGGCCGTGAGGTTCCTCGTCGAGTGGCGGCTCTTCCTGCTGCTGGGCGTCGGCGCCCTGGCGGGAGCGTGGGTGGCCGTGGCCCGGCAGCGGCGGCGCCACGTCGTGCGCTTCACCAACGTCGAGCTTCTCGACGTGGTGGCGCCCCGCGATCCCCGCTGGCGGCGGCACGTGCCGGCGGTGGTGTTCCTCGTCGCGCTCGCGGCGCTCATCGTCGGCTTCGCCCGGCCCGTCATGGCGACCCGCAGCGCGGAGGAGCGGGCCGTGGTCGTGCTCGCGGTCGACATCTCGCTGTCGATGGAGGCCGACGACGTGGCGCCGAGCCGCATCGAGGTCGCCCGGGACGCCGCCCGCACGTTCCTCGCCGACCTGCCCGAGGACCTGCACGTGGGCCTCGTCACCTTCAACGGCACCACCTCGGTGGCGGTGCCGCCCTCGCTCGACCGGGCCGCGGTCCTGGCCGGCATCGACGGCATGGCGCTGGGCGAGGGCACCGCCATCGGCGACGCGGTGGCGACGTCGGTCGAGGCGGTGGCCACGGTGCCCGGCGGCGAGGAGGGCGAGCGACCCCCGGCCCGCATCGTGGTGATGTCCGACGGCGAGACGACCACCGGCCGCAGCGACGCCGAGGGGGCGGCCGTGGCGGCCGACGCCGGGATCGCGGTCGACACGATCGCCTTCGGCACCGCCGAGGGCGTGATCGTCGACCCCGCGACGGGAGAGCGCCAGCCGGTTCCCGTGGCGCCGGAGCCGCTGGCCGAGATCGCAGCGAGCACGGGCGGCCGGGCCTTCGAGGCGGGTTCGCTCGGCGAGCTGGCCGACGCCTACGCCGACATCGGCGCCGTCGTGGGCTATGAAGACAGCGAGCGCGACGTCAGCGACTGGTTCGTGGGCGCGGGACTGGGCTTGCTGGCCCTGGCGGGGACGCTCTCCCTGCTGTGGTCGCAGCGCCTCCCGTGATCGCACACGATCGCCGACGGGGACGGGTGGGGAGACCCGTCCCCGTCGGCTTCCTGAGGTAGACGTAGGGCGGTGACGCCGCTCATCCCCATCGAGGTCGAGACCGAGCGGCTGCTGCTGCGGCTCCCCGTCGAGGCCGACGCCGACGCCCTGCTGCCCGTGTTCGACGCGGAGGTCGTGCGCTACCTCGACGGCAACGTCCCCTCGCGCGACGACCTGTGGCGGTCGATCGCCACCTGGCTCGGCCACTGGGAGCTGCGCGGCTACGGCATGCACACCTGGGTCGAGAAGGCGACCGGCGCCGTCGTCGGGCGGGGCGGGCTGTGGTACCCGTCGGGATGGCCCCAGCTGGAGGTCGGCTGGACGCTCGGCCGGTCCCACTGGGGCCGCGGCTACGCCACCGAGGCCGGCCGCGCCGCGCTCGACCTCGCCTGGCGCCACCTCGCGCCCGACTGGGTGTGCAGCGTGATCCACCCGGACAACGGGCGTTCCCACCAGGTGGCCCGCCGCCTGGGCGGCCAGGTCGTCGGGACGCAGACCCTGCGCGGCTTCCCCGTCGAGATCTGGCGCTACGACCCCTGAGCGGCGAGACGGCTGCCCCGCGGCACGACCGCGCGGACGGCGGCTCAGGCGCCGGCCGCGACCTTCTCGCTGACGACCTTGGACGAGCCGCCGGTCTGCATGGTGACGCCGTAGAGGCAGTCGGCGGCCTCCATCGTGCGCTTCTGGTGGCTGACGATGATGAGCTGGGCCTCGCGGCGGAACTCGGCCACCAGGTCGAGGAAGCGGTGCAGGTTGACGTCGTCCAGCGCGGCCTCGACCTCGTCCATGACGTAGAAGGGCGACGGCCGGCTGCGGAACACCGCGAACAGGTAGGCCAGCGCGGTCAGCGAGCGCTCGCCGCCCGACAGGAGCGAGAGCTTCTTGACGTTCTTGCCCGACGGCTTGGCCTCGATCTCGATGCCCGTGTTGAGCAGGTCGTCGGGGTCGGTGAGCCGGAGCCGGCCCACGCCTCCGGGGAACAGCGTGGCGAAGAGCTGCTCGAAGTTCTCGCTCACGTCCGCGAAGGCGGCGGCGAACACCCGGACGATCTCCTCGTCGATGGCGCGGATCACCTTGTTGAGCTCGCGCCGGCTGCCCTTCACGTCGTCGAGCTGCTCGGTGAGGAACGTGTGCCGCTCGGACAGCGCCTCGAACTCCTCGAGGGCCAGCGGGTTCACCGGCCCCATGACCCGGAGCTCGCTCTCCAGCTCGCGCACCCGCACGGTGGGGGTCATGCCGTCGGCCAGCTCGGGTGGCGGCGCCGCCACGGCGGCCTCGGGCTCGACGTCGAGCTGGACGCGGCAGTGCTCGATGGCCTGCTCGAGGCGCAGCCGCACCTCGGCCTCGTCCAGCTCGATGCGCTGCAGCCGCTCGCGGGTCTCCCCCAGCGACTTCTCGGCCGTGGCCCGCTGGCGGCGCTGGGTGTCGAGCTGCGCCGACAGCGACCGCTGGGCGTCGGTCTCGCGCCGCCGGCGCTGTTGCATGTCCGCCAGCCGCTCGTCGAGCAGGGCCGACCGGTCGCCCACGAACGCGGCGAGACGGTCGAGGGCCTGCTCGGCGGCGTCGAGCTCGACCCGCCGCTCCTCGGCCTGGCGGCGGGCGGCGACGGAACCGGCCAGCCGTTCCTCGACCTCGGCCCGGCGCCGCTGCAGGAACGTGTTGCGGTCGGCCAGCGCGGTGCGCCGCTTGTCGAGGTCGGTGCGCTGGGCGGCGACGCGGCCGGCCTGCTCGTCGAGCCGGCGGCGGGCCTCGGCCATGGCGCGGGCCTGGTCGCGTAGCGCCGCCTCCTCGGCCTCGAGTCGGGGGAGCTCGGTCGCCAGCTCGGCCTCGCGGGCCCGGTCGCGGGCCAGCCGGGCGGCGGCATCGCCCTGCTGCTCGGCGAGCAGGTCGAGCTCGGCGAGGGTGTCGGACCGGTCGCGGGCCGCCCGGTCGCGGGCCTGGGTGGCGCCCGCCACCGTGCGCTGGTGGTGGTCGAGCGCGCGGGTGGCCGCCGCCTCGGCCTGGCGGGCCTCGTCGAGCTCGGCCCGTGCGGCATGGTGGGCGGCGACCGCCTCGTCGGCGGCGGTGGCGGCGGCGGTCGAACGCTCGCGGGCCTCGTCGAGGGCGGCACCGGTGGCTCCGGTGGTGGCGGTCGAGACCCGCCAGCCGCCGGCGCCGAAGCGGCCGCCCGCCCGGGTGACGACCACGGCGTCGGGATGGGCCAGCGCGGTGTCGACCGCCGCGGCCCACCCGCCGTCGACGGCCACGGCCGCGCCCAGCAGGGCGTCCAGCAGAGGCCCGACGTCGGGTCGGCGGGGGCGGATGTGCCCGAGGACGGGCTCGCCCACCGGGGGCGGCGTGCGGGGCGTGGCGGCGGCGCCGATGGCCAGCACGGCCCCGGCCACGTCGCCCTCGGCCAGGACCTGCAGCGCGCGGCGGCCGGCGGCGACCGAGTCGACGACGACCGCGGCCAGCGCCTCGCCGCAGGCGGCCTCGACCGCGGGCTCCCAGCCGGCGTCGATGTCGACCAGGTCGAGCAGGGTGCCGACCACGCCCTCGACGGCCGAGAGCCGCTCGGCGCCGGCCCGCGACCGGGCCTGGTCGAGCGCCATGGCCAACGCCTCCGTGCGGGCGCTCCACGTGTGCCGCTCGGCCTGGGCGGCATCGCGCCGTTGCTCGGCGGCGTGCGCGGCGGCCTCGGCGGCCTCGCGCCGGTGCCGTGCCGCACTGACCGTCTCGGCCAACGTCGCCTCGGGGGCCTGGCCTTCGAGCTGCTCGGCGGCCCGGCCGGCTTCACCGTCGATCCGGGCGAGCTTGTCGCGCAGGGTCGTCAGCCGATCCTCGGCCCGCCCGGCGTCGGTGCCGGCCCGGTCGAGCAGCTTGCGCAGCGCGCCCAGCTCGCCGCGCAGCTCGGACGCCCGGCCCGAGGGGGCGGGCACGCCCTCGCCCCAGTCGGCGTCGAACGCCGCGCGCGCGGCCGCCAGCTCGGCCTCGCTCGCAGCCAGGGCGGCGGCCGGAGGGCCGAGTGCCTCGGACTCGTCGGCGAGGGCGGCGATGTCGGCGGTGAGCCGGGCGGCGTCGGCCTCGAGGCTGGCGATCACGCCCTGGTCGACGAACGCGGCCCGCTCCCGGTCGAGCCCGCGCCGGCGCTCGGCCAGCAGGGCGAGCTGCCCGCGGGCCTTCTCCCGCAGCGCCTGACCCTGCGCGAGGGCGTCGCCGACCTCGCTGCCGCCCAGCGCGGCCAGCTCCGACTCGGCCGCCATCACGTGGACGTCCAGGTCGGCGAGCGTGCGCTTGAGCAGCGTCTGCTCGTTGCGCAGCTCGGACCGCGCCGCGGTGGCATCGCCGAGGCGGCGCTTGAGCGTCGACAGCTCGCGGCCCGCCACGTGGACGTGCAGCGCCCGGAGCTCGGCGACGAGCCCGCCGTGCCGGCGGGCGGCGTCGGCCTGGCGCTCGAGGGGCCGGAGCTGGCGCCGGACCTCGCGCAGCAGGTCGCCCAGCCGGGTGAGGTTGCCCTCGGTGGCCAGCAGCCGGCGCTCGGAGCGCTCCTTGCGCTTGCGGTGCTTGAGCACCCCGGCCGCCTCCTCGATGATGAGGCGCCGGTCCTCGGGGCGGGCGTTGAGCACGGCGTCGATCTGGCCCTGCCCCACGATGACGTGCTGCTGGCGCCCCACCCCGGTGTCGCTGAACAGCTCCTGCACGTCGAGCAGCCGGCAGGGCACGTTGTTGATGGCGTACTCGCTCTCGCCCGACCGCCACAGCGTGCGGGTCACCGTCACCTCGGTGAACTCGATCGGCAGCAGGCCGGCGGTGTTGTCGATCGTGATGGCCACCTCGGCCCGGCCCAGCGCCGCGCGCTTGGAGGTGCCGGCGAAGATGACGTCCTCCATCTTCTGGCTGCGCACCGCCGACGGCGCCTGGGCGCCGAGCACCCAGCCGATGGCGTCGACGACGTTGGACTTGCCCGAGCCGTTCGGCCCCACCACCACGGTGACCCCGGGCTGCATCTCGAGGACTGTCGACTCGGCGAAGGACTTGAACCCCTTGAGGGTCAGCGCCTTGAGGAACATCGGGACCCGAGGCTAGGGGACGTCCCGGCGGAGGCCGGGGATGCCACGCACCGCGGTCAGACCTGGCAGCTGGGGCACCAGTAGGTGACGCGCCCGGCGGCCCGCTGGCGGGTGACGGTCTGGCGGCAGCGCCGGCACGGCTCGCCGTCGCGGCCCCACACCTGCAGCTCGTCCTGGAAGCTGCCCGCGGTGCCGGCCAGATCGGTGAACGGGTGCTCGTCGGTGCTCGTGCCGTGGTGCTTGGTCGCCTCGTGAAGGATCTCGACGAGCGAGCGGTAGAGCCGCCGGATCTCCATGGTCGACACCGTCGACACCTCGCGGTCGGGCCGGAGACCAGCGTCGTGGAGGATCTCGTCGGCGTACAGGCCACCCAGGCCCACGACGAAGCTCTGGTCGAGCAGCAGCGGCTTCAGCTTCTCGGTGCGGTGGTTCACCAGCGCCTGGGCGAACGAGGTCCACGAGACCGGCGACGCCACCGGGTCGAGGCCCAGGCTGGTGAGCTGGGGCGCCTCCTCGAACAGCAGGTCGGGCGTGACGACGTACGCCTCGGCCACGCCCTCGGGGTCGGACACGCGGAGCTGCCCGCCCTGGGTGAAGGTGATGACGATCTGGGTGTCCTTGGCCATCTCGTCCTTGGGCGCCGCCCGCAGCATCTGGCCGGAGGAACCGATGTCGACGACCAGCAGCTCGCCGCTGTCGAGGGTGAAGACGAGCAGCGAGCCCCGCCGGTCGACGCTCTTGAGCTTCACGCCGTCGAGCCGCGCCTGGAAGGCCTTGCGGGATCCGTTGCGGTGCACCGCCTTGGCCACCGGCACGTCGACCGACTTCACCCGGCGACCGACGGTGTCGCGCTCGAGACCCCGTCGGATGGTCTCGATCTCGGGCAACTCAGGCATCGGCGTCTTCGTTCTCCAACTGGGCGACCAGGGTGGTGTAGGCGTCGCGGGCCGCGACCTGCTCCGCCTGCTTCTTCGAGCGGCCGTCGCCCGTGCCCCGGGGCTCGCCCCCCACGGCCACGGTGACGTGGAAGCGGCGGGCGTGGTCGGGGCCTTCGGCCAGGGTCTCGTACCGGGGCGACTCGTCGAAGTGACGGGCCGCCAGCTCCTGCAGCCTGCTCTTGTAGTCCTGCCCGCCCGGGCCCCCGGCGTGGGCCTCGGCCACCCGGGCGCCGAGCAGGCGGAGCACCAGGTCGTGGGCTTCCTCCATGCCCGCCGCGACGTACACGGCGCCGAGCACGGCCTCCAGCGCGTCGGCCAGGATCGACGGCTTCTCCCGCCCGCCCGACTGCTCCTCGCCCTTGCCGAGCAGGAGGTGGTCGCCGAGGTCGAGCTCGTCGGCCACCTCGGCCAGCGTCACCGCGTTGACGACCGCCTTGCGCACATCGGTCAGCTCACCCTCGCTGAGCGTGGGGTAGGCCCGGAAGGCATGGTCCGTGATGATCATCCCCAACACCGCGTCGCCCAGGAACTCGAGGCGCTCGTTCGAGTCGTGCCCCGGGTTCTCGGCGCACCACGACCGGTGGACGAGTGCGGGTGCCAGCACCTCGGGAGCGGTCACGCTGACCCCGAGGCGGGCGGCGAGTTCGTCGATTCGGTTGACGGGGAGTGGGATGGCAATGCCTCAGAGCCGGGCGAGGACGTAGTCGACGGCGTCGCGCACCGTCTTGATGTCCTCGAGATCTTCGTCCTCGATGCGGAAGCCGACGCTGCGCTCGCCCAGCTCTTCCTCGAGCGCTTCGGCCAGCTCGATGAGCGCCAGCGAGTCGGCCTCGAGGTCGTCGGTGAACGAGTCACCCTCGTTGATCGACGAGGACTCGACCTCGAGGATGTCGGCAAGACGGTCGCGGATCAGGTCGAGGACCTGCTGGCGATCCATCGGACTGCGCTCGACGTGGGTCTCGGCGGGCACGCGCACTACTCCTGGTAACGGATGAGAACGGGCGGCAGTGTAGCGAGGCCACACTTTGTGCGCTTGTGAAGCCCCTGCTGCGCTCAGACGGGGGCGACGGCCGCTCGGAGGCGGTCGACCACGTCGTGGTCGATCATCTCCCGGGCCACCCGGGTGGCGTTGACGACCGCCGTGGCGGACGACGATCCGTGGCTGATGATGCACACACCGTCGACGCCGAGGAGCATGGCGCCGCCCGTGCCGTCGGGGTCGAGCGTGCCGTACAGCGGCAGCAGGGCCTGCATGGCCGCATCGGCCACCTCGGTGGCGCCCAGCGCCCCCAGCACCGCCGCGACCAGGGCTCTCATGCCGCCCTCGAGCGTCTTGAGGGCCACGTTGCCGGTGAAGCCGTCGGTGACCACGACGTCGACGGCGTCGGTCATGATGTCGCGGCCCTCGACGTTGCCGATGAAGCGGGCGCCCGACCGCTGGAGCGCCGCCGGCTCGGCCAGCAGCGCGTGGGTGTCCTTGACCAGGGGGTTGCCCTTGGTGGACTCCTCGCCGATGGACAGCAGGCCCACCCGGGGCTCGGCGATGCCGTAGCGCTCGCGGGCGAAGACGGCGCCCATCTGGGCGAACTGCACCAGCCACTGGGGCTGGCACTCGGCGTTGGCGCCGGCGTCGAGCAGCACGGTGGGCGTCGACCCGGGGACGGGGATGGGCGTGGCGATGGCCGGTCGGGCCACGCCCTTGATGCGGCCCATGCGCAGCAGCGCCGACGCCATGGTGGCCCCGGTGTTGCCGGCCGACACCATGGCCGAGGCCCGGCCGTCGCGCACCGCCTCGGCGGCGCGTACCAGCGACGAGTCCTTCATGGTGCGGACCGCGCCGGCGTCGTCGCCCATGCCGATGACCTCGGACGCGGGGACCAGCTCGAGGTCGCCCCGCAGCGGTTCGACCTCCTCGGGCCGACCGACGAGCACCACGGGCACGCCCAGCTCGGCCGCCGCCCGGCGCGCGCCGTCGACGATGGCTGCTGGGGCGTTGTCGCCCCCCATGGCGTCGATGGCGATCGGAAGCATGGGTCGGTGCGGCGTCGGGAGCGTCAGCAGCCGGCGCGCGGCCCGGAGATCAGTCGACCTCGACGGCGACCCGGCCGCCGTACCAGCCGCAGTTCGGGCACACGACGTGGGGCACCTTCGCCGAGTCGCAGCGCGGGCACACGCTGCGGGCGGGCCGATCGAGGCGCCAGGCGCTGGCCTTGCGGCTGCGGCTCTTGGCCTTGGAGGTCTTCTTCTTGGGGACGGCCATCGGGGTCTTCCTGCAACGTCGCGGGGTGGGCGCCTGAGGCACGGCGCGATGACGCCCGCCTGGCGGGCACAAGGAGGAAAGACTAGCGGGGCACCGCCGAGAGCGTCGAACCGTGGATCAGTCGTCGAACCGCAGGGCGTCGAGGGCCGCCCACCGCGGGTCGGCGGGCGGCGCGGCACCGTCGCCCTCGCGCGCGCCCCCGAGCCGTTCGCCTCCACAGCCCCGCGCGCCGGCCGCCGGTTCGGGGCCGGCCGCGACCGGGTGGGCGTCCGGATCGGGGCCGGGGCAGTCGGGATCGCACAGCGGGGCGAGCGGCAACGCCAGCGCCAGCGCCTCGCGCACCGCAGGCTCGAGGTCGAGGTGGTCGGGCCCGAGCGGGTACGTCTCGCCCTCGACGGGGCTGGGCTCGAACACCTCGCTCAGCTCGACGACCACCGTGCCGTCGGTCTCGTCCAGGCAGCGACGGCACTCCCCCACCCACCCGGCGGTCACGGTGCCGGTGGCGGTGACCGCCTCGCCCTGAGCCTCGACCACCACCTCGGCCACCACGTCGTCGCCCGCCAGCCGGGTGGACGACAGGGCCACGCCCGGCACCGGTCCCGCGAGCGTGAGCGGGTGCCGCGCCCCCCGGTGGCGGAACAGCTCGCCGGTGGGCACGACGAACGGGCCTGGCACTACGGGCGGTCCTGGTCGAAGAAGCCCGCGTCGCGAGCCTCGTCGTGCTCGTCGCGAGCGGGGTGGTCCGCGCTGTCGGTGCGGCCCTCCCGACCGCCCGGCCCGCGGTCGTCGCCGTTGGGCGACGCGGCCGGCCGCTCACCGGCGGGGGGCAGGCCCTCGCCCGCGGGACCCCGCAGCTTGGCCCGCCCGGCGGAGATGACGGTCATCGTGCGTTCCAGCACGGTCTCCATCTGGGCGAGGCGCTTGTCGCAGAAGTCGTCGGCCTCGTTGCGCTGGCGGCTGGCCTCGGCCCGGGCGTTCTCCATGATGCGCCGGGCCTTGGCCTCGGCCGCCTTCATGACCTCGGACCGCTGCACCATGCGCTCGGCCTGGCCCCGCGCCGCGGCCAGGATGTCGTCGGCCTCGCGCTGGGTGCGGTCGAGGAAGTCCTCGCGATCCTTGAGCAGCCAGCGGGACGCCCGCACCTCGTCGGGGAGCCGCTCGATGGCCTGGTCGAGCAGGTCGAGGACCTCGTCGCGGTCGACCTTCACCTGGGTGGACAGCGGTGCCGGGCGGGCGGTGTCGACGATCTCGTGCAGGTGGCGCAGCAACGCCTCGACGTCGCCGCCGGGCGCCCGCTCCGCCACCCGGGCGTCGAAGCTGTGCTCGAACGAGTGGTCCTCGTCGTTCATCCGTCCCCGTCCTCGTCCCGGCCGCCCTCACCCCCGCCGGCGGCGTACTTGTCCTCCAGGAGCTTGGCCACCGCCGGGGGCACCATCGTGCTGATGTCGCCCCCGTAGCGGGCGATCTCGCGGATGAGCTTGGACGCCAGGTAGGCGTGCGAGGAGCCCGACGGGATGAACAGCGTGTCGACCCCGGACACCCGCTTGTTCATCTGCGCCATCATCAGCTCGGACTCGAAGTCGGACACCACCCGCAGGCCCTTGACGATGAAGTTGGCGTCCACCTCCTTGGCCAGGTCGACCACCAGGCTGGAGAACATGGTGATGCGCACGTTGTCGAGGTGCGTGGTGGCCTCGGCGATGAGGCGCTGGCGCTCGGGGAGGGAGAAGAGGGGCTCGCCCTTCTGCGGGTTGCGGACCGCCGCCACCACCACCTCGTCGAAGAGGCGCGAGGCCACCTCGATGATCTCGATGTGGCCGTTGTGGATGGGGTCGAACGACCCCGGGTACAGAACCCTGGTCACGTGGTGCGCTCCTGGTCACGGGGCGGGCGGACGGCCGCGTGGCATCGGGGACACGGTAACCGACATCACCCCGGTGACCCCGGCATCGACGGCGCGACGATGAACCCCACCCACGTACTCCCATAGCGCGACTGGCGCACCAGCGACCAGCCTGCGGGCACGGCCACGGGGCCGGATGCCTCGGCCACCACCAGCGCGGCGGGGACCGTCGCCAGGAGGCCCTCCCACCCGTCGAACGCGTAGGGCGGGTCGCAGAAGGCCAGGTCAAGGGGTGGGTCGTCGGGGCGACGCGCCGCCAGCCAGCGCTCCACGCGCGCGGCCACCACCAGTGCCCGGTCGGCCACGCCGCAGGCGTCGACGTTGTGGCGGATGGCCCGGAGCGCCTCCCGGTCGTCGTCGACGAACGTGACGTGCGCGGCGCCCCGCGACAACGCCTCGACCCCGAGAGCCCCACTGCCCGCGAACAGGTCGACCACCCGGGCGTCCACGAGGGCACCCCGGCTCCACAGGGCGTTGAACACGGCCTCCCGCACCCGGTCGGTGGTGGGCCGCGTGCGGGCTCCGGGGGGCGTCACCAGCGTGCGCCCCCGGGCCGTCCCGGCGACGACTCGCATCGGCGGCACGGTACCGGGTGGCATCCTCGACCCATGACCTCCCCCGTGCGCGTGATCGAGATCGGCCAGCCGAAGGTCCGCAACGCCATCAACTCCAAGACGGCGCAGCGGCTGCACGACGAGTTCGTGGCGTTCGACTACGACGACGAGGCCAAGGTGGCGGTGCTGACGGGCGACACGGCCGCCTTCTGCGCCGGCGCCAACCTGAGCGACCTCCCCCGGCTGCGCGACAGCGGGCCGCTGGGGCCGACCCGGCTGACCCTCTCGAAGCCGGTCGTCGCCGCCATCGAGGGCTGGTGCGTGGCCGGCGGGCTCGAGCTGGCGGCGTGGTGCGACCTCCGGGTGGCGGGCACCGGCAGCCGGTTCGGGTGCCTCGAGCGGCGCTGGGGCGTCCCGCTGGTCGACGGCGGCACCTACCGCCTGCCCCGCATCGTGGGCCTGGGCCGCGCCCTCGATCTCATCCTCACGGGGCGCGAGATCGACGCGGCCGAAGCCGAGCGCATCGGCCTCGTCGACCGCGTGGTGCCCGACGGCACCGCCCTCGAGGCGGCGCTCGCCCTGGCCGGCGAGATCGCCGCGTCGCCGTGGCGGTGCGTGGTGAGCGACCGGCGGGCGGTCTACGACGGCCTGGGGCTCGATGTCACCGAGGCCCTCGCCAACGAGGACCGCCTGGGCCGCGAGGTGATCTTCGCCGAGGACTTCGCGGCCGGCGTCGACCGCTTCGGCGAGTCGCGACGCGCCCGTGACGACCGGTAGCCAGGTGCGTCGACGCCTTCCTGCCAGGCGGGTGCGACCAGCCGACGTGACGCCCGTCCGAGCCTGCCAGGGCGGGTGAGCCGACCTCTGCCCTGCTGCACAAGCAGACGGCACCGCAGGCGACCACCGCCGGCCGGTGTCCCGCGGTTCGGGGTTTACCGACCTGCATCCCTGCCTCGTCGACCCGACGAGAGCAACGGAGACCCCGCATGACCCCGACCCGATCGACCCGCTCCCTGCGCCGCGCCGCCATCGTCCTCGCGGCGGCGCCCGTGCTGATGGCGACGGCCGCATGCAGCGACGACGGCGGCGGCGGCGGCGACAGCGCTTTCTGCGGCCAGGTGGAGAGCCAGATCGGGGCCGTGCTCATGCCCACGACGGGTGCCGGCATGGACGAGTCCATCACGGCGCTCGAACAGATCGAGCCGCCCGCCGAGATCGCCGCCGACTGGTCCACCATGCTCGACATGCTGCGAACGGTGGCGGCGGTCGACATGAGCAACCCGGATCCCGCCCAGCTCGGCGCCGTCGACGACCCGGCCGGCCAGCAGGCATCCCAGAACGTCGTCACCTACATCGACGAGAACTGCGAACCGTCGGCCTGACGGCCTCCGGCCTGCCAGCCGCCGGCGCGCCACCCGCCGCCAGGTGATCCTTCGCCGAGCAGTACGCGGCCGGGGTCGACCGCGTCGGTGCGTCGCCGCGCGCCCGCGGTGACCGGTGGCAGCCGGGGCGGGCCGGGGCACTAGCGTCGCCGCGGTGGAGGTCGACCAGGTCATCACGTGCATCGACTGTGGAGGTCGTGCGCACCTGGTCTCCTACCCGCCGACCGAGCGTGACTGGGAGCCCGGCGACCTGGCGGTCTACCGGTGCGAGGACTGCATGGACCGCTGGGACCTCGTCGTCGACGACGACGACCATCCAGCGGGTCCCTGATCCACGAAAACCCCTCAGGGGTCGACCCCTGATCTTCCCTGGGCTGCACCGCGCTCCGGTGCTCGGGCCCCACCATCCACAGCAACGGAGACTGCCATGCCCACCACCCGATCCACCCACCTGCTGCGCCGCGCGGCGGCCCTCGCCGCCGCGCCGGCACTCGTGCTCGCCGTCGCCGCCTGCGGCGGGGACGACGACGGCGGCGGCGGCGACAGCGCCTCGTTCTGCGAGGACGTCGAGGGCCCGTTCGAGAGTGTGAACGACCCCGGCGCCGACCCCGAGGAGACGATCGCCTCGATGCGGGAGGTCGATCCCCCCGACGAGATCGCCGACGACTGGGACACCGTGATCAGCACGCTCGAGGCCCTGCAGGGCCTCGACGAGGACCCCGACGCGGACATCCTCGAACAGCTGAGCGACCCCGAGATCGAGGAAGCCGGCCAGAACGTCGAGGACTACCTGACCGAGGAGTGCGGCATCTAGCACGAACCCGGGGTCAGCCCCGGCACCCGACCCGCTGGGTCCGATGTGGTTGGGCACCAACCACATCGGACCCACGGGCCCGGCCACATCGCCGTCAGCCCACCTTCGTGAGCGCGGTGTCCGGTGATCAGCGCCAGACGACGGCGTGGACGATGCCGAAGGAGTCACCAGGAACCGGGCTGCTGCCGACGATCTCGCCGCGGTTGTTGATCGCCGCGGGAAGGCCGCCGGTGCCGGTCAGGGACTCGAGGGTGGTGACCCGACCGCGCTCCCAGAGGAAGGGCTCGGAGCTCTCGAAGGGGATGGGCTGTCTCCAGCCGACGATCTGGCCGCGGTCGTTGACACCTGTGGCCTGACTGAATCCGGTCTCGAGGTCGGTCGGTATCCCGTGGCGCCAGATGACCGCACGGTTGATGGTCCGACCGCTGGGGAAGCCCGCGTAGCCGACGATGTTGCCGCGGTTGTTGTTGTCCAGGGCCGAGCCGTACTCGGCGCCACCGGGCAGCTGGAGCGGGGTCGGGGCCCCGCGTCGCCAGACGACGGGTCCTCCTGACTCACCGACGATCTGACCTCGGTTGTTGACGGCCTCGGCCGTGCTGAAGCTCTGTCCCTCTACGGTGCCGAGATCGGTCATCCGGCCGCGTCGCCACTGGAATGCATGGACCTCCCCGGTGGGTGTCGAGCTGTAGCCGACGACGACGCCCCGGTCGTTGATGCTGGTAGCTGCAGCAGATGACCCGCCGAGGGTGCCGAGGTCGATCACACGACCGCGCCGCCACAGGATGGCATGGAGGCCCCCCGGTGCGGCCGTGCCGTACCCGACGACCTCGCCCCGGTTGTTGATGTCGTTCGCGAAGCTGCTCCCGGAGGGCCCGGTCAGCGTGCCGAGGTCGGTCATCCGGCCATGTCGCCACAGAAACGCGTGGCTCCTCATGTCGCCGAGATAACTCGAACCGACGACCCAACCCCGGTCGTTGATCCCCGTCCCCTCGCTGCTCTGACCTCCCGGCAGCGTCCCGAGATCGACGATCTCCCGCTCCGGCGCCGCCGCCGACACTGCACCGGCCGCGTCCGCCGTACCCGGTAGATGGACGGCCAATCCCAGCGCCAATACGAGCACCGAGGCGACCATCGAGTGTCTGGAACCTTCTGTCCAACCCATGACATGCCTACCTTCCGCCGTTGATTCGATACCCGCACAGACGCCCCGTTCGCACGGTCGGTTGACAGTTCGGAGCGACCGATCTCATGACAATCGCCACCAGCACAACGCCTGCCGCCGACGGCCGGCCAGGAGCGCCCGGACGTGGCGCGTCGAGCACTCGGGCCTGCGGGTCGAATCGTTCGGTGGCCTCGCCGTAGCGAGGTCACACTTCACCCATGACCGTGTCCCTGCACCACATCGTCATCGACGCCCACGACCTACCCGGGTTGGCTCGATTCTGGAGTCAGGTCCTCGGCTGGAAGATCCTCTCCGAGCGCGAACGCGAGATCGTCATCGGCACCGACGTGGACGCCAAGGTCGGGATCTGCCTCATGCCCGCCGGCGACCCGAAGTCGGTCAAGAACCGCGTCCACCTCGACCTCAACCCCGGTGGCGACGCCGGGCCCGAGGACCGGGAAGCCGAGATCGGGCGCATCCTCGCCCTGGGTGCCCGGCGGGTGGACATCGGGCAGACGGGCGACGAGTCGTGGACCGTGCTGGCCGACCCGGAGGGCAACGAGTTCTGCATCCTCCGACCGAAGCGGACGCTGATCGGCTGAGCGCCGGCGGGTGACGCGCCCGCCGGCGCTCGTCAGGAGGTGCCGGCGGGCTCGGCGACCTCGCGGGCGAAGCGTTCGAGCTGCCGCCTGCCACCGGCGAGGTTCAGGAGCACGTACTCGGCACCCGCCGCTCGGAGCTCCGCGAGGCCGTTGCAGATCTCGTCGGGAGTACCGAAGAGGGCGTGCGCCTCGGTGTCGTCGTAGCCGAGCACGTGCGAGCCGTGCGCCGACCGGGGCGAACGCGACACCTCGATCGTGCGCCGGGTCAGGGCCGCCTGGCGGGCGAGGGCATCGTCGGCTTCGGCCCGACTGTGCGCGACGTAGACCTGCCGGGCCACCGCCACCTCGCCGTCGCCGAACCACGCGATGCGCTCGGCGATCTGCTCGACGGAGGCGTACTGGTCCAGGATCAGGTTGTGGCCCCACGCGGCGGCCCGCCGGACCGAGGACTCGCTGGCGGCGGCGACCCAGATCGGCGGGCGCGGAGACTGCACCGGGGGCGGCTCGACGACGATCTCGTCGAAGTGCCAGTACCGGCCGTGATGGGAGAAGCGCTCGCGCGTGGTCCAGGCTCGCAGGAGCACCTCGAGCGCCTCTTCGAAGCGAGCATCGGCTTCTCCTGGATCCAGGTTGAAGCCCCGGAACTCGGTGTGCCGGTATCCCTTGCCCACGCCGAGGTCGACGCGACCCTCCGAGATCACGTCCAGGGTCGCCGCCTGCTCGGCGAGCAGCACGGGGTTGTGCCAGGGCAACACCATCACTCCCGTGCCCAACCGCAGCGTCGAGGTGCGGCCGGCGACGCACGTCTGCAGCATCAGCGTCGCCGCCACCTGGTTCCAGCCGCTGAAGTGATGCTCCACCAGGAACGACGAGACGAACCCCAACGCCTCCGCCTCGACGTTGAACTCGACGAACTTGCTGATCGCCTGCGCAGTGTCGACGTCCGCCGTGCAGAGCAGCCCGAAACGCATCGACCTCACCCGCCCGCCACGTCGACGGCCCCGTCACCGGGGCGCCGGGACTCCCTCGTCGCTCGGCAACGGCAGTCGTGGGGCATCGGTGGAGTCTGCCCGTGGCGAGCCCGCCTGGGCGAACGACTTCAAGACGACCCGGGCCCGGGTGAGGACCTCGTTGAGCAGCCGGGTCGCAGCGGCGACGTCGTCGGCGGGCAGATCGTCCCAGATCCCAGCTGTCTCTGCGGCGCTGGTGGCCAGCACGGCCGCGGTCAGCTCGCGTCCGGCGGGTGAGAGCCGGCCGTCGTCGAGCAGGCCGCGCTCGGTCAGCTCGCTGACGAGCTCGGGCCCGTCGGGGAAGTGGGCACGGTCCGCGACCGCGGCGGCCAGGCCGTCGGCGCCGACGCTGCCGTCGAGCAGGTCCGCGAGCCGCAGCGTCACCCATTGCTGCTCGGTGAGCCCGCTGCCGGCCAGGAACCGGCGAAGCAGGGCGTTGAGGGTCTTCTCGGTCTCGCCGAGGAGCTGCGGGCCGAAGGGAGTGGACATCGGTGCCTCCGATGGGATCGTTGGTCTGACCAACGATAGCGGCTTTCGTTGGCACACCCAACAATCCCTAGACTCGGTTCCCGTGTCCGAACTGAGGCGGGTCGCGGGGCGGCCCACGTGGCTCCTGAGCCGTGCCAGCGCCCGGTCGCAGGCCCTGCTGGCCGAAGCCTTCGCGGCCGAAGGTCTCCGCGGCTACCACTTCCGCCTGCTGGCCGCGCTCGACCAGCACGGCCCCGCCAGCCAGGCGGATCTCGGGCGGCACACAGGCATCGACAGGAGCGACGTGGTCGCCACGCTGAACGACCTCGTCGCGAACGGACTCGCCCGCCGCACGCCCGATCCGGCGGACCGTCGGCGCAACGTCGTCACCATCACGAAGCGCGGTGCCGGCACGCTGGAGCGCCTGGACGCCGTGCTCGACACCGTCCAGGACGCTCTGCTCGCGCCGCTCACGCCGAACGAGCGGAAGACCTTCGTGCGCCTCCTCGCCAAGCTGACGGCGATCCCCGTCGGCACCGGACCTAGCCCTTGAGCAGGAAGTCCTGGTCGTCCTCGTCGAGGAACAGAGCGACCTCGGCCACGAGGTCGGGGTGGGCCTCCAGGCCTCGGCCCCCGTCCTCGTCGACGATGGCGAACGCCACCTCGCGGGCGCGCTCCACCCAGTCGCGGTCGCGGCGCAGCGACGCCAGCTTCAGGTCGCTGCGCCCCTTCTGCCGCTCGCCCATGATCGTGCCCTCGCCCCGCAGGTCGAGGTCGACCTCGGCGAGGGCGAACCCGTCGGTCGTCTTCACCAGCGCACCCAACCGCGCCTCGGCCTCGTCGCTGTCGGACGCGCTGACGAGGTAGCACCACGACCGGTCGCTGCCCCGCCCGACCCGGCCCCGGAGCTGGTGGAGCTGGGCGATGCCGAACCGGTCGGCGTCGAGGATCACCATCACCGTGGCGTTGGGGATGTCGACGCCCACCTCGATCACCGTCGTCGCCACCAGCACGTCGAGCCGCCCCTCCCGGAACTGGTGCATGGTGGCCTCCTTGTCGGCCGAGCCCAGCCGTCCGTGCAGCAGGCCCAGGCGCAGCCCTTCCAGCTCCTCCGCCGCCAGCCGCGCGTGGGTGTCCTCGGCCGAGCGCACCTCCAGCTTGTCCGAGTCCTCGATGAGCGGCGTGACCACGTACGCCTGCCGCCCCGCCGCAACCTCCCGCCGCACGGCCTCCCACACCTCCGCCTCGTCGGCCTCGGTTCGGGCCCAGGTGGTGAGGATGGGCTGGCGGCCCGCGGGGCGGGACCGGATGACGGTCACGTCGAGGTCGCCGTAAACGGTCATCGCCGCGGTGCGGGGGATGGGCGTGGCCGTCATCACCAGCACGTCGGGCACCGGGCCGCCGCCCGCCTTGTCGCGCAGCGCGGCGCGCTGCTCGACACCGAACCGGTGCTGCTCGTCGATGACCACGGCGCCCAGCGAGGCGAAGTCGACGCCCTCCTGGATGAGCGCGTGGGTACCGATGGCGACGTCGACCTCGCCGGCCGCGAGCGCGGCGAGGATGCGGCGCCGGTCGGTGGCGCCGACCTTGTTGGTGAGCAGCTCGACCCGCAGCGGCCTGGCGCCGAACAGTGACGTCCCGGCATCGGGCACCTCGACACCGTCGAGCAACGCCCGGATGCCGGCGGCGTGCTGCTCGGCCAGCACCTCGGTCGGCGCCATGAACGCGCCCTGGTGCCCGCCCTGCACCGCGGCCAGCAGGGTCCACAGGGCCACCACGGTCTTGCCCGCGCCCACGTCGCCCTGGAGCAGACGGTGCATGGGATGGGGTGCGGCCAGGTCGGTGGCGATCTCGGCCACGGCCGCCTGCTGGTCGGCGGTCAGCTCGAAGGGCAGGCGGTCGAGGAACGCGTCGAGCAGGGGCCCGCTCGTGACCTGGGCTATGCCGCGGGTGGTGCGCTCGATGTGGCGCTTGCGCTGGACCAGGGCGAGCTGCACCCGCAGCAGCTCGTCGAGGACGAGGCGGCGCCGGGCCACCTCCTTGTGAGCCGTCGAGTCGGGAGCGTGGATCCCGGCGAAGGCCTCGGGCCGTGTGACGAGGTCGTACCGGTCGAGCACCCAGGCGGGCACCGGATCGGCCAGCCCCCGCGTCCGGCAGCGGCGCATGGCCTCGGCAACCCAGTCGCCGATCTCCCAGGTGGACAGGCCCGCCTTGTCGGACTGGGGGTAGATGGGCACGATGCGGCCGGTGCGCTTGCCGCCAGCGCCCCCGCTCAGGACGTCGACCACGGGGTTGGTCAGCTGCCGGCGCCCGCTGAAGAGCTCGGGCTTGCCGAACAGGGCCACCTCGGTTCCGGGGGTGAGCTGGCGCTCGCGCCACGCCTGGTTGAAGAACGTGACGCGCAGCTGCCCGCTCTCGTCGCTCACCTCGACGGTGACCAGCGCCTTGGGCGGCCGCCCCCGGGTGCGGCGCAGGGAGGCCCGCTCCACGGTGGCGATCACGAGCGCCTCCTCCCCCACCACCAGGTCCCGGATGCGCGCCTCGTTGGTCCGGTCGACGTAGCGGCGGGGGTAGTGGGTGAGGAGGTCGAGGACGGTCTCGATGCCCTGCTGGGCCAGCCCGTCGGCCTTGCGGTCGCTGATGCCCTTGAGCACCGTGACCGGCATGGCGGCCAGCTCGCCGAGGGTGATGGGGCCGTCGCTCATCGGCGCGTCGCCGCCCGCGGCTACTCGACGCCGAACAGGTACGGATAGAGCGGCTGACCGCCGTGGTGCACCTCGCACGACGCGCCGGGTCGGTGCTCCCCCAGCCACTCGGTGATGGCCCGGGTGTCGGCGGCCGTGGCGCCCTCGCCCTCGATGACGGTGACGATCTCGTGATCGTCGGTGACCAGCAGGTCGAGCAGGCGGGTGGCGGCGGCGGCCACCGACTGCTCGACCGCCCGGATGCCCTCGCGGGCGATGCCCAGGTAGTCGCCCTCGGCGATGGGCCCGACGTCGCACGTCGAGTCGCGCACGGCCCGGGTCACCTCGCCGGCCACCACGCTGGACGAGAGCTCGGCCATGGCCGCGGCGTTGTCGTCGACGGACGCCTCGGGGTCGTAGCCCATCAGCGCGGCGAAGGCCTCGGCGATGCCCCGGGTGGGGACGACCTTGACCGCCCGCTCGGTGTGGGCGTCGACCTGCTCGGCGACGGCGATGATGTTCTTGTTGTTGGGCAGGATCACGACCTGCTCGGCGGGCACCGCCTCCACCGCGGCCAGCAGGTCGGCGGTGGAGGGGTTCATCGACTGGCCGCCGGCCACGATGCCCTGCACGCCCAGGCTGTAGAAGATGCGCTTGATGCCGTTGCCCGCGGCCACCGCCACGACGGCGGTGGTGACCGGCTCGGTGACGTGCGGCGGCAGCTCGACGATGTCGGTGCCGGTGGCCTCGCGCACCCAGCGCTCCTCCTCGACCTCCTCCATGAGGTCGGTGACCCGGATCTTCCGGGGCCGGCCGGCGTCGACGGCGGCCTCGATGGCGGCGCCGATGTCGTCGGTGTGGATGTGGCAGTTCCAGATGCCGTCGCCGCCCACCACCACGATCGAGTCGCCGATGCCGGCCCACACGTCCTTGAAGGCGGGGATGGACTCGTCGGGCGCCTCGAGGAAGTACATGACCTCGTAGCGCAGGTCGGACACACCGTGGCCGTCGCCCCCGGCCCCGGCGCCGGCGTGCACCACCCGGGCGTCGGCCCGCACGACCCCCTCGCCCACCCTGGGCTCGGGCACCGGCCGCCCGTCGACGACGTGCAGCACGACGTCGAGCAGGAGCAGCAGGCCGGTGCCGCCGGCGTCGACCACCCCGGCCTCGGCCAGCACCGGCAGCAGCTCGGGTGTCTTCTCCAGCGCCACCGAACCGGCGTCGCGCGAGGCCTCGACGACCGTCGCCAGGCCGGCGCCGGGCGTGGCCGCCACCGTGGCCTCGGCTGCCTCGGCGGCCTCGCGCACGACGGTCAGGATGGTGCCCTCGACGGGCCGCATGACGGCCTGGTACGCGGCGTCGGAGGCGGCGCGCAGCGCCCGGGCGAACGTGGGCCCGTCGCAGCCGTCGGCCTCGCCGATGACCCCGACCAGGCCCCGCAGCACCTGCGAGAGGATGACGCCCGAGTTGCCGCGGGCCCCCATGAGCGACCCGTGGGCGATCGCCTTGCACACCTCGGCCAGGCCGTCGCCGGCTGCGTCGACGTCGTCGCTCACCGACACGAGCGTGAGCGACATGTTGGTGCCCGTGTCGCCGTCGGGGACGGGATACACGTTCAGCCGGTTGATCGGCTCCCGGTGCGCGGCCAGCGCCTCCCGGTAGGCGTGCACGATCGCCCGCAGGTCGGCGGCACCCAGGTGGTCGAGCGCTGTCACGGAGGTGGATGCTAGGTGACGCGCTGCTTCCACCTGACCTGCCCGGTGCGTCGCAGGCTGCCATCCTGGGGCCATGGAGACGGTGTACGAGGCCGCGGGTGGCGCTGACGGCATGTTGAGCCTGGCGGGCGCATGGCATGCCCGGGTCCTGGACGACGAGGTGGTGGGCCACGCGTTCAGCCACGGGTACCACCCCGAGCACACCGAGCGGCTCGCGGCGTACTGGGCGGAGGCGCTCGGTGGTCCGACGAGGTACTCGGAGACCTACGGGGACGAGACCTCGGTCGTGCGGATCCACAGCGGCAACGGGCCGCACGAGGAGATGGACCGCCGCGCGATCGTCTGTTTCGATCAGGCGCTCGCGGACGTCGGTCTCGCCGCGGACGACCGGGTCCGACGGGTCCTGCACGACTACTTCGCGTGGGCGACCACGACCACGATGTCCCGCTACCACCGCTCCCCTGATGACGTGCCGGACGGTCTGGACATCCCGCGCTGGTCGTGGGACGGACTCGTCGGCGGAACCGCTCCCGACGACGCCTGAGGCTGCCGTGCGCGCCGTGTAGGAGCGTGCTCAGCACGCTCTCGGGCCCAGCCGGCGTGGCACGACCTCCGACGCCGGCGCCGTCACGCGCCTCCGGCCGAGCCGGCGGCGCCGCAGTTGTCGGCGATGTACTCGGTCAGCTCCGTCGCGTGCTCCTGGGCCGCGACGACCGTCTCCTGGGCCGCCGGGTCGGTGAGACCACCCTCGTCGGCCAGCGTCGCGTAGGCGTCGACGACGGCCTCGTAGGATTCCGCGATCTCGGCCGGCGGGTCGACCTCGCGCAGCCGCTCGACAACGCTGTCGAAGCCGGCGGGATCGCCCGTGCTCAGCGAACCGAGATCGGCCTGCACGTCGACCATCTCCTCGCAGAACGCGCCGGCCGAGTCACCGGACCCGCCGTCGTCATCGCCGCAGGCGGCGAGCAGCACGACAGCGCCCGCCACCGCACCCACACCCGCGGCCGCGCGTCGCATCGACATCCTGACCATGACCTTCCCCCTCAGCTTCGCCCCCGACGGAACATCATTCCCCGGCGGGCCGGTCGGCAACCGTGCGGTCTTCCCGGGGAGGCTCGTCGGGCCACGGGCCGGTATCGCCCAGGTTGTCGGCCGGCGGGCGGGGCCAGTACAGTCACTCGGTCCTACCCAGCCCGAGTTCGAGGTGAAGGTGTCATGGCAGCCGTCTGCGAGGTGTGCGGCAAGCACCCGTCATGGGGCATGAGTGTCAGCCACTCGCATCGGCGTACCAAGCGCCGGTGGAACCCCAACATCCAGCGTGTCCGGGCCCTGGTCAACGGCGCGCCCAAGCGGGTCCACGTCTGCACCGGCTGCATCAAGGCGGGCAAGGTCACCAAGCTCGTCCACTGAGGGCGGCCGACGGGCCGTCCTGAGTAACATCGGTATCTGTGCGGGGGCTGGGAACTCGGGAGACGGTCGTCGCCGCCGGCGCGGCCGACGGCGACGCCACCCACGCGGGCGGCGATGACCGGGACGCCGGCGGGCCGACGGCCGCGACCGCGCCCCGCACCCGCTGGCTGCTCGTCGTGGCGTTGGCGCCGCTCGTGGTCTCCGCGATCGCGCTCGCCATCGGCGTCGGGGGCGCGTACCTGCCGAGCGGCGACCAGGCGGGCACGGAGCTGGCCGTCCGGGCGGTCGGGCGGCACGAGGTGCTGCGGGGCCTGTGGTCGCGCGAGCTGTGGGCCCATCCCGGGCCGCTGTCGTTCTACCTGCTCGCCCCCGTCTACCGGTTGACCGGCGGCTCGTCGATCGGCCTCAACATCGGCGCGCTGATCGTCAACGGTGTCGCCGTGGCCGGGATAGCCGTCGTCGCCCTTCGCCGCGGCGGGCGGGCGCTCGCCCTGTGCACCCTGGTCGCCTGCGCGCTGGCCCTGCGCGCGCTCACCGCCGACGTGGTGCACGAGTTCCAGAACATCCACATCGTCACGCTGCCGTTCGGCCTGATGATCTTCCTCACCTGGGCCATGACCTGCCGCGAATCGTGGGCGCTGCCGGCGGGCGTGGTGGTCGCCGCCTTCCTGGCGCAGACGCACGTCGGCTTCGTGGCGCTGGCGCTGCCCCTGCTGGCCGCCGGCGCCATCGCGCTCGTGCTGTCCGCCCGGCGGGCCGGTGAGCTGCGCTCGCTACGGCGGGCGGGCACCTGGGCCGGGGGCCTGTTCGTGCTCGTCTGGTCGCCGCTGGTCGCCGACGTCATCGTGAACGTCCCCAGCAACACCCGGCGCGTGATCATGTGGTTCCAGAGCGGTGACGAGGAGGCCCACACGCTCGTCGAGGGCTGGCGCGTGGTATCCGGCCAGTTCGGCGTGCCCCCCGAGTGGATGACGGGTAAGTGGCGTGCGTCGTGGTCGGGCGAGTCGCCGTTCCTCCTCTCGTCGCCCGTCCCGGTCCTGCTGGTGCTGGTGGCGATCGCCGGCGTCGCCCTGTGGCGGCGCGGCGGCGACGGTCGGCGCCTCGTGGCGGTGCTGGCCGGGACGGCCGTGCTCTCGATCGTCGCCGTCGCCCGCACGGTCGGGCCCATGTTCGACTACCGCCTGCGCTGGACGTGGATGCCGCCGCTGGTGGCGTTCGTGGTGGTCGCCTGGGCCGCGTGGCGGTGGGCGGTGGAGCGCTGGGGCCCACGGGCCGACCGGGTGCTGAGCGTGGCCGCGGTGGCGGTGCTCGCCGGCGCCAGCGTCGCCAGCGCGGTGGACGCCGCCACGGCGGGAACGCCGCAGGTCCACGACAGCGCCCTGGTCGCCGAGGTCATGCCCGACATCCTCGACGAGCTCGACCCCGACGGCGGCCCGGTGGTCGTGTCCGACCCGTGGACGCCGGGCGCGTGGTACGGCCGTGCCCTCGTCCTGCAACTCGAGCGGCGGGGGTTCGACGCCCGGGTCGACCCGCAGGCCGCCATCTACTTCACCGACCACCACGGCTACGACCCGGAGGCGCCGGTGCAGGCGCGCCTGCTGGTGCTGCGCGGCGACATGGCCGAGTCGGTCGAGGGCGAGGACGGCGTGGAGCTGCTGGCCCGGGGGTCCGACCCCAGGTTGGAGGCCCAGGAGGAGTTCCAGGCGATGGCCGAGCGCATGATCGCAGAGCGGGTGGCCGACGGAATGAGCGAGCCGGACGCCTTCCGCGCGGTCGGCGAGGAGATCGGCGATCAGCAGCCGGAGGCCCCCACCGACGATCCCGCCGCCTTCGCCGGCGAGCTCAGCATCTACCTCGACGAACGCCCGCCGGGGGCCGGGAACCTGCTGGTTCCCCGGTGATCCGCCGGAGGCCGGCGGCCACGCTGCGACCTTTGGGCCGTGCCGGGAGCGGTCATATACGGTGACAGAGCCCACCCGCTGTGAGTCACCCAGGGAGCGTCATCGGTGCAAGGCGTGATCAAGGCCTACGACCCCACATCCAAGGACGGGATCGTCATGCGCGACACCGACCTGGCCGAGGTCGACCTCGCACCCGACGCGCTCGAGGGCTCCGTGTTCCGACTGCTCCGGCAGGGGCAGCGCGTGATCTTCGACCTCGACGACGAGGGTCGGGCCACACGGCTGCGGTTGGGTTCGGAGGTCGACATGGGCACCCCGGGGCTCGACCCCGAGCGTTTCCCGCCAGGGGACGACCCGACCTCCCCGTGACCGGCCCATCCAGCACATCGCCGACCGGAGGATCATGGCTGCAACCACCAACCAGAAGCTCAAGGAGTGGGTCGATCACTGGGCGGGTGTGCTCCAGCCAGATGTGATCGAGTGGTGCGACGGCTCCGAGGAGGAGTGGGACCGCCTCACGCAGCTTCTGATCGACGCCGGCAGTCTCGAGCGGCTGGCCGACGAGAAGCGGCCCAACAGCTTCCTCGCCCGTTCCGACCCCGGTGACGTCGCCCGGGTCGAGGACCGCACGTTCATCTGCTCCGAGCGCGAGCGTGATGCCGGTCCCACCAACAACTGGCGCGCGCCCGACGAGATGCGCGCCGAGCTCACCGGGTTCTTCACCGGCGCCATGCGGGGACGCACCCTGTACGTGGTGCCGTTCTCGATGGGGCCGCTCGGCTCGCCCATCGCCCACATCGGCGTCCAGCTCACCGACTCGGCGTACGTGGCCGTCAACATGCGGATCATGACCCGCATGGGCACGGGGCCGCTCGAGGTGCTGGGCGACGACGGAGACTTCGTGCCCTGCCTGCACTCGGTCGGCTACCCCCTCCTCGACGCGGACGGCAACCGGCGCGACGACGTGGCCTGGCCGTGCGACGCCGACAACAAGTACATCGTCCACTTCCCCGAGACCCGGGAGATCTGGTCGTACGGATCGGGCTACGGCGGCAACGCCCTGCTGGGCAAGAAGTGCTTCGCCCTGCGCATCGCCTCGACGATGGCCCGCGACGACGGCTGGCTGGCCGAGCACATGCTCATCCTGGGGGTCACGCCGCCCGGTGGCGAGAAGCGCTACGTGGCGGCCGCGTTCCCGTCCGCCTGCGGCAAGACGAACATGGCGATGATGATCCCCACGCTGCCGGGGTGGAAGGTCGAGACCGTCGGCGACGACATCGCCTGGATGAAGTTCGACGACGACGGGCGGCTGCGGGCCATCAACCCGGAGGCCGGGTTCTTCGGCGTGGCGCCAGGGACGGGCGACGACACCAACCCCAACGCGGTGGCGTCGGTGCGGGCCAACTCGATCTTCACGAACGTGGCCAGGACCGACGACGGCGACGTGTGGTGGGAGGGCCTGTCCGAGCCGCCGGCCCACGTCATCGACTGGAAGGGCAACGACTGGACGCCCGACAGCGACGCGCCGGCCGCCCATCCCAACGCGCGGTTCACGGCACCGGCGGCGCAGTGCCCCTCGATCGCACCCGAGTGGGAGGATCCCGCGGGCGTCCCCATCTCGGCCATCGTCTTCGGCGGTCGTCGCGCCACCAACGTGCCGCTGGTGACCGAGTCGATGGACTGGGACCACGGCGTCTTCCTGGGCTCGATCATGAGCTCCGAGACCACCGCCGCGCAGGCCGGCGCCGTGGGCAAGCTGCGCTTCGACCCCTTCGCCATGCTGCCCTTCTGTGGCTACGACATGGGCGACTACTTCGCCCACTGGCTCGAGATCGGCCGGGCCACCGACACCGACAAGCTCCCCCGCCTCTTCTGGGTCAACTGGTTCCGGCGGGGCGAGGACGGCTCGTTCCTGTGGCCGGGCTTCGGCGAGAACAGCCGGGTGATCAAGTGGGTCGTCGAGCGGGTGTCCGGCCAGGGCGAGGCCGTGTCCACGCCCATCGGCCAGGTGCCCACCGTCGACGCGCTCGACACCACCGGCCTCGCCATCGACCAGGAGACCCTGGCCGAGCTGCTGGAGGTCGACGTCGAGTCGTGGCGCCAGGAGCTGCCCCAGATCGAGGCGCACTACAAGCACCTGGGCGACAGCGTGCCCGCCGCCCTGCGCGAGCAGCTCGTGGCGCTCGAGAAGCGCCTCGCCGAGAGCTGAGGCCTCAGCCCCAGCCGAACTCGGCCATCTGCCCGAGCATGGCCGCGGCCTCGCCGGGCACGGCGCGCCCCAGGTCGCGGTAGACCGCTGTCACGTTGACGACGAGGCGCTCACGCTCCCCCAGCCCGGCGAACTCGCCGAGGTCGAGGTCGCGGGCGGCCTCGAGGGGCGTCATGCCCGCCTCGGCGCGGGGGCACCTCGCGCTGGAGGAAGGCGAAGTAGTCACGCTCGGCCGCCACCGCCGCGGTGTCGCACACCGGTCCGTGGCCGGGGACGACCGTGTCGGGGGCCAGCTCGATGACCCGGTCACAGGCGGCCACCCAGTTCGACACCGGTCCCGCCCACACGATGGGGTGCCCGCCGTGGAAGAGGATGTCGCCGGTGAACACGACCCCGTGGGCGGGCAGGTGGGCGACGACGTCGCCCTGGGTGTGCGCGGGGCCCACCTCGATCAGCCGCACCTCGGTGTCGCCCACCCGCAGGGTCAACTCGCCGTCGAAGGTGGTGCTGGGCAGCACCAGCTCGATGTCGTGGAAGTCGAACGCGCCGAACATGTGGCGCAGCATGTCGCCCATCGGACCCTCGGGCGCCGAGTCGACCAGGCCGGCCAGGACGGAGGGCGGCAGCTCGGGCAGCTCCTCGGCGCACCGCCGGGACGCGACGATCTCGGCGTCGCGCACGAGCTGGTTGCCCCAGCAGTGGTCGCCGTTGGCATGGGTGTTGACCACGATGTCGATGTCGCGGGCGGCGGGCGTGGCCGAGCGCATGGCGTCGAGCATCTCGGCCGTGAGCTTCAAGTCGAACAGGGTGTCGACGAGCAGCGAGGACTCGCCGTCGACCACCAGGCCGGCGTTGCTCCACCCCCAGCCGCCGTCCGGCTGCAGGTAGGCGAACACGCCGTCGCCCACCTCGTGCAGGCCCTTCGTGTACGGGTGTGATGCCATGCGCCATCGTGACATGCCGCCGGGCTCCGCCCCGTTCGGCCCGACGACCTGCGCCTCCGGGTTCGCGTGGGGCGGGCCGCCGGCACTACGATCCGTGGCCGGCCCTACGGCGTGAGGGAGGCCCGATGGCAGTCAGCGCGTACATCCTCATCCAAACCGAGGTCGGCAAAGCCGCCCAGGTGGCCGAGGAGGTCAGCGGCATCGACGGCGTCGTGTCCGCCGAGGACGTGACCGGTCCCTACGACGTCGTGGCCCGCGCCGAGGCCAACACCGTCGACGAGCTGGGCAAGATGGTGGTCAGCCGGGTCCAGATGATCGGCGGGATCACCCGCACGCTGACCTGCCCCGTCGTCCACCTCTGACACGCCCCGTCAGCGGGCCGGGCCGATGACGATGGCCCGGAGGGCCAGGCCCATCAGGAACAACCCGCCCAGGCCGTAGAGCAGGTAGATGTGGGCCGCGATCTGCTGGCGGTAGCTGTAGATGATGCCCACCGAGGCGAGGGCCACGAACCCGTAGAACATGTGGAACTGCGGTGCCTCGCGGTCCTCGCCGGCCACCAGCACCACGCCCAGGATCACCTGAGCGACGATCGTCAGCTCGGCGGCCGCGGTGAACCACCACAGCCACCGGCTCCGCAGCGCGGGCCGCCAGTGGGCCCCGAGCGCCCACAGCCCGGCGACCGCGTTCGACACCACGACGACCCACGCCAACGCGACGTGGGCGTCCCGCAGCTGCACGTCTCCCGCCCGCCGGCGGGTCAGGCCTGGCCGGTCGAGGCGGTCGACACCTCGTAGGACCAGAGCTCGCTCGACACCGACACCGGGCCCCCGTGGGGATGCGGGCGGTCGGTGCCCTGGTGACCGTGGCTGAACGCCGGGCTGGAGACCCACGCCTGGAACGACTCCTCGTCGCGCCAGCGGGTCACGACCAGCCAGGTGGTGCGGTCGTCGGTGGGCTTGAACAGCTCGAAGCCCTCGAACCCCTCCTGGTTGTCGACCGCCCCGGCCCGGGCGGCGAAGCGCTTGCCGAGCTCGTCGCCCGACCCCTCGGGCACGGTGATGGCGTTGATCTTGATGACCTGTGACAAGTCGCTGTTCCTTTCGTGAGTGGCCCCTTGCGCCGCGCAGACAGCCCGCGTCGCTACGCCCCGGACGAAGCCTGCTTGATCAGCGCGACCACAGCGGCCGGCTGGGAGACGTAGACGGCGTGGCTGCCGGCGGCCTCGACGACCGTCGAACCGGCCCGCTCGGACATGGCGCGCTGGGCCGGCGGGGGGATCATCCGGTCCTCGGTCGCCACCAGGTACCAGCTTGGCTTCGTTCGCCAGGCGGCCGCGGTGATGGACCCGCCGAGGGCATCGACGCCCCACGGGACCTGCGAGTCGGCCATGAACGCGGCCTCCTCGGCCGGCAGGTCACCGGCGAACGACGCATGGAACTTCTCGCGGTCCAGGAACAGGAAGCCGTCCCTTGGTGGCAGGATCGGCGGCACCGGGGCGCCGGGCGGTGGGTCGGCGATCAGCGTGTTGACCGACTCGCCGCTGTCCGGCGCGAATGCTGCGATGTAGACGAGTGTGGCGACGTTGTCGTTGTTGCCTGCTTCGGTGATCACCGCCCCGCCGTACGAATGGCCCACCAGAACCACCGGCCCATTCTGCGCGTCGATGATCTGCCGGGTGGCTTCCGCGTCGCCCTCGAGCGACAGGGTCGGGTTCTGGACGATGCTGACGTTGTAGCCGTCCTCCTTCAGGAGGCTGTAGACGGCGTGCCAGCCGGATCCGTCCACGAACCCGCCGTGGACGAGAACGACGTTGTCTACTCGTGCGCCTGTGTTCATGACGATCTCGTCCTCCCGTGAAGGTGGTTCTGGGCGACGTCGGTGACGCCCATCATGCCCGCCGCGCCCACCCGGTCCGCCATCTCAGACGACGAAGGCGGCGAGCAGCGACAGCGCCGCCACCGGCACCGCCGCCGCGAGGATGACGACCGTCACCCACAGCGCCACCGTGGTCAGCGCCAGCGCATCGGGCCGGAGGGGCGCGACGATGAACTCGATGCGTTGGCTGACCGGCGAGTCCAGGATCACCCGGCGCACCGCCACCAGCGATCGCCAGGCGGGGATCACCCGGCGCAGCCGGCCCGAGCGGGGGACCGACACGTCGTGCAGCGCCACGGACAGGTCGCCGACCAGCTCGGGCAGGTCGTCGACGATGGCCGTGATCTCGGCGGGGTTCCCGTAGACGGTGTGGATGCGGTGCCCGTGCCACATGACGCGCAGGGGTGCCACCACCAGGGCGACCGTGAGCGCCGCGGCGACCGCCGGCCACCAGGGGCCCGTGCGCGGCAGCCACGGGAGCACCGCGCCCAGCGCCAGCGCGCCCGCGACCAGGCCCGCCGCCGCGCCCCAGGTCGAGAAGCGGCGGATGACCCGCGCCGCCCACGCGACCCGGGCGAGGACGTAGTCGTGTGCGGTCGTCGCCACGGAGGTGCTCAGCAGCCCGAGGCGGCGAGGCCGGCGAAGACGTCGTCGTCGCGATGCTGCGGTGGCACGCCGCGCCGGATGAAGAACTCGGTGCCCATCGCCTCGCGGAACACCTCGAACGGCATCGCCAGGAAGGGGCCGAGATCGCCCACCTGGGTCTCGTGCGCACGCATGGCGGCCAGCTTGCGCTCGGCCCAGGGCCGGACGTCGACACGGGTGGTGATGACCTCGTCGGGCATGCCGAAGGGCTGGTCGGGATCGTCGAGGTCGGGCATGTCCTCCTGGGCGGCGGCGCCGGCGGCGACCATCTGCGCGATGAAGTCGCGCACCCGCTCGCGGCTCACCGTCGCCTCCAGCACCTGGGGCGTGCCCGCCTGCTCGGCGGCCGCCACGCCGACCCGATGCACCTGCACGTGGTCGGGATGGCCGTAGTTGCCGTTCTCGTCGTACGCGATCAGCACGTCCGCGTCCTCGTCGCGCAGGATGGCCGCCAGCCGACCGGCCGCCTCGGCCGGATCGGCCCGCCAGAACGAGGCGGGGTCGTCGTTGTCGGGCGTGCCCTGCATCCCGGAGTCGCGGTAGCCGAGGAACTCGACCCGGTGGACACCCAGGGCGGCCATCGAGCCCATGACCTCGCGGTGGCGGCGCTCGACCAGCGACTCGCCGGGCGCCAGCATCCCGTCGGGCGCCTCGCCGACCTCGCCCCGCGTCGCGAACACCACGACGACCCGGTGGCCGTCGTCGACCGCCTTGGCCAGCGTGCCGCCGGTGGTGATGCACTCGTCGTCGGGGTGGGCGTGGAAGGCAACCAGCGTCGGCATCGCCCGGTTTCCTACCACGCGGCCCCGCGGTGCGGGTGTCGATTACGGCGTCGAGAACAGGTCCTGCATCGTGGGGAACGACCAGTCGACGGCGGGCCGCCGGCCCCGCACGAAGCGGCACCGGCCCGTCCCCTCGCTGGTGGCCAGGTCGAGCGCCTCGGCCGCGACGACGGCCGGGTCGATGAGCGGGATGCCGAGCGCCCGGGGGTCGGCGCCGCCCGCGGCCTCGACCGTCATCGGCGTGTCGACCACGCCCGGGCACACGGCGTCGAGCGAGATCCCGTCGCCGGCCAGGCTGGGCGCCAGCGAGCGCACGAAGCCGCCGACGGCCTGCTTGGTCAGCGTGTACAGGGCGTTGCCCTCGAAGGCGGCGATGGCGGCGGCCGAGGCGGTCACCACGATCGCCCCGCCCCCGGCGGCCCGCATGGGCGCCACGACGGCCCGGGTGCCGAGCACGACGCCCGAGATGTTGGCCCCGATGGTGCGTTGGTAGACGTCGAGCGGCAGCTCGTCGATGGGCCCGCCGTAGCCGTACACGCCGGCGTTGAGGTAGGCGAGGTGGAGCCCGCCGGTGCCCGCGGCGGCGCCGACGACGCGGCCCCACAGGTCGGCGTCGGCGACGTCGCCCGCGACGGCCTCGCCGCCCACCTCGGCCGCGATGGCCTCGGCCGCCGCCGCGTCGCGGTCGACGGCCACCAGGGTGGCGCCCTCGGCGGCGAACAGGCGGGCTGCCGCCCGGCCGATCCCCGAGCCGGCGCCGGTGACGACCGCGGTCCTGCCCTCGAGCTGCACGTCGACGCCGCCCGTCCGACGACCGGTCAGGCGACCGCGCCGTCGGCGCGCAGCTTGGCCACCCGGTCCTCGTCGAACCCGGCGTCACGCAGCACCTCGTCCGTGTGCTGGCCGGCGTGCGCGGGGGGCCGGCGGATCTCGCCCGGCGTCCGGCTGAAGCGCGGCGCGGGTCCCGGCTGGGTGATGCCCGCCACCTCGACGAAGGTGCCCCTGGCCACGTTGTGGGGGTGCTCGATGGCGTCGGGGATGGCCAGCACGGGGGCGAAGCACACGTCGGTGCCCTCCATGAGCTCGCACCACTCGTCCCGGGTCTTGGCGCGGAAGATGGCGGCGAACCGCTCCTTGAGCTCGGGCCAATGGGTGCGGTCCTGCTGCCAGGGCAGCTCCTCGCCCTCCAGGCCCGTGAGGCGCAGCAGCTCGGCGTAGAACTGGGGCTCGATCGACCCGATCGACACGTAGCCGCCGTCGGCCGTCTCGTACACGTCGTAGTAGTGGGCGCCGGTGTCGAGCATGTTGGTCCCCCGCTCGTCGTTCCAGATGCCCATGGCCCGGAACGAGTGGGTCATCGTCATCAGCGAGGCGGCGCCGTCGACCATGGCGGCGTCGATGACCTGGCCCTGGCCGGAGCGCTGGGCCTCGACGATGCCGCAGGCCACGCCGAAGGCCAGCAGCATGCCGCCGCCCCCGAAGTCGCCCACCAGGTTGAGCGGCGGGACGGGGGCCTCGCCCCGTCGGCCGATGGGCTCGAGCGCCCCGGCGAGCGAGATGTAGTTGATGTCGTGGCCGGCGGCCTGGGCGTAGGGGCCGTCCTGTCCCCAGCCCGTCATGCGGCCGTAGACCAGGCGGGGGTTGCGGGCCAGGCAGTCGTCGGGGCCGATGCCCAGCCGCTCGGTCACGCCCGGGCGGAACCCCTCGATCAGGGCGTCGGCCTTCTCGACCAGGCCCAGCACCACCTCGACACCCTCCGGGTTCTTGAGATCGACCCCCACCGACCGCCGGCCCCGGGCCAGCAGGTCGGCCGGCGGCCGCTCGGGGTCGCCGCCCTGCACCGACTGGGCGCGGTCGATGCGGATGACGTCGGCGCCCATGTCGGCGAGCAGCATCCCGCAGTACGGGCCGGGGCCGATGCCCGCGATCTCGATCACCGTGATTCCGGCGAGGGGTCCCATCGTGGCGTGCGCTCCTGTCGTGCGGTCTGCGTCTGCGGCGTTCGGTCTGCGGTCTGGCGGTCAGCGGTTGCCGTTGGCGTGGTCGACCAGCAGGTCGATGATCTGGGGCCACAGCGGTCGGGCGAGATCGTGGCCCATGCCCTCGATGACGACCAGCTTGGCGTCGGGGACGAGCTCCGCGGTGCGCTCGCCGCCCGAGGGGGCGATGAGGGTGTCGGCGCTGCCGTGGATGACCAGCGTCGGCATGTCGAGCTGGGCCAGGCCGGCCGCCCGGCTGCCCGAGCACAGCACCGCCGCCAGCTGCCGGGCGGTGCCCTGTGGGTGGTAGCCGCGGTCCCAGGCCTGGCCGGCCGTCTCCCGCACCTCGGACTCGTCCCACAGGCCCGGGCTGCCGCACACGGTCTCGCCGAGCACGGCCGCGTCCTGCAGCTCCTCCCGGGTCGTCGCCGGGGAGGCGAGCAGCAGGCCCATGGCCTCGCCCGTGGGATTGCCCACGTCGAGGTCGCCGGTGGTCGACATCACCGACGTGAGCGTGGCGACGCGCGACGGGTGCTCGATGGCGATGGTCTGCACGATCATGCCGCCCAGCGACACGCCGAAGAGGTGGGCCGCGTCCACGCCCAGGTGGTCGAGCAGGCCCACCGCATCGGCGGCCATGTCGCTCAGGAGGTAGGGCACGTCGGGCGCCCCGCCGGTGCTGCGGGCCGCCAGCACGGCGCCGATGTCGACCCGCTCGGCGAAGCGGGTCGAGTCGCCCTGGTCGCGGTTGTCGAACCGCACGACGTGGAAACCCCGGTCGGCGATGCCCTGGCAGAGCTCGGGGCGCCAGTGGATGAGCTGGCTGCCGAGGCCCATCACCAGCAGCACCGTCGGATCGCCGGGATCCCCGAAGGTGTCGTAGGCGATCTCGATCCCGTTGGCCGGCGCGGTGGGCATGGCGGCCATCGTGTTCGGTCTTGACCGCCGGGTCAAGCGTAGGTTGGGGGCATGACGACCAGCGGCACGACGCCCATCCCGCCGGGCCCGACCTTCGGGGTGCACACGGGCGTCCAGAACACCTCGGTGGCGGAGCTGCGCGAGCTGTGGGCCTCGGCGGAGGAGCTCGGCTTCGACGCCGTGTCGGTGTGGGACCACCTGTACTCGTCGGACCTGGCGAGCTACGAGTGCCACGAGGCGGTGGCGATGCACACAGCACTGGCGTGCGCCACCTCCCGGGTGCGGTGCGGCTGCCTCGTGTACTGCGCCGGCTACCGCCACCCCGGCATCCTGGCCAAGGCGGTCACGACCATCGACCACCTCTCCGGCGGGCGCGCCGAGATCGGGCTCGGCGCCGGGTGGGCGGAGGCCGAGTACCGCGCCTACGGGTTCGACTTCCCGCCGCTCGGCCGCCGCTTCGACCTGCTCGACGAGTCCGCCGGCGCGGTGCGCAGCCTGCTGCGGTCCGAGGCGTCGACGGTCGCCGGTGACCGGGTGCGGCTGGACGGGGCCCGCAACGACCCCCGCCCCCTGCAGGACGCCCTGCCCATCTGGATCGGCGGCGTCGGCGAGCGGCGCACCGCCCGGATCGTGGCCCGCCACGCCGACGGCTGGAACCTGCCCTTCGTGCCGCCCGACGCGCTGGCCGCCAAGCGGGCGGCGCTGGCCCGCCAGTGCGCCGACGTGGGCCGCGACCCGGCCGAGGTCCGCGTGGGGGTCAACGTCATCGTGTGCGACGACGAGGCCTCGCTGGTCGCCCAGTTCGGCCCCCGGGCCGACGCGGTGCGCGCCGGCGCGATCGTCGGCACCAGCGTGGCGCGCACCACCGACGCGCTGGCCCGCTACGTTGCGTCAGGCGCCGACACCGTGAACGTGGCGCTGCGCGCCCCGTGGAACCCGGGGGCGCTGGAGCGGGCGGCCGCCGCGGTCGCCGCGCTCCGCTGACCCATCCCCGTCCTCCGCGAGCGACGATGACCGACGTCCGCATCGACGAGCTGTCCGGCGCCACCGTGGTGGTGGCCGGCAGCCGCCAGCACCGCCCCAACCGCCCGGGACCGGGCAGCGCCTGTCCCTTCTGCGTCGGCGGCATCGAGGCGCCCGAGCCGTACCAGGCGCGCGCCTTCGTCAACCGCTGGCCGGCGCTCGCCGACGACCGCTGCGAGGTCGTCCTCTACACCCCCGAGCACGACCTCGCGTTCCCCGACCTGGGGGCCGACGGTGCCCGGCGGGTCGTCGACCTGTGGGCCGAGCGCACCGCGGCCCTGGGCGCCCGGACGGACGTGGCCTATGTCCTCGTGTTCGAGAACCGCGGCGAGGAGGTGGGCGCCACCATCGCCCATCCCCACGGCCAGATCTACGCCTACGAGCAGGTCCCCGACGTGCCGCTCACCGAGCTGCGCCGCGCGACGCGGGGCGAGTGCCCGCTGTGCCTCCCGGTCGACCCCGCCCTCGGGGTGACCGCCTCGTCCGGCTGGCACGCCTGGGTGCCGGCCGCCAGCGCCTACCCCTACAGCCTGCTGCTGGCGCCCGACGTGCACCGGCCCGACCTGCCCGCGCTCGACGGGCCGCAGCGCGACGGGCTGGCCGCGCTCCTCGTCGACGTGCTGGCCCGCCTCGACCGCCTGTTCGACAGCCCCCTCCCCTACATGATGTGGGTGCACCAGCGGCCCACCGACGGCGGCGCCTGGCCGGAGGCCCACGTGCACTTCCACCTGATCTCACCCCTGCGCGCCCCTGGCGTGCAGCGCTACGTTGCCGCAGCCGAGCTCGGCAGCGGGGCGTACACCAACCCCGTCGTGCCCGAGGACGCCGCTGCGGCACTGCGAGGAGCGTGAGGTGGGACTGCGAGCATGGGCGCCCGGCCGGGTCAACCTGATCGGCGACCACACCGACTACATGGGCGGCCTGGCCCTCCCCATGGCCATCGGCCTCGGCACCGAGATCACCGGCGACCGGGGCGGCAACTGGGTCATGCTCGGCTCGGACGGGTTCGAGGGCGTCGCCGAGGTGCCGCTCGACGGGGTGGACGACCCGGCGGCCGTCGAGCCGCCGTGGGCCCGCTACGTGGCCGCGGTCGTCGAGCAGGTCAGGCCGACGGACGGGCTCGTGGGGATGGTCCACTCCACCCTGCCCGCCGCGAGCGGGCTGGCGTCGTCGGCCGCGCTGGAGGTGGCGGTCGCCACCGCCCTCGGCGCCGACCGCGTGAACCCGGTGGCCGCCGCCCAGGTCTGCCAGCGGGCCGAGGAGCGGGCGGTCGGCGTGCCCTGCGGGATCATGGACCAGCTCGTGTCGCTGGCGGCCATCGAGGGCATGGCATTGCGGATCGACTGCGACACGCTGGCGGTCGACCCGGTGGCGTTCCCCGAGGACGCGGAGGTGGTGGTCCTGCACTCCGGGCAGCACCGCGAGCTCGCCGCGTCGGCCTACGCCGAGCGCCGGGCCCAGTGCGAGGCCGCCGAGCAGATCATCGGCCGGCTGCGCGACGCCTCCCCCATCGACGTCGAGGTGATCGAGGACCCGGTGCTGCGGCGCCGGGCCCGGCACGTCACCACCGAGAACGAGCGGGTCGACGCCCTGGCCAGCGCCCTGGCCAAGGGCCAGCTCGCCTACGCGGGCGAGCTGCTGGTCGCCAGTCACGCCAGCATGCGGGACGACTTCGAGGTGTCGACGCCCGCGCTCGACGAGCTGGTGGCCACCGTGCGGGGCGTGCCCGGGGTCCACGGCGCCCGGGTCACCGGCGCGGGCTTCGGCGGCTGCGTGGTCGTGCTGTGCCAGGCGAAGACCCGCATCGCCGGGCCGGTGGTGTGGCGGGGACGCCCCGCGGCCGGCGCGTCGCTCACGACCACATGAGCCGGGCGCCCCGGGGCGCGGGGGCTCACATGCGGTCGAGCAGCTGCTTCTTCTTGGCGGCGAACTCCTCCTCGCTGAGCACGCCCTGCTTGCGCAACTCGTCGAGCTCGCGGATCTGCGCCGGGATGGACTGCTCGTCCGACTGGGCCGCCCTCACCGACGCCCCCACCCGATCGAACTTGCGGTTCTCGTTGTCCTCCATCTGGCGGTACACGACGTTCTGCACCGCCGACGGGTTGCGGACGTTGGAGAAGGCCTGGCGGCCCATCTCGCCCGCGGACTCGATCACCAGGTCGCCCGAACCGACCATCCGCTCGAAGATCGACTGGCGGAAGAACACGGTGTTGACCCGCTCGAGGGGGATCTCGATGCCGTGCTTGGCCAGCACGCCGTGCCGGTAGATCAGGCGATCGGTGGTGACCACGAAGTTGGTGGTGACCCAGCGGGTGTAGCGCAGCCCGAACCAGACGAGGCAGATCAGGATGAGCACGCCGACCGGCACCTGCAGCCACGAGATCTCGGTGCCGGTCGCCAGGAGCACCCCCAGCACCAGCGAGACGATGAGCGCGAACAGCGGCGGGGCGAAGAACCACCAGTGCGGGTGGAGGTCGAGCGCGACGTCCTCGTTGTCGTTGAGCAGCTTGGTCGGGAACGGCACGCGGGCAGCGTAGCCCTGCGCGACCGGGCGGGCGGCGGCTCCCCCCTGCTCAACCCCAGCCCAGCTCGGTCAGGCGGCGGTCGTCGATCCCGAAGTGGTGGGCGACCTCGTGGACGACCGTGATGGTGACCTGTTCGACCACCTCGTCCTCGGTGCGGCACATGGCGCAGATGGGCAGCCGGAACACGGTGATGCGGTCGGGCATCGTCAGCTCGCCCGTGCCGTACCACTGGTCGCGGGCCGTGAGCGGCACGCCCTGGTAGCGCCCCAGCAGCCCACCGCCGGGCACCCCGTCCTCCACCACCACCACGACGTTGTCGACGAGGCGCCCCAGCTCCTCGGGGATGCCGTCGAGCGCGTCGCCGACCAGCTGCTCGAACCGCTCGCGCGCCACCTCGATCACGGCGGCATGGTAGGCGGGGCGAATAGCCTCGGCGGTGGTGGCGAACGGCCCCCTGCACCAGACCACGCACGACGACGGGCGCGATCCCGGGCGCGACGGCGCCTCCCCCGCGCCCGGTCGCGGGCCCGGTGGGCCTGACGCCCACGATGGGCACGACCGGCACGACGGGCACGACCGCCTGCTCGACGGCCTCGACGACGCCCAGCGCCGGGCCGTCACCTCTCCGGCCCGTCCCCTCGCCATCGTGGCTCCCGCCGGCTCGGGGAAGACCAGGGTGCTCACCCGGCGCATCGCGTGGCGGGTGGCGACGGGCGACGCCGACGCCAGCCACGTGCTCGCCCTCACCTTCACCCGCAAGGCCGCGGGCGAGCTGCGCGACCGGCTCGCGGCGCTGGGCCTGCGTCACGGGGTGGCCGCGGGCACCTTCCACGGCGTGGCGTTCGCCCAGTTGCGCTCGCACTGGGCCGACGAGGGGCGCCAGCCGCCGGCCCTGCTGGCCCGCAAGGCCCCGGTGCTGGGCAGCGTCGTCGCCGGCAGCCCGCTGACGGTGGCCCAGCTGGCCGGCGAGATCGAGTGGGCCAAGGCCCGCCTCGTCGGCCCGGACGCCTACCCGGAGGCGGCGGCGGCCGCCCGCCGGCGCACGCCGGCGCCCGCCGACCGGGTCGCCGCGCTGTACGCCACCTACGAGGACGAGAAGCGCCGCGCCCGCATGGTCGACTTCGACGACCTGCTCCGGCTGTGCACGCACCTGCTCGAGACCGACACCCGCTTCGCGGCCGCACAGCGGTGGCGCTTCCAGCACCTGTTCGTCGACGAGTTCCAGGACGTGAACCCGCTGCAGCTCGGCCTGCTCGAGGCCTGGCGGGGGCCCGGGTACGACCTGTGCGTGGTGGGCGATCCCCACCAGGCCATCTACGGCTGGAACGGCGCCGACGCGGGCTTCCTCGACGGCTTCCGCCGCCTGTATCCGCCCTCCGACGTGGTGGTGCTCGACGGCAACTACCGGTCGACCCCGCAGATCCTGGCCGCCGCGGGCGACGTGCTCGCCCGGGCGGACGCCCAGACGACGTCGGGGGCGGGCGCCCGGCCGAGCGGCGGCGGGGCCCGGGTCGTGCGGGCCACGCGGCTCGCCGGCCTCCCGGTGGTGCTCGACCGCCATCCCACCGACCGCGACGAGGCGCTGGCGGTGGCCCGGGCCCTGCGCGACCGGCGGGGCCCGCGGGTGCGGTGGGCGGCTCAGGCGGTGCTGGTCCGCACCCATGCCCAGCTCGGCCTCGTCGCCGAGGCGCTGCGGGCCGCCGGCATCCCCCACCGGGTCCGGGGCGGCGACGCCCTGCTGGAACGGCCCGCGGTCCGCCAGGCGCTCGACCTGGTGCGCCGGTCGCCCGGGTCGCTGTCGGCCCGTCTGCCCGACCTCGAGGCCCTCGCCGCCGACGCCACGACCGACGCCGGTGCCGCGGCCGACGCGGTCGCCGACGCGGTCGCCACCGCCGGCACGGCCGAAGGCACCGGGCCGGGCGCGGCCGCCGACCTGGCGCTGGTCGTCCAGTTCGCCCGCGACCACCTGCGGCTCGATCCCTCGGCGTCCGCAGCGGGCTTCGCCGCCTGGCTGATCGCCACCCTCCAGGCCGAGGGCGCCGAGGGGACCCGCGACGCGGTCACCCTCGCCACCTTCCACGCCGCCAAGGGCCTGGAGTGGCCGGTCGTGCACCTGGCCGGGCTGGAGGACGGCCTCGTGCCCATCTCCCACGCCCGCACCCGCGAGCAGCGGTCCGAGGAGGCCCGCCTGCTGTACGTCGCCATGACGCGGGCCGAGGACGAGCTGTACTGCACGTGGGCCGGGCGGCGGACGTTCGCCGGCAAACCGGTCGACCGCCGGCTCACGCCCTGGCTGGCGGGGCTGGCCGAGTCGCAGGGCGAACGCGATCACGCCCCCGCGGGGCCCGCCGGCGACTGGCGCTCCCGCCTGGCCGAGCAGCGGGCGGTGCTGGCCGGGGCGGCGCCGCCCGCCGTGCCGGAGGCCCCCGCGCTGGCGGCGCTGCACGTCTGGCGCGACGACCACGCCCGCGCCGCGCGGGTCGAGCCCGCCGCCGTGCTGGACGACCACCTGCTGGAGGCCATCGCCGAGCGGCGCCCCGCCAGCCCGGCCGAGCTGGCCGCCGTGCCGGGCATGGGTAGGCTCCTGGCCGCCCGGGTGGGCGACGGCCTGCTGGCGGCGCTCGCCCCCCATGTCGATCCCGCCCCCGAGCCCGCCTGACGCCGCCCGACGCCGCCCATGGACTTCACGGTCAGCCAGCACTTCACCGCCGAGCCCGAC
Source organism: uncultured Acidimicrobiales bacterium (assembly GCA_963842395.1). Classification (GTDB taxonomy): domain Bacteria; phylum Actinomycetota; class Acidimicrobiia; order Acidimicrobiales; family VFJN01; genus ZC4RG19. The sequence goes on from CAWJGJ010000001.1 coordinate 1,356,223, forward strand.
GCGGTGGCGAGCGCGTACGCCGCCCCCGACCTGTACGAGCGCCTGGTCGGCCTGCCCAAGCTCGGCACCCCCGAGGTGCTCGACCGGCGCGTCGAGAACGACCTCGTCCACCTGCGGGTGCGGTTCCGGTTCGTGGGCGAGCTGTCGCCGGCGGTCACGGCGGTGGTCGACCCGCGCCGGCTCAGCTGGGTCGAGCACAGCACCCACGACCTGGCCGCCCTGACCGCGCGCTACCGGCTGGTCCCCGACCACTACGCCGACCGGATGTCCTCGTCCGGGTCGTGCCAGGTCGAGCCGGCCCCGGCCGGCGGCTGCGCGCGCACCGTGACGGGACGGCTGAAGGTCCGCGCCCTGGTGGTGGGGGGTGCGGTCGAGCGTGCCATCGTGTCCGGCCTGCGGGAACACCTCGATGCCGAGGTCGCCGTGGTCGAGCGCTTCCTCGACGGCTCCGCTTGACCGTGCGCGCTCTGGGCGCGACAAGTGTCACATGGGTGATCCCCTCGACTTCGTGGACGAAGGTGGTTGGCCCTATCCGGACGACGACGACGCCGTCCGCATCCCCGAACCGGTCGATCACACGTCGGACACCGACGACGACCTGGTCGCGCTGCACGCGCTGACGCCTCGGGCGCTGGCGTCGCTGTCGGACGTCGAGCGGGCCGTCGTCACGGCCCGGTTCGGCCTCGCGGGCCAGGCGCCCATGACCATGCCCGAGCTGGGCGCATCGCTCGGCCTGTCGCGCGCCCGCTGCCGGACCGCGCTGTCGGGCGGCCTGGGCAAGCTGCGCTGGGCCCTGGGCAACGACCAGACCTGACGGCGCCTGTTCCCCGGCGCCGCTCAGGCGTCGTCGCGGCTCGCCGGGCCGAACGCCTCGTCGCGCCGCCTCTGCATCTCGGCCACCTTGGTGAAGTCGATGGCGATGAACAGGCCCTCGCCCTCGGCACACAGGCGATCGCCTGCGTGCAGCGTGCCGTAGGTGAGCGTCTTGCGGCCCGTCTGGTCGACCACCCGGCCGGCGAAGTCGAGCTCGGCGTGCAGCGGCGTGGGGCTGCGGTAGTGGACGGTCAGCCGCCCGGTCATCCCCGGGCGCCCGGCCAGCGACTGCGTCGAGCCCAGCACCTCGTCGAACGCGGCCGCGACGTACCCGCCGTGCACGCAGCCGGGCGGGCCCTCGTAGGCCGCGCCGAAGGTGGCCCGGGCCCGCATCACGTCGCCGTCCGCCCAGAGCTCGATCGGGGGGGCCAGCGGGTTGGCCCGGCCGAGCATGGGGCTGTGGTCGAAGAACGCGTGGGGATCGTGCCCCGCCAGCGGCGACTCGCCGAACCCTTCGTACAGCGACCCACCGGGGAACGCGTCCAACCGGTCGGCGAGCCGCTCGAGCTCGTCGGCGGCGGCCGCCAGCTCGCCGTCGGGCGCGGGGCTGCCGTGCAGGCGGTGCACGATGCGCCGCAGGGCCTGGCCCGTGCGGTGCAGCTCGGTGCGGCGGGGCGACGGCTCGGCGTCGGCCAGCTCGCTGAGCAGGGCGGGCCACGCCGGCGACCCCGGCGCAGCGAGCTCGGGATCGATGGGGAGATCGGACATGCCGCCGTCCTAGCCGACGACGCCCGGGAGTGCGACATCGACGAACACCGGTGCGTGGTCGCTGGGCTTGGGGCCCTTGCGGGCGTTGCGGTCGATGAGCGCCCAGGTCACGTGGTCGGCCAGATCGGGCGACAGCAACAGCAGGTCGATGCGCATGCCGCGGTGCTTGTGAAAGTTGCCGGCCCGGTAGTCCCACCAGCTGTAGAGCCGGTCGACCCCCGGGTAGTGCTCGCGGAACGCGTCCCGCAGGCCCAGCTCGCCCAGGTCGTCGACCGCGGCCCGCTCCTCGGGGGTGACGTGGGTGGACCCCTCGAACGCCGACGGATCCCACAGGTCGATGTCGGCGGGCGCGACGTTGAAGTCACCGCACACGGCCCGCGGGTGGGGCGCCTCGCCCGGCGACACGTCGGCCGCGAGGTGGGCCCGCAGGCGCGCCAGCCAGGCGAGCTTGTAGCGATAGTGGTCGGACCCGACGACCCGCCCATTGGGGACGTACACCGACGACACGCGCACGCCGCCGCAGGTGGCGGTGACGAGGCGGGCCTCGTCGTCGGGGGGCTCGCCGTCGGCGAAGCCGGCGACCGGGTCGTCGAGCCCCACCCGGCTGAGGATGGCGACGCCGTTCCACCGGCCCTCGCCGTGATGCACGCTGGCGTAGCCGTGGCCGTGGAAGTCGAGCGCCGGGAACGCGGCGTCGGTCTGCTTGGTCTCCTGCAGGCACAGCACGTCGGGCTGCGCCATGTCGAGCCAACCGACCACCCGCTCGATCCGCTCCCCCGTGAGCGAGTTGACGTTCCAGGTGGCGATGCGCACGGGTCCGCAACCTACCGGCCCGAACGGCGGGGGCTCAGCCGCCGGTGGCGCTGCTGGGCTCGGACGATGGGCCCTCTGCGTCCCCGGGGCGCAGGGCGATGACCGACTGCCCTCCGGCCCTGTCGCCCGCGGCGGGGTCGTCGGCCCCGTCCTCGGCCGCGGTCCGGGCCGACCGCCTGGCCGGCGTCCGCTTGGTGGTCGCCTTCTTGGCGGTGGCCCTCTCGGCGGCCGCCTTCTTGGCGGCCGCCGTCTTGGCGGTCGCCCGCTTGGTGGTCGCCTTCTTCGTGGTCGCCTTCTTCGTGGCGGTCGCCTTCTTCGTGGCGGTCGCCTTCCTGGCGGACCCCCTCCTGGCCGCGGCCTTCATGGCGGGGGTGGCCGGGGGCGCGGCCTCGGATGGCGCGTCGGCCCCGTCGGCGCCCGTGCCGGCGGTCGCGGCCTTGGCCGCGGCGGTCTTGCGGGCCCGGGTGCGCTTCGCAGGCGGTGCCGCCTCCTCCCCGTCGGGCCGCTGCCCGCCCCCGGCCGTCTGCGCGGCCTCGGCCACCTCGGCCATGTCGGGCACGGGTGCGGCCGCCACCTCGACCACGCCGGGGAGCGCCAGGTCGATGCCGCGCCGGGGCGGGTCGATCGACACGATCAGGAAGCGCTGGGTGGCGCCCACCCGCAGCACCTCCTTGGCGCTGCGGGGCGCAGGGTGGGCCATGTAGCGCAGCGGCACATAGGCCCGCGCCGGGCCCACCAGCACGTAGGCGCCGTGCGAGCTGAACCGCTCGATCTCGGCCTCGACCTCGCTGCCCACCGGGTGCTGCCCGACGAACTCGATGAACGGCAGCGCCTCGTTGTAGGGCTCGACGCCCTTGCCGGGGACCGCGGAGGCCGCGGGCGCCGCCGGGGCGTCGGCCGGTTCGGTCTGTGCCGCCGCCTTCCGGGCCCGGCGCTTGCGGGGCGGGGCCGCGGGCGCGTCGGCCGGGGTGACCGTTGCGGCCGCGGCGTCGACACCGTCGTCCCGCGCCGCCCGGGCTCCGTCGCCTCGACCGGCCCGGGCACCGTCGGCCGATGCCTCGCGGGCGGTGGACTTGGCCCCCTTGCGGGCCTCGCTCTTGCGGGCCTCGCTCACCGCCCGGCGGCTGGTGGGGCCACGCACGGGCGCCCGGTCCATGAAGACCCACCCCACGTGGGGGACGGGCTTGCCGCCGATGAGCCGACCCTTGTCGAACAGCCAGGGGTACTCTCCGTGGAACTCCTGGAAGGAGTCGTTGGAGAGGATGGCCGCGTCGGCCCGCCGAGCGATCTGCAGGATGAAGGCGTCGCCCCGCCCGATGGCCCCCGCAGGCGGCGTGACCAGCTCGTTGGCGTTGACCGCGTCCTCGTAGGTCTGGCGCTCCTTGCGATCGATGCGGTTGGGGAAGGTGGCGTCGACCACCACCGTCACGTAGGTGGGCGAGTACTCCTCGACGAACGCCTGCACCGCCTCGTCGAGCTGCGCCAGGCTGGGCGCGTCGCGACCCTCGGTGGCGATGTTCGACCCGTCGACTATTACGTGCTTCACCTTCATGGCAGCCTGCATTCAACCAGACCGTTCGACGACCCCGGCGGACGCTGCGGCTACCGTGCCGGGACGATGACCGATGAGACGGCCCAGGTCACCGACCTGCTGCAACACCTCATCCGCAATGCGTGCGTCAACGACGGCACCCGCGGATCGGGGAACGAGGTCCGCAGCGCGGACCTGCTGGCAGGATACTTCGACGGATCGGGTGTGGACATCGAGCGTTACGAGCCGTCACCGGGGCGCGCCAGCCTGGTGGCCCGGATCGAGGGCCGCCGACCCGACGCCCCCACCCTCGTGCTCATGGGGCACACCGACGTCGTGCCGGCCAACGAGGACGGCTGGCGGCGCGACCCCTTCGGGGGCGAGCTGGTCGACGGCGAGGTGTGGGGCCGGGGCGCGATCGACATGCTCAACCTCACCGCCTCGATGGCCGTCGCCACCCGGCGGCTGGCCGAGAGCGGCTTCCGCCCGGACGGCACGCTGGTCTACCTGGCCGTGGCCGACGAGGAGGCCCTCGGCACCTACGGCGCCGACCATCTGACCCGCCACGAGCCCGACGCCGTGGGCGCCGACTACGTGATCACCGAGTCGGGCGGCATCCCCGTGCCGGGCGGCGACGGCGCGCTGCGGCTGCCGGTGCTGGTGGGCGAGAAGGGGTCGTGCTGGTGCACGTTGCGGGTCTCGGGCACACCAGGGCACGCGTCGCTGCCGTACGACACCGACAACGCCCTGGTCACGGCGGCCCGGGTGGTGCAGCGACTGGCCGAGCACCAGCCGCAGACGCTCATCCACGACACGTGGCGGCAGTTCCTTGCGGGCCTGGCCCTGCCGGACGACGTGACCGCGCCGCTGCTCGACCCCGACCGCCTGGTGGGGGCTCTGGCCGATCTGCCCCAGGGCATGGCGCGGCAGTTCCACGCCTGCACGCACACCACGATCGCCCCCACGGTGGTGCACGGCGGCACCAAGACCAATGTGATCCCCGACCGGGTCGACCTGCAGCTCGACGTCCGCACCCTGCCCGGCCAGACCCTGCCCGACGTCCAGGCCATCCTCGACGACGCCCTCGGCGACCTGTCCGACCGCGTGGAGATGATCGAGTCCCACGACGACCCGTCGACCTCGTCGCCCGCCGACACCCCGCTGTGGGACACGCTCGACCGGGTGACCAAGGCCTTCTACGCCGGCAGCCACCTCGTGCCCATGCTCAGCGTGGGGGCGACGGACGCCCGGTTCTTCCGGCGGCTCGGCACGACCTCCTACGGCTTCGGGCTGTTCAGCGAGAAGCTCACGTTCGAGGACTTCGGCCGCATGTTCCACGGCGACGACGAGCGCGTCGACGTCGAGTCGCTGCGCCTCTCCACCGAGCTGTGGCAGGCGGTCGCCCGCGACCTGCTGGTGGCCTGACCGGCGAGCGAGGTCGGAGCCGCGACCCCCTAGGCTCGGCGGACCATGTCCGTTCGTGCCGTCATCTTCGACTTCGGCGGGGTGATCCTGACCAGCCCCTTCGAGGCCTTCGCCCGCTACGAGGCCGACAACGGGCTGCCCGAGGGGCTCATCCGCCGCCTCAACGCCACCGACCCCGACACCAACGCCTGGGCCCGCCTCGAGCGCAGCGAGGTCGACCTGGCGGGGTTCGTGGGCCTGTTCGAGGCCGAGGCGCGGGCCGCAGGCCACCCGGTCGACGGGCGGCAGGTCCTCGCCCTCCTCGGTGGGCAACTGCGGCCCCGGATGGTCGAGGCGCTGCGCCGGTGCCACGAGCGCCTGAAGACGGCCATGCTCACCAACAACTTCGTGCCCGCCGATCCCCTCGGCGCCGCCGGCAACGGCGACGGGACGGGCGTCCGGGGCGGGCAGATGAGCGAGGTGCTGGGCCACTTCGACGTCATCGTCGAGTCGAGCCGGGTGGCGGTGCGCAAGCCGGACCCGGCCATCTACCGCCTGGTGTGCGACGGGCTGGGGATCGAGCCCGGGGAGGCGGTGTTCCTCGACGACCTGGGCATCAACCTCAAGCCCGCCCGGGCCATGGGCATGACCACCATCAAGGTGGTCGACCCCGACCGGGCCATCGCGGAGCTCGAGGAGGCCGTCGGCTTCCCGCTGGGGTGACCGGCACGACGAAGGCCCGCACCGAGCGGTGCGGGCCTCCTGTCCGGGGTCGGGAGCGGGCGGCGGTCAGCCGGTCGCCTGGAGCGACTCGTACTCCTCGCCGGTGTCCTGCCAGTCCTCGAACTGGATGACGCCCATCTCGGTGAACTTGGTGCGCAGCCAGCCGTCGCCGGCGTCGAGCAGGCCCAGCTTCTTGCAGTTGGGCACGATCTTGCTGAACAGCATCTGCTGGAACATGTCGCGGCCGGGGTCGCGCAGCACCATGGGCAGGATCTCTGCCGGCTTGATGCCCATGCGCTCCCACACCTCCTGCTGGAGGAAGCGGTCGCGCATGCGCACGGCCGCCTCGAAGGCGAACTCCTGGCGCACCTTCAGCTCGGCGTCGGTCAGCTCGGCGTAGTACTCCTTCAGCGACAGCACGCCGAAGGCCACGTGGCGGGCCTCGTCGCTCATCACGTAGCGCAGGAGCTGCTTGAGCAGGGGGTCGGGCGTCATCTGCTGCATGAAGCCGAAGGCGGCCAGCGCCAGGCCCTCGACCATGATCTGCATGCCCAGGTAGGTCATGTCCCAGCGGCTGTCGCTGATGATGTCGTCGAGCAGCAGCTTGAGGTGGGCGTTGATCGGGTAGAAGCCGTTCTGCTTGTCCTGCAGGTACTTGGCGAAGACCTCGACGTGGCGGGCCTCGTCCATGACCTGGGTCGACGCGTAGTACTTGGCGTCGATCCACGGCACCGTCTCGACGATCTTGGCGGTGCAGATCAGCGCGCCCTGCTCGCCGTGCATGAACTGCGAGAGGGTCCAGTTGTCCATCTCGATGGACAGCTTGATGAAGTCCTGCTCGGTGAACTTCTCGAGCGGCGTGCCCGTCACATCGGTCTCGAACTCGGCGAACTGCAGGCGCTGGAGCGCCGCGTTCTTCTCGAGGTCGACGTCGGTGTCCCACGGCAGGTCGGTCTCGCCGTTCCACTGGGCGCCCTTGGCCTTCTCGTAGAGCTTGTTGAGCGCCGGGCGCTCGCCCTTCTCGTAGTCCCAGGTGAAGATGGCGTCGGCGTTGTCCTCGACCGTGTGGATGGTCTCGTGGACGTCGGTGTTGCTGACCGAGAGGATGGCCTCGAGGTCGTTGATCTCGTCTCGGCCGATGATCTCGGCGTTGGCGGAGTACTCGTCGAGCGCCATGGGGACCCCCTCGGTCGGGTGGCTCGTCAGAACGACGGTCGTGCCGCCGCGGTGGGATAACACACATTATCTGCGCGCCGACCCCCGAACGGAACCCGCGGGTTACGTGACGTTGGTCACCCGGTTCGCCTGACGCCGCAAGACGGCGGGGTCAGGCCACCGTGAGGGCGGCGTCGAGGACGGCCTCCTGCTCCTGCACGTGGATGGTGTGCGAGCCGGTGGCGGGGCTGCCCGACTCGTAGCGGCTCACGCGCAGGACGGCGTGGGTGTCGGCGTAGCGCTCGGCCAGGCGGTCCTGGGCGAAGGCCCAGCCGCCCATGTTGGACGGCTCCTCCTGCAGCCACACGATCTCGTGCGCGTTGGGGTACCGGCCCACGACCGCGGAGAGCTGGTCGTACGGCCACGGGTACAGCTGCTCGACCCGCACGACCGCCACCGGCGCGCCCCGCTTGTCGCGCTCGACCAGGGCCTCGAGGCCCACCTTGCCCGAGCACAGCACCACCCGGCGCACCTCGGCGGGGTCGCCGACCGCGGCGTCGTCGAGCACCTCCCGGAAGCTCCCCGTGGTCAGCTCGTCGATGGGCGACCGCGCCACCTTCGCCCGCAGCATCGACTTGGGGGTGAACACCACCAGCGGCTTGCGCACGTCGCGCACCATCTGGCGGCGCAGCAGGTGGAAGTACTGCGCCGCCGTGGTGGCGTTGCACACCTGCAGGTTGTCCTCGGCGCACAGGGTGAGGAAGCGCTCGATGCGGCCCGAGCTGTGCTCGGGGCCCTGGCCCTCGTACCCGTGCGGCAGCAGCATGACCAGGCCCGAGGTCTGGTCCCACTTGTCCTCGGCCGCCACCAGGAACTGGTCGATGATCGTGCTGGCGCCGTTCACGAAGTCGCCGAACTGCGCCTCCCAGCAGACCAGGGCGTCCTTGTTGGCCACCGAGTAGCCGTACTCGAAGCCCACGGCCGCGTACTCGGACAGCAGCGAGTCGTAGATCCAGAACTTGCCCTGATCGGGACCGAGGTGGGCGAGCGGCGCCCACTCGTTGCCGTTCGTGTGGTCGATCAGCACGGCGTGGCGCTGGCTGAACGTGCCCCGCCGCGAGTCCTGGCCGGCCAGGCGGATGTCGGTGCCCTCGAGCAGCAGCGAGCCGAAGGCGAGGGCCTCGGCCGTGGCCCAGTCGACCTCGCCCTCGTCGCGCACGACGGCGTCGCGCGCCGCGAACTGCCGGGCGAGCTTCGGGTGCGCGTTGAAGTCGTCGGGCCAGGAGCCGAGCGTGTCGTACACGCGGTCGAGCACGGCGCGGTCGACCCCGGTCGCGACCGGGGGCAGGCAGCCCATGGGCGGCGGCGGCTCGGCGGCGCGCAGGGTCGACGGCGGCGCCGACTGGCGGGTCTCGTCCAGCGCCTGCTGCAGCTTCGACTTGAAGTCGTCGAGCGCCTGCTCGGCCTCGTCGATGGAGAGCTGGCCCCGCTTGACCAGCGACTCGGTGAACAGCTTGCGCACCGACCGGCGCTCGTCGATCTTGGCGTACATGAGCGGCTGCGTGTAGCTGGGGTCGTCGCCCTCGTTGTGGCCCTGGCGCCGGTAGCTCACCAGGTCGATGACGACGTCCTTGTGGAACGCCTGGCGGTAGGCGTATGCCAGCCGGGCCACCCGCACGCACGCCTCGGGGTCGTCGCCGTTGACGTGGAAGATGGGCGCCTGGACGATCTTGGCCACGTCGGTGGAGTAGATGCCCGACCGGGCCGACTCGGGCGTGGTCGTGAACCCGATCTGGTTGTTGACCACGATGTGGATCGTGCCGCCCACCCGGTAACCCTTGATGTCGCTCATGTTCAGCGTCTCGGCCACGACACCCTGCCCGGCGAAGGCGGCATCGCCGTGCATGAGGATGGGCAGCACCGAATAGGCGCCCGGGTCGTTGATCTGGTCCTGGTGGGCGCGCACCATGCCCTCGACGACCGGGTCGACGGCCTCGAGGTGGCTGGGGTTGGCGGCCAGCTCGACCTCGATCTGGTTGCCCGCCCGGCTCTGGAACTTGCCCACCTGCCCGAGGTGGTACTTCACGTCGCCCGAGCCCTGCACGGCCGACGGGTCGAGCGTGCCCTCGAACTCCTTGAACACCTGGTCGTAGTTCTTGCCCACGATCGTGGCGAGGACGTTGAGCCGGCCCCGGTGTGGCATGCCCATCACCGCGCCGTGGAGGTGGTCGTCGGCCGCCGCCTCGAGGATGGCGTCGAGCACCGGGATCAGGCTCTCGCCGCCCTCGATGCCGAACCGCTTCTGGCCCACCCATTTGGTGCCCAGGAACTTCTCGAACGCCTCGGCGGCGTTGAGCCGGTCGAGCACGTAGCGCTGGTCCTCGACGTCGAGCTGCTGCTCGCTCGGGTTCTCGGCGTGCTCCTGGATCCAGCGCTGCTCCTCCAGGTCCTGGATGTGCATGTACTCGATGCCGACGGTGCGGCAGTAGGCGTCGCGCAGCACGCGCAGGATCTCGCTGAGGATGGCCTTGTCGGTGCCGCCCAGGCCGCCGGTGAGGAACTCGCGGTCGAGGTCCCAGATGGTGAGCCCGTACGTGGCGGGGTCGAGCTCGGACGCCATGTGCGGCTCTTTCCACCGCAGCGGGTCGAGGTCGGCGATGAGGTGCCCGCGCACCCGGTAGACCCGGATGAGGGTGGCCACGGCCATCTGCTTCTCGAGCGCCGTGTGCTCGCTGTCGAGCGGGTTGACGTCGCGCCGCCACTTGATGGCCTCGTACGGCACCCCCAGGCTGGTGAAGATGTCGTCGTAGAAGCCGTCGGCGCCCAGCAGCAGATCCTCGACCCGCCGGAGGAAGATGCCCGACTCGGCCCCCTGGATGATGCGGTGGTCGTAGGTCGAGGTGAGGGTGATGACCTTGGACGCCCCCAGGTCGGCCAGCATGACCGGGTCGGCGCCCCGCCACTCGGCCGGGAAGTCGATGGCGCCCACGCCCACGATGACGCCCTGGCCGGGCATGAGCCGGGGCACCGACTGCTTGGTGCCGAGCGTGCCGGGGTTGGTGAGGGTGATGGTGGCGCCGGCGAAGTCGTCGGGTGACATCTTGTTGGATCGGACCTTGCGGATGATGTCCTCGTAGCTGCCCCAGAACGCCCGGAAGTCGAGCGTGTCGGCGTCGCGGATGACCGGCACCAGCAGCGTGCGGCTGCCGTCGGACTTCTCCATGTCGACCGCCAGGCCCATGCCCACGTGGTCGTGGCGGACGACCCGGGGCTTGCCGTCGTCGCCCTCGACGTACGTCGCGTTCATGCGGGGGACGGTCTCGCTCATGGCCCGCACGACGGCGTAGCCGATGACGTGGGTGAAGCTCACCTTGCCGCCCCGGGTGCGGCGCAGGTAGCCGTTGATCACCCGGCGGTTGACCTCGAGCAGCTTGGCGGGCACGTCGCGGAAGCTGGTGGCGGTCGGCACCGCCAGGCTGGCCTCCATGTTGGCCACGATGCGGGCCGCGGCGCCGCGCAGCGGCTCGCCCGGGGCATCGGCCGCGGGCGCGGCCGGGGACGGGGCCTGCTTGGTGGCGGGCGATGCGGACGTGGTGGGCGCGGCAGCCGGCGCAGCCGCGGCGGCGGGCGGCGGCGAGGCGGCGGGCGCGGCCGGGGCCGTCGCCAGGTTGCCGGCGCCGACCGTGGTCGTGCCGTTGGCGGTGACCCCGCCGGCGGCCCCCGGCGCGGCGCCGGGCGACGGGGCGGGCGCCATGTGGTCGGCGTCGCGGCGGTAGTCGGCGAAGAAGTCGCGCCAGCTCTCGCTCACCGACCCCGGGTCGGCGAGGTACTGCTCGTACATCTCGTCGACGAGCCAGGCGTTGGGGCCCACTGATGCGGTCGTCGACATCTGCTGCGGTTCGTCACCCACGGTGCTGATCGTACCGGCCGACAGCCGGCCGCCGACTACGGCACCCGCTCGACGCGGACGGCGCACTGCTTGTAGTTCGGCTCCCGCGAGATGGGGTCGAACTCGTTGAGGGTGAGGCGGTTGGCGCACTGCTCGTCGAAGTGGAAGGGCACGAACACCTCGCCGGCCCGGACCGTGCGGGTGACGCGGCACGCGGATGCGGTCGACCGCCCCCCGCTCGGACACGATCCGCACCACGTCGCCCGAGCGGACCCGCAGGCCCTCGGCGTCGTCGGGGTGGATCTCGACCCAGCCCTCCGGCGCCAGCCGGTCGAGGATCTCCACCCGGCCCGTCTTGGTGCGGGTGTGCCAGTGCTCCACCGTGCGCCCGGTGTTCAGCAGCAGCGGGAAGCGCTTGCGGGGCCGGTCGCTGATGGGCTTGGGCTCCACGCAGCGCAGCTGGGCGCGGCCCGTCGGCGTCGGGAACCGCCAGTCGCCGTAGAGCCGGGGCGTGCCGCCGAGCGGCACCGACGGGTCGTCCGACGGGCACGGCCACTGCACCCCGCCGGCGGCGGCGATGCGCTCGTAGGTGATGCCGCTGTAGTCGCACAGGCGGCCGGCCGACACCCGGCGCCACTCGTCGAAGGCATCGGCCGGCGTGGCCCACCCCGGGAACAGCTCGTGGCGCACGCCCAGGTGGCCGGCCAGCGCCAGCACGATGTCGAAGTCCGAGCGGGCGTGACCGGGCGGCTCGACCGCCTTGCGCACCCGCGACACCCGGCGCTCGGAGTTGGTGAAGGTGCCGTCCTTCTCGCCCCAGATGGCGGCCGGCAGCACGACGTCGGCCAGCGCCGAGGTGGGTGTGTCGAACCCGTCCTGCACGACCAGCAGGTCGAGCCGGCCCAGCGCGTCCTCGAGCAGCTCGCGGTTGGGGAACGACACCACCGGGTTGGTGGCGATGATCCACAGGCCCTTGATGCGCCCGTCGATGACCCCGTTGACGATGTCGGGGTAGGCCCGGCCCCGCTCGGTGGGCAGGCGTTCCTCGTCGACGCCCCACAGCGCGGCCAGCTCCCGGCGGGCGACCGGGTCGTCGTAGGCCCGGTAGCCGGGCATCGAGGCCGTGAACCCCGACTCGCGGGTGCCCATGGCGTTGCACTGCCCGGTGATCGAGAACGGGGACGCCCCCGGCTTGCCGACGTTGCCCGTCAGCACGCAGAGGGTGTTGAGCAGCGTGACGGTCTCGGTGCCCTGTACCGAGTGGTTGACCCCCATCGTCCACGCCACGAGGGCCCGCTCGGCGGTGCCCAGCGCCCGCGCGGCCCGCCGGACCTCCTCGGCCGGCACGCCGCACTCGCGCTCGACGCGGTCGAGGTCGAAGGCCTGCACGTGGTCGACCAGCTCGTCGAGGCCGTCGGTCACGCGGCGGGCGTGCTCGAGGTCGACCAGACCCTCGTCGAGCAGGATCTTGATGATGCCGTTGACGAGGGTGATGTCGCTGCGGGGCCGGACGGCGAGGTGCTGGTCGGCCACCATCGCCGTCTTGGTCACGCGGGGGTCGACGACGATCACGGTGGCGTCGCGGTTGTCGATCACGCGGGGCGCGAGCAGCGGGTGGTTGTCGGCGATGTTGGCGCCCACCAGGAAGATGACGTCGGCCCGGGCGAAGTCGTCGTACGACCCGGGCGGGCCGTCGCTGCCGAAGCTCAGCTTGTAGCCCGACACCGCCGAGGCCATGCACAGGGTGGTGTTGCCGTCGAAGTGGCGCACGCCCATGCCCAGCCGCACCAGCTTGCCCAGGGCGTAGAACTCCTCGGTCACGAGCTGGCCGGTCGACAGCACCGCCACCGCCTCGGGGCCGTGCTCGTCCACCAGCCGCCGCATGTCGGTCGCGACGCGGCCCAGCGCCTCGTCCCAGGTGGCCCGCCGGCCATCGACCGTCGGGTGGGTCAGCCGGCCGGGGGCCACCAGGGTCTGGTGCTCGGACAGGCCCTTCGGGCACAGCCGACCGAGGTTGACCGGGTGGTCGGGGTCGCCCTTCACGGCCACCGCGGTGCCGTCCTTGACGCCGAGGAGCATGCCGCAGCCGACGGAGCAGTAGCCGCACGTGGTGCGCACCCAACGATCGGGGGCCCGGGACGTGGCGACCGGGCCGAACCGGTCGTCCGACGTGTACGTGTAGCGCTCGCCGCCGTGGCCCACACCGAGCAGGTCCTTGAGCCGGGACATGGTGCCCGCCATCAGTGCCGCCGCGGCCGGCCGAAGAACGAGCCGGGGATGTTGAGCGGCACCACGGTCACGTAGAAGAGGTAGCGCCCGACCAGCTCGCCCAGGACCACCAGGGCGAACGCCGGCGCGGCCAGGCCCCACGCCAGACCCGCGGCCACACCGCCGGCGGCCAGGACCCAGCGCAGCGCGGTCAGCCAGCCGAGCGGGTGGCGGTAGAGGGCGACCGTGCCGTTCCACTCGCGGCGGGGGTCGCGGCCCAGGCGGGCGAGGTTGGCCAGCCACACGGCGAGCTGGGCGCCCACCGCGCCGGCGGCCACGGCGGGGTGGCCGGTGAGCCAGGGCCCGGTGGCGAGCGCGGTGAGGTAGAAGGCGGCGATCGTGAGCGGGGTGTTCCAGGCCGGGCGGCCGGGCACCACGTACAGCCGCCCGCTGGCGTACACGCCCGCCACGCCGACCACCGCGGCGACCGGCGCCAGCGGCGGGATCACCACCGCCGCGGCCGCCAGCCCGGCGTAGGCGGCCAGCAGCAGGGCCTCGCGCGACAGCCACGACCGCCGCAGGTTGCGCAGGGCCTTCCACGCGTGGGCGGGGCGTCCGAGGTGCAGCAGCGAGCCGGTCAGCGCCCCGCCGGCCACCGCCGCGGCCAGCAGGCGGTAGACGAGGCCGTCGGCGGTGACGCTCACGCCCAGGGCCACCTGGGTGAGCAGGGTCAGCACCACCAGCGGCCAGTGGGCGTGCTCGGGGTGGAGGTCGAAGTCGGACGCCGCGGCCGTGTCGCCCAGGTCGCCGGCGGGCAGCACGATGCGGGTGGTCGACAGCGTGAGGTCGGCCGGGGGCAGGTGAGGGGCCTCGGCCTCGGCGTGGTCGGCCCGCCAGGCCTCGACGTCGACGATCTCGACGTCGAGCGCACGTGTGGGGCAGGCGCCCACGCACGCGGGCTTGAGCCCCTCCTCCAGCCGGGGCAGGCACATGTCGCACTTGGTGACGATGCGCCGGTCGGGCTGGAAGGCGGGTACCGAGTACGGGCAGTTCCAGGTGCAGTACTGGCAGCCGATGCACTCGTCGGCCTTGTGGGCCACCACCCCGTTGTCGAGCTTGACGTACGCCTCGGTGGGACAGCCGTTCAGGCAGGCGGGGTCGAGGCAGTGGTTGCACGACATCGACAGGTGGAAGCGCTTGGTGGTGGGGAACTCCCCGCCCTCGAACTCGCCCACCCGGCGCCACGCGGTGCCGGCCGGCAGTCCGTTCTGCTCGGCGCAGGCGACCTCGCACGAGTGGCAGCCGACGCAGGACTCCATGGCGAAGGTGAAGCGGTACTGCTCCCCGGCGTCGAGCGCCAGCAGCTCGGGACCGTCGGTGCCGAGGCCGTCGTACTGCCGGGCTCGCGGGGGCTCGGCGGCCGCGCGCCCCTGGCCGCGGTCGCGGGCCCCGGGTCGCGCCGACCCGATCTGGAGGCCCTCGACCACCGTCGTGCTCACGACCGCCTCCCGCTCGGTCGCCTCACCGGGGGGTCGGTCACGGCGCCGGCACCCCGACCGAGACCCAGCCCTCGTCGCACACGCTCACCGGGTAGGTGGGCACCGCCACGGCGGGGTCGTCGAGGCAGGCGCCCGTCGCCAGCTCGAAGCCCTGCTTGTAGACGGGCGAGGTGACCTTCAGCACGCCGGCGGCGTCGCCGACGATGCCCCGCGCCAGCACCTGGGCGCCGGAGAACGGGTCGCGGTTGCCGAGGGCGAACACGGCGTCGCCGTCCTCGGGCGTCCGCACCCGGAACATCGCCACCTGGTCGTCGCCGACCAGGGCGGCGGCGCCGCGGCCGGGCGTGAGCTGGTCGAGGCGGCAGACGCGGGACCAGGCGACCCTCCGGCCGGCCCGGCCGGTGAGACCGGCGGGCCCGGCCATCTCGATGCGGTCGTCGACGATGTCGGTCATCGGTGCTCCTTGTGGGGGATCTGTCCGTCGGCCGGGGCGCCCACGATCGTGAGGCGGTCCGATGGATCGTCGGGAAGGCGATCGGGCCGCAGCTCGACCGGTTGGCGCTGGCCCCGCACCCGCACGTAGGCCAGCGAGTCGTCGGGCCGGTCGGAGTTGAGGAAGGGCCGGAAGCGGGCCAGGCGCTCGGGGTCGGCCAGGGTCGCCTGCCACTCGCACTCGTAGGCCTCGACGTGGCGGGCCATGTCGGCGTCCAGGTCGGCGCAGATGCCCAGCGAGTCGTCGAGCACCACGGCCTTGAGGTGGTCGAGCCCGCCCTCCAGCTTGTTGAGCCACGTGGCGGTGCGCTCGAGCCGGTCGGCCGTGCGGACGTAGTACATGAGGTAGCGGTCGATGGCCCGGATCAGCGCCTCGTCGTCGAGGTCCTCCGCCATCAGGGCCGCGTGCTGGGGCCGCATGCCGCCGTTGCCGGCGACGTACAGGTTCCAGCCCCGCTCGGTGGCGATGACGCCCACGTCCTTGGACTGGGCCTCGGCGCACTCGCGGGCGCAGCCCGAGACCGCCAGCTTGATCTTGTGGGGCGCCCGCAGGCCCCGGTAGCGCAGCTCGAGGCGGATGGCCATGCCCACCGAGTCCTGCACCCCGTAGCGACACCAGGTGTCGCCCACGCACGACTTCACGGTGCGCACCGCCTTGCCGTAGGCGTGGCCCGACTCGAAGCCGGCGTCGATCAGCCGCCCCCAGATCCCCGGGAGCTGGTCGACCCGGGCGCCGAACAGGTCGACGCGCTGGCCGCCGGTGATCTTGGTGTAGAGGTCGAAGTCGCGGGCCACCTCGCCGAGCGTGATGAGCTGCGCCGGCGTGATCTCCCCGCCCGGCACCCGGGGCACCACGGAGTAGGTGCCGTCACGCTGCATGTTGGCGAGGAAGTGGTCGTTGGTGTCCTGCAGCGTGGCCTGCTCGCCGTCGAGGATGTAGCCGGTGGCCAGCGACGCCAGCATCGACGCCGCGGCCGGCTTGCAGATCTCGCAGCCGGTGCCGGACCCGAACCGGTCGATCAGCTCGGCGAACGTGCGGATGCCGGTGACGCGCAGGATCTCGAACAGCTCGGCCCTGGTCTGGCCGAAGTGCTCGCACAGCCGCAGCACGACCTCCTTCCCCGACCGGCGCAGCTCGTCGTGCAGCAGCTCGGTGAGCACCGGGACGCAGCTCCCGCACCCCGTGCCCGCCTTCGTGCAACCCTTGACGGCCCCGACGTCGGCCAGTCCCTGCTCGGTGATGGCCGAGCAGATGGCGCCCTTGGCGACGTTGTGGCACGAGCAGATGGTGGCGGCGTCCGGCAGGTCGCCCGGGGTGAGCCCCCCGCCGCCCTCGCCGTCGCCCGCCGGCAGGATGAGCCGCTGGGGCTGGGCGGGCGCCGGGATGTCGTTGCGCACGTACTGCAGGACGGTGGCGTAGGCGCTCGCGTCGCCCACGAGGATGCCGCCCAGCACCCGGGTGCCGTCGCCCGAGATCACCAGCTTCTGGTAGACGCCGGCGACGGGATCGGAGAACACGATCTCCTCGGCGCCCGGGGTCTGGGCGAAGCCGTCGCCCACGCTCGCCACGTCGACGCCCAGCAGCTTGAGCTTGGTGGACATGTCGGCGCCGGTGAAGGCGGCCGTGCCCCCGGCCAGGCGCTCCGCCACGGCGTCGGCCTGCTGGTAGCCGGGCGACACCAGGCCGTACGGGCGCCCGCCCCGGTGGGCGGCCACCTCGCCGATGGCCGAGATGTGGGGGTCGGAGCTGAGCAGCGCGTCGTCGACGGCCACCCCGCCCCGCTCCCCCATCGCCAGCCCGGCCGCCCGGGCCAGCTCGTCGCGGGGCCGGATGCCGGCCGCGAACACCACGATCTCGGCGTCGACCGGCGCCGGCGCCCCGTCGGTCGGGTCGCCGAAGGACAGGCCCGCGACCCGGCCGTCGTGGGTGGCCACCACCTCCGACGCCGACACGCCGGTCAGGACGTCGATGCCCATCGCCTCGATGCGGCGGCCCAGCGTCCGCCCGCCGGCCTCGTCCAGCTGCACCGCCATGAGCCGTGGGGCCAGCTCGACCACCGTCGTGTGCACGCCGAGCGCCCGCAGCGCGCCCGCGGCCTCGAGCCCGAGCAGGCCGCCGCCGACGACCACCCCCCGCTCGCACAGCTTCGCCCACGAGCGGATGGCCTCGACGTCGTCGAGCGTGCGGTAGACGAACACGCCCGCCAGGTCTCTGCCCGGCACCGGCGGCACGAAGGGGGAGCTGCCCGTGGCCAGCACCAGGTGGTCGTAGGCGACGGTGCCGGCCGAGGTGGTGGCGACGGTGCGGGCGGCGGGGTCGACGCGCTCGGCCCGCTCGCCCAGCAGCAGGCGCAGGCCGTTGGCCTCGTAGAAGTCGGGGTCGCCCAGGCGCAGGGCCCCGTGGTCGGCGCCCTCCAGCGCGCTGGTGAGGTGCACCCGGTCGTAGGCCGGGCGCCGCTCCTCCCCCAGCACGACGATCTCGTGGCTGCGGTGCAGGCCCCGGTCGACCGCGGCCTCGAGGAAGTGGTGGCCCACCATGCCGTTGCCGGCCACCAGCAGCACGGGGCGGGAGGGCGAGTCGTTCGAGGTCATGGTCGCAGTTCCTCAGTCGGCCAGGGCGGGCACGGGCTCGGGGGCGAGGACGATTGCGCCGGGCGCGCCGGCCGTGACGCCGTCGGTCAGCAGCTCTTCGCCGAAGCTGTTCTCCGGCTCGACGACGGCGCGGGAGGCGACCAGCGCCACCAGCGCGGCCCCCGCCATCACGAGGAACACCACCCGGGTGGAGGCCAGGATCCCCACCGTCAGGAACACCAGGGCGCCGACGTTGCCGTAGGCGCCGGCCATGCCGGCGACCTGGCCCGACACCCGCTTCTTGACCAGCGGGACGATGGCGAACACCGCGCCCTCGCTGGCCTGCACGAAGAACGAGCAGAACATGCAGGCCACCACCGCCAGCACCCACGGCCAGGCGGCACCCATGGTGGCCATCACCAGGTAGCCGAGCACCAGGCCCGCGCACAGGGCGGTGAGCGTGCGCTTCCGGCTGCCCAGCAGGTCGGACAGGATGCCGCCGCCCGGCCTCGCCACCAGGTTCATGAAGGCGAAGCCCGAGGCGGCCAACCCGGCCGCCGCGGGTCCCAGGCCCCAGGTGTCGGCGAAGAACGTGGGCAGGATCGTGACCACCGCCAGCTCCGAGCCGAAGGCCGCGAAGTAGGCGACGCACAGGGCGGCCACGTTGCGGAACGGGTAGCGGTCCTCGGCCGGATAGTCGCCGGCGAGCGCCGGGCGGTTGACCCGGAACACGGCCAGCTCCTGCACGGCCAGGAGCGCCACCACCACGACCGCCACGGCAGCCAGGCCGGCGTCGGTGACGACGCCCGCACGCCAGATGCGCCACCCGACCAGGCCGAGGGCGGCGCAGAGGGGCACCGTCATGGCCGCCAGCCCCCACACCGCGCTGCGCTGGGTCACCTCCAACGCGCCCTGGCGCCGGGGCCGCGCATAGGAGACGCCCTCGGGCGTATCGGTCACCGAGCGGAGGTACACCAGGCCGTAGACGGCGGCGATCACGCCCGTCACGCCGATCGACCAGCGCCAGGCGTCGTCGCCGCCGAGCCACCCGGCCACCAGCGGCAGCACGGCGGCGGCGGCCGCCGAGCCGAAGTTGCCCCAGCCGCCGTACACGCCCTCGGCGGTGCCCACCTCCCGGGGCGGGAACCACTCGGAGACCATGCGGATGCCGACCACGAACCCGGCGCCCACCACCGACAGGGCGAGCCGGGACAGCACCAGCGTCTCGAAGCTCGACGCCAGGGCGAAGATCGTGTTGGGCACGGCGGCGATGATCAGGATCGCCGCGTACACCCGCCGGGGGCCCCACCGGTCGAGCGCCTGCCCCACGAAGATGCGGGCCGGCACCGTGAGCGCCACGTTGCACAACCCGATCGTCTTGATCTCGGCGTCGGTCAGTCCCAGCTGGTCGCGGATGGTGTTGGCGAACGGTGCGAAGTTGAACCAGACGACGAACGACAGGAAGAACGCGAACCAGGTCAGGTGCAGCACCCGGTAGCGGCCCGTGAAGCTCCACAGCCCCCGCACGTGCGTGGTGGCCGAGCGTGTGCGGGAGGGGGCGGCGGACATGCCGCCCACACTCGCCCCCGGCTGTTTCGCCACCGCGACACCGACGTGAACGCCTCCGCACGTGCAGCGCACCCGTGACGTCCGGCTCCGCGATGGTTCTCACACGGGCGGCAGGATGCGGTGAGCCGCCCGACACTCACGGCCGCGGCGCAGGCCGACGAGCGGTCAGGCGGACAGGCGGTAGCCGCGACGGAACACGGTCTCGAGCAGGCGACCGTTGGTGCCCAGGCGACGGCGCAGGCGGGCGACGGCCACCTCGACGGCGTGCTCGTCGGCATCGGCCTCGGGCCACACCATGGCGAGGAGCTCGCTCTTCGACAGAACGGCCCCCGGGCGCCGGGCCAGCGCGGCCAGCAGGTCGCGCTCGCGCTCGCTGAGCTGCATCACCTCGCCGGCGACCGTGACCATGCGGCCCTGCAGGCGGACCAGGTCGGCACCCAGTCGGATGGTCACCGACCGGCCGGCCAGCGTCTCGGCCACCACCACCACCATCGAGCCCAGCCGGGGCCGGACCGGCACCACCGGCTCGCCGAACCCGGCCGTCGCGGCCGCCTCGGCACACACCGGTCCCACGCAGGCGGCGATCACGCCCCCACGGAACCCGCTGCGTAGCGCGTCGAGCACACCGGCTGTTTCGGCGATCTCGCACAGGCTCTCGATCTGCGGCCGGGCGGTGAAGGTCACCGCGTCGACGCGCCCGTCGGCCACCGCCTGGGCCAGCCGCAGCGCCGGGCCCGTGTCGTCGGGCAGCGACCAGCGGTACACCGGGATGGGCACGACGTCGGCGCCGAGGCTCGTCAGGGCGTCGGCCAGGGGCTGGCTGCGGGCGCCGTCGAGCTGGAGGGCGATGCGCACGCCGGCGATGCCGCTGCGACCCAGCTCGGTCAGGATCTCGCTCGACACGCCCGACGGGGTGCTCCACTCGACCGGGAGCCCCACCGTCACGGCGGCACCGTGGGCCTTGGGCCCGCGGGCGAAGACCCGCGACCGGCCGAGCGACTCGACCAGCGCCTCGGCCCGGCCCAGGACCTCCGCCGCCTCGACCACCCCGCGCACCCCGATCCCCGTGCTCAGCACCGTGACCTGGGGCGGACGGGCGATCAGGTCGTCGAGGGCGTCGGCCAGGGGGCCGTCGACGGTGATCGGGTGGGTGCGGATGGCCGGGCCGTGCATCACCGCCGCCCCGCGCCGCTCGAGCATGGCGATCTGCTCGTCGGCGCGACGGTCGGCGGTCACCCCCACGACGAACCCGGACATCTCCTCCAGCGGCACCCGGCCATGCTGCCGTCGCCGTGTTGCCTTGGTGTTTCCCCCCTGTTACCGGCCTCTCACCAGGGGCTTTCCCCGGTGACATCGGTCACCGGGATGGTCCACCATCAGCTGACGCCTCGGTTGTAGACCAGACACAACGGCTCCAAGGACAGGAGGCCACCATGGGTTCCAGCCTCATCGACCGCACCGCCGTCAGCGCTGCCGTCAGCACCGCGGCGCTGCGACCTCTCCTCGGCGCAAGCGTCGTCGTGCGCACCGCGTCGGCGCTGTGGCGGGGAACCCTCCTGTCCTGCGTCAAGGGCAGCGCGTGGTTCGTCGTGGACGACCAGGACGTGGTCGTCCCCCTCGACGACCTGCTCTCGGTCCACCCGGCCTGAGGGCGCGGATAGGTACGCCGCCGCTGATCAGACGACGGAGGCCGGGCTTCGGCGCACGACCGGCAAGCAGGTACGGTCGCCGGCATGAGTGCGCAGTTCATCTTCACCATGCACAAGGTGACCCGGTACCACCCCCCGGACAAAGAGGTGCTCAAGGACATCTCGCTGTCGTTCTTCCCGGGGGCGAAGATCGGCGTGCTGGGCGCCAACGGGGCCGGGAAGTCGTCGCTGCTGCGCGTCATGGCGGGCGTCGACGGCGGCTTCACCGGCCAGGCCCGGCTCACCCCCGGGTTCAGCGTCGGCATGCTGGAGCAGGAGCCCCAGCTCGACGCGGGCAAGGACGTGCAGGGCAACGTCATGGACGGCGTCGGCGCGGTGGCCGCCCTGCTCACCGAGTACGACGAGGTCATGGCCGGCTGGGCCGACCCCGACGCCGACTACGAGAAGCTGGGCGCCCGCCAGGCCGACCTCGAGTCCAGGATCGAGGCCGCGGGCGCCTGGGACCTCTCCCGCACCACCGAGATCGCCATGGACGCGCTGCGCCTGCCCCCCGGCGACGCGGACGTGACCACCCTCTCCGGGGGCGAGCGCCGCCGCGTCGCCCTCTGCCGCCTGCTGCTGTCCCGCCCCGACCTGCTGCTGCTCGACGAGCCCACCAACCACCTCGACGCCGAGTCGGTGGCCTGGCTGGAGCGGTTCCTGCGCGACTACTCGGGCACGGTGGTTGCCATCACCCACGACCGCTACTTCCTCGACAACGTGGCCGGCTGGATCCTCGAGCTCGACCGGGGGCGCGGCCTCCCCTTCGAGGGCAACTACTCGGGCTGGCTGGAGCAGAAGCGCGACCGGCTCGCCCGGGAGGAGAAGTCCGACTCGGCCCGCAAGCGCACGCTCGAGCGCGAGCTCGAGTGGGTGCGGATGGCGCCCCGGGCCCGGCAGGCCAAGGGCAAGGCCCGCCTCGCGGCGTACGAGAAGCTGCAGGCCGAGGCCGAGGCCGCCGAGCGGGGCCCCGACCGGCTGCAGATCCACATCCCGCCCGGCCCCCACCTGGGCGACCAGGTCATCGAGGTGGCGGGCCTGTCCAAGGGCTACGGCGACCGGCTGCTCATCGACGACCTGTCGTTCTCGCTGCCCCGGGCCGGCATCGTCGGCATCATCGGCCCCAACGGGGCGGGCAAGACCACGCTGTTCCGCATGCTGACGGGGGCCGAGAAGCCCGACGCCGGCACCGTCACCGTGGGGTCGTCGGTCGACATGGCCTACGTCGACCAGTCACGCGACGCGCTCGACGGCGACAAGACCGTCTACGAGGAGATCACCGACGGCCAGGACCTGCTCAAGGTGGGCACCCGCGAGGTCAACGGGCGCGCCTACGTGGCCTCGTTCAACTTCCGCGGCTCCGACCAGCAGAAGCCGGTGGGGGTCCTGTCGGGCGGCGAGCGCAACCGCGTGCACCTGGCCAAGATGCTGCGCACCGGCGGCAACGTGCTGCTGCTCGACGAGCCCACCAACGACCTCGACGTCGACACGCTGCGCGCGCTGGAGGACGGGCTCGAGGCCTACCCGGGCTGCGCCGTGGTGATCAGCCACGACCGCTGGTTCCTCGACCGCATCGCCACCCACATCCTGGCGTTCGAGGGCGAGAGCCAGGTGCGGTGGTTCGAGGGCAACTTCAGCGAGTACGAGGCGTGGCGCCACAAGGAGCTGGGCGCCGAGGCCGACCAGCCCCACCGCATCAAGTACAAGCCCCTCGTCCGCTGAACGCCGGCGCCGGGCCCGCGCCGGCCGGGCCGGGGTGCTCAGGTCTGCCCGAGCAGGGCGAGCACGCGGGCGGCCTGGGCCGCGGGGGTGCCGTCGTCGGGGGTGAGGCGGAGGTCGGGGGCCTCGGGGGCCTCGTAGGGGTCGTCGATGCCGGTGAAGCCGGAGATCTCCCCCGCCCGGGCCTTGGCGTAGAGGCCCTTGGGGTCGCGCTGCTCGCACACGGCGAGGGGCGTGTCGACGAACACCTCGACGAACGGCAGGCCCACCGCGTCGTGGATGGCGCGGGCCCGGTCGCGGTCGGCCCGGTAGGGGCTGATGACGGGCACCAGCGCCACCACGCCGGCGTCGGCGAACAGGCGCGCCACCTCGCCGACGCGGCGGATGTTCTCGGTGCGATCGCCGGCCGAGAAGCCCAGGTCGGCGTTGAGCCCGTGGCGGACGTTGTCGCCGTCGAGTAGGTAGGCGGGGCGGCCGGCGGCGACCAGGGCGCGCTCGACCTCGACCGCGACCGTCGACTTGCCGGACCCCGAGAGCCCGGTGAACCAGACGGTCGCCCCGGCGGCGCCCCGGTCGGCCCGGGCGACGGCACCCTCGTGCCAGACGACGTTCCCGGTCACGACCCCGCCACCGGCGCCACCCCGGCCGGGCGGCCCACCCGAGCGGGTCACCCGACCTCGGTGGGGCCGAGGATGATGCCGGCGCCCACCGTGTTGTTGGTCGACTCGTCGATCAGCACGAGGCTGCCTGTGGCCCGGTTGCGCCGGTACTCGTCGAAGAACAGCGGCACCGTGGTGCGCAGCCGCACCCGGCCGATCTCGTTGAGCGTCAGGGCGGCGGCCGACTCGTCGCGGTGCAGCGTGTTGACGTCCAGCCGGTACTGCAGGTCCTTGACCACGGTGCGGCCCCACCGGGTGGTGTGCTTGATGGCCAGCTTGGACCCGGTGCGGAGCTCGGCGTCGGACGCCATCCAGCACACCATGGCCTCGAGGTCCTGACCCACGTGGGGTCGGTTGCGGGCCCGGCAGATCATGTCGCCCCGCGACACGTCGACGTCGTCGGCCAGCCGGATCGTCACGGCCATGGGGGCGAACGCCTCGTCGACGGGGCCGTCGGCCGTGTCGATGGCCGCGACTGTCGTGGTGAGGCCCGAGGGCAGCACCACCACCTCGTCGCCCGGCTTGAACACCCCGCTTGCGACCGTCCCGGCGTAGCCGCGGTAGTCGTGCAGGTCGTGGTTGGCCTGGTCCTGGGGCCGGATGACGTACTGCACCGGGAAGCGGGGATCGATGAGGTTGCGGTCGCTGGCGATGTGCACCTCCTCCAGGTGGTGCACCAGCGACGAGCCCTCGTACCACGGCATGTTGGCCGACCGCTCGACCACGTTGTCGCCCAGCAGGGCCGACACCGGCACGAAGGTCAGGTCGTGCACGTCGAGCTTCATGGCGAAGCTGCGGAACTCGGCCTTGATCTCCTCGTAGCGCTCCTGCGACCAGCCGACCAGGTCCATCTTGTTGACGCACACCACCAGGTGGGGGATGCCCAGCAGGGTGGCGAGGAAGGCGTGGCGCCGCGACTGCTCGAGCACGCCCTTGCGGGCGTCGATGAGCACCAGGGCCAGATCGGCGGTGGACGCCCCGGTGACCATGTTGCGCGTGTACTGGGTGTGGCCGGGGGTGTCGGCGATGATGAACTTGCGCTTGGGGGTGGCGAAGTAGCGGTAGGCGACGTCGATGGTGATGCCCTGCTCGCGCTCGGCCCGCAGGCCGTCGGTGAGCAGCGCCAGGTCGGTGTGGGCGTCGCCCCGCTCGGCGCTGGTGCGCTCGACCGACTCGAGCTGGTCCTCGAAGATGGCCTTCGAGTCGTAGAGCAGGCGCCCGATGAGCGTCGACTTGCCGTCGTCGACGCTCCCCGCCGTGGCGAACCTCAGAAGCTCCATGTCAGAAGTAACCCTCGCGCTTGCGGTCTTCCATCCCGGCCTCGCTGATGCGGTCGTCGGCCCGGGTGGCGCCCCGCTCGGTGATGCGGGTGGCGGCCGTCTCGGCGATGATCGCCGCCACGTCGGCGGCCGCCGACTCCACGGCGCCGGTGCAGGTGGCATCGCCCACGGTGCGGAACCGCACCATCCGCTCCTCGACCTCCTCGCCGTCGGCGAGCGTGGCCCACGGCGACTCGGCCAGCCACATGCCGTCGCGCTGGAACACCCGGCGGGTGTGGGCGTAGTAGATGCTGGGGAGCTCGATGCCCTCGGCCTCGATGTACTGCCAGATGTCGAGCTCGGTCCAGTTGGAGATCGGGAACACCCGGATGTGCTCGCCCTTGCGGTGGCGGCCGTTGTACAGGTTCCACAGCTCGGGCCGCTGGTTCTTGGGGTCCCACTGGCCGAAGTCGTCGCGGAAGCTGAAGACCCGCTCCTTGGCCCGGGCCTTCTCCTCGTCGCGCCGGGCGCCGCCGAAGACCGCGTCGAAGCCGTTGTCCTCGATGGCCTCCAGCAGGGGCACGGTCTGGAGGCGGTTGCGGGTGGCCCGGGGGCCGGTCTCCTCGACCACCCGCCCGGCGTCGATGGCCTCCTGCACGCTGGCGACGACCAGCCGCACGCCCAGCTCGGCGGCCCGGCGGTCGCGGTAGTCCATCACCTCGGCGAAGTTGTGGCCGGTGTCGACGTGCATGAGCGGGAACGGCAGCCGGGCCGGGGCGAACGCCTTGACCGCGAGGTGCAGCATCACCGCGGAGTCCTTGCCGCCCGAGAACAGCAGGACCGGGCGCTCGAACTCCGCGGCCACCTCGCGGATGATGTGGACGGCCTCGGCCTCGAGCGCCTGGATGTGGGTGAGCTCGTAGCACGTCGGCATCGCGAACGTCGGCACGGTGCTGGGCGGGGAGCTGTCCATGAATCGACCAGGCTAAATCTGACCTGATCGGTAGGCAATTCGACCGGGTCTGGTAAGCAGACGGCATGCCCGGACCCAGCCCCGACGACCACGCCCTGGCGGCCCGCCTCGCCGGCGAGGCCGGACGGCTCCTCGTCGACCTGCGCGCCCGGGTCGTGCGGGCGACCAACGCGGCCGAGCCACCCCTCGACCCCGCGAGGTCGGCCGGTCGCTGGGGCGGGAGGGCGACCTGCGCGCCCACGAGCTGCTCGTCGAGGCTCTGGCCGCCGCCCGGCCGGGCGACGCCGTGCTGTCGGAGGAGGGCGTCGCCGACCCGGCGCGCCTGGAGGCCGAGCGGGTGTGGATCGTCGACCCGCTCGACGGCACCCGCGAGTACGGCGAGGCCCCGCGGACCGACTGGGCCGTCCACGTGGCCCTGGTGGTGGGCGGGGTGCCGGTGGCGGGCGCGGTGGCGCTGCCCGGTCGGGACCTGACGCTCAGCACCGCGGACGCTCCCCCGCTCCCGCCCCCCGGCGACGGCCCGCCCCGCGTGGTGGTCAGCCGCAGCCGGCCCCCGGCCGAGGCCCCGCTGGTCGCCGACGCGCTGGGCGGTGAGCTGGTGCCGCTCGGCTCGGCGGGCGCCAAGGCCATGGCGGTGGTCCTGGGCGAGGCCGAGGTCTACGTCCACAACGGCGGGCAGTACGAGTGGGACTCGGCCGCACCGGTGGCCGTGGCCCTGGCCGCGGGCCTCCACGCCTCCCGCCTCGACGGCTCGCCGCTCGTCTACAACCGGCCGGACCCCTACCTGCCCGACCTGCTCATCTGCCGGCCCGAGCTGGCCGAGCGCGGCTGGTCGCGGCGGCCGCCGCCGGCCGACCCTGACCGGGCACCGGCCCGACTAACGTCCCCGCTTCGATGGCGGACGCGCGGGCGACGGCGGCGGGCTGGTACCCCGACCCGCAGGGCACGGCCGACCTGCGCTGGTGGGACGGCACGACCTTGCGGTTCGGCGACGACGCCCTCCCCGCGATCGGGCACGGGTGGGCCTCGCCACCGCCGGCTCCGCCGTCGTCCGCGCCGCTCCCGCCGCCGCCGGCCCTCGACGCCGCGGGCTGACCGGCAGCGGTCAGGTGCCGTCCCAGACCATGCCCCCGCCGGGCATGCCGTCACGCAGCAGCTCCAGCGGGTCGCGCCTGTCGATGTGCCCCATGAGCCCGTTGTAGATGCCGTAGCCGCACAGGCGGGCCAGCCGGTCGTCGAAGCCGCGCGCCACGGCGAGGGGCACGCCGAGCTGCTGGTTCTCCTGCTGGCGGACGTAGCCGGCGCAGTAGTTGCAGGCGATGCCGACCCGGCGCTCGGCGGTGGTGTTCGCGCCCCCGCCATGCCACAGGCTGCCGTTCCACACGAGCACGCTTCCCCGGCCCATCTCGGCCGCGACCGAGTCGTACGCCCTCCCGTAGTCGGGCGAGGGGCCCGTGTGGGTGCCGGGCACGAGGCGGGTGGCGCCGTTGGCCTCGGTGAAGTCGGTGAGCGCCCACATCGAGTTGCACACCAACGGCGGATGCGGCTTGGGCAGCGGGATCAGCTGGTCGTCGCTGTGGATGGGTTGCGGCGACTCGTCGGCGCCGATGGCGATCGACGACAGCGACGACAGCAGGCACCCCTCGTCGAGCACGCCCTCGACCAGCGGCAGGACGTTGGGATGGACCGGCACCCGCGAGAACACCTCGCCGTGCACGAGCAGGTTGTAGACGCGCACCGTACGCCGCCCCTCGAACGAGTTGTCCGCCGGCCCGGCGTCGACGGCCCGCTCGGTGGCGTCGAGGGCGGCGACCAGCTCGTCCACCAGGTCGGGCGCGATCGCGTCCTCGACGATCGTGTAGCCCCGGTCCTCGATGCGGGCGAGGTGGTCGGCCACCTCGCCGTCGGTCAGCGTCCGCATGCGCCGACCGTAGCCCGGGCGCCTCCGCCCCATCGCGGCGCGCCGTGCCGGCGTTCGAGTGAGCCGTGGCCGGCGTCACCGGATCACCGGCCCCCGCCGTTCACAGCCGGTGCGTGCGACCGGTGACGTCCAGCAGCCGGACCTCGGCCGAGGCGTCCTCGCTCAGCGTGCCGCTCGGCCCGGCGCCGTACACGCCGATGGCGGCGGCGAGAGGGGCCAGCGGCTCCATCATCGCCCAGGCCGCTTCGGCGAGCCGCTCGTCGATCGAGGCGTCGCCGCCGAGGGAGCGGGCGACGTCCCAGCCGTGCACGGTCAGCTCGACGATCCGTTGGTCGAGCAACTGGGCGCCCGTCATGTCCAGCGCCGGGTGGTGGACGACCCGGCCGGCGGCCCCCGACGCGGCGAACGCTGCCGCCTGGGCGACGAGCGCTGCGCCGACGGCCGTGGCCGGATCGCCGGTCACCGGGACGTCCCTGGCCGCCAGGGCGCCCTCGCGGTCGGCCCCGGCGAGCAGGGCGACGGCCATGTGGCAGCCGCCCACGACGTGGAAGACCAGGTCGCGCACGGTCCAGCCGTCGCACACCGAGGGCGTCGCCCAGGCGTCGGCCCGCACGGGCGCGACGGTATCGGCGAACCGGCGGCCGGCGAGGCCGAGCAGGTCCAGATCGAGGTCGGGGGAGGACGCGACGTCCGTGACGAGGTCGGGGCCGGGAGCAGCGGTGGGGCCGGGAGCGGGAGCGAGGTCGGGTTCCATGGCTCGGCAACCTAAGACCTCTACCTGACTCCAGGTCAAGACCTGCCCCCGCTAGATTCCGGCCATGGCGACCACGGCGCCCACGATGACGATCGGCGAGGTGGCGCGCCGGTCGGGAACGCCCGTCACCACGCTCCGCTTCTACGAGCGGCGGGGCCTGCTCGAACCCCCCGCCCGGGTCGGCGGCCAGCGCCGGTACGGGGACGAGGTGCTGATGCGGCTGATGGTCATCCGCTTCTGCCGGGTGGCGGGGCTCAGCCTCGACGACGTGGCGGTCGTCGTCGCCGACGAGACGCCGGACAGGGAGGCCACCCGGCAGATCGCCCGACACCACATCGAGGCGATCGACCGGCAGGTCGCGCAGCTGGCCATGGCCCGGCGGATGATGGAGGCGGCCCTCCGCTGCTCGTGCCATTCCGTGGACGCGTGCACCTGCGGGGCAATGGCGCCCGTCGCCCGCGAGCTGCGCGAGCACCTCGCCGCCGGCGGCGGCCCCTGACCGCCGACCCCGTATCGTGCGGTCCCATGTCGGGGTTCGAGCAGGAGGTGATGCGCGTCCTGCGATCGCTGCGGCCGGGGGATGTGGTCACCTACGGCGAGGTCGCCGCCGAGGCCGGGTTCCCCGGCGCCGCCCGCGCGGTCGGACGCCTGCTCGCCACCGGCGGCGACGACCTGCCCTGGTGGCGGGTCGTGACCACCACCGGCCGCCTGGTGCCGGGCCACGAGGTCGACCACGCCCGCCGGCTGGCCGCCGAGGGCGTGGAGGTGGCCGGCGGGCGGGTGGTGGCGGCGACCGGCACGCCGTGACCGGGCGGGCCGACGTGCCCGCGGGACGTGGTGGAGGGCAGACTCGGACATGATGCCCGCGGCCGCCCCCACCGATCTCGACCTCGGCAGCTTCAGCGACAACCCGCCCTGGACCGTCGACGATCCCGCCGCCATCACCTGGCGCCGCGGCCTCGACGAGGTCCGGGCCCGGGTCGCCGCCGAGGTGCCGGCGCTCACCACGCCCGAGCGCTGGCCGCCCGGCCGGCGCCTGGTCACCGTGACCCGCCGCATCGGCGCCGCGCTCGGCCTGTGGGCGCTGCGCGAGCGGCGGGCCGGCGAGTCGGCCAGTCGCGCCGGCGTCTCCCGGCGGCTGCGGCTGGCGGCGGTGAGCCTGGGCCCCACCTACATCAAGCTGGGGCAGATCATCAGCTCGGGCGAGGGCATCTTCCCCGCCGAGCTGGTCGAGGAGTTCAAGCTGTGCCGCGACCGGGTGCCCGCGGAGCCCTTCCGCGTGGTGCGCGAGGTCATCGAGGCCGACCTCGGGCGCCCCCTCGAGCAGGTGTTCCGCTGGGTCGACCGCACCCCGCTGGCCGCCGCCTCCATCGCCCAGGTGCACGCCGCCACGCTGCGCACCGGCGAGCAGGTCGTGGTCAAGGTGCAGCGTCCCACGGTGGCCCGCCTCGTGCGCGACGACCTGCGGGTGATGGCGTGGCTGGCGCCCAAGCTCGTGGGCCGCATCCCCATCGCCGCTCTCGCCAACCCCCCGGCGCTGGTCGAGCTGTTCGCCGAGACCATCACGGAGGAGCTCGACTTCCGGCTCGAGGCCGAGAACATGCTGGACGTCGCCCGCTCGTTCGCCCACCTCGGCCAGCGGGGCTACGTGGTCCCCCGCCCCCACCCCACGCTGGTGACGCCGCGGGTACTGGTCATGGAGCGCCTCGACGGCTTCCGGTTCGACGACGTGGTGGGCATGCAGGGCGCGGGCGTCGACACCGAGGCCGTCATCCGCACGGGGATGGTGGCCAACGTCGAGGGCGCCATCCTGGAGGGGATATTCCACGGCGACCTGCACGGCGGCAACCTGTTCGTGCGGCCCGACGGCCGGGTGGCGCTGCTCGACTTCGGGATCACCGGCCGGCTCGACGAGTTCCGCCGGCTGGCCCTGCTGCGGCTGCTGATGGGCGGCGCGAGCAACGACATGCGGGGCCAGCTCGCCGCGCTGCGCGACCTGGGGGCGCTGCCCCCGGACGTCGACATCGAGCAGGTGGTGGTCGACCTGCGCCTCGAGGACCCGGTGGTCGACCCGACGACCATGTCCGGCGACCAGCTCGTGGGCGAGATCCAGCAGATCGTCAAGGCCCTGCTGGGCATCGGTGCCCGCTTCCCCAAGGAGCTGATGCTGTTCGTCAAGAACATGGTGTTCCTCGACGCCGCCATCGCCACGCTCGCCCCCGACCTCGACCTGCTGGCGGAGATCGCCGAGCTGTCGATGTACTTCGCCACCCGCCACGGCGAGCGGATCATGGCCGACGTCGGCATCGATCCCCGGCAGGTCGAGCTCGACCTCGGCGGCGTGAAGGCCAGCTTCGGCCTGGACGAGGAGACCGAGACCCTCACCCATCGCGACATCCAGCGCCGGCGCGAGACGATCCGGCGCACGCTGTCGGAGCGGCCCCGGTCGCGGCGGCGCTGACCGTCGCCGGGGCCCGGGACGGCCGCCGCTAGGTTGAGCGCCGATGCGCCTCGTCGTCGCCCGCTGCACCGTCGACTACGCGGGGCGGCTCACGGCCCACCTCCCGCTCGCGCCGCGGCTGGTGATGGTGAAGGCCGACGGCTGCGTGGCCATCCACGCCGACGGTGGCGCCTACAAGCCGCTGAACTGGATGAACGCGCCGAACACGGTGACCGAGACCGTGGACGACGACGGCCGGGCCGTGTGGACGGTGCGTTCGGGCAAGGGCGAGTCGCTCACCATCACGCTGCACGAGGTGCTGACCGACACCAGCCACGAGCTGGGGGTCGACCCCGGCCTGTGGAAGGACGGCGTCGAAGCCCACCTCCAGGAGCTGCTGGCCGCCAACTGCGGCGCCATCGCCCCCGGGCTGCGGCTGGTCCGGCGGGAGTACCCCACCGACATCGGCCCGGTCGACCTGCTGTGCCGCGACGCCGAGGGCAACGCGGTGGCCATCGAGATCAAGCGGCGGGGTGAGATCGACGGGGTCGAGCAGCTCACCCGCTACCTGTCGTTCCTGGAGCGCGACCCCCTGCTACGACCGGTGCGGGGGGTGTTCGTGGCCCAGCAGATCAAGCCGCAGGCCCGCGTCCTGGCCGGCCAGCGCGCCATCGACTGTGTCGAGGTCGACTACGACGCCCTGCGGGGCATCGAGCCCGCGGACCTGCGGCTGTTCTGATCTCTCTCCGGCGACCGGTCCGGCCCTCAGGCGAACGAGGCCGTGCCGGCGTCGATGACCACCCGGCCGTCGGGGCCGAACGTCTGGAACACGGCCTCGCCGTCGCTCTCGTTCCACGCCTTGACGGTCAGCGCCTCGCCCGGGAACACGGGGCTGGAGAAGCGGCCGCCCATGCCCCGGAACCGGGCGGGGTCGCCGTCGCACAGCAGGTGGAGCAGCGCCCGGCCGGTGACGCCGTACGTGCACAGCCCGTGGAGGATGGGCTTCGGGAAGCCGGCCATGGCCGCGAACTTGGGGTCGGAGTGCAGGGGGTTGCGGTCCCCCGAGAGCCGGTAGAGCAGCGCCTGGTCGGTGCGCGTCTCGTAGGTCACCTGGTGATCCGGATCGCGCTCGGGGGCGGCGAACTTGGACGACGGGCCCCGCTCGCCGCCCCAGCCGCCCTCGCCCCGCAGGAACAGGCTCGCCGAGCTGGTGAACAGCGGCGCGCCGTCGCTGACCAGCGTGGCCCGCGTCTCGGTGACGATCACCGCGCCCGAGCCCTTGTCGTAGATGCCCACGACCTCCTGCACCGACTCGATCTCGCCCGCCACCGGCAGCTCCCGGTCGAGGCGGACCGACTGCTCGCCGTGCACGAGCATCACCGGGTTGAACGTCCCGATCGAGCCGAGGGCGCCGCCGCCCATGCCGAGCACGACCGCCAGGGTGGGCAGGGCCCGCTGGGTGACGTCCTGGCTGTTCTCGGTGGTGAACGGCAGCTCGTCCAACGGGTCGGCCGCACCGGCGCCCACGCCGAGGGCGTAGATCAGGCTGTCCTTCGACGTCCACGAGCGGCGCTCCGGCGCGGACGTGGTGCCGACGGCGTCTGGGTTGATGGGCATGGTCCCTCCTCTATCGGTGCCTCAGCCTGTCATCGCTGCAGCGATGGCGTCGGCTTCGTCGGTCGTGAAGCCGCCCGATACCTGGATCTGGTCGGCCTCGAACTCGGGCTCCATGATCGCCGGCGCCGAGACCACCCGGTCGCCGACGACCACGGCCACCTGCCCAGTCGGGCAGGCCTCGCTCGTCCCGTAGCACAGGGCGGCGAGGTCGTTGAAGGCGTCGATGCCGGGCTCGGTCAGCACCAGGCCGATCCTGGGCTGGCCGAGCTCGATCTCGACCGTGGCCGACTCCACCGCACCGTCCAGCGCCACGATGTCGTCGTCGCCCAGCAGGTAGCACAGACCATCGGCCTCCCCGCCGAGGCGGCCGGGCGCGCAGGCGACACCGTCGGACGCCGGGATCGCCTCGAGCACCGGCAGGAACCCGTCGGCCACGTGGGTCGCCGGGTCGGACGCAGGGCCCTCGCCGACGGGCGGCGGCGCGCCGGTGCCGGCCGGAGCGTCGGTCCCGGCCGAAGCGTCGGTCGAGGGCCCGTCAGAGGCGCCCAGCTCCTCGAGGTCGTCGGAGGAGGGCGGCGGCGGGATCTCGGTGCCGTCGGGCACGAGCGCGACCGTGTATCCCTCGCCGCTGGCGACGAAGGGCAGGAGCGACGGATCGTCCACGACCGTGTCCGGGTCGCCGCCGGCGGCGACGTCGTCCCACTGGGCGATCTGCAGCTCGGCCGGCTCGCCGTCGCACTCGTCGTACGTGACGCCGTAGACCGTGAGCTCGCCATCGCCCAACGCGACCACCGCCTCGTCGAGGAACAGGCCCAGCGTGGCGTTGGTCCCCGCTCCCGCCTCGGTGAAGGGGTGGATGTGGATGACACCGTCGCCGTGCGTGTGGATGCCCGTGTCGCTCTCGAACTCGCCCAGGTCAGGCAGGAACTCGTCGCACGCGTACATGCCGACGGCGGCATGCCAGTGGTCGTCGCCCACCACCGGACCGAGGCTCGCGGGCCCGGAACCCGATCCGGATGCGGTGGTGGCGGAGCCGGCGATGTCGGGCCTCTCGCTCTCCGTCGCGCAGGCGCCGCCGGCGGCGACGACGAGGATCACGAGCGCGACCGGCACCAGGCCGGCAGAGCGGCGCAGCCTGGTCAGGGCGCCGACTCGTCGTAGCCGCCCATGTTGGCGTTGGGGCGAGCCTGGGCGACGAGGTCGAGGACGGCGTGGCCCAGCACCTCGGGGTCGTCGTCGGGGTTCTCGATCGACGGGCCGCGGTGCCATCCCTCGGACACCGACAGCATGCGGCCCGTCACGTCGAAGACCCGGCCGGTGACGCCGGCGGACAGCGGGCTCGCCAGCCAGCAGGCGATCGGGGCGATGTGCTTGGGCGACAACTGCTCCTTCACCTCGTCCGGCGCCTGGCCCATGCCGAGGTCCTCGGTCATGCGGGTGAGGGCGGCGGGCGCGATGGCGTTGACGGTCACGCCGTAGCGGGCCAGCTCCTTGGCGGCGATGATCGTGAAGCTGGCGATGCCCGCCTTGGCCGCCCCGTAGTTGGTCTGACCCACGTTGCCGTAGATGCCCGAGGGCGACGACGTGTTGATGATGCGGCCATCGACCTCGTCGCCCGCCTTGGAGCGGTCCCGGAAGTGGTTGGCGGCGAAGTGCGCGGGGGCGAAGGTGCCCTTGAGGTGCACCTTGATGACCGCGTCCCACTCGGCCTCGGTCATGTTGACCAGCATGCGGTCGCGCAGGATCCCGGCGTTGTTGATGAGCACGTCGAGCTTGCCGAAGTGCTCGACGGCCGTGCCGATGAGCTTCTCGGCCCCGGCCCAGTCGCTGATGTCGTCGGTGTTGGCCACGGCCTGGCCCCCGGCGGCGACGATCTCGTCGGCGACCTGCTGCGCCGGGCCGGCGTCGCCGCTGCCGCTGCCGTCCATGGATCCACCCAGGTCGTTGACCACGACGCTGGCGCCCTGGGCCGAGAGCAGCAGGGCGTGCTCGCGGCCGATGCCCCGTCCGGCCCCGGTCACGATGGCCACTCGTCCGTCACAGATCCCCATGCATCGCTCTCCTGGTCGGCAGCACCCGCGCTCCCTCTCGGGGACGGCGAGTAGCTGGATCTCACCGAATGTCGTCCGCGGGGAAGGTAGCAGCGCGACACTGGTGGCCGTGAACGACGTTCGCCAGTGCCCGTACTGCGAGCTGCGCTTCCTGTCCCGCAACGAGGTCGAGGATCACGTGGCTCTCGATCATCCGCGCCGCATCGAGGACGACACCGACCTGCGGCCCGACCCGGGTTCCTCCCGTTCCTGACCCTCGACGGTGCAGCCTGCGCCTGCCCCGTCATCCAGCCCCGGCCCCTGGCCGGGCGACCGCGCCCCCTGCCGGCGCGGGCCGTGGTTAGATCGGGCGCCGATGGACGTGGCAGGGTAGGCGGCTGTGGACGGGAACGATCAGCGGTCCGCGTCCCACCGAGCGGACGACGCCGGGGCGCCCACCGAGCCGCCCTCGGCTACTGATCCGGCGCGCCCGGACACGGTCGGTGCCGACGACGACGCGACCACCGAGACGGGCGATGCGGGGCCCCCGACGACCGCATCAGCTCCGCCGACGACCGCACCGGCTCCTCAGGCGACCGAACCAGCCACCGCACCAGTGACCGCGCCGACGCCTCCGACGACCGCCCGCGCGTCGCGAAGCCCGCCCCGGCTCCCCCTTCGACAGCCCCGGCGGCCACGGCGACCGCGCCGGCCTCCCCGACGACCGCACCGGCGGCGCCCGAGACCCGGGCGGAGGCGGGGGCCCCGACCGAAGGCGCCGGGGCACACGACGGGGCGCCCGCAGTCACCACGGCGCCGGCCGTCCCGCCCAAGATCTTCGACCTGCCCGACCAGCCCGCAGCCATGCGGACCGACCCCGGCCACGGCAACGGCGGCAACGGCACGATCGTGCTCGGCGGCGCGGCG
Source organism: uncultured Acidimicrobiales bacterium (assembly GCA_963842395.1). Classification (GTDB taxonomy): domain Bacteria; phylum Actinomycetota; class Acidimicrobiia; order Acidimicrobiales; family VFJN01; genus ZC4RG19. Next base: position 1,391,645 of record CAWJGJ010000001.1, read on the forward strand.
GCCGCGGAGGGCCGCACCACCGGGCCCAACCCCCGCATCGCCGGCCCGGCGTCGGGCGCGTCGCGCGTGATGCCCCCCGGTGGCGAGGACGACGCCGAGGCCCCGGCCGAGGGCGGGCGCCACTTCTCGACCGCCGGCACCGGCGAGCGGTTGCGTTCGCCGCTGCTGCTGGCGGCCATCCCGCTGCTCGTCGTCGTCCTTCTCGTCGTCGGGTGGGCGGTCGACACCGCCGCGCTGTCGGGCCAGGTCATGCGCAACGTCGAGGTGGCCGGCCGAGAGGTGGGCGGCCTGGGCGAGGCCTCGCTGCCGGAGGTGATGGAGGAGGTCAACGCCGAGCTGGCCGCGCGCCCGGTGACCGTGACCAGCGGCGACGCGGTGTACGAGACCACCGCGGGCGACCTCGGCCTGGCGGTGGACACCGAGGCCACGGCCCAGGCGGCGCTCGACGCCGGGCGGCGCGACTCGCTGCTCACCCGGCCGATGAGCTGGCTGACCTCGTTCTTCAGCCCCCGGGAGGTCGACGTCGAGTACGCGGTCACCCAGGCCCAGGTCGTCCTGAAGATGACCGAGCTGCAGGGTGCCGACATCGTGGGCGCGCAGGACCCGACCATCCAGCTCGGGCCCGAGGGATGGGTCGCGGTCCCGGGCACGCCGGGTGAAGGCATCGATCCCGAGCAGGTGGCCGCCGACCTACCCGACGCCGCCGCCGCCAACCCCACCGGCACGATCGAGGTCGAGGCCGAGCGGGTGCCGATCGCCCCCCAGTTCACCGACGAGGAAGCCCAGGCGCTGGCCGAGCAGGCCAACACCATGACCGCCAACGGCATCACGCTCACTGCCGGCGGGACCTCACGCACCGTCCCCGCCGAGCAGCTCCGCACCTGGGTCGCCCCCACCACCGACGGAGGCGAGCTCGCCGTGGCCATCCGGCCCGATGTCGTCGTCCAGGCGGTGACACAGCTGTTCGCGGACCTGACGGCCGACCCCGTCAACGCTTCGTTCGACCTGCAGGGCGGCACGCCCGTGGTGATCCCCTCCCAGCCGGGGGTGTCGTGCTGCGGCGAGGACTCCGCCGACGTGGTGTGGCAGGCGCTGTCGGACGGCAAGGCCGAGGCGGCGCTCGAGGCCACGGTGGTCGAGCCCGAGCTCACGACCGAGGCGGCGGAGGGCCTCGGCATCGTCGAGCCGGTCGGCGGCAACAACGCCTGGCGCAGCGGCGCCGCGACGACGGCCGGCCCCGGGTTCACGACGTATCACGACTGCTGCGCGGCACGGGTGACCAACATCCACCGGATGGCCGACATCGTGCGCGGCACCGTGGTCCTGCCGGGCGAGACGTTCTCGATCAACGAGGTCGTCGGCCAGCGCACGGCGGCGAACGGCTTCGTCCTCGCCGGCGCCATCGCCCAGGGCGAGCACCGCGACGAGATCGGCGGCGGTGTGTCTCAGTTCGCGACGACGACGTTCAACGCCGCCTACTTCGCGGGGCTCGACATCCCCGTCTACCAGGCCCACAGCGAGTACTTCTCGCGCTACCCGATCGGCCGCGAGGCCACGATGGGCTTCCCGAACCCCGACCTGCAGTTCACCAACAACACCCCCTACGGCATCATGGTCTGGACGTCGTACACCGACACCAGCCTGACGGTGACGCTCTATTCGACGCCGCACGCCACGGGCGCCCAGACGGGCATCAGCGAGTCGAAGGAGGGGCAGTGCCGGATCGTGACCACCACACGCACCCGCACCTGGCCCGACGGCCACACCGAGAACGACACCTTCCAGGCCCGGTACCGCCCCGGTCCCAACCTGAACTGCGACGGCAAGCCGATCAACCCGAACCCTGATCCCGGGTAGCGTCGATTCCCTGATGCCGTCCGCCGACGTGGTGGTCGTGGGCGCCGGACCGGCCGGCGTGGCGGCCGCCGTCACCCTCGCCCGCGCCGGCCGCGACGTGACGCTGGTCGACAAGGCCCGCTTCCCGCGGGACAAGATCTGCGGCGACGGGCTGACCGCGGGAGCGCTGCGCCTGCTCGAGGGGTTGGGGCTCGACCCCGGGAGCGTGGCCTCGTGGCAGCGGGTCGAGGACGTGGTCGTGCGAGGCCCCTCGGGCCGCGAGGTGACCTTCCCCCTCCCCCGCGGCCGGGGCACCTACGCGGCCGTGGCCCGCCGGGGCGATCTCGACGCCGCGCTCGTGGACCTGGCCCGCACCGCGGGTGTGAAGGTGCTCGACGGGCACGCGTGCACGGGCGCGGCCGAGGCCGGCGACCGGGTCGTGCTCGCCGTCGAGGGGGTGGGCGACCTCGATGCGGGGTTCGCGGTGGCGGCCGACGGCATGTGGTCGCCGGTGCGCCGGCACCTGGGCCTGGCGACGCCCGGCTACCGGGGCGAGTGGCACGCCTTCCGCCAGTACTTCACCGGCGTGGGCCCCCGGGCGGCACGCGACCTGTTCGTCTGGTTCGAGCCCGACCTCCTGCCGGGCTACGCCTGGTCGTTCCCGCTGCCCGACGGGCGCGCCAACGTGGGCTTCGGCATCCAGCGGGGAGGCAAGGTCGCCCGCATCCAGGACATGGCCACCATCTGGCCCGACCTGCTGGCCCGGCCCCACGTGCGCGCCGTGCTCGGCGAGGGCGCCACCGGCGAGTCGCCCCACCGGGCCTGGCCCATCCCCGCCCGCATCGACGGGGCGGTGCTGGCGGCGGGCCGCACCCTGTTCGTGGGCGACGCGGCGATGGCCACCGACCCGCTGACCGGCGAGGGCATCGGACAGGCCCTGCTCACGGGCGTGCTGGCGGCCCGGGCCATCGCCGACCACGATCCGGACGCGGGTGCCGTCGCCGCCGCGTACCGGGACGGCGCCCGGCGGGCGCTGGTGGCCGACCACCGCATGTCACTCCTGCTCGTCCGAGCCGTGCGCCATCGCAAGGGCGTGCGGGCGGCGCTGCGGTTGGCCGGCGCGACCGGGTGGACGCGGCGCAACTTCGGCCGCTGGCTGTTCGAGGACTACCCGCGGGCGATGGTGGCCACGCCCCGCCGCTGGCACCGCCGCATGTTCACCGGGCCCGGCGCCTACCGGGAGACTTGACCGGGCGGTCAAGCGCGACGACCATCGTCGGATGCTGCCCACGCGCCTCACCGAGGCCCTCCAGATCGAGCACCCCGTCATGCTGGCCGGCATGGGCGGCGTGTCGTACCACCGCCTGGCCATCGCCGTGAGCGAGGCTGGCGGCTTCGGCTGCCTCGGCGCCTCGACCATGAGCGACGACCAGATGCGCGACGAGATCGCCGCCGTCCGGGGCGCCACCGCCAAGCCCTTCGGCGTCGACCTGCTCACCGCCCTCCCCCGCGGCCTCGAGGAGAAGGTGGGCGACATCATCGCCGGGGGCGCCACCGCTTTCGTGGCCGGCCTGGGCGTTCCCCGCGACGTGGTGGAGCTGTGCCACGCCAGCGGTCTCGTGGTGGTCAACATGTGCGGCAAGGTGCGCCACGCGGTCGAGGCCGTCGAGGCCGGCTGCGACATCGTCGTGGCCCAGGGCACCGAGGCCGGCGGCCACACCGGCCGCATCGCCACCATGGCGCTGGTGCCCCAGGTGGTCGACGCCGTGGGCGACCGGGTGCCGGTGGTCGCCGCCGGCGGGATCGTCGACGGGCGGGGCCTGGCCGCGGCGCTGGCGCTGGGGGCCGACGGCGTGTGGGTGGGCACCCGGTTCATCGCCACGCCCGAGGCGCGGAGCGTGGACGGGTACAAGGACACGCTGCTGCGCAGCCACGAGGACGACACCGTCGTCACGCGGGCCTACACCGGCAAGACCTGCCGGGTCATCGCCAACAGCTACACGCAGGGTTACGAGAGCGGCGAGCTCACGGCCGAGCGGTTCCCGGCCCAGGTGATGCGGTCGATGCAGGACGGCGCCAACCACCTGGGCGGCGACGAGACGACCGAGGGTGTCGACCCGGGCCGCGAGTTCTTCCCGGCCGGCCAGGGCGTGGGCGCCATCGACCGCCTCGTCCCGGCCGCCGACCTGGTGCACCAGTTCGTCGACGAAGCCGAGGCGGTGCTGGCCAAGCTGCGCGCCTGACGCGCACCGCCGGTCAGGCGGCGGTCAGCCGCTCGCGGGCCCGCTTGGACCGGTCGAGCAGCAGGGCCGGCACCACCACGCCGTTGACGGTCTTGTCGCCGCCGCCCCCGCCGGCCGCCGCCCCGTCCTCGGCCGCACTGTCGTCGGCCACGGCCTCGGCGACCTCGGCGGCCTGCTCGCGCCGCTCGAGCGCGGCCTCGAAGTCCTTGGGGCGGGCCAGTGCGGTGCCGTCCAGCGAGCCGACGTCTTCGCCGTTGGCGAACAGCACCCGGTAGCGGGTCCAGGCGAAGCCGTCGACCAGGTACACGCGCCCCTCGGTGCCCGCGGGCACGCCGCGGAGGGTGTCGAGGGTCCGCACCTTCTCGTTCCGCCGGAACTCGTGGGGCGCCGCACGCTTCGCCATGGGGTGATCCTGCCAAACCGCGTGGCGAGGGCGCGAATCGGTCAGGGCGTCAGGCACCCGGCGGCTCTCGGCCCAGGTCACCCCGGACTCGACGTCGGGCTCGTGCGGTAGGCCCAGCACGCGCTCCCCGATGATGTTGCGCTGGACCTCGCCGGTTCCCCCACCCACGGTGAGGGCCGGCGCGAACAGGAACCCGTGGCCCCACATGTCGGCCGGAGCGCCCAACGGCCCGGCGTCGGACAGCATGCCGGCGGCGCCGGCCAGGTCCTTGGCCAGGCCGAACACGTGCTGCCCGTGCTCGTCGGCCAGCACCTTGCGCACCGACGCCTCGGGGCCCGGCTCGCGCCCATGGACGGCGGCCGTGACGGTGCGCAGGCGGATGAGCCGCAGCACCTCGCCCTCGATGTGCAGGCGCGCCAGCCGGTCGCGCAGCGCCGGATCGGTGGTCCCGCCCTGGGCCCGCACGACGTCCATCAGGTCGCCCGCCGTCGGCCCCTGGCCCCACAGGGCCCCGCCCGACGACAGCGACACCCGCTCGTTGGCGAGGGTGACCTTGGCCAGGCTCCAGCCCTGGCCCACGTCACCGACCAGGTTGGCGACGGGCAGCCGCACGTCGTCGAGGAACACCTCGTTGAACGTGTGCCCGCCCGTCATCTCGATGATGGGGCGGATCGTGACGCCCGGGGCGTCCATGGGGCACACGAAGTAGGAGATCCCCGTGTGCTTGCTCACCTGGGTGTCGGTGCGGGCGATGAGGATGCCGAAGCGCGGCGAACTGGGCGAGCGACGTCCAGATCTTCTGGCCGTTCACCACCCACTCGTCGCCGTCGCGCTCGGCGCGGGTGCCGAGGGCCGCCAGGTCGGAGCCCGCCCCCGGCTCGCTGAAGAGCTGGCACCAGAGCTCCTCGCCCGCCAGCAGCGGCGTGAGGTACCGGTCCTTCTGCTCGTCGTTGCCCGCGTGCAGGATGGTGGGCCCGGCCCAGCCGATGCCGATGGGGTTGACCGGCCGGCGGACGCCCGCCCGGCGCAGCTCGTCGTCGATGACGAGCTGGTGGACCGGATCGGCGGCGAGGCCCCAGGGCCGGGGCCAGTGGGGGGCCACGAAGCCGGCCTCGGCGAGCTGGCGCCCCGAAGCGGCCGGGTGCTCGGCCAGCCAGTCACGCACGTGCCGGCGCCGGGGATCGTCGTCGGACGGCAGGTCGAAGTCCATGCGGGGACGTTAGACGTGGGGCCGGCGTCGAGGCCCGGGCCGACGCCCCCGCGGCCGCCTCAGCCGAACTCGAAGCCGGCGAACAGGGCCTCCGCCTCGTCCTCGGGCACCCCGGCGTCGACGGTCACGAGCCACCTGCGGTCGGCGGCGAACGTCAGGGCGGCCGCACCGCCGCCGGCGCCCGGGCACCGCGCCCCGTCGGTGTCGCCGACGCGTGCGGCGCGGGCCTCCGCGCCACACACCGCGGGGTCGGCGTCGTCGAGGGCGGCGACGGGGTCGGCGCTCGCGCCGGGGCCGTGGCTGTACGCCGCCACCGGTCGACCGTCCCGCTCGAGGCTGACCCGGCCCGGCTCGACGGCGCCGACCGCCCAACCGGGCGGCAGCGTGAAGCAGACGCCGGCGTCGTCACAGCTACGGGTGCCGGAGTCGTCGCCACGCGTCAGCGACACGACGAGCACGGCACCCGCGGCCACCGCCAGCACCACCACCCCGACCGCCAGGCTGCGCACGGCCGCGCCGCGGCCGCGGGGTGACGGACCGGCCGGACGGGCGGGGTAGGCGACGGTGGGCGGCTGCGACCGCGCCGGCTCCGGCGGAGGCGGGTAGGCGACGGTGGGTGGATGCGACGGCGCCGACTCGGGGCGGGGCGACGGCGGGGGTGGGGGCGGTCGGCGCCCGGGCGGCCCCGGCGACGGTGGCGCCCGTCGGGCGGGCGGGGGCGGCGGGAGGGGTTGGGTGCTGGGGCCAGCGGATCCGGCCCCGCCGCGGGAGCGGTCCAGGGCGGCGCGCAGCTCGGCCGCCAGTGCGCCGCCCGACGAGGGGCGATCGGCGGCTGCTTTGGCCATGGCCCGGGCGAACACCCGGTCCAGGCCCGCGTCCCCCGTGGGCGGCAGCGACTGGGTGGCATGGGCCATCAGCAACGCCACGTGGTCCTCACCCGGGAACGGCCGCCGCCCGGTGACCAGCTCGAAGGCCACACACCCCAGCGAGTACACGTCCGCCGGTGGCCCCACGTCGCTCGGCCGGATCTGCTCGGGCGCCATGTACGCCGCGGTGCCCAACGCCCCGGTCGTGTACCGCCCCGCGGTGCGGGCGGTCGCCGCGATCCCGAAATCGGCCAACCACGCCCGCGCCGGATCGTCGCCCTCCAACAAGATGTTCGACGGCTTCACATCCCGGTGCACCACATCCAGGGCGTGCGCATGATCCAACGCCGGACCGATCCGCGCCACCAACGCACCCACCTCGTCGTGGTCGAACCGGCGCCCCCCGTCCAACGCCTCACCCAGCGACCGGCCCACCACCAGCCGCATCGCCAACCACAACAACCCGTCGTCCTCACCCGCGTCATACACCGGCACGATCGCCGCATGGTCGAGACGGGCCACCGCCCGCCCCTCGTGCAGGAACCGGCGCGCCACCGTCGGGTTCCGGTGCGCGGCCGGGTCCAGCACCTTGAGCGCCACCGGCCGGTCCAACACCGTGTCCCGGGCCCGGTACACGGTCGCGAACCCCCCGGCACCCAGCTCGGACTCCACCACGTAGCGGCCCAGCGTCCGACCCGGCCCGACCCCGCCACCCATCCCGGCGAGCGTACAGAACGGGTGCTCGGCGCTCCGGTCGGGCGGGCCCGGGCCGCGTACCGCGGCGCATCGTGCGTCCCTAGGCTCGCCCGCCATGCGCAGACGCCCGGCCCCGACCTCGCCCCGGCGCGCCGCGCCGCTCGCGGTGCTCGTCGCCGCCGTCCTGGCGATGACCGCCTGCGGTGGGGGCGAGCCGGGAGGCGAGGCGATCGACTCCACCGGCGACGCCGAGGGCGCGACCGGCGCGCCCGCCGATCCGGACTGCGCCGACGCGGCCGACGGGCAGGACGACGCGGTCACCGACGGCGACGGTGGCGTGGTCGTGGGGCAGGACGGCATCGAGATCGGGGCGGGCGACAGCGTCGTGATCGGCCCCGACGGCCAGGTCGAGGTCGACACCGCCGCCCCCGAGGACGACGGCCTGTGCGACCTCGAGCCGGGCACCGGCGAGACCGACGGCGACGACGAGGACCCGGCCTCGGCGACGGGCGGCGCCGCCATCACCGCCGACGAGGTGCGCGACTGCACGGCACGCGAGAACATCGAGGTCACCGGCACCGACCTGGTGGTCGAGCTGACCGGCCGGTGCGGGGCCGTGTCGGTCGACGGCGCCGGCAACGAGGTCACCGTCGCCGACGCCCGGTCGCTCAGCGTGTCGGGCACGGGCCACCGGGTCGAGGTCACCGGGTCGACCGACGCGATCTCGGTCGCCGGCACCGGTCACGACATCAGCGCGGCGGGCGACCCGCCGGTCGAGGACACGAGCGTCGGCAGCGCGATCGGCTGACCCGCCCGGCTGACGAGCCCCCCTCGGCCGGCCCCGCCTGGGGCACCGCGCAAGGCGCTGGGGCGGTGCGAGGACGTTCCGGGGTTGGCTACCCTCCCACGGTCACGGTCGACACGACCACCGACCGCGCCACGCCCACCCCCACCGACGAAGGGACCACGATGTCGGGTTGGAACTTCGCTGACGTCTGGGAAGTCATCGCCGAGCAGCTCCCCGAGGCGCAGGCGCAGGTGCACGGCGACCATCGCGTCGCCTGGGCCGAGCTCGACCGGCGGGCGAACGGCGTGGCCGCCACCCTCATCGACCGGGGCGCGGTCGAGCAGGACAAGGTCGCGCAATACCTCTACAACGGCACCGAGTACATCGAGTCGATGTTCGCGTCGTTCAAGGCGGGGCTGGTGCCGATCAACACCAACTACCGCTACCAGGACGACGAGCTGGTCTACCTGTGGGACAACGCCGACTGCGTGGCCGTGGTGTTCCACGGCACGTTCACGGGCACCATCGAGCGCATCCGCGACCGGGTGCCCAAGGTGACCACATGGCTCTGGGTCGACGACGGCGACGGGCTGTGCCCCGAGTGGGCCATCCCCTACGAGCAGGCGGCCGCCAGCCACGCCGAGCGGGTGGTGCCGCCCTGGGGGCGCAGCGGCGACCAGCTGATGATGACCTACACGGGCGGCACCACCGGCATGCCGAAGGGCGTGATGTGGCGCCAGGACGACCTGTTCCGCACGCTCGTGGCCCAGCTCAACCCGGTCTACCGGGACAGCGAGGCCGACCCCGAGCTGGTGCGCGCCCAGGTGAAGGTGGCGGGCCCCGTCGGCCTCCCGGCGTGCCCGCTCATGCACGGCACCGGCCTCTACACGCAGCTCATCATCCTGTCGGTGGGCGGCAGCAGCGTGACACTCACCTCGCGCCGCCTCGACATCGAGGAGATGTTCGACACCATCGTGCGCGAGCGGGTCAACCAGATCGCCATCGTGGGCGACGCCTTCGGCAAGCCCATGCTCAAGGCGCTCGACGAGAACCCCGGCCGGTGGGACCTCGCCAGCCTGTTCCTGGTCGCCTCCTCGGGCGTGATGTGGAGCGAGCCGGTCAAGCAGGGCCTCCTGAAGCACCATCCCGGCATGATCCTGGTCGACGCCTTCTCGTCCTCCGAGGCCCTGGGCATGGGCCAGTCGGTGTCCTCCGGCGACAACGCCAGCGGCACGGCCACGTTCCAGCTCGGCGAGAACACCATCGTCGTCACCGACGACGGCCGCCGCGTCGAGCCCGGGTCGGGCGAGATCGGCCGGGTCGCCGTGGGCGGCCACCAGCCCGTCGGCTACTACAAGGACCCCGAGAAGACGGCAGCCACCTTCATCGAGTTCGAGGGCAGGCGCTACTCGTGCCCGGGCGACTACGCCATGGTCGAGGCCGACGGCACGCTCACGCTGCTCGGCCGCGGGTCGGTGGTGATCAACACGGGTGGCGAGAAGGTGTTCCCCGAGGAGGTCGAGGAGGTGCTGAAGACCTACCCGGGCGTGCGCGACGCCGTGGCCGTCGGCGTCCCCGACGACAAGTTCGGCGAGGTCGTCAGCGCCGTGGTCGAGACGGCCGGCGCGCAGGTCGACCCCGACGAGCTGATCGGTCACGTCCGCTCGAAGCTGGCGGCCTACAAGGCACCCAAGCACGTCGTGGTGATCGACACCATCGGCCGGGCGCCCAACGGCAAGGTCGACTACAAGCGCCTCAAGGCGTTCGCCGCCGACGCCGTGCAGGCGTGACAGGCGAACACCGGGTGACGGAGATGTGACCACCCAATGAACGAGCGGTACCGTGCGCCCGTGACCGAGCCACGTAAGGAGCTGCGCCGGAGGTTCCACCAGCAGCTCGACGCGATCGATGCCCAGGTCATCCGCCTGTTCGCCCTGGTGAGCGAAGGCGTGGCAGCCGGCAGCGACGCGTTCCTGGCCGGCGACAGCGAGGCCGCCCGGGCGCTGGTCGACCAGGACCACCTCGTCGACCAGCTCGAGGCCGACCTCGAGCAGCTCACCGAACGTGAGCTGCTGACGCAGACGCCCATGGGCGGCGACATGCGCTACCTGGTCTCGGTGCTGCGTGTCGTCCCCGAGCTCGAGCGCAGCGGCGACCTTGCCGAGCACGTCGCCAGCCGCGGCACCACCGGCGTGGCCCTCCGGCTCACGCCCACCGTGCGCGGGCTCCTCGAGCAGATGGGCTCGGTGTGCGTCGACCTGTGGCGGCAGTCGGCCGACGCCTGGGCCGAGCGCGACCGTGAGGCCGCCGCCCGCCTCGACAAGGCCGACGACCAGCTCGACGAGCTGCACGAGCAGCTGGTCGACGAGCTCGGCAGGTCAGAGGTCGCGCTGCCTGATGCCCTCCAGACGGCCCTCGTCGCCCGGTTCTACGAACGACTAGGAGACCACGCCGTGCACATAGCCGAACGCGTCTGCTACCTCGTCGACGGGAGCTGAGCGGGTTGCGCTTCCGTCTGATCCCCACCGACGACGCGTTCTTCGACCTGTTCAACGACTCGGCCGCCAACGTGGCCGACTGCGCCCACCGCCTGCGCGACATGCTCACCGACCCCACCGACGGTTCGCTGCACGAGAAGGTGAAGGCCTGTGAGCAGCGGGGCGACGAGATCGTCCACACGATCGTCCAGCGACTGAACAGCACCTTCGTCACCCCGTTCGACCGCGAGGACATCCACGCGCTGGCCGAGGAGCTCGACGACGTCGTGGACGACATGCTCGAGGTCTCCCACCGGATGCAGCTCACCGGCATCGACAGCGCCCTGCCCGAGCTGAAGGAGCAGGCCGACCTGGTGGTGCAGTGCGCGGAGGAGACGCAGCTGCTCATGGCCCGGCTCGAGTCGATGAAGGGCACCCAACCCCACCTCGAAGCCATCGACCGGCTGGAGAGCGAGGGCGACGCCGTCCACCGCCGCATCCTCGCCCGGCTCTTCGGCGGCGAGTTCGAGGCGCTCGAGGTGCTGCGCTGGAAGGACGTCATCGAGGCGATGGAGGCGGCCCTCAACACGCTGGAGGACATCTCCGACGTGGTCGAGTCGATCGTCCTCAAGCACGCGTGATCCCGAGCACCGCCACCACCTGACCCACACCCATGCAACTGTCCGTCCTCTTCGTCATCGCCGTCGCGCTCGGGTTCGACTACGTCAACGGCTTCCACGACGCGGCCAACTCGATCGCCACCGTGGTCTCCACGCGGGTGCTGACGCCCCGCATCGCCGTGGCCTGGGCGGCGTTCTTCAACTTCGCCGCCTTCCTCGTGTTCGGCGACGCCGTGGCCGCCACCATCGCCAACGACGTGGTGGTCCAGTCGGTGCTGTCGATCGGCGTCATCTTCGCCGGGCTGATGGGGGCCATCATCTGGGACCTCGTCACCTTCTGGTTCGGCCTGCCGACCAGCTCGTCGCACGCCCTGGTGGGGGGCATGGCGGGCGCGGCGGTGGCCAAGGCGGGCTTCGGCGTCCTCATCGTCGACGGCCTGCAGAAGATCGGCATCTTCATCGTGCTGTCCCCGCTGATCGGCCTGGCCATGGGCATGATCATCACGCTCACGATCTTCTGGGTGTTCCACCGCAACCGGAACGTCGAGCGGCTCCACCGGGGCTTCCGCACCGGCCAGCTCGCGTCGGCGGCCGCCTTCAGCCTGGGGCACGGGGCCAACGACGCCCAGAAGACGATGGGCATCATCCTCGCCCTGCTCATCGCGAGCGGCCATGCGGCCCCCGACGCCGCCACCCCCCTCTGGGTGGTGCTGGCAGCCCACACGGCCATCGCCCTCGGCACGCTCACGGGCGGCTGGCGCATCGTCAAGACGATGGGCTCGAAGATCACCCGCCTGCAGCCGGTCGGGGGCGTGGCGGCCGAGTCGGGGGCGGCGATCACGCTGTTCGCCACCTCCGCCGCGGGCATCCCGGTGTCGACCACCCACACCATCACCGGCGGCATCGTCGGGGTGGGGGCGGCGCGGCGCCTCTCGGCCGTGCGCTGGGGCGTGGCCGGCCGGGTGGTGTGGGCGTGGATCCTCACCATCCCGTGCGCGTTCGCCATCTCGTGGCTCACGTTCCTCGTCGTCGACCTGCTGTCATGAGGTGCTGATGGACAACCGGGCCGTCTTCTTCTTCGGTGCGGCGGTGACCTGCCTGCTGATCGTGCCGGTGGCCGGCGGCTACGCCTGGGTGGCGGCCACGGTGGCCGCCGTGTACGTGGTCCTCGGCCTCGGCTCGTGGCTCGACGCCCGGTCGCACCGGCGCCTCTGACCTGCACGTCTGACCCCGGCCGCACCTGGTCGGGCCCGATTCGGAGGCCCCCGCGGCGGCCTCCTACGCTGGCCGGATGGCAGATCTCGGATTCGACGGCAAGGTCGCGATCATCACCGGCGCCGGCGGGGGCCTGGGCCGCTCGCACGCGCTCGAACTGGCTCGGCGGGGCGCGCTCGTGGTCGTCAACGACCTCGGCGGCTCGGTCGACGGCACCGGCAGCGGCACAACGGCCGCGCAGGCCGTCGTCGACGAGATCGCGGCCGGGGGCGGCGAGGCCGTCGCCAACTACGACTCGGTGGCCACCCCGGAGGGCGGCAGGGCCATCGTCCAGACCGCCCTCGACGCCTGGGGCAAGGTCGACATCATCGTCAACAACGCGGGCATCCTGCGGGACGCGTCGTTCAAGAACATGGAGCCCGACAAGGTCGACGCCGTCCTCGACGTCCACCTGCGCGGTGCCTTCAACGTCACCCAGCCGGCCTGGGAGCACATGCGCAACCAGGGCTACGGCCGCATCGTCAACACCAGCTCGGGCGCCGGCGTGTTCGGCAACTTCGGCCAGACCAACTACGGGGCCGCCAAGATGGGCCTCGTCGGCCTCACCCGGGTGCTGGCGGTCGAGGGCGCCAAGAGCAACATCAAGGTCAACGCCATCGCCCCGGTGGCCAAGACCCGCATGACCGAGGACATCCTCGGCCCCGCGGCCGACCGGCTGCTGCCCGAGATGGTCACCCCCGTGGTGGCGTTCCTGGCGCACGAGGACGTGCCCGTGTCGGGCGAGGTGTACTCGGTGGGCGGCGGGCGCGTGGCCCGGGTGTTCGTGGGCGTGACCAAGGGCATCGTCGACACCGACCTCACCGTCGAGGCGGTGCGCGACCGCTTCGACGAGATCCGCGACGAGGAGGGCTACGAGGTGCCGGCCAACCTCAACGAGGAGCTCATGCTGGCCCTCAAGTCACTCGGCTGACCCGTTGGCTGCAGCGGGCGTGCTGCGGGCCACCCGCACCGCCCGCAACACCATCGGCACCTGCAGCGGCAGCCGGGCCAGACCCAGCAGCCGGAAGGGCCCGGCCGGCATGCTGACCGCCTGCCGGTCGGTGCCGGCGTCGAGCACCATCTGCACGTTGGCGGGGAACACGGCCACCAGCAGGGCGGCGGTGGCCCATCCGCCGACGCGGCTGCTGCGCCGGTTGAGCAACAGCGCGCCACAGGCCAGCTCGGCGACGCCGCTGGCCAGCACCACGCGGCGGGCGTCGCCCGCCCAGCGGGGCACGATGCCCTCGTAGAGCCTGGGCGCCACCAGGTGCACGACGCCCGATCCCAGCATGCTGGCAGCCAGGCGGCGGCGGGTGCGCCGGGCGGGGTCGGCGGTGGCGGGGGCGGGTGCGGCGGCGGCGAGGCTCATCGGCCCGATCCTGCCAGCAGCGACAGCAGCATGCGCCTGAGCACGCCCTGCGCCTGCGCCGACGTGTAGCCGGCCTCGGACCGGAGCGACTCCCACACGGGCCACGAGGCTGCGGCGGCAAGGGCGCCGGTCAGCTCGCGGCGGTCGCCCTCGTCGACCGCCGCCGCGATCTCGGGGGCGAAGACCGTCTCGACCTCGAGACGCAGGAACAGCGTGCCCTTGCCCGCGGCGTGGCGGATCTCGGGGGCGAAGGGCCCGTGGACGGCGGCCGCCCGCCGGAAGGGGGTGACGGCCTCCAGCAGGTTGGCGCGGTGGCGGGCGAAGGTCGCCACCCGCTCGGGGAGGGCCTGGGCGGGATCGATCGGCACCAGCAGGACGGCCAGCCGCTCGACCACCCGCTGGACGACGGCCGTGTACAGCGAGGACAGATCGTCGAAGTGCTGGAAGACCGAGCGCACCGACACGCCGGCGCGCTCGGCGATGCGGGGGGCGGTGGGCCGGAGGTCACCCTCCTCGACGAGCGCCACGGTGGCCTCGACGATGGCGTCACGCGTGACGAACCGCGCGGGCCGCACGACCGTCGGTGGGGAGAGCTGAATCTTGCACTGAACCTGCAGGTTAGTCCTGTGCCGTCGGCGCCACCGGCGAGCCGTGGTGCAGCACCATCAGCCACCGCTCGTCGAGACGCCGGAACACGTTCACGGCGGCGACCGTGGCCCCGACCCGCTCGCTGATGAGGTTCTCGTCGACGGTGACCCAGGCCACGTCGCCCGACAGGTGGACGCGCTCGTCGGTGAGGATGAACTGGAGCTGCTGCGGGCCGCCGAACAGGGCGAACCACGATCCCGCCACCGCCCCCCAGCCGTGCAGGGTCTTCCAGCCCGGGTGGGTGCACACCACGTCGTCGCCGTGATGCCACAGGTCGGACATGGCGTCGAGGTCGCGGGCCTCGAACGCGTCGTAGTAGGCGCGGTTGGCGGCGCGCACCGCCTCGGTGTCCACGGTCTCGGTCAGGACGCCGACCCTACCGGCGCGGCGGGCCGCCGATCGCGGTCGGGGCGCCGGTTTGACCCGACCGCACGGCCCGCGGCCAGCATGGGCGGATGACCACGCCCACGCCGGTGCCCCTCCGCCAGGTGGCGTCCACCGACGGCGTCACCCTCGCGCTGCACGACCTGGGCGGCGCCGGGCCGCCCGTCCTGCTGTGCCATCCCACCGGTTTCCTGGCCATGACGTGGGCGCCGCTGGCTCATCAGCTCGCCGGCGCGGCCCGGTGCTGGGCCCTCGACTTCCGGGGGCACGGCGACAGCACCGCGCCCGGCTCGGGCGATTACAGCTGGACGGGCATGGCCGACGACGTGCTGGCGGTCGTCGACGCCCTCCGCGACGACGGCCAACCGGTCGACGGGCTGCGCGCCGCCGGGCACTCCATGGGCGGCGCCGCGCTGCTCATGGCCGAGCAGCGGAGGCCGGGCACGTTCAGCCGGCTCTGGCTCTACGAACCGATCGTGATGCCGCCGCCGGAGGGCGGGCGGGCCGCGCTGCCGCCCAACCCGATGGCCGAGAGCGCGGCCCGCCGGCGGCCGTGGTTCCCCGATCGCGACGCGGCGTACGCCAACTTCGCGGCGAAGCCCCCGCTGAACAGGCTCTGCCCGGACGCGCTGCGGGCCTACGTCGACCACGGCCTGCGCGCGGTGCCCGGCGACGACGCGGTCGAGCTGAAGTGCGCGCCCGAGACCGAGGCGGCCGTCTTCCAGGGCGCCCGGGGCCACGCCACGTTCGAGCGGCTCGACGAGGTGGCGTGCCCCGTCACGGTGGTGGCCAGCGGCGACGGGGCAGGACCGGCCCTGCTCATGCCGGCTGTCGTCGACCGCATCCCCCGCGGCCACCTGGAGCGGTACCCGGCGCTCACCCACTTCGGTCCCATGGAGGACCCGCCGGCGATGGCCGTGGCGGTGCGCACCGCCCTCGAGCTGGACTGATCCCGCGTCCGGTCCCCCGGCCCGCCCTCGGCGACGCCCGGCGGCATCCGCTCCCGGTGTCATACCCCCGGCGTACGCTCGGCACATGGCCTTCCCGGTGCCGCGGTCGCTCAGCCCCTCCAAGGTGTCGTCGTTCACCGACTGCGCGCTGGCGTTCCGCTTCTCGGCCATCGACCGACTGCCCGACCCGCCCACCGTCGCCACCACCCGGGGCACCCTCGTGCACGCCGCCCTCGAACGGCTGCACCTGCTCGACCCGGCCGAGCGCACCCTCGACGCCGGCCTGGCCTGCCTCGACGAGGCCGCGGCCGCGCTGCCCGACGACGCCGACTACCAGTCCCTGGCGCTGGGGGCCGACGACGCGGCGGCGTTCCGGGCCGACGCCGCCGACCTGGTGCGCAACTACTTCCTGCTCGAGGACCCGACCACCGTCCGCACGATCGGGCTCGAGCTCCGGGTCGAGGCCGAGATCGACGGCATCCGCCTGCGCGGCATCATCGACCGCCTCGAGCTCGACGCCGACGGTGGCCTGGTGGTGACCGACTACAAGACGGGCGGTGCGCCCAGCACCCAGTACGAGCGCAAGCGCCTCTCCGGGGTGCACATCTACTCGCTCCTGTGCGAGCAGATCCTGGGCGTGCGGCCCCGCATGGTCCAGCTCCTCTACCTGAAGGCGCCCCTCGCCATCACCACCGCCCCCACCGACCAGTCCACCCGCGGGACGCGTCGCACGCTGGGCGCCGTCTGGCAGGCCGTCGAGCGGGCGTGCGACCGCGAGGACTTCCGGCCCCAGCCGTCCCGCCTGTGCGAGTACTGCGCGTTCAAGGCGTACTGCCCCAGCTTCGGCGGCGACCCGGCCGAGGCCCAGCGCCTCGGCGAGCAGCTCGCGGCCCTCGCCGCCGAGGGTGCCGGCGGCGCACCGGTCGACGCACCGGTCGAGCGGGCCCCGAGCCCGCAGCCGGTGGCGGCGCCGCCGATGGTCGCCGCGCGGTAGGCCATGCCGGTACTGCATTCGCTCACGCGGGCGGTGGCCCGCTTCGACGCGGCGATCGACACGCGGGTCGACGCCTTCCGCGGGCACCCGCACGTCGATCGGGTCATGTACGCAGCGTCCGACCTGGGCGACTTCAGCCTCGTCTGGCACCTGGTCAGCGCCACCCGGGCGTTGGGCTCCGACCGCCGCGCCATCCACGCCGTCCGGGTGGCCGCGGTGCTGGGCGTCGAGTCGGCTCTGGTCAACGGCCCGGTCAAGAACATCTTCCGCCGCCACCGCCCGGCCTGGGAGCAGGAGCGCCCCCGCCGCCTGCGGCGTCCCCGCACCAGCAGCTTCCCGTCCGGTCACGCCTCGTCGGCCATGACCGCGGCCGGTCTCCTGGCCGAGGACGACGCCCTGTGGCCCGTGTACTACGCCATCGGCGCGGTGGTGGCCGGCAGCCGGGTGTACGTCAAGATCCACCACCCGTCCGATGTCGTCGCCGGCGCGCTGCTGGGCATCGTCCTGGCCCGGCTCGCCCGGAGCGTGTGGCCCTTCCCGGTCGTGGAGGCGGACTGACGGCTCCGCCGGCGACCGCGTGGACTGCGGCACCGGGGAATGCGCTCGGGAGGCATGCGGTTGCTCCTCGTGTGACCGCCTTCACCGCCACCTGGGACTACCGCTGCCCCTTCGCCCGCAACGCGCACGAGCACCTCATCGAGGCCCTACGGGCCGGGGCCGACTGGGACGTGACCTTCGTGCCCTTCTCGCTCGGGCAGGTACATGTCGCCGAGGGCGACCCCGACGTGTGGGACCGCCCCGAGTCCGACACCGGGCTGCTGGCCCTGCAGGTCGCCGTCGTCGTGCGCGACCAGTTCCCCGACCGCTTCCTCGACGTGCACGAGGCGCTGTTCGCCCTGCGCCACGACGAGGGCCGCCATCTCGAGGACGAGGGCGAGGTCCGTCGGGTGCTCACCGACCACGGGGTCGACGCCGACGCGGTCTTCGCCGAGGTCGCCTCGGGCAAGCCGCTCCAGATGGTCCGCGACGAGCACACCGCCGCCGCCGACGATCACAACGTGTGGGGCGTCCCGACCTTCGTCCAGGGCGAGGAGTCGGTGTTCGTGCGCCTCATGACCCGCCCCAAGGGCGACGCCGAGCTGGCTGAGCGCACGATCGACCGGGTGGTCGACCTGCTGGGCGGGTTCCCCGAGCTCAACGAGTACAAGCACACCTCGCTCAAGCGCTGAGCGCCGGCGAGGTCGGGCGGGCGCGGCGCCGAGTCAGCCCACGACCGCGACGTCGTCGCGGTCGTGCGACGGCGCCGGGCTGGCCAGCAGCATGCGCACGTCGAGCAGGAGGTCAGCGACCTCGTTGGACGACACCAGCTCACGGTGCCCCAGATCACCCAGGCCCTTGTCGATGACGGCCAAGGCCTCGCTGATCATCTCGTCGAGCGCACGGGTCTCGGTCACGCCCACCACCATACCGGGCATCGCGGTCGCGGCGGCGACAGGAACGGCAGTTACCGTCCGTAACCTCCCCGCCACACCCGGCGGACGGGTGGGCGCGCCGCCCCCGAGTCACGGCGACGCCGCCGTCCGTCGTAGCCTGAGCGGCTGGTGAGCGAGCGCAGCTACGACCTGATCGCCCGGCTGGGGCGCGGCGGCATGGGCGTCGTCGACCTGGCCCGCGACGAGGACGGCAACAAGGTCGCGCTCAAGCGGCTGACGCTGCAGGGCTCGGCCGCCGAGATCGCCCGGGCCCACCAGCGCCTGATGCGCGAGGCCGACGTGCTGCGCCGCCTCCACCACCCGAACGTGGTGCGGCTGGTCGACGTGGTGGACGAGGGCGACGAGATCGTGCTCGTCATGCCCTACATGGCGGGCGGCAGTCTGGCCGAGCGGGTGGCCCAGCACGGCCCCGCCCCCGCCGACGAGGTCGAGCGCCAGGCCCGGCGGCTGCTCGGCGCGCTGGCCTCCGCCCATCAGGAGGGGGTCGTCCACCGCGACATCAAGCCGGCCAACGTCCTGTTCGACGACCGGGGCGAGCCGTGCCTGGCCGACTTCGGCGTCGCCCTCAGCCGTGACCAGACCCACGGCCTGACGGTCGCCGGCATGGTGGTGGGCACGCCGGGATTCATGGCGCCCGAGCAGGCCCGGGGCGAGCCGGTCTCGCCGGCCACCGACGTGTTCTCGCTCGGTGCGACCCTGCTGTTCGCCGCAACCGGCGAGGGACCCTACGGCCAGGGCGACCCCGGCCTGCTGATGGTGCGGGCCGCCAGCGGCAAGATCGACCGGGTGCCCAAGTCGCTGCCCGCCTCGCTGCGCCGCCTGCTCCGCAGCATGCTCGACCCCCGGCCCGAGCGCCGGCCCAGCGCCGCCGCGCTCGCCGGTGGTCACGAGGGCACCGCCGTCGCCACCGGGGCCGTGCCCCGCCTGCGTTGGGACCGGCGATCGCGGGCCGTGCTCGGCGGCGCGGTGGCCGCCGTCGCCCTGGTCGCCCTCGCGGTCGCCGTCTGGCCCGGGGCCCGTCCCGGGGGCGAGGCGACGCTGGCGGACGGCGCGGGCCAGGCCGGGGACGGCTGCGTCGACCTGCCCTACCAGCCGTGCGGCCAGAGCGAGCCGGCGCCGTTCACCGACGGGACCGGGTGCATCGACGACCACGACGACTACGACGGCGCCTGGGAGAACGGGTGCGAGGCGGCGCCGGACGACCAGGACGGCCGGCCTCTCGGCGAGATGGTGACCGCCAACATCGTGCCCGCCGACGACGTCGACACCTACCCGATGGAGGTCGAGGACCACCTCCACCTGCTGTGCGACGGGCAGGTGGTGCTGACGCTCGAGGCCCCGCCGGGCATCGTGCTGTCGCTGGAGGTCTACGACAACGACGAGCCGGTCGACAGCGCCATCAGCAGTCCCGAGGCCCCCGCCACGATCACGCTGGGCGAGACCGAGTGCGGTGGCGACGACAAGACCACCCTCGACGTCATGGTGCGCCCGGTCAACACCGACCGGGTGGCGACCGACTACGTCCTCACCCGCACCGGCAGCTTCTGACGCCGGGCGCCGGTGGCGTCCGGCGTTCCCGACCCGGGCAGCGACGCCGGGGTCGCCTCAGCGGAGGGCGCCCAGCTCGGCCTCGATGCGGGCCAGGCGGCGCTCGATGTCGCTCAGCCGGTCACCGAGGTCGGCCAGGCTGGCGCCGGCCGCGCCGTCGGCCCGGCCATCCGCAGGCAGGTGGCGCGCCGTCCGCCAGCCGTCCTCGCCCACCGGCGGGAGCTGGCCCTGGACCGGCCGGACGGGACGCACTTCGACCGGTGGGGGCGGCGGAGGGTACGTGGGCGCGGACCAGTCGCCGGCCACCGGCGCCCGCCGTTCCAGGGCGGCGGCCAGGCGCTGCTCGAGATCGGCCACCCGGGCCACCAGCTCGGCGTAGGACGGCGAGGCCAGCTCGGCCGGCGCGGCCGCCACACGGGCCCGCATGCCGCGCCCGCCGCGCTCGTGCGAGCCGCCGGAACGGGCGCCGTCGCCGGTGCGGTGCTGCGGGCGCGCCTCGGCGTCGTGTTCGGCGTCGCCCGTCCAGTCCGGCGGGGGGCCGGTCAGCACCTCGACCCAGTGGGTCTGGTGCTCGCCGGACCGGCGGCCCACCCGGGCGGCGAACGGCCGCGGGGTGCGGGCGGCCAGGGTGTCGAGGACGGCGTCGACCTCGCCGGCGTTGGCGGCGGGGTGCAGGTGCTGGACGTGCGAGCGCACCTGGGCCACCGTCTGCACGCCGCGGAGCAGCAGCACCGCCAGCACGGCGAGCTCGGCCGGGCCCATGCGCCAGCGCTCGTCGGCCCGCTGGCGGTACCGGGTGGTGCGCACCGTGTCGGTGGGCGGCACGAACCGGGCCAGGCCGCGGGACTTGAGCGCGAGGAGGGTGTCCTCGACCGTGCGGTCGTCGTAGGCGACCACCGGGTCCCGCCCCGTCGGCTGGTTGCAGGCCAACCGCAGGGCGTTGAGCGTGAACGGGATGGCGTCCGACGAGGCCGCCTCCAGCTCGATCAGGCATCCGAGCACGCGGCCCTCGGCCGCCGTCAGCTCCATGGCGGCGAATGCTACGGCGCCGCGCGCGTCGGCGGTGTCACCGTGCCGGGTCGCGCCGACCCACTGGGCTAGACATGCGATCCATGGGCATGGAGCGCGCCGGCGTCACCTTCGCATCGCTGATGGCCCTCGGTCCCGACCTGGCGGTCAGCACCGCGCGGTCGGCGGCCGAGCTTGGCTACACCAGCTTCTGGACCGCCGAGACCACCGGCCCCGAGGCGTTCTCGGTGCTGGCCGCGGCGGGCGCGGCGGCGCCGGGCCTCGACCTCGGCACCGGCGTGCTGGCCCTGCAGCTGCGCACGCCCATGGTGGTGGCGATGGCGGGGGCGACGCTGCAGGCGCTGCACCCCGAGCGCGAGATCCTGCTGGGCATCGGCATCTCGTCGCCGGTGGTCACCGAGCGCTGGCACGGCGTGCCCTACGGCGACCGGCCGCTCGCCCGGGTGCGCGAGTACGTCACGCTCGTGCGGGCCTGCCTGTCGGGCGAGAAGGTCGACTTCGCGGGCGACTTCTACCAGGTCAAGGGCTTCCGCCTGGGCGTGCGGCTCGGCGAGCGCAGGCCCAAGATCGTGGTCGGTGCCCTCAACCCCCGCATGCTGGCGCTGGCCGGCGAGATGGCCGACGGCGTGCTGCTCAACTACCTGCCGGCGTCGCACGTGCCCTGGTCGGTCGAGCAGGTGCGCAAGGGCGGCGACGCCACCATCTACGCCTACGTCCACGCCGGGGTGTGCGAGCGCGAGGAGGGCGTCGAGCTGGCCCGGCGCGACCTGTACTCGTACGCGGTGGTCGACAGCTACGCCCGCAACTTCGAGCGGGCCGGGTTCGGCGACGAGGTGACCGAGATCCGGTCCCGGTTCGCGGACGGCGACCGGGCGGGCGCGGTGGCCGCGGTCAGCGACCGGATGGTCGACGCCATCGACGTGATGGGCGACCCCGACACCGTCCACGCCACCATGCGCACCTACGCGGACGCCGGGGTCGACGTGCCCGTCCTCATGCCGCTGCCGTGGGGCAGCGACCGCCGGGCCTCGGCCGCCGCCACCGTCCGTGCCGCGGTCGGAGCCGGGTGATGGAGCTGCGCGACCGCATCTGCGTGGTGACCGGCGGGGCCAGCGGCATCGGCCGGGCCCTGTGCCAGCGGTTCGCGGCCGAGGGGGCGCGGGCCGTGGTGGTGGTCGACCGCGACGCCGACGGTGCCCTGGCGACGGCCGACGCCATCGGCACGCAGGCGACGGCCCTCACCGCCGACGTCACGGTCGAGGCCGACGTCGAGGCGGTGATCGACCGCACCGAGGACGAGATCGGCGCCGTCGACCTGTTCGTGTCCAACGCCGGGGTGCTGGGCTACGGCGGCATCGAGGCGCCCGACAAGACCTGGTCGCTCGCCTGGTCGGTGAACGTCCTCGCCCACCTGTACGCCGCCCGGGCGCTGGTGCCCCGCATGGTCGAGCGGGGCGGCGGCTACCTGTTGTCCACCGCGTCGGCCGCCGGCCTGCTGACCCAGCCCGGCGACGCCCCCTACTCGGTCACCAAGCACGGCGCGGTGGCGCTGGCCGAGTGGCTGGCCCTCACGTACGGCGACCAGGGCATCAAGGTGTCGTGCCTGTGCCCGATGGCGGTCGACACGCCCATGTTCGGCGGCGCCCCCGGGGACGCCGAGGCCGGCGCCGCCGGGGCGGCGGCCGTGCAGGGCGTGTTGTCGCCAGAGCAGGTGGCCGAGGCCGTGGTCGAGGGCCTGCGGGCCGAGCGTTTCCTCATCCTCCCCCACCCCGAGGTCGCCACGTTCGAGCAGCGTCGGGCGGCCGACCGCGACCGCTGGCTGGCCGGCATGCGCCGCCTCGCCGCCTCCCTGTCCGGTGGCCGGACCGACCGCCCCTGAGCTGCTGGCGCTGGGGCTGGCCCCCGGCGACCGGGTGCGCTGGCGCGAGCGTTCGGGCGGCCGCTGGCGCGAGGGCCGGGTGATCGGCCGCGAGCGCGACGGCAGCGTGGCCGTGCGCGACGGCCGCGGCGCCAGCCGGGCGCTCCGGCACGAGCGCCTGGAGGTCCGCGCCGACGGCCCCCGCGGCGGCAAGGTGTGGGACCCGGTCCCCGACCGCGCCGCCCGCACCGAGCAACTCAGCCTCTGGGACCCGTAGCCGCCTGCGCAGCCACGTGCCGCGCCGCCAGGCGTGGGTTCGAGGCGCGGTGGGTCGCCCCAAGGGGGCGTGAGACACTGCTGCATGAGCACCGCCGCCGCGGCCATGCAGGCGATCGTCCAGGACGTCTACGGGTCGGCCGACGTACTGGAGCTACGGGACATCGACAGGCCGGTTGCCGGGGACGGCGAGGTTCTCGTGCGCGTGCGCGCCGCGGGCGTCGACCCCGGCGTGTGGCATCTCATGACCGGGCTGCCCTACCTGACCCGCGTCGTCGGCTTCGGGCTGCGCAAGCCCAAGGTGGCCGTGCGGGGCAGGGACGTCGCGGGGCTGGTCGAGGCCGTCGGTCCTGGTGTGACCCGGTTCGCGCCGGGCGACGAGGTGGTCGGCGTGTGCGAGCGCGGTTCGTACGCCGAGTACGCCTGCGCCAAGCAGGACCAGCTCGTTCACAAGCCGGCCCGCCTCACCTTCGAGGAGGCGGCCGCCGTCCCCGTCTCCGCGCTCACCGCGCTCCATGCGCTGCGCGATGCGGGACGGCTCGAGGCCGGGCAGACGGTCCTGATCGTCGGTGCAGGCGGTGGCGTCGGGACGTACGCCGTCCAGCTGGCCAAGGCGTTCGGCGCCGAGGTGACCGGGGTGTGCAGCACGGCAAAGGTCGACCTCGTCACCTCGCTCGGCGCCGACGCCACCATCGACTACACGGTCGACGACTTCCCGGACGGCGTGCGCCGCTTCGACCTCGTCCTCGTCACCGCGGGCAACCGGCCGGTCTCCGTCCTCCGGCGCGCCCTCGCCGAGCGGGGGACCCTCGTCCTCATCGGCGGCGAGGGGGGCGGCAAGTGGCTCGGCGGCGTCGATCGTGTCCTCGGGGCAGTGCTGCTCTCGCTGTTCGTGCGCCAGCGGCTGCGGGGGATGCTGTCGTCCGAGGGGCAGGAGGACCTCGAGGTCCTCGCCGAGATGATCGAGGCCGGCACGGTCACGCCGGTCATCGACAGGACCTATCCGTTGAGCGACGCCCCCGATGCCATCAGGCGCCTGGAGGAGGGCCACGCCCGCGGCAAGCTGGTCATCACCACCTGATCCCTCGGCGCCGCATCCGCTGGCTAGCGTGCCGCGCTCCACGGCCAAGGGCCGTACGACCAGGGAGACGGCGAATCCATGAGCGAGCGTCCGCAATGCAGCGAGCGGGGCCCGAGCGGCCCGGCCGCAGGCCAGGAGCGGGAAGCATGAGCAAGCAAGAGGACAAGGTGATCGAGGGCGTCCGCCCTCACCTCGCCCCGGGCGAGGAACCACTGGTGGCGATCGTCGCCCAGCCCAAAGGCACCACCAAGGCCGCGGCCGGCGCCGGGGCGCTGGGCGCCGCCGGTGCGGCGATGGGCGGCGGTGAGCGCCGGGCGGCGAACGACGCCGCCACGGCCGCGGGCCTGCAGCTGTCGAGCCCGTGCGCGATCGTGCTCACGCGGCAGCGGCTGCTCACCGTGAAGATCGGGGCGCCGATCGGCCTCGGGCTGGGCGGCAAGGTCAAGGAGGTGCTCAGCTCGGTGCCGATCTCCGACGTGGTCGGCATCGACGTGAAGAAGATCGCCCTGCGGCAGAACATCACCCTGCGCGTCCGCGACGAGACCATCGCGCTGGAGGCCAACGCGGCCGCCAGCGCCCAGGAGCTCGCGTCGACGCTCGCGCAGCTCAAGGGCTGAGCGTCCCGGCCCACAGGGGCACGAGGTGCTGGTCGTCATCGCCGGACGACCAGCACCCGGACCGCTGACTCAGCCGGCGAGCGGTGCCGGGGACGGCTCTGGTGGGCCGTTGGCGAGGGGTGCTCGGGTGACGCGCACGCGGTCCCGGGGGTCGGTGACCTCGAACGTGGCGTCGGGCAGCAGCCGGGCGTGCCAGCCGGGCGTGTGCAGCAGGTGATGGTGGCGGCTGCAGGTGAGCACCAGGTTGGATGGGCATGTCGGCCCGCCGTCCTGCCAGGCCTGGACGTGATGCGCCTCGCACCACTCGGCCAGGCGGTCGCAGCCGGGGAACCGGCAGTGACGGTCGCGGACCAGCAGGACGTTCCAGGTGGCGGCGGCGATGGTGCGGGTGCCGTGCCCGTAGTCGACGATCGCCGAGCGGCCACGGGTGAGGACACGGTGCAGCACGCTGTCGCAGAGCAGCCGCCCGGCCGTGATGCCGTCGACGGGCGTATCGCCCGCCGTATGGGCATGGGCGAGGTCGCCGTGCTCGTCAACGTCGAGCACCACGTTGATGTGGGGGCGGTGGCGGCCGCCGCGGCGGGTCTGCTGGTGGTCGAGGAAGAACCGGCAGACGTCGCCGAGCGCGTCGGCCCGGCGGGTGGCGACGGTGCGGACGGGCTCGCCCTCGACGTCGTCCGTCTGGGCGAGACGGAGGGCGGTGAGCAGCAGCTCACCGGTCTCGCCGTTCAGCGTGCCCTGCATGGCGAGCTGGCCGTCGAGCAGCCGCGAGGCGTGCAGACGCTGGGGCGGCTCCGGCCGCGGGGGCCGGTCGTCGGCCAGCTCGTGCCACGTGTGCATGCCGGCGCCGACGTCTGCAGGCGACAGGTCGACGAGCCGCGGCAGCACAGCGGCCTCGTGACGAGCGAACAGGTCGACCAGTTCGTGGTCGAGGTTGGCGCAGACGGCCTCGACCTGGCCGGAGGTGAGCGCGCCGTCGGCCCAGGCGGCGTGGGTGTGCGGTAGCCGAGCGGTGAGGCGGGCCCGGCGTGCGGTGCGCCCGGCCTGGCGCCGGGTCAGGCCGCCCCGGTCGGCCAGCCATGCGACGGTGGAGGTGGCCCCGTCGGCCTCCCACGACCCGGCGGCGTCGACCGCGGCGACAGCGACGGCGATGCGGGCGTCGAGCCGGCCCCGGAGCGACAACACGACGGCCAGCGCGTCGGTGTCGTCCCCGAGCTCCAGCCCCTCGATCGCCGCTTCCAGCTCCTCGAACATCGTCCATCATCGTACACGTGTTCGATAGGAAAGGGCATGGGAAATGCTAGAAACACGGTAAAAGTCGGGACACGTCTGAGAAGGCATGGGCAGCCGCGCAACGGACCGCGCTCTGACGACGGAGCTCCGCCTCCGGCCCACCGACGCGCGGACCGAGCGAGGCGTCACCACGTGGGGCGCCGGGCGACTCATTGCACGTGACCGGTGGCGCCGGTACGGTCCCGCCACGGCCCGAGAAGGGGTGGGCCGCACAGGGGGGACGACATGCCGGATCAGGGACGACGACGTACGGCGCGCGGTCACGGGCGGCGGATCGGTGGCCACCACCGGCTGGCCGCGGCGGCCATGATCACCGCCCTGGCGGCGAGCACGCTGGTGGGGAGCGGGCCGGCCGCGGGCGCGCCCGCCGACGACGGCGGCAACCGCTTCCGGGTCACCGTGCTGTCGGGCGAGCCCGATCAGGTGTCGGGCGGCGACGCCCTCGTCGAGGTCGTGGTGCCCCGCCGCACGGCCGTCGACAAGGTGCGGGTCACGCTCGGCGACACCGACGTCACCGCCGCCTTCGCCCCTACCGGCGACGACGACCACACACTGGTCGGCCTGGTCGAGGGCCTGGCCGACGGCGAGAACACCCTGCGGGTCACGGCCGTGCGGGGGCGGAGCGACAGCCGTCCCCGCGCCGCCGAGGTCACGCTCGTCAACCACCCCATCGGCGGGCCCATCTTCTCGGGCCCGCAGCAGCAGCCGTTCGTGTGCGCCACGGCCCGGGCCCGGTTCGACGGCCGGCCGCTGCTCGGCCAGCCGCTGGTCGACAACCAGGACAGCGTCGGCATCCCCGTGGCCGCCGAGGCGGCCGACGGCAGCTACCCCCAGGACGGCCGGGGCTACCCCACCGCCGCCGCCCAGACCGTCGGCTGGAGCAAGGACTGCGCGGCCGTCACCCGCTACGGCTACGTCTACCGGTCGGCCACCGACAACAACTTCCACTGGCTGGACGACCCCGCCGCCCCGCCGGCCGACGTGGCCACCACCACGACGATGGACGGCCGGACCGTGCCCTTCGTCGTCCGCTGGGAGCGGGGCACCATCAACCGGTTCATCTACAGCGTGGCCATGCTCGCCCCCGTGGGCGAGGCCGACGCCACCGCCCCCGACGACTCGCTGTGGAACCGACGCCTGGTGTTCAGCTTCCAGGGCGGCGTCGGCATCGGCCACCACCAGGGCACGACCAGCACCGGCGCCATGCTCCCGACCGACCTGCTCGGCGCCGGCTACGGCGTCATGTGGTCGAGCGGCACCCGCACCAGCACCCACTACAACCTGCAGGTGGGCGGCGAGGCCGCGGTCATGCTCAAGGAGCACACGGTCGAGGCCCACGGCGTGCCCGACTACACCGTCGCGGTGGGCGGCTCGGGCGGCGCCATCCAGCAGTACGTCTACGCCCAGAACCATCCGGGGCTCATCGACGCCGCCATCGCCCAGTACTCCTACCCCGACATGGTCACCCAGACCATCCACGTCGGCGACTGCGAGCTGCTGGAGCACTACTTCGACGTGACCGACCGCGACAACGCCCACTGGAAGGATCCCGAGGTCCGCCAGGCGATCCTGGGCCTCAACGGCACCAACTTCCCGAAGAACCTGTCGCCGGGCGAGACCAACCAGTGGAACCTGCTCTACCAGCTCTACGCCAACTTCGGCTACCAGGTCATGGACCGCGACCCGGCCTCGCCGGCCCCGGCGCTGATGGAGTGCAAGCCCGCGTGGTTCGGGCTCACCCCGCTGGTGCTGAACCCGACGTTCACCGACGTCGACGACATCGACAAGCTGGCCCAGGGCACCGAGGGCGTCGAGTGGACCCACTGGGGCGACACCCGCAACATCTACGGCGTCGGCGACGACGGGTTCGTGCGGGTGCCGTGGGACAACGTCGGCGTGCAGTACGGCCTCCAGGCACTGCAGTCGGGCGTCATCTCCCCCGCCGAGTTCCTCGACCTGAACGCCCAGATCGGGAGCTGGAGGGAGACCGCGGACATGGTGCCCGAGGGCTTCCCGTTCAACGGACCGCTGACGCCCGAGAACTTCGACCCGTGGAGCTCGCGCAACATGAACCTCAGCCCCGACGGCGGCGCCACGCCGGCGCCCCGGCGGGAGGGCGACGTCGAGGCCATGAACGCCGCGTACACGTCGGGCATGGAGTTCGACGGCGACATCGACATCCCGGTCATCGACTGGCGGCACTACCTCGAGGACGAGCTGGACATGCACCACAGCCACGAGTCCTTCGCCGCCCGCCAGCGCATGATCAACGCCGACGGCGACGCCTCCAACCAGGTCGTCTGGTTCACCGACGCCCGCCCGGCGGTCGCGTTCGACCAGACGCCGATGGCGTTCGAGGTCATCGACGAGTGGATGGCGAACATCGCCGCCCACCCCGACCGCAGCGTCGCCCGCAACAAGCCGTCCCGGGCGGTCGACTCGTGCTTCGCCACCGACGGCAGCCTGATCGCCTCGGGCCGCCGGGTGTGGGACGGCGTGCTGGACGACCGGGCCCCCGGCGCCTGCACGCAGCGGTTCCCCATCTACTCGTCGTCCCGGCGCGAGGCGGGCGGCCCGTACGAGGGCGGCGTGTGGAAGTGCGACCTGCAGTCGGTGCGCCGGGCGCTCCGCAACGACGTGTACGGCGACTGGGAGCCCACCGCCGAGGAGCGGGCCCGGCTCGAGCAGATCTTCCCCGAGGGGGTGTGCAACTGGGACCGGCCCGACGTGGGCCGGCCCCGCGGCCGCTGACGACCCTGGCCGCCGACGATCCTGGGGGCCTACGGATCGGCCTCCATGCCGGGGGTGGCCTCCAGCGCCTCGCCCGCCTCGTCGCGGCCCTTGAGGTGCCGATCGAAGAACGCCAGGGCCGTCTCGGCCACCAACGGCGCGGCCGGCCCGCTGCGGAAGGCGTCCGAGTGGTCGGCGCCCGGGATCGTGAGGAAGTACCTCGGCGACGCGGCGTCGTCGAAGGCCTCGTGGGCCACGGCCGGCGGGGTGGCGTCGGCGTCGCCGTGCATGAACAGCACCGGCGTGCCCTTCAGGTCCTCGGCGTACTCGCCGTCGAGGGGGATGGGCAGCAGGGCCTCCACCAGCGCGGCGTCGATGCGGTCGTCGTCGCAGCAGGTGTTGAACGCGTTGCCGTAGGCCACGATGGCGCCCGACGAGTGCCCGGCGACGGCGAGGTGGTCGACGTCGGCCAGGTCGGACAGCTCCTCGTCCATGCTGTCCACCACCAGCTGGAAGTCGCCGAGCTCGCCCTTCATGTCGTCGACGAACTGGCCGCCCGGACCGCCCCACACGCTCACCGGGTGGCGGGGCGCGGCGACGACGTAGCCGGCGCGGGCCCACATCTCGAACGACGGCGTGTAGTGCTGGGGCCAGCCCTGCTGGCCGTGGTTGAACACGATGAGCGGGAACGGCCCGTCCGCCGCCTTGCCCTCGGCGACCGGCTCGGCCTGCGGGTCGCCTTCGGCCGGGTACCACAGCTCGGTGACGACGGTGCGGGTGTCCTGCGCGGGCGAGTCGCCGAAGGCGGGCGTGGGCCGCGACTCGTCGACGAAGGTGACCGCGCGAGTGCCCACCCGGTAGGGGCCGGTGGTCTCGACGGCGTGATCGTCGCTGCAGGCGAGACCGGCGGTGGCCAGCAGCGCCACCAGGACGACGCGACCGACGGATCTGGGTGCCATGACGACGGCGTACCCGGTGACGCCCCGCCGCAGTCGAGTGAGCATGCGAGCCGCGGATCTGGCCGGCGTGCCAGGGTGCAAGCGCTTGTGGACAGGGCACTAGGTTCCGGGCGCCATGGACCGCGCCACGATCGAGACCTACGAGCGCCGCGCCGCCCAGTTCGCCGCCCGCCGCAAGGCCAACGACCCCGGCCGTGCCCGGGCGTTCGCCGCCGCCGTCGCGCCGGGCGCCGTGCGCCTCGACCTGGGGTGCGGGCCGGGTCACTACCTGCCCGTCCTGGGGGAGCCCGTGGTGGCGGCGGACGCGGCGCCGGCCATGCTCGTCGAGGCCCGGGCGCGCTACGGGCCGTTCCCGGCGGTCGCCTGCGACCTCGAGGCCCTCCCGTTCCGACTCGGAGGCCTGGGGGGCGTGTGGGCCAGCAAGTGCCTGCAGCACATCCCCGGGACGCGGCTCCCGCTCGCCCTCGCCGGGATCCAGCGGGCCCTCGCCCTCGGGGGCGCTCTCGACCTCACGGTGTTCGCGGGCGAGGGCGAGGACCGGTGCGGCCCCGACACCGACTTCCCGGACCGCCTCTTCACGTCCTGGCAGCCCGACACCCTCGCGGACCTGCTCGTCGGCGCCG
The DNA here is from genome assembly GCA_963842395.1 of uncultured Acidimicrobiales bacterium. GTDB lineage: Bacteria > Actinomycetota > Acidimicrobiia > Acidimicrobiales > VFJN01 > ZC4RG19. Next base: position 1,421,889 of record CAWJGJ010000001.1, read on the forward strand.
GGTTCGACGTCGACGAGGTGGCGGTCGAGCGCCGGTCCGACGGGTGGGACGCCGTCCTCGCCCGCGCCACCCGGGCCCGGACCCTGCCCGACACCGTGGGCCCCGGGATGCGGCTGCTGATGTGCGGGCTGAACCCCAGCCTGTACGCGGCCGACGCCGGGGTGGGGTTCGCCCGGCCCGGCAACCGCTTCTGGCCCGCGGTGCTGGCCGCCGGCCTGGCGACCACCGACCGCTCGCCCGACCTGCTGCTGGCCGACCACGGCATCGGCATGACCGACCTGGTCAAGCGGGCCACGGTGGCGGCCGACGAGCTCACCATCGCGGAGTACCGGGCGGGCCTGGCCCGGGTCGAGCGCCTGGTCGCCTGGCTGCGGCCGGCGGCCGTGTGCTTCGTGGGGTTGGCCGGCTGGCGGGCGGCGGTCGACCGCCGGGCCACCGGGGGCGTCCAGCCCCGCGACCTCGCCGGCGTGCCCGTCTACGTCATGCCCTCGACCAGCGGCCTCAATGCCGCCTACCCGCTGGCGTCGCTGGTCGACGACCTCCGGGCGGCGGACGCGCTCGCCGGCCGGTAGCGGCACCGGGTCGTGCCGGGGCCGGCTGACGGCCCGACCCCGGCCGGCGCGCGTCAGTCCGCCAGCGCCCGGTCGAGCGCGTAGTCGATCACCGCCACCGCCTCGTCCGCGGTCGTCATGCCCACGAGCACGCTCTGGGCGAGGCTGGGGATCAGGCCGGCGAGGATGGCCGCCTCGGCGTCGACCGCGACATCCGGCCGGAGCTCGGCCCGCCGCAGGTGCGCGGCGATGGCGGCGTGGAGGGACCGGGGCACCTCCAGTGCCTCGGGCCGGGACAGAGCGGGATCGACGAGCGACGCGGTGTTGAGGGCGACGAACACCAGCATGTTCTCGCGGCTCTCGTCGTCGGTGGGGACGAACGGGACGAGCAGCGCCCGGAGCATGCCCCGGGGCGTTCCGTCGGCGGCGGCGACGTGGGCGGCGACCCGGGCGGTGGCCCGCTCGGCCACGTGGCGCTGAGTGGCCAGCAGCAGCTCGTCCTTGGTGCCGAAGTAGTACTGCACGAGCCTGACCGAGACGCCGGCCTCGGCCGCCACCTCCCGGAACGTCGCGGCGGACAGCCCACCCCGCACGGTGATGCGGCACACGGCGTCGGTGATCTGGCGGCGGCGCAGGCCGTGGTCGACTCGTCTGGGCATCCCGTCTAGGCACTTCGCCTCGGCACCCCTTTATGGTACACCTGTACCATGAAAGCGGAGGAGCACCCCCGGGAGTACCTCAGCCGTTGGAAGAGCGACGCGGCACGCGAGCGCTTCCGGGCCATGGCCGAGGAGCTGGCGGCCGAGAACATCGAGCACCGGCCCGACCCGATCGACGTGACCACCCGTTGGGGACCGACCCGCGCCTACCGGTGGGACGGCGAGGGCGATCCCGTCGTGTTCCTCCACGGCACGGGCGCCACGTCGCTCGTCTGGGCCGGCTACGTCGAGCGGCTGCGCGGTCGCACCGCATACGCCGTCGACACCCTGGGCGACGTCGGCTACACCCGCCAGGACGTGCCGGTCACCGGCCCCGCCGACCTGGCGGACTGGCTGGGCGAGACGCTCGACGCGCTCGACCTCCCCCGCGCCCATCTGGCGGGCACCTCCTACGGAGGGTTCCTGGCCCTCAACCAGGCGGCCCGCGACCCCGAGCGGGTGCGCTCGCTGGCACTGATCGACCCGGGCGGGATCGTCCCGCTGCGCATGGGGCCGTTCCTGGCGTGGGGCGCGGCCTGCATGGCCGCGTCGTTCCTGCCCGGCCCGGCCCGGCGGCGGGCAGCGCGGCGCCTGCGCATGCCGGCCGTCGACGATCCTCGGCTCATGCGGGTGGTGCGGCGGGCGTACGGCGACCACCGGGCCCGGCTCGTGCCACCGGATCCGCTCGGCGACGAGGTGCTGGGCGCGATCGCGGTGCCCACGCTGCTGGTCGTGCCCGAGCGGAGCGAGCCCCACGACGTGCGGGAGGCCGTGGCCCGGGCGGAGGCCCTCATGCCCGACGTCACGGTCGAGTGGGTGGCCGGCGCCGGGCACGCTGTCTCGATGAGCCACGGGGACCAGGTGGCGGACCGGATCGCGGACTTCCTGGCGGGCTGAACCCCCGATCAGGCGCTCGCGGGCTCCAGCACGACCACCGGGATCCGGCGGGTGGTCTTGGACTCGTAGTCGGCGAAGCCCGGCATGGCCTCCTTCTGGCGCGACCACAGGCGATCGTGCTCGTCCCCCTCGGCCACCCGGGCCCGGAACGCCAGGGTCCCGGTGCCCACCTCGGCTGTCACCTCGGGGTTGGCCACCACGTTGTGGAACCAGTCCGGATGCGTCGGGGCGCCCGCCTTCGACCCGAAGACCAGGTAGTTGTCGCTGTCGCGGGCGTAGACGAGCGGGTTGACGCGCTCCTGCCCCGACCGGGCGCCGGTGGTGTGGAGGAGCAGGATCGGCGCCCCCTCGAACGGGCCGCCGACCTTGCCGTCGTTGGCCCGGAACTCCTCGATTATCGCGGTGTTGAAGTCCGACATCGCGGCGGAGCCTATCGACGGCCGGACGACTCCCCTCCGGCGGGAGCGGTCAGTCGCCCATCTCGGCCAGGCGGGCCTGCGACTCGTCGGCCGCCCACGAGAACACGCCCTTCGACATGGTCGACAGCTCCTCGCCGGCCCGCTGGGCGAACACCTCGGCCCGCACGCGGTGGACCCCGGCGTCGTCGGGCGCGGCCTGGGCGGCCAGCTCGGCCAGGTGGCCGGCCAGGCGCAGCTCGCCCTCCGCGGCCAGGGCCGCGGCCCGGTCGGCCAGCGCGCCCGCTCCCCCGGCCAGCGCCGCCAGCTCGGCGGCCAGGTCCGCCTCGGGGGCGGGCTTCAGGTGGGCCGGGTTGCCGTCGTACCAGCCGCCGTAGAGGCGCCACACGGTGCGCACCACGAACTCGGGCTCGTCGTACACCGGCCGCAGGTAGGGCTTCTCCAGCAGGTGGTCGGGCGCCCGCACGGCGTGGACGATGTCGTCGAGCCGGGCACCCTCGTTCATGAGCGCCAGCGTCTCGTCCACCAGGTGGTCGAGCAGGTCTGCGGTGTCGGTGAGCGCCTGGTGCACCCGGTCGGCGCCGGCGATGGGCCACCCGTGACCGGGCAGCAGCAGCTCGGCGCCCGAGCGCGTCCATCTCCCGCAGCGCCCGCGACCACTCGCGGGGGTAGCGCTGCACCTTCTGGGGGTTGCCGCAGTTGGGCGACGCCCAGATGAACAGGTCGCCGGTGCACAGCGTCCTGCGGCCCGGCACCCAGGTCCACGTGTGGTCGTCGGTCTCGCCCTTGCCGTGGTGCAGCTCGAACCGCTCGCCGCCCACCTCGAGGTCGTGGCGCAGGCGGTAGGTCACGTCCGGGTAGCGGTAGGTCGTCGGCCAGCGGAACCGCGGCATCTTGAACTGCCGGGCGTTGATCACGCCGTTGTAGCCGGCGGTCAGCTTGTAGCGGTCGAACCGGGCGGGCACCAGCTCGTGCGCCACCACGGTGGGCGCAGGCCGGCCGGCGGCGGCCGCCTCGTCCTCGTAGGGCGCCATGCCGAAGACGTGGTCGATGTGGCCGTGGGTGTAGATGGCGGTGTCGAGGGGCAGGTCGGTCCAGCCCCGCACGGCCGCGAAGTTGTCGGCCTCGAGCAGCTTGTTGCCCGTGTCGACCAGCACGAGCGCGCCGTCGGTGGCGAACGCCGACACGTTGCCGAAGGCGGGGATGAAGGCGATGCCGGGTGCCACCTCCTCGAGTGCCCGCGTCGTCGTGACCGGGTGGACCTCGCCGACGGTGACCTCCCCGCGCCACAGCCGGTCGGTCAGGTCGAGCACGCCGTCAGCCATGCGGGCGACTGTACGGCGACAGGTCGTTGACGTCATCGGCGACCTGTCTTATGTTGCGAGCCTGGTCCATCAGGGGGCCCACGGTCCGCGTGCAGGGTTGAACCCACCTGAGGTCATCGGCTCCACAACCATCCTTCTCGCCCGGACGACGCGGACACCGGGCATCCGGAAGGACGGTTGACCATGGCCCTGGCGTTACCGGCCGATCCCGACCTGGGGTGGCTGAAGAAGACGGCGAAGCAGCGACTGGCGCGGACCCGCCGCCGGGACGCGTCGGCCCGGCTGCACCAGTCCCAGCTCGACCTGGCCCGGGAGTACGGCTTCCCCAGCTGGCGGGCGCTGAAGGCGGCGGTCGACGCCGCCAGCATCGACGGCCGGGTGGTCGATGCGGTCCGGCGGGGCGACGCCGCCGGTCTGCGGGGCCTGCTGGCCGTCCACCCGGCGAAGGTGCGCGTCGTATCGGGCCGCCAGCCCCGGCCCCTGCTGCACATGGCGGCCGAGCGGGGCGACCTCGCCTGTGTCGACGCCCTGCTCGACCACTGCGCCGACCCGGGCCGCCGCGACCGCCCCGACAACGCCACGGCGCTGCACTGGGCCGCCGAGCACGGGCACCGCGCCGTGGTCGAGCGGCTGCTCGCGGCCGGGAGCGACCCCGATGATCGCCGCGACGGTCACGAGGTCGGCCCCCTCGGCTGGGCGACCTGCCTCGGCCGGCTCCACGTCGAGGTGGCGGACCTGTTGCTGGCGCGGGGCGCCACGCTCCACGTCTTCGCGGCCGTCTCGCTGGGCCGGGCCGACGCGGTGCGGGCGCTGGTGGCGGCCGATCCCGGCACGCTGACGGCGACCATGAGCCGCTACGAGCAGCGGCGCACGCCCCTGCACCACGCGGTGGTCAAGGACAGACCGGCCATGGTGTCGCTGCTGCTCGAGCTGGGTGCCGACCCGGCCGCCACCGATGCCGAGGGCCTCACGCCGCTCGGCCGCGTCCGCCCGACCACCGATCCCACCATCTCCGACCTGCTCATCGCCGCAGGTGCCGATCCCGAGGAGCGATCCGTGAACCGCATGGAACCCCCCGTCCCGATCTTCAGCGTGACCGACGTGCCCAAGGCCCTCGACTACTACGTCGAGCGGCTCGGGTTCTCGACCACGTTCACCTGGGAGGATCCGCCCACCTTCGCCACCGTCGCCCGCGACGAGGCGAGGATCTTCCTCTCCGCGGGCCGCGAGTCGGGCCAGGCCCCCGGCTCGTGGATCTCGATCTTCCTGCCCGACGTCGACGCCCTGCACCGGGAGTACGTCGAGCGGGGCGCCCTGATCGTGACGCCGCCGGAGGACTACCCGTGGGGCGTCCGCGAGATGCGGGTCCAGGACCCCGACGGCAACGTGATCCGCATGGGCACCGGCACCGAGGACGTGAGGAACGACGATGAGCACGACTGACGCACCCCGTCGCATCGGCTTCCTGGCCGACACCCACAGCGGCAAGGCCGACGGCAGCGACCTGCCCGACCAGGTGCTCGACGCCTTCGCCGGGGTGGACCTCATCGTCCACCTGGGCGACATCGGCCGCAAGGCCATCCTCGACCGGCTGTCGGAGGTGGCGCCCGTGTGGGTGCCGGGCGAGCGCGACAAGGGCTACGTGCCCTGGCAGCCCACGGTCGGGCCCGACCTCGACGCCGGCCACGTGAAGGTGATCGAGGCCGACGGCGTGAGCGTGGGGCTGGTGTTCAACCTGACCAAACCCGACAAGAAGATCGCCGTCGACGAGGCGATCACCTTCCCCGACGAGCCGCTCGAGGGACTGTTGAAGAAGCGGTTCAAGCGGCCGGTCGACGCCGTCGCCTTCGGCGGCACCCACCGGCTGCACGAGCAGCGACACGATGGCGTGGTGTTCTTCAACCCGGGCAGCCCCACCCTGCCCATGCCCGACTCCCCGGCCGGCGTGGCGGTGCTCGACCTGACCGGCGGCGTGCCCGCGGTCGAGCTCATCACGATCACCGCCTGACCGGCAGGTGCGCCGACCGGGCGCGCCGGTCACGCAGCCATGCAGTCGCCGTCGGCTCCGGACGGGCAGCCGGCGGCGGCCTCGGCCTCGCCCGTGGCCGCGGCTCCGGCGGTCCGGGCCCGGCGGCGCTCCCACCACGACATCCCCAGCTCGATCATGGCGGCGAAGCCCACCGCCAGCACCAGGCCCAGGCCCGTGGCCAGCAGGGTCTGCCGGTGGAAGGCGTGGCCGCCGACGTAGCCGAGCAGGGTGGCGAACGAGGCCCACAGCAGGGCCGCGGCCACGGTCGCTGGCGTGAAGCGCCGCAGCGGGTAGGCGGTGCGGCCGGCCATGAACGTGCTGGCGGTGCGCCCGCCGGGGATGAAGCGGGCCACCACCAGCAGGGCCGGGCCGCGACGGTCGAGCTGGCGGGCGGCCCACACCTGCAGCCGCTCGGCCTTGCCGAGGCGGCGATCGTTGTCGCCGCGGCGGCGGGGCTGCGGACGTCCCCGCTGGGTCCACCGGCCGATGGCGTAGGAGAGGTGATCGCCCGCCACCGCACCGGCCGCCGCCGCCAGGATCAGGGGCACGGGGTGCAGCCGCCCCTGCCACGCCAGCACGCCCCCGAGGATGACGGCGCTCTCGCTGGGGAGGACGGGGATGACGACGTCGAGCGCCGCCAGGACGAGGACCAGCAGGTAGGCGAGGCCCGACAGATCGGCCAGGACGTCGAGGGTGATCATGCCGCCCCACCCCTGGTCGCCATCCGCCGAGACCGGCCGCCACTGGTCATGGGGACAAGGCTAGGGAGCGCGACCCCGCCATGGCATCGGGGATTCCCCTGGAACCCCTTCGGGGTCGGGGGCAGGGAGCGTCGGCGGCGGGCCGGTGTGGACACCGCCGGATCGGTGCACGGGGCCTGTGTGGCCACCGCCGGACCCGTGCTCGCCGTCATGGGTCGACCCTACGGTCGCACCCGCCGGGTCCGACATGCGGCCCGCACCCGTCGCGCGGGTGGGGTCAGCCCTACCCCGGTGACGGCCCCCGGTCAGCGGGGGGCGAGGTCGCGCACCGCCTGGCGCACGTCGACGCCGAACGGCAGCAGCGCCAGCGCCGGGGTCGTGACGCCGTTGTCGATGTAGCGCTGGACGTGCTCGCGGCACTTCTCCGGCGGGCCCCACACGATCAGCTCGTCGACCAGCGAGTCGGGGATGGCGGCGAGGGCGGCCTGCCGGTCGCCCTCCTTCCACAGCCGCCACATGTCGGCGAGCTGCTCGCCCCGGCCGAGCCACTCGTGGAACGCCGCGTAGACGGGGACGTTGAGGTACGAGGCGATGGCGTAGCGGCCCATGCCCCGCACGGCGTCGGCGTCGTCGTTGGGGGCGACGAAGATCCGGGCCACGATCTCGCGGGGCTCCCCCTTGCCGGCCTCGTGCACGATCGGGGCCACGGTGGCCACGTCGTCGGCCGACAGCCAGTTCACGATGGCCCCGTCGCCCTCGCGCCCCGCCAGGCGGAGCATGCCCTCGCGCAGGGCCGCCACCAGCACCGGCACCGGCTCGGGTGGCTTCACGCCCAGGCGGAAGCCCCGGACCTTGAAGGTCTCGTACTCCTCGGTGACCTTCTCGCCGGTCAGCGCGACGCGCAGGAAGCGGACGATGTCACGGGTGCGCTGGTAGGGCTGGTCGAACGGGATGCCGTTCCAGCCCTCGACGATGACGTTGGAGGAGGTGCCCACGCCGAGCACGAAGCGGCCCGGCGCCGCCTGGGCCAGCGACCCGACGCTCTGCGCCAGCAGCCCCGGCCCCCGGGTGAAGGCGGGGACGATGGCGGTGCCGAGGCGCAGCTCGGGCGCCCACACCGAGGCCAGCGCCAGCGGGGTGAAGGCGTCGGCCCCGTTGGCCTCGGCCGACCACACGTCGGTGTAGCCCAGGTCGACCAGCTCGGCGATCGAGTCGCGCTGGGCGTGCAGGGGCACACGGTCGAACGGGATGGTCATGCCGTAGCGCTGCATGACCGGATGCTGCCACACCGACGCGGCCGGAACCTGACCCGTGGGTCAGGTTCCGGGGCTCCCGTCGGCGACGCCGCGGTCCCGCCGTGGGCTCAGGGCGCCATCTGGGCCCGCATCTCGGCCATCATCTCCGGGGGCATCATCCGGACGATCGTCGACTGGCTGGCCGTGGCCAGCAGCGTCCCCTCCTGCGACCACAGGTGCACGACCCCGTGGCCGAAGCCGTGGGCGACGGCGTGGATGCGGATGTCGAGCAGCACCCACTCGGTCGGCGCCAGCCGGTACACGCGCAGGGTGTTGTCGAGGCTGTTGCCGCCCCCGATCAGGCCCAGCGCCTGGCTGATGCCGAAGGGCACGTAGTCGCCCAGGATGGCCAGGCTGGCGCCCGACGACGGGTCGAGCAGATCGGGCATGCGGGCCCAGAGCAGCGACCGGCCGTCGGGCGCCGGGTTGCCCTCCATCTCCTCCCAGGACCGGGCGTCGGCCAGCCGCACGTCGATGCGGTCCATGATCGACTCGGTGCCGGGCATGCGGGGCCCCCGCACCGGGCAGTCCTCGGGGCCGGGCACGTCGGGCGGGACCACCCACGCTCCCTCCGGCTCCATCTCGCGGGTGCCGAGCGCGGCGTTGACGGTCAGGACCTCGGTGTCGGCCACGTGACCGACCACCCGGGCCTGGGTGACGCTGCGGCCCTCGGCGGCGATGGTGACGTCGATGTCGAGCACCGACGGGGGGACGGCGTAGGACAGGTACTGGGCCGTCGCCCACACGACCGGGCGGCCGGACGTCCCCTCCATGGCGGCGATGGCGGCGCCCAGGCCGCAGCCACCGAACAGGAACGGTCCCGGCGTCGAGATGGCGGGCGTGACCGGGAGCATCCAGCGCATGGGGTTGTGCGTGGGCTCCAGCCCGAGCCAGGTGCGTGCGTCCATCGCCGCGATGCTACGGGGTGCGGGGAGGCAGCCGGCACCCTTCCGACCTGGTGTGACGCGCGTCTCGGCGGCAGGAACCTGTGCCCGTAGGACAGACTGCCCGGCCATGACCGACACGCCGTGGTTGGGGGATGCCTGCTCGCTCGTCGACGCCTTCCGCTCGGGTGAGCGCAAGCCTGCCGACGAGGTCGAGGCCGTGCTGGCCGCGATCGCCGCCAGCCGGCTCAACGCGCTGCCGTTCGTGGACGCGGAAGGGGCGCGGGCGGCGACCGCCGCACCCGACGTCGCCCTCCCCTTCGGCGGGGTGCCCATCGGCGTCAAGGAGCTCGAGCCGGTCGAGGGCTGGCCGTACACCGAGGCGAGCCTGGTGTTCGCCGACCGGGTGTCCCCCCGAAGCACCACGATGGTGCGGCGCCTCGACGCCGCCGGGGTCGTGAAGGTGGGCCAGACCGCCGCCAGCGAGTTCGGCGGCCTCAACGTCAGCGTCACCAAGCTCCACGGCGTCACCCACAACCCCTGGCAGCACGGGCGCACCGCCGGCGGGTCGTCGGGCGGGTCGGCCGCCGCGGTGGCCGGCGGCCTGGTGCCCATCGCCACGGGCGGCGACGGGGGCGGGTCCATCCGCATCCCGGCGGGGTTCTGCGGGCTGGTGGGCATGAAGGGCACCGCCGGGCGCATCCCCCGCGGGCCCCGCACCGAGATCGCCCCCCTGACCGTGGTCGTCGGCTGCCTGGCCCGCTCGGTGCGCGACGTGGCCCGCTGGTACGACGTGTGCTCCGGCCACCACCCCCGCGACCCCTACAGCCTGCCCCGCATCGACGGGTGGGAACGCGACCTCGGCACGCACGACCTGCGAGGCCGCACCGCGGTGATCGCCCCCACGCTGGGCAGCGCGGTGGTGCGGCCCGAGGTCGAGGCGCTGGTGCGCGAGGCGGGCGAGGCGCTGGCGCGGGACGCCGGGCTGCGGCTGGTCGACGTGCCCGTGCGCCTGCCGGGACTCGGCTACGAGTGGGCGATGTCCAACCTGGCGCAGCTCCGCCGGACGCTCGGCGACCTGTGGCCCGCGTGCAAGGACGAGCTGACCCTGGAGATGGCCTTCGGCCTCGACCTGGCCGAGCAGGTGTTCGACCTCAAGCTGGCCGCGACCTGCGAGGAGCAGCGCACCGAGGCCAACGAGCGCATGGCCGACGTGTTCGACGAGGTCGACTTCGTCATCTGCGCCACCAACCCCGACGTGGCCTTCCCCGCGGAGATCGGCCTCAACACCCGGGTCGGCGACCAGCACGTCGGCCCCGAGAACAACGGCGCCCTGACCATCCCGGCCAACGTCGTGGGCAACCCGGCCGTGTCCGTCCCGGCCGGAACTGTCGACGGCCTCCCGGTGGGCATGCAGGTCATCGGCCGGCACCACGCCGACGCGCTGCTGCTCGACCTCGCCCGCGTCGTCGAGCGCGAGCGCCCGTGGCCCCTGGTGGCCCCCTCCGCACCCGCCTGACCAGGACGTTTACCCCTCGGCCCACCGGTCCGGGCGGTCACGGCCGCCGGCCGCCCAAAATGTCACACCCCCTGCGGATACTGGGACCATGACCAGCCAGGACGGTCCCACCGCACAGCTCAGCCTCATCGAGACGCCCCGGGCCTGGCGGCTCGACGAGCGCACGCGGGCCGTCGGGCGGGCGGGCGTCGCCCAGGCCCGTGCGGCCCTGCGCGCCGGTATCGGCATCCGGGCCCCCGAGCCGCCCGCCGCCCCGCGCAAAAGGAAGGCGGCGTGAGCGGGCGACGCGGGCAAGACCCGAGCACGGTGCCTCCCGCGGCGCCGCTAGCCTGCCGGTCCCATGAGCATCCTCGCCTGGCTGGTGGTCGGGTTCTTGGCCGGTGTGCTCGCCCGCTGGGTCACGGGCAGCCGCAAGCGCGGCTGCGTGGCCACGACGGTGGTCGGCATCATCGGGGCACTCCTCGGTGGCGCCATCTACCGCCTGGCCACGGGCGACGAGGCGTCGGCCTTCGACGACTTCGACCTGGGCTCGGTGTTCGTGGCCATGCTCGGGGCGGTGTTGCTGCTGCTGGTGCTCGAGGCGCTCGACAGGGGCGGGTCACACCGCTGAGCGCAGGGCCGTGGCCGCAGGTCGCGGCGGTCAGCCTGACAGCGAAGTCAGTCGGCCCCTAGCTTTGCGGCCATGACCGACGTCGTGATCGTCGAAGCCGTCCGCTCGCCCATCGGCCGCCGCAACGGCGGGCTGTCGACGGTGCACCCCGCCGACCTGCTCGCCACCGTGCTCGGTGAGCTGGTGTCCCGCTCGGGCATCGACCCCGCCGAGGTGGGCCAGGTCGTCACCGGGTGCGTCAGCCAGGTGGGCGAGCAGTCGTTCAACATCGGCCGCACGGCCTGGCTCAGCGCCGGACTGCCGCTCACCACCGCGGCCACCACGGTCGACACGCAGTGCGGCTCGTCGCAGCAGGCCACCAACGTGGCGACCAGCCTGGTCGGCGCGGGCGTGGTCGACGTGGCCATCGCCTGCGGCGTCGAGCTCATGTCGCGGGTGCCCATCGGCTCGAACTCGTCCCGCAAGCTGGGCCTCGGCGTGCCGATCCCCAAGCCCTACTTCGGGCACTACGAGTTCACCTCGCAGTTCGAAGGGGCCGAGCGCATCGCCGACAAGTGGGGCGTCACCCGGGCCGACACCGACGCCTTCGGCCTCGCCTCCCAGCAGCGGGCGGCGACGGCCTGGGCCGAGGGCCGGTTCGACACCCAGGTGGTGGCCATCGACGCACCCGACGTCGACGAGGAGGGCGCCCCCACCGGCACCACCCACCGCGTCGAGCGCGACGAGGGCCTGCGCGAGACCTCGCTCGAGGCGCTGGGCAACCTCAAGCCGGTCGCCCGGCCCGACGGCGTCCACACCGCCGGCAACTCGTCGCAGATCAGCGACGGCGCCGCCGCGGTGCTGGTGATGACGGCCGAGAAGGCGGCGGCCCTGGGCCTGACGCCCCGGGCCAAGGTGGTCGACACCTGCCTGGTGGGGGTCGACCCCGTGCTGATGCTCACCGGGCCCATCGACGCCACCCAGCGGCTGCTCGACCGCACGGGCATGGCCATCGGCGACATCGACGTGTTCGAGATCAACGAAGCGTTCGCCTCGGTGGTGCTGGCCTGGCAACGCGAGGTGGGCGCCGACCTCGACCGCACCAACCCCAACGGTGGCGCCATCGCCCTCGGCCACCCGCTGGGCGGCACCGGCGCCTTCCTCGTCACCAAGGCCGTGCACGAGCTCCAGCGCACCGACGGCACCACGGCGCTGGTGTCGATGTGCTGCGGCGGCGGCCTCGGCACCGGCACCATCCTCGAGCGCATCTGACGCTCCGCCTGCGCCCCTGCGCTGCGCGGCTGCGGCCGCCGGAAATCCCCGGTCCCCGGAGCGACCACCGTGCCCCGTCCGCTGCGCGCCCACCCTCCCGTCGCCGTCCCTCCCCTGCCCCATGTCGGGCGCGGGCCGGTTGCCTACCTGGCCGTCGTCGCGGCCGTCGGCGCGGCGCTGGCCGCGGCCGTCTGGTCGGGGCTGCTGGCCACCACCCCGCCCGGCGCCGCGGGCCCGGCCACCGTGGAGCGGGTGATCGACGGCGACACCATCGTGGTGGCCGTGGCCGGGGGCCACGAGACCGTGCGCCTCATCGGCATCGACACGCCCGAGAGCGTGGCCCGCGACCGCCCCGACGAGTGCTTCGGCGCCGAGGCGTCGCACCGCCTGGCCGAGCTGCTGCCGCCGGGCACCCCCGTCCGGCTCACCCGCGATGTCGAGCCCCGGGACATGTACGACCGGCTGCTGGCGTACGTCTTCCGCGGCGCCGACGGGCTGTTCGTGAACGCCGCCCAGGTCGCCGAGGGCTACGCGGAGGCCAAGGACTACCCGCCCAACGTCACCTACCGCGACGACTTCGAGGCGGCCGAGGCCACCGCCCGGCGGGCCGGGCGCGGGCTGTGGGCGGCCTGTGGCGGGCCCGACGTCGCGATCGCCGCCGCCCGCGCCCGCCACCGTCCCCTGGCCCCGGCGATGCCGCCCACGGCCGCCGTGCCGGTGAGGGCGGATCGCCGTCCTCCCCTGGTCGGCCGCCCTGACGGCAGCCGCCGCCAGTAGCCTCGCCACGATGGTCTCGCTCGCCGAGCGGCTCGGCCACGACGCCGACGCCCGCCTGCTCATCGTCACCTGCGACGCGCTCGGGTCGAGCCACGCCGCCAACGTGGGCGTGTACGACACGCTGCGCGACGGCATCGCCACCAGCGCCTCGCTGATGGTGCCCTGCCCGTGGGCGCGGGAGGCCGCGGCTCGCTACCGGGGCGAGGACGTGGGCGTCGAGCTGACGCTGAACGCCGAGCACGACCTGTACCGCTGGGGTCCCATCACGCACGCGCCGTCACTGCTCGACGGTGACGGTGGCTTCCCCCGCACCGTCGCCGACCTGTGGGACCACGCGGACCTCGACGAGGCCCGCCGCGAGCTGCGGGCGCAGGTCGAGCGGGCGATCCTGTGGGGCTTCGACGTCAGCCACCTCGACAGCCACCTCGCGGCGCTCCAGCGCAAGCCCGAGTTCTTCGACATCTACATCGACCTGGCGGTCGACTTCGGCCTGCCCGTGCGCCTCCCGGGCCCGGAGGCGGAGCGGGACATCGGGTTCCCCTTCCGCAGCCTGGCCGCCGACGAGGGGGTGCTCTTCCCCGACCACTTCGTGCGGGTCCGCTCCGTGGGCAGCCGGCGGGCGCTCGAACGTGCCATCGCCGACCTGGCACCGGGCGTGACCGAGGTGCACGTCCACCCGGCCGTCGACACCCCCGAGCTGCGGGCGCAGACGCCCGACTGGCCGGCGCGGGTCGACGACCACGACCTGGTGGTCGACGCCCACGGCCTGCGACCCCTGCTCGACCGGATGGGGGCCCGGCTCGTCGGCTACCGCGAGCTGCGCGCCCTGCAGCGCGAGGGGGCCTGACCGGGCGAGGTCAGGACCGGTCGGCCGGCGCCCGCACGCCGGCGAACAGGTCGCTCTCCGGCGAGGGCGAGTCGACCAGGCTGCGGGCCAGGATGTAGTCGTCGAAGGGATGGATCGCCGCCTGCTCGTGGCGGGGCAGGCCGAACCAGAACTTCGAGGTCGGATCGACCTGCGTCTCGTGGGCCAGCAGGGCGTCGAGGCGCACCTCGTTGAACCCGTCGATGTCGATCGAGGTGGTGATGCGGTGGTCCTCCGACGGCCGCTCGAACCACTGGTCGCTGAACGGCGACTCCAGGCCCAGCTCGCCGTAGCGGCGGTGGGTGGCCTCGATGCGCTTGCGCGACCACACCGTGTAGTACATCTTCAGCGGCTGCCAGGGATCGCCCGCCTCGGGGTAGGCGTCGGGGTCGCCCGCCGCGTCGAACGCGGGCAGCGAGATGTCGTGCACCCGCAGGTGGTCGGGATGCGGGTAGCGGCTCTGCTCGTCGGGGTACGTCACGATGACCTGGGGACGCTCCCGGCGGATCACCGCCACCAGCCGGCCCACCGCGTCGTCGAACGGAGCGTTGGCGAAGGCGTCGGGGTGGGCGTTCGGCGGCGTGTCGGGCATGCCCGAGTCGCGGTAGCCCAGCATGACCACCTCGTCGTAGCCGATGATCTCGGCCGCTCGTGCGAGCTCGCGTCGCCGCACGGCGGCGATGTCGGCCACCACCTCGGGACGGTCCATGGACGGGTTGAGGATGTCGCCCGCCTCGCCGCCGGTGCAGGTGACGAGCACGGTGCGCACGCCCTCGTGGTGGTAGCGGGCGACCGTGCCCGCCCCCTTGGACGACTCGTCGTCGGGATGGGCGTGCACGCTCAACAGGCAGAGCCGTGGTTCGGGCATTGCGGGACACGCTACCGGCCCACCGTTGCGGCACCGCCCCGGCACGGCCCCGGCACCGCCCTCAGCACCGCTCCGCAGCCGCTCCGGCCGGTGGGGACCGCCTGCCGATTCGTAACAGCCTCGCACGCCCGCGCGTCGTCCGCCTCCGGCGCGGCGAGTAGTTTGGCCTGGGCGGTGGGCGGTGCACCGCCGGAACGAGGCGAGACGACATGGATAGTCCCGACGACTGGCGCTGGGTGTGGATCGCCGCCACCGCCGTGTTCGCAGTGGGCGAGATGACCAGCCCGGGATCGTTCTTCCTGGCCCCGTTCGCCGTGGGCGCCTTCGTCGCCGCCATCCTGGCCTTCGCCGGCGTCAGCGTGCCGATCGAGTGGGCCGTCTTCCTGGTCGTCTCGATCGCCACGCTCATCATCCTGCGCCCGGTCGCCCGGCGCCTCGACCGCGACGCCGTCGACCACGGGGTCGGGTCGCGCCGCCTGGTCGGCACCCGCGCCACGGTGCTGCGGGCCATCCCGGGCCATGACGAGCTGGGCATGGTGCGGCTCGACCGTGAGGAGTGGCGGGCACAGTCGACCGACGGCTCCCCCATCCCGGTCGGAGCCACGGTGCGGGTGGCCGACGTGCAGGGCACCCGGGTGATGGTGGTGATCGAGGGCAATGTGTCCCCGGTGTTCGAGCCCGCGACGCCCGAGCGCTCGGCCCCCGAGCGGCCGTCCCCGGAGGCGCCATCCCCGGAGGTCTCGGCCCCGGAGGCGCCGTCCCCGGAGGTTTCGGTCCCGGAGACCGCATCCCCGGAGGTGACGGCACCCTCCCCGCCGTCGCCGTCGTCCGAAACCTCACCCCAGGGCCCGTCACCGGAGATCGACTCGCCGTGACCGGCGGTCCCTCGACCCTTCGACACAAGGAGCTCCGCTGATGGAGTGGGTCATCCTCCTGGCCGTCATCGCCCTCGTGCTCTTCGTCTACGTCCTGTCGGGCGTCAAGATCGTGCGCCCCTACCAGAAGGGCCTGGTCGAGCAGCTCGGCAAGTACAAGGAGACGGTCGAGCCCGGCCTGCGGCTCATCATCCCCTGGTTCCAGAGCATGCGGCTGGTCGACATGCGCGAGCAGGTGGTCGACGTGCCCCCGCAGGAGGTCATCACCTCCGACAACGTGGTGGTGTCGGTCGACGCCGTCATCTACTACGAGCCCACCGAGCCCCAGCGGCTGGTCTACAACGTGGCCAACTTCATGCTCGCCGTGACCAAGCTGGCGCAGACCAACCTGCGCAACGTCATCGGCGACATGCAGCTGGACGAGGCGCTGACCTCCCGCGACAAGATCAACACCGAGCTGCGCGAGATCCTCGACGACGCCACCGACAAGTGGGGCGTGCGCGTCGGCCGGGTCGAGATCCAGCGCATCGACCCGCCGCCGGACGTCATGCACTCGATGCACGAGCAGATGAAGGCCGAGCGCACCCGCCGGGCCGTGGTCACCCAGGCCGACGGCGAGCGCCAGGCCGCCATCACCCGGGCCGAGGGCGAGCAGCAGGCCGTGGTCCTGCGGGCCGAGGGCGACAAGCAGCAGGCCATCCTGCGCGCCGAGGGCGAGGCGCTCGCCATCCAGCAGGTGGCCGAGGCCGAGAAGTTCCGCCAGCAGGTGGTGGCCCAGGGCGAGGCCGAGGCCATCGCCTCGGTCTACGGCGCCATCCGCGCCGCCAACCCCGACACCGCCCTGCTCACCATCAAGTACCTCGACGCGCTGCAGGCCATGGCCGACGGGCGGGCGACCAAGATCGTGGTCCCCACCGAGCTGGCCGGCATCGCCGGCTCGCTCACCGCGGTGGCCGAGCTGATGGGCAGCAGCAACGGCGCCACCGGCAACGGCAGCGGCCCACCGCCGGCCGAGTAGCGCGGACCGCCCCAGACCCGCGGCGCGTCAGCCGCCGGGGAGGCGGGCGAGGGGCTCGAGCCGGTCCTGGCCGGTGTCCTCGTCCTCCTCCAGCCGCCAGCCGAGGCGGGCGGCCAGCAGCGGGTGGCCCTCGTCGGGGCCGCTGGCGAGCAGCTCGTCGCCCGCCGTCAGCTGGACGTGGCCCCGGGGCCGGTAGAGGTAGCGCCCGCCCCGGCGCACCGCCAGGACGTGGAAGCCGGGGTCGACGTCGAGCTGCAGGTCCTGCAGCGTGGCGCCGTCGGCGGGCGACCCGGCCGCCACCGGCACCCGCACCACCACCTCGTCGCTCTCGCCGAGGGCGATGGTGAGGATGGGGTGCACCTCCTCGTGCTTCTCGATGAGCCACACCATCTGCTGGGCGGAGTCGCCGAGGTCCTCGGCGGCCTGCGAGAGGTGCAGCAGGCCCCGCAGCGGCGAGGGGTCGATGTCGTTGGACGCGGCGCGCAGCACCCACAGCTCCAGCCGGTCCTTCATCTCGTCGAGCCGGTCCTCGAGGTGACGCACCTCGGCGGCGAGGCCGAGGTCGCGCAGCACCAGCGCGGAGTAGGCCAGCCCCACGGCCGTCTCGGACACGTTCTTCATCTCCACCAGCACGTCGACCGCCCGGTCGAGGTCGGTGAGCGTGCCGTCCTCGGGCGGCGATGGCGGTTCCCAGCCCGGCGCCGCCGCCAGCTCCCGCAGCCGCACGATGCCCGCGGGCGAGCCGCGCAGGAACAGCACGTCGCCCGGCAGCATGATCTCCTCGCCCTCGACCTCGGTGATCCACTCGCGGTCGCGGCGGATCGCCACGATCCGCATGCCTGTCTGCACCGGCAGCTCGAGGTCCACGAGGGGACGGCGGGCCAGGTGCGACCCGTCGCGCACCCGCACCCGGTGCGACACCTCCTCGGCGTTCGACAGGTCGGCCACCAGCTCGCGGGGGATGCCCAGGCGGTGGGTGACGATGCGGGCGATGTCGACGGCGGAGTTGGCGATGCGCTCGATCGAGGAGATGACCTGCAGCACCGACGCCATGGCGTCGGCCTCGCGCGGATGGCGGGCGGCCATCACGCACACCGACCGCATGTCGTGCACCAGCGCGTCCATGCGCTCCTCGAGGGCGCCCACCTCCTCGGCCATGTCGGGGGCGCCGAAGTAGAGGGCGGCATAGGCCAGGTCGACCATGAGCTCGGAGAGGTCTTTCGCCTCGGCGAGCATTGCTCTGAGGTTGCGGGGTCTGTCGTCCATGGGTGGTTCGGGCGCCCACGATAGGCGGGTCAGGCCAGGCCGAGGGTGGCGATGGCGATGATGAGGGTGAACGCCCCGACGAGGTCGACCGACGAGCTGACCACGGGGATGCCGTAGGTGTCGGGGTCGACCCCGGTGCGGTACGCGGCGACGGTGCCGTAGAAGGCGACGGCCACGACGAACACGATCGCGAGCGCCCCGGCGATCAGCGAGACCGCCACCATCCGCCCCAGCCCCGGGCTGGCCTGGCCCAGCACGCGGGCCACCAGGTCGGCGCCGACGCCGTTGATCACGTACACGGGCACGGCCAGCAGGAACACCAGCGAGATGTCGCGCCGGGCCTCGCGGTTGGGGCTGGCATCAGGCGGCACGAGACCGAGGAACAGCTTCGACGCCAGCCGGCCGGACAGGATGCCGCCCAGCGCCCCGGAGCTCGACAGGTGGGCCGGCACCAGCACCAACAGGGCGGGCAACGCCTCGAACGAGGCCAACGACTTCTCCAGGGTGATCCCGGCGCCCGCACTCACGCACCCGGCCACCAGCAGGACGGGCACCGACTCGTGCACGATGCGCCGTAGGCCTTCGGTCGTGCTGCGCCAGCCCGCGGCCAGGACCGCCAGCGAGGCGACGGACAGCGTCAGGCCGACGAGCGGCGTGACCACCGAGATGCCCAGCAGGAACGTGGCCAGGTAGATGGCGGGCAGCGTGAGGACGTCGCCCAGCGTCGACACCAGCGGTGCGGTCACGTTGTCGAGGTCCCAGCCGTAGCGGACCGCCCCGGCGGTCAGGCCGAGCGAGGCGGCCAGCACCACGATCGAGCCCAGCAGCCCGCCGGCGATCGACACGGTGGCCATGTCGAGCACGCCGATCGAGTCGGGCAGCCCGAGGCCCACGGCGACGGCCTTGGCCACGACGGCGAGGGCCAGCGAGATGCCCATGGTGAGGAGCATCGAGGCCAGCACGTTCTGGCCCAGCACCGCCTCGCGCCGCAGCGACCAGCGGAACGAACCGGCGTGGATGGAGGTGGAGATGCGGTTGCCGAAGGCACCGAAGATGTTGCCCCGCAGGCCGATGGCGGCCGGCACCAGCACCAGCAGGCCCGGGTAGGTGGCCAGGGTGTCGGTGATGGCCCCCAGGAAGGCACCGGCCAGCAGGCTGGTCGACGAGTTCAGCCCGAGCGCGACCAGGCTCTGCCGGGCGCCGGCGGCGTCCGGTCCCAACAGGGCGCGCAGCCGCGCCACGTACTCGAGGTTGGGTCGCATCGGTGACCTGGTGAGAAGACGGAGCCGGAGGGCCGCTCATCTGGCGTGGCCACAGTCTGCAACACTCGGCCTCATGCCGGGTGACGCATGGTGGCGGCGAGCGGTCGGCGTGCGGGCCCGGCCCGGCCGGCCGGCCCGGCGCACGACGCGACCCGGCGCGCCGCGCGCCGCGTCCCGTGCGACGTGGGCCGCCCTCGTCGCGGCCGCGGCACTGGTCGCCGGGGGGTGCGGCGACGACGGCCGCACCCTCACCGAACCTTCACCCGAGCAGACCACCACCACGGCACCCGCCACCACGGCGCCGCCCACGGGTGACACCGCGGGGGTCGATGCCGGATCCGAGACGGCGGTGACCGCCACGACGGTGCCGGTCGATCCGCTCCGCCTGACGAGCCCCGCCATCGTCGAGACGGGCGAGATCCCCGACGAGTACACGTGCTGGGGCCGCGACCTCTCGCCGCCGCTGCAGTGGGGACCGGTCCCGGCCGACACCGTCGAGCTGGCCCTCGTGGTGCGCGACGTCGACACCGAGGGCTTCGTCCACTGGGCCGTGGCGGGCCTCGATCCCGCCACCGGCGGGGTGGCCGCGGGCCGGCGGCCGCCGGGTGCGGTCGAGGCGCTCAACGACTTCGGGCGCAGCGGCTGGTCGGGCCCGTGCCCGCCCGACGGCGAGCACAACTACGAGTTCCGGGTCTACGCGCTGGCCGAGCCCTCGGGGGTGACGGCGGGGATGCCGGGCGCCGAGGCGGCCACGCGGATCGAGTCGACACCGGCCCGCATGTCCGCCGTCCTCAGCGGCACGGCCAGCCCGGCCTGAGCCCGGCCGGCACCGGGCGGCGATCCCCCCGGCGCCGCATCACCGCTGGTGCGCGTCACCGCGGCGGCGCGTCACCGAGTGGTGCGCGTCACCGGCTGCTCTACGTCACCGGCTGGTGCCGGACCCGCCCTGGTCGCCGGCCTCGTCGTCGCCATCGGCGGCGTGCTCGGCCTCGATCTCGGCTTCGAGCTCGGCCAGCGGGTCGTACTCGACCTCGTCCTCCGGGGCATCGGCGGGCGCGTCCGCCTCGTACCCCTGGTCGACCTCGTCGTCGACGTCCCGGTCGTCGGGGGCGGGCGCCGGGCGCAGGCGGGCCCAGAGCGATCGCAGCGACCGGTCGTCCTCGGCGGTGCCGGACCCGTTGCCGGGCGCCACGTCGTCGGCGACCTCCCGCGAGTCCGCCTCGACCACGCCGCCCCGTCCCCTCTGGCCCCGGGCGGCACCCGCCCGACCGCCGCCCCGAGCGGCCATGCGGGCGGGCAGGTCGGCCTTGCGCACCTGGAAGCCGCCGACCGCCATCGCGATCAGCGCCGGGAAGAACAGGACGCCCACGCCCGTGAGCTGGCCGATCACGATCACCGCGACCGCCATGCCCAGCATGGCGTAGGTGAGCATGCGGCTGCGGTCCGGCCGGCGGTTGCCCCAGATCGCGAAGGCGGACACGAAGATCGGCAGGCCGACCAGCAGGAGGACGATCGGGCCGTTGGCGTCGAGCATCGACGTCGTGGCGTCCTCGACGGCCGTGCCCGTCACGGCCTCGCGTGCCGCGAGCGTCAGGCCCCGGAACTCGAAGGGCAGCGGCTCGCCGCGGTCGTCGACCGGGACCCGGTAGAGGAAGAGGAAGATGGCCGCGCTCACCGAGAAGACGAAGGCGATGAACACCGCCTTGTCGCCCGGGCGCTTGCTGCGGAGCATGCCGAGCGCGCCCTTGGGCGGCGCGTCGACCGCGATCGCCGCACCGTCGGCCGCTGCGGCCCTGGTGGTGGCGCCGGCCCGGCCCTTGCCCGCTCCGGTCGACCGCGCCGACCTGGACGCCGGCGAGGGAGTGATCACGGCGTTCTCACGGCGGGCGGCGAGCGCGTCCCGGCTGGCCCGGTTGCGGGCGGCCCGTCGTTGCTTGGAGGTCTGGCGCTTGTCCGGCACGGTCGACAACGGTAGAGCCGACGGGGCACCCGCGGCGACCCGGCGACCGCAGCGACGTCACCGGAAGTCACGGCTGCGGAGATCGGACCGGATGGGCAGGGCCTCGATGCGCTCGGCGATCACGTTGGTGACGCCCTCGGCCCGCTCCAGCCGGCCCCGCACCAGCAGCGCCGGCGCGGTGCGGACCACCCGCCGGTGGTGCGCCCAGCAGCCCTTGGACACCACGATGTTGAGCAGCCCCGTCTCGTCCTCGAGGTTGACGAAGGTCGTGCCCCCCGCCGTGGCCGGGCGCTGGCGGTGGGTGACCACGCCGCCCACCGCCACCTTGGCGCCGTCGGGATGCTCGCTCAGGCGGGCGGCGGGCACCACCCCCATCTCGTCGAGCAGGTGGCGCACGAACCGGGTGGGGTGGCCCTCGGGGCTGACGCCGGTGGCCCACAGGTCGGCCCGGGCCTCGTCCGCCGGGTCGAGGCCGGGCAGGGTGGGGGCGTCGACCCCGGTGACGATGCCGTCCAGGCGGTCGGCGCCCGCGTGGGCCACCGCACCCGCCACCCACAGCGCCCGGCGCCGATCGAGCCCGAAGCAGCCGAAGGCACCGGCGGAGGCCAGGGCCTCGAGCTGGGCGGTGCTCAGGCCCGGCACGCGGCGCACCAGGTCCTCGAGGCCGGCGTAGGGGCCCCCGGCATCACGCTCGGCCACGATGCGCCCCGCGGTCTCGGTGCCGAGGCCCCGCACCGGGCCGAGGCCCAACCGCACCGCGGGCCCGCCCCTCCCCCACGTCTCGGGCGGCGCTCCCTTCCCCGCCGCCGGCCCGGGGAGGGCCCGCCCCGATGCGCTCACCCTCGCCCGTTCTGCGGCCATGGCCCGGGAGGCGTCGCGGCGGGCCGGCGGGAAGCCGTCGACCTCCAGGGTGGCGCCGGCGGCCGAGAGGGACAGGTCGGGGGTGCGCACCTCGACGCCGTGGCGGCGGGCGTCCTGCACCAGCGAGTGGGGCGAGTAGAAGCCCATGGGCTGGGCGTCGAGCAGCGCCGCGCAGAAGGCCGCCGGGTAGTACCGCTTGAGCCACGACGACGCGTACACCAGGTAGGCGAAGCTGACCGAGTGGCTCTCGGGGAAGCCGTAGCTGGCGAAGGCGGCCAGCTTCTCCCAGATGCGGTCTGCCACCTCGCCGGTGATCTCGTTGGCGGCCATGCCCTCGTACAGCCGCCGGCGCAGGCGCTCCATGCGCTCGTGGCTGCGCTTCGAGCCCATGGCCTGGCGCAGCTCGTCGGACTCGGCGGGGGTGAACCCGGCCACGTCGATGGCCATCTGCATGAGCTGCTCCTGGAACAGCGGCACGCCGAGCGTCTTGCGCAGCGCGTTCTCCAGCAGCGGGTGCAGGTAGGTGGGCTCCTCCAGGTCGTTGCGGCGGCGGATGTAGGGGTGCACCGACCCGCCCTGGATGGGCCCGGGGCGGATGAGCGCCACCTCGACCACCAGGTCGTAGAACTTGCTGGGCTTCAGCCGGGGCAGCGTGGCCATCTGCGCCCGGGACTCGACCTGGAACACGCCCACCGAGTCGGCCCGCTGCAGCATGGCGTAGACCTCGTCCTCCTGCTCCAGGAAGGCCAGGTCGATCTCCTCCCCGTGCCCGGCCCGCACGAAGTCGACGCAGTGGTGCAGCGCCTCGAGCATGCCCAGCCCCAGCAGGTCGAACTTCACCAGGCCCACGGCCGCGCAGTCGTCCTTGTCCCACTGCAGCACCGTGCGCATGGGCACCAGCGCGTCGCCGTCGGTGCCGGGGACGGCCCCGTCACGCACGGACGCCCTGCCCTGGAACCGGCCCCACTCGACCGGGCACACCTCGACGATGGGCCGGTCGCAGATGACCATGCCTCCCGAGTGGATGCCCAGGTGGCGGGGCGCCCGCTCGACCTCGCGGGCCAGCGCCAGCACGGGGGCGGGGATGTCGTGGCCGTCCCGCTCGCCGGCGGTGGACGCCACGGTGGCCCACATGTCCATCTGCTTCGACCAGGCGTCCTGCTGGCCGGGCGAGTAGCCCAGCGCCTTGGCCATGTCGCGCACCGCCGAGCGCGCCCGGTAGCTGATGACGTTGGCCACCTGGGCGGCGTGCTCGCGCCCGTGGCGCCGGTAGACGTACTGGATGGCCTCCTCGCGCCGGCCGCTCTCGATGTCGATGTCGATGTCGGGCGGGCCGTCCCGCTCGGGCGACAGGAACCGCTCGAACAGCAGGCCCAGCGACACGGCGTCCGCGTTGGTGATGCCCAGCGCGTAGCAGACGGCCGAGTTGGCGGCGCTGCCCCGCCCCTGGCAGTAGATGTCGGCGTGGCGGCAGAACATCACGATGTCCCACACCACCAGGAAGTAGCCGGGGAACCCCAGCGCCTCGATGACCCCCAGCTCGTGGTCGACCTGCCGCCAGGCCTTGCGGTTGCGGTCGAGGGCGTCGCCCGTCAGGCCGGCCCCGTCCCGGGCGCCGTAGCGCAGGGTGGCGCCCTCGGTGGCGAGCTGGCGCAGGTAGGTCATCTCGTCCAGCCCGGGAGGGCACGGGAACGGCGGCAGCCGGGGCGCCACCAGCGACAGGTCGAAGGCGCAGGCCCGGCCCAGCTCGGCCGCCCGCTGCACCGCCCCGGGCCAGCGGGCGAACCGGCGGGCCTGCTCGTCGCCCGAGCGCAGGTGGGCGGTGCCGGCGGCCGGCAGCCAGCCGTCCAGGTCGTCGAGGCTGCGCCGGGCCCGCACCGCGGCCAGTGCGGTGGCCAGGCGCCTTCCCCCGGGCGTGGCGTAGTGGACGTTGTTGGTGGCCACCAGCTCGACCCCCGCCCGCACGGCGAGGCCGGCGAGGACGTCGTTGCGGGCCGAGTCGAGCGGGTCGCCGTGGTCGAACAGCTCGACCACCACGTTGCCGGCGCCGAAGGTGTCGACCAGCCACCCCAGCTCGCGGCCCGCGGCCGCGGGGCCCTCCGTCAGCAGCGCCCCGGGCACCGTCCCCTTGCGGCAGCCGGTGAGCACCAGCCAGTGGCCGCCGTGCGCGGCCGCCCAGTCGACGCCCGAGTAGTCGGGCTTGCCCTTCTCGCGCCCCGCCAGGTGCCCTGTGCTGAGGGTGCGGGCCAGGCGGGCGTAGCCCTGGGGATCGCGGGCCAGCACCAGCAGGTGGCGGCCCTCGGGATCGGCAGCACCGTTCTGCGGGGCGGTCAGGCCGAGCGACAGCTCGGCGCCGAACACCGTCGGCACGCCCACGGCCCGGGCGGCCTCGGCGAAGCGGACCACCCCGTAGAGCCCGTCGTGGTCGGTGAGGGCCAGGGCCTCGAGGCCGAGGCGGGCGGCCTCCTCGGCCAGCTCCTCCGGATGGCTGGCCCCGTCGAGGAAGCTGAAGTTCGAGTGGCAGTGCAGCTCGGCGTACGGGGTGCCGCCGGGACGCCGGTGGAGGTGAGCGGGCGGCTCGTAGCTGGGCCGGCGGTACGACCAGGCCGGGCTGTCGCCGCCGTCGGCCCCCTCGGGCACGTGCGTCGGGCGGCGGTCGGACAGCCTGCGCTCGATCTCACGCCAGGGCACGTCGGGATTGTTGAAGCCCACGGGTGTCAGCATACGAACAAATGTTCGTAGGATCACCCTCACAGTCCGTGCGGACGCACATGGTGACAGACGCGGCACCCCTCGCCGCTGTCCCCGCCGGGCCCCGCGAGAGGACCCGGTGCGACCAGCGGAAACGCGACCGGCGGGCACATGTGACTCCGGTACGGTTCCCCGGGTCGAAAATCGGCAACCACATCGCCGGCTGCGACGTATCGCTGGGCATGGATGAAGGTGCGGGAGGACGGGCAGTGCGGCGGACCAAGATCGTGGCATCCATCGGGCCGGCGTCGTGGGACGAGCCGGTCCTGCGCAAGGTCATCGCCGCCGGTGCCGACGTCATCCGCATCAACCTCTCCCACGGCGAGCCGGCCTTCCAGCTCGGGCTGATCGACCGGGTGCGGCGCATCAGCGACGAGGAGGGCCGCACCGTCGGCGTGCTGGTCGACCTGCCCGGCCCGAAGCTGCGGATGGCACCCTTCCCCGACGGGGGCGTCGAGGTGGCCGCCGGCGACCGCGTCGAGCTGCGCTGCGGCGCCCCGGCCAGCGACGCGGCGCTGATCGGCGTCGACCTCGACCGCCTGGACCTCGTGGCCGGCGACCGCGTCACGTGCGGCGACGGCGCCGTCATGCTCGAGGTGGTCGACACGCCCGACGCCCGGTCCGCACTGGCCACCGTCCGGCGCGGGGGGCGGCTGCAGGGGCGGCCGGGCATCCACCTCCCCGACGGGGCGGGCGGCCTGTCCGGTCCCACCGAGCACGACCTCGAGCTGGCCCTCGCCGCCCAGGCCGCCGGAGCCGACGCCGTGGCCGCCTCGTTCGTGCAGCGGGCGGCCGACGTGCAACGACTGGTCGACGCCCTCGGCCCCGACCGGCCCCAGGTCGTCGCCAAGATCGAGACCGCCTCGGCGGTCGACGACGCCGACGCCATCCTGGCCGTGGCCGACGCCATCATGGTGGCGCGGGGCGACCTCGGCATCCGCCTGCCCATCGAGGACGTGCCCCACGTGCAGAAGCGGCTGGTGCGCGCCGCCATCGCCGCCGGGCGGCCGGTCATCACCGCCACCCAGATGCTCGAGTCGATGGTCACCGCCGCCCACCCCACCCGGGCCGAGGTGTCCGACGTCGCCAACGCCGTGTTCGACGGCACCGACGCGGTGATGCTCTCGGCCGAGACGGCAGTGGGCGTCGAGCCGGCCGAAGCGGTCGCGGTCATGGCCGCCGTGGTCGAGCGGGCCGAGCGCGAGGCCGACTACCTGCAGTGGGGCGCCAAGCTGGGCAAGCTGCGGCGCTCGGTGCCGCTCAGCACCACCGCCAAGATCACCGACGCCACCAGCGAGGGCGCCTGGCGGGCCGCCACCAACGTCGGCGCGGCGGCGATCGTGTGCTGCACGCACTCGGGCGACACCGCCCGGGCCGTCGCCCGGTTCCGGCCCACGGTGCCGGTGCTGGCCGTCAGCCCGTCCGAGCGCACGGTGCGGGAGCTCACCCTGACCTGGGGCGTCGCCGCGGTGCAGGGCCACCCGTGGACCACCACCGACGACATGGTGTGGCTGTCCACCGAGGAGGCCGTCGCCGCCGGGGTCGCCCGCACCGGCGAAGTGATCGTGGTGATCGGCGGCTACCCCGGCGACCCCGAGCCGGCCGCCGACCTGCTGCGGGTCGTCCGCCTCCGCTGAGGCCGGGCCGCGCGGCCCCGGCGGCCCGCGTCAGGGCGAGAGGATGCAGGTGAACGTGCCCGAGTGCTGCTGCACGCCCAGCTTCACCTGCGTGACGTGGTTGTCCATCTCGCAGGCTCCCGTCGCGCCCTCGTAGCGCCCCGTCCCGCCGGTGATCGTGATCAGGTTCGGCCCCCCGCTGGCGGGCACCGTGACCCACCCGATGTCGGTGGTGCCCGAGATGACGTCGCCGCCCGGGGTCGTGAACGTGAACGTGCCGCTGCCCGACCACAGGTCGCCGTCCAGGTCGCCGCAATACTCGTTGCGGTACTGCCACACGGCGCCGCCGTCGAGGGTGAACGTCGACTCCAGCAGGTGGTCGAGGTCGGGGCACGCCCCGCCGGTGAACCCGTAGTGCTCGGTCCCCGAGTACGAGCCCGCCACCCGCTCGACGGGGCCACCCGACGGCAGCCCGGCGGGCGGCAGCGACGTCGGTGACGGGTCGAGCACCGGGGGCTCGACCGCGGGCGGAGGCGGCCCCACGGGGGCGGGCGTGTCCGGTGGTCCCGCGACATCCAGCCCCGTCGGGGCCGGAGCCAGGCCCGTGGGGGCCGGCGGAGCCAGGCCGAACCACGTGTCCGCGTCCACGACCTCCAGGTCGGCGGTGGCCGCCAGGATCTCGGCCTCGTCGAGCCCCGCCCCGCTGACCGTCACCTGCGCCCCGCCCGGCTCGGTCCACTGCACGAACAGGTCCGGAGCGGCGAGCGGATCCGCGGGGTCCGCAGGCACGTCCGGGGTCGAGTCCGAGGCTGCGAGGCCGGACATCACCGCGCCGCCGTCGGGCCCGGCGGCCAGCGCCGGCGTCAGGACGGCGTCCGCGCCGAGGCCGTCGACCGGTCGGGCCCCGGGGAAGGAGAGGTTGGCGCCCGGCGGGACCTCGCTGCCGTCGACCACCTGCACGCCGATCGCCCGCCCGCCGGTGCCCCGGTAGACGGCGAGGCGCGGGTTGGTGCCCACCGAGGCGCGTCCCGGCCACTCGCCGACCGGCTCGAACCCGGCGGGCGGGTCGGGCAGGTCGAAGCCGCCACCTCCGCGGGGCACCAGCGACCCGGCGATCTGTGTCACGAGGGCCGTGTCGAGGGGCCTGGCCTGCGCCGACCCGGTGCCGTCGGGCGCGACCCGACCGGTGACGCGCACGATCCGCCCGTCGTCCTCGCGCCAGACCGCCCACCCGCCTGTCGCCGACGTC
Source organism: uncultured Acidimicrobiales bacterium (assembly GCA_963842395.1). Lineage (GTDB taxonomy): Bacteria > Actinomycetota > Acidimicrobiia > Acidimicrobiales > VFJN01 > ZC4RG19. Next base: position 1,449,433 of record CAWJGJ010000001.1, read on the forward strand.
ACGCCGGGGCGCCCGCGCACCGTCACGGCCTGGGACCCGGGGACGGCGCGATAGTCGCCCAACGGATCCGTCGAGGCGCCCGTGGCGACGTCGGCGGGCGGCGCCCACTGCACGTCGACGACGGCGTCGAGACGGGCACCCGCAGCGTCGAACCGCGCGAACCGCACCGTCCGCTCCAGGTGGGGATCGACGGTGACCTCGCGGCCCACGTCGGGTCGATCGCCCCCGGCGACCGACACCAGCACGAAGTCGGCGGGCACCGGGTCGAGGACCATGAACAGGGTGTCGGCGCCGGGGCCGCCGCCCGCTCCCGTCATGACCGTGGGCGCGTCGCCGCCGGGCAGGGACAGGGCGGCCACGCCCGCGGCGAACACGGCCACCACCATGACCCCGCCGGCTGCGACCCCCAGCCGTTGGCGGCGCCTCCGCTGGCGCACCCGGCGCCGCACGAGGTCGTCCAGCAGGGGCGACGGCGACAGGTCCGCCACCGCGTCCTGCAGGCCGGCCCGGACCCGGTCGGCGATGTCAGACATCGACGACCTCCTCCGGTCGTACGAGGATGTCACGCAGGCGGGCCATCGCCCGCGACGCCCGGGACTTCACCGTGCCGACCGAGATGCCCAGCACCTCGGCCGTCTCGGCCTCGGAGAGGTCGGCGTAGTAGCGCAGCGCCACCACGGCCCGCTGCGCGATGGGCAGGAGCAGCAGCGCCTGCCGCATGGCTTCCTGGTCGCTGACGTGGGTGTCGAGGACCTGCTCGGCGCGAGCGTCGCCCCAGCGGCGCTCGGCGTGGCGTTGCTCGCGTGCCTGGCGCCGGTAGCCGCCCATGAGCCCGTTGACGAGCGCCCGCCGCAGGTAGGGCGCCGGCTGCTCGACGGCGCCCGCACGCCAGCGGGGCAGGACCCGGGCGAACGCGTCGGCCACCGCGTCCTCGCTGCGGGCGGCGTCGCCACAGATGACCACCCCGAGCCGGAACAACGCGTCACGGTGGGCTCGGTAGATCTCGTCGAACTGCTCGTCCCCCGCGCGCACGGCACCCTCCTCCCCTTCAGACGCTCCCGGCGACCCCCAGGTTCCCTCGCCCGCGCCCCCGAAGCCGCGCGCCCCTCGCGGCCCCTCAGTCGTAGGTGGCCTCGACCGCCCAGCGGCCCGACTCGACCGCCAACAGGTAGGCGACACCGTCGGCGGTGGTCACCTGCAGGCGGGCGCGGCGACGGTGGCCGTCGGCGTCCCACCAGCGCTCGTCGCAGGGCCACGGGCCGGCCCAGGCAACGACCACCCCGCCCTCGCCACGACCCATCCCACCCCGGCCCCGACCCGCCCCGCCACCACGCCCGCCCGACCCCACCGCACGGGCGGGGCCGGCGCGGCTCCCTCCCCCGTCGACCGTGAGGGCGAACGGCGCGGCGCTGGCCTCGCCCCGGCCGTCGACCAGCACCGGGCGACCGGCGGCGTCGAGCACCTCGGCCGGCAGCGGGGGGTCGTGGACCGTGGCCGGTGCCGGGCCCACCACCCGACCCGGCCAGGGCTGGCGGACCCAGCGCGGCTGCGCCGCCGTGCGGGGCTCGGTCACGTCGTCGGCCGCCACCGCCACCAGCCCCACCCGCTCGCCCGGCCCCCGGCCGCCCTGCCACTCGGGCACCTGCACGGCGTCGATGCCCAACAGGCCCTGCACCCGGGCCAGCGCCCGGGCCGCCCGCCCGCCCGCCTCGACGGGGTCGACGGCATCCGGCCCCCCGGCGTTGAAGGCGAGCTGGCGCCCGCCGGCCGGCACCACCTCGGCGGGCGCCAGCCACAGCTTGACCAGGCCGGCCGTCGGGCGGTTGGCCCCGGCGTGCAGCCACCCGTCGAGCTGCCAGCGCACCCGGTCGGCGATGGCCGGCGCCGTGAACGTGCCCTCGGTGTGCCACACCCGCTCGTGCATCTCGCCGTGCTCGCTCTCGGCCCCGATGACCAGGCGGGTGCAGGCACTTCCCTCCGCGGCCAGGCGGCCCGACAGGCGTTCGACCAGGGCCCGGGCCACGAAGGCGGCGGCCTCGACCCGCTCGGCCGGCGGGTCGATCTCGGCGGCCACGGCCAGCTCGACCGGCGGCGGGGTGGTGGCGGGCGGCCGCTCGTCGAGCCCGCGGGCCAGCCGGTGGGCCGCCAGCCCCTCGGCCCCGAACCGGCCCACCACCTCGGCCGCCCCCACCGCCGCCAGGTCGCCCAGCCGCCGCAGGCCCAGCCGGTCCAGCACGTCGACCAGCTCGGGCCCGGCCGGCCCGCCCTGCTCGGCGAGCACCCCCACCCCCAGGGGGGCCAGGAACGCGGGGCTGTCCCCCGGCGGCACCACCCGGACACCCGTCGCCCGCCCGTCGCCGGGGCGAGGAGGACGGCCGCGGGCGGCCAGGGCGGCGGCGAAGGGGCCGTCGGCCACGCCCACCCGGACGGGGCAGCGCCCGGCCAGCGCCTCGGACACCCGGGCGGCGGCCAGCTCGGCCAGCGCCCGGTCGCCGCCGTGGTAGCGGGAGGGGCCCCGGGTGGGGAAGGCGCACGCCCCGGGGTAGGTGATCTCGATGCGGGGGGTGAGGGCTTCCAGGGCCGACGGCACCGGCTCGAACGCCCGGGCCTCGGCCCCCGGGTCGTGGTCGAGCACCACCAGCTCGGGGCAGCGCGACTGGGCGTCGCGCCGGCGCTGGTGGCGCTCGACCCCGTCGGCCCGGGCGGCCGGCGAGCACGCCACCACCCGGTTGGCGTGGAACACGGCCGCCGGCTGATCGAGCGCGACCCCCGCCGCCACCACCGGCCAGTCGGCGCACCACACCACCAGCGTGCGCGTCCCCGGTCACACCCCACCCCCAGCGTGCACGTCCACCCGGTCACACCCCACCCTCCAACCCGGCGGCCACCGGCACCGGCACCACCACCGGCGCCGGGGCGGGCGGTCGGGGTCGGCGCCGGCGCGGCGCGGGCGTGGCGTCGGCAGGTCGGCGCGCCGGCCGTCGCCCTCTGCCGGCACCTCGCTCCGCTCCTCTCCCGCGGGCCGAGGCCGGGTGAGGGGGATGGGCGTGACGACAGGGTCGACCACGGCCACCCGGTCGCCCGTGCCACCGTGACCGGCCAGCCAGCCCTCGGCCTCGCCGCCGGGACCGAGGCCGGGCCCCGGCCGGGGCAGCCACAGCTCGGCCCGGCGGCCACGGGCGGCGTCGCCGCGGCCGCCGGCCTCGACCGTCACGCGCCTGCCCTGCAGGTGCCCCGCCCCCTGACCCAGCCCCTGCCACGACGCCGACGTCACGGTCAGGCACAGAGCACTGCGCTGGCCGGGCAGGTCGCCGCCCACACCCACCAGCACCCCGCCCCGCTCGCGCACCCGGGCCACCAGCCGCCGGGCGTCCCCCGTCCCCATCCCGGCGCCCCCCCGGCGGGCGGTGGCCACGAGGACGACGTCGAAGCCGTCGACCATGGCGGCCACCACCGGGGCCCACCCCGACCGGTCGCGGCCGGGATCGGCCACCAGCACGAGGCGTTCGAGCGCCACGCCCAGCTCGGCCGCGGCGACCAGCCCCAGCGAGCCGCAACCCACCACCGCCACCCACGAGCCCGCCTGCGACGCGCCGGCCGCCAGGGCCAGGGCCAGGGACGTCGCCCCCGTCACCCCCGGCACGGCACCCACCGCCACGGTGGTGCCCCGCCGCAGGCCCGAGGCCGGCAGCAGGGCGTCGAACGCCGGCAGGGTGGGCAGGCGCCGGTCGCACGCCAGGTCGACGGGTCGCACCCGTCCCGCCAGGTCGTCGATCGCGGCCGCCCCGACCGCGGCCGCCCCGACCCCGGTCGGCCGGACTGCTGGCGCCCGAGCTGCGGTGGTCGCTGCGGTTGCGCCACCTATGGTCGCCTCCAGGCGGGCGAGCCCCTGTGCACGAGCCATGCTAAAGTATCGAACATGTGTTCGCCCATGGCAACCATCGTGCCGGTCCCCGCACTCCCCGTCCCCGTCCGGCCGCCCACCCGCCGGGGGGCCGGTCCGTGACAGAGATCCTCTCCGACCGCGCCCTCAACCGGGCCACCCTCGCCCGCCAGATGTTGCTGGCGCGAGCGCCCCTGCCCACCCTCGCCGCCGTCGGCCACCTCGTCGGCCTCCAGGCGCAGAACCCGCTCGACCCCTACCTGGCGCTGTGGTCCCGCCTGACAGGGTTCGACCCGCACGACCTGGGCCGCGACCTGGAGGAGCGGCGGGCCGCCCGCGTCGTCGCCATGCGGGGGACGATCCACCTGCTCACCGCCGACGACGCCGTGGCACTCCCGCCGCTCATGCAACCGGTGCTCGACGCCGAGATCGCCCGCCACAGCGAGTTCGCGCCGCTCCTGCGCGACGTCGACGTGCGCCCCGTCGTGGCCTACGCCGCCGAGGTGCTGGCCGAGCGCCCGAGCACCACCGCCCGGCTGCGGGCCGCCCTGGCCGAGCGCTTCCCCGACGTCCCCGCGGCGGCGGCCGCCTACGCCACCCGCTGCCTCGTCCCGCTGGTGCAGGTGCCTCCCCGCGGCGTCTGGGGGCGCACCAGCCAGGTCACGCTCACGCCGGTCACCACCTGGCTGGCCGGCCACCCGGCGCCCACCGTCACCCTCGACGACGTCGTGCTGCGCTACCTCGCCGCCTTCGGGCCGGCCACCGTGGCCGACATCGCCGCCTGGTGCCGGCTGACGGGCCTGCGGCCCGTGGTCGACGGCCTGTCACCCCGGCTGCGGACCTTCGCCGACGAGCGGGGCCGCACGCTCCACGACGTGCCCGACGGCCCCCTCCCCGACCCCGACGTCCCGGCTCCCGTCCGCTTCCTGCCCGAGTACGACAACGCCCTGCTGTCCTTCGCCGACCGCAGCCGCTTCGCGTCCGACGACGACCGCCGCCGCCTCGCCCGCGCCGCCGGCCCCTTCAAGGGCAGCGTCCTCGTCGACGGCCGGGTGCGCGGCATCTGGCACCCCGAGCCCGCGCCCGGGCGGCGGCGCACCGTCGTCGTCGACCACCTCGGCCTCGACCCCACCGAGGCCGACGACGTCCATGCCGAGGCGCGCGCCATGGGCCGCTTCTGGCTGGGCGACGGCACCCCGGACGGCGCTGACGTCGACGTCCGCCTCGTCGCGATCGCCTGACAGGCCACCCCTCGGGTGCGCGCCCGATCCCCGAGGCGGCGGCGCCGCCCGGCTACTCGACGGTGACGCTCTTGGCCAGGTTGCGGGGGCGGTCGACGTCGCGGCCCAGGGCGACGGCGGCGTGGTAGGCCAGCAGTTGCAGCGGGATCCCCAGCAGCAGGGGGGCCAGCTCGGGCTCGGTGCGGGGCACCCGCAGCACCGCGGCGAAGCGGTCGTCGTCCCCGCGGGCTCCTGCGCCGTCGTCGGGGCCGGGGCCCAGGCCGGGGACGTCGGTGACGGCGATGACCGGGCCGCGGCGGGCGCGGATCTCCGCGACCGACGCCAGGTTCTTGTCGAGCAGGTGGTCGTCGGGCAGCACCACCACCGTCGGCACGTCGGGGCTGATCAGCGCCAGCGGCCCGTGCTTCAGCTCGGCGGCGGGGTAGGCCTCGGCGTGGATGTACGAGACCTCCTTGAGCTTCTGCGCCCCCTCCAGCGCCACGGCGTGGCCCCCGACCCGACCGACGAAGAACATGCTGGCCGCAGGGGCGACCAGCGAGCGGGCCACCGCCGCGATGGCGTCCTCGCCGGCCAGCACGGCGGCTATCTGGGCGGGCAGGGCCTCGAGCCCGGCGATCAGCCGCTCGCCGTCGCCCGGGCCCAGGTCGCGCACCCGTCCCAGGTGCAGCGCCAGCAGGGCGAACGCGGCCACCGTGGAGGTGAAGCTCTTGGTCGAGGTGACCGACACCTCCGGTCCGGCGTGGATGTAGACGCCCGACCCGCAGGCCCCCGCGATCGTGCTGCCCGGAGCGTTGACCACGCCGATGACGTCCCCGCCCTTGCGCGTGATCTCCTGCACCGCGGCGAGCGTGTCGAACGTCTCGCCCGACTGGCTGACGGCCACGTACAGCGTGTCGGGGTCGATCACCGCGTTCCGGTACCGGAACTCGGACGCCGTCTCGGCGTCGGCCGGGATGCGGCTCAGCCCCTCGACGAGCAGCGCCCCGGCCAGCCCGGCGTAGTGCGCCGACCCGCAGCCCAGGAACTTGACCCGCCGGATGCCCAGCACGTCCCGTGCCGTCAGGTCGAGCCCGCCCAGGTGGGCGGTGGCGAAGCGGCGGTCGAGCCGGCCGCTCAGGGTCTGGGCCAGCGTCGCCGGCTGCTCGTGGATCTCCTTGTGCATGTAGTGCTCGTGGCCCGCCCGGTCGAAGGCGGTGGCCGTGACCTCGGTGGTGGCGGGCCGCTTGTCGGTGGGCCGGGCGTCGAGGGTGAAGGTGCGGTACGAGTCCGCGTGGAGCACGGCCATCTCGTGGTCGTCCAGGTGGACGACCTGGTCGGTGTGGCGCACCAGGGCCGACACGTCCGACGCGACGTAGTGGGCGCGCCGGCCCACGCCCAGCACCACCGGACTGCCGTTGCGAGCCACCACGATGCGGTCGGGGTGACGGTCGTCGACCACGGCCAGGCCGTAGGTCCCCACCACCAACGACAGCGCCTCGCGCACCGCCTCCTCGAGCGGCTGATCGTCGGCCCGCAGGCCGACGAGCTGGGCGATCACCTCGGTGTCGGTGTCCGACGCCATCTCGACGCCCTCGGCGGCCAGCTTGGCCCGCAGCTCGGCGGCGTTCTCGACGATCCCGTTGTGGATCACCGCCACGTGCCCCGACGCGTCGAGGTGGGGATGGGCGTTGCCGTCGGTGGGCTCGCCGTGGGTCGCCCACCGCGTGTGGCCGATGCCGACGCCGCCCTTCAGCCGCTTGGGCAGGGCCGCCACCAGGTCGTCCACCCGCCCGGCCCGCTTGTGCACCTTCAGGCCCGAGGGCCCGACCACGGCCACGCCGGCCGAGTCGTAGCCCCGGTACTCCAGCCGCTGGAGGCCTTCCACCAGCACCGGGACGGCGTCGCCGCTGCCGATGTACCCGACGATCCCGCACATGGACGTTCTCCGTTCCGGCCGCTCAGCCGTAGACGACCCGGCGGAGCTGCCGGGCGGACAGGGTGGGCGCCGCCACGGGCCGGTCGGCCAGCTCGGCGGCGATGCGGTCGAAGATGGCGGCGTTGGCCAGGCCGGACGCCTGCAGCTCGCGGTGCCGCCGGCGCACCAGTGCCTCGACCGGCTCGGAGAAGTAGGCGACGACGTCGTCGACCACCCGCCGGGCGACCCCGGCGGGCAGGTGCGTGGTGCGCACCACGTGGTCGACGAGATCGGGATGGGCGCCGCGACCCTCGTCCTCGTGGGAGTGCGAGCGCTCCCGCACCGCCGGCCGTGTCTCCATGGCGGCGATTCTGGCGGCAAGTGAGGCGAAACTACAACGAACTTGCCCGAATCCGGGCAGGATCGGGCGCTATGGGAACAGTCCGCGGGCCGAGATGGCCTCGGCGACCCGCTCCACGGCCACCACGTGGGCCGCCGTCCGCATGCCGACACCCAGGCTCTGCGAGCGGGCCCAGACGGCCGCGAACGCGTGCTCGATGCGCTGGCGCAGGCGCTCGGCCACCACCTGATCGTCCCACGGGTAGGCCTGCTGAGCCTGTGCCCACTCGAAGTAGCTGGCCGTGACCCCGCCGGCGTTGGCCAGGATGTCGGGCACCACCACCACGCCCCGGCGGTCGAGTACCGGCTGGGCCTCGACCGTCGTCGGACCGTTCGCCGCCTCGACCACCAGCTTGGCGGCCACCCGCTCGGCCACCTGCTCGTCGATGACCCCGCCCAGCGCGGCGGGCACCAGCAGCTCGCAGGGGATGTCCCAGATGGCGTCCGCGCTCACGGGCTCGCCGCCGGGGAACCCCGCCACGGAGCCCGTCTCGGACACGTGGTCGGACAGGTCGCCCACGTCGAGGCCGCCCTCGTTGAGCACCGCCCCGCCGATGTCGCTGACCGCCACGACGCGCATGCCGGCCGACGACAGCAGGAAGGCGAGCGGCCCACCCACCTTGCCGAACCCCTGCACGACGGCCCGGCTGCCCACGAACGGGATCTCCAGCTCGCGGAACGCCACGCGGGCGCAGTCGAGGCACCCGGCCGACGTGGCGCCCGCGTGGTTGCGGGTGCCCCCGATCGACAGCGGCTTGCCGGTGACGGATCCCGGCAGGTTGCGGCCCTGCACCATCGACAGGGTGTCCATGAGCCAGGCCATCACACGGCCGTCCGTGTTGACGTCGGGCGCGGGGATGTCGGACTCGGGCCCCAGGATGGGGCTGATCTCGTAGGTGTACCGGCGGGTGACCCGCTCGAGCTCGGCGAGCGAGAGCTTGCGGGGATCGCACCGCACGCCACCCTTGGCCCCACCGAAGGGCAGGTCGACCAGGGCCGTCTTGAACGTCATCATCGCGGCGAGCGCCTTGACCTCGTCGACGTCGAGGTCGGGGTGGAAGCGGATGCCGCCCTTGCCCGGCCCCCGGGTGGTGTCATGGTGGACCCGCCACCCGATGAACACCTCGACCGAGCCGTCGTCGAGCCGGACGGGGACGGACACCTCCAGCACGCGCCGCGGTGTGCGCAGCATGCGGTGGACGTCGACGTCGAGCTTCGCCAGCTCGGCGGCCTCGTCCAGGTGGTCGAGGACGCCCTGCCAGGCCTTGGAACTCATCATCTCTCCCTTGGGGACCGGCATCGTTGGCGGTCGCGATCCCCACGAGCATGCCCGCTCACGAGGTAGGGATGACTCTATTCCTGCGGCTCACCGGCCGGAACCTCACCCTCACCCGGTGCCGCGTCGCCGTCATCGGGCGGAACCTCACCCTCACCCACGGCGGCGCCGTCGGCCGGCGGGTAGAAGATGTAGAGCCCGCGGATGACGTCGAGCAGCGCTTCGCCCGTCCAGCCGTCGGCCAGGTGCACGGTGATCATGCTGCCGTTGGCGTGGACCTTGGTGACCCCGCCGCTGTCGAACAGGCGGCGCGCCATCTCGTCGACCGGCCGGTGGCCCAGCACGTCGTCGACCGACGCGTAGCGCTCGTGGCCCATGCCCGTGAGCGAGCGGTTGATCTCGAAGCGCGCCAGGCCCGGTGTGGCGGTGGGCTTCTCGACGACGTTGATCGGCTGTCCCATGGCGGGCGGCATGATATCCCTGCGGTCGGATCCCACCCGAAACCGCCCGCCCGGAGCCCCCAGGAGGTCGCATGGCCAGCGAGACCATCGAGGTCACCGGACACATCGTCGACTCGCTGTTGCTGGCCAAGATCCTCGACACGATCCTCGAGGCCGGCTGCGACTACGAGATCGCGGACGTGGCCATCGGCAAGACCAGCCTCGATCCCAGCCGGGCTCGCATCGAGGTCACCGGCGACGACGGCATCCTCGGCCCCCTGCTCGACGACCTGCAGGTGCACGGCGCCAACCGCACCGCCCAGGTCGACGCACACGTGCAGGCCGCCGAGCGCGACGGCGTCCTGCCGGTCGGCTTCTACTCGACGACCAACCTGGCCAGCGAGGTGCGGGTCGGGGGCACGTGGCTGGCGGTGGAGAAGCCGGAGATGGACTGCGCGCTGGTGGTCGAGGACGGCCGGGCCCGCACCGCGCCGATGCACCGGGTGCGCGCCGGCGACCAGGTCGTGGTGGGCAGCGACGGCGTGCGGGTGCGGGCGCCCGCTCACTCCCGGGGCACGCAGGTCTTCGAGTTCATGGCGTCCGAGGTGTCCTCGGAGAAGCCCAAGGGACTGCTGGTGGCGCGGGTGGCCGAGCGCGTGCGGGCCGCCCGCGACCGGGGCGGCCGGGTGCTGGTGGTGGCCGGCCCGGCCCTGGTCCACACGGGAGGCGCGCCCGACCTCGCCCGGCTGGTCGACGAGGGCTGGGTCGACGTCCTCTTCGCCGGCAACGGCTTCGCGACCCACGACATCGAGGCCAACGTGCTCGGCACCTCGCTCGGCGTGTCGGTCGCCGAGGGCATCCCCACCGAGGGCGGCCACGCCAACCACCTCCGGGTCATCAACGAGGTGCGCCGGCACGGCTCCATCGCCGCCGCGGTCGAGGCCGGGTTCGTCACGGGCGGGGTCATGCGGGCCTGCGTCGAGCGGGGGGTGCCGTTCGTGCTGGGCGGGTCGATCCGCGACGACGGGCCCCTGCCCGACGTCATCTCCGACACGGTGGCCGCGGCCGACGCCATGCGTGCCCATCTCGCCGGCGTGGAGGTGGCCCTCATGCTGGCGTCGACCCTGCACGCCATCGCCACCGGCAACTGCCTGCCGGCGGGGGTGGAGACGTTCTGCGTCGACATCAACCAGGCGGTCGTCACCAAGCTGGCCGACCGCGGCAGCCACCAGGCGTTGGGCATCGTCACCGACGTCGGGCCCTTCGTCCGCCAGCTCACCGACCACCTCGTGGGCCCGGGGTGAGCCCGCCACCGAGCCCGCCGCCGCTCGCCTGGGGCCGGCGCTTCCTCATGTGCCCGCCCCGCCACTTCGGCGTGCTGTACGAGATCAACCCGTGGATGCGCCGCGAGGTCACCGTCGACCCCGACCGGGCGCTCGCCCAGTGGGAGGGCCTGGTGGGCACCCTCGAGGCCGCGGGCGCGGTGGTCGAGCAGATGGATGCCCATCCCGAGGTGCCCGACCTGGTGTTCACGGCCAACGCCGGCCTGGTGAACGACGGCCAGTTCGTGCCCAGCCACTTCCGCCACCCCGAGCGCCAGCCCGAGACGCCGGTGAACGCCGCCTGGTTCGCCGACCACGGCTGGCGCGTCGACCGGCTGCCCGAGCAGCTCGACCACGAAGGGGCCGGCGACGCCCTGCCCTTCACCCCCGAGGGCGGGCGCACGGTCCTGCTGTCGGGCTACTCGTTCCGCTCCGACGCCGGTGCGGCCACCGAGCTGTCGGGCCTGCTGGGGTGCCCGGTGCGGCCGCTGCAGCTCGTCGATCCCCGCCTGTACCACCTCGACCTGACCTTCTGCCCGCTCGACGGTCGCCGGGCCATCGTGGCCCCCCTGGGCTGGGACGACTACGGCCGCAAGGTGGTCGAGGCCCTGGTGCCCGAGCCGCTGGTGCTCACCGACGACGAGGCGCTCTCGTTCAGCGCCAACTCGGTGGTGGTCGACGGCACGGTCGTCATGCCGTCCACGCCGCCGCGGGTGGGCCGCCAGCTCGAGGCGTGGGGCTTCGGGGTGGTCGAGGCCCGGATCGGCGAGTTCCTCAAGGCCGGCGGGGGTTGCCGCTGCCTCACCCTCGCCCTCGACACCGTGCTCAGCGGCGACGTTCCGGCGGGATGATCAGCCGGATCCCGCCCCCACCGGCGTGACCCCGGAGGCGGGCGCCACCCGGCGCGCCTCCCGCCAGGCCAGCGCGGCCAGCATGATCGACACCAGCCCCAGCACGACATGCACCAGGGTGAACCCGAGGTCGCGGTCGGCCGCGAGGATGCGGGCGTCGCGCACCACCCACACCAGCACCGACCAGGCCGCCAGGGCACCGACCGCCAACTGCGTCGCCGGCTCGGCCCGCCGCCACAGGGCCACCAGGGTGACCGCCGCCAGCACGGTGAAGCTGAGGGCGAGGCCGGTGCGACCCAGCTTCTCGCCACCGTCCAGCGCGGCGTCGCGCCAGATGTTGCCGATCCGGGTGGTCCACACGAAGAACGTCCATCCCACCAGGGCGAGAGCGAAGGGCCGGCCGCGCATGACCCGAGGCTACGGGCACAGGCCGCCACCCCGGAATCCTGCCGCGGATCCTGACGTCCCGGCGTCCGATCCCGCGGCAGGAACCTCGGCGTCAGGTGGGGAAGAGGCTGCCCTGCGGGTCGGGTCGCACCAGGCGCGGCACGCCCCCCCACGGCAGGCCGTCCATGAACACCCAGCTGCGGCGGTGGATGGCGGAGGGCCCCATGCCGCGGAGCACCGCCTGGTGGCGGGGGCAGGGGTAGCCCTTGTTCTGGTCGAACCACCAGAACGGGTGGTGCTCGGCCTCGGCCCGCATGATGCGGTCGCGGGTGACCTTGGCCAGCACCGACGCCGCCGAGATCGACAGGCAGCGGGCGTCGCCTCGCACGATGCGCTGGGTGATGCCGCCGCCCACGAAGTCCCACTTCCCGTCGACCAGCACCCGGTCGGGGCGCACGCCCAGGCCCTCGAGGGCCCGCCGGGCCGCGAGGCGCTGGGCCGCACTCATGCCCAGGTCGTCGCACTCCTCGTGGCTGGCGTGGCCCACCGACCACGCCACGCACCAGCCCGCGATGCGGTCGAACAGCGCCTCGCGCTCGACGGCCGTGAGCTGCTTGGAGTCACGCACCTTGTAGACGCGGCGGTCGCGGGGCAGCACCACGGCGCCGAGGGTCAGCGGCCCGGCCCACGCGCCGCGGCCCACCTCGTCCATGCCGACCACCACCTCGTGGCCCTCGTCCCACAGTGCCCGCTCGAAGGTGAGCGACGGCGACTGGCGCCGCAGGGCCTTGCGCAACGTGGGGGCGGTGGCGGCCATCGGGGCGAGGATATGCCGCGCCGCGTGGCGCCGGCGGGACGCCTGGCCGAACAATCCGTGTCGCTCGGCGTCAACCGAGCTTCGCGATGTTGGCGGCCTCGTCGTCCTCGGGTCCTGTCGCCAGGAAGGCCTCGATCATCTCGTCGGCCAGCGCCGGCGACGTGAGCCGCAGGCCGAGCGCCAGCACGTTGGCGTCGTTCCACCGGCGCGCCCCGGCGGCCGTCTCGGGGTCGGTGCACAGCGCGGCGCGCACGCCGGGCACCTTGTTGGCCGCCATCGACACGCCGGTGCCGGTCCAGCAGCAGACCACGCCCCGCTCGGCGTCGCCGCCGGCGACCGCCTCGCCCACGCCCCGGCCGACGTCGGGCCAGGGGTCGCCCTCGCCCACCACCACGACCTCGTGGCCCTGGTCGGCGAGGGTCGCCTTGATGCGGTCGGTGACCGCCGTCCGCTCGTCCGTGCCGAAGGCGATGCGCACGTTGGACACTCTACGGGCGACTCCGCCCGCCGACCCCGGCTCCGGCGACTCGACCGCACGGGCGCGGGTAGACCGTGGGGATGGACCGCTACGTGGTGACCGAAGGCAAGAAGTTCCGGCTGGCCGACTGGGACCCCGCGGCCACCACGGGCGTCGAGGGCAAGAAGGCGGGCCGCGCCCTGGTCGCCGGGCTGACCTCCCAGCTGGGGGAGTTGCAGGAGACGTTCTATGCGGACGGCCGGCACAAGCTGCTGGTGGTGCTGCAGGGCATGGACACCTCCGGCAAGGGCGGGGCCATCCGCAAGGCGTTCGAGGGCCTCGACCCGACCGGCGTGCACGTGGCGTCGTTCAAGGCGCCCACCGAGGAGGAACTCGCCCACGACTTCCTGTGGCGCGTCCACGCGCACGCGCCCGGCAGCGGCCGCATCACGATCTTCGACCGCAGCCACTACGAGGACGTGCTGATCGCGCGGGTGCGGGGCCTCGTGCCCGAGCAGCAGTGGCGCGCCCGCTACGACCACATCCGGGCGTTCGAGCGAATGCTGGCCGACGAGGGCACGGTCGTCCGCAAGTTCTTCCTGCACATCTCCGAGGCCGAGCAGGCGCGGCGGCTCCAGGCCCGCCTCGACGACCCCGACAAGCACTGGAAGTTCCGGCTGTCCGACCTGGCCGAGCGCAAGCGGTGGGACGAGTACCAGGAGGCCTACGAGGAGGCGATCCGCCGCACCGCCACCGACGACGCCCCCTGGATCGTCGTGCCCGCCGACCACAAGTGGCACCGCGACCTGGTGATCTGCCACACGATGGTGGAGACGCTGAAGGGCCTCGACCTGCGCTATCCCCCGTCCGAGGACGACCTGACCGGGGTCGTGGTCGAGTGACGGTGCCGCCGGCCTGACCGCCCCCGCCGGAACCGGTCGATCGTCAGGGGCTCAGGAGCGGTGCGACCTGGGCGCCGAAGGCCTCGATCTGGTCGACGAGCTCGGCCCGGTCGCGGGAGCGGAAACGCACCTGCAGCTGGTTGGCGCCGGCCTCGACCCACGACCGCAGCCGGGCGGCGATCTCGTCCGGCGCACCCGTGTAGGCGGGACCGACGTCCCAGCCGGGCGTGCCGACGTAGCAGCCCACCAGTGCGCCGACGTCGAACGCCTCGGGTCGACCCGCCGCCGCCCGCAGCTCGCGCACGCGGGCGGTCACGCCCGGCAGGTCGCTCCGCCGCACGCCCTGGGGCAGCCAGCCGTCGCCGTACTGGGCGGCCCGGCGGACGGCGACACGCGACGAGCCGCCCACCCACACGGGCACCGAGGCCTGCACCGGGCGCGGGGAGACCGCGGCGGAGCCGTCGAGCCCCCAGTCGCCGTCGGGCAGCGCCGGGTACTCGTCGTCGAGCGCGGCGCGCAGGGCCGGCAACGCCCGCTCGACCCAGCGTCCCCGGCCGGCGAAGTCGGCCCCCAGCAGCGCGAACTCGGCCTCGACGTGGCCGGCCCCCACGCCCGCGACGGCGCGACCGCCCGACAGCGCGTCGAGGGTGGTGAAGCCCTTGGCCACCTCCAGCGGGTGGTGGTAGGGCAGGACGATCAGGTGGCTGAGCAGCCGCACCGACGTGGTGACGCCCGCCAGGAAGCCGAGCGTGGTGAACGGGTGGTACCACGTGGCGCCCATCGGCTCGTCGTGGGGCTTCGGGATGGCGACGTGCTCGCACACCCCGACGTACAGCGCGCCGGCCCGGTCGGCGGCCTGGGCCACCGCCACCAGGTCATCGGGGGTCGCGCCGGCCTCCCACGGCTCGACGAAGATGGTGCTCTGCGCCTGGATGGGCAGCTGCAGCCCCCAGGCGACCGCACCGGGCGGGACGATGGCGCTCATGGTCGGGCCCTCCCTCGCCGCGCGCTCACTTGACCGCCGTCGGGGCGACGGGCCCGCCGACCGAGCGGGTCAGCGGCAACGGGGTGGCGCACAGCAGCACCTCGTAGCACCCGTCGGCGGCGCAGTCGGCGGCCAGCTCGTCGAGCGCCCACAGCTGGCCCTGGGGCATCCCCATGTCGACCAGGTGCAGCAGGTGCACGGGCAGCAGCACCGCGGGGTCCTCGGGCGGCCACACCTCGAACACCAGCGTGTCGGTGGCCACCGCCGCGACGCCGTGGTCGTGCAGCCACTCGACCGACTGCGTCGACAGGCCGGGCGACGGGTTGGAGAACCGCACCGGATCGCCCTGGCGCAGCCAGTGCATCTGACCGGTGCGCACCAGCAGCGCATCGCCGGGCTCGACGGTCAGCCCGCCCATGGCGACGGCGGCGTCGAGGTCCTCGCCGGTGATGGCGTGGCCGACCTCGAAGTGGTCGACCCCGTGCACCCGGGCGATGTCGGCCACGATGCCCCGCGTGACCACCGGCCCGAAGTGCTCGATGCCCAGGCGGGCGGCCCCGCGCCCGTCGACCGCCGCGGCGTCGACGCCGTTGTAGAGGCGGCCCTCGTAGCTGGCGTGCGCCAGGGCGTCCCAGTGGGTGGCGGCCTGCACGCCCATCTCCACGGCGTCGTCGTTGGCGCAGAAGTCGGCCGGGTCGCCGGTGTAGGGGGTGTTGACGGCCAGCATCCGCCGCCGGGGGTTCTCCCGGCCGGGGACGGCGCCGGTCTGGGGGCCGTCCTCGTCGAAGGGGATGGCGAGCGAGAACACCTTGCCCCGGCGGGCGGCGGCCACGCCCCGCAGCACCGCGGCGGCGTCCACGAGGTTGAGCGTGCCCCGCTGGTCGTCGGCGCCCCACCGCCCGGTGTTCGACACCCGGGCCGCGAGCTGGCGCAGGTGGTCGGGCAACGCCATGTGGTTCCTTTCGGCCGGAAGCAGAACGTGTTCTAGTTCGCCTCGGCCTCCCCGGCCAGCCGCTCGCGGGCCCGGCGGGCCGCCGCCACCATGTGGGCCAGCGCGGGTCGCACCTCGTCCCAGGTCCGGGTCTTCAGCCCGCAGTCGGGGTTGATCCACAGCTGCTCGGACGGCAGGGCGGCCTGCGCGGCGGCGACCAGCACCGCCATCTCGTCCTCGGTGGGCACGTGCGGTGCGTGGATGTCGTACACGCCCGGGCCCACCGCGCCCGGGTAACTGGCGGCCACCAGGTCGTCGAGCACGCCCATGCCGCTGCGGGCGGCCTCGACGGACATGACGTCGGCGTCGAGCGCGACGATGGCGTCGACGATGTCGCCGAACTCCGCGTAGCACATGTGGGTGTGGATCTGGGTCGAGTCCCGCACCCCTGCCGTCGCCAGGCGGAAGCACTCGGTCGCCCAGTCGAGGTAGCGCTTGCGGTCGGCAGCCCGCAGCGGCAGCCCCTCCCGCAGCGCCGGCTCGTCGACCTGGATGATGCGCGTCCCGGCGGCTTCGAGGTCGAGCACCTCGCCGGCGACGGCGCGGGCGATCTGGCGGCACGTCTCGTCGCGGGGCTGGTCGTCGCGCACGAAGGACCACTGCAGGATCGTCACCGGGCCCGTCAGCATGCCCTTGACCGGCCGGGCGGTGAGCGACTGCGCGTAGCGCTGCCACTCGACCGTGATCGGCGCCGGCCGGGCGACGTCGCCGTGGAGGATCGGCGGGCGGACGCAGCGGGTGCCGTAGCTCTGCACCCACCCGTCGGCGGTGGTGACGAAGCCGGACAGGCGCTCGCCGAAGTACTGCACCATGTCGTTGCGCTCGGGCTCGCCGTGCACCAGCACGTCGAGGCCGAGCTCCTCCTGGGCCCCGACCACGTGCGCGATCTCGGCCCGGCAGAAGGCGAGGTAGTCGGCGTCGCCCATCTCGCCCGTGGCGTGGGCCCGGCGGGCCCGCCGGATGTCGTCGGTCTGGGGGAACGAGCCGATCGTGGTGGTGGGCAGCGGCGGCAGCCCGAGCGCGTCCCGCTGCGCTCGGGCCCGGGTGGCCTGGTCGGACGAGCGCCGGGTGGGCGCTCCGTCCTCCCCCGGGTCGGCCGTTCCGGGTGCCAGGTCCACGCCGGCACCCGCGGCCCGGGCCCGGTGCCGCAGCTCCACCGCCCGGTCGCTGGCCGCGAGCGCCGGGTCGAGCGTTTCGACCCGGCGCTCGTCAGCGCCGCCGGGGGCTGAGGGTGAGGGCCGCGGTGAGCACGGCGACCTCGTCGAGCTTCTGGCGGGCGAAGGCGAGCCGGTCCCGGACGGCGGCGTCGAGGTCGGCCTCGGCGTCGAGGTCGTGGGGGACGTGCTGGAGCGAGCACGACGGCCCCACCCACAGGCGGTCGCCGAGTCGGCGGTGGGCATCGCCCAGCGTGGCGAGGACGGCGCGGAGGTCGGTGCGCCACACGTTGCGGCCGTCGACCACGCCGACCGACAGCACCCGCTCCCCCGGCGCCGCCGCCACCCGGTCCACGATCGCGTCCAGCTCGCCGGGCGCTCGCACCAGGTCGACGTGCAGGCCGCCGACCGGCAGGTCGACGGCCAGGTCGAGGTTGTCGCCCAGGCCGCCGAAGTACGTGGCCAGCAACAGGCGCGCCCCGGACGCGCGCGCCAGCCTGCCGTACGCCTCGCGCAGGGCGGTCCGGGCGGCGTCGTCGAGGTCGGTGGCCAGGCACGGCTCGTCGAGCTGGATCCAGCCGGCGCCGGCCACCTCCAGGTCGGCGACCACCTCCTCGTAGATGGGGAGCAGGCGGTCGAGCAGGTCGAGCGGGTCGAACCCGGGCACCGTCGCCGTCGCCAGCCGCAGGAACGTGACCGGCCCGACCAGGACGGGACGGGCGGCGATGCCCAGGGCCCGCGCCTCGGCCAGCTCCGCCACCGGCTTGCCCGACGCCACCCGGAACGCCGTGTCCGGGCCCACCTCGGGGACGAGGTGGTGGTAGTTGGTGTCGAACCACTTCGTCATCTCCAGCGGCGCCACCGTGGCGCCGTCGCGCTCGGTGCCCCGGGCCATGGCGAAGTAGGTGTCGAGATCGACCGGCCCGCCCGCCCACCCGAAGCGCTCGGGCACGGCGCCCACGAGGCAGCAGGTGTCGAGCACCTGGTCGTAGAGGGAGAAGTCGTTGCACGGGATGCTGTCGACGCCGGCCGCCTGCTGGGTGTGCCACGCGTCGGCCCGCCGGTCGCGGGCGGCCTGCGCCAGCTCGGCGGCGTCGCTGCGACCGGCCCAGTAGCGCTCGACCGCCCGCTTCAGCTCGCGGTGGGGGCCGATGCGGGGCATGCCGAGGTTGATCGAGTGCGCCATGGCCCCGACGGTAGGGAGGGCGGGCGCCGGCCGGCAGGGACAGAAGGACCGGATCTCGACCGGTACAGTTCTGTCGTCTCGGCCACCAGTTCCGAACTGTTCCGGAATACAGTTCCGCGCATGGTCGACGCCGCCGACGCCACCACCACCCTCCCCGGCCCGGTCGCAGCCACCGGCGCCACCCGGACCCTGTACGAGCAGGTGGCCGACAGCATCCAGGCCCAGATCGAGGCGGGCACCTACGGGCCCGGCGACCGGATCCCGTCGGTCCGCAAGCTGCGCGAGCAGCACGGCGTCAGCCTCAGCACCGTGCTGGAGGCGTGCCGGGTGCTCGAGGACCGGGGCCTCGTCACCGCCCGGCCCCAGTCGGGCCACTACGTGCGGGCCCGCACCGACGCCGCCGCCGCCCGGCGGGCCGAGCCGGGCCCGTCCACGCCCTCCGCCGACGCCCGTCACGTCGACGCCTCGCTGGCCCTGCGGCTCAACCTCGGCATCGGCAACCCCCAGGAGCCCACGCTGGGCGCCGCCGTGCAGGGGCTCGAGCTCATGCCCGTCGCCGCGCTCAACCGGCTGCTCGGCCAGGCACTGCGCTACCAGCCCGCCGCCTGCCACTCCTACGACGCGCCCCCGGGCAGCCCGGCCCTGCGGCGGGTGGTGGCCCAGCGCAGCGCCGAGACCGGGCTGGCCGTCGGGCCCGACGAGATCGTGGTGACGAGCGGGGCCAAGGAGGCCGTGTACCTGTCGATCCGGGCCGTGACCCGGCCGGGCGACACGGTGGCCGTCGAGTCGCCCACCTACTACGCGCTGCTGGAGGTGGTCGCCTCGCTGGGCCTCAAGGTGGTCGAGATCGCCAGCGACCCGCAACGGGGCATCGACCTCGACGACCTGGCCCGGGCGCTGCGGGCGCAGCCCGTCGCCGCGCTGGCGCTGGTGTCGAACTTCTCCAACCCCACCGGTGCCTGCATGGCGGACGAGCGACAAGCGCCGCCTGGTCGACCTGCTCGACGCCCACGACGTGCCCCTCGTCGAGGACGACGTCTACGGCGACCTGGCCTTCGACGGCCGCCGGCCCCGGCCGATCAAGGCGTTCGACCGGCGGGGCAGCGTCCTGTACTGCTCGTCGTTCAGCAAGACCCTGTCGCCCGGGCTGCGGGTGGGGTGGGCCATCCCGGGCCGCTACCAGAACGAGCTGGAGCTGCTGAAGCTGGTGGTCAACCAGGCCACCGCGGTGGCGCCGCAGCTGGCGGTGGCCGGCTTCGTCGAGAGCGGCGGCTTCGACCGCCACCTCCGCCGGGTCCGGCGCATGTACCGCGACCAGATGGACCGCACCATCGACGCCGTGACCCGCCACCTGCCCGATGCCACCCGCATGACCCGACCCCGTGGCGGCCACGTGCTGTGGGTCGAGCTGCCCGCCGAGGTCGACTCGCTGGCGCTGTACGAGGCGGCCGGGCGCCGTGGCATCCGCATCGCGCCCGGGCCGCTGTTCTCGGCCTCGCTCGCCTACCGCAACTTCATCCGCCTCAACACCGGCTTCCCCTGGAGCGCGGCCACCGACCGCAAGATCGAGACCCTGGGCCACCTGATCACGTGAGGTCCTACGGCCGCCTCACGCGGGCCAGTTCGTCTGACCGAACCGGACGAGGTCCACCAGCGCGCCGCCGCCCGAGTAGACGAGCCGCGTCGGGTCGAGACCGTCCTTCTCCTGACCGCTGAGAACGCCGACGGTGTAGGGATTGGCGGTGTGGTGCCACAGGGGTCCGCCCGACCAGCCAGGGCCGAGATCCGCTCGCAGTCCGAACTCCAACTCCTTGCCGGGGCTGTCGTTGTCGATGTCGACGACGGCCATGTCGAGCTCGACCGCCGGCCGCTCACCGAAGCTGCCGGGGTAGCCGGAGGAGACGAACCGCTTGTTCTCGTAGTCGTCTTCGTCGCCGAACGATGCCGAGCCCATCCACCCGAGTGCGTGGCCCAGCGGGTTGTACAGCTTGCAGATGACGTAGTCGAAGCCGGTGGGGACGTCGCTGCCGGGGTTGTAGCCCTGGTAGCTCTGCACGAACGAGCTGCCGAAGGGTCGGACGCCGTTGCGGTACGCGGGGATGAACTCCATGCTCCAGTTGGCCGCCCCCCACGGCGCGACATGGCCGGCGGTCAGCAGCAGATTCGGGCCGACGAGCACCCCGCTCCCGCGGCGTCCGTTGCTGTTGAAGACGATGCCGACGGTGCACATCGGGTACAGCATCGGATTCGGCTCTTCGTGCACATCGGCCGCGTTGAACGAGTCGCCCTCGATCGTGAAGAACTCGTCGGATCCAGGCTCCGAAGGCGTCGCCCACGGAGGACAGTAGGGCTCTGTCTGGCCAGCGGCCGCCTCCGCAGCGGCATCCGCCTCCGGAGGGCTCAGCTCGGTCTGTTCCTGCCCCGGGATAGCTCGGAGCAGATCCTTGATGTCGTCCGGAATCTCCGGTCGGTCCAAAAGGTTCAGCGTGGGATCGTTCACAGTATTTCCCTTCCCGATGAAACGCGCTGCGGACTGGAAGCGCACAGTCGCTGGACCCTAAGAGAGCCGCCGGGCAGGCTGTGATACGTCGACGTCGAAGGTTTCGTCACCTGCCCGAAAGCATTTCGCCCATGAGCATCGGCCTCCGACGCGGCCCGGTAGACGCCGGCCGAGTGCCTAGCCGGGGTCGTCGGGCTGGCCCGTGGTGTCGACGTCGGTGGGCGTGCCGGGCCCTCCCGTGGCGGCCGGTGGGCTGTCACCCGCCGCGGCGCCGGCGACCGGGACGCTGTCGGGCGGGACGGTGACTGGGCCGCTGTCGGGCGGGATGCGCTCGACGCGGAAGCCGGTGAGCGCATAGGCGATGGCCACGAGAGGGTTGACGTAGTTGAAGATCGCCCACGGTAGGTACTGCATCGTCGAGACCCCGAGGACGCCGGTCATGTAGGCGCCGCAGCTGTTCCACGGCACGAGGACCGACGTCACGGTGCCGGTGTCCTCCACCGTGCGGGACAGCATCCGGGGGGCGAGGCCCTGCCGGGTGAACTCGGCCCGGAACACCCGGCTGGGCAGGACGTCGGCGACGTACTGGTCGCCGGCCACGAGGTTGAGGCCGACGCAGGTGCCGGCCACGGTGACGATGAGGCCCGCCGCCGAGCGTGCCCGCTTCACGAGCGGGGCGATGAGGCGGTCGAGCAGCCCGGCGTGCTCCATGATGGCGGCGAAGCTGAGCGCGCCCAGGATCAGCCAGACCGTGGTGAGCATGCTTGCCATGCCCCCTCGGGAGAACAGGTCGTCGATGACCTCGTTGCCGCTGGCGGAGACGAACCCGTTGGCCATCGCCTTGTAGATCGCCTCGATGCTGTTGAGCAGGGTGCCCTGGTCGGGCTTGTCGACGAACGCCTCGACGACGTCGGGCTGGGTCACGCAGGCGAGCACGCCGGTGAACACCGCGGTGCCGAAGATGGCGAGGAACGGCGGCACCCGGCGCAGCGCGAGGACGACCAGCAGCACGATGGGGATCAGGTTGACGAACCCGATGTTGAAGACCGCGTCGAGCGCGTCGCGCGCCACCTGGGTGTTGATCGCGCCCTCGGTGTCCGCGGTCAGCCCCAGCACGAAGAACACCGCGAGGGCGATCACGAACGACGGGACGACCGTCCACAGCATGCCGCGGATGTGCTCGTCGGTGGTGACCCCGCCGACGAGGCTCGGGACGAGCACCGTGGTCTCCGACAGCGGCGACATCTTGTCGCCCATGTAGGCGCCGGAGATGATGGCGCCGGCCGCGATCGTGGTCGAGACGCCCAGGATGGGCGCCATGCCGATGAAGGCCACGCCGAGCGTGCCGGCCGTGGTCCAGGAGCTGCCGGTCACCGCGCCGATCAGCGCGCAGATCACCGCGACGGCGACGTAGAAGATGGCCGGCTTCAGCAGCTCGATGCCGTACGCCACGACGGTCGGGATCGTGCCGGCGAGGTTCCACGTGCCGATCAGCGCGCCGACGGCGAGCAGGATGTAGATCGCTCCCATGGCCGATGCGACCCCGCCGATCCGCGGCATCGCTGATCGCCGCGCTCGGTGTGGCCGTTCTTCAACGCGACGAGGCCCGCCACCAGGGCGCTCGCGAACAGGGCGACCTGGAGCGGGCCGTCGGTCGCACCGATGCCGAACAGCACGATGGTGAGGCTGAGCAGCACGATCAGCACGACCATCGGGATCAGCGCGTCGAGGAGGCGAACCCGGTGTCGGGCGCGCGGCTGCCCAAGGTCGACCGGCCGCCTTGGTGCCGCTGACCGGCGACCAGGTGCGGGCCTTCGCGGCCGGTGCTCCCGAGCACATCAGGGCGGCCGTGCTCGTGGCGGCCGGCACGGGGTTGCGTCAGGGCGAGCTGTTCGGCCTGACGGTCGACCGGATCGACTTCCTGCGCCGGGAGCTGCGGGTGGACCAGCAGTTGTGGACCCCGAAGAAGGGACCGGCGGTGCTGGCGCCGCCCAAGACGCAGAACAGCTACCGGACCATCGCCATCAGCCCTGTCGTGGCGAGCGGGCTGTCGGCGCACGTCGCGACGTTCGGGACGCGCCCTGATGGGCTGGTGTTCCACACGCCGCCCGGCGGGATGGTGGTGCGGGCGATGGCCTCGACCTACGCACGGCGGGCGGGCCTGGCCTCGGGCCTCGGGAAGCTCGTCGAGGTCGACGTCGAGGGCCGGGCGAGGCAGCGCTACGTCGGTCCGGGGTGGCACGACCTGCGCCACCACCATGCGAGCGTGCTGCTGTCGAAGGGCGTCAGCCCGGCTCTCGTGGCCGAGCGCCTGGGCCACGACCTCAAGACGCTGCTGCGCACGTACGCGCACGTGATCCGCCAGGATGAGGACAGAGTTCGGGCGATCGTGGACGTGACCCTCGGCGGCGACGCTGAGGACTGGTTGAGGACTGAGGTGGTCTGATGGGCACGGCAAACGTCGGAGCCAGCGAGGAAACCCCAGGTCAGAGCACCCGCCGCCGGGTGCACATCGTCCCCCACACCCACTGGGACCGGGAGTGGTACTCGTCGTTCCAGACCTTCCGCCTGAGGCTGGTCGACCTGCTCGACGACCTGTTGCCCCGCATGGAGGCCGACCCCGCCTACGCCCACTTCCTCCTCGACGGCCAGCTCGCGGTGGTGGACGACTACCTGGCCGTGCGCCCCGGGGCCACCGACCGGCTGCGCCGGCTCATCGGCAGCGGCCGCATCGCCGTCGGGCCCTGGTACACGCTGCCCGACGAGTTCCTGGTGGGCGGCGAGACGCTGGTGCGCAACCTCCAGCTCGGCCTCCGCACCGCGGACCGGTTCGGCGGGGCGATGTCGGTGGGCTACCTGCCCGACATGTTCGGCCACATCGCCCAGATGCCCCAGATCCTGGCCGGGTTCGGGTTCGAGCACGCCGTGGTGTGGCGGGGCGTTCCCGCGGCGGTCGACCGCAGCGGGTTCTGGTGGGAGGCACCCGACGGCACCGCGGTGCGGGCCGAGTACATGCCCCAGGGCTACGGCAACGGCTCGGCCCTGCCCGACGACGCCAAGGCCTTCGTGCGGGCGGTCGCCGCCTTCGCCGACCTGTGGGGCGAGCTGCTGACCGGCCCCGTCCTGTGGATGAACGGCACCGACCACCAGATGCCCCAGCCGTGGCTGGGCCGGGTGGTGGCCGAGGCCAACGACATCCAGGACGACCTCGACCTGCGCATCTCCTCGCTCGCCGAGCACCTGGCGGAGGCGCCGACGGACGGGCTGCCCACGTGGCGGGGCGAGCTGCGGTCGGGCGCCCGCGCCAACCTGCTGATGGGCGTGGTGTCCAACCGGGTCGACGTGCGCCAGGCGTCGGCGCGCGCCGAGCGGGCGCTGCTCACCGACGCCGAGCCGCTGTCCGCGCTGTTCCTGCCGCCCGACCGCTGGCCGGGCGCTCTGCTGGCCGAGGCCTGGCGGGCAGTCGTGCTGAACGCCGCGCACGACTCGGTGTGCGCGTGCTCGATCGACGAGGTGTGCGACGCGGTCCTGCACCGCTACGCCGAGGCCGCCGACATCGGCCGCGGCCTGGCCGACCGGGCGGCGGCGGCGCTGGCGGCACGGGTCGAGGGCGACGGGCCGGTGATCGTCAACCCCACGGCCCGGGCGCGGGGCGGCGTCGTCACCCTGGTGGTCCCCGGCACCGACGCGCCGGCCGGCACCCAGCTCGTGCGCGCCCGCCCGGCCGAGTGGGTGCTGCACGAGGGCCCGCCCGAGATCGTGGTCCCCGCCACCGAGGAGGTCGACTGGGTGCCCATCGTGTCGGCGTTCTCCCTGGAGGCGCAGGACGGCACGGTGCTGGTGGCCGGACGGCGCGAGGGCACGGGCCAGATGGTCACGGCCGACGTGCGGGCCCGGCTCGAGGCGCTGCACGACACCGGCCCGCTGCGGCTGAGGGTGCGCACGCCGCCCGAGGTCCGGGTGCTCGCCGTGGTGCCCGAGGTCCCCGGCTTCGGCTGGCGGGCCTGGTCGCCGGACGACACCCCCGCAGTCGATCCCGTGACCGTGACCACCGACGCCCACAGGCCCGAGGTGGAGTTCGAGGTGGACCGGGCCGGCGAGGTGACCCTCACGACCGTCGGCGGACTGGAGCCCGAGGCGGGCGGACTCGGCGAGGTGACCGTCACCAACGGGTTGGTCACGCTGGCGGTCGACCCGGGCGACGGCACGTTCGCCGTCGACGGGCACGGCGGGCTGGGCCGCCTCGTCGACGGCGGCGACTGCGGCGACACCTACAACTGGTGCCCGCCCGCCGACGACACCCTCGTCGACGCGCCCGACGCGGTGGCCGTCGACGTGCTCGAACGGGGCCCGGTGCGCGCCCGGGTCCGGGTGACGGCCCGCTACCGGTGGCCGGCTGCGTGCGACGGCCTCGACCGCCGGACGGGCGAGGTGCCCCACGAGGTCGTCACCGTGCTCGAGGTGCGGGCGGGCGAGCGGGCGGTCCGGGCGGAGGTGAGCATCGACAACGCCAGCCGCGACCATCGCCTGCGGGCCCACTTCCCGCTGCCCTCCCCCGCCTCCGGCTCACGGGCCGAGTGCGCCTACGGGACCGTCGAGCGGGGCCTCACCGCCGAGGGCGGGCCCACCGAGGCGCCGCTGCCCACCTACCCGGCCCAGCGCTTCGTGCAGGCGGGCGGCCTGACCGTGGTGCACGACGGGGTGGCCGAGTACGAGCTGGTCGACGTCCGCGACGGCCGGGCCCACGAGCTGGCGCTCACCCTCGTGCGCGCCTCGGGCATGCTCTCGCAGCGGCCGATGAGCACCCGCCCGCTCCCCGCCGGGCCGCTGGTGCGGCTGGCGGGCTCGCAGGTCCAGGGCCCGCTGACCCTGCGCTACGCGGTGGCGGTCGGCGAGATCGACCCCTACGCGCTGGCGGATGCGGTGCTCGTGCCCCTGCGGGTGGCGGGCGCCGACGGCCCCAGCCGGGGCACGACGGCCACGCCCGCGGCCGGCGGCCGACCGGCGGCGCCCGACCTGCCGGCCACCGGCTCGGCGCTGGCGATCGCCGGCGCCGAGGTGGCGGCCGTGGTGCGGGAGGGCGACGCCCTGGTGGTGCGGGTGTTCAACCCCCGCCCCGAGCCGGCCGACGTGACCATCGACGGCCGGCGCGGCTGGCTGGTCGACCTGCGCGGCCGCCCGCTGGCGCCCGTCGACGGGACGTTCCGCCTCCGCCCCCACGGCATCGCCACGCTCACCCTCACCGACGGGTAGCCGGAGACTGGAGCCACGCCGACATCGACCGCACGAGGAGCGGAACCATCGCCGATCGTCTGTCGTCGGTCCGGCTGCCGTTGTGGCAGTGGGCGACGCCAGATCGGGTTCGGCTCGCCGGCAGCGCGGTACTGGCGTCGGTGGCTGCCGTTGCGGCAGTGGGCGACGCCAGATCGGGTTCGGCTCGCCGGCAGCGCGGTACTGGCGTCGGTGGCTGCCGTTGTGGCAGTGAGCGACGCCGGATCGGGTTCGGCTGGCAGACAGCGCGGCTCGTGCCGGCTGTTGACAATGGTTGCGTTCTGTGTGAACTATTTCGGCGTGGTGGCAGGATCGGTCGATGGCGACGGGGGCGGTGAGGTGGGGGTGATGTTCGACGCGCTCGGCGACCCGACCCGGCGCCAGGTCGTGGGGCTGCTCGGCCGGGGCGCCCTGCGCGCCGGTGAGCTGGCCCGTGCCACCGGAACCTCCGGCCCGAGCATGAGCCGCCACCTGCGGGTGCTGCTCGACGCCGGCCTGGTGGACGACGAGCGCGGGCGCGACGACGCCCGCGTCCGGATGTTCCGCCTGCGGCCGCAGTCGGTCGTGGCCCTGCGGGCCTGGGTCGACCAGCTCCAGGCCACCTGGGACCACCAGCTCGCGTCCTTCAAGGACCATGTCGGCCGCCGGGCCGAGGAGGCACAACCATGACCAGCCCGCTCATGTCGTCCGAGGTGGAGGTGGCCGTCGATCCGACCACCGCGTTCGCCGCCTTCACCGAGGAGATGGACCTGTGGTGGGTGCGGACGCCGATCACCTTCTACGACTCGGCCCGGGCCGTGGCGCAGCGGTGCGAGCCGGGCGTGGGCGGCCGGCTGCTCGAGGTGTACGACGAGGCCACCGGCGAGGCCCTGGAGCTCGCCCGCATCACCGTGTGGGAGCCGGGGACGCGCCTGGCCTGGCAGAGCTCGGTCGACGACGTCCAGATCGACGTGCGGTTCGAGGCCACCGCGGCGGGCACGCGCGTGGTCGTGGCGGCGCATCTGGCCGAGGGCGGCAAGGACCTGGGTGGCACGTCGTGGGTGCGGGTGGCGCCGGCCTGGTTCGGGCGCTGGTGCGAGCGGCGGGACGGCGCTCCCCGTGTGCCGGAGGAGCTGGAGCGCCTCGCCGTGGAGGTCCGCTACGCCAAGCCCGCCACCGCCGCCCACTGGCTGCGCGACGTCTTCGGCTTCCCGACCATCGGCGGCGACCTGCCCACCGATGACGACCGCCTGCAGTGGTTCGAGTTCCACGTCGGCCGCTGCGCCGTGATCGTGCTGAAGTTCGAGGGCGACCTTCCGGAGCGGAGCCCCGCCACGCACACGCCCTGGGTGTTCGTCGACGACCTCGACGCCCACCACGCCCACGCCGTGGCGCACGGCGCCACCGTCGTGCAGCCGATCCACCAGCACGGCTACCGGGCCTACACCGCCGCCGACCTGGAGGGCCACCACTGGACCTTCGCCCAGGCCCGCCCGACGATGCGGTGATCCGGGTCAGACGCCCCGGTCGCGCTGGTCGCCCCGGTCTCGGCGGTCGCCCCGGTCCCGGCGGTCGCGCCGGTCCCGCTCGTCGCCCCCGTCCCGCTCGTCGCCCCGGTCCCGCTGGTCGGGGTCGACCCGGGCCTTGACGGCGTCGCGCAGGGCCCGCCGGCGGTCGGCGAAGCGGCTCTCGGCCGGCGCGGCCCGGCGCAGCACCCACAGCGGCACCCGCCCGATGTCCTTGAGGTACCGGGCCCGCATCGAGCGCAGGCGGTACTCGTCGTGGCCGACGAGCTCGTCACGCACCGACGGCGCCACCACGATGGTGGCGGGATAGGCGATGGCGGTGAT
The DNA here is from genome assembly GCA_963842395.1 of uncultured Acidimicrobiales bacterium. Lineage (GTDB taxonomy): Bacteria > Actinomycetota > Acidimicrobiia > Acidimicrobiales > VFJN01 > ZC4RG19. Next base: position 1,477,218 of record CAWJGJ010000001.1, read on the forward strand.
CCTGCTGGCCAGGTTGACCACCGGCCCGTACAGGTCGCCCTCGCGCTCGAGCAGGGGCCCGGCCGCCAGGCCCACCCGCAGGTCGGACAGCTCGTCGGCCCCCCGGGTGCCCTCGGCCAGCGCCAGCCCGATCTCGGCCGCCGCGGCCGGCGAGTCGACCGTGAACATGACCTCGTCGCCGATCATCTTGACCACCCGCCCGCCGTTGGCGGTCACCACGTCGAAGGCGAGGTGCTCGAACTGGTCGACGATGGTGGCCAGCTCGTCCTCGCCCACCTGCTGGCTGAGCGCGGTGAAGCCCACGAGGTCGGCGAAGCCCACGACGCCGAGCTGACCCTGCCCGGTCTCGACGATGGTGAGCCGGCGGCGGATGGCCGCCTGGAGGTGGCGTCGCCAGGTGGCCGCCAGCACCTGGGGCACGATCGGCAGCAGCGCCGCGGCGCTGACGACGATGCGCTCGTTGGTCAGCTCGGTGTCGCCGCCGGGGCGGGCCGCGGCCTGGGGCGACCCCGACACCCGGGCGCTGATCGCGTCGACCTGCGAGGACGCGATGCGGGCCATCGACGAGCCGATGACGCGGCTCATCTGCAGGACCAGCCGGGCCGACGCCACGTCCCCGGCCAGCAGCCGCCCGATCTCGGTCAGGATCTCGACGTCCGCGTCGGTGAACGCCACCTCCTCCGGGCGCGGCACGGGGTAGCCGAGCGTGCGCCACAGGTGGGTGACCTGCTCGGGGTCGAGGCCCGTGAGCTCGCACACTGCGGCCAGGTCGTGGCTGGCGACCTGGGGCACCATGAGCCGCTCGACGGCCAGGAGAGGCAACGTCCCCTCGTCCTCGGCCTGGTCGAGCTCGTCGGGCGCCGACCCGAGGTCGGCCAGCATGTCCCGCACGACCCCGACGGCATCGTCGCCCAGCGCCGCCGGGTCGAGACCGCCCGCCGGCTCGTCGGCGTCGGCCTCCGGACCGGGACCGGCCTCCGGACCGGGACCGGCCTCCGGACCGGGACCCGGCCCAGGCTCGCGGCCAGGGTCGCGATCGGGATCGGGCCGGTCCGGGCCAGGGCCCGTGGTCACCCGAACGACCGGCCTTCGGCGGGCGGGGGCGGCGGCGGACCCGGCCCCGCGTCGCCGGCACCGCGGCCTGCGCCCTCGCGGGCGGCGGCATCGGCCGCGCCGCCCTCCCCGTCGTCCGCCAGCCCCCGGGAGCCGTTGGTCGGCCGGGGTGCGGGGGACGGCACCGGGCCCAGCAGCGCCTCGCCCTGGCGCTCGGTGGTGGACCAGGTCGGATCGAGCCCGGGCGCCGTCAGGCGGACGGGATCGGCGCCGGGGTGCGGCACCATCTCCCACAGCAGCGCCACCCGGTCGCCGTGCCACCGCACGGCGTAGGACAGGCGTCCGTGCGCGGTGGGGGCGTCATGCACCTCCCAACCCTGCCCGTACCAGCCGTCGGGCACCAGGGAGGCGAGCGCGAGCCCGCCCTGACCGCCCTCGCCGCCCTCACCCGTGCGTGCCCCGGCCCCGCTCCGCTGCGGGCCGACCTCACGCACCAGCAGGTCGCGGACGAAGGTGAGCAGCTCGGCGGCGGCCCAGCCGTGGTGGCCGTCCCCCATGCACCCGCCCTCCAGCCGGGGGTGGATGGCCTCGGGCCAGGTCCACGTGGGGGTGGCGACGTCGAGCAGCCAGTCGAGCCGGTCGAGGCAGCGCCGGTCGCCGGCCCGCAGCTCGACCGCGGCGAGCTGCATGGTGAGGTAGGTGCCGAGCCCGGTGTGGCTGATCCCCTGGTAGAAGGCGCGCCCGTCGGCCAGCATGAACTGCTCGCGGATGAGGTTGGCCGTCGCCGCGATGCGCTCGTCGTCGCTGGGCAGCAGGTCGAGCGGGGCGCACGCCACCAGCGACCCGATGGCGCCGGCGTCGAGGCGGCGGCGAGGGCCGGCGGGGATGGCGGGCGTCCCCAGGCGCTCGGCGGTCAACGCCAGCGAGGCCTCGACGTCGGTCCACATGGCCGCCGCGAACCGCTCGGCGTCGGCGGCCGCGTCGGGCTCGCCGCCCGCCCGCAGCAGCTCGGCACCGGCTCGCAGGCCGGCGACGCCCCAGAAGTCGTCCCAGTAGAAGTAGTCGACGGGGCCCAGGTGCTCGGCCGACACCCCCGGCGGCAGCAGGCCGGCCACCGCCGGGTCGGGACGACGCCCCCGGCGCGGGCGCCGACGCGCGGCGGTGCGTCGCTTGCGGTCGATCCACTCGACGCCCGCCGCCACCGCCGTCAGCAGGTCGTCGGACACGCCGGCATTGGTGAGCCGCCGGTGCATCGCCAGGGCCACGAGGGCGGCGCCGTTGGCGTCCCACTCCTGGCGCTGGCTGAAGAAGAAGCCGTCGCCGCGCTGGCGGCCGGGGTACGACGCCAGGACCTGCGCGACCTCGTCGTGGTAGCCGTAGTGGTCGAGCGCCGACAGCAGGTAGGCGGCGTCCCGGAACCAGAAGCGGTGGTAGGTGGCGGGACCGGGCGTGATCTCGTCGCCGTCGTGCAGGACGAGCAGGAAGCTGCGGTTGGCGGCCACCGCCTCGGCCAACCGGTCGTCGGGCAGCACCAGGCGCATGCCCCGCTCGACCTGGGCCTGCCAGCCGGCGGCCACGGCCGACGCCGGCGGCAGCACGTCGGGGAACGGCGGTGCGTCGAGCAGGCGGCGCCGGGCCGCACTGCTGCGCCGGGTGCCGGGGCCCGGACCGAGGGGGATGGCGACCCGCAGGGTGGCCCCGTGGGCCAGCGGGAACACGAACGCCGCCTGGGTCATGCCCGCCTGGTCGCGGACCGGCCCCCGCCACCGCTCGCCGGCCTCGCCGGCGAGGACCGCCGCGGCCGAGTCGCCCCGGCGGAACGTCGAGGCCGCCACCCGCCGCGGCGCCTTGGGCAGCATGAGCGCCACGCGGCCGTCGACGGCGACCGTGGTGCCGTGCAGGTCGATGCGCTCGATCACCGACAGGCCCTCGGGCGTGTAGGGCCGCACGGCGAGCGCCACCGCCACCGGCGACTTCGACGCGTTCTCGATCTCGACCACCACCAGCTCGCCCCCGCCGTCGGCCGAGCTGCGGCGCACCGCGTACGCGCGGTGGAGCGCGTCGCCCGACGGGATGCTCATGGCGGTCTCCACGACCGGCGCCGCCCGGACCAGCCGCTGGCGGACGCCGACCTCCCGCGACGGGATGTGCCAGCGGTCGTCGGCGCCGATCCACCAGTCGAGCGACCAGCCGTCGTACCACGGGGTCACGAGGCCGCGGGGGTCGACGATGGCCTCCCACGGCGAGTCGAGGTTGCCGATCGCCGTCCAGTTGCGGTGGGTGAGGTTGGTGAGGAAGGGCAGGTGGCCGCGGGGGACGAACGCGGGCGAGGTGGGGTCGAGCTGGCGCTCGAGCCAGTAGGGCCACACCCAGTCGGGGCTGATCTGCGCCGCGGCCCGGGTGCGCAGCGCCCGGAACACCGTGCGGGCGCCCACGGGCATCATCTCGCTGGGCAGCTCCATCTCGACGCCCTCGCCCAGGCGCTGGAAGGTCGACAGGTGGCGCACGACGTCGTCGCTGATGCGCAGCTGCCCCATCAGGCGCCGCAGCAGCCAGGTCCTCACCGACATCGGCGCGCGGCTCCCCTCAGCCCATCCCGTGCAGCTCGGACTGCTGGTCCCGACGCAGCAGGCCCCGGTAGGCGTCGGTGGCGGGGCAGCCCTCGTGCACGACCCGGTACACGGCGTGGGCGATGGGCAGCTCCACCCCGTACTGCTCGGCCAGCTCGACGACCACCCGCGAGGTCTTGATCCCCTCGGCGACCATCTTCATCTCGGCCACGATCTCGTCGGTCGTGTGCCCCTTGCCGAGCTGCTCGCCCACGTAGCGGTTGCGGCTCTGGCGCGAGATGCAGGTGGCGATGAGGTCGCCCATGCCGGCCAGCCCGGCGAACGTCATGAGCTGGCCGCCCATGGCCACGCCCAGGCGCGACAGCTCGGACAGGCCCCGGGTGATGACCGCGGCCCGCGTGTTGTCGCCGGTGCCCAGGCCGTCCGCCATGCCCGAGGCGATGGCCATCACGTTCTTGAGCGCACCGCCCACCTCGCAGCCCACGACGTCGGGGTTGGTGTACACGCGGAACACGTCGGTGGCGAAGATCCTCTGCAGCTCGCGGGCGATGTGGTCGTCGCTGAAGGCCACCACCGTGGCCGCGGCGTGGCCGGCCAGGATCTCCTTGGCCAGGTTCGGCCCGGTGAGCACGCCCACCGGGTGGCCGGGCAGCTCGTCGGTGAGGACCTCGGTCATGCGCAGGTGGGTGCCCTCCTCGAGGCCCTTGGCCAGGCTGACCACCGGCACCCACGGGCGCACGTGGGGCGCCAGGTCGCGCAGCGTGGCCCGCATGCCGTGCGAGGGAACGCCCATCACCAGCACGTCGGCCCCGCTCACCGCCTCCTCGAGCGACGAGGTGGCGGCCAGCTGCTCGGGCAGGTCGAAGCCGTCCAGGTACTCGCCGTTGCGGTGCTCGGTGGCGATCTGGCTGGCCAGCTCGGGTCGGCGGGCCCACAGCACGGTCGGCGCGTTGCACGACGCGAGCGCCGCCACCGTGGTGCCCCACGACCCGGCGCCGACGACGGCGACACGGATGGGCATGCCGTCACCGTATCCCCCGGCCGGCGCCGGCCATGCGGGCTGTCGTCGCCCGCCGGGCACGGCGGTACGCTGCGCGCCAGTGCCCTCGTCGACGTCCGCCGCGGTGGTTGTGCCGGTCAAGGCCTTCACCCAGGCCAAGGTGCGGCTCGCCGGGGTCCTCGAGCCCGCCGAGCGTGCCGACCTCGCCCGGCACATGGCCGAGATCGTGCTGCTGGCCGCCGACCCGCTGCCCGCCGTCGTGGTGTGCGACGACGACGAGGTCCGCGAGTGGGCCGAACGCTCCGGCGCGCGGGTCGTGTGGTGCCCGGGACGGGGGCTCAACGGGGCCGTCGCCGACGGCGTAGCCGCGCTGCGCGACGACGGCATCGACCGGGTCGTGGTCGCGCACGCGGACCTGCCGCTTGCCACCCGGCTGGCCTGGCTGGCCGAGTTCCCCGGCGTGTCGCTCGTGCCCGACCGCCGCCTCGACGGCACCAACGTGCTGGCGTTGCCCACCGACTGCGGGTTCCGGTTCAGCTACGGCGCCGGCTCGTTCGGCCGCCACCGTGCCGAGGCAATCCGGCTCGCCCTGCCGGCCCGGATCGTCCCCGACCCCGAGCTGGCCTGGGACGTCGACCTGCCCACCGACCTGGCGTACCCCGGCGCCCGCCCCACGCCGTGAGCCCGATCGGCGTCGACCTGCCGACGCCCGCCCGGGCGCTGGCCGTCGCGGCCCATCCCGACGACATCGAGTTCGGCTGCGGGGCGACGCTGGCCAAGTGGGCAGCGGACGGGTGCGTGGTGAGCCACCTGGTGTGCACCGACGGGTCGAAGGGCACGTGGGACCCCGACCAGGACCTCGCCGACCTGGTGGCACAGCGCCAGGCCGAGCAGCGCGAGGCGGCCAAGGCCCTCGGCGGGACGGGCGAGGTGGCCTTCCTCGGCTGGCCCGACGGCGAGCTCGCATCCGGGCTGCGTCAGCGCTGGCAGGTCGCCTACTGGATCCGGCGCCTCCAGCCGGACGTGGTGCTCGGCCACGACCCGTGGAAGCGCTACCGCCTCCACCCCGACCACCGCCACGCCGGTTTCCTCACCGTCGACGGGGTGGTGGCCGCCCGCGACCCCCACTTCTTCCCGGAGCAGCAACTCCCCCACCACCGGCCGCAGGCCCTGCTGCTGTTCGAGGCCGACGAGCCCGACCACGTCGAGCAGGTCGACGACGCCGCCGTCGCCCGCAAGCTGGCGGCCCTCGAGGCCCACCGCTCGCAGCTGCGCTCCACCATGTTCGTCGACCTCTCGTCGCCCGAGGGCGAGGAGCAGCTCGCCGCCTTCCGGGCCCGGGTGCGCGACAGGCTGGTCGAGCACGGTCAGCTCGCGGGCGTCCCCGCGGGCGAGGCGTTCAAGGCCCTGACAGACCTCTGATCCCGCTGCGACCCGGCGGCCCTGCCTCCGCGTCGGTCAGGCGCGGGGGATCGTCCGCGCCGCCGGTCAGTTCAGTGACGGGTGCGCCGGGAAGTGGGCCAGCATCGACACCCGGCCGCCCTGGCGGCGCAGCACCGACCGCCACATGGCATCCGGGTCGGGCGCGAACACGTCGTCTGCCTCGGCCGGCACGACCAGCCAGGCGCCCTCGGCCAGCTCGGCATCGAGCTGCCCCCGGCCCCAGCCCGAGTAGCCGACGAAGAACCGGACACCCCCGACCGAGGCGGCGAGCTCCTCGGGCTCGAGGTTGAGGTCGACGGTGCCGACGTCGCCGAGGACGGGGGTCAGGCCCACGGTGGCGTCGGCGGAGGCGTCGGCCCGGCGCCGTCCCAGCGCCAGGACGCCGTTCTGCTGGACCGGCCCGCCCATGTAGAGCACCGGCGGCGGCGCGGCCAGTCCCGACCAGTCGCTGAGGACCGCGGCGACCTCCAGCTCGGTGGGCCGGTTGAGGACCACCCCGAGGGCGCCCTCGTCGGTGTGCTCGATCATCAGCACGACACTGCGGTCGAAGTTCGGGTCGGCGAGCAGCGGCTCGGCGATCAGGAGCTTTCCCGCGGTGCGATCGGGCGTGGTCACCGCGTCCAGCATGCCGCGGATCGACCCCGGGTGCGCGCCAGGGCCGGCCCGAAGGCCCGCCCGCGCCCCGCCCGGGGCCCGTCACACCCTGCGGCCCCGGCGGTGCCACTACCCCGGGTTACGCGGGCGGCTCGGCGTCGACCTCCGGGTCGTCCGGGCGGTCGACCAGGGCGACCAGCCCCTTCGGCGCCAGGAGGCAGTAGCTCTCGGTCACCAGTTCGGCCACCTCGCCCCAGTCGGTGTCGTCGTCGAGGATCATCCCCATCACGTTCTTCCCCCATCCCGCCGGGAAGAAGGGGTGGCCGGCGCGGCGCAGGGCGTCGAGCTCGGCGCCCGAGGAGTGGAACGTGAGGGCCGTGACCAGGCCCTGGTCGGCCGGGCCGCCCGAGTCGATCGTGAAGAGCTGGGCGAAGGTGCGCTTGCGCACCCGCCAGCGGGCGCCGACGCCGGGGTGCTCCTCGTAGGCGTCGGGCAGGCCCGCGCACGCCAGCCGCAACCTGGCCTCGACCTCCGGCGGGGCGTCCGCGTAGTCGACCACGACGCTTCCTCGACCGGCTACTCCGCGCCTGCGGGCGCGCCGGCCACCAGCGACGGCATGTCCACCCCCGGCTCGTAGACGGCCAGCGGATCGGCCCGGACGGCGGCGTCGAGCGCATGGGCGTCGGCGCCGACCAGGATGCGCCACTCCCCCGCCCGCACGCCGTCGAGGATGATCGTGGCCGCCTGCGCGGCGGTGGTGGGCGCCCGGTCGCGGAACCCCTCGCCGAGGGCCCGGACCATCGCCCGGACGTCGTCGTCGCCCATGGTGTCGGCGGGCAGGCCCCGGGCGGCGATCTGCCGGCGGGTCTCGGCCACCTCGTCGGGGGTCATGTCCTCGGGATCGGAGCCCCCGTGGGCGCGGCGGGTGTTGATCGCGATGTCGGTGCCGATGTGCCCGGGCATGACGACCGCCACCTTGACGTGGGGCGCGTTGACCCGGAAGTCCTCGAGCAGGGCCTCCGAGAACCCCTTCACGGCGAACTTGGCCGTGCTGTAGGCGGTGTGGGGCATGCCGGGCACCGGCGTCGTCCAGAACCCGTTGACGCTGCTCGTGTTGACGAGGTAGCCGTCGTCGCCCGCCACCAGCAGGGGCACGAAGGCGCGGGCGCAGTTGTAGACGCCGCCCCAGCAGATCCCGAAGGTGCGGTCCCACTCCTCCCGCGGCCCGGCCACGAAGCTTCCGCCCCCGCCGATGCCCGCGTTGTTGAACAGCAGGTCGACGTGGTCGGTGGCGTGCCGGTCGACCACCTCGTCGCGGAACCGGTCGACCGCCTCGGCGTCGGCGACGTCGCAGACGTGGGCGGTGACCCGCGTGCCGGGCGGGGCGGCGGCCTCGGCCCGGGCCACGGTCTCGGCCATGGCCCCGGCGTTGACGTCGCACAGGGCGACGGCGCAGCCCTCGGCGGCCAGCTGCACCACCAGCTCGCGGCCCATCCCGGTGCCGCCCCCGGTCACCACGGCCAGTCTTCCCTCGAACGACTCCACCTACGCCCCCTCGCCCTGCGCGCCCCGGAGGCGCGACGAACTCGACGGCAGGCAGTGAACAGGCCCGTGGTGCCGCGCGCAACCGGGTTCGGGCCGGTCCCGGCTACCGTGCCCGGCCGGTGGATCGATCACGCCGCCTCCGCCTCGCCGTGGCCGTCGCCATGGCCGCCGTCGTCCTGGTGGTCGGCGTCGTGGTGGCGGTCGGCGCCGGGAGTGGCGACACCGGCGACGGCGACGATACGGGCGGCGACAGCCCGGCCGCCGGCACCTCGGGCGAGGACGTGCGGACCGTGCAGCCCGGGGCACCCGGGGAGGAGACCCGCGAGCTCACCGACGAGGAGGCGGCCGCCGTCGACGCGCCCGAGCACGGCGCCGCCGACACCGCCTTCATGCAGGACATGATCGTGCACCACCGCCAGGCGCTGGCCATGGCGGCACTGGTCGACGACCGCACCCGACGCGACGACCTACCGCGGCTGGCCGAGCGCATCACGGTCGCCCAGGAGGCCGAGATCGACCTGATGGAGGCGTGGCTCGCCGACCGGGGCGAGGAGGCGCCGGACGAGGAGGCGGGCACCCACGAGGGCGACGACGCGGCTGACCACCAGGATCACGACGCGATGCCGGGCATGGCGACCGCGGCCCAGCTCGACCGGCTCGAGGCGGCCGAGGGAACCGCCTTCGACCGCCTCTTCCTCGACCTGATGATCGCCCACCACCAGGGGGCGGTCACCATGGTCGAGGAGCTCTACGCCGCGGGCGGCGGGATCGAGCCCGCCGCCGACCAGGTGGCCCGCGACGCGGAGGCCGACCAGAACATCGAGATCCGCCGCATGCAGGAGCTGCGGGACTCGCTGTAGCTGGAGCCGTTCAGTCGAGGGTGGTGCACTGGCCCGCCACCGGGCCGGTCACCGTGACCGGCGCACCGAGGTTGATCGGCGCCGGTGTGTTGCCCGTGCAGGACAGCGGTCCCGTGATGGCGCTGCGGGCGAGGATGGGCTCCACGTCGCCGGTGGCGTTGTTGCGCAGCGACACCGGGCCCCGGACGGTGGTGTCGACCACCGCCAGGCTGCCGGAGGTGCCGCTGATGCTGACCGGCCCCCGCACCGTCGACTCGTACAGGTGCACGGCGGCGGCGCCGCTGGACGACACCGGTCCCGTGATGGTCGAGTCGAGGACGAGCAGCGACCCGCCACTGCGCACGGAGACCGGGCCGTTGATGGTGGCCCCGTTCAGGCAGGTCGCACCGCTGACCACCAGCGGCCCGTTGCGCACCCCCGAGATGGTCGTCGTGCAGGTGCGCACCAGCTGGTCGAACCGCGCCCGGGCCACGGCGAAGCTGGGTGCCCAGGTGAAGGTGGTCTGGTGCTGCGGGTTGAACTCGGCCTGCTGGACCTCGCCGGCGGCGGCGATCTCGGCCTCGGAGAGGTGCCCGCTGGGCAGCAGCCCGAACACGTCGACACCGCGGGCGATCTCGCTGCCGTAGATGTTGCCGTTGTACCAGTAGGCCGACCAGAAGCCGCCGAGCACCAGGGACGTGGGGCTGATCGGCCCGCGGTCGAAGTAGGCGATCTCGACCGGGTTGGCCGTGTCCGTGATGTCGACGAGCGAGATGCCGCCCTGATACCAGGCCTGGGAGATGATGTCGCGACCCGGCACCGGGATCAGCGACCCGTTGTGGGCCACGCAGTTCTCCTGGACGGTCTGCGTCGCGGGCATCTTGTAGTAGCTGGCGAACTGCATGTCGCCGGCGACGACGTCGTAGATGGCGTCGGCGCCCCACTGGGGCGCGTCGGTCGCACGGCAGCGGGCGCCGGTGCCGCCGCCCCACTCGTCGGTGAAGACCACCGTCGAGCCGTCGTTGCTGAGCGTCGCCGAGTGCCAGTAGGCGAAGTTGGGGTCGGACACCTCGTCGATGCGGACCGGGTTGGCCGGGTCGGAGATGTCGATGAGGATGCCGTTGCCCTCGCAGGCGCCGGCCGCCAGACCGAGCTCCGGGAACGTAGTGATGTCGTGGCAGGCGTCGGTGATGGGCGACGGCCCCCACGGCGCGCCCGACGGGTGCAGGGGCGTGGGCAGGACGTTCTGCAGGCCGTCGATGGCGCCGGTGACGGGGTCGGTGAACAGCCGGGGCCCGCTGACGATGGCCGCCGCGGCGGGGTTGGCCAGCGGGACCTTGATCACGTCGATGCGCCAGCGGGACGGGTCCTCGCCCGACGGGGGGTTGTTGTTGCAGCCCGCCATGGTGCTGGCCGGCCGGACCCCGGCCGTGCCGGAGATGTACACGTACACGTTGTCGGGGTCGTCGGGATCGGCGACGAGCGAGTGGGTGTGCGAGCCGCGGCACGCCTGCACGGCCGCCACCTGCACCGGGTTGGCGATGTCGCTGATGTCGAAGATGCGGACGCCCTGGAACCGGGTGCCGACCGTCGGATCGGTGCCGCAGTCGACCCGGGCCCGGCTCTCCTCCACCGACATGAACAGCAGGTTCCCGAACACCGACAGGTCGCCCTGGCCGCCGGGGCACACGACGTTGGTGACGTTGACCGGGTGGGCCGGGTCGGCGATGTCGTAGATGTTGAAGCCGTTGAAGTTGCCGACGAAGGCGTGGTCGCCGCCGAAGGCGAGGTCGGAGGTGACGAAGGCGAAGCTGCCCGGGTTGGCCGGGTCGACGAAGCCGGCGGGCTTGTCGTGGTGGGCCACGTGCTCGAGGTTGCTGATGGCCGACTCGGCGTCGAGCCAGCCGGCGCCCAGACCCTCGCGGGGATCGGGCTCCTCCTGGGCCGCCGCCGTCATCGGCGTGGCGGTGATCAGCAGTGCGGCCGTCGCGGCGGTCAGACCGACCACCCGCCAGCTACGGCCTCGTCCACGACCCCCGTGTGCCATCGTCCGTGCCTCCCCCGCGCTCGCCGCTCCTCGGCGCGGCTGCGCATGATCGTCACCCGACGGGGGGACCCTACTACGGGTTGTATGTCCCGACTACCAGACTCCGTACAGATTGCGGTATCCCGGTGCTCAGCGGCGATGGGCGATCCAGAGCCAGGTCTCGTAGCGCACCCGCATGTCCCCACCCGGGAAGTGCTCGTCCAGCACGCCCCGGAGGGCCGCCAGCAGTGCGTCGCGCTCGGTCGGCGCCAGCGCCGCCACGTAGCTGTGGCTCGCCTGGTCGGTGAGCCACAGCTCGACGGTCACGTCGCGCTCCCACGGCACCGTGGTCCGGGCGGCGACGTCGAACAGGCCCGAGGCCGCCACGCCGGCTCCCCAGTCCGTGTCACGCATGGTGCGCACCGTTCCAGCGCAGGCGGCCTCGACCACCGACCAGTAGCGGTCGTACCAGGGCTCGCCGTCGGCCCGGGCATGCGACCACCAGGCAGCCCAACGACCGCCGGGCCGCAGCACCCGCCGCACCTCGCCGCACCGCCGGCGTTCGTCGAGCCAGTGCCACGACTGGGCGAAGCACACCAGGTCGGCGCAGCCGTCGCGCAGCGGCAGCGACGCGCCGTCGGCGACCACGGGCGCGAGCCCGGGCGTCCGCGCCCGCGCCGCCCGCAGCATCCGGGGGCCGATATCGACAGGCACCACCACTGCGCCCCGCGCCCGCAGCTGGCGGGTGGCGATGCCCGTGCCGGCACCGCCCTCGACGACGCGCAGGCCGGACAGCGACCCGAGCACGTCGTAGACCCCGCCCGGGTAGGCGGGCCGGCCGGCGTCGTACTCGTCGACCACGCCCTCGAACGACACCACGGCGCGGGCTGCTCAGTCGGCCAGGTCGCGGGCGCTGTGCACCTTGTCGGGCGTCACCCGCACCAGCAGCTCGCCGGGCACGCCGTTGCGGTCGCCGTACTCGTCGGCCCGGTCGTCCCCCATGTAACGGGCGCCGAGGCGGGCGGCCCACGCCCGCACCTCCGGCACGTCGTCCGACCAGGTGGCCCGGCCCTCGACGATCACGAACGAGAACGGCGGCTGATCGTCCTGCACGCACAGCGCCACCCGGCCGTCCCGCCGGATGGCGTGGCCCTTCGCCGTGGTGGCGCCCGTGGTGAACACGATGGCGCCGTCGTCGTCGACGTCGTACCAGATCGGCGCCACGTGCGGGCTGCCGTCCTTGCGGGTGGTGGCCAGCGTGGCCGTGCGCACCGGGTGACGCAGGAACGCGGCCCGCTCGTCGTCGGACATCTCGTGGTACGGCATCGCCCACGGACGCTATCGGGAGGGTGCCCGGGCGACGCCGGGGTTCGGTGCGTGGTGGGCGGAGCCGAGTTCCCTGGGTGTTAAGAGGAGCCGGCGCCGGCGGTCCCTACCCTCGGCGCCGTGGAGGGTGACGACCGGCACGCAGGCGACCACCCGGCCGACGGCCGCGCCGGCGGGGGCGGGGTCGCCGTGTCGGTGCAGGGGCTCACCCACCGGTACCGGGCGCCCGGGCGCACCCTCGCCGTGCTCGACGACGTCGACCTGGTCGTGCCCGCCGGGGGGTACGTCGCCGTCACCGGCCCCTCGGGGGCCGGCAAGAGCACGCTGCTGTCGGTGCTCGGCGGCCTCGAGCCGCTCCAGCAGGGCACCGCGGTCGTGGGCGACATCGACCTCGCCGGCCTGGGCGGCGACGAGCTGGCCGCGTACCGGCGGACCACCGTCGGCTTCGTGTTCCAACACTTCGGCCTGCTGGAGACGCTGACCGCGGCCGAGAACGTCGAGCTGGCGGGCACCCTGGCCGGCACCCGCCCCGCGGCCCGCCGCGCCCGGGCCGGGGAGCTTCTCGACGCCGTCGGGCTGGCCGACCGGGCCGACCACCGCCCGCTCGAGCTGTCGGGCGGCGAGCGCCAGCGGGTCGCCATCGCCCGCGCCCTCGCCAACCGGCCCCGGCTGCTGCTCGCCGACGAGCCCACCGGCAACCTCGACGAGACGTCGGCCGCCGCCGTCGTCGACCTGCTCGAACGGCTGCGGGCCGAGCGGGGCTGCACCCTGCTGGTGGTGACCCACAACCGGGCGCTCGGCGCCCGCCCGCCCCACCGGCTGGCTCTCGACCAGGGTCGGCGCGCCGGGTGAGCTGGCGCGACGTCATCGGCCTGGCCGCCCGGGGCGTCCGCCGCCGCCCCGGGCGCGCCACCCTCACCGTGCTCGCCGTGGCCCTGGCGGCGGCGCTGTTCTCGGCGCTGCTCACCATCTCGCGCACGGCCGAGGTGCGGGTGCTCGACCAGCTCGCCGACGGCGGGCCGCTCGCCGGCATCGAGGTGGCGCCGGCCGAGCCCGACCCCACCCAGGTCGACCGGGACGATGCCGACCCGGGCGATCCCCGCGCGCTCGACGACGCCGCGCTCACCGACATCGCGGCTCTGGACGACGTGGCCCAGGTCATCCCGCTCGTCAGCCAGCGGGTGGCGGTCCTGATCCCCCCGCCGGTCGTGCTCGCCGACGGCACCGAGGTCACCCTCGTGCGGGACGAGCGGCGCGACGGGCGCGTCCGCGACGTTCTGTTCGAGACGATGGTGGGCGCCGACGTCGCCCGCGCCAGCGACCTCCCCATCACCGTGCTCGCCGGGCGGCTGCCCCGGGCCCGCTCGACGGCCGAGGTCGCCGTCACGCCCACCCTCCTGGCCCGGTTCGGCCTGGAGCGCACCGACGCCGACCGGATGCTCGGCCTCGGCATCGAGATCGGATCGCCGCGGACGATCGACGACGACATCCGGGGTCGCTGGGTGCGGGCCGAGATCGTGGGCGTCGTGGCGCAGGAGGCGACCTCGGGCGCGGTGCTGGGGTCGATCGAGGCCGTGCAGGCGGCGCGGGCGTGGTCCCTGCTCGGCGAGGAGGACGACGACGCCACCGATTCGCCCTACAGCGGGGCGTTCGTGGTGGCCCGGGGCCTCGACCGGGTGGCGGCGGTCCGCAACGGCATCCACGACGTCGGCTACGCCACTCGGGCGCCCGAGAACCTCATCGCCAGCGTGCAGCGCTACCTGCGGGTGGTCGAGATCGTGCTGTCGGGAATCGGGCTCATCGCCCTGGCCATCGCCACGCTGGGCATCACCAACGCCCTGCTCGCCGCGGTGCGCGAGCGGCGGCGCGAGATCGGGGTGCTCAAGGCCATCGGCGCCCGCGACCGCGACATCCTGCGCCTGTTCCTGGTCGAGGCCGGGGTGCTGGGGGTGATCGGCGGGGCCATCGGCACCGTGGCCGGTCTCGGCCTGGCGTCGCTCGTCGGCCTGGTCGTGAACGGCTACCTGCGCAGCCAGGGGCTGGTGGGGGTGCGGCCGCAGTTCCCCCTCACCGTCGCGGCCGCCGCCGTGGTGGGGGCCGGGCTGCTGGCGGTGGTGGCCGGCGCACTGCCAGCCCGGCGCGCCGCCCGGTTGCCCGCCCGCGAGGCGGTGGAGGCATGACGCGCCGGCAGCGCCGCCGGCGCCGGCCGGCGCCGCGCGTCCGGCTGTCGGTGCTGCTGGCGCTGCCGGCGCTGCTGGTGGCCGTCGCGGCGACGGCCGGGTGCTCGGACGGTGCGGCCGTCGAGGCGCCGCCGCCCGCACCGGCCGAGGCCCAGCAGACGTACGTGGCCGTCGGCGCCAGCGAGACCATCGGGACCGGCGCCGACCGTCCGCTCATCGAGGCCTGGCCCCACGTTCTGCACCGCACCGCCCTCCCAACGGGCACGGTGTTCGTGAGCGCCGGCGAGAGCGGTGCGACGGTCGAGGACGCGCTCGAGCACCAGCTCCCGCTGGCCCTGGAGCTGCGGCCGACGCTCGTGACCGTGTGGCTGAACGTCAACGACCTGCTGGCGGGCGTGCCGGCGGCCACCTACGAGAGCCGGCTCCGCGAGCTGGTCGAGGCCCTGCGCCAGGGCGGCCGGTCCCGGGTGCTGGTGGCCAACGTCCCGCCCGTCGAGCACCTGCCCGCCTACGAGGAAGTCGGGATCGACGTCGTGCCGCCCGACGAGGTCGTCGCCCTCGTCGACGCCTACAACGGCGCCGTCGACCGGGTGGCGCGGGCCACCGGCGCCGAGGTGGTCGACCTCCACGGCGCGGGCGAGGCCGCCGTCGAGGCCGGCACGTTCGACGACCTGGTGGCGGACGACGGGTTCCACCCCAGCACCGAGGGACACGCCCGGGTGGCCGCCGCGTTCGCCGACGCCCTGTGAGCCGGGTGCCGCCCGGCCGGGCCCCACGACCGCGGGCCGGGTGGCGACCCGCCGCCTCAGGGACCGCGGCCGGGTCCCGCCCTCGGTGCCCGTGTCACGGCGGGGGTGTACACACCCGTCATGCGCACCGCCGTGAACCTGCCGCCCTTCACCGCGCCGACGACGCTGGTCGACATGGCCGTCGAGGCCGAGGAGGCCGGGTGGGACGGCGTGATGCTGTGGGACCACATGGTGCTCGCCCCGCAGCTGCGCCTCGACGTCCACGACCCGTGGACCGTGCTGGGGGCCATGGCCGCCCGCACCGAGCGGGTGCGGCTCGGCACGCTGGTGACCCCGCTGGCGCGGCGGCGGCCCGGCGTGGTCGCCCGCCACGTCATCACGCTCGACCACCTCAGCGGCGGCCGGGCCGTGCTCGGCGTGGGCATCGGCGAACCGGGCGACGCCGACTTCGCCGCCTTCGGCGACCCGGCCGGGCGCCGGCAGCGGGCCGAGGTGCTGGACGAGGCGATCCCGCTCGTCGACGCCCTGTGGCGGGGCCCGGTCGACCATGACGGGAAGCACTTCCGGGTCACCACCGACCTGCTGCCCCGGCCCGTGCAGCAGCCCCGGCCCCCCATCTGGGTGGCCGCCGTCTCGCCCCACCGGCGGCCCATCGAGCGGGCGCTGCGGTGGGACGGCATCGCGCCGCTCGGCCCCGAGGCGGGGCCCATCACCCCCGAGCAGCTCGACGCCTACCTGGAGGGCGTCGACCGGCCCGACGGGTGGGACGTCGTCGCCACCTGGGCGCCAGGCGTGCCGGCCGACGAGTACGAGAGCGCGGGCGCCACCTGGCTGGTCGACGGCGCCTGGCCCGAGGGCGACTGGGTCGACGACCTCCGGGCCCGCATCCGCTCGGGGCCCTGACGCGCTCGCCGGGGACCGGGGATCGTCAGTCCCCGGGATGGTCGCCGATGCTGCCGTCGATCAGCTCGCGCACGATGTCGACGTGGCCCGCGTGCCGGGCGGTCTCCTCGACCATGTGCAGCAGCACCCACCGCATCGACACGGTGTTGCCGGACGACGACGTGCCCGTGTCCTCGAGGTCGACCTCGGCGATGGCCCGGTCGGCCGCCGCCCGGGCCCCGGCGTAGAAGGCGAGGACGTCGTCGGTGGTCTCGCCGGGGTCGACCCGCAGGTCGGCGTCCTCGTCGTCGTCGTCGAACGGCAGCGCCGGGGTGGGGCGGCCGAACGTGAGGCAGAACCAGGCGTACTCGACCGCCGCCAGGTGCTTGACCAGGCCCAGCAGGTTGGTGCCCGACGGGGTCATGGGCCGGCGCAGCGCGTCGTCGTCCAGGCCCTCCAGCTTCCAGAGCACCGCCTCCCGGTGGCGGTCGAGGGCCGCCTGCATGCTCTCCTTCTCGCCGCCGGTGAAGGGCACGCGTCGCATGGCGGCGAGGCTAGCCACCGCCTCCGCCCCGCCCGTCCACCGGGCGGCCGCGCCGCCGGGCCGCACCTGTCAGGCGATCGGCGCGCCGGGGGCGACGTCGTCGGGCACCGCCAGGAGGCGCACGGTGCCGTCGGGGTCGAGAGCGCCGAGGACGAGGAACTCGCTGGTGAAGCCGGCGATCCGCTTGCGGCCCAGGTTGAGGGCGCCCACCACCAGCCTCCCCGTCAGCTCGGCGGCGGTGTAGTTGGTGATCTGGGCGCTGGTCCGCAGTGTGCCCACCACCGGCCCGAAGTCGACGGTGAGCTTCCACGCCGGCTTGCGGGCCTCGGGGAACGGCTCGACCCCGCTGACCCGCCCGGCCCGCATGTCGACCGCGAAGAACCCGTCGGCGACGATGTCGGGCTTCCGCTCCAGTCCCTCCGGCGCGTAGGGCAGGCGGTCGGGGTCGATCTCGTGCTGGGCCACCACCCGAGTCTGGCCGCCCGCCCCGCGACGGTCGCAGCCGGTTCCGGCCCTACCGTGCCCGGATGAGCGCCGACGCACCGGAACAGTGGGACCTCGCCGCCGGCGACTTCGACCGCCAGCCCGACCACGGCCTCACCGATCCCGGCGTGCGCGCCGCCTGGCGCGAGCTCATGCGCTCGGCGCTGCCCCCCGCGCCGGCGCAGGTGGCCGACCTCGGCTGCGGCACCGGCTCCCTGTCGCTACTGGTGGCGAGCCTCGGCCACCGGGTCCAGGGGATCGACCTGTCCGCCGGCATGCTCGGCCGGGCATGCGGCAAGGCGGCGCTCGAGGGCACCGCCGCCGCCCGGCCCACCTTCGCCCGCGCCGACGCCGCCCGGCCCCCGTTCCGGGCCGGCTGGTGCGATGTGGTCCTGTGCCGGCACGTGCTGTGGGCCCTGCCCGACCCGGCGGCCGCCCTGCGGCGCTGGGCCGACCTCCTCGCGCCCGGGGGACGCCTCGTCCTGGTCGAGGGCCGCTGGTCGACCGGGGCCGGGCTGACCGCCGACCGGGTCCGCGAGCTCGCCGCGCCGGTCGGCCGGGTCGCTGCGCACCGGCGGCTGGACGACGCCCGCTACTGGGGCGCCGCCGTCGACGACGAGCGCTACCTGCTCGTGATCGAGCCGTGACGGGCGGCCCGCCGAGCCGTCAGGGCTCCTCCCAGAAGACCTCGACCTCGGTGCCGTCGGGGTCCCAGCAGCGGAACGTCACGTAGGTCGCGGCCGGGTCCGCGCCGCTGATCTCGGTGACCGGCACGCCGGCCTCGGCCAACCGGTCGTGCACGTCGCGGACGGCGGCGGCGTCGGCCAGGCCGAAGCCGATGTGGAAGCCGTCCGGCAGCGGCTGGTGCGCCGCCGCGGGCACGAGGGCGAGCAGGAAGCCGTCGTCGTTGCGGACGAAGAACCCGCCGTCGGCCTCGAACGCCGGCCGGAACCCGAAGTGGCGTTGGTAGAAGTCCCGGCAGGCCCCCGCGTCCCGCACCCGCAGGTTCAGGTGGTTGAGGTCCATCGCCGGAGCTTGGCACCTCGCACCGCCGGCCGCGCGAGTCTCTACCTCCATGACCGACGACGCCGGCGCCCTGCCCGACGGGACCTATGACGCCCTGGTGGTCGACGTCCACGAGGGTGCCGACGGCTCGGTGTCGGTGGAGCTGACGATCGTCGCCGGCCCGTCCAAGGGGGAGGTGGTCACCCTGCGGGCCACGGGACTGACCGGCGATCCCCTCGACCTGCTGGGCGTGCCCGCGACCATCACGGTGACCGGCGGGGCGCCGTCGGTGCGCTTCGAGCCCTGACCACGGGCGCACGACCGGGCGAGGCGCCGGTCCCCCCGGGGGCGGACGCGACGAATAGACCACGGGTGGGCGACGCGCCGGCCGTGCCTTCGTACGGTCGCCACATGCCTGCGATCACCGAAGTGACGGCACCGTTTGTGCCGATCGAACCGACGGAGCCGACCGAGCCGATCGAACCGATCGACGCGGCCGTCGAGGTCCGGGGCCTGACGAAGCGGTACGGCGCCCACGTCGCCGTCGACGGCGTCGACCTCACGATCCGTCGTGGCGAGGTCTTCGGGATCCTCGGCGCCAACGGGGCCGGCAAGACCACGGCCGTCGAGTGCGCCCAGGGGCTCCGCCGGCCGGACGGGGGCACCGTCCGGGTGCTCGGGCTCGACCCGGTCCGCCAACGGGCGCGGCTCGGCTCACGCGTCGGCAGCCAGCTCCAGCACTCGGAGCTGCCCGACCGCATGCGGGTGGGCGAGGCGCTGCGGCTGTTCGCCGACGGTCGCCTTCCCGACGCCGCGGGCGAGGAGTGGGGCCTGCGCGACCTGTGGCGCACCCCGTTCGGCGGCCTGTCCGGCGGCCAGCGCCAGCGCCTGTTCGTCGGCCTGGCGCTGCTCAACGACCCCGAGGTCGTCTTCCTCGACGAGCTGACCCAGGGCCTCGACCCCGTCGCCCGGCGGGCCGTCTGGAACCTGATCGCGGCCATCCGGGCCCGGTCCACGACCGTCGTGCTGGTCACCCACTTCGCCGACGAGGCCGAGGTGCTGTGCGACCGGGTGGCCGTCATGCGTCAGGGCCGGATCGTGGCCGAGGGCACGCCGGCGGAGCTGACCGAGCGCCACGGTCCCGGTGTGTCGATGTCGTTCACGCTCGCCGACCCGGACGTGGCCGCGCTGCGCCGCGTGCCCGGCGTGGAGGCTGTCGTCGTGTCGGGGCCCCGCGTCGAGGTGCACGGCCGGCGGGCCATGGTCGCCCCGGTCGGCGCCCACCTGGTCGCCGGCGCCCCCGCCCGGTGTGGCGCGGTTCCGAACGACATCCGGGTGACCGAGCCCACCCTGGAGGCGGCGCTGCTGCACCTGCTCGATGCCGACCCCGACCATCCCCGCACCGAGGAGGCCCTGGCGTCATGAGGTTCACCGCCAAGCTCGTCCGCACCGAGTGGCGGCTGTTCCTGCGGGAGCCGCTGGCCATGACCTTCGTCGTCGCGTTCCCGGTGATCACCGTGCTGGTGCTCGGCGGGGTGTTCGACGAGGACGATCCCACCTTCGGTGGGGCGTCTCCCAGCGACTACTACGTCGCCGCCTACTTCGGGGTGGTGATCGCGGCGGTGGGGCTGGTGATGGTGCCGGTGCACGTGGCCACCTACCGCGAGCGCGGCGTCCTCCGCCGGCTCGATGCGGCCGGGGTCCCCCGCTGGGCGTTCCCGGCCAGCCAGTTCGTCACGGGCCTGCTGTTCGTCCTCATCGGGGCCGTGGCCGTGTGGCTGACCGGCCTGGTGTCCTACGGCGTCCCGCCGGTCGACGACCTCGGGCGGACCGTGGTCGGAGCGGTGAGCGGGGCGCTCGCCTTCATCAGCCTGGGCGTGCTGCTGGGGGTCGTCCTCCCCAACGCCCGGGCCGCCCAGGGCGTCGGCATGCTGGCGTTCTTCCCCATGTTCCTGCTGGCGGGCGGCGGGCCGCCGCCGGAGGCCATGTCGAGCGTGATGGTCGACATCTCGTCCTGGCTGCCCCTCACGCACGTGACCCGCGCCATCCAGGAGCCGTGGCTCGGCTTCGACACCAACACGTTCCATGTCGCGGTCAACCTGGCGGTGTTCGCCGTGGCCACCGCGGGCTGGATGGTGCTGGTGGGCGTGGTGCCGGTCGGGCGGGGCGGTCGCGCGGCGGCCGTCGAGCCTCGCCCGGCCGCCGGGGTAGCGTGACCGTCGCCGATGGACGCGCCCGCAGCAGCGAGCAGCAACAGTGCGAGCACCGCGACGCCGGGGCCACCGGCTGTGACGTCGCCGCCGGGCCGGTGGTCCCGGCTGGTGGGCTGGGTCGCCGACGACCTGACACCGCGGGGAGCTGCCGGTGTCGCGGTCAGAGCGGCCGTTCTTCGTGGTCAGCGCCGTGGTCATCGTCGTCGTCGCCCAGTGGAACGACGCCGGCTCCCCCGCCGAGGTCGCCCTCGTGGCGCTGGCGGCGGCGGTCTTCGTGGCCTGGGGGTGGTGGGGCGGCCTCCCGGCCGAGGTGTTCGCGGTGCTGGTCACCGTGCCGGTGGTGGCCGCGGTGGGCTGGCACGGCGACCTCGAGATCGCGTTCTTCCTGCTGGTGCTCACCTCGCTGTATGCGGCCTGGTACCTCCAGTCGCTGGTCCGGGCGGCGGGCGTCCTGGTGCTCACGGCGGTCAGCCCCTGGCTCGTCGCCGAGGTGCTGGTGCCGGACGAGGGACTGCAGTGGACGCCGTGGACGTCGGCCACCGTGTTCGTGTTCGTCCTGGGCCGCACGCTCCAGCGCCAGCGCGCCCTGATCGCCGAGCTCGAGGCCGCCCGGCGGTCGCTGGCCGACCAGGCCGTCGCCGACGAGCGCCGCCGGATCGCCCGCGAGCTCCACGACCTGGCGGGGCACACGCTCGCCGCCATGCTGCTGCACGTCACGGGCGCCCGCCACGTGCTCCGGCGCGACATCGACGAGTCGGAGCGGGCGCTCGCCGACGCCGAGGCGGTCGGCCGGGCCAGCCTGGACCAGATCAGGGTCACCGTGGCGGCGCTGCGCACCACCGAGCGGGGCGTCGACCCGCCCGTGGCCGGATCGGGCGATCTCGGTGCGCTGGTGGACGACTACCGCCGCGCCGGCCTGGACATCGACGAGCGGATCTCGCCGGGGGTCGCCGCCATCGGGGGCCCGGCCGGCACCGCGCTCCACCGGATCTGCCGGGAGGCCCTGTCGAACGTGGCCCGCCACGCCCCGGGCAACCACGTCGAGATCGAGCTGACGGTCGGCGGCGCCGACGGGCGGGCGCACGCCCGGGTCCTGGTCGCCGACCACGGCCGCCGGCCGCACCCCCTGGGCAAGGGCCCCCACTTCGGGCTGCTCGGCATGGCGGAGCGGGCCCGCGCGCTCGGCGGGCAGCTCCGGGCGACCCCCACCGCCGACGGCTGGCGGGTCGAGGCCACGATCCCGGTCGACGGCCCGACGGGCGGCAGCGGGGCCACCGGCGGGAGCGCCGTCCCGGGCGGCAGCGGGGCCACCGGCGGGAACCTCCCCGGGGAGGACGGGCCGTGGTGATCCGGGTGATGATCGTCGACGACCAGCCGGTCATCCGCGCCGGCGTGGCGCGCATCCTCTCCCCCGACGACGGCTTCGAGGTCGTGCGGGAGCTCGACGACGGCGACCAGGTGGTGGGCGCCCTCGCCGAGGTCGCCGTCGACCTGGTGCTGATGGACGTCCGCATGCGCCGGGTGGGCGGGCCCGACGCCGTGCGGCGGATGCGGGGGCCGGACCCGGGCGGCGCCGAGCCCCCGCCGGTGCTGATGTTCACGACCTTCGACGACGACGATGCGCTGTGGGGCGCCCTCGACGCCGGCGCCGCCGGCTTCGTGCTCAAGGACTGCGCCGCCGAGGAGCTGATCGCCGCCTGCCGGACCGTGGCCGCGGGCGGGGCCTGGCTCGACCCCCAGGTCGCGCCCCGGGTGATGGCGACGTTCCGCCGGCAGGTGCTCCCCCAGATCCGCGAGCGGGCCCGAGCCGACCAGCTCACCGAGCGCGAGCACGACGTCCTCCGCCACATGGCCCGGGGCGCGACCAACGGCGAGATCGCCGACCGCCTGATGGTCGGCGAGGCGACCGTGAAGTCCCACGTCGGCTCGATCTTCTCGAAGCTGGGCGTCCGCGACCGGGCCGCGGCGATCGTGTTCGCCTTCGACAGCGGGCTCGTCGAGCCCGCCCCGGGGCCAGGGCCTTAGAGGGTCCGCGGATAGGGGTGCCACTGCGGATTCGGCGGCTTCGCCGCCGAAGGTCGAACGACGCTGTGCCTCCGCTCCTGGCGCCTGTCGGCGCCGGGCCGCTGGGCCACGGCTGCGCCTACCGGCGCAGCCTCTTAGTGCCCCAGGGTCACTGCCCCGAGTCGACGGCGTCGCGCAGGCGGGCGGCCACCGACGCGGCATCGGCCTCGTCGGCGTAGCGGCCCCGGGGCCAGAAGAAGCCTCGCAGGCCGTCCTTGGGGTTGCGGGGCACGACGTGGATGTGCAGGTGGGGCACGCTCTGGCTGATCCGGTTGTTCATGGCCACGAAGGACCCCGCCGCCGCCATCCCGTCCGCGGCCTCCATGGCCCGGGCGAGGCGCTGGGCCCGCTCGAACAGGGGGCCGAGATCGGCGGGCGCCAGCTCGGGCAGCGTCTCGACGTGGTGGCGGGGCACCAGCAGGGTGTGGCCGGGGAACAGCGGCCGCACGTCGAGGAAGGCCAGGTGGGCCTCGTCGTCCAGCACGACATGCGCCGTCTGGCGACCGGCGACGATCTCGCAGAACAGACAGGGCCGCGACGGCATGGCCCGCCAGCGTACGACCCCGCCGACTGGGGCCCGGCCACCGGATGGCGACCACGCCGGCCGGGGCCCGGCACCTCGGGGCGACCACGCTGAGCGGCGTCGGCCATAGGGTGGCGGCGTGCGCGTCTCGTTGCTGGTCACCTGCGTGGTCGACGTCGTGGCACCGGACGTGGCGAGCGCGGCGGTGCGGCTCCTGCGGGCCTCCGGCTGCGACGTGACCTGCAACCTGGCCCAGACGTGCTGCGGCCAGCCGGCCTGGAACGCGGGCTTCGCCCCCGACGCCGCCCGCGTGGCGCACGCCACGCTCGACGCGCTGGTCGACGACCTCGACGCCGGTGCCGAGGCGGTCGTGGTGCCGGCGGGCTCGTGCGCCACCATGGTGCGGGTCTTCTGGCCCGAGCTGTTCGAGGTGGTGGGCGACCACGAGGCGGCCGAGCGGGCCCGCCGGGTGGGCGCGGCCACCTTCGAGCTGTCCGAGCTGCTGGCCGAGCGGTCCGGCCGGCTGCCGTCCCTGCGGTTGCCGGAGCCGACCACGGTGGCCCTGCACGCGAGCTGTCACATGCTGCGCGAGCTGCGCATCGTCGACCAGCCGGCGGCGCTGGCCGCGGCCGTCGACGGCTGCAGGGTGGCCGAGTGGGTCGGGCACGACCGGTGCTGCGGGTTCGGCGGCACGTTCAGCGTCAAGCTGCCCGGAGGCGTCCGTGGCCATGGCCGACGAGAAGTTGCGGGCCCTGGAGGCGGCGGTGCCGGCCGCCGACGAGCTGGTGGGCTGCGACACCTCGTGCCTGCTGCACCTGCAGGCCCGGGCCGAGGCCATCGGCCAGCCGCTGCGCACCCGCCACCTGGCCGAGGTGCTGGCCGCGGCCCTGCCGCCGGACGGCGGCCACGAGCGCGACGCCGCCCGCCCAGGCGAAGGCGAAGGGCACCGCGCCGCGGGCGGCAGTCCTGCGGCCCGACGGGACGCCGCCCGCCCCGACGAAGCGGGAGCGGCGGGGTGACCGGCCACGACCTCCACGGCACCAGCCTGCGGCAGCGGACCGCCGCGGCGGTGGCCGACGAGCGGCTCCGCGCCAATGTGGCCCGGGCCGTCGACCGCTTCGCCGCCCACCGGCTGACGGGCCTGGCCGAGCTCGACCACGCGTCGGCGGAACCCGACGATCCGGGCGGGGCCGACGGCCTGCGCCGGGCGGCCCGGGCCGCCAAGCAGCAGGTCCTGGCCGACCTCCCGGCCCTGCTGGAGCGCTTCGCCGACCGCGTGCTCGACCGGGGCGGGCATGTGTGCTGGGCCCCCACGGCCGAGGACGCCCGCCGCTACATCGTCGGCGTGGTCGAGGCGGCGGGCGCCACCCGGGTGGCCAAGTCGAAGTCGATGGCCACCGAGGAGATCGACCTCAACCCGGCGCTCGAGGCGACGGGCGCGCAGGTGGTCGAGACCGACCTCGGCGAGTGGATCATCCAGCTCGCGGGCGAGACGCCCAGCCACATCATCGCCCCGGCGCTCCACCGCGACCGCCACCAGGTGCGCGACCTGTTCGTCGACGCCGTTGCGGCGCCCGCCGACCTGGGCACCGAGCCCACCGAGCTGGTGCGCTTCGCCCGCGGGCAGCTGCGCGGGGTGTTCCTGGCCGCCGAGGTGGGCATCACCGGCGCCAACATCGCGGTGGCCGAGACGGGGTCGATCGTGCTGGTCACCAACGAGGGCAACGGCCGACTGGTGACCGCGGTTCCCCGGGTCCACATCGCCGTCCTGGGCATGGAGCGCCTCGCCGCCGACTGGGCCCAGGCCGACCTGCTGCTCGCCCTGCTGGCCCGGTCGGCCACCGGCCAGCGCCTGTCCTCGTACACGAGCATCGTCACCGGTCCCCGGGACCCGGGCGAAGCCGACGGCCCAGACGAGCTGCACGTCGTCATCCTCGACAACGGCCGCAGCGACCTGCTGGGCGGCGAGTACCACGAGATGCTCGGCTGCATCCGCTGCGGGGCGTGCCTGAACGTCTGCCCGGTCTACCGCCAGACCGGGGGCCACGCCTACGGCTGGGTCTACCCCGGGCCGATGGGCGCCGTGCTCACCCCGCTCCTGGCCGGCGAGCATCCCGAGGCGGCCGAGCTGGCCGGCGCGTCCACCCTGTGCGGCGCCTGCATGGACGCCTGCCCGGTGCAGATCCCGCTGCAGGACCTGCTGCTGTCGCTGCGGCGGGCCCGGGCGGGCGACGCGGGCCGCACCGAGCGGGCGGCGTGGCGGGCGTGGTCGGCGGCCTGGTCGGACGCCGGGCGCTACGGCGCCACCACCCGCGCGGCCACCTGGGGTCGGTGGGCCGCCGGCCTGGCCGGGCACCTCCCGCCGGCGAGGGACTGGGCCCGCGGCCGCACCGTCCCTCGGCCGGCCAGCGACCGCTTCCGCGACCGGTGGCGGGCCGAGCTGTGACCGGCGGCGAGCCGCCGGCGGTCCCCTGCGGGACCGTCCGATCGACCTCCGACGGGACGCCCCGATGACCTCCGACGGGACGGCCCGATGACCGGCCGGGAGACGGGCGACCGCGCCCGGTTCCTGGCCCCGGCCCGGCGGGGGCTGGACGGCGGCATCGCGGTCAACCCCGTGCACGTCCCGCCGCCCACGCCCGCGCCGGGCGCCGCCGTGCCCCTGCCCGGCTACCGCAACCTCGACCCCGACGACCTGGTCGGCACGTTCGCCGCCGCGGTCCGCCACGTGGACGGCACCTGCCACCTGCCCGACGGTCCCGGCCCGGGCGTCTCCGACGCGTTGCTCGACCGCCTGGCCGGCGAGCTGGGCGGGCGGTCGGCGGTGACCTCGGTCGAGCCCGAGGCCCGCGCGGTGGGACGGCGCCTGGCCGACCGGGGCGTGACCGTGCACGAGGCCACCGTCGAGCGACGCGGCCGCGGCCGGCCTGGGGATCACGGGGGCGGTCGCCGCGGTGGCCGCCACCGGCTCGGTCGTGCTCGACAGCCGGGTGGCCGGCGGGCGCGTCGCGTCGCTGCTGCCGGCGGTTCACCTGTGTGTCGTGCCCATGAACTCTCTCGTGGCTACACCGGCTGACGTGCTGCGGCGCCTAGGGTCGGCGTCCGATGCGCTGCCCCCGTCGATGGTGCTGGTCACAGGTCCCAGTCGGACCGGAGACATCGAGCAGCTCCTCACGCTGGGCGCCCACGGCCCCACCGCGCTGCACGTGGTGCTGGTGAGCCGTGGGCCATGACGCGCATCCACCAGGGGCGCGCGGGAGCGCGCTTGACTGGCTCACGGTGACAGGCCACAGCGAATGGGGGGTTCCGTTGACCGACTCCACCCTGGACGCGCGCGTCTACGTTCTCGACACGTCGGTCCTGCTGTCCGACCCACGGGCGCTGGGGCGCTTCGCCGAGCACGAGGTGGTGGTGCCCCTGGTCGTGGTGACCGAGCTCGAGGCCAAGCGCAACCACCCCGAGCTGGGGTGGGCGGCACGGGAGACCCTGCGCATGCTCGAGGGACTCCGGGTGGAGCACGGCTCGCTGCTGCGGCCCATGCCCGCCAACGAGGAGGGCGGCACGCTCCGGGTCGAGGTCAACCACACCGAGATGGCCGGCCTGCCGAGCGCCCTCGGCGTCGAGAGCAACGACCACCGCATCCTGGCCGTGGGCCGCAACCTCGCCACCGAGGGGCGCGACGTCACCATCGTCACCAAGGACCTGCCGCTGAGGCTCAAGGCGTCGATCGTGGGCCTGGCCGCCGACGAGTACCGCAACGAGCTGGCCAGCGACAGCAACTGGTCGGGCGTCGTCGAGCTCGAGGTCGAGGGCGGCACCATCGACGCGCTGTTCGGCCAGCACCTGGTCGACGTCGAGGCGGCCCGAGACCTGCCCTGCAACGCGGGGGTGGTGCTCCACGCGGGCAGCCAGTCGGCGCTGGGACGGGTGCACGAGGACAAGCAGGTGCACCTGGCCCGCAGCGACCGCACGCTGTTCGAGGTGCGCGGCCGCTCCGCCGAGCAGCGCATCGCCATCGACCTGCTGGCCGACCACGAGGTGGGCATCGTCAGCCTGGGCGGACCGGCCGGCACGGGTAAGAGCGTGCTGGCGCTGGCCGCGGGCCTCGACGCGGTGCTGGAGCAGTGCACCCACAACCGCGTCATCGTGTTCCGGCCCATCTTCCCGGTGGGCGGGCAGGACCTGGGCTACCTGCCGGGGTCGGAGAGCGAGAAGATGCTGCCCTGGGGCGCGGCGGTGACCGACGCCCTCGAGGCCATCGCCGGCCAGGAGGTCATCGACGAGGTCTTCGACCGCGGCCTGCTCGAAGTGCTGCCCCTCACCCACATCCGGGGCCGCAGCCTGACCGACAGCTTCGTCGTCATCGACGAGGCCCAGAACCTCGAGCGCACGGTTTTGCTCACCGCGCTCAGCCGCCTTGGCCAGGGAAGTCGCGTCGTCCTCACACACGACGTGGCGCAGCGCGACAATCTCCGTGTGGGGCGCCACGACGGCATCGCCTCGGTCATCGAGAGCCTCAAGGGGCACCCGCTGTTCGGGCACGTGTCGCTCACCCGTGCCGAGCGCAGTCCGGTCGCCGCTCTGGTGACCCAGGTGCTCGACGTGTGAAGCCCGTCGCACGGATCGTCGTCGCCCCGATAGATTCGGCGGCCTGAAGTCACAACCCGGGCGGTCGGGTGGAGGGGACGGGGCGGGCGGCGCTCGGTCTCTCACGACAGCAAGGGGAACCGATGTTCCGACGACCAACGACGGTGCGACTCGCCGCTCTGCTCGTGGCCTTTAGCCTCCTCGGCGCGGCCTGCAGCGACGACGACGAGCCCGAATCGAGCGGCGACGGCGGCGGTGAGGAGGCCGGCGCCGAGGGCGAAGGTGACGGCGAGGGCGAGGGCGGCGGCCTGCTCGCCGAGGTGCAGGAGCGCGGCACGCTGAACTGCGGCGTGAACGAGGCGGTGCCCGGCTTCGGGCTCGTCGACGAGGCCGGCGACTACTCGGGCTTCGACATCGAGTTCTGCCGCGTCGTGGCCGCCGCCGTGCTGGGCGACGCCGACGCAGTCGAGTTCACGTCGCTCGACGCGGAGACCCGGTTCACCGCACTGCAGGCGGGCGACATCGACGTGCTCATCCGCAACACCACCCGCACGGCCAGCCGCGACGGCGGCGAGCAGAGCACCTTCCTGACCACGACGTTCTTCGACGGCCAGGGGATGATGGTGCGCGCCGACTCCGGCTACGCCGCGATCGACGACATGAACGGCACCACCATCTGCGTGCTGTCGGGCACCACGACCGAGCTGAACCTGGCCACGGCGGCCGCGGCGGCCGGCATCGACTACGAGCCGCTCACCTTCGACTCGCCCGACCAGATCCAGGACGCGTTCATCGCCGGCCAGTGCCAGGGCTGGACGTCGGACAAGTCGCAGCTCGCGGGCATCCGCTCGGCGTTCCCCGACAGCGAGGGGGGCCCCGAGGCGCTCACCATCTTCGAGGACTCGTTCTCGAAGGAGCCGCTGGGGCCGGTCGTGCTCGACGGTGACGACGAGTGGGCCTCGGCGGTCGACTGGGCCATCATCGCCGCCATCCAGGCCGAGGAGTTCGGCATCACCACCGCCAACGTCGAGGACATGACGAGCAGCGAGAACCTCGACATCCTGCGGTTCCTGGGCCAGCCCATCCCGGGCGACGAGGAGGGGGCCGACCCGGCGCCCTTCGACCCCGGGCTGGGCCTCGACCCCGACTTCGCGGTGAACGTCGTCTCGTTGGTGGGCAACTACGGCGAGATCTACGACCGCACCGTCGGCGCCGACTCGGCGCTGGCTCTGGAGCGGGGCCTCAACGCCCAGTACACCGACGGCGGCCTCCTCTACGCACCTCCCTACCGGTGATCTGACGCTCTCCGCCTGATCACCACCAGTGGCGACACCGACCGCGACCAGTTCACGGCCACCGCTGTGGCGCGACGTGCGCGTGCTGCGCGTCGTGTTCCAGGTGGCCGTGCTGGCCGCGGTGGTCGCCCTGACGCTCTACCTGTACGACAACCTGCTCGCCAACGACGTCGAGCTGGACTTCGGCTTTCTCGACCAGCAGGCGGGCATCCAGATCGCCTACACCGACCTGGCGCCATCCGACACGGTGCGGGAGGCGATCCTCACCGGGCTCCGCAACACCATCACGGTGGGGCTGGTCGGCATCGTGCTCACGCTCATCCTGGGGACGCTGGTGGGCATCGCCCGGCTGTCGGGCAACTGGCTGCTGCGCCGCGTGGCCGGCGCCTACGTCGAGGCCCTGCGCAACGTGCCGCCGCTGCTGGTGATCCTGTTCGTCAACGCCGCGGCCCTGACCACCCTGCCGCCGATCCAAGAGGCCATCGAGGTGGGGGGTGTGCTGGTCCTGTCGGTGTCCGAGTTCGGCATCGTCGGCCTGGCCGACGGCGGCGGCGCCGGGCGGTACGCGCTGCTGCTGGTCGCCGCGCTCGCGGGCGCGCTGGCGGTCGGCGCGTGGCGCCGGCGGGTCGAGGTCCGCACCGGTGCGCCCGCCCGCGTCGCCGTCTGGGGCGGCGGTCTGTTCCTCGCCCTCGCCGTCGTCGGCTATGTGGCGATGGGCGGCCCCGTCGTGCTCTCGCACCCCGAGGTCGTGGGCCTGGGCATCGAGGGCGGCACGTCCCTCGGCCTGCCGTTCGTCTCGGTGCTCGTGGGCCTGGTGCTCTACACGTCGTCGCACGTGGCGGAGATCGTGCGGGGTTCGATCCTGGCCGTCCCGAGCGGGCAGACCGAGGCGGCCGCCGCCGTCGGCCTGTCCCCGTCCCAGCGGCTCCGCTACGTGGTCCTCCCCCAGGCGTTCCGCGTCGGCATCCCGCCGATCATCAACCAGTGCCTCAACCTCACCAAGAACACCTCGCTGGGTGTGGCGGTGGCGTTCGCCGAGACCATGGGGGTCACGTCCACGATCATCGGCAACGGCCAGCCCGCCATCCCCGCCATCCTCGTGGCGATGGGCCTGTACCTCGTGCTGTCGCTGGCGATCTCGCTGGTGGCCAACGTCGCCAACCACCGCCTGCGGCTGGTGGAGCGGTGACCGGGACCACCCCCGCCGTCGAGGCCGGCGTCGAGGCCTCGGTCGGAACCCTGGCCGAGCCGCCGGTGCTCCCGCCGGCCGAGCCCCCGGCCCGCGACCTCACCCCCCGCCAGTGGGCGCAGGCCAACTTGTGGTCGACGCCGCTCAACGCGGTGCTCACGGTGGTCGTCGGCCTGGTCATCCTCGTGGTCACCTACCAGCTGGCCCGCTGGGTGTTCGTCACCGCGGACTGGACGATCGTCCGGGTCAACCTCAAGCTGTTCATGGTCGGGTTCTTCCCGGTGGACCAGCTGTGGCGCCTGTGGGTCGCGGGCTACATCGCGGTGGCGACGTTCGGCTTCTCCCTCGGCGCCCTCACGGTGGCGGTGCGCCGCGCCGCCGCCGACGCGTGGCGCGACGACCCCGGTGTCGCCGGTGCCCCCGGTGCCCCCGATGCCCCCGATGCCACCGGTGCCACGGATGCCGCCGATGCCACGGATGCCACCGATGTCGCTGGTCCGCGGCCGTCGCTCGCGCGGCGGGTCGGCGCGGCCGTGCACCGCTTCTGGCCCGCCGTCCTCGGGGTGGTGGCGGTCCTGTCGTTCACGCGCACCCCCCTGCCGGCCCTCGGGGTCGCCGGTGTGGTGGCGGTCGGGGTGGCGGCGGGGTTCGCCGGGCGCGCGCACCCCTCCGGCCCTGCGCCGGTGGACCTCCCTGCTCGTGGCCGTCGGCCTGCTGGTGGCGCTCCAGGTCATCCTCGCCGGCGGCGACGGCACCGGCTGGGACGACTGGGGCGGCCTGCACCTGGTGGTGTCCGCCACGGTGGCCGGCATCGTGCTCGCCTTCCCGCTCGGCCTGCTCCTGGCGCTCGGGCGCCGCTCGTCGCTCCCGGCGCTGCGCATCGTGTCGGTCGGCTACGTCGAGGCCTTCCGGGCGGTGCCCCTCGTGACGCTGCTGTTCCTCGGCCAGTACATGATCGGTTTCGTGTTCCCCAACACGATCGATCCGCCCAGCTTCCTCGTGCGCGCCGTGATCGCCATCACGCTGTTCGAGGCCGCCTACATCGCCGAGATCGTGCGCGGCGGGCTCCAGGCCGTGCCCCGGGGGCAGATCGAGGCCGCCCAGGCCATCGGGCTGCGGCCGGTGGGGGTCCTGCGGTTGGTGGTGCTGCCGCAGGCGTTGCGGGCGGTCATCCCGGCGATGGTCGGCCAGTTCATCAGCCTGTTCAAGGACACGTCGCTGCTCGCCATCATCGGGTTCCTCGAGTTGATCGAGGCGTCGAACGCCGTCACCCAGCAGGACGCGTTCCGCGGCCAGGGCCTGCGGCCCCTCACCCTGGCCTTCGTCGGCCTCATCTACTGGGCAGGATGCTCGACGATGTCGCGCGAGAGCCAGCGCCTCGAACGGCGACTGGGGGTAGGAGAGCGATGACGCCGGACCAGGACGCCGACACAGAGGACGCCACGGACGTGACCGACGCGTCCGACACCGGGGAGGGCCCCGACGCCGCCGACCTCACGGCGCTCGCCTCCGAGGCGGGTGGCACTGGCGAGGCGATCATCGAGTGCACCGGCGTCGAGAAGTGGTTCGGCCGCTTCCAGGCGCTGCGGGGCATCGACCTGGTGGTCGGCCGCCAGGAGGTGGTGGTGGTCATCGGACCGTCGGGCTCGGGCAAGTCGACGCTCATCCGCTGCGTCAACCGCCTCGAGGAGCACGACCGGGGCCGCATCGTGGTCGACGGCACCGAGCTCACCAACGACGTCCGCCACATCGCCGAGGTGCGGCGCGAGGTGGGCATGGTGTTCCAGCAGTTCAACCTGTTCCCCCACCTCACCGTGCTCGACAACGTCACCCTCGGGCCCCGCAAGGTGCGGCGCTGGCCCGCGGCCCGGGCCGAGACCGTGGCCCGCGAGATGCTCGAGCGGGTCAAGATCCCCGAGCAGGCGACCAAGTACCCGGGCCAGCTCTCGGGCGGTCAGCAGCAGCGGGTGGCCATCGCCCGGGCGCTGGCCATGCAGCCCAAGATCATGCTGTTCGACGAGCCGACGTCGGCCCTCGACCCCGAGATGATCGCCGAGGTGCTGGACGTCATCCGCGAGCTGGCCCGGTCGGGCATGACGATGGTGGTGGTCACCCACGAGATGGGCTTCGCCCGCGAGGTGGCGGACAGGGTGGTGTTCATGGCCGACGGCGAGATCGTCGAGGTGGGCACCCCTCAGCACTTCTTCGAGAACCCGGTCGAGGACCGCACCAAGCTCTTCCTCCGCCAGATCCTGTAGCACCCGGCCCGCCGGTCGCACTCCAGCGCCGGCCGGCTCACCGCCACGCCGGGTGGGTGAGAACTCGCGCACACGGCATGTGGCCGGGCTTTCCGCGTGCCGTCCCCAGATGGTGACGGCGCGGAAACCGGCCCGACGGGCGGCGTCCGTACGGTCGCGCAGGGTGGACAGACGATCATTCATCAAGGCGGCGGGCCTCGCCTCGCTGGGGGCGACGCTCCCGGGGCTGGTGGGGTGCGGCGGCGGGTCCGACGCGTCGACGACGGGCTCCGGTGGCTCCGGCAGCGGGGGCGGAGGCTCCCGGCCCGTCAAGCTGGGCTTCATCGCCCTGACCGACTGCGCCCCCATCGTCATGGCGCAGGAGCTCGGGTACTTCGGCGAGCGCGACCTGGCGGTCGAGGTCGTCAAGCAGGCCTCGTGGCCCGCCACCCGCGACGCGCTGCAGGCCGGTGAGATCGACGGCGCCCACTGCCTGTTCGGCATGCCCTTCTCGGTCGCCACCGGCATCGGCGGCTCGGGCGCCCGCGACCTGAAGATCGCCATGATGCTCAACCAGAACGGCCAGGCGATCACGCTGGCCTCCGACCTCGACAGCGCCGGCTACGCCGACCTCGACGCCGCGGCGGACGCCCTCGCGGCCGCCGGCACGCCCTCGCTGGCCATGACGTTCCCGGGCGGCACCCACGACATGTGGCTGCGCTACTGGCTGGCGGCCACCGGCACGTCGTTCGGCGACGTGAAGATCGACCCCATCCCCCCGCCGCAGATGGTGCAGAACATGTCGGTGGGCGCGGTGAGCGGCTACTGCGTGGGCGAGCCGTGGAACGCCGTCGCGGTCCAGCAGGGCATCGGCTTCACCCACCTCGCCACCCAGGACCTGTGGGAGCACCACCCGGAGAAGGCGCTCGTCGTCAACCAGGCCTTCGCCGAGGGCAAGACCGACGTGCTGCGCGACGTCATGGGCGCCGTCCTCCAGGCCTGCGAGTGGCTCGACGAGCCCGACAACCGCGCCGAGGCCGCCGAGACGCTGGGCACCCCCAACTACGTCAACGCCCCGCCGGACGAGATCCGGGGCCGGCTCACCGGCACCTACGACCTGGGTGCCGACCTGGGCGAGACCACGTTCGACGGCAACCAGATGCGGTTCTTCCGCGACGGGGCCGTCAACCTGCCCCGCCGTGCGCACGCCATCTGGTTCCTGGCCCAGTACCAGCGCCTCGGCTACCTCGACGAGGCCCCGCCCTACACCGAGCTGGCCGACGAGATCATCCTCAGCGACCTGTACGCCGAGGTGGCCGAGGCCGAGGGCGTCGACGTCCCGGACGACGACATGTCCCCCTTCGACGTGGTCCTCGACGAGGTCACGTTCGACCCTGCCAATCCCGACGAGGAGGCAGCCCGACCATGAGCGTCCACGAGCTGGTGACCACACCGACGGAGTCGCCGCCGGCGGCACCGGGCCCGGAGGTGGACGAGCCCGGCACCCCCGGCGCCGTCCGCTCGGGCGCCGCCGACCCGTCCGGCACGTCCGACTCGTCCGCCGCGCCGCCGCACGACGCGGCCTCCGCTCCCCCGCTGCCGCCCGGCGTGCCGCGCGTGCGGCGGGTGCTGACGACGCTGGCCTGGTCGTTCGTGGGCCTGGCCGTCGTGGTGGGGCTGTGGCAGCTGGCGGCCTCGTCGGTGCCCGAGCTGCCCACCCCCGCCGAGACCTTCACCGAGATGCGGACGCTGCTCGCCGACCCCTTCTACGACAACGGCCCCAACGACAAGGGCATCGGCATCCTCATCGCCGAGTCGATGGTGCGGGTGTTCAAGGGCTTCACCCTGGCGGCGCTCGTGGGCGTGCCCGCCGGCCTGGCCATCGGCGCCAGCCGCCGGGCCTGGCAGGCGTTCAACCCGGTCGTGCAGCTGCTGCGGCCCGTGTCGCCGCTGGCCTGGTACCCGATCTGGCTGGTGGTGCTGAAGGACGTGCCCAAGGCGGGCGTGTGGGTGATCTTCATCACCGCGCTGTGGCCCATCGTGCTGAACACGGCGGCCGGGGTGGCGACGGTGCCCCAGGACCACAAGG
This sequence comes from uncultured Acidimicrobiales bacterium, assembly GCA_963842395.1. Lineage (GTDB taxonomy): Bacteria > Actinomycetota > Acidimicrobiia > Acidimicrobiales > VFJN01 > ZC4RG19. Next base: position 1,511,654 of record CAWJGJ010000001.1, read on the forward strand.
ACGTGGCCCGCGTGTTCCGGTTCGGTCGGGTGGCCTACCTGCGCCAGGTGCTGGTGCCCGACGCCCTGCCGTCGATCGTGACCGGGCTGCGGGTGTCGATGGGCATCGCCTGGATGGTCATCGTCGCCGTCGAGATGCTGTCGGGCGGCGTGGGCATCGGCGCCTACGTGTGGAACGAGTACAACGCCCTCAACCTGGCCCACGTCATCTGCGCCATCGTGCTGATCGGCCTGGTGGGCCTGGCCCTCGACCTGCTGTTCCTGCGGCTGGCCAAGGCCGCCGCCCACCAGGAGGCCCAGCCGTGACCCTCGAGATCCGCGACCTGTGGAAGAGCTTCCCCCACGCCGGCACCCGCCAGTGGGTGCTGCGGGACATCGACATGACGGTGCAGCCCGGCGAGTTCGTGTCGCTGATCGGGCACTCGGGGTGCGGCAAGTCGACGCTGGTGAAGGTGCTGGGCGGTCTGCTGACACCCGACGGCGGCACGGTGACCCTCGACGGCGAGCCGGTGTCCGGCCCCGGTCCCGACCGGGCCATGGTGTTCCAGAGCTACTCGCTGCTGCCCCGGCTCAGCCTGGTGGCCAACGTGCGGGCGGCGGTCCGCTCGGCCCGGCCCGAGCGCCGGGGCGAGGCCGACGCCATCGCCGAGCGCTACCTCACCGCGGTGGGGCTGTGGGACGCCCGCGACAAGAAGCCGCACCAGGTGTCGGGGGGCATGCAGCAGCGCACGGCCGTGGCCCGGGCGTTCGCGGTCGAGCCCCGGGCGCTGCTGCTGGACGAGCCCTTCGGCGCCCTGGACGCGCTGACGCGGGCCAACCTCCAGGCCCAGCTCATCGACCTGTGGCAGAGCGAGTCCGACACCGAGATCGTGGTGATGGTCACGCACGGCATCGACGAGGCCATCCTGCTGTCCGACCGCATCGTGGTGATGGGCAACCCGCCGGGGCCGTCGGTGGTCGACGTCATCCCGGTCGAGCTGGAGCGGCCCCGGGACCGGGTGTCGGTGATCGACGACCCCCACTACCGCGACATCCAGGCCCGGCTACTGGGTCTTCTCCAACGCGAAATGGCCGCGTAACGCGTCGCTGGGACGATCCGGGGCGCATGGTCCTTCCCCTCGCCGGCTTCACTGTCGGGGTGACCGCGGACCGCCGGTGGCAGGAGCAGGCCGAGATGCTCCGCCGCCGGGGGGCCGAGGTCATCCACGGGCCGTCCATCCGGACGGTGCCCCTCGGGGCGGACCAGGGCGTGCGGGCGGCCACCCAGGCGCTGGTCGACCGGCCTCCCGACCTGGTGATCGCCCACACCGGCCTGGGCATGCGCTCCTGGCTGGCGCTGGCGGACGGGCATGGGATGGGCGACCGCCTGGTCGACGCGCTGGCGGGCGCCGAGGTGCTGGCGCGGGGCCCCAAGGCCGCGGGCGCCGCCCTGTCGTCGGGGCTCGAGGTGGTGTGGCGCGCCCCGTCCGAGACGATGGCCGAGGTGGTCGAGCACGTGCTGGCGCGCCCGCCCGTCGCCGGGCTGCGCATCGCGTTCCAGCGCGACGGGGGCCGTCCCGACCCCGGCGTCGCCCGGCTGCGGGCGGCCGGCGCCGACGTCGTCGAGGTGCCCGTCTACCGCTGGCATGCGCCCGACGACCCGGGCCCGGCCGAGCGGCTCATCGAGGCGACGCTGGGCGGCCGGGTGCACGCGCTGACCTTCACCAGCAGCCCGGCGCTGTGCAACTTCGTGGCCGTCGCCCGGGCGCTGGGGGTGGACGGTGCCCTCCGGGCCGCGCTGGCCGCCGGGGTGTCGGCCGTGTGCATCGGCCCCGTGTGCGCCGCCAGCGCCCGGGGCGAGGGCATCGACGCCCCCGTCGTGCCGCCCCGGGCCCGCATGGGCTCGATGATCGCCTGCCTCACCGAGACCCTGGCGGGCCAGGCCCGCACGGTGCACGTGGGTGACGTCGCCGTCGAGCTGCGGGGCAGCGACGTGGTCGTGGCCGACACCCGCGTCGAGCTCACCGAGCGCGAGAGCGTCGTGCTGCGCGCCCTCGCCGAGCAGCCCGGCGTGGTGCTGTCCAAGGCCCAGCTCCTGGCCCGCTGCTGGGGCGACTCGTCGTCCGACCCCCACCTCGTCGAGGTCACCATCGCCCGCGTCCGCCGCCGCATCGCCGACCACAACCTGTCGGTGTCCACCATCCACCGCCGCGGCTACCGCCTCGTCGCCACCGACCCTATGTGAGCTTCCGGGGCACCGCGCTGCCCTAATGTCCCGAGTCGCATTAGCTGTCGGCGGGATCCCGCGGGTCCCGCCTATGGTCTCGGCACGACGGGGAGGGGACGGCGATGCGGCGAGTCGTTGGGGGCGTGGTGGGGTTGGGGATGGCGGTCGGGCTGCTCGCGGGGTGCGAGCCGGCCGAGGGCCGCTACATCTCGCTCGGCTACTTCGAGCCCGCGGAGCTGACCACCATGGTGGACGTCGTCTACGGCGCGGCGCCGGCACTGCCCGACCAGTCGGTGCCGCCCGGCGGCGTCGAGACCCTCCGGCTCGACGTGGTGATGCCCGCGCCCGGCGTCGACGCCGAGACGGCGCGGCCGGCGATCCTGTGGATCCACGGCGGCGGCTTCCGGGCCGGCAGCAAGGCGGCGGCCACCAGGTGGCTGAACGAGTGGGCGGGCCGCGGCTACGTGGCCGTCGGCATCAGCTACCGCCTCGACCAGGACAACATGTGCCAGGCCATCCAGGACGGCACGCCCGTCCCGCCCGGCGAGGACATCCAGTGCTACAACGCCATCGTCGCCGCCCAGCAGGACGCCCAGGCCGCGGTGCGGTGGGTGCGGGCCAACGCGGCGTCGTTGGAGGTCGACCCCGACCACGTCGTGGCCATGGGCTCGTCCGCCGGCGCCGTCACCGCGGTCAACCTGGCCTACAACTCCCACGATCCCGGCACCAGCAACGACCTGCCCGGCCCCTCGACCGTGGTCGCCGCCGCCGCGCTCTCGGGGGCGGCGTACCCCCAGGTCGCCGACATCGGGCCGGGCGACGCCCCGGTCTTCTACGCGCACTGCACCAACGACCAGGCGGTCGACTGGACGATCACCTCCGCCGGCATCGACGAGGCCCGGGCGGCGGGCCTGGTGGCCGACGTGCTGGTGTGGCAACCGCCCGAGTTCTGCGCGCCGGGCCGGCTGCACGGCGTCGACCTCTTCCCCGACCACCGGGCCGAGCTCGACCTCGCCCTCCCCCAGTTCTTCTACCGCCACCTCCAGCTCACCCAGGTGGAGGACTAGGAGCCGGTCGCGCTCCCGTGGTCGTGGGTCGACGGCGGGACCGGCTCGGACCAGCTCGATGTGACATCTGGCCTCCTGCGGGGGGTCGGGGGCGTCGGTAGGGTCTCGCGATGCCCGTAGCGAGCCCGGCGTCCGGCGAGACCGGCGCCGTGGGCGTCCCCGAGGCCAAACCCCGGCTCCGGGGCATGCTGCACCTCGTCGCGTTCCCGGTGTCGCTGGTGAGCGGCGCCGTGTTGCTGCTGGTGGTGGCCGACGACGCCGCCGAGCGGTGGGCGTGCCTGGTGTACACCCTGGCCACGGCCGTCCTCTTCGGTGTGAGCGCGCTGTACCACCGGGGCCATTGGGATCCTCGCACCCGGGCCCGGCTGCGGCGGCTCGACCACTCGAACATCTTCCTCATGATCGCCGGCACCTACACGCCGCTGTGCGTGGCCCTGCTCGAGGGGACCACCCGGCAGGTGGTGCTGACCGTCGTGTGGGTGGGCGCGCTGGCGGGCATCGTCTTCCGGGTGGCCTGGCTGTCGGCTCCGGCCTGGCTGTACACGCCCTTCTACGTGGCGCTGGGCTGGGTGGCCGTCGCCGTGCTCCCCGCGCTGGCCCGTGCGGGCGGGCCTGGCATCGTCGCCCTCATCGTGGCCGGGGGCCTGGCCTACAGCGCGGGCGGGGTCGTGTACGCCCTCAGGCGGCCCGATCCGGCGCCGGCCACATTCGGCTACCACGAGGTGTTCCACACCGGCACCATCATCGGGTTCGCATGCCACTACCTCGCCGTGGTGCTGGCGCTCGGATCGCCGTAGCGCGTCACACCCCGCCGTCATACTGGGTTCATGGCGGGACCGACCTGCATCTACGGGCTCGACATCGAGACCGACACGACCGTCGACGGGCTCGACCCGGCCGTGTCCCCCGTGGTCGGCATCGCCCTGTCCACTCCGGTGGCGGACGAGGTGTTCGACGGTGACGAGGCCAGCATCCTGGCGGCACTCGACGACCGGCTGCGCACGCTGCCGCCCGGGGTGATCGTCACCTGGAACGGCGCCGCGTTCGACCTTCCGTTCCTGGCCGACCGCGCCCGAGCCTGCGGGCTCGACCTCGGTCTGCGCCTGGTGCCCGACGCCACCGTCAACCTCGGGCGGTGCCCGCTGCCCGGGCACGAGGGGCCGTACCGGGCCACCTGGTACGGCCATGGGCACCTCGACGCCTATCGCGTGTACCGGGGCGACGTGGGGCGGGTGCTGCGCATCTCGTGCTCGCTCAAGGCGATGGCGCGCCTGGTGGGCCTCGTGCCGGTCGAGGTCGACCGCGAGCGCATCCACGAGCTGTCGCCCGCCGCCCTGGCCGACTACGTCAGCAGCGACGCCCGGCTCGCCCGCGTTCTGGCCGAGCGCCGCTGGCCCGCCATCGCCCGCTGCATCGACCTCCCGGCGCCGGCCGAGCCGCCGATGCCCGGACCGGGGCCGCTGACGGCGCCGTCGGCGCTCGGGTCGGCGCCGCCGGCGGCGCCGCACATCCTGGCTGTCACACCCCCGCTGTAGCGTCCAGGTCCTGCGGGTTCGTGGTCTCCCCGCCGGCGCCTCCGGCACAGACCGCCGATGTCACACGGCGATCTGTCCTGCCCGGAGGCCCCCATGCCCCCCTCCCCCGACCACGGTCCCCTCATGGCGCTAGCCATGGCGGTCGATGCCGAGCTCTCCCGCGTGCCCGTCGACAGTGCGCTGCTGCGCGTCACCGACGTGGCGCCGCCCCCGCAGTCGTGCACGTGGACGCCGCTCGACGGCGCCCATCCGCTCGAGGTCCTGCTGGGCTTCCGTGCGCCGCTGCACTGGCGGGTGCTCGGCGTGTCCTGCCCGGGGCGCTCGCACCAGCTCGACGAGCACGGCCGGCGCACCGGCGTACCCCCGGAGGGCGACCCGGTCACCGTCACGCTCCTCGTCGACCGTACGGGCCCTGCGGCCTCGGTCGTCCGCTCCGGCGGGCAGGTCCGGCCCATGCCCGGCCGCACGGACGGCGTCGTGGCCGACTGCTGCCGCCGAGCCCTCGGCCTGCCGACCGCGCCGCCGCCCGCCTCCACGCTCGAGCTGTGGACGCTGGCCTGGCTGGACCGGCTGGTCGACGCCGCCGGTCGGGCCGACGCGGCGACCGCGCTCCGCTCGTGGGCCCAGGTCGCCGAGCTGCATCCCGCGGTCGGGCCGCTGACCGGCACGACCATCGGTCTCGCCGGCCCCGCCGCGCTGGCCAGGGCCGCGCTGGCGCTGGCGGAGCGCTGGCCATGGGCTCGGCTGCGCGACGACGCCGGCGTGGTCGAGGCGCCCGGGCACCCGCCGTCGCCCCCGGTCGCGGCGTGGATGGACGACGGCATGTGGGCTCGGTGGCTGTTGTCCCGGTTGCCGGCCACCGAGGATCTGCTGGCCGCCGTCGACGCCCTGCTGCCGGCCCGGCTCGCCAAGGACGTCGCCGCGGTGGCCGACGCGGCGTGGCGGCGACCGTGACGGGCCTGTGCCGCCGACCCCGGCGATCAGCCCAACGCGCCGCTGCTGCGCAGCGCCGCCACCCTCTCGTCGTCGTAGCCCGGCAGCTCGTGCAGCACCTCGTCGGTGTGCTGGCCCACCGTCGGCGCTCTGGTGGGCACGGGCAGGTCATCGTCGAGCAGCTTGATGGGCGACGGCAGCTGCTCGGCGCCCAGCGCCTCGCGGGGATAGAAGGGCAGGCGGTCCTGGAACTGGGGGTCGTCCGCCAGCGTCTGGGGCGTGTTCACCGGGGCGATCGGCGTGTTGTGCCGGTCGCCGAAGGCCACCCACTCGGCCGTGGTCCGGGTGCGGAAGATCTCCCGCAGCTCGGCCTGCATCTCGCGGTTGCCGGGCGCGTGGTCGGCGATCCGGGCGCCCGGCCACCGCTCGAACATGTCCGTGCGGTCGACGCCGGCGCAGAAGTTCCGCCAGAACTCACGTTCGGAGGCCTGGAACAGCACGAAGCCGTCCTTCGATTCGTAGATCTGGTAGCGCACGCCGTGGCGCATGCCGGCGGTTCCCGGGGCTCGGCGCTCGAAGTTGTCGGACTTGTTGCCCGTGACTTCCGTCACAGGTCGCTCGTACGCCTTCCACGTCTCGCTGCGGTACCAGTCCATGGCGGCGGCCGCGTCGGACTGCGCGATCTCCATGCGGCATCCCTCGCCCGTCTCCCGGGCCCGGATGATCCCGGCCAGCAGGCCGAGGGCGCCGAACAGGGGCCCCGCGTGGATCCCCATCGACGGGTGCTCGGGGATGTAGGCGAACCCCTCGTCGTCGATGCCGGGCGTCACCAGGCCGGCCCACGTGTCGTAGGCGACGCCGTGGCTCGGCATGTCCCGGTAGGGCCCCGTCATGCCGTAGCCCGAGATCGTCACGAACACCAGGGCGGGGTTGACCGCCCGCAGCGCGTCGTAGCCCAGGCCCCGCCGCTCGAGGCCCCCGGGTCGCATGGCCTCGACCACCGCATCAGCCCCTCTGACCAGGTCGAAGAACACCTCGCGGCCGCCCTCGGTGCGCAGGTCCAGTGTGATCGAGCGCTTGCCCCGGCTGATGTGCAGGTGCATGAGCGAGACGCCCTCGACGATGGGCCAGGTCATCTCCCGCACGTAGTCGCCGGCGGGCGGCTCGACCTTCACGACGTCGGCCCCGAGGTCGGCCAGACCGGTGGTGATGGCGCCCGGTCCCAGCATCGAGCACTCGACGATGCGGACACCCGCCAGGGGCGGTCGCCTGGTGCTCTCGCTCACGGACGGCTCCCTCTCTCGGCACCGGGACCCGGCGATCATCGCACAGCTCCTGACACACCGTCAGATCTTCGTTCGCCCGGATGTCACACGGCGGTCCCGCGACGATCTAGGTTGTCCACCGCTGGGAACGGGGGACGACGGGGAGACGACCACTGGGGGTCCCCCTTCGCCACCCAACGTTGCGAAATGATGTCGATCGTGACAGACTCCTTTCACCAACCGCATAGGACGGCACACGCTGGGGCGCCCCTGGTTGCACTCCCTCTCTCAATACCGGAACTCACGCGCGCGCCGACGGAAGGAGACCGCAATTGATGCCCAACCGAACGGATCACCCTCCCAGTAGTGATGACAACCCGACCCCGCGCACGACTCCGGTCCAGCGAGCGATCATCGGCGGCCTCGCCGGCGTCGCCCTGCTGCTAGGCCCGGTCGTGCTGGCGACGGCCGTCGTCCCGAGCGACGACGACGGCGGCGAGCAGGTGGCGGCGTCCGCCTCCGAGACCTCGCTCGTCTCGCAGCGCCAGCAGCTGGCTGCCGATGCCGCCCGGGCGGACGCCCTGGTGTCGATTCGCACCACGACCACGACGGTCCCCCCGACCACGACCACGACGGCGCCCCCCACCACGACGACGACGGCGCCGCCCACCACCACCACGACGGCGCCCCCGCCGCCTCCCACGGAGACCCCCGCGCCGCCGTCCAGCGGCGGCGGGTTCGGCGATCCGGCCGACTACGCCACCTGGGATGCGCTGGCCAACTGCGAGTCGGGTGGCAACTGGGGGACCAACACCGGCAACGGGTACTACGGCGGCCTGCAGTTCTCGGCCGGCACGTGGGCTGCGGTCGGTGGCTCGGGCCTCCCACACGAGCACTCACGCGAGACCCAGATCCACTTCGGGCAGGTCCTCCAGGCCCGCTCCGGCTGGGGTCAGTGGCCGCACTGCTCCGCCCAGCTCGGCCTGATCTGACGATCGCTCCGCCCCCGCCGGGGCGGCGACGGCCGAGAAGACAACCGAACGGGTACCACCGAGGGCGGCGTCGCTGGGGCGCCGCCCTCGGCGCGCCACGACGACGATCGTCCGCGTGGCGTCAGACGGGCCGGCGGGGCCGGCCGCAAACGAACAGGCCCGTGTCCTTGCTCACCCGCAGGCGCCCGCCCCCGGCGGCGAAGCGGGCCTGCACGGCCCGGACCACCCGCTCGTGCTGGTCGGCGTCGGCGTCCTCGACCGGTGGCGTGGACGCCAGGTAGTCGATGACGTCGTCCGGATCGCGGCAGTCGAGCCGGTCGCGGTAGGGCCGCCAGTCGACCGCGTCGAACGCCCCCGGCAGCACCTGGGACGCCGCGGCGGCGCCGAAGGTGTCGGTGATGGCCTCGGCCCACGGCTCGCCGAACACCTCCTGGCGGATCTGGCGGAGCTCGGTCAGATGACCGTCGCCCACGCACGCCACCAGCGCCGCCCCGCCCGGCCGCAGCACCCGGGCCATCTCGGCGACGGCCCGCCGCGCGTCCGGCACGTGGTGCAGCACGTACACGGCCACGACCGCGTCGAACGAGTCGGACCGGAACGGGAGATCCTGGATGTCGGCCACCCGCCCGGCGGTGCGGCGGTAGCGGCTGAGGGAGCCGACGCGGTCGACGGCCTCGGTCACCATGCCGGGCGAGAGGTCGGTGAGCGTCAGGTCCAGGTCGGTGGGCAGGCGGGCGGCGGCCTCCGCCCACATCCATCCGGCCCCGCACCCCACTTCGAGCACGCGGGCCTCGGGCGGCCAGTCGACCTGGCTGGCCAGCCACGGGAACCACGCCACCGGCGCGGTCCCGTACTTCACGTGCAGGCGGGCCCGGGCGGCCAGGCGCGAGCTGTCGCGGTACTGGACCTCACGCAGGTACGCCTGGGCGCTCCCCGCGACGGCGTGGTCGCGTCCCCCCATCAGGACGGACGGTAGCCGCTCGGGACCTCAGTAGCGCAGGCCGGGCGCCCGCGTGCCGAACACGTCGGTGTTGAGCTGGGTGCCCAGCGTGGCCGCGTCCCAGCGGCGGCTGCCGCTCGAGATCGTGGGCCCGTCGGTCCACCCGCGCATCCAGATGATCTTCTCGCCCACCGCCCGGATGACCTGACCGGTCACGTGCTGGGCCTCGTCCGAGGCCAGCCACGCCACCACGGGCGACGAACCCGCCGGGTCCATGGGGTTCCAGTCGTCGGGCCCCAGGTCGTCGGGTTCGATGACGTCGGGCGCACCCGGCATCGTCGCCGTGATGCGCGTGGCGCCGGCCGGCCCGATGGCGTTGACGGTGACGCCCATCTTGTACAGCTCCAGGCTGAGCGTCTGGGTGAGCCCGGCGATGGCGGCCTTGGCGGTGGCGTAGCTGGTCTGCCCGAAGTTGCCCACCAGGCCCGCACCGGAGACGGTGTTGATGACGCGCCCGGTGAAGCGCTCGCCCGCCTTCGACCGCTCCCGCCAGTGCCGGGCCGCCCAGTGCGACGGCCCCCAGGTGCCCTTGACGTGCACCCGCATGACGGCGTCGAAGTCGTCGGCCGCCATGTTCCAGATCGCCCCGTCGCGCACGATGCCCGCGTTGTTGACCAGGATGTCGAGCCGGCCCCACGTGTCGGTGGCCTGCTCGACCAACCGGCGGGCGCCGTCGTGGTCGGCCACGTCCTCGTAGTTGGCGACGGCCTCGCCGCCCCGCTCCTCGATGATGGCGACCGTGAGGTCGGCATCCTTGGAGGCGCCCTCGCCGCCCACGGAGCCACCGAGGTCGTTCACCACGACCCGGGCGCCCTGCCTCGCCAGCTCCATGGCGTGGCCCCGGCCGATGCCGTGACCTGCGCCGGTGACGATGGCGACCTTGCCGTCGAGCAGCCCCATGACCCTCCTCGGTGCGACGATGCCCAGTGCAGACGTTGCGACGAAAACTGAATCTGACGTCGCGTCAGATTCTAGGGCGCACACACTGGGGCCGCGGAATCGGCGGGCCCGCGAGGTCGTCGCGCACCCCCGGGGGGCGGGCTAGAACGACTCGACCGCGGCCACGATCTCCTCGGCGATGTCGACCTCGGTCACCTCGAGGCTGAGCGACACGACCCGGATCGTCGCCAGCGCCGTGAGCCAGGCGCCGAACAGGGCGCGCTCGGCACCGAGCTCCGCGACGACGCCGTCGATCGGTGGACGGACGCCCCCGGCCGTGGCGGCGGCCAGCGTCAGCATGCGGGCCAGGATGTCGATGTTGTCGGCCGGCACCGCCCCCTCGAGCGCCAGGCGGTCGAGCAGCTCGACCTGCTCGTAGACCTCGTCGGTCTCGGCGACCATCCGGCGCAGCGCCACCGCCGCGCTGTCGAGCAGCCCCGCCGTCACCTCCTCGGGGCCGAGGTCGGCCACGGCGTTGCGCAGCACCAGGGCCGCCTGCGCGGGCTCGTGCTCGATCACCTGCGTCTCGATGGCCTCGCGGAGGGCGTGAGGGAGATCCATGAGCGGCCAGCCTAGGCCCGGTCGTCGTCGCGGGTGCCGGGGTCGCCCGCGCCGTCCCGGGTCTCCGTCGCGACCGCCGTCGTGGCCTCCGCTTCCGCCGACCACGCGGCCGAGGCGGCGGCGTCGTCGACGAGGAAGACGGCCATGTCCGCGACCGGCGCCGCGGGGCCGAACGCCGCCGGCTCACCCTCGCCGGGCTCGGGCGCGGTCCCATCGGCCCGCGCCAGCAGCGTCCTGCCCGGCAAGGCGTCGACCACCGCGATCTCGTCACCGACCGCCACCTGCAGGTGGGCACGGGGGGCGCCGTCGTCGTCCGGGTCGTAGGCGCGGGTCTCGCCGGCGCCGGTGTTGCCCCCGCCGACCTTGGCGTCGACGCCCGACCTGTCGAGCTGCAGCACGATCGCCGTCGCGTGGGCCGCGCCCCCGAACGAGAACGGGGCGGCGTCGACCAGCACCACGCCGTCGCCGGGAGGGAGGCCGTCGACGATGGTGGGCATCACCGTGCGGATCTGCCGTGACTCGACCGGTTGGGGCTCGCCCGCGCGCACCTGGGCGACCGACCCGACGACCGCCAGCACGGCGAGGCTCACGAGCGCGCCGGGCACCAGCAGCCGTTGCTCGAGGCGCGGGCGCCACCCGGTCAGGGCCAGCCAGCCCGCCCACGCCATGATGACCCCGGACAGCATGCCCAGCACCTGCGTCCACCCCAGCCGGTACTCGAAGAGGGGGCCGATCGTGCGGGCGACGGCCACGATGCCGACGACCGACGCCAGCGCCCACACCGCGAGCAGCGACCCGCCGCCAGCCACCCGCCGGCGGACGAGCACCACGCCGGCCAGGGCGACGCCGACGACCAGCAGGGGGGCCAGCGGCTCGTACAGCGAGAGCGGCTCGGTCGTCATCATCGTCGCGCCCCGGTTGCCGAACAGCCACTCGGGCGGCAGGCCCAGCTGCGAGGTGACGATCCGCCAGCCGGCCCGCAGGGTCTGGGGACCCTCCGCGGCCCCGCCGTCGTTCGCGAACCACCCTCGCGCCAGGGCGAGGTTGCCGCCCTTGGTCGTCAGCTCCTGGTACAGCGGCGGCAGCCACGCGACCGCGAGGACGCCCAACGCGGCGACCGACGGCGCCACCAGGCTGCGGACCGGTGCCGCGCCCGGGCGGTCCCGGCGCGCACCCCGCACCGTCGTGACCGCAAGCCCCACGACTCCCGCCGCCACCAGCGGCAGCGCCAGCAGGACGTAGCCGATGTGGGTCTGCGCCACGAACGAGCCGACCAGGGCCGCCCACGGCAGCGCCCACCGGTCGCCGCACACCAGCGACCAGGCGAGGAAGATCAGCAGCGCGTACGGCAGCACGGTGACGTAGGGGTTCCACGGCAGGCGCAGCTCGTCCGCCCCCAGTGACCGCATCAGCAGGGCACAACCCAGCAGCGAGATCAGCACGAGGGCAGCGCCACCGCGCCGGCGGGCGTACGCCGCGATCCCGGCGACCGCCGCGGCGTTGACGGCCAGCGACGCCACGTTGACCGCGGTGGCCCGGCTGCCGAGCAGCCGGTAGGGCAGCGCCATCAGGTAGTAGGCGAGCGGGCCGGGATGGTGCCAGCGGTCCCGGGAGTAGAGGCCGACGAGCACCGGGTGGCGCCCGACGTCGCGCACCCACAGCTCGGCCGCCGCGAGGTCGCCGCCCGGCTTGTAGGCGTTGCCGTAGCGGGCGCTCAGGTGGACGGCCGAGACCGCCAGCGGGACGAGCGTGAGCGCCACCGCCAGCCGCAGGACCCAGGCCGCGGGCTGCGGACGCTGGTCGGGTGCGCACGACGGGGAGGCGGAGCCCTCCTCCTCGTATACAGTCTCGACGGCCACCGCCGGACTCTAGCCAGCGCGCCCGCGGCGTAGCGTGTCCTGGTGCCGGTCCGCGAGCCACGTGTCATCGTGTTCGACGAGCAGCGCCGCGGCGCGGTGGTCGCCCGCATGTCCGCCATCGCCGGGGCGGCGTCGGGCTGGGTGAACCTGTCCCCCGGCCTCGACGTCGACGTGCCGCCCCCGCCCCGGTCGTCACTGGCCGACATCTTCGGTTCCCGGGGCCCCGTGGTTCCCCTGGCGACGTGGGCGCCGGCGCACAAGCGCACGCCGGCCAGCCTGGGCGTGCAGCACGGCCAGGGCCCGGGCACCATCGCCCTGCTGGCCGACCAGGGCATCGTCGTGCCCGAGGGTTGGCGCAAGCTGCAGGACCACCCGAAGCGGGGCCTGGTGCTCGCCACGACGCCCGGCGCCGGCCCCGACGACCTCGACGCCGCGCTGGCCTGGCTGCTCCGCGCCGCGGGGGCCTTGTGCCCGGTCCCGCGGACCGGCGAGTGGCGCGCCTACTGCTACGAGGGCTGAACGGCCTTCTCCGCCACGTCGCGGGCCCATCGGTAGTCGGCCTTCCCCGATGGCGACCGCACGATGGCGTCGACCAGCACCAGGTGCTTGGGCGCCTTGTAGCCGGCCATCGTGGCCTTGCAGTGCGCGGCCAGCTCGCCGAGGGTGGGCACGGCGCCCGGGGCCGCCTGCACGACCGCGGTGACCGCGCTGCCCCAGCGCTCGTCGGGGACGCCCACCACCAGGCAGTCGTACACCGCGGGGTGGCCCTTCAGCGTCCCCTCCACCTCCTCGGGGAACACCTTCTCACCGCCGGTGTTCACCGTGACCGAGCCCCGGCCCAGCAGCTCGATGGCACCGTCGGCGCCCACGGTCGCCATGTCGCCGGTCACGAGCCACCGCTCGCCGTCGCGCACGACGAACGTCGCGGCCGTCTTGTCCGGGTCGTTGTAGTAGCCGAGGGGCAGCCGGCCACCCGCCAGCACGTGCCCCGCATCGCCCGAGCCGGGAACCACCTCGCGACCGCCGTCGCCCACCACGATCGTGGGCTTGGTGGGCTGGTCGAAGCGCACCATGCTGGCGCCGGCGGGCCGCTCCCCCGCCGCCACCCGCATGGCGCCCTGGGCCCCGGCCTCCGACGACCCGAAGCCGTCGGTGACCATGACGTCGGGCAGGGTGGCGAAGATGCGCTCGCGGGTGGCGGGCGCCATGGGCGCCCCGCCGTTGGACAGCGAGAAGAGCGACGACCGGTCGTAGGGCGTGCCCGCGGCCACGGCCCGGTCCCAGGCGTCGAGCAGGGGCCGGGCCACCGCGTCGCCCACCACGGTCATCATCTGCACGCCCTCGGCGGCGACGGTCCGCCACACGGCGTCGGCGTCGAGCGGCCCCGGCATCAGCACCACCCTGCTGCCCGCGAACAGCCACGAGAACGTGGTCCACTGGGCCGCGGCGTGCATCATCGGCGCCAGCGGGAGGTAGCACATCGGCTGCTCGAGGATGCGGTCGGGCAGCTCGTCGGGCCGGTCGACCGGGCCCGACATGCGCAGCGGGTCACCGCCGCCGATGCAGGAGTAGAAGGCGTCGACGTGGCGCCACACCACGCCCTTCGGCAGGCCGGTCGTGCCGCCCGTGTAGATGATGTAGTGGTCGTCGTCGCTGCGGCCGTCGACGACGGGACGCCCGGCGGGCGCCGCCGCCAACGCCCCGTCGTAGTCCTCGCCGGTGACGAGCGTGAACCGCACCGCCGGCACCTCGCCCACCACCGCGTCGACCACCGGGGCCAGCGACGGCTGGGTGAGCACCGCCACCGCGTCGCTGTTGCCGAGCAGGTAGCGCAGCTCGTCGGCCACGTAGCGGTGGTTGACGTTGACGGTGACGGCGCGCAGCTTCCAGGCGGCCAGCATGGCCTCGACGTACTCGGGGCAGTTCTCGATGTAGAGGGCGACGTGGTCGCCGGGGCCGACGCCCTGCGCGGCCAGGTGGTGGGCCAGCCGGTTGGCGCGGTCCTCGATCTCGGCGTAGGTGCGGCGCTGGTCGCCCACCACCAGGGCCTCGCGCCCGGCGACGGCGTCGGCCGCCATCTCCCAGATGTCGGCCATGTTGAACGTGCGCGGCGCGCTGACGCCCATGCGGTGTCCCCTCGCTCGGCGGCTATCCCAGCAGTGCGGCTGCCTCGCGACGGTACCGGGTGGTCGAGTGCTCGGGATCGGTGTCGAACTGGGGGATGACCTCGCGGCCGAACAGCTCCATCGACCCCACCACGACCTCGGTGGGCAGGGTGTTGGTGGTGGGGCTGAAGGTGAGCTGGTCGAAGCCCAGGTCGACCCAGCGCTGCACCGAGCGAGCGCAGTCGTCGGGGTCGCCCACGGCGATGTAGCCCTCGGCCGAGAGCTGCTCGACCTGCTCGGGCGTAGGCTCGGGGATCTTGGCCGGCCACTCGGGCAGGTGCTTGGGCCGGGGCACGTTGTCGAGCCAGTGGTAGGCCAGCGTCGAGTAGTAGTTCATGCCCATGTTGGCCGCGGTCTCGAACGCCTTGCGCCGGTCCTCCATGCACAACATGTTGGTGACGCCCATGATGTTGTCGTTCACGTAGTCGCCCACCGGCGTGGCGTCGACGATCGCGGCCTTGTAGGCCCGCAGCAGCGGCTCCATGTCGGTGGGGCGGCCGATGGAGAAGCAGAAGACGCCGAGGCCGAGCTCGCCCGCCTCGGTGAAGGTGCCAGGGCTGCCGCCCGCCACCCACATGGCCGGGTGCAGCGGCCCGTGGGGCTTGGGGAACACCTTGCGCTCGGGCATGCGGAAGAACTCGCCGTCGAAGCTGTAGGGCGCGTTCTTCCACATCTTCGGGATCTCGCGGATGGTCTCCCGCCACATCGCCTTGGTGATGTCGACGCTCTCGATGTCGAAGCCCAGCACCTCGGTGCTCGAGCTGCCCCGGCCGGTGCCGAACTCGAAGCGGTTGCCGGTCAGGTGGTCGAGCAGCGCCACGTTCTCGGCGATGCGCTGGGGCTTGTTGACCGGCGGGGTGATGTTGAAGATGGCCGACCCCAGGTGCACCCGCTCGGTCTGGCCGGCGCAGTATCCGAGGAAGGCCTCGGGCCCGGGCATGTGGCTGTACTCGTCCAGGAAGTGGTGCTGGGGGCACCACACGTACTTGAAGGCGTTGCGGTCGGCCGCCTTGGCGATCTCGACGTTGCGGAAGATGCGCTTGTGCTCCGCGTTGGGGTCCTGGTCGCGCTCGAACTGCGGCACGAACAACTGGGCGAAGACGCCGAACTCCATCTGTCTCTCCTTAGGAGCTGACCGCGAGCACGCCGCGGTTGAGGGTGCCGTGGTGCAGGTCGTCGAGGGCCCGGGTCACGTCGTCGAGCGGGTAGATCCGGCTGACCATCTCGTCGAGCATCAGCCGGCCGTCGCGGTAGAGGCCGACCAGCAGGGGGATGTCGTGGTGGGGCCGGGTCGAGCCGTAGCGGCAACCGAGGATCGAGCGGTCGTTGTAGAGGTCGTTGACCACGAAGCTCGCCTCGGTGCCCAGCTTGGGCACGCCCAGCAGGGTGAGGGTGCCGCCCCAGTCGAGGAGGGCCACACCCTGGCGGATCAGCGCCGGGTGCCCGACGCACTCGAAGACGTGGTCGACGCCGTTGGGGAGGCCGAGGTCCTTGACGGCGGCCACCGTGTCGTCGGTGGTGCTGGCGTCGACGAAGTCGGTGGCGCCGAACAGGCGGGCCACGGGCTCCTTGCCCGGGTTGGCGTCGATGACCACGATGCGGCCCGCGGCGGCGATGCGGGCGGCCTGGATGGCGGCCTGCCCGATGCCCCCGGCGCCGATGACCACCACGGTCTGCCCCGGCTGCACGCGGGCCCGGTTGAGCACCGCGCCGGCGCCGGTCACGACCGCACAGCCGATCAGGCACGCGGTGCTGAGCGGCACCTCGGGGTCGATGACGACCGCCTGGGTCTCGGTGACCACGACCTCCTCGGTGAAGACCCCCGTGTTGGCGAAGCTGAACGCCTTCTCGCCGCCGACGGTGAACGGCCGGCTGAGGCGGCCCATCGTGTCGCGGCAGTGGGTGGGCTGGCCCCGGTCACAGGCGGCGCAGCGCCCGCAGTTGCCCAGCGTGGTCAGCACGACGTGGTCGCCCACCTTCACCTTGACCACCGCGTCGCCCACCTCCGTCACCACCCCGGCCCCCTCGTGGCCCAGCACGACGGGCGTGGGGAAGGGGATGGTGCCGTCGATCACCGACACGTCGCTGTGGCACAGGCCCGCGTTGTGGATCTGCACCCGCACCTCGTGGGGATGCGGGTCGCGCACGGCGACGTCGTCGCGCACTTCCAGCTCACCGGTCCAGACGATGCCCTTCACCGTGGGTGCCCTCCCTGGCGCGGCCGGGTCATCCCGGCCACACGATCGACTGGAGCTCGCTGTAGGCGTGGAGGGCGAAGCTGCCCCGGTCGCGCCCGACGCCCGAGAGCTTGAAGCCCCCGAAGGGCGCCTCGGGGCTCTGCTGCGCGGTGTTGAGGGCGACGCTGCCCGACCGCAGCCGCCGAGCCACCCGCAGGGCGCGGGACGTGTCGGCGCTGAACACGTAGTCGTTGAGGCCGAACTCGGTGCCGTTGACGAGGGCGACGGCCTCGTCCTCGTCGTCGAAGGGGACCACCGCCACGACCGGTCCGAAGATCTCCTCCCGCACCACGGACATGGCGGGCTTGCAGTCGGCGATGAGGGTGGGCGCCACGTAGAACCCGCGGTCCGTCGCCGGCCGTACCCCGCCGGCCAGCAGGGTGCCGCCCTCGTCGACGCCCGCGGCGACGTGCGCCTCGATGCGGTCGCGCTGGGCGGCGGAGATCACCGGGCCGACGACGGTGGCCGGGTCGAGCGGGTCGCCGACGGTCAGCCGGCCCGCGGCGGCCTGCAGGCCCGCGACGAGCTGATCGTGGATGCCCCGCTGGACGAGCGCCCGGGTGGGTGCCGTGCAGATCTGCCCGGAGTGGAAGGCCCACACGCTGGCGATGGCGCCCACCGCGGTGGCGAGGTCGGCGTCGTCGAACACGACGGCCGCACCCTTGCCCCCCAGCTCGAGCAGCAGGCGCTTCATGTCGCGACCGGCCACCTCGCCGATGCGCCGGCCGACCGCGGTCGAGCCGGTGAAGCTCACCATGTCGACGCCGGGCGAGGCCACCAGCGCGGCCCCCGCCTCGGGGCCGCTGCCCGTGATGACGTTCACCACGCCGGGCGGGAACCCGGCCTCGACCACCGCGTCGGCGAACCGCAGCACGGCAAGGGGGTCCTGCGGCGCAGGCTTCACCACCACCGTGTTGCCCATGGCCAGCGCGGGGCCGACCTTGCCGGCCATGTTGACCAGCGGGAAGTTGTAGGGCGTGATGCAGGCGACGACGCCGACGGGCCGGCGCTCGACCACGGCGCCCAGCAGGCTGCCGCCGGCGAGGGCCGTGCCGGGCATCTCGGTGGGCGGCAGCGGCAGGGCGGTCGGCTCCAGCGCCCCGCGGGCGTAGCGGCGGAAGCGGTCCACCGTCTGGGGCACCTGCATGGTCTTCGCCACCCGCATGGTGGCCCCGGTCTCGGCCTGCACCAGCGGCACCAGGTCGTCGGACCGGTCGGCCAGCAGGTCGGCCAGGCGGGCCAACAGGGTGCTGCGGTGCTGGGGCGTGGTGCGGCTCCACCCGTCGAACGCCTCGGCCGCGGCGCGCACCGCGGCCTCGACCTGGTCGACCGACACTTCGGGCGCCCGCCCCACCACCTCTTCGGTGGCCGGGTTGACGACGTCGTAGGTGCCCAGTGCGCCCGCCGCCCGGTCGCCCCCCACCAGCACCGCGTACTCGTGCTCGCTCACGCCTCCGACACTAGAACGTGTTCTAGTTTTCGGCAAGCCGGCGGCGGACCGGCGCGCGTCAGGGTTGGGCGTCGACGGGCTCGGTGGCGGCCGGGTCGGCGGCGGCCGCGGCGGCCTCGATCTCGGCCCGTTCCTTCTCCAGGAGCTGGTGCTCCTCGTAGATGGCGGTGACGATGGCGCGCGCGTCCTCGTCCAGGGTGTGGCGCGCCCGCAGCAGCAACAGGAGACCGAAGATCACCGGTGGAAACGTGAGGTAGAAGGCCGCGACCAGCGAGCCGGTCAGCGTCGACACCCCGCCCACCAGCACCGGGGCCAGGGCGGCGCCGAACACCGCGGTCGTGAGCGCCATGGCCGAGGCGCCGACGCCGCGTGACTCGGGCGGCACCACGTCCATCATCGACGCCCGCAGTCCGGGCGCGGCGCCCGCGGCGGCGACCACGCCGACGAACTCCAGCGCCACCCGCAGGCCCACCGGAGCGACGGCGAACGAGATCATGAACAGCAGGGCGCTGAACACCGACGACCACACCACGATGGCGATGCGCCCGCCCTTCCACAGGTGGTGGTAGCGGTCGGAGAAGGCGCCGCCCGCCACGGTGCCGATCAGGCCGCCGATGCCCAGCAGCCCGCCGGTCACCGCGGTGGCCTCGGTGACCGTCATGCCGGAGTAGCGCTCGTGATAGATCGCCAGCCAGGTCGAGATGCCCGAGACGGTGAACAGCAACGCCGCGACCCCCACCAGGACGTAGCGCATGGTGCGGATGCCGAAGATCATGCGGAGCTGGCTCGCCAGCTCGGTGGCGGCCAGGCGGACGAACTGGCGCACGGTCAGGCCCTCGGCACCCGAGGGGCGGTCGTCGACCCTGGGCGGCAGGGCGGCGATCTCGTCCCAGGTCAGCGACTCGGGCAGCTCGGCCTCGCCCCGCCGGGGCTCGCGCAGGCGGAACACGGCCAGGGCCACGAGGGCGCTCGGGATCGCCACGGAGGCGAACGCCCAGCGCCAGCCGTAGGCCTCGCCGACGCCCCCGCCGAGCGCCAGGCCGATGCCCCCGCCGAGGAAGAAGCTGACCTGCTGCAGGGAGAACACCCGGCCCCGCATGCGGGCCGGGTAGCTGTCGCCCAGGTAGGAGGTCGAGGCCGGGTCGTCGACCGCCTGGCCGATGCCCATGGCCGCCCTGGCCACGAGCAGGTTGGCGAAGTTGACGGCGGTGGCCGAGAGCAGGATGAGGCCGCTCCAGCTCAGCAGCGTCCACCCCATCACCCGGGTGCGGCGGTAGTGGTCGGCCACCCATCCGGCCGGGATGGTGGCGACCGCACTGACCACCACGAACACGGACACGGTCAGCCCGAGCTGGGTGTCGCTCAGCCCCCACTGGTCCTCGAGCAGGGGCAGCACGCCCCGCGCCACCGAGACGTCGATCTGGTCGACCAGGCTGACCAGCGCCATGACGACGAGCGGTCCCAACGGGAACCGCCGGCCCGCGCCCGCCGGCGCCTGGCCCGGGGCCACGGCCGGCCCGGCGGCGCCGGTGGCGTCCGCGGTCGCGGGGTCGCGCCCCGGGGCGACGGATCGGCCGGAGGCACCGTTGCCCGCGGTCACGTCATCGGCCGGGGTCGTGTGGTCGGCGGGCTCGTCGTCACCGGCGGTCGTCTCGGTTGTGGCCACCGTGGCGCCTCCTTCCGACCCGCCACACTAGTCGCACGACCTGTGCAAGAAACCGGTCGGGCAACACCACCGGTTCCCTCGGATTAGAACGTGTTCTAGAGTCGGGGTGATGGGTGACGAGGGTCCCGACATCCCGAAGATCATCTCCGTCGACGACCACGTGGTCGAGCCGCCCGACCTGTGGACCGCACGGCTGCCCGCCCGCTACGCGGACGTCGGGCCCCGGGTGGTGCGCGACCGGGCGAAGTTCAGCTTCACCGGCGGGGTGTTCAGCTACGAGAAGGGCGTGCCCGACGGCGAGTGGTGCGACTGGTGGCTGTACGACCAGCTCGTCTACCCGTTCCCCAAGCTGTCGGCCGCCGTCGGCTTCGACGAGCTGGACGTGACGCCGACGACGTTCGACGACATCCGTCCCGGGTGCTGGAAGCAGGCCGAGCGCCTGGTCGACATGACGGCCAACCACGTCGAGGCCTCGATCTGCTTCCCCAACACCCTCCCCCGCTTCTGCGGGCAGACGTTCTACGAGGAGGGCGTCAAGCGCGAGGGGGGCGACCCCGAGCTCGCGCTGCTGTGCGTCAAGGCCTACAACGACTGGATGATCGAGGAATGGTGCGGCGGCGACGGGAAGGGCCGTCTCATCCCGCTGACGATGGTCCCGTTGTGGGATCCCGGGCTGGCCGCCGCCGAGGTCAGGCGGTCGGCCGCCCGGGGCAGCCACGCGGTGGCCTTCACGGAGAACCCCCACCCGCTCGGCCTGCCGTCGGTGCACACCGACCACTGGGACCCGTTCTTCGCCGCCTGCCAGGAGACCGAGACAGTGGTGTGCATGCACATCGGCTCGTCGTCGCGCATGCCGGCCACATCGCCCGACGCGCCGTTCATCGTGTCGTCGACGCTCACGTTCCAGAACGCGATGGGGTCGCTGCTCGACTACATCTTCTCCGGCACGCTCGAACGCTTCCCCACCCTGAGGATCGCCTACTCCGAGGGCCAGGTCGGCTGGATGCCCTACGTGCTGGAACGGGCCGACAAGCTGTGGGCCGAGCGCAGCGACAACAGCTTCGGCACCTCGCTGCCCCATCCGCCCACCAGCTACCTCCCCGGGCGGGTGTACGGCTGCATCTTCGACGACGAGACCGGGCTGAAGAACCGCGACGCGGTGGGCATCGACCAGATCTGCTTCGAGACCGACTACCCGCACGCCGACTCGACGTTCCCCCACTCCCGCAAGGTGGCGGCCGACATCTGCGCCCAGGCCGGCCTGGACGAGACGGAGACGTACAAGCTGATCCGGGGCAACGCCATCACCGCCTTCGGGCTCCAGCGGTTCGGCATCACCCAGTGACCGCCACCGACCCGGGCGCCGCCACCGGCCAGGACACCGGCGGCGACGCCGACCTGGGCGGCGAGATCGCGCTGGGCAGCGCGCTGTTCACGCTGGTCGACCCGCACCCGGGGCACGAGGTGGCCTACAACCGCTGGTACGAGCGCGACCACTTCTACGCCGGGTGCATGAACGGGCCGTACTACTTCTCCGGCCGCCGCTGGGTGTGCACCCGGCCGCTCAAGGAGATGCGCCTGGGCGCAGGGGCGGGCGAGGAGCCGCTGTTCGGCGACGACCGGGCGGGCTCGTACCTGGCGCTGTACTGGACGCCCAAGGGCCGGTTCCGCGAGAACACGGACTGGTCCACCCGGCAGGTGCACTGGCTGCACGCCAACGGCCGGATGTTCGCCGAGCGCGACCACGTGCACACGCTGCTGTACCTCTACCGGGGCGCGCACACCCGCGACGCCGACGGCGTGCCGCCGGAGCTCACGCTCGACCACCCCTTCCGCGGGCTCGGTGCCGTGATCGTCGAGCCGGCGGCCGCGGCCGAGCCCGCCGGTGCTGCCTCGAGCGAGCCGGCACCGCGGCCGGCCCCCGCGCCACGCCCGACGCTGGAGGCCGACTCGCCCGTGGCGCTCGTGCTGAGCTTCCGGGGCGTACCCCTGCCACCTGATGCCCCCGTCTCCCAGCCCGGCACCGGCGGCGCCGAGCGACGCGAGCTGCAGCTCTGGTTCGCCGACGCCGAGCCGGACGCCTGGTGGGACCAGGTGGGCGCCTACGCCGACCACCTGGCCGCCACGGGAGCGGGTCGGGTGCGGTGGGCGTCGCCGTTCATCCCCACGGTCCCGGGCACCGACCGCTACACCGACCAGCTCTGGTAGCCACGCCGGTCACACCGATCACGCCGCGCTGAGGGAGAGCCTTCGCGCTCGGCCTGGGCGCGGAACGCCTCGCGCTCGACCACGTCGACCACGACCTGGATGCGCGTCGACGTGTGTAACAGCCCTACACACCCTGCCCGCGCCAGCACCCCTCGACGTGGTCGTCGACGATGCCCGCCGACTGCATGAGGGCGTAGCCCACCACCGGGCCCACGAAGCGGAAACCGCGGGCGCGCAGGGCCTTGGACATGGCGGTGGACGCCGGCGTGGCCGCCGGGATGTCGGCCAGCGACCGGAACCGGCCCCCGTCGGGGCGTTCCGGCGCGTCGGCCGCCGGGGCGAACGAGAACAGCAGATCGACCAACGTCTCGCCCGCCGCGTGCATCGCCACGAGCGCCCGGGCGTTGGCCACCGCGGCGTCGACCTTGGCCCTGTTGCGCACGATGCCGGCGTCGGCCATGAGCCGGTCGACGTCGTCGTCGCCGTAGCGGGCCACCACCTCCGGGTCGAACCCGTCGAACGCGGCCAGGAACGCCGGCCGCTTGCGCAGGATGGTGATCCACGACAGGCCCGACTGGAACGCCTCCAGGCACAGCAGGCCGAACAGCGCGGTCTCGTCGCGCAGCGGCCGGCCCCACTCGTCGTCGTGGTAGGCGGTGTAGAGCGGGTCCCGCCCGCCCCATGTGCAGCGGGCCCGGCCGTCCTCGCCCACCACCACGTCGGGACGGCCGGCGGCGGGCTCGGCAGGTGCGGCGGCGTCGGGCGAGTCGGTCGAGTCGGGCGGGTCGGTCGGGTCGGTAGTTTCGGGCGGGTCGGGGTTCGTCACGGCAACCATGGGGCGAACGGTATCCAGGGGGTATGACAAGGAAGGTCAACCACGGGCGTTTCCCGTGAACGACCAGGCGGCCAGGCGCACGCTGGGCACGTGCATGACCCCGCCCTCGCTGCCGACGAGCTGGGCGTCGTCGCCGATGCCCCGCACCTGGCCGGGCCCGAAGGCGGCCACGATCGACTGCGTGAACCGCAGGTTCTGCACCGGCCGCGTGACGCGCCCGCCCTCGATCAGGAACAGGCCGTTGCGGGTGAGGCCGGTGACCACCTGGGTCTTGGGATCGAGGATGCGGTTGTACCAGAAGTCGGTCACCAGCAGGCCCCGCTCGACGCCCGCCACCAGGTCGGCGGGCGTGTTGCCGCCCCCGCCCATGAACAGGTCGGACGGGTAGCCGCCGAGGGCGTCGGAGCCCACGGCGTGGCCCGTCGGCTCGACCCCGGCCAGCCCCGCCGAGCGCCGGTCGTGGGCCAGTCCCACCGACACGCCCCCGCGCACCAGGTCGACGCGACGCTTGGGCGTGCCCTCGGCGTCGACGGCGTGGCCGAGGGCGCGGGGATCGGTGGCGTCGTCCCAGATGTCGACCGGCGCGTCCCACTGGGCCTCGCCCAGGTGGACGAACGACGTGCCCTCCGCGTGGGCCTTCCCGCTGAACCCCAGGTAGGCGGGGTAGAGCAGCGCGGCAGCCACCGCCTTTGGCTCGAGCACCACCTCGTAGTGGCCAGGCGCCAGCTCGACGGGCTCCAAGCCACCCCGGGCCTTCGCGGCCGCCACCGCCCCGCAGGCGGCGCCGTCGATCTCGCCGAGGCGCACCGAGGTCGTCTGCCCGTAGCCGTCCGCGGGGTCGCCGCCGCCCGGCCCCAAGCACCTGTGGATGCCGTCGAGCTGGGCCATGGTGGTCCGCTCGCGCGCTCGCTGGCCGGTCGACGAGGCGAGCGCGCGGGCGACGGCGCGCGTCGAGCAGTAGCCCGCCGCCTCGCCCCTCACGTTCGTCCCCGTGCCGTTCCCGTGGCCGCCGGCGTCGACGAACGCGGCCACGAGCTCGGCCCGATGGCCCGGGGTCGCCGCGGCCGTGCCCTCGTCCCAGTGGTCGATGTCGGGTACCGGGGCCGCCGGGGCGAACCCGGCGAAGTCGGGGTCGGCGGGGCGCAGCGCAGCGGCGGCCAGCGCCCGCTCGACCAGGGCCGACAGCCCCTCCTCGTCGGTGCGGGTGGTGCCGGCCCGGGCCACCCGGCCGTCGACGGCCACCACCACGCGCACGCCCCGGAGGTCCTCGCTGACGTTCTGGTGGATGCGGCTGTTGGCGAACCGGGTGAGCGCCGAGGCGCCGACGACGGCGGTGGCCACCGCCTCGGCCCGACCGGCGACGAGCGCCAGCGCCCGCTCGCACGCCGCCGCCGCCACCGGCGGCCCCTCGGCGTCGGACACCTCGGCATCGGCTGCCATCCGCGGGACGGTACCAACCGCAGCGGCATGCCGCGGCGGAGCCGCTACCCTTCTCCTCCCCCACAACCGGGAAGAGGCATGTGAGCGCGGCAAGCGGCAGCGGGCCAGGCATCGAGGTGGTCGCCTTCGACGGCGACGACACCCTGTGGCACAGCGAGAGCCACTTCGTCGACGCGCACCAGCGCTTCTGCGAGCTGGTGGCGCCCTACGTCGAGGATCCCGGGGTCATCGACCAGCGGGTCGTCGCCACCGAGCGCACCAACCTGGCGCTGTACGGCTACGGGTCCAAGGCGTTCACCCTGTCGCTCATCGAGACGGCGATCACCCTGACCGAGGGCCGCATCACCAGCCGCGAGATCAGTGCCATCCTCGACCTGGGCAAGCGCCTGCTCGACCACCCGATCGAGCTGCTCGACGGCGTGGCCGAGGTCGTCGACGAGGTGGCGGCCACCGGCAGGCGGCTGATGGTCGTGACCAAGGGCGACCTGTTCCACCAGGAGGCCAAGGTCGCGGGCTCGGGCCTGGCCGACCGCTTCGACCGGGTGGAGATCGTGTCGGAGAAGGACGTCCCCACCTACCGGCGGGTCATGGCGGCGGCCGAGGTCGATCCGGGCCGGTTCTTCATGGTCGGCAACTCGGTGCGCTCGGACGTGCTGCCCGTGGTCGAGCTCGGCGGCCACGCCGCCCACCTGCCCTACACCTACACCTGGGAGTTCGAGGACGTGCCCGGGGCCAACGGCCACAGCAACGGCTACCACGAGCTGGGCTCGATCCGCGAGCTGCCCGCGCTCATCGAGCGGGTCGCGGCCGGCGTCGCCTGACCGGCCCGCGTGTCAGCGCACGCCCACCCGCACGTCGCGGAAGCGGCACGGTGCGGCGTGGTGGCCGGTGTGGCCGACCTGCAGCGGCTGGCCCTTGCCGCAGTGGGGCACGCCCCACACGGTCCACTCGTCGGGCCCGCCCACCGCGTCGAGCGAGGCCCAGAAGCGGGGACCGATGCCGGTGTAGGTGGGGTTGCGGACCATCCGCCCCAGCACGCCGTCCTTGACCTCCCAGCCGATCTCGCAGCCGAACTGGAAGTTGAGGCGCTTGTCGTCGATCGACCACGACCGGTTGGTCTGCATGTAGATGCCGTCGTCGGTGCCGGCGATCATCTCCTCGAGCGAGGAGTCACCGGGCAGCAGGCCCACGTTCGTCATCCGCACCATGGGCAGCCGGGCGGGGCCGTCCGCCCGCACCATGCCGCCGGACAGCAGGCCGACCTGGGGCGCCGAGTCACGGCCCGACAGCACCCCGACCCAGAGGCCGTCGCGGACGATGTCCACCCGCTGGGCCGGCACGCCCTCGTCATCGAAGCCGAAGCTGCCCATGCCGCCCGGCAGCGTGGCGTCCGCGGTGATCTGCATGAGGTCGCTGCCGAAGCGCAGGCGCCCCAGCTGGCCCGGATCGAGCCACGAGGTGCCGGCGAACGCGGCCTCCCACCCCAGGATGCGGTCCAGCTCGACGGCGTGGCCCACGGACTCGTGGATCTGCAGGGCGACCTGGCTGGAGTCGAGGATCACGGTGGTGACGCCGGCCGGGCACGGCGGCGCCGACAGCAGCGCCTGGGCCTGCTCCGCCATGAGCGCGGCGTTGGCCACCAGGTCGAGGCCCCGCACCAGCTCCCAGCCCTGCGTGCCGTAATGACCCCGCACGCCCGGGTACGAGCGACGCTGGGTCTCGCCGTCGCCGATGGCGGTGGCGTCGACCACCGCCCCGCACTCGACGATCCGCTGGTCGACGCGGCTGCCCTCGCTGGAGGCGAACCACTTCTCGGTGTCCCACGCCTGGTAGCTGCCTTGGGCCTGAGGGACGCCGGCGTCGTTGGCGGCGGTGGTGGCCGCCACGAGCAGGTCGGCCTTGTCGGTCAGGCTCACGTCGTCGATGGGGTGCTCGTCCCAGTGCGACGACCAGGTCTCGACCACCACCGGGGCGGGCGCGAGCTGCATCGGCGCGCCCGGTAGCCGGGCCGAGGCCTTGGCCACCGCGGTGGCTCCCGAGCCCGCCCGCCGGGCGGCGGCGGCGTCGAGCGACGGCGTGGCCTGGAAGCCCCACGACGAGCCGAGCAGCGCCCGCACGCCGATGCCCGCGTCCTCGGACTGGGTGAGGTCCTCGATCACCCCGTTGCGGGCCTCCATCGACTCGTGGCGGATGACCATCACCCGGGCGTCGGCGTAGCGGGCTCCGGCGGCGAGGGCCGCGTCGACCGCGGCGGTGGCGAGCTCGATCATCGCAGGGACCGTAGTGGCTCGGACACCCACCGTGGTGATGGGTCGCGGGGGCGGATCACGCCGACCACCCGGGCTCGATGACGGTGCGGGGCTCGTCGGACAGCAGGAAGACGCAGCGCGGCAGGTCGAGCAGGAACTGCTCGTCGGGGCCCACGACCTCCCGGTAGGTGGGGTCGGCGATCATGGCCTCGAAGTCGTCGAGGCTGCGGTACCACTGCAGGGTCATGCCGTCGACGCCGTCGCTGCCGGTCCAGCGCCCCGGCTCGTCCGGCACCCGGGGGTGCTGCTCGTAGCGCACCACCCACCCGTCGATGCCGGGCACCGAGCGGATCTTGGCGGCGTGCACGTCACGCCAGTGGGCGTGGAACTCCTCGGCGCTGAGCGCCGGGTTGCGGCGGAGCAGGGCGGTCAGGCGGATCATCGACACCTCTTCCTCGGGAATCCCGGCCGCGCTCGGGCGGCTCCGGCCGGGATGTGGGCCGCCTGTGACGCCGGCCACGTCGCACTAGCTTGCCTGCCCATGCCCACCGACGACCACGAGAACGCGCCCTGGCGACCGTCCGCGCCGCGGCTGGCGCCGCTGACGGCCGACGAGCAGGACGACGTCGCCCGGGAGCTGCTCGACCAGGCCGGCGGGGCCGCCGCAGGGGCCACCCACATCTTCACCACGCTCGTCCGCCACCCCGGGCTGTTCCGCCGCTGGCTGCCCTTCGGCGGCAAGCTGCTGGCCGGCAAGCTGCCCGCACGCGACCGCGAGCTGCTCATCCTGCGGGCGGGCTGGAACAACCGGTCCGCCTACGAGTGGGCCCAGCACGTCCGCATCGCCCGCGGCGCGGGGCTCACCCTCGACGAGGTCGAGCGGGCGCGCGCCCCGGAGGGCGCCGACGCCCCCGGCTGGTCACCGGCCGACGCCCTGCTGGTGCGGGCGGCCGACGAGCTGCACGCCGACGCCTGCCTCAGCGACGACACGTGGGCGGCGCTGGCCGAGCGCTACGACGAGCGCCAGCTCGTCGAGGTGCCCATGGTCGTCGGGCACTACACGATGCTGGCGTTCGCCCTGAACAGCCTGGGCGTGCAGGTGGAGGACGACGTGGCCGCCGCCAACGCCCGCGCCGCGGCCGGGGACCGGCCGTGACCGAGCCGGGCGAGCGGCCCACGGGCACCCGGCTGGCCGGCCGCACCGTCGTGGTGGTGGGCGCCGGCACCCAGCCCAGCGACGAGGACGACCCGCCCGTGGGCAACGGCCGGGCCATCGCCGTCACGGCGGCCCGGGAGGGCGCGCACGTCGTGTGCGTCGACCGGGACCGCGGGGCGGCGGAGGACACCGCGGCGCTGGCCACGGGCGCGGGCGGCGTGGCGAGCGTCGTGGTGGCCGACGTGCGCCACGAGGACCAGTGCGCCGCCCTGGTCGACGCCGCGGTCGAGGCCGCCGGCGGCGGCCCGCTGCACGGGGTCGTGCTCAACGTCGGGATCGGGCGGGGCGCCGGGCTGGCCGGGACCTCGGCCCAGGACTGGGACGTGGTGTTCGCGGTGAACCTGCGCAGCCACTTCCTGGTGGCCCGAGCGGCGGCGCCGCACGTGCCGGAGGGCGGGGCGTACGTGTTCGTCAGCTCGCTGGCGGGCCTGCAGCCGGGCAGCCAGCTCCCGGCCTACGACGCGTCCAAGGCGGGCATCATCGGGCTCAACCGCCACGTCGCCCTCGAGGGCGCCCGGCGGGGGGTGCGCGCCAACGTGGTGGCCCCCGGCCTGATCGACACGCCGCTCGGCCGCAACGCCACCCGGGGCCGCCCGTCGCGGGGACGCACGCGCGTGCCGCTCGGTCGCCAGGGCACCGGCTGGGAGGTGGCCGCCGCCACCTGCTTCCTCCTGTCGGACGAGGCGAGCTACATCACCGGTCAGGTGCTCGCGGTCGACGGGGGCCTGAGCCTCATCTAGGAACCGCCCGTCGCCGGCGGCGGGCGCTCAGGTGACGGCGACGAGCGGCGCCACCTCGGCGCCGAACGCCCGGAGCTGGTCGTACAGCTCGTGCTCGTCGCGGCTGCGGAACCCGACCTGGATGTGGTCGACCCCCAGCCCGGCCAGCGAGCGGAGGAACGCGGCGATCTGCTCGGGCGAGCCGTGCACGGCCCGGCCCACGTCCCACCGGGGATCGCCCACGTACAGCGGCCCGGACAACGCACCCACGGTGAACGGCAGCGACGCCCGCCCCCCGCGGGCGCGCAGCTCGCGCAGCCGGGCGATGGCGGCCGACATCCCGCCCTCGGGCGGCGCGGTGGGCAGCCACCCGTCGCCCCGCTCGGCGGCCAGGCGCACGGCGGTCGGGGACGAGCCGCCGACCCAGATCGGCAGACGGGCCTGCACGGGCCGGGGCGACTGGCCCACCTCGGTGTAGTCCCACCCGGGACCGGCGTGCGACGAGAACTCGCCGTCGAACGCGGCGCGCACCGCCTCGATCGACTGGTCGAGCAACGCGCCCCGGCCCGCGAAGTCGAGGCCGAGGGCCTCGAACTCGCTCTCGAGGTAGCCGGCGCCGACACCCATGATCGCCCGGCCCCGCGACAGGGCGTCGAGGGTCATCCACTGCTTGGCCGCCACCAGCGGGTGCCGGAACGCCAGCACGTAGACGCTGCTCAGCAGGCGGATGTGACGGGTCACGCCGGCCACGAAGGACAGGGTGGCCACCGGGTCCCACCAGGCGGTCGACAGCGCGGGGGCATCGTCCTTGGGGATGGCCACGTGGTCGCACACCGCCACGTAGGCGAAGCCGGCGTGCTCGGCGACCTGGGCGGTCGCCGCCAGCGCATCGACGCCGGCCTGGGCCTCCCAGGCCTCGGCGAAGCGGCTCGACTGGGACTGGACCGGCAGCCGGATCCCGAACGCCACCGTTCCGCCCGTGTCGACGCACCCCACAGCCAGCTCCTCCTCGGCCTTCCCCAGTGCGGCCCGGTCGAGGACCGCGCCACTACGGTTCGTACGCTACACGGCACGCTCGACGGTGCCTCGTGGCGTGGCGCGGCGCTCGACC
The DNA here is from genome assembly GCA_963842395.1 of uncultured Acidimicrobiales bacterium. Taxonomy (GTDB): domain Bacteria; phylum Actinomycetota; class Acidimicrobiia; order Acidimicrobiales; family VFJN01; genus ZC4RG19. Next base: position 1,541,306 of record CAWJGJ010000001.1, read on the forward strand.
CGAGCGCGGGAACGCGGGGAACCCGGTGGCGACGCCGCGCGGCGGGACGGGCCGCAGCACGGCCGCGGGCGCGGACGCCGCGTCAGTCGGGCGAAGGGGGACGCTGGCCGGTCGCGCCCCAGTAGACCTGGCGGGCGACCGAGATGCGCACGTCGGACGTGTGGATGCCCCAGAACTCGAAGCCGGTGTGGTGGGCGGCGACGTTGGCGAGCGTGGTCACGAGCGTGCCCGCCTGGGCCAGCGGCTCGACCCCGAGGTTCTTGCCGTCGGCCTGCATGGCGGCCACCACCGCGGCCAGCTCGGTGGTGACGGCGTTGAGGAGGCGGGCGCGGATCGTCCGGAAGCGCAGGTCGCCCTCCTCGGTGCTGAGGTCGACCACCCGCAGGACGGGACGGTGCTCGTCCCAGAAGGCGAAGAACGCGTCGGTCAGGTCGAGCGCGGTGTCGTAGCCGGCGCGGCCCTTCCAGTTGCCGTCGGCCACCAACCGCACGAGCAGCTCGCCGTCGACCGCCATCTCCTGGGCGAGCGCCAGGATCGCGGCCTCGACGTCGGCGAAGTACTGGTAGAAGGTCGCCGGCGAGGTGCCGGCCTCGCGGGCGATGTCGATGACCTTGACCGACCGGTACGAGGTCGTACGCAGCATCTCGGTCGTGCACTCGAGCAGCCGCTGGCGCGTGGCCCGACCGCGTCGCCCCGGCACCCGCCCGTCCGCCGCCCGGAGATCGTCGGCCAGCAGATCGTCGGCCTGTTCCAGCTGTTCGGGCACGGGGGCAATGTAACCCGTCTCTGACGCCCCGTCAGGGAACCCCGCGGTCGCGACTGCAACGATGCCCGCCACCCGGCGCCCGCCGGGCGCCACCCGGTCCGTCAGCCGCCGCGCCGCGGGGCGATGTAGCGCTCGCCGAAGCGCTCGAGGGCCCGCCGGTTGTCGTCCAGCGAGGCGTTGTGGAGGCCCTCCATCATCCATGCGGAGGTGATGAGCGTGGTGACGCCGGCCTTCTCGAGCTCGTCGCACACGTCGGGGGTCGGGAGCTGGTCGACGATGGACGCCTGCACCTCGAACGGCCGGTCCTGGGTGCCGTACTCGGCCCGGTAGCCGTCGAGCCGGGCGACCATGGCCTTCAGCTCGTCGGTGCCGTAGTAGACGCCCATCCAGCCGTCGCCGATGCGGGCGGCCCGGCGCAGGGCGGTCTCGGTGTGGCCACCGACGAGGATGGGCACCGGCCCGGGCGGCGTCGGCGACATCTCCAGCGGGTCGAAGTCGTAGAAGCGGCCGTGGTGCTCGACCATGCCCGGCTGCCACAGCGTGCGCAGCACGGCGATCTGCTCCTCCATCCGGGCGCCACGCTTCTCGAAGGGCTGTTCGAGCTGGTCGAACTCCTCGCGCATCCAGCCGGCGCCGACCCCAAGCAGCACGCGACCGCCCGACAGGTGGGCCGCGGTGCCAACCGCCTTGGCCACCACGAACGGGTTGCGGGCCGGGAGCACGTACACGTGGGTCGAGAAGGTGATGCGCTCGGTCACGGCCGCCATCGCCCCCGTCATGACCCACACGTCGGGCCACGGGGTGTCGGGCGGGAACAGGGGCAGGCCGGTGTCGGTGTAGGGGTACGACGAGTCGAGCGTGGCCGGGTAGAAGACGTGGTCGGACAGCGACACCTGGTCGAACCCGACGTCCTCGGCGACACGCGTCAGCTCGACCCAGTGGTCCGGGGACGCGTACATCAACGACTGGCAGAACCTCATGTGCGTGCCTTCCCCTCGCCTTCCGTCGCCGGCTGCCGTCCGCCGGCTCAGCCGTCCCAGATCGCCGTCAGCTCGTCGACCGTGGTGAGCGTGGCCAGCAGGCTCAGCGTGTTGTCGATCACCGCGTCCGCGTAGTCGGCCGGCACCCCGCACACCGCGTCGCGGGGCAGCACGACCTCGTAGCCCAGGTTCACCGCGTCCATGACCAGGTTGGTGATGGCGACGTTCACCGACACGCCGGCGACCACCACCGTGGTGACACCCAGGTTGCGCAGCACCGGGTCGAGGTCGGTGCCCGCCATGGGGCTGAGACCGTGGCTGCGGGTGAGCACCAGGTCGGAGGGCGCCACGCCCACCTCGTCGACGACCTGCGTGGCCTCGCTGCCGGGCAGCAGCTTGACCGGTGAGCGGGCCACCCCGGCGAACAGCCGGGCGTTGCCGTTGGTGCCCTTGCCGTCGATGCGGCGGGCGAACGTGCCGTGCACCACCTCGACCCCCGCCGCCCGCGCCGACCGCACCAGCCTGGCCACGGCCGGCAGCATCGTCTCGCGGGCCGCCTTGGCCAGCTCGGGCAGTGCCGCCTGCTCGCCGACGACACCTTTCTGGATCTCGGACGTCACCACCGCAGTACGCCAGGAGGAGACCAGGTCGACCAGTTCCGCGCCCATCCCGGGACCCTAACTGACAGGCCGTCAGGGCGCGACCGGTCGTGCCGGGGGCCGGGTACGGTCCGCTCATGCCCACCCGCCTGTTCTGCGTCGTGTTCGATGCCGCCGACCCGGCCGCGCTGGCCCGCTTCTGGGCCACGGCGACCGGGTGGCCGGTCACCTTCGAGAGCGAGGAGGAGGTGGTGGTCGAGCCGCCCGAGGACGAATCCGGCCGCCCCACGGAGCCCGGGGTGATCCTGATCTTCGGCAGGAACGACGACCCCAAGGTGACGAAGAACCGCGTGCACCTCGACCTCGACGCCCGGTCGGAGGCCGAGCAGGCGGCGCTCGTCGAGCGGCTCCTGGCGGCGGGCGCCACCCACGTGGACATCGGCCAGCGCGACCGTCCCTGGGTCGTGCTGGCCGATCCGGAGGGCAACGAGCTGTGCGTCCTCGACCCCCGCGACGCCTACGCCCGCGCGGGGGCGATCGCGGCCATCGTGCTCGACACCCCCGACCCGCCGGCGCTGGCCCCGTTCTGGGAGGCGGCCTCGGGCTGGCGCGCGGAGTACGAGGACGACGGCGACGTGCGCCTGGCCGGCCCCGACGGCACCGGCCCCACGCTGGAGCTGCTGCGCAACGACGACCCCAAGGTCGCCAAGAACCGGGTGCACGTCGACGTCGCGCCCTGGGCCGACGACGACCAGGCGGCCGAGGTCGAGCGGCTGAAGGCCCTGGGGGCCACCGACGCCGACGTGGGGCAGGGCGACGAGACCTGGGTGGTGCTGGCCGACCCCCACGGCAACGAGCTCTGCGTGTTGAGCGCCCGCGCCTGAGGCCGGCGCGGGCGCAGGGGTGTAATCTGACGGTGCGTCAGATTTGATGCCCTCCGTCCCCCGTTCCCCGGGAGCCCGCATGGCCACGCCCGTCGTGATCCCCAAGATCATCAGCGTCGACGACCACGTGGTCGAGCCGGCGCACGTGTGGCAGCGCTGGCTGCCCGCCGGGTTCCGGGACCGCGGCCCGCGGGTCGAGCGCCGCGGCGTCGCCGGCATGCGCCACATCGGTGGCGGCCACTACGAGCAGGTCTTCGACGACGATGCGCCCGCCAAGGCCGACTGCTGGGTGTACGAGGACCTGGTCTACGTGCACAAGCGCCACGTCGCCGCCGTGGGCTACCCCCGCGACGAGATGACGATGACGCCCATGACCTACGAGGAGATGCGCCCCGGCTGCTACGACCCGGCGGCCCGCATCGCCGACAACGAGCTCAACCACGTCGAGGCCTCGCTGTGCTTCCCGACGTTCCCCCGCTTCTGCGGGCAGACCTTCACCGAGGCCAAGGACCGCGACCTGGGACTGGCGTGCGTGCGGGCCTACAACGACTGGATGGTCGAGGAGTGGTGCGGCGACTCGGGCGGGCGACTGATCCCGCTCGCGATCGTGCCGCTGTGGGACGCCGAGCTGGCCGCCGCCGAGGTCCGCCGCAACGCCGAGCGCGGCGTGCACGCCGTCTGCTTCAGCGAGATCCCCCCGCACCTGGGCCTGCCCTCGATCCACTCGGGGGCATGGGACCCGTTCTTCGCCGCCTGCCAGGACACGCAGACCACCATCAACATGCACATCGGGTCGTCGTCGCGCATGCCGGCCACCTCGCCCGACGCCCCCACCGGGGTGGCGGCCACCCTCAGCTTCAACAACGCCATGGCCTCGATGAGCGACTGGCTGTTCTCCGGGAAGCTGGTCCAGTTCCCGGAGCTCACGCTGGCCTACAGCGAGGGGCAGATCGGCTGGATCCCCTACATCCTCGAGCGGGCCGACACCGTGTGGCAGGAGCACCGGGCCTGGGCCCGCACTCAGGACCTGGTCCCCGAGCCGCCGTCGACCTACTACTACCGACAGATCTACGGCTGCTTCTTCCGCGACCGCCACGGCATCGAGGCCATCGACATCGTCGGGCCTGACAACGTGACCTTCGAGACCGACTACCCCCACACCGACTCCACCTGGCCCGACACGCTGAAGGTGGCCGAGGAGCTGATGGCGGGGGTGCCCCAGGACGTCGTCGACAAGGTCATGCGCACCAACGCCGCCCGGATGCTCCACCTCGACCTGTAGCGGTAGCGGGGCCCGTCGCCGGACGGCGGCCGCGGCACCCACCGGCAACCGGCGTCGCTCCCTGTCGCCACGGCAGCCAACGACGCCAGAACCACTCCTCGGCCACCCGCCCGTCCAACCGGCGTCGCTCCCTGCCACCACGGCTGCCAGCGACGCCAGAACCCAGTGCCGGCTCGGCGTCCGGTGAACTGACGGTGCGTCAGCTTGCTGGGTACGGTGGCCCGGTGCTCGCCGTCGCCGTGGCCGGTCGCTGATCCCGCCGTGCTGGCCGCCACCGTCCGCCAGGCCGCCACGCGATTCGGCGACCTGGTCGCGTTCGTCGATCCCGACGGGGCGACCGTCAGCTACCGCGACCTCGACCGCCGCTCCGACGAGGTCGCCGCGGCGCTGGCCGCCCGGGGCGTCCGCCCGGGCGACCGGGTCGTGCTGCGGCTGCCGTCCGACAGCGGCTACGTCGTGGCGTACGCCGCCGTCGCCAAGCTCGGCGCGATGACGGCCGGCATCAACCCCCGGCTGGCGCCGCCGGAGCAGGAGGCGCTCGTCGCCCTCGCCGACGCCGCGGTGGTGCTGCGCGAGCCGGGCGAGCTCGATGAGCTGGCCCGGGCCGGGCGCGCGCTCGTCGACCGCGGACCCCCGCCCCCCGCGCTGCCCGACGACCCCGACCGGCCGGTCGCCATCGTGTTCACCTCGGGCACCACCGGGCTGCCCAAGGGGGCGGTCTTCTGCGAGCGCCAGCTGGCGGCGGTGGCCCAGGCCGACACCGGCGGCGCCTGGGGGGCCGCCGGCCGGCCCGGGCCCGCGATGCTGGCCTCGACGCAGTTCGCCCACGTGGGGTTCACCACCAAGCTGCCGTGGTACCTGCGGCTGGGTTCGCGCACCCACATCCTCGGCCGGTGGCGGGCCGACGACGCGCTGAGGACCATCGCCGCCGAGCGGATGCCGTCGATCGGCGGCGTCGCGCCGCAGTTCGCGCTGATGGTGCGGTCGCCCGAGGTCGAGCGCCACGACTGGGACCACGTGAAGACCGTCGTGGTGGGCGGCGCCGCCTCCCCACCCGCGCTGGTGGCTGCGGTGCGCGAGCGGTTCGGGGCCGCCTACTCGATCCGCTACTCGTCCACCGAGTCGGGCGGGTGCGGCACGGGCACCGCGTTCGACGCCGGCGACGACGAGGCGCTCCACTCGGTCGGACGCCCCCGGCCGGGCATCGAGGTGTCGGTGCGGGACGCCGACGGGCGGCCGGTTCCCACCGACGAGGTGGGCGAGCTGTGGCTGCGGTCGCCCACCCGGATGGCGGGCTACTGGCGCGACCCGGAGGGCACCGCGGCGACGATCGTGGACGGCTGGCTGCGCACCGGTGACCTGGCCCGCATCGACGGCACCGGGCTGGTCCGCCTGGCCGGGCGGGTGAAGGAGATGTTCGTGCGCGGCGGCTACAACGTGTACCCGGCCGAGGTCGAGGCCGCGCTGGCCGCCCACCCGGCCGTGGCCGAGGTGGCCGTCGTGCCCCGCCCCGACCCCGTGATGGGCGAGGTCGGCGTGGCCGTGGTGGCGCCCCGGGACCCGGCGGCCCCACCGTCGCTGGCCGACCTGCGGACGTTCCTCGCTGGGCGCCTGGCCGCCTACAAGGCGCCGGAGGCGGTCCGCATCGTCGACGAGCTGCCCCTCACCCCGATGCAGAAGGTCGACCGCCGGGCCCTGGTCGCCCACGAGTCGACGTCACCTCCCGACCCCACCGGAACCGACGTCGCTCAACCGCCACCCTGACGCGGACCGCCACGAGCAGGGTGCCGGACACTGGAGCCCCCCGAAACTGGCGTCGCACCCTGCCACCACAGCAGCCAGCAACGCCAGAACCAGAGCGGAGCACCCGACCACCCGAACTGGCGTCGCACGCTGCCACCACGGCAGCCAGCAACGCCAGAACCAGAGCGGGCGCCCAGCCCACCCGAACTGGCGTCGCAGGCTGCCACCACGGCAGCCAGCAACGCCAGAACGGGCCGGCCCGCGGCACCGGCGTCGGGGGTGGGAGGGCGAGCTGGGCGGGGTGCGTCAGCCGAAGAGGTCCGACCGGCTGGCGGGGTAGCCGCCCTCGCCGACGAGGGCCGCGGACCACGGCTCCAGCAGTCCGAACAGCCGGTCCGCCCCGTCGCCGAGGCGGTTCACCACGGCCCGCGCCGCCAGGTCGGTGGCGTCCTCGACCTGCTCGCGCAGGGCGCGGCCGGCGTCGGTGAGGGCGCCGTCGGCGTCGAGCAGGCCCCGGTCCACCAGGCGCGCCCGGGCGGCGGCGACGTCGTCGCCGTCCCAGCCCCGGGTCCACACGTAGCTGCCGGGCTCGATGCCCCACCACAGCTCGGTGAGCACGGTGACCTCGGTCGAGTCGAGGAACGGCACCCACGCGGCGATGTGGCCGTCGCCGCGGTGCTCGCGGACCAGGTCGGCGGCCCGCCACAGCCGGCCGGCGGGGTCGTCGGTGCCCGGCACCGGCAGGCTCGCCAGGCCGGAGTACAGCATCCGGCCGGAGCCGTCGACGCCGTCGGTCAGCTCCAGCAGCAGGTCGGCCGCCACCAGGAAGTCGTCGGTGGGCTCGCCCACCATGCGCAGGACCTGGTCGCGGGCGCCGTCCAGGCGGGCGTCGAGCAGCGCGGCGGGCTCGACCTTGGTGCGCACGCCGGCGATGGCCCGGTCGACGATCGACGGCTTGAACGCGGCGAACGACGCGGTCACGACCTCGGCCGGCACGACGCCCAGGCAGGCGCTGCGGCTGCCGAAGTAGCCCTCGAAGTAGTTGAGCCCCAGCCCCTCGTAGCGCTTCTGCGCCTCGGGCGCGAAGTAGATCGCGGCCGCGACGGGCTCGATCAGGTCGCGCAGTCGCCGGGCCGTGCGGTGGTAAGCCGCGTCGCGGTCGGTCGTCATCCGTCTCCCCCTCTGGTCCTGCAGCGCAGGGTACGGGGCCGGCCCGGCTATGCCGACGGCTCGGTGCCCACGATCGACACGAAGCTCACCATCTCGCCCGGGTAGCCGCCCAGGTTGTGGGTGAGCGCCAGGCTGCGGTCGGCGGTGGTGGCGATGCGGCGCTCGTCCGGGGCCTCGCCCCGCAGCTGGAGCCAGGCCTCGAACAGCATCCGCAGCCCGCTCGCGCCCACCGGGTGACCGAACGACTTGAGGCCCCCGTCCGGGTTGACCGGAAGGTCGCCGTCGAGGTCGAACGCACCGTCGAGCACCTGCTGCCAGGCCGTGCCCCGGGCGGCGAAGCCCAGGTCCTCGAGCAGCACCAGCTCGGTGGGGGTGAAGCAGTCGTGCACCTCGGCCATGGCCAGCTCGGACCGGGGGTCGGTGACGCCGGCCTGGGCGTAGGCGTCCGCCGCGCTGCGGGCCACCTCCGGGAAGGTGGTGTAGTCGTAGGCGGGGTCGGTGAGCCCCGACCCGTTGCCGGCCACCAGCGACAGCGCCTTCACGTACAGCGGGCGGTCGGTGTAGCGGTGGGCGTCCTCGGCCCGCACCACCACGGCGGCGGCCGCACCGTCGGCGACCCCGGCGCAGTCGAACACCGACAGGTCGCCGGCCACGGCCGGCATGGCGCAGATGGCCTCGACCGACATCTCCCGGCGGAACTGGGCGCGCTCGTTGCGGGCGCCGTTGTGGTGGTTCTTCGAGGCGATGCGGGCCAGCACCCGGCGCAGCTCGTCGGGCTCGACGCCGTAGCGGCGGGCGTAGGCCGGCGCCACCATCGAGAACATCGCCGCCGCGGTCAGGGTGCGGTTGGTGCCGTCGGTGGGGATGGGGAAGGCGTTGAGCCCCTGGTAGCCCGAGTCCTTGACCTTCTCGACACCCACCGCCATCGCCACGTCGTAGGCCCCCGAGGCCACCGCGTACGCGGCCTGGCGCAGCGCCTCGGAGCCGGTCGCGCACATGTTCTCGACCCGGGTGACCGGCTTGCCCTCGAGCTGCAGCGGCTTGGCGAGCACCATGCCGCTCATGCCCGACTGGGCGGTGCCCAGCCAGTAGGCGTCGACCTCGTCGTGGCCGAACCCGCCGCCGGCGCCCGGGCCACCGCCCGTGTCGCCGGCGGCCACCGACGCCAGGGCCGCGTCGGTCGCCTCGACCAGCAGCTCGTCGGCGCCCTTGTCCCAGTGCTCGGCGAACCGGGTGCAGCCCATCCCCACGATGGCCACCCGGTCGCGGATGCCGTGCGAGCCCATGTCAGCCTCCCCCGCCTGGCCCGCCCCGCGCCGGGCGGGCCTTCCAGAAGTAGTTGTGGATGCCGTCCGCGGTGAACAGCCGGCGGAACGTCATCTCGACCCGCCCGCCGATGGCGACGTCCCCGGGCCGGGAGGGGTCGACGTCGGTCAGCTCGACCGGCAGCCGGCCGCCGCCGTCGAAGTCGACGACGGCGAACACCACCGGCGGCGACGGCGAGTACGCCAGCCGGTCGACGGTGAAGGTGGCGATGGTGCCGGCGGCGTCGGCCATGGGCCGCGCCCGATCGTCGGCGGGCAGCGGCGGCAGGTGCACGGTGCCGTCGTCGCCCTGCGAGCCCACGAAGCCGAACTTCCAGTCGCCCGACCGCCCGGCGGCGCTCGCGGAGGGCCGGGCCGGCTCGGGGCGCCGGGGCGGCTCGACGGGCAGGTAGCCCCGCCACGCCAGAACCTTGCCGTAGGGCACGGGCGCGCCGGCGGCGACCTGGTCGGCGACCGAGGGAGCGCGCCGCGCGCCGCGTGTGCGCGGCCAGGGCGTCCGTCGCGGCGCAGGACCACCACGTCGGCCCCGTCGGCCAGCACCACCAGGGCGATGGTCTGCCCGGGCGAGGCGTCGTCGAGGGCGCGGGCCAACAGCAGCCCCGGCTCGGCGGCCCCGGTGAAGCCGACGGCGTCGGCCAGGGTCGGTGCGATCCGGTCGCCCACGCCCAGCGTGCGGCCCAGGCCGGCGGCGGCCCGGGCGTGGGTGCCGACCACCACCACGCGGTCGACCTGGTCGGCCACCAGCCCGCCGGCCTTGAGGGCGTCCTCCCAGGCGGCCGCGCCCAACGCCTGGTAGCGGGCCTGGCCGAAGCGCTCCTCCCACACCTTGGATCGGCTGTCGCCGGGGGCCCGCCACCGGTCGAGGAACTCCTCGGTGGCGCTGCCGCAGGCGACCACCTCGGCCAGCAGCGGCCCGTCCTCGGCGGTGCCCACCAGCAGGGCGGCGGCCCCGTCGCCCCCGGCCGCCTCGTCGTCGGACCCGGGCAGCCCGGTGCGGATGTCGGACGCCACCACCAGGGCGGGCGTGCCCATGGCCAGCCCGGCCCGCAGCGCTCCCACGGCCGAGCGCACGGCACCGTTGACGTCGAAGGCGGCCGCGCCGGCATCGAGGCGCAGCGCGGCGTGGACCGCCGTGGCGTTGGTCTTGTCGAGGTACGCCGGGCTCACGGTGGCGAACCACAGCGAGCCCGGGCGCACGCCCGGCGGCGCCGACGCGAGGGCGTACCGGGCCGCGGCGACGCCCATCGTCGTGGTGTCCTCGTCGTAGCCGGCCACCGTGCGCGTGCCCTTGCCGCTGCCGCCCCCGGTGCCGGCCACGGCCCGGATCTCCGAGCGCTCGAGGCGCCGGTAGGGCAGGTACGCGCCGTAGCTCAGGATCCCCCGTGCGGCCATGGCGGCCCAGGCTACGGCCGAATCTGACGGGTCGTCACATTTGGCCCCGGCGCCCTCGCCCGGTCGGCCTACTCGTAGTGGAGCAGCGCCTGGCGCAGCTCCTCGGGCGACACCCGCAGGCCCCGGCACACGAGGATGGGGGCGCCGGCGATCTCGTTGTCGATGCCGTCCAGGTTCCCCACCACCGACACCGGGCCGATGGCATCGCAGTACGGCGCCATCACGGCCCGGGGGATGCGCACGGTCAGGAACGTGTCGTCGGGCTCGCCGTCGGGCCACCAGCTGGCGTAGCTGTTGTGGGCCGACAGTGCGGTGCCGCGCGGGAAGCCCCGGGCCGGCCCGTAGAGGTCGATGGCCGCGGCCTCGCCGTAGCTCAGGGTGACCACCTTGATGCCGGCCTGCTCGTTGACCGGCAGCACCCCGGCCACCCCGGCGACCAGGTCGACCATCGACGGCCACCCGACCTCCTCGGCCAGCTCGCCGTTGAGGTCCTGGAACATCTCGGCGTAGACGGGCTCCGACACCACCGGGGCCAGGGCGGCCAGCGGTATGAGCGTGCCGACCGCCATGGCGGTGACGACCTTCCGCCAGCGGTAGGGCTCCCGGGCCAGCCAGCCCTCGATCGCCACGCTCCCGGCGGCGAGCGCCGGCAGGTACACCGGGCCGAGGTAGTAGGCCTTGCCGCCCACGGCCAGCAGCACGGCCGCCATCACCGCCGTCGCCACCACCAGCACCCGCCCCGGCCGGTGTCGCCCCAGCCACACCAGGCCGGCCCCCGCCACGGGCACCGCGGCCGGTCCGATCAAGAAGATCTGGGTCACGGCGAAGCCCAGCCGCCCCTCCTCGTCGCGCACCCGGGCGTTGTTGTTGCGGGCGAACTCGACGGTGGGCCAGTCGTTGAGCGCCTGCCACACGAGGTTGGGCAGCCACAGGGCCAGCGCCAGGCCGGCACCCGCCCACAACCACCGCGACCGCAGGTGGTGGCGGGCCTCCGGCACGGCGGCCAGGCCCACGGCCAGGCTGCCGGCCAGCAGGATCATGGTGGTCTTGGTCTCGAGCCCGATGCCCACGAGGCCGCCCACCGCCAGCCACCAGCGCGGGTCGGCCCCCTCCAGCAGGCGCAGGACGGTCAGCAGCACCAGGGACGACCACATGAGGTCGAAGACCGGCGTCTGGAACAGCGACCCGAGCGCCACGAACAGCGGCGCGGTCGCAGCCGCGATCGCCGCCAGCAACACCGCCCGCCGGCCGCCGCCCAGGTCACGCGCCATCACGGCGGCCACGACCACCAGCAGGGCGTGCACCGCGCCCGCCAGGGCCCGCAGCGGCCACAGGTGCGTGCCCGCCACGCCGGTCACCGCGCGGGCCAGCAGCGGCACCAGGGGCGGATGGTCGACGTAGCCGAGGGCGGGGTGGCGACCGGCGGCCAGGTAGTACAGCTCGTCGCGGTGAAAGCCGTATCGACCGCTGAGCGCCAGGTGGAAGGCGAAGACCCCGGCGGCGACGGCCAGCGCGGGCCGTAGGTCGAGGCGGCGTGCGAGCGCCGGCACGGTCTGTGCTCCCCCCACGTACAGATCATGGCCCGCGACAGGCCGGTTCGCGCCGGGGGACACCAATCTGACGGACCGTCACATCGGGCCTAGCTTGTGGTGATGCGGCTCGGCGAGATCGTCAACGGCGAGGCGGCACGGTTCGGCAGGCCGCTCGACGGCGTCCGCATCCTCGCCGCCGAGCAGATGCAGTCCCTCCCCTACGCCACCCAGCTGCTGGCCCGGCTGGGCGCCGAGGTGGTCAAGGTCGAGCACCCCGACCGCGGCGAGTCGGGCCGCGGCTCGTACCCCCACATGCCCGACCCCGACGGCCGCCCCGTGGGCGCGACGTTCCTGCGCAACAACCTGAACAAGCGCAGCGTCGCCCTCGACCTGAAGCGCCCCGACGGGCGGGAGCTGTTCCTGTCGCTGGTGCCCCGGTTCGACGTCGTGTGCGAGAACTTCAAGGCCGGGACCATGGACCGCCTCGGCCTCGGCTACGACGCCATCGCCGCCCGCCACCCCGGCGCGGTCGTGCTGTCGCTGTCGGGCTTCGGCACCACGGTCGACACCCCCTACCGGTCCTGGCCCGCGTACGCGTCGATCGTCGAGGGCATGTCCGGCATCTACGAGTACCGACGCGAGCCCGGCCGGGCCCCGCGGGCCAACCCCGTGGGAGCGCTCGGCGACATCAGCTCGGCGCTGTTCGGGACCGTGGGCGTGCTGGCGGCGCTCCGCCACCGCGACCGCACCGGCGAGGGGCAGTACGTGGACGTGGCCATGCTCGACGCCGTGCTCGCCATGACCGACATCGTCACCAACCTGTGGTCGATGGGCGTACACGGCCCGGTCGAGGACGAGATCAAGGCCATCGTCGACACGTTCGCCGCGGGCGACGGCTACTTCGTGCTCCAGTGCGTGCGGCCCCAGCACTACACCGCGCTGGCCGAGGTGATCGGCAAGCCCGAGTGGAACGACGATCCCCGCTTCGCGGACGCGTCGGGCTGGACCGAGCATCGCGCCGAGGCGCGGGCGGCCGTCGAGGCCTGGGCGGCGCCGCTCACGAAGGTCGAGGCCGCGGCGGCGCTGAGCGCGGCGGGCCTCGCCGCCGGCCCGTGCCTGACGCCGGCCGAGGTGATCGACGACGACCACGTCGCCGCCCGCAACATGCTCGTGTCGGTCCCCCGCACGGACGGCGGCGACCAGCCGGTGCTCGTCCCGGGCAACCCCGTGAAGATGTCCAAGGTCGCCGAGGGCCCCGAGTCGCGGGTCCCCTGGCTGGGCGAGCACACCGACGAGGTGCTGGCCGCCGAGCTGGGCCTGGGCGAGGACGACCTCGCCCGCCTCCGGTCCGAGGGCGTCATCGCCTGACGGGGCGGCGGCAGCCCGCGGCGACCCCACGCCGGGGCGGTCGGGGGATGATGTCGGCGTGACGTACGCGATCGACCTCGCCCTCTCGGGCTTCCGGCTGCGGCACAAGCGGGCCCACGCCCTGCTGCTGCGCGACTTCACGTCATGGCTGCGGGTCGAGTTCCTCGGCACCGCCGCGGCCGCGGGGGTGCTGGCGGCGCTGGAGCGGCCGCACACCGTGGACGAGCTGGCGGCGGCGCTGGGCGTGCAGGACCAGGGCCTGCTCGCGTCGCTGCTGGCGGTCGGCGAGTCGGTGGGCGAGGTCCGGGCCGACGACCGGGGGCGGTGGCGGCTCGCCGGGGCCAGGGCCCGGGCGATGGTCGACCCGGCGGTCGACGGGCTGGCGGCGCTCCCGGAGGAGGCCGCGCTGTACGGCGCGGACGTCTACCGGCGCCTGGGCTCGCGGCTGGCGGGCGCCCCTCCGGGGGACTACCTGAGCGACCACGGCGAGCTGGTGGCCCGGACCTCCCGGGTGGCCGAGGCCATCTTCGGCCCGCTGATCGCCGACGTCGTGCACCGCGTGCGGCCCGCCCGCGTGCTCGAGGTCGGGTGCGGGTCGGGGGTCAACCTCCGCCACGCCGCCGAGGCGTCGCCCACCCTCACCGGGGCCGGCATCGACGTCGACAGCGAGGTGGTCGACCTGGCCCGCCGCAACCTGGCCGCCTGGGGACTGGCCCAGCGGTTCGCACTGCACCGGGCCGACGTGCAGGACCTGCCGGTCGAGCTGGCGGGGCCGTGGGACCTGGTGCTGCTGATGCAGAACATCTACTACTTCGACGACGACCACCGACCCGGCCTGCTGCGCGCCGTGCGGGCGCTGGCGCCCGGCGGCGCGGTGGTGGTCGCGACCGCGGTGGCCGGGACCGGCGACCCGGCCGCCGCCCACCTCGACGTCGTGCTGCGGTCGACCGTCGGCAACACGCCGTTGCCCACGGTCGAGAGCCTGCACGCCGACCTGGTGGCGGCGGGGTTCCCGTCGGTCCAGGAGCGACGCCTGGCCCCCCTGCAACCCCTCCGCGCCTTCGTCGCCTCCTGACCGACCGTCCGACGCGGCGCTGCGTCCTCGACGGACGCCGGCCACGCGGGATCGTCGGGTGACTCGGCCGGGAGCCGCGGGGCTACGGTCCTCGGATGCGTGCCGACAGCTTCGCGCCCCTGCCCGAGGACGTGGCGGCCCGGTGGCGGAAGTACGGCAACTGGGACCGCACCTACTTCCCGAGCCTGGTGGGCGTGGTGGTCGAGGACCTGCGCACCGACTACTGCCGCATGCGCCTGCCGTTCCGGCCCGAGCTGACGCAGCCCGCCGGGTCGGTCCACGGCGGTGCCATCGCCACCCTCGTCGACACCGTGGTCGTGCCCGCCGTGGGCGCCGGCCTCGAGCCCGGATGGGCGTACGCCACGGTCACCATGAACATCCAGTACCTGGGCGCCATCACCGGCGAGGACGCCGTCGCGGAGGGCTGGGTCACCCAGCGGGGGCGCTCCATCGTGTTCTGCCAGGCCGAGGTGACCACCGCCGGCGGCCGGCCCGTGGCGACCGGCACGCTGGCCTACAAGATCTCCCCGCCCCGCTGACCGCCGCGGCACTCAGCGCACGAAGCTGAACAGGCGGTCCGGGAGCCGCGGCGGCGGGTCGCCGGGGTCGGGTCCCCGGCGGGCGACCCCGACGCCGAACCGCTCCGGGGCGCCGTCGAACGCGACCTCGACCAGCCCGGCCTCGGTGAACCACCGCCGGACCGTCGGGCGCAGGTCGTGGTGGCGGTCGGCGCCCGTGCCCCGCGTCCAGACCACCGTGCCGCCGGGCGCGACCAGGCCCGGCGACGCGTCCACGGTGACCTTGATGTCGGCGTCGGCGACGTTGCCGAAGATCCCGCACAGCAGGAGCAGGTCGACCGGCAGCACGTCCCCGAACAGGCGCGGGTCGCCGGCGTCACCCTGGCGCACCTCGACCCCCGCGAGGCCGGCCGCCGCGGCGCGGGCCCGCCCGGCGAGCCCGCCGTCGATCTCGACGAGGACGGCCCGCACCGCCAGCCCGGGCCGGGCCGCGAGCTCCGGCAGCAGGTCGCGCCCCTCCCCGGCGCAGAGGCTGAGGATGCGCAGCGGCGGGACCGGCGTCGCGCCCGCGTGGGCCCCGACATGGTCGGCACCGGGCACACGGCCGGGGTCGGAGGCACCCCCCGCCGTGTGGCCCGCGACGGCATGGGCGTGGGCGTCGAGCACGTCGCCGATGCGGCGGCGCACGACGACGAGGCGGCGGGCGAGGTGCGACGCAGGGTCGTCGTAGCGGTCGTGCCAGGCGTGCCAGTCCCGGCGCTCCGCCGGGGCGGCGGCCGGGCCCGGGTCGTGGCGCGCAGGCTGGTCCACGCCCGGTGTCTACCAGCGCCCGGTGCGGCCCCCGGCGCCGTTTCGCCGGCCCCGCTCGTCACCCGGCGCCCCTCCCGGCTAATCTGACGGTCCGTCAGATCATGACCTGGTGCGCCGCGGCGCACCGCGGCCGGGGGGCCGCCCAACGATGGACTTCGAGTTCTCCACGGAGCAGCGGCATTTCCTCGCCGAGGTCGAGGCGTTCCTCGACGAGCGCCAGGCCGTCGAGGTCATGGATCCCACCCGCGAGAACATGGCGCAGATCTGCGACACGCCCGAGCGGCGGGCGTTCATGGCCGAGGTGGGCGAGCGGGGCTGGCTGGGCATGACGTGGCCCAAGGAGCACGGCGGCGCCGAGGGCGACGGCGTCTACGAGTACCTGCTCAACGAGGCCCTGGCCCGGCGCGGCGCGCCGCAGATCGGCAAGGGCGTCGGCATCATCGGCAAGACCCTCATCAAGCACGGCTCCGAGAAGCTCAAGGCCGAGTTCCTTCCCAAGATCCTGCGCAACGAGGTCGAGTTCGCGGTCGGCTACTCCGAGCCCAACGCCGGCTCCGACGCCGCCGCCATGCAGCTCAAGGCCGTCCGCGACGGCGACGGCTGGCGCCTGAACGGCCAGAAGACCTGGACCACCTCGGCCCACTTCGCCGAGTGGTACTGGGTGGGCGCCCGCACCGATCCCGAGGCCCCCAAGCACCACGGCATCACGCTGTTCCTGGTGCCCCTCGACGACCCCGGCCTCACCATCCAACCGATCTGGACCATGGGCGACGAGCGCACCAACGAGGTGTTCTTCGACGACGTGTTCGTGCACGACGACTACGTGGTCGGCGACCTCAACCGGGGCTTCCAGTACATCGCCCAGGCGCTCGACCTCGAGCGCTTCACCATGTTCACCTACAGCCAGATCGACGAGCGGATCCGCATCCTGACCGACCACGTGCGCGAGGCCACCCTCGACGGCGAGCCGCTGAAGGACGACCCCGTGGTGCGCCGGCGCATCGCCCGACTGGTGACCGAGGGCGAGGTGGCCCGGCTGCTCGGGCTGCGCTTCGTGCACGCCTCGATGCAGGGCGGCGACCCGCCGCGGGCCGAGGCGTCCGAGTACAAGCTGTTCGCCACCGAGCTGTCCAAGCGGCTGGCCGACGCCTCGATGGACGTCGGCGGCCCCGGCAGCCAGCTACGGGTGGGCACCGAGGAGGCGCCCATGGCCGGACGGGCCGAGTCGACCTACCGCTACACGGTCATCGACACCATCGGCGGCGGCACGTCCGAGGTGCAGAAGAACATCATCGCCACCCGCAAGCTCGGGCTGCCCAAGAACTTCTGAGCCGCGATGTCCGACCACGCCACCGGCCCGCTCACCGGGACCCTCGTCCTCGACCTGTCGACGGTCGGTCCCGCCACCCGCTGCACGCGGTTGCTGGCCGACTACGGGGCGCGGGTGGTCAAGGTCGGCGCCCCGCCCAAGGCCGGCGCCACCACGCTCGTGCCCCCGTTCCACGCCTACAGCGGCCAGCGGGGACTCGAGCGGGCGCAGATCGACCTGAAGTCGCCGGCCGGGCTCGACGCCTTCCTCCGCCTGGCAGGCACGGCCGACGTGGTGGTCGAGAGCTTCCGGCCGGGCGTGGCCGACCGCCTCGGCATCGGCTACGAGGCGGTGCGGGCGCGCAACCCCGGCGTCGTCTACTGCTCGACCAGCGGCTACGGGCAGACCGGGCCCCGCGCCCAGCGGGCCGGCCACGACCTGAACTACCTGGCCGCCGGCGGCTTCCTCCACATGTCCGAGCGCACGGGCGAGGGGCGCCCGCCGCTGCCGGGCGCCACCGTGGCCGACATCGCCGCCGGCGGGCTGCACGCGGCCGCCGCCATCCTGGCCGCGCTGGTGGGGCGGGCGACCAGCGGCGAGGGCGCCTACCTCGACGTGGCGGTGGCCGAGGGCGTGCTGTGGATGCTGTCGCTCTACATCGACGAGTACCTGGCCACGGGCGAGGCGCCCGGCCCCGGCCACTACATCCTGACCGGCCGCTACGCCTGCTACGACGTGTACCCCACCGCCGGCGGCGGCTGGCTGGCGGTGGCGGCGATCGAGCCGCGCTTCTGGGCCAACCTGTGCCGCCTGGTCGGGCTGGAGCGCTGGGCCGAGCACCAGACCGACGACGCGGTGCAGGACCAGATCCGGGCCGACCTCCGCGCCGCGTTCGCCCGACGCCCCCGCGACGAGTGGGTGGCGCTGCTGGCCGACGAGGACACCTGCGTCGCCCCGGTGCTCGACATCGCCGAGGTGGCCGCCGACCCGCAGGTGGCCGCCCGGGACGCCGTGGTCGAGGCCACCTCTCCCGGGCGCCCGCCGTTCCGCCAGCTCGGCCCGCTGCTGGCCGGCACCCCGCGCCCGCCGGCCTACGCCCTGCGGGACGGCACCGTGACCGACACGGCGTCGTTGCTGGCCGAGGCCGGCCTGCCGGCCGAGGACGTCGACGCCCTCCTGTCCGAGGGCGTGATCGCGTGACCCCGCCCCGCCGGGGACCCTCCTGCCTCGCGACTGGTACGTGCCACCGGAGGCGGCGGTGAGCGGGGGCGTGCCCGAGGACGTCGCCGGGTGGATCGGGCGGACCCGGTACCCCGAGACGGCCGACTTCCCCGTGGAGCGGGGCTACGTCTGGACGTCGTGCGCGTCGGTCGAGAACGGCAACCCGCTGTTCTGGGACGACGCGGTGGCGGCCGAGCTGACGGGCGGGCCGATCGCGCCGCCGTCCACGCTGTCGCTGTGGTTCCGGCCCCATCACTGGCAACCCGACCAGGCGGCGCCCCGGCTGCCCCTCCAGGTGCACTTCGACCTCAAGGACCGGCTGGGCCTGCCCGAGGCGATCATGAGCGACAGCGAGGTCGCGTTCCACGAGCCGGTGCGCCCGGGTGACGTCATCAGCACCGCCCAGGTGCTGCGGTCGCTCAGCGAGCCCAAGACCACCAAGCTCGGCACCGGCCGGTTCTGGGTGATCGACGTGCCCTACCGCAACCAGCGGGACGAGCTGGTGGGCGTCGAGACGTTCACCGGCTTCGGCTACGTGCGGGGTACGACGCCGCGGGCGGCGGACCGCCGCCGGCGTCCGCGCCGGAGCCGCCATCGTCGGGGCCCGCGACGGCGCCGCCCGCCTCCCACGTGCCCCTGTCCGCAGCCACCCGGGGCCCGGTGCTCGGCGACGTCGCCGTCGGGGACGCCCTGCCCGCCCTCGCCCACGACGTCACCGCCACCACCGTGGTGCTGGGGGCGCTGGCGACGAGGGACTGGCGTCCCATGCACCACGACCGCGACTTCGCCGTCGAGCGCAACGGCGCCCGCGACATCTTCCTCAACACCCCCAACCAGCAGGCCTGGTTCGAGCGCTTCGTCACCGACTGGACAGGGCCGCGGGGCCGGCTCGGGCGCCTGCACTTCCGCATGCGCGACTCGGTCTACCCCGGCGAGACGATGACCCTGACCGGCGCCGTGACGGCGACCACAACGGACGCGTCCGGCTGCGGCTGGGCGACGGTGGCCATCGAGGTGAGGGCCGGGGAACCGGCCCGCCTGTGCACCACCGCCACCGTGCGGGTGGCCCTGCCGACCGCACCGGACGACAACCCCTGGCGCCGCTCCGACGACGGGTGGGCCCCGTGACCGTGACGCTCCGGCGTCGGCGCCTCGCTCCCATCGGCCCCGCCGACGCGCGCGCCCGCCCGCCGGACCTCCGCCGGCCGCTGCTCGTCGACCCGTCCCCCACCCGCAAAGGACCCCGCCATGCTTGACCTCGCCTTCACCGCCGAGCAGGAGATGCTCCGCGAGGTCGTCCGCAGCCTGCTGGCCGAGCACTCGTCGTCGGCCGTGGTCCGGGAGATGGAGGACGACCCGGTCGGCTACCCGGCCGACCTCTGGGCCCGGCTGGGCGAGCTCGACCTGCTCGGCCTGCTCGTCCCGGCCGAGCACGGCGGCTCCGGCCGCGACCTGCTGGACGGCGTCGTGCTCTACGAGGAGCTGGGCCGGTCGCTCGCCCCCGTCCCCCACTTCGTGAGCTGCGTGGCCAGCGCCACCGCCCTGGCCGTGGGCGGCACCGCCGCGCAGCGGGCCGAGTGGCTCCCCCGGGTGGCGGTCGGCGACGCCGTCGTCACGCCCGCCTGGCTCGAGCCCGACCGCGGCTTCGGGCCGCGGGGCGTGCAGTGCCGGGCGACACCCACGGGCGGGGCGGCGGGCGGTTCGTTCACGCTCACCGGCGTGAAGCGCCACGTCGGCTTCGCAGCCGCCGCCACCCGCCTCCTGGTGCTGGCCCGCACCGGCGAGGCCGACCGCGACGTCGACCTCTTCCTGGTCGACCCGGCCGCCCCGGGCGTCACGCTGACCCAGCAGCACACGATCGCCTCGGACAGCCAGCACCGCGTCGACCTCGACGGCGTCGTGGTCGACGCGGCCGACCGGCTGGGCGACATGCGGTCGGGCTGGGCCACGTGGGAGGCGGTCCGGGACGACGCGCTGATCGTGCTCGCCGCCTGGGCGGTCGGCGCTGCGGGGTACGCGCAGGAGATCACGGTCCAGTACGCCAAGGACCGCGAGCAGTTCGGCAAGCCCATCGGCGCCTTCCAGGCCATCGGCCACTACCTGGCCGACCGCCAGGCCGAGCTCGACGGCGCCCGCACGCTCGTGCACGAGGCGGCGTGGGCGCGGGCGACCGGGCGCTCGGTGGCCCGGTTGGCGCCGATGGCGAAGCTGTTCGCCTGCCGGGTGCTCCGGGATGTGACCGCCACCGCCCAGCAGGTCCACGGCGGCAACGGCTTCACGCTCGACTACGACGTGCAGCTCTACTTCCGCCGGGCCAAGGCCCTGCAGGTGTCCTGGTGGGGCGACCGCGAGCTGGAGGAGCTGGTCGCCGCGGACGTCCTCGACCGGTAGCCGGCCCCCTGGCGCCCCGCCGTTGCGGCCCGCCGGCACGGGCCACCAGGTCAGATTTGCGTCAGGTTGCGTTCTCCGGGTGGTCGTGAGCCGTTGAATCGGCGGCAACCGTCCACGCGCACAGTGTCGGTAGGACGAGCGAACGGAAGGCGCCGGCACATGACCAGGCACGAGCTGTGGGTGGAGCTGGTCGACGAGCCCGGCAACCTGGCCAGGCTGGCCGGCGACCTGGCGGCATGCGGGGCCAACGTGGTGGACATCGACGTGAGCACGGGCGGCGACGGCACGGCCACCGACCGCATCGTCGTCGACGTGCCCGACCATCGCAGCGCCGAGCTGGTGGCCGTGCTCGCGCGCTACCACGCCACCCAGCGGGTGATCGATCCCCTGCCGCCGACCTGACGACCGCACCCCCCAAGGTGCGGTCGGGCCGCGGGCTCAGACCTCGGCGCTCTCGGCGACCGGTGCCGGGGGTCGGTAGCAGGTGGCGAGCAGCGCGGCGGCCATCCCCACGCCGCCGACCAGGGCGATGGCGAAGCCGGTCGCCCCGTTGAGGTCGATGCCCAGCGCGTTGTCGAGGCTCCACTCGCCGGCGCCGATGGTGGCGAGCGACACGCCGACGGCGGCGAGCACGAGCACGTACTCCCAACCCTCGTTCAGCACCAGCAGCCCGCGGCCCTTGTGCACGGTCCAGAACGCCACCGACATCAGGCCCACCATGCCCATGCCGCCGAGGGCGGTGAGCAGGCCGAGGGTGATGCAGGCGCCGGTGGCCAGCTCGCCGAAGGCGGCGACCCGGGCGTGGACGTGGCCGGGACGCATCCCCATGCTGTCGAACCAGCGGGCCGTGCCGTCCAGGCGCCCGCCCCGGAAGATCTTGGCGAAGCCGTGGAAGGCGAACACGGGACCGACGACGAGCCGCAGCACCAGGAGCCCCAGGTTGAGCTGGTCGGCTGTGGGCAGATTCTCCATGGACCGCACACTAGCCCTGGCCCCATCCTGATCTGACGACCCGTCAGACATCTGGCTACCGTCTGTGGCATGACGGGGGACCGACCGCTCGCCGACCAGCTCGCCGCCCGTGAGGCCGACGGCGTCCTGTGGCTGACGCTCGACCGGCCGGAGGCGGCCAACGCCCTCACGCCCGACCAGCGGGACCGGCTGATCGACCTGCTCGCCGACGCCGGCGAGCGCGTCGAGGTGCGGGCGGTGGTGCTCACGGCCACCGGCCGGCACTTCTGCACCGGGGCCGACCTGCGCAACCAGCGACCGGGCCCGGTCCGGCCCGCCGACGCGCCCGAGCGCGTGGCCGGGGACGTGTCCCGCCTCATCCAGGGCGGCGCCCAGCGCATGGTCACCGCGGTGCTCGACTGCGACAAGCCCGTCATCGCCGCGGTGAACGGCACCGCCGCGGGCATCGGCGCCCACCTCGCCCTGGCCTGTGACCTGGTCGTGGCCGCCGAGGGCGCCCGCTTCGTGGAGGTGTTCGTGCGTCGGGGCCTGGTGCCCGACGGCGGGGGCTGCTGGCTGCTGCCCCGCCTCGTCGGGCTCCACAAGGCCAAGGAGCTGATGCTCTTCGGCGACGACGTGCCCGCCGAGGAGGCCCTGCGGCTCGGGCTGATCAACCGGGTCGTGCCCGGCGACGAGCTGGAGAAGGCCGCCGGCGAGTGGGCGGGTCGGCTCGCCGCCGGCCCCACCCGGGCCCTCGGGCTGACCAAGGGCCTGCTCAACCGCTCGCTGGGCAGCGACCGGGCCACGGCGCTGCGCGACGAGGCGCTGGCGCAGGAGCTGAACATGACCACCCACGACGCCAACGAGGGCGTCGCCGCCTTCGTCGAGCGCCGCGACCCCGCGTTCCGGGGCTGGTGAGCGCCGGCACCGCGCCGGCCCGCCGGGCGCGTTCCGCCGCACCGGTTACCGCTGGGTACGCTCGTCCCGTGAGACGAGGCGGACGCTGGGCA
The DNA here is from genome assembly GCA_963842395.1 of uncultured Acidimicrobiales bacterium. Classification (GTDB taxonomy): domain Bacteria; phylum Actinomycetota; class Acidimicrobiia; order Acidimicrobiales; family VFJN01; genus ZC4RG19. The sequence goes on from CAWJGJ010000001.1 coordinate 1,563,632, forward strand.
CTGGCCATCGGAGCGGCGGCCGCCGCGGGCGTCGGGGTGGCCCTGGCCGCCGAGCGCCGCGCACCCGGCACAGGCGAGCGGGCGAGCGCCATCGCCGTGCGTGCCCGCACCCGCACCCAGCGCCGGGTCGAGCTCGCCCGGCTCGGGGGCCGGGCCGGCGCCGGCTTCGCAGTGCACCGCGCCCGGCGCGTGTTCGCCTCGGCCGAGCGCCAGACCGAGCTCGACCACGAGTTCGAGCTGCGCACCGCCGAGCAGGTGGCCGAGGCCCTGGGCCAGATGAAGGGCGCCTTCATGAAGCTGGGCCAGATGGCGTCGTACCTCGACGTCGGCCTGCCCGACCATGCGCGCGAGGCGCTGGCCAGCCTCCAGCAGAACGCGCCGCCCATGTCGGCCGAGCTGGCTGCCGGCGTGGTCGAGCGCGAGCTGGGCGCCGCGCCCGACGCCCTGTTCCTGGAGTGGGACCCGCGACCGCTCGCCTCGGCCTCCATCGGCCAGGTGCACCGGGCGATCACCCGCGACGGCCGGGCGGTGGCCGTCAAGGTGCAGTATCCGGGCGTCGATCAGGCGATCACCGCCGACCTCGACTCGGCCGGCCTGGTGTTCGGCGCCATGGGGCTGGCGCTGTCGGGCTTCGAGCCCGGTCCCCTGGTCGACGAGATCCGGGCCCGGGTGATCGAGGAGCTCGACTACGTCAACGAGGCCCGCAACCAGCGGCTCTTCGCCGACTTCTACCGCGGCCACCCCTTCATCCACATCCCCGAGGTGGTGGACGAGCTGTCGACCGCCCGGGTGCTCACCACCGAGCTGGCCGAGGGCGTCCGCTTCGAGGTCATGGCCACCTGGGACCAGGACGAGCGCAACCTGGCGGCCGAGTCGATCTACCGGTTCGTCTTCCGCAGCCTGTACCGGCTCAGCGCCTTCAACGGCGATCCCCACCCCGGCAACTACCTGTTCCAGCCGGGCGGACGGGTGACCTTCCTCGACTTCGGCCTGGTCAAGCACTTCACCGAACCCGAGATCGACCTGTTCGGCGACATGATCCGGGCCATGGTGATGGAGGGCGACACCGCCCGCTACCGGGCGATCATCGAGCGCATCGGGCTGCTCCGCCCGGGCACCCCCGTCTCGGACGAGATGGTGCACGACTACTTCAGCCACTTCTACGAGTTCGTGCTGCGCGACGAGGACGTGACCATCACGCCGCAGTGGTCGACCGACGCCCTGTCGCGCTACTTCGACCCGAACGGCCCGTACGGCCCCATCGTCAAGGCCGCCAACCTGCCCGCCGCGTTCGTGATCATCCAGCGCATCAACCTGGGGCTCATGGCGATCCTGGGCGATCTCCACGCCAGCGGGAACTATCGCCGCATCGCGGACGAGCTGTGGCCGTGGGTCGACGGCCCGGCCTCCACCGACATGGGCCGGGCCGAGGCCGACTGGCTGGCGGCCCGGGCCGCCTGACCACCCTCCCCGCCGGGTGGCGCCGGTGTCCCTAGCATTCGGGCCGTGGCACCAGCCCTGCCGGCGCGCACCCTCGGTGACGTCCTCGACCGTCCCGAGGGACTCGGCGCCGCCCCCGCGGCCGGTGCCACCGGCGACGAGGCGGACGGGCCCACCGGCCAGCGGCTGGAGCGGCTGCGCGATGCGCTCGAGGACGCCGCCACCCGGGCCGCGGCCGTCGGAGGATGGACCGCAGACGACCCCCTGCGGCTGACCAAGGGAACCGTCACCTGGCTGCTGCGCTGCCCCCGGCGGGCACTGGCAGCGGAGGGGACGACGGCCGGCGCCGACCTGGTGGCGGGACTGGTGGTCGACGCCGCCGCCAAGGTCGCCACCCTGGTCCCCCAGCGGGCGCCGACCGTCGAGGCTGCGCTCGGCTACCTCGACGCCACGGGCGACCCCACCGCCCGCGTCCACCTCGCCGACCTGGGCACCGGGGCGGCCCCGCTGCTGGCCGACCTCACCGCCCGGGTGGACCGCCTGGCCGCCGCCTGGCCCCGCAGGATCGACCCCGGCTGGTGGCCCCGGGTGGAGGAGCCGGTGCGGGTGCGGCTGGCGGGCGGCGCGGTGGTGCTCGGCGGCCGGCTCGACCTGCTGGTCGGCGGCCCACCCACCGACCGTCCCGCCGTGGTGGTCGAGGTGAAGGGCGGGACCTGGTACGACGGCATGCGGGCCGACGGGCACCTGTACGCCCTGCTGGTGGCGCTGCGGGAGGGTCGCCCGCCCGCAGTGGTGGTCACGGTGGTCGCGGACGGCACGACGCAGGTCGAGCCGGTGCGCCCCGCGGTGCTCGCCACCGCCGCCGACCGCATCGAGGAGGCGATGGGCGTGGCGGCCGCCGTCGCCGCGGGCGAGCCGCCCGCGGCACGACCCGGTCCCCACTGCCTCCACTGCCCGGTGCGCGCGGGCTGCGCGGAGGGCAGCCGATGGCGTCCGTCCCGGCCATGATCGGCGCAGCCGGCGATCCGGCCGGCGCCGATCACCCGCGCACGACCCACGATCGCCCCGGATCAGGAGACCCCGCGGGCCGGGACGCCGTCGGCGCCGCCGACCAGCTGCTGGCCTCCGTCGGGCAGGCCGTGGACGAGGCGCTGGCCGCCGCGCCCGCGCCGCCGGGTCAGATCTACGTCAACTGGTCGGCCGCGCTCGACGCCGCCGACTGCCCCGCCCGCTACCGCGCCGGCGGCGAGGACGGCTGGGCCTTCCCCGGCTGGTCGCCGGGCACGGCCGCCGGGACCGTCGCCCGCGCCGCGCTCGACCGTCACCTCGACGCCGGCGCGGCCGGACCGGGCGCCGGTCCCGTCCTGCCCGACCCGCTCGAGGCGGTCCGGGCGTGGGTCCGCGAGGCGACCGCGGTCGGCGATCGGGGCGTGGCCGGATGGGTCGCCGAGCGACGGGCCGAGGGCGATGCCGCCACGTTGGCCGCCACGGCCGCCGCCGCCGGTCGCTGGCTGGCGGGCTTCGTGCGGGTGCTGGGCTGGCCCCTGCCCGAGGGCCTGGTGCTGCTCAACGTGCCGCGTGCCGACGGCGGGCCGCCGGCGCGGTGGTGGCCCCGCCCGCAGTCGCCCGTGGCCGTCGCCAGCGGCGCGGACGCCCGCATCGGCCGGGTGCGGGGCGCCGGGGGGCACACGTTGGTCGTCCACCGGCCCGCCGCGGGCGACGACCGCGACGTGCGGGCCCGCGCCGCGGTCGAGGCCGCCGCCGGCGCGCTCGTCCATCACGTCGCCCCGGTGGCGGTGCTCGTGACGGCGGGCGACACCGGCGCCCGGGCCCGCATCGTGGTCGACGACGAGGTGCTGGCGGCGGGGGGCACGATGATCGCCGAGGTGGTGCGGCAACGGGTCCGGGCCACCGCGGTGGGCCACGACGCCGCCGACGCCACGCCGTCGGCCCGCTGCCGCTGGTGCGATCTGCGCCCCGTGTGCCCTCCCGGGGCGGCATGGGTGGCCGGCCCGGGGCGCTGGCGGGGCGGGCTCCCGGTCGTCGCTCCCGACTGAGCACGGGTGCGGCGGTCCCGCTACCGTCTGTGGCGCTGGGACAAGTGGGGAGACCGTCCGCCGCGTGGCGATCATCACAGAGCCTCGAACCGAATCACCCGACGACCCCGCGCAGGCCGGCCCGGACGGTGCCGGCACCGGGCGGCCGGACCGGTCGTTCCTGCGCTGGGGCGTCGCCGCCTACCTGGTCACGGTGGCGCTGGTCGTCGCCGGCACCCTGTGGTGGCTCGGGGGGACCTACGTCTACGTCCTGGACGATCCGGCCATCCACCTGAGCGTCGCCGAGCGCCTCGCCCACCACGGCACCTGGGGCGTCGTCCCCGGGCACTTCGAGTCGGCCTCGTCGTCGCCGCTGTGGACGGTGCTCGTCAGCGCGGGTGTGCTGGTGGCGGGGCCGTTCGCGCAGTGGGTCCCGCTGGTGCTCAACCTCGCCGCGGGGGTGGCCGCCGTGGCCGTCCTCGCCGCGGGCCAGTCGGTCGTGGCGCCCGGGCGTCGCCGGCCGGCCGACGCCGTGACGACGGCCGTGCTGATCGTCGTGGTGCTCTTCCTGCCCGGCCTGGCGGTGGTGGGCATGGAGCACACCCTGCAGGTCGCCCTCGTGCTGGCCGCGGTCCTGGGCGCCCACCGCTGGGCGCTGGAGCGCCCCGGGCCGGGCCCGGCCGTGACCTACGCCGTGCTGATCGCGGCCGCGCTGGTCCGCTTCGAGACGGCCTTCGTCGCCGCCGGCCTGGCGCTCGCCCTGGTGCTGGTCGATCGGCGCGCCCACTGGCGCCGGGCCCTCGGCGTGCTGGCGGCCGCCGGCGTGCCCATCGTCGCCTTCGCCCTGGTGAACCGGGCGCTCGGTGGGGGCTGGCTACCGAACTCGATCCTGGCCAAGGGCCAGGGCACCGGCCAGGACCAGCGGGACGGCCTCGGGCCGATCGACATCGCCGGTCGCCTGACGCATGACCCCATGCTGGCCGCGCTCGTCGCGCTGGCCGTCGTCTACCTGCTACTCCGGGGCCGGCGCTCGCCCGGCTTCCTGCCCGCGACCACCCTCATCGTGCGCGACCGGCCTGCACGCCGTCCTGGCCGACGTCGGCTGGTACGCCCGCTACCAGGCCTACCTCATCGCCATCGGCGCCTACCTGGTGCTGGGCATCCTGGCGGAGATCCCCGCGGTGGTGCGCCCGCGGGCGGTGCTGGCGGTGGGGGTCGTCGGCCTGCTGCTGGGCGTGACGAAGGTGGGCCTGATCGCCCGCGCCCCCCTGGCGGCGGACGACATGTACCGGCAGCAGTACCACGCCGGTCTGTTCCTCGACCGCTACTACGACGGGCAGCCGGTGGCCACCGACCAGCTCGGCTACATCAGCTACTTCCACGACGGCCCGCTCACCGACCTCGCCGGCCTCGGCGACTACGCCGTGCTGCAGACCCCCGACCGGCGCAGCTCCGAGACGTGGGCGAGGTTGGCCGACGAGCGCGGGTTCCGGGTCGTGGTGGTGTACAGCCTGAGCTTCCGCAACGTCCCGTCGGACTGGGTCCTGGCCGGCTCGTGGGAGATACCGAGCGAGCCGGTGGCCGGCGTGACCGACACCCTGCAGTTCTTCGCCACGGTGCCCGAGGAGGTCGAGCCGCTGCAGCAGCACCTGCGCGACTACGAGGGCCGCATGCCCGATCGCAGCGAGCTCGTGCTCAACCCGGGTGCTGGCCTGCAGGCGATGGCCGTCGCCGAGGATGCGGCCGACCAGGCTGACGGTCTGCCCGACCCGGCCCCGGCCGGCTGACGGTCGGGGCGACGACGGGGGCCGTCAGGTCCACGCCCCCAGCTTGCCGACGGGGCCATGGCCCCCGCCGAGGCGCCAGCCCGCCGACGCCACCAGGCCGTCGTGCACGAACCGCTTGGCCGAGGCCAGCGCCTCGGGCACCGGGGCGCCCCGTGCGAGCAGGGCGGCGGTGGCGGCGCCGAAGGTGCAGCCCGTGCCGTGGTCGTTGGGGGTGACCACCCGCGGGCGCCGCAGCTCGGTGACCTCACCGGTGGCCGCCTCGAACACCGCGTCCACCGCGTCCCCGCTGGCCGGGCCGCCCGGCTCGTCGGCCTGGTGCCCGCCCTTGACGACCACCCACCGGGGCCCCCGGTCGCCCAGCTCGCGGGCCGCCGCCCGGGCATCGGCGACGGTCTCGACCGGCCGGCCCAGCAGGGCGGCCGCCTCGCGCGTGTTGGGGGTGACCACTAGGGCATGGGGGAAGAGCGCGTCGAGGTAGGCGGCCTCGGCGCCCGGGTCGAGCAGCCGGGCGCCCGTCGACGACACCAGCACCGGGTCGACCACGAGGTTGGGCAGGCGCCCGGACGCGGCCACCTCGGCCACCGCCCGGACCACCGCCTCGGTGGCCAGCATGCCCGTCTTCACCGCCGCGATGGGCAGGTCGCCCAGGACGGCGTCGAGCTGCGCCCGCAGGAACTCGACCGGTGGCACGAACACCCCCGACACCGTGACCGTGTTCTGCGCCGTCAGCGCGGTCACCGCGCAGGCGCCGTGGACGCCGAGGGCCGCGAAGGTCACGAGGTCGGCCTGGATGCCGGCGCCCCCACCCGAGTCGGAGCCGGCGATCGTCAGGGCCACCGGCGGGGTGTCGGCACTGCGTGCCGAGTAGGGCACTGTGCTCATGGTTCGCTCGCTGCGCTCGCTCACTGTGCTCATGGTTCGCTCGCTGCGCTCGCTCACTGTGCTCATGGTTCGCTCGCTGCGCTCGCTCACGCGGCGGCCTCCCGCAGCTCGCGGACGACGTCCCGCACCACCGCCGCCGCGTCGTCGCTCCGCATGACGGCGCCCATCAGGGCCACCCCCGCCGCGCCGGCGTCGAGGCAGGCCAGGGCCGTGCGCGGCCTCGATCCCGCCCAGCGCCACGACCGGCAGCCCGGGCACCGCGTCGCAACCGACCGCCAGCCCGCCCAGCCCCAGCGACGGGCCGTAGCCCGGCTTCGAGACCGTGGCGAACACCGGCGAGTACGTGACCCGGTCGCGCGCCCGTGGCCCGGGCCGCGGTCAGCTCGGCGACGGTGTGGCACGACCGGCCCAGCACGAGCCCGACCCGCTCGCCGGCCCGTGGCCAGGGATCCGTCGCGGACAGGTGGACCCCGTCGGCCCCCACCGCCCTGGCGAGCGCCGCATCGCCCGCCACGTGCAGCGTGGCGCCGGCGGCCTCGGTGCACGACCGCAGCACCTCGGCGAGGCGCAGGCGCTCGCCCGGCGCCAGGTGCTTCTCGCGCAGCAGCACGGCGCCGGCCCCACCCTCCAGCGCCTGCGTCACGACCGCGACCAGGTCGTGGCCTGCGGCCCGGGCCTGGGCCCCGTCCGTCACCACCACCAGTCGGGACCCGAGGGCGTCCGTCACCGGCATGACCTCGGGGCCGGGCAACGCACCCGAGCCCGCCGTCCGCTCGCCCCGCTCGTTCACAGCTCGGCCAGCCCCTGGTCGCTGGTCGAGGCCTCCGCGTAGAGCCGACGGGGGATGCGCCCGGCCCGCCGCGCCAGGCGGCCGGCCTCGACCGCGTGGCGCATGGCGGCCGCCATGCGCACCGGGTGGCGGGCCCGGGTGACCGCCGTGGCCAGCAGCACCGCGTCGCAGCCGAGCTCCATGGCCCGGGCCGCGTCCGAGGCGGTGCCGATGCCGGCGTCGAGCACGACCGGGACCGTCGCGGCCTCGACGATCATCGCCAGGTTGTAGGGGTTGCGGATGCCCATCCCGCTGCCGATGGGCGCCCCGAGGGGCATCACCGCGGCGACGCCGGTGTCCTCGAGCCGGCGGGCCAGCACCGGGTCGTCGTTGCTGTAGGCCAGCACGACGAAGCCGTCGTCGACGAGCTGCTCGGCGGCGTCGAGGAGCTCGACCGGGTCGGGCAGCAGCGTCCGCTCGTCGGCCACGACCTCGACCTTGACCCAGTCGGTCTCCAGGGCCTCGCGGCCCAGCTGGGCGGTGCGCACCGCGTCACGCGCCGTGTAGCACCCGGCCGTGTTGGGCAGCGGGCGGATGCCGGTGCGGGCCAGCAGGTCGAACAACGAGCCGGGCGCCGACGGGTCGACCCGGCGCAGCGCGACCGTGGTCATCTCGGTGCCCGACGCGACGAGCGCCTCCTCCAGCTCACCCAGGTTGGGGGCGCCGCCCGTGCCGACGATCAGCCGGGAGCGGAACGACGTGCCGGCGATCACCAGCGGATCGTCGCCCGCCGCCGGCTCCGGCCCGGCGCCACCGGGGCCGGCTCGTGCGGCGGCGGTGGGTGCGGTCACCGGCTCGGCCACGGGCTCACCCTCCCTGCGCGATCGAGAGCACCTCGACCTGCGCGCCGGCGACGAGCGCCCGGTCCGGCCAGCGGCGGCGCGTCACCACCTCGCCGTCGACCGCCACGGCGATGCCCCGCGGCTCCAGCCCCATCTCGGCCACGAGGCCGGCCACGGTGGTGCCGGGGGCGACCGTGCGGGCGTCGCCGTTGACCGTCAGCGCCACCGCCGCTGCGGCGCCGGGCGCCGCCGCGGGGGCCCCGTCCGGCCGGGTCACGCCCGGACCTCGCTGCGCTCGAAGCGGCGGGGATCGCACACCGCCACCTCGGCCGGCGGGGTCGCGCCGGTGACCAGGGCGGCCACGGCCTCGGCCGTCACCGGCGTGAGCAGGATGCCGTTGCGATGGTGGCCCGTGGCGACCAGCAGGCCCTCGACCCCGGACGGGCCGACCATGGGCAGATCGTCGGGCGAGCCGGGGCGCAGCCCGGCCCGCACCGCCACCAGCTCGGCCTCGTCCAGGCCGGGCACGATGGCCAGCGCGTCGCGCAGCAGTTCGTAGGCGCCGCCCGCGGTGGGCGTGGTGTCCCAGCCGCGCTCCTCGACGGTGGCCCCCACCGCCACCCGGCCGTCGTCGCGGGGCACGAGGTAGATGCTGGACCCGCGCACGATGCCTCGCAGCGTGCGGGTCACCAGCGGGTCCGCGGCCGGCTGGCGCAGGGTCAGCACCTGGCCCTTCACCGGCCGGACCGGCGGGCGCGCCCTGTCGGGCACGCCGGGCAGGGAGGCCGACCAGCTCCCGGCGGCGAGCACGACCGTGCCGACCTCGACGTCGACGGGCGCCGCGGGAGCGGCGGGCGCGATCGTGAGTCCCGCGACCCGGTCGCCGCCCGCGGCCGTGCGCAGCCGGTCGACGCGCCCGGCGACCAGCGTGACGCCCGCGGCCACCGCCGCGGCCCGGAGCGCCTCGACCAGGGCCTGCGGGTCGACCGACCGCTCGTCCGCGGCCAGCAGCCCGCTCCGCACGCCCGGCGCCAAGCCCGGCTCGAGGGCGCGGGCCTCGCGCCCCCGCAGGGTCTCGGCGGCCAGCCCCATGGCCCGGTGGCGGGCCGCCAGGTCGTTGAGCACGGCCCGGTCGTCCGCGTCGAGGGCCACCATGAGCGTGCCGTCGGCCCGGTAGCCGATGGACGTCCCGGACGCCGCCTCGACCTCGGCGGCGAACGCCGGCCAGCGTGCCCACGACGCGTGGTTGAGAGCGGCCAGCGGCTCCTCCCCCAGCCGGGCCTCGGTGACCGGCGCCAGCATCCCGGCGGCCACCCCCGACGCCCCCGATCCCGGAGCGGGATCGATCACGGCGACCGTCGCACCCGCCTGCGCCAGCCGCCACGCCGACGCCAACCCGATGGCACCGGCGCCCACGACCGCCACGTCGACGGCGTCGCCCCCCGACCCGTCGCAGACGGTCACGGCGACCCCTCCCCCAGCGCGTCGACGGCCTTGGCGACGGCCATCATCAGGTCGTGGGTGGCGCTGTGGGGGTCGGGAGCATCGGCGATGGCGCCGATGACCGCCACCCCCCACGCTCCGGCGGCCAGCACCGCGTCGACGGTGGCGGCGGTGATGCCGGCGATGGCGATGACCGGCACGTCCACCGCCTCGACGACCGCCCGCACGCCCTCGACGCCGATGGGCTCGGGCAGCCCCATCTTCGACGTGGTGGCGAAGGTGGGGCCGACGCCCAGGTAGCCGGCGCCCTCGGCCACCAGCCGCCGGCCGGTGTCGGGCTCGCGTGCGGTGCCGCCCACCAGGGCCGCGGGCCCGACGATGGCACGGACCACCGGCACCGGGAGGTCGTCGGCGCCCACGTGCACGCCGTCGGCGCCGACCGCCACCGCCAGGTCGGCCCTGTCGTTGACCAGGCACGTGGCCCCGGCAGCCCGGCACCGCTCGACGATGGTGGAGGCCAACCGGTAGCGGTCGCCGTCGGTGCCCGCCTTCAGCCGCACCTGCAGCGTGGGGGCACCGGCCTCCAGCGCAGCCTCGGCCACGATGAGCGAGTCGACGAGGACGTGCAGCCGCCCCAGCCGGGACCGGTCACCGTCGCCGGGCAGCGCGGACGTCACCGGGCGCCGCTCCCTCCCGCGGCCAGGGCGGGATCGTCCAGGTACACCTCGCCCCCGGCGGCCACGAACTCGGCCGACTTCGCCTCCATCCCCTCGGCGGCATAGGCCCGGACCTGCTCGGTGATCGCCATCGAGCAGAACTTCGGGCCGCACATCGAGCAGAAGTGCGCGGTCTTGGCCGGCTCGGCCGGCAGCGTCTCGTCGTGGTACGCCCGGGCCGTGTCGGGGTCGAGCGCGAGGTCGAACTGGTCGTCCCAGCGGAACTCGAACCGCGCCTTGGACAGCGCGTCGTCCCACGCCTGCGCCTGGGGGTGGCCCTTGGCCAGGTCGGCGGCGTGGGCGGCGATCTTGTAGGCGATCACCCCCTGCTTGACGTCGTCGCGGTCGGGCAGGCCGAGGTGCTCCTTGGGCGTGACGTAGCAGAGCATGGCGGTGCCGAACCAGCCGATCATCGCCGCGCCGATGGCCGAGGTGATGTGGTCGTAGCCGGGCGCGACGTCGGTGGTGAGCGGGCCGAGCGTGTAGAAGGGCGCCTCGTGGCACAACTCCATCTGCAGGTCGACGTTCTCCTTGATCTTGTGCATCGGCACGTGGCCGGGGCCTTCGATCATCACCTGCACGTCGTGGCGCCCAGGCCATCTGCGTCAGCTCGCCCAGGGTGCCCAGCTCGGCGAGCTGGGCCTCGTCGTTGGCGTCGGCGATCGACCCGGGCCGCAGGCCGTCGCCCAGGGAGAAGGCGACGTCGTAGGCGGCGAAGATCTCGCACAGCTCGTCGAAGTGCGTGTAGAGGAAGTTCTCCTGGTGGTGGGCCAGGCACCAGGCGGCCAGGATCGACCCGCCCCGGCTGACGATGCCCGTGGTGCGCCGGGCGGTCATGGGCACGTAGCGCAGCAGCACGCCGGCGTGGACGGTCATGTAGTCGACGCCCTGCTCGGCCTGCTCGATGATCGGTGTCGCGGAACAGCTCCCAGGTGAGGTCGGCCGGGCCGCCGTCGACCTTCTCCAGCGCCTGGTAGATGGGCACGGTGCCGATGGGCACCGGCGCTGTTGCGGATGATCCACTCGCGGGTGGTGTGGATGTCGCGCCCGGTCGACAGGTCCATGACCGTGTCGGCGCCCCAGCGGGTGGCCCACGTCAGCTTGTCGACCTCCTCGGCGATCGAGGAGGTGACCGCCGAGTTGCCGATGTTGGCGTTGACCTTGACGAGGAAGCGGGTGCCGATGATCATCGGCTCGCTCTCGGGGTGGTTGACGTTGGCGGGGATGATGGCCCGGCCCCGGGCGACCTCGTCGCGCACGAACGCGGGGTCCATGCCCTCGCGCACGGCCACGAACTCCATCTCCGGCGTGACCTCGCCCCGGCGGGCGTAGTGCAGCTGGGTGACCGTGCGGCCGGCGGCGGCCCGCAGCCGGGGGCGGTCGCCGCCCTCGCCGGGGAAGGGCTCGGCCGCGGACCGGCCGGCCCGGAACGAGGCCCGGCCGTCGTCGCGCAGGCCCGCGACCCTGCCTTCGTAGTGCTCGACGTCGCCCCGCTCGTGCATCCAGGCCGACCGCAGCGGTTCGAGCCCGGCCCGCGGGTCGCTGCCCGGGCCGCTGGTGTCGTACAGGCGGACTGGCTCGTTGGGCGGCTCGAGCGCCACCTCGCAGAACGGCACGCGCACGTCGTCGCGGTCCCCCGCGACGTACGTCTTGCGGCGGATGCCCATGCAGCATCACTCCCTTCGCCGGCATTACCCGGATCAGGTTCGGCGGTCGGCGCCTCGTGCGCCCTCTCAGCCCGGTCGCCCGAGCTCCCGCGTGGTCTCTTTTGTCACCGCCACCGTACCGGGCGCGACGGCGACGCGCCCGGTAGCGCGTCATGATCCGGCGTCCGCCCGTCGCGGATCCCGCAACAACGGGACGCCGGTTCGGGCACGTCACCGATCCGGCGTCCGCCCGTTGCGGATCCCGCAACAAGCGGACGCCGGTTCGACCGTTCAGCCGTCGGGACGGACGAGCGACGGTGGCTCGCGGCCCCCCAGCAGCCATCCCGCGCCCGCCGCCAGCAGCGGCACGCCGGCGGCGAGGATCGCCAGCTCGGCCCACGGCACGCCCCCGAGGGCGGCGAGGTCGTGGATGTAGCCCGACGCCAGCGCCAGGTAGGCGCCCAGCCCGCCGAGGGCGACGCCGAGGAGGCCGAGGGCGCCGGCGGTCCAGGCGGTGAGCCACCGCCGGATCGTGCTCCCGGCGCCGGTGGCGGCCAGGGTGCGGAGGTCGTCGGCCGCCTCGGCCCGGACCAGGCCGACCGTCATCGCCACCACGGCGAGCGCCACGAGCGCCCCGGCCCCGATGGCGACGGCGCGCAGCGTGCCCTGGCCCTGGTCGTTGCCGCGACTCGACCCGCAGCCCCGCGATGTCGGCGAGCTCCCGGGCGTCCCGCACCTGCTCGGCGGTCACCGGCGTGGCCGACTCGATCAGCCATCCCGCCCGCGCCGTCTCCCAGCCGCGCCGGGTCAGCGCCTCCTGCGTGACGAGGGTGGTCGGCGCCGACGAGTAGGGCCTGACGTCGAGGCGCGCCCGCTCGACCACGGGCTCGGGCGCCGTGCGCCGGGCCGTGGTCAGGAACACGAGATCCTCGCGGCGCACGGTGAGGACGTCGGTCTCCGGGTCGATCGACCCGGGCGCGAGCCCGTAGTAGGACAGGAGGTCGGGGGTGGCGACGTAGGTGACCACGTCGCGGTGGGTGTCGTCGCCGACCCGGTAGCCGACGGCCACGGCCTGGAGGTCGTCGAACTTGGCCTCGGGGCGGGTCCCGGGCTCCATCGCCATGTCCAGGGCGACGACCTCCGCATCCCCGAGCCCACCCGCGAGGCGGTCGACGGCGTCCTCCATCCGCGGCAGGTCGGCGGGGTTCAGATCCTCGACGAAGGGGCCGCCGGCCTCGCCCGTGCGGACGAGGAGCTGGCGGTCCGACAGGTTCCCCGCGTCCGAGCCCGCCTCGGCCGCGGCGGCGACGATCACGACCGCCACCGGAATCCCGACCGCCAGGCTGATCGCCCCCAACGCCGCCCCCGAGCGGGCGTGGTACCGGGCCAGGTCCCGCACCGCCAGCCGGCCGGCCAACGGGAGCCGGCGGGCGGCACGCCCGGCAGCACCGAGGACGGACGGGCACACGAGGAGGATCCCTACGGTGATGGCCACGACGCCGCCCACCATCACCATGTCGTTCACCGGCTGGGGGTCGACGGTCGTGCGGTTGGGATCGGACCACGCGATCGCGGCGGCGCCGATCGCGAGCGCCGCGCCGGCGAGCAGGGCGGGGCGGCGCGCCGGCCGCGGCGCCGGCGGGCGGGCCGACAGGGCCGCCATGACCGGCATGCGGGCCGTGGCCCGCGCCGGCCACCACGACGCGCCGGTCGCCGTGAGCATCGCCAGCACCATGCCGGTCACCACGACCCACCACGGCACGTCGAAGCGGTCGATGCGGTGCCCGGCGGCCGGCTCGACGACCGGCGCCAGGGCCAGCCAGGTCAGCAGCCCGGCACCGGTGCCGATCACGGCAGCGGCCGCCCCGACGGCGGCACCGTTGGCCAGCATCACGAGCCGCACGTGCCTGTCGGTGGCGCCCGTGGCCGCCAGCAGCCCGATCTGGCGCTGCCGGCGCTGCGCCATCACCACGAACCCGGCCCCCGCCACCAGGGCGACCAGCAGCAGGACCACGGTCGCCACGAGGTACACGGCCACCGCCGCGGTGCCCCGCCCGGTGGACGTGCGCTCGTCGACGTAGGCGGCGGCGGCGCTGCCGCTGTCGGGCCGGGCCCGCACCTCGGCGTCGGTGGTGCTGACCAGCACCGCCAGCGAGTCGGGCGGGCGGGAGGTGGCCGGCGACGCCAGGACGAACTGATCTGCCAGGTCGCGTGGGTTCTCCACCGTCCCCACCACGGTCCAGTCCCTGCCGTCGAGGGCGAGGGCGGAGCCCACGCCGACGCCGAGGTCGTCGGCCACGTGGTCGGTCACCGCGACCTCGTCTCCGGCCTCCGGGTAGCGACCGTCGCGCAGCGCCAGCAGCACGTGCCCGTAGGGACCGTCGGGCGCCTGCGCCCGGAACGCCACGTCCTCCGACGACCCGGGCACGGCCGCGGTCCACTCGCCGATCGGCTCGGCTGTGCCGAACCAGTCGGTGATGGCATCGACCTCGGTGGCGAGCGCCTCGGGATCGCTCCCGTCGACCACCAGGCGATGGCTCGCGGCCCCGATGTGCTCGTCCCCGGTCGGCGCCATGTTGTAGGCGGCCGAGGCGCCGGCGACGCTGAGGGCCACCGCGACGGTGAGCAGGATCAGGATCAGGACCTGCTGGCGCCACTCCCGCCGGAACAGCCGCCACGACCAGCGGACGACGGCCCGGCGCGCCGCCATGCCGCCGTCGTCCCGCCGCCTCCGGCTCACGGCCGCGTCCCCGAGCCCAGCAGCGACTCGGGACCGGGCGGCGGCACGGTCTGGTCGACCACACGGCCGTCGCGCAGGAACACGATCCGGTCGGCCCAGGCGGCCAGCTTGGCCTCGTGGGTGACGACCACGCCGGCCACCCCCCGCTGGCATGCCGCCCGCAGCAGGCGCATGATCCCCTCGCCGTTGACGGAGTCGAGCGCGCCGGTCGGCTCGTCGGCCAGCACCAGCCGCCGATCGCCCACGATCGCCCGGGCGATCGCCACGCGCTGGCGCTCGCCGCCCGACAGGTCGTCGGGGTAGCGGTCGGCGTGCGCCCGGACCCCCACGTCGTCGAGCCGGTCCAGCGCCGCCTTGCGGGCCGCCGGCGCCGCGAGCCCGTCGAGCTCGAGCGGCAGGGCCACGTTCTCGGCCACGGTCAGGCCGGACAGCAGGTTGAAGTCCTGGAAGACGTAGCCGATCGACCGGCGGCGCAGGCGGGCCCGGTCGTTGCGCGACATCGCCGCCAGCGGGGTCCCGGCCACGACCACCTCGCCGCCCGTCGGGTCCTCGAGGCCGCCGGCGATCGTCAGCAGCGTGCTCTTGCCCGACCCGCTCGGCCCCATGATCGCGACGAGCTCGCCCTCGTCGACGACCAGGTCCACGTCGATCACCGCGTGGACCTCCGCGGCGCCCGACCCGTACGTCCTCGACACCTGGCGCATGTCGAGCGCGTGGCCCGTCATCGCCGCACCTCCGACCGGGGGGCCGACTGCGCCGGCCGGAGGGGAGAGGCCGGCCGGGCGGTCGGCCCGCCGACGGGGGCGGGAGCGGGCGCCGCGACCGCCGACCGTCCCGCCAGCCGGGTGTCGGCGGCATCGAGCCAGCGGACGACCGCCTCCAGCCGGAAGATCTGCGCATCGACCACCACGGCGAGCGCCACGTCGTCGGCCGCCTCGGCACCGAGGCGGGTGTAGCGCTGCATCGCCTCGATCACGTGCCGGCGATGGGTCTGCAGCACCTCGCGCACGTCGACCCCCGGGACGAGGAGCGACACGAGCACCTTGATGACGAGCTCGTCGCGGGGAGGCTCCCAGGTGTCGGGCGGTGTGCGCAGCCACTGCGTCAGCTCGTCGCGGCCCGTCTCGGTGATGCGATAGCCCTTCTGCGGGCCCTCGCTCTCCTCGTCGTCCGAGGCGACGAGCCCGTCCCGCTCGAGCCGCTGGAGGGTGGTGTACACCTGGCCCACGTTGAGGGGCCACATCTCGCCGGTGTTGCTCTCGAACTCGTGGCGCAGCTGGAGGCCGTACTTGGGCCCCTCGCTGAGCAGGGCCAGGAGGGCGTGGCGCACGCTCATCGGCGGGTTCCGGTCGTCTGCATACCCGGTACTATACCGAGTATTCTCCGCCTGTCCAGCCATCTCCCCGCCTGGACGCACGCCGAAACTCCCGTGCGGATGGCCACTTTTGGCGGGTACAACGGCGTGGTGAGCGCGGCGGAGCCGATGGCGGCGACCATGGTCGATGACGAGCAGCACGACGGTCGGGACCCGGTCCCGGCCTTTGCCAGGCAGATGGTGGTCGTGCCCGATCCCGGGCGGCCGGGCCGCTACCTGGCGGACGTCGACCCGCGGTGGAACTGCCCGGTCGTGCCCCAGGGCGGCATGATGACGGCGCTGGCCGTGGCGGCGATGACGGCGGCCCTCGACGACCCCGAGCAGCGGCTGCGCACGGTGACCACCGTGTTCGCGGCCATGGTGCCGGCGGGACCGGTCGAGCTCGACACGACGGTGCTTCGCCGGGGCCGGTCGATGTCGCAGGTCATGGTCACCGCCCACGCCCCCGGCGCGGCGGCCGGCCACACGACCGTGGCGGTGTTCGGGCGCGAGCGTCCGGGCTTCGAGTTCACCGACCTGGCCATCCCCGACGTCCCCGGCCCGGAGGACTGCCCGTCGTTCCGCGACCCGCCGCCCCCCGGCGTCGAGGAGCGGGAGGGGTCCATGCCCCGGTTCTGGGAGAACCTCGAGGGCCGCCCGGCCCTCGGGCACCCGCCGTGGGAGGCCTACGTGCCCGAGTCATCGCACTGCGCCTTCTGGTACCGGTTCGACGAGCCGCCGCTGCGGGCCGACGGCACCCTCGACCCGCTGGCGGCCATCGCGCTGTGCGACCTCATGCCGTCGTCGGTCGGCGAGCGCATGGGGCGGGAGGACGACGACTGGTGGGGGCCGAGCACCGACCTCACCGTGCACCTGTTCGAGGACGCCCGCTCCGAGTGGCTGCTCGCATCGCTGCGGGCCCGGCGCGCCACGTCCGGCTACGCGTCGGTCGAGTGCGCGCTCTGGGACCAGACCGGAGCCCTCGTCGCCCACGCCAACCAGGTGATGTACCTCCAGTTCCCGAACGGCGGCCCCCAGGGCGACGGGCGCTTCCCCGTCGACCACCGCTAGGTATCCCCGACCCCGCCCCGCCGCGGTGGCGGCGAAACGCTGCTACCAGAGGGCTCCTGGGACGTGGTCGCGGAGCGATGCGTCCCGTGTGAGCAGCGTGGCCCCCACCGCGATGGCATGGGCGGCGATGACCCTGTCGAACGGATCACGCGTCCACGTGCACGCGTGGGCGATGTCGACGATCTCGGCGAACGGTGCCGGATCGGCCTCGAGACCGATGTCGGCGCCGAGCCCGGCCAGCACCGTCGGCCCGTCCTCGGTGATGCGTCCGATCTCGCGGAGGTACGTGAGCTCGAGCACCGCCATCGGCGAGATGGCGAGCCTGTCGACTTCGAGCCGCTCGCGAGCAGCGTCGCTGAGCAGGTCCTGCCGGTTGGCGTAGAGCCACACCGCCACATGGGTGTCGAGATGCGTCAGGGCCGCCACTCGTGCGACCAGTCCATGTGCACGAGCTCCTCGGGGTCGCCGGCGATGAAGTCGGGGCGAGACGTCAGGGCGTCGAGCCGGGACGTCGGCTCGACGGGCACGATGCGGACGCGCTCGCCCTTCCGCACGACCTCGACCGGCTGGCCGGTGCGCAGCACCTCGTCGATGATCCTGTAGAGGTCGGCCCGGAGCGCCGACACGGTGAAGGAGGGCACGTACGTACGATACACGGGCAATCGTACGTGCGGTAGGGGCGGTGCCCGCTCGGTCGGCGCCGGGTGGGTCCGATTCGGGGGCCCCGTGCCAGACTGGCGGCGATGGCGGAGCTGACGCTGGGGAGCCTCAACCTGCACATGGGCCGGGGCACGCGCGGGCACTCGGCGCCGTTCTACGACGTCGTCACCGCGTGCAAGGAGATCGACACCGACGTGCTCGTGCTGCAGGAGGGCTGGGTGCCCGACGACGCCGAGGGCGACGTGCTGGCCGTGGCCTCCGCGCTCGGCTACCAGGTCGCGGGCACGTTCGCCGTGGCGCGGGCCACCTGCCACGACCAGGTGCGCCTGGTGGCCCGGTCCGGGCCGGTCGGCGACGGCGACTGGGTGGTGGCCGTGCTCTCGCGCCTGCCGGTGCGGTCGGCCGAGGTGGTCCCCGTCGGGCCCCAGCTCCGGCGCGATCCGGGCCGGCGGGCGGTCGTGCGGGCCGTGGTCGAGGCGGACGGCGAGCCCTTCACGGTCGTGGGCACCCACATGCCCCTGCTCAAGGACCCGGTCTGGCGGCTGGCACCGGCCATCCGGGCGGCGCTGCCCGGCCCCGAGCGGCCCGGCGCCTTCGCCGGCGACATGAACATGTGGGGCTGGTGCGCCGACCGCCTGGTCGGTCCGGGCTGGCGGCGGGTCGTCCGGGGCCGCACCTACCCGGCCCACCGACCCCACAGCCAGACCGACCACATCCTGGTGAACTCGCCGGTCGAGGTGCTCTGGTCCGAGGTGGTCCCCCAGGTGATGTCCGACCACCGGCCCGTCCGCGCCCGGCTGCGGTTCTGAGGTCGGGGTGGCGGGACCCCTCACCGGACGGGTGGCCCTGGTCACCGGCGCCAACCACGGGATCGGCGCCGCGACCGCGGTAGCCCTGGCCCGCCTCGGCGCCGACGTGGCGGTGACCTACCTGCGCATCGAGGACCCCGACGACGACCCGGTCCGGCCCGCGGCGTACGGGCACCAACGCCGGCGGACGGCCGGCGCGACGACCGCGGCCGTGGAGGCCGAGGGGCGCCGCGCCCACGCCGTCGAGGCCGACCTGGCCGACCCCGGCGCGGCCGCCAACCTGTTCGACGAGGTCGAGAGCGCCCTCGGCCCGGTCGCCATCCTGGTCAACAACGCCAGCGGTTGGCGCAAGGACACGTTCCTGCCCGACCGGCCCGACCTCTACGGCCGGCGGAACGAGCGGGTGAGCGCCGACAGCTTCGACGCCCAGTTCCACGTGGACGCCCGCGCCGCCGCCCTGCTGATCGCCGAGCTCGCGGCACGCCACCGCGCCCGAGGGGACGGCTGGGGCCGCATCGTCGGGCTCACCTCCGGGGGCCCGATGGGCTTCCCGGGCGAGGTGTCCTACGGCGCCGCCAAGGCCGCGCTGGAGAACTACACGATGGCGGCCTCGGTCGAGCTGGCCGGCCTCGGCATCACCGCCAACGTCGTCTACCCGCCGGTGACCGACACCGGGTGGGTCACCGACGACGTGCGCCGGTTCGTGGCCGCGAGCGACGACCACGTCCACGTCGCCGAGCCCGACGAGGTGGCCGAGGTGGTCGCCTGGCTGTGCACCGACGCCGCCCGCCTGGTCACCGGCAACATCGTCCGGCTGCGCTGAGCGCGCTCCGCCCGGGGGCCGGGCGCCGAAGGCGCCAAGAGCGGAGGTACAGCGTCGCTCGACCTTCGGCGCAAGGCCGCCGAATCCGCAAGGGCGCACCCTTCCGCGGATCCTCTCAGCCGCGCAGGTAGCGGCCCACCATCGCGATCAGCTCGTCCCGGAAGGCGGGGATGTCGACCTCGGGGGTGCGGGTGGCGACGATGCGGTGCACGAGCGACTCGATGGTGACGACGGCGATGCGGGCGGCCAGCACCGGGTCGGCGACGCCCACATCGGGCGCGGCGGCCAGCAGGGCGGCGGCGCGGCCGACGAGGTCGCCCTCCGCGGCCCGGAGCTCGCCCAGCAGCTCGGTCGGGCGGGGCGACTCCTCGAAGATGACCTGGTGCAGCCCGGGGTCGGCCTGGTGGAGGGCGATCACGGCGTCGACCACGACGGCCAGGACGGCGTCGATCCCCGGGTCGTCACCGGCCAGCGCCTCGTCGAGCCGGGCCCGCACGGCGGCCACGCCCTCCTCGACGTGGCGGCGCATGAGCTCGACGAGGATGGCGTCCTTGTTCGGGAAGTACTGGTACAGCGACCCGACCGACAGGCCGGCCTCCGCGGCGATGCGGTTGGTCGTCCCCGCCGCATAGCCGTGGCGGCTGAAGACACGAGCAGCGGCCGCGACGACCCGCTCTCGGGTCTCGACGGCGCGCGGCTGCACCGGCACCTTCCTGGGCGCCAGGCGGGTTGCGCTCATGAGTGGTCCTCCCCCGGGAAGCGAGTAGCCACGGATGCGAGCAATCCCTCACATTAGGGCCATGCCTGTCGCCGCCGCCGTCCTCGCCCTGGTCTGGTTCCTCGTCGCCTTCGTCCTCCGCACCGCCATCCAGGTCCGGCGCCACCGCGACTCCGGCGTCCGCCTGCACGCCGGGCCGCCCCTGTCGCTCGGCTGGTGGGCCAAGGTGCTGTTCGTGGCGTCGGTCGTCCTTCTGGCGGCCGCTCCCGTGCTGGCGGCCACCGGCACGCTGGCGCCCGTCGCCGCGCTCGACGACGGGGCGGTGGCCGCGGTCGGCCTGGTGGCTGCCGGCGCCGGCATCGCGCTCACGTTCTGGGCACAGCTCGCCATGGGCGCGTCGTGGCGCATCGGCGTCGACCCGTCCGAGCGGACGGCCCTCGTCACGGCCGGGCCGTTCGCGACGGTGCGCAACCCGATCTTCTCGGCCATGGCCGTCACGGGGGTGGGGCTCACCTTGATGGCGCCCACGGTGGCTGGCCTGGTCGGCCTGGCGGTGCTGGTGGTGGCGGTGGAGATCCAGGTCCGCGGGGTCGAGGAGCCCCACCTGGCCCGCATCCACGGCGCCGCCTACACCGACTACGCCCGTCACACCGGGCGCTTCGTCCCCCGCCCGACCCGGGCGTGGGCCACCCGGTAGAACTCGTGGCCGCGCATCGCCGCGGCCGCGTCGCCGTAGGCCCGGCGGCGGAACTCGGCGGCACCGGTGTCGCTCACCAGGCACAGCCCCCGCGCCGCGAGGTAGCCGGACAGCTCGCCGGGGTCGATCCCGAACGTCATCTGCTCGTCCACCCGCCGCAGCGTCGACATCAACCGCTCGGCACCGGCATAGCGCCCGGGGTCGGTGAGCAGGTCGCGGTTCACGTAGGTGAACACCAGGCTGCTCCCGGCGGGGGCCCCGGCACACCACCGGAGCGTGGCGTCGACCGCGGCGGCGTCGAGGTAGTTGGTGGTGCCCTCCCACAGAAACAGCGCCGGTCGCCTCGCGTCGAACCCGGCGTCCGCCATGGCGGACGTGAGCCGGCCCAGGTGGAAGTCGGTGGGCACGAGCGTCACGCCGGCCCGCGCCCGGCCCAGGCGACCGACGACCTCGGCCTTGCGGCGCTGGGTGTCGGGATGGTCGACCTCGAAGACGGGCACGTCGGCGAGGCACGGCAGGCGCCAGGCGCGCGTGTCGAACCCCGCACCGAGCACGACGACCTGGAGGCCGCCCGGCTGCGACGTCGACGCGGCCTCGGCGACGAGCATGGCGACGGTGTCGTCGATCAGGCGGGTGCGGGCCACGACGGCCGTGCGCACGCCCGGCCAGCGGCCGTCGATCACCCGGGTGGACCAGCCGCCCATCCGACCCACCAGGGCGCGGTAGCGCCACGAGAGGAACGCCTCGGCGAGCCGGTCGTCGACCACCCGCACGTCGGGCGGGCGGCGGGCCTCCAGCGCCCGGAACAGCGCGTTGTGCTCGGCGGTCCTGCTGGCTCGCCCAGGCTTCATCCGGCCCGTCCTCTCCCGCGTGCAACTCGATACATCGGCGTATCGAGTCGATACACTCGTGTATCGTGTAGCGCGATGTCAAGAGCGCGCGTGCGTCCCACCCGCGACGAGACGCGGCAGCGGCTGTTCGAGGCGGCCGCCGGTGTCTTCGCCGAGCACGGGGTGGGCGCCACCACGGTCGAGCAGATCGCCGCCGCCGCCGGCTTCACCCGCGGCGCCTTCTACTCGAACTTCGAGGGGAAGGAGGAGCTGGCCGTCGCCATGCTCGACGACCACCTCGCCCGCAGCCAGTCCCACAACCGGGCCCTGCTGGCTCGGCACCCCGATGCGGCCGGGCTCGTCCACGCATTGCGCGCCGACGTCGGCCGCGAGGACGACCCACTCCACAACAACCCGCTGCTGCAGGTCGAGCTCATGCTGTACGTGGCCCGCACGCCGGAGCTCCGCCCGGTGCTGGGTGAGCACCTGCGCGCCATGCGCGCCCTCCTCGGCGAGATCGCCGCCACCACCGCGCCGCGCCGGCGGGGTCGACCTCGGCGTCGACGCCGCAGGCCTGGGCATCATCCTCGTCGCCCTCGAGGACGGGTTGCGCCTACACCGTCTCGTCGACCCCGACTCGACGCCGGCCGACGCCTTCTTCACCGCGCTGGAGACGCTCGAACGGATCGTCCTCGCCGGCCGCGCCCCCGATCGGCGTCGCGGCTGACCCGCGACCCGCTGGCCGGCGGGGTCAGGGCGGGCCGACCAGCGCGGCCACCTCGCCGGCGCAGCCCCACGACAGGGTGACGCCGGCGCCGCCGTGGCCGTAGCAGTGGACGAGGACCGTGCCGTCGCACCGCTCGGCGTCGAGGCGCACCGTCGGCCGCGCCGGCCGCAGGCCCACCTTGTGGCTCCGCACCTGCGCCGAGGCGAGCGCGGGCACCAGCGCGACGGCCCGGTCGAGGATGGCGGCCGCCGTGTCCGGGTCGACGGTCGTGTCCTCGACCCCCTCCTCGGCGGTGCCGCCCACCACGATGTCGTCGAGGCGGGGCACCACGTAGGTGAGGGTGTCGCCGTCGTCGGCCACCACCCATTCGTCCAGGCCCACCTGGTCGACCACCACCACCTGGCCCCGCACCGGCGTGAGCGACGGGTCGGGCACCAGCTCGCGGGCGCCCAGGCCCGCGCAGTCGACCACCACGGCGCCCGGCGCAGCGCCGTGGGCCGGGTCGGCCACGCCGGCCGCCTCCGCAAGGCCGGCCAGGCCGGTCACGGTCGCCATCTCGGGCACCACCCCGAGGTCGGCGAGCCGGGTCTCGAGCCACGGCAGGTAGCGGCTCATGTCCACCACCGGGGCCGTGAAGCGCCAGCCGTGCGTGAACCCCTCCGGCACCGCGGTCACCCTCACCAGGTCGGGCACGGCCCCGGCCCACCACGGTTCGGGCCCGTCGTCCCGCGCCAGCTCGACGCCCGCCCGCAGGCGGACGCCGGCCTCGGGCCGCTCACCCGCCAGCCGCGCGAAGACCCGGTAGCTCGTGGCGGACCACCCCAGCACCCGGTCGTAGGGCAGGGCCCGGTACGGGAACCACACCGCCGCGGCCACGCCGGAGGTGGTGGCGGCGAGCCGCTCACGGGCCACCACCCGTACCCGGTGGCCCGCCTCGGCCAGGCGGAGCGCGCAGGTGAGCCCCACCACGCCCGCCCCCACGACCGTGACGTCGGCCCGGTCGACGGCGCGCACGCGACCCGACCCCTCAGACCGGTGTGGCCGGTCGCCCGTGCCCTCGCACCAGGACCTGCCTGCGGTGCATCACGTCAACGTACAGCACGACATTGCCGTACCGGGCCGGGCCCGGCGGGGTACACCTGCGCCATGCATGCGCTCGACGACCGCGACCGGCGGCGGCTGCTGGTCCAGGGCCGCCGGCGGGCCACCGGCCTGCTGGTGGCGGTGGCCGTGGTCTTCGTCGCCCTCCAGGCGTGGGGCGGCGACTCGACGGCCGCCGGGTACGCCCAGGCCACGGCGGCCGCCGGGCTGGTGGGTGGGCTGGCCGACTGGTTCGCCGTCACCGCCCTGTTCCGCCGGCCGCTGCGCCTGCCCATCCCGCACACGGCCATCATCGTCGAGCGCAAGGACGCCTTCGGGCGGACGCTGGGCGACTTCGTGCAGACCAGCTTCCTCACCCCCGACATCATCGCCGAGCGCGTGCGGGCCGCCGGGGTCGTGCCGCGGCTGGCCGCCTGGCTGTCCGAGCCCGACAACGCGGCGCGCCTCGCCCGCCACGTGGCCGACGCCGCCGTCACCGCCGCCGACCTGGTGCGCGACGACGAGGTGCACGGCGCTCTGGAGGGTGCCGCCCGCCGTCGCATCGAGGCCACCCCGCTGGCCCCGCTGGCGGGCCGCGCCCTGGAGGTGATGACCGACGGCGGCCGCCACCACGACCTGCTCGACGTGACGCTGCGGGGCGTCGACCGCTTCCTGGCCGAGAACCACGACAGCCTGCGGACCCGTTTCGGCGCCGAGTCGCCGTGGTGGCTGCCCGGTGCGGCCGAGGACCGCATCTTCGAGCGGCTGCTCACCGGCGCCCGCGCCGTCCTCGCCGAGGTGGCCCGCAACCCCGACCACGAGCTGCGTGCCGACGTCGACGCGCGCGTGCGGCGCCTGGCGCACGACCTCCAGACCTCCCCCGCCCTGCGGGAGCGGGGCGAGCAGCTCAAGCACGAGCTGCTCGCCCAGCCCGAGCTGCGGGCCTGGGTGGCGAGGGTGTGGGGGGACGTGAAGGGCAGCCTGCGGCAGCAGGCCGACGACCCCGACTCGGAGCTACGGCGGCGCCTGGCCTCCGCCATCGCGGCACTGGGGCAGCGCCTGCGCGACGACCCCGCGCTGGCCGCCCGGGTGGGTGACGGGATCGAGACCGCGGTGCGCTACGTGGCCGACCAGTTCAGCGACGAGATCGGCACCATGGTCAGCGGCACGGTGGCGCGCTGGGACGCCCACGAGACGGCCGACCGGCTGGAGCTGCTGCTCGGCCCCGACCTGCAGTTCATCCGCATCAACGGCACCGTGGTGGGTGGCCTGGCCGGCCTCGCGATCCACGCGGCCGGCCAGGTCTTCTGACTCGTCACGCCGGGGCTCCCCGGGCGGCTCCGCGCCGCCCGGGGGCACCTCCGGTCGTGGCGTCCGCTCTCCTGACCGCCGCGACACGCCGTCCCGTTGTGACGGGCCCGGCGGAGGCGGGTCAGCCGGCCGACGGCGGCTCGTAGTCGGGTGTCGTGTCCTCCTCCGGCACCTCGTCGTACACCGTGACCGAGTTCTCGACGTCGAACACACCGGCCTCCTCGAGGCTGGTGGGCAGGTTGCCGATCGTGTACCGCTGGCCGCCGTTGGCGTAGCGGTACATGCCGACGCCCTCGTTGCCCGTCTCGTCCTCGCCCGTGGCCTCGGGGTCGAACCAGATGAGCGCCATGTCGTCGCTGCCGCCCCAGTCGAACTCGGGCCACACGCCGTGGTCGCCGCGCGACACCTGCACCTCGGTGGGGCCGCCGCCCGAGACCGGGTACCGGAACATGGCGTCGCGGAACGCCTCCGGAGTCAGCTCCGGACCGGCCAGGTGGATGCCGGTGAACATGGTGCGCATCTCCGGCTCGAACACGTTGACCGTGTTGTTGGCCGGCTCCCCGCCGAAGGCCCAGTCGTAGATCTGGAACGCCCCGTTGGTGGAGCGCTCGCCGCGGGCCCCGATGAGCGCCATCCCGAACCCGTTCTGCCACTGCGTGGTGTCGGTCTGGCGGGCGAACAGGGTGGTGTCCATCAGCACGTTGGGGCCGAGGATCCACTCGGGGTAGTAGCCCTGGGCCGTAGCTTCGGCGGTGAGCGACGACGGGGTGATCGGGTCGCCGTAGTAGAGGATGGTGGTCACCCCGGCCTCCATGAGCTGGCCGATGTTGGTGCGGGCGTTCTCCTGTGCCCGCGCCAGGTCGAGGGTGAACTCCACGTCGGCCGCGATCTCGATCCCGTTCGCGGTGAGCTCCTCGCGGAAGGTCTCCATCACCGGCACGTGGTCGCCGTCGGCGTTGTCGTAGTGGAGCAGGCCGTACACGCGGTCCTGGGCCTGGATCTCCGGGGAGCCCGCCAACTCGGCCTTGCCCGGTCCGACCAGGTTGCCGATCATCTCGGCGGCGAGCGCCACCCCCTGGTTGGGCGTGGGCCCGGCCGACCACAGGTAGGGCTCGAACTCCTCGATGATGTCCTCGGGCAGCGCGGTGGCGCAGCCCGGACCGCAGATGACGCCGTTGCTGGCGAGCTCGCCCGCGAAGACCGCGCCGGCCTGGTTGGGGCCGCCGATCACCGCGAACGGCTCCATCTCGGAGATGGCGATGGCGTCGGCGCGGGCGGCAGGGATGTCGCTTCCGGCCCCGGTGCCCGTGTAGGTCTCGAGGCGGACCGTGCGCCCGTAGGTCTCGAACAGGTTGTTGTACAGACCCACGAACTCCTCGAGGACGGCCCTGGCCGACTCGGGGTTGACGTCCGCGCCCGCGTCCTCGGCGGTGGCCGCGAGGAGCGGGTCGAGCGCCGGATCGCCCTGGTAGTACACGACCAGGACCTCGTCGGCGGTGACGCCCGGCGAGGTGG
Organism: uncultured Acidimicrobiales bacterium; assembly: GCA_963842395.1. GTDB lineage: Bacteria > Actinomycetota > Acidimicrobiia > Acidimicrobiales > VFJN01 > ZC4RG19. The sequence goes on from CAWJGJ010000001.1 coordinate 1,589,528, forward strand.
CCCCGCCGTTGTCGCCCTCGAACGGCACGACGCACGGGGGTGCGTACACCGACGGCAGCATGATGCGGCCGGTCGACGTGTCGCACGTGGGCCCGAAGTCGACGTCGGTCTCCCCCTCGAGCTCGGCCCGCTGGGGGGTCATGGGACCGGAGAGGATCAGCTCCTCCTCGGTCGTGTCGCGGTCGGTCTCGATGGCGGCGTCGTCCCCGTCGTCGTCATCTCCTCCGCCACCGAAGATCAGGAAGGCGCCGACCAGCAGCACGACCACGGCCGCGATGGGCCCGTAGCGCTTGAGCGCCTTCATCCCCGATGAATCCTCTGACCCGGGCGGGCTGGCGCCCGGGTCGACCTTCGTCTCGTCGGTGGTTGCCATCGACCGCCTCCTTGTAGGTGATGGGCTGCCGGCTGGGCTGTCGCTAGCCGGCTGGGGTACGGGCACCTGATCGGGTGATGGCGGCCTCGTCGGTCCCGAGGTACGAGGCCACCACAGCTGGATGTTCGACCACCTCTGCGGGCGTCCCCTCGGCCACGACGCGGCCGAGGTCCAGTGCGATGATGCGGTCGGAGATCGAGCCCAGCAGCGGGAGGTCGTGCTCGATCACGAGCAGGCTGGCGCCGAGCTGGTCGCGGACCCGCCGCAGCATGGGCGCCAGCGCCTCCGCCTCGCGCTGGGCGATGCCGCTGGAGGGCTCGTCCAGCAGGAGGACCGTCGGGCCCTGGGCCAGGACGCAGGCCAGGTCGACGACCCGGCGCGTGCCGGTGGACAGCTCGCGCACGAACTTGTCGCGGTAGGCGCCGAGGGCCAGCAGCTCGATCAGCTGCTCGACACGGGTGTTGACCCGCTTCTCCGAGTCGCCGACGGTCGGCAGGTGCAGCGCGGCGGCGACGGGGTCGCGCACCTCGACGTGCTGCTCGAGGGCCACGGCCACCGCCTCGTGCACGGTCAGCCCGGGGAACAGCCGGCCGTCCTGGAACGACCGGCCCAGGCCCCGCCACGAGCGCACGTGGGTGGGGGCGTCGTGCAGGTCGACCATATGGCCCTTGCTGAGCAGCCGGATCGACCCGCCGTCGGCCGGCGTGTAGCCCGAGATGACGTCGAACAGCGTGGTCTTGCCGGCGCCGTTGGGGCCGATGAAGCCCAGGATCTCGCCCGGCCTGACGTCGAACGACACGCCGTCGAGCGCCCGCACGCCGCCGAACCGCCGGCAGACGTCGCGCACCTCCAGCACGGGTGGGCCCTCACGCAGGCCCGAGTGGTCGCCGTCGTCGTCGGCCTCGACCTCGCCGGCGGCGGCCCGCAGGAACACCGAGCGCAGCAGGTCGGGCCGCTCGAGCAGCTCGGCCGTGGGGCCCTCGAAGCGGATCTCGCCCTTCTCCATGAAGTAGGCGCGGTCGGCCACCGTCAGCGCCACGTTGACCGACTGCTCGACCAGGATCACCGTGGTGCCGCCGTCTCGCAGCGCCCGGACCAGCTCGAGGAGCTGGGACACGACCGACGGGGCCAGGCCCAGCGACAGCTCGTCGATCATGAGCAGGCGGGGCTTGCCGATGAACGCCATGCCGAGGGTCAGCATCTGCTGCTGGCCGCCCGACAGGTTGCCGGCCGGCTCGTCGCGGCGCTCGCGCAGGACGGGGAACATCTCGAGCACCCGGTCCGTGTCGGCCTTCGCCTCGGCGGCCCGCTTGCGCCGGTCCCACGCCGCCAGGCGCAGGTTGTCGGCCACGCTGAGCTGGGTGAACACGCCCTGGCCGCCGGGCACCACCGACACGCCCCGGCCCGCGATCTCGTCGGGCGGCGTGTGGGTCATGTCACGCCCGTCGAACACGATGGCGCCGCCACTGGCCTGGACGAGGCCCGCTATGGCCCGCAGGAGCGTCGACTTGCCGGCGCCGTTGGTGCCCATCAGGGCCACGATCTCGCCCTCGTCGACCTCGAAGTTGACGCCGAACAGCACCTGGACGTTGTCGTAGTGCACGTCGATGTCCCGGCCGAGCAGCAGCTTGATCTTGCCCTGGCTCCGCAGGTGGGCGACCTCGGAGCGGGCGGCCGTCGACTTCCACACCTGGGCGATGTCGTGCGCCACGAAGTTGCCGGCCGACGCCAGGATCAGGCCGCCCACGACGTAGACCGGTGCCGCCAGCGCCAGGCCGATCCGGATGCCGTAGGTGTCGGCCAGGCTGCCGATGATGGGCAGGATGACCAACCCCGGCAGGATGAACAAGGTGCCGATGGCGAAGCCGAAGGCCCGCACCTTGGCGGGCACCGCCAGCGACAGCACCACGTAGATGCCCGGCACCAGCAGGAAGAACGCCCCCGACAGGAGGGCGTTGGTGATGATGGCGATCCACAGGGTGGGGGCGGCGGCGAAGGCCAGCCACACGACGGCGATGCCGAGCGACACCCGGCCCAGGAACTTCACCACGTTTCCCGGGCCCTTGGCCATGAGCCGGGTCGTGAGCGGGATGCCGAACATCAGGCCTGCGAACTGGGCGACGCCCTCGAGACCGGCGGCGGTGAACCCGCGGGCTCGCTCGTCGAGGTTGAACACCTCGTCGTAGTAGAGCCCGCTCAGCGTCGACAGGCCGACGATGGCGACCGCCACGAAGGGGAGCGCCACGAAGATGCGCCGGAGCGTCCGCACCTGCCAGATGATGCGGAACGACTCGGCCCAGGAGGGGGCCACCTCCTCGGTGTTCGCCACCTCGGCGCTGGCGCCCATCGCCTTGCGCTCGTAGTGCCCGCGCACGGGCTCGCGCAGCCGGAACGACAGGATGACGAACGCGAACGTCACGATGCCGAACACGAGGAACGGCACCCGCCACCCGAAGGCGTAGGCGATGATGCCGGCCGACAGCGGCCCGAGGAACTGGCCGAGCGCGTTCGCGTAGCGGTGCACGGCGTAGACCCGGGGCCGGGCAGGGATGTCGTAGTAGTCGGCCAGCAGCGAGTTGTGCACCGGGTCGTTGACCGCCCGGCCCAGGCCGGCGCCGGCCCGGGCGATGCCCAGCACCCACAGGTTGGCGGCGAGACCGGTGAGCACCGAGAACGCCCCCCACACCGACGCACCAGCCGACGCGATGGGCACCCGCCTCCAGCGGTCGGCGTAGAACCCGAGCGGCAGCGCCAGGATGAGCGCCGCCAGCAGCGACAGCGCCACCACGGTCAGGATGCCGTTGGTGTCGAGCCCGAAGTGGTCGCGGATCTCGGGCAGCAGCACGCCGAAGGCCGTGCGGTCGAGCTCGTCGACCATGTTGAGCCCGAACAGCACGCCGAGCGGGAAGATCGGCGCGCCCTTGGTGGTGTCGTACTTCCAGCGCGACCACCAGCCGCGGCGCAGGTGGCTGGCTTCGTCGCCCCCGTCGCTGCCGGCGGCGGAGGTGGCGGCAGCCACGGCCGCCAGCGCCTCGTTGTCGGCGCCGACGTTGGGGTTGACACCGCTGGCGAAGGTGGCGCCGACCGTGGGGTCGAAGGCCTCGCGCTCGACGGCGGCCTCGGCGGCGGCTTCCTCGGCGGCGGCCGCTGCGACGGCGGCGGCGCGAGACTCGTCGACCGGGGACTGGTCGTCGACGGTCACGACGTCACCTCCACGCTCTCGCCGGCTCCTGCTCCCGGCTCCGCCCCCAGCGCGGGCGGCCGACCTTCGGCGTCATGGGCGCCGTTGGTCGTCACCCCGGCGACGACCTCCGCCTCGGCCTGCTCGGCTCTCTCGCCCGCCTCGGCGAGCACGTCCTCGGGCGGCGGTTCGTCCACCGCGTCCTCGACCCGCACGTCGGCCAGCAGGCTCGGCACCACGATCTTGCGCCGGACCGCGATCTTGCGCAGGGCGCCGTCCCGCAGGTCGGCCAGCACGCCGCCGAACCCAGCCGGGAAGACGAGCAGGACGATCAGCAGTCCCACCCCGGTGGCCAGGAACTGCCACTGGTTGGGCAGGAAGAAGTCGACGCCGTGCACGTAGGTGGCGCCGAGCAACGCACCGGGCAGCGAGCCCAGGCCGCCGATCACCACCATCGTGAACAGCTCGAGGCTGCGCTGGGGCAGGTAGGGATCGGCGCTGAGCCCGACCTGCTGGTGGACGAACAGGGCGCCGGCCACCGCCGCCAGGAAGCCCGACAGGGCGAACGCCGCCAGGCTGGACCGGGTGGCGTTCACGCCGTAGGCGCGGGCCGCCTTCTCGTTCTCGCGGATGGCGATGAGCACCCGGCCGGTGCGGCTGCGGCGCAGGCCGACCACCATGGCCAGCGCCAGCCCCAGCACGGCCAGCGAGGCGTAGAACATGGCGGTCTCGCTGGCGAGCTCGATGCCGAGGATGGCGCCCCGGTCGATGCGCCGGCCCGGCAACGCGTCGTCGAGCACCACCTCGTAGCCGAGGACCGTGAACGAGACCGCGCGGTTGAGCAGGAACGACGCCACGAACAGGCTGAAGGCCAGGGTGCTGACGGCGAGCGTCAGGCCGCCGCGGCGCAGCGCCGGGTAGCCCACCAGCACGGCGGCCACCGCCCCGACCGCACCGGCCGCCAGGCCCGCCAGCGCCAGGTCCCACCCGTGGTGGTCGGTGAGGGCCCCGGCCACGAAGGCGCCGACCCCCACGAGCGCCATCTGCCCCAGGCTCACCTGCCCCGCCCATCCGGTGAGCACGACCAGCGAGGCGGCGACGATGCCGAAGATCACGATGATCGTGGCCAGGTTGAGCCGGCTGGTCGACAGCCAGCTCGGCAGCGTGAGCACGAAGGTGCCGATGATCGCCCACAGCAGGGCCCGCCCCCACACCACCTCGGGCAACCGGCGCAACTCGCGTGGCACGGGCCGGATCTCGCGGGTGGCCTGCCAGGTGGCCGAGGCATCGCGGTCGACGCGCCCGGAGCCGCTCCGGCGGGTGACGAGCAGGCCCACCAGGACGATGACGAACAGCATGGCGTCGTTGTAGGCGGGGCGGTTGTCGGCCTGGAACGTCATGCACTGGTCGACGATGCCGAGGCCGACGGCCGACGCCACGATGGTGGTGAGGCGCTCGAAGCGGCCGAAGACCGCGGCGGCGAGCGCCTGCACGAGGAAGATGGGCGCCAGCACCTCGCCGATCGGCAGGCCGACCGCACCCGCCCGCAGGAACATGGCGAGGAACGCCAGCACCGACGCCACCACCCAGACCACCGTGTGCAGGCGCTTCACCGGGATGCCCAGGGTGAAGGCCCGGTCCGCCCGCTCGGCGGAGCCGACGATGGCGATGCCGATGGTCGAGCGTTGGAGGAAGAGGGCCAGCGCGATCAGGCAGACGGGCACCACGATCATGGTGAAGATGTCGTTGGCGTTGAAGGTGGTGCCGCCGAACACCCAGCGGGCGTCGAAGGGCTGGGGGAGGCGGTTGCCGAACCCGGTGTTGCCGAAGGCTCGGGGCAGGAACAGACCGGCGGCGGCCAGGAGCTGGGCCAGGCCGATGGTGGCGACGGTGAGCACGAGGCGGGGGGCGTTGAAGAAGCGCCGGATGATGAGGGCCTCGACCAGCACGCCCAGCACGATCGAGGCGAGCAGGCCGACCACGAGCCCGAGCCAGTAGCTCCACCCCCAGGCCAGCACCAACATGACGCCGAGCACCGCGGGCACCGCCCCGAGGTCGCCCTGGGCGAAGTTGACGATGCGGTTGGCCCGGTAGATCAGGGCGATGCCGAGTGCGGCCAGGGCGATGCGTCCGCCCACCAGTGCGCCGTTGAGCACGATGCCCTTGGGCGCGGGGAACAACACCTGCTGCACGACGATGAGGCCGACGAGGGGTCCGAGGAACGAAAGCTTCCGCCGGAGGGTGTCGAGGTCCCAGCGGCTGGTGCGATCGATGGCGGCGGACGTCATCGCACGTGTCTCCTGTGTCGAATGTGGCGGTCGGTCAGCCCAGCGGGCCGACCGCCGTGGTCTGCATCGTGCTTGCCGCCTCGACACCCGACCCCGACGGGTAGGGCGCCCAGGCCTTCATGAACGCGAGGACCATGTCGCGCACCTGCGCGGCGGCCTCGTCGACGGACAGCTTCTGGTGCGTGCGCAGCGACTCCCATGTCGCCGGCCCGGTGGCGATGTCGATGGCGCGGGGCAGGCGTCCCCCGGCGAGGTGCTGCGACGCGGCGATCTCCGGCGCGAAGCAGCGGTTGACCTCGAGGCGCAAGTGCTGGCGGCCGGCGGCGACCGCCTGGCCGATGGCGGGCGAGAACGGCTCCTGCAGGAGGGCGGCGCGGCGGACGGGGGCGCCGAACTCGTTCATGACCTGGCGCCGGGCCAGGAAGGCGTCGAGGCGGTGGTCGAAGCTGCCCTCGACGACGAGCGGCGGCAGCACGGCGCCCATGCGTTCGCTGTGGCGCTGCCCGGCGGCCACGAAAAGGGCCTCGAGGTCGTCGAAGTGGACGTAGAGCGACCGCAGCGAGACCCCCGCCTCGGTCGCGATGTCGTGGGCGGTCGGCCGCAGGTTGCCACGCTCGTTGAGCGTGAGGAGGGCGTCGACCACCGCGGCCCGGGTTCGGGCCGCCCGCGTGACACGTCCGTCCGGCGCCATGTCCCCCCCGGAGGAGGCTCCTGTGACGGATGTCTCACTCACGGGCGGCACGGTAGGGTTTTTTCACAGCATGTGCAATACAGGTCAGAGAACTGTCACGGCATTGGTGCGTGGGTTCCTTGACCGGGCGGCCATGGGCCTCCATCCTCAGCCGGTGCCCGGTGACGTGGCAAACGACGTGGCAGGCGACGCGGCCGTGCTGGTCGACGAGGCGGTGGCCGTCGCCCGGCGGTGGATCGACGCCACCGAACGGGGCCAGACCGGCGCTGAGCGCTCGACGAGCGCACGGCTCGGGGCCCTGGTCGGCGATCCCCACGGCCTCGACCTGGCGGTCCGCTTCGTCGACCGCGTCGCCCGCCCCGAGGACGCCGCGGTCGCCGCCCGCGAGCTGGCCACCATGTCGTCGGCGTCGGCGGCCGGGTTCCTGTCCACCGTCGACCGGCTGCTGCTCGGCGCCGGTGCCCGGGTGGCCGGCCTGGCGCCCGGCCTGGTGGTGCCGCTCGCCCGCCGGCGCCTGCGCCAGCTCGTCGGCCACCTCGTGGTCGACGCCCACGACCCTGCCCTGGCCGACCACCTGGCCGCGGCGCGGCGAGACGGCTTCCGGCTCAACGTCAACCTGCTGGGCGAGGCCGTGCTGGGCGAGGACGAGGCCGCCCGGCGTGCGGCCCGGACGCTCGCCCTGCTGGAGCGCCCCGACGTCGACTACGTGTCGGTGAAGGTGTCGTCGCTGGTCTCGCAGATCTCGACCTGGGACACCCCGGGCACGGTGACCCGGGTCCTCGACCGGCTGCGGCCGCTGTACCGGGCGGCGCTGGCCTGCTCCCCGCCCGCGTTCGTCAACCTGGACATGGAGGAGTACCGCGACCTCGACCTCACCGTCGAGGTCTTCACGACGATCCTCGCCGAGCCCGAGCTCGCCGGGCTCGAGGCCGGGATCGTCCTGCAGGCCTACCTGCCCGATGCCCTCGCCGCCCTCGACCAGCTGATCGCCTTCGCCCGCCGGCGCGCGGACGGCGGCGGTGGCGCCATCAAGGTCCGGCTGGTCAAGGGCGCCAACCTGTCGATGGAGCACGTCGAGGCCGAGCTGCACGGGTGGGCGCCCGCCCCCTACGACACCAAGGCCGAGGTCGACGCCAACTACCTGCGGCTCGTGCACCGGGCCCTGCGCCCCGAGCTGGCGGGTGCGCTGCGGGTCGGCGTGGCCTCGCACAACCTGTACGACGTGGCGTTCGCCCACCTGCTGGCCGGCCGCCGGGGCGTGCGGCCGGCGCTCGACGTCGAGATGCTCCAGGGCATGTCGCCCGCCCAGGCCCGGGCGGTGCGGGCCGACGTGGGGACGGTGCTGCTCTACACCCCGGTGGTGGCACCGGAGGACTTCGACGTCGCGGTGTCGTACCTGGTGCGCCGGCTGGAGGAGAACGCCCAGCCCCACAACTTCCTGCGCGACTTCTTCGACGGCGAGCTCGAGGACCAGGAGGCCCGGTTCCGGGCGTCGGTCGCCGCCGCGGCCACGGTCGGCTCGACGCCGCGGCGCAGCCCCGGCCGGCCCCCCGCGGGCGAGCCCTTCGTCAACACGACCGACAGCGACCCCGCCGTCCCCGCCACCCGGGCCTGGGCGGCCGAGCGGGTGGCCGCCCGCCCCGCGCCGCTCGCCTCGCCGGTGCTGGCCTCGACCGGCGACGTCGACCGGGTCGTGGCCGCCGCCGCGGCGGCCCAGCCCGCCTGGGCGGCCCGGTCGGGGGCGGAACGGGCCGCGGTGCTGCGCCGGGCGGCCGACGAGCTGGAGGCCCGCCGCGGCGAGCTGGTCACCGTCATGGCCGCGGAGGGGGGCAAGACGGTCGGCGAGGCCGACCCCGAGGTCTCCGAGGCCGTGGACTTCGCCCGCTACTACGCCGACCGGGCGGCCGAGCTCGACCCGGGGGCCGGCCACCTGGCGACCGACGGCGCCCGCTTCTCCCCCACCCCGGTCACGCTCGTCACCCCGCCGTGGAACTTCCCCGTGGCCATCCCGCTCGGGGGCGTGCTGGCGGCGCTGGCGGCAGGCGGGGCGGTGATCATCAAGCCGGCCCACGCCGTCCCGGGGTGCACCGAGGTCGCGGCCGGGGCGGTGCAGGCGGCGCTGACGGCCGCGGGCGCCCCGGACGGCGTGCTGCAGGTGGTGCGCACCGACGAGGGCACGGTCGGCCGGGCGCTCATCGCCCACCCGGGCGTCGGCACGGTGGTGCTCACCGGCGCGATCGAGACCGCCCGCCTGTTCGCGGGCTGGCGCGCCGATCACGCCGGCGGTCCCGGCGTCGACGCCGAGACCTCGGGCAAGAACGCCCTGATCGTCACCCCGGCCGCCGACTACGACCTGGCGGTGGCCGACCTGGTGCGCAGCGCCTTCGGCCACGCGGGGCAGAAGTGCTCGGCGGCGTCGCTCGTGATCCTGGTCGGCTCGGCGGGCCGCTCGCCCCGGCTGCGGCGCCAGCTCGTCGACGCCGTCCGCTCGCTGCGGGTGGGGTGGCCGGGCGACCTGGGCACCACGATGGGGCCGGTCATCGAGCCGCCCGAGGGCAAGCTCGCCCGGGCGCTCACCACGCTCGAACCCGGCGAGTCGTGGCTGGTCGAGCCCGCCCCGCTCGACGACAGCGGCCGCCTGTGGTCGCCGGGCCTCAAGGACGGGGTGGCCCCGGGATCGTTCTTCCACCTCACCGAGTGCTTCGGGCCCGTCCTGGGCGTCATGCGGGCGGCGACGCTCGACGAGGCGATCGGGCTGCAGAACGCCACGCCGTTCGGGCTGACAGGCGGGCTGCACTCGCTCGACGAGGACGAGATCGAGCGGTGGTTGGCCACGGTCGAGGTCGGCAACGCCTACGTGAACCGCCACATCACCGGTGCGATCGTCCAGCGCCAGCCGTTCGGGGGCTGGAAGGACTCGGTGGTGGGACCGGGGGCCAAGGCCGGCGGGCCCGACTACGTCGCCCAGCTCGGCGCGTGGGCGCCTGCGGGCCTGCCGGCCACGCTGGCCGCTCCCCCGCCCCGGGTGCAGCGGCTTCTCGACCGCCTGGCCCCGCTGGTCGGCGACGAGGACCGGGCCTGGCTCAGCGCCGCCGCGGGGTCCGACGCCGCGGCGTGGGCCGCCGAGCTGGGCCGGGAGACCGACCGCACGGGGCTCCGGGTCGAGCAGAACCTGCTGCGCTACCGGCCGCTGCCCGGCGTCGTGGTGCGGGCCGGCGCCGGCGCCCGCCCGGTCGAGCTGGTGCGGGTCCTGGCCGCCGCCGAGCTGACCGGCACCACCGTCCGCGTGAGCATGGCGCCGTCGCCGGACCTGGTGGCGACGGGCGAGGCGCTCGCCGACGTGGTGGACGCCGTGGAGACCGCCGACGAGCTGGTCTCCCGCCTCCGGGCGAGCGCCGACGAGGCCGCGCCGGTCTCCCGCCTGCGGGTGATCGGCGACGAGGCGGCGACCCTCCCGGGCACCCTGGCCGTCGACCCGGTGACCGTGATCGCGAGCCCGGTGCTCGCCACCGGCCGCCGCGAGCTGCTCACCCTCCTGCGCGAGCAGGCGATCTCCCGCACCCTCCACCGCTTCGGCCACCTCCCCGCCGTGCCCTGACGGGTGAGGCGCCGCGATCAGCCCTCCTCGAGGCCGTCGAGGGCGCGGGACGCCTGGCACCATCGGTGGAGCAGGGGGCGGCAACCGGCATGCACGGGGAGCTGCCACCACCGGCGGAGGCCGTCGAGCTGCGACTGCAGCGCGTCGGCCTGCGACCGGCTGCTGTCCGCGGCCGCCGCGTGCCAGCGGTCGAGTCCGGGCGGCCAGCGGTGGCCGTCCCCAGCCACGACGGGACGGGCCTGCACCGGCCAGCCGGGGAGCTCGAGGCGCTCGTCGTCGGTGAGGGCCCGCGTGGCGTCGGCCACTGCGAGCCGCGCCGAGCGGGACGGCGTCCTCACCAGGGCGGCGATCGCCAGGTGGAGATCGGCGTCCGCCCGCAGGGCAGCCACCAGGGTGCGGCGATCGGGCGGCGTCGCCACGTGCGTCCGCCACACCGCGACCGCGGCCCCCGTCGCCCCCTCGACCAGGTCGAGCTCGTGCCGATCGACCGCGTGGGCCCACGCCACCTCCCGCGGCGTGATCTCCAGGTAGAGCGTCGACTTGGCGAAGCGGCAGAAGAGGCGGTGGGTGCGCACCGATCCCAGGTCGGGGTCCTCGTAGACGATCCAGCGGGCCGCGCCCTGCTCGATCAGGTTGTGGTGGCCGGTGCACGCCTGCCCGATCAGGTCGACGACCTGCCTGACGCGGGCGTCGACCTCGGCGCGATCCCAGGAGCCGCCGGTGCCGGTGCGCGCCAGGGCCAGGGCCTGGCAGCAGGCCGTGTTGTACTGCACCTGCGCCCGCACGGATCGCGCCCGGCCGACCGGCACCACCGCCGCCGTGCGCGCGAGCCGCGCCCAGGTGAGCGCAGCCCGCAACTGCAGGCCCACGGTCGTCCAGAACGCGCCGGCGTCGTCGAGGCGCTTGAGGTTGACCGTGTCGACCAGCACGCGGACGTCGTACAGCGACAGGCCGGAGCGGCGCCGGAGCCGCCATCCGATCTCACAGGCCTCGACCTGCGCGGCCCGCCACAGGAACTGCTCCACAGAGAGGGCCGCCCGAGCGCGGCGGACCTTCTCGGGGCGCCGCACCTGGCCGGCGGACAGCGCGGCGCGCACCGCGGCGTCGACGGCGAGGAGACGGGCGTCGAGCCGCTGAGCGTCCTGCGGCTGGTGGCCGATCAGCTCGGCCTCGATGGCCGCGAAGGTCGGCCCGGGCCCCCGGTCCCGGCGGACGCGTACGCGATTGAGGGGGGCGTTGTGGTGCAGCTCGGGCAACCCTGGCCGCGTGCCGGGGGCCGCGAGCGGGGCGCTCCTGTCGTCGGCGAGCAGTGTCCCGAACAGGGTGCGGAACTCGCGCCTCATCGCCGGCCGGTAGCGGGTGGCGAGCAGGGCCTGCACTCGGTTGTCCGGGTTGTGGACGCCGGGACGCGGGGCGCCGTACGCGTCCACCACGCGGCGCGCCCAGGCCGGCCCCCAGCGCTCGCCGTTGGACAGCACCACTGCGGCACGCCAGCGGATCAGGCCGGCCTCCTTGGTGTGGGCGTGGCGGCGGTCGATGCGGTGCGAGCGGTCGAACACGATCTGGTACGTGAGCAGCGCCTCCTCGTAGCAGTGCAACCGTTCGAAGGTCTGGCCCAACCGCAGGCGCAGGGCCAGGTTGCCGGGGTCGACCTCCAGTCCCTCCTCCAGCCGCTGGATGGCCCGTTCGTAGCGGCGGTGGTCGATCTCCCACCCGGCGTCCTCGAAGGCCTGCAGCGAACGGCCCGAACTCTCCCACCGCCACCACAGCCGCCGGCGTTCGCGCCGGCTCAAGCGCTCGAGCAGGACGGTGGCGATCTGGAAGGCGGCGTGCCGGGCAGCGGCCTCGAAGGTCCCGGCCCAGAGCGTCGTCGCCGGGAGGGTGACGCCGGCGTCGAGGTCCGACAGCTCGACGGTGGCGCCCGCCTCGTCGGTCGTGTCCGATCGCCGCAGCACGACGTGGGCCGCGTACCCGCGGCGGCGCGCCGGGTTGAGCCCCGCCAGGGCGCGGGCCACCGCACCGGCGGGCTTGGTCGGCTCGAACGCCTCGAACACCGAGATGATGCCCTCCGACGGGCTCGCGTCGCCCGCGGCGGGCACCGCGGTGGGCGGCGTCAGGTTGACCCGGCCCAGCCGGTCGCGCACCAGGGCGGCGATGGCGTCGGTCGAGGGGGCGCCGGTTCCCTCACCACCTCCGTCACCGGTGTCGCCGGTCCCCTTGGCGGTGCCGTCGACGACGGTGACCGTCACCGGGCCGCTGCTCGCCCGCCGGCGGATCAGGATCCAGATGCCCAGGGCGATCGCCGCACCGAGCACGGCCACGTCCACCGGTTCGAGGTGCAACGTGTCCCACGTCGTGCGGTCGTGGACGGTCTGCTCCACCCCCTCGGCCAGCGCCTCGGCCGGCCGCTCGCCCGCCGTCGTCGTGGTCGTGGCCGGCGGCTCGGTGGTCGCCGTCGTGGTGGCGGCCGGGGCCGGCTCGGTCCCCGGGGAGGAGCCCGGCTCGTTGTCGAGCCCGACGTCCACCAGCCACAGCCCGGCCGCGGCCAGACCCACCACCAACACGCTCCGCGCCCACCACCGCATCCCGCACCTGCCCGCCCGTTGCCGCCGCGGGAACTGTAGTGCGGCACTACCCTCCGCGCGGGTGACACCACGTGTCAGGGTGGCGGCCCGTCGCGGCCTGGCCCGCTACCGGCTGCGAGCGTGGCGCAGCAGGTCGCCGATCTCGTCCTCCAGGGCGAGGAAGCGGGGATCGCGGCGGATCTCGGGACCGCGGGACCGGCCGAAGGGGACGTCCACGACCTCGGTCACGCGGCCCGGCCGGCTCGACAGCAACACCACCCGTTCGGACAGGTAGACGGCCTCGCCCACGTCGTGGGTGACCATCAACACCGTGGCTCCCGTGCGCTGCCACACCTGGCGCAGGAACTCGTGGAGGCTCTGGCGGGTCTGGGCGTCGAGGGCGCCGAAGGGCTCGTCGAGCAGGAGCACGTCGGGCTCGGTCACCAGCGCCCGGGCGATGGCGACGCGCTGGCGCATGCCCCCCGACAGCGTGCGGGGCAGGCGATCGGCGAACTCGGACAGGCCCACCACGCCCAGCATCTCGGCCACCCGGCGGCGGCGCTCCGCCCGGCCCAGGCGCAGGCACTCGAGCCCGAACGCCACGTTCTCGGCGACCGTGCGCCAGGGGAACAGCGAGTACGCCTGGAACACCACGCCCCGGTCGGGGCCCGGCCCCACCACCAGGTCGCCGTCGACCAGCACCGTGCCGTCGCTCGGCCGCTCGAGCCCGGCCACGATGTTCAACAGCGTCGACTTGCCGCACCCGGACACGCCGACCAGCGACACGAAGCCGCCGGCGGCCACGGTCAGGTCGACGCCGTCGAGGGCGACCACCTCCTCGCCCCGCCCGGCGAAGCGCTTGACCACCCCGGCGATCGCCAGCTTGGGCTGCCGGTCCGGCGCCGCGGCCCGGTCCCCCCGGTCGTCCCCGACGCGCTCCTCGGCGCCCGCGTCGTGGGGGCCGGTCGGCCGGGCCTCGGCGTCGCCCGCGGTCGTCGTCATCGGTCCCACGGCGCCACCGCCCAGCGCACGCCCCGCAGCGTCAGGTCGCTCAGCATGCCGATCAGCCCGAACACGATGAGCAGCGCGAACATGCGATCGAAGGCGACGAACCGGGTGGCGCGGTTGATCCGCACGGCCAGGCCCTCGTCGGCGGCGAGCAGCTCGGCCACGACCAGCATGAGCCAGCCGGCCGCCAGGTTGATGCGGGCCACGTCGACGATGCCCGGCCACGAGTGGGGCAGCACCACCCGCAGGATCGTGCGTGTCCGCGACGAGCCCAACGTGGCGGCGGCGGCGACGAGCTCGCGGGGCACGCCGCGGGCCACGTCGGCCACCATGAGGATGTTGAAGAACACGGTCCCGGCCACGATCAGCGCGATCTTGGGCGCCTCGTCGATGCCCAGCCACAGCAGCATCAGCGGGGTCAGGGCGCTGGCCGGGATGTAGCGCAGGAAGCCGATCGGGGCCTCGGCCACGCCCTCGGCCACCGGCAGGGCGCCGATGGCGATGCCGACGACGATCCCCACCACCATGCTGATGCCGTAGCCGTAGGCCATGCGCTCCCCGCTGGCCGCCAGGTCGGCCTGCAGCGTGCCGGTCGACCACAGCTCCACCAGCGCCGACCAGGTGTCCGCGACGGTGGGCACGCGCACGCCCTCGTCGGCACCGGCGGTCCGTGCGGCGGCGGCCACCCACAGTACGACCAGGCCCACGAGCCCGCCGCCGCCGAGCGCCAGTCGCCACCGCAGCGACAGCGTGCCCCGGACGCGGCCGAGCCGTCCCAGCGGCCGGCCCCGGCGACCCGGCTCGGGGCCCGACCCGGCGACGGCCGCGGCCTGGCCCGGATCCGGTGCGGAGCCGGCGCGCGGCTCGGCGGCGTCGACCGGGGCGGGCACGCCGGTGACGGTCATCCGCCCTGGCGGTCGATGTAGTCCTGGGTGAACGAGGGGTCGAACAGGCCGTCCAGCGACGGCTCGGCCTCGACCAGGCCGGCGGTGGGCAGGAACGCGGCCACCTCCTCGGCCATGGGCCCGAGGTCGGTGTCGCCGTCGCCGGTCAGGCTGGCGAGCGCCTCCTCGGCGCTGAAGATGTCGGTGCCGTCGGCGAACGACGCGTACTCCTCGGGGGTGACCCCGGCCTGCTCGGCCATGATGGCGACAGCCTCGTCGGGGTTGGCCTCGATCCAGTCGACGGTCATGTACCAGGCGTCGATCAGCTTCTGGACGTCCTCGGGCCGGTCGGCGACCACGTCGGCGTCGAGCACCATGAAGTCGGGGATGGTGCCGGGGAAGTCGGACGAGTCGAACAGGACGTGGCTGCCGTCCCGCTCGAGCGCCTGCAGGGTGAAGGGGGCGAACACGCCGGCGGCGTCGAACTCGCCGCCCGAGAAGGCCGCGGCGGCGTCGGGCGTGGGGAGGCCCTCGAACTGGATGTCGTCCTCGGTCATGCCCACCGAGTCGAGGCCCTGCAGCAGCAGGAAGTGGTCGACCACACCGGGCTCGGCGGCCACCGACTTGCCGGCCAGGTCCTCGATCGTGGCGATCGACTCGTCGACGATGATGGCGTCGTTGCCGGCCGAGTTGTCGTTGACCAGCACCACCACCTGCTCGTCGCCCGCCGACACGCCGACGAGCGTGTCGTTGAGCGTCTGGCTGTTGCCGTCGAGCTGTCCCGCGCTCGAGGGCCGTGAGCGACGCCAGGTAGTCGTCGAACCACCGGAGCTCGACCTCGACGCCGGCCTCCTCGAAGAAGCCCTGCTCCTCGGTGACCTTCCAGGGGAACCAGCCCGGCCAGGCCGAGTAGCCGAGGACGAGCGGCTCGCCGCCGCCCGAGCCCTCGCCCGCGCCGGTCTCCTCGGCGGTGCCGGACGCCGAACCCGACGCGGAGGACGAGTCGTCGTCCGAGCCGCAGCCGGCGACGAGGCCGACCACGAGCGTCACGGCCAGCGAAGCGGCGAGCCGGCGCCGGTGCGGCCGCCGGCGCGCCGGGCCTGAGGGAATCGTGACCATGACCGGCGGACCTCCAGCCGACGACAGCAGGTGCCGGCGACCCTAAGCAGCCGCAGTCACAATCGAGTTTCCATAGAAATACGGCGTGATTTCCCTTGGCTGTCGCTGATCTGTCGTGTCGCCTACGCCGGGCCGGCGGCGGCCCGCACGCTGTCGAGTTCGTCGGGTCGGGCGAGCAGACCGCGCAGCGCCATGTCCGCCATGAACGCCGCGATCTCGGCCTCGCTGTAGTCCTCCCCCTCCCGGCCCAGCAGCCGCCGGCCCTCGACCGGGCGGTGCCAGTTCTGCACGCCCTCGTCGTCGGACAGGACCACGAGCGCCGCCAACCGCGGGTCGACAGGACGGAAGGCACCGTCGGCGATGCCCCGGGCCACCAGCCGCTCGACCGCGTCGTTCAGCGCCTGCCGCTCGCGCCAGTACACCTCGAACGCCTCGGGCGCCCGCCGGCTGAGCCGGTGAACCTCGTTGATGTCGAAGGGGAAGCCGCACAGCGCGCAGACGTCGAAGTGGACCAGGCGCCAGAGCTGCACAGCCGGATCGCCCGCCTCCTCCTCGAGGCGCAGGACGAACTCGAGGGGCACCCGGTTCACCTGCTCGACGATCTCGGCGAGGATCTCCTCCTTGCGGCGGAACCAGTAGTACAGCGACGCCTGCCGCAGCCCGGCACGCGACGCGATCTCCGACATGGTCACGTCGGCCACGCCCTGCTCGGCGAACAGCCGGGTGGCGGCGGCCAGGATCTCGTCGCGGGGCGCCAGGTCGCGCCCGGTGGGGTTGGCCCGGGGGCGACCGACCGTGCGGCGCCCCCGAGCGGACGAGGCGCGCGGCGGGCTCGGCATGGCGGCGACCGTACCGGAGGCGCCCGGTGGCCCCGCAACCACCGCCCACGCAGTGTTTCCGCACGGTGAACTGTCCCGTGCGAGCGTTGACCGGGGCGATGCCCGCCGCCAGCATCGGCGGGTCACGTGGATTTCAAGACTCCTTCGAAAGGATGCCGAGGTGGCCGGCACCGCCAGCCCGTCCCGCACCGCCAGCACCTACGACGCACGCGACCACGCGCGGGCCCAGGCCGGCGCGGTCGGCGCCACCCAGCCGACGGTTCCCGCCACCGCGGTCGCCGACCCGCCGCCGGGGGTGGCCGCCGCCGACGTGCTGTGGGACGAGACGATCGGCGCCGGGGGCTACACCGCCCGGGCCGTCCCCCGCGGCACGCGGGTGCGGCTGATCGACCTCGCGGGCGACACCTGCGCCGGGCTCCTGCTGCACCGGGCGGACGCCCCGGCCGAGCGCCTCAACGTCGCCGACACCGTCAAGCTCCAGTGGCAGGCCTACCCGGGGCCCGGCTACCTGCTGCTGTCCGACATGGGTCGGGTGCTGGCGAGCGTGGTCGAGGACACCTGCGGCAGCCACGACATGTTCTGCGGCACGTCGAACCGCCGCGACAACGCGGCGCGCTACGGCGACGGCGCGGCCCACGGGCCCACACCCAGCGGCAGGGACCGCCTGGTCGTGGCGCTGGCCAAGCACGGCCTCGGCGAGCGGGACATCGCGCCCAACCTCAACCTGTTCGCCGGCGTGCGGGTCGGCGCCGACGGTGCGGTCACCCTGCGGACCGGCGGTTCGCACCCCGGTGCGCAGGTGACGCTGCGGGCCGAGCTGCCGCTCGTCGTCACGGTCGTGGCCGTGCCCCACCGCCTCGATCGCCGGCCCACCTACACCGCCGGGCCGGTGCGGATCACCGCCTGGCGCGGCGCCCCGGCCGGCCCCGACGACCCGATCCGCACCGCCACGCCCGAGAGCGTCCGCGCCTTCGAGAACACGGACGAGGAGACCCGTCCCGGGGAGGACGGCCGATGACCTCCCCGGGCGACACGACCACCGGGGCGGCGGGCGAGGTCGTGCACGACGATGTGGTGCACGACGAGGTGGTGGCGGCACGCGCGCCGTGGTCCCACCGGCTGCGGGCCGGCGACCACCTGCGCATCGTCGACGTGGCCGGCAACCAGGCCGTCGACTTCCTCGCCTACGTGGCCGACGACCCGGTCGAGCGCTACAGCGCCCCCGACACCATCGCAGCCCAGGGCAACATCTTCCTCACCACCGGCACCGTGCTCGTGACCAACCGGGGCCGGCCGCTGCTCACGATCGTGGCCGACACCTGCGGCCGCCACGACACCGTGGGCGGTGCCTGCTCGTGCGAGTCGAACACCGTGCGCTACGGGCACCACACCCGCCACCAGCACGCCTGCGTCGACAACTTCCTCCTGGCCGGCGCCCCCCTCGGTCTCGG
Organism: uncultured Acidimicrobiales bacterium; assembly: GCA_963842395.1. Lineage (GTDB taxonomy): Bacteria > Actinomycetota > Acidimicrobiia > Acidimicrobiales > VFJN01 > ZC4RG19. The sequence continues at coordinate 1,607,524 of CAWJGJ010000001.1, forward strand.
CAAGCGTGACCTGCAGAGCAACGTGAACTGGTTCATGAACGTGCCGGTCGAGCCCGACGGCACCCTCGGCATCGTCGACGGCATCTCGGCACCGGGGAAGTACGTCGAGCTGCGGGCCGAGCTCGACACGATCGTGCTGGTGTCGAACTGCCCCCAGATCAACAACCCCTGCAACGGCTTCGACCCGACGCCGGTGCGGATGATCGTCACCCGACCGGGCTGAGCCGGACCGCCCACCCGACCGCGCCCACCGGACGCCGACCGCACAGCCCGACAGGTCCCGAGCCCGAACCAGCGACGCCATCGCCGACGCCATGCCCGCACCGACGCCCCCGACCGCCGCTCCGCTCCCCTTCCGCAGGGTTCTCGTCGCCAACCGCGGCGAGATCGCGTGCCGCGTCCTCACCACGCTGCGGCGGCTCGGCATCGGGTCGGTGGCGGTCCACTCCGACGCCGACCGGTCGTCGCGCCACGTGGCCCTCGCGAGCACCGCCGTGGCGCTGGGCGGCGACACGCCCGAGACGAGCTACCTGCGAGCGGACCGGGTGGTGCAGGCCGCGCTCGACACGGGCGCCGACGCGGTCCATCCCGGCTACGGGTTCCTGTCCGAGTCGCCCGGCTTCGCCCGGGCCGTCGAGCGGGCGGGACTCGCCTTCCTGGGGCCGACGCCCGCGCAGATCGCCGCGTTCGGGGACAAGGACCGGGCCCGGGCCCTGGCCCGAGCCGCCGGCGTGCCGCTGCTGCCCGGCACCGGCGTGCTCGACCACATCGAGGCGGCGGCCGCGGCGGCCGAGGCCATCGGCTACCCCGTGCTGCTCAAGGCGACCGCGGGCGGGGGCGGCATCGGCATGGCCCGGTGCGACGGTCCCGACGAGCTGGCCGACGCCTGGGCCCGCGTGACCCGGCTGGCCGAGGCCAACTTCGGGTCGGGCGCGCTGTTCGTCGAGCGGTTCCTGCCCGTGGCCCGCCACGTCGAGGTGCAGGTCGTCGGCGACGGCCGGGGCGCCGTGTCCGTGCTGGGCGACCGTGACTGCTCGGTGCAGCGGCGGCACCAGAAGGTCGTCGAGGAGGCGCCCGCCCCCGGGCTCGACCCCGGCCTGCGGGCGGCGCTGGCCGCGTCGGCGCGGGCGCTGGCCGCCTCCGTCGGCTACCGGTCGGTGGGCACCGTCGAGTTCCTGGTCGACCCGCTCCGGGGCGAGCACCACTTCCTCGAGGTCAACACCCGCCTCCAGGTCGAGCACGGCGTCACCGAGCTGGTCACGGGCCTCGACCTGGTGGAGGTCATGCTGGCCGTGGCCGCGTCGGCCACGATCCCGCCCGACACGACGCCCGCCGGGCACGCCGTCGAGGCCCGCCTCTACGCCGAGGACCCCGCCCGCGGCTTCCGCCCGAGCGCCGGGCTGTTGACCGCGGTGAGCTGGCCGGCGTCGGCATCCCCGGGCGGGGCCGGCGTACGCGTCGACACCTGGGTCGACGCCGGGACCGAGGTGACCCCCCACTACGACCCCCTCCTGGCCAAGGTGCTGACCCGGGCCGACGACCGGGCCGGAGCGATCGCGGCGCTGGACGCCGCGCTCGCCGCCACCGGGCTGCACGGGTTGGAGACCAACCGCGACTGGGTCCGCCGCGTGCTCGCCGATCCGGCGTTCGCCGCCGCCGCCCACGGCACATCCAGCTACGAGGCGCTGCCGTTCCGGCCGCCGACCGTCGAGGTGGTGGCGTCGCCGGGCGTGGTGACGGTGCAGGACTGGCCGGGCCGGGTGGGCTACTGGGCGGTGGGCGTGCCGCCGAGCGGGCCGATGGACGACCGCTCGTTCCGGCTGGGCAACCGGGTCGTGGGCAACGGGGCCGACGCGGCGGGCCTGGAGTGCGAGGTGCACGGCCCGACGTTGCGCTTCGACCGCCCGGCGATGGTGTGCCTCGCGGGGGCGGACATGGGGGCCACGCTCGACGGGGCCCCGGTGGCACGCTGGGAGCCCGTGGCCGTGGCCCGGGGCTCGACCGTGGCCTGCGGACCCGTCTCGGCGCCCGGCGCGCGCGGCTACCTGCTCGTCGGGGGCGGCATCGACGTCCCCCGCCACCTGGGCAGCCGGTCGACCTTCACGCTGGGCGGCTTCGGGGGCCACGGCGGCCGACCCCTCCGTCCCGGCGACGTCCTGCGCCTCGCCGACGACGCCTCCGGCGTCACGCCGGAACCCGCCGCGCTGCCCGACCCCGAGCAGCCGGTGCTGACCGACCGCTGGGAGCTGGGCGTGCTGGTGGGGCCCCACGCGGCCCCCGACTTCCTGACCGACGAGGGCCTGGCCGAGTTCGTCGGCACCGAATGGACGGTCCACTACAACTCGGCCCGCACCGGCGTGCGGCTGGTGGGGCCGAAGCCCCGGTGGGCGCGTGCCGACGGCGGCGAGGCCGGCCTGCACCCGTCGAACATCCACGACACGCCCTACGCCCTCGGCGCCGTGGACCTCACGGGCGACATGCCGGTGGTCCTGGGCCCCGACGGCCCCAGCCTGGGTGGCTTCGTGTGCCCGCTGACGGTGGTGGCCGACGAGCGGTGGAAGCTGGGCCAGCTGCGGGCCGGCGACACCGTCCGCTTCCGCCCGCGGCCCACCGGTCCTCGCGGCAGCGCGACGGGCGGGCGGGACCGGGGGGCGGTGCTCGGCGGGCGGGCCGGCGACGGCGGCGGTCCGGGGGACGGCGAGGGTGGGGCCGGGAGCGGCCGGCCCTCGGTCACCTACCGGCGGGCGGGCGACCGGTACCTGCTGGTCGAGTACGGCGAGCCGGTGCTCGACATCGAGCTGCGGGTGCGGGTCCACCTGCTGATGGAGCGGCTGACGGCGGCCGGGGTGCCCGGCATCGTCGACCTGACGCCCGGCATCCGCTCGCTCCAGGTCCACGTCGACGGCGACCGCCTCTCCGTCGACGGCGCCCGGGCGCTCGTCCGCGAGCTCGACGACGACCTGCCCGCGGTCGGCGACGTGCGCATCCCCGGCCGGGTCGTCCACCTGCCGCTGAGCTGGGACGATCCCGCCACCCGCGAGGCCGTCGACCGCTACATGCGGGTGGTGCGGGACGACGCGCCCTGGTGCCCCAGCAACCTGGAGTTCATCCGCCGCGTCAACGGCCTGCCCGACGTCGACGCCGTGCGATCCGCGGTGTTCGGCGCCAGCTACCTGGTGCTCGGCCTGGGCGACGTGTACCTGGGCGCCCCCGTGGCCACGCCCCTCGATCCCCGGCACCGGTTGGTCACCACCAAGTACAACCCGGCCCGGACGTGGACCCCCGAGAACGCGGTGGGCATCGGCGGTGCCTACCTGTGCATCTACGGCATGGAGGGGCCGGGCGGCTACCAGTTCGTGGGACGCACTGTGCCCGTGTGGAGCCGGCACCGGCCGTTCCGCCAGACCACCGCGGCGCGACCGTGGCTGCTCCGGTGGTTCGACCAGCTGCGGTTCCACCCGGTCGGCGCCGAGGAGCTGCTCGACCTGCGGGCCGACATGGTGGCCGGCAGGGGCGAGGTCGAGATCACCGACACCGCCCTCGACATGGCCGAGCACCGCCGGTTCCTCGCGGCCGAGGGCGAGGACATCGAGCGGTTCCGCGCCGGCCAGCGGGCCGCGTTCGCCGCCGAGCGCCAGCGCTGGCGCGACAGCGGCGAGCTGGAGCGGGCCGACCGGTCGGCCGCGGACGGGGACGGCGACGGCGCGGGCCTCGAGCCGGGCGGGGCCGACGCGGGCGGGGTCCGGCCGGCGCCCCCGCCCTCGGCCGAGATCGTGGCGGCCCCGTTCGCCGCCAAGGTCGGCCGGCTCGACGTGCAGATGGGCGAGACGGTGGCCGCGGGTGCTCGGGTGGCCATGCTGGAGGCGATGAAGATGGAGGTGGCGGTGAACGCGGCGTCGTCGGGGGTGGTCACCTGGATCGGGTGCCGGGCCGGCCAGCTGGTGGAGGCCGGCCAGGCGCTGGTGGGGGTCGAACGTGGCTGACCTCCGGCAGGGGCGCGCGGGCGACGGCGCCGGGGTCGAGCTGCGGCGCACCGACCCGGCCCTCGACGCCGCGCTCGGATCGCTGGCCGCGTTGCAGGCGGGCCTGGCGGCCGGGCGTTGGTCGCCCCCGGACGTGATGGAGGCGGTCATCGCCCGGCGGGGCACCGGCCAGGCGGCCGCGTGGATCGACCACGTGCCGGCCGCCGACCTGCGGGCGCAGGCGGCGGCGCTCGCCGCCGAGGGGGCCCGCGGGCGGCCGCTGTGGGGCGTGCCGTTCGCGGTGAAGGGCAACATCGACGTGGCCGGGCTGCCGACGACGGCGGCCTGCCCCGGGTTCGCGACCGGGCCCGCGCCCGACCACGCCGCCGCGGTCGCCCGGCTCGTGGCGGCCGGCGCCCTGCCGGTCGGCACCACCAACCTCGACCAGTTCGCCACCGGCCTGCTCGGCACCCGCTCGCCGTACGGCGCCTGCCACGCGGTCGGTCACCCGGGCTGGGTCTCCGGGGGGTCGAGCTCGGGCTCCGCCGTGGTCGTGGGCCAGGGCGACGTGCCGTTCGCCCTGGTCACCGACACCGCCGGGTCGGGACGCGTGCCCGCCGCGCTGAACGGCATCGCCGCGCTCAAGCCCACCCGCGGCCTGGTCAGCGCGGCGGGCGTGCTGCCCGCATGCCGCTCGCTCGACTGCGTCGGGGTGGTCGCCGCCACCCCCGCCGCGGCCGCAGCGGTGGTCGAGGTCATGGCCGGACCGGACGGCGACGACCCCTGGTCGCGCCCGGCACCGCCGGGGGCCGGATGGTGGCGCCCGCCCGGGCGGGCGCCCCGCGTGGCGGTGCCCAGCCCGGAGACGCTGTGGTTCGCCGGGGACGCGGTGGCCGCCGCCGCCCACCGGCAGGCGACCGCCACGATGGCCACGCTCGGGTGGGAGCTGGTCGAGATCGACCTCGGCCCCTTCCGGGAGGCCGGCGACCTGCTGTACGGCGGCGCCTTCGTGGCCGAGCGTTACACCGCGGTGGGCCGCTTCGTCACCGGGCTCGGGCCCCCGCCGCCGACCGGGAGCGACGGCAACGGCGCGCATCCGGCGGGAACGCCCGGCGCCGCGGGCCTCGATCCGGTGGTGGCGGCGATCATCACGGCGGCGGCGGACGTGCCCGCATGGCGGGCGTTCGCGGACATCGACCGCCTCCGCGCCCTGCAGGCGGCGACGGCGCCGGTGTGGGACGCCGTCGACGCCCTGGCGCTGCCGGTCGTGCCCACCACGGTCACCCACGACGCGGTGGCCGCCGACCCGACGGGCACGAACGCGGTGCTCGGCGCCTACACGACCTTCGCCAACCTGCTCGACCTGTGCGCAGCCGTCGCGCCGGTCGCTCCCCGGTCGGACGGCCACCCGTGGGCGGTGCAGGTGTTGGCGCCCGCCTTCGCCGACGGGGTGGTCGCCGCCCTGGCCCACGAGCTCTGGGCCGCCACCGCCGCCGCCGCACCGCTGGTGCCCGAGGGGATGGTGGCGCTGGCGGTGGCCGGCGCCCACCTGCAGGGCGAGGCCCTCGACCACCAGGTGCTGGAGTGCGGCGGCCAGTGGCGCGCCACGACCCGCACCGCCCCGGTGTACTCGCTGCTGCTCATGGACGACTCGCCGCCCCGCCCGGGGCTGGTGCGCACACAGGGCCCCGGCTCCGCCGTGGAGGTCGACGTGTGGGCGCTCCCTCCCGAGGGCTGGGCCCGCTTCGTGGCCCGGGGCGTGCCCGGCCTGGCCGTGGGTCGGGTCGAGCTGGCCGACGGGACGGTGGTGCCCGGCTTCCTGGCCGCCGCGGACGACGTGACCGGCCGCCCCGACCTGAGCCGCTTCGGCGGCTGGCGGGCCTGGCGGAACGCGGGCTCGCCGACCTGAGCCGGAGCCGGGGTCGGGGTCGCAGTCGGGGCGCGGCCGGTGGCCGCAGCTGCCGGCGGGCGGGAGCCGGGGTGCGGGGGCTCAGCTCTTGCCGACCGCGGCCGCCGCCTGCGACCGGAGCCAGGCCTGGTAGCCGCCGTCGAGGTCGGTGGCCCGTCGCAGGCCCAGCTCGCGCAGCGTGGCGGCGGCCAGGCTGGAGGCGTAGCCCTCGTCGCAGACCAGGACGAGCGGCTGGTCGAACCCGGTGACGTGGGGCAGCCGGTGCTCGCTCGTCGGGTCGAGCCGCCATTCCAGGACGTTGCGGTCGACGACCAGGGCACCGGGCAGGTCACCGTCACGCCGGCGCAGCTCCACGGGCCGGATGTCGATGACGAGCCCGCCCTCGGCCCGGACGCGGGCGAGGTCGTCCGGCCCGGGCCGTGGCGCGATCACGGCCCGGGCGCGGGCGAGCATGCGGTCGACGCCGCTGACCGGCCCGGTCACCGCGTCGATCGCGTCGAGGGGTGCAGCACCACGGCACCGGTGTCGGGGGTGAGCGCCGTCGTGGTCTCCTCGACCGACTCGGTCTCGACGGGTTCGAAGGTGTCGGGGTCGTAGTAGGTCATGGAGGTGAGGGGCGGCGAGTAGACATGGATGCTGGTGGCCGGCGCCGGCGCCCGGTTCACCACGTCGTGCACCGTACCGAGGGCGAGGTGCCGCAACCGCGCGGCCTCCAGCGTCCGTTCGATCGCCGGGCCGCCTCGCCCGCCCGGCAGCACCTCGGTGAGCTCGCCCTCGGTCACCACCAGGGCGCCGACCGAGTCGCCGTGGTCGTGCAGCCGCACGTTCTGTCCCGTGGTCCAGCCGATGACCCACACCTCGTAGCGCTCGGCAGCGATGAGGCGCACGGGCCGGCGGCCGGCGGGGTCGTGGCGCACCAGCGTCGACCACAGGGGGGTGGCGGCCGCGAACCCCCGCGCGATGTCGGCCAGCACGTGGGCGGGCAACGGCTCCCGCTCGGGCACCGGGCGGTCCCCCGCCCCGGCGCCGGTCGCTCCGACGACCTCGGCACCGGATGCCGCGTGGGGGACGGCCGTCGCGGTGCCCGCCGCCGCTCGGGGGACCGCGACGGCCGGTGAGAGCCCGAGGGGGTGGCCCTCACCGGCCGGTCGCGAGTACGCCTGCGCCGGCCGTGCGGCCGGACGCAGTGACGTGGGATCGGCGGGTGCCCCGGCCGCGCGGGAGGCCACCCGGCTCACGACACACCCGCCGGGGCGGGCACGGCGGCCCGGGCCGGCGCCCCGGTGGCGCCCGTCGCGCGGGTCCCGGGCTCGGCCAGCAGCCCGGCCGCCCGCAGCCGGGGGATCACGCCCTCGCCGAACCAGTAGGCCTCCTCCAGATGCGGCTGGCCCGACAGGATCACATGGTCGAACCCTGCCTCGTGGTACTCGGCGATGCGGGCGGCGACCTCGTCGTGGCTGCCCACCAGCGCGGTTCCCGCCCCGCTGCGGACGAGGCCGAAGCCGGCCCAGAGGTTGGGCGCCACCACGAGGTCGTCCCGCCGGCCGCCGTGCAGCGCCGCCATGCGCCGCTGGCCGACGGACTCGGCGTAGGCGATGTGTTGCTGCGCCCGGGCGACGGCCGCGGGCGGCATCGCCTCCAGCAGCCGGTCGGTGACCGCCCAGGCGTCGGCCGCGCGGTCGCGGGTGACGACGTGCAGCCGCACGCCGAATGTGATCTCCCGCCCGGCCGCGGCCGCCAGCGCCCGTACCTCCTGCAGTTGACGGGCGGCGTCGTCGAGGGGCTCGCCCCACATCAGCCAGGTGTCGGCGTGGAGTGCGGCCACCGCCTTGCCGGCGTCGGACGATCCGCCGAAGAAGATCGGTATCGGCGGGTCGGGCCGATGGGCGACGGTGGCGCCCTCGACCGTGTAGTGCAGCCCGGTGTGGTCGAACGGCACACCGCTCCATGCGCCCCGCACGACCTCGAGGAACTCGGCGGTGCGCTCGTAGCGGGTGTCGTGGTCGGCCAGGTCGCCGAAGCGGCGCTGCTCCTCGGCGCTGCCCCCGGTGACCACGTTGAGCAGCAGGCGGCCGCCCGAGAGGCGCTGGAAGGTGACGGCCTGCTGTGCGGCCAGCGTGGGCGACACGAAGCCCGGCCGGAAGGCGACCAGGAACCGCAGACGGCTGGTCTCGCGGATGAGCGCCGCGGTGGTGATCCACGCGTCCTCGCACCAGGTGCCCGTGGGCGTGAGCACGGCGTCGAACCCGACGTTCTCGGCCGCCCGGGCGACCTGTGCCAGGTAGTCGAGGTCGGCGTCGCGCCGCGCCGCGGTCGGCCCGAACCCCACCACGTCGCGGCTGTCGCCTGCCGTGGGCAGGAACCAGTGGACGGAGAGCGGCATGCCGGGCCTTTCGTGACGGGTGAAAGCTGATCGGATTGGTCATCTTTCTAGCGCGGGCCGACCGGTTACACAAGTCTGATCGACATGGTCAGGAATAACTCTGTTGCATCAATGTACCGATACATTGATACAATGCCGCCATGTTCCTCGTCGTGACGCTCGTGCCGGTCGCCCTGCTGACCCTGTTCGTCGTGCCCGGGCTCCTGCCGGCGAGCGACGCGGCGGTGGCCAGGTTCCGGGAGTGCCACGAGCTCCCCGACACGAACCGGGTCACCCGCTTCGTGCGCTACTACCTCACGACCGGCAACCGGCTGCGCCGCCTCGGGTTCATCGCCGCCGTCACCCTCCCGCCGCTGGTGACGATGGCGCTGACCGGGCGGGCGACGCCCGTCGACGTGATCTCGACCAAGGTGCTCGTCGCGCTCATGGTCGCCACCCTGCTCGCCGAGGTGACGCTCACCCGCTCGCCCGGCGCCGCCCGCCGCCGGGTGGCGTCGCTCCGTCCCCGCCGCCTGCGCACCTACCTGCCCCGCACGCTGCTCTACGGCCCGCTGGTGATCGGCCTCGCCGCAGCCGCGGCGTGGGGTGGCAGCGCCTTCCTCGACGACCCGCCGTCCGCGGACACCGGCGCCGGCGCCGGCGGTGCGGCGCCCGCGGACGTGTCGGGGAACCTCACGGTCACGACGGGATCCGGGCTCGACGACGACGGCGGCCCCAGCGCCGGCGACGTCGCCACCGGCGCGGCGCTGGCGCTGCTCCTCCCGGTGCTCACGGCCGCCGCCGAGGCGTGGATCGTGCGCCGCCCGCAGCCGTTCACCGATGTCCAGCTCGTCGCCGCCGACGACGCGGCCCGGGCGGCCTCGACCAGGCGCCTGGCGGCCATGGCCTGCTGCATCGCCCTGCTCGGCCTGGCCGGGGGCCTGACCTGGTACGCGGCCCAGCTCGACGGCACGGTCGACGCTGTCGTCGGCGTGTCCGTCACCGTCTGCCTCGTGCTCGCCGCCTGGGCATGGTTCGAGCGGGGCGCGGCCACGTCCTCGGCGGGCGCTCTGGTGCGGGCCGACGCACAGGGGCCCGCCCCGTCGGCGACGCGGGAGCCCGTGTGATCCTCGACGTCGACACGGGCTCGGCGGTGCCGCCCTACGACCAGATCCGGGCCCAGATCAGCGCGCTCATCGCCGGCGGGGCGCTCCCCGTGGGCACACGGCTGCCGTCGATCCGCCAGCTCGCCGGCGACCTCGGCCTGGCGGCGGGGACCGTCGCCCGCGCCTACCGCGAGCTCGAGCACGGCGGGCTGGTGGCCACCCGTGGCCGCCACGGCACCCGCGTCACGGCCCCCGCCCCCGCCGACGCCACCGCCCCCGCCCACGTGGCCCACCTCGACGAGGCGGCCGCCGCCTACGCCACCGCCGCCACCCGGGCCGGCTCCACCGTCGACGACGCCGTCGACGCCCTGCGCCGCGCCTTCGACCGCATCGCCGGACCACCCGGGCTCCGCCCGACCGGTGCCGCCGCCACCCTCTCCGATCAGGGAGCCATCCGATGACCGCCACCCCGCCAGCCACCGCCGCCGCGCCCACGGGCCCGGTGCCCGCCCCCGAGCCGGCCGATCCCGGCTGGCAGCCCGCGCGGGCACCTCGTGCTGTGGGCGTCGGCGATCCTGTCGGTGACGCTGGTGGTGCTGGTCGTCGCCGTGATGTTCGGGCTGATCACCCCGCGGGTCGGCACGACCAGCTGGTCGTGGGGCACGGCGCCCGGCGGGCCCGCGCTCGTGGACGTCCAGATGCGGCTGGACAACGACGCCTGGGCCGACGCCCAGCTGCTCGGCGGCGGCGAGTCCCTTCCCGGCATGCGCCTGGTGGCCACCACGACCGCGCCGGGCGACGTCGCCGTGCTGCCCGACGCCGCGGAGATGGCCACCCACCTGGCGCAGGACGACCCCATCGTGCCCGCCGGCGCGGTCGGCATCGGCCCCGGCGAGAGCGCCACCCTCACCGTGGTGTGGCAGGTCACCGACTGCGCGTCGGTGCCGGCCGACCCGCCGCCCATCCCGCTCCGCCTCCGCACCCCGCTGGGCTTGGACCGCACCCTCGACGGGCCGGCCGAGCTCGGGGCCGACGACGTGCCGTGGACCCTCGAGGTCGTGCGCGCCGTGTGCGGTGGGACGGGAGGCGGCGGATCCTGACCGCTGGTCAAGTTCTGCGCCGGAGCCGTAGGATCACGGGATGACGGATCCCACCTCCCTCGTCGCCGGGCGCGTCGACGAGCTGCTGGCCGAGCTCGATCCCCGCACCACCGACCAGGTCGAGTTCCGTGGGCGCCAGTACGACCTGGGTCTGGCCTGGGTGCACTTCCCCGAGGGCTTCGGCGGGCTGGGCCTCAAGCCGGTGCTGCAGCGCGAGGTCGACCGCCGCCTCTACGGCGCCGGCGCCCGGGGGCCGGGGGCCCGCCACTTCTTCGGCCTCACCATGGCCGGGCCGACCATCGTCACCAACGGCGACGACGCCCTGCGCAATCGGCTGCTGCGGCGCACCTTCACCGGCGAGGACGCGTGGTGCCAGCTCTTCAGCGAGCCGGGCGCGGGCTCCGACCTGGCCGGCCTCGCCACCCGGGCCGTGCGCGACGGCGAGGAGTGGGTCATCTCCGGCCAGAAGGTGTGGAACACGCTCGCGCACATCGCCGACCGGGGCATGCTCATCGCCCGCAGCGACACCGAGGCCCCCAAGCACAAGGGCCTCACCTACTTCGCGCTCGACATGCATGCACCGGGCGTCGAGGTGCGGCCGCTGCGTCAGATGACCGGAGAGGCCGAGTTCAACGAGGTGTACATCACCGAGGTCCGGGTGCCCGACGCCGACCGCATCGGCGACGTGGGGGACGGCTGGCGGGTGTCGATGACGACGCTGGTCAACGAGCGCACCACCATCGGCGGCGGGGGCGGCGGCCCGGCCCGGGGCTCCGGCGCCATCGCCGAGGCCGTCCGCATCTGGAAGGAGGAGGTGGTCGACAAGAACCCGGCCGTCCTCGACCACCTGATGCAGCTCTGGGTCGAGGCCGAGACCCTGCGCCTCACCAACCTGCGCGCCGGCCAGAACCGCAAGGCGGGCAACCCCGGCCCCGAGGGCTCGATCGCCAAGCTCAAGTTCGCCGAGGTCAACATGGCCATCTACGAGCTGTGTGTCGACCTGCTGGGCCCGGACGGGATGGTCGGCTTCGACTACACCATGCACCGCGGCGCCAACCTGGGCCTGACCGGTCCGGCCGGCATGTCGCGCCGCATGTTCCTGCGGGCCCGGGCCAACTCGATCGAGGGCGGCACGTCCGAGATCCAGCGCAACATCCTGGGTGAGCGGGTGCTCGGCCTCCCCGGCGAGCCGCGGGTCGACAAGGACGTCCCCTGGTCCAAGGTGCCGCGCTGAGAGGGTCCGCTGACAGGTACGCCGCTGCGGATTCGTCGGCTTCGCCGAAGGTCGAACGACTCTGGACCTCCGCTCCCGGCGCCTTCGGCACCGGGCCGCCGGGCCACGGCTGCGGCTATCGGCCCACCCTCTGAGCCCGCGGTGACCAGACTGGGCGGGTGGCGAGCTCCCCCGCCCCGCCGACCGGCCCGGGCCGTCCCGCGCGATGACGTGCCGGCGCGCCGGCGAAGCCGTGACGCCAGCATCGCGGCCATCGCCGTGGTGTTCGTGGCCAACGGGATGGGCGCCCCCAGCTTCCTCCCCCGCCTGCCCGAGCGGCAGGCCGACCTGGGGCTGTCGGACCTTGGGCTCGGCATCGTGCTGGTGGGCCTCGCGGTCGGTGCCCTGGCGGCGAGCCCGGTGGCCGGCCGGGCGGTCGGCCGCCTGGGCAGCCGGGCCGTGGTGGTGGGCGCCGCGGTGGCGCTGGCGGCCAGCCTGTGGACGGCGGGTGCCGCCCCCTCGCCGGTCCTCCTGTTCGCCGCCCTGGCGGTGGTGGGCGCCGCCGACGCCACCATGGACATCGCCATGAACGCCAACGGCGCCGCCTACGAGGGCCGGACCGGCGGCTCAGCCATGCACCGGCTGCACGGTGCCTGGAGCCTGGGGGCGCTCGCCGCCGCCGGCGTGGCGGCGGCCTGCGCGGCCCTCGGTGTTCCGGTGACCGCCCAGCTCGCCGGCGTCGGTGCCGCCCTCTGCGCCGCCACCCTCGCGGCGCGCGCCCGGCTGGTCACCGGCGACGGCGCATCCGGCGCACCGGTGCCGACGGACATGGTGTCGGGCCTCGTCCCGTCCGAGCTCGCGTCCCCGGCACCGCGGACCGGCACGACGATCGCAACAGCCCCAACGGCGGTCGCCGCTCCGGCGACGGCCGAGAGCGAGGCCGCGGGCACGGGCAGGGTCGCCGGGCCCTCGTCGTGCTGGCGGCGGCCACCGTGGGCGGGGCGCTGATCGAGGGCGCGCCGGTCGACTGGTCGGCCCTGCGCCTCGAACGCATGGGCGCCGGGCCGGGAACGGCGGCGCTCGGCCTGGCGGCGTTCATGGCGGGCATGCTGGCGGGCCGGCTGGTGGGCGACCGCCTCACCGACCGCCACGGACGGGTCGCCGTGCTGCGCGGGGGCATGGCCCTCGCCGCCGCCGGGCTGGCGGCGGGGGCGCTGATCGACGCTCCGGCCGTCTTCGGCCTCGGCCTGGTGCTGGCCGGGTTCGGGGCCAGCGGCTTCTTTCCGCTGGCGTTCTCTGCCGCCGCGAACGTGTCGGGCGTGGCCCCGGGGGTGGGCGCCGCGACCGTGTCGCTCGCCGCCCGGCTGGGGTTCCTCGTCGAGCCGCTCGCGGTGGGTGCGCTGGCCGAGGTCATCGGCCTGCGCTGGACGTACGCGCTGGTGGCGGCCGTGGCCGCCGCGCTGGCGGCGGCGGCCACCCGTATCGTTCCGGCGGCGCCGTGAGCGAGCGCAGCGAGCGAACCATGCGTGCAGTGCGTCCCGAAGGGTGCACCGGTGAGCACCGCCGGACGTCAGCGTGCGATCAGGAACGCGAGGGGTAGATGCCCACGACGGCGATGCACCAGTTGAGGACCAGGTAGGGCTGCCGGTTCTCGTGCGGCTGGCCGCCGGCGTTGGGGCCGATCATCCCCGGGTGCATGGCCGTGCCGTCGGGCGCCCCGTACGACGGTGCGGCGTCGTTGTAGCCGGGCACCAGCCCGGACGGGCTCTTCGAGGTGCCGGTGGCCGACCCCTGCGCGCTGTGGGTGTGCGGCGCGATCTCGTTCTTGTTGAGCGTGATGCCCTCCGCGCCCCCGACCTCGCCCTGGGAGTAGTTCGCCAGGCCGGGGCCCTGCCCGTAGTGGAGTGGGACCCGACCTCGCAGGTCGGGCAGGCCGAACGTCGTCTGCCCGTTCCCCCCGTACGTGGTCCCGAGCAGTGAGAACAGCGCGGTGTTCGACGAGATGGTGAGCAACTGCCCGTTGCACAGCGCCCACCCGACCGGCGCGAAGTTGAACCCGAAAAGCTGGAGTTGGCCGATGAACGGCTCCATGACGTCGCCCCTTCGTAGCTACCAGGACCGTGACCGGACGGCCACGATGCGTAGGGAGCCTACGCCCGGCCGAGGAGGGCGTCGATGGACGCCCGCGTCGGATTGCGACAGGGCGTCACGCGACCACCACCGTGGGAGCCGGACGGAGGGCGGCGGCGACCGTCGGCGCGCCCGGCGCGGCGCCGACCGTCACCGGCGAGTCGACGTCGATGCCGAGGCGCAGGAACTGGGTGCGGGTGAGCGTGACGAGGACCACCTGGTCGGCGGTCGCCACCTCGACGCGCACCTCGAACCCCACCCGCACGACCCGGCGGACGGTGCCGGGCACCGCCACGGCGCCCCCCTCACCGGCGCCGGCCGGCGCGGCGTCCGCCGGCGCGGCGCCGTCGGCAGCCGGCCGCAGCTCGAGGTCGTGGGGCCGCACCAGGTCGGGCCCGAGCTGGGTGACCGGCCCCAGGAAGCGCATGACGAAGTCGTTGGCCGGGGCGTCGTAGAGCTCGTCGGGTGTGCCCGCCTGCTCGATGCGCCCGTCGTTGATGACCACGATCTCGTCGGCCACCTCCAGCGCCTCCTCCTGGTCGTGGGTCACGAAGACCGTGGTGACGCGCACCTCGTCGTGCAGGCGCCGCAGCCAGTCCCGGAGCTCCTTGCGCACCTGGGCGTCGAGGGCGCCGAAGGGCTCGTCGAGCAGCAGCACCTTGGGCTCGACCGCCAGCGCCCGGGCCAGGGCCATGCGCTGGCGCTGCCCGCCCGAGAGCTGCGACGGCAGCCGGTCGGCGAACTGCTCGAGGTGCACCAGGGCCAGCAGCTCGTCCACCCGGGCCTGCACCTCGGCCTTGGGCCGCCGGCGGATCTCCAGGCCGAAGGCCACGTTCCGGTACACCGACAGGTGGGTGAACGCCGCGTAGTGCTGGAACACGAAGCCCACGCCGCGCTGCTGGGGCCGCAGGTAGGTGGCGTCGACTCCCTCGATCTCGACGGTGCCCGCATCGGCGTACTCCAACCCGGCGACGACGCGCAGCAGCGTCGACTTGCCGCCGCCACTCGGGCCGAGCAGCGCCGTGAGCTGGCCGGTGGGGATGCTCACCGACACGTCGTCGAGCGCCACGAAGTCCCCGAAGCGCTTGCCGATGCCGCGGATCTCGATGCTCACGACATGCCCTCCCGGGGGGTGCGGGGGCGGATCAGCGAAACGACGACGATACAGGCCACTGACACCAGCGCCAGCAGGAAGGCGGTGGCGTAGGCGCCGCCCCGGTCGAAGTTGAGGTACTTCTCCTCCACCACCAGGGTGGCGGTGCGTGTGCGGCCGAGGACGTTGCCCGACACCACCTTGACGGCACCGAACTCGCCCAGCGACCGCGCCAGGCTGAGGACGACGCCGTACACCACCGCCCAGCGGATGGCCGGCAGGGTGATCCGGCGGAACGTCGCCACCGGGCCGGCGCCGAGGCTGTGGGCGGCCTGCTCCTGCTCGACGCCCACCTCCTCCAGCACCGGCACGACCTCGCGGACGACGAGGGGCAGCGCCACGAACACGGTGGCCAGCACGATTCCCGGCGGGGCGAAGATGATCTGGAAGCCCGCGTCCTCGAGCGCCGGGCCGAACCAGCCGTCCCGGCCGCCGTAGACGAGCACGAGCGAGAGGCCGACCACGATGGGCGACACAGCCAGGGGCAGGTCCACGAACGCGCTGAGCAGCCGCTTGCCGCGGAACTCGTAGCGGGCCAGCAGCAGCGCCATGCCCACGCCGAACACCGTGTTCAACACGACCGACACCAGGGCCACCTGGATGGTGAGGCGCAGGGCGTGGGTGACGTCGGGGTCCTGGAGGATGGCCCGCATGTCGACCAGGCCGTCGGCGAACGCGTTCTTCGCCACCAGCGCCACCGGCCAGGCCACCAGCAGCACGAGGTAGGTGGCCACGATCGCCCGCAACAGGTAGCGGGCCGGGCGACGGTCGAGGCCTCGGCGGCGCGCGGGTCGGTCAGCCACGGCGGGCGATCCGGCGTTGCAGCAGGTCGATGGCCACGATCACCGCCAGCGAGATGGCCAGCAGCACGGTCGCCACCGCCGCTGCGCTCGACAGGTTGTCGTTCTCGATGCTGCTCAGGATGCGGACGGACGTGACCTCGGTGCGCATCGGCAGGTTGCCCGACAGCAGCACGAGCGAGCCGTACTCGCTGACCGCGCGGGCGAACGAGAGGGCGGCGCCGGCGCCGATGGCCGGGGCCAGGGCGGGCAGCGTGATGCGGCGGAAGGTCACGAACCGCCCGGCGCCCAGCGATGCCGCCGCCTCCTCCACCTCGGGGTCGAGCTCGGCGAGCACCGGCTGCACGGTGCGGACCACGAAGGGCAGCGTCACGAACAGGAACGCCAGCAGCACGGCCTCGCGGCTGTTGGCCACGTCGACGCCGAGCGGGCTGTCCGGGCCGTACAACGACAGCAGGACGAGCCCGGCCACGATGGTCGGCAGCGCGAAGGGGATGTCGATCAGGACCTCGAGCACGCGCTTGCCTGCGAAGTCGTCGCGCACCAGCACCCAGGCGATGAGCGTGCCCATCACCACGTTGACGGCGGTGACGAGCAGCGCCGACCCGACCGTCAGCTCGATGGCGGCCAGGGTCTGCTCGTTGGTGACCGCACGCCAGAACCCCGCCCAGCCGCCCTCCGCGGCGGTCGCGACGACCGCGGCGAGGGGCAGCAGCACGAGCAGGCTGAACCACAGCATGGCCACGCCGAGGCCCACGCCGGAGGCGCGGGTCAGCCTGCCCGGGCGGGCGGGCCGGCGCACCCGCGCCCGCCCGCCCCCGGGCACCGTCGTGGCGGCCGTGACGGCCGCCGCGTTCACTCGCCCTTCCCGGACTCGGCGATGATCTGCGTGACGATGCCCTCCTCCTCGTCGAAGAACTTGGCGGACAGGGCGTCCCAGCTCTCGAAGTCGTCGGCCACCGTCAGGAGGTTCTCGACGGCGGGGAAGGGGTCGGCGGGGTCGTTGGCGCCGTCGACCTCGCCGTACTCGACGCCCTCGATCACGGGCCGGAACCCGGTGAGGGCGAACTGGCGCTGGCCGTCCTCGCTGAGCACGAAGTCGAGCCACTCCTCCGCCTCGGGGTCGGCATCGATGAGCACGGCGCCGGGGTTCTCGATGAGGATCGTCGTGTCCGGGATGAGGTAGTCGAACTCCTCCCCGTTCTGGTGGGCGAGGATGGCCTCGTTCTCGTAGGCCATCAGCACGTCGCCGGTGCCGCCCAGGAACGCCGTGGTGGCGTCGCGGCCGCTGCCCGGCAGGGCCACGACGTTGTCGAAGAAGCTCGTGACGTACGCCTCGGCCTCGGCCTCGGTGCCGCCGCTCTCGATCACCTGGCCCCAGGCGGCCAGCGCGTTCCAGCGGGCCGCGCCCGACGACGCCGGGTTGGGGGTGACGATCTCGACGCCCGGTTGGATCAGGTCGTCCCAGTCCTCGATGCCCTTGGGGTTGCCCTCCCGCACCGCGAACACGACCACCGACGACGACACGATGCCCTCGGTGGGGCCGTCGTCCCAGTCGTCGGCCACCAGGCCCTCGTCCACGAGTCGGGTGACGTCGCTCGCCACCGAGAAGTGGACGTAGTCGGCCTCGAGCCCGTCCACGACGGCCCGGCTCTGGTCGCCCGAGGCGCCGTAGGACGTCTCGAACTCGACGCCCTCGCCCTCGGGCGTCGTGGCCCACTCCTCGGCGATGGCCTTGTTGGCGGCCTCGGGGACGGCGAACCCGACGATGTTGATGGTCGCGCTCTCGTCCCCGGCGGCCCCGGCCTCGTCGTCGCTCCCGCCGCCGCAGGCGGAGAGCGCCAGGATGCCGGCGGCCGCCAGGCCGAGGGTCGATCGCAAGCGGTTGTGCATGGTGGTGTTGTCCTTCGCGCCCGCAGGCATCTCGTGACCGGTCCCATCCCCGGTCGTCTGGGCACCACCCTAGGCATTCCCCACTAATTTGGTCAAGAATATAGGAATTGCCGAACCGGCGTTCGGATGTTGCGGAAACCGCGACGAACGAACGCCGGATCGCGACCGGCGCCCGCTCAGCCCAGCGCGGCGATGCCGCCGTCGACCGGGATGACGGCCGCGGTCAGGTAGGCGCCGGCCCGCGAGGCGAGGAAGATGGCGGCGCCCGCCATGTCGTCGGGGCGACCGATGCGCTTGAGGGGTGCGCCCGCCGCGATCTGGTCGCCGAAGGCGTCGAGGGTGGCGGCCATCATCTTCGACTGGAACGGCCCGGGGGCGATGGCGTTGACGGTGACGGCCGGCGCCAGCCGGCGGGCGAGGTGCTTGGTGAGCTGGTGCACCGCCGCCTTCGACGACGAGTACGAGTACGTCTCGAGCGCCGGCACGTGGATGCCGTCGATCGACCCGATGTTGATGACCCGGGCCGGCTCCTCCGCGGTGCCCGCCTTCTGCAGCAGCGGCAGCAGGTACTTGGTCAGGTGGAAGACGCCCTTGACGTTGAGCGACAGGACCCGCTCCCAGGCCGCCTCGTCGAAGTCCTCGAGCGGCGCCCCCCAGGTGGCGCCGGCGTTGTTGACCAGGATGTCGAGGCTGTCCTCGCGGCTGGCCACCTCCTCGGCCAGGCGGCGGCACTCGGCCTCGGTCGACAGGTCGGCGGGCAGGGCGACGCACTCGCCGACCTCGCTCAGCTCGGCGGCCACCTGGTCGCACACGTCGGCCTTGCGGGACGAGATGTACACCTTGGCGCCGGCCTCGACGAAGCCCCGGGCGATCATGAGCCCGATGCCCCGCGACCCTCCGGTCACGACGGCCGTCTTGCCAGCGATGGAGAACAGATCGGTCATCCCCGCAGCTTGCCCGCCCCTTGACCCGCCGGTCGAGTCAGCGGTGCCGGCCCGGTGTCGCCGGATCCCGGCGTGCGCCGCGCGTCGGACGCCGCCACCCGCGGCGGCCGGTCGGCGCCCCGCCCCAGGTCACCAGGTGTCGACGACCGGGCGCTTCTTGCCGGTGCGGGGCGGGGGCGGCGGGGCCGAGACGAGCATCGTCGTGATCCAGCGGCGGCTGTCGGCGGGGTCGATCACGTCGTCGATCTCGAAGTGGCTCGCCGAGTTGAGCGCCTTGCCGTGCTGGTAGGCGGCCTCGACCATGGTCTGGAACGTGCGCTCGCGCTCGTCGGGGTCGTCGATGGCGTCGAGCTCGCGGCGGTAGCCCAGCCGCACGGCGCCCTCCAGCCCCATGCCCCCCACCTCGCCGGTCGGCCACGCCACGCAGAAGAGCGGGGCCTTGAAGCTGCCGCCCGCCATGGCCTGGGCGCCGAGCCCGTAGCCCTTGCGCAGGATGATCGTGCCGAAGGGGACCGTGAGGCTGGCGCCGGTGACGAACAGGCGGCTGGCGTGGCGCACCAGGGCGGTCTCCTCGGCGTCCGGGCCGACCATGATCCCGGGCGTGTCGCACAGGAAGAGCAGCGGCACGTCGAACGCGTCGCAGAGCTGGAGGAAGCGGGCGGCCTTGTCGGCACCGTCCGAGTCGATGGCCCCGGCCAGGTGCGCGGGGTTGTTGGCCACGATGCCGAGCGGCCGCCCCTCGACCTTCACCAGCGCGGTGATCATCCCGGCCCCGAACCCCGCCCGCAGCTCCAGCACCGAGTCGGTGTCGGCCATCCCGGCGATCACCCCCCGGACGTCGTACACCCGGCGCCGGTTCTCGGGCACCAGGTCGCGGAGCAGCGCCTGGTCCCCGCACGTCCAGCCGTCGCCGGCGCCTCCGGCGGGGCCGGCCGCGTCGCCGGTCCCGGTGCCGCCCGTCGTGGTGCCGGTGGTCGTGGTGCCGATGGCCGACGGCGGCGGGGCGAAGTACGAGAGGTAACGCCGGGCGACGTCCACGGCCTCGGCCTCGTCCTCGACCAGGACGTCCACCACGCCGTTGGCCACCTGCACGTCGACCGGCCCGACGTCCTCGGGGGCGAACACGCCCAGGCCACCGCCCTCGATCATCGCCGGGCCGCCCATGCCGATGTTCGATCCCCGGGTGGCGATCACGACGTCGCTGGACCCGAGGATGGCGGCGTTGCCCGCGAAGCACCGGCCCGTGGTGATGCCCACCCGCGGCACCAGGCCGCTGAGCCGGCCCCACAGGTGGAACGCCTCGGTGTCGAGGCCCGACACCCCGGGCGCGTCGGTGTCGCCGGGCCGCCCACCGCCGCCCTCGGCGAGGAACACCACCGGCAGCCGCTGGCGCTCGATGACGTCGATGAGGCGGTCCTTCTTCCGGTGGTTCTGGTAGCCCTGGGTGCCGGCCAGCACGGTGTAGTCGTACGACAGCACGGCCGTGGGGCGGCCGTCGACGGTGCCGACGCCGGCCACCAGGCCGTCGGCCGGCGTGCGGGCGATCAGGTCGTCCACCGGGCGGCGGCGGCGCTGGGCGGCGATCGCCAGCGGCCCGTACTCGACGAACGAGCCGGGATCGAGCAGGTCGGCCACGTTCTCACGCGCCGTGCGGTGCCCCCGTCCGTGGCGGCGGGCCACCGCGTCCGGCCGGGCGGCGTCGAGGCCCACGGCGTGCCGCTCCACGACCTCGGCCAGGTCGGCGCGGAGCGACGCTCCCGCTCCGGCGTTCACCTCACCCTCCTGGCCAGGTGCCCCGTCGGGACCCGGCTCGCCGTCGGGACCGGGCCCCCCGTAGGGACCGAGCGCGCCCGCTGCCGGTCCGCCCACCGGCTCCGCCACGCGGGCCGGCGTCGCGCCCGCGTCGGGAGTTGGGGCGACCGGCGCCGGACGGGCGTCGACGACCGCGAGGACGTCGCCGGGCTGCACGGTGTCGCCCACCGCCACGCCCACGCTGGCGACGGTGCCCGCCGCGCCGGCGTCGATGGCGTACTCCATCTTCATCGACTCGACGATCACGACGGTCGTGCCCGCGTCGACCGCGGCACCGACAGCCCGCTCGATGCGCGCAACGGTGCCCGCCAGCGGAGACACGATCTCGACCATGGCGCCCATGTCTACCGCCGGGCTGCCGGGTCGGCCGCACGGGGCGCGACACTGGCCTCATGGACGAGGCAGCCCCGGCCCCGACCGGCCTCGAGTCCACCGAGCCCACCGGCCCCGGCGACGACGGCGTGGCCGCGCTCGCCGCCGCCGGCGAGGTCGACATCGAGGTCGACCAGCTGGCGGCCACCGTGTACGGCACGATCGTCTCCGGGAGCGTGATGGCTGTCAGCGCCGGGCAGTCGACGGTGGGCAAGACCACCCTGGCGGTGATCGTGACCCTCCTCGTCTACTGGCTGGCCGAGTCGTACGCCCACCTGGTGGCCATCCGGGTGGTGGGCGTCTCGCCCGCCCGCCGGGCCCACGCCCGCCACCGGCTGGCCAGCTCGTGGCGATTGGTGACCGCGTCGTTCGTGCCGCTGGCCGCCATGCTGCTCGCCGCGCTGGCGGGGGCGGACAACCGGGACGCGGTGCTCGTGGGCCTGCTCTGCACCACGGTGCTGCTCGGGGTGGTCGGATGGATCGCGGCGCGCCGCAGCGGGCTGCACGGGCTGGCTGTCGTGGCGTCGACGCTGGCCAGCGGCATGATCGGGCTGACGCTCATCGCCCTCAAGTTCGCCCTGCACTGAGCGCCGGCGTTCGCCCTCGCGACGGCACCGGCTGCGCGGGGAGCGTAGGTGCCGTCAGCGGGTGGGGCCCTCGGCGGCGAGGATGGCGCCCAGGGCGACCAGCTGGCGGGTGGCGCCGCCCAGCGTGAGCTCGAGCTGCTTGGCCAGCAGGAAGTAGCGGTGCAGCGGGTAGTCGCGGTCGACGCCCATGCCCCCGTGCAGATGGGCGGCGGCATGGACGACCCGGTGCCCGCCCAGGGCGGCGAAGTACTTGGCCACTGCCACCTCGCGGTCGGCCGGGAACCCTGCGCCCAGGCGCCACGCCGCCTGCAGCATGGTGAGCCGGATGCCCTGGGCGTCGACGTAGGCGTCGGCCGCCCGCTGGCCCACGGCCTGGAAGGTGGCGATGGCCCGCCCGAACTGCTCGCGGGCGGAGGTGTACTCGCCGGTGATGCGGACGGCCTCGGCCGCCACACCCGACATCACCGCACAGGCGGCGACGGTGGCGTGCTCGACCAGCCACCGCAGCGTCGTGCCCTCGGCGTCGGCAGGTCCCAGCCGCGCGTCGGGCCCGACCCGCACGCCCGCCAGGGTGAGGCGGGCGTCGGGCGTCCCGGTGGTCGTGTCCTGCCGCTCGCTGGTCACACCGTCGGCGCCGGCCGGGACGACGAACAGCCCGATGCCGGCGTCGGTGACGGCCGGCACGATCACCAGGTCGGCGACGAGGCCGGCCGGCACGTTGGTGCGCACCCCGTCCAGCACCCAACCGTCGCCGTCCGGGCGGGCGGTGGTCGAGGGGGTCAGCGGGTCGCCCAGGGGCTCGACCAGCGCGGCCGTGAGCACGGTCGTGCCCGCGGCCAGTCCGGGCAGGATCGCCGCCTGCTGCGCGGCGGTCCCCCACCGGGCCACGGGCAGGCCGCCCAGCGCCAGCGCGGCCAGGGCGGGGACGGGTGCGGTGCGCCGGCCCACCTCCTCGAGCACGAGCGCCAGCTCCAGCAGGCCCAGGCCCGCGCCGCCGTGCGCGACGGGCACGGCGATGCCCAGCAGCCCGGCGTCGGCCAGCGCGGCCCACAGCTCGCGGTCGAAGCGCAGGTCGTCGGCCTGCTCCAGCGCCCGGATGGCGTCGGGCGCCGCCTTGTCGCCCAGCAGCTTGGCGGCCACCTCGACGGTGGCCTGCTGCTCGTCGGTCAGATCGAAGTCCACGTGTCCCCGTTCACCTTGTGTCCCGAGTCGCAAGTCATGTCGGTATTTCGCCGGCCCTGAACGCCGCTCGCGGCGTCCTCCTCCTCGCCGCAGCTACGGCTGCGCCTCGTCGTGCGTCCTTGCGAGCGACGCTCAGGACTCGCCGAAATATCCAACGGACCTACGACTCGGGACACAGGCGAAAGCCGGTCAGCGCTTGGCCATGGGCATGCCCATGCCGAAGGCGGCGATCAGGTCGCGCTGCAGTTCGTTGGTGCCACCCCCGAAGGTGAGGATGAGCAGGCTGCGGTACATCTGCTCCAGCCGCGAGCCGAGCAGCGCGCCGGGCGCGTGCTCGGTGAGGTACGAGCGCTCGCCGAGCACCTCCATGAGCAGGCGGAACGACTCGAGGTAGTGCTCCGTGCCGAACACCTTGATGGTGCTGGCGTCGGCCACGTCGAGGTGGTCGCGGGTGGCGTCGGCGGCCACCTTCCAGTTGGCGAGCCGCAGGAACTCGAAGCCCGCGTAGGCCTTCGCCAGGTTGATCTGCACCCACTCCTGGTCGATCACGCGGCGACCGTCGGCCAGCGTGGTGGTGCGGGCCCAGTCGATGGTGTCGTGCAGCATCTGCTCGGCCATGCCCGGGCTGCACAGGGTGACCCGCTCGTGGTTGAGCTGGTTGACGATCAGCTTCCAGCCCTCGTTCTCGCCGGCCACCAGGTTCTCGGCCGGGATGCGCACGTCGTCCCAGTACACCGAGCAGATGTCGTGCGACGACAGGAGCTGGAGCGGGGTGCGCTCGATGCCCGGGCTGTCCATGGGGGCGATGAAGATGGAGATGCCCCGGTGGCGGCTGTCCTCGGCGCCGGTGCGGGCCGCGAGCCAGCAGTAGTCGGCGTCGCTGGCCAGGCTGGTCCACATCTTCTGGCCGCTGACCACGTAGCTGTCGCCGTCGCGCACCGCCCTGGTGCGCAGCGAGGCGAGGTCGGTGCCGGCGCCAGGCTCGCTGTAGCCGATGCAGAAGTGGATCTCGCCGGCGAGGATGGCCGGCAGGAAGCGGCGGCGCTGCTCCTCGCTGCCGAACTCCATGAGCGTGGGCGCCACGGAGTTGATGGTGAGCATGGGGACGGGGGCGCCGGCCCGCATCGACTCGTCGAAGAACACGAACTGCTCGACGGGGCCCCGGCCCTGGCCGCCGTACTCGGTGGGCCAGCCGATGCCCAGCCAGCCGTCCGCGCCCATCTGCCGCACCACCCTGCGCATGACGGGGCCGATGCCCTCGCCGCGGCGCAGCTCGTGCCGGGTGTCGTCGTCGAGCAGGGTGTCGTAGTACGCGCGCAGCTCGGTGCGCAGCTGCTCCTCGGCCTCGGTGTACGCCAGGTGCACGTGCCCTCCCCGTTCGGTGTCGGCGCGCCCAGTATGGCCCGCGAACGAGAACACGTTCTACTTGGGGACGCGGCCAGGCCCGCTGATGGTCGTGTCAGTTGGCCGAGGCATCCGGCGGGGGCGGGCGCTATGTTCGGTCACGACCGTGGCGCGGCTCCCGTCACGGAACGGGAGGGGCACGGCTTGGACTTCGACATCCCCCAGGACCTGGTCGACTACCTGGCCGAGCTGGACGACTTCATCGAGCGCGAGATCAGGCCGCTCGAAGAGGCCGACGACAACGTCCGGTTCTTCGACCACCGCCGCGAGGACGCCCGCACCGACTGGGAGCGCGGCGGCCTGCCCAACGAGGAGTGGGAGGCGCTGCTGGGCGAGGCGCGCCGCCGGGCCGACGCCGCGGGCCACTACCGCTACCCGTTCCCCAAGGAGCACGGCGGCCAGGACGGCACCAACCTGGGCATGGCCGTCATCCGCGAGCACCTGGCCCGCAAGGGCCTGGGCCTGCACTGCGACCTGCAGAACGAGCACGCCATCGTCGGCAACAACGTGGGCCTGCTGCTCATGCTGGCCTACGGCACCGACGAGCAGCAGGACGAGTGGGTCGACGACCTGGCCGCCGGCCGCCGGGGCTTCGCCTTCGGCATCACCGAGCCCGCCCACGGCTCCGACGCCACCCACATGGAGACCACCGCCGTCCGCGACGGCGACGAGTGGGTGATCGACGGCGAGAAGACGTGGAACACCGGCATCCACCGGGCCCGCTACGACATGATCATGGCCCGCACGAGCGGCGAGCCCGGCGACGGGCACGGCATCACCGCCTTCCTCGTCCCCACCGACAGCCCGGGCTTCGAGATCCTCGAGTACCTGTGGACCTTCAACATGCCCACGGACCACGCCCACATCCGCCTCACCGGCGTGCGGGTGCCGCACTCGGCCATCTTCGGCGGCGAGGGCACGGGGCTCCAGGTCGTCCAGCACTTCTTCAACGAGAACCGCATCCGCCAGGCCGCCTCCAGCCTGGGCGCCGCCGCCTACTGCCTCGACCGGGCCATCGAGTACGCCAAGGTACGGGCGCCGTTCGGCAAGCCGCTCGCCACCAACCAGGGCGTCCAGTTCCCCATCGTCGAGCTGGTCACCCAGTGCGAGATGCTCCGGGCCCTCGTCCACAAGACGGCATGGCAGATGGACACCTACGGCGCGTTCTCGGTGTCCGACAAGGTGTCCATGTGCAACTACTGGGCCAACCGCCTGTGCTGCGAGGCCGCCGACCGGGCCATGCAGGTCTTCGGCGGGCTGGGGTACTCGCGCCACGAGCCGTTCGAGCACATCTACCGCCACCACCGGCGCTACCGGATCACCGAGGGGGCCGAGGAGATCCAGATGCGCCGCGTGGCCGGCTACCTGTTCGGCTTCATGTCGCAGCAGGCCCCGAAGGGAGTGGCATCCACTCATGGCTGACACCGCCGAGACCGCCCAGACCGCCGAGCCGGCCGGACCCGGTCTCGCCGACGGGTCCACGGCCGGCAACGGCCGCACGACGGGGCTGTCGAGCCCGTTCGTGTCCGAGGTCGCGCCCATCACCGAATCCGACGACGAGCTGCGTCGCCACCTGGCCGACGCGGAGCTGCAGCCCCTGCTGCCCGCGCTGGCCTACACGACCGGTGACATGAGCCTGCTGCGCGACGACCTCCGGGTCGACCCGATCATGCTGGCCTTCCCGGGCGGCGGGTTCACCGACGAGCAGGCCGAGGGCATCCGCGAGCTGGCGCTCGAGGCGCTCATCCGCTTCCGCGACGGCGGCAGCCGGCCCGCGCCGGTCCCGTCCGACGAGGACGTGCTGCGCATCATGGAGTACACCGCGGGCGTCGGGGAGATGGCCGAGTACCTGCCGCTGCTCGAGGAGGAGCTGGCCCACCGGGGCGAGGACCGCCGCGCTCCCACCTGGCACAAGGACGACGTGGCGCCGGACGTCGAGTTCCGGGTGCTCGTCGTCGGGGCCGGGGAATCGGGCCTGCTGGCCGGCCACCGCCTGGCCCAGGCCGGCGTCGACTTCATGATCGTCGACAAGAACGACGACGTGGGCGGGACCTGGTACGAGAACCAGTATCCGGGCTGCCGGGTCGACAACCCCAACCACAACTACAGCTACAGCTTCGCCCAGCGCCACGACTGGCCGTTCCACTACTCCACCCAGCCCGTGCTGCACAGCTACCTGAGCGAGTGCGCCGACGTCTTCGGGGTGCGCGACCGGGTGCGGCTGCGCACCGAGGTGCTGTCGGCCACCTGGTCCGAGGACACGGCGACCTGGCTGGTGCGGGTCCGCACGCCCGAGGGCGAGGAGGAGCTCGAAGCGCACGCGGTCATCAGCGCCGTGGGCCAGCTCAACCGCCCCCACTACCCCGAGATCCCAGGCGTCGGCAGCTTCGCCGGCCCGGCGTTCCACTCGGCCCGCTGGGACGCGTCCGTCGACCTGGCCGGCAAGCGCGTGGCGGTCATCGGCACGGGCGCGAGCGCGATGCAGCTCATCCCCGAGATCGCCCCCGAGGTGGGCGAGCTTGTCGTGCTCCAGCGCACCCCGGCGTGGATGGTGCCCACGCCCGACTACCACGCCGCGGTGCCCGAGGGCCTCACCTGGCTCTACAACCACGTGCCCGCCTACAGCGAGTTCAACCGGTTCAGCATCTTCTGGCGCATGGGCGACGGCGCCCTGGCCGGCGTGACCGTCGACCCGGCATGGGACCAGCCCGGGTCGGTCGGCCCCATGAACGAGATGATGCGACTGATGCTGACCGAGTACATCTCGGCCGAGTTCGCCGACCGGCCCGACCTGCTCGACGCGGTCGTCCCCTCCTACCCGGTGGGGGCCAAGCGGGTCATCCGCGACAACGGCGTCTGGGCCCGGACGCTCAAGCGCGACAACGTCGCGCTCGTCACCACCGCCATCCGCGAGATCACCCCCACCGGCGTCGTCACGGTGGACGGCGAGGCCCACGACGTCGACGTGCTGATCTACGGCACCGGGTTCACGGCCTCGCAGTTCCTGGTGCCCATGCGGGTGACCGGGCGCGACGGGGCCGACCTGCACGAGCACTGGGACGGCGAGGCCCGCGCCTACCTCGGCGTCACTATCCCCGGCTTCCCGAACCTGTTCTGCCTGTACGGCCCCAACACCAACATCGTCATCAACGGCAGCATCATCTACTTCTCGGAGTGCGGGGTGCGGTACATCCTCGGCCTGCTCGGGACGTTGCTCGCCGACGGCCACCGGGCGATCGACGTGCGACGCGACGTGCACGACCGGTTCAACGTGGCGGTCGACGCCGAGAACCGGCGCATGGCGTGGGGCGCCTCCGAGGTGAACACCTGGTACAAGAACGCGACCGGGCGCATCACCCAGAACTGGCCCTTCACGCTGCTCGAGTACTGGCGCCGCACGCTTCAGCCCGACCCCGCCGAGTACGAGCTCAGCGGCTGAGCGGCGCTCCAGCGACTGGTCACACGGGACGACCGGCGGACTGGTGATCCCGTGTCGCCGGGAGATCGCGGCGGTGAGGGAACGAATCCCGGCGCGATCCGGTCATCCCCGATGATGGTCGGCAACACCAATCCCGCGGTCCAGCCGGGCCGCACCGGCACACCCGCGACGGAAGGGTTCGAGGCGGCGTACGCCCGCCTGTGGCCCGTCGCCGTGCGCCTCGCCCGGCTGATGACCGGTTCCACCCAGCTGGCGGAGGAGATCGCCCAGGACGCCTTCCTGGGCATCCACCGCAACTGGGGCCGCGTCGAGAACCCGGACGGCTACCTGCGCGTCGCGGTCGTGAACGGGTGCCGCGACGCGGCGCAGCGCCGGGCACGCGACGCCGCCCGGCCGTGGGAGCGCGAGCGGGTGGCACTGCCCCCCGAGGTCGACGACACCTGGTCGATGCTGGTCGAGCTGCCGCCGCGCCAGCGGGCCGCCATCGTGCTGCGGTTCTACGAGGACCTGCCCGTCGACGAGATCGCCCGACTGCTCTCGTGCCGCCCCGGCACCGTCAAGTCGTCCATCCACCGGGGCCTCGCCCGCCTGAAGGAGACCATCCGATGACCGCCGTCGACGACCGCACCGAGGACCATGTCCGCGCCGTGCTCCGCGCCGTCGCCGCTGCCACGACGATCCCCGAGCGCCCGGCGCTCGACGTCACGACGCCGGTGCGGCTGGTGGGCGACCTCGACGGGCCGCGTCGTGCACGGCGACGGCTCCCTCCACCCCCGGCCCGACGAGTCGTCATCGGGGTGGCGGTCGCCGCCGCGGTGCTGGCGCTCGCAGGGATGGCGGCGCTGATGAGCGACGACGGGCCCGATACCCGGACCGGCTCCGAAGGGACAACCCCGACGACGACCGAGCCGGGTGGATACCGGGGTCCGGTCTACGGGCTCGACCCCGCCGACCTGCCGGCCGGGTTCGTCGCCATGGAGAGCACCGTCGGCGACCTGAACGCCGCTGCGGCCGCGCCGCTCGACGCCGACGTCTACGAGCTCGACGGCGGCGGCGTGGCCGCAGTCGTCACCGGGCCGACCGACGTGCTCGCCGAAGGGCTCGCCGACGACTTCGGCGCCGCCGACGATGGCGACCGCGCTGACGAAGGGACCCCACTCGGGAACGGGACCACGGCAGACGTGCTCGGCACCGACAACGCGGACTCGTTCGAGCTCGCCGTGCGCGGCGACGGCCGGTGGCTGGGGGCGATCCAGGCCAACGGCGCCACCCTCGCCGAGGTGCTGCCGCTGGCCGAACACATCGCCGATGCCCCGGGCGACCGGCCCGGGCGGCTCGTCGAGTCGACCACGACGCACGAGTTCGCCCTGGACCCGGACCGCGTCGGGGCCAGGATCACCTACGTCGACCCCGACAGCGCGAGTGGGTCAGTCACCACCGGCGAGGTGACCGTGAAGACCGAGTCCGGCATCGGCATCGACCCGCTCGTCCCCCACCTGGCCGACCAGCAGGTCGACGTGGCCGGGCACACCGCCTACCTCTCGTCGATCGACGGCGAGGAGATCTGGGTGACCTGGGAGCCCGAGCCGGGCGTCGTCGTCACCCTGAACGGTTGGGCGTGGGGGCAGGAAGGCCTGGACGCCGCTGCCGTCCTCGACCTCGCCGGCAAGGTCCATCCGGTCGTGACCGCCGTCGTCCCCCGTGCCGAGGAGGCCGAGGAGGCCGAGCCGGGCGAGTGAGCCGTGGGTGAGGCAGGGCTCGGACGGCCGGGGGAAGGGCCGTCCGAGCCCTGTCGTGTGCTCCGGGCGGTCGACGTCGACCCGCCGCCGCCCTGGGCCGCTCAGTTCTCCTGCTCGGTGGGCCGCACCAGCATCTCGTTCACCGCCACGTGGCGGGGGCGGGTGACGATGTAGGCGACGGCGTCGGCGATGTCGGCCGCCTCCAGCCGCTCGACGTCGGCGAGGCGACTCCGCAGCTGGTCGCGGATCTCGGGCCGCAGGTGGTCGCCCAGCTCGGTCGACGTGGCGCCGGGCTCGACCAGCGACACCCGCACGTGCCGACCCGTGACCTCCTGGCGCAGCGAGTCGCTGAACGCCCCGACGCCGTGCTTGGTGAGGTTGTAGACCGCGGAGCCGACCCGGGTCATGCGCCCGGCCACCGAGCTGATGTTGACCAGGTCGGCGACCCGGCGGGGCTCGCCGGCCGCCGCCTCCAGCAGGTGGGGGATGGCGGCGTGGCTGACGTAGAGCAGGCCCTGGACGTTGAGGGACACCATCCGGTCCCACTCCTCGGTGGGCGCGCCCACGACCGGGCCCAGCAACATCACGCCGGCGTTGTTGACCACGGTGTCGAGGCGGCCGAGCTCGCCGACCGCCTGCTTGACGGCGCCGATCGCCTGCTCCTGGTCGGTGACGTCGGCCTCGATGGCGAGCGCCCGCCCGCCCTCGGCCTCGATGGCGGCGGCCAGCGCGTCGAGCCGGTCCTTGCGCCGGGCCACCAGGGCCACCGCCGAGCCCTGTGCCGCCAGCTGCCGGGCGGTGGCCTCGCCGATGCCGCTGCTGGCGCCGGTGACGAGGCTCACGGTGTCGTTGAGTCGTGTCATGGGGCTTGTGTAGACCTTCGAGCGCGCTCCAACGCAAGCCCCATCCCGGTGGGCGGGGAGGGCCCGTCCGGGGCCGTGCGCTAGAACATGTTTCAATCCGCGGGGGCCGACGCGCCCGGCGAAGGACGTGGGGGATGCGATGGAGTACAACCTGGCCGACCTGTTCGAGCACTCGGTCGACACGTGGGGCGAGCGTGAGTACCTGGTGGCCGGCGACGCCCGCCGGACGTACGCCGAGATGGACCAGCGGGCCAACCGCCTCGCCCACCACCTGGCCGGCCAGGGCATCGGCCCCGGCGACCACGTGGGCATCTACGGCGTGAACTCCGCCGAGTGGGTCGAGTGCCTGTGGGCGGTGTTCAAGCTCCGGGCGGTGTGGATCAACATCAACTACCGCTACGTGGCCGACGAGCTCGCCTACCTGTTCGGCAACGCCCACCTGAAGGCGCTGGTGCACGACGCCGCCTTCGCCGATCGGGTGGCAGGTGTCGCCGACCAGATGCCCGACCTGCGCCACCGGCTGGTCATCGGGCGCGACTACGAGCAGGCCCTGGCAGGCGCGTCGCCCGAGCGGGACTTCGGCCCCCGGTCGGGCACCGACCTCTACATCCTCTACACGGGCGGCACAACGGGCATGCCCAAGGGCGTGGTCTGGCAGCACCAGGACGTGCTGTTCGCCCTGGGCGGCGGCATCGACGTGCTCAGCGGCGAGCGGGCGCAGGCGCCCGGTGACCTGGTCGAGCGGGGCAAGCGCATGGGCTTCGCTCTGACGTTCCTGTCCATCGCCCCGCTCATGCACGGCGCCACGCAGTGGGCGGTCATGGGCCAGAGCTTCCAGGGCAACAAGATCGTGCTCACAGCCCAGTTCGACCCGCACGACGTGTGGCGCCTGGTCGAGGCCGAGAAGGTCAACTCGATGATGATGACCGGCGACGCCATGGCCCGGCCCCTCATCGAGGCGCTGGCCGAGCCGCCGAGCGACGGGCGTGACCTGTCGTCGCTGCTGTCGCTGTCGTCGACCGCAGCGGTGTTCTCGCCCTCGCTCAAGGACCAGTACATCGAGCGCTTCCCGAACGTCGTGCTGACCGACGCGGTCGGCTCGTCCGAGGGCGGGGCCAACGGCATCATCAGGGTCGAGAAGGGCAAGACCGCCATGCGGGGCGGGCCCACGGTCTCACCGGTGTCGGGCACCGTCGTGCTGGACGACGACCTGCGGCCCGTGACGCCAGGGTCGGGCGTGGTCGGCCGGGTGGCCCGCAGCGGCGACATCCCGCTCGGCTACTACGACGACCCGGTCAAGACGGCCGAGACGTTCGTCGAGGTCGACGGCACCCGCTACGTCATCCCCGGCGACATGGCCCTCGTCGAGGCCGACGGCTCGGTGACGCTGCTCGGGCGGGGCTCGCAGTCCATCAACTCGGGGGGCGAGAAGATCTACCCCGAGGAGGTCGAGACGGCGGTGAAGTCGCACCCCGCGGTGTACGACGCCGTGGTCGTGGGCGTGCCCGACGAGCGCTGGGGTCAGCGGGTCGCGGCGGTGGTGCAGGCCCGCCCGGGGATGACGCCCGACCTCGACGCCGTACAGGAGCACTGCCGGTCCACCATCGCCGGCTACAAGGTGCCCCGCGAGCTGCACCTGGTCGAGCAGATGCAGCGCTCGCCGAGCGGCAAGGCCGACTACCCGTGGGCGAAGAAGGTGGCGACCGGCCAGGCCTGATCGGGCTACGAGAGCGCCCGCCGGATGCGCGTGGGGGCGACCGACGGCTCGGTGCCCAGCTCGGCCCGGTCCGCCGCCCGCTGGCCGGCGTGCCACCCCGCGGCGTTGCGGGCCGACATGCGGGTGGTCCCGAGCGTGGGGTACGCCTCGGTCAACGCGGCGTCGGCCGCCTCGCGTCGCTGCTCGAACACCGGCACGAGCGAAGTGCTGCGCCGGGCCGCCTGGGCGGTGACGGCGTCGGCCGCCTCGCGCAGGCGGTCGCCGATGCGCTGGGCGAAGGCGACGAGGAACGAGTGGCGGAACGAGCGGGTGCTGCCCGCGGTGGCCGCGTGGAGCCGGGGCTCGGCCACCATGGCGCGGGTGGCCTGCACCAGCAGCGACGTGAACAGCAGCTCCACCGCGTCGAGGTCGCCGTCGTCGCCGAACAGGGTGGCGAAGCCCCACTGCTTCGACCACACCGCCCGGCACCGGTTGGCGTCGGCCACCGCCGCCAGCAGCAGCAGGCGGGCGCCGGCGTAGGGCTCGTGGATGGCGACCCGCCGCCCGCTCACCCGCGGGCCGCCCCGCTGGGCGTCGATGTGGGCGTGGTCGATGGCGTGGCGGGTCATGAGCTGCTGGGCCTTGGCGGTGAGCGCCTCGGCCTCGTCGGGGAAGTTGGTCGACTCGGCCTTGGCCAGCAGCGACGTGACCTTGTGCAGCACCCGGGGATCGGCGCCCACCGGCGCGCCGTCCCGGTGCCCCGGCCGGAGCCTGGCGCTGGCGGCCGACCCGCGGCGGCCCGCACCCGCGCCGGGCTCGCCGGGGATGGGCCCGAGCTTGGGCAGCGCGGGCAGGGCGCGCAGCGTCGCCAACGTCTCGATGGCCACCGCCGCCGCCCGCACCCGGGCCGGGTCGGGAGCGCCGTCGGGGGCGGCCGGGGTCGGCCCGGGCACGACCCAGCGCCCGCCGGCCGGCCCGCCGCGGCCGGCCTCGACCGCGCCGATGGCGTCGAGCTGGGACTGCCAGCGGGGCGGGACCGCGTGCTCGGGGTGGCGCCCCGCCTCGTGGGCGACCGCCCGTGCCGCGAGGCGGGCATGGGCCCGCCCGTGACGACGCTCGATCGCCCGATGGAGGTCGGCGGGCTGCCAGCCGTGCTGCCAGGCCGCGGCCACCCCGGCGACGAGGCCGCCGGCCAGGATGCCCTCGATCGGGTCGGCAGGCCCGCATCGGCCGGCGGACCCGTCCGCGCTGGCCCGAGCGCCGAGGCGGGCCACGGCCTCGACCAGGTGGCGCGGCGGCCGGGCCGTCCCGGCGCGACAGGCGGCGACCGCCGCGTCGACCGCAGCCTGCGACGAGGGCGCATCGCCGGCCGACCCGGATTCGTCGCGGCGGCGCTGGTGCGTCTGCTGCCCGCTGCCCTTGGCCATCCGATGATCCTTCCATGCCGCCGCCCCCGGAGTGGACGGATGAAACACGAACAAGTGTACGTGTCGGGAGTGACAGGCCGGCGTCCGGGCGGGCGGTGATCGGGCCGTCGCGGGGGCAGAACACGTTCTACTGTCTCGGGATGACCGACCTGCTCGACGGCCAGTTCTACGTCGACGACCCGTACTCGGCCTATCGGCGCCTGCGCGACGAGGGTCCGCTGGTGTGGGACGCCACCAACGAGCTGTGGGGCGTGCTGCGCTACGACGACATCGTCGACGTCGAGCGCCGCAAGGAGGAGTTCGTCAACTCCGACCAGGCCAAGGGCGGCTACCGGCCCAACATCCCCGCCGACCCCGCGATCATCGGCCTCGACGATCCCCAGCACCACAAGCGCCGCAGCCTGGTGGCGCGCCGGTTCACCCCCAGGGCGGTCGCCGCCCGGGAGGACCACGTGCGGGCCGAGGTGGCGGGCCTCGTCGACGCCGTCGCCGCCAACGGCGGCACGGCCGAGATCGTCGACGAGCTGGCCGCTCCCCTGCCCGCCAAGACCATCGCCTGGCTGCTGGGCTTCCCGGAGGAGCGCTGGCGCGACCTGAAGGAGTGGTCGGAGCGCACCATCGTCATGGGCGGCGGGCCCCGCTACTTCAACGAGGACGGCATGCTCGCCGCCATGGAGTTCGCCCAGGCGGCCAGCGACCTCCACGCCCACAAGCAGCAATGCCCGGCCGACGACATCATGTCGATCTGGACCCAGGCCGCGGTCGACGGCGAGGCCCTCGGGGTCGACGCCGTCATATCCGACTGCCTGCTGCTGCTCGACGGGGGCGCCGAGACCACCCGGACCGTCATCGCCCGCACCATCCTCGACCTCATCGCCCGGCCGGACCAGTGGGCGGCCCTCAAGGCCGGGGCCGACCTGACGGTGGCGACCGAGGAGTTCATCCGCTGGGTCACGCCGATCCACAACATGTGCCGGGTCGCCATGGCCGACACCGAGGTCGGCGGCGCGCCGGTGCTGGCGGGACAGCAGCTCGTGCTCATGTACGCCTCGGCCAACCGCGACCCCGCCCACTTCGCCGACCCCGAGCGCTACGACGTCACCCGCAACCCCAACAACCACATCGCCTTCGGCTTCGGCACCCACTTCTGCCTGGGCGCGGCGCTGGCCCGGATGGAGATCCGGCTGTTCTTCGCCGAGCTGGTGCGGCGGGTGCGGTCGATGCGGCTGGTGCCGGGCACCGCGCCGGTGGAGATGCCCAACGCGTTCGTGTACGGCCTGCGCTCGGCCCACGTCGAGTTCGACTTCGAGCCCGGCTGAGACGGTCAACCTCACCCACAGGTCGAGGTCGAGGGCGGTCGGGCGCTCCCGTCGTTCCCGCAGGTCAGGTGGACAGGAAGTCGAAGATCTCCGGCAGGGCGGTGCGGTCCTGGCCGAAGAAGCCGTGGCCGCCCTCGTACAGCCGCAGCTCGGCGCCGGGGATGCGCCCGGCGATCGCCTCGCCGTTGGACGGCGGGGCGATGCCGTCGTAGCGCCCGCACGCCACCAGCGTCGGGCAGGCGATGGCACCCAGGCGGTCGGTCACGTCGTGGCGGCGGCGGGCGTCGAGCTGCTCGCGCTCGCCCCGGAGCTGCTCGTCGGACTTCTCGCCCTGGTTCCGGGCCGCGAGTCGCTCGAGGAGCGCCCGGTCGCCCGCCCGCTCGGCCAGCCACTCGGGGGTGAACCGGCTGTCGTACAAGGGCAGCATCGTCGCCGCCCGGTCGGCCTCCGGCAGGTCGGCCACCTCGTGCAGCGGGTACGAGGCGCCGCCGGCGCCACCCGGCGACGTGCACAGCAGCGCCAGTCGCTCGACCCGCGCCGGCCATGTCACCGCCAGCTCCTGGGCGACCATGCCCCCGAAGCTCACCCCCATCACCCGGCACGACCGCCAGCCCACGTGGTCGAGCACGGCGGCGGCGTCGGCCGCGTAGTCGGCCATCGAGTACGGGCCGGGGGGCACCGAGGTGCGGCCCAGCCCCCGCTGGTCGTGCGCCACCATCTCGAAGCGGCCGGCGATGGCGTCGACGAGCGGCCGGGCGCGGTCGAGGCTCTGCCCCGAGCCGTTCAGGAACAGCAGCGGCGGCCCCTGGCCCCTCCGCTCGTAGTACACGTCCACGCCCGGAGCGACCGTCACCGTGCCCGGGCCCTCGGGGCCCTCGTTGCGGCTGCCCCCCTGCTGCGTGGTGTCGACCATCGAGTGGTTCTACCCGCCCGGGCGACGATCGCGTCGACCAGCGGGCGCGACGAGGGGAGGCCCGGAGGCCTCCCCTCGCACGAGATTCATCGGAAAAGAACCTGCTCGGCCAGTTGTTGCGCCGGGAGGGACAAGTCCCCAGCAACCGATCAGGTTGGTGGACTGGTTGGTTTCCACCAAGTGGCCCGACTAACCGCTCAGCGGCCAGCCACCTCCAGGGTCCCAGGTCTACCGTCGTTCATGTGTGGACCACCTCCCTTCTCTGGTGCACGCAACATAGCAACGGCACGCTCGTTCGCGCGCGCACTTTTGGGGATGCGGTCAGGCCAGCAGGCCCTCGCCCAGGATGCCGCCCGCCGCCGTCACCCCGGGAAGGGCGAAGAAGAACCCCCCACCCTCGGCGCGGATGTACTCCTCCAGCGGCTCGCCGGCCAGGCGGCCCTGGATGTTGAGGAACTGCGCCATCCCACGCTGGTACGACACGAACGCCAGGCCCTGGTCGAGCTGGCCGCTGCCGTCGAAGCCGCGGGAGTAGCTGAGGCCGGCCCGGAGGATCCGGTCGTCCTCGGTGCCGGGCGTCCGGGGGTTGGCCAGGCGGATGTGCGAGTCGAGCGGTGTGACGTCGCCCGCGGGATCGGCGTCGAAGTCGGGCAGGTCGGTCTCGACCTCGCCGTCGAGGGGCGCGCCGGTGGCCTTGCGCCGGCCGATCAGCGCCTCCTGCTCGGACAGCCGGGTGCGGTCCCAGAACTCCACCAGCATCCGGATCACCCGGACGACGTGGTAGCTGCCGCCCGCGGTCCACCCCGGCTCGTCGTCATCGGCCGCCACCCACACGTGGCGGTCCATGACCTCGTCGTCGCGGGCGTCGAGGTTGGCCGTGCCGTCGACGAACCCGAGCAGGTTGCGCACCCCCGCCTCGCCGGGGGCGGCCTCGGTGCGGCGGTTGTACCCGTCGAGCATCCAGTGCAGCGCCAGCGTGCCCCGGGTGGCCCGGTGGAGCTGGCGCAGCGCGAACAGGTTCATGTCGGCGTGTGCGCTGGTCACCGTCAGCAGCAGGTCGCCGTGGGACCGCTCGGGGTCGAGCCGGTCGTTCGCCAGGAACGGCATCTCCTCCAGCCCCGAGGGGCGGCGATCGGCCAGGCCGTAGCGGTCGTCGAACAGCGAGGCGCCCACCGACAGCACCACCGACAGGTCGGCCGGCGGCGGCGGGTTGCCCACGACGCCGGTGTGCAGGGGCGGGTAGGCCGGGTCGCGCTCGTCGTAGGGCTGGCCCGACATGAGCCGCTCGATCTCGCCGGTCAGGGCGGCGAAGGTGTCGCGCAGCTCCTGCCGGTCGGCGGCCGTCACCGTGAACGCGGCGAGCAGCCCCTGCGTGTTGGCGGGATGGGAGATGCCGGTCTGGTGGACGCCCCGGAAGTCGAGGTAGCGGGCCTCGTCGCTGCGGACCGCCAGGGCGTCGTCGCGGCCCGACCCACCGCCGTCAGGCGTGCCGCACGCCGCCGCGGTGGCGGCGACGCCGGCCGCGGCGGCCGTGGAGGCCAGCCCTCCTGCCAGGAAGCGCCGTCGGGTCACCCCGCCGGCATCGCGGGCCTCACCCATCGCCCGTCACCGTCCCGTGCTACTCGAGGCCGAGCACGCCGGCCATGGTGGCCAGGTTCTCCGACAGGGCGGCCAGCGTGGTCTGCATGGCGGTCTTGTCGTCCTCGGTGAGCGCGCTGTAGGGCTGGTAGCCCTCGCCGTCGGCGTACTCGGCCAGCTGGGCGTGGAGCTCGGCGAACTGGTCCTCGATGGTGCTGACCAGCTCGGGGTCCTCCTCCTCCAGCGCCGGCTCCAGCAGCTCGAACGCCTGCTCGGAACCCTCGACGTTGGCGGCGAAGTCCCACAGGTCGGTGCCCGAGTAGCGGTCCTCCTCGCCGGTGATCTTGCCCGCCGACACCTCCTCGATCAGCTCGGACGAGCCCACCGCCAGCGCGGCCGGCGGGATCTCGACGGACTCCAGCTCGCTCTCGAGCGTCTGCAGGTCGGCGTCGAGCTTGTCGGCGAACTCGGCGGCGCCGTCGGTGGTGCCGAGCTCCCACAGGATGTACTCGATGCGGTGCCAACCGGTGAACGCGGGGTCGTCCTCGCCCGCGAAGTCGTCCACGCGGGCGTCGACCGCGCCGTCGATCTCCTCGACCAGGCCGGCGATGGGCTCGATGCGCTCCCAGCCCTGGCGGGAGGGGGCGTAGGCCGCCTGGGCGGCCTCGAGGTCGCCCGCCCGCACCGCGTCGGTGAACACGGTGGTGGCGGCGATGGTCTCGGCGACCTGCTCGTCGACGTAGGTGCCGTAGTCCGCCACAGCCGCCTCGACCAGCGGGTTGTCGGTGGTGCTGCCCTCGACCTCGCTGGCGATGCCGCTGCCCGAGCCGGAACCCGACGTCGAGCCGCTCTGGGGGCACTCGGTGCCGGACGCGGACCCGCCGCCGGCCGAGCCGGATGCGCTGCCGGAGGACGAGCTCGTCGTGCCTCCGCTGGCGGAGCCCGAGGCCGAGCCGGATGCGCTGGCCTGCCCCTCGCACCCCTCGCTGATGTCGCGCACGTCGGCGCCGTCGTCGTCGCTGCCACAGGCGGCAGCGAGGGTGACCGACGCGAGCGCGATGGCAGCGACGGCGATGAATCGATTGCGGGGCACGTGTCCTCCCGGTGTCCGCACAGCAGGCGCATAGTAAGCACCCCTAATCGGAAGCGGCAAGGGCGACTGTCTCTCTCGTGGTCAGATCCCCTGAGAGCGGTGCCGGCGACAGGTCGACCCGCCGCAGGAGCTGCGCGTTGAGCGCCACCACGATCGTCGACAGGCTCATGAGCACGGCCCCGACCGCGGGCGACAGCGTGAAGCCCGCCCACGCCAGCGCGCCGGCGGCCAGTGGGATGGCGACCACGTTGTAGCCCGCGGCCCACGCCAGGTTCTCGACCATCTTCCGGTACGACGCCTGCGACAGGCGGATCACGCCGGTCACGCCCCGGGGATCGCTCCCGGCCAGCACCACACCGGCCGACTCGATCGCGACGTCGGTGCCGGCACCGATGGCCAGGCCGACGTCGGCCCGGGCCAGCGCCGGTGCATCGTTGACGCCGTCACCCACCATGGCGACCCGCCGGCCGCGGCCCTGGAGCTCGGCCACGGCGCCGTCCTTGTCCTCGGGCAGCACCTCGGCGAACACCTCGGTGATGCCCAGCTCGCGGGCGACGGTCTCCGCGACGGGCCGGGCGTCGCCGGTGATCATCACCACGTCCACGCCGAGACGCCGCAGGTCGGCGACGGCCCGGCGGGCCTCGGGCCGCACCTCGTCCTCGAGGGCCAGCGCGCCCACCACCTCACGCTCGCCCCGCACCAGGTGCAACACGGCCGCCCCCCGCTCGGCCCACGCCCCCACCGTTCCGACCAGGGCGGCCGGCACGGCGGCGCCGCGCTCGCGCAGGAGCGCGGGCCCGCCGACGGCGTAGGGCACGCCGGCCACCGAGGCCTCGACCCCGCGCCCGGTGCGCGAACGGAAGCCCTCCGCCTCGGCCGGCTCGCCCCGGCGGCGGGCCTCGGCCACGATGGCCCGGGCCAGCGGGTGCTCGCTGTCGGCCTCGACGGCCCCGGCGATGCGCAGCACCTCGCCCTCGTCGAACCCGGCCGACGGGTCGCCGGCCACGCCGGTCACGACGTGGGCGCCCCGGGTCAGCGTGCCCGTCTTGTCGAACAGCACCGTGTCGACCGTCCGCATGCGCTCGAGCGCCAGCCGGTCCTTCACCAGGATGCCAGCCCGGGCCGACAGCCCCGTCGCCAGGGCGATGACCAGGGGAATGGCCAGGCCCAGGGCATGGGGGCAGGCGATGACCAGGACGGTCACGGTGCGCACGACGGCGTCGTCGACGTCGCCGGCGGCCGTCCAGGCGGCGAAGGTGACGGCTGCGGCCGCCGTGGCCACGTAGAAGAGCAGCGCGGCGAACCGGTCGGCCAACGCCTGGGCCCTGCTGCCGCTGGCCTGGGCCTCGGCGACCAACCGCTGGATGCCGGCGATGGCCGTGTCCTCGCCGACCGCGGTGACCCGCACCCGCACGGCCGAGTCGGTCGACACCGTCCCGGCCACGACGCGGTCGGCGACGGACCGGGCGACCGGCCGCGACTCGCCGGTGATCATCGACTCGTCCATCTCCGCGCTGCCCTCGACGATCACGCCGTCGGCCGGCACCCGTGCCCCCGAGCGGACGAGGACCACGTCCCCCGTCGCCAGGTCGGCGACGGCCACCGTGGCCACGTCGCCGCCGGGCGCCACCCGCTCGGCCTCGTCGGGCAGCAGCGCGGCCAGGGCCGTCAGGGCGCCCTGGGCCTGGCCGATGGCCTTCATCTCCTGCCAGTGGCCGAGCAGCATGACCGTCACCAGCGCGGCCAGCTCCCACCAGAAGTCGAGGTCGGACGCGCCGAGGCTCGTCAGCATCGACGCCCCGTAGGCCACGACCACGGCCATGGCGATGAGCAGCATCATCCCGGGCCGGCGGCGGCGTGCCTCGGCCAGCCCCCCGGTGAGGAACGGCCAGCCGCCCCACCAGAAGACCACGGAGCCGAGGACGGGACCGAGCCACGCCCGGCCCGGCACGTCGAGCTCGTAGCCGAACCAGTCCATGACCATCTCGCTGCTCACGACGAGGGGGACGGTCAGGGCCAGGCTGAGCCAGAACCGGCGGCGGAAGATGTCGGGGTCGTGGCCGGCGTGCGCGTCATCGCCGCCGTGGGCGGTGTGGCCGGGGTCGGTGTCATGGCCGGCGTGGATGTCGTGATCGACGTCATGCATGAGCTCAACCTCCACCTATACCCTAGGGGGGTATCTGTGAGAGGGCAACCTGTTTCGTGCCACGCTCGCTACCGTGCGACGGATGGACCTCACCGACGCCCTCCGCACCACCGGGGCCGTGTACGAGTTCACCGACGAGCCGGTCGCGCACGCCGCGCTCGCCCGCATCCTCGACACCGCCCGGTTCGCGCCGAGCGGCGGCAACCGCCAGGGCTGGCGCGTGGTGGTGGTCGAGAACGCCGCCACGCGCTGCGGCCTGCGCGACCTCTACCTCGACGGCTGGTACCGGTACCTGGCGCTCGCCGAGGCCGGGCTGACCCCGTGGAGCCCCCTGGCCGACCGCGACGCCGAGGCGCAGGCCCTGGCCGCCGTTCCCCGCATCGCCGAGCAGGCGGCGGCAGGTGGCGGGTTCGCGTTCGCCGAGCACCTGGACGAGGTGCCGGTCCTGCTGGCGGTGTTCGCCGACCAGCGAGCCCTGGCGGCCGTCGATCGCGACCTCGACCGGTACACCCTCGTCGGCGGTGCCTCGGTCTATCCGTTCACCTGGAACCTGATGCTCGCCGCCCGGGACGAGGGCCTGGGCGGCGTCATCACTACCATGGCCGTCCTGCGCGAGGGCGACGTCAAGGAGCTGCTCGGCGCACCCGACGAGCTGATCCTCGCGGCCGTGATCGCCCTGGGCCACCCCGTCCGCCGGGCGCGCCGCCTCAGCAGGGCGCCGGTCGAGGCGTGGGCGACCGTCGACCGCGTCGACGGCGCGCCGTTCGAGCACGGCGGCTGACCGCCGCCGCGCCCGCCGGGGATGGCGATCAGCTGCGCAGCTGGCCGAGCAGCCGCAGGACGTACCAGAACAGCATCATCACCGAGGCGAAGAGCTGCACCGAGGCACCGACGTAGGCCTCGTACGGGTAGCGCCGCAGGATGGTCTGGGTCTGGTACAGGATCGAACCGCCGGCCAGCGCGATGAGCGCCACCGAGAACCAGATACCCAGCTCGAGGCCGAACAGCACGGCCGCCAGGATCAGCACCAGCGAGCACACGAAGCCCCAGAGCAGCAGGGGTCGCAGGAAGGACAGGTCGCGGCGGGTGACGAAGGCGACCGTGGTCAGGCCGGCGAACCCGACGACGGTGATGAGCGCGGCGGCCACCACGGTGGCGGTGCCCCCCTCGACCACGTTGAAGAAGTAGTAGAGGAACGGGGCGAAGATGAGGGCCTCGGCCGCGGCCATGCCGAACAGCCCGAGGTACTGCCGGGACGGGTTCAACACGTCGTGGGCGGCCGAGGTGGCCAGCCAGTTGACCACCATGAACCCGCCGAGGATGAGCAGCCACGTGTAGCTCTGGCCGGCGATGAAGTCCCACATCGCCTCGGCCAGGCCCAGGTTGATGATCAGGGCCTCGAAAGCGATGAAGGCACCGACGGCCACCAGCAGGTGCTGGTACACACGGACGATGAACTCACCCCGGGCGGTGTCGTCGAGCGTGGCGACGGGGCGGTAGCCCACGGGCACGGCGGACATGTGCAGATCCTCCTGAAGTGCCGGGAGCACCCCGGCGATGCCCGTCAGGCTACCCCGGCCGCCACCGGCGCCGGGCCTCGGCCTGGCACCCCGACCGACGATTCTTCGGGTATCCCTGTAACGCAGATGAACCCTGGCGCGATCTAGTCCGTGTACCAGTTCTGTATGCGGCTGGGGCGGAGGTCCGGCGGGCGGGCTTCTCTCCCCCCACGACCAGTGGTGCTCGTGGCGGCCGATGCAGGTGCGTGATCCGGGGTCGGGCGGGCGACCCCGGAACACACACGGCCGACCGGGCCGTCACCCCCGGCTCTCACCCACGGACAGCCCGGTCAGCTCGATCGCGTTGGCGTACATCACGCGCTCGCGGTCCGC
Source organism: uncultured Acidimicrobiales bacterium (assembly GCA_963842395.1). Taxonomy (GTDB): domain Bacteria; phylum Actinomycetota; class Acidimicrobiia; order Acidimicrobiales; family VFJN01; genus ZC4RG19. The sequence continues at coordinate 1,649,558 of CAWJGJ010000001.1, forward strand.
GGCGCTCAGCACCTTGGCGTCGGCGAGGTAGTCCCGCGGCTGGGGCAGGCCCTCGATGTGGGGCCAGTCCGACCCGAACAGCACACGGTCCGCGCCCATCCACTCGACCACCGAGGCCAGGTCGTCCTCCCAGAACGGGTTGATCCACACGTGGCGGCGGAAGATCTCGACCGGGTCGTCGGCGAACCAGCCCCGCATCTTCTTGTCGATCGAGCGGAGCTTGCGGAACAGGTCGGGCAGGAACTCCGCGCCGTTCTCGACCGCCGCCACCCGGAGGTTGGGGTACTTGGCGAAGTGGCCGGCCAGCACCATCGAGGCCAGGTAGTCGTGCACCGCCCGCTCGATGGCGAAGCTCTTCAGCGAGGGTGCGTACCCACCACCCTTGAAGTTGGCCGCGAAGCCGTCGACGGCGTAGCCCTCCGAGGACACGCCGCTGTCGCCGGCGTGCACGACCACGGTCACGCCGGCCTCGTTCACCCGCGACCAGAACGGGTCGAACATCGGGTCGAACGGCGAGCGCCGACCCACGGCGGTCGTGGGCGCGGCCGTGCGCATGACGAGCAGCCGGGCGCCCTCCGCCAGCGCCCAGTCCACCTCGTCGGCCGCCCACTGGGGGTCGGCCAGCGCGATGTACGGCGCCGCGAAGATGCGGTCCTCGTAGGCGAAGCCCCAGTCCTCGGCCAACCAGCGGTTGAAGGCCCGGAAGGTGTGGCACACCGCCTCGGGGTCGTGGTGCAGGGGCTCCTCGTAGATCATGCCCAGAGTCGGGAACAGCCAGCAGCCGGCCAGGCCCTGGTCGTCGAGCGTGCGCAGTCGCGCGTCGCGGTCGCGGTACTCCGGGCGGACGGGCTCGTGGTCGCGCAGGCGGGACAGCATGTCGGTGCCCGGCGCGTTGCCCCGGAAGTAGTCGTACAGGCAGCCCGGCTTGGACACGGGATCGAAGGTGGCGTTGGTGACGGCCCGGCTGACGCGCCCGCCCAGCACGTGGTACTGGCGGCCGTCGATCGTGGCCCACTGCACGCACCGGGGCCCGAGCGCGGGGTCGAGGTGGCGGGTGAAGGCGTCGGTCGCCTCGTAGTAGTGGTTGTCGGCGTCGAAGACGGGGTGCCCGGGCTCGTCCATGGCCACAGGGTAGAACAGGTTCTCGCCACCGGGCATGTGGTGGTGGGCGATCGGAGGGAGACGCCGTGGAACAGTTCATGGCCGGGGACGGCGTCGAGATCGCCTTTCACCGGTGGGGCACGCCCTCCGGCGAGCCGCCGGTGCTGCTGCACCACGGGTTCGTCGCCGACGGACCGCTCAACTGGGAGGCGCCGGGGATCGTCGGCGCCCTGGTCGCGGCCGGCCGCCACGTCGTCGCCATCGACGCCCGGGGCCACGGGCGCTCGGGCAAGCCCCACGACCCTGCCCGCTACGGCGAGACGGCCATGGCGCGGGACCTGCGCCTGCTGGCCGACATCCTCGGCGCCGAGCGGTACGACCTGGCCGGCTACTCGATGGGGGCGGTGGTGTCGCTCCTCGTCGCCGCCGCCGACCCGCGGGTCCGGCGCCTCGTCGTGGGCGGCGTCGGTGCGGGCGTCGTCGAGCTCGGCGGCCTCGACACCCGAGCCGTCGACAACCTGGCGCTCGTCGCCGCGCTCGAGGCGGACGACCCGGCGACCGTGGCCGACCCCGGGGCGCGGGGATTCCGGATGTTCGCCGACGCGGTGGGCGCGGATCGGCTGGCGCTCGCCGCCCACTCCCGGGTGGTGCACGCGTCCCCGATCGGCCTCGACCGCATCACGGCGCCGACCCTGGTCGTGGCGGGCGACGCCGACGTCCTGGCCGCGCGGCCCGAGGTGCTGGCCGATGCCATCCCCGGGGCCCGGCTGCAGGTGGTGTCCGGCGATCACATGGCGGCGCTGGCGGACCCCGCCTTCACGGCCGCGCTCGTGGCGTTCCTCACGCCCTGACCCGGCGACCACCGGGCCCGCGGCGGGCGGATCAGGCCGGCGGCCGGCGGAGGGGACGGACGGCCGCGAGCGGCGGCGCCGTGCCCTGCGAACGGGACCGCGGAGCTCGGCCCGCCGGACGGGCGGGCGGGGTGCCCTGCACGAGCCAGCGCAGCCGATCGACGAAGCCGCCGAGGCCGGCCCGCGCGGCGGGCGCCGCGACCGGGAGGCCCGCGGGGGTGGCCGCATCGGCCAGCCCGTCGACCAGCAGCGCGGCCAGCTCGGCGGCGTCCTCCGCGCGCAGCCGGGCGGATCCGGTGCACACGTCGTGGTTCCAGGTGCTCACCACGAACTGGCGGGTGTCCGGGTGCCAGGTCGCCCGCAGGGCGTGCCCGTTCTCACGGGCATCCTCGATGAGCACCCGGTGTCGCCGGGATGCAGCCGCCCGCCGTCCCGGTCGTGCCGTCGCCGCTCGTTGCGTCGCCGCTTGCTCTCCCATGGACGGAGTGTGCGGGCTCGGGGACCCGGCACGCAAGGGGTCGGCAAGCCGCGCGGGTCGTCGACGCCGGTACGCTACAAACCTGATCGGGGACATCAGGTTTCCTCGTACCAGGTCCCAGCCGGGGAGGTCGGACGTGAGCACCATCGAGCAGCGCGACAGGGCCTCCGGAGTCGTGCGCCCGGGCGTGAGAGGGACGGGCGGCGGCCTGTTCTCCTTCCCCGACCCGGTGAACGAGGTGTCGGCCCGGCTGGTGGCCGGGGGGGTGGTCGCCATGGCGCTGACGGCCATCGTGTTCGACCTGCCGTGGCTCACCGCGGTGATCGCCTACGGCTTCGTCGCCCGGGTGCTGACCGGCCCGACGCTCAGCCCGCTCGGGCAGCTCGTGACCCGGGTGGTCACCCCCCGGCTCGACCTCGCCCCGCGTCCCGTGCCGGGGCCACCCAAGCGCTTCGCCCAGGGCATCGGGGCGGTGCTGTCGGTGTCGGCCGCGGTGCTGGCGCTGGGCCTCGGCCTGTCGACCCCGGCCAACGTGCTGCTGGGGGCGCTCGCCGGGGCGGCCTCGCTCGAGGCCTTCCTGGGCCTGTGCCTGGGCTGCCACATCTTCGCCATGCTCATGCGCGCCGGCATCGTGCCCGCCTCGGTGTGCGAGCGATGCAACGACCTCTGGGGCGCCACCTCGGCCTGACGGGCCCGGCGGGTCTCGCCGGCGGCGACGCGGCCCGCCAGATCAGAGCCAGGCCTCGAAGGTCGGGCCCGATCTTGCTCACGTGTGTGCTCATGCCCCGATGACCCGCCGGGCGGCCAGAATGTGACCGATGGGTGGAGAAGACCCGTTGAGCAGGCAGTTCGAGCAGCACCGGCCGGGGCTGCGCGCCGTCGCCTACCGCATGCTCGGCTCCCTGGGCGAGGCGGACGACGCCGTCCAGGAAGCCTGGCTGCGCTACGCGCGCACCGACACCGGCGACGTCGAGAACCTGGCCGGGTGGCTGACGACGGTGGTCTCGCGGGTGTGCCTCAACATGCTTCGGGCGCGCACGACCCGCCGCGAGGATCCCCTCGACCCGCACGTCCCCGACCCCGTCGTGAGCCCGGCGGGCGGCGTCGACCCCGAGCAGGAGGTGCTGCTCGCCGACTCGGTCGGGCTCGCGCTGCTGGTCGTGCTCGAGACGTTGGCGCCCGCGGAACGGGTGGCCTTCGTGCTGCACGACACGTTCGCGGTGCCGTTCGACGACATCGCGCCGGTCGTCGGGCGCTCGACCGAGGCCACCCGCCAGCTCGCCAGCCGGGCCCGCCGTCGCGTGCAGGACGCCGCGCCGCCCGCCGCCGACGCCGACGTCGCCCGCCAGCGCGAGGTCGTCGACGCCTTCTTCGCCGCCGCCCGCCGCGGCGACATCGGAGCGCTGGTGGCGGTGCTCGACCCCGACGTCATCCTGCGCGCCGACCGGGGTGTGCTGGCCGGGTCGGTGCTCCTGCGCGGCGCCGAACCCGTGGCCGGGCAGGCGGCCATGTTCGGTGCCACCGACCGCGTGGTGGTGCCCGTGCTGGTCAACGGGGGCGTGGGAACCGTCGTCATCATGGACGGCGCGCCGATCTCCGTCATGGCGTTCACCGTCACCGGCGGTCGCATCGCGGCCATCGAGGCCCTCGGCGACCCCGAGCGCCTCGCCCGGCTGACGCTCCCCGCCCTCGGGGACGGCACCCCGGGCGCGCCCCGCGGCACCCGCCCGTGACCTCGTGCTGCGCGGTGCTCACGACGCCGTGAGGTTCCGGCCCGGCATCGGCGCCCGCGGCGCCGGGCCAGCGGCCTGCGACCTCCCGGCGACACGCCACAGGCCCCGGACCGCGGCGGCGAACGCGGCCGCCCAGAGGGCCACGGCGGCGACGAGCAGCCCGTGGATCAGCGGGGCGAGCGCGCCGCCGGTGTCGTCGCTGGCCTCGCGCAACAGGTACCGGCGCTCGGAAGCGAAGTCGACGGTGCGGTCCTCGGCGGCGATCTCGGCCTCGCCGATGGCGGGGTCAGCCGGGAACCACACCGGCACCGCCATCATCTCGCCGCCGCGGTGCAGGCGGATCAGGGACTTCCACAGCCCGTCGACGGGCAGCGGCTCGGACGTCCGGTAGGTGCCCGGCTCGCCGGTCGGCACCATGTCGGCGACCACCAACCCGCCACCCTGCCAGGCCGTGGCCTGGAACCAGTAGGCGTCGTCGGCCGCGTCCACGGGCGACAGGGTCACCTCCACGTCGGCCCAGCCCGCACGGCCGTCGACCTCGGCCACCCGCAGGTCCGCCCGCACGTCGCCCACCCGCCGGGGCAGCGGCAACGCCACCGCCGCCAGGCAGGCGACCCCCGCCAGCACGACCGCGACGGCGGGCACGGGCGAGCTGCGATCGCCCGCCATGGCACCGCCCAGCACCGCGCCGAGCACGGCCGCACCCACGGCCGCCACCACGCCGAGCACCACGGCCTCGGGCAGCAGCGCCGAGGTCCACGGCTGAGGGGCGTCCTGGTTCCACCACCACTCGACGGCCAGGCCGAGCGTGCCGACGGCCAGGCCCGCGGCGGTCGCGAAGCGCAGCCGTCGCTGCGTGCCCAGCGCCGCGGCAGCCAGCTCGACCAGCACCGCGCTCACCACGAACGTCCCGCCCTGCCTGGTATCGACCAGCTCGGCGTCGCCGTCGATCACGCCGGACATGAGCACGAACGACACCACGGCGACGCCGATGCTCCACCACGGCCCGTGCACCAGCCGCGTGGTGACGAGCGCCAGCCCGGCGGCCAGGCAGACGAGCACCGGGTGGAACAGCTGGGAGAACTGGGGCACGCCGAAGGAGAACTCGCCCTGGCTCGCCACCAGGCCCTGCAAGGTCAGCCAGGCGCAGACGAGGTGCACGCCCCGGGCCCAGCGCCCGTGTTGCGGCCGCACCCCGGCGCCGGCCAGCACCACCCACGCCGCCAGGCCGGTGAGCGAGGCGCCGAGGATCATCAGCATGTGGGTGGGGCTCCACATGGTGACGTCGATGCCGTAGGCCCGGTGCCACAGCTCGTCGAGGGGGAACCCCGACACGGCCGCCAGGCCGATGGCCCACAGCGGCAGGAGCGCCGGCGGCACCCGCAGCGCGCCGACCCGGTGGCCGTCGACCCGGTCGAGCGTGGCCACCACGGTGCCCGTCACCGCGGCACCGAGGATGGCGATCAGCCCGAGCAGGATGCTCGTGTGCGGCGCGGTGAACAGCTCGTCGTCGCGGCCCAGCGCGACGTGCCACGACACGTCCGAGTAGAAGCCCTCGCCCGCCACGAGCAACCCGTAGAGGGCCAGGCCCACGGCGACCGCGGCCCAGCCCGGGATGCCGGTGACCCGGGTCAGCCCCCGGGGCACCCGGGCGAGCTGGCGCAGCGGGCCCCAGCCGGGGTCGGGCCGACCGGCCGCGGCCAGCGCCGCCACCGCCACGCCCAGGCCGGCGAGCAGCACAACCAGCGGCGTCCACGACGCCAGGCTGCTGCCCCCCAGCGTGCCCGGATCGGCGGGCGGCGCGGCGGCGACGGCGGCGCCAGGCGGAAGCAACATAGTTACCGGTAGTAACATGGCGGGCGCCCGAGAGCAACCGTTCCCCGGTCACACCCCCCCGGCAGCGTGCCGGTCAGCGGGCCCGGAACCGGTCGAGCTGGCGCCGGTCGCGCTTGGTGGGACGGCCCGTGCCCCGCTCGCGGGCGAACACCGCCGGCTCCTGCGCCGCCGCCGGGTCGGGCGGGCTGTGGTCGATCAGGCACGCGGCGGCCACCGGCGGGCCGACGCGCTTGTCGATCACCCGGACCACCTCGAGGACCCGCGCCCGCCCGTGCACCCGCGCCTCGACCCGGTCACCCACCCGCACGGTCGCCGCCGCCTTGGCCGGCGTCCCGTTGACCCGCACGTGACCGCCCCGGCAGGCGTCGGTGGCCAGGCCGCGGGTCTTGAACATCCGCACCGCCCACAACCACTTGTCGACCCGGGTCTCGTCCACACCGCCATGGTGGCAGAGGCGGGCGGGACGACGCCGCCGCCGACCCGGCCCTCGCGGCAGCCGTTCCTCGCGAATCACCCGCGACGGGCGATGCGCGGCGGGGCGGAGCGAGCACGCTGACGGAACTTTCGCAGACGCATCCTGGGAGTCCTCATGTCTGACATCGACGCCGGCGGCGCCGTCCCGCCGCCTCCACGACCGGTCGAGTTCACCGACGCCGAGGCCAGCGGCTGGTGGCTGTCCGTGCTCGGCGGCGTGGCCCTCGTCGTCCTCGGCGTGTGGCTGCTGACCAACCTGTTCGAGTCGGTCGTGGTGCTGGCCTGGCTCGTGGGCATCTCGTTCATCGTGGCCGGGATCGTCGAGGTGATCGCCCTGCGGGGCGAGGGCGTCAACTGGGCCGTGTGGCTCGCCGGGGCGCTGCTCGTGGCGGCCGGCGTCGCCGTGATCGCCTGGCCGGACGTCACGCTGTGGGTGATCGCGGTGCTGGCCGGCGCCGGGCTGGTGTTCGAGGGTGCGATGCGCCTGGTCATCGCGCTGTCGAACCGCGAACGGGGAGACATGCCGGTGCAGCTCGGGCTGGCCGCGATCAGCATCGTGTTCGGCATCATCATCCTCGTGTGGCCCGAGGCCACGGTGGTGGTGCTCGCCGTGCTGCTCGGCATCCGCTTCATCGGCACCGGCATCGTGGCCATCGGCGTGGGGCTGCAGCTCCGCCGCTTCGCCTCCTGACCGACCCGACCCGACCCGAGCCGACCCGACCCCGGCGGCGGTCGGCCGCGTCAGCCGGCGGCGACCACCGCGCCCACCGCGGCGGCCACCTCGTCGGGCGCCTCCAGCGGCGGCCAGTGGCCGACGTCGGTGAGCCGGTCGAGCGGTACGTCGGGCAGGCGCACCTCCAGCCGGTCGGCCACGTGCCCGCCGGACACCGGGTCGAGGTCGCCCCACACGAAGTGCATGGGCAGCGGGCACGTCTCCAGCGCGCCGATCCAGCGCTCGCCGTTGGCGAGGCGGTCGGCGACGTAGTGCAGCAGCCGGTGGGCCTGGGCGGCACCCCCGTCGTGGGCGAGCGCCACCCACATCTCGTGCATCTCCTCGGTCGTCATCGGCCGGCGCCGGCCCCAGGTCCCCTCGATGCCCACGGCGAGCATCGCCTCGTCCATGGCCGCGGCCAGCTCGGCCCCGTGCTCCGGGTCGAGCAGCATCTTCTGGCCCGCGGTCTGGCGATGGAGGTCGGAGTAGAGGCCGCCGTTCGTCCACACGACGCCGGTGATGCGGACCGTGCCCGCACCCTCGGCCTGGCGCGCCAGCAGCTCCTGGGCCACCGACACGCTGTAGTCGTGGGCGAGCAGGGTCGACGAGGTGACGCCCAGGTGCGCCCACATGGCCTCGACCGCGTCGGCGGCGCCGTGGATCGAGTACGGGTGGCCGACCGGCTTCTCCGACGCCCCGAAGCCAGGCAGGTCGGGTGCCACGACCCGCACGCCGGGCAGTCGCTCCAGGAGGGGCACCACGTCGAGCGACGACGACGGGTAGCCGTGGAGGAAGGTCACGACGGGACCGGCGGCGTCGCCGTCGTCGTGCACCGCCAGCCGCAGGCCGTCGGCCTCGACCGGGACCGCCGCCGCCGACCACTCCTCGAACGTCGTCATGCCCCTTCCTAGCGCACGGCGACGGCCGCCGACGGCCGGGGCAGGTCAGCTCGTAGGGCCGAGCGCCCCGCGCCGCTGCATGCTTGACTGACCTCCATGGGTGACCGGGGAAACACCGAGCGAACAGCCGCGCACGACCAGCTACCGATCAAGTTCGGTCCGACGTCCAACGGCGAGTTCCATCCGCAGCCGCACAGCCCTCTCGTGCGGGAGGTCATCCGCCGCACCCACCGCCTGGCCGACGAGAACGCCCGCCGCATGGGCATCTCCCGCCGGCGCTTCCTCACCGGGGTCACGGGCGCCGCGGCCACGCTGTACGTGCTGGGCGCGTGCTCGAAGGAGGAGTCCAACAGCCGGGGCGAGTCACCCGGCGGTGGCTTCGACGTGTCGGAGGAGGCCACCACCGACACGGCCACCGCGCTCGAGGAGCTGGGCGGCGAGGAGTTCATCTTCGACGTCCAGACCCACTACGTGAACTACGACGCCGACCCCGGCATCGGCGAGTGGACCGGCGGCTTCCCCGGCGCCAGCTGCGAGGAGGGCGCCGACGCCGGCGACAACAAGGTGTGCTTCACCGCCGACGCCTACTTCCGCGAGGTGTTCGTCCGGTCGGACACGTCGATGACGGTGCTTTCGGCGCTTCCCTCCGGGCAGATCGCCGGCCTGCAGCCCGACGACATGATGTTCGCCATCGACGTGGCCACCCGCCTGGGCTGCGACGGGCGCGTGCTGATGCACGGCGGCGCCTACCCCCACCACGGGCCCATCGAGGCGGCGTTCGCGAGCATGACCGACCTGCGCGAGCGCTACGACCTGGCGGCCTGGAAGATCTACACGATGACCCCCACCACCGCGCACTTCTACTTCGACGACCACGACCCCGATCGCCCGCAGATCGGCCAGCGGTTCATCGACCACGTGCGGGAGATCGGCCCGCCCATCATCTGCACCCACAAGGGCATCAGCTCCATCGTCGGGTCGTCGCCGGAGCTGGCCGACCCCAGCGACATCGGCCCCGCCGCCGCCCGCAACGAGGACATCTCCTTCGTCGTCTACCACTCGGGCTTCGAGCCGGGAGCGGGGGGCGGGACGGGGCCGTACGACCCCGACGAGCCCGAGCCCAAGGGCGTCGACCGGCTGATCCGCTCGGTGGAGACCGCGGGCCTGGAGCCGAACGCCAACGTGTACGCCGAGCTGGGCGGCACCTGGTGGTTCGTGATGCGCGACCCCACCGCCGCCGCCCACGTGCTGGGCAAGCTGCTCAAGCACGTCGGCGAGGACCGGGTGGTGTGGGGCACCGACTCGATCTGGTTCGGCACGCCCCAGGACCAGATCCAGGCCATGCGCACCTTCGAGATCAGCGAGGAGCTGCAGGAGCGGCACGGGTACCCGGCGCTCACCGACGAGATCAAGGCCAAGATCTTCGGCATGAACTCCGCCCGGCTGTACGGCATCGAGCCGATCACGGGCCAGTGCGACCTGACCGCCGAGGAGGTCGAGGGGGTACGGGCCAGCATGCCGCCCGCCCAGGTGTACGGGCCCACCAGCTATCGCGAGTCGGCGGCCATGATCGCCGCCCACCAAGCCGGCTACCTGCTCTGACCGCGGGTATCACCGGCGTCCCCGCGGCCGGCGAGCACGGCCGGGCCGGGCCCCGTCTGGTGATGGGGCCGTACGGCCGTATCGTGGCCCGATGGACGGTGCCGTCCACCTCAGCCGACCTGCCCTGCGCCTGCGCTCCGAGCTCGCCGACGACGGCGTGGTCCTCGACGGCGACCCCGGGATCGCCTCCCTCCTCCTCGACGAGCTGACCTACGCCCGCCGACCCCCGCAGTTCGAACGGCGCACGCCGCTGTACGGGTCCCTGGTCGTCCCCGACGACCGGTCGCTCGTGGCGGCCGGCGAGCTGGTCGACCTCGTCGCGGTGGACGACCAACCGTTGGCCGTCGCCCGCCGCCTGGCGGACGGCCGCTCCAGCTTCCTCGCCGTCCACCCCTCGGGGCAGCGCCAGATCGCGCTCTTCCGCCGCAGCGTGCAGTACGAGGCCGACCTCGTCGAGATCCAGGCCGACACCGGCGTCTACATCGTGCAGCGCACGCCGATGATGGAGGTCACCCGGCTGTTCACGGCCACGGCCACGATCGAGTGGTCGGGGTACCGGTGGACCACCCGGCCCAACGCACGGGCCACCCACGACCGCCTGCAGCCGCTCCTGCCCGGCATCGCGCCCCCACTGCTGGAGGGCCTGCTCGAGCTGGCGCTGCACTGGCTCAGCCCCGGGCGGGTGGGGGCCACCCTGGTGGTCCCGGTGACGCACGGCGACTCGGGGCTCGACATCGACCACGGCGTCGCCGTGCCCCCGCTGTCGGTGACCGTCCGCCATCACTACCCCGCGCTGTTCGCGGCGCTGATGCAGACCGACCTCGCCACGATCGTCGACGGCCGCGGGACCGTCAGCCACATCGGGGTCGGCCTCTACTCGTCGGCCGATGCCGACGCCGCCGTCGACTCGCTGCGCGGCATGCGCCACCGCTCGGCGGCCCGCTACACGTTCGACCACCCGGACTCGGTGGCGGTCGTCGTCAGCGAGGACGGGCCGGTGACCGTGTTCCACCGGGGTCACTCGCTGTCGGAGTGCGCGGCCGGCTGCACCAGCGGCGTGGCCCGTCGCGTGGCGACGAACTGACCGCAGCCGGCCCGCCGGGAGACGTCGACTAGACGGACGCCTTCTCGACCGCCTTGCCCCGGGACGGGCGGGCATCGGGGGCCTTGGGGTCCCGGCCCGCCTCCGGGCTGCCGACGGCGCGCACGTAGGCGTTGAACCCGACGTCCTCCTCCTCGACCGTGATCGATCGCAGGTGTCGGCGGAACGTCGAGCGCGTCGTGATCAGTGCCTCGTCGGGCACGCTCTCGAGGGAGGCGATGAACTGGCGCAGCTCGCCGAGGGTCATGCTGCGGGCCGCAGCCCGGCCGGTGATGGTGCGTTTCATCGCACCATCCTCCCTCACCGCCGGACGGGCGACGCGCGCTTTGCTCCCCCGGGCCCGCCGGGCTGGCAACCTGGTGCCCGTGGCCAGGGCCGACGACCACGCCAGCGACGACAGCCCCGGGGACGGCCGAGGCGCTGACGCCCTCGACCTCGACGCCGCGATCGCCGACCTGTACGGCGGGCCGCCGGCCGCGTTCGTCGCCGGGCGCGACGCACTGGCCCGCACGCTGCGCACGGGCGGCCGGCGCGACGATGCCGCCGCGGTGAAGGCGCTGCGCAAGCCCCGGGCGGTCGCGTGGGCGCTGGATGCCGGCGCCCGCACCGCGCCCGCCGCGCTCGCCGACCTGGCCGCGGCCGTCGCGGCGGTCGGCGACCAGCAGGCCGCGGGCGGCGACGTGCGGGCCGCCATCGCCCGCCTCCGGGAGGCCGAGGCCGCGCTCGCCGACGCGGCGACAGGCGCCGCCCGCGACCACGAGCAGGCGATCGATCCGGCCACCCTCGCGCTCGGGCTGCGCGTGGTCGTGGGCGACCCCGCTGCGTTCGACGCCCTCCGGGCCGGACGCCTGGTCGACGTGCCGGGCGTTCCCGCAGGATCCGGCGCCCGGGCTGCACGGGGGTCGGACACCACCGCGGGAGCGGGCGGGCCGCGCGGCAACCGACCGGCGGTCCCCGCGCCGCCGGATGAGGGCACCGACCGCCGGCAGGCTCCGGCTGCGGCGGCGCGCGCGGCGCGCCGGGCGGTGGCGGCGGCCCGCAAGCAGGTCGACGCCGACGCCGAGGCCGCGCGCAAGGCCGCCGGCGACGCCGACATGGCGGAGCGAGCGGCGCAACGCGCCGAGGACCAGGCCGGCGCCGCCCGCCGGCGCGCCGACGAGGCCCGCGCCACCGCGGACGAGGCCCGCCGCCGGGCCGACGACCGGGCCACGGCCCGTCGTGAGGCGGAGGCGACGCTGGCCGCCGCGGAGGACGGGCTGGCATCGCTCGGCCAGTGACGGCGGTCCCGACCGACCGACCGGACGAGGGCGCGCAGGGGCAGTGGGCTGAAGGTGCGAACGGCCCGCGTGGCTACGACGCGGCGGGGGCCGAGAGCCTGGCCGCCAGGCGCGGCCACGCGGCGCGCGTCGCGTCGTCGGAGGGGAAGAAGGCTTCGAGCCGCAGCTCCTGGGCGGTGACGTCCACCGGCGTGCCGATCGTCGACACCACCGAGAAGAAGTCCAGGTCCTCGCCGTCCACCCGGAACGACACGTCGATGACCGGCGCCGCGGGGTGCGACACGTCGGCGTCGGCGAGCAGCCGGGCCACGTCCGACCGGGTGGAGAGCTGGGCCACCAGCTCGGCCGTCACCACGTCGAGCACGCCCTCCACCGCCTCCCGCCGTGCCCGGTCGAGCAGGGCGGGCACGACGGCCGACCAGTTGCGGACGCTGTCCCGCACGGGTCCCGGCTCGATCATCATCCGCAGCACGTTCGGCGGCTCGGGCATCGGGTCGGCGCCGAGCAGCCGCCCGAACAGGGTCCCGGCGCCCTCGTTGGTGCGCTGGACGTCCCAGCGGCGGTCCATCACGACCGCCGGGAAGGGCTCGTGCTGGGCGAGCATCGTCGTCAGCGCCGCGTCGACCCTGTCGAGCTGCGGGCTGCCCAGCGGCTCGAGCGCGTACATGGGCGCGAAGCCGGCGGCCACCAGCAGCCCGTTGCGCTCCCGCAGGGGCACCTGCAGCGCCCGGGCCAGTCGCACCACCATCTGGCGGCTGGGTCGGGAGCGGCCGGTCTCGACGAAGCTGACGTAGCGGGGGGTGGTCTCGGCGGCCGACGCCAGGTCGAGCTGGCTCATCCGCCGCACGCCCCGCCAGTAGCGCAGGGTGTCGCCGAGCCCGTCGAGCGGCTCGGCCTCCGATTGCGGGCTCCTCATGCCGCCACGGTAGGGGGGCCGGGGAGGCGACTCACTTCCCTGCGGGGGAATCGTCCTGGCGCGTCCCTTCCCTCATCGTGTGCCCCGTCGGCGCCTGCCGACCACGTTCACCTCACGAGAAGGACACCACTGATGGACCTCAAGATCCACACCGCCGACACCGCGCCCGAGGGCTCCCGCCCCCTGCTGGAGGGCATCCAGGCCGACCTCGGCTTCGTCCCCAACCTGGCCGCCTCGGTGGCCGAGTCGCCGAGCCTGCTGGCCGGCTTCGACGGGCTGCGCCGGGCGGTGGGCTCCGGCGAGCTGCCGGCCGTCGACCGCGAGATCGCCGGCTTGGCGGTCGGCGTCGCCGTCGACAACGCGTACGGCGTCGCCTTCCACTCGACGATCCTGGGCAGCCTCGGCGTCGACGACGGCGAGATCGAGCGCATGCGCTCGGGCGACGAGCCGTCCGATCCCCGTCAGGCCGCCGTCTACGCCCTCGCCCGGGAGGTCGTCACCACCCGCGGCAAGGTGGACGACGCCACCGTCACCCGCGCCGCCGACGCGGGGCTCACGCCCGCCCTGATCCTGGAGGTCGTGACCGAGTGCACGTTCGCCGGGCTCGTCGGCGTCATCGACAACCTGGCCGGCAGGGTCGAGCTCGACGGGTTCCTGACCGCCCGGGCCTGGAAGTAGCCGACCGCCTCGTGCGCGCCCGCCGGGGACGGGCGTGCACGTGACGGCGGCCCACCCGCCGAGGGCTTCAGGGCCCGGCGGGTGGGCCGCCGGGATCGCCGGGTGCGGCTGCCGCCTCGGGGGGCGGGAAACGGCCGGAGAAGGCGGGGCGCAGGGCCGCCGCCGACCGGGCCCGCAGCGACCCCCGCCAGAGGCCCACGCCGTAGGCGAGGTCGTCGGCGAGGCGGAGGATCGCCCACCGGAACGGATCGAGCCCGGGCCGGCGCTCGGCCCACTCCACCAGCGCAGGCACCACCAGCACCGCGACCAGCGCCGGCCGCGACCGGCGCCGCAGCGCCAGCGGGACGGCGAGCGGGAACCAGGCACGCCGCAGTGCGTCCGCCACCTGGCGGCCCACGTACAGGTTGCCGAGACCGGCGAGGCGCCCGGCCTCCCGCCACGGGTGCCGCAGGCTGCGCAACCGGGGGACGAGCGCGGCGGTGGTGCCCGCCGCGAGCGCCAGGCCCGCCGTGGGCGCCCCCGCCGCCACCAGGCCCCAGGCCGCGGCGCTCCAGCCCGACACCGTCAGCGGCGCCACCGCCCCGGCGTGGCGGGCGGCGAGCGGCGCGGCCGAGGCGCCGTAGTCGTGGCGCTGCCGGAGCCAGGGGCCGAGGCCCGCGCGGACGGGGTGGGCCACCACCGCCTTGGGCTCGTAGCGGACGGTCGAGCCGGCGGCGGCCAGGCGCCACACCAGGTCGACGTCCTCGCCGTGCGTCATCGCCTCGTCGAAGCCGCCGGCCGACGCCAGAGCGTCCCGACGCACCACCAGCGTGGCCGTCGGGACGTAGGGAACGCGGCTCCCCGGGCGCACCGTCGCCTCGTGCGGCCCGAGGTCGAGCGGCGAGCGCGCCCGCTCGTACGCGGCCAGCCAGGCGGGCGTGCCCGGCGGCACCAGGGGGGCGACGCGGGGCGCCGCCGCGGCGACCGCGCCGTCGGCGAGGTGGGCCAGCAGCGGCGCGAGCCAGCCCGTGGCGGGCTCGACGTCGGCGTCCACGAATGCCACCACCGGGGCGGACACCGCCCGCCAGCCCGTGTTGCGGGCGGCGCCGGGACCGCGCGACCGCTCGTGGCGGACGACCCGGGCGCCCGCCCGGCCGGCGACGGTCGCCACGGCCTGCGGGTCGACCGACCCGTCGTCCACGACGACGATCTCGCCGATCCCACGGTCGACGCCGGGCACCGAGCCGTCGGTCGCACCGCGACCGTCCGCGGGCTCGCGTGCCGCCTCGGTCAGGCCGGTCAGGTCGGACAGGTCGGACAGGCCGGACAGCGTGCGGGCGAGGCCGTCGGGGCGATCGCGGACCGGGATGACGACCGCCACGTCGGCCGGCCCGTAGGTCGGCGACACGGCGTCGAGCCGGGGATGGGCGATGCCCGCATCGAGGAGGCGGCGGGCGAGGCGCCGGGCCGCCCCACCGCGGGGCACCGGCTCACCCGCCTCGAACCGGTCGACCAGTCGGGCGCCGGCCGCCGTGAGCCGCAGCAGGCGCAACGGGGCGCCGCCCACCAGCACGGTCCCCCCGTCGATGCGCCGCACGCCGGAGTCGAGCGCCAGCGCCAGCCCGGCGGGCACGTCGGGGGGTGTCCCGGACGATGTCGAACGCACGGACGCCGGGGAGGGCGGCGGCCGCGACGGAGTCACCGCGCCGTCATGCCCGCGTCGACCGGCAGCACGGCACCGGTGACGCCGCTCGCGCCCTCGCTGCACAGCCAGCGCACGAGGGAGGCCACCTCGCCTGGATCGAGCAGGCGTCCCAGCAGGTGGTGGGTGGCGAACTCGGCGGTCCCGGTGAGCTCGTACACCGCGGCGCTGGCGTCGAGCATGGCGGTGGTGGTCGACCCCGGGGCGACGACGTTGGCGGTCACACCCTCGCTGCCCAGCTCCGCCGCCAGGCTCCGGACCAGCCCCACGACCCCGTGCTTGGCCGCGGTGTAGGCGGCGAGCTGGGGCAGGCCGACCATCCCGCCGGCCGAGGCGACCGCGACGAAACGGCCCCGGCGCGGCGCCGGCCGGGCCAGCAGGGCGGGCACCGCGGCCCGGGCGAGGCGCCACGTGCCCTCGAGGTTGACCCGCAGCATCGTGTCCCAGGTCGCCTCGCTGGTCGACCACGCCTGCTCGCCCCCGGCGATGCAGCCGGCGACGGCCAGCGCCGCGTCCAGCCCGCCGAAGCGGTCGGCGGCCAGGGCCACGGCCGCGTCCAGCGCCGCCTGGTCACGCACGTCGGCCACCACGTCGAGGGCGGTGCCGTGCCCGCCGCACGCGACGGCGACGGCTGCGAGGTCGTCGCGGGTGGCGAGCGGGTAGCCGAGGGCGGGGTCGTCGGCGCAGCGGTCGGTCAGGACCAGCCGCCAGCCCTCGGCCGCCAGGCCCCGGGCGACGGCCTCGCCGATCCCCCGGGCGGCCCCGGTGATCAGGGCCACGGGCCGATGCGGGGCGGTCATGTCGCCGGCGAGGGTCGGGTTCGGACCGGGCTCACGGCGACCAGGCTGCCACGGCCCGCACGAGGTCGCCGGTGAGCTCGTCCAGGAGGCGCCACCCGTCGTCCGCGCTGGCGCCCGACGGGTCGCCGAGGACCCCGTTGGCCGACACCGCCGCCACCCCGCCCGCGCGGAGGTCGGCCATGACCTCGGCGAGCGGGCGGGTGTCGCCCGGCTGGGCGAGTGGCACCCGCACCGAGTCCGGCGCCAGCGCGAGCATGAGGGACGTCTCCGTGCGACCGGCGTGGGCATCGCCGCCGGCGACGCGGGGCAGCCACGCCAGGGCCCGCCTGCCCTCGGCCCCCAGGCGCTCGACGGCCCGGGCCAGCGGCTCGGCGTTGCCGGCGTGGCCCGAGACCAGCACCACCCCGGCGAAGGCGTCGGCCGAGCGCACCAGCTCGACCACCACGAGCTCCAGCGCGTCCTGCCCGATCGAGAGCGTGCCGGGGAAGCCGGCGTGCTCGCCGCTCGACCCATAGGGCAGCGCGGGCGCCACGACCACGTCCGCCCGGGCGGCCGCCAGGCGCTCGCTCAGGGCCACGGCCACGGCCGTGTCGGTCCCGAGCGGCAGGTGGGGCCCGTGCTGCTCGGTCGACCCCAGCGGCACGGCCAGCAGCCGGCGGGTGCGGGCCGCCTCCGGCCACGTCTCCCCCGCCAACCCCCGGGTCACCCCCCGCTCCTCCCCACCCGACCCGGACATCAGTCCAGGTAGCCCCAGGCCCGCAGCTGGGTGAGCAGCCGGTCGGCGGCCGCGCCGGGTTCGAGCACCACCTGCTCGGGTGGCGTGCGGTCGGCGAGCGCGCCGGTGAGGGCGAGGATCCGCTCGCGTGCCGACCCGCCGGCGGGCGGGGGAAGCACCCGGGGACGGGGCCGGTAGGGGCCGGAGGCGACGGGTGCGGGCTCGGGAGCCGCCGCGGCCGGGCCGCCAGGGAGCGGCACCACCACCTCGACCGTCGCCCCGCGTGCCCGCAGCAGGCCGTCGAGGTCGGCACGCCGCAGGCGTTCCCGACCCTCGACCGACAGCACCATCGGCGCCGCCACCTCCACCCGCTCCCGACGCCCGCCGTCGAGCCGCCGCTCCGCCCGCACCCGACGCCCGGGCGCACGGTCGGACCCGGCCACGTCGCCGCCCGCCGCCTCCTCGGCACCCGGGCCGTCCCCGGCGTCGGCGCGAGCGCCGACGGTCACCGCCACCAGGCCCAGCGCCTGCGCCGCGCCCAGGTGGGCGGCCAGGAAGGCCGGCACCGAGCCGCTGCCGCGGTCGAGCGACCAGTCGCCACACACCACCGCCGCCGCGCCCACGAGCACGCCGGCCAGTCCCGCGGCCACCGCGGTGCTGGCCGCCGCGGCGGGGAGATCGACGCGCACGGCGCGGTCGGCGCCCGCGGCCAGCGCCTCGCGCAGCACGGGCTCGGCCGCCGCCGGCCCGGCGGTGACGGCCACCACCGTGGCTCCCCACGCCTCGCCCAACCGCAGCGCCCACTCCAGCGCCGACAGGTCGGCCTCGCTGGCACCCGAGGTGCGCCCGTCGGCCGCGACCTCGCCGCTGAGCGGGTCGACTTCGGGCCGCCGCTCCACCCACTTGAGGCACACGCCGACGACGGGCCGGTCGCCCATGCTCACGACCTCCGGAACACGACGCCGTGCCCGCCGTCGGGATAGGTCCACGTGATGGCGCCCTCGGTGTTGCACACCATGTAGCAGGTGCCGCACTCGAAGCACTGCTCGTAGTTGAACAGGATGCCGCCGTCCGCGGTGGGCACGAACAGGTCGGCCGGGCAGGCGGTCACACAGGCCCGGGTGGTGCAGCCCCGGCACGTGTCGCCGTCGACGGTGATGTGCGCCCGCTCGCCCACCCGGAACTCGATGGTGGCCATGCGGTCCTGGAAGTCGATCTCGGCGTCGTCACGTGAAGGTCCTGACGGCGGTCCAGGCGTCCTTGGCGATGTCGCGCAGGCGCAGGTCGCTGTGGCGCAGGGCGGCGCGGGCGGCGGCGATGCCGCCCTTCTTGCGGCGGGGGTTGTCGACGGTGAAGAGCTGCTCGACCAGGTCGCAGGCGAGCTGGGGGTAGTGGCGCTGCACCCGGTCGGACAGGACGAAGCCGGGTGCCCGCCGCAGCTTGCGGTGGTCCTGCAGCACGAAGCTCGACTCGAGGCGGCGCCGGTAGCCGGCCAGGCCTCGGAGGGTCGTGTCGCCGGCCGCGAGGGCCTCGACCGCCGTCTCCCCGGCGGCCGCGCCGGAGCCGATGGCGAAGTTGACCCCCTCCAGCCAGATCCCGGCGGCCAGGCACAGCCCGGCGGCGTCGCCCGCCACCAGCAGCCCGTCGGACACGATCTCGGGCATGTGGTCGTAGCCGCCCTCGGGGATGAGGTGGGCCGAGTACTCCTTCACGTCGCCGCCCTCCACCAGCGGGGCGATGGCGGGGTGGGCCTTCAGGTCGGCGATGAACGCCTCCGGCCGGCGCCCTGACGCGCCCAGCGCGGACAGCTGCAGCACGACCCCCACGGCCACCGAGGTGGCGTTGGTGTAGACGAACCCACCGCCCGGCACCTCGCCGGTGCAGCCCAACATCTCGATGTCGACGCCGTCGTCGCCCCGCACGCCGAAGCGCTCGTCGATGACGTGGCGCGGCAGGCCCAGCACCTCCTTCACCCCCAGCGTGACGTGCGTGGGATCGTCCCCGTGGGGGTGCAGGCCCGCCTCCTTGGCGAGGAAGGAGTTCACCCCGTCGCAGGCCACGACCAGCGGGGCGGCCAGGTCGCCACGATCGGTCCGCACCCCGGTCACGCGCCCGCCGACCTCCCTCACCAGACCGGTGACGGTGGTCGAGCACAGCAGCGTGGCCCCGGCTTCCTCGGCCAGGCCCGCCAGCCACGAGTCGAAGTCCGGCCGCAGGGTCGTGCAGCCGTTGTAGGGCGCGCGGCCCCAGGCGCCGGTGCGGTAGTCGATGCTCAGGGCCTGGTCGCCGGTGAGCACCATCGTCTGGCGCCGCGTCACCCAGCGCTGCAGGGGGACCTCCTCCCACCAGCGGGGCACGAGCGTGTCGAGCACGCGGCCGTAGACGACACCGCCGTACATGTTCTTGGACCCCGGGAAGGGGCCCCGTTCGACGAGCGCGACCCGGCGCCCGGCCCGGGCCAGCACCAGCGCGGCGCTCGCTCCTGCGGGACCGGCCCCGACCACGATCACGTCCCACTCAGTCCCCGTCATCGGTCACTCCCAGGCGGTCGGCGAGCTCGAGCAGCAGCGCCCGGGCGTCGGTGACGATGGCGAGGTCGGCCAGGGCCATCATCGGGGCGCTGGCGTCGGTGTTCACGGCGACGACGTGGCGGGGCTGGCCCAGGCCGGTGACGTGCTGCACGGCGCCGGAGACGGCGAGCGCCACATAGAGGTCGGGATCGACGGCGACGCCGGTGGTGCCGATGTAGCGGTCGTGGGGCGCCCAGCCGAGGTCGGACGCCACCCGGGTCGCCCCGAACGCCGCGCCCATGGCGACCGCGACCCGCTCGAGCAGGACGAACGGTTCGGGGCCGCCCAGCCCGGCCCCGCCGGCCACGATCCGCCGGGCTTCGGCCAGGTCGACCGTGCTCGGGTCGGGCGGCACCACCCCGATCACGGTGGCGTCGTGCCCGCCCTCGGCAGGGCGGAGATCGAGGACGTCGACCGTGGGCTCGCCCCCGGCCGGCGCGACGCCGCGCACCCCCGGGACCAGGGTGGCGACGACGGGCCCGTCGACGTGGTGGGTCTCGGACACGAGCCCGCCGCGGCGCACGAGCACGGCGCGGTCGGGAGCGATCTCGGTGGCACCGGCGAGGAGGGGCCGACCCAGCGCGTGGGCGAGCCGGGGAGCGAGGTCGCGGCCGTCGGGGCTGGCGGGGAGGACGACCACGGCGGCGGGCGCCACCACCGGGGCCAGCGCCGTCGCCCATGCCCCGGGGGCGAAGTCGCCGAGCTCGGCGCAGCGGACGTGACGGGCGGCGGTCAGCTCCTTGGCCGCGGCCTCGGTGCGGCTCCCGGCCAGCACGGCGGCGCCCCCGGCCTCGGCGACGGCCTCGTCGCCACCGAGCGGCACCTGCCCGTCCCGGACCACCACGACCGCCACCATCGGCGTGGGGTGGGTCACAGCGAGGCCCCGATGCGGTCGCCCTCGATGACCGCGGCGTGCGCGCGGCGGGGGGCGACGCAGTCGCCGGCCCGGTGGACCTCGACGCCGTCACGCCCGGACAGCTCGTGGTAGAGGGCGTCGAGGGGGGTGGCGGGGACGGCCAGCACGACCCAGTCCGCCCCCAGCCGCCGCTCGGCGCCGGTGGGATGGTGCTGCACCACCAGCTCGCCCGCCTCCCCGTCCCACGCCATGGGCACCAGCTCGACCCGCTGGTCGATGCCCTTGTCCGCCGCCTTGACCTGCCAGTGCTCCATGTCGAGGGTGATGCCCAGGTCCTGGCCCACCACCATCCCGGGGCTCACCACCTTGACGGCGCAGCCCCGGTCGGCCAGCAGCTCGGCCACCGACGTGGCCTGGTGGAACCCGAGCTCGTCGAGCACGACCACCCGGCCCTCGGGTGCGACCCGCCCCTCGAGGACGTCGACCACGTCGACGATGCAGGCCACGTCGCCGGGCGCCCACCACGGCCGGGCCGGCGCCGAGCCCGTCGCCACCACCACCACGTCCGGCTGCTCGGCCAGCACCCGCGCGGCGTCGGCCTCGACGCCGAAGCGCACGTCGACGCCGAGGCGGTCGCAGGCCCGCACCTGGTTGCGCACCAGGTCGCCGAGCTCGGCCCGGCTGGGGACCGTCGCCGCCAGGCGCACCTGCCCGCCGGCCTGGGCCGCGCGCTCGAGCACCGTGACCCGGTGGCCGCCCTCCGCGGCGGCGCGGGCGGCCTCCATCCCGGCGGGACCCGCCCCGACGACCACCACCCGCCGGGGACGGGCGGTCGGCGCGACCGGCTCGGCACCCGGCGGCGCCGGCTCGGCCGGCCCGACCAGGAGGCGTCGCAGGCGCCCGGTCGGCCCTACCCGCGGCGATCCCGTGCCGGGCGGGAGCGGGGCCGGGGTCCGGGTCAGGGCCTCGACCTCGGCTTCGGCCTCGCGGCCGGTGCGGGGGTTCTCGATGCAGCCCAGCCAGCGGTTGAGGCCCATGCGGCCGACGCACTCCTGGTTGCACGACAGGCACAGCCGGATGTCGTCGCCCCGGCCGGCGAGGGCCTTGGCGGCGAAGTCGGCGTCGGCGATCTGGCCCCGCACCACGCCCACCAGGTCGCAGTGGCCCTCCACCAGCGCCCGGTCGGCCTGCAGCGGGTCCTTGAACCGCCCGACGCCGATGACCGGCAGGTCGACCGCCTTGCGGATCGCCGAGGGGATGAACAGGGCGTACCCGGGGGGCACCTGCATCGACGCCTCGATCATGAACAGCGAGGCGGTGGCCACGCCGATGGAGGTGTTGACGTAGTCGACCAGGCCCTGCGCCTCGACCATGCGGGCCACCTCGACGGCCTCGTCGACCGTGGTGCCGCCCTCGATCAGCTCGTCGCCGCACAGCCGCACACCCAGCGCCAGCTCGCGGCCGATGGCCTGGCGCACGGCCGCCACGATCTCGAGCAGGAGCCGGGCCCGGTTCTCCAGCGATCCCCCGTAGCGGTCGGTGCGGTGGTTGACCGCCGGCGACAGGAAGCCGCGCACGATCGAGCTGTGCGAGCACTGCAGCTCGATGCCGTCGAACCCGCCCGCCCGGCAGTGCTCGGCCACCAGCGCGTAGCCCGCCACGATCTCGGCGATCTCGCGCTCGTCGACCTCGTGGGCGACCTCGCGGAACAGCGGGTCGGCCACGGGCGACGGCGGCCCACACCGGCAGGCGGGTGTACATCGAGCCGGCCTGCCCGCCGTTGTGGTTGATCTGGGCGAAGATCGGCGTGCCGTGGCGGTGGACGGCGTCGGTGATGCGGCGATAGCCGGGGACGACCTCGGGGTGGAAGCCGTGGATCAGCTTCTCGTAGGGCCAGTCGGTGGGGTGGGTCGAGTGCTCCTCGGTGACGATCAGCCCGGCCCCGCCGGCCGCCCGGGCGGCGTAGTAGGCGGCGTGCTGCTCGGTGGGCAGCCCGTCCTCGGCGTAGTTGGTGAGGTGCGCCGAGAACACGACGCGGTTGGGCACGACCACCGGGCCGAGCCGCAGGGGGGTGAAGAGGTGGCGGTAGCGGGTCGACCTCACGACGGCACCTCCGCCGCCGCGACCGATCCCAGCGCCAGCGCCCGGCGCCGGCCCTCGAGGACGGCCTCGTGGATCGTGCGCGGTGCGACCGCATCGCCTGCGGCCGGCCAGCGCCCGCCACCCTGGCGCCAGAGCTCGTCCCCGGGCAGGCGGTGGCCGGCGTCGACCACCGCGGCGACGGCGAGCGTGCGCCGCTCGCCGGTGAAGCGGTCCTCGACCTCGGCCTCGCCGGCGCGCACCGCACGCAGCAGGGTGCGGCGGGCGAGGTCGACGCCGGACGACTGCAGCCGGACGTTGGCGGGCGCCAGGTCGCCGCTGCGCGAGCAGTTCGTTCCCGGCGATGAGGTCGGGGGTGGCCAGCACGACCTCCCGGCCCTCGGCCCGCAGCCGCTCGGCGACGGAGATCCCGATCGGCCCGCCGATGGGATCCCACACCAGCACGGTTCCCGGGGGCAGGGCGGCGCCGTCCAGCGCCTCCGCGGCGGTCAGGACGATGCCCCCCTGCTCGACCGCGTAGTCGCGGCGGCCGGGGCGGGAGCCGGTGCAGAGGACGACCGCGGCGTCGGCCGACGCCAGGTCGTCCGCCGTGACCTCGCGCCCGGTCTCGACCTTGACCCCCAGCCGGTCGCACTCGCCGATCAGCCAGTCGGTGACGGCCGCCAGGCGCTCGCGCCCGGCCCCCCGTGCGGCGACCGGCACCGCACCGCCGAGCGTCTCGCTGCGCTCGGCCACGGTCACGTGGTGACCGGCACGGGCCGCCACCCGGGCGGCCTCCAGGCCGGCGGGCCCACCACCGACGACGAGGACGCCGGCGGGACGGCCGCCCGCGGGACGCCCGCCGCCGGGGGCGTCGCCGTCGACGTCGGGGTCGGTGGTCTCGTGCCCGGTGCGGGGGTCGACCACGCAGGTGACGATGGGGTTGCGGGCGTCGCGCACCTGGCAGGTCTGGTTGCACAGCAGGCAGGGCCGGATGCGCTCGGCCTCGCCGGCGGCGAGCTTGCCCACCAGGCGGGCATCGGCGATCTGCGCCCGGGTCATCTCCACGGCATCGCAGGCGCCGCCGGCGACGGCGCTCGGCCGCCATGTCGACGTCGACGATCGAGCCCTGGGCGACGACCACGACCTCGGGCGGCAGGGCCGCGCGCACGCTGCGGGCCAGGTCGAGGTTGAACCCGGGGGCGACGTGGCCGTCCGGCCGGGTGGCCGACGCCGAGTAGATCGAGCCGCGGACCACCGTCACGTGGTGCACGAGCGGGGCGAGGGCGACCGCCATCTCGACGGCGGCCTCCGGCGTGATCCCCGCCCACGGCGCCAGCTCGTCGCACGACAGCCGCAGCCCGACCACGGCGTCGGGGCCGACGGCCTCGCCGACCGCCAGCAGCACCGTGCGGGCGAACAGCAGCCGGTCCGCCCCCCACTCGTCGTCGCGCTGGTTGGTGAGGCCCGACAGGAACTGCCGCACCAGGCTGTGCTGGCCGGCGTTGACCTCGACCCCGTCGCACCCGGCCCCGACGGCGATCCGGGCGGCGGCCGCGAACCCGTCGACGACGGCGGCGATGTCGGCCGCCTCCATCCACTTGGGCACCTCGCGGGTGTTGACCTCGGGCACCCGCGAGGGTGCGAGCAGCGGCGCCTGGCTGTACGCGCTCGACCCCTGGCCCCCTGCATGCCCGAGCGCTGCGAGCACCAGCGGTGCGGCGCCCGCCTGCCCCCGCTCGGCGTGGCAGGCCTCGGCGACGGCGGCCCAGCCCTCGGCGCAGTCCGACGCCAGCGGGCTGCGCTCGTAGGGCCAGTCGCTGGGGTGGACCGACGCCTCCTCGACCACGATCACGCCCGCCCCTCCCGCGGCGCGGCGCCGGTAGTAGGCGACGTGGCGGTCGGACAGGGCGCGACGGCGGGCCAGGTTGGTCTCGTGCGGCCCGAACACGACGCGGTTGCGGGCGGTCCGGGGCCCCCAGGCCAGCGGGTCGAGCAGGCTCATCAGGAGGAAAAGTGTCGCAGCCCGGCGCGTTCCGGGCTCAATCGCGCCGGGTCGGCCCCAGCGTCACCGGCACCGCCGTCGGCGCGCCCGATCCCGCGCGCCCGCGGGCGCCGGCCGCCGAGCCGTGGTCGGGCCCGCGCGGTGCCGCGAACCCGGACGCGACCGCGGCGAGCGCCCGTTCGCCGTGGCCGTGCACGCACTCGGGGTCGGGGCCGTCGAGGGGCAGGCCGGTGAAGAACTTGGCGGCCATGCACCCGCCCTGGCAGGCGTCGTAGCTGCCGCAGCTGGCGCACGCACCCGGCGACTGCGGCTCGCGCAGCGACCGGAACAGGTCGCTCCGCCGCCACACCCGCGTGAAGCCGCCGTCGTCGCGCACGCTGCCGGCCAGGAACTCGGGGTGCAGCACGAACGGGCAGGCGTAGACGTCGCCGACGGGGTCGATGAGGCACACCACCCGCCCGGCGCCGCACAGGTTGAGGCCGGGCAGGGCCTCGCCCAGCGCGTTGAGGTGGAAGAACGAGTCGCCGGTCAGCACGCCGGGGCGGTCGACCAGCCAGCGGTACAGGTCGACCTGCTGGTCGGGCAGCAGGTGGAGCTCGTGCCACACGTCGGCTCCCCGGCCCGACGGGCGCAGCCGGGTCAGGCGCAGCTGGGCCCCGTAGCCGTCGGCCAGGGCGGCGAAGGCGTCGAGCTCGCGGACGTTGGTGCGGGTGACCACCACACTGATCTTGAACGGGCCGAACCCGGCGGCGGCCAGGTGGTCCATGGCCCGCCGGGCGGTCGCGTAGCTGCCCTCGCCCCGGATGGGGTCGTTGGTGGCGGCGGTGGCGCCGTCGATCGAGATCTGGACGTCGACGTAGTCGCTGCCCGCCAGCCGCTGCGCCCGCTCGGCGGTGATGGTCGAGCCGTTGGTCGAGAACTTGACGCCCACGCCCCGGCCGACCGCGTAGTCGACCAGCTCGAAGAAGTCGGCCCGGATGGTGGGCTCACCGCCGCCGATGTTGACGTAGAAGACCTGCATGTCGTGCAGCTCGTCGACCACGGCCATGGCCTCGGCCGTGGTCAGCTCGCGGGGGTCGCGCCGGCCCGACGAGGACAGGCAGTGCACGCAGGCCAGGTTGCAGCCGTAGGTGAGCTCCCACGTCAGGCAGATGGGGGCGTCGAGCCCCCGCTTCATCTCCTCGACGAGCGGGGCTAGGCACGGGCCCGGAGGAAGCCGCTCTCGGCCAGCGAGTCGACGCGCCCGGCGGAACGACGGCCACCGGCGCCGCTCGATCGACGACGCGGCCAGCGCGTCGTCGACCGAGTCGTGCCGGCCCAGGTCCCGGACGAGGGCCACCAGGTCGGGCGACCGCAGGAACGTCAGCCGCCGGGTGCCGTAGTGGTACGCCAGCGCGCCGAACGGCTCGGGCCGCAGCGCGACGTCGGGATGCAGCTCCAACACCTCGGCGGTCACCGGGTCAGTAGACCCCGCACATGCCGTCGATGGAGATCTCCTCGAGGAGCACCTCGTCGTCGGCCACCAGCTCGTCGGCCGCGGCCGCCTCGGACCCGACCTCGGCCGCCGACCCCCCGTCGACGTGCGGGACGGCGGAGACCGCGGGAGCCTTGGGGGGACCCTCGTGGTCGGCGGGCGCGGGGTCGGTGGTGATCGTCACGGACGGGCCTTTCCGGTGGTCGGGGCGGGTCAGTCGTAGTTGATGACGCCGCGGATGTTCTTGCCGTCGCGCATGTCCTGGTAGCCCTGGTTGACCTCTTCCAGGGCGTACTCGCGGGTGACCAGCTCGTCGAGCTTGAGCTTGCCCTCCTTGTACAGGCGCAGCAGGCGGGGGATGTCGCGGCGGGGGTTGGCATTGCCGAAGATGCAGCCCACCAGCTCCTTGCGCTGGAGGGTGAGGTCGGACAGGTTGAGCTGCACGTCGGTCTGGTTGAGCGGGGCCACGGAGGTGACCACGGCCCGGCCGCCCTTGCCCACCAGGGCCATCATCGGGGCGATGAGGGACCCCTCGGCCACGCCGGTGGTGAGGATCGCCTTGTCGGCGTTGGTGCCCCAGGTGATGCCGCCCACCAGCTCGGTGGCCTCCTCGATGCTGGCCGCGGTGTGGGTGGCGCCGAAGATCGGGGCCTGCTCGCGCTTCCACTCGACCGGGTCGACGCCGACCACGTGACGGGCCCCGGCCATGGCCGCGCCCTGCAGCGCGTTCATGCCGACGCCGCCGAGGCCGATGACCACCACGGTCTCGCCCGGCTGCACGTCGGCGGCGTTGGTGGCCGAGCCCCAGCCGGTGGTGACGCCGCAACCGACGAGGGCGGCCCGCTCGAGCGGGATGTCGTCGTCGAGCTTGATGCAGCTGGCCTCGGCCACGACCGTGTAGGGGCCGAAGGTGCCGAGGCAGCACATGAGGCCCAGGTCCTTGCCGTCCTTGGCGTGGTGGCGGGAGGTCATGTCGGTGACCTGGCGGCCGGCCAGCAGGAAGGCGCCGAGGTCGCACAGGTGCTGCCAGCCGCGGGCGCACGAGGGGCAGCGGCCGCACGAGGGGATGAACCCCAGGGCCACGTGGTCGCCCTCCTTGAGGGTGGTCACGTTGGGTCCGACCTCGACCACCTCGCCGGCGCCCTCGTGGCCGCCGATCACGGGGAACTGCTCCAGGCCGATCATGGCGGCGACCTCGGGGTCGAGCACCAGGTCGCCGGTCATGAGGTGCTCGTCGGAATGGCACATGCCCGAGGCGGCCAGCTTGACCTTGACCTCACCGGCCTTGGGTGCGTCGAGCTCGATGTCCTCGACGCTCCACTCGGTCATCGGCTCCCACAGGATCGCAGCTCGAGTCTCCACAGCCCTCTTCCCCCTCGGTCGTCGTCCGGGTCCTGACGTGCCCGTCATCATAGGCCCGGGCGGGTCGGGGACCTCCAGGCTGTGGCCGCGCGCGTCCTACGGTTGGGGCCATGGAGATCACGTGCGTGACCGTCGACTGCGCCGACCCGGCGAAGGTGGCGGACTTCTGGAATGCGGCGCTCGGCTGGGGCGGCGTGGCGGCGGCCCCCGACGGCAGCGGTGCCATCTGCGGACCGGCCGAGGGCGGCGCCTACCTGGAGTTCGTCAAGGTGCCCGAGCACAAGACGCTGAAGAACCGCGTCCACCTCGGCTGCAAGGTGGCGTCGCTCGACGCGCTCGACGCCGAGATCGAGCGCCTGCAGCTGCTGGGGGCCAGCGTCGCCTGGGAGGAGACCTTCCCCCCGCGGGTCGCCGCCCGGTACCGGAACGTGGTGCTGCGCGACCCCGAGGGCAACGAGTTCTGCCTCGGCGCGGGCACCCTGCCCTCCTGACCTGGACGACCAGCACCCGCCGTGATGGCGGCGAGCCAGCTAGACCGTGGGGCATGGACGTCCTCGAAGCGCTCTACACCACCCGGGCCATGCGCCGCGTGAAGCCCGACCCCATCCCCGCCGACGTGCAGGCCAGCATCCTCGACGCGGCCATCCGCGCCCCGAGCGGGGGCAACACCCAGGGCTGGCGCTTCCTGCTGGTCGACGATCCCGAGGTCAAGGGCGCCATCGGCCCCCTCTACCGCGACAGCATCGAGCAGCTGTGGAAGACGGTGTACGCGGAGCGGATCGCCGCCGCGGCCGCCGACCCCACCGACCCCGAGAGCGTGGCGATGGACAAGGTGCGGCGCTCCGCCCAGCACCTGGCCGACCACTTCGAGGGCGTGCCCCTCTACCTCTTCGGGTTCGTGCAGCACGACCCCACCGGGGGCTCGATCTACCCGGCGATCTGGAACGCGCAACTGGCCGCCCGGGCGCACGGCGTGGGCAGCTCGCTGACCAGCGTGCTCGGCTTCTTCCACCCGATCGAGACCTTCGAGATCCTGGGCGTCCCCCGCGACGACGGCTGGATCATGGCGTGCTGCGTCTCGTTCGGCTACCCCACCGGGCGCTGGGGCGTGGCGCCCCGGCGGCCCGTGCACGAGGTGTCGTACCGCAACCGCTGGGGCGACCCGGTGGGCTTCGAGGCGCCCGAGCCCCTCTGGCCGCCGGCAGGCTGACGGACCGCACGCGCCCGGCCCTCCCGGCCCGTCGCCTCCTCAGTCCCCCGTCACCAGGTTGACTACCCGGTCCGGAACGAACACCACCCGCGCCACGGCCCGCCCGCCCAGGGCCTCCTGGACGTGGGGCAGCGCGCAGCGCCAGCGTGGTGGCCTCCGCCTCGCCCAGCCCCGCCCGAGCGGTCTCGACGTGCCTGACGCGGCCGTCGACCTGCACGACCAGGTCGACGGTCGTCGCCACCAGGGCCCCGGGATCGTGCTCGGGCCAGGGTGCATCGTGCACCGAGCCCGCCTCGCCCAGCCGCTCCCACAGCTCCTCGGCCAGGTGGGGCGCCAGTGGCGCCAGCAGGCGCACCAACACGTGCTTGGCCACGCACGAGCGCGCCCGCGGGGCCATCTCCATCAGCCGGGCGATGGCCACGTTGAAGTGCATCGCCTCGATCGCCTCGGACACCGCGGCCACGTAGCCGTCGACGGCCACGGGCGCGACGTCGTCGGGCCCGGTGACGACCCGCCACGTGCGGGCGAAGAACCGTTCGACGCCGTCGATGGCTCCGGGCACGAACTCGCCGTCCTGGTCCCACGGCCCCATGAACAGCAGCGCGCAGCGCAGGACGTCCGCGCCGTGCCTGTCGATGTGATCGTCCGGCGTGACGACGTTGCCCCGGCTCTTCGACATCTTGGCGCCGTCCATGACGATCATCCCGCCCAGCCGGATGCGGGGGAACGGCTCCTCGAACGGCACCAGGCCCAGGTCGTACAGCGCCATGGTGATGAACCGGGCGTACAGGTGGTGCCGCTGCACGTGCTCGGGACCGCCCGCGTAGAAGTCCACCGGCAGCCAGCGGCGGGTGCGCTCGGCGTCCCACGGCCGGTCGGTGATGTCGGTCGACGGATAGCGCAGGAAGTACCAGGACGAGTCGACGAAGGTGTCGCTCACGTCGGTCTCGCGGCGGGCCGCCGACCCGCACGCCGGGCAGGTCGTGCGCACGAAGGCGGGATCGGCGGCCAGGGGCGACAGTCCGGTGCCCGCGGGCCGCACGTCGTCGACGTCGGGCAGCAGGACGGGCAGGTCCTCCTCCGGCACGGGCACCGGGCCGCACGCGCCGCAGTGGACGATCGGGATCGGCGGTCCCCAGTAGCGCTGGCGGGAGATCAGCCAGTCGTGCAGGCGCCCGTGGCCGATCCACCGCCGCTGCAGCGTCTTGGCCCGCTCCGGCCAGTCCAGCCGGTCCAGGCCGTCCCGCAGCCGGTCGGCGTACGCGGTCATGCGCAGGAACCACTGGCGCATGGTCCGCTCGGTCACCTCGGCCGCGCACCGCTCACACACGACCTCTCCTGTGCCGGGGCGGGTCTCGGTCTGCTCCCGCGCCAGCACGGTCAGGCACGACGGGCACCACAGCACCGGTGCCTCGGCCTGGTACATCAGACCCGCCCGGAACAGCTGCACCAGCAGCCACTGCGTCCAGCGGTAGTACTCGGGGCGGCTGGTGTCGACGGCCCGTGACCAGTCCCACGCCATGCCGCAGCGGGACAGCTGGGCGCGGAACCGCTCGGTGGTGCGGCCGGTCAGCTCCTCGGGGTGCCGCTCGACGCGCAGGGCGAAGTTCTCGGTGTGGATGCCGAAGGCGTCGAAGCCGATCGGCTGGAACACCTCGGCACCCCGCATGCGCCGGTACCGGCCGTAGGCGTCGGCGCCCGCGTACTTGAACACGTGGCCGACGTGCAGCCCCTCGGCCGAGGGGTAGGGGAACTCGACCAGGTTGGTGAACGCCCGATCCGGATCGGCGGCGTCCAGGTCGACGCGGCCGACGCCGTCCGCCTCCCAGCGGTGGCGCCAGCGTTGCTCGATCTCGTGGGGGTCGTAGGGCAGCGCCACCGGAGTGGTCCTTCGCTCGGGGTCGACATCGTGGGTGCTCCTCGCTGTGCATCGGTCGGAAAACGACGAAGCCCCCTGGCCCGGCGGGCACAGGAGGCGGCGGCGAACGCGGGTGCGGTCGCCGCTACATGAGGAGGAGGACGGTGGCGGTCCGGTGGTAACGCACGACAACGAGGGTAGCCGGGTGACGCCGGGGCCAGGGCCGGTTTTCCGCCGCCGGACCCGAACCGGCGTCGCTCACTGCCACCACGGCAGCCAGCCAGGCCGGAAGCGACGGCGGCGAGCCCGGCGCCCGGGGCGGCCGCGGTGCACCGGAACCGGCTTGTTGCGGCGCGCCCGCCGCCCGAGACTGGCCCGATGCCGCCGTCGCCCGTCCCGATCCCCTCGACCGCGCCGGGCCCGTCGCCGGCGCCCGGGGCGTCGCCGGTGAGCCTGGTCGTGACCGACCTCGACGGCACGGTGTGGCACACCGACGACGCGGTCCACGCCGACGTCGTGGGTGCGATGGCCACGCTGGTCGAGGCGGGCGTTCCCCTGCTCGTGGCCACCGGCCGGCGGCTGGCCAGCACCCGGGCCCCGCTCGCCCGGCTGGGCATGGCGCCGCCGGCGATCGTGCTCAACGGCGCCCTCGGCGTCGATCTCGCCACCGGCCACCGGTTCCACACGGCCCCGTTCCCGGTCGATGTGGCCGTCGCCGTGCAGGCCGGGTTCCGCTCGGTGGGGCTCAGCCCGGTGGTCTACGTCGACCATCCCGACCACGACGTGTTCCTCGGCGAGCAGCCCTCGACCCACCCGGCCCACGCCGCTGCGCTGCGGGCGACGGCCGGCGTCGACACCCTCGAGCGGGTGGTCGCCGAGGAGTCCGTGCTCGCCTTCGGCCTCATCGGCATCCCCTTCCCCGACGGGCGGGCGGCCGAGGCGGCCATCCAGGGCATCGCCGACGTCCACCTCGACCGGTCGCTCGACCACCCGGGGACGGGGGCCGTCATGGTGGCGCCGCGGGGGCAGTCCAAGTGGGACGGCGTGCTCGCCTTCTGCGCCCTCGGCGGCCTCGACCCGTCCCGGGTCCTGGCGCTGGGCGACGGGCCCAACGACGTCGAGCTGCTGGACCGCGCCGCCGTGCGCCTGGTGCCGGAGACCGCCCACCCCGCGGCGCTCGACCGCGCCGACCACGTGATCCCGCCACCGACCGACGGCGGTTGGGCCGAGGTGCTCCGCTTCCTCGGCTCCTAGTGTCGTCAGTCCTCCCAGCCCTCGGGAGGGCCGATCGTCGAGGCCTCGGGCGGGAAGGCGGCGACGTAGGCGGGGTGCACGTCCTTGTAGGCCTCCTGGGGCTGGCGGGTGGGCGCACCGTCGAGGTCGGCGTCCAGGCGGTCGAGGCACTCGTGCCAGCCGCCCGCGTCGCGGGCGGCCTTGCCCACCTCGTCGAAGCTGTCGGCGAACGTCAGCACGGTGCCCTCGCCGTCGGGTCGCAGCTCGATGCGCAGGTGGTCGTCCCCCCAGCGCAGCGCCAGCCGCGTCGGTGGCTCGAACTCGAGCACCTCGCCGTCGAAGCCGTCGACGGCCGCCTGGTCGATCTCGAAACGGAGCTTGGCGCCGGGCTCGAAGGTGCCGACCACGCTGTCGGGGAACCACACCGCCAGGTGCTCCGGTTCGGTGATCGCCCGCCACACCTTGTCGACCGGGTGGTCCAGCCTGCGGATGAAGGTGACGGTCCAGCGGTCGCCGTCGCGGGTCAGCTCGCCGAGGTCGCTGCGGGGCTTGGTCATGGGTCCTGCTCCTCGTTGGGCATGTCGTCGAGGTGGCGTTCGAGCGTGTCGAGCCGGTCGGCCCAGGCGGCCCGGTAGGGCGTGAGCCAGTCGTCCACTTCCCGCAGGGGCTCGGGGCACACGCGGTAGTAGCGCCGCTGCGCATCGACTCTCACCGCCAGCAGGCCGGCCTCGCGGAGCACGCGCAGGTGCTTGGAGACCGCCGGCTGGCTGATGCCGAGCTCGCCGACGAGCGCGCCGACCGGTCGCTCCTCGGCCAGTAGCAGGTCGAGGATGCGCCGGCGGTTGGGCTCGGCCAGGACATCGAACACCCGCTGAGTATGTCGTTCCAGCTATATAGCTGTCAAGAGATGTATGGCTGTGGGGAACCGCATCGGGTATCACGACCGCCATGAACCGGTCGCGACTGCTGCGCGTTGGCCGCTGGGTCGCGCTCGGCGTCGTCGCCCTGTTCGTGCTGATCCAGTTCGTCCCCTACGGCTGGTCGCATCCCAACCCGCCCGTGACCCAGGACGCCCCGTGGCCCGACGCCGAGAGCGAGCGCATCGCCCGCCAGTCGTGCTACGCCTGCCACAGCAACGAGACCGACTGGCCGCCGTACTCGTACGTGGCGCCGATGTCGTGGCTGGTGCGGATGGACGTCGAGGCCGGCCGCGACGAGCTCAACTTCTCGACCTGGGACCGGGACCACGGCGAGGCGGACCACGCCGTCGAGGCCATCCAAGAGGGCGAGATGCCCCTCGACCGCTACACGATGATCCACCGCGACGCCGGGTTGACCGACGCCGAGGCCGACCGCCTCGTCGCCGCCCTCGAGGCGATGGAGGGCGGGGACGACCGGTCGGACGGGGACGACGGCTCGGACGACGACTGATCGCCGCCCCGGCGCGCGGCACAGGCCACCCGGCGGGACGCAGACCTACCATGCGGCCGATGCGCTTCGACCTTCCCACCGACTCGCTGCCCACCGCCTGGTACAACGCGCTCCCCCGCCTCGACGAGCCGCTGCAGCCGCCCCTGCACCCGGCGACCCGCGAGCCGCTCGGGCCGGACGACCTCGCCCCGCTGTTCCCGATGGCGCTGATCGAGCAGGAGATGAGCTCCCAGCCGTGGATCGACGTGCCCGGCGAGGTGCTCGACATCCTGCGGCTGTGGCGTCCCACGCCGCTGGTACGGGCGGTGCGGCTCGAGGCGGAGCTGGGGACGCCCGCCCGCATCTACTTCAAGGACGAGTCCGTCAGCCCCGCCGGCTCGCACAAGCCCAACACCGCGGTGGCGCAGGCCTTCTACAACAAGGCCGAGGGCATCACCCGGCTCACCACCGAGACGGGCGCCGGCCAGTGGGGCACGGCCCTGTCCTTCGCCACCGCCCAGTACGGCCTCGACTGCAAGGTCTACATGGTGCGCACCTCGTTCGAGTCGAAGCCCTACCGCCGGGTGCTGATGGAGACCTGGGGCGCCGAGTGCGTGCCCTCGCCCGTGGCCGACCAGGCCAGCCCGGGGTCGTTGGGCATGGCCATCAGCGACGCGGTGGCCGACGCCGCCGGGCGGGACGACTCGCACTACTCGCTGGGCTCGGTGCTCAACCACGTGCTGCTGCACCAGACGGTCATCGGGCTCGAGGCCCGCGAGCAGCTCGCGCTCGCCGGCGAGGACGGCCCCGACGTGGTGCTCGCCTCGTGCGGCGGTGGGTCCAACCTGGGGGGCATCGCCCTGCCGTTCCTCGAGGACGAGCACGTGCGCCTCGTGGCGGTCGAGCCGACCTCGTGCCCCACTCTCACGAGCGGGCGGTTCGACTACGACTTCGGCGACACCGCCGGGCTGACCCCGCTGCTGCCGATGTTCACGCTCGGCCACGACTTCATGCCGCCGTCCATCCACGCCGGCGGGCTGCGGTACCACGGCGACAGCCCCGTCGTTTCGGCGCTGGTGCGGTCGGGGCGGATCGAGGCGGTGGCCGCCCCGCAGTCGAAGGTGTTCGAGGCCGCCGTGCTCTTCGCCCGCACCGAGGGCAAGCTGCCGGCGCCCGAGACCGCCCACGCCATCCGGGCGACCGTCGACGAGGCGCTGGCGGCCAAGGAGGCCGGCGAGGAGCGGGTGATCCTGTTCAACTACTCGGGCCACGGCTTCCTCGACCTGTCGGCCTACGACGCCTACAACCACGGCGACCTGGTCGACGAGTAGCCGCGCCGGGCCGAGCCCGGCCGGCGTCCCCGGTCATCCCGCCGGGGTGTCGGGCGACGGCGTGTTGGCCGCGAGGTAGCGGCCGGGCGGGAGGCCGAAGCTGGCGGTGAAGTCACGGGTGAGGTGGGCCTGGTCGCTGTACCCCAGCGACGCGGCGACCCCGGCCCAGTCGACCGGCCTGCCCCCTCGCGCCCGCTCGGCGGCCTCGTACAGCCGGTAGCGGCGGATGACGGCCTTGGCGCCGATGCCGACGTGGTCGGCGAAGCGCCGCTGGACCTGGCGGGTTGTGCTGTGGGCCGCAGTCGCGACGTCCCGCACGGTCAGGAACGCGGGCTCGGCGGCGATGCGCTCGGCGAGCGCCGCGGTGCGCTCCCAGGACTGGTTGCGGGCGGGCACCAGGCTCGCGAGCGCGACGTCGGCAGCCGCAGCCATGGTCGCCCCGTCGGGTGCGGCGGCGACCTGGTCGGCCAGGCCCGCGTCCGCGGCGGCACCCACGACGTCGCGCCACGGCAGGGTCGTGTCGCGGATGGACGACAGCGGGCGGCGCAGCACCGGCCGGAACCCTGCGGGGCGGAACATGATGCCGAGCGCCCGTCCCCGGCCGGACAGCACGCGCGACGACATCGTCGTGCTGACGCCGGACACCATCCCCGGCCCACCGGCGACGAACGTGACGTTGACCACCGGGTGGGCGAGCACGTGCTGGGTGTGCGACGACTGACCGCGCAGGTCCCAGGTCACGACCCAATAGCGGTCGACCAGGCGGGCCACCTGCTCCGACGGCGCGAACCGGTCGAGGCGGAAGCGCCGCAGGCCGGCGTCGGGAGCGACGATGCCGCGGGTGTCGTCGTGGACGGAGAGCACCACGACCCGAACGTACCCGGGCCCGCAGGTCGCATACCGGGGTGCGCGGGCACCGCCGACCGAGGGCCGGCGGAGGTCGGGTTCCTTCAAGACGTCGGGCCCGGCGCGGGCGCATGGTGGTGGCATGACGAGCACCGCCGACCGCTACGACCGCCTCGCCGCCGACTTCGCCGCCACGATCGAGGCCGTACCCCCTGATCGCTGGGCGTCGCCCTCGCCCTGCGAGGACTGGACGGCACGCGATCTCGTCGCCCACGTCGTGGAGTCCCACGGGCTGTTCGAGGGCTTCGTCGGGCGTGAGCTGGGCGACGTCCCCTCCGCCGACGACGACCCCGCCGCTGCCTTCGGCGCGGCCCGCCGCACCGTCTCGGCCCACCTCCACGACCCGGATGCGGCGGAGGCCAGCTTCGAGGGCCGGGTCTTCGGGCACATGACCTTCGCCGAGGCGATCGACCGGTTCGTCGCCTTCGACCTGCTGGTCCACCGCTGGGACCTGGCGCAGGCCGCGGGGCTGGAGGTGACCCTGCCGGCCGACGAGGTGGCGCGAGCCCGGGCCGCGGCCGAGGCGATGGGCGACGCGCTGCGGGGCCCGGGGGCGTTCGGCCCCGAGGTCGAGGCCCCCGACGGCGCCGGCGAGCAGGAGCGGCTGGTGGCGTTCCTCGGGCGCAATCCCTGACCGCCCGGCGGCCGCGGGAACCCACGGGATCCCGGGCGCCGGGCGCCCGTAGCCTGCCCGCATGGGGATCGCCGAGTTCAAGGACCTGTGCCTCGACGCCGCCGACGCCGAGGGGGTGGGCGGCTTCTGGGCGTCCGCCCTGGGGCTGGCGCTGGAGGTGCTCGACGACGGCGACGCCGTGATCCACGGAGAGCCGCTGCACCACCTGTGGGTCGACAACGTGCCCGAGCCCAGGGCGGTCAAGAATCGGGTCCACCTCGACGTCTACGGCCGCTCGGCCGACCCGCTGGTCGACCTGGGCGCCACCGTTCTCGCCGACCACGGCCGCTGGCTCGTGCTGGCCGACCCCGAGGGCAACGAGCTGTGCCTGTTCCCCGACGGGACGGCCGGGCCCGGCGCCGGGGTCGGACCGGGGCGTGGCGCCGGCGACCTCGGCGCGGACGGACCGGCGGCGCTGGTGCGGCCGTTCGCGTTGTGCGTCGACAGCGCCGACCCCATACCCCTGGCCACGTGGTGGGCGGAGGCGCTGGGCGGCACGCTCGGCGACGGCCCCGACGGCAACCCCCGCTGGCTGCACGGCGCCGCCGGGATGCACGGCCTCGTGATGAAGTTCATACCGGTCGACGACGAGCGGGTGGTCAAGAACCGCTGCCACTGGGACGTGACCACCGACGACGTCGGCCTGCTGGTGGCGGCGGGCGCCACCGTGCTCCGCCCCCGCGACGACGAGATCGGCTGGACGGTGATGGCCGACCCGGAGGGCAACGAGTTCTGCGCGTTCGCACCGTCCTGACGGCGACGGCGACCGGCGACGAGGGCCACGCTGGGCCGCGCGCCACGTCGGCGAGGGGGCGGCGGCGCAGACGTCCTGCAGCCCGTGTAAACCTCCGGTGCTCCACCGGCGAGTGGAAGCCATGACGACAGCGGGGTACGCGGCCGCCGGGCCGCACGCCAGGGATGGGGGTGGGCACGCCATGGGCTCCGGAGCCTTCGACGCCTTCGCCCGCCGGGAACGACGACCTCTCACCGCCTATGCCTGGTCACTCACCGGCGACCTGGGGGCGGCCGAGGACCTGGTCCAGGACGCCCTCGAGGCCGCCTGGAAGAACTGGGGCCGGGTCGCGGGGCTCGACCGTCCCGGAGCGTGGGCCCGGCGCGTGGTCGGCAACAAGGCCATCGACCGGGGACGCCGGGCCGGTCGCGAGCAGCGGGCCCTCCGCCGGATCGCCCGGGGCGCACCGACCGCCGTCGAGCTCGAGCCCGGGGACGACCGCTTCTGGGCCGAGGTGCGCAAGCTGCCACGGCGTCAGTGCCAGGCGGTCGCCCTGCACTACCTGGAAGACATGCCGATCGCCGACATCGCCCGGGTGCTGGATTGCGCCGAGCCGACCGTCCGGGTGCACCTGCACCGGGGCCGCCTCGCGCTCGCCGCCGCCCTGGGCGCGTCCACCGAGGAGGACCGATGAGCGACACCCCGTCCCCCACCTTCGACCAGCTCGACCGCCGCGGCCGCGCCGCCGCCGCCGCCCTCCGCACCCGCATCGACGCCCTGGTCGACGACGATGCCTGGCCCACACCCTGGAGGACCGGTGCCGACGGCGCCGATCCCGGCGATCCGATCCACACGCACGACGGCGACCCGCACGACCACATGCTGGTGGTCGTCGAGCCGGCCGGTGGGCGGCGCGGCGGACGCCGGGGGTTCCGTCGCCCCGGGGCCTGGCTGGCCGCCGCGGCGATCGTCGTGCTCGTGGCGGCGGTCGCCGCCATCGTCACCCGAGAGCCGCGCACCACCGTCAGCAGCGATCAGCCGCGCTACCTGGTGCCGGGCGATCTCCCGGCCGGGATGGAGCTGCGGGGCTCCGTCGCCTTCGACGGGTCCACCGAAGACATGGCCATCGACGCCGAGGCGGTGGTGTACGGGGACGGCGGAGCCGCCGACCCGTGGCTGGCGCCGACGCTGCTCGTCCTGCGCCAGCGCGACGTCGACGAGCTGACGGTCGACGACTTCCAGGGCGACCTGGCGGGCGCGACCGACACGATCCTGGTCGGGGGCCACGAGGCCGTCGTCGAGCAGGTCGCGGGTCCGGGCGCAGCGGGCCCGGAGTCCGGGCCACCGACGTGGCAGGTCGCCTGGCTCGACGGTCCCGATCGCGTGGTCGTCGGCGGCTCCGCCGGCATGGGCCGCGACCAGGTGGTGGCCGCGGCGCAGGGCGTCGACGGCACCGAGATCCCCGCGGCCGCCCTGCCCGCCGGCTTCGTCCGGATCGCGCGGGGGCCCTTGGACGCCATAGGGGTCTCGAGCCTCGTCGGCGTGCGCTACGCCTCGGGAGTGGCACTCACCTACATGCGACCTGAGGATCCCGAGGACGGGCCGGCCGTCTCGATCGTGGAGCGCCCGGGCACGGCCGAGGCCGTGAGCCTGCTGCGGGGGGCCTTCCCCGACAGCGAGCCGATCACGGTGCACGGCCGCGAGGGCGTCATCGGCCGCCGCGACGGCATGGTGGTGGTCCAGTGGCTGGAATCGGACGACATCCTGGTGACGGTGACCGGCAGCCAGGTCGCCGAGGCCGACGTCGTGGCGGTCGCGGAGGGGATGCGGGCGGCCACGGCCGGGGAGGTCGAGGGCCTGATCGCCGGCGGCGAGGGCCGTCTGGGGCCGGTCCCGGACGGGCAGGTGGAGGTGGCGGCCGGGCAGACGCCGGGGGGCGGTGCATGGCGGCTGACCGCCGACCCGGCCCTGCCGGAGGGGGCCTCGGCGCTCACCCTCGAACAGGCGACCGAGTCCGACGGCGTGACGTCCCTCGGGAGCGCCGAGGGCGGCGGCGACGGCCCACCGCTGGAGGTCGCGACCAGCTCGCTCGACGACGCCACGGCGATCGTCTACGGGACGGCGGCCGCCGAGGCGACCTCGGTGACGCTGGAGGCGCCGGGCCGCCCGCCGCAGGCGCTCGACCTCTACGCCGTCGAGGGATGGTCGCGTGCAGCGCTGGCGCTCGCGGTCCCGACCGGCGATCTCGACGGCGCCTCCCTGGTCGCCCGGACCGCCGACGGCACGGAACTCGCCCGCACCCCGCTCGGCTGACCGCATCACCGGATGACGCGCCACGGTGGCGGGCCCCGGCCGGGGGCCCGTCACCGCGCCACGGTGGCGGGCCGGCGAGCACCCCGGAGATGCATCCCATCACGGGAAAAATAATGACCGTGAGTTACTTAGTGAGAGGTCGCTAATCTTCTCCCCGCTGAGGGGGAGGCAGGTCATGCGACCGAACGACGCAGGCGCGCCCGAGCGCGAGGTGGTGGACGCCGGGCTCCGCCGGCTGATCGACCGGCTCGATCCCGACCAGCTCGCCCACCAGATCCTGGTGGCGAGCGCCCGCCGCATCCCGGGCCACGCCCGCATGTCCGACGACCTCCGGTGGGGCCCGGTGCACGCCATCGTGCGCGAGGTGATCGAGATCTTCCGCCGCTCGGTGCTGGAGTCGGTGCAGCCGCACCCCGACGACCTGCGGGCCATCGAGGAGAGCGCCCGCGAGCGGGCGGCCGAGGGCATGCCCCTCGAGGACATCCTCGGGGCCTACCGGCTCGGCATGCGCCTGATCTGGCGGGCGATGCGCAGCGGGGCGCGGCCGGGAGAGGAGGCGCTGCTCCTGGTGGCGGCCGAGGCGATGCTGTCCTTCGTCGACCACGTCGCCGGTGTGGTGACCCGCGCCTACCTCAGCGAGCGGGCGGTCCCGGTGGCCGAGCGGGAGCGGAACGCCCGGCAGCTGCTGGCCGCGCTGGACGAGGACCGGCCCCTGACCGTCGAGCAGATCGACGCCGCCGAGGCGTACGGCCTGCGCCCGGGCGGGCCGTACGTCCCGTTCGTGGTGGGCCTGCCGGTGGGGCCGGCCGGGGGCGCGGCCGCGGCCCATGGCACGCTGGCCCAGCAGCTGCGCGCCCAGGGCGTGCTGGCGGTCAGCGAGGGGACCCGCACGCTGGGGTTGTGCAGCCGCCCCGACGACCTCGACCGGGCCGACACCGGTGCCGGGGCGCTGGTGATCGTCGGCCACGTCACGGGCCCGGGCGGCATCGCGCCCGCCTGCCGCGCGCTGCGGGCCGCGCTGGCGGCGGGCGGAGCCAGCGGGCGTCGTGGCCGTGCCGTCCTCACCGACTTCGCCCCCGACGTGTTCCTGGCGGTGGCACCCGAGCTCGCTGACGCCCTGGTCGAGCGGGTGGCCGGGGCGCTGCCCGACGACCTGCGGGCCACGCTCGACGCGCTCGTCGCCGCCGGCTTCGACCGCGGTACCACCGCCGACGGCCTCGGCATCCACCGCAACACCCTGCGCCACCGCATCACTCGCATCCGCGATGCCTCCGGCGTCGACCTCGACACCCTGCCCGGTCAGGTCACCGCCTACCTGGCCGTCCGCCGCCGGGGCCAACGGGAACGGGCGGGCGTCCGAGCCGCCCGTCGGGACTGACCGCCAACGGCACGGTGAGCCCGGGCGGCAGGTCGACCAGCGCGGCGACGCCACCCCCGCTCGAGCGTTCCAGCCGGATGATCACCCCGTGGCGGGCGGCCAGGTGCCCGGCGACGTAGTGGCCGAGCGACCGCGACGGGGCCACCGTGAAGGACTCCGCGCCGACGAGGCGGCGGTTGGCCCGCTCCATGTCGGCACCGGTCATGCCCCACCCGCTGTCGACGACGGCGAGGCGGTAGCCCGTGCCGGTGGTGGCGCCCCGGATCGCCACCACCTGGTCGGCCGGGGAGTGGACGAGCGCGTTCTCGACCAGCTCCGCCAGCAGGTGGGCCAGGTCGGACGCGGCCGCGCCGTTGACCATCACGGGCGTGAGGCTGCGCACCGACACCCGGCGGAAGTCCTCGACCTCGCCCACGGCGGCGCGGACGACGTCTCCGATGGACACCGGCGAGCCCCACCGGCGCGGCGGGTCGACGCCCGCGAGCACGAGCAGCGACTCGGCGTTGCGTCGCATCCGGGTGGCGAGGTGGTCGAGGTGGAACAGCTTCCCCAGGAACTCGGGGTCCCCTTCGCCCGCCTCCAGCACGGTGATGAACTCGAGCTGGCGGGCCAGCAGGTTCTGGTAGCGGCGGCCCATGTTGAGGAACGTGTCCGCGCTGTTGCGCCGGAGCATCGCCTGCTCCACCGCCAGGCCCACCGCGGTCCTCTGCACCGAGGTCAGCGCGGTGGCCACGTCGTGCGCCTCGTCCGAGGTCCGGACCCGGATCGGCGCCATCTGCGGCACGACCACGTCCTCGCCGAGCGGCGTCTCCAGGATGGCCCGGACCGCCCGGGGCAGCCGGCGGCCGGCGAGGTCGGAGGCCTGGCGGGTCAGGTCCTCGAGCGCGCGCACGATCGACCGGGCCACGACGAGCGCCACCGCGAGCGCCAGTGCGGTGGCCACGGCGGCCAGGGCGGCGAGCCACCGGACCTCGGCGGCTGCGGCCTCCTCGCGCTCGCGGGACTCCGCCCGGATGACGTCCGCCACGCTCTCGCGGAACACCGTGTATGCCGAGTCCCCGGTGCCCCCGGTGGCGGCGGCCAGGGCGCCACCCAGGTCGACGTCGCCCGTTGCGAGTGCCTCCTCCACGACACGCGGGAACACCGTGACCTCGTCCGACGCGAGCAGGTCGGCGACGAAGGGGCGGTACTCCTCGTCGCCCGCGGCCGCGAGCTGCGCCTCGTTTGTGCGCAGGCGGCTCACCAGCGAGGCGACCCCGCGGATCTCCTGGCTGTCGTTCAGCCCGTCCCGGTCGCCGGTGGCCACGGCCAGCAACAGCTCGCGGACGAGCTGGGCGATGAGGTCGGTCTGCCGGGTGCTGAGCAGCGCCAGCTGGGCGCCGCGGCGGATCGGGGCGTCGTCGATCGCCGCCGCCACCTGGCGGTTGGCCGCGTAGAGGTGGTCGGTCACCGCGGTGTACTCGTCGAAGACGTCGGTCGGCAGGTCGACGTTCGTGAGATCGCGCGGGCCGTCGTAGGCATCGATCTGCTCGCGGGTCGCGGCCAGCCCCGCCAGGCCGTCGAGGCCTTCGACGTAGCGCGCCCGCACCGCGCCGTCGAGGCGGTGGAGGTGGTCCCGCAGCTGTTCGGCGGCTTCGTCGGTCAGGCGGCGCGCCTCGCCGTTGTCCTCGACCTCGAGTGTCACCGCATCCTTCAGGCCCAGCAGGTCGATGCTCGCCGCGTTCCGCTCGCGCTCGATCGCGTTGAGCAGGCCGAGAGGGCCGAGCGAGGCGTCGACGACGGCGGTCTGGCGGCGCACCGCCTGCACCTCCTGCACCGCCCCCGCGACCTCGAACGCGACCGCGGCGACGAGCACCAGCAGCAGCGGCGTCAGGGCCGCGACGAGCTTGAGCCGGATCGAGACGCGCGCCGACCGACGACTCCGTGCGGACACTTGACCCCCCAGCAGGCCGGCGGTGTGGCCTGTATGGGAGAGCCTCTACTCCGGATCGCCTGCCGAGTCGAGGGTGACGGGCCTGCGTCCGCCCGTCGTACGGCGCGTGCCCACCTCCGCACGATCGCGCTGTGCGGGCGCACACCCCCACGGGCCACGGATACTGCCGTACCCTCGACACATGGCGAGAGCGCACGACACGGCGAGTGACCGGCCGCGGCGGGTGCCGAGGAAGCTCTACGAGAAGGAGCTGCGGCGCCTGCAGGTCGAGCTCGTCAAGGTCCAGGAGTGGACCCGAGCCGAGGGCCGGCGCATCGTGGTCATCTTCGAGGGCCGCGACGCCGCCGGGAAGGGCGGCGCCATCAAGCGGGTGACCGAATACCTGAACCCCCGCTTCGCCCGGGTCGCCGCGCTGCCCGCGCCGACCGAGCGCGAGCGCGGGCAGTGGTACTTCCAGCGCTACGTCGACCAGCTGCCGACGGCCGGGGAGATCGTGCTGTTCGACCGCTCCTGGTACAACCGCGCCGGCGTCGAGCAGGTCATGCGCTACTGCACCATGGAGGAGTACCACCGCTTCCTCCACCAGTGCCCGATCTTCGAGCGCCTCCTGGTCGAGGACGGGGTGCTGCTGCGCAAGTACTGGTTCTCGGTCAGCGACGAGGAGCAGGAGCGGCGCTTCCACAGCCGCCAGGACGACCCGCTGCGGTCGTGGAAGCTGTCGCCCATGGACGCCGAGTCGATCATCCACTGGGAGGACTACTCGCGCGCCAAGGACCAGATGATGGTCCACACAGACATCCCGGAGGCCCCGTGGTACGTGGTCGAGAGCGACGACAAGCGGCGGGCGCGGCTCAACATGATCGCCCACCTGCTGAGCACGCTCGACTACCGCGAGGTCACCCGACCCGAGACCAGCCTGCCGAGCCGTCCCGAGCCGACCGGATACGTCCGCCCGCCCCGGGACGAACAGAACTACGTTCCCGACCACGCCGCCGCCCTGAAGGACTGACGGAGGCGGGCCGGCCGGTCAGCCGGCGTCGCGCTCGAGGAGCTCGACCTGGTAGCCGTCGGGGTCCTGCACGAAGGCGATCGTGACGGGCCAGCGATCGAGCCGCATGGGCGCCATCAGCGACGGGTGACCGGCGCCGACCGCCGCGTCGTGGACGGCCCGGCAGTCGTCGGTGTCGACGTAGAGCTTCCACATCGAGCCCATGCGCACCGGCCCGTCCTGGTCGCGCTGCTGGGCGAGCTGCAGCTTCCCGCCCCGACCGGGCTGCTCGAGGATGGCCTCGTGAGCGTGCGGGATCTCGGTCCTGCTCGTGCACGACAGCCCGAGCAGCTCGTAGAACCCGATCGTGGCCTCGATGTCGGTGACGTTGAGGCAGTACTGGCCCAGCCACGGGCCCCCGGCCGGGGCGTCGTCGGGCCACGGGTGGCGCTCCACCAGCTCGACCAGGTAGCCGTCGGGGTCGCGCACGAAGCCCACCGTGACGGGCCAGCGCTCCAGCCGCTCCGGTGCCGACTCGACCGTCGCACCCGCGGCCCGGGCGGTCGCGAAGGCGGCCCCGATGTCCCGCGTGTTGACGTAGAGCTTCCAGAACGCGGTGCCGAGGTCGAGCGGCAGCTCCTGCTCCTTCTGATGGGCGAGCTGGAGCTTCGAACCACCGGCCGGGTTCTCCACGATCGCCTCGAACGCCTGTGGGATCTCGGTGCGGCTGGTGCACGACAGTCCGAGCGCCTCGTAGAAGGCCACCGCGCGGTCGAGGTCGGTGACGTTCAGGCAGTACTGGCCGAGCCAACTGGTCATCTGAGCTCCTGGTTCGAAGCGGTCGGGTGGTCGAGGGGTCGAGCGGTCGAGGCTGTCGGGTGGTCGGGACGGCGGAGGTCGGGCCGGGTGTGCCGGACGTCAGGGGGTCAGCGCAGGGTCGATCTCGCCGCTCCGGGCGATGGCCCGCTCA
Organism: uncultured Acidimicrobiales bacterium; assembly: GCA_963842395.1. Taxonomy (GTDB): domain Bacteria; phylum Actinomycetota; class Acidimicrobiia; order Acidimicrobiales; family VFJN01; genus ZC4RG19. The sequence continues at coordinate 1,693,695 of CAWJGJ010000001.1, forward strand.
TCGGTGCCGAGGTACGAGGCCACGACACGGGGGTCGTGGCGCACCGCGTCGGGGGCCCCGGCGGCGATCACCGCCCCCGCCTCGAGGCACACGACACGGTCGCTGATCGCCATCACGAGCGGCATGTCGTGCTCGATGACCAGCATCGACGCCCCCAGCTCCTCCCGCACCCGCGCCAGGAGGGGCCCGAACGCCTCGGCCTCCCGCTGGGCGATGCCGGCCGTCGGCTCGTCGAGGCACAGCATGCGGGCGCCGGTGGCCACGAGGCAGGCCAGCTCGACGATGCGGCGCATGCCGGTCGAGAGCTCGCTCACGAACCGCTCCCCGTGGGCGCCGAGGCCGAGGAAGTCGAGGACCTCGTCTGCGTGCGCCCGCTTGGCGCGCTCGGCGCGGCGGGCTCCCGGCAGCCCGAGGGCAACGGGGACGAAGTGGGCGCGGGCCCGGGCCTCGACCGCGGTCTGGACGGTCTCGCGCACGGTGAGGTCGGGGAACAGGGCGGCGTCCTGGAAGCTGCGGCCCAGGCCCAACGCCGCCCGGGCGTGCGGCGGGCGCCCCGACACGTCGTGGCCGAGCACCTCGACGGTCCCGGCGCAGCGGACGAAGCCGCCCACGGCGTTCATCAGGGTCGACTTGCCCGCCCCGTTCGTGCCGATCAGCCCGACGACCTCGCCCGGCCCGACCGCCAGCGACACCCGGTCCACGACCGCCCGCAGCCCGAAGCGCACCGTGACGTCGTCGACCCGGAGTGCCACCTGCCCCGCGGGCGCCGGCGGCGCGGCCCGCAGCTCGGCCCGCCGGCCGGGGACCTCGCGCCGTGCCGGGGCCTCGACCGCGGGCCGGCGCCCGGCGAGCGCGGCGAACACGGCGTCCCGCCCGTCGTAGAGGAACTGGACCAGCCCACCCGGGAAGTACAGCAGCAGGACCAGCAGCCCGGCCCCGCTGGTGAGCAGCGCCACCTCGGGGCTGTCCGGGAACAGGGCGGGCAGGCCGATGACGAAGAGGGCGCCGAGCACGGTGCCCGCCACCGACGCCAGGCCGCCGACCACCGCGATGGCCACCACCTGCAGCGAGTCGGTGGCGAGGAAGTCGTCGGCCGAGAACTGCACGACGAGGCCCACGAAGATCCCGCCGGCGAGGCCGGCGAGCCCGCCCGACACCGCGAACGCGAACAGCTTGACCCTCGCCGGGGACAGGCCGAGGGCCGAGGCCGCCTGTTCGTTCTCGCGCACCGCCAGCAGAGCGCGGCCCAGCCCGCTGGCCCGGAGCCGGGAGACGACGGCGGCCGCCAGGACGAGCACGACGAGGCACACGTAGTAGTAGGTCCGCTGGGGCGCCAGCGACACGCCGCCGATGGTCGGCCGGCGGAGCAGGGGGGAGAACTGGTCGGGGTCCTGGAACACCGGGCGCTCGAGGATCCACGGCATCGCCACGGCCAGCGCCAGGGTCGTGACGGCCAGGAACAGACCCCGCATCCGCAGGGCGGGCGCGCCGACCACCAGTGCGGCCCCCGCGGTGACCGCGGTCGCCACCAGCACGGCCACCGGGAAGGCCAGGCGGTGCTGCACGAGCGTGTAGGTCGTCATGCCGCCGAGGCCGGCCAGGGCGAACTGCCCGAGGGAGAGCTGGCCGCCCCAGCCGGTCAGCACGGTTAGCGACAGCGCCACCAGGGCCATCACCAGCACGCGGGCGTACAGGAACTGGCGCGACGGCGACGTCACGACGAGCGGGACGAGCGCCGCCACCGCCACCGCCAGGCCCGCGAAGATCCGCGTGTGGTGCCGCACCCACCACACGTCCGCCAGCGCGGCGGGCACGGGACGGACCCGGGGGGCGAACGAGACCCGCTCGCGGATGCCGAGGCCCCGCTGCCGGGTCGACACCACCAGGACCGCCACCAGCACGACGACCAGGAGCACGGCGTTGACCACGCCCGGATCGGTGGGGTGGTTGAAGAACAGCACGGCCTCGCCGATGCCGAGGACAACGGCGGCGACGAGCGCGAGCGGCAGCGACGCCATGCCCGCCACGACGGCCGCCGCGAAGGTGCGCAGCAGCATCCCCGGCCCGAGGTCGCCGGTGCCCGCCACGTTGGCCCCCGCCAGCGGAGCCGACAGGATCGTGGCCACCGCCGCCAGGCCGCCGGCCAGCGCCCACACCACCGTCGACACCCGCTTCACCCCGATGCCGGCCAGCCGGGCGGCGTCGGCGTTGTCGGCGGCGGCCCGCACCGCCACGCCGTAGCGGGTGCGGGTGAGGAACCAGGCGAGCGCCGCCACCAGCACCGGGAAGGCGAGCAGGGCGATGACGTGGTCGGACCGCACCACGACGCCGTCGACCGTCCAGCGCCGGGCGAACGGCGTCGGGAAGGCCGAGTAGGCGGCGATGTCCGGCAGCACGAACTGGACGAACAGCAGCAGCTGGGCCGCGCCGATCGTCGCCACCAGCAGCACGACCCGAGGCGCGCGGGTCAGCCGGCGCACGAGCCCCAGCTCGAGGAGCGCCCCGAGGAGGGCGCCCGCCACGACCATCAGCGCCAGGGCGGGGAAGAAGTTCCAGTGCCAGTTGACGACGAGGCGGACGAACAGCGCGGCGCACAGCGCGCCCAGCTCGCCGAGGGCGAAGTTCAGGACCCGGCTCGACCGGTAGATCAGGATCACGCCGACGGCCATCACGCCGATCGCCAGGCCCCGCATGCCGCCGCTCAGCACCACCTGGGCGGGCACGTCGAACGCGAGGACGCCGGTCACCGGCTCGTGCCGCCCAGGAACACCGCGCGGGCGAGGTCGTCGCGCTCGGCCAGCTCGCGGGCCGGCCCGTCGAAGCGGATCTGGCCCTTCTCCATGAACACCGCCCGGTCGGCCACCGCCAGCGCGATGTTGAGCGACTGCTCGACGATCACCATGGTCATGCCCTCGGCCCGCAGCTCCTGGACCGTGCGCAGCAGCTCCTGCACCATCACCGGCGCCAGGCCGAGCGACAGCTCGTCGACGATCAGCACGTCGGGCTCGTGCACCAGCGCCATCGCCAGGGCCAGCATCTGCTGCTCGCCCCCGGACAGGTCGCGGGCGTCGTTGCCGCGGCGGGCGATCAGCACCGGGAACCGCGCCAGCGCCGCCTCCGTCCGCCGGCTGAGCTCGTCGCCCGAGTGCCGGAAGCCGGCCATGCGCAGGTTCTCGTCGACCGACAGCCCGCCGAAGACCGCGTTGCCGCCCATGAGCTGGACGACCCCGAGGCGGGCCCGCACCTCCGGGTCGGCGTAGGTGATCGTGCGCCCGTGCAGGCGGACGACGCCCCGGCTGGGCACGCCGAGCCCGCTGATGACCCGCAGGAGCGTCGACTTCCCGGCGCCGTTCGTGCCGAGCAGCGCCACCGTCTCGCCCCGCGCCACGTCGAGGTCGATGCCGAACAGCACCTGCACCGGGCCGTAGGAGAAGTCGAGGTTGCGCACCTGGATGGCGGGCACCGGCGCGTCGCCGCCCCGGATCCGGTCGGCCTCCGCCTTCTCCTCCAGCAGCTCCTCGACGCAGCGGGAGATGTCACCGCGGATGTACCGGGCGCCGTAGGCGATGAGGGCGCCGCCGACGAGCGTCGTCGGCAGCACCACCAGCGTGAGCGCGCCCCGCCGCCCGAGCGGCTCGCTGAGCAGGCCGGTGAGCACGGCGCCGAAGAACCCGCCGAACAGGAACACGTACACCCCCACCATGGCGGTGCCGCGCGACCGCAGGCGGTAGGGGATGACGGAGGACGTCAGCGAGACGACCACGGTGAACGCCGCCTGGGCGAGGGCGATCCCGATGGCGTAGAACGCGCCGAGCACCACCACGCCGGGCATGTACAGGCCGGCCACGACGAACACCCCGAACCCGCCGACGAGCATGCCGACGAACGCCACCGCGGCCGGGGGGCTCCGGCGGAACAGGCGGTCGCTGCGCGGGGCGGCGAAGGCCAGCGCGGCCACGCCGGGCAGGGCCACCAGGGCGCCGAAGACGCCCCGCTCCCACGCGGAGAGGCCGAGGTTGTCCTCGAGGTAGAGGTTGAGGAAGAGCGGGATGCTGAACAGGGCGAAGCCGAGCGCGGCCATGCCCGAGAGGAAGAAGTGGAAGCTCTGGATCGTCCGCAGCCGCTCGAAGGCGACGCCGAGCGAGATCGGCAGCTCGGCCCCGTCGCGGTCGAGCTCCTCGCCCAGCACCGCTCGCATCTCGTTGCGTCCCCGCCGGGGCTCGCGGATCGCGGCCATCGCCAGCACGACCGGGATGCCCAGCACAGAGGTCGCCACGAACACCCATCGCCAGCTCTCGGGCCCGGCCACCACGCCCGCGATGCCGCCGGCGAACAGGGGGGCGACGACCCGTCCGGCGATGTCGAAGGTCCCGTAGGCCGCGAACACCCGGGTCCGCGCCGGGATCGGGTAGGTGTCCATGAGCAACGGGGCGTTGACCGGCAGCGCGTAGGACTGGCTGACCCCGGTGCCGAGCCGGGCCATGAACAGCCAGAACGCGGACGACACGAACGCCGTCGCCAACACCAGGACCGACCACACCGCGGTCGAGACGGCGGCGATGAGCTTGCGGGGGTGGCGGTCCGCGAGCGTGCTCAGGGGGATGGACCCGACCAGGAAGAGCACGCCGAAGGCGCCGCCGATCGCACCCATGACGGCGTCGCTCGCTCCCAGGGTGCGCTGGATGTCGGGTGCCAGGATCGCGAGGGCGGAGACGTCGAACCCGTCGACCAGCCGGCCGCAGCCCAGGGCGACGAGCGTGGTGGCGCCGCCCGCCCGCACCGCGTCGCCGAGCGACATCGGCTCCGCCCCCACGCCGGGCAGCAGGTCGTCCGGGAGCACCACCTGTTCGCGGGCCGGGCCCGACGCGGCCCGCTCGGTGTCGGCGGCGAGCACCGTCGCGGCCAACGCGGCCGCGTCGGGGTCGGCCATCCTCAGTCGACCTCGACCGGATCGCCATCCCGTTGGACGAACTCGCCGGCGCCGGCGTCGTAGTCGGCGAGGAACAGGTAGTCGCCGGCGTCGTGCTTGTCGGCCGAGAGGCTGCCCGGGGGCCCGGCGTTGAGCCCGACGGTGTCGAGTCCCTCGAGCGCCGCGATCATCGCCGCCTGGTCGATGTCCGCGCCCTCCAGGTCGTCCCCGGCCCTGTCCAACTCCTGGAACAGCAGGCAGTTGACCGCGGCGAAGCCGAAGGCGTCGGATCCGGGGGCGTAGTCCTCGCCGCTGCGGGCGGTGATGACCTCGTTGCAGTCGTGCGCCTCGTCGGTCAGGTCCTCCTCGAGCGCGAAGACCGTGCTCGTGCCGACGGCGCCGTCCCAGGCGCCCTTCACCGACTCGAAGAACTGGGCGACGGTGTCGGTGACCTGGTTGCCGTTGGCCGCCCACTGCGGGTGGAAGTCGAGGTTCTCGGCCGCCTGCACGAAGGTGGGCCCGGTGAGGTTGGCGGCCGCCATGAACACGAAGTCGACCCCGGCGTCCTTCATCTGCTGGACAGCGGCCTCGTGCTGGTCGCAGTCGCCGTCGCCCTCCGGGCACGGCAGGGTCACCTGGACGGGGACCTCGTAGCCCAGGCCCTCGAGCGTGGGCACCAGGCTGTCCCGGGCCGCGGCCACGAACTCGGGCGACTGCTCGGCCGTGACGACCCCGATGGTCCGCCCCTCGAGGACGCCCTCGTCGGCCATGAGCTGCGCCCAGCCCGCGTACTGCCGGTCGGTGCTCATCGAGGTGTCCGAGCCGAGGGTGAACATCCTCCCCTCGGCCTCGTCGTAGACGCTCCGGTCGAACCCGGTGGCGCCGAGGGTGAGGGTCTCGTTGGAGACCGCGCTGCAGCGCGCGATGTCCCGGGTGGTGGCCGGGGCGACGATCACGGCGAAGGCCCCGAAGTCCTGGGTCATCTCCAGGCAGGCCGCCTGGCCCGCCTCGGGGCCGGCGACGCCGTCGACGAGCGTGACCCGCACCTCGACCTGGCGGCCGCCGATGCCGCCGCCCTCGTTGATCTCGTCCACGACCGCCTGCACGATCTTGGCCTGGTCACCGAGGTCGGGGGCGAGGCCCGCCTCGGACAGCGCGCCGAAGTCGGCGCCGATGAAGCCGATCCTGATGGTGTCGTCGGTCAGCCCCGTGGTCGAACCGCCGGAGCCGCCGGTGTCGCCCGACCCGCTACCGCCGCCGCCGCCCGCCTCGTCGGGATCGCTCGTGCAGGCGCCCGCCACGAGCACCATCGCCGCGGCCAGCGCCGCGACTCGTACACCCCTCGACATGTGCCTTCCCCCCAAAGATGTCTTCGTCCGGTCAGGAGTAGAACTGCCGTGACCAGCGGCGGTGCTCCAGGATGAGCTTCTCGGTCCTCGTGATCACCGGCGGGTCCCGGTAGACCTTGTTCTCCCAGATCGGGATGTCCTGGCTGACCCCGGCGCAGAACGAGTCGGCGGCCGCCACGGCGGCGTCGTCGCCGTTGGCCCGCGGTGCGGTGAACACCCAGCGCACGTGCACGTTGCCGGCGTCGAGCGGCGTCGTGGACGACAGGAACGTGGTGAAGCCGGTGATGCGGAGCACGCCGAGCCCGAGGCCGAAGCCCTCGCGGACGAAGGTCCCGCCCCCGCCGACGGTCTTCTTGTAGGTGCCGTCGGTGACGAACTCGTCCTCGGGGATGGCGTCGGTGCCGTGCACGTAGCGGAAGTGGGCGAAGTCGACGTTGTTCTCGGCCATGTCCTGGGCCGCGACCCGGATCTCGAAGTCGCGCACGACGATCGGCAGCCAGGCGTCGTCGTGGAACTCCGGCACCTCGGGGACGTCGTAGAACGGCTCGCCGCCCTGGGCGTGGTGCCAGGCCCAGACCATGTGGTTGCGCTCGAGCGTCGGGTAGGAGCGGCCGTGCGCCTTGGGCGGGATGCGGGGGAGGTCGCCGTAGGGGATCTCCACGCAGGCGCCACTGGCGCCGTCGAAGCGCCAGCCGTGGAACGGGCAGCGGATGCAGTCGTCCTCGACCCGGCCGCCCACGGCCAGGTGGGCGCCGAGGTGGGGACAGTGGGCGTCCATCACCCGGGGGGCACCGGCCGCCGTCCGGTAGAGGACCAGGTCACGGTCGAAGTAGCGGAGCGGCCGCACCTCGCCGGGCCGGAGGTCGGCGGCCTCGGCCACCACGAACCAGCCGTTGGGCACGCCGAACGGATAGCGGGGCTCGTCGAACCGCGTGACGCGCCGGCGGCGCCCCGGGTCGGCGACCAGCCCGGCGTCGCGGGGCATCGGCAAGCCGGCCGGAAGGCCGCCGTTCTCGTCGTTGGGGGGCGTCTCCTGCAGCCGCCCGAGGGCGACGTCGTGGGTCACGTCCGTCACGGCTGATCTCCGCCCTTCGGGTCAGGCCAGGAGTTTTCGATCCGTTGTAGAGAATTCCACATGTGTCCTCCGTCACGCAAGGTCCGAGATCCGGTCCCCGGGGCCGCGAGCCGGTACCGTGCCTGGTCATGGCCAGCGCGGCGCCCGCTCCCCCGGACGACCCGACCCCGCGTCCCCGGGTCGGCCGGCCGCCGCGCATCAGCCGCCAGATGATCGCCGAGGCCGCCCACGACGTCGGCCTGGAGGGCCTCACGCTCAAGGCGGTGGCCGACCAGCTCGACGTGTCGATCGCCGCGCTCTACCACCACGTGACGAGCAAGGACGACCTCATGCGCGTGGCCGCCGAGTACTCGGCCAGCCGGGTGCCGCTGCCCGCCGACCGCGGCCAGCACTGGGCGGTCTGGCTCTACGAGTGGGCCGTCTACAACCGCGACGTCTTCCAGACCCAGCCCGGCCTGCTGGCCCAGTACCTGGAGGGCGCGATCTCGGCCGAGGCCATCGCCGGCAACGTCGACACGATCCTCGGCGTGCTGGTGCGCCACGGCTTCTCGATCATCGACGCCAACGAGGCGTACGAGCTCGTGACCTCGTGCGCGCTGGGCACCGCGGTGGCCAACATCCGCGAGCGGGAGGCGGCGCGGGCGGGCCAGTCGGTCGCCGCCCGGTTCCAGGGCGTGCTGGCCGCTGCCGACCCCGACGCGCTCCCCCACCTCCGGGCGCTGTTCGCAGCGGTCGCCGAGCACGGCCGTCAACCCTTCTCCGCCCGCGTGGCCACGGTGCTCGCCGGCATCGCGCTCCGGCGCGGCGAGGACCCGCCCGCGATCGACGACCTGCTCGCCGAGGCCGGCACGCCGCCGCTGTGATCCGCCGCCCGGCGCGCCCAGTGCGCGCGGTCGGGCGGCGAGAGCCCGACCCCGCTGGTCACCGGGCCTGCTCCAACGACGCGAGGCGCAGGCGGTCGTCGGCCTTGGTCGCGGCGCTGAGGGGCTGACCGCACACCGGCTGGGGATCCGATCCGATCCGATCGACCACGCCGGTCCAGGAGCCGGCGGTGCTGTCGATGCGCACCGTCCACCGGTCGGGGCCCTCCTCGACGACGTGCCCGCGGCGGGCGTGGTCGAGCCACCCCCAGCCGACGGCGGAGAACACCTCCGCCTCGACGACCTGGGCCGCAGGATGCGGCATCGCCAGGGACCCGCGGTAGTGGCTGCGGAGCGCGGCGGGCGGCACGCGGCGGTCGAGCACCGCGCCCAGCAGCGGCCCGTCCAGCCACGCCCACGCCGTGCCGTCGGGCAGGACCAGGGCCGTGGGCGCGAACCGGTGACCGCCGAGGTGGCTGGTGCGGTGCACCCGGCGGCCGGCGGCCGCCGCGTCCGCATGGAGGGCCGTGCCCAGCGAGCCGCAGCACCGGTCCCGGGCCCCGTGGCCGCACACCAGCACGTCCACCGCGGGATCGGGGGCCGACGACCGGGCGACGGCGCGCACGCCGGCGACGAGGTCGCCGGCGGCCACCACCGCGGCGTGGCGCTCGTAGCCCCGGAAGTCTCCCGCCCCCGTGCGGTGCAGCACCACCAGCGCCTCGCCCCGCGCCACCCGCCCGCGATCGGGGACGATGCCCTGCACGCGCGCGCCCAGCTCCGCCGCCAGCGCGGCGACGTCCCCGGCCAGCGCCGGATGGGCGGCGATGTCCCGCGGCCAGGGCAGCGGCAGCTCGAGCAGCAGGACCGCCCGCGCCTGGCCGGCGGTCCCCACGGGATCGCTGGCCAACGTGCGGGCCTGGTCGGCGCAGCGCAGGCCCACGGCGTCGAGGGCGGTCATCGGTCAGGCGCCGAACGCGTGGACCGCAGTCGGGTTCTCCAGCGCCGCGAGCCGCTCGGCCCGCTCGCGCAGGGTGGCGGCGTAGCGGTCCATGCCGAGGACCATGAGGAACCGGCCGTCGCGGATCCCGTCGACCACCATGTCCGCCAGCTCGTCGAGCGGCTGGACCGGCATGCCCTTCTCGCGCAGCTCGGCCACGGTCATGACCGGCGTCGACCGCGGCCGCTCGCGGGCCAGCTCGGGCGGGCGGTTGCGGTCGGAGGTCCAGAGCCCGGTGTCGAGCAGGCCCTTGCCGGACGGGTAGAACACTGCGGCCGTCACCTTGCCCCCCTCCGCCGCGAGCTGGGCGGCCAGGCACTCGGTCACGCACGTCACGGCGCACTTTGTCGCGGCGTACACCGATGCCTGCGGCATCGGTGCGATGGGGCCGTCGGGCGACGACGTGTTGACGACGACGCCCTCCTCGCCTCCCGCAAGCATGCGGGGCACGAAGGCCTGGATGCCGTGGGCGACGCCGAACACGTTGACGCCGAACGTCCACGCCCAGTCGTTGGGCGTGGTCTCCCATACCAGGCCGCCGGGGGGACCCACGCCCGCGTTGTTGCACAGGACGTGGACCGCGCCGTAGGCGGCGTACGCCGCCTCGGCCAGCGCCTCCACCGACTCGTAGGACGTGACGTCGGTGCGCACCCCGACGGCGTCGGCGCCCCGATCCCGAAGCGCGGCGACCGTGGCGTCGAGGGCGGCCGCCTCCACGTCGGCCACCACCACGCGCATGCCCTCGGCTGCGAACCGCTCGACGAGCGCCTTGCCGATGCCACTGGCGCCGCCGGTCACGACGGCCACCTTCCCTGCGAGATCCTCCACGTCCCTCAGCCCTCCCCGCCGGTGCCGTGCACCTCGGCCGTCGTCGGGCCGATGCGGGCCACGATGTCGGCCAGGGCGCCCGTGTCCACCCGGTAGACCTCGGCGGCGTTGAGGCCGAGGATCCGGGCCGTCTCGTCGGGTGGCACGGCGCCGAACCGCTCGGCGATCCACTGCCGGGTGTGGGGGTAGGTGCCCTCGGGATGCGGGAGGTCGTTGCCCCACATCAGGTTGCCGACGCCGATCTGGTGGCGCCGGGTGATCTCGTCGACCCCGGGGGTCGAGGCGGCGAAGAAGCAGTTGCGGTCCACGTAGTCGCTGGGCCGCATCGGCATGTCGACCCGGAAGGCGTCGCCGAACTTGCGGGTGTTGTGGCCGCCGTCCCACTTCTCGTCCATGCGGGCGACGATGTCGGGGACCCACCAGGCGCCGTTCTCGGCGATCGAGTAGCGCAGGCCCGGGTGCCGCTCGAACACGCCCGACAGCACCAGCACCCAGAACGGGCGGGCGGCCCACCACCACGCCTCCGCGGCGTAGATCGAGAGGAACCCCGGACCGAGCGGGTAGTCGGCCGGCCCGGCGCCCGAGTGGGTGTGGAGCACCATGCCGGCCTCCTCGCACGCCGACCACACGGGCGCGTAGGAGGGGTCGATGTAGGCGGGGGCGTCGAACCACCGGGTGGGGATGAGCACGCCCCGCAGCCCCCGCTCGGCCGCGGCGTGCACCTCGGCCACGGCGTCGTCCACGCCCGCGGTCACCGGCACCACGGCCACGCCGATGCGCCGGTGGGGGTTGGTGGCGCAGAAGTCGGCCAGCCACCGGTTGTGGGCCCGGGCGCCGGCCTTCACGGCCGCCGGATCGACGCCGACGCCCGAGCCGAGGCCGGACCCGAACGGCGAGCTGGCGAGCCGGCCCGTGCCGAGCACGTCGGCGTCGGGGAAGAGGACCTCGGCCGCCACGCCCTCCTGGTCGAGGATGGCGTCCCGCACGGCGGGGTCGTACCCGGCCTTCATCTCGGCGTCGCCCGTCTCCTCGTCCCACTCCTCGACGAACGCGGTGTTCACCATCCGCCCGGCCTGGACCTCGGCCTGGTGGGTGTCGAACGCCTCGCGGAAGGCGGGATCGAGGTACTCCCGGTAGACATCCGACGGCGGCCCGGCGTGGCCGTCGGCCGAGATCACGACATACTTCGCCATCGGTCCCCCCGCGTGCGAGTTTTCGAACTTCGTCCGATAATAGGCCGAAGTCTGGCTCCGGGGTCAAGGGCTTGGGCGCCTGCCCGGCGACTACCCCCTCGTCCGCTCGCCGAGCAGGTGCGCGACCGCCCGGCCGAGGACGTCGGCCCGCTCCTGCGGGGTCGCCAGGGCCTCGATCCCGTAGCCGAAGAGCACCGTGTCCTCGGTGGCGACCGACGGCGCCACGCCGATCCGCTCGGTCGAGAGGACGAAGCCCGCGCCGTTCGCCGCCGGGCTGCCGGGCGGCGGGCCCTCGGGCGTCCACAGGCTGGTGGCGCCCTCGAACCCGTCGGCGTCGAGCACCCCGGCGGTGGTCGTGACGCGGGTGTCGTCGACGAACACGCCGATGCCGGTCTTCGACGCCGAGTCGACGTTGGCGACGTAGCTGACCTTCACGTCCACCTTCCGTCCGGCGTAGGCAGACAGGTCGAACGACGCGCTGCGCCAACCACCCGACTCGCCGTTGAAGGCGTTCCACTCACCGGTGGTGCCGGTGGGGCGGCACGGGTTGCCGGGCGTGAGGTAGTGGAGCAGGAACGGGTGGGTGGACAGCAGGTCGACGGGGCACGCCGACGACGTGCCCTTCGAGGTGCCGCCCCGGGTGTCCGCCAGGGTGGTCCAGGCGTCGGTGCCCGAGGGCGCCGCCTCGACGATCACGTGATGGAACGCCACGGTCGCGCTGAACGACAGCCGCATCGACAGCGCCGGCGCCTCGGCGGCGGTGACGGCGCTCAGGTCGATCGTGCGCCCGAGCCGCTGGTACGACCCGTCCTGGTGGAGGGCGGAGGCGTAGCGCAGACCCTCCACCGGGCCGAGCGGGTTGCCCGCCGCGGCGCCGACGTAGCTGCCCCACGCCTCTGCCGTGAACTGGGGGAACCGGTCCGGCGGCAACACGTCGCTGGTGAGGCTGAAGGCACCCGCGTCGTTGAGCGGGTTGTCGGCGACGGCCTGGCCGCCGAAGTTGGCCGCCGTGCCGCCCCGCGGGCCCGCGCCCTGGACACCGGTGGGGCGGGGGAACGAAACCCGCTCCCGGGCGCCCAGCCAGTACTGCGCGAAGTCGTCGGACAGCAGCAGGCAGTCGGTCAGGAAGTCGCTCGTCACGGCGCAGTCCGCGTCGGGTGCGCCGTTGAGCCCGTAGAAGATGCCGCCGAGCGACCGGCCGATCACGCCCTGGTACTGGGCGGACTCGCCGGCCTGGACCAGCTTGCCGCCCTCGTTGAGGTAGTCGCGCACGGCGAGCGTCAGGAACTGCTGGCGCTCGGCGACCGCCAGCTCGGGGATCGGCCCGAGCAGGAAGGTGTCGGTGAGGAGGTCCTCGGGCTCCTGGGGGAGCCGGTCGTCGCCGCTCTCCCACACCACGGCGTCGAAGTGGGCCAGCACGCCGAGGGGGTGGGGCACGCCCTGGGCGTCGACGTCCCAGGTGGCGGACGAGATGCCGTTGGCCTCGAGCGCGGCCGCGTAGTCGTCCGCGTACTTGGGACCGGTCGTGCCGGCGGGGTACGCCGGGTTCACGCCCGTGTAGTCCTCGTTCGCGATCACCAGGGCGTCCGCACCGGAGTCCGACGCCTGCGCGTACGTGAAGTGGTCGCTCTCGACCGTGCCACGCCGGGACCGGGAGGCGGTGAACCACACCTCGACGTCGTCGCCGGGGCGGGCGCCGCGGATCGTCGCCCGGTACTCGGCGTAGTACACGTCGCGCTCGTCGCCGTACCGCTCGCCGCCCCGCCATTCCGCCACGGGCAGCCGGTGGACCCGGCCGCCGTTGATCCGGTATTTGAGCCGGCGGTCCCGCTGGTCGCGGCGGGCGGTCACGGCCACGGTCTGGGGATCGCCGTAGGACGTGTCGAACGCGTCGACCACGAAGTCGGGCGTCGACCGGCCGAGGACCGAGACAGGGTCGTCGGGGTCGTGCGCCGACCGGGCGGCAGCGAGCGCGAAGGGGAGGCTCTCGGCGAACTCGGCGGCCACCAGCTCCTCGTCGTCCGGGAAGGTGAATATGGTGGCGCAGGCGGCGGGCTCCCACTCGTCGGTCGGGTCCGATGCGCTGGCCGTCTGGCACGACGACATCTCAGGGGTGAACGCCAGGGTCCCGTAGGCGACGTGGGCGTGCTCGCCGAGCTCCCCGTTGGCCACCGCGTTCTCGGCCCACTGGTCCGGGTCGAAGCCCGCGACGGCGGGCGTGGCGTCGTCGCCGGCGAGAGTCTCGTAGATGACGTCGTCGGGGGTGCGCGTCGCGACCTGCCAGGAGGTGCCGTAGAGCAGCTGCTCGGCCGCCGAGTGGTAGTTCAACAGGAACTCGAAGTCGACCCGGCGCAGCAGGCGGTCGAGCGCCCGCAGCTCCGGCTCGGACGCCGGACGGGTGCCGCGGAAGGTCTCGGAGATGAGCACCGACGACGAGCCCTCGTCGTCGTAGGACCACCGCGTGGGGGCGTTGCGGTTGAGGTCGACGCCGTCGCCCTGGGTGATCCGGCCGTCGCCGTTGTTGTCGCGCAGGTTCTTGCGCCAGTTCCGGTTGCCGGGCGTGAAGGTGAAGTCGTAGCCGTCCGGGTTGGCGACCGGCACGAACCACAGCTCGGTCGAGTCGACCAGGTCGGTGAGCGCGCGGTCGGTGCCGTAGCCGTCGACGACCTGGTGGGCGAGCCGGCGGATCATCTCGGGCGTGATCCACTCCCGGGCGTGCTGGGCGCCGACGTAGAGGATCGCGGGACGGCGACCGTCGGGCGTCCGCCGGGCCTGTCGGGTCACCTTCACGGCGACGATGTCCTGGCCCTGGACGCTCCGGCCGATGGTCTCCAGCTCGACGATGTCGGGGTGGTCGGCGGCGAGCTGCTCGAACTCGTCCTTGAGCCCGCCCGGCCCGCCGTAGGGCCGGAACACCCCGTCGGCGTCGGCCGCCGCGGCGGGCCGGGGCTCGGGGCGCGGGTTGGGCGACGCCCCCGCGGTGGAGGTGAGCCCGCTCGCCACCAGGCCCGCAACGGCGAGCAGGGCCGCCAGCCGCCCTCTCGTCCCGGTTGCCCGCCGTCCACGACGTCCCGGTCCGGGGCGGCCGCTACCGACACCTGCGATCACGCGCATGAGCTCGATCCCTGTCGTTCCGTGGGCGCGGCACCGCGGGGGTCGGGCCGTCAGTGCCTCTGTTCGGAGCCGACCGGGGATCGGATCACACGCGACGGGGCCGGGGGCTGTGGCATCGTCACGGACCTATGCGGATCGTCATCAGCGAGTTCATCAGCCTCGACGGAGTCGTGCAGGCGCCCGGCGGCGCCGAGGAGGACACCGACGGCGGCTTCCGGCACGGCGGGTGGTCCATGCCGTTCTTCGATCCCGACGTCATGGGGTCGAGCATCGACGCGGTGGCCAAGCGCACCGACGCGCTGCTCTACGGGCGGCGGACCTGGCAGGTCATGGCCGGGGCGTGGCCCGAGCGGGCCGGCGACCCGTTCGCCGACTGGATCAACGGGGCCGAGAAGCACGTCGTGTCGGACACCCTGTCCGAGGCCGACCTGACCTGGGGGCCCACCTCGCTGATCCGGGGCGCCGACCTCGTGCCGGCCGTGAACGGGCTGCGCGAGCGCCCGGGCGGCGAGGTGAACGTCATGGGCAGCTCGCAGCTCGTGCGCTCGCTGGTCGAGGCCGACCTGGTCGACGAGATGAACCTGATGATCGAGCCCATCGTCCTGGGCGGCGGCAAGAGCATCTTCCCGCCCGACGGCGTCGCCCGCACCTTCGAGCTCGTGTCCGCCGTCACGACGGGGACGGGCGTGCAGGTCTGCCGGTACCAGCGGGTCCGCTAGGCCCGGTGCCGGGGAGGCCCGGGCGGTGGGATCTTCCGCGGCCGGCCCGGCTCCCTCGCCGCCGCCCGGCGAGGGACCGGGTCGCGGCGGGCGTCAGTGCTGATGGCCCTCGGCACCGGCGCAGACCAGCCGGGGGTTCCACTCCGCGAACGGTCCCGTGGGGTTGGCCGTCCAGGCCCAGGCGTGGAGCGCGTAGAACGCCGGGAGGCCGTAGCGGTTGCCGCTCGGCACCAGCACGAACGGCTGGCCGAACAGGGTCGGGGGCTGGTCGTGCTCGGCGTCCCACGCCTCCTGGAACACGACGTACTCCACGCCCGCCAGCACGAGCGCGCCGTTCGGCCTTACCTCGTAGGTCAACGCCTCGGGCTTGGCCCGGTCGAGGACCGTGTCCCCCGCGAGGGCTGCGTTGACGAAGTGCACGCCCATCGAGCCGGCCAGCGGCTCGTGGACGCACCCGAAGAACTGCACGTAGCCCGCGTCGATGGCGCCGTTCACGTCGCGGTAGCCGCGGGTCGCACTCCGGATCTGCGCCAGCGGTCCGCCGCCAGGGGCCTCGTGCTCGGCATCAGCCGCGCTGGTCAGCGGCACGGTCGCGGGGGCCGCGGCGCCGATCAGGACCGCGGCCAGGCCCACCAGGCCGACCGCCCAGCGGGCGCGGCGGCTCGCTCCCGCCCGCGCCCGTCGGTCCCTCCCGGGAGGTGCTGCTGCGGGCGCGCTCACGAGGCCGGTCCGGTGTAGAAGTACGGGTCGAGCACCCGCACCTCGGTGACGGAGTCGAGCGGCAGCCCGTTGGCGACGGCCGCCCGCTCGATCGCCTCCGGGCTGGGACCGTCGTAGATGCAATGGGTCGTGGTCCTGTCGACGGAGACGTAGGACGTGACCCACGTGACCGCCTCCTCGGCGTTGCTCTCGATCACGGCGAGGCACGCCTTCGCCCCGCCGTCGGTGGTCGGTATGGCCAGCCCGCCCGGGAAGGTGCGCTGGACGACGTATCGCGGCATCTCATCTCCTGTCGCCTGGGCCGCGGATCGCGGCCGACGACGAGCAGACCGCGCAGGGGCCGGGCGCCGGTCGGGCCGTGGTCGAGCGCCGGTCGAGCCGGCGTCGTACGGTTGGGCGGTGCGGGTCAGCCTGCTCGGGCCCCTCAGGGTGGACGGCGACTCGGGCGAGGTCGTCCTCGCCGCCGCGAAGGAGCGGTCGCTGCTCGCCGCGCTGGCGCTCAGCCCGGGCCGGGTCGTGAGCTCCGAGGCTCTGGTCGACGCGCTGTGGGGCGACTCGCCCCCGGCCAGCGCCCGCAAGTCCGTGCAGACCTACGTGTCCAACGTCCGCCGGGCCGTCGGCCCGGACGTCGTCGCCACCGAGGGGTCGGGATACCTCCTGCGCATCGACGACGCCGATGTGGACGTCGGCCGGTTCCGGTCCCTGGTCCGAACGGGCGAGGAGGCGCTGCGGCGGGGGGCGACCGGGCAGGCGCGCGACGCGCTCGGCGAGGCCGTGGCGCTGTGGCGGGGCGATCCCTTCGCCGGGACCGGGCCGAGTACCGGCCTGGCGGCCGAGGCCGTGCGCCTCCGGGAGGAGTACCTGACCGCGCTGGAGGCCCGCCTCGCCGCCGACCTCGCCGCCGGGTGCCGCGGCGAGCTGGTGGGCGAGCTCCAGGCGCTGGTGCACGAGCACCCGTACCGGGAGCGGCTGTGGGGGCAGCTCATGGTCGCGCTGTACCGGAGCGGCCGGCAGGCCGACGCCCTCGCCGCCTACCGGCGGGCACAGCTGCTGCTGCGGGAGGAGCTGGGCCTGGAGCCGGGCGGCGAGCTGCAGCGGCTGGAGCGCGCCGTCCTCGCCCACGATCGGTCCCTCGACGCGCCCTCCCCCGCCCGCCCGTCGGGCGCCACCGAACAGGAGCCGCCGCGTTCGCCGGTCCGCTATGCGGTGTGCCGCGACGGGGTGCACATCGCCTACCAGGTCGTCGGCGACGGTCCGATCGACGTGCTGGCCATCCCGGGGTTCGTCTCCCACCTGGACATGTGGTGGAACGCCCCCACCGATGGGCTGGTGCGGCGGCTCGCCTCGTTCAGCCGACTCATCCTGTTCGACAAGCGCGGCATGGGGCTCTCCGACCGGCCGGCGAGCGTCGACGTCGAGCAGTGGGTGGGCGACGCGACCGCCGTCCTCGACGCCGCGGGGTCCGAGCGGGCGGTGATCCTCGGGATCTCGGCGGGCGCGCCCACCGCGGCGCTGTTCGCCGCCGGCCACCCCGAGCGGACCCGGGCGCTCATCCTGCACGGCGGCTACGCCCGGTTCCTCGCCGGCGAGGGCTACGACCTCGGCCTGGAGCGGAGCGCCGTCGAGTCGTTCGTGGCGCACGTGGAGGCCAACTGGGGCACCGGCGTCGGCCTGACCTCACTCGCCCCGAGCCGCGCCGACGACCCCGAGGCGCGCGCCTACTGGGCGCGCTGCCAGACGACCTCCGCCAGCCCCCACGCGGCGGCGGTGTTCCTGCGGGCCCTGGCCGAGATCGACGTCCGCCACGCCCTGCCGACCATCGCCGCCCCGACGCTCATCCTGCACGCTGCCCGCGACGCCAATGTGCCGGTGGAGGCGGCCCGCAGGAGCCGGGACCTCATCCCCGGCGCCACCCTGGTCGAGTTGGACAGCGACATCCACCTCATCTGGCTGTCCGACGTCGTCGACGAGATCACCCGCGAGATCGAGGCGTTCATCGGCCGGACCGTGCCCATCGACCACGTCGACCGGGCGCTCGTCACCGTGCTGGCGGTCGCCTGCCGGGGCCGGGCCGAGCGCCACGACGCCATCGCCGCCACCGTCGAACGCTTCGACGGCCGCCCGCTCCCGACCCCGGGCCTCGCCACGTTCGACGGGCCGGCCCGCGCCATCCGCTGCGCGCTCGCGCTCGTCGCGGCGCTGGCCGCCGACGATCCGACGGTCGCCGCGGCCGTGCACAGCGGCGAGTGCGAGCTGGCGGCCGGCGGGGTACGGGGGGTGGCGGTCGACCTGGCCGAGCGGCTCGCGGCCGACGCGGAGGCGGGCCAGGTGATGGTGTCGCAGACGATCAGGGACCTGGTCGTCGGCTCGACCATCGAGCTCGAGCCCCGGGGCCGCCGCGCCTTCGACGGCGTCCCCGGCGGCGACTGGGAGGTGTTCGCGGCCGTCGACCCCGACCGGTGACCCGGTCCGAATCACACCGTACGGGTGAAGCGGCGCCTCCGCCGTCGGGGGATAAACGGGTGCCAGCTCAGGCGCGATGCCGGACAACGGCTCGCCCGGAGGGCACGCCGAGAGCACCGGTGATCCGGCAGCGGTGCCCGGCGGCAGACAAGGAGGGGCACGCATGGCCCAGAGCGGTGACGACATCACGACACCCGAAGAGCAGCAGCGGGGGGTGCGGCTCGGAGCCGGCGCGATCGCGACGCTCGGCGGCGTCGCGGCGCTGCTCATCTTCATGGGCCAGAACACCGAGGACGTCACGGTGAAGTTCCTGGTGTGGGAGTTCACGTGGCCGGTGTGGCTGCTCGTCCTCGTGGCCGCCCTGTTCGGCGCGCTGGTGTGGTTCGGGCTGGCCGTGCTGCGCCGCCACCGCCGGCGCGTGGAGCGCCGTCACGACCGACGGGACTGACCCGCGGCAAGCTGGCGCGCATGGATCCGATGGAGGCACTGGTCGAGCACGGGATGCTGCTGGAGTCGGCCCGGGGGCCGCTGCCGAGCGTCGCCGAGCTGGTGGCCGGCGAGCCGATCCGCGGCAGCTGGTGGGGCCATCCGGCCGGTCACGCCATCTTCGACACGTTGAACGCGCTCGCCGACTCGCCCGACGTCATCCGGACGAGGCTGGTCGGCGGCAAGGTGACCCTCGTCCACCGCCGGCTCTGGCCGGCGCTGGCCCGGGTCGCAGACCGGTTCCCACCCCAGCGCGTGACCGCGCTCCACGAGGAGCACACGAGCACCGGCGCGCACCGGGTGCGCGAGCAGCCCTTCCCCGACTGGGTTCCCCCCGACGTGATGCAGGCCGCGCAGGATCTCTCGGCCGACGAGGCCCTCGCCGCCCTGCCCGAGTGCCTCCGGGACGTCTGAGCGCGGCACCGCCGGCGTCTCGGAAGACCCCCGACGCCCCGCTCAGCCAGTCACGGCGCGGAGCCACCGCGGGGCCGACCGGGTGGTGAGGACGACGAGCTCGGCCTCGGGTGCGTACCGTCGACGGCGCCCAGCAGCACCGGTCGGCTGTCCTGTCGCCACCGCAGCACCCAGCGCCAGAAGTCGCGGCGCTCGCGTCCCCGGCGCACGGCCCGCCAGGCGCAGAGCCACACCGGCAGGTCGAGGACGACCACGGTGTCGGCACGGCGGAGCCGGGGCTCGAGATCGTCGTACGGACCGAGGTCGCCGTCCATGATCCAGCGCGGCCCCTCGGCCAGGGAACGTTGCCGGGCGCGCCAGGCATCGAGGGGCATGGCGTCGAGCTGAGGGCTCCAGAACTCCTTGTCCAGCTCGACGACGGGCAGGCCCACGGCGTCGCCGAGCTCCCGCGCCAGCGTCGACTTGCCTGCCGCCCCCCGGCCGAGCACGACCACACGGTTCACCGGCGCTGTCCCGCCGTCCCGGGTGCGGTCAGTCGTCCGGCCTGACAAGGAGGACGACGTTGCCCGTCTTCTGCTCGGTCTCGACGTAGCGGGTGGCGTCGGCGGCCTGCTCCAGCGGATACGTACGGTCGATGACGGCCCGGTACGCGCCGGCCTCGATGAGCTCCCTGATCCGGACGACCTTGTCCTTCGTGTACCGGGGGATGGGCATCATCGCCTTCTTCGGCCCGACGAACCTGGTCCACAGCATCAGCGGTACGTTCTGCGAGTAGGGGCCGAGGTCGGTCGAGACGTAGCTCCCGCCGTCCTTCACGGAGCCCTTGCACTCCCCGAACGACTTCTTGCCGACGGCGTCGAGGACGACGTCGTAGGTCCGGCCGTTCGCCGCGAAGTCGTCGACCGTGTGGTCGATGACCTCGTCGGCGCCGAGCGACCGCACGATCTCGAGGTTGGCGGTGTTGCAGACCGCCGTGACGTGCGCTCCGGCATTCCTGGCCAGCTGGACGGCGGCCGTACCGATCGACCCGGATGCGCCGTAGATCAGGATGGACTGCCCGGCCCGGAGCCTCGGCCACGCCAGGCAGGTCATGGCGAGGACCGCGCCGTCGCACACGGCGGCCGCCTCCGCGAACGACGTGCCGGACGGCATCGCGGCGATCGGGGCCCGCTCCCGAACCCGCAGGTAATCGGCGTGGGCCCCGAACCTGTCTGAGTTCACGCCGAAGACCCGGTCGCCGACGGCGAGCGCCGTCACCGCCGGCCCCGCTTCGGCCACGACGCCGGCGAACTCGCTCCCGAGGATGGTCCGCCTCGGTCGCCGGAGCCCGGCGATGAGCCGGATGAACCAGGGCCACGGCGCACGGAAGCCGCAGTCGGTCCGGTTCACCGTGGTGGCGTGCACCTCGACGAGCACCTCGTCGTCGGCCGGGACCGGGCGCTCGACGTCGCGGATCCGCAGGACGTCGGGCCCGCCGTACTCGGTGTTCACCACGGCACGCACGAGGTCGCTCCCCCTTCGGCCTTGCGGCCGCCGTCGGCCGCGCCCGTGCACCGTACGACGCGGCGACGATCATCGTCGCAGGCGTGCGCCGAGTCGATGCGGGTGCCGGCGAGGCCTACCTCGACGGGTCTGTCTCCGTGATGGAGGCAGCCGTGATGGCCCGCTCGGGGCAGCGGTTGACGGCCGAGCGGACCGCCTCCTCGTGCTCGGCCGGGACCTCGTCCACCTGCACCGCCGCGTAGCCGTCGTCCGTGAGGGCGAACACCTCGGGGCAGAGCGTGCAGCAGACCGCGTGCCCGCGGCACAGGTCCTCATCGACGCTGACCTTCACCGGGCCTCGTCCCACTCCAGGTGGAGCTGCGTCAGGCCGCGGAGGATGAAGGTCGGCACGTACTGGTAGCGGCGGGCGTCGGGCGGGCCGTGCATGCGCTCGGAGATCCTGATGTCGGTGGTGCGCTCGAGCAGCCGCTCGACGGCCACCCGGCCCTCGGCGCGGGCGAGGGGCGCCCCGGGGCAGGTGTGGATGCCACGCCCGAACGCCAGGTGCTGGCGGGCGTTGGCGCGGGCGATGTCGAAGGCCGCGGGGTCCTCGAAGTGGCGCGGGTCCCGCCCGGCGGCGCCGTTGAGCACCATCATCGTCGTCCCGGCGGGGATGTCGACGCCGCCCACGGTGGTGGGGACCCGTGCCAGCCGGAAGTCCCCCTTCACCGGGCTCTCGATCCGCAGCGTCTCCTCGACGAAGTTGGGGATGCGCTCCGGCTCGCTGCGCAGCATCGCCTGTAGGTCGGGCCGCTCGGCGATCAGCTTGAGCGCGGAGCCGAGGAGGCGGACGGTGGTCTCCTGGCCGGCGGCGAACAGGTTGGCGGCGACGCGCACCACGTCGATGACCTCGGGGGTCGAGCCGTCGGGGAACGTGGCGGTGGCCAGGCCGGTGAGCACGTCGTCGCGCGGCGCGCGGCGGCGGTCCTCGACGTAGCCGGAGAACCGCTGGTACAGGTATTCGAGCGGCGAGTGGCCCAGCGCCTCGTCGCCGGTGCCGCCCACGCCCCCGCCGGCGCCGGGCGCCTGGTGGAGGACGCGGGCGAAGTCGTCGCGGTCCTCCTCGGGCACGCCCAGCAGGTCGGCGATGATCAGCATGGTGAAGGGCCCCCCGAAGCCCTTCACGTACTCCCCCTCGCCGCCGACCAGGAAGTCGTCGAGCAGGCGGTCGGCCATCTGCCACATCGACGCCTCGTTCTCCTTGAGGCGCTTGGGGGTGATCAGCCGCATGAGCAGCCCGCGGTGGGCCGTGTGCACCGGAGGGTCGAGCGTCGGGAGCTGGTCGCTCATCGGCAGCTCGTCGCGGTGCTGCTCGATGAGCGCGGTCACGTCGTCGCCCTCGAGCGGGACGGGGAAGCCGGGGAACGGGCCACTCACCGACAGGCACGACGAGAAGGTCTCGGTGTCGTTGTACACCTGGACGGCCTCGTCGTAGCCGGTCACCATCACCACGTCGTGGTGGCCCTCGCGGCGGACCGGGCACTCGTTGCGCAGGGCGTCGAAGTACGGATAGGGGTCGGCGACGAGGTCGCTGTCACGGAAGAAGTCGATCGCCTCGAAGTCCTTCACGGCCTGTGATCCCCCTTGGGTCGTCGTCGAGCGCGGACGCCCGGTGCCGACAGTAGCAAGAGCAGGGTTCTCGCTCAGTGGAGATGCCGCTCCCGCTGGAGGACACCGCCCGGTCTCGTCCGGACGGGCCTGTCGGCTCAGCGGGAGATCTTGTCCAGCGGGTACGAGCGCTCGATCATCCCGAAGGCCTCCTCGCCGTCCCACCGGTAGCGCACACCGCCCTGGTGCAGCGCGGGGAAGCTCGGCATCTCCTGCTTGAGCGCCGCCATGGCGGCGGTCTTGTCGTCGTGGTGGATGTCGAAGGCGGACATGACGGTCTCGCCCTCGATCCGGTGGGTGCCGCGCCCGGTCTCCAGCACCAGCGAGACGTCCGCGCCCAGCGCCTGCAGGGTCGTCAGCCACGGCGCCTCGACCACGCGGGCCGGAACGAGGTCGCCGTCGCCGTCGTAGATGTAGCCCTCGTTGAACGTCGGCTCGCCATCCGGTCGCGGCGGGTACGCGATGTAGCCGAACCCCCGGCCGCTGGGGAACAGGGCCGACTGCCACGCGTGCCCCCAGAACCCGGCGAGCCTGCGGACGCCCTGGCGCCTGATGCGCAGGCCGCTGCCGGTGAAGGTGTGCTCCTCCCCCGCCACCCGCACCGAGCCGGTGGCGCGGAACAGCTGCTCGTAGCGGTCCCCGCCCATCAGGCCGCCCTCGATCGACGACTCGAGCCGGTCGCCGGCCTCGCGGAGCAGGGTGCCCTGGACCCACGGCGGCACCGCCATCGTCGCCTCGACCTCGAACTCGACGTCGACGAGCGGGCCGTCGGTCCTGCCTTCGACCAGGTCGAACGCCGACGTCCGGACCGCCGCACCCTCGAACGTCATCGTCCACGTGCGGAACGGCTCGACGCAGCGGAACTCGAGCGGCCCGGCGCCGAGCACCGTCGGGCGGCCGTCCGGACCGTGGGGAGGCCAGGCCTTGGCGTCGTCACGCAGGCGGTAGACCCGGCCGTCGGGGAAGGTCACGTTGGCCTGGAGGCCGTGCCTCTCCCAGTTGGCGGCGACCGCCTCGATCCCGATGCGGGGCAGGCCCACCTCGCCCCGGTCGTCGAACACCCACAGGCTCACCGAGTCGCGCATCCCGGGGTCGTCCGGCCGCGTCGCGAACATGTACTCCCGGGCGGGGTCGATGCCCCCGGTCAGGTCGATGGCCATGCGGGTGCCTCGCTCATGTGGTGGTCCAGGCCCGGGCGCAGGCGACGTAGTCGGCGAACAGCGGCCGGACCCGGTCGAGATCCAGGCCGAAGGTGGCCGGATCCGGGTGCGTGGTGGGCTCGCGGGTCTCGGCGTTGCGGTCCCACCACCGCCGCATCGCCGACTCGAACTCGTCGGTGACGGGCTCATCGAGCCAGGCGTAGAGCCCGCGGACCTGGCCGATCGGGTCGTCCTGCATCGCCCGGAAGTCGATGTCGTGGAACCGGCGGTCGGCGCCGCCGTCGCGGAACTTCAGCGCCCGGGCCATGCCGACCGACCAGTGCTCCACGTTCAGCCGGCCGAGGTAGTGACGGTCGAGGTGGTCGGTGAGGACCCCGGCGATGTCGGCGTAGACGTCGGCGACCGACAGGATCACGTCGGTGGGGTCGCGATGGGTCATCACGAAGCGCGCGTCGGGGAACGCCGCGTCGAGGTGGTCGAGGAACAGGATGTGCGCCGGCGACTTCAGCCGCCACGGCCTCGGGGCCTCGCCCCACTGCAGCAGCTTCAGCACCCGGCGCTCGTAGCGGTACGTCGAGGTGAGGTCGGCGTCCAGCAGCCACGCCGAGTACGACGGGACCTGCGCGAACGCCTGGTAGATGTGCGTCTTGAAGTCGAGGGCCATCAGGTCCAGGCACTCCATGGGCCCGTCGGCGTCGGTCGGGACGTGGGCCCGGGTGCCGGCCCGCTCGCCGGCCGCCACCCGAGCGGGGGTCGGGACCCTCGACGGTCGACGGCGGCGGGCAGGGCTGGGAGGACTCCCACTGGCGCAGGAAGCGGACGTCCGGGTCCTGGGCGAGCAGGAACGAGAGCACGGTCGAGCCGGTGCGGGGCAGACTGAGCCCGATGAGCGGTGCCTCGATCCGGACGTCGTCGATCTCGGGATGCCGGCGGTACCAGTCCTCGACCTGGAGGCGCTGGGCCAGGTGGCCGACGATCCGGGGGTACAGGACCGCCTCGCCCGCGGCGTTGAGCTGCGCCTCGTCGCGCAGCGACCGCACCAGGATCTCCAGGCCCTCCCGGAACGAGTCGTCGCCGAAATCGTCGAGGCCGGTCTGCGCGACGGCTTCGGCCATCAGGTCAGTGTGAGCTGGCACCCGCTTCCCCCCGGAATCTTTAGCGGCAGTATCCTGCCGCGATTATGAGTGGGTCGTCAAGGGACAGCGCTGACGGCGGCGCCGCGCCGCCGCTACGACAGCCCGGTGCGCCGCCGCCGGGCCGCCGAGACGCGGGAGCGCATCGTCAGCGCCGGGTCGGCGCTCGTCCACGGGTTCGCCAGCTGGGACTGGCGCCAGCTGACGTTCCGGGCGGTGGCCCAGCGCGCCGGCGTCGGCGAGCGGACCGTGTACCGGCACTTCCCGACCGAACGACACCTCCACGACGCGGTCATGCAGCGCCTGGAGGAGGAGGCCGGCATCACCTACGAGGACGTGGACCTCGCCAACCTCGCCGACGTCACCGCCCGGGTGTTCGCCACCCGCCGGTCGTTCGCCGTCGAGGCGAGCCTCGGGGAGCCGGACGCCCCGACCTTCGTGGCCGTCGACGAGCGCCGCCGGCGCGCCCTGCTGCGCGCCGTCTCGGAGGCGACCCCGCGGTGGTCCGAGGCAGAGCGGGCCACCCTGGCGGCGCTCCTCGACGTCCTCTGGAACCTGCCCTCCTACGAGCGGCTGATCGGCGTGTGGAACATCCCCGGCGAGGATGCGTCCCGCGCCATCACGTGGCTGATGCACAAGCTGGTCCGGGCCATCGAGGACGACGACCCGCCCCCGACCGCGTAGGTCGGGCCTACGATCGCCGCGGTGGACGGGGACGCGGGAGGCCGCCGGAGCCGGACCACCGGAGTTCGCATGCGCATCCACGTCCGCATCGTCGCGATCGCCCTCCTGGCGGCCATGGTGGCCCTGCCGGCGGCGACGACCGAGTCGCCCGCGCTGGCGATCCACCTCGGCGAGGACGCCCCCGTCGGCGACTACCCGTTCATGGTGTCGCTGCGCGTCGCCGACACGCCGGAGAGCCCCCGCTGCGGCGGCACCCTCATCGAGGCCGACATCGTGCTGACCGCCGCCCACTGCGTGGCGGGCCTGCCCCAGGACGGGCTGGTGGCCGTGGTGGGCGCGGACATCCCGGACTGGCCCGCGGCCCCCAAGGTCGAGGTCCTGGGTCATGTCGTCCCCGAGACGTTCGACCTGAGCGTCGACAACCGTGACGATGTCGCGGTCGTCCGGCTCGCCACCCCGCAGTCGACGCCCACGGTCGCGCTGGCCACCGCCGAGCCGGAGGTCGGCGACGAGGTGGTGACCACCGGGTGGGGCTGCACCAACGCGCCGCCGACCTGCGAGGAGATGGCGACCAGCCTGCAGGCCAGCCGCCAGGTGGTGCTCGACGAGGACGCCGAGTGCGGCACGGACGTGTTCTGGACCCGGCCGCTGTACTACGTGCCCACGACGATCTGCACCCGGGGCGTCAGGTCCCGATCGACCATCAACCGGGGGACTCGGGCGGCCCGCTGCTCGTCGGCGATCCCGCCGGCGGCGTCCGCCAGGTCGCGGTCACGACGCTCGGCGCGGACAGCACGACCAGGCTCTACGCGGGGTTCACGTCGATCCCCGCGGAGGCCGACTGGATCGCGGGGGCGATCGCCTCGCTGCGGGGCGACCCGGGTGGCCACGGTACCGATCCCTCGCCCGTCGGGATGGTCCCCGCCACCGGGTGAGCCGGCGGCGGGGCGGCGTCGACGAAGGTCTCGTCGGCCGCCTGCAGGGCGTAGACGTCTGGGTCGACGGCCTGGATGAGGCCGCCCGTCTGCGTGGCCATCGCCCGCAGCGCCGTCAGCTTGCGGTCGAGCGCCGCCGCGTCGAGGTGGAGGTGGAGCCCGAGCTGCGCGGTCGGGACGCCCGTCGGCCGCTCGTCGGTCATGTACACCCCCCACTCCTCGTAGAGGTCGCGGAAGCGGGCGATGTGCTCGACGGTGGTGGCGGCGTAGAGCAGGCGGGCCCGGGCGCCGCGCTGCCCGCCACGCGGCGGTGACCCAGCGGTGCACGGCGATGTGATCGGGGTGGTAGGTGGTCCCGTCGGGGCCGAAGGTCAGGACGGTGTCCGGCCGAATCTCGTCCAGCAGCCGCCCGACCAGGTCGATGCCCCGCTCCTCGTGGGCATCGAGGCCGAGGTCCGGGAGCCCGAGGAATCGGTGCTCGCCCACTCCCAGGACCGCCATCGCGGCGGCCGCCTCCCAGCGGCGCACCTGCCCCAGCCGGTCCGGGGGCCAGGCGACCGGGTCCGCCGCGCCGTGCTCGCCCGCGGTGGCCGACACGCAGACGACACGCTGGCCGCCGTCCCGGGCGGCGGCCATGAGCCCGCCGGCCAGGTAGGTCTCGTCGTCCGGGTGCGCCCAGACCGAGAGGATCGTCCCGAGCGAGGCGGTGGTGGTGGCTGCGCTCATGGGCACCAGCCTGCACGGGCACGCTGCCACCTGCCATTCACGCGCTCCCGCCCGATGTGAGCGCGTGTGACGGCGGTGTGAGCGGCGCGGCGCACGGTCGTCCCATGACCACCACCATCACCACCGACCACGACGTCCGCACCGAGCTGCCGGCGGAGATGCTGGAACGCTTCCGCTCCCGCGCCGGCGACCTCGACCGGTCCAACAGCTACTTCGACGAGGACCTGGCCGAGCTGCGTGCCGTCGGCTACCTCGCCGCCGCCGTTCCCCGTGACCTGGGCGGATGGGGGCTCAGCCTGGCCGAGCTCGCCGCCAGCCAGCGCCGCCTGGCCCGCTTCGCGCCGGCGACCGCGCTGGCCATGAGCATGCACTCCTACTGGATCGGCATCGCCAACGAGCTGGAGAAGGGCGGCGACACCTCGCTGCGCTGGATCCTCGAGGCGGCCGCCGGCGGCCAGCTCTTCGCCGCCGGGCACGCCGAGACGGGCAACGACATCCCGGTCCTGCTCTCGACCTGCCAGGCCACGCGGGTGGACGGCGGCTACCGCCTCAGCGGGCGCAAGCAGTTCGGCTCCAACGGCCCGGCCTGGACCTGGCTCGGCGCCCACGCGCTGGACGCCGCCGCGCCCGACGGACCGCAGGTCGTGCACGCCTTCGTCGAGCGCACGAGCCCCGGCGTGACCGTGGTCGAGACCTGGGACACCCTGGGCATGCGGGCCACGCAGAGCCACGACACGATCCTCGACGACGTGTTCGTCCCCGATGCCCGCATCGGCCGCGTGGTGCCGGCCGGCGCCGCCGACGACCCGTTCATCGTGGCCATCGCGATGTGGCCGTTGTCGCTCATCGCCGCCGTGTACCTGGGCATCGCCGACCGGGCCCTGGAGCTGGCGGTCGACGGCGCCCGACGCAAGACGTCGATCGCCATCGAGCGCGGCGCCTACGCCTACAACCCGATGGTCCAGCACCAGGTCGCCGAGATGTTCCTCGAGCTCGACGCGGCCGGGGCCACCCTGGACCGGTTCGTCGACGACTGGGTGGCGGGCGCCGACCACGGCGAGGCCTGGGTGCCGAAGGTGTACTCGACGAAGTGGCGGGCGGTCGAGGCCGCCAAGCGCGTCGTGGACGTCGCTCTCGACGTGAGCGGAGGCGGCGGCATGTTCAAGGCCAACGAGCTCGAGCGCCTCTACCGCGACGTCCGTTGCGGCGGCTTCCACCCGGGCAACGACGCCCTCACCCACGAGCTCGTCGGCAAGGCGGTCCTCGGCGTCCTCGCCGACCAGCCCCGCTGGTGAGCGGGTGGGCGACGAGCACCATCACAGGGCGCGGAGCGCGTGCTCGACGGCGGCGTCGCCGTCGAGCCGCGCACCGGCGCGCTGCGCCTCCTCGTAGGCCTCGTCGCCGAGCACCGCGCGCAGCTCGGCGCCGAGCTCGGCCAGCGCGACCTCGTCGGCGCCGAAGATGCGGTGCCCGGCGTCGGTCGCCCGCACCGCACCCTCGAGCACGGCGGCGTCCCGCGGGCGTCCCATCCGCGCGAGGAGCCCGGCGATCGAGCGCAGCATCGTCCACTGGGTGGACCACATGCCCGCGCTGCGCCATTCCACGAGCAGCCGCCGGTAATCGTCGGGCCGCGGCGTCGGGATCGCCGAGGCGGGCGTCGATCGAGGCCTTGGACGCCCCCGCGATCCCCGCCACGAACGACGCGTTCGTCCGGGCCGCGACCTCCAGCGCGCGGGCGTACCGCACCCGGGCGGTCCCCAGGTCGAGGGACAGGACCGCCTCGCCGGCGCAGTACCACATGTAGGCGGTGATGGGCGTCTCGGCCTCGCCGACCTCGGCGAGCAGTGCGTCCGCGAGGTCGGCGACGGCGGGATCACCGGCGTAGCCGAGGGCGAGCAGGAGGGCACCGGTCGTCATCAGCCGTTGCGCCCGGTCGTCCGGGCTGGCATCGATCGACCGCCGGTAGCAGACCGCGGCCTCGTCGAGGCGGCCCTCGAACAGCGCGACGCTGCCCCGGATGGACGCCACCTCGGCGGGCACCCCGGTGCCGGTGCGCTCGCTGGCGCGCAAGGCGCGCCCGCTGCGCGCGCTCGTCTCGCCCACGTCGCCCGCCATCCAGGCGGCGTAGGCGGCGGCGACCCAGACCCGAGGGGCGAGCGGGCTGCGGTCCTCCGGGTCGGCGCCCGCCACCCGCTCGGCCCACGCCATCACGTCGGGCCGCAGCCGCAGGAACCCGTAGTCGAGCAGGGCAGCGACGAGGCGACCGGCGAGGATCACCTCGTCGTGGTCGAGCAGCCAACCGAGGGCCGCACGGAGCTCGGGGATGGCGGCGTCGATGTCGGCGAGCGCCGTCCGGCCCGGCTCGAGCAGGCGCCGGTCGGCGCGCTCCACCCACTCGACCTGGTGGCGGGCGTGGCGCTCCCGCACCTGCTCGGTCCGCCCCGCGGCCTCGAGCTGCTCGGCGCCGAACGACCGCAGGGTCTCGAGCAGGGCGAAGCGGCGGTCCGGCGCGCGCATGACGAGCGAGCGCTCGCCGAGCTGGCCCAGCGCCGCGGACACGGACCTCTCGTCCAGGCCGCACACCGCCGCGGCGTCCTCGGTCGTGAACGACCCGGCGAACACGGAGAGGTCGGCGAAGGTCCGCTGCAGGCCGGGATCGAGCAGCTCGAACGACCACGACACCGCGGCCCGCAGCGATCCGTGCCGCGACGACGTGCGGAAGCCGTCCGACAGCAGGGTGAAGCGGTGGTCGAGCCCGGCGGCCACCTCGGTGACGTCGTGGGTGTGCAGCCGCGCCGCCGCCAGCTCGATGGCCAGCGGCAACCCGTCGAGCCGGCGCACGATGTCGGCCACCACCTCCAGGTCGGCGGCCGCCGGGGCGAAGCCGGGGACGACAGCGCGTGCCCGCTCCAGGAACAGCTCGACGGCGGTCGACTCGTTCCCTCCCGCGTCCAGCGGCGGCACGACGCACACGCTGCTCGCCCTGCACGCGGAGGCGCTCGCGGCTCGTCGCCACCACCGTCACGCCCGGGCACCGCGCGACGAGCTGCTCGACCAGCGAGGCGACGGGATCGAGGACGTGCTCGCAGTTGTCGAGCAGCACCACGGCCTCGCTGTCGGCGAGCACCGCCGCCACCCGCTCGACCGGTCCGACACCGGGCCGGCCGTCGATCCCCAGCGCGGCGGCGACGACGTCGAGCGCCGACTCGTCGACCGCCGTCGCCAGCTCGCACATCACGACCGGCCGGTCGCCGGGCCGCGCGCGGAGGCGATGGCCCACGTCGACGAGCAGGCGGGTCTTGCCGACGCCCCCGGGGCCGACCAGGGTGACCACCCGGTGCTCCTCGACCGCCGGCAGCAGCGTCCCGACCAGGCCCTCGCGACCGATCAGCCCGGCGGCCGGCACCGGCAGTCGACTCGCGCGGCGCCCACGTCCGGCCCGCGCCGGCCTCGGTCCCGGACAGCAGGGCCGCGTGCTGGGCCGCAAGCACCGGTGACGGCTCGATGCCGAGCTCGTCGCCCAGCGACCGCCGGAAGTCGTCGTAGACGCGCAGCGCATCGACCTGGCGGCCGGTCGCCGCCAGCGCCGCCATCAACAGGGCCTGCGGGCGCTCGCGCAGCGGTGCCGCGTCGGCCAGTGCCGCCAGCTCCGCGACCAGCCCGTCCGTGTCGCCGGCCGCGAGCCGCCGCTCGGCGCGCGCCTCCAGCGCCCGGAGCCGCAGGTCGTCCAGGCGCGCCGACTCGGCGCGGCCGTCGTCGACGTCGTCGAGCTCGGGGTACGCGGGCCCGTGCCAGCGCTCGAGCACCGCGTCGAGCGACGCCGCGGCGCCCGGATCGGTCGCGGTCGCCGCCGCATGCAGCCCCTCGACGAGCCGGTCGGCGTCGAGGTCGATCCGCGCCGGCTCGAGCCGGTAGCCCTGCCCGGTCGAGTCGATCACGCCGTCGGGCAGATCGCGGCGGAGCCGGAAGAGATGGTTCTGGAGCGCGGCCACCGGGTCCCGCGGCGGCCGCTGCGGCCACAGGACCTCGATCGCCGCATCGACCGGCACGGTGCGACCGCGCCGGAGCACCAGCAGCGCCAGCAGGCGGCGCTGCAGAGGGCCGTCGGGCGTGACATCCCGGCCGTCGCCGTCGCGGACGCGCAGCGGCCCGAGGACCTCCACTGCGAGCCGGTCGCCGCTAGCCGCCATCCGTCCATCTTTGTCCGGTCGCGCCCGGCCAGGTCATGTTCCTCCGGCCCGGCGTCGCGTCGGGGCTCCCGGTCAGGCTCGTCAGGTCTGGAGGTCGGCGAGGACGCCGAAGTGGTCGGAGGGCCAGACGCCCTCCACCGGCGCGTCCGCCACCACGCGGCACGCCACGGGCCGCCCGCCCCCCGCGGGGCCGTGGAAGCCGCTGAAGACGTAGTCGAGCCGGCGCTCGGGCTCCTGGTCCAACGACGCGTGGGGGTTGGCGTTCGACCAGGTCAGGCCGGGCCCGCCGTCGCCGGCCAGCCGCCAGGCGTCCTGGAGGTAGGTGCTGGTGCCGTCGAGGGTGGCCAGGCCGCACAGGTAGCGGATGACGGTCGAGTCCGGCTCGGCGTTGAAGTCGCCGGCCACGACCGGCCCGACCGGTGCCGCGGGGTCGCTGCGCTCGGACACGAACCGCACGAGCGCCAGCGCCTCGCGCTCCCGCAGCGCGGCGTCGTGGAGCTGCCAGGAGAGGTGGGTGCAGAACACGTCCACCCCACCGGTGCGGGCGTGGAGCACGACGCGCTGCACCTCGCGCTCGTCCTCGTTGTACGGCAGGTCGACGCGGGCGGTGACGTCGATGGGCCGGCGGCTGAGCACGGCGTTGCCGAACCGGGTCGGCCCGGCGTCGAGCGGCGCGCCCGTGTACGCCACCGCCCAGCCACCGAGGGCGCCCGCCAGCCAGTCGGCCTGGTTGCCGCGCTCGTTCTCGACGACCTCCTGGAGGCACACGATGTCCGGCTCGCAGCTGCGCACGACCGCCGCCACCGCCTGGCGCCGCGCCCGCCAATCGCCGCTGAGGTTCCAGATGTTGAGGGTCAGGACTCGCAGCACGCCAGCTCCCGGAGCATCGGCTCGTAGTGGTCGAGGCCCGGGACCACCAGACCGTCGACCTTCCCCGCGTCGTCCCAGCGGCGGAGGGCGAGGGCGCACGGCGCGCCGGGCGACGCCGCGAACGCGGCGACGTCGCCGGCCACCAGCGGGCCGCCCTGGCGCCGCAGGCTGCGGACCGAGCCCGCCGACAGGCCCGCCGCGTAGGACGGCTCGACCGCGCACAGGTAGCGCTTGGCCGCGACGTGCAGCGCGATCGGCTCGGTGACCGCCGCCGGCAACACCCCCGCCAGGTAGGCGGCGCCGGTCGCCTCGTGGGGCCCCGCGTGGTCGCCCCGCAGCGCCAGGAGGTGGCCCACGTCGTGCAGGAGGGCGGCCGCGACGACCGTGGACGGCGCCCCGGACGCCCCGGCCAGCGCCGCGGTCTGCAGCGTGTGGTCGAGCTGCGCGACCTCCTCGTCGTACCGCTCGGCCCCCCAGCGGTCGTACAGCGCGAGCACGTCGTCGACCGTGGTCACCGGACGGGCCGGCCCTGGAAGTCTCCGATCAGCGACACGGGGACGCGGTCGCCCCCGTCCGGCGCTGCCGCCAGCTCGTCGGCCTTCTGGCGGTAGTAGTCCGCGCGCAGGTCGCCCTGGGCGAGCGCGTTGTAGGTGGGGTACAGGGCCCGGCGCGGCCGCACCGACCGGTTGGGACCGCTGCGGTGGGGCGTCCGCGAGTGGAACCACAGCGTGTCGCCGGCCCGCAGCGGCACGGGCTCCCAGCGCATGGTGGCCACGACGTCGTCCCGGATGCAGCCGGACCCGTCCGCCGGCCACAGCCGGTCGTGGGCGGACGACACGACCTCCAGGCAGCCGTTGTCGGTGGTGGCGTCGTCGACCGCGACCATGCACGACACGTGGAGGTCGACGAACCGGTACGCCGGCGCGTCCTGGTGGGGCGCGTAGCCGGCGCCGCCGGGCAGCTTGTAGTTGAGCTTGTCCTTGTAGAGCACGGCGTCCTCGCCCAGCAGCGCACCGGCCTCGGCGAGCAGGCCGCCGTCGCACAGCAGGGCGCGCAGGCCGGCGTGGAAGGGCACTGCGTTCTCGGTGCGGCACAGCGCCGGACCGGTGTCGGTGAGCTCGCGGTAGGCGAGCCACCCGCCACCGCGGTCGGGCCAGGCCGCGATCTCGTCGGCCCAGGCCTGGAGGCGGGCGGCCGTCTCGTCGGTGCCCGGGCGGCGGACGTGGACCCAGCCTGCCCACCCGAAGTGCGCCACGGCGTCGGCCGCGGTGCCGTCCCCGAACACGCGGTGCGCACCCACGCCCGGAGCATACGCAGGCGCCCTCGAAGGCCGGGCCCGCCCTCCCCGGGCTCCCGATGATTCAGCCCTCTTGGCTCATGTTGATAGGTCTGCTTAACTACCGGCCGTGCGAAAGACCCCAGCCCTGCTCCTCCTGCCCTTCCTGGTCGCGGTCGCCGCCTGCGGGGACGACGCCGCCGACGAGCCGGCGGCCCCGGCCGAGGGGACCCGGACCGTCGAGACCGCCTACGGCGAGGTCGACATCCCCACCGATCCCCAGCGGATCGTGGGCGACCTGATGACCGTCGACTACCTGTCGGCGCTCGGCTATGACACCGACCGCATCGTCGGCGTGTTCGACCGCGACTTCTTCCCCGACGACCACTACCTCGCCGACGTGCTCGACAGCGAGGACATCGTGGACGTCGGCTCGACCTACGAGCCCAACCTCGAGGCCATCGCCGCCGCGGACCCCGACCTCATCCTCCTGCCCTTCGACCAGATCGACGGCTCGCCCGTGCTCGACGAGCTGGAGGAGATCGCCCCGCTGGCCGCGGTCCCGACCAGCCCGGGCACCGACGACCCCGAGGTCCGCTACGGCGGGACGGCCTCGTTCCAGGACTGGCGCACCACCATCCGCGCCTACGGCACCATCGTCGAGCTCCTGGACGAGGCCGACGCCTTCGTCGCCGAGACCGACGCCCGCCTCGAGGAGCTGCGCGACGAGCACGGCGACCTCATCGACGCCATCACCGCCACCGAGGCGAAGAGCACCCCCGACTTCATGGCCATCAACGCCCTCAGCTCGGCGCAGGACTCCGGCGTGCTGGGGTCGATCCTCATGAGCCAGCTCGGCTTCCAGAGCCCGCCCCAGCAGCAGGCCGCCACGCCCGACGAGTTCGGCACGATCGAGCTCTCCGCCGAGAACCTCGGCCTCGTCGACGGCGACCTGCTGTTCCTCGAGGTGCGGCAGGAGGCCAAGGGCCACGAGGAGAGCCCGCTGTGGCCGACGCTCGGCGTCGTGCAGTCGGGCGGCGTGATCGAGGTCGGCAACCACTGGGAGTACGGCGGCGCGACCGCGGCCCGGGTGGTCATCGACGACATCGACGCCGCCCTCGACGACCTGGCCGCCCGGGGGTGACCACGCCGGCCGCCGCCCTCGCCGCCGTGGCACCCGGCTGGCCCCACGTCACCCTCGTCGCCGGGCCGCCCGGCGACGACGGTTGGGTCGCCGTCGACGAGCTCGTGCGGGGCACCCGCCTCGACCGCTGCGTCGACGTGCTGCTGGCGGGCGAGGCCCGCGGCGCCCGGGACGTCGCCGGCAGCTACCTCTCGTCCTGGCTGGCCGAGGTGCTCGCCGGGCCGGCGGCGGCCGCCTTCCGCC
Source organism: uncultured Acidimicrobiales bacterium (assembly GCA_963842395.1). Taxonomy (GTDB): domain Bacteria; phylum Actinomycetota; class Acidimicrobiia; order Acidimicrobiales; family VFJN01; genus ZC4RG19. The sequence continues at coordinate 1,728,333 of CAWJGJ010000001.1, forward strand.
GCGACGGGCGGGTGTGGTCGCTCGACGCCCCCGACCTGGCGGTGCGACCGCACGACTCCGGGTGGTTCGACGGCCTGGCGGTCGTGCGGGGCGAGCTCCGGCCGGTCGATGCGGGGGCCTTCGCCGATGCGATGGTCGGGCTGCTGGAGCCGGTGTTCGCCGCCGTCCGGGCCCGGCTGCCCTACGGGCTGTCGGGCATGTGGGGCTCGCTCGCCGACTGCCTGGCGGCCGGCGACGACGCCTCCGACGACGGGCTCGTCGACGCGCTCGCCGCCCGCGTCCCCCGGCTGCGGGCCCGGCCCCGCCACCAGCTGGTGGCCTGGTCGGGAGGCGTCCACCGCACCACCGTCCGGGGAACCTGCTGCCTCTGGTACAAGGTCTACGAGGGCGGCGACCCCGACCCGGCGGGCGAGGGCTACTGCGTCGCCTGCCCCCTGCGCACCGACGAGTCCCGCGCCGAGCGGATGGCCGCCTGGCTGGAGGCCGGCGACGAGGTCTGATTCGCGCCTCAGGGCTCGGGGGGCGTCACGCCGTCCGGGGCCACGAGGGCGGGGGTGAGGTCGGCGATGGTGCGGGCGCCGACCAGTGCCATGGTGCGCCGCACGTCGGCGTCGAGCAGGGCCAGCACGTGGTCGACCCCGCGCTCGCCGGCGGCGCCGAGGCCGTAGAGGTACGCCCGGCCGGCCATGACGGCCCGCGCGCCCAGGGCGACGGCCTTGACGATGTCGCTCCCCCGACGGACGCCGCCGTCGCAGATGATCTCCACGCGGCCGCCCACCGCGTCGGCCACCGGCGCCACCAGGTCGAGGGGCGCCGGGGCGCCGTCGAGCTGGCGTCCCCCGTGGTTGGAGAGGGCGACGGCCTCGACGCCCGGCCTCGGCCGCGAGGCGGGCGTCCTCCACCGTCTGGATGCCCTTGAGCACGATCGGCCCGTCCCACACCGAGCGCAGCCAGCCGACGTCGTCCCACGACAGCGCGGGGTCGAACTGGCTGTTGATGTACTCGGCCAGCGACACCGCCTCGGACCCGTCGCCGGGCCCGCGGCCGCCGGGCTCGGCGACGTTGGCGAAGCGGATCGGCTCGGCCCGCACGAACGCCCAGGTCCAGCTCGGGTGCAGGGCGCCGTCGACGAGGGTGCCGGGCCCGATCTGGGGCGGCAGCGTGAACCCGCGGCGCACGTCCCGCTCACGGCGTCCCAGCACCGCGGTGTCGACCGTGAGCACCAGCGCCTCGTAGCCGGCGGCGGCGGCCCGCTCGACCATGGCGCGCACGAGCCCCCGGTCGCGCCACACGTAGACCTGGAACCAGAGGCGCCCGGCGCCCACCGCGGCCACCTCCTCGATCGAGCGCGTGCTCAGCGTCGACAGGGTGTACGGCACCGCGGCGCGGCCGGCGGCGCGGGCCACGGCCAGCTCGCCCGCGGGGTCGGCGATGCGGGTGAAGCCGGTGGGGGCCAGCACGAGCGGGAGCGGCAGCGGCCGTCCCAGCAGCGTGGTGGACGGGTCGACCGTGCCCACGTCCCGCAGCACCCGGGGCCGGAAGGTCGTGCGGGCGAAGGCCGCCGAGTTGGCCGCCATCGTCCGCTCGTCCTCCGCGCCGCCGTCGATGTAGTCGAACACGCCCCGGGGCAGCCGGCGGCGGGCGATGGCGCGCAGGTCGGCGACCGAGGTCGCCCGGGCGAGGCGGCGGGCGACCGGGTCCCGCTCGATGGGCTTGAACCGGAGCACCGAGCGCAGCGTCTCGACGGCCTGCGCCACCGCCGCCGGCGGCGGGCGCCGGGGACCGCGGCCGCCGGCTGCGGTTCAGCGGATCTGCCACTGGTCGCGGTAGGGGTCGAGCCGGGCGTCGGCGGGGTCGAGCTCGGTGACCAGCAGGTCGACCCGCTCGGGCGGCAGCGCCCGTGCCGGGGCCCGCTGCCCGAGCTTGCTGGAGTCGACGGCCACCACGACCTCGGCGGCCACGTCGGCCAGCGCCAGCTTCACCTCGGCCTCCTCGAGCGTGGCCTCCGAGGTGCCGTGCCGGGGGTCCAGCGCGGCGGCGGACACGAAGAGCCGCCGCAGCAGCACCTCGTGGGCGGCCCGCGTGGCCATCGGGCCGACGAGGCTCCCGGTGCGGGCGTCGAGCTGGCCGCCCGTGAGCAGCACGGTCACGCCGGGTACGTCCTGGAGGGCCTGGAAGGTGTCCTGGCCGTTCGTGACCACGGTCAGCTCGCGCGGCCGGCCCACGGTGCCCGCCAGCCGCTGCAGCGTCGAGGACGCATCGACGCCGATGGCGCCACCGTCGCCGACGAGGTCGGCCAGCTTGGCGGCGATGCGGTCCTTGGCCCGGGCCTGGCGGCTGAAGCGCTGGGCGAACGGCTGGGGCCCGAGGGCGACGGCGCCGCCGCGGATCCGCTGGACCATGCCCTGCTCGGCCAGCAGGTCGAGGTCGCGGCGGATGGTCATCTCGCTGACGTCGAGCTCGACGGCGAGCTCGGCGACCTTGACCCGGCCGTCCACCCGCACGCGGTGCTCGATCCGGGCGAGCCGGTCGACGGCCTCGATGCTCATCGGTCCCCCGCCGCTGCGGCGGCCGTCGTGGCGGTGGTCGTGGCGGACGTCGTGGCGGCCGTCGCCGCGGTCCGGGCGCCAGGGGGTGCCAGGTGCGCCCGGGCGTCGGCCAGGTCGGCGTAGCGGCCGAGGGCGACGCCCTGCACCAGCGCGTTGCCCAGCGCGGTGGCCTCCACCGGGCCCTGGACCACGGCCAGCCCGGTGCGATCGGCCAGCGCCCGCCGGTACAGCGACGAGCGGCCGCCGCCCCCGAACACGGCGACGTCGGTCACACCTCCCAGCCGGTCGAGCACCGCGGTGGTGCCGGCCGCCTGGGACGCCACGACGGCCGCCACGACCAGCGGCGGCCACGCGTCCATCCCGAGCCCGAGTGCCGCCGTCACCTCCGCCAGCATGTCGGACGGGTGGAGGAACCGGGCGTCGCCCACGTCGAGGAGCGGCAGGTCGGGGTCGTCGATCGCCGCCGCGTCGGCCAGCAGGTCGGCGACCGGCGGGTCGCCCCAGGCCGGCCGGCAGCCCTCGATCAGCCACGCCCCCGCCAGGTTCTTGAGGAAGCGCACGCCCCCGAGGGCCCCGATCTCGTTGGTGAAGTTGGCGGCTCGGGCCGCCTCGCCCAGGTCGGGACCGTCCTGCTCGCGGCCGACCAGCAGCCAGGTTCCCGCCGACACGAACGCCGCGCCCGGGCCCGGCGCCGCGCCCATGGCCACGACCGCCGAGGCGGTGTCGTGGCCGCCGACGAGGTGGACGGGCACGTCGCGCCAGGCCCCCACCCGGCTGCCGGCGGCGGCGATAGGGGCCAGCACGGTCGGATCGAGGCCCGCGACCGCGGCGAGGTCCGCGGACCACGCCCCGGCGGCGATGTCGACCAGCCCGGTGGTCCCGGCGCTGGTGCGCTCGGCCACGATCTCGCCGGTGAGGTGGTGGACCAGCAGCTCGGGCAGCACCAGCAGGTGGCGGGCGCGGGCCAGCTCGTCGCGGTCGTGGGCGGCCACCTGGAAGATGGTGTTGAACGCCTGGAGCTGCACGCCGGTGGTGGCGTACAGGGCGCGGGCCCCGCCCGCGGCGTCCACCACCGCGGCATAGCCGTCGGTCCGGCTGTCCCGGTACGAGAACGGTGGGCCCACCAGCTCGCCCCGCCGGTCGAGCAGCCCGTAGTCGACGCCCCAGGTGTCGACGCCGATCGAGGCCAGCGGGCCGCGGGCGAGCGCCGTCGCCAGCCCCGCCTCCATCTCGGCCACGAGCCGGGGCCAGTCCCATCGGAGGTGGCCGTGGCCGTCGGGCACCGGCCCGTGGGCGTGGCGGTGGACCACCTCGACCCGGGGCGGGCGTGCGCCCAGGTCGACCCGGCACACGCGGATCGACGACGCGCCGAAGTCGACCGCGGCCACCACCGGTCCGCCGGCCGGCGCCGGCCCGGCCGCCGCCACTACAACCCCGTGGCCACGGCGTCGCTGCCCCGGGCGGCGACGGTGGACGCCCGGTAGCCCACCGCCCGGTAGGTGGCGAGCGGGTCGAGGGCGGCGCCGTTGCGCCGCCGGGCCTCGGCCACCAGCGGTCGCACGTCGGTGCGGAAGCCGCGGTGCAGCACCTCGGCCGCGCGGGCGGGATCGTTTCCGGCCTGGGCGTCGGCGAGGTCGGTCCGGTTGACGCACAGGGCCTGGGCGAGCGCCACCTGCAGGGCGTCGGTGGCCTGGATCAGGTCCTCGAGCGGGTCCTTCAGGTTGTGGCTCTCGTCGATCATGTAGGCGGCATCGGGCATGCGGCCGCCGCCCGCGTCCAGCAGCTCGCCCACGATGAGGAAGAGCTGGAACGGGGTGATCGAGCCCACGGTCAGGTCGTCGTCGCCGTACTTCGAGTCGTTGAAGTGGAACCCGCCGAGCCGCCCCACCATGGCCAGGCGGGACACGACCTGCTCGATGTTGGTGTTGGGCAGGTGGTGCCCCAGGTCGACCAGGCACTTGGCCCGGTCGCCGGTGCCCTGGGCCAGGAGCAGGGAGGTGCCCCAGTCGTTGTTCACCGACGAGTAGAACGCCGGCTCGAAGGGCTTGTGCTCGGTGTACATCTCCCAGTCGGGCGGCACGTGGGCGTAGATCTCGCCCAGCCCGTCCAGCACCCGCTCGAACTGCCCGCGGAAGCTGGCCTGGCCCGGGTGGTTCATGCCGTCGCCCAACCACACGGTCAGCGCCCGCGACCCCAGCTCGACGCCCAGGTCGACCACGTAGTGGTTGTGCTCGATCGCGGCGCGGCGGACGCCCTCGTCGACGTTGGCGAGGCTGCCGAACTTGTACGAGACCGCCCCGTCGCGGGTGGTCGACGGGTTGTCCTGGAACGTGTTGGAGTTCATGGCGTCGAAGGCGATGCCCAGCTCGCCGGCGTGCCGCCGGAGGGCGGCCGCCCCGACGCCGAGGCCGGGGTCGTCCCACGGGACGTGGAGGCTGACGGACCGGTTGGCGCCGGTGAGCGCGTTCAGCGCGGCGACGTCGTCGATCTTCTCCACCGTGTCGCGGGGCTCGCCCCCGCCCGGGAACCGGCCGAAGCGGGTGCCGCCGGTGCCGACCGCCCACGAGGGCGCGGCGGCGCTGAACCGGGCCACCTCGGCCACCACCGCCTCACCGTCCACGCCCGCCCGGGCGACCACGTCGAGCGTGTGGGCCAGGTCGGACCCGTGCCAGGCCAGGCGGATCTCGTTCTCCTCGTCGATGCGGCTGCGGTCGATCGTCATCGTCTGCTCCTCTCCCCTCACCGTAGGAACGCCATCGGCACCCCGCTGTCCACCGGCAGGATCGTGCCCGTCGTGAGCGCCAGCTCGCCCGAGCACAGCGCGAACACCGCGGCGGCGACGTGCTCGGGCAGCACCTCGTGGCCGAGCACGGTCCGGCCCGCGTAGAACCGGCCCAGCTCCTCGCGGGACACCCCGTACACGCGGGCCCGCTCCTCGCCCCAGCCGCCCTCGAAGATGCCCGAGCCTCGCACCACGCCGTCGGGGTTCACGCCGTTGACGCGCACGCCGAGCGGGCCCAGCTCGGTGGCCAGGAGCCGCACCTGGTGGGCCTGGTCGGCCTTCGCCGCGCCGTAGGCGACGTTGTCCCTGCCCGCCACCACCGCGTTCTTCGACACCACGTACACGATGTCGGCCGGCAGGCCCTGGGCCTCCATCACCCGGGCCGCCTCCCGGCTCACCAGGAACGACCCCCGGGCCATGATGCTGTGCTGCAGGTCCCAGTCGGCGGCGGTGGTCTCCGCCAGAGGCTTGGAGATCGACAGCCCGGCGTTGTTCACCACCAGGTCGATGCCGCCGTAGGTGGCGGCCGCCGCCTGCACCGCCTCGGCGACGGCGGCCTCGTCGCTGACGTCGACCTCGACCGCCGTCGCCACGTCCGCGCCGCCCAGGTCGGCGGCCACGGCCTCGGCCCCGGCCAGGTCGCGATCGGCGAGCACCACCGCCGCGCCCTCGGCCCCCAGGCGGGCCGCGATGGCCCGGCCGATGCCCGACGCCGCACCGGTCACGAGCGCGACCCGCCCGGCCAGCGGGCGGGGCGGGGGCAGCCGGCGGAGCTTGGCCTCCTCCAGGGCCCAGTACTCGATGCGGAACTTCTCCGCCTCGTCGATGGGCGCGTAGGTCGAGACGGCCTCGGCGCCCCGCATGACGTTGAGGGCGTTGACGTAGAACTCGCCGGCGATGCGGGCGGCCCGGGCGTCGGCCCCGAAGCTGAACATGCCCACACCCGGCACGAGCACGATCACCGGGTCGGCGCCCCGCATGGGCGGCGAGTCGGCGGTCGCGTGCCGGCGGTAGTAGGCGGCGTAGTCGTCGCGGTAGGCGGCGTGCAGCTCGCGCAGCCGGGCGACCAGGTCGGCGACGGGAGTGGTCGGCGGCAGGTCGAGCAGCAGCGGCCGGACCTTGGTGCGGATGAAGTGGTCGGGGCACGACGTCCCGAGGGGCGCCAGCCGCGCCATGGCGTCGCGGGACAGCGCGTCGAGCACCGGGTCGGTGTCGGTCAGCCGGCCCACCACCCGCTGGTCGGTCGAGCACAGGCCCCGGACGTGGGGCGCCAGCGCACCGGCCAGCCGCCGGCGCTCGGGCCCGGGCAGCGGCTCGAACCCCGGCCGCACCCGGCCGAGGGGATGGGGACGGCCCCGCTCGGCGATGAACCGCTCGGCCCGGGCGATCGCGTCGAGCGAGATGGCCTGGCAGGCCTCGGAGGAGTCCGCCCAGGTGGTCAGGCCGTGCCCGCCCAACACCACGCCCCGCAGGCCGGGGTTGTCGGCCGCCAGCGCGGCGATCTGCAGCCCCAGCTCGAAGCCGGGGCGCCGCCAGGGCACCCAGGCCAGATCCCGGCCGAAGCACTCCTTGGTGAGGGCCTCGCCGTCGGCGGCGGCGGCCAGGGCGATCACCGCGTCGGGGTGGAGGTGGTCGACGTGGGGGGCGTCGACCAGGGCGTGCATCGCGGTGTCGATCGACGGCGCCGCCCCGCCCCCGCCCCACCGGCAGTGCACGAAGGCGTCGACCATCTCGTCCTCGTGGTCCACCCCGCGGTAAACGCCCCGCAGCGCCCGCACCCGGTCGAGCCGCAGGGTGGCCAGGCCCTCGGGCCGCAGGGTGCCAAGGTCGCCGCCCGAGCCCTTCACGTACAGCACATCGGTCGCCGCGCCGGTGACCGGGTCGGCGGACGCGGCCTTGCACGACGTGTTGCCCCCGCCGTAGTTGGTGACCCGCGGGTCGGCCCCCAGCGTGTTCGAGCGGGCCACCAGGGCCTCGACCTCGGGCGGCCAGGTTGGGTCCAACGTCACGTCCTCTCGCGTCAGTCCAGGTGGAAGACCAGGTCGAGCTCGCGCATCATCTGGTCGGCGGGCAGGCCCTCGCCCTCGAAGTAGGGGGCCATCAGCGCCTGCCACCGCTCGTTGACCGGCTCGGCGGCCATCGCCGCCTGCGCCTCGGCCAGGGTGCCGGGCGTCTCGACGTAGCCGAACAGGGTCCCGTCGGGCTGCAGGAACAACGAGTAGTTGTGCCAGCCGGCCCGGCGCAGCGCGTCGAGCATGTCGGGCCACACCGCGGCGTGATGCCGCCGGTAGTCGTCGACCAGCTCGGGCCTGACCCTCAGCGTGAAGCCGAACCGCTGCACGGGCACGTCCTCCTCTCCGGCGGGGTACGGGGCGTGACCACGACCGCCGGGCGGGGCACCGATCCGCCCCGCCCGGTACCGGTCGAGGTCACGAGTCGATGTTCTCCTCGTTGTAGACGGTGAAGGGCCCCATCACGATCCGCAAGCCGGCGTCGCGGGTGGGGTCAGCCTCGATCGTGTACTCGCCCATCCGGCCCGCGGTGAACGTCTGGCCCTCGGCGGCCTCGATCTGCCCGGTGGCGATGCCGTAGGTGGCGTAGTACGTGAGGTAGCCGAGGTCGACGAAGCTCCACAGCGCGAACTGCGGGGCGCAGCCGCTCTCGGTGTACGCCTTCATCTCCTCGGGCAGGCCCAGGCCGGACACCTTGACCGTGTCGCACAGGCCCTCGTCGGTCATGGCCTTGGCCGCGGCGGCGATGCCGACGGTGGTCGGCGCCATGATCAGCTCGAGGTCGGGGTTCGAGTCGACCAGCGCCAGGGCCTGGTCGTAGGACTCGTCGGCGTCGTCGTTGCCGTACACGGTGTCGACCAGCTCGAGGTTGGCGTACTGCTCGTCCTCCAGCGTGGTCTCGAGGGCCTCGATCCAGGCGTTCTGGTTGGCGGCGTCCGGGGACGCCGACAGGATGGCGAAGGTCCCGCCGTCCTCGCCCAGGATCTCGCGCGCCATGTCGGCCATGACCACGCCGGTCTCGTCGAAGTCGACCTGGGCGACGAACAGGCTCTCGCCCTCGCCCGAGGGGATCGGCGAGTCCCAGCTCACGACGCTCACGTCGGCATCGGTGGCCGCGTCGACGCCCGACTGGATCTGCTCGCCCGCGTTGTTCGAGATCATCACCGCGTCCACGCCCTGGGTGGCGGCGTTGGTCATGGTCTCGATCTGTCCGGTCGGGTCCTCGCACGTGGACGGGCCCAGGAACTCGGGCTCGTCCGTGCCCAGCTCGCCGGCCGCCTCCTGGGCGCCCTCGTTGGCCTGGTCGAACACCGCGATTCCCGTGCACTTGGGCAACAGGATCGACGACATGTCGTCCCCGGACTCGATGGTGACGGCCTCGCCCGCGGTGCCACCGCCGTCGGAACCCCCCTCGTCCGACGTGGACGTGCTGTCGTCGTCGTCACCGCATGCCGCGGCCACGACCAGCGCCAGGCACGAGATCACGCCCATCAGCTTGTGTGGTCTCATCATCCCTCTCCTTCTCGCCGGGCTGCCCCGGCGTAGATCCGTCCGTCCCCTGAGGTCATGCCTCGGCCACCCCGACCGGCTCGGTCGGCTCGGTTGGCTCGGTCACCTCGGGCGCCGGCTGTCGTCGCAGCGGCAGCCGGTCGAGCAGGTTCTGCGCCAGCACCGAGGCGATGAGCAGCGCCCCGATCACGCCCGTCTGGGTGTTGGGCTCCACGTTGGCCAGGCCGAGCCCGTTGCGAAGGTTGAGCACGATGCCGATGGCAAGGGCCACGCCCACCATCGAGCCCGTTCCGCCGAAGATGCTCACGCCGCCGAGCAGGACCATCGTGATGATGTCGAGCTCGAAGCCCTCGCCGATGTTGGCCCGCACCGAGCCCAGCCGGGCGGCGAAGAACACGCCCGCCACGCCGGCCACCAGCCCGGACATCGTGAAGATGGTCAGCTTGACCCGGTCCACCGCGATGCCCGAGTAGCGGGCCACCTCGGCGTTGCTGCCGATCACGAAGACCTTGCGCCCGAACGCGCACCGGTGCAGGACCACGCCGCCGACGACGAGCATCACCAGGAACAGGACCAGGGCGGTGGGCATCGGCCCCAGCAGGTCCTCCCGGCCGAGGTCGCCGAACCAGTCGGGGAACTCGCCGATCGAGCGGTCCTCGAGCAGGACGCGCGCCGCGCCCCGGAAGCCGATGAGCCCGGCCAGGGTCACGACGAGGGACGAGATGCCCGTGCGGGCGATGACCAGCCCCTGGAGGAACCCGGCGGCGCCCGCCGCCACCACTCCCAGGGCGATGGCGAGGGGGAACGGGACGCCGGCCTGGTGGGCGGACGCCAGGACGCAGGCCGAGAACGCCATCACCGAGGCGACCGACAGGTCGATCTCCCCGTTGATGATCACGAAGGTCATCGCCACCGCGATGATCACCTTCTCGATCGACAACCGGAACAGGTTCACGAAGTTGTCGACGTCGAGGTAGACGGGCGAGTTGGTGGCGTTGTAGAGCACCGTCGCCAGCAGGATGGCGGTGAGCAGCAGCTCCCAGCTGCGGGTGCGGGCCCACTCAGGCATCGGTCGCCTCTCCTCCCGGATCGGTGGCGGCGAGCGCCGGAGGGGCCCCGCCCGCGTCGCCTGCCGCGTCGCCCGTCCCGCCGTCGTCGCCGTCGGGCGCCGGACCCCCCGCGCCGGCATCGTCGGGCGGGCCGCCGGTGCCGGCGTCGTCGTCGAGCCGGGTGTGGGGCCGGGCCTCGGCCGACCAGCGGCGCTGGAACCGCCGACCGATCGCCACGTCGGCCACGACCGCGGCGAGGATGAGCCCGCCGAGGATGGCGTCCCGCCAGAACTCGCTCACCTCGGGCACGCGCACCAGGCTCTGGTCGATGAGGTCGATGAGCACGGCGCCCAGCACCGCGCCGACCAGCGTGCCCGAGCCGCCCAGCACGCTCACGCCACCCACGACCGCCGCGGCGACCGAGTCGAGCTCGAGCCCGGCACCGGCCACCACGGTGATCGTGCCGAACCGGGCCAGGAACAGGAACCCGGCCAGCCCCGACAGCGCCCCGCAACCCACGAAAGCGCCCAGCACGAGCCGCCGGGTGGGCAGCCCCGACTGGGCCGCGGCCTCGGGGTTGGATCCCACGGCGTAGAGGCGCCGACCCCAGCGCAGGCGGGCCAGCGCCAGCTGCAGCACCACCACGACGGCGACCACGACCGCCACCACCACGCGCACGTCGAGCCCGCCCACGCTGACCAGCGTCCGCGTCGGCAGGTCGACGACCCACGACGGCAGCGAGTCGGCCGTGATCGTCTTGGCGTCGGCGTGGGACACCAGCCAGCTCCGGTAGATGGCCAGCGTCCCCAGCGTGACGATGATGGCGGGGACCCGCCCGTAGGCCACGATCACGCCGTTCACCGCGCCCAGAAGGGCGCCGAGGCCGACGGCCAGGGCGATGGCGAGGGCGGGCGAGGCGTCGTGGTGGGCGGCGGCGAACTCGCCGGTGAGGTAGGCGGTGACGCCGACGATCGAGCCCACCGACAGGTCGATGTTGCGGGTGACGATCACCAGCGTCTGGGCGACCGCCAGCACGGCGGTGATGGCCACGCTGGTGGTGACCCGGTTGAAGAACCGGCCGCTGTAGTAGTCGTCGACCAGGAACCCGAAGACGACGACGACGACCACGATGACGCCGAGCAGCGACAGCTCCTTGATCCGCTCGGGCCGGAGCCACAGGGCGCTGGTCATGCCACGCCCATCGCCGCGGTCATCACCCGTTCCTCGGTGGCTTCTGTGCGATCGAACACGCCGCTCTGCTCGCCCTCGCGCATGACCAGGACCCGATCGCTCATGGCCAGCACCTCGGGCAGGTCGGACGAGATGAGCACCACGGCCACGCCCTCGCGGGCCAGCTCGTCGACGATCTGGTGCACCTCGGCCTTGGCCCCCACGTCGATGCCCCGGGTCGGCTCGTCGAGGATGAGGACCGACGGCTCGGTGTTGAGCCACTTGGCGAGCATCGCCTTCTGCTGGTTGCCGCCGGAGAGCAGCCCGACGGGCTGGTTCAGGCCGGCCGTGCGGATGCCGAGGCGGGTGCGGAAGCGCTCGGACGTCTCCCGCTCGGCGCCGCGGTCGACCAGGCCGAGCCGCGACACGTACCGACCGAGCGCCGGGAGCGTGATGTTGGCCGTCACCGACTGCGACAGCGACAGGCCGACGTGGCGGCGGTCCTCGGACACGTAGGCGATGCCCAGGTCCATGGCCTCCCGGGGGTTGCCGATCTCGACCTGCCGGCCGTGGAGCTCGATCGTCCCCGTCTCCGCCGGGGCGATGCCGAACAGGGCCAGCGCCACGTCGGTGCGCCCCGCCCCGACCAGGCCCGCCAGCCCCAGCACCTCGCCACGACGCACGTCGAAGCTGATCCCCGAGAACAGGCCCGTGCGGCCGAGGCCCCGCACCCGCAGCACCGCGTCGCCGGTGCGGTGGTCGCTGCGGGCGTAGAAGTCGGCCGCCTCCCGCCCGACCATCGCCGCGATCAGGCCGGCGGACGTGACGTCGGCTCTGGCCTGGGTGGAGATGTGCCGCCCGTCGCGGAACACCGAGATCCGGTCGGCGATGGCGAAGACCTCGTCCAGCCGGTGGCTGATGAACAGGACGGCCACGCCCTCGTCGCGCAGGCGGCGCACCTGGCGGAAGAGGCGCTCGACCTCGTGCGCCGACAGCGCGGCCGTGGGCTCGTCCATGATCAGCACCCGGACGTCGAGCGAGATGGCCTTGGCGATCTCGACGGCCTGCTGGGCGGCCACGGGCAGGCCCACCGCCGGCATCCGGGGATCGAGGTGCACGTCGAGCCGGGACAGCAGGGCCTCGGCGTCGGCGCACATCTTCCGCCACCGCACCACCCGACCCAGGTCGCGGTGTCCCACGAAGATGTTCTCGGCCACGCTGAGGTCGGGGAAGATCAGGGGTTCCTGGTAGATGGCGGCGATGCCGAGGGCCTGGGCGTCCGCGGCGTTGCGGGGCGCGACCGGTGCGCCGTCGACCAGGACCGTGCCCTCGTCCGGCGGATGGACGCCGGTCATCACCTTGATGAGCGTCGACTTGCCGGCGCCGTTCTCGCCGACCAGCGCGTGGACCTCGCCCCGCCGGAGCTCGAGCGACACCCCGTCGAGCGCGCGCGTGGCCCCGAAGCGCTTGGAGATGCCCCGCATCTCGAGCACCACATCCGCGGCACCGACCACCACAGCCCCCCGACCTGGCGACGTTCGACTGTGTTGTTTCTAACATCACCGAACACACCGCACAAGGCTCGCGTGGGGCGCTCCCTGATCCCCGGCGGTGCACCCTCGGCCGTCGCCCGGCGCCCAATCGCCGTCCCTGAACGTTCGTCTCGTCGCAAGGACGCAGGAGGAAGGCGTAGCCCGTAGCTGCGGCGACGAGGACGCCGCCGGCGGCGAACCCGGCCGGCGTGGCGGGGCGCAGACGTTTTTCGACGGGCACTAGCATCGCCCGGTGGACCGCGAGCGCTTCCCCGGGCTCCGGGGCGACTGGGTCCGGCTCGACGGCCCGGCCGGCACCCAGGCCGTGGACGACGCCATCGAGGCCTCGGCGCGCTGGTGGCGGTCGGGCGACCCGGCCAATGCGCACGGGTCGTTCCCGCAGGCGGACGCCACCGATGCGCTCGTCGCCTCGACCCGTCAGGTGTGCGGCGAGCTACTCGGCGGGCAGCCGGACGGCATCGTCTTCGGCGAGTCGATGACCTCGCTCACCATGCGCTTCGCGGCGGCTGTGGGCCGGACACTGCGCCCGGGCGACGAGGTGGTCGTCACCCGGCTCGACCACGACGGCAACGTCCGGCCGTGGGTGGTGGCGGCCGAGCGGGCCGGGGCCACCGTCCGCTTCGCCGAGCCCGACCGGGACACGCTGGCCCTCGAGCCCGCCCACGTCGGTGCGGTCCTGTCCGACCGCACCCGGTGGATCGCGTTCACCGCCACCTCGAACGTCACCGGCACGGCCCCGGATGTCGCCGCCCTCTGCGCCCTCGCCCGCGACGCCGGGGCGCGCACCTACGTCGACGCCGTCGCCGCCACGCCCCACCGGGGGATCGATCGGCGGGGCTGGGGCGCCGACGTGGTCGTCTGCTCGGCGTACAAGTGGTACGGCCCGCACGTCGGCGTGATGAGCGCCGACCCGTCCCTGCTGGCCAAGCTGCGCCCGGACAAGCTCGTCCCGTCCCCCGACACCGTGCCCGAGCGGTGGGAGCTGGGCACCCTCCCGTTCGAGCAGCTCGCGGCGGTGCGCGCCGCCGGCCGCTTCCTGCGCGAACGCGTGATCCCGCTCGGATGGGACGACGAACAGGCCCTGGGCGACAAGCTCGACGCCGGCCTGCGGGCGATCGACGGCGTGACCGTCCTCGGTGAGCGCCGCCCGGGCGATGCCCCGACCCGCTGGTTCACGGTGGCGGGCCACGCCCCCGACGAGGTCGCCCGGCGGTTGGCCGAGCAGCGGATCGCCGTGTGGAACGGCACCAACTACGCCTGGGAGATCGCCCACTGGCTCGGGCTCGGCGAGGCCGGCGCGGTGCGGGCCGGCCTGGTCCACTACAACGACGCCACGGACGTCGACCGCCTCCTCGACGCCCTCACCGGGATCGCCCGCCGGTCGTGACGGCGACGACGTCGCAGCCAACGGAGAGGCTCCGCCGAATCATCATCCCCGGCCGGGGCGCCAACGCCAGCGACGGCAGGGCGACAGCGAGAGCGAGGGCGACAGCCAGGCCCAGGGCGACAGCTAGGGCCAGGGCGACAGCCAGGCCCACGGCGACAGCCAGGGCGAGGGCGCCGAGCGGGATATGACCGTCATGCCCGTCCCGGGATCACGCCCCGTGACGAACGAGGGGCCGTGAGGGCGACAGGGCGAGGGCTATAGGGACAGCGCCGTCAGCGGGACATGGCAGTCATGCCCCCGTCGACCGGGATGACCGCTCCGTTGACGAACGACGCCTCCGGGGCCGTGAGGGCGACGACCATGTAGGCGATCTCGTCCGGCCGGCCGTAGCGACCCAGCGGGATGTTGCGGCGGCCGAAGGCGGCGCGCGCCTCCTCCGGGATCGGCGCAGTCATCCCGGTGAGGGTGGCGCCGGGGCACACGCAGTTGGCGGTGACGCCACGGCGCCCGAGGTCGACGGCGAGCGACCGGGTGAGGCCCACGACCGCATGCTTGGAGACCGTGTAGGGGCCGGCGCTGCGGCCCGACCCCAACGCCTCGGTCGAGGCGATGTTGACGATGCGGCCGGCGTCGCTGGCCAACAGGTCCGGCAGGCAGGCCCGCACCGTGTGCAGGGTGCCGTGCAGGTTGACCGCCAACGCCTGGTCCCACACGTCGACGTACTGCGGGTCCCCGAGTTCGGCCATCGCCGCGATCCCGGCCGCGTTGACGAGGATGTCCACCGGACCGAGGCGGTCGCGGACCCCGTTGACCGCCGCCTCGACCGCGGCGGAGTCGCTCACGTCGACCGGCGGGTCGCCGGCGCGGTCGAACACGGCGACCGCCGCCCCCGCCGCCTCGAGGCCCTCGACGGTGGCCCGGCCGATGCCGCTGGCCCCACCCGTCACGATCGCCACCCGCCGGCCGTCCCCCGTTGCCATGGACGGGACACTAATCAGCGCCCTCGGTGGCGGGGGCTTACCGGGGTCTGCCGGGATTGGTCGTGCGGCCGATGGAGCGGGGCAGCCGCGCAGATGCTGTCTCGACGGCAAACCCAGGCTTACTCCCGGCCAGGCCTCACTCCCGGGGGGTGGGGTGCTGGTCGTGGTGGTAGCGCCAGCGGTTGTGGAAGCCGCAGGTGAGCTGGCCGTTGTCTTGGTCGGTGAGCCCGCCTCGGGACCAGGCCACGATGTGGTCGCCTTCGCACTCGCTTGCGGGCGTGTGGCAGGTGGGGTGGGTGCAGCGGGGGTGTTTGAGCTCGAGGACGCGGCGCAGGGTGCCTTGGAAGCTGCGGGCGGCGCTGATGTCGGTGATCCGGTTGGCGCCGTTGAACACGACCCGTTCGATCACCGTGGCCGGATCCGGGAGCAGCTCGGCGGCGGCGCCGGGGGCGATGACGGTGCCGCCGGCGAGCTCACACACCCGTCCAGTGAAGGTCTGGTAGTCGACCATGACGGTGACAAGCGGCCGGGGACGTTTGCCGTCGGCGGGCGCGGTCATGGCCCGGGTGGCCATCTCGACCAGCGCGTCGTGGCGACGCTGGGCACCGGTGCGGGCCAACATCCCGGCCGTGACCGCGTCACCGTGGAGCTCGCGGGCCGCGGCCCAGTCCGCTTCGAACAACTCGCGTTCGATGCGGTCGAGCGCGCCCCGCACCGTCGCGTGGCCGAGCGGGGTGAGGTAGCCGTCCAGGTGACCGACGCCGTCGAGACCCGCCGACAGATCGACCCGGCGCAGCGCCTGGTCGCGGGCGTGGCGTTGTTCGGGCCCGTCGGGATCCGCCGCGTCGCGCCAGTGGGCGCACACCCGCTCGAAGTCATCGAACCGCAGCCCCCGGGCGTGATCGACCAGCAAGGCCTCGTGCTCGGCGAACGCCCCGGCGGTGCGAGGGTGCGCGGCCAGGGCACCGAGCAGGCGGGCATGCGCCGGAGCGACATCCCCGGCGGCCAACGCCGCGGCGGTGGCAGGCATCGCCCGCAGCCGGCGGCCCAGCCGCACCTCGCTCGCCACCTCGGCCCGGGGACGCCGGCACCGGGTCGCGATCCAATCCGCCGCCGACCGCGACCCGTCGTCGCGGTACACCCCCAGGGCGTCGAACCGGGCCGTCAAGGTCACCACCACCGCCGCCAGCCGGGCCTGCTCCCGACGCAACGACACCATCAGCCCGGCCAACTCGCCGTCCGACACCTCCTCGACGCCGGCCGCGGCGAGAGCGTCGACGGCCGCGGCCAGACCGGCCACCGCCACCACACCCGACTGCGGCTCCCCTGGCGGGTCTTCTCGCACCTCATCGACCACGAACATCAGTTCGCACTCTAATGCCTACGAACCTCTTTCACCACTTGTTCAGCTATTTTCATGCGTTTCAATATTTTCAGGATTACAGGAGACGATGTCAGACGTTTCCGGAGCCGATCCTGGGGGACCGCGTGGCGTGCGGCTCACCGATTCACGGTGGGGCGCGGCTGTCGAAGCACCCCTCACCAGCCACCGCGACCCTGACAGACGCCACATCCCGGAGCTGGTACCGCACCGCCGGCACGCGGGCCGTTCCGGCGTTGCCGGCTGCCACAACAGCAGGGACCGACGCCAGAAGCCAAGACTCCGCCGAGTCCCCCCGGCATCCCCCACCATCCGCCACGACACTCACCAAACGCCACGTCCCACCGCCTCCCCAGCCACACCGAACCGGTCTCCCTCACCGATCGCCGCGACGCTGACGGACGCCGGATGCGGTCGCGGCGGGGCTGCCGTGCTGGACGAGCACACGTCGTCCGTCGCCAGCGGGCAGCGGAGCTCAGGGGTTGAGGGAGTCGAGCACGGCGACGAGGTCGTCGGTGTCGACGTCGTCGGTGACGATGGGATCACCGATGCCGCGCAGCAGGACGAACCGCTGGCGCCCGCCCCGGCGCTTCTTGTCGCGGCGCATGGCGTCGAGCAGGGCGGCGGTCGGGGTGGGGACGGGCAGCCGGGCGCTCAGGCCGACGTGGGCCAGCAGGGACTCGACGTGCGCCGCGAGCCCGGCATCGGCCAGGCCGGCGCGCTCGGACAGCCGGGCGGCTGCGGCGAGGCCGATGCCGACGGCCTCGCCGTGGTTGACCCGGCCGCCCGTGGCGTGCTCGATCGCGTAGGCGAAGGTGTGCCCGAGGTTGAGGACGGCGCGCGGGCCCTCCTCGAAGGGATCGTCCTGGACGATGGCGATCTTGACCTGGATCGCCTGCGCGACGAGGTTCTGCAGCCGCCCGAGCGCTCCCGGGAGCGCGTTCTCGACGGTGGTCCACTCGCCGGCCTCGACCTGGTCGAGCAGGTCGGAGCCGGCGATCAACCCGTGCTTGACGACCTCGGCCATGCCGGCGGAGAACTCGCGTGGCTCGAGGGTCTGCAGGGTCGCCACGTCCGCGACGACCGCCTTGGGTTGCTTGAACAGTCCGACCAGGTTGCGCCCGTGCGGTCGGTCGAGGCCGACCTTGCCCCCGATGCTGGTGTCGACCATGGCGATGAGGTTCGTGGGGCAGTGCACGAGGTCGACGCCCCGGAGGTAGGTGGCGGCCACGAAGCCGGCGATGTCCTCGACCACGCTGGTGCCGAGCGACACGATGGTCGCCGAGCGGTCGATCTCGGCGTCGAGGAGCGCGTCGTAGACGTGCTCGACCGCGCGCAGGGACTTGCGCCCGGTCCCCGCCGGCAGGCGGATCTCGAGGTCGACGTCGCCGCAGCTCGGCAGGTAGAGGTCACCGACGCGGTCGTCGGTGACGACGACCATCGACCCCTCGATGCCGGCGAGCTGGCGGACGAAGGGCAGCAGGCCGGCACCGACGGCGAACTGGTAGCGACCGCCGGGGTTGTCGATGTCGTAGGTGCGCGGCGACGCCGAGACCACGGCCTGCAGGTCCTGGGCCACCGCACCCGCGGCCCGGGCGTCGGTGACGAGCTGGGGGAACCGGCGGTACTCCGGGTCGCGGGCCGCCATCAGCTCGACGATGCGCCGGCGGGGATCCGGGACCTTCAGCAGGGGCCGGTCCCGGCGCGCCGGGTCGCTCGTGACCCGCTCGAACACCTCCTCGGGCGTCGCCACCAGGCAGAAGACACGGCCGTTGGCGCTGAGGGCCCGCACGTTGGCGGGGTCGAGCATCATCCGCCCGCCGGTGGAGATGACCAGGCCGCTCCTCCCCGCGAGCTCGGCGGCCACGTCACGCTCGATCGCACGGAACGCCTCCTCGCCCCGGGCGGCGAAGATGCCGGCGATGGGCCCGTGGCGCCCTTCGATCAGCTCGTCGGTGTCGACGAACTCGTAGCCGAGGTCGTCGGCGAGCAGCCGGCCGACCGTCGTCTTGCCGGTGCCCATGAATCCGGTGAGCACCACGTTGTGCCGGTCGCCGGGCGGCGGGCCAGGCGGCGGGCCAGGCGGCGGGCCGGCCGGCGGGCGGGGCGGAGGGGTGGGGGTGCTCACCCGTCGGCCACACGCATCGTCCCCCCGAGGAACAGATGGCCGATCTCGGGGTGCGCGAGCACACCGGCGGCACTGCCCCCGAGGGCGACGCGCCCCTGCTGGAGGACCATGCCGTGGTCGCTCGTCTCGAGGGCGCTCTTGGCGTTCTGCTCGACCATGAGCACCGTCACCCCCCGGTCGCGCAGGTCGCGTAGGAGGGTGAACACCTGGCGTACGAGGATCGGCGACAGCCCGACCGAGGGCTCGTCGATGAGCAGCAGGCGGGGCTCGAGCAGCATCGCCCGGCCGATCTCCAGCATCTTCTGCTCGCCGCCGCTGAGGCTGCCCGCCTGGGCGTCGGCCTTGGTGCGGAGCACGGGGAACAGGTCGAAGGCGATGTCGTCCATCCGGCGGCGGACGAGCGGGAGGTCGCGCAGGCTCACGCCGCCGAGCTCGAGGTTGGCGCGCACCGACATCCTGGGGAAGATGTTGCGTCCCTGAGGCACGTAGCTGATGCCCCGCTGCAGGAGCTCGACCTGGCTGAGCCCGACCAGGTCCTCACCCTCGTAGCGGATGGTGCCCGACCGCACCCGGAGCATGCCGAAGATCGCCTTCAGGGCGGTCGACTTGCCGGCGCCGTTCGGCCCGATGATCGTGCTGATGGCGTTGCGGGGGACCGCGAGGTCGGTCTCGTGGAGGACGGTCGTGGAGCCGTAGCCGGCGACGACGCCCTGCATGCGCAGGATGATGTCGTCGTCGCCCGCGCCGCCGTCCGCGCTCTCGTCGGCAACCGGCGCCATCGTGTCAGCCACCGAGGTACACCTCGAGCACCCGGGGGTCGTCCCGGACCTCGTCGGGGGTTCCGGTCACGAGGACCCGTCCCTGTTCCATGACGACGATGCGGTCGGCCAGCCCGAAGATGAACTCCATGTTGTGCTCGATGATCGCGAACGTGGTGCCGTCGTTGTCGTTGAGGTCGCGGATGCGGTCGCGCACGTCGCCGAGCATCGTGGGGTTGACCCCGCCGGCCGGCTCGTCGAGGAACACCACCTCGGGGTCGGACACGAAGGCCATGGCGGTGTCCAACAGCTTCTGCTGGCCGTAGCTGAGGTTGCCGGCCGGCTCGTCGGCCAGGTGCCCGAGGCGGAACCGCTCGATGAGCCGGTCGACCTTGGCGCCGAGGCCCATGTCGGGGGCGCGGAACAGGCGGCGCCCGATCGAGCCGATGTGCTCCTGCGCCGCGGTCTTGAGGTTGTCGCGGACCGACATCGACTCGAACACGGACAGGAGCTGGAAGGTGCGGGCCAGCCCGGCGTTGGCGCGCCGGTGGGGCGGCCAGCGGCTGACGTCCCGACCGCCCAGCTCGATGCGGCCGTGGTCGGGGCGGTACTGGCCGAGGACGCAGTTGAACAGGGTGGTCTTGCCGCAGCCGTTGGGGCCGATGACGCCCAGGATCTCGCCGTCGTGGACGGCGAAGGAGACGTCGTCGACGGCCCTGATGCCACCGAACGACTTGCTGACCCCGGCGATCTGCACGACGGGTCGACCGGTCATGCCCCGGCCTCCGGCCCGACGCCGGACGCGACGCCGGGTCCGGCGCCGGACGCGACGCCGGGTCTGACGTCGTGCCCGCCGCGGCGAGCGCGCTGACGGCTCTGCAACCACGACCGGAACTGGTTGAACGTGCCCGCGATCCCCTTGGGCGCCACCAGCATCATCACGACCACGAACAGCCCGAACCAGACGCGGTAGTAGTCGCCGGTGAACCGCAGGTTGTCGGTCAGCACGGTGATGAACGACACGCCGATGAACGGTCCGACCAGCGTGCCGAGACCGCCCACCACGGTGGCGAGGAAGAAGTCGAACGACTGCCCGATGTAGAAGGCGCGTGGCTCGATGTACTCGATCAGCCGGGCGTACAGGGCGCCCGCCACACCGGCCAGCCCGGCGCCGATGGAGAAGGCCAGCAGGGTGTAGGTGCGGATGTCGACGCCCAGGCTGGCCGCGCGTCCGGGGTTGTCGCGCAGGGCCTTGAACGCCCGCCCCCAGGGACTGCGCACGATCCACCACACCAGTGCGGTCGCGGCGAGCAGGAAGACCAGGCAGAAGTAGTAGTAGTTGCGGGTCTCGAAGAGGTCGATCCCGAAGACCTGGACGTCGGACCGGATGATCCGGAGCCCGCGTGAACCCTCGGTGAGCCCGACCTCGTTGTTGAGCACCAGGTACACCAGCAGGTTGAAGGCCAGGGTCACGAAGGCGAGCCACGGCCCCTGCACCCGCAGCGCGGGAAAGCCGATCAGCACGCTGAACGCCATGCAGGTGAGGCCGGCCGCCGCGATGGCGAGGAGGAACGGCAGGTCGGGCAGCGTCGCCTCGAACCCGGCGACCGTGACGTCGCGCCCGGTGTCGAGCAGCACCGAGACGTAGGCCCCGATGCCGAGGAAGCCCGCCTGGGCCAGCGAGATCTTGCCCGCGAAGCCCTGGGTGAGGTTCAGGCCCACGCACACGATGGCGAACACCACGAACAGCCCGAGGTCGATGAGGGTGGCGTTGGTCCGCCCGAGCGGGAACACCACCAGGAAGGCGATGCAGCCGGCCAGCGAGGTCCACTTCACGACGAGCCCGTTCCACGAGCCGACGGGCACCCAGAGGTTGAGGCCGACCACGGCCGCGAGGGCGCCGACCCACAACCACATGATCCCGGCGAGCTGTGATCGGCCGACCGGCAGGAGGACGACGAGCGTCGCCGCCGCCACCGCCGCGACGGCGATCGGCCACGACAGCCGGCCCCGGTCGCGCTCGGGGATGGCGTCGGCCCGGTGCACCAGCCCTTCAGTCGTCGAGGTCGTGGCGCTCACACCCGCCGCTCCTCGGCGATGCCGAAGAGGCCCTGGGGCCGCCACAGGATGATCAGGATCAGCAACAGCAGCGGGATGGCGTCGCGGTAGGCGCTCGACAGGTAGAAGGCCGACCAGTTCTGCAGCAGGCCGACGACGAAGCCGCCGATGAGGGCGCCCCGCACCTGGTTGAAGCCGCCGATGATCGCGGCGGTGAAGGCCAGCAGCCCGAGGCTCAGCCCGGCGTCCCACCGGGCGTGCGTCGTGGGCGCCACCAGGAGGGCGGCCACGGTGACGAGCACGGCGTTGATGGCGAACGTGTAGAAGATCATGCGGTTCACCGGGATGCCGAGCACCTGCGCGGTGTGGGGGCTCTGCGCGGCCGCCTCCATCTGGTGCCCGGTGTAGGTGCGGCGCAGGAATAGGTGCAGGGCCAGGATGACCACGATGCTCACGGCCAGCACACCCAGGTCGTCCGCCGAGACGGGGATGCCGCCGGGGCGCCAGCGGGCCGTGCCGAACGTCGACGGGAACTGCTCGGGCCGGGCGCCGAACTCGACCCGGAGGTACTCGCGGATCATCAGGGCCAGGCCGAGGCTGGCGATGACCAGCGGGATGTCGTCGCCACCCGGCGTCAGCAGGCGGTCGACCAGCGAGACCTTGAACAGGTAGCCGAGCACCAGCACGGCCAGCGGGATCGTCACGACGAAGGCGACGATGATGCCGATCTCGGGCACCGGCCCGGCGATCGCCGTGCCCCCGACGACCGGCACCCAGTCAGGTAGCCCGAGGGTGGGCCGCTCCTCGCCGAGGAGGAGCATCACGATGGCCGGTAGCGCGATGAACTCCCCGTGGGCGAAGTTGATCGCCCCCGCCGTCTGCCAGAGCAGGGCGAAGCCCACCGCGGCGAGGGCGAAGATCGCGCCGGTCGCCAGCCCCGACACGCTGATCTGCAGGAACGTGGACATCGCTGCGGCCGCCTCCCCGACGTCAAGGGGTGGCTCGCCCCCGGACCTGCGGGCGAGCCACCCTGCGACGACCTGTGGGGATGTTTAGCAACCCCGCTCGTCGATGTTGTCGAGCGGCGGGAGCGTCTCGACGATCTCGCCGGCGCCGTCGACGACCGAGACGATGTAGCTCTCGCGGTCGATGTCGCCGTTGCCGTCGTAGCTGACGTCGAGGAGCAGGCCGGGCTCGTCGTCGACGGTGAGCGTGGCGCAGTGCAGCGTGTCCGAGAACTGCGTGTTGTCGAACTCCCCGATCCGCTCGATGGCCTCCTTCACGACGTGGACGATCGTGTAGCCCTTGATGCTGTTGTGGTCGGGCGGATCGGCGTCGGGATGGAACGCGGCGTACGCCTCCCGCCAGTCCGCGAACACGGGCGCCGATGCGTTGAGGCCGGCATGCGTGCTCGTCCCATCGGCGGCGCCTGGTTGCGCCAACGCGATCGTCGACGCCGCGCTGAGGACGTCGCCGCCGTAGAGCGGCTTGTCGAGTCCCTGGGCCTGGTACTCGTCGAGGAACGCCGCGGTCTCGATCTCGGTCATGAACACGAAGATCGCGTCGGCGTCGCCCGAGGCGAGCTGGGTGACCTCGGCCGACTGGTCGGTCTGGTCGGGCTGGACCTGGATGTCGAGGCCGACGTCGATGCCGGCCTCGTCGAAGGCGGCCACGTAGGCCTCGCGCCCGCCGGCGCCGAACTCGTCGTTCTTGTAGATGATGTCGACCGACTCGACGCCCTGGTCGACCATGTAGCTGACGAACTTGTCGGCGGCCGTGTCCACCCCGAACGACGACCGGTAGATGTAGTCGTTGTCCCCGTTCTCCTCGCGGTCGGTGATCGACGGCGCCTCGGCGCCCACGAACATCGGGATCTCGGCGCGCTGCGCCTCGACCATGTTCACGATGGTGCTGGCCGAGAACACCGTGCCGAGGAAGACGAAGGGACCGTCCTCGACCTGGTCGGCCACCACCTGCCGGGAGACGTCGGGGTCGCCCTGGGTGTCCTGGGGATCGAGCTCGATCTGGCACCCGAGCACGCCCCCGTCCTCGTTGATCTCGGCCACCGCCATCTCGATGCCCAGTCGCCAGTTCTCGCCGGCGGGCTGGTTGGCCTCGTAGGGCATGGCCATCTGCACCGAGTCCCCGCTGGGGCACTCGGCAGCCTCACCGGAGCCGGAGTCGCTCTCGCCGGCCGCGGCATCGCCACCGTCGTCGTCGTCGCCACCACACCCGGCAGCGACGAGCGCGGTGGCGGCGAGCAACGCCAGCAGCCTCGACCAGGACGGAAGTTTGGTCATTCGGGTCTCCCCCCTCGGCTCCGGCGCGCCGCGCCGATGCCGCTGCCCCCAAAGCCGCTACCTAATTGAATGTAGTCTTTTCTACGCCCCAGTTTGCTCAGAGTCAAGAAGATGAGCAGCTGTGCGGCGGCTCATCCGGGCTCGCGGAGGGGTCGGGAGACCAGGCGGACGATCTCGGCGTGGTGGCGGGCCGCCTCCACGTTCCGGTCGGCGACCGCGACGAACAGCGAGGCGTGTGCGGCGATGCGCTGCCGCTCCTGGTCGCCCTCGACACCCACCGACGGGAAGTCGACGTCGACGATCATCGCCTCGGCCGCGTCGAGCAGGTCGACGTACACGTGGCAGAGCAGCTCGTTGTCGGCCAGCTCGACCAGCTCGTGGAACCCGGCCCAGATCAGGCGCTGCGTGTCGAAGGACGGCGCGGCGCCCGCCAGCGCGGCGGCGATCTCGCGGAGCCGGGCGACGCGGGCCGGCGGGCGATCGCCTGCCCGGGCGGCCGACACGGCCAGCAGCGGGTTGACCTGCTCCCGCAGCTCGATGTTCTCGGCGAGCGACTGCGCCGTCCCGGTGGCCAACCGCTGGGTCCCGCGCCGGAGCACGGGGCGGCTGCGTTCGACGAAGATCCCACCCCCCGGGCCCCGGCGCATGGAGATCAGCCCGTCGTTGGTGAGCAGCGTGAGGGCCTGGGCGATGGTGGGCCCGGCGACGTCGAACTCCTCCTGCAGCTCCGACTTCAGGCCGAGCCGGTCGCCCGGCTGCATCTTCCCCTCGAGGATCCGCGTCTCGATGGCACGCCGGATGGCCTCGGGTCGGGAGTCGTAGTCAGGGGTCGGATCGCCGTCGGGCATGCAGGCCTCACACTCTCGCGTCCGGACGGGGCGTCCTCCCGCCCGGGATCAGTGCCGTGGCTCGTTGACCTTAGTTCGCTAATTCAATATAGTCTTTTTCTAGCTGTCGGGAGGGGGCCTCAGCCAGTTGACAACATCCAACTCGTCGAGATCCGGATCTCCTCCGGCGTGGGTGACGGCACTCTCCGAGACCGCCGCCGACCACATCTCGCTCCGCGGCTACGACCTCGCCCAGCTCATCGGCACGGTTCCGTTCCCGAGCGTGGTGCACCTCCTCTACACCGGTGACCTGCCCGATGCTTCCACGGGGCGGCTCATCGACGCCGTGATGGTGGCCAGCATCGACCACGGGGCCGGCGCACCGTCGGCCCTCGCCGCCCGCACGGCGGTGTCGGGTGGGGCGTCCCTCCAGGCCGGGGCCGCAGCCGGGCTCCTGGCCCTCGGCGAGTTCCACGGCGCGGCGGTGGAATCGGCGATGCTCGCCATCGGCTCCGTGGTGACCCGGACCGCGGACGGCGGGACCACGGTCGCGGCCGCCGCCGACCGGCTGGTGGAGGCCCGCCGGGCGGAGGGCATCCGGGTGCCCGGGTTCGGCCATCGCCAGCACCGCGACCACGACCCGAGGATCGACCGCCTCTTCGCCGTCGCCCACGACGCCGGCGTGGCCGGCGACCACCTCGCGGCCGCCGAGGCCATCGAGTCGGCGCTGACGCGCCGGCTCGGCCGCCCGGTGCCCATCAACATCGACGGCGCCATGGCGGCGCTGCTGGGCGAGGTGGGGTTCCCGAGCGACCTCGGCAACGCCCTGTTCATCGCCTCGCGCCTCGCCGGGATCCTCGCCCACGCCAACGAGGAGCGGCAGACGATGGCCCCCATGCGCAGCGTGGACCCGGTGAACCACACATACGAGGGCCCCGGCCGCCGTGAGCTGTCGGCGGTGGCCGGGGCCGGTCCCCCGGCGGCACCACCGGAGCACCGTGGGGCTGACCGGTGACGCCACGACCGATGTCGCCACGACCGGCACCACCGACCGCCGCCGAGCAGCTCGTGGACTACCTGGAGCGCCGCGGCGTCCGCCACGTCTTCGGCCTGTGCGGGCACACCAACATCGCGGTGCTGGCCGCCATGGCCGGCAGCGGCATCGAGTTCGTCAACGTGCGCCACGAGCAGGTCGCCGCGCACGCCGCCGACGGGTACGCCCGGGTGACCGGCCGGGCGAGCGTCGTGCTCAGCCACCTCGGCCCGGGCCTGACCAACGCCGCGACCGGCGTGGCCAACGCCGCGCTCGACTGCATCCCGATGGTGGTGATCGCGGGCGACGTGCCGTCGCACTACTACGGGCGCCATCCCCACCAGGAGGTGAACCTCCACGCCGACGCCTCCCAGCACGAGATCTACCGGCCGTTCGTGAAGCGGGCCTGGCGGGTCGAGCGGGCCGAGCTCCTGCCCGAGATCGTGGAGAAGGCGTTCCTGCTGGCCGAGAGCGGCCAGCCCGGCCCGGTGCTCGTCGACGTGCCCATGGACGTGTTCTCCCAGCCGCTCGACCCGGCCACGTTCGGCCGGCTCGCCCACAACACCAGGGAGCTGGGCCGGCCGTCGCTCGACGACGAGACGGCACGCACCATCGTCGCCCGCCTGGCCGAGGCCGAGCGCCCAGTCCTCTACATCGGCGGCGGCATCCTGCTGGCGGGGGCCGGCGAGGAGCTGCAGCGCTTCGTCGACCACATGGCAATCCCGGTCGCCCACAGCCTCATGGGCAAGGGGGCCCTCTCCGACGACCACCCGCTCGTGCTGGGGATGACCGGCTTCTGGGGCACCCGGCTGGTCAACGACACCTGCCTCGCCGCCGACGTCATCCTCGCCATCGGCACCCGGTTCAAGGAGGCCGACAGCAGCTCGTGGTACCGGGGCTTCACGTTCGACATCCCGCCTACCGCGCTGATCCACATCGACATCGAGCCGAGCGAGATCGGGCGCGCCTTCCCCACCGAGATCGGCGTGATGGCCGACGCCCGCGCCGCGCTGGCGGCGCTGAACCGGGCGGCCCGTGATCTCCACCCCGGCGGCCTCGAACGGCCCGACGTCATCCGCCGCATCGCCGCCTTTCGCGCCGAGTTCGCGGCCGGCAACCGGGCGATGGCCACCAGCGACGCGTTCCCGATGATGCCGGAGCGGATCCTGGCCGACGTGCGAGCCGAGCTGCCCGACGACGCCTATGTCACCACCGACGTCGGCTGGAACAAGAACGGCGTCGGCCAGCAGTTCCCCATCCGCACCCCCGGCACCGTCCTCACCCCGGGAGGCTTCGCCACGATGGGGTTCGGGCCCTCGGCCGCCATCGGCGCCAAGCTCGCCGCTCCCGAGCGCACCGTGGTGTCCCTCGTCGGTGACGGCGGGTTCGGCCAGAACCCGGCGCTGCTGGCCACTGCCGTCGAGCACGACCTGGCGATCGTGTGGGTGGTCATGAACAACAACGCGTTCGGCACCATCGCCGGCCTCCAGAAGGCGGCCTTCGGGCTCACCTACGGCACCACGTTTCCCGGCGACGGCGCGGACCCCGATCTCGTCCCCGACTACGCGGCCGTCGCCCGGGCCTACGGCGCCACCGGCATCCGCATCGACAACGCGGCCGGCTTCCGGCCGGCGCTGGCCAAGGCGATCGCCCTCGGGGGACCGGTGGTCCTCGACGTGCCGATGAAGAACAACCCGACGCCCACCACGGGTCACTGGAACATCCTCGACATCTACGCCCAGGACCGGCCCCCCGGGGACCACGCCGGCCACCTCGCCACCGACTGACGACCGGACCGCACGACGACTGCCGACCCGCCCGACCCAACGCACGTACGAGGACAGGACATGGCGCGCAGCATCACCCCCGAAGAGCGAGCCCTCGCCGCGGCGATGGTGACCAGGGCACGAGCCGCCATGGTCGAGATCGCCGACTACGACCAGGCCAGGGTCGACCGGCTCGCCCAGGCCATCGGCTGGGCGCTCGGCAACGAGGCCACCTTCACCGAGCTGGCCCACATGAGCGTCGACGAGAGCGGCATCGGCGACCGTGCCGGCCGGAGCGCCAAGCGGTTCAAGCTCCACGGCATCCTCCGCGACGCGTTGCGCACCCCCAGCGTGGGGATCATCGAGACCGACCCGGCCCGGGGGCTGGTCAAGTACGCCAAGCCGGCCGGCGTCATCGCCTCGATCGTGCCGATGACGAACCCGGAGCTCACCCCGCCCGGCACCGCCATCTACGCGGTCGAGGCGCGGGACGCGGTGATCTTCTCGCCGCACCCCCGCACCCGGCGGACCACCAACGAGGTGGTCCGGCTCCTGCGCGAGGTGATGGTCGCGCAGGGCGCGCCGGCCGACGTCTTCCAGTGCGTCCGGGACCCGTCCATCCCCCTGTCCCAGGAGCTGATGGCCCGCTGCGACCTGACGCTCGCCACCGGCGGCGCGGCGATGGTCGCGGCCGCCTACAGCTCGGGCAAGCCCGCCTTCGGGGTCGGCGGCGGCAACTCGACGATGGTGATCGACGAGACCGCCGACATCGCCGACGCCGCCCGCAACACCCGGCTCTCGAAGACCTCGGACCACGGCTCGGGCTGCTCGGCCGACGGCAACCTGCTCGTCGACGACCGCGTCTACGACGCGATGCTCGCCCAGCTCCGCACCGAGGGCGCCCACGTCGCCACCGCCGAGCAGAAGGCGCTCCTCGAGCGGGCGATGTGGGATGGCGACGGCGGCCGGATCGTGGCCACCGTGGCCCAGCCCGCCCCCAAGCTCGCGGCCGCGGCGGGCTTCGCCATCGCCGACGACCGCACCTTCATCGTCGTCGAGCAGGACGGGATCGGCCCCGAGCACCGCTTCTCGGGCGAGAAGCTCACCACGCTGCTGGCCGCCTACCGCTACCACGGCTTCGACGACGCGCTGGCCAAGGTGCGCCTGATCTACGAGGTGGCCGGCAAGGGCCACTCGTGCGGCATCTACTCCTTCGACGACGAGCACATCGACGCGCTGGCGCGGGTCGCGCCGGTGAGCCGCATCATGGTCCGCCAGCCCCAGTCGAAGGCGAATGCCGGGTCGTTCACGAACGGCATGCCCATGACCTCGAGCCTGGGCTGCGGCGTCTGGGGCGGCAACGTCACCAACGAGAACATCAGCCTCAAGCACTACCTGAACGTGACCTGGGTCAGCCGCCCGATCGCTGAGGACCGGCCGTCCGAGCAGGAGCTGTTCGGCTGCTTCTACGGCACCCCGCCGCCCCAGGTCGACCATCACGGCGAGGGAGCCTGACGTGGCGCCCCAGTTCTCGCTCGCCCACCTCACGGTGCTCGGGACCACCCCCGTCGAACTGGTCGAGATCGCGGCGGCCGCCGGCTACGACTACGCCAGCATCCGGGCCACCGCGGTCGCGCCCGGCGAGCACGTCACGCCGCTGGCCGGCGACCGTTCGATGGTGCGCCAGGTGGTGGACCGCATGGCCGACACCGGCGTGCAGGTGCTCGACGTCGAGCTGGCGCGGCTCGACCCCGACTCGCAGCCCGAGGACTACCTGCGTGTCCTCGAGGCCGCGGCCGCCGTCGGCGCCCGGCACGTCATCGGCCAGCTCCCCGACCCCGACCGGGCGCGCGCCACCGACCGGTTCGGGCGGCTCTGCGACCTCGCCCTCGACTTCGGCCTCAGCGTGGAGCTCGAGTTCCCCTCGTGGAGCGAGACGGGCGACCTGGCGGCGGCGGCCGCCATCGTCGGTGCGGTCGACAGGACCAACGCCGGCATCCTCGTCGACGCCCTCCACTTCTTCCGGTCGGACTCCTCGCTCGACGAGCTCTCCGCCCTCCCGCGCCGCTGGTTCCGCTTCGTCCAGCTGTGCGACGCGCCGGCCCCGGCCCCGGCCACGGTCGACGGGGTCATCCGGGTCGCCCGGTCGGCCCGCTCGCTCCCCGGGTACGGCGGCCTGCCCCTCCCGGGGCTTCTCGACCGGCTCCCGGCCGGGCCCTACTCCCTCGAGGTCCCCAACGACGTGATCCGCCGGGAGCTGGGGACCGCGGCGTTCGCACGCCTCGTGCTGACCCTCGCCCGCGCCATCGTCGCCGACCGACTCCTCGAGCGACGGGCGCCATGACGCCGCACCGGCTCGGCCTCGTCGGCACGGGCATCGACATGTCACTGGCACCCGCGTTCCACGAGCTGGCCGGCGAGCGGGTCGGGATCGACCTCAGCTACGAGCTGATCCCGGTCGACCCGAGCATCGGGCCCGAGTTCGACGTCCTGATGCGGCGGCTGGCGGCCGACGGCTACCGGGGCATCAACGTCACCGTTCCCCTGAAGGCCTCGGCGTCGCGCGCCGCCGTCGAGCCCTCCGCCGACGTCATGGCCACCGGAGTGGCGAACACCCTGCTCCTCGGGCCCGACGGCCCGACCCATGCCTACAACACGGACCTGTCGGGGTTCACGTGGGCCTACCGCCGCCGCTTCGGGGCGGTTCCACCGGGGACGGTGGCCCTGCTGGGCGCCGGTGGCGTCGGCACGGCCACGGCGGCGGCCCTGGTCGACCTGGGCGCCACCGCCCTCCGGATCTACGACATCGTCCCCGAGCGCTCGCAGCAACTCGCCCGCATGCTGCGCGACCGCGGGCTCGCGGCGGACGTCACCGTCGCCCTCTCGGCCGAGGAGGCCGTCGACGGCGTGGACGGCCTGGTCAACGGCACCCCCGTGGGCATGTCCTGGAACCCGGGCACCCCGGTCGACCTGTCCGCCGTGGGGGGCCAGCGCTGGGTCTTCGACGCGATCTACTCCCCCATCGAGACCCCGCTCATGGTCCGGGCGGCCGGCGCCGGGCTGGCACGCATCACCGGCTTCGACCTGTTCCTCGGGCAGGCGATCGACGCGTTCGAGATCTTCACCGGTCACGACCTCGATCCCGCGGTCGTGAACGAGCTGGAGACGAGCCTCGGCATCCTCGAACGGGAGCGCGGCGTGTGAGCCCCACCGGACCGGCCGACGGCGGGGCGGACCGGCATGTCGTCCTGCTCGGCCTGGGGGGTGCGGTCGGAACGAACGCCGGACGCCACCTTGCCGCGCTCCTCCAGCGGCCCTTCGCCGACACCGACGAGCAGCTCGAGCTGACGGCGGGGTGCACGATTCACCGACTCGCTCGCGAGTGGGGCGAGGACGAGGTCCGCCGCTGGGGAGGACGGGTCCTCGCCGACCTGCTCGCGCGGGACGGCGCGCTGGTCATCGCGGCGGCGGGCGCGATCGAGATCGATCGCGAGACCCGGGCCCGCCTGGCCCGATCGTCCGTCGCGGTCTGGGCCCGCGGTTCCCTCGTCCCCGGGCCGGACCAGCGCGACGCATCCGCCGGGCCGTGCCGCAGCCGGCTCGAGGGCGAGCCGTCGACACGCTACGAGGACGTCGCCGACCACGTCGTCGACCTCGCACCGTTCCTCCCCCTGGATGACCCCGGTCGAGCCGTCGCCCACCACATCCTCCACGTCCTCAGCGCCGGGGGCCTCCGGGGCACGGTGCGGGTCCCGGACCGCGGTCCCGAAGGTGACGACGACCAGTTGATCGGACAGGGGGAGCCGGATCTGGCGCGGCTGTACGAGCAGGTCGCCGACGTCGCCGTCGACGTCGAGCCGTTCCACGACCTCGACGACCCGGAGCGGGCCATGGCCCGCCACATCCTCCGGCTGCTCGCCCGCGCCGACGAGAAGACGTAGGGCCGTACGCCCGGGATTCCCGCCGGAAGCCCGCACTACCATCCTGGCAAGTGAGGCTTTCCATCTGGGGAAGGCCGTCGTCACGGAGCGGGAGCGCACCCCGATGATCACCGATGAGCACGTGAAGGTGGCCCGCGAGGGTCACCTCGTCACCGTCACCCTCGATCGCCCCGGCACCCGCAACGCCTGCTCCATGAACATGTGGATGGCCGTCCGCGACGCCTTCCGCGACGTGGCGGCGTCGGATGCCCGGTGCGTGATCCTCACCGGGGCGAACGGCGACTTCTGCTCCGGCGCCGACATCGTGAAGAAGCCGGGCGGCAGCGACCCGGGCTGGGAGGGCAGCCGGCTGACCGCCATGCGCCAGCTCGCCGAGTCGGTCGTCGCCGTGCACGACTGCCCGGTGCCGGTGATCGCCAAGGTGGACGGCGTCGCCGTGGGCGCCGGCTTCGGGCTGGCGCTGGCTGCCGACATGCTGTGGTGCTCGGACAGGGCCCGCATGTCCGCGGTGTTCGCCAAGCTCGGCCTGAGCCTCGACTACGGCAGCTCGTTCCTGCTGGCCACCCGCCTCGGCCTGCACCGCGCCAAGGAGGTCGCCCTGACGGCCGAGATGATGGGCGCCGAGCGGATCGAGCAGCTCGGCCTCGCCAACGGGGTCGTCCCTGCCGCCGAGCTCGACGGGGTGGTCGCGGCCGTGGCCCAGCGCATCGTCGACGGGCCGCCGATGGCGCTGTCGATGACCAAGCGCATGCTCGACAACGCCGCCAGCTCGTCGCTGGCGCAGGCCCTCGAGACCGAGGCGATCGCCCAGAACGTCAACCTCGGCACCAGTGACCTGGCCGAGGCGCTCACCGCCTTCGCCGAGAAGCGCCCGCCCGTCTTCCAGGGCCGCTGACCCGACGGTATCGCGGCGCGCACGGGCGACCGTGCCCGGAACGCTGCTTTCGGGAATCGGTAGCGGCACTGCCGACCGCAGTGCATGGTTGCTACAGTCCTGCCCTCGTGGACCTCGGGCTCAGCGGCGAGCAGCGACAGCTCGTCGCCTCCTTCACCAACCTCCTGTCCAAGGCCTCGCCACCCGAGCGCGTCCGGGCCCAGCGCCGCTGCGGCCTACCCCGACCGTGAGGAGCATGTCATGAGGGGCAGCCACCCCCGCCGCGAGGGCCTCGACCTGCTGGACGGCGGATGGTACGCCGACGACCCCCACGAGATCTGGTCCTGGATGCGCCGGGAGGCGCCCGTCTACCACGACGAGGTGTCCGACGTCTGGGGCATCGCCCGCTACGACGACGTCCTCGCCATCGAGAAGGACCCGCGGACCTTCTCGAGCCGGCGCGCTGCCCGGCCCCACGGCATGCCGCTGCCGATGATGATCTCGATGGACGACCCCGACCACCGGCAGCGCCGCTCGCTCGTCAACCGCGGGTTCACGCCCCGGCGCATCGGCGAGATGGAGGACACGGTCGCCGGGCTGTGCCGCCGCATCGTCGACCGCGTGTGCGAGGCGGGGTCGTGCGACTTCGTGTGGGACGTGGCGGCCCCGCTGCCGCTCATGGTGATCGCGGACCTGCTCGGTTTCGGCGAGGACGCGTACGACGACCTGCTCCGCTGGTCCGACGACATGCTCCGTGCCACCTCGGCCTCGGCGCCGCCCGAGGTGCTGTCGACGGCGGCCGACGCCATGCTCGGCTTCCGCGAGCTGCAGCTCCGGGTGATCGCCGAACGCCGGGACGACCCGCGGGACGACCTGATCAGCACGCTGTGCGCCGCCGAGATCGACGGGCACCGCCTCGACGACGAGTCGATCGTCAACGAGACGCTCCTGTTGCTGATCGGCGGGGACGAGACCACCCGCCACGTGATCAGCGGCGGCATGCTCGCCCTGCTCGACCATCCCGACCAGCGGGCGGCGCTCGCCGTCGACCCGCGGCTGCTGCCGCTGGCGACCGAGGAGCTGCTCCGCTGGGTGTCGCCGGTCAAGAACATGTCCCGCACGGTCACCACGGACGTCGAGCTGCGGGGCCAGCACCTGCGCGAGGGTGACGAGGTGATGCTCTTCTACCCGTCCGCCAACCGCGACGAGGCGGTGTTCGCCGCGCCCGACGCCCTGGACGTCAGGCGCGACCCCAACCCGCACCTGGCGTTCGGCTTCGGCCCCCACTACTGCCTCGGGGCCTCGCTGGCCCGCCTCGAGCTCAAGGTCATGTTCCGGGAGGTGCTGGTCCGGCTCCCCGATCTCGAGCTGGCCTCGTCCGACGCCCTGCCGGTCCGGCCGTCGAACTTCGTGAGCGGCCACGAGGCGATGCCCGTCCGGTTCACCCCCACCCCCGCACTGGCCCAGTGAGCGAGCGGAGCGAGCGAACCATGAGCACCCGCGAGCAGAGCGAGCGAACCATGAGCACGGTCGGGCCCCTCGACGGCATCCGGGTGGTCGAGCTCGGCGTCTGGGTCGCCGGTCCGGGCGCGGCCGGCATCCTCGCCGACTGGGGCGCCGACGTGGTCAAGATCGAGCCCCCGTCGGGCGACCCGGCCCGGAGCTTCCAGCGCATGCTCGGCGGCGACCTCGACGTCAACCCGGTGTTCGAGCTCGACAACCGGGGCAAGCGCGGGATCGTCCTCGACCTGTCGAGCGAGCGCGGCCTCGACGTCGCCGAGCGGCTGCTCGCCGGCGCCGACGTGTTCGTCACCAACCTCCGCCCGGCGGCGCTCGACCGCCTCGGCCTCGGCCCCGACGGAGTGCTCGAACGCCACCCCGGCCTCGTGTACGCCGTCATCACCGGCTACGGGCTCGACGGGCCCGATGCCGGGCGCGCGGCCTACGACATCGCCGCCTACTGGGCGAGGGCCGGCATCGCGGAGGCGCTGCGGGTGCCCGGGGGCCCGCTGCCGTTCCAGCGCGGCGGCATGGGCGACCACTCGGCCGCCATGACCGCCGCGGCCATGGTGAGCGCCGCGCTGGTGGGCCGGGCCCGCACCGGCCGGGGCGGGCTGGTGTCGACGTCGCTCCTGCGCCAGGGCGCCTACACCCTCGGCTTCGACGTGAACGTGGCGCTGATGTGGGGCCGCACGCTGGCGACCGCGACGCGGGAGACGATGGGCAACCCCACGGTGAACAACTACACCGCCGGCGACGGCCGGCCGTTCTGGATAGTCGGCCTCGAGGGCGACCGCCACTGGCCCGCCCTGACCCGCGTCGTCAGGCGCCCGGAGTGGCTGACCGATCCCCGGTTCGCCGATGCGCGGGGCCGGGCCCGCAACGCCCGCATCCTGGTCGGCGAGCTCGACGCGGTGTTCGCTACCCGTCCGCTGGCCGAGTGGGCGGCGGCCTTCGACGCGGAGCCCGACATGTTCTGGAGCCCGGTGAACACCGTCGAGGACCTGCTGGACGACGCGCAGTTCCACGCCGCCGGCTCGGTCGTGGAGGTGCCCGACGAGAGCGGCGGCTGGTCGATGCTGGCCACCCCGGCCGACTTCGACGGCCGCCCGCCGGTGCCGCGGTGGCGGGCGCCGCGGCTGGGCGAGCACACCCGCGCCGTGCTGGCCGAGCTCGACCTCGATCAGCCGGCGATCGACGCGCTGGTCGCCGACGGCGCGGCGATCGCGGCCGACCCGGCGACGGAGGCCTGACGGCGTGGGTGCCCTCCAGCGCGATCCCGACGCGACCGCCGCCACGCTCGCGCGCTGGCTGCGGGACGTGGCGGGCGTCGCCGAGCCGTCGGTGGCCGGGGTGTCGATCCCCGGCGCGACCGGGTGGTCGAACGAGACGATCCTGTTCGACGCCACGTGGCGCGACAGGGACGGTGAGGGCGGCGGGGACGGCAAGGGCGACGGCGACGGTGACGACCATCAGGACCGCGGCGGCGGCCGGCGCACCCGGCGCCTCGTGGCACGCATCGCGCCGTCGGGCCACCAGGTGTTCCCCGACGACACGTTCCTCCGCCAGCACGCGGTGATGCATGCGCTCGCCGAGCGCACGGACGTGCCGATGGCCCGGGTCCACTGGCTGGAGCCCGACCCCTCGTGGTTCGGACGGCCGTTCTGGATCATGGACCGGGTGGACGGCGACATCCCCACCGACGCCCCGCCGTACGCCGGCCAGGGCTGGCTCCGCGACGCCAGCCCGGAGCAGCAGGCGACGGCCTGGGACGCGGGCATCGACGCCATGGCGGGCATCCATCGGGTCGAGCGCGCCCGGCTCGCCCTTCGCCCCGGCGTGTTCCCGGCGGTCGACGACACGCTGGGCTGGCACCTCGACCACTACGAGCGCTTCCTGACCTGGGCCGAGGAGGGCACCGCCCTCCCGCTGGCCCGCCGCGCCCTCGACGTGCTGCGCCGCCAGCGACCCCCCGATCCGGCCGAGGGGCCGTGCCTGGTGTGGGGCGACGCCCGCCTCAGCAACCTGATCTACCGCGACTTTCAGGTCGCCGCGGTCCTGGATTGGGAGATGGCCGGCGTCGGCGACCCGCTCCTCGACCTCGGGTGGTGGCTCTTCGCCGACTGGGCGCTCACGACCGGATCGGGGTGCACCCGCCTGCCGGGCTTCGCGTCGCGGGACGAGACCGCCCGGCGCTGGTCCGCGGGCACCGGGCGGTCGGCGGACGCGCTCGACTACTACGAGCTGTTCGCCGGGCTGCGCTTCACCGTCATCATGCTGCGGATGGGCCGGCTCCTCGCCGACATCGGGCTCGTGCCGCCCGCGTTCGCCCGCGACAACCTGATCAGCCAGGCCCTGGACGACCTGCTCCAGCGGGCCTGAGCCGGCCCCCGGGCCTGCGACAGCCGGGCAAAAGCTCTAGACTTTTTCGCATGTCGGAGGGGGAGTGGTCGCTGGCGGCCGTGCACGACGTGGTGTCCGCGGCCGTGCCGGACCGCGAGATGGTGGTGTGCGGGGACGTGCGGCGGACGTACGGGGAGGTCGCCGCCCGCACCCGCTCGCTCGCCGGCTTCCTCCGGGCCCGCGGCCTCGGCCTGCGCCGCGAGCGGGACGAGCTCGAACGGTGGGAGAACGGCCAGGACGCCGTCGCCCTCGTGCTGCACAACTGCGTCGAGTACGTCGAGGCCATGCTCGGCGCGTACCGGGCCCGCGCCGTGCCCTTCAACGTCAACCAGCACTACCGGCCGGCCGAGGTCGGGGCCCTGCTCGCCGACCTCGACACCCGCGCCGTCGTCTACCACCGGGCGCTCGGCCCGCTGGTCGCCGCGGCCTGCGACACGGCCGGGCTCGTGCTGCTCGACGTCGACGACGGGTCGGGCGTCGCCCCCCTCCCCGGCAGCACCGGGTTCGACGACGCCGCCCGGACCGCGGCCGAGGAGGCGCCGCCGGTGCCGTCGCCCGAGGACCTCTACCTCGTCTGCACCGGCGGCACCACCGGCAGCCCCAAGGCCGTGCTGTGGCGCCAGGCCGACATCTACGTGTCCGCCATGGCCGGCGGCGAGGGCGCCACCGCCCAGTCGATCGCCGCGGCCGCGGTCGCCGGCGGGGGCCGGTGGTACGCCGTGCCGCCGTTGATGCACGCCGCCGCCCAGTGGACCGCCTACTCCGGACTGCACTGCGGCGGCACCGTCGTGCTCCACGACGACTCCGGGCCCTTCGACGCCCGGGCGATCCTGGAGGTCGCCCAGCGCGAGCGGGTCACCACGATGTCGATCGTGGGCGACGCCTACGCCCGCCCCCTCGTCGACGAGCTGCGGCGGCGGCCGTACGACCTGGCCTCGCTGCGGGTCCTCGGCACCGGGGGCGCCGCCACCGGCGAGCAGCTCAAGGAGGCGCTGCTCGAGCTGGTGCCCCACCTGACGATCGTCGACGGCTACGGGGCGTCCGAGACCGGCGGCATGGCGTTCGGCTCCCGCAGCCGGTCGAAGCAGCCGGTCGGGTTCACCCCCGGCGCCGGCGCCGACGTGGTGGCCGAGGACCGGACCCGCTTCCTCGACCCCGGCGAGGACGAGATCGGGTGGACGGCCCGGCGCGGGCGGGTGCCGCTCGGGTACCTCGGTGATCCCGAGCGGACCGACGCCACGTTCCCGATCATCGCCGGCGAGCGGGTGGCGATACCCGGCGACCGCGCCCAGCGGCTCGAGGACGGCAGCATCCGGATGCTCGGCCGCGACGCCATGGTGGTCAACACCGGCGGCGAGAAGGTGTTCGTGGAGGAGGTCGAGGCCGTGCTGCGCCGGCATCCCGACGTCGCCGACGCCCTGGCGGTCGGGCGCCCGTCCGAGCGCTTCGGCCAGGAGGTGGTGGCCGTTGTTGCACCCCGGGAGGGGGCGACCCTCGACCCGGCCGCGCTGCGGGAGTTCGTCGCCGCCGACATCGCCCGGTTCAAGGCGCCGCGGGCCGTCGCGGTGTGCGGCGCGGTCCGGCGCCACGCCAACGGCAAGGCCGACTACCGGTGGGCGCAGGAGGTGGCCCTCACGGCCGTCGACGCCACGGGCGACCGCTGATGGACCTGGGGGTGCGGGGCCGGGGCTACCTGGTCTTCGGCGGCACGGCCGGCATCGGCCGGGCGGCGGCGCAGGCCCTGGCGGCCGACGGCGCCCGGGTGGCCATCGCCGGTCGGGGCCGGGAGCGGGCCGACGCCGCGGCCGCGGCGGTGGCCGACGCCACCGGCACGCCGGTCGTCGCAATGACCGGCGACCTCACCGTGCCGGGCTCGGCCGAGGCGGTGGTGGCCGAGGCCGCCGAGCGGCTCGGCGGCCTGCGGGGCATGGCGGTCACCACCGGGCTCGGCATGCACGGCCAGCGCGATCTGCTCGGCGGCACCGACGACGACTGGGTCGCCACCTTCGACGACGTGCTGCTGGCGACCGTGCGGGCCTGCCGCGCCACCGTTCCGGTGCTGGTCGAGGGGGGCGGCGGGGCCATCGTCACCACCGCGGCGTACTCGATCCGGGCGCCCAAGGCCCACCAGGTGCCCTATGCCTCGCTCAAGGCGGGGGTCGCCACCCTCACCAAGAACCTGGCCAAGTCGTTCGGGGCGGCCGGCATCCGCGCCAACTGCGTGTGCCCGGGCGCCACGGAGACCGACATCCTCGCCGCCATGCGGACGCAGGTCGCCGAGGCCCGGGGCTGGCCGGTCGAGTCGGCCCTCGAACGGGTGATGACCGAGGAGTGGGGCATGCACGTGGCGCTCGGCCGGGCCGGCCGGCCGCAGGAGCTGGGCGACGTGATCGCCTTCCTGCTCTCCGAGCGGGCCGGCTATCTCACCGGTGCCACGATCAACGTCGACGGCGGCACCGACTTCTGACCGCGGCCTGCGAGGGCCCGGGCGGCATGGCTACAACAGCTACGGCTCGGGGACGTCGAAGTGGTCGTCCCGCAGCTCGAAGGCGCGCTTGGTGCCGTGCTCGGCGCGCGCCTTGACGAAGTTGAAGTCACCCTCGTCGAACTGGAGGTTGGTGCCGTAGGCGTGGAACAGGTAGCTGAGCACCTCCTCGCCCTGATAGCCCTGCAGCTGCTCGACCAGGCGGAACGCCTCCTTGGCCATCACGATGCCGTCGGCCGGCATCCGTGACGCCTTCTCGGCCCACCAGGCCGCCCGGCCGGCAACGGCGTCGGGCTCGACCACCTCGGTGAAGACCCCCAGGTGGGCGACCTCGCCGGCCTCGATCGTG
Organism: uncultured Acidimicrobiales bacterium; assembly: GCA_963842395.1. Lineage (GTDB taxonomy): Bacteria > Actinomycetota > Acidimicrobiia > Acidimicrobiales > VFJN01 > ZC4RG19. Next base: position 1,767,127 of record CAWJGJ010000001.1, read on the forward strand.
TCGCCGGTCAGCAGCAGCCGCCGGGCCAGCACGGGGCCGAGGCGGTGGAAGAACATGTGGAGCGACCCGAGCGCCGGGCCGAGGAAGCGGGTGGCCGGCATGCCGATCACCGCGTCGCTGGCCACCACCGCGATGTCGGCCATCAGCGCCAGCTCGAAGCCGCCGCCGAGGGCGAAGCCCGACACCTCCGCCACCGTCACCTTCGGGTAGCCCAGGAAGTCGTGGTAGAAGTCGAAGGTCTTCCGGTCGACCAGCAGCCGGCGGCGCTGGCTGGGCCGGCGCTGCCTCCCCGAGCCGGTGGTGCCGTCGCCGTACCAGTCGTAGGCGTTGTTCATGTCCGCGCCGGTGCTGAAGATCCCGCCCGCGCCGCGCAGCACGACCACCTTGACGTCGTCGTCGTAGGCCAGCTCGTCGAGGTATGCCGAGGCCTGCTCGCGCATGGCGGGGTCGTAGGCGTTCTTCCGCGCCGGGTTGTCCAGCGTGAGGCGGGCGATGCCGGACCCGTCGTCTCGCTCCACGGTCACTCGACCCTCGGTCACGGGTTGGCCTCCTGGGCGCAGCGTCTTGGCCTGGTGGTGACGCAGACCGTAGCTTAACCTCTAGACATTTCCAGCAACGCCGACGGGAGGGGTGATGGAGTTCCGCCTGGACTCCGGGCAGGTCGAGCTGCAGCAGACCGTGGCCCGGTTCTGCGCCGACCGCTTCCCCCTCGACGCGGTCGCCGCGCGGGAGGGCGCGGGCACCGACCGGGCGACCTGGCACCAGATGGCGGGCCTCGGGATGTTCGGCCTCCTCCTGCCCGAGGACCGGGGCGGCAGCGGCCTCGGCGTCGTCGAGGGTGCGCTGCTGTTCGAGCAGCTCGGCTCGCACCTGGCGCCGGGCCCCGTGCTGTGGACGGTCCTGGCGGCGCCGCTGGTCGACGGCGCCGCCGCCGGCACGGTGCTCGTCGGCGGCGTCGACGCAGCCGCTGCCGAGGGCGGGGTGGCCACGGTCGAGCACGCCGCCGACGTCGACGTGGTGCTGGTCGTCGGCGACGACGGCGTGGTCGCCCACCGCACCGCCGACCTCGCCCCGCCCACCCCGCTCGACCCGCTCGACCCGCTCACCCCCGTCGGCCGCTTCACCGGGCTGGCCGGCGGCCGCCGGGTCGGCGACGCGGACGCCGCCGCCGACGTGCGCCTGCTGGGCACGGTCCTCAGCGCCGCGCTGCTCGTCGGCGTGGCGGCGCGGGCGCTGGAGGTCGCCCGCGCCTACGCCCTCGAACGCCACCAGTTCGGCGCGCCCGTCGGGTCGTTCCAGGCGGTGAAGCACCTCCTCGCCGACATGTACGTGCGCAGCGGGCTGGCCCAGAGCGCCACCTACGCGGCGGCCGCGGTGGCGCAGCGGCCCGAGGACGACGACCCCGGCCGCGCCGCCTCGACGGCCAAGCTGCTGGCGGCGGAGGCCGCCATCGACAACGCCGGCACCGCCGTCCAGGTGCTCGGCGGCATGGGCTTCACCTGGGACATGCTGCCCAACCACCTGCTCAAGCGGGCCTGGGTGCTGGAGCAGGGCTTCGGCCTCGCCGACGACCACGCCCTCCAGCTGGGCTCGGCGCTGGCAGCGACGCCACGATGACGGCGGACGAGGAGGGTCAGATGGAGTTCGAGACGATCCTCTACGACGTCGAGGACCGCACCGCGACCATCACGCTCGACCGGCCCGACCAGCTCAACGCCCTCAGCCCGCTGATGGTCCACGAGCTGCGACGGGCCTACGCCGCCGCCGAGGCCGACGACGCCGTCTGGACGATCCTCGTCACCGGCAACGGGCGGGCGTTCTGCGCGGGCGCCGACGTCACCGAGATCCCCGAGGACGGCAAGGTCATCTACGACGAGCCGTACCTGTCGACGCTGCCGCAGTGGGAGGCCCCGCAGGAGGGAACGCCGCCGTTCCGGACCATGACCAAACCGGTCGTGACCGCGGTGAACGGGCTGTGCTGCGGCGCCGGGCTCGACTGGGTCACCACGGGGGACATCACCATCGCGTCCGACCGGGCCGAGTTCTTCGACCCCCACGTGAGCATCGGCCTGGTGTCTGGGCGGGAGATGGTCCGCCTGGCCCGGGTGCTCCCCATAGGCATCGCCATGCGCATCGCCCTCACCGGCCGCCACGAGCGTATGAGCGCGCAGCGGGCCTACGAGCTGGGGATGATCTCCGAGGTGGTCGAGCACGACCGGCTCCTGGAGCGGGCCCGCGAGGTCGTCGGGCTGGTCAACCGCAACGCGCCGCTGGCCGTGCGGGGCACCCGACTGGCCATCCGCAAGGGCATCGACGTGCCGCTGCACGAGGCCGAGATCATGGCCGAGGCATTCCGGGAGCGGGTGCTGCGCACGGAGGACGCCAAGGAGGGCCCACGGGCCTTCGTCGAGAAGCGGCCGCCGGACTGGAAGGCACGATGAGCGAGCGTCCGCAATGCAGCGAGCCCGGGGCCCGAGCGGCCCGCCGCCACCGGCGGCATGAGCGGGTGGCACAGCGTCGGAGCCCGAGCGGCCCGCTGCGAAGCAGCAAGAGCGGGGAACGATGAGCGGGTTCACGACCATCCGGTACGAGACGTCGCCCGACCGGGTCGCCACCATCACGCTCGACCGGCCCGAGGTGCTCAACGCCTTCGACCGGCGGATGTGCGAGGAGATGCGGGCCGCGTGGCGGCTGGTCAAGGACGACCCCGCGGTCCACGCCGTGGTGCTGCAGGCCGAGGGCGACCGGGCGTTCTGCGCCGGGCTCGACGTGAAGAAGGCGTACGGCCAGCCCGACGACGTGTGGAATCACGAGGACCCGGGCGAGCTGCTCAGCCCCAAGTGGCAGAAGGTGTGGAAGCCGGTGGTGTGCGCGGTGCAGGGCCTGTGCACGGCAGGCGCCTTCTACTTGCTCAACGAGGCGGACATCGTGATCTGCTCGCCGGAGGCCACCTTCTTCGACTCGCACGTCTCGGGCGGCATGGTCTCCGCGCTGGAGCCGGTGGGACTCATGCGGCGGATCGGGCTGGCCCAGACGCTGCGCATCGCACTGTCCGGCAACGACGAGCGGGTGACGGCCGGGACGGCACTCGACATCGGCCTGGTGACCGAGATCGTCGACCGGGCGGCACTCCGGGACCGGGCCCACGCGATCGCGGCCGCCATCGCGGCCAAGCCGAGCGCCGCCACCCAGGGCACGGTCCGGGCCATCTGGGAATCGCTCGACCGCCCCTACCGGGCCGCCATGGAGCAGGGCCTCATCTACACCCGGCTCGGCAACCCGATCGGCATGGCCGAGGTGGCCGAGCACCCGCCGGCGCGCACCGAGCCGAGGCTCCGGTGACCGCGCCGACCACCGCCGGCCTGCCGGCACGCATCGCCGACGTGCTGGCCGTCGACCCGGCCGCTCCGGCCGTCGAGGCCGGCGGGCGGTGGCGCACGTGGGGCGAGCTCGCGGCCACCGTCGATGGGACGGCGGCGCTCGTCGACCGTCCCGGGCACGAGGTCGGCATCCTGCTGCGGAACCGGCCGGCGTCGGTCGGGCTGCTGCTCGGCGTCCTGCGGGCCGGGGGATGCGTCGTGGCGATCAACCCGGGCCGGGGCCGGGAGCGGACGCGGGACGACATCGCCGCCCTCGACCTGCCGGTCCTCGCCGGCGACCCGGCCGACCTCGCGGAGCTCGTGCCTGCGGGTGCCCGGGCCACCACCGTCGCCGCCACCGACCTGGGTGCGCCGGTGGCCGTCGAGCGCGGGCCGGGTCCCGGGCGCGGGCCCGGCGTGGGCGCCGACGACGGTCGCCCCGGCGTCGCCGTCCGCATGCTCACCAGCGGCACCACCGGCCCGCCCAAGCGGATCGACCTCACCTACCGCGCCATCGAGCGGGTGCTCGTCGGCGCCAAGCACTACGAGTCCAACCGCGACGCCAGCGTGCGGCTGCGCCGGGGCGTGGCGGTGATCAACGCCCCGCTGGTGCATGTCGGCGGCCTCTTCCGGGTGCTGCAGTGCATCAGCGACGGCCGGTCGTTCGCCCTGCTCGAGCGCTTCACGGTCGACGGGTGGCTCGACGCCGTCCGCCGCCACCGGCCTGCGACCGCCAGCCTCGTGCCCACCGCGCTGCGCATGGTGCTGGAGGCCGACGTCGACCCCGCCGATCTGGCGAGCCTCCGGTCGGTGGTCTCGGGCACCGCCCCCCTCGACCCCGACGACGCCGACGCCTTCACAGCCCGCTACGGCATCCCGGTCCTGGTGTCGTACGGCGCCACCGAGTTCGGGGGCGGCGTCGCCGGGTGGAACATCGACGACCACCACGCGTTCTGGCCAGCCAAGCGGGGCAGCGTCGGTCGGGCGCACGCGGGCTGCGAGCTGCGGGTGGTCGACCCCGACACCGGCGCGCCCGTGGGCACCGGTGCGGAGGGGACCCTGGAGGTGAAGGCGGACCACGTCGGCGACGGCGACTGGGTCCACACCACCGACCTCGCCCGCATCGACGGCGACGGCTTCCTCTTCATCCTCGGCCGGGCCGACCAGGCCATCATCCGCGGGGGGTTCAAGGTGCTCCCCGAGGACGTCCGGACCGTCCTCGAACGGCATCCCGCCGTCCGCGGTGCGGCGGTCGTGAGCCGCGACGACCGGCGCCTCGGCGCCGTGCCGGTGGCGGCCGTCGAGCTGTGGCCCGGGGCCGAACCCGTCGGGCCCGACGACCTGCTGGCCCACGCGGCCGCCGGGCTGGCCCGCTACGAGCTGCCGGTCGAGATCCGGGTGATCGACGAGCTGCCGCGCACCACGTCGGCCAAGGTCGACCTGGCCGCGGTCACCGCGCTGCTCTGCGGCGAGGGCCCGGGGGCCTGACGGTGGACCTGCGCTACTCCCCCGCCGACGAGGCGTTCCGCAAGGAGGTGCGGGCGTGGCTGGACGACGCGGTGCCCGCCTACGGGCCGCCCCCGCCGCCCGGCGACTGGGCCGTCCGGCGGGCGTACGACACGGGCTGGCAGCGCCGCCTGCACGACGCCGGCTACGCCGGGCTGCAGTGGCCGGTCGAGTACGGCGGCCGGGGCCTGCCGGCGTCCCAGCAACTGGTGTTCCTCGAGGAGTACGCGGCCGCCGGTGCGCCGTACGTCGGGATCAACTTCGTGGGCAACGCCCACGCCGGCCCGACGCTGATCGCCGAGGGCAGCGAGGAGCAGCGCCGGTACCACCTGCCCCGCATCCTGCGGGGCGAGAGCGTGTGGTGCCAGGGGTTCTCCGAGCCGGAGGCCGGGTCGGACCTGGCGTCGCTGCGCACCCGGGCGGTGCGACGGGGCGACGAGTACGTCGTCACCGGCCAGAAGATCTGGAGCACCCGGGCGCACATCGCCGACCACTGCGAGCTGCTGGTGCGCACCGCCCCCGACGCACCTCGGCACAGAGGCATCACCTGGCTGATCCTCGAGATGGATCAGGCCGGGGTCGAGGTGCGCCCCATGAAGACGATCGACGGCGAGAGCCACTTCTGCGAGATCTTCCTGGACGAGGCCCGGGTGCCGGTCGCCAACCGGGTGGGCGAGGAGAACGACGGCTGGCGGGTCGCGAACGTGACCCTCCGCTTCGAGCGGGGCACCGCCTTCGCCCAGCACATCATCACCTTGCGCTCCCAGCTCCGGCGGCTGGTCGCCCTCGCCGGCGCGGCCGCCGACGACCCCGGCCTGCGCCGCACGCTCGGCCGGCTCGACGCCCGCGTCGAAGCGCTGTGGCGCATGACCCAGCGGTGCGTCACCGAGGCCGAGGCGTCGGGCATCCCCTCGCCGCTCGGCTCGGCGGTGAAGCTCGGCTACAGCGAGCTCGGGCAGGAGATCGCGCGGCTCGGTATGCGGCTGCTCGGGCGGCAGGCGATCGGCGCCGAGGGTCACGACAGCGACGAGGCCCGGGTCGTGCGGGACTACCTCTGGTCGTTCCAGTACACGATCGCCGCCGGCACCTCCCAGATCCAGCGGAACCTGATCGCCGAGCGGATCCTCGGCATGCCGAAGGGCCGCTGACCGTGCGCTGGACCTTCGGGGCCGAGCCGCTGCGCCAGACCGAGACCCTCGCGGCCCTGATGCGGCGCGTGACCGGCCTCGCGCTCGCGCTCGAGGCGGACGACCCGGCCGTCGATCGGCTCATCGCCGACCTCCGGCGGGCCGAGGACGACCTCGGCGCCCGCGTGCCACCCGACCCGGCCCCGCGGGTCGGGCCTGCGGCCGCGGGCGACGGCCGCGTCTACCTCGACCACGCCCGCCACATCGGCGCCTTCAACCCGTGCGTCCCCGAGTACGCCATCACCGTCGAGGGCGACCGGGCCGCGGGCTCGGTGACGTTCCCCCTCGCCTACGAGGGCCCGCCCGGCGTCGTGCACGGCGGCTTCCTGGCCCTGTTCTTCGACTGCGCGGTGCAGCACCACAACTGCGACGTCGGCGAGGCGGGCAAGACGACGTCCCTCGTGCTGCGCTATCGGCGGCCGACCCCGCTGCTCACCCCGCTCGCGTTCACGATCGAGCGGGTCGCAGCCGACGGGCGCATCCGCTCGACCGGCCGGCTGCTGGCGGGCCTCCGCGTCCTGTGCGAGGCCGACGTCGACGCCATCGCCGGCGATCGGGCCGCCCTGCCCGAGGTGTCCCCCCGCCGGAGCGGGCCATGACGTCCCCCGTGATCGACGCCGGCGACGACCTGCCGCTCACGGTGCCGGCGCTGCTGCGGGCGCGGACCGGTGCCCGGCCCGACGGCGTGCTCCTCGCCTGCGACGACGACGCGCTCACCTACGGCGAGGCCGACCGGCGCTCGGCCGAGCTGGCCCGGGCGCTGCTCGCCGCCGAGGCCGGACCGGGCACCCGCGTCGCCGTCCTCCACCCCAACGGGCCCGACTTCGTGGTGGCGTGGCTGGCCGCCGCCCGCATCGGCGCGATCAGCGTGCCGCTCAGCACCTTCTCGCACCAGCGCCGAGCTGGCGGGCCTGCTGCGGGGCGCCGACGTCGCCCTCCTGCTGGCGGCGACCGGGTACCGGTCGCAGGACTACCCCGCCAGCCTCCGGGCGGGCATCGCCGGCCTCGACCTCGCGGCCCCGCCTCCCCTGGTCGCAGAGGACGTGCCGTCGCTGCGCCGCATCGCCTTCGCGGTCTCCGGGCCCGACCCGGGGATCCACCCGGGCTGGACGATGTCGGGACTGCTGGCGGGGGCAGGCACGGTCGGCGCGGATGTCCTGGCGGCCGCGGAGGCCGCCGTCAGCCCGGCCGACCCCATGGTGATCGTCCACACGTCGGGCTCGACCAGCGAGCCCAAGGGCGTGATCCACACCCACGGCGCCCTCGTCCGCCACCTCGACAACCTCAACGAGCTGCGCCGCTACACGCCCGACGAGATCCTCTTCTCCAACTCGCCGTTCTTCTGGATCGGCGGCTTCGCCTACGCCCTGCTGGGCACGCTGGTGGCCGGGGCCACCCTGGTGTGCTCGAACGCGCCGGCCGCCGCCGGGGTGCTCGACGTGCTCGAGCGCGAGCGCCCGACCATGGTCAACGGGTTCGCCGCCTCGGTGGCCCACCTGCCCGACGACCCCACGTTCGCCGACCGGGACCTGTCCTCGATCCGCCGCGGCAACCTGTGGCCCATCATGCCGGCCGACGTCCGGCCGGCCGATCCCGAGCTCCACCACGGCATGCTCGGCATGACCGAGACCGGCAGCGTGTGCCTGGCCAGCGAGGACGAGTCCGTCCAGCCCGAGAGCCGCCGCGGCTCGTTCGGCCGGCCCGTGCCGGGGCTGGAGGCGAGGGTCCGCCGGGAGGCGGACGGCACCGACTGCGGGCCGGGCGAGGTCGGCGAGCTGTGCTTCCGCGGGCCGTTCCTGATGGAGGGCTACGACGGCCGCGAGCGCCACGAGACGTTCGACCCGGACGGCTGGTACCGCACCGGCGACCTGGTCACGACCGACGCCGACGGCCTCTTCTACTTCCGGGGCCGCAGCAGCGACATGATCAAGACTGCCGGCGCCAACGTGTCGCCCCGCGAGGTGGAGGCGGCGATCCTCGAGGTGTCCGGCCTGGTGGCCCACGTCGTGGGTGTCGACGACGAGGCCCGGGGGCAGGTGGTCGCGGCCCTGGTGCGGGCACCCGCCGGTGGGACGGACGCCGACGCGGTCGACCTCGACGTCGACCTCGACGAGCTCCGCACCGGGCTCCGGGAGCGGCTGTCGGCCTACAAGGTCCCCCGCCGGTTCGTGGTCGTCCCCGGCGACGCCGTGCCGATGATGTCGAGCGGCAAGCTCGACCTCGGCGCCCTGAAGGAGATGCTCGGTGACGCCTGAGGCGCCCGCCGACCGGCCGCAGGCCGAGACCATCCCGGCGCTGCTCGCCGAGCGCCGGCGGGTCGACGCCGGCCGGCGTGCCCTCGTCACCGCCGACGAGGCGGTCACCTACGCCCAGCTCGACGACGCCAGCACGGCGCTCGCCGCCCGGCTGGTGGCCGCCGGCGTGGTGAAGGGCGACCGCGTGGGGCTGCTCGCCCCCAACGGGATCGCGTGGGCCAGCCGCGGCGCTGGCCGCCGTGCGGATCGGCGCGGTCCTCGTCCCGCTCAGCACCCTCCTGCGGCCGCCCGAGCTGCTCGCCCAGCTCACGACGGCCACGGTCACCCACCTGATCGTCGCTCCCGAGCTCCGGAACCGGCGCTACCTCGACGACCTGGAGACCGCCGCGCCGGGGCTGGTGGTAGCCGTCCGCTCCGGTGCCCGCCACCCCGCCGCCCCGGCGCTGCGCCGGCTGTGGCCCACCGACGACCTGCCCACACCTGCGTCGGCGCCCGCCCTGGTCCCGGCGATGGAGGCCCAGGTGCGGCCCGCCGACGACCTCGTCGTGCTGTTCACCTCCGGCAGCCGGGGGGCGCCCAAGGGCGTGATCCACACCCACGGCGGCGCCCTGCGGGCGACGGCGGCCGGACTCGCGGCCCGGTGCGTGGCGCCCGGCGAGCGGCTCTACATCCCCATGCCGTTCTTCTGGACCGGCGGCTTCTCCAGCGGGCTGCTGACCGCCCTGGTCGCCGGGGCGACGCTGCTCACCGAGGCCGAGCCCGAACCGGCCCGCACCCTCGACCTGCTCCAGCGCGAGCGGGCGACCCTGTTCCGGGGGTGGCCCGACCAGGCGGTCCGCCTCGCCGCCCACCCCGCCTTCGCCGGCGCCGACCTCTCGTCGCTGGGCGACGGGAGCCTCGCCGCCGTGCTGCCGGACGAGCGGCGCCCGGCCCCGGGGGCACGGGCCAACGTGTTCGGGATGACCGAGTCGTTCGGCCCCTACTGCGGCGACCGGCTCGACACCGACATGCCGCCGGGCAAGTTCGGGAGCTGCGGCCGGCCGTTCGCCGGAGTCGAGGTGCGGGTGGTCGATCCCGCGACCGGCGCGGCGCTGCCCCCGGGCGAGCAGGGCGAGCTGTGGTTGCGGGGCCCCAACCTCCTGCGCGGCATCTGCGGCCGGGCCCGCTCGTCGGTGTTCACCGCGGACGGGTTCTACCGCACCGGCGACCTCGGGCGCCTCGACGAGGACGGCTACCTCTGGTACGGCGGCCGGCTCGACGACATGTTCAAGGTCAAGGGCGCAACCGTCTACCCCTCCGAGGTGGAGGGGGCGCTGCGGGCGGTCGACGGGGTGCGCGCCGCCCACGTCACCGACGTGGCCGGCGACGGCGACCGCCTGGTCGGCGCCCTGGTGGTGACCGGCCCGCCGGCCGGGGCGGTCGACGCGGCCGGGGGGTCGACGCGAGCGATGCGCTCGACGCGATCGACACCGCCGTTCGGGAGCGGCTCAGCGCCTTCAAGGCGCCGACCCGCTGGTTGCTCACCTCCGATCCCGGGGCGGTGCCCCTGTCGGCCACCGGCAAGGTCGACAAGCCCGCGTTGCAACGCCTCCTGCGGGAGCAGGGGCGGCCCGCACAGACGAAGGAGCGAACCGCGTGACCAAGACGATCGACTGCCTGGTGAACGTCGACATGGGCGACGCCAAGCAGCCGGAGTGGATGATCCGGGTCAAGGAGGACTACTTCCGGGCGGGCGACTCGTTCCTGAAGTCCCCCGAGCTGCCCGAGCTGCTCGACGACATGGACGCCAACGGGGTCGAGCGGGCGATCCTCCTGACCCGCGTGGGCGCCGACGACGACCGGGCCCGGCGGTTCGTCGAGGCCGAGCCCGAGCGCTTCGCCCTCGGCGTCGGCGGCTTCAACCTGCTGCGGCCGATGAAGACCGTGCGGGCCCTGGAGTCGTTCGTCCGCGACCACCCGGTGGCGTACGCGACCGTCGGGCCGAGCTTCTGGGGCGACGGCATGTACCCGCCGAGCGACGCCGTCTACTACCCGCTGTACACCAAGTGCTGCGAGCTGGACCTCCCGCTGTGCATGAACTCGGGGATCCCCGGCCCGCCCATCCCGGGCGAGGCGCAGAACCCGATCCACCTCGACCGGGTGTGCGTCCGCTTCCCCGAGCTGAAGCTGTGCATGATCCACGGCGCCGACCCGTGGTGGGACACCGCCATCCGGCTGATGCTGAAGTACCGCAACCTGCGGCTCATGACCTCGGCGTGGTCGCCCAAGCGCCTGCCCGAGTCGCTGCTGCACTACATGCGGACCCGGGGCGGCAACCGGGTGCTGTTCGCCTCCGACTACCCGGTGCTGTCGATGGCCCGGTGCATCGGCGAGGCCACGGCGCTGGACCTGCCGCCCGAGGTGCTCGACGGTTGGCTGCACGGCAACGCCGAATCCTTCTTCTTCGGGGCTGCGGCCTAGCCTGCCGCGAGACGGAAAGCGCTACTGTACGGAACTGGAAAGCGTCGCTACTCAGAGCCCCGAGGGGGAGAGCACGATGGACGCGCAGCCGCTGGACGCCGAGCCCGCCGACGACAGGCCGATCGACGCCGACAACCACTACTACGAGTCGCTCGACGCCTTCACCCGGCACCTCCCCAAGGAGTTCCGCGACCGCGGGGTCAAGCCGGTGCAGGACGGCAAGCGCACGCAACTGCTGATCGGCGGCCAGGTCAACCGGTTCGTCCCGAACCCGACCTTCGACCCGATCATCGTGCCGGGGTGCCTCGACCCGCTGTTCCGCGGGCAGATCCCGGAGGGCGTCGACCCCCGCTCGCTGATGCAGGTCGAGCCGCTGCGTCCCGAGTACCGCGACCGTGACCGCCGCATCGAGGTGATGGACGAGCAGGGCCTGGGCGCCGCGCTGCTGTTCCCCACGCTCGGCTGCGGCGTCGAGGAGGCGCTGCGGGGCGACATCGACGCCACCATGGCCAGCCTGTCGGCGTTCAACCGGTGGCTCGAGGACGACTGGGGCTTCGACCACGAGCGGCGCATCCTGGCGGCGCCGATGCTGTCGCTCGCCGATCCCGAGGCCGCGGCGACCGAGGTCGACTCGCTGATCGGGCGGGGCGCCCGCATCGTGCACGTCCGTCCCGCCCCGGTGCCGGGGCCCAACGGCACCAGCCGCTCGCTGGGCGACAAGGTCCACGACCCGGTGTGGGCCCGCCTGGCCGAGGCGTCGGTGCCGGTGGCGTTCCACCTCGGTGACAGCGGCTACAACCGGTTCTTCGCCTCCGCCTGGGGCGGCAACGCCGTCTTCGGCTTCGGCAGGAGTGACGCCCTCGGCCAGGTCGTCGTGTCCGACCGGGCCATCCACGACACGGTGGCGTCGCTGGTCGTCCACGGGGTCTTCAAGCGCCACCCCGACCTGCGGGTGGCCAGCATCGAGAACGGCTCCGACTGGCTCCACGTCCTGGCCAAGCGGCTGCGCAAGCAGGCCAACCAGACGCCGTGGGTGTTCCGGGACGACCCGCTCGACACGCTGCGCCGCCACGTCTGGGTCACGCCCTACCTGGAGGAGGACCTCGGCGCCCTGGCCGAGCTCATCGGCGTCGACCGCATCCTGTTCGGGTCCGACTGGCCCCACGGCGAGGGCGTCGCCCAGCCGCTCGACTTCACCAAGGAGCTGGGCGCCTTCGACGACCGGGACACGGCGCGCATCATGCGGGCCAACTGCCTCGAGCTCCTCGGCGCCGCCCCGTGAGCGCCGGTGCCCCGCCGGGCGCCGGGGGCGCCGCGGACGAACGCCCCCACGGCGACCTGTGGGCCGAGGTCAACGCGTGGCTCGACGCCCACTGGGACCCCGACCTGACGGCCGACGCCTGGTGGAAGGCGGTGTCCGCCGCCGGGTGGACGGCCCCCCACTTCGCCCCCGACCAGGGCGGGCGCGGTCTGAGCCGGCGCTCGCAGGGCGTCGTGCGGTCGGCCTTCGCCGCCTACGGCGCCCTCCGGCCCCCGGGCGGGCTCGGGCTGCTGATGGCAGCGCCCACGATCCTCGCCCACGGCACGCCCGAGCAGATCGACCGGCTGGTGCCGCCGGTCCTCGACGGCCGGGTGGCCTGGTGCCAGCTGTTCAGCGAGCCCGGGGCGGGCTCCGACCTGGCGGGGCTCACGACCCGGGCCCGGCGCGACGGCGACCGGTGGCGCATCACCGGCCAGAAGGTGTGGTCGAGCCAGGCCATGGAGGCCGACTACGGGATGCTGCTCGCCCGCACCAGCCTCGACGTGCCCAAGCACAAGGGCATCTCGTGGTTCGCCTTCCGCCTCGACCAGCCCGGCGTGACCATCCGGCCGCTGCGGGAGATGACCGGGCACGCGGTGTTCAACGAGGTGTTCCTGGACGAGGCCGTGTGCAACGGCGCCGACCTGGTCGGCGGCGAGGGCAACGGCTGGGCCGTCACCCAGACCACCCTGCACTTCGAACGCACCGGGATCGGCGCCGGCGGCGCCCATGCCGGCTTCCCCGACCCCGGCCCGAAGGGCGGCATGCTCGGCCGGCGGGCCGGCGACGCCGCGCTCGACGAGCCGCCCAACGCCAAGCTGGTCGTCGGGTTCCCCGACGTCGTCGAGCTGGCCCGGAAGCGGGGCCGCACCGGCGACCCGGCGATCCGCCAGGACCTGGCGCGGCTCTACGCGTTCACGGAGACCGGACGGTGGAACGCCCAGCGGGGCAAGGCCGAGGCGCAGCGCGGCGGCGGGCAGTCCGTCGCCAGCATCGGCAAGCTCGGCCAGACCCGCATCGGCAAGCTGGCGGCCAAGGTCGGCATCGACATCGCCGGCGCCCACGGCCTGCTGGCCGGCGCCGACGGCGTCGAGGACGGCGCGTTCGCCGAGGCGTTCGTGTTCTCGCCGGCGTCGTCGATCTACGGCGGCACCGACGAGATCCAGCGCAACATCGTCGCCGAGCGCTCGCTCGGCCTGCCCCGCGAGCCGGCGCCCGACCGCGACCGCCCGTTCGGGGAGGTGCTGCGGGCGCGGGCCGGGCCCACCGCGCCCGGCGCCGCGGTGGCCGACGGTTCGGCCTAGCACGCAGGGATCGAGGGGATCAGGGCGGATGCAGTCGTTCCTGCAGTTCGTGATCATCGGCCTCGGGACGGGGGCCACCTACGCACTCGTCGCGCAGGGTGCCGTGCTCATCTACCGCGGCTCCGGCGTGGTCAACTTCGCCCAGGGCGCGCTCGGCACCCTGGCGGCCTACGTCGCGTTCGCCGAGCTCAAGGCCGAGTACAGCTTCAAGACCCTGCCCGCGTGCCTGGCCGGCATCGTCGCCGCCGTCGTGGTCGCCCTGCTGTTCCAGCGCCTGGTGCTGCGGACCCTCCGCCACGCGGCCGCCATCGTCCGGGTGATCGCCACGGTCGGCCTCCTCGGCCTGCTGCAGGCGATCCTCCTCAAGCGCTACGGCGGCGCCAACCTGCCCGTCGACCAGTTCCTGCCCCACGACGTGTGGACCTGGGGCGAGGTCCGGGTGCAGGAGGAGCGGATCTACCTGGTCGCCATCTCGCTCGCCGTCACCGCCGGCCTGTGGGCGTGGACCCGGTACACCCGCACCGGCCTCGCCATCAGCGCCAGCGCCGAGAACGAGCGGGCGGTGCAGACGCTCGGCTGGTCGCCCGACCGCCTCGCGGCGCTGACCTGGGGTCTCGGCGGTGGCCTCGCCGGCCTGGCCGCCGTGCTGGTGGCCCCCCTCACCGGCCTCTCGGGCCTCACGCTCACCCTGGTGGTGACGGTGGCCGGGCTAGCGGCCGCGCTGCTGGGCGGGTTCCGGTCGTTCCCGCTCACCTTCGTCGGCGGCCTGGTCGTCGGCCTCGGCGAGGCGCTCGCCACGCGCTACGGCGGCGATGTCGAGCGGTGGCTCCACCAGAGCGAGATCACGGGGCTGAACCGGGCCGCGGGCTTCCTGGTGATCCTGATCGTGCTCGTCGCCAGCGGCCGGAACCTGCCGCTGCGCTCCCACGTCGCCGAGCGCCTCCCGAAGCTGGGCACCGGCCGGGTCAACGTGCCCGCGCTCCTGATCGGGAGCACCGCGCTGCTCGTCCTCCTCTTCACGGCGTTCGACGAGTCGTGGGCGCAGGCCACCTACATCTCGCTCGCCGCCGGCGTGATGATCCTCTCGATCGTCGTGCTCACGGGGTACGCCGGCCAGCTCTCGCTCGCGCAGTGGGCGCTCGGCGGCATCGGCGCGCTGATAGCCGGGCAGCTCCTGCGGGCCGGCCTCGCCATCGAGCTCGCCATCCCCGCCGGGGTGCTCCTCACCGTCGCCATCGGCGCGGTGTTCGCCCTGCCGGCGCTGCGCACCCGGGGCGTGAACCTGGCCGTCGTCACGCTCGGGCTCGGCTTCACGGTGTCCGAGGTGGTGTTCTCCAACAACCAGTACCTCGGCGGCCAGCTCGACGGCGGCACGCCGATCGGCCGGGTGACGCTGTTCGGCATCGCGGTCGACGCCTTCAGCCACCCCCACCGCTGGGCCGTCGTCTCGCTGGTGGCCTTCGTCGGCATCGGGCTGACCGTGGCCAACCTCCGCCGGTCACGGACCGGCCGCCGGCTCGTCGCCGTCCGCACCAACGAGCGGGCCGCGGCGTCGCTGGGCATCAGCGTGGTGGGCGTCAAGCTCTACGCCTTCTCGGTCGCGGCCGGCATCGCGGCGGTGGCCGGCATCCTCACCGCCTTCCAGTTCCAGGTCATCCAGTACGGCGCGTTCAACGTGTTCGAGTCCATCAACTACGTCGGCTTCGCCGTGATCGGCGGGCTCGGGTACGTGCTCGGCGCCGTGTTCGCCGCCCCCAACGCCCTCGGCGGCCTGGGCACCAAGTTGCTCGAGGACCTCGTCGACGTGGGCGACTGGACCGAGATCATCGGTGCCTCCCTGGTGATCGTCATCCTGCTCGTCCACCAGAACGGCATCGCCGACGTGGTCGTGCACGCCGTCGCGCCGGTCGCCCGCCGGCTGCGGCTCGCGACCCGGGTGCCGGCTGCGGAGCTGCCCGCGGCCGAGCCCGAGGCGGTGCCCCCCGCCACGCTCTCGGTCGAGGGGCTCACCGTCCGGTTCGGCAGCGTGGTCGCCGTCGACGACGTGTCGTTCGAGGTCCGGCCGGGCGAGATCGTCGGCCTCATCGGTCCCAACGGCGCCGGCAAGACCACCGTCATCGACGCCGTCACCGGGTTCGTACGGCCCGCCGCCGGCACCATCTCGTTCGGTGGGCGGGAGATCCAGCGGCTCACCGCCACCCGCCGGGCAAACCTCGGCCTCCGCCGGTCGTTCCAGTCGCTCGAGCTGTTCGAGGACCTCGACGTCGAGGACAACATCCGCGCCGGGGCCGAGCAGGGTGCCTCCAAGGCGTCGTGGGTCGGCGACCTGTTCTGGCCGGGCCGGCACCCGCTCGGCGCGACGGCGGTCGCCGCCGTCCGGGGCTTCGAGCTCGCGGAGCACCTGCGCTCGCTGCCGGACGAGCTGCCCTACGGGCGCCGCCGCCTTGTGGGCATCGCCCGGGCGGTGGCGTCGGGCCCCTCCATCGTCATGCTCGACGAGCCCGCGGCCGGCCTCGACGAGACCGAGAGCCGTGAGCTGGCCGGGCTCATCCGGCGCCTGGCGCGCGAGCGCCGGATGGGCATCCTGCTCGTCGAGCACGACGTCCCGCTGGTGATGTCGACCTGCGACCGCATCGTCTGCATCGACTTCGGCCGGGTGATCGCCGCGGGCACCCCCGACGAGGTGCGGGCGAACGACCTGGTCGTCGCGGCCTACCTCGGCACCCACGACGACGGGCCGCTCGCAACGGACGTGGCGGACGCGCCCGGGATGGCCGAGCCGGTGCTCGGCGAGGCGTGAGGAGGAGGGCTCATGGCGACGGACGACAGCCGGCGGTTGATCGAGTGCCGGGGCCTCTCGGCCGGGTACGGGTCGATGGCGGTCGTGCGCGACCTCGACCTCCACGTCGACGCGGGCGAGGTCGTCGCCCTGCTGGGGGCCAACGGCGCCGGCAAGTCCACGACGCTGCTCACGCTAGCCGGCGAGCTCCCGCCGCTCGCCGGCGAGGTGCGCCTCCACGGCCGGCCGACGACCGCGCCGATGCACGTGCGCTGCCGCAACGGGCTGAGCTTCCTGACCGAGGAGCGCTCGGTGATCATGGGGCTCACCGCCCGGGAGAACCTGCGCCTGGCCGACGTCGACCCCGCGGTGGCCGTCGACCTCTTCCCCGCCCTGGCCCCGGTTATGGGGCGCACGGCGGGGCTGCTGTCGGGCGGTGAGCAGCAGATGCTGTCCCTGGCCCGCGCCCTCGGCCGCGACCCGCAGGTGCTGCTGGCCGACGAGCTGTCGCTCGGCCTCGCACCCCTGGTGGTCCAGCGCCTGCTCACGTCGGTCCGGCGCGCGGCCGACGAGCGGGGCATCGGGGTGCTCCTCGTCGAGCAGCACGTGCGCCAGGCCCTGACCTACGCCGATCGCGTCTACGTGATGGAGCGCGGGCGCGTGTCCCTCGCCGGCCCCGTCGCCGAGGTGCGGGCGCAGGTCGAGCAGATCGAGGCGGCCTACCTGTCGGCGGCCGCCGGCCCGGTGCCGGCCGGTGCCGGGAGGCACGCCGTGACCGGGGCCGACACCCAGAGCGGGGAGGACACCGCCCACCATGACTGACATCCACACCAGCCCCGGCCGGCTCGACGGCCGCGTCGCCCTGGTCACGGGCGGAGCCTCCGGCATCGGCCTCGCCACCACGCGCCGATTCGTCGCCGACGGCGCCCGCGTCGTCGTGGGGGACGTCAACGAGCCGGCGCTGGCGGCGGTCGCCGACGAGCTGGGCCAGGCCGTGGCCACGCTCCGCTGCGACGTGACCGTCGAGGACGACGTCGCCCGCCTCGCGGAGGCCGCCGTCGAGCGCTTCGGCGGCCTGCACATCGCCTTCGCCAACGCGGGGACGGCCACCCTCGGGCCCGTGACCGACCTCGACGCCTCCGAGTGGTCGCGGGTGCTCGACGTCAACCTCACCGGCCCGATGTTCACCATCAAGCACGCCGCCCGGCGCATGGAGCGCGGCGGGTCGATCGTGGCCACCGCCAGCCTCAACGCCGTCCAGGCCGGCGCCGGGATGGGCGCCTACTGCGTCTCCAAGGCGGGCGTCGCCATGCTCGTGCAGGTCGCGGCCATCGAGCTCGGGCCCGTGGGCATCCGCGTCAACGCCATCGGTCCCGGCCTGGTCCGCACCACGCTCACGCAGGGCGCGTTCGCCATCCCCGGCGTCGTCGAGGAGTACGAGGAGAACACCCCGCTCGGCCGCCACGCCGCCCCCGAGGAGATCGCCGACCTGGTGGCCTTCCTGGCCTCCGACGAGGCCGGCTTCATCTCCGGCTCGCTCTACCTGGTCGACGGCGGCGCCCACACGATGCGCTACCCCGACCTCCCGGCCCGCATCGCCGACCTGGGAAGCTGAGCAGGGCGTCTCGGAGGGTCCGCCGTCAGCTCGGGACGTAGCCCTGCGGCAGCGGGAGCGGGAGGTCGGTGTACGTGACGATGCCCGGCGCGGCCGCGACGACCCGCGGGATGGCGTTCACCACGGGCACCGCCGTCATGATCATGCCGAGCACCATGAACTCCTCCATGGTCGTGGCCTCGAAGTCGGGCGGCGGGAGGATCTCGAGCTTGGTGCGGATGGTGGGGCGGCCCTGGACCTCGATCACGTAGCCCATGTCGATCTCCCAGTCGGGGTCGAGGTGCTCGCCCTTCCGCCACCTCACCCCCAGGTCGACCACGGTGCGGTCGCCGACCCGGCCCAGCCAGTTGGCGGCCACTCCGGCGACGCAGCCGGCGGGGATGGTCCACGAGGCGAGCTCGAGGTCCTTCGTCGTCTGCGCGTACTCCGCCTCGCACCGCACCTCGTCGAACTCGACGCCCAGCGCGTCGCCGATCATGCGGACGGCGTCGCCGAACACCGCGGTGCCGTGCTCGGTCATCGCCAACAGGTCGGGATCGTCGATGGGCCGGGCGAAGCCCACGGGCAGCTCGGTGGCCGGCGAGTCGTAGAACGTCGTATCCGCGGACTCGCGCACGATCACCTTGTCGACGCGGTCGCACACCCCGGCGGTCACGATGGCGAGCTGCTCGGCGAAGCCGGGGTTGATGCCCGACCCGAACAGCGACGAGCCGCCCTTCGCACAGGCCTCGGCCAGCCGGTCCCGGGCGCCGAGGGAGTGCCCGGTGATGAACGCCGCGGTGCTCACGACGTTCACGCCCGCCTCGAGGATGCGGGCCATCTCCTCGACGTCGGGCCACATCGGGTTGTAGACGACGCAGTCGGGCGCGAGCGCCAGGAGGGCATCGACGTCGTCGGTCGCCGTGACGCCGATGGGCTGGATGCCGCACAGCTCGCCCACGTCCCGCCCGACCTTGTCGGCCGACCACGCGTAGCAGCCGACGATCTCCAGGTCCTGCCGGCCGGCGATCGCCTGCACCGACTGCTTCCCGATGTTCCCGGTGGTCCACTGCACGAGCCGGTAGGTCATCCCTGTTCCCCTTGGTCTCCCGCCCACACTGTCGCAGACATCTACATGTTTTCGCCATTGCACCTGGTCCCAAAGATCTAGAGCTTTCGGTGGGTCGGCTGATAGCATCACCGGGCGATGAGCAGCCCCGCGCTCTCAGGTCCGGCGACGCCGGCGACACCGCCGCCGGACGCCCGGCTGGTGTCCGACCTCGTCGCCGCCGACCTCACCGCGGGCGCGACGTTCGTCGACGGTGTTCCCCACCAGGCGTTCGACGAGCTCCGCCGGCACGGCGGCATCGCCTGGCACGCCGAGCGGCCTGTCGCCGGGACGATGGGCGACAACCCGCTGCTCCAGTTCGTCGACAGCCCGGGCTTCTGGGTCATCACCTCCCACGAGCTCGTGTCCGCGGTCGATCGCGACCAGGAGCGGTTCTCCTCCCAGCTCGGCGGCACGTTCATGCCGTCCCTGGCCGAGGACAGCCTGGCCATGTTCCGCCAGATGATGCTGAACATGGACCACCCGCAGCACAGCCGGCTCCGGCGGATCCTCCAGCCCATCTTCACGCCCCGGTCGGTCGAGCGGCTGCGGGCGTCGATCGAGCGGAACGCCGGCGAGATCCTGGACGGTGTGGCGGGCGACCTCGACCTCGTGACCACGGTGTCGGCCGAGATGCCGCTGCGGGTGCTCGCCGACCTGCTCGGCATGCCCCGCGACGATCGCCACCTCATCTTCGCCTGGAGCAACGCCCTGCTGGGCGCCGACAACCCGGGTGCGGCGCGCCACGCCGAGGAGTCGATGGCCGCACTGGCCGGGATGATGGCCTACGGCCAGGCCATGGCCGACGACCGGCGGGCGAGCCCGCGCGACGACATCGTGAGCCGCATCGTCACCGCCGAGGTCGACGGCGAGCGGCTCAGCGACACCGAGTTCCAGATGTTCTGGCTGCTGCTGGTGATCGCCGGCAACGAGACGACCCGCAACGCGGTGTCCGGCTCGGTGATCGCCCTGCACGAGCACGGCGTCTGGTCCTGGCTCGCCGAGCACCCCCAGCACCTGCCGGGGGCGGTGGACGAGCTGATGCGCTACGTCTCGCCCGTGCAGCAGTTTCGCCGGACGGCCACCCGCGACACGGTGCTCGGCGACCAGCACGTGCGGGCGGGCGACAAGGTGGTGATCTGGTTCGGGGCCGCCAACCGCGACCCCGCCGTGTTCGCCGACCCGCACCGCCTCGACCTGCGCCGCACACCCAACCCGCACGTCGCCTTCGGCGTCGGCCCCCACTTCTGCCTCGGCGCCCACCTCGCCCGCCTGGAGGCGGCCGAGATGCTGCGCGCCCTGCTGGTCCACGCGCCCGAGATGACCGCCGGCGAGCCGACCCGGGTGGCGTCGAACTTCATCAACGGCGTCGCCCACCTGCCGGTGTCGGTCGGCGCCTCGGCGACGGCCTGACGGTGGCGCTGATGCGGATCGCGACGATCACCCTCGGGACCGGCACACCGGATGGATGATGTCCCGATGGCCGAGAAGTCGAGTGCCGTCAGCAGGCCGCCCGCGCGGGCCCGGCGGCGGGAGAAGCCCGAGCAGATCGCCGACGAGCTGCGGCGCCTGATCATCGCCGGCGAGCTGGACGAGGGCGACTCGCTGGGGCACGAGCCCGACCTCATCGAGCGCTTCGGCGTGTCCCGGCCGTCGCTCCGCGAGGCGCTGCGGATCCTCGAGGCCGAGGGGCTGATCACGGTGGTCCGGGGGGTGCTCGGGGGCGTGGTGGTCCACCGGCCCGACCACCGGCTGACGGCGCGCACCGCCGCGCTCGTGCTGCAGGCCCGCAACGTGTCGCTCGCCGACGTCTTCGACGCCCGCACGACCATCGAGCCCGCGGCCGTGCGCATCGTCGCCTCGGCGCGCGGCCGCAAGGCGTCGGCACGGCGGCTCCGGGAGCTGATCGCCGAGCAGGAGCAGGTCATCGACGACCCCGAGGCGTTCGGCCCGGCCAACGCCCGCTTCCACCGGGAGCTCGTCGCCATGGCGGGCAACCAGACCCTCACCATCGTCGCCGAGATGCTGAACGAGGTGGTCGCCCGGGCCGTGACGGCCGTGAGCCAGACCGAGGGGGCCGGCGGGGAGTCCACGGCGACGCGCCGGCGGGGCGTCCGGTCCCAGGAGCGGCTGGCCGCGCTCGTGGAGGCCGGTGACGCCCCGGCGGCCGAGGAGCACTGGCGCACCCACATGGACGTGGTCGCCCGCGTCATGCTCGGGCAGCGGGCGAAGACCGTCATCGACCTGCTCGACCACTTCTGATCGGCCCGCCCCGGGCGGCGTGAGGTGGGGGCGGGCGCGTCCCGGAGGGTGCGGTCGGCCGGCGGTAGGGTGCGGGCCGGAGCCCGAAGGAGACACCTGCATGGCCCGTGCGATGCCGGACGACGTCGACAGCGGCGCGGAGGCCGACTGGCACCGGCGCGTCGTCGGTCGATCGCTGCGGACGGCACGGGAGCGGTCCGTCGATCGCGGCATGAACCTGATCCGGGCGGCGGTGACCGTCCTCGACCGGTCGAACGGCGAGGACATCACCGTCCAGGAGGTGGCCGACGAGGCCGGCCAGTCCCTCCGGACGCTCTACCAGTACTTCGAGAGCAAGGACGACCTCCTCCTCGCGGTGTTCGAGGAGGCCATGCGCACCTACGCGCAGATGATCGGGCGGGCCGTCGACGACCTGACCGACCCGCTGGAGCGGCTGGCGGGGGCGCTGCTCGCCGCCGCCCGCATGCCCGAGTTCAGCGGCACCGGCGTCGACCGGGGTCTCACCCGGCTGCGGCTCAAGCTCTCGGAGGTCGAGCCCGCCCTCGTCGGCCGGGCCCAGTCGGCGGTGACGACCCTCGTGCGAGGGCTCGTCGAGGCGGCGGCGAGCGCGGGCGCCATCACGGTCCCCGACCCCGACGCGGCGACGTTCATGCTGCTCTCGCTCAACGCGTCCTTCATCACGACCGGCACGCTCGGGAACGACGCCGGCGTCCGGCCGCCCGACGCGTTCGGGGTCGCCACGTTCTGCCTGCGCGGCCTCGGCGCCGAGCTCGACGACGCATGGCTGGCCACCGTCAGCGACCGGCTGCGCCTGCCGGCCCGCGGGCGGCGCGGCCGCCCAGCCGCCGCCGAGCGGGCCTGACGCCGCCACCACCGGCCACCACGGACGACGCGTGCCGGCGAGCCTTGCACGCCCCCTCCCCGACGGCGTAAACATCTATAGGTATAAACAATTCGGGGGGACTGGCATGCGGAAGCGGACGGTGTTGGGGGCCTGGATCTGCGCGCTCGCGCTGGTGGCCGGTGCGTGCACCGAGGACTCCGGCGACGGCGCCTCCGGGGGCGACGACGGGTCGGGATCGGGCGAGGAGGTCACGGTCGAGCGCTCGGGCCTGCTGGCCGACGACGGCCCCTGCGACCCCGAGCTCGAGCCGTACCCGATCGGGATCATGACCGTGTTCGAGTCGCCCGTGCTCTCGCTGATCGACCAGGTCAACGCGGCCGAGGCCTCGGTGGAGGCGTTCAACAGCCGCGGCGGCGTCGGCGGCCACTGCATGGAGCTGACCACCTGCGACACCGACCTCGACCCCAACGGCGAGGTCGAGTGCGCCCGCCAGTTCGTGGACGACGGGATCGTCGCCACCGTGCACGACACGACGGCGGCCAACCCCACCGGCGTCATCGAGACCACGGCACCGGCCGGGCTCCCCCGCATCGGCATCAGCCCCGGCTCGGACGAGCTGAACGCCCCCAACTCGTACGCGATCGGCGGCGGCGGCGTCGGCACCACGTTCATGATGGTGCCGCCGCTGGCGAGGACCGAGAACACCAAGGTCGCCCTGATCCACGTCGACACCCCCCAGATCCAGGCGCTGCCCCCGCTGCTGCAACCCATGCTCGATGCCTACGGCGCCGAGCTGACCGAAATGATCCCGGTGCCCGAGGGCACGACCGACTACCAGCAGTTCATCCTGGCCGCCCAGGACTCCGGGGCGACCGGGGTGGGGCTGGCCCTCGGCGAGGCCGAGGCCGTCCAGGTGCTGCGCGCCGCCGAGCAGCTGTCGAGCGACCTCGTGTTCTCGGTGAGCCTCGGCACCTTCGGGCTGGCCGACGCCCAGGCCTTCGGCGAGTTCGCCGACCAGATCAAGTTCAACTCCGAGCTGCCGCCGGTCACCGCCTCGACGGAGACCTGGCCGATCCTCGGCGACGTGATCGCCGACCTGTCGGCGTCGGGTGAGCCCGAGCTCCAGCGCGACCAGATCAAGAGCAGCTCGTTCCGGTCGTGGATGGCGGTCTACGCCCTGACCGAGGTCGTCGAGCAGTTCGGCGACCCCGACGACGTGTCGCGGGAGGCCATCACCGCCGCCTTCGAGGCGGCCCACGACGTCGACTTCTTCGGCCTCATCCCCCCGTGGACGCCGCGGGGCGGCACCGGTGAGGGGATCTTCGGGTCGGTCTCCAACCCCTACTACTTCCAGGTCGCGTTCGACTCCGAGGCGGAGGACTTCGTCGTCGGCGACGAGCTCCTGAACGTGGTCGAGGAGGTCGACGGCAACACCGACTACCCCCAGCCCGAGTGAGCGGACCGACGGAGGGAGACGTGCCCATGATCACCGGCCGCGGCGTCCTCTCGTGACGGACGCGCCGGCGCACCCGAGCAGGTTCGCGGCGGAGGCCCCCGACCGCCCCGCCGTGGTCATGGGCGGGACCGGCCAGGTGCTCACCTACGGCGAGCTCGAGGACCGTTCGTGCCGGGTGGCCAACCTGCTCCGCTCGTTCGGGCTCGAGCCCGGCGGGCACATGGCCGTGCTGCTCGGTGGTGCAGCTCGCCGACGGGACCCCCGCCGGCGATGCCCTGGCCGACGAGCTCGTCGCGTTCTGCCGGGCGCGCATCGCCCACTTCAAGTGCCCGCGGTCGGTGGTGTTCGTGGAGGCACTCCCCCGCCTGCCGAGCGGCAAGCTCGCCAAGCGGCTGCTCCCCGCCGCGGTGCAGGGCGTGGACGCCTGATCGATCGGCTGCCGCGCCCTCAGCGCTTGCGCCACTGCGGGCGCTCGCCCGCGGCGAACCGGTCCTGGCCGGCCTTGAAGGCGGCGGCGTCGGAGCCGATGCGGGTGAACAGGTTGGCGAGCCCGATGGCCTGCGTGCGGGGGACGTCGAGCGCGGTCCACAGGGCGCGCATCGTCCCCTGGACGACGAGCGGCGGGGCATCCGCGATGACCCGGGCGGCCCACCCGGCGCGCTCGCGCAGCTCCTCGCGGGGGACGACCTCGCTGACCAGCCCGATCTCGCAGGCCCGTGCCGCGGACATCCGCTCGTGGGCGCCGAGCAGCGACAGGCGCATGATCTCGTGGAACGGCATCTTGGCCAGCATCTGCATCGGCTCGAAGGCCGCGGTCATGCCGTAGGTGACGTGGGGGTCGAAGAACACGGCGTCCTCGGAGGCGATGATGAACTCCACCTCGCCGAGCAGGTAGAACGCGCCCGCGCACGCCATGCCGTGCACCGCCGCGATCACGGGCTTCCACAGGTCGCACGTCTTGGGCCCGACGTCGCGCCCGGGGTCGTCGTACATCCAGGGCGTCGGGTAGTCGGGGAAGTCGCCGGCCGCCATGGCCGCGTTGTTCTCGTCGGACACCGCCTCGGCACGGTCGATGCCGGTGCAGAAGGCGTCGCCCTCGCCGCTGAGCACGATGCAGCGCACGTCGTCGTCGTAGCGGAAGCCGTGCCACACCTCGTGCAGCTCGGCCTGCATCCGCTTGTTGATGGCGTTCCGCACGCCGGGCCGGTTCAGCGACACCCAGGCGATGCCGTCGTCCATGGCCACCGACAGCGTCTCGTAGCTGCTCATGCGGGCGAGCTTAGGGTCGCGGCCCGCCCGGATCTGATTCCGCGTCAGATCCGGCCCAGGGCATCCTCGGTAGCATCAGTGGCCGGATCTCCACAGCGGGATTACCCGACAGCGTGAGTCATGCTGCAATCCGTAGTACAACGTGAGGATGGCACCCCATCCCGAGGGCCTCGACGACCCGCTCGCCTGGCGCCACGAGCTCGACGGCGTGCCGCCGGGCGACGTCCGGAAGATCATGTCGACCAACATGTTCGGCCTGCTCGGGCTCACGCCGCCCGCGACCCGGGCGGCCTGACGTGAACGGCGACGGTGCCGCCGACTGGCATGCGCGCGTCGTCAGGCGGTCGCTGCGCACCGCCACCCAGCGGTCGATCGACCGCGGGGCGAGCCTGGTGGGCGCCGCCACCCGGCTGCTCGAGCGCTCGAACGGCGACGTCTTCACGGTGCAGGACGTGGCCGACGAGGCGGGCCAGTCGCTCCGGACGCTCTACCAGTACTTCGAGAGCAAGGACGACCTGCTCCTGGCCGTGTTCGAGGATGCGATGCAGCGGTACGCCCGCATGATCGGCACGGCCATCGTCGACATGTCCGACCCCCTCGACCGCCTCTGCGGCGCGCTCATCGCCGCCGTCCGCATGCCGGAGTTCAGCGGCACCGGCGTGGATCGGGGGTTGGCGCGCCTGCGGCTCCGCCTCAGCGAGGTGGAGCCCGAGCTGGTCGCCCGGTCCCAGCAGCCGGTCACACAGCTCATCCGCGGCCTTGTGGCCGAGGCGGCCGCCGCCGGCGCGATCCGCACCGGAGACGCCGACGCCGCCACCTACATGATCCTGGCGCTGAAGTCGGCGTTCATCACCACCCGGACGCTCGGGAACGACGCAGGGGTCCGGCCCCCCGACGTCCTCCCGCTCGTGTCCTTCTGCCTCGCCGGCCTGGGCGCCGATCTCGACCCGGCGAAGCTCGACGCGGTCGATGGGCGGCTGCGGATGCCCGACCACGCCGCGCCGCGGCGCCCGAGCCGACGGTCGGCGCCGTAGGGCACGGGCGCCAGCCGGCGCCGTCGGAGCTCAGCCTCCGGTGATCTCCGAGAGGTACTCGGCCACAGGCCGGTGGTGCAGGAACTCGGCCCACTGCCGCGGCGTGGCGTGGAACTGCGGGTCCTTGGCGCTCGGGTCGGCGCCGTGATCGAGCAACGTCTTCACGACGGCGAGCTCTCCGGCGCCCGCCGCGACGTGGAGCGGAGTCCGACCCGAGGTCCGGGCGGGTGCGCCGCGCCGCACGAGCCCGACGACGAGGTCCCAGCGGCCGTAGGCGGCGGCCTTGTCCACGAGCTCCGCGGTCACCTGGTCGCCGTCCAGCTCGTCGAGCACCGTCGGATCACCGCGGACGACCCGGTCGACCACGGAGTCCTCGGTGGCGACCGTGTGCTGCCAGCGCCAGAGGTCGCGCAGCAGCGCGATCTCCGCGCCGTGGTGGATGAACTCGTCGAGCATGTGCAGCACGTACTCGGCCCTGGTCCGGTCGGCGAAGCCGGGCCCGGCGGCCGAGCCGACCTTCTCACCGAGCTGCTCCTCGCTGACGAGGGCGATGTGCGCATCCCAGCGATCGTGGGCCCGCCCGAGCAGCGCGACGGCATCCGCGGCCGTCGCCGCCGGTCCCGAACTGGGGTCGTCGAGGCCGATCGGGTCGCCTTGCGGCGGCACGTCGAGCCATTCTGGCGCCCGGTTCTCGCCGTACATGTCGGTGAGGTGCCACAGGCGCCAGGCGATGGTCGTGACCGGTTCGGGATCCGGGCGGGGCAGGGGCCAGTCGGCCATCCAGGTGCCGCCGTCGCGTTGCCGGATCGTCCAGCATCCGGGTGCCGGCTCCCAGAAGTACTCGTCGTCGCCGAGGCCCTCGACACGAGCGCTCGTCCGTTGCCACACCGAGTCGGACAGCCCGACGAGCTCACGCTTGATGGTCGCCATCCGGCGCAGGGTAGGCGCACCGCCGTGGCGGTGGGCGCCGACCGCCCGGCTTCGGCCCGCCGTCACCCGGACCGGTCGGCGGCGTCGGGCTGCGGCCCGACCGGTAGTGCTCGCGGGCGGCCTGCCAGCGGGCCCGCGCGCCGTCGGCCACGTGGCTGCCGGGCCCGTAGGCGAGCTCGTCGAGCAGCGCCACGATCCTGGGGCGCGAGCCCTCGAGGAAGTTCCGCGCCGCGAAGTTCCCCGGCGCATCCGAGCGCGATGCCACGTGCAGGGCGTGGACGACCGAGTCGATGAGCAGCATCCGGTCCCGCGCCGACCGCGCCGCCGGCCAGCGCTCGACGTACACCCGGAACTCGGGGCAGGCCCCGTTGAGGTCGCGGTGCTCCCAGCTCTTGTGCCAGGCCCGCGGCGTGACCGTCCAGTCGCACCCCGGGCACGGCACGACCTCGTCGGGCGACCGCTCGGGCAGCCGGACCTGGAGCTCGCGCCCGCAGCCGGGGCAGCGCACCCGGCCGCTCGTCACCCGGACGACGTCGCCCAGCCTCTCCCACAGCCGCCAGCCGACGTCGTCGAGCAGCTCGTCGTCCAGCAGGCCGCGGGCGTTGGCCTCGTAGAGGCGGATCAGCTTGGCAGCCGGGAGCATCGGCGCCCAGCGGATGCGGAGGGCGTCCGTCACGGCCGCCAGATGGTAGGGACCACGGGCCCCGGCCACGACGGAATTCCCCCTGGGACCAGGCCGGTAGCGTGCAGGCGTGACGGGCTGGGTGCGCACCGCGCTCGCAACCGTGTCGTCGCCGCCCTGGCGACGGGCGCCTTGGCTGCTGTGGCGGCGCGCCGGGGTCATGGCGATGGTGGCCGGCGCCGGCCTGGTGCTGGTGGCCCCGCTCGCGGCGGTGCCGCTGTTCCTGTCGTCGGTGGGCACCGCGTCGGTGGCGGTGCAGGCCGACGAGCGTTGTCCCCGCGACACGGGGGCGTCGTACACGGTCCCGCTGCCGGTGGGCGACGCCTCGTCCGCCGATGCGGAGCCGTTCCGTCCGCTCGCCGGCGAGCTGGGCCCGGTGACCCGGTGGTCCGCCTCGGAGCTCGTCCGGTTGACCGGGCCCGACCCCGGCGTCGGCACGAGGGCAGTGGTGGTCGCCCGGGACGGGGCGACCGACCACATCGACGTCGTCGACGGCACCCCGGGGGCCCGGCCGGGCGCCTGGGTGACCGACCGCGCGGCACGGGCGACCGGCCTGCGACCCGGGGACGTGGCGCGGCTCGACGGCGCGGCGGTCCCGGTCGTGGGCGTGTACCGCGACCTGGCGGGGCCGACGGTGGACGACGACTGGTGCGCCCACGGCGACCTGCTGCTGACCAGGGCGGAAGGCGGGGAGAGGACCCTGCCACCGCCGGTGGTGATCGTCGACCGGCCCACGTTCGTGGGGCTCATGGCCGACCTCGGCGCCGACGAGGTCGCGGTGACGTGGGAGGCGCCGCTGCGGGGCGGGCTGACGGTCACCGACACGGCTGCGGTGATCGACGACCTGGCCTGCGGCACCCCGACCGCGACCGAGCTGGCCTGGTGCGAGGAGGCGCCGCCGGTCACCTCGGCGGAGAGCCCGGACGGGTTCGTCTCCCGGCTGTTCCGCACCCACCTGCCGTTCGTCGTCGAGCGGGCCGGGTCGATCCGGACGTCGGTCGCCGGTGGCGTGTGGCCGGTCGCCGGGTGCGCGGCGCTGGCCGGCGTCGCGTTCGTGGCGGCGGCGGGCGCGCTCTGGTTCGATCGGCGCCGCCGCGAGCTCACCCTGCTCACCGTGCGCGGGGTGTCGCCCGCGGCCCTGGGCCTCAAGGCGGTCCTCGAGCTCGTCGTGCCCCTGGCCGCGGGCGCCGTGGCCGGCGTCGGGCTGGCCTACGGCCTGGTGCGCTGGCTGGGGCCGTCGCCCGTCGTCGAGCCGTCCGCCATCACCCGCGCGATGGCGAGCGCAGCCGCCGGCCTCGGGCTGGCGATGCTGGTCGTCGGCGCGGTCGTCACCCGCCGGGTCGGTGCCGGGCAACCCGGCGTGCGCCGGGCCGCGTGGCGGCATGCGGTGCCGTGGGAGCTGGCGCTCGTCGGCCTCGCCGTCGTGTCGTACCGGCGCCTCGGCGAATGGGGCGTCCCCACCAGCCGGGGCGCCGACGTCAGCCGCGTCGACCCCCTGGGCCTGCTGTTCCCGGTGCTGTTCATCCTCGCGGCCGTCGCCGTCGCCGCCCGGCTGCTCGTGCTCGGGCTCGCGCCGCTGCTGGCCGCCAGCCGGGGTTGGTCGATGCCGCTGTACCTGGCCGTCCGCCGCGTGTCCCGCTACCGGGTCGCCGTCGTCGGGCTGGTCGCCTCCTCCGCGCTCGCCGCCGGCGTCCTCGGCTACGCAGCCACCCTGAACCGCTCGCTCGAGGCCACCCTCGACACCAAGGCCAGGACGTTCGTCGGCAGCGACGTGGCCGTCCGCCTCGGACCGCACGAGCGGCTGCCCGCCGAGCTCGCAGAACGGGCGACCGCCGTCGAGTCCTACAGCCGGGCCGGGATCGAGACCGGAGGGCGGGAGCGCGAGGTCACCGTCCGCGCCATCGACCCCACCACCTTCGGGGACGCCACCTTCTGGGATCCGTCGTTCTCGTCGACGGGGCTCGACGAGATCCTCGACCGCCTCGCCGCACCGGCCGGCGACGGCCCGGTGCCGGCCCTCGTCGTCGGCATCGACGGCCTTCCCGATGTCGCGGGCGCCGTGATCCACGGCGCCCGCACCCGGGAGTTCGCGGTCGAGCAGGTCGCCGACGCCCGGGCGTTCCCCGGCATGCGCCGGCCGACAGCCCACCGTCTACGTCGCCGCCGCCAACGTGGAGCAGCTCGGCCTCACCGGCGCCAGCACCGAGGCCTGGATCCGCGGCGACCGGGACCGGGTCCTCGCCACCCTCGAGGCCGCCGGCACGGGGTTCGTCGAGGCCCGGCGGGCCGGCGAGGTCGTCGACCGGGCGGCGTTCCTCACGGTGGCCTGGACCTTCGACTTCATGCAGGCGATCGCCATCGCCGCCGGGCTGCTCGTCGTCGGGGGCCTGGCCGCCTACCTCGACGCCCGGCGCCGCAGCCGCCTGCTGGCGTACGCCTTCGCCCGCCGCATGGGCCTCTCCGCCGTGCAGCACCGCCGCGCGCTGCTGGCCGAGCTCGCCGCCAGCGTCGTCGTCGGCTGCTGGCTCGGGCTCGGCATCGCGCTCGCCGGCGCGTGGCTCGCGTACGGTCGCGTCGATCCCGTGCCCGGCTTCCGTCCCGGCCCCGTCCTCCGTCCGGCCACGGCGGTGATCGTGGCCCTCGCCGTCGTCGCCGCCGCCGTGGCCGTCGCCGCGGCCGCCGTCGCCCAGCGCCGCACCGACGACGACAGCCCCGTCGACGTCCTCCGGGCGGGGGCCTGACGTGCCCGACCCCGTGCCCGAACCCGTGCCGGCCCCCGGCGTGCCCGCCGCCGCGGCGCCGGCCGCCGGCCACGACGCTGCCGCCCGGTGCCGGTCGGTGGCCGTCCGCTACCGGACCGCCAGCGGCGTGGTGGACGCCGTGCGGGGCGTGGATGCCACGTTCGAGCGGGGGCTGCTGTCGGTCCTGGCCGGCCCGTCGGGGTCGGGCAAGTCGTCGCTCCTGCGCACGCTCGCAGCTCTCCAGCTCCCCCACGCGGGCTCCGTCGTCGTCGACGGCGTCGACGTCGGCCGGCTCGGCAGCCGGGCCCGGCGCCGCCTCCGGAGGCGCTCGATCGGCGTGGTCCTCGAGGAACCGTCCGCCAACCTGCTCCCCTACCTGCGGGCCGAGGAGCAGGTGACCCTGGCCGCCCGGCTCCGGGGCGCCGACGCGTCGCGCGCCGCCGACCTGCTCGGCGTCCTCGGACTGGCCGAGCGCCGCCGGCGCTACCCGGAGGAGCTGTCGGGCGGCGAGCAGCAGCGGGTCGCCTTCGCCGCTGCCGCGGTCGGCTCCCCGGCGCTCCTGGTCGCGGACGAGCCCACCGCCGCACTCGACACGCGGTCCGCCGCCCTGGTGATCGCGGCCATGCGCGACCTGGTCGCCAGCGGGCGGACGCTGGTCGTCGCATCACACGACCCGGACGTGATCGCCGCCGCCGACGCGGTGGTCTCCCTCCGCGACGGCCGCGTGGTCGGCCGGTGACGGACGGCGAGCCCGTGCTCCGGATGGCGGGGGTGCGCAAGGTGTTCACGACGCCGGCCGGCGACGTCACCGTCCTGGACGGCGTCGACCTGGAGGTGCGCCCGGGCGAGATCGTGGCCCTTGCGGGACGCTCCGGATCGGGCAAGACCGTCCTGTTGACGGTGGTCGCCGGCTGGGAACGACCCGACGCCGGCACGGTCGAGCGGCCGGGCGACGGTGCGGGCGCCGGCCGGCCCGCATGGCGCGACGTGGCCGTCGTCCCCCAGTCGCTCGGTCTGCTCGACGAGCTGACGGTCGGCGAGAACATCGCCCTGCCCGGTCGCCTCGACGGCCGGCGCGACGACGCCGGTCTGGCGTCACGCCTCGGGGTCGATCACCTCGCCGGCCGGTTCCCGAACGAGATCTCGCTCGGCGAGCGCCAGCGGGTGGCGCTCGCCCGGGCCGCCGCCCTCTCGCCCCGGTTGCTCGTCGCGGACGAGCCGATCTCCCACCAGAACGACGCCTGGGCCGAGGTCGTCATGTCCGTGGTCGCCGAGCTGGCGGACCGGGGGACGGGCTGCCTGCTCGCCACGCACAACGACCTGGCGGTCCGCGCCGCCGACCGGGTCCTGCGGCTGGTCGACGGGCGCCTCGACGGGCAGGGCGACGGGCGCGACGACGGGGAGCAGGACGGGTCCGCCCCGTGACCGACGGGTCGGCGACAGGCGATGCTCCCGGATCGGCCGACCGCCGAGCGCCCTCCGCCGGCGCCGTCGTCAGGGTCGGTCGAGCAGTTGGTTCATGGACGGCTGGGCTCGTTCGGCGACCATCTGCACGACGCCCCGCGAGCGCAGGCGGCTGACGGCGTTGCCGGCGATCACATAGGCGGGCACGGCCAGGATCAGGCCGACGATGCCGCCGAGCAGGCCCCCGAGTGCGGTGACCACGAGAACGATGAGCGGGTGGACGTCGAGGGTGCGGCCCATGACCTTGGGCTCGACGAGGTTCTCCAGCGCCAGGTTGGCGGCGAGCACCACGCCGAGCATCACCGCCGCCTCCGGGAGCCCGCCCTCGCCGAGGGCGACGATCACCGCCAGCCCGCCGCCGAGGAAGGCGCCGATGTAGGGGATGTAGCCGCCGATGAAGTTCACCACCATGATCGTGAACACGAGCGGCAGGCCGAGCAGGAGGGCGGCGAGGCCCACGATCGCAGCCACGATGGCGGACATGGCGGTCCGGCCGCGCCCGTAGTCGCGCAGGGTGCGACAGGAGTCGCCGATGAACCCGTCGACGTCGTCCCGGTAGGACACGTCGATCTGGCCGACCAGGGAGCGACGCAGGCGGGCGCCGTCCTTGAGCAGGTAGTACATGATGAGGGAACCGAGGATCACCCCGCCGGCGATGGCGACCAGCGTGCCGATGCCGGACACCAGCCCGGAGAGCACGCCGGTGGTGATCATCGGGGCGGCGTCGTCGACGGCCGCCCGGGCCGTGTCCAGGGCTGCCTCGTCGACGCCGATCGCATCGGTCTGCTCCGCCGCCTCGGCGATCGCGGCGGTGGCCGCGTCCCCGATCTCCGCCGTCTGCTCGACCACGCCGCGGACGGTCGCCACCGTCACGCCGACCACGAGGGCGATCAGGCCGAGGACCACCAGACCCGCGGCCAGGCTGGGCTTGAGCCCGCGGGCGCCGAGCCTGCCGACCAGGGGCTTGAAGACCACGGCCAGGACGGCCGCGAACGTCATGGGGAGCATGATCTCGCTGACCGCGGCCAGCGCGAGGAACACGATGATCGACGCCGCGACGAACCCGACGAAGCTCCACGACCAGACGCCGAGTCGCGGGATCCGGCCGAGGAGCCCGGGAGCGCCGACCGGACCCCGGGCGCCGTGGTCGGACGCGTCCGGCGGCCCGCCCTGGTCGTCGTCTGTGCGCTCCGCGGTCTGGGACATGGACAGCACCCCCTGTGCAGGACGATCATCCGGACCGGGCGGGCGGTCGTCCTCATGCGGATCGGGTGAACGTCCGGCCGCCGATTTCATGCTTTCTGCGTGACGACCGGGGTGCGTCCTCGGCTCATGATGGTCCACGAGGGGAGGACGGCCGGTGCCGATGCCACGCTCGACGGCGTGGCGACGCCCGGTCGACCGAACCGCAGCGGGCGGGACGGTCCGAGCAGTCCGTCATGGGACACGACAGAAAGGTACCTGCGATGGCATCAGAGATGACCGAGCAGCCCGACTACGACGACGGCTACGAGACAGGGCGCACCGGCTGGACCGGCTGGATCGCGTTCGCCGGGATCATGATGATGATCAGCGGCGGGCTCAACGCGCTCTACGGGTTCGTCGCGCTCGTCAACGACGAGTGGGTGGTGTGGACCAACCAGGGCAACCTCTACCTCGACATCACCGAGTGGGGCTGGGTCCACCTCATCATCGGGCTCATCGTGCTGTTCTCCGGCATCGGGGTGTTCACGGGCAACATCCTCGCCCGGATCGTCGGCATCATCGCCGCCAGCATCAGCCTGATCGCGAACTTCTTCTTCATGCCGGCCTACCCCCTGTGGGCGATAACCGTGGTGGTGATCGACGTGCTCGTGATCTGGGCGCTGACCGCCCACGGCGCCGAGATGCGGGAGCCCTGAGCCGACCGGTCGAGGACACGACGCGCTGCCTGGCCGGGCGTCACGCCGCGAGGCGCGCCACCCGGCCAGGTGCGCCAGTCGACGCGTGGAGGAGGACACTCCAGGATGAGCGCCGGCCGCCCCTGTACGTTTCTGTCACGGTTTTCTCGACGGTCGGCTTTGGTGACATCACCCCGGAGGGCGATCTAGCGCGCACGGTCGCCACCGGGGGATCGCCGTGACGGCCGAGCTCGAGGAGACGGCGGACCCGGAGGCCGGGGTGCCCGACGCCCGGCCGGTGTCCACGTCGGTCGTGCGCCGGCGCTGGGGGTCGTCGGTGTTCGGCATCGTCGCCGAGGGCCACGCACGCCGGCGCCCGAGCGACATCGTGCGGGTGGTCATCGTGGGCGTGCTCGTCGCCGTCGCGGCCGTCGGGGCGTCCGAGACCACCAGGCTCGAGGCGGCCGTCTTCGACCTGTTCGTGAGCCTGCCCGACGGCCTCGAGCCGGTGTGGCGGGCGCTGTACCTGCTCGCCCCGATCGTGGCGGGGGCGCTCCTCGTCGCCGCGCTGGTCGCACGGCGGATGCGTCTCCTGCTGACGCAGGCCCTCGCCATGGGCGTGACCTGGCTGGTCGGCGTCGCCATCTCGGCCGCGGTGGACCTGCCCGACGACCTTCCGGTCGGGTCGGATGCGCTGAACGGCCACACGCCCGACTTCCCGGTCATCCTGCTCGCCACGGGCGCGGCGGGCTTGTGGGCCTCCCGGCCCTACCTGACCCGGCCGGCCGGCCGCACGCTCGAGGGGGTCTTCTGGCTCAGCGCCATCGGCGCCGCCGCGCTGACCGAGGGCCTGCCGGGCGCGGTGATCGCCAGCCTCCTGCTGGCGTGGGGCGCCGCCGCGCTGGCGCACCTCTGCGTCGGGTCGCCGGCCGCGACGCCGTCCCTGGAGCAGGTGGCGGCCTCGTTGCGTGATCTCGGCGTCGACCCGGACGGCCTCCGCCTCGCCCCGGAGCAGACCTGGGGCGACGTCAGCTACACCGCCGGATCCGACGGCGAGCTGTCGATCGACGTCGTGGGACGGGACGCGACGGACGCCCGCCTGTTCGCCAAGCTCTGGCGGTTCGTCTGGTACAAGGACTCCGGGCCGACGCTGTCGCTGACCCGCGAGCACCAGGTGGAGCACGAGGCGTACGTGCTGTTCCTCGCCGGCCGCACGGGCGCCCGGCGTGTCCGACGTGGTCGCCGCCGGGCTGGCCGGCTGGCGCGACGACGCCATCGTCGTCGTGCGGAACCCGGCGGGGACGAGCCTCCTCGAGCTGGAGGCGGAGCGGGTCACCGACGCCGTCCTCGACGACGCGTGGGCGAACCTGGCGCGGCTGCACGACGCCCGCATCGCCCACGGCAACCCCTGGGTGGGCAACGTCGTGGTCGACGACGCCGGCACGACCGGGCTCGTCGGCCTCGGCGACGCCGTCCCGTCGGCCACCGACGCCCGGCTCCGGCTCGACCGGGTGCAGCTCCTCGCCACCTCGGCCGAGCTCGTGGGCGAGGACCGGGCGCTGGCGGCCGCCCATCGGGGGCTCAGCACGGGCGATCTCGTCGAGCTGCTCGCCTTCCTCGAGCCCACCGCGCTGACCGGTCGCCGCCAAGCGCCACCTCACCAACGCGAAGAAGCGCCTGACCGGCCTGCGCGACGCGGGCGCCGAGCTCACCGGGGTCGAGCCGCCCAAGCCCGCCGAGCTGCACCGCTTCCCGCTCAGCTCGGTCCTGCTGGCCGCCGCCTTCGCCCTCGGCGTCTACCTCCTCGTCGCCCAGCTCGCCGGCGTCGCCGCCATGGGCGACATCTTCGCGGGAGCGATCTGGGGCTGGGTCCTGCTGACGTTCGTGGTCGCCCAGCTCCCGCAGATCTCCCAGGCGGTGGCCATGCTCGGCGCGGTGTCGGCCCGCCTCCCCTTCGGTCCCGTCATCGGCGTCCAGTTCGCCAACGCGTTCACCGGGCTCGTCGGGGGCACCGCCGGCAACGCCACCCTCGTCATCCGGTTCTTCCAGAAGCAGGGCCTGCCCCCGGCGGTGGCCGTGAGCTCGGGCATCCTGAACTCGGCGGCCGGGTTCGTCGCGCAGGCGTTCCTGATCGTGCTCGCACTGGTGGTCACCGGCGACAACGTCGACCTGTCGATCGGCGGCGACGACGGCGTGCCCGGCTGGCTGGTCGCACTGCTCGTCGCCCTGGGTGTGGCGCTCCTGGTCCTGCTCGTCGTCCCCAGCCTCCGCAAGCGCATCCGCGAGCTGGTCGCGACCCAGGTCCGCACGGCGTGGGCGAACGTCCGCGGCATCCTGGCCACGCCGCGCAAGGCCGTGCAGCTGTTCGGCGGGAACCTCGTGTCGCAGGTGCTCTTCGCCGTGGTCCTCGGCGCCGCCCTGCACGCGTACGGCGGGTCATTGCCGTTGCTGCAGCTCATCCTCATCAACTCCTTCGCATCGTTCATCGGTGGCATGGCACCGGTGCCGGGCGGGATGGGCGTGGTCGAGACCGGCCTGATCGCCGGCTTCACGGCGTCGGGGATCCCGGAGGCGGAGGCCGTGGCCGCCACGTTCACGGCGCGGATGTGCACGTCGTACCTGCCGCCGATCTGGGGCTGGTTCACGCTGTCGTGGCTCCGGAAGAGGGACTACGTCTGACGAGCGGTGCCGAGTCGCAGCCCGGTGCCGTCAGCCCGCCGTGACCCGGGCATCGTCGTAGACGGCCCGGGCGCCGGCGATCTGGTCGCGGTGGCAACGGGCCCAGGTCACGAGCGGAGCCACCGCGTCGAGGAGGCTGGCGCCGAGCGCGGTCAGCTCGTAGTCGACCCGGGGCGGCACGACCGGGTGGACGGTGCGGGTGACCAGGCCGTCGCGCTCGAGCTGGCGCAGGGTCAGGGTGAGCATGCGCTGGCTGATGCCGTCGATCTCGCGGCGGAGCTGGGTGAACCGGCGGGTGCCCCCGCCGAGCAGCTCGACGACCAGCAGCGACCACTTGTCGCCCAGCCGGTCGAGCAGGTCGCGGATCTCGCACGTCTGCGTCTCCACGATCCGCCTCGCCGGCTCGGTACCCGCGGTGTGACCGGGTTCCTTCGAGGTGCCGTCTTCCATCGGCTCCCATGGTGACGCATCATGCAGTCAGTTACAAATAGTGACTGACTGCATGTTAAGGAACCAAGATGACCGCACCCGCCATCGGCGTCTTCCTGCCCACGCTCACCGAGCGGGGCGAACCGATCGCCGACGTCGTCGCCGCCGCACGTCACGCCGAGGCCCTGGGCTTCGAGTCCGTGTGGGCGGTCGACCAGCTCGTCGCCGGCACCGGCGTCCCCATCCTCGACAGCGGCACCGTGCTGGCGGCCGCCGCCGGCGCGACCGACCGGGTCCGGCCTGGCCTACGGCGTGATGATCGTCCCGCTGCGGCCGGTGGTGTGGGCGGCCAAGCAGGCGGCCTCGCTGCAGCACGTGTCCGGCGACCGGCTGATCCTCGGCGTCGGGGTGGGCGGCGACCGCCACGACCGCTCGTGGGCAGCCGCCGGCGTGCCCCGACGGGAGCGCGGCCGGCGCACCGACGCGGCGCTGGACGTGCTGGCCGACCTGATCGCCGGCAAGCAGGTGGCGGTCGACGGCGCCGACGTCGCGTTGGCCCCCGCGGCCACGGTGCCCCCGATCGTGGTCGGGGGCGTGGCGGACGCGGCGCTCGCCCGGGCCGTCGCCTACGGGGACGGATGGTTCGCCCTACCGGTGGCGCCCGCGCTGGTGGCCGAGACCGCCGGTCGGCTGGGCGCGCTGGCCGAGGCCGCGGGCAGGGCAACCCCGGCGATCACCGCCAGCGCCATGGTGGCCATCGACGGCGACCCGGCCGTGCCCGGCACGGACGCGCTCGTCCGCAGGCTCAGCGACGCCGACGGCCTCTACGGGATCCCGGCCGAGGCGGTGCCCGACATGCTCGTCACCGGAGGCATCGACGCCGTCGCCGAGCGGCTGGCGGGGCTGGCGGCCGTCGGCGCCGAGCGGGTCGTCGTCACGCTGGCGGCCGGCGACTGGTTCCGCCAGGCCGAGCTCCTGGCGGACGCGGCCCGCACCACCTGACATCCGCGACGGGTCTCACGCGGCGAGCCTGGCGCCGTGGCTGACGAGCCGGCCGCGAGACTGCGGTGGTGAGCGGATCTCCTGGAGACGTGCTGTCGGCGGCGGAACGGGCCGCGGCCGAGGGCGTGCTGGCCCGCGCCTGGGACGGCCCGGTCACGATCGGGTCGGCCGTGGTGGTGGCCGAGCGCCGCCACGTCGTGCGCGTGACGACGGCCGACGGGCGCACCGCGGTGTTGAAGCGCGCCCGGGCGCCGGGCGACAGCGGCTGGGGCGGCGAGCCGGACGGCCTGGCCGTGGAGTGGGCGGCGCTCGACCACCTCGGTGCACAGGGCTCCGACGTCGTCCCGGCGCTGCTGGGAGGGGACGACGCCCAGGGGATCGTGGTGCTGGAGGAGCTGCCGTCGGGCCGATCGCTGGCCGACTCGTTGCTTGGTGCCGACCCGACGGTCGCCGAGGCCGACCTGGTCGCGTTCGCGGTCGCCCTGGGCGAGATGCACGTGGCCACGTTCGGGTCGGGCGAGGCGTTCGCAGCCGCCCGCCGCCGGCGGGGCCTGGCGGGAGAGGCGCCGGGCTGGTGGCCGCACCGGCTCGTGCGCGCCCGGCCCCGGTTGCTGGCCGAGCTGGCCGGGCTGGGCGTGCAGACCGCGGGCGTCGAGGCGGAGCTGGACGAGGTGGGCGACGTGCTGGCGACGAGCCACGTGGGCCTGGTGCACGGCGACCCCTGCCCCGACAACACGCTGATCTACGGCGGGCGGTGCCGGCTCATCGACTTCGAGCGGTCGAGCCTGGGGTCGGTGGCCCTCGACGTCGGCTACCTGCTGGCACCGTTCCCGAGCTGCTGGTGCTTCGGCCGCCCGCCACCCGAGGCCACGGTGGCGGCGCTGGACGCCTACGACCGCGTGCTCGCCGGCGCCGGGGTCGAGCTGGGGGACGCGTGGGAGCGAGCGCTGGCCGCCGCCCTCGGGTTGTGGGCCGTCGCCCGGATGACCGACCACGTCAGTGAGGGCCGGTCTGAACGGACGTGGGGCACCACCACCGTCCGCCCCCGGCTGGCGGCCTGGACCGGGGCGTTCCTGTCCGCGCCCGGGGCCGCGGCGCTCCCCCATCTCACCGCCGCGGTCGGGCGCTGGCGGGACGCCCTCGGGCTGGAGGACGTCCCGGTGCCCAGCTACCCGGCACTACCGACCTGAGCGCCGCCCGTCGACGCCCTGGCCGGGTTCGTCGACGATCAGGGCTTCTGGACCTTGCCGGCCTTGATGCAGGACGTGCACACGTCGATGCGGCGCACGCTGCCGTTCACGTAGACAGCGAAGGTCGCGGCGGGCGACCGAATTTCCACCCGCGCCGGTGGTCGCCTATGCGGAGCGATGCTGCGCGACCGGAGACGGAGGCCTCGGCGCCGGCTGCCGGGCGAAGGGCGACAGCACGAACGAGAAGCGCGTGACCCTCGGCCCCCACAGCTGGAAGGTGCGGAGGTCGGGGAGGGTGATGAGCGGGGTCAGCTCGGTGAGCCCCTCGGACAGCTGGGCCCAGTCGGGCCGATCGTCGGCGTCGATGGGGCAGATCCCGTTGCGCCTGCCGTCCCGGCTCGGGGTGATCGCGGCCACCAGGTCGGCCCAGAGCCGCTCGGCCGGCCAGCACAGGATGCCGCCGTCGTACGACTCCCCGGGCGTGGCGGCGGGGCGGGGCGGCTCCATGAGGATGCGGCCGAGCAGCAGGGGGTGGGCCGTGAGCATCCCCAGCAGCACGATCACGGCCTGGTACTCGCCGGGCCACTGATCGTTGCCGATGAAGCGCGACGAGCGGCTGAGGTCGCGGGTGGAGCGGAGCATGCGATAGAGGTTGAGCAGGCGCGTCGCCGCGCGGGGCGTCTCGACCAGGGGCGCGACCGCGGCGAGCAGGGTGAGCTCGTCCTCGGTGAGCGCGAGCGCGCTCGCCTCGCCGGTACCGCCCGCGGGGCTCGCCTCCTGTCCCTTGGCCCCGGGCCGCATGGTGGCGACCTCGGAGCCCGCCTCGATGGGAACCGCAGCCCGCTGCACCGCCCCCGATGCACCGGTGGGCGGAGACGGGACGGACGCGCCTCCGGACCCGGCTCCTGCGGTCCGCGGGGCCGCCGCGGCTGCGGCGCGCTCCGTTTGTCCCTCGGCGTCGTCCGTGCGGGCCGCCCCGCCGGCCGCCGCCGTCTCCGCATCGTCGCCGTCGTGTCGAGCACCGTCACCCTCGTCTCCGCCGTCGTCGCCGGAGTCCCCGTCCGGCGACGTGTCGGTGATGCCGAGCGCGAGCTGGCGCACGAGCTTGTCGAATCCGGTCTTGTCCATGGCCGGGAGCACGAAGGGGATGTTGAAGATCTTCTCGAGGTAGTCGTGGGGGGTCGCATCCCACCAGCGGTCCTCGTCCGGCCGGTTCGCATCGAGCTGCGAGTGGTACTGGTCCCGGAGCGAGCGGATCAGCCATCGAGGGTCGACCCCGACGACCACCACGAACAGGTCGAGCGCCAGCAGCAGGTGCACCGCCTGGAGGACGTCGACCACCTGCTCCGGGGAGCAGCGGTCGAGGTCGTCGACGTACAGCACGATGCGGTCGATGGGGCGCTTGGACGGGGTCGGATCCTTCCGCCACTCGCGCATCAGCGCGGCGAGCTGCTCGAGGTCCCTGCGGATCGTGGAGATCAGCCCGAGGTGTGAGCGGTAGTCGTCGCTGGCGGCGCGCTCGGCGACGAACCGGTACAGCCGCTGACCGGGGCTCAGCTCGGCGAGCTCGCGCCCGATCTCGCCCACCCGCCGCTCGATCTCCGTGATCTGGGACTCGAGGATGGCCTGCTCGGCCTCGGCCCGGTGGAGGGCGGCGACGAACGGTCGCAGGTCCTGGTCGGCGAGGTCCTGCTCGGCCGACCGGATCTGGTCCACCGCCGTCTGGAGCTGGCGCACACCGTCGTTGCCCTGCTTGACCGCCTGCGAGGCCCCGGTGACGAAACCTGGTATCCCGAGCGCGACCAGGGCGGCCGCGATCTGCGGGGCGAGCAGCACGAGCACGCCGGCGACCACCAGCACGGCGACCGTCGCGACCAGCGTCCTGCGGGCCCACGGCGTCCGCAGCGTCCGCTGGATGTCGCTCACCTGCTCGGGCGCGCCCGCCATCGTCCGGGCGAGCATCCGCGCCTGCTCGACCTCGTCGTCGATGCCGAGGCTCGTCCACGCGGCAGCCATGCTGTCGGTGACCGCCGGGGAATCGAGCACGGCACGCACGAGCGAGCGAGCGGACACGACGTGGTCCGCCTTGGCCTCGTCGAGGCGCGCCCGCAGGTCGGAGGCTTCCGCCTGCGCCCGTCGGGTCGCCGCTTCGAGCTCGTTGCGACGCGTGAGCCTCTGGTCGAGCTCATGCTGGAGCGCTGCCCGGCGCTCGTCGGCACCGGGCTGGGGCCCGGCCAGCTGCCGGAAGATCTCGTCCCCGAGGCTGGCCCACAGGTTCGTGTCGGAGTAGTGCCAGGCGTTGAAGCTGATCTGCACGATGTCGTGGCAGTAGGGGCCGTCGCGCGTGGCGGCCAGGCGGCCGATCTCGTGGCGGAGCATGCCCATGAAGAAGCTCTTGCCCGAGCCCCACGCGCCGAACAGCCCGACCGACACCGGCAGCGGCGTCTGCCGGTGGGCGACCACGCCGGCGAGCATCCTGACGTAGTTCGCCATCCCCAGCCGGTCTCTCGCCAGATCGATCGGCCGGGTCGCGTCGACGAGGTCGGACGTGGTACCGCCGCTGAGGTCCACCGACGTGACGGGGCCGAGGATGGCGTCCCAGATCTCGGGCGGGTCGTCGGTCACCGTGTCGATGACCTGGCGGAGGATCGTCCTCAGCTGCTGGCGGTCGACACCGAGCACGGCGGGCAGCGCCGTGCCGTCGGGCGTCTCGCCGCTCGTGACCGCAGCGGCGAGGAGGTGCCGAGCGTGGACGACGCTCTCACCGGGGGCCCTGCTCGCGTACTCCGTGGCGAGCGCCACGGTCCATCCCAGCGGTGGTCCCCCCGACACCTCGTCGGACGGCTCGCCCCACGTCTGCGGAGCGCTCACGCCGGCGTCGAGACCGGTGGCCAGGGTGGCGACGGTGAGCGGCGGATCGGCACGGCGGGCCAGCGCCTCCGCCAACGCGGCGAAGACCGTGCCCGCCGGCGCCTTGGCCTGGGCCGCCCACAGAACCGCGGCGTGCACCACGAGGCCGGCTGGATCGGGCGCGGGTGCCTCGACCCACGACTGGAGCCGGTGGGCGCCCCCGAGGATGGCCGCCGCCGAGGGACTGAGGCGGTCGGGCGGGAGGCTCGGCGGTTCGGCCAGCGCGAGGCTGCGGCGCGCCGCTCGGAGCGCCGGTGGGCCCAGCGCCTCGACGCTGGTGTTCGTACCGGTCGTGCCGGCGATGCCGGCCACGCCGCCGTCCACGAGGATCGGCGAGCCCATGGCCGTCCGGTACTCGGAGTAGTCGAACCCGGTCGCGGTGAACCTGTCCGGATCAGCGCTGGTGACGACGTGTCCGGCCGTGAGCATCACGTCGGGGGTGTCGTCGCTGACCTGCAGCAACCGGCAGGGCTGGCGGGGCCCCGGCTCGGCGACCGGCGGGAACCGGTCGGGGTCGAGCGGCACCGGCGGGTCGACCGACAGCAGCGCGAGGCGCGCGTCGTCGGAGGGCAGCGGGGTCACCCGGTGCTGCACCGTGTCGACATGGCCGTCCCCGCCGGCGTTCGGATCACCATCCTGGCCCGGCGAGCCGGTCAGCAGGATCGTGTCCGACCACTGCGCCGGATCGGCCGTCGACGTCGTGGCCGCGTGGGTCGGCGACAGCAGCAACGCGAGGCCGCGCGGGCGCCCGCCGCGCACGAGCACCCCGAGGAACGGCCACCATGGCGTCCCGGCCGGCCCGCTGACCTGCACGCGGTAGGCGTGTTGCGGTTCGGGCTGTGGGCTCGCCTTGACGGCCGCCTCGAGCGGCGCCTCGACGGGAGCGCTCGGCCGCCCGTCGGCCGGCGGTGGGGGCGCCGGCGGTAGCGGGTCCGGCAGCGGCGGTGCCTCCGGCAGGTGCTCGAGCACATCTCGGAGCTGACTGCGGGCCGCCTCGGCGGCGCGCTTGTCCTTCAGACCCTGGTAGTCGAGCCACTGCCTCTCGGCGAGCGGGACCGGGAGCGAGCTCGGATCGACGTCGCCGACCCGGACGGGGAGGAGCGGCCGCCCCAGGGCGAGGGCGTAGTCGAGCTCGCTCGTGCACAGCGGCGACGCCGCGGAGGAGGCGCTGAGAGCGAAGACGAAGACGTCCGCGCTCCTGATCTGGGCGAGGATCTCGTCCCACCACTCCTGGCCCCCGGTCAGCAGCGTGTCGAGCCAGATGTCAGGTCCGGCCGTCCGCACGTCCTTGGCGAGGGCGTCGACGGCGCGCTGATCCTCCCGCGAGTAGGAGATGAACACTCGCATCGCTCGCATCGCCGCGCCTCGCCGTCCGCTGCACTCGCAGCTCGGGACGGTGGCTCACAGTACAGCGCGCCGTACCGCCAGCACCGTCCGCGCTGTTCGCTCCGGACGGCCTCGTGCCGGGGCGGCGTCCAGCGGCGGAAGCGGTCGGTCA
This sequence comes from uncultured Acidimicrobiales bacterium, assembly GCA_963842395.1. Lineage (GTDB taxonomy): Bacteria > Actinomycetota > Acidimicrobiia > Acidimicrobiales > VFJN01 > ZC4RG19. The sequence continues at coordinate 1,810,249 of CAWJGJ010000001.1, forward strand.
GATGTACATGCCGCCGTTGACGCCGATGATCTGGCCAGTGATGTAGCTGCCGCCGTCGGAGCACAGGAACGAGCACGCCGCCGCGATGTCGGCCGGGGTGCCGGCCCGGCCCAGAGGCACCATGGGGCCGATGACGTCGACGCCGGGGAAGTCGCCGGCCGCCTCGGCCTGCCGGGCCATGGGGGTGTCGACCAGGCTCGGCGGGATGGTGTTGACGGTGATGCCGCTGCGGGCGAGCTCGACCGCCAACGACCTGGTCAGGGAGATGACGCCGCCCTTGGACGCCGCGTAGTGCGCCATGTTCGGCGCCCCCGACTGGGCGCTCGACGAGGAGATGGTGACGATGCGCCCCCAACCGGCGGCGAGCATGTCGGGCACCGCCGCCTGGACGCACGCGAACGTGCCGGTGAGGTTGACCGCGATGATGCGGTCCCAGGTCTCGGGCGTGATGTCCAGCAGCGCGTCGAAGGACTCGACGCCGGCGCTGGTGACGAGGATCTCGGTGGGGCCCAGCTCGGCACGGATGCGGGCGAAGGCCGCGTCGACCGAGGCCCGGTCCGCGACGTCGACCTCGACGGCGATCACCTTGCCGCCCTCGGCCTCCAGCTCGGCGGCGGCGGCGTCGGCGCCCGTGCCGTCGTGGTCGAGGACGGCCACGTGGTGACCGTCGGCGACGAAGGCGCGGGCGACGCCGAGCCCGATGCCCGAGGCCCCGCCGGTCACGACGGCGACGCGGCTCACGTGCTCGCTCCGATGGGGGTGAACTCCAGGTGCAGGTTGGTGAGGCCCCGGAGGATCCAGGTCGGCTCGTAGTCGAAGCGGCGGGTGTCCGCAGGGCCGTGGTGCTCCTCGGAGAGCCGGATGTCGCCCATCCGGTCGAGGATGCGCTCGAGGCTGACCCGGGCCTCGGCCCGCGCCAGCGGGCCGCCCGGGCACGAGTGGGCGCCTCGCCCGAACGCGATGTGGGCGCCGGCGTTGGGGCGGCCGACACGGAACTCGGCCGGACACTCGAACCGACCGGGGTCGCGGTTGGCGGCGCCGTTCAGCAGCATCACCGGCGTCCCCGCCGCCACGTCGACACCACCGACGCTCGTGGTACGGCGGGCGAGGCGGAAGTCGGCCTTCACGGGGCTCTCGATGCGCAGGGCCTCGTCGACGAAGCCCGGGATCCTGTCGCGGTGCGCCCGCAGGTCGTCCTGGACCTCCGGGTTCTCGGCCAGGTGCTTCAGCGCGGCGGCGAGCAGCCGTGCGGTCGTCTCCTGGCCGGCGGCGAAGAGGAACGTGGACGTCCGCACGACCGCCGACACCTCCGGCGTCGTCCCGTCGGGATAGGTGGCCAGCGCCAGGTGGGTCAGGACGTCCTGGCGGGGCTCGCGCCGCCGGTCCTCGACGTACTCCCCGAACCACTCGTCCAGACCGGCCAGCGGGTTCAGGTCGGTCTCCGCCCGCTCGCCGGTCCCGACGTGACCGGGGCTTCCACTGAGGCCGAAGAACCGGCGGAGCCGCTCGTGGTCCGCCTCCGGCACGCCCAGCAGGTCGGCGACGACGAGCATGGCGAAGGGCTGGGCGAAGGCGCCGATGAACTCGCAGTGGCCGTCGGCCACGAACTCGTCGAGCTGCTGGTCGGCCAGCCGCCACATGAAGGCCTCGTTGTCCTTGAGGCGCTTCGGCGTGATGAGGCGCATCAGCAGGGCGCGCTCGCGGGTGTGCTCGGGCGGGTCCATGGTGACCATGTGCTCGAACATGGGGAGCTGATCCCGGTAGCGGTCCACGATGTCGCCCACGTCGTCGCCCTCGAGGGGCACGGGGAAGGACGCGAACGGTCCGACCACCGAGTTGCACGACGAGAACGTGCCGGTGTCGCGGTAGACCTCCATGGCCTCGTCGTAGCCGGTCACGGCCACGATGCCGAGATGCGGGAGCGGCAGCACGGGGCACTCGGCGCGCAGCTGCTCGAAGTAGGGATACGGGTCCTCGACCAGGGACTGGTCGCTGAAGAAGTCGATCGTCTGCCAGTCGCTCACACCGGTCTCCCCCACTGCTGGGCGCGGCGCGCACCCGGGCCGGCGGGGTGCGCGTGCTGTGCGACTGCACAGCATTGCTTGGCGACTGCTTAGCATCGGGCTGCCGGCGTGGCAAGGTTGCCGGGTGACCAGCACGCCACAACGCCGTCGGATCGGTGCCGCGGACTCCCAGTCGCGCGCCCGGCTGCTCGACGCCGCGGAGCACCTGTTGCTCGAGGAGGGCTACGCCGCGGTCACCTCACGCCGCGTCGCGGCCGAGGCGGGGCTCAAGCCGCAGCTCGTCCACTACTACTTCCGCACGATGGACGACCTGTTCGTCGAGATGTTCCGGCGCCGGGCCGAGGCGAACCTCGAACGCATCGAGCGGGCGGTGGCGGCCGACGGCTCGCTGCAGCGCCTCTGGGAGCTCAGCGCCGACACGCGCGGCTCCGCCTTCACCATCGAGCTCGTCGCACTGGCCAACCACCGCAAGGCCATCCGTGCCGAGATCGCCCGCTACGCCGAGCGCTACCGCGCCGCGCAGCTCGACGCGCTCACCGCCGCGCTGGAGGCCCACGGCATCGCCGACCGGATGCCCCCCGTCGTCGCCCTGCTGCTGATGACCGGCCTGTCGCAGGTGCTGGCCATCGAGCAGTCCCTCGGTGTCACCGCCGGCCACGACGCCACCATCTCCTTCGTGACCGACGCCATCGCCCGGCTCGCACCGAGCTAGTGACCCGCGCCCTCCGTCGCCGCTACCGTCGACCTGGTGACCGGACGTCGCCCGACCCGGGGCCCCGACGAGCAGGCGCCCGAGCCCGCCGGGCCCGGCGCGGCGACGCTGGCCGCGATCGCGTCGACGCGGTCGTGGCGCCGGTTCACCACCGACGTGTCCGGCGCCGGATGGGTGCGGCTCTCCGATCGGCTGGCCGACCCCGCCGCCCTGGACGCGTGGCTGGACGCCGAGCTGGCCGGCACGGCCCGGGGCCACCGGGACCTGGCCGGGTCCCTCGTCGCCTACCGCCTGGCGGGGTCGCTGGCCGAGCTCGCGGTCGTCCCCCTGCTGGCGGAGCGGCGGGCGCTGATCCTGTCGCCGGAGGAGCTGTGGATCGCGTTCGACGGCGCCGGCATCGACGCCGTCGGCCTGGCCGCGCCGACCGTCGCCGTCCTCCCGGACGACCCGGTTGCCGGGCGGCCCGGCACCGTCGTCGTGCCGGATGCCGGAACGCTGCACGCGGTGGCCGCCGAAGGGCTGGCCACCACGTTCGCGGGAGTCGCGAACGCGGTGCGGGCACGGGCCCCGTTCGGGCTGGCCGGCATCTGGGGCACGCTCGCCGACCACCTCGCCGACGTCGCCCTGCGCTGGGCGCGCGAGACGGGCGGGGATGCGAACCTGGCCTGGTCCGAGGCGGGCGGGCTGGTCGACGCGCTCGCCCGCCGCTCGGGGGTCCACCTGCGGGCGCGCCCGGCGCGCCAGGACGTCACCTGCGACGCCGGCTCCGGCGCCTTCGTCACCCGCGGGACGTGCTGCCTGATCTACAAGATCCACGACCCCGCGCCCGGCGCGCCGGACGGTGCCCACGATCGGATCGCGGCCGCCGCCTGCACGTCGTGCCCCCTGCGGCCGTTCGAGGATCGCCGAGCCCTCCTCGTCCGCTACCTCACCGAGCGCGCCGGCCCCGCCCAGCCGTGACCCCCGGAGGCCGTTGCCCCCGGTCGGGGACGGGTTCCCCGGGTGCCCGGCTGCCGTTCCGTACCATCGCGGGCGGGGACTCGACCAGGGAGCACGAGCATGCAGCGCGTTCCGCGCATCACCGCCATCGTCGCCATCGTGTCAGGGGTGGTGATGATCGTCGCCGGCACGGTGACCTACTTCCTCGTCCAGCGTGAGCTGGAGGACGAGCACATCGTGGTGTCCGACGATGCCGAGGCCTTCGCCGGCGAGGACGTCGACGGGCCGTTCACGGCCTACAGCGAGGCCGCGACGATCAAGGTCCATGCCGCCGAGATCGCCGACGGCCAGACGTACGCCCAACTCGAGCAGGACGATCCACGGCGTGATTCCGTGATGACCTCGTCGTTCCTCAGGGCGTCGCTGTTCACGTCGGTCGTCGCGTTCGGCGTGGCCGTGCTGGTCGTCGGTCTCGGCTTCCTGTTCATCGGTGTCGGGGTCGCTCTGATGGCGCTGGACCGGCGGCTCGCGGCGCCGGCGCCGGCACCCGAGGCTGAATAGCCGACCGGCTAGTGTCCGCGCCATGACCGCGCGCGGCACCGATGGACCTGCTCGCGAGGCGCACCAGGATGGCGCCGAGGTGTTGGTCCGCTACGCAACAGCGATCGACCGGCGCGACTGGTCGCTGTTCCGGACCTGCTTCACCGACGATTGCGAGGCCGACTACGGCGACATCGGTCGCTGGAACGGCGTCGACGCGCTCGACGGCGTGGATGGAGCAGATGCACGCCGCGTGCGGCCCGACCCTGCACCGGATCACCAACCAGACGGTGGCACCCCACGGCGACGGCCTGGCCGCGCGCAGCTACGTCGACGCCGTCGTCCTGGGCCCGGACGGCGTCACCGGTGCGCACGCGGTCGGCTGGTACGACGATGAGCTCCGGTACGGCGACGACGGCTGGCGGATCGCGCGGCGCACCTTCACCTCGGTCCTGATCGAGCCGGTGGGCGGCAGCGGGTCCGCGGTCCTCGAGGACGTGGAAGCGATCAAGCGGCTCAAGGCCCGGTACTTCCGCCTGATCGACACCAAGGACTGGGACGGCCTGCGGCAGGTGTTCAGCGACGACGTCGTCGTCGACACGACGGCGTCGGGCGGCAACGTCGTCACCGGTGCCACCCCGTTCGTGGCGTTCCTCCGGGAGGCGATCGGCGACGTGATCACGGTCCACCACGGCCACACCCCGGAGATCGAGGTCACGTCACCGACGACGGCCACCGGCGTCTGGGCCATGGAAGACCAGCTCCGCTGGCCCGACGGGCAGGAGCTGCGCGGCTACGGCCACTACCACGAGACCTACGAGAAGGTCGACGGCGCCTGGCGCATCAGCACGTCCACGCTGACCCGCCTGCGCATGGATCTGACGGCGGGACCGGGCTCATGACGACGGTCGGTGTCGCGACCGGCGCCGGGCGCGGGATGGGGTTGGCGTGTGCGCAGCGGCTCGCCGACATGGTCGACGCGCTGCTGCTGGTCGACCTGGACGAACCGTCGGTGACCGCCGCGGCGCGGGACCTGTCTGCCTCGGGCCGGGCGAGCCGCGTCGAGCCGTTCGTCCTCGACGTCACCGACGCCGACGGCCTCGCCCGGCTCGCGAGCCGCGTCGGCGAGCTGGGCACGCTCCGAGCGGTGGCCCATGCTGCCGGCATCTCGCCGACGATGGCCGACTGGCGCCGCATCTTCACCGTCGATCTCGTCGGGACCGCGATGCTGGCCGAGGCGCTCCGTCCCCTCGCCACCGCCGGGACGGCGATGGTGTGCTTCGCCTCCATGGCCCCGGTCCTCGCCATCGACGCGCCGCACCCCACGGCCGACGCCGCCTTGGACGAACCGCTCGACGAGCGCCTCCTCGACCGCATCCACGATGCGCTCGGCCCGGTCGTCGAGGACACGGGCATGGCCTACCCCTGGGCCAAACGGGGCGTCCAACGGTTCGTGCAGCAGGAAGCCGTGCGGATCGGGCCCGTCGGCGCGCGGATCTGCTCGGTCTCCCCCGGGGTCATCGACACGCCCCAGGGCCGGCAGGAGGCCGAGTCCCACCCGTTCATGGAGGTGCTGGTGCAGCGGACCCCGCTCGGCCGCGAGGGCAGGCCGGAGGAGCTCGCCGCGGTCGTCGCCTTCCTGCTGTCGGACGAGGCGAGCTTCCTCACCGGCGTCGACATCCTCGTCGACGGCGGCGTGTGCGCCGCCCTCCGCGGCCCGGCGGCCGCGGCCGCCGCGGAGCACCCGTGAGCGTCACGGCCGCGCCCAGCGCGGCCCAGGCCCGCATCATCGCGGCCGCCCTCGAGCTGTTCGCCCGTCATGGCGTCGGGGGAACCTCGCTGCAGATGATCGCCCAGGAGATCGGCGTGACGAAGGCGGCGGTGTACCACCAGTACAACACCAAGGACGAGATCATCCTGGCGGCCGCAGACGCTGAGCTCGCCCGGCTGGAGGCGGTGATCGAGGCCGCGGAGGCAGAGCCCTCGCCCGGACGGGCCCGGGACGCGGTGATCACCGGCATCGTCGACCTCGCCGTCGACCGCCGGCGCACGGTGGGCACGATCCTCAACGATCCCGTCATCGTCGGGTTCTTCGCCGAGCACGTGACGTTCCGTGACGTCATGCAGCGACTGCGCCGCCTGCTGATGGGCGACGACGCGGGGCCCGAGGCGCGCGTGCGCACGGCGATGCTCATCGCGGCCATCAGCGGCGCCGTCGTGCACCCGTTCGTGGTGGGCCTCGACGACGACACGCTCCGGGTCCAGCTCTGCGGCCTGGCACGCGGCTTCCTCGGCCTGCAGGCGTGAGGGCGGGCGCAGCGCCTGTGGACGGGACTAACCGGCAACCTGGGCTTCGACGGCGTCCGCGACCGTGGAGACGGGCGGCATGCCGGCGATCTCCTCACCCAACGCGACGGCTGCCCGCTTGGGCCCCGCCGACTCGAGCAGCGAGCGGAGCGCACTGCGCAGCGACACGGCGTCGGCCCCGCTCGGCCCCGTCAGGCTGACACCCGCCCCCACCCGCTCCAGATTGCTGCCGTTGGCGAACTGGTCGGCGCCGCGGGGCAGGCACAGCAGCGGCACGCCGTGCGCCAGCGAGGCGAGCACCGTGCCGGATCCGCCGTGGCACACCACCGCCGCCGCCCGGGGCAGCACCTCCGCCTGGGGCACGAACCGCTCGACGACCACGTTGCCCGGGACCGCGCCGAGGCTCGCCGGGTCCCCGGACTGGCCGACGGTGACGAGCACCTCCTCGGCGACGCTCGCGGCGGCCTCGACCGCGGCGCGGAACCCGGCGTCGACGTCGTTCCACACGGTGCCGAAGGTGACGTACACCAGGCCGCCCGATGCCGGTACCCCGTCCGCCGGGCGGCTGAGCTGGGACGCGGGCACGTGGGACATGTCCTGCGTGCGGAGCGACGGCGGATAGATGTCGACGTAGAGGCCGCGATGGCACCCGGCGTATGTGTCCGGGTCGAGGCCAGCGTCGCGCCACAGCGCAGCCATCTGGGCACCGGATCGCCGGACGGACGGCTCGGGCATGATCTCGCCGAAGCCGTGACAGACCGACGGGACGCCGATCGATGCCGCAACCAGGGGCGCGGCGAACTCGGCTGCGTCGTGCAGCACCAGGTCCGGTCGCCAGTCCCCCACGAGAGGCCACAGGGCGTCGAGCACCGACGGCGCGGCGAGCTCGCCGAACAGCTTGCTGAACGCCACCGCCCGGCGTTCCTCCTCCGGTAAGGACGGAGTATCCGGGTAACGACGGAAGAACTCGTCCAACCGGTCGCGGACCGGCATCCCCGCCACGGTCACGTCGAAGCCGGCGTCGACCACGAGGTCGGCGTTGCCCGGGCCGGCCACCCACCTGACCTGATGGCCCCGTGCAAGCAGCTCGATCGCCAGCGGGAGCACCGGAAGCACATGGCCGAGCCCCGGCGTGGCTGTCACCAGAATCCTCACGACCCCGCCTTCCCGACTGGACGATCCGGGGAGCAAGCATCCCCCGGCGGAGCTGCCTCCGCCACAGGTCGGCGCTGGGTGTCAGGCGGTGGGCCGTCCTTGCTGCAGGTAGACGTCCAGGTGGCGGATCCTGCCGTCGTCGTCGAAGCCGAACACGGTCATCGAGTTGACGACGTGGACGTTGCCGCCGCGGCGGTGCCGCTCCTCGATCTCGTAGTAGACGACGCCGGGCAGCTCGGCGACCCTGCGGACCGTGGTCTCGAAGGAGTCGGTCGCCGACGCCCACCCGGTCAGCATCTCGGTGTACTGCTGCCAGTCCTGCACCTCGAGGAACGTGCCCACCCGCTCGAAGTCGTCCACCGCCACGAACTCGGCGAGCGGGGCCCAGTCGGCCGGGGTCCGGATGTCCGGCACGAGGCCCTTCATCGCCTGCGTGTAGTCGAGGACCGTGCGGGTCAGCGGGCCGGGGTCCGCCGCGTCCGGACCTGGAGCGGCCGCCGAGTCGTGTGCGTCGGGCATGATGGGTCGCTCCGTCACTCGGCACCGGAGGGGCGCGGGCCCCGGGGGAGGATGTGGGGAAGGTCCTCGGTCGTGAGGATGCCCGGCGGCGCCGCGCACACGTAGGGGACGGCGTTGACCGGCCCGTTGGCGTTGAACGCGGGCACGTAGGACGCGAGGTCGTCGAGCGGCACCGGGAACGGCATGCTCAGGTCGAACGGCGCATCACCGTGGATGCGGATCCGCCAACCGGTGGGCTGGAGGCCCCAGTCGGGGTCGACGTCCATGGCGACGAAGCCGTACTGGGTGAAGCGGACCCGGTCGGCGCCGCCGCTGCGACCGGTGATGACGATCCGCTGCGCGGCGGCGGTGCCGGCCTTGATCTCGCCGGCCACGATCGTCATGTCCTCCTTGGCGGCGGCCACGCCGCCCGCCGCGGTCCACTCGTCGATCTCGAACCCGGCCAGGTCGGCCAGGACGGTGAGCGGCGGCTGGTACTCGCCGAAGAGGTGGTTCTTGCGCCGGTCGGGATCGAACTCCGCCAGCGGCTTGCCGAACCGCATCTGCTCCATGACCATGTGCGCCGACGGGCGGTGGGAGAGGTCGCCGAACTCCTCGATCTCGATCCGCTCGACGCGCCGCTGCACCGACAGCAGCGCCAGCGGGAGCGTCTCGGTGATGAACCCCGGATCGCTGCCGCTCGCCCATACCGACGCGTGGCCCCGCTCGCACGCCTCGAGCACGCGGGCGCGGTTGTCCTCGCTCAGGCGCACGCCCCGGGCGAACAGGTCGCTGCACGTGGTGACGACGTTGGTACCCGATCCGAGCAGGGCCGCGAGGTCCTCGACCAGCTCGTCCTCGGTGAGGCCGGCGCGGGTCTGACCCCGGCCCGTGGCCCGTGGCATGTAGATGCAGCAGTCGGCCTCGAGCTTCACCACCGCGGCGCGGTCGGTCGTCGCCGGCACGCCCGTGGGGTCCTCGCCGCACAGGTCGCCGGCATCGACACCGTCCTTCGCGGCGTCGTACACCAACACGCCGACCAGGTCGTACGACGGGTGCCGGATCACCTCGCGCAGCGCACGCTGACCCGTGTTCCCCGTCGCCCACTGGACCACGCGATACCGCGATGAGCCCATGGATCTTCCCCTCCTCAGGTCGGCGGCCGCCGGGCGAAACTAGCCGATCGGCTAGGGAGCGACAACCTCGCCGCCGCACACGCGGACGTCGTCAGGCGGTGACGACCGGGAGCGACTCCCAGCCCCGCACGGTCGAGGTGGGGGCCCGCCGGGCGTTGTCCCAGTCGACGTCCCACTCGGGGAAGCGCGTCAGCACCTCGTCGAGGGCGACCCGGCCCTCGATCCGGGCGAGGGCGGCGCCCAGGCAGTAGTGGATCCCGTAGCCGAACGTGAGGTGCTGGCCGATCTCGCGGTGGATGTCGAACCGGTCGGCCTGCGGGTACTTGTCGTCGTCGCGGTTGGCGGACCCGCTCAGGCAGAGCAGGGCGCTGCCGGCCGGCACGGTCTGGCCGTGGAGCTCGACGTCGCGTGTCACGTACCGCGCCACATGCGGCGTGGGCGGCTCGAAGCGCAGCAGCTCCTCGATGGTGTTCGGCACGAGCGAGCGGTCCGCGACCAGCTCGCGCCGCTGCCCGGGGTGCTCGGCCAGCACCTTGCCCATCCAGCCGACGAGCCGGTTGGTCGTCTCGTTCCCGGCGGACGACAGCACGCTCACGTACATCAGCACCTCGTCCCGGGTCAGCCGGCGCGTCGTCCCCGTCTCGTCCTCGAACTCGGCCTGCAGGAGGTCGGTCATGAGGTCGTCGGACGGGTGGTCCGCCCGCCAGTCGACGTAGTCGCCGAAGGCATCGCGCTGCCCGATGTTGTCGGCGTCGACCGCCATCGGCGCGCCAGGGTCGGTGCGCAGGTTGGCGTCGGCGCGGTCCCGGGCGGCCTCCTGGTCGGTCTCCGGGATGCCCAGCAGCATGCCGATCGTGCGCATCGGCATCTGGGCACCGAGATCGGCGACGAAGTCGAAGCCGCCGGCGCCGACGAGCGGGTCGAGGGCACGGGCGCAGAACTCGCGGACCTTGGGCTCGAGCGCGTTCATCCGCCGGGGCGTGAAGACCCGGGAGAGCAGCCCGCGATGGGTCGTGTGCTGCGGCGGGTCCTCGAAGATGAGGATGCCCGGCGGGAACTCGATGTTCGCCTTGATGAACTCGAGGACGCTGCCGCGCGCCGAGCTGAACGTCTCCCGCTCGACGAGCCCCCGCTGCACGTCGTCGAACCGGCTCACCGCGTAGAAGTCGTGCTGCTCGTTGTAGTAGAGCGGCGCCTCGTCGCGCAGCCGGCGATACACGGGATAGGGGTCAGCGTCGATGTCGCGGTCGTAGGGGTCGTAGTGGAGATCGGTCACGGTCACCGGCGGTGAGGGTAGCCGATCGACTAGCGCGTAGCCCACGGGCGCCCCGCGGCTGTGCCGCCGCGCAGGCCCGGGGCGCTACCTGCCGACGTCGGAGCGGGCCGCGGCGAGGACGATCTCGACGGCGTCGGCCGGGACGAGGAAGCCCGCCCACATGGCCGACAGCGTGGCACGCGTCGATGCGAGCACGAACCGGCCGTGGCTCGGGTAGAGCGCGCCGAGCTGCGCCGCGGTGAAGGGCTGCGTCGTGCCGAACAGGAAGCAGAACTGGTTCCCGCTCTGCCCGAGTCCGCTCAGGGTGGCGACCGGTGCATCGACGGCCGGCGAGCGGACGCCGCCCAGCACGTTGCCGTTGGCGTCGGTGGCGAACACCACGGGGCTCACCCCGGTCGTCTCCAGGCGGGGCGCGACGGGCGGCGGGACACCCCTGGTCACCCACCGGTTGAGCCGGTGGAACGCGGCGTCGAGGACGTAGTGGGCCGGCCCGGTGTTGATCGGCGAGGTGCAGGTGAAGTTGGGGTTGGGCTGGTTCGTCGGGTTCAGCATCGACGCGAGGATCTGCCCGCCCGCCTGGCCGTCGCCGATGTCGGTGCGCCCGATGCTGAGCCCGTAGAAGTCGAAGTGCGCGGTCCCCGCCACCTCCCACAGGCGGTACGTGTCGGAGTCGGGCTGCCGGGCGTTGAGGTTGCTGCCGAAGACGTCGTTCTCGGCCTGGAAGACGAGCACCGGGACAGCGAGGTCGTCGCGGATCAGCAGCGGCGCCGGGACCGGCACCGCTGGCTGCGGGGGCTGCGACAGCGGCGCGCCGCCGGCGGAGCGGCTGTGCACCAGGTAGCCGTCGTAGACGTCGACGAGCGGGTGCACGGCATCGATGTAGGTGACCATGCGTCCGGCCGACTGCGACTCCCCCACGGCGACGAGATGCCTGGCCCGCAGGCCGCCGAGGATGGTGCCGTCGTCGTCGCGCAGCGCCTGACCGGCCTGGGAGAACATGTCGTAGGAGTAGCTGTCGCCGGGATGGGACAGCCCGGCGTAGCGGGCGGCGTCGCCGCGCAGGGGGTCGTCCGAGCGGAGCGCGTCGACGCCCACCTTCTGCGCCGACACCCCGACCCAGACCATCCCCTCCCGCACGAGCTGGGTGTGGGCGAGGATCCAGTCGGGACCGGCGTCGGCGCCGCCGCTGACGTTCAGCCACTCCACGACGACGGTCCCGTTGAAGCGGCGCGGGTTGCTCGGCCGCATCACCACTGCGCGCGTGACGTAGGGCGCGGTGCTGGTGGCGGCAACGGTGAGCTTGCCGTCGGGCCCGAAGGCGCCGGCCGGCTCGTAGGCCTGCGCCGTCCCCGAGAGGAAGACCTCCGACTGCTCGTAGCCGACGTCGGCCGGGTCGAACGCCGTGAGGCCGGGGACCACGGGCACGCCGCGGCCGCCGGACGCGGGCGTCACGTCGGGACCGGCGGCGTCGGCGGCGGCGCCGGGTCCGCCGACGACGAAGGTCTGCGCGAGCACGATGGCGACAGCCGCCAGCGTGACGCGACGAGCACGGGTGCGAACGCGGCATCATCCCCCCTTGTTCGCAGCGTGGGCCTCGAAGCCGGTACGCTACGAGGTCGTGACACTAGTGCCGCGAGTCCTCGCTGTCAACGACGCGTGATGGACAGCCCGCTCCGCGACCGGAAGACCGCCGCCACCCGCGCCCGCATCGCCGACGCCGCGCTCGAGCTGTTCGTCGAGCGCGGCTACGGGGACACGTCGATCGACCAGATCGCCGACGCCGCGGGCGTCGGTCGTCGCACCGTCTTCCGCCACTTCGCCTCCAAGGAGGCGATGCTGGTCGACCACCTCGTGGTCCGGCGCGAGCTCGCCGTGCAGCGCCTGGACGAGCGGCCGGCGGACGAGCCGCCGCTGGTGAGCCTGCACGCGGTCCTGCGTGAGCTCAGCGAGGCGGGCTACGACCGGCGGATGCTCGCGCAGATCCGCTCGGTGCTCGCGTCCGAGCCCGGCACCTTGCGCGCCGCGGTGGCGCTCAACGTCCAGGCATTCGAGAGGAGCCTCGTCACCGTGCTCGCGCGCCGGGCCGGGTCGTCGTCCTGGGCGGACATCCTGGCCCAGACGCTGATGGCGCTCAGCTGGCTGGACGCCGCGATCCGCAGCTACCTCCTCGACGATCGGCCCTCGCTGGTCGAGTGCTTCGACGAGGCGGTCGCCGCGTGCCTGTCGGCCGGCGCCGCCGACCTCGCTCCGGCGATCGCGGCACAGGTCTCACCGCCGGGCTCCCCCTGAGCGGCGCCACCGGCCGGGCACGGTGGGGCGCCTGGCCGTCGTCGTACTGGCCCGATGCACGACGGCGTGGCGGGACGTGCATCATGCGGGCGTGACATCGAGCGGCTGGGGTGGGTACGGCGCGTCGGGCGCCGGCGCTGGTGCGGATGCAGGTCGAGGGGCGGGTTGGGACCCTGATCCCGTCGGTCCCACGGGCCACGAGTGGCGGGACGGCGAGCCGTCGCCGCCGGCCCCGGCCCGCGCCCGCCGGGGCGGCTGGGCCCTCGCCGCGGCCGTAACGGTCGTGGCGGCGCTCGTCGGCGCTGCCGCCGGATCCGTCGCCGGGGCGGCGGACGGGGACCACGACTACCCCGGGCTGCTGGCCGCCGACCTCGCAGCCCGGTCCCGGGGCATGGTGACGGCCGCCGAGGCGACCTGCATCGCGGACGGCATCATCGCGGAGCTCGGCGAGGACCGCCTCCGGCCGCTGGAGCTGATCGGCGACCCCGACCAGCCCTGGCCCCTCAACGAGCTGTCCGACGCCGAGGAACGCACCTTCGCCACCGTCTCGTTCGGGTGCCTCGACCACGAGCACCTGGCCTTGCACCTGGGCGACATGTGGTTCCCGCTGGCAGGCCGCACCATCGAGGACCGCGAGTGCATCTCCCGCGGCTACGTCGACGCCCTGCCGGACGCCCGGATGCGGGAGATCCTGGTCGCCCTCTACACGGACGAGGCGTTCGAGGTCGATCCCCTGCTCGACGAGGACGAGCAGGCCGCCGTCGCCGGCGTGATCGAGGGGTGCGGGGCGTGACCGGCGTGGGCATGCGGGTCGGGATGGGTGTGGCGGCGGTGCTCGCGGCGGCCGGGGGGTTCGTGCTCGGTCGCGCCCTGACCGGGCCCGAGCCGGTCCCCCGCAACGACCGCGCTCCCGTCGACGCCGAGCGGGCCGCGGAGATCATGTCCCTCGGCCTCTACGCGAACCACGAAGGCGCCATCACCCAGGAGGAGGCGGACTGCGCGGGGCGGACCACGACGGACGCCATCGGGCGGGAGAGGCTGGTGGAGCTCGGGCTGGGCGGCATCAACCCCTACGGGGGTTTCTCGTTGGCCGAGCTGGTCGTCGACGAGGAGGAGTCGTTCATGGAGGCCTTTCTCGGGTGCATCCCCGACGAGCGGTTCGCCGCGTACCGGCACAGCAGCATCGAGGGCACCCCCGGCCTCGATCGTGACCAGGCCGGGTGCGTCGCCGACGCCGAGATCGCCGCCGTCGGCGTCACACGCCTGCGCGAGCTGCTCGTCGCCGTCTCCCTCGAGCCCGGTACCACGCTGGCGGACGTCGCCGAACCCGCCGAGCAGCCCGCCCTCGCGGCCGTCGCGGCCGACTGCGGCGTCGCCGACGTCCTCACGACCGCCATCGTGCCCTGAGGATCGGCGGAGGGTTCGGCGGCGTGGGGTCGCCGCCCGCAGGCGCCGATCGATCTCCCCGCCTCGGCAGCTCACCATCCCCCACAGGACGTCAGCCCCGGTGTGCATCGCTCACCCCATGGCCGGGCGCAGCACCGACGCCTCCAGATCGTCGAGCTGCGACCGCAGGCCGTCGACGTCGAACGCCAGGCACATGACGACGAGCCGGTCCACGCCCAGCTCGGCGTAGCCCTCGACCGACGCCGGCGTGGTGGGGTGGAGGTAGGGCGCGACCGACAACGTGATGTCGGCCCGGGTGCGGCCCTCGGCGGCCAGGGCCCCGTCGAGCCGCTCGAGCGCGGCCGGCAGGTCCTCGGGCAGGCGGTTGAACGAGAACCACCCCTGCCCCAGCCGGGCCACGCGGCGCAGCGCGGCGTCGCTCTCGCCCCCGACGTGGATCGGCGGGTGGGGGCTCTGCACCGGCTTGGGGTACATGCGGCACGGCGGCAGGTCGACCAGCTCGCCGTGGAACTCGGACACCTCGTCGCACCACAGGCTGCGCATGACCGCCAGGTGCTCGTCGGTGCGCCGGCCCCGCCGCTCGAACGGCATGCCGAGCGCCTCGAACTCCTCGCGCAACCACCCGATGCCGACGCCGAAGTCGACACGGCCGCCGGACAGGGAGTCGAGGTCGGTGACGGCCTTGGCCGTGTAGACCGGGTTGCGCTGCGGGACGAGGCAGATGCCGGTGCCCAATCGCACCCGGTCGGTGACCGCGGCGAGGTAGGTGAGCGCGGTGAACGGCTCGACCATCCCGCTGTCGGCCCCGGCGGGGAACCGGCCGTCCGCGGCGTACGGGTAGGCGGACGTGTACTCGTCGAACAGCACGACGTGCTCGGGCACCCAGATCGACTCGAAGCCGCGCTCCTCGGCCTCCCGGCCGACCGCCCGCACGAGGTCGGGCGTCGCGTTGCCGTTGCCCAGTGGCACGAACAGTCCGATGTCCATCAGCTCCCCTTCGCCGAGTCCCGCGCCGCAGGCGCGGCGCGTGACCCTACCGGGATCGGATCGGCTGACGACCCGCCGGCTCCCCGGACAACCGTGCCGGACGGCGTGCGCCCGCCCTTGTCAGCCCAGACCGCCCTTGACACACTCCGGTACGGCGTACATCGGGGGGTGTTGATGGTACAGACCGCCGTCATCTCGGTCGACGGGCACGTCAAGGCCGCGCGCTCGGCGTATCGCGACTACGTCGAGCACGAGCACCTGGAGGCGTTCGACGAGTGGGTGGGGGCCGCGGAGGCGAGCGGCCGGCCCGACGTCGGCAACATCCAGCCCGACCTGGGGCCCGATGCCCAGTGGGACCTCGGGCGCCGGATGGCCGACCTCGAGACCCAGGGCGTCGTGGCCGAGGTCGTGTTCCCGAACGGCGTGCCCTTCCAGCTCAACCTGCTCGACGACTCCGGGCGAGCGGCTGATCCGGCACTCACCCGGGCCGGCCGGTCGGCCTACAACCGCTGGCTCGCCGACCTGTGCGCCGACGCCGGCGGCCGGCTGGCCGGGCAGGCCCTCGTCGACTTCGACGACGTCGACCGGGCGGTCGCGGACGTGCTGTGGGCCAAGGAGCGCGGCCTGGGCGGGATCATGATGCCCGGCCTCCACAGCAGGGGGCCCTACTTCTTCGATCCCGCGCTCGACCCGGTCTGGGCGGCCATCGAGGACGCGGGCCTGCCGATCAGCCAGCACGGCGGCACCGGCGCCCCCACCTACCGGCCGCCGGGCCTGGCCGCCATCCTCACCCTGGCCTACGAGCACGCCTTCTTCTCGGGCCGGTCGCTGTGGCAGATGATCGTCGGGGGCGTCTTCGACCGCTTCCCGGACCTGACGCTGGTGTTCGTCGAGACCGAGGTGCACTGGATCGGCCCGGCCCTGCAGCACTTCGACCAGCGGGTCCGCATGGGCGACGACTGGACGGCGTTCGCCGCGTTCCTGAAGCGCGAGCGTGCCTTCAGCCGCCTGCCGAGCGAGTACTGGGACACCAACTGCTACGCGGGGATCTCCCCGTTCCATCCCGCCCAGCTCGCCGTCGAGCAGCTCGGCTCCGGCTACGAGCCCGGGCCCGACGAGTTCGTCATCCGCCGCGACCGGGCGATGTTCGGGGTCGACTACCCCCACTTCGAGTCGATCTACCCGACCACGAAGGACACCGTCGCCGGTCTGGTCGAGGTGCCCACGCTGACCGGGGCCGACGTGCGCCGGGTGCTGTTCGACAACGCCGCCGACGTCTACGGGTTCGACCGCGACACCCTCGATCCGATCGTCGAGCGGGTCGGCTTCGACCTCGACGACCTGCGACCCGCCGCCCCCGCGGCGACATAGAAACAGGCCATCGGCGTCGGGGCGGTCATCGCCCGCCTGTCCGCGCCCGTGGACGGGACCGAGGCAGGCCGGACCACCGCTCGACGCGACTGGCCCTGGGCCGGTGCACGTGCACTGACACCATCGTGATGCCTTCGGTCGGGGCGCACCGTGCTGCGGTGCGCCCCGGTCGCGTCGCCGCTCGACGCCACGGCGCCGGGACTCGGGCCCCGACGGTCGCCCCGGGTACGCGTCCCACCCGGCTCCTGTGGGACGGTACCCGCGGACGTCCGACGGGCCCGGACTACCGGTGGCTGCGGGCGGTCCTGAGCACCCGCGCCGCGACGCCCGTGGCGGCGCCCACGGCCGCGAGGACCAGCGCGGCGGCGACGAGCGGCCCGGCGGTGGTGCCCGTGTTGGGGAGAGAGCCCGAGGTCACGCTGGCCGCCGGGGTGATCGTGCCGCCGCCACCAGCGGGACCGGCCGGCGGGGCCGGGGGCGACCCGGGCGTGGTGGTGGGCGCCCCGGGGACGCTCGTCGTCGGGCCGCTGTTCGGCGTGATGCTGGTGGTCGTGCTGCCGGTCGTCGACGGCGACGGCGGATCCTTCGGTGGATGTGTCGACGGCGGCGAGGTGGTGGGGGGTGTCCCGCAGCCGGTGACCCAGAACTCCTTGAACTTCGTGTCGGCCCCGATGGAGCCCTCGGCGTGGACGGTCAGCCGGAGGTGGATGCCCTGCTGGTCGTGCGGCGTGACGCCGGCCAGGAGCGCGGTCAGGTCGTAGGTGGACGACCCGTCCACGTCGGTGCCGCCGCCCGCGGCGTCCTCGCCGATGGACCGCTCGTCGTCGAGGATGTCGACCTTGTCACCGGTGGGCGGGACGAGCGTGAACGTGACGGTCGCGTCGAGGTCGCCCAGGTCGAAGCCGTAGAAGTCGACCTGGAACACGCAGCCGTCGTGCGGCTCGTTGTCGGGGTGGTCGTCGAAGTCCAGCGCGTCGATCTTCACCGTGCCGTTGTTGCCTGGCGGACTGGGTTGGGCGACCGCCGGCGCGGCGAGACCCGACAGGACGAGCCCTCCCACCGTCGCTGCCACCACGTGCCGAGCTGCTGTCCCCATGGTTCCCGTTCCCCAGTCCGAGCGAATGCGCGCCCGTGTGACGTCGGGCTGTCATCGCCGCGTCGGGCCCGAGGGGTACGCCCGGGTTCGGACGGACGTCGGAGTCCTCGCCGGACGCGTCACCTTTCGGGGCGTCGCGGCGATCACGTGACAGACGAACTCATGGCTGGGAGTGATCGGTTCGACGGGAGCTTCGACGCCGTGCTGGCGGCGGCGCAGCGCGGCGCGCCCTGGGCGTTCGAGAGAATCTTCATCGCGCTCTCGCCGGTGGTCACCGGCTACCTGCGGATGCAGGGCGCCGCCGAGCCCGAGGACCTGGCCAGCGAGGTGTTCGTCGCCGTCCTGCGCAACGTCGGGACCTTCGAGGGCAACGAGCCCGGGTTCCGCTCGTGGGTGTTCACCATCGCGCATCGGCGGATCCTCGACGAACGCCGGAAGCTCGGGCGGCGTCCCGTGCTGACGGCGCTCACCGAAGCGCTCGACCTCCCGGCGCCGGACGACGTCGAGGAGATCGTCGACCGGTCCCTGCGCACCGACCGGGTGCGGGACCTGTGCGAGCGGCTGTCGCCCGACCAGCGCGACGTGCTGCTGCTGCGGCTGCTCGGCCGCCTCACGGTCGACGAGGTGGCGAGTGCGCTCGGCAAGACCCCGGAGGCGGTCAAGGCGCTGCAACGCCGGGGGTTCCGGGCCATCGGGCGCATCCTTGCGCTCGAGGAGGTATCGCTTTGAGCCTCGACGGCGATGACGCCAGCGGAATGACGGCAACCCCTCCCATCCACGACGACGTCATCGAGGCGATCGTCCGCGGCAGGTCCGTGCACCGCGTGCACGAGCCGCTGGCGGCCTTCGCACGCGAGGTGCGGGCCCTGGGCGACGAGCCGGTCCCCGCCCCGTCCGCCGAGCTCACGTCGCTGATCCGCGACGGCGCCCCGGCGCGAGGCGGTGCCGTCGCGGTGGTCGGGGTGGCCACACGACGGAACCCGAGCGGTCGAACCGGAAGGCGCCGCACGCGGGGTAGCCCGCGGATCGTGGGGACGACCAGCAGGATCACCGGCCTGGGACTGGCAGCGAAGATCGGCCTGGGGACGTCGTTGGCCGCGGCCGCCGTCGGCAGCGCCGGTGCCGCGGGGATCCTGCCCGCCGCCGCCGACGACGCGGTCCGCGACGCCATCGAGGTCGTCTCGCCCGTCGAGTTCAACGAAACACGACAACGACGAGGCGCCCGACTTCGGCGACCGGGTCTCCGATGACGCCACGGGCGGGAGCGACGGCGTGCGCGGCGTCGACGGCCAGCAGATCGCGGACGACGCACCGGGCGCCGCCCGCCGCTCGGGCCCGGGCGTCGACGGCGAGGCCCCGGGTCAGTCCGGTGAGACCGGGCTGACCCGGGCCAACCAGACACCGGCGGCGCCGCACGCGCCCGATGTGCCTCCCAGCACCGTGCCGGCCCGGGGCGACGACAGCACCCCGGGCCCGCCGGACCACCCGGGCCCGCCAGACGACGCGGGCCCACAGGACGACCCGAGCCAGGGCAACGGCGAACCGCCGGGCCCGGACCAAGCTCCCCTCGGCGAGTAGACACCTTCCGCCCTCGACTCGCCGGGGACGAGCCGGTGTCTCCCGGCCTCGGCCCTCCGAGGCCGGGAGCACCGGCGCTTCCGCATGATCGGCGCCGGGTCAGGGGGTGATGCGGTTCAGGTCACGGGGGAAGAGGGTCACTTCGCGCACGTTGGCGGCGCCGGTCAGGCGTGCCGTCCAGCGCTCCAGCCCGATGGCGAAGCCGCCGTGCGGCGGCATCCCGTGCCAGAAGGCCTCCAGGTAGCTCGCGTAGGGCGCGAGGTCCTGGTCGCCCAGCGCCGCCACGTAGTCGTCGTAGCGGTGCAGCCGCTGGCCACCGGTGACGAGCTCCAGGCCCCGGAAGAGGAGGTCGAAGCTGTTGGAGACCGCCGGGTCGTCGGGGCTCGGGTGCGTGTAGA
Organism: uncultured Acidimicrobiales bacterium; assembly: GCA_963842395.1. Classification (GTDB taxonomy): domain Bacteria; phylum Actinomycetota; class Acidimicrobiia; order Acidimicrobiales; family VFJN01; genus ZC4RG19. Next base: position 1,829,962 of record CAWJGJ010000001.1, read on the forward strand.
AGGGCCGCTTCACCATGGGGTAGCCGGTGACGTACACGAAGTCGGACCCGTGCTCGCGGGCGGCCCACTCCCCCAGCCAGCGCTCGTCGGCCGGGGCGAGATCGGGCTCGCCGACGGTCTTCCGGCCGGTCGCGGACTCGATCATCCGCTGGGCCTCACGGAAGTCGAGGGCGGGGATCTCGTCGGGGACCTTGGGGAGCTCCAGGCCGAGGACGCCCACCGACCCCGCCGCGTCCTCGGCGGTGGTGTCGACCATCCCGGCGACGACGTCCCGGAGCAGGGCCATCACGTCGCGGTGGTCCTCGATGAAGCCGAGCTCGGCGTCGAGCGACACGTACTCGGCCAGGTGCCGCACCGTGTCGTGCGGCTCGGCGCGGAAGACGGGCGCCACCTCGAACACCCGCTCGAACACGCCGACCATGATCTGCTTGTAGAACTGCGGGCTCTGCGCGAGGTAGGCGCGTCGCCCGAACCAGTCGATCTCGAACACGTTGGCGCCGCTCTCGGTGGCCGAGGCGACGACCTTGGGCGTGAAGATCTCGGTGAAGCCGCGGCCCTCGAGCGTGGACCGGAAGCCGCGGGTGGAGGCCGCGGCCAGGGCCGCGACGGCGCGCCGGCGCGGGTGGCGCAGCGACACGGCGGCGTGGTCGAGCAGCGTGGGCAACAGGGCCAGGATCTCGGGTCGCCGGAGCTCGAAGGGCGGTGCTCCGACGGCCGCCGCGATCACGGTCACGCAGGGATCGACCACCTCCGCGCCGCTGGGCGCCTGGTCGTTCGCCACGGCCGTGCCGACGACCTCGACGAGCGTCTCGGGGATCAGCTGCGCCGCCGCCTCGCGAGCCGCGCTGTCGGTGAGCACGACCTGCGCGATGCCGCTGCGGTCGCGCACGAGCAGGAACGCCACCTTCGCCAGCTGGCGCTGGTGGTGGAGCCACCCCGTCAGGCGGACCTGGGCGCCGACGCTGCCGGGGATCTCGGCAGCCAACGTGCGCTGGCCGTGCGTCGGCTCCATCCGCAGTGCATAGCACCTCGTGCCTCCGCCGACGCCCCAGTTCCCTGCAAAGTAACTAGCACTCGTTATTGACGAAAGTAACGAGCCTTCTTTATGGTGAGGCCATGGGCCGGATCGCAGGAGTCACCCCCGAGGAGACACGAGAACGGCTGCTCGACGCCGCGGCGCGGGTGTTCGAGCTCAAGGGCTACGAGGGCGCGACCATCGCCCAGATCGCCCGCGAGGCCGGGCTGACCAGCGGAGCCATCTACGCCCACTACGCGAGCAAGGCCGAGCTCCTCGCCGACGCGCTCCGGGCCCACAGCGAGCGGGCCACCGCCTCCGTCCTCCCGCCGGGGAGTCCCACCGACGTTCCCGACCTGCTGTTCCGCTTGGCGAGCCGGCTCGGCACCCGTGAGCACGAGGCGACCGCCCTGCTCGTCGAGGCGCTGCTCACCTCCCGCCGCGACCCCGAGCTCGCCCAGGTGCTGGCGACGGCGCTCGGCGAGCGCGAGCGGCACATGGCCGCGCTCATCGCCCGGGGCCAGGACGAGGGCGAGCTCGTCGCGGACGTGTCGGCCCAGGCCGCAGCCCGGTTCGCCCTCATGCTCAGCCTGGGCTCGATGCTCGTCCGCAGCCTCGACATGCCGGAGACCGACGGCGCCGAGTGGACCGACCTCGTGCGCCGCCTGATCGGCGCCTACACCCAGGAGACGAACCCGTGACCCAGCTCGACCGCGACGTGAACGACGTCGACGAGATCGTCATCGAGCGCGACCCGTCCCTGCTGCAGCGGGTCGTCCACGAGATCGAGCTGCACAGCGACGTGCTGTTCACCTGTGACTACGAACGCAGCCTCTGGCGCTGGTGAAGCTGTACGAGAAGGCCAAGACCTCGCAGTGGAACGCCACCACCGACCTCCCGTGGGACACCGAGGTCGACTGGGACCAGCTCGCGGCTTCGGCTCGGGGCCGGACAACGTGTACCGACCCGGGCGAGCTCTTCGACTGAGTAGCCTCTCGGCCATGTCGAAGAAGACGGCCAAGCGTCGGGCCAGGGCCCGCCGCAAGAAGGCCAACCACCGGCGCAAGCCCAACGCCCGCTGATCCCGCCGCCGCACGGGGTCACCCACCTCGGCGTCGAGGGTGGCGGCCGCTCAGAAGGGTCGCCCGGACCACCCGGCCTCGAACGTCTCCACCAGCGTCGGCACCACGGCGAGCGCCGCCGTGACCGCCCCCGTCACGATCGCGACCACGGACGCCGCGTCGTGGAGTGACGGGCGCCGCCACCGCGGGAACTCTCGCTCCAGGGCGCGTATGGCCCGAGCGACCTGCTCGTCGTCGAGCTCGCGGGGGGCGCCTGGTCCGGTCACGGGTGCCGCCACGGCTCAGCCGTTCCTCGGGAGCTCGTTGAACGGGACCCGTGAGAGGTCGCCCGGATCCTTGGGGAGGCCGAGCACGCGCTCGCCGATGATGTTGCGCTGGATCTGGTCGGTCCCGCCGAAGATCGGGAGCGCCTGGGCCTGGAGCGCCTGACCGGTGACCGTGTGGGCTGCCGCCGTGCCGCCGACGGCATCGTCGAGGGCGCGACGCTCGTCGGCGCCGTAGCCGTGGAGCATCCCCCGCGCGCCGAGCAGCTCCATGCCGAGGTCGCGTTGGAGACGGAGGATGTCGGCCGTGAGCAGCTTGGAGAAGTTGGCGATGCCGGGGATGTCCTGCCCGGCGGCGCGCACGGCCTTGTGCCGCTCGGTGTTCATGCGGCGGACCTCGCCCAGGACGTGGGCCTGGGCCAGGCGCTGGCGAAGGGCGGGCTCGGTGTCCCGGCCGACCTCGCGGGCCAGGCCGATGTACAGGCTGGCCGGCGACGACCTGGGCGTCGCCTCCTCACGGGGATGCGAGGGCCGCGCGGGCCTCGGGGGCCGCACGAACTCGCCGGCGCGGCGATCGAGGTCCCCGGCGACGGTCCCGGCGTGCGCCATCCGCCCACCGACCGGCGCACCGGCGCCCGCCCCCATGCCCGAGCGCTCGTAGAGCAGCGTCGTGTTGGCGACGGTCCATCCGTCGTTGAGGTCGCCGATCCGGGCGTCGTCGTGGACGGTGGCCTCGGTGAAGAACACCTCGCTGAAGCTGCTGTCGCCGGTCATCTGTCGGAGGGGCCGGATCTCGATGCCGGGCTGGCGCATGTCGATGGCGAACCAGGTGATGCCCTGATGCTTGGGGGCGGTGGGGTTGGTGCGGGCGAGCAGCATGCCGAAGTCGGCCAGATGGCCACCCGAGGTCCAGACCTTCTGGCCGTTGACCATCCACAGCTCGCCGTCCCGCACCGCGTGGGTGGCGAGGCCGGCCAGGTCGGACCCCGCACCGGGCTCGCTGAACAGCTGGCACCACCCGCGCCGGCCGGTGACGATGTCGCGCACGTACCGGTCGACCTGTTCCGGCATGCCGTGCGTGACGATCGTGGGCGCCGCGAGCGCGAGCCCGAGCCCGGCGGGGGCGCCCAGCGCGCCGTGCTCGGCGATCGTCCTGGCGACACGCAGGGCGTCGCCCCTGCTGAGGCTCCGGCCGTAGCGGTCGACGGGCAGGATCGGGGCCGCCCAACCGGCGAGGCCGAGCCGTTCCCACCACTCCGCGACGGAGAGGTCCGGGTCCCAGTTCTCGCCGAGCCACGCCCGGAGCTGATCGGTCTCGAGCTCGGCTGGCGGCGAGACCGCATCGGTCACCGCGGCGACCGCGGCACTTCCGTTCGACGTCCTCACGATCCCCCCTCACATCACCCCGGACACGCGCCCTCGCCCGTGGAGTCGAGAACGGCTCGGACACGGTCCGCTTCGATAATCGTCGATATTCTTTACGACGGCAACAGGCTGGTTCGAGTGGCGTCCGGTTCAGCGGACGTCGGTGGCCCACGCCGTCGCCCACGCGTCGAGGGGGCGAAGCGCCCGGCCCAGGGCCTGGCCGTGAGCGGTCAGGACGTACGCCCCAGACTCGTCCCGGCCGAGCAGGCCGGCGTGGGCGAGCTCCCCCAGGCGCTCGTACAACACGCTCGACGACATTCCGTCGCAGCGGTCCCGCAGTGCCCGCGCGCCGAGCGGGCCGTCCCGCAGCTCCCACAGGATGCGTAGCGCCCACCGGCGGCCGAGCAGGTCGAGCGCGGCCATGAGCGGCCGGCCCGTCGTCGATCCCCGTACCGGCCGGCCCGGAACCGGCCCCTTCGCTGTGGTCACGACCGCGGCCCCCTTCGCCCGACACACCCTTGCGTTTCGATATTCGAAACGATACCGTCGCAGGCGTTTCGGAAACAGCAACGCGAAAGGTGGCCTCCGATGGCCCGCATCACTCCGCTGGCACCACCGTACGAACCCGACGTCGAGGCGCGGCTCGGGTCCATGATGCCGCCGGGCGTGCCGCCCATCGGCCTGTTCCGCACCTTCGTACGGAACCTCCCGATGGCCGACGCCATCCACGGATGGGGCGCCTACTACCTGAGCCGGCGCCTGTCCCTGTCCCTGCGTGACCGCGAGCTGCTGATCGACCGGACCTGCGCCCGGTGCGGCTGCGAGTACGAGTGGGGCGTGCACATCGCCTTCTTCGCCGAGCGCGCCGGCCTCACGCCCGCCCAGGTCGCCTCGCTCGCCCACGGCGGCCCCGCCGACCCGTGCTGGGGCGACGAGCGCGACCGGCTCCTGCTGCGCGCCGCGGACGCTCTCCACGACGGCGCCGACATCGACGACGCGCTATGGGGCGAGCTGCATCGCCTGCTCGACGACGCACAGCTGCTCGACGTCCTCCTGCTGTGCGGCTGGTACCACGCCGTGAGCTTCGCGGCGACCGCCTGCCGCCTGCCCCTGGAGCCCGGCGCGGCCCGTTTCCAGGACTACGCCCCGGAAGACGGGCGATGAGTTCGGCGCGGCCCCACCGTCGGTAGGGGCATGACGGCCACGACCCACCCCGAGAGCCCGACCGGCATCCGTCCCCGTCCCCCAGTCGACGCCGGGATGGCCACGTTCCGGCGCCTGCTGGCCAACACCCTCGTCTCGGGCGTCACCAGCTCGTTCCTGTGGTTCGCACTCACGTTCTGGGTCTACCTCGAGACCCGCTCCGTCGTGGCCACCGCGGTGGTCGGCGCCGCGTTCGCCCTGTCCTCGGCCCTGTTCGGCCCCGTCTACGGCACCTATGTCGACGCTCACCGGAAGAAGGACGCCATGGTCCTGTCGACCGGCGTGTCGGCGGTGTGCTTCACCGCCGCGACGGTCCTGTTCCTGGTGGCCGATGCCGGCGCGCTGCTGGACCTCACCAGCCCCTGGTTCTGGGCGCTGGTCGCCGTGACCCTGCTCGGCTCTGTCGCCGGCCAGATGCGGGGCATCGCGCTCTCGACGACGGTCACCCTGCTGGTGCCCGAATCCCAGCGCGATCGTGCCAACGGCATGGTCGGCACCGTCACCGGCATCTCCTTCGCCGTCACCTCGGTGTTCAGCGGCCTGGTCATCGGCCAGCTCGGCATGGGCTGGGCGCTGTACGGCGCGCTCGCCCTCACCGTCGTCGCCCTCATCCACCTCGTCGGGATCGACGTGCCCGAGCCGGCCCCCACCGCCGGCGACGACGGTGCCCGGCCCCGCGTGGACATCCGGGGCGCGCTCGAGGCGATCAGGGCCGTGCCGGGCCTGTGGATGCTGATCGGGCTGGCCGCGTTCAACAACCTGCTCGCCGGCGTGTTCATGTCGCTCACCGACGCCTACGGCCTGTCGCTGGTGTCGGTGGAGACGTGGGGCTTCCTCTTCGGCTTCATCAGCCTGGCGTTCATCGCCGGCGGGCTGGTGGTCGCCAAGGTCGGGCTCGGCTCCCGCCCGCTGCGGGTCATCCTCGTCGGCAACCTCGTGAACTGGACGGCGTGCGTCCTGTTCCCGGTGTGGCACTCGATCGTCCCGCTGGTGATCGGCATGATCGTGTGGCTGGCGCTGATCCCCGCCATCGAGGCCGCCGAGCAGACCGTCCTGCAGCGGGCGATCCCCTTCGAGCGCCAGGGCCGGGTGTTCGGGTTCGCCCAGCTGGTCGAGAACGCGGCCGCTCCCGTCACCGCGCTGGCCATGGGTCCGCTGGCCGAGACGGTGTTCATGCCGTCGGCGACGGACGGCTGGATCGCCGACACCATCGGCGGCTGGTGGGGGGTCGGCCCGGCACGGGGCCTGGCCGTGATGTTCGCCCTCGCCGGTCTCGTCGGCGTCGCCGTCACCGCCGTGGCCCGGATCTCGGCCGCCTACCGCCGGCTCGACGCCGACACGAGCACCGACGCCCCGTGCGGCGACCCGGCCGGCGACGCCGTGGTCGTGTGCGAGGCCCTCGCCGCCTGATCGACGCGTCGCCGGGGCACTTATGATGCGCCGGCCCGGCGACCGCTGAGCCGACCCGAGGAGGCGTGTTGATCCCGACCGAGCCCATCGGCAGCATCCCCCGACCCCAGGAACTGATCGACGGCATGGCGGCGCTCGGCCGAGGCGACATCCAGCCCGACCGGCTCCACGACCTCCAGGACCGTGCGCTCCGCGACACGATCGAGCGGTTCGAGGCCACGGGCTCACCCGTGATCTCGGACGGGGAGCAGACCAAGTCGAGCTTCGCGACCTATCCGCTCGAGGGCCTGGGGAACCTGGCGCCGGACGGCGCTGTGATCCCGTTCGCCGACGGTCACACCCGGCAGCTGCCGCGGCTCACGTCGGGACCGTTCCGGTTCGGCCGGCACGCGGACGGCTACCTCGAGGCCGCACAGCGCTACGCGCACGTGCCGGTCAAGCAGGCCGTGATCGCCGCCTCCGCGCTGAGCCTGATCTACCCCCACGACGGTGTGGAGGGCTACGGGCGCGACGCGTTCCTGGACGACCTCGTGGATGCCTGCGAGCAGGACATCCGGCGCTCACTCGACCGGGGTGCCCACCGGGTGCAGATCGACTTCACCGAGGGTCGCCTGTCGATCAAGCTCGATCCCTCGGGCGGCCTGCTCCGGGACTTCGTGGCGCTCAACAACCGCGTCCTCGAACGCTTCTCCGACGACGAGCGTGCCCGGATCGGCGTGCACACCTGTCCCGGCGGCGACCAGGACTCCACCCACAGCGCAGATGTCGACTACGCCGAGTTGCTTCCCGAGCTGTTCGCGATGAACGTCGGCAACGTCTACGTGATGCTCGCCGGCGAGAAGGACCCCGCGGCGACGCTCGAGCTGATCGCCGAGCACCTGCGCCCCGAACAGCGGGTCTTCGTGGGGGTGATCGATCCGATCGACCCACGCGTCGAGTCCGCCGAGGAGGTCCGCGACCGCGTCCTCGAGGCCGCCGGCGTCCTACCCCGCGACCGGTTCGGCACGACCGATGACTGCGGGTTCTCACCGTTCGCCGACGACACCTCGACATCCCGGGACGTGGCCTTCGCCAAGATCAGCGCGCGGATCGACGGGACCCGACTCGCCTCCGAGCAGCTCGGCCTCTGACCCGGACGCGGCCCGCGTTCGGGCGACCGGCCATACTGAACCGGTGACGGCGCCACGGGCCCTGCGGCTCGGCGGGACGGACTACCCGGTGCTGCTGCCGAGCCTGCGCGATCCACGCCTGCACCTCGCAGGCGTGATCATCTCGCTGCAGATCCTGGGGCAGGTCGCCTTCGACTTCCAGCTCTCGATCGCGCAGATCCTGATCTCGATCCTCACGTGCGCCGTGCTCGAGGTCGCGATCACCTTCAGGCGGCAGGGCGTGATCATGTGGCCCGCGAGCGCGATGCTGACCGGCAACGGCGTCGCGTTCATCCTCCGGGTCCCCGGCACCGAGCACGGCGACTGGTGGAGCCTGCGCGGGTGGTGGATCTTCGCCGGGACCGCGGCGGTCTCGCTGCTGTCCAAGTACCTGATCCGCTTCCGCGGCCGGCACGTCTTCAACCCGTCCAACTTCGGGCTCGTCGCATGCTTCCTGCTGCTCGGGCCCGCGCGGGCCGAGCCCCTCGACTTCTGGTGGGGGCCGATGTCGGTCTGGCTGGCACTGGCGCTGACCCTGATCGTCGCCGGCGGCTTCGCGATCCTCCGCCGGCTCCGCCTGGTGAGCGTCGCGCTCGGCTTCTGGCTCGTGTTCGCGGCCGGCATCGCGGTGCTCGCCACGACCGAGCACGCGATGACCGCGCGCTGGCACCTCGGTCCGATCACGGGGGCGGAGCTGTGGCGGATCCTCGTGTTCTCCCCCGAGATCCTCGTCTTCCTGTTCTTCATGATCACGGACCCGAAGACGGTGCCCGCGTCCCGGCCCGCCCGGCGGGCCTTCGGCGCCGCGATCGGCCTGCTGTCAGTGCTCCTCATCGCCCCCCGGACCAGCGAGTTCGCGACGAAGGTGTCGGTCCTGGCGGCGCTCGCCCTGGTCTGCGCGGCGCGACCCCTCGTCGAGCTGGCGGCGTCGGCCGACCGGACCCGCCCCGCCGTCGACCGCACGCGCCTCCGGCTCCGCTCGGCCGGTCGTGCGGCGGTGGGCGCGGTGACGGCCGGCGCCGTGGTCGCCGCGACCAGCCTCGTGTTCGTCGCCGGGACCGCCGCGCAGCCGAGCCTGGGCCCGGGCGGCACGGACACCCTGTCGAGCGGGGACCTGCCCCAGGTCCAGATACTGGCGTCCCACGGGGTCGCCACGCAGCTCGACCGCGGCGCTGCCGAGCAGATCGTGCTGGCGACCCTCGCGTGGGTCGGCGTCCCCGCCGGCGAGGTCGACCGCGCCGACGTGACCCTCGAGCCGGGCGCGGGACAGGGCCCACCGATCGCCGTGGCCATGCTGTCCGGGTCGCAACCGCTGCGCTTCGAGCGCACGTTCGAGCTCTCGCTCCAGGACGGTGGGTTCACCGTGCTGCGCGAGCGGGACGCGCCGACCCGGCCGCCGTCGCCCGCCGGCGAGCCACCGGCCCGGTTGGACCCGACGGGCTTCGTGGCGCCCCAGCTGCACGATGTCGCCGACGAGGTGGGCCTGCGGTTCCGGCACGAGGCGTTCCGCTTCTCCGCCGGCTCGGACCCACCGGCGATGATGGGCGGCGGGCTGTGCTGGCTCGACTACGACGCCGACGGGTGGCTCGACCTGTTCGCGGTCAACTCCTACGCCGAGCAGGACGTCGCCAGTTGGCGGGAGGCGGGCGACCTCCCGCGCAGCGCCCTCTTCCGCAACGACGGCGGGACGTTCACCGACGTCAGTCGCGGCTCGGGGGCGAACCTCGCGCTGCGCGGCAACGGCTGCGTGGCGGCCGACGTCGACCTCGACGGCCGCACCGACCTCTACGTCACGTCGACCACCTACGACGCGCTGCTGTGGAACCGGGGGGACGGGACCTTCAGCGAGATCGCGCGGCCGGCGGGCATCGCCGCATACGGCTGGCACGCAGGCGCTGCCGTGGGCGACGTGAACGGTGACGGGCTCCCGGACATCTTCGTGGCCGGCTACACCGACCCGAACGCGCCGATCGCCGGCTCGTTCGACGGTTACCCCACGAACCACCGGGGCGTCCGCGACCTCCTCTACCTGAACCTGGGGACCGACCCGAGCGGCCGGCCGCGGTTCCGCGAGGTGGGCGCGCTCGCCGGCGTCGACCCGGGCGACCCCGAGCACGGTCTCGGCGCGGTGATGGCCGACCTCGACGGCGACGGCCGCCTCGACGTGTACGTGGCGAACGACGAGGACCCGAACCGCCTGTACCGGAACGCGCCCTGGCCGGGAGGCGCCGCCGCGGATCCGGCGGGCCTCGGCTTCCGCCTGCGAGAGGTGGCGGGGCGCGCCGGCGTCGCCGACGCCCACGCCGGGATGGGGATCGCCGCCGCCGACTACGACGGCAACGGACTGACCGACCTGTTCGTCTCCAACTCCCGGGGCCAGGGACACGCGGTGTACCGAGGGATGCCAGCGGGCCCCGGCTCCGGAGGCATCGGGTACGTGGACGCCAGCGACGACTTCGTGGACACGCCGGCACGCACCGGCTGGGGCGGTTCCTGGGTGGACCTGGATCTGGACACCGACCTCGACCTCGTCCTGACGAACGGCGACATCCCGGTCACGAGCCTGGTCGACGACGCGGAGCCGATCCAGGTCCTGGAGAACCGGTCGACCGGCGCGGCACTGCGGTTCACGGACCTGGGGCTCCGGGCCCGCGGGGAGGGCCGTCTGCGGACGAACGGCCGCGGCCTCGCGGCGGCCGACTACGACAACGACGGCGACCTGGACGTCGCGATCAACTCGATCGGCGGGCCGCTGATCCTGCTCGAGAACACCACCCGCGGTGGGAACTGGCTGGCCGTCCAGCTGCCGGGGTTCCGGCCGGGGACGCGCGTCACCGCGGAGCTCCCGGACGGGACCATGCTGGTCCGACAGGCGCAGGCAGGTGGGAGCTACCTGTCGTCCGAGGACCCCCGCGTGCTGTTCGGCCTCGGGGACGCGGCGCGTGTGCCCGCCGTCGTGATCGAGTACCCGGACGGCACGGAGACCCGCCTCGAGGACGTCGCGGCAAACCAGTTGGTCGAGGCGCCCCGCCCCGCCGGCTAGCTGCGAGTTCAGCCTCCCGGAACCATGAGGCCCACGGCGGCGACGACCAACAGCAGAGCACCGGCCGCGATCGGGTAGCGGGCGAGGCGCCTCGGCGGGACCTGGGTGGGCATCCGCTCGTCCATGCCGCCCCACGCCATGAGGATCATCACCAGGCCCGCCGCGACCAGGACGCCCCCGACGACGCCAACGACCTCGTACATGCCATCCACGAGGATCACTCTCGCGCGGCACGAGCCCACGCCCGACCGGCAGCCGGGCGTGGGCCCTCCAGATCTGCTGGCGTGGGGTACAAGCCGCGCAGGATTTCTCGTCGCTGGTGTCGATTCGGGATGGTGCGGCGCGTCATGGTGGTGCCGGTGGTGGTCGCCGGCCGTGACGTAGAGGAGTTGCTGTGAAGTACTTCGTTCTGCTTGCCGGCTTCGGTGAGCTGCCCGGGTGGGAGGAGCTGACGGCGGAGGAGCAGGAGGCGCAGATGGCCGAGCTCGGCGCCTTCGATGAGGCATGCGCGGCCCGGCCGGGCGTGGAGATCCTGAGTGCGGAGGCGTTGGCGGATGGCTCGATGGCCACGACGCTGCGCACGCGGGGCGGCGAGATGACCATCACCGACGGCCCGTTCGCCGAGGCGGCCGAGCAGATCGGTGGCTACTACCTTCTCGATGCGCCCGACCTCGACACCGTGATCGAGCTCTGCAGGGTCCTGCCCGCCTATGACATCGACATCCGACCGGTCCCCGACATGTCCTGACCGAGTCATCGAGCAGGTCTTCCGGGCCCACTGGGGCCGGCTGTTGTCGCTGCTGGTGTCGCGGACCCGTCGCCTCGACCTGGCCGAGGACGCCCTGGGCGAGGCCTTCGCCCGGGCGTCGGACCGCTGGCCCCGCGAGGGCGTGCCGGCCAATCCGGCCGGCTGGCTGTACGCCACCGCCTACCGCCACGTCGTCGGCCGACTGAGGGCCGAGGCCATCGCGGGCCGCAAGGCGGCGCTGCTCGCGGTCAGGCCCGGATGGGTGCCACCACCGGGAGATGCACAGGACGCGCTGGCCGACGATCGACTGCAGCTCATCCTGTTGTGCTGCCACCCGGCACTCCCGAGCGAATCGCGCTCCGCGCTGGCGCTCCGCCTCGTCATCGGGACACCGACCGATCAGATCGCCCGCCTGTTCCTCGTGCCGTCGTCGACGATGGCGGCACGTCTGACGCGGGCGAAGAAGAAGATCGTGCTCGCGGGCATCCCGATCGGCGCCCCGCTCGCCGACGAGCTCAGATCGCGCCTCGACGAGGTCTGTCGAACGATCTACCTCGCCTTCACCGCCGGGTACACCCCCGGCGCCGGGCCCGACCTGTTGCGTGCCGACCTGGCGGGAGACGCCGTGCGGCTCGCCGCCGTCCTCCACGACCTCGTGCCCGACGCCACCCAGGTCCAGGCGATGCTCGCGCTCCTGGTGCTCCAACACTCGCGCCGCGCCGCCCGCCAGCGGCAGGGCCGCCTGGTGACCCTCGCCGACCAGGACCGCTCGCTGTGGCATCACGACGAGATACGGGCCGGGCTCGGGCTCGCCGCCAGGCTCCGGCCCGAGGAGGGATTCGCCGACGAGCTCCGACTCCAGGCCCTCATCGCTGCCGAGCACGCGCGGGCGCCCACCGCCGGAGCGACGGACTGGACCGCGATCGCTGGCCACTACGCCCACCTCGAAGCACGAACCGGCTCCGCGATCGTCCGACTCAACCGCGCGGTCGCGATCGCCGAGGTCCAGGGTCCCCTGGCCGGCCTGGCCCTCATCGCGGGACTCGACGCGGTCCTGCCCGACAACCACCGCGTCCCCGCCGTCCGCGCCGACCTCGCACGCCGTGCCGGCGACACCGAGCTCGCCCGGACCTCCTACCGCACGGCGATCGGCCTGTGCGCCAACGACGTCGAACGGACCCATCTGAGAGCCCAGCTCGACGCGATCCACGCCGCCGACCCGTGACCGACAGGAGCGCCGGGCCCGTCAGCTTCCGGGCGACGCTTCCAGGACCATCACGTGGATCCGCCGGTGATCGAGCCGGCGGGCATATGCCTGGTAGCCGGCGTAGATCTGGCACCCTCGCGTCCACACGGCTTCGCGCTCGTCGCCCTCCGCCTCCCGCGCCACGACGGGCGCGGTCCGACCCCGATAGCTGACCTCTGCCCGGGGCTCGGCCCGCAGGTTGAAGTACCAGGCGGGCGTTCGGGCCTGGCCGAACCGCGTGCCGATGACCGCGATCTGGTCGCCGGACGGCACGCCGACCAACGGCACCTCCCGCCGCTGCCCACTGCGCGCGCCGGTCGTTGCCAGGGTCAGCACAGGGAGGCCGGCGAGTACTCCCGGCACCGTCACACGCTGTCGGCTGAGCCGGAGCACCAACCGGTCGATGTGATGGAGGGTCTTGGCGAAGCACCACGCGCCCGGCCGCGACGAGGACACCTTCCAGATGAGCCTCTGGAAGCGGTTGGCCTCGGACACCTGGTAGCCGATCTGATCGATCAATCCCACGACGACCATTGTCGCGGGCGCGAGCTCCCCCTGTCGCAGATGCCCCGATCGAGAAGCTGTCGTGGCCGCAGTCCCGTCCCCGACTCTCAGCTACCGACGGCCCGAGCGAGAAGTGCCCGGCGATTGCGCGTTCCGGTCTTCAGGAAGATCGACTTGAGGTGGTCCTGGACCGTGTTCTCCGAGAGGTACATCCGCTGCGCGATCTGGCGGGTGTCGGCGCCGGTCGAGAGGTGCGTCAGCAGCTCCGCCTCTCGGCGACTGAGCCCACACGCCCTGACGAAGAGCGACGTCCGCGCGGTCGGCGAGGTCGGTTCGATCGTCACCGCGACGTCCTGACCAACGTCCGACGCGACACCGCCGATGCGGGCGGCCCGCAGAGTCAGCCATGTCCCGCCGCCCATGTGGACGCGGGCGGAGGGTGGGTGGTCGTCGATGCCCGACTCCACCGCCAGGAGCTGCGCCGCCACGTTGTAGGCCCCGGCCGGGACGGGCGGCTGATCGAGCTCGGGTGGGACGAGTCGCCGGAGGTACCCCTCGGTCTCCGGGGTGTGGGACATGACCTGGAGCTGTGGTGAGAGGAGCAGGACGACCGGCCCCTCCCGGTCGAGATCGGTCCCGGCGCCGTCGAAGGTGCGGGCCTGGCACCGTCGCAGCGCCTCGGTGATCGCACCCGCGATCCGGGTCAGGACGTCCGCCTCCTGGTCGCTGAAGGTGGCTGCGGTGCCCATCCGCCATAGGTCGAGAAACCCCCAGCATCCGAACCGGTCGCGGAACACCAGCGACGCGACGTCGCCGACGTCGTAGTTGCGCTGCAGGTCCCGCCACACGAGGCTTCGTTCCCGGCGGCCACCGGTGGCCGCGCTGAGGAGGCCGAGGGGACCGTCGAGCCCCGTCCAGCGGTTGATCCGCGTCAGGTACTTGAGGCGGACGAGACGTGGCAGCTCCGGCAGGCACGGCACTGCGGCGAGCGGCGCCACACCCACCTCGGTCTCGGGGTCGGTGAGCAGCCATGCGTACGCGTCGAAGCCGACCACAGCCCGGACCTCGTCGAGCACCGCCAGCCGCAACGCGCGCTCCTCGTTGTGCGCACCGCAGGCTCGGATGACTCGCTCCGCCCCGGCACGCGCGGCAGGCGTGTTCACCCCACGGACGCTACGCCGCACCGAACGACCCACGGCACCGACAAACCCAGGAACCTGGGATTGGCAGCGTCGCACGCCATCCGTAGCGTCCGACCGAAGGACCGCGACCGGGAGGAACCATGCCCACCCTGCACATCGAGCACCCGATCACCGACTTCGAGACCTGGGTCGAAGCCTTCCGGCGGTTCGATGACATGCGCCGTCAGGCCGGCGTTCGTTCCCACCGGGTGCAGCGGCCCATCGACGACCTCTGCTACGTGCTCGTCGATCTGGAGTTCGACGACGTCGAGGCAGCCGAGTCGTTCCGCGACTTCCTGGAGACCCGGGTCTGGGCGACCCCGGAGAGCTCCCCCGCGCTGAATGGCACACCCAGGACGCGGATCCTGACCGCCGCCGCGGTCTGACACTGCGGGCCGTACCGGGAGCCGCCTCCCGTGCGCTGGCCACGGCGCGTCGTCCGGGTGTCGGGTGGGCCGTCAGCCCGGTCGTTGGGCGGTGTGATCCGTCGGCTGGGGGGTGACGCTGAGCACCTTGACGCCATCCGGCGTCTCGAACCGGTGCCAGGTGCCCTGCGGCACGATCACGAGATCGCCGGACCTGAGGCGAGCGGGCTGCTCGCCCTCCTCCCCGAGGAAGAAGATGGTCGTCTCGCCGTCGAGGACCATCACGATCTCGTCGGCGACGCCATGACGCTCCCACTCGCTGTCTCCGGCCCAGTGGCCGACGAACACGCCACCCTCCCGATACGGCGCCAACATGGCGAAGGCGTCGGCCGCCTCATCGTCCGTGGTGCCCGGCGAGCGATCAGCGAGGAACCGGAGACCCGAGAGGACGTCCGTGGTCGAGACCGGTTGTGGACGCGCTGGCTCCATCGCCTGAATGTACTGCGGGGACGGACCGGCATGACCGGGCGACCAGACGGAAATGGGAGGGGCCCTGCCCGGCGCACCCGTAGGGAGCGGGCTACGCTCCGTGGAGTTCCGGGTTACGGCGGAGCAGGGGGATGTCATGGCACTCGACCGAGGTCCGGGTGGGGCGCTCCGGCGTCCAGCCGCAGTGGCGGCGGCGGCGTTCGCTTTGGTGGCGACGGGGTGCTGGCCCCAGCCGGGAGGGGGGCCGGAGCACACGCGGGCCAACACCCTCGAGACCGGGTTGAACAGCGGGAACGTGTCCGGGTTGGCGGAGGCCTGGTCGGTGCCGACCGCGGCCCTCGCCTACGAGCCCGTGGTCGCGAACGGGCGGGTCGTCGTGTCGGAGGACGACTGGCCGGGCGACGGCTCCGTCCACGTCGAGGCCTTCTCGCCGGGCACCGGCGCCCGGCTGTGGCATCGCGTGCTGGTCGACAGCAGCGTGCGCCCGATTGTCAACCCCGTCGCCTTCTCGGGCGACGCCCTGGTGACCGGCTACGGCTGGGCCGGAGGGGTCAATCCGCCGCCGTCCTCGTGCCCGACCGGCATCGAGAGACTCGACCCCGCCACCGGGGCCCGGCTGTCCTTCGAGCCGGGCCGGAGGCCGATGGGGCCCGCGGTGACGAGCGGCGACCACGTGGCGGTGGTGACGCAGCCCATCGGCGCCGGCTGCGTGCCCGGCACGACGCTGCGCCTCGAGGTGCGGGACCGGGACACGCTGGCCATGCAGTACAGCTACACGCCGCCCGACGGCTCCCTCTCCTTCCTGCCGACGTTCGCCGGCGACAAGGTGATCATCCCCGACGGCTCGAGCCTGCTGGCCTTCCCGGCCGCAGGCTGCGGCGCCACGACCTGCTCCCCGGCGTGGACGGCGACGGTGCCCAGCAGCCCGCCGATCTCCGTGACCTCCTTCGGCGGCGCCGCCGTCGCCTCGAACGGCGTCCTCTTCGTGAAGACGACCACAACCCTCGCCGGGCGTCCGCCGACCATCTCCAGCGCCGTCCGGGCGTTCGACCCTGCCACCGGCGCCCAGCTCAGCGGCGTCGCCGACATCGGAAGCAACACCGGCGTGCTGGCCGTGCGGGGCTCGACGATCTACTACACGCAGGAGCCGGGGGCCGCGACCGAGGTGATCCACGTGCGGGCGATCGAGTACTGCGCGGACTGCGCCACGCCGTTCACGACCTCGTGGTCCGTCCCGATCCCGGCGAGGTTCTTCACCACCGAGGTGACCGTCGGCGGCGACGTCGTGTACGTCGGGGTGAACGACGTGTCGAGCGACGGTGTCGTCGTCGCGCTCGGTGCAGACGGGTGCGGGGCCGAGACCTGCAGCCCGTTGGCCACGGTCCCGGTCACCGGGTCCGCCCTCGAGCTCTCGGTGTCGGGCGGCCGCGTGTTCGCCGCCACCACCCTGGGCAACTTCAACTTCGCGCTCTCCGCCCTCGCCCTCCCCTGAGACTCCGCCCCCCTGAGCCCGGGGCAACCGGCGAGCAACCTCCGAGCAACCCCGGCGTCGTTACCGTCACGCCCCAGCGGCCCCAGCCCGCGTCGAGGGCGAGACGACGAGCGGCGGACGGGCAGGCGCGGTCGGGGCAGACCGTGCGCTCACCGCCGCGCCCTCGTGGTGACGAAGCGAGGAGCAGCCATGAGATTCGGGCGGATCATCAGGACGACGGGCGCGGTGTGCGCACTCGCCGTCGTGGCCTTGGCCGCACCGGCGGACGCCGGGTCCGGCGGCGACCAGTGGACGAGCGCCGGAGGCAACCCGGCGAACACCCGGTTCCAGGCCTCGGAACACGAGATCTCCGTCGCCAACGCGGGTGACCTCGACGTGGACTGGGTCGTGGAGACCGGCGGCGACGTCTCGGCGACCCCGGCGGTCGACGAGGACCGGGTGTACTTCCCCGACTGGGCCGGCAACCTCTACGCGGTCGACCGGGCCACCGGCGCCATCGCGTGGACGCGGACCATCACCAGCTACTCCGGCATCCCGGGCGACAAGGCGCGGGCGACGCCGGCGATCTCCGGCAACACCCTCGTCGTCGGCAACCAGGGCCCGCTGGGCGGCGGCGGCCGGGTGTTCGGGATCGACAAGAGGACCGGCGCGCTGCTGTGGGCGACGCAGGTCGATCCCCATCCCGCCGCCATCATCACCCAGTCGGCCGTCATCCACGGTGGCGTGGCCTACGTCGGCGTCGCCTCCCAGGAGGAGCTGCTCGCCGCGATCGCCCCCGACTATCCCTGCTGCACGTTCCGGGGCAGCATGGCGGCCCTCGACATCAAGACCGGCAAGCTGTTGTGGACGACTTCGATGGCGCCCCCCGGCTACAGCGGCAACGCCATCTGGGGCAGCTCCCCGGCCGTGGACACCCGGCGGGGCAACCTGTACATCGCCACCGGCAACAACTACTCCGTTCCGGACTCGGTCCTGCAGTGCGTCACCGACGCCGCGGGCGATCCCGAGACGACGGAGGCCTGCCTGCCCGCGGACGACTTCTTCGACGCCATCCTGGCGCTCGACCTCCGCACCGGGCAGGTGAAGTGGGTGACCCGGGCGCTGCCCTTCGACGCCTGGACCGTCGACTGCATCCCGTTCCTCGGTGACGGGGGGAACTGCCCCGAGCCGGCGGGCCCCGACTACGACTTCGGCCAGGCGCCGGCGCTCTTCCAGGCCAAGGACGCGCAGGGACGGAAGGTCGACCTCGTCGGCGCCGGACAGAAGAGCGGCGTGTACTGGGCGCTCGATCCGGACACCGGCGCGGTGGTCTGGGAGACCCAGACCGGACCCGGGGGCACCGCCGGCGGGCTCCAGTGGGGATCGGCCGTCGATGGCCGCCGGGTCTACACGGCGAACGCCAACAGCAACCTCGTCCCGTGGGGCCCCGACGACACGACCGCGGGCATGTGGGCCGGGCTCGACGCCGCCACCGGGGAGATCCTGTGGCAGACCGCACCGCCGCAGGGTGGCGGTGCCTCGGGGCCGGTGACCACCGCCAACGGCGTGGTGTTCGGGTGCAGCCTCGACGCACTCGGTCACATGTACGCACTCGACGCCGCCAGCGGCGACGTCCTGTGGCAGTACGCGAGCGGTGGCTCGTGCCTGTCGGGCGCCGCCATCTCGAACGGGACGCTGTACTGGGGCTCCGGCTACTCGAACTTCGGCTTCGGGACCCCCAACAACCAGCTGTACGCCTTCTCCGTCCACTGACGGTCCTGGCACCTGCAGGCCAGGTGGGGCGGTCGGGGCTCAGGCTCCGACCGCCCCCGCCGGCCCGTAGGCCGGGGCGATCGCAGGTCGGCGCGCGGCCGCCAGCCTGGCCTCCGAGCGGGCCGACCACGGGACGGCGCCGAAGGCGCGCTCGACCTCGCAGGCCCGCTCCAGGTAGCCCACCGCCTCGGCTCGCCGGCCGAGAGCGAGGGCCACGCAGCCGAGCTGGTGGGCGACGGAGCCCCACACGAGCCCGGGACCGGCCAGCGTCGCGAGGCGATCCGGGAACGGTGCCAGGGCGGTCGCACAGGCGGCCATCGCGTCGCCGTCGCCGACCAGGACCGCGGCCTCGGCGAGCGTGACGGCGCCGAGCAGCCACTGCGAGTCGTGGGGCAGCCGGTCGAGGCCGCCCGCGGCCAGGCGCGCCACGAGCGGCGCCGCGTCGTGCGTCCGGCCCGCTGCCGCCATCACGAGGGCGCGCGGGCCCAGCACGCCGGCGTTGCTCGGCCCCGTGGCCGCCGCCCGGTCGGCCATGTCGGCCACCTCGGCGGCCCGACCCTGGAGCAGGCGGAGCATGCAGAGCTGGGCACCGAAGGCGAGCAGGGCGTCCGGCGCCGGCTCGGCGTCCCACACGGCGAGCGCCGCGGCCGCCTGCGCCTCGGCGTCGTCCAGGTCTCCGGCGAGCGCCGCCACGACCGCATCCCACACCCGGGCCCGCCAGCGGGGGACGACGCCGCCCGCCTCCGCGGCGAGCGCCCGGCCGCGGGCGACCGCGTCGTCGAACGCCGCACGGTCGCCGAGCTCGCAGGCGTCGGCCGCCAGCCAGTCGAGGGCGTCGACCACGGCCGGCAGGTCTCCGACGGCCTCCGCGGCGCGGAGCCCGGCCCGCGCCCGGGCCCGGCGCACCTGGGCGTCACGCGGGTGCCAGTAGGCGACCCGGCTGGCGGGAAGGGCGGCCACCAGCGCCTCCTGCGTCCCCTCGGCGTCCGCGAGCGCGACGGCCTCACGCCCGAGCTCCCGGCGGCGGGGCCTGTCCTCCCGCCGGTAGGAGGCGAGGGCCAGCTCGCCCGTGACGCGGATCCGCAGGATCCGTTGGCCCGCGGGCAGAGCGACCCGGGCCTCCGCCAGCAGGCCGATCCGGGCGCGGTCTGCGATCCACCCGGAGACGCCGCGGCCGCCCACCGACGACCCGAGCGCCGCGCGGGCGAGGGTGACGGCGTCCCCGGTGGCGCGGGCCAGCGACGCGGCCTCGAGCAGCGCCGCCCGGCCCGCGGCGGCGTCGCCGGTCCCGGCGCGGGCGGTCGCCAGGTCGAGGAGAGCCGTCGACCGCCATGCCGGATCGCCGCGGGGCGCGATCGCCAGCGCGGTCGCCAGATGGTGTGCGGCGTCGTCGTACGCGAGCTGCTGCAGCGCCTGGCGCCCCACGCGCACGCTCCACTCGGCGGCCCGGCGCGCGTGGTCCGGGCCCGCACGGCGCCAGTGGTGGGCGATCTCGTCGGCCGGCCCGTCCCGGTCCTCGAGCGCCCTCGCCACCGCGGCGTGGACAGCCGCCCGGCGCGCCGCCGACTGGGCGTCGGCCACCGCGACCTGCACGATCCCGTGGACGAAGGCATAGCGGCCCCGCGCCCCGTCGACCTCGTGGAGCAGCCCGGCGGCGACGGCATCGTCGAGCGACGTGATCGTGTCGTCGTCGTCCCGAGCGAGGGCCGCGGCCACGGCTCCGACGTCGAACTCGATGCCGGCCACGGCGCCGACGCGCACGGCGTCGCGCACCGCCGCGGGCAGACGCTCGATCCTGGCCACGAGCACGTCCCTGATCGACGGGGGCACGTCACCGCCCTCGAGCGCGCCGTAGCGGGCGAGCGCGGTGAGCAGGAACGGATTACCGGCGGTGGCGACGCGCAGCCGGTCGACATGCGGGGCCGATCCGTTGACGGTGCCCCGCTCGGCGGCCACGAACGCGCCGATGGCGTCGGCATCCAGGCCGGCGAGGTCGACCACCTCGACGCTGCCGTCGCGGTGCAGGTCGGCCACGAGACCGGTCACCAGGGCGCTGGCGTCCGGCGCGGTCGACCGGGCGGTGGCGAGCACCAGGACGGGCCGGTCGGCCAGGGCCCGGACGACGTGCCGCGTGAGCATCGCAGTCGACGTGGTCGCCCAGTGCACGTCCTCCAGCACGACGACGGTCGGACCGATCCCCGCGACGGCGCGCAGCCAGCCCGCGACCGCATCGAACAGCCGGAGCCGCTGCGCCGCCGGGTCGATCCCGGAGGACGGCCGGCGGCCGGCCGGCAGGTGGCGCGCCAGCTCGGGTGCCAGGGCGGCGAGGGCCCCGGCGTCGTCGCCCAGCCGGGCGGCCAGGGTGTCGAGCGGCGCCCGGTCGGCCAACTCGCGCAGCGCGGCCACGAAGGGCTGGTACGGCGCACCGACGCCCTCGTCACACCGGCCGTAGAGGACGTTGGCCCCCAGGGCCAGCGCCCGGCCGCCGAACTCGGCCGCCAGCCGGGACTTGCCGATGCCCTGCTCGCCCCGCAGCACGACGAGGCGCGCACCGTCCGCCCCCGCGCCGTCGAGGGCCGCGTCGAGTCGCGCCAGCTCCCTGGTGCGTCCGACGAACGGGATGTCCCCGCGCCGGCCTCGCAAGGCCCGGGGCAGGACCGTGGCGAACCCGATGCCGCGGAGCTGCGCCGGCCGGTCGTCGGGGCCGGCGGCGAGCGACGGGTCCTGGCGCAGGATGCGCCCCTCGAGCTCCGCCAGCTCCACACCCGGGTCGAGCCCCAGGTCGTCCACGAGCGCCGCGCTCGGCGCGCCGCTGCACGGCCAGAGCCTCGGCCTGGCGCCCGCTGCGGTAGAGGGCCGTGACGAGCTGGACCTGCAGCCGCTCGCGCAGCGGGTGTGCCGACGCGAGGGCACCGAGGGCCGGCACCAGCTCGGCGTGGCGCCCGACCGCGAGCTGCGCGTCGAACAACCGCTCCTGCGCGACGAGGCGCAGCTCGTCGAGCCGGATCGCGTCGTGCCGGGCCCAGCTCAGGTGCGCGAACTCCTCGAACGCGCCGCCCCGCCACTCGGCCAGCGCCGGGAGCAGCAGGCGCTCGACGTGGTCCGGCGCGCCCGTCGCCTCGCCCACCGACCGCTCGAACCGGGCGGCGTCGAGCGTGTCGGGCCCGGTGGCCAGGGCGTATCCACCGGGCGCGGACGACAGGAACTCGGCTCCTCCCGGCAGGAGCTGCCGGAGCTTGGCCACGTAGGTCCGCAACGTGGGCACCGACCGCCGCTCCGGATCGTCCTCCCACAGGTCGTCGGCCAACCGGTCCGACGGCACCACGGACCCGTTGCTCAACGCAAGGCGCGCGATGAGCGCGCGCCGCCGGAACCCCGCCACGACGACATCCCGACCACCGACGGTCACCGCCAGAGGACCAAGCACTGCCACCCGCACGACGCCCGGGGAGGACGTCCCTACTTCCGCCCGCACGCCGGAGACCGTAGTTGCCCGCCGCAACAAACGCGCAGAGTGACGGCTTCGCCGGGTCAGGTCGTGCTGGGCACCCTGAACTGCTCGCGCTCGTCGGGGTCGTCGAAGCCGATGATCGCCCAGGCCTGGCGCTTGCCGGTGCGTCGTAGGCCCTCGACCCGGTGGTTGCCGTCCTCGAGGAACAGCTCGCCGTCGCGATAGGACGCGATCACCGGCGGGGGCTCCCACCCCTCGCGCACGACCTGCTCGAGGTCGTCGACGTCGTCGCGCCAGTAGTCCTCGTCGACCGGGCACAGCACCGGCTCACCGGGAGGGCCGGCCAGGCGGTTCAGCTGCTGCAGCGGGACCCGTACCGGACCGAGCCACCAGCGGGGCCGGCTGGTGAGGCGCGCGGCGAGCGCGCCGTTGTCGCTGCCCGGGCTGGCGAGGAACTCGGCGACCCAGTCCTCGAGCTCGTCGCGCTCCGCGGCGGCGCGCGCGGCATCGATCGAGTACCTGTCGTCGTCCGTCATGCCCCGATGCCTACCCCCGGGGACGGCGGTCCTACCCGCGGGGCGTGCCCGCGGCGCGTCAGCCGGCGGCGAGCGGGAGGAGGTGGCTCGCCTCGTTGAACGAGTGCAGCGTCCACCGCCCGGGCTCCGGCTCCCACTCCCACTCGGTGAGCCCCGTGTTGCTCGGCGCCAGCCGTGCACCGGTCCCCGACCGGCCGATGCCGGCCAGCACCCGCATCGACGCCATGATCACGCCGGCGTGGCACACGGCCACGACCGTCCGCTCCCTGTACTCCCGCGCCAGCCTCTCGAGCACCTGCTGCACGCGCGCGTGGAAGCTGGTCCAGCTCTCCCCCTCCGGGGCGAACACCCGGTCCGGTTCGGCCTCCATGTCGAAGGATCCGTAGCGGACGCCCCACTCGGCCCACTCCAGGCCATCGGCGGCGCCGGTGTGCACCTCGCAGAGGTCGCAGTCGCGGCCGAAGGTCTCGACTCCCAGGCCGGGGGCGATGATCTCTGCGGTCTCGATGGCCCGGGGGATGATGCTGGAGAGCAGGACGTCGGCCCGCAGGCGCCCCGACGCCGCGAGGTGGTCCCGCAGCGCTGCGGCCTGCCGGCGGCCGCGGTCGGTCAGGCCGGTGCAGCCGGCCGGTCCCCCGATGACGCCGTGGAAGCCGGCGTGTGCATGTCCGTGGCGGACGAGGATCAGACGCATCACGAGCACCGTACGGCGGCGGAGCCGCACCGATGAGAACCGGCGGCCGCCAGCGACGGTACCGACCTCGCTGCGGTGGGCCTGCCGGCGGGCGGCCTCCCTACCCGAAGTGGGATTCCCGCCGGCGGAGGATCGCGCAGAGCGTCGCGTTGTACGGCGTCTCGATGCCGACCTCGCGCCCCAGCTCGACGACGGCGCCGTTGATGACGTCCACCTCGGACGGCCGGCGGGCGAGGTGGTCGAGCCGCATCGACGGGCTGGCACCCGGGATCGTGCTCGCGAACTCGGTCACGTACCGGACCGGGTCGTCGAAGCGGAAGGGCACACCCTTCGCTCGGCCGACCTGCCACGCCTCCCTCGTGCACCCGAGGGCGACGGCCCAGGCCTCGGGGTCGGCCATCAGCTCACCGACCGTCACGTCGAACGCGGCGGTCGGGGCGCTGAGCGTGACGTTGCAGAGGAACTTCTCCCACACCATCAGATCGATGTCGTCGAACGCCTTGACGGTGAAGCCGGCGTCGCCCCAGGTCCGCTCGATCCGCTGCACCCGGTCGGACACACCACCGTGCATCTCGCCGATGCGGATCAGCCGCATGCCGTGGTGGTGCACGCGCCCCAGTCCCGGGATCGACGAGCCGAAGCCCTCGGCGATGCCGACGACCACGTGCTGGTCGGGAACCTGGCGGGCCACCCGCTCACCGGCGCCGAGGCCGTTCTGGAAGGCCATCACCACGTCGTCCGGGCGGAGCAGCGGGGCGATCTGCGCCGCGACGTCCTCGACGTCCGGCGCCTTCGTCCCGACGACCCACAGGTCGCAGGGCCCGGCGTCCCCCGGCTTGTACCCGGTGTTGATGCCGGGCACCACGAAAGTGCCGCTGGCACCCGAGACCGCCAGCCCGTCACGCGCGATGGCGTCGACGTGCTCCTGCCAGGTGTCGATCGCCCACACCTCGTGACCGGCCCGTCCCAGCAGCCCGGCGTAGAGGGAGCCCATCGCTCCGGTTCCGACGATTGCGACCTTCATCCGCCCTCCTCGAGCATTGCGGTCCGCAAGGGAAGAATCTTGACCGACCGCGGGCGACCGGAGGGAATCCGGACGCACGGGCGCGGTGGAGCACAAGGTCCGAACCCGGCGCTGCGAGCGAGGAACATGAGGTGATGGATCCGCGCACCGATGCCGAGGTCATCGCGCGCTCGCTCACGTCGCCGGCCGCGTTCGGAGAGCTGTTCGACCGGCACGCAACGACGATGTTCCGGTACTTCGTGCGCCGGGTCGGCCCCGATGACGCCGACTCCCTGCTGGGGGAGCTCTTTCGCATCGCATTCGAGAAGCGGGCGGGCTTCGACACCGACCGCGCGGCGGCGCGGCCCTGGCTGTACGGCATCGCGAGCAACCTCCTGGCCCGCCACCGGCAGGGCGAGGCTCGCCGTCTCGACGCGACCGCGCGGTTGGTGAACACGTCCGTGGCGGCGTCCGACCACTTCTCCGAGGTCGACGCTCGTCTCGACGCCTCGCGGCTTTGGGCCGACGTCGCCGCTGCGATCGCCACGCTCCCCCAGGGAGAACGCGACACCCTTCTGCTCTTCGCGTGGGAGGGCATGCCGTACGAGCAGATCGCCAGCGCGCTCGACGTTCCCGTGGGCACGGTGCGGTCGCGGCTGAACCGGGCGCGTGGCCGGCTCCGCGAACTCGTCGGCGAGAACGAGGAAGAACAGGTGACAGCCACGCTTCGCCCCGACCGGGTCCTTCCGGTCGACGAGGGCGACCCCGGACTGTTCAAGCGCGAGAAGGAGCGACTCATGTCCACGATCGGAACGACGACACCCCAAGCTGAAGCGTGGAGCCGCACGCCGGCGATGTACCCGCGTCTCACCTATGCGGACGAGGTCGCCGCGCTCGAGTACCTCACCCGCGTGTTCCAGTTCACCGAGCGCCGCGAGGCCCGGATGGGTGGCGGCGATGACGACGAGGGCATGCTCGCCTGGCTCGAGTTCGGCGACGGCGTGGTCATGATCGGTCGTGCGACCGCAGCCGCGCGCGATGTCCACCACCTCTACAGCCCCGGTGATGTCGGCCACGCGACGGTGATGATCAACGTCGCGGTCAACGACATCGACGCGCACTACGAACACGCCCTCGGCGAGGGCGCCGCGATCACGATGCCGGTCGAGGACGCCTTCTACGGCTTCCGGCGCTACGAGGCCGACGATCTCGAAGGCCACCACTGGCACTTCCACGAGTCGCTCGAGTCGATCCGGGCGCGCGAGCAAGGTGCCGGCTGACAGCGGGACTGGTCAGCCGAAGCGCGCCGCGGCGAAGGCGGGGCAGCGCAGCGACTCGTCGACGATGTCGTCGGGCGCGAGCGGTTCGTCCACCTCGGCCGGGGTGGGGCCGTGGCGGTCGGCCAGGCGCTCGAGGTGGGCCCAGTCGAAGCCGTAGACGTCCGCTGCGTTGCGGCCGACCAGGAGGCGGACCTCGTCCTGCGGGACGCCCGCGAACGCGAGGCGCAGGTGCTGTCGCGAGAACGGCCAGCACCCCTCGAGGTGGGGATAGTCGCTCCCCCACATGATCCGGTCGACCCCCACCCGGTCGCGCAGCCCGACCTCGTGGCGGCGGATGAAGCTGGAGCCGACGTGACACTGGCGCTGCCAGTACTGCGACGGCGCCAGCGACAGCTGGTCGATGGCGCCCTCGCCGAACCGCGCCTCCTGGGAGTCGCCCGCACCCGACGCGCCGGACAGGCGGCCCCGGTAGTAGTCGAGACGGGTGAGCTCCTCGGGGATCCACGCCGTGCCCTGCTCGGTGAACACGAACTGCAAGGTCGGGTGGCGTTCCATCACCCCCGAGTAGATGAGGTGCCACAGCGCCCGGTGGGCCCACCACGTCACCTCGAGCAGGAACATCATCTGGGCCGAGGGGTACGGCCCCATGTCAGGCACCGCGCTGCCGCTGTGGTGCGTGACCGGCATGCCGAGGTCCTCGCACGCGTCCCAGATGGGCTCGTAGTCGGGGGCGTACAGGGGCGGCACGCCCGACCCCGGTGGTGCGCC
Source organism: uncultured Acidimicrobiales bacterium (assembly GCA_963842395.1). Classification (GTDB taxonomy): domain Bacteria; phylum Actinomycetota; class Acidimicrobiia; order Acidimicrobiales; family VFJN01; genus ZC4RG19. The sequence goes on from CAWJGJ010000001.1 coordinate 1,856,000, forward strand.
CGGTAGGAGGATCCCGCCGGTGAGCCCGTTGGCCTTGGCCCACGCGATCTCGCGCACCGACGCCTCGACGTCGTGGAGCATGATCTGGGCGATACCGGCGCGGCGCCCAGGTGCCTGGCTGCAGAAGTCCGCCAGCCAGCGGTTGTGCGCCTGCAGGCCGGCCCAACGCCGCTCGAGGTCGCCGTCCGTCGCCCCGGGCGGCTGGTGCACCAACGACACCTTGGGGAAGAAGGGCGGGATCGTGTTGGGGAACACGACCTCGGCGACGACGCCGTCCTCCTCCATCTCGTGCAGGCGGCGGTCCGAGCTCCAGTTGCGGTCGGCGTCGGCGCCCGTCGTGTCGTCGTACGGGTTGTCGAACTCCGCGGCCCAGCGGTCGAACTCCTCGTGGTACCGCGACGCCAGGTAGGGCTTGTACCCGGCGATGCTCGCCCCGCCGTGGCAATCGGCGGAGATCACGACGTAGCGGTCAGTGGTCGCGCCCATGGCGGGCTCCCTTCGATCGTCCGGTCGTGGTCGTGGTCATCGCGGCAGCGGTCCCCCGCGCCGGCCGGGCCATCGGCTGCCGCCGATGACGTCGACGAACGGCCAGAAGGCGTCGGGGTCGAGCGGCCCGGCGTTCGCCAGCCGGCGCGAGGTGGGTCGCTGGGTGACCAGCAGCGCCGTGCCGGTCTCGCAGACCGGGAGATGCCGGGCGATCGGGTCCCACGGGCTGTCGCGCAGCACGAGCTCGCCGTCGACGTCCTCGACGTGGCGCTGCTCGAAGGTCGTGGCCACGTCGACGACGTGCGGTGGGAAGTCGTACGCGCCCTCGGCGCCGCCGATGGCACGCGAGTACTTGGTCCACCACTCGTGCTCGACGATCTCGCCGTTGCGTGGCCGGGCCTCGCCGGCCGCGGTGCCGCTGAACTCGACGAACGTGTAGCCCTGGTGGCTGGCACGCGCCGTGACCCGATCGCCGAACCGGAAGTAGGCGATGTCGCACAGGAACTTGGGCTGCCCGTTGGTCTCGCCGCTGACGTGGACGGCTGCCTCCTGGTCGATGCCGAGCCCGAGGTTGTACTGGCCGGCAACGCCCTTCCAGGCCGCCTCGACCTTGACGCTGACGCCGAGCTCGGGCTCGTCGAGCACCGGCACGCAGTAGAAGCCGACGGTGACGACGGGATCGAGTGGTTCGAGCCCGGGCGGCAGCAGGGCCGCCACCCCGGCCGGGTCGGTGGTGTAGGTGACCACGAGCTTGGGCCAGCCGGCGATCTCGCCCGGTCGGGTCGTCGGCGGTTCAGTCATCGGCTCGTTCACGTGTCTCCTCGGTCGGTCGGGCCCGACGCGTCCGGCGCCGGCACATGGTGGTCGACGACCGCCCGCAGGGTGGCGGCAGTGAGGGCGTCGAGGTCGGGATCGGCCCGCAGCGCGGTGCGCGTGGCGGGGGCGACGGGCGCGTCGGAGCCGGCCCACAACGCGCCCGAGCGGTAGGCCTCGGGGAACCGGGACGGGTCCCGCAGCGCCAGGACGAGGGCGCCGGTGACGACCACCAGGATCGCCCGCACCGCGTCGGCGCACCCGTCGCCGACCAGGCCGGCGGCTTCGACCTCGGCGACGAGCGCGGCTTCCAGGTGGTGCAGCAGCAGAGCATCCATGCCCGCCTGGTGCGCCAGCGACGTGATCGCCCGGTGCTCGATCGCGCCGGCGTAGATGTGGAGCGCGGCGGACAACACCCGATCACGACCGGTGGTGCCGGCGACCGGGCGCTCGGCGAGGCGCTCGGACTGGGTGCGGACGATGGCGGCCACGAGCTCGTCGCGGCTGCCTACGTGCCAGTAGATCGTGGGCGTCCCGACGTCGAGCTCGGTGGCCAACCGCCGCATGGTGAGCGCCGCGGGGCCGTCCCGCACCACGAGATGGCGCGCGGCGGCGACCACGTCGACACGGTCGAGCCCCGTCCGGCGACCGGGTCCGGCATCGCTCGGGTCCCTGTCGTCAACCTCGACGGGCGCTGCCGCCGGTGGCTTCGTGGCCGTCTTCCGCATCTGGCGGTTGTGCTCCCCCGGGGCGTCTGTAACAGTGTCATAGTTGCATGTGAGCTCCGTCCCGGCAACGCGCACGGAACGGCGAGGGGGGCCAATGTCCGATCCGGTGGAAGGCATCGACCAGAGCGACGCCCCGTACGTCATCGTCTCGTCCGACACCCACGCAGGGCTGTTCGTTGAGGACTACCGCGACTACCTCGAGTCCTCGGTGCACCCCGAGTTCGACGAGTGGTTGGTCACCCGCCACCAGCACCGCACGATGGTCGAGGAGGTCAACGGCGCCTACGTCGAGCAGTGGGAGCGTGAGAACGAGACCGGGTTGCGCGGCGCCTACGACCCCGCCGTCCGGGACAAGGTGCTCGACGCCGACGGCGTCGCCGGCGAGGTGATCTTCCCCGACGGCGACTCGGTCACCGGCATGGAGGCGCCACCGTTCGGCGCCGGCCTGCAGGCCGGCATGATCACCGACCCGCGGCTCGCCTGGGCGGGCGCCCGCGCCCACAACCGCTGGCTCGTCGAGTTCTGCGCCACCAACCCGCCGCGCCGCGCCGGCGTGGCGCTCGTGCCCATCACCCACGGCATCGACGAGGCCGTGCGCGAGATCGGGACGCTCGCCGGGAAGCCCGGGATCAAGGGGATCCTGATCCCCACCATGTGGCACGACCAGCCGTCGTACGGGCACCGGTCCTACGACCCGGTCTGGGCCGCCTGCGCGGAGGCCGGGCTCGTGGTGCACACGCACTCCGGCGAGGCCGACATGGCCTCGTACAACGAGAACATGCCCCAGTTCATGCTCGAGGTCGCGTTCTGGACCCACCGGGCGCTGTGGCAGCTCCTCCTGTCCGGCAAGTTCGACCGCTTCCCGAACCTCAAGTACGCGCCCGTCGAGTGCGGCTCCTGGTGGGTGGGCGACCTGCTCTTCAAGACGGACGTGATGTTCGGCGGCACGAACTGGAAGGTGAAGAAGATGGCCTCCCAGACGAGGAACGTGATCGAGCGGCTCCCGTCCGAGTACTTCGGGACCAACGTGTTCGTCGGGGCGTCCGCGATGAGCAAGCCCGAGATCCGCCGCCGCTACGCCAACGGCATCGACGCGCTCATGTGGGGCACCGACTACCCGCACCCCGAGGGCACGTGGCCGAACACGGTCGTGCGGCTCTCGACGGACTTCCGCCAGGTCCCGGTGGAGGAGACGCGCCTCCTGCTCGGCCTCAACGCGGTGCGGTGCTACGACCTCGACCTCGACGCCCTGTCCAAGATCGCCGCCGAGATCGGGCCGACGCCCACGCAGCTCAACCAGGACCTCCACCGCCGCACGCCGCCCGACGCCGTGCGCGAGGCCCGCTTCTGGTTCGACGACTACGGCATCGAGTGGAGAGGCTGACCGTGGCGGAGTCTCGTGGGGGGACGCCGGGCGCGGCGGCGACGGCGGATGCGCCACCGCTGGAGCTGGACGGCGCGGTCGCCGTGGTCACTGGCGGGGCGGGCGGCATCGGGCGAGGCATCGTCGGCGCACTGCTGCGCCGGGGCACGACCGTGGTGATCGCCGACGTCGAGGCCGGCGCCGTGACGTCCGCCGTCGACGATCTGCGGCCGCTCGGGAAGGTGACGGGTCGGTGCGTGGACATCACAGACGAGCTCGCAGTCGCCGACCTCGCCGACGCCGTCTACGACGCGCACGGCGCGGTCCACCTGCTGTTCAACAACGCCGGCGTCACGTCCGGCGGAGGCGGCAAGCCGTGGCAGCAGGAACCGAACGACTGGCGCTGGTGCTTCGGCGTCAACGTGTTCGGGACGGCGATCTGCACGTCGACGTTCGTGCCCCGGATGATCGCCGGCGGCGAGCCCGGGCAGATCGTGAACACCTCGTCGGGCGACGGCGGGTTCGCGCCGGTGCCCACGGCGTCGGTGTACGCAGCGTCCAAGGCGGCGGTGAGCTGCTTCACCGAGTCGCTCCACCACAACCTGGTGTCCGAGGGCACCGCGCTGCGGGCCTCGGTCTTCTATCCCTCGGGCGGCCTGCTGCGCACCGGACTGTTCACGGCCGCCCGCAACCGCCCCGAGCACCTCGCCCGCCGCGGGCAGGCCACCGGCCGCCGGAGCATGACGTTCGACGAGATGAAGGGGATGCTCGCCGAGGCCGGGCGGGACGTCACCGAGGCCGACCTCGACGAGCTCGGCGACTTCGTCGTCACCGAGGCGGCGGCCCGGCGTTTCCTCATCGCCCGCGATCTCGACCGCACCGTCGAGCTGCTCCACCGCCGAGCGGACGCCATCGGTCGGCGCGACGTCCCGCCCCACCACGGCATGCCGCTGTAGCCCCTACCACCGGTCGAGTCCAGCGAGGCGACCGTCGTCGAGCTGAGCGCGGCCGCTGTGTCAGCCGTGGGACTCCCGTTCCCCGGACTGCGGCGTGACGGTGGCCAGCCGGGCGGGATCGCCGCGGAGCGAGCCCGGGCCCGGGAGGCCCATCACCCGACTCGCCACCCGCTGGAAGAGCCGGGCGGGCATGAGGCGACCGCCGACCGCCATCAGGCGCGCATCGGGCCCCACCGAGCGGCGGGCGAACGGGGCCCGGTCCGTCACGGCACGCGCCAGGGCCGGTGCAAACCGTTCGGGCGAGCGGGCCAGGCGCAGGATCCAGCGGCTGGCGCTGGCGAGCCCGGCATGGTGCGCCGCATAGGGCCCGTCTGCGTCGGCGTACGTCCGTGTCAGCTCGAGGATGTCGGTCTTGAACGTCCCGGCGACGAGGATCGTGACGCCGATGCCGAAGGGCGCGACCTCCGGGGACAGCGCCTCGGCCCACCGTTCGAGCGCCCCCTTGGCCGCCGAGTAGGCGCTGATCGTGGGCATGCCCCGGACGCCGCCCTGGCTGGAGACGACGACGATCCGCCCGCGGCCGGCGGCGCGCATGGCCGGCAACAGCTCCTGGGTGAGCCGCACGGGACCGAAGAAGTTCGTCGAGAAGACCTCGGCGTACACGCTGGGCGGCGTCTCCTCGACGCAGCCGACGGCGGCGACGCCCGCATTGTGGACCAGCGCGTCGGGAGCGCCCACGGCCTCGCCGATCGCCTGGGCGGCGGCCGCGATCGACGCCGGGTCGTCGAGGTCGAGGCGGACGGCGACGAGGCGCGGATCGCCGGCATCGGCGCCGGTCGCGGCGCGCAGGCGCTCCAACGCGACGTCGGGCGAGCGCACCGCGGCGACGACCGTCCACCCCTGGCGGTGGAGGTGGGCGGCCGAGGCGAGGCCGAGGCCCCGTGACGCGCCGGTGACCACGACGCTCCCGGGTTCGCCCACCTTCGCTCTCGTAGCCACGGGCTCGCCCCTCCCATTCGCGACCGAATATTTGTTCCGCACGCTAGTCCCCGTGCCGGCGGCCCCGGCAATCGGCGCGGCCTCAGCCGTCCCCCTCGGGCAGGTAGGCGTCGATCATCTCGACCAGGCCCGCGGTCACCACGGGATCGTCGGTGAGCGGACCGGCGACCGCGGCCCGTGCGGCTTCCCGCGGAGGCAGGCCCTCGGCGACGAGGCGCCCCGCGGCGATCAGCACGCGGGTCGACGCCACCTCCCGGAGCCCTGCGGTCTCCAGGCGGCGGATCGCCTGGCCGAGCAGCACAAGCTGCGCCGCCCTCTCGGGCTCGACGCCGGCCTCGTGCGAGACGATCTTCTCCTCGACGTCGGGCGGCGGGAAGCCCAGCTCGATCGCGATCATGCGCTGGCGCGTCGAGTCCTTGAGGTCCTTGAGGACGCTCTGGTACCCGGGGTTGTAGGACACCACCAGGCAGAAGCCCGGAGCGGCGTCAAGGACCACGCCGAGGCGATCGATCGGCAGCTGGCGCCGGTGGTCGGCGAGCGGGTGGATCACCACGGTCGTGTCCTGCCGGGCCTCGACGACCTCGTCGAGGTAGCAGATAGCGCCCTCCCGCACGGCCCGGGTCAGCGGCCCGTCGACCCAGCGCGTCTCGCCGCCCTGGAGGAGGAAGCGCCCGACGAGGTCGGCGGTGGTGAGGTCGTCGTGGCACGACACCGTGACGAGCGGCCGATCGAGGTCGTGGGCCATTGCCTCGACGAACCGGGTCTTCCCGCACCCGGTCGGCCCCTTCAGCATGACCGACAGCCCCTGCCGGAACGCCGCGGTGAACACCTGCTCCTCGCTGCCGACGGGCACATAGTAGGGCCGCGGCCCGGTGGTCATGAGGTCCTCCTGTGAAGCTCGAGCCGCACCCGGCTGCGCTCCCTGCGCTGGAACACGCGGCGCTGCGCCTCCGCCGAACGCAGCGCGGCGCGCAGCAGCGGTCCGATCAGCTCCGGCAACTGCTCGGGGGTGGGGATCGTGGCGTGGGCCGCGGTGCCGAACACCCGCCGGAGCGCCGCCGGCTCGGTGCCGGCCCCGATGCTGAGACAGAGGCAACCCGTGCCCCGGCGGCGGACCTCGGTGAGGGCGCGCCGTGCGTCGGCCTCGCCGTACGGGCCCTCGTAGCCGTGGTCGTACGCGAACCCGTCCGAGAGGACGAGGAGGACCCGGCGGGCGGTCCCGCCGCGCTCCTCCAGCACGGTCCCCCCGTGGCGGATGGCGGCGCCGAGCCTGGTGTAGGCCGCCGGCACGAGGCCGCCGAGGCGCCGGATGGCCCGGCCGTCGAGCTGGTCGTCGAACCGCTTCACCCGCGTGACGTGCACCGCCCGCCGGCCCTGGGAGTTGAAGGCGTACAGCGCCACGCGGTCGCCCAGGTCGTGGAGCGCGGTCGTCAGCGCCGCGGCGGCCGACCGCTGGTGCTCGTGCACCGTCCGGCCCGCCGCACCGGGCTCCCCCGCCGAGCCGGAGATGTCGAGCAGGACCAGGACGGCGAGGTCGCGTCGACGGCGGAGGCTTTCGACGTAGACCGCGTCGTCGGGCGGCGAGCCCGCCAGCACCTCCACCCGGGCCTCGACCACGGCGTCGATGTCGATGTCGTCGCCCTGCATCTGCCGGTGGCTGCGGGTGAGGCCGGTGCCGAGGCGGGCGAGCGGTCGCCGCAGCGCCGCGCCGTCGGGCACATCCATCGGCGCCAGGTCGGCGGGACGGGGGTCGCGCTCGTGCACGGTGCACCAGCCTGGGCGGTAGCGCCGCCGGTTGGCGTCCCACTCGGGATACGTCCTCGCCCGTGGCACGAACGCCTCGGTCGCGTCGTGCGCCTCCGGCACACCGTCGGCGTGCGCGGCCCGACGGCGGTCCCCGGGCCCGGCCCGGCCGGCATGGGTCGGCGTGTCCGCGCCCGCGGGACCGCCGCCACCGCGCTCGCGCGTCGGGCTGAGCAGGCGCTGGAGCAGTCGCCCGAGCACTCCCCCGCCCCCCACCGGGCTCGACAACATGTGTCCCACGCTCGGCCCGTCACCGTCGTCGTCGAGATCGTCGTCGAGATCGTCGACGCCTGATCGGCCTGCCCCCGCCGGTGAGCCAGGAGCCTGGTCCGGCGACGGCCCGACGGCCTCGGCTCGTTCGAGTGCGGCGAGCAGCCGGCGCGGCCGGATCGTGCCGAAGGCTCCCGGCGGATCGTCGAGCACCCGGCCACCCCGGGCGATCGCCAGCGAGGCCTCGGCCGCATCGGGCCCCGACCCGACCCCGCGGTCGGTCAACGCCCGCACGACCGGGGGGAGGAGCCCGTCGTTCGCCGCCAGAGCGCGGTGACCCTCCACGGCGAGATAGCGCCGGGCCAGCGCCGACCGGCGGCCGAGCTGCCGCACGACGCGCGCCTCGAGGCTCCCGGCGGCGAGGAGCGAGGCCTGCACCGCCACCATGCGGATCTGCTCGGTCGGGGTGGCCCGGGCGTCGACGAACACCGTCGTGCCGTCGGTCCAGGCGGGCTCGCCGGGGCCGCCGTCGGCGACCTCGAGCGTGCGCCCCCCGAGCGCCGACGCCAGCAGCCGGAGCCGATCGACGCCCGTGGCGTGGGCCGCGTCGTCCACTGCCAGACCTAACATTTGTTCATACTGGTTCCCGCGGGTTCACGCCGTCAACGAACCCACCGTGAGCGGCAGCCGGCGCTCCCCGACCCGCGGGCGGTGACCCTGTGCGATCGTGTCGTGATGACCGACGCACCCCCGGCGGGGACCGACGAGTGGCGGGCGCTGGTCGACGAGCCGATCGTCGATCCCGACCAGCGGATGGTTGACGCCCACCACCACCTGTGGCGCCCGGGCGAGGGCATGGGCTACGGGTTGGCCGAGCTGCTCGCGGACGTCGGCAGCGGGCATGACGTGGCGCGGACGGTGTTCGTCGAATGCGGGTCGTCCTACCCGCGGGTGGACCGCCGGAGCTGGCGCCCGTGGGAGAGACCGAGTTCGTGGCGGGCGCGGCCGCCGACAGCGGTGGCCTGATCGGGGGCATCGTCGCCCACGCCGACCTGCGGCTCGCCAAGCTCGACGACATCCTCGACGCCCACGTCGACGCAGGCCGGGGGCTCCTGCGGGGCATCCGCCACTCGCTGGCGCGCGGCGACCGGGCCGACGGGCTGACGATCCCCGGCCGGGCACCGGCGGGACTGTCGGAGGACCCCGGGTTCCGGGCCGGGGTGGCCCTGCTGGGCGCCCGCGGGCTCACCTACGACACCTGGCAGTACCACTACCAGGCCCGGGAGTTCCTCGACCTCGCCCGGGCGGTGCCCGACACGCTCATGGTGCTCGATCACTTCTGCACGCCCCTCGGGGTGGGCCGCTTCGCCGGCCGGCGCGACGAGCTCTTCGACGCCTGGCGGGACGACATCACGGAGATCGCCCGCTGCGACAACGTGGTGGCCAAGCTCGGCGGTCTCGCCATGCCGGACAACGGCTTCGGCTGGCACACCCGCGCGCACCCACCCACCTCCGACGAGTTCGTCGCCGCCCAGGGCCGCTACTACCTCCACATGCTCGACTGCTTCGGCGCGGACCGCTGCCTGTTCGAGTCGAACTTCCCCGTCGACCGCCTCTCGCTGTCCTACCGGACGCTGGGCAACGCGGTGAAGAAGGTCCTGCGCGACTGCTCGGCCGCCGAGCGCGACGCCGTCTTCCACGGCACCGCCACACGCGTCTATCGGCTCGACGTCTGACCGCCGGCCAACCGGGCGCCGGTGCCCGCCCGCCGGCGGGACGTGGGAAACGGTGCGGCCTCTGGCACACTGACGGCCGCCCGGCGCGAAGCGTCCCTGATTCAGCACGTCTCGTGTGATCCGCGCCGGCCTCCAGCGACGAACAACCGCCCCATGGAGAGGACTTGCCGCATGGACGATCGACGTCGGGGCCGTTGGGCGGAGCAGGTGCTGGTCGAGCGTCTGTCCCGCGGCGACGAGACCGCCCTCGCCGACCTCTACGACCGCTATGCGGGCTTCGTGCACGCCCTGGCCCTGCGCGTCGTCGCCAACCGGCCCGCAGCCGAGGACATCACCCAGGACGTGTTCGTCTTCCTGTGGGAGCACCCGGAGCGGATCGAGCCCGGGCGGGGCAGCCTGCGGGGGTTCCTCGGGACCGTGACCCACCGCCGGGCCGTCGACGTCGTCCGGCGGGAGGAAGCCCGCAAGCGCCGCGAGGAGCGGGCCGGGCCGGGGGACGCCGTCCCGCCACCCGACGAGACCGAGGCGGTGATCCACTCCGACACCCGCGGCAAGGTTCGCACCGCGGTCGACCTCCTCCCCGAGGCGCAACGGCGAGCGGTCGAGCTCGCCTACTTCCACGGCTACACGTACCGGCAGGTCGCGGTGGCACTGGGCATACCCGAGGGCACCGCCAAGTCGCGGATGCGCCTGGCGCTGGCCCGGATCGCCGAGATCCTCCAACCCGAGCTGAGTGAGCGATGGACATGACCGACGACCCGCGTCCCCCGCTGTCCCCCGACGACCTGGCCGCCTACGCCCTCGACGCCCACGAGCCCGAGGACGCGGCCACGGTGGCCGCCCATCTCGAGGCCGTGCCCGCGGCACGCCTCCAGGAGCGCGCCCTCCGGGCCGCCGCCGGCGAGCTCGCCGCCGCCGTCATCGACGACGTCCCGCCGCCCGCGGGCCTGCGGGCCCGGGTGCTGGGCGAGGCGCACCGGCGCCGGGCGCCGGCTGCCGTGGTGGCGGGCGCCTCGCCGATCGAGGCCCACCGCATCGAGTTGGCGCGCGCCCTGCTGCTGCTCCGCGACCTGGCGCCGGAGGAGTGGGCCCGACCGGTCGATCCCCCCGAGTTCGCCGGCTGGACGGTGCACGACCTGGCTGTGCACCTGGTGGCCAACGAGTCCCTGCTCGCCCACCACCTGGGCGTGCCGGTGGCAGGGATCCCCGAGATCGCCACCGACAACGAGGGCCGCACCGCCGAGGCGCATCGCCGGCACCTGGACCTTCCCCCCGAGACCGCCGTCGCCGAGCTGGAGGAGGCGGCCGAGGCGGTCCACTCGGCGGTGGTCGCCCGCGGCGAGGACCACCTCGACGAGCAGATCGACTGGTGGGGCGTCCCGACGGCGATCGGGATCGCGCTGCTGATACGGACCTTCGAGACCTGGACGCACGCCGACGACATCCGCCGCGCGGTCGGCACCGCGATGGCGGGACCGCCGGGGGCATCGCTGCTGACGATGGCCCACGCCGCGTGCGGGTTCGTCCCCGGCATGCTGGCGGCGCGCGCCGATCGCCGTCCGGGCCGGCTCGCCCGCTTCCGGTTCACCGACCTGGACGACGCGGCGTGGGACGTCGACCTCGGCGTCGTCGGCGGCGTGCGGCCCGCGGGCGACGGCACCGTCGACGTCGACGTCGAGATCGTGACAGAGGCGATCGCCTTCTGCCGGGCCGCAAGCGCTCGCCTGCCCATCGACGAGCTCGACCACCGGGTGGAGGGGGACGAGGCCCTCGCGGCGGCGATCGTGGACGCCCTCCCGGCGCTGGCGGTGCTCTGACCAGACCGCCTGCGCCTCCCGCAGCTACCGGGCCACGATCTCCGGCCTCGACCGCGCCCACACGGTCACGGCCCGCTCCCGGCGGGCGCGGCGACGGCGGTGTCGGGGATGCCGAACAGGGCGCGGGCGTTGCCGCCCAGGAAGAGCCGCCGGTCGCGCTCGTCCGGGAAGCCGTCGGCCAGGCCCTCGAGATCGTGGATGTACCCGGGCGTGTGATCGGGGTGGGGGAAGTCGGACGCCCACAGGAACCGATCGGCGCCGAACCGCTCGGCCAGGTGGGGGATGGTGCGCTCGTCCGGGTCGCAGGAGACCCACACCCGCTCGCGGAAGTAGTCGCTCGGCTTGTGCTCGAGTGGCACCCGGGTGCCGATCCAGGTGTGGCCGTAGACGGCGTCGATGCGGTCGAGCCAGTAGCCGATCCACCCGCCGCCCGACTCCAGGACCAGCACCTTCAAGCCGGGGAAGCGGTCGAAGACGCCGTAGTCGAACAGGGTGGTGAACTGCTGTCGCACGCCGTCGGAGGCGGTGACCGAGGCCAGGAGTCGCAGCTTGCGCACGTTCTCCCACCCGCCCATGCGGGTGCCCTTCGTCCACTGGGGCTCGAAGGTCGGGTGGATGGCGAACGGCACGCCGAGGTCCTGGGCCGCCGCGAACACCGGGTCGTTGTCGGGGTGGCCCAGGGGCCGCCCATCGTGGCTGAACGGGCACACGTAGGCGCCCCGGGCGCCCTCACCGACCGCCCGCTCCAGCTCGCGGGCTGCCGCGGCGGGGTCGGTCAGCGACAGGTGGGCGGTGGGCACGAGCCGGTCGTTGCCCGCGCAGAGCTCGCAGATCCAACGGTTGTAGGCCCGCGTGTAGGCCTGGCTCAGCTCGGGGTCGGTGAGCTCGGCCTCCCACAGCAGTCCGATCGTGGTGTAGAGGACGGCGGCGTCGATGCCCTCGGCGTCCAGCAGCTCGATCCGCTCGCCCGCGTCCATCGACCCGTAGGGCGCCTCGTCCAGGTAGGTCCGGTCGGGATCGAGCTGCATCGAGCGCAGGTCGGGGTCGCCCATGGCGCCGAGCACCGACACCGAGCCGCGGCTGCTCATCACCGACCGCTCGCCGCCGATCTCCAAGGCCTCCAGCCCGTCGTCGCCGACGACGATGCGCAAGGCCCGGTCGCGGTACCGGGGCTCGAGGTAGGTCTCCCACAGGTCCGGCGGCTCGAGGACGTGCCCGTCGGCGTCGACGGCTCCCGGGTAACGGAGCCGGGCGGTGGCGTGAAGGGGCTTCGTGCTCGTCGGCATGGTCACCGTCCTCGGAAGTGGGGGTCCCGCCGCTCCAGGAACGCGGCGACGCCCTCGCGGTGGTCGTCGGTACCGAACAGCTCGGCCAGGCTGCGGCTCACCCAGGCGCCGAGCTCGGGCCAGTCCGGGTCGAGCGCCAGCCGCAGTCCCTGCTTGATCCGCTGGACCGCCAGCGGCGGGTTGGCGGCGATCTCGGCGGCGAGGCCCATCGCCGCCGGGAGCAGCTCGGCGTGGGGCACGACCCGCGACGCCAGGCCCATGGCGTGGGCCTCGGCGGCGTCGACGATGCGGCCGGTGAACAGCAGCTCGGCGGCCCGCTCCCGCCCCACGAGCTGGGCGAGCCGGCCGATGCCGGGGACGTCGGTGCAGAGACCCCGCTTCACGAACAGCTCGCCGAACCGGGCCCGCTCGGAAGCGACCCGGATGTCGGCCATCAGCGCCAGCTCCATGCCCCATCCCACCGCCGGTCCGTTGACGGCGGCGATCACCGGGACGTCGGTGTGGAGGAGGGCGTCGGCGGCCGGCGTGAGGCGGGGCCGGGCGGCCAGGTCGGCGGACGTCCCCTTGCCGGCGTCGCGCATGATCTGCTTCACGTCGTCGCCGGAGCAGAAGGCCGGGTCGGCCCCGGTGATCACGAGGCAGCGGGCGGTCGTGGACCGCACCACCTGCTCCAGCTCGGCGTAGGTGGTGAACGTGAGGGCGTTGCGGGCCTCGGGCCGGTCGAGCGTCAGCACGCCGACGTGGTCGCGCTCCTCGTAGGTCAGCTCGGTGGGCTCAGCGGGCACGGGTCGCCGCCTCGGCCGCCAACTCGTCGCGGAGCTCCCGCTTGAGCACCTTTCCGGCCGCGTTGCGGGGTAGCGCCTCCCCGGTGAGGTGCACGACCGCCGGGACCTTGAACACTGCCAGGCGCTCGGCGACGTGGGCCCGGAGGCCGTCGGCGTCGACGGCGGCCCCGTCGCGCAGGCGGACCACGGCGGCGACCTCCTCGCCCAGGCGCTCGTGGGGCACACCGACGATGGCCGCCTCGGCCACGTCCGGGTGCTCGTACAGGGCGGCCTCCACCTCGGCGGCGTAGACGTTCTCCCCGCCCCGGATGACGACGTCCTTCATCCGGTCGGCGACGTAGAGGAACCCGTCGTCGTCGAGGCGGCCGGCGTCACCGGTGTGGAACCAGCCGTCGGTCAGGGCCGCGGCGGTGGCGTCGGCGTCGTCCCAGTAGCCCCGGATCACGGTCGGGCCCCTGACCCAGATCTCCCCCACCTCGCCGGTCGGTGCCGGCTGGCCGACGGGATCGGCGATGCGGACCTCCATCACCGGCGAGACCGGCCGACCGACGCTGTCCGGGCGGGCCAGGTAGTCGGGCCCGCCGTTGACGACAGCGGCGCCCGACGTCTCCGTCAGCCCGTAGCCGTTGCCGGGCGCCGCCTTCGACGCCAGCTGCTCGTCGATGCGGTGGACCAGGGCCGGCGGCACGAGCGTCGCACCGGATGCCACGCCCGTGAGCGTGGCGAGCGCCTCGGGCCGGCCCTGGCTGCGGGCCTCGTCGAACAGCTCGAACAGGGTGGTGGGCACGCCGCCGATGGCGCTGATCCGCTCGCGTTCGACCAGGTCGACGGCCCGGCGGGCGTCCCAGCGGTACATGAGGACGACCTTGCCGCCGACCGCCGTGTACGGGAGGAGGAACGAGTGGAACCCGCCTACGTGGAAGAGGGGGAAGGTGAGCAGCGTGGCGGGCGGGCCGGGCGCGGCCTCGGCGCTGCTGCTGGTCGTCGTGCCCTGGGCCGCGACGTAGAGGGCGTTCATCAGGTGCGACGTGATGTTGCGATGCGTCCCCACCGCGCCCTTGGGGCGGCCGGTCGTGCCCGACGTGTACATGATCGTGCAGTCGTCGTCGGGGCCGATCTCGACCGCGGGCAGGCCGTCGCGGTCTGTGCCGGCGCCGGACGCGACGGCGTCGTCCCAGCGCACCGCCCCGGCGGGTAGGTCGTCGGTGCGGACCGCCACGACGCTGGACACGAGGCTGTCGCCCAGGTGGGGGGCCAGGCGCTCCAGGCGCTCGCCGTCGGCGAACAGCGCGGTCGCGCCGGAGTGGCCCAGGCCGTACGCCAGCTCCGGCCCGGTCCACCACGCGTTGAGGGGCACGACCACGGCCCCGACCGATGTCGCCGCCCAGAGGGTCACGGCCCACTCCGGGTAGTTGCGCATGGCGATGGCCACCCGGTCGCCCTTCGCCACGCCCAGCTCGTCGGCCAGGTACCGGGCCAGCCGGCCGACCGCGACGTGGGCGTCCGCGAAGGTCCAGCGGTCCTCCTCGTACACCAGGTAGGGCGCGTCGCCGTGCGCCGCGCTCCTCTCCCAGACCGCCCGCAACGAGGGTGGAGCGTTGGTGAACACCTTCGTCGGCGCCCCCCCGCCCGTGGCCTCACCGACCTCGAACATGTCCGACATGCCCCAAACTTAGCGAGCGTTCGGCGGGTGCGCGGGCGCAGTCGGCTAGCGTCGCGTCGGTGGAGGAGCGCCGCACGCGCCCAGGCCGGGTCAACCTCATGCGCACCGCCATCGCACTGATGGGCGAGCACGGCTACGAGGGCACGTCGACCCGCGACATCGCGAGCGCCGCGGGCGTGAGCGTGGCAGCGCTCTACTACCACTTCCCGAGCAAGCTCGACCTGCTCCGCGAGTTCCTCCACGAGGCCCACGACGTCGTGGTCGGGCGGGTCGAGCGCGAGATCGCCGCTGCCGGCCCGACGGCCCGGGCCAGGCTCGACGCCGCCGTCGCCGCCCTGGTGTGGTCCAACATCCACGACGGTTGGGCCCGGCAGGCTGCGCTGGTCGCCTGGCGGGAGCAGGGCCGGCTCGACCTGCCCGACCAGAAGCTGATCGCGAAGAAGCGCCTGCAGTTGGTCGAGATGATCGGGCGCGTGCTGGAGGAGGGCGTCGCCGGCGGTGAGTTCGCCACCGGCGAGCCCAGCGAGGTCGCCCGCGCCATCCTCACGTTGTGCATCTCGGTGGCCGATCCCTTCGCCGAGCCTCAACCGGCCCTGGCCAGGGTCATCGAACTCCACCAGCGGCTCGCAGCCGCGCTCGCCGACACACCGCCCGCCTGACCCCGCCACGCACGAGGCGCGGCGCCTCGCGCGGGCGAACTTAGCGAGCGCTCGGCGCTCGGGCCGAGCGGCCTGGCGGTATCACTTGACTCCGCACCGGGGAAGGCGCAGTCTGCGCGGCGCAGAACCTAAGATTTGTTACGCGAGAGCCGTGTTCTCGCGCGACGGGGGGATCACATGGGAGTTTCGGGGGAAGCTTCGGGGCACGCCGGTCGGCACAGGCACGCACTGGCGATCGCAGCAGTGGGCACGCTGCTGCTCGGGGTCGTTGCATGCGGCGGCGACGACACGTCGTCGCCGAGCCCGTCGGGCTCGGAGGACAGCCCGCCGGCGGACGAGCTGCTCGGGCCCGAGGAACCGGCATCCGGCGAGCCGCTGCGCATCGGGATGGTCTCGGACGGCCAGGCCCCGGCGTTCGACGCCCGGTCCGAGCTGCGGGCGGTCGAGGCGACGGTCGAGTACTGGAACGCCCACCGGGCTGGGATCGGCGGCCGGCCGATCGAGCTGGTGACCTGCGAGACGCACGCCGATCCGGCCGGCGGCACGGACTGCGGCAACCAGATGGTCGAGGAGGACGTCGTCGCCGTCGCCCTCGGGCAGTCCACGGTGGCGGAGTCGGTCTGGGAGCCGCTGCACGAGGCCGGCATCCCCACGCTGTTCTCACTGGCCATCGGCGATGCCATGCTCGGCGACCCGGACACGAGCTTCGTGCTCTCCAACCCGCTCACCACGGCCTTCGGCCTCCCGATCTCCGTGGCCCAGGACGAGGGCGCCGACAAGGTCACGTTCGTCCTCATCGACGTCCCCCAGGCGCTCACGGTGTTCGAAGGCGACAGCGCCGATCGCATCCTCGAGAACGCCGGGCTCGACTACGACGTCGTCAAGGTGCCGCCGGGAACCGCGGACATGACGTCGCAGATGGCCGAGGTCGTCGAGGGCGGTGCGGGGGTCGTGCAGGTGGTCGGCCACGACGCGTTCTGCATCTCCGCCCTGCAGGGGCTGCACAGCGTCGGGTACGAGGGCGCGATCACCGGGATCTCGCAGTGCTTCACGGACGCCACCCGGGAGGCGATCCCCGGCGACCAGCTCGAGGGGACCTACGTCACGTCCACCATCGCCCTCGGCGCGACCGACGACCCGACCTACCAGCTGTACGAGGCGGTCATGGATGCGTATGGAGACGATGTCGAGGACGTCGACAACAACGTGCCCATGGCGGGTTACACCGTGATGGCATCCCTCGCGTCGGCCCTCGACGGGATCTCGGGCGACGTCACGCCGGCGACGGTCACCGAGGCCATCAAGGCGATGCCGGAGCAGGAGATGCCCGGAGGGGGCGGCGCGAGCTTCCGATGTGGCGGGTCCGCCATGACGACGATGCCGGCGGTGTGCACCAACCAGTGGCTCCGGGCGACGCTCGACGCCGACGGGCAGCCGGCGGGCTACGAGGTCGTCGACTCGACGGAGATCCTCGCCGGGCTGTAGCCGTCAGCACCTCCGGAACCGCGCTGATCCTCGGCGTCGCCGTCCCCCCGAGGTGCCGACCGCATCAACGGCCCTGGCCGAGACCGGTCACGAGGTCACCTCGAGGTGGAGCGCCCGCAAGCCGCGGAGGACGTACGTCGGGTCGTATTCGTAGCGTCGGGCGCCGGGAGGGCCGTGCTCCGCCTCGGAGATGCGGATGTCGGACGTCCGATCGAAGAGGCGGTGGAGTGCGACCCGGGCCTCGACGCGCGCCAGGGGCCCTCCGGGGCACGAGTGGATGCCACGTCCGAATGCGACCTGCTCGCGCGCGTTCGGGCGGTCGACGTCGAGGTCGTCGGGCGCATCGAAGCGGCGGGGGTCGCGGTTCGCGGCGTGGGGGAACACGGCGACCGTGGCGCCTGCGGGGATGTCGACGCCCGCGAGCGTGGTGCTCACCCGAGCCAGCCGCGAGACCGTCTTGACCGCGCCCTCCAGCCGCAGCACCTCCTCCAGGAAGTCGGGAAGCCGATCCCGGTCTGTGCGCAGGCGGCGCTGGAGCGCAGGGTCGTCGCCGAGGATCCGCAGCGCAGCGGCGATGATGCGGGCCGTGGTGTCCTGACCCGCGGCGAAGAGGAACGTCGCCGTCCGCACGACGTCGATGACCTCGGGTAGGCGGCCGTCCGGATAGGTCGCGGTCGCCAGGTGGGTGAGGACGTCCCCGCGTGGGTTGCGGCGGCGATCCTCGACGTACGCGGTGAACGCGTCGTTCAGGAACGCCAGCGGATCGAGCAGCACGTCGGTCGCTTCGCCGCCGACCGCCGTCCCCCGGTCGACACCCAGCTGCCGGGCGAAGGTCCGGTGGTCCTCCTCGGGCACCCCGAGGAGGTCGGCGATGACGAGGGCCGCGAACGGCTGCGAGAAGTCCCTGATCACCTCGAACCGGCCGGCGGCCAGTGCGTGGTCGAGCTGGCGGTCGGCCAGCCGCCAGATGAACGCCTCGTTCTCCTGCAGGCGCTTCGGCGTGAACAGCCGCATGAGGAGACCGCGCAGCGCGGTGTGCGCGGGCTGGTCCTGCGTCACCAGGTACTCCCCCATCGGGAGCCCGGCGCGGTGCTCCTCGATGACGTCGGTGATGTCGTCCCCGTGCGGGGTGACCGGCAGCCCGGGGAACGGGCCGGTCACCGCGATGCACGACGAGAACGTCCGGTGGTCGCGCCACACGTCCAAGGCCTCGTCGTAGCCGGTGACGGCCACCACGCCGTGGTGAGGCAGAGGGGTCACGGGGTGCATCCGGCGCAGCCGGTCGAAGTACGGGAACGGGTCGTCGACCAGGGACAGGTCGGTGAAGATGTCGGGGACGTCGTCGTTCGTCATCTCGAGGCCGTCTCCGTCTGTCACGTCTCGGTCGAGAGTGCCTGCTCGGGGCAGCTCCGGACGGCGCGGGCCGCCTGCGCCTCATGGCGGTCCGGGACGTGCCCGTCGGGCACGACGAGGGCGACATGGCCCTCCTCGTCGGGACCGAAGATCTCGGGAGCCAGGTCGTAGCACCGCCCGTGGCCCTGGCAGCGTTCGTGGTCGACGACGATCTGCACGCCGGCGAGCGTAGCCCCGGGTTAGCTTGTGGACAAATGTTTGGTTTGCAGGTCGTCGGCGGAACCCGGGGTCGATCTGCTGGTGGGCCGCACCTCGTGGCGCGTCGCCACCGGCAGTACCGGCGCCGACCAGGGCTAACATCCGCTCCACGTTCGGTACCGTCGCCGTCAGGTCGATGCCCAGGAGTGGACGCCGTGTCGGTAGACGGGGCCCGTAGAACCGAGATCCTCGAGACCGCCGCGAGCTTGTTCGCGTCCTCGGGGATCCGCACCTCGCTCAAGCAGATCGCCGACGCCTGCGGCATCCTGCCGGGCAGCCTCTACCACCACTTCGAGTCCAAGGAAGCGATCATCGTCGAGCTGATCGAGCGGTACCGGGCCGACCTCGACGACATCGCCAAGACGGGGCTCGACGAGTTGCACGAGCCGGGGCGGGCGCCCGTCTCCGACAGGATCGTGGCGCTCAGCTCCGCCATCGCCGCCTGCGCCGTTCGGCATCGGGCCGCGGTGCTCCTGACCTTCTACGAGCCACCCTCGGGTTCGGGCGACGAGCTGGTGCGCGTCGCCCAGGGGACGCCGCTGGAGATCGAGGCCGTGATGCTCGAGATCCTCCGGGCCGGCCGGGAGAGCGGAGACATCCGACCGGGCATCGACCTCGAGACGCTGGCCGAGCGGCTCTGCCAGACACTGCTCTACATCAGCCTCGGCGTGTTCCGCGACGTCCGCGGCGCCGACCAGCTGCCGGCGATCAGGTGCCGCATCCTGCTGGAGGGCGTGGCCGTCGCGGCGCCGACGAACGCCGCGCTCGACGCGTCGAGCGCGTTCCTGGCCGCTCAGCAGGTGGTCGACTCCTGGGACAAGGCCGAGGACGAGGAGGACGAGCGGGTCGCGCAGCTCCGAGCCGTCGCCCGCGCCGAGTTCGGCCGGCGGGGCTACGAGGCCACCACGATCAGGGACATCGCCGCGGCCGCCGGGCTCAGCACCGGCAGCGTCTACCGCATGATCGGCTCCAAGGACGACCTCCTCGCGTCGATCATGCAGTCGATACCCACGAAGGTGCGATCGGCCTGGACGAGCGTGCTCGAGTCCGACGCCACGAGCGTCGAGAAGCTCGACGCTCTGATGTGGACCAACATCAACGTCGTCGACCGGTTCCGCGACGAGTACAACATCCAGCTCGCCTGGCTGCGCGAGTCGCCGCCCACGTCCTCCGACCTCGGGCAGACCTTCTCGGCGCGCCTGAACGACCTCAAGACGCTGCTCGCCGACGGCACCCGTTCCGGCGAGCTCCACCTCGAGGGCCCGTCAGCCGACATCCGCACCTGGGCGCTGCTCGACCCCATGTGGATGCACGAGACCATCGTGCACAAGGTCGGTCCCCGCGCCGCCCTCGCGCTCGCCCGCGACACCGTCCTGCGCGGCGCCGCCCGGCGCCCCTGAGTCAGCCGGCCGACCAGGCGGCGGACCCGACCTCCCGCGCACGGCGCCGATGACGACCCCGGTCAGGCAGTGCGGTGCAGCAGCATCGGGAAGCGCTCGAGCGTCCGGATCCCCGCCGTGTAGTTGAGCTCCACGCCCGGCTTCAGGCAGTAGTCGGGTATCCGCCGGTGCCACTCGCGCAGCGCGACGCGCAGCTCCAGGCGCGCCAGGTGCGACCCCAGGCAACGATGGATCCCTCCACCGAACGCGAGGTGGCGGTTGGTGTCCCGGTCCCACCTGAGCTCCCCCGCCTCGGGGAACTCGGCGTCGTCGACGTTGGCGGCGCCGATGATGGCCATCACGTGCTCGCCGGCACTGATCGGGCAACCGCCGACCTCGGCGTCGCCCGTGGCGATGCGGGCGACCGCCATGACCGGGGTCTCCCACCGGAGCAGCTCCTCGACCACCGTCGGGATCGTCTCCGGTTCGTCGACGAGCTTGCGGCGGGCGTCCGGATCCTGGGCGAGCCGGCCGAAGAAGCAGTCGAGCGACGCCGTCACCGTGTCGAGACCGGCGATCAGGAAGAGGAAGCAGATGTCGAGGATGTCCTCGCGGGTGAGCCGGTCACCGTCGACCTCGACGTGCAGGAAGTGACTGAGGAGGTCGTCGCGTCGCTCCCCGCGCGCTCGTCGAGCACGCGCTCGAAGTAGGCGTAGATCGAGTCCGCGGTCTGCTGCTGGTGCGCCTCGGTCTCGGGATGGCCGAACTCGTGCCCGACGACGACGTCGGGGCGGATCACGCCGTCCTTCATGCGCACGAACGCCGGCAGCTCGTCGAGCGGGAGGCCGAACAGCGTGAGGAACACCTGGGACGGGAACGGCACCGAGAACTGCGCGGCGAAGTCGATCTCGTCATCGTCGACGAACGCATCGACGAGGTCGTTCACGAGCCGCGTGACCGGCTCCTCGAGCGCCTTCATCCGCTGCGGCGCGAACAGGGGGTCGAGGATCCTGCGGTAGGTCCGGTGCGCCGGCGGATCGATCTGCAGCGGGATCAGCGGCCGCCTGGTCTTCAGGTCGTGGGCCGACATGTTGGACGAGTACAGGTCGGGATGGCGGAGGACCTCGTCCACCCCCGACCGGGACGTGACGACGACACCGACCCCGTCGACGCGCAACACCGGGGCGCTCTCCCGGAGAGCCACGTAGGTCGGCTGCGGGTTCCGCGCCAGCTCGGGGCTCATCAGCTGAGCCATCGCAACCCCATCGGTCTGCGTCGGTTCGCGCATGGCCTGACCCTAGCAGCCAGAACCTAATGTTTGTTCGGCGCGCCTCAGGCCCCCAGGACGTCGCGCAGGGCGGCCAGGCGGTCGGGCACGACGGTGCAGTTGACCCAGCGGCCCACCTTCTCCTTGGTGATGAGCCCGGCGTCGGCGAGCACGGCGAGGTGGTGGCTCACCGTGGGCTGGCTCTTGCCGACCGGGGCCTCCAGGTCGCAACTGCACGCGGTCCCGTCGGGCGCGGCGGCGATCAGGGAGAGCAACCGCAGCCGGACGGGGTCGGCCAGCGCCTTGAACGCTCCCGCCAGCTCCACGGCCGCGGGCTCGTCGAGCGGGGCGGCGAGCAGCGGCGGGCAGCAGCTGTCGATGGTGGTGACCGGCACGCGCACGAGACCTCCTTGCACAAATCGACAATCATCGATATATTCACCGTTGTCCATACGTTACCGGAGGAACCCACCATGTCCCGTGTCCAGCTCGCCCTGAACGTCGCCGACGTCGACCAGGCCGTCGACTTCTACACCAAGCTCTTCAAGGTCGAGCCGGCCAAGCGCCGCCCGGGCTACGCCAACTTCGCAGTCGACTCGCCGCCCCTCAAGCTCGTGCTCATCGAGAACCCCGAGGCCACCGGGCGCCTCAACCACCTGGGCGTCGAGGTGTTCTCCACCGAGGAGGTGTCCGCCGCCCAGGCGCGGCTGGCGGGCGACGGGCTGGCCACCGCCAGCGAGGACGACGTGACGTGCTGCTACGCCCGCCAGGACAAGGTGTGGGTCGACGACCCCGACGGCGCCCCGTGGGAGATCTACACCGTGCTGGCGGACAGCGACGCCCCCGCCGGCGAGCTCCGCAGCGTCGACACCTGCGGTGCCGGCGCCTGCGCCACGACCGAGCTGCCCGCGGACCAGGCCGGCGACGCCACCGTGGCCGGCTGCTGCTGACGACTCCCATCGACCGGGCGGGGGGCCCGCCCGGTCACGACTCATGGATCGTCCGGCGTCCCCCCGTGGGGCAAGATCACGTCCCCGGCGATCTCGTCCACATGCGGGTACAGCACGAGGATCAGGCCCGTCGCCACCGCGGCACCGGCCAGCTGGGCGACGACGAACATCGGCACCGACGCCGGCGCGATGCCCGCGAACGTGTCGCTGAACGCCCGCCCGATCGTCACCGCCGGGTTGGCGAAGCTGGTCGAGGACGTGAAGAAGTAGGCGCCCCCGATGTAGCCGGCGACCGCGAACGCCACCACCGCCCCCCGGCCCGAGCGCACGACACCGAAGATCACGACCAGGAGCCCCAGGGTGGCGACCCCCTCGGCGAGCCACTGGTTCCCACCCGACCGGACCGTCGTGGACCACTCGACCAGGGGCAGGTCGAACATGGCGTTGGCCACCACGCACCCGAGGACCGCCCCGGCGACCTGCGCGACGACATAGCAGGCCGCAGTCGTCGTCCCGATGCCCCCGAACGCCCGGTCGACCAGCGTGACCGCGGGGTTGAAGTGTGCGCCCGACGCCGGCCCCAACGCGAGGATCAGCGCCACCAGCACGCCGGCCGTCGCCCCCGCGTTCACGAGGAGCTGGAGCCCGCGGTCCTCGCTGAGGCGCTGGGCCATGATCCCCGACCCGACCACGCCCGCCACCAGGAACGCCGTGCCGACGAGCTCGGCCGTGAGACGCCGCACCAGCGGCGGCACCGACGCCGTCAGTCCCGTCGTCCGAGTCTGGCGCGCGCTGCGCCCGTCGCCGCCATCGGCCGGCACGGCGGCCGCGGTCGGCGGATGTTCGCCCGTCCCGGTCACGCCCGCGCCGGGACGCCCAGCTCGGCGATCAGCGTGCGCACCCGGGCCTCGATGTCGTCACGGACACGACGGACGACCTCGATCGGCTGCCCGGCCGGGTCGGTGAGCTCCCAGTCCACGTAGCGCGTGCCGGGGAACACCGGGCAGGTGTCGCCACAGCCCATCGTGACGACCACGTCGGCGGCGCCCACGATCTCGTCGGTCCACCTCCGGGGCGACTGGTCGCCGATGTCGATGCCGACCTCGTGCATGGCCACGACGGCCGCGGGGTTGACCTGTGCTCCTGGCTCCGAGCCGGCGGAGAACACCTCCACGGCGTCACCGGCCAGGTGACGCAACCAGCCGGCGGCCATCTGGGATCTCCCTGCGTTGTGGACGCACAGGAACAGCACCGCCGGCCGGCGGTCGGCCATGCGGCGCCCCGGCTCGCCGTCCGGTGCCGCCTGATCGTCCCGGGTCACGGTCGTCCTCGCTCGCTGGGGGTGGGCACGGACGCGGCGACGGTGGTGATGCGGTCGTCGAGCTCGGCCAGCGCCGCGTCGAATGCCCTCGCCCGCCCCGCCTCCACGGGATCGGGGACCGACCAGTGCCACCACTCGACCGGAGGGTCGAGCTCCTCGTGGGCCCGGTCGCACACGGTCACGACGACGTCGACCCGGGTGTCCGCCCGGTCGAGGGGGCGTGGCCCAGCGGCCGTGAGGTCGAGGCCGGCACGCCTGGCGGCGGCCACGGCGCCCGGGTGCACACGGTCGGCCGGATGGGTGCCGGCGCTGTCGGCCCCGTCGCCGGTGCGCGCCCGCCACAGCGCGGCCGCCAGCTGCGAACGTGCCGAGTTGTGGGTGCAGATGAACAGCGCGCGCCCGGCGCGGGGGCGGTCGAGCAGGGCCAGGTCGCGCAGCACCTGGTGGCGAAGCCGCACGTACCGGCGCCGCCGGTCCCCGGAGGAGGTGTGGCGATCGATCACGCCCGCGCGCTCCAGGACGTCCAGGTGATGGGCGAGGAGGTTCCCCGGCAGCCCGAATCGGGCGGCCAGCACCGAGGGGGCGCGGTCCGAGCACCGGAGGTCGTCGACGATGGCGAGCCGCACCGGCTCGCCCAGGGCCGCGTGCACCGCCGCCCGTCGTTCGATCGCCCCGTCCCCCGACCCGTCCATCGACCGACGATAAGCCTCAATGACTATTGAGTCAATGTTGCCTGAGAGAAACCCACCTGGGCTTCAGGTGCCGCCGGGACCGCACCGGCCCCCGTCGGCCGGTGGCTGCACGTCCGGACGTCCATCCGGCTGAGCGCTCATCCACGACGACCAGATGCCCTCCGAGTACGGGCCCGGCTGGCCGTTCTCCTCGTAGAACCCCTGCGGGTCGTAGACCTTGGCTTCCGGATACGGCCACGGGCACGCCACCGAGGTGGCGACCCTGGTGTCGCGGATGATGCCGAAGGCCAGGAAGTACCCGAGGTAGGCGACGTTCAGGATCGCGAGCATCACCAGGAAGGTGCCGAGCGCCGGGCGCCCGGCGAAGATCCGCACCCGCTGGGCCAGCTTCTCCGCGACGGTCCGGCCGGTGTCGTCCCGGTAGAGCAGCACCCCGGCGGGGATCATCACCAGGGTGACGAGCGAGGACTCCCACAGCAGCGGGAACTGGAAGGCGGTGCCCGTGAACACCGACCCGAACGGGATGACCTGCGTGTAGATGTACAGGCCGGTGCGGATGCACAGGATCTCGAGGACGGCGTCGAAGACGAACCCGATCGGGTAGATCAGCAACGACAGGCTGATGAGCGGGTGGCGTGACACGAAGGAGTCGGTGGGCCGACGGGCCTGGAGCCTGCGCAGGATCCACGATGCCGGGAAGAACGGGGTCACGTAGAAGAGCGCGTACCCGATGACGACGAGCGGCTCGACCACGGGCGCGATCGAGAACAGCGGCCAATCCTCGGGCCAGTGCCACAGCTCGGGGTTGTAGGCGGCGTACGGCGACCAGTTCACGAGCGGATCCCACCAGACGATCCCGGTGGCGGCGATGACCATCAGCAGGATGGGGTGGCGGGGGTACCGCCGCCAGGCGAGCACCACGCTCCCCACGAGCAGCACCATGCTGACGAGGGTCCCGACCTGCAGGATCGTCACCCAGTTGGTCCAGCCGAACAGGTAGGTCACCGGTCGCGGCGCGCCGGTCACCTCCGGGTTGCGCACGCGGTCGGACGACTCGACCCCCGTGCGGGCGTAGTAGGCGATGACGCAGATGAGCGCGAAGGCGAGCGCCCAACCCCCGATCACGAGCCGGCGCTTCGCGACGGGGCCCGTGCCGTGGTCCCGGGTCGGCGTCGTCAGGCCGGCCTCGACGCCAGGGCTCCCGACCGGGGCGCTCGAGCCTGGGTGTTCCCGAACATCGGCTTCGCTGGGATGGCTCACGGGGCCAACCTAACATTTGTTTCGGACCCGTCAAGCGCCGGACGGCCCTGCGAGGCACATGGTGACCACGCGCACGGGGCCCGCATGTGCTCCTCAGCGACGTGCACCCGGCGAGAGCGCCGAATTTCCGCATCCGACAGCGTCATAGTCGGCCGCCGCCGCCCTCTCAGTGCGCAACAGGGGGCGGACGTGGAGACAGACGATGAACGCCATGGCGCCCGGCAACGTGGCAGTCGGGCCAGGGTGCGACGCCGTACCCGGCGTCTCTGTCCTGTGAGACGGAGATCGCATGGGAGGCGCTGAACACATGGAGCAGGCCAGAGGCCCGGCTCGTCGCGCCCGGCACTCCGATGATCCCGTGGTTGGCGCGGGCCCGGTCCGGGACGCCCGGCTCCGGACCGCGGGCGTCACCCTGGCGATCGTCGCCCTCGTCCTGATCCCCGTGAGCCGGCTCGCCGCCGGCACCGCCGACACCGATGTCCTCTCCCTGGTCGGCGCGTCCCTGGCGGCTCTGCTGCTGTTCGCCTCGGCCTGGCTCGATGTCATCGTCTGGCGCCTCACCGGGGATGCGAGGTCGGTGTACCTGGCGGCCGCCACCCTGAGCCTGGGCGCCGTCCCGGTCGTGCTGGGCGTGATCGTGCCCGGGCTGGGCGTGATCGTGCCCGGGCTGGCCGAGTCCGCCGTGCTCGATCAGGCCCGGCCCGCGGTCGCCCTCGCAGGTATTCCGGCCCTCGTCGTGCTCACTGTCGCGGCGCGCACCGCGGCGACGCTCACCGTCCGCAGCGTCAGGTTCGTGATCGGCGTCCTCATGGCCGTCACGGCCGGCGTGGCGGTCGCCCTCGCCGTGCCGGGGCTCCGCACCCTGACCCACGAGCACGGGATCTCGCTGCCGCTGGCCGGGCCCGCCAGGTCCATCGCTCTCGCCTCGGCGTTCGCGGTGGTGGCCGCCATCCACGCCGGCGCCACCCGCCGCCGATCGGGTCGACTCCTATCGTGGTCGGGGCTCGCCCTGGCCGGTGTCGGCGTCGCCTACGCGATCGACGCGGTCGGCGGCGACATGGCCCAGCCCGCGGCCTGGCTGATGACGTCGGCCGCGGTGGCCGTCGGCCTCTACGGCACGTCGGTCGAGCTGCAGCGCACGCACGACGCCGAGCAACGCGAAGCACGGGATGCGGTCGCCGTCGCCTCCGTCACCGCATCGCGAGCCATGGCCGTTCACGAGATCCATCAGGAGCACCGGCACGAGGCCCGGGCCGCCCTGCTCGGAATCGAAGCGGCGGCCCAGTGCCTGAGCCGGCACCGTCTCCGGCTCACCGCCGACGAGCAGCGGGAGCTCTCCTCGGGGCTGGTGGCCGAGATCCAGCGGCTGCGGTCCCTCGTCGAGGACGCGGCCCGCCGTTCGACCGCGTTCGACCTCCGCGAGGCGATCATGCCGGTGGTGAGCTGCAGCCGTGCCGACGGGCTCACGGTGCGGGCCGACATCCCGGCCGGGCTCGAGGTCGAAGGCGTCCCCGAGAGCACGGCCCAGGTCGTCCTCTCCCTGCTGACCAACGCCCGGTGCCACGCACCCGGCTCGGCCGTCGAGCTACGCGCCGAACCGGGCGAGCGGGAGATCGCCCTCTTCGTCGAGGATCGCGGCCCCGGCATTCCCGATGCCCTCGAGGACCCGGTGTTCGAGCGCGCGGCGCGCGGCCCGGGCAGCCGCGGGTCGGGGCTCGGGCTGTTCGTCGCTCGCCGGTTGATGGCCCGGCAGCGGGGTTCGATCGACGTCGGCCGGCGGCCGGGCGGCGGAAGCTCGTTCGTCGTGCGCCTGCCCAGGTCCCAACGCCCGGCGGAATCCGTCGGGGCGGCCTCCTGATGCACCGGATCCTCATCGTCGACGACCACCCCCTCGTCGCCATCGGCCTCCGGCTGGCGCTGCGGTCGCGGGGCTGGGACGTCGAGGTCGCCGACGGGCCGACCGTCGACGCCGTGCTCGATCGGGCCCGGGCCTTCGAGCCCGAGTGCGTGCTGCTCGACCTCCACCTCGGTGAGCTCGGCAACGGCCGCGACCTGATCGGTCCCCTGCTGGAGACGAGCCGGGCGGTGGTGATGCTGACCGGTGAGACCGATCGCCTCCTGCTCGCCGCCTGCCTCGAGGCCGGAGCCGACGGCTGGATCGGCAAGGGCGCGTTCCTCGACGACATCGTCGTCCAGGTCGAGGACGCCCTCGCTGGACGACCGATCGTCGGGGTGGCGAGGCGCCAGGAGCTGCTGGACGACCTGCGGGTGCACCGAGCGAGCCTGGAGCGGTCCCGGTCGCCGTTCGAGCGCCTGACGCTCCGCGAGCAACGGGTGTTGGGGGCGCTCGTCAACGGGCTGTCCGGCGAGGAGATCGCTGCGGCCCACTTCGTGGCGGTGACCACCGTGCGCACCCAGGTCCGAGGGATCCTCCAGAAGCTCGGCGTCCGCTCGCAGCTCGCGGCTGTCGCCACCGCCAACCGGGCCGGCTGGACGGCGCCGATCGACGACGCCGAGGCCGCCGAGCCCAGCCGAACCGACGACGACGCCCGGCGACCGGTGTCCCTCTGACAGATCTCGGGTCCGTCGATTCGTCAATCGTGATGATGACGACCCGCCGGGGCCGGCGGATGCTGACGACTCGACTCTGACCGGAGTGTCCCGAATGAACGTCTTCACCCTCCTTCACAGGCTGGGCGCGCGGGTCCGCAAGGACGACAAGGGCGCCCTCATGGCCGAGTACGGCCTGGTGGCCGTTGGCATCGCCGTGCTCGCGGCTCCCGCCGTCTGGGCGCTGGGCGCGGTGGTTCTCCCTCTCTACGACCTTCCTGGCCCGTTCTGATCGCAGGCCGCACGATTTCATCAATCGTGAGGAAGCGGCTCGCGGAACGTTCACCCAGACTTGCATCATCTCCTCCGCAACGGGCGGAGGTGCGGATATCAGGAGATTCATCTTTCAATGCTGAGCATCATTTCGTTCATCCAGACGTTCTTCGCTGACCGCCGTGACGACGACAAGGGCGCCGCGATGGTCGAGTACGGCCTCCTCGTGGCCGGCATCGCCGTGGTCGTCGGTGCTGCCGCCGTCCTTCTTGGCGGTGCGATCACCGGCCTCTTCAACGACGTCATCGCCGCGCTCTGATAAGCGCAGGGATCGGCGGGAGCGGGCGTCCGACGATGCCCGCTCCCGCCTCCCACAAACCTCTTACCGAAGCTCGGAGAAGCTCGATGATGTCCAGAATCAAGCGTGACGACCGGGGTGCGGCGATGGTGGAGTTCGCCATCGTGCTGCCGGTCCTGGTGCTGATCCTGCTGGGCATCATCGAGTTCGGCCGGGCCTACAACGCCCAGGTGTCGATCCAGGCCGCCGCCCGAGAGGGCGCCCGGGAGCTCGCCCTGCGCCACAGCTCGACCGAGGTGGAGAGCGCCACCCGCGACGGAGCCCCCACGGTGACCATCGACGGCATCGCCCAGAGCCCCTGCCCGGCGACGGGCGACGGCAAGGCGAAGGTGACGATCACCGAGTCGTTCTCGTTCATGGTCCTGCCGTTCGGAGCGCTCGACCTCACTGCCACGGGAGCCATGCGATGCGGTCTCTGATCCGATCCCGAACCCGCCGCGACGACGCCGGCGCGGTAATGGTCTTCGTCGGGATCATGATGGTCGTCCTGCTCGGCATGGGCGCCCTCGTCATCGACGTCGGCCAGCTCTACGCCGAGCGCCGCGAGCTCCAGAACGGCGCCGACGCCGCCGCGCTGGCGGTGGCCCAGGACTGCGCCGGTGGCGACTGCCTCGACGAGCCGACCACCGCCGGCACGTACGCCGACGAGAACGCCCACGACGGCAACGCCGCCGTAGAGGAGGTCTGCGGATCCGGCCCCGGGCTCACCGCCTGCGCCACACCCACTGCGGACGTCCCGGCCAGCAACTGGGTGAAGGTCACCACCGTGACGCCCGACGACGACAAGGTCGACTTCGCCTTCGCCCCGATCCTCGGCCACGACGCCGGGACGGTCGACGCCACCGCGCTGGCTGCGTGGGGCGCTGTCGGCGGGGCGACGACCCTGCCCGTCACCTTCTCCGAGTGCGAGTACCTCGAGCTCGGCGGCGACGTCGACGCCGGCACCTTCCCGAGCGGGCTCAACTACATCTACTTCCACGACAACGACGACGCCGGCACATGCCCGGCGGGCCCGTCCGGGGCAGACCTCCCCGGCGGCTTCGGCTGGCTCGACAGCTCGGACGAGTGCGGCGTCGAGGTGACGGCCGACGGCTGGATCGACGACAAGACCGGCAACGGGGTTCCCAACGACTGTGAGCCGTCCGACTGGCGGTCCGCCGAGGTCCTGGTCCCCATATTCGATCGCACGAATGACCTCAATGGATCCAATGGCGAATACCACGTTGCCGGCTTCGTCGGCTTCCGCGTATCCGGCTACCGGTTCCCCGGAAACGAGTGGCAGAACGGCTTCCCGTGCGGACCAAAGCCCAAGGGCGGCACGACCTACCTCTGCGGCGAGTTCACGCAGGTGGTCACCACCGGCGAGATCAGCAATGGCCCCGACTACGGCGCTCGCGCCATCGAAATGATCGGCTAACCGGTCATGTCTCCCCAGCACACCATCACAAGGACACCCACCCCATGAAGCGCAAGATCATCGGCGTCCTGGCCGCCCTGCTGCTGGCCGGCATCGGTACCACCGCCCTCGTCGTCTACGTGGAATCGGCCAAGGACAAGGCTGTCGCCGCCGAGGCGCTGGTCGACGTCTACGTGGTCAGCGAGACTGTCCCGAAGGGCACGCCCGTCAGCGAGCTCGCCCAGTCGGTCGAGGTGACCGAGGTGCCGGCGAAGGTGCTGGCCGACGACGCCGTCACCGACCTGGACGCCCTCGACGAGGGCCTCACGGCCGCCGTCGACCTCGAGGCCGGCGAGCAGCTGCTCAGCAGCCGGCTCGTGGCCGCCAACCAGCTCGGCCGGGCCTCGGTGCCCGCCGGGCTCCAGGAGCTGACCGTCTCCCTCGACCCCACCCGGGCCGTGGGCGGGGCGCTCAACGTCGGTGACACGGTCGGCGTCGTCCTCTCCTTCGAGCCGTTCGACCTTCCCCGCACCGAGGACCAGTCGCCCAGCACGACCCACCTCACCTTCCACAAGGTCCTGGTGACCGCGGTCCAGTTCGCTGAGGGCGACGGCCAGGGCACGACCGCCGCCACCGACGACGAAGACAGCGACGACACGGACGCCGAGCCGGCGCCCAGCAACCAGGTGCTCGTGACGCTGGCCCTGTCCTCTCCCCAGGTCGAGCAGGTCGTGTTCGGCGCCGAGTTCGGCCACATCTGGCTGACGGCGGAGAACGCCGACGCCGACGAGGCCGGCACCCGGATCGTCACCCTCGGCGAGGCCTACGAGCCGGCGACGGCACGATGACCGTCGCCCTCGTCACCGAGAGCTACGAGCTGGCCGACCGGGTCCGGTCGCTGACCGGCACCGATCGTCCGCTGCACCTCCAGGCGTGGCGCAACGGCCAGGCGTTCGACGCCGAGCGCATCGTGCGCGAGGTCGACGCCGAGACCGCATCCGTCGTGTGCATCGGCGACGACGTCCCGCTGGACCTCGCCATCCAGGTGGCGGCCGTCGCCGACCGTGACCACCGGGCCGACATGCCGGTCGTGCTGGTGGCGACCCCGTCGAACGATCTCTGGCGCGACGCAGTGCGGGCCGGGGTGCGCGACATCGTCGATCCTCACCTGGTCGACGCCGAGCTCGAGCCCGCGCTGGGGCGGGCTCTGGAGTGGACGGCCCGCCTGCGGGCGGGTGGGCCGTCCGCTCCGCCTCCTCCCCCCAAGTCGGGACGGGTCATCGTCGTGCTCTCCCCCAAGGGGGGCTCGGGCAAGACGATGGTGGCGTCCAACCTCACCGCCGCCCTCGCCCAACAGGTCGACGGATCGGTCGCCCTCGTCGACCTCGACGTGCAGTTCGGCGATGCCGCCTACGCGCTCGGGCTGGTTCCCGAGCACACCATCGGCCAGCTGGCGGCGGCGCCCACGCTCGACGCCACGGCCCTCAAGGTCTTCCTCACCCGCCACGACCCGTCGGGGGCCTACGTGCTCTGCGGCGCGGAGTCGCCAGAGGAGGGCGAGGCCGTCACCGACGAGCTCGCGTGCCGGGTCGTCGAGCTGCTCGCCCGCGACGTCGCCTACGTCGTCGTCGACACGCCGGCGGGGCTCGATGAGCGCACGCTCAGCGTGCTCGCGCTGGCCACCGACGTCGTCCTCGTGTCGAGCCTCGACGTCTCGAGCATCCGCAACCTGGGCAAGGAGATCGACGTCCTCGAGCGCGTCGGCCTGCTGCCGGAGTCGCGCCACTTCGTGCTCAACCGCTCCGACGCCCGGGTGGGCATCGAACCCGCCGACGTCGAGGCGGCCCTCGGGATGAAGATCGACACCGCAGTCCCGAGCTCACGGGCGATCCCGTTCTCGATGAACCAGGGACGCCCGATCGTCATCGAGGAGCCGAACTCGCACGCGGCGCGGGCGCTGACGGCGTTCACGCGCCGGTTCGTGGACGTCGGGGCAACCGAGACCGCACCGGAGCCCCGGACGGGGTTCCTCCGCCGGAAGAAGGATCGATGAGCCTGTCCGAGAGGCTGCGCGAGCAGACCGACACCGCCCCCGAGCGCTCCGCACTCGACTTCAGCTCGCCGCGTTCGGCGGCCGAGCCCGTCGCCGTCGACGCGGTGACCGAGATGAAGACCCGGGCCCACGATGCGCTGTTCGCCCGGCTCGGCCTCCGGCTGTTCGACTCGACGCTGAGCCAGGAACAGCTCCACACCTACGTCGCCCAGGAGATCGGCGACCTGATGGCGTCCGCCCCCGCGCTCCTGTCGGCGGCCGAGCGGCAGCAGCTCGTCGCGGAGATCATGGACGACGTCGTCGGCCTCGGTCCCATCGAACGGCTCCTCGACGACCCCACGATCTCCGAGGTGATGGTCAACGCCACCGACTTCATCTACGTCGAGCGTCACGGCGTGATCGAGTCGACCGACGCCCGCTTCCTCTCCAGCGACCACCTCCGGCGGGTCATCGAGCGCATCGTCGCCCAGGTGGGGCGGCGCATCGATGAGTCGTCGCCGATGGTCGACGCCCGCCTGGCCGACGGCTCCCGCGTGAACGCGGTGATCCCGCCGCTGGCCGTCGACGGGCCCATGCTCACCATCCGCAAGTTCTCCCGCGACCCGCTGCAGGTCGACGACCTCGTCGGGCTCGGCACCCTCACGCCGGCGCTCGCCGAGCTGATCTCGGCCTGCGTCCGCGGCGGCCTGAACATCCTCGTGTCCGGCGGGACCGGCACCGGCAAGACGACGCTGCTCAACGTGCTGTCGTCGTTCGTGCCCGACACCGAGCGCATCGTCACGATCGAGGACGCGGTGGAGCTCCAGCTCCGCCAGCGCCACGTGATCCGCCTCGAGAGCCGTCCCCCCAACGTGGAGGGCCGAGGCGAGGTCAAGATCCGCGACCTGGTCCGCAACTCCCTGCGCATGCGGCCCGACCGGATCATCGTCGGCGAGGTCCGCGGGGCCGAGACGCTCGACATGCTCCAGGCCATGAACACCGGGCACGACGGATCGATCTCGACCGTCCACGCCAACTCTCCCCGGGACGCGTTGTCCCGGCTCGAGACGATGGTGCTGATGGCAGGGTTCGACCTGCCCACCCGCGCCATCCGGGAGCAGGTCGCGTCCGCCGTGCACCTCATCATCCACCTGCAGCGGTTCCGCGACGGCAGCCGCCGCGTGTCGCAGGTGTCGGAGGTGGTCGGCATGGAGGGCGAGGTCATCACCCTGTCCGACCTCTACACGTTCGACCACGGCGCCGGCATCGACGCCGACGGTCGCTTCCTGGGCCGCGTCCGGCCCACCGGCATCCGCCCCACGTTCTCGGACCACCTCGGCGAGCTCGGCATCGAGCTGCCGGCCGAGATGTTCGGCGAGACCGACCTCTTCCTCGCCGGTCGGCTGTGAGCCCGATGCGCAACGTGACCACGGTCCTCGGCGCGCTCGTCGCCGCCGTCCTCCTCGCGGGGACGCCCGCCGGCGCCCAGCCGGCGGACGCGCTCGACATCACCTCGGTCGACACCGCCGGCTACCCGGCCGTCACCGCCGTCGTCACCGCGCCTCCGGGCCTGCGTGGCGCCGGCTACCCGGCGTCGGCCTTCGAGGTGACCGAGGACGGCGAGCCGGTCGACTTCACCGTGCAGCGGGTGCCCACGTCGAGCCTCGAGATCATGCTCGTGGTCGACACGTCCGGCAGCATGGTGGGGGCGCCGATCGAGGCCGCCCGCGCCGCGGCCAACGAGTTCCTCTCCGTGCTCCCCGCCGACACCCGCGTCGGCGTCGTGGCCTTCGGGTCGGAGCCCTCGCTCATCGCCCGACCGACCACCGACCGGGCCCTGCTCGGGTCGCGGGTCGCCCGGCTGACGGCGTCCGGCGAGACCGCGCTCTACGACGCGGTCGCCTTCACCAAGTCACAGTTCACCGCCGATGCCCGCGACCGGGCGATCGTCCTGCTGTCCGACGGTGGCGACACCGCGAGCACCACGACCCTCGACCAGGCGGCGGCTGCCGGGATACGGACCAACGTGATCGAGCTCGTCACCGGCGAGAGCAACCGCGCCGTCCTCGGCCGCCTGGCCGCCGCCGGCGGCGGCAGCGTGTCCTCGGTCGCCGACCCCGCCGCCCTGGCCGGTCTCTACCGCGCCGCGGCCGCCAGCCTCGCCAACCAGTACCGGGTCACCTACGAGACGTCGAGTCACGGCCCCGTGGCGCTGACCGTGCAGGTCACGACCCCGGACGGGACTCTGGATACCACGACCGACGTCGACCTCCCGGCCGCGGCAACGCCGGCGGCTGCCAGCTCTCCGACCTCCAGTACGGCGCCGACGGCGGACGGCACCGGGCTGGAGCCGGGGCAGGTCGCCCTCATCGTCGGCGCCGCCGCCATCTTCCTGGCGCTGGTGACCCTGACCCTGGTCGGCCTGTCGGTCGACCGCAGGAGCCGCAACGCCCGGGCCCAGCTCGGCGTGCAGCGGAGCCACCTAAGCGGGCCGGCCGTCACCCACCTGGCCGACCGCATGACGGCGGCGGCCGACGGCTACCTCGAACGGCGCGACCAGCGCCGCACCCTGGCCGCCGCCCTCGAGTCGGCCAGCATCTCGCTGCGGCCGGGCGAGTTCATCGTGCTGGCCGGCATCGCCACGCTGCTCGCCGGCCTCGCCGGCCTCGCGCTCGGCGGCCCGCTCGTCGGCATCCTCCTGGCCGTCCTGGTGCCGCTCGTCGCCCGGTTCGTGGTCGGCCACCTCGCCGAGCGGCGACGGGACAAGTTCGCCGAGATGCTGCCCGACACCCTCCAGATGCTGACGAGCACCCTCCGGTCGGGCTACGCCCTGCTCCAGGCGCTCGACAGCGTGGCCCAGGAGGCCGCCGAACCGGCCCGGAGCGAGTTCCGCCGGGTGCTGCTCGAGATCCGCGTGGGACGCGACCTGTCGGCCGCGCTGCGCGCCCTCTCCGACCGCATGCGGAACAAGGACTTCGCCTGGGTGGTCGGCGCCATCGAGATCAACCGGGAGGTCGGCGGCGACCTGGCCGCCGTGCTCGAGAGCACGGCGGACACGATCCGGGAGCGCCAGCGCGTCTTCCGGCAGATGCGGGCCCTCACCGCCGAGGGCCGCCTCTCGGGCGTCATCCTCACCGCACTGCCGGTCGTCGTCGCCCTGGCGATGAAGTTCATCAACCCGGCGGCCTTCGCCCAGCTCACCTCGGGCCTCGGCCTGATGATGTCGGCGGGATGCGGCGTCCTCCTGGCCGTCGGGTGGTTCTGGATGAAGATGTTGAACCGGATCGAGTTCTGACGGAGACATGACGATGAACATTTCCCTTCTCATCGGCTCCGCGGCCGTCCTCGGCTCCCTCCTCGCCCTCTGGTGGGCGGTGACCGGGGCGCGGCCCGCCCGAGCCGGCGTCGATCTCGGCGGTGTCCGCCGACCGGCGGACCTCGACCTGCGGGCCGCCACGCTCCAGCGGGACGTGGGCGAGCGGACCCTCGTGCCGCTCGTCGCCCGCCTCGCCGGGCTGACCCGGCGGTACACCCCGCGGGCGCGGATCGCCGGCCTCGAGCAGCGGCTGCTGCTGGCCGGCGCGTCCGGCGGCTGGACCCTGGAGCGGGTCCTGGCTGTCAAGGCGCTGTTCGCCCTGGCCGGCGCGGCCCTCGCCCTGCTCCGTCTGATGGCGGCCCCCAGCTTCGTCGGCGTGCTGCTCTCGCTGGGGCTCGGTGTCTTCGGCTTCTTCCTCCCGGACGTCCTGCTGCGCATCAAGACCGACAATCGCCAGAAGGTCATCCGGCGGGAACTGGCCGACACCGTCGACCAGCTCACGATCGCCGTCCAGGCCGGCCTCGGTCTCGACGCCGCCATCGCCCGCCTGGGCGTCACCGGCGAGGGACCGCTCGCCGCCGAGTTCGCCCGGGTGAGCCAGGACGTGCGGGCGGGCATGCGCCGGGGCAACGCGCTGCTGACGATGTCCGACCGCGTGCAGCTCCCCGAGCTCCGGCAGCTCGTCGTGGCCCTGGCCCAGGCCGAGAAGCTGGGCGTGCCGATCGCTCAGACGATGAAGGTGCAGGCCGCCGAGCTGCGCCTGAAGCGGCGGCAGCACGCCGAGGAGCAGGCGATGAAGCTGCCCGTCAAGATCCTCTTGCCCATGATGTTCTGCATCCTGCCCTGCCTGTTCGTCGTGATCCTGGGCCCGGCGGCGATGAGCATCTTCGAAACCCTCTCTCAAGGCTGACCCATGAGCTCGACCATCACGTCAACCAACGGCCGCGCCCGCCGGGGGGAGATGCGCACCGCGCTCACCACCCTGGCCGAGCTGCACGAGGCCACGATCGACGGCCCGTACGACTCGTCGTGCGCCACCGGGTTCAGCCCCCTCGACGAGGTGCTGTCCGGCGGCATCCGTCCCGGGGAGGTGCTCCTCGTCGGGGGCAAGCCCGGCGTCGGCAAGACCATCGCCTGCCTCCAGTGGGCGAGGAACATGGCCCGGCAAGGGATCGTCGCCGTCTACCTCTGCTACGAGCACGACCCGCTCACCCTCCTGGCCCGGCTGCTCGCCTGCGAGCTCGGTGAGGTCGCCCGCGCCGCGGGCCGCCATCTCGACCTCGGCATCGAGGAGCTGCAGGGCCGGCTGCGCGACGTCGCCGCCGGCGTGCTGACGCTGCGCGACGCGCTCGACTCCGACCCGATGCTCGAGGAGGCCGAGCGCCAGTTCGTCGCCTACGCGGACCGCCTCGTCCTGTTCCAGGGCTCCGGCGCCCGCACCAACGTTCCGTCCATCGGCGATGCGTTGAGCAGGTACATCGGCGAGCCGATCGTCCTGTTCGTCGACTACGTGCAGAAGGTGCCGGTGGTGCCCGAGATCGCCACGGAGTCGGAGCGGGTGAGCCGGGTGATCGAGAGCCTCAAGGAGCTCGCCCTCGAGCAGAACATCGGCGTCGTGGCCGTGGCCGCCGCCGACCAGGACGGCCTCACCGCCCGGCGCCTGCACCTGCACCACTTCCGGGGCTCGACCGCCCTCGCCTACGAGGCGGACGGCGTGATCGTGCTCAACGAGAAGCTGGCCGTCGTGTCTCGGGCGCACGCCGCCTACGCGCCGACCCGGATCGAGGAGTTCCGCAGCCAGGTCGTCTTCTCCGTGGAGAAGAACCGCAGCGGCGCCGCCGACATCGACCTCGAGTTCACCAAGGACTTCACCCACTACCGGTTCGACCCCAAGGGCACCTGGGCGGCCGACCGGTTGTGGACCGAGGGATCCGTCGAGACGTGATCGGCGTCCTGGTCGCCCTGTGTGCCGTGGCCGGGTGGGCGATCGGCATCCTCCTCCGGCCGGTCGTCGACCGGGTGACGGCCGAGCGAGCCCCCGGCCGCGCGCCGACGGGGCGCTCCCGCCTCGTCGCGCCGGTCACCGGCGTGCTGTTCGGGGCGACGGCGTGGGGCTTCGGCTGGACGTGGTCCCTCCCGGCCTACCTGGCGCTCGCCGCCTTCCTGGTCGTGCTCACGTTCATCGATCTCGACACCAAGACTCTGCCCCGGCGCATGGTCTGGGCCGCCGGCGCCACCGGCGTCGGGCTGCTGGCCGGGGCGGCGATCGCCGCCGG
Organism: uncultured Acidimicrobiales bacterium; assembly: GCA_963842395.1. GTDB lineage: Bacteria > Actinomycetota > Acidimicrobiia > Acidimicrobiales > VFJN01 > ZC4RG19. Next base: position 1,893,470 of record CAWJGJ010000001.1, read on the forward strand.
CGAGCCCCAGCGGATCATCACGGCCGCCGTCGGGGCGGTGATCGCGTACGTGCTCCTGTGTGCGCTGCACATCCTGACCCCGGGAGGCCTCGGGTACGGCGACGTCCGGCTCGGCGCGGTCCTCGGCTGGTACCTCGGGTGGCAGAGCCTGTCGCTGGTGATCACGGGCCTGCTGGCCGCGTTCGTGGTGGGCGCGGCCATCGGCGTCGTCCTCATGGTCGTCGGTCGGGCGGGTCGGCGGACCGAGGTCCCCTTCGGTCCCGCCCTGGCGATCGGGGCCTTCCTCGTGCTCCTCGCCACCCCCGTCGCCGGCTCGACCCCACTCCTCTGACCCGACCGCGCCCACCGATCCCGGGGGCGCTCCAGCGATCGGTCGCGGCGCACTCAGGGCGCGGGCGAGCCGAGGCCCGCGTGCGGGCTCCGGGGATGCTGCTCGTGAAACGCCATGAGGCGAGCGACCCACTCCTCGGGGTGGGTGGCGTGGGGGAGGTGACCGGCTCCCTCGAGGACCTCCACCCGCGCCGTGGGCACCAGCTTCCCGAGCTCGGCGATCACGGCAGCGAACAGCCCGGGGCTCTCGGTGCCGTGCGTCAGCAACAGGGGCACCGCCGTCCTCGCCAGCGCGGCGGTGTCGATCGACAGGGCGGTCTGGTCATCGAGCTCGTCGAGGAAGGTGGGGGCGTTCGCCTCCAGCACGGCCCTGAACGGCTCCGGGAGGTCATTCCACGTACCCGGCCCCAGAGCGACGTGCTCGACGAAGTGTTCGGCCGCATCGCGGTGGTCCCCCGAATCGATCAGGTCCCGCACGACCGCGAGGGCGGCGTCAGCGGCCGCCAGCTCGTCGACGAGAGCCTGCTCGCGCGTCCCCTCGAGAAGGCCCCACAGCGGCGGCTCGTGGACCGTGGCGGTGGCGACCAGCTCGGGGCGTGCGGTGAGGAGCGTCAAGGTGACGATCGCGCCGTACGAGTTGCCGGCGACGTGCACGGGTTCGTCACTCACATGCTCGATCAACCCCGCGAGGTCAGCAGCATCCTCGGCGCGACTGCCGGGCCCGTCGCCCGCCTGGCTGCGCGAGTGACCGCGCCGGTCCCAGACCACGACCTCGTACCGCTCGGCCAGCCGGGCCGCGGCCCGGTCCCAACCGGTCCCGTCGGTCCACGACCCGTGGGTCAGGACGACGCAGTCCCCGGTCCCGCTGATCTCGTGGTAGAGCTCGACACCGTTCACCATCGTGGTCGCCATCGCCCCTGTCCTTCCGTCGCTCGTCGGGCGCGACCACCATCGCCCAGGTCGGCGGCCGGGCACATCGGGCGTTCACCCCATCACCGCGTGTCACTCGTCAGCCGCGAGCCAGGCCTCGTACTCGTCGACCTGCGCGGGCCCGTAGGTGCCCCAACCGTCGACTCCGAGGCAGAACGGATGTCCGGCGGGGTCGGCGTACACGAGGTTGTCCGGGCGCTCCGGCATCGGCAGGTGCACGGCTCCGAGGCGCTCGCCGCGCTCACGGACCGAGGGGTCGGCGAACGCCAGGTCCAGGTGGATCTGGGCCGGGTACGCCGGGTCCGGCCACCTCGGTGGCTGATGGGCGCCGTGATCATCGCCCGGTCTCACACCGCCATCCAGGTAGAGGCAGAAGGGATGGCCGACCGCATCGGCGAGGACCCGATGGTCCGCCAGCTCCTCGAGCTTCGTCGCGCCGCATGACAGCACGAGGTCTTCGGCGCTGTCGAGGTCCCGTACACCGATGTCGAGGTGCACCTGGTGGGGACGGTCGGGGTCCCGCCACCTGGGCGGCGGATCCCGAGGCGCGTGCTCGAAGCCGATCTCCGGGGTGCGCCCGTCCTCGTGGATCAGCTTGTGGTAGCCGACGAAGATGTGCCGCATGCCGAGGAGCTCGCCGTACATCGCCGCGAGCGACGCGCCGCGCCCGGTGGTCCAGTAGTCGTCGCTCTCCGCTTCCGGGCCGGGATGCCCGATCTGGATGATGCCGATCAGCCCGCGCATCCGGGCAGTGCCCCGTCCATGGACGTTCGTCTCGTCACGTCGTGTCAGGTTCGTCGCTGGCAAGGACGCAGGAGGAAGGCGCAGCCGTAGCTGCGGCGACGACGAGGACGCCGCCAGCGGCGGACCTGGCCGGCGTGGCGGGGCGCAAACGTTTGTGGACGGGGCACTAGGTCTGTTGGGTGATGCGGACGTCGTCGACGCCGGCCTCGACGAGGCTGGCGGTCGCGGCGTCCGTGGCCTCGATCAGCAGGCGGACGGACTGGCCGCGGTACGTCGACAGGTCCACCGTCGCCGTGCCCCAGGTGCCGGCTCGATTGCTGGCGGCGCCGAGCTGCTGGAACACCGTGGTCGTGGTGGTCCCCGCCACCACCCGGATGCGGAAGGCGTCGGCAGTGGACGAGTTGTTGAGGTGGGCCAGATACCACCGGGCCGACAGCGTGAGCGTGCCGGTCCCCGGCAGCGTGATGACCGGCGAGCGGACGCTCGTCAGGCCGCCGTCGACGTCGTTGGCGCCGGCGCTCGCCCCGGCCGTGGCGCCGGTGACCAGGTCGTTCGCGCCGCTGGTCGTGGTGCCCAGCTGCAGTGCCACGCCGGAGCTGGTGGCGGCCGGGTCGGCGCGCTGCCACGCCCCGCTGGTGGCCGTGTCGGTGGCGGTCGGGTTGGTCACCCAGCCGGTCGCCGCCTCGAAGTCGTCGGCGTACACGGTGGTCGGCGGGTTCCCGGTGCCGCAGGTGCCGCCGATGATCCGGTACGGGCAGTCGGCGAAGTCGATGAACGTGCGGACGGCGGCATCGTTGCGGGACGTCTCCCGGGTGATGAAGGCGTCGTCGGGGTAGAAGCCGCCCTGGCCCGACTCGGGGAACATCTCGAACGTGTAGCTGAAGATGCGGTGCTGGCCCCACATCCAGTCGCCGATCGAGCCGTCGGTGATGTACAGGTCGCTGGCCTGCTGGGGCGTGTAGCCGTTGGTGTTCGCCATGGAGGTGCCGAGAGCGGCGAACGCCTGGCGGTCGGTGGCGTTCAGTCCCGGCGCGGTGTCCGCGAACGTGTAGCCGAAGGGCCAGAGCACGAGCTCGCCGTAGGTGTGCCAGTCGATGTGCGAGGTGATGCGCTGGACGCCGCCGATCACCCGCGAGTCCACGAAGCGCGCTACGACCCGCACCTCGGGGGCGGACTCCGGCGACGGGCCGCGGTATGTCTCGCTCGACGTCGAGCCCGAGGAGCCGCCGCAGCACCCCCAGTTGAAGGCCCAGTTGCGGTTGAGGTCGGTGCCGATCGCGGAGGACCCCGCGTTGGGCTGCCGGTTCTTGCGCCACGAGCGGAACCCGGTGGTCGTCTTGTCGTACTCGCTGCCGTCGGGGTTGACGTTGGGGACGATCCAGATGACCCGGCTGTTCACCGCCTGGGTGACCTGCGGGTCGGTGCCGTAGCCGTCGGTGTAGGTGCGGAGGATCCGCAGCGCCATCTCGACCGTCAACACCTCGCGGGCGTGCTGGGAGGCGGTGAAGAGGACCTCCGGCTCGCCCTCCTCGGCGGCCACGTTGTCGCTGATCCTGAGGGCGACGATCTCGCGGCCCTGGTGCGAGGTGCCGATCACCCGCCGCTGCAGGATGGTCGGGTGATCCGCCACCGCCTGCGCGATCTCCGCGTTCATCTCGGCGAAGTCGTGGTACAGCTCGAAGCCGGGCGGCAGGACCAGGGCGGTGACCTCGTCCAGCGGCTCGACGGCGTAGCCGAGGGCGGCGATGGCCCGAGCCTCGCGGGGTGTGGCGGTCACCACCACGCCGTCGTCCTGCACCTCGTCGATGGCGGCGCCGGTGCGGGCCACGGCGGACCGCTGGCGGGCCGTGACCGGCCCGGCCACGTCGTAGCGGTCCGACGGCGACGGCTCAGGGTCGGGCGTCTGCGCTCCCGTCGGTTCGACGAGCGAGCCGGCCATCAGTGCAACCGCGGCCAGCGCGGCGATGAAGACGTGTCGTCTCACGACCATCCTCCAAACCATCGACTTGCCCAGTGGGCTCGCCCGCTACCGGCGATCGTAGGGAATACAGCGCCGCTCTGCCCGCGAAACGTACGGACCTACCTACAAAGCGAGGTCAGAGGGCCCAATCCGCCGGTCGACCAGACAGCGACGCGCATCGGTGTCGGGCTCACGTACTCCATCCCCGCGATCACCGGGTCTTGCCGGTCACCGACTTCGACATCTCGCCGATGTTGAGGGCCTCGGCCTCGACGCGGCCCCGGCCCATCGAGCGGACCGCGATGTCGTGGCCCTCGGCCCGCCTCCGGAGCGCGGCCACCGTCGCGTCCTCCCGGGGAACGTGGGGGAACGGGTCGTAGCCGAACCAGCGCATCGCCGTGCGGTGGGTGATGTTGTCGACGTCGCGCTCCCCGAGGCCGGCGGCGGTGATGTCGCGGGCGAGGTCCTCGGGCCCTGTGGGCCACGACGAATCGGAGTGGGGGTAGTCCATCTCCCAGGCGACGTTCTCCGAGCCGATCCGATCGACCAGCTGTACGCCCACCGGATCGGAGATGAAGCACAGCAGGACGTTGCGGAGGAATCGCTCGGTGGGGGTCAGGTCGCCGAGATCCTGGCCGGTCCAGTGGTGGTGCATGTCGTAGGTGCGCTCGATGCGGTCGAGGAAGTACGGCACCCATCCGATGCCCCCCTCGGACAGCGCGATCTTGATGTCCGGGAACTCCTTCAGCACCCGGCTCCACACCAGATCGGCGGCGGCCTGCACGATGGTCATGGGTTGCAGGGTGATCAGGACGTCGACGGGGGCATCGGGCGTGGTCATCGCCAACTTCGACGACGAACCGATGTGCATGCAGATCACCGTCCCGCGCTCCTCGGCGGCGCGCCAGAACGGGTCCCAGTACGGGTCGTGGAGCGACGGCGCGTCGAGCGGCGCCGGGTTCTCCGGGAAGGTGATGGCGTGACAGCCCATGTCCGCCAGTCGATGCACCTCGGCGGCCGTCTGCTCGGCGCTCCAGATCATGGGCAGGCCGAGCGGGATGAACCGGCCGGGATGCCTGCCGCACCACTCGTGGACGTGCCAGTCGTTGTAGGCCCTCACCATGGCGGCGGCGATGTCGTCGTCCCTGGCCGAGGCGAAGACGCGACCGGCGAAGCCCGGCATCGAGGGGAAGCACAGCGAACCCAGGACGCCCCCGGCGTTCATGTCCTTGATGCGCTCGTCGACGTCCCAACAGCCCTGGCGCATCTCGTCGAGGCGGGTCGGCTCGATGCCGTACTCCTCCCTCGGCCGACCAGCGACGGCGTTGAGGCCGACGTTGGTGATCTCGTGCTCGTAGTAGTACCAGGCGAGTGTGCCGTCCTCGCGCTCCCTCAACTTCGGCGCGAACTCCTGGTACTTCGCGGGCAGATGCTTCTCGAACACGTCCGGCGGCTCGACGACGTGGTCGTCGACGCTCACCAGGATCGAGTCGTCCAGGTTCATCGTGGCTCCCCGCTCGAACGGGACGGTTCCTGCGTCCCCCTGCAGCGTATGATAGTAGACACTATCTTAAGCGTGGTCCGGAAGTCGAGAGCCCCGCAGGAGGTTCCGCGTGTCGTACGAGAGCAGCGCCCAGCCCATCAAGCTCGGCTACCTCATGGACTTCACCCTGCCCGACGAGTACCCGGAGGACAGACGCAATGATCTCAGCCAGACACTCGAGCTCGTCTTCGAACGCGGCTACCGCGACGGCGTGATCGATCGTCCTGTCGAAATCGTCTACCGGGAGGTGGAGGGCCTCCCGAAGGGATCCGCCAAAGCGGTCATCGACGCTTACGGCGACCTGGTCGACGAGGGCTGCCTGGCCGTCTTCGGGCCGTTCATCACCGACAACGCCGAGCCGACACGGGTCGAGATCGAGCGCCGGTTCGAGGTGCCGGCCCTGAGCGTCACCGGGTCCGAGGCGTGGCTGGGCCCGTGGACGTTCTCGCTGCCCATGGGATCGCTCACCGACGAGCCGGTCTTCTGGGTCGAGCAGCTCGTCGCGGCCGGGCACCAGACCGTGGGCGCGCTGGTCGAGCGCTCGCGGGTCGGGCAGACCTACATCGCCAACTTCCGGGCGGCGTGCGAGCGCGCGGGGATCCGGATCGTCGCCGAGCAGACCATCGCCCAGACCGCCCAGGACGTCACCGCGGAGGTGACCAGGCTCCACGAGGCACGACCCGACGCCATCGTCCACTGCGGCTTCGGGTTCGGCATGGCGATGGTCAACATGGTGCTGCAGTCGCTCGACTGGGACCCGCCGCGGTTCATGAGCACGGCGTTCGAGAACGCGTGGCTGAACGACCTCCTGTGGCAGGCCATGTTGGGCTGGACCGGCGTCGACCAGTACGACGAGGCGAACCCGGTCGGCCAGCAGCTGCTCGACGAGTTCGACGAGGTCTACGGGCGTCGACCCGAGTACTGCGTTCCGGTCGTCAACTTCGACGTCGCCAATGCGCTCCTCCGCGCCTTCGCCGACGCCCATCCCCTCACCCCCGACGGCGTCCGGGCCGCCCTCGAGCGGGTGAAGATGATCCCGGCGGCATCGGGATCACCGGGGACCTACGTCTCCTTCGGGAACTGGCTGCACCGCGGCTGGGTCGGCGCCGGCTACCTGGTCGCCCGGCAGCTCGACCCCGACGGCGTCCACTCCCACCTCGTCGCCCGCTTCGGACGCCCCGGGTCTTCCGCAGCGTCCGGCGCCGACCCCGGGAGCCACGGAGGCCAGGCATGACCGATCGACCAGCCGTGACGTCCGAATCGAGGATGCTCATCGACGGCCGGCTCGTCGACGGCGAGGCCGGGACGTTCGCCAACATCAACCCCGCGACCGAGCAGGTGATCGGCGAGGTCACCGACGCGTCGTCCGCCGATGTCCGCCGTGCCATCGGCGCAGCGCGACGCGCGTTCGACGAGACCGGCTGGTCGACCGATCACGCGTTCCGGCAACGGTGCCTGCTCCAGCTGCAGGAGGCCCTGGAGCGCGAGCAGGAGGACCTGCGGGAGGAGCTCATCCTCGAGGTCGGGTGCCCGCGGATGGTGACGCACGGGCCCCAGCTCGATGCGCCGCTGTCCGATGCGCTGCGCTACCCGGCCAAGCTGATCGACGAGTATCCCTGGCAGGTCGACCTCGGCGACGCCATGGTCGAGCTCACCGGCCAGATGACCACGCGCACGGTGTGGCGCGAGCCGGTGGGGGTCGTCGGCGCGATCGTCCCCTGGAACTACCCGTTCGAGGTCATGATCCACAAGGTCGGCCAGGCGCTCGCCACCGGCAACACCATGGTCGTCAAGCCCGCGCCGTCCACACCCTTCAACGCGACCCGCCTCGGGCGCCTGGTCGCCGACCACACCGACATCCCGCCGGGCGTGCTGAACGTCGTGACCCCGTCCGACAGCGCCGTGGCCGAGGAGCTCGTCCTGTCACCGCAGGTCGATCTCATCTCGTTCACCGGTTCGACGGCGGTGGGACGGCGGATCATGGAGAAGGGCGCCGCGACGATGAAGCGGCTGTTCCTCGAGCTCGGCGGAAAGTCGGCCGCCATCGTGCTCGACGACGCCGACCTCGAAGCGGCGAGCCTCATCGGCCTGGGGGTCTGCATGCACGCCGGACAGGGCTGCGCCACCCCGACCAGGATGCTGCTCCCCCGGTCGCGCTACGACGAGGGCGTCGAGTTCCTCGCCCAGCTGTTCGGTTCGGTCTCGGTCGGGGATCCGCAGCTGCCCGAGACCCTGTGCGGCCCGGTCATCACCGCCGCCCAGCGGGATCGCATCCTGCGTTACATCCGCACCGGGCTCGAGGAGGGTGCGCGGGCCCTGATCGGCGGCGACGAACCCCCCGAGGGCGTCGATGCGGGCTTTTTCGTCCGTCCCACCTTGTTCGTCGACGTCGACAACGCGATGACGATCGCGCGCGAGGAGATCTTCGGACCGGTGCTGGTCGTGATCCCCTACGAGGACGACGAGGACGCGGTGCGGATCGCCAACGACAGCGACTACGGCCTCGCCGGCTACGTCCTGTCGGACTCCCTGGAACGGTCGGTCGCGGTCGCCCGCCGTCTCCGGGCCGGGAGCATCGGGCTCAACGGCACGGCCGCGTACGGCGCGGACGTGCCGTTCGGCGGCTACAAGGCGAGCGGCGTGGGCCGGCAGAACGGTGTCGCCGGGTTCGACCAGTACGTCGAGGTGAAGTCGGTCGCCTCCCCTGCCCGCTGACGGGCGTGGACCACCCGGCGCGACCGGTGCGGATGACCGCGGTCACGGCTCCCGGTGCAGGAAGCCGTGGAGGGTGGCCTGGGTGAGCTCCTCGACGATGACGTCCCTGGGCGGCCGGGTCCCCCCGAAGAAGGTCGAACGGAACGCAGCCATGCCGGCGACCATGGCCACCGTCGAGCGGGCCACCAGGTCGTGGTCGCCGGCTCGCATCCCCTTGATGTCCATGCCCTCGGCGCCGATCCGGCCGAGGACGGCGAGCGCCCGGTCGATGTCGGCGATGCCGGCTTCGGCCAGCTCCTCGTCGCTGAGCGCATCCGAGGCCCACAGCGTCATGACGAGGCCGCGGTTCTCCACGAACAGGTCGTACAGGCGACCGACGAACTGCGCGGCCAGCTCCTCCTCGTCGGTCTCCTCGGGTACCAGCGATGTCCACGTCTCGCTGAAGTCGTCGACGAAGCTGGTGAAGGGAACGACGAGCGCCTCCCGGAACAGGGCCGCCTTCGACCCGAAGTTGCGGAACAGAAGGTGCTCGGCCACCCCGGCGGCCTCCGCGATCTCGCGCGTGGTGGTGCTCCGGTAGTCCTGGCGGGCGAACAGCTCGCGCGCCGCGTCGAGGAGGAGCCGGCGGGGCGCCCCCCTCGGCCGGCGCGTCGCCTTCGTGCTCCCTGACGCCGGCGTCGTGCCGGATGTCGCGCGTGCCACCGTGTCTGTCCCTGCTCGGAATACGGACCTGTTAAGACAGTGAGTACCATCTTAATGTCTCGGAGGACGTCGAGCGCGACGTCGCGCATACGACGATAGGAGGAACAGCATGGACGACGTACTCGGCTACCGGGGCGCCTCGGTCGTCGTCACCGGCGCCGCAACGCCCTGTTGGCAGCCGCGCAGGCCGGCCAGGCATCGCCCCTCTCCGAGCTCGACACGGCGATGCTGCCGTCAACTTCCTCGACGCCCGCCACCTAGCCGAGCTGCTCGTCCCAGGGATCGGCCATCCGGATCGTCGATCACCGCCATCTCCTCGTCAGCGGCGGTGGGCTGCGCAGGACCAGATGGCGACCAGTACGCCGCCTGGACTGACCTGGTCACCGACGGGTAGCGCGTTCACCCGTCACCTGGGAGCACGCGCGAAGCGAGCCGGACGCGGGGATCGCGCCCGGCTCGCTTCCCGGGTGTGCGCTCCGTTGCGCACGGCTTGTCAGCAGGGCTGTCCAGTCAGATCACCGGATCACGATTTCGCGAACTTCGTCACATCTCTGCTCCGTTGCAGCGGTAATGACCCGTGGGACCTACCACGATCTCCCGGTAGCGAAACGGCGACGATCCGAGTCGATCCGTGAGGTCGGTCTGGCCTCGGTGGCCCTGGGTGTCTGGCTCAGGGGGCAAGAGCGGCGCCCGCGTCATCTTCGACCCAGGGCGTTCATCGGTTGCGATCAACCGGGGGCGAGGGTGGGCGTGGGGAAGGCGCTGAGTCGGGTGCCCGCCACGTGCTGGTCGTACAGGTGGCGGGCCACGGCGTCTGCCAGCCCTAGCCCGTCGTCGGCCACGCCGAGCTGGCGGGCGAAGCGCCGCAGGTTGGCGTTGCCGGCTCCCGCGCGGTCGCCGCCCACCACGCCGCTGCCCCGCTTGTGGATCCACAGAGAGCCGGGGTGCCCGCCGGTCGGCATGTAGGTAGACGCCACGGTGACCGCGGCGAACGACCCGACGGTGCGGCCCAGCGCCGGGGCGGTCCGCATGTACTGGGTGAACTCCGCCGAGGTGCCACCCGGTCCGCTCACCATGAGCCCCTCGGCCCGCATCGAGGACCCGTCGAAGCGGGCGATGAGCCGCAGAGAGCTGGCGGCCAGCAGCTCGCCCATCCGCTGCTCGAACGCGGGCCCGCCGGCGTCGGCGCCATCCGCCTGCGTCTGGGAGCCGTAGAGCTCCTCGAGCGGCTGGCCGTCCATGGTGATCCACCCCGAGCGCCCCGGGCCGTAGCCGCCGAGGCGGACGATCCAGGCGCCGTCCGCGGTGCGGAAGCGGCGGGCGTTCTCGCCGGTGCGATCCAGGGCGATCACCTGCACCTTCACGCCGTTGGCCAGGTTGGCCGTGACGGTGTGGGACGCCCACGTGCTGAGGTTGCTGCGGACGTTGCGCAGGAAGTCGTCGAACGAGCGGGAGTCGCGGGGGTCGACGCCGAAGAGCCGGTCGAGCAGGCCGGTGTTGGCCTCGACATAGGCGTTGATCATCATCTGCTCGAGGCGCGGGCCGGCGAGGCCGACGATCTTGGACTCGTCGACGGGCAGAGTCGTCATGAGCTGTTTGACCTGGCCCACGATCTCGTCGCGGGTGATGAGCCCGGAGGCCACCTCGGGGCGGTCGTGCATTGCCGCGTCCAGCACCTTGGTGAACTGGCCGGCACCGTCGGACAGCCCGGCCGCCAGCGCCGCACCCTCCGGGCTGGCCCGGCCGCCGGCCGCCGGTGCACCACCGCCCCCCTTGCCCGCCAGCGCGTCGCGGTAACCGGCCACGTAGTTGTCTCGGATGACCTGGGCGGTCATGCCGGCGTCCATAGCATCGTCCGTGCGCAGGGCCTCGACGACGACCTGGGTAAGCAGATCCAGGCCGATGAGGGCGACGTCCACGGGGCCGAGCGCCAGGGCGCCTCCGATGGCCGCCCAGATGCGCCGGCCCGAGATCCGGAGCGTGTCCTTGACCGCCTCGCGGATCACCGACCGTCCCACGGCCGCATACACCTCCCGGGCTCCCTCCGCCGCGCTGGTGCGCATGGCCATCCGGGCCGCGGTGAGGTCGATCCTGGCGGCCTCCGGGAGCGCGCGCTGCTCCAGCATCACGGCGAGGATCGACCCCTTGATCCCCTGCTTGCCCGCCTCGGCCAACGCCCGCTCCTTGGCCTGCGCCCGGGCGACCGCCCGCAACGCCGGGTCCGTGATGCCGTCGGTGGCCTCCGCCGCGAGCTTCTCGCTCAGCAGCTCGATCGCCATGGAGGCTTCCTCGCGGGCGATCATCTCCACCGCCGACGCGCGGAACGCCTTCACCGCGGCCTCCCCGAACATCTTCACCAGCTCGGGGTCGAGGGCCTCCCAGCGGGGGCCGACGTCGATCGTGCCGCTGACCTTCAACCTCACCTTGAGGTCGAGGCGTTTGCCCATGAACTGCAGGGCGCCGGGGAACTTGAGCTCTGCGAGATTGCCGGTGCCGAGCTTGACCGTGGCGGTCAGGAGCTTGAACCGGTCCTTCGGATTCTTGGCCGCGAGATCGATGTCGAGCAGGCTGTGGGTGACCTCGCCAGACACGTAGTCGGTGTCGAACATGACGCCTCCGCCGACCTTGGTGGCCTTGCCGGGCGTGAACTCACCGGTCACCTTCCACTTGGCCGCGTCGCGGATCCTGGTGTCGGCCAGCAGGTCGATCTGTGACTGGAGCTCCAGCGCGTAGACCCTGGCCGCGGTCGTCATGGCCCTGCGGTCGGCATCCTCGGTGGTCTTGGTCGTGGCGCGTGCCCCTGGCGCGACCTTGTAGGGGGCGTGGGGCGAGAACAGCCACGGCGCGGCTGATCTCGTTGGTCGCCTCGACGAGCACCGAGACCGCCTTGATCTCCAGGGGGCCGCCAGGAACGCCGGGCCGGGCGGTGAACGTCAGCCGCAGCGTCGCGTTCTTGTTCACGAGGTTGACCGCCTCGATCAGCGCGGCGTCGGGCGACACGGCGCCGGTCTCGCGCTGGACGATCCGCTCGGCGACCGCCCGGTTGCCTGCCAGGCGTTGAAGCGCGAGAACGTCCTGGCAGCGCAGCGTCCGGCCGCCCCCCGGCGGGGCGCCGGCCTGGACATCCGGGCCTGCGAGGCGCTGGTCCCGCCGGGGATCCGCCGGCTCGGGCCTTTGGTGCGCGGCGGCGGGGGCGGGTCCGCTCCTGTCCATCGACAGACCTCCATCTGCCGGTAACCCCCCAGGGCACTGTGTGCCCGCCGGCCCGTCCCCGCCAGGACCGTGGCGCCGCCATTGCGGGCACACAGCGTGCCTCTTCGGGCACGCTCCGGGCGCTCAGGGTGGGAGCCGACCGCGTCGGCGTCGGAGGCGGTCAGCGCGCCGCGTGCGTCGCGGCATCGATCGGGTGGCGGGAGAAGAAGTCGTCGAGCCCGTCGGCCAGCCCCGCCGGGTTCTGCACCATCAGGAGGTGCCCGGCATCGGGCACCACGAGGCGCTCGGCCCGCGGGAACCATGACTGGACCAGCTCGCGCCCTTCGCGGAACCGCGGGACGCTGTCGGCACCGGACACGTTGAGCACGGGCTGTGCGATGCGCTCGGCCTCAGCCGGCCCGAACTGCCACCGCTGCACGGCCGGCATCTCGACCTGGAAGAACAGATCGGCCTCGCCGAGCGCCTCGGCGAACGCCTCGGGGACCGCGCGATCCAGGGGCTCCCGGTAGCCGTCGCCGCACACGTGGCGCAGGAAGGCGTCCACCGCTCCCGCGGTGTCGCCGGCTCGGTAGGCGGCCATGACCGGTTGCAGCGCGGCGACGACCGCCTCGGAGCTGGAGATGCCCCGGGCGGCCGGCTCCAGCAGCGCGGCGGAGCCGACCCGCGCCGGCCTGTCCAGCGCCAGCTGCAGCGCCACCAGCGCGCCGTAGGAGTGACCCACGATGTGCGCCTGCGGCCAGCCGACGTGGTCCATCAACCGGGCGCAGATCTCGGCGTCGTCCGCGACCGTGAGCGAGCGAAACCCCCCATCGTCGGACCGGTGCACGCGACGCCGGTACCGCAGGGCCGACACGTCCGTCAGCCGGTCCAGCAGCGGCCCGTACCACGATACGAAGGCACTCGCGTGCACGAGGACGACCGGCGCACCGCGACCGTGCAGCTCGTAGGTCACCTCGATGTCGTCGAGCTCCAGACGATCCACCGCACACCCCCCGAGATAGTCCCACTCACTCCGCTGAATCCGTTCCATGACAACTTCAGTGAATAGATGGGTACTGTAGTAAAATGGCCGACCAAGTCAAGGGCCCACGGCGCGCCTACAACTCGCCGCTGCGCGCGGACCAGGCGCAACAGACTCGGCGACGGATCCTCGAGGCCGCCCGTGACCTGTTCGTCGAGCGCGGCTACGCCGGGACCACGGTCGCCGCGGTCGCCGCGGACGCCGGCGTGTCTCCCGAGACCGTGTACCTCACCCTCGGCGGCAAGCGCGGCCTGCTCGAGGGCGTCATGGACATCACCGGGCCCCACGAAACGGTCGGCGACGACGACCGGTGGTGGGAGATGGTGGCCGACCTGCCCGACGCCGCCGAGCGGCTGGACCAGATGGTCGAGTACAGCTGCCGGATCATGGCCCGCACCCGCCCGATCCACGCCATCATCCGGGGCGCGGCCGACAAGGAGGCGTTCGCGGCGGACCTGGGCCGCCGGCTGCTGAACGAACGGCTGACCAACCAGACCGACCGCATCAGCCGCTACCTCGGCGACGCACTCAGACCCGGGCTGACGGCGGTCGAGGCCGGCCAGCGCTACTGCGCCCTCGCGAGCCCCGACCTCTACCACCTGCTCACCGTCGAGCTCGGCTGGACAGCCGACGCGCACCGGGCCTGGCTCGCCCAGCTCCTTCGAACCGACCTCCTCGGGTGAGCCGGAGCCGTACGCCACGAGGGGGCTGAGCCGGTCGCGCACGCCAAGACCCGCTGATGTCGCGCGCGGTCCGTGACACGATCCCACTCTCCTGGTCCGCTGGTCCGCTTAGTATCCGCCAGGACCAGACGCCCGCACGACCGGGCCGAAGGCCGCCGAGGCTCATCGCGAGCCGGAGAAAGGGGAAGCATGCACGGACAGACCGTGACGAAGCGGGCGTCGATCGTGGTGATCGTGGCTCTGACGTTGGCGGCGCTCGGGGCGACCCCCGCGTCCGCCGATCCGATCAACGAGAGCCGGGGATTCCGAAAGGCCGTGACGGTCGAGGGGATCCGCGAGCACCAGCTGGCGTTCCAGCAGATCGCAGACGCCAACGGTGGGACCCGATCGGCGGGCACTCCGGGCTACGACGCATCGGTGGCCTACGTCGTCGACAAGGCCACCGCTGCGGGGTACGACGTCACGCTGGACGAGTTCACGTACGTCGAGTCGTTCAGCGAGGGCTCGGCGCCGGCGCTGCAGGAGACGGCTCCGGAGCCGCAGACCTTCACCCCCGGATCGCGACCCGCGTTCGACGGCGACTTCGTGTCGTTCACCGGAAACGGCGACGTGACGGCTCCCGTTCAGGGGGTCGACCTCATGCTTCCGCCGGGTCCGGCCCCGAACTCGAGCACCAGCGGCTGCGAGGTGGAGGACTTCGCCGGCTTCGTCCCCGGGAACATCGCGCTGGTTCAGCGCGGGACGTGCCCCTATGTCCAGAAGGCCGCGCTGGCTCAGGAGGCGGGTGCCGCTGCGCTGATCGTGTTCAACGAGGGTCAGCCGGGCAGGACCGCGGTCCCCAACAACCTCCCGCTGGGCGCAGAGGGCGTCCACATCCCTGGTGTGGGGACGAGCTTCGACGTCGGCGTCGACCTGAGCGACCCCGGCACCATCGCCAGGGTCAAGACGGAGGTGCTGGAGCAGCTCGGTGAGAGTGTCAACGTGATCGCCGAGACCCCCGGCGGCGACCCGAACCGGACCGTCGTCATAGGGGCCCACCTCGACAGCGTCCCTGCGGGTCCCGGCATCAACGACAACGGCAGCGGCTCGGCGGGCATCCTCGAGATCGCGGAGGTCTTCGCCGCGCAGGGTCGGACGCCCCGCAACCAGCTGCGGTTCATGTGGTACGGCGCGGAGGAGATCGGCCTCGTCGGATCGACCAAGTACGTGGAGGGCCTGACCCAGGACGAGAAGGACGACATCCTGGCGATGCTGAACTTCGACATGATCGGATCGCCGAACTTCGCGCGATTCGTCTATGACGGCGACGGAACGGTGGGTCCCGAGGGCCCGACAGGGTCCGGACTCATCGAGGACGTCTTCGTCGACTACTTCGCCAGCCAAGGGTTGTTCAACGAGCCAACCGCCTTCGACGGGCGGTCCGACTACGGGCCGTTCATCGCCGACGGGATCCCGGCAGGCGGACTGTTCACCGGTGCGGAGCAGCCCAAGACCCCGGCCCAGGTCGTGCAGTACGGCGGCATCGCCGACGCCCAGTACGACCCCTGCTACCACGCTGCCTGCGACACGTTCGCGGGCACCGGCGACGGTCCCGGCGCCACCGCGCCGGGGCTCGGCATCATCGCACTGGACCAGATGTCCGATGCAGCGGCCCACGCAGTCCTTTTCCTCTCGAAGACCAAGGTCGATGTGAGGAACACACCAAACTGAGCACGCAAGGACGAGGCGAGGAGGGGGAGGCGCCGGCCACCCCTCCTCGCTGCGGCGAGCGTCTCGTCGACCGTCCGGTTCACGGCCTGATCGTCCGCCGACTGCGCGTCGCAAGCCTGGAGCGGGTGAGGAGACTCCCTAGAGGTCGGCTCTCACGGCCGACGGGTCCTCGGGCCGGGAGACGCGGCGTCAGCCCAGGTTGGACGACCGCGGGTAGGCGTCGGCGGGATCGGTCAGCACGTTGACGAGGTAGGGGACGCCCGCGGCGAACGCCCGATCGAGCGCCGGCCCGATGTCGCGTGGCTCGGTCACGGTCTCGCCGGCCCCGCCCAACGCGGCCACCACCTGGTCGTAGCGGCAGCCGGGCTGCAGGTCGGCGGCCACGTCGTAGCCGTACAGCATCTGCATCGGGTGCTTCTCGAGACCCCAGATCCCGTTGTTGCCGACCACCATGACCACCGGCAGTTGGTGGCGCACGAGCGTGTCGACATCCATGAGCGAGAACCCGGCGGCGCCGTCCCCGAGCAGGGCCACCACCTGGCGGTCGGGGTGCGCGACCCGAGCCGCGATCGCGTAGCCCATGCCGGTGCCGAGGCAGCCGTAGGGCCCACTGTCGAGCCAACACCCGGGTTGGTAGACCGAGACGTAGCGCCCGGCGTAGGAGACGAAGTCGCCGCCGTCGCAGACCACCACAGCGTCGCGGTCCAGCCGCCGCGCCAGCTCGCCGTAGATCCGGGCGGGCAGGATCGGCGTGGCCTCGGCTTCCAGCCCCTCGCGGTCGGCCTCGACCGCCGCCGACTCCAGTGCGCGCAACCGGGCGATCCAGGGCTCGTGGTCGGCGCACGGCCCGGCGAAGCCGGCCATGCCGGCGAGGCTCGTGCACAGGTCGCCCGCCAGCGTCACCGCGTCGACGTGCCGGGCGGCGCCCTCGGCGCTGTCGACGACGTGCACCACGGTGGCGTCACCGAACGATCCGAACGAGAGCCGGAAGTCGAGGGGGGTGCCCACCACCACGATCAGGTCGGCCTCGCTCTTGAGCAACGCCCGGGTTCGGCTGAGCGCCAGCGGATGGTCGGCGGGCAGGCAGCCGCGCCCCTGCCCGTTGGCGAACGCGGGCACCCGCAGGCGCTCGAGGGCCGCGACCAGGGCGCCCTCGGCGCCCGCCCACCACACGTCGCTGCCGGCGATCAGCATCGGGCGCTCGGCCCTGGCCACCATCCCCGCCACCTCGGCGACGAGGTCGGGGTCGGGCTCAACGGCGGCCGGCACGACGGCGCCCGGGATCTCAGCGCTGCCCTGCGCGAACACCACGTCGAGCGGGAAGTCGACGAACACCGGGCCGCGGTGCGGGGTGAGCGCGGTCACGGCGGCGTCGTGAACGACGGCGGGGATGTCCTCGACCGAGGAGACGGTGCAGGCGAGCTTGGTGACGCTCGCCAGCAGGGGGACGTGGTCGAGCTCCTGCAACGAGCCCGCACCCCACCGGGCCTGGGCGCGCGCCCGCCGAGCACCACCACCGGCGAGCCGTTGAAGCGGGCCTGGACGACCGCCGAGATGCCGTTGGTGACGCCAGGGCCGGCCGTCAGCACCGCCAGCCCGGGCCGGCGCGTGAGCCGGGCAAGCCCCTCGGCGGCGAAGGTGGCGGTCTGCTCGTGGCGGACGTCGACGATGCGGGTGGGTGGGTCGCGCTTGACGGCCGCGTCGTAGAACGGGAAGACGTGCCCGCCCGACAGGGTGAAGAGGGTGTCGACGCCGAACCCGCGCAGGGCGGCCAGTGCCAGCTCACCGCCGTGGTCGGCGACCGCGGCCGTCGGTCCTCGTGCCATGGAACAGGCAGTGTGGCACCTCCCGCGGCGCCTGGGCGCCGAGGTCTAGGAGAGGCCGAGCGTCGCCTCCTGCCCGAGCCGCTCGACCAGGCTGCGGGCGGCGAGCGGGGCGTGCCGGAGGTCGGGGGCGGGCGATCCGCCCGCGGTTCGGGCTGCGGCGGCGGCCGACGCCGGAACGTCGGGTTGCCCGGGGGTGAACAGCCACGTCTGGAACAGGTCGTCCAGCTGCTGGCCCGAGACACGTTCCGCGAGGCGGATGAACTCGGCCGTCGTGACGTTGCCGCCGGCCTGACTGCTCGCCCACCGGCGGAGGATCCGGAAGAAGTCGTCGTCGCCGACCGTGAGCCGCAGCTGGTGGAGGGTCATCGCGCCCCGGGCGTAGACCGCGAAGTTGAAGAGATCGTCGGGCCCGGGATCACCGATCGTCACCGTCCAGAACGGGTGGTCGGGTGGGAAGACGCCGTAGAAGAAGTCGAAGTTCTCCTGGGCCGTGCCCAGCCCTTCCCGCTCGCTCCAGAGCCACTCCGCGTAGGTGGCGAAGCCCTCGTTGAGCCAGATGTGCTGCCACGTCTCCACGGCGAGGCTGTCGCCGTACCACTGGTGGGCGATCTCGTGCACGACGACGCTGTCGCCCGACACCGGGTCGCCGAAGAAGCCCTTCGCGTAGACCGGACGGGTCTGGGTCTCGAGCGCGAAGCCGAGCTCGTCGGCGTCGTCCACGATCCCCCCGGCCGCCGAGAACGGGTACGGGCCGAAGGTGTCGGACAGGAAGTCGATGATCTCGCCCTGCCGGGCGAACGACCCGTCGGCGATCTCGCCGACCGTGGGTGGGGCATCGTCGATCGTCCCCACGATCCAGTCGTTGGGGTTCGGTTCGCTGCCGACGGGTGCCCCGGGGATGGTCCAACCGTCCAGGGTGTCGCCGTCGTCCTCGAACGACGTGGAGCCGACGCCGGTGGAAACGGTGACGTCGTCCACGAAGACGCCGTTCAGTTGCACGACGTCGTCGCTGGCGTAGCTGATCGACACCTCGACGTCGGCCCCGGCGAAGGCCGAGAGGTCGACCGCCCAGTTCTCGTAGCCGTCGCTGCTGCCGCTGGCGGCCGACCACGCACCACTCGTCCCGGCGGGAGAACACGTGCCGTCGCCGTTGTCGGTCTGGTAGTGCCCGAGGAACGGGTGCAGCGACAGCCAGAAGGGGCACGAGTTCCCGGTGTCCGGGCCTGTGTGGCCGTTGAGGTCGGGCAGGGTCGTCCAGTTGTCCTGCCCTGGCGTGTGCGCCTCGACGAAGGCGAAGTCCCAGTTGGTCTCCGTGTCCCTGGTGACCCAGAACGACAGCTGCGCCCCCCCGGCCGGGACGGTGATGGTGCGGGTCAGCCGCTTGTAGGACAGGTCGCCGACCTGCGACAGGGCGAACTGAGCACCCGTGCGCGGCGCCACGGGATCGAACAGGCGGGGATCGAGCGCATCCCAGAACCGCAGGCCGTCCTGGCGGTAGGCGCGCACGTCGAACTCACCGACGGCCATCGTGGCCAGGTAGGACGCCATCGGTTCCCTGGCATCCCACGTCCACGTGGTCCACCCCCGGCGCGTGTGGCTCTGCCGCAGGACGCCGTTGGCGATGACCTCGAGGCCGGCGGGAGCTGCGAGCTTGAACGTGTACGCCGCCTTGTCGATCGGGTGGTCGTTCACCGGGAACCAGGTGGCGGCGACCTCGGGCTGGCCGGCGACCAGGGCGCCGTCGTCGGTGTGCATGAAGCCCGACACGCCGAGCTGGGGATCGCCGAGCGTTTCCGGTACGCCGTCGTAGGTCACCACGGCGGTGAAGCGGGTGTGGTTCCGCAGTCCCCGCGCGGGGGTGACCGTCAGCTCGCCGCCGTCGCGGCTCCACTCGGCCGATCGCCCGTTGACCTTGATGGACCGCACCGTCAGACCCTCGAAGTCGAGGTTGAAGCTGGACAGGTTCTGCGTTGCCCGAGCGCTGATCGTGGCCGTCCCGGACAGCACGTCCGTCGCCGGGTCGTAGTCGAGATCGAGCAGGTAGTGCCTGACGTCGTAGCCGCCGTTGCCGGCGAGCGGGAAGTAGGGGTCACC
This sequence comes from uncultured Acidimicrobiales bacterium, assembly GCA_963842395.1. Lineage (GTDB taxonomy): Bacteria > Actinomycetota > Acidimicrobiia > Acidimicrobiales > VFJN01 > ZC4RG19. The sequence continues at coordinate 1,912,941 of CAWJGJ010000001.1, forward strand.
GACGCCGGGCGCTCCCGGGGAGAAGCCCCGCGTCACGCCCGAACCGGCCTCGTGGGCTCCGGCTTCGGCGTGCGCCACCCCGGGCCCGAACACGAGGAAGACGGACAGGCATGCGGCCAATGCGACCTTGCGGCTCATCGGAGACCTCCCTCTGGGCGGGATTCCGGCCGAGGTACGGCGGCCCGCATGTTAGAGGCTGCGCCGACGGGCGCAGCCTGTGGCGGACCTAACCGCATACCCTCGTGCGGGAGGAATCGTGAGCGCAGGCGGTCGATCAGTGACCGGGCCGAGTCCCAGGCACCAGCCAGCACGCGCTCGACCCCGCGCGCCCACGACTCACGCGGCACCGGTGCCGGGCGGAGGACGTCGGCCACGACGTCGGCGATGTCGCAGCCGTGATCGCCGCGGGCCCTCGGCCCCTGCTCGAGCTGGATGCCGCCGCACGGGCTGAGCCGGTTGACGATGTTGTTCGGATCGTCGCCCCCGAACCGCTCCGTGGGCAGCGCGACCCGGACGTCGAGCCCCGGCGGGAGCACCCGCTGGATGGCCTGCCTGAGCCGCTCCTTGAGCTCGGCCGGCGCCGTGCCCCCGATGAGCACGCCCGGTTCGTCGTTGAAGCCGTGGAAGGCGACGGCATGGGCGAAGCGCCGGGACATCACCGAGTTGAGCAGGGGGAACGAGGCCGGGTTGAGGTCCGTGGAGGTGATGTGCCAACGAACGAAGGCGCCGCCGTCCGACCCCCAGCCCTTGCTCCGCCACGAGCTGGCCAGGTGGGGGCCGAGGCGCTCGGCCACCCGCTCGGCTTGCTCGTCGGTGTGCGCCTCGATGGCGCCACCGTGGGGGGCGATGGCGATGAGGTGCGTCTGGGTGGCATCGTCGTCGTCCAGCCGCTCGACCAGCTCACCGGCGTCCCTGGCGTCCCGGTCGGACAGGTCCGGATCGACGACCTTGGTGTCCAGGAGACCCTCGAACTCCTCCTCCGCCCCGAGCCGCTGCCGGCCACCAGGGCCCATGCGCACGACCGAGTCCGTCGTCTCGTGCAGCAGCTCGCTCACCGTGTAGAGCGCGAACTCGCCGTTGTGATGGATCCTCACCTGCCGGCCAGGCTCGCCACCGAGGGCCGCGAGCGCTCTCGCCCCCGGGGCGCAGTGCTCGCGGTGCTCCTTGAGATCCGACTGGGTGTCGAACGCCTTCTTGACGGACGTCGCTGCTGTGGCCACGGCGGATCCTGTCCGGTCCCGTCATCCCGCGGGGACGATGAGCAACGGTAGCCGCGTCGTGTCGACGAGGCGGTGCGGCACTGAACCGAGGACCGCGCCTGCCAGCGGCCCTCGGTCCGTCGCTCCCTGCCCGCCCGTCACGCCCCCGCCGCCGGCGTGGGCTCGGGGGCGATCACGTCGACGGTCTCGCCCTCCTCGGGGGCGATCTCGAGACGCCGGTGGAAGAAGTCGGGGTGCCCCCGCCACCAGGCCAGCATCAGCGGGATGCCGAACAGCAGCATGCCCACGCCGATCACCAGGGGTGGACCGAGCCCGAACCACGAGTCACCCGACTCGGAGTTGTCGGGCTCGGCCAGGTCGATCGCCGACTTGCCGAACGCCCAGAACAGGATGACCGCGCCGAGCAGCGGCGCCAGGCCCATGAACACGAAGTTCTTGACGCTGCGGAAGAGCTGCCGACGGTAGTAGATCACGCAGGCCAGCCCGGTGATGCCGTAGTAGAAGGCGATGCCGAAGCCGAGGGCGAGGATCGAGTCGGCGAGCACGTTCTCCGACAGCACCGTCAGGCCCACCAGCCAGACGCACGACAACACGCCGAACAGGACCGTCGCCACCGTCGGCGTGAGGCGTCGTGCGCTCACCCGGGCCAGCGATGCGGGAGCGGCCTTGTGCGCCCCCATCGACAGCGCCGTGCGGGCCGTCGGCAGGATGGTCGTCTGCGTCGACGCCGCCGCCGAGGTGAGCACCGCCAGGATGAGCAGCTTGTCCCAGGGGTTGCCGAGCACCTCGCGGCCGAGCACCGAGAGGACGTCGTCGGCGTTGTCGACGAGCACCTGTGGGCCGGCGAACGCCTGGGCGGCGATCGCGATGACCACGTAGATGCCCACCAGGATGATCGTCGAGAGCACGCCGGCCAGGCCCGGCCCGCGCCGCGAGTCCTTGCTCTCCTCGTTGACGGTGACGGCGGTGTCCCAGCCCCAGTAGATGAACAGCGCGATGAGGACCCCCGCCGCGAGGGCTCCGCTGGAGCTGATCGCGAAGGGGTTGAGCCAGCTCCACGACGGGTCGATCGAGCCCGCGGGCGCGTCGACGTACACCTTCCAGAGGGCCACCACGGCGAACACCACCAGCGCCACGAGCTCCGCACCGAGCAGCACCACCTGGGTGCGGGCGGACAGCTCGATGCCCACGTAGCAGATCCACGTCATGGCCAGGATGAAGACCACGCCGAGCGCCGTGACCCAGAACGTGTCGACGGCCAGGCCTTCGGCGCCGAACAGCAGGAAGGTGTAGCTCGACGCGATGGTGGCCAGGCTGGGCATCACCAGCAGGTCGGTGATGAAGATGCCCCAGCCACCCAGCCAGCCGAGCTTCGGCCCCATGGCGCGGGTCACCCACGAGAACGTGGTGCCGCAGTCGGGGTCGGCGCGGTTGAGGTAGTAGTACGCGGACGCGATGAACAGCATCGGGACGAACGCGAGCAGCATGATGGCCGGCGCCTGCTCCCCGACCTCGTCGGAGACGAACCCCAACGAGGCGGCGATGCTGTAGCCCGGCGCAGTCGAGGCCACGCCGATGACGATCATGGCGACGAGGCCCAGCGCCCCGCCCTTCAGCCCCTTGGTGCCCGGTTCCCCCGGCGCGACCACCGTCTCGGCCATGGGAGCCCCCCTCACGCGGCGACCGGCGGACGGCTCAGAGATTCGCAGATATCCGGCCCATTGGCAAGGGATTACGTCGTGAGATACCGTCACCGCAACGAATATCGTCGTACGGCGTCTCAGGGGAGCACCGATGCGCGAGAACTTCATCGGCGGCCAGTGGTCGGCGCACACCGCGGGTGGCGGGGACCGGGTCATCGACCCCGCCACGGGCGAGGCCTACGACGAGGTGGCGGCATCCACGGCCGAGGACGTGGCGGCGGCGGTGGCGGCCGCGGTCGCCGCGTTCCCGGCCTGGGCGGATGCCACCCCGGCCGAGCGGTCGGAGGCACTGCTCGCGCTGGCCGCCCGCATCGAGCACGACGCCGACAACCTCGTCGCCGTCGAGTCCCGCAACGTCGGCAAGCCCATCGCTGCCGCCGCGGAGGAACTGCCCGTGGCGGTCGACAACCTGCGCTTCTTCGCCGGTGGCGCCCGGTTCCTCGAGGGCCGCGCGGCAGGCGAGTACATGGCCGGCTACACGTCGTTCCTCCGGCGGGATCCGCTGGGGGTCGTCGCGTCGATCGCGCCGTGGAACTACCCGCTGCTGATGGCGATCTGGAAGATCGGCCCGGCGTTGGCCACCGGGAACACGGTCGTGCTCAAGCCCTCGGAGCTGACGCCGCTCAGCGCCCTGCGGTTGGCCGAGCTGTCGCAGGACGTGCTCCCGGCCGGCGTGCTCAACGTCGTCACCGGGCAGGGCGAGACGGCGGGGGCCGCGCTGGTCGCCCATCCGGACGTGGCCATGGTGTCGGTCACAGGCGAGGTGTCCACCGGGCAGGCCGTCCTGCGGGCCGCCGCCGACACGCTCACTCGCGTCCACCTCGAGCTGGGCGGCAAGGCGCCGGTGCTGGTGTTCGACGACGCCGACCTCGACGCCGTGATCGAGGGAGTCAAGGTGGGCGGCTACTACAACGCGGGCCAGGACTGCACCGCGGCGTGCCGGGTGGTGGCCGGGCCGCGGATCCACGACGACCTCGTGGCCGGGCTGGCCGACGCCGCCGCCTCGCTCACCGTGGGCGACCCCCGGGACGAGGCCACCGAGCTCGGGCCCCTGGTCTCGGGCGAGCAGCGCGCACGCGTGGCGGGGTTCGTCGATCGGGCGCGCGACGGCGGCGCCGAGGTGGTGGCGGGGGGCAAGCCCGAGGGGTCGGCCGGCTTCTTCTACGCCCCGACCGTGATCGCAGGCGTCGACCAGGACGCCGAGATCGTCCAGCGCGAGGTCTTCGGCCCCGTCGTGTCCGTCCAGCGGTTCGCCGACGAGGAACAGGCCTTCGCGTGGGCCAACGGGGTCGACTACGGGCTGGCCGCCAGCGTGTGGACCACAGACGTCGGTCGGGCGATGCGCGCTGCCAAGACCCTGCAGTTCGGCACGGTGTGGATCAACGACCACATCCCGCTGGTCGCCGAGATGCCCCACGGCGGCTTCAAGCAGTCCGGGTACGGCAAGGACATGTCGATCTACGCGCTCGAGCACTACACCGAGCTGAAGCACGTGATGGTCAAGCATTGAGACCGGCAGGAGCGACGACCCCATGACGACCGCACCCGTGGTGCTCGACGACGCCGCCAAGGCGATCATCGAGCAGCTGCAGGAGGACGGCCGTCGCCCCTACACCCGCATCGCCGAGGCGGTCGGCCTGTCCGAGGCTGCCGTCCGCCAGCGGGTGCAGCAGATGGTCGACGCCGGGGTCATGCAGATCGTGGCGGTGACCGATCCGCTCACGCTGGGTTTCCGCCGGATGGCCATGGTGGGGCTCAAGGTCGACGGCGACCTCCGCGCGGTGGCCCACGAGCTCGCATCCGTGCCTGCGATCGACTACGTCGTCGTCACCGCCGGCTCGTTCGACCTGCTGTGCGAGGTCGTGTGCGAGGACGACGACGCGCTCCTGGAGCTGGTCAACGACAAGATCCGTTCCGTTCCCGGCGTGCGCGAGACCGAGACGTTCATCTACCTGCAGCTCGCCAAGCAGACCTACACCTGGGGGACCAGATGACCTCGCCCTCCGACACCCCGCCCGGCACGCCGACCGACCTCGTGCCCGACGTCGCCGCCCTCCAGGAGCGCGCCCGGCGCCACCTGTGGATGCACTTCACCCGGCTGTCGAGCTACGCCGACCACGAGATACCGGTGATGGTGCGCGGGCAGGGCGCCTACCTCTGGGACCAGCACGGCCGGCGGTACCTCGACGGCCTGTCGGGCCTGTTCGTGGTGCAGGTGGGCCACGGCCGCACCGAGCTCGCCGAGGCCGCAGCCCGCCAGGCCGAGCAGCTCGCCTACTTCCCCCTGTGGAGCTACGCCCACCCGATGGCCGTCGACCTGGCGGCCCGCCTGGCCGAGCGCGCCCCTGGCGACATCAACCGCGTGTTCTTCACGACCGGCGGCAGCGAGGCGGTCGAGTCGGCCTGGAAGCTCGCGCGCCAGTACTTCCGGGCGATCGGCCAACCCCAGCGCACCAAGGTGGTCAGCCGCAACATCGCCTACCACGGCACCAGCATGGGCGCGCTGTCGATCACCGGCATCCCCGAGCTGCGCATTCCGTTCGAACCGCTCGTGCCCGGTGCCCTCAAGGCGGCCAACACCGACCGCTACCGCTGCCGGTTCTGTGCGGACGCGCCCGCCTGCACGCTGGCCTGCGCCGACGACATCGAGGACGTCATCGAGCGCGAGGGGCCGGAGTCGGTCGCCGCCGTGTTCGTGGAGCCCGTGCAGAACGCGGGCGGGTGCTTCACGCCCCCCGACGGCTACTTCGCACGGCTGCGCGAGATCTGCGACCGGCACGGGATCCTGCTGGTGTCGGACGAGGTGATCTGCGCGTTCGGCCGGCTGGGGTACGACTTCGGTTGCCAGCGCTACGGGTACCAGCCCGACATCATCACGTGCGCCAAGGGCCTGACGTCGGGCTACTCGCCGCTGGGAGCGATGCTCTGCCGCGACTACCTGGCGGAGCCCTTCCTGTCCGGTACGGCGAGCTTCACCCACGGGTTCACGTTCGCCGGCCATCCCGTCAGCTGCGCGGTGGCGATGGCCAACCTCGACATCTTCGACAAGGAGGACCTGCTCGCCCACGTGCGCGAGCACGAGGGCGAGCTTCGCGCCGGCCTCGAGTCGCTGGCGGACATCCCGATCGTCGGTGACGTGCGGGGCGCGGGCTACTTCCACGCCATCGAGCTGGTCAAGGACCGCGACACCCGCGAGTCGTTCTCGGCGGAAGAGAGCGAGTCGCTCCTCCGTGGGTTCCTCTCGGGCCGGCTGTTCGAGGCCGGGCTCATCTGCCGGGCCGACGATCGCGGCGACCCGGTCATCCAGCTCTCCCCGCCCCTCGTGTGCGGGCCCGAGCAGTTCGACGAGATCTGCTCGAAGCTGCGGACCGTGCTCACCGAGGCATCCGACCGGGTGCACGGGGCGGGCGGGACGCGGGGGTCGTGACCACGGTCGCCACGGTCGCTGTCCTCGGCGCGGCGGGGACGATCGGACCGGCCATCGTGCGGGACCTGGCCGAGGGCGCCGGCGTGGATCGTCTCGTCCTGCTCGACCGGGCCGCCGACCGGGTCGAGGCCGTCGCCGCCGCGCACGGCGAGGGGACGGCGACGGCGGAGGTGGTCGACGCGGCCGAACCCGGCGGGCTCGCCGCCGCGCTGCGGGCCGCGGACGCCTCCGTGCTCGTCAACGCCGCCTCGTACCGCCTCAACCTCGCCGCCATGGAAGGCGCACTCGGCGCGGGCTGCCACTACCTCGACCTCGGCGGGCTCTACCACACGACGCGGCAGCAGCTCGGGCTCGACGATCGGTTCGCCCGCGCAGGCCTCACCGCCGTGCTGGGCATGGGCGCCAGTCCCGGCAAGACGAACCTGCTGGCCGCCTGGGCCGCGGCACAGCTCGACGAGGTGCACGCGCTGCACGTCTCGGCCGCGGCGACCGACCCGACACCGCCCGGGCACACCGGGCTGTCAGCGCCCTACGCCCTCGAGACCATCCTCGACGAGCTCACCCTGCCGGCGGTCGTGCTGCGGGACGGGCACGCCGACGAGGTGCCGGCCCTGGCCGACGGCGGGGACGTGGAGTTCCCGCCACCCATCGGCCGGCGCCGGTCCGTGTACACCCTCCACTCCGAGCTGGCCACGTTCCCCGAGACGTTCCCGGGCCTGCGGGAGTCGTCGTTCCGGCTCTCTCTGGCGCCGGCGCTGGCGGAGCGGGTCGAGCTGCTCGCCCGATGCGGGCTGGCCGACCTCGAGCCGGTGGACGTCGGGGGCGTGAGCGTGGCGCCGCGGGCCGTCCTGCTGGCGTGCGTGGCGCGCCGGGGTGCCGCCGTCCCGCCCTCCAACCGCACGACCGCCGTGCACATGGTCGACGCCGAGGGCGTCGCCGGTGGCCGACCGGCGACGGTCCGCGCCACGGCGGTGACCGTGCCTCACGACCGGTGGGGCCTGGGCGGTGGGGTCGTCTCGACCGCCGCCCCCGCCGCCGAGGCGGCCCGGCGCCTGGTACGTGGCGCGGTGGCGGGCACCGGCGTGCTCGCGCCCGAGCGGGCGTTCGAGGCGGCGTCGTTCCTCGACGACCTCGCCGCCACGGGCTGCACCGTCGCACTCACGCGATCTTGATGACGTGACCCTCGACGACGGGCTCGTTCGTCACGGCGTGCTCACCGCGGGTGCGAGACCGATGCTGGCGTAGTGCGCCTGGGCGTCCGCGAAACCGTCCCAGTCCCAGGCGATGGGGTGACCGGCGAGGCACGGTGAGAGCCGAGCGAGGGAGGCGTGCAATCCGACGACGTAGCACTTGTCGACGGCGGCGGCCGTGTCGGTGACGAAGTGGCTCAGCCGCAGGACGCATCCGGTCTCGACCGGTTCGAGCTCCCAGCGCAGGTAGGCACCGGGATCCACGTGGGTGTGCTCGAGGAGCATCGGTGGCTCGATCCGCAGGATCGTGGCCGTGATCGTCATCGGCTCGTCACCACGGGCGGCCATCACCATCTGGCCACCTTCCCGGAGGTCGACCGTGATGTCGGCGTCGAACGGCAGCCACCAGTCCGCCAGCCGCGCGGGGTTCGTGATCGCGTCCCAGACCTCACGGATCGGATAGGCGAGATGACGTTCGAACCGGATGACCCCGCCATCGGCGGTGCGCTCCATGGTGCCGTCGTAGGGGGACGAGGAGAGGTCGTTCATCAGCGTTCCTTTGAACTCGGGGTGATCTGTGTGGCGGTACGACTCAGGTGCCGCTCGAGCGAATCGAGCCGCCCGGCCCACTCCGCCCTGTACGGCTCCAGCCAGGCGTCCAGCTCCATCAGCGGTTCAACGCGAAGTCGGTACATCCGCCGTTGGGCATCCCGTCGGACCTCCACCAACCCGGCATCACGCAGCACCTTGAGATGACGTGACACGCCCGGCTGGTGCATCCCGACCTGCTCGACCAGCTCGGACACCGAGCACTCGGCCTCGCGGACCGCGTCGAGGATCCGCCGCCGTGTCGGTTCGGCGATCACATCGAGGACCGCGAGTGCAGCCGGCATGTGCCGATCATACGTCAGCCCATATATATGTGCAAGCACATGTATGCGGACGACGGCCGGGCGGCCGGACCCCTCACACCCCGGGTGGCGTCGGTCCGGCGCGGGGCCGCTGCTTGCGCCCGGTCTCCAGCTTGGTCGTCACCTCCCGCCGGACCCGGGACGCCACCTCGACCTGGTGGACCGCCAGAAAGTCCCGGACCGCGCCGGGGTCCCAGGGCACCAGGGATCGCAGCGCCCACGACAGTGCCTTGACCACCATGTCGTCGCGATCGGTGACCAGGCGTTCGCAGATGTCGACGGTGCGGACGGTGTCGCCGGTCCCGCCGGCGGTGCGCAGGTTGAGCGGGACCGTCGACACGAGCGCGGCCCGCCGCCACCACCGGTCGCGGGACGTCGTCCAGCCGCGGATCAGGGCGTCGGGAACGACACCCCTCCCCCACGCCGGACCGGAGATGTAACGGCCGAAGGCGTCGACGGCGTCCCAGCTTCCGACTCCCTGCCCCAGGGCCTCGACGACCCCGGCGTCGAGGGCCTCGAGCCCGCCAGGGTGCTCGTAGACCAGCTCGTACGCCACCCATCGCTGCCGATCGCGCAGCGCGAGTGCCACGGCCACGACATCGGCCGGGGGCCGATCCCGCAGCCGCCTCGACCACGCCCGCCGCACCCGACGGACGTCGTCGGTCCACGGGGGCTGGAGGGCGCTCACCTCGGCATCGATCTCTGCGGCCAGGGAGGCGGCGCTCCCTGCGTGACCCGGCGGCACGGAATCCGACCCTAGACCGCAGCGAAATCGGCGCCGGTCGTGTGGACCACCTGGGTCGTGCGCTCAGGCGGGGTCGACGATGTCTGTCGGCTCGTGCACCAGGCGCGTGCGCGGCGGCGACGAGATGTCGCCGGTCTCGATCAGCTCGCGCAGAGCCGGGACCGGGTCGCCGTCGCCGAACAGCATCTCGTCGTCGTACGCGGCGTCGCCATCGGTGGCGTCTCGCACCCACCACGACGCCTCCAGCGCGATGCCGTTGGGGTCGGTGAAGTAGATGGAGCGGACGAAGCCGTGATCGACCACGTCGGTCACCTCGCAGTCGTGCTCCTTCAGGCGGTCCCGGAGCGCCTCGAGCGCCTCCTCGTCCGCCACGTCGAGCGACAGGTGGTCGAACTGGATCGCCCGCGGGTCGGGGACGCCGGCGGGCTTGGCGAACGAGGCCGGCGGAGAGCCGGCGTACTCGAAGAAGGCGATCGTGCTGCCGGCCCCGATCTGGAAGAAGTAGTGCCGGAAGCCGGGCGCCCCGATCGTCGCCACCAGCGGGGCGCCGAGCACCCCGTGGTAGAAGCGGACGGTGGCGTCCATGTCTCCGGTGATGAGCGCCAGGTGGTTGACACCACGCCAGCGGGGTCGCTCGGTCGCGCGGGCCATGGCCCCAGGCTAGAGGCCACCGTGCTCGGTCAGGCGAAGCCGAAGGCCGGCGGGAGGACGACCACGACGGCGGCTGCCCACAGGGCGAAGACGGGCAGGTACGAGGTCTGCCAGCGCTCGAGCCGGTGGAAGCCGGTGTGCCGGGTGACGAACCGGATGGAGAGCCAGGCGGCCACTCCGAGGTTGACCAGGAGCACGAGGTTGAGCCCCAGGGCGGCGACGCGGTTCGGGGTCAACCCGAGGTCACCGATCCGGGCCGCCATCGAAGCGAGCACCATCGCGTCGAGGAGGAGGGCACTGAGCACGGCGGCCAGCTGGATGCGGTCCATCCATCCCGGCGCCTGCGAGGGCTCCCGGGCGGACATCCCGTAGAGGACGAGACCGAGGACCACCACCATCAGGGCATCGAAGACACCGAGAAGCTCGCGGTCGAACGCACCGCCCAGTCCGGTTCCGGCGTAGACGAGCGCGGCACCGGCCAGCATCACCGCGAACAGCGGCGTGAAGACCATGGTGAGCACCGGCGCCATGTTCTCCACCACCCGCTGCTTCGACTCGACGAGCCATGCCGCCACGACCACGGCACCCGCCGACCCGATCGCCAGCACCCACGGCGCGACCACGTCCGGATCGATCCCCGTAGGTTCGAGGATCGCCGCGGTCAGCCCCGTGAGCACGCTCCCGCCGAGCGCGATCAGCACGTAGTAGATGGCCCACTCGCCGGTGAAGCGGACGAAGTCCATGCGTCGTTCGTGAGACCGCAGGATGCCGCCCATGTACGGGTAGGCGACGACGAACCAGAGGACGACGGGCAGGTGCGCGGCAGCGAGCGCCTCGGTCGCCGCATCCTGCTGATACGGGTAGGCGTTGATGACGATGGCGGCGGCGAGGTACGCAACCGCCAGCGGCAGGAAGGCTCGCACCGGGAGCATCCGCCGGCGGGCGAACCAGCCGGCGAGGAAGGGCAGGACGAACAGGCTGGCGTTGCGGTACAGCCACGCGGGCTCCTCGTCCGGGAACCCCGCGACCAGCAGGGCGATCAGGAATGTGACGGCCGCCGCCCCGGCGAACAGCAGCGCCTCGGGCCACCGGCCGGCCGCCGCTTGCTCCTCGTCCGAGCCCGAGAGGACGAGCTGCCTCCACAGCCTGCCGCTGTGCTCGCGGGCGAACTCCCGGGACAGGTCGTCGAGGCTTCCCATTCGCTTCACGGCGATCAGGAAGGCCTCGTCGGCCGCGAGGCCAGCCGCGTTCAGGTCAGCGATCTGATCGCGCAGATGGGCCTCCAGCTCCTCCATGTCGCGGCCGTCGACCGCCGGGGCCTGCCCGACGAAGGATCGCCACTCGGCGATCTCCAGCTCCAACGACTCCATGGCTCAGGCTCCCCCGAAAGCGAGCGGCAGCATGTCGCCGCCGCCCCAGACATCACCCAGGGCTCGCGTCACGGTCACCCACTGCCGCTTGTGGCCGGCGAGCGCCGCATGCCCCTCGTCGGTGATCGCGTAGTACTTGCGGCGCCGGCCCTCTGGCGGCGCCTGCCACTCGGTGGTCACGAACCCGAGTCGGTGCAGACGATGGAGCAGCGGGTAGAGCATCCCGTCGGTCCAGTCGAGCTCACCGTCCGAGAGCGCCCGCACGCGCTTGAGGATGGCGTAGCCGTAGTTGTCGCCCTCGGCCAGGATCGCCAGCACCAGCGGCGTCGCAGACGCTGCGACGAGGTCCTTGTCGATCTGCACGCAGCCTCCCACCCCCTCGAGCGGTTATGCATAGAGCTACAAGGTATGCGTCCGGCGCGGTGCCGGCAAGGGGCGGAGATCGACGCGGTCAGGGCGTCGCGGGAGCGGGGAGATCGGGACGCTTGGTCGCTTGCGGCAACGGGGTCGGTTCAGCCCGGCTGTGAGGCGCAGTGCAGCGTGGGTTCTTCGGGTACGAATCGCAGTCGTTTGCCGACTGCGGTGCGTGTGGGCTGGTCGACCCGGGTCACGGTCACGTGTGGATGTGCCAGCCCGGAGCGCTCGAGGGCGTGCTCGAGCTCCGCTGCGATGGGATGGAGGTCGACCTGGTCGGTGGCGACCACCTGCACGTCGGCTCCGGTTGGTGTCTGGTGGACCTGGAAGTCCCGGACCGCTATGTGCTGGGAGAGGACCGTGCGGAACACGTGGGGGTGGACGGTGTGGTCGCGGTAGCGGAACAGGTCGTCGGTCCGGCCGTCGATGGCGGCGATCCGCCGGAACGCCGGGTGGCGTTGGCCTGGTTCAGGGTCGAGTCGCACCCGGTCGTCGATCCGGTAGCGGATGAGCGGGAGGGTGCGGTGGTGCAGCGAGGTCACCAGCAGGTGGTCGGACCACTCGCCGGGCTCGACGAGGCGGTCGTGCTCGTCGACCGGCTCCACGATGAGCAGGTCGTCGTTGATGTAGAGGCCGCGCTCGCCGGGGGCTTGGTGGGCGATGTGGCCGACGTCGGTGGTCGGGTATCCCTCGAGGACAGGGGCACCGAAGGTGTCGGCTGCGATGGTGGCGGCCGCGGGGTCGAGCACGTCGCTGCCGACGCTGATCCGTTCGACGTCGATCCGCAGCGCCCCGCGCTGCGCGGCATCGACCAGGGTGGGTAGGACGGAGCTGACGACCCAGAGGGAGTCGGGCTGGATCTCGTTGAGGCGGGCCACGATCGCAGCAGTTGGTTGGTCGATCGGCACGCTGAGCTCGGTGGTGGCCGGGTGGCCGGCCATGACCCCCGCGAGCACCGCCAGGGCGGCGGAGGGGTGGCGCAGCGAACGGGCACCGACCCAGGCGGTGCGCTGCGGTGGACCGAACCCGGCCGCTGCGGTGAACCGCATGACGCTGGCGGCCCAGACCAGGGTCTCGTCGAGCGACCAGCAGAACACGCCGGGCTCGCCGGTCGAGCCGCCTGTGGTCAGCACGTGGTATTCGTCGAGGAGCGCGGCTGGGCCCTCGGCATCGAGGCGGGCGAGGTGGGCTCGTGCGGTGGTCAGGTCCAGCCGCTTGTCGGTGACGATGTCGTCCCAGTGCGCCATGAGGTCGCGTTTGGACATCGTGGGCAGCCCGCCCAGGTCATCCGGCTCGATCCGGTCGTGGTCGACGCCCAGCCCGGCGAGGCGTGTTGCGTGCCACGGCGACCGCTCGGCGGCGTGGGCCAAGGTGTCGGCCAGACCGGCCTTGCGATGAGCGTCGAGCCGGCCCGCATCCCAGCTGAGCCGATCCATGGCGGGGAGGAGAACGTCGAAGATCCGCCGCGCCGCATCGGAGGCAAGCTCCTGGTAGGTCCGCTCAGCCATGGGGCTCGCCCTCTCGTCCCGCGTCCTGCAAGCAATACTCAATGTGAGAGTATGACACTACTCTGAATTGGAGTAATGTCAACGTGGTGACCCGATCCTCGCCCCGCCCGCGACTGACGACGACATCGTTCGCGCTGCTCGGGCTGCTCCGGCTGCAGCCGTTCTCGGCCTACGAGCTCACCGGCTACATGCGCCGCAGCGCCTTGAGCAGCCTGTGGCCGCGCACCGAAGCGAGCATCTACCGGGAGCCGAAGACACTCGTGGCTCACGGGCTCGCCCGCTCACGGGTCCAGCGCAACGGGCAACGGGAACGCACCGTGTACGAGATCACCGCCGCCGGTCGCCGGACCCTCGCGGCGTGGCTCCGGGAGCCGGGTGGAGGGCCCCGGTTCGAGTGCGAGGCTGCCGTGAAGGCCTTCTTCGGGGACGCCACCGATCTCGAGTCGCTCCGCACGCACCTCGCCTCGCTCCGCGACAACTGGCGTGCCCAGAGCGAGCGAGCCGAGGAGCTGAGGAGCGACTGGCTCGCCGGTCGACTCCAGTTCCCGGACCGCATCCACTACACGGTTCTCGCCGCTGACCTCATCGATCGGCTCCAGCGCGCCGTCGGCGAGTGGGCCTCCGACTGGCTCGACCGGACCGAAGCATGGGAAGAGACCGGGCTCCACGACCTGAACGAGCAACAGGCGCGGGCACTCCTCGAGGACTGGCTGACCGACCACACCACCGGTGGTCGGTCACCCGGATCGTGACGACCCGCTGGCGAGGTCGACACGCCGGGCGAGCTCGTGGCCGCTCATGGCCGTGCCGACCTCCGGTGGTTCCCTGACGACGTCTACTGGTGCATCGCGGGATTGGTGGTCCGGTCGCGAGGCCGGGTCGCCTCTGGGATCATTCGGCGAGGAAGTCCGACACGAGCCGGTTGAAGTCGTCGGCGCGCTCGATCGGCACCAGGTGCGAGGACCCGTCTCCTCGGATGACCTCGAATCGTGCGCCCGGGATCGCGTCCGCAACCTCGCGCGCTATCCAGGGCGGCGTCAGCAGGTCCTGCTCGCCCACGACCACCAGGGTCGGAGCCGTGACGGCGCCCAGCCGATCGAGGGCATCGAACTGGCAGTACGCATCGGCCTGTCGGCCGTACGCCTCGGGACTCATCGGGTACGGATTGCTCGCCAGCAGCTTTGCGGTCTCCCCCACCGCCTCGTGGTTCCGAAGGAAGGCCGTGGAGAAGAGGGAGACGAACTGTTGGCCACCGAACACCTCCCCGGTCGGGTCGTTCGCCTTGACCCAGCTCCAGATCTGGATCGGATCGACGGCGCTGCGTGCCGGCGCCGCTCCCGTCCCGGCGAGCACCAGCCGGTCCAGCCGGTCGGCATGTCGTAGAGCGAACTCCTGGGCGATCAGCCCTCCCATGGACAGCCCCAGGAGGTGACTCTTCGGGATCCCCAGCGCGTCGAGCACACCGGCGAGGTCGTCCGCCATGTCTGCGATCTTGTACGGGTGGCTGGCCTTCGAGCTGCGGCCGGCGTCGCGGTTGTCGACCAGCACCACCTGGAACTGCGTGGACAAGGCCGGTACCTGTGCCAGCGTCCAGAGCGACGAGTCGTACCCGATGCCCATCACCAGCACCAGCGGTGGTCCGTCTCCGTGGACCTCGTAGTACAGCTCCTGCCCGTTCGCCTGCACCGTGCCTGACCGTGGCGGCTGCGTCACGTCCGTGTTGATCGGTTTCCCTACCTCTCCGTCCGGTGCTCGCAACTCCGTGTCCTTGATCTCTGCGGTCTTCATCACTGCTCCCTTGATCGTGTTGGGATCGTTCGTTCAGGTTGTTTCGGGGCGCGGCGCCGACTCGGGGCGGCGCGCCCCGGCCGGCTGGTTCGGCGCTACACCGCGGCCGGCTGTCCGGCGGCCAGGTTCTTCACGTCGGCGGTGGTGAGGGTGTTGCCACCCATGCCCCAGTCGCCGCTGTGGACTTCCTCGACGACGCACCACGTCACGGGCCGCATGTTCTCGCCCTCGATGCTGACCATGGCGTCGGTCAGCTTCTCCACGATCTCTCGCTTCTGGGCGGCGTCGAACACGCCTTCGATCAGCTTCACGTTGATGAACGGCATTTCGAATCTCCTTCGGCCGCATCGGCTCTCGACGCGCAACCCCAAGGCGTGAGCAACACTGTTACGGGAGGAACTTTCACGGTTACATCCGGCGCCGGACCGGTGGACCACGTGTTCGGGAACACCTCGAGGGGGCGTGCGATGAGCGACGGAGCCGGTGCGACGCTCCTGGACCGCGCACATGAGCGTGCTGCCGTGGGCGACTGGCACCAGGCCTACGACCTGCTGGTGGCGGCGGACGCGGACGGTCTCCTCGGTGCCACCGATCTGCCGCTGCTCGCCGAGGTCGCCTATGCGGCCGGGCATCTCGATGTGACCATCGAGGTGTGGGAGCGGGCGCACGCGGAAGGCGTACGGGCCGGCGATCACCTGGCTGCGGCCGGAGCCGCGGTGCGCATCGCCATGCACCTGCTCTTCGACACCGCCCTCATGGCACCGGTGCGCGGGTGGCTCACCCGTGCTGAGCGTCTCCTCGGAGAGGGCGGCGAGACGCCGGTCGACGCGTGGTTGGCGGTGGTGCGCAACTACGAACGGATGCTGACAGGTGACGTGCGCGGTGCACGGGAGTGGGCCCGGCGGGCGATCGAGATCGGTGCGCGCTGTGATCCGGCTGCCGCCGCGATCGGCCGGGTCGCGGAGGCACGCAGCCTCATCCTCGACGGCGAGGTCCGCCAGGGGCTGGCACTCCTCGAGGAAGCCGGGGTGGCCACGACGTCCGGCGAGCTGGACCCGCTCTCGACCGGGGTCGTCTACTGCGAGCTCGTCTGCGCCCTGCAGGGCCTCGCCCAGTACGACTTGGCCGAGGAATGGACCGAGGCCATGGAGCGGTGGCGCCAGACCAGCGCGATCGGCAGCCTCCACGGGCGCTGCCGCGTCCACCGCGCCGAGATCCTGCGGCTGCGCGGGTCGTGCGACGAGGCCGAGAAGGAAGCCCTCCTGGCCTGCGAGGAGCTTCGCCCCTACCTTCGCCGGGAGCTCGGATGGCCGTTGAGCGAGCTCGGACGGATCCGATTGCGCAAGGGCGACATCCAAGGAGCGGAGGACGCCCTGCTCGCAGCACACCAGGCCGGGTGGGACCCACAACCCAGCCTGGCCCTGGTGCGGCTGGCCCAAGGGGACGTGGCGTCGGCGGCCGCGTCCATCCGGGATGCGCTCGACAATCCGACGCAGGTGCCGTCGAAGGAGCTGCCCCCGAACACCGGACTTCGCCGGGCGCCGCTGCTCGAGGCGCAGGTCGAGATCGAGGTCGCGGCCGGTGAGCTGGAGCGGGCCCGAGCGGCCGCCGGGGAGCTGGAGGCGGTGGCCGACCGGTTCGAGAGCAAGGCGTTGGCGGCCAGCGCCGCCCTCGCCTACGGGCGGGTGCGGCTCGCCGAAGGCGCCGGCGCGGATGCACAACGGCACTTCGAAGATGCCGCGCGCCTCTGGCACGAAGTCGGCGCACCGTACGAGGCGGCGGTTGCCCAGACGGGGCTGGCCGAGGCTCACCGCGCCCAGGGCAATGCTCGCCGGGCGGACTCGGAGCAGCAGGCAGCCCGCGTCGTCTTCGATCGGATCCAGGACGTGCACCACGCCGGACGAGCCGCGCCCGTCGACGTCGTTCCCGAGCCCGACCAGCAGCTCGCTCCACGCCTCGACGTCTTTCGCCGAGAAGGCGACTACTGGTCCGTCGCGTTCGACGGGCACACGGTACGGGTGCGAGACCTCAAAGGCATGCGATACCTCGCCCGGCTCCTCGCCGACCAAGGGCGTGAGTTCCACGTGCTGGACCTCGTCGCCGCCGAAACCGGCCGAACCGCAGCCGTCGGACGCCCCGCCGAGCCCGGACTGCCGTACCCGGGCCTCGGCGACGCCGGCCCCCTCCTCGACGCCCGCGCCAAGGAGGCGTACCGCCGACGCCTCGCCGAGATCGAGGACGACATCAGCGAGGCACTCGCCATGGGCGACGCCGAGCGTGCCGCACAGGCCGACGTCGAACGCGACCTCCTCATCGGTGAACTGTCACGCGCCGTCGGTCTCGGTGGTCGCGATCGGCGAGCCGCGGCCGCAGCCGAGCGCGCTCGCGCCAGCGTCACCCGAGCGATCCGCCTGGCGATAGCCCGGATCCGTGAGCACCACCCGGCGCTGGGGATGCACCTCGACCGCGCCGTCCGCACCGGTACGTACTGCGTCTACCTGCCCGACTCTCCGACGGCCGCGGAGTGGAAGAGCTGACCACTCGGCCGTGGGAGGCCCGACCCCGCACCGTGCCGGTCCCCGACCAAGTTGACACCAGTGTCGGTTCCACTAGCGTCGCCTGGTGATGCGGGCGCTGGTCCTCGGAGGCAACCGTTACATCGGGCTGCACCTGGTGTTCGAGCTCGCCCGACGCGGCTTCGACGTGACGGTCATGAACAGCCACGTCGCCTCCCTCCCCGAGAGCGCGCGCCGTCTGCACGGCGACCGGCGCCAGGCCGGCGTCCTGCGCGAGGTGCTCGAGCCGCGCCGCGACGAGTTCGACATCGTCTACGACAACACCGCCTACCGGGTCGAGGACCTGGTCCCGCTGGTCGAGCTGTTCCGCGGGCGCGTCCAGCAGTTCGTGTTCACCAGTTCGGTGGCGGTCTACAAGCGCAGCTTCGTCCAGCCGGTCGCTGAGCACTTCGCCCGCCACGCGCCAGACGACCCCGACCCGCGCAAGGCCTACGGGGTCGGCAAGGTCAACTGCGAGGACTACCTGGCGCACCTCCACCGGACGGAGGGCTTCCCCGCGACCTCGCTGCGGGTCACGCACACCGTCGGGCCCAAGACGCCGTTGGCCAGCCGGGAGCCGGTGTTCTTCGCCCGCCTGGAGCAGGGGCGTCCAATTCTGGTACCTGGCGAGGGGTTCCCGTTCGTGCACCTCGTCCACGTACAGGACGTCGCCCGCCTGATGGTCGCCGTCGCCGGCAACGAGCAGGCCGTCGGCGAGCAGTACAACGTGGGCGGAGCCGAGATCACCAGCATCCTCGGGTGCGTGCGGCTGATGGCCCGGGCCGTGGGCGTCGAGGCGGCGGTCGTTCACGTCCCGCTGGAGATCGCCCGGCGGGCTCGACCACCACTGGTCCACTGGGGCGAGGGCCTGATGGGCGGGGCGATGTTCTCGATCGACAAGGCGCTGGCCCACCTCGACTGGGCGCCGAGCTTCGGACTGGAGGCCGCCTACCGCGACTCCTACCGGTGGTTCCAGGCCGAGGGTCGCGACCGGTTCGAGTTCGACTTCTCGGGCGACGACGCCGTGCTCGCCGAGCTGGCTCGCAGCGGGTCGAGGGTCACCGACCGGTGAACGCCGCCGGGCGTGCTGGCTCAGCCGGCGATGCCGATAGCGCGGAGCCAGAGCGTGCCCAGTGTCTCGGCGGCGGTCACCACGTCGTGGGCGCTCCTGCCCGGGCCGTCGCCCTCGATGAACCAGCGGCGCGTGAACTCCTCGAGCATCGCCACCAGCGCCGCCGCGGCGACGTCCGGGTCGATGTCCCGTCGGACCTCTGCCGACTCGATGCCCTTGCGCACCCGCTCGATCCGCCGGGCCCGCTCGCGCCGGCGGGTCTCGGCGATCTCGGGATCGAAGTTCGACGCTGCGTGCCAGACCGTGGACAGCTCGAGGTGCTCGACGTGGTCGGACAGGTACCAGAAGATCTCGGCCCGGATGCGGTCCGCGAGGTTCTGGCTCCTGAGGACGGGCCGCCGCTCGTGGGCGTCCGTGACCGGCCTGGTCAGTGCGAGCAGGATGTCGCGCCGGCTGGCGAAGTACTCGTAGAACGTGCCGTGGCCGACACCGACGGCCTGGACGATGTCCGGAACGCTCGTCTCGTGGTAGCCGTGCTCGGCGAACAGGCGCGCCGCGGCGTCGAGGAGAACACGGCGGGTCTCCTCGCTCTTCGGTGTGCGTCCGCCCGGGTTGCGGCTGCTGCGGGAGGCTGTCCGGTCGGCTCGTGGCTTCCCCGCCGCCGGCTTGGCCGTCATGGCGCGAAGTCTACGAGCGGTCGCCGTTCTTGACGGTAATGTCGGTTTTCGGGATAGTCGGTCGAGAGGGGACGCCGCCATGCAGGAGACCCACGTGACCGAGCCGGAGCAGTCGCTGACCGCGGGATCGGCAGGCTTCGGGCTCCCGAACTTCTCCACCGACCTCTCGGGCCAGGTCGCGCTGGTGACGGGCGCCAGCTCGGGGCTGGGACGCCGCTTCGCCACCGTGCTGGCGGCGTGCGGGGCGAAGGTGGCAGCGGCTGCTCGCCGCGAGGACCGCCTCAAGGACCTGGCCACCGAGATCGGCGCCGCCGGCGGCGTCTGCGTCCCGGTGCCGCTCGACGTCACCGACGCCGATCAGATCGGCCTCGCCGTCGACCGTGTCGAGACCGAGTTGGGGCCGGTGTCGATCCTGGTCAACAACGCGGGGATCCCGGACGCCCAGTACGCCACGAAGATGTCGGTCGCGCTGGTCGACGAGGTCATCGGCACCAACCTGCGCGGCCCGTTCCTCCTGTCCTGCGAGGTCGCCCGACGGCTGATCGACCGGCGTGCACCCGGGCGGATCGTCAACCTGTCCTCGATGGGCGCGCACAACTACGCCGGCGGGGGCGCCGCCCTGTACTCGACGACCAAGGCCGCCGTCGAGCGGATGACCGAGACGCTCGCCGTGGAGTGGGCCAAGTTCGGGATCAACGTCAACGCCATCGCGCCGGGGGCGTTCAGCTCCGAGATGATGGACGGGATGATCTCGCGGGTCGGGGACATGACGCGCTACTTCCCTCGCCGCCGGCTCGGCGACCCGGCCCAGCTCGACAGCACGCTGCTCTACTTCGTGTCACCGTCGTCCGACTTCGTCACCGGCATGGTCGCCAAGGTCGACGACGGCCAGGAGCCCCGGTAGGAGGCCAGCTCGTGAGCGACGCCCACTTCGCCACGGAGATCACGCTCATAGGGCCGCCGCGGTCGCCGGCCCAGATGCTCGAGGAGCAGGACGTCGGCGGCCACTCCAGCGTCCACGACGCGGACACGGCCGCGTCGGTCGGACTGGCCGGCGCACCGATCGAGGCGCCCACGCACTTCAGCCAGATCGATCCCCTCGCGGCCGCGCTGTGGGGCCGGACCTGGTTCGAGCGCGGGTGCGTGAGCTGCCACTTCCGCACGATGGTCGTCGAGGGCGAGCGGGTGGAGGCGTCGCTGACCACCACCGGGCCGGCCTCGGCGCGCGTCGAGGCCCACAAGGCCGACGGCACGCCGGTGCTGGTCGGCACGGCGTCGATCGGTCCCGATCAGCCCGAGACCGAGCTCGCCGCGCGGCTCGCCAGGCGCGGCGACCCCGGCGAGCTGTTCATCGTCGACCAGCTCGTCGTCGGCATGCGGAGCAACGGGCCGCGGGTCGCCTCGATCACGCACGCCGACCGCAACGGTCCGGGCTATCCGTTCTCGTTGGCCGAGAAGCTCGAGCGCATCACGGAGCCGCATCCCTGGTACACGCCGGACGGTGGCGCCCAGTCACCGTGGGGTCGCGCGGTGGTGCCGCTGGAGATGGTGAGCGTGCTGTCGGCCAAGGCCGGCGCCGCCTGGCCGGTGCGGGGCCCTGCGCTCGGCCTGTTCCTCGACCTGGAGATCCGGCTGGTCGAGGGGCCGGTGTTCGTCGGCCAGACCTATCGGGTCGAGAGCGAGATCGTGGGCCTCGGTGAGAGCCGGCGCACCGAGTCGTACTGGACCCGCACGACGCTCACCGACACGAGCACCGGCCGGGTGGCCGCCATCGTGTTGTTGCACTCGGGCGTGTTCAAGCAGTCCTACGCGGGCTACCCGAAGGATCGTCTCGGCTAGCGGGCAACCCGAGCCCGTCGACGTGCCCTCGGCAGGAGCACCTAGGGTGCTCTCGTTCCGACGAGCGGGAGGCAGCGACGATGCCCGAGCGAGACCACTACATTCCCGGCGTCCCGAGCTGGGTGGACACCAGCCAGCCCGATCCTGAGGCGTCCCTCGACTTCTACCGGGGCCTGTTCGGGTGGGAGTTCGAGGACGTGATGCCCCCCGACACGGAGGGCCAGTACTTCATCGGCCGCCTGCACGGCGGGGACGTGGCCGCCGTCGGGTCGTTGCCGCCGGGCGGTCCGCCGATGGCGACCTGGAACACCTACATCGCGGTGGCCGACGCCGACGAGACGGCGACCAAGGTCCGCGACGCGGGCGGCAGCGTGCTCATGGAGCCCTTCGACGTCATGGACGCCGGGCGCATGGCCGTGTTCGCCGACCCCGAGGGCGCCGTGTTCTCCGTCTGGCAGGCGAAGGACATGGTGGGTGCGCGGGTCGTCAACGAGCCGGGCTCGCTGAACTTCAACGGCCTGGCCACCCGCGACCCCGCCGCCGCCAAGGCGTTCTACGGCTCGGTGTTCGGCTGGACGACGATCGACGTGGGCGGCGGCACGGAGATGTGGACGCTGGCGGGCTACGGCGACGACCTCGAGCGCGACAACCCGGACCTGCGCAAGATGGTGGCCGAGTCGGGCGGGCCTCCCGGCTTCGAGGACGTCGTGGCCAGCATCAACCCCGTCCCCGACGACCAGCCGGACGTGCCGCCGCATTGGAGCGTGACCTTCGCGGTCGAGGACGCCGACGCCACCGCGGCGCGGGCGGCCGAGCTCGGCGGGACGGTGGTGGTCCCCCCGCTCGACGCCCCGTGGGTCCGGATGACCGTGATCAACGACCCCCAGGGCGCCATGTTCATCGGCAGCCAGTTCGTGCCCGAGAACAAGGACGTGGGCGGCCAGGCGTAGGGGTGCACGATGACGACGGGTGATCCGGACGCTCCCGACCCGTCCGGTCAGGAGGCAGCTGACGGCGAGGTCGTCGAGCGGGTCATCGCCGCACCGGCGGCGGCGATCTTCGCGCTGCTCGCCGACGCCCGGCGCCACCGCGACATCGACGGCTCGGGCTCGGTGCGGGGCGCGAGGGGCGACCCCGAGCCGCTGCGCCTCGGCAGCACGTTCGGGATGTCCATGAGGATCGGCGTGCCGTACTCGATGGTGAACACCGTGATCGAGTTCGAGCAGGATCGGCGGATCGCCTGGCAGACGCACGGGCCGACGCCGCTCGGCCGGGTCGTCGCCGGGCGGATCTGGCGCTACGAGCTCGAACCGGTCGAGGGCGGGACGCTCGTGCGCGAGACGTGGGACCTGAGCCGCGAGTCACCGCTCACCAAGCCGCTGGCGCGGCTCGGCGCCGGCACGACGAGGCGCAACATGGCCGCCACGCTGGAACGCATCGAGGCGATCGTCACGTCGGGCGCGTGATCCCGCCCGCATGGCGGTGGCCCGGATCTGCCCCGACCACGATCCGACGGGCGGCCGGCGCCGTGCGCGCGCATGACAAGCACGTGTCGACGTCGGCGCGCCCATGACGATGTCGCAACCAGGTCCCTAGACTCGGGGAAACGTGAAGCGTCGGGGAGGGGCCGACCCATGGGTCGGGACATCGAGGCCATCGAGTTCACACCCGATGACCGCCTTCGCTTCCGCCAGAAGGTGAAGGCGAACCTCTCGGCGTTGCGCACGCTGGTGGACGGCGGCTGCTTCGAGACGGGCCGGCGGACCTGCGGCGTCGAGATGGAGGTCTACATCACCGACCCCGAGGGCTCGGCCGTCCCCGACAACGCCACGCTGCTCGAGCGCATCGCCTCGGCCGACTTCCAGACCGAGCTGGCGAAGTACACCATCGAGTTCGACGTGAAGCCGCGGCTGCTGACCGGCCACGTCTTCGCCACGATCGACACCGAGCTGCGGCGCTCGCTCACCCTGGCCCACGACATCGCCGAGGAGATGGGCGCCCGCGTGACGATCATCGGCATCCTGCCGACGCTCACGGACGTGGACTTCACCGAGGAGCGCATGTCCGCCAACCAGCGCTACAAGGCGCTCAACGACATGATCCTCAAGGCGCGGGGCGAGGACATCCTGATCAACATCGAGGGCGCCGAGGAGCTCCAGGCGCGGACCAGCTCGATCCTCTTCGAGGCGGCCTGCACGTCGATGCAGCTGCACCTGCAGGTCGACCCCCACGAGTTCGGGCTGTACTGGAACGCGGCGCAGCTGCTCTCGGCTCCCCTGGTGGCGGTGGCGGCGAACTCGCCCTTCTTCCTCGGCCGGCAGCTGCACCACGAGACGCGCATCGCGCTGTTCGAGCAGGCCATCGAGACGCGCACCGAGGAGCTGGTGCTGCAGGGCGTGCGACCACGCGTGTGGTTCGGCGAGAAGTGGCTGGACGAGGGCGAGGGCCTGTGGGACCTGTTCGACGAGAACGTCAAGTATTTCCCGGCCCTGCTGCCCCTGTGCGAGGACGAGGACCCCGCTGCGATGATCGAGGCGGGCGAGGTGCCGAGGCTGCCGGAGCTCACGCTGCACAACGGGACGATCTACCGGTGGAACCGCCCGGTGTACGAGGTCGTCCGGGGTCGCCCGCACATGCGAATCGAGAACCGCGTGCTGCCGGCGGGCCCGTCGGTGCCCGACTCGGTCGCCAACGCCGCGTTCTGCTACGGCCTGCTCCACGGCCTCGTGTCCCGCCCGCGGCCCCACCTGTGGGAGCAGATGAGCTTCGAGGCGGCCGCCGACAACTTCTACACGGCGGCCCGCGACGGCCTGGGCGCCCGGCTGTACTGGCCGCGTGTCGGCGCGCAGGTGCCGGTGCCCGAGCTGATCCTGCGGCACCTGTTGCCGATCGCGCGGGACGGGCTGGTCGAGTGGGGCGTCGACGCGGGCGACGTCGACTACTACCTGGGCATCATCGCCGAGCGCACCCTGTCGGGGCTGACCGGTGCCGGCTGGCAGATCGCCACCTGGCAGAAGCTCGTGCAGGACGACAAGCTGAGCCGCGAGGACGCCAGCCGCGAGCTGGTCCGGATCTACCAGCAGCGCTCGTACGCCGGCACGCCCGTCCACACCTGGCCCGTCGGAGGCTGAGAGTCGCGGCGCCGGCGCGGTCACGGTGCGGGCCGGCCAGGCGGTAGGTTGGCAAGCCGTGACCGCGGGCCTCTACCACCGTTTCGACGGCTACGAAGAGCTCAAGCCGCTCCTGGACGGGACGGACGAAGACGCCCTCCTCGGGCTGGCGGGCAAGCCCGCTCTGATCCGGATCCCGGCGGCGAGCACGGCCCACCCGCCGAGAGGGCGGCTGGTCACGTGCCTCCTGCACGGCAACGAGCCCTCCGGCTTCCTGGCCATCGTCGACGTCCTGCGGCGTGGCGAGCGGTTCCCGTTCGACCTCTGGGTGCTGATCGGCAACGTCCGAGCCGCCACCGAGGACGGCCTGTACGCCCACCGGCACCTCGACGACCAGGAGGACTTCAACCGTGTGTGGGGCGTCCGTGCGGTCACCACCGACATGCGCCGGTGCGCAGCGGACATCCTCGGGCACCTGCGGTCGGCCGGCCTCGACGCCGCCGTCGACCTCCACAACAACAGCGGCAGGAACCCGTACTACTCGATCCTGACCCGGCCGAGCCCCGAGGGGCTGCTGCTCGCATCCCTGTGCGCGGACACGATGCTGCTCTGGCGCCTGCACATGGACACGCTGATGGACGCCCTGGCGACCGTCTGCCCGTCCGTGACCGTCGAGTGCGGAGCGGCCCATCTGAGCGACGGTGACGCGTTCGCCTCCGCGGTCGTCCACCGGTTCCTCACCGCCGCCGACTTCGCCGTGCCGGCCGCCGGCGACCCGCCGCGGCCCCGCCACGTGGTCGAGGTCCTGCACCGGGTCATCGTGCGCCCCGACGTCGAGCTCTCGTTCGACACCGCGGCCGGCGGGGCCGGCTTCGCCGTCGTCCCCGGCCTGGACAGGTACAACTTCGACGTCCTGCCGGCGCAGCACACGATCGGCCACGTCGACCCGGGCGCGTCGATGCCACTGGTCGCGTACGACGTGACCGGGCGGGACGTCACCGACCGGCTGTTCCGCATCACCCCCGACGGCGCCGTGGTCGTCGCGGCGGACGTCATGCCGATGATGATGACCACGACGGTGGAGCAGACCCGTCGCGACTGCCTCTTCTACACGGCCTCTCCCGCCGACATCAGCTGAGGCGACCCCCGCACGGCAAACTCGTCGAGACGATCCTCGCGGGCGTCTCACCCGGTGAGATGGTCTTGCGCGGTGCTACATTGAGGTTGCTGGTCTTGAACCGACAGGGCACGCGTGACCTCTCTCCTCCGGAGGCTCCATGGCCGATGGTCTGATCGACGGATTCACCGTCGAAGTGATCCACAGGGAGCGTGCGGCTGTGGTGGTCGTGCGCGGTGAGGTCGACCTTGCCACCGCGCCCGCCTTCCGTGCCGCCCTCGACGACGCGCTGGACGGCTCCGAGCGCGTCGAGGTCGATCTGCGCGACACGTCGTTCATGGACTCATGCGGCCTCGTCGTCCTGGTGGCTGCGCACAAACGCCTCGGCGAGGCACACGAGGCGCTGGTGATACGGGATCCGAGCCCGGAGGTGCGACGGGTCATGGAGATCGCCGGCGTCTGCGAACTCTTCGATGTCCGGACGGGCGCCGAGGCCGACGGCGTGTAGGCCGGCCCCCCGAGGGGCACAACTTGGGGATGACGGTCATCGGCTACCACGCGTCCCACGAGCAGCACACGCCGAGCGCGCTGGTGGCCGCAGTGCGGGCGGCCGCCGACGCGGGCTTCGGGGCGGTGTCGTCGTCGGACCACATCACGCCGTGGAGCCGGGCGCAGGGCGAGTCCGGGTTCGCATGGTCGTGGCTGGGAGCAGCCATGGCGGCGGTGCCGCTGCCGTTCGGCGTCGTCAACGCCCCCGGCCAGCGGTATCACCCGGTGATCGTCGCCCAGGCCATCGCCACGCTCACCGAGATGTACCCCGGCCGCCTGTGGGTGGCGCTCGGCTCCGGTGAGGCGTCCAACGAGCACGTCACCGGCGACCCGTGGCCGCCCAAGCCCGTGCGCAACGCCCGCCTCGGCGAGTGCGTGCAGGTGATCCGGTCGCTGCTGGCGGGCGAGGAGGTGAGCATCGACGGCCATGTGCGGGTCGACCGGGCCCGGCTGTGGACGCTTCCGGCCGCCGTGCCGCCGCTCATCGGCGCCGCGTTGAGCGAGGAGACCGCCGCCTGGTGCGGTGGGTGGGCCGACGGGCTGCTCACGGTCCACGCACCGCCCGAGCGGTTGCGGCGGGTGATCGACGCCTTCAGGGCGGGAGGCGGTGAGGGGAAGCCGGTCCGCGTGCAGGTGAAGGTGGCCTGGGCTCCCAGCGAGGACGAGGCCCTGGCCGGCGCCCACGAGCAGTGGCGCACGAACGTGTTCGACCCCGTGCTCATGGCCGACCTGGAGACGGTCGACCAGTTCGAGGCCGCGGCGGCCCACGTGCGGCCCGACGACCTGCGGGCCGGCGTGCTGGTGTCGTCGGACCTCGGCCGGCACGCGGGCTGGCTGCAGGACACCCTCGAGCTCGGTGTCGACGACCTCTACCTCCACCAGGTACCCCGCGACCAGGACCGCTTCATCGAGCGATTCGGCGCCGAGGTCCTGCCGCAGGTGACGGCACCGTGAGCGTCGCCTTCACCAGCGACCAGTGGTGGAAGAACGGGGTCCTGTACTGCCTCGACGTGCAGACCTTCCTCGACAGCGACGGCGACGGCGTCGGGGACATGGCCGGGCTCGTCGAGCGCATCGACTACCTGGCCGGCATCGGCGTCTCGACGCTGTGGCTCATGCCCTTCTACCCGACGCCCGACCAGGACGACGGCTACGACGTCAGCGACTTCTACGGCGTCGACCCCCGGCTGGGCACGCTCGGCAGCTTCGTCGAGGTCGTGCGCACCGCCCGCGACCGGGGGCTCAGGGTCATCATCGACCTCGTCGTGAACCACACGTCCGACCAGCACCCCTGGTTCCAGGCGGCCCGGTCCGATCCCGGGTCGCCCTACCGGGACTGGTATGTGTGGGCCGACGAACGGCCCGACGACGGCCGCATGGCCGAGACCTTCCCGGGCGATCAGGGCGGGTTGTGGACCTACGACCGCAAGGCCCGGCAGTACTACCTGCACCGGTTCTACAAGCACCAGCCCGACCTCAACATCACCAACCCGGCGGTGCGGGAGGAGATCGCCCGCATCGTCGGATTCTGGCTCCAGGTCGGCGTGAGCGGGTTCCGGGTCGACGCCGTCCCCTTCCTCATCGAGCTCGACGGCATCACGGGCCGGCCGTCCATCGATCCCCACCGCTACCTCAAGGACCTGCGCTCGTTCGTGGAGCGACGCCAAGGCGAGGCGATCCTGCTCGGTGAGGTCAACCTGCCGCCCGAGGAACAGCGCGCCTTCTTCGGCGACGAGGACGGCGACGAGCTCAACCTCGTCTTCAACTTCTCGGTCATGCAGCGCACATACCTCGCGCTCGCCCGCCAGGACGCCACGCCGGTCGAGCAGGCGCTTGCCGACCTGCCCGCGGTCCCCTTCGACTCGCAGTGGGCGACGTTCCTGCGCAACCACGACGAGCTGACCCTCGACCAGCTCAGCGATGCGGAACGCGAGGAGGTGTTCGCTGCGTTCGGACCCGATCCCGGCATGCAGCTCTACGGTCGGGGCCTGCGCCGCCGGTTGCCCCCGATGCTGGGCGGCGACCACCGGCGCCTCCGGATGGCCTACAGCCTGTTGTTCTCGCTGCCCGGCACGCCCGTGCTCTTCTACGGCGAGGAGATCGGCATGGGCGAGAACCTCGACGCCGAGGCCCGCAACGCTGTGCGCACGCCGATGCAGTGGTCCGACGAGCCTGGAGCCGGGTTCTCCACCGCCGACCCCGCCGCCTTCCCCCGGCCCGTGACCGGGGGCGAGTTCGGGCCGCTCGCGGTCAACGTCACCGGGCAGCGGCGAGACCCCGAGTCGCTGCTCAACTGGTTCGAGCGCCTGATCCGCCGCCGGCGCGAGACCCCCGAGATCGGCCTCGGCACGTGGTCGGTCATCACCAACGACGCGCCCGGCGTGCTCGCCCACCGCTGCGACTGGAACGGCTCCACCGTCGTCGCCGTGCACAACTTCGGTGCCGAGCCGTGCCGCGTCGACCTCCGCCTCGACGACCTCGACGACGCCGCGGGCGCCGAGAGCCTCCTCGACGCCGGGTCCGAGCAGCCCCTCGACGAACCGGTCCTCCACCTCACCCTGGAGGGCTACGGCTACCTCTGGCTGCGCATCCGCCGCCGGGGCCAGCGGCTCTCGCCCTGAGGAGGCACCGGGCGGGCGCCCAACAGATCCGCGGCGCGCTGTCGATCCGGCGGGCGGTGCTGCGTCTCATCTCCGACAGCACCAACCAGGAGGACCGCCATGCTCGGCATCAAGAGCTATCCCCAGGACTACGTCGACGCCTGCCGTGGACGGGTCGCGTCCCAGGTCGCGGCCTACCGCGACGTGGCGGCCACCACCGGCGACGGCGAGGCGCTGGCCACCTTCGAGCCGGCCTTCTTCAACAACATGGCGATCGTCCTCGACGCCTACTTCACCCACCGGCTCCGGACCGTCGAGGGCAAGGACGGCAATCCCCTGAACGAGGTGCGCGTCATCGCCGGCTCGCTGATGGCCGGCGGCGGCGCCCTGACGCCCGACAAGTCGATCAAGCTCAGGCCGGAGACGTCGGTCCTGGGCCTAGCACCCGGGGACGAGATCGCGCTCGACGAGGCCACGTTCGGCGCGCTGGCCGATGCCTTCTTCGCCGAGATCGAGAAGAAGTTCGTCGACTGATCACGGGCGGGCGGCACGACCCCAGGATTCTGGGTTGGCGCATGTGCCGTGAGGCCGCCAGGTTGGACGCGGAACTCAGACCCTCGCATGTTTGGGCTCTGGCGTCGTCGGTAAGGCCGCCGATCGGCGCCGATCCATGAGGAGGAAGCGTGATACTCCCAATTCTGGGATCGACGGAGACGCCAGCTGCGTCCTCGCCCCGGCAACGCTCACCAAGGAGGACGGTGGGATGAAGTTCGTTCCGTACCAGCTGCTCGACGGGCGGCCGAGCGTGGTCGTGGACGGCTCGCCGGCGCCGGGGACGGTGCTGACCGTCACCCACTGGCCGGGGTACCCGCCGCCGGCCGGGATCGAGGACGACCTGTCCGCCCAGATGGCGTTCCACCTACTCGAGCGGCCCGACCTGGTGCCCGGCGGGGCGGAGGCGGTGTCGAACAACCACTTCGACCAGGACGGGCTCGTGTCGATCTACGCCCTGGTCGCCCCCGACGACGCCGTCCGGCGCCGCACGTTCCTGGAGGACGTGGCCTTCGCCGGCGACTTCGGCCTCTGCCGCGACCGGGACGCGGCGCGGGTGTCGATGGTGCTGTACGCGCTGGCCAACGGCGACGACCTGCCCGCCGACTACGCCGAGCGCACCGGCGTGCTCTACGAGGACGCCCTGGGGCGGCTGCCCGAGCTGTGCGACCACGTCGAGCGCCACCGCGACGTCTGGGGCGACGAGGACGCCACGCTCGAGGCCAGCGACGCCGCGTTCGAGGACGGCCGCGCCGTGCTCGAGGAGCGGCCCGACATCGACCTCGCCGTCGTCACCGTGGCCGAGGACACCCCCCACACCGGCGGCCACCGCTTCGGCCACGAGCGGGTCAGCGGGCTCCACCCGATGGCGGTCAACACTCGCACCGAGCGGGTCACCCTCGCCCGGCTCCGGGGCCGGCGCTACGACGTCGAGCTGCGCTACGAGGGCTGGGTCCAGCTGACGAGCCGGCCGGTCCGGCTCCGCCGCGACCTGGGTCCGCTGGCTGCCCGCCTCCAGGACGAGGAGACCGGCGACGCCGTGTGGTCGGCGACACCGGTCGGCGGGCTGCTCCCCCGGCTCCAGTTGGGCGACGGCCAGGAGAGCTCGATCGTCCCCGACCGCTTCCTGGAGTTGCTCAGCGACCACCTGCGCACCGCGCCCCCGGCCTGGGACCCCTTCGCCCCGAAGAGCTGACGCCGGGCAGGCTCTGCGACTCGACTCGGTGGCGTGGCAACGCCGGCAGTCAGCCGGTGAGGTCGTGGACGAGGGCTCGCAGCTGGCGTTCGTAGCGGCGGGCCGTGCGGCGCGGGTCGTCGGCGGTGACGATCTGTTGCGCGGCCTCGGTGACCGCGCCGAGCAGCAGCTCGGTGAGCAGGTCGAGGTCGTAGCGCTGCGCCAGCGCCTCCTGCGCGTCGAGGCTGCGGCGCAGCATCGTGCGGAAGGGCCCGCCGTCGCACGAGCGCCATCGTGCCCAGCCGAGCACGGCGGGGCCGTCGACGAGGGTGATCCGGGCGGCGGCGGGCGTCGACGCGACGATCCGGAGGTAGGTGGCGATGCCACCGGCCAGGGTCGTCGACCGGGCCACTTCGGTGGCCAGGTCCTGCTGCTCGGCCGTGAACACGCGCTCGAACAGGGCGCGCTTGTCAGGGAAGTGGTGGTAGACCGCGCCCTTCGTCCGCCCGGCGTCCCGGGCGATGTCGTCGATCGACGTCGCCTCGTAGCCGAGCTCGCCGAACCGCAGGCGGGCGGCGGCGATCAGGCCCTGGACCGAGTCGGCGGAGCGGGCCTGCGCCGGGCTCACAGCGACGCGCCGACGTGCACCCGTTGGCGGGCGACGGCGGCTCGCCGGTGGGCGAAGGCGCGCCGGTAGTCCGGATCGGCGAGCAGCGACCAGAAGGCGCCGGCGTTCGGGTACGACGCCACCACGAGGAGGTGCCAGGGCCCGTCGTCGTCGCCCCACACCACACCGGTCGGGAGCGCCTGGGACAGGAATCTCCCGCCGGCCGCCTCGAGGCACGGGCCGCTGGTGGCGCCGTAGCGGCGCATGGCCTCGACGCCCGGGCACTCCTCGCCCCCCGGGTAGCGGGCGACCTCGTTGAGCTCGAAGAGGTTCACGACGGTGAGGGGGCCCGCGCCGGCCAGCTCGAGGGCGTCTGTGGCCAGCCCGTACTCGGCGGCGAGGTCGTTGTGATCGATCATCCCATGATCATACCCAGAGTACGTACTTCGAGTACGTGTCGCAGGCAGACAGTGCGGTGTCCTGTCATGGCCTGGGCATGAGGGGCCAGGGCACCCGAGGCGAGGCATCACGGGCGCAGATAGCGTCGCGAGCCATGAAGGCGTGGGTGGTCGGCACGCCCGGCCCGACGGGGAGCGGCGCGCTCGAGCTCGTCGATCGACCCATCCCTGAGCCTGGCCCCGGCGAGATCCGGGTCCGGGTCTCGACCTGCGGTGTGTGCCGGACCGATCTCCACCTCGCCGAGGGCGATCTGCGCCCGCGCCATCCCGGCACTGTCCCGGGGCACGAGGTCGTCGGTGAGGTCGAGGCCCTCGGCCCGGGCAGCGGACGGTTCGGGATCGGCGAGCGGGCCGGCATCGCCTGGCTGCGGCACACCTGCGGCCGTTGCCGGTGGTGCAGGCGCGGCGCCGAGAACCTGTGCGTGGACCCGCGCTTCACCGGGTGGGACGCCGACGGCGGCTATGCCGAGTGGGCCGTGGTACCTGAGGCCTACGCCTATCGGCTGCCCGAGGCCTACGACGATGAGCATGCCGCCCCGCTGCTCTGCGCCGGCATCATCGGCTACCGCGCCCTGCGCCGGGCCGAGCTCCCGCCGGGAGGGCGGCTCGGCATCTACGGCTTCGGCGCCTCGGCCCACCTCGCGGCGCAGGTGGCGATCGCCCAGGGGGCGGTGGTGCACGTCCTCACGCGGTCCGAGGAGGCGCGTCGTCACGCGCTCGCGCTCGGGGCCGATTCCGTCGGTCCTGCGGACGGGCTGCCCCCCGAACCGCTCGACGCCGCCATCCTCTTCGCCCCCGCCGGCGAGCTCGTCCTCCCGGCCCTCGCCGCCCTGGACCGCGGCGGCACCCTGGCCATCGCCGGCATCCACCTCAGCGACATCCCGAGCCTCGACTACGACCGTCACCTCTTCCAGGAACGCCAGGTGCGCAGTGTCACCGCCAACACCCGCGCCGACGGCGAGGAGTTCCTGAGGCTGGCGGCGCGGCTGCGTGTCGAGGTCGCCACCGTGCCCTATCCGCTCAGCTCGGCCGACCGTGCCCTCGCCGACCTGGCGGGCGACCGGGTCACGGGTGCGGCAGTCCTGGTCGTCTGACCCGGGGACATCGGCCCGGCCGTCGCCCGACGCGGGCTCAGGCCGCGCCGACGCCTCGGCTAGTCGAGGTGCCAGGGGACCGACGTGACGACGGTGTCGCGGCGGTAGAGCAGCCTCGCCTTGAGCACCAGCGCGCTCTGGTTGTGCAGGAGCTGCTCCCACCAGCGGTGGACCACGAACTCGGGGATCACGACCGTGAGCGTGTCGTTGGCCCAGCGGGCGTCCGTGTCGGTCAGGAAGGCCTCGATCGGCTCCGAGAGGTCGCGGTAGTCGTCCTCGATGATCTCGAGGGGTACGTCGATGCCCGTCGTCTCCCACGCCTCGGCCACCTCGGCCCCGCGCTCGGCGTCCTGCACGACGGTGAGCGCGAACAGGTGGTCCGGCCGCATGGCCTCGGCGTAGCGCAGCGCGTGCACTGCCGGCCGGGTGGGTCCGGCGACGAGGACGACCACCGTGTGGCGCACGACCTCGCGGGTGTCGTCCGGCCGGAGCCGGATCTGCGACTCCACCCCCGAGTAGTGCCGGCGGATCCGCAGGAAGACGAGGGTGATGAGGAGGATCACGAGGGTGGGAACCCAGGCCCCCTCGGTGAGCTTCGACACGAGTATGACGACGAGGACGACCGCCGTCGCGAGGGCGCCGAGGGCGTTGATCCCGAGGCCGAGCCGCCAGCGCGGTTCGCGGAGCCGCCAGTGGTGGGCGACCATGCCCGCCTGGCTCAGCGTGAAGCTCAGGAACAGCCCCACCGCGAACAGCGGCACGAGGGCGGTCACGTCGGCCCGGAAGGCGACGAGCAGCGCAACCGACGCGACGGTCAGCGCAATGATGCCGTTCGAGAACGCCAGCCGGTCGCCGCGGTGGGCGAGCTGGCGGGGCAGGAAGCCGTCCGAGGCGATGACCGCCGACAGGCGGGGGAAGTCGGCGAACGCCGTGTTCGCCGACAGGATCAGGATCGACGCCGTGAAGAACTGGAGCACGTAGTAGAGGACGTTGTGCTCGCCGAACACCGCCCGCCCCATGGTCGACAGGATCGTCTCGTCCTCGCTCAGCGTCGGCTGGAGCTGCAGGCACAGTGCGGCGACACCGCAGAACAGCGCGGCGAGAATGCCACCTGTCCACGTGAGCACGGCGGCGGCGTTCTTCGCCTCGGGCGGGCGGAACGCGGGCACGCCGTTCGAGATCGCCTCGACGCCCGACAGGGCGATCGCGCCCGACGAGAACGCGCGCATGAGCAGGAACAACGAGGCCGTGCCCAGCAGCGCGCCGTTGTGGGTGATCTCGTCGAGCGCTTCCTGATCGACGGGCAGCGGCCCGAGGTCGCCGAACACCGTTCGCATCAGCCCGTAGCCGATGAGCAGGGTCATGATGGCGATGTAGCCGTAGGTCGGCGGGGCGAAGATCCGTCCCGACTCGCGCACGCCCCGCAGGTTGGCCACCGCCAGCCCGACCAGGAGCACCACGGCGGTGCCCACGCGGTGGTCGCGCAACGGGGCGACGGCCGACGTGACGGCGGCGGTCCCCGCGGCGATCGAGACGGCGACGGTCAGCGTGTAGTCGACCAGCAGCGACGCGCCGGCGACCAGGCCGGGCAGGGTGCCGAGGTTGTCCTTGCTGACGATGTAGGAGCCGCCGCCGTTGGGGTAGGCGTGGATCGTCTGGCGGTAGCTGAAGACCACGATGGCCAGCAGCGCCACGACCAGCAGCGACATCGGCGTGAGGTAGCCGATCGCGGCCATGCCGGCGACCGGGACGAGGACGTGGAGGATCTCCTGGGTGGCGAAGGCGCTGGACGCCACCGCATCCGAGGAGAAGATCGCCAGGCCGACCGCGCGCGAGACCCGCTCGTACGCGGATGCGCTGGTCGCCAGCGGGCGGCCGACGAGGACCCGTTTCAGGGTCGAGTAGGCGCTCGGCATCGGTGGACGCCTGGCGCGGCGTCGGAGGCTCGACCCCGGAACATGGGCCGATCCTGTCAGAGCGGGCGCCTCCGGTGCGGGCCCCGGACTCGGGGATCGCGACATACTCCCCGTGATGGACGGCATCGGCACGCTCGACTGGGTCCCGGCGCTCGCCCGGCCGGACCTCCTCGGTGCGCCAGTCAGGACCGCACTGTCGGCGCTGGAGCCGGACCAGGCCGCCGGCGTCTTCGTCGCAGAGATCGACCCCGATCTGGCCGACACCGCCCGGTTCTGCGCCGCGTATGCCGTCCCGCTCGACGTTTCCGCCAACTGTGTGGTGCTGGCCGCCCGCCGGGGCGGTTCCAGCAAGCTCGCGGCCTGCGTGGTGCTCGCCACCACCCGGGCCGACGTGAACGGGCTGGCCCGGCGCACACTCGAGGCCCGCAAGGCGTCGTTCGCCCCGATGGACCTCGCCGTCGCCGAGAGCGGCATGGACCACGGGGGCATCACGCCGGTCGGCCTGCCGCTCGGCTGGCCGCTTCTCGTCGACCGTGCCGTCGTGGAGGCAGACCAGGTGGTCATCGGCAGCGGGCTCCGCCGCTCGAAGCTGGCAGTGTCCGGTGGCCGGCTCGCGGGACTGCCCGATGCTCGGGTCGTGCACGGCCTCGGGATCCCCGTCGACCCCTGACGGCGGAGGGGACACCATCGGGAGCAGGTCGACCTCGCAGTCCGGGCAGGTGTGTCCTCGCCTGCCTAGGCCGTGCAGCAGCGAGTGACGGCGTCGACGAGGGGCACCGATCGGCGGTCCGCCGGCGTGGCGGGGCCCATCTGGTTGACCGTGTAGCCGAACGTGAACCCGTGGCCCGGGTGGGCGAAGCCGACCGAGCCGCCGAGGCCGTAGTGCCCGAAGCTGCCCGGCCCGGCCATGGGCCGGAACGGGAACGGGAGCTGGAAGCCGAGGGCGTAGGCGGTCTCGTAGCCGGCCACGCGGTCGATCCCGCGGCAGTGCTCCTCGGTGGCGCGGGCGACCGTGCCGGGTGCGAGCAGGCGGACGCCGTCGACCGTGCCGATCACCGCCGCGTACAGGCGCGCCAGTGCATGGGCCGTCCCCATGCCGTTGACGGCTGGAAGCTCCGCCGCCCAGATCACGGGGTCGTTCATGATCGTGAAGAGACCCGACGGGATGAGAAAGGCCCAGTGGGCGAGCGAGTCCGGGTCGAGCAGACGCACGGTCAGCTCGTCGGGCGTACCGGCCGCGACCGACGGGATCAGCGGCGCGACGCGGTGATGCTCGGCCGGCGCGAGCCCGATGTGGAGGTCGAGCCCGAGCGGGCGCCCCACCTCCTCGGCGAACACCTGGCCGCAGGTCGACCCGGTCACGCGGTTGATGACCTCGCCGACCAGCCAGCCGTAGGTGATGGCGTGGTAGCCGTGGTCGCTGCCCGGCTCCCAGGCCGGGGCCGCGGCGGCGAGCGCGGCGACCGGCGCCGCCCACCCCACGATCTCCTCGGTCGAGAGCTTGCGGCGGATCGCGGGCAGGCCGGCCTGGTGGCTGAGCAGCCATCGCACCGGCACGTGCTCCTTGCCGCCGGCCGCGAACTCCGGCCAGTAGCGGGCGACGGGCGCGTCCAGGTCGAGTTCACCGCGCTCGGCCAGGCGGTGCGCGACGACCGCCAGCGCCCCCTTGGTCGCCGAAGCCACCATCTGGAGGGTGCGATCGGTGTAGGCGACCTCGCCGCCGGCCTCAGTGGTACCGCCCCACAGGTCGACCACCGGTTCGCCACCCCGGTACACGCAGCACGCGGCCCCCACCTCGCCCCGCTCCGCGAAGTTGCGCGGCGAACTCGTCCCTCACCGGCTCGAAGCCGGGCGCCACCATGCCCCCGATGTCCACCCGGCGCACGGTACCCGCACGCCACATCGAACAGCCGGTGGACGGGCGAACGACAAAGGCCGAGGAGCCGATCCGGGGCCTCTCACCTGCGACTACCGGTGGGCGGCCCACGGGACTCGACCCCTGTCGGCACCTCGAGAGCTCCGCCCTTCGTGCAACCTCTCCGACGTGTGCGGGCCCGACCACGTAGGATGCCGCCGTGACCGCGGGTCGGGGCGAGCCGGGGGCGGTTGGCGAGCTTGATGCGGTTCTGCTCGCGGCCAAGCTGTCGGCCCCCCAGCCCCGTCCCGATGCCATGAGCCGCGCCGACCTGATCGACTCCGCCCGGGCCAGCGAGCGCCGTGTGATCGGCCTCACCGCGCCGGCGGGCTACGGCAAGTCGACCGTGCTGGCGCAGTGGGCCGATGCCGAGGACCGCCGCGTGGCGTGGGTGACGCTCGACCGCTTCGACGACGATCCCGCGGCGCTCGTCACCCTGTTGGCGGCCGCCTACGCGCAGACGTGGTCGGGCCATGCCGACCTGGTCGCCGACATGAGCGGTCTCGGTGTGTCGGTGCTGGGCCGCGCCGCGCCCCGCCTGGCCTCGGCGCTGCGAGCGAGCCCCGATCCGTTCGTGCTCATGCTCGACGACCTGCACGAGCTGCGCTCGCCCGCCTGCCACGACGTGCTGGGTGTGGTCATATCGGGTGTTCCGCCCGGCTCGCAGGTGGTGGCGGCGAGCCGTTCCGAGCAGCACCACCTGCCCCGGCTGCGCGCGGCAGGCGAGGCGCTCGAGTTCCTCGCCGGCGACCTGGCCCTCGACGCGGCCGGCGCCGAGCAGATCTTCGCCGCCGCCCGTGTCAGCCTCAGCCCGGAGTTGGCCGAGGCGGTGACGCAGCGGACCGAGGGCTGGCCGGTCGGCCTCCACCTGGCGGCGGCAATCGCACGCGAGAGCGACGGGGAGGCGCTCACGATCTCGGGTGACGATCGGTACGTGGCCGACTACCTGTACCGCGAGTCGTTGGCCAGGGTCCCCGAGAAGACGCAGCGGTTCCTGCGGTACACCGCGGTGCTCGACCAGTTCTGCGCTCCGCTCTGCGATGCCCTCCTCGCCGAGTCGGGCGCACAGCAACGACTGCGCGACCTCGAGGCCTCGAACGTCTTCCTGGTCGCGCTCGACCGCCGGCGCGAGTGGTACCGCTACCACGGTCTGTTCCGAGAGTTCCTCCTCGGCGAGCTGCGCCGGGTCGAGCCCGACGTCGTCACGAAGCTGCACCTGCGAGCCGCGGACTGGTACGAGTCGAACGGCTCCCCGTCGATGGCTCTCGAACACCTGCTCAACACGACCGAGCGGGACCGGAGCGTCCAGTTGCTGACGGCGTTGGTCCTACCGACCTACCAGGCCGGCCAGATGTCCACGGTGCAGCGCTGGGTCTCGGCGCTCGGCGATGCCGCCATCGAGGGTTATCCCCCGCTCGCCGTGCTCACCGCGTGGATCGCGGTGCTGACCGGGCAGACGGCCGAGGCACAGCGCTGGGCGGCGATCCTCGATGCCGCATCGTTCGACCTGGTGCCGGCCGACGGCTCGGCGTCGTTCGACTCGGCCCGGGCGATGCTGCGCGCGTTCACGTGTGCCGCCGGCCCCGAGCAGGTCATGGCCGACGCGAGCTTCGCCGTTGCGGCGGAGCCGCCATGGAGCGTCTGGCGCGACCAGGCGCTCTGCGCCTGTGCGGAGGCGCATCTGCTCGCCGGCGACGTCGATCGCGCCGAGGCCCTGTTCGCTGAGGCGTCGGCCGTGGCAACCGTCAACGACAACGCCGACATGTGCATCCTGAGCGAGTTCGAGCTCGCGGTGCTGGCCATGGACCAGGACCGATGGCCGGAGGCGGCGGAGCATGTGGAGGTGGCACTCGCCACCATCGATGAGCACAGGATGTACGACTACGTCGCGGGCCTGTTCGGGTTCGTCGGCGCCGCCCGGCTCGCCGTGCACCGGGGCGACCTGGTCGAGGCGCACCACCACCTGACCCGGGCGATGCGAGCCCGGCCGTCGTGCACATACGTGCTGCCGTTTCTCGCCGTGCGCTCGCGGCTGCAGCTCGCCAAGGTGTGCTGGTCCCTGGCCGACCACACGACCGCCCACCACCTGCTGCGCGAGATCGACGACGTCCTGCTTCACCGCCCGGCTCTCGGTGTCCTCGTGGACCAGGTCGCAGAGCTACGCCAGGTGCTCGCCTCGGGCACGCCGGCGGGCACGACCGGCGGGTCGCCGCTCACGCCGGCGGAGCTACGCGTCCTGCCGTACCTGCAGACGCACCTCACGATGCGCGAGGTGGCCGACCGGCTGTTCGTGTCCCGCAACACGGTCAGCACCCAGGTCGGCGCGATCTATCGCAAGCTGGGCGTCTCGTCACGCAGCGAGGCGGTCGAGCAGGCGACCGCCGTCGGACTGCTCGGCGGGTAGCCGGGGTCACACCCGCACAGCCTGGGGCTACAGGGCATCGTCGGTGTCGTAACCGAGGGCCAGCGCGAGCTTGGGCGCTGCCGCCACCACGCAGGGGAGCCCGACGACGGGAACGACACCGACGAGCACGCCGACGATCTCGGCGGCCGTCGCACCTGCACTCACGGCTGCCTCGGCCTGCTCGCCGTAGGACGGCACCGCGGCTCCGACCGCCACCAAGGCGGCGAGCCGGACCAGCGCCAGCGTCTTGGGGTCCAGCTCCGGCGAGCCCACTCCGGCTCCCGCGGAAGGGTCCTCGGCGGTGCGGGCGGTGTTGAGTGCCAGGAGGCGTAGCCGTTCCGTGTAGTCCACAACCATCTCCGCGCGTGATACCGATCAGCTCACGGGACGCCGACTCCGATCTGTCGCAAGCCGTTGTACCTAGGGTCAGCAGAGCTCATTCCTCGTCGCCCGCCTCCGCCTCGAGCTCGGCTACCGCCCCCACGACGATCCCGAGTCCGACCAGGTCCTCGGGGGTAAGCGTCTGGTGTCCGAGCACCAGGCCGCCGGCGTCCCGAACGGCATCGCGTAGCGGGATCGCCCACAGGTGCTCGATCGCGAGCACGAGTGCAGAGCTGCCGTCGGGAAGTTCGTCGAGCACGCGCGCCGCGACCAACTCCGCAGCGCGCGGGGCATCCGCATCGGCCGAGGCCCCGAGGTCGGCGCCGGCCAGCGCGCCCTCCTCGCCGGCGAGACCCAGCCCGACCAGCGCCCCGACCGCCGATCGCAGTTCGGCCCGCTGATCGTCGTCGAGATCGGACACGCCGAGGGCGACGACGTCGTCGCCCTCGCGCATCACGAAGACGGCATCGACGATCCTGATCTGGCCGACGTCGCTCAGACGTGCCAGTTCCTCTGCGATCCGGCCCTCGAACAAGTCGCTCTCCGGGAAGCCGATCACGAACGCCTGGATGGGTCCGATGCTCATGGCCACGTTCCTCCTGGTCGTCTTGCGCGCCCTCGGGACGCGGGTTCAAGTCCTGGTCCTCGGTGGCCGCCCGGATGGCCGGCTCACGGGTGCCGCATCTCACGGCCGTGCGCGGTCGGCGCCCAGATCACGAGCACGTCGATCGTGACCACCGCGAGAGACGGACTTCCCTTCCGTCCCGATGATCGTGCGACTCCAGCAGCCTGAGGTCATCACGTACTTCGAGTGATTCACGGCTTCGCCTCGCGGCTCAGACGTAGTCCTTCTTCCTGAGCGACGACAGGGCGAACCAGCCCCAGATCGGCGGCAGGTAGGAGGTGCACAGACGCGCCGTGAAGGTGGCGGCCACCGCTTGGGCCTCGGGGATCCCCGACGCGGTGAACCCGGCGATCAGCCCGGTCTCGATGACACCCATGCCGCCCGGCACAGGTGCCGCCCCGCCGATGAACGAGGCGATGCAGTTGATGAGGACGAGCTGGAGCAGGGGCAGCGACCCGCCGTAGGCGTGCAGGGCGGTGCCGAGGACCAGGGCGTAGAGCACCTGTGACGCCAGGTTCCCGCCGAACAGCTGCACGGCCTTGCGCGGCGTCGAGACGACGTCGCGGAGGTTCTGCCATGCCGGTCGGATCTGGTTCTCGACGAAGGTGCCGATCCGCTTGCGGACGCCGGGAG
Source organism: uncultured Acidimicrobiales bacterium (assembly GCA_963842395.1). GTDB lineage: Bacteria > Actinomycetota > Acidimicrobiia > Acidimicrobiales > VFJN01 > ZC4RG19. The sequence goes on from CAWJGJ010000001.1 coordinate 1,953,146, forward strand.
CCAGCAGCAGGACCACGGCGGCCACCGCCAGGACGGCGATCACCACGGCCAGCCAGCCGGGGATGCCGCCACCGTCGCCACCGATCGACAGGTCGAACTCGGGGCCGGTGACCACCACGGCGATGACGATGAGGACGGCCTGCACGATGAACCCGCTGGCCGAGGTCAGGACCCCGGAGCTGGCGGCCACCGCGGGCGGCAGGCCCTGCTTCTGGAAGAACCGGATGACGAGCGTGGCGTTGCCGGCGGTGCCCCCGACGAGCCCGGTGAACGCGTTGGCGAACTGGACGCCGATGACGGGACCGAACGGGAGCCGGGCCGACACCGCGCCGAGCATGGCCACCGCCTGGGAGAGCTGCGGCATCTGGGCGACCACGAACGTGAGCAGGACCCAGCCCCAGATCGCCCCCGAGAAGATGTCGCCCATGGCGGCCACACCGGCGAGCTGGGCGACGAGGAGGTAGACGCCGAGCGCGAACGCAGCGGCGAGCAGGACCGAGCTGAGCGGGAAGCGGTGCAGCTCGGCGGGCTTGGGCGGCTCGACCCCCGTGAGCGCCGCCCCCGCATCGCGCAGGCCGGCCAGGAGCGCCTTGGGCTTGGTGATGTGACGCTTGGCGGCACCGGTCAGCGCCGGCGGTTCGAGGAAGCCGAGCACCTCGACGAGATCGTCGGCGCGGAGCGCGCGGTGGGCGGCCGCCAGCGCCCTTTCCTCGCCCACCAGCTCGGCCGAGGTGGCGAGAAGCTGCACCCGGTCGAGCCGGAGACGGCCGGCGCTGGCCGACGACACGGCATCGCCGAGGCCGACGAGGCCGGTCGCGCCGGTGTCGTCGACCACCACGTTGCCCACCCACGGGTTGCCGTGGGCGATGCGGCCGTCGTGCAGGCGCGCCAGGTTCGCCCACGCGTCGTCGAGGACGGCATCGGTGACCCGCTCCGCCTCCGCGTCATGCAGGCTCGTCCCCGCCGGGTTCCGCACGACGACGACGGCGTCGTCGCGCCAGCCGGCGAGTCCCGCGGCGACCAGATCGGGCACCCGGGCGCCTGTGCGACCCGCGAGCAGCACGATGTACGCCTCGTGCTCGACCTGGTGCTCGCGGGTGAGCGACAGCGTCGGTTCGGAGTCCTTGTACCAGACGAACCGCCACAGCTTGGCGAACAGGCGGGCGTCGGTCGCGTCCCGTCCGACGACCTCGATCGACAGCTCGGCCTCGGTCCCCGCCGTGTAGTCAGTGCTGCCCCACGACTGCTCGGGCGCGAGGCGTAGGCCGGCCGGATCGACGTCGAGATCACGCAGCGAGGCGGCGACCTGCTCCGCGGACGGCGTGGCCGCCGGGGAGCCGAAGCACAGGTGCGCGACCGCCGCGGCGCCCCAGGCGAGGACGATGCTGGCGATCACGGCGCCTGGGAGGCCCTCGGCCAGGGCGGCGGCCGCGAGCGCGCTGAGCCAGAACGCCGTCTCGAGCAGGCGGCGGGCCGGACGGGTCAGGTACGGCCGCGAGGCCCAGATCACCGCCGCGCTCGCGGCCATGAGCACCACCGGGAAGTCGGGCGTGTGGCCGTGGAGCGCCTCGCCTGCGTCGGCCAGCGCCTCGGGCACCGTCCACCGTGGCCGACAGCGCCGCCCCCACGAGCGCGGCCACGCCGGTGGCGACGGCCTCGGTCGCCAGCAGGCGAGGTCGCCGCGCCACCAGGGCGGCGACGAGCATCGCCACCGCCGCGATCGGCGCCAGGAGATAGAGCACCTCCCACACCGGTTCGAGGCCGCTCGGCAGGCTCGCGAGCATGTCGAAGGTGGCCGCCTCGATGCTGGTGACGTCCGTCGCGCCGGCAGCCATCAGCGCGATCACGACCCCGGCGACGACGACCCCGACGATGTCGCTCGGGCGCCGCCGGACGTGGCCCTCGGCGACGATCCCGAACACCGACGAGCCCCAGCGCCGTCGCATCACCGAGGTCGCGACCGGCTGCACATCCGTCCCGTCGCCCGGTGGCACGGCCACGGTGGATCCGGGGCCGGCGTCGGTGGTCATCAGTCGAGCAGTCGTTCGACGGTGGGCTGGGCGCGCTCGGCGACGCGGGCGACGACGCCCCGGGATCGGAGGCGGCCGATGGCGTTGCCGGCGATGACGTACGTGGGCACGGCCAAGATGAGGCCGACGATGCCGCCGAGGAGCCCGCCGAGCGCGGTGACCACGAGCACGACGAGCGGGTGGATGTCGAGGGTGCGGCCCATGACCTTCGGCTCCACGAAGTTCTCCAACGCCAGGTTGGCCGCCAGCACCACGGCCAGCATGACCGCGGCCTCCGGGAGGCCACCGTCGCCCAACGCGACGATCACGGCGAGGCCCCCGCCGAGGAAGGCGCCGATGTAGGGGATGTAGCCGCCGATGAAGTTGACGACCACGATGGTGAACACCAGCGGCAGGCCGAGCAGGAGGGCGGCGAGGCCCACGACCGCGGCGACGACGCCCGACATGACGGTGCGGCCCCGCCCGTAGTCACGCAGGATGCGACACGCGTCACCGATGAAGCCGTCGACCTCGTCGCGGTAGCTGGCGTCGACCTGCGCCACGAGGGAACGGCGCAGCCGGGTGCCGTCCTTGAGCAGGTAGTACATGATGAGTGCGCCGAGGATGATGCCCCCGGCGATCGCGATGATGACGCCGATGCCGGAGACCAGTCCGGCGAGGACGCCGGTGGTGATCATCGGGGCGGCGTCCTCCACCGCCTTCCGGGCGTCGTCCAGCGCCGCCTGGTCGATGCCGAGCGCGTCGGTCTGATCCGCGGCCTGCTCCAGCGCGGCGGTGGCCGAGTCGCCGATCTGTCGGTCTGGTCGGCCACGCCCCGGACGGTCGCCACCATCACGCCGAGCATCAGCACGATCAGGCCGAGGACGATCAGCCCGGCGGCCGGGCTGGCCTTGAGCCCGCGGCGCTGCAGGGTGCCGACGAGGGGCTTGAACATCACGGCCAGCACGGCCGCGAACGTCATCGGGAGCACGATCTCGCTCACCGCCGCCAGGGCGGTCAACACGATCACGGACGCCACCACGAACCCGACGAAGCTCCACGACCACACCCCCAGTCGCGGGATCTGGCCGAGAAGCCCGGCGACGGTGCTCGGCGCCGTGCCGCCGTCGTCGGCACGCTCAGTCGATGGGGACATGCGACATCGCCTCGCGAGGACCGGTCACCGCTGAGACCTCGGCTGCGATCCGCTCATCGTGCCTCCCTGACCGTGCTGGGCGTACGGGGCGAGCGCATCTGCACCCGGCCTCGCCGTCCTTCGCGTCCTGAGTCGCCCTCATCATCCGGCCCGGACACGCGGCAGTCGTCACCCAGATTGCGTGAAATCCCTTCTCGAACGGTCACGCGGCGCTCGACGGATCATGCAGATCAGGTGATGCGCGGTCGCCGGCACGTCGCCGACAATCTCACGCACCGGATGACCACGCCCCACTGGACCGAGCTGAGCCGCCGCCAACGGCGTCGTGAGGTCGTCGAGACGACGATCGCGGTGGCGCTGACGTGGGTTGTGCTCTTCGGGATCTACTACATCGTCCCGTTCACCGACCTCACCGCGGCCGAGTCCCTGGTGCGGCTGGTCATCGCCATCGCGGCCCTTGCCGCCGTACTCGCCTGGCAACTGCGCCGCGTGCTGCACGCTGACCGTCCCGGGCTGCGCGCCGTCCAGGCCCTGGGCGGCGTCATCCCGCTGTTCCTCCTGACCTTCGCCGGGCTCTACCTGTCGCTCTCCGAAGGTTCGATCAGCGAGTTCAGCGAGCCGCTCAACCACACGGGCGCCCTCTACCTGGCCATCACCGTCTTCTCGACCGTGGGTTTCGGCGACATCACCCCGCAGAGCGATGTCGCCAGGATCGCCACGAGCATCCAGATGCTTCTCGATCTCGTCGTGATCGGCGTCGTGGTCCGCCTCCTCACCACGGCGGCGAAGACGGGCCTCGGGAGCTCGGCGTCTCCTCCGTCGAACGGCGACGACGGCATCCCGCCGGCGGGCGTCCAGACACCCTGAAGGACTGATTCCGCTCCGCCTGGGGTCGCGGATCATGCGATCTGCGTGACGACATCCGTCCTGCGTCGCTCGACAATGTCCGCGGTATCGACGAGGAGGGATCCGATCGCTGAGGTCTCGGCTGAGACGGTGAGATCGATCTCGACACCTGACACGATCGAGAGTCGGCTCGGGACGTTGGAGTTCAACGATGGCGCGCCGTCGGAGGCGACGGCCGCACTGTTGTACGACCACCTCGACTTCATCCACGGCGTACAGGCCTTCATCGGTGCCTATCCCGGGGCGTCAGTGGCGGCGATACGGCGCGGGTTCCGTTCGATCGGGGCCGAGGACAACACGATGGTGTGCTTCTCGGAGCGGATGGACTCGGCGTCGCTGTTCCTGACAGCCAACTGCGACACCTTCTACTTCCTCGGATTCGTCGACCTGTCGGACGGGCCGATGGTGATCGACGTGCCGGCGCTCGAGGCACCGTCGGCGATCCTGGGGACGATCGACGACATGTGGTTCCGGTGGATCACGGATTTCGGCCTTCCCGGTCCCGATCGCGGCCAAGGCGGCCGATACCTGCTGGTGGGGCCGGGCTATGACGGTCCACTGCCTGACAGTGGGTTCCACGTCGCCCACTCCGGCACGACCCGTGCTCTCGTGTTGGGTCGGGCGTTCATGGTCGACAATGACCCCAGCGTCCCGGCCGACGCGATCCGCCGCGGGCTTTCACATCTCACCGTACGTGCCCGGGGCGCAAGGCACCGCGGTCGCCACGTACCTCGCCGGCAGAGCGCCCCTCGGTGGGGCACCCCCTCCCGGCGACATGCGCTTCATCGAAGCATCAGGGAAGTCGTTCAACACCATCCCCCCGAACGACTTCGGGTTCTGGGACACGATCAATGAACTTGTCCAACTCGAACCGCCGTCCGGTGGCGACCCCGAGCTGTTGGGGATGCTCGCCCGCCTCGGGATAGCTCACGGCAAGCCGTTCGATCCCGACGACCGCGTGCGCAAGGTCCTCGAGGACGCGGCGGTGGTGGGCAACGCGACCGCTCGCACCATCTCGTTCGCGTACCGACCCGATGAGGGCTTCGCCTACTACCCGGAATCGAATTGGTACAACATGCTGTGGGTCGGCGGCTACGAGTTCCTCGATCCGCCTCCCCAGATCACCACCGACGGTGTCGTGCGGAGTCCGAGCGATGGCGCCCGCAAGCTGAACTCGAAGATCGCGTTCCTCTACCCGGCGACAGGAGTCACGCCGGCAATGTGCATGCGCCTCACCGGCATCGGATCGCAGTACCTGATGGCGGTGCGCGGCAGCGACGGGGAGTACCTCGACGGCGGGCGCAACTACCGGCTCACACTCCCGCCCGACATTCCCCAGAGCCGCTTCTGGTCGGTGATGGTCTACGACCGCCAGACCCGGTCCATGCTCCAGACCGACCAGGCAAGACCCGACGTCGGCAGCCAGTCCGGCAGCGTCGAGACCAACCCCGACGGCTCGACCGACATCTACTTCGGGCCGACCGCTCCCGAGGGCATGGCCGACAACTGGCTCCAGACCGTCCCCGGGAAGGGTTGGTGGACCATCCTTCGGCTCTACTCCCCCGAGGCCGCCTTCTTCGACAAGACCTGGCAGCCCACGGAGATCGAACCGATGTGAGAGCGGGCTCGTCCCCCCGCCGCCGTGGGGCGAGATCACACGATCAGAACGATGCGGCTCCCGGTGCGAAGGCGCATGCTCGTGTGGTGGATGGTCCGTCGTTTTCGCCGCTGCCGGTGCTCGGCGAGGCTGTCTCCTGCCGGCCGGACCCGCCGGACGGTCGGCACGTGAGCCGCCCGACTCCGTTCACGATGAGGAGGACGCTGTCGTGGAACCTGTGACCATGTCCGATGACCAGGACGAATCTCAGCCGGTTCCCGCCGGCATGCGATACCTGCACGGCAAGGTGGTCCCGCACCTGACGGTGGAGGAGCGGGTGGCGCGGGGCAAGGCGGCGCGACGCGAGGTGCCCCGGTCGAGCCATGCCGGGTTCGCCCCGGGTGGGCACCGGCCGGACCCGGTGGCGCTGCTGGAGCAGCAGGCCGAGAGCCGCGTACCAGAGCTGGTGCCGATCCGCTACGGCCGGATGCTGGTGTCACCGTTCACCTTCTACCGGGGCGCGGCACTCGTCATGGCCGCCGACCTGGCCGGCACGCCCCGGTCGGGGATCACCACGCAGGTTTGTGGTGACGCCCACCTGATGAACTTCGGCGCGTTCGCGTCACCGGAGCGCCGCCTGGTGTTCGGCATCAACGACTTCGACGAGACCTGCCCCGGGCCGTGGGAGTGGGACGTCAAGCGGCTCGCGGCCAGCTTCGCCATCGCCGGGCGCGACAACGGGTTCTCGACCAAGGAGCGCGCCAAGGTGCTGCTCACCCTGCTCGGCGAGTACCGCTCCGGCATGCACCAGTTCGCGGCCATGACCAACCTGGCCGTGTGGTACTCCCACATCGACATCGAGGCCGCCATGAAGGAGCTCCAGACCGGAGTCGGCGCGGCCGCGCGCAAGCGGGCCGAGGCCAACGTGGCCAAGGCCCGCACCCGCGACAGCCTGCACGCCTTCTCCAAGCTCACCCGGGTCGTGGACGGGCAGCGGCGCATCATCAGCGACCCCCCGCTCGTCCAGCCGATCGAGGAGCTGTTCGAGGGGATGGAGCGGGACCAGATGCTCGACTTCGTGCGCGCGATGATCCGCAGCTACCGACGGACGCTGCCGAGCGACCGCCGCCACCTGCTCGAGGACTTCCGTCTGGCTGACGTGGCCCGCAAGGTCGTCGGTGTCGGCAGCGTCGGGACTCGGGCCTGGATCGTGCTGATGTTCGGTCGGGACGAGAGCGATCCGTTGTTCCTCCAGGCCAAGGAGGCAGAGGCCTCGGTGCTCGAGGAGTTCGTCGGGCGCAGCGACCGCCGATCCCATGGCCAACGGGTCGTGCACGGCCAGCACCTGATGCAAGCCAGCAGCGACATCTTCCTGGGCTGGGACCACGCCGAGGGTCAGGACGGCGTCGAGCGCGATTTCTACGTCCGTCAACTTCGGGACTGGAAGGGCGCCGCGCTCGTCGACACCATGACGCCGGCCACGATGGCCATCTACGCCCGCGTGTGTGCCAGCGCGCTGGTCCGCGCGCACGCCCGCTCCGGCGACCGCATCGCCATCGCCTCCTATCTCGGCTCCAGCGACACCTTCGACCGGTCCCTCGTCGAATTCTCCGAGGCGTACGCCGACCAGAACGACCGCGACTACGACGCCCTGGTCCAAGCCGAGAAGGACGGCCGCATCACCGCGCAGCACGGCATCTGACCCGCCATCGCAGATGGCGCTCGACCCGTGCTAATCCGTCCGCGACCCTGCCGCACCGATGAGGACCGAGATGAGGACGCCGAGCGGCAGCGCGCCCCAGTACGACACGTTGACCCCCGCGTTGCCGAGGAAGAGCATGAGGAGCCACGTCGCCGGGAACGTCGCGACGAGGAACACCACCAAACCGGCCACCAGTGCCCTGATCATCCCTGACCTCCATGGTTGAGGAATCGCCACGATGCATAGCGGTTTCGCTCGGGCGGCTGGTGGATGGCGGGTGGTGCGGGGAGAAGCTCGATCGCTAGCGCTGCGCCTCGTCGATCGGGGTCGTGCGGCCGGCCGCGGCCCGCATCAGGGCAGCAAGCGTCCACCAGACCGAGGGCGACTTCAGCGCCGCCGGGGAGTAGCCGGGCGCCGAGGTCGGGATGCGGATCCGCAGCGCGTGCGGCCGGATGCGGAACTCCAGCGGCGGGTCGAACAGCAGGGCCTCACCGTCGACCCCGGCCTCGATGGGTGCACCGGACTCGACCGTGAAGGTAGGAGCGGCCCACGCGGTCCAGCCCTTGAAGCGGTCGACGCGGCCCGCCGTATCCGCAGCCACGAAGGCGGCGACGTCCGTGGCGCCCCGGACCTTGGCCGCGGCGATGCCGAGCGCGCCGGTGTCGAGCCGGGCCCTGGTACCGAACCCGGAGAGCGTCGTCAGCTCGTAGGGGTTGTTCGAGACCTGGATGATCTGGGCGCCGTCCTGGCGGATGCCGTCAGGACCGGCGAAGTGCAGGTCGAACGGCTCGGCGTCGGGACCCAGCAGCGCGGGCAACATCGCGGCGATCGTCTGGCGTTTGGCGTCGCGGTACTCCGGCGACTGGATGATCCTGGCGTAGACGCCGAGCGACACGTTGTTGACGAACACCCGGCCGCTGACCTCGGCGAGGTCGATGCGCCGCTCGACTGCCTCGTCGAAGGCGTCGAGCGCGCCGACGACATCGTCGCGGTCGAGGCCGACGTCGAGGGCGAAGTGGTTGCGGGTGCCGGCGGGGACGCAGACCAGCGGCACGTCGGCCGCCGCGGCCACCGAGGCGACCAGCGCCTGCGACCCGTCACCGCCGGCCATGCCGATCACGTCGGCGCCGCCGTCGATGGCGTGCTGTGCCAGGTCGAGCATGTCGTCACCGCGCTGGAGCACCACGGGCTCGATGCCGCGCCGGCGGCACTCGTCGACCAGGTCGAACCGCTCCGCCTTTCCGCCGCCGGACTTCAGGTTCATGATGAGGACGCCCTGCCGGGCGGGGCCGACCGGCGTGCCGGGGACCGCCTGCGCCTTCAGCGCGGCGGCGTCCCGCCGGAGGGCGTACCGGGCGAGGGCGGCGGACGCTGCCAGCAGGGCGACGCCGACGACCAGGCCCAGCCCCTGGCCCTCGGCGGTGAGCACGACGGCGGCCAGCAGCACCACCATCGCCACCGCGGCGACGACGGCCGCTGTCCGGATCCGCCCCTTGCGGGTGGCTGCGATCCACGCCGCCGCTGACACCAGTGCGGGCAGCACGAGCGCGACGATGAGCCGACCCACGTCCCCCACGAGGCCGATGGCAACGGCCACGACCGCGGCCGCGGCGAGTGCCAGGGCTCCGACGGCGGCGGCCCGGCGCGCCGGGTCCAGTCGACGAGTGGCTCCGTCGGTGTCGGTCATGACATCTCCTGGTTTCGCGCCGTACAAGGCGAGGAACGCCACGACGGCTTCGTCGAGGGTGCCGAAGAGTGCGCCGGGTCGATGGGCTGAACCGCCCGGGGCCTTTCTGCATTCGACTGGTGACTGCGATTGTCCAGGGCGCGGGACCGAGCGCGCATCACGTGATCCGCATGATTCGTCCTCGACCTTCGCCGACGGCCAGGGGCTCGAGTAAGCCGTGCTGGCACATCCGTGGCCGTGATGCGCCACAGTGGTCGGATGCTCGTGGAGGCACTGTCCGGCGCGTTCGAGTCGCGGCATCGTCCCGGCCTGTGCACCGAGGCGGTGCTCTTGCGAGCCCTCGAGGGCGGAGCGGTGCCAGCCAAGGAGGTGTGGCGGGACGGTCGGGTGTCCAAGCGCGCGATGAAGTCGATCGTCAACGCTGCTGCGAGGCTGGGGATGGTCGCCCTCGATGGTGGCGAGGTGCGGCTGCTCGTGTCGCTGCCTCCGATCGAGCCGGCGTCGTGTCCGCCGCTCGAAGCGCTGGTGTCGCAGCTCGAGCTGGAGCATCCACACTTCCCGGTGCCCTACGGCACCGCCGACCCGAGCTTCGCCGGCGGTGGGCCGGGCGTCGACTGGAAGCCGGTCCCCCGCGAGTCGGCATCGAGCGTCGAGGGCCTGCCGATGACGGCGCTGCTCTCGCAGGCGCTCGTCGCGTTCGCGCTCGAGTACGAGAAGGAACGCCGTGGTCCGATCCAGTGGGCAGCGAACATCCTTCGGGAGGCGGGCGATGACGGTGCGTACCTGCCGCCGCTGCCGAAGCGTGGGACGCACAGCGTGCCGAATCTCGAACGGCTGGGCATCGTGAGCGTCGACCGGGACAAGGTCGTGCGGCTGACCGCGGCTGGCCGGGCGATGCGCGACGCCTACGGGCCGCTGTGCGAGCAGATCGAGTCGCGGTGGCGTGACCGGCTGGGCTCGCTGATCGACGAGAGCATCGACGCAGTGCGCGTGGACGGCGACTGGCGGCCGTTCCCGCTGGTCGCCTGGACGGGAGCCGAGTTCTCCCTCCTGGTCAACGGGTCGTGAGCACGCGCACGCTCGTCGTCCGCGGCTCGGCAGTCGTGAAGGGGAAGACGAATCGCATGACGCACACGCAAGGAGGAATGCGATGTTGCTCGACCGCAAGAACGCGGTGATCTATGGGGGCGGCGGCAGCATCGGTGGTGCGGTCGCCCGTGCCTTCGCCGGTGAGGGCGCCACCGTGCACCTGGCCGGCCGCACGCCGGCCAAGCTGGAGCGGGTCGCGGACGAGATCCGTGGGCACGGTGGCACGGCGACGGTGGCGCAGGTCGACGCCCTCGACGAACGGGCGGTGGACGCCCACGCCGACGACCTGGTGCACGACCACGGAACCCTCGACATCTCGATGAACCTCATCTCGACGGGCGACGTGCAGGGCACGCCGCTGGTCGAGATGGAGGTCGCCGACTTCGAGCAGCCGATCCACAACGCCATGCGATCGACCTACGTGACCGCACGCGCCGCCGGTCGTCACATGATCCGCCAGGGCTCCGGGGTCATCCTGATGTTCGGAGGCGAGGGTGACCCCATCCGCGACTACAACATCGGCGGCTTCCAGATCTCCCTCGTCGCCGTCGAGGCCCTGCGCAAGCAGCTGGCCAGCGAGCTCGGCCGTCATGGCATACGGGTCGTGTCGCTGCTCACCGGCGGTGTGATCGACTCGATCCCCGCCGACCTCGAGGGCCGCGACGCGCTCGTCGAGTCGCTCGTGGCGCCCACGCTGCTGGGTCGGGGGGCGATGCTCGAGGACGTCGGCGACGTCGCGGCCTTCGTGGCCTCCGACAGGGCACGCACCATCACCGCATCGGCGATCAACATCACCTGCGGAGCCATCATCACCTGACCGCGGGTGTGGCTCCCGGTGTGTGCGACCAGTGGGGCGGCCGGGCATCGCGCACGGGTCGAGCAGAGGGCGGGCGGCATCGGGGTGGGCTGATGGACGGCGAGCCGCCGGGTAGGTCATCCGCCGGCGGCGCGGTGAATGGCGCGGCGGATGCGGACGTAGGTGCCGCAGCGGCACACGTTCTCGAGCGCGTCGATGTCGGCGTCGGTGGGGTTGGGGTTCCCGGCCAGCAGCGCGACCGCCGCCATGATCTGGCCCGGCTGGCAGTAGCCGCACTGGGCCACGTCCTCGTCGATCCATGCCTGCTGCACCGGGTGGAGGATCTCGCCGTCCGCCAGCCCCTCGATGGTGGTGACCGTGCGGCCGGCGCAGTCGGCGACGGGTGTCGTGCAGGGCTGGAAGGCGACGCCGTCGAGGTGGCTGGTGCAGGCCCGGCACACACCGACCCCGCATCCGTACTTCGGGCCGGTGACGCCGAGCGTGTCGCGCAGTACCCACAGCAGGGAGGCGTCGTCGGGCACGTCGACGGTCACCGTCTCGCCGTTGAGGTCGAAGCTGAAAGACGGCACGTCGGCTCCTCTCAGGGAACGATCGGGAAGCGGCTCGGCAGGGCGCCGGTGGCGCGGGCCCAGGCGTTGGCGACGGCGGCGCCGGCCGCGGGCACGCCCAGCTCGCCGGCCCCGCCGGGCTCGCCGGTCGGGGGCATGACGTGGACCTCGACCTCGACGGGCGTGTCGCGCATGCGGGCATAGCGGAAGTCGCCGTAGCTGCTCTCGCGGACGGCTCCACCGTCGATGTGCACGCCAGCCTGCAGGGTGACCGACAGGGCGTCGACGAGGGACCCCTGCATCTGGGCCTCGAGGCCGCGGGGGTTGATGGCGCGGCCGACGTCGACGGCGGCCACCGCCCGCGTGACCCGGGGGCGGGCGCGGTCGCGGGCGTCGAGCTCGACCAGGAACGCGACCGCGCTCTTGTACTCCTCGTGGAGGCCGAGCCCCTGGGCGGTGCCCGGTGCCATGGGCAGCCCCCACGGGCCGGCGGCCACCACCTTGTCGAGCACGGCCCGCAGCCGAGCCGAGCGCAGCCGCGCCCGCCGGAACGCCACCGGGTCCCGGCGGAGGGTGCGGGCCACCTCGTCGACCATGACCTCGTCGACGGTGCGGGCCTGGCCCGAGAACACCGACCGCCAACTGCCCGTCGGGAACGCCAGATCAACCTCGTGCAGCGCCCGGGTCTGGGCACCGAAGTGGTAGGGGTCCTGCTGGCTGAGGTGGAACATGGCCGGGCCCACGCCGCCCAGTACCTCGACGCCGACCGATGAGAGCAGCTCGCCCAGGCCGTGGCTGCCGTCGAGCGCGACCGACGCCATGCGATGCTCGTAGCTGAGCACCTGGCCCAGCAGGTGGGTGGCCCGGGCCCGGTGGTGGCTGGCGGGACGCAGGCGGCCGTGGCGCATGTCGTCAGCACGGGTCCACAGCAGCCGGACGGGCCGGCTCACGGCCTTCGACACCAGCGCCGCCTCGATGGCCGGGTCGAAGAACAGCCGCCGCCCGAACGACCCGCCGCCCCGGACGACGTGCAGCGTCACCCGGTCGGCCGGCAGGCCCAAGGTGAGAGCCACGGTCTGGGCCGCGACGATGGGGCTCTTCGACGGCAGCCACAGCTCGGCCCGGTCGGCCCGCACGTCGGCCACGCAGTTGAGCACCTCCAGCGGGGCGTGCGGCACGAAGGCGAACTCGAAGGTCCGCTCGACGGACAGCGAGCCGAGCGGCGGGAGGGAGAACGGCGGGCTCGCCGCCGCCAGCCGCGACCGGATGTCGGCATCGGACAGGTGGGCGCTGGGTCCCGGCCGCCAGACGACGACGAGAGCGTCGCGGGCGGCGAGGGCCTGGTCGAACGTCCGGGCCACGACGGCGACGCCGGTGGGGATGCGGGTGACGGCCACCACGCCCGGCAGCGCCCGGGCCGCGGTGTCGTCGACCGAGCGCACCGTGCCCCCGAGCGTCGGCGGACGGGCCACCACGCAGGGCAGTGCCCCGGGGACCTCGAGGTCCTGGCTGTAGCGGGCGCGGCCGGTGACGATGTCGCGGGCGTCGATGCGGGTCGTGGGCCGGCCGACGACGGCGAACTCGGCGGGGTCCTTGGGCACGGGCGCGACCGCGGGCACGGTCACCGTGGCGGCTGCCGCCGACAGCTCGCCGAAGGAGGCGATGCGCCCGTCCCGGGCGACGACGGTGGTATCCCGCGTGGCCAGGTCGCCGGCCCGGGTGTTCCACCGCCGGGCGGCTGCGGTGACGAGGCGAGCCCGCACGCCTGCGGCCGCGAGGCGCAGGGGAGCGTAGAGGGCGTGGACCGTGTTGGAGCCGCCGGTGAGCTGGTTGAACAGGAGCTCGGGTCGGGCGTCCTCGAGCACGACATCGACGTCGACGAGGCGGGCGTCGAGCTCCTCGGCGGCGATCTGCGCCACCGCCGTGGTGATGCCCTGGCCGACTTCGGCCCGTGGGAGCCGGACGACCACCCGGTTGGCGGCGGTCACCTCGATGAGCAGCAGGTGCTGGGTGGGCAGGGCGGCCAGGGTCATGGCGTCGGTGAAGTCGATGAGCTCGGCCACCTGCGCGCCGGCCGGCTCGGGCCCGACGATGGCGTCGGTGAGCCGCACGGCCATCGCCAGCGTCGGCGCGGCCGCCGCGTACCCCAGCAACTGTCGCCGGGTCATGCCCCCGGACGCGTTTCCCTCCATCACCATGCGTCGGGTTCAGAAGGTGGTGCGGTTGGCCGTGGGCATCTCGATGAAGATGTTCGGTGACCGACCCAGGTAGAAGAGCACGCCATTGCGCAGGATCTCGTCGAAGACCCAGAAGATCTCGGGCGAGAGCGGCAGCACCAGCGCCCCCTCGCGGATGGCCACGAACCTCGGCCAGGCCCACTCGACGATGTCGTCCCAGAACCGCTCCCTGGGGATCTGCAGCGAGTCGGTGACCGCATCGCCGAGCATGTAGCGGGTCAGGGCGTGGAGCGGCGGACGCAGGGGGCTGGTGCCGTCCCCCGTGAGGTCGAGCTGGGCGAGGTCCAGCAGGATGTCGGCCAGCTCGATCCCTTCGGGTGTGGCCGACAGGATCGGATCCAGGACCTGTTGGGCCTGGGCGTCAGCTTCCGCCCACGATGCCGGGATGTACTCGTCCTTGACCCCGAGCATGTGCGCGGTCACCTGCCACAGGTGCAGGAACCCCGTGGACTCGGCCGCCGGGATGCGCAGCCGCCACGCCGTCAGGTTGCGGTTGGCGAACGTCGCCAGGCTGTGCCAGGTGACCATGACGTCGGCCTGGCTGATGGGGATCGGCTTCTCGCCGTTGCGCTCCGGCCAGTGCGGCGACTGGGGCAGAAGATGGCGGACCGCGGCGTGCGTCATCCGGGTCTTGACCGCGGTCACGATCATGTCCCCATCCGGCTTGTAGGCGTTGAGGTCACCGATGTCGTGCCCGAGCTTGGCCGTCTTGGTGATGCGGTCGCGCATGTCCGCACCGCCCTTGGAGTAGTAGACGGCGCGCGCCTCGTTGGGGATGGCGGTGCTCATCATGCCGCTGCCGAACCCGTACAGCAGCCCGAGGTAGAGGCCCCGCTTCTTGTAGAACTCCGTGGCCATGGTGAGCTTGCCCTGGTCGGCCCACGACGGCAGCCGACGTGCGTACTCGATGAAGTCGCGGGCATCGGTCGGGAGCCCGGTGGGCAGCGGTTGGGAGTTGTACCTCCAGCCGCGGAGGAGCTCGTTGACCCTCGGCACCTCGCCCCGGTCGAGCAGCGCGGCGACCACCGGATCAGCCTCCTCGTCCCAGATCCACTTGGGATCCGCGCCCGTGCCCTGCCCCGCGACCGAACCCGACGGCTTCCAGGTCCACAGCGACGTCGCGCCCGCCGGCGACGCCACGCTCAGCGCGCCGACCGCTCCCAGAACGCCACCCCCGACCAGGATCTTGCGCCTGCTGATCTTTCCCATGTCCTCACCCCTCATGAGCCGACCAACTCGCTGATACGATGCAACATCTTCTGCATCGCTGTATCAGGGATAAGACCACAGATGTGGTACAAGTCACAAGCCCCGATTCCCGAGCGGGCGTGAGGAAGAGGTGAGCGTGGAACCTGCGCCGTCCTTGGGCACGGCTTCGGACTCCGAGTCGTTCCTGGCGGGCGCGCTCACGGCCGCGGCCAATGGAGTCGGCGGCGACGACGACGAGACCAGCGGCCGCATCCTCGATGCCGCGTTCGAGCTGTTCTGCCACATGGGGGTCCAGCGGACCACGATGGAAGACGTCGCTCGCCGGGCCGGCGTCTCACGGATCACCGTCTACCGGCGGTTCGCGACCAAGCGTGCGCTGGTCGACCACGTGATCCGCCGAGAGGTCCGCCGCTACTTCGACCAGTTCCGTCGCGACGTCGAACAGGCCGACACCGCCGCTGACCGGGTCGTCCTGGGCTTCGTCAGCTCGTTGCAGGCCTTCCGGCACAACCCGCTCATCGGTGGGCTGATGGCCGCCGACCCGAAGGCGCTCGTCCCCTCCACGATCGGGGACGGCGGGCGAACCCTCGCCACCGTGCGTGAGTTCGTCGCCGGCCAGCTCCGCCGCGAGCAGGACGCGGGCAACGTCGCCCGCGACGTGAACGTGGATGTCGTCGCGGAGCTGATGGTCAGGGTGTGCAGCTCGTTCCTGGTCATCCCCAGCCACATCATCGACCTCGACGACGACGAGCAACTGAGAGACGTGGCCCGGCAGTTCCTCGTACCGATGCTGAGGACACCAGACGCATCGAGCTGACGCAACGCCCTCGGGGACCACTCCCTGCTCGTCGCCGAACACGTCGTGGGTCGTCACAGCGGTAGCCGAGCGATGACGACCGTTGTTGCCGATTCCGGCGACGCGTAGTTGTGTGTCGTCGGTGCCGACGGCGAGCGGCCCGAGGCGCCGGGAGGGCACCACGTGAGCCAGACCGACATGGGCGCAGCCGCCACGCCGCTGGTCGCGACGAAGCTCCACGCGCCCCGGCGCCGCCGCGGGTTGATCCCCCGGCCGCGGCTGACCAACCGCCTGGTCGGTCGTGATCAACCGGCGTTGACGCTGGTGTCGGCAGCAGCTGGGTTCGGCAAGACGACCTTGCTCACCGAGTGGTTCGCCAGCGACGGTGGCGACGAATCGACAGCGTGGCTCTCCCTCGATGCGCGGGACAACGACCCCGTGGTGTTCGTCTCCTATCTCGTCGCCGCGCTGCAGGCGGTCGCGCCGGATGTCGGCGCAAGCGCTCTGTCCCTGCTTCGGTCATCGCCATCGGCGTTGGAGGCGGTCGTCGCAACGCTGGTGAACGACCTCGACCTCCTCGACCGGGACATCGTCCTGGTGCTGGACGACTACCACGTGATCGAGTCGACGGAGCTCCACGAGGCAGTGGAGTTCCTTCTCGAGCATCTCCCCCCACAGCTCCGTCTCGTGGTCGCCAGTCGCTCCGACCCGCCGTTTCCGCTCGCACGGTGGCGGGCGCGTGGCGAGCTGCTGGAGATCCGCGTCGCCGACCTGCGGTTCACGGCTGACGAAACGTCCGCGTACTTCAGCGACGCCATGGGTCTCGAGCTGACCGCCGAGAACATCGAGGCGCTCGATGCGCGCACCGAAGGATGGATCGCCGCGCTCCAGCTCGCGGCGTTGTCGTTGCAGGGCCGCGGAGACGTCGACGCCTTCATCGACTGCTTCGCCGGCGACGACCGCTTCGTCGTCGACTACCTGGTGGTGGAGGTGCTCGAGCGACAACCCGAGGACGTTCGCAACTTCCTGCTGCAGACCGCGATCCTCGGTCGACTGACCGGGTCGCTGTGCGATGCCGTCACCGATGGCGCGGGCGGGACGGCCATGCTCGACGCGCTCGACCGGGCGAACCTGTTCCTGATCCCGCTGGACGATCGCCGGCACTGGTACCGCTACCACCACCTGTTCGGCGATGTGCTGCGCGCCCGCCTGCTCGGCGAGATACCCGAGCGCGTCCCGGAGCTTCACCGCCGCGCCAGCGCCTGGTACGACGACCGCGGCGATCTGCGCGAGGCGATCGGCCACGCGATCGCCGGCGACGATCCCGAGAGCGCGGCACGCCTCATCGAGCTGGCGGCGCCGGCGATGCAGCAGGCGCGACAGGAGGCGACGCTTCGCCACTGGCTCGAGGCTCTCCCCCACGACCTCTTCGAGACCCGTCCCGTTCTGAGCGCCACGTTCGTCGGCGCGCGGATGGCCTCCGGCGACCCGGCCGGCGTCGAGCCGCTCCTGCAGGGCGCGGAGGAGTGGCTGGAGGGACGGGGAGGCACATCTCCGATCGTGTTCGACCGCGACGGGTTCGCTCGCCTGCCGGCACAGCTGGCGATGTTCCGCGCGGCGTTGGCCCTTCTCGCCGGCGACATCGCGGGCACGATCTCGCACGCCGACCGGATCGTGCAGCTCGCCGACCCCTCCGATCACCTCCTGCTCGGAGGCGCCACGGCCCTGACCGGCTTGGCGCATTGGGCAGTCGGTGAGCTCGAACCGGCCAGGCTCTGCTACGCCGAGGCCGTCCAGCACTTCATCGACGCTCGCTACATCCCAGACGTCCTCGGATGCTCGTTGGCGCTCGGCGACATCCAGGTCGGCCAAGGCCGGCTCGACGGCGCGAGATCAGCGTTCGAGGCCGGCCTCGCGCAGGCACGCGATCAGCCCGGGTTGCGAGGCACCGCGGACATGCATGTCGGCTTGAGCGAGCTGTTCCTCGAGCGCAATGACCTGGACCAGGCCGCACGGAGCCTCCACGTGAGCCGGGAGCTCGGCGATCACGCGGGCCTCCCGCAGCACGCACATCGCTGGCGTGTGGCCACGGCGCGGCTGCTCGCCGCCCAGGGCGACCTCGCTGGAGCACTGGAGCTGCTCGACGAAGCGGAACCGCTCTACGACACGGACTTCTCCCCGCCTGTCCGACCCATTCCCGCGCTCAGAGGCCGGATCCACCTGGCTCAGGGTGACCTGGCTGCGGCCCGGCGATGGGCGACCGAGCAGGGGGTGACCGTCGAGGACGAGCTCGACTACGTGCACGAGTTCGAGCACATCACGCTGGCTCGCACGCTGCTCGCCGCCGGCGACGACCGCTCGACCGACGCGGCGGTCAGCCTGCTCGACCGGCTCCTCGCAGCAGCCGAGCGAGGCGAGCGGACAGGGAGCGTCGTCGAGATCCTCGTCCTTCTCGCGCTCGCCCACCAGGCTCGCGGCGACCGCCCGGCTGTGGCGAGAGCGGTGGAGACGGCGCTCGTTCGCGCGGCGCCGGAGGGCTACGTCCGTGTGTTTGTCGACGAGGGCGTGGCGATGACCGCCCTCCTGCGCAGCTCCGCCCAGCACGGCGCGGCCGGCGACCACGCCCGACGCGTCCTCGCGGCCGGCTCGCGCGCGCCACGAACGCCGTCTCGCACCGGCCTGGTCGACGAGCTCAGCGCCCGCGAGCTCGACGTGCTCCGCCTGCTGCGCAGTGACCTGAGCGGCCCCGACATCGCCCGCGAGCTGGTGGTTTCGCTCAACACGGTGCGAACGCACACCAAGAACATCTACGCAAAGCTCGGCGTGAACAACCGCCGCGCCGCGATCCGCCGCGCCGCCGAGCTCGGCTTGTAGCCCCTGCGATAACCGCGTGAGGCAGCGGCGCAAACCTGATCGATGGTCACCGCGGCAGGTGCGCCGGCGCAGTGCAAGTCCGCCGCCGGGTTGGCGCCGTTGACCACCTCGACCAGCCTGGAGGTGCACAGCGGGGTCTGCTGGCCGTCGGCCGGGTTGCGGGGGTCCTCGACCAGGTGGAGCGGGCCGGAGCAGGGCGGGGGTGGGATCTGAGGCACGAAGTCGTCGCCCTGGTCGGTGTTCTGGTGCTCCTCGGCGATCACCTGGTAGCCGTCGGGCGCCACCACCTCGACGATGTACTGGCCGACCGGCATGCCCTCGAAGGCGTAGCCGCCGTCGAACACGCCGCTGTCCATCTGGTTGAACGTGCGCGGCAGCTCGAGACAGGGATCCTCCGGCGGGATCTCGACGCCGTGCAGGTCCGGCGGATCGCAGGGCCCCGGCAGGTTCTCGCTCCAGTCGTCGGTGGTCACCGACTCGACCAGGGCCCCCCGAGCCAGCGAGCCGTCGGGCTCCACCACGGGGTTGCCGCTGCCGTCGAGCGCCGCCTCGTACAGGTTGACCTCCACGCCGGGGACGCCGGGCTCGTAGTCCTCGGCCAGCGCCAGCCGGGGGTTGAACTCGTTGCGGGTGACGGCGTAGTAGACGACGCCGGTGATCCCGCCGTTCTCGCCGGGGCGGTGCGGCTGCTTGCCGGTGTCGATCCACGTCGTGGTACCCGCCGCGGTCATCTGCGGCGACAGCAGCGCGGCCAGGCCCGGGTCCGTCCGGTGTGCCGGGGCATACGGGTAGCCGACGGGCTCGCCGCCGAAGTCGGTGGCGTAGCCGGCCGTGCCCTCCTGGCGGAACCTCCCATAGCCGACCTCCCACGTGAGGAAGTGCTCCCACTCGAAGTACTCGGGGAACGCATAGCGGCCGTTCGAGTCGGCGAAGGTGGCGTATTGGAGCGAGCCGTCCTTCTGCCGGACATCGAGGTCCTGGCCGGGCAGCCCCGGCTCGCACGTGGCCGCGTTGCGCGGGTTGATCGTGAACGGCACCGTGCCGTCAGGGTCGTAGCAGTCGCGCACCTGGTTGCCCTGCGCCGGCTGGTTGGGTGGCGGCGCGGTGAACTCGGGTGGCAGCGGCGAGTTCGACGCGCTGATGACGGTGCCGTCCCGGGCGCGACCGCTGTCGATGTAGCTGTAGCCCTCGATCGTGCCGAACCAGCGCGGCACGCCGACGTCGCCCAAGGCGACGGCCTGGCCGTCGGCGACCCGCACGGTGCGGAACTGGATGATGTAGTCGAGGAACGCGTCCCAGACGACGAGCTGGTAGAGGCCCTCGGGCACGTTGGGGATCGTGAAGGTGCCGTCCGGGTTGCCGTGCCCGGCCCAGACCTGCTCGTCGTCGCCGCCGATGTTGTTCAGCGCCAACAGCGCCGAACCGACGGTGTCGCCCAGCTCGAAGATCGGACCCTCGGTGTCGAGCCCGATCGTGCGCACGGTGCCCGACACCGAGCCGGTGCCCGCGGCGTCGTTGGTCGGGCAGTCGTCGGCGGGGTCGCCGAAGGCGCAGTCCCGCACGAAGCCGAACCACACGACGTCCTGGAGGAAGCCCTCCTCGGTCGAGAAGCCGTCGGCGCCCTCCTCGAGCCAGGCGTCGATTGCATGGGTCCCCTCGATCGTCGTGGTCTGGCGCCAGCCCAAGCCGTCCGGGGGGATGACCTCGACCTCGTACTTGCCAGGTGGCAGGTTGGGGATGACGGCGTGCCCCTCGGCGTCGCTGTGGCACGCCCCGCCGGTGCCGGGGATCGGGTTGCCGGGTGGGAACGCGCCCGCCGGGTCGCCGTCGTACTGGGTGCAGATGGGGTTGCCGAAGAAGTCGACGACCACCTCGCCGACGGGATCGGAGATGTGGACCGCGAACCCCTCGAGGCCCGCCTCGAGCGGGATGTCGTCCTCGCCATTGACCAGGTTGTTGTCGTGGAAGACACGCACCCGCAGCGTCGACGTCGGCAGCGGGTTGGGCACGAGGGCGACCGGGACCGTGACGGCGCCGCCGACGACCTCGAAGTGCTCGCCCGACAGCTTGTACTCGGCAGGCGGGAACTCGCCGGCCAACGACTCGGGGAAGGCGCCGCCGTCGACCGTCAGCAGGTACCGGCCGTCGGGCAGGTCGACGGCCTCGGGGCCCTCACCGGCGACGTGGGTCCCTGTCGCTTCGATCGGGCTGTAGCTGTCCGGCGGGGTGATCGAGGGCTCGTCGTTGGCGATGTCCTCGTTGATCAGGTAGCGGAAGTTCTCGACCGGCGCTCCGGTTTCCCGGTCGGTCACCTCGATGGTCACCGTGCCCTGCGCGGCGGCAGGCGCGGCGTCGAACCCGGGAACCGTGCCGGCCAGCGGGGTCAGCGGGAGCAGAGATGCTCCCAGGGCCACCGCGGCTGCGGCGACCAGAACCTGCCGGCCATGCGTCGTGGCCACGCCCCTTGCCCGCATGCCACGACCGTCCACCGGGCGGCTGACGGGGCGGACAACGAATCCTCAACATTCGGTCAACTCGCGTCGTCGACCGCGGAGCGACCCGTCCTGTCAGCAACGCCCCCACCCTCCGACTCCGTGAGGTTCCAGACGGCAGCGAGGCTGACCGCCGAAGTCGTCGCAGCATGCGATCGATTGCAGAGATTGGTTACGCTGCAACCCGGCCGCCGGCGACCCGGGGCTGCCACGAGGAGGAGCGTGGGGTTGGCGGATCGGGCATCTCGCAACGCCAGGGGCGGGCGTACTGGGCGGCGTGGGGTCAAGGCCCGCGGCGACCGCTCCGGTCCCGTGACCATGCGCGACATCGCCGAGCTGACCGGGTTGTCGCAGAGCACGGTGTCCCGCGTCCTCAGCGGCACCCCGACGGTGGTGCCGATCTCGGAAGACACCCGTGAACGGGTGCTCGCCGCTGCCAAGAAGCTGCAATACCGGCCCAACCCGCTCGCCCGTGGGCTGCGGGGTGCGAGCACGATGCTGCTGGGCCTCATCGTGCGCGAGATCACCGATCCGTTCTTCGCCGGTGCCATCGAGGCGGTCACCGTCGAGGCGGCCCAGCGCGGCTACAACGTCGTGCTCGGCGCGGCCCACGCACGGGCTGACGAGGCCATCGCCCTGTGGGGCGTGCTCGAGGCGCGCCACTGCGATGCCATCCTGCTGCTGGGCGACATGCGCGACCAACCCCGCCTCGTCACCGATCTCGCCACGGCCTCCGTGCCGGTGGTGGCGCTCTGGCAGGGGTCGCAGCCGAGCGAGGTCGCCACGGTCAGCGTCGACAACGCCGCGGGCATCCACGCGGTGCTCGATCACCTGGTCGACCTCGGCCACCGCCGCATCGCCTTCGTCGGCGGGGTGCGCCTGGGCGACATCGAGGAGCGCCACGACGCGTTTCTCGAGCACATGACAGGGCTCGGGATCACGTTGCCGGAGGGCTACGCCCTCAACGGGCCGAACGACCTCCCCGCGGGGGTCGCCGCCCTCCACCACCTCGCCGATCTGCCCGACCCACCGACGGCCGTCGTCGCGTCGAGCGACGTGCTGGCCACCGGTTTGCTCCGTGGTGCGGCGGAGCGGGGCATCGGGGTTCCACAGGACCTGTCCGTCACCGGCTTCGACGACATCCCCCATGTCTCCTACACGATCCCGGCGCTCACGACCGTGCGCATGCCGGTCGGCGAGATGGTGCGTACCGCGGTGCAGCTGGCGCTGGGCCCGGCGTCCGGCGACGACGCCGACCACGCCGACGAACCGCTCCGGGTCGTGCAGCCCACGCTCGTCGTCCGCGAGTCCAGCGGGCCGGCCCGCGGGGACTAGCCGTCGGACGCGTCGAGGGCGCGGGTGCGGAGGTCCTTGAGACGCTTCATGACGTCGTCGCCGCCCCGACCGAAGTGGTCGTGGAGCGTCCGGTATCCGGCGTAGAGCTCGTCGTAGACGGCACGGTGCGCGCCGCTGGGGACGTAACGGCGCGGGCCGAGCCGGGCCATCTTCGCGGTCGCCTCGACGATGTCGTCGTAACCGCCGGCGGCGGCCCCCGCGGCGACGGCCGCGAACATCGCCGATCCCAGCGACGGGGTCTGGCTCGACGCCGCGACCTTGATCTCCCGGCCGGTGACGTCGGCGTAGATCTGCATGAGCAGGGGGTTGCGGTCGGGCAGGCCGCCGCACGCCACGATCTCGTCGACGGGCACCCCGGCGTGCTCGAACGCGTCGACGATCACCCGCGTCCCGAAGGCGGTGGCTTCGATGAGGGAGCGGTAGATGTCGGGTGCCCGGGTCCGCAGCGTGGCGCCGACCAGCAGGCCGGTCAGGTCGGCGTCGACCAGCACCGAGCGGTTGCCGTTCCACCAGTCGAGCGCCAGCAGCCCCGACTCGCCGGGGCGCAGGGCGGCGGCCTCGCGCTCGAGCACGGTGTGCAGGTCGACGCCGTCGTCGGCCGCGGCCTGGTGGTAGCGGGGCGGGACGGCATGGTCGACGAACCAGGCGAAGATGTCGCCTACCCCCGACTGGCCGGCTTCGAAGCCGAAGAGCCCGGGGATCACGCCGTCCTCGACGACGCCGCACATCCCCTCGACGATGCGGGCCTCGGGACCCAGGACCAGGTGGCAGATGCTGGTCCCCATCGCCGCCACGAGCCGGCCGGGCCCGGTCACCGTCGACGCCGGCACCGACACGTGCGCGTCGACGTTGGCGACCGCGACCGCCGTGCCGGCACGCAACCCGGTCCAGGCGGCGGCCTCGGCGGTCAGTTCGCCGGCGCGAGCGCCGACGGGGGCGACGGTGCGGGACATCTTGTCGTCCACGACCCGGGCGAAGCCGGGGTGCACGGCGGCGAAGTAGCCCTCCGAGGGGAACCCGTCTCGCTTGCTCCAGACGGCCTTGTAGCCGGCGGTGCAGCTGTTGCGCGTCTCGACGCCGGTGAGCTGCCACACCACCCAGTCGGCGGCCTCGATCATCCGGTCGGCGGCGCGATAGACATCAGGCGCCTCGTCGAGGATCTGGAGCGCCTTCGCGTAGAACCACTCCGACGAGATCCGGCCGCCGTAGCGCTCGAGCCACGGCTCGCCCCGCTCGCGGGCGACGGCGTTGATGCGGTCGGCCTCGGGCTGCGCGGCGTGGTGCTTCCAGAGCTTGACCCAGGCATGCGGTGCTCGGCGCAGCTCCGGCAACCGGCACAGCGGGGTGCCGTCGGCGGTGGTGGGCAGCATCGTGCATGCGGTGAAGTCGATGCCGATCCCGATCACGTCGGCCGGGTCGACGCCCGATCCCCGCAGCGCCGCGGGCACGGCCACCTGGAACGTGCGGAGGTAGTCGTCGGGGTCCTGGAGCGCCCAGTCGTGGTCGAGCACCACGTCGTCGTCGGGCACCGGCAGCCGCCGGTCGATCACCCCGTTGGCGTAGGTGTGGACGGCGCTGCCCAGCTCGGTGCCGTCGGTGACGTCGACGAGCACGGCCCGCCCCGACTCGGTCCCGAAGTCCACGCCGACGGCGTACCTACCCGCCATTGCGGTCTCCCCCTTCGTGCAGTCGATGGGCCCCGGTCGGGGCCTGGACGTGGCGACGGTGCGCCCCGTCCGGGCCCCGAAGAAGCTTCGGGTTCGCGACTAGCGACCGCGGGCGACGCCGAAGCGGTAGACGGTCGTGGTGTCGTAGGTCTGGCCGGGCCGCAGGACCGTGCTGGGGAAGTCCGGCTTGTTGGGCGAGTCGGGGAAGTGCTGGGTCTCGAGGGCGAAGCCGTCGGTCTGGCGGTACACCCGGCCGCTCGTGCCGACCAGCGTCCCATCGAGGAAGTTGCCCGAGTAGAACTGGATGCCCGGCTCGGTGGTCAGGATGTCGAGCACCCGGCCGCTGTGGGGGTCGGTCACCCGGGCCGCCCTGATCATCGAGCGGTCCGTGGAGCTCGGCCGGTCGAGCACGAAGTTGTGGTCGTAGCCCTGGCCGATCACGATCTGCTCGTGGCTGTCGCGCAGCCGCTCGCCGACCGCGTGCGGGCGGGTGAAGTCGAACGGCGTGCCCCGCACCTGCGCCAGCTCGCCGGTGGGGATGAGCGTGGCGTCGACGGGCGTGTAGCGGCTGGCCTCCAGCTCGAGCACGTGGTCCTCGATCGTTCCGGACCCCTCACCGGCCAGGTTGAAGTACGTGTGGTTGGTGAGGTTGACGATCGTGGGTGCGTCGGTGGTGGCCCGGTACCGCATCTTGATCTCGTTGTCGCGGGTGAGGGTGTAGGTGACCTCGGTCGTCAGGGTGCCCGGGTAGTTCTCCTCGCCGGCGGGGCTGACGTACGTGAGGCGCAGCCCGACGCTGTCACGCGCCCTGACCGGTGTGGCCGCCCAGACCCGCTTGTCGAAGCCGACGTTGCCGCCGTGGAGGTGGTTCACCCCATTGTTCTGCGCCAGCTGGTAGGTCACCCCGTCGAGGGTGAAGCGGCCGTTGGCGATGCGGTTGGCGTAGCGCCCGGTGATGCAGCCGAAGTACGGGCTGGAGGTCACGTAGTCGTCGAGGTTGTCGAACCCGAGCGCGACGTCGGCCGTACGGCCCCGCCGGTCGGGTACGTCGATCGACTGGATGATCCCGCCGTAGTTCGTGATGCGGACGGTCATGCCCTGACCGTTGGTCAGCGTGTACAGGTCGACGGCCTGGCCCCCGACCTCGCCCCATGGCTCGCTCGTGATGGTCGGTCGCCCGCCTCGATGGCCGCCGGTGGCCTCGGCCTGGCCGGCGACGCTGGGCATCCCGGGAACCGCCCCGAGCAGCATCGCCAACCCGATGGCAACGGCAGCGCGACGGAACCCGCGCCAGGATGTGGATCGGTGCATGTCTCCCCCTTGTGTCGTGGACGAAGGCCTAGGTCGGTGATCTCGTCATGGGTATGTCACGGGGCGGTGGCGAGGTGGTAGTAGGCCTGGTTCCACCGCAGCTCCCTGAGGACCCGCGCGGCGTGGTGTCGGCGTCGACGACGACCAGCTCGACGCCGGCGATCTCGGCGAAGTCCTCGAGCACCTCGCGGCCCAGCGCCTGGGTGAAGCAGGTGTGGTGGGGCCCGCCCGCCATCAGCCACGCCTCGGCGGCGGTGGCCAGGTCGGGCCGCGGCCGCCACACGGCCCGGGCCACGGGTAGCCGGGGCAGGTCCTCGGGTTCGACGACGTCGACCTCGTTGGCGATCAGCCTCAGCCGGGTCCCCAGATCGACGAGCCCCGCGACCAGGCCGTCGCCGGGCGGTGCGCTGAACACCAGCCGCACCGGGTCTTCGCGCCCACCGATCGCCAGCGGGTGGATCTCGCAGCGGGGCCGGGCCGCCGCGATCGTGGGGCACACCTCGAGCATGTGGGCCCCCAGCACCTGGGGCTCCTCGGCGCCCAGGTTGTAGGTGTAGTCCTCCATGAACGAGGTGCCACCGGGCAACCCATGGCTCATCACCTTCACGAGCCGGACCAGCAGCGCGGTCTTCCAGTCGCCTTCGGCCCCGAACCCGTAGCCGTCGGCCATCAGCCGCTGGACGGCGATGCCCGGAAGCTGGCGGAGGCCGGCGAGGTCCTCGAAGGTGTCGGTGAAGGCCCAGGCGCCAACCTCGTCGAGCAGGCACCGCAGCGCCAGCTCGATGGCCGCGGCGTCGCGCAGCGAGCCGTGCCGTGGGCCGCCCCGCCGAAGCTCGGCGACCACGTCGTAGCGGTCCTCGTACTCCTCGGTCAACGCGTCGAGCTCGCCGGAGGAGACCTGGTCGACCCGCTCGGCCAGGTCGCTGACCCCGTAGCCGTTGACGGCGACGCCGAGGCGGATCTGCGCCTCGACCTTGTCGCCCTCGGTGACGGCGACCCAGCGCATGTTGTCGCCGAAGCGGGCGACGCGCAGCCGCTGCGCCTCGTGCCAGCCGAGCGCGGCCCGGGCCCACGAGCCCAGGCGGCGGTGCACCGCAGGGTCGTCCCAATGGCCGACGACGGTCTTGCGGGCCTTGCGCAGCCGTGTCGCCAGGTACCCGAACTCGCGGTCGCCGTGGGCCGACTGGTTCAGGTTCATGAAGTCCATGTCGATCTCGGCCCAGGGCAGCGCCAGGTTGTGCTGCGTGTGGAGGTGGGCCAGCGGCTTGTCGAGCGCGCGCAGCCCCCCGATCCACATCCGGGCCGGTGAGAAGGTGTGCATCCACGTGACCACGCCGATGCAGCGGTCGTCGGCGTCGGCCTCGAGGCACGCGCGGCGGATCGCGTCGGCGGTCGTGAGCACCGGCTTGGCCACGACCGGCACCGGGATCTCGGCCGCGGCGTCGAGCCCGGCGACCACCCGGGCCGACTGCTCGGCCACCTGCCGCAGCGTCGCATCCCCGTAAAGGTCCTGGCTGCCGGTGAAGAACCAGACCTCCTGCTCCTCGCGATCCCCGCTCACCTCTCGAACCTCTGCTGCAGGACCGCGTGGATGGAGACCGCCACCAGGATGATCCCCCCGTAGATCAGATCGACGTAGTACTCGGTGAGGCCGACGGCGATGATCCCGGCGTCGATGCCGCCGATCATGAAGGCGCCCAGCGCGGTGCCCCAGATGGTCCCCCGTCCGCCGAACACCGACGTGCCGCCGACGAACACGGCGGCCAGGGCGGGCAGCAGGTAGCCCGAGCCGATGGACGGGTAGAAGTTGCTGACGTCCATGGCGTTCATCGTCCCGGCGAGCGCGGCCGCCATCCCGGTCAGGACGAACAGCAGGATCCTGGTGCGGCGGATCGGGATGCCCATGAGCCGCGCCGCCTGGCTGTTGTCGCCGATGACGTGGGCGTTCTGGCCGAGGCGGTGCCGGAACAGCAGCAGCCAGCTCAGCACGGCCACCGCCACGAACCAGACGAACTGCATCGGGACCCCGAAGATCTCGCCCACCAGCAGGCGGTAGCCGAGCGTGTCGCGCAGACCGACCAGGGCGTAGCTGTCACCGCCGACCAGCACGAGGGTCAGCCCCCGGAACAGGAACTGCGTGCCGATCGTGACGACCAGGGCCGGTATGCCCACCACCGTCACGAACAGGCCGTTGAACAGCCCCGCCGCGGCACCGATGGCCACCGCCGCGAGGATGGCCAGCCCGACGTTGCCGATGGTGCGCTCGACGCCGACGAACCCGGTCATCGACAGACCCATGATCGAGGGGAACGACAGGTCGATGTCGCCCGAGACGATCACCATCGTCAGGGCCAGTGCCACCAGCCCGAAGTACGGCGTGGTCTGGGCGAACGAGGCGTAGATGTTCGTCTCGCCGAAGGTCTCCGGCGCCAGGATCAGGAAGGTCAGCCACACCGCCAGGAACGCGATCGTGATCCCGATCTGCGACGCCCAGGTCGACAGGAACGAGGTCAGGGTCTCGCGCCGCCCCAGCGCCACGCCGTGCACGAGCACCGCGGCGGCACTGGTCCGCTCCTCGACGTCCACCTCGGCGGCTTCGCCCGGTCCGGCGTCGCTCGGCTCCACGTCGGTGCTCACGCCGATCCGCTCCCGCTGGCCCCCGCGGGCACGGCGGGGGCGGCGCCGCGGTGGCGCTCGGGCTCGGTGAACCGGCCGGTCTCGGCCACCTCGCGCATGATCGACGTCACCTCGTCGTGGGTGTACCGGTCGGTCGTGAGCTCGCCGGCCACCCTGCCCCGGTCGAGCACCACGATCCGGTCCGCCACCGAGTACACGTGGAAGATGTTGTGATCGATGAGGATCGCCGACTTCCCCGCCGCCCGGATGCCCCGCACGAAGCCGAGCAGCTTGTCGGTCTCCTTGAGCGACAGACCCATGGTCGGCTCGTCGAGGATCACCACGTTGGCCTCGAAGTGCAACGCGCGCACGATCGCCAGCCCCTGGCGCTCACCGCCCGACAGCCCCGTGACGTGCGTGTCGGGGGTCAGCACCGCGGAGGTGAACCCCATCGACTCCCCCATCAGCTCGGCGGTCACCCGCCGCATGCGCCGCACCGAGAGGAAGCCCAACCGGTTCGCCTCCGGGCGGCCCATGAAGATGTTGCGCCACAACGACAGCTGGTCGGCGAGCGCCCGCTCCTGGAACACGGTCTCGACGCCGAGCTCCCTGGCCATCCTGACGGTCAGCCCGTGCACCGGTTCGCCGGCGAAGAGCAGCTCGCCGGCATCCGGCTGGTGGACGCCGGTCACGATCTTGATGAGCGTCGACTTGCCGGCGCCGTTGTCGCCGACGAGGCCCAGGACTTCACCCCGACGGAGCTGCAAGCTCACGTCTTCGAGCACCTGGACCCCGCCGAACGACTTGGACACGTGCCGCAGCTCGACCGCGGCGCCGGGCGTGCCCGCACCGGCGGTCAACGGATCTGGTCCCCCACGAGCGGCGCGATCGCCTCGATGTTGTCGGCGTCGACGAACCCGCCGCCGGTGTCGATGAACAGGCCGCTGAACCCGTAGGTGTGCGACAGGCAGAGCTGCTGGATGGCCTCGAAGCCCTGCAGCCACTGCTGCTGGTCGATGACCAGGTCGATCGCACCGTCCTGGACACCCTCGACCGTGGCCGGCGACATGTCGAAGCCGGCGGCGAAGACGTCGTCGGTGCCGAGGTTGGCGGCCTCGAGGTAGGTCGGGATCGTCGATGTCAGGTTGCCGTGGTCGATGACGATCGCCTTCAGGTCCGGATTGGCCGACGCGTAGCCGGTGAAAGCGTCGACGCCGTTGGCCGGGTCCTGGTTGGTGGCGTCGTCGATCTCGAGGTAGTCGGGCTCGATGCCGGCCTCCTCCAAGCCGTCGATGATGCCCTCGGTGCGCTGACCCCGGCCCGGCTGGGCGCGCAGGCCCCACACGAACACCGTGTCGCCCGCCGCCAGCCCGCCGCGCTCGACGGTCTCGGTGGCCAGGTCGAAGCCGGCCTGGTGCAGCTGGGCGCCGACATAGCCGAAGCCGCCGGACTGGTGGGCGTCGAGCGTGTCGGGCAGCTCGGTGTTCATCGCCGTGACGAGGATGCCCTGGTCGACCGCTTCGTCGATCAGCGGCTTGAACGCGTCGTCGCCCGGGTGCCCCATGATGGCGATCCCGTCAGGCTCGGTGGCGACCGCCTCCTGGAACTGGCTGACCATCTGCGACGGATCCCAGTCGGACCATTGGTAGGTCACGTTCGGGCCGAAGGCCTCGGCGGCTGCCTGCGCGCCGTTGTAGACGACGGTCTCGAAGCCGCCACCTTCGGTGCCGCCCGGGAAGAACACGATGTCCATCCCGTCGCAGAACTGGCCACCGCCACCTCCGCCACCGCCTTCGGAGGCGGATTCGCCGTCACCCCCGCCCTCGTCGTCGCTGCAAGCAGCGAGGGTCGTCCCGAGCGTCAGGGCAAGCACTGCTGCCGTGAGTCGTGAGCCGCCTCCCCAGCGGCCCGACCTAGCTCCCCCCATCACGCACCCCTTCCTCAAGTAGCGTGAGCAATCGAGTGAATGCAATCGTATTCTTACGACGGATGTCAACGATCAGCCCCGTGTTTCCACGGGCTTCGCGGCATCGGGGAACGTTCGGGCAAGGGGGATGCGCGCGATGGGCGATCGACACGACCGGCTGCGGGCAGAGGTCGTCACCGCGAACGGCGCGCTCGTGCGCGCCAGGCTCGTGACGCTCTCTTTCGGCAACGCCAGCGCCGTCGACCGCGAGCGGGGCGTGCTGCTGATCAAGCCCAGCGGCTATCCCTGCGACGCCCTCGATCCCGGCGACGTCGTGGCGGTGTCGCTGGCCGACGGCCGGGTCGTCGGCAGCCGCCTGCGTCCCTCGTCGGACACGCCCACCCACCTGGTGCTCTACCGGCGCTACCCGTCGCTCGGCGGGATCGTGCACACGCACTCGCCCTACGCGTCCGCCTGGGCGCAGGCGGGCCAGGACCTACCGTGCCTCGGGACGACGCACGCCGACCACTTCGCCGGCGCCGTGCCCGTGACCCGCCCGCTCACCGACGAGGAGATCGGCGGCGACTACGAGGCCGAGACCGGCAACGTCATCGCCGAGACGCTCGACGACCTCGGGATCGACCCGCTGGCCATGCCGGCTGTGCTGGTGGCCTCGCACGGTCCGTTCACCTGGGGTGCGACCCCCGGCGAGGCCGCCACCAACGCGGTCGCTCTCGAAGCCGTCGCGGCGATGGCCTGGCGCACCCTCGCCCTCTCCCCTGCCACCGGGTCGATCTTCCCCGCCCTGTCCGCCCGTCATCACCGGCGCAAGCACGGCCCCGCGGCCTACTACGGCCAGCCGCCCGATCCCGCCGGCCACCCGCCTATGTGACCCGGCACGCGGCCATCATCTCCGGCAGTCGACTTCACGGGAACCGGGAACCGGCATGATGGATGCATGGAGACCGGGTCGTACTCCGTGGCCTTCCCGCGCCGCTGGTGGTACCCGGTCGCGCGATCGTCGGAGTTGGGCCGTCGACCGCTGGCCGTCACGCTCATGGACACCCCGCTCGCCGTGTTCCGGGGCGCAGGGGGCATACCGGCCGTCCTCGTCGACCGGTGCGCGCATCGCAACTACCCGCTGTCACTGGGGCGGGTCGCCGACGACGGCGTGCTCGAATGCGGCTACCACGGCTGGACCTACGACGGTGGCGGCCAATGCGTGCGGGTCCCCGGACTCCCGGATGGCTGCACGCAGCCGGCCGACACCCGGCGCGTGCCGTCTCATGCGACGCTCGAGCAGGACGGCATCGTGTGGGCCTGGGGAGAGCCGGATGCCGAACCGACCCGCCGTCCCTTCGTCATCCCTGCCGTCGCAGGCCCTGGCGCCGGGGAGGTGATCCTCCGGTGCGACCTCGAGTGCACCATGCACGCCTCGCTGGAGAACGAGCTCGACGTCCCCCACACGGCCG
The DNA here is from genome assembly GCA_963842395.1 of uncultured Acidimicrobiales bacterium. GTDB lineage: Bacteria > Actinomycetota > Acidimicrobiia > Acidimicrobiales > VFJN01 > ZC4RG19. Next base: position 1,984,593 of record CAWJGJ010000001.1, read on the forward strand.
TCCTCCATCGCGGGATCTTCCGGGGCCGCACGCCCCACGCCATCACCGCAATGCGCCGCCCGGTCGCCGACGGTGTCGAGGTGCAGTACCTGGGGGAGCCGGTGGGCATGGGACCGATCCGCCTGCGAGAGGGCGCAGGGCGCACCTTCGACCATTGGGACCGCTTCGTGCTCCCGTCCATCGCCCAGATCGAGTATGCGGTCGAGGGATGGTTCCGGATCGTCAACACGATCGTCCACCTTCCGATGTCACCGTTCCGAACCCGCGCCTGGTTCGTCGTCCGGTTCCAGAGCCGCCTGCCCGCCGCCCTCGTGCAGCCCGTCGTGCTGCAACGAGGCAAGCAGATCCTTCGCCAGGACGCCCGCGCCCTGGCCCGGCAGGGCGAGCGGATACGCAGCTTCGGAGGCGAGCGCTACACGTCGACCGAGCTCGACCTCTTCGGCAACGCGATCTGGCACCTGCTGCGGCACGCCGAGCGCGCCGAGCGAGCGGACAGCGACGACGGCGCGGCCGCGGCCACGGTCAGCGAACGCACCGTCGTCTTCGAGGCCTGACGTCCGTGCCGCGGGCAGTCGACGCCGAGACGGAGCGACTCCATCGCCGTTCGTTCGTGGTCGATCTGCACACCCACGGTCCGGGGTTCGTTCCGCAACCGTTCCGCACGGTGTGGCGCGGCGTCACGATCCGTGCGCCCGCCGAGGTCGGCTTCGACGTGCTGCGGAGGGCGGGGGTCGATGCGGCGGTCGCCAAGGCGGTGGGCGATCCGATCGTCACCCGGTGGCACGTCGGCCGGAGCCCATGGGACGCCGTCGAGGCTCAGCTCGTCCGGATCGAGCGGCAGGCCGGTGAGGCCGGCGCTCTCGTCGCCCGGTCGGTCGAGGATCTGCGAGGGGCTCGGACCCGGGGCGTGTCCGCGGTGGTGCTCGGGGTCGAAGGCGCCGACGCGGTCGACGACGACGTCGATCGCATCGATGCATGGCACGAGCGCGGCGTACGCGTCGTCGTGCTGGTGCATCTGCGTGACAACGCGCTCGGCACCACGTGCCTGCCCTGGCAGCAGTACGCCGGGCCGTTGCCCGTCCGCCGTCGCGCCTCGCCGGGCCTCAGCCCGATCGGCGCGCGGGTCGTCGAACGCATGAACCGGCTCGGCGTCGTGGTCGACGTCGCCCACGCCGACCGGGCCACGCTGTTGGGCGTCGTCGACGTGGCAACCGCTCCGGTGGTGTCGTCGCACACCGGTGCCCGGGCGCTGCAGGACTTCGCCCGCTACCTGGCCGACGACGAGCTACGGGCGATCGCATCCACGGGTGGCGTGATCGGGCTCTGGCCCTACCGATCCCGTCACTTCGGTGTGCGCAGCATCAGCGACCTGGTCGCGCACGCCCGCCACATCGCCGAGACGGTCGGCGCCGAGCACCTCGCCGTGGGCACCGACATGAACGGCGTCCCCCGCGTCATGGCCGGGTTCGACGGCGAGGCCGACCTACCGAAGCTGACGTCCGCCCTGCTCGACGGCGGCTTCGACGACCAGGAGGTGGAGGGGATCCTCGGCGCCAACGCCCTCCGTGTGCTCGGACGGGTGGAAGCGGAGGCCCGTCGAGACCCATCGTCCTGACTTGTGTCACCAGGACTGCTCGTCGCATGGGCGCATCAGGAACGAACAAATCGACTGCGTGACGGTTGACACATGGTTGGTTTGTAACCTATACAAACAAACCATGCCGAGCGGTGCCCGTGACCACGGACCATTCACCCGGCGGGGCGAGCCCCGGCGCAAGGCCGGTCCCGGCGACGCGCGCCGCCACAACCGTGCCCTCGTCCTGCGCACGATGTTCCGCCTCGGCCCGCTGAGCAGGGCAGACCTGGCCCGCGAGACCCACCTCACCCGCGTGACGACCAGCGACCTGGCGACCGAGCTGTTGGCCGAGGGCCTGGTCGAGGAGCTGGGCACCCGCGTCGACCAGGGGCGCGTGGGGAAGCCGGCCACCCTCCTCGGCGTCGTCGCCGACGCCCGCCTCACGATCACGCTCGACCTGAGCGACGACGAGCGCTTCCGCGGCGCTCTGGTCGACCTGGCCGGCAAGGTCCGAGTCCGGCGCACGGCCGAGCGCGACGGCCGTACCGGCGACGCCGCGCTCGAGCTGGCCCGGTCGTTGTGCGCCGACCTGGCCGGCGCGGCCGATCGCCCGCTCCTCGGGTTGGGCGTCGGCAGCCCGGGTGTCGTCGACCCCCGGGGCACCGTGCTGGAGGCCCCCAACCTCGCCTGGCACGGCCTCGACCTGGCGGCCGGGCTCGGTGCCGGGCTCGACGTGCCGGTGCACGTCGCCAACGACGCCAACGCCATCGCCCTGGCCGAGGTCGGCCTCAGCGAGCCGCCCGGGCGCAGCCTCCTCGTGGTCAAGGTCGGCCACGGCGTCGGTGCCGGCCTGGTGCTCGACGGGCACCTCGTGCTGGGCGACCGGTTCGCCGCCGGCGAGATCGGCCACGTCGTCGTCGATCCCGACGGCGAGGCCTGCGCTTGCGGCCGCACGGGCTGCCTCGAGACCGTCATCGCCGCCCCCCGCCTACGCCGCCGGGCGGGACGGGGCGACGCGGTCGCCGAGCACACGGCCGCCGGCCAACGCCTGGGCGAGGCGCTCGCGCCCGTCATCAGCACGCTCAACCTGCGCGAGGTCGTGCTGTCCGGGCCGCTCGACGTGCTCGACGAGACGGTCCGGGCGGCGGCGATCGACGCCATCCGCAACCGCACGATGCCGGCGGTCGGCGACAACGCCGACATCCGGTTCAGCTCGCTCGGGGAGGACGACGTCCTCCTCGGCGCGGCGATGCTCGTTCTCGACCGAGAGCTGGGCGTCGCATGACAAGCGCGACGGGTCCGCGGGCCTGCCGCCCGACGTCTGGGAGGACAACGTGAACACGAAGAAGCTTGCGGCCGCAGGGCTCGCAGGCGTGCTGTTGCTGGCCGCCTGCGGGTCCGATGACGACGGGGACGCCAGCACCGGCGACTCAGGGAGCGACAGCGAGAGCGCCGCGCTCGAGGCACCCCCCGAGGACACCGAGGCAACGCTCCGGGTGTGGCTCAACGGGCCCGACACGCCCGACGAGATGATCGAGCTGGCCAGGTCCGAGTTCGCGGAGCGGTACCCGGACGTGACCGTCGAGGTGGAGCGGCAGGAGTGGGACGGCCTGGTCAACCGGCTCGACACCGTGCTGCCCACCGAGGACAGCCCGGACATCTTCGAGGTGGGCAACACCCAGGCCCAGTCGTACGAGGCCGCCGGTGCCATGGTCGACCTCTCGGCCCACCACGACGACCTGGGCGGCGACGACCTGGTCGACAGCCTGGTCGAGGCGGGCACCTACAACGACACGTTCTACGGGGTGCCCTACTACGGCGGCGCCCGCATCGTCGTGTACCGCAAGGACCTGTTCGAGAAGGCGGGCCTCGAGATCCCGACCACGCTGGAGGAGTTCGTCGAGGCCGGCAAGGCCCTCAAGGCCGACAACGCCGACATCCCGAACTTCTCGGGCATCTACTTCCCCGGACGCAACTGGCAGGCCACGCTGTCCTTCATCTGGGACGCAGGTGGCGACATCGCCCTCAACGAGGACGGCGAGTGGGTCGGCGAGCTCAGCTCCGAGGAATCGGTCGCCGGCCTCGAGACCGTGCAGGACATCATGCTCAACGCCAACGCCGCACCGGCCGACTCCGACGACGCCGAGGACTACCTCGACTTCTGCAACGGCGAGGTCGGCATGCTGATGGGCCCGGGCTGGAAGATGGGCCAGATCACCGGCGAGGACGGCTGCCCCGGCAAGTACGACGACGTGCTCGGCGCCTTCGCCCTGCCCGGCAGCGAGGGCGGTGTGGCCCCGTCGTTCCTCGGTGGCTCGAACCTGGGCATCTCGTCGCAGAGCGAGAACCCGGGCCTGGCGCTCGAGTTCCTCAAGGTGCTGACCGGTGAGACGTACCAGGCGGAGTTCGCCGAGATCGGCCTCATCCCGGTGCTCAAGTCGCTGCTCGGCGAGGTGCAGGGCGACGAGGCCGCCCAGGCGCAGGCCGAGGCGGCCGAGATCACCCGTTTCGTCCCGTCGAGCGAGAACTGGGCCGACGTCGAGGGGGGCAACATCCTGCAGGACATGGGCACCGCCATCGCCGGCGGCGCCGACGTCGAGGACGAGGCGTCCCGGGCCGACGAGTCGATCATCGCGATCCTCAACGGCTGACGGCCACGGCACCGGGCAGCTCGCAGTAACAGGTGGTAGGAGCGACCATGTCCGTCGTGACGCCCGAGGAGGAGATCGCCGCACCCCCGGCCCTCCCGAGCGAGCGGCGGCCATGGCGCTCCCGCCGCCCCCGACGCGCCCTGCTGCCCTACGTGCTGCTGGTGCCCACGCTGGTCGCGATCGGCGCCGGCCTCGGCTACCCGCTGGTGCGCCTGGTCGTCATGTCGACCCAGGAGTTCGGGCGCAGCCAGCAGTTCGGGGCTCCGGCGCCCTACGTCGGCGCCGACAACTTCACCACCATCTTCGGCAGCTCGTACTTCTGGGACGTGCTGTGGCGATCGCTCATCTTCTGCGCGGTCAACGTCACGCTCACCATCGTGCTGGGCACGCTGCTGGCGCTGCTGCTCGAGCGGCTGGGACCGGTGATGCGCACGGGTCTGTCGGTCGCGCTGCTGCTGGCATGGGCGACGCCGGCGCTGACCGCCACCATCGTGTGGCAGTGGATCTTCGACGCCCGGTACGGGGTCGTGAACTGGCTGCTCGTCAAGCTGGGCGCGGACTTCGAGGGCCACTCGTGGCTGCGCCAACCGCTGTCGTTCTTCTTCGTCGGCACGCTGGTCGTGGTGTGGATGGGCGTGCCGTTCGTGGCGTTCACCCTCTATGCCGGCATGACCCAGATCTCCCGGGAGGTCATGGAAGCGGCCGCCATCGACGGCGCCGGCGGCTGGCAGACCTTCCGGGACGTGACGTGGCCGGCGCTCAAGCCGATCTTCGTGGTGCTGGTGGCCCTGAGCACGCTGTGGGACCTGCGGGTCTTCACCCAGGTGTTCGTGCTGCAGCAGGCCGGCGGCATCGTGCGCGACACCAACACGCTCGGCGTGTACGCCTTCCGCCAGGGCGGCAGCGGCGACTTCGGCCTGGGGGCGGCGGTCGCCGTCGTGATGGTGGCGCTCACGCTGCTGCTCACGCTGGTGCACCTGCGCCAGATGTTCCGCCAGGAGGAGCTGTGACGCGTGGAGGACGCGCCGAGCGGCGATGGGGTCGCCGGACCGGACCGGCACGCCGCGCCGTGAGCGGGAGGCGCGCTCCCCACCGCGGCCTGTGGAACGCGGTGGCCGCCGCGGTGATCGTGGTGGTCGCCTTCCCCGTCTACTGGATGTTCGTCACCTCGTTCCGCGACAACAGCGACATCCGCTCGGCACCCCGGTTCCTGCCGGTCGGCACGCTCGAGAACTACCGGTCCGTGTTCGAACGCGAGAACTTCTGGTCGTCGTTCAGCAACAGCCTCCAGGTCACCCTGCTCACGGTGTTCTTCGCCCTGTTCACCGCGTTCCTGGCCGCGGTGGCGGTATCGCGATTCCGGTTCCGGGGGCGGCTCGGCTTCCTCGTCCTCATCCTGCTCGTGCAGATGGTGCCGGCCGAGGCGTTGATGATCTCGGTCGTCAAGACGCTCGACGGGTGGGACCTCCGCAACTCGATCGCGGGCCTGACCATCATCTACGTCGCCTTCGTGCTGCCGTTCACCGTGTGGACGCTGCGGGGCTTCGTCGGCGGCGTGCCCCGCGAGCTGGAGGAGGCGGCCATGGTGGACGGCTCGAGCCGGCTGCGCGCGTTCTTCACCATCACCCTGCCCCTGGTGGCGCCGGGGCTGGTGGCGACGGGCATCTTCGCCTTCATCCAGGCGTGGAACGAGTTCACCTTCGCCCTGGTGATCATGGACCGCCCCGAGAAGGAGACCCTGCCGGTGTGGCTGCAGGCCTTCAACTTCGGCGCCCGGGGGACCGACTGGGGCGGGGTGATGGCCGGGTCGACGCTCATCACGGTGCCGGTGATCGTGTTCTTCCTCCTGGTCCACCGCCGGGTGACCGCGGGGCTCACCGCCGGGGCGGTGAAGGGATGACCCCGGTCGCCGAGCTACGGCGGGACGCGGCCGGGACGCTGCTGGCCTCGTTCCGCGGCGACGAGCTGCCGACGTGGGTCGTGGGGCAGGCCGGTGCCGGGCTGGGAGGCGTGTGCCTCTACGGTGAGAACCTCGGGGTCGACGTGGCCGCCGTGGCAGCGGCACTCCACCGCGTGCGGCCCGACCTCGTGGTCGCCCTGGACGAGGAGGGCGGCGACGTCACCCGGCTGGAGGGTGCGACCGGAAGCTCGGTGCCGGGCAACGCCGCCCTCGGTGCGGTCGACGACGTCGAGGCGACCCGGTCGGTGGCGGCCGCGCTGGGGGGGCTGCTGTGGTCGATGGGCATCGACCTCGACCTGGCGCCGTGCGCGGACGTGAACAGCTGCCCGACCAACCCGGTCATCGGCGTGCGCTCCTTCGGCGCCGACCCCGTCCTCGTGGCGCGGCACACCGCGGCGTTCGTCGCCGGGCTGCAGTCGTCCGGGGTCGCCGCCACCGCCAAGCACTTCCCCGGCCACGGCGCCGTCGCCGTCGACTCGCACGAGTCACTCCCGACCGTCGCCGCTCCCCCGGCCGTGCTGCACGAGCGGGAGCTGGCGCCGTTCCGCGCCGCCATCGCGGCCGGGGTCGCCGCGGTCATGCCGGGCCACCTGCTGGTCCCCGCGCTCGACCCCGCGGCACCGGCCACTGTCAGCCGGCGCATCGTGACGGACGTGCTGCGGGGCGAGCTGGGCTTCGTCGGCGCGGTGGTGACCGACGCCCTCGACATGGTCGGCATCGGCGGGCCTGCCGCCATCCCCGGCAACGTGGTGCGGGCGCTCGCCGCCGGCGCCGACCTCTGCTGCCTCGGGCCCCGCAACGACGGGCCCCTGGTCGAGGCATGCATCGACGCGATCGTGGCCGCCGTGGACGCCGGCGAGCTGGCGGCGGCGCGGGTCGCCGAGGCGGCCGCCCGCACCCGGGCGCTGGCGCGTGCCCGGCAACCTCTCCCGGCCGGCGAAGTCGCCTCGCCCGATCGACCCGACGAGGCGCCGGCGGACGCTCTCGCCCGCGTGGGCGCGCAGGCGGCGGATCGGGCGGTACGCGTCAGCGGTGCTCTCCCCGCCCGCGTCGTCGGAGCCCACGTCGTGGAGCTCGACCGCCCGGCCAACATCGCCGCCGGTCCCGGCCCCTGGGGCGTCGCCGGGCCCCTGGCCGAGCTGGACCCGGCGGTCACCGCCACCCGCGTCGCCGAGGGCGACGGGGACGCGATCGCGGCCGCCCTGGCGGCGGCCCGGCACCGGCCCCTCGTCGTCGTGGTCCGCGACCCCGACCGCCGCCCGGCCCAGGCCGCCGCCCTGGCCACGCTGCTCGCGGCCAGACCCGACGCCGTCGTGGTCGACATGGGCTGGCCCTCCGACCCGACGGCCGGTCCGTCCGGCCGCCCGTCCGCCGGCGCGAGCCGCGGTGCGGCACGCATCACCACCTACGGGGCCTCCCGGGCCAGCGGCCTGGCCGTCGCACGCCTGCTGGCCGGGACGCCCGGGCCGGCGCGCGCGCCCGCCCCCTCCCCCACCACCCCAGGAAGGATCGACCGTGGCTGACATCGCCATCCGCGGCGTCACCAAGAGCTACGACGGCCGCACCCCCGCCGTCGACGCCGTCGACCTCGACATCGCCGACGGCGAGCTCCTCGTGCTCGTCGGGCCGTCCGGCTGCGGCAAGTCGACGCTGCTGCGCATGATCGCCGGGCTCGAAGAGGTGACCGAGGGCTCCATCGCCATCGGCGGCGACGACGTCACCCGCCGGCAGCCCAAGGACCGCGACATCGCCATGGTGTTCCAGAGCTACGCGCTCTACCCGCACATGAGCGTGGCCAGGAACATCGGCTACCCCCTCAAGCTGGCCGGGGAACCGAAGGCCGAGATCGCCCGCCGGGTGGCCGAGATGGCCGAGGTGTTGCAGCTCACCGACGTGCTCGACCGCGCGCCGTCGCAGCTCTCCGGCGGCCAGCGCCAGCGGGTGGCGATGGGACGGGCGATCATCCGCCACCCGCGCGCCTTCCTGATGGACGAGCCGCTCTCGAACCTCGATGCCATGCTGCGGGTGGAGATGCGGGCCGAGATCGCCCGGCTGCAGCGGCAGCTGGGGGTCACGACCGTGTACGTGACCCACGACCAGACAGAGGCGATGACCATGGGCAGCCGGGTGGCGGTCCTCAGGGACGGCCGGCTCCAGCAGGTCGACACCCCCCAGCACCTGTACGACGAGCCGGTGAACCAGTTCGTGGCCACGTTCATCGGGTCGCCGGCCATGAACCTGTTCGCCGGGACGGTCGAGCCTGGGGAGCCCGGCGGTCCCGGCGACCTGCCCGCCGTCCGGGTCGGCGACCAGCGGCTCGTGCTCGACGAGGCGGTCGTGGCCGCCCACCCGCGCGTGCGCGACCTCGCCGGCGAGCGGGTCGTCGTCGGCGTCCGACCGGAGGCGCTCAGCGACGTGACCACCCTGTCGGGCCCGCCGGCCGCCCCCGTCCTCGAGGCCACCGTCGACCTCGTCGAGTCGCTGGGTGCCGAGCTGGTCGTGCACGTCGAGGTCACCGGCGTCCCGCCGCTGGGCGCCGAGCCGTCCGAGTCGTGGCGGCAGGTCGTCGGCCGCAAGGGTCGGGCGGTCGCCCGGCTCGGTCCCCGGAGCCGCCTCGGGGCCGGGGACGAAGTGGCGCTCGCGGTCGACACGGCCGCACTGCACCTGTTCGACGTCGCGACCGGCGAGTCGCTGCGCGGGCGCGGCGCCGATCGGCCCGGGGGCCGGGTGACCGACGCGGCGCCGTCCACCCCCGAGCCGGCCGCCGGCCCCGCCGACGGCCCCGGTGGGCTGGCCCGCGCGACGACCCAGCTCGGGGTGGGCCAGGCCGGCGAGGCCGCCGGTGTCTGAGCCCCGGCTCGTGGCCGGCCTCGACGTCGGCGGGACCAAGACCCTGGGCGTGGCGATCGTCGCCGACGGCACGTGGCCGGCACCCGACGGCTCGATGCTGCCGGCCCCCGAGGGCGAGGCCCCTCGGCATCCCGGCGTGGTGGCCACGGTGCGCCGGCCCACCGGGGTCGGGGGCGGCGACCAGTTGCTGGCCTCGACCGCGGCCGTCCTCGCCGACCTCGCCGACGCGGCCGGCGTGCCGGTCGACGGGTTCGCGGCCGTGGGCGTCGGCGTACCGGGGCTCGTCGACCGTGCCGCCGGGACGGTGCGCCATGCTGTCAACCTCGGCCTCGACGACACGCCCGTACCGCTGGGCGAGCACCTACGCGCCCTCGCCCACGCGCCCGTGGTGGTGGACAACGACGTGAACCTCGCCGCGGTCGGGGCCGCGGTCGCGCTCGGCTGCCGGGGCGACCTCGCCTACCTGAGCGTGGGCACCGGCCTGGCCGCCGGCCTGGTGCTCGACGGTCGCCCCCGCCGGGGAGCCCACGGGGCCGCGGGCGAGATCGGGCACCTCCCGGTCGATCCCCAGGGGCCGCTGTGCGACTGCGGGCAGCGGGGCTGCCTCGAGGTGCTGGCCTCCGGCACCGCGATCGCCGCTCGCTGGGCCCCGGCCGACGGCGAGCGCTCCGCGGCCTCGGAGCTGCTGGCCGCGGCGGTCGACGGCGACCCGCGCGCCGTCGCGGTGCTCGACGACGTGGCGGGCCACCTGGCGGGAGCCGTCGCGCTGCTGGCGCAGACGGTCGACCCGGACGTGATCGTGCTCGGTGGCGGCGTAGCCGATGCCGGACCGGGACTGCTGGAGGCCGTGCGTCGGGCGCTCCGGGTCCGTGCCGCCCGCTCGCCTGTCCTGGCCGCCATCGACCTGGCCAACCGGGTGGCACTCGTGCCGGACGGACTGCACGCCGGCGCCCTGGGCGCCGCCGTCTTCGCCCGTCAGCACCGGGGCGCGGACGGCGACGGCCGTCCCCTCGCGGGCCCGCCCACGGAGGCGTCGGGCGCGGCGTGACCGGACTGGCCGTCACCGGGGGCACCGTCCTCACGCCGTCCGGACCCGTTCGTGCCGACGTGTTCCTGGACGGAGGCAGCATCGCCCGTGTCGAGGTGGCCGCCGGGGAGACATCTCCGGCGGCCCACACGTCGCCCGACGTGCGTCACGATCGCGGGACGGTCCGCCTCGACGCTTCCAACCTGGTGGTGGCGCCCGGCTTTCTCGACCTCCAGTGCAACGGAGCCGTCGGCGTCGATCTCACGGCCGAGCCGGAACGCATGTGGGAGGTGGCGGGGGCCCTCCCCCGCTGGGGCGTCACCGCCTGGCTGCCGACGGTCGTCACCTCGTCGCCGGATGCCCGCGCCCGGGCCCTGGCGGTCCTGCGGGCGGGATCGCCGGACGGCGCTGTGGTGGCCGACCCGCTCGGCCTGCACCTGGAGGGGCCGTTCCTGGCGCCGGAACGCAGGGGGGCCCACGATCCCCGGTACATCGTCGCCCCCTCGGCCGCGGCGGTCGACGGCGAGGGCTGGTCGCGCGATGCGGGGGTCGCGCTCGTCACGCTGGCGCCGGAGCTGCCCGGCGCGCTCGACCTGGTGCGGACGCTGGCCGACCGGGGCGTCGTGGTCGCGGCCGGGCACAGCTCGTCCACGGCGGCCCAGGCGACGGCGGCGGTCGACGCCGGGGTCACCTACGTCACTCACCTGTTCAACGCCATGGCGCCGCTGCACCACCGCCGGCCCGGCCTGGCCGGTGTCGCGCTGACCGACGAGCGGGTGCGCGTCGGGCTCATCGCCGACGGCCTGCACGTCGACCCGGCCGTCGTGACGCTCGCCGCCCGGGCGCTCGGCGACCGGCTGACCCTGGTGACCGACGCCGTCGCGGCGCTCGGCGAGCCGCTGGAGCAGGCGACCGGCCCGGCCCGGCCGCCCGCCGGGCCGCCCGGCCGGGTCCGCCTCGGCGCCCTCACGGCCCAGGCGTCGGCGGCCGACGGTGCGGTCCGGTTGCCCGACGGCACGCTGGCCGGCAGCACGCTGTCGCTCGACCGGGCGGTGCGGAACCTGATGGCGTTCGCCGGCCTGCCGCTGGCCGACGCTGTGCGGGCGGCCACGTCGACGCCGGCGGCGGTGCTGGGGCTCGCCGACAGTCGTGCCGTCGTGCCTGGCGCCGCGGGCGATCTGGTGCTGCTCACCGAGGCGGGCGAAGTCGTCGCCACCGTCATCGGCGGCCGACTCGCCCACGACGCGCGGGCGGCGGCATGACCGACCGCTCCGCGGCCGCCGTGACCGCCGCGGCGGCGGGGGCGGGCGAGCGACCTCCGGGACGGCCGGCGGTGCGCGGACGCGCTGGTGGGCGGCGGCGCCGCCGCCGTGGGGCACGGCGATGGAGGTCGTGATCGTCGCCGATCGGGAGGAGGCCGGGGCGCTGGTGGGAGGCGCCGTCGCCGCGCTGGTCGACCGCCACCCCCGTGCCGTGCTGGGGCTGGCCACCGGGAGCTCGCCGGTGCCCGTCTACCGCGATCTCGGCCGCCGCCACGCGGCCGGCACGCTGAGCCTGGCCCGGGCGAGCGCGTTCCTGCTCGACGAGTACCTCGGCCTGCCCCGCGGCCACGCCCAGGGCTACCGCACGTTCGTCGCCCGCGAGCTCGAGCGGCACGTCGACCTCGCCCCGGACGCCGTGCGGGGCCCCGACGCCTGGGCCGACGACCTGATCGCCGCGTGCGACGCCTACGAGCGCGCGATCGCCGCAGCCGGCGGCGTCGACCTCCAACTGCTGGGCATCGGCACCGACGGGCACGTCGGGTTCAACGAGCCGGGCTCGTCACTCGCCTCCCGGACCCGCATCAAGACCCTGACCGACCAGACCAGGGCCGACAACGCCCGCTTCTTTCCGTCGGTCGACGTGGTGCCGCGCCATGTCATCACCCAGGGGGTCGGCACGATCCTGGAGGCGAGGCACCTGGTCATGCTCGCCTTCGGAGCCGCCAAGGCCGAGGCGGTGGCCCGGGCGGTCGAGGGCCCGGTCACCGCCATGGCGCCGGGCTCGGCGCTGCAGCTCCACCCCCACGTCACGGTGGTGGTCGACGCCGAGGCCGCCTCCGGCCTGTCCCTGGCCGGCTACTACCGCGAGACATGGGCGCACAAGCCCGCGTGGCAGGGCCTGTAGGCGACCGCGCCGTCGCGGACACAGGCCGGGTGGTCATCGGCAGCGGGCTCCGCCGGGCGGCTACAACTGCCGTGACGACCACAGGAGCCCGGTCGCCCTGTGTGAAGCGCTCCGTGCCTCACGATGCGGGGACCGGCCCGCGGTCCCAATGGCGGTGCCAGCCGATGGCCTTGACGAGATCCTTGGCGAACGCCTTGGTCGCCGAGGCTGCTTCGACGACCCCGGGTGCGCCCCGCAGACCGAGCCGGTCCAGCAGTTCGACGCCGTCACCCCAGGCGGCGATTGTCTTGTGGTGACGGAAGGCCTCGCTGAGGTTGATCGCGGTCCACGGGTCGGCGCCCAGCGCGTCGGCCGCCGCGCCGCCGGCGACGACGAGGGCGTCGTACTCGACCGAGTCGGTGGTCAGCACGGCCCGGTCCACGTCCAGCGCGCCGCGGGCAGCGTGGACGGCGCCGCCCTTGGGAGCGATCACGTACACCGACGCCCCCGCGTCCTCGAGAGCGGTGCGCACGATGGCCACGCCCTTGCCGTCCACGCCGTCGTCGACCAGCACTCCCACGGCCCGCCCCACCACCGGGCCCGGCGCGACAGGTACGAGCGAGAGGGCGGCTGACTCGCCGGCATCGGCGGCCGGCGCACCGGACGGCGCGGGCAACCCCAGCGCGTCGGCCACCTGGGCGCAGAGCTCGGCGTCGACGTTGGCCAGGTTGCCGAGCATCCGTTCCCGGACCTCGTGACCGTTGCACTTTCCCAGCTCGAAGCTGAATGCCCCCACGATGTGGTCGCGCTCGACGGGGCTCATGCTGTTCCAGAACAGCGTCGCCTGTGTGTAGTGGTCCGCGAAGGACAGCGGCCGCTCCCGCACCACCACACCGGCGACTGAGCGCGAGACGTGCTGGAAGCCGTTCGCTCCCACGTGGACCGGGCAGCCACCGCCGAGCGAGTTGGGTGAGTAGGCGGCGACCCCCTCGTGGATCGCCTGCTGGCCGAAGCCGTCGCGCTCGTTGTTGTTGACCTCGGCCTGAGACCGGTTGACGGGCAGCTGGTTGAAGTTGGGGCCGCCCAGCCGCGTGAGCTGCGTGTCGAGGTAGGAGAAGTTGCGGGCCTGCAGCAGCGGGTCGTCGGTGAAGTCGATCCCCCGGGGCACGTGGGCCGTGCAGAACGCCACCTGCTCGGTCTCGGCGAAGAAGTTGGTGGGGTTCCTGTCCAGGGTCAGCCGCCCCACCGTGCGGACCGGAGCCAGCTCCTCGGGCACGAGTTTGGTCGGGTCCAGCAGGTCGATGCCCTCGAACATCTGGTCTTCGTCGTCGGGGAACAGCTGCACCCCGAGATCCCACTGCGGGAAGGCGCCGGCCTCGATGGCATCCCACAGGTCACGGCGGTGGACGTCGGGGTCGATGCCACCGAGCTTCTGCGCCTCCTCCCACACCAGCGAATGGATGCCGGCCGCCGGCTTCCAGTGGAACTTCACCAGGGTGGTGCCGCCTCGCCCGTCGTAGAGCCGGAAGGTATGGACCCCGAAGCCCTCCATCGTCCGGAAGGACCGAGGGATGGCCCGATCCGACATGACCCACATGAGCATGTGCGTCGTCTCCGGCGTGAGGGAGGCGAAGTCCCAGAAAGTGTCGTGCGCGCTGGCGGCCTGGGGGATCTCGCGGTCGGGCTCCGGCTTCACCGCGTGGATCACATCGGGGAACTTGATGCCGTCCTGGATGAAGAACACCGGGATGTTGTTGCCCACCAGGTCCCAATTGCCCTCGACCGTGTAGAACTTGACCGCGAACCCCCGCACGTCCCGGGCCGTGTCCGACGAGCCCCGCGATCCGGCCACAGTGGAGAACCGCACGAAAACCGGGGTCTCCACGCCAGTCTCGGTGAGAACCCGTGCGCAGGTGACGTCGTCGAGCGGATCGGTCACGACGAAGTGCCCGTGCGCCCCGGCGCCCCGGGCGTGGACCACGCGCTCGGGGATGCGCTCGTGGTCGAAGTGCATGATCTTCTCGCGGAGGTGGAAGTCCTGCAGCAACGTCGGGCCACGCGGGCCCACCGTTGCGCTGTTGTCGGTGTCATCGACCGGGATACCGCCCTCGGTGGTGATGGCGTCGCCCCGCTGCGCCCACGGAGGCGCCACCGCCGCGTCGTCTCGGGGACCGTTGGGCGACGCTTTCGCCGCTCGCTCCCGCTCCGGACCCTTCGCCTCGCCGTTCCTGGTCGCCATCGCTACTCCCCGTGGCTCGTCGTCACAGGCTGGCTACCCGCGGGACGCGATGAGCAACCAGGATCCCGCGGTCCCCAGATGTCGCCCCGTCGCAGGATCGCCGTGCAGCAAACGAATCGGCCGAGTATGTGGCTTACGGCCTTGATCGGCGGGTAGGTACGAGCCCAGAGCGTCTTACAACGGTAGGGAGCGAACCATGTACATCGGAGTCGGAACAGTCATCCTGATCCTGGCTGTCATCATCGTGCTCATGCTGCTGCGGCGAGGCCGCGTGTAGCTCAGAAGTACGTCTCGACGTGCGGGCGGTGTGATTCACTACGGGTTCAGCTCTGCGCAGTCAGGCTCTCGGAACCCTGCGGCGCCGGCGGCTGGCCTCGATGAGGTCGACGAATGCGGAGAACGTCGCTCGATGGCGGATCCGTCGCGCGCGCCCCCGGGACACGACGATGACACCAGCCTCGCCATGACGACGGAGATGACGCTCGGGACCCCATCGACGCCGTGAGCTAGCGGGTGGTGGCCTCGTCGAGCAGGCTCGAACCCTCGGCGATCAGGCGAGTGGCGTAGGCGAGCTCGGGCGGCGTCGGGCCGTCCGGACCCATCACGATGCGCTGTGGCACGTCCGATTCGCCCGCCCGGTGTCTGCCGGCCTGGCCTGATGCGCCGACTCGGCGCGCGATCGGCGGTGTGCGCGCTGGCGCCACGACGACGTGCGCGTCGATGTCGAGCAGGCGCAAGCCGAGCAATCGGGCGCGCAGCCGACCGTCGATGACGAGATCGCCCGGCCGCGGCGCCCGCTGGTCCCGGAGTCGGCCGCGCCTCACGCGTGCTTCCGGAACGACGACAGCCCCGAGCTGAGGGCCGTCAGGCCCGCCACGAAACCGGCGACGCCGGCGGTCTTGGCTACGGCTCTGCGTGACGGTAGGAGCCGACGAGCCGAGGCGGCCATCCGCTCCCTGCGTGTCCTGCGTCGAAACAGCATCTGGAACCTCCGGTCGGGAACTCAGCGGCGCCCCGCCGGCGCCTTCCTGATGGCAGCGACGAGCTGAGGCTTGGTCATCGTGGTTCGCCCGTCGATGTCGCGCTCGGCGGCGAGGCGCAACAGTGCGGCCTTGGACTGCGTGGCCAGGGGTCGGGTGGCCTTGGACCTGGTTGCAGGCCGGCTCGACGAGCGGGAGGTGGGTCGCCCGGAGGCGGGCTTGCGGATGGACCGCGCCTCCGAAGTCCGGCCGTTGCCGCTCGTCACGGGATCGTGGGTGGGGGCCTGCGAACGGAGCTCGCCTGCCTCGGAGGCCAGCCGCTCGGCCTCGCGACCGGCGCTGGCGGCCGCTTCGAGCGCCACCCGCGCCGCCTGATCGGCGAGCTCCTGCGCCTGGGCGGCCGCATGGCGGGCCTCGGCGACCGCCTCCTCCGCGCGATCGCTCACCTCCTGGGCGTCGTGGCGCCACCTTCGGACGTCGTGCTCGGCCTCCGCTTTGGCCGCGGCCGCCGCCTCGTCCGCCTGCTGCTTCGCTTCACGGCGCTCGTCGGCGAGCCGTTCGTCGGCTTGGCGCCGCGCTTCCTGGACCCGCTCGTCGGCCTCGCTCTTGACGACGGCGACACGTGCGCTCGTCTCGGACCTGACCTTGTCGACCCGTTCCGCGGCCTTCGCCTTGGCGTCGGCCTCGGCCTGCCGGGCCTGCTCGTGTGCGGCGTCGATGGACCGCTTGGCCTCCTCGGCCGCCGTCCGGGCCTCCTGCGCGAGAGCGACGGCGCGCGCCTCGGCCTCGCGGGCTTCCTGGGTTGCTGTCCTCGCCTCCTCGATCAGCGTCTCGACCGACGCATCGTTGCCGGTGAACGGCAAGTGGTCGGCGATCGAACGCCCGGCGTGGCTAAGTGCACTGCCCATGGAGGCGCCGGCGGCGTTGACCGCCTCTGTGGCACCGGTGAGGCCCTTCGCTGGCGACTGACGGGCGCGGCCGGCGAGCCATGCGGCGTTCGACGGCAGATCCCGAACTCCGATAGCCGCGCGCCGCCTCAACCAACTGACGGGTCGATGCTTGGCCATGACTACCTCCGACTCGGCTACCCCTGTGTCCTTCCCCCCACTGAGCAGAGCAAACTGACATCGTTGAGTACTCAGCAGCCGACTCAGCGTGCTGTTCATCGCCGACCGGCCCGCAAGGTGGGAACCCACGACCCGGCGTTCGCTCCCGAGCCCCGCGACGAGCACAGACAGGGCCCGCGGCTGCCGCTGCCCCCGACCGGGTACGCCCCGGGGCATTTGCCCCCCAGTGATGGATGTGACGACATGGACGCGCTCAAGCTGCTGATCGCCGACCACAACCGGGTCCGTGGCCTGTTCACCCGGTTCACCAACGCCGAGGAGGCCGGCGACGTCGACGCCATGGCCAGCCTGGCGCGGGAGATAGATCGCGAACTGACCGTCCACGCCGACATCGAAGAGGTGGTGTTCTACCCCTGGGCCCGCAAGCTGTCCGACGAGATCGCCGAGACGGTCGACGAAGGGTTGGAGGAGCACCACGTCGCCAAGGTCCTGCTGGGTGAGATCGCGGACCTGCCCGCCGGCGAGGACAGCTGGGTCGCCAAGATCAAGGTCCTCATCGAGAACGTCGAGCACCACGCGGGCGAAGAAGAGGACGAATTGTTCCCTCCGATCCGCGGTGCCTCCGAGGCCGACACCCGCGACCGCCTCGCCCAACGCCTCGAGGCCCGGAAGGCCGAACTCGGTGCCCCGACGCTGGCCGACAAGGACGGCCTCACGAACGAGCAGCTCCACAAGCTCGCGACCGCCCAGGAGATCCCCGGCCGCTCGTCCATGGAGCACGACGAGCTGGTGGCCACGGTCAGCCCGGGCTGAGTCCCTTGGGCTCCGGCCGTCATCGCCGGTGACGCAGAAGTTGGTTGAGCCGCGCCGCCTGGCGAGTCTGGTGATCGCGCTCTGCGAGGTTCGGCGCGTTGCGGGCCGCGGCGGCGTAGAGGCGGGCAGCGAGCTCGAGATCGCCGTTGCGCTCGTGGAGATGGGCAGCGACCGCATCGCGCCGCGGGATGTTCTCGTCGATGTCGGCCAGTGCCGCCAACCCTGCGGGTGCGCCGTCCGCTTCACCGACGGCGACGGCACGGTTGAGCCGGATGATCGGAGTGTCGGCGAATCGGAGCAGCTCGTCGTACCACTCGAGGATCTGCACCCAGTCGGTGTCCTCGAAGCGGGGGGCGTCTGCGTGCAGTGCGGCGATCGCCGCTTGTGCCTGATATTCGCCGAGCCGGTCCTGCGCGAGGGCGGCTTGCACGACGGCGACCCCCTCGGCGATGAGCTCGGTGTCCCACTGGCTCCGGTCCTGCTCGGCGAGTGGCACGATCCCTCCGTCCGGGCGGGTGCGACTGCGGCGGCGCGCGTGGTGCAGCAGCATCAGGGCGAGCAGGCCGTCGACCTCGGGGTCGTCGACCAGCGTGGCCAGCTGGCGGGCGAGCCGGATGGCCTCGGCCGCGAGGTCGACGTCGCCTGAGTAGCCCTCGTTGAACACGAGGTAGAGCACGTGCATCACCGTGCGTACGTCGCCGGGACGATCGAGACCGGCCCGGCTGACGGTGCGCTTGGCCCGGCTGATGCGCTGCGCCATGGTGCTCTCGGGCACCAGGTAGGCCTGCGCTATCTGGCGCGTGGTGAGCCCGCCCACCGCCCGGAGCGTGAGGGCGACCGCCGATGACGGCGTCAGGTCGGGATGCGCGCACAGGAAGTAGAGCTGCAGCGTGTCGTCGGCGCTCGGCACCACACCGCGTCGGCGGCTCGCTGTCGAATCGGACCTCTCGATCGCGACGCGCCGGCGTCCGAACGCGCCATGTCGATGAACGCCCTCCAGGACACGGTGATCAGCCAGCCCTCGGGATCCGCGGGTGCGTCGTCCTGCCACGCCGACAGTGCCCGGATGAACGCCACTTGCACGGCGTCCTCGGCCGTCGCGAAGTCGGCACCGCGACGGACGAGGACGCTCAGGACGTTCGGGACGAGCTCGCGCAGCTCGACGTCGTCCACGATCAATCGGTGATGGTGGGCGGCGCCGCGAGGAAGGCACGGACCTCCAGCCATTCGTGGATCGGTTCGCCGCCGGCGCCGGGTGCTGCTGACAGGTCGCCCGCGAGCTCGATCGCTCGCTCGTAGCTGTCGACGTCGATGACCATCCATCCGGCGATGAGATCCTTCGTCTCCGCGAACGGACCGTCGGTCACCGGCGTTCGCCCCGCGCCGTCGTGAGCGGACCCAGACGCCGTCGGGCGACAGCGCTTGTCCATCGACGAACTCACCGGTGCCCTCGAGCCGAGCGGCCCAGTCGCGCATGAACTGCACGTGCGCCTCGACCTCCTCCGGCGTCCACTGGTCGATCGGGACGTCGTTCGCCGACGCCGGCGCGCCTCGGTAGTGCTTGAGCAACAGGTACTTGGCCATGAGTTCCTCCTCGTGTCACGGCGAGCCTGCTCGCCGCATTCACCCCGGGGACGGAGCAGAGCTCAGACTCTCGACATCCCGATCCAGGAAATTCTCGGCCGGAGGTCAGGACCAGTCTCGCAACGACCACACATATAGGAGTGAAACGATGTCTCCGCGCCTCCACCTACGAGAACTGAACCCCGATCACCGAAGGAGCACCAGCCATGTCACTCGCCCGCGTCCAGTTCTTCTCCATCTCGCTCGACGGCTTCGGCACCGGTGAAGGTCAGAGCCTCGACGCCCCGTTCGGCCACGCCGGCGAAAGGCTGCACGAGTGGATGTTCGCCACCCGGTGGTGGAGTGAGCGGGTCGGCGAGCCCGGCGGTAACGGCGGCATCGACGACGCCTTCCTGCGGCTGCACGATCCGGGGGTCGGCGCCGAGATCATGGGTGCCGGGAAGTTCGGCTACCCCGGATGGCACGAGGACCCGGAGTGGAAGGGCTGGTGGGGTCCCAACCCGCCGTTCCACACACCGACCTTCATCCTCACCCATCACCCGCGCCCGTCGATCGAGATGGAGGGCGGCACGACGTTCCACTTCGTCGACGCGTCGCCTGCCGAGGCGCTCGAGACGGCCCGCGAGGCTGCGGGCGGCCAGGACGTACGCCTCGGCGGGGGTGCCACCATGATCCGCGACTTCGTTGCGGCCGGGCTCGTCGACCACATGCACGTCGTGGTGGTCCCGATCCTGCTCGGCCGAGGCGTACGCCTCTGGGACGGACTGGAGGGCCTCGAGAAGGACTACCAGGTCGAGGCCACCTCCGCGCCCAGCGGAGTCACCCACGTCACGTTCGCCCGTGCGGCCGTGTGAACCACCTCGACCGCACCTTCTGCGTCGACGGGCCGTACCTGCCACTCCAAGTCGCGACCGACGACGCGCGTTCTGGGCCACGGTTGTCCGATCGAATGCTTGACGGCGGCTGCGC
Organism: uncultured Acidimicrobiales bacterium; assembly: GCA_963842395.1. Lineage (GTDB taxonomy): Bacteria > Actinomycetota > Acidimicrobiia > Acidimicrobiales > VFJN01 > ZC4RG19. Next base: position 2,004,454 of record CAWJGJ010000001.1, read on the forward strand.
TGGCCGAGGAGAGTGGCGCCACGGCGCCGACCGGCCGCCGAGCTGTGGAACATCCACCCCAGCCGGGGTTCCATCGGCGAAGGGGAGTTGCCCTCACGGTCGTCGATGTCACAGGCCATCTCTCAACACCTCGTCGCTGGGGGACCGAGGGTGTCAAGAGGAGGCTTATCCATCATGGATGACCACGCAGCCGGCGACGCAGGCGATCCCGAAGCACCGCCGGAGCCGCCGCGTGCCGACCCGATGGCGGGAGAGCTCGTCACCGAGACGTTCGAGTACGACGGTGGCCGGCAGGTCACGGTGTACGTCCCGCCGGATCCGCCCGAGGCGGTCGTGTTCGCCGGTGACGGTCAGCTGATCTCGCAGTGGGGCGGGTTCCTCGAGGCAGCCGGCGTGCCGTCCACCATGATCGTCGGTGTACACCGGCTGGCCGATGAGACGTTGCGGCTCCATGAGTACTCACCGGTCTTTGACGCGGAACGGTTCGCGGCGCACGAAGAGTTCTTCGTCGAGGACGTCCGCGGTTGGGTGCGGTCGCGTTTCGGCGTCGCGCTGCCCCCCGAACGCACCGCGGTGTGCGGTGTCTCGGCGAGTGGCGAGCTCGCGCTCGCCATCGGGCTTCGTCACCCGGACGTCTACGGGGCGGTCTTCTGCGCCTCGCCGGGCGCGGGTTACCGGCCGCCTGGCGTGATGCCCAACGCGATTCCGCGCGTGTACCTCGTCGCCGGCACGCTGGAGCCGTTCTTCCACGAGAACGCGACCCGGTGGGCGACCGCGCTGCGCGATGCAGGCGCAGACGTTGTCATGACCGAGCGGATCGGGTCGCACGGCGACGCCTTCTGGCACGGCGAGTTCCCGCTGATGGTCGCGTGGGCGTTGGCCGAGCGTGGCACCCAGATGTGAGGGGTGGACATGAGGATCGGCGTCGTCTTCCCGCAGACCGAGATCGGCGGTGACGGGGCGGCGGTCAGCGCGTACGGACAGGCCGTCGAGGCCCTCGGGTACCGGCACGTTCTCGCCTATGACCACGTTGTCGGCGCGGACCCGGCTGTGCACGTGGGCTGGTCGGGGCCCTACGACGTGACGACGACCTTCCACGAGCCCCTGGTGATGTTCGGGTTCCTGGCTGCCCTCACCGACCTCGAGCTCGTCACCGGAGTCGTCATCCTCCCCCAGCGCCAGACGGCGCTCGCCGCCAAGCAAGCAGCCGAGGTCGATCTGCTGACCGGTGGGCGCTTCCGATTCGGTGTGGGTGTCGGTTGGAACCCGGTCGAGTACGAGGCGCTCGGACAGCGCTTCGACCGGCGCGGACGCCGCCTCGACGAGCAGATCGAGCTGCTCCGAGCGTTGTGGACGACCCCGTCCGTGTCCTTCGACGGGACCTTCGATGTCGTGACGGGTGCGGGACTGGCACCTCTCCCCGTCCAGCGCCCCATCCCCATCTGGATCGGCGGCGCCTCTGACCCCGCCTATCGGCGCATCGGTCGGCTCGCGGACGGATGGTTCCCCATGATCCGACCCGGCGATGCGCTCGATCGGGCGATGGACACCATCAGGGAGGCCGCCGAGGGCGCTGGGCGTTCTCCCGCGGCCATCGGCATGGAGGGGCGGGTCGCCTGGGATCCCGCGGACCCCGATCGGTTCGCCCGTCAGGTCGCGCGATGGAGCGCTGCGGGGGCGTCCCACCTCACGATCGACACGATGAACACCGGCCAGCGAACCGTCGACGACCACATCGCCGCCCTCGAGGCCGCGAGCTCCCTCCTGTCGTTGACCTAGCCAAGCGCATCTCGCCGTCGTGATCGAGGACACTCACAGGCTGGCTGCTCCCGCCCAGCTCCACCGCGCAGACGTTCGCCAGCCCTGCCGAGGCGTTACCGTCTCGCCGTGGCCTACGACGAGGGTTTGGCTGAACGGCTCCGCGATCCGTGTCTGACGACCCGTCGATGAGAGAGCGCAAGATGTTCGGCGGGCTGGCGTTCCTGTGCAGCGGGAACATGGCCTTCGGCATCGTCGGCGACGAGCTCATGGTCCGGGTCGGTCCCGACGAGTGGATGCACGCGTCGGCGAGCCCCACGCACGTGAGATGGACTTCACCGGCCGATCCATGAAGGGCATGGTGTACGTCGGGGTAGCTGGTCTCGCCGAGGACGACGACTTGCGAGCCTGGGTTCGCGTGGCGTCGGGTACGCCCAGAGCCTGCCCGCCAAATAGCAGGACGATCCGACCGTGAACCCATGTTGGCCCCGCAACGGCGCCTGCGCCTTCCGCGACCCCGACGGCTACGGCCTCATCGTCGTACCGGCCGCGGGCCCATGACCGAGACGACGCTCCGGATGGTGCCGGTGGGCGCCGAGCGCGACGCCTACCTGCCGCTCTTCTCCTTGGCCGACGACTCGATCGACGCGGTGCTCGCCTACTACCAGACCGGCGTCCTGTTCGCCCTCGACGCCCCAACCGGCGAACCCGTGGGCATCGTGCTCGCGCTCGACCGGCCCGACGGCGCCGTCGAGCTGAAGGCCGTCGCAGTCGTCGAATCGCTGCACGGCCGAGGTGTCGGCACCCGCATGCTGGATGCCGTGCTGGACGCGCTGCGCGTCCGCGGTGTCAGGCGGGTCGTGGTCGGCACGAGCAGTTCGGGGATCGGCCAACTCGCCTACTACCAGAAGGCCGGCTTCCGCCTGGTGTCGATAGAACGCGACTACTTCGGGCCCGACCGCGGCTATCCCCCGGGCATCGTCGAGAACGGCATCCCGCTGCGCGACATGGTCTGGATGGACCAGGACCTCTCGCCGCCCGAGGCCCACGCCGACCGAGACTGAGCTCTGCCTGGCGGATTCAGGACCTGTGACCGCGTCGACGAGTCCAATCGTCGTACCTCGCCGGCACGTCGCCACAACCAGGCCCGCCTAACGTGGCCCCGAACGATGGGTGTCGAGACGTTCGCGCCGGGGTTCTTCGACCGCGTCGACCGCGGGCCCGACGCCCATTTCTACGCGGTGCCCAGGTTCGTGACGCACATCGACGACGACGCCATCGCCGCGGTCGGTGCGCTCTACGAGGACCTGGGCATCCATGGCGACGTCCTCGACCTCATGGGGTCATGGGTCTCGCACTTCCGCGTGGTCCCGGCCCATCTCACCGTCCTCGGGATGAACGAGGACGAGCTGACCGCCAACCCGAGCGCGACATCCACGATCGTCCACGACCTGAACTCCGACCCGGTGATGCCCCTCGACAACGATGCGTTCGACGCGGTCGTCTGCTGCGTGTCGGTCGACTACCTCCTGCGTCCGGTCGAGGTGTTCCGCGACGTACAGCGGGTGTTGCGCCCGCGAGGGCCGTTCGTGTGCACATTTTCGAACCGTGTGTTTCCGACCAAGGCGATCCGCGGCTGGTTGGCCGCCTCCGACGACGGTCGCGCCGAGATCGTCGCCACCTACTTTCGGGCCTCAGGGGGCTGGGACGAGCCGACGATCCAGCGCCGAACGCCGACCGACCATCGAGGCGACCCTCTCTTCGCCGTCTGGGCGACTCGGACGTCCGGTGCGTGACGGGATGACCATGGGTGCCACCGCTCAGCCCGTCGGCGGAGACGATGGCGGCGCGTCGTGGCCGGCCGCAACCGTGGCGTCGGGCCTGACCCCCGGCGACGAGGCGCTCCGGACAGTCCGTGCCCGCATCGGTGATGGCCGGCTGGGGGCGGGTGGTGCGCCCCCAGCCGACCGGTGGTCAGCGAGTCGATGCCTCGCTCACGCCGTGAAGGTGAACTCGCCGGACGGGACGGAGTAGACGGAGTACCCGCCTTCGACCCGTTCGAAGGTCGTCCGCGCCGGCGCCTCCACCTCGCCATCGCCGTGGGGGACCCAGACCTCGGCCCGGGTGTTCGCGGGAACCGTCACGGTCAGTTCGAAGCCGTCGTCCGACCGGGTCCAACTGCTCCGAGCGGTGCCTTGCGGCGTCTCGTAGCTTCCGTCGACGAACGTCAGGTCTCCCACCAACCTCGGTTGGATCACCAGCTCGCCGTAGGCCGTCGAGCCGCCGGCCATGCGGATCCCGGCGAGGCCTGTGTGGAACCACTCTTCGATCTGGGCAAGGATCATGTGGTTCTTGGAGTCGCCTCGGGTCCAGCGTTCGCCCATCGTCGTCATGCCATCCGGGTTCGCCGGGGTGGGCTCCATGAAGAAGCCGTAGCTGGGCTGGTCGTTCTCTTGAAGGAGATCCCACAGCACGTCGTCGCGGTTGGCCGCGGCGAGGGACCGGATGATGGGCGCCATCCCGATCGTCCCGCCGCTGAAGTGGGGACCGTCACCGTTGGGGTGGAACGCGTAGACCAGCTCGACGAGGGCGTCCACGACGTCGTCATGTCGCCCTTCCGGAACGAGCCCGGCATCGAGCGCCAGGGCTTGGGCGGTCTGGGTCGCGCCGTCAGGCCCGGCGCTGCCATTGGCGGTGTAGCGCCCCAACGAGTCGTTGAAGAACGCATCGTTGAACGCTTGCGCGATCTCCTCTGCGAGCCGCGAGTACTCCTGGGCATCGGCGGCGTGGCCGGTGAGCTCCGCCATCTGTGCCATCCGGCTGACCATCGCGTGATATCCCCAGGTCCCGGTGATGCGACCTGATGTCTGGTCAGGAGCCACCCAGTCGCTCAGCGCAGCGTCGACGATGTGTTCGTCCGGGCCGGTCCCGACCTTCTCACGCCGGATGTAGTCCACGAACATCACCATGCGGTCGTAGTGCTGCGCCATGGTCTCGGTGTCGCCGTACAGCTCGTAAAGGATGTAGGGGACGAGGACGATGGCGTTCCCCCAGTTGATCTCGTCGCCGAATCGGCCGGTGTACCCCCAGTCGAACACGGGGGTCTTCAGTGCCACGTTCCCGAGCATGGGCGTGTCGGCGATCGACTGACCTTCGACGAGGTGGCGCATCGTCGTCTGCATGTACGACGCGAGGTCGTAGTTTCGGTGGATGGCTCCCATCGGCATCGTGTAGTCCGCCGGGTACGAGAGCTTCTCGCGCCCGGGACAGTCGGTGAAGACCGACATGATGTTGCTGGCGAACGAGTAGCGGGCCATCGTGTGGAGGCGATTGATGCGATCGTTCGAGCTGACGAACTCGCCCGCGCTGGGGGTGTCGGCTTGCAGGCGGATCCCGGTGACGAGCTCCGCGCTCGGCGAATACCCCTCGGGCAGGCCGGTGACCTGCACCCACTGCATGCCGAAGTAGTTGAAGTCCGGGTGCCACCTCTCGCCGCCGGAGTCACCAGATGCGGTGTAGGTGTTGAAGAGGTCGACCCCGCGGCCGGCGCCACCGCCCCTGAGGGAGGCCTGGTTCACCGTCCCGTCGGGGTTCAGCGACTCCGCCGGCGCGATCTTGACCGTGGTACCGGCCGGCACCTCGTCCAGGTCGAGCTCTGGCCAGCCCGTGAAGTTCTGGCCGAAGTCGAACACCCATGCTCCCGCCGCCGGGTTGGTCACTGAGACCGGTGACAGCTCCTCGACGGCCACGATCGGTTCGGCGGTCCGCGCCACCAACCTGGTCGCCAGGTTCGGCGGTGGGGCGATGCCCGCGCTGATCCATCCCATGTCGGAGCCGTCTCGCCGATCCGCGGTCGCGGTCAGGTCCACACCGGGCCGATCCCAGCCCGGTTGCTCCCGGCGTGCGTCGTAGTCGGACCCGGAGTACCAGGCGTCGGTCACCAGCGGCCCGAGCGCCGTTCGCCAGGAGCGGTCGGTGACGACGACGTCCTCGCTGCCGTCGCGGTAGCGGATCTCCAGGCGACCGATGAGCCGCGGTGTGACCGCCGCGCCGGCGGAGGGATCGGTGGCCGCGACGTTGTTGCCCGAGCCTGTGACCCTGACACCGGTTGAGTGAGCGCTCGACAGGCCGGGCGTGAAGCTGATGCCGGTTCCGTCGACGCCGGGCGTGCCGATCTCGGTGATCGTGCGGGACTCGAGGTGGTCGCCGCCGCCGCCGGTGTCGACGTTGATCGTGCCCCCGACGTGGTAGCCGGTGACGCTGTTCAGTCTGACCGTCGTCGCACCGGCCGCGACGTCGGCGACGAGGAGCCCATCTCCCTTGAGCTGGCTCTGCCACCACGAATAGGGACTGGTCCGGCCGACCGCGGGGTTCGTCACGCTACGGCGTACGTAGGCGGGCCCGTTCCCGAGCTCCACGCCGATCGTGTTGTCCCCTCCGCGGACGAGGTCGGTAACCTCATAGGTCCGGTACTCGCTGGACAATTGGTAGTTGGAGTTGCCTGGGGCCAGGACTTCGTCGGTCAGATCCTCGCCGTTCATCGTGGCGTGGTGAAGGCCGACGCCGGACAGATAGAGCCGTGCATCGGCTACCCGATTGCGGCGAGGAACCCGGAACTGACGCGCGAACACCGGGAGTGGCTGGCTTTCGGCACGGTCCGGATAGTCGATCCACTGCGCGTCCCCCCAGTCGCCCGGTTCGAGCAGGCCCATCGACCACGTGGCGGGCTCGGACCATCGCGACGGCTGGCCGTCGGCGTCCCAGACCCGGACCCGCCAGGCGACCGCGTCACGGGAGCCGATGTCCCCACCGAACACCACACGCTGTTCGGAGCCTTCCACCTTGCCGGTCTCCCAGATGAGGCGACCAGCCTCCAGTCGGGCGACTGTCTCCGCCGCTTCGACCTCGTAGGCGGTCTGCCTGTCACCGGGACAGGCGCGCGATGGGCGTCCGCGGTCGGGCCGGTAGCAGGGATGAGATCTGGCCCGTTGGGTCTCGACCATCTGCCAACTGAGGGCGGGGTGAGGATTGCCGAGGCCCTCTGGTGGGTCGTCGCGTCCGTCAACGCTGAGGTGGACGACCTCGACGTTCCTCTCCTGCCCGGGCGGAGCGGGAGACGCCTGGGCTTCACCGACTGACGCCGGCAGAGCCAACGTGATGGACAAGACGGCGCCGACGAGGACGCGCACGGATCGCTTGTGGGACGACACCGGATCCCCCTTCTATTGCCGAAGCCAGGCCGCCCGCCGCCATGGTTTCAGGATCGATTGAAACGTTTCATCATCTGTGGAATTAACATGTGTATGCGGCCAACGCAACCCCCAAATTCAGTCCTCGCCTACCCGCGAAATCCGAAGGGGCGCGGTCGGGTCGGCCGACGCGGGCCGATGGGCGACTTCCAGTCGATGTCGGCCCGACCCGACGTTCGCAATCGCCTGGCCCGGCAGATCCACACGGGCCGTGCAGCCGTACGGGACGCAGATGTCGACCGACAGCTGGTCGCCCTGGCGATGCCAGCCGACGCTGGCATCGCCGTAGGGGGTTCGCAGCGCCGTGGCGGCCTCGACGAGTCCGCCTCCGGGCCGAGGGCGCACGAGCATCGTGCGGTAGCCCGGCTCGGCCGGGGCGAGTCCGCCGACGACACGCTGGAGGAAGTCGGCGACGGCACCGAACGCGTAGTGGTTGAACGACGTCATCTCACCTGCGTTGATGGTGCCGTCGGGCAGCATGCTGTCCCAGCGCTCCCAGATGGTGGTCGCTCCCATCGAGACCGGGTAGAGCCAGGACGGGCACCGCTCCTGCAGGAGCAGGAAGTAGGCCTCGTCGACCAGGCCGGCGTCGACCAGCGCGTCACATACCAGTGGGGTGCCGACGAACCCGGTCCCGATGCGGTAGCGGTCCTTGCGCATCAGTTGGACCAGGCGCCGGGCGGCGCGGGCGCGTTGGGCTCCGGTCCGGAGGAGGTCGAACCGCAGTGCGAGCGCGTACGCGGTCGGCGCATCGCTAGCGAGGCGGCCCGCGGGAGTGACGAACTCGGTGGCGAATGCCTCGACGACCAGCTCGGCGAGCTCCCGGTAGCGAGCATGGTCGGCCTCGTGGCCGAGCACGGCAGCGGTCCGCGCCAGCAGCCGCGCGGTGTGCGCGTGGTACGCAGTGGCGACCAACGCGCTGTCGGTCCGGGCGGCCCACGGCTTGTCCGGCGGGGCAGCAGGGTCGAGCCAGTCCCCGAACTGGAACCCGCGGTTCCACAGGTGGCTCTCGCCGGTGAGGTCGGCGACCTGGTCGACCCAGGTTCGCATGCTGTCGTACTGGTGCCTCAGCACGTCGGTGTCACCGAACCGCTCGTACAGGACCCACGGCACGACGACGGCTGCGTCGCCCCAGGCCGCGGCGGGTCGCATCGGCAGCCCGAGGTCGATCCAGGGGACGTAGGGCGGCACCGTCCCGTACTCGTGCTGCTCGATCTCGAGGTCTCGGAGCCACGAGGCGAGGAAGCCGCTGCAGTCGTAGAGGAAGGATGCGCTGGGTGCGAAGACCTGGATGTCGCCGGTCCATCCGAGGCGCTCGTCACGTTGGGGACAGTCGGTGGGCAGGTCGACGAAGTTGCCGCGCATGCTCCACCGGACGTTCTCGTGGAGCTTGTCGATGCCCTCGTGGGAGGCATGGAACTGGCCGGTGGGCTCGAGCTCGGAGTGGCAGACGACAGCCTCGATCGCCTCCGGCGACAGGTCTCCCGGCCAGCCGTCCACCTCGACGTAGCGAAAGCCGTGGATGGTGAAGGTCGGCTCATACCGCTCGACACCGGCTCCGGCGAGCACGTACGTGTCGGTGGCGGCGGCTCCCCGTAGTGGCCGCGTGCCGAGCTCACCGCGTTCGAGCACTTCCGCGTGCCGCAGCGTGACCTGGTCGCCGGCCCGGCCGCTCGCCTGGATCCGGACCCGTCCGGAGATGTTCTGCCCGAAGTCGACGATCGTCGCGCCGGCGGGCGACACCACGATCCGCGCCGGCCTGAGGACCTCGATCCTGCCGACCGGTGGCCCACTCGGTGCGACCATGAGGTGCGCTACCGAGTCGAGCTCGCGTACCTCTGTCCAGTCAGAGTCGTCGAACGCCGCAGTCGACCACGACGGCTCGGCCAAGCGGGCGTCATAGGTCTCGCCGTCGTACAGGCTGGCCGCGACGTGGGGGCCGAGCCCGGCGCGCCAGTGGCGATCCGTGGCCACGACATCGGCGTTTTCGTCGGCGTAGTACAGCTCCAGCTGGGCGACCGGACCGATCTCGGTGCCGTAGACCTCGCGTCGCCCGCCGCCGAACCCGACACGACCGCGGTACCACCCCTCCGCGACGGTCATGCCCAGGGCGTTCTCTCCTGCGCGGAGCAGACCGGTGACGTCGAAGCTCTGGTAGCGGAGCCGATGGCGGTAGCTCGTCCAGCCTGGCGCGAGGACCTCCTCGCCGATCGGCTGGCCGTTGGCCTCGGCGGTGTAGATGCCGAGCGCCGAGGCGTACAGCCGGGCGCGCACCAGTCCGTCGAGAACCTCGAACGTCCGCCGGAACCGGATCGGCCGCTCCGCAGCCTCGCCGGGGAACACAGCGGTGATCGGCACGGCCGCCCAGTCGGACCGATCCAGCAGCCCGACCTCGAGGTCGAGCGGATCGGACCAGGCCGAGCGCTCGCCGGTCGACGACCACACCCGCGCCCGCACGGTTCGCCGCGCTCGCGACCTCAGGGGAGCGAAGGGCCACATGACGAACACCGAGTCGGCCGACTCGACGACGCCGGTCGTGTCCTCGGCGCCGGTGTCGAGGTCATGGGCCACGATCTCGTAGGCGCCCTGACCTCTGCCGGGCACCTCCGACTCCACGATCCACGACAGCCGAGGATCCGGTACGCCGACAGGCCCGGCGTTGACGTACCCGACCCGCAGGCCTGCCACGCGCATCGGCGTCACGGTCAACCAGCCCTCACCCCTTGAGCGCGCCTGCAGTCAGGCCCGACACGATCTTGCGGTTGAAGAGCATGAACATGATCAGCGGTGGGATCGTGATCAGCAGCACGTCGGCGAACAGCAGGTTCCACTGGGTGAGGTACTGGCCCTGGAAGTTGTAGAGGGTCAGCTGGACGGTCGCGTTCTCCGATCCGGGCAGGAAGTACAGGGGGTTGACGAAGTCGTTGTAGATGATGATCGACGTCGTGACGATCACGGTGATCGTGACCGGCCGGAGCAGCGGGAAGATCACCCGCACGAAGAGGTTCAGCCCCGAGCAGCCGTCGATCATCGCGGCCTCGTCGATCTCGCGCGGGATCGTCGCGACGAAGGCCCGGAACAAGAGGATGCTGAACGGCGCGACGTACGCCACCTCGACCAGCACGAGCCCCCACACCGACTTGAAGAGGTGCAGCCTCTGGAGGACGAAGATCGTCGGAACGACCGCCGGCGGGATGATCAGACCGGCGAGCACCATGGCGTTGACCGCCTTGGCCATGCGGTCGCGGCGGCGCTCCAGGACGAAGCCGGCCATCGAGCACGACACGACCAGGAGCGTCACCGAGGCGACGGTCAGGATCAGGCTGTTCTTCGTCGCGGTCACCAGCATGTAGTCGCTGGCGGACACGACCTCGGAGACGTTCTCCCAGATGTGCCAGGACGTGGGCCACGACAGATCGAGGCGCGCAGCCTCGGCGCTGTCCTTGACGGCGGTGAGGGCGATCAGGCCGAAGGGCACGACGAACACGACAGTCGCGATGAGTAGCGCCACCGCGTCGAGCCAGTACTTGCGGACGAGCTTCACGACACCAGCTCTCGTCGGCGCAGGAACCAGTTCAGGGGGAAGACCAGCGCCGCGACCATCACGAACAGCACCACGTTGCCGGCAGTCGACAGGCCGTAGAACCCCGCCTGGTACTGCTTGAAGATCGTCGACGTGAGCACGTCGGTCGTGTAGCCCGGCCCGCCGTTCGTCATGGTCCAGATCAGATCGAAGGTCCGTAGGCCGCTCACGAACGACAGGATGAGCACTGTGAAGGTCGCCGGGCGGCTGAGGGGAAGCGTCACGTACCTGAACTGCGCCCACGCCCCACCACCGTCGACCGCGACCGCCTCGTTGAGCTCCTGCGGGATCGACAGGATGCCCGCGATGTAGATCACCATCGCCAGGCCGACGCCCTTCCACACGTCGACCATGGCGACCGAGAGCAGCGCGATCTGTGAGTCCGTCAGCCACTCGGGTCCGGCGAAGCCCAGGACCGCGATGGTCCGGTTGAGCAGCCCATCGGTCGGGTGCATCATCACCTTGAAGGTGATGCCGACCGCCACCGTGCTCACCACCACCGGGAAGAAGATCATCGATCGCAGAGTCCCCTTCAGGTGCAACCGCGATGTCACGAGCACCCCGAGGGCGAGTCCGAGCACCACCTTCAGGCCGCTCGTGACCACGGCGTAGATCACGGTGTTGCGCAGACCGTTGCTCAGGGCTGGTTGGCGGAAGAACTGCCGGAAGTTCTCGAGGCCGATGAACTCCCAGTCGAACAGGGTCCACCGTGTGAAGGAGTAGAAGAAGGCCATCGCTGTCGGGACCACGAAGATCCCCACGAAGACGACCGCGGACGGCAGGTAGAACCAGTGCGGGTACAGTTGTGGGTGCCGCTGCCGCCCGGCAGCCCGAGGTGTCGTGCCGTCGGGTCGCGCCGGCGGGCGAGCCGACGTCGTCGACTCGCCCTGACGCCCGCGTGACCGTGTGACCAGATCGGTCATGGCGCAGCGATGACAGCCCGACTGGTCACCACCCGGGCAGGCCCAGCTGCTGGGCCTGCGCCTCGACGTCCTCGTCGTAGAGCTCCGCTGCCTCGGCGGCGCTGCGCAGCCCCGAACCGACCTCGACGGTGAGGTGCTCGAGGTTCGGCCCCTTGACCGGCGAGACGAACTCCAGCGCCGGGCCGAAGTTGCCCTCGTCCAGGTAGGCCTGGACGTCGACGACCGCCGGGAGCACATCGTCCGGCAGCGACGCGCCCTCGACCATGTAGGGCCCTGTCGGCTCGGTGGCCTCGCTCATGGCCTCCGTTCCCTCGACCGAGGCGGCGAACGCCAGGAACTCCCGGGCCTCGTCGGGGTGCTCGGTGTCGGCCGAGACGTACGCGGCCAGCGGCATCCAGATCGTCATGCCGTTGGCGTCCGCCTCGGGCCCTGGCTGGGCGAAGAACCCGACGTTCTGGGCAGCCTCCGGGTCCAGCTGGGCGATGGCCGGTAGAGCGACCGTGAGCATCGGATACTGCGCGATCTCCCCGTCGATCAGCATCTGCTGGCCGTTTTCGAAGGTCGCCGAGCCGTAGTCGTCGTTCCACCAACCGCGCTCGTAGGCCTCCTCGAGGCGCTCGAAGCTGGTGAGCCCTGCCGGGGTCGTCGCGTACTTGGCCTCGTTGGCCGTGTAGTCCTCGGCGAACGACGGCTCGGCCTGCGAGACGTTGTAGAAGTCGGCCAGGACCAACAGCTGCGACGTCCAGGTCGTACCGAACGACGCCCCCAGGGGCGTGATCCCCGCGGCGAGCAACTGGTCGTTGTTGGCGGCGAACTCGTCCCAGGTCGTGGGGACCGAGAGGCCTTGCTCATCGAAGATCTGGCGGTTGTAGAGGATCCCACCCCCGAAGCTCGTGCCGAACGGGACGCCGTACACCGCATCGTCCTGGGTGACGGTCGAGCTGAACTCCTCGACGACGTCGTCCAGCATCGGGTCGTCCGTCAGGTCCATGACCGTCTGGGCCGGGTTCAGGGCCTGGAGAAGCGAACCCGCGTTGTAGATGAAGATGTCGCTCATCTCGCCGGTCGCGAGGCGGGTCTTGACGAGATTGTCGCCTTCCGCGCCGCCGGGTCGCTCCTCGATGTCGAAGGTGATGTTGGGGTGCAGCTCGGTGAAAGCGGCTGTCACCCCCTCGGCGAGCGCCACGACGGCCGCGTCGTTGCCGACCAGCAGCGTGAGCGTCACATCCTCCCCAGCCCCCGCCGCCTCGCCGTCCCCCGCCGAGTCGTCACCATCCGATCCGCACGCTGCTGTGATAACCACCAAGCTCAGAACAAGTGCGAACACGCCTTTGAACTGCAGTTTCATGATGCCGTCCCCCCTCACAACGTATGAAACGTTTCAATCACACAAGATATGACACAATCGATCATCCGGCAAGGCCTCGTTGCATGGTTGAATCCGGCGAGTGCCCAGGAACCTGACGGGGATCAAGGACGTCGCCGCGTCGGCAGGCGTGTCGGTCGGAACGGTCTCCAATGTCCTGAACCATCCCGAGCTGGTCGCCGAGGCGACCCGCCGACGGGTCCAGGAAGCGATCAACACCCTCGGTTTCGTGCGCAACGAATCCGGCCGGCACCTGCGGGCCGGGCAGAGCAGGACGATCGCCTACGTGATCCTGAACGCCTCCAATCCGTTCTTCGCCGACGTCGCCAAGGGTGTCGAGCAGGTCGTCCGAGCGAAGGGTCTCTCGCTGTTCATCTGCAACAGTGACGGGGACGCGGCCCGGGAGGTCGAGTACCTCGAGCAACTGCTCCACCACCGGGTGCGCGGCGCTCTGGTGTCACCAGTCGGGGACGAGACGCCGGCGCTGTCGTTCATGCACCGCCACGGCCTGCCCGTCGTGCTCGTCGACCGGCGCGCCGCCGCCCGCGGCTGCAGCGTCGGGGTCGACGATGTCGAGGGCGGAATGCTCGCCGTGTCCCATCTCGTGGAGCAAGGGCACGAGCACGTCGCCTTCGTCGGGGGGCCGGCGACGGTCGTCCACGTGGCCGATCGCCTGCGGGGAGCGCGCCAGGCCATCGAGGCCCACGGCCTGTCACCCGAGGCGCTCGTCGTCGTGGGTACGAGTGCGCTCAGTGCCGCCGAGGGTCGGCGCGCCGGCGAGATCCTCGCCGGCCTTCCTCGCGCCCGGCGACCAACCGCTGCCTTCTGTGCCAACGATCTCCTCGCTCTCGGGTTCCTGCAGAAGCTGACCGGCCTGGGTGTCGACGTCCCTGGGGACATGGCCATCGTCGGCTACGACGACATCGAGTTCGCCGGCATCGCGGCCATCCCGCTCAGTTCGGTGCGCCAGCCGCGCGACCTTCTCGGCCGCACGGCCGCCGAGCTCCTGCTCGCGGAGAGCGAGGCTGACGAGCTCCACACCCACCAGCACGTGCTATTCCATCCGGAGCTCGTCGTCAGGGCATCGTCGGCGACGCATCGTTAGGACCGGAGGACATCTGCCGTCAGCTCAAGACCGCGGCCGCCCGTGGCGGCGGGCAGGTCAGGTGTCTCGCCGACTGTTGAGCCAGCTGACCATGGCCGGGTCGCGGTGGTCGAAGAAGAGCGAGGCCCCGGTGTCCATGGTGGCGATGCGGGCCATCTCGTCGTCCGTCAAGCTGAAGTCGAAGACCTCGATGTTCTGCTCCATGCGTTCACGGCGGACGGACTTCGGGATGGTGGCGATGTCGCGCTGGATCAGCCACCGGAGGACGACCTGGGCGACCGACCTCCCGTACGCGTTGCCGATGGCGGTGAGCGTCGGGTCCGTGAACAGGTTGTTGCGGCCCTCGGCGAAGCCACCCCACGACTCGATCTGCACGCCGTGGGACCGCATCACCTCCTGATCGGCGTTGCGCTGGAAGAACGGGTTGGTCTCGACCTGGTTGACCGCCGGGGTCACGTCGTTGTGCTCGATGAGGTCGACCAGCCGGTCGGGGTAGAAGTTCGCGACGCCGATCACGCGGGCGATGCCGTCGGCGTGGAGCTGCTCCATCGCCCGCCAGGAGCTGTAGTAGTCACCGAGAGGCTGGTGGATCAGGTAGAGGTCGACATGGTCGAGACCGAGTCGCTCGAGGGATCGTTCGAACGCGGCCCTGGCATTCGCCTCCCCCGGGTTCTGTATCCACAGCTTGGTCGTGATGAACAGCTCGGCACGGGGGATGCCGCTGCTCCGCACCGCCCGGCCGACAGCCTCCTCGTTCTCGTACGAGGCGGCGGTGTCGACGTGCCGGTACCCGACCTCGAGGGCCGTGGCGACGGCCTGCTCGGTCTCCTCCGGCGAGATCTGGTAGACGCCGAAGCCGACGATCGGCATCTCGACGCCGTTGTTCAGCGCAAGGTTCGGGATCGTGCTCACGTGGGGCCCTCTCGTTCGTCGTCGTCGACCATCGACTCAACCACGCCGGTGCGACGCCAGGCAGGCCGCCCAGGTGATCTTGGCCCTGAGTCGGGCCTGCCCGCGTCGGGCATGGTCGACTCTTCGGGTGCGTGCGGCGAGGCTGGCGACAACGCTGGCCCGCAAGGCTGTTTCTCGCAAGACATCGAGGTGGTTCGATGGCGACGTTTGCGTTGATCCACGGTGCCGGCGACGTCGGCTGGTACTGGCACCTGGTGGAGCGGGTGCTGCGCCAGCGGGGGCACGACGTGGTCGCGCCCGACCTCCCCTGCGACGACGACACCGCCACCCTGTGGAACTACGCGGACATCGTGGTCGACGCCATCGGCGACCGCCGGAACGTCATCGTCGTAGGCCAGTCCTACGGCGGGTTCACCGCGCCACTCGTAGCCGAACGGCGGCCGGTCGACGCGCTGGTCCTTGTCGCCGGCATGGTTGCGGCACCTGGCGAGACGCCAGCGGAGTGGTGGTCGAACACTCGCTACCGCCAGGACGTGGAGGAGCAGGCCCGCCGTGATGGCGGCCTGACTGGCAGCGACGACCCGTTCGTCGCCTTCTACCACGACGTGCCTCGCGCCCTAGCCGAGGAGGCCCTGAGGCGGGAACGTTCCGAGTCCGACATGGCATACAACAGCCCATGGCCTCTCGTCGCGTGGCCCGCCGTCCCGACCAGGTTCGTGGTGTGCACCGAGGATCGGTGCTTCCCGGCCGGGTTCCTGCGGCGGGTGGTGGCCGAGCGGCTCGGGATCGTTCCCGACGAGATCGCCGCGGGCCACTGCGTCGCGCTCAGCCGCCCCGAGGAGTTGGGACGCCTGCTCGACAGCTACGCACCCGCACCGGCGAGCTGAACGAGGGGCGCCGGCACGATCGGGGTGGCTGGTCGGCCCGCTATCCCTCGTCGTCGGGTGCGGCGCGGTCGGCGGTGATGGAGATCGGGCTGTCGGGGTCCACGACGGCGTCGCCGTCACAGTCGGCGGCCATCTCGATCGTCTTCTCGTTGTCTCCCGCGAGCGCCTGCTCGACGCTGCGGCGGGATTCGGCAAAGGTCGCGCCTGTCTCGTCGGGGAACTCGTCGTAGGGCGGGAACTCGCCGGTGAAGGCGAACTCGATGTCGGAGGGGTCGACGCCTCGCCGCACGAGGTGGTCCTCGATGCCGCCCGCGATCAGTTGGTCCAGCCCGACCGCCTCGTCGGCCGCCCGCAGGCACGCGGGGTTGAGCGTGGCAAGCTGCGCGATCCGAAGGATGTTCTCGCTCGTGCCGGCGTTGAGGTCGGTCAGCCCGAGCGTCACGCCGTCCGCCAGCTTCGTCACCACGCTCTCGGCGCCTTCGGGGTCGAACTCGAACGCACCCGTCGTGTACTCGCCGTCCTCGAGGAACACCCGGGTGCCGGGCTCGATCGGCAGGCCGCTCCCCTCCACGAGGCGACCGTCGGCCACGGTGAAGCCGACCGGTTCGCGCAGCTGCTCGACCCGCTCCTGCACGAACACGCTGTCGCGGGCGATGGTCACCCGCACCCGGTCGCCACCGTCTCGGCCCTCCCCCTCGGCGACATCGATGTCGGGGACGTCCTCGATGCGCAGCTCGACGAAGCCCGGCACCTCGGCCGGGTACACGTCGGTGTACAGCGGCCGTTGCTCGCCGAACAGCTCGACGTCGTGGGTGACGCGCAGCTCGATCGAGTTGTGTACCGCCAGCACGGCGAGGGTCGTCTCCAGCTCGGACGCGGGGAACAGGAGATCGCTGTCCGTGCCCCTCCCCTCCTCGGATCGATCGAACCCGAACTGCGACGAGCAGTAGCCGAGCCCGAACGCCGCCAGCCCGACCGCGGCGACGGCAGCGATCGCCGTGCGCACGAGCCCGGCCGGACCGCGCTTCACTGACGCCCCCATGGGACCTGGCGGCGCTCCACGCCAGCGAACCCACCACGACCGACCGGCCCGGTAGAAAGCCAGCATCACACACACCCCCGTCCCCGGCGCCCGGACACCACGTGCTGGTTCCGCTACGAGCCGACGTCGTACGACTACCCGCCCGGGGCCGACGGGACACGTCGGGGCCTCGGTTGACACCTGCGCCGGGGTGGAATCATCTTGCTGACAGCGGGCGGCGAGGCCAGGCCGGGGGGACGACATCATGGCCAAGTGGATCGATCGCGACACGACCGCTACGTGTTCTCGTCACGCTTGCGCTCGGGCGCCGCGGTCTATGACCGGCGGGCGGCCGCGCTGCGCCGGTCAGGTGCCGCCGAGGCGCTCAGCGGAGCGTCGAGCGCGCCGTGGGCGTGAGGCGGGTGGTGTGCAGCCCGAGGCCCCGGGCACCAGCGGCCGCCTCGGCCGCGGCGGTGGCCGCCTCGCCGCCGGCGCGGTCGGACAAGAGCCACACCGCGACCCTGACGTCCTCGTGGACCGGTAGGCGCGGGAAGTCGTTGGGAACGCCGGCGGTGACGAGGCGGCCGAGCTCGGTCACACCGTCCCCGTCCCGCTCCCCGGCGGGCCACGGCATGGCGGGCGGGCCCCCGGCGCCGCGTAGGTCGTAGACCGCGGCGACGACCGTGGACCGGGGGCGCCCGCTGCCCGCCGGGCGGCGAGCGTGGGCAACGTGGTCGGCGGCGAAGTCCGGACCGGAGGGGTCGGGGACCAGCAGGTGCACGTCGGTGTGGTCGACCATCAACTCGTTCGCCCGGGGCCCGAACTCGGCCCAGACGGGACCACCGTAGAACGACGCCAGCGCCCGGCCCCGGCCCGCTGGGTCCCGGAAGCGGCGCACCCACACGAAGCGGGCGTCGTCGCGGGGCACCGTGAACTGGCCCACGATGTCCATGCCGAGCTCCTCCTGGGAGGCCAGGAAGTAATGCTCGAAGTGCTCGGCGAACGCCTCCGCCTGGCCGGGGACCAGCGTGTAGGAGCGAAACTCGACCAGTTGGGGGACCGCGGCACCGGGCACGGCGACGATCCTTCCACGGGCCAGATCACGAGCCTCGTCGGCGGGGCAGCCAGGAGTCGCCGCCGGCAGTCTCCCTCGGCGACGGATGCGGCGCGCGGGATCACACGTAGCCGCGCAGGCGCGACGCGTGGGCGACCCGGCGGATGCCGATGGCGAACGCCGCCTGTCGGAGCGTGCACCCGAGCTCGGCCGCGGTGTCGGCCGTCGCCTCGTAGGCCAACCGCATCCGGTCGTGCAGCTCGGCGTTGAAGCGCTCTTCCTTCCAGCTGAACTGCTGGATGTTCTGGCTCCACTCGAAGTACGACCCGGTCACGCCGCCGGCGTTGGCGAGCACGTCGGGGACGACGGTGACGCCGCGATCGCCCAGCACCTTGTCGCCGTCGGGGGTCACCGGGTAGTTGGCGGCCTCCAGCACGACCGAGGCCTGGACGTCAGTGGCGTTGTCGCTCCCGATGACCTGGCCCAGCGCTGCGGGGACGAGGACGTCGCAGGGGCCGGTGAGCAGCTCGTTGTTGTCGATGAGGTCGACTCCGGGCTGCGGGGTGTCGCGGACGCCGCCGCCGGCGGCGATGACCCCGATGAGCGCGGCGACGTCGAGGCCGCCGTCGTGGCGCACCCCACCGTGGACGTCCGACACCGCCACCACCGTGCAGCCCCGGGCGGCCGCGTCCTGCGCCACCCACGAGCCCACGTTGCCGAAGCCCTGGATGGCGAGGCGCAGGCCCGCGAAGACGAGCGCCCGGCGTTCGGCGTGGGCCTCGAGCACGTCGACCACCCCCCGCCCGGTCGCCGCCTCCCGGCCCGGCGCACCGCCGAGGTCGACCGGCTTCCCCGTGACGCTGGCCGGCGTGTACCCGTGGTGCGCCGAGTAGGCGTCCATCATCCACGCCATCGTCTGGGCGTTCGTGTTCATGTCGGGCGCGGGGATGTCGCGGTACGGGCCCATCACGTGGTGGATGCCGTCCGCGAAGCGGCGGGTCATCCGCTGGAGCTCGGCCGGGCTCAGCGGCGTGGGGTCGATCTCGATGCCGCCCTTGGCCCCACCGAACGGCACGTCGACGAGGGCGGTCTTCCAGGTCATCAGCGACGCCAGCGCCCGCACCTCCTCGAGATCGGCGGTCGGGTGGTAGCGGACACCGCCCTTGTACGGCCCACGGGCGCCGTTGTGTTGGACGCGGTAGCCGCGGGCGACGATCACGTCCCCGTTGTCGAGCCGCACCGGGATCTGCACGGAGATCTCTCGGTAGGTGGACGTGAGCACCGAGTACATCTCGTCGTCGAGGTCGACCAGGCGGGCCGCCTCGTCGACGTAGCGGTTCACGGCCTCGAACGCCGTCAGCCCGTCACGCGCCATGCCGCATGCCTACCCCGCCGCGCCGCTGTGCTCAACCGCCGACACCACTCGAACGACACCGGTGTCCCCGTCGTCGACCACGAAGGCACGGCGCCGTCGCCGCATGGTCACGGACCGACGATCGGGATCTCGCCGGTCGCCGGCTCCGCCAGCACCGTCCGCTCGTCGGCGGCCGACGGGAGCACCTCGGCCAGGTAGTCGGCAATCGCCACCTCCATCCCGACATCCTCGCCCGTCTGCTCGGACAGGAACCAGCGGTGCTCGAGGACCTGGTGGTAGATCTCGGCGTCCTCGAGCTTGCCGCGCGACTCCGCGGGCACAGCCGCGAGCGTCGGCTCGAACACGTCGACCATCCAGCGCAGCGCACCGACCTGCTCGTCGACGGGCACGCCACCACGCCGTTCGAGCCAGGCGCGGTGGGCGAGGATGTCGTTGAGCAGGCGGCGCGCCTGGTTCTCCTGCACGTCGAGCCCCGTCAACTGCAACAGGCGGCGGCGGTGGTGCCCGGGCTCGACCACACGGGTCGTGAGGCGCAACACGTGCCCGTCGGGGTGGTTCGGGTCGTCCACGAGCTCCATCTCGTCCACGTCGAACCCCAGGTCGTTGAGGCGGCGGACCCGGTCGTCGACGCGCCACTCCTCCCCCGCCCCGAACACCTCGACCGTGGTCAGCTCGTCCCACAGGGCGTCGTAGCGGCAGCGCAGGTCCTCGGCCACGGCCCCGGCGTCTGTGCGGGGGTCGTCGGCCGGCAGCGTGGCGCCGCCCGACGCCGCCACCGCCGCCATGATGTCGAGCAGCTCGCCCGCCACGTTCATCTCGGCGATGGTCAGGTCGTGCTCGCGCTGGCCGTCGGACAGGCGGTCGTGCAGCTCGCCGGTCTCCGCGTCGACGAGCCAGGCGGCCAGCGCCCCCGCGTCCCGGCGGAACAGCGTGTTCGACAGCGAGCAGTCCCCCCAGAAGAACCCGGCCAGGTGGACCCGGGCGAGCAACTGGGCGAGGGCGTCGAGCAGCGAGTCCCACAGGTCGGCAAGCGACGCCCGACCGAACAGCGCGCGGTACGGCAGGGAGTACGACAGATGGCGCGTGATGAGGACGTCATCGAGGGCGTCACCGTCCGCTGTCCTGCGCCCGGTCGCGACGCCGACCGCCTCCACCACCGAGACGAACCGCTCGTCGAGCTCGCGCAGCAGCCGGTATTCCTTCTCCGCCAGCCGCCCGGGCAGCTCCTTCAGTGCGTAGAGGTCGGGGCCGTAGGCCACGAAGCGGACCACATGGCGCGAGATGCCCCGGACCGGCGCGACGAGGCGATCGATGTCCCACTCGGCCAGCGGCCGCTCCCACGGGAGATCCACGAAGGTCGGATGCCCGGCCCGTGTCGTGAAGCGGAAGCCCACACCGCGATGTTCACGCTCCGGGCCCTCACCTGTCGAATGCGTGGACAGCACGGCCCATTCCGGCTTGGACGCGTTCGACGCTCCCTGACGGCCGATAGCGTTGGGCCGGTGCGGGCCTTGCCGGTGGCCGATCCGTGGTTCGTGCGGCAGCGGATCGACGACGACATCACCCTGGTGACCGAGCCCCACGTGCACCCGCTGCTGCGGTGCAACGTGTGGCACGTCCGCGGCCGGGACTGCGACCTGGTCGTCGACACCGCACTCGGGCTCAGTCCGCTCCGCCGCCTGGTCGAACGCGCGCTCGACGGACCGCTCCTGGCCGTCGCCACCCACACCCATGGCGATCACACCGGCGGGCTCCACGAGTTCGACGAGCGGGCGGTCCACCGCGCCGAGGCCGCCAACCTCGAGCACATGACCGGCACCACCCTCGACGCCACCAAGTTCAGCGACAATGTCATCGGGCCCTATCGGAACGGCGGCTACGCCATCCCCGACCTACTCGTCGATGCCGTTCCTTCCGGCGGCGCTCTGTCCGCCGCGGTCGAGATCGCCCCGGTGCCCGTGACTCGGGTTCTCGACGAGGGGGATGTGATCGACCTGGGCGACCGGGCTTTCGAGGTACTCCACCTGCCCGGCCACTCGCCCGGCAGCCTCGGCCTCTGGGACGTCGCGTCGGGCACGCTGTTCTCTGGCGATGCCGTCTACGACGGTCCCCTGCTCGACCAGATCGACGGGTCCGACATCGACGACTACATCGCCACCATGGAACGGCTGCGCGAGCTGCCCGTGACCGTCGTCCACGGCGGCCATGAACCCAGCTTCGACCGGCACCGCCTGGTTGAGATCTGCGACGCATACATCGCCCACCGTCGAGCAGCCTGAGACGCCGGCGGGCCGCAACCGGCGGACGCAGGTGATACCTCGCAGCCCGAACCGGCGCTGGCGCCACCTCGATGCGGGCCACTGGTCGAACGGATCGTCGGCTGCTCGATCGACACTCGCATCAAGGCCGGGCTCATGTGACCGGGGTCGTGGGCTGCACCACACGAGGGAAGCGGGTCACGCGCTGGCGAGCGCCCGCCGGATCTCATCGACGATCTCGTCGGCAGCTTCGAGGTCCACGAAGTGACCGACGTGAGGCAGCGGCCGCCACTCGACGTCGCGACCCGCGTCCCTGCCGCTCTTCCTGGCCACGGGGGCGGGCAGGGCGCCGTCCTGCATCCCCCACAGCATCGTGACGGGCACGGTGATGGGTGTCTCGTAGATGCGGTAGAGCTCCCGGCGTCGTGCCGGCACCAGCAGCGTCGCGACGAAGGCGCGGTAGTAGTCGATGGCCCCGCGCAGGTCGGCAGCGTGCCGGAACCGGCTGACCAACTCGTCGACGAGCGCGCGGTCCATCGCGCCCGGCCGGCCCTCCCGGGTCACGAACGTCCACCGCAGGAACCTCCGGCCGAAGCGGGTCGACAGCAGGAACTCCGGGAGCCAGGGGATCTGGAACGGTAGGACCCACGGGATGCGCAGCGGCTGCAGGTGATCGAACGTCAGAGCCGCCCGTACCAGGGTCTTCGTGTGGGTGCAGTTGATCACGACCAGGCCACTGATCAGGTCGGAGTAGCGATGGGCGAAGATCCAGCCGATCCCCCCGCCCCAGTCGTGCGTGACGAGCAGGGGCCGGTCGAGGCCCAACACCTCGATCAGCGCTTTGACGTCGTCGGTCAGCGTCATGACGTCCGGGCGGCCGTTCGGGGCGACGGTGCCGGGGTAGCCCCGCAGGGTCGGCGCGAACAGGCGGCAGTCGTCGTCGGTTCGCTCCATGACCGCTCGCCAGCTCATCCATCCCTCCGGGAAGCCGTGCAGGCACAGGACCGGTGGCCCGGCTTCCGGTCCTGACGCGGCGACGTGGAAGGTGGCGCCGTTGGCCTCGACGTGCCGATGCTCGATCGCCTGGATCACGACGCACCCCGATCCGCGGAACATGTATCGGTGGCGGCGGCTCCCGCCTCTGTAGCAGACAGGAGCGTGCCCCGGTACCCCGGGCTCGTCGCTGATCGGAGGACGCGTGCTCAGTCGTCGCACCGCACGCCAGGGGTTGGCAGGCGTCCGGATCCTCATGGGGACACTCGGACTGGTCGCCCCCGCCGTACTGATCAAGCGCATGGAGCCGGACGGGACGCAGAGCCCGGCGGCCGTGTACGCCTTCCGCCTGTTCGGCATCCGCACCATCCTGCTCGGCTTCGACCTGCTCGTCCGCCCCGACGAGGAGGTGCAGCGCCAGCTGCGGCAGGGGGTCGTGATCCACGCCAGCGACGTCGTCACCGTGGTGATGCTCGGTGTCCGGCACAAGATCCCCCATCGCACGGCTGTGCTGACGACGCTGATCTCGAGCGCCAACCTCGCCCTGGCCATCGTCGGCATGGAGCGCCGCTCGTGAGCCCCGCCCACCGGGACACCCCGTTCTGGCGGGCCTACATCGCCCTGGCCGAGCGCGTCGACCACGCGGCCGGGTGGGACAAGCTGCCCACGCCGCTCGGGTTGCTCACCCTCATCGGGCTGCGCACCAAGCTCCGTCAAGAGAACCTCGTGGACACCACGGCTCTGCCGGCGGTCGAGGTGCCCGCGCTCGGGCCGCCCAGCCCGCGCTACCTCACCAGCCGCGCCCCGGACGGGTCCTACAACGATCTCGAGTCTCCGGCCATGGGCCGCGCCGGGTCCCGGTTCGGGAGGAACATCCCCCTCGACAGCATCGTGGACGCCACCGACGACGAGGTGCTCACGCCCAGCCCACGCGAGGTGAGCCGGGCGTTGATGACCAGGACCGAGTTCGTGCCGGCCACATCGGTCAACTCGCTGGTGGCGGCCTGGCTGCAGTTCATGATCCGGGACTGGTTCAGCCACGGGACCAGCCCGGTCGACAACCCGTGGGTCGTGCCCCTGGCTGCCGACGACCCCTGGCCCGAGTCCCCGATGACGATCATGCGCACCCCCGAGGACCCGACGCGCCCACCCGACACCACCGGCTTGCCCCAGACCCGCGTCAACGTGCTGACGCACTGGTGGGACGGGTCGCAGGTGTACGGAACCGGCGCCGAGCAGCAGCAGGCCCTGCGCAGCGGCTCGCACGGCAAGCTGCGCGTGCGGGACGACGGGCATCTGCCCCTGCCGACCGATCCTGACCACGACCCGACCCGGGAGCCCGGGTTCTGGGTCGGCCTGCTCATGCTGCAGACAGTGTTCGCGCTCGAGCACAACGCCATCTGCGACCACCTGCACGCGGCCTATCCGTCGTGGGACGACGACGAGCTGTTCGAGCGGGCCCGGCTCGTCAACGCCGCGCTGATCGCCAAGATCCATACGGTCGAGTGGACGCCGGCCGTCATCAGCCACCCGACCACGAAGACCGCGCTGCGGGCCAACTGGTTCGGCATCGCCGGCGAGCGCATCCACCGGCTGTTCGGCCGCCTGTCCCCGAGCGAGGTCATCAGCGGCATCCCCGGCGGGGAGGCCGACCACTTCGGCGTGCCGTACAGCCTGACCGAGGAGTTCGTGGCCGTCTACCGGATGCACCCGCTCCTGCGCGACGACTGGTCGCTGCGATCGGTGGTCGACGACGCCACGCTCCGGGAGTGCACGTTCCGCGACCTGACCGGTCCGCACGTGCTCGACGTGATCGACAAGGTCTCGCTGACCGACCTCTTCTATTCCTTCGGCACCCTCCCCCCGGGTCTGGTCACGCTCTACAACTTCCCGAAGTTCCTGCAGGAGTTCGAACGACCCGACGGTCACCTGCAGGACCTGGCCGCCACCGACATCCTGCGCACCCGGGAGCTGGGCGTGCCCCGCTACAACGAGTTCCGCCGGCTGCTCCACCTCGAGCCGGCCGCGGACTTCGAGAGTCTCACCGACAACCCGGCTTGGGCGGCGGAGATGCGCCGTGTCTACGACGGCGACGTCGAGCGGGTCGACCTGAGCGTCGGCATGTTCGCCGAGCGCCTCCCCGCGGGCTTCGCCTTCAGCGACACCGCCTTCCGGGTCTTCATCCTGATGGCGTCCCGCCGCCTCAACAGCGATCGCTTCTTCACCGACTACTACACCCCGGCCGTCTACACCCGGCAGGGGCTCGACTGGATCGACGACAACTCGATGGCGACGGTGCTGCTGCGCCACTACCCCCAGCTGCGGAGCTCGATGGCCGACGTCGTCAACGCGTTCGCGCCGTGGGCGCCGGCGGGCGGCACCTGAGCGCGGATGGAGGAACCGTGATCGACTCCGACCAGATGATCTCGATGCGCCAGGACGACCTGGACGAGCTGTTCCGGTCCAGCCCCACCGGCGACATCCCCCGGGGCCGGGGCCGGGGCACCGTCGTCTTCGCGCCGCACACGCTCGTCGGACGGATCGCGGCGAAGCTGGCGTACCTGATCGCCTGGCAAGGCAAGGTGTTCGATCCGCAGCGGAGCGACCTTCGCAACCTGGTGTCGCCGTTCCGCCTGCGCCTGATCCGGGCCCGCGTCTACGAGGAGGCCAGCTGGCTGGACGGCCGGCCGTGCATCGTCCTCGACTACTCGAAGACGTCGTGGGTGGCGAAGAAGATCCGTGACGAGATCCGCGAGGTCGACGAGGGTGTCTACCTGGGTCTCGTCTTCTGGGGCACCCGCCAGGTCCTCAAGTTCACGCTCGAGTTCCCCCGGCCCTGAGGTCCGGCGCACGGTGGGCCCCCAACGCGCGGTGACCGTGCTGGCCGAGGTCCGGCAGGGCGAGGCCGAGGCGCTGACGTCGTACCTGGAGGCGATCGACAAGGACGATCGCCGGCACGACCTGCTGCCGTTCGAGGACCTGCCGGTCCACTTCGCGCGGTTCGTGGTCCTGGACGAGGTCGACGATCCCGAGGAGGGAACGATTCCGGCCCAGCTCGTCTTCCTGAGCGACATCGACGGGTCCGTGCGCGGGTACGTGCGTCACCTGGTCGACGCGGCCGCGGAGGGGCTCGACGAGATCTACCGGCACTGCGTCGGCTATCCCGCCGTTCCCACCGTGCGGAACCGGAGGCAGTACCTCGAGGGACGCATGGCGCGGACCGCGGCCGCGTACGTCAACACCGTCGGCCGCTCGGTGGAACAGATCCGCCAGGACGCCGACCTGCGCCACGCGATCGACGACTTCCTCGACGCCCACGACTGGGCGGAGAGGAGCCCGGCCGAGGTCCGGGCGGCGGTCCAGGAGTTCGTGGGGTCCAAGCCGTCCCTGCGGGCGTCGCTGCGGCCCGCGCCGCGACCGAGCCTGTGGTGGCGGGTGAAGGAGCTGGCCCACCTGGTCGCGACCGCGGTGGTACTGGTCGCCCTCCTGCCGGCCCTGCTCGTCGTGCCCGTGTGGCTCGTCGCCGTCCGGCTCCGCGAGCGCCGCGACGTGCCCGACACGACGCCCCCCGATCCCGCCCACGTCGGCCGGTTGGCCGGGGTCGAAGGGCACCTGGTGCACAACCAGTTCAGCGCCGTCGGCTTCGTCAAGCCGGGGTGGCTGCGGCGAATGACCGTCTCGGTGGTGCTGTGGGCGATCAACCTCTCGTCCCGCCACGTCTACAACCACGGACGCCTGGCCGGCGTCCGCACCATCCACTTCGCCCGCTGGATCTTCCTCGACGGCAAGCGCCGGGTGATGTTCGCGAGCAACTACGACGGTTCGCTCGAGAGCTACATGGACGACTTCATCGACAAGGTGGCGTGGGGGCTCAACGCCGCGTTCAGCAACGGCCGCGGCTACCCCCGCACCCGCTGGCTGGTCCTCGGCGGCGCGAGGGACGAGCCCGCCTTCAAGAACTTCCTGCGCAGCCATCAGATCCCGACCCAGATCTGGTACTCGGCCTACGGCGACCTCACGGCGATCAACGCCGCCGGCAACGCCGCCCTCCGGGACGGCCTTCACGGCAGGATGACCGCGGACCAGCTCGACGAGTGGGTGGCCAGGCTGTGACCGCCCCGACCATCGAGCTGGACGACCTCCAGGGCATCGTCGCCGCCGGGTACGGCCACCTTCCCTCTGCCCGCTTCGTGCTCCTCCGCGTCGAACCCGGCGCGGACGGCCGGGCGCCGGAGGCCAGGGCGTGGCTCGCCCGGGTGGCCGACCAGGTGACGGGGGCACAGCGACGCCAGGACCCGCAGAGCACGAACGTGGCGCTGACCCACCACGGGCTGATCGCCCTCGGCCTCGACCCGGAGACGGCCGGCTCGTTCAGTGCCGAGTTCGTCGAAGGCATGACCGCACCCCACCGCAGCCGCTGGCTCGGTGACACCGGCGCGAGCGCGCCGGCCAACTGGCATTGGGGCGGGCCGGGCAACCCGGTCGTCGACATCGCCCTGCTGCTCTATGCCGCCGACGAACCGTCCCTCGAAGAGCTGTACCAGTCGTACGCCTCGGATCTCCGCGCCAGCCAGCTGGTCGAGGTGGCACGGCTCGGCACCGCCGTGCTCGGCCCCACCGAGCCGTTCGGGTTCGCCGACGGGATCTCCCAACCCGTCATCGACGGCCTCGGATCGACCGGGCCTGCGGCCGACACGGTGCAGCCCGGCGAGTTCATCCTCGGCTACCGCAACGAGTACGGCCTCACCCCGGTGTCGCCGACCGTCGCCGACGCCGACGACCCCGGCGGCGTCCTGGCCCCGGCGGAGAGCGGGGCCCGCCGTGACCTCGGACGCAACGGAACGTACCTGGTCTTCCGCGAGCTCCGTCAGGACGTCGAGGGCTTCCGCGCCTTCCTCGACGAGTCGACGCGGCGGCCCGACGGACGCAGCGATCCAGTGGCGACGAACCTGTTGGCGGCCAAGATGGTCGGCCGCTGGCCCAGCGGTGCCCCACTGGTGCTCGCCCCCGACGACGATGACCCGACCCTCGCACGGGCCAACGACTTCGGGTACTTCCACGAGGACCGCGACGGGCTGCGCTGCCCGATCGGCGCCCACATCCGCCGCGCCAACCCCCGTGACTCCCTCGACCCCGACCCGGGCTCAGCCGCCTCGATCGCCATCGGAAAGCGGCACCGAATCATCCGCCGGGGGCGCGTGCGAGGGCCCGACGGACCTGCGGGCGCCGAACCGGCCGATCCGGGTCTGCACTTCATCTGCCTGAACACCAATCTCGCCCGGCAGTTCGAGTTCATCCAGGGCAGCTGGTGCAACAACCCGAAGTTCGCCGGGCTACACGAGGGCAGGGATCCGCTCGTGACGACCGAGCCGGACCAGACCTTCCGGGTGCCGGGCCGTCCGGTCCGCACCCGCTACACCGGCATTCCCAGCTTCGTGCAGGTGGTCGGGGGCGCCTACTTCTTCCTGCCCGGCGTCAGGGCGCTGCGGTTCCTGGCCAGGCCCGCATGACCGCCGCCCGCCGGCTCAACGACCTGCTCGTCGCCCTCGTCAACGCCGAACGGCGGATCGACCCCTACGTCCGCCCGGCGTTCGACCGGCTGTTCCAGCGGCGGCTCGCCAACGCTGTGCAGCGCCTGATCGTGGCCCGGCGCACCCACGACGACGCTCTCCTCGGGGAGGAGACGCTCCTGCCCGACGAGGCCGAGATCACCGCCGCCATCGTCGAGGCTATGTCGGCATTCACCCACCGCACCTACGACCACGCCCTACCAGCGCAACGGGCGGGCAACACCAAGACCTACGGCGTCGTCCGGGCCGACGTCGAGATCTCGCCGGATCTCCCCGCTGACCTCCGTCACGGCCTGTTCGCCACGCCCCGCCGGTTCCCGGCCTGGGTACGGTTCGCAGGGCCCGGCCCGCTGGCACCACCCGACCTCAGGGACAACGGCATCCTCAGCATCGGGGTCAAGGTCATGGGCGTCCCCGGACCGAAGCTGCTCGACGACGAGCAGCGGACGCAGGACCTCACCGGCATCAGCGCCCCCACCTTCACCACCCCGACCGTCGCCGAGAACGTCAAGCTGCAACGCCGCATCGGCGACGGCACGCCGATCCTCTACTTCCTGCACCCGGCCGACTCGCACCTGCTCGACGGGCTCATGCAGGGCCTGTACGCCAAGACACAGACGAACCCCCTGTACGAGCAGTACTGGAGCTGCTCGTCCTACCGGCTGGGCGACCGGCAGGCGATCCACTACTCGATCAGGCCGCGCCGGGTGGTCCGCACGCGGATGCCCCGCCACCCGACGGACGACTACCTGCGTGAGGCGATGGTCGCCACCCTCGGCCACACCCATGTCGACTTCGACATCCTGGTCCAACGGCAGACCGACGCCCGACGGATGCCGATCGAGGACGACGGGGTGGAATGGCCCGAGTCGTTGTCGCCGTTCGTGCCCGTGGCCACGCTGCACGTTCCCGTGCAGAGGTTCGACTCCGATCGCCAGCTGGCCTTCGCAGGCAACCTGTCGTACAACCCCTGGCACTCTCTCGCGGCGCATCGCCCGTTGGGCAGCCAAAACCGCGCCCGCCGCACCATCTACCTCCAGCTCTCGGACCTGAGGCAGCGCATGAGCGAGACACCGCACGTCGAACCGACCGGCGACGAATCCTTCGACGACGGCTGAGCCGGGCGGGTGACGATTCGCCGCGCGTGCCGTGGGCTACTGCGATCCTGCCCGCTCGGCCACAAAACCACGCTCGAGCTCGGTCCGCCGTCTTGGGCGATTCACGATTGCTCGCCTCCGGCATGCCTGGCATCCAGGCTCTCGACCGCTGCGAGGGCAGCCATGCCGGCGGTGACCATCTGAAGAGCACCGAGGAGCCAGTAGCCATGGACGATCGAGAACAGTGCGTTGGCGAAGAAGATGAGACCGCTCGCAATCCAGAAGCTCGGGGATTGCCCAGACACGACGGCCCCTCTCAGCGATCGGGAACTGGTCATGTCGTGAAGTCGAATGTCTCGAGAGCCCGGATCACTGCATCGACGTCTCTGTCGCTCAGGATCTGAGCCTGCACGAGCGCGATGCGCTCCGGGTCAGGTTTGTACTCGGCAGCAAGCAACAGGTAGACGGTCTCGGTGCCGTCACAGTTGGTGAAGAACCCGATCTCGCCCTCGAACATCGGGTCGTCATAGGCCTCACTCCCGGCGCTCGTGCATTCGGACGGCGCCAGTTCGGCCATCGCAGTCGGCACGTCGATGACGCCGATGTCGGTGGCCGAGACCTCCACGAGGGGGGCGACGTAGAGCCCCGCGCCGAGGTCGGAGGAGGCCGCAACGTCAGGGATCTCGGTGCCGTCATCGAGCACGAGGGCCGCGCCGTTGACGTCGGCCCACTCGACCGGCACCTCGACGACGATCGTGCCGGTGTCATCGGTCACGCGTGTGTAGTCGCTGTAGGCCGGGCTCGAGTCGGAGCTCGCCTCGATGACCTCGGCGACACCGAGATCGTCCGCGGCCGCCTCCAGCGGTGTGGAGCCATCGTCGCCTTGGGTGGAGATCCAGATGGTCCCGGTGGCCGTGATCACGCCCGCGATCGCCGTGAGCAGGCCGGGCAGGCTCGTCCAGAAGCCGGCGGAGCCGCCCCCGGAGCGCGACCTCCCCTGGGACCGGCCGACGGCGACGTCCACCTGCCGACCCGGCACGTCCGGGGCGCGGATCCCGCCATCGGAAACTGCGTCAGTCCAGACGCCTCCTTCCCAATACCGGAACTGGTGTCGGCCATACGGGTCGGGATACCAGCCGGCGGCCGCGTCCGTCCGGTCTGGCGAACGAGCCGGGCTACTGTTCGACATTTTCGCCTCCATGGGTCGCCCATGTGCCTTGGATGCACCAATGAGCGATCGGGAGCGTCGTGTGATACGTCGAGTTTCCCGGCGGCGGTTGGACGGCCCACATACGCCGGCGTCGATCCCGAGGCCATCGCTGAGCAGGGACGACCACGTCCAGGCCGACGCGGCCGACGGCTACATCCTCGTCCCCCACCTCACACCTCACGGCCTCGACGGCTTCGTCGACCAGGTCGTCCCCCTCCTCCAGGAGCGCGGCACCTTCCGCACCGACTACACCGGACCCACCCTCCGCGACCACCTCGGCCTCGACCGGCCGCCGTCCCCCCACCGCGTTTCCCCCTAGCCTCCCGATCCGTGCCTGTCCGTGCGCTGACCTCGCTCCCGCTGCCCGACTACGACCGTTCTGTGCCGGCGATCGCAGCCAACGGCGCCGGCCCGGGGAACTGGGCGGGCGCCCCGAGCGCGGCCTGGGCCAGCGGGGTCTACTACCTGGCAAATCGGCTGCGCCGGCCGATCGGCCAGGGGCGCGGCTACGCCGTCGTCGTGGCCCGCTCCGACGACGGGGTGGCGTTCGAGACCATCGCCACCCTCGAGCGGGACCCGTTCGGGGCCGAGTCGCTGGAACGCCCGGCCCTGGTGCGGCGGCCCGACGGCGGCTGGCGCCTGTACGTCAGCTGCGCCACGCCCGATGCTCGAGAGAGAAGCCGACCAGGGCAGGCCCGGTGTACGGAGCCTCGGTGATGACTGAAGGCGTTGAGGAAGTGGACGAGCACATCCGGCATGTCGCTGCGGCCCTGGGGCTCTCGATCATCGGCCCGTTCCCACACGGCACCTTCGGTGCTGTAGCCGTCGCCACGGCTGACGGAGTGGAGCTCGTCCTCAAGGCTCAGCCGGACGCGACACTGGAGCCGGTCTGGGCGACCGGCGCCGAGATGGCGGCACGCCTGCACGAGCGGGGCTACCCGAACCCGCGCATCCTTCGGGTCGGGTCGACCGGCGCTGCGGTGTGGTCACTGCAGGAACGCCTGGCCGGAGAGGTGCCCCGTCGACTCACGCCGAGCCACGCGGCGCAGCTCATCGCCTTGGCCGGCCGCCACGACACCGACAGCGGGGGCCGCCGCCCGTGGCGAGACGATGCCATCGCCGCCGCTCGTGACTGGCTCGCGTCCACACCCATCGACTCGACCCACGCTCGGGTGCTCGCCGCGGCCATCGATCGTGGCGAGGGTGCCGAGATCCGGCAGACGACGATTGTCCACGGCGACTTCCACCACGGCAACGCCCTGGTCGATGGCGACGAGGTCACTGGCGTGCTCGACTGGGAGATCGCCGGTCCCGGCGACTGGCGGTTCGACCTGGTGATGCTCGCCTTCGGCTGCCACATCCGCCCGGACTCCTGCGAGCCGGCGGCGTCCGCGTTGGTCACCGAGGCGGTTCACACCCATTGCCCCGACGACGTGGCGGCGCTGATGATGGCGTGCCAGGTGCTACGTCAGGCGTCGATGATCGCCGCCCGATCGCCGGTCAGCGCCGCCAACGCATGCGGGCGGATGGTTGCAGCGCTCGACCGCTGGCTGCGATGACGCGGGCGTCCGGTCCGCGATGAGGGGCAGCGTGGTAGTCCGCCCGGGACTCGTCTGGCTCGGTAGAGGCGCAGGTGGCAAAGCGTCAACCCTGCGAGCCCGGCCGGAGGCATTCGGATTGTTGCGGGACCGTGGGCTCGCCTGTTCGGCTCCCCGCCATGTCGCATGCCAGTGCATCGCCGCGGGTAAGCCTCGACCGTGCCCCGCCACAAGCGCGACGGTGAACCCATGCCCGTCGCTCGCCCCCCCGTCGTCAGCCAGAGCGAGTGGGACGCGGCGCTGACGGCCATGACCGAGCGCGAGCAGGCCGTCGCCACCGCGATGCACGAGCTCGCCGCCGCCCGCAAGCGCATGCCGATGGTGCACGTCGAGCACGACGACTACCGCTTCGAGGGCCCCGACGGGCAGCGGTCGCTGCCCGAACTGTTCGACGGGCGCAGCCAGCTCATCCTCTACCGGTTCTACTTCGAGGAGGGCGTCGGCGGCTGGCCCGACGCCGGGTGCGTCGGCTGCTCGTCCGTCGCCGACGGCATCGCCGACCTCCGCCTCCTGCACGCACGCGACATCACCTTCGCCATGGCATCGCCGGCACCTCAGACGAACCTACGCCGCTACGCCGAGCGCATGGGTTGGACCAACGTGCCCTGGTACACGATCTGCACCGACCGCTTCTCGGCTGACTTCGGGGTCGACGAGTGGTTCGGCCTCAACGTCTTCCTGCGCGACGGCGACGACGTCTACCGCACCTACTTCCTCCAGCACGGGCCGATGGTCCAGAGCATCGGCAGCATCTGGAGCCTGTCGTCCCTCACGCCCTACGGCGGGCAATCCGACGACGAGGACGCGCCCGAGGGCTGGCCGCAAGCACCGCAGTCGTTCTGGTACCGCCGACACGACGAGTTCGACGAGCCGCCGCCGTCGGCCCGCAGCGGCGACAACGCAGACGACCAGCCCTAGCGGGCTGCGGACATAGGGCCGCTCCGATTCGAAACCTTCGATCGGCGCTTCGGCATCGACGCTGCCGACCGAGCCGACCAGGCAGTGAGATCCCAACCTCCTGCAACGGGACGCGCAGCGCCCTCTCACCGCAGAGATCCATTGCACGATCGGGGATAGGTTGCGGTCCGTCGACGGGCACCGCCGGCGACGTACCGGGAGCGCGATATGAGCTACGCAGTGGACTTCGTCAACGTCTCCACCGTCGGCCTGGAGTCGTCGCCGGTGGCGGCGGCACTGGCCGGCCTGCGGGCGAACGAGGCTCGCTACTTCAAGAACAAGTACGACCACGTCTTCATGGTCGAACCGGCCGCCAAGGCGAAGAAGACCATCGACTGGGTGCACCACATTCTCAAGGAGGAGCGCGACATCGTCATCGCGTCGCCCCCACTCGAGGCGACGACCTTCGAGGTCGAGAACATCCGGTGGACCTACGTCTTCTACGAGAGCGGGCTGTCGATCAACGTGCTGCTCGACGAGCCGAAGAAGCGAGCGGTCGGGTTCAAGCTCTCTGAAGGGATGGAGGTCCCGGCCGAGCTCGGCTCGTTCAAGTTCGCGAGACAGAAGTCGAAGCTGGCCGGGACGATCCGTGGCTCGTACTTCGTGATCAAGGGCGACTACTGAGCCTCTCCGGGTACGATCCGCGCGATCGGTCCTCGGCCGAGGACCGGCCGAGCTCGAGGGGGCCAGATGGCTCGTATGCGCTTCGGTATCTTCATGGCGCCGTTCCACCCGGCGGGTGAGAACCCGACGGTGCTGCTGCACAACGACCTGGAGCTGATCGAGCACCTCGATCGGCTGGGGTTCGACGAGGCGTGGATCGGCGAGCACCACTCGGCCGGCACCGAGATCATCGCCTCGCCGGAGATCTTCATCGCCGCCGCCGCCGAGCGCACCGACCACATCAAGCTCGGCACAGGGGTCGTGAGCGCCAGCTACCACAACCCCCTCTGGGTGGCGGAGCGTGCGGTGCAGCTCGACCACATGACACGAGGGCGGTTCATGCTCGGGCTCGGGCCCGGGGCGCTGCCCAGCGACGCGGAGATGATCGGGCTCGACATGCCGCAGTACTCGCGAGCTCCTCGAGGACGCCGTCGACGTCATCGTCAGGCTCATGCGCAGCGACGATCCCGTCTCGTTCGACAACGGTCGCTGGTCTCTACGAGACGCCCGACTCCACCTCCGGCCCTACACCCATCCGCACCCCGAGATCGCCATCGCGGCGGTCGCGTCGCCGTCGGGGCCGAGGCTCGCCGGCCGATACGGACTCGGCCTTCTGTCGGTCGGCGCGACGACCGCCGCGGGCTTCGACGTACTCGCGCTGCACTGGGACGTGATGCAGGAGCGGGCTGCCCACTACGGCGCCTCCGTGGACCGGGACGCCTGGCGGCTCGTGGGGCTCATGCACCTCGCGGACACGCGCGAGCAGGCCTACCGCGACGTCGAGCACGGCATCGCCGCGTGGTTCGACTACTTCCAGCACACGGCCGCCTTTCCTCAGATGTCCGTCGGCGAGGGCACGAGCGTCCGCGAGTTCATCGACTTCGTGAACGAGTCGGGACTGGGCACGATCGGCACTCCCGACGAGGCGGTCGAGCAGATCGAGCGACTGGTCAAGCAGTCGAACGGTGGCTTCGGCTCGTACCTGCAGCTCGCACACGACTGGGCACCGCCTGCCGCGAAATGGCGCAGCTACGAGCTGTTCGCCCGCCATGTCGCGCCGCGGTTCCAGGGACAGGCGATGCCGACCCTCGACGCCAAGGCGCGGGCCCGGGCCCGCCGGACCGAGCTCGCGGAGAGCAACCTCAAGGCGGTCGAGATGTCGACGGCGAAGTACGAGGCCGAGCGCGAGGCGGCCGCGAGGGAGCGCGGCTAGAAGCGGAAGCTCGGTACGCTCGCCGCATGGCCGACGGTGCGGCGATTCGCTTCTTGCCGTTCGCCGGCCGACGTGTCGCGTACGCGGCGACCGGGGAGGGGCCGCCACTCGTGGCGCCGGCCTGGTGGATCAGTCACCTGGAGCTCGATTGGGCGGACCCAGCCTTCCGGGGGTTCTGGGAGTCGGTCAGCGAGGGCCACACGCTGGTGCGCTACGACCGGCTCGGGGTCGGCATCTCGGACCGCGAGGTGCTCGACGACGATCTGACGCTCGACACTGACGTTGCGGTGCTGCGCGCCGTGCTCGACGAGCTCTCCTTGGAGAAGGTCGTGTTGTTCGGCGGGTCGTCGGGCGGCTGCGCGGCGATCGCGTTCGCGGCTCGCTTCCCCGAGCGCGTGGATCGTCTGCTGCTCTGTGGCGCGTACGCCGATGGGTCATCGATCACCTCTCGGGAGGTCCAGGAGTCGGTCGCGTCCACCGTCCGTTCGCACTGGGGACTTGGGTCGCGCGTGCTGGCCGACATCTTCTTGGGTGAGTCCGACAGTGCCGAGCAGGAGCGGCTGGCGCGCTATCAGCGCGTCGCGGCGAGCCCGGAAACCGCGGCCGCGTTGCTGGAGCTCACCTACCGCAACGACGTCCGAGCAGAGTTGCAGCACCTCCATGCACCGACGTTGGTGGTGCACCGCCGCGGCGACCGCGCCATCCCGTACCGTCTCGGCCGGGAGCTCGCAGCGGCCATACCGGGGGCGACGCTGGTTCCTCTCGACGGCAGCGCCCATCTCCCTTGGACTGGCGATTGGCAAGCGGCGGCGCGCGCCTTGCGTTCGGTGCTGGCTCCCGAAGCTCCGGCCCGCCTGGCCGGGGAGCCCGCGGCGGCGCTGCTCTCCAGCCGGGAGCGCGAAGTGCTGGCGTTGATCGCGAACGGGCTGAACGATCAGGAGATCGCCGAGCAGCTGTTCTTGAGCCCTCACACGGTGCACCGCCACGCCGCGAACATTCGCCACAAGCTCGGGCGGGGGTCGCGAACGGCAGCGGTGGCGGAGGCCGCACGCTTGGGCTTGCTCTGAGGCCGATCACCCGAACGGGCCATCCTGCGCGGATGGCCGGGACGAGCGATGCGCCGCAACGCGGGGTCCGTCATCGTTGCCGCCGTGGACACCGACATCACACACATCGAGT
The DNA here is from genome assembly GCA_963842395.1 of uncultured Acidimicrobiales bacterium. Lineage (GTDB taxonomy): Bacteria > Actinomycetota > Acidimicrobiia > Acidimicrobiales > VFJN01 > ZC4RG19. Next base: position 2,040,425 of record CAWJGJ010000001.1, read on the forward strand.
CATCGGCGGGCTCTCGTGCCTGGGCGCGCGTCTTCGCAGCCGTGTACGAGCCCTTCCTGTGGGTCGGCGAGCGTGCGGGACTGCGAAAGCACCGCAAGGAGCTGCTCGAGCGATCGGCCGGCTGCACGATCGAGATCGGCGCCGGCACCGGCCTGAACCTGGCGCACTACCCCGACGATCTCGACGGACTGGTCCTGGTCGAACCAGATGCCGCGATGCGTCGCCGCCTCGCCGAGAGGTTGGCGCGGCGTTGCCTTCGGGCGCGGCTGGTCGACGCACCGGCGGAGCAGCTGCCGTTCCCGGACGGATCCATCGACACGGTCGTCTCGACCTTCGTGTTGTGCACCGTGGACGCTCCCGATCTCGCCCTGCAAGAAATCGTGAGGGTGTTGAAGCCCGACGGTCAGCTGCTCTTCATCGAACACGTCCGATCTGACTCCCCGAGGCTCGCCCGCTGGCAGGACCGCCTTGCCAACCCGTGGCGCCGCTTCGCACGAGGTTGTCGCTGCAACCGCGCTACCTCGGAGCTGATGGCGGCACTCGGGTTCGAGCTCGAAGGTCTGGACGACGCCTCGTGGCGCGCGATGCCGCCGATCGTGCGACCACTCATCATCGGCCGAGCACGCAAGACAGCAGCCGCGACCGCTGCGACGAGCTCACTCGTCGCCGAGGAAACCTTGGCGGCAAGCATCAGAGGAGGATCGATCGATGGCTGACGTCCGCGTTGGGCTCTTCCCGACAGTCGCGCCGCTCACCGGCGGTGAGGAGCTCCGTGCGGTCCTCGCTCGCGCGGCGGAGGTCGGCGTCGACCATCTCTGCGTCGGCGATCATGTGAGCTTCTTCGTCGGGGCCGGCTCGGATGGGCTGACCACCGCCACCTCGCTACTCGTGGCGCAGGCCGACCTGCCCGTGTACGTCGCGCTCTACCTGCTGCCGTTGCGTCATCCGGTTCCGGTCGCACGCCAGCTCGCCACACTCGCGCAGCTCGCACCCGGCCGGCTCACACTGGGTGTCGGGATCGGCGGCGAAGACCCCCACGAAATCGAGATCTGCGGCGTGGACCCGAAGACGCGTGGACGCCGGATGGACGAGAGCCTGCAGATCCTGCGCGGTCTCGGCGAAGGCGCCCCGGTTACATTCGACGGCGAATTCTTCTCGCTCCACGAGGCGCTCATCCTCCCCGCGCCCTCGCCGCCGGTACCTCTGATCGTCGGCGGACGCTCGGACGCGGCGGTCCGGCGCGCTGCGAAGTTCGGCGACGGGTGGCTCGGGATCTGGGTCTCCCCCCGCCGCTTCAGCGGTGTATGTGACCAGATCGCCGGCGAGGCGGCCGAGGCCGGCAGAGACCCCAACGCGTTCGAGCACGCACTCAACGTCTGGTGCGGCTTTGCCTCGACGCGTGAGGCGGCACGCAAGCCGCTCGCCGCACAGATGCAGGACTTCTACCAGATGCCCTTCGAGCCGTTCGAGCGCTACTCGCCCTATGGCACGCCCGAGCAAGTCGCAGAGTTCCTGAGCCCCTACATCGAGTCCGGCTGCTCTCGTCTCAACGTGATCCCGTGCGCGGACGACGTTGACAGCGCGATCGTCGCCGTCGGCGAACTTCGAAAGCTGCTCGCCTGAGCACGGTCAGGGCAGGCCGAGGATGGCGGTGACGGCGGCGCGCGGCGTCGGTCCGGCCAGCGTGTGGACGTGGGCGACGAGGCCGTTGTCGATGGTCAGCAGAACGAGGGCGAGCACCTTGCGCTCCCGCAGAGCGACGATTCCGAGCTGGTCGCCGACGGGCAGGTACAGCAGCGTGGGCGAGGCTGGCGGCCCGAAGTAGCGCAGGATGCCCGCGGCGACCTCGGATGCGCCGGTCACCACGCCGGGAACGACATCGGAGATGCCCTCGACGGCCGGGTCGAGGAGGGCCACCAGAGCTTCGAGGTCGCCGCCCGCGGACGCCTCGATGAATCGTTCGCTGACTTGTTGCTGGAGAGCGACGTCCACGGGAAACCGGCCGACCGAGGAGTCGGCCCGCAGGGCCCGGCGAGCTCGGCTGGCGAGCTGCCGGCACGCTGCGGGGCTGCGCCCGACGATCATCGCCACCTCCTCGAAGGGGTACTGGAACACGTCGTGCAGGACGAACGAGGTCCGCTCCGAGGGACTCAGGCGCTCGAGGACGGCGTGCATCGCGAGCGTGACGTTGTCGACGAGGGTGACCTGGTCGACCGGATCGACCGCGGCGGGATTGACGGGATCGCCGGTGGCGTCCGCCAGGTCGAGGGAGTCGGTCGGGTGCCGCCGCCGCGTCCGCAGCCGGTCGACGCACAGCCGGCTGGTGACCACCACCAGCCAGGCCTCGGGATCGTCGATGGCGGCGACGTCGGCGCGGGCCAGGCGGGAGAACGCTTCCTGCACCGCGTCCTCGGCGTCGCCCAGGTCGAGCAGGATGCGGAACGCGATGTCGAGCATCCGGCGCCGGTGGGCCTTCCACAGCGCATCGACAACCGGGTCGTCGCGCCCGGGCGGCGGGGGGTCGGCTGTCGGCATCGCGGTTCCCATCGTGGCGGTCCGGAGGACGGATGCGTCGGGCGGGGGCATCACGCCTTCTTCCGGATGCCTTCCTGCCAGATCAGCTTCAGCATCGAGGGCTTCGCGCTGGGGGTCGCGACCGCGATCGCCGAGCGCACATAGGTGTCGTCGAGCGCCTGGCGCAGCAGGCAGTCGGCCAGATCGATCCGGGCGGTGAACCGGTGGCCGATGTGGTCGATCTCGACGCCGTATTCCGAGACAGCCGGCGCTTCGAAGAGCCCCGACGGGCGGACGATCGTCCAGGCGAGGTCGCTGCCCGCCACGATCGCTTCCATCCGGCGCATGTCGTCATAGAGGGTCTTGCCCAACCTGTTGACAACGTAGGGCTGCATGAGCTTCTCGAAGACGAAGCCGCCGAGCGGCTCGAGATGGGGGCTGACCGCGCTCGAGCTGACGACCGCCAACCGTTTGGCGCCGGTGGCGTGCATGCCGGCGACGATGTTCGTGACCCCGTCGGAGTAGACGCTGATCGGGGTCTTGGCGAAGGGCACGCCGAGGGTGGACAGCACGGACTCGCTCCCGTCGATCGCCGCGGCCACCGCATCGGGGTCGTGGACGTCGCCGGCGGCGACGTCGAGGCGCGGATGGTCGATCGGGAAGGCGTCGGGGTGCCGGGTGAAGGCGACGACGTCATGGTCTTCGTCGAGCGCCAGTCGGGTGAGGAGCCGTCCGGTCGGGCCGTTGGCGCCGAACACCGTGATCTTCATCAGCCTGATCCTTTCGCTGCGCCCGGGTAGGGGGCCCGAGGCGCTTCATCGACAAGGACGCCAACGTCAGCTCCGATGTGACATCGCCACGTCGTGGCGATGTCCGGCTCGGCGGTCGCATTGCCGTTGCTCGGGGGTCGCCGCCGGGGTCCGGGGGAGTGTCCCCCGGCGGCGGCCCCGTGGGCCTTACGACGTGAGGGCGGGTTCGGGTGTGACGTCGGGGGCGACGGCGGGGCCGCGGCCCGGCTCGTGCTCGGGCTCGGGCAGGCCCACGCCGCCTTCGACGTCGAGGTTGGGGAGCAGCCGGTCGAGCCAGCCGGGGAGCCACCAGTTCCAATCGCCCAGCAGGCGCATGGTCGCCGGCACGAGCACGATGCGCACGATCGTGGCGTCGATGAACACGGCGGTGGCGAGGCCGAGGCCGAACATCTTGATGATCGGGTCGTCGCCCAGGACGAAAGCGGCGAACACGCTGATCATGATGAGCGCGGCGGACGTGATGACCCGGGCGGTGGCCGAGATGCCCTCGACGACGGCCGTGGTGTTGTCCCGTCGGTGCAGGTACTCCTCGCGCACCCGGGTCAGCAGGAACACCTCGTAGTCCATGCTCAGCCCGAACAGGACGGCGAAGAGCATCATCGGCATGAACGACACGATCGGCACCGTCTCCTCGACACCGACCAGGCCCTGCAGCCAGCCCCACTGGAACACGGCCACGATCACCCCGTAGGCGGCACCGATCGACAGCAGGTTCATGGCCGCCGCCTTGAGCGGCACGGCGACCGACCGGAACACCATCATCAGCAGGATCACCGACAGCAGGATCACCGCGCCGACGAAGTAGGGCAGCCGGTCGGCGACCTTGTCGGACATGTCGATGAAGGTGGCGGTCTGGCCGCCGACGTAGACCTCGGCCCCGGTGCCGGCCGTGGCTTCGGGGATGACGTCGCTGCGGAGGTGGTGCACGAGGTCGCTCGTGCGCTCGTCCTGGGGCGACGTGGTGGGGATGACCCGGAGCACGGCGGCCGTGCCGTCCTCGTTGGGGACCACGGGGGCGATCGCCTGCACGCCGGGGTCGGCGGCGATCGCCTCGGCCAGGGGCGCCAGGTCGTCGACCGCGGCGTCGCCGAGGTCGGCGGCCAGGACCAGCGGTCCGCTGAACCCGGGACCGAACCCGTCGTCCAGCAGGTCGTAGGCCTGTCGGGTGGTGAGGGACTGTGGGCTGACGCCGTTGTCGGTCATGCCCAGGCGCATGGCGAACGCGGGTGCCGCCAGCACGCCGAGCACGAGGGTGCCCGAGAGCAGGTAGCGCCACGGGTGGGCCGAGACCTGCCGGCCCCAGCGGTGCCACATCGACTCGCGGCCGGGGATGCCGGCGCCCGCTCGCAGGCCGGGCACGCGGATGGCGTCGATGCGGTGACCGGCGAACCCGAGCAGGGCGGGCAGCAGCGTCAGCGAGATGGCCACCATCACCGCCACGGTCAGGCCCGCCATCAGGCCCATGACGGTCACGGCCGGGATGCCGGCGATGGCGAGGCCGCAGATGGCGATGACCACCGTGGCGCCGGCGAACAGCACGGCCGCGCCGGACGTGGCGTTGGCCCGGCCCGCGGCCTCTTCGACGGTCATGCCGGCCCGCAGGTTCTCGCGGTGGCGGGTGACGATGAACAGGGCGTAGTCGATGCCGACGCCGAGGCCGATCATCGCGGCCAGGATCGGCGACACCGAGTTCACGTCGGCGAACGAGGCAACGAGCGTGACGAGCCCGAGGCTGGTGGCGAGCCCGACGAGGGCCAGGCCTATGGGCAGGCCCATGGCGATGACCGAGCCGAAGGCGACGAGCAGCACGACGACGGCGACGAGGATGCCGACGACCTCCTGCCCGCCGGGCTCCTCCTGGACCGCCTCGGTGGGCAGGTCCCCCCCGAGCTCCATGCGCACCGCTCCGCTGGCATCGGCGGTCGACTGGGCAGCCTCGAGGCGGGCGAAGGCGTCATCGCGGATGCTCTCGGAGGGCTGCTCGTACTGGACCTCGACGTACCCGATGCGCCCGTCGGCGCTGGTCTGCAGTTCGCCGACCTCGCCGACGTGGGGCTGTCCGGCGACGTCGTCGACCGCGGCGTCGATGGCGGCCGCCGCGGCGGGATCGGCCAGCGTGGTGCCGCCGTCGGCCTCGAACACCATCTGGGCCGACGTGCCGGCGGCCGCGGGGAAGTCGGCCTCGAGGACGTCGAGGGCCTGCTGCGACTCGACTCCCGGGATGTCGAAGGCGTCGGAGGTCTCGCCGCCCCGCACCCCGGCGATGCCGAGGACGGCGAGGGTCAGCACGGCCCAGGCGAGCAGGACGAGGCGGCGTCGGCGGACCGCAGCGCGGCCGAGCCGGTAGAGGAGGGAGGTCATGTCGACACGATCTGACACTAGACTGCCATTTGTCAATATCATGTCAAACACCTATTATGTGACATATGACATGTGGGAGCCAACAGACAACCATGTGTCAGATGGCACGACGAGGCATACTTGCGGCGTGAAGAAGGTCGTCGACGCCGCCGAGAGCCTGCGTGAGCGCAAGAAGGCGCGCACCCGCGAGGCGATCATCGACGCCGCCCTCGAGCTGTTCGAGCAGAAGGGCTACGACGCCACCACGGTCGAGGACATCGCCGCGGCCGCCGACGTTTCGCCCCGCACGTTCTTCCGCTACTTCGACTCGAAGCTCGACCTGATCATGGTCCGCAGCGACACCAAGCACACCCTGCTCGGCCCACTGCTGCTCGCCCGACCCCCCGAGGAGGGCCTGCTGGGCGCCATGCGCGAGGTCATGCGCTGCGAGCTCGTCGCCATGCTCGACGACCCCCGGGTGAAGCGCGAGTTCCAGGTCATGCTGACCACGCCCAGTCTCCACAACCTCGCCCGCGAGCATTTCTACGAGGAGCAGGCCGAGATGGTGCCCGCGATCGCCGCCCGTCTCGGCGTCGCGCCCGACAGCCTCGTCGTCCACGTGGTCACCACCATGATCACCTCGGCCATCTGGATCACCGTCAACCGCTGGCTCGCCGAGGGTCCCGAACTCGCTCTCGACCGGCTCGACCAAATGATGGACGAGACGTTCGCCGTCCTCGCCCACGGCGTCGACCGCGCCGTCGCGGCCGCCAGCGACTAGAACGCCGGACGCCGTCATCCGCAGGCCAGACCGCCTGCCCGTCATGCACTCCCACCGGCCTGCTGCCGTCCGACGTCGTACGGCCTCGGCGTCTAGGACCTGGCACGACGGGCTCAACCGACGAACCGCTTGACGACCAATCCCCCATAGGGCATCAGCGGAGGGCTGTCTCGATGTCGCTCGGCGTCAAGTCCATGGTCCGCAGCACGCGGGGGATGACGCCGGCTTCGGCCTGGGCGAGAGCGAGGAGGATGTGGTGCTCGTCGAGGGGCTTCTGCCCACGGTCGACGGCGACCTGCAGTGTGCGCACGAGCGCAAGCTTGGCGGACTGCCCCCAGCGCGGGTTCGACCGTGTGGGCCTCGACGGCCGCTGCGATCCGGGGGCGGCGGCGACGCCCACGGCGTGCAGGGCGTGGGTGAACTCCTCGTCGAGTGCGGTGCGCACGGTCTGCTCGGTCACACCCAGCCTGCGCAGCGCCGTTGCCGTGCGGTCACTGGGCTGGCGGGCCACGGCCAGCAGGAGGTGCTCGGCCTCGACGCTGCCGGCGCCGTCCTCGGCCGCGATGGCCTGGGCTCGCCTCACGGTGGCGCGGGCGGCACGGCTGAATCGTTCAAACATTGCGCCTCCTTCCGGTGTCGATGCCGACGGCACGCAAGCGGGGTCCGTGCTTCTTGTGCACGGCTTGGCGGGTGACGTTGAGCGCCTCGGCGATGCGCGCCCACGACCAGCCCTGCCCGATCGCCCGCTGCACGTGATCGTCCTCGAGGCGGTCGGCGAGCTGGCGGAGCGCGACGACCGCGCGGAGGCCGTCGTCGGGATCGAGTCCCTCGGTCAGGGTCGTCGGATCGCTCGACATGTCAGCAACCTAAGTTGACAACCTGGCGGATGTCAACCCAGGTTGCTGACGGATCGCATCCTTCGCCGAGATCGACCTGTTCCGCTTTCGATCGGCGGGATCGTCGCCCAGGAGATCGCGCTCGCGCCGCCGACGCTCCCCCGGCGGCTCGTCCCCGCGGCCACCCATCCCAAGGAGCGCCAGAGATGCACGGCTGGCGCGAGCGCGACACTGGTGATCCAAGGGGATGGCGACCTGATGATCCCCACCAACTTGAGCTATCCGATGGCCGGTCTCATCCTGGATCGGAGGTTCCTCGCATGAGCAAGGCACGCGGCTCCGGCATCGGTCGTCGCGCCATCCGCGGTGCGATCGCCGGCGCGGTCGGCACCGCCGCCATGGATCTCTTGCTGTACAACCGCTACCGCCGCGGTGGCGGGAAGGACACGTTCCTGCGGTGGGAGTCCGCGGGCGCCGTGCTGAGCTGGGCCGACGCGTCCGCCCCGGGGCAGCTGGGGCAGAAGGTCGAGCGAATCATCACGGGACGGCAGCCCTCCGAGCGCTGGGCCCGGACCACCACGAACGTCGTGCACTGGGCCACCGGCATCGGTTGGGCCGCGCAGTACGGCCTGCTGGCCGGCCGGTCCTCCTCGCACCCCGTCCGCCGGGCGCTCGCGCTAGGACCGGTGGTGTGGCTGTCCGGCTACGTGATCCTGCCTCTGGCCGGCGTCTACAGGCCGATCTGGGAGTACGACGCGCGGACCCTGGCCGAGGACCTCTCCGCCCATCTCGTGTTCGGCGTCACGACCAGCGCGACCTACGCCGCTCTCACGCCGCACGGATCGCAACGCGAAGGGAGCAATCCATGGACCTGAGGCTCGAGGTCGTCCCGGTCACGGGCGTCGACAAGGCCAAGCACGTCTACGAGAAGGAGATCACAGAGCGGCTCCCAGGGCGGGTATGACCATGGACGTCGCGGCTCTAGCCGATCTCCTGCACGAGACGTCCGAGCACCACGGCACCTTCGAGGCGGTCGCGCCGCCCCACGACTGGTGGGATTGGTACGCGGCGTACATGGACGCCCGTCAACGCGGCGACATCCCGGAGGCCGCCGCGGCCGCCGCCGGCCGCTACATGGCCGAGGCCAAGCACATCACCGTTCGACCCACCTGACCACTGCTCCCCCTTACGAGGCGAGGGGCTCGCCGTCCACCGTGATCTCGGTGCGGTCTGGGTAGAACGACAGGTGCCCGGCGATGTCGGCCGCGGCGGGGATCGGCTCCTCGTAGGCCCACACGATGCCGTCGTGCCGCTCGCCGCCCACCTCGGCCGTCCAGTAGGACGCCTCGCCCTTGAACGGGCAGGTGGTGTGGAAGGACGTCGCCTGGAGCAGGGCCGTGCGGACGTCCCTCTTGGGGATGTAGTAGCGGGCGGGAAGCCCGGTCTCGTCGAGGCGGAGGGCGTGATCGGTCGCCGCCAGCAGTTCGCCCCCGAGGCGGACCTCCACGTGGGCGTCGCTGGGCGTGATCGTGATGGTGTGGCCGGCGCTCATGCCTGGTCCAACCGAGTCCCGGACGCCTCCATTCCCTCGCGGCGGCCCGCACCTGAACCGCCCGAGGCTTGGTGGGGGCTCTGGGGTGCCCCGGGTTCGGTAGAGCCCGATTGTCGGATGTCTTCAGGCTGCTGTCGTTGGTGCTCAGGCTGACATCGGCGCAGGCCCGGAGGTGGTGGGGCATGATCGGCTGAATGCTCGGGGCGTGCACGCGAGCCGCCTAAGGGGCCAGTGGTGCCTGGACGCACCCGCTGACGACGGCATGCTGCCGTCGGTCACGACACGACGATGCGCAGCGAAGGGACCTGCACGATGGCCAAGACACAGCGCGACGTTGCGGTCGTGACCGGAGCGAACAGCGGGATCGGACGCGCGGTCGCGCTCCACCTCGCCGCCAAGGGCCTGTCGGTTTACGGCACCGTCCGGGACGTCGAGAGGGCGACCAAGCTCCAAGACATGGCCGCCAACGCCGGCGTCGAGGTCAGCCTCGTCGAGCTCGACGTCGCCGACAGCCCGTCGGTCGAGGCCGGTCTCGCTCGTGTTCTGGACGAGGCGGCCCGGGTCGACGTTCTCGTGAACAACGCGGGTGTCGGCGGCAACGGCGTCGTCGAGGAAGTGACGATCGAGCGCTTCGCCGATGTGATGAACGTCAACCTCTATGGCGCGCTCCGCTGTCTGAAGGTTGTCTTGCCGGGCATGCGGGAGCGTCGCCGCGGCACGATCGTCAACATCACGTCCGTTGCGGGACGCTTCGGCGCGGTCGCGCAGGCGCCTTACGTCGCCTCGAAGTGGGCCTTCGAAGGGGTGAGCGAGGAGCTGGCTCAGGAGCTCGCGGCGTTCGGGATCCGCGTCGCCATCGTCGAACCGGGCATCACCAAGAGCGCCATCTTCGCCAAGAACGTCGACGACACCATCCCGGCCGGCCCCGACTACGAACGGCATCTGCGGCGCATGTTCCAGTTCTACGCCGCGGGTCACGCCCACTCGACCGACGCCCTCGAGGTGGCGAAGGTGGTGCACCACGCGATCACCACGGACACGCCTGTGCTGCGTTATCCCGTGTCGTGGGCTGGACCCGAGATCCTCACGAGACGCCCTCGCATCTCCGACGAGGAGTGGGTCGCGCTCGGCGCGATCGAGGACGACGACACGTACTACCGCGCCTTCAGCGACACATTCGGCATCGACATCACAACCCCAGCTGCCGGCGACGCCTAGGAAGACGGGCGTGCACCGGGGACTCGACCAGATCGAGCAAGGTGGACGACGGTCCGCGAGGCCGCGCTGCATTGTTCGGCTAGAGGACGACCGGGGATTCACCGCCCTGTCGTTCCCGCAAGGCTGGTCACGGAGTGAACGGGAACTGGACGCTCATGGCCGGATCGAAGACGACGCCGGTGGACAGCCCCCGCAGCACCATCGGGTCGGCGTGCTGCACGGCCTCGTCGATCGTCGCGTCGCTCGCCTCCAGCAGCTCGCTTGTGGCGTCGAGGGACTGCACGTCAGATGCGGTACAGCTCGGCGGCGTTCTCACCCATCAGCTTCCGCTGGGTCTCCGGGCGGAGCGTCGCGACCTTCGCGCTGACCGCGTCGAGCGGGTTCGGGTGGAGGCACGTCGGGTGAGGGAAGTCGGTCTCGAACATGATGTTGTCCTCGCCGACCGCGTCGACGAGGTGTTGCAGGTCGCCCCGGCCGGTCTCGAACCAGAACGTGGCGTACCAGTTGTCGCGGAAGTACTCCGACGGCTTCTTCCGGAGCTTCCTGACGTAGTCGGGGGCGTTCTCCTCGAGCTCGTAGTCCATGGCCTCGAGCATGAACGGCACCCATCCGATGCCGCTCTCCACCGACACCATCTTCAGGTCCGGATGGCGATCGAACATCCCCGAGTAGGCACTGTTCAGCAGCACCCGGGAGTTGTTCTGGAAGAGCGACGCGCCGCCGATCGCGGGCTTCACGTAGTCGTCCTGGCTCGGCCAGAACGTCGTGCCGTAGAAGGCCATCGCCGTCTGGCTCGCCCCGATGTGGAAGTGCACGGGCAGCGCGAGGCCGGCGCACACCTCCCAGAACGGGTCCCACGCCGGGTCGCCGAGGTCGGGCGAGCCGGAATCCTGCGGATCGGCGGTCATGTTCACGCCCCGGTAGCCCAGCGCCGCGCACCGCTCGGCCTCGCGCACGCAGGCGGCGATGTCCCACGCCGGCATGATCGGCATCGGCAGGAGCCGGTCGCCCGACGCCGCCTGCACCTCGGCCATGGCGTCGTTGTAGAGCTCGACGCAGAGCCGGAGCACGACCTCGTCGGCCACGGAGTTGACGAGGTTCTGCCCGCCGATGCCGATGGAGTTCGGATAGAGCACCTGGGCCTGGATCCCCAGCTCGTCCATCAGCCGGAGCCGCTCTCCCGGGTCCCACGCCGCCGGGTGGACGTCGGAAATCCCCCACGAACCGCCCTGCGAGTCGCGGAAGGGATGCTTGACGCCCTCGTGATCGATCGTGCCGCCGGAACCGGCCTTCCCGAACGTCTTGCCGTCGACCACCCACATCTCCACTCCGCCGACCCGCTCGACGTGGGGCACCCGCTCCTCGTAGCCCTTCGGCGCCCGCTCGGTGAACAGGTCATGGCGCTCGGTCATGTGCGCATCGACATCGACCACCCGCATGTCCTCGACGAGTCCGACCACGATCCCCTCCATCCCGCGTCAACTCAAGCGAACGCTCACTTACAGGCTAGCCGGAACGGAGCCGGGGTTGAACCGGCTAGCGGCTTCCGGGTACGTCGATCTCGAGTCCATGCCGTAGGCGATAGCGGCGCTTGTCGTAGACGAAGAACGTCTCGTAGGCGATGGTCGCCCACAGGAGCACGTTGACCGCTCCGAGAGTGATCACCGCATCAACCTTCAGTGCTGCTGGGATGAGGGCGAGGAAGAGCAGCGCAAGCGCGAGGCGCTCGACGTTGATCGTTCGAGCGTTGCGGAGCCGCAGCGCGACGTGGGCCATGAGATAGATCGCCGTGCCGCCGAGCAGCGCGAAGGCGTGCACGGCGTCGAGCGGTTCGTTGACGTGCGCGAGCGTCTCCTCGAGCCCCAGAGCGCCAAGGACGATCCCGGCCACCATGGGGAAGTGCAAATACGAGTAGGAGTCGCGAGCGAGCGCGTTCCGCTCAGGACCTTCGGTCGCCTGAATCAACCGCCGCTTCGTCACGAGCGCGACGACGTCGAAGTACAGCCACCACAATGCAGCCGCGAGGCCCATTCCGAGCACGGCGGCGACGGTCACCGACGCGGTCAGGTCGACGGTGGCCCCCGCGCCCAGCGCGACGACGGATTCGCCGAGGGCGATGATGATCACGAGGTCGTGGCGTTCGGCGAAGTGTGCTGGGGCCAGTCGCCACTGCTCGACGCCGACGAATGCCGGCACCGCCCAGTCGAGAAGGACTGCGATCGCCCATAGGGTCGCCTGCACGCCTCCGTTGACGAACGACGCTCCCACGAGCAGGCCGAGCACGATGGTCGTGCTGGCCGCGAAGGCGAAGACCGACCGGCGAAAGTCGGGGTCGTCGCGGCTGACGAGCACGTACAGCGCGATGTGGCCGAACCGCACGACGCTGTAGGCGACGGCGAAGCCGAGTGCGTGGACTCCGAAGGCATCGGGGAGATAGAGCGAAACGATGAGCAGGCTCGCCATCGCGCCGAGCATCACGAGGCGAACCGGGCCCTCCTCGGGCTCGATGAGGCTCGTCAGCCATGCGTAGGAGACCCACGCCCACCAGACCACCGCGAGCGCGAGCATCCCACGACCGATGGCAGACCAGCTCGGCTGAGCTGCCATCAGCACAGTGCACTGCGTGAACGCAAGCACGAAGACCAGGTCGAAGAAGAGCTCGAGTGGCTTGACGCTCTCCCTGTCGCGCAGCTCCAAGCCGAGCCTCGACCGACGTTGCCGCGAGGCGTTCATCGTCGGTCAGCCCTCGATCATGCGCTCGGGCGCTCCGCGCTCCGGGTGTCGCTCACTGCTGGTAGCCCTCGACGACGTTCTCGGGCCGTACCTGCGCGACATCGGGGTCCTGCCCCGCGTCGCGACGGGCCCGGCGCTGTCGGAGGAGATCCCAGCATTGGTCCAGCGCGACCTCGATTTCCCGTAGGCGCGCGACATCCTCGTCTGACGGAGCCGCGCCGGCGTGCGCGCGTTCGAGGGCGTGCTCATCGTCGACCAGCTCGCTGATCCTCCGGACGATCTCGATCTCGTCCATCACGACCTTCCTTTCCGCATCGTCATGTCAGTCGTCGTGTGAGTTGCCGAGAACCGCGCCATTGCGCAGCACGGAGACCGGTCCGTCCTCGCTCACGGCGATGACGGTGGCTAGTGGGTCGTCGCGGCTGTAGCGACGGCCCGACGTGTGACGAGTACCGCCGAGCGCCTCGACGGTCTCCTCGGCCGTCGTGCTCGGCACCAGGCGGACCCCGAGCTGGCGCAATGTGCCGCTGACATCGAAGACCGCGGCGCCATCGACCTGGCCAAGGGCGTGACGCAACGGGGCGAGGTGGAACGGCCGGCGCACCTGCAGCGGTGGTGGGATGGGGAGCCGCTCCTCCACCGGCGGCCCCGCGTCGGGATCGGGCCGATAGATGAGAAGTGCCCCGATGCCCATCGATCCGAGGTCGTGGACCGCGAACTCGAGCATCGCCTCGAGGACATCGGGATCGCCGGGGATCGAACCAGCGGTGACCGTGTCGATCCAGCTGCTGACCGGGGGCTCGTGGTGCCAGCGGTAACCCTCCCAACGCAGCACGCCGAACCTGCCGACAACCCGGACCGACCCTGCGGGATGCCGTTGCACGATCGTGGCCGCAAGCACGTCGGCCAGCACGACGAGGTCCCGCTCAGAGCCCGCGGGCCGGTCGAACACCATCCACTCGTTGCGGTGATCGGTGTGACGCAGAAGCCAGCTCGACAACCCGTCCGCGAAGCGGCGAGCAGCGGGAAGCGGCTGCTCTCCCAGCGGCGCGCGGGTGATGTCGAGCAGCGTCCCGGACGCCCAAGTCGCTCGATCCGACTTGGGCTCGAGAATCGTGCCGCTGCTCACCACGCGTCGCTCGTGGACCGGCGGGCGCAGCGCGAGATCGATCTCCTCCACAAGCATCTCGTGGAAGACGCCGGTTCCCTCGGCGCGCATCCCGCTCTCTTCGAGGTCCTCGGCCAACCGCCGTAGTCGCCCGGTCGCGAACTCAGGCATCGCTGTCGACGCTACGCCACACGATCGATGCCGCCCCTGTTCTGACGCAGTCACCGGGCGCGCCGGCACAGGAGTGGGAGCGGATCGGATGCGACGACGCCCTCGGTTAGACGACTGGGCCCGCCGAACACACCAGGGCCAGCCTGCGGTCGTATCCGGGGACGCCAGCCGCGGCCAGGTCGCTGCCGATCACGATGCCGGGGTCCAACGTCGGCGCGTCGCCCCGAACGTTGTCGTGCGACAGCGCCTGTCGGTCCACGGTCAGGGCCACCGTGTCGCCGATGGCGAGCTCAACGAGCTCGACCCAGGACGCCAGCTGGTTGTCGGCCGCGACCATCGCGGTGACCAACGCCGCCGGCTCCGGCTCGAGGTCCCGCCCGAGAGACAGGCGAGCGACATCGGGCGCGTCGAGCGGGTTGTCGGAGCTGTACTCGACGGACCACACCATGCCCTGGTGCTCGGTCAGGCACGACGCCAACGCCCGAAGCTCGGCGGCGACGATCTCGTCGCGCAGGCCGTCGACCGCGGGCCGCAGCCGAGCCGGAGCCCAGCCCAGTCCGTCGACCCCCGTCAGCGGGCCACCCGACAGGCGGGGCCCGGCCACCACCACGATCGCCGCCACCGACAGCGCGCCGGCGGCAAGGGCGACGACGGCGCCGTTCGACCACCGGGTCGCACGCCGGCGCACCAACTCCGCCCGCCGGACCCGACCGTCCCCGACACCCACCAGCATCATCAGGCAGAGCGCCGCGGCGACGACCCGGAACCCGGACTGCCACGCAGCGAGCCGTATCGCCGCGAAGACACCGTCAGAGCCGTCGTCCGCGAGCCAGACGACCCCGGCCACCACCCCCGGGAGCAGAATCGCAACGAGGATCGTCCGAGCCGTGATCACCGGGAGCCACGCCAGCGATCGGGGCCGCAGCAGGCGGCCGACACGCCGGCCTGCCCGTACGGGCAACGCGACGATCCCGGCACCCAGGGGCCGCTCGTCGGCTATGACCGAGCGAATCGCCCCGGCGGCGAGGCAGAAGCCTGCGACAGCCATGAGCCACACCCACGGAGCGAGCAGAGCGACCGAGGCACATGCGAGCGCCAGCACGTCGGACAGGTGGCTCTCGGCCACACCCGCCCAGCCGCGGCGCTCCGGCGCTGGTCGCTGCGGCGGCGGGCGGAACAGTCGACGCCCTTCGCGGCGCACTGGACCTGAGCTAACCGGGGTGCTCTCCCCGTTGGCACGCCGGCGAGCCAGCCCCTCGACCCGTTCGCCGGCGCCCTCGAGCTCGACCGGGACAGCGTCGACGACGCCCGTTGGCTCGTGACTCCCAGTGCGGATCGGCGTCGCGGAGCGGGGCGCACGGGTGAACCGGTGTTGTCGGTGCAAGTCGGTGAACGCGCGCACGATCTCGCGTTCGTGTTCATGCTCGGGCGCGTCGGACACCGAACCGTCTTGTGCGTCCCCCCGTGATTTCACGACGCGCCTCCCTCAGCCTGACGTCCAGCGCCGTCGCAGTCGACCGGCGACCGCGAACCACTACGGCCGCCGGGGTGCGCGCAGATTGTGCCCCATCCGAGGGGGGACGTGGAGTGGATCTGAGGGACCAGGTCAACCTCGAGGTCGGCGGATGGTGTGCGCCCCGTGAACTGGTCGACGTGGCAGTACGTCATGCCATCAATGGATGGCTCGATGGATGGCACGGCGGTGAATCGAGGAAGCCCTCGGCGTGTGCCAAGGGCCTCGACCAGGTCTTTCGTGTGGCACCCCCAACGGGATTCGAACCCGTGTCGCCACCTTGAGAGGGTGGTGATCCATCCGCACCCAGTCCCGTCGTCGGCATGGGCCCTGGTCGGAGATCTGCTCGTCCGCTCGAGTCCCGCTGAACCCACCGTGTACCACGCAGTAGATGGGGCGGCGGAGGGGGTGCTCCGGCATCGTGATGCTATGATGAGGATGTGGCGAAGACGCGCACAACCTTGACGATCGACGAGGACGTCCTCCGGGCTGTGAAGGTGCGCGCGGCCCGCACCGGTAAGGGCGACAGCCAGGTGATCGAGGAGGCCGTGCGCAGCGCGCTCGGCCTGGACCTGCTCGAGCGCCTCTGGCAGCGCAACGACCTGGACGAGGACGAGGCGATGGCGCTCGCGACCGAGGCGCAACAGTCGGTACGTCGGTCGGAGTCCCAGCGCAAGCGGACGCGGACCGGGAGCGGTCGCGCGACCCGCCGCGGTTGAACCGACTCACCGACAAGTCGACCGGGCATCATGCGCGCCGTCCTCGACCCCAACGTGATCGTCTCCGCCCTGCTCTCCGCCACCGGCACGCCCGCCCGCGCGCTCCGAGCATGGATCGACGGCGCGTACGAACTGATCGTGTCCCCCGCGCTGCTGGACGAACTCGAACGGGTGCTCGCCTACCCCAAGATCGCCGACCGGGTCACCGCATCGGAGGTCGCTGAGATGCTCGCCCTGCTGCGGCAGGGTGCCACACAGGTCGACGACCTCTCCGACGGGCCGAGCACACGGGCGCCCGATCCCGACGACGACTATCTCGTCGCCCTCGCCGAGCACACACGGGCAATGCTCGTCACCGGCGACAAGCACCTACTCGGCCTAGGCGGGCAACTCCCGGTCACGTCACCACGCGCCTTCATCGACTCACTCGACCAGCGGGGTTGACATCGGAGCACCGCGGCACCGCTGATGCGAGCCTTCGCGTTTGTGGCACCCCCAACGGGATTCGAACCCGTGTCGCCACCTTGAGAGGACGGCCATAGGTTCAGATCGATGACCTGCGGTGCGCCTGACCAGGAGTCGCTTACTGCTCGTTGACCGTCATGCGGCGCCCCTGAGCGCTGAGAGCCAGTAGAAGGGCGCGATCAATCGAAGAGCATGGGCCGGGGTGGCTCCAGTCAGCGCGTGACCACAGTCCGATCAGCACCGGGTGGTGCCCGAGATCGCGAACGTGCATCTCGGTCAGCGCCAGGTCCGAGCTGGGCTGGGAATCGGTGCCGACGTCGACGACGAGGGTCATCGCCGACACGACGAACGGCGCCGGTGCCAACGCCAGGGCAAGGTGCTGGACACGTTGGTCGGCGCGCGCCGATACAGGCTGATCGGCGCAGTCGAGGCGCTCGGCGATGATCCCGACGACATCCTCGAGTCGGACGAGCTCGCGGACCTCCTCGTCACGTTGGAGCTCGGCTACGCCGACGTGGACGACCTGTTCGATCGCGAGGCGGTGCCGACCGACGACCTCATGCGATACGGCCAGCTCCGCTACTCGCTGACCCATCTATCGATCACGGTGTACCTCGACGAGCTACCGCCGCCATAGTTCGGCTCATGGGCCAGCGATCGAGTCGATCGCGTCCCGTCTCGGCCGGTCATCGGGACGGGTCACGGATCGCGGCGAGGAACCTCGTCGAGTGCCGCGATCGAGTGGCCGCTGACGAACGGGAAAGGATCGGGTGCGGGATGGGTTGGATCCCGAACAACGAAGGCCCCGGGGTTCCCGGGGTCTCTGACCTGGTCTTTCTTGTGGCACCCCCAACGGGATTCGAACCCGTGTCGCCACCCTGAGAGGGCGCCGACAACCCCTCATGGAGTCCTCCAATACCCATGGAGCCCTGGTGAGCAGCCCGGCCGCCCCCACCGGGACCAGCTGAACGCACCGGCTACCGCTGAATAGATGGCACGTTGGCTGGCACGCCGCGTCTGGAACGCGGCCGTTGAAGCCGCTGTTAGCCGGTCGCCACCTAGCGCAGTCAAGGGCGCCCGCTGTGCCGGCGCCACCGGCCGGCCTTGCGGGCGCCTTCGGCGCCGTCCTCGGCCGGGCGTTGACGCAACATCTAGGGCCGCCCTACTGGGGGACGTGTGGATCCGGTCATCAGAGTCGCGATGCGGGCCGACTGGTGGCGTGTCAACGAACGCACCATGGCGGCGCCGGTACCCGCGGCGACCGCCAGCAGCGTGAAGCCGAAGGCTCCGACCTGGTTCGCCCACATACCTTCCCGGACCAGGTCGATCGTCTCGAACGGCGGGCTGTTCACCGGGCGCATGACCGAAACCCAGATGCTCATGATCCATGTACCGAGTGTGAAGCTCACCATCCACACCAGCACCCACCTGTTGCCTCGTCCCCCCCGTGCCGAGGGGTTCCCGGCTGACACGGGAGTTGACGCCTTGCTCGACTGGAACAGCTCGATGCCGGGCACCACTCCGTAGGCGATAGGAACGAACCAGCCTCCGATCGCCCAGCCTGGGCTGAGTCCCGACCGGCCCCCGAGCGCCTGGGCATTGCGCGCATGGCGGTACTGCCAGCAGATGAACACGACTCCGGTGACGAGCTGACCAATGAAGTAGGCGATGAACCCGCCGAGGACCCATTTCTCGGAGTCGACGAAGTCATCGCGCGTGATGTCTTGCGACAGGTCGAGCACGTCGTCGTACAGCCCAACCCGCTGAACCGACGCACCAGCCCCGACCACGCAGACAACAGCCATGACAACCAGCAGCAGCGACGCCGCTTGGGCTAGGCCGGAGACGGACCCGACGGGTGAACTCGCGGAAGGCGGGCCTGTCGGTTGCTGCTGACCGCCCAGCGGTGTCGCCATCGATCAACCCCCAGGCAGCGACATACGGAAGTGCGACACTAGACCGAGTTCCAGGGGGTGCAGCCCCAGGTAGCGGCCAAGGATCGGGGGGCTGACGCGCGATCGCGCAGGGCCCAGCCTCCTGTGAAGCCGCTCCCAGGTCATCCGTCGCGATCCGCGCGCCCTCCAGAGCCGTGTGCCCACGTCCTGAGGGCCTCTGACCAGGTCTTTCTTGTGGCACCCATGTCGCCGGCTCGCGGTGAGATCAGCTCCCCGGGGACGCATCGTCCATTTCGATGCCGATCACGTCAGCCACCCTGCGAAGGTCTGCGTCCAGCGCGAGCAGGGAGGCCCGCTGTCGGTGAGCCACCGAGGCGATCATGCAATCGACCATTCCGCGTGGGGTGATACCAACTTGGCGGCATCGTCGATAGATGCGCGCCGCGGCGTCGAAGTCCACCACCGGGTCGAACCGAAGGAGGTGGAACCTCAGAAGGAGCCGCCGCAGGTCGGCCTCGCGGTCGTCGCTGCGAGCGCCCGCTGCCACCTCCATGATGACCGGTTCGGTCACCGCGAGCTGGTCGCCGGCGGAGATCAGTTGGGTGACGCGCTGGTCGACCGAGCTGCCTGTTGCCCGGTCGTACTCCACCCACGCAGATGTGTCGACCAGGATCACGGAGCTCCGGCGGGTGCCACGTCGGCTGGAATGTGATCGATCGCGTGGGCACCGCGGATGGCAAGGGCTTCGTCGCGCGTCATCGGCTGACCCGCGAGATGCCGCAGAGCGAGATCCACCGCGTCGGTCTTGGTGTGCACCCCGAAGCGATTCATGATCGCCTCGACGTAGTCGTCCTCGATCTCGATGTTCGTTCGTGACCTCGCCATACACCTATGATACACGATGCGTGTAGGGATCGTGTACCCAGGCAATTCGGCCTACCACCGTGCGCTGGAAGATTCTCGATGCCGAGGTCAAGGCGCTTGGCCGCCAGATCGAGGCGCTCGTCAGCCACGTCGCACCGGAGCTCGTCGACCTTTTCGGCGTCAGCTCGCAGCTTGCCGGCCAGTTCCTCGTCACCGTCGGCGACAACTCCGGCCGCATACGCAACGAGGCTGCCTTCGCCAAGCTCTGCGGAGTCTCGCCGAAGCCAGCCAGCAGCGGGCGAACAAGCGGCCGCCACCGTCTCAACCGCGGCGGCGACCGAGCCGCGAACAGCGCCCTCTACATCGTTGCCATCGTCCGCCTCCGCCACCACCAACCGACCCGTGACTACGTCGAAAGGCGCACAGCTGAAGGTCTCAGCAAACGCGAGATCATCCGCTGCCTCAAGCGCTACATCGCACGAGAGGTCTTCGCCGCCCTACCCAAGCCACCCGACCCCCAGACCGCTCCAAACGCTGCTTGACACGACATAGGAGCATCGAACGCTTCAACCGCACCCTGATCGACGAGTGGCCTACGCCCGGCTCTACCAATCAGAAGCCAGCCGCATCCGCGCCTTGACCGCTGGCTCCACCGCTACAACCATCACCGCCACCACACCGCCATCGACGGACCACCCGCCAGCCGCGTCACCAACCTCCCCAGCTACAACAACTAGTCGATCGAACGGCACAGACAACGCGACGCGAACGGGAGCAGACATGAGGGAGCTGATCGTCACCGAGAACATCACCATCGACGGCGTCATCGATGCAGCCGAGGGCTGGTTCGCGCCGGGCGACGACGGCGACACCGATCAGTCCGACGTGCTCGACGTGCTACGCGAACAGCGCGAGGCCGCCGACGCCCTGCTCCTCGGGCGGGTGACATTCGAGCAGATGCGTGGCTACTGGCCACTGCAGACGGACGACACCACCGGCATCACCCACTACCTCGACAACGTGGCCAAGTACGTGGTCTCCACCACGCTCAAGGAGCCCGACTGGGCGCACACCACGGTCCTAGAAGGCCCCCTCCTCGAGGAGGTCCAGGCGCTCAAGTCGAGCCCCGGCGCAGACATCGTGACAACTGGAAGCATGATGCTGACGAGCGACCTCATCGCAGCGGGCCTGGTAGACGAGTACCGGCTCTTCGTCTATCCCGTGGTGATCGGCCGAGGTCACCGACTGTTCACCGACGCGATCGGCGTTCCAGGGCTGCAGCTCGAGGAGACCCGTCAGTTCGCTTCGGGCGTTGTCCTCTTGCGCTACCGAACTGCGCCGACAAAGAGCTGATCTCACATCTCAGCCAATGGCTCACCGTCTGCACAGTTCGCCGACGTCGCCGGAGCCAGCATCTATGGCGAGGCATAGCATCTCGATCGAGCACCTGGGGAGGCAAACGCCGGGCGAAGGTGCGCACGCGACCAAACATCGTCGAGTCCTGTCCTCTCCACGTGAAGGCGACGCATCGTGACCGCCCGCTGCGCGTGCGGTTGGCAACCGTGACGCAGAACGACCGGCTCGAGCTCAGGCCTCGGACTCCATGACCGGCGCCGAGGTGACCTTTGGCCCTACCGGCGTGCGGGCATCTCGGCGTTCGATGGTGGCATGGACGACGACTCGGTACCGGTAAAGCTGCTCGATGGCCGGTGGGTCCGGGTCCGTCCGATTTCGCCAGCGGACGGCGCCGCCCTTGTGCGCTTCCACGAGGGCCTGACGAGGGAGACCACCCGGTTGCGCTTCTTTGCCGTTCACCCCGAGCTCTCCGCCGGGGAGGTCGAACACTTCACCCACGTCGACCACCGCGACCGTGAGGCACTTGTGGCGCTCGACGGCCCGGACATCATCGCGGTCGGTCGCTTCGACCGCGTGCCCTGCACCGACCATGCTGAAGTGGCTTTTGTCGTCGCCGACGAGTGGCAGGACCATGGCGTCGGCACCTGCCTGCTTCGGCAGTTGACCGTTCGGGCCCGGGCGGCCGGCGTTGCCGGGTTCGTTGCCGACACGCTGGAGGAGAACTACCGGATGCGGGACCTGTTCCGCCACTCGGGCCTCGGGGGAACCTCGACCGCGGAGTGCGGCGTGGTCCGGGTTGCTCTGGACCTCGGCGGATGACCCGGGCCCGGCCGGCCCGGTCGAGACCTGCTGGTTCGTTCAGTCCCTGGGAGCGGCGTGCTGGCGGCGCTCGGAGAGCCGGGCGGCATAGGCGGCCGCCTCGGTGCGGCGGCTCATACCCAGCTTCGACAACAGGTTCGACACGTAGTTCTTCACCGTCTTCTCGGCCAGGAAGAGCTGCTCACCGATCTGGCGATTCGTCATGCCCTCGGCGATGAGGTCGAGGACGTTGCGCTCCTGATCGGTGAGCGCGGCCAGCGCATCAGGTTGGGCGGGGCGCCGTAGCCGTTCCAGGACGCGGCTGATCAAGGAGGGGTCGAGGAGCGAGTCGCCGCGACCGATGCGGCGCACGCCGTCGACGAGGTCAGTGCCGCGCATCTGCTTCAAGGCGTACCCGGCGGCGCCGGCCAGGATGGCGCTGAACAGCGCCTCGTCGTCCGCGAACGAGGTCAGTATCAGGCAGGCGATCTCGGGATGCTTGGAGCGGATGTCCCGGCACACCTCGATCCCGTCGCCGTCGGGCAGGCGGACGTCGAGGATCGCGACGTCCGGGGTCGTGGCGGGGATCCGCCCGTAGGCCTCTTCCGCCGTGCCGGCTTCGCCCACGACCTCGATGTCCGCCTCGGCTTCGAGCAGCTCGCGCAGCCCGAGGCGCACGATCTCGTGGTCGTCGAGGAGGAACACCCGGATCGTCACGCCCCTAGTCTGCCCCCACTCCGGAGCAACGGACCTGCGGGCTTTCGTAGGGTGCATGCATGTCCGAGGTGGCCGGTCCGCAGAGCCTGCGCAAGCTCCTCGACGCCGTACTCGTCTTGGGCTCGGAACTCGATCCTCCGGGCATGCTCCGGCGGATCGTGGAGGCGGCGGTCGACCTCGTCGACGCCCGGTACGGGGCCCTCGGCGTGCTCGACGACACCGGGACACGACTGTCGGAGTTCATCACGGTCGGGTTGGACCGGGGCACCCATGACCGCATCGGTGACCTGCCCGAGGGGCATGGGATCCTCGGTCTGCTCATCGTGGACGCCGAGCCGCTGCGGCTGCCCGACCTGCAGGAGCACCCCGACAGCTTCGGGTTCCCACCCCACCATCCGTCGATGCGGTCGTTCCTGGGGGTTCCGATCCGGGTGCGCGGCGACGTGTTCGGAAACCTCTATCTGACGGACAAGACGACGGGCGACGCGTTCACCGACGTCGACGAGGAGCTCGCGGTCGGTCTGGCGGCCGCCGCCGCGGTCGCCATCCAGAACGTGCGCCTGCAGACCCGGGTCCAGGGCGTCGCGCTGCTCGAGGAGCGTGAGCGGATCGCCCGGGATCTGCATGACACGGTCATCCAGCGCCTGTTCGCGACCGGGCTGTCCCTGCAACGAACGGCTCGGATCGTGGAGACCGATGCCACGGCAGCGGCGGCCCGCATCGAGGCGGCCGTCGATGAGCTCGACCTCACGGTGAAGCACATCCGTTCCGCGATCTTCGCATTGGAAGCGCCCCCGCTGACGTCCGGCGGACTCCGGGCTCGTGTCCTGGCCCTTTGCCGCGAGACGGCCGGGGCCTTGGGGTTCGAACCGAGGTGCCTGTTCGACGGGCCCGTCGACATCGGGGTCGGTGACGACGTCGCCGTCGACCTTCTCGCCACGCTGCGCGAGGCGCTCAGCAACGTCGCTCGTCACGCCCAGGCCACCGCGGTGACCGTCGAGGTGACCGTGTCCGACCGGGTGATCCTGCGGGTGGTCGACGACGGCACCGGACCCCCCGGCGTCAGCAGCAGTCCTCGGGGGCATGGCCTGAAGAACATGGCAGCCCGCGCCGCGGGCCGCGGGGGCGGGTTCGGGTTGCTCGCCGCGTCGCCCCGCGGAACGGCACTGGAGTGGCACGTCCCCCGCCGCTGAGCGGCTCAGGCGGACGTCGGCCGAGATCGGGCGGTGATGCGCCTGCCCGTGAGGCGCTCCGTGGAGATGGCCACCAGCGAGTCACCCGGTGACGACGTCCAACGGTCGGCGGGCTCGTCGCGTGCGCCGTCGAGCTGGGACGGGCTGCGGACCTCGGCGGCCACACCGGTGACCGCCACGCTCCAGCCGGCGTGGGCGGACACGTCGACGTCGTCGGCCTCGAAGGCGACCACCGCGTTCTGCAGCGCATCGTCGAGCCGGCTCCCCCGGCGGACGCGCACCAGGATCCGTTCGCCGTCGAGATGGAAGCTGACGGGCAACACGACCGGCAGCGCCCCCGACGTGATCGCGACCCGGCCCAGGGTCGAGAGGGACAACAGCCGCAGGCACTCGCCACGGTCGAGGATCTCGAGACCGTTGCGGTCGACCTCCATGTCAGCGCCTCCGTGCGTTGGGACCTCCGACGAGCATGCGCGTGCCAGCCAGCACGCCGGCAGAGGCGAAGGTCGGCCGTCTCCAGCTGTTCGGCAATGCGGTCAGGACCTTCGGCCCTACTGATCGGATGCCCCGGAGGTCACGATGGGATGGCCGGGGCCCTACGGCTCCGATCAAGGAGGAACCATGACCGCAACGCTCGGACGGCCGGACGTCAGGCACGAGGACCGCCAGCTGAACGGCACGAGCACCGCCGAGAGGGCTGCAGACACCACCGACACCACCACTGTCGAGCGCACGGTCGCTCGTCTCTCCTGGGGCGTCGCCCGTCTGTCGATCGGCTTCGTGTTCCTGTGGGCCTTCTTCGACAAGCTCCTCGCCCTCGGCTACGGCACCGGGGTCGACCCCACGACCGGTGCGATCGACCGGTTCGGCAACGCTGCCTGGATCCACGGCGGTTCACCCACCACCGGGTTCCTCTCGGGCGTGACCGGCCCGTTCAAGGGCGTGTTCGAACCGATGGCCGGAGCAGCCTGGGCCGACTGGCTGTTCATGATCGGCCTCCTCGCCATCGGTGTCGCCCTCATGCTCGGCATCGGTGTGCGAATCGCCGCCGCAAGCGGTGCCCTGCTCCTCGTGTTCATGTGGATGGCCTCACTACCTCTGGCCAACAACCCCTTCATGGATGACCACCTCATCTTCGCTGTGGTCCTGATCGGTCTCGCAGCCGTGCACGCCGGTGACACGCTCGGAGCCGGCCACGCCTGGACCCGCACCGACCTCGTGCGCCGCCATCCTGTCCTGCGATAAACAACCGCACCGACCCATCGCAACCGTCAGGCGCCCCCGGATCGCTCCGGGGGCGCCAGCGCGCCAACCCACCTACGGCACACCAACGCCGCCACGGGCGCCCACGACCGGCCATCGCCGAACGCCGTCGTCACCGAGATCGTGGACGGCGACAGGAACGTGACCAATGACGGGCGCAGTGCCGATGTCGTGCCGCCCGCCTCGTCGCCGGGCAGACTCCGGTCGACCTCTGCCGGAGTAGGTTCCAATTCATGATCGCGGTGCTCGGTGCAGGCGCGATGGGTGCGGCCCTGGCGGTACGGTGGGCGACGGCGGGCGCGGACGTTGCTCTGCTCGGGACGGATTTCGACACAGGGGTCCTCGCCGCCGTTCGCGACGGCCGTGCGCATCCTGCGCTCGGAGTGACCCTGCATCCCGCCCTCACCTACCGGTCGTTCGACGAGTGGGCGAGTGTCCTCGCGGAGGCCGAGGTCGTTGTCGTCGCCCTGTCGAGCGCGGGACTGCGACGTCCGGTCACCATTGGGGCGCGGAGCGCCCGGGCTGACGCCACGTGGGTGATCGCTACCAAGGGCTGGCAGGAAGACACGTTCGAGTCGCCGTCCGAGGTCGTGGGCTCGATCCTCGGCTCGCGCGAGCGCACTGTGTCGCTCGCCGGCCCCGCGTTGGCGGCAGAGGTCGTTGCCGGTGCGCCGACGGCGTTCGTGTTCGCGGCTCACGACGCTGAGCTGGGAAAGCGCGTGGCGCGCTCTCTCCGTTCAAATACCACGGCAACGGTCGTGACCGACGACGTGGTTGGCGCCGAGACGGCGTCGGCCTACAAGAACGTCGTGGCCATCGCGGTGGGACTGTGTGAGGGTCTCAGTGAGCGGTTCGCACAGAGTGCGCTGAACCGGACCTTCGCCAACGGGCGCGCCGCCGTTTTTGCCCAGGGCCTGACCGACATGGTGCAGCTCGTGGAAGCGAAGGGGGGCAGAGCCAGCACCGTTCTGGGCTTGGCGGGGGCAGGCGACCTGTACGTCACATGCCTCGGTGGCCGTAATGGCCGGTTCGGCCGCCTCGTGGGTGCCGGAGCGACACCCGAGCAGGCGCGCAACACGATCGGCAGCACGGTTGAAGGCATCGCCAACACCAGGGCCGCGCTTGCCCTCGCCTCGAAGCTGATGATCGATCTCCCGACCGCACGGACCGTCGACATCCTGCTGCGCGAGGAAATCGCCGGGGAGGAAGGCTTCCAACGACTGCTGGCGCTGTTTGCCATGGCGCTGTCGAGCAGCGTCGCCGCACCGAGCACCTGACCCTGGTCTGTAGGGTTTGTGTACCTGTCGTCCGACGGTGCTGGCCTCCCGCGCCCCCGTCGATCAGCGCGCGTAGAGGTCGTCGAGGACACTCGCGTAGCGGTCGAAGACGACGTTTCGCTTGACCTTCAGCGTCGGCGTCAGCTCGCCGGTCTCTTGCGCGAAGTCGTGACCGAGGATCGCGAAGCGCTTGATCTGCTCGACGCGTGCGTAGCGCGAGTTCGCGCTGTCGAGCGCCTGCTGCACAAGGTCGTGAACGTCGGGGTGCTGCGCGAGCGCGCCCAAGTCGACGGGTAGGCCGTGCTCCTGCGCCCACGGGGCGATCACGTCGAGGTCGAGCGTCACAAGCGCCACGAGATACGGCCGGCGGTCGCCGTACATCACCGCCTGCGAGATGAACGGCGAATGCTTGAGGTCGTTCTCGAGATTCGCCGGGGTGATGTTCTTGCCACCGGCGGTGATGATGATGTCCTTGATGCGGCCGGTGATGCTCAGGAAGCCGTCCTCATCGAGCGCCCCGAGGTCGCCTGTGTGCAGCCAGCCGCCGTCGTCGAGCACCTCGCGCGTCGCCCGCTCGTTCCTCCAATAGCCCGCGAAGATCTGCGGGCCTCGCATGAGGATCTCGCCATCGTCGGCGATCCGGACCTCGACGCCGGGGTTCGCGCGCCCGACCGTCCCGAACCCGAACGCGTCGCGAGAATTCACCGTGCCGGCGCCCATGGTCTCGGTCATGCCGTAGCCCTCCATCACGGGGACTCCGGCGGCGTAGAAGAACTCGAGGATCTTCGGCTCGATCGGCGCTCCACCGGACAACGCCTCGCGGAGATTGCCGCCGAACAGCATGCGAATCTTCGAGAAAACGGTCTCGTCCGCGCGCTCGTAGGCCTCGGCGAGGTCGTCCGGAACCGGCTCGCCGCGCGTCCGGAGCGCGTGCACATGCACGCCGAGCCCAACCGCGCGCTCGAGGTCGTCCTGCTGCTCGGGCGGAATCTGCGCCATCGCCAGGGCGTGAAGCTTCTCGAAGACGCGCGGCACCGACGGCAGGTAGTCGGGATGCAACTCCATCAGCTCGGGGACGATCTGGTTCGTGTCCCCCCCGTAGTACGCGATCGCGGCGCCGACCTGGTAGGCAGCCAGCTGGATGATCTGCGCGAACACGTGCGCCAGCGGCAGGTACAGGTAGGCGACCTCACCTGGCCACAGCGTCCCGAGCTCCAGCACGATCGAGCAGACCGCCATCGCGTTGCGGTGCGTCAATACGCAGCCCTTCGGCCGGCCCGTCGTGCCGGACGTATAGATGATCAGCGCCGGATCGTCGGGGGCGACGGCCGCCCGGCGGCGCTCGAGCTCCTCGCGGTCGCCGCCCGCGGTGGCGACCACCTCGAGCGCGACAACGCCGTCGGAGGCGTCGCGGCCTTCCACGACGAAGGTCGCCCGCAGCGCCGGCACCGCATCGCGCACGGCGGCGATCTTGGCGAGCTGCGCGGCGTCCTCGACGACGACAGCGACCGCGCCGGAGTTCCCGACGACCCACGCACACTCGTCGGGCGAGCTCGAGGGGTAGATCGGGACCACGACGGAGCCGATGCTCCAGATGGCATTGGCCGCGATCGACCACTCGGGCCGCGTGTCGGCGAGGACGCACACGCGGTCGCCCGCATCGATGCCGTGCGCCAGGAGGCCGGTCGCAAGGCGCTCGATGTCCTCGCCGACGTCGGCGTAGGTCCGGTCCTCCCACACGCCGTCGCGCTTGGCACGCACGGCTCTGCGGTCGCCATGATGCTGCGCCGCGAAATCGGACAGTCGTGCAGCCGTCTGGGGTGCTGCGTCGCTCTGCGTCATGGACGTTCCCTCCTTGGCCGGCGCGCCAGCCCGGCGGTCCTACAGGCTGGGATGGTCCTGGGGCGGCCCGGGTAATCGCAGACTTTCGGGATGTCTTGAACCGCTACGCCAATGCCAAGTCTCCCAAGAACTACGCCGACGCGTCACCCCGTCACGCGGGCCTCGGGGCAAACACCGTGTGCTCGCCCCGCTACGCAATCGCGGCCTCAACGACGCCTACGATCTGTGGGCCTCCACCGCCCTCACACGACCCCGGCGAAGCGCTCGAGTTCGTCACCCGGCTCGGCCAGGACCTCCAGGACCAGGACTGCCCGCCCCAGGTCCGCCAGCTCGGCCGCACCATCGTCGGGTGGCGCACCCAGATCGCTTGCGTTGACGTGTCGGACGTGCCCGACTGATACGAACTGCGCTCAGTGCGCACCCTGCGAATACGCGGAACGCGCCAGAACGGGAGCACAGATCATCTGCTCCAGAACGACCGGCCGTCGCGCCCCGGGCTGAGCACAGAGCGGCGCATCTGTCGCTGACCAGCCGACTGGAGTTGACCGTGCCGAAACGACCGGTCCGGGTGTCCCGCTGAACAACTCAGGGGGCTCAGGCAATCACAGTCCGCCAACAGCACCGCCGAGTATCCCATAGCACTCGGCGGCGAAGTCCGGTGCGGCGCTCCAACCGTGGTCGAGGTGCCGGGTCTGGGACACCCGGCACCCCATCCGTGGGCTTCCGGTCCAGGCGAGCGGCGGTGTCAACGTGAGAGAGAAGTTCGGGGAAGACCCTCAGCGCTGCCGCTGTCGCTCACGTAGGCAGCTCACGAGTGTTCGCTGGACTGTGTCTCTGTCGGTTGCCAGCGAGCACACCTCCGAGCACGTCGGCCGCAGCGCGATCGCGTGCGGAAAGGGCGTGCGCGTAACGGTCAAGCATGGTGGCGACCCTGGACCAGCCGCCGCGCTGGGCGACGACCTTGGGGTCGACGCCGGCGCCGAGGAGTTGGGTGGCCATGAAGTGGCGTAGGTCGTGGAGCCGACTCTCCGAGAGGCCCGTCACCCACCAACGGAGGTGCCGGTGCTTCCTCGAAGTCGAGTCAGGGCGCCAAGGGTGTTCGCCGAGGACATCGTCAGAGAAGACGTACGCGTCGCTCGGCAGGGCCCCGCCGGCGGCAGCTGCTCGCTCGACCTGGAGGTCGTGGTGGGCAGTGAGGGCGGCAACGACGTAGGGGTCGAGGGCCACCTTGCGGCCGGAGAGCTTGGTGCGGGACGCCGGGCGGTCGACGGGTCGCGAGGTCCGTAGGCTGCCGTCGGGGTGGGTGGTGCCGTCGGGGCCGATGACGATCACGCATGTGAAGCGGGCCGAGGCGGTGGCAGGGTTCAGGTCGAGGTGGTCCCAGCGCAGGGCGCACAGGGCGCCCCGGCGGGCGCCAGTCACGATGGCGAGCTGGAGGAACAGGGCGAGGCGGGTGTCGACCTGTTCGGCTTCGGCCAGGAGCTGGACCACGTCGACATCGGCCGGGGGCTCGACCTCCTCCTCGAGGATCTCGCCCGGCTCGGCGCTGGTGGGCATGGGCGGTGGGTGCAAGGTCCGCCGCGGTTGGCGAGCTCGCCGTAGAGGACGTCGAGGGTGTGGGTGGTGATCTTGGCGACGTCGACGTCGTGAAGGGCCCGAAGGTTGCGGGCGACGATGCGGCGGTGCTCTTGGAGCGTGTTCGGTGGCCAGCGGCGCTCCTTGACCGCGATCCACTGGGCGGCGAGATCGCCGAAGGTCCCACGGGGGTGGGGGGCGTCCTGCTCACGGAGGTCCACTTCCCAGGCGTTGGCCTGGTGCTGGGCCTCACGCTTGCCCGTCGCGTCGACTGTCTTCGTCGCCCAGCGCTTGGCGCCTGTGAGCGGGTCGCGGCCGGTGTGGACCCGGAGCTGCCACCGGCCGGAGGGGAGCTGTCGGACGCTCGCCATCGGAGCGCAAAGCTACGCCCTGCCACCATTGGATGGCACGCCAGATGGCACGCCAGAGAACTGAAGAGGCCCTCGGCGTTTGCCGAGGGCCTCTGACCAGGTCTTTCTTGTGGCACCCCCAACGGGATTCGAACCCGTGTCGCCACCTTGAGAGCGTGCAGACCCTTCCGCATGGCGTCCCCTGGTCCGCATCGGCCCACGTCAGAACCAAGTCCGATCCGCACCGAGCGCACCGAGCCGCCTGATCCGCACCGAGTAGATGGGGCAAAGGATGGGTCGCGCTTCCGACCGTGGCCGCGCCCGCCGGTGCTGTGCGACAGTGACCGGCGTGACCAGCGAGGAGGGCGCCAGGACGGCGAACGATGGGCCCCCCGGACCCCCGCCGGCCGAAGGCATGGTCTGGGTGCCTGGAGGCACCTTCACCATGGGTTCGGACGTGCACTACCCCGAGGAGGCGCCGGCACACCCGGTCACCGTCGACGGGTTCTGGATGGATCGCTGCACGGTCACCAACCGTGACTTCCTCGGCTTCGTCGACGCGACCGGCCACGTCACGCTGGCGGAGATGCCCCCGGACCCTGCGCGCTACCGCGACGCCCGGCCCGAGATGCTGGTGGCGGCATCCAGCGTGTTCGTCCGGCCCCGCCACCCTGTCGGCCTCGACGACCCGTACGTGTGGTGGCAGTGGGTGCCGGGCGCCAACTGGCGCCACCCCCGCGGACCGCAGTCGTCGCTCAAGGGCAAGGACGACCACCCGGTCGTGCACGTGGCGTGGGAGGACGTCGAGGCGTACGCCGCGTGGGTGGGCAAGGCGATCGCGACCGAGGCCGAGTGGGAACGCGCCGCCCGGGGCGGCCTGGAGGGCGCCGAGTACGCATGGGGCGACGAGCTGACCTCCGGCGGCCGCTACCTGGCCAACTGGTGGCAGGGCGACTTCCCGGTGCGCAACGACGTGCTCGACGGCCACGAGTACACGGCACCGGTGCGCTCGTACCCGCCCAACGGCTACGGGCTGTTCGAGATGACGGGCAACGTGTGGGAGTGGACGTCGGACTGGTACCGCGACCACGCGGCGGCGGGGCACCCGTGTTGCACCGTGCGCAACCCCCGTGGCGGCGACGAGGCGGAGTCGGTCGACATCGGGGACGGTGACGCGGAGCCGATCCCGCGCAAGGTGATGAAGGGCGGCTCGCACCTGTGCGCGGCCAACTACTGCCGCCGCTTCCGACCGGCCGCCCGCATGGCGCAGGCCGTCGACACGTCGACCTCGCATCTCGGCTTCCGGTGCATCATCCGCCCGTAAGGCAACCGGAGAATCATCCGCGACGGACGATGCGGCAGGTTGAGCGAGCAACCACAGTCACCGCACGGGCGCCTCCGTCGCTGGGGGCGATGCCGCGTCGACCATGAAGGACCGTTCGATGAGCGACACGGACATCGACGAGCCCGGCCGCTGCGGGCGGCGCCGATGAGCCGGCTGCGCTCGCCGCTGCGGCGCGAGTCGCTGCGCGAGGACGGGGTCGCCGGACTCGTGCTCGGCGTCGAGAGCGTTCCCGATGGTCTCGCGGGTGGGCTGTTGGCCGGGGTCAACCCCGTGTACGGGCTGTACGGCTACCTGGTCGGCACCTTCACCGGCGCTCTGGTCACCAGCTCGTCGTTCATGGCCGTCCAGGCCACCGGGGCGATGGCGATCGTCATCGCCGATGTCGGCACCATCAGGAACGCCGACGACCCCGCACGGGCGCTGTTCACGCTGTCGTTCACGACCGGGGTCCTGATGATCCTTGCCGGCGTGTTCGGCCTCGGCTCGCTCCTGCGGTTCGTGTCCAACGCGGTGATGGTCGCCTTCGTGAACGCGGTCGGCGTCAACATCGTGCTCGGCCAGCTCGGGAACTTCACCGGCTACGACAGCCAGGGCGGGAACCGCGTCGTCCGCGCCGTGGACACCCTGCTGCACCCCGGTCGTCTGGACGGGCGCACCGTGCTGATCGGGGCGGCCACGATCGCGCTCATCGTCGGCTTGGAGCGGACACGCCTCGGCGCAGCTGGGCATGGTCGTGGCCATCGTGATCACCTCGGGTGCTGTCGTCATGCTCGGCTGGGACGGGGTCGCCCAGTTGGCTGACGTGGCCGATGTGCCCCGGTCGCTCCCTGGCCCGGTGCTGCCCGACTTCGGACTGGTCCTGCCCTTGCTCGTTCCTGCCGTCTCACTCGCGTTCGTCGGGCTCGTGCAAGGAGCCAGCATCTCGGCCAACTTCCCCAATCCCGACGGCACCTACCCGGATGCATCTCGGGACTTCGTGGGCCAGGGCGCAGCCAACGTCGCCTGTGGCGTGTTCCAGGGCATGCCGGTGGGTGGATCGATGTCGGCGTCGTCGCTCGTGAGGGCGGCCGGCGCACGGAGCAGGCAGGCGCTGGTGCTCGCCGCGGTGGTGATGGCCGTCGTGATCCTCGTGTTCGGTTCGGTGGTATCCCAGATCGCTCTGCCCGCCCTTGCCGGACTCCTCATGGTCGTGGGCTACCGGACCGTCAACCCGCAGGACATCGTCTCCGTGGCCAGGACCGGTTCAGTCCAAGCGGTCGTCCTAGTCGTCACCTTCGTCATGACGCTCGTCATTCCGCTCCAATACGCGGTCGTCGCCGGGGTCGGGCTGTCGGTCGTCCTCCACGTCGTCAACCAGTCGAACCAGATCGACGTCAAGCGACGCATCTACGGTGCCGACGGTTCGGTCAGGGAAGCCGAGCCACCATCCGTCGTACCGCCCGAGACGGTGCTCGTGCTCCAGCCGTACGGCAGCCTGTTCTTCGCCGCAGCGCCGATGTTCGAGGCCGCCCTGCCCGCGGTGGAGGCATCCTCGCGCAACTCGGTCGTCATCCTGCGCCTCCGCGGCACGACGGAGCTGGGCGGGACGCTCACCAACGTCGTGCGGAAGTACGCCGAGACATTGCGTGCTGTCGGGAGCAAGCTGGTCATCGTCTCCACCAACGATCGGGTTCTCCAGCAGCTGACCGCGACCCGCGTGCTCGACGTCGTCCACCGCGACGACGTCTACACCGGCGACGAGTGGGTCGGCCGCACGGTGCGGCGCGCCTACGAGGACGCGGTCGACTGGATCGAGGCGAACCGGAGCTGACGTCGATGCACTACGAGGACTTGATGGAGAACGTCGTCAAGGCGTTCGAGGTGGCCGGAGTCGCCATCCTCGCGATCGGTTCGATCGTGGCGCTGGCCGGTGCGACCGCCGCACTACGGCGGGGAGAGCGCCAGTCGGCATATGCGCACGCCCGCCAGGGAATCGGCCGATCGATCCTGCTCGGGCTCGAGGTCCTCATCATCGCCGACATCATCACGACGATCACGATCGACCCCACCGTCGAAAGTGCGCTGACGCTCGGGCTGATCGTCCTGGTGCGCACGTTCCTCAGCTTCTCGCTGGAGATCGAGCTGGACGGCGCCCTCCCCTGGCGGCGGCCGCCACGGCCGACCGAGGAGTGAGCGCGTGGACCGTCAGCCCCGCTCGGCGGCGCTGACGGCCTCGAAGTCACGCTCGTTCTGGTCGGCGTACGCCGCCGCGAAGTCGGCGATCGCGCGCTCGAAGCCCACACCGGTCCCGAGGTATGCCGCGATCGCGATCCGGTCGCCGGATCGTGCGTGACCACGCGCGAGCGTCCAGCCACAGAGCTGCGCGTAGATCGTCAGGATCTCGGGACTCATCGTCTCCAGGTCGGCCGACACCTTCCAGTCCCACAGTTGACGCACATAGAAGTCGCGTTCGACGCCGTCGACGCCCTCCGCTCGCGTCCACCCGAGGAGGATGTCGCCCCCCGTTTGCAGCAGCCGCTGTCCCTCCACCACCCGCTGACCGTGGTTGGCGAAGCTGCTCTTGCCGGCGTACGGCTCGAGCACCGAGGCCTCGGCTTCCTTCACCTGCAGGAACAGCGGATCGGCGTCGTCTTTCCCGAGCAAGAGCGCGATCCAACACCGCGTCCCCACGCTCCCGACACCGACGACCTTGCGCGCGAAGTCGACGAGCCGGTAGCCCTCGAGAAGGTGCCGACGATCGCGTTGCAGGCTGCGGCGGTACGCCCGGTAGCGCTCGTGCAACCAGGCCAGGAACGGCTCGGGGTCGCCGCCGAGGTCGCTCACCGGCACCAGCGTCGGCGGGTCGCTGACGATCCGGTACGCGCCGTCGACCCGCTCCGTGAGCCGCGACAGGGCCTTGAGGCTGCCCTTGCGCTCGGCCTTGGCGGCGGTGCGCTCGAAGCGCTTGACGTCGTCCGGGCTGACCTGGCTCCGCCAGCGGTCGAGCACGGCCTGTGCGTCGAGCCGGGAGTACCAGACGTCGAGGTTCGTCATCGTCGCGAACTGCGCCATCGCCTCGCGGTACGAGCGCGCCACGCGTCGGACGACCTCGCGCGCGGTCTTCGTCGGGAACTCGCGGGCCCGGGCTGCGATCTCGAAGCTCGCGGCCAGCCGCTTGACGTCCCACTCGAAAGGGCCGGGTGCGGTCTCGTCGAAGTCGTTCATGTCGAAGACCAACGTGCGATCCGGTGCCGCGAAGCCGCCGAAGTTTGCGAGATGGGCGTCGCCACACGCCTGCACGCGCAGCCCCGAGCTCGGCACCGTCGCCAGGTCGGCAGCCATGATCACGGCTGCCCCGCGGTAGAAGGTGAACGGCGACTCGAGCATCCGCTCGTGACGGAGGGGCACGAGCTCGGGAACGCGCGTCGCTTCCTGAGCGCGCAAGAGCGCCACCGGATCCGGTCGATCCGGGCCGGCCGCCCAAACGGCATGCGAGGACCGCGACACTTTGGCGCGCGCCGCCCGCCCGTGCGCCGCCCGCTGCACGGGGTCGAGGTGGACCACCCTCCTCGGGCGGTCGGCGGTTCGGGTCGGCTGATCAGGGCTGGACATCAGACCTCGAATGGGCTCGTTCCAACGGGGTGGTCGTCGTCCGTGGGGTCAGGCGAGGGCCTTGGCCTTCAGGGCCTGGAACTCGTCCTCGTCGATGGCGCCCTGGGCGCGCAGGTTGGCCAGGCGCTCGACCTCGGCCGCTGGGCTCGACGCCGTGCCGGCCACGTCCTGGATGTACTCGCGCCGTTCCGTCTCCCGCGTCCGGGCGTCGGCCTCCGCCCGCTCGCGCATCGTGCCGCCCCGCGCGATCAGGTAGATGAACACGCCCAGGTAGGGCAGGACGATCACGAAGAGGCACCACATGGCTTTGCCCCATCCACCGAGGTCGTCGCTGCGGAAGATGTCGACGAAGACAGCGATCACCAGCCAGACCCACAGGAAGAAGACGGTGAACCAGAACATGGTCCAGACCGCCTCTCCCACCTGCCACTCGGCGACCAACATGGAGGAACACCTACCTTTGTGAAGGGCGCGGCCGCGAACGGCGCGCGCCGGTGCGGATCAGCCGCGGGGGCCACGATCCTGGCGACGGTCGCGACGGTCATCGCGACGGTCCTGGCGTCGATTCACGCCATGCGAAACGACGGCGGCGGTGCCGACGACCGCTGCCGTTCTGGCCACCGGCGCGCCGATGACGCCACGTCGTGCGGCTCGAGCAGGTCGAAGGGGCATGTCACTCTCCTTCATCTCGGAGCGGCGTCCTCGTCGAGGATCGACGCCGCGATCGCCTGGGTGGGAATCCTGCCGCAGGCGATCAGCTGGCCACCGGCACGGCGGGCCGCCGACGCGAACGGAGCCGCCCAGGAGTTCTCCCAGACGACGACGCCGGCGACGCTGCCGTTCTCCATCGCCTCGGCGAGGTGCACCACGTCCTCGGCGGCGAGGATCTCGGCGATCTCGGTCTCCAGGCCGAGCAGCTCACCCGCCTCGTCCTCGTCGAGGTCGTCGATCTCGAACGCCTCGACGGTGCCGTCGTCGGCCTTGTGCACCATCAGCAGGTCGAGCACACGGACGGTCCCGGACTCGACCAGCGAGGCGAGCTCGGCGGCCATCTCGCCCGAGAAGTTGCTCTTGCCTGGAGGGAATTCGACGACGAGGTAGTCCACCGGGCCCAGCTCGTCGATTTCGGTCGCACTCATCGGAGCCTCCTGTTCTCGCGTGGCGGTCTCGGACGCACGATCTCTCCGTCGGCGCCATCTGTCGTCATTCGTTCCGGATGATCGGTCGCCGATCTCACCCCCTTTGGCTGAGGACGCGACTGTCGACCTCTGCGCACGGTTCCGTTGGTCCGACAGAAGGGGACGTGACGGGATGGTCAGGTCTGCCGCGGATGCGCAGGACCGAGAACGGGAGGCGCGGGCCATCCGGCGCCTCGCGCGCTCCTTCGGTTCGGCCGACAGCTACGGGCTCGTCCTGCTGATGATCGTCGCGACCTACGTGCTGGCGACCTCGATGATCGCAGAGCTGGAGTTTTACGATCGTGCTGGTCGCTCAGATCGGCGCGGTCTGGCTGGCCCTGCGGACCTCGCAGGCACCTCGGGGACTGCGCAGGGTGGCGATGGGGATCTTCGCCCTGGCGACCGCGGCCGCGGTGGCCAACCTGTTCATCGATCGCGACTCGGACCTCGTGGCGGTCGTCTTCCTCACCGCGAGCACCCTCTACGTCGTGGCTCCCCTCTCGATCGTGCGCCACATTGGTTATCGCCGGGTGGTCGACCAGGAGACGATGTTGGGTGCGCTGTGCGCGTACTTGCTGATCGGCATGGCCTTCGCGTTCGGCTACCGGTGCCTGGGGGCCGCCCAATCCGAGCCGTTCTTCGGTGCCGCCGGCGTCGGGAGCGTGAGCCAGGACCTGTTCTTCAGCTTCGTCACCCTCACGACGACCGGCTACGGCAACCTGGTCCCGGCCCGCAACCCCGGCCAGAGCCTCGCCGTGCTCGAGGCGCTCGTTGGTCAGCTGTTCCTCGTGACCGCCATCGGCAAGATCGTGACCGTCTGGCGTCCCAGGGGTTGGCAACCGTCCGCCCAGGACGCGCCGGGTCCGCCCGACGAGCCGCGCGGGCCCGAGCGCTGATCGGTCCGCTCAACGCGAGGTGCCGTGTCGCATCCGTGGGCTGTCCGGCAGGACGGCCAACACCTCCGCGACCCATGTGCCCGGTCTCCACGAGCGCGCTTCCCGGTGCGCGATGAGGTCCAGCTCGAGGGGCACGAGCACGGACGCCTGGAGGTCGGCGAGCGGTAC
Source organism: uncultured Acidimicrobiales bacterium (assembly GCA_963842395.1). GTDB lineage: Bacteria > Actinomycetota > Acidimicrobiia > Acidimicrobiales > VFJN01 > ZC4RG19. Next base: position 2,077,492 of record CAWJGJ010000001.1, read on the forward strand.
GCGGCGCTCGGCGACGTCGAGCACCTCCCCGGCCACGTAGCAGAACGCCTTGTGCCAGCCGGCGACAGCGCCCGGTCCTTCGCTCCGCGTCGACATCATGGCGCGGATCTGCTCCGCCGGCGCGTGTGCGAGCGGGTTGGTCCACGCCCATGCCGGGATGCGGTGGCCCTGGCACGCGAGGTACTCCGGGTAGCGGCCGTCGAGGAGGGCCTCGCACCCCGCCACCAGGCCGTCGGCGGCCGGGCGGGCGTTACGACGCCACATCGTCCCGGCGCCGACGACGGTCGCTCGCACTCCGGGTCATGCCGACAGGCTGTGCGCGGCGTGCCCGTGCTGCTCGGCGGCATGGAGCTCCAGCTCGTCCTGGTCCGAGAGGTGCGGCGTGATGTCGAACACCACCTTCTTCACCGTGCCCGTGAACGGGAACGGCTTCTGGCTCTCGTAGCTCCGATCGACCACGCCACCGTTGTCCCGCCCGATGTCCATCCCCGCATAGCCCGAGAACCGGACGGGCACCGTGTGGTCCATGCGACCCTTGCCGACCGGTCGGCCATCGATCGACAAGGTCACGTTGCCGCCGGTCGCCGGTGTCGCCCCGTCGGCCTCGAACTCCATGCGGACGGTCACGTCGCCGGTCGGGAGGTCTTCCTCCGCGATCTGCGTGAAGACGAGCACGCCCATCATCGAGTAGGTGTGGGTGAGCTTGCCGTCCCTGACGAAGAGGGTGAACCCCCCGAGGTGGTCGGCCTCGGCGACGATCACGCCCTCGGCGCCGCCGTCGGGCACGACCAGATCGGCGGTGATCGCATACGAGCGGTTGTAGATCCTCGGGATCATGCCCGGCATCACGTTCTGGACGTCTCCCCGGAACTCGAACGTCGTCTCGCCCGTGATCGGCGGCAGGATGCCGAAGAACGTCGACAGCGTCGCGAGCAACGGCAACACCTTGTAGCGCTCGGCCTCCTGCCAGAACAGGTCCTTGAGCTCCTGGACCTTGTCGGGGTGCTCCGCGGCCACATCGTTGGCCTGGGTGAAGTCGTCGGGCAGGTAGTACAGCTCGGCACGGCCCGAGTCCGGATCCCAGACACCCGGGGCGTACGGCGCGAGCGCCTCGGCGGTGAGCAACCACGGGATGCGCTCCGTCTTCATCGCGAGCCACCAGCCGTCCTTGTACATGGCCCGGTTGCCGACCGTCTCGAAGTACTGCTGCGTACGGTGTTCGGGCGCAGCGCCATCGCTGAGCGACGCGACGAACGAGGTTCCGTGCATCGGCTCCTGCTCGACCCCGTCGACCGCGTCGGGCGCGGGGATCCCCGCCGCGTCGAGGATCGTGGGCGCGACGTCGATCACATGGGTGAACGGCGTGCGCAGCCCACCGGCATCGCCGACGTGGCCGGGCCAGTGCACGACCATCGGGTTGCGCGTCCCGCCGAGGTGGGAGCCCACCTGCTTGCCCCACTGGAACGGCGTGTTCCCCGCCCACGCCCAGGCGGCCCCGTAGTGCGGCGCCATGACCGCGGAGCTCCATGCATCGAGCCCGCCGTAGAACTCCGCCAGCTGGAGCTGCATCTCGTCGGTCAGCGGGATGCCGTTCTGCATCGTCAGCTCGTTGAACGAGCCGGTGACGGTGCCCTCCATGGAGGCACCGTTGTCACCCCAGATCCAGATGACCAGCGTGTTGTCGAGCTCGCCCAGATCCTCGATCGCATCGATCACACGCCCGACGTTGTGGTCCGCGTTCTCGGAATACCCCGCATAGACCTCCATCTGGCGTGCGTAGAACGCCTTCAGGTCGTCGGACAGCCCGTCCCAGGCCGGGAACGCCTCGTCGCGGGGGGTCAGCTCCGCGTTCGCCGGGATGACGCCGAGCTCCTTCTGGCGGGCGAAGGTCTGCTCGCGCAGCCGGTCCCATCCCTGGTCGAACTGGCCCTTGTACCTGTCCGCCCACTCCTTGGCAACATGGTGCGGGGCATGGCTGCAGCCCGTCGAGTAGTACACGAAGAACGGCTTGTGCGCGTCCTGCGCCCGTACCCCGTGCAGCCACTCGATGGTTCGGTCGGAGATCGCGTCGGGGAAGTAGTAGGGGTTCTCCTCGTCGTAGAACTCGGCCGGGGTGCCGATGATCTTCTGGTTCTCCGCGAGACACGGGTCCCACTGGCTCGACCCGCCGCCCAGGATCCCGTAGAAGTAGTCGAACCCCCAGCCGTTCGGCCAACGATCGAACGGCCCCGCCGGGCCCTGCTGGCCATCGGGGGTCAGGTGCCACTTGCCGAACGCCGCGGTGCTGTAGCCGTTGTCCCGGAGGATCCGCGGCAGGGCCGCGCAGTCCCGTGGGAGGTTGGCCGAATAGCCGGGAAACCCACACGCGAACTCGCCGATCGAGCCGAACCCCACCGCGTGGTTGTTCCGCCCGGTCAGCAATGCCGCTCGGGTCGGAGAACACAGCGCCGTGACGTGGAACCGGTTGTAGCGCAGCCCGCCCTCGGCCATCCGCGTGTAGTTGGGTGTCTGGATCGGCCCGCCGAACGTGCTGGGGTTGCCGAACCCCGCGTCGTCGATGAGCACCAGCAGCACGTTGGGGGCCCCGTCCGGCGGCCTCGGATGCTCGATCAGGTTCCAGTCGGGCTGGGAACCGGCGAGCGTCCTGTCGATGACGCCCGCGAACGTCTCGCGCCGGATCGGAAGCCTGCTGCGATCGGGTCCACTCATCGTCTGTGTCTCCCTCATGTCGCACGGCCGGGTGTTCCCGACACGGCACGTCCATGGCCGGGAGCACGCGACGGTGCGTGCTCTCCGGCCCATCGTGGGCCGCGATCACCGATCTCGCCTCATCCGATCGGGACGATCGACCGCCGGCGTCAGACGAGCTGCAACGCCCGGGCGCGATTGACCGCTGCGGACCGGTGAGGTACGTCGAGCTTGCGATAGATGGCCCGGACGTGGGTCTTGAGCGTGCTGACCGAGATATACAGCTGAGCGGCCATCTCGCGATTGGACATGCGCAACGGCAACATGCGCAGGACTGCGAGCTCGCGGGCGGTGAGCTGCTCGATCGGTGTGGTCTCCCGGCGCTTGGGCGCCAGTGCCAGCTCGTGGCAGACCACGGCGGCCAGTCGGCCGAGGGCCCGGTCGGTGTGCTCGAGTGTCAGCTCGGGCAGCCGCCGGCAGAGCGTGGGGCCTTCGTCGAGGAAGGTCCTCACGAGGCCAAGCGGCTCACCGACCGCAGCGGCCTCGATGAGCGCGGCCGACGCTTCGCCCGGTTCGGCGTCGGGCAGCTGGGCGCGCAGAAGCCGTTCCTCTACTGCTTGCCGGGGCACGCGCGGGGCAACGGCCTCCAGGATCTCGCGGGCCCGGGCCGGCGCGTGCCGCAGCGCAACGCGCGCAGCCAACAGCTGCGTCTCGGCTCCTGGTGGTGCGTCTTGGAGCGTGGCCTGCGCTCCGGCGATGTCTCCCCGGTCGAGCCGCACCTTCATTTCCGCACGGCGAAGTTGGAGATCGATCAACGCCGGCAGATCGGGTTGGGCGGCGCGGGTTGACACCACCAGTTCCAGTGCTTCCATCTCGGCGCCCGAGGCGCGGTGGCAGTGGGTGAGTTCGCTCGCGGCGAGCGCGGCGACGACGCGGTGGGAGGATGCGGAGGCGAGGGCGCGAGCGTCGTCGAGAAGCGCCACAGCTTTGCCCATGTGATTGCTCTCACGGTGAGCCGACCCCGCCAACAGCGCGAGCTCAGCGGAAGAACAACCGTCGCCGCCGGAGCCGGGCCGGGCCGCTGCGACGTTCTCTGCCGTGCCCGACATGTCGCCGGTCAGCCACGTGACCCAGGCCCGCGACAGTGCGACCTCGGCCACCACCTCGGGTGCATGTCCGACGGCTACCTGGTGCAGCTCGTTCAGTGCTGCCCTCGCACGTTTCGCGTCACCGGCCCACACCAGGGCGCGAACGCGCCAGCCATGGGCACGTCCGATCGAACACTCGCCGGTACCGGTCGGCTCGACGAGCGAGCTCAGACGATCGGCGCAGGCGAGCAAGCCGGCGACGTCGCCGACGCGCTCGGCCACCACGGCCCGCGCCACCAGGAGACCTAGGTCATCTGCCTCCCCTAGCGCGTCGGCCGACGTGGCCGCCTTTCCTGCCTGGTCGAGCAGGCGGCACGCCTCGTCGACACATCCCGCGGCGACCGCGGCCCGGATCCGCCAGGCCAACCACCGCGAGCTGGCTGGCGCAATCTCGGGATCCCGCCTGAACAGCTCGTGGATCCGACGGAGCGACGACTCACCTGTCGCGGCCAGTTCCGCGCAGGTCTCTGCCGCCTCGTCGGCGCATGCCGACTGTAGGAACAACTCGATGGCGGTGACCAGATTCCCCGACTCTCGACAGGCCTGTGCCGCGCGGCGGCGAGCGGTCCGCGCGGCCCGCGGATCACGCCGGCCGAACTCCTGCTGGAGGATGCGAGCCAGGATCGGCGGATGACGGAATTCGCCCGGCCGGCTGGCGACAGGGACGATCGGGACCGCGTCGGTGTCGGACCGGGTCAACGAAGCAGCGCCGCTCGCGTCACCCGCGACCGCAGCGCACAGCTGCTCGGTGAGCATGGGCAGCCAGCAGCTCACTTCGAGGAACGAGCGTGCGCGTGCCGTACACGCATCGATCACCTCCTCTCGGACGTAGTCGCTGGCGATGCCGGCGGAGCCAGGCCAGGGTGCGTGCGGCGTGTCAGGGGTCGAGCCCTCGAACTGTGCGAGCCGAAGTCCCGCTGCCCAACCCAGAGTCGTCTGCTCGAGCGCGGCAGGATCAGGCTGCCGGCCAGTCCACGTCGAGGTCAGCAGCTCGATCTCGGCACGTTCGAACCGCATCTCGGCCGGGGTGATCTCCACCAGGTCACCGCGCAGCCTGGCGCGTTCGAGCCGGATCCGTGGTTTGGATCGGGAGATGAGCACGAGCCGGACGCCGTCAGGGAGATGCTCGACGAGCAGCTCGAGAACGTGCCGGGCCGCTCGATCGTGCAGGCGATGAACATCGTCGAGCACGAGGGTGATGCCCGAACCGAGGTGCTGGGTCACCGAGTGGAGGACGTCCCACAGCACGCCGTGGTCAATGGCCACTTCGATCGTGGGTCGACCGACGACAACGGGACCTTCCGAGGAGAGCTGCTCCAGCGCCTCGACCAACTGCCGCAAGATGGCCGTCTCGTTGTCGTGGGTCGGGTCGATCGACAGCCAGGCGCAGGGCTCGCTGTGTGCTCTCGCCCATTGCGCGACGAGAACCGTCTTGCCCGCCCCGGCCGGACCGTGCACGAGAATGACGCGACGGTCGGGGTGAAGATTCAGGCGTTCCTCGAGGCGCATCCGACGGATCGCGAACAACGGCACGCGCGGTGGTGATCCGCGCCCGAGCGCATCCGGACCCACCGTTGATCGTCCGTGCCCTTGTCGGTGGAGTCGCGACGGTTCGGTGCTGGTTCGAACCGACGCACGATGCGACACGGTCGAACCTTCCATCACGATCAGCCGCCATCCCCAGGCGACCTCGCAGGATGCGCGTGTCGCAATGTCACGTCGCTGAACGCGCCCAGGAGCAGAACCCCAAGCTCTCCCACGATCGTCACGTCGCAACGCACGGACTCGACACCCCCGGGCCCAAACGGCATCGATACTCACGGCCCTAGCATTAAACTGGTTGTTATCTGATCACTCTTGGGTTGATGAGTCATCGCCCAGTCCGGGGTTAATTCTCATCACTCAGTTGCCAGCGTCCACGACTACCCCGAAGCAGGCGGCGAGGCGATGGCGGACACGCAACTAGCGGTCACCAAGTTTCGACCGCCGGTGCCTCCACGGACCATCGTGCCGCGCGCCCAGCCCCTGGCAGCTCTCGACCGGCTCGTCGAGAGCCACCCGGTGACGCTGGTCGCCGCCCTTGCCGGGGCGGGCAAGACGATCCTGTTGACCGAGTGGGTCCACCACCGGCCGGCGGAATCGTGGGCCTGGCTGACCTGCGACGTCACCGACGCCGACAGCGCCCGGTTCTGGACCTCGGTCATCGCCGCCTGCGCACACCTGGGCGACGGCATCGGGAACGACGCCCGGGCGCTGCTCGCCGAGGACCCACTCGCGCTCGACGACGTGGTGCCGTCGCTGGTGAACGACCTGGCCACGATCGACCGGCGCGCCGCCCTGGTGATCGACGATCTCCACATGGTTCCCGCCGACGCCATCGCACCACTCGGCGTCCTGGTCGAGCGGCTCCCACCTGGAATGGCGCTCGTGCTGAGCAGCCGATCCGACCCGCCGCTGCCCCTGGCCCGGTGGCGCGTCAATGGGCTCCTCGGCGAGCTGCGAACCGACGAGCTGCGGTTCTCGGACCGGGCTACTGCGCGGGTGGTCGCCGCGAGCGGGGTCGAGCTCGACCCCGACGACGCCGACACGTTGACGGCGCGAACAGAAGGCTGGGCCGCGGGTGTGCACCTGGCAGCGCTGGCGCTGCGCGACCAGCCCGACCCGGCGGCGTTCGTGGGGGCGTTCGCCGGATCCGATCGCAACGTCACCGACTACCTCGCCAGTGAGGTTCTCGCCCGGCTCGACTCGGAGAGCCTCGATTGCCTCCTCGCGCTGGCCACGCTCGACGAGTTCGACGTGGAGCGGTGCCGGGCCCTGACCGGACGGCACGACGCCGCGGACATTCTCGAGGCATTCGAGGCGGCCAACCTGTTCCTGGTCCGCGTCGGCGCCGGCACGGGGACCTATCGCTTCCACCAGCTCTTCCGTGATTTCCTCCGGGACTGGCTGTCGGCGCGAGATCCCGACCGAGTCAAGGCGCTGCACGCCACCGCCTCGCGCTGGTACGAGCAGCACGACGACATCGCCCGCGCGGTGCGCCACGCCATCGACGGCACCGACGCCGACCGTGCCTTCGCCCTGGTGCGCGACCATGCCGCCAGCGGGTATCTCGGGCGCGCCGCAATCAGCGCGTGGATCTCCGAGCTCGGGAGCGAGGTGCTCTCCGCCCGCAGCGACCAGGTGCTCGACTACATCGTCGTGCTCCTCCTGGTCGGGTGGATCGACGAGGCCGGACGTTGGCTCGCCTACCTGGACACCCTCCCACCCGCCGATCCCGGCCCGCGGTTCACAGCGCGGCACACCCTGGCGAAAGCCATGTGGCTCGGCCACCGCGGGGAGATCCACGCAGCCGTCACGCAGGCCGAGGATGCGGTACGACGGTCGGTCCCCGGCGAGGATCTCTTCGTCGACGCAGCCCCGCACATGCTCATCCGGGGGTACGACTTCCTGGATCGGCCGGCCGATGCTCGAGCCACATATCGCGACGCGATCGACCGGTGGGCGCCCAACCCGTTGATGCAGCAGGTCATGCTCGCGGGCGCGATCGGGGCGGTCGAGCTCGAATACGGAAACCTCCGGCTCGCCGGCGAGCTGGCCGGGCGGGCGATCGCGGCGGCGCGGCGACTCGGGGCCGAGCGGCACTTCTCAGCCTCGGAGGTGATACGCACGCTCGGCGCCATCGAGGCCGAGGTCGCCGACCTGACCGCCGCCGAGCGGTACCTCGAGACTGCGCTCGACATCGCCACACCTGGTCGGCCAGTGCTCGCGCTGATGAGCCTGGTGGAACTGGCCCGCGTCGCGTTGCGGCGCGGCGAGCTCGACGAGGCGTTCCACCGCTTGGATCGGGCACGGGGCTTCTTCTCCCCGGACCTGAAGTCACCGCTCATCGCACGCGTTGATGCACTCGAGGTACGGGTCCGGACCGCGGCGGGCTCCGTGGTCACGGCCGACCAGCTGGCGCGGCTGGGCTCGGGCCGCCGTCGCGTGATCGCCGAAGCCGAGTACCACGCCCGGAGGCGGGACCCCAAGGCAGCGGCCGCGTGCGTGGAGACGCTCGAGCCAGGCGCCGAGCCGAGACCACGACTCGAGCGCTGCCTCGTCGAGGCACAGATCGGGCTGCTCGACGGCGACGCGATCCGCGTCGACCAACAGCTCGACGGGATCCTCGACCTGTCCCGATCGCAGGGCTTCGCTCGCTCCATCACCGACGCAGGCATGGATGTCACCCTGGCACTCGATGCCCGGCTTCGCCGAGGTGCCCCGGAGCCGCCCCTCGAGGCACTGGAGCGCGCCATCGCCGAGGCCAGAGCCCGGCCCATGCCAGCCGGACGCGTCCGCGTCCGCCGACGTCTCCGGCCTGACCAACCGCGAACGCGTGGTGCTCCGCTACCTCCCGACCAGGCTCAACAATCGCGAGATCTCGTCGGACCTCTACGTGTCCATGAACACGCTCAAGGCCCACCTGCGGAGCACCTACCGCAAGCTCGGCGTCGAGTCCCGAGCCGCGGCGGTCGAGCGAGCGAGGCACCTCGGTCTCCTGTGATCATCCCTTTCGGATGAGCACACGGGCGCCGACGTGAACCATGTTGGCGCGGATCGGAGTGCGTGCCGCCCGACCGCAGCGCACACGCAAACTGGAGGGAGCGTCATGGGACTGATGTTCCGTCGTCGCCGACCTGTGGCTCGCCTTGCGGTCAGCGCCGCGACGATCGGTGTCGCCTACTGGGCGCACAAGCGTCAGGCCGAGCAGGACCGGCACAACCGGGAGGCGGCCGGGTCGTCCGCAGCCGGCCAGGACCCTGCCCCGCTGCCCCAGTACGTCGCCCCGCCTCCTGCCTCGACCGGCGGCGAGGTCGACGAGCTCAGCCGGCTCGTGCACATGCACGACTCAGGCGCGCTGACCGACGAGGAGTTCACCGCCGCCAAGGCCCAACTGCTCGGCACCTGATCCGCTGCCAGCGAAGGGAGACCCGCATGGCTTCGACCGCCTCGGCCCGGGCGAGCGCCATGCGGCGCCTGCTCGACGCCACTGTCACCGGCGACCGCGCCGCGATCGCCGATCTGGTGACCGCGGACGTGACAGCATGGTCACCCAACTTGTTCGTCACCTCCCGCGACGAGCTGCTGGGGGCGTTCGAGCACCGCGACGATGCGTTCTCCGGGATCGAGGTCCGTGTCCAGGCCCTCGACCAGATCGGCGACAAGGCCATCACCGAATGGCACGTGGCCGCCGACCATACCGGTCCGCTGGTCGTCGACGACGACCTGGTGATCGAACCAACGGGCCGCCGCGTCAATCTCTCGGGGGCGACGATCGCGGAGTTCGACGGCGACGACCGCATCTGCGCCATCCGCAGCTACTTCGACGACCTCGCAATCATCGAACAGCTCCTGGTCGAGTGACCGGATCTCATCCCGTCCGGCTGACGACGTGAGCAGGGCCCCTTCGTACCGTCGGGTCGACCGAGCCCCGTCGGATCCGGCAGTGGTCGGGTCGGCAGAACGGCAGAGAGGGACGCGAACATGACGACGACAGAAAGCGGCGAGCAGATACCGGGGTACTACGACGAGCGGTCCGGCTGGACCGGCTGGATCACCTTCGCCGGAGTGATGTTGATCATCGGCGGGAGTGTCAACCTCCTGTACGGCATCATCGCCGCCGTCAACGACGACTGGGTGGTCTGGGGTAACACCGGCGCCGTCTACCTCGACCTCACGCAGTGGGGCTGGGTGCACATCGTCCTGGGCGGCATCGTGTTGCTCAGCGGCATCGGCGTGTTCAGCGGCAACATCGCCGCCCGGACCGTCGGGGTGATCGTCGCCAGCATCAGCCTGATCGTGAACTTCTTCTTCATCCCCGTTTACCCGCTCTGGGCACTCACCGTGATCACCCTCGACGTCCTCGTGATCTGGGCCTTGATCGCTCACGGTCGCGAGATGCGCGACGCCTGAGGCCCTGGTCTTACCGACGCTTCGAGGAGGACGTCATGGTGCAAAGTCATCTCGTCATCGAGTTCCCGATCAACGGGCCCGCGAACGCCGAGGCGCTGCGCGAGGAGTTGCCCCCGTTGATGCCCGATCTCGCGCAAGCGCAGGATCACCTCGGCACGGTGCACTTCTCCCGGTTCATGGTGAAGGGCGACGAGAAGCTTCTCTTCCTCTCGGACATCGACGGCGAGGTCGACGAGCACATCGAGCGACTCGTGGACAGTGCCGCGCCGACGTTCGACGCCATCTTCCGCCATGTGGACGACGCTCCCGACACGCACGTGGCCGCCAACCGGGAGCGGGTCGTCAAATGGCTGACACACCACACCCGCGAGCCTCTGGACACGTACTTCGCCTACGAAGACGCTTCGGTTCAGGACATCAAGGCCTGCGCGAGCGATGCGGGTTTTTCTGGCAAGACCGAGCAGGGCGCCTTACTGACCTACATGGCCATCAAGTCCCGGCGGCAGGCCGTTGCGCTGAAACTGCTCGGGAAGGCCCTCATCGGAGAGAAGGGGCACGAAGCGTCAGACTCCATCGGAACGCTGCATTTCTCTCATTGGGTCCCGTTCGAGAAGAACCACATAGGTTTCTTCACGATCTACGACGGCTCGTTCGAAAAGTACATCCAGGACTTCGCCGACCAGACCTCGTTCGTCTTCGACGCTCTCTTCCCACGCGTCGAGGGCTCGCCACCCACGCCGGTAGCCAAGAACGCCCAGGCGTTCTATGAGTGGGCACTGGAGAACAACTATCCGGCCATCGGGTTCTACAGCGCCTATCCGGGCCTCGGTGTCCAAGACATCAGAGCCCTGCTGGCCGATCGCGACGCGCCGCCAGCGACTGCTGGCTAGCACGAGCGTCAGATGGCCTCAAAGCTCCTCGGCCGGTTGACTAGTCGACGGCGGCATGACCGTGAAGAGATCGCCGGCGACTCGGGGGCCCGGAAGCAGGCCGCGCTCGACCTCGCGGACATCCAGGGGTTCGTCCTCCGCGCCTACCGGATGCCGATGGTTCGGCACTTCTTGTTGGCGGTGGGCGTTCCGGCACAGGCGCGCAGGCAGCTCGGACGGCTGGTCAGCGGCGACGAATCCGACACCCCACAGGTCACGACCGCCGCGGACTGGCACGTGGGGTTCGCGCCCGGGCCGGGAGACGATCCCGCAACTGCCCCACGTTGCACGCCCGACTATTGCCTGAACATCGGTGTCACGTGGCCCGGACTGGTTGCGCTCGAGGTACCGGAACGCGTCCGCGACCTGTCGTTCACATCTTTCGGTGCATTCATCGAAGGAGCCGCGGAACGAGCGGAGCTGGTCGGAGACACCGGTCCAAGCGCGCCCAGGAACTGGATCGGCGGCTTCGGATCGGGGGACGACCACGTCCTGGTCACGCTGCACGCCCTGAGCCCGGAGGCGATGACGCACTACAGCGACCGACTGTGTGCATGGTTTTCCGAGGCAGACGCCTTCCGAGAGATCTGGCGCCAGGACGGGACGGCGTTGACAGACATGCAGAACGGCCAACCGGTGCCGACCTCCAAAGTCCACTTCGGCTACACCGACGGCCTCACCACGCCCACCATCCGCGGCGGCCCGGAGATCTATCCTCCCGATCACCAGCAGCCCTGCGAACCTTGGCTGTTCGTCCTGCGCGAAGACGCGACGAACTACGTGGTACCCGAGCCACGGGCACTGGGTCGGAACGGCAGTTTCGCGGTCTTCAAGAAGGTCGAGGCGGACGTCGTCGGCTTCGAAACCTTCTTGCAGTCGAATCGCGACTGGATCGATCCCGAGTTGCTGGCCGCGAAGATGTGTGGGCGATGGCGGAATGGCGTTCCTCTCGCCTTGTCACCCGAGACAGACAGCCCCGCGGGAGGGATCTCACCCGATCAATTGAACGACTTCGAGTACGTCCTGGCTGACGGATCGGGTGATCCGAAGGGGATCCGCTGTCCCGTCGGCGCGCACATACGTCGGGTGAATCCACGAGGTCAACCAGTCGCGGGCCAAGGGCGGCCGGGTGGCAGCAACAACTCTCACCGCCTGATTCGCCGGGGGATGCCGTACGGGCCCACCTACGATCCAAGCAAGCCGCACGACGGCATCGAGCGCGGCATGCTCTTCCACTTCATCGGCTCCAACATCGAAAACCAGTACGAGTTCGTGCTGCGACGTTGGATGAACGACAGCGAGTTCGCCGGGGCCGTCAGGCTCGACCCGAGGTCGAAGGATCCGCTGGTCGGCACCCAGGATCCAGCGGAGAGCATCTTCGTGATACCTCAGGCAGGTGGCGGCCCGCCGATCGAGGTCACCGGGTTCTCGAGCTTCGTGACGACCAGAGCCGCTGCGTACGTGTTCCTGCCGAGCATCACAGCCATCGGTTTCATCGCCAACACGGGCGAAGGCCGCTGACACGTCACGACCAGAGCCCGGGCGCTGCGCTGCAGCCACCAGGGGCGGCCGACACGCGCCTGGGTCGGTACCTTCCGATCGTCCGCTGGCTGCCGGCGTATCGCCGGGACTGGTTGGCGCCCGATGCGGTCGCCGCGCTGTCGGTGTGGGCGCTGCTGGTCCCGCAGGCGCTCGGCTACGCGACGCTCGCGGGCGTTCCGGTGCAGTACGGGCTGTACGCCGCGTTCACGGGACTCGTGGCGTACGCGATCTTCGGCACCTCACGGCAGGTGGTCCAGGGGCCGAGCGGGGCGGTGGCTGCGGTGTCCGCGGCGGTGGTCGGTCCCATCGTCGGGGCGTCCGCCATGGGGACGGGCAAGGCCGTGGGCTACACGGCCGCCCTCGCCCTGATGGCCGGCGCCGTTTACCTCGCGCTGGGGCTGCTGCGGCTGGGCTGGGTGTCGAACTTCCTGTCCAAGGCCGTGCTGAGCGGGTTCGTGCTCGGATTCTCCGTCGGCATCATCATCGACCAGTCGCAGAAGTTGCTCGGGATCCCGGCGGTGTCGGGGACCTATGCCGAGGAGCTGGTCGAGACGATCAAGCAGATCCCCGACACCAACCTGTGGACACTTGCCGTCGGTGCGACGTCGTTGATCGCGCTGCTGCTCATGCGCCGCTACCTCCCGAGGTGGCCCCGTGCGCTGATCGTCGTGGCGCTCTCGATCGCGGCGGTGAGCCTGTTCGACCTCACCGACCACGACGTGGCGGTGACCGGCGACGTGCCGACCGGCCTGTTCTCCGTGCAGCTTCCCGGCGTCGGATGGAGCCAGTGGGCCGCCCTGCTCGCCGGTGCACTGTCGATCGTGTTCGTCGGGTACTCCGAGTCGCTGGCGTCGGCGCGCGGCATGGCCGTCAAGCACCACTACGAGATCGACCCCGACCAGGAGCTGATCGCACAGGGCGCGGCGTGCGGCGCCGCCGGCTTCGTCGGCGCGTTCGCCACCGACGGCAGCCTCTCGAAGACGTCGGTGGCCGACGCCGCCGGTCAACGTACGCAGATGGCGTCCCTGATCAACGCCGTGTTCATCCTGTTGACCATGCTGTTCTTGGCGGCGCTGTTCAAGAACCTGCCCGCAGCGACGCTCGGCGCCGTGGTGATCGACGCGATGCTCGGCGTGGTCGATCTCGCCCCGATGCGGCGCTACTTCGGGGTGAACCGCGCCGATTGGGTGTTCGCCATGGGCGCCATGCTCGGCATCCTGTTCTTCGGCATCATCCAGGGGATCCTGATCGGCGTCGTCCTGTCGCTGCTCCTTCTCATCGCCCGGTCGTCCAACCCGGCGGTGCGCCGTCTCGGCAGGGACCCGACGTCGGGTGCGTTCGTCGACGTGGCGCGGTTCGAGGAGGCCGAGGCGATCCCGGGCGTGCTTGTGCTCCGGCTGGACGGGCCGCTGTTCTTCGCCGACGCCAACCGGTTCCGCGACGTGCTGAAGGGGATGATCGAGGGCGCAGCGGAACCGGTCCGCGCGGTCGTGCTGGACGCAGACGCGATCTCGCTGACCGACACCGACGGCGCCGACATGGTGGCCCAGCTCGCCGGGGAGCTGCGGTCGCAGGACGTCTGGCTGGCGTTGGCCCGCGTGGAGCCCGAGACCCTGGAGCTGTGGGCCCGGGCGGGCGCGATCGACGCCGTCGGCCGGGGCCATGTGTTCGCCACGGTCCGACAGGCCGTGGCGGCCTTCGACGGGACCGGTCCCGACCCGGCGCACACCGCCGAGGGGTGAACCGGGACTCCATCCCGAACGGATGAGGCGAATCCCCTGCCCCGCCGCAAGGCTCTCAGGTACCAGATCCCGGTCGTTGAACTGCGCGGGGCCAATGTCCAAGCCGAGACGAGCGCGAGCGTCCGGGACCGCGCCACGCAAAGGAGAAGTCGGATGACTCGCGACGAACGCAGGACGACGAGATCGTGATCTGGGCCATCCTGTTCGTGCTCGGGGTCCCGCTGTGGCTGTGCGCCATCGGCATCCTGACGGTGGTCTTCCAGAACCGCCGGCTGCGCAACCGGCCCGGCAACGTTCCCGTCCGGGTCCTGCGGCCAGGGAAGAGCAGATGGACGTTCGGCCACGGCGTCTGGGTGTCCGATGTCTTCGCGTGGCGGGGGAGCCCGGCGGCCTGGCGGGAGGATCTCGTCCAGGTCAGCAAGCGCGTCACCCCGTACTGCCGACGTCGAGGAACGGAAGAAGCTTCACCGCGTCGGTGACCAGCCGGTGATTGCCACTCTCGAGCTCGCCGAAGGTGGGACGCTCGAGGTCGCCACCCGGGCTGAGCAGATCTCAGCCCTCCTGGGGCCTTACGCTGACGCTGCGACTGGCGCCTGAGCCGCTGGCACCCCCGAGACCTGCGCTCGTCTCCGCGACTGCCGAGGGCACTTGACCAGGGCTTTCTTGTGGCACCCCCAACGGGATTCGAACCCGTGTCGCCACCTTGAGAGGGTGGTGTCCTAGGCCACTAGACGATGGGGGCTTGGGTGGACGGGACAGCTTATCCGCTGGGTGGAGACTGCCGAAACCGGATCCGGTGACCAGCAGGCGGTCACCCGATCGTGGGCGAAGTGGCACCGGGCTCCCTGGGCCACCCACCTCCGAATCAGGTGGCGGAGCGGCGCGTGACCATCAGCAGGTGGGGGCTGGCTCCGACCACCGACGGCTCGGATTCGACGGCACGGGCCGCGTACAGGATCAGGTCCCTGACCTCCGGATCGTCCCAGCGGTCGAACAGGTCACGCAGCCACCCGGCAACGCCCTCCACCCCCAGGACGTCGGCCGTCGCGTAGCCGGCCTCGATGGCCTCGGCGCGCAGCTCGTCGGGACGGTGGAAGTACGCGGTCGTGAACCACCCGGGCCGGCGGTCGGGGTTGCGGTGCTGGCCGTCGCGCAGGTCCCGCTCCACGATGGGGCCGAACGCCGGATCGAACAGGAAGCCCCGGCCGAGGCCGTCGTGCAGGGACGCGAAGCGGGAGATCGCGGCAACGAACACCACGCCGCCCGGCCGGACGACCCGCCGCGCCTCCTCGAGGGCGAGCAGCCGGTCGCTGCGCTCGGTGAGGTGGTAGAGCGGTCCGAGCAGCAGCACCGCGTCGGCCGAGTCGGGCGGCGTGGGGAGGCGGCGGGCGTCCCCGACCTCGGCGGTGATCCGCCGCGCGGGCCCGGCCAGCGCCCGCGCCTGCTCGACGTGGCGCTCGACCGGGTCGATGAGGTGCACGTCGTGACCGTCGTCGGCCAGCCAGGCGGCATGCACGCCGGCCCCACCACCGACGTCGAGGATCTGCAACCGGCCGGCGGGCAGGCTGCGCCGGATGACCTCCTGGGTGCGGGCGAGCTCGAGGCGACCGGGACCCGACCGCAGCCGGTCGTCCTCGTCGTAGTCCTGCCCGTAGTGCTCCTGGATCTCCGCCGGCGTCTCGGACACACGCGCCAGCGTAGGAAGGCACGACGCGCCGGCTCGCCCCAATTCCTGGCGCTCGACCGCCGGTCGGCCGGCGCGAGTACGGTCGGTCGATGGCCGCAGCGGAGTCGGACCTGGTGGTCGCCGTCACCGGCCCGACCGGGACCTTCGGGTTCGGGCTGGTCCCGTTCCTGCAGGACGACGACCGGGTGACGCGCATCGTCGGCATCGCCCGGCGCCGGTTCGATCCGGCCGCCCACGGCTGGACGAAGATGACCTACCGCCGGGGCGACGTCCGCGACGTGGCCAGCCTCGAGCAGGCGTTCGAGGGTGCCGACGTCGTCGTCCACCTGGCGTTCCTCATCACCGGCACCTCATCCCGGTCCACCACCCGGGAGATCAACGTCGACGGCACGCTCAACGCCGTGCGGGCCGCGGCGGCCGCCGGCGCCCGGAGGTTCGTGTACGCCTCGTCGGTCGCCGCCTACGGGTTCCACCCCGACAACCCCGTCGGCATGGCCGAGGACTGGCCGGTGCGGCCCGCCGCCCACCTCTTCTACGCCCAGGAGAAGGCCGAGCTCGAGCACCTCCTGGACGGCGAGATCGCCGCCCACCCCGACCTCGCCCTCTACCTCCTGCGACCGTCCATCGTGGTGGGCCCCAACACCATCGGCGCCAAGGACCTCCTGCCCGGGCGCCTCGCGCCGGTGGGCCGCCGGCTGGTCGACCTGATGGGCCGACTGCCGGTGCCGGTCCCGGCGCCCGTGCCCGACCTGCCGATGCAGCTCGTGCACGAGGACGACGTCGGCCGCGCGCTCCTGCAGTGCATCGTCGGAGCCGGCCCGCCGGGCGCCTACAACATCGCCGCCGACGGCGTGGTGAGCACCCGGGACGCGGCGCGGGCCGTCGGGCTGCTGCCCCTGCCGGTGCCCGGCGGTCTGGGGCGGGCCGCGGCCCGGGCCGTGGCCGCCCTCCCCCACCTGCCGGGCGTGCCGCCCGCCACCGGCTGGGCGGAGGCGGCGAGCCACCCCGCCATCATGGACACCGCCAAGGCCAAGCGCGAGCTGGGCTGGACGCCCCACTACACGGGCCGCCAGGCCCTCCAGGCCCTCCGGGAGGCGCTGGGCGGGACCGCGCCGTCCTGACCGCCCTACCATGCGCCGGCGCGGCCGGACCGAGCCCCGCGCGGCACGAGGGGATGGAGCGAGCCATGACATCGCTGCAGGGGACGACCTACGAGATCGCCGGGCGGACCGTCACGATGCCGTGCATGGTGCGCGACGCGTCGGCGGGCACGGCCATGTTCGACGTCGACATCGTGGCCGCCCGCGCCCTCGTGCCCGACCCGTTCGAGCCGGTGGAGTCGGCGCCCGGACGGTGCCAGGTGGCCATCGCGGTGATCGACTACCGCGACAACGACCTGGGCGACTACCACGAGGTGGGGATCACCTTCTTCGTGCGTCCCGCCGGCGCCGACGCAGCCGACGACGTCGGGACCTTCATCACCCACCTGCCCGTCGACCAGGCCTTCACCTGCGAAGCCGGCCGCACGATCTGGGGCTTCCCGAAGTCCGTCGAGGACATCGCCTTCGACTACTCCTCCGCCTCCGTCGCCTGCACGCTGCGCATGGACGGGCAGCTGGTCCTGCGCCTCACGCTGCCCCGCGCCGGCGACGACGAGATGCCGCCCCTGCCGATGGTCACCTACACGGTCATCGACGGCGTCCCCCACCGCACCGCCTTCACCCAGGGGGGCGCGGGCAGCCAGGTGATCGTGGGGCCCGAAGGGGTCACGCTCGAGCTCGGCGATCACCCCCTGGCACGGGACCTGGCCGGGCTCGGCCTGCCGGCGCCGGCGCAGATGTCCACCTGGACCGAGAACATGCAGGCCCGGTTCGACAGCCCGGAACCGCTGGCCCCTCGCTGACAGGTCGACCCGCGGACCGGCGACTGGCGACCGTTAGGTGTTGTCGTGCGCGGGGAGGGACCAGTCGATCGGGTCGCGGCCGGCCTCGACCAGGGCCTCGTTCGCCCGCGAGAACGGGCGGCTGCCGAAGAAGCCGTTCGACGCCGACAGCGGCGACGGGTGCGCCGACTCGATCACGACGTGGCGGGTCCGGTCGATCAGCGCCTTCTTCCTGCGCGCCGACGCCCCCCACAGGATGAAGACCACCCGCTCGGGCTTGGCGTTCACCGCCCGCAGCACCTCGTCGGAGAAGGTCTCCCAGCCCTTGCCCTGGTGCGACGCCGCCTTGCCGGCGCGGACCGTCAACGACGTGTTGAGCAGCAGCACGCCCTGGCGGGCCCAGGCGTCGAGGCAGCCGTGGTCGGGCGGCGGGAGACCCAGGTCGGCCTCCATCTCCTTGAAGATGTTCTGCAGCGACGGCGGCGGCCGCACCCCGTGCCGCACCGAGAAGCAGAGACCGTGCGCCTGGTCGGGGCCGTGGTAGGGGTCCTGGCCGAGCACCACGACCTTGACGTCGCTGAACGGGGTGAGGTGGAGGGCGGCGAACACCTCGTCGTGCGGCGGGTACACCGTCCCCCGGCCCCGCTCGGTGGCCACGAACTGCTGCAGCTCCGCCCAGTACGGCTTGGCGAACTCGCCCCGCAGCACCGGGTTCCAATCGGTCGTCGGCATCACCGTCCATCGTGCCAGGCGCAAACGTCCAAGCGCGGCACACCTGGGTTCCGCGACACTCGCGACGTGTCCACCGACCGGCCCGAGCTCGATCGCATACGCAAGATCTGCCTGGCCCTGCCCGAGGTGAGCGAGCGCCTCAGCCATGGCTCGCCCGGCATGGTTCATCCGCGGCAAGAAGACGCTGGCGACGTTCGCCGACGACCACCACGGCGACGGGCGGCTCGCCATCTGGTGCCCGGCGGCGCCCGGCGTCCAGGAGGCGATGATCGAGGAGGACGCCGAGCGGTTCTTCCGCCCGGCCTACGTCGGGCCGAGCGGCTGGCTGGGCGTCCGCCTCGACATCGACCCCGACTGGGACGAGATCGCCGCCATCGTCGAGGACGCCTACCGCAAGGTCGGGCCCAAACGCCTGGTGGCCCTGCTCGACCCGCCCGACGATCCCGGCGGTTGACCGGCGGCGCCGCGCGTGGTCACGGCCGTCCGGCCTGGCCCGCCTGGTCCTGCGCCTGCGCCGCGCGGGTGCGGACCAGGTCGGACCACCGCTCGCCCGGCGCGTCGAACGGCGGCTCGCCCGCCTGGACCGCGGCCAGCACGTGGCGGCCGGACGCGAGGGCGCCGGCCACCACGTCGTCCGGGTAGCCGAGGCGCACCCGATGGTCCTCGAACTCGTCCTCGTCGAGCAGCTCGACGCGTCCGTCCGACCAGCGGATGACGTCCAGGTCGAGGTCGATCATGGTGATCGAGGTGCCCCGCACCACCGGTGGGGTCACGATGTCGACGTACAGCGAGAAGTCCCGATCGAAGGCGAACCACGCCATCCACCAGTGGTCGCGGGGCACCAGGGTCACTCCCAGGCCGTCGGCGACGAACAGCTCGCGGTCGCCCCGGTAGACCGGGCGCCCCGGCAGCATCCCCAGCCAGATGCCCGACCTCATCCTCGCCCAGCCACAGCGCGTCGTGCCCGTAGTGGGGCTGATCGGGCCACTTGCGCCGCTCGAGCCACCACGTCGCCGCCTCGTCGAAGGGCATTCGGGCATGATCCCACGCCCCCTCCCCGCGTCCGTGTCGGCACCGGGATCGACGCCCGTCGCCCGGCGGCGGTCGAGCCTCCACCGCCGGGCGACAGATCCAATCCCGCGTCAGGGGACGAGCTCGGCGTCGGCGCCCTCGATCGCCTCGGTCAGCCCGTCCAGCGCGCCCGCGTAGGCGTCGTAGGTGCGCACCCAGTACGCCGGCCACACGGCCACCGCCCCGGCCGCGGCGGCGTCGAGCGACGGCCAGGTCGGCTGCGCCTCGGCGTCCTCGAGATTGGCGGGGTAGCCGCGCTCGTCGACGATGAGCAGGTCCGCCTGGTACTTGTCCGCGTTCTCCCAGCTGAGGGTCTCCCAGTACTCGAAGCCCTCGTCGGGGCTGTCGGGTACGACGAGCCCCATGCCCCAATCGGTGAAGTCGGACAGCTCGGCCGAGTGCTCGGGCACCGCCACGTACAGGCTCTCCTCCGTGGGCGACACCGCCAGCACCGACAGGTCGGGCTGGGCCTCGACGGCGGCCTCGAACCCGGCGACCGCCTCGTCGAAGGCCTCGCGGCTGGCCGCGACATCGGGATCGTCGAGATCGACGCCGAGGCTCTCGGCCAGCTCGCCGTAGTCCTCGATCATGCCGACGATGGACGGGCCCTGGGCCACGCCCACCACCGGGGCGATCTCCTGCATGACCTCGAGGCCGGTGCCGGCGCCCGGCTCCATGCCGGTGTAGCCCTGCTCGACGGGCCACCACTCGGACACGATGAGGTCGGGGGCGAGCGCGGCGACCGCCTCGACGTTGATGACGCCCCACTCCTCCCCCACGATCTCGATGCCGTCGAGGTCGAGCCCGTCGAGCGCCAGGTCGTCCTCGACCTTGGTGTCGGCGTAGATGCCCACGGGTGTGACGCCGAACGACATGAGCGCGGCCGCCGAGCTGGCGTGGGCCACGATGCGGGTGGGCGTCTCGTCGAGCGCCGTCTCGGTGCCCGACCCGTCGGTGTAGGTCCAGCCGTCCCCGTCGCTGCCGGCGTCGCTGCCGGCGCCGTCACCGGCGGCGACGTCGCCATCGCCCGACGTGTCGCCGCCACAGGCCGCCAGCGCCACCACCACGGCGAGCGCGGCGATCCCGATCCTGGTTCGCGTGCAGGACATTCGATCGTGCTCCTGGTCAGTCGCCGGGTCCCTTCCCCGCGTCTGATGTGCGACCCTACTCCAATGTATTAAGGCTGCCTAATACCACGCGGACGGCTCGTGCGAGCAGGTCACGGAGGGGCGCGCAGGTTCGGCGCGGTTCGCGTCCCGGCATGCGAAAGCCCCAGGCGGCTGACCTGGGGCTTCGTCAAATCACAGTGGCTCGGGGGGGAGGACTCGAACCCCCAATGACTGGACCAGAACCAGTAGTGTTGCCGATTACACCACCCCCGAAGGTGGACCCGAAACCCTACCCGCCCACGCTCGCGGGTCGCACGTCGGATCGCCAGGTTCCGGGCCTCACGAACGCCGCACGAACGGGCGGCCGGTCAGGGCTGGTTCTCGATCTCGACCTGCTCGAGGTCGACCTGCTCGTCGATGTCGACCAGGCGGTCGAAGCCGATGACGCGGCCCACGCCGACCGCCGCGGTCTCGCGCACCAGATCCCCCAGGGAACCGCCGCGGTGGCTGGGCGACACCGCCGGGTCGAGGCCGAGTTGGTCGGCGATGGCCCGCACCCGCAGTGCGTGATAGCCGTCGGTGACCAGCACCACCCGGGTCATGTCGCGGTCGTTCAGGATGTGCCCGGTCGCCGCCAGGGACTCCCACGAGTTGCGGCCCTGGACCTCGAGCAGCAGGTCCGCGTCGGGGACGCCCCGCCCCCGCAGGTAGTCGGCGCTGGTGCTGGCCTCGGTGCAGCGGTCGCCCGCCTGCTTGCCGCCCGTGACGACGATGGTGCCGGCGACCCCGTCGGTGTACAGCTCGTAGGCGTGGTCGAGCCGCTGCTCGAGCACCGGCGACGGCCGGCAGTCGTACTGGGCGGCCCCGAGCACGACGATGGCATCGGACGGGGGCGTGGCGTCGCTGCGGCTGGCCAGCCACACCTGCACGAACGTGACCACGATGTAGCCCAGCAGCAGCGTCGCGGCCAACAGCACGCCGCGCCACAGCCACCACCCCGGCCGCCGCACGCGCGAACGTGCGGGCCGGGACGGCCGCGTCGGCGACGGGCGCAGGGTCGAGGTCACAGCAGCGCCCGGGCCGATCGCAACCGATCGAGCGTGCGCTCGCGGCCCAGCACGACCAGCGACTCGTACAGCGGAGGCCCGACGCCGCGGCCGGTGACCGCCACCCGGACGGGGCCCTGTGCCTTGGACATCTGGGGGTTGCCGTCGGCGTTGACGAAGCCGGCGGCGGCCGCCGCGGCGACGAGCGCCTCCTCGATGGGGCCCGGCTGCCACTCGCACCCGGCCAGGCCGGCGGTGGCCGCATCGAGCATGGCCGCAGCCCGATCGCCATGCCTCGCGACGTGCTTCTGCCACGAGGCGTCGTCGTAGGTGACCGTGGGATCGCGCAGGAAGTCGACCATCGGCTCGACCTCGGTGAGCAGCCGCACCCGGTCGCGCACCAGCTCGGCGATGGGCACGAGCACGTCCTCGGTGGCCTGGCCGTGAACGAAGAACGGGCGGGCCCGCTCGACGAACGCGGCCGGGTCGAGCGCCCGGATGTAGGTGGCGTTCACGTGCGCCAGCTTCTTCACATCGAAGAACGCCGGCGACGGCGTCACGTCGTCGAGCCGGAACAGCTCGACGATCTCGTCCAGCGGCCGGATCTCGACACCGTCCTTGGGCCCCCACCCCAGCAGGGCCAGGTAGTTGACCATGGCCTCGGGCAGGTAGCCGGCCTCGCGGAACTCGGCCACCGACACCGAGTCGCGCCGCTTGGACAGCTTCTTGCGCTGCTCGTTGACGAGCTGGGGCAGGTGGGCGAACACCGGGTGGTGGTCGAGGCCCAGGGCCTCGCCGATGAGCACGTACTTGGGCGTGCCGTTGACGTGGTCGTCGCCCCGCACCACGTGCGTGATGCCCATCTCGGAGTCGTCGACCACGTTGGCCAGCAGGAACGTCGGCACGCCGGTGGAGCGCAGCAGCACGAAGTCCTCGAGCTTGGCGTTGTCGAAGCTGACGTGGCCGCGCACGAGGTCGTCGAAGCTGGTCGTGCCGTCGTCGGGCACGCGGAAGCGCAGGGCGGTGCCCGCCCCCGGGCCGCCGGCGAGGCCACGCTCGCGGCAGTGCCCGTCGTAGCCCGGCGGGCCGCCGCGGTCCTTGGCGCGCTGTTGCACCTGCTCGCCCGTGCAGTCGCACCAGTAGGCGCGGCCGGCCGCCAGCAGGTCGTCGGCCGCCTTGGCGTAGATGTGGAGCCGCTCGCTCTGATGGGTGGGCTCGCCGTCCCACCCCAGGCCGAGCCACCGGATCTGGTCGAGGATGTCGTCGCTGAGCTCGGGCCGGCTGCGGTCGACGTCGGTGTCCTCGATGCGCAGCAGCATCTCGCCGCCCTCGCGGCGCGCCACCAACCAGTTGAACAGCAGGGCGCGGGCGTTGCCGACGTGCAGGTAGCCCGTCGGCGACGGTGCGAAACGGAGGCGAGGAGCGTCCATCGAGGTTTCAGGCTACCTCCGCCCTGTGACGCTGCCGGAGCGGGTCGGCCCTGCCCGGGCGGGCCGCCTCAGCGGCGCGCGGCGTGGACCGGCGGGGAGGGCCCCTCGGTCCCGGCGGCGCCCGCCGGCCCGGACGCCGACGCCGGCCCGGACGACGACGCCGGGTCGGGCGCGGCGGACCGCGGCGCGGTGGCGCCGGCCCCGGCCGCCGGCGGGCCGAGGCCCAGCTCGGAACGGAGCTCGTCGAGCACGTCGTCGGCGCGCCCGAGGTCGACCTCGGCGTCGAGGTCGTCGTCGCTGACGGGGGCGACGTCCACGGGAGACGGTGTCTCGGCCGCTCGCGCCGCGTCGGCCCGGGCGGCGTCGATGGCGCGGGCGACCTCCTCGTCGGCCGACACGGCCAGCGCCGCCACGGTCTCGTCGACCTCGACCTGGGCCCGCCCCCCGCGGCGGCCGGTCAGCAGGGGCAGCCGGGCCGCGGCCACGGCTTGCAGCCGGCCGACGTTCACGTCCAGCGCCGTCTCGGCCCACTGCGCCCGCTCGGCCCCGGCGGCCAGCTGCCGTTCGAGGTCGGCCACCAGCGCGCGCGCATCGACGAGCCGCACCGCGAACACCTGCGCCGCGGCCGTCCACCTGGCGGCGTCGGCGCGCTGGCCGTCGCGTGCCGACTCCCGCGACCGGGTGAGTGCCCGCTTGGCCAGCTCGCGCGCATCGGTGGCCTCGCCGGTGGCGGCGGACAGGCGGTCGCCGACCCGGACCCGGGCCGTGGCCAGCGCCACCAGCTCGGCCCGCAGCTCGCGATCACGCGCCTGGGCGGCGTCGAGCGCCTCGGTCAGCTCGCGCCGGGCGTCGGCCGGCCGCAGCGGAACGCCGTTGGGGGGTCCGGTGGGCGGGTTCCATGTCGTATCTGGCACTGGTCACCCCTCCGAGGTTCGGTGTGCAGGGGAATGCACACTCCTGTGACACAGGGTGGCACTCAGTCTACGTAGAGCGGCAGCCCCGCCAAGGACCACTCGCGGCACACCGGCCGGCCACGTCACCCACCCTAACGAGGGCCGCGTCGGCCCAGGTCAGACGCGCAGCAGGCTGCGCCAGTCGGCGCGGTGCGCCTTGGCCACGTCCTCCGGCGTGCGCAGCAGCACGTCGTCGGGCACGAGGTCGACCACCCGGCGCTGCTCGGCGTAGTGGTAGGGGTTCGCCACCTCGGCGAACAGCGGCTGGCGGTAGGCGATGAGGCCGGGCGAGGCGTCGCCCAGGAAGCCCCACACGGTGAGCGCCACGGACAGGTCGTGCACCACGGGCGCACGCCCGAACAGCGAGGCCCGCTTGAGCGCCACCCCGACGGCCCCGGCGATGGCGTCGTCCTCGCTCTCGTCGGACGCCAGCGACAACTGGCCCTCGAACCGCCGCGCCAGCACCAGCATGTAGCCCTGGTCGGGCCCGGGTGACCCGAGCAGTTCGCCGGGCGCGAACCCCGTCGCCGAGTCGCCGGGCCGGTTCGACCACCACGAGCCCGGTCGCCGGGGCGGCGACTCGTAGCTGCGGACGTTCTTGATCGCCGGCTGCGGGACGTACTCGGGGGCGGCCACGATGCGAGGCTACGCCGCGGCCCGGCCGCCGGACGAACCTCCGCTCGGACCCTCTCAGGCG
Source organism: uncultured Acidimicrobiales bacterium (assembly GCA_963842395.1). Lineage (GTDB taxonomy): Bacteria > Actinomycetota > Acidimicrobiia > Acidimicrobiales > VFJN01 > ZC4RG19. Next base: position 2,102,100 of record CAWJGJ010000001.1, read on the forward strand.
GGATCGCCGGCGTGGAGCAGGCCGTAGACCAGCGAGTCGACGAGTGCGCGCCACGACGCCTCGATGACGTTGCTGTCGACGCCCACCGTCGACCACGCCCGGTCGCCGTCCGTCGAGTCGATGAGCACCCGCACCACCGCGCCGGTGGCCTCGGCGCCCTCCAGCACCCGCACGCGGTAGTCGGTGAGGTGGATGCGGGCCAGCGCGGGGTAGCGCTGCGTGAGCACCGACCGCAACGCGGCGTCGAGGGCGTTCACCGGGCCGTTGCCCTCGCCGATGGCCACGAACCGCTCGTCGCCCGCCCACACCTTCACCGACGCCTCGGTGTCGACGATGGACTCGCCGTCGCCGATGGGTGCTCCACCCCGCATGGCGTTGCGGTGGTAGGTGGTGACCCGGTAGCCCTCCAACCGGAAGTAGGGCTGGACCCACCCGGCGGCCTCGCGCATGAGCAGCTCGAGCGAGGCGTCGGCCGCCTCGAACTGGTAGCCCTCGGCCTCGAGCACCTTGAGCCGCTCGGACAGCTCGGCCGCCCCCCGGTCGTCGAGCTCGACGCCGAACTCGCCGGCCTTCAGCGACATCCCCGCCCGACCGCCCAGGTCGGACACCAGCACCCGGGTGTGGTTGCCCACCACCGACGGGTCGACGTGCTCGTAGCTGGCCCCGCCGACCCGGCCCAACGCGGAGGTGTGGAGCCCGCCCTTGTGGGCGAAGGCCGACGCCCCGACGTACGGGTCGGCGCCGTGGGGCGGCAGGTTGACCAGCTCGGCGACGTGCCGGCTCACCGCGGTCAGGCGGTCGATGCGACCCTCGGGCAGGCACTCGATGCCCATCTTCAGCGCCAGGTTGGGGATGCAGGTCATGAGGTTGGCGTTGCCCGTGCGCTCGCCGTAGCCATTGACCGTGCCCTGCAGGTGGGTGGCCCCGGCGACGACCGCGGCCACCGAGTTGGCCACCGCGCAGCCGGTGTCGTTCTGGGTGTGGATGCCGATCTGCTGGTCGGCCCCGAAGTAGCCGGCCACCTCGCCCACGATGCGCTGCACCTCGTGGGGCAGCGAGCCGCCGTTGGTGTCGCACAGCACCAGCACCTCGGCGCCCTCGGTGGCGGCGGCCTCGAGCACCCGCAGGGCGAACTCGGGGTTGGTCTTGAAGCCGTCGAAGAAGTGCTCGGCGTCGAAGAACACCCGCTGGCCCTCGCCCCGGAGGAACCGCACCGAGTCGCCCACCATCGCCACGCCCTCGTCGAGCGTGGTGCGCAGGGCCTCGGTCACGTGGAAGTCCCAGCTCTTGCCGACGATGCATGTGGTCGACACACCCGAGGCGACCAGCGCGGCGAGGGTGGGGTCGACGTCGACGCGGCCGAGCGGCTTGCGGGTCGACCCGAACGCCACCAGGGTGGCGGTCTCCAGCGCCAGGTCGCCGGCCGCGGCGCGCTGGAAGAACTCGGCGTCGCGGGGGTTGGCCTGGGGGTAGCCGCCCTCGATCCACCGGACGCCCAGCCAGTCGAGCTGCTCGGCCACCCGCAGCTTGTCGTCGACGGTGAGCGAGATGCCCTCGAACTGGGCGCCGTCGCGCAGCGTCGTGTCGAAGATGTCGACCCGGGCGGGGACGCCCGCGGCGGCGGGGGATGCGCCGGACGCCCCGCCGTCAGGCATGCTCGACCCAGTCCTTGTACTTGTCGACCTCGCCCCGCACGGCCCGGTGGTACTCCTCGCCGATGGCGAGCGTCATCGGCCCGGGCGCGGGGATGGGCCGGTCGTCCACCGACGACACGGACGACACCTCGGCAGCCGTGCCGCACACGAACATCTCCTCGGCGATGTAGAGGTCGCTGCGCGACAGGTCGCCCAGCTCGACGTCGAAGCCCAGGTCGCGGGCGATGGTGAACACGCTGCTCTGGGTGATGCCCTCCAGGGCGCCGGCCGACAGCGGCGGGCTGAGCAGCGTGCCGTGGCGGGCCACGAAGATGTTCTCGCCCGTGCACTCCGACACCATGCCGGCCCGGTTCAACAGGATGGCCTCGTCGTAGCCGGCCTTCAGCGCCTCGACCTTGGCGAGGGAGCTGTTGACGTAGTTGCCGGTGGTCTTGGCGGCCGGCGGCATGATGTTGTGGTCGTGGCGCGCCCACGACGAGATCTTCATGCGGACGCCCTTGGTGAGCGCGTCGTCGCCCAGGTAGGCGCCCCACGGCCAGCACGCGACGGCCACGTCGACCTCGCAGGGCAGCGTGTTGAGGCCCATCTCGCCGTAGCCGTAGTAGGCGATGGGCCGGACGTAGCACGAGCCCAGCCCGGTCGAGCGCACGGTGTCCTTGACCGCCTGCACCATCTCGTCGACCGAGTAGGGCAGGTCCATCATCAGGATCTGGGCAGAGGCCTGGAACCGGCGCATGTGGTCGGTCAGCCGGAACACGCCGGGCCCGTCCTCGGTCTCGTACGCGCGGATGCCCTCGAACACACCCATCCCGTAGTGGAGCGAGTGCGTCAGGATGTGGATGCGCGCGTCGTCCCACGGGATCAGCTCGCCGTTGAACCAGATCTTCGGTGTGGGGGTGATGGGCATGCCGGTGTGTCCCCTCGTGTGGTGTCGGATCGCGGGTGTCAGACCCGGGCGGCGAGCGCGTCGCCGATCTCGGGGGTGGAGCCTGCCTGGGCCGACGGATCGGCGCAGGCCTTGCGGATGCGGGCGGCGGCGTCGGCCTCGCCCAGGAAGTCGAGCATCATGGCCGCCGAGAGCACGGCCGCGGTGGGGTTGGCCTCTGCCCGCCCGGCGATGTCGGGCGCCGAGCCGTGCACGGGCTCGAACATCGACGGCCCCGTGCGGGCCGGGTTGAGGTTGCCGGAGCTGGCGAAGCCGATGCCGCCGGACACCGCGCCGCCCAGGTCGGTGAGGATGTCGCCGAACAGGTTGTCGGTGACCACGACGTCGTAGCGCTGCGGGTCGGACACGAAGTAGATGCAGGCGGCGTCGACGTGGTTGTAGGCCGTGCCGACGTCGGGATGCTCGGCCGCCACCTCGTCGAACGTGCGCTGCCACAGGTCGCCGGCGAAGGTCAGCACGTTGGTCTTGTGCACCAGCGTGACGTGCTTCCGGCTGCGCTCCGCAGCCAGGTCGAAGGCGTAGCGCACGCAGCGCTCGACGCCCATGCGGGTGTTGACCGAGCCCTGGGTCGCCACCTCCTGCGGCGTGCCCCGGCGCAGGACCCCGCCCTCGCCGACGTAGGGGCCTTCGGTGTTCTCGCGGATCACCACCATGTCGATGCCGGTGTCGGCGTGGTGGAAGGGGCGCTGGTTGATGTAGAGGTCGAGGTCGAAGCGCATCTTCAGCAGCAGTCCCCGCTCGATGACCCCGGGCGGGACGTCGGGGGTGCCGACGGCGCCCACGAGGAGCGCGTCGAGGCCGCGCCACTCGTCGAGCACGCTGTCGGGCAGGATCGTGCCGTCGCGCAGGTAGCGGGCGCCCCCCAGGTCGTAGTCGACGGTGTCGAGCTCGACGCCGGCGGCGGACACCACCTTCAGGGCCTCGGCGACGACCTCGGGACCGATGCCGTCGCCGCCGATCACGCCCACTCTGTGCCTGGTGCTCACTGCCATCTCCGTTGCCGCTGATGGATCGCCGCCGCGGGAGCTGCCGCTCCCGGGCGCGGGGCCGACCCCTCGGACCTGCGGGCCGGGGGACGGGCGGCACTATTCTCGCGCGCCTATGCCCCAGACCCACCACCTCTCTCAGGCGGCGTTCGACCGGCTCAAGGCAGAGCACGACGACCTGACGACACGCGGCCGGGTCGAGATCGCCCGCAAGATCGAGACCGCCCGCGAGCTGGGCGACCTGTCCGAGAACGGCGACTACCACGCGGCCAAGGAGGAACAGGGCAAGATGGAGGGCCGCATCGCCCACCTGGCCCAGATGATCGAGAACGCCGAGATCGTCGAGGCCGAGGGGGGCGACGTCGTATCGCACGGCTCGGTGGTCGGCATCCGCTACGAGGGCGACGACGACGTCGAGCGCTACCTCATCGGGTCGATCGAGGAACGCCACGACGACCTCGACGTCATCAGCCCCTCCTCGCCGCTGGGCGTGGCGCTCATCGGCTCGGTCCCGGGCGACGCCGTCACCTTCACGGCCCCCACCGGCGCCCAGCTCAAGGTCGAGGTCGTCGAGATCGGCTGAGCCGCCGCGGCACCGCCGGGCTCGCAGCGGGCAGATCTGGCTACGCTGTAGCAATGGTGTCCCCGACCAATGTCCGGTTCCCTCCGGTGATCGACAAGCGCCTCGCGGACTATGCACGCAAGGTGGGCGCGCCCAAGTCGACGGTCGTGGTCGGCGCCCTGGACGAGTGGCTGCGCATGGAGGCCCATCCGGGCATCAACTTCGTGACGACGACCACCGGCGAGCGAAGGGCGGCGATCGACGTCGGCCCGCAGGTCTGGGCGGTCGCCGAGGCATGGCAGCAGCACGAGGGGTCTGACCGCACTCCCGGGAACGTGGCGGCCGCGCTCGGCCTGACGGTGCGCGACGTCGAAGCGGCGCTCGGCTACTGGGCCGAGCAGCGCGACGAGATCGACGGGCTCATCGCCCGCCATCAGGCCGACCAGGACGAGGCGCTCGCCGCGTGGGAACGCCGGCGGGCGCTCGATGCCGTCTGAGCCGCACCCGATCGCCTTTCTTCTCGACGAGCACTACCCCGGGTGGCTCGCGGACGCGCTCACGGCCGACGGGGTCGACACCGTGGCGCTCGTCGCCCATCGGCCTGCCCTGCGCGGCGTCGACGACCTCGGCGTCCTCCGGGCGGCGGCGACGGAACGACGGGTGGTGGTCACCGAGGACGTCACCACGTTCGCCGCCGCTATCGCCCAGATCCCCGATCACGCCGGTGTCGTCTACTGCCATCACGCCCGCTTCCCGCGTACTCGGCCCGGACTCGACCGGCTGCGGCAGGCGCTCGGGGCGTTGGCGAAGGATCCGCCTGGTGGGCTGGGCGAGCACCCGGTCGTGTGGTGGCTCGCGTGATGCCCGAAGCGTCCTCCGTCGGCACCGGGACGTCATCGGGAGTCAGGCCGTCCACGCCGGTGTGACGGAGGGCACCCGTAGAGTCGAGGCATGAGCGACTCGATCGACCTTCGTCCCCTCGGCACGTCCGGGCTCATCGTGTCCACCGTCGGGTTGGGATGCAACAACTTCGGCCGCCGCATCGGGCTGGACGACGCCCGCGCGGTCGTCGATGCCGCGCTCGACGAGGGCGTCAACCTGTTCGACACCGCCGACAGCTACGGCGACTCGGAGAAGATCCTGGGCGAGCTGCTGGAGGGTCGGCGCGAGCAGGTCGTGATCGCCACCAAGTTCGGCTCCGACCTCCGGGGCGCCAACGGGCCCGACTGGGGCGCCCAGGCGTCGCGGCGCTACATCCGCCGGGCCGTCGAGCGGTCGCTGCGCCGCCTGCGCACCGACTGGATCGACCTCTACCAGCTCCACCGCCCCGACGGCGTCACCCCCATCGAGGAGACGCTGGCGGCGCTGACCGAGCTGGTGCGGGAGGGCAAGGTCCGCTACATCGGCTCCTCCAACCTGGCCGGCTGGCAGATCACCAACGCCGACTGGGTGTCACGCACCAGCGGCCTGGAGCGGTTCGTGAGCGCCCAGAACAACTACAGCCTGCTCGACCGTCGGGCGGAGTTCGAGGTGATCCCGGCGTGCGAGCACCACGGCCTGGGCATGCTCCCGTACTTCCCGCTGGCCAGCGGCCTGCTCACCGGGAAGTACATCCGGGGCGAGGCGCCGCCCGCCGGCACCAGGCTGGCCGCCTGGGGCGGGGGCGGGGTGCTGGACGACCCCCGCTTCGACGTCATCGAGAAGCTGCAGACCTACGCCGACGAGCGCGGAGTCGGCCTGCTCGACGTCGCCGTCGGCGGGCTGGCCGCGCAGCCGACGGTGGGATCGGTCATCGCCGGGGCCACGTCCGCGGAGCAGGTCCGCGCCAACGTCGCCGCGGGCGGGTGGTCGCCGTCGGCCGACGACCTGCGCGCCCTCGACGAGATCGCCCCGTCCCGCCGCCGCTGAATCAGGCGGGGGGCTGCCGCAGCTTGAACCGGGTGCCGGTGGTGTCGGCGACCTCGGCCAGGTGACCGTATGGGGTCGGCTCGGCCGGGCGCACCACCGTGCCGCCCAGCTCGACCACGCGGGCCACCGCCGCCTCGATGTCGTCGACGTGGAAGTAGATCGACCAGAGACCGTTCACGCCCTCGGGCAGGAACCCGCTGGCGTCCATGATCCCGGCGACGGCATCGTCCCCCTCGCCGAGGGTCGTGTAGCGGAAGTCGGGCTCGTCGGCGGCCACGAAGGTGTCCCAGCCGAACACGTCGCGGTAGAAGGCGACGGACTCCGCGTAGTGGCGGGTGTGCAGCTCGAACCAGCCCGGCGTGCCGGGCTCGTCGTGCACCTGGAAGCCGGTGTGCGTGCCGGGCTGCCAGATGCCCACGGAGGCCTGGCCGGCGTCGCCCACCATCGCAAAGGTGCCGATGTCGGCGACGGGCATCGGGGCGAGGTCCACCCGCCCGCCGTGGGCGACCGCCGAGTCGACGGTCGCCTGGGCGTCGCTGCTGGCGAGGTAGACGGACCACGCGTCGGGCGTGCCGGCCGTCCCGTCGTTGCGCATGCCCCCGGCGACCCGCAGGCCGTCCTTGGTGAAGGAGATGTAGCCGCCGACCTCCTCGCCGCCGTCCTCGGCCTCCCAGCCGAAGAGCTCGCCGTAGAAGGCCTTGGCGCTGTCGGGATCGGAGGTGAAGATGTCGAGCCAGCAGGGTGCGCCGTCGGGTGCGGAGTCTCGCTTGGTCATGGCCGGTCTCCTCGTTGAGGGTGTGCCGATGATGTCGCCTGCTCAGACTGCCACGACGGCCCGAAGTCATCGCCCGGGCGACGTCAGGTGGTGAGGCCGATGGGATTGCCCTCGGGGTCGCGCACCCGGACCAGCCGATAGCCCTCGTCCGCACCCTCCTCGGCGGCGTCGAAGGCGATGCCCAGCGACCGGAGGCGCTCGACGGTGGCGTCGAGGTCGTCGACCGCCAGGTTCGGTGTCCACCCCTTCCCAGGGGACTCGCCGATGCGGTCGGGGTGGTCCGTCGCCAGGGCGAGGACGGCACCGCCCTCGCTCACCGCCAGCGTGCAGAACTCGCCGGGCTCGAGCCAGGTGACCTCGAGACCCAGCACGTCGCGGTACCACGCCACCATGGCGTCGAAGTCGCGCACCTGCACGGTCACCATGACGAGCCTGCGCATCCCCATCGAATCCCCTCACCGGCATCCCGCCGCCGACAGTGTGCCCGACACAGGCGACGGAGCCGGGCTTGCACGAGCGGCGGCCGACGGCGGGGAGGGGGCTCGACCCGCCGCCGGCCGTGCTCCGGCGCCGGGGTGGGCTAACCGGCGTAGTCCGGGTGGGCGTGGACCGGATGCGCGGCGGGCGCCACCGGATGGGCCCCGGGATCGTGGCCGTGACCGCCTGGATCGCCGTGGGGGTCGACCATGCCCGGCGGGTGGTGGGGATCGGCCGGGTCGTGCGGATCGGTGGGGTGCTGGGGATCGGTCGGCTCGTGGGGGTCCATCGGGTCGTGCGGGTCGGTCGGGGGGTGCTCGTGGTCGACGTCGCAGTCGAGGCCGCCGATGCCCACGCCGCCGAAGCGGTGGCCGCACGCGTTCGCCACCAGCCACACGTGCATCATGGGCGGCATCTCCGACGGGGTCCCGCTGAAGCAGGTGCCGTCGACGTCGGCCAGGCCGGCGAAGGTGCCGTCGGGGTTGACGCACAGCTCGGGGTGCTCGTGCCAGCCCGGCATCCACGCCAGGTCCTCGGGGATGGTGGACAGGTCGTACTCGCTCGGCAGGAAGAACATCGCCGCCTCGAGCACGTAGCCCCCCTCCGGGGTGTGCCGGAACACGAGCGACTCGGGGAACTCCGGATCGAGGATGTGCTCGTCGTCGATCCACGCCTGGTTGGTCCAGTGGTCGTACCCGCCCGGGGCGGTGACCCCGAAGTCCTGGAACCCGAGGGCGGGCAGGGCGTCGACGTCGGCGAACGCGGGCAGGGCCGCCTCGGTGCGCTCGATCAGGTCGAGGAGGTAGGCCTCCTGTTCCGCGGTCCAGTCGCCGGGCGGCAGCAGGCCCTCGCCGGTGTCCTGCGCCGCCGTCGGCGGCGCGAACGCCAGCCCCGCGATCACCGCCACGGCGACCACGACGGGCAGCAATCCGCGCCGCCGACCGGTACCGGAGCCGCCGATCTCCGGCGCCTCGCCCCTCTCGTGTGAACGTGTCATGCCCCACAGACGCTCAACGGCCACCTGAGGTTCACACGCCTCGGAGGATTTCTCAGCCGCCGCGTGCCCGGATGTCGTCGAACCGCTCGCCGAAGTGCCAGCGGTGGCCCTCGGGATCGGTCGCCTCGTAGCGGCGCTCGCCGAAGAAGGCGTCGTCCAGGTCCATGGTGATCTCGGCCCCTTGGGCCACGGCGTGGACGTAGTGGGCGTCGATGTCGTGCACGTAGACGTTCATCATCACGGTGGTGAGGCCCACGTCGAGCGGGCTGTGGATGAGGTGGACCTCCGCGTTGGCGTGCCCCAGCATGAGGACGCCGGTGCCCACCCGCAGCCAGCACAGGTACTTCCCGTCGTGCTCGGCGCGGGCCTCCCGGATCTCGGTGAACTGGAAGACGCGGGTCAGGTACTCGACCGCCGCCAGCTCGTCGCGATAGGCGAGGCGGGGGTAGATGTCCGGTGTGGCCAGCACGTCGGACGGTGCGTGGTCGTGATCGATGGCGGACATGAGCTGCTCCTTCGCTCGGGACAGGACAGCCGGTACACCCCGTTGTTCCTCGCAGCGGGCGCCCGGTTCGCGCCTCCCGCCCCGCGGGCATCGGTCAGGCCAGACCGTCCTCCGCCAGGACGACCTTGGCCAGCGACTTCGGGGCGACCAGCGTGTACGACGTCCTGACCCACTCGGTGACCTGCTCCCAGCGGTCGTCGTCGGCGTCGTCCGCCACCCTGACCGACACCCAGCCGTGGCGGCCCAGGCCGTAGCCGGTCGCCTCGGCGCCGGGGTCGGTGGCCACCACCGCGGCCGCCTCCTCCTTGGGCAGCTTCACGCTCAGCCCCGTGGCGTCCTGGTTGCAGAACACGAAGTTCTTGCCCCGCACCCGGAACGTGGGCTCGCCGCCCCACGCCTCGATGTCCACCCGCATCGCCTCGGGCAGGGGCTCCACGATCCGTTCGAGACGCGCCATGTTGTCCACCCGGACATGATCGCCCACCCGTCCAGCCAGCGGCCTGGTGCACGCCGGACCTCAGTCAGCGATGGCGGCGACCACGTCGGCCAGCGCGGCGCCCGTGTGCCCGCTCACGAAGGCGTCGACGTGCGGGAGCGCCGCCGCCATGCCGCCCACCAGCGGCCGGTAGTCGGCGCCGGCCGCGCGGGGGTTCACCCAGACGATGCGGTGGGCGAGCCGGGCCAGGCGGGCCATCTGCTCGCCGACCAGGCCGGGATCGCCCGTCTCCCAGCCGTCGGACACGATCACGATCACGGCGCCCCGCGCCATGCCCCGCCGCCCGTGGCCGTCGACGAACGCCTTGAGCGCCTCGCCGATGCGGGTGCCGCCCGACCAGTCCGGCGCCGCCGCGGTGGCCCGCCGCAGCGCCAGGTCGGGGTTGGAGGTGGCGAGCGCCCGGGACAGCCAGGTCAGCCGGGTGGCGAACACGAAGGCGTCGGCCCGGGCGGCCCGCACGGCCCCGTGCAGCAGGTGGAGGTAGGCCCGGGCGTAGGGCTCCATCGAGCCCGACACGTCGGCGATGAGCACCAGGCGGCGGGGCCGATCGGTGCGCAGGCGGTACGAGCGCCGCACGGGGTCGCCGCCCGTCCGGCGGGCCTGACGGAGGGTGGCCCGCAGGTCGAGCAGCCGGCCTCGGGGATGGCGGGCGGTGCGCCGGCTGATCCGCCGGGGCGTGGCCCACGGCAGCGCCGCCATCAGCCGCTGCAGCTCCACCAGCTCGTCGGCGGTCAGCTCCGCCAGGTCGGTGTGGCCGAGCCGCTCGTCGGCGCTGGCCGCCGCCAGCAGATCGGTCCCGTCGCCGAGCACCGGTCCGTCGCCGGTGGGCGCGACCGGTGCCGTGACGCGGGCGGACCGGGCGTCGTGGTCGCCGGCGTGCGGGGCGTGCCGGGGCCCGGCGGACGGCCGGGTCGGGGCGGGCCGGCGCGACGACGCCAGCTCGGACGGGGCCTGCCCCCGCCACTCGGCGACGTCCGCCACGCCCCGGAACACCTGGCGGAACACCGCGTCGTAGGTCTCGATCTGCTCGGCGCCGGTGAGCAGCGTCACCCGGCCGGCCCAGTAGACCTCGTCCACCGTCGCCGGCCGGGCCAGTGACAGCGCGGTCGCCAGCCGGCCGCTGCGCTCCGGCGTGACCGGCACGCCGGCGTCGTGCAGCAGCCGGCCGAAAGCGGCCACGACGTCCGCCAGGTCGACGCCGGCCAGGTCGACGCTCACCGGTCGGCCACCGCCAGAACGGCGTCCGTTCGTCGCGGATTCCGCAACAAGCGAACGCCGGAACGGGAACCGACGCGAACCGGCGTCCGTTCGTCGCGGGATCCGCAACAAGGGAACGCCGGTACCCGGGCCGGGGTCACGAGCCGCCGGCCACCCAGGCGGCGCCGCGCTCGCGGGCCAGTTCGAGGTCCTCCCGGTACTTGAGCACGCTGCCGAGCGTGGCGTCGGCGGCCTCGCCGTCGAGCTTGGTCAGGCCCAGCAGGTCGAGCGTCGCCACCCAGTTGATGGCCTCGGCCAGGCCCGGCGGCTTCTGCACGTCGAGCGAGCGCAGGCGCGCCACCGCCGCCGCCACCTGCTCGGCGACGGTGGTGGAGGCGGCGGGCACCCGGCGGCGGATCACCGCGACCGCCCGGTCGAGGTCGGGGTAGTCGATCCAGTGGTACAGGCAGCGCCGCTTGAGGGCGTCGTGCAGGTCGCGGGTGCGGTTGGACGTCAGCACCACCACCGGGGGGACCGCGGCGCGCACCGTGCCCAGCTCGGGGATCGTGACCGCCGACTCGGCCAGCATCTCCAGCAGGAACGCCTCGAACTCGTCGTCGGCGCGGTCGACCTCGTCGACCAGCAGCACCACCGGCCGGGGACCGGGATGACGGACCGCCCGCAGCAACGGGCGCTCGACCAGGTACTCGGGGCCGAAGAGGTCGTGTTCGGTCACCTCCCGCCCGGTCGCCTCGGCCAGCCTGATGCCGAGCAGCTGGCGGGGGTAGTTCCACTCGTACAGCGCCTCGGCCGCGTCGATGCCCTCGTAGCACTGCAGCCGCACCAGAGGGGTGTCGAGGACCGCCGCCAGCGCCTTGGCCGCCTCCGTCTTGCCCACGCCGGCCTCGCCCTCCAGCAGCAGCGGCTGAGGCAGGCGGAGGGCGCAGAACAGCGCGGTCGCCAGGCCCAGGTCGGCCAGGTAGTCGGCCCCGTCGAGGAGCCGGCGCATCGTCTCGACGTCGCCGACGTCGCGGGCCTCGCCGATCTCGCGGGCCTCGCCGATGTGGCCGGGCTCGCCGATGTCGCCGGGCTCGCCGGGGGTGGTCACCGGTCGTCGGTCCCGCCGCCGGCCGGGGCGGGTGCCGGGGCCGGGGACGGCAGGTACGCGCCGGGATCGGCGCCGAAGGCCCGGAGGCAGCCGCTGCCGCAGAACCAGTAGCGGGTCCCCTCGTGGTCGAGGTGGAGGGCGGTGTCGTCGGCCACCACGGTCATGCCGCACACGAGGTCGGTGGCGGTGCGGGGCCCACCGGCATCGGCACGCGTCACGTCCGCGCCGGCGGCGGTCGCCACGCGTTCCGCCGTCGGCCGAGGCCGCAGCGCCACGATCTCGGCCAGGATCGACAGGGCCACCTCGCGGGGCGTGCGAGCGCCGATGTCGAGCCCGGCAGGCGTGTGGATGGCGGCCCGCTGCGCCTCGTCGAGGTCGAGGGTGGCGAGCACCGCCTCGCCCCGCTTGCGGCTGGCCACCAGCCCGACGTACGGCACCCCGGCCCGCACCGCCGCCTCCAGCGCCCGCTCCTCGTCCCGCCCGTGCGAGGCGACCACCACCGCGGCCAGCCCACCGCCCGGTTCGGACCGCCCGGGGAGCGCCGCGGCTCCTGCCACCGCGCCACCGCCGCGCTCCTCCGCCGGATCCGGGACCGCGCCCGCGCCCGCACCCGCGGGGACCGCATCCGCGCCCTCGGCGACGGCGAAGCCGACCCCCGCGGCCAGGGCCACCACCGCCGCCGCGATCGGCGACTCGCCGACCACCGCCAACGTGGGGGCAGGGACGACCGGCTCGAGGAAGATGTCGAGCGCGCCGCCCGACAGACAGGGGTTCACCACCGTCAGCATGCCGTCGCCGCTGACGCCCGCCTCCTCGCCGTCGGGCGCGATGCGCAGCAGCAGCGACTCGTGCGAGTCGAGCAGCGACAGGCTCTGGGCCCGCACGGTCGCCTCGGCGCAGGTGCCGCCGACGAAGCCCTCGAGGGACCCGTCGGGCAGCACCACCGCCTCGTCGCCCGGCTTGGCCGAGGTGGGCCGCTCGACCCGCACCACGCGGGCGTGCACGAACGGCACCCCCGTGCGACGCAGCTCGCCGGCCCGGAGCGTGACCTCTGGGTTCACCGGCGCCCCGTCGTGCGGCTCACTGCGCTCATGGATCGCTCACTGCGCTCATGGATCGCTCGCTGCGCTCGCTCACGGTACGGCCAGGTCGGTGCGGCCGGGCCGGCCCTGCATGGCGAGCCACACCTGGCCGGGCGTGAGCGGCATGTCCGCGTGGCGGATGCCGTACGGCTTGAGCGCGTCGAGGACGGCGTTGACCACCGCCGGCGGCGAGCCCACGGTGGCCGACTCGCCCACGCCCTTGGCACCGATCGGGTGGTGGGGCGACGGGGTGACCGTCTCGCCCAGCTCCCAGGACGGGCACTCCATCGACGTCGGCAGCAGGTAGTCCATGAACGAGCCGCCGAGGCAGTTGCCGTCCTCGTCGAAGGCGATGGCCTGCATCAGCGCCATGCCCACCCCGTCGGCCAGGCCGCCGTGGATCTGGCCCTCGACGATCATCGGGTTGATGCGGGGACCGCAGTCGTCGACCGCCACGAACCGTCGGACCTGGACCTGCCCGGTGCCGGGGTCGACGTCGACCACGGCGATGTAGGCGCCGTACGGGTAGGTGAGGTTCGGCGGGTTGTAGACGGCGCTGGCGTCGAGGTGGCCCTCGACCCCCTCGGGCAGCTCCAGGCTGCTGTGGGCGAGCAGGGCGATCTCCTGGATCGTCTTGCCCTGCGTGGGGTCGCCCTTGACGAACCAGCGGCCGTGCTCCCACTCGAGGTCGTCGGGCGAGCACTCCAGGGCGGCCGCGGCCACGATGCGGGCCTTGTCGCGCACCCGCTGGGCGACCACCGCGGCGGCGGCGCCCGAGACGGGCGTCGAGCGCGAGCCGTAGGTGCCCAGCCCGAACGGGGTCTGGTCGGTGTCGCCGTGGACGACCTCGATGTCCTCGGGCGGGATGCCGAGCTGGCTCGACACGATCTGGGCGAAGGTCGTCTCGTGGCCCTGGCCCTGGGTCTGCACGCTGAGGCGCACCACCGCCTTGCCGGTGGGGTGCACCCGCAGCTCGCAGCCGTCGGCCATGCCCAGGCCGAGGATGTCCATGTGCTTGCGGGGGCCGGCGCCGACGCCCTCGGTGAAGAAGCTGATGCCGATGCCCATCAGCTCGCCCCGGGCCCGCTTCTCGGCCTGCTCCTCGCGCAGCGCCTGGTAGCCGGCGATGTCGAGCGCCAGCTCCATGGTCCGCCGGTAGTCACCCGAGTCGTACTCCCAGCCCGTCTGCGTGACGTAGGGGAACTGCTCGGGGCGCAGCAGGTTCTTGAGCCGCAGCTCGGCCGGGTCCATATCCAGCTCGTAGGCGAGTATGTCGACCATCCGCTCGACCAGGTACACGGCCTCGGTGATGCGGAACGAGCACGCGTAGGCCACGCCGCCGGGCGCCTTGTTGGAGTAGACGCCGGTGACCTCGCAGTGGGCGGCCTGCAGGTCGTAGCTGCCGGTGAAGATGTTGAAGAACCCGGCGGGGAACTTGGTCGGGTTGGCGCTGGCGTTGAAGGCGCCGTGGTCGGCGATGACCTTCACCCGGAGGCCCAGGATCTTGCCCTCGTCGGTGGCGGCGATCTCGCCGTGCATGTGGTAGTCGCGGGCGAACCCGGTGGACATCAGGTTCTCGGACCGGTCCTCCACCCACTTGACCGGCTTGCCGGTGACGATCGAGCCGACCACCGCCAGCACGTACCCGGGGTAGATGGGCACCTTGTTGCCGAAGCCGCCGCCGATGTCCGGCGAGATCACCTGGATCTTGTGCTCGGGCAGTCCCGCCACCAGTGCGTAGACGGTGCGGTGGGCGTGGGGCGCCTGGCTGGTGATCCAGGCGACCAGCTTGCCCGTCACCTTGTCCATGTGGGCGATCGAGCCGCACGTCTCCAGGGGCGCCGGGTGCGAGCGGGGGTAGAGCACGTCCTCCGCCACCACGACGTCCGCGCCGGCGAACACCTCGTCGCAGCGCGCCGCGTCGCCCGACTCCCAGTCGAAGATGTGGTTGTCGGTCTTGCCCTCGAGGTCGTCGCGGATGACCGGCGCGTCCGGGTCGAGGGCCCGCAGCCCGTCGACCACGGGCTCCAGCGCCTCGTACTCGACGTCGATGAGCTCGAGGGCGTCGCGGGCCGCGTAGCGGTCCTCGGCGACCACGAACGCCACCTCCTGCCCCTGGAACCGCACCTTGTCGGTGGCCAGCACGGCCTGGACGTCGTTCGACAGCGTGGGCATCCACGCCAGCCCCAGGGTCTCGAGCACGGCACCGGTGATGACGGCCTTGACCTTGGGGTGGGCCTCGGCCGCCGAGGTGTCGATGGACACGATGCGGGCGTGCGCCATCGGGCTGCGGAGCATGGCGCCGTGGAGCATCCCCGGGAGCTGGATGTCGTCGAGGTAGTTGCCCTGGCCCCGCAGGAACCGGGCGTCCTCCTTGCGCAGCATGCGGCCGAAGCCGATGGGGTTGCCGGCTGGGCTCAGCGGCGCGGTGGCGCCGGCCTCGATGTCGGCGGCGGTCATGCCGTCACCTCCGTGTCGGGTGAGGTCTGGCTCATGGCGTCCTCGTCGGCGCCGTTGGCGCCGGCGGGGTGCTCCGCGGCCCAGCGGACGGCGTTGACGATGTTCTCGTAGCCGGTGCAGCGGCAGATCTGACCGGAGATGGCCTCGCGGATCTGCTGGTTGCTGGGGTCGGGGTTGTCGTCGAGCAGCCGGCGGGTGGTCATGAGCATGCCGGGCGTGCAGAACCCGCACTGCAGGCCGTGGCACTGCATGAAGCCCTCCTGGACCGGGTCGAGGTCGCCGCCGCTGTCGAGGTCCTCGACCGTGCGGATCGACCGCCCGTGGGCCATGGCGGCCAGCACGGTGCAGCTCTTCACGGGCTCGCCGTCCATCCACAGCACGCAGGCGCCGCAGTTCGAGGTGTCGCAGCCCCAGTGGGTGCCGGTCAGTCCCAGGTGGTCGCGCACGAAGTGCACGAGGAGGAGCCGGGGCTCGATCTCGCGGGTCACCTCGGTGCCGTTGACGGTCATCGTCACCTGCATGTCAGGCTCCCTCTCCCCGGGCGCGGGCGACCGCTCGGCGGAGCGCCCGCAACGTCAGCTCCTGCGCCAGGTGGCGCTTGTAGTCGGCCGGACCGCGCTGGTCGGACGACGGGTTGCAGCTCTCGCCGACGAGCTGGGCCGCGGCGACCAGGTTGTCCTCGGTCGCCTCGCTGGCCCCGCAGGGCGTCCTCCGCGGCCGGGGCGCAGAAGTGGGATGCCCCGACGGCGGTGAGGCCGATGCCGACGTCGGCGACCGTGTCGCCGTCCAGCGTCACGAAGGCGCCGGCGGCGGCGATGGCCCAGTCGCCGGCCCGGCGCTCGACCTTCTCGTAGGCGCTGCCCGAGCCGGGGCGCACCGGCACCCGCACCTCGGTGAGGATCTCGGCGTCACCCACCGCGGTCTCGTACGGACCGGTGTGGAACTCGCGGGCGGGCACGGTGCGCGTGCCGTCGGCCGAGCGGATCACCAGCTCGGCTCCCAGCGCGGACCCGACGGCTGCCAGGTCCTCCGACGGATCGGCCTGGCAGAACGAGCCCCCGATCGTCCCCCGGTTGCGGACGATCGGGTCGGCGATCACCCGCTCGGCGTCCCGGAAGATGGCGTAGTGCTCGGCTAGCAGCGGCGAGTCGAGCAGGTCGGCATGGCGGGTCATGGCCCCGATGGCGATGGCGCTGCCATCGAGGCGGATGTAGGAGAGGTCGGACAGGTCGTTGATGTCGATCAGCACCTCGGGCCGGGCCAGCCGCAGCTTCATCATCGGCAGCAGGCTGTGCCCGCCGGCGACGAGCCGGGCCTCCGGTCCATGGCGCTCCAGCAGCGCGAGCGCGTCATCGACACTTCCGGCCCGCTCGTACTCGAACGGCGCGGGTGTCTGCACGTGGATGCCCCCGTGTGTCATCAGTGGGCCGGCGGCGGTACCGGACCACGGACGGCGAGTATGCGCCCCCGGAACGTCGGCGTCCACGCGTGGATAGGCATTCGGTTAATCGGGGCTACGGTCCGGAACGTGACGCTCACACAGCTCGAGGCCTTCGTATTAGTGGCGCGTCTCGGCTCGGTGAAGGCGGCGGCCCGCGCGCTGGGCGTGAGCGAGCCCGCCGTGTCGGGAGCCCTCGGCGCGCTGCGACAGCACCTCAACGATCCGCTCCTCCGCCGCGCCCCCGACGGCATGGCGCTGACGGCGGGCGGCCAGCGGCTGCTGCCCATCGCCTCGCAGATGGTGAGCCTGGCGGTCGAGGCGGAGAGCGCCATCCGCCGGGCGCAGGGCGCCCCCGAGCTGTTGCGCGTCGTCGCCACGAGCACCGTGGCGGAGTACGTGGCCCGCCCGCTCATCACCGCCTTCACCGCCCGCCACGCGCACGTCGAGGCCACGCTGGGGGTGGCGACCGCGGCCGAGATGCCGGCCCTGCTGATGGAGCGCCTCGCCGACGTGAGCCTGGGCCCCCAGCTCAGCGCCCTCGAGGGCAAGCCCATGATGCGCTACCGCCTGGTCGTCGTGGCGGGGCGCCGTCACACGCTGGCCCGGCGCGAGCGGATCGACCTGGCCGCCCTGGCAGGCCAGGAGTGGCTGGTCGACGCCGGCGGGGCCGACCCCGCCAGCGAGGTCGGCATGCTGCTGGCGCGCGCGGGCGTGCCCGAGTCGCACGTGCGGGTGTTCCCGTCGCTGGTGGCGGCGTGGAACGCGGCGGCCGACGGCGAGGGCATCGCCCCCGGCGTCGCCCACCTGGTGTCCCACGACGTGGTGCGGGGCCGGCTGGTGGTGCTGCCGGTCGAGGGCACACCCGTCGACCTGCTGTGGCACGTCACCACGCTCCCCACCGACCGCTGCTCCCCCATGGCCACCCGCCTGCGCCGGTTCCTCGACACCCCCGACGCGGTGCAGGCCATCCACCGGGCCGACGGCAGCGTCCCGGTCTCCCGCTTCCGCCCGCCCGTCTACGTCACCCTCTGGAGCTGATGCCGGGCCGCCCGACCGGTTCGCCCCGCGCAGCCGCCATAGTGCTCGGGTGAGCACATCCGAAGCGACGTTGGTGGCGGCCGCCCAGGGCGGCGACCCGGGTGCGTTCGAGCAGCTGGTCGACGCGTACCGGCGGCCGCTGCACGCGCACTGCTACCGCATGCTCGGCTCGCTCCAGGACGCCGAGGATGCGTTCCAGGAGACCCTGCTCGCCGCCTGGCGGGGGCTGGCCGGGTTCGAGGGGCGCAGCTCCCTGCGCACCTGGCTCCATCGCATCGCCACCAACGTGTGCCTGCGACTGGTCGAGCGCCGACCCCACCGGGTGCTGTCCTCGGACCAGGGCCCGGCGTGGACCGACGTCCACGACCTCGGCGAGTTCCGCGAGGAGGACCCCACGTACCTGGAGCCCTATCCGTCGGCGCCCGGCGCCGCCGACCCTGCGGCACGGTACGAGCAGCGGGAGAACGTGGAGCTCGCCTTCATCGCCGCGCTGCAGAAGCTGCCGGCCGGCCAGCGCGCGGTGCTGATCCTCCGGGAGGTGCTGGAGTTCCCCGCCGCCGAGGTGGCCGAGGCGCTCGACACGTCCGTGGCGTCGGTGAACAGCGCGCTGCAGCGGGCGCGCAAGGCCGTCGGCCGCCCCGTCCTCGAGGGCACCCAGGCCGGGGAGCTGCAGGCGCTGGGAGAGGACGGCCGACGTGATCTGCTGGCGGCGCTGGTGGCGGCGTGGGAGCGGGCCGACATCGACGCGCTGCTGGCCATGCTGGCCGAGGACGCCCGCTTCACGATGCCCCCGTTCCCGGCCTGGTTCCTGGGGAGGGCCGACATCGGGCGGTTCCTGTCCGAGCGGACCTTCCAGAACCCCTGGCGTGTCCAGCCGCTCATCGTCAGCGACCAGCTCGCCCTCGCCTGCTACCGGTGGGACCGCGACAGTGGCCGCTGGCTGCTCGCTGCCCTGAACGTGCTGACCCTGCGGGACGGGCAGATCGCGGCGATGAACGCGTTCCTCGACCCGGCCACCCACCGCTGGTTCGAGCTGCCGGACGAGCTCGCCGACGAGGACCTGCCCCGGGAGCAGCATCCGGGCGGATGATCATGACGCGGTCCCCCGGCGGGACTCGTCGGCGTCGTCGCTGCCCCGTTCGGGGCGGCTCAGGTCGATGCCGAGGGCCTGCGTGGCGCGGAACACGTCCTCGTCGAGGTCACGCAGCGAGATCTCCTGCCCGGCGTTCCCCACCACCTCGACGTCGAGGCACAGGGCCTGCATCTCCTTGACGAGCTGCTTGAACGCCTCCGGGACACCGGGCTCCGGCAGGTTGTCGCCCCGCACGATCGCCTCGTAGAGCTTCACCCGGCCGAGCACGTCGTCGGACTTGACCGTGAGCATCTCCTGCAGGCAGTAGGCGGCGCCCCAGGCCCACAGCGCCCACACCTCCATCTCGCCGAGCTTCTGCCCGCCGAACTGCGCCTTCCCGCCGAGGGGCTGCTGGGTCACCCTCGAGTACGGGCCGGTCGACCGGGCGTGGATCTTGTCGTCGACCATGTGGGCCAGCTTGAGCGTGTAGACCCAGCCGACGGTGACCGGCGTGTCGAACGGCCGGCCGGTGCGGCCGTCGATGAGGGGAGCCTTGCCGTCGGGGCCCACCAGCCGCCGCCCGTCCGGGGTCTGCGGCCGCAGCCGGGTGAGGGCGTCCTTGATGGTCGGGTGGCGCCCCGCCGCCTCCCGCTCGTCCCAGCGGGCGCCGTCGAACACGGGTGAGGCGACGTGGACGGCGGGCGTGGCGGTGGGGCTGGTCTTGCGCGCCCCGGCCGGCGCCGCCTGTCGTCCCGGCCGCGCCCGTCCCGCCGGCGCCGCCGTGTCGGTCGCCGTGCCGCCCTCGCCGTCCCAGCCCCAGCGGGCGGCGTAGCCCAGGTGGGCCTCGAGGACCTGGCCCACGTTCATGCGCGGCGGCACGCCGAGCGGGTTGAGGATGATGTCGACCGGCGTACCGTCCTCGAGGAACGGCATGTCCTCGATGGGCACGATCTTGGAGATCACGCCCTTGTTGCCGTGCCGGCCGGCCAGCTTGTCGCCCACCGAGATCTTGCGCTTCTGGGCCACGTAGACCCGCACCAACTGGTTGACACCCGGCGGCAGCTCGTGACCGTCCTCGCGGGTGAACACCTTGACGTCGATGATCCTGCCCGACGCCCCGTTCGGCACCTTCAGCGACGTGTCCCGCACCTCGCGGGCCTTCTCCCCGAAGATCGCCCGCAGCAGGCGCTCCTCCGGCGTCAGCTCCGTCTCGCCCTTGGGCGTGACCTTGCCCACCAGCACGTCCCCGGCGTCGACCTCGGCGCCCGTGCGGATGACCCCCCGCTCGTCGAGGTCCTTGAGGATCTCCTCGGACAGGTTGGGGACGTCCCGGGTGATCTCCTCGGGCCCCAGCTTGGTGTCCCGGGCGTCGATCTCGTGCTCGTGGATGTGGACCGACGTCAACACGTCGTCGCGCACCAGACGCTCGCTGATGATGACCGCGTCCTCGAAGTTGTAACCGCCCCAGGACATGTAGGCCGCCAGCAGGTTCTTGCCCAGCGCCAGCTCGCCGTTGTCGGTCGACGGGCCGTCCGCGAGGACGTCGCCGGCCGCCACCGCCGCGCCCTCCCCCACCGTCGGCCGCTGGTTGACGCAGGTGTCCTGATTCGAGCGCTCGAACCTCGTCAGCGGGTGCACGCGGCGCCCGTGCCCCCGGCCCGCCCGGCCGCCGTGGTAGTCGACGGTCACGTGGTCGCCGGCCACGTCGATCACCGTCCCGTCGCCCTCGGCGAGCACCAGCGCGCCGCCGTCGCGGGCGGCGCGGGCCTCCATGCCCGTGCCGACGAAGGGTGCCTCGGGCCGCAGCAGCGGGACGGCCTGCTTCTGCATCGACGCGCCCATCAGCGCCCGGGTGGGGTCGTCGTGCTCGACGAAGGGGATCAGCGCCGTGCTCACCGACACGACCTGCCGCGGCGACGCGTCCATGAGCTGGACCTCGGCGGGCGGCACCTCGCTGATCTCGGTGGTCGCCCCGAAGAACACCTCCCGTTCGAGCTGCACGCGCAGGTCCGACAGCGAGGCGGCGTGCGGGCTGCGGCGGACGAGCACGCGGTCCCCGAGCAGCTCGCCGTCGGGCCCGCAGGGCGTGTTGGCCTGGGCGACGACGTAGTCCTCCTCCTCGTCGGCGGCCAGGTAGACGATCTCGTCCGTGACCCGGCCGTCGACCACCTTGCGGTACGGCGTCTCGATGAACCCGTGCTCGTTGAGCCGTGCGTAGAGGGCGAGCGCACCCTGGAGGCCGATGTTCGGGCCGTCGGGCGTCTCGATCGGGCACATGCGGCCGTAGTGGCTGAAGTGCACGTCCCGGACCTCGAAACCAGCCCGCTCACGCGACAGGCCGCCGGGCCCGAACGCCGAGAGCCGCCGGCGGTGCGCCAGCCCCGACAACGGGTTGACCTGGTCCATGAACTGGGAGAGCTGGCTCGACCCGAAGAACTCCCGCAGCGCGGCGACGACCGGCCGGATGTTCATCAGCGTCTGCGGGGTGATGGCCTCGACGTCCTGGGTCGTCATGCGCTCGCGCACCACGCGTTCCATCCGGGACAGGCCGATGCGCACCTGGTTCTGGATCAGCTCGCCCACTGGGCGGATCCGGCGGTTGGCGAAGTGGTCCTGGTCGTCGAGCCGGTAGCCGGGCACCCCGTCGGCCAGGGACAGCAGGTACGTCGAGGCCGCCAGCACCTCGACCGGGGTGAGGGTGAGCCGGCCGGGGTCGGGCCGCTCGGCGTCGCTCAGGTCGAACTGCTCGATCACCGCGTCGACCTCGCGGCCGAGCTTGCGGTCGAGCTTGTACCGGCCCACCCGGCCGAGGTCGTAGCGGCGGGTGCTGAAGAAGGCGCTCTCCACGTAGCTCGTCGCGGCCTCGACGGTCGGGAGCTCCCCGGGACGGACCCGCCGGTAGATCTCGACCAGCGCCTCGTCGCGGGTGGGCGCCACGTCCCGGTCCTTCTCCCACTGGCCCGCGAGGAACGGGAAGCGGCGCACGAACGCGGGGAGCAGCCCGGGGTGGCTCTCCTCGTCGTAGCCGAGCGCCCGCAGCAGCACGAACAGGCTGAGGCGGCGCTTGCGGGCCAACCGAGCCCCGGCGGTGACGTCCTTGCCCGCCTTCTGGTCGACGTCGAGCTCGAGCCACTCACCCCGGTAGGGGTGGACGGTCCCCTTCACGAGCTGGCTCTTCGCCTGGTTGCGCAGGCGGTACCGCTCGCCGGCCTGGAAGATCACCCCGGGGCTGCGGACGAGCTGCGACACGACGACCCGCTCGGTGCCGTTGACGACGAACGTGCCCGTGGGCGTCATCATCGGGAAGTCGCCGAGGTAGACCGTCTGCTCCTTGATCTCGCCGGTGGTGGCGTTGGTGAATCGGGCCCGGACGAAGATGGGCGCCGCGTAGGTCATGTCCCTGGCGCGGCACTCGTCCGGGCCGTACTTCGGCAGGGGCCGGAGGTCCTCGTCGTCGGGGTCGAAGTCGAGCTCCAGCAGGAGCGTGCGGGTGAAGTCCTCGATCGGGCTGAGGTCGCGGAGGGTGTCGGCGAGGCCGGTCAGCAGGAACCGTTCGAACGACGATCGCTGGATGGCCAGCAGGTCGGGAGGCTCGATGACCTCGTCCAGGCTGGCGAAGGAGTAACGGTGCCGGGCGGCGGGGCGAGCAGGCAATGGAAGCTCCTCGGGGTGGACGCGCAAATCGGCCCGTGAAAACGGGCCGATCAAACATACACCCACTCAACGATCAACTCAATAGCTGATCGCCAGATTATCTTCCCTGCTCGCTACTCAACACCAGTATATCACATCACGGATGCACATGTGCGTCGGGCGCCTGTGGCACCGTGACCATGACATCGTACCACCTCAGCTGCGCTGCCTGTCAACCAAGATCGCGAAGATTGCACGCCACGATTGACACGACCCCGACGCCGCCACTTGGTGTAGTGCGACAACGACATATCTCCTTACCGGACGTGGTCATTTGTGCCGAGATGACGCCGCCTCGTGGCCGGTGCGGCACCGCGCCGGGCCGCGGGACCGGCCGGGGGCGTGCTCGCCGGTGACCGATGTGGGAGTGTCGAGGTGCTAGGTGCACCCATTGGACCAGGGGGACGAGACATGCGGGTTCCGTTGACGATCGCCGACCACCTGGCGCGGGCCGCGCTCGTCTACCCCGACCGCGTGGGCGTGATCGACGAGCCCGACCAGCCCGCCGCGCCCTGGGGGGAGCTCACCTACGGGCGGGTGGCCGAGCTGGCCCGGGCCCAGGCGGCGGCGCTGGACGCGCTGGGCGTCGGGCGGGGCGAGCGGGTGGCCGTCGTGTCGCACAACGCCGCCCGGCTGCTGGTCTCGTTCTACGGCGTCGCCGCGTGGGGCCGGGTGCTGGTACCGGTCAACTTCCGCCTCAACACCGACGAGGTGCGGTACATCGTCGAGCACTCGGGCGCCTCGGTGCTGCTCGTCGACCCCGAGCTCGACGAGGCGCTGGCCGGCATCGACGCCAAGCACCGCTTCGTGCTGGGCGCCGAGACCGACGGCGCGCTGTGGCCGGCGGGCGACGGCGCAGCCGAGCCCGAGCCGTGGGCCGAGCCCGACGAGGACGCCACCGCGACCATCAACTACACGAGCGGCACGACCGCTCGCCCCAAGGGAGTGCAGCTCACCCACCGCAGCCTCTGGCTGAACGCCGCCATGTTCGGCTGGCACACGGGCGTCAGCGACCGCGACGTCTACCTGCACACCCTGCCGATGTTCCACTGCAACGGCTGGGGCATGCCGTTCGCCCTCACCGGCATGGGCGCGCAGCAGGTGGTGTTGCGCAAGGTCGACGGGGCCGAGATCCTGCGCCGCGTCGAGCGGCACGGGGTCACCCTGCTGTGCGGTGCGCCGGCCGTGGTGGCCGCCATCCTCGACGCGGCCGAGACGTGGGACGGGCCCGTCCCGGGACGCGACCGCACCCGCATGGTGGTCGCCGGGGCGCCGCCGCCCACCCGGGTCATCGAGCGCATGGAGACGGAGCTGGGGTGGGAGTTCATCCAGATCTACGGCCTCACCGAGACCGCGCCCCTGCTCACCATGAACCGGCGCCGGGCCGAGTGGGACGACCTCTCCGCCGCCGACCGTGCCGCCAAGCTCGTGCGGGCCGGGGCGCCGACGCTGGGCGTCTCCCTCGACCTCGGCGACGGCGGGGAGGTGCTGGCGCGCTCCAACGTGGTGCTGGAGGGCTACTGGGACCAGCCCGAGGCCAGCGCCGAGGCGCTCGAGGGCGGATGGTTCCACACGGGCGACGGCGGCGCCCTCGCGGACGGCTACCTCACCATCTCCGACCGCAAGAAGGACGTCATCATCTCGGGGGGCGAGAACGTGTCGTCCATCGAGGTCGAGGACGCGCTGCACTCGCACCCGGACGTGGCGGAGGTCGCCGTGATCGGTGTGCCCGACGAGCGCTGGGGCGAGACTGTGAAGGCCCTGGTGGTGCTCACCGCGGGCGGTGCGGCCACCGAACACGAGCTCATCGACCACTGCCGCGCCCGCCTGGCGCACTACAAGTGCCCGACCACGATCGAGGTGCGCGACGCGCTCCCCCGGACCGCGACAGGCAAGCTGCAGAAGTTCAAGCTGCGGGCCCCCTACTGGGAGGGCCGCGAGCGCCAGGTCAACTGACCGGAGGAAACCCCCATGCCCCTGTTCCTGGTCGAGCGGAACTTCGCCGAGGAGCTCGAGCTCGGCGCGGACGACGTGCTGGGCATCACTGCGGTCAACGACGACGTCGGCGTGCGGTGGGTCTACTCGTTCCTCAGCGCCGACAAGCGCAAGACCTACTGCCTGTACGAGGCCCCGAGCGAGGAGGCCATCCGCGAGGCGGCCCGGCGCAACGGCATACCGGCCGACGCCATCGTGGCCGTGGACGAGCTGCGCCCGGAGGTCATCGCCGCCGGCGGGGCGTGACCCCCAGCGACCTCACGCCTGCTCGGCACCCGCCAGCATGATCAGCACCGCGTCGACCAGCGCGTCGTCGGTGCCGCCGTCCGGCTCGAGGTGGTGGAGGGCCTCGACGCCGAGCTGCAGGCGCTGGAGGACGGCGGCCAGGCGCTCCGTCGGGATGGGCGCCGTGACGCCCACGCGCTCGAGGCACGTCTCGATCTGGTGCTGCATGGCCGTGCGAGCGGCGCGCATGCGCTCGGCCAGGAGCGCGCCGACCGCGGGGTTGCGCAGGGCGTAGAGACGGAACTCCCAGAGCAGCAGGAAGTCGGCGCGGTCGCGCTTGTAGGTGACGACCGTCCCGCTCTGGAGGCGCCCGAGCAGGTCCTGGACGCTGTCGATCGTCGCCAGGCGGGCCTCGACGTCCGCGAAGCCGCTGGCCAGATGGCGGTCGAGCAGGGCCATGAACAGCTCGGCCTTGCTCTCGAAGTTGGAGTACACCGCACCCTTGGTGCGACCCGCCCGCTCGGCGATGGCGTCGAGCGAGGCCCCCGCGAAGCCCTTCTCGGCGAACTCGGACGCGGCGGCCTCCAGGAGGAGAGACCGCGTCTGTGCCGTCGCCTCTGCCCGAGAGACTCTCACCATCTTTCCTCCTGCCCGTTCGCCCGGAAATAGATACCAATCAGTATCCGTATGCTGTACGGTTTGTCAGCGGCGCACGGATGCATCAGCTCCGGTCCGAGGGGGGACTTTTCGCGCCGACAGCGGTGACAGCACGCCTGCCCGCGAGGGCAAGCGTTCCACATCTACGGCAGGCCGCGCCGTGGTTTCGGTCGCGCGCGGCTGAGAATCCCGAGGGGGGATCATGACCGATAGACCTCGCGCTGACCGCGCGCGCCCGGCCACCAGGAGCCGGACGCCCGTTTCCCGCCGCCACTTCCTGCAGGGGGCAGGCACGGCGGCCGTCGGGGCCGGCGCACTGGCCGCCGGCGCCAGCGGTGGGAGCCAACTGCTCGCCGAGCCCGCCGGTCGCGGCGCCGCCACGGCGCCGCAGCCACTGCCTGCCAACTTCGGCCGCATGTTCCCGAACCTGCCGACGTTCGCCACCCCGAGCGACGCGCTGCGGGAGGCGCTCATCGACATCGGCAGGCCCGGCGGCGTCCTCGACGCCCAGGACGACCTGGCCGCGGGGCCCGTCGAGCTGATCATCGACCCGGACCTCAGCCTGGTGAACCGGAACAACCCCGACCACACGGCAGGGACGACGTTCTTCGGCCAGTTCCTCGACCACGACTTCACATTCGACGCCGCCTCGCCGTTGGGTGTCCCCACCGAGCCGACGCGGTCGCCCAACTCGCGCACTCCGGTGCTCGACCTCGACTCGCTCTACGGCGCGGGTCCGAACGCGTCGCCGCAGCTGTACCAGCGGAACGACCGCGCGCTGCTGCGCATCGAGGGCAACGGCCAGTTCGAGGACCTGCCCCGCGACGCCGACGGGCGCGCCGTCATCAGCGACCCGCGCAACGACGAGAACGTCATCATCGCCGGCCTGCAGTCGGCGTTCATCCTGTTCCACAACAACGTCGTGGACCGCGTCCGGGACGAGCGCCGCACCCTGCCCGCCCTGGTGTTCAGCGAGGCCCGCCGCCGCGTCGTGCACCACTACCAGTGGATCGTGGTCAAGGAGTTCCTGCCCCAGATCCTCGGGCAGGCACTGGTCGACGACATCATGCGCAACGGTCCCCGCCACTACCGGCCGCCGCTGTTCGCATACATGCCGGTGGAGTTCCAGGGGGCCGCCTACCGCTTCGGCCACAGCATGGTACGGCCGTCGTACCGGGCCAACCTGCGGGGCGACAACGGCGAGCCGTTCTTCGGCATGATCTTCGATCCCGCAGGCGAGGGCCAGGCCGACCCCGTCGACCTGCGGGGCGGGTCCCGGGCGCCACGCCGGTTCATCGGATGGGGGACGTTCTTCGACTTCGGCGACGGGGACGTGCGCCCCAACAAGCGGATCGACACCAAGCTGTCGACGCCGCTGTTCGACCTCCCGCTCGGCGCCATCGCCAGCGGCGACCCGCCCACCGCCCTGCCGCAGCGCAACCTGCTGCGCCACATCACCTGGTCGCTGCCGTCGGGGCAGGCGATCGCCCGGGCGATGGGCGCTCCGGTGCTCAGCACCGGGGACCTGGCGGAGCTGTCGGGTTACGGCCTCGGCCTCGATGCCAACACGCCGCTCTGGTACTACGTGCTCAAGGAGGCCGAGGTGGTGAACGACGGGCTCACGCTCGGTCCCGTCGGCGGCCGGATCGTGGGCGAGGTGTTCATCGGCGCGCTGCGCCTCGACCGGGGCTCGTACCTCAACCAGCGCAACTGGCGGCCCACGCTGCCCCAGCGCGACGGCCGGGTCACCGGCAACTTCACGATGCTGGACCTCCTGGGGTTCGCCGGGGTCGATCCCGCCACCCGCGGCCAGTAGCCGGGCCTGTGGGGGCCTGGTGGCCGGCGGCTCGCCGGCTCAGCCCGCCACCAGGCCCCGCCGCAGCGCCCACGACGCCGCCTCGGTGCGGTTGGCGCACCCGGTCTTGAGCAGGATCGAGCGGACGTGGTTGGCCGCGGTGTGCTGGCTGATGTGCAGCCGCTCGCCGATGTCGCGGTTGCTGTGGCCCTC
Organism: uncultured Acidimicrobiales bacterium; assembly: GCA_963842395.1. Classification (GTDB taxonomy): domain Bacteria; phylum Actinomycetota; class Acidimicrobiia; order Acidimicrobiales; family VFJN01; genus ZC4RG19. The sequence continues at coordinate 2,129,383 of CAWJGJ010000001.1, forward strand.
GACGAGCAGGCGGAGGACGCCGATCTCGCGGGCGGTGAGCGCCGCCGCGTCGCCGCGACCGGACGCGGCCGCCGCGGCGACGGCCTCCGTGCCGGCCCCGATCCCGACGCCGCCCGGGGCCTGCAGCGGTCGCCTGGTCGTGTGGTCGAGGGCCGCACTCGCCGCCGCGGCCAGCGTCCCCATGCCCAGCGACCCCGCTGACGCGGCCGCGGACGACAGGAGCCCCCACGCCCGCTCCTGATCCCCCGGCCGCCCGCGGGCGGCCAGGAACCGGCCGTAGGCGAGCTGGCTGTGCGCCACCCACACCGGCATGCGGGCGCGCTGGTCGAGCCGCAAGGCGGTCTCGAAGTGGGCCTCGGCCTCGCGCACCCGACCCATGACCAGCGCCAGCTCCCCCAGGTAGCGGTCGGCGGCGCCGTACGCCGCCAGGAGGACGCCGACCTGCACGACGAGGTGCCGGTAGGGCGAGAGCTCGCCGTAGACGACCTCGGCGGCGGCCCGGTCGCCCACCGCCACCGCCGCGTCCGCCAGGTAACTGAGCGAGCCGAGGTACAGCGAGTCGCGGGGCACCGCCGCCAGCCCGTCGGCCACGAGGTGGCCCAGCTCGCGTGCCGCGTCGTCGAGCCGCCCCAGCTCGGCGTACAGCACCGCCAGCGCGGGCCGCCACGTGGCGCCCTCCTGCCCCAGGCGGGCGACGGCCTCGACCAGGGGTCGCGCCTCGTCCAGCCGGCCCTGCTCGCGGCGCAGCGTGAACAGCTGCACCCCGTAGCCGCCCTCGGCGCCGGTTCCCGACAGGAAGGTGGAGAGCACGTTGGCCTTCTCGGCCGTCGTCTCGGCGTCGGCGAAGCGACCCTCACCCACGGCGAGCATGCCCTGCACCTGGAGCGACAGCACGCCGAACAGGGGCTGGCCGGACCGCTCGGTCAGCTCGGCGAAGCGCCCGGCCACCCGGCGCGCCTCGTCGAGCTCGCCAAGGGTGATCAGGCCGTACAGGAGCTTGTTGAGCGGCCCCGCCTCCCACTCCACGTCGTCCGCGGCCCGTGCCTGCTCGACCAGCTCGCGGGCGATGCCCACCTGGCGGTCGATCGTGTCGGCCGTCCACGGCGCGAACAGGACCGACCACATCGCCACCCGCACCGCGGCCGGGTCGCCCACCTCGCGGGCCGTCGCGAGTGCCGCCTCGCCCAGCTCGCTGGCCTCGTCCCCCCGGCCGCTGAAGGCCAGGGCCCGGCTCAGCCCCGCCTGGACCTGCACCTCGGTGACGGCCTCGGTCGCCAGCGGCAGCGCCCGCCGCAGCAGCTGCTCGGCCACGCCGCCGTGCAGCGCGGCCCGCCAGTTGGCGTCGTCGTAGGCCAGCGCCGCCGCCACCACCAGCGACGGCTCGCCCGTCTCGTCTGCGATCGTGCTGCACTCGAGGCAGCGTTCGAGCGCGGCCGCCACGTCGCCGGCCCGCATGCGGGCGTCCGCCAGTTCGAGCAGCAGCTCGCACCGCGACCGGTCGCGGCCGACGAGGGGCAGGACCGCCTCCAGGTGGCGGGCGGCGTCGTCGAACGCCACGGCGCCCGTCGCCTCGGCCGCGGCCCGCCGGGCCACGGCGACGGCCTCGGCCGCGTCGACGAGCGGCACCGCCTCGGTGAGGTGGTGGGCGATCTCGCTGACCGGCCCGCCGCCCGGCTGGCGGCCGAGCGCCCGGCCGACGTCGAGGTGGTGGCTGCGCCGGGCCGAGGGCGGCAGGTTGTCGACCACCGAGCGGCGCACCAGGACGTGGGCGAAGCGGTGCTCCCCGCCGCCCGCCTCCTCGACCAGGCCCGAGCGGACGGCCGGGTCGAGGGCACCGAGCACGCTGCGCTGGTCGGACCCGAGGGCGCCGGCGATGACCGGGACGGAGAACTCGGTGCCCGCCACGGCCGCCACCTCGAGGACCTGCCGCGTCCGTTCCGGCAGCGCGGACAGGCGCATCTCGACCATCTCCCGCACCCCCTCCGGGCTGCGGACGTCGTCGAGCGGGCGGGCGACCCGCCACCCGCTGCGGCCCATGAGGACGTGGCCGGCATCCACCAGGTGGCGCCAGAGCTCGCCCATCAGGAACGCGTTCCCGTCGGTCTGGGCCGCGAGCACGTCGACCACGGCGTCGAACGCCGCGTCCCCGTCACGGCCCCCGACGGCCGCCACGAACCCCTGGATCCCCTGCCGGTCGAACGCGCCGAGGCCGATGCGCACGACCCCCGGCTGCCGCCGGAGGTCCGGGAGCGCCTCGCGCAGCGGGTCGCTCACCTCGGCCGGGCCCGACCGGTAGGCGCAGACGATCACGACCCGGCCGGCCGTGGAGCTGTCGCGGCACAGGTGGTCGAGCAGGTGCATCGTGGGGCGGCCGGCCCATTGCAGGTCGTCGAGCACCAGCATCACCGGGCGCCGGGCCGAGACCGCCACCAGCACGGACGTCACCGCGCCGAACAGGCGGTAGCGCACCGTGTCGGGGTCGTCGGGGTCGCCGGCGTCGGCCCCGACCGGTCCACGGAGCACACCGGCCAGGCCGGGCGCGAGCCGGGCGAGCTCGGTCGCGTGGGCCGCCACCAGGTCGGCGGCCCCGTCGGCGGCCAGCGCTCGCACGAGGTGCTCGATCGCCTCGGCGAACGGTTGGTAGGGCGCGGCCAGCCGGTCCGAGCAGCCGCCGTAGAGCACGACGCCCCCCTCGGCGTGCACGCGGCGGGCGAACTCGGTGACCAGGCGGGTCTTGCCGGTCCCCGCGGCGCCGCCGAGCAGCACCACCTGACGCCCGCCCGCCACGCCGGTGGCCCACGCCTGATCGAGCACCGCCCACGCCTCGGCACGCGGCACGAACGGGAAGGGGGCGGCGATGGCGAGCGGCCGGGGCAACGGGACGGCGACCCCACCGGCGCCCGCCTCGACGTGGCCGGCCAGCTCGACGACCTCCACCTGGCCGGCGGGCCCGGCGGCCAGCGTGCCGGCCGGTTCCCAGCGGGCGCCGTTGCCGGGCGCGAGCGCGGGGACCGTGGTCGTGGCCAGCACGTGGCCGGGGGCGGCGCGTGCCGCCAGCGCGTCGGCCGCCTCGAGCGCGGGACCGGCCCACCAGTCGCCCCCGGTGGAGACCTCGCCGGCCGCCAGGCCCACGGCGGCGCCGGCTGCCGCCGCCCGGACGGCGGCGCTCACGGCATCGCTCACCGCCGTGAACACGACGACCGTGCGGCGGCGGGCCGTGGTCGTGGTGACCACGGTGCCGGGCGCAGTGTCCCAGTCACCGCCGCCGGCCGCGGCGAGGACGGTGGCCGTGAGCACCCGGGGCGGTTCCATCCGGGGCACCGTAGTCAGGATTGATCAGCGAGGTCTGAGCATTACCCGCCGGCGGAAAGGCGCGGACGGGTCATGTGCCCTTCGGGTCACGGTCGTACGTTCGCCCGCAACCCCCAACCATGGCGGAGAGAGGAATGACCATGACCACGACGATCGAGCCGACCTCGACCCTGCTCACCGACGACATGCTGCAGCGCTTCGACGAGCGGGCCCCGGTCTACGATCGCGAGAACCGGTTCTTCACCGAGGACTGGGAGGAGCTGAAGGCCAGCGGCTACCTGTCGGCGCCGCTGCCCGCCGACATGGGCGGCGCGGGCCTGACCCTCAGCGAGGTGAACCGGCTGCAGCGGCGGCTGGCCTACCACGCGCCGGCCACCGCGCTGGCCGTCAACATGCACCTGTACTGGGTGGGCCTGGCGGCCGACCTGCGGCGCATGGGCGCGCCGGGCGGCGACTGGATCCTCGAGAAGGCGGCGGCGGGCGAAATCCTGGCCGCCGGCCACGCCGAGACCGGCAACGACTTCCCGGTGCTGATGTCCTCGTCGTCGGCCGAGCGGGTCGACGGCGGCTGGGAGATCACCGCCCACAAGATGTTCGGCAGCCTCAGCCCGGTCTGGACCTACCTGGGCGTGCACGCGCTCGACACGTCGGACCCCGACGCGCCCAAGGTCGTCCACGGGTTCATGCACCGCGACGCTCCCCGCTACCACATCGAGGAGACGTGGGACACGCTCGGCATGCGGGCCACCGCTTCCCACGACACCATCCTCGACCGGGTGTTCATCGCCGACGAGGACGTGGTCATGGCCAGCGGCGCCGGCTTCGGCGGGGCCAACGCCTACCACGTCGCCCTGTTCGCCTGGGCGCTCCTCGGCTTCGGCGGCGTGTACCTCGGCCTCGCCAAGCGGGCGTTCGACGAGGTCGTGGACCAGCTGCCCCGGCGGACGTCGGTGACGCTGACGCGGTCGCTGGCCCACCACCCCGAGGTCCAGCACGCGGTGGCGAAGATGCGCATCGCCCTCGAGGGTGCCGAGGCGTACCTCGACCGCACGTGCGACGACTGGTCCACCGGCGTCGACCACGGCGGGCTCTGGCCGCTCAAGATCGTGGCCTGCAAGCACGACGTCGTCGAGCGGTCCTGGTCGGTCGTCGACACCGCCCTCGACGTCAGCGGCGGGGCCGGCATCTTCACCCGGAGCCGCCTCGAGCAGCTGGTCCGGGACGGGCGCCTGGGCCGCATCCACCCCGCCAACCCGATGCTGACCCACGAGCTGGTGGGCAAGCTCAGCCTGGGCATCAACCCCGACGCGCAGCCCCGCTGGGGCTGAGCGACGGCGCGTGCCGGTCCCGCGACGGCGAAGCGGGACCGGCACCCCGGCGGCGTGCTGCCGCGGCGGGCCCACGGGGCCCCGCGGCGGCACCGCCGGGCGGGCGGGTGTCCCCCGCCCGATTCGTGGCCGCCGGACCGCACGATCAGGCCAGGTGGGCTGCGATGCTGCGCGCCGCCTCGACCACCGCAGCCCCGTAGCGGCGCCCCGGCGACCGGCCCGTGCGGTCGATGGGGCCGCTGACGCTGACGGCGGCCACCACCCGCCCCGACGGGTCGGCGACCGGCGCGCTGACCGACGCCACGCCCGGCTGGCGCTCGGCCACGCTCTCCACCCAGCCGAGGGTGCCGGCCCGGCGCAGGGCCCGGCCGCCCGAGCCGCGGTCGAGGGGCAGGCGGGCACCCACCGGGACGATCGTGCGCAGCTCGTGGGGGGCCTCGAGCGACTCGATGCACACCCGCTCGTCGCCGTCGCGGACGAACAGCTGCACCGACTCGCCGGTCTGCTCGCGCAGCCTGTCGAGGGCGGGCCGGGCGTCGAGCCAGCCGGGGACCGCCTCGGCCGCGGCGTGGCCGAGGCCGATGAGGCGCAGGCCGAGCGAGAACCGCCCGTCGTCGTCGCGCCGCACCAGGCCGTGGGCCTCGAGCGCCACGGCCAGGCGGTGGGCGGTCGCCCGCGACAGGCCCGTGGCCGCCACCAGCTCGGCGAGGCTGCGCGGGGCAGGCTCGAGCGCGGCGAGCACGGCCACCGCCTTGTCGAGCACACCCACACCGCTTAGGCTGTTCATCTACTGAGAACTGTATCTCACATCCTGAGACACGAACCACACCGTAGGTGAGCCATGGCCCCCCGCACGCTGAGCCAGAAGGTCTGGGACAACCACGTCGTCCGCACCGGTGACGGCCTGCCCGACCTGCTCTACATCGACCTCCACCTCGTCCACGAGGTCACCTCGCCCCAGGCCTTCGACGGCCTGCGGCTGGCCGGCCGCGGGGTGCGCCGCCCCGACCTCACGGTGGCGACCATGGACCACAACGTGCCCACGACCGCCCTCGACATCGTGGGCGGCGAGCCCCGCATCGACGACCCGATCTCCGCCAAGCAGATGCAGGTGCTGGCGGCCAACTGCGCCGAGTTCGGCATCACCTGCTACCCGATGGGCGACCCCGGCCAGGGCATCGTCCACATCATCGGGCCCGAGCAGGGCCTGACCCAGCCGGGCATGACGATCGTGTGCGGCGACAGCCACACCTCCACCCACGGGGCCTTCGGGGCGCTGGCGTTCGGCATCGGCACCAGCGAGGTCGAGCACGTCCTCGCCACCCAGACCCTCCCGCAGCAGCGGCCGGGCACCATGGCCGTGACCGTCGAGGGCGACCTCCCTCCCGGGGCCACCGCCAAGGACGTGATCCTGGCCATCATCGGCCGCATCGGCACCGGCGGCGGCATCGGGTCGGTCATCGAGTACCGGGGCTCGACCATCCGCGCCCTGTCGATGGAGGGGCGCATGACCGTGTGCAACATGTCCATCGAGGCCGGGGCCAAGGCGGGCCTCGTCGCCCCCGACGACACGACGTTCGCCTACCTGGAGCCCCGGGCCCGCGCCCCAAGGGCGCGGCCTGGGAGCAGGCCGTCGAGCACTGGCGGGGCCTGGCCACCGACGAGGGGGCCTCGTTCGACAAGGCGGTCGACCTGGACGCCGCCGCCATCGCCCCCCACGTCACCTGGGGCACCAACCCCGGCCAGGTCGCACCGCTCACCGGCGCGGTGCCCGACCCGTCGAGCTTCGCCGACCCCACCGAGCGCGACGCCGCCGCCCGGGCCCTCGACTACATGGGCCTGACCGCCGGCACCCCGCTGCGCGAGGTCGCGGTCGACACGGTGTTCATCGGCTCGTGCACCAACGGCCGCATCGAGGACCTGCGGGCCGTGGCCGCCGTGGCCGACGGCCGCAAGGTCGCACCGGGCGTCCGCACGCTCGTGGTCCCGGGCAGTCACGCCGTCAAGGTGCAGGCCGAGGCCGAGGGCATCGACCGGGTGCTCGCCGCCGCCGGGTTCGACTGGCGCGAGCCCGGGTGCTCGATGTGCCTGGCGATGAACCCCGACAAGCTGGCTCCGGGCGAGCGCAGCGCGTCCACCAGCAACCGCAACTTCGAGGGGCGCCAGGGCCGCGGGGGCCGCACCCACCTGGTCTCGCCCGCCGTGGCCGCGGCCACCGCCGTGGCCGGCACCCTGGCCAGCCCCGCCGACCTCGACTGAGCGAGAGGACCCGCCATGAACCCCGTCCGCGTCGTCCAGGGGACCGCCGTCCCGCTCGACCGCTCCGACGTCGACACCGACCAGATCATCCCCGCCGAGTGGCTGAAGCGCGTCGAGCGCACCGGCTTCGGTCGTGGGTTGTTCGCGACCTGGCGCGACGACCGCGACTTCGTGCTCAACGACGAGGCCTACGCGGGCGCGAACGTGCTCGTGGCCGGCCCCAACTTCGGCACCGGGTCGTCCCGCGAGCACGCCGTGTGGGCGATCATGGACTACGGCTTCGAGGCCGTGATCAGCCCCCGCTTCGGCGACATCTTCCGCAACAACGCCACCAAGAACGGACTGGTGCCGGTCCTGGTGCCCGCCGAGGTGGGCGAGGCGCTGCTGCGGGCCGTCGAGGCCGATCCCACGCTCGAGCTCACCGTGGACGTCGAGCGGCGCACGCTCGCCGCGCCGGCAGCGGGCATCGAGTGCGACTTCCCGCTCGACGACGCCACCCGCGAACGGTTCCTGGAGGGGCTCGACGACATCGGCATCACGCTGCGCGACGCCGGCGCCATCGACGCGTTCGAGTCGACCCGCCCGGTGTGGCTGCCCGCCGCCTCGACCTCGCGCTGAGGTCGGGGGCCGGGGTCACCGCTCGGCGGCGACCCGCCCGCCGCCGGCGACCGCCGCGGTGGGCATGAGCGACTGCACCAGGACGACCGTCGTGCCGTGGTCACCGCTGGTGAGATCGACCTCGTCGACCAGCGCCCGCATGATCGCCAGGCCCCGCCGGCCCGTGGCGTGGGGCGCCGGCATGGCCGGAGGATCGGGCGGGAGGAAGCCGTCGCCGCGGTCGGTCACCACCACGGTGGCGTGCCCGGCGTCGAGCGCGACGCTGACGATGAACCCGCCGCCCCCCGCGTGGAGGATGGCGTTGTTGCAGGCCTCCGCCGTGGCCAGCACGAGCGACTCGACGGCGTCGTTCGGAGCGTTGACGGTACCCAGGGCGTGCCGGACGAATGCGCGCGCGGACGGAACCGCTGCACGCTCGCGCCGAAAGGTCGTGCTCGTTCGCACACTCATCCTGCTTGGCCGTACCCTGCGGCGGCAGGCCACAAACTCTCGCCGCGCCCTCCGCTGAGGGAGACTGCGCCCATGGAGACCGCCCGTGCCATCCGCCTCACCGCCCCGGCAGAGAGGAGCTCGGTGCGCCTGGCCCGCATCCTGGCGGCGGGCGTGGCAGCCGAGGCGGGCCTCAGCATCGACGACACCGAGGACCTGCGCATCGCCGTCAGCGAGCTGGTCGCGCTGCTGGTCGACGGGCTCGAGCCCGCCGACTCGTCGATCGACATCCAGTTCCGGCCCACCCCGGGCGAAGTGGTGGTCGAGGGCTTCCGGCCGCCGGTCACCGGCCGGCCCGACACGTCCGGCGTCGAGGACCTCGCGCTCGAGATCCTCCGGGTCGTCGTGGACGACCACAGCTTCGACGCCGACACCACCGGTCGCCGCTTCCGCCTGGTCAAGCGGACGCGCCCGGCCTCATGACGCCGGACGAGGACCGGCAGAGGACCACATGACGTCCGACGACGGTCAGGGCGCCCGCCTCGACGCCCTGTTCGAGGCCTACCGCGCCTCGGGCGACCGGGCGGTGCGCAACGAGCTCGTCGAGGCCCACCGCGGCCTCGCGGCCGCCATCGCCAACGACTACCGCGGCCGCGGCGTCGAGCTGGACGACCTGGTGCAGATCGCCATGCTCGGGACGCTCAAAGCAGTCGAGCGCTTCGACCCGGCCCGCGGCATCCCGTTCTCGTCGTTCGCCAGTCGCACGGTCAACGGCGAGATCAAGCGCTACTTCCGCGACCGAACGTGGGCGGTGCGGCCGCCGCGCGGCGCCCAGGAGCGCCACCTCGACCTCCGCCGCGCCCGCACCGCCCTCGCCACCACGCTCGGGCGACCACCGACGGTCGCCGAGCTGGCGGCCGACCTCGACGTGCCGACCGAGGAGGTGCTCGACACGCTGGAGGCGGGCGCCGCCTACCGGGCCACGAGCCTGGACGCCCGGCGCCCCAACGACGACGACAGCGGCATGACCACGACGCTGGCGGACCGCCTGACCGGGGGCGACGTGCCCAGCCGGCCGGTCGAGCTGCGGGTGCTCGTCGACCAACTGCTCGAGACCCTGCCGGAGCGCGAGGCCACGATCCTCCGGCTGCGCTTCTACGACGAGCTGACCCAGAGCGAGATCGCAGAGCGCCTGGGCATCAGCCAGATGCACGTCTCCCGCCTCATGCGCCGCTGCCTCGACCACCTGCGCGAGGTCCTCGAGCGCTGAGCGCCCGCGGAGCCAGCGCCGGCGCCGGCGCCGGCTCAGTCGCCGTCGACGGTGAGGAGGTCGCTCAGGCGGGTGATCTCGAACAGCCGCAGCACCTGGGGCGGCACCGCGCGGATGACCAGCGAGCCGCCGCTGGACTCGGCGTGGCGGTGGATGGCCACCAGCACCCCGAGGCCGCTGGAGTCGACGAAGCCCACGTCGGACAGGTCGAGCGCCAGGGCCACGTGGCCGTCGTCCACGAGCTGGGCCAGGTCGCGCTTCACGTCGTCGGACGTGACGATGTCGAGATCTCCCGACAGGCGGGTGGCGGCACTGCCCTGGGCCCGGTCGACGATCTCGAGGTGGGCGGGATCGCTCGGCACGCAGCCAACCTAACGCAGCCCGCCGCCCGTCAGCCGACCCACGCAGCGAGGTCGGGCATGGTCGTCGCCCGGAGCCAGGCGTCGAACAGGGCCGTCAGATCCTGGCCCGACACCTCGGCGGCCAGCGCCTCGAAGTCGGCCGTGGACGCCGCGCCCCCGCCGAAGCGCTCGACCCAGGTCCGCAGCAGCGTGAAGAACGGCTCGTCGCCGATCGTGTGCCGGAGGACGTGGAGCGTGAGGGCGCCGCGGTTGTAGACGGTCTGGTCGAACAGCGAGGCGGCACCGGGGTCGGCCGGCGGCAGGTCCAGCCCACCCCTGGCGGCCACCCGGGCGGCGGTGTCGTCGACCGACTCCATCCCCCGGTGGTCGGTCCACAGCCAGTCGGCGTAGGTGGCGAAGCCCTCGTTGAGCCAGATGTCCTGCCACACGGCCGGGCTGACCTCGTCGCCGAACCACTGGTGGGCCAGCTCGTGGGCGACGACCGACTCGCCCGCCGCCGCGTCGACGCCGAAGACCGACAAGGTCTGCGTCTCGAGCGCGAACCCCAGCGCGTCGTCGACCACGAGGCCGCCGTAGGCCACGAACGGGAACGGACCGAACAGGTCGTCGTAGAAGTCGATCATCTCGCCCGTGCGGTCCATCGTGCCGCCCAGCTCGTCCGCGACGTCGGCGTCGATGGCGTGACGGATCGGCAACCCGCCGGGCCCCGTCGACTCGACGAACTCGAAGTCGGCGATGGCGATCTGCACCAGGTAGCTGGCCATCGGGTCGGGCGCGTCGAACACCCAGGTGGACACGCCCTCGCCCGGGACGGTCTCGGTGAGCAGGCCGTTGGCGGCCACCTCCAGGCCGTCCGGCACGGTGACCCGCAGCTCGTAGGCCGCCTTGTCGGCCGGGTGATCGTTGGCCGGGAAGAGCGTGGCCGCGCCGTCGGGCTCGAAGATCGTGTAGACGTCGGCGCCGTCGGCCACCCACCCCGGGTCGATGAACTCGAAGCCGTCGATCGTCCGGGGTGCCGTCGAGTAGCTGATGACCGTCTCGAACGTCGCCCCCTCGGCGATGGGTTCGCCCGGCGTGACCACCAGGTCCCGCTCGCCGCGGGGCTCGGCCGTGGCCGGCGCGCCGTCGACCGTCACGTCGGTCACCTCGATGCCGATCGCGTCGAGCACCAGGCTGGCGAGGGACTGGGTGGCCGACGCCGTGACCGTGACCGTCCCGTCCATGCGGCCCTCGTCGGGATGCCAGGCGAGCTCGACCGTGTAGTGCGAGACGTCGTAGCCGCCGTTGCCGTTGTCGGGGAAGTAGGGGTCGCCGATCCCGGCCGCGCCCGCCACCGGGTCGGTCGCACCCTCGGGACCGCCGGGGAGCTCCTCCGCCGTGCCGTCCGTGCCGGCGCTGTCGGTCCCCTCCCCCGCCCCGCCTTCGTCTCCAGCTGTGCCGTCGCCGCCGTCGTCGCCGTCCAGGGGCCCGAGCACGATCGCGGTGGCCACGACGGCGACCGCTGCCACGGCCCCGATGACCAGCAGCGCCCGCCGCCGCCCGCGTCGTGCCGGCGGCTGCGGACCGGGCCGGCCAGGGCCACCGGGGGCCGGGGCGGCGGACCCGCGGGACGGGCGTGCGGGGCGGTGGACCAGGGGGGAACCGGCGCGGGGCGGGCGTCACCGGAGCGCCGCGCGTCGGGACCAGGCCGACCCGGCGGCGGAGCCGGCGGAGCGGGGGGCCCGGAGGGGGTGGATGAGCCGGGCGGTTGCTCGACAGGCGCGGTCATGTCGGTGCGAGGATGGCACAGGCACGGAGCGGGCACCCGTCGCCGAACCGTCGGCACCTGTCGGGGACCGGGGGCACCCGACGACGAGGACGACCGCCCTCCCGTCGGGAGCGGGTGGTGACCCGACCCCGACGGGAGGAACCCGTCACGCATGCCCGGCCCAGGCACAGGGCACCCGCTCGGCGTTCGTTCGGCCGTTGGGAGTGGGCATCGTAACCCACGTGTGACATCGGTTACATAGCAATTCCGAGAAAATTCCTCTCTCGGAGCTTGCGTGACTACGGTTCGTGGCGCTCGACCACGTGGAGGCCACCACGGTGGCGGTTCACTGCAGACACCACGGCCTCGAACGAGGCCGTGGTGATGCTCGGATGCCGCCCGACGCCCCACATGACCGTGCCGTCGGGGCGCTGCGTCTCGACGTACGCCACCGCGGTGGCGTCGGAGCCGGCCCCCACCGCGTGCTCGCTGTAGTCGACGACGTCGATGTCGACCCCGAGGTCGGCCTGCACCCCGGCGACGAAGGCGGCGATGGGGCCGTTGCCCTCGCCCGACACCGTGCGGTGCTCGCCGTCCACCACGAGCTGGGCCACGACCCGCGAGCCGTCCTCACCTGTCGTCGACTCGTGCGAGACGAGCTGCACCGGTGAGCCCTCGGCCATGTACTCCGCCACGAACGCGTCCCACATGTGGCCGGGCGTGATCTCGGTGCCGGTGTCCTCGGTGATGCCCTGGATCGTCTTGGAGAACTCGATCTGCAGCCGCCGCGGGAGGTCGAAGCCGTGCTCGGCGTGCATGATGTACGCCACGCCACCCTTGCCCGACTGGCTGTTGACCCGGATCACCGCCTCGTAGGTGCGGCCCACGTGCTTGGGGTCGATGGGCAGGTACGGCACCTCCCAGGCCTCGTAGTCGGTACCCAGGGCGGTGAGCCCCTTCTTGATGGCGTCCTGGTGGCTGCCCGAGAACGCCGTGTAGACGAGGTCGCCCACGTACGGGTGCCGGGGGTGGACCGGCAGGCGGTTGCAGTACTCGGCCACGCGCCGCAGGGCGTCGATGTCGGAGATGTCGAGCCCGGGATCGATGCCCTGGCTGAACAGGTTCATGGCCAGCGTGATCACGTCGACGTTGCCGGTGCGCTCGCCGTTGCCGAACAGCGTGCCCTCCACCCGGTCGGCGCCGGCCATGACGCCGAACTCGGCGGCCGCCACGGCCGTGCCCCTGTCGTTGTGGGGGTGCAGCGACAGGACCACCTGGTCGCGGTGGGGGACGTTGCGGTGGAAGTACTCGATGACGTCGCCGTAGATGTTGGGCGTGTACATCTCCACCGTGGCCGGCAGGTTGTAGATGACCTTCTCGTCGCGGGCCAGCTCCAGCGCGTCGCCCACCGCCGCACAGATCTCGACCGCGTAGTCGATCTCGGTGCCGGTGAAGCTCTCGGGCGAGTACTCGTAGCGCACCCAGGTGCCGGGGACGGTCTCCTCGAGCTTGCGGGCCAGCTTGGCGGCGTCGGTGGCGATCTGGGTGATGCCCTCGTAGTCCAGGCCGAACACCACCCGGCGCTGCAGGATCGAGGTCGAGTTGTAGAAGTGGACGATCGCCTGGTCGGCACCCTGGATCGACTCGTAGGTGCGCTCGATCAGCTCGGGCCGGCACTGGGTCAGCACCTGGATCGTCACGTCCTCGGGGATGAGGTCGTCGACGATGAGCTCGCGCACGAAGTCGAAGTCGGGCTGGCTGGCGCTGGGGAAGCCGACCTCGATCTCCTTGAACCCCATCTTCACCAGCGTGTCGAACATGCGCCGCTTGCGGGACGGGTCCATGGGGTCGATCAGCGCCTGGTTGCCGTCGCGCAGGTCGACAGAGCACCACAGCGGCGCCTTCTCGATGCGCTGGCTCGGCCAGCGGCGGTCGTCGAGGGCGAGGGGCAGCGGGAGGAACGGCCGGTACTTGTCGAAGGGCATCTTCTTCGGTGTCACGGGTTCGGGGGGCATCGCTCGCTCGCTCTCGGTGATGTCGGTGTGTCGTGGACTCGGTGGTTGATTCGGTGTCTCGGCGTGCGCCGGGTGCCGTCTCGCCCCTCGCACAGGTGCCCGAAAACTCAAAAGCCCCCTGGCCGGAGCGGCACAGGAGGCTGGCGAGCACCTATGGAAGGTGCTCGCCTCAGGTAAGAAGCAGGCCGGCGAACTGCAGGCGCATGGACGCCATGCTGCCGAACCGTCAGGCGGCGAGTCAAGGCAGATCCCGTGGCGCGCCGTCCCCACGTCCTCGGACCTGGCGTGGAACCGCGACGCGCACGGTCCGGCGACGCCTGGTTACCGGCGGTTAGCCTCGGCCTCGTGATCCGCCGATGGTTCCGTCGCCTCATTCTGCTCTCGCTGGTCGCCGCCGCGGTGAGGGCGGCGCTGCAGGCGATGCGGCCGGCGCCGCCGACCGCGACGTCCCCCGGTCCCCCACCGCGCCCCGACACCACCGACGCCCCCCTGGTGCCGACACCGCCGGCCGGGACGGCGGGAGCCGACGCACCGACGGCAGCCGTCGACGCAACGCCCGCCGCCGGGTCCGCCACCGCCGAGGCGGGCGCGCCGGAACCAGCGAAGCCGGCGCCGGCCCGCAAGGCCCCGGCGTCCGCGTCGTCGGCGGCCGGCAGGAAGGCCCCCGCCAAGAAGGCCCCCGCGGTCAAGAAGGCGCCCACCACGAAGAAGGCGGCCGGCGCGGGCGAGGCCGCGACCGGCGGCACGGCGCCCGGATCCGCCCCCGGCAAGAAGGCGGCGGCGAAGAAGGCGCCCGCGGCCAAGAAGGCGGCCGGGGCGGCCAAGGCGCCGGCGAAGAAGTCACCGGCGAGCACGAAGGGTCCCGCCAAGAAGGCGGCGACCCGGGAGACGGGCGCCGACTCCCCACCCCCGCCTGACGGCGGCTGACGTCCGGCGTCCGGGCCGGGCACCCACCACCCGAACCGGCGTGCACCCGTCGCGGAAACCGCGACGACCGGACGCCGGAACGGACGCCCTCGCGGACCGGCGTGCATCCGTTGCGGAAACCGCGACGAACGAACGCCGGAACGGGCAGGGTGGCCGCGGTCAGCCGATGGCGTGGACGGACACGATGCCCGCGCCCGAGCGGATGACGTCCTGGACCTCGGTGGGCACGGTGCGGTCGGTGGCGATGACCTGGAGGGCCGCCTCGCCCCGATCCGACCGGCCGAGGTGCATGTCGTCGATGTTGATGCCCGCGTCCGACAGGATGCCCGCCACGTGGGCGATCATCCCGGGTCGGTCGTCGTTGCGCACCACCAGCATGTGGTCCGCGGGCGGCACGTCGACCGTGTGACCGTCGAGCATGACGATGCGGGGCTCGCCCCGCAGACCCACCAGCGTGCCGCCGATGCCGTGCCCGCCGCCGGTGATGGAGATCAGGTTCACGTAGTCGTGGGCGGTGGCGGTGGACGTGTCGCGCACCTCGACCCCCCGCTCGGCGGCGATGCGCGGTGCGTTCACGTAGGACACGGGCTCGTCGTTGACGGCCCCGAACACGCCCTTCAGCACCGACAGGGTGAGGATGCGGGTGTCGGAGTCGGAGATCTGCCCGGCGTACTCGATCTCGAGCGTGCGGGGCAGGCCCTCGGCCAGCGCCGTGTAGATGGCCCCCAGCCGCTCGGCCAGCGGCAGGAAGTGGCGCACCGTCTCGGACGCCTCGGCGGCGCTGACGTTGACAGCGAAGGGCACGAACTCGTTGGCCAGGGCCAGGCCCACCTGCTCGGCGATGGTGTCGCCCGCCTTGTCCTGGGCCTCGCGGGTGCTGGCGCCCAGGTGGGGTGTCACGACGACCTGGGGCAGGTCGAACAGCGGCGACTCGGTGGTCGGCTCGTCGGCGAACACGTCGATGGCGGCGCCGCCCACGTGCCCGATGCGGATGGCCTCGGCCAGGGCGTCCTCGTCGATGATGCCGCCCCGGGCCACGTTGACGATGCGGACGCCCGGCTTGGCGCCCGCCAGGAGGTCCTTGTCGATGAGGTTGATCGTCTCGGGCGTCTTGATGACGTGCAGGGTCACGAAGTCGGCCACCTCGACCAGGCGCTCGAGCGGCATGAGCTCGATGCCCAGGTCCTTGGCCCGCTCGGCCGACACGAACGGGTCGGTTGCCACCAGTTTCATGCCGAACGCGTGGGCGCGCTGCGCCACGAGCTTGCCGACCCGGCCCAGGCCGACCACCCCGAGCGTCTTGCCCGCCAGCTCGACCCCTTCCCACTTCGACCGCTCCCACCGGCCCTCCGCGAGGGCGGCGTGGGCCTGGGGCACGTTGCGGGCCTGGGCCAGCAGCATGGCCATGGTGTGCTCGGCGGTGGAGAGGATGTTGGACTGGGGCGCGTTCACGACCATCACACCACGCTCGGTGGCCGCCTCGACATCGACGTTGTCGAGCCCGATGCCCGCCCGGCCGACGACCACCAGGTCGGGGCCGGCCTCGAGCACCTCACGGGTGACCTGGGTCGCCGAGCGGATGATCAGCGCCGCCGCACCCGGCACGACCCCCACCAGCTCGGTCGGCGACAGGCCCAGCCTGACGTCGACGACGTGGCCGGCGTCGCGGAGCTGTTGCAGCCCGCCGTCGGCGATCTTCTCGGTCACGAGGATGCGAGCCATCACCGCCAGTGTGGCCGGGCCCGCCGAATGCCCGCCAGACGATCCCGGCCCCGGGCGGGCCACAGCGGTGGTCGTTGGTCACAGGCGGGATCGGTCGTCGTCCAACACGGTGACGGACACACCAGAGGGGTCGCCGGTTCTCGGTCCTCGACGACGGGTGACGCCGCTGATCTCACATCCCGGGTCCCGGTAGCGTTGCGCCGCCGTGGACGAGCGCGCCGGCACCCCCCGGGACGGATGGCACGAGCTGCGGCTCGACTTCCGGCCCCCACTGGCCCGGGCGGACCTGGTCGAGTTCCTGGCGGCGCGGGCCGTGCCCGGCGTCGAGGAGGTGGCGGACGGCGTGTACCGCCGGTCCCTCCGCCTGCCGGGCGGGCCCGCCGTCGTCGAGCTCTCGGTCGGGTGCGAACACGGCCATGGACGTGACGACGCCATCGCCGGACGGGTGTGGCTGGCCCGGGCGGGCGACCACGCCGCCGCGCTCGCCGCCTGCCGGCGGCTGCTCGACCTCGACGCCGAGCCCGGCGTCGTGGACGCGGCGCTCGGCGCGGACCAGCTGCTCGCGCCACTCGTCCGCGCCACGCCCGGGCGCCGGGCTCCGGGGCACGTCGACCCCCACGAGCTCGCCTTCCGCGCCGTGCTCGGCCAGCAGGTGTCGCTGGCGGCCGCGCGGCGGCTCGCGGCGGAGCTCACCGTCCTCTGCGGCGAGCGAATCCCCTCGCCCGCCGGCTCGCTCACCCACGTGTTCCCCACCGCGGTGGCGGTCGCCGATGCCGACCTCGAGCTGATCGGCATGCCGGGCTCTCGGCGGGCCACCCTGCGCGCGCTGGCCGGTGCCCTCGCCGGCGGCACGATCGCGCTCGGCCCGACGGCCGATCCCGTCGAGGCCGAGCGCCGGCTCCTCGAGCTCCGCGGCGTCGGGCCGTGGACCGCGGCCTACGTCCGCATGCGGGGGCTGGGCGACCCCGACGTGCTGCTCGTCACCGATCTCGGCATCCGCCACGCCCTCGCGGGCCTCGGGGTGACACGGCCGGCGGACGTCGCCGACCGCTGGCGCCCGTGGCGCTCGTACGCGGGCCACCACCTGTGGGCGTCCCTGGCGGCGACGGCTCGCCGGGGCCGTCCCGGCCCGCGGCTCCCGCCCGGCGATGAAGCCGTGAATCCGTGAGGTCGGGGCGCTAAAGGTTCTCGACGGTGACCGGGTCGATGCCCTCGTCCGGCGGGAGGTCGAAGCCGAACACCTGGGCGTAGAACGACAGCTCGGCGTCGAGCGCCCGGCGGATGTTGGCCGCCTGGCGGAACCCGTGCTGCTCGCCCTCGAACGTCACGTAGGCGACCGGCACCTTCTTGACGCGCAGCGCGTCCACGATCATCTGCGACTGGGCGGGCGGCACGACCTCGTCCTCCAGGCCCTGCAGGACGATGAGCGGGCGGTCGAAGCCGTCGACGTGGTGGATGGGCGACCGGGCCACGTACAGGTCGCGACGCTCGGGGTAGGGGCCGATCAGCCCGTCCAGGTAGCGGCTCTCGAACTTGTGGGTCTCGACGGCCAGCGCCTCGAGGTCGGCCACGCCGAAGTGGCTGGCCCCCGCCGCGAACGTGTCCCGGAACGCCAGCGCAGCCAGGGTGGTGTAGCCGCCGGCGGAGCCGCCTCGGATGCACAGCCTGGAGGGGTCGACCCGGCCCTGGTCGGCCAGCCACCGGGCCGCGGCCTGGCAGTCGTCCAGGTCGACGATGCCCCAGCTGTCGCGGAGCTGGTTGCGGTAGGCGCGCCCGTAGCCCGTGGACCCGCCGTAGTTGACGTCGACCACGGCGAAGCCGCGGCTGGTCCAGTACTGCGTGCCGAGCTGCAGCATCGGGCGCGCCGCGGAGGTCGGACCGCCGTGGATGAGGACCAGCAGCGGCGGGGCCTCGCCCGGTTGCGGCGCCACGTCGGGGTTGGTCGGCGGGTAGAACAGCGCGTGCGCGGTGCGGCCGCCGCTGGTGGGGAAGTCGATCGCCTCGGGCACCGAGAAACAGCCGGGCTCCACGCCCAGGTCGCGGGGCGGGCGCAGCACCACCGGCTCGCCGGCCGCGCCGTCGTCGCCGACCGTCACGCCCACCAGCGCGGCCTCGGCCACGGCCGACGCGCCCACGAACACCACCCTGTCGCCCTCGGCCTGCACCGACGCCACCGACGTGTACGGCAGGTCGAGCTCGGCCACGGTGCCGTCGGGCAGGCGCACGGCCAGGTGGTCGAGGCCGTCCCGCTGGTAGGCGAACGCCACCCGGTCGCCGGAGAGGAAGGCGTAGCGGGACTGCCCGAAGACCCACTGGGGGAGGCCGATCTCGGCGTCCAGGGTGACCGTCGGCTCGACGGTCCCGTCGGCAGCCGGGGCGGCCGGGGCCGCCGCGGGCACCCAGCGGTAGAGGTTCCACCAGCCCGAGCGGTCGGACACGAACCACAGCGATCCGTCCGGCGCCCACTGCGGTTGCGACACCGACTCGCCGTCGCCGTGCCCGCCGGGGGCGGCGTCCGGCCGGCCGGCCACCACCTCGGGATGGGCCAGCGCCGGGCCGATCTCGGTGATCCGCAGGTCGGCGACACACAGCTCGGTGCCGTCCCACGGCATGTCCGGATGCGACCACTGCAACCAGCACAGGCGCTGCCCGTCGGGCGAGCAGCGGGGGTCGGACACGAAGTCGGGCCCGGACACGAGCGCGCGGGGGGCCACCTCGCCGGCCGTGTCGACCACCACGATCTCGTTCACCACGTCGGCGGCGCCGCCACCCGGCGGGTGGTGTTCGCGCACCACGAGCAGCCATCGGCCGGTGGCGTCGGGAGCGCCGTCGGCCCAGCGGTCGGCCCGCGCCGCCACCGGCTCGGGCGACACCACCACCGGCTCTCGCGGTGCCGTGTCCCCCGAGACGCCCGGGTCGAGGCGGTAGAGGCGCTGGTCGGACCAGTTGGCGAACCACACCGTCCCGCCGGTCACCCACCAGGCCCCGCCGCCGTACTCGTGCACGGCGGTGCGGGCGTTGAAGCCCTCGGGCAACAGGTCGACCGCGGGGCCGTCCCCCACCCGGCGCACGAGCTGGGTGCGGCCGCCCTCCTGCGGGCGGACCTCCGACCACGTCACGACCTCGCCGTCGACGGCCACGCCCCCCAGCGCAGCGGCGGCGCGCACGACCAGCTCGGAGGTGATGGGAGTGGGCCACGATCCATACGGCGGCATGGGGCGAGGGTAGCCAGGGCGACCGGGGGCCAGCGGCGGCGCCCGCCCGGCCACGCCCTCCCGTACATCCGGCGTTGTCCGGCCCCGCTGGCGCCCGTCCGCCGACCCTCCGGGGACCGCCGGCGCGGGGGCCGCGGGGCCCGCGTCACGGGGCACCCCACCGATCGACAATGATGCACGCCGTGCAGTGCGGGACGTGCGGGACGAGGAATGCCCCCGGGATGCGGATCTGCGTGGGGTGCGGCCAGCCCCTGCCGGACGACGCCGCCCCCGGCGGGACCGATCAGCCGGGCGCGGGCGCTCCGCCTCCCCCCGATCCCGGAGCTGGCTATCCACCGCCGCCACCAGCCCCCGGCGGCGGCTGGCCGCCCCCGCCCGAGCCGCCCGGTGGCGGTGGGTCGGTGCCTCCCGCGAGCGGGCCCTACGCGCCGGGCGCGTACATGCCCGGGGCCTACCCGCCCGGTGGACCCGCCCCCGGCGCTCCTCCCGGCGGTCCGCCCTCCGGCGGCTTCCCGCCCTCCGGCGGCTTCCCGCCGGCCCCCGGGGCCCCGCCCCCGCAGCCGGCGGAGAAGAAGAAGCGCCGGCAGGGGCCGCTGCTGATCGTCGCCATCGTGGTCGTCATCGGCCTGGTGGCCGCCGCCGTCTACGTGGTGGCGAACCGGGGTGGCGACAGCGAGGAGGTGGTCCTCGAGCCGGTCGGCATGGTGCAGGAGGACGACTTCGCGGGCAACCTCGACGTGGGTGAGTCGGCGGCCGCCGCATTCGAACAGCTCGAGGTGGCCGAGGGGGTGCCCGATGCCCGCGTCCAGCAGGTCGACACCGGCCTGGCCGGCCAGGTCGTCGACGGCAGCGAGCCGGCGGTCTACGGCGGCAGCCGTGACACCCAGGTGTGCGACGTCGCCACGCTCGTCAGCTTCCTCACCGACCCCGCCAACGCCGACAAGGCCGAGGCCTGGGCGGGCGTGCTGGGCGTCGACGTGGCCGACATCGAGAGCTATGTCGGCGGGCTGACCTCGGTGCGGCTGCGGTGGGACACGCGGGTGACCAACCACGGGTTCCGCGACGGCGCGGCCAACCCGTTCCAGTCGCTGCTCGAGGCCGGCACCGCCGTGATGGTGGACGACACCGGCGTGCCGCGGGTCAAGTGCAACTGCGGCAACCCGCTCGGCGAGCCCACGGCACTCGACGGCACCAGCGAGTCGTCAGCGCTAGACGTCGAGGACGTCGCCCAGAACCCCGACGACGCGTGGGAGAACCTCGACCCGGCCGAGGCCGTGAAGATCACCGGCGGCGCCGTGGTCGAGGCCGTCACCCTGGTCGATGTGGACACGGGCGGGCTGATCGAGCGCCCGGTCGGCTCGGACGGCGCCAGCAAGACCGACACGGGCACCGGCGACGTGCAGCTCACGCTCGAATGGGAGTCGGACGCGGACATCGACCTGGCGGTGACCGAGCCGGACGGGACGTTCATCTACTGGAACGACACGGGGCCGACGGCCACGGGCGGCCAGCTCGACGTCGACGCCAACCGCCAGTGCATCAACGACGGCGGCGTCGAGAACATCTTCTGGCCACCCGGCGAGGCGCCCACGGGCAGCTACACGATCACCGTCACCGGCTTCGCCCTCACGAACGCGGACGGCGCCAGCTGCGGCGGCGGCGACTTCACGCTCACCATCACGATCGAGGGCGAGGAGCGGGTCGAGACCGGCAGCGTCGGCCAGGACCAGGAGCAGACCTACACGTTCGACGTGGCGTGAGGGGCGGCCGGCAACCCGCTCAGGATGCGTCGCCCAGCAGGTCGGCGATGCGCTGGCACCCCTCGCCCAGGTCGTCGTCGCCCAACGCGAAGGACATGCGGGCGTAGCCGGGGGCGGCGAACGCCTCGCCCGGCACCACGGCCACCTTGGCCCGCTCGAGCAGGACGCCGCACAGCTCGACCGTGTCGCGGGGGGTGACGCCACCGAGGTCGCGGCCCAGGAACGCCGACAGGTTGGGGAACGCGTAGAACGCCCCCTGCGGCTCGAGCACGTGGACGCCGGGGATGCCGGAGAGCAGCCGGTGCATCGTGCGGCCCCGGCGCTCGAACGCGGTCCGCATCTCGGCGACGGCGGACAGATCGCCGGACACCGCCGCCAGCGCGGCGGCCTGGGACACGTTGGCGACGTTGGACGTGGCGTGCGACTGCAGGTTGGCGGCGGCCTTGACGACGTCGGGCGGGCCGATCATCCAGCCGACCCGCCAGCCGGTCATGGCGTAGGTCTTGGCCACCCCGTTGAGCACGACGCAGCGGTCGGCGAGGTCGGGCACCAGCGTGGCGATGGAGGCGAACTCGTGGTCGCCGTAGGTCAGGTGCTCGTAGATCTCGTCGGTGACCACCCAGATACCCCGCTCGGCGGCCCACCGGCCGATCGCCTCGACCTCGGCCCGCGGGTAGACCACGCCGGTCGGGTTGGAGGGCGACACGAACAGCAGGACCTTGGTGCGGTCGGTCACCGCGGCGTCGAGCTGGTCGATCGTGACCCGGAAGCCGGTGGCCTCGTCGGTGGGCAGTATCACGGGCTCGCCGCCCGCCAGCCGGATCGGCTCGGGGTACGTGGTCCAGAACGGCGCGGGCAGCAGCACCTCGTCGCCGGGATCGAGCAGCGTGGTGAACGTGTTGTAGACCGCGTGCTTGCCGCCGTTGGTGACGAGCACCTGGGCGGCCGTGACGTCGTAGCCCGAGTCGCGCTTGGTCTTGGCGGCGATCGCCTCGCGCAGCTCGGGCAGGCCGCCCGCCGGCGTGTACTTGTGGAAGCGCGGCATGCGGCACGCCTGCACGGCGGCCTCGACCACATGAGCGGGGGTGGGGAAATCGGGCTCGCCGGCGCCGAAGCCGATCACCGGCTCGCCGGCGGCCTTGAGTGCCTTGGCCTTGGCGTCGACGGCCAGGGTGGCCGACTCGGTGATGGCGGCGACACGTGCGGAGATGCGGCTCGTGGGAGGCAACGGGTTGGCTCCTTGGTCTCGACGGCCGCGATAGTGGCACGCGTGAGCGCACCGACCGAAGCCATAACCATTCCCGACGAGCTGTTGCCCGCTGACGGGCGCTTCGGGTCCGGGCCCTCCAAGGTGCGCCCCGAGGCGCTCACCGCCCTGGCGGAGACCGGTTCCACCTACCTGGGCACCAGCCACCGGCAGGCCACGGCGCGCTTCATGGTGGCTGCGCTGCGCAACGGGCTGGCCGAGCTGCTCTCGCTCCCCGACGGCTACGAGGTGGCGCTCGGCAACGGCGGCACGACGTCGTTCTGGGACGCCGCCACCTTCGGGCTGATCGACCGGCGCAGCCAGCACCTGAGCTACGGCGAGTTCTCGGCGAAGTTCGCGGCCTGCGCGGCCGCCGCGCCCCACCTGGACGCGCCCGACGTCATCGAGGCCGCTCCGGGGACGGCCCCCGAGGCCAAGGCGATGCCCGACGTCGACGCCTACTGCCTCACCCACAACGAGACCTCGACGGGCGTGGCGGTCGAGCCCCGTCGGCCCGAGGGCGCCGACGGGCTGGTGCTGGTCGACGCCACCTCGGCGGCCGGGGGCCTGCGCTTCGACCCGGAGCAGGTCGACGCCTACTACTTCGCCCCGCAGAAGTGCCTGGCTTCCGACGGCGGGTTGTGGCTGGCCGCGCTGTCGCCCGCCGCGGTCGAGCGGATCGAGCGGCTGGCGGGTTCCGATCGCTGGTGCCCCGCGTCGCTCGACCTGGGCATCGCCCTCGACAACAGCCGCAAGGACCAGACCTACAACACACCCTCGCTGGCCACCATCCACCTGGCCGTGCAGCAGGTCGAGTGGATCGTGCACAACGGGGGCCTGCCGTTCGCCGCCGGGCGCTGCGACCGCTCGGCCGAGATCATCTACGGGTGGGCCGACGCCAGCGACCACGCCACACCCTTCGTCGCCGATCCGGCCCTGCGCAGCCACGTGGTGGCCACCATCGACCTGGACGACTCGGTCGAGGCCACGACCGTGAGCGCGGTGCTGCGCCGCAACGGCGTGGTCGACACCGAGGGCTACCGCAAGCTGGGCCGGAACCAGCTCCGCATCGCGCTCTATCCCGCCATCGATCCCGACGACATCGAGGCCCTGACGCACTGCATCGACTTCGTGGTCGACCGTCTGCGTTCCTGATGCCACACAACGTGGACGGCGGGCGCTACTCGGGGTACCGTCTCCACGCCAATCAGGGGGCATCCGATGTTCAAGCGGGCACGCGCGCAGCACCTCGTTCGGCGACGCCGAGTGGAGGTGCCGGCACTCCTCGGCGTCGTGGCGATCGTCGTCGCGGCCATGGTGGTGGTCACGCCCGCCGGGCCCGCGGCGGCCGACACGATCACGGTCACCAACCCGGCGGCGATCACCATCCCGGCAGTCGGCGTCGCGTCGCCCTACCCCTCGCCGGTGACCGTCTCCGGCCTGGCCGGCACGGTGACCGACGTCAACGTGCAGCTCACCACGATGACCCACGCCATCGCCCAGGACGTCGACATCATGCTGTCGGGGCCCGCGGGGCAGAACATCGTGCTCATGGCCGACGCCGCCAACGGCGGCGGCTTCGGGGTCAACGGCACGCTCACGTTCGACGACTCCGCCCCCGCGACGATCCCCAACGCCGGCGTCGTGACCACCAACTCCTACCGCCCGACGAACAACGCGCCGGCCGACGCCTTCCCCGCCCCGCGCCCGCCCCCTCGACCGCCACCGCCCTGTCGGTGTTCAACGGCACCAACGCCAACGGCGTGTGGAACCTGTGGGTCGTCGACGACCTCACGGGCGACAGCGGCACGATCGCGGGCGGCTGGTCGTTGACCGTGACCACCGACGTGGTCCCCCAGCCGGGCATCCTCCAGTTCGCCGCGCCGACCTTCCGCGGCGCCGAGGGATCCGGCCCCGTGCCGATCACGATCGAGCGGGTCGGAGGCGACGACGGCATCGTGTCGGTCCGCCTCACCACCACGACGCCCGCCACGGCCACCGCCGGCGCCGACTTCACCGCCATCGACCAGGTCGTCACGTTCGCCGACGGCCAGACCACGGCGTCGGTGCCGTTCACGATCGTCAACGACGCCGCGGTCGAGGGGGTGGACGAGACGGTGACGGTCGCGCTCAGCGCGCCCACCGGGGGCGCCACGCTGGGGACGCCGACCGCGTCGGTGGTCACCGTCGACGACGACGACGCCAACTCCGACGCCACCGCCATCACCATCCCCGCCCCGGGCCTCGTCGGGGTGGGCAACTCCCCCGCCGCGCCGTACCCGGCCAGCATCCACATCTCGGGGCAGCCCTCCGCCATCGGCGGCGTCGAGGTGGTGCTCGACGGGTTCAGCCACACCAACCCGGGCGACGTCGACATGCTGCTGGTCGGGCCGGGCGGGCAGAACGTCATGCTCATGTCCGACGTCGGCGGGGCGCCCGACGTCACCGGGCTCGACATCGTCTTCAGCGACGCCGGCGCCGGCCCCCTGCCCGCGGCGGGACCGCTGACCAGCGGCACGTTCACGGTCAGCGACAACGACACGTCGGGGGGCGGCACCGACGCGTTCCTGCCGCCCGCGCCGGCACCGTCGACCGCCACGAGCCTCGCCGCGTTCGTGGGGACCGTCCCCAACGGCGTGTGGAACCTGTTCATCATCGACGACGCCAGCGCCGACGCGGGCGCGATCTCCGGCGGCTGGTCTCTGCGCTTCTTCCCGCTGGTGATCGCCGACGCCGGCGGCCCCTACACCGTCGGCGAGGGCTCGCCGCTGACGCTCAACGCCACCGGCACCAGCGCGGGCCCGGCCGCCACCTACGCCTGGGACATCGACGGCGACGGCCAGTTCGACGACGCCACCGGCCCCAACCCGACCGTCAGCGGCGCCACCCTCACGAGCCTCGGCCTCGGTGACGGGCCCGCGGGGCCGGTCACCGTCGCCGTCCGGGTGACGGACGGCCCCAGCGTCGACACCGACGACACGACCCTCAGCATCACCAACGTCGCCCCCACCGCCGCCATCGGCACCGTCCCCACGGTGATCGCGGGCGTCGCCGCCAGCTTCCCCTTCTCCGCGACCGACCCGGCCGCCGCCGACCAGGCGGCGGGGTTCAGCTACCGCGTCGACTGGGGCGACGGGAGCCCGCCGCAGACCGTCACCGGCGGCACGGCCGTGACCGTCGCCCACACCTACGCCGCCGCGGGCACGTTCACCCTGAGCCTCTCGGCCACCGACAAGGACACCGGCGTCAGCCCGACCACGACCGCGGTCGTCACCGTCGATCCGCCGCCGCCGGTCGTGGTCGCCGACGCCGGTGGGCCGTACACGATCGACGAGGGCGACGCCCTCACCCTCGATGCCACGGGCACCAGCGCGGGTCCCGCCGCCACCTACGCGTGGGACCTCGACGACGACGGGGCCTTCGACGACGCCACCGGCGCCAACCCCACGGTCTCCGCCGCCACGCTGGCGACCCTGGGCTTCGGCGACGGCCCCGCCGGTCCCGCCGACGTCACCGTCCAGGTCACCGAGGGCCCGACCGTCGACACCGACGCCACGACGCTCGCCGTGGTCAACGTGGCGCCGACGGCCACGGTCGACGCGGTCCCGACCGTGGTGGAGGGGGTCCCTGCGTCGTTCTCGTTCTCGGCCACCGACGGGGCAGCCGCCGACGCGGCCGCCGGGTTCACCTACACGATCGACTGGGGGGACGGCAGCTCGCCGCAGGCCGTGACCGGCGGCGCCAGCGTCATCGTCGCCCACACCTACGCCGCCGACGGCACCTTCGTCGTGGCGGTGACAGCGACGGACAAGGACGGCGCCACCGGCGCGGCCGACACCGCCACCGTCACCGTCGACCCCGAGGCCGTCGCCGACGCCGGCGGCCCCTACACGATCGCCGAGGGCGCCCCTCTGACGCTCGACGCCACCGGCACCAGCGCGGGTCCCACCGCCACGTTCGCCTGGGACCTCGACGACGACGGCGCCTTCGACGACGCCACCGGCGCATCCCCGACGATCACGGCCGCCACCCTCGCCACCCTCGGCTTCGGGGACGGGCCCGCCGGGCCCGCCGATATCACCGTTCAGGTCACCGACGGCCTGAGCGTCGACACCGACACGACCACCCTCGCCGTCGTCAACGTCGCGCCCACCGCCGCCGTCGGCACGGTGCCCACGGTCGTGGCGGGCACGGCGGTGAGCGTCCCGTTCTCGGCCACCGACCCCGCACCCGCCGACGAGGCCGCCGGGTTCACCTACACCATCGACTGGGGCGACGGCAGCCCCGCCCAGGCCGTCACCGGCGGCACCGGCGTCACGGTCGACCACACCTTCGCCGCCGCCGGCACCTTCACCGTCACGGTGTCCGCCACGGACAAGGACGGCGGCATCAGCACCGCCACCGGCACCGTCACCGTGCTCGCTGCGGCGCCGGTCGTGGTCGCCGACGCGGGTGGGCCGTACACGATCGACGAGGGCGACGCTCTGACCCTCGACGCCACCGGCACCACCACCACGGGCACCGCCGCCAGCTTCGCCTGGGACCTCGACGGAGACGGCGCCTTCGACGACGCCACCGGCGCGTCCCCGACCATTGACGCCACGGATCTGCCGCCCGCGTTGGCCGACGGTCTCGCCACGGCCACGCCGGTGCCGATCGCCGTGCAGGTCACCGATGAACCCACCATCGACACCGACGACACGACCGTGACCGTCTCCAACGTCGCGCCGGTGGCGACCGTCGACCTGCCCGGGCCCATCGTGGCCGGCACGCCGGTGACGGTGAAGGTGGGCGCCATCGACCCCTCGCCGGTCGACGCCGCCGCGCTTTTCACCTACGACGTCGACTGGGAGGGCGACGGCGTGATCGACCTGACCGTCGAGGGGCCGGCCGACCCGCCGGTCACCCACACGTACACCAGCGCCGGTGACGTGGGCCTGACCGTGACCGCCACCGACAAGGACGGCGCCAGCAGCACGCCCACAGTCACGGAGGTGAGCGTCGGCCCCGCCGCGCCCGCCGATGGCAGCGGCGACGGCGACGGCACGACCGGGGCGGACCGGGGGGACCGGCACCGGCACGGGTGGGACCACGGGGCCCCTCCCCCTCACCGGCGCCGACTCCGCCACCTCCCTGGCGGTCGCCGCGGGGCTGATCGCCGCCGGCGGCGTCCTGGTGGCCGCGGGCCGCCGGGCCCGACGCCGCCACCCCACCGGTCGGTAGGCACCACCCCGCCCCGTCGCCGCCCCCGCCGTGGGGTGGGTCGATCCCCACCCGGCGGTGGTCGGGGCCGCCACGGGCTGGATGCGATGGTCGGACAGGACGTCGGCCGACACCCGGGCGGATGCGGTGGTGGCTCAGGACGTCGGCCCGTCGGACAGGACGTCGGCCGCCGCCGCGGCGGCCGCGGCCCGGTTGGGTAGGCCGAGCTTGGCGAGCACGTTGGTGACGTGATGCTCGGCGGTCTTGCGGCTGATGAACAGCCGGGCCGCGATGTCGGGGTTCGACAGGCCCCGGCCCACCAGCGCCAGCACCTCGCGCTCGCGCCGGGTCAGGGCGCCGCGGGAGCGGGACGCCGTGCGCCCGGCGGCGCCCAGGCGGCGGAGGAGGGCTGCGGTCTCGTCGCCGTCGGCCTGCGCCCCGAGCCGCTCGAAGGTGGCGAGCGCGGCCTGGGCCTCGGCGGCGGCCAGGCCCGGACGCCGCGCCGCCACCACGGTGGCCAGGTCCCGCCGCGCCCGGGCGGTCTCCAGGGGCAGGTCGGCCTGCGAGAACGCGGCGAGCGCCCGCTCGAAGCCGGCGACGGCACCGTCGGCATCGTCTGCGGCCGCCGCACACCGTGCCTCGGCCGCGGCGGCCCGCCCGGCGACCCCGGGCAACGACGACGCGGCGGCGATCTCGCCGAGCCGGCGGGCGGCCGCGCCGGCACCGGCGAGGTCGCCCACGGCCAGGTGGGAGCCGACCAGGACCTCGAGCGCCGGCACGTCGGCCAGGCCCGGCGACTGGTGCGCCCGCAGGTGGCGCTCGACCAGCGCCACGCCGAGCGATCCCTGGCCCCGCGCCAGGCGCACGGCCGCCAGGGTCACCGCCGCCGCCTCGCGGTCGCACTGCTCCAGCAGCGCGTCGGCGTCCTCGACCCGGCCCTGGCGCAGGCGCAGGTCGGCCAGGCGGGCGGCCGCGCGCGCCGCCATGGCCGGCCCCGCGGTGCCCGCCATGCGCATGGCCGTGGCCAGCTCCTGCTCGGCCTGCGGCCACCGGCCGGTCTGCACGAGCACGCTGCCGTACACGGTTCGGCACTGGGCATGCAGGAACGGGCACCCGTACGCGTCCACGAAGTCGTCGGTGCGCCGGCACCACTCGGTGGCCCGCTCCAGGTCGGCGGCCACGTCGCAGGCGACCAGCATGTCGCAGCTGGTGGCCACCACGGTGTCGAGGCGGCCGTACTCGCCGGCCAGGGTGCCGGCCATGGCCTCGTCGACGAGCGCCATGCCCGGCCCGGCGCGGCCCGCCAGCACGAGGGTGCGGCCCAGCGTGGACAGCGCGGTGAGCTCGAGATCGAGGTCCTGATCGCGCCGGGCCCGGGCCAGCGCCCGCTCCGACAGGTCGACCGCCTCGCTGCCCTGGTCGAGCTGGTAGGCGCGGGTGGCCCACAGCCAGCCCTGCAGCGGCCCCGCATCGTGTCCGTCGAACAGCCGCTCGGCCCGCCCCATCCAGCCGCCGGCCGCGGCGGCGTTGCCGAAGTTGGCCTTGTGGATGATGCACACGGCCATGGCGGCGAGGGCGGCGCTCTCCCGATCGCCGGCCCGACGGAAGCCTGCGTAGGCACGCTCGCGCAGGGTGACGCTGCGGCCTGGGTCGCCCAGCCACCACACGGCATCGCCCAGCCCGGCCAGCGCCTCGGGCGACTCCGCCTCGTCGAGGGCGGCCGCGAACGCCGACTCGGCGTCGCGCCAACGACCCTCGCCGAGTGCGGAGGCACCGACCAAAATGAGCGCCGCGTGGGACACGCACGATCTTGCCTCGCCGTCGGTCGGGAGGAAATGGGGCAGCTCCCCCATGCTCGCGAGCGATCTCGCGGCGGACGATGCCGCCATGAGCGAAACGAGTGAGCAGTTCCAGATCACCCCCGAGGCAGCGGAGGTCTACGAGGCGCGCTTCGTGCCGGGCATCTTCGCCGAGCGCGTGCCCCACACCCTCGACGTCGCCGGCCTGGCCGCCGGCCAGTCGGTGCTCGACGTCGCCTGCGGCACCGGCGTCGTGGCCCGGGCGGCCCGCGACCGCGTCGGGCCCACCGGCTCGGTCACGGGCGTCGACCTCAACGAGGCGATGCTGGCCGTCGCCCGCCGCCTGGCGCCGGACGTCGACTGGCGCCGGGGCGACGTGGCCGACCTGCCGTTCGCGGACAGCGACTTCGACGCCGTGGTGTGCCAGATGGCGATGATGTTCTTCCCCGACCCGGTGGGGGCGCTGGCCGAGATGGCCCGGGTCGCCACGCGCGGGGGCACCGTCGCCGTCCTCGTGCCCGCCGCGCTGGCCGCCAGCCCCGGCTACTCGGCCTTCGCGGACGTGGTCGCCCGCGAGGCGGGGCCCGACGCGGTGGGTCTGGTGACGACCTACTTCGTGCTCGGCGATCTCGCCGGGCTGCGGGCGCGCTTCACCCGCGCCGGCCTCGAGGTGACGGCGGAGAGCACGCGCACGGGCCACGCGCGCTTCGCCTCGATCGACGAGTTCGTGGCCACCGAGGTGGAGGGATCGCCGCTGATCGAGCGCATCGACGACGCCACCTACGGCGCCATCCGCCAGGGCTGCGCCACCGCGCTGGCCGGCTACGCCGACCCGTCGGGCGCGGTCGCCATTCCGTTCGACTGCCACGCCGTGGCGGGGCGGCCCGCCACCTGACACGATCGGCGCCCATGAGCGAACCCAGCGAGCCGGCCGCCGCCGGAGCCCGCGGAGCCGAGGGAGCCGCCGAGCCGTACGCGGTCGCCGTCGGCGAGGACGAGATCGCCGACCTGCGCGACCGCCTCGCCCGCACCCGCTGGCCCGAGCCCGAGACCGTGGACGACTGGTCGCAGGGCCTGCCCCTCGCGTACGCCCGCGAGCTGTGCGACTACTGGGCCGACGGCTACGACTTCGGCCTCGCCGACCGGGTCAACGCCTTCCCCGGCTACCGCGCCACCGTCGACGGCCTGGGCATCCACTTCCTGCACGTGCGGTCACCCGAGCCCGGCGCCCTGCCGCTGATGCTCACCCACGGCTGGCCGGGCTCGATCGTCGAGTTCCTGAAGGTGCTGGGGCCGCTCAGCGACCCGGCCGCGCACGGCGGCGACCCGGCCGACGCGTTCCACCTGGTCGTGCCGTCGCTGCCGGGCTACGGCTGGAGCGACAAGCCCGCGCGGGCCGGGTGGTCGGTCGAGCGCATCGCGAACGCGTGGCACGACCTGATGACCGTCCTCGGCTACGAGCGCTACGGCGCCCAGGGTGGCGACTGGGGATCCGCCGTCACCGGCGCCATGGCGGTCGCCCGGCCGGAGCGGATGGCCGGCATCCACGTGAACATGCCGACGGTCGGCCCCGATCGCGACACGCTCGCCGACCTCACGCCCACCGAGCAGAAGGCGCTCGAGGACGTGGGCCTCCACACCACGCAGGGAATGGGTTACTCCACCCAGCAGTCGACACGCCCGCAGACACTCGGGTACGGGCTCACCGACTCGCCCGCCGGCCAGTGCGCCTGGATCGCCGAGAAGTTCTGGGCCTGGACCGACAACGACGGCCACCCCGAGGACGCCGTCACCCGCGACGAGCTGCTCGACAACATCTCCGTGTACTGGTTCACGGGCACCGCGGCGTCGTCGGCGCGCCTCTACTGGGAGAGCTTCAACCAGCGGACGTCCGTCGCCATCGAGGTCCCGGCCGGCATCTCGATCTTCCCCCGGGAGATCTTCCGCCCCTCGCGGCGGTGGTCCGAGCGCCGCTACACCGACCTGCGCTGGTACGAGGAGCTCGACCGGGGCGGCCACTTCGGTGCCTTCGAGGAGCCCGACCTGTTCGTCGACCAGGTACGGGGCTTCTTCCGCCTCGTGCGCTAGCGACAGGTCCCGTCCACCCGAACGTGCGGCGGATCCGGCGATCCGAGCACGCGACGCGCCGCCTGTTCGGTCAGAGGAACTCGCTGCCGCCCGCACGCCCGGAGGCCATGCTGTCGTCATGCGCTTCTCGCTGTGGACGTCCTCTGCCCAGCCCTGGCCCGACCTGCTGGCCGGCGCCCGCCATGCCGAGGCCACGGGGTGGGACGGCCTGTGGGTCGCCGACCACTTCATGGCCGACGCCGGCGGGCCGCAGCCGGAGACCAGCCCGACGCTCGAGGCCGGGTCGCTGGTGGCCGCCCTGGCCGCGGCGGTCGACCGGGTGCGCGTCGGCACGCTCGTGTACGGCAACACCTACCGCCACCCGGCCGTGCTGGCCAACATGGCGGCCACCGTCGACCAGATCAGCGGCGGGCGGTTCGTGCTCGGCATCGGTGCCGGGTGGCAGGAGAACGAGCACGAGCAGTACGGCATCGAGCTGCCGCCGGTGCGCGAGCGCGTCGACCGCTTCGAGGAGGCCATCCAGGTCGTGTCAGGCCTCCTCCGCCAGCCCACGACCAGCCTCGACGGCACCCACTACCGGCTGAAGGACGCCGTGTGCGAGCCGAAGCCGGTCCAGGACCGGCTGCCGATCCTGGTGGGGGCGAGGGGCGACCGGATGCTGGGCATCATCGCCCGCCACGCGGACGAGTGGAACGCCTGGGGCCTGCCCGGCCACATCGCCGAGCGCTCCGCGGCGCTGACGCGGCGCTGTGAGGCGGCGGGGCGCGACCCTGACGAGATCGCCCGCACGGCCCAGGCGCTGGTCATCTTCACGGACGACGACGCCGAGGCCGACCGGCTCGTCGAGACCATCCCCCGCCCCGTGCTGGCCGGCACGCCGGCGCGTATGCGGGATGTGGTCGCCGCCTACGCCGAGGCGGGCCTCGACGAGCTGATCGTGCCCGACTTCGGGCTGGGCTCGGGGGCGCAGAAGCTCGAAGCCCTCGACCGCTTCATCGACGAGGTCGCCCCGGCGTTCCGGTGACACGCCCGGCCGCGCCGGCGGGCGACGATCCGGCGGCGCGACCTGCGACCGGTCGGCCCTCGCGGTGACCACCGTCACGGCGTAGGCTGCGCTGACGATCGCGTCAGCCGCACGAGGGGGAGGGCGATGCCCAGCCTGTCAGAGGTCCGTGCCCAGCTCACCGGGCCGGGAGGCATGTTCGAGGTCACGACCGAGCCGGTCGGCGGCCGCGAGATGCAGGTCTACAAGGAGCGGATGCACTCGCTGCGGGAGATCGCGCAGGCCGCCGCGGGTCGCGGCGACGAGACGTTCCTCGTGTACGGCGAGCGCACCTACGGCTTCCGGGACTTCGTGGAGGCCGCCAACGGCGTCGCCCACGCCCTGGCGGCCGACTACGGCATCGCTCCCGGCGAGCGGGTCGCCGTGCTCAGCCAGAACAACCCCGAGTGGTGCGTGGCCTTCTGGGCCACCGTGATGGACGGCGGCATCCTGGTGGGGCTGAACGGCTGGTGGAAGGCCGACGAGATCCTCTACGGCCTGCAGGACTCGGGCTCGACCGTGCTGGTGGCCGACGCCAAGCGCTTCGAGCGCATCGCCGACCGGCTGGACGAGGCACCCGGGCTGGCGCACGTGTTCCTGATCGACGCCACCCCGGCCGACTTCCCGGTCGCCGCCAAAGCCGAGCACGTCACGCTGCACACCTTCGACGAGCTGACCGGTGCGCCGTCGGCGACCTTCCCCGACCCCGCCATCGACGAGGACGACGCCGCCGTCATCTTCTACACGTCGGGCACGACCGGGAAGCCGAAGGGCGCCATCTCCACGCACCGGTCGATGATCGCCAACCTGCAGAACACCATGTTCATCACCGTGGCGGGCGCCATGTCCAACCCCGACGGCGGGTCGGTGCTCGGTGGCGGCGGGCCCACCGTGTCGCTGCTCACCTCCCCCCTGTTCCACGTCTCGGGCTGCCACTCGGGGCTGGTGGTGGGCCTGCTGGCGGGCATCAAGATCGTCATCCCCACCGGGCGCTTCGAGCCGGCCGAGGCCCTGCGCCTCATCGAGGAGCACGGCGTGACGGTGTGGGCGACCGTGCCGACCATGGTGTGGCGGGTGTGCGAGTTCCCCGGCCGCCACGAGTTCGACACGTCCACGGTCACCAGCGTCGCCTTCGGGGGATCGCCGTCGGCCGACGAGCTGCAACGCAAGATCTTCGACACGTTCCCCAACGTGCGCGTCACGTCCAACGCGTACGGCCTGACGGAGACGTCGTCGGTCGCCACCGTCATCGGCGGCCCCGACGCCAAGCGCAAGCCCGACTCGGTGGGCCCGCCGGTGGCCACCGTCGAGGTCCGCATCGTCGGGCCCGACAACCAGCCGCTGGCCCAGGGCGCGACCGGCGAGGTGTGCATCCGCGGCCCCATCCTGATGAAGGGCTACTGGAACAAGCCCGAGGCCACCGCCGAGGCCATCGACCCCGAGGGCTGGCTCCACACCGGCGACATCGGCCACCTCGACGAGGAGGGGTTCCTCACCATCACCGACCGCAAGAAGGACATGATCATCCGCGGCGGCGAGAACATCTACTGCGTCGAGATCGAGAACCGCCTGGTCGAGCACCCGGCCGTGGCCGACGCCGCCATCATCGGCGTGCCCCATCCCGAGCTGGGCGAGGAGGTCAAGGCCGTCGTCCAGGTCGAGCCGGGCGAGACCCTCACCGAGGACGAGGTGCGCCGCTGGGTGCGGGCCGAGCTGGCCGACTTCAAGGTGCCGGCGTACGTCGCGCTGCAGGAGGGGCCCCTGCCCCGCAACGCCTCGGGCAAGCTCCTGAAGAACGTCCTGCGGGGCGAGGGCGAGGTCAGCTTCGCTGAAACCATGTGAAGCGCGCGCGGCCCTATACTCCGCGTCGTCCCGCGGGACAACGGCGGCAGCAAGAGGGCGGCGATGACGTACTACCTGGGTATCGACATCGGTACCACATACACGGCGGCAGCGGTGTGGCGCGACGGGCGCTGCGACATCGCCAGCCTGGGCAACCGCGCCCCCACCATCCCGTCCGTGGTGCTGCTGCGCGACGACCAGGCCGTGCTCACGGGCGAGGCGGCCGTGCGCCGCGCCGCCACCGAGCCCGGCCGGGTGGCCCGCGAGTTCAAGCGCCGCATCGGCGACCCGACGCCCATCATCGTGGCGGGCACCCCCTATTCGGCCGACGCCCTCGTCGCCAAGCTGCTGCGCAGCGTGGTCGACCAGGTCAGCCAGGTCGAGGGTGGCCGGCCCGACGGCATCGCGGTGTCGCACCCGGCCAACTGGGGCAGCTACAAGCTCGACCTGCTGCGCCAGGCCATCAGCCTCGCCGACCTCGACGACGTGGCCACGGTCACCGAGCCCGAGGCGGCGGCCATCCACTACGCCTCCCTCGAGCGGGTCGAGCCGGGCTCGGTCATCGCCGTGTACGACCTGGGCGGCGGCACGTTCGACGCCGCCGTGCTGCGCAAGACCGGCGCCGGCTGGGAGATCCTGGGCCAGCCCGAGGGCATCGAGCGCCTGGGCGGGGTCGACTTCGACGCCGCCGTCTACCACCACGTGTCCCGGGCGGTCGGCGGGGTGATCGACGACCTCGACCCCGACGACCCCACCGCCCAGGCCGCGGTGGCCCGGCTGCGCCAGGAGTGCGTCGAGGCCAAGGAGGCGCTGTCGTCCGACAGCGACGTCTCCATCCCGGTGCTGCTGCCCAACCTGCAGACCGAGGTGCGGCTCACCCGGTCCGAGTACGAGCAGATGGTCCGCCCGGCCCTGGCCGACACGATCACCGCCATGAACCGCGCGCTGCGCTCGGCCGAGGTCAAGCCCGACGACGTGACCGCCGTGCTGCTGGTGGGCGGCTCGTCGCGCACGCCGCTCGTGGCCGAGATGGTGTCGTCGGTCCTGGGCCGGCCGGTGGCCGTCGACGCCCATCCCAAGTACGGGGTGGCGCTCGGCGCCGCCATCACCGCCGCCCACCGGGCGCTGGGCGATGCCGCGACAGGCGCCGCGGGCGGCACGACTGGCGGCGCGGGCAGCGGGGTCGGCGCTGCGGCCGCCGGTGCCGCGGTCGGTGCCGCCCTGGGCGCCGGCCTGGGTTCGGACGAGACCGGTCCCGACCCGTTCCCGGGCGGCGACGACGTCCGGCCCGGATCGCTGGTGGCACCTGCCGCAGCAGTGACGTCCCCGGCCCCAGGCGGACCGTCCCCGGAGCCCGGGCGTGCCCCCTCGCCCGTCGGTCCCGCCACCCCGGGCCCACGACGCCGCCCGCCGCGCCCGACGCCGCCGGCCCTGCCACCCCGGGTGCGACAGTCGCCGCCGCCGGAGCCATGGCGGCGGCCGCGCCGCCCAGCGGACCGGCACCCACGGAGACGCCGTGGGCTACGGGCCCGCCGCCCGGTGGGCCGGCGGCGCCCGACGCGCCCGGCCCGCCCCCTGCCTGGTCGCCGCCGGCCGGGCCGAGTGCAGACACCCGCCAGCCCTCGACCGGCGCCTACGGCTCGGTGCCCTACGGTGCCGCCACACGCGAGCAGCCCACCTCGGGCGACGCCATCCCGCCGCCCGGCCGCGGCGCCGACCTGGGGGGCGGCAACGGGGACGACGGCGATGACGGCGGCGGCGACCACGGTGCGGCACCCCGCCGCTCGGCGCCGCTGTTGATCGGCGGCGTGGCCGCCGCGCTCCTGGTGGGCCTGGGTGCCTACCTCGGGCTGCGTGGCGGCGACGACGGCGGCGAGCAGACCGACACCGACAGCGACACGGGGTCCCAGACGACGGACGCACCGTCGACCGAGGCGCCCGACACCACGCCCACGACGCCCGCGCCGACCACCACCACGGTGCCCCCCGGGCCGTACGTGCAGATCAACGACGTGCAGCTCGAGGGCGACGTCTACCGCGTCAACTACCAGGTCTCGGGCTACACGCCCCAGGTCGACGGCGGGCCCGACTCGCTCCACATCCACTTCTTCCTCAACACGACGCTGCCCGAGAACGCGGGCAACAACGGCAACCCGGTCGGTGACTGGAACCTCACCGACGCGCCCCAGTCGTTCGTCACCGAGTACGGGCCCGGCAACAAGGGCGACGCCACCCAGATGTGCTCGGCCGTCGCCACCGTCAACCACGAGGTCCACAACCAGGGCACGCTCACGGGCAACTGCGTCGACCTCCCCGCGTAGCCCTGCCCGGCGCCCCTATCGTGTCGCCGTGACCGGCACGCCGACCATCGACGACATGCGGGCACGGGCGCTCGTCCCGCTGCCGCCCCAGCCCGACGGCACGCCGTGGCCGACCGCCGACTGGCCCACCGGCGACCCGCCCCCCGCCGTCGCCGACCGGCTGGGGGCGCTGCTCGACGGGATCATGCACGACACGGGCCGCTACGGGACCACCTTCGCCGTGGCCGTGGTCCACCGGGGCCGGCTGCTGGCGCAGCGCTACGGCGGCGAGCTGGAGCACTGGGACCGGCCGCACGAGCCGGTCGAGCCCACGACCCGCCTGCTGTCGTGGTCGATGGCCAAGTCGATGCTGCACGCGGTGGTGGGAATGCTGGTGGCGGAGGGCCGCCTGCGCCTCGACGGGCCGGCCGGGGTGCCCGGGTGGTCGGGTGCGGGCGATCCCCGCGGCGAGATCACGCTCGAGCACCTGCTCACCATGCGCGACGGGCTCGCGTGGAGCGAGAGCTACGACGCCGAGGACGCCACCTCCGACGTGGTCGAGATGCTGTTCGCGGACGGGCAGGCCGACATGGCCCGCTTCGCCGCCGACCGCTCCCTCGCCCATCCGCCGGACACGGTGTTCAACTACTCGTCGGGCACCTCCAACATCGTGTCGGGCCTCGTCGCCGCACAGGTCGGCCCCGGAGAGCCGTACCGGCGCTTCCTGCACGACCGGCTGTTCGGCCCGCTGGGCATGGCCTCCGCCGACGCCCGCTTCGACGAGGCCGGCACGTTCGTCGGTTCGTCGTACGTCCACGCCACCGCGCTCGACTACCTGCGCTTCGGGCTGCTGTACCTGCGGGACGGGGTGTGGGAGGGCGAGCGGCTCCTGCCGGCGGGCTGGGTCGATCACGCCCGCCGCATCCGCTCGCACGACGTCGACGAGGACCGCTGGTACGGCGCCCACTGGTGGAGCGTCGGCGACGACCTCGGCACGTTCTGGGCCAGCGGCTACGAGGGTCAGTCGCTGATGTTGTGCCCGCCGCTCGACCTGATGGCGGTGCGCCTCGGCCGGTCGCGGGAGGACGACAACCACAACCCCGTCCTCACCGCCTGGCGGGCGGCGCTGGTCGACGCCTTCCGCTCGACCGCCTGACGGGACGCGGCTGACAGGACCGTCACCGGCGGCGTCGGGTTGGTACGGTCGGTCCGTCGGATCACCCGGCCTGGGAGGGGACCCCCGTGCGCATGCGCATCGAACCCGAGGACGACTTCCTCCACCCCGTGGAGGACGCCTCGAACTTCAACGAGAGCCGCTACTACAACGTCTACGACCAGCCGAGCGGGCTGGGCGGTTGGGTCCGCATGGGCAACCGGCCCAACGAGGGGTACGCCGAGATGACCGTGTGCCTGTACCTGCCGCCCCGCTCGGACGACGCGGTCGGCTCTGACGGGCGCTCGCGGCCCCGGGTGGCGTTCATGTACAAGCGGCCCAACATCACCGGGCACGAGGCCCACGACGCCGGTGGCCTGCGGTTCGAGGTCGTCGAGCCCTACCGCGAGCACCGCGTGACCTACGACGGCCGGGTGTGCGTCCTGGACGATCCGCGCCAGATGGCCGAGCCCCGCACGGCGTTCTCGGAGAACCCCCACGAGCCCTGCACCCTCGACCTGCGCCTGGTGGCGGTGGGCCGGCCGTGGGGCGGCGAGCCCGAGTGGGAGGAGGGTGACGAGCGGCCCGAGATCGACCCCGAGAAGTCGTTCGCCCGCGGCCACACCGAGCAGCACATGGCGGTCACCGGGGTGGTGACGGTGGGCGACGAGACGTTCGAGATCACCGAGGGGCTCGGTCTGCGCGACCACTCCTGGGGCCCGCGGTACTGGCAGAGCGTGTGGTGGTACCGGTGGCTGACCGCCAACCTGGGCCCCGACCTGGGCTTCGCCCTCACGGTGTCGGGCAGCGAGGGCGAGGACGGCCGGCGGTCCCACGGGTTCCTCTACGACACCGCCCGCTACGGCGACGATCGCTGGGTGCCGATCCGCGGGGTCGAGCTGACCTCCGACTACGACGACGAGTGGTTCCCGCGGTCCGTGCACGTGACCGTCACCACCGACGACCACGCCTACCAGGTGGAGGGCACGCCGTGGTCGGCCATCCCGCTGCGCAACCGCCGCAACGGCATGACCACCCGCATCAGCGAGAGCATGACCATCTGGCGCTGCGGCGACCACACCGGCGCCGGCCTGTCCGAGTACCTCGACCAGGTCGTCGATGGCGTCCCCGTCGGAACCTCCGTCGGCATCTGACGGCCTGGCCCGCCTGCTCGGGCCGGTCCTGGGCGGCGCGGTCGCCATCGAGGGGCTGCACCGGCTGTCGGGCGGCGCCTCACGGGAGACCTGGGCGTTCACGGCCCGGGCACCGGGGCGCCAGCCGCGCGAGCTGATCCTGCGGCGCGACCCGCCGGGCCGCCCCGGTCCACCGGGCTCGATGGCCCGAGAAGCGCACGCCATGCGGGCCTCGGGGGCGGCCGGGCTCCTCGTGCCCGAGGTGCTGGCCGACGACGACGGCACCGAGCTGGGCACGGCCGGGCTGGTCATGAGCCGGGTGCCGGGCGAGACCATCGCCCGCCGCATCCTGCGGGACGACGAGTACGCGCCGGCGCGCGAGGTGCTGGCCGACGAGCTGGGGCGCTTCCTCGCCGGCCTCCACGCCATCGACCCGGCCGCGGTGCCGGGCTTGGCCGAGGCCGACTCGCTGGGCCAGTACTGGGATGCCTACCAGGTGATCGACGACGTCAGCCCCACGTTCGAGGCCGCGCAGCGCTGGCTGGAGGCCAACCGGCCCGAGCCGGCCGGCCGGGTGATCGTGCACGGCGACCTGCGGCTCGGGAACGTGATCGTGGGGCCCGAGGGCCTGCGGGCGGCGATCGACTGGGAGCTGGTCCATCTGGGCGACCCGCTCGAGGACCTCGGCTGGCTGTGCGTGAAGGCGTGGCGGTTCGGGGCGCCCCTGCCGGTCGCCGGCATGGGCACCGTCGAGCAGCTCCTCGGCGCCTACGAGGCGGTGAGCGGCGGGCCTGTCGACCGGGCGGCGTTCCACTGGTGGCTGGTCCAGAAGACCCTCCAGTGGGGCATCGGGTGCATGGGCCAGGCCGCCGCCCACCTCACGGGCGCCGTCCGCTCGGTCGAGCTGGCCGCCATCGGCCGCCGGGTCGCCGAGCAGGAGTGGGACCTGCTGGAGCTCCTGGCGCCCGACGCCTGGAAGGCCGCCCGGGACGAGGTCACCGACGCCGCCGGCGAGTCCCCGGCGGACCCCGGGCTCTACGGGCGTCCGACCGCAGGCGAACTGCTGGAGGCCGCCCGGGAGTTCCTGTCGGGGTCGGTGATGGACGCCACCGAGGGCCACACCCGGTTCCACGCCCGGGTGGCGTCCAACGTCGTGGGCATCGTCGAGCGCCAGGTGGCGCTGGGCCCCGAGCACGAGGCGCGCTACGCAGCCGGGTTGGCGGACCTGGGCGCCGCGACGACGGCCGAGCTGTGCGCGGCGATCCGGGCCGGTGCGTTCGACGGCCGCGAGGACGTGCTCCACGCCGTCCTCGCCCCGTCGGTCCGCGACCGCCTCGCCGTCGCCAACCCCCGCCACCTGGCGAGATAGTGCCGCGCCAGGCAACGTCTGCACTGTCCTCCGACGGCACATCGGTGACACCCGAACGGCGTCTGTCGATCGCTCGCCGCAGGGTACGGCCCGTCATCCGCCGCCCGAGCAGCTTTCGGTTGTCGGTGTCACCTCGACGGGTGAATCGCGCAAATGCTCCCGTGGACTCTTGGTTGCCGCCACGCGAGTCTTCGTGCATGCGAGGACCGCGCAGCATGTCGATGGCCCAGCGTGTCATCGCCGTCATCGGCTTGGGGGCGGCGATGGCCGTCGGCTGGTGGTGGTGGCACCTCGGTGAACTGTCGCAGGCGGCAAGCTGGTTCACCTACGAGCCGGGCCCGTCGAGCACCGACACCTATTTCGTCCTTGCTGAGCGTCGGTGGGAGGACCTCGCAGTGCCACTCGGGCTGGTGGTTGCCTGGACGGTTGCCTCGATCTGGCTGCTCGCACCGACGTCGACGGCGACAGCTGATCGCAGGGGCGCGTAGTCGGCAGGGATCGGCGTAAGCGCCCCAAACGCCGGGGCGATGTCCGCCGAACAGCGCGAACCTACGCGAGGGTGCAGTGTCGAACGCTGTCAACGAGCGGCTGGTTGTGCAACATCCAGCCCGGCAGACCTCGACCATCTGTCACCGTGAACAGGCGCGACTCCAGGCACGGAGTTCGGCATAAACCTGTCCAGCTCGACGACCCGAGCGATGAAGAAGCCGAAACCCCGGCGGCGGGTGGAGGGCTCCGGCTCTCCCTCGAGTAGCTCCACCTGCTCCGTGGCTGCCAGAACTGGATCGAGGACAGTCGCAGCAGCCTCCTCGATCGTCTCCCGACGCATCGCCAGTTCCGCGGACTCGCGTGGCTGCCGGTCAGACCGCTGGAAAGGTTGCAGCGACGATTGACCCAGCAGGCACGCCACGGCGGACTGAGCGCCGGCGTGCAAGATGGGCCTGCCTGGAGTCAGTCGGCTGGGAATCGGCCGGTCGGGTTCCAGGTCGTCGAGAGGTGCTAGGGCTGGGGTGATTCGCCCGGTGTGTCGGTGAGCGATCCGGAGACCGTGTCTATCCCGTCGGTGACAGAGCCCGTTGCATCCTCTGCCGCCTCCGCCGCGCTGGCGCCGAGATCCTGAACAGTTTCCTCCGCTTCGTTGGTCGCTTGGCTGGCGGCGTCGGTCGCCGACTGGGATAGATCATCCAGCATCTCCGCCCCGGGCAGGTCCCCGGCCAGGTCGCTGGCCTTGTCGGTCACGCCGGACAACAGTTCTGCGGCCTTCTCGCGGATGGTGTCGAACAGGCCCATGTGAAACCCTCTCCTCGAGGACGGACGAATACGACGGTAGCCGGGTCCGGTCAGGTGCAGACCACGACGAAGAAGGCCACCGCGGTCGTCCTACGGCGCCGGGCGCAGGCCGTCGAGGAGCGCTGCGAAAGCCAGGTCCCAGCGCCGGTCGCGGCTCTCCGGCGAGGTGCCCAGCCAGCCGGCGGTCTCCTGCGCCACGAGGCCCTGGGTCAGCGCCACCAGCGCGTGGGCGATGTCGTCGGCGTCGCCGGCCAGCTCGCCGGCGTCGATGGCCCGCTGGACCCCGTCCACCACGAACTGGCGGACCCGGCTCCCGGCCCGGAGGTCGTCGGGGCTGGGATCGAAGTCGGCGAAGGGGCGGGAGAACATCACCTCGACCAGCAGCGGGTTCGCCAGCGCGAAGCGCCGGAACGTCTGGGAGACGGTGACGACGTCCGCGGCGGGTCGGTGGTGGGGGTGAGCACCTCGTACTGGCGGCCGAGTAGGCGGAACCCCTCGAAGAACACCTCTCGCACCAGACCGGCCTTGTCGCCGAACAGCTCGTAGACGGCGGGGACCGACGTCGACGCACCGGCCGCGATGCGGCGGGCGGTGAACCCCGCCACCCCGTGGGTGGCCAGGGTGGCCACCGCCACCTCCAGGATCTGGTCCCGCAGGGCGGGGGTGCGCAGCTTCGCCCGCGGCACCGGGACAGACTACGAGGCCACGAGCGCCGACCACTCGGCCCGGTCCCGCTCGATGGCCGAACACAGGGCGGCCAGCACGGGCTCGCGGACCCGCTGCTTGGTGGCGGCGTGGGCGGCGAGGTCGAGGGTGGCGAGGGCGGCGGCCGCGTCCTGCGCCATGAGCAGCACGTCGCCGGGGTCGACCGCCCGGTCGAGGAAGCCGGCGGCGACCGCGGCGTCCGGCGCGAACGGCTCGGCCAGCGTGGCCGCCCGGACGAACGCGGCGGGGGTGAGGCGCTGGCGCAGCACCTCGACCGCCGCGTGGGGCATGGTCAGCCCGATCGCGACCTCGTTGGCCCGCAGGGTGTACGGCCCGGCCGCCCCCACGCGGTAGTCGCCGCTGAGCAGGAGGAACGCTCCCATGGCGACCGCGTGCCCGGTGCACGCCACTACCACGGGGGTCGGGAAGGCCAGCAGGCGCGCCGCCAGCTCGAAACCGCCCAGCACCATGGCCGACCCGGCCTCCCCAGCGGCGCGGAGGATACCCAGGTCGAAGCCGGCCGAGAAGATGCCCTCGCGCCCGGCGAGCACGACGACCGAACCGTCGGCCTCGGCGCGGTCGAGGGCGTCGTGGACGGCGGACTGCATCGCGGGCGACAGCACGTTCACCTTGCCGTCGTCGAGCGTGACGGTGGCGACTGGACCGTCGAGCGAGTGATGGACGAGGGAGGCCATGCGCACACTCAATCATAACGATGTTTCGTAATCAAGTTCTGATACGGTGCCGGCGCATGCGAGCACTCGTGTACGAGGGGCCCGGCGCCGTCGCCTTCCGCGACGTCGAGGCCCCCACCCTCACCGCCGAGTCCGGTGCGCTGGTGCGGCCGACCACGGTCGCCACCTGCGACCTCGACCGCTCCCTGGTGCGGGGCCTGCCCGGCTTCGACCCGCCGTTCGTCCTCGGGCACGAGTTCGTGGGCGAGGTCGTCGAGTTGGGCCCGGCCGCGCGCGAGCATCGGGTGGGCGACACGGTGGCCGTCTCGTACCAGATCAGCTGCGGGGAGTGCCGCATGTGCGCCCGCGGCGTCAGCTCGGCCTGCCGCCGCACCGAGGCCCGCACCGCAACCTACGGGCTCGGTGCGCCGGGCGGGTCGTGGGGCGGGGCACTGGCCGAGAGCGTCTACGTGCCCTACGCCGACTACATGCTCGCCCCGGTCCCGCCCGGCGTCAGCGCCCGCCAGGCGGCCGGCGCCAGCGACAACGTCAACGACGCCCACCGCTGCGTCGCGCCGGCGCTCGCCGACCAGCCGGGCGCGCCGGTCCTGGTGGTGGGCGTCGGCGCCATCCCTGTGATGGCCGCCGACTGCGCCCGGCGACTGGGCAGCGAGCGCGTGGTGCTGTGCTCGACCGACCCGGCGGTCTGCGGCCGGGCCGAGGCGCTGGGCATCGACGTCGACCACGTCGATCGCTGGCCCGCACGATTCCCCAACCACCCGATCACCGTCGACTGCACCAGCGACCCCGACGGCCTGCGGGCCGTGGTCGCCAGCACCGAGGCGGGCGGCCGATGCACCTCGGTGGGCATGCAGTTCTCCGACGTGGCCCTGCCCCTGTGGTCGATGTACATGAAGGGGATCACGCTCCACACCAGCCGCACGCAGGGTGCGGCGGGCCAGCGCCGGATCCTCGCCGCCATGGCCGCCGGCGAGATCGACCCGCTGGTGGTCGAGCCCCAGGTCGTCCCGTGGGACGACGCCCCCGAGGCCCTGCTCGGTGACGCCCTCAAGTCGGTCGTCGAGCGCGACCGCGCCTGACGCCGGCGCCCCGGCGTGGTCGGCGGGACGACCGGAGGGGACCGGCCCGCCTGGTGGCGTCCGTACACTCACGAGGGTGACCTGCTCCACCTGCGGCACCGAGCTGCCCGACGGTGCGCGGTTCTGCCCGGCATGCGGCGCCGATCAGCTCGTGCGCGGCGACGAGCGGCGCGTGGTCACGGTCGTCTTCGCCGACCTGGTGGGGTTCACGGCACTGTCCGAGCACCGCGATCCCGAGCAGGTCAAGTCCCTGGTCGATCGGTGCTTCGAACGGCTGGTGACCGACATCGCCGCGTTCGGGGGCCGGGTCGACAAGATCGTCGGCGACGCGGTGCTCGCCCTCTTCGGCGCCCCCGTCGCCCACGAGGACGATGCCGAGCGGGCGGTGCGGGCCGCGCTCCAGCTGCACCACAGCCTGGCATCCGCCGAGGCCGAGCTGGGACTCGGCGTCCGCCTGCGGGTGGGCGTGAACACCGGCGAGGTCCTGGTCGGCGCCCTGCGGGCCGGCGGAGACTACACGGCCATGGGTGACGT
The DNA here is from genome assembly GCA_963842395.1 of uncultured Acidimicrobiales bacterium. Lineage (GTDB taxonomy): Bacteria > Actinomycetota > Acidimicrobiia > Acidimicrobiales > VFJN01 > ZC4RG19. The sequence continues at coordinate 2,173,824 of CAWJGJ010000001.1, forward strand.
CGTGAACACCGCGCAGCGGCTCCAGTCCGCGGCCGAGCCCGGTCAGGTGCTGGTGGGGCAGACGACCTACCTCGCCACCCGCCGCGTCGTCACCTACCGGTCGGTGGGCGAGATCACGGCCAAGGGCCGCGACGCGCCCGTGCCCGCGTGGGTGGCCGAGGCCGCCCGCCTGCCGCCCGGCTACCGACCCGACCGCCACCGCGCCCCGCTGGTGGGCCGGGACGACGAGGTAGCGCTGCTGTCGCACACGCTGGACCTGGCCGTCGCCCGCCGGCGCGCCGCGCTGCTGCTGGTGGTCGGCGATGCCGGCGTGGGCAAGTCGCGCCTGGTCGAGGAGGTGGCCGAGCTGGCGCAGGGCTGCCGCGACGCCCTGGTCCTCCACGGCCGGTGCGTGCCCTACGGGGAGGCCAACGTCTGGTGGCCGCTGGCCGAGGCGGTGCGCGGCGCGTGCCGGGCCGAGGCCGGCGACAGCGAGGCCGAGGTGGCCGCCAAGGTGCGGTCCGCGGTGACCGCCGCCCTGGACGGCGACGGCACCGCCCTGCCCGGTCCGGGCGAGGCCGAGGTCCCGAGCTCGGGCGACGACGTCGACCGGGTGACCGACGGGCTCCTGCATCTGCTCGGGTTCGAGGTCCTGGGCTCGGTCGACGCCGCGCTGGGCGCGCGAGGAGGCCAGCCGGGCCCTGCTCGCCTTCACCGGGGCGGTGGCCTGCCGGCGGCCCCTCGCCCTCGTGCTGTCCGACCTCCACTGGGCCGACGACGCGGTGCTCGACCTGCTCGACGCCCTGCTCGAACGCAACGCTCGCCAGCCCTTCCTGCTGCTGGCCACCGCCCGCCCGGGCCTGGCGGCGCGCTGGTCGCCGTCCGAGGGCGGCCACCACACGGCGGTGGTGCACCTCGATCCCCTCCAGCGGGACGCGGCCGCCGCGCTGCTGCGGGGGCTGGCCGACGGGCGGGCCGGCGACCTCGACGATCGGGTCGCGGCCGAGCTGCTCGACCGCGCCGGGGGCAACCCCTTCTTCCTGGAGGAGCTGGTGTCGTGGATGGGCGACCCGCGTGCCCCCGACCTGCCCGACACCCTGCGCGGCCTGGTCGCCGCCCGCATCGACGGGCTGACCCGGTCCGAGCGGCTCGTGCTCGAGGACGCCGCCGTGCTGGGCTCGCACGGCCAGGTCGAGTGGCTGGCCGAGATGCACCGCCAGGGACGCGGCGGCGACGCCCCCGTGCGCGGCGCGCTCGCCGGCCTGCATGCCGCCGACCTGCTCGAGGTCGACGGCGACCGCTGGGAGTTCCGCTCCGAGGTGGTGCGCGAGGTCACCTACGGCACGATGACCAAGGACCGGCGGGCCAAGGTGCACACCGGCATCGCCCGGTGGCTGGAGAAGGACGACCAGGCGGGCGACGCCATCGTCGATCGCATCGCCCACCACTACGGCCGGGCCGCGGCGCTGGCGGCGGAAGTCGGTGGCTCGAAGGCCGTGCCGCCCGACGTGCGGGCGCGTGCGGTCCGCTGGCTGCGGCGGGCGGGCGAGCGGGCGGCCCAGGTCGACACGCCGCAGCGGGCGGCCGCGTTGCTGTCCGAGGCGCTGGCGCTGCTCGACCCCCACCCACCGGGCGACGGGCGGGCCGACGAAGCGGCGATCGGTGGCCAGCGGGTCCAGCTCCTGCTCGCCCGCTCGCAGGCCTACGCGGATCTGCGGGACTTTGACCGTTCGCGGGCCGACGCCGGCGCGGCCCGGACCGCAGCCGAACAGGCCGGCGACGAACGTGCGGTGGTGCGGGCCACCGTCGCGCTGGCCGACGCGGCCGCCCGCGGCGGGCTCGCTGACGAGACGGACGCGCTGGTCGAGGAGGCCCTGGTCCGGGCGGCGGCGATCGACGACGACGAGGGCCGGGCGATGGCCCTGCGGGTGCGGGGCTTCGCGGCGCTGATGTCCTTCGACTCCGAGGCGGCGGTGGCGTCGCTCGAGCCCGCGGCTCGAGCTGTACGGCGCACTCGGTGATCGCCGCGGCCGGGCCTGGGTGCTGCAGAACCTGTCGTGGGCGCACTTCATCGGCGGGCGCATCGAGGACGCCGAGGCGCTGCTGCACCAGTCGGCGGCGCTGTTCTCCGAGCTCGGCGACCGTGGGGGGCTGGGCTGGGCGCTCGGCCTGCTCGCCTTCACCCGCTTCCACTCCGGCTACCTGGCCGAGGCCGAGACGATGGCCGAGCAGGTGTTCAGCGGCGCGGAGGAGATGGGCAATCGGTGGGCGGTGGGCATGGGGCTCGTGCTGGCGGCCAGCACCCGGCTGTGGACCGGACGCGCCGAGTCTGCGGTCGAGCGGGCCAGGGAGGCGCTGGCGACCTTCGACGCCATCGACGACGACTACGGGCGGGTGCAGGCGCGGGTGCCGCTCGGCAGGGCGCTGGTGACCTCCGGTCACGTCACGGACGGCTTCGCCGTGCTCGACCAGGCGGCCGCCTCGGTGCTGCCCAGCCGCTCGCCCGGCTTCGTCACCTTCTCGGCGTCCGGCCTGCTCAGCGCCGCCGTGCAGGTCGGCGACCGCGAGCGGGCCGCGGCCGCGCTCGCCGTCCTGCCCTCGACCGAGCGCTCGTCCGACGAGATCGTCGGCGCCGGCGCCGGCGAGTACCTCGTGGCCCGGGCGCTGTTCGAGGTGCAGTCCGGGCGCCCCGAGGTGGCGCTCGACCTCGCGCAGACCGTGCGCCGGATGGTGGGGCCACGCGCCGAGGCGGGGTACACGGGCGCAGTGCTGGCGCTGGCGCTGGCCGCCGCGGGTCGCGGCGACGAGGCCGTCGCCGCCGCGGCGATGGTCGAGGCCGACGAGCGGTCGAGCTACCTCGACCGCCTGTGGGCGGGGCTGGCCGCAGCCACCGTGGCCGCCCGCCGCGGCGACCGGGCGGGCGTCGAGGCGAGCTTCCCCGCCCTGCTGGAGCGCGCCGAGGAGACCGACGACCGGGTGGCGCAGGCGGTCGTCGCGCTCGGCTGGGGGCTCGCCCGCCGGGCGGTCGGTGACTCCCGCCCGGTCCCCCGCCGCGAGCTGTCGTCAACCGATTTCGCCGACCTCGGCCTCGACCCGGGCGGATGGGCCGTGGCGCTCGAGCAGGCGGTCGGCCTGGCCCCGGTCGACGCCGACGCCGGCTCGGGCTGAGCGGGGCGTCCCCGCCTGCGGCCGCGCGCCCGGCCGCGGGGCCCCTAGACGCCGCAGTTGGACCGCAGGACCTCGACCAGCTCGCCGTCCTGGAGCTCGTACACGATCACCGAGATCCCGCCCGGGGAGGCGTCCTCGCGCTCGACCACGACCTCGGTGTTGCCGTCGCCGTTGAGGTCGGCGACCGCCGTGACCTCGACCCGCCACACCGTGGGTCCGTCGCCCTCGGGCGGCGGTGGCACCGACGAATCGATCACCTGGGTCTCGACGTCGCCGTCCACCACGCGCCGGAGGAAGGCGACGGAGTAGTCGCCGTCGGCCACGGCCTGGGGGTCGTCGCCCCGGCGGACGGTGACCAGCACCTCGGCGGTGCCGTCGCTGTCGAGATCGGTGCGGATGACCTGGCGGACCGGCGGGTCCGGATCGGTGATGCCGAGGCCGGCGAGGACGGCGGTGGCCGCCTGGCGGTAGGCGGGGTCCGACGGGCTGAGCAGGTCGACCGGTCGGGGCTGCGGATCGTCCACGCCGCTGACCGCGATGGCGCTCCGCTGTTCGGCGCGGTCGTCGAGGCCGAGGTCCACGCCGTCCTCCGTCACCGTACCGGGGCACATGCCGGGCACGGTGGTGCCGGTCGCGGTCGCGATCGGATCGTCGAGCTGGACGATGTCGTACCTGGTGTCCTCGGGCGGGGCGCCCGTGCGGCTCCAGGGCTCCCACGCCGACCCCGTCCACGTGCCCAGCACCTCCCGGTAGGAGACGATCGTGGTCGGCGTGTCGGCCGGCAGCGGCACGGAGGTCGAGGTGGTGGCGCCCGGCGCATCGGTCGGCGACGGCGACTGGTCGGGATCGGAGGGCCGGTCCGGCTCGTCGGCGATGGTGTCGTCGGCCGGATCGTCCTGGACCGTGAGCGCACCGGCGACGGCGGCGACGGCCACCACCACCGCCGCGGCGAGCAGCACCCGGGCGCGGGGCGAGCCGAACCCGCGGCGGTGGGCTCGCGGCAGGTCGCGGCGGCCGCCGAGCTGGGCCTGCTGGGTGGCGGTGTCGGCCTCGGGGCCGGGCAGGTGCTCGTTGGCGGCCCGCTCGGCGAAGTGCGCCCGCAGCCGATCCTCGAGTGGCGTGCTCATACGGGCGCTCCCAGCATCGACTCCAGGCGCTGCAGCGCGCGGTGCAGGCGGCTCTTCACGGTGCCGGTCGCGCAGCCGACGGCGGCGGCGATGTCCTCGATCGACCAGTCGAGGTGGTAGCGCAGCACCACCACCATCCGCTGGTCCAGCGTCAGCTTCCCGAGCGCGTGGGCGATCGCGGGGTCGGCCACGCCCTCGATGTCGGGCCGGTCGAGGTCGGGAAGTGGGGGCTTGCGCCGCTCCAGCAGCTTGCGCCGGACGCGATTGCGGCCGAAGTTCACCGCAACCCGGTACACCCAACCGGTCGGGTTGCCCATCTCCGACACATCGTCCCAGCGCTCGAACGCCCGCGCCATCGCCTCGTCGGTCGACTCCACCCCGAGATCGGGATCGTCCAGCGTGAACACCACGGCGCGCAGGACGCTCGATCGCTCGGCCCGATAGAAGTCCTCGAACGCGGCGTGGCGTTCCCTCATGGCCTCCACGGCATCCAGACCCGCGACTCGCCCGCGAGGTTCCGGAAAAACCGCCCCGATCCTGACCGCATGGCCCGATGATGTCACCGTCGCCTCCTGGGCCGGGTGTCACCCCGGTGCCGGAACCTGGGGACGGACCGCGGACGCCCCGCCGCCGTTCGGACGTGCCTGGCCTGCTGCAGCGCGAGGTCCACCCGGGGGCCCGGCAGGGACTCGCAGGCGGCGCGCGCCGCGAAGTGCGCCCGCAGGCGAGCCTCGATCGGCGAGGTCATACGGGCGCCGCCGGCGGAGTGCGGTCGTTCGCCGTCGCGGTGGGCACACGAACCAGACCCGTGACGAGCCCGCGGGTTCCCATGTCCCGCAGCGATGGCGTCGCCGGCGGCGACCGCGCGGGTCAGCCGCCCGAGGCGTCCTGGACGCGCTGCTTGCCGGCCGAGATCCACGGCATCATGGCCCGCAGCTCGGCGCCCACGGTCTCGATCGGGTGGGCGGCGCCCTCGTCCTTGAGCTTGCGATAGGTGGGCCGGCCGGCCTCGGACTCGGCGATCCACTCCTCGGCGAAGCGGCCGCTGCGGATCTCGTCGAGGATGTTCCGCATCTCGGCCTTGACGGCCTCGTTGACGATGCGCGGCCCCCGGGTGAGGTCGCCGTACTCGGCCGTGTCGCTGATCGAGTAGCGCATGCCGGCGATGCCCTGCTCGTACATGAGGTCGATGATCAGCTTCAGCTCGTGCAGGCACTCGAAGTAGGCCGACTCGGGCTGGTAGCCGGCCTCGGTCAGCGTCTCGAACCCGGCCTGCACCAGGGCGGTCAGCCCACCGCACAGGACCACCTGCTCGCCGAACAGGTCGGTCTCGGTCTCCTCCTCGAAGGTGGTGTCGAGCACGCCGGCGCGGGCGCCGCCGATGGCGTCGGCGTAGGCCAGCGCCAGGCCGTGGGCGCTGCCGCTCGCGTCCTGGGACACCGCGATGAGGCACGGCACACCGCCGCCCTCGGTGTAGGTGCGGCGCACCAGGTGGCCCGGGCCCTTGGGCGCGACGAGGGCCACGTCGACGCCGGCCGGCGCGACGACCTGCCCGAAGCGGACGCTGAAGCCGTGGCCCACGAACAGGGCGTCGCCGTCGTTCAGGTGGGGGGCGATGTGCTCGGTGAAGATGGCCTTGTGCTCGGTGTCGGGCCCGAGCAGCATCACGAGGTCGGCCTCGGCGGTGGCGTCGGCGATCGACCGCACCGGCAGGCCTGCGGCCTCGGCCTTGGCCACCGACGACGAGCCCTCGCGCAGGCCGACGCGCACGTCGATGCCCGAGTCCTTCAGGTTGAGGGCGTGGGCGTGGCCCTGGGAGCCGTAGCCGATCACCGCCACCTTGCGGTCGGCGATGAGCGACCGGTCGGCGTCCTTCTCGTAGTACACGTTGGCCATCAGAGCGTCTCTTCCGTGGAGGGGTTGGTTCTGGTGTGCATGGCTAGGCGGTGCGCCGGGCGGGGCGCAGGTTGGGTGCCTCGTGCTCGAGCTTGGGCAGCGCCACCCGCCCGGTGCGCTGCAGCTCGACGATGCCGAACGGCCGGAGCAGGCCCTCGATGTCGTCGAGCCGGTCGGGCTCGCCGTCGAGGCTGACGGTCAGCTCGTCGTGGCCGATGTCGACCACCCGGCCCTCGAACAGGTTGACCAGCTCGATGACCTGGCTGCGGGCGGTGATGTCGGCCCGGAGGGTCACCAGCATGAGCTCGCGCTCCACCGAGTCGCGGGGGTCGAGCTCGCTGATCTTCACGACGTTGATGAGCTTGTAGAGCTGCTTGGTGATCTGCTCGAGGGGGGCGGAGGCCACGTCGACCACGATGGTGATGCGGCTGAAGCGGTCGTCCTCGGTGGGCGCCACCGCCAGCGAGAAGATGTTGAACCCCCGCCGCGCGAACAGGCTGGCCACGCGGGCCAGCACGCCCGCCTTGTTCTCGACCAGCACCACCAGCGTGTGGTGCCGGATGTCGGATCCGGGAAGCGCCATCAGTGCCCCCCCTCGCCCTGGGACGGGTCGGTGACGATCTGGTCGTTCGACAGGCCGGAGGGCACCATCGGGTACACCTTCTCGCGGCTGTCGGTGCGGAAGTCGATGACCACGGGCCGGTCGTCGATCTCGTTGGCCTTCTGGATGGCGGCGTCGACGTCGTCGGGCGACTCGACCCGCATGCCCACGCAGCCCATGGCCTCGGCCCACAGCTTGTAGTCGGGCAGGTCGGGAGACAGGTACACCTCGCTGTAGCGCTCGTCGTAGAACATCTCCTGCCACTGGCGCACCATGCCCAGGTAGGCGTTGTTGAGGATCGCGACCTTCACCGGGATGCGCTCGCTGGCCGCGGTGACCAGCTCCTGCGCGGTCATCTGGAAGCAGCCGTCGCCGTCGACGGCCCACACCATGCGGTCGGGCCGCCCCACCTTGGCGCCGATGGCGGCGGGCACCGAGAAGCCCATGGTGCCGAGGCCCCCGGAGTTGACCCACGTGTAGGGGTGGTTGAACTTCCAGTACTGCGAGGTCCACATCTGGTGCTGGCCCACACCCGAGGCGACGATCGTGTCGTCGGGAGTGTTGTCGCGCAGCCGCTCCAGGACGTACTGCGGCTTGAGGGCCTCGCCCGGCTCGGACTGCTCGTAGGTGAGGGGGAACCGCTCCTGCCAGCCCGAGATCGTCTGCTTCCACGCCTGGCGGTCGGGGAAGGCCAGCCCCGTGTCGAGCAGGTGGCGCACGGCGGTGACCAGCTCCTCGATGACCAGGCGGCAGTCGCCGACGATGGGCACGTCGGGCCGGCGCACCTTGCCGAGCTCGGCCGGGTCGATGTCGACGTGGATGATCTTGGCGTCGGGGGCGAAGCCGTCGACCTTGCCGGTGACCCGGTCGTCGAAGCGGCTGCCCAGGGCGATGAGCAGGTCGCTCTCCTGCATCGAGGTCACCGAGGTGTAGTTGCCGTGCATGCCCGGCATGCCGAGCGCCAGGGGGTGGTCGTCGGGGAACGCCCCCCGGGCCATGAGCGTGGTGACGACGTGGATCTCGCACAGCTCGGCCAGCTCGCGCAGCGCCTCGGCGGCCCGCGCCTTGAGGATGCCGCCCCCGGCGTAGATGACGGGCCGCTCGGCCCGCAGGATCAGCTCGGCCGCCTGGCGGATCATCTTGGGGTGGCCCTTGGTGGTGGGCCGGTACCCGGGCAGGCTGGCCGTCACCTCGTCGTCGCTGGGCCAGTACCACTCCATCTCGGAGCGGGGGTTCTTCGGGTCGACGATGTCCTTGGGAACGTCCAGCAGCACGGGCCCGGGGCGCCCGGTGGTGGCCAGGTGGAACGCCTGGCGCACCATGAGCGGGATGTCCTGCGCCTGGGTGATGAGCTCGTTGTGCTTGGTGACCGACCGCGTGATGCCGATGGTGTCGCACTCCTGGAACGCGTCGGTGCCGATGGCCGCGAACGGCACCTGACCGGTGATGCACACCATGGGCACCGAGTCCATGTAGGCGTCGCAGAGGGGCGTCACCACGTTGGTGGCCGCCGGGCCCGAGGTGACCATGCACACGCCCGGCCGCCCGGTGGCGTGGGCGAACCCCTCGGCCATGTGGCCGGCGCCCTGCTCGTGGCGCACGAGGATGTGGCGGATGGGGCTGTCGATGATGGGGTCGTACACGGGCAGGATGGCGCCACCGGGAAGGCCGAACATCACCTCGACCCCCTCCATCTCGAGGGCCTTGATCAGGGCGTGTCCGCCGTCGATCTTCATGGCGGTGTGCTCCTTGGAGTCGGAACGGGAAACGGGGCCGAAAACGGGAACGACCCCCCGGTTGGGAGGTCGGAAGCGCGCACGGGGGTCGAGAGACCGGCGTGCGCTAGACGAGGACTACGAGCGTGCGGAGGCGTCGCATCGGTCGTTCAGCTTCGCGCGGCACACCGCGGCGCGGCAAGGCGGGTTGCCGCGCCGCGGTGGTGGCGGCTCAGCGGCGGCGTCGACCAGGGCGAGGAGTGGGCGGGGGTAGCGTCACGCCGTGACCAGCTACGTGGCCCTGCTGCGGGGCGTCAACGTCGGGGGCATCAAGGTGACCTCGGCCGCGCTGGCCGGCATGGCCCGCGACCTGGGCCTCGACGACGTCCGCACCGTGCTCGCCTCCGGCAACCTGCTGTTTTCCAGCGACAACCGACCCAACGCGCTCAAGAAGCGCATCGAGCAGGGCCTGCGGGACACGTTCGGCTACGACGCCTGGATCGTGCTGACGACTGCCGACCACGTGGCCGCGGTCATCGACGCCTATCCGTTCGACGAGGCCGACGATCGCCAGCCCTACGTGATCTACGGGTCCGAGCCCGCCGTCCTGGACGAGATCGCCGACGCGGCGACCGGCCTCGAACAGCCGCCGGAGGGCGAGCAGGTGACCCGCGGCGACGGCGTCGTCTACTGGGACTGCCCGAAGGGGTCGACCCTCCACACGCCCTTCGCCAAGGTCATCGGCAAGGCGAAGTACCGGTCGACCACGACCAACCGCAACCTCCGGACCCTCCGCAAGCTCGCCTAGGGCGCCGGGGGCGGGTCGGTCGCCAGGATGCCGGCGCGCATGGCGGCCGCCGACACGCCGCGGGTCGAGTCGACGATGCGGATGGCGGCGCGGGTGAGCGGCACCAGGCTGTCGCGGTCGAGCTTGTCGAGCGTGTCCATGGCGTCGAACAGGTAGAACGGCGCCGCCAGGAAGTTGACGATCGGCACGCCCTCGGAGTGGTAGAAGGCGCCGTCGGTCGGAGGCTGGTCGCCGAAGGCGTCGGGGGCCACCAGCATCGACCGGTCGAGCTGCTCGAGGGTGAGGGCGTCGAGCACCGCGGCCTCCAGCGCCGGGTTGCGGCTGGTGAACCACCAGCGCGGCGTGGCCAGGCCCGTCGGCTCGAGCTCGTGGCCCGGCCGGTCGGTGCGCTCCGCGAACTCGCGGGCCGCGTGCTCGAGGTGCAGCTCCAGCACCACGGAGGCCAGCTCGGCCCGGTGGTCGTCGATGTAGCGGCGCAGGCCGGCGCCGTCGGCCATGTGGCCGCCCTGGAGCAGGAACACCATGCGGTGCGGTCGCCGCTCGGCCGGAAGGGCGGCCCAGTAGGTGGCCTGGGCGAGCACGAGAGCGATGCCGCTGCCGTCCTCGACCGCGGAGGCCCACGGGGCGTCGTGGTGGGAGCCGACGATCACCACGTCGTCGTCGGGCCCGGGCAGCTCGCCCACCACGTTGTGGGTCTCGACCGTGCGCACCTCGCTGCGCACGGTGAGCCGGACGCGCACCGGGCCGGCACGCAGGAGCTCGCGCAGGCGCGACCCGTCGGTGCCGCTGATCCACACGCCGGGGAGGGGCCGATCGACGGCGTCGTAGGGGACGTAGTACCGGCACGAGTCGCCGGGGTACTCGTGGAGGACGCCGACGAACGCGGCGGCCCCGGCCGCCATCGACGGCTCCATCACCTGCTGGAACTCGATGCCGAAGGGGATGACGTGCTCGCCCGCGAGGGTCGACTCGACATCGAGCGACCGCGACGTGGCGGTGGTGCCGTCGGGCAGCGAGCCGGCGGTGGCCATCATGTTGCCGGGCAGGCGCAGCAGCGTGACGTCGTACAGCGAGGCCATGCCGGCCACCCGGGAGGGCACCGCCGGGTCGTAGGCCGCCAGCTCGACGTCGAGCCCGTCCGCGGGCGCGGCGAACGGCAACGGATAGCAGTCGATCGTGGTGGCGGCGCCGTCCGCGGCCATGACCTCGAGCGACCACTCCGTGGGCTCCCAGCGGCGCACCTCGACGGGCTCGAGACGCACGTCCTCCAGCCCGAGCGCCCGGAGCCGGTCGGCGATCCAGCCCTCGACCCACTCGTCGGCGGGATACCCGGGCCGGCGGACGCCCGCCTCGACCACCTCGCCCACCCAACCGGCGATCGTCGCCTCGTCCGGCAGGTGGTCGTGGCTGATCTCGCCCTCGCCGATCACGTCGACCTCGCTCACCTCGGTCCTCTCCCACGGCTCGCCGGGCCCCGACGGTGGGCAGCCACCGTAGCTGTCGCTCGGGCCGTCGGATGGTGACGGCGCGGCGGGCTTCGGCCCGCCGCGCTCACGGCGTCGGGGTGGCGCCGGGTGCGGTAGGTGCGATCTTGGCCCCGGCGACGGGATCGGCCGGGCGGCGCCTAGCATCGCGTCTCGCCATGGGTTACTTCCTCGGGGTCGACCTCGGGACCACGTACTCGGCGGCGGCCACTCGGCGGGGCGACCACACGGCGATCTCGGCACTCTCGGATCGCTCCCCGATGGTCCCGTCGGTGCTGCTCCTGCGGGACGACGACAGCATCCTCGTGGGCGACGCCGCCGAGCGGCGGGCCGTCGTCGAGCCCGACCGCGTCGCGCGCGAGTTCAAGCGGCGGTTCGGCGACCCGGCGCCGCTCATCGTGGGCGGCTCGCCGTACGGCGCCGACCTGCTGACCGCCCGGCTGCTCCGCTGGATCGTCGACCGGGTGGCCGAGCGAGAGGGGGGCCTGCCCGACGGCATCGCCCTCACCCATCCCGCCAACTGGGGCAGCTACAAGCTCGACCTGCTGCACCAGGCCGTGCGACGGGCCGACCTCGCCGAGGACACCCCGTGGGCGACGATCAGCGAGCCCCAGGCCGCGGCCACCTGGTACGCGCGCTACGAGCGGGTCGAGCCGGGCACGGTGGTCGCGGTGTACGACCTGGGTGGCGGCACGTTCGACGCCGCCGTGCTGCGCCGCACCGCGGACGGGTTCGACCTGCTGGGCCAGCCCGAGGGCATCGAGCGCCTGGGCGGCATCGACTTCGACGCCGCCGTGTTCGGTCACGTGGTCGGCGCGCTCGGCGACGCCTGGGAGGCGCTCGACGAGGACGACCCCGCGGTCCGGGCCGCCGTGGCGGGGCTGCGCCGGGAGTGCGTCGAGGCCAAGGAGGCGCTGTCGGGCGACTCGCAGGCGACGATCCCGGTGGTGCTCCCCGGGCTGCACACCGAGGTGCGCCTCACCCGGTCCGAGTTCGAGGACATGGTGCGCCCCACCCTGGCGGACACCGTCGGCGCGCTGCGCCGCGCCCTGCGCGGGGCGGAGGTCGAGCCCGAACAGGTCGACAAGGTGCTGCTGGTGGGCGGGTCGTCGCGCATCCCGCTCGTCGCCCAGGTCGTGGGCGCCGCGCTGGGCCGTCCCATCGCCATCGACGCCCACCCCAAGCATGCGGTCGCCCTGGGGGCGGCGGTGGTGGCGTCGGCCGCGGCCGACGAGGCCGAGGCGATGCGGTCGGCGACGGGCGCCGTGCCCGTGCTGCCGCTCCCGGCGGACGCCTCGCGGGCGCCTGACCTGTGGGCCGATCCGGCCGCGGCCGACGCGGAGGACGCGCCCCCGCCCGTCCCGGCCCCTGGCGACGGCGAGGTGGCCCTCCACTCACCGGGCCCGGGCGACGCCGCGGCCGCCCCGCCGCCGGCCGCCGTCCCCGACGACCCACAGCACCCGCCCCGCCCGGCGACCCGCAGGCACCCACCCCGCCCGGCGACCCGCAGGCACCCACCCCGCCCGGCGACCCGCAGGTACCCGCCCCGCCCGGCACACCGACCCCAACCCCCGGCGACCCGCAGGCGCCGGCCCGGCCCGCCGAGCCGGCCCCCGGCGCGCCCGCGCCAGCGGCGGCGCCTGCGGACGACCCCGACCCGACGCGGGTCGAACAGGTGCGCCGGCTCACCGCGTCCGGACAGGAACAGGATCCGCGGGCGCCGGTGGTGGTGCCGGCGCCCAAGGCCGCCACACCGACCCGGCAGGCGCCGGTTGCGCCGTCGCCGACGCCGGCCCACCCGGCCGCGGCGACCGGGCCGCGCCGCGAGTCGGGACGGCCCCCGCCGTCGACGCCGCCGGTCGCCCTGGCGCCGCGTGGCGGCCGTCGTGACCATCCTGGTCCTGCTGGCCGCCATAGCTGTCGCGGCCGCCGCCCTGGCCTCGAAGCAGGACGAGGATCCCAACGGCACGCCCCCGGCGGACGCCGTGACGACCGAGCAGTAAAGCGGTCGTCGGCGGCCCCGCCCGCGCTGCACAGTGGGGCGGTGCGTACCGAGCGCTTGACCCTCCGACCCGTACGACCCGACGACGAGGCGGCGTTCCGCCGCGCGCAGCGGGCGATGGCCGGCGACGGGTTCCTCTTCGGCCTGGGGTTCGAGGACGGCATGGCGTTCGCCGACTACGTCGACCGCCTGGAGCGCCGGCGCCGCGGCGACGACCTCCCGGGCCGGTGGGTTCCGAACACGTTCCTGGTGGCCGACGTCGGCGGCGAGATCGTCGGGCGGACCTCGATCCGCCACGAGCTGAACGACTTCCTGGCGCACGAGGGGGGCCACATCGGCTACGGGGTGCTCCCCGAGCACCGTCGGCGGGGCTACGCCACCGAGATCCTGCGCCAGAGCCTGCGCATCGCCGCCGGGCACGGCGTCGAACGGGCGCTGGTGACGTGCGACGACGACAACGTCGGCTCGGCCACGGTCATCGAGCGCTGCGGCGGCGTGTTCGACTCACACATCGTGGGAGAGAGCGGCACCAAGATGCGCCGCTACTGGATCGACCTGACCGGTCAGGACCCAGCCGGCGGGTAGGCGGGCGCCGGCGTTCGTTCGTGCCGGATTCCGGGACGAGCGGACGCCGGTCGGGGCGCGACCGGTTCCGGCGTTCGTCCGTGCCGGATCCCGCGACGCGCGGACGCCGGTTCGGTCGCGGTCAGCCCTCGGCGAGCAGCTCCACCAGCGCGGTACGCAGCCGGTCACGGTCGTCGCCCTCGGCACCTCGGACCTGCTCGCTGAGCGGCGCTCCCTCGAACTCCGCCGGCTCGGGCACGGCGGGGAGCGGCGCACCGACGACCGCCTCCGGATCGGCGGCGTCGCCGGTCAGCAACGTCGGTTCCCCCGTCCCCAACGGCATCCACATGAAGGTGACGACGGGCCATCCCGCGTACTGGTTGAACTGCACCGAGAAGCTGGCCCCGTTCCGCACCGGCATGACCAGGCTGCCGTTGACGTACGCCGTGCTCCCATGGCTGCCGTAGACGACGCTGCCGCCGGAGGCGCCCGCCCAGATGCCGCCCGAGCCGCAGTAGATCCAGCCCATCGAGCCGGCCGCGGTGCCGAGGATCTGCCCGACGACGAACCCGTCGGTGGTGGCCTGATAGGACGAGTTGGGCTCGAGGCCGCTCGGCGTCCCCATGAGCGACACGGCGGCGCCGGTGCCCGCCAGCAACTGGCTGACGGACGCTGCGGCCAGCGACGATGCGCCCGCGACCGTCAGCGGGCCGGCGACGGTGGCTTCCGCCAGGCTGGCCGGACCTGTCACGCCGAGCGAGCCCACCGACGCCGGGCCGCTGACACCGAGCCCGGCTGCGGTCACTCCGGCGGTGGCGGTGACGGTGTCGGCCGAGACGGGACCGGTGACCGCCAGGCCGGCCCCGCTGATCGACCCGCCGACCGCGACGTCGTCGGCCACGACCACCGAGCGGGGGGTGAGGTCGGGGTCCGACACCTGCACCGTCGCGACCGCGTAGAGGTACAGCGTCTCGTAGCCGCCTGACGGCGTATCGCCGTCGGGGTTCCCGGTCACCGACCCGGCCAGCACGAACGTCGTGGCCGCCGCCACGCCCGCGCTCACCGTGCAGGTGGTCTCAGGGCCCTCGTAGACGGGGGTCGGATCGTCGCCGCCGAACAGCTGGAACCACGTGCCGTCGCTCTCCCAGGCGAAGCGGATGGGCTGGCCGTTGCCGAACAGCGAGCACGGCAGCGTCGGGGCGTCGACCGTGGTGGCCACGAGGTTGTCGAGGTAGAAGACGGGCGGCTCCTTCGCCAGCGGGAAGCTGCCCGTCCGGACCTCGAGCGAGCTCGGGTCGGTGCCCGACGTCTCCTGCACCAGGTAGTCGAACGTGCCGGGTGCCGTGTTCACCTGCGCCGACAGCCCGAACACCAGGGAGAAGTCGATGAGCTGGTCGGACGGGTCGCGGGACATGAACGTGAACTGGCCGTACGTGCCCCCCGGGCGGCCCCACGACTCGCCGGGAACGACCTTGACGCTGGACAGCGTCCAGCGGGCGGTGTTCAGCGACGCGGACGGTGTGTCGACGGACAGGTCGGTGGCGTCGGCGCCCAGGGGCACCGCGACGATGATCTGGCTGCAGTACACGGGCGTCCCGCCGGCGGACACCCCGGCGTTGATCACCCCCAGGGCCGGCGTGGCACCGGTGGTGACGGCGAGCGGCGCCGGGCTGGTCGAGAAGCCGTAGGTCAGCAGGCAGGGATCGGCCATGTCGGTCACGTCCTGTCGTCGGCGGGCGCGGTGGTGCGGCCACGCCCTGGCGCCGCCACCTGTGCCCGTCCGATGGTTCCACCCTGCGTGTGACCGTCACCGCGGAACGTGCCGACGTTACCCGCGGCTGCGCACCCCCGCCAGGCGTTCCCGGCGCGTCGCCGCCCGCCATGTCGCTGCCCACCGCGACGGGCAGGGCGTGCCGACCGGCGTCAGGCCTCGGTGATGGCGCCCCGCTCGGCGCCCGAGGCCAGGCGGGCGTACTTGGCCAGCACCCCCGACGTGTAGCGGGGCTCGGGCAGCTTCCACTCGCCGCGGCGGCGCGCCAGCTCGTCGGCGGGGACGTCGAGGTCGATGGTCTTGGACGCCACGTCGACGACGATCCGGTCGCCGTCGCGCACGAAGGCGATGGGCCCGCCGTCCACCGCCTCGGGCGAGACGTGGCCGATGCAGAAGCCGTGGGTGCCGCCCGAGAACCGGCCGTCGGTGACCAGCGCGCAGTCGCCGCCCCGTCCGGCGCCCTTCATGGCGCCCGTCACGGCGAGCATCTCCCGCATGCCCGGGCCGCCCTTGGGGCCCTCGTAGCGGATCACCACCACCATGCCCGGCTCGATCGATCCGGCGAGGATGGCCTCCATCGCCCCGTCCTCGCCGTCGAACACCCGGGCGGGGCCTTCGAAGCGGTCGAATGTGATGCCGGCCACCTTGACCACCGCGCCCTTCGGCGCCAGCGAGCCTTCCAGCACGGCGATGCCGCCGATGGCGTGGATGGGGTCGGACAGCGGGTGGACCACCTCGCCGTCCGGCGCCGGCGGGTCGATGGCGGCCAGGTTCTCGGCCATCGTGCGGCCGGTGACGGTCAGGCAGTCGCCGTGGAGCAGCCCGGCGTCGAGCAGGTGGCGCATGACCACGGGGATGCCGCCGATGCGGTCGACGTCGGCCATGTGGTACTTGCCGCCCGGCTTGCTGTCGACGATGTGGGGGACGCGGGCGGCGATGCGGTTGAAGTCGTCGAGGGCCAGCTCGACGCGGGCCTCGGCGGCGATGGCCAGCAGGTGGAGCACGGCGTTGGTCGAGCCGCCGACCGCCATGACCACGGCGATGGCGTTCTCGAACGCCTGCTTGGTCATGATCTGGCGGGGCCGGATGCCGGCCCGCAGCAGGTCGACCACGGCCATCCCCGCGGCGTAGGCATCGTCGTCGCGCCGGCGGTCGACCGCGGGGGCCGAGGCCGAGCCCGGCAGCGACATGCCCAGCGCCTCGGCCACCGACGCCATGGTGTTGGCCGTGAACATGCCGGCGCACGCGCCCTCGGTGGGGCAGGCGTTGCGCTCGATGGCCTCGAGCCCGGCGTCGTCGAGCGAGCCGGCGGCGTGGGCCCCGACCGCCTCGAAGACGCTGACCACGTCGAGCGCCTGGCCGTTGTGGTGGCCGGGCAGGATCGAACCGCCGTAGACGAACACGCTGGGCACGTTCAGCCTGGCGGCGGCCATGAGCATGCCGGGCAGCGACTTGTCGCAGCCGGCGAACGTCACCAGCGCGTCCAGCCGCTCGGCGTGCATGACCGTCTCGACCGAGTCGGCGATGACCTCGCGCGACACCAGCGAGGCGTGCATGCCCTCGTGCCCCATCGAGATGCCGTCGCTCACGGCGATGGTGGTGAACTCGATGGGGAACGCACCGGCGGCCCGGACCCCCTCCTTCGACCGCTGTGCCAGCCGGGCGAGCGGCATGTTGCACGGCGTGACCTCGTTCCACGACGAGCACACGCCCACCTGCGCCTTGTCCCAGTCGGCGTCGGTCATGCCGATGGCGCGCAGCATCGCCCGCGCCGGCGCCCGCTCGTAGCCGTCGGTCACCAGGCGGCTCCGGTGCTTGATGTCGACGGACGCCTCGGCGGGCTGAGGAGCGGACGGGCTGGCGCTGGTGGGCCGGTCGGACATGCCCGAAGCGTACGCCCGGTCCCCGTCCCGGCTCCCATCGGAATCGTGCGCACCGACGTCGCCGCGACCGCCCGTCCACACGTCGCCGAAATCCGGCACATCCGAACCGGCGTTCGTACGTTGCGGGATCCGGAACGAACGAACGCCGGAACGGGCCACCCCACGACCGGCGTCCGTACGTTGCGGGATCCGGAACGAACGAACGCCGGAACGGATGGCCCCGGCGGCGAAGCACCCGAGTTGACTGGGGGGCTTGGCCGACCCCGTCACCCGCCCACCGGCGCGCCCGGGCCTGCGCGCCCGGCTCCGCAGCCCGCACGACCGCGAGATCGCCCGGCTGGCGATCCCGGCGCTCGGCGCGCTCGTGGCCGAGCCGGTCTACCTGCTCACCGACGCGGCCATCGTCGGGCACCTGGGCACGCCCCAGCTCGGCGGCCTGGCGGTGGCGACGAGCATCCTCCTGACCCTCTACACGGTGTTCATCTTCCTGGCCTACGGCACGACCGCGGCCGTCAGCAGGCTGCTCGGCGCGGGCGACCGGCGGGAGGCCACCCACCAGGCGGTGCAGTCGCTGTGGCTGGCGCTGACGGTCGGCGCCGCCCTCACCGTCGTCGGCCTGGCGTGCGCCGAGGTGCTGGTCGACCTCATGGGCGCCGAGGGCGCGGTGCGCACCAACGCGCTCATCTACCTGCGCATCAGCCTCCCGGGGGTGCCCGCCCTGCTCGTCGTGCTCGCCGGCACCGGGTACCTGCGGGGCCTGCAGGACACGCGCACGCCGCTGGTCGTGGCGGTCGGCACCGGCATGGTCAACCTCGTGCTCGAGGTCACCGCGATCTACGGGCTCGGGATGGGCATCGGGGCGTCGGCCGCCACCACGGTGATCGCCCAGTGGATGGCGGCGGGCGTGTACCTGCACCTGGTGCGCCGGGCGGCCGTGCACCACCGCGTGGGCCTCGCTCCCCATCGGGCGAGCCTGCTGCGACTCGGCGCGGTGGGCGGGGACCTGCTGGTGCGCACGGCGGCGCTGCGGGCGGTGCTGCTGGTGGCCACGTCGGTGGCGGCCCGCATGGGCCCCGTCGACCTGGCGGCCCACCAGGTGGCGTTCGAGCTGTGGACGTTCCTGGCCTTCGTGCTCGACGCCATCGCCATCGCCGCGCAGGCGATCGTGGGCCGGGCCCTCGGCGCGGGCGACGCGGGTGCGGCCCGAGGCGCGGGCCGGCGCATGATCGAGTGGGGCGTCGCCGCCGGGGTCGTGGCGGGCGCGGGCCTCCTCGCGACGCACACCGTGCTCCCCCACCTGTTCACCGACGACGCCGCCGTGGCCGAGCTGGCGGCCTTCGTGCTCGTCTGGGTGGCGGTCCTGCAGCCGGTCAACGCCGTCGCCTTCGTGCTCGACGGCATCCTCATCGGTGCCGGCGACATGCGCTTCCTGGCCTGGGCCATGGCCGGGTCGACGGCGCTGTTCGTCCCGGCGGCCGCGGCCGTCGCCGTGCTCGACGCCGGCCTCGGCTGGCTCTGGGCCGCGCTCGGTCTGTT
The DNA here is from genome assembly GCA_963842395.1 of uncultured Acidimicrobiales bacterium. Lineage (GTDB taxonomy): Bacteria > Actinomycetota > Acidimicrobiia > Acidimicrobiales > VFJN01 > ZC4RG19. Next base: position 2,192,358 of record CAWJGJ010000001.1, read on the forward strand.
CATGGTGAGCCGGGCGGTCGCCCTCGGGGCGCGGTTCGCGGGCGACCGCTGGCTGGTGCTGGGCGCCGTGCGCTGACCCACGCGGGTGCGCGGCCGGCGCGCCCGTGCGCCCCGCAGCGCGCACGAGGGCCGACATGGCCGGCCGGGCAGCGTCTGGCAATATCGGCGCTGTCGCCGTGCGCCCGCACGCTGCCGAGGCGACGCACCTGGGGACCTCGACCACCACATGGAGTCCATCTCGACCTTCAGCTACGGCGTCTGGCCCGTCTTCGTCGTGGCCGTCACGATCCTCTCGTGGCTGTACGCCCGGCACGTCCGCCGCCGCGCCATGTCACGTGCGGCGCTCGTCCAGCAGTGGGCGGACAAGCAGGGCTGGCAGTACAGCGTCAGCGAAGACCACTGGACGCAGCGCTGGCCCGACCGCCCGTTCAACATCGACGCCTACAAGGTGGCGAGCAACGTGGTGAAGGGGCCCTACGGCCCCTACAGCGCGGTGGCGTTCGACTACACGTACGTCGAGACCAAGGGCGTGGGCGACGCGCAGCGCGCGGTCACCCGCATGTTCGGCGTGGTCGCACTGGCGATGCCCGTGCCCCTGCCCTGGGTCCACATCGAGCCCGAGGGCCTGTGGGACAAGGCCTCCAAGCTGCTTGGAGGCCAGGACATCGACGTCGAGAGCGAGGAGTTCAACCGCGCCTTCCGGGTGCGCACCAGCGACCCCAGGTTCGCCTACGACCTGCTGAACCCGCGCACCATCGAGGCCCTGCTCGCCTACGGCCAGGTCGACCTGCGGGTGAGCGACCGCGACATCGTCGCCATGGCGCCTGGCGTCATCGACATCGAGGCCGTCGAGTGGTGGCTGGCGCTGCTGGCCGGCGTGTGCGAGCGACTCCCCACCTACGTGTGGACCGACCGACGGGTGTCGCCACCGCCCATCACCCAGGGCCGGTATCCGTGACGCCGGCGTACGCCAGTGCCGGTGCCGCGGCCTGCGTGGCCCTGGTGCTGCTGATGATGTTCGTCGCCAGCCACAACCGGTTCGTGCGCCAGCGCAACCTGGTCGAGGAGTCGTGGCGCCAGGTCGACGTCGAGCTGGTGCGCCGGCACGAGCTGGTGCCCAACCTGGTGGCGGTGGTCAAGGGCTACGCCGCCCACGAGCGCCAGCTGTTCGACTACGTGGCGCGCGCCCGCTGGGAGGCCGGCGCTTTCGCCGCCTCGATCGGGCAGCGCTCGGGCGGCGAGGCCCACCTCACCGACGGGCTGCGCCACCTGTTCGCGCTCAGCGAGTCGTACCCCGCGTTGCGCGCCGACCAGCACTTCCTGGCCCTCCAGTGGCAGCTCGCCGAGACCGAGGACCGCATCGCGGCCGCCCGGCGCTTCTACAACGGCAACGTGCGCGCGCTCAACACCCGCATCGAGAGCTTCCCGACGCTGATCGTGGCGTCGATGTTCGGCTTCGCCAAGGCCGAGTACTTCCTCACCGACGAGGCGCAGGTCCGCGCCGCCCCGGTCGCCGCGCCCTACCGCTGACCGCGCCCGGTCAGAATTCGGTGGCGCACCAGGCGGCGCGCTCGGGGCGGAACAGCGCGTCGGCCCGGTCGACGGCCCCCGCCGCCTGCTCGTGGACGCGACCGGCCCGGTGCAGCGTCCGCCAGGTGGCGCCGCCGGCCAGCACCGAGCCGAGCTCGGCCACCGCGACGGCCAGGTCGGGATCGCGGGTCGTCGGCACGCAGTCCGCGCCGTCCGGGCCGCCGGAGAGCAGGAACGTCCCACCGGACGGGCGGCACTCGTCGACCACCCTCAGCACCAGCTCGCCGTCGGTCGCGTAGCGGCGGGCCGCCAGGCAGCGGGCGACGTCCAGCGGGCGCAACCACAGGTGGTCGCACTCCTCGACGACGGTGACGGCGCGGGGATCGGCCAGCCGCCACCGCAGGGTCAGGTCGACGGGCGCGGCCTCCCAGATGACCGTGCGCACCAGGTCGAGGGCGAACATGTACCGCAGCAACTCGGCCTCGACCGCGTCGGATGCGGCGGCCAGCATCTGCACCCGGGCCTCGTGGTCGGCGCCGCCCGCGTTCCAGTGCTGGGCGATCCGGTAGGTCACGAAGCCGTCGGCCCGGCCGTTCCCGTCCTCGTGCACGGCCACGAACCGCTCGCTCGCCCCCGCCTTGACGTGATCGTTCTCCAGGGCCGCCTCGGCCCAGAAGCCGGGCGTGCGGTCGAACTCACCGGGCACCTGGCGCCAATGCCGGTCCCACACCTCGGGGAGGAGGGTCTCCGCCTCCTCCTTCGAGACGATCCGCATGCGCCCGCCCGCCGCCGCACCGCCAGCGGCCGCGGCCGGGACCGGCATCTCGGCCGTCCGGGGGGCGTCGACGCGGATCGAGTGTCGGCGGGAGGCCACGCCGTAGCCGAACCGTCGGTAGATGCCGCCCTCGCTGGCGGTCAGGCCCGACAGCGGCTCGCCCAGCTCGACCGCCTGGTCGTGGACGGCCTCGATGAGGGTGCGCAGCAGTCCCCGGCGCCGATGGGTCGGTAGCACCGACACCGCGGTCACCCCCGCCATCCCCACCGACCCGCCCGGCAGGGCGGCGTTGAAGGTCAAGGCGGCGGCGGTGCCCACGAAACGACCCTCGTCCTCGACCACGAACATGCGGTCGGGCTCGACGACCACGCCGGCCGCGGTCCGCATGTCGGCCGGGGCCGTCGGGCCGGCGCCGAAGGCGATGGCCAGCAGGTCGATGACGCCGTCGAGCTCGTCGTCCTCGATGAGGCGGGGTTTCCAGTCCACGGCCGTCAGCCTCGCGTGCAGGCCATCCCCAGGCGAGCGAATAGCGCCCCGGGCCGCGGCGCGGCGCGCCGACTGTCAGGACGCCGCGGCGGCGCGCTCCCGGAGGAGCGCAGTGGCGGCCTTGCCGTCGGCCTGGCCCTTCGTGGCCCCCATTATCTTGCCCATGAAGTAGCCCGTGAGCTTGCCGCGGGCCTTGGCGTCGCCGGTCAGGTAGCTCGACCACTCGTCCGGGTTGTCGGCGATCACCTGGTCGACCGCGGCGGTGAGGGCATCGGCTCCCATGGCCTCGAACCCCTTGGCCGCGGCGATGGCGACGGGGTCGTCGCCCGTCGCCACCATCTCGGCGAGCACGGCCTTGGCCTGGGTGGCGGTCAGCTCTCCGCCGGTCTCCATCGTCACCAGCGTCGCCAGGCCGGCGGGATCGAGCCGCTCGGCTCCCTCGACCGCCAGGTTGTGCTCGACGTGGGTGAGCACCCGGCCCGCGTCGCCACCCGCGCCGATGGCGGCACGCGCCAGGGCGTCGAGCCCCCGCTCGACCGCGATGGCGACCGGCCCGTCGGTGGCGGTCACGCCGGCGACCTCGGCCAGCGCCGACCGGCGGGCCGCGGGCAGGGCGGGCATGGCGGCGTCGACCCGGGCGACCCACGCGTCGCCGGGGTCGAGCGGCACCAGGTCGGGCTCGGGGAAGTACCGGTAGTCCTCGGCCTCCTCCTTGGTGCGCATCGTGTGGGTGCGGCCGTCGTCCTCGTTCCAGTGCCGGGTCTCCTGCCGCACCGCGTCGCCCGCCTCGATCATGTCGATCTGGCGGCGCACCTCGTAGTCGATGGCCCGACCCAGCGACCGCAGCGAGTTGACGTTCTTGATCTCGCACCGGGTGCCCAGCGGCTCGCCGGGCCGGCGCACCGAGACGTTGGCGTCGACCCGCAGCGACCCCTCCTCCATCTTGGCGTCCGACGCCTCGACGGCCAGGAGGACGGCGCGCAGCTCGGTCACGTAGGCCCGGGCCTCCTCGGAGGACCGCAGGTCCGGCCGGGAGACGATCTCCAGCAGCGGGACGCCGGCCCGGTTGTAGTCGACGAGGCTGTACCCGGCCTCGGTGATGCGCCCACCGCCGCCCACGTGGGTGGACTTGCCCGTGTCCTCCTCGATGTGGGCGCGCTCGATGCCGATGCGCCCGCCCGACGGGAGCTCGAGCGAGCCGTCGGTGTTGACGGGCAGGTCGTACTGGCTGACCTGGTAGTCCTTGGGCATGTCGGGGTAGAAGTAGTTCTTGCGGGCGAACACCGAGCGCCGGACGTCGCACCCGAGTGCCCGGCCCAGCCGCACCGACAGCTCGACGACCTGCTCGTTGAGCACCGGCAGGGAGCCGGGCAGGCCCAGGCAGACGGGGCAGATGTTGGTGTTGGGCTCGTCGCCGAAGCGGTTGAGGCAGCCGCAGAACAGCTTGGTCGCGCTGGCCAGCTCGGTGTGCACCTCGAGGCCGATGACGGTTTCCCACTCAGACGCCATGGGCCCAGCGTAGGGCCGGGCCGGCGGCGTCCCCGCACCGGATCCTTGACCTCAAGTCGACTTGAGGTCCTACGGTGTGGACGCGGCCCAACCACCCCTCGCCGCACCGGGAGACGCCCCATGCACGCGATCCGCCAACACGAGTTCGGGCCAGCCGGGAACCTCCGCTACGAGGAGGTGCCCGATCCCGCGCCGGCCGACGGCCAGGTGCGGATCGCGGTCGAGGCCGCCGGCGTCCACCTGCTCGACACGAAGATCCGCGAGGGGGTGACCGGCGGCCCGTTCCCCGTCCCGGACCTGCCGATGACGCCGGGTCGCGAGGTGGCGGGCCGGGTCGACCGGGTGGGGCCCGGGGTCGACGAGACGTGGCTCGGCCGCCGGGTGGTGGCCCACCTGGGCATGGCGAGTGGCGGCTACGCCGAGCTGGCGGTCGCCCCCGCGGCGGCCCTGCACGGGCTACCCGACGACCTGCCCGCCGACGTGGCGGTGGCCGCCATCGGCACCGGGCGCACCGCCCAGGGCATCCTGGAGGTGGCCGAGCTGACCAGCGGCGACGTCGTCGTGGTCACCGCCGCGGCGGGCGGCCTGGGTGCGCTGCTGGTGCAGGCGGGCCGACGGGCCGGTGCCGAGGTGGTGGGCCTGGCGGGCGGCCCCGCCAAGGTGGCCGAGGCGCGGCGCCAGGGCGCCACCGTGGCCGTCGACTACCGGCAGCCGGGCTGGCCGGAGAAGGTCCGGGCCGAGCTGGGCGAGCGGGCGCCGAGCGTGCTGCTCGACGGGGTGGGCGGCGACGTCGCGCTGGCGGCCGTCGACCTGCTCGGCCCCGGCGGCCGCGTCGTGTCCTTCGGCTGGTCGTCGGGCACCCCGCTGGCCTTCTCCCCCGCCGACCTCGAGGCCCGGGGGCTCACGTCCGCCCCGGTCCTCGGCCCGCGGATGATGCAACGCCCCGGCGGCCTGCGCGAGCTGGAGACCCGGGCGCTCGACGAGGCGGCCTCCGGCCGCCTGGTGCCCCTCGTCGGCCGGACCTTCCCGCTGGCCGAGGCCGCGGCGGCCCACACCGCGCTGGAGAGCCGGCGGACGACGGGCAAGGTCGTGCTCCTCCCCTGATCTCAGAGGAGCACCCGCGGCTACGGCGCGGCGGCCTCGACCGCGGCGGCCACCCGGAACATCAGCGGCTCGGCCAGCGCCGGGGCCATGACCTGCACGCCCACCGGCAGCCCGTCGTCGCCCGTCCCGAACGGCACCGACATGGCGGGGTGCCCGGCCAGGTTGGACGGGATGGTGCACACGTCGTTGAGGTACATCGTCAGCGGGTCGGCGGTCTTGGCCCCGAGGGCGAAAGCGGTCGACGGGGCGGTCGGGCTCAGCAGCACGTCGAAGCCGGCGTAGGCGGCCTCGAAGTCGCGCAGGATGAGGGTGCGCACCCGCTGGGCCTTGCCGTAGAAGGCGTCGTAGTAGCCGGCGGACAGGGCGTAGGTGCCCAACATGATGCGCCGCTTGACCTCGGCGCCGAAGCCCTCAGTGCGGGTGCGGTCGTACATCTCGCCCGTGGTGGGGGCGTCGACCCGCAGGCCGTAGCGGACGCCGTCGTACCGGGCCAGGTTGCTCGACGCCTCGGCCGGCGCGATGAGGTAGTAGGCCGAGAGCCCGTAGACCGCGGCAGGCACCGACACCTCGTCGACCTTGGCCCCGGCCTGGTCGAGCGCGTCGGCCGCCTCGCGCAACCGGGCGGTGACGTCGGGCTCGATGCCCTCGGCCTCGCACAGCTCCGTCACGAGGCCGACCCGCAGGCCGGCCACGCCGTCGGCCAGGCCGGCGCTCACGGGCGCGACCGGTTCCGGGATCGACGTCGTGTCGCGGGGATCGTGCCCGGCGATGGCCTCGTACAGCGCGGCGGCGTCGGCCACGGTGCGGGCGAACGGCCCGATCTGGTCGAGCGAGCTGGCGAACGCCACCAGCCCGTAGCGCGACACGGCGCCGTAGGTGGGCTTCATGCCCACCACGCCGCACAGCGCGGCCGGCTGGCGGATGGACCCGCCGGTGTCGGACCCCAGCGCCAGGGGCGCGAACCCCGCGGCCACCGCGGCGGCCGACCCCCCGGACGAGCCCCCGGGCACCCGGGAGGTGTCGTGCGGGTTGCGGGTGGGCCCGAAGGCCGAGTTCTCGGTCGAGCTGCCCATGGCGAACTCGTCGAGGTTGGTCTTGCCGACCACGACCGCACCGGCGGCGGCGAGCTTCTCGACCACCGTGGCGTCGTAGGGCGGGCGCCAGCCCTCGAGGATGCGCGACGAGCAGGTGGTGGGCACGCCGGTGGTGCACATGTTGTCCTTGAGGGCGACCGGCACCCCGGCCAGCGGCCCGGGATCCTCGCCCGCGGCCAGGCGCCGGTCGAGGGCCAGCGCGGCCTGCCGGGCCTGGTCGGCGGTGACCAGGTTGAAGGCGTGGATCTCGCCGTCGCGGGCCGCGATGGCGGTGAGGTGCTCCTCGACCACGTCCACCGCCGAGCGGGTGCCCGACCGCACCGCGGCGGCGATGCCGAGGGCAGTGTCGGCCTGCGGGATGCCGGCGGCGCTCATCGGCGCACCCTTCGGGATGCGCACGATGACCGATCGGCCCTACGGGCCGAGTAGCGCACTGTGTTCACGGTTCGCTCGCTCCGCTCGCTCACGGTGCCTCACCCAGCACCGGCGGGACCCGGAAGCGGCCGGCCTCGACCAGCGGTGCGCCGGCGAGCACGGCGTCGCGATCGAGGCTGGGGCGGGGCTCGTCGGGGCGCAGCACGTTCGCCAGCGGGTACGGGTGCGACGTCGGTGGCACGTCGCCGACGTCGAGGGCCTCGACGTCGCGGGCGTGGTCGAGCACCTTCGCCAGCTGGTCGGTGAACGTGCCCAGCTCGTCGTCGGTCAGCTCCAGCCGCGCCAGCCGGGCCACGTGCGCGACGTCGTCGCGGGTGATCTGCGCCATGTGGCCCATGGTAGGCGGGGACGCTCACCTATCAGCCAGGCCCTTTGCCCGCCGGACGGCCCGCACCGCGGTGACGCCACCGCCGCCGCGCCCGGGCGCCGGGACGCCCCGTCAGACCGCCACGACCTCGGCGATGCGTTCGTCGACGACGGCGGCCAGGCCGTTGACCCAGTCGTGGTCGACCGACGGTGCCGAGAACGTGGTGGTGTCGAAGCCGCCCGAGCCGGTCACGGTGGCCACGATGCCGTCCCGCTCCCAGACGACGCCGTAGACCTCGACCTCGAACGGCATGATCGGGGAGTCGGCCGAGACGTTCATGGTGACGCTGAAGGCACCGTCGCCCAGCCCGTCGATCTCGTCCGTGTCGATGGTCATCTCGCCGCTCACGCCTGGGTCGTCGAAGGCGATCGTCTCGCACTGGCCCATGGCGTCGCGCATGTCGCCCACGGTGGGCGACCCGGCACTCGGGAGCGTGATCTCGTTCTCGACGCCGGGCCCCTCGCCGCCGTCGCTGGAGAAGGCGACCGAGGTCGACTGGTCGAAGGCGTCCGCGTCCTCGAACGTCGCCAGCGCCTCGTCGCAGTCGTCGCTCCCGTCGAGCCGGTCGTCACCGGGCACGCTGCTCTCGTCGTCCCCCGGCGTGTCGGGCACGAACCCGGCGCCCACGTCGGCCTGGGTGAGCAGCGCGACGTCGAGGTCGTCGAGTGTGATGCCGGGCGGCGGCCCGGACCCGCCGTCGTCGCCGGACTGCCCGAGGACCATGACGCCGGCCGCGACGGCCACCGCCACGACGACGCCGATGCCGACGATCAGGCCCCGCCGCCCGCCGCCGCCTCCCGGCGGCGACCCGTGCGCGAACTGCGGTGGCGGCCCTGCGGTGAACGGGGGCGTCGACGGTCCCGATCCGGCGGGCGGCGGCGCGAACGGCTCTGCGTATGCGGTCGGCGCGGGGGGACCGGGCCAGCCCTGCGGCGCCGGCGCCGGCGCAGGAGGAGGTGGCGGCGGGGGTGGGGGCGGCGGCGGGGGCGGCGGGGGCGGAGTCGGTGCACCGGCAGGCGGATCGGACGGGTCCCAGACGTTCGCCACGCGCCCAGCATGGACCACCCGCGCCGGCATCGGAGGTCGCGGCCAGGGGCCGGGTGGCGCGGCGCGACCGGGTGGCGGTCGCCGCCGCCACGACACCGACCGCGTCGCCGGGCGCGCCGGCGACAGGGCGGGACCCGCCACGGCCCGCCGGGCGGCGGAGCGGGCGGAGGGGGCGCAGGGAGCCGTGGGTCCCGGTCGTCGGCCACGGACTCAGCTTGGACGACCGGCGGCCGCGCCGGGGGTCGCGCCCGGGCGCTCAGGCGGCGGTGACGCGCAGGGCGAACTCGACCGCGTGCTCGTTGACGATGTCCTTGTCGTAGTCGAGCGTGGCGACGTGATAGCTGCGCTCGAGCGTCACCCGCTCGACCGGCCCGCCGACACCGGCGGCCAGCACATCGCTGTTCGACGGCTCGACCACGTGGTCCTGCGTGCTGGTCATGATCAGCACGGGGCAGGCGATCTTGCCCAGGTCGCCCCCGAGCTCGTCGCCGGCCGCGGCCAGGCTGAGCAGCGGCGCCAGCGGTGTGGCGTCGTAGGCCTTCTCCTGACCGGCGGGGTCGGCGACGTCGCCGCCGATGGCAGGGATGCGATCGACGCCGCCGGCGATCATCTCCTCGATGCCGGTCACCAGCTCGGCCGGCACCGAGAGCGCCGGGTTGACGCACACGATGCCCGCGATGTCACGGTGGCGGCTCGCCAGCCAGGCGGTGAGCGATCCGCCCATCGACAGGCCCGCCACCACCACCTTGTCGACCCGGGCGGCCAGCGCCTGGTACGCCGACTCGGCCGCCGCCGACCAGTCCGGCCAGCCGGTGCTGAGCATGTCGTCGACCGAGGTGCCGTGGCCGGGCAGCAGCGGCAGCTCGACCGCCAGGCCGGCACCGGCGAGCGCCTGGGCCAGCCCGAGCATCGACTGCGGGTTGCCCGTGAAGCCGTGCAGCACGAGCGCGCCGTGCGGTCCGCCCTCGCTCGACCATGGCTCGCAGCCGGGGATGATGTCCTTGCCGTCGGAGGTCTGCACGACCCGCCAGGGTAGCCCGGGTAATTGACCCCCCGGTCAAGTGTCGCCACACTGTCGCCAACACCATGAACGATCGACAGCTCACCTCACAGGGCGCCGAGCGCAAGCAGCAACTGCTCGACGCCGCCGCCCGGCTGTTCGCCGAGCAGGGCTACGCCGCCACGCGCGTGGTCGACATCGTCGACGCCGCCGGGGTGGCGAAGGGCCTCTTCTACTGGTACTTCGAGAACAAGGAGGCCTTGTTCCGCGAGCTGGCCAGCGAGATCCGCCGCCGGCTGCGCCGCACCCAGGCCGCCGCGATGACCGACGGCGCGCCGGCGCTCGTCCGCCTGCTGCAGGGCTCGGTGGCGAGCGTGCAGTTCATGGCCGAGAACGCCCCCTTCTTCTCGCTGCTCGAGGTCGAGGGGCGCAACGTCAGCGATGTGCTCCGCCAGGGCACCGAGCAGCACCTGTCCGACGTGGCCGCCATCATCGTCGAGGGCCAGGCCGACGGCACCGTGACCGACGACGACACGGCCGACCTGCTGGCCCTGGGCGTGGTCGGCATGGTCGGGCAGTTCAGCCACTTCCACCGCACGGGCCGCATCGACCTCTCGCTCGAGGAGCTGTCGGCCTACGTCGCCCGCCTGGTGGCGCGGATGCTCACGGCCGACGAGCTGATCGCCCGCGAGTCCCTGCTGGCCCTGCGGGACGCGGGCCGCGGCGCCCGCACCGTGGGCGCCTGACGCCGGCATCGGCCGGCGGCCGCAGCCCGCGCCCCGCGCTGGCCGGTGTGACCCGCCGCGACCGCCCCGAGTAGCCTGCCCCGGTCATCCGCTCACCGAGGTGCCCCTTCCCATGACCCGTCGTCTCCGCATTGTCGCGCTCGCCGCCGTCGCACTGCTGGCCGTGTCGGCCTGCACCAACAACGACGCCAAGAAGAGCGACGTCGTCAACGCCATGCTCGACGCCGGCCTGTCGGCGGAGCAGGCCGAGTGCGTCGGTGACGGCTTCGACGAGGCGTTCGGCGACGACCAGGACCTCTACAACGAGGTGGCCGCCGCGACCGACACCAACGACTTCCCCGAGGGCACCGAGGACACGATCGACGGCATACTGACCGACTGCGTCGGCGAGCCCGGCGGCGCGGACGCGGGCGACAGCGGCACGGACGACGACGGCGCCACCAGCGACTCGACCGACACCACCGAGGCGGGCGGCTGAGCCACCGCCGACGCTTGCAGGCTCACTGCAATCGGCTGAGCTACGCTGCCCCCCGTTGAGCACGCCATCAGGGGAGACCGCAGTGTCGTACACCTTCTTGTCGGACGAATGGATCGAGGCCGCGCGCACGCTGCGCGAAGAGGCCCCCGCCCCCGCCACCGCGCCCCAGCCGGTGAAGATGAACCTGGTCATCACCGACGTTCCGTTCGGCGAGGGCGCGGTCGACGCCCACATGGACACGACCAGCGGCGAGCTGCAGCTCGACCTCGGCCATCTCGACGGCGCCGACGTCACCGCCACGCTCGACTACGACACGGCCAAGGCCATGATGGTCGACAACAACCCCCAGGCCGCCATGCAGGCGTTCATGGCCGGCAAGATCAAGCTGCAGGGCGACATGACCAAGGCGATGGCCATGCAGAACGGCCCGGTCGATCCCCAGCTCACCGAGAAGATCCAGGCGATCACCGCGTAAGGAGCTGAGCGGACAGGTTCGCCGCTGCGAATTCGGCGGCGTCGCCGCCGAAGGTCGAACGAAGCTGTACCTCCGCTCCTGGCGCCTTCGGCGCCGGGCCGCTGGGCCACGGCTGCGCCTCTCGGCGCAGCCTCTAGCGCGGCGACGGCAAGCGACGGACGAGCGCTCCCGGGAGCGCCCGTCCCACTCGTTCCACGTCGCGCGCCACACCGGAGACATGAGTGTGCCGAGCCTGCTGGGGCGGCAGCCTCATCGCGGCGGCTGGGGAACACCGCGTCCGGCATACCGCCCCAACGGGCCCGGCACGCTCCGTAATGTAGTCGCTGCGTACAGCTATGTCAGCACTTCCCGACACAGCCTGAGCGAAACATCGAGGTTTCGATCAAGGTTTCGGCCGTAGGGGGAGAGGCCGATGCGCCGGCGGGGGATGGCCCGGCACGGAAGCAGAGTGACCCAACGAGGGTCCCGGGTCAAGAGCGAGTTGGGAGAATCTGTTGTACGGGCGTGCCACGGGGCATGACGCGGCGCGAGATGGCATGTCAGTCCCGTCGCATCACCAGGTCCACCGACGACCCGGCCTCGACCTCGCTGCCCGCGAACGGCCAGGTCAGGTAGACCACGCCCTCGTCGCGGCCCCGCACCCGGCCCACGGACAGGCCGGCGTCCTCGAGTACCTCGGTCGCCTCGTCCAGCTCCATCCCGGTCACGTCGGGCACCTGCGTCTGGCCGACCGCCACCACCACGACCACGGTCTCGCCCCGCTCGACGTCGTCGCCTGCGTCGGGCTCGGTGCGGATGACCTCGCCGTCGGCCCGGTCGTCGCCCGAGTCCTCGCCCCGCAGCTCGACGACGACGCCCAGTCCCTCGAGCTCCCTCACGGCGTCCTCGTAGGGCCGGCCCTCGAGGTCGGGCACCTCGACGTCGTCGCCTGCCGAGACGCTCAGCCTGACGGTCGACCCCTTGGGCGCCTTCGGGCCCGGGTCGCCGTCGGCGAAGCCGATGACGATCCCCTCCTCGACGTCCTCGCTCGGCGTGAGCACGACCGCGCCCGCAAGGCCTGCAGCCTCGAGTGCCGCCATCGCCTCGTCGTCGCTGACACCGACCAGCCCGGGCGGTACGTCGACCAGCGTGGCGCCGAGCGACACGACCACGGTGAGGGTGTGGCCCTCGCGCAGCTCCGACCCGCCGGCCGGCCGGGTCTCCACGATCTCGCCGGGCTCGGTGCCGTCGCGGCGCAGCTCCTCGATCTCGATCGTCCAACGGAAGTCGCCGACCTCGCTCACGAGCGCGCTCTGCTGCAGGCCGACGAGCGAGGTGGGCACGACGTGGGTGGGCACCTGCGACTGCACGTAGAACCAGCCGCCGACCATGCCCACCGTCAGCGCCACCACGACGACCGCCGCGCCCACCATCAGCCGCCGGGCGCTGCGGTCGCCGTCCGACAGCTCTCGGCGCGCGGGGGCGGCGGCCGGCTCGGGGGAGCGCCAGGGCGGCGAGCCGGCGGGCGACAGGGGCGGCGGCACCGGCGGTCCGGTCAGCCGGGACGGCGTCTGGGCGATGACCTGGGTGGTGTCGCCGCCGGACCAGCCGTTGCCCGAGTGCGACCCGTTGCCCCCGGCGACCGAGGCGGCGCGGCGGGCCGCGTCGCCCATGAGGGTCGTGTCCCGCTCGTCGGGCGGGTCGGTGGCCGAGGCGGCGGTGCCCACGAGGGGAAGCGGCGCGGGCTTGCTGAGCTCGGGCGCCGCCGCCACCAGTCCCTCGGACAGGGCGGCGGCGTCGATGCGCCGGGACCGGTCGACCTGGCCCGCCCGCGTCAGCACGGGCGCCAACGGGCCCAGCTCGGCGGGCACCACCAGCGGGTGGTCGAGGCGGGCCATGAGGGTGCCGATGGTGGTGTCGGACGAGAACGGCACGTGACCGGTCACCGCCTCGACCATCACCAGCGCCAGCGAGTAGACGTCGCTCCGGCCGTCGACCGTCTCGCCGCGGGCCTGCTCGGGGGAGGCGTAGCGGGCGGTGCCGACGACCGCGCCCGTCTCGGTCCAGCCGGCCTCGGCGATGGCGCGTGCCAGCCCGAAGTCGGCCACCCGCAGCCGTCCGTCGGCGCCGAACAACAGGTTGGCCGGCTTGATGTCGCGGTGGACGAAGCCCTCCCGATGGGCGTGTGCCAGCGCCCGCGACGCCTCGAGGCCCACCACCAGCGCCTGGGCGGCGCTGAGCCGGTGGCCGGCGTCGAGCATCGCCCGCAGGCTGCCGCCGCTGAGGTACTCGGTGACGAGGAAGGGCGCATCCCCGTCGCCGTTCCAGTCGAACACCGCCAAGAGGTTCGGGTGGCTGAGCGACGCGGCCGACTGCGCCTCGACCCGGAAGCGGCGGAGGAACGACTCGTCGTCGGCGAGGGCGGGGTGCAGGACCTTCACCGCCACCGGGCGCCGAAGCCGCACATCGTCGGCCAGGTAGACCTGGGCCGACGCCCCGGACCCGAGTGGTGACAGGAGCCTGTAGCGCCCGCCCAACACACGACCGATCTGCTCGGTCATGCCGGACATGGCCACGGCCGGAAGGCTACCTGCTGGCCGCGACCGCGGTCGGCACGCCCCCCGACCCGCGGCGGCCCGAGTTGCCGTCGCTCAGCGCACACGTGCCAGGATGACCGCTCGTCATGGCCCGGACGTCCTACTACAGCACCCGGTTCAAGATCGGCGCCACCGTGGTGCTCACCGTGGCGGTGATCATGTTCGCACTCGCCATCCAGGCGTTCGACGACGGCAACGACGACCCGGTGTTGCAGGGCGGTGATCAGGCCATCGTCGAGGCGCTGATACCCCGGCGCAACGCCCAGGTGCCCCAGCAGTCGGACGTCGGCATCGACCTGGTCGCGGGGTGGGAGGGGACGCTCGTGATCGACGGGGTCGAGATCCCCGAGGGCGAGCTGACGCTCACCCCCGAGATCGGCCTCATCCAGTACACGCCGGGCGAGGGCAAGGTCGTCGAGCGGCTGGAGACGGGCCAGAACTGCGTCTCGGCCATCATCTGGCGCATCCGGGACGGGCGGGGCGTGGCCGACCGCACCATCCCGTGGTGCTTCGACGTGGTCTGAGCGGCGCTACCCGCCGGCCGTACCGTCCTCGGAGGCGGCGTCGCCGCCCGGCGTCCCGGCGCCGGCCCCGGTCGCCTCCGGGAGCTCGCCCGTGTCGAGCAGTGCCACGAACGCGGCCTCGTCCAGCACGGGCACGCCCAGCTCCTCGGCCTTCGCGACCTTCGACGCGCCGGGTCCCTCGCCGACCACCACCGCCGTCGTCTTCTTGGACACGCTGCCCGGCGACTTGGCGCCCCGGGTCTTGATGGCGGCCTCCGCCTCGTCGCGGCTGAACCCCTCGAGGGTGCCGGTCACCACGATGGTGAGCCCGGCCAGGACCTTGGGTTGCTCGTCGCCCTCGTCGGCCTCGAGGTTCAGGCCCGCGGCCCGGAGCCGCTCCACGAGCTCGCGGTTGGCCGGGTCGGAGAACCAGGTGTGCACCGACTCGGCGATGATCGTGCCCACGCCGTCGGCCGCCGCCAGTGCCTCGACCGACGAGCCGAGGATCCTGTCCAGGGTGCCGAAGGCGGCGGCCAGCGCCTCCGCCCCGGCCGGGCCGAGGTGGCGGATGTTGAGGCCGACCAGGAGCCGGGGCAGCGGCCGGGAGCGCGACGCCTCGATCGACGCCCGCAGGTTGGCGGCCGACAGCTCGCCCATGCGTTCGAGTCCCGCCACCGCCTCCCAGTCGAGGTCGTACAGGTCGGCGACGCTCGCCACCATCCCCGCCTCGATGAGCTGGGCGATGCGCTTGGAACCGAGGGCGTCGATGTCGAGCGCGCCGCGGCTGGCGAAGTGCTCGATGGCGCCGTGGCGCTGTACCGGGCACTCGGGGTGGATGCACCGGTGCTCGGCCTCGCCCTCCGGCCGCACCAGCGTCGAGCCCACCGGGCACGGGCAGGTGGTGGGGAACACCCACGGCTCGGTACCCGGCGGCCGCTCGGCCACGACGGCCCCCAGCACCTCGGGGATGACGTCGCCGGCCCGCCGCACCAGCACCCGGTCCCCCGGCCGCACGTCCTTGGCCCTGACCTGGTCCTCGTTGTGCAGGGTGGCCTGGCCCACGGTCACGCCGCCCACGAACACCGGCTCCAGCACCGCGTAGGGGGTGGCCCGGCCGGTGCGGCCGATCGACACCAGGATGTCGGTCAGGCGTGTCGTGCGCTCCTCGGGCGGGAACTTGTAGGCGATGGCCCAGCGGGGGGCCTTGGACGTCGAACCGAGCAGCGCCCGGCGGGCCAGGTCGTCGACCTTGATGACGACGCCGTCGATCTCGTAGTCGAGGTCGTGGCGGTGCTGCTGCCAGTGGGTGCAGAGCTCGAGGATCTCGGCCGGCTCGGACACCCGCCGCACCTCGGGGTTGACCGGGAAGCCCAGCCCCCCGAGCCAGTCCATCGTCTCCAGGTGGCTCGTGAACGCCGGACCACCCTCGACCTGCCCGAGCTGATAGGCCCACATGGCCAGCTCCCGCTCGGCGGTGATGCGCGGGTCCTTCTGGCGCAGCGCGCCGGCCGCCGCGTTGCGGGGGTTGACGAACGGGCGCAGCTCGGCCGCCATCTGCCGCTCGTTGAGCGCCTTGAACGCGGAGCGCGCCATGTAGATCTCGCCCCGCACCTCGACGACCTCGGGCGCGCCGCGACCCAGGCGGTCGGGGATCTGCGCGATGGTGCGCACGTTCTCGGTGACGTCCTCGCCCGTCCGCCCGTCGCCCCGGGTGGCGGCCCGGACGTAGCGGCCGCCCTCGTAGCGGATCGAGATGGCGAGCCCGTCGATCTTCAGCTCGCATGCGTAGCCGACCTCGGCGGCGTCGTCCTCGGCGCCCAGCCGGCGGTGGAGGCGCTCGGCCCAGGCCCGCAGCTCGTCCTCGCCGAACACGTTGTCGAGGCTCATCATGGGCACGCCGTGGACGACCGGCGCGAAGACCGTGATCGCGGGCGCGCCGCCCACCTGGCGGGTCGGCGAGTCGGGCGTGATGAGCTCGGGGAACTCCTCCTCGATCGCCCGGAGCTCGCGGGCGAGCTCGTCGTACTCGGCGTCGCTGACCACCGGATCGTCCAGCTCGTGGTAGCGACGGTTGTGCTCGGCGATCTCCGAGCGAAGCTTCGCCGCCCGCTGCTCGATCTCCCGGTCTGCCATGCCCGGACTGTACCGAGGGGCGACGACCCACTCGCCGCCCCCGACGCGCCTGCCGAGCGCGCCGCCCGCGGCGCGTGGCCGTCGCCGGTGCGTCGCCGGGGCCGTCAGGCGCCGAGCGTGAGGCCCAGCTCGGCGGCCCGGGCCTCGACCCGCTGTGCCAACTGGCCGGTGAGGTCGAGCACGTGGGCGGCCTGGGCGACGTCGAGGCCCACCAGGCCGCACGCCGGGGTGATGACCGCATGCTCGACCAGCAGGGCCGGCTCGCACCCCGCCTCGGCCAGCGTCTCCCACTCGGCCATCAGGCGGCGCCACAGGATCTCGGCCGTCTCGCCGAGGGGCCGGTCGGTGGGCACCGCGCCCCACGCCAGCCAGCCGCCCCGCTCGAGGTAGTCGGCGAACGCGCCGGGATGGTCGGTGGCGCCCGCATCGACCGGCAGCGACAGCATCTGGGGGCCGGCTTGCAACACCACCGGCCAGTCGGCCGTGCCGCAACAGTGCAGCCCGGCGATGGCGCCACCCTCGACGGCCGCCAGCGCCGCCGACACCAGGTCCAGCGTGTCGTCGACGCCGAGCGGGAAACCCGGCTCGAGCGCGGCGGTGAGGCCGGGCTCGTCGAGGAACAGCAGCGGCGTCGCTCCGGGTGCCGCCTGCCGGGCCGCCGCCAGCACCTCGGCCACCCGGACATCGACGGCCTTGCCCGCCACGGCGAACGCCCGGTCGGCGGGCACCCCGACCGCGTGCAGCGCCAGGCCCAGCGTCACGGGGCCCGTGAGCTGGAGCTTGTACGGCGCGACCCGGCCGGCGATGGCGGCCAGGAAGGCCCGGAGGCTGGCGAAGGGCTCGTCGTCGATGCCCGGCGTGAGGGGCAGCGCCGGGTCGACGACGGCCTCGTCGACGAGCAGCGACCCGTCGGGCAGCACGAGCACGCCGGGGATGCCCCACGCCGCCTGCGGGACCATGCCCTCGACCGGGGCGCGGCGGGGCAGCGACGGCGCGGCGGGCAGGCGCGGCTGGTTGTCGAGGGCGAACGCCACCCCCGTTTCCAGGTCGTCATGCGGCAGGCTGCCGACGGCCGACGGCAGGCCGATCGGGAGGTCGACCTCCCTCACGGCACCGCCACCCGCGGCTCCACGTCGTTGGACACCACTGCTCCCACTCGGATTTGTCCCCCCAACTGAAATAGCCATCCGACCACACCATCGGCAAATCTCCGGGCGTGGAACCTGTCCCGGCCGACGCCGCCACCGCCGGTCGGCGACCCCCGCTGCCGGCCCGGATCGGCGCGCTCGCCCACACCGCGTGGCCGGTGCGGGCGGCCTGGTGCGTGCTCCCGCTGGCCGCGGGACCGGCGCTCGGCGACGCGCTGGCCGACCTCGCGGACGACGAGCGGGCCGTGCAGGTGGTGCTCAGCTCGGGCCTGTGGGGCGTGTGGGCGGCAGTGCTGGTGGCCACGCTGGTGCCGACGACGGTGAGCCTGACGATCGTGCGCACGGCGGCGCCGGCCGCGGTGGCCGCGTCGGTCGCCGCACTGGTGGACACCGGCGCGACCGCAGCTGCGCTGGTGGGCCTGGCCGCCACGCTCGTGGCCGCGACGGCCGCGCTGGCGCCCGAGACGGCCGAGGCGTTCGTGGACGGGTCGTCCTACGGCGACGAGCGCCGCCTCCCGCTACGCGTCCCCGCCCCGCTGCTGGCCGGTCCGGCCGAGCTGGCATGGCTGGCGACGGTCGCCGGGATCGTCGCCGGCCCCGTCGCCCTGGCGGCCGGGAACTGGGCCGTCGGCATCGTGGTGCTCGCCGCCGGCCTGGCGGTCGCGCTGATGGGGGGCGCGGGTGCTGCACACGCTGGCGCGGCGTTGGCTCGTGTTCGTGCCCAACGGTGTGGTGGTGCACGACCCGCTGGCGCTGGCCGAGCCCGTGCTTCTGGCCCGGGCCACGGTGCGCGGGATCGGCCCGGCACCGGCCGACACCCGTGCGCTCGATCTCACCGCCGGCGCGTCGGGCCTGGCGTTGGAGGTGCGGCTGGCCGAGCCTGTCGCCGTGGTGCCGGTGGCGCCGGGCCGGCACACGGCCGAGGTGGTCCGCACGGACGCCCTCCTCGTCACGCCCAGCCGCCCGGGCCGGGTGCTGGACGAGGCCCGACGCCGTCGGCTCGCCTGACCGTCAGGCGCTCGACGACGGCGCGACGGGGGCGTCGACCGCGATGGCGATGCCGCCGCCGACCACCTCGTCGCCCTCGTACAGCACCACCGACTGGCCGGCGGCCACCCGGCGCTGGGGCGTGGCGAACCGCACCTCGACCGTGCCCGTCGTCGCGTCCGGGACCGCGGTCGCCGGATGGGCGCGACCGTGGGCGCTGCACTGGGCGGCGACCGGCCCGGCGACCGGCTCGCCCGCCCACACGACGGCGTCGAGGACGGTCGACCCGCTGCGGAGCAGGCGCTCGGGGCCGACCGTCACGGTCGCGGCCGGGACGTCGACCTCGACCGCGTAGCGGGGCGCTCCCCCGCCGGCCAGGCCCAGCCGGCGTCGCTGTCCCACCGTCACCAGCTCGACGGCGTCGACGCGCCCGACCGGCCGCCCCGCTTCGTCGACCACCGTGCCCGGGTGGAGGTCGAGGCGCCGGTCCAGGAAGCCGCGGCGGCCCGAGGTCGAGGTGATGAAGCACACGTCCTGGCTGTCGGCCTTGGCCGCCGTGCGCAGGCCCAGCGCGGCGGCCTCGGCCCGGACCGCGTCCTTGGTCATCTCGCCCACCGGGAGCAGCGTGCGGGCCAGCGCCTCCTGCCCGAGCACGTAGAGGACGTAGCTCTGGTCCTTGGCGGCGTCCGCGCCGCGGGCCAGACGGCGGCTGCCGTCGCCGCGCTCGACGAGGCGGGCGTGGTGACCGGTGGCGACGGCGTCGAAGCCCACGGCGAGCGCACGCTGCAGCAGGCGGTCGAACTTGAGGTGCCGGTTGCACTCGATGCACGGGTTCGGCGTGACGCCCCGGCGGTGGGCGTCGACGTACGGCTCGACCACCCGGGCGTCGAAGTCGTCGCCGAAGTTCCAGACGTGGTGGTCGATCCCGAGCTGCTGGGCGACCCGGCGGGCGTCGTCGACGTCGCTGACCGAGCAGCAGCCGGTGTCCGACTCGCCGCCCCACAACTTCATCGTGACGCCCACCACCTCGTGGCCCGCCGCCAGCAGGCGCGCGGCCGCGACCGACGAGTCGACCCCGCCCGACATGGCGGCGAGGACCTTCACGCCGCCACGGCCCGCAGGTGGGCGACCGCCGCCGGCACGGTGGCGAGGGCGTGATCGATCTCGGCGTCGGTGGTGGTCCAGCCGAGGGACAGCCGGAGGGCGCCGCCCGCCAGGGCCGGGGGGACGCCCATGGCGGCGAGCACGTGCGACGCCTGGTGGGCCCCGCTGGCGCAGGCCGACGCCGCCGACGCGCACACCCCGGCCTCGTCCAGGAGGAACAGCAGCGCCTCGCTCTCGACGCCGGGCAGGCACAGGTGCAGGGTGCAGGGCAGCCGGGGGTCGGGCCCGGGAGCGTCCCGGGCCACCGACCTGGCACCCGCGCCGAACCCCGGCGCCGGGACGCCGGTCGCCGCCGCACCCGGGATGGCGGCGAGCAGGCCCGCGGCCAGCCGATCGCGCTGGGCCCGCACCCGCTCGGCCGTCGCCACCCGCCGGTCGAGCACCGCCCGCACCGCGGCGGCGAAGCCGACGATGCCGGCCACGTTGTGCGTGCCGCTCCGCAGCTCCCGCTCCTGGCCACCGCCCAGGATCTGGGCCCGCAGCGTGGTGCCGCGCCGGGCCACGAGCGCGCCGACGCCCTGGGGACCGCCCAGCTTGTGCGAGCTGAGGCTCACCAGCTGGGTGCCGCCAAGGAGGTCGGCCAGCGGCAGCCAGGCGGCGGCCTGCACCGCGTCGGCGTGCACCGCGGCCTCCGGGGCGTGGCGCCGCACGACCTCGGCCACCTCCGCGACCGGCTGCACGATCCCCACCTCGTTGTTGGCCACCATCACCGACACCAGCGTCGTGGCGGTCGTCAGCGCCACGGCGAGCGCGGCGAGGTCGACCAGTCCGTACCGGTCGACACCCACGACCGAGCCGCCCAGGTGGCGCACGGGGCCGAGCACCGCGTCGTGCTCGACGGCGCTGCACACGACCGGGCCCGGCCGGGCCGCGTGGACGCCACGCACCGCCAGGTTGTCGGCCTCGGTACCGCCTCCGGTGAAGACGACCTCGCCGGGCTGGCACCCGACCAGCTCGGCCACGGCGTCACGCGCCTCGTCGACGGCCTGGCGGGCAGCCCGTGCGACCCGGTGGTCGCCCGAGGGATTGCCGAAGCGCTCGCCCAGCCACGGCAACATGGCCGCGCGCGCCTCGGGCCGCAGGGGCGTCGTGGCCGCGTGGTCGAGGTAGGCGGTCGGCTCGGGCACCGTCCCAGTGTGGCGCGCCGGCGCGCCCGCGCCCACGGCCGACCGTGGTGGATGCCGGGATCAGCGCGGGAGCGGCTGGTCGTAGGGGTTGCCGCCGTGCGACCGCTGCCAGGACGCCGCCACACACGTCAGGAACAGGTGGGGGTGGACGTAGGCCGGGGGGTGGTGGCCGATCCTCACCGCCACGGGGTTGGCCAGCCGCACCGCCAGGTGGTCGCGGGCGGGCGGCGTCAGCTCGTAGACCCGCAGCAGGTACGAGCGCACCAGCCCGTAGGTCGACTCGTCGAGGCTGGTCACGTCGAGCGAGCTCGCGTAGCCCTCCCAGCCGGGGGGCGGTGCGAACCACGCCGGGGCGACGAAGGTGGACGCCGACCGTTCGCGGACGACGAGCGTCCCGGCCGCCATGTCGCCGACGCGCTGGTCGCGGGGCGAGAGCAGCACCGCGACGACAGCAACGAAGCCGATGGGGATCAGCAGGAAGTCGACGAACATGAACGCGGCGCGAAGGAACGCCTGCTGGAACCGTTCGGTGGTGCCGTCCGCGCTGATGACCCGCAGCCCCAGGGCTGCCTTGCCGGGCGTGCGCCCGTGCCACAGCGTCTCGAACCCGCAGAACCAGGCGACGACGGTGCCGAAGCTGAAGACGATCGCGAACAGCGCGGCGCCGAACCCGTCGGCCGAGTCGCCCACGACCATGGCGGCCACCACCCCCAGCGTGAACAACGTGATGCTCAGGGCGATCACGTCGACCAGCAGCGCGATCGTGCGCGACGCCGCCCCGGCGCGCTCGAAGTCGAGCACGACCGCCTCGGGAGTGATGATCGGCTGGGTCGCCGGCGAGGCCGCTGCCACCGACGGCACCGTACAGCCCGTGCCGAGTAGTTTCGGCCGCCCGTGGACATCGACCGGTTCATCGCCCGCAACGCCCCCACCTGGGCCCGGCTCGACGAGCTGACGTCGAAGGCCGGCAACCGGCGGCGCCTGTCGCCGGCCGAGGTCGACGAGCTGGTGGAGAAGTACCAGCGGGTGTCCTCCCACCTCTCCCACGCGCGCGCCGCGTACCGCGACCCGGCGCTTACCGGCCGGCTGACCGCGCTGGTCGGCCGCGCCAACGGCGTCATCTACGCGTCGCGCAGCCGCACCCTGCACGCGGTGCGGGACTTCTTCGTGTGGCGCTTCCCCGCGGCGGTCTGGCAGAGCGGCCGGTTCGTCGCCGTCAGCGCGGCGCTGCTCCTGGTGCCGGCGCTGGCCGTGGGCACCTGGATGGCGGTGAGCGACGAGGCCCTGGAGGCGTCCGCGCCCGAGGCCGTGCGCGAGGCCTACCTGAACGAGGACTTCGAGGACTACTACTCGTCCAAGCCCGCCAGCCAGTTCGCGAGCGAGGTGACCGTCAACAACATCCAGGTGGCCGTCATGGCCTTCGTGCTCGGCGTGGCACTGTGCATCCCCGCCGCGCTGTTGATGGTGGTCAACGGCGCCTCGATCGGGTTCGCCGGTGGCCTGTTCGCCGACGCGGGCGAGCTGGGGAAGTTCTTCGGGCTGATCCTGCCCCACGGCCTCCTGGAGCTGACCGCGGTGGTCATCGCCGGAGCGGCCGGGCTGCGCCTGGGCTGGGCGGTCATCTCCCCGGGCGATCGGACCCGCAGCCGGGCGGTCGGCGACGAGGCCCGCCGCGCCGGCGTGATCGCGCTCGGGCTCACGCTCGCGTTCGTGGTGGCGGGCCTGATCGAGGGGTTCGTGACCGGCCGCGGCGTCCCCACCGGCCTGCGGGTGGCCATCGGCGTCGCGGTCGAGGCCGCGTTCGTGACCTGGATCGTGGTCCAGGGCCGGGCGGCTACGGCACGGGGCGTCACCGGGTCGCTGGGCGAGCTCGACCGGGGCTGGGACGAGCTGGCCACCGCCCGCGAACGCGCCTGGTCCACCACCTGAGCCACGCTCCGCCCGAGCTCGATGCATCAGGCCGAGCATCGCCGGCGAGTGGCTCACAGGCGGCCGGTGGCCTTGACGCGGAGGTAGGCGTCGGCGAGGGCGGGGGCCAGGCGGCCCGGCGTGGCGTCGACGACCGTCACGCCCAGGCCCCGGAGCCGGGCGATGGTGTGCCGGCGGGCGTCGAGTGCGCTCACCGCCGCCGCCTGACGGTAGGCGCCCGTGACGTCGCCCCCGGCGCCGGCCGACCAGCGGGCCACGTCCGGGTCGCGCACGGCCGCCACCACCACGACGTGCTCGCGCAGGATCAGCGGCAGCGCCGGGACCAACCACTCGTCGACCGCCGAGCCCACCAGGTCGGTGAGCACGACCAGCAGGGTCCGCCGCCGGAACCGGGCCAGCGTCTCGGTGAAGGCGCCCGCGTAGTCGCTCTCGGCCAGCACGGGCTCGAGGTCGTAGAGCGCCTCGACGACGCGCCCGAGCTGGGCGCGGCCGCTGCGGGGTGCCACCGCGGCCCGCACCTCGCGGTCGAAGGCGACGACGCCGCAACGGTCGCCGAGCCCGGTCGACACGGCGGTGAGCATCATCACGGCGTCGACCGCGTGCTCGACCCGGGGCACGCCGTCGACGCGGCCGGCCATCACCCGGCCGTTGTCGAGCAGCACCAGCACGGTCTGGTTGCGCTCGGCCCGGTAGGTGCGGACGATGGGCCGTCCCGCGCGTGGCCGTCGCGCTCCAGTCGACCCGGCGGAACTCGTCGTCGACCGAGTACTCGCGCAGCTGGTCGAACTCGGTGCCGGCGCCCCGTCCCTGCGCCGAGCGCAGCCCCACCTCGAGGATCCGCCACCGGCGGATGCGCAGCTCGGCCTCGTCCTTGGAGCGGAACGACGGGTAGACCCGGAGGGTGCCGGGCAGGTCCAGCGTCGACTGGCGGGCGCCCAGGCCGAGCGGCCCTGCGACGCGCACGACCAGGTCACGCGGGGCGAACCGGCCCCGGCGGGCGGGCCGGATGGTGGCTGTCGCCTCCAGGGTGCCCCCCTTCGGCACCCGGGCCCTCGCCCGGCGGGTGTCGGCCCGCAGCGAAGGGGCGAGCTCGTCGGCCAGCGCCACCCGCAGCGCCCGCCGGGTGGGGTTCCGCACCGTCCAGGTGATCTCGGCGGCGCTTCCCAGCGTGACCGCAGGCGGCAGGTCACGGCGCACAGGCAGCCGGCTGGGAGCCGGCGCCAGGGCGACGTCGAGCGCCGCCACCGCGAGCAGGCCGGCGTTGACGATCACGAGCCACCACAGCACGCCGCCGCCCGGCACGGCGAGCATCACCACCGAGGCGAGCACGGCCACCAGCGGCAGCCGCCGGGTCGGGGCGACGCCCCGCCGGCGGGCGGGCGCGGGTCGCGGCGGCGGGCGGGCCTCGGCGCCCGGCCGCACGGACGCCACGGCGTCGCCGGCGCCGCGTCCCCGCGGTGGCGCCGGAGCGCCGGGGGCGGTCGCATCCGCGGACGGTTCGGCCAGCGGGCGGGGCGCCGCCGGCACCGTCATCGGGCCTCGCCGGCCCGGCCGGCACTCGCCACACCGCCGGGCCCGCAGCGCGCGGGTGTCACCGGGGCACCGGGACCGCGGCGAGGACGCCGTCGAGCACACCGTCCACCGTCGTGCCCTCCAGCTCGAGCTCGGGGCGCAGCTGGAGGCGATGGCGCACGCACGGCTTGACGACCGCCTTGACCTCGTCGGGGGTGACGAAGGGGCGACCGGCGAGCCACGCCCAGGCCTTGGCGGCGTGCAGCACCATGGCGGCGCCGCGCGGCGACACCCCGAGCGTCACGGCGGGTGCGGTGCGGGTCGCCCGTGCCAGGGCGACGATGTAGGCCAGCACCGCGGGATCGACCCGGATGCGCTGGATCTGCTCCCGGGCGGCGGCGATGTCGTCGGGCGTCGCCACCGGCCGCACGCCGGCCGCGGCCGCGTCGTGGGGATCGAGCCCGCGGTCGTGGCGCGCCAGGATCTCCTGCTCCTGTTCCGCGCTGGGGTAGGCGACGGCCAGCTTGAACAGGAACCGGTCCAGCTGGGCCTCGGGCAGCGGGTAGGTGCCCTCGTACTCGATGGGGTTCTGGGTGGCGATGACGATGAACGGCTCGGGCAGCGGATGGGCCGTGCCCTCGACGCTGACCTGCCGCTCCTCCATCGCCTCCAGCAGCGCCGCCTGGGTCTTGGGCGGCGTGCGGTTGATCTCGTCGGCCAGCAGCACGTTGGTGAACACGGGCCCGGGCCGGAACCGGAACCGGGTCGCGTCGCCCGATCCCGCGCCGACCGTGTCGAGGACGAGTTGCCCCGTCACGTCGGACGGCATGAGGTCGGGGGTGAACTGGACCCGCTTCACGTCCAGGTCGAGCGCCGCGGCGAGCGTCTTGACGATCAGCGTCTTGGCCACGCCGGGGACGCCCTCGAGCAGCACGTGTCCTCGGGCCAGCAGCGCGCCGACCAGCCCGGACATGGTGCCGTCCTGGCCCACCACGACCTTGGCGACCTCGTCCCGCACGGCGAGGATCGCGGCGCGGGGGTCGCGCCCGGCCACTGCTCCCGGCGGCGGCGGCAGCGGCGACCGGGCGGGGGGTGCGTCGGCGAGTGACCGGTCCGCGGGCGGCGCCGGCGGCGAGTCGGCGGGCGGCGCCGGGGGTTCCGCTGCCTGCGACGGTGGTGCGGGCGCCGGCGGCGCCGTGGGGGATGGCGAGGCGGGGGGCTCCGGTGCCGCCGGGAGGTCGCTCTGCGGCGGCGGATAGGCGGGCGGAGGTGGGCTCGTCCACCCGGACGACGGCTGCGACGGGGGCAGCGACGGTGGCGCCCCGGCAGGGTCGGCGTCAGACATGGGCGATGACCTCCTCACGGATGCGGTCGATCGTGTGGGCGAGCGCGACGAGGTCGGCGTCGCCGGTGACCGGTTGGGGCCCGACGGCCCAGGCCAGCGCCTGGGGGTCGACGCCGGTGCGCTCGGCGGCCACGGCGGCCAGCACGGGGGCCGGCGTGTCGGCGGGCAGGCCCAGGTGGTCGGCCAGGAAGCGGCGCAGGTCGGCGCGCAGCAGCTCGGCGGCGTGGTCGCTCGACCCGGTGCGATCGAGCAGGTTGCCGACCGCCGCCACCAGCTCGGACCCGGCGACGGCCACGGGCTGCGGCTCGGGGACCGGGCGACCGAGCCGCCGCGCCCGCCACAGGGCGAACGCGACGAAGGCGATCACGAGCTGCCAGAAGGCCCGCTTGACGCCCGCGCCGATCAGGTCGAGGAGATCGCGCTGCCGGCCGCTGCCGGCGACCGGACCGGGTTCGAGGATCAGCAGCTCGGTGCCCCGCTCGGGCGCCACGAGGGCGGTGACCACCGGGGCGTTCTCGCCGTCGGCCAGGGCCTCGTTGACCAGCAGCCCGTTGCCCCCGATGGCGACGATCGTGCCGTCGCCCTGGTCCCGGGCGACGATGTAGGAGCCGAACCCGTCGCCGATGCAGCCGTCCGCGTCCCCGGAGGCCCGGTAGAGCACCCCGCCGTTGCGGGGCTCGACGCCGGCCACGTCGATGCCGTCGAGCGCGTCGATCTCGCAGCGGCCCTCGACCGTGCGGGGCGGCCCCAGGTCCTCGACGGCGTCGAACTCGGCGTCGGTGAGCGGTGTCAGCTGCGAGGCGGGATCGGTGACCACCAGCCGGCCGCCGCCCTCGACCCACGAGGTCAGGTCCGCCCGCTGCTGGTCGGACAGCAGATCGGTGAACAGGACGATCACCTCCGGCCCGCCGGCGTCGTCCTCGAGGTCGGGCAACCGGTCGCCGATGGTCACGTCCGCACCGAGCTCCCGCGCCAGGGCCACGAGGGCGCTCGTGCCCAGGCGGGCGTCGGAGCGGGGGCTCAGCGGCACGTCGTCCGCCGGGCGGCCGATCGACCACAGGGCGAGCAGCACCACGACGCCGATGAGGACCGCCACGGCCACGACGATGCCCGGGTGCCGGGTCCCACCCGCCGGTCGACCGCTCATGGTTCGCTCACTCACGCAGGCACCGCCGGTCGGGTGCCGACGCGCTCGGCCGCGGCGACGACGGCGGCCGCCGCCTCGACGAAGCGGTCGCGGTCGGCATGGCCCACGGCACCACCGCCGTACCACGCCACCTCGAACAGCTCGGTGGCCCGGGCGAAGCCGGGGGCGACCGCGGGCGCCGTGGCCGTCACCTCGTCGACGAGCTCGCCCGCCGTGCGCCCCGCCAGGTCGCCGATCATCCGGCGCCCGGCCAGCTCGCCCACCAGCACGCGGTAGCGGGCCCTCACCGCCTCACGCCACCGGCCCGCCGCCTCGCAGCGGGCGACCTCGGCGGGCCAGTCGACGCTCTCGTCGTCGTCGCCGACCACCACGCGACCGCCCTCACCGCGGGACCCGGGTCCGGGTCGCCATCCGGCCCGGCTCCGGTAGATCAGCACGCCCGTCGCCGCCACCAGCAGCCCGATCACCAACCAGCCGACCCACACCGGCAGGTTGCCGCCGCCGACGCCCAGCGGCGAGGCGATGTCGCCGAGCCGGTCGGCGATCCACTCCGCGATCCGATCGAAGACGTTGTCGCCGCTGCCGCGCCACTGGTACTCGGGCCGCGACAGGATCTCGTCGGCCGCGTCGCGGGCCTGGGCGGGGTCGTGGTCCGGGGGCGGGAGCGGGACGAGCACGTCAGGTCGCCCGGTCGAGCACGTCGACGGCGGTCATCTCGAGGTCGAGGCCCTCGTTGCGCACCCGCAGGTCGAAGTAGAGCAGCACCGTCGCGGCCGCCACGAACGGCAGCACGACCACCTGCGACACGATCGATCCGAGCGCCAGCAGCGGCCAGCCGACGTCGTAGCCCACCCACAGGGCGAGCGCCTGGGGCAGCGCCGACAGCGCGTTGCCGAGCAGTGTCGACACGATGCCCATCAGCACCGCCAGGCCCATGGTGCGGAAGTACAGCCCGCGGATGAGCCGCCAGGACCCGCGAGCGCCGCGGCCGGCCCCGCGCGCTCGACCCCGATGATCGGCGCCACGGGGACGAAGATCGGCATCACGAACAGGACCCCGACGTAGCAGCCGAGCACGCCCACCAGCTCGGCCAGCTTGACCAGCACGAACGAGCCCAGCAGCGGCCACCAGCGGCGCGCGATCACGCCGAGCACCTCGCCCACGGGCGCGTCCCGGCCCATGAGCCACTGCGAGACGAGGTGGCCGATGCCCGCCGCGACGCACACGAGGGTGATGGCAGGCACGACGATCAGCAGTGCGGCGGCCACGAGCTGGCCGGTGGGATCGACCGTCGCCGACTGGTCGAAGGCCGACTGGTTGCCGAACATCAGGTCGACCAGCCCGGCGTCGCCGGTCGCGTCCCGCTGGAGGTACGCCGCCAGCAGGTGGGTGGGAACCACGAACCCGGCGGTGATGGCGAAGATGCGGGCGGGACGGGCCTTCACGACGGCGAACCCGCCGTCGAGGATGTCGGCCGTGGTCATGGGGCGCAGCATCACCGCAGGCACCCCGCCGGCCGGCGACACCTGGCCGCGCCCATCCACCGGCTCGCCGGCGGGCCCGCCCCAGCCGGTCGCGGGCCGACCGCCGACGACGTCGGCCGGTGCGGGCTGGGGTTGGGCCTCGACCGATCCCGGCACCGCCCATCGGCGCGCGCCCACGGGTCCCGCCCCGATGGGGGGAGGCGGCGGCGCGGTCGGATCCTCCACGGGCGCCATCATCGCCCATGATGGACCGCACCGCCGACGCGGGAGGTCACAGGTGGACGGCTACCGGCCCAGCACCTACGGCGATCGCTTCGCCGACGTGTACGACGACTGGTACCAGGACGTGAGCGACGTGGAGGCCACCGTCGACCACGTCGCCGCCGTCGCCGCACCCCGGGGCGGACGCGTCCTCGAGCTGGGTGCCGGCAGCGGCCGGCTGGCGGTGCCGCTCGCCCGGCGGGGCCTCGACGTGTGGGCCGTCGACGCCTCGGTCGCCATGATCGAGCGGCTGCGGGCCAAGCCGGGGGCCGAGGCGGTGCACACCGTGGTCGACGACATGGCCACGCTCGCGTCTCCCGAGCTGCCCTCAGCCGCGGAGCCGGCGGGGCCCGAGCCCGCCGCGCCACCCGAACCCGCCGACAGGGGGTTCGCCGTGGTGCTGTGCGCGTTCAACACGCTGTTCAACCTCCCCGACACCGCGACCCAGCGGCGGTGCCTGGCCCGCGTGGCGGACCTGCTGGCCGCCGACGGCCGGCTGGTGATCGAGGCGTTCGTCCCGCCCGACGACGGCGGGGCCGCGGGCAGCGCCGTGGAGGCCCGCCACATCGGGCTGGACGAGGTCGTGCTGTCGGTGAGCCGCACCGATCCCGCGGCGCGCACCGTGGTCGGCCAGCACGTGCAGATCACGGAGGCCGGCATCCGCCTCCGCCCCTGGGTGCTGCACTACGCGTCGCCCGACCGGCTGGACGAGCTCGCGGCGTCGGTCGGCCTCCGCCTGCTCGGGCGCCACGCGGGGTGGCGGGGCGAACCTTTCACGTCGGCGTCGCCCACGCACGTGTCGACCTACACGCGCCGCAGCGGGAACCACGCACCGGCTGACGGCGGCGAGGCAGTACGTTGACGACGTGTCCAAACGCGAGGTCTCACCGCCGCCCCGCCTGACAGATCGCGCCAGCTCGGCCATGTGCCGGCCATGAGTCAGCTCAGGCTCAACCCCCTCACCGGCCGCTGGGTCACCGTCGCCGTCGACCGCGAGAACCGGCCCGGCGATCTGATCTCCCGACGGCTCCCCGTCCAGGCCGATCCGTCGTTGCCGTGCCCGTTCTGCCGGGGCAACGAGGAGTCCACGCCCCCGGCCCTCGAGACCTACGACCGCCAGGGCGAGTGGGTCGTGCGGGTCGTGCCCAACCGTTACCCGGCCTTCGACGGCGACGAGCCGCTCAAGGTCCACAACCTCGGCCCCGTGTTCACCCAGGCGGCTGCGAGCGGCATCCACGAGGTCCTGGTGTTCTCGCCCGACCACGAGGCCTCGTGGGCCGACCTCGACGACGCGCAGGCGGCGGTCACCATGGCGGCGGTGCGCGACCGCATGGAGATGCACGCCCGCCGGCCCCAGATCCGCTACACGCAGGTGATCGTCAACCACGGCCGCGAGGCCGGCGCCAGCCTCGACCACCCGCACGGCCAGCTCCTCGGCATCCCCTTCGTCCCCGGCGAGATCGCCGAGGAGGAGGCCGGCTTCCGCCGCTTCGAGGGCTCGTGCCTGCTGTGCACCACGCTCGAGGCCGAGGAGGCCGCCGGGTACCGCGTGGTCTACGCCGACGACCGGGTGGTCGTCGTGTGCCCCTACTGGTCGGGCACGCCCTACGAGATGCTGGTGCTCCCCCGGGCGCACGAGGTGCACGTCACCGACGCCGCCCCGCCCGACGTCGCCGCCGTGGGCCGGGCCATGCGGCGGGTGCTCGGCAGCCTGCGGGGATGCCTCGGCAGCGTGGCCTACAACGTGGTCTTCCACACGGCCCCGCACCGCCACGCCGGCCCGTACCACTGGCACGTCCACGTGCTGCCCCGGGTCACCAGCGTCGCCGGGTTCGAGCAGGGCACGGGCGTGATGATCGACATCGTGGCCCCCGAGATCGCCGCCAAGCACCTGGCCGTCCCCGGCTGAGCCGCGCGCGGCGTTCCCGCCGGGGCGGTCAGCGGGCGCCGTCGGGCTCGGGCGGCTCGACCAGCGCGGCGTCTCCGGGGGCGACCGCGCCCGAGCGCAGCACCCACGCGTAGGCCCGGCTCCAGCCCGGGTGGCGGCGCTGGTCGATGCGGTCGATGGCGCCGTCCACGAACCACCGGGTGTTCTTGGCGCAGGGCGTGGCGTACCCCGAGACCTCGACCAGAGCCTCGCCGACCTGCACGCGCACGCCCGGCCGGATGGTCGGCCAGTCGATGCCGGCCAGCGTGACGTTCTCCCCCGCCGCGCCCGGGTACACGCCGTGGCCCTCGGCCCGCAGGGCCTCGATGACCTCGGCCGACCAGAGCGACAGGGCCTGGTACGGCCGCCCGTGGATGCGCCGCTCGCCCTGGCGGTCACCGGACAGCCCGTCGTCGTCGATGCGCCCGGCGGGCACCGGCGTCTTGGGCACCCCGCCCCCGGAGACGTTGAGTTGCACGACCCGCCCGTGTTGCGAGGGCGCGCCGCCGCCCAGGCGCTGCACCATCCGCCCGCCGGCGTGCAGGCGATGCACGCCCTCGTGCACGGCCTCGCCGACGAGGGTGGCGACCGGTCCCGCGGCCCCTCCCGCAGCCGTGTCCGGCGCCCACCGCGCGGCGTCGCCCCGGCCGGCCGCCGAGTTCAGGCCGGCGATCGCCCGGTCGAGGGCGGACACCGCAGCCCGCGCCGTCGAGGGCGTGGCGACGTCGGCCCGCGCGGGCGGCGGTGGGACCTGGTCCGGAGCGGCACCGGCGACCCCGACCGCCGGCGGCGGGCCACCGGTCGAGGCGGGGGCATCGACGATGGCACGGACCCGGTCGCGGGCCGCGGCGACCGCCGATCGGGCCGCGTCGAGGTGGCCGAACACCGACGGCCCGCCCCGGGGCCCGGGCGCGGCGAGCACGTCGTCGTCGAGGCCCGCCATGATCGCTCGCCACATGCCCGTGAAGGCCCGCAGCGTCCCCAGCAGGTCGTCTCGGGAACATCCCTCTGCAGGGAAGCCGCACTCGTGCTGCTCTCCCCCCACTGCCTGCGTCACTCGCCCGTCGTCGGGTCGGCGAACATCACGGTGTGGCCGTTGCCGTCGCGCACCATGAAGGCGCGCATGCCCCACTCCATCGTCTCCGGCTCCTGCATGACCTCGACGCCCTGGGCGGCGATGTCCTCGAAGAGCTCGTCCAGGTCGGACACGTAGAGCGTGACGTAGGAGGTCGCGGGCTCGGTCGGCGTGGCCCTGGAGAAGTGGAACGACGTGGCGCCGGCCAGCACGCTGCCGTGCACCACGGGGTCGCCCCAGGCGAACTCGACCTGGAGGCCCAGCTTGTCCTGGTACCAGAGCAGCGTCCCGAGGACGTCCTCCACGTAGAAGATGGTGCTCGCGTTGCGGATCCTGTCGGCGTTGCGGGCCTTGGACTCGAAGACCGGTGCGGACACGGGCTCTCCCCTCGTCGTAGTGTCTGGGCCGTGACCGTAACGAGATGGTCTGTGTCCCGATATCGCCGATCGGACAGGCCATGACGCCGGCCGGACAGGAGCACCGCCCGGCCACCGCGGCCGATGCGCCGTACCCGCTTTTCGTGCGGGCGTTCGAGTACCCCCAGGGCTACCGGGGGCACTCCCACCGCCACCGTCTGGCCCAGGTGGTGTACCCGATCCGTGGCGTGGTGTCGGTCACGACCGAGGACGGCACGCGGGTGGTCAACGAGCGGGTCGGGGTGGCCGTGCCGCCCTGGCACAAGCACCGGGTGTCGGCGCACGGCAACGCGTCGCTGCGCAGCGTGTTCGTCGACCCCGACGTCTACCCCGACCTGGCGGGCGACGCCGTCACGACCATCCGCGTGAGCGCGCTGCTGAGCGAGCTCATCAGCGAGGCGGGCCGGCACCCGGTGGCCACCGCGACCGCCGGGGACGACGGCATCGTCGCGACGGTGGCCGACCTCATCGTCAAGCTGCTCGCCCGCGCCGCGCGGCCCGACGAGGCGTTGTGGGTGCCCCGGGTCGACCATCCGTTGCTGCGCCCCGTGGTCCGGGCCCTCGACCGCGACCCGGGCGATCCCGGCGGCGTCGAGGAGTGGGCCCGGTCGGTGGGGCTGAGCGCCCGGCACTTCAGCCGGCTGTTCAAGCAGGAGACCGGCGTGACGTTCTCGTCGTGGCGGGCCCTGCACCGCACCCAGGCCGCGCTGGTGCTGCTGGCCGGCGGCCGGCCCGTCACCCGGGTCGCCACCGACGTCGGCTACGGCACCACCAGCGCCTTCATCGAGATGTTCAAGCGCCACACCGGACGCACGCCCGGTGCGTCCCGGCACATCGCCTGAGCCTCTCCCCGCGAGGTGAATCCGGCCGGCGGTGGTGCTCCGAATGAGGGGTGACGCCGCTATTGCGCGTCAGTCTCAACAGCGCCCGACTCGCAGGTAGGTTGTCGACATGCACATACCGGACGGCTTCATCAGTGGAGGGGTGTCGGCCGGAGCCGCCGTCGCCGCCGCCGGAGGGCTGGGCGCGTCGCTCAGGCGAGCGAGCCAGGTGCTCGACGAGCGGCGCGTGCCGCTGGCCGGTCTGGTGGCGGCATTCGTCTTCGCCGTGCAGATGCTGAACTTCCCGGTGGCCAGCGGCACCAGCGGCCACCTGCTGGGCGGCGCACTGGCCGCGATCCTGCTGGGCCCGAGCGTCGGCGCCGTGTGCGTCTCGGTCGTGCTCATGGTGCAGGCGCTGCTGTTCGCCGACGGAGGCATCTCCGCCCTCGGCCTCAACGTCCTCAACATGGCGCTCATCACGGCGTTCGGCGGCTACGCCGTGTTCGTGGTGCTCCGTCGCCTCCTGCCGGCCAAGCCGGGCGCGGTGGTCGTCGCCTCGGGCATCGCGGCCGGGCTGTCGGTCGTGCTGTCGTCCGTCGCCTTCGCCGTCGAGTACGCCGTCGGCGGCGCGGGCGGGGCCTCGGTCGGCACCGTGCTGAGCGCCATGGTCGGCGTCCACGTGGTGATCGGCGTCGGCGAGGGGATCATCACCGCCCTGGTGGTGGGCGCCGTGCTCGCCAGCCGGCCGGACCTGGTGTTCGGGGCCCGCGATCTCGTCATCGCCGTCGACGCCCCCGCGGCGCCGGCCGGCGTGGGCGCGGAGGTGGCGTCGTGAGGCGGCCCGTGCGCTTCGCCGTGTTCCTGGCCGGCGGCCTGATCCTCGCCCTCGCCCTCGCCTTCTTCGTCAGCCCCCAGGCCAGCGGTTCGCCCGACGGGCTCAACCGGGTCGCCATCGACGAGGGATTCGCCGACACCGAGACCGACCACGCCCTGTCCGACACGCCCACGGCGGGCTACGGGGTCGAGGGTGTCGAGGACGAGCGCCTCGGCACCGGCCTGGCCGGGATCCTCGGTGTGACGGTCACGTTCGCCCTGGCCGGCGGCCTGTTCCTCCTCGTCCGTCGTGCAGGGGGCCGCGAGTCGCCGTCGGGCGAGTCCCAGTGAGCGAGCGCAGCGAGCGAACCATGAGCGCAGTGCACCCGGCACGCAGTGCCGATCACTCACTGCGTGCATCCCGAAGGGTGCACCAGTGGCGGCCACCTCGGGCCCGACAGCCTCTACGTGCCGGGCGACAGCCCCGTGCACCGCTGCCGGCCCGAGCTCAAGGTGGCGGCCACGCTGGCGTTCATCCTCGCCGTCGTCGCCACCCCCCGCGAGGCCCTGTGGGCCTTCGGCCTGCACGCCGCCCTCGTGGTGGCCGTCGTGGCGGCGAGCGGGCTGGGGCCCGGTCTCGTGGCCCGGCGCCTGCGGATCGAGCTGCCGTTCCTGGCCTTCGCCGTGTTCCTGCCGGTCCTGGGCTCGTCGCCCCGGGTCGAGGTGCTCGGCGTGTCGCTGTCGCAGCCCGGGCTGTGGGCCGCATGGAACATCGTGGCCAAGGGCACGCTCGGCGTCGCCGCGTCGATCGTGCTGGCGGCCACCACTCCGGTGCCCGATCTCCTGCGGGGCCTCGAGCGCCTGCACGTGCCCCGGGTGATCACGGCCATCGCCGCCTTCATGGTCCGCTACCTCGAGATCGTGGTGGGCGAGGCCCACCGCAATCATGTCGCCCGCCAGTCGCGCGGCTACGACCCCCGGTGGCTCTGGCAGGCCAGGGGCTTCGCCGCCTCGGCGGGCACGCTGTTCGTGCGGGCCTACGAGCGGGGCGAGCGGGTGTACCTGGCGATGGTGTCGCGGGGCTACACGGGCACCATGCCCGACCTCGACGGCGACCGCTCTACGGCGTCGCCGTCCGCGTGGGCTCCCGCCGCCGTGGTCCCCCTGTGCGCCTGGATGGTGGCCGCCGGCGCGCTGGTGGCGACATGACGGTGGACCCGGACATCGCGCCGGTGGCGCCGGCCGCCACCACCGGTTCGGCCGCCTCCCCCGCCGGGCGGGCGCCCGCCGTGTCGGTGCAGGACCTGCGGTTCGCGTATCCCGGCGGGCGGCTGGCGCTCGACGGCGTCGACCTCGACGTCGCCCCCGGCGAGCGCGTGGCCATCCTCGGCCCCAACGGAGCCGGCAAGTCCACGCTGGTGCTGCACCTCAACGGCATCCACCGGGCCCAGCACGGCACGGTGACGGTAGGCGGGCTACCGCTGGTCCCGGCCAACCTGGGCGAGGTGCGCCAGCGGGTGGGCATCGTGTTCCAGGACCCCGACGACCAGCTGTTCATGTCCACGGTGCGCGACGACGTGGCGTTCGGCCCGGCACACGCCGGGCTGCGGGGCGACGACCTCGACGACCGGGTGGCCGCCGCGCTCGGGGCCGTCGGCATGGACGACCACCGCAGCGCCACGCCCCACCACCTCAGCTTCGGCCAGCGGCGCCGGGTGGCCATCGCCACCGTGCTCGCCACCCGGCCCGACGTGCTCGTGCTCGACGAGCCCACCGCCAACCTCGACCCGGCCGCGCGCCGCGAGCTGACCGACGTGCTGGCCGGTCTGGACATCACCCTGCTGGTGGTGACCCACGACCTGCCGTACGCGCTCGAGCTGTGCCCCCGCGCGGTGATCCTCGACGGGGGTCGCATCACCGCCGACGGGCCCACCGCCGAGATCCTGGCCGACACCGACCTGCTGGCCGCCCACCGCCTGTACCTCCCCAAGGGCTTCGATCCCGCGCACGCGTAGGCGCGCCGTGGCGCTTGGGGGCAGACTCCCCGCGTGATCCCGTTCGAGCGGGTGAGAGCGATCGCGCTGCGACTGCCCGAGGTGGAGGAGTCGCACCAGCGCTCGCCGGCGGTCCTCACCCGCCTGAGCGCCAACGACGACGACGACCTCGACGAGCTGGCGGACCTGATCGAGGACGCGTGGCGGCGCTACGCGCCCCGGGCCACGGTCCGGGCGTTCGACGCCGCGTCCTGACCAGACCGACGCAGGCGGACCGGCGCGGCAGGTCCGCCACCGCGGCGACGATCGCCGGCGTCGCCGCCCGTGCCGGTTCCCAAGGCGACGACCAACCCGACGCCCGCCGCGGCGGCGAGAGCCAGCGCGGCCCACTGGGCCGCCGAACCGGCGCTCGGCTCGATGAACGGCCGGGGCTGGACGCTGTCGTGGATGAGATCGGGGAAGTGGACGACCTGCGCCCGGATGACGGCCAGTTGGGCGCCGACGACGAGCGCCAGCACGAGCCGCGACCACGGCAGCTCGGCGATGGCCCGGGCGAGCAGAGCCGAGGTCACCGGCACGAGCCCGAACAGGTAACGGGGGTGCGGGCCGCCGCCCTCGGCGTAGAAGCGCGCCGTCGTGACCACCACCCCGCTGCAGTAGCCGGCCAGGATCACCCAGCCCCCGACGCCGATGCCCGGCGCGCGGTCGAGGACCGACCGGCGGTCGGGGACCGACGCGGACGGCGGCGCGGTGGCCCCGCCCTCGGGCACGAGCGCGCGTGCGCGGACGCGTCGGAACGCCGCCACCGCGAGGCCGACGGCCAGGATCGCCGCGAGCGCGCCCACCACCCAGCCGGGGTGCCAGATGGGCAGCCGGGGGTGCACCCGGCCGTACAGCCCGGACCACATGTTCGCGTGGTACGACCCGTCGCCCAGCACGTCCATCAGCGTGCCCTGCGGACGGCGGCGGAACGCCTCGAGGAGGTACGTGTCCGCCGTCGGCGATCCGTACAGGCGCTGGTTCCGCCAGTAGAACGGCCCGGAGGCGACGGCCGCCGTGCCTCCCACGGCCATCCCCGCCCCGACCGCGGCGGCGGCCGCCACCCAAGCCCCGCCACGGGCGGCACCGCCCGCCGCGGTGCGGCCGTCGGCACGGGCCTCGCCAGACGCGGTCGCACGACGCTCGGCACCCCAGCGCCACGCGGCCAGGGCGGCGGATGCCGCCAGCGCGACGACGGCCACGGCCGCCGAGGCGCGCGTGAGCATGGCCGCCGCGGCGACCAGTGACGCCGCCACCAGCCGACCCGCGGAGATGCCGCGCCGGAGCATCCGGGCGCCCACGAACAGGCAGGCGGTCGTCAGTGCGAACGCCGGCCCGTCGTTGTGGGCGTAGGCGGCCACCCCGACGATCTGCGGGACGACGGCCGCCAGCGCCGCCGCACCGACAGCCACGTCCCGCCGGCCCGGGAACAGCTCGGCGGCGAACAGCCCCACCAGGACGACGCCGACCGCCATCGACGCGGCGTTTACCAGCCGGAAGGCGAGGGTCGGCAGCTCGTCGGACCCCACCTGCCCCGCCACCCACACCGCGGGCGCCACCAGCGCGTAGGCGAGCGGCGGGTGGGCGGCGACGAAGATCCCCTGCCGGAGCGGCGGCCTCGGCCCCGCCGGGTCGAGCGACCGCACGATGATCGGGTAGCGGTCGGTGTACGGCTGCGCGTCGGTGAGCGCCGGCATGCGGCCGTCGAGCAGCGTGACGGTGTACGAGAAGTGCGCCCGCTCGTCGCCGCCGAAGAACGGCGGGAGCCGGAACGCGAGGTACGCACCCAGCCCGAAGCAGACCAGCGCCGCGAGCGCGACGCCGGCGACGGTCCGCCGATCACGGGCCCCACCGGCGCCACCGGGCGGCGGGCGTGGGCGCTCGCCGACGGCCGGGTCGGGAACGTCGGAGGCAGGCAGGACGATCACCCAGCAGACGTCAGCGGCACGGCCGGGATCGTAACCCCACGGCGGCGGGTGTCCGGGTCGGCCGCCGCCACCACCACCATCGCCGCGGCGACGGCGCGCGCCCGCCGGCGGGTGTCACCGCTCGGCGACCACCGCGGTGGCGATGGCGTACGCCCGGCGCCGGGGGACGTCCAGGCGGGCCGCCACCGAGCGGGCTGCGTCGCGGGCCGATGCGCCGGTCTCCAGCTCGCCGCGCACGGCGGCGACGATCGCCTCGTCCCCGGGCGGCTCGGCGGCCGGCGCGCCGCCCACCACCAGGACGATCTCGCCCGGCGGCTCGCGCTCGGACGCCCACGCCACCGCGCCGGCCAGCGTGCCGCGCCACACCTGCTCGTGGAGCTTGGTCAGCTCCCGCGCCACGGCCACCGGCCGGTCGTCGCCGCACGCGGCCACCAGGTCGGCCAGCGTGCGGGCCAGGCGGTGCGGCGCCTCGTACAGCACGACCGTGCGGCGCTCGACCGCCACGGCGTCGAGCCGCTCGCGCCGGGCCGGGCCCTTGCGGGGGAGGAAGCCTTCGAACACCCAGCGGCCGGCGGGCAGCCCACTGACCACGAGCGCCGCGACCGCGGCCGACGCGCCCGGCACGACCTCGACGGGATGTCCCGAGGCCACCACCGCCGCCACCAGGCGCTCGCCGGGATCGGAGATGCCGGGCATGCCGGCGTCGGACACCAGCACCACGCGCTCCCCCCGCTCGATGCGGGCCACCACCCGCGGCGCCTCGGCCGGCTCGGTGTGCTCGTTCACCACCACCATCGGCCGGCGCCCGATGCCGGCCAGCGACAGCAGCTTGCCGGTGCGCCGGGTGTCCTCGCAGCACACCACGTCGGCGCCGGCCAGGGCCTCGGCGGCGCGCGGGGAGAGGTCGCCGAGGTTGCCGATGGGCGTGCCCACCAGCACCAGCGCGCCCCGCGCTCACCGGTCCACCCACCGGCTCGGGGCAGTGGCGCTCATCCCTTGACCTCCAGCTGGTGGCCGGGCTGCAGGTTCCAGCGGGCGAACGCCCCCGCCTCGGCCTCGACCACGGCCCGCGCCCGCCACACCGGGAGCGACACGCGGTGGCGGGACATCGTCACCAGGCGGATGACCCGCAGGTCGCCGTCGCAGAAGGCCACGTCGATGGGGAAGCGCATGCCCACCGTGTGCACCGACCGCGCCGGGCGCAGCAGCAGTGCCCCGTCGACGCCGTCTCGGCCGAGGAGCCCGCGCGTCCGGGCGCGCCGCGTCTGGGCGACCTCCAGGCTCGCCAGCACCTCGCCGTCCCGTAGCAGCCATGCCACGCCGTCATCATGCCGAGTCGGGCGGTCGCGCGTGACGTACCCCCCGCCGCCGGCCCCACGGCGTCGCCCGGACCCCGACCAGCGGTCCGATGCCCCGGCCGCCACCGGGCCGCCGACCGCCCTACGTTCCGTACTACCGTACGCACGGGCTGGGCCGCAGGGATCGCACGGAAGCTGAGGGAACGATGGCGATTCGACGAGCACTCGCGCCGGTCGCGCTGACGCTGGCGCTCGGGGGCTGCTGGCTCCAGCAGGACTTCGGACCCGCCCGCCAGAACTTCAACCCCTTCGAGTCGGGCCTGACGGCCGCCAACGTCGCGACGCTGGGCGAGGCGTGGACGGCGACGGCGCCCAGCCAGGACCAACCCCTGGTCACGGGGAACGCCGTCTACACCGGCGTGCTCAACGTGAACCCGGCCGGCGCGGAGCGCAGCTTCACGGTACGGGCGGTGGCGCGGGGCTCGGGCGCCCCGCTGTGGACCCGGACCGTGGAGGTCCTCCCGCGGTTCTCGCCCGACTCGCCGTCGCTCGGCGTGGCGGGCCTGGTGTCGGCCGACCGCGACGAGGTCGTCATCGCCAGTCAGGGGATCGGCGCCACGTTCGGCACCGCCTTCCACGTCTTCGATCCACTCACCGGCGCGCTGATCGACACGCGGCTCGACCCCCGCCGGTTCCTCGACACCACGTCGGTGGTGTCGAACGGCGACACGCTCGCCTACCGGGCGTCGGACCTCGACCTGGGCGGGCAGGTCCTCGTGGTCCGCTCGCGCCAGACGTTCGAGCAGCTCTGGAGCGCCCCGCTGCCCGCCGAGCTGCCGGTGACGGCCGACCTGGGCGGTCCGCTCGTCATCGCCGGTGACCGTCTGTTGGTCCGGGAGGTGATCGCCGGCACCGACGTGCAGGTGGTGCGCGCCTACGCCCTGTCCGGCTGCGGTGCGGCGACGTGTGCTCCACTGTGGACCGCCGAGGTGCCGCCGCCGGCCTCGCCCTTCGACGATCTCGACGTCAAGGTGGTGGCCGCAGCCGACGACGGCCATCTCCTCCTCCGGCGCTCGGCACGGCTCGCCGGCGCCCTGCAGTCGGACGACCTCGTCGTCCTCACCGCCGACGGTGAGCTCGAGTGGAGCACCCCGTTGCTGCGGCTCGGCACGGTGGCGGTCGCCGGCGACCGGGTGGTCGTCACCGGCGCCGACGTCGCGACGCCGGCGGGCAACGACACGGTCGTGGGGCTGTCGCTCCAGGACGGTGCCCTCCTGTGGCGCGCCGATCTGCCCGGGTTCGCGGCGACGGCCACGGTGGTGGCGGGCGACCTGGCGTACGTCGCCAACGGGAGCCGCGTGCGCGTCTTCGGCGCGCCGGGATGCGGGGCGCCCAGCTGTCCCCCGCTCGCCGACATAGCGGCCGCCGGGGGCCCCGTGACGGGCATCGCCGTGACCTTCGGGACGCTCTTCGTCGGCCACAACAACTCGGTGCTGGCCGCCTACACCCCGACCGCCTGACGTGGGGCCTCCGCCGACCGGCGGTGCGCGATCGCGGCTGATGCGATGCACCCAGGTGGACGGAGGAAGTGAGGCGCGCGGCCACTTCGTCGGCCGGTCGTGCTTCACTGTTGCCGATCGAGATCGCTCGCCAGGGGGACGTGATGCGCAGGATCATCAGTGCGGTCGCCATCGCCGCGCTCGTCGGCCTGGGGCTGGTCGCCCCACCGGCCGCCGGCACGGCTGTGGGCGGGCGCGTCCGCTCCGTCGAGTTCACGGGAACCAGCACCTTCGACTTCTCTTCGCCCGATTGCTCGTTCGCCCACCAGCTGTTCGACGCGACGCTCACCACCAGGCGAGGCGCCACCTTGCACATCGAGGGCTGCGCCGACCTGCCCACCGACCCGGCCGGCAGCACGGTCTTCCCCTTCACGGGCACCTTCGAGATCGGGTCGGGCCGCCGGAGCATCTCGGGGACCGTCTCCGGGGCGGTCGGGACCCCGACCTCCGGTACCTGCGACGGGCTGTTCCCGGGGGGGCTCGACTTCGAGCTCACACCCACGAGCGGGACGAGGCGACCGCACCACCCCGTCGCTCCGCTGCAGCTCGACGGGGTCTGGTGCTCACCCATGGTCCCCGGCGAGCCCGGTCCCATCAGCGGCACGCTGACCGGCGCGCTCCCCCACCACATCCGCTGACGCCGGCCGAAGCGGCGGGGTGACCCGCCACGGGCAGCCCGCCGCGCCGGGCGGCGCTACACGTTGAAACGGATCTCGACGACGTCGCCGTCGGCGACCTCGTAGTCCTTGCCCTCGACGCGGAGCTTGCCGACGTCGCGGGCCTTGGACCACGAGCCGATCTCGACCAGCTCGTCCCAGTGGATGACCTCGGCCCGGATGAAGCCCTTCTCGAAGTCGGTGTGGATGACGCCCGCGCACTGCGGGGCCTTCCAGCCCGCCCGGAACGTCCAGGCCCGCGACTCCTTCTCGCCCGTGGTGAGGAACGTCCGCAGGCCGAGCAGGTGGTACGCGGCGTGCAGGAAGCGGGGCAGTGCGCCCTCGCCCAGCCCGAGGGCCTCCAGCATCTCGGCCCGGTCGTCCAGCGTGTCGAGCTGCGCGGCCTCGGCCTCCAGCTGGACGCACATGCCCAGCACCTCGGCTCGGCCCGCCAGCTCGGCCTCGACCGGCGCCACCACCGCGGCGACGTCGTCGAGCTGGTCCTCGCCCACGTTGACCACCGCCAGCACCGGCCGGTTGGTCAGGAGGAAGTAGGGCCGGAGCAGCGTCCGCACGCCCGGTTCGAGATCGCTGCGGTAGAGCGGCGTGCCGTCGGACAGCACCTGGTAGGCCGCGTCGAGCGCCGCCACCTCGTCGGCCAGCGAGCGGTCGGCCTTGGCCGCCTTGCGCCGCTTGGTCACCTGGTTCTCGACCGACTCGAGATCGGCCAGGGTCAGCTCGAGCTCGACCACCCGCAGGTGCTCCAGGGGATCGGCCGGGCCGGGGACCTCGCTGTCCGCGAAGGCCCGCAGCACGTACACCACGGCGTCGACCTCGCGGATGTTGGCCAGGAACCGGTTGCCCAGGCCCTCGCCCTTGCTGGCCCCCTCGACCAGGCCGCCGATGTCGACGAACTGCACGCTCGCCGGCACCACGTTGCGGCTGTTGGACATGGCCGCCAGGGCGTCGAGCCGGGGGTCGAGCACCTTGGCCACACCGACGTTGGGATCGCGGGTGGCGAAGGCATAGGGCGCCGCCAGGGCGCCGCCGCCGGCCAGCGCGTTGTACAGCGACGACTTGCCCGCGTTGGGCAGCCCGACGAACCCGAACCGTTCCACCGGCGAAGGCTACTTTGACCTACGCGCTACCGTGCAGGGATGGAGCGCGAGATCGTTGTACGCGGCACCGGCGAGGCGCGCGCCCTTCCCGACCTCGCCAGCCTGCGGGTCGAGGTGTGGGCCGACCACAAGACGCAGGAAGAGGCCTACGAAGCGCGGTCGAAGCTGGCGGCCCGGGTGGACGTCGTGTTCGCCCAGCACCGCAATGCCATCGCCCGCACCACCATCGCCTCGCTGTGGGTGCAGCCCCGCACCCGCTGGCACCGGGGCGAGAACATCCGCACCGGCTGGCGGGCCAGCCGCACCACGTTCGTGGACGTGGTGGTGCTCGACGCGCTCGGCGAGATCATGTCGGGCGTGGTCGAGGCCGGCGGTGCCGTGCAGGGCCCGCAGTGGTCCATGGCGTCCACCAACCCCGCCTACGACCAGGCCCGCCGGGCGGCCGCCGACGACGCCCGCAACCGCGCCCAGTCCTACGCCCAGGCGCTCGACCTCAACCTGGGCGAGGTGGCGTGGGTGGCCGAGCCGGGCATGCGCACTGCGCCGGTGCTGCCGTCGGGCATCGGTGCCGCCGAGGAGCCCGGGGTCCGCATGCGTCTGGCCGCCGCCGACGTCGGCAGCGCCACGCCCCTCGAGCCCCCGGAGCCGGTCGAGGACCTGACACCATCCGAGCTGACGGTCGAGGTGGCGGTCGAGGTCGGCTTCCACATCACCTGACCGAGCCGCCGTGCGCCCCGCCGACGCCCTCGATCGCATCGTCTACCTGCTCGACCGCGCCCTCGCCGAGCAGCAGAAGGTCCGGGCCTTCGCCCGCGCCCGCGACGTGGTGGCCGAGGTCGGCGACGACGAGGTCGCGCGGCTGCACGCCGCCGGCAAGCTGACCGAGCTGGCGGGCATCGGCCCCACCACGGGCAAGGTCATCGCCGAGGCGCT
This sequence comes from uncultured Acidimicrobiales bacterium, assembly GCA_963842395.1. Lineage (GTDB taxonomy): Bacteria > Actinomycetota > Acidimicrobiia > Acidimicrobiales > VFJN01 > ZC4RG19. The sequence continues at coordinate 2,235,297 of CAWJGJ010000001.1, forward strand.
CGCCGGCGAGGTGCCCGGCTACCTGGCCCAGCTCGAGGACGAGACCGTCATACCCGTGGGCGAGGGCGCCGCCCTGCGGGCCGCGCTCCGGGGCGACTGCCATACCCACTCGACCTGGTCGGACGGCGGCGCCTCGATCGAGGCGATGGCCCGCACCGCCATCGCCCTCGGCCACGACTACATGGTGCTGACCGACCACTCGCCGCGGCTCACCATCGCCCACGGGCTCAACGCCGACCGGCTGCGGTCGCAGCTCGACGAGGTGGCCGCCCTCAACGAGGCGCTCGCACCCTTCCGCATCCTCACCGGCATCGAGGTCGACATCCTGGTCGACGGCGCACTCGACCAGAGCGAGGACCTGCTGGCACGCCTCGACGTCGTCGTGGCCAGCGTCCACTCCAAGCTGCGGATGGAACGCATGGACATGACGCGGCGCATGGTGTCGGCGGTGGCCAGCCCGCATGTCGACATCCTGGGCCACTGCACCGGGCGCAAGGTGGTGGGGCGGGGCCGGCCGCCGTCGACGTTCGACGCCGAGATCGTGTTCGCCGCATGCGCGCAGTTCGACACGGCGCTGGAGATCAACTGCCGGCCCGAGCGCCAGGACCCGCCCGACGAGCTGGTCGACCTGGCCCTCGAGTGGGATCTCCGCTTCGCCATCGACACCGACGCCCACGCGCCCGGCCAGATGGAGTGGCAGGTCTACGGCTGCGACAAGGCGGCCCGCCACGGCATCGAGCCTGCCCAGGTGGTCAACACCATGGCGGCGGACGACCTGGTGGCGTGGGCCGCGTCCCACGCGGCCTGACGCCGTCCCGCTACCCCGTCTCCCGGCGCGCACGCCGAGGCGCTGGGGCCGAAGTGGTTGGCCGGCAACCACCAGCGTCCCAACAGGTCCCTTGACGCCCTTGCCTTGACGCCCTTGCGTGCCTAGGATGTCAGGCGTGAGCCAACGACCGGTCACCAAGTCGGCCACCACTCGACGAGCCGCCCGCACCAACACCGCCGGTGCCACGGCGATCGATCCCTACGTGGCCGAGGTGTCGGCCCACGTCAGCGCCGAGCTGGCCCGGCGGGTCGGCACGCTGCGGGCCCGGGGGGTCGAGCCCGGCACGCTGGGCGCGCCCGACGACCTGGCCCGCCGCATGTTGGCCGCCGTGCCCGAGCCGTCGCCGTGGTCGGAGCTCGGCCCCTTCTACAGCACCACCGGCCTGGCCCGGGTGCTGGGCGGGGTCAGCCGCCAGGCCGTCGACGAGCGGCGCCGGCGCCGCACCGTCGTGGCGCTCCGCACCGCCGACGGGGCGTGGGTGTACCCGGCGTTCCAGCTCGACGACCGCAACCAGGTCGTGCGCGGGCTCGGCGAGGTGTTGGGGCGGTTCCGACCCCGGACGCCCGACGACGAGTGGATGATCGCCGCCTTCCTCGCCGCACCACAGCCGGCGCTCGGCGGGGACAGCATCGCCGACCACCTACGGCGGGGCGGCGACCTCGTCCCGGCGCTCGCCCTGGCCGGCGAGCGCGCCGGGCGTTGGTCGTCGAGGTCGTAGCCCGCCGCCATCAGGGCCGCGTTCGCGGGTGTGGCGCGCGTCCCCACCAATGGTGGCCGGGGCCGTAACCTCCGGCGGACGCCCGCCGGCTCTCGCCCCACCCGCCGGCCTGCGCACACCCCACCGTGACCGAGGACGCCCGCCGACCGCCGCACAGCCGCCAGGTGCCCAGCCTCGGGCCGCCGCCCGAGCCCGAGCAGCTGGTCGGCTTCCCCGTGTGGCACGTCCTGGCCGGGACCGTCTTGTGCCGGGTCACCACCGAGGGCTTCGGGCCATGGTGGTTCTCGAGCGACGCGGAGGGCCGGTTCGACCTCGTCCCGCCCCGGGGGACGTGCTACCTGGCCGACGACGAGATCGGGGCCATCCTCGAGGTGCTCGGGCCCGTCACCGTCGTGAGCCCCGCGTGGGCGGGCCGCCTGCGCATGTGGCACCTGGGCCTGCCCCACCAGTGCCGGGCGGCCGACACCACCGTCCGCGCCGCACGGGGCTTCGGCGTCACCGCCGAGCTGGCCGACATGGTCCCCTACGACATGCCCCAGCGGTGGGCCGCCGCCTTCGCGGCCGCGGGCCACCAGGGCGTCCGCTACCGCGTGCGCCACGATCCCGGCGGCAGCCGGGCGCTGGCGCTGTTCGGGGCGGCGGGCGAGCGGCGCTGGCCGCAGGGGCGCAGCCAGCAGGTGGCCGGCTCCCTGCTCACCCGCCTGGCCGCCGAGACCGGCGTGCGGGTGGCGCCGATCCCCGCCGTGGCCGATCTCCCCGAGGTCTGGGACTGACCGCGGGCCCCGGGCAGGCGCCTGCATCTCACGACCCTGGCAGCCGGAGCGGCGGGCCGAGGCCCGGCGTGGCGCCGGTTAGCCTGCGCCGATGTCCCTGCCACCGGTGCCGCCGGCGCGGCGCGACCCCACCGTCGACGTGGTGCACGGGGTCGAGGTGCCCGACCCGTACCGCTGGCTCGAGGATGCCGACTCGCCCGACACGCAGGCGTGGGTCGCCGCCGGCAACGCCCGCACCCGGGCCGTGCTCGACGCCGATCCCGGCCGTCAGGCCCTGGTCGAGCGGTACACGGCGCTGTTCGCCGCCGGCACCGCGGGCGCACCGTCGGTGCGGGGCGGGCGGCTCTTCTCGGTCGACCGCTGGGGCGAGCGCGAGCAGGCCGTGCTGGTGGTGCGCGACGCCCACGGCGACCGCGTCCCCCCGGCCCGCACGCTGATCGACCCGCACGACATCACCGGCGACGCCACCGCGGCGCTGGACTGGTACGCGCCGTCCGTCGACGGCCGGCTGGTGGCGTACGGCATCTCCACCGGCGGCGACGAGCGCAGCACGCTCGGCATCGTCGACGCCGCGACCGGCGAGCGGCTGGCCGACGTCATCCCCCGCACCCGGGCGGCCTCGGTGGCGTGGGCCCCCGACGGATCGGCCTTCGCCTACACCCGCTATCCCGACCCCGCGTCCGTCGGCGAGGACGAGGCCAACTACCACCGCACCGTGTGGTGGCACGTGGTGGGCGACGACCCGGGCCACGACGAGCTGGTGTTCGGCGACCTGCCCGACAAGACGGCCTGGCCGTCGGTCGAGCTCTCGCGGGACGGCCGCTGGCTGGTGGTCGAGCTGTCGCTGGGGTGGACCAGGGTCGACGTGTACCTCATCGACCGGACGACGGGCGCCCGCACCACCGTGATCGCGGGCGTCGACGTACGGTCGTCGTTCACCGTGGTCGGCGACCGGCTGGTCGGCACCACCACCCTCGACGCTCCCCGGGGCCGGGTGGTCGCCGCCCCGGTGACCGATCCGGTGCCCGACCGGTGGCGCACCGTCGTGCCCGAGTCGGAGGACGTCATCGAAGGCGTGGCCGTCACCGCCTCGTCCCTGCTCGTCGCCTCGACCCGCGCCGCGCTGAGCCGCCTGTCCCACCTGCCGCTGACGGCGCTGGACGACGCCGCCACCGGGCCGGCCGAGCCCGTCGCGCCGGCCGAGATCGCGCTGCCGGAGCCGGGGTCGCTGGCCGGGGTCGCGGGCGACCGGGACAGCGACACCGCCGTCGTCGCCTTCACCTCGTGGGCCCGGCCGTCGGAGCTGTGGCGCTGGCAGGGCGGGCACGACGGCGTCGAGCGCTGGAGCGACCTGCCCTCCCCCGTCGATCCCGACCGCTACACGGTGGGCGTCGACACCTACCCGTCCACCGACGGCACGGCGGTCACGCTGTTCTCCGTCGGCCGGGACGGCGCCGCTCCCGGCCCCGGCACGCCCACCGTGCTCACCGGCTACGGCGGGTTCGCGGTCACGATGAGCCCCGCCTACAGCCCCAGCGCGGTGGCCGTCGCCGACGCCGGCGGCGTGTTCGCGGTCGCGTGCATCCGGGGCGGGTCCGAGCAGGGCGAGGAGTGGCACCGGGCGGGCATGCGCGAGCGCAAGCAGCAGGTCTTCGACGACTTCGCCGCCGCGGCCGACTGGCTGGTGGCGAGCGGGCGCACCAGCCGGGAGCGGCTGGCCGTCCGGGGTGGCAGCAACGGCGGGCTGCTGGTGGCCGTCGCCCTGGCCCAGCGGCCCGACCTGTGCCGGGCGGTCGTGTGCGCCGTGCCGCTCACCGACATGGTGCGGTTCCCTCGGTTCCTCATCGCCCGGCTGTGGACCCCCGAGTACGGCGACCCCGACGTCGCCGAGGAGTTCGGCTGGCTGTGGGCCTACTCGCCCTACCACCACCTGGTCGAGGGCACCCGGTACCCGGCCACGCTGATCCTGACGGGCGAGTCGGACAGCCGGGTCGACCCGGCGCATGCCCGCAAGTTCGGCGCCGCGCTCGGGTGGGCCACGGCGGACGGGGAGGAGCGGCCGGTGCTCGTGCGCGTCGAGTCGCGCGCCGGCCACGGCCAGGGCAAGCCGGCCTCGAAGCAGGCGGACGAGGCGGCGGACGTGCACACCTTCCTCCGCACGCAGATCGGGCTGGCGTGAGCCGGGGGGCGGGCACGTGAGCGAGGCAAACGGCGCCGACGGGCCCGGGGATCCGTCCCCGTCCCTGTTCACCGGCATCCGCCAGGCGTGCGCCCGGGTTGCCGAGGTGGCGCGGCACGTGGCCATCGATGCCGGCGCCCTCGACGACTTCGCCGGGTCGCTGGCCCCGGGCGAGCCCCCGCTGCTGCCCGAGGAGGTGCCCGTCGGCGACGACGACGCCATGGCGGCCGAAGTGGTGGTGTGGAACGCGGTGAACTTCGGGTCGGGATGGTTCCCGGTGCTGCGTAAGCGCGCGGGCCTCTCGGGCGCCCGCACCCTGGCCGAGTCGTTGGCCGACCACGTGTCCCGGGCCGGTGTGCCGGACGCGGGCTGGCTGTCCAGGGCCGACGCCGCCACCTGCGCCGAGGTGTTCGGTCAGCCCCATCCCGGCCCGGTCGACGACCTGCTCGACCTGTTCGCCCGGGCGTGGCGCGACCTGGGCGACCTGCTGACCGACCGCTTCGGCGGCTCTGCCGGCGATCTGGTGCGGTCGGCGGAGGGCTCGGCCACCGACCTCGTGGCCACGCTCGGCGCCATGCCGTTGGCCAGGGACGTGGCCGCGTACGCCCTCGGCGAGGGCGAGGGCAAGAGCGAGAGCCACGGCGACACCCTCGACGTGCCGTTCTACAAGCGGGCGCAGATCACGGTGTCGCACCTGGCGCGGGCGTTCGGCGGCCGCGGCCTCGGCCGGTTCGACGACGTCGGCGAGCTCACCGCCTTCGCCGACAACCTGGTGCCCCATGTGCTCCGCATGGCCGGCGTCCTCCGCTACGACGACAGCGCTGGCCCGCCGGGTCGACGGGGAGGCGCAGCTCGATCCCGGCAGCGCCGAGGAGGTGGAGATCAGGGCGTGTGGGCTGCACGCCGTGGAGCTGCTCGCCGCCCGCACCGGCGTGTCGCCGGCGTCGATCGACCACCAGCTCTGGCAACGCGGCCAGGACCCCGGCATCAAGGCCGTGCCCCGCCATCGCTGCCGCTGCTCCTGGTACTGATCGGGTCCGCGGACAGGTGCACCGCTGCGGACTCGCCGGCTTCGCCGCCGAAGGTCGAACGACGCGGTATCCGCTCTTGGCGCCTTCGGCGCCGGGCCGCTGGGCCACGGCTGCGCCATCGGGCGCAGCCTCTGATCGGGTCCGCGGTAGCGTCGCCGCCGATGGACGGACCGGCGCCCACGATGGCCGAGCTCACGGTGGGCGACGACCCGGCGGCGTGGGCCGCGGTCGGCTTCGCGGTGGGCGACGACGGCACCTGCCGGGTGGGCACCGTGTCGCTGCGGCTGGTGGGCCGGCGTGACCGCAGCGACGGCGACGACGGCGAGGGGGGCGGGCACGGCATCCTCGGCTGGGCGCTGTCCGGCGCGCTGACGGTCGACGGCCTGCCCACCGTGGCGGGGCGCGAGCCCGCCCGAACCTCCGAGCCGGATCCGCCCGAGGGGACTCCTGAAGGCGCCGACCCCGTGCACCATCCCAACGGCGTCACGCCACATCGACCACCTGGTCGTCGTGACCCCCGACCTCGACCGCACGACGGCCGCGCTGGAGGCTGCCGGCATCACGGCCCGCCGCACCCGCGAGGCCGGCCCCGGGCACCTGCAGCGATTCTTCCGGGTGGGCGAGGCCGTCCTCGAGCTCGTGGGACCGGCCGAGCCCCGCGGCGCCGGACCCGGCGCGCTTCTGGGGCCTGGCGTTCACCGTGGCCGACATCGACGCCACCGCCGCCCACCTGTCCGGCCGCATCAGCGAGCCCAAGCCGGCGGTGCAGCCCGGCCGCCGCATCGCCACGCTGCGGGCCGGCGACGCCATCTCGGTGCCGGTCGCCTTCATGTCGCCCGACGACGGGCCCGGGCCCCGCGGCGCGGGCTGACATCGCCTGTAGCCTGCCGACGCCATGCTCGACCACGTCTTCACCGACGCCATCGGTGCGCTGCGCGACTCCCTGGAGCGGGCGTTCCTCGAGCGGCAGGCATTCGAGGAGCGCTTCCAGGTCGACGTGCTGCTCGGCGACGTCACGTGGGAGACGTCCTACGGCCTGCCGGGCGAGGGCCTCCCGCCCCGGGTGCAGGCCGACGTCACCCTCGACTGGCCCACCTGGGCGCAGACGGCCTACCGGTCGTGGTACATCGGCGAGCCGTTCAACGACCCGCCCCGCATCGAGATCGAGCTCGTCATGCGGGTGCAGCGGCTGGCCGAGTCGCCCGACCCCAGCCTGGTGCTGGCGGTGCTGCCCGAGTCCAGCGCGCCCATCGGCCGAGAGCACCTGGAGCGTTCGGGCCCCACCATCGAGACGGTGTGCTCGGCCGATCTGCACGAGCGCGAGTTCGCCATCGAGGTGTCCTACGAGGGCAGCTACGAGCTGGACGAGCCCACCCTCGAGGACGGCACGATCCTCGACGACCACCTCAGCGCCATGGGCGGTTGGATCGCCGCCACCCTCGTCCGGCTGGGCGACCTCACCCTTCCCTTCCTGCCGCCGGTCGAGGACGGCCACTGAGAGTGGGCGGCCGGGCGCTTGACGCGACGGCCGCCCTGCGGAAACGTTCCCCCGTCGTCGGTCCTCTCCCCCGCTCCCCCGGGTCCCGGCGTCGAGACAGGAGAGCGTCATGGTCAAGCGACGCGCGCGCTGGCTGGTGGCCGTGCTCTCCGCGCTCGCCATCGGAGCCGCCGGCTCGTGCCACAAGCCACCCAGCGCCGAGACGCGGAGCTACTACATGGCGCGCACCGGCCTGTCGGACGCGGCGGCGCTCGGCTGCGCCAACTCGGTGAAGTCGGGGCGCATCACGCTGTTCTTCGGCGCCCCCACCGCGGTGGGCGGGGTCTACGGGGCCACCCTGTGGGGAGCGCCGAACCTGACCGTCCCCCAGATCGGCGAGCGGTTGAAGGAGTTCGTGCGGGGCTACGCCTTCTGCCGCACCAATCCCCGCCACCGGCTGATCGTCGGCATGGGCACCAGCAACAGCACGATCGACCACCACAGCGACGCCTGGGTGCGGGCGCACGGCGCCTACTGGTCGCGTGGCGTCGAGGCGCTCGCCGCCTGGGCGCAACGCACCTTCCCCGGCTACGTGCAGATCGTCGGCGCCTGGGACGTCGGAACCCTCGTGGTCGAGCTTCGCCAAGGCCGAGCAGTGGATGCACGGCTACGACGGCCAGGCCGGTCGGCGACTGCTGCACGTCAACTCGTCGGCGGACGGCTGCCCCACCGCCGAGCACGACCAACGGCGCCTGCAACAACGGCTGGAGCCAGCGACGGGTGTGGCACATGGCGTGGCAGCACGACCCGTCGCTGCCGTTCCCGCAGATCTACACCCGCAGCGGCAACCAGGCCCGCCAGTGGCAGCTCATCGACCTGTGGTCGACCACGGCGATCCGCGACGGCATGTACTTCTACGGGTCGATGACCCAGCTCGGCGCCTGCCGCCAGGTCGGCGGGTGCCAGGGCACGAACAACACCCCTCACCAGGGCAACGACCAGCTGCGGTTCGTGCTGGCGAGCGACCGCCGCACCAACCAGGACGACGTCGCGGGCATGACGGACGTGAACTGGAACACCTGATGGAACAGACCGGAGACACCCATCGGCGCCCGCGGGCGGCGCGGGTGCGCACCCTCGGCCCGAAGGCCCTGCTGCCGGCGGTCCTGCTGGCGGCGGTGGCCGCCTCGAGCGCCGTCAGCGCCAGCCTGGCCGAGCCGCCGGTGTCGGACGTGGAGCAGCAGCTCGACGCCGAGATCGAGGGGATGGTCGACGCCGGTGTGCCTGCCGACGACCCCAAGGTCGAGATGCTGGAGGAGCAGCTCGACGAGCTGGCCGACGGCAACGGCGCCCCGGCCCGGCGCGAGCCCGGCGTCGACACCGGCGCGCGACTGACCGAGGCCGAGCAGGTGACCGACGCCCAGGCCCGCGCCGAGGCGGCCGCGGGTGCGGCGGCCGGGGCCGTGCAGCCCCGGGCGGCCGGCGGCGCACCGGCAGCGTCGACGGCGGCCGGCACGCCAGCGGCGGCAGCCGCCGACGGACGGCGCTGGGAGTCGGGCATCGTCGCGTGCGAGCCGCTCCCGGGCCTGTTGACGATGGGCGAGGTGGCAGGTGCCACCTGCCTGAGCGTGCCCCAACCCGACGGCACCAGCCGCTACGTGGCGCTCGCGGCGGACGGGACCGTGCGGTCGGTGCGGTTCGGCACCGACGGGGCGGTCCAGCGCATGCCCGACGAGCGCGCTCGCCACCGCGGCCCCGCAGGGCGCGGCGGTCACCGTCACCGCGGCCGGCGACCTCCGCCTCGCGCCTCCCGGTCAGGCCGCCACCACCGTCGACCTGCGCTGATCGCGAGGCCTGAGCCACCGGTTGCGGGCGCCCGGGCACGCCCGATGCTGCCGCGGTTGGCAGCCGGGGCCGGCGCGGGTTGGGGGCGCGGGCGGTCCGCGTGGTGCACTACCGGCCCGTGACCCAGCCCCGTGCGCCCGCCCCGGTGCCGCCGCGGGCCGGGATCGACCCCCGCCTCCTGGTGGTGGCCGCGGCGGTGCTGTGGGGCACGACCGGCACGGCGCGGGCGCTCGGGCCCGACGCGGCCTCGCCGACGGCCGTCGGCGCCAGCCGGCTCGTCGTCGGGGCAGCTTGCCTGGTGGCGGTCCACCTGGTGACGAGGAGGAAGGGCGGGTCGCCGCCCCGCGGGGACGGGCCGGCGGGCCGCCGGCTGCCCGTCGCCGGGGCCGCGGTGGCCATCGCCGCCTACCAGCCGCTGTTCTTCGGGGGCGTCGCCCGCACCGGCGTGGCCGTGGGCACGGTCGTCGGCATCGGCAGCGCGCCCGTCTTCGCCGGCCTGCTGGGGATGGTGGTGCGGGGCGAGCGGCCGGGCGCCCGGTGGACGGTCGCCACCGCGGCGGCTCTGGCGGGCACGGTCCTGCTGGTGGTGTCGGCCGCCGGCGACGCCGGACCGGGCGGCGACGGGGCCGACGTCACGGGGCTCGTGCTGGCGCTGGGGGCCGGGCTGGCGTACGCCGTCTACGTGCTGGCGTCGAAGCTGGCGCTCGACGCCGGGTGGACGCCCGACGCGCTCACCGTCCGCGTGTTCGCGCTCGCGGGCCTTCTGCTGCTCCCGGTGGCGGTGGCGGCCGGCCTCGGGCCGCTGGGCTCGCCCGGCGGAGTCGTGATGACCCTCCACCTGGGGGTCGTCACCGTGCTCGTCGGCTACCTCCTGTTCGGGCGGGGGCTCGCCCACGTGGGTGTCGGGACCGCGGGCACCCTCACGCTCGCGGAGCCGGCGACGGCCGCGGCGCTGGGCGTGATCGTGCTGGGCGAACGCTTCGGCGGGGCCACCACGGCCGGCATCGCGCTGATCGCCGCCGGCCTGGCCACCCTGGCGACCCAACGCGCTTGACGGAACGCCCGGCGTACGCCCAGCCTGTCCACCCAGCAGGGCAGAGCGAGGGGATCATCGATGACGGACCACGTGCGCACCCGGCACGCCGGCGCGGGGCTCGCCGCGTGCCTCCTGCTGGCCGTGGCCTGCTCGTCGGGCGACGACGGGCAGGCGGCGTCCGGTTCCGGCGGTGACGGCGTCAGCGGCGACCAAGCGGACCCTGGTGAGGACGGCGGCCGCGGCGACCCGGCGGACGCCGGCGAGGCCGCGGCGGCGGACCTCCCGGCCGGCTACGAGGGCTACGAGTCCGAGCTGTACGGCGACGATGCCAACTGGATCTGTCGGCCCGGGCTGGCCGACGACACGTGCGCCGGCGACCTGGACGCCACGGCGGTGGCCGCCGACGGCACCGCCACCGTCGAGCCCCACGTCCCGGCGGACGACCCCCCGGCCGACTGCTTCTACGTCTATCCCACGGTGAGCGGCGACCAGACGGCCAACAGCGACCTCGACGCCAGCGAGGAGCGCGGCGTCGCCCTCATCCAGGCAGGCCGGCTGACCGCCGCGTGCCGGGTGTTCGCGCCGGTCTACCGGCAGGTGACGCTGGCGATGATCGGTGGCGGCGGCCCCGAGGTGCCTCCGGGCGTCGACCCTCGCCAGATCGCCTACGACGACGTGGTCGACGCCTTCCGCCACTACGTCGCCAACGAGAGCGACGGCCGCGGCTTCGTGCTGATCGGCCACTCGCAGGGCGCCGGCCACCTCCGACGGCTGATCGCCGAGGAGATCGACGAGGAGCCGTTGCTCCGCGACCGGTTGGTGGCGGCGTACATCCTCGGCAGCGCGGTGGCCGTGCCCGAGGGCGAGGTCGTCGGTGGCGACTTCCAGAACGTCCCGCTCTGCCAGGCCGAGGACGAGGTCGGGTGTGCGGTCACCTATGCCTCCTTCCGGTCGACGGCGCCCCCGCCGCCCGACAGCCTGTTCGGCCGCCCGCGACGGCGACGGCGTGGCCGGGTGCGTCAACCCGGCCAGCGTGGGCGGCGGGTCGGCCGAGCTGCATCCGTACTTTCCCGGCCAGGGGCCGTTCGCCGACGCCGCCCGGAACGCCGAGATCGCCACGCCGTTCGTGACCCTTCCCGACTTCGTCGAGGCCGAATGCGTCGAGGAGGGCGGGTTCTCGTACCTCGAGGTGACGGTGAAGGGCGATCCCGCCGATCCCCGCACCGACGACATCAACGGCGGCCTCAGCCAGGAATGGGGCCTGCACCTCGTGGACGTGCAGCTCGCCATGGGCGACCTCGTCGCGCTGGCCGAGTCCCAGATCGCCGCCTACCTGGGCTGACGGACACGCGGCCGCCGCCCGTCACGCCCCGCCGAGCTCGGCGAGCACGTCGACGGCGGCGCGCGCACCCGGCCGGCCCCCCGCCGCGGCGGTCTCCCGGGCGAGGCGCTGCAACAGGGCGTTGGCCGGCGTGGCGACCCCGTGCAGGCGGCCGAGCAGGACGATCTCCCCGTTCAGGAAGTCGCTCTCGATGCTGCCGGCGCCCCGGGCCAGGCTCTGCCACGACGAGCTGCGGGCGAGCGGTACGCCCTCGATCGGCTTGATGGTCATCAGGTCGCCGCGCCGGGCGGCGGCCTCGTCGTCGGTGGCGACCGCGATGCCCGCGGCGGCGAGGCACGGCCCTCCCCTCGGCGCGGACCAGGCGCATGAGCTCCGGGCCGCCTCCCGATCGTCGCCCTGCGCGTCGCGACCGCTGCACACGGCGTCGACGGCGTTGCCGAGGTTCATCAGCAGCTTGTGGTGCTTCCAGCGCATGATGTCGCGCGCACCGGCGTCGGACGAGAAGGTCGCCGCGGCCAGCGCGGCCGCCATGGCACGGGCCGTGTCGTCGACGCCCTCCGGATAGCGGCCCAGGTCGAGGATGCCGGTCAGCGGTGTGGAGGCGACCAGCACCACGCCCGGCTCCATGTGCGTGGCGGGCATGTAGACGTGACCGCGTAGACGTCCGCGAACGTCCGCAGCGCCATCCGCTCGTTGGCGACGCCGTTCTGCGCGCAGGCCACGGCGACGCCGGGGGCGCGCACTCCGCGAGTGCGGCCAGGGCCGCGGCGGTGTCCTGCGACTTCACGGCCATCACCACCACGTCGCCGTCCCGCAGGCCGGCCTCGGCCGGGTGCTCGACCACCGGGATCGGCAGAGTGGCCGATCCGTCGGCCGATCCGAGGGTCAGGCCGGTCTCGCGCAGGGCGGCGGCATGCGCCCCCCGGGCGATGAGGGTCACGTCGTGGCCGGCCTCGAACAGCCGGCCCCCGATCGCGCCGCCGATGGCCCCAGCTCCGTAGATCACGAACCGCATGCGATCAGCCTGCCAGAGCCGTCCGTCACCCGCCGCCCACGCGGTGCGCCCCGCCGGCGCCCCATCCCCGCCGCGCCCCACCGCCGCGCCGGACCTCCATCTCCGCCCGGACATCGACGGCAGGACACCCGAACCCGGGGCGGTAGCGTCGCCGGCATGGACCGGACCGGGCCCCCGGCCCCCGGCGCCGCCCCCGGGACGCCGGCGGTCACCCTCACGTTCGACAACGGCCCGACGCCCGGGGTCACCGAGCAGGTGCTCGACATCCTGGCTCGCCATCAGGCCCCGGCCATGTTCTTCGTGGTCGGGTCGACGCTGGCGGCCGCCGGCCGACGGGGCGCGGCGCTGGTCGAGCGGGCGGTCGCCGAGGGCCATGCCGTGGGCGGCCACACCTGGAGCCACGAGGTGCCCTTCGGCCTGCTGCCCGACGACCGCGTCGACCGGGAGCTCGACGACACGCGGGCGCTGGTCGCGTCGCTCGGCGGCGACGGCTCGCTGTTCCGGCCCTACGGCGTCGGCGGTGTGGTCGACGAGCGCCTGATGAGCCCCCACGGCGCCCGCCGGCTGGCGGAGGGCGGCTACACCTGCGTGCTGTGGACCTCGGTTCCCGGGGACTGGCAGGACCCCGACGGTTGGCTCGACGTCGCGCTCGCCGACATCTCGGGCCACGCCTGGTCGGTGGTCGCGCTCCACGACCTGCCCATGGGGGCGGCCGGACGCCTGGACGAGCTCCTCACCCGGCTGCGCGCCATGGGGGCCGACCTGCGCCGCGACACGCCGGACGAGACCACGCCGCTGCGGGCCGGCGTCCCCACGTCCTCCTACGGCCTGCTCGGCGTCGACTGAGATCGGCGGCGACCGGGATCGGCCTCGGTCGCGGTCGACCTTGGCCACATCGGCGTCGGCCCCGCGCGGCTGGCCGTGGACGGCGATCCCCCGCCCGACGAAAGCCCTTGACAAATAAAGTTGTCAGGACGATCGTGGACCCGTGCACGACATCGAGGTGATCGAAGACCCGGCCGCTGCCTCGTCGGCTCTCGACCCCATCCGGTCCCGGCTGCTGGCCGAGCTGGTCGAACCAGGCTCCGCCGCCACCCTGGCCGCCCGGGTGGGACTCCCCCGCCAGAAGGTCAACTACCACCTGCGGACCCTCGAGGCCCACGGGCTGGTCGAGCTGGCCGAGGAGCGCCGGCGGGGCGGCATCACCGAACGGGTGCTGCGGGCCACGGCCGCCAGCTACGTGGTGTCGCCCGCGGCGTTGGGAGAGTCGGCCGTGGATCCCGACCGGGCCGCCGACCACTTCTCGGCCGGCTACCTCATCGCCCTGGCCGGGCGGGTCGTGCGCGAGGTCGCCGGCCTCGCCCGCCGGGCCGACGCCGCCGGCAAGCGCCTGCCGACCCTCACCATCGACACCGAGGTCCGCTTCCGCTCGGCCGCCGACCGCGCCGCCTTCGCCGACGACCTCACCGCGGCCGTGGTCGAGCTGGCCGCCCGCTACCACCACGACGACGGGCGCCCGCACCGCCTGGTCGTCGCCGCCCACCCCAAGCCCGCCGCCGCCGGCCCGGGCCCGGCCTTCCCCCCGGGAGACCGCGACCCCGCCGACGAGCCCCAGCCCGCCGCCGGTCCCCGGACCGACTCCGACCAGCCATCGCAACCCGAGGAGACCATGCCATGACCACCCCCGACGTCCCGCTCCGGCTCGAGTTCACCGTCGAGGTGCCCGGCACGCCCGAGCAGGTGTGGGCCGCCATCGCCACCGCCGACGGCATCAGCTCGTGGTTCCTGTCCACCGACGTCGACGAGCGCGAGGGCGGCGCCATCGTCCTCCACATGGGCGACACCGACTCGCCCGGCATCATCACCGGCTGGGAGCCGCCCCGGCGCCTCGTGTACGAGGAGCCCGAGTGGGCCGCCATGTCCGGCCACCCGGAGGCCGTCGTCACACCCCTGGCCAGCGAGTTCCTGGTCGAGGCCCGCTCCGGCGGCACCTGCGTGGTGCGCATCGTCTCCAGCGCCTTCGGCACCGGCGCCGACTGGGAGGACGAGCTCCTCGACGAGATGGGCAGGTGGTGGCAGCCGAGCTTCGACCTGCTGCGCATCTACCTCGACCGCTTCCCCGGCCAGCGGGCCACCAGGCTGGAGGTCAGCGTGGACCACGAGCGCCCGGGATCCCAGCTGCGGGCCGCCATCGACGCCGCGCTCGGCGCCCGCGAGGTCGGCCAGCAGATCGACGCCATCGGTCTGGCGGGCCGGATCGTCCGCCTCGACGAGCGCTACCTGCACATGACCGTCGACGACCCGGCGCCGGGCTACCTCGCCCTGTGCGCGATCGAGACGGGCGACGGCGTCACCTCGGCGGTGGTGAACGCCTGGCTGTTCGGCGACGCGGCCGCCGACGTGGTCGAGGACCGCGAGCCGGCGTGGCGGGACTGGCTGAAGCACCTGCCGGTCGGCGACGCGGCCGGGCAACGATGAGTTCGGCGACCGGCACCCGTCAGAACGACCGGGTGACGCCGACGCCCGCACCGACCGCACCACACCACGGAGACGACCCGGTGGAACCAGACACGACGCTGGCGATCGAGACCGAGGGCCTCGTCAAGACGTTCGGCGACACGCGGGCGGTCGACGGCATCGACCTGCGCGTGCGGGCCGGCACGGTCTACGGCGTGCTCGGGCCCAACGGCGCCGGCAAGACCACCACCATCCGCGTGCTGGCCACGCTCCTCCACCCCGATGCGGGCTCGGCCCGGGTGCTCGGTCACGACGTCGTCGACGAAGCCGACGCCGTGCGCACCCGGGTGAGCCTGACCGGCCAGTTCGCCTCCGTCGACGAGGAGCTGACGGGACGCGAGAACCTGGTGCTGCTCGGACGGCTCTACGGCTTCACCCGCCGGCCGGCCGAGGAGCGGGCCGGCGACCTGCTCGACGCCTTCGGCCTGACCGACGCGGCCGACCGCCTCGTGAGCACCTACTCGGGCGGCATGCGCCGCCGGCTCGACATCGCCGCCAGCATCGTCGTGACCCCCGACCTGCTGTTCCTCGACGAGCCCACCACCGGGCTCGACCCCCGCAGCCGCAACCAGGTGTGGGAGATCATCCGGATCCTGGTGGCGGCGGGCACGACGGTGCTGCTCACCACGCAGTACCTCGACGAGGCCGACCAGCTCGCCGACCGCATCGCCATCATCGACCACGGCCGGATCATCGCCGAGGGCACGTCCGGCGAGCTCAAGGCGTCGGTGGGCTCCGGCACCCTGCACGTGCGCCTGCTCGATCCCGAGGACCGGCCCCGCGCCAAGCAGGTGCTCTCGGCCGCGTTGGGCGTGCCGACCTACCTGGAGGGGGATCCCGCCCTGCTGTCCGCCCGCTCGGCCGACGCCGGCGCCGTGGGCCAGGCGCTGACCGACCTGGGCCGGGCCGGGATCGCCCTGGCGGAGATGTCGCTCGGTCAACCGAGCCTGGACGAGGTGTTCCTGGCCCTCACCGGGCATCCGGCCGAGGCGCCCGCCGACGACGAGGAGGAGGCGGCGGCGTGAGCACCGAGTCGATGTCCACCACGTCCACCACGACCACCATCGAGCGCTCGGAGGCCACCCGTACCGGCGACGGGCCCGCAGTGTCCGAGGCCACCCTGCGGGCCGCCCTGTCGACCCGGTCCCGCCCGGCGCCCGCGTCCGCCCGGGTGGCGTCGGTCGCCTTCGCGTGGCGGGCCGTCCTCAAGATCCGCCACGTGCCCATGCAGCTGTTCGACGTGACGGCGTTCCCGATCATGTTCGTGCTGCTCTACACGTACCTGTTCGGCGGCGCCCTCGCGGGCTCGCCCAGCGCCTACCTGCAGGGGCTGCTCCCGGGCATCGTGGTGATGACGGTGTGCTGGATCACCATGTACACGGGGATGGGGCTCAACACCGACATCAGCAAGGGCGTGTTCGACCGCTTCCGGTCGCTGCCCATCTGGCGCCCGGCGGTGCTGGTGGGGATGATGCTGGCCGACGCCGCCCGCTACCTGATGGCGTCGGTGGTGATGATCGTGGTCGGCGTCATCCTGGGCTTCCGGCCCGACGGCGGCGTGCCGGGCGTGACGGCGGCGGTGGCCCTGGTGCTGGTGTTCGCCTTCAGCCTCTCGTGGGTGTGGACCACGGTGGGCCTGCGGATGCAGACCCCCGAGGCGGTGATGCAGATGAGCATGACCATCCTGTTCCCGCTCACCTTCGCCAGCAACGTGTTCGTCGAGACCGACGACCATGCCGGGATGGGTGCAGGCCGTGGTGGCCAACAACCCCATCACGCACCTCACCACCGCCGCCCGAGGGCTCATGCACGGCTCCGTCGACGCCGGCGCCATCGCCTGGGTGCTGGCCTGGAGCGTGGGCCTGGTCGCCGTGTTCGGCCCGCTGACCATGCGCCTGTACCGCGCCGAGCGGTAGCCCGTCCCCCCGATCCGGCGTTCGCCCGTTGCGGATCCCGCAACGGATGGACGCCGGATCGCGTCACTCCGGTCTCAGCGCCGCCTCCGGCACCAGCTCGGAGCGGGCGGACTCGCCCAGCTCCGCGAAGCCCTCGCCCACCAGCCGCACGAAGGCGTCCGCGTGGTCGGGCAGCGCCGACCACCGCCGAGCGGCCCAGCCGATGGTGACGGGCTCGAGGCCCTGGAGCGGCAGGGCGCGGAGCGGGCCATCGCCGTCCAGGTCGTGCACCCAGAGGCCCGGCACGATGGCGCGACCGACGCCCAGCGCCACGAGCTGGACCGCGGTGTCCCAGTCCCCGACCGTGGCCGCGTACGCCAGCCGGACGTGATGGGCCGCGAGCTGGTCGTCGAGCTGCTGGCGTGACGTGGCCGCCGCGGGCATGCCGATCGCACGGGCCGACCGCAGGTCGGCCGGGCGCGGCGGCCGTGCCCGGCCCGCCAGCGGGTCGTCCGCGGCGACGACCAGCACCCAGGGCGTGTGGAGCGCAGGCCGCTCGTCGAGGCCCCCGGCGGCGCCGACGGTCACGAAGGCCAGGTCGGCGCGGTCGGCCCGCACGGCGTCCAGGCACGCGCGGCTCGACGTGGCCGACACGTAGTCGAAGGTGATGCCCGGATGGCGCTCGCGGAACCGGGCGAGCGGCCGCACCATGAAGTGACGCAACGTCGTCCCGCCCGTGGCCAGCCGCAGCGTGCCCGTGTCGCCGCTGCGCAGCCGGTCGAGCTCGCGGCGGCCGGCGTCGACCGCCCCCAGGGCGTCGGCGGCCGCGGCCAGCAGGGTGCGCCCCGCCGCCGTGGGCATGACGCCGCGGCGCCCCCGCTCGAACAGCGTCACGTCCAGCTCGCGCTCCAGCCGGCGGACGTGCTGGCTGACCGCGGGCTGGCTGGTCCCGAGCCGGCGGGCCGCCGCGCTGAGGCTGCCCGCCTCGCACGCCGCCACGAAGGCTCGCAGGTCGTCGAGCGTCACAATCCAGAGCTTAGAGAAGATCAATGAATCCCTAGGATTGACTTTGATCCACGGCGAGCCGACCATCGTCGGCATGGGGGCGGGAGTCGGCCAAGACCTCAGCGCTGTGAGGCCGGACCCGCACCCCGGCCCGACCGCCGCCACCGGCACCGCACTGGTGCTCGACGTGGGCAGCTCGTGGACGAAGGCGGCCATCTCCCACGCGGGCGGCATCACCCGGCTCGACACCTTCCCGACCCCGGGCGCCCGCTGGCGGGCCCGCCTGTCCGACCTGCTCGCCCGGACCGGCCGCGTCGACCACGTCGCCGTCTCGTCGGTGGCGCCCGCCGCCACGCGTGCGCTGCGGCGACTGGCCGCACAGGCCACCCCCGCCGGGGGGATCCGCTTCGTCACCGCCGGGTCGGCGCCCCTGGCGATCGACTACCGACCGGTGGACGATCTCGGGGCCGACCGCATCGCCGACGCCGTCGCCGCCGTCGCCGGCTGGGGCGCCCCGGTGGTGGTGGCCGACGTGGGCACCGCCATCACCTGCGACGTCGTCGACGCCGGCGGCCGGTTCGTGGGCGGCGCCATCGCCCCCGGCCCGGTCACCGCGTACCGGGGGCTGGTCGAGCGACTCCCCCGACTCACGCTGGACGGCGAGCCCTTCCCCACCGCCGCCGACCCGCCCCTCGCAGGGACCTCGACGGGCGACTGCGTCCGCACCGGCGTGCTGCGGGGGGCGGCGGCCCTGGTGGACGGGTTGGTCCGCGGCCACCAGCGCCTGGTGGGCCCGTGCCCGGTGGTGATCACCGGCGGCCTGGGACCGCTGGTGGCCCGGCTGGGCGAGACCGCCACGGCCGTGGATCCCGACCTCACCCTCCGCGGCATCCACCTCGTGTGCCGGGCGGCCGAGGCCCACGGCGCCCCGGCCGCCTGACCGCCCCGTCCGGTGCGCCGGTCGCCCCGGATGCCGCGATCGGCGAGGCGGGATTCGGGCCGGCCGGTCCGTAGCCTGGCGCCATGCTCGACGACAAGATCCGCACGCTCGCCACGGAGGGCCGCAACTTCGCCGCGGTCACCACCCTCATGGCCGACGGGACACCGCAGACCACCGTCCTGTGGGTCGACGCCGACGACGACCACCTGCTGCTCAACACCGAGGTGCACCGCCAGAAGTACCGCAACGTCGAGCGCGACCCCCGGGTGACGGTCGCCATCATCGACGCCGCCAACGGGTACTCCTACGGCGAGGTGCGGGGCGAGGTCGTCGAGAAGCTGACCGGGCCCGACGCCCGCGCCCACATCGACGAGCTGGCGCAGAAGTACACGGGCGCCGACTACACGAACCCCGTGCAGTCGGAGAGGGTCATCCTCAAGGTCGCCCCCCGCCACCAGTTCGTCCGCTGAGCGGCGACCGCGGGCTCAGCCGAGCAGGGTCGAGAGCGAGATCTCCGGGCGGGCGCCGATGTGGCTGATCACCTCGGCGGCGGCCTCCGAGGCCAGCCGGCCACACTCGGGCAGCGGGCGACCGGTGGTGTAGCCGTAGAGGAAGCCGGCCGCGTACAGGTCGCCGGCTCCCGTCGTGTCGACCACCGCGACCGGCTCGGCCGGGATCTCGTAGGTCTCGGGGCCGGCCACGATCACCGACCCCTTCTCCGACAGCGTGATGCAGGCCACCGCCACCTCGGCCCGGGCCCGCTCGACGGCGGCCCCCACCTCGTCGCAGGCCCACAGGGCGCAGGCCTCGGCCTCGTTGGCGAACAGGATGTCGACCCGCTCGCGCACGAGCGGCAGGAAGTCGTCGTGGTGGCGCTCGACGCAGAACAGGTCGGACAGGGTCAGGGCCACCTTGCGGTCGGCCTCGTGCGCGTAGCGGGACGCGACCCAGTACGCCTCCTTGGACTCCGGCCGGTCGAACAGGTAGCCCTCGAGGAACGTCACCTGGGCGCTGCGGACGAGGTCGGCGTCGACGTCGACCGGGCCGAAGAACGCCGAGGCCCCGAGGCACGTGTTCATCGTGCGGTGGGCGTCGGGCGTGACCACGATGAGGCACCGGCCGGTGGCGGGCCCCTCGACCGCGGGCTTGTTGTTGAACGTCACGCCCTGCGCCCGCAGGTCGTGACCGAACACGGCGCCGAGCTGGTCGTCGCACACCCGGCCCATGTAGGCGGCCCGGCCGCCGAAGCTGGCGACCCCGGAGATGGTGTTGGCGGCGGAGCCGCCGGACATCTCGATGCCCGGGCCCATGGCGGCGTAGAGCTGCTCGGAACGGTCGGGCTCGATCAGCGTCATCGCGCTCTTCACGAGCCCGTGCTCGGCGATGAACTGGTCGTCCTCGTGCGACAGCACGTCCACCAGCGCATTGCCGATGCCGACGACGTCGAGCGTGGCGTCTGCGGTCATCCAGGCGAGGCTAGTCGCCCCCGCGGCCCACGCTTGCAGTCACACCGTCAGCCGGGAATCGCGGCGCGAACCGGCACACCTCCTGGGTACGGTGCTCCCTCGTGCCCACGTCTGAGAACCCCCACCGGTTGCCGCGCACGGTCGTCCCCCGCCGCTACGACCTCACGCTGGCACCCGACCTGTCCGCCGCCACCTTCTCGGGGTCCGAGGCCGTCGCGGTCGACGTCGTCGAGCCCACCGCGTCCGTGGTGCTCAACGCGCTCGACATCGAGATCGACGAGGCGACGGCTCAGCTCGGCGACGAGCGGCTGACCGCCAAGGTCACCCTCGACCGCGACGCCGAGCGCGCCACCCTCACCTTCGACCAGCCCCTGCCCGCGGGCCCGGCCACCCTCCACCTGGCGTTCCGGGGCGAGCTGAACGACAAGCTCGTCGGCTTCTACCGGTCGACCTTCACCGACCACGAGGGGGCCACCCGGGTGCTGGCCACCACCCAGATGGAGGCCACCGACGCCCGCCGGGCCTTCCCCTGCTGGGACGAGCCCGACGCCAAGGCGGTCTTCGGGGTCACGCTGGTGGTGCCCGACGACCTGCTGGCCATCTCCAACGGCGGCGAGATCGGCCGCGAGCCGGCGGGCGAGGGCACGGTCGCGGTCCGTTTCGCCGACACGATGCCCATGTCCACCTACCTGGTGGCGTTCGTGGTGGGCCCACTCGTGGCCACCGCCCCGGTCGACGTCGACGGCAAGCCGTTGCGCGTGGTGTGCCCGCCCGGCCAGCAGCACCTCGCCGACTTCGCGCTCGAGGTGGGTGAGTTCGCCCTGCGCTTCTTCGCCGACTGGTTCGGCATGGTGTACCCGGGCGACAAGCTCGATCTCGTGGCCATCCCCGACTTCGCGTTCGGGGCCATGGAGAACCTGGGCTGCGTGACCTTCCGCGAGAGGCTGCTGCTCGTCGACCCGGCGACGGCCACCCAGTCCGAGCTCCAGGCGGTGGTCGACGTCATCGCCCACGAGATCGCCCACATGTGGTTCGGCGACCTGGTGACCATGAAGTGGTGGAACGGCATCTGGCTCAACGAGGCCTTCGCCACCTTCATGGAGATGACCTGCACCGACGCCTTCCGCCCCGAGTGGCAGCGCTGGGTCGACTTCGGGCTGTCGCGCTCGGCCGCCTTCGACACCGACTCGCTGGCGGCCACCCGCCCCATCGAGTACCCGGTCGTGTCCCCGGCCGACGCCGACGGCATGTTCGACGTGCTCACCTACGAGAAGGGCGCGTCGGTGGTGCGCATGCTCGAGCAGTACCTGGGGGCCGAGCGGTTCCGGGACGGGATCCGCCGCTACATGGCCCGCCACCAGTACGGCAACACCGAGACGTCCGACCTGTGGGAGGCCCTGGAGGCCGAGACCGGCGAGCCCGTCCGGCGCATCGCCGAGTCGTGGATCTTCCAGGGCGGCTTCCCCGAGGTGCAGGTCGAGCGGGGCGAGGGCACCACCCTCCGGTTCCGTCAGCGCCGGTTCCGCTACGACGCCGACGACGGGGCGAAATGGGCCGTCCCGCTCGCGGTCGGTCACCGAGACGCCGACGGCGGCAGCTCGTCGACCGGGCTGCTGGACGGCGACGTGCTCGAGCTCGGCCTCGGGCACGGCCAGCCCGTCCGACCCCTCCCATGGGTCAACGCCAACCTCGGGGCCCACGGGTTCTACCGGGTGCGCTACGAGCCGGCGCTGCTCGACGCCCTGCTGGACAACCTGGCGTCGCTCACCGCGCTCGAGCGCTACACGCTGGTCGACGACGCCTGGGCGGCGGTGCTGGCCGGCAGCGGCGACGCCCTCTCGTACCTGGCCATGGTCGGCCGCCTGGGCGACGAGCGCGACCTGTCGGTGTGGGAGCGCATCACCGCCGGCCTCACGACCATCGACCGGCTGGTCGAGGGCGAGGCACAGGTCGGGTTGCACGGCCGGGTGGCCGCGCTCATCGGCCCGGCCCGCGCCGACCTGGGGGGCGAGGCCCGCCCGGGGGACGACGACCGCAGCCGCACCCTGCGGGGCGTCCTCCTCCAGACCGCCGCCCTGCTGGCCGACGACGCCGCCGCCCAGCAACGCGCCGTCGCGCTGCTCGACCGGTTCCTCGACCACCCGCCCAGCGTCGATCCCAGCCTGGCCTCCCCGGCGCTCACCGTATCGGCCACCCGGGGCGACGTGGCGCTGCACGAGCGGCTGGCGACGGCCTTCCGGGCGGCCGGCAACCCGCAGGATCGGCAGCGCCTGCTGTTCTCCCTGGCCCGCTTCCGCGATCCCGAGGCGTTCGCCCGCACGCTCGAGCTCAGCCTCACGGGCGACGTCCGCACGCAGGACGCCCCGTACCTACTGGGGGCGGCCATCGACAACCGCGACAACGGCGCCGCGGCGTGGGCGTTCGTGGCGGGCCACTGGTCCGACATCCAGCAGCGCTTCCCGGCCAACAGCCTGGCGCGGCTGATCGGCGGCATCCGCGGCGTGCGCGATCGCGCGCTGGCCGGCGAGGTGGCGGCGTTCATCGAGGCCAACCCCATCCCCCAGGGCGAGCTGCAGGTGCGCCAGCACGTCGAGCGGATGTGGGTCACGGTGGCGCTGGCCGAACGGGAGGCCACCCGGCTGACCGCCGCCCTCGCCACCTGAGGCTTCCCCACGGACAACGCAGGGGAACGCCCGACAGCCGCAGGAGGCGCGGTCAGAGCAGGGAGAGCACCAGCAGCACCTGACCCAGGTGGTACGTGACCATCACCGCCAGGGGGCCCCGGCTGTGCTCCCGCACGAACCGGCCCCATCCGATCAGGGCGTCGGACGTGTAGAAGAGCGCGGCACCGGCCGCGGCCACGGCGTCGCCCGTCCCCAGCGCGCACACGACCATGGCCGAGATCACGCCCATGTACGCGGTGACCGGCACCACCAGCGCGGGCTCGCTGCCGCTGACACCCGCGACGATCCGGGTGCCCACCACCGCGTACGCCATCCCGACGACGACGAGGCCCGCCACGACACCTGCCGGATGCAGGCCCGCCGCCACCAGGCCACCGATGTACGCCAGGTGGGCCAGCAGGAACGATGCGAGGCCGGGGACGAACCGGTCGCCCGGCAGCATCAGGAACACGTCGCCGGCCAGCGACAGCACCAGGGCGGCGACGAACCAGGCCCGCACCGTGGTGTCGGCGGGGTCGAGGGACAGCGCGGTGGCCGTGAGCGCCGCCAGCGTGAGCGGCTTGAAGAGGTACTCGACCGGCTTGTGCTCGTGGGCGACCGCCACCCAGTCGATGGCGGCCGCCACCAGCGTGACGCCCAGCAGCACCGCGGCGGTCGGGGTCACGTCGCGGCCAGTGCCTCGTCCCAGCCGGCGCCCCGCTCGACCAGGGCCCGGTACCCGACGAGCAGCCGGGGGCGATTCATGGCCAGCACGCCCGCCAGCCGATCGCCCCGGCGGTAGAGGGCGACGAAGCGCCGCTCCTCGGTCGAGCCGTCGACGATCCGCACCTCGTCCGCACCCGACGAGCGCCCGGCGAGCTGCACCTTGCGGTCGTACTGGTCGGACCAGAACCACGGGACCGGGTCGTACTCCTCCGCGGTGCCGCCCTGGCCGGCCAGCTCGACCAGCAGGCGCCGGGCCGCGTGCTCGCCCATGGCGATGGCGTTGTCCCAGTGCTCGATCCGCATCAGCTCGCCGAAGCGCCGGCTCGGCCAGCGGGCGACGTCGCCCGCCGCCACCACGCCGGGGGCGACGCGGGTGGTGGCGTCGCAGACCACGCCGTCGTCGAGCGCCAGCCCCGAGCCGTCGAGCCACGCGGTGTTGGGCGACACGCCGATGCCCACCACCACGAGGTCGGCGGCGACGGTCGACCCGTCGGCCAGGCGCACCGCCTCGACCCGCTCGCCGCCCTCCAGCGCCGCCACGCCCGTCCCCAGGCGCAGGTCGACACCGTGGTCACGGTGCAGCTCGCCCATGACCGTGCCCAACTCGTCGCCCAGCGCGCGCCCGAGGGGCACGGGCAGGGCCTCGAGGATGGTCACGTCGCAGCCCCGCATCCGGCAGGTGGCGGCCACCTCCGAGCCGATGAACCCCGCGCCCACCACGACGACCCGGTGGGCTCCGGCGTCGAGGTCGGCCCGCACCGCCAGGCAGTCGTCGAGCGTGCGGAGGGTGTGGACGCCCGCGGTGCCCTGGACGCCGGGCAGCATGCGGGGCGAGGCGCCGGTGGCGATGACCAGCCCGTCGTAGGCGATCGTCTCGCCCGACGCGAGGGCCAACCGCCGGGCGATCGGGTCGAGGCCCACCGCCCGGGCGCCGAGCCGCCAGTCGAGGTCGAGGCCGTCGACTCCGCCGTCGGCCATGACCGTGAGCGTGATCCGCTCGAGCTCCCAGGCGCCGGCCAGCACCTGCTTCGACAGCGGGGGCCGGTCGTAGGGCCGGTGCGGCTCGTCGCCGACGACCGTGATGGTGCCCCCGAAACCCCTCCCCCGCAGCTCCTCGGCCGCCCGCAGGCCGGCCAGCGAAGCGCCGACGATGACGACGGTCCCGGTGCCGGGACCCGCCGCTGCGCCCGGTGTCGACCGTCACTCCTCGGCGAGGGAGATCGCCGCCTTGGGGCAGCGGCGCACGGCCTCCTCGACCTGCTCGCGCACCTCGTCGGGCGGCGTCTCGTCGAGGACGTAGAGGAAGTCGTCCTCGCGCACCTCGAACACTGAGGGCGCGGCCTCCATGCAGCGGGCGTTGCTCTCACACAGGTCGAAGTCGACCACCACGCGGTAGCCCATCGAACGGTCCTCCCTGGACTGCTGGGGCGGGAATCTGACTGCGCGTCAACCTAGTGCCTTGTCCCGGTAGCGTCGCCGGAGCATGGGTGAGCCGGCGGAGATGAGCCTGCGCGATGCCCGGAGGGTGGCGCTCGCCGCCCAGGGCTTCGCGGACAAGCGGCCGACGGGGCGCGTCGACAGCCGCCACTTCCGCCGGGTGCTCGATCGCCTGGCGACGGTGCAGGTCGACTCGGTCAACGTGGTGACCCGCAGCCACGAGCTGGTGTTCTTCGCCCGGCTGGGTGCCTACGACCGGGCGGCCCTCACCCGCTGGTTGTGGGGCAGCCGGCAGGTGTTCGAGTACTGGGGGCACGAGGCCTCGCTCCATCCGGTCGCCCGCCAGCCGCTGCTGCGCTGGCGCATGACGGGCGACCACCCGTGGGCGGGCATCCGCCGCAGCGCCCGCGACAAGCCCGAGCTGGTGGCCGCCGCGCTGGCCGAGATCAGCGAGCGGGGGCCGGTCACGATCGGCGAGCTGGACGTCCACCGCCAGGCGCCGCGCCAGTCCGAGAGCTGGTGGGGCTGGGGCGACGGCAAGCGGGTGGTCGAGCACCTGTTCTACGCGGGCGACGTCACCGCCACCCGCCGCAACGGGTTCACGCGGGCGTACATGCTGCCCGAGCGCTGGCTCCCGCCCGCGGTGCTGGCCGAGCCCACGCCCGCGGCCGACGACGCCCGGCGCGAGCTGCTGCTCGTCGCCGCCCGGGCCCACGGCCTCGGCACCGCCCGTGACCTGGCCGACTACTACCGCATCAACGTCCCGGCGAGCGCCGCCCTGCTGGCCGGCCTGGCCGCCGACGGGGCGCTGCAGGTCGTCCGGGTCGAGGGCTGGGACCAGCCCGCGTACCTGCACCCCGAGGCCCGCCAGCCGCGCCGCCGCATGCGGGCCCGGGCGCTGCTGTCGCCGTTCGACTCGCTGATCTGGGAACGGGCCCGCACCCTGCGGCTGTTCGGGTTCCACTACCGCATCGAGATCTACACGCCCGCCCCCAAGCGGGTGCACGGTTACTACGTGTTGCCCTTCCTGCTCGACGAGCGGCTGGTGGCCCGGGTCGACCTCAAGGCCGACCGCCAGGCCGGCGTGCTGCGGGTGCGGGCGGCCTGGGCCGAGCCGGCGGCCGAGGCGGCGACCGCCGGCGGGCGCGACCGGGTGACGGACGAGCTGGCGGCCGAGCTCGCCGCCATGGCGGCGTGGCTGGACCTCGCCGGCGGCGTGGACGTCGAGCCGCGCGGCGACCTCGCCCCGCAGCTGGCGAGGTCGACCGCCGCCGTCGGCGCCGGCTGACATCCGGGCCGGGCGCCGGCGATCCGAGGGGGTGGCACGATGGCCGGCATGACGGCCATCGACCACACCGCCCCCGGCGACACCGACGCCCTCCCCCGGTGGGACCTCACGCCGCTGTTCCCCGCGGTCGACGGCCCGGAGGTGGCCGCCGCCGAGGCGGCGCTGGCCGACGACATCGCCGCGCTGGCTGCGCTGTACGACCGTCACGGCGTGCGGGGCGACGACGGCCGGGCGACCGACGAGGACGACCGCGGGGCCGCCGGCGACGGGCCGCAGGCGGCGGCGTTCGAGGAGGTGCTGGCGTCGACCAACACCGTGCGCGAGCGGTTCTCGCGGATCGAGACGTTCGCCTACGGCCACGTCAGCACCGACAGCGGCGACGAGGCCGCCCAGGCCCTGCTGTCGCGACTGACCAGCCTCGAGGCCCGGCTCGCCACGCTGCGCAGCCGGTTCGACGCCTGGGTGGGCACCCTGGACGTCGACACGCTGGTGGGGGCGAGCCCGGCGGCCGCCGAACACGCCTGGCCGCTGCGCAAGGCGGCCCTGCGCGCCGCGCATCAGATGACGGAGCCCGAGGAGTCGCTGGCAGCCGAGCTGGGCGTCACCGGGTCGACCGCCTGGGGCCGCCTGTACCAGGACGTGAGCGCGGGCGTCACCGGCACGGTCGAGCACCCCGACGGCAGCCGGGAAACGCTGCCGATCTTCGCCGTCCGCGGCCTGGCCACGCACCCCGACGCCGCCACCCGCGAGGCGGCGTTCCGGGCCGAGCTCGAGGCCTGGCAGAGCCACGCCACCCCCATCGCCGCGGCCCTCAACGCCATCAAGGGCGAGACGCTCGCCCTCGGCGCCCGCCGGGGCTGGGACGACCCGCTCGACCCGGTGCTCGAGGCCAGCGCCGTGGAGCGCGCCGCGTTCGACGCCATGCAGTCGGCGGTGGACGCCGCGCTGCCCGACTTCCGCCGCTACCTCGCGGCCAAGGCCCGGCTCCTCGGCAAGGGGCGGTGCGCGTTCTGGGACCTGTTCGCCCCCGTCGGCGACGCTCCCGCCCTCCCCTGGCCCGCCGCCACCGCCGCCGTGGACCGAGCCTTCACCGGCTACGGGGACGACCTGGCCGACCTCGCCCGCACGGCCCTCGACCAGCGCTGGGTCGACGCCGGTCCCCGCACCGGCAAGGTGGGCGGGGGCTTCTGCATGCACGTGGGCGACGGCGCCAGCCGCATCCTGATGAACTACGACGGGTCCATCGACTCGGTGCACACCCTCGCCCACGAGCTGGGCCACGCCTACCACAACCAGGCCCTGCGCCATCGCACGCCGCTCCAGCGGTGGACGCCGATGGCCCTGGCCGAGACCGCCAGCATCTTCTGCGAGACCATCCTCACCGACCGGGCGCTCGAGACGGCCGAGGGCGGCGAGCGCCTGGCGCTGCTGGAGGCGGACCTGCAGGGCGCGTGCCAGGTGGTGGTCGACATCCGCAGCCGGTTCGCCTTCGAGTCGGCGGTGTTCGAGCGGCGCCGCCGCTCGACCCTGCCCGCCCGCGAGCTGTCCGAGCTCATGGCCGCCGCCCAGTCCGAGGCCTACGGCGACGGCCTCGATCCCGACGAGCTGCACCCGCTCATGTGGGCCGCCAAGCCGCACTACTACAGCTCGACCTTCTACAACTGGCCCTACACGTTCGGCCTGCTGTTCGGCCTCGGGCTGTACGCCCGCTGGCTCGACGACCCCGAGGGGTTCCGGTCGGCCTACCGGGACATGCTGTCGGCGACGGGCCTGGAGAAGGCGTCCCAGCTCGCCGCCCGGTTCGGCATCGACGTGGCCGACGGGGCGTTCTGGACGGCCAGCCTGGACGTGATCCGGGGGCGCATCGACGACTTCTGCGCGGCCGCCGACGCCTCCGCCGTCCCGGCGGCCACCTGACGGCCCGGTCGCCTCGATCCGACGCCGGCCGAGCCGTTCCGGCGTTCGCCCGTCGCGGATTCCGGCACGGATGCACGCCGGTTCGGCACGACGCCCAGCCCGGGCGTCCGAGCGCGACGCCGGGCGGCACCGGTCCGAACGAGGTGGACCGGCGCCGCCCGGGACGTCGCGTCAGAGGTTCAGCTCAGCGCATCACCGGCGGGCGACGGCGGCGGCGGCATCGACGATGCCCTCGCCGTACAGGCCGTTCTCGGCGGTGGTGCCGGCGCACGGTGCGTTGAACTCGGCGGGCCGACCCTCGTCGGTGTAGATCTCGACGCCCCCGACCGGGCAGGCGTGGTCGGCCGCTGTCCGCTCGATGATCGAGCCGACGGTGTTCGGGTCGAGCGAGAAGCCCCGCCGGTGGTTGCCCCGGCCGTGCTCCTCGATCACCAGCGCGGCGAGACCGGTGACGTGTGGTGACGCCATCGAGGTGCCCTGCAGGTAGGTGTAGATGCCGCAGTTGTTGCCCCGGCGATCGCAGCTCCGCACCGAGAAGTCGTCGGTCGGGATGCCGTTGGCGTCGACCAGGCCCTCGTCGATCGCCACCGCCAGCGGGTACGACGACAGGACCATGTTGGACGGCGTCGAGAACTGCGGGGTGCCCACGAAGTCGCGGAACCAGCCGCCCGGCGCCGCCACGTCCACGCTGCCGAGCCCGTAGTTGGAGAAGTCGGACTTGGTGGTCGACGGGCCGGTCGAGCCCACCGTGATGACGTTCTCGCCCTCGGCGGGGAGGTCGAGGCAGTCGTTGGTGACCGTCCGCGTGACCTCGGTGCCGCCCGGGAAGTCCGGGCTGATGTTGTCGAAGCGGGTGGCTGCCGACAGGTCGATGTGGCTGTTGCCGGCTGACGCCACCAGGGTCACGCCCCGGTCGTGGGCGTAGTCGAGCCCGGCGAGGACCGTCGAGCGGATGAACGCCTGCTCTTCGATCTGCTCGGGGGTGACGGCACCCGACACGTAGTCGTCGGCCGAGTCGCAGTTGTAGAGCCACGGGTCGGTGAAGAAGCTCATGTTCACCGCGTCGATGCGGGAGTCGCCGGCGTAGGTGAGGGCGGCCACCGTCTCGTACACGAAGAAGAAGCCGGAGTCCTGGCCGGCCCGCAGGTTGACCAGCGTCGCGTCCGGCGCCACGCCGGAGATGCCGATGCCGTTGCGAGCGGCGGCCGCCGTGCCGGCGGTGTGGGTGCCGTGGCCGTTCTCGTCGACGTCGGCGGGGTCGATGCAGGTGGCCACCTCACACGGTCCGTCCACCAACGGGATGTCCATGGTGAAGTTGCGCGAGGCGCGGGCGTCGAAGTTGGGCGCCAGGTCCGGATGGTGCCCGTCGATGCCGGTGTCGATGATGCCGATGGTCACGCCGTCGCCGGTGGCCCGGCGCTGGGCGGCAGCCACGTTCATCTGCTCCATGTCCCACTGCAGGCTGGACAGGGGCTCGGTGCCGCGGCCACGCCTTCCGGAGGACGACGAGGCGCCGGCCCGGGCGGCCGCGGCGCGATCGGCGGTCGACGGGCGCTCCTCGGCGAAGCGGTGGGGCTGCCCGGGACGGACCGTGCCGACGGCGTGGTTGCGGGCGACGGCGGTGACCGTCGCAGTCGCAGCCACCTCGTCGCGGAAGCCGGCGTCGCTCGATGTCACCGAGCGCGATGCCGACCTGTTCGTTCACGTCGAGGACCTGGCCGCCGGCGCCGGTCACGGCCTGGGTGACGGCGGCGGCGCTGCCTTCGTAGGCGACGACGAACTCGCCGCTGCCGTCGTCCTGGGCGGCGGCGCCGGCCGGGCTGGCGGACGATGCCGGGCCCGTGGCTCCGCCGGTGGACGCCTCGGCGCTCAAGGGTGGCGCCACCAGGGCGGCGACGCCCAGCGACAGAAGTGCCGCTACGCGGATCTTGCGCATATCGGGGTTCCCCCTGTGTACAGATGACCAGCAATCTGCCGATCGCCGGGCGGAAACCCTAGGCAGATCGCGAGTCGAATGGCGAATGTCCGCCGCGAGTTCGTTACTGACCAGGGACGATGCGCTCAAACATGTTCTCGTCGCCGAGATCACTCGGGCGGCCGCGCGCGCCGCCCTGGGTCGCCGACGAACGGCGGGGACTCAGACCGTGGTGAGGATCTCGGCGCCCTCGTCGGTGACGAGGAGCGTGTGCTCGAACTGCGCGGTGCGCTTGCGGTCGACGGTGACCGCGGTCCAGTCGTCGGCCCAGATCTCGTGCTGCCACGCGCCCATCGTGATCATCGGCTCGATGGTGAAGGTCATGCCCGGCTCGATGACCGTCGTGGCCCTCTCGTCGTCGTAGTGGGGGATCTGCAGGTCGGTGTGGAACTGCTCGGCGATGCCGTGCCCCACGAACGCGCGGACCACCCCGTAGCCCCGGCCCTCGGCGTAGCGCTGGATGGCCCGGCCGATCTCGCGCACCTGGCGCCCCGGCTTCACGACGGCGATGCCGCGGTCGAGGCACTCGCGGGTGACCGCGATGAGCCGGGCCGAGGCCTCGTCGATCTGCCCCACCGGGAACGTGGCGTTGGTGTCGCCGTGGACCCCGTCGAGGAAGATCGTCACGTCGAGGTTGACGATGTCGCCGTCGATGAGCGCCCGGTCGTCGGGGATGCCGTGGCAGATGACCTCGTTCACCGACGTGCACAACGACTTGGGGAACGCGCCGTAGTTGAGCGGGCTCGGGTAGCCGCCCCGGCGGATGCACTCCTCGTGGCACAGCGCGTCGAGCTCGTCGGTGGTGACCCCGGGCGCCACCGCGGCGCCGACCGTCTGCAGGATCTCGGCCGCGGCCCGGCCAGCCACCCGCATGCGCTCGATGACCTCGGGCGTGCGGACGTGCGCCTCGGGCCGGCGCACCGGCACGCCGGTCTCGGCGTAGGGCGGGCGCGCGATCTCGGGCGGCACCGCCCGCGGCGGGCTCACGCGCCCCGGCCGGATGTGGTCGGTGCTGGCCTTGTGGCAGCGCTTGAACTTGCGCCCGCTGCCGCACCAGCAGGGATCGTTGGCCTTGAGGGCGAGGGCGGTCGTAGCCATGACGCGCCCAGGCTACCGACCCCGCGGGGCGCGCCGCCACCGCGCGTGCCCACCCGCCGTGCCGACCGTCCCCGGCGATGTCGGCCCGGCTTGAGATGATGGGGCCCGAACCGACCCGGTCAGGAGGTGGCGATGGAGGTCGCGCTCGCCGGCATCGAGCTGCGCCTGGTGCGCATGCCGCTGGCCGAGCCGTTCGTCACCGCGCACGGCACCCGGCGGCGCCGCGACGTGGTTGTCGTGCGGGCCCTGGTCGACGACGGGCCCGACGGCTGGGGCGAGTGCGTGGCCGAGCCGGAGCCCACCTACTGGCCGGAGTACGCGGCCGGCGCCATGCACGTGCTGGAGCACCACCTCGTCCCCCGGCTGCTGGCCGGACGCACGCTGCGCGAGGTGCGCGGCCATCACATGGCCAAGGCCGCGCTGGAGTGCGCCGCCATCGACGCCGGCCTGCGGGCCGAGGGGAGGTCGATGGCCGCGTTCCTGGGCGCCACCCGCCCGGTGGTGCCGACGGGCATCGCCGTCGGGATGACTCGCACCGTGGACGAGCTGGTCGACACCGTCCTGCGCTGGCACGGCGAGGGCCACCGGGCCTTCAAGGTGAAGATCCAGCCGGGCTGGGACCTCGAGCCCCTGCGGGCCGTGCGCTCGGCCGCGGGCGACGGGGTCGCGCTGCTGGCCGACGCCAACGGCAGCTACCGCAGCGACGCGGTCGACCAGCTCGCCACGCTCGGCCGGCTGGCCGACGCCAGCATCGGCCTCGTGGCCATCGAGCAGCCCTTCGCGCCCGACGATCTGGTGGGCCACGCCCGCCTGGCCCGCCAGATCGGCGTGCCGGTGTGCCTCGACGAGTCCATCGGCTCGCTGGCCCAGCTCGAGTCGGCGCTGACCCTGGACGTGTGCGGCGCCGTGAGCCTCAAGGCCGGCCGGGTGGGTGGGCTGGTCGAGGCCCGCCGCATCCACCAGCGCTGCCGCGAGGCGGGCGTGTCGCTACGGTGCGGCGGCATGTTGGAGACAGGCCTGGGACGGGCGCTGAACCTGGCCGTGGCGGCCCTGCCGGGCTGCAACCTCCCGCCCGACCTCGGCCCGTCCGCCCGCTACTTCCGGACCGACCTCACGCCGCCGTTCGTGTCGCGCGGGGGCACGATGATCGTGCCCGACGG
This sequence comes from uncultured Acidimicrobiales bacterium, assembly GCA_963842395.1. Lineage (GTDB taxonomy): Bacteria > Actinomycetota > Acidimicrobiia > Acidimicrobiales > VFJN01 > ZC4RG19. The sequence goes on from CAWJGJ010000001.1 coordinate 2,267,629, forward strand.
CCCCGGCCTCGGTGTGGAGCCGGTCCCCGAGATCCTCGACGACGCGACCGTCGCCCAGCGCACCCTGCGGGCGGGCGCATGACGACGTCGCTGCCCCCGCAACGCCGGGGCGGGCCGGTGAGCAGTCCGGGTGCCGGTGCCGACCTGCCGGTCAGCTACGAGGACGTGGTGGCGGCGGCGGGGCGCATCGCCGGCTTGGTGCTGCGGACGCCGAGCTCGCATTCCCGCACCCTGTCCGAACTGCTCGGCTGCGCCGTCGTCGTGAAGTTCGAGAACCTGCAGTTCGTGGCCTCGTTCAAGGAGCGGGGCGCGCTCAACAAGCTGCTGCAGCTCGCCCCCGGCGAGCGGGCCAAGGGCGTCGTGGCCATGTCAGCCGGCAACCACGCCCAGGCCGTCGCCTACCACGCCACGCGGCTGGGCATCGACGCCACCATCGTCATGCCCACCGGCACGCCGTTCGTGAAGGTGCAGCGCACGAGCGAGCTGGGCGCCACCGTCGTGCTGCGGGGCGAGGGGCTGACCGAGGCCGCCGCCGAGGCCGACCGGCTGGCCGCCGCCGAGGGCCGCACCTACATCCACCCCTACGACGACCCCGACGTCATCGCCGGGCAGGGCACCTGCGCGCTGGAGATGCTGGCCGACCACCCCGACCTCGACGCCCTGGTGGTTCCGGTGGGCGGCGGCGGGCTGGTGGCCGGCATGGCGGTCGCCGCCCGCCGCCTGTGCCCGGGCATCGAGGTGGTCGGCGTGGAGACCGAGCGCTACCCGGCGATGGCCGACCGGCTGCACGGCACCTCCTCCCCGACCGGCGGTGCCACCATCGCCGACGGCATCGCCGTGCCCCATCCGGGACAGCTGACGGGCCGGATCGTCGACGCCCTGGTCGACGACGTGGTGACCGTGCGCGAGGACCACATCGAGGAGGCGGTCAACCTCCTGCTCGAGATCGAGAAGGTGGTCACCGAGGGCGCCGGCGCCGCCGGGATCGCGGCGCTGATCGAGCACCCTGAGCGGTTCGCCGGCAAGCGCGTCGGGGTGGTGCTCACCGGCGGGAACATCGACCCCCGGCTGCTGGCCTCGGTGGTCATGCGGGGCCTGATCCGCAACGGCCGCCTGTCGCGGTTGCACGTCGAGGTGCCCGACGTCCCCGGCAGCCTGGGCGGCGTCACCACCATCCTCGGCGACGCGGGCGCCAACATCGTCGAGCTGCTCCACCAGCGGATGTTCATGGACCTGTCGGCGCGGTCGGCCGAGATCGAGGTGACGATCGAGACCCTCGACCACGCGCACGTCGAGCGGGCGGTGGCCGCGCTGGGCGACGCGGGCTACGTGGTGCGGGAGGGCACGTTCACGTTCCGCCCCCCGCAGAGCCGCGGCCCCGCCACGACCTGAGCATCCGGGGCAGGATGGGGCATGCGCTTCGCCCTCAAGACCGCACCCGAGAAGACCACGTGGGCCGACATGCTGGCCATGTGGCGGGCAGCCGACGAGATCGAGCTGTTCGAGTCGGCCTGGTCGTTCGACCACTTCGAGCCCATCTACGGCGACCGGTCCGAGCCGTGCCTCGAGGGGTGGACCACGCTGGCGGCGCTGGCCCAGGCCACCGAGCGCATCAGGGTCGGCGTGCTGGTCACGGGCACGCCATACCGGCACCCGGCGGTGCTGGCCAACATGGCGGCGGCCGTCGACATCGTGTCGGGCGGGCGCCTGGAGCTGGGCCTCGGTGCCGGCTGGAACGACAACGAGGCCAACGCCTACGGCATCGACCTGCTCCCCATCGGCCAGCGCATGGACCGCTTCGACGAGGCCTGCGACGTGATCGTCGGCCTGCTGACCGAGCAGACGTTCAGCTACGACGGCACCCACTTCCAGCTCGACGGCGCCTACTGCGAGCCGAAGCCGATCCAGCAGCCGCACCCGCCCATCTGCATCGGCGGCAGCGGCGAGCGGCGCACGCTGCGCACCGTCGCCCGCCTCGCCCAGCACTGGAACTACCTGGGCGGGCCGGTGGACGAGTTCGTCCGGCTGCGGGGCGTGCTCGACCGCCACTGCGCGGACGTCGGCCGCGACCCCGCCGAGATCATGACGTCGGCCCACCTGTGGGTGATGCCCGGCCAGGCGCCCGATGCCGCCGCCCTCGCCGCCGAGGCCGAGCGCTACGCGGAGGCGGGCCTCGACCTGGGCATCGTCTACCTGCACCCGCCCTACGACCCGGCGGTGCTCGCCCCGATCGCCAAGGCGCTCGCCCCGCTGTCCGGCTGACCCCGGGGGGCGGGTGCGGGCGGGTGGAGCGGGTGGGGGCGGGCGCCACGCCGGACGTCAGCTCACCGCCCGGACCAGCGCGGTCGCCACGACGGCACCAGTCACGACGACGATGAACGGGGCCCGCCGCCAGGTGGCCACCACTGCGACGGCGAGGCCCACGGCCCGGGCGTCGAGCACCAGGCGGCGGTCGCCGGCGAACGTGTTGACCACCACCAGGGCGGGCAGCAGCGCCGCCGGTAGCAGGGCCGTCAGGCGCAGCACGGGCCCGTCGACCGCCCGGGGGCCGAGCACGACGAGGCCGACGGCCTTGAGGGCGTAGGCACCGGCACCCAGCCCGAGGATCGCCCACCAGCTCATGCCGCACCGCCCGCGGGCCGGGGGACGAAGAGGACCGCCGGGACCACCCCGAGGGCCGCCGCGACGATGGGCACACCCGCGGGCGCCAGGGGCACGAGCGCCAGGGCGATGACGACGCCGCCCACCGCCGCCACCCGACCCTGGCGGGTCCGGAGGTGCGGCACCGCCAGTGCCGCGAAGCCGGCCGGGAAGGCGGCGTCGAGGCCCAGGACGGCAGGGTCGCCGATGGCGTCACCGACTGCGGCTCCGAGCAGCGTGGCCACGTTCCAGCACACGAACACGGCGATCCCGGTGGTCCACAGCGCCTGCTCCCGGGCCCGGCGGCTGGGCTGGGCCATGGCCATGGCCGTCGACTCGTCGATGACGAGCTGGGCGGCCAGGAGGCGGCGGCCGAGCGACCGGCCGGACATCGTCGGGGCCAGGGCCACGCCGTAGGCGGCGTTGCGGGCGGCCAGCAGCAGCGCCGACCCCAACGCCGAGCCGAGCGTGCCGCCCGTCCCGATCACCCCGACCACCGCGAACTGGCTGGCGCCGGTGAACACGAGCAGCGACATGGCGCACGCCTGCGCCACGGTGAGCCCCGCGGTGGTGGCGAGCACGCCGAACGACGCCCCGAACACTCCCACGGCCACGCCCAGCACCCAACTGTCGTGCCGAGCCTTGCGGGCGAGCACCGCTTCACCGGGAGACGGGATCGCCGTGCCCGGCTGGGGGGCGGCCTCTGCGTCGTCCATCGCCCGGCGAGCCTGCCACGAGGCGGCGCGCCGCACACCGGCCAATTCTCCGTACCACTCGACACCACCCGCACCACCCCGCACCGGCCTGTGCCGATCACCAGCGTGAGGAGGGGTGACCGGGGACTCGCCCCCCGGTCACCCCTCGGACCTGGCGCCAGGAGGCGCTAGCGCGCGAGCGGGCAGCCCCCGGTGAGCTTCCCGAGGAACTCGTTGGGGTCGTAGTAGTGCTCGACCTCGACCAGAACACGTCCCTCTCGGTGCGGTGGACGGTGGCGGCGATGTAGTCACAGTGATACTACTTCGGATCCGAACGGCGGCTGCACGGCGACCCCTGCGAAAAACTCAGCCCCGCCGGGCTGTTTCGCGTCCGCCGGCCTCGGCGCCGGTCGTCAGCTGCCGGCCCTGCGCACCCAGCGCGCCGCCCGGCCGGGCTCGACGACCACACCTTCGATGGCGCTGGAGGCGGTGATGCTCTCGACCCGGGCGCGTGGCGACGTGGTTCGACGAACTACATAACTATGTAGATAGCCGATCAGTAGCTGCGGGGCAGGCCCAGGACGTTGTGGGCGACGTAGTTGAGCGACATCTCCTGGCTGACCGGGGCGATGCGCTGGAGGCGGGCCTCGCGGAAGTAGCGCTCGACGTGGTACTCGGCGGCGTAGCCCATGCCGCCCAGCGTCTGCACGGCCCGGTCGGCGGCGAAGAACGCGGCCTCGGCCGCGAGGTACTTGGCGCTCTGCGCCGCCTCCCCGCAGTCGAGGCCCTCGTCATACCGCCAGGCGGCGTGCTGGGCGACCTGCCACGCCGCCGCCAACTGGACGTGGGCCTGGGCGAGCGGGTGGGCGATGGCCTGGTTGGCGCCGATGGGGCGGCCGAACACCTCGCGCTCGCGTGCATACGACACCGCGCGATCGAGCGCCACCTCGCCGATGCCGACCGCCTCGGACGCCAGCAGGATGCGCTCCGGGTTGAGCCCGTGCAGCAGGTGGCGCCAGCCCTGCCCCTCCTCGCCCACGAGACGCCAGCCCGGCACGGGCAGGCCGTCGTAGGCGACCTCGCACGACGCCACCGCGTTGCGGCCCATCTTGGGGATGGCGCGGATGTCCACGTGGTCGGGATCGAGATCGGCCAGGAACAACGACAGGCCGCGCAGCCCCTCGCCACCGGTGCGGGCCAGCAGCAGCACGACCTCGCTCTCCAGCGCCTTGGACGTCCAGATCTTGCGCCCGTGCACCACGTAGCCGCCGCGGCCGTCGGGCTCGGCCCGGGTGGTGATGCGCGAGGTGTCGGTGCCCGCGTCGGGCTCGGTGACGCCGAAGGCCACGTGCAGCTCGCCGGCCGCGGCTCGGGGCAGGTACGCCTCCTTCAGCCGGTCGCTGCCGAAGCGCACGACCGGGTTGAGGCCGAAGATCGTCAGGTGCAGGGCCGAGCACCCGTTCATCGCCGCGCCGCTGCGGGCGACCTCCCGCAGCACGATGGCCGCCTCGGTGATGCCGCGCCCGCCACCGCCGTAGGCCTCGGGGATGGCAACGCCCAGCCACCCGCCCTCGGCCATCACCCGGTAGAAGTCCCACGGAAAGGCGTGCTCGCGGTCGCAGCGCGCCCAGTAGTCGTCGTCGAAGCCGGCGCAGACGCGGCGCACCGCCTCGGCGATGTCGGTGTGGTCGTCGTCTGGCGTGAAGTCCATGACGGCCAGCCTGCCAGGCCCGGCGCGGCCGAGGTCACCTGGACAGCTAATGCCGTTAGCAGTACAGTGGCTAACGGCATTAGCTGCCGACCCGACCGGAGGCTCCCATGGCCGAGACCGCCGCCCACTACCGCAAGCCCGGCTGGTTCACCCAGCAGGTCTTCAACCGCTTCGTCGGCTGGCTCACCCGCCACGGCGTGAGCGTGTGGGGCAGCCGCGTGCTCGAGGTGCGGGGTCGCACCAGCGGCGAGCCCCGGCGCGTTCCCGTCAACCTGCTCAGCCACGAGGGTGACGACTACCTGGTGTCGCCCCGCGGCGAGGGCCAGTGGGTCCGCAACGTGCGGGCGGCCGACGGGCGGCTCGCCACCCTCGTGGGCCGGCGCCGCGACGAGTGGGTCGCCCACGAGCTCACGGGCGCCGACAAGGTGCCGGTCCTGCGCGAGTACCTGCGGCGGTGGAAGTTCGAGGTCGGCCAGTTCTTCGACGGTGTGTCGGCCGAGTCCGACGACGCCGAGCTGACTGTCATCGCCCCCCGCCACCCCGTCTTCCTCCTCGTCCCGTTCGACCCGCTCGCCGGGGAGCCCCCCACCGGCGCCGCCGAAGTCGGTGATACCGACCGGCCCGACGCGTGACCCGAGCCGAGGAGATCGTCGCCGCCGCCAGGCTGGTCCTGGAGCGGGACGGCACCACCGGGCTCACCATGCAGGCTGTCGCCGCCGAGATGGGGATCAAGGCCCCCTCGCTCTACAAGCACGTCACCGGGAAGGGCGCCATCGAGCTCGCCCTCGTCACCTCCGGCCTGACCGAGATGGGACATGCCCTGCACGCCGCGCTCGCGCCATGGGACTCCGACGGCGTCGGACCGACCGACGTCGCCATCACGCTCCCGGCGGCCGTCGCAGCGTCAGCAGCCGGCCGCGCCGGCGACGGGTCCGGGGAGATCGACAGCGGCGCCCACGACCGGGCCGGGACGGTCGGCACCGGCGACGGGACAGGGGCGGCCGCCACCTCCGACGGGACGAGGGCTGTGGGCACCCCCGACCGGGCCCGCACGGTCAGCACCGGCGATCGGGCCCGGGTGGTCGACACGACGGACCGGGCCGGGGCGGTCCGGGGGCTGCTGGCCGCGTACCGGCGGCAGGCGCTGGCCCACCCCGAGCTGTACCGCCTGGCGACGGCGGGTCGGCTCCCCCGGGATCGGCTGCCCGACGGCCTCGAGGACTGGGCGGGCCGGCCGTTCCTCCTCGTCACCGGGGACGCACACAGGGCACAGGCGCTGTGGTCGCTGGCGCACGGCATGGTGATCCTCGAGCTCGACGACCGCTACCCCGCCGGCTGCGATCTGGACCGCACCTGGGCCGAGGCGGCCTCGGCGTTCTCCTAGTCGGAAGTTCGGGCGAGCGCGCGGTGCCGGAGCTGCTGGGACCGAAACGGTTGGTGGGCAACCAGAAGCGTCCCTACGGCTCGACGCGGCGCAGACCCAGCCGGCTCCCCAGCCCCGCGCCGGAGCCGCTGGGACCGACGCGGTTGCCCAGCAACCACCGGCGTCCCCGCGACCCGATCTACGGATGTGGGGGGACGCGGCGGTGGGCCCGACCCGCCGCGGTCAGGCCCACTGCCGATCCTGGCGCCGGCCACGCTGCCGGCGCCGGCTCCTGGACGGGCTACGAGCGCCGGTAGCGCAGCACCGCCAGGGGAGCGAACACGGCGACCAGTCCCGCCGACCACGCCAGTGCCAGCGCCACCCAGTGCCCGGTGGTGCCGCTCAGGCCGGCCAGCGCCGGATCGCCGAGGGTGAGCGACCGCACGGCGTTGGTCATCACGGTGATGGGCTGGTGCTCGGCGATGGGCTGCATCCACCCGGGCATCGTGTCGACCGGCACATAGGCGCTCGACACGAACGAGAGCGGGAACACCAGCAGCGACATGCCCTGTGCGGCCTGGGCATTGCCGGCGAGCAGGCCGATCAGGGCGAACATCCACATCAGGGCGAACCCGAACACCACGCACAGCCCGAAGGCGACGACCGCGTCGGCCACCGAGCCGTGGAGGCGGAAGCCCACCGCGAACCCGATCGCGGTGGTCACCGTCAGGCCCAGCGCGAGCAGAGCGGTCTCGGCCAGCACACGGCCCGTCATCAGCGCCGCCCGGGACACGGGCAATGAGCGCAGACGGTCGGTGAAGCCCTGTTCGAGGTCCTCGGCCACGCCGGCCGACACGTTGCTGCCGGTGAACAGCACGCTCGTGACGACGTACCCGGGCACCAGGAAGTCGACGTAGGGGATGGGACCCGTCTCGACGGCGCCGCCGAAGACGTAGCGGAAGATGAGCAGGAACATCGCCCCGGTGATGGTGCTCACCACCAGGAGCTGGGGGGTGCGCAGGAACTTGCGCACCGAGCGCCCGGCGACGGCCGCCGCGGTGGCGACGGGACCGGCGGGGCGCGGGGCCGGCTCGATGCGGCCGGCGTCGAAGGTGATGGCGGTCATGGTTCGGCCTCTCAGCGGGCGCCGACGGGCTGGGCCCCGGCGACGGTGGTCTCGGACTGGTCGTGCTCGGCGGCGTCGGCGTCGCTGTCGCCGTGGTCGGCGGCGTGGGCGGCGGGAGCGGGGCGGGCGCGGCGATCGCCGTTCCGACCCGGTGGCGGGCCGGCCTCGGCGGACGCCTCGTCGGCGGACGCGTCGCCGGCCGCCGCGGCGTCGGCGTCGGCGCCGGGCTCCGTGTCGATCGGCACACCGGTGAGCGTGAGGAAGACCTCGTCGAGCGTGGGCCGCCGGAGGCCGATGTCGTCGACCTCGATCCCCAGCTCGTCGATGGCGCGGACGGCCGCGGCGATGACGGCACGGCCACCCTCGACCGGCACCGTGACGCGGCTCGTCCCGACGTGGACGCGGGGCACGCCGGCACCGAGCGGCGCCAGCGCCCCGGCCAGCGCCTCCAGGTCGTCGGCGCGGTGGGCCCGCACCTCGACGACGTCGCGTCCTGCCCGGCTCTTCAGCTCGCCGGGGGTGCCGTCGGCGATGACCCGGCCCTTGTCGACGATCACGACCCGGTGGGCGAGCTGGTCGGCCTCGTCCAGGTACTGGGTGGTGAGCAGCACGTCGGTGCCGGCGGCGACCAGGCGGCGGATGGCCTCCCACAGCTCGTTGCGGCTGCGGGGGTCGAGTCCGGTGGTCGGCTCGTCGAGCAGCAGGAGGCGGGGGGCGCCGACCAGGCTGGCGCCCAGATCGAGCCGGCGGCGCATGCCGCCCGAGTAGGTGCGCACCAGCCGGTCTGCTGCATCGGTGAGCCCGAGCTGGGCCAGGACGGTGGTGGCGTTGGCGGCAGCCTGGCGGCGGCCGTGCCCGAACAGGCGGGCCACCATGCGGAGGTTCTCGCGGCCGGTCATGGCCTCCTCCACCGCCGCGAACTGCCCGGCCAGGCCGATGACCCGCCGCACCTGGGTGGGATGGCGGGCAGCGTCGATGCCGGCCACCCGCAGCGTTCCGGCGTCGGGCCGGACCAGCGTGGCGAGCGAGCGGACGAAGGTGGTCTTGCCGGCGCCGTTGGGCCCGAGCACGGCCACGACCTGGCCGCGTTCGGCCACCAGGTCGAGGCCGGCCAGCGCCTCGACGTCGCCGTACCGCTTGGTGAGCCCGCATGCCTCGATGATGGGGTCGGTCGTGTGTTGCCTCATGGACCGATCGTGCGCCCTAGAACTGGTCATCCTCTGGCCAGTTCTGGACGAAGATCACCCCGATCCGAGCCGCATCACTCCGCGTAGCGAGCCACCAGATCGGCGCCGAGGTCGCGCATCAGGTCGCGGACCTCCTGCGGCCGCACCACCTCGACGTGGGCGCCGAAGCTCACCAGGTCGTGCGCCAGGGCGCCGGGCGACCACGCGCCGATCTCGACCTCGACCCGCCCGTCGGCGCGGGTGTCGCCCACCACCACCTGGTTGCCGAACTGGCCGCGCAGCCAGCCGACGGCCCGCGGGTCGGCGTACACGAGGGCCCGGATGGCGTTGCGTCGCTCGTCCATGGCCTCGACGACCGACTGCCACGCCTCGGCCAGGTCGAAGCCGTCGGGCTTGACGGCGGGCTCGTCGGTCAGCTCGACGGACCGCACCCGACCGACGCGGAACGTGCGCTGGCCGGCGGGCGTGTCGGCCACCAGGTACCAGACCGAGCTCTTCGCCACGAGGCCCAGCGGGTGGACGGTGCGGAGGCTCTCCTTGCCCTCGCGGTCGGCGTAGCCGAGGCGCACCTGCACGCCCGCCACGACGGCCTGCTGCAGGGTGGGGAGGTGGCGTGGCGGCGGGGCGCTGGTGGCCCCCCAGCGCGCCGGGTCGAGCACGACGGCCGATGCGGCCGCCTCGGCCTCGGCCCGGAACGTCTCCGGCAGGGCCTGCACGAGCTTGCGCAGGGCGGCCTTCGCCTCCGGCGTGACGGCCGACGAGGGGCCCGCCACCAGGAACAACGTGCGGGCCTCGGCCGCGGTCAGTCCGCTCAGGTCGGTGCGGGCACCGCCGATGAGCGACCAGCCGCCGTTGCGGCCCGCCTGCGAGTAGACGGGGATGCCGGCCATGGCGAGCGCCTCGAGGTCACGTCGCGCGGTGCGCTCGGAGATCTCCAGCTCCTCGGCGAGCTCGGCCGCGGTGATGCGGCCCCGCGCCTGCAGGATGAGCAGCGTCGCCACGAGACGGTCGGCTCGCACGCTCCCAGCCTGGCACCCGAACCGGTCACCTGGTGGCCACTTATGCCGTGGGCGACTCCGCGGCGCGGGCGGCGAGGCCGGCCGACGCCGAGGCCAGGAAGCGCCCCAGCGCCCAGGCGAACAGCGGTCCCGTGCCGGGGACCTTGGCCGAGAAGTCGGCGTACCAGCGGATGCTCGTGCCGTCGCGCTCGGGCGCGAGGTCCACGTTGGCCCGGTAGTCGCGCAGGGGCAGGCCGGCGAGCAGGACATACCCGAGACGCCGGTCGGTGACCAGCTCGACGATGCGCTCCCGCGACCGGGTCCGGCCCCGCCGCAGGATGCGGATCGCCCCCACGCCGTCGCCGTCGCCCTCGCCCGGCTCGACCAGCTCGGCCTCGTCGTGGCCGCTCCACGTCGGCCAGGTCGACCCGTCGACCAGCAGGCCGTACACCGCGCTCGGCGGCGCCGCCGACCAGGCCGTCGCCTCGATGTGTTGCCGTCCCATGCGCCCATCATCGCGAACCCACGGCCGGGCACGGCCGACCACTCAGGTGAGCAGGAGCCAACCGCCGAAGGCGAGCGAGGCCAGCGTCACCACCCCGAACACGCCGACCCACACCGACCCGGGCACATGCGTCAGGCGGGCCAGCATGTCGGCGTCGGTGACCGACCCCGGCTGGTGGCGCCGCTGCCGGCGCAGCTCACCGACAGGGCGGACACCGCCGACCAGCAGGAACCACGTCATGGCGTAGGCGAACGCCGCCTGCACGGCCGCCGAGGTGTACAGCGACACCCCCACGACGGCCGCGCCGGTGACGACGAGGGTCACGGCGCCGTAGGCGTTGCGCACCATCACGAGCATGGCCACGAGGACGGCGGCGGCGGCCCAGAGCATGACCGTGACCTGGTCGGCCGCGAGCAGGGCCACGCCCGCCAGGCCCACCAGCGACGGCGTGACGTACCCCGCGGCGGCCGTGACCACCATGCCCGGCCCGGTGGGCCGGCCCACCGAGAGCGTGAGGCCCGAGGTGTCTGCGTGCAGCTTGATGCCGGTCAGCCGCCGGCCGGTGGCCACCGCCGCCACGGCGTGTCCGGCCTCGTGGGCGATGGTGACCACGCCCCGCGCCCAGCGCCACACCCCGTCGACGACGACGGTGAGCGCGGCCACGGCGCCGGTGGCCAGGACCAGCCACGACGACGGGTCGATGCGATCGACGGTGACGGCAGCCCACCCGGCCCCATGCATCGTGCCAGCCTGCCATGCCCTGCCCACCCTCCCGGTCACGCCGGTGGCCGGGAGGTGCGCCACTCGGCGGCGGTGATCTCGAAGAGGAGGGCGGCCAGCTCGCCGCGGCGGTCGTTGGGCGGGATGGTGACGGACCGGGCCATCCGCATGCCGAGCCGCTCGGCCACCCGCACCGAGACCGGGTTGTCGGCCTGCGGCACCGAGCACACCTCCCCGAGCCCCAGCGTGCTGAACGCCTCGTCGAGCGCGGCCGCGGCGCCCTCCGTGGCGTAGCCGCGGCCCCACACGTCCGGGTCGAACCGCCACCCGACCTCCACCGCCGGCAGGATCTCGGGCAGGAAGCGGGGCACCGACAGCCCGACGAAGCCGATCACCCTGTCGGTCGCCCGCTCGCTCGCGACCCAGCAGGCGAACCCGGATCGATCCCAGTCGCGCACCTGGGCGTCGACGAAGGCCTGGGTCTCGACCCGGTCGAATCCCCGACCGTACGGGAAGCGCCACACCTCGTCCTTGGCGAACACGGGCGCCAATTGGTCGACGTCGCCGGCCTCCATGCGCCGCAGTCGCAGGCGCTCGGTATCGACGTCGCCCAGCGGACCGGCGACGGGGGGATGCTCGAGCTCGGCCGGAACGGACACGGCCGCATCGTGCCACCGGGGCCGGCCGGAGCGAACCGGGTTTCCCGCTGGCAGGCTGGCGCCCGCACAGCGGGATGGGGAGCCGACGATGGACATCGACCTGCCGAGGGTGGTGCTGGGCCGCACGGGGCTCGAGGTGAGCGCGGCCGGGCTCGGCTGCGGTGGCCACAGCCGGCTCGGGCAGCGTACGGGCGCCACGTTCGACGAATCGGTGCGGCTCGTGCACCACGCGGTCGACCGGGGCGTCGACTTCGTCGACACCGCCCGCGCCTACCGGACCGAGGAGATCGTCGGCGCCGCGTTGCGCCGCCGTCCCGACGTGGTCGTCTCCACCAAGTCGCAGGTGGCCCGCGGGCCGGACCGGGCCCCGCTCGACGCGGCCGGGCTGCGCGCCTCGGTCGAGCTGAGCCTGCGCCGACTGGAGCGGGACTGCGTCGACGTCTTCCACCTCCACGGTGTGCATCGCAGCGACTACGACCACTGCCGCAGCGAGCTGGTCCCCGAGCTGCTCTCGTTGCGCGACGCCGGGAAGGTGCGGTTCCTCGCCATCAGCGAGGCGTTCGGCGTCGACCCGGGCCACGAGATGCTGACAGGCGCGGTCGCCGACGACTGCTGGGACGTGATGATGGTCGGCTTCAACCTCCTCAACCCGTCGGCCCGGGCGCGGGTGCTGGCCGCCACCCGGGAGTCGGGCGTCGGCATCCTGGTGATGTTCGCGGTGCGGCGGGCGCTGTCTCAGCCCGGCGAGCTGCCCCGCATCGTGGCGGAGCTGATCGAGCGGGGCGAGGTCGACGCCGGCGACGTCGATCCCGCCGAGCCGCTGGGCTTCCTGCTGCGGGAGGGCGACGGCGCCGCGGGCTCGGTGGTCGAGGCCGCCTACCGGTTCGCCCGCCACGAGCCCGGCACGCACGTGGTCCTGACGGGCACGGGCAGCACGGCGCACCTCGACGAGAACCTGGCGTCGTTGTCGAGGCCGCCGTTGCCCGGTGCCGATCTCGACCGGCTCGCCGCGGTGTTCGGCCGGGTCGACTCCGTCTCCGGCAACTGATGGCGAGCTCAGCGACCGTCGTGGACGAAGTCGATGCGGATCGGCTCGTCGTCGTCGAGCACGTAGACGACACCGAAGGTGGGCGTCCACCGATCGGAGACCAGCAGCAGCCGACCGCCGGTGTGGTCGTAGAGGCGTAGCCCCGTGTAGCGGTAGCGGAGCACGCCCTCGCCGCCGCCGAGGGACTCCTCGTTCACCCCCGGGCCCTCCAGGTACAGCGGCTCCTCGCTGTAGACCGTCACGGCCGGCAACCGATCGACATCGCCCGCCAGGCCGTCGGCCAGGCTCACCCCCAGCACCTCGGCGTAGTTCGACGCCGTCCAGAACAGGCAGACGCAGGCGAGCAGCAGAGCGAACGCCGCCCGCACCACGACCCGCTGCTTCTCGGCTGCCGTGGCCTCGGGCCCGGGCGTCGGGTAATGGAGGTGGGCGGCGTACACGAGCAGCAGCGCCCCGATCCCCAGGCTGACCGGCAACAGGATGTAGGCGGGGGACGGCCACACGAAGCCGACGAGCCACACCATCAGCGGGAGGGCCAGCCAGGCGAAGCCGAGCAGCCGCAGCACGTGACGGGCGGCGGGCGGGCGGCGGGGATCGCCGGGACCGCCGGCGAACCAGGGAGCGACGCGGCGGTCGAGCGCCACCCAGGCCAGGCCCAACCCGCTCACGCCGACCAGCAGCACCAGCACCGGGCCGATGCTGCGCAGCAGGTAGTCGGTGGTCGACAGCCCGAGGATGCTCTGGTCGATCCCGAGCCGCTGGCTCTGCGTCTCGCTGCGCCGCCAGCCGAAGTACACGAGCAGGGCCGTCAGCACGGTGACGTTGGCGAGCACGCCGGCCATGGGCGCGGCGGCGCGGCGGAACACGTCGCCGACGGGCTGCGGGGCCTCGCCCGAGCCACCCGTCGCCGGTCCGGATGCGGTCCCGGGCGCGGCCTTGGCGACCGGCTCGCGACGCCTTGCGCCAGGCACCGCCTCTGACGCCGGTTCCGGCGGCACCTCGGTCGCCTGATCGGGCACCCCTCGGGCACCGGGCCGGGCGGCACCTCGGCCGCGTGCTCGGGCACCGGCTCGGGCACCGGCAGGCGTGCTCGTTCGGGCGCCGCAGACGTGCGCTCACGTGGGGGCTCGGGCACCGGCTCGGGCGCGGCTCGCCAGGCTCGCCGGGGCGACCGTGGCCGCCGGGCCTCCCGGGCCGGTCGCGGCGTCGTCAGCCGATGGCGGGGGCATCGGTGTCCGCGGTGATCGAGCCGTCGTCCGGCGACGTGGTGGTCGTGGAGTCGACTGTGGTGGTGGTTTCGCCCGGCGTCGTGCTCGAGCCTGGTTCGGTGGTGGTCGAGCCGTCCGTCTCGAGCGCCGCGAGCGCCTCGAACACCTCGACCCGGGGATCGATGCGCTCGGGCAGACCGACGGTGGTCGGCGGCGACGGCCCCGGACCGTCCCCGGTGCAGTCGACCGAGTCGGGATCGACCTGGTCGGCCACGCCGGTGACCACCTGCAAGAGTTCGCACTCCAGGGTGCCGGGCGCGAACCCGCCGTTGTTGAGCGCGGTGTCCCCGAAGGCGGCGGCCTCCTCGGTGTTGCCCTCGCAGGCCTCGATCGTGGCCTGGAACGCGAGCACCGCCTGGTCGCTCTTGAACTGCTCCCAGTTCTCATCGAGCGCCTGCTGGCCCGCGGCACAGCTCTCGCTCAAGGCCTCGAACACCTGCTGCTCGGCCGGACCCGCGGCGGTCTCGTTCCCGACCGGCAGCTGGAAGCCGATGGTCTCGCCGTCGGCGCCGTCAGGGCCCTCGCAGGCGCCGCTGCCGCACGCGGCCAGGGCGACGGCGGCCAGCCCGAGCGCCCCGAACCTGAGTGGCCGTCGATGCGAACGCTCCGCCATCGTCAGCCTCCCGTCGCCGCGCCAGGTTCCGCTCATGGGCACAGAGGTTGTACCGGCCCCTCTGATACACCTTCGGCGTCAGCCGACCGTCAGTCGCTCCCAGAGGTCACTCCCCCGTCGGGCCGGAGAACCGAGGCGCGCGCTTGTCGGTGTGCGAGGCCAGGCCCTCGCGGGCGTCGGGGCCGCCGAACCCGAAGAACTCGTAGGCGAGCGACGCGTCGAGGATGGCCGACTGCGCCCGGTACCAGTTGTTGAGGGTCTGCTTCGTGTAGCGGATGGCGGCCTGCGCGCCCTCGGCGAGCGTGACCGCCACCTCGAGCGCCCGGTCCTGCACCGCCTCGTCGTCGACGCACAGCGACACGAGCCCGATGCGCTCGGCCTCCTCGCCCGTCAGCGTGTCGCAGGTGAGCAGGTAGTACTTCGCCTTGGCCATGCCGCACAGCAGCGGCCAGCAGATGGCGGCGTGGTCGCCGGCCGCCACGCCGAGCCGGGTGTGCCCGTCGATGATGCGGGCCGACCGGCCCACCACCGACACGTCGGCGAGGATGCCGGCCACCAGGCCCGCGCCCACCGCGGGCCCGTGGATGGCCGACACCACCGGCTTGGCGCAGTTGATGACGTTGAACACCAGGTCACGCGCCTCGCGCATGACACGCGCCCGCACCGCGTAGTCGGACATCAGGTCGTCGAGCAGCTCGAAGCTGCCGCCGGCCGAGAACGCGCGGCCGGCGCCCTGGAGCACGGCGACGTTCGTGTCGGGGTCGCGGTCGACGGCCAGCCACACGTCAGCCAGCTCGCGGTGCACGTCGTGGTCGACCGCGTTGAGGCCCGGGCCGTCCAGGGTGATGCGCAGGACCCGCTCGGCCGGGCGGTCGAACCGGAGGTGGGGGAAGGCGTCGTAGCGGTCGGGCATGGCGGGCTCCCTCTGCGGATTCTGCGGGCTCTGCGGCGGGTCGGAGGTGCGGGACCTGCGCCGGGCGTCATCGCCGGGGGGAAGGTAGGCCGCCCGAGCGCCCGGCGCCGCACCCGACGGTCCGGTGTGCAACGGTGGTCGGGTGACAGGAACCGTCTTGCTGACCGGCGGCGCCGGCTACATCGGCAGCCACACCGCGGTCGAGCTGCTCGACGCCGGCTGGGACGTCGTGGTGGTCGACGACTTCTCCAACGCCAGCCCGGTGGCCCTCGACCGGGTGGCCGAGCTCGTGCCCGGGGGCCGGTTGCGCTGGCACCGGCTCGACGTGCGCGACACCGGCCCTCTCACCAAGGTGCTGCTCGACGAGGGCGTCGAGGCGGTCGTCCACTTCGCCGGGCTCAAGGCCGTGGGCGAGTCGGTGGCCCAGCCCCTCCGCTACTACGCGGTCAACGTCGGGGGCGCCGCGTCGCTGCTGCAGGCCATGGACGACGCCGGGGTCCACCGCCTGGTCTTCTCGTCATCGTGCACCGTGTACGGCGACCCGGAACGGGTGCCCATCGACGAGTCGGCCCGCCGCCACGCGACCAACCCGTACGGCCGCACGAAGCTGATGATCGAGGACATGCTCATCGACCTGGCGGCGAGCGACGACCGCTGGCAGCTCCTCTCGCTGCGCTACTTCAACCCGGTCGGCGCCCACGCCAGCGGCCGGCTCGGGGAGGACCCGGACGGCATCCCCAACAACCTCATGCCCTACGTGATGCAGGTGGCCGTGGGGCGGCATCCGATGATCCGGGTGTTCGGCGACGACTACCCGACGCCCGACGGCACGGGTGTGCGCGACTACCTGCACGTGGTCGACCTGGCGCTCGGGCACGTGGCCGCGCTCGACAGGGGCGCCGGGCTGCCCGGGTTCACGGCGGTCAACCTGGGCACCGGTCAGGGGTCGTCGGTGCTCGAGGTCGTCGCCGCCGCCTCGCGGGCCGCGGGCCGCGACCTGCCGTACAAGGTGGTGGAGCGACGGCCGGGCGACGTGGCCGCCTCGTGGGCCGATGCGGCGCTGGCGCGCGAGCTGCTCGGCTGGCAGGCCGGCCGCAGCCTCGACGAGATGGCGGCCGACCACCTGCGCTGGCAGGTGGACAACCCCCAGGGATACGCGGGCTGATCCTGGTGGCGCCCGTGCGGCTCGTCCTCGTGGGACCGCCCGGCTCGGGCAAGGGCACCCAGGGCCCCGCCCTGGCCGCGCACCTGGGCGTGCGCTACATCTCCACCGGCGACGTGCTGCGCGCCGAGGTGGCCGCGGGGACCGGGCTCGGCCGCCGCGTGTCCGACCTCATCGACCGGGGCGAGCTGGTGCCCGACGACCTCATGCTCGAGGTCGTGGCCGCCGCGCTCTCGCACCACGGCACGGCCGCCGAGGAGGGCTACGTGCTCGACGGCTTCCCGCGCACGCTCACCCAGGCCCAGATGGCCGAGCGCACCGAGTCGCCGCTGTCGCCGCCCGAGCTCGCCGTCCTCATCACCCTCGGCCCCCGCGTCGTGCACGACCGGTTGGAGCTCCGGGCCGAAGAGGGCCGGGCCGACGACGCCGACCCGGCCGTCATCGAACGCCGCCTCGACCTGTACGCCGTCGAGAGCGAGCCGCTGCTCGACCACTACCGCGAGCTCGGCGTCCTGATCACCGTGGAGGGCGACCAGAAGCCGGACGAGGTCACGGCCGCCATCGTGGCCGCGGTCGACCGCCGCCTCCGGGGCGGCTGAGCCTCTCCGGGTCGAGCGCGCCGACGCGGGTGGGCGTCGGACCCCTCAGGCGACGGGGGAGGCGTGGCTGATCCAACGCCCGGGACCGAGGCCCTTGGCCTCCCGCATGGCCGCGTCGGCCCGCGCCAGGATGGCGTCCGGCTGCTCGCTCGGCCCGACCTGGGCGACGCCGATGCTGACCGTGATGGCCACCTGGCTGTCGTCGTCGAGGACGACGGGCTGCGCCACGGCGTCGATGAGGCGCTTGGCGACGGTCTCGGGATCGCCGGGACCGACACGCTCGCACAGCACGGCGAACTCGTCGCCGCCGATGCGGGCCACCAGATCGCCGGGCCGCAGTGCGCCGGCCAGCCGGTCGGCGACCAGGCGCAGGACCATGTCTCCCGCCAGGTGACCCAGCTCGTCGTTGACCGGCTTGAACCGGTCGAGGTCGAGGTACAGGACCGCCGCCTCGCCCTCGGCGGCCTTGGCGATCTCGACCAGACGGTTGACGAACGTCGGGCGGTTGGCCAGGCCGGTGAGCGTGTCGTGGCTCGCAGCGAACGCGAGGGCCCGGTGGCTGCGATCCCACTGGAGGGTGAACCGCAGCAGCTTCCCGACCCGCTGGACGGGCCGCCACGCGAAGCGGGTGGGCTTGCAGTCGGTGGGCTGCCACACGACGACGGCAGCCACCGGCCGCGCCTCCCCGGGCACCGACACCGGGTGCGCCCAGCACGACGTCAGCCCGAGCTCCCGTGCGTGCGCCGCGAGGCGGGGCGGCAGGTCGACCGTGTCGACCTCGACGTCCTCGCCCGTCTCGATGGCGACGGCCCAGGGCGAGCCCTCGCCGAAGGCCAGCAGGTCCACCGCGTCGCCGGCGGTCACACCGAAGTGGTCGCCCTGCCACTCGTCGCCGATCGAGGCGACGCACCGGGGGATCGACTGCTGCAGCACGGCCACGAGGTGCACGAGCACCTCCTCGACCGCAGCGTGGTTGGCGATGGCCTCGAGGGCGTTGTCGAGCGCCACCTCGGAGCCGGCCCGCCGCGCGACCACCAGGAAGTAGGGCAGCCCGGTGCGCTCGCGCGCGGCGCCAACCACGCTGCACGGCGTGGTGGTGCCGTCGCGGCACACCAGGTCGGCGTAGAGGCCCACGCCGCCCCGCGGATACTCGGGGTTGACCTCCATCTCGAGCACCTGCGCGAACGTCTCGATCACGTCGGCCAGCGACGAGGGGGCGACGATCGTGATCATGGACTTGCCGACCAGCTCGTCGGCTCGCCACCCCAGCAGCTCCTCGATCGATTCCCCGACCCAGCGGATCGTGCCGCGGTCGTCGATCAGTGCGAAGGGATTGACCGCCGTCTCCGCGATCGTCTTGTACGTCTCCGGCGACGGTTCGTCGCCAGGCTCGAGCTCCATCGTGGTCCCCGTCCCCCGCGCGGCGCGTCACCCCATCGACCGCACTGCGCTCACGATACGCCACCGTGCAACAGTGCAGCCGCCTGTACCGTCCGGTCAGGCTGGATCGGGCGCGAGGGCCTCACTGTCGAGCTCTGCCAGGGTGCGCCGGCCGGCCAGGGCCATGGTCACGTCGAGCTCGCCGAGCAGGCAGCGCAGCACGTGCTCGACCCCGGCCTGGCCGCCCAGCCCGAGGCCGTAGACGTAGGGCCGGCCGTACAGCACCGCGTCGGCGCCCCGGGCCACGGCCTTCACGACGTCGGCGCCGGTGCGCACGCCCGAGTCGACGAGCACGGCTATGTGCTCGCCCACCGCGTCGGCCACGCCCGGGAGCGCGTCCAGCGCGGCGATCGCCCCGTCGACCTGCCGCCCCCCGTGGTTGGACACCACCACGCCGTCCATGCCGGCGTCGAGCACGGCGCGGGCGTCGTCGGGATGGAGCACGCCCTTGAGCACGATCGGCAGCGACGTCTGCTCCCGCAGCCACGCGAGGTCGGCCCACGTGAGCGTCGGGTCGCCGAACATGCCGGCCCAGCGGAGCACCTTGTCGAACGGCGCGGCGTCGCCGGCCAGCGGTGCGTTGAACGCCGGGTCGCTGAGGTAGTTGGCGATGCCCACGCTCTGCAGGAACGGCAGGTAGGCCGTGTCCAGGTCGGTGGGCCGCCAGCCCATCATGAAGGTGTCGAGCGTGACGACCAGGACCGCGTAGCCGGCGGCCTCGGCCCGACCCACCAGCGATGCGGCCACCGCCGCTCGCGGGGCCAGTAGAGCTGGTACCAGCGGGGCCCGGCGCCCGAGGCCTCGGCCACCTCCTCGATCGAGTGGGCGGCGGCCGTCGACTGGATGAACACGAGCCCCTCGGCGGCCGCCGCGCGGGCGGACGCCAGCTCGCCGTCGGGGTGGACGATGGTCTGCACACCGATCGGCGCCAGCAGCACCGGGGCGGGCATGGACGTGCCGAGCACCGTCGTCGACAGGTCGCGCTCGCCGACGTCGCGCAGCATGCGGGGCACGATGCGCCACCGCTCGTACGCGGCCCGGTTGGCGCGCGCCGACGAGCCGCTGCCGGCGCTGCCCGCTACGTAGCCGAAGGCCTGGGGATCGAGCTTCTCGCGGGCGGCGTCCTCGAGCCCGGCGAGGTCGGTGGTGAACGGCGGCCGCTCGCCGGACATGCCCCGGAAGTAGATCTCGTTCTGGTAGCTGGCGAAGGGTGCGGCCATCGCGTCATCGTGCCGGGGCGGTGGAGCCGCCGACCGGCATGGCGGGCAGGCCGAGCTTGGTGTGATCCCACGACCGCACGCGCTCGACGTCGAGGCGCACGGCGATGCGCTTGGTGAGCATCGACTCGACGAGGGGGCGGGCCTCCTCGGTGTAGGGCCCGGTGTACCGCTCCCAGACGCTGACGCCGATCCTCCACAGGTCGTCGGGGTCGTCGACGATCACGCCTCGGCCCTCGAGCGAGACGCCCCGCAACGTGTCGTAGGTGAGACCGTCCTCGACCATGCAGGTGATGCGGTCGTCCCGGCGCAGGTTCTGGGCCTTCTGCGACTTGGACTTGGTCTCGAACCAGATCCGGCCGTCGATCACCGCGTACCACATGGCCACGACGTGGGGCGCGCCGCCCGGGCCGACGGTCGCCATGGTGGCGGTGCGGCCCCGGTCGACGAACGCGGCGATCTCGTCGTCGGTCATGGTGATCTGTGACCGCTGGTTCGTGCCCATGCGTCGGCTCCTCGCTGGTGTCGGTGCGACCGGTTCTAGCGCGTCCGCATCCGAGGGCGCCCGACGGCGGTCAGTCCGGGTCGTCGTCGGTGGCCGGCTCCGCGAGCAGGCCACCCGCCGCGGCCAGCGCCAGCGCCAGACCGGCCGCCCGGTCGACCACCGCGGCGATGGTGATCTCGGCGGGAGCGCCGGGCGCCGGCAGCGGCGCCTCGCCCAGCGAGCGCACGAGCGCCGTCGGGTCGCTCGCCGGGACGATGGGCGCCACGTCGGGCAGGGGCGGCACCGGGCGCCAGATGTCGAGCGGCTTCTGCTTGGCCTTGGCCTTCTTCGCCCCCCGGCGGCGGCCCTGCCCCTGCTGACCCTGCCCCTGCTGCTGGCCCTTGCGGCGCTGCTGCTGGTTGCGGTTGCCGTTGTCACCACTCATGCCGGGTCCTCCGTCAGCAGCGCGTCGGGCCGCATGCCCAGGGCCACGCGGAGCTGGTCGGCGTCGAGATCGGACAGCGAGCTGGACTTGGGCAGCACCAGGTCGGCGATGTGGCGCTTGCCGGCCACCACCTCTTCCACCCGCTCGTCGACGGTGCCCGGGCACACCAGCCGGTGCGACACCACCGTGCGGGTCTGGCCGATGCGCCACGCCCGGTCACGGGCCTGGTCCTCGACCGCGGGGTTCCACCACCGGTCGTACAGCACCACGTGGCTGGCGGCGGTGAGGTTGAGCCCCGTGCCCCCGGCCTTGAGCGACAGCACCAGCGCTCCCGGCCCCTCCATCCCCTGGAACTCGGCGATCATGCGGTCGCGGGCACCCCGCGCCAGGCCGCCGTGGTAGCAGGAGATGGGCACGCCGGTGACCTCGGTCAGGTGATCGGCCAGGCGCTTGCCCCACTCGGCGAAGTGGGTGAAGACGAGGATGCGCTCGCCGGCCTCGAACACCGACTCGACGATCTCCTCCAGGCGGGCCAGCTTGCCGGACCGCCCGGCGAGGGGCCGGCCGTCGTCCTGGTAGGCGGCCGGGTGGTTGCAGATCTGCTTGAGCGCGGTGATGGCGGCGAGGATGGCGCCCTGGCGGGGCTCGCCCCCCTCGTCGCTCGTCGCGGTGACCAGCCGGTCGAGCACGGCCTGGTAGAGGCCGATCTGCTCGGTGGTCATGCTGCAGTGGTCGAGCTCGTCGATGCGGTCGGGCAGCTCGGCCGCCACCACCGGCTCGGACTTCGTGCGCCGGAACACCAGCACGCCGTTGAGCGCCCGGAGCGCGGCCTCGCCGCCGCCGTCGCCCGAGAGCTGGGCGACGAACGCCGGGCGGCCGCCCACCAGGCCCGGGTTGGTGAAGTCGAGGATCGCCCACAGGTCGCCCAGGCCGTTCTCGACGGGCGTGCCGGTGAGGGCCAGCCGGGTGCGGGCGTCGAGGCGGCGGAGCTGCTGGGCCGTCTCGTTGGTCGGGTTCTTGACGGCCTGGGCCTCGTCCAGCACCACCCTGGCCCACCGGTGCTGGGCCAGCGCCTCGATGTCGCGCACGGCCGTGCCGTAGGTGGTGATCACGATGTCGGCGCCGGCCACCTCGGCCTCCAGCTCGTCGGCCGTGGCCCGGGTGGCGCCGTGGTGGACGACGACACGCAGCTGCGGTGTGAAGCGGGCCGCCTCGGCCGCCCAGTTGCCGACGACCGCCGGGGGCGCCACCACCAACGTGGTGTCCGCCGCCGCCGCGCCGGCAGCCCGGTTGCCCGCACTGTCGTGGCCGTTGCCGTTGCTGCCGTTGCCGTTGCCCGTGGCGGTGCCGCGGTGGTCGGCCACGGTGCGGGCGACGTGGGCCAACACGGTCGGCGTCTTCCCCAGCCCCATGTCGAGGGCCAGGCACCCGCCGAGCCCCACCGCGTCGAGGAAGCCCAGCCAGGCCAGCGCGTCGGCCTGGTAGCCGCGCAGCTGTCCCACGAACCCCTCGGGTCGGGTGACGGGGTCGGTGGGCACCTCGCGGGCCCGGTGCAGCAGGTCGTTGGCCCAGCCGCTGCCCTCGACCGTCAGGCCCCCCGCCAGCGGCGAGCCCTCCAGCCCGACGGCATGGCGCAGGATCTCGGCGCCGGTGAGCTGGGTGGTCGAGGCCCGCTCGGCGAGCGCGGCGGCGGCCTCCTTGAGGTCGGCGCGGTCGAGCTCGACCCAGCGACCGCGGGACTTCACCAGCGGGCGGGCCTCGATCGCGAGCCGGGCCACCTCGGCCGCCGTCAGCTCGACGTCGTCGAACACGGCCGACCACCGCACGTCGCTGAGCTGGTGCGCACCCACCACGGTGTCGCCGGAGGGCTCGGTGAACAGCCGCAGGGAGGGCGAGGGCTTGCGGCGCGACAGCGCCGGCACCCGCACCTCGAACCCGGCGGCCTCGAGCGTGGCACCCGTGACCGTCATCAGCTCCCAGGCCTCGTCCTGGTTCAGGTACACCTGACCGCGGCGCTGGCCTCCCGCCCGGAACAGCACCGGGAGGATGCGTTCCAGCCGGACCATCTCGTCCGCCAGGGGCTTCGTCGACTTGCTGTCGGTGAGGGCCAGCTCGATCGGGAGCAGCCCGCCCTCGGCGCCCCGGCCGAGCACGTGCAGGAACCACGCGTCGCCCGAGTCGGGCGGGTCGAGCTGCACGACCAGCCGGGAGCGGCCGACGCTGGTGACCGGCTTCGACCAGCGGTCGAGCCGCTTGGACACCTCGGCGCCCGCCGCTACCGGCGCGGCGAACGACGAGCCGTCGAGCCGGGTCACCACGGCCTCGGCGACGTCGCTGACCGTGCGGACGACCGGGGGCGGGGCCGACAGCTCGAGCCGGGTGGCGGCGTCGGACACGATGGCGTCGACGACGGCCCGCAGCACCTCGACGGTGACACCCTTGGCGTCGGCCCGGTTGAGGGCCACGACAGGACCGGGCATGGCGGTGGCCAGCTCGTCGACGTCGTTGCGGTCGAGGTCGGCGGGCACCCAGCGGACGTTGAGGTCGAGCGAGCGGTTGTCCGACCGCCGGTTGGTGCGCACGGACGGCACCACGGCGCCCCGAGCGACCAGCCGCACCGCGGCCACGGCCACCCGGCCCAGCCACGTGACGCTGGAGCCCACACCGTCGCCACCGAGCCCGCCGCCGACCGCCACGAGCCAGCCGAGCGCGTCGGCCACGGGGATCGACAGGGCGGCGGCGCGCACACCCGTGGGCAGCGGAACGCCGCGGTGCTGGTTCCAGCCCACCGCCGGGCCGCCGATGCCCTCCAGGCGATCGGACAGCTCGTCGTGGGTGGCGGGGGAGGTGTCGGGCCCGGCGGCCCACACCACGATCTCGCCCGCCGACCACGAGGCCTGGAGCCGCACCTCGCCGGCGGGATCGGGCGCCACCAGCACGGCGGCCGACGGGTCGGAGGCACCGGTGAGGCGGTCGTAGGCGGCCTCGAGGCGGTCGAGCTCGGCCTCGAGGTCGGCCACGGCCTGGTCGCGCCCGGGGCCGTCGCTCTCCAGCACGGCGTCGAGGTTGTCCTCGGTGTTGTCGAGCAGGCGTTCGAGGGCGCGCCGCCAGGCGGGTGCGTCCGCCTCCAGCAGGCTCAACTGCTCCGTCGTGGCTATGCCGTCCACCGCTGCCCATGCAGCGGCCTCCAGCG
This sequence comes from uncultured Acidimicrobiales bacterium, assembly GCA_963842395.1. Lineage (GTDB taxonomy): Bacteria > Actinomycetota > Acidimicrobiia > Acidimicrobiales > VFJN01 > ZC4RG19. Next base: position 2,291,615 of record CAWJGJ010000001.1, read on the forward strand.
TTCGGGTGCCCTCATCCATAGCTACAGCGACGCTCCTCGCGCCGCGCCCCCGGGGCTCGGAGACCCGGGGAAGGTCGTCCATCGGTGTCCGGCATCTTCGGACCAGCCTTGGACCCAGGCTGGCCCCACCGCCCGCGCGGGCGGGATCCCGACCCCGACAAGCATACGGCCCGCGGCGCCGCGAGGCACGCACGCGGATGCGGCGGGAGCCGCGCCCGCCCGGCGGTGGTGGCCCGCCCTCAGTCGGTGAGCTCGTTGGCCAGCAGGTCCATGAGCAGGCCGTCGTGCCAGGTGCCGTCCGCTCCCCGTTCGGAGCGGCGGGTGATGCCCACCGGACGGAATCCCACCTTGGTGTACGCGCGGATGGCGACGGCGTTGTCGGCCGCGGGGTCGATCTCCAACCGGTGGTGGCCCCGGTCGACGATGAGGTGGCGGGCCAGGGTGCGGACGGCGTCGCTGCCCACGCCCCGGCCGTGCACCGCGGGGTCGACGTAGATGTCGATGCTGGCGTGGCGGTAGTCGGGCTCGTCCTCCTCCTGCCATTGGACCCAGCCCACCAGCCGGCCGTAGAGCTCGATGGCGAGCGGGTTGCTCTCCGCCTCGGCCAGGTCCTTCTCGACCTCCGCCACCATGTCGTCGCCGCCCCGCCACCATCGGCGCACCTCGGGCGTCAGCCGGATCGTCGCCAAGGTGGGGATGTCGGCGCGCTCGACGGGGCGCAGGCGGACGGCGGCGCCCTGCAGCGTGGTCACCCGGCGAGGGTAGGTCCGGTCGTCCGGCGCCGGCGCCCGGATTTGGGGGCCTCGGACGCCCCCACCCGGACCGGCCTGACCCGGGGCATCGGTGCGCCGCGAACCGGCGTTCGGATGTTGCGGAAAGCGCGACGGATGCACGCCGGTTCGGGCTTTCCTTACGCGTAACCAGCCGGTTACGCTTGTCGCCCATGGACGTGGCCACCGCCATCGCGGACCCCGTGCGGCGCAGCATCCTCGGCATGCTGCGCGACGGGCCCATGACCGCCGGGTCCATCGCCGCCCGCTTCGAGATCAGCCGCCCGGCCGTCAGCCGCCATCTCCGCGTGCTGCGGGAGAGCGGCCTCGTGACCGACCACCCACGCGGCCGCGAGCGCGTCTACCACCTCGACGTGGGCCCGCTGGCGGCGCTCGACGCCTGGCTGGCGCCCTTCCGCCCGGCGTGGGACGCCCGGCTGGACGCGCTGGAGACCGAGGTCTACCGCACCCGCCGGGAGCGGCGCGCGGCGGCCCCACCCGCACCATCGACCAAGGAGAAGACGGCGTGAACCCCATCCCCACCGGCCGCGTGACGCGCACCGACCAGGGCCGCGACCTCGTGCTGACCCGTACGTTCCCGGCTCCGATCGAGGACGTGTGGGCCAGCATCACCGAGTCGGAGCGAACGGCGCGCTGGTTCGCGAGCTGGAGCGGCGATGCCGGCCCGGGCAAGACCATCCGCTACCGGCTGGAGTTCGAGGGAGACGACGCCCAGGAGGACGACATGACCATCGAGGCGTGCGAGCCGCCGACGCACCTGGCCGTGTCGACGGCCAACGAGTACGGGTCGTGGCGGCTGGAGGCATGGCTCAGCGAGCACGACGGCACGACCGAGCTGCGCTTCGTCCACCATCTGGACGACGCGGCCAACCCGGCCGAGATCGGTCCCGGTTGGGAGTTCTACCTGGACATGCTCGTCGCTTCCCGGGACGGGACCCCGCGGCCCGACTTCGACGACTACTACCCCTCCCAGTCCGCCCACTACGAAGCCCAGGCCTGACGGCGCCGGTTCGACCGGACCTGTGCGAGGGTGGGCGCGTCCCGGCGACACCTAGTCCGCGTGCGGTGAGAGCGTGTAGGCGGGCTCGTGGGTCGGCTGGTAGAGCATGATCGGGTCGGCCCCCGGGACCTCCATCATCGTGGTGAGCCCGAACCCCTGGTCGCTGATGGGCGTGCTGAAGGTCGCGCCCCGGCCTTCGAGCTCGGCGCGGGTGGCCTCGATGTCGTCGCACATCAGCGAGAACTCCTGGTGCCGCGGGTGGTCGTAGCTGCGGCCCTCGTACTCCGAGTGGGTGGGGTGGACACCCATCTCGCTCGGGCCGGTGCCGAAGATGAGCCACCCGGGCTCGGCCTCCATGGCGTCGACGAAGGGCCACCCGACGACGTCGCGCAGGAACGCCCGCGTCGCCGGCGCGTCGTCCGAGTAGATCAGGGTGTGGATCGAGGTGATCATCTCCGGAGCGTAGGTCCGGTTCCACAGATGGTGAAGAGCCAGCCCACTGATGGGTCCAGGCCCCACAGCGGTTCGGGTTGCGGCGGCGTCAGGCCACGACGGTCACCATGAGGTGATCGAGCAGCTCGCGCAGGCCCGTCGCCTGATCCGGGTCACGGGGCTCGTCGGTCCCCCACAGGCTCTGGCAGAGGCGTGCCCCCTGGCGAACGATCGTCCGGTATCCCAACGTGTTCAGTCCGGGGTCGGAGAGCTCCATGTTCTGGATGACGCCCTCGTCGCCCACGACGCCGTTGTACGGCTCGGTGCCGGGGACCGCGTCCAGCCTGATCTCGAGGTCCTCGGCCGCGGCCTCGGCCGACTCCTCGTCCTCGCAGTGGACCATGACCCGCAGGTCGCTGTCCTCGGACTCGTAGGTGCAGTCGAGGCTGTCCTCGAACTCGACGCCGTAGGTCAACACCAGGCCCTCGCCCGCGCGCTGCGCCACGTCGTCCACCGGCGGGCACACGCTGGGATCGACGTCTCCCGCCGGGATCACCTCCTCCGGATCGGCGCCCTTCCCGGACGACCCGCCGGACCCGGCGCCCTCGCCGGACGAACCGTCACCTCCGCCGCCGCAGGCCATCAGCCCGCCACAGGTCAACGCGACCATCGCCGCCATCCGCCGCATGTCACCGACACCTCCGTGAAACGGACCCCGGCCGGTACGCCGAATGTACGCGACGTCGGCCCGAGATTGTTGGCGGGCTCTGCCCCCGGCACGGGCCACCGAATCGCCGCTGCGGCACCCGATCGGCGGTCGCCGTCCGTGGCAGGCTGACGGCCGTGATCCCCTCGCTCGGCCCGACGCTGCCCGCGGACGTGCTGCGGCGCCGCCACGAGCTGCCGGAGAAGCCCGATCCCGTGGTCCTCACCGGCGAGCGCATCGTCGTCCGTCCCTACGAACCCGGCGACGCCGCCGAGCTGCACGCCATCTCCGACGGCCGACCGGTCGAGCGGCTGGGACGGAGCATCGGGCACTACGACGCCGACGAGCTCGTGTGGCGGTTCCTGCCCTATGGGCCGTTCGCCGCCGCCGGTGAGCTCGCCGCCTTCCACCAGGGCCTGGCCGACCTCCCCGACAGCCGGGTGTTCTCCGTCGCCGCGCGCGCCACCGGGCAGCTGGTCGGGTCGCTGTCGTACGTCGCCAGCCGGCCGCTCGACCTGAAGGTCGAGGTCGCCGCGGTGTGGTACACGCCGGCGGTGCAGGGCCTCGGGGTGAACGTCGAGGCGACGACGCTGCTGATCGACCACGCCTTCGCCATCGGCTACCAGCGGGTCGAGTGGAAGTGCCATGCCGACAACGCCCGCTCCCGCGCGGCCGCGCTGCGCCTCGGCTTCCGCTACGAGGGCACCCAGGAGCGGCACATGATCGCCAAGGACCGCTTCCGTGACACGGCGTGGTTCCGACTGCTGCGCGACGAGAGGCCACCCGCGAACGACCGGGCAGCTGACGCGGCCGTGACGGAAACCGGCGAGGCCGGACACCGGTAGCTCGCGCCCAGGAAGACGACGTTCCGGCCATCACTCGGCGCGTTCCCCGCGGCTCATGAGCTGTGCGACAGTGAGAGCCGGTCCCGTCGGGGTCCCGGAGCCAGGGCCGCTCGACCTGGTGTGCGGGCCGGACTTCACCCGAGCCGGGTGAAGTCTTTCGCGACGTTGGATGCTCAGGGTCGACCAACGGACACGGATGGAAGCGTGTCGGAGGAGGACAGCATGGTCGTTGCCGACGTGGGGTTGGGCCAAGTGATCTGGACGACGATCTTCATCCTCGGGCTGGTCCTGTTCATCGGCCTGGTCATCTACGTCGTGCGCGACCTGTTCCGGGACCACGAGATGTCCGGATGGGCCAAGGTGGGCTGGTTGGTGGGGATAATCGTCATCCCGATCCTCGGATCGCTCGTGTATCTCATCGTGCGGGGCGGCGGCACCCGCAGCGAGACGATGCTCGAGGATTCGGCCGCGCGGGAGCGCCGCACCCGGACCGAGGTCGAGCGCCAGGCCCGCGGTAACGCCGATTCGACGGGGACAGGGCCGGTAGAGAACTGACCTGATGTTCAGGTCGCTGGAGTCGAAGCGGGGAGAAACCTGCCGTGCGCAAGCTCATCAGCTTCACCCACGCCACCCTCGACGGCTATATCGACGACCCGCACGAGTGGTCGTTCCAGTACGCCGACGAGGAGTTGCAGGACCACTTACTCGAGATGACGCTCGCCGCCGACGCACTGCTGCTCGGCCGCATCACCTACGAAGGCATGGCACAAGCCTGGCCCACCAGGGGCGGTAACCCCTTCGCCGACCACGTCAACTCGATCACCAAGTACGTCGTCGCCTCCCAACCGGTCGACACCACGGCGTGGGATCCGACCGTGGTCATCGCCGGCCCCGACCTTCTCGACGAGGTCAGCCGACTGAAGCAGGGCGAAGACGGCGACATCCTCATCTGGGGCACCGGCCAGCTGACCGACCCCCTCGCCGCGGCCGGCCTGCTCGACGAGTACCGGATCTGCACCTCCCCCGTCATCAAGGGAGGCGGCGAGCCCCTGTTTCGCCCCGCCAGCGCCGGCACCGTCGAGCTTCTCGACACCAAGATCTTCGCCACCGGCGCCGTCGTCCACGCCTACCGCCCCACCTCAGCCCCCTGACCCGAACCGAGCCACCCGACGAGAGCCCAACATGAACGACGAGATCGCTACCAACCTCGCCGGTGAGCGCCTCGCAGTCCCGGACGGCGATGCACCGTCCGGGACCACAAAAGTGGAGGTGATGGGATTCGAACCCACGGCCTCTTCGATGCGACCGAAGCGCTCTAGCCAGCTGAGCTACACCCCCGGATGGGACGGCTCATCGTAGCGGACACCGTCGCGCGCCCACGAACACGGATCAGCCGCGGGACGTGCCCCAGAACCCGTCGACCACCGGGCCCGGCAACGCCGCCGGGGCGGCCGGACCGGGCACCGGCTGGGGCGTGCGTTGCCAACCGTCCGGCGGCGGCGGGCCGGGATCGAAGCCCGTGCCGTCGCCGAGCGCGCCCGCGGTGGTGTCGTCGGTGAGCAACGACGGCGGCAGGTCGATGGTGGCGACGGTGCCGTGCCCGCTGGGGCCCCGGTCGAGGTGCACCCGGATGCCGTGTCGCGCCGCCAGGTTGCCGGCCACGTAGTGACCGAGGTACTTCGACGGGGCGACGGTGAAGCTCTCGTCGCCGGCGAGCCGACGGTTGGCCTGCGCCAGGGCCCCGGGTGTCATGCCCTCGCCGGCGTCGATGATCGCCAGCCGGTAGCCGCCGTCCTCGCGCCGCCGCCCCGCGATCTCGACGGCCCACTGCGGGGGCGAGAAGGTCAGCGCGTTCTCCACGAGCTCGGCGATGAGGTGGGCGAGATCGGCCGTGACCGAGCCGACCACGGTGGCCGCATCGATCTCCCGCAGTGCGACCCGCTGATAGTCCTCGACCTCGCCGAAGGCGGCGCGCACGGCGTCGATGACCCGCACCGGGCTGGCCCACCGCCGGGCGGGCTCGATGCCGGCCAGCACCAGCAGCGACTCGGCGTTGCGGCGCATGCGTGTCGCCAGGTGGTCGAGGCGGAACAGGTTGGCCAGCGCGGTCGGGTCGCCCTCTCGGTGCTCCAGCGCGGTGATGAAGTCGAGCTGCCGGCGCAGCAGGTTCTGATTGCGGCGGCCCAGGTTCACGAAGCTGTCGGCGATGTTGCGGCGGAGCACCGCCTGCTCGACGGCCAGCTCGAGCGCGGTGTCCTGGACGGTGGTCAACGCCTTCGCCACCTCGCGCACCTCGTCGCGGGTGCCGACGCGCACGGGTTCGACGGCCGGCACCGCCACGTCCTCGCCGAGCGGCGTCTGCAGCACGGTGTTGACCCCCGCCGGCAACCGGACCGACGCCATCTCCTTGGCCTGGCGCGTGAGCGAGCGCAAAGGGCCGGTGATCGAGCGCGACACCAGCCACGTGAAGGCGAACGCCAACAACAGGGTGGCCAACGACAGCGCGAGGAAGATCGTCTCGCGGCTGCGGGCGTCGGCCTGGGCCTCGTCGGCGGCCGCGTTCAGCTGGTCGGCCATCGCCACCCGGAACATCCGGAGCTGCTCGGCCTCGGGCGCCTCGAACGGCGCCAGGAGTTCGTAGACGTCGATCGAGTCGCCGCGGAGCGCGCTGTCGGCCATGGCCGTGAAGCCCTCGGCGAACTCGTGGGGGAACTGGTCGGCCACGATCGCGTCGTAGGGCGCGGTGGCCCGGTTGAGCTCGGCGATCGACGCGTCCCACATGACCTTCAACTCGACGATGCGGTCGATCTCGTCGGGGGCGTCGACCCCGCCTCCCACCGTGCCCGTCACCAGCAGCAGGCGCGCCATCGCCGCGAACATCTCGATCTGGCGACTCGACATGTTGACGAGCTCGGTCCCCCGCCGCAGCTCGCCGTTCCCGACCGCGCTCGCCACCCGGTCGGTGGCGTCGAAGAACGGTCGGATCATCGCGGTGTAGCGGCTGTAGACCTCGTCGGCGAAGGCGTTGTTGGCGCTGTCGCCGTGCAGGGGCGAGTCGCTGTCGCCGTCGACGTCGGCCCGGACGTCGGCGAGCCCGACGAGCCCGGCGAGCGCCGGGGCGTAGGCGGCCCGGGCGGCCGGGCTCCGGGTCTCGAGGTCGGCCTCGAACTCCGTGATGGCCGCATCGGTCAACCGGCGGCTCTCCGCGTAGTCGGCAACCGGCACCGCCACCAGGTCCTCCGAGCCGGTCATCTCGACCGCCGGGAAGCTGCGCTCGTCCTGCAGGCGGGTGATGAGCCCGGCCGGCCCGACCGCGGCGCGGGCCAACTCGGTCTGCTCGCGCACCTCGTCGACCTCACGGGCGATGCCCGCCATCTCGATGGCGGTGACGACCAGCAGCGCCACCAGCGGGGCGGCGAGAGCCGCCGCCAGCTTGACGCGGATGGGTATGCGACGCACTCGATGACCCTTCGCCTGGCGCGGCCGTCCGCAGAAGGCGCCCCCCCAAGCTGAACCCGCACCCCCACCAGGGCCGCACGACCCCGTACTCGGTCCCGGCGACCGTGCGGCCACCGGCACCCGTTGTGCGGAGCATCCTCGCGCACCGGCCATGGCGAGTGCGCGATATCCAGCAAATACGGGCCGAATCGGCCTGTCGGGCCCACAGGTCGCAACCGCGGATGCGCGTCGAGTGGTCGCGGGCCCGGGCTCAGGCCGAGGAGCTGTCCTCGATCGCCCGCTGCAACCGGGCCTGCAGGACCGTGGTGGTGACGTCGCCACGGCTGCGCTCCAACACCGCCCGCAGGGCGTCGAGCGTGCGGCGCAGGCCGTTGGTGAGCGCGTCGGGGTAGTCGATCACCACGAGGGCGGCGTACACGTCGTCCATGGCGGCCAGCAGCGCCTCACCCCGCTCGAGCCGACCCTCCCGTAGGCGGTCGAGCATGTGGCGGCGCAGCTCGCTGGCCGCCTCGGCCACACCCCGCATCCACGCCGTGGGGGGCACCCCCAGGTCGGCCGGGCCCGGGACCGGCTCGCCGGCCACCAACGCCGCCGCGGCACGGGCCTCGACGTACTCCTTCTCGGCGTCGTGCAGGAAGCCCGCCTGCGCCAGCGCCGCGAAGGGCCGGAGGACCTGCTGGGCCTCCCGCAGCGCCGCCTCGGCCTCGTCCGCGATGGCCGCCGCTCCGTCGTGGTCGAGCCGGTGCACCGCCCGGATGCTCGACCCGGCCAGGCGGATGGTCCGCCGGCACGCCGGCAACGCCTGCTCGCGGGCGCGGTTGGCCTGGTCGAGCCCGTGGTCGATGCGCTCGACCGTGGCGCCGAGCTGTGCGGCAAGGCGCCGCGGGTCGGCGGGGATGGCCTCGTCGTCGGGCACGCGGGCCTAGCGAGCCGCGCCGCTGCCGATGATGACCACGGCCGGGCGGGGCGCCCGGATCGGCGTGAGGTACCGCACCTTCTGCACCCGCTCGGCCTCGCGGCGCCCGCGGCTGATCAGCAGGCCCACGTAGAGGACGAGCAGGGTGGCCGCCACCGAGGCGACGACCAGCCAGGGACCGCCCAGCACGACCGCGGGAGCAACCGCGGCCGCCGCCAGCACGATCAGGGTCGACAGGACCTGCCGCCGCCGCCGGTAGGCGAGCGCCCGTCGTTGGGCCGCGGCGGCCGTGGGCGCGCTGGCCACCCGGGCCGACGGACCGTCGGACGGGCGCCGCACGACCGCGCCCACCACACCGGGGGCGACGGCACCGGCGGCGGCCGGCAGATGATCGGGGACGAACGTGTGCACCGCTGCACCCTCGCTCTCGAAGTCGTCGGCGAGCCCCTCAGCCGGCTCGTCGTGATATGCGTCGTCGCCGTAGGTCGTGTAGACGTCGGCCCCGTAGTGAGGCGTGGCCCGCTGCAGCGACCAGAGCTGGCTACGGAACGACATGATCGAGGCGATGGGCCGCGCCTCCCGCCGGCTCTGCAACCACGGGGGCACGAGGACTGCAGCCCACACCACCCCTAGGAGCAAGAAGACGACCACGGCACCACTCTCCGACCAACGCTTGAAGCGACCATAAGGGAGATCGCAAAAGCGCGGGTGGATGCCGTCTCACCAGCGGCGACGCGCCGCCGTCCTCACCCGGGGGGCCGACCGGCACCCCGATCGGGGCCCGACCGACCGGCTACAGGCCGAGCTCGGCGTCGAGGCCGTCGCTGCGGCGGTAGCTGCCGCTGCGGCCGCCCGTCTTCTCCCACAGGGCGATCTCGCCGATGACCATGGCCCGATCGGACGACTTGCACATGTCGTAGATGGTCAGGCACGCCACCGAGCAGGCGGTGAGCGCCTCCATCTCGACACCGGTGCGGTCGACCGTCTCGACGTGGGCCTCGACCTCGATGTAGTCGTCCTCGATGCGGAAGTTGACGAGCACGGAGCCCACCAGCAGCGGGTGGCACAGCGGGATGAGCTCGGGCGTGCGCTTGGCCGCCTGGATGCCGGCGACCCTGGCCACGGCCAGCACGTCGCCCTTGTTGATCGCACCCCGGGCCACCAGGGAGGTGGTCTCGGACTTCATGTGGACGCGACCCCGGGCGACCGCCCGCCGGTGCGTCGGGTCCTTGGGCGTGACGTCGACCATGCGGGCCCGTCCGAGGGGGTCGAGATGGGTGAGGCCGCGGTCAGACATGGTGCCAGACTAGACCCACGGACCCCCGGGTGGCCCACGTCGGACCCGGGTGGCGGTCGCGGGGAGCGGACCCGCGACACGGCGCCTCCGGCGGGGCGGCCGCGCCGCCCGCGCTCAGCCGCCGATCTGGCTCATGCTGCGTCGGGGCCGGACGAAGGTGACCTGCCCGATCATGTGGCCCGCCCACTTGCCCGCCACGCACCGGCGGACCGCGTCGGCCAGCTCGTCGTCGGACGCACCGCCCCGCACCAGAGCCCGCAGGTCGACCTCGTCGACCGCGAACAGGCACGACCGGAGCTGGCCCTCCGCGGTGAGGCGGACCCGGTCGCACGTGTCGCAGAACGGCCGGGTGACCGAGGGGATGACGCCGACCTCGCCGGCGCCGTCGCGGTACACGAACCGCTCGGCGGGCTGGTGCCCCCGAGCCACGGGGTCGATGGGGAAGACGGCGTCGATGGCGGCGACGATCTCGGCCTGGCTGACGACCGCGCCGGACCGCCACTGCTCGTCCGCGTCGAGCGGCATCCACTCGATGAAGCGCACGGTGACGCCCCGCTCGCGCCCGAAGGTGGCCAGGTCGACGATCTCGTCGTCGTTGACGCCCCGCATGACCACCACGTTCACCTTCACCGGCGAGAGGCCGGCCGCGGCGGCGGCCTCGATGCCCTCGAGCACGTGGTCGAGCTCGTCGCGGCGCGTGAGGGTGACGAAGCGGTCGGGGCGGAGGGTGTCGAGGGAGACGTTGACCCGGCGCAGGCCGGCCTGGCGCAGGTCGGCGGCGACGGTACGGAGGGTGGCGCCGTTGGTCGTGAGGGCCAGGTCGACCGGCCGGCCGTCGCCGGTGTGCAGCGCCGCGACCTTGCCGACCAGCACGGGAAGATGGGCTCGTACCGTGGGCTCGCCCCCCGTCAAGCGGATGCTGTCGACGTCGAATCGCTCGACGCACACCCGGGCGATGCGCTCGATCTCCTCGAACGTGAGCACGTCCGCACGGGGCAGCCACTCCATGCCCTCGGCCGGCATGCAGTAGGTGCAGCGGAAGTTGCACCGGTCGGTGACCGAGATGCGCAGATCGCGATGGACACGACCGTAGGTGTCGACGAGGGGCTCGGCCATTGTGGTCAGGCTACGCAGTCCCGGCCGGGACCGTCGCGGTCGGCGGTTCGGCCAGCAGGATCACGGTCACCGCTCCCCCGGGGGCCACGCCGTCGCCGTCGGGCAGGACGGCCAAGCCCCCGGCCCGCGCCATGGCCCCGAGCTGGTGCGAGCCCTGCCCTCCCGACGACCGCACCCGGAGCACCCCGCCCGCGGCGGCGTCCACCTCGACGGCCACCCGGACGAAGTGCGTCTTGCCGTCGGGATGGCGCGGCATCGGCTCGCCGGCGATCGCCGCCAACCGGGGCAGGTGCAGCCGCTCGTCTGGGTGGCCGGCCAGGCGGCGGAGTCCCGGCCGGGCGAACAGGGCGAAGCTGACCATCGACGACACCGGGTTGCCCGGGAGCCCGAACACCGGCACCCGTCCCCGGCCGTCGGGCCCGGGTACCCGGCCGAACGCGAGCGGCTTCGCCGGGCGGACCTTCACCTGCATCCAGCGCATCTCGCCCATGCGGTCGAGCACGACCTTGACCAGGTCGATGTCGCCCATCGACACGCCGCCGCTGGTCAGCACGGCGTCACACGTGGACGCCCCGCGGGCGATGGCGGCAGTGATGGCGGCCTCGTCGTCGGGCGCCCGGCCCAGGTCGACGGGCTCGCAGCCCGCCTCGGCCACGAGCGCCAGGAGCGTCGGTCGATTGCTGTCGCGGATCTGGCCCGGGCGCAGGGGCTCGGTACCGGTGACGAGCTCGTCGCCGGTGGACAGCACGCCCACCCGCGGGCGGGGATGGGCCATCACCTCGCGGATGCCCAGCGAGGTCATCACGCCCAGGCGGGCGGGGGTCACCTCGTCGCCCGCGCCGAACACCACCTCGCCGGGCTTCAGGTCCTCGCCCGCCGCCCGCACGTGGTTGCCCGGCTCGACCGCCAGGTCGATGCGCACCGCCTGCCCGCCGGCGCCGTCGCCCCGCTCGACGCGCTCGGTGCGTTCGACCATCACCACGGCGTCGGCCCCGTCGGGGATGGGCGCGCCGGTGAAGATGCGCATGGCCTCGCCCGCGGCCAGCACCCGGGTGGCCGGATGCCCCGCCGCCACCTCGGCCACGACGGGGAGCGTGACCGGCGACCCCGGTGCGGCCCCGGCCACGTCGGCGGCGCGGACCGCATAGCCGTCCATGGCGGTGTTGGCGAACGGCGGCACCGCCTCGGTCGCGACCACGTCGGCCGCCAGCACCAGGCCGGGCGACGACCCGACCGGGGTCGGCCGGGCCGCGAGCGGCGCGCAGCCCTCGAGCACGTGGCTGACGGCATCCTCGACGGTGACCACGAGCCCCACCCTACGGAGGGCGACGCACGGGCCAGAACTCCGAATCGACCCTCGCCGCCCGCGAGGCCCGCCGGCGGCTGCCGCCCCGTCCCCTCAGGCGATGCCGCGGCGGTGCACGACCTCGGCCAGGAAGGCGGCGAACTCCGGTCCCAGGTCGTCGCGGTCGAGCGCCAGCTCGACGGTGGCCCGCAGGTAGTCGAGCTTCTTGCCGATGTCGAAGCGGCCGTGGGCGAACACGTGGCCGTACACCGGCTCCTCCGACAGCAGGATGGCGATGGCGTCGGTGAGCTGGATCTCGCCGCCGACCCCCGGCTTGGTGCGGTCGATGGCATCGAAGATGCCGGGCGTGAACAGGTAGCGACCCATGACCGCCAGGTCGGAGGGGGCATCCGCGGGCTGGGGCTTCTCGACGATCCCCCGGAGCCGCACCAGCGTCTCGTCGCCGCCCGGCTCGGGATCGGCGCAGCCGTAGGACGGCATCTCCTCGACCGGGAACGACTTGAGCGCCACCGACCGAGCCGTGGGTGCGGCGGTGGATGTCGATCATGTCCTCGAGCACCGTCGAGCGCTCGTCCATGATGTCGTCGCCCAGCATGACCAGGAAGGGCTCGTCGCCCACGTGCTTGCGGGTCACCGAGACGGCATGGCCGAGGCCCAGCATCTCGCCCTGGCGCACGTAGTGGATGTCGGCCAGGTCGGCCAGGCCCCGCACCTCGTTGAGCTGGTCGTGCTTGCCCGCGGCCTCGAGGGCCACCTCCAGCTCGATCGACCGGTCGAAGTGGTCCTCGAGGCTGCGCTTGCCGCGGCCGGTGATGATGAGGATGTCGTCGATGCCCGCCCGCACCGCCTCCTCCACCACGTACTGGATGGCCGGCTTGTCGACCACGGGCAGCATCTCCTTGGGCTGCGCCTTGGTGGCGGGCAGGAAGCGGGTGCCCAGCCCGGCGGCCGGGATCACGGCCTTGCTGACCCTTTGAGACATCGAGCCGTCGACCTCCGTGGGTGTGGTGCGGGGAACCGTAGCCACTGCCACCCTGCGACGCCGACTCCCCACGGACGCGCCATCTGCCCGGTGCCGTCCCGGCGCCCCTCGTTCACTCCCCGGCCGATCGGGGCCCCGTCACCCGGGCGCCGACGAGGCTCTCGGCGCCCCCCGGCGGCCCGGATGCGGCTGCCGCTCACTCCCGGGCGCCGATGCGGCGCTCGTTGCCGTGGGCCAGGCGCACGATGTTCTCGCGATGGGCGGCGACGACCAGCGCCGCGCAGCCGGACAGGGCCGCCACCTCGCCCGCCGGGGCGCCGGTGAGCCCCGCCGCCACCGGCAGGACCACCACCGCCACGATCGACGCCAGTGACACGGTGCGGCTGACCACCACGACGGCCACGAAGGCGACGGCGGCCACCGCCGAGGCGAGCGGGAACAGCACCAGCGCCATCCCGGCACCGGTCGCGACCCCCTTGCCCCCACGGAACCCCCTGGTCACCGGCAGGACGTGGCCGACGACGGCGGCCACGCCACAGGCCACGCCCAGGCCGTGCCCGCCCACCGCCCAGCCCACGCCCGCGGCCAGCGCGCCCTTGGCGAGGTCGCCGGCGAGGGTGGCCACGCCCGCCCGCCGCCCTGCCGTGCGGGCGACGTTGGTGGCCCCGGGGTTGCCCGACCCGGAACGGGTGGGATCGACGCCGCGGCGACCCGCCACCACCTGTGCGGTCGGGAAGGTCCCGAGCAGGTAGGCGGCGACCACCCATGCGGTGGCGGCACCGGCGGAGGGAGCGGCGGCCAGCACGACCAGGCGATGGTACGACCCGCTGAGGTCGCGGCGAGGAACGGGCGCTAACCTTGGCACTCTCAGGTCGCGACTGCCAGACCGGCGGACACCCGAAATCCGGAGCCCACATGCCCACCTACGAATACCGCTGCAAGGACTGCGGCGAGAACCTCGAAGTCGTCCAGGCCTTCTCGGACGAGTCGCTCACCGAGTGCCCCTACTGCCAGGGGTCGCTGAAGAAGGTGTTCAACTCGGTGGGCATCTCGTTCAAGGGCAGCGGGTTCTACAAGAACGACAGCCGCTCCAAGTCGGCGTCCTCCGGCTCGTCCGGCTCGGGCGGCAGTTCGTCGTCGGTCGCCGAGAGCTCCGACAGCTCGTCGTCGTCGGACAGCACGTCCTCGACGTCGTCCTCCGACAGCTCGTCCTCGTCCGACAGCACGTCCTCGACGTCGTCCTCTTCGTCGTCGACATCCGGCTCGTCGTCTTCGTCGTCCGGGAAGTCGGGCTCGTCGTCGTCCCCCAAGACCTCCGCCGCTCCCGCGTGACCGGGTCCGGGGGGACCGAGCGCCGGGCCGACATCGGCGTCTACGGCGGGTCTGGCCTGTACTCGTTGCTCGACGAGGTGGAGGAGATCCCGCTCGACACGCCCTACGGCGCCCCCGCGGCGCCGGTGACCATCGGCGAGGTGGCGGGCCGCCGGGTGGCGTTCCTGCCCCGCCACGGGCGCGACCACAGCCTGCCGCCCCACCGGGTGCCCTACCGGGCCAACGTGTGGGCCATGCGCGAGCTGGGCGTGCGGGCCATCTTCGGGCCGTGCGCCTCGGGGTCGTTGCAGCCCGACATCCACCCGGGCGAGTTCGTGGTGGTCGACCAGATCATCGACCGGACGAGCGGCCGCGACACCTCGTTCCACGACGGGCCTGGCTCCCCCGAGGGCTTCGCCCCGGTCGACCACGTCAGCTTCGCCGAGCCCTACGACGCAGGCCTGCGGGCGGCCGCCGTCGACGCCTGCCGGTCCGAGGGCGTGACGGTGCACGACGGCGGCACGGTCGTGGTCATCCAGGGCCCCCGCTTCTCCACCCGCGCCGAGTCGCGCTGGTACGGCGCCCAGGGATGGCAGGTCATCAACATGACCCAGATGCCCGAGGCCGTGCTGGCGGCGGAGCTGAGGGTGCCGTACGCGGCCATCGCCCTCATCACCGACTACGACGTGGGCCTGGAGGGCATGCCGGGCATCGAGCCCGTCACCATGGACGAGGTCCTCGCCACGCTCGAGCGCAACGCCGAGGTGGTGCGCAAGGTGCTGTTCCGCGCCGTCGAGCTGCTGCCCGACGACCTCTTCGCCGCCGCGGGCTGACCACCGCGGGCGGGCCGCACGGCGCCCGTCGCCGGTGCGCTAGCGTCGCCGCCGGCTTCCCCCGCCAGCCCCTCTGCCGCGGAGGCAGCCGTGTCACCGTCCCCCACCCTTCTCGTCGTGCGCGCCCGGCGGGCGCTCGTCCGCCCCGGCGTACGCAGGTTGGGCGTCGCCGCCCTGGCCGCCGCCACCGCGCTCACGGTCGTGTCGTTGGTCGACGCGGCCGGGGCCGCGCGGGACCGGTGGGGCGACACCCGGCCGGTGGTGGTCGCCCGCCGCGACCTGGCGCCCGGCGACGTGCTCGACGCCGGCGCGGTCGAGGCCCGCGACCTCCCGGTCGCCGTCGTGGCGGAGGCGGCGCTCGCCGAGGCGCCGGCGGGCGCGGTCGTGCGCCAGCCGATCGCCGCGGGCGAGCCCCTGGTGGCGGGCCGGCTGGCACCCGCCGGTCTCACCGGCGCCGCCGCCCTGGTGCCGCCCGGCGAGCGGGCGATGGCGGTCCCCGCGGGGCCGGCAGGCCGCCCCCCGGTGGCCGTCGGCGACCGGGTGGACGTCATGGCGGTGGTGCCGGCCGGCACCCTCCCGCTGGCGGCGGACGCCGGGCCCGGGGCGTCCGGCGCCGCGTTCGCCCTGGTCGATCAGGCCTTGGTGGTGGACGTCACCGACGAGGCGGTCACGGTGACGGTGCCGGTCGCCGACGCCCCCCGCGTGGCGTGGGCCCTGGCCGGCGCGTCGGTCGTGATCGCGCTCGCGGGCGGGTGAGCGGGAACGGCCGGACGGCCGCGAGGCAGGCTCTGACCGCCGGCCGGCTCAGCGGAAGCCGGTGGCGAGCAGCAGCAGGATCGACGTGCCCAGCACCAGGCGGTAGACCACGAAGGGAGCGAACGACCGGGTGCGGAGCAGCCGCAGCGTGCCCCACACGGCGAGGTAGCCGGTGATCCCCGAGGCCACGATGCCCCAGAAGAACGGGGCGCGGAAGTCGGCGGGGATGCCGCCGTCGCCCTGCACGTCCACGCCCTTGAACAGCAGCGCCCCCGCCGTGATCGGCAGGCTCATGAGGAACGCGAACCGGGCGGCGCCGTCGCGGCTCAGGCCGACGAAGCGGCCGATCGTGATGGTGACGCCCGACCGTGACACGCCCGGCTGCAGGGCCAGCGCCTGCCCGGCACCCATCCACAGGGCGTCCTTGAGGCTCACCTCGTCGATCGTGCGCTTGCCCCGGGTGCCGTCGGCCAGCGCCAGCAGCAGGCCCCCGACGATGAGCATCACGGCGATCAGCCAGATCTCGTCGGTGTTCTCCTCGATGCTGTCGGCGAACAGCGCACCGGTGACGGCGGCGGGCACCGCGGAGATGACGAGGAGCCAGCCGAGGCGGCCGTCGCTCGTGCGCGGTGCCGTGAAGGCGGCTCGGGTGATCCGCACGATGTCCTTGCGGAAGTAGGCGACGGCGCCCACGAGCGTGCCCAGGTGCAGGGCGACGTCGAAGGTCTTCTCGAGCGACGGGTTGCCGGCGAAGTCGTCCCAGCCGAACAGCCAGGGAATGATGACCAGGTGGCCGGAGGACGAGATGGGCAGGTACTCCGAGAGACCCTGGGCGATGCCCAGCACGATGGCGTGAAATGTGGACACGGTCCCGTCGCTTCCCTGTCGCTCGGATTCGGCCGGCGCCGCATGTCGCCGCCGGCGAGCCCTTGATGCTCACCGATCGGTGCCCCGCGCCGCAACCCGGAACGCCTGCGGTGCCCACGCGCCCCCTGGCTGTGGCCCGGTCGGCCACCGACCGGCTCAGGCGCCGCTGAGGGTGACGTCGGGGATGACCAGCGCGACCGCGCCCGTGCCCCCGGGCGTCCATTCGCGCTCGCCCCCGACGGCGGCGATGTCGAGCAGCAGGCGCTGGACGGTGGACGCCACCGTCGCCTCCCGTACGGGCTCGGCCCTGCCGCCGCCCCGGACCATCAGGCCCTCGATGCCAACCGAGAAGTCGCCGGACACCGGGTTGACGCCCGAGTGCAGCCCGGTCATCGACTGGACGAGCAGCCCGTGGTCGACGCCGGCCACCAGGTCGTCCAGCGTGCCCTCGCCCGGCGTGACCGCCAGGGCCTGGGCGCCGACGCCCGGCGTCGACCGGAAGCCCCGCACCGCCGACGCGGTGGACGGCACGCCCGCCCGGCGCCCGGTGGTGGTGTTGTGAAGGAAGCCCTGCAGCACCCCGGCCTCGACGAGAGGGATGCGGCGCGTGGCGAGGCCCTCGCCGTCGTGGCTGTCCGCGCCCAGCGAGCGCGGGTCGGTCGGGTCGTCGACCAGCGTGAGCAGCGGCGATGCGATCTGCTCGCCGACGCGCTCGGCGAAGGGCGACCGGCCCTTGAGCACCGACTCGCCGTTGAGCATGCCCGCCACCACCCCCAGGATCGTGGCCGCCATCCGGGGCTCGAGCACCAGCGTGACGCTGCCGGTGGCCGGCTGGACCGCGCCCAGCAGGCGGGTGGCCCGCTCCGCGGCGTCGTCGGCGGCCTCGTCCACCGCGATGTCGGACGGCTCGCGGCCCACCGACACGCCGTGGCCCGACGTGGTCTCGCCGCCGTCCTCGGCCAGGGCCTGAACCGACAGGTGGCAGAACGTCGATCGGCCCGTCACGGCGATGCCGGTGGACGTGGCCACCGCCGCAGCCCCCGACCCGTCGCCCCACTGCGCCACGCGCACGCCCCGGATGCGGGGGTCGCGGGCGCGCACCGCCCGCTCGAGCTCGAGGGCCAGCGCCACCTTGCGGTCGGTCGGCATGGCGACCAGCTCGTCGCGCCACAGGTCGACCTCGGTGGCTGCCACGCCGTCGGGCTCGGCCAGGCCGACCCAGTCCTCGGGCTGGGCGTAGGCCGCGTTGTCGCGGGCCTCGGCCAGCACCTCGGCGATGACCGCGGGGTCGAGCGTGCCGGCGTAGGCGAACCCCTGCCGACCCGCCCGCACCACCCGCACGCCGATGCCGGCGGTGGTGGCCTGGGTGAGCGACTCGATCTCGCCGCCGTGCACCTTGACGCTGGTGGACGTCGAGCTGCCCACGAACGCCTCGACCTGCTCGCCGCCCTGCGCCTCGGCCGCCACCTTGCCCGCCAGCTCGGCGAGCGCGGCCTCGTCGGGGGTCACCCGCCCGCCCGCCACCGCGTCCGGACCCGGGTCACGAGCCCGACACCGCCACGTCGCCCACGACCAGCGTCAGGCCCGCGGCGCTCATGGGCAGCCAGGTCAGGTCGGAACCGACGGCCCGCACGTCGAGCAGCAGCCGCTGCAGCGTCGAGGCGATGGTGAACTCCCGTAGCGGCTCGGACAGCTCGCCGCCCCGGATGCGGAGGCCCTCGGCGCCGGTGGACAGGTCGCCCGACACGGGGTTGACCCCCGAGTGCAGGCCCGACACCTCCTGTATCAGGACGCCGTCGTCGACCCCGGCCACGAGGGCGGCAGCGTCCGCCGCGCCCGGCGTGGGGACGACGGACCGGCAGCCGGCGGTGGGCGTGGTCTTGAACCCGCCCCGGACAGCCGAGCCGGTGGAGGCGGTGCCGAGCCGCCGGGCGGTCCACGTCGAGTGGACGAATCCCTGCAGCACGCCCGCCTCGATCAGCGGGACCGGGCGGGTGGCCAGGCCCTCGTCGTCGAGCGGCGTGGCCCCCCACGACCGGGCGTCGGTGGGGTCCTCGACGAGCGTGACCAGCGGCGACGCCACCTGCTCGCCCTCACGCCCCGCGAACAGCGAGCGGGCCTTGACGACCTCCTCGCCGCCGAGGGTGCCGGCGACGATGCCGAGCAGCTGGGCGGTCACCCAGGGGTCGAGCACCACGGTCAGGCGGGCGGACGCGGGCTTGGTGGCGCCCAGCATGCGGACGGCCCGGTCGGCCGCGTCGCGGGCGGCCGCCGCCAGGTCGAGGTCGTCGAACGAGCGCCCCAGCGAGAAGCCGAAGCCGGTCTGGGTGTCGTCGCCGTCGCTGGCCAGCGAGTACGCCACCAGCTCGCAGCCCGTGGCCCGGGACGTGCGGCGGATGCCCGTCGTGGTGGCGATGGCGGCCTCGCCGCGGGAGTCGGCGTAGTCGCACGACTCGACGCCGCTGATGCGGGGATCGGCCGACCGCACCGCCCGTTCCAGCTCGACGGCCAGGGCCACCTTGGCGGCGGTGGGCACCTCGGCCAGGTCGGCGCGCCACAGGTCGAGCTCCACGGGCTCGACGCCGTCGGGCTCGGCCACGCCCGCGGCCTCGTCGGGCTCGCCGAAGGTGGCGTTGTCGCGGGCCTCGGCGACGGTCTCGGCCAGTGCGGCGTCGTCGAAGGTCCCGCAGTACGCGAAACCCTGGCGGCCGTCGCGCACGATGCGCACGCCGACGCCCAGCGAGTCGGCCACCGCGAGCTGCTCGACCTCGCCCTCGTACACCCGCACCTGGGTGTCGCTCGACCGGGCCACGTAGGCCTCGAGCTGCTCGTCCCCCTGCGCCATGCCGACCAGCCGGTCGGCCACGCCGACCAGGTCGGTCACTGGTGCACCCTTCGGGAGCACCGGTGACCGAATCGCCACTTCGTGCCGCAGGGCCGACTGTGCTTCTGGACCTCGCTTCGCTCGGTCACGCCGCGGTGCCGCCGACCGTCAGCGCGGTGACCCGCAACGTCGGGACGCCGTCGCCCACCGGGACGCCCTGGCCGTCCTTGCCGCATGTGCCCGGGTGGCCCATGGCGAAGTCGTTGCCCACGGCGTCGATGTCGCCCAGGACCTTGGGGCCGTTGCCGATGAGGTTGCCCTCCCGCAGCGGCTCGGTGATCTTGCCGTCCTCGATGAGGTAGGCCTCGGTCATGCCGAACACGAAGTCACCGGTGGCCGTGTTGACCTGGCCGCCGCCGAGCGACGCCACGTACACGCCGTGGTCGGTCGAGGACACGATGTCGGCCGGGTCGCCGTCGCCGCCCAGCAGGTAGGTGTTCGTCATGCGCACCATGGGCAGGTGCTGGTAGCTCTGGCGGCGGCCGTTGCCGGTGCGGGCGCGGCCCCCCTTGCGCGACCGCAGCATGTCCCACATGTAGTCGGTGAGCACGCCGTCCTCGATGAGCACGTTGCGCTGGGCCGGCGTGCCCTCGTCGTCGATGGCGAAGCAGCCCCACTCCTCGGCCATGGTGCCGTCGTCGACGAGGGTGACGAGCGGCGACGCCACCTGTTGGCCGAGCCGGTCCTTGAAAACCGAGGCGCCCTTGTCGATGAGGTCCTTCTCCAGCCCGTGGCCGCAGGCCTCGTGGAAAAGGACCCCGCCGCCGCCGGGCCCGATGACCACCGGCAGGGTGCCGGACGGGGCGGGACGGGCGGCCAGCTTCGTGATGGCGCGCTGGGCGGCGGCGCGAGCGATGTCCTCGACCTCGTAGTGGTCGAAGAACTCGAAGCCGATGGTGCGGCCGACCGACTCGTAGCCGGTCTGCATGCCGGCGTCGCCCGAGGCCACGGCGGACACGACGAACAGCGTGCGGACCTGGTCGTCGCCCGCCAGCAGGCCCTCGCTGTTGGCGACCAGGATCTGGCGGCGGGAGTCGCCGTAGCGGGCCCGCACCTGGCTGATCGACCCGCCCTCGGACCGCGCGGCGCCGTCGGCCCGCCGCAGCAGGTCGACCTTGGCGCCCTTGGCCACCGTCTCGGGCAGGATCGCCACGTTGTTGGGCCGCGGCGCGCTCTGGCGGGTGAGCGCCACCTCGCGCACCCCGCCGCCCCCGGAGCGGGCGGCTGCGGCGGCGGCCTCGGCCGCGGCCTGCAGGCCCGCCGGCGACAGGTCGGCGGTGTGGGCGAACCCGGTGGTCTCGCCCGCCACGACCCGGATGCCGGCCCCGCGGTCGCGGCCCGAGGACAGCTCCTCGACCCGGCCGTCGTCGAGCATGGCCGAGGACGAGCGCTTGTCCTCGACGAAGACCTCGGCGAACTCGCCGCCCGTGCGGAGGGCGGTGGCGAGGGTGCGCTGGATGATGTCGTCGTCGAGCACGGGCGACCTCGGATGTGTGTGCGGGCGAACGGGTGTGCGCAGAGCGGTGCGGGCGCCGCCCGGCGTGGGATGGCGGGCCCCGTCCCCTGCGAGCCGGGTGCTTTCGCCCGCCGGAGGCGAGGCTGCGTACTGTACCCGGGTGCCTCTGCAACCTGGCCTAGCCGCCACCGTGGCCATCGAGGTGTGCGACGGAGATACCGCCGTAGCGCTGCGTTCCGGCGAGGTCCCGGTGCTCGCCACGCCCCGCCTGATCGCCCTGTGCGAGGAAGCCTCGCTGGCGGCCATCGAGGGCCAGGTCCCCGAGGGGCACACGACGGTGGGCATGCGGGTGCAGCTCGACCACCTGGCGCCGACCGCCGTCGGCTACCGGGTCACCGCCGATGCCAGGCTCGACAAGATCGAGGGACGGCGGCTCACGTTCTCGGTGTCGGCCTCCGACGAGCGGGGCCTGATCGCCGCCGGCAAGGTGACCCGCGTGGTGGTCGACGTCGAGAAGTTCCTCGACAAGTGCAACTGAAGGCGCGCCCGGGCGGGTCGCCCGCGGGCTCAGGCGGACAGGGACGGCGGGGCGACGTCGGCCTCGCCCACCGCGCCGACGTCGTAGACGTCGAACCTCGTGGTGAGGCCCCCGGCTGCGTCGACGGTCACGACCAGCCGGCGCACCACCTCCTGGTCGTCGAGCCAGACGTCGACGGGCAGGGCGTCGACGCCCGCGGCGAGCATCCGGGCCTCGAACGAGCCGTCCTGCGTCAGGCCCTCGGCCCCGCCGGCCAGGTCGAGGCGGGCCCGGACGTGCCGGACCGCCGTGCCCCGCACCTGGCAGGCGGCCTCGGCCGGTCCGGCGCGCCCGGCCGGTCCGGCGCGCCCGGCCTCGGCGGCGCGCCCGGCTGCGCCGGGGTCGTCGGTCGACTCGCCACCCGCGGCCGCCTCGCCCCTGCCGACTTCGGGGTGCGGCACCTCCGCGATCTCGACGACCGGCCGCAGCAGCTGATCGAGCGGGCCGAGGGGATCGAGCGCCAGGGCCAGCGTGTCGTTGTCGGACACGGCGCCCGAGCCGACCAGGTCGGCCAGCTCGGCGCTCGCCCAGTCGCCCGGGGCGCGCCCCAGTGACTCGGCCATGGGCCCGAGCTGCGAGTACACGGTCCCCGCCTCGACGACGACCCGGGCGGGATGCGACCAGTCGCCGTCGAGCTGCTGCCCGGCGGCGTCGAGGGCCCGCGCCACCTGTGACATGTCCGACTCGGCGCTGGCCCGCAGGCCGCCGTCCACGAACGCCGCGCGGTGCGAGAGCACGACGGCGCCGAGCGGCCCGTCGACCGTGGTGGTGAGCTCCACGCGGGCGCTGACCAGCCCCCGCGTCGCCCCGACCGCATGCGCCAGCGTGTCGGGCCCCAGCTCGGGTCGGCTGCCGGCGCCGGGCGCCCCGGCCGGCCCGTCGGACTCGTCGGGCGGGCCGGCGTCGCGTGCGCTCATGCCGCGATCATGACCAGCGCGACGGCCTCGTGCACGGCGACCAGGGCGACCAGGCAAGGCGGGCACCCGACGCGCGGGCGAACACGCGACGAACACCGGGCGTTGCCGCCGTAGACTTGGCCTTCGGTCGTGCGAGCACTGGCAGGGGTGTGCGCAGTTCGCTCGGCGTGGTTCGGCGTAGGAGGACGGTGTGGCAGGCAAGCAGGCGGTGACGCTGGGGGTGCGGCTCGTGGTCAGCGCCCTCATGCTCGCCGTGCTGGTCACCCGGGTGCCGGCGTTCGAGGCCGACGACCTGGTGCCCAGTTGGTCGTTGTCGACGGCGCTGTGGCTGGGCGTGGCCGCGGTGCTGACGCTGGCCGGCATCGTGCTCTCGGCGCTGCGTTGGCAGAAGGTGCTCGAGACGCTCGAGATCCGCACCGGCCTGCCCCGCCTCATGTCCCACTACATGGCCGGCCAGTTCGTGTCGAACGTGCTGCCCACCACCATCGGGGGCGACGTGCTGCGGGTCAGCCGGCTGTCCCGTGACACCGGCGAGTCGCCGGGCACCTTCGCCTCGGTGGTGCTCGAACGGCTCACCGGGTGGCTGGTCCTGCCGGTCATCACCATGGCCGGCTTCGCGATCAACCCCGGCCTCCGGCACCTGGGCACGGCCACGCGGGTCGCCCTGGCCCTCGCCCTCGGCACCCTCACCCTGCTGGTGGTCGTCCTGGTCGCGGCCAGTAGCACCCGCATCGGCGGGCGCTTCGCCACCCGGGACGGATGGCGCCGCTTCATCGGGGCCATCCACCTGGGCGTCGCCCGCATGCGCAGCCACCCCGCGGCGGCCGCCAACGTCCTGGCCGCGGGGTTCGCGTACCAGCTCGCGCTGGTGCTGGCGGCCGTGGCTGCCGCCCAGGCCCTGGGCCTGCAGCCCGCCGGCCTGACCGCTCTCCTCGCGTTCTTCCCGGCCGTGCTCATCGCCCAGGTGCTGCCGATCTCGATGTCGGGGCTGGGCGTGCGCGAAGGTGCCTTCGTGCTGTTCCTCGGCCCGCTCGGCGTCGCCCAGGAGCAGGCCATCGCGCTCGGCCTGCTGCTCTACCTGCTCAACCTGGGCGTCAGCCTGCTCGGCGCGCCCGCGTTCGCCGCCGGCGGCCGCCGCGCGCGTCGGCGCCGGCATGACCGCGCTGGACGCCGACGCTCCGGGCGCTCCAGACGGGGGCACCGCGCCAGGCCGGCCCGCCCCGCGGCTGCGCTGGTGGCGCGAGGTCACCTACATCGTGCTCGTGTACGTGGCGTACTCCGCCGTGCGCAACCAGTTCGGCTCGGGCGCCGGAGACAGCGTCGATCCCCGGCCGGCGTTCGGTCACGCCGAGACGGTCATCGACATCGAGCGCGCCATGCGCCTCTACTTCGAGCCCGGGCTGCAGCAGTGGTACCTGGACCTGCCGCTCGACGGCCTCATCCGCTTCTGGAACGTCTACTACGGGGTGCTGCACTTCGTGGTCGCCGCGTTCGCTCTGGTGTGGCTCTACCGCCAGGCGCCGCCCCGCTACCGGCTGTGGCGCAACACCCTGGCCTTCACCACGCTGCTGGCGTTGGCCGGCTTCGCGACCTTCTCGCTGATGCCGCCGCGGCTGCTCGACGACCCCGGCCTCTACGGGGGCTGCCCCGTCTACGCGGACACCCCGGTCGACGACCTCGCCGACCGGGGCATCGTGGCCGGCGAGGCGCCCTGCGACGAGTTCGGGTACGTCGACACGGTGGCGGTGTACGGCGGGTGGGCGTCGTTCGGCAGCGAGGAGATGGCCGCCGTGTCCAACCAGTACGCCGCCATGCCCAGCATGCACATCGGCTGGGCGACCTGGTGCGCGCTGGTGCTGGTGCCGCTGATGCGGCGCCGGTGGCTGCGGTGGCTGGTCATGGCGTACCCGGTGCTGACGCTGTTCGACATCGTCGTCACCGGCAACCATTACTGGATCGACGGGCTGGGCGGCCTCGTCTGCCTCGGGCTGGGCTTCCTGCTGTCCCTCACCGCGACCCGCTGGTGGGAGGCCCGGCGCGGTGCCATCACCGCGCCGCCACCCGCGGCTCAGCCCGCGGGCGCGCCCCAGTAGACGGGCACGCCGTGGTACTCGGCGGTGGCGAGGACGGCCTCGTCGCCCGCCGCGGGGTCTTCCTGTCCCCCCGGCCACCAGGTCAGCCGCAGGTCGCCGACCTCGCCGGCCGGCTCGAACCGCAGCCAGGCCACCGGGGCGTCGGCGGTGGCCCGGGCGCCCGCCCGGCGCAGCGCGGCCCGCAACCGGTCGCGTGACTCGGGCGCCACGTACTGCCAGACGATCGAGTGGACCACCACGGTGGCCACCCCGGGCACCGGCTCGGCCAGCTGCGCCTCGGCCCAGGCGCCGAGGTCGGCGGCTTCGACCGGCACCGGCAGGCCGGCGGCCAGGGCGCAGGCGGCGTCCAGCCGGGCGGCGCGCTCGACCTGGTCGGGCCACAGGTAGGCGCGCAGGGTGAGGCGCCCGTCGTCCGAGGTGACGTCGAGGGGGTTGCGATCGCAGCCCGCCCGCTCGACCACGGTGACCGGACCGCCGAGGTCGGGCAGCCCCGACCGGCCGTCGGCCGACCGGGGCTGGGGCTGCCACACGCGCTCGAAGCGGACGGCGCTGGCGGGATCGCCCACCGAGGTGGCGCCGGTGTCGTACCAGAAGCGGTCCCAACGCAGGTTGAGGCCCCCGCTGGCCCCGAGCTCCAGCACCCGCAGCGGCAGCCCGCCCGACCGGCGGGCCACGGCCGCGTAGCCGCCGACCAGCACCGCCGACCGTCCCACCTCGTTGGTCTGCACGCCGTCGTCGATCCGGGCATCGACCTCCGGTCGCAGCTCGGCCACCGTGGCCAGGAAGTCGTCGACCAGGCCCGGGCCCGGGGCGCCTCCTGCGGACGGGTAGTGGGCCGCCAACGCCGGCGCCCGGCCGTCGAGCACCAGTCGGTGCACCGAGCCGAGGAAGCGCAGCGGCAGCGCCGTGGCCAACGGGTCGTCGGCGTGGGGACCCAGCAGGGCGGCGCACACGCCCCCCGCGGCGACGTCGGCGACCACGCCGGTCAGCACGTCGGCGTAGAGCCGGGAGCCCGCACGGGCGCACGCCTGGCGCTGCCGATCGAGGGTCTCGGCGAGAGGAAGCGAGCGTGGTGCGGCCACGGGCCCTCTCCTATCACCTCGGCCGTCGTGCGTACACGGGCCCGGCGCGACGCCACCGACGGCGCATGGGCGGCTGCCGGCCGGGAGCGGTAGCGTTGGCTCCTGCTCGGGGGCACCTGCCTCCTCCCATCCGCCGTCACCGGAGCCGCGTGCATGCTCCTCGAGTCGATCGACAACCCGGCCCACCTGCGTGGCCTCAGCTACGACCAGCTCGACGAGCTGGCCGAGGAGATCCGGGACCGCATCGTCACAGCCGTCTCGGCCAACGGCGGCCACATGGGATCCAACCTGGGCGTGGTCGAGCTGACCATCGCCATGCACCGGGTGTTCGACTCGCCCCGCGACGTCCTGCTGTGGGACACGGGCCACCAGGCCTACGTCCACAAGATGCTCACCGGCCGGCGTGACGCCTTCGGCGACCTGCGCAAGGCCGGCGGCCTGTCGGGATATCCGTCGCGGGACGAGTCCGACCACGACTGGATCGAGAACAGCCACGCCTCGACCATCCTCTGCTACGCCCACGGGCTGGCCGAGGCGTTCAAGGTGCGGCACGTCGACGACCGGCGCATCGTCGCCGTCATCGGGGACGGCTCGCTGACGGGCGGGATGGCGTTCGAGGGCCTCAACAACCTGGGCCACTCCGACAGCCGGGCCGTCATCATCCTCAACGACAACGGCCGCAGCTACGCGCCCACCGTCTCGAAGCTGGGCGAGAGCCTGGGCCGGCTGCGCCTCAACCCCAGCTACGTGCGCAACCGCGCCCGGCTGGACCGGCTGCTGCACGAGGTGCCGCTGGTCGGCGAGCACCTCGAGCGGGGCGTGGACGGCGCCCTGGCCGCTGTGCGCGAGATCTTCGAGCCCCCGGCGTTCTTCGAGATGCTGGGCGTGCGCTACACCGGCCCGTTCGACGGCCACGACATCGCGGGGCTGGAGAGCGCGCTGCGCAACGCCGGCGAGTACGACGGGCCGATCGTCGTCCACGTCCTCACGCAGAAGGGCCGGGGCTACGCCCCCGCCGAGAACGACCCGATCAAGCGGCTGCACGACATGGGCGACGCCAAGCCGGGCAGCTTCACCGCGGCCTTCACCGAGGCGGTCATCAAGGAGGCCGAGCACCGGCCCGAGGTGGTGGCCATCACCGCCGCCATGCCCGACTCGACCGGCCTCCTGCCCTTCAAGGAGCGGTTCCCCGATCGCTTCTTCGACGTCGGCATCGCCGAGCAGCACGCCGTCACGGCCGCCGCCGGGATGGCCATGGGCGGGCTGCGGCCGGTGGTCGCCATCTACTCGACGTTCCTCACCCGGGCCATCGACCAGGTCAACCTGGACGTGGCCATGCACGGCCAGCCCGTGGTGTTCTGCCTCGACCGGGCGGGCATCACCGGCGACGACGGCGCCAGCCACCACGGCGTCCTCGACATGGTGCTGATGTCGAAGGTGCCGGGCATGACGATCTTCGCCCCCTCGTCGTACCGCGAGCTGGGCATCATGCTCCACGACGCGCTGGAGCTCTGCACCGAGGGCCCGGCCGTCATCCGCTGGCCGAAGACCATGCCCCCCGAGGACGGGGGTCATCCGGGCGAGGTGGGGTCCGGCCTGTCGGCCCGCAAGGCGCGCTTGGGTGGCGACGTGTGCCTGCTGGCCGTGGGCAAGATGCTGGCCACCGCCGAGGCGGCCGCCGAGGAGCTGGCGTCCGAGGGCGTCGAGGCCACCGTGTGGGACGTCCGCGTGGCGAAGCCGCTCGACGAGCAGATGCTGGCCGACGCCGCCGCCCACCCCGCGGTCGTGACGATCGAGGACGGCTATCGCGAGGGCGGCATCGGCTCCGCGATCGTCGGCCAGGTGGCCCGGCGGCGCTGTGCCACCCCGCCCCGCTTCGCGGTGCTGGGCATCCCGGTGCAGTTCATCCCGCACGGCAAGCCCGACGACATCCTGGCGTCGTTCGGTCTCGACGGCGCCGGCGTCGCCACGGCCGCGCGCACCCTGCTCACCAGCCTCGACACGGCCTCCTAGAGCAACGCTTCGCTCGGGCGCAGGATCGGGCGGGCTCGAGCGCGGACTCGAACACCGGGCCGGTCGAGCCCAGACGCGACAAGGCCCGGACCGGATAGCCGGCCCGGGCCTCTCCCCCTGGTCGCCCCCAGCGGAACAGAGGTCACCATAGTCGAGCTAGGTGTCGCCTGTCACATGGGTAATCGACACACTCGTCGAAAAGGTCACGCTCCGGGCGAAATCTATGTGTAGTAGGGGTTCTCGCCCTGCTCGTGATCGGTGGTGTCGATCACGTCGGCGACCTCGGGGATCGCCTCCTTGATCGATCGGGCGATGCCTTCACGCAGCGTCATGGCCGACACGGCGCATCCCTGGCACCCGCCACCCATGGTGACGTAGACCTTGTCGTCGTCGACTCGGTCGAGGGCGGCGAAGCCCCCGTGCATGGCCAGGGACGGGTTGATCTGGCCGTCGAGCAGCTGGCGCACCTTGTCCTCGACGGTGCCCGACAGCTCGATGTGGGCGCCGGACAGCGGATCGGGCCGGTTGGGGTTGCGCAGCACCAGGCCCTGCTGGCCGTTCGTCGAAGGCAGGTCGAGCGTGGCGCCCCGGAGGGCGTCGATGCTGTCGACCGGGACGATGACCGGCAGGTCGCCCTGGGACTCGATCAGGTCGCCGAGCGACTGGTCGGCCTCGGAGAGCGGATCGAACGTGAGGTCGTAGGTGTACTCCACACCCTGGACGCCCGTGACCTCGACCCGCAGACCGAGGCTGTCGGGCTCGTCTTCCTGGGCCCGGAGCTCGAGGATCTTGGCGCGGGCCGGATCGGTGACAGTGAGCACCATGCGGCCCAGGGTATCGCCCGCCGGCCACGCGGCGTCAGTTTCGGGCGACGGCGGGAGCACCGAGGGCCAGGTCATCACCCGGTCATCGGGACGTGCAAACGCCCTGGGTGATGACAACGCACCCGCTGTCGCCTGTAGCCTCACGTCATGCATTCGGTGGGCACGCTCTTGCGATTCATCTGGCGCAGCAGCAAGCGAGCCGTCGTCTTCGTGGTCGGCGTGACGTTGCTCGTGGTCGGACTGATCATGTTCGTGACGCCCGGTCCGGGCATCCTGCTGCTGGTGGCCGGCCTCGCGGTGCTGGCCTCGGAGTTCGCGTGGGCGGAGCACCTGCTGGACAAGGCCAAGGAGCAGGCGGCCAAGGCGGGCAGCTCGGCCCAGAAGGTGCCGGGCGTGAGCCGGGTGACCTCCTTCCTCGGGCGCCTCGTCCCGCGCCGCTGGCGCCGGACGGCCGAGGACGTTTCCACGCCCGCGACCGGTGCCGACCCGACGGAGGCGCCCGCGGCCGCCGCGGTCGCCGGCGACGCCAACGGCGACGACGGCACCATCGACCTCACCGACGGCGAGACCGACGACGACTCGCTGACCGGCGCCGACCCACCCGAGCAAGGCACGACCGGGGACCGACGCTTGCATCACCGCCCGACGCCTGCGCGGCACCGCTCGCCCCACGCCGGCGATGGCGATGGCGACGCGGGCCCCACGATCGACCTGACCGACACGGCGACGACGGCCACCGGCCAGGGCGGCAGCGACGCCTCCGCCCCCGCCCGGGCCGACGCCGAGCGCCGCTGACCGCACCGGCCAGGAGCCCGAGCCACGAGCCCGACCCGCGAGCCCGGGCCACGAGCGCAGCGCCGGGCACTGGGCGAGGGGCGGCCGACCGACCGGGAACGACAGCTACGTCGTCAGGCCCAACGCCTCGGCCTCCTCGGCCAGGGCGAGCCATGCCTCCTCGACCGTCGTCAGCTCGGCACCGACGGCCGACAGCTCCGCGCCGAGGCGGGCCAACGCCACGTGGTCGGCCTGGGCGGTGGCCAGCTCGGCCTCCAGGCTCGTCTGCCGCCCGCGCAGGGTCGCCATGTCCGCCTCGGCCCGGCGCATGAGGTGCCGCAGCGTGCTCGGCGTCCGCGCCTGGCGGGTGGCCGACGCGCGGCCCGGGGCCGCGCCACGGCGCCCGCCGTCCCCTCCCGCCGCCCCGGCGGGAGAGGCGATCCCGCCGACCCGGCCCGACCGGCGCAGCTCGAGCCGGGTCGCCTCGTAGGCGGCGAAGCCTCCGGGCACCCGGCGTGCCTGCCCCGGCCGGCCCGGCCCCGGCGCCTCGGCGCCGGCGTGGCCGTGGCCGAGCACGACCACGTCCTCCACCGTGCGCTCGAGGAAGACCCGGTCGTGGCTGACCACGACCAGCGTGCCGGGCCAGGTGTCGAGCATGTCCTCCAACGCCCGCAGCGTGTCGAGGTCGAGATCGTTCGTCGGCTCGTCGAGCAGCAGGACGTTGGGGCCCTGGCGCAGCACCAGGGCGAGCTGCAGCCGGCGCCGCTCGCCGCCCGACAGCAGCCGCACAGGCGCCCACTGGGCGTCGGTGCCGAACCACAGGCGCTCGAGCAGTGCGGCGTCGGTCCAGTCGGGCGGACGGGCCGGGCCGGCCACCAGCTCGCGCACCCGGGTGTCGGGCGGCAGCTCGGCGCCCCGCTGGTCGTAGTAACCCACCCGCACCGTCGTCCCCTGCACCACCCGGCCCGACCGGGGCGGGCGCCGGCCCGAAAGCACGTCCAGCAGCGTCGACTTGCCGCTGCCGTTCACGCCCACGATCCCCAGCCGCTCCCCGGGCCCGAGCTTGAGATCGAGGTGGGCGAAGAGCTCGAGCTCGCCGTAGCCGTCGCTCACGTCGTCCAGCTCGATCACCGTGTCGCCGAGCCGGGGCATCTGCACCAGGTCGGCGAGCGGCAGCTCGTCGGACCGGGCTGGCTCGGGGGCATGGCCGTCGACGACGGCGCGGGCCGACGCGATGTGGGCCTTGGGCTTGCGCGTGCGGGCGGGCGCGCCCCGCCGCAGCCAGGCCAGCTCGGCCCGGGCCAGGTTGCGGCGCTTGCGCTCGGTCGACACCTCGCGCTCGGCCCGTTCGGCCCTCGCGTCGAGGTAGGACGCGTAGCCCCCCTCGTGGACGTGCCCGGCGCCCCGGTCGAGCTCCAGGATGCGGGTGGTCAGGCGGTCGAGCACATGGCGGTCGTGGGTGACGAGCACCAGGCCGCCGGTGAACGCGGCGAGGCGCTCCTCCAGCCAGGCGATGGAGTCCATGTCGAGGTGGTTGGTGGGCTCGTCGAGGATCAGAAGGTCGCCCTCGCCGCCGTCGCCGAGCGTCACCAGCGCTCGGGCCAGCGCCACCCGCTTGGCCTGCCCACCCGAGAGCCGGCGCACGTCGGTGTCGACCAGCGCCGTCATGCCCAGCCGGTCGAGGACGGCCGCGCCCTCCCAGGCGCCGCCCACCGCCTCGCGCACCGTGCCGTCGGGCAGCACCGCCATCTGGTCGAGGGTGACGACCCGCGCCCCGCGCCCGCGGCGCACGGTCCCCGCCTCGGGCTCGACGTCGCCGGCCAGCACGGCGAGCAGCGTCGACTTGCCGCACCCGTTGATGCCCACCACCGCCAGCCGGTCGCCGCTCGCCACCGTCACCGACAGGTCGGTGAACAGGGGCTTGCCGGGCCGGCTCACCGCCAGGCCCTGGGCGTCGACGAGGATCACGGCAGCGACGGTACCGGCCGCCGGTGCATCCCCGGCCACGCCGCCGGCGGGCGCTACGGTCGCCCGCCATGCCCGGCGACGGCATCCTCTCCGGACCACTCGACATCGACGGCCCCCGGCGGCGCCGCCCCGACCATCCGACGGTCGTGGGCGAGGCCGGCCTGGCCGTCCTCCACCGGGCCACCGGCGTCGAGGGCACGATCGTCGGCTTCGAGCACGGCGGCGTGGCCATCCTCGACCGCAACACCGGCAACCGGCGGCTGGTGCGGCTCGACCCGGGCGGCTTCCGGGTCGGCGGCCGGGCGGTCACCCTGGTGCCCCCTCGGCCTGCCCGCACGCCCCGATCGCCGGGCCGCACCGCGTCGGGCTCGACCGCCGTGGCCGACCGGCGCGCCCAGGTGGCCCGGGCGAGCCGCATCCTCGTCGAGGGGGTGCACGACGCCGAGCTGGTGGAGAAGGTCTGGGGCGACGACCTGCGGGTCGAGGGCGTGGTGGTCGAGCGCCTCGACGGGATGGACCACCTCGCCGAGGTGGTCACCGACTTCGCCCCCGGCCCGGGGCGGCGGCTCGGCGTGCTGCTCGACCACCTGGTCGACGGCACCAAGGAGGCGCGGGTCGCCGCCGCGGTGCGCCATCCGCACGTGCTCGTCACCGGCACCCCGTACGTCGACGTGTGGCAGGCGGTCCGGCCCCGGGCGGCCGGCATCGATGCCTGGCCGGCCGTCCCGCGGGGCGAGCCGTGGAAGGAGGGCGTCATCGCCCGGCTGGGCGTACGGGCCACCCCCGGCGAGTTCTGGCGCACCCTCCTGACCAAGGTGGGCAGCTACGCCGACCTGGACCCCGCCCTGGTCGGCGCGGTCGAGGAGCTCATCGACTTCGTGACCGCCCCGGCCTGAACGGAGCGGGTCGCCGCCGGCAGGTCGCATACGTCCAAGCCGGCAGCGGCCGGCGCTCCGTACCGTCGGCACATGACCACCACGACCCGCGAACCCACCGCCGATCCCCGGCCGGTGATCGGCCAGCTCCTCTTCGGCTTCTTCCCCACCCAGGTGCTGCATGTTGCCGCCGTGCTCGGCATCGCCGACCTGCTGGTCGACGGGCCCCGCAGCACCGCCCAGCTGGCCGACGACACCGGCAGCGACGAGCCCTCGCTCTACCGCCTGCTGCGGGCGCTGGCCTGCTTCGGCGTGCTGGACGAGGTCGAACCGGGCACGTTCGGCCACGGCCGCTACGCCGACGGGCTGGTCACCGACAGCCCCCGGTCGATGCGCCACCTCGTCCTGCTGTTCGCCGAGCGCGAGGTCTGGCGGTCGTGGGGCGAGCTCGACGAGAGCATTCGCAGCGGTGCGCCCGCGTGGGACCGCATCGTGGGCATGTCGGCCTTCGAGTACATGGCGGCCAACCCCTCCTCGCAGGCCATGTTCAACCAGGCCATGTCCGAGGGCACCCGCAACACCGCCGCGGGCCTCGCCGAGTCGGGCGTCATGGCCCGCTTCTCGTCGGTGGTCGACGTCGGCGGCGGGGATGGCACCCTGCTCAGCGCCGTCCTGGCGGCGCACCCCGACCTGCAGGGCACGGTGTTCGACACGGAGGACGGCCTCACCGGCGCCGCCGACAGGCTGGCCGCCGCCGGCCTCGGCGACCGGGCCCGCACCGTCGCCGGCGACTTCTTCGCCTCGGTGCCCGGCGGCGCCGACGCGTACCTGATCAAGAGCGTCATCCACGACTGGAACGACGAGAGGGCGACGACGATCCTCGCGACCGTCCGGGCAGCCATGCCTCCGGACGGGACGCTGCTCATGATCGAGCCGATCATGCCGGACACGCCGGCCGGGTCGCCCGACGTGATGATGATGGTGATGAGCGACCTCAACATGATGGTGTGCACCGGCGGCAAGGAGCGCACCGAGGCCGAGTTCCGCGACCTGCTGGCCGGCGCCGGGTTCGAGCTGCGCTCGATCACACCCGTCCCCGCCCCGACCAACTTCAGCATCATCGAGGCGACCCCGTCCCCGACCTCCTGATCCGTCGTTCACTCCGGCCACCCGCGGCGGCGGGGCACCCCACTGGTCACCCCGGCACGCGCTCGACGCTCCGATCGGCTAGCGCCGCTCATGGCGACCGGGGGGCAGCGCCGGGCCGAGGCCCCGGGCTCGGAGCCCTCCACGCCAGCACCGCGACCACGATGCCGAGACCGCCGAGCAACACGATGCCGCCGACGGCCTGGAGGTACTCGCCCGTGCTGTCGAACGGGTTGCCGGCGGCGAGGTGATGCTGCGCATGAAGGGCGCCCTGCACAGCAAGGGCCACGCCCGTGGCGATGACGAACCGCCGCTCGAGCGACCACGCCGCCGCCAGCGCCAGCACGGAGAGCGCCAGCGACCAGGCGCCGATGTCGCGCACGAGGTGCTCGTTGTAGGGACCTTCGACCGCGACCCACACCTTGCCGAAGCCGGGGAAGTCGTCGAACCAGCTACGGGGCGAAAGCGTCGCCCACACGCCGATGATGCCGTTGGAGAGTGCCGCCGTCAGCAGGATCGCCCGGACCACCAGTGCGGACCGAGAGTGCTCATCCATCGGCCCGCTCCCGGTACGCGGCGGCCACGGCCTTCAGGCCGCTGGTGACGTCAGGATGCTCGGGGGCCCAACCGGTGGCATCGCGAAAGCGCTGTGACGTCACCCGCCTGGAGGCAGCCAGGGGTGCCACCTTCTCACCGCCGGCCTTCATGAGAGCCTTCGGTGTCGGCCGGAAGGTGACCGGCGCACGTCGTGGCCGGCGGCGATGAGCCGCGGCACGATGGCGCGGCCGAGGACGCCAGTGGCACGGCACCGGCGATGAACACCTTCATGTCAGGACCTCCTGGAACCAGGTGTTCCCGGTCACTGCGCTAGGCCCGAGCCGGGGTCGCCGCCGCGGCGGCGACGCGGAGGGCCCGCTCGAGCAGGACGGGATCGCCGAGGCGGCGCTTGAGCTCGCGCTCCAGGCCCGCGATCGGGTGGAGGTTCTGTGGTGCCCGGGGATCGTTGTGCGGTTGGCTCGCGAAGCGGGGCAGCGTGGCGGTGACCTGGTCGGCCCGGGCCACCGCCTCGGCCGCGGTCAGGTCGCCCGACGCCTCGCAGCGCACGATGCCCCACCACGCGTGCGTGGCCGGCCCGGGGAGCCGCAGGTACCACGAGTAGCGGAACCGGCCGGAGCCGACCGTGAACACCGGCGTGCGCTCCCCCGCGGCCAGCCGGCCGATGACCTGCTGCTCGGGCGGGGACAGGTAGGCGACGTGGTGCGTCTTCACGTAACCGACGGCCCCGGGGATCTGGCGGCGGTCACCGAGGGGCCCGTCGACGACCAGCAGCTCGCCGTCCCGGCCGGCCTGCGCCGCCACCTGGCCCTCCAGGTCGCCCCGCACCTGGCCGAGCGCCTGGCCCAGCGGGTCGCCGCCCGGCCGGTCGGGAACGGGGTAGGGCCGGTAGTCGCCGTGGCGGGTGGCGATCGCCTCGACCCCCGGGCCCGGGCACAGCACGCCCCGCCGCACCTCGGCGGCCACCACGGCGGCGCGGCCGTCGCAGCGGACCACCCCGGCCGCCCAGCTCGCGCACACCCCCTGCCGGGGGACCTCGCCGGTCGCCGCGTCGCCCTGGCTCCCGCCCTCGTCGTCCAGCCAGATGCGCGCGTCGATGCGCTGCACGCCGTCGACGAACAGCACCGTGGTGGCCGGCTCGCCGGTGCGGCCGACGGGGGCCCAGTCCCCCGGCGACCGCTCGATGCCCACGTCGACGGTCGCGTCGGACTCGCCCAGCACGTCGCCGCCCACCGAGGCCCCGAACTCGGGGGCCCACGTCTCGACCGCGAACCTCACCCCGCCACCCGCTCGACCGTGGCGGCGCCGCCGACCTTGGTGACCTCGAAGCGGACGGGTAGGCGTTCGGCCAGCTCGCGCACGTGGGTGACGACGCCCACCATGCGGCCCCGCGCCCCAGCTCGTCGATGGCCGTGGCCACGACGTCGAGGGTGTCGGGGTCGAGGGTGCCGAAGCCCTCGTCGAGGAACAACGACTCGAGCCGGGCCGCACCGGCCGACGCCAGGCCGGCCACCTGGTCGGCCAGGGCGAGGGCCAGGGCCAAGGACGCGAGGAACGTCTCGCCGCCCGACAGCGTGCGGGCCGAGCGGACCTGAGACGCGTTGGTGTGGTCGACGACGGCGAACCCGCCCGAACGGCCGTCGACCGCCATGGCGTAGGCCCCACCGCTGAGCTGGTCGAGCGTCTCGGACGCTCCGGCGACGAGCTGGTGCAACGCCTCGTCGAGCAGCCACTTCTCGAACCGGTTGGCCGCCAGGTGCCCGGCCAGGGCGTCGGCGACCCGCTGCTCGTCGGTGGCGGTGGCCTGCTCGTCCCGCAACTTCTCGGCAGCGGCGATCCGCTCGTCGATGCGGGCGACCGCGGCGTCTGCCCGGGCGTGCGCGGCCGCCACAGCCTCGCCGGGCCACCGATCGCCCGGGCCGCCACCGCCGGGACCGAGGTCGACGCCGGCGTCGCGGCACGCCTCGACAAGCACCGCCGTACGCTGCACCGCCTCGTCCGTCGCCTGCCGGGCGGCACGCTCGTGCTCGGCGAGCTCCCCGCGTGACGACGTGACGCGCTCGGCCGCCCAGCCGAGCAGGTCGGCCCAGTCGGTGGCCAGGTCGCTCCGCTCGGCGGCGGGTGGGGCGAGCGCGGCGATCGTGTCGCGGGCGGCGTCGAAGGCCCGGCGCGCCCGCACCTCCCGCTGGGCCACCTCGTCGTGCTGTCGGCTCACAGCCGCCATCGCCTTGCGGGCATCGCGCTCGGCCTGCCGGGCCTTGTCGAGCGCGGTGGCCGCCGCGTCGACGCGGGCCAGGTCGTCCTCCACCCGCGCGAGGTCGGGAGCATCGGCCAGCCGGTCGCCGACCTCGGCCAGTTCTGCCCGCACCGCCGCCAACTTCTCCTCCACGCGGGCCCGGCGCGCGTGCGCCGCGGTGGCCGCGTCGGCGGCCTTCACCAGAGCGGCATCCGCAGCGGCCAGCACCGCCTCGGCACGGGCGAGGTCGGCGGGCGGCTCGTGGTCCGGCAGGTCCACGACCTGCTGGCCGCACACCGGGCACGGCTCGCCGGCCACCAGCTCCGGCACGAGCGCCTGGGCTCGCAACGACACGAGCACGCGCTCGCGCACCCCCGCCGCCTCCACCCGGTCGGCGCGCGCCGCATTGACCCTGGCGTCGGCCTCGTCCACCGCCCGCGCCGCCTCGGTGTCGGCGGTCTCGCCCCGGTCGAGGCTGGCGGCCAGGTCGGAGCGCCGGGCGTGGTCGTCCCGGACCCGCTCGAGGCCGGCCCGGTCGGGCAGCTCCGCGAACTGGCGCTCGGCCTCCACGACGGCGGCCTCCGCCTCACCGCTCAGCTCGGCGCAGCGCGCACAGGCGGCGGACGCGGCCGCCAGCTGCGACGACAACTCCGCCACCCCGTCGGGCGCGCGCAGGCCCTCCAGCACGGCGACCTGCCGGCCGACGTCAGCCGCCCGGCCGGCGGCCGCCGCGGCCGAGGCCGCCAGCTCGTCCACCGCCGGTCGCTCGTCCGCCAGCCGCCGTCCGAGCTCGGCCAGCCCGGCGACCCGTGCCGCCGCCTCGGCGCGGGCCTCGGGGGTGGCGTCTTCGAGCTCGGCCAGCCGTCGGGTGGCCACGTCCGCCGAGGTGCGGGCGGCGACCGCCCGCTGGCGCGCCGTCGCCGCCACCCGGTCGTACAGGCCGAGGTCGAGCAGGCGCACGAGCAGGTCCTGGCGGGTGCGGGGCTTGTCGTGGAGGAAGCGGGCGAACTGACCCTGGGGCAGCGAGACGCAGGTGGTGAAGTGCTCGAAGCTCAGGCCGAGCAGCGCAGCGACCGCGTCGGTGACCTCGTCGGCCGCGCCCGCCAGCACCTCGTCGCCCCGCTGGAGCCGCGCCTCCCTCGTGGTGGCGCCGCCGGACCTGGTGGCGCGCACGACCCGGACCGCGGTGTACGCCTCGCCCTCGACCGTGAAGTCGAGGCGGACCCGCGCCTCGGTGAGGTTCTGGCTGATGACCGGGGCGACCGCCCGGCGGTCGTCCAGCCGGGGCACGCTGCCGTAGAGCGCGAACGTCAGGGCGTCGATGATGCTGGTCTTCCCCGACCCGGTCGCTCCGACGAGGGCGAACAGGTCGGCCCCGGTGAAGTCGACCACCGCCGGCGCCCGGAAGGTCGTGAAGCCCTCCATCTCCAGCCGCACCGGCCTCACGGCGGGCCCCCCGCCGGCTCGCCCAGGCACTCGTCCACCAGCGTGTCGAACAGGGACACCACGCGGTCGTCGCCGGCGTCGTTGATGGCGAGGTACTCGGCGAACAGCTCGTGGGGCGTCCGCCGCAGGCGATCGGGATCGGCGACCCGCCCGCCGGCCTCGTCGCCCCGGGACGCCAGCACCACCTCGACGGCGTTGGGGACGCGCTCGCGCACCTCGTCCGACAGGCCGGCGCGGGCCGGCTCCTCGAGCACGATCCGCAGGTGGTCGGCCGTCGGGTCCTCGCCGGCGGTGATCGCGGCCAGGACGTCGACCAGCGTTCCCCGGACGGTGCGCAGCCGGCGCCCGGCGTGCAGCGGCACGGACCGCACGTCGGCCGGTAGGCCTGGCCGCACGTCGACCACGTTGACCACCGGGTCGTTGGCCGTCTCGCCGAAGTCGAGCTGCAGTGGCGAGCCGCAATAGTGCAGCGGTGCCGGGCCGGCCAGGCGCTGGGCGCGGTGCAGGT
Organism: uncultured Acidimicrobiales bacterium; assembly: GCA_963842395.1. Lineage (GTDB taxonomy): Bacteria > Actinomycetota > Acidimicrobiia > Acidimicrobiales > VFJN01 > ZC4RG19. The sequence goes on from CAWJGJ010000001.1 coordinate 2,329,586, forward strand.
GGCCCAGCGCCACGTACTGGGCGCTGGGCGGGAAGGCCGTGGCGGGCACCCAGTAGTCGAACACGGTGTGCGCGCCCCGCTCACCGCCGCCCATGGCCCCGCCCATGACCATGAGGTGGGCGGCGACGAGGTTTACCGTGCCCGCGCCGAATCCGCTGGTCAGCAGGGCGAGCATGCGCATCACACGGTCGGCGTACGCCGCGTGGGCGTCGGCCGCGTCCCCCGACAGCAACAGGTCGGCGGTCACGACGTAGCGCTGCGACGGGAACGGCAGGAGCGCCACCAGGGCGGTCTCGCTGCCGGCCTCCACCTCGAGCACCCCGCCGTCCCCCGGAGGGCGGATCGCGGAGGCGACGGTGATGCCGCTGGCCCGGGACAGCGGGGCCACGGCGCCGAGCCGGGCGGCCGAGTCGTGGTTGCCGGCCACCACCACGACGGGCCGGCCACCCGCCGCCAGGTCGAGCAGGGCCCGGTAGACGATGCGCTCGGCCTCGGGCGAGGGGGTGGCGGTGTCGAACAGGTCGCCGGCGACCACCACCAGGTCGACCGACTCGCGCTCGGCGATGCCCGCGATCTCGGCCAGCACGGCCTGGTGCTCGGTGGCCCGGGACCGACCCCGCACGGCCTTGCCCACGTGCCAGTCGGACGTGTGGAGCAGCCTCACGCGCCGCCCGCCCTCACCCCGGGAAGCCGGCGAAGGGGTCGTCGGCGGCGACCGCGCCCGCCGTCCCGTTGCCCGCGGCGGCCGCGTCCCCGTCCCGGCCGTGCCCGTTGGCGGCGGCCCCGGAACCGCCACCCAGGCCGGCCTCGCTGGCGCGGGTGGCCCAGGCCGGGAACGGGAACTGCACCACCAGCGGGATCGGCAGCTCGGGCTGGGACACGATCATGGTCCCCGGCTTGACGATGGTGGCCCGCTGGCGCTGCACCGGCGGCAGGAAGCCGTACTCTCCGCGGGTCGCCTCGGCCGAGTCGAGCCGTCCCACCACCCGGATCGCCGAGTTGGCCACGATGCGCCGCTCGACCTCGCTCGCCGTCTGCTGGGCGCCCACCAGCACGATGCCCAGCGACCGGCCGCGCTCGGCCACGTCGAGCAGGATCTCCTTGATGGGGCTCGACCCGTCCCGGGGCGCGTACTTGTTGAGCTCGTCGAGCACGACGAACTGCAGCGGCCGGGCCTGTCCCGAGGCCTCCTTGCGGCGGAAGGCCTGGCCCAGCACCACGCCCACCACGAACCGCTTCGCCCGGTCGTTGAGGTTGTGCATGTCGACCACCGTGACCTGGGCGCGGTCGAAGTCGACCCGGTGCGTCTCGGGCCGGGCCACGTCGGCCCGCACCAGGTGGCGCAGGTGGGCGCGGGACCCGTGGAGGCGGCGGAGGAAGGCGTTGACGGTCCCGGCGCCGATGGCCCGCCCTGCCCACTGGTCGGGGCCGTCGAGGTCGACCTTGTCGTCGATCAGCTCGACCAGGTCGTCGAAGGTGCGCACGACCCGCCCGTCCACGGCCACCGCCCCGTCGCCCACGGGCTCGGCGGTCTGGCGCAGCCGGGCCACCACGTTGTGGACGACCATCGTGTACTGCTGGCGGTCGTCTTCGGCGTCGGCGAACAGGAACGGCAGCAGCTCGTCGCGGCAGAACTCCTCGATGGTCCAGAAGAACGAGGTGACGTCGCGCTGTCGGGCGGCGACGTCGGGGCTGGCGTTGGGGTCGTCGCGCACCGGCGGGGCGAAGACGGCCACCGACCCGAACGGCCCCGCCGGCAGGCCCATGCGGGCGTAGCGGGCGGCCTGGTCGCCGGTGAGGTCGGTGTTGGCGTGGTCGAGGAACAGCAGGTCCTCGCCCTTGACGTTGAAGATCAGCGCCTTGGTGTTGGCCGCCTCGGCGCCGAGCACGCCCGAGTGGAACAGGCTGTAGAGCAGGAAGGTGGCGTAGGTCGTCTTGGTGGCCACGCCCGACACGCCGCTGATGTTCACGTGGGCGCCCCGGGTCCCGTCGAGGAACTCGAGGTTCAGGTAGAACAGCTCGTCGTCGCGGGACAGGCCGGCGGGCAGCAGGCGGCGCATCTGGCTGAACAGCAGGGCGTCGTCGCGCTCGGCACCGGTGGCCTTGCGCACCGGCTCGCCCGGCAGGGGCGGCACGAAGATCTCGGGCTCGAACCTGGTGGCCAGCACCTGGGCGGCCTCGCTGACCTGGGCGGGGAGCACCCCGTCGGCCACCAGGAACACGTCGCTGTCGAGGCGGGCGCCCTCGTGGGTGGCCCGCACCTGCGACACGACGCCGGCGATGCGCAGCGGCTGGCCGTCGGGCAGCACCCGGTCGACCACCACCACGTCGTCGAGCTGCAGGTAGCTGCCCTCGGCCACGCCCACCCAGAACTCGAGCGGGGTGGCGGGCTCGGTGCCGATGACCAGGCCTGCCACCGGCGACCGACCGCCGTCTGGCCCCGCTCCCCCGGCGCCGGGGGCCGTGTCGTCGGCGGGTCCGTCCATGCCGACGACGCTATCGACCCCGCCACCACCCCCCGGGGGATGCATCCGGGGCAGCCGGATCAACCGGGGAGGAACGACAGGCGCACCGTGCGGCGGGTGTTGTCGACGTTCAGGTCGACCACGCACACGCTCTGCCAGGTGCCGAGCGCCATGCGGCCGTCGAGCACGGGGATGGTGGCATGGGGCGGCACGACGGCGGGCATGACGTGGTCGCGGCCGTGGCCGGGCGAGCCGTGGGCGTGGCGCCAGCGGCCGTCGGCGGGCAGCAGGTCGTCGAGGGCGGCGAGCAGGTCGTCGTCGCTGCCGGCGCCGGTCTCGATCAGCGCGACGCCGGCGGTGGCGTGGGGCACGAACACGTGCAGCAGGCCGTCGCCCTCCCGGGCCACGAAGTCGGCGCACCGGCCGGTGATGTCGAGGACCGTGGCGGCCCGCCCGGTGTCGAGGTCGATCGTCTCGCTGCGCATCGGCCCAGTCTGTGTCGGCGTGGCAGAGGCGATCTAACGTCGCTGCCATGGCGAGCGCTGACGGTCCCATCACCACCACGATCGAGAACGGGGTCGCCGTCCTGCGCTTCGACGACGGCAAGGCGAACGTCCTGTCCAGCGCGGCCATCGACGCCTTCCACGCCGCACTCGACCGGGCCGAGGCCGACGCCCAGGCCGTCTGCGTCGTCGGGCGCGAGGGAAAGCTGTGCGCGGGGTTCGACCTGTCGGTGATGACCGCCGGCCCCGAGGCGGCCCAGGGCCTCGTGGCGCAGGGCAGCGACCTGCTCATGCGCGTCTACCAGCACCCCCAGCCGGTGGTGGTGGCCGTGACCGGGCATGCGCTGGCCGCGGGCGCCCTGCTGGTGCTGGCCTGCGACGTCCGCATCGGCGCCGACGTGCCCGCGAAGATCGGGCTGAACGAGACCTCGATCGGCATGCCCCTCCCCCTGTTCGCGGTGGAGCTGGCCGAGGCCCGCCTGGCCACCACCGTCCTGGTCGAGGCCACCGTGGGGGCCCGGGTCTACGACCCCCGGGGTGCGGTCGCCGCCGGCTACCTCGACCGGGTGGTTCCCCTCGACGCCGTGGTCCACGAGGCGGTCACCGAGGCCCGCAGGCTCGGCGCTTACAGCTCGTGGGCGTACGCGCAGACCAAGCAGCTGCTGCGGGCCCGCACCGTGCAGCGGGTGGAGGCGGAGGGGAAGGCCGACCTCACGCGCTTCGCGGTCGAGCCGCCCGCCTGACGCGGGTCGGCGAACGAGGACGGAACCTGTCCGCGGCGGGGCGTACGGTCGCCGTCATGGACATGAAGGACGAGCTGCTGACCGTGTCGGACGAGGTCGTCCGGCGGACGACCGAGCGGCTGGAGGGCCTGACCGACGACGAGCACCTGTGGGAGCCGGTCCCCGCGTGCTGGACCGTGTGGGAACGCACCGACGGCGACGTGCAGCCCGACCGGTCCCCGAGGCCGGAGGCGCCCCCGTTCACGACCCTCGCCTGGCGCCTGTGGCACCTGACCGAGTGCTACGGCGCCGACCGGAACCGGCAGTGGCTGCGCCCCGACGCCACCGACGCGGACGAGGGCGACCGCGGACGGCCCCAGGTGTCCGCCGCCGCGGCGCTGGCGGGACTGGCGGACGCGCGACGGTGGTGGCGGGCGCTGCTCGAGTCGCTGCCCGAGGCGGTGCTGGCCGAGAAGCTGGGCCCGGTCGCCGGCCAGTACGCCTCGGAGACCAAGGCGGCGTTCGTCCTCCACCAGATCGACGAGCAGGCTCACCACAGCGCCGAGGTGGCGCTCATGCGCGACCTGTACGCGGCGGTCGGCGGGGCCGAGGGCGCGCTGCCGGCCCGCGCACCGGCCACACCGCTCCAGCAGGTGCTCGGCGGCCGGCGCCCCGCGGACGGCGAGCTGGCGGGACTGCGGGCCGAGCGCCCCGACCTCGTCCGGTGGGCGGCGGCCAACGGCTACTGGCGGGCCGTCCCGCTGCTGGTCGACGCTGGATTCGCCGTCGACGACGCGCAGGACGGGGCGACTGCGCTGCACTACGCGGCGGCGGCCGGCGAGCTGGCCGCGATCCGCCTGCTGCTCGACCGCGGCGCCGATCCCCACCGAAAGGACGGCAACTTCCACGCCGCGCCCGCGGTGTGGGCCGAGTTCTTCGGGCGGTCGGCGGTGGCCGAGCTCCTCACCACGGTCGCCGCCTCCTGACCGGCGCCGCCGCCCGGCGGTCCGACGCATGTGAACCGCGTGCGACTTCCTCCGGGATATCTCGGTACCTGTCGCACGGGGGCCGCGAGCGCGTTTAGATGGGGACCGGCAGCGCCGGCCCGGCCCTGCCGGGGAGGAGGCCACCACCATGGACCGACTGAGCCCGCTGGACGCGTCGTTCCTGCACATCGAGGACGACGTGAACCACATGCACATCGGCTCGATCGGCATCTTCGAGGGGCCCCCTCCCGCCTACTCCGACCTGACCGCCACCATCGCCGGCCGCCTGCACCTCGTACCCCGGTACCGCCAGAAGGTGGCGCTGGTCCCGCTGACGCTGGCCCGCCCGGTGTGGGTGGACGATCCCCACTTCAACGTCGAGTACCACGTCCGCCACACCGCCCTGCCGTCGCCCGGGGGCGACGGCGAGCTGCGCCGGCTGGTGGGTCGCGTGATGTCCCAACAGCTCGACCGCAGCAAGCCGCTGTGGGAGATCTGGATGGTCGAGGGCCTGGACGACGATCGCTGGGCCCTCGTGTCCAAGGTGCACCACTGCCTGGTGGACGGCGTCTCCGGTGCCGAGCTGATGGCCGTGATCTTCGACCTGTCGCCCGAGGTGCCCGAGCCGGTCGACGACGGCTGGGTGCCGGCGCCCGAGCCGTCGCCCATGCAGCTGGCCCGCGACGCCACCGTCGGCCTGTTCACCAGCCCCTACGAGCAGATGCGGGCCGTGGGCGCCATGCTGCGCCGACCCCAGCGGGCCCTCGATGCCGCCCAGGAGGTAGCGAAGGGGTCGATGTCGCTCTCCAGCGTCATCCGGCCGACCGCGCCGACCAGCCTGAACGGCCCCATCGGCCCCCACCGCAGCTACGTGTGGTCCAACGCCCGGCTGGCCGACGTCAAGGCGATCCGCGCCGCCCACGGCGGCACCGTCAACGACGTCGTGCTGGCGCTCATCACCCGCGGCTTCCGCGACCTGCTGAAGGCGCGGGGTGAGCCGACCGAGGAGCGCGTCATCCGCACGCTGGTCCCCGTGTCGGTGCGGCCCCGTGGCGCAGCGGGCCCGGCCACCGGTGACGGCACGATGGAGAACAGGGTGTCGGCGATGTTCGCCGAGCTGCCCGTCGGCGTCGACGACCCGATCGAGCGGCTCCACACCATCAGCGCCCAGCTCGACGACCTCAAGGAGTCGAAGCAGGCGCTGGCGGGCGAGGCCATCACCTCGCTCGGCGGGTTCGCCCCACCCATGCTGCTGTCGCTGGGCATGCGGGTCGCCGCCCGGGCGGCCCGGCGCATGGGCAACCTCGACACGGTCACCACCAACGTGCCCGGCCCGCAGTTCCCGCTGTACTCGTGCGGGCGGCGGCTGCTGCGGGCCTGCCCGTACGTGCCGCTGGCCGCACCGCTGCGGGTCGGGGTGTCGATCTTCAGCTACGACGGGGAGCTCACCTTCGGCGTGACCGGCGACTACGACACCGCCGACGACATCGACGTGCTCGCCGACGGCATCGTCGCCGGCGTGACCGAGCTGCTCCCGCCCGCCAACGGGCAGGGCGCACGCCGGCAACGGTCACGGCGCCGGGACGCGCACCGCGGCACCCGCCGCCGCGGCGGCACCTGCGGCGACCGCGGCCAAGGCGACCAACAGGGCGGGGACGAGCAAGGCGCCGCCCAAGAAGGCATCGGCCAGGAAGGCATCGGCCAAGAAGGCGTCGGCCAGAAGGTCGGCATCCAAGAAGTCGGCGGCCAAGAGGGCGACCCCCAAGAAGACCGCCACCAAGAAGTCCGGGGACTCCGGATCCGGGTGATACCGGCGACCGCCGGCCGGCGACCAGGGAAGCTGCGAAAGCGCTTGCCGGGCCGCGGCGTGAACCCCGACACTGCACTCCCATGCTCAGCATCGGCGTGATCGGCGACTACGACCCGGACAACGAGACCCACACGGCCACCTCCGACGCCCTCGGCCACTCGGCGATGGCGCTCGGCACCGGGGTGGACACCACCTGGGTGCCCACGACCGCGGTGGGCAAGGCCGCCGAGGCGGGCGACGTCGCCGCCGTCCTCGCCACGTTCGACGCGCTGCTGGTCGCACCCGGCAGCCCCTACGAGAGCATGGCCGGCGCCCTGGCGGCCATCGAGCACGCCCGGCGGGAGGGGGTGCCGCTGCTCGGGACGTGCGGCGGCATGCAGCACATGGTCATCGAGTTCGCCCGCAACGTCCTCGGCGCCGTCGACGTCCAGCACGCCGAGTACGACCCCTACGCCTCGAACCTGTTCATCACCCCGCTGAGCTGCTCGCTCTTCGGGCGGACGATGGCGGTCACGGTCGTACCGGGCACCCGGGCCGGCGACGCCTACGGCACGACCTCGGTGACCGAGCGCTACTTCTGCAACTTCGGCGTCAACCCCGACGTGGTCGACGACCTGGTGGGCGCCGGGCTGGTCGTCAGCGGCACCGACGAGGACGGCGAGGTCCGCATCGCCGAGCTTGCCGATGCGCCGTTCTTCGTGGGCACGCTGTTCGTCCCCCAGGCCAGCAGCAGCCTGGTGCGCCCCCACCCGCTCGTCACCGCGCTGGTGGCGGCCGCCGCCGGCTGAGCACTCCCGAGGAAATTCACGCAATACCCGACATAGGGTTGTCGGGTGGCCCCGCGACCCTGGCGGTGTGGACGATGAACCGCACCGACCGGCTCTACGCGATCGTCGAGGAGCTGCGGGCCCAAGCACCCCGGCCGCTCACCGCCGGCCGGCTGGCGGCGCTCTTCGAGGTGAGCACGCGCACGGTCGAGCGCGACATCGCCGCGCTCCAGCAGGCGGGGGTGCCCATCTGGGCCGAGCGAGGCCGCACCGGCGGCTACGTCCTCGATCCCCGTACGACGCTGCCGCCCCTCAACTTCGACGCCGACGAGGCGCTGGCGGTCATCATCGCCCTCGCCGCCAGCCCGGCCCTGCCCTTCGTCGGGCCCGGCCGCCGGGCCAGGCAGAAGCTGCTGGCGGCCATGCAGCCCGACCACGCCGCCGAGGCGGTCGGACTGGCCGACCGGCTGCGGCTCGCGGCGCCGGCCGCCACGCCCGCGACCTCGGCCGCACCCGACGTCGTCACGGCGATCGAGGCGGCCGTGCGCGACCGGCGGGTGGTGCGCCTCGGCTACGTCGACCGCGGGGGCCGGGCGAGCGAACGGGCGGTCGAGGCCCACGGCGTGCACATCTCGCCGACGGGCAGCTACCTGATCGGCTGGTGCCGGCTGCGCGACGACGGGCGCGTCTTCCGGCTCGACCGGGTCACGGCCGTGCAGGTGACCGGCGAGGTGGCACCCGTGCGCGACCTCGACGCCGTGCTCGACGTGCCCTTCCCCACGATCTCCCCGGCCGACCCGACCTGACGCCGGCGGCCGCGACGTCGCCCACCGACCCGCGGTCCGCCCGATCGGCGACCCCATCCACCAACCAGCGAGGAGCATGACGATGACCAGCAACCGCGACACCTACGCCGACGCCCGGGCCTTCCTGCGAGACAACGCCCGGGTCCTCGAACAGCGCCTGGCCGGCCGCCTCTTCGACGGCGACGGGCCGGACGGGGTGGTCGCCGCCGTGGGGGCCTACCGCAACGCCGACGGCGGCTACGGGCACGCCCTCGAGCCCGACACCCGCTGCCCCGGCAGCCAGCCGCTCTACGCCCAGGTGGCGCTCGAGGCCCTGAGCAGCGCCGGCGCGGTGCCCGACCCGACCGTCCTCGGCGGGCTGTGCGACCACCTGGCCGCGGTCGCCGGGCCGGGAGGGGCGGTCCCGCTGATGCTGCCCGGCTTCGCCGACTTCCCCCGCGCCGCGCACTGGCAGGGCGTCGACGAGCTGCCACCCGACCTCAACCCCACCGCTGCGCTGGTGGGCCTGCTGCACCGGTTCGGCGCCGCGCACCCGTGGCTCGACGACGCCACCGCCTGGTGCCTCGACACGCTCGACGTCGATGGCCTGCCCACCGAGGTGCACGCCCTGCGCTGCGTGCTGACCTTCCTCGAGCACCTCCCCGATCGGGAGCGGAGCGATGCCCTGGCCACCGGGGTGGATGCGGCGCTCGAGAAGGCGAGCTTCTTCCGGGCCGACCCCGCCAGCACCGAGTACGGGCTGACGCCGCTCGACCTCGCCCCCGAGCCCACCAGCCCGTGGCGGTCGTTGTTCGACGCCGAGCTGATCGGGGCGTTCCTGGACCTGCTGGTGTCCGAGCAGGAGCCGGACGGCGGGTGGGCGCTGCGCTGGGAGCCCCCGGGTGACGCCAGCACGTGGGCGTGGCGGGGCATGGTCACGCTCCAGGCGCTGCGGACCCTGGTCGCCGACGGGCGCGCGACCCCGGCCTGACCCCGAGGACACCGCCGCACCTCTGATCGCCCGCCTCGGGCGATCAGGGTGCAAGCCGGGAGCGGACGACCTTGCCGAGGGCGTTGCGGGGCAGCTCGTCGACGAACCGCACGTCGCGGGGCCGCTGGTAGGGGGCGAGGTGGTCGGCGGCCCAGGCGAGGATGGCGCGGGCGTCGGCGGGGCCGGCGGCGCCCGCGGCGACGACGCACGCCACCACCCGCTCGCCCCACTCGGGGTCCGGACGGCCCACCACCGCCACCTCCGCCACGCCCGGGTGGCGGCCCAGCACCTCCTCGACGTCACGGGGGTAGACGTTGTAGCCGCCGGTGATGATCAGCTCCTTCGACCGCCCCACGATGCGCAGGTAGCCGTCGGCGTCGGCCCGACCGAGGTCGCCGGTGCGGAACCAGCCACCCGGCACGAACGCATCCGCCGATCCGGCCGACCCTGTCGACCCGCCCGATCCAGCCCCACCGGGCGCACCGGGCGCACCGGGCGAGGTAGCCGCTGAACACGTTGGGGCCGCGCACCAGGATCTCGCCCGCCGGATCGCCGCCGCCCTCGCGGGGTTCGAAGCACACCTCGACCCCCGGCAGCGCCAGGCCGACCGATCCCGCCCGCCGCTCCCCGTCGTAGGGGTTCGAGACCAGCATCCCGGTCTCGGTCATGCCGTAGCGCTCGAGCACCGGGGACCCGATGCCGTCGGCCAGCGCCCCGAACGTGGCGGGGTCGAGCGGTGCCGAGCCCGACACGCACAAGCGCAGCGCCGCCAGCTCGCCCAACCGGGGGCTGGCCGCGAAGCGCACCCACATCGTGGGGACGCCGAACAGGAGGCTGGCCCCGGTGGCGTCCACCGCGTCGAGCACCGCATCCACCTCGAAGCGGGGCAGGATCACCGCCGAGGCACCGGCCAGCAGGGTGCCGTGGAGCCCGACCCCCAGCCCGTGGACGTGGAACAGCGGCAGCGCCAGCACCAGCCGGTCGGCGGCCGTCCACCGCCACGCCACGTCGATCGAGGCCGAGCTGGCCAGCAGGTTGGCGTGGCTGAGCGGCACGCCCTTGGGCGTCCCGGTGGTGCCCGACGTGAACACCAGCAGGCCGGTGTCGTCGGGGTCGGCGGCGTCGAGCGTGGGCGCCGGGCCGGCCGGCAGCGCCACGTCGGGGCCGACCGACCGCACGCCGGGCAGCCGGTTCGGGTCGTCCACCACCGCCAGGGCCGGCTGGGCGGCCCGGGCGACGTTGCCGATCTCGCCGGGCCCGAAGGCGGTGTTCACCGGCACGACCACCAGCCCGAGGCGCAGCGCAGCGACGTGGGCGACGGCGAAGTCGACCGACGCGCCCGCGCTCATGACGATGCGGTCGCCGGGGGCGAGCCCGGCCGCGGCGTAGCGGGCGGCGACGGCGGCGGTGCGCTCGTCGAGCTCGGCGGCGCTGACCCAGCGTCCGTCGGGGCCGGCCAGCGCGGGCGCGGCGGGCTCCGCGGCCCAGCGCGCCGCCCATGCCCGGGGCAGCGTGCCGGCCGCCACCAGGTCGCCGCCGACACCGTCGAACCCGTGCGCCCGCCAGGCGTCCGCGGGCGCCAGCGGCACCCCGGCACCGCTCACGACCGCCTCGCCGTCGTCGATCGCCATGGCCGACGACCCTACCGAGGTCACGCGTGGCGGCGGGAAGAGGCGGTGACGGCTGCGGCGATCGTGGCGGCGATGGCGTCGACCGACGTGGCCTCGGTGTCGACGACGAGGTCGACGCGCTGCCGAAGTACGACGTGCTCCTGGAACGCTCGCCACACCGCCCGGTTGGCGGCGACGTCGTCGCTCAGGTGACGGCCCTGCACCCGCGCCGCCACCCGCCGGAGCGCCTCCTCCTCCGACACATCGAGCCGCACCACCAGGGCCGTGCCGGACTCGTCCAGCGTCGAGAGCAGCGGCGCATCCGACAGCCCGGTCGTCTCCACCACCGCCGCCGGGCCGTCCGACGCGATCCACTCCAGGATGGACCGGTGGAGGGCCGGCACGGCCTCGGCCTTGCGCGCGACGAACGCCTCCCGCGAGCCCCAGCGAGCGAGGATGGCCGGCTCCCAGTCCCGCCAGCGGAGGCCCCGGCGACCGAGCTCCTCGCCGACGGATGACTTCCCGCTCCCGGGCGGTCCGAGCAGCACGACGACATCGATCACCGCCTGCGACGCTACGCGGCCCGGTGGGATCGACCGCACCGAACCGGCGTTCACCCGTCGCGGGAACCGCAACAAACGAACGCCGGAACACCACCCCACCGAACCGGCGTTCGCCCGTCGCGCAAACCGCAACAAACGAACGCCGGAAACGGGGTCAGCGGTCGACCTCGGCCTCGGCCGCACCGCCGGACAGGCGCGTGTAGCCGGGGCCGCGGTCGAACATGCGCGGCACGCCGCGCTCGTCACGCAGGCGGGCCCGCCGACCGGCGGTGGCCTCCTCGTCGACGACGGGCACGTCACCGCCGCCCCACGGCTCGTCGCCAGCGGCCCCCGGCACGTCGCCGTCGCCGGCCCCGGCTCGTCGCCGGCGAAGACCACGCCGTAGTCCGCCGTGGCGGCCGCCCGGCTGACCTTGCCCTGGCGCACGTCGAGCGCCACGCGCCACGGCTCCCGCTCCAGCGGGTCGCCCCACCCGCCGCCGCCCGTCGTCTCGATGCGGATGACCTCGCCCGCCGCCACCGGCTCCCAGTCGCACAGGCCCGGCATCACCCGCTCTGCGGGCCCGCCGGGGTCGATCGTCACCCGGAACGGCGTGCCCGCGCGGCCGCCCCGCACCCCCCAGCACGAGAGGATCGAGCGGTCGGCGACCGACATGAACGTGGCGTCGTGCAGCGCCCGGATCTCCTTGCGGTAGCCGAGCCCGCCCCGGAACTCCCCGGCGCCGCCGGAGTCGGTGGCCAGGCCCAGCGACTCGACACGCACCGGGAAGCGGGTCTCGACGAACTCGACCGGCAGGTTGCGGGACTCGGGCACCACGTGGATCGTGTCGCTGCCGTCCGCGTAGTAGCGCCCGCCCGACCCGCCGCCCAGGATCTCGCGGTTGAGGTACCAGCGGCCCTCGGCGTCGTGGCCCGAGATGCCCGTGTAGCGGATGGTCTCCTGGTCGGCCGGCATGTAGCCGTCGACGGCCTGGGCCACCGCCCCGGCCAGCACGCCGAGCAGCCGCAGGATCACGAACGTGCGGGCGTTGGTCGGCGCCGGGAACACCGGCGTGACCAGCGTGCCGGGCGGCGGGAAGCGGATCTCCATGAGCTCGACCACGCCCTCGTTGACGTCGAGCTCGGCCATGCGCTCGGGCGAGTCGGCCAGGTTGCGCAGGATCGGCGCCAGCCACTTCTTGAGGAAGTTCCCGTCCGCGTAGTCGCCTGCGTGGTTGATGGGCCCCTTGGCCTGGGGGCCGGTGCCGGCGAGGTCGAGGATCAGCCGTCCGTCCGCCTTGGTGAGCGTGATGCGCTGCGTGTGGAGGCGGGGCTCGTCCACGCCGTCGTGCTCGGCGTAGTCCTCCCAGGTCCACGTGCCGTCGGGGATCTTGGCCAGCAGCTCGCGCCGGAACGTCTCGGCGCAGGCGTCGACGATCGCGTCGAAGCACGACTCGACCGCCGGCCGGCCGTAGCGGGCGAACAGGTCGGCGAGGCGGTCGGCACCCATGAGGCAGGCCGAGCACTCGGCGTCGAGGTCGCCGGCGATCGAGTCGGGCATGCGGGAGTTGCGGGTCAGGATGCGGATGACGCCCTGGTTGGGGACGCCGGCGTCGTACAGCTTGACCGGCGGGACCATGAGCCCCTCCTCGAACACCGAGGTGGCGTGCGACGGCATGGACCCGGGCACGGAGCCGCCGATGTCGTCGTGGTGCCCGAACGCCTGGACGAACGCCACCACCTCGCCGTCGTGGAACACCGGGACGGTGACGCACAGGTCGGGCAGGTGACCGATCCCGCCCTCCGACAGGTACACGTCGTTGTGGAAGTACACGTCGCCCGGCCGCATCGTCTCGAGCGGGAAGTCGCGGGCCACCGGGTGGACCAGCGCCGAGTACGAGCGCCCGGTCAGCTTGCGGAGACGGCGGTCGTGGATGCCCGCCCGGAAGTCGTGCTGGTCCCGGATCATGGGCGAGCGCGAGGTGCGGCCGATCTGGTCTTCGACCTCCGCCTCGATCGAGGCGAGCGTCCCCTCGACGATCTCCACCAGCACCGGGTCGGCATCGGTCATGCGGCTCCGCCGTCGGGCCACCAGGGCGATGCGCGTCACGGCGTGCTCCCGCCGGGCCACCAGGGCCCCGAGCCGGTCGACGGTCACCCGCAGTCCGGGCGGTACGGGCAGCGTGGAGCCGTACTCCTCGATCACCGCGGGACCAGGCACCTCGTCGCCCGCGCCCAGGTCCCCCCGCCACAGCACCGGAGTGTCGTGCCAGGCGCCGGCGAAGAAAGGGCGGGCCGCGCGTCGGAGGGGCGTGCCGCAGGGCGCCTCGGCCGTGGCGGCACGGAGGAGCGGGGCGGGAGCGGCGCCAGCCGGGCGGCAGCGAGCGGGCCGACGCCGGTGAGGCGCACGTTCACCCACTCGACGCCGTGTCGAGGTTGGTCGCGGTAGCAGTAGCCGTAGAGGCGCCGGTGCTCGTCGTGGAACCGGTCGAGCACCGCGGCGGCCAGCCCGGCGTCGACCGGCCCGCCGGGGACGTCGACGCGCACCTCGAACGCCTGCCCGTCGTAGCGCAGGTCGGCGGCCCGCAGGAACGCGGCGTCACCGGCGTCGAAACCCTCGGCCGCCAGCGACGCGGCCGCCTCACCCTCCAGCTCGGCGTACACCGCGTCCAGCGCCGCCACGTCGAGGTCGCCGTGGGGGGCGACGAAGGTGCGCACGTCGTCGATGCGTACGTCGACGGTCAGCAGGCCGAACGCACACAGGTTCCCGGGATCGGGGGGCACCACGGCGGCGGGCAGGTCGAGCAGGTCGAGCAGCCGCCCCGCCTCGAGCGGGCCCGAGCCGCCGAAGGCGCACAGCGCCAGGTCGCGCACGTCGATGCCCCGCCGCACGGTGGCCTGCCGGATGGCGTTGGCCTGGCTCCACGTCCAGATCTCGACGATGCCCGCGGCGCACGACTCGCGGCTCAACCCCAGGTCGGCGGCCAGGGCGTCGATGCCCGCCCGGGCGGCGTCCGCGTCGAGCGGCATCTCCCCACCGAGCAGGTGGGGCGGGATGCGCCCCAGCACCAGGGCCGCATCGGTGAGCGTGGGCTCGGTCCCGCCCCGCCCGTAGCACAGGGGGCCCGGCTCGGCGCCGGCCGACCGGGGTCCCACCTTGAGCGTCCCCTCGGGCGACACCCAGGCGATCGACCCTCCGCCCGCGCCGACCGTCACGATGTCGATCATCGGCACCTTGGCCGGGAACCGGCCGACGGTGGCCTCGGTGGTCATGGCGGGCCTGCCGCCGCGGATCACGGCGACGTCGGTCGAGGTGCCGCCGCCGTCCAGTGTCACGACCCGGTCGAACCCGGTGGCCGCGGTGACCGCCGCCGCCCCCAGCGCCCCGGCCGCGGGACCCGAGAGCACGGTGGTCACGGGCTTCGTCGCCACCTGCCGGGCCGAGGCCACCCCGCCGTTGGACTTCATCACGAAGAACGGCACCCCGGCGCCCGCCCGTTCGTCGAGCGCCGCGGCCAGCCGCTCGACGTACGTGGCGACGAGCGGCTTGACGAACGCGTCGACCAGCGTCGTGACCGAGCGCTCGTACTCGCGGTACTCCCGCAGCACGTCCGAGCTGAGCGACACCGCGCACGCCGGGTGGACCTCGGCGAACAGCGCCCGCACCCGCTGCTCGTGCGCCGGGTTGGCGTAGGCGTGCAGCAGGCACACGCCCACCGCGGTCACGCCCGCGTCCCGGAACCAGGCGGCCTCGGCCCGCACGGCGTCGTCGTCGAGGGCCAGGAGCACGTTGCCCCGGGCGTCGAGCCGCTCGGGCACCTCGCGCACCAGGTGGAGGGGAACGATGCGGTCGGGCTTCACCCAGAAGTACGAGTTGCCGTAGCCGTCGGGAACGCTCTGGCGTCCGATCTCGAGGAGGTGGCGGAAGCCGGCGGTCGTGAGGAGCCCCAGGCCGGTGACCTCGCCCTGCAGCAGGGCGTTGGTGGCCACCGTGGTGCCGTGGAACACCGCGGACACGGCGCTCCACCCCCCGTCGCCGGGGAGGGGCACCGTTGCCGGCGTGGTGGGCCGCGGCCAACGCCTTGCCGGCCCCGGCGAGGAAGCTGACTGAAGGGTCGTCCGGGGTGGACGGGGTCTTGGCGGTGGTGAGGGCACCGGTCTCTTCGTCGAGCACCACCACGTCCGTGAACGTGCCGCCGGTGTCGATCCCCACCCGCAGCCGCCGGCTGCTCATCGTGCTCTCCGGCGTGCT
The DNA here is from genome assembly GCA_963842395.1 of uncultured Acidimicrobiales bacterium. Lineage (GTDB taxonomy): Bacteria > Actinomycetota > Acidimicrobiia > Acidimicrobiales > VFJN01 > ZC4RG19. Next base: position 2,345,018 of record CAWJGJ010000001.1, read on the forward strand.
CGGCGGCGGCGGAGGACCACGACGACGACCGCGCCGGCGACCGCCGCCATCGGGCCGCGCCACGTGCTACCGGGTGCGGGCCCCGACGGGCCCTCGCCGGGTGCCGGCGCTGTCGGGGCGGCGTCACCGTCGGCGCCCGGCGCGGGGTCCGAGCCCCCGCCGCCGGCGCCTCCACCGGCCGGGCCGGCCGCCGCGGCGAGCACGTCGACCGCCAAGCGGCGGACGGCAGCCGCCACCACCGCCGAGCCCACCGCCGCCAGCGGACCGTCGACGCTGCCGTCGACCGTGAGCGCCGTCCGCGCCGGGTCGGCGCGCACCACGAGGTCGATCGAGCCCGGCTCGCCCGAGCCGGTCACCCGCACCGCGTCGTCGTCCACCCGCACGACCGTGCCCGCCCACAGGCCCCGCAGCGAGGCGACGGACACGTCCGCCACGACCCGCAGCCCGGCCCCGTCCCCGCCGGCCGCGGCTGCCGATCGGCAGCCGGGAAGGCATGCGGCCAGGACGGTGGGATCCGCGAGCCGGGCCCAGGCCTCCGGCGGGGCGTCGACCGGGAACGTGATCCTCACGACGCCACGCCCTCCGGACCGTCGGCCCCCGCGGCCTCGCCACCGGCGACACCATCGGGACCGTCGGCGCCCGCGGCCTCGGCGGCCTGCAGGGCCGCCCACAGCTCGGGGGGTGAGATGGGCATGCGGGCGATGCGCACGCCGACCGCGTCCTCGATCGCCGCCGCCAGGCACGCCGACACGGGGATCACGCCCGCCTCACCCGCGCCCTTGATCCCCAGGGGATTCAGGGGCGAGGGCGTCTCCAGGTGGTCGATCGCGGGCGTCGGCACCTCGCTCAGGTAGGGCATGAGGAAGTCCATGAAGCTGGCGTTGGTGAGGTTGCCGGCCTCGTCGTAGGCGAGCCGCTCCAGCAGGGCCCCGGCCACGCCCTGGGCCACGCCACCGTGGATCTGTCCCTCGACGATCATCGGGTTGATCAGCGGGCCGCAGTCGTGCACGACCGCGTAGCGGACGATCCTGATGGCGCCCGTGTCGGCGTCGACCTCGACGACCGCGGCGTGCATGCCCGAGGCGAAGGTCGACCGCACCGGCGAGTAGTAGTCGCGGGCCTCGAGGCCCGGCTCGTCGTCGTCGGGGACCGGTGCGACGTCCGGATCAGCCGGGGTGGCGAACTGCGTCGCCGCCTGCGCCTCCTTCGAGAACGAGTAGCGCAGCGGGTTGGAGAGCACCGCCACCTGCGACAGCGGGATGCCCCGCGTGGGCGTGCCGCGCACGTGGACCACCCCGCCCGCGATGTCGAGGTCGTCGGGCGCCGCCTCCAGGGCGTCGGCCGCGATGCGCAGCGCCTTGGCCCGCACGGCCCGGGCGGCCAGCGCCACGGCGTTGCCGCTCATCACCGCGGCCCGGCTGGCGTAGGTGCCGACCGCGTAGGGGAAGCGGCGGGTGTCGCCGGTGGTGACGTACACGTCGGCCATGTCGACGCCCAGCTCGTCGGCCACGATCTGGGCGAACACGGTCTCGTGACCCTGGCCCTGCGAGGTGAGCCCGGTGGCCACCATCACCCGGCCGTTCGTCTCGACGTGGACGTGGCCGCCCTCGTAGGGGCCCACGCCGGTGCCCTCGACATAGCAGCCCAGCCCGATGCCCAGCAGCCGCCCCTCGGCCCGGGCGGCCGCCTGCTCGGCGGCGAACTCGTCCCAGCCGATCAGACCCTTCAGCCGCTCGAGCGACGCCGGGTACTGGCCCGAGTCGTAGATGAGCGGCCGCCCGTCCTGGAACGTCATGTGGAAGTCGTAGGGGAACTCGTCGGGTTGGATGAGGTTGCGGGCCCGCACCTCGGTGCGGTCGAGGCCCAGGTGCTCGGCGATGCGGTCCATCGTGCGCTCCATCACGAAGCACCCCTGCGGCCGGCCCGCGCCCCGGTACGGCGTGACCGTCACCGTGTTGGTGTAGAGCGAGGTGAACGTGACCCGGTAGTGGCGGTGGCGGTAGGGGCCGGGCAGCTGCGTGGCGGTGATGATGGGCAGGACGATGCCGTAGGGCGAGTAGGCGCCCGTGTCGTGCCAGAACTCGACCTCCAGGCCGAGGATCGTGCCGTCGTCGTCGAAGCCCACCCGGACGTGGTGCTCCTGGCCCCGCTCGTGGGTGGCCGACACGAAGTGCTCGTACCGGTCCTCGACCCACTTGACCTCCCGACCGAGCAGTCGGGCCGCCCACGGCACCAGCACCTCCTCGGGGTAGGGGTGGACGACCTTGGTGCCGAACCCGCCGCCCACGTCGGGCGTGATCACCTCGACCGCCACGTCGGGGAGGCCCAGGATGTTGGCCACCGCCGCCCGCACGCCCGTGGACGTCTGGGTCGAGGTGCGGATGCGCAGGCGCTGGTCGTCCGCGTCCCAGCGGGCGTGCACCCCCCGTCCCTCCAGCGGTGACGACAGCGACCGCTCGATGGCCAGGTCGAGGTCGAGCACCCGGGGTGCGGCGGCGATCGCGGCGCGGGCGTCGCCCAGCTCCTGGGTGGTGACCGCGGCGACGTTGCCGGGCACGTCGTCGTGGACCAGGTGCTCGGCGGCGTGCGCCGCGTCGATGCCGACGACCACGGGGAGGGGCTCGTAGTCGACGACGATGCGGTCGGCGGCGTCCTCGGCCAGGTACCGGTCGGTGGCGACCACCATGGCGACCGCCTCGCCGACGTGGTTGACCTCGCCCCTCGCCAGCGGGAACTGCGTGCGGGGATGGGTCAGGTCGGGATGCGGGATGAGCAGCGGGAGCGGGTCGGCCAGCCGCCCGGGCAGGTCGTCCCAGGTGTAGACGGCCACCAGGCCCTCGACGTCGAGCGCGCCGGCGACGTCGACGGCGGTGATGCGGGCGTGGGCGTGGGGGCTGCGCACGAAGGCGGCGGCCAGGGCGTCGTGGCCCGTGTCGTCGAGGAAGCGCCCGGCCCCGGTGAGCAGCCGCTGGTCCTCCCGCCGCTCGACACGCTCGCCGAACCACTGGGTCGTCACCTCCGGCCCTCCTCCGTCGCCGGCCCGGTCTTCCGCCGCAGCGCCGTGCTCGGCCTCGGCCTCGGCCACCAGGTCGGCGGCGCGGCGGACCGAGCGCACGATGTTCACGTAGCCGGTGCAGCGACACAGGTTGCCGCCCAGCGCATCCGTGATCTCGGCGTCGCTCGGCTGCGGCCGCCGGTCCAGCAGGTCGGTGGCCAGCAGCAGGAACCCGGGGGTGCAGAAGCCGCACTGGAGGCCGTGGCACTCCCGGAACGCCCGCTGCACCGGGGACAGCTCGCCGTCGGGGCCGGCCAGGCCCTCCACCGTGGTGACCGAGGCGCCGTCCACCATCACCGCGAACGTGAGGCACGAGCGCACCGGCTCGCCGTCCACCAGCACGGTGCAGGCCCCGCACACGCCGTGCTCGCACCCGACGTGGGTGCCGGTGAGGCGCAGGTCGTGGCGCAGCATGTCCGACAGCAGCCGCCGCGCCGGCACGCTCGCCGCCCGGGCGACCCCGTTCACGGTCAGCACGACGTCGTGCGTGGGCTCGGTCCCGCGGCCGCCGGGCCCGCCGGTCGTCAGGTGCTCGCTCACGGGGCCGCCTCCCGGAGCGGAGACCGCGCGCCGCCCCCGTCGCCCTGGTCGCTCGGCCCGCCGCCGGCGCCTGCGCCACCCGCCCGCCTGACGGCGACGGGGAGCGACCGCACGGTCAGGGTGGCGGCGAGGTGGCGGCGGTAGTCGGCGCTGGCGTGGATGTCGCCGGTGGGATGAAGGGCCCCTGCCACCAGCTCGTACAGCACCCGCTCACCCGCCGACCGCCCTGCGCCCGGGGCTCCCGGACCGGCCTCGGCCAGGGCAGGGCCCAGGTCGACCACGACGGGCGTCGGGGCACACGACAGGTAGGCGGCGCGGCCGCCGGTCGGCGCACCGTCGCCCCCGACCGCCACGGTGAGGACCACGCCGGCGAGGGCGTAGTCGCCGTGCCGTAGCGCCAGCTCGTCCATCGCCCATCCCGTCCCGACCGGGAGGCGCGGGAAGCCGGCGCCCACCAGCAGCTCGTCGGCTCCCAGGGTCGTCTGGAACGGGCCCTCGAACAGCTCGTCGGCCGGGACCCGCCGCCGGGCCAGCGCCCCGGACCGCCAGGCCACCGCCTCCACGCTGCCGCCGAGCAGGGCGAGCACGGCCGGCAGCTCCGCGGCGGGGTCGGCGTGCGCAAGGGAGCCGCACACCGTGCCCCGGTTGCGGATCACCGGGTGGGCGATCCACCCGGACGCCTCGGCCAGCAGGGCATGGGCGTCGCCCACCGCGGGGTCGGTGACCAGGCGCGCCGTGCGCACCATCGCGCCCGTGTCGACGCTGCCCGCGCTCACCCGCACGTCGTCGAGGCCCGCGACGCCGTTGACGTCCACCAGGTGCTCGGGCCCGGCCAGCCGGAAGTTCATGAGCGGGACCAGGCTCTGGCCGCCGGCGATGACCTTGGCGCCCTCGCCCAGCTCGGCCAGCAGCTGCGCCGCCTCGTCGACCGTCCGCGGCCGGTGGTAGGTGAACGGCGGCGGCTTCACGGGACCCCCGCAGCCAGGGCGTCGAGCGCGGCGGTGAAGCACGCCAGCGGCGGGCGCACCAGGCCGGCGCCCACCTGGCCGGTGCCGGCCACCTTCCCCGCCATGCCGGTGTTGATGATGGGGGCGACACCGGTCCGCACCACCGCGCATCACGTCGATGCCGAAGGGCACGCCCCGAAAGCCGAGCGCGGGCACCGTCCACCGGGGATGCTCGGCCAGGGTGATCTGGTACATGAGCTCGGTCCACGCCACGGCGTCGTCGACCTGGCCGCCCACCAGCTGGACGATGGCCGGGGCGGCGGCCATGGCGAACCCGCCCAGCCCCACGGTCTCGGTGATGGCCGAGTCGCCGATGTCGGGGTTGGCGTCGCCGGGGCCGTACCCGCCCAGGTACAGCCCGTCGGGCACCTCGGCCGGCGCGGTGAACCAGCGGTCGCCGGTGCCCGCCGTCCGGATGCCGAACTCGGTGCCGTTGCGGGCCATGGCCACCACCACCGTCGAGCCGGGAACCCCGGCGCCGGCATCGGCCACCAGCTTGCCGGCGGCCATGACGACGTTGAGCATGAAGTGGTCGTTGGCATCGACGAAGGCCAGGGCGCCGGCCACGTCCTCGGCGCTCCGGCCGCCCGCCTCGTCGATGCTGCGCACCAGATCGGGGGCGAGCGCCCGCACCAGCAGCGACGTGCCGGCCCGGTTGCGGTTGTGGCCCTCGTCGCCCATCGCCACCATCGAGCCGATCAGCGCTCCGACGTCGACGGGGCCGTGGCGGCGCAGGGCGTCGGCCAGCGCGGGGCCGAGCACCCGCTCCATCCACGCCAGCCGGTCGGTGATCGCCGCCCCGAACGCCCCGTACCGCAGCACCTTGCCCAGGCCCTCGTTGAGGGTGCTGCGGCTGGTGCGCCCGTCGGTGCCGGTCACGATCCACATCGGCATCGACGGGCTGACGATGCCGGCCATGGGCCCGGCCGTGCCGTGATCGTGGCAGGGCGCCAGCTCGAGGGCCCCGGACGCCGCCAGGCCCTCGGCCGCCTCGGGCGAGTCGGCCCAGCCCTCGTACAGGCACGCCCCCACGATGGCGCCCCGCAGCGGGCCCGATGCCGCCTCCCAGTCGATGGGCGGGCCGGCGTGCAGGAGCTGGTGGCGCCCGATGCCGATCTCGTCGGCGGCCGGGCGGACGTCCACGAGCTGCGGCCGCACCGCCGTCATGCGCTCGATCGCGACGCCGTTCGCCTCGTCGAGGCCCTGCCGCGCCATCACCGCGGCCACGGCTCGGCGGGACCCCGCGGGCGGCGGCCGCCAGTCGACGGCCAGGGTGGGCACCCCCTGCCCGGCCAGCGCCTCGTCGAGGGTCGGCGCCCCCACGGTGATCACGGCCGTCGGCGCCAACAGCAGATCCGCCAGCCCGCCGGCCGCGCCGTCGCCCCTCACGACACACTCCCCACGCTCGCCACGAGCGACGCGGCATGGTCCGCCGCCCGGGCGACGCTGCGGTGGACCGTCGCACCGGCGCCGGCCAGGGCGCCGGCCTGGCGGTCGAGGCCCTGCGGGTCGCCGGCCGCACCCACGAGGGCCGCCACCACGGCCACACCGGCCTCGCGAGCGGCGGCCACCGCGGGGACGAGCACCGCCGCCGGGTCGGGATGGGCGCCGTGGCCCAGGACCACGTCGAGCAGCACCACGCCCGGCCCACCCGTGGCGGCCCGACCCTGGTCCCCGACGGCCGGTGACGCAGCCGCCCCCATGCGCTCCACCACCGCGGCCGGGTCGATCATGGGGTGGGGGCGGCCCACGGTCAGCTCGTCGTCGCCCAGGTCGATCAGGACGTGGGCACCGGGCGGGCGCTCGTCCGGGCCGATGCGGCGGGACGGGTCGGGATGCACGTTGGAGCATGCGCCGCCCAGGCCGGCCTCGACCACCGCGAGGGCCTCGACGCAATTGGTGCCCCCGCTGAACAGGCCGAGCAGCGGGCCGCGCCGGGGCGACACCGCCCGCTCGGGAGCCAGCGACGCCGGCTCGGGGAACGGCGCGCCCAGCCGGGCGGCGATGTCGCCGGCGGCGGCCGTGAGGGTGGCATGGCCGGGGCCCACGAACGCCAGGACGACGGGCGTACGGCAGGCCGCGGCGGCGGCCGTCACGACCCGGGCCACCTCGGGCGCCGGCGGCTTGGACACGACGGCGATCACCTCGACGTCCGGATCGGCGTCCAGGGCGGCCAGGGCCGGGAGGGCCGACGCCGCGCCGACCGCGGCCGACAGGTCGCGCCCACCCACCCCGACCACGTGGCGGACGCCGATGCCCGCGCCGTCGAGCAGGCAGCAGAGCTGCTGGGCGCCCGTCCCCGACGCGGCCACGATCCCGACGGGCCCGGGCACCACCACATTGGCGAACCCCAGCCCCACGCCACCCAGGATCACGGTCCCGCAATCGGGACCCATCACCAGGCGGCCGCGGGCGGCGGCCTCCTGCTTGAGCGCCACCTCGGCGGTGACGTCGACCCCGTCGCTGAACACCATGACGTGGCGGCCGGCCCGCAGGGCGGCGGCCGCCTCGACGTACGCGTGCGGCCCGGGGACGGACACGACCACCACACCGGCCTCCGGCGCCAGCGCGGCCGCCGCCTCGACGGTGTGCGGCGACGCCCAGCGGCTCCCGCCCCCGCCACCGCCTGACGCGGGACGCTCGGCCAGCACGCGCTCGACGGCAGCGACGGCCGCCTCGGCGGCGCCATCGCTCGCGGCCCGGACGGCGACGAGGAGGTCGTCCGCCCCGGCGTCCGGCGCCGGGAACCCGGCCTCCGCCAGCAGCGAGAGGTTGAGCTCGGTGCCCATGGCGGCGATGACGGTGTCGACGCCCGCCACATCGGCGCCCGCCGCGCTCGCCCGCATGAGGGTCACCGAGTCGACGTAGCGACCGGCCTGCACCCGCACGACCTCGGTGGCGGTCACCGGCCGACCCCCACGACCCCGGCCGGCGCCACGCCGAGCGACGCCGCCGCGTCGACCGTGCCCGTGGTCGGCACGCCGGACCGAGCGGCGGCGCCCACCGCATGGGCGGCCCCGACGGCCAGGCCGGCGGCCAGGTGCCAGCCGCTGGTATGCCCGACGCCCAGCAGCGGCCCGACCGCAGCGCCCAGCCGCCGGCCGGGCCGCACGACCATGGCCCGCAGCACCGCCTCGGCCTCCGGGATGACCGCGGCGCTGTCCGCCGCCGCCAGCAGCGCCGCGGACAGGCGGCTCGTGCCCGTCGCCGTGCGGGCCGCCACGGCGGCGCCCAGCGCATCGGCCGCCGGCGACCCCACCGCCCGCAGCGCCGCCAGGGCACCCGCCAGCAGATCGTCACCGGAGGGCGTCAGCCCCATCCCCGCGCCCACGAGGTCGGCGACGACCGCGCCGATCCCGGGCGTGCCCAGTCCGGCCGCGAGGCGCTCGACCGCGTGGGCCGGCAGGAGCGGGTCGACGTACGGCGGCCCGACCGGCCCGACCGGCTCGACTCGGCCCGACCGGCTCGCCCAGCCCGAGCAGGGCCGCAAGGCCGGCGACCGCCGTGGGGTCGTAGCGGGTGAGGCGGACCCGCGGGTCGAACCACCGGGTCACGACCACCCCGGCGGACCGGCCGCCGGCGCGCAGGCCGGTCACCGTGCCGTCCCCGACGGTGACGGGGGTGTCGTCAACCTCGATCGCGCCGCCCGGCGGGCCGATCAGCGCCACCGCGCACGGGAGGCGCACGCCGCCGGGGGCGACGACGGCCAGCAGCGCGCCCCGGACCGAGAGGTACACGGCGCACGGCCCGGCGGCCACGACCGTGGCGGGTCGGCGGGGGCCCGTCAGCAGCTCGCGGACGCGCACGCTGGCCACGGCCGGGTGCCCGAGCGGGTGCGTCGAGGTCCTCAAGCCCGGCATGCTACGCCGCGCCCGACCCGCCCGGCACCGCCACCCGGGTGCCGCACCGGCCGTGCAGCGCGTCGGCCGCCCGCTCCAGCGGGCCGATGGTGGCGGGGTGGCCGGTGGCGGCGACGAAGCGCAGCGCGGCCTCGACCTTGGGCGCCATCGACCCCACGCCGAAGGCGCCCGCGGCCGCCAGCGCCCGCAGCTCGTCCGGCTCGACCCGGTCGAGCCAGCGCTCGCCGGGACCGCCGAAGTCGACCGCCACCCCGGCGACGTCGGTCAGGATCACCAGGTGGTCGGCCCCGAGCTCGACCGCCAGCAGGGCCGCCGCCAGGTCCTTGTCGACCACCGCCTCCACCCCGACCAGCCGCCCGTCGTCGTCCTCGACCATGGGCACGCCGCCGCCCCCGTTGGCCACCACCACGGCGCCGGCGTCGACCAACAGCTGCACCGTGGCCAGCTCCAGGCTGCGAGCGGGCTCGGGCGAGGGCACGAGCCGCCGGCCGTCGCCCACGCCGATGGGCTTGGTGGGTGCGTCCCAGGCCGGGTCGTCCGCCCGCACCAGCACCCGCGACAGGACGGGCACGACGGGCCGGACGATGCCGCGGGCGGCCAGCTCGGCCTCGAGCGCGGTGAGCATGGCCAGCCCGATGGTCGCCTGGGTCTGGGCGACGCACCAGTGCAGCGGCATGGCGGGCACGACGTCGCGGGCCAGCACGTTCTTCGTGTAGAGGTTGCCCACCTGGGGGCCGTTGCCGTGGCAGACCACGATGTCGTCGCCCTCGGCCACCAGGGCCGCCACCTCGACCATCGCCTGCCCGATCGTGGCGGTCTGCTGCTCGGCGGTGCCCGCCGCACCGGGCGGCACGATGGCGTGCCCGCCGAGCGCCACCACCACCCGCCGCCCCGCCAACTCAGGCCTCGCCGACGTCGACGATGGCCGCCACCGGACCGCCGCCCGACGGCCCCTGGTGCAGGGCCGCGACCGAGACGAACACCGCAGGGTCGCCCGTGGCTGCCGCCACCACGCCCCCGACCGCCCCCTTGATGTGGCGATGGTGGTGGACGTCCGAGTCGTCGAGAGCGACCTGGCGGCGGCCCCGCAGCCGGGCGGTGGGGTCGGCCTCACACTTGAGGAAGACGTTGACCAGCCTGTCGCCGAGGTCGGCGGCCACCGGCCGGTCGGGCAGGTCGAGCCCGGCCGAGCGGATGGCGCCGTACACGCCGTCGGCGTCGAGGGCGTCCCGCATCACGGAGTGCCCGATGCGGAAGCGGCCACCGGCGCCGGGCGCGTTGCCCACCACCACGATCTGCGCCCGGTCCAGCTCGACCCCCGACGAGCACGAGGCCACGCTCGAGTACAGCGACAGGTCGTGGCCGATCTGGTCGGCGCTCGGGGAGTCGATCTCGCCCAGCGCCACGGCGATGCCGAGGGCGGTGGTGCCGTTCGACAGGTTCATCGACTCCAGCGGCTCGTCGGTGACCGTGGTGTTGCCCCGGCCCCGGGCCTGCTCGATCGTGGCCATGGTGAGCAGCGGCGTCTTCGTCTGGACGTAGTGGACCTCCGCCGGGTCGTCGATGCCGGCGTCGGCCATGGCCCGGCGCACGCCCTCGGCCACGGTGGCCACCATCTCGGGCCGGCCGATGTGCTCGGGCAGGATCACGTCGCTCATGGCCACCCCGACCGACAGCCGGGGGTCGGCCCCGGCACCGCCGCCCCCCGGGACCCGGGCGAACACCGTGGCGTGCGGCGTCAGCACCCCGTCGGTGCCGCCCGACCACACCATCGGCACCTGCGCCACCTCGTCGCCGGTCCGGCTGCCGTTGTCGACCAGCACCCCGCGGAACGCCTGGTCGGCCAGGATGCGTGTGAAGTCGTTGACGCCCCCGTTGCCCTCGGTCTTGCCGACCACCGCGACCACGTCGTCGGCGGCGAAGGCTCCGGAGGCGATCAGGTCGGCCAGGCCCGAGGCGTCCGACACGCTCTCCAGGACGATCTTGTGGGCGACGAACGGCACAGTGGCCTCCTCGGCGGTGCGGGTGCGCCCCGCCCGGGGCGCCGAGCGGGAGCCAAACGGTGCCAGGTGCCGGCGCCGCCGTCCACGGCCCCGCGCAACCCGATGCCACCTGCGGCAGGGCCGGACGTCCCGTCGGATGGCCCGACTCCGGGGGGACCAAGGTCCCGACGGCCGCCTCAGGAGGGATCGCCGGGCAGGATGCCCAGCTTGCGAAAGCGCTCCGGCACGCCCTCGGGCGGCGGCGGGGGCGCGGGCAGGTCGCCGGGGTCGCGGGGCCACGCCACCGGGGTGACGTCGCTGGCGATCGGGGCGCCGACGGCGATGCCGGGCCGGTCGACGGCGGGGTGGGCACGCGACGGCGCCCGCGTGCAGCCGTCACGGAAGTAGATGACGGTGTGCACCTCGCGGGTGGCGTCGCTCTCGTTGGGCTTCGCGAGGTGGGCGGTGAGGCCGTGGTGGAACGCCACGGAGCCCCGGGGGACCTCGACGAACACCGGGTCGACCACCATGAGCTCCCTGACCTGTTCGGCCATGGCGTCCGGGTCGGCGCGGAAGATGTCGACGAACGTGCGCAGCCCCAGCCGGTGCGAGCCCGGCACGTAGCCCATGCACCCCGAGCGCAGCGTCGAGCCGGCGAACGGCACCCAGGCCGTCACGGCGTCGGGCTGCTCCATCGGCCAGTACGGCAGGTCCTGGTGGGGATCGGTGCCCCGGCCACCCGGCTCCTTGAACAGCGCCTGGTCATGGAAGAGTCGCACCGAGCGAACGCGCAGCAGCTCGGCGGCCGCCTGCCCCAGGCGGGGGTGGAACGTGAGCGGGCGGACGTCCGGGAAGTCCTCCCACAGGTTCTGGCACTGCACGAACGACTGCTCGTACACCGTCCGCTCGGCCAGCGCCCGGTGGTCGTTGGCCTTGCGCCGGGCGACGGCGGCGCGGACCGCCTGCTGGTAGCGGGTCAGCTCGTCGTCGCCGAGCAGCCCCGGGACGACCACGTACCCGTCCGCGTCGAAGCGCTCGACCAACTCGTCGTCGACGATCCCCATCGTCCCCTCCTGCTCCGGCCGGCCCCGCCGCCGCACTGTAGCGACGGTTCCTGCGGCGGAACGTGCGGCGCCGCCGGCCGTCCCGAGACGGGATCCGCGGCACGTTCGTTGGGTCCCGCCGTCCCGCCGGGTGCGGTTCAGGCCGCCGCCCGCACCCGGCGGTGGGCACCGTGCGAGCAGCGCGCCGGTCGTACCGGCGGACCGGGGAGGGCCCGCCGGAGGTCGATCGGCCCGGCGACCTCGGCCACGCTGCGGCGCGACAGCCACGGGCGCCGGCGCAGCTCGAGGTGCACGGCACCGGTGACGTCCGCCCGTGCCTCGCACGCGGCCGCCCCGAACGCCCGGGCCAGGTCGTCGGACCGGGCGGCGAAGCAGCGGGCGTCCTGGTCGGCGAGCGGTCGCACGCTCACCACGTCGGTCAGCCCGTTCGTCCGCACGCTGCCGAGGCGGGGCATGAGTCGCAGCCCGGTGCCGCCCCGGATGGTGCCGTCGAGGTCGCAGGCGGCCAGCGCCCGCCGCCAGCGCCGCCCGTAGACGAACGTCCGCCGCCAGCGCCACAGCACCCGCCGGTCGAAGCTGTCCCGCCAGGCGGCGCGCCAGGCGAGGGTGGCCGCGGCCACCGCGGCCCACAGCACGACCACGGCCGCCGTGCCGCCCTCCGCGTAGGTGGCGACCGTCGCGGCGCCCGCCGCCGTGCAGAACGGGTGGCGGACGACCAGCCACAGGACCAGCCACAGCACGGCCGCCGCCACCGCCACGATCCCCGCGCCGACGATCAGGGCGCCGATGAGCAGCAGGCCGAAGAAACCCGTCTCCACCGTCTTGGCTGCCATCGCACACCCCCTTGATCGCTGTTGGTGAAACGCATCGTGGGGGGTCACATTTGGGCGCGTCCAGGACACTTTCCGCGCGCATCCGTCCGCACGTCGCGAAGCGTGTCGCGCACGGTCCGGACGCCGCCTGACACCCGCGCGAGCCCTGCGCGCCCCGGGCGCGCACGACGCGCAACTGCGCGCGCAGGCCCGATCGCGGCGAGACTGTCGGCGTGAGCGAGCGGAGCGAGCGAACCATGAGCACAGTGCGGTACTCGGCACGCAGTGCCGATCGCTCACCGGGTGCGCCCCGAAGGGTGCACCCGTGAGCGCCGCACGCGGGACCCTGGGAGCCCTCATCGCCGAGCTGAGGCGCGCCAGGGACATGAGCCAGGACGGGCTGGCCGATCGCCTGCAGGTCTCCCGCACCATCGTCTCGGCGTGGGAGAACGACCATCGGAGGCCGCCCGCCGACCGCCTGGCCGAGCTGGCCGAGGTGCTGGGCGATGACGGCGATCTGGCGCGCCTGTGGGCCGCGCCCGACGGTGGCGCGCCCGGTCCGCTGTTCGAGCCCGCGCTCTCGGTCACCGCGCTCCGCAAGGATGCGGTCGACGCCCTCGCCTTGTACCTGTCCACCGACGACGCCGCCGACAGCCAACCGGGCTATGGCTGGCGGTTCGATCTCGACGACACCACGCAGTCTCTCTCGGCGCTGTCGACCGCCTACGGCCTCAAGGCGATGCTGCTCGCGGGCGGCCGGGACTTCCGGGTCAGCCTGCCGCGCATCAGGGCCATGCTGCGGCGCCTTGAGCTGCCCGACGGGGGCTGGAGCGCGACGAAGCTGGGACCTGTCGCCCGCCCGGAGATCACCGCCGTGGTGGTGTCCGCCCTCCACGACGCCGGCGAGGCCGACGAGTACGTGGCCAGTCGCATCGAGCTCCTGGTCGATGCGGTGCGAACCCGGGTCGAGGGCACGGAGCCCGCGCGTCCCTACGTCCTCACGACCTCGCTGCTCGAGCTCAGCAGGCTGGAGCTGGACGACGAGGTCGCCCGGCGGTTCCTGGACGACCTCGTCGACCTCTCACAGGTGGACAGCGGCGAGCGCGCCTGGCCGGTAGTGGTCAAGACGTCCCCGCTCGCGACCTCCATGCCGTCGACCGTGCACACGGCCAGCGCGGTGTGCACGCTCGCCGCGTGGGCGCGCCGCCTCGACGACGGGCGGCTCCAGAACGTGGCCGAGGAAGGCCGCGGCTGGCTCGAAAGCCACGCCGACCTTGCGCTCGATGACGAGCTGATCCGCACCGACCGCCTCGACGGCGGCGACGACTTCCTCGCGGTGCACCATTTCACCCCGGCCTGGGTGGTCCGGGCCGTCATCGAGGCGGCCGGCGACCCCTCGACGGGCATCGCCGCCCGCGCCCGGCGCGAGATGCTGTCGTACTACGTGCCCCAGACAGCGCTGTGGCGCTGGCCCCGAGGCGGGGGCAGCTTCCCGGTGTGGATGACCTACCACGCGCTCGCCGCCCTGATGACCTGGGCCTGCGCCGCCCACGTCGGATAGCCGGGCCTCCCGACCTCGCCCGCCACCCTGACCAGCGACCACGTGCCGTACTGCTGCCCTCCCCGTGCGCGCGGTCCCGGCGGCCGCGAGACTTGGGGGCATGAGCGGCACCTCCCTGGCACCGGGGGCGTACCTGGCCGAGCTGCGCAGGTCGCGCGGGCTCAGCCAGGTCGATCTCGCCGGGCGGCTGGACGTCACCCGCACGCTGGTGTCGGCGTGGGAGAACGGCCACCGGCGGCCGGGCCGCGACCACCTGGCGGCGATGGTCGAGCTCCTGGGCGACTCCGGCCGCCTGTCGACGCTGTTCGAGCGGTCTGACGGCAACCCCGCCGCACCGCTCTTCCCGGCGCCGACGACGGCCACCGTCGTCGTGCATCACACGGTGGACGGACTGGTGGACCTGCTGTCGTCCGGTCCCGCCATCGACGGTCGGCCCGGTTACGGCTGGGGGCACGACCTGGACACCCACAACCCGGTCTCGGCGCTGTCGACGGCCTACGGGCTGAAGACGATCCTCATCGCCGGCCGTCGCGACTGGCGCGTGAGCCTGCCCCGCATCCGCGAGACGCTGCGTCGCCTGGAGCTTCCCGGCGGGGGCTGGAGCGTCGGCCGGCCGCACGACGACCAGCCGGGAGACCCGCTCCCGGAGGTCACCGCGGTCGTCGTCTCGGCGCTGCACGACGCCGGCGAGTCCGACGAGTACGTCTCCGAGCGAGCGGCCATGGTCGTGAACGCGCTCCACCGCGACCTGGGGACCCATCCCGCCAGCCCGTACATCCTCGCCACATCCCTCTTCGAGCTGAGCCGGCTACCCGTCGACGAGGGCGCCGCCCGCCAGCTGCTCGACGACCTGATCGGCCTGGCCCTCGACGGCACCTGCACGTGGCCGGTGCGGCGCAAGGAGTCGACGCTCGCCCCCGTCGCACCCTCGCCCGTGCACACCGCCATCGTCGTCTGCGCCCTCACTGTCTGGGCCCGGCGTCTCGCCGACGACCGCATCGCGGCGATCGCGGCCGCTGCGGCCGACTGGCTGGAGGAGGTCACCGACTTCACGCTGGAGGACGAGACGCTGTGGCGGGAGGGGCTCGAAGGCTTCGCCGGCACCTACCTCCCGGTGCGTGAGTTCACCCCGGCGTGGGTGGTGCGGGCACTGATCAGCGCCGGCCGCGACGCGAACTCGGAGGCCGTCGCCCGCGCGTTGTACGACATGTTCAGGTACCACCTCCCGGATGTCGGCCTCTGGCACTGGCCCCGGGGCGGCGGCATGGTCCCGGTGTGGATGGCCTACAACGCGGTCGCTGCGCTGGTGGCGTGGGCCGGTGCTCACGAGATCGTGTGACCGACGCCTCGGTGGCTCCGGGTGTCGACCGGTGTCGGGCGCGTTCTAGCCGCTGGTGATCGTCCGCACGTGGTCGACCCACTCGGCCGCGTCGGCGCGCGACGTCGGCCGAGGCACCAGCGTGGGCCGGGGCGTCGACTCCGCGCGGTACACGTGCGAGTAGGGCAGGAGGATCGGCCCCACCCGCAGCATGGTCACCGTCGGCGCGGTCACCGCGAAGAAGCGGTGCACGTGCCCCGGTGCGCCGCCCGACCGGTCGCCCGTGTGCCAGTCGAGCGCCACGGGATCGGCGACCACCCTCACGGGGACGGGGTCGCGCAGCGTGAACCGCCGGTGCCCGGTCATGCCGTACGAGTGTCGCCACATCTCCCTGCCGGGGTCGCCGGCCGCGGCGGCGTGGTCGGCCTCCCCGACCGGACCGCCGTTCGGATGCTCGCGGTAGCGGACCTCCCGCAGGTCACCCCCGACCACGATCGACTCGTAGCGCCACGCGTGATCGTGGATGTCGTCGTCGTCGGAGGGCCGCGGCCACACGTGCAGGCGGACCTGGCCCCAACCCTCGTGCTGTTCGAGCACCAGCTTCACGAAGCCGTTCGGGTGCCAGTAGCTGTGTTCCGCGACGTCCTCCTGGAGTGACCGCGATCGGCAGATCTGCGCGGCCAGAGTCGCGAGGCCTGCTCGTCTCTCCGTCAGCTCGCGCGCGAGGACGGGCGGTCCGCACGCGCCCGACACCCACGCATCATCAACAACGCTGTTGACGGCCACCAGTTCCTCTGCGCGTCGCCACGCACCCGTTCCAGGACCGCGACCGTCAACCGACCGTGGTCATCCCAGATCCAGCATGACCACCAGGGACGCCACCGCTGCGGGGCACCGGTGACTGACTGGTGAGGACGTGGAAGTTAGCGCGGCACAACCCGTCCGCACGTTTCCGTCTCGCGAACTTGCTGCGGGTCACACCGGTGAGCGTCAACTAGTCATGTCACCGGTATACTTTTGTACAGTCTACTGGTGTCACGACTCAGGAGGATCCCGTGCTCCCCAACCGCGTCTTGTCCATCGCCGGCTCGCTGGGCGTCGCCGCCGGCGTGTGCCTCGTCCTCGACTCCGCGCTCGTCGACCTGCCGGGCAATGACTCCCCGCTGGCCAACACGATCGGCGTCCTCGTGCCGGTGCTCGGGGTGTTCCTCCTGGTGGGCGTGTTCGCCGCCGTGCGGGCCCGCCGGCCCAGCCGCCTGCTCGGCCTCGGCTTCCTGATCAACACCATCGGCCTCACGCTGGTGGCCGGGGTCGACTTCAGCCGCACCTTCGTCCTCTCCCAGTTGGGCGACGACGAGGTGGAGGCGCTGATCGAGAGCGGGCCCACCCTCCCCGCCTTCCTGGTCGCCGGGATCACCTTCGTGATCGGCGCGGTCCTGCTCGGCATCGCGCTGGCCCGGGCGGGATTCGCGCCGCGGGCCGCATGGCTCTACGTGGCGACCGCGATGCCGTCGGGCTTCGCCGGACTGCTGCCCGGGGCCGTCGGTGCGCTGTTCCAGGTCGCCAACGGCGTGGCCATCATCGGCCTGGGCTGGGCGCTCCGCTCCCTGGCCGCCGAGCAGGAGGGCGTGCCGATCGGGGCGGTGGACTCGACGGGCGCGCCCTCGACCCTCGGTGCACTGGGCCCGCGGCCCTGACGGACGGCGTCGGGCCACCGCACCCGCGCCGCGTGCCGCGGCCAGCCCCGGTGAACCGGGACCGGCCGGGGGGAGTGCGCCCGGCGCCGGCACCGCCCTGGGCCGAGCGGGGGGAGCGCGCTCGGCGCCGGCGCGACCCGGGTCGAGCGGGGGTGTCCGCCCGGACCGGGCTGCGGTCACTTGATCGCCAGAACCTCGGACGGGTTGATCTCCGGTGCGGTGGCCAGCAGGCGATCGGCGTTGGCGAACAGCGCCTCGGCGATGGCGCCGTCGATGTGGGCCTTGCGCTCGGCCTCGCCCGGGAAGGCGTCGACGATCCAGAACGTCTGCTGGTCGCTGCGCAGCGCCATCCACACCGGAGTGCCCTCCTCGGCGTTGGCCAGCGGCAGCGCCCCGGTGAGGAACTCGGCCAACTCCTCCTCGGCGCCGGACTTGGCGGTGAGCTTGACCACGAGCGCGACCTCGACCACGGGACCGTCCTCCTCGGCGGCAGCCGGGCAGCTGCCCACTGGGCCGACCGTACGCCCGTCACTGCGCCGGCGACAGTGGCGGGGACGACAGTGTTGCTACCGTTCCCGCCATGCGTGTCGGCGTGGCGGTCGTGGACGGGTGCTTCACGGCCGCGGTGGCCGCGATCGTCGACGTGCTGGCGGTGGCCGAGGCCATCCGCCCGTCGGTCGACCCCGCCATCCCGCCGGTGGAGGTGGCGATGCTCGGCACCCGGCGGCGCGTGACCACCGGCTCGGGCTGGTCGATCCCCACCACGGGCTCGCTCGGCGACCTGCCGGACGTCGACGTGGCGATGGTGCCGGCGATGGGCACGATGACCGGCGACGACACCCTGGCGGCGCTCGAGCAGACGCCGGTCCGGCGCCTGGTCCGCGCGCTCGGCCGGGCCGACGGCCCCCGGCGCGTGGCGGCCGCGTGCACCGGCACGTTCGCCGTGGCCGAGGCCGGCATCCTCGACCACGGCCGGGCCACGACGAGCTGGTGGCTCGGCTCTGCCTTCCGCCGGCGCTACCCGGCCGTGGACCTCGACCTGGCGGCGATGGTGGTGACCGATGGGCGCGCCACCACGGCCGGGGCCGCGTTCGCGCACGTCGACCTGGCGCTGGCGCTGCTGCGGCAGTCGAGCCCCGAGCTGGCCGAGCAGGTCGCCCGCCTGCTGGTCATCGACGAGCGGCCGTCACAGGGTGCCTACCTGGCGGTCGATCACCTCGACCACCGCGACGAGGTGGTGATCGCCTTCGAGCACCACGTCCGCCGCCACCTGGGCGAGCCGTTCGACGTGGCCAGCACGGCCCGAGCCGTCGGCACCAGCCGGCGCACCCTCGAACGGCGGCTGGACCGGGCCGTCGGCCTGTCGCCCCTGGCATTCGTCCAGCGCCTGCGGGTCGAGCGGGCCGTGCACCTCATGCGGACCACCGGAGCGTCGGCCGACCAGGTCGCCGCGCAGGTCGGCTACGCCAACGGCTCGACGTTGCGGGCCCTGCTCCGCCGCCTCGCCTGACTTTGAGCTCGTGGTTCACTGGAACAGCGACGCGTACGACGTCGGAGGCTGCTCGTCCTGACCGGCTGACCGCACCCGCGACAGACGCCGGACCGGCGCCCCGGGCATGGCTGCGAGGCCGGGACCAACCGGGGATTCACCCGGTGTGCCCACAGGCGACGTCGCAGACGATGGCGCCCGGCTGGGGCGCCGGCCAGGCCCGTCGCCCCGGCCGTTCCACGGCGCCCGTCGGCCTGTCCCGGGCGCGGACAGCCACGAACGATCCAGATCGAGAGCGATGCGCGGCACGAGCCAACCACCACGGCGGACGGCGGCAACGGCCGGAGGAGCGGCACGCCGGCGCCGGCGCACCATCGGCCTGCAGGCCGGGGCCGTGCTCGTCGCCGCCTCGGTGGTCGGCGGCATCGTCGCCCAGGGACAGGCCGAGCCCCCAGCGCAGTTCGAGCTCCAGGGCGGCGGTGCCTGGGTCGCCTCGGCCGCGGTCGGGCAGATGACCCTCATCGACGGCGGCTCCGCCGAGGTCATCGCCAGCGTGCGGGTGGCCGAGCCGGGCGACGACCTGGGCGCGACCCAGGCCGGGATGGTCGGCTACGGCATCGACCGCCGGCAGGGCACGGTCACCCGCGTCGACCCGGCGACCTTCGTCGCCGCCCCACCGGTGGCGGTCGTCGAGGGGGCCCGCGGCGAGGTGTCCGTCCATCCCAGCGGCGAGGTCGTCTACGTCGTCGACGAGGGGCGCGGCCGGGTGGGGGTGGCCGACGCCACGACCGTCTCGTCGCTGCGCGGCGACGTGCTGTCGCTGGCCGAGCCCGTCGCCAGCAGCGTGGTCGACGACGACGGCCGGCTGTGGGCGCTGGGCGCCAGCACTGGCGACCTGACCTGGTTCGACGGCACCGAGCGCGGCAGCCGGCGCGGCGTCGTCGACGATCCGGGGGGTGCCGAGCTGGTGGTCGTCGCCGGACGCGCCGCCCTGGTCGAGCGCGCCGGCCGCACCGTCCGGGCGCTCGACGGCGGCGGCGGCTTCGGAGCGGGCTCGTGCCTCGAGATCGACCCGACCGACACCAGCGTGGTGGTGGGCGGCTCGCCCCGGGAGGAACGGCTCTACGTCGTCTCCGGCGACGACGGCCTGCTGCGGATCAGCGAGCTCCGCTCCGGCGCGTGCGGGGAGGTGGCGATCGAGGTCGCGAGCCCCGGGTCGGACCTGGGCGAGCCCACCGAGGCCCAGGGCCGCGTCTTCGTGCCCGACTACACCACCGGCACCGTCGCCATCGTCGACCTCGACACGGGCGGCGTCGCCCACACCGGCGAGCTGGTGCCGCCGGGCACGCCCTTCGACCTGTTCGACGAGGACGGCATCGTCTTCTACAACGACCCGGCCAGCGAACGCGCCGGGGTCGTCGACATCGACGGCAGCGTCGCCGAGGTCGCCAAGTACGACCCCGACAGCCCCGGCGACGGCCTCTCACCGGACGACGCCGAGGACTCACCGCTGCCCGGCGAGACGGCCGCGGGCGCCGGTGAGGGCACCGACCCGGACGCCACCGGGGGCGGCGACGGCGCCGACCCGGGCGAAGGCGGCGCCGGTGCGGACGACCCCGCCGACGAGCCCGGGACGGCGGAGGGCACCGACAGCCCGTCAGCAGGGGACCCCACCGGCGCCGGGCCCCGGTCGCCGGCCGACCCCTCGGCGCCACCCGATCCGAACGCGCCCCTCGCCCCGACCGGGCCGGGCACCGAGCTGGGCCCACCGGCTCCCGGCGGCGAGCAGCCCGAGGGCGACCTCGTCATCTCCGCCCGGGCGGGCCGGGTCCTCGTGGGCGAGAGCCTCGAGCTCACCGCCACGGCGCCCGACGGCGGCATCCGCACCGTCAGCTGGGACTTCGACGACCAGCAGACGGCCGAGGGCGAGACCGTCGAGCACGCGTGGGACATCGCCGGTGCGTACCGGGTGGTGGCGGAAGCCACGCTCGACTCCGGCCGGCGGGTGACCGACGTCCGGACGATCGAGGTGGTCGAGCGCACACCGACCGTCGACCTCGACGCGGCCTTCGGCTTCAACCCCACGACGGTCGAGGTGGGGACGCAGGTGACCTTCGCCGACCAGTCTGAGGGCGACCCGACCTCGTGGCTGTGGACGTTCGAGGGGGCCGTCGGCGCGGGCACGTCGGCTCTGCAGTCTCCGCCGGCGCAGACCTGGGACCGCGCGGGTCGGTACACCGTGAGCCTCAGCGTGGCCCGCGGGGAGGACGGCCCCGACGTCGAGACCGTCGAGATCGAGGTGCTCGAGCCGGAGGGCGAGGCGCCCCTGCTCGGGGCTGTGGGCATTTCCGCGCCACTGCCCCTCAACGACCGGACCACCTACACGGTGGACGTGACCATCGTGGGCGTGTTCACGTCGTGCGACTGGATCGTCGAGGGCGCCACCGTCCCCTGCCGCCTCGAGGCCAGCCATGGCCCCGGGCTCACGCAGGCCGAGGTGGACCACCAGTTCCGCGCCGGCTGGCCCACGGTCGAGGTGGTCGTGGGCTGGGGACGGGGCCGGACCGTGCGCGGCAGTGCCACCTTCGAGGTCGTGGCCCTGCAGTCGCCCGCGCCCCAGATCGCCGTGTCGGGCGCGTCGGGCTCCGGCGGCAACTACACCGTGGCCGAGAACAGCCCGGTCACCTTCGACGGCAGCGGCACCACGGGCGACTACCGGGTGCTCGAGTGGCGGGACGGCCCCGGCGGCGCCCCGGTCACGGGTGTGGCGTGGTCGCCGACGCTCGCCGTGGGCCCCCACACCATCATCCTCACCGCCGTGTCCGACGTCTTCGGCGCCGTCCAGGCCCAGGTGACGGTCACCGTCGAGTCGAGCGACGCGACGGCACCGAGCGTCCAGACCTTCGATGCGACGGGCCATCCGGGGCAACTCGTCGTCTTCATCTCCGCCCACGACCCCGAGACGGGGATCGCCCGCATCGACGCCTACGCGCGCATCAGGGGCGAGTGCCTGCGGCCCGACGGCAGCGTCCTCCCGTTCGACATCGACAACAGCGCGACCCCCTTCGACTCGGGCACCGGGGCCGAGCTGGCACCCCGCTCCGACGGGGGGCCCGGTGTGCAGTTCGACGCCTACATCGACCTGCCGTGCGACGAGATGACCGATCAGATCTCGACGCTCAGCGCGACGTTCTGGGCCGTCGCCACCAACGGTGCGGGGCGGACGTCGCGGAGCGCCGACCTGGTGCGGGGCTTCTAGCGCCGGTCAAGCCCCCGGCGGCGGCCAACCCTTGGCGACCGTGCGGGCCAGGATGCCGAGGGTGGCACGGAGTGTGGCCTCGGGGATGATCGGGAAGATGTCGGCCTGGCGCCACTGGGGGTCGATCTGCGACCAGTCGTAGTACGAGGTCACGAGCGAGCCCCCGTCCTCGGCCGGCTCGATGCGGTAGCCGTAGACGTGCCCGATGTTCGGCTTGAGCTTCCCGACGATGGTCCACGCGATCTCGCGGTCGGGCTCGAAGGTCACGACCTCGACCGTGACGTCGTACAGGCCCAGCGGGTAGTCGTTGAGGGCCTCGCGGTCCATGTGGACCACGAACGTGTCCCCCACCGCCGACACGGGCTCGCCGGTCGACGACATCAGCATGCCGGCGCTGTCGATGGCCACGTGGCCATCGGGGTCGCACAGCACGCGGAAGATGGTGGCGGCGTCGGCGGTGATGGTGCGCTCGACCTCGAACCGCTCGGGCGCGCCCGTGTCGTCGGTCGACTCGCTCGTCTCGGTGCTCATGGCCCGCATCCTGCCACCGGATTCGGGCGATCGCTCAGCCCACGCCGGCCCCCGCGCCGTCGTCGACCGCGTCGACGGCGGGCCCGGGCCCGGCCAGCCGCTGGACGGCCAACTCGTAGCCGCCGACCAGCAGGGCCAGCACCAGGATCCCCCACCACGACAGGTCGGCGAACAGCAGCACCAGCACGCCCACCACCAGCCCGCCGGCCTGCAGGGCCTCGCGGTTGCGGGCCACCCAGTCGGTCACCGCGGGATCGTCGCGACGGCTGGCGGCGCCCATGACGGCGCTGCCGCCGGCGCGGGCCAGCGCCGCACCCCGGTGGCGGAGCCCGACCACCCACGGGTAGCTGCCGGTCAGCACGGCGATGACCGCCACGACGGCGACGATGGCGAGCACCCACGCGGTGGCGCTGAGCAGGCTCGACACGAATGCCCCCACGATCACGCCGGCGGCGTCGCGGTTCTCGGGCACGCGCACCAGGTCGATCACCTCGGCCTCGGCGCGGATGCCCGCCCGGCGCATCAGGACCACGCCGAGCGTGATGCCCATGAGCAGCTGCAGCAGGGTCCGCCGCCGGTGGGGCGACACCCACAGCGTGAGGGCGATGAGCAGGACCGCCAGGATGACGACCAGCACCACCAGCCGGTCGAAGGTCTCCACGGCGTCCTGCACCTCGGTGAGCTTCGACGCCTCGAAGACGGTGAACTGGCCGAAGTTCGCCGGCAGCTGGCGGCCGAGCGCGTCCTCGATCTTCTCGATGGCGGCCTCGGGGACCTCGTCGATCGACACGGTCGGCACGTCGACGGTGCGCCCGAAGATCTCGGGCGAGAGCTCGCCGATGCGCGCGAGCACGGCGTTGACGACGGGCACCAGGTTCATGAGGACCTTGCCGTCCTCGATCTGCACGGCGCCCGACTCCTGCAGCGGGCCCTCGTCGCCCTCGAGGAGGGCCACCACCCGGGCGTGCACGCGACGGTTGGCGGCCACCCACAGCTCGGAGAACGTGTCCGAGGCGAGGAACGAGTCGACCTGGTCGTTCACGAACCCCCGCAGCGCGTTGGTGAGGGGCACGGCCAGGATCTGACCGCGCTCGGGCAGGACGTCGTCGAAGAACGCCTCGGGGTCGATCGCGGTCATCACCTGGTCGGTGAGGTAGCGACCCAGGGCCTCCTGCACGGCGGCGTCGTCGGCGATGGGGCCCACCGTCTGGACCCAGCGATCGGTGTTCAGGGCGTTGCGCCGCGCCCACACCCCCCCGAGCGACACCGTGACCATCACCGTGGTCACGATCACCAGCAGGACGGCGAGCGGGCCGCGCACCCGCCTGCCCAGCGACGGCCGGGCGGCCCGGTCGAGCTTGGCCTGGAGCGCACCCACCTCCGCTTCCAGGCGAGCCTTCTCCGCCTCGAGCCGCACGACCTCGTCCGGGGAGTCCACGAGACCATCCGACGGGAGGCGGCCCCCTCCCGCATCACCCAACCAGGGTGAACGGTCGCTCGACGTGCCGGGGTCGCCAGGCGCCTCGACGCCCGGCGCGTCGCGGCGTCAGCCCGCCGGAGCCTCGATCGTGGCCCGCAGCACCTCGGGCCCGTTGGGGGCCGGGTCGCCGCCCGCGGGCTCCGCCGTCACGACGATGCGGGGATACGACGCGGGGTCGACGGCCGCCACGAGCTGAACGGAGGAGCGGCCGTCGCTGTCGGGGTGGAAGGTGCCCGCCGAGATGCGCTGCGGCGCCCCCGGCGCATCGTCCGGGCCGACGAACCACACCTGGTACAGCTCGCCCACCGGCAGGATGGGCAGGGTCTCGCTGTCGAAGGTGATCACCCGGCCGATGCCCACCTTCTCCACCGTCACCTCGGCGCCCACCGAGCCGTCGGGGGCCGTGAGCGGCCCCGCGTACTCGATGATCGGCTCGGGGTCCGGCGGGTCCTGGCGCAGCAGCCGACCCCCGCCGAAGCCCAGCGCCAGGGCGAACAGCGCGACCGCCGCGGCCGCCAGGGGCGTGCGCCACCGCCGGGTGGCCCGCCACCGGCCGTCGCCCGGGCGGCCATCGGTCCCGTTGACGCCGACGCGGTGCCGGGGCTCGGACGGCCCGTCCCGGCGCCCGGCGTCGGGTGCGCCGTCGAGGGCGGGACCGGGCCCGTGCACCGGCGGGGGCAGGAGCGTGAGCGCGCCGGGCCGGTGACCGTTGGTGCCGGCACGCCGGGCCGCAGCGGCGCGCAGCGCGGCGACGGCGGCGGGCGGCGGCGCGAGCGGTCGCGGCTCGAGGCTCACGCGCAGGAGGTCGAGCAGGTCGTCGTCAGTCGACACCGCTCACCTCCTCCAGCTCGTCGCGCAGGCGGGCAAGGGCCCGCGACTGGGCCATCCGGACGGCCCCGGCCCGCTTGCCCAGCGCCAGGGCCACGTCGTCGGCGTTGAGCCCGCCGACCACCCGCATCTCCAGCAGCTCGCGATCGGCGGAGCTCAGCCGGCGGAACGCGGTGCGCACGTCCTTGGCCCGCTCGTCGGCCAGCACGTACGCCAGCGGGTCGAGCTCGCGACCGACCAGCTCGTCGTCGTGCGCGTGGTCGTCGTCGTCGAGCCCCGGCACGGTCGTGCGGGCACCTGCCCGGTAGCTCTCGCGCAGCACGTTGCGCAGGATCCCATACAGCCATCCCGCCAGGCCGGCGCCGTAGGGACGGAAGCCGTCGATGCGGTCGAGGGCGCGTGCCATCGTCTCGCTGACGGCGTCGTTGGCGGCGTGATCGTCGCTCGACCGGCGGCGCGCATAGCTGTACAACCGGGTGTACATGCTGCGGTAGAGCGCTTCCCAGGCATCGGGATCGCGCCGCAGGACCCCCGGCATGGCCGGCAGGAGATCGTCGGCTGCGGTGGTCACTCCCGGCGACCTCCTTCGCAGTATGGGCACTCGGACGAGCGCGTGGACGGCACCTATTCGGAGCCGACCCACCGACCGGTTGCGCGAAATGCCGTCTTCCGTGCAGCGAGAAAAAGTCTGTGACGCGGCGGGCGGCGGCGGCATGTGACGGCGTCCCGATCTCCCCGGGGCGCCACCACCACCAAGGAGCAACCATGCGCAAGTTCGTTCCGGCCGCAGCCTTCGCCCTGGCGAGCCTGGCGACCGTCATCCCCGCGTCGAGTCTCGCCTCGGCCGCGCCCGCCCGCAGCGACGACGACGGCAGCTGCGTGCAGGAGTCGCGGTTCAGCGACCTCACCTTCGTCGGCCTCACCAAGGACGGCCGGCTGGTGTGCGGCGAGGAGGACCGCCCGGGCCGGGCCCGTGAGATCGGCCGAGTCAGGGGCCTGCAGGGCGACACCTCCCTCGTCGGCATCGACTACCGCCCCGCCACGGGCGACCTGTACGGCCTCGGCAACGCCGGCGGCGTGTACACGATCAACACCCGCAACGCACGCGCCACCAAGGTGTCGGTGCTGAACGTGGCGCTGAGCGGCACCAACTTCGGCGTCGACTTCAACCCGACCGTCGACCGCCTCCGCATCGTCAGCGACAACGGCCAGAACCTGGCCGCCAACGTCGACACCGGCGTCACCGCGGTGAACAGCAACCTCAACACGGCCGGTGTCGTGACGACCGGCGTCTCGGGCGTCGCCTACACCAACAACGACGCCTCCGCCGACTCGGCGACGACGCTGTTCGACATCGACACCAACCTCGACCAGGTCTCGATCCAGGCCCCGCCGGCCGCGGGCAGCCTGAACCCGACCGGCAAGCTGGGCTACGACGCCGGCCCGACCGTCGGGTTCGACATCTTCGCCAAGGTCGACGACGGCCGCGCCGTGGACAACAAGGCGCTGGCCTCGCTCGTCGTCGAGGGCCGGGCCCGCCTGTTCGAGATCGACCCGCTCACCGGGCTGGCCGACTTCAACGGCTCGTTCGACCGTGACGACCAGGTCGTCGACATCGCCATCCCCCTCAGCTGAGCACCTGCGCACCGGGTCGGGGGACAACGGCGTTCCCCGCCCCGGCTCGTAGCACCGATCGAGGCCCGGGCCGGCCTCCGGGAGAGGTTCCCCCTCCTCGCCCGGAGCCCCCGGGCCTGTCGCGTCAGGGGCCCAGAGGTTGCTATAGGCGCAGCCTCAGTCGCTGGGGAGCTCAGTCACCGGGCTCGTCGACGAGATCGTCCACGAACTCGGCGACCGCCCGCACCATGTCGCCCTTCTCCCAGGGTGGCGGGACGGCGTGGGGCGGCACGCCGACGGTGGCATCGCCGGGAGCGGGGTCGTCGGGGGAACCGGCCCCGATCCCGGCGGGTCGCCTGTCGTCACGCGCGCGCTCACCGTCGCACCGTACGTACGATG
Source organism: uncultured Acidimicrobiales bacterium (assembly GCA_963842395.1). Lineage (GTDB taxonomy): Bacteria > Actinomycetota > Acidimicrobiia > Acidimicrobiales > VFJN01 > ZC4RG19. The sequence goes on from CAWJGJ010000001.1 coordinate 2,371,514, forward strand.
CGACGTACGGGCATCCGTAGCGATTACGTACCCCGGCCGCTGGAGGCCCCGGGCCCGGCGCCGAGAGCCTGGCCGAGCTGGTGGCGACCCTCGATCATCAGCTTCCGGTAGACCCGGCTGAGGTGGGTGTCGACGGTCCGGACCGAGAGGAACAGCTCGGCGGCGATCTCGGGGCTGGTCAGGCCCCGCGCCGCCAGGCTGGCGACGTGGCGCTCACGCTCCGTGAGCTGCTCGCCGGCCGCGAGCGTCGGCTCGAGGGCGGGCGAGCGGACCGGGCCGCACCGCCGCAGCAGCTCCTCGACCCGCCGGTTGGCGGCGGCGGCCGACGCGCCCCGCCCGGCCCGCCGGTACGCGTTCGCCGCCGCCCGGGAGGCCTCGGCCGCCACCAGCGTGGCGCCGATCTCCTCCAGCCGGTCGGCCGCCGCGACCAGCAGCGCGCCGTCGTCGGCCGCCGCGGCCCGCGCATGCTGGGCGGCGACCTCGACGAGCGGCCCGTCGACCACGCCGGCCAGGCGATCGAGGGCGTCCAGCGCCTCGCGGGACCTCCCCAGACGCACCGCCGCGTGCAGCAGCTCGACGGCGAGGGGCCGGGCGGTGTGCTCCAACACCGAGGCCAGGGCCACGCACCGGTCGGCGGCCTCGCCCGTGCTGCCCTGGGCGGCCAGGAGCCAGGCCCGCGACAGCTCCATGTGGGGCAGGACGCGGGCGCCGCGCTGCGGGTCGGCCGCGAACGCCACGTCGGCCGCCGCCATCGCCTCCTCGGAGACCTCCAGCTCGCCGCCGAACGTGGCGGCGCGGGAGCGCATGGCCTCGACCAGCGGCCGCTGCCCGAACCAGTCCGACTCGGCCAGCGCCCGGGACGAGCGGTGGAGCTGGTGGAGCGCCGCGTCGGCCCGCCCCCGCACCAGCAGGGCACCACCCCGGAAGCCGGCGAGGATACCGCCGAGCGATGGGGGCGGGTGCTCGATGTCGAGGCCCAGGTTGACGGCCGTAAAGCGGTCGAGCTCGCGGAACCGGCCTGCCCAGTACAGGACCTGGAAGCGTGCCATCCGCAGCTGGATGTCGCCGTACGGCACCTCGCGCCGGTGCCGGCGGGCCACGGCGTAGAGGTCGTCGTCGACGAGGGCGAGCGCCTCGTCGAGCCGGCCCTGTGCGCCGCGGGCGGTGACCGCCACGCCCACCGCCCGCACGCGGGCCGGCTCGGGGACGGCGGGGTCGGCGAGCAGCTCGTCGGCCACACGGCCCGCGTCGGGCAGCCGCATCATGAACATCATCATCTGCGCCAACACCGACCGGCACTCGGCCTGCCAGGCCGGGTGGCCGGCCAGCTCCTCGCCGGCGGCCGACAGCACGTCGTACGCCTCGCCCGACCGGTCGAGGTGCAGGAACAGGTCGCTGGCCCGCGCCATCGCCACCCTGGCCATCAGCTCCGGGTCGGTGGGGCGCAGCTCGGCCAGCAGCGCGGTCGCCTCGTCGACGCGACCCTGGCCCGACAGCGCCTCGGCGAGCACCAGGCCGGAGTCGGCCCGCCCGCCGCCGCCCGCCGCCGCGGCCAGCCTCTCGGCCAGCCGGTGGTCGAGCCGACCGAGCGCCTCGCGCGCCAGCAGCAGGAGCTGCTCCGGATCGCCGGGGTCGCCCGACTCCAACCGCCACGTCGCGACGCGCAGGGGGTCGACCGCGGCGAGGCTGGGCGCCTCCCCCGCCGCGTCGGGGCCGGGCGCCTCGCCCACGGCCGCGACGAGGTCGCCGAGCAGGGCCCGGTAGCGCAGGCGGGGCAGCCCGCCGGCCAGCACCTCGCCGTAGAGCGGGTGCGTGACCTGGACGCACGGCACCCGCTCGACGTCGACGATGTCGACCAGCCCGCGCTGTTCCAGCGATTCGAGGGCGCCGGGCGCGGCCAGGCGGTCGGCGACGGCGAGCGGCACCTGCTCGCCCACCGCCACGATCTCCAGCGCGGCCCGGCCGGGGGGATCGAGCAGCCGGAGCCGCTCTTCGACCAGCTCGCGGAGGCGCTCCTGCTGGCCGCCGGGCAACACGATGCGGCCCCGGCCCGCGCCCCCGCGGCACCGCCGGCCGTGCGGCGCTCGACCGCGGCGGTCACCAGCTCGCGCACGAAGAGCGCGTTGCCCCGGCTGAGCTCCCAGATGCGGTGCAGCAGCGACGCGGGCACGGCCTGGCCGAGCACGGCGAGCACCAGTCGGTCGGTGGCGTCGCGGTCGAGCGGGCGCACGTCCACCCGGGCGAGCAGCTCGTCCTTCCAGAGGGCGACCAGCCCCGACGGCAGTGGCGCGCCGGTGCGAACGCTCAACAGCACCCGCGCCGGCGACTGGGTGGCCGCGAGGTGCAGCAGCGCCACCGACGCATCGTCGAGCAGCTGGGCGTCGTCGACGGCCAGCAGGAAGGGGCCCTGGCCCGCGCGCTCGTGTAGCCGGGCCAGGGCCAGGTGCAGCAGGTCGTCCTGGTGGTGGGGCACGTCGCCGGGCGACAGCAGGTGGGCGAACGAGCCGAGCGGGATGGTGCGGGCGGCGTCGGTGGCCCGCACCCACTCGACCGCGACCCCGCCTGCTCGCTGCTCGTCCACCGACTCGGCCACCAGGCGGGTCTTGCCCACCCCGGCGTCGCCGAAAACGGCGACGCCCCGCGGGCCGCGGTCGGCGGCCAACACCTGCCGGATGTCCGCCAGCTCGGCGTCCCGTCCCACGAGCGGCCACGGTCCGACCACGGCGGGATGCTACCCAGCGGCACCTGTCGACGACCGGGCTGCACGCTGGGTGGCATCCCCGACCGAATACGTAGGTCCTACGGATCTCAGTGACGCAGGAGATCCGTAGGTTGCTACGGCCGGCCGCGCCACCCCAGCACAGGCGCGGCACGCGCGGCACGGTTGTCGGAGGGCCAGGCGGGCGGACCCTCCGGCAGCCGTGCCACCCCCGGCTCCCCGCCGCCGCCCGGCGCCACGCTCAGTCCTTGCGCCGGGCGGCGGTCCACCGGGCCACCTCGCGGTCGACGTCCAGGGTCACGAGCGTGCTGGGCGGCCCGCTGGTGACCCGCGAGTTGGCGGCGACGATGCGGGCGTTGAGGTCGGTCACGACCTGGCGGACCGCCGCCTCGGACGGCGCGTCCGGGATGCCGGCCCGGACATCCTCGACCTCCTTGCGCAGCGCCAGCGCCGGCGGGAGGTAGGACACGTCCTCGCGCCGCAGCTTGTCGCGCACCCACCACAGCTCGTCGCGGGGTCGGTCGAGGCCGCCGATGGGCTTGCCGTGGCCGGGGAGGCCGTCGAACTCCCCCCGCTCCATGCCCTCGCGGATCTGGCGGTCGATCCAGGTCTCCCAGCTCAGGCCGGGCGGCTTTCGCTCGGTCAATGTCCCTCCTCGTCGGCCGGGCTGTGCGGTCGCGAACCGGTCTTGTGAACCGATTCACAATGATTGCAGTATGCGCCCGGCCGACGGCGGACGGTCAACCGCCGCCGGGCTCCGCACGGAGGCCGGCGATCAGCGATTCGAGGTAGTTCTCGTACAGCGCGACCAGCGACACGTCGTCGTCGAGCTGCCACAGGACCGAGGCGCCCTCGAGGAACGCGAGCACTTCGCGGGCCTTGGCGGCACAGTCGACATCGGGCCGCACCTCCCCCGCCTCCTGGGCGACGGCGAGCACCCGCTCGAGCCAGCCGCTCACCAGGCGGCTGCGGTCGAGGAAGTAGCGATGGGACGGCGCATCGGGGGCCAGTGCCTCGACCTGCAGCACCGTGTGGAGGGCGGCGAGGCCGGGCTCGCGCTCGCCGAGCCGGGCGATCTCGACGAGCAGCCCGAGCGAGTCGAGGCCGGTGACCGGACGGTCAGCCACCAGGTCGACCAGCAGTGCCGTGGCCCGGCGGTCGCGCTCGGCGATGACCGCCACCAGCAGGGCGTCCTTCGAGCCGAAGTGGTACAGGATGCCGCCGGGCGTCAGGTCGACCCTGGCCGCGATCTCGACCAGTGCCCCGGATCGGAAGCCGCGCCCGGCGAACACCTCGATGGCCGCGTCGACGATGGCCTGCCGTGTCCGCTCACCCCGCTCGGCCTGCCCCCTGGCCTGTCGCCCGGGCTGCCCGTCGACCGCGGCGGAGCGGCCTGTCCGTGCCGTCGTCCCCCTTGACATCGCCGCCCACCCTAAACAACGGTTCAGTCTGGATCACAGTTCGGGTCGGCCATCCCGCCGATCGACGCAGGGGGCCAGCATGCAGACCACCGGGGGGCTGACCAGCAGCCAGCGCGCCGACTACGAAGAGTGCGGCTACGTGCGCCTGGAGGGCTTCGCCGACCGTGACGTGTGCGACCGGATGCGGACGCGGGTCGTCGAGCTGGCCCGGGCCCACGCGTCCGGCCGGCGGGGCACACCCGGCTACGTCCTGCCCGAGGCCAACCTGGCGGGCCGGGGCGGCCGTGCCGAGGACCTGGTGTCGAAGATCTTCGGCCTGCACCGCGACCCCGTCTTCGCCGAGTTCGCCGCCGGCCCCGACCTGACCGCCCTGCTCGCCGACCTGGTCGGCCCCCGCGTCGACTGCTTCCTGTCGCAGTTCATCTTCAAGAACCCCGGAGCGTGGGGCCAGCCCTGGCACCAGGACAGCTACTACTTCCCCTTCGAGCCGCGGCGGCCGATCGTCGGGGCGTGGCTGGCCGTCACCGAGGCCACCCTCGCCAACGGCTGCCTCCACGTGCTGCCGGGGTCGCACCGCGAGCCGGTCCACCGCCACGAGCCCGACGGCCGCCCGGGCGCCAACTACGGCTACGTCGAGATCGTCGACCACGACACGAGCGGGTCCGAACCGGTGCTCATGGCGCCCGGCGACCTGTTGCTGTTCGACAGCCACCTCATGCACCGGTCGACCGACAACGACTCGGCCGGCATCCGGGCGGCGATGGTGTACCACTACGCGACGACGGGCACCATCGCCCCCGCCAGCCCCCTCAGCGACTTCGTGACGGTCCTCGGCGGGGACGGCTGAGTGGGCGAGACCACCGCCACGGTCGAGTTGCACCCCTGGAACTCGGGGTTCGCCTGGGCCGACCACACGGGCCCGCCGCGGGCGCTCGGCCCCGGCCAGGTCGCCCAGTTCGACGAGCAGGGCTTCGTCGTGGTGCCCGACCTGATCGACGGGGCCGCGGTCGAGCACGTCCGCGCCGAGACCGACCGGTTCGAGCAGAGGATGGCCGACCACCTGGCGTCGGTCGCGGGCGGCCGCATCGCCATCGCCGAGGCGGGCGCCATCACCTTCACCACCCACCTCGTGGCCCGGTCCGAGCGGCTCCGCGAGCTGAGCCGGCACCCACGGATCGTGGGCATCTGCGCCGACCTGATCGGCCCCGACGTGAGCCTGTACTGGGACCAGGCGGTCTACAAGAAGCCGGAGAAGCCGCGGCGCTTCCCGTGGCACCAGGACAACGGCTACGCGTTCGTCGAGCCGCAGCAGTACCTCACCGTGTGGCTGGCGCTCACCGACGCCACCCTCGCCAACGGCTGCCCCATGGTGGCGCCGGGCTTCCACCGCCTCGGCACGCTCGCCCACCGGTACGTCGACCCGCTGGGGTGGGAGTGCCTGCGCGACCCTGACGGGGCGGTGGCGGCCGAGGTGCCGGCGGGCGGCGCCGTCGTGTTCTCGTCGCTCACGCCCCACCTGACCGGCCCCAACACCACCGATGCGGTGCGCAAGGCCTACATCCTCCAGTACGCGCCCACCGGCGCCCGGGTCCTGCGGGGCGAGCCCCGCGCCGGCGGGCCCACCGACCGCGAGCCCTGCGACGCCCCCGGGCGCCAGTACCCGGTGCTGGCGGGCGGCGCTCCCGTGGCCTGAGCAGGTCGCCTGCGCCGGCCTGACCGTCGGCGCCGTCGCCGCCCGATCGAGCGCCGGGCGTATCTGCGTGGCCCCTGCCTGCTCTGTGCTCCGTCACGTCGGGACGAGCGGGCGGCGGCGAGCGGCGCCCGCCCTCTCGACGTCGGTCGGCCGATCCGGGCCGAACGGCGAGGCGGCCCCCCGGCCCCCGGCGGCGGCGGCATCACCCGCCGGTCGCCGGGCTCCTCGACGACGCCGGTCGTCACGAGGTGGTCGATCTCGTCGTCTGCGTAGCCGGCCTCCGCCAGCACGGCCCGGCTGTCGGCGCCCGCCGCCGGCACGCCGCGGGTGACCGCCCAGGGCGTCGCCGACAGCTTGACCGGTGGCCCGATGAACCGTCCGGCCCCGCCCCCGGGGACGGGTGCCTCCACCAGCATGTCCCGGGCCAGCACCTGGGGGTCGGACCACGCCTGGGCCAGGTCGTTGATGGGGCCCGCGGGCACGCCGGCCGCCTCCAGGCGCTGGCACCAGTCGGCCGTCGTCTCGGCTGCGAACACGGGTGCCAGCAGGTCGGCCAGCTCGGCCCGGTGGCGCACCCGGGCCCACGCCGAGCGGAACCGGGGATCGGCGACCAGGTGCTCCATTCCGGCCACCGCCGCCAGCCGTTCCCACGTGGCCTGGTTGGCCGCGCCGACGGTGACCCAGCCGTCGGCGGTGGCGAACGCCTGGTACGGCGCCGTGAGGCGGTGCGCCGAGCCGGTGGGCCCCGGCGCCTCGCCGGTGGCGAAGAAGGCGGCTGACTCCCAGACGGTGGCGGCCAGCGCGCCCTCGAGCAGCGAGGTGTCGACCCACTGGCCGCGCCCGGTGCGCAGCCGCTCGACGTAGGCCGACAGCACGCCCAGCGCCCCGAACATGCCGGCGTTGAGGTCGGCCAGCGGCACGCCCACCTTGGCCGGCTCGGCGCCCGGATGGCCCGTCACGCTCATGACCCCGCTCATCCCCTGGGCCACCAGGTCGAAGCCCCGCCGGTCGCGGTCCGGCCCGGTGGCTCCGAAGCCCGAGATCGAGCAGTACACGAGCGCCGGGTTGAGCGCCGCCAGGTCGTCGTAGCCCAACCCCCGGCCGGCCAGCGCCCCGGGCCGGTAGTTCTCGACCAGCACGTCGGCACCGGTCGCCAGGCGCCGGACCACCTCCCGCCCCTCGGCCGCGGCCAGGTCGACCACCAGGCTGCGCTTGTTGCGGTTCACCGGCCCGAACCCGTCGCCGCCCGAGCGGCCGCCCCGGCTGTCGTCCCCGCCGGGCCGCTCGACCTTCACGACGTCGGCGCCCATGTCGGCCAGCAACATCGAGCAGTACGAGCCGGCCAGCACGTGCGTGATGTCGACCACCCGCACCCCGGCAAGGGCACCAGCCATCCGTCCCCCTGACCCGGAGCTCACGCTCCGGCGCATCACTCGACGGTCAGGCGGCGGCCTTCTCGAGGATGTGCACCCCGCAGGCCGAGCCCAGCCCGATGACGTGGGCCAGCCCGACGGTGGCGCCCTCGATCTGGCGGTCGCCGGCCTCGCCGCGGAGGTGGTGGCAGACCTCCCAGATGTTGGCGATCCCGGTGGCGGCGATGGGATGGCCCTTCGACTCGAGCCCGCCCGACACGTTCACCGGCGTGGTGCCGTCGCGCCAGGTGGCGCCCGACTCGAAGAAGGGCACGGCCTCGCCCGGCTCGCACAGCATCAGGTTGTCGTAGTGGACCAGCTCGGCGGTGGCGAAGCAGTCGTGCAACTCGACGAGGTCGAGGTCACCGGGCGCCACGCCGGCGGCCTCGTAGGCCTGGCGGGCGGCGTTGCGGGTGAGCGTGTTCACGTCGGGCAGGATCTGGCACGCCTCCTCCCACGGGTCGGTGGTCAGCACCGAGGCGGACACCTTGACGGCGCGGCGCCGCTGGTCGGGGCCGAGCGTGGCCAGCTTCGCCCCGGACACGACGACGGCCGCGGCGGCGCCGTCGCAGTTGGCCGAGCACATGGGCCGGGTGTTGGGGTAGGCGATCATCAGGTCGCCCATGATCTGCTCGAGGCTCATCTTCTTCGTGTAGGCCGCGAGCGGGTTGAGCGTCGAGTGGGCGTGGTTCTTCTCCGAGATGCGCGCGAACAGCTCGAAGCTGGCGCCGCCGTAGCGGTGCCCGTACTCCATGCCGATCTGGGCGAACACGCCGGGCATGGTCTCGGTGCCGATGCGCCCGTCCACGGCGGCGACCGCGCCATAGCGGCCCTTGGGCGTCCAGGTGTCGGCGTCGCCGCCCCGGCTGGCGCCCGCGAGCAGGCCCGCGCCGGCCAGCTTCTCGACGCCGACGGCCAGCCCCATGTCGCACTCGCCGGCCTTGACGGCCATGATCGCCGTCCGCAGGGCGGTGGCGCCCGTGGCGCACGCGTTGGCGACGTTGTAGACGGGAATGCCCGTCTGGCCCAGCTGCTTCTGCAGCTGCTGGCCGATGCCGGCCGCGGCGTTCATGAGATTGCCGGCGGCGAGCACGCCCATGTCGCGCATGGTCACGCCGGCGTCCGCCAGCGCCGCCATGGCGGCTTCGGCCGCCAGGTCGACCGTGTCCTTGTCGGGATGCTTCCCGAACTTGGTCATGTGGATGCCGAGGATCCAGATGTCGTCGTTCGCCATGTCAGCTCTCCTCCATCGGCTCGAACCCGAACCCGATCGCCTCGACGCCGGCGCCGTCGGTGCCCACCGGCACCGTGACGAGCCGGACCTTCATGCCCAACTTCACGTGCTCGGGGTCGGCCGGCACATTGACGACGTTGGCCCGCACGCTGGTGCCGTCGCAGTCGACCACCGACGCCACGAACGGCACCGGGATCCCGGGCGCCGCCATCGACACGATCGTGAAGGCCCGCACCACACCCTCGCCGGACACCCGCACCGGGGTGAACCCCGTGGCGGAGCAGGCGGCGCAGGCGTTGCGCCGGTCGAAGAACCGGGCTCCGCACGACGTGCACTCCTGGGCCACCAGGTGCGGGTCGTCGCCCAGCACCAGGTAGTCGACCAACGGAATCTGCTCGCTCACCACGGTCTCCCTTCCCCGGTTCCTCGGGATCCTAGGGTCGACCCCCCTGGTGAGGACGAGTCGAGGGCGCCGGGCTGGCCGACGTGGTCCCCACGATGTGATGCTGCGCCCGCGTCACCGCCGACCCCCAGGACCGAACCATGACCCGCACCTATGTCGTCACCGGCGCCGCCTCTGGCATCGGCCGCGCCGCATGCGAGCGCATCGCCCAGGACGGGCACCGGGTGCTCGACGTCGACCTGCGGGATGCGGCCATCCTCGCCGACCTGGGCACGCCCGCCGGGCGGGAGGCACTGGTCGAGGCGGTGGATCGGGCCACCGGCGGCACCGTGGACGCCGTGGTGGCCAACGCCGGCACCACCGCCACGGCCGAGCTGTGCGTCCGGGTCAACTACTTCGGGGCCGTGGCGACGCTGGCGGGCCTCCGCCCGCTGCTCGCCCGGTCGTCGGCGCCCCGGGCGGTGGCCACGGCGTCGTCGGCGGTCATCAACGCCAACGATCCCGCGCTCGTGGCGGCCTGCCTGGCAGGCGACGAGGACGCGGCGGTGGCAGCCGCCGAGGGCACGGGCCTGCTGGGGTACCCGTCATCCAAGCGGGCGATCGCCCGCTGGGTGCGGCGTCAGGCGCCGACCGGCGAGTGGGCGGGCGCCGGCATCGCCCTCAACGCAGTGGCGCCGGGCGTCGTGCGCACCGCCATGACCGAGCCGCTGCTCGCCGACGACGGCATGCGCACCCTGGTGGACGAGGCGGTGCCCATGCCCTTCGGCGGCCACGCCCGGCCGGAGGACGTCGCCGAGGTCATCGCGTTCCTGGCCGCCGCCGACACCGTGCGCCTCACCGGCCAGGTCGTGTTCGTCGACGCGGGTGCCGACGCGGTGCTCCGGGGCGACGACGTGTGGTGACCCGCACCCGGGCGTGGACGGCCACGGGTCGTAGCGTCAGCCCGGGAGGCGGAAGACGCTGAAGGCCACGTGGTCGACGACCGGCGTGGGCGTGGTCTCGCGGGCCGCCTCGCGTGCGAGGACCGCCAGCCCCGCGGCGAAGGTGTCGTCGTCGAGCGCGGCCAGGGTGGAGTCGGCCCGGGTGGCGACCTTGGCGTGGAACTCGCGCAGATCGGCCGCCGTCACCTGGTCCACCCTGGCGTCGACCTCGTCGACGAAGCCGGCGGCACCGAGGGCCGCGACGACGCGGCGCCGGCTCGGGAACGTGCGGGCGACCTGACCTGCGGCGGGGAAGTACCGGTAGACCGAGTAGTGGGCGCGGGGCGGCTCGGCCACCGCGTCGGGGCCGAACTCGCCCCGGACGAGCAGCCGGCCCCCTGGTCGGAGGACCCGCCGCAGCTCGGCGGCCGCGGCATCGAGGTCGCCGATGTGGTGCATCACCTGCGACATCCACACGGCCGCGGCCGCGCCGTCGCGGAGGGGGATCGCCTCCGCGGTGCCGATCACGACCATGACGCCCGGCATGGCCTTGGACCGGGCCCGGGCGGCCATCGCGGCCGCGGGCTCGACGGTGACCACCGGCGCACCGGACCAGCGGGCCAGCGGGCCCGAGAACCGACCCGTCCCGCCGCCCAGGTCGACCACCGGGCGCGGGCCGACGCCCGCCAGCAACGGCGCGACCGCCGCGCGCCAGGCGTCCAGGCTCGCGGGTGACAGGCCCCGGCCGGCGTCGTAGGCCGCCGCCATCCATCCTTCGTAGTCGGCCCGCGCCATCGGGACCGACGCTACGCATCGTGGTGCGGCGCGCGACAGCGCGTTGCGTGCCGCCGGGCTCAGCCGGCGACGTGGGCGGCGGCCGCGTCGGTGAGGGACCAGCGGGAGGGCTCGCCCGGGGTCTCGAACACCGCGCCGCGACCCTCGAGGGCCCGCAGGTGCGCCAGCGCCTCGCCCACCGCGGCACGGCGCATGAACCCCTCGATCTCGACCCAGTCCCGCGACCACGACATGCGACTGGCGATGTCCCACGCGGTGGTGTGGCCGTGGCGGATCGCCACCAACGCCTCGCGGAAGCGCTCGTCGTGGTGACGCCGCAGCTCGGCGAGCCGCCCCGACAGGTCGGTGAACCGGTGCTCGTGGGCGGGGAGCACCTCGTCGGGCTGGTACTCCTCGAGCCGGTCGAGCGAGCGGAGGAAGTCCCCCAGCGGGTCGCCGTCGTTCTGCGGGCCGACGGACACGTTGGGGGTGATGCGGGGCAGCACGTGGTCGCCTGTCAGGAGCAGCCGGTGGCGCGGCTCCCAGAAGCACAGGTGGCCGGGCGTGTGGCCGGGCGTCCAGATGGCGGCCAGGTCCCAGCCGGGCACGTCGGGCCGCTGACCGTCCTCGATCAGCACGTCGGGCAGGGTCGGATCGCCGCCCCCGGACGTGAACATCGCCACCATGGCCTCCATGGCGGCGACCTCGTCGGCCGGCGCCCCCAGCCCCCGCATCATGGTCCCGATCCGGGCGGTCAGGTCGGCGGGCTCGATGCCGCGGTTCTGCAGCAGCTCGGCATCCGCGGGGTGCAGCGCGATCCACGCACCGGACGCGTCGCGGACGCGCCCGGCCAGGCCGTAGTGGTCGGGGTGCAGGTGGGTGACCATCACCCCGAGCACGTCGCTCATGCTGTAGCCGGCGGTGGCCAGCCCGGCGTCGAGCACCCCGTAGGCCTCGTCGGTGTTCCAGCCGGCGTCGACCAGGTAGACCCCCCGGTCGGTCTCGAAGACATAGACGAACACGTGGCCGAGCGAGCTCGGCAGCGGCACAGGCACCGAGGTGAGCCCCGGCCGTAGGCGTTCGACCGGTGGGAATCCGTCTCCCGCCGCCATGGTGGTTCCTCCGTCGTCGGCGCCGGCGGGCCCTGGTACCACCGGAAGTCTGGCTAGAACAGGATACTCTTCACCCGGCGGGTCACCCCATCGCCTGGTGGAGCTCCACCAGGTTGCCGCACGGGTCGGCCAGGAACGCCTGCCGGCTCGACCCCACGGGCCGGGGATCGCTCACGTCGACGCCCCGGTCCCGCAGCTCGGCGACGGTGGCGTCGAGGTCGGCCACCAGCAGGGCGAAGTGCTGGCCGAGGCCCTCCGGCGGCCGGCCCTCCACCAGGTGGACCTGCTGCCCGCCGGCGTCGAGCCAGGCCCCGCCGAAGGGGAATTCGGGGCGGTCGTCCCGCGGCGACAACCCCAGCACGTCGGTGTAGAAGCCGCGTGCGGCGTCGACGTCGTCGACGTTGATCGACACATGGTGGACGGCGAGCGCAATCATGCGCCCCAGTCTCGTCCCTCGCGGGCGACGCCGCACCCCTCGACCGGCGTCTCGCCGGCGGTCAGCCGACGCCGCTGCTCCGGAGCTCCTTGCGCGCCGTGAACTCGACGACGTCGTCGTGGCGGCGGATGTCGTGCCCGTCGGCCACCACGGCGAGGATCTGCCGGCTCAGGTCGAGCCGCGCCTCGTCGACCTCGCTGTCCGGGTCCGCAGCCGTCGCACCCTCCACGACCAGGGCATCCGGCTGCAGCACGAACGACAGGCGCACCGGCTCGCCGTCGCCCAGCTCGATGAGGGTGGCGCACATCTCGTCCACGGTGATGCGGAGGTCCTCGACCTCCTCCAGCGGCAGCCCACAGGTGGTGGCGAGCCCGCTCGCCACGAGGCGGGCCAACCGCATGTACCTGCTGTCCGCCGGCAGCGATAGCTCGACACGTCCAGGGCTGGGCCCCATCGTCCTACCTCGTTCCGGCTCCGACAACTGCTGGTTGGCTACCCGGCACAGCCGGAGTTACACCCCGTGTCCGGGCCACGCCGTTCACGCACCCTGCTCCGGGCGGAGTCGGGCGGCCGCCACCAGGGCATCGTCGGTGGGCTTGGCGCATTGCTCCAGGACCGTATCGACCAGGTGATGCAACGAGGCGGTCGCGAGGAGGCCGTCCACGAAGTCCGGTGCAATGCCGTCGGTGGCCATGACGAGGACGTCACCGACCTGCATGCGGGCGTGTCGCACCCGCAGCGCGGGCAGCCGGTAGCCGACGACGCCGCCGTAGAGCATGGCGCTGTCGGCCAGGCGCAGGCGGAGGCCGTCGGGGCGGACCAGGTGCGTCTCGACGTTGCCGACCCCGACCCACCGCATGTGCCCGCCGCGCTCGACCGTCGCCAGCGACACCACCGCCCCGCGGGTGCGTCTGAGCTCCCGGTGCATCCGGGTCAACAGCTCGTCGAGGACCAGGTCGGCGTGCTCCTCGATCACCTCGCAGGCCCGCGTCGCCGCGACCGCCGCCTCGGGCCCGTGGCCCAGGCCGTCGATCACCGCCACGAGGTCGCGGTCGCCGAGCGCCAGGTGGACGGCCAGGTCACCCGACACCTCCTCGCCGGGCAGCGCGCGTCCCGCCGCCGCCCACTCCAGCGCCGCTGGGGGGCGGCTCACCGGGGCTGCCACTTGCGCATGACGACCGTCGTGCCCACCGACACCTCGGACGTGATCTCGAACTCGTCCATCAGCCGCCGGGCGCCCGGCAGGCCGAGCCCCAGGCCGGGACCGGTGGAGAACCCGTCCTCCAGCGCCCGGTCGATGTCGGGGATCCCCGGCCCGGAGTCCCGGGCGATGACCTCGAGCCCGTCCCGGCGGCCGCCGTCGACCAGCGCGATCACGATCTCGCCGCTGCCCGCGTGGGTGAGGATGTTCCGCACGACTTCGGAGATGGCCGTGGCCACGATGGTGGCGTCGGTGGGCGAGCACCCGATCGCCTCGGCGAGCATCCTGCCCGACTGGCGGGCGGCGACGATGTCGCCGTCGTGCTCGATCGGGAGGCGGACCTCCCGAGGGGTCGCGTTCATCCCCGGCTCGTCGTCTGGTCGAGGTAGGCGAGACCCTCCTCGAGATCGAGCGCCGTGTGGACGTCGTCGAAGCCCAGGCCCAGCCGCACCATGGCGAAGGCGACGTCGGGCTGCATGCCCACCACCACCGTGTCGGCACCCTGCAGCCGGGTCATGTGCGCGATCGTCCGCAGCGAGCGGGCCGCGAACGAGTCGACCACGTCGAGGGTCGTGATGTCGACGATGATGCCCCGCGACCGGTTGGCCGCGATGCGCCCCATGAGATCCTCGCGGAGCTGCAACGCCTCGCTGTCGGTCATGGCCGACTGGATGCTGGCGATGAGGTACCCGCCGTGCTTGAGGATGGGAACGACCATCGCGATCAGCGCAGCTCCGGCGTCGCCGGGGACGATGCCTGAAGGGTCGACACCTCGTAGCCGAGCAGCTGCTCGGCCAGCTCGATGCCACCCTGCAGGTCGCCGACCGCGTTCATCTTGGACAGGTCGACGCCGATCGTCACCAGCGTGAGCGCGATGTCGGCCGACAGGCCGGTGATGATCACGCTGGCGCCCATGAGCCGCGAGGCATCGACCGTCTGGACCAGCGAGTTGGCCACCGTCGAGTCCATCTCGGGCACGCCGGTGATGTCGATGACGACCACCTTGGCGCGGTTGGTGCGGATCGACCGCAGCAGCTGCTCGGTGAGCTGGCGCGCCCGCAGGCTGTCGAGCGCGCCGATGATGGGCAGGATCACGAGGCGCTCGCGGACCTGCAGCACCGGCGTCGACAGCTCGCGGATGGCCTCCTGCTGCTGGCGGATGATGCGCTCGCGCTCCTGCACGAAGCTCACGCCCACGGTGTTGGCGATGCGGTTGGCCGCCGGCTCGTAGGCGTCGAGCACGTGGTTGAGCAGGTCGAAGTCGCTCTGGTACTTCTCGAACAGCGACCGGGCCAGCACGTCGCGCAGCAGGAGGACGACGCCCAGGACCTCGTCGGTCTCGACGCCTCGGGGGATGATGCGCTCGGACAGGCTGCGGGCGTAGTCCTCCAGCGCCTCGACGCTTCCGGTCTCGAGCACCTCGACGTAGTTGTCGTACACGCTGGTGGCGGTGTCGAACACCTCTTCGTGCGACATGGCCGTGAGCAGCCCGGCCTCGGTCATGCGACGTGCCCACTGCTCGCGCAACGTCTCCCGGTGCTCGCGGAGGTGGGCGACCAGCTCGGGCAGCAGCTCGCTGCGGTCGGCCGAGGACATCACGCTACGCCCAGCCGCGTCCGTGCCGTCTGGAGTCATCGCCATCGGTTGCCTCTCCCGGGATGCGCTAGCGCACGCACCCTAGGCGAGGCGGGCCGGCACCTTGGTGGCCGCGGCCCGCATGCGATCGAGGTTCGCCTGCAGGAGGCGCGAGACCTGGACCTGGCTGACACCGACCCGGGCGCCGATCTCCGACTGCGTCAGGCCGTGGAGGAACCGCAGCTCGACGATCAGCCGGTCGCGGTCGCTCGGGAGCGTGTCGAGCAGCCCGGTCACGACCGACCGGGCCTCGACGGCGTCGAACCCCGCGTCATCGATGCGCAGCATGGCGTCGCCGGCGGCGTCGTCCTCCGACGCCGGCTCGAACGACACGGTGCGGTAGCAGTCCCGCACCTCCAGCGCCTGCAGCGCCTCGTCGACCGAGACGTCGGCCCGCTCGGCGATCTCGGCGACGGTCGGGGACCGACCCAGCACGGCCGTCAGGTCCTCGATGACCGCGCCCACCGCCTGGTAGAGCTCCTTGCCGCGGCGGGGCACGTGCACCGACCACGTCTTGTCCCTGAAGTGGCGCCGCAGCTCGCCGACGATGGTCGGCACGGCGAAGGTGCTGAACGCCACGCCGCGTGTGTGGTCGAACCGGTTGACCGCATGGACCAGGCCGACGCTGGCCACCTGCACGAGATCTTCCCGCGACTCGCCCCGCTGTGTGAATCGGTTGGCGCAGTACGTGGTCAGCCAGCGATGGTGCTCGACGAGCTCGTTGCGCGCGGTCGTGTCACCGGTCGCCTTCCACTGCTCGAAGAGCTCTGTGACCTCGGAATCGGTGAGCTTGCGCACTGTCTGTACCCCTTTGCCCCGTGCCTCGCCGACCCCTTGCTTCCCCGTGTGCGACGACCTAATCAGGATCGTCGTGCCGTGGTTGCGCGGCCTTGCATTCCTCGGGCCTACGATCGCGGCGGTGACGGGGCGAATCGCCGGCTGAGGAGTGCGGATGGGCATCGAGGCTTCGGATCAGTTCAGGGTGGCCGTGCGACGGGATGGCCCGCGCGCGGTACTCGAGCTGTCCGGTGAGTTCGACCTGTACGGGGCCGAGCAGTTCAACGACCACCTGGCCGATCTCGACACTGCGAGCGAGCTCGAGGTCCGGGCCGCCGACGTGTCGTTCATCGACTCGGGCGGCCTCCAGGCCCTGCTGAGCGCCCAGAGCGCCGCCCGCGAGCGCGGGGTCGAGTTCCGGATCACCACCATGTCGCCTCAGGTGGCCCGGGTGGCCGAGGTGGCCGGTGTCGCCGACCTGCTCGCCGTCAGGCCCTGACGGAGGCGGCCGGCCGTGACCGCCGGCGACAGCGACCTGGCAGAGGACTATCGGGCTGCGCTCGCGCAGTACCTGCGCGCCGCCGACGAGGCCGGGCGCTCCCGCGCCTACGACCTCGGTCATCGCGCGGTCGAGGAGCGCGTGGGGCTGATCGAGTTCATCGGCATCCACCGCGACGCGGTCAACGCGCTGGTCGTCCCCAAGCCGAAGCCCCACAACGTCTGCGCCGCGATCGACTTCTTCACCGAGAGCATGTCGACGTTCGACATGGCCCAGCGCGGCTACTGGGAGGCCCAGGAACGGGCGGTCATCGAGCGCGACATCGCGGTGAGCCTGCAGCGCAGCCTCCTCCCGAAGGAGCTGCCCCTGGCGCCGGGGCTTGAGGTGGCGGTCCGCTACCTCCCCGCCGGGCAGCACGCCATGATCGGCGGCGACTGGTACGACGTCGTCCAGCTCGCCGAGGGCAAGCTGGCGCTGGTGGTGGGCGACGTCATGGGCCACGGGGTGCCCCAGGCCGCCGTGATGGGCCAGCTCCGGCTGGGCTTCCGCGCCTACCTGGCCGAGGGTCACTCGCTGCCCGACGTCGTGCGGCACACCGACACGTTGCTCCTGGCCCTCGACGGGTCCCACACCGCCACGCTGGCCCTCGTGGTCGTCGACCTGACCGCCGTCGACGGCGCTGCGGCCGCCACCGTCGAGGTGCTCCGGGCCGGTCACCCGCCGCCGCTCCACGTCGGAGCCGACGGCCGGGCGCGCTTCCTGGAGGCCAGCCACGACCGCCTGCTGGGCCTGCCCGACACGGTCGAGCGCGTGCTCGGCGAGCCGTTGCCCGTCGCGGCCGGTGACATGGTGCTGCTCTACACCGACGGCCTCCTGGACACGCGCGAGCGGGCGGGCGAGCGGGGCACGGACGCGCTGCAGGCGGTGGCCGAGGGGTTCGACGGGGGTCCCGACGAGCTGTGCGACGCGGTCATCGAGGCCCTGGTGGGCGACAAGTGCAGCGACGACGTGTGCCTGCTGGCCGCCCGGCTGTCCGACCCCGGCGTCGGCACGACCGCCGAGACGGCGGACGCCGACACCTGACGAGTCGACACCTACGACTCGACACCTGACGACGTCGGCGCCGGTGCCGCCCGGCGGTTCAGGCCGTCCGTGAGCGGCCGGGCCGGCGGCGGGCCGGGCGACGCGGCGAGCCCTCGATCAGGTCGACCACCGCCGCGTCCACCTCGGCCAGCAGGTCGGCCGGCGCACCCTCGATCGTGACGTCGTCCCGGTCGTCCCCGCCGTCGCCGTCGTCGGCGTCGTCGTCGTCGGCCAGCATGTCCGCGGCCGCCGCCTCCACGTCGTCGGCGTCGAGCGACTCCCCGACGGTGTGCCCGGCCTCGAAGCGCTCGATCACCCGCGGGTCGACGTAGGAGCCACGGGCCACCGCGGCGGTGTTGCCGAGCTGGTGGGCGACGCTGCGCACCACCCGGCGGACGGCCTTCTGGCGCTGGGCCCCGGTCGCGGCGTCCTCCTCGACCGCGAGGCCGACCGCCGCCAGCACCGTGGCCGACCACGTGCGGAAGTCCTTGGCCGTGAACTCGGGGCCCAGCGCCTCCTGCAGGTAGTCGTTGATGTCGGACGACCGCACCTCGGCCCACGTGCCACCGTCGTCCTTGTAGGCGAGCAGGCGGCTCCCGCCCCGCCGACGGCGCTTCAACCCCCGCACGACGTCCGCCACCGCGGCATCCCCGATGGTGACGACCCGGCGCTGCCCGCCCTTGCCCGGGTAGTCGAAGCGCAGCTCGTCGCCCTGCGCACGCACGTGGCCCCTGCGCAGGGTCGCGAGCCCGTAGGTGCCGTTGTCGTCGGCGTAGCTGTCGCTGCCGACCCGGAACAGGCCCAGCTCCAGCAGGCGGATCGCGGCGGCCAGGACGCGGTCGCGGCCCAGCCCGTCGGCCGCCAGGTCGCGGCGGAGCCGCTTGCGCAGGCCGGGCAGGGCGCGGGCGAGCTCGAGCATGCGCTCGTGCTTGGCGCGGTCGCGCCGGGCCCGCCAGTCGGGGTGGTACAGGTACTGGCGGCGGCCGCGGTCGTCGAGCCCCGTGGCCTGGATGTGCCCGCGGGCGTCGGCACAGATCCACACGTCCTCCCAGGCGGGCGGGATGACGAGCGCCTTGATGCGCGCCACCACGTCGGCGTCGGCGATCCGCCTGCCGTCGCAATCGAGGTAGACGAAGCCCTGTCCGGCGCGGCGCCGGCTCAGGCCGGGCGCCGTGGTGTCGACCTTGCGCACGCCCCCATGGTTCCCGGACCCCGCGCCAGTAACCGCCTAACCCCCGTCCGAGGAGCGGGCCCGAGGGCTGCCGCGGGCCGTCGCCGGGTAGGCCCTCGGCATGGCAGGCCAGCTCCCCGAATCCCAGGCACCGTTCGAGTTCTCGTCGACCGACCGCGCCCTGCCGGTCCTGGCCACCGCGATCCACGCGGGACATGACCTGCGGCCCGAGGTGGCGGCGCGCATCCTGCTCTCCCCGTCGGCGCGGGCCCGCGAGGAGGACCTGTTCACCGATCGGCTCGTGACCCGCACCCCCTCCTACGCCATCGCTGCCCGGTCGCGGTTCGAGGTCGACCTCAACCGGCCCCACGACCGGGCCGTCTACCGCGAGCCGGAGGATGCCTGGGGGCTCGACCTGTGGGCCGAGGCCCTGCCGCCGAAGGTCCTGTCCGGCTCGCTCGCCGTGTACGACGCGTTCTACCGGGAGCTGGGTGACCGCCTCGACCGGCTGGCCGAGCGGGGGCCGTTCGCCGTGCTCGACGTGCACTCGTACAACCACCGCCGGCAGGGCCCCGACGGTCCCGCCGAGCCGCAGAGCGAGAACCCCGAGGTCAACCTGGGCACGGGCACGCTCGACCGCGACCGGTGGGCGCCGGTCGTCGACGCGCTGCGCGACCACGTGACCTCGACGGAGATCGACGGCCGGGCCCTCGACGTGCGCGAGAACGTCCGCTTCACCGGCGGGCACCTGTCCGCCTGGGTCAACGATCGGTACCCGGGTCGTGGCTGCGCGGTCGCCGTCGAGTTCAAGAAGACCTTCATGGACGAGTGGTCCGGCGCGCTCGACGAGGCCCACCTCGATGCACTGGCCGACACCGTCACCGGCGCCGTCCCCCGTGTGGCCGACGCCGTGGCGCGTGTCCGGGCACGGGCATGACGGCGCTGTCACCCGGCGACCGCGCGATCGACCACAGGCTGGCCGAGGTGGCCGGCAGCTACCGGTTCCTGCTCGACCTCACGCCCCTCGACGTCGAGGACGCCCGGCGGAAGTTCCTCGACGGTGACGCCCGGCCCCCGCAGTTCACGTACCGACACCTGGAGGACGAGCCGGAGGTGACCCGGGCGGCGCTCGACGCCACCCCTGTCGCCGACGTCGAGGACCCGACCCTCGGGCACCTGCTGCGGGCCAAGCACCGAGAGGTGTCCCTGCACCTCGACATGCTCGCCGCCCGCGACTCCCACGACTTCCTGCCGCTCAGCGTGGCGCTCTACGGGCCCCCCGACCCGCGGCTGCTGACACGGGCGGAGACGATCCTCGACCGGGTGGCGCCGCCCACCGACGCCGCAGCCGGCGACCGGATGAGCGCCGAGCGCTTCGTGGCGCTCGCCGCCGGCGAGCTCGACCACTACCGGCGGATCGACCCCGACATCGGCGTCCACGTGGAGCTCCGCCCGGACACCACAGGCATCATGGTGTCGGGCGGGGCGCTGATCGTTGGCTCCGCCGCGACGGTGGCGAGCACCCGCGCCGAGGCGCTGCTCCAGCACGAGGTCGGCACGCACATGCTCACCTACGTGAACGGCAGCCGCCAGCCGCTCCGGATCATGGGCAGCGGGCTGGCGGGCTACGAGGCGACCCAGGAGGCGCTCGCCGTCATCGCCGAGTTCCTCGTCGGCGGCTTCACGCCGGCGCGGCTGCGCGAGCTCGCGGGCCGGGTGGTGGCCGTGGACCGGATGGTGTCGGGGGCGTCCTTCGTGGACGTGCACCGTGAGCTGGTCGGTGCCGGGTTCCATCCCTCCCCGGCGTTCACCATGGCCACGCGGGTCTTCCGGGCGGGCGGGCTGACCAAGGACGCGCTGTACCTGCGCGGTCTGGTGGACCTGCTGGGCCACCTTGCTGCGGGGGGCGACCTCGACCTGCTCTGGCTCGGCAAGCTGTCGCTCGTCGACCTCCCCCTCGTCGGCGACCTCGCCGAGCGCGGCCTGCTGCACCCACCGCGGCTGCTCCCCCGCTACCTCGACGCCCCGGCGACCGCGGGCCGGCTCGAACGGGCCCGCCGGACGACCGACCTGACCGACCTGACCGACCCGACACCCCCTACCGCTCCGATCGAACTGACCGACCCGCCCGTGAGGTGCCCATGAAAATCGGCTTCATCGTCAACGACGTCGACAAGGAGGTGCCGGTGTACACCACCAGCCACCTCGCCCTGACCGCCGCCCGTCGAGGCCACGAGCACTGGCTCATGGGCGTCGGCGACCTCACCTACGAGGCCGACGGCACCCTGTCGGCCCGCGGCCGCCGAGCGTCGGGGGACCACACGTCGGTCGAGCGCTACCTGGAGGACATGCAGGGACCGGACGGCGTCGACAGCCGGGTTCGGCTCGACGAGCTCGACGTGGTGATGCTGCGCAACGACCCCGCCGACGACGCGGTCGACCGGGCGTGGGCCATCACCGCCGGCGTGGCGTTCGGCCGGCTGGCGGCGGCGAGCGGCGTCGCAGTCGTCAACGATCCCAGCCACCTGGCGCACGCGCTCAACAAGGCGTACTTCCAGCACTTCCCCGAGGCGGTCCGTCCCCGCACCCTGCTCTCCCGGGACGAGGAGAAGATCATCGGCTTCGTCCAGGCGTGCGGGGGCAAGGCCGTCCTCAAGCCCCTGCAGGGCTCGGGCGGCACCAACGTCTTCCTGGTCTCGGACGAGGAGTCGCCCAACCTCAACCAGATCATCGGCGCCATCTCCCGCGACGGCTATGTGGTCGCCCAGGAGTTCCTCCCGGCAGCCGCCGACGGCGACGTGCGCGTGTTCGTCATGAACGGGCGGCCGCTCGAGGCCGGTGGGCAGGTCGCAGCCTTCCGGCGGGTGAACGGCGGGCCGGACTTGCGCTCGAACATGAGCGTGGGAGGCGAGGCGGTGGCAGTCGAGGTGACCGACGAGATGAGGGCCGTCGTCGACCTGGTCGGGCCCATGCTCGTACGGGACGGAATGTTCCTGGTCGGCCTGGACATCGTGGGCGACAAGCTCATGGAGGTGAACGTCTTCAGCCCGGGCGGGCTCCACAGCTGCAAGCGCCTCTACGACATCGACTTCACCGAGACGATCGTCGCCGAGCTCGAGCGCAAGGTCGGAGTGCATGCGCACTACGGCGACGGGCTCGACAACCGGGAGCGGGCGACCCTGTGATCTGCCTGATCTGGGAATGGCCGCCTGCTGGCCGGGGTACACCCTCGCCATGGCATTCCTACTCCTGATCATCGCCGCAGTCCTCGTCATCTACGGGATCATGCGGATCGTCGCGGGCGAGGTGCTGGTCGGCATCGCGCTCATCGTTCTCGGTTGCCTCGTCGGCCCGGGCGGTTACTCGATCTTCGGGTTGATGACCCCGCTCTGACGTCAGGCATCACCGCTCTGACACGGACCGGCAGGGCTCCGGCGACTCGTCGTCGGAGCCCTGCCGCGTCCGGGCCCGGGCTCGTGGCCGGGTCCGTGCGCTGCTAGGTCCCGGCCTGCTCGCTGCCGGCCGGGGCGCTCGGCCCGTCGTGATCGTCGTGGCCGTCGGGATCGACGATCTGGCGGCGCAGCTTGCGCACGGCCTTGCGCAGCAGGCGCGACACCTGCATCTGGCTGCAGCCGAGCGACTCGGCTATCTGCGTTTGGGACAGCTCCTCGACGAAGTACTGCTGCAGCAGCACGCGGTCGTCGTCGGACAGGAGCTCCAGGCTCTGGAACAGGGCGGTGCGGTTCTCGATGCCGGCGAAGCCCCGGTCGTGGCGGCCGACCACCTGCTCGGTCGGCAGGCCCGTGGCGCGGTCGGGGGCGTCGAGGGACTGGGTGGCGCGGGCCTCCTCGGCCGCCATCGCCTCCAGCACCTCGGACTCGTCCAGCCCGATGACGTCGGCCACCTCGCCGGCGGACGGCGCCCGGCCCAGGTCGTGGGTGAGCAGCTCGGTGGCGTCCCGCACCGGACCGGCCAGCTCGTGCACCCGGCGGGGCACCCGGATCGCCCAGCCGGCATCGCGCACGTGGCGCCGCAGGGACCCCACGATCGTGGGCTTGGCGAAGGCGAGGAACGGTCGCTGCCGCTCGGGCTCGAACCGCTGCAGCGCGAGCACGAGCGCCTCGTAGGCCACCTGGGTGAGGTCGTCCAGCGACTCGGCGCCGCGGTAGTGGCGCCGCGCCTGCGACTCCGCGTAGGCCCGGTAGCGCTCGACGAGGACGGCGAGGTCCCGGTCGTCCCGGTTGCCGGCGTACTGCACGTGCAGCGCCCACACCTCGGGGTCGACGCCCGGACGGACGGCGGCGCCGGCCCAGTGCCGGCGCGACACCGGCGACACGGGCACGGTCAGCAGCGCGCGGGCGCGGACGCCCGCCTCGTCGAGCGTCTCGAGAGCACGCCGGGCTCGGCGAACCTCGCGGGTGAGCACAGCGGGCACTGCCCCCACCGTTCCCCGCCGGGTCGCCCGCCACACCCCTCGGCGTGCCCGGCGTGCATTGCGACGGTCGACCGCGGGTAGAAGATCGGGACGATGAGGACCACCGACACGCCCGCCGATCGTCCGGACGACGGTTCCGACTCCGTGGCGGAGCTGGTGCGCGAGATGCGGGCCGAGGTCGAGGCGGCGGCCGGCCAGCTCGACGCGCTGACCACCGCGGTGCACCAGTGGCAGGGGCGCGTCGATGAGCTCGAGAGCGTCGTCGACGCCGTGCTGCGGCTCAGCGACCAGGCGATCGTGGTCGTCGACGGCGACCTGCGCATGGTCGGCCTCAGCGCCGCCGCCGGGGTCGTGCTCGGGCTCGGCGCCGGTGCTCGCCTCCCCGCCGGCGCGCCCTCCGCCGTCACCTGCCTGGTGGACGACTGGCAGCGCCAGGGCCGGCCCGAGCACGAGCTGACGGTCGACGGATGGTCGGGCCGGATGGTCGCCCTGGCCGGCGGAGGCGTGCTCGTGGTGCTCGCCGCGCCCTGACCGGCCCGGGGCGCGCGCCCGACCGCCGGGTGTGACCTGACGGGCGGGCGCACGCTGCGTCGTGGCGTCGGTGCATAATGAGCGGATGGGGATCCCGCCACGTGTCTGGCAGGGGCGCGTCGCGGCCCTGCTGCTGCCGCTCGCGCTCGGACTGGCCGGCTGCGGCGGAGCCGACTCGCCCGAGGTCGCCGCCCCGCCGCCCACCACCCTGGCCCCGTGCTCCACCGATCGGCACGTGGTGGTGTTCGACTACTTCGGCACGATCAGCATGGACGACGACGACCTGCTGGACTGGATCGCCGCTCCCGCATCGCCGCCCCCGGCCCGGCCCGGCGTCGCGGACGTGGCGGCGGCCTACCGGTCCCGGGGCTACGAGGTCCTCTACATCACCACCGCGCCGACCTTCCTGGAGATCGGCGAGCGGCCCGTGGGTGACCGCATCGCCGAGTGGCTCACCGACGCCGGCTTCCCGATGGGCGAGGGCGTGGTCATGTGGGTGTGGGACGGCAACGAGACCCCCATGCGCGGGATCTCCGCCGAGCTCGAGCGCCTGGTGGGTGAGGGCGCCTCGGTCGACGCCGCCTACACCGACAACGAGGACAAGGCCTTCGCGTTCAAGTCGGCCGTGCCGTCCGAGCGGGTGTTCACCCTGGGCACCGGCGCCTCCACGACGGGCACGAGCCCGGTGCCGGGCGACGACATGGTGGCCCACGTGGCCGAGGTCGAGCTGCTCGACCAGGTCTGCCAGACCGGCTGATCGTGCCCCTCGGGGGGTGTGGACGCGGCTACCATGCGTGCCGTGCCGCCACGTCCGGGGCAGGCCGTCACTGGTCCTTCGGGCGGGTCGCTGGGATCGCTGGGAGTCGAGACATGCCGGGGCAGTGGACGAGACGCGCCTTCCTGGGCGCCACGGGCGCGGGCGCCATCACGATCGGGCTGGGCGCGTGCACGTCCGACTCCGGTGACGGTGGCGACGCGGCGGACGGCGGGGATGGCGGCGGTGACCAGGCCGGAGCCGAACCGGGGCCGACGTCGCCCGACGGGGTGATCTACGAGGACGACGTCCCCGCGACGGCGACGATCCTCGGCTGGATCGACGAGGTGTTCGCGCAGGGCGTGCGGCGCCCCGGCTACCCCGCCGACGAGTGGGCCGAGGAGTGGGCGGCCGACCGGTTCCGCGAGATCGGGCTGTCCGACGTGCGCCTCGAGCCCGTCGACGTGGTGCGCTGGGAACCCCACGACTGGTCGCTGGAGGTGGTGGCCGGGGCCGAGACGCGCCGCCTCGACTGCTTCCCGGTCCCCTACTCGGCACCGGCGCCTGCCCCAGGCCTGCGGGCCGAGCTGGCCGCCTACGACCCGGCCCGTCCCGACGCCGTGGCCGGCAAGGCCTCGCTCTACGACGTCACGCTCCTCCGCATCCCCGCCGACCTGCTGGCCACCTCCGGCAGCGCTCCCGCCGACCCCACCGGCCGCATCGTCGACCCCGACGGCACTCTGGCTGGCGCGCAGCACGTCATCCCGTTCGGGTCCGAGTTCCAGGAGGTGCTGGAGCCCTCGATGGCGGCCGGGGCGACCCTCTTCGTCGGGTCGCTCAAGGACTACCCAGGCAACTCCCGCAACTACTTCGTGCCCTACGACGCCGTGAGCCGCCCCATCCCCGGCGTGTGGGTGAGCGCCACCGACGGTGCGTGGCTGCACGAGCGGCTCGCCGAGGGGCCGGTCGAGGTCACGCTCACCGTCGAGTCCGAGGCCACGCCCCACACGTCCCACAACGTGGTGGGCCACCTCGACGGCGCCGACGACGACATGGTGATCATCGGCTCCCATCACGACGGCCCGTGGTCGTCGGCGGTCGAGGACGGCAGCGGGATCTCGCTCGTGCTCGCCCAGGCGACCTACTGGGCGGCCCAGCCCGTCGAGCGCCGGCCCCACCGACTGGTGTTCCTCCTGCAGGCGGGGCACCTGTCGGGCGGGGCCGGCCTCCACGGCTACATCGAGGCCCACCGGGACGAGCTGGCCGACGTCGTGCTGGAGGTGCACCTCGAGCACGCGGCGCGCGAGTTCGCCGAGTCGCCCGGGCCGGGCGGCGAGCTCGAGCCGACGGGGCTGCCGGTGCCCCGCTGGTTCTTCACCAGCCGCCTCCCCCACCTGGAGGCGGCGGTGGTCGAGGCGCTGGAGGCCGAGAGCGTCCACCGCTCGATGATCCTGGCGCCCGACGCCTTCGGGGCCCAGCCCCCCACCGACGGCGCGTTCTACCACACCGAGGGTGTGCCGGTGATGAACTTCCTGACCGCTCCCTTCTACCTCTTCGACGAGATGGACACGCTCGACAAGATCGACGAGGACGGGCTGGTGCCGCTGACGCGGGCGACCATCCGCATCGTCGAGTCGACGAGGGGTGTGTCCGCCGCCCGGTTCCGGGTCGGGTCCTAGGGGCCGGTCGATGGCACCATCGGGCCGGCACGCGGCTCCGGCGGCGGGACCGGCGACCCGCCGCCACCGCTCCCGCGGCAGGGGACGCGTGCCGATCCGCCGCAAGCTGGCGGCCGCCGTCCTCCTCCCCCTGACCGCCCTTGTGGGCGTCACGTTGTACGAGGTCTACGACACCTCGGCCGAGCTGGACGCGATCCGCCAGCAGACCGAGCTCGTCGCCGCCGTGTCGGGCCCCACCGGCCTCATCACCGCCCTCCAGAACGAGCGGGCGTGGCCCGCTGCCGAGCTGGTCGGCCTCGACGGGCACACGGTGCCGGTCGAGGGCTACGAGGAGACACGGCGGGCCACCGACGACGCCGCCGACGCCTTCCGGGCCGACCTGGCGGGCAAAGCCGACCCGATCGAGGCGGCGTTCGCGCCGGCGCTGGCCGGGTTGGCCGAGCTCGACCAGATCCGGGCCGACATCGACGGCAACACCGCGCCCCGCCGCCAGACCAACCAGGCGTTCAGCGACTCGATCTTCGCCCGCTACTCGACCGTGCTCGAACCGTTCTTCGACACCCTGGGCCGCATCACCCTGGTCATCACCGACGAGGAGCTCCGCACCGGCGCCGGGCTCGCCGACGCCACCGCCCACCAGATCGAGGTCATGGCCCAGATCCTCAACTCGCTGGTCACCAACGCGCCCTACAACGACGGCATCTCGACGCCCCCAGAGATCGCCTCGATCGCCCGCGCCACCGCCAACTTCCAGCGCCACGCCCACACCCTGCGTACGGCCCCCGCCCCCTACGACGAGATCATCGCCGAGCAGTTCCCGTCCGACCTCAACCAGAGCGTCCTCGAAACGGTGACGGCCACGGTGGGGACGGGGCCGATGGAGGACGTCCGGCCGCTGACCGAGGCCTTCGACAGCGGGGCCGGCGCGGGCTATCCCGTGCTGCTGCAGGCGCTGAGCGCCGAGCTCGACCAGCGGTCCGCGGAGCTGAACCGCGCCGCCGAGGCCCGGCAGCGCTGGTTCGTGGCCCTGGCCGTCGTGGCTCTGGCGCTGACCTGGCTCCTGACCTGGTCGGTGTCGCGGTCGATCACGCGGCCCCTGCGCTCGTTGACCCGCCAGGCCACGTCGATGGCCGATCGGCGCCTGCCCCTGGCGGTGCTGAGCATCCTGGACACGCCCCCCGGCCAGGATGTGACGATGCCCGAGTTCGAGCCGATCACCGTGCACACGAACGACGAGGTGACCGACGTCGCCGACGCGCTCAACACCGTGCAGGAGACGGCGTTGCGCCTGGCCGTGGAGCAGGCGGTCCTGCGCCGCAACCTCGCCGACAGCTTCGTCAACCTGGGTCGCCGCAACCAGAACCTGCTCGGTCGCCAGCTCGACTTCATCACCGAGCTCGAGGGCACCGAGAGCGACCCGGGCTCGCTGGCCAACCTGTTCCGGCTCGACCACCTCGCCACCCGCATGCGCCGCAATGCCGAGTCGCTGCTCGTGCTGGCCGGCATCGAACCGCCCCGCCAGTGGGCCGCGCCGGTGGGCCTGACCGACGTGATCCGCGCCGCCCTGGGCGAGGTGGAGGACTACCAGCGGGTGATGGTGCGCGACGTCGAGCCGGCCACGATCCTCGGGTCGGCGGCCACCGACCTGGCCCACGTCCTGGCCGAGCTGGTCGAGAACGCCATCGAGTACTCGCCGGCCACCCACAGCGTCGACATCCGCGGCCGCAACCGGCCCGACGGGTACGCGCTGGTGGTGCGGGACGCGGGCCGGGGCATGTCGGGGCCCGAGCTGGAGGCCGCCAATCGCCGGCTGGCGGGTGCCGAGAGCTTCACTGTCGCGCCGTCGAAGTCCCTCGGCCACTACGTGGCCGGCAACCTGGCGGCCCGCCACGGCATGCGGGTCCGGCTGCAGTCGGGCGCCGGCACCGGCATCACCGCCACGATCGTCATCCCGCCCGGCCTGGCGGCGCCGCATGCCCCCGCGCCCTTCCTGCCGCCCGAGCCGTCCGGCGAGCGCGCTGCGGCCGGTTCGGCCGGCGCGGCCGAGCCCCGCTCGTCCGGGCCCCGCCCGTCCGGACCTCGCACCTCCAACGGGGTGTCCGCACCGCGACCGGCGTGAGACTCGCTCGGGCCGCGGGGACCAGCCTCAGGCCGGGTCGACGCGGTTCCAGATCCGGCGGCCGGTCACCTCGTCCGCGACGACCCGGATCCAGTGGGCCTTGTCGCCGAGGCACCAGTAGCGCAACGGCAGGCGGGCCAGCCGGCGCAGCTCGTCGGCGTCGTGCACCTCGACCGCCCGTCCCTTCACCAGCACACTCCAGCCGGTGTTGTCGGCCGGGTCGATCCCGTCGACCTCGAAGCACACGGCCGGGCTGCGGCACAGCCCCCGCAGCTTGCTGCCCGGGTCGGTGCGGAACACCAGGCCGTCGGCGTCGACCACGTGGTTGACCGGGTAGATCTCGGGCGCGCTGTCGTTGAGCACGCCGAGCCGTCCGACCGGGGTCGCCGCGACCAGCTCCCAGCAGCGGGCCGGGGTCAGGTGCTCGAGCCAGGTCCTGCCGTCGACTACAGCCATGACATCGCCTCCTCGTCCCCCCCATCGTGAGCGCGCGCGGCACGGCGACGACAGGGCCGAAGGTCCTCACCGCCGCCCGCGTCCGGACGTGGCGGCGCGCGGCCGGGGGTGATGCTCAGGGCCGGCCGGCGCCCGGTCGGTAGGACGCCGTGGGCGGCTTGCGGTCATCCGTCCGGCCCTACGATGGCGCCGACCATGAGCGAGCTCGCCGACCCGCGCAGCCTCCGGGAGCTGCTCGACGCCGTCCTGACCGTCGGCAGCGACCTCGACCTCCCCGCCATGCTCGAGCGGATCGTGCGGTCCGCCGCCGAGCTGGTCGACGCCCGCTACGCCGCCCTCGGCGTGCTCGACGACCCCGGCACCCGGCTGGACCGGTTCATCACGGTGGGCATCGACGACGACGCCCGCGCCGCCATCGGGCACGTGCCCGAGGGGCACGGCATCCTCGGGCTGCTGATCCTGGACGCCCGGCCCCTGCGCCTGCCCGACCTGCGCGCCCACCCCGACAGCTACGGGTTCCCGCCCCACCACCCGCCCATGCACTCGTTCCTGGGCGTGCCGATCCGCGTGCGCGACCAGGTGTTCGGGAACCTCTACCTGACCGACAAGACGACCGCCGACTCCTTCTCCGACGTCGACGAGGAGCTGGTCGTCGGCCTGGCCGCCGCAGCCGGCGTGGCCATCGACAACGCCCGGCTGCACGCCCGTGTGCAGGAGCTCGCGCTCGTCGACGACCGGGCCCGCATCGCCCGCGACCTGCACGACACCGTGATCCAGCGGCTGTTCGCCACCGGGCTGTCGCTGCAGGGCGCCGCCGCGCTCATCCGCAGCGACCCCGCGACCGCCGCCGATCGGGTGGAGGCCGCCGTCGACGACCTCGACACCACCGTGAAGCACATCCGCACGGCCATATTCGGCCTCGAGACAGCCGGGCAGGGCCCGGGCGGCGGGCCGGCCGGCCGGGGCGGCGTGCGCAGCCAGGTGCTCGACCTGGCGCGGGAGGCCGCCGCCGTCCTGGGGGCCGATCCGACGGTGCTGTTCGAGGGCCCGGTCGATGCCTCCACACCCGACGACCTGGTCGCCGACCTCCTGGCCACGCTGCGGGAGGCGCTCACCAACGTCGCCCGTCACGCCCGGGCCGACCACGTCGAGGTGCGGCTCGCGGTGGCCGACGGGCACCTGGCCCTGCACGTGACCGATGACGGCATCGGGCCCCCGCCGGCCGATCCCCCACGCGGGCGCGGGCTCCACAACATGGCCGCCCGAGCGCGCCGGCTGGGCGGCACCCTCGACGTCGGGCCGTCGCAGCCCGCCGGCACGGCGCTCATCTGGCGGGTACCGGTGACCTGACGGGCACAGCGCGGCGGCGTGGCCGCCGGGCACCGACCGCAGGCCGCAGGCGGGGGCGGGATCGCGCAGGGACCAAGGTCCCGACCGCGCGAGCCGTACGGCACTGACGCCGCCTGGGCGCCGCGGCGGATCGTGAGCGCGTACGTCAGCAGTCAGCACACCGGGAGCGTCCATGCAGACCACGTCGCCACCATCGCCGGCCCGCGAGCCGGAGAGCCCGTCACCCGCGCCGGCGCCTCCGGCCGGTGGCGCCCCCCGCGAGCCCGCCGGGATCGGCGTGGGCGGGGCGGCCATCGTGGTCGCGGTGATGGCGCTGGTGATCGCCTGCGTGGCGGTCGTGTTCGGGAACCGGGACAGCGACGGTGGCGGGTCCGGCGCAGCCGATGGCGCCGAGACGACGATCGCACTGAGCGAGTTCGCCCTGGCCCCGGCGTCGGTGACCGTCCCCACCGGCGGCTCGCTGCAGGTCGTGAACGACGGCGCGGCATCCCACAACCTGTCGGTCACCGGGACCGACCTCATCACCGAGGACCTGCCCGCCGGCGAGAGCGGCACGCTCGACGTCTCGTCCCTCGAACCCGGCGAGTACGAGATCCTGTGCACGATCCCCGGCCACGCCGACGCCGGCATGACCGGCACCCTGACCGTCAAGGGCGACGGCGGGGACGCTGCGGCCGGCGGGGCCCTGACATCGGGGGCCGAGGGCGGTGGAGCGGCCGGCGAGTCGGCCCACGCGGGCCACGACATGTCGCCGGCCGAGATGGAAGAGATGTCCCAGGCGATGAACGACTCGATCGCCTCCTACCCGGCCGAGACCGAGGGCAGCGGCAACCCCGTCTTGGAGCCGACGATCCGAGCGGGAGGCGTCAAGGAGTTCGAGCTGACCGCCGAGGTCACCCCGTGGGAGGTCGAGCCCGGCACGACGGTCGACGCCTGGACCTACAACGGCGTCGTCCCCGGGCCGCAGATCCACGCCGAGGTGGGCGACCGGGTGCGGATCGTCCTGCACAACGAGCTCCCGATGGCCACCGACCTGCACCTGCACGGCATCAACGTGCCCAACGACATGGACGGCGTGGCGCCCCTCACCCAGCCTGCCGTCGAGCCCGGTCAGACCTTCACCTACGACTTCGTGGCCGACGAGCCCGCCGTGGCCATGTACCACGCCCATCACCACGGGCAGCTGCAGGTGCCCAACGGGATGCTGGGCACGATCTTCGTCGGTGACGTGGCCCTGCCGAAGGGCCGGACCGTGGGTGGCGAGGCCATCCCCGCCGACCTGCGGCTGGCCGAGGAGATGCCCCTCGTCCTCAACGACAGCGGCGTGATCGGCTACTCGCTGAACGGCAAGAGCTTCCCCGCCACCGAGCCCATCGCCGCCGAGCAGGGCGACTGGATCCTGGTCCACTACTTCAACGAGGGAAGCCAGATCCATCCGATGCACCTCCACCAGTTCGACCAGGTGGTGGTGGCCAAGGACGGCTTCCCGCTCGACCACCCGTACGTGGCCGACACGGTCAACGTGGCGCCGGGCGAGCGGTACTCGGTGCTGGTCCACCTCGAGGCGCGCGGCACCTGGGTCTGGCACTGCCACATCCTCAACCACGTCGAGCGGGACACGGGGATGTTCGGCATGGTCACCGCCGTGGTCGTCAGCTGACGCGGCGATCCGAGATCGTGAGCTGAGCTGACCAGCTCACGGGGGCGGCGAGCCCGCCCGGCACCTCGCAGGAGCCGGGCGGGCCGTCGCGCCGGGCCGCCTTGACCGCCGGACCGGCCGTCGCGACCCGCGCCTCAACCGCCGGACCGGCGGCGCCGGTCGGCGAGGCGGGCCGCGTACACGGCGGCCTCGGTGCGCCGGTGCATGCCCAGCTTCATCAGCAGGTTCGAGACGTAGTTCTTGACCGTCTTCTCGGCCAGGTAGAGGCGCTCGCCGATCTGGCGGTTGGTCAGGCCCTCCGCCAGCAGGTCGAGGATGCGGCGCTCCTGGTCTGTGAGGTGGACACCGTGTTCCTCCTCGGGCCCGTGCCGCAGGCGTTCGAGCACGCGGGCCGTCACCGTGGGGTCGAGCAGCGACTGGCCGGCGGCGACGCGGCGGACGCTGTCGACCAGGTCGCTGCCCCGAACCTGCTTGAGCACGTAGCCCGAGGCACCCGCCATGATCGAGTCGAACAGCGCCTCGTCGTCGGCGAACGAGGTGAGCATCAGGCACGCCACGCCGGGGTGCCGGGAGCGGATCTCGCGGCACACCTCCACGCCGTTGCCGTCGGGCAGGCGGACGTCCAGCACCGCCACGTCGGGCGACAGCGCCGGGATGCGCGCCAGCGCCTCCTCGGCCGTGCCCGCCTCGCCGACCACGACCAGGTCGTCGCCGCCGGCTTCGAGGAGCTCGCGCACGCCGCGCCGCACGACCTCGTGGTCGTCGAGCAGGAACACCCGGATGGTCACGTGCGCGCCTCCCACCGCGCCGGATCGGCAGCGACCCGGCGGGCCGCCTCCATCATGTCCGGTCGGAGGGTCAGGCGTCCGGCGGGGCGCCCGCGCTGGCGAGGTCGGCGTTGGACCAGCCCGGGCTGCCCGTCACCTCGGCACCGAACCAGTCCGGCGGGGTGAACGCCTCGGCCTCGCCGCGGGACGGGAACTCCACCTCGACCACCATCAGCCCCGCCAGCCCGCCGCCGTAGACGTCGAGCTCGGCGGTGAGGCCGCCCACCTCGACCCGATGGCGCGTCTTCTCCAGGTGACGGTCGCGGGCGAGCGCCCACAGCGCCGCGAACGCATCGGCGTCGATTGCCAGCTCGACCTCGGCCCGCTCGAGGCCCCGCCCACCCTTCACGGTCAGCACGTGGTGGGCGCCGTCGCTGCGCACGCGCATCTCGACGTCGCCGTCGACCGCCACGTACGCCTGGCGCAGCGCCGCCCCTCCGGCCAACCCCTCGGGCACGCGCGCGACCCGGAACTTGCGCTCGATCTCGACCACGGCCCCAGGTCACCAGGGACTCGGCCCCCGGGGCAAGCGGGCGGCGCCGCCGGGTGTCGTGCCCGATCGACGATCGCCGCCGCGAACCGCCCTCGTATTCAGCCAGACGGCTGCGGTGTCTGCACCGCTGGCGGCCCCGCTACGGCGATCACACCGAGGAGAGTGTGGAACTGATAGGCGACCGGCGTCGTCGGTCACTGCTGATGACGCGAAGTGTGCGCGTGGACACATACGGAAGGTGACGCGGGCCGACGACGGGGACCGCCGTCCGTGGTCCAGTCCTCACATGACGCGGAACAGGCCAGAGGCAGACCACCCGACCGGCGACGGGGCGCAGATCGCCGAGATGCTGCTGCGGGCGCGGGCCGGCGACCGGAATGCGATCGGCGAGATCGTCGAGCGCTGCTCCCCGATGCTGCGCGCCGTGGCGCACCGCTACGTCACCAGCCAGCACGACGTCGATGACGTGCTCCAGGACGTGTGGGCCACGTTCGTCCAGAACCTCGATCGGATCCGGGAGCCGGCCGCGACCCGCGGCTGGCTGGTGCGGGTGCTGACGCACACGGCCTGGCGGGCTCAACGACGCGCCCGCCGGGCCGAGCCCGCCCCGCTGGTGGGCGAGGAGCTGGGCGCCGGCGTCGCCGCCTGCACCCCGCCGGCCGGGACCGAGGAGACCGCCCTGCAGCGCGTGTGGTGCGAGGAGCTGCGCGGGCGGCTCACACCCGCGCTCCAGGCGCTGCGGCCCGACGATCGACGTCTGGTGGTCCTGCTGGCCGGCGAGCGGGCGCCCGACTACCGCACGGTGAGCCGGATGGTGAACCGGCCGGTCGGCAGCATCGGCCCGACCCGCCAGCGGGCGCTCGAGCGCCTCCGCCGCCAGCCGTCCCTCGGGGACCTCGATCGCAGCGCCTGATCCCCCACCGGACCTCGCCACGCCACAACCGCTAGCCTGACACGAAGCGTGAGCCGACGATGTCACACCGTGTGGAGGCGGGATGGGCGGTGACGTGGTTCGCGATCCGGGCAGCGTCGACGGGATCGCCGGTTGCTCGACCTGCTGACCGACCGGGAGCGCAGCTCCCTCCTGCGCGCCGGGATCCGGCGGCGGTTCGCCCGCGGCGAGGTGGTGTTCCACGAGGGCGATCCCGGTGACGCGCTGCACATCGTGACCCGCGGGGCGTTCATCGCCCGCAGCTCGTCGACGATGGGCGAGATGATCGCGGTGAACGTCGTCGGGGTGGGCGGCGTGTTCGGCGAGATGGTGCTGCTCAACCCCGGCACCCGGCGATCGGCCACCGTCGTCTCGCATGGCGAGGGGGCGACGCTGATGGTCGGGCGCGCCGACGTGGAAGCGGTCATGGCCGAGGGAGGCAACCTCGAGCACGTGCTGCTGTCGTTGATGTCGGCCCGCAACCGGGAGCTGACCGAACTGTTGGTCGAGGTGCTGTTCGCCCCGGTCGAGCAGCGGGTGTGCCGCCGCCTGCTGGCGTTCTCACGGGCCGCCGCCGGCACGTCGTCCGACGGCTGGGTGCCGCTCAGCCAGGGCGATCTGGCGACGCTGGCGGGCACGACGCGTTCGACCGTGAACCGGGTCCTGCGCCGCGCCCGCGACGACGGCCTGGTCGAGCTGGCCCGCGGTCGCATCCACATGCTCGACGAGCGGGCCCTCCGGCGTGCCGCCGGCGCCGGCCCGTCAACCGCCTGACAGGGCGGCAGCGATGCAGTCCGCGCCGGCCGGTTCGGCGACCTGGGCCGGGGGAGGCCGGCTCCGAGCTGCCGTCGTCACCTCGGTCGGGTCAGCGGTGTCGACGACACAGCACCCGGCAGAAGGAGCCGCAGGGCGCGGTCCGGGAACAGGCTCCGTTGGGACGCGTCGGTCGCGTGGTACCGGCGGGAGCGCCAGCGGGAGATCGCCTTGGTCGCGTCGAGCATGGATCCTCCAGTGGTCGTTGGGACGCACGCGAAGAGCCCCTCTCCCGCCACGCTGATACGTCGGCCTCCAGGCAGTCGGTCGTCTCCGCACCCGCCCGCCAGCCGAGCCTGACGGCCGCCGCGGCGTCAGGTGATCGCCGGGGCGGGCCAGTCGGGCCGGGGGACGATCTCGTCGACGAGACCCCAGCGCAGCGCCGTGGCCGCGTCCAGCGCCTCGCCGGTAAGCGCCAGCCAGGCCGTGCGGTGGCGCCCGATCCGCCGGGCGAGCGAGACCGTTCCCCCGGCCCCGGGGATCAGCCCCATGCCCAGCTCGGGCAGGCTGACCCGGGTCGCGGGGTCGGCGACGAGGTGTCCGGCGAACGCCGGGATCTCGATCCCGGCCCCGATGCAATGGCCGTGCACGCGGGCCGTGGTGCGCGGCGCCACGCGGTGCACCGCCAGGCCGGGATGGCGGGTGAGCCGGACGGCGTGGCTGGTGGCGGCGTCCCCCACGGTGCCGAACTCGCCGATGTCACCGCCGGCCGAGAACGACGGCCCATGCCCGCGCAGGTCGACCTCCAGGATCGCCGGGTCGGCGGACGCGATGTCGAGCGCGGCGACGAGGTGGTCGCGCAGCGCGGTGTCGACGGCGTTGTGGACGGCGGGCCGGTCCAGGGCGACGACCAGGCGGTCACCCGCCCGCCGCACGTCGACGGGGGGCCGCGCCGCAGGGGCGGCGGCCGGGGCCGGGGCCGGCCGCGTGCGCAGCCAGCGGCGGTGGGCGTCGCTGGCGAGCAGCATCCCGTAGGTGGCGGCCTCGGCGGCCACCGCGTCCCACACGGGCAGGTGCTCGGTGACCCGCAGCAACGACACCAGGGCCAGGCCGGCGAGCGGCTGCTCGGCGACCCGCTGCCGCACGAGATCGAGCGAGCCCGCGTGCCACGACGGTGGTGTCCCGTCGGCCTCGCCGCCCGGCGGCCCGTCACCGGCGGCGCGCCGGCTCCGGCTCCCGGGCGCGACGAGAGCCAGGTCGACGGCGGCGACCAGCGCCGGGGGCACGACGGCCGGGTCCCCCACCAGCACGACGACGGTCGGCGCGCGGCGGAGCACGCCGGCCACGTCGGCCACGAGCGGGTCGGGCGGCCGCTCCGCCACGTAGCAGGACCAGCGGCTCCGGCCGCTCGAGCACCGAGGCGCCGGCGATCGCCAGCTCACCCGCCCCGCCGGCGAGGTCGCCCAGGTCGTGAAGGTCCACCGGGCGAGACCCTACGCTCGCGCCGGTGACCCCCACCCGGCGATGGGCGACCTGCGGCGCCATGGCGCTGACCGGTGACCCCGCCGGGCCGCCCCTCGCGCCGCCCACGCGCGCGGCGACGGCGGTCGACGAGGCGCTGGCCCCGTTCGGCCTCGACGCCGGCGTGCTCGCCGAGCGGGCGGCATCCGCCGGCCTGAGCCGGGGCGGGCGCCGGTCGTGCGGCGGCGGGGCGCGCCTGCTGCGGGCGGCCGAGGGTTGGCTCGCCCTGAGCCTGAGCCGCCCCGACGACGTCGCCTCCCTGCCCGCGCTGCTGGAGTGCGACCTCGCCGGCGAGCCGACCGGCGTGTCCGGCCAGGCGCCGTGGGCGGCCGTCGCCCGGCTGGTGGCCGCCCGCGACCCGCACGAGATCGCCGGCCGCGCCGAGTTGCTCGGCATGCCGTGCGCACTGGTCCCGGGCGAGGAGGTGCCGGGGGACGGGGCCGGCGATCCGGGTCGTACGGGCCCCTTCACGATCACCGGGCAGGAACGGGCGACGGGGCCGCGGTCAGGACCGGCGCCCGCCCCCTACGTCGTCGACCTGTCGGCTCTGTGGGCGGGACCACTGGCCACCTCGTGCCTCCTGCGGGCGGGGGCGACGGTGGTCAAGGTCGAGGACCCGGCCCGGCCCGACGGCGCCCGCGAGTGGCGACCGGGCGTTCTACGACCTGCTCAACGCGGGCAAGGCCAGCGTGGCCGCCGACCTGTCCTCGCCCGCCGGGCGGGCGGCGCTCGGCGCGCTGGTCGAGCGGGCCGACATCGTCGTCACCGGCAGCCGGGCCCGGGCCGTCGCCGGGCTCGGGCTCGATCCGCCGAGCTGCCTGGCCGGCGCCACCGACAAGGTGTGGGTGGCCGTCACCGCGCACGGGTGGGCGTCGTCCCGGGTCGGCTTCGGCGACGACGTCGCGGCATCCGCCGGGCTCGTGGCGTGGCACCCGGGCGGCGGCGAGCCGCGCTTCGCCGGAGATGCGATCGCCGACCCCCTGTGCGGGGCGTTCGCCGCCCAGGCCGCGCGGGCGGCGTGGGCGCGAGGCGGCCGCTGGTTCGTCGACGCCTCCCTGGCCGCGGCGGCGAGCTTCGTGATCCGCCCCGGCCCGGCCCGGGCGGCCGCGCCTGCCACGGGCGCCGCGGCGTGGTCGCTGGACGGCGAGCGGGTCGCCGAGCCCCGGCGCCGCCGGTCCGATCGGGCGGCCGCACCGCTCGGCGCCGACACGGGGGCGGTGCTCGCCGCCGTGTCGGCGTGACGCCGCCGGTCCCCCCGGGAGCGCCGGGCCTGATCCTGCGCCGGGCATCGACGGCGCCCGGAGTCGTCGCGGACCTGGTCGTCGAGGGAGGCCGCCTCGTCGACGCGCCCACCGCCGGCGAGCACGAGGAGGTCGACGTCGACGGCCGGCCCGTCGTGCCCGGCCTGGTGGACCACCACATCCACCTGTTGGCCACCGCCGCGGCGCGTGACTCGGTGGACTGCTCCCCGGCGGCGCTGGCGGGCGGGGGCGGGCTGGCGGCGGTGCTGCGCGCCGGTCGCCGCGGGCGCCCGGCCGACGGCTGGCTGCGGGGCGTCGGCTACGACGTGGCCACGTCGGGCGAGATCGACCGCCGGCACCTCGACGGCGCGGCGGTCGGGCCCGTCCGCATCCAGGACCGCACGGGCATCCGCTGGATG
Source organism: uncultured Acidimicrobiales bacterium (assembly GCA_963842395.1). GTDB lineage: Bacteria > Actinomycetota > Acidimicrobiia > Acidimicrobiales > VFJN01 > ZC4RG19. The sequence goes on from CAWJGJ010000001.1 coordinate 2,409,173, forward strand.
CTCGACAGCGAGGCGCTCGCCCGGGTGCTCCCGGCCGACGAGCGGGCCTGGCCGGACGGCGTGGCGCGCGACGCCGCGGGCCGGCCCACCGGCGTCCTCACCCGGCTCGATGCCTGGCTCGGTGCCCGGGTGCCCCGGCGCCGCCCCGACCTGGCCGCGCTCGGCGCCTGGCTGGCGGACCGGGGAGTGACCGCGCTGACCGACGCCGGCGCCGCCAACGGCCCGGACGAGCTGGCGACCCTCGCGGCCGCCGGCCTGCCGCAGCGCCTCGTGGCCATGACCGGTGAGGCGGACGTCGCCCCGCCCCCGGGCGTCGCCCTCGGCCCGGTGAAGATCCTGCTCGACGACGCCGACCTCCCCGGGCTCGACCACCTCACCGCCCGGGTACGGGCGGCCCACGACGCAGGCCGGGCCGTGGCCGTCCACTCGGTGTCGGCGGCGTCGCTGGTCCTGGCCCTCGCGGCCGGAGTCGGTCCGAACGACCGCGTCGAACACGCCAGCCTGGTCCCGGACGACGTCCTGCCGCTGCTGGTCGCGGCCGACCCCACGATCGTCGTGCAGCCCACGCTCGTGACCGCGCGGGGCGACCGCTACCTGGCAGAGGTTCCGCCCGACGAGCACGGCGGCCTGCACCGCCTCGGCAGCTTCCTGGCTGCGGGGCTGCGGGTCCTCGCCGGCTCGGACGCGCCGTACGGGCCGGCCGACCCGTGGCTGGGCGTCGCCGCCGCCGTCGCTCGCCGGACGAGCGGGGGCCGGCCGCTCGGCCCGACCGAGGCCGTCGACGCGGCGACCGCCCTCGGCCTGTACACCGGCGGCGATGCCCGGGCCGGCGACCTGGCGGTCCTCGAGGCCACGTGGGACGACCTGGCGTCGTGCCCCGACGTGCACGCCGTCGTGATCGCCGGCCGGTACCGCACCACGACGATCACCGCGCCGATCACCACCCCGGTCACCAAGCCGAGCGCTCCGCCGGCCGGCCGGGGCTGAGGCGTGCCCGTGGAACCCGCTTGCCCCGTGCCCGCGGGTCTGATGGCCTGACCCCGCACACCGGTCGAGCCGAGGAGTCCCCCATGCGCCAGGCGTTCGTGTCCATCCAGAAGGGAGCCACCCACCGAGAGGACCGAACGCTTGAGAACGTTGAACCTGGGGATCCTGGCGCATGTAGACGCCGGTAAGACCACGCTCACCGAGGCGCTGCTGCACGCCACGGGAGCCATCGACACCGCGGGCAGCGTCGACGCCGGGACCACCCACACCGACACGCTGGCCCTCGAGCGGCAGCGGGGCATCACCATCCGCGCCGCGGTGGTCGCCTTCACGGTGGGCGACCTGACGGTCAACATCATCGACACGCCCGGCCACCCCGACTTCATCGCCGAGGTCGAGCGCTCGCTGACCGTGCTCGACGGCGCGGTGCTGGTGGTCTCCGCGGTCGAGGGCGTGCAGGCCCAGACCGTGGTGCTGATGCGCGCCCTGCGCCGCCTGGCGGTGCCGACGATCGTCTTCGTCAACAAGATCGACCGTGGCGGCGCCGACCCCGAGCGGGTGCTCAGCGCTGTCCGCGCTCGGCTCACGCCCCATGCCGTCGCACTGGGCACGACCCGGGACCCCGGCGGGCGGGCGGCCGCGTACCTCCCGTTCCGCACGGACGGCGAGCGCTTCCGCGCCGCGGTCGTCGACCTGTTGGCCGACCACGACGACGCGCTCCTCGCCGCGGTGGTCGACGGGGCGGCGCCGTCCGGCGACGACCTCCACGCCCGGCTGGCCGCACAGACGGCCGCGGCGCGGGTCCACCCGCTGCTGTTCGGCTCGGCCACCACGGGCGCGGGGCGCGGCGCACTCGTGGACGCGCTCACGGGCCTCCTCCCCGCGTCGGATGGCGACCCGGGAGGACCGCCCGCGGGCGCCGTGTTCAAGGTCGACCGGTCCGACCGTGGGCGGAAGGTCGCGTACGTGCGGATGTTCTCCGGCACGCTCGGCGTGCGCCAGCGGATCCGGTTCGGCGAGGACCGGGAGGCGACCGTCACCCGCATCCGGGTGTTCGAGCACGGCGCCGCGATCGACCGGCCGGCGGTGGCGGCGGGACAGATCGCCACGGTGTCCGGACTGCGGGACGTCCGCGTCGGCGACGCCGTCGGCGATGGCGGCACACCCAGCCGGGCGGCGGGCCTCTTCGCACCGCCCACGCTCGAGACCGCCGTGGTCCCCCGCGACCCGCGCGGAAGGGCGCGCTGCACGCGGCCCTGGCGCAGCTCGCCGAGCAGGACCCGCTCATCGACCTGCGCCAGGACGACCTCCGCCAGGAGCTGTTCGTCTCGCTGTACGGCGAGGTCCAGAAGGAGGTCGTCGGGGCGACGCTGGCCGCCGACCACGGCATCGACGTGGAGTTCCGCGAGACCACCGTCATCTGCGTCGAGCGGCCCGTCGGCACCGGGCGCGCCGTCGACCGGCTCGGCGGGCGGTCGAACCCCTTCCTCGCCACGGTGGGGCTGACCGTCGAGCCGGGCCCGGTCGGCAGCGGGCTCGAGCTGCGGCTGGCCGTCGACCTGGGGACGATCCCGCTGTACGTGTACGGGACCGTCGACGCGTTCCGCCTCGCGATGGCCGAGTACGCACGCACCACGCTCCGCCAGGGCCTGGCGGGATGGGAGGTCACCGACTGCCTCGTGACCATGACCGACAGCGACTACTCGTCGCCGGGCACCGGATCGGGCGACTTCCGCAAGCTCACCCCGCTGGTGCTGATGGCGGCCCTGAGGCAGGCCGGCACGGTGGTGTGCGAGCCGATCCACCGCTTCCACCTGGATGCGCCCGCCGGCGCGCTCGCGCCCGTCCTCCGGCTGCTGGCCCGGCGCCGAGCGGTCCCCCACACGCCGGTGCCCACAGCCGGGTGGTTCTCGCTCGACGGCGACGTCCCCGCCGCCGAGGTCGACGGCCTGCACCGCGAGCTGCGGGGCCTGACCCACGGCGAGGGGGTGCTCGAGGCCCGATTCGACCGCTACGAGCCCGCCACCGGCGCCGCCCCCCGGCGGGCGCGCACGGACGACGACCCGCTCAACCGCAAGGCATACCTGCTGCGGGTGCTGCGGGGGATCTGACGGGTCGCGCCGGGGTCAGCGCACCCAGGCGACCAGGGCCTCCAGGTGCCCGCGCATGCGGCGGCGCGCCAGCTCGGCGTCGCCCGCGAGCACGGCCTCGACGATGCGCTGGTGGACGTCGACGACGTCCTGCGTCGGGAGCGGGTCCGGGGCGTCGGCGGGCATCGACGCATGGAGGCGGGTGAGCCGCACCAGCACCAGCGTGAGCAGCTCGAGCACAGGGTTGCCGGCCACCGCCGCCAGCACGTTGTGCAGGTCGTGCCCCACGACCAGGAAGGCCTCGCCCGTGGCCGCCCGCTCGGCGGCGAGCGCGCCGCGCAGGCGGGCCGCGCCGTCGTCGTCGATGGTGGCCATCACCCGGTCGAGGACCGCCATCTCGACGGCGCCGCGCACCTCGAACAAGTGGCGGGGCTCGATGCCCTCGCGGTCGACCTGGAGGGCGACGGCCTCGGTCACCGCCTCGGCGCCGGGCTCGGCCACGAAGAGGCCGCCGCCGGGGCCTCGGCGCATGCGGGCCACCTGGTGGTGCTCCAGCACCCGGACGGCCTCGCGCAGCACCGCCCGGCTCACGCCGTAGCGCGCCATCAGCTCGGCCTCCGAGCCGAGCAGGTCGCCCACCGGCCACCCGGCCGCGGTGATCTCCAGGAAGATCCGGCGGGCGGTGGCCTCGGCCCGCTTGCCGCTGCGGCCCACGGTCTCGCTGAGGTCGGCCAGCCGGCGGCGCGACGGGCCCCGGGCGCGCAGGTAGTCGGCCTCGGCCTCCAGGTGGCGGCGCATGCGGCGGCGAGCGGCGCCTTCGTCGCCCCCGAGGACGGCGTCGGCGAGGGCGGCGTGGGCGGCCGCCGACTCGGCCAGCGTCCTCCGGGTCAGCGTGGCGCCCCGAGGCAGGTAGAGGAACGTGACCCGGTTCAGCAGATCGACGAAGAGCTCCAGCGCCGGGTTGCCGGTGATGGCCGCCACCAGGCGGTGCATCACCCGATGGTCGGACACCCGGCCCGCGCCCTCGGCGGCGACCAGCGCCCGCACCTCCGCCGCACGACCCTCGTCCAGCCGCCCCGGGGCCAGCCCGGCCGCGGCCTCCTCCACCGCGTAGCGGGCCTCGAACACGTCGTCGATCTCGGCGCCCACGTAGAAGAGGTACACAGAGACCGCGTCGGCCACGGCGTCGACCGACGGGGCCGTGACCACGAGCCCCCCACCCGGGCCCCGGCGCATGCGGGCGACGTGCTTGTGCTCGACCAGGCGGACGGCCTCCCGGAAGACGGCACGGCTCACGCCGTAGCGCTCGAGGAGCTCGGGCTCGGAGCCGACCACCTGGCCCTCCGGCCACCCCAGGCCGGCGATGTCGTCGACGATGCGATCGGCGACCGTCGACGCCAGCTTCGTGCCGTCGGCGCGCGGCCCGGCCGGTGTGGTCTGCGTGAGCTGCTCTGCCACTGCGCCCTCGGTCACCGTGCGTGTCGGCGCGACACTACCCCCGGCTCCGTCCGGCCGGTCCGCTGGCGTCCGGCGAACGGGGTGGTCGGTACTCTCGCCCGGTGACCGACACGTCGTCCTCCCCCGCGGCCCGCCCCGGGCGGCCCCGGCGGTACGAGGCGGGCGAGGAGCGGCAGCGCATCTTCGACGCCGCGTTCGACGTCATGCGACGCGTCGGGTACGAGAACACCACCATCGGCGACCTGCTGACCGAGGCGGGGATGTCGACCCGGTCGTTCTACCGGCACTTCGCCTCCAAGGACGACCTGCTGGCGGCCATGTTCCGCCAGGACGCCGAGCAGTTCGCCGCCGCGGTCGAGGGCCGGGTCGCGGGCGCCCCCGACGCCCGCCGGGCGGTCGAGCTGTGGATCGACGAGATCCTCGCCTTCGGCCTCGGGCGGCCCCGGGCGCAACGCGCCGCGGTGCTGGGCTCGCCCGCGGCCATGAGCTCGCTGCCCCGGGCCGAGATCCGCCACGCCCTCGACGTGATCGGGGGACCGCTGGCCGCCGCGCTGGCCCGCGGCGCCGCGGACGGGTCGTTCCCGGGCGTCGACCCCGGGGACCCCACCCACGACGCCGTCCTGGTGAGCAGCGTGGCCTGGGAATCGTCGTCCCGGCTGGCCGACGCCCGCAGCCCGGCCGAGCGGGCCGCCGTGCGGGAACGCGCCCTGTCGTTCGTGCACCGCGCGCTGGGCACCCGGGACGGCGGCGTGTCTAGTATGCAAACGTGATTCTCGAACTGGGGGTGCGGGGGTGACGATGCCGGCGCCCGCCGTCCTCGGTCCCACCACGCGACCTCCCGCCCGCCGGCCGGGATCGGTCCGCAGGACCGCCACGATCCTCATGACCTGGCCCGACGGCGTGTTCGACGGGGTCAAGCTGAACGGGCGGTGCCGCGACCTCCTGACGATCGAGGGCCACGACCCGGTCGTGCTCGCCCAGGAGGGCGTCGTGGCCGTGGTGTCCCTCGACCGCACGATCCGGATGGTCGCCACGTCGCCGCCCACCGTCGGCATCCGTGCCCTGGAGGGCGCCCGGGCCGGCGGCAGGCTGCGGGCGGCGCTCGAGGAGGTGGCCGGCGACGTCCGGGAGCGCGGCCGCGGCCGCTACCTGCTGCTCGACGACCTGGTGGGGACGTCGCTCATCGCCGGGTTCGCGTTGTTCCGGTGGCGCGACCACCTGCCCGAGTTGGCCGGCCTGCGGGGCCGGCTCCCGGTGCAGTCGATGCAGGGCGTCTGCTCGGGCTTCCGTCCCGGCGCGTCGTCGCTCCTCCCCGACGGCACGATGTCGAGCGTCCCCCAGCAGGTCGCGTCGGTGCCGCCGCTCGTCGACCCCGACGACCCGATCGGCTGGCACGAGCACGAGCCGCTCCCGGCCATGGCCATGCGCCGCGCCCGCCGCATCGACGTGTGGCGCGCGGGCGACGGGCTGCAGGTCGACGCCATGTTCCGCGACAGCTGCTGGGAGCCGGACGGCACCGAGATCGCGGTACACGAGTACCGGCTCACCGCGACCGCCGACCTGGCCGCGGGCACCCTCACCGAGGTCGTCGCCGAGCCCCGCGTGCTCCCGTACGACGAGTGCCCGGCCGCCGCCGCCAACGTCGGCCTGGTGCGCGGCGTGCCGCTGGCCGACCTGCGCCGCGAGGTGCTCGCCCGCATCCAGGGCACCGACTGCTGCACCCACCTCAACGACGCTCTCCGCTCGCTGGCCGAGGTCCCCGTGCTCGCCGCCGCCATCCCACCCACGGCGGGGCGGTAGCGGTCGTGCGGGGCATCCGGAGGCGCGAGCCGTCGCGATCGGCCACCATTGCCGCCGGAGCGCCGTGCCCACCGTCGATGCCTCGGCGGGTTGTCCACCAGCCGTCGCGGCCCTGACGGGCCGCCCGAATAGAGGGTACTGTTTCGAGATGTCGATCGCGATCACCGAAGACCATCGTGCGCTGGCCGACACTGCGTCGGACTTCCTGACCAACCACGGTGCGCGAGCGGCGGCCCGGGCCCTGCTCGAGGCGCCGACCGAGGACCTGCCGCCGTTCTGGGACGAGCTGCGCAAGGTCGGCTGGCTGGGGCTGCACGTGCCCGAGGAGTACGGCGGCTCGGGCTACGGACTGTCCGAGCTGGTGGTCGTGGTCGAGGAGATGGGTCGTGCCATCGCCCCCGGGCCCTTCGTGCCCACGACCATCGCCAGCGCGGTGCTGGCCGCGGCGGCGCCCGACGACATCCGGGCCCAGGTCCTGCCCGGCCTGGCCGACGGCAGCACGATCGGCGCGGTGGCGCTCGGCGGCGAGGTCGAGCTGCGCGACGGCGCCGCCCACGGTCCCGCCGGCGTGGTGCTGGGCGGCGGCCTGGCCGACATCCTGCTCGTCCCCGTGGGCGACGACGTGGCGGTGATCGACACGCGCGCCGGCGGCGTGACCGTCGAGGTGCCCGCCAACCTCGACCCCAGTCGGCGCGCCGCCCGGGTGACGCTCGACGGGGCTGCGGCCCGGGTCGCCCCCGGCGCCCGCGGGACGCTCGTCGACCTCGCCCGCACCATCCTGGCCGCCGAGGCCACCGGCGTCGCCCGCGAGACGACCGGGCTGGCCGCCGACTACGCCAAGGCGCGCGAGCAGTTCGGCCGGCCGATCGCCATGTACCAGGCGGTCAAGCACCACTGCGCCAACATGCTGGTGGCGGTGGAGCTGGCGACGGCGGCCGTGTGGGACGCGGCCCGGGCCGCCGACGGCGGGGGCGGAGACCAGTTGTCGTACACAGCGGCCATGGCCGCGGCGCTGGCCATGCCGGCCGCCGACCACAACGCCCAGCTCAACATCCAGGTGCACGGCGGTATCGGCTTCACCTGGGAGCACGACGCCCACCTCTACCTCCGGAGGGCCACGGCGCTGGAGGCGATCGTCGATGCCGCACGCGCCGCCGAGGACGTCGTCGACCTCACCAGGGCCGGGGTGCGCCGGGCCCGCTCGGTCGACCTCCCGCCGGAGGCCGAGCCCCTGCGGGACGACGTGCGGGCGTTCGCCGAGCGGATCAAGGGCCTCGACAGCGACGCCCAGCGCACCGAGCTGATCGAGTCGGGCTACGTCATGCCCCACTGGCCTGCGCCGTGGGGTCGGGACGCCGGCGCCGTCGAGCAGCTGGTCATCGAGCAGGAGTTCAAGGCCGCCGGCGTCAGCCGCCCGGCCTACGGCATCACGGGCTGGGTGATCCTCACCCTCATCCAGCACGGCAACGAGGACCAGGTGAACCGGTTCGTGCGCCCCGCGCTCAACCAGGACGTGATCTGGTGCCAGCTCTTCAGCGAGCCCGACGCCGGCTCCGACGCCGCCGGCATCAAGACCCGGGCGACCCGCACCGACGGAGGCTGGCTGCTCAACGGCCAGAAGGTGTGGACCAGCGGTGCCCACGTCGCCGGTCACGGCTTCGCCACGGTGCGCACCGACCCCGACGCCCCCAAGCACAACGGCATCACGACCATGGTCATCGACATGCACGCGGACGGTGTCGAGGTCCGGCCGCTCAAGATGCCGACGGGCAACTCCGACTTCAACGAGGTGTTCTTCGACAACGTGTTCGTCCCCGACGACGACGTGGTGGGACCCGTCGACGGCGGCTGGACCGTCGCCCGGGCCACCCTCGGCAACGAGAGCGTCAGCATCGGCGGCGGCCAGGGGGGCATGTCGCTCCCGGGCGAGACCTTCATCGCCCCCTTCGACGCCCACCCCGAGCGGCTGGACGGCGGCGCCGCCCGCATCGGCCGCTACATCTCGGTCCACCAGGCGATGGCCGTGCTCAACCTGCGCAGCGCCCACCGGGCGGTCGCCGGGGGCGGTCCGGGACCCGAGGGCAACGTCACCAAGCTGGTGCTGTCCGAGAACGGGCACGAGGCGGCCGCCATGCTGCGCGAGCTGGCCGGGCCCGACGGCGCCTTCTTCGACGGGGCCGGGGCCATGTCCAGCACCATGGTGCTGATGCACCGGGCCATGTCGATCGCCGGCGGCACGTCCGAGATCAAGCGCAACCAGATCGGCGAGCGCATCCTGGGCCTCCCCCGCGACCCGCTCATCAAGTAGTCGCCGGCCGCCCGCCGCCGCAGCCCGGCCCCGCTGCCTGGCCCTCCCGCCGGGTCAGACCCGGGCGAAGCGGTAGGCGCCGCCGGCCACCAGGTCGTCGCCGCGCAGCTCGAGGACACCGAGGTCGGAGGCGAGCACGGTCGGGGCCAGGGCGACCGCGGGCGACTCGCCGCGGCGCGCCGAGCGGACGGCGGGTGCGCCGCCCGCCCCGGACCCCACCTCGACGGTGATCTCGTCCTCGTCGCTCACGTACGTGCCGGCCAGGGCGGGAGCCGCCGGCGCGGCGGGAGCGGCGATCGGGTCGTAGGGCAGGGCGCCGATCACGATCGTCGTGGCGTTGACCACGATGCCGTCGCCGTCGGCCGCGCACCGGGCCCGCACGGGCCGCCCGTTGAGCGACAGCTCGCCATCCGCCACCTGGGCCGCGCCCGCGTAGGGGTTCACGTACCAGCCGGGTGCCGGCGCCGGGCGACGGCGCAGCGGGTCCCGTCCCCTCGCCTGTCCGAGCAGGGTGGCCGCGAGGTCGAGCGCGTATCCGGCCGGGTGGTTGAACAGGGCGGCCGCCGACCATCCCTCGCCGGGATCGACGATCCACGCCGAGCCGTAGGCGCCGTGACCACCGCCGTGGGCCAGCAGGGGCCTGCCATAGCGCAGGTCGAGGAAGAACCCTCCGGCCGGGTGCTGGTCGGCGCCCACCAGCACCGCCACCGGATCGGGCGCGGTGGCTCCCAGGTGCCGTAGCGGACCGCCCGCCACCGCCGCGCCCACCCGGGCGAGGTCGAGGGCCCGCAGGTAGGTGCCGGCGCCGGCGGCGCGCAACGAGACGTTCCGGCTCGGGTCGCTCCCGAAGGCGCGGGGGACGACCGCCCCGCCGGTCGCGACCGCGGCACCGGCGGGGTGCAGCACCCGCCGCCGCACCACCGCCAGGAGGTCGTCGTCCTCGGCGCGCCGCGAGCACCAGGCCGGCGAGGACGTAACCCAGGTTGCTGTACCAGAAGCGGCCCGGCGCCACCCGCGGCACCAACGGCAGGTACCGGTCCAGGAGCTGGGCCGCCGCCTCGCCGTCGGACGGGCCGTCGATGCACACCTCGTACAGGTCGCCGGCCAGCCCCGACAGGTGGCTGAGGACCAGGTCGAGGGTGCCGTCCCAGCCGGGAGGCGCCACGTCGCCCCCGGGGAGCGAGCGGATGGGCACGTCGAGCGGGCACAGGCCGTCGGCGGCCGCCGACCGCACGGCCGCGGCCACCACCGGCTTGAACGACGAGCACGACGGGAACAGCGACGAGTCCGGCGCGCCGAAGACGGCGGCGTGCTCGTCGCCGGCGGACCCGGCGACGGCGACCGACATGGCCAGCCCGTCGGTGGCTGCGCACAGCTCGCCCGCCTGCTGGAGCAGTCGTTCGGGCTCCACCCCCTCCTCTCCTTCTCCCCCGGGCGGCACGCTAGGCGACCCGGCCGACCGACGGTCGACCTGCGACGGCGACCCTGGCCGGCTGGGTGCGCCGCCGGCGTCGGTTGCGATGCGCCGCGGAATCCTGGGAGCGGTACCCGTGAATCGGAGCAATTGCCGTCACCTGAAATCAGTGTGAGGCCACAGTGTTCAGTGAAAAGTCAGTGAAGGTATGGCCGGGGGTCGTGCTATCATACGAACTGATGTTCGTAGTCGATGAGGTGGGAGAACAGCCGCCAGGGGAGCCGGAGTCGGGTGTGGTGTCGGTGGCCGGTCTGGCAGCGGCCGTCGACGCTCTCGCCGCGGCCGGCGTCGAGGAGGTGTCGGACGGCGAGTTGGCTGGGCTGATGGTGTCGTTGCGTCGGGAGCAGGCCCGGCTGGCGGCGGTGGTGGTGACCTTGACCGCCCGGTTCGATGCCCGGCAGGTGTACCGGGACGACGGGTCCCGCTCCGCGGCCGATTGGATCGCCACGCGGTGCCGGCGCCCAAGGCCCGAAGTGGCCGGTGAGGTGCGGATAGGCCGGCGACTGCGCGCTATGCCCGCCACCGCCGCCGCGTTCGCCGCCGGGGACATCGCCCCCGCGCACGCCCGCATGCTCGGCGCCCTGGCCGCGCACCCTCGCACCGCCGGCGCGTTCGCCGAGCACGAAGCCATGCTGGTCGATCACGCCCAACAGATGCGGTTCGATGACTTCGAGCGGGTGTGCGCCCACTGGCGCGACGCCGCGGATCCCGACGGGCCCGAACAACGCCACGCCCGCGACCAGGCGCTGCGCCGCGTCGACCTGTCGGCCGGTCTCGACGGCGTCGGGCACCTCGACGGCTACCTCACCCCGCTCGGCCACGCCACCGTCGCCGGCGCCCTCGATCGCATCGAACGCGAACTCTTCCAGAGCCGACTGGGCACAGGCCCGCGACCTGCACGGCGACGCCGTGACCTCTGGCCTGCTGGCCCGCACCGGGGCCCAACGGCGCCACGACGCCCTCGTCGAGATGGCCACCCGGGCCATGACCGCCCCCGCCCACGGCAAACGTCCCCGGCCCCTCATCACCGTCATGGTCGACTACCACACCTTCACCGGACGGGTCTGCGAACTCGCCGGCGGCACCGTCATCGCCCCCGGCGCCGCCGCCGAACTCCTCCCCGACCCCGCCACCGTGATCGAACGGGTCGTGTTCAACGGCGCCAACCGCATCACCGACATCAGCACCGCCCGCAGCTTCCAAGGCACCCTGCGCCGCATCCTCGAGCTCAAACACCCCCGCTGCACCCACCCCACCTGCCACATCCCCGCCGCCCATTGCGAAGGCGACCACATCGTCGCCTGGTCCCGAGGCGGGCTCACCGACCAAGACAACGGGCAACTCACCTGCGCCTTCCACAACCGCTGGCGCTACCACCACGACCAGCACCCCCAACCCCAACCCGCACCCGACCAGCAGGAATGAGGCCGGATGCGTGTGTCACGCCCAGGCACCTCACCGACGGGTATCGCCAGCAGGACGACCGGCCCGAACGACCAGTTGCCGGCCGCGCCCACGAGCCGCTAGTCGACGCCGGCCGATCGGCGTCGGCGGCGGGCTGCCAGCGCTCGAGCCGCCGCGAGCGCCAGGACGGCCGCAGTCAGCGCGGCCGCACCCCTGCCGGGGCCTCGGCCGCGGTCCTCCCCGTCCTGCGCCGCCACCGCGTCGGTCGCCGGGGACCGTCCCGCGGCACCTGCGGGCGGCCGCGCCACGGCCGAGAGCTTGGGCACCGCCACCGTGGTCGGTGGCGCGGCCGTGGTCGTGGGAGCGGACGGTGGCGGGGCCGGCGCGTCGGTGGGCGATGGTCCCGGCGGCGGTGGTGCCGCCCCGGCGCCTCCCGCCGGGTACAGCCGCGCCCCGGTGCGCTGCACCTGGTCGGGGGCCATGGCGATGCCGTCGACGGTGACGCTCTGGCCGTAGATGTCGGTGATCCGCACGGTGTACGGACCATCACCGGGGCCGGGGTTCTCGGCCATCCAGAAGTTGTCGTCGGTGTGGACCAGGCTGCGCCAGCCGTCGCCGGTGCGCAGCTCGAAGGCGGAGATGGGGTTGCCGTGGTCGAGCGCCTGGATCTGCATCCACCAGCGCGACGATCCGGTCTTCACCCGCACGGCGATCGGCTGGGCCACCGGCGGGTTGCGGACGAGGCTGTAAGACACAGGGATCTCACCTGCCTCCAGCCGGCCGACGCGGTCGAAGGCCGGCCGGGAGAGGTCGATGTGGCCGACAGGGCACTCCGGGCACTGGTTGGTGATCAGCACCCGCACGCTCCCCTCGGGGCCGACCACGTCGAGGTAGCCGCCGCACGCGTCGGCGGTGCCGTACTCGACGTGGGACAGCGCGACGTCCAGGTGGTCGGCAGGCGCCGACGGCAGCGAGCAGTTGCCGCCGTCCACGGAGTCGTAGTGGGTGGCCTTGCCGTCGCCGGGGACGACGTCGACGGGTGTCGCGGCCGCCGGCGGCGACGCACCGGGCGAGCGCGCCGACAGGCCGGCCACGAGGCCGGCCGCGACGACGACCCGGACGATTCCCCAACCGATGCGGCCACCGTACCCCGGCCCGGCGCGGGGTTCAGTCCACCGCGGGCTCCGGTGCATCGAGCCGCTTGCGCAGGGCGAGCCAGGTCGGGTGGTCGTAGCCGTCGTGGTGGTGCTCGCCCTCGATCACGAATCCCAGGCGCCGGAAGAACGCTCGGTTGCCGGGCAGCGCGATGCGGACGCCCACCGTCAGGCCCACGCAGCGCCGCCGGCGGGCCTCGCCCTCGGCCCACGCCATCAAGGCACGCCCGACGCCCGCTCCCTGCAAGGCCGGGTCGACCGCCACCCGGCGCACGTGGAAGTCGCCGTCGTCGGTCACGTGCCAGCGGAGGCAACCGACCGGCTCGTCCCCGCGCGCGGCCAGCGCCCCGCCACCGGTGGCCAGGTCCGCGGCCACGTCGGCCGCCGACTCCGCGCCGGCCCCCGACGGCGGGTCGAGGACCAGGTGGCGGGTGAAGGCAGCCTGGGTCAACCGGTGCACGTCGGCGGCGCGCTCGGCACCGCACACGTCGATCCGCAGCTCGTCCCCGGCAACCATCCGGCCAACCTAGGCCTCAGCGGGAGCGCGGCCGTTGCGGCGGGGGCGGATGGCGGGGATGCTGTCGGGATGGACGGGCAGGCCGGTGACCGGACGATCGAGAGGGTGCGGGCGATCTGTCGCGACCTCCCCGAGTGCGAGGTGGCGGGCTCCCAGCACCACAAGCTCACGGTGCGGGGCAAGACCGTCGGCTATCACACCGTCGACCACCACGGCGACGGCCGGGTGGGTCTGACCGTGAAGGCGGCCAAGGGCGAGAACGCCGAGCTGGTCGCATCCGATCCGGTCAAGTTCTTCATGCCGTCCTACATCGCCCAGCACGGCTACGTCGGGATCTACCTCGACACCGGGGACATCGACTGGGACGAGGTCCGCGAGCTGATCGTCGACGCCTACCGCCTGGTGGCACCGAAGACGCTGGCACGGCAGGTCGACTGATGAGGCCCGCGCCGGTCGGCGCCGATCCTTCAGTTGACAGCTTTAGAAAGAAATGACTTAAATACTGCCCATGGACCTCACCACCATGACCGACGCCTGCAACGCAACCGAGCAGGTGGTCGCCCGCGTCACCGCCGACGAGCTCGACCGTCCCACGCCCTGCTCGGAGTGGAACGTCCGCCAGCTCCTCAACCACCTGGTCAGCACGCTCGTCCTCGGCAAGGCCCTGCTCAGCGACATCCCACCGGCACCGGGCACCGGAGGGCCCGGCGCGCTGCCGGAGCTCGACCTCGTGGGCGACGATCCGCTCGACTCGTACCGCAAGGCGGCCGCCGAGCTGCTGGCCGCGGCCGGCGGCGACGCCCTCGCTCGGAGCCACACGACGCCCTTCGGGGACATGCCGGGCGCCGTCCTCAGTGGCTTCACCACGGTCGACATCGCCGTGCACGGCTGGGACCTGGCCAGGGCCACCGGGCAGGACGCCACGCTCGAGACGGGCCTGGCCGAGACCGTGCTCGCCTTCGCCCGGCAGACCCTCAGCGACGACATGCGCGCGCCGCGCATCGGCCCGGCCGTGCCCGTCGCCGACGACGCCCCGGCCACCGATCGACTCGTCGCCTTCCTCGGTCGCACGCCGTGAGCCCGGCCGCCGCGGGCCACGCGGGTGCCGGGCCGGAGGACGCGGGCGACGCGGGCGCCGACGCCGTGCTCCGGGCGCTGGCCGAGCCCCAGCGGCGACGCATCCTCCAGCTGGTACGCGACCGCGAGCTGCCCGCCGGCGAGATCGCGGACCAGTTCGCCATCACCCCGCAGGCGGTGTCGCAACACCTGCGTGTGCTGAAGGACGCCGGCCTGCTCAACGAGCGGCGCGAGGGCACCCGCCGGCTGTACGCCCTGCGTCCCGAGGCCCTCGATTCCGCCCGGGCCTACCTGGAGGAGCTGTGGCCGGCATCCCTGTCCCGCCTCAAGGACGTCGTCGAGGGCGACAGGGCGGCCGACGACCGGAGGTCCACGTGAGCGACGGCTCGTACGTCACGAGCGTCCGCATCGAGGCGTCGCCCGAGGCCGTGTTCCCCTACCTCACCGACGCCGACCTGATCGTGCGCTGGATGGGCGAGTGGAGCGAGCTCCAGGCCGAGCCCGGCGGCGAGTTCGCCGTCGACGTCAACGGCGTGCCGGTCCGCGGCCGGTACGTCGAGGTCGAGCCGCCGCACCGCGTGGTGTTCACCTGGGGCGCTGCCGGCAACGACACGCTGCCGCCGGGATCGTCCACCGTCGAGATCACCCTGCGCCCCGACGGCGACGCCACGGTGCTCGACCTGATCCACCGCGACCTCCCGCCCGAGGAGCAGCCCGACCACGCGATCGGGTGGTCGCACTTCGTCGCCCGCCTCGTCGTCGCGGCCGCGGGTGGCGACCCCGGCCCCGACCCGTGGGCCCGGGCCGCCGGCGACACGACCGGGTGAGCCGACCGCCGGCTCCGCGGTCCGTCAGGCGGCGCGCGGCCCGCTGACCGACTCCGCGGGGTGGCCGGCGCCGCTGGTGGTCGTCGGGTCCGCTGGTCGGCCGGCGCCGCGGGCGCCGCGGCGCGGCGACCAGGGGAGCTGCGGCACCAGCGGCGCCACCACGCACAACGCCACCGTCACCAGTAGCGCCACGGCCACCGCCACCGGGGCGGTGACCGTTCCCGTGATGCCGGCGTGGCGCAGCAGGCCGAGCAGCACGTAGTGGGCGACGAAGATCCCGAAGGCGCGGAGGCCCGCCTGGCGCAACGCCCGGTCGCCGGCGCCGAGCCAGGTGGGCCACCGGAGGTGGGCCACACCCCACGCGACGGCGGTGCCGGCCAGGCCCGGCACCACGAACGAGATGCCGCCCGGGTAGCGGTCGGGCGCGATCCCGCTCGCCACGAGGGCCGCGGTGGCGGCGACCGTCGTCGCCGCGGCGGCCGCGGCCCAGCGCCGGTCGGCGAGCCGACCCCCGCGGACGACAGCGGCGCCGACCAGTGCGAACCCGGCGTAGGTGACCAGGGGGAACTTGCCGCCGAGTACCTCCTCGGCCGCGCCGCCCCGCCCGTCGACCAGCCGCTCGCACCAGACGCCGAGCACGAGCGTCGCCATCGTCGCGACCGGCAGGAACCGATCCGGCACCACGGCGACGACGGCGGCGGCCACCACCACCGCCACGCCCAGCGCCTCCAGCACCCCGAACGTGAACGCGTCCCGCCACAGCAGCCAGTGCAGCAACACGCCGACGGGAACCAGCAGGCCGTACCGGCGGACGATCTCGGCGGCCACCCCGGCACGGGGCGCTCCCCGGCGGCGGCGACCGCTCGCCAGCAGCGCCATCGACGCTCCGGCGGCACAGAAGAACGCGACCGCCGCCACGTCCGTGACGACGAACGAGCGCCAGCCGGGCAGCACCGCCCGGGCGTCGCCGGTCAGCCACTCGGTCAGGTGGTGGACGAGCATGGCGACGAGTGCGATCCCCCGCAGCCGGTCGAGCGCCGGCGAGCGAGCGGGTGGGGGCGGGGCCTGCGCTCGGGGGGCGTGCGGCTCGCGAAGGCAGGTCACGTCGCTCATGGCCCCTGATCGCTACCCCGGCAACCGCGGCGCGATCCGCGACGGTTCCGCGGCTACGAGACGTCGTCCCCGTCGACCGGGGTGAGCTGCACGATCGGGACGCTCCTGTTGGCCGCGGCCGCGCGCCGCCGGTAGGCCGCGAACGTGGGGAAGACGCGGTCGGCCAGCACCCACAGCCGCTCGCGCTCGGCCGGGTCGTCGACCACCGTGGCGTGCATCGGGATGCCGCCGAACGTGACCTGCGGATGGGCCCGGAGGTTGTGGTACCAGGCGGGGTGCGCGGCGTCGCCGGCGTTGGAGGCGACGATCGTGACCCGGTCGCCGTCGTGGAAGTAGATGATGGCGTTGCGTCGCCGGGCACCGGTCCTGGCCCCCGTGGTCTCGAGCACCGCGGTCGGGAACACCAGCGTGGTCGCCAGCCGGCCGCGTGTGGACCGCAGCAGGAACGGGTCGAGCTTCCAGTTGATGTGGCGCGAGATGAACCGGGCCGGCCGGGTCGCACCGAACGCGGCGTAGCCCCGCCGGAACGCACCGGGGAACGTGTGGGATCGGCGTACGCGAGCTCGAGGGTCATCGCATGGTCCTCCGATCGGGCACCGCTCCCGGCGCCCCATCGGATGGTAATCACACGATTACCATCAGGCAATGGCAGCCACCCCGTCGCCCGCGCCGACCCGCCAGCGGCTGGTCGAGGCGGGGATGCGCCTGTTCGCGGCGCGCGGCTTCCAGGCGACGTCGGTGGGCGAGATCGAGGCTGCCGCCGGCCTCCAGCCCCGGCGCGGGGCCCTCTACAAGCACTTCGCCTCCAAGCAGGCGCTGCTCGAGACGGCCGTGCGGGCCTACATCGACCGGGCCGCCGAGGGCGCGGTCCGGATCGGCGAGCTCACGCTCCCCGATGCCTCGGGAACCGGTCGCGAGCAACTGCAGACCGTGCTCATGGATCTCGGCCGCTGGTTCCTGGCAGAGATGGACCACCTCGAGGACCTCACGCGCGTGCTGGAGCGCGACGGCCCGCGCATCGCCGATCTCGTCGGCCAGGTCAAGACCGACATCGTCGACCTCAGCTACAAGGTGGCGGCCGCGCTCATCGCGGGCCTCACCCCGGACGCGCCCGACCCGGACGCGACCGCCGTGCTGCTGCTCGGCGCCCTGGTCGCGCTGCGCCGCACCGCCTGGACGTTCGGCTCGCCGCCGCTCGACGTCGACGACGTCCGGATCCTCACGGCCTGGGTCGACCTCACCCTCGTCACCCTCCACCCCGGCCCGACGGATGACCCGTGATCTCCCGACGGGTCAGGGGCGGGGGGCGCCCATCGCATTGGGGACGGGGATCGTGCCGCCGTCGATCACGCGACGGCCGAGTGGGGTGGCCAGCTCGATCAGCCGCTCGGCGCGGGCCTCGCCGAGGCGCTCGACCGGGCCCGCCGCCAGCCGGTCGGTCTCGTCCTCCAGCTCGCGGCGCAGCGCCCCGCCCGCCGCGGTGAGCAGGCCGTCGCCGTCGAGGGCCCCGCGGGCGCGGAGGCGATCCTCGGCCTCCGCCCACTCCTCGTCGCTCCACCCGCGGTGCGGCTGGATGACCTCGCGGGGAAGCTCGCCGGTGGCCACGAGGGTGACGGTCGTGTCGAGGCCCTGCAGGCCGAGGGCCACCGCCGCGTTGACGTGCCCGTCGCCCCGATGCTCCCGCAGCGCCGTCGCCCCCAGCCACAGCCGGCCGAACGGGTCGGCGGGCGGGGGCACCCCGAGCCACCCCGCGGCGAGCGGGCGGCCCTCGGGACGGCACCCCGCGACCGCCGTCGCCACCAGGTCGCCGAGCTCGTCCACCACGCCCGGCCCCGCATCGGCGAGGACGTCCCGCAACACCGCGGCGGCGGCCTCGATCCGGGCGGCGACGATCCGGTCGGGCGGCGCGTAGGCCCAAGCGTCCGGGAGGGCACGCGCCACCATCGCCGGGGCGAAGCCGAAGGCCATGGCGGCCACCGGCTCGGGTCCGACCGCCCCGAGCGGGGCGAACCGCCCGGCGAAGTAGGTCATCCAGTAGCCCTTCAGCCCGAGGGCCTTGAGGGCCTCGGTCGGGCCGGGCGCGAAGTAGGCGACGGCGTGCAGCGGTTCGACGGCCTCCCACATCCGTCGGGCCAGCGTCGGTACCGGCTGCTCCATCCGGCCGAGCGTAGCGACGCCCCGGGTGCGTCAGACGCGGAGGGGGGCGACGGTGGCGGTGGTGACCCGCACCAGGTCGGCGGGGGCGAGGGCGAACACGTCGCGGGGCGTGCCGGCGGCCGCCCACACCTCGTCGTAGCCGAGCAGGTCCTCGTCGATCGCGGTCGCCAGCACCCGGGCGTGGCCGAAGGGCGGCACGCCGCCGATCGGGTACCCGGTGGCGGTGCGGACCACGTCGGCGTCCGCCCGTCCGACCTCGTCTCCGCCGAGGGCAGTAGCGAGGCGCCGCTCGTCGAGCCGGTTGGCGCCGGACACCAGGGCGACGACGGGCTCGCCGTCGAGCAGGAACACCAGCGACTTCACGATCTGCCCGACCTGGCAGCCGATCGCGCGGGCGGCGTCGTCGGCGGTGCGGGTGCCCTCGGGGAACTCGCGTGTCTCGACCGGCAGGCCGAGCTCGGTGGCGGCCGCGGTCAGCCGCACGACGTTCCGATGCATCCCGCCAGCGTCGCGCGTCACCGCCACGGGACCGAAGCCCGGACCGGCCGCCACGGCTGCGGCGAGCGGTTCGGGGGTACACGTCCTGCGCACGAGGCAGGCAGCCCGGCAGGAGGCGACACGATGAGCCCGATCACGACGGCCGCGCAGCGCGGCACCCGCGTCAGCCGCCGGGCCCGCACCAAGGCGAAGAACGCACGCTGGGTCGAGTGGGCCGGTCGGGTCGGCCACGTGGCCAAGGGCGTCAGCTACGCGCTGATCGCCGTGCTGGCCTTACAGGTCGCGTTCGGCGATCGCGCGCAGCCGAGCGACCGCCAGGGCGTGCTGCGCGAGGTGGCCGGCGCGTCCTTCGGCACGGCCGCACTCATCGTCCTGGCAATCGGCTTCGCCGCCTACGCGTTCTGGCAGTTCGTGCGGGCGGTGCTCGACCGCGACGGTGACGGCACCGACCCGAAGGGCCTCGGCAAGCGGGCCCACCACCTGCTGGTGGGCGGGATCTACGCCGCCTCCGCCGCCGCGGCGGTGTCGCTGGCCCTGGGCAGCCGGTCGGGGACGGGGTCGGGCGGCGACGAGCGGGCGGAGACGGCCCGGATCCTCGACTGGCCGTTCGGGCGGTGGATCGTCGGTGGCGTCGCTGCGGCGCTCGTCGTGTACGGCGTCGTCAACATCGTGAAGGCCGTGACCCAGTCGTTCCGGGACGACCTGCGCGAGCGGGACATGCCCCGGGAGATCCGCCCGTGGGCCGTCCGCTCCGGGGTGCTCGGTCATGCCGCCCGGGGCGTGGTGTTCACCCTCGTCGGCTGGTTCCTGGGCAAGGCGGCGATCGAGTACGACCCGGCCGAGGCGATCGGCATCGACGGGGCGCTGGCCAAGCTGGCCCACCAGGACTACGGCACGTGGCTGCTCGCCGGCGTGGCGCTCGGCCTGCTGGCGTACGGGGTGTTCTGCCTGGTGCAGGCCCGCTACCGCCGGGTCTGACCGCTCACGGTTCGTCGTCGGCGTCGGCACGCCGGGGCGTGTAGACCGCCAGGCGGTCGCCGCCCTTGGTGATCTCGACGTGCTCGGCGCCGTCGAACGTCTCGCCGTCCCGGGCCAGCCGCAACGGCCCGTCGAGGGACCGGACGGACAGCGTGGTGGTGTGCCATGTCCGGAACACCGGGCTGCGGTGCAGGCGCCCGGTCAGGACCGCCAGCACCAGGCGCGTGCGGCTGAACGGGTGGCCGGCGTCGGCGACTCGCACGTCGAGCCGGCCGTCGTCCAACCGCTCCCGCCACGTCGGCGCCATGCCTGCCGGGTGGTAGCCGCAGTTGCCCACGAACGCCGCCCACAGGCGGTACGGCTCCCCGTCGATCTCGACCGCCACCGGGTGCCCGCGCCGCAGCACCCGGGCCACCGCCACGGCCAGCGCCGGCCACTTGCCGATCTGCGCCTCCAGCTCCTCGCGGGCGTCGACGATCTCGACGTAGCTGCCGAAGCTGGCGGTGTTGAGGAACGGCCGCCCGGCGATGCGGGCGACGTCGATCTCGACGGCCGTCCCCGCCCGGACCGCCTGGACGGCGTCGTCGACGGACTCGACGCCGAGGTCGCGGGCGAGATGGTTGAGGGTTCCCGCCGGCACGACCAACAGGGGGAGATGGTGGTGGCCGGCCACCTCGGCGGCGGTGTTGATCGACCCGTCGCCGCCGGCGATCCCGAGCGCCCGGGCACCGTCGGTCGCCAGGCGGGCCAGCTCGTCCGGCAGACCCGAGGGGTCGTCCAGCACCACCACCTCGGCCGCGGGCAGCGCGGCCCGCAGCTCGGCTCCGAGGTCACCCGAGCCGGCCTGGCCGGCGCCCGCCCCCGCGTTGACGACGATGGCCACACCCGCCCCGTCGGCCGACGCGGCGAGCCCGGTCCACGACCGGTGCGGGCGCACGGCCGCGGGCTCCTTCGGCGCCACCGGCCACACCCAGCGCGTGGCGAGACCGACCATGGCACCGGCCGCGACGCGGGCGGCCCGCCCGCGCGTGGAGATCCCCGCCGGTGCACCGCCCCCGGCGAGCCAGATCGCCGCCACCGCCAGTCCGCCCGCCACCCCCGCCGCCGGTCGCTCCTGCGCGGCGCCGCTCGCCGCGGCGGCGGCCGCCGCCTCCCGCCCCAGCGGGGCCGCGAGGCACGCCGACAGCGCACCACGCATGGCCGCACGACGAGAGAACCGGCCCAGCCGCATCCGTCCGGGCTACCACATCCCGCGGCCTGACCGAGCTGTGCCGTCCGGCGCGGCGGCGCGCACCGCTCGGGGGGACTACCGGCCCGGGTTGGGGGCGAGCGTGTCGAAGCGGCCCGTCGGGCGGACGGCGCGATAGGCGGCGACGACCGGCTCGAGCTCGGCCGGTGCGGCGCCGTGCATGATGACGCCGTCGACGCCCAGATCGAACTGGCGCAGCACGCGCTCGGCACAGTGCGCGGGGGTGCCGGTGGCCGCCGGCTCCAGCCACTCCTCCGGGATGAGCGTGGCGACGTGCTCCAGCGTGTCGGTATCGCCCTTGGCGTCGAGCGCGCCCGGGAACGACGCCACCACGGGATCGGCCCGGAACCGCTCCAGCACCGCCGGGTCCCAGCGGTTGGTGCTGACCATCAGGTCGCCGTAGCCCTGCAGGTAGGTGGCCATGCGGCCCACCGTCTTGCGGAGGCGGACCGCGTCGGGGAGCCCGTCGTGGACGGTGGCGTAGCACGACCAGATGCGCACGGACGCCGGGTCGCGCCCCGCCTCCTCGGCCGCCCGGCGTACCGTCGCCACGCAGCGCTCGACGGTCTCGTCGGTGAAGAACGTGTGCAGCACCACCATGTCCATCGCCCGACCGGCCAGGGCCAGCGAGTTGGGACCGAAGGCGGTGAAGCCGAGGGGGATGTCCTCGTCGAAGGACGAGTCGAGGTGCAGGACCGGGTAGCGACCCGCCGGTCCGTCGTGGCCGAGCACGACCTCGCCCCGGAACAGCCGGCGGACGAGGCCGCAGAAGTCCTCCACCTGTGCGGTGGTGATCGGCGGGATGCCGTACGCGCTGAACAGCGGGGCGATCCCCCGTCCCAGGCCGAGCGTGAAGCGCCCGCCGGTGAGGCGGTGCATGGTGGTGGCGTACGAGGCCGTCACCACCGGGTGGCGGGTGTTGTGGTTGGTGGCCGCGGTGGCGATGCCCAGGGTGGTCGACACGGCGCCGACCGCACCCGAGAGCGTGCAGGCCTCCTTGATGTTGAACCGCTCGGAGATGAACGCGCTGCCGAGGCCGAGCGCCTCGGCCGTGGCCACCTCGCCGATCAGGTCGGCGGGCGACTGCGGCGCCCCGGCGAGCGTGTAGAAGCTCAGCTCGTTGAGCTGGTCGGTGTCGGTCACCCTGCCCTCCCGTTGGCGAAGTCGTCGAAGCTGAACAGCCGGGCCGACTGGGTGCCGGTGCCCAGCATCCGGCCGTCGGGCGACCACAGGTGCACCTGGCCGTGGCCGAAGCCCCCCACCGAGACGTGGGCGTCGAGCTCCAGCAGCACCCACTCGCACTCGACCGGCTCGCCGACCCGGAGGGAGTTGTCGAGGCTGGTGCCGGCCCCGGCGACGCCACAGGCGCGGGCGCAGGCGATCGGGACCATGTCCGCCAGGAAGCCCAGCACCGCCGGCGACATGGCCGCCGGGCGCCGCCCCGGGTCGGGGGTCAGCCGGGCCCACAGCGCCATGTGCCCGGGGCGTTCGGGGCCGTCGGACGACGCCGTCAGGATCGGCGCCTCACGGTGCACGCTGACGAGCCCGTGGCCGATGGTCCGAGCCACGGCGCCCCCACGGTCGAGAGCGGCGGCCGGGCCGGCCTGCGCCGAGTCGCCCGGCCCGGGGCCCGACCCGTCGCCGGCGCCGCCGGGATGGCGGCCGCCGCGCCAGTCGGCGCAGTCCTCGGGTGGGGGCACGCGGGGCATGACCTGGCCGGGCCCTTGCAGACCGGCGGGCCGGGGCGTCGCGGTCCCGCCCACGGCGTTGAAGACCAGCCTGTCGCCGACCGTCCCGCGGATGTGGACCTGGTCGACCGTGCGGCCGGAGGCCACCACATCGGTGGTGACGCGGATGCGCTCGCCCAGGTCGGCGCTGGCGACGAGCTGCGTCGACGACCACAGGGCGGGCCGTCCGGTCGCCGCCTCGCTGGCCGCCAGGGCCGCGGCCAGCGCCGCCCCGCCGTAGAACCGCCCGTCGGTGCGGCACAGGTGGGGGACCACCTCGAAGGCGAGCGCGTCGGGCGCCTCCGGGTCGGGGGCCAGCCCGAGGAGGTCACGATCGACGGCGCGCAGCGCACCGCCCACTGACGTCAGGTTCCCCGCCATGGCCCGGGAGTCTGACGCCTGTGTCATGCGCGGGTCCACCGGGGCCCGGCGGGGGCGCGCCAGCGCGGCGGTCAGCCGCTCCCGCTGCCCTCGCCGCCCGGGTCCGGGGCAGGGACGGTCGCGAGGTCGTCGAGATCGCGAGCGCCGGGATCGCGATAGCAGGCGTCGGCCACCGCCTCGCCGTCGCCGGCCAGGTACTGGAACGACAGGGCCTCGTAGCGGGCCGAGGGGTCGTCCGGGTCGGCCACGCTGGTGAAGCTGTCGAGCCGGGCCCGCAGGTCGTCCCTCGTCTCCTCGTCCGACCGGCCGGCCCGCCCGGCCACCACCTCGACGTCGCCCTCGGCCAGGCCGAACCGGTCGGCGAGCTGCGACCGCACGAACGCCGTGTAGTCGGCGGAACGGAACTCGGCCAGCTCGTCGTCGGGGCAGGCCGACGCGGCCGCGGTCGTCTCGACCGCCCGGGCCACGAAGCTGACGAACGCCCCGTGGAGGTCGTTGGGCGTGTCGTCCTGCTTGAAGGCTGCATCGTTGGCCGCGGTGTGCTCGAGGGTCGCGTCGCACACGAACAGGTCGCCCATCTCGAAGCGCACCGCGGCCACGGGCGCGGGCCCGTCGTCGTCGCCCCCGCCACCGTCCTCGCCGTCGTCGACCGGCGTGATGGTGGTGATCAGCCCGTCCGCGCAGTAGTCGATGCCCACGGTCAGCCGCGCCGGGACGCCCCGGTCGTCGGGGTCGGCGACGCTGGAGGTGCCGTTGGTCGACTGGAAGTCGCCGTTGATGAGCCAGCCCGAGCTGTCGTGGTCCTGCTTGGCCCGCACGCTGACCACCGCCTCGCCGTCGCCGATGTCGACGAGGAACTGCTCGGAGGCCGACCGGGCCTCCTGGCCCTCGTAGATCACGTCGCCCCGGGGGCCGGGGTCGCTGCGGCCGCCCTCGAACCAGTCGGGCAGGTCGAGGATGCCGCCGCTGATGACGGCCAGGGCCAGCGCACCGCCGGCCACGGCCGCCACGATCGGCACAAGCCGCATCCGCCGCTCCGGCCGGGACCTCCCCAGGTTGCCGTACCACATGTCGTCTCGCCTCCTCCCACGTCTCCGTCGTGCCGCACGCATCCAGCCTGGGCCCAGCACTGCGCCCGGAGCATCGGCCCGACGTCGGTCGTGACGACGCGTACCCGTTGGCGCGCGATTCGAGACGGTCGCGCCCTTCCGCCGGGGCGAGGCGCCGAAACCGGGACTTGACCCGCCGGTCAAGTTCGCCTTGACTCTGAGGTCAATGGACACGGCTCAGAAGGACGCCCTCAAGCGCAGGTACGCCGAGGAGCGCGACAAGCGGCTGCGGCCCGACGGCAACGCCCAGTACCTGCGCCTCGCAGGCCAGCTCGCCCACTACCTCGAGGACCCCTACACGCCCGTGACCGAGCGCGAGCCGGTGAACGACCACGTCACCGTCGCCTTCATCGGCGGTGGCTTCGCCGGGCTGGTCACCGGTGCCCGCCTCAAGGAGGCCGGCATCGACGACGTGCGCATCATCGACAAGGGCGGCGACTTCGGCGGGACCTGGTACTGGAACCGCTACCCGGGCGCCCAGTGCGACACCGCCAGCTTCGTGTACATGCCGCTGCTCGAAGAGACCGGGCACATGCCCACCGAGAAGTACGCGCACGCGCCCGAGATCCTCGAGCACTGCCAGCGCATCGGGAAGCAGTACGACCTCTACGACAAGGCCCTCTTCCACACCATCGTCCAGGACCTCGAGTGGGACGACGCCCGCTCGCGCTGGATCATCCGCACCAACCGGGGCGACGAGTTCACCGCCCAGTTCCTGGGCATGGGCCCCGGCCCGCTGCACGTGCCCAAGCTGCCCGGCCTCGAGGGCATCGAGGAGTTCCGCGGCCACTCGTTCCACACCAGCCGGTGGGACTACGAGTACACGGGCGGCGATCCCGACGGGGCGCCCATGGACCGGCTGGCCGACAAGCGGGTCGGCATCATCGGCACCGGCGCCACGTCGGTGCAGTGCGTGCCCCACCTCGCCAAGGCCTGCGAGCGGCTCTACGTCTTCCAGCGCACGCCGTCCTCGGTCGACGTGCGCGACAACCGGCCCACCGATCCCGACTGGTTCGCCACCATCGCCACGCCCGGCTGGCAGCAGCGCTGGCTGGAGAACTTCACCGCCAACCAGACCGGCGCCATGGCCGAGGAGGACCTGGTCCAGGACGGCTGGACCGACCTGTCCCGCCGCATCCGCAGCCGCATCATGACCCTGCCGCCCGACCAGCTCACCCCCGAGGGGATGATGGCGGCGTTCGAGGACTCGGACTTCGAGAAGATGAGCGAGATCCGGGCCCGGGTCGACAGCATCGTCGGGGACCCGGAGACCGCCGAGAGGCTCAAGGCCTGGTACCGGCAGCTGTGCAAGCGGCCCTGCTTCCACGACGAGTACCTGCAGGCCTACAACGAGCCGTCCACCACGCTCGTCGACACCGACGGGAAGGGCGTCGAGCGCGTCACCGAGAACGGGGTGGTGGTCGCCGGTCGGGAGTACGAGATCGACTGCCTCATCTACGCCTCGGGGTTCGAGGTGGGCACCGAGTTCGTGCACCGCATCGGCTACGACCCGGTGGGCCGCGGCGGCCGCCGGCTGTCGGAGCACTGGGCGGAGGGCATGCGGTCCAAGCACGGCATCCACGTCCACGGGTTCCCCAACCTGTTCATCGTGTCGCCGAGCCAGGGCGCCAACCTGATCTCCAACGTGCCCCACAACCTCACCGAGTCGGGCCGGACGATCGCCGTGATGGTCCGGCACGCCCTCGACAACGGGTTCGACGAGATCGAGGTCACCGAGGAGGGCGAGGACGCCTGGATGGAGGTGCTGGCCTCGGGCCAGGGCTTCGGCATCATCGGCTCCCCCGACTGCACCCCCGGGTACTACAACAACGAGGGCCAGCCCCTGGCGAACAGTGGCTTCTTCCTCCAGGGCTACCCCGCGGGCGCCATGGCGTACTTCCAGTACATCGACGCCTGGCGCGCGAGCGGCGACTTCGAGGGCCTCACCTTCCGCTGACCCCCGCCGCCGCGCGTCGCCAGGGCCCCCTCCCGGCCTACCCCGGTCGCCCGGGCCCGGCGGGATCCGGCTTCCGGCGGATGCGGTAGTGGAGCACCAGGAACGGCAGCCCGAAGACCGAGAACGCGTGCTCGGCCCGTAGCTCGCCGCCGTCGCCGTCGTCGACGTACACGTCGAGCTGCTCGGCGAAGCCGCGCACCGCGAGAGCGGTCAGCTCCCGGGTGTCGGGGTCGACGTAGGTGAGGTAGTGGCCGGGATGGTCGAGGTCGCTGTCGCTGGTCAGCACCAGGCCGCCGCCCTCCCGGGCCCGGGGGGCCAGCGTCGCCGTGAAGCTGGCGTGGGGCAGCGGGAAGCCGACGCTGACGTAGCCGCGGCCCTCGTGCCGGTAGGTGGTGTAGATCCCCACGTAGATCGGCTCGTCGTTGTCGGCGAACGACCGGATCCAGCCCCGCACCGACACGGTGTCGTCGCCCGCCGGGGTGATCGTGTCGATGCGGCTGCGGATGCCGCGCTGCGCCTCCCGCTGGTTCATCGGGACGCTGGCCTGGCCCAGGGGGCGGGCGAGGAGGTTCCGGTACAGCAGGTAGCCGGGGCGCACCCAGGGCCGCCACGCCGGGACGATGTCGAGGGTGAACCGGGTGGTGTGCTCGTAGAACTCCCGCACCTGCGGATCGAGCGGCGGCGGGGTCGAAGTCGGGCCCGGCCAGGTCGTCGACCGACGCCACGATCCCCACGTCGGCGGCTGCGGCGACGTAGCTGCCGCCCAGCACCTCGGCCAGCTCGCGCGACGTACCCGGTCCCGACGTAGCGCGACCGCGCCTCGCGGGGCACCACGAAGGGCAGGTCCTCGGCCCGGACCCGCTCGGCCAGCAGCGACACCTGCGCCTCCCGGAACAACAGGGCCGACAGCACCCGGTAGGCGAGCACCGCCCCGGCCGCCACCGCCGCGGTTGGCGCAGGTGGCCGCGCCGACCGCGCCCGACCGCCGGCCGCCGCCGCCAGGCCCACGGCCGCGCCCACCACCGGCCCGAGCGCCACCTTGTGCGGGCGCAGGCCGAGAGCGCCGGCGACCGCGCCCGCGGACGTGCCCACCGCCACCGGCCCGGCCCCCGCCAGCCGACCCGCCGCCCAGCCGAGCGGCGCCGCCAGCGCCGAGCTCACCGCGATGCGCTGCCACAGGGCCGGGATCTCGCCCGGGCGCTGGCGGGCCCGGGCCACGGCCTCCGACGCGGCCAACCCGGCGGCACCCGCGAGCGCCGCCCCGGCCACCCGCCTGCGGCCCCGCTCGGCGGCGAGCGCGGCGCCTGCCAGCGCGCCGACGAGACCGGCGGCGGCCACCGACCCCGCCCGGCCCGGTGCCGCGTCACCTCGTTCCTCGGCCACGGCGGGAACCTACCGCCCGGCCGTCCCCACGCCCGCGAGCCTGTCGAGCACCGCCATCGCCGCGTTGTGGCCGCCGATCCCGCTGACGCCTCCGCCTCGCCGGGCCCCGGCGCCGCAGACGAACAGGTTGGCGACGTCGGTCTCGACGCCCCACGCCCCCGGCCGGGCGTCCTGTCGGCCGGCGTCACCGCCCCCGCCCGCGCCGCTGCCGCCCTCGTCGCCGCCGTCCGCCCACGGCCAGCTCAGGTCGGCGTGGAAGATGTGGCCGCCCGGCATGCCGAGGCTCGCCTCGAGGTCGGTGGGGCTGACGGCCTCGACGCAGGGCCGGCCCTCGGCGTCGCGTGCGAGGCAGCCGGCGATCGGCTCGTCGAGGTAGGCGTCGAGGCCGGCCAGGTGGCGCCGGGCCGCCTCGTCGAGGACGTCGGCGCCCGCACCGGGTCCGGTCCCGTCGCCGCGGAACAGCCTCGCGGGGGCGTGCAGGCCGAACAGGGTGAGGGTGTGGACGCCGCGCCCGGCCAGCTCGGGCGACAGGATCGACGGGTCGGTGAGCGTGTGGCAGTACACCTCGCCCGGGAGCGGGTCGGGCAGCGCGCCCGCCGCCGCGGCCGCGTAGGCCGACGCGAGCGCCCCGTACCCCTCGTCGATGTGGAAGGTGCCGGCGAAGGCGACCGCCGGGTCGTGCCCGCTGCGCAGCCGGGGCAGCCGGTCGAGCACCATGTTGATCTTGACCTGGGCCCCCTCGGGCGGCGGCCCGACCGGCTCGCGTCCCCGCAGCCGGTCGAGCACCAGCGGCGCCACCCCGGCGAGCACGTAGGCGCCGCCCACGACCCGCTCGTCATCGCCGCGCCGGTACCGCACCTCGCCCGCGCGGCCGTCGGCCGCGACCTCGACCACCTCGGCCGCCGTCACCAGGTGGGCCCCCGCGGCGCGGGCGGCCCGCTCCAGGGCGCCCGTCACCGCGCCCATGCCACCGACCGGTACCCGCCACTCACCGGTGCCGTTGCCGACCAGGTGGTAGAGGAAGCACCGGTTCTGCACGAGGCCGGGATCGTGGGCCGATGCGAACGTGCCGATGAGGGCGTCGGTCAGCACCACCCCGCGCACGGTGTCGTCGCGGAAGCCGGCCTCGATCGTCTCGCCGAGGGGACGGGCGACGAAGCGCTCCCACACGTCCTCACCCATCCGGCGCCGCAGCTCGGAGGCCGGCCGCAGGGGGTCGAGCAGGGTGGGCGCCACCGCCCGGGCGAGCCGCTCGGCGTCCGCGTAGAACGCCTGCCACGCCGCGTACTCGTCGTCGGATCCGGTGAGCGCCCGGAACGACGCGGCCGTGCTCGGGCCCGGCTCGCGCTCGACCAGCAGGCCGAGGTGCCGGCCGGCGCGCCGCACGGGCGTGTACGAGGCCACCGGCCGGGAGGCGAGCCGGACGTCGAGGCCCAGGTCGGCGACGATCTGGTCGGGCAGCAGGCTGACGAGGTACGAGTAGCGCGACAGCCGGGCGTCGACGCCGGCGAACACGCGGCCGCTCACGGCCGCGCCCCCCACGTGGTCGGCACGCTCGAGCACGCACACCGACAGCCCTGCCCCCGCCAGGTAGGCGGCGGCGACGAGGGCGTTGTGGCCTCCGCCGACCACCACGACGTCGTAGCGGTCCCGAACCTGCGGCGCGTCGGGCGCGGCCCTGCCCGGATGTGCCGCAGGTTCGTGGCGGTCGGAGACGTCGGGGAGGTCGCTCACGGCTTGCTCCTATGCCATGCGGCCCATGCGTGGCAAGCCTTCCGCGGGCTTCGCGCCGCACGGGCGCCCGCTGACCCGACGCCGCGTGCTCGGATACGCACCGGACGTGGCTGTCGCCCGAGCACTAGAGTCGGCGCCCGTCAACAGGCGTGGCGGAGCGACGACCGGGACGTCACCGTCACCGTCACAGTCACGGGCGGGTGCAGGATGGTACGGCTCCACAGCGGGACACAGGTGCCGGGGGCGCGGTCGTGAGCGCGGCCGCCGACTACGCGGTCGGCATCGACGTGGGGACGACCTTCACCGCCGCCGCCACCTGCCGCGGCGAGCGGGCCGAGGTCGTCAGCCTCGGCGACCGCGGCGACGTGATCCCCTCCGTCGCCTACCTCCGCGAGGACGGCATGCTGCTGGTCGGCCAGGCCGCCGAGCGCCGGGCGGTGGCCGACGCCACCCGGGTCGCCCGCGACTTCAAGCGCCGCGTGGGCGACGAGGTGCCGCTGTCGCTCGGCGGCCGGCCGCACACCCCGGAGGCGCTCACCGCCGCCATCGTGCGTTGGGTGGTCGACTTCGTGACCGCCCGCGAGGGCGGCCCGCCCGGCCGGATCGTGCTCACGCTGCCGGCGAGCTGGCGCGACCACCGCCGCCAGCTGCTGCTCGACGCGGCGGCCGCAGCCGGCGTGGAGGGCGCGGTGCTGCGGGCCGAGCCGGTCGCCGCCGCCATCCACTACGCCTCCCGCCACGAGCTCCCCCCGGGGACCACCATCGGGATCTACGACCTGGGGGGCGGCACCTTCGACGCCACCATCGTGCGCCGGAGCGAGCACGGCTTCGAGATCATCGGCCGGCCCCAGGGCGACGACCGCCTGGGCGGGATCGACCTGGACACCCTCGTCTGGGATCACGTCGTCGGCGTGATCGGCCAGCGGGCGGTCGACCCGGAGGGTGCCCCGTCGCCCGCGCAGGTGCGCGCCGTGGCCCAGCTGCGCGCCGCGGCGGTCGACGCCAAGGAGGCGCTGTCGTACGACACCGAGGCGGTGGTGCCCGTCGCCCTGCCGGAGCTGATGACCGAGGTGAGGATCACCCGCGCCGAGTTCGAGGAGATGGCCCGGCCGGCGCTGCTGCGGACAGTCGAGGTGTTCCGGCGCACCTGCGACGCCGCCGGCCTCAAGCCCGGCGATCTCCACGCGGTGCTGCTCGCCGGCGGATCGAGCCGGATCCCGCTCATCAGCCAGCTCGTCGGCCACGAGCTCGGCGCGAGCGTGGCGTCCGACGCTCATCCCAAGCTGGCCACCTGCCTCGGCGCCGCCCGCGAGGCGGTCGTCGAGGGCCGGAGCACGGCGGCCGGCGCCGGTCCCGGGGCGGCGGCCGCGACGGTCGCGGCCCCGGCGGTCGCGGCCTCGGCGGTCGCGGCCGCCGCGGCAACACCCGCTGCCGACGACACCGCGGCTGCCGCCGCACCCGGTGCCGACGACGTCGCCGCGGCACCGCCCGCCGCCGAGCCCGTTCCGGACAGCCCGGCAGCCGAGCCCGCGGCCGCTCCCGCCGCCCCTCGTCAGCTCGGAGACTGCGCCCGTACCTGCTGCTCCGCCTCCACCCCCGCCACCCGGCCCCGGACCCGGACCGCTCCCGCCGGCGGAGGACCAGGGCTCGCCCCCGCGCACCCGCAGGCTCGTCGTCATCGCCGCCGCCGCGGCGATCCTGCTGGTGGCGGCCGTCGCCGGCGCACTGCTCGCGCGCGACGGGTCGGGCGGTGCCGCCGGGCAGGGCGGCGGGCAGGCGACGACCTCGACGTCGACGACCGTGCCCGAGACGACGACCACCGAGGCGTCCCCCACCACGACGGACGCCGAGACCACCGGTTCGACCCAGGCGAGCGGCGGCGGATCACCCGCGTCGACCGCGTCGACGACCGTGTCCACCACGACCACGACCACACCCCGCGCCGGCGCACCCTGCGACCCCGCCGCCGGCGACCCCGACTGCACCGACCAGTCGGTGGACGGCGCCTTCCGCACGATCACCGGATACGCCGACTGCGTGGCCGACCTCGGCGCCCCGGGCGGCCTCTGCACCGACCTCGACGGCGACGGGCTGGCCGGCTATCCCGACAGCGGCTGAGGGCCCCGCCGTATCTGGGGGGTGGCCTGCCGCGTCTGTCCTCCACACACGGCGACAGCGGGAGGCCACCATGGCGATCGATTGCGGCTACGGACCGGACGAGTTGCGGAAGGCGGTCGCGTGCCTGGCCGCGGTGTCGAAGGACGTCGAGGGCGAGCTGCTCCCGATCGACGCCGAGGTGGAGGAGTGCTCCGAGCTCGACTGCAAGACCCTGGTCACGCTGCACGCCCTCAAGGCGTCGGTAGCCGCCCACGACTGCGACTCCGAGCGCAGCAAGGCCCTGCTCGACGGGCGCCTCGTCGTCCGCCAGCTCGTGACCCTGTTCGCCGACGCCGACCCGGCCGGGCGCGGCGTCCACGCCGGCGACTTCGCGCTGGCGGGGCGCAGGGGCCTCGGTCCAGGGACGGCTGCAGGGCATCACCAACGCCGGGATCACCCGCGCGCCCCTGCGTCACGCCTGCGAGGAGTGCCGCGATCCCGGCGCCATGATCGGCCGCCTGTGCGGCACGGTCGTCCGGGCCGGCGATCCCCGGCTGGTCGGCTCGCTGGTCACCGGCGTCTACCGGTTCGAGGTAGAGCCGACCGACGAGGGCGGCGGCGGCCGGCTGGTCGGCACGATCGAGGGCGCGCTGGTGCAGGAGTGCTCGCCCACGTCGGCGTGCGTCGACTTCTCCGTGCTCACCGCCGGCGCCAACCCCCGGGTCGAGCAGGGCCATCGGTTCGAGGTCTTCGACCACACCGGCACCCCCCAGCCCCAGACCGACGTCGTGACCTGGGGCGCGATCACCGGGCTGCACCTCTGGTACCGCACCACCGTCGAGCTGGCGGCACCCGCCGACGCGGTGCGCCTGACCCTCGGGATCTTCGCCACGCCCGGCACGGTCACGGCCTTCGACGCCGGCGGTGCCGTCATCGCCACGGTGCCGATCGTCGGGCCCCAGAACATGCCGGTCCAGGTGGTCGTGCCCGGGCCGGGCATCGCCAGCCTGGCGATCGAGTGCCCCAGCGACGAGCACCTGCTGGTCGAGCTCTGCGTCGAGCGCGGCCCCCGCAAGGAGCCGTGACCCGGCTCAGGCCCCGCCCAGATAGCTGTCGTCCAGCAGCGAGGCGAGCGAGGCGAGCGGCGCCCGGGCCCAGGTGCCGTCCACCTCCTCGCCCTGCTCGCGGGCGGCGCGCAGGGCCCGGTCCCAGGTAAGGGTGCGGGCGACCTTGGCGACGCGGCAGGCCGTCGCCAGCGTTCCGGCGAGGTCCTCCCCCGCCGCGGCACCGCGGTCGAACACGCCGACGTAGGCGTCGCGTGCGCGCACGAACCGCGGGTGGTCGACGCCGACGTCCAGGATCCGCGCGACGAAGCCCAGGGGGACGAGCATCGCCGCGAAGGCGTGGGCCACGACGGCGTCGCCCCAGTCGTAGAACCGGATGGTGTCGCCGCGGGCCGAGTCGTCGGCGGTGGCGCCGAGGATGTTCCAGGGATGCAGGTCGTTGTGGTCGAGGCTGACGGGCACGACCGACCCGGCGAGCCGCTCGCACCACACCGCCACGTCCGCACGCAGCGCCGTCAGGCTCCGGTGGACGGCGGGATCGGCGTCAGCGGCGGTGGCGTCGAGGGCCTCCTCGAAGCGCTCGGGCATGACGGCGGGACGCATGTCGGCCACCCCGGCCGCCAGCAGCTCGTCGACGTGCGACGCCAGGTCGAGCTGCAACCGGCCGTACACCACCAGCCCCTCCACCAGGGCGTCGGCCAGCGCGCCGCCCTGCAGCCGTTCGCCCAGGGGCGGACCGCCGTCGGGCAGGAGGGCCCACGACCGGGCCGGGTCGGTCGCGAGCGGGGCCAGCACCCGTTCGGGCACCGTCCGGGCCAGCACGTCGTAGAGCCGCACCTCGAAGGCGGTGCCGGGGGCGCTCGCCTTGAACCACTTGGTCCCGTCCGACGTGGGCACCCGCAGGACGGTCGCCCAGGGCCGGAGGTGCGGCTGCTCGACGTCCCCCGTGCGTGCCAGCCCACGGGCGCCGAGCTGCTCGTCCACCCACGCCATCGCGTGGTCGCGCCAGTCCGGCGTCGACCACACGTCCACCCCGTGGCCGTGCGGCCCGGTGGTCAGGTCGGGCGCATTCACCGTGTCCTCCTCGTGTCCGGATCCGCACTGCTCGACTCGGCTCCGGCTCGGAACTCATCGGTCCGGCCACCCTCCGGGCTGACGACGGCGTCAACCCGCCCGTGGCAAGATCGCCCCGAGCAGGAGGGTGTCCATGCTTGCCATCGATTCCGGGCCCGTCGACGTGCCGATCCTCGACGAGACGATCGGGGCCAACCTGGCCCGCACCGTCGCCGCCCACGGCGCCCACGAGGCGCTGGTCTCGGTCCACCAGGACATCCGGTGGACCTACGCGGAGCTGGCGGAACGGGTCGAGACGCTGGCCCGCGGCCTGCTCGGCCTGGGCCTGGAGAAGGGGGACCGGGTCGGGCTGTGGAGCCCGAACCATGCCGAGTGGACGCTGCTCCAGTACGCGACCGCCGAGATCGGCGTGATCCTGGTCAACGTCAACCCGGCGTACCGGTCGCACGAGCTGGCCTACGTGCTCGACCAGTCGGGCTGCCGGGTGCTGGTGGCGGCGCCCGAGTTCAAGACGAGCGACTACCGGGCCATGGTGGCCGAGGTGCAGGGCGACCGGGACGCGCTCGAGCAGGCGATCTTCCTGTGGTCGCCCGAGTGGGACGACCTGGCCGCCAACGACGCCGGCGTGCCCGCTGCGGCGCTCGACGAGCGCCGGGCCACGCTGGCGGCCGACGATGCCATCAACATCCAGTACACGTCGGGCACCACCGGCTTCCCGAAGGGCGCCACGCTCACCCACCGCAACATCCTCAACAACGGCTACTTCGTCGCCGAGCTGCAGCGCTTCACGCCAGCCGACCGGTTGTGCATCCCGGTGCCCTTCTACCACTGCTTCGGCATGGTGATGGGCAACCTCGGCTGCACCACCCACGGCGCCACCATGGTCATCCCGGCCGAGGCGTTCGACCCCGGTGCGGTGCTGGCGGCGGTGGAGGCCGAGCGCTGCACCGCGCTGTACGGCGTGCCCACCATGTTCCTGGCCGAGCTGGGCCACCCGGACTTCGACTCGTTCGACCTGTCGTCGCTGCGCACCGGGGTGATGGCGGGGTCGCCGTGCCCGGTCGAGGTCATGAAGGCGTGCATCGACCGCATGCACATGGGCGAGGTGACCATCTGCTACGGCATGACCGAGACGTCACCGGTCTCGACCCAGACGCTCCCCGACGACTCGCTGCACCACCGCACCGCCACCGTCGGGCGGGTACACCCCCACGTGGAGGTGCGCATCGTCTCGGTCGACGACCCGGCCGCCACCGTCGGGCGGGGCGAGACGGGCGAGCTGTGCACCCGGGGCTACTCGGTGATGTCCGGCTACTGGAACGACCCCGAGCGCACCGCCGAGGCCATCGACGCCGACGGCTGGATGCACACCGGCGACCTGGCCGTGATGGACGAGGACGGCTACGTCAACATCGTCGGCCGGTCGAAGGACATGGTCATCCGGGGCGGCGAGAACATCTACCCCCGCGAGGTCGAGGAGTTCCTCTACACCCACCCCGACGTGGTCGACGTGCAGGTGGTGGGCGTCCCCGACGAGCGCTACGGCGAGCAGCTGCTGGCCGCCGTCCGCCGTCGCCCCGAGGCCACGACCACCGAGGACGACATCCGCGACTTCTGCCGGGGGAAGATCGCCCACTACAAGGTGCCCCACTACGTGCGGTTCGTCGACGAGTTCCCGATGACGGTCACGGGCAAGGTCCAGAAGTACAAGCTACGCGAGCAGGCGATCGACGATCTCGGGCTCCAGTCGGCGGCGGCCATCGACACGGCGTGACCGCCCGGACGGGCGGCGGCGGTCATAGGCTCCGCGTCGATGGTCCCGGGCCCCCGGCACACCTCGACGCACCGCTCGACCGTGCCCGCGCCAGCTTCGAGCGGCGGGCCTGGGGTGACGCGCGCGCCGCCTACGGGGCGGTGGACCCCGCGTCGCTCGACGTGGACGACCTCGAACGCCTCGCCGTCGCCGCCTACCTCACCGGCACCGACGACGAGAGCGACGCCGCGTGGTTGCGAGCGCACGAGCTCTGCGTGGGCCAGGGGGACCACCGCCGGGCGGCGGGCTGCGCCTTCTGGCTGGGCTGGAACCTGATGTTCCGGGGCGAGATGGCGCGGTCGACCGGCTGGATGGCCCGCGCCCGCACGCTCCTCGGCGGCCAGGCCGAAGCCTGCGCGGTGGGCGGCATGCTCCGCGCGGTCGAGGCGCTCCACCATCTCGCCGCCGGCGACCTCGAGGCCGCCTACTCCGGCTTCGAGCAGGCGGGCATCATCGGCGAGCGGTGCGGCGACCCCGACGTGGCGGCGCTCAGCCGGTTGGGGCGCGGGCAGGTGCTCATCGCCCGGGACGAGGTCGCGCGGGGGGTCGCCCACCTCGACGAGGCGATGGTGGCCGTCCTCGCCGACGAGGTGACGGTCCCGATCGCCGGCGTCGTGTACTGCGCGGTGCTGCTCGAGTGCCGCAACACGTTCGACTCCCGCCGGGCTCGGGAGTGGACCGAGGCCCTCACCCGGTGGTGCGAGGCCCAGCCCGACCTCGTGCCGTATCGGGGCCAGTGCCTGGTGCACCGCTCGGAGGTGCTCCAGCTCCAGGGCCGGTGGACCGAAGCACGGGCCGAGGCCCGTCGGGCGTGCGACGCGCTCGCCGACCACCCGGCTGCGGGCGAGGCCCACTACCAGCACGCGGAGATGGACCGGCTGCGGGGCGACCTGGACGCAGCCGAGGCCGCCTACCGGCGCGCCCACCGGCTCGGGCGCGACCCCCAGCCCGGCCTCGCGCTGCTCCGGCTGGCGCAGGGCGACGTGGCGGCGGCCGGCGCGTCGATCCGTCGCGTGGCCGGCGAGCACCACGCGCAGACCAACCGGTCTGCCGTCCTGGCCGCACTCGCCGAGATATCGCTGGCCGCCGGCGACCACGAGACCGCCCGCACCGCGGCCGACGAGCTGGCGGCGAGCGTGGGGGCGATCGATGCGCCGCTGCTCGCGGCCCTCGCCGGCCAGGTCCGGGGCGCGGTCATGGTTGCCCAGGGCCAGGCCGATGGCGCGCTCGAGCCCCTGCGGGACGCGCTGGAGACCTGGCAGGCGATCGGCGCCCCCCACGGGGCGGCCCGCACCCGCACCCTCCTGGCGGTGGCGTTCCAGCAGCTCGGCGACCACGACGCGGCCCGGCTGGAGCTCGACGCCGCGCTGGCGGCGTTCCGGGCGCTCGGCGCCGCACCGGACGTGGCGGCGGCGACCGCCCTGGCCGGCCGCACCGGGGCGACGGCGAACCCGGCCGGCCTCACCGCCCGCGAGGTCGACGTGCTCCGCCGGGTGGCGGCCGGCCTTTCGAACCACGCGATAGCGGTCGAGCTGGGCGTGAGCGACCACACGGTGCGTCGCCACGTGCAGAACATCTTCGCCAAGATCGGCGTGACCTCCCGGGCCGCGGCGACCGCGTACGCGTTCCAGCACGACCTCGCCTGATCCCTCGCCCCACGCGACGCGCCCGGTTGTGGCACGAACGGACCATGCGGTGCCCGCCGGATGGTACGTCCGGGCGATGCCGGCGGCGCGGCCCCCGCCGTACGTTCGGCCTCGCGGGCGGCACCGGCTGTCCCGGAGGAGGCAACGCATGACGATCGTCCGCGACGACAACAGGACCGGAGCGGCGGCAACCCTCGCTGCCGTGCGGGTCCTGCTGCCCGAGATCGCCGCCCGGGCGCCCGAGATCGAGGCGGCCCGGCGGGTTCCGCTCGACCTGCTCGACAAGCTGAAGACCGCCGGGTGCTTCCGCCTCCTGCGCCCCACCTCGCACGGGGGCTCCGGCAGCGACCTCGCCGGCGCCCTGAGCGTGTACGAGGAGCTCGGCCGCGCCGACGCCTCCACCGCGTGGGTCAGCCTCATCGGGGGCGCGGCGTGGGTCGACCTGGCCGGGCTCCCCCGCGCGACGTTCGACGCCGTCTTCCCGCCGGGCGACGACACCATCGTGGCCGGCGTCTTCAGCCCCAACGGCACCGCGGAGCCGATGGACGGCGGCTACGTGATCGACGGGCGCTGGGGGTTCGCCAGCGGGTGCGAGCACGCCGACTGGTTCTACGGCAACTGCATCGACACCACGACAGGCGAGCCGCGGTTCCGGATCGCCGTGCTCCACCCCGAGGAGATCGAGATCGAGGACACGTGGTCCGTGGTCGGACTGCGGGGCACCGGGAGCCACCACGTGCGCGTCCGTGGTGTCCCGGTCCCGGCGGAGCGGACGTTCTCCCTGTTCGAGGATCCGCCGTGCGTCGACTCGCCGCTCGTCCGGATCCCGGTGCCGACGTTGGCGTCCATGCTCTTCTCCGGCGTGGCGGTCGGAGTGGCGCGGGGCGCCCTCGACGACGTGACCGAGCTGGCCGCCGGCAAGGTGCCGCTGCTCTCACCGTCGACCCTCGCCGCCAACCCGCTGTTCCAGTACCAGCTGGCCGACGCGGACGTCCGGCTCCGGGCGGCCCGCGAGCTGGCCTACGCCGAGGCCGCGGCGCTGTGGGACGCCGCACTGGCCGGCGACGAGCTCACGCCGGCCCTGCGGGCCCGGGCGCGCTCGGCCGCCGCGCACGCGGTGACGACCGCGGCCACGGTGGTCGACGCCGCCTACCAGGCGGGAGGCGGCGCATCGCTGTACGACAGCAGCCCGCTGCAGCGTCGGCTGCGCGACAGCCGGGCGCTGACCCAGCACTTCCTGCTGAAGGCCGACACCCTCACCACCTGCGGCGCCGTCCTCGCCGGCCAGCAGCCCGACCTGCACATCTTCTAGCCACGGAGGAGCAACCGATGACCATCGACGACATGAGCAAGCGCTTCAACCGGTGCTTCGAGACCTTCGAGGCCGACGACGACCTGTTCACCGAGGACGCGTTCTTCGACATGCTGCCGCCGCTCTGGCGGTTCCAGCTGCAGGGGCCGTCGGCGTTCACCGACCAGCTCCGCTCGATCGCCGAGGGCCCGGTCCACGTCGACATCGTCCGCACGGTCGCCACCGACTCGGGATTCGTCACCGAGCACGTCGAGCACCAGGAGGTCGACGGCGCGGAGGTCGTCGCCCGCCGGATGTGGCTGTGCGAGGTGCGCGACGGGCGCATCGCCGAGGTGACGGGCTACTGCAACGGCGGCTGGGACGACGCCCTGCGTAGCCGGCACGCGGCCGAGGCGCCGATGCTGCGCGCCTAGCGGGGCCGCTCGGGTGGCCGGCCTGCCTCGGGTGTCGGCTCCCGCCGGTACAGGAAGGGCATCACGAACCAGACGATGGCGAACGCCCCGGCGAGCACCGCGGCCACGGTCTTCGGCAGGGTGCCCGGGTAGATCACGTCGGTGATGACGTAGGTCACGGCCGTGACCGCGAACGCGAGCAGCGCCAGGCCGATGATCGCCAGCACGTTGGCCGCCGCCAGCAGGTGCTCCTTGACGCCGGACCGGAAGCGCAGCCGGTGATGGGCGCTGGGTGCGATGAAGCACAGGGTCGCCGCGGCGGTGGCCAGCACGGCGGCGAAGTACACCCGCCGGTCGCTCGGGTCCAGTGTCACGAAGCGCTGGGTGAAGGGGATGCCGAGGAGGAAGGCGAACAGCACCTGGACGCCGGGCAGCGCCACGCGCAGCTCGTTGAGCAGCTCGATGAGCTCGCGGTTGGCGCGCTCGGCGGCGTCCTCGTGCTCGCCGCCGGACCGCTCGTCGCCCGGACGGCCGATCCCCGGCGCCTCCGGCGGACTGCTCGGCCCCACCCGCTGCCCAGCTCGGCGCCTCGCCCTCCTGGTCACGGGCAACTTCGACCATCCGATCCTCCTGCGTCATCGCGTTCGCTTCCGTGCAATCTGGGCTACCCGGTCGCGGCCACGGCCAGACCTCCGCTCGCCGGCCCGCCGCCGGCTCCCGGGGGTCACGGCGGGGCCCCTTGCCAGGACCTTCGGCCCTTCCTGACGCCTCCGGCCGGCCGCACG
Organism: uncultured Acidimicrobiales bacterium; assembly: GCA_963842395.1. GTDB lineage: Bacteria > Actinomycetota > Acidimicrobiia > Acidimicrobiales > VFJN01 > ZC4RG19. The sequence goes on from CAWJGJ010000001.1 coordinate 2,448,738, forward strand.
ATGGTCTCGAGATCGGACCCGTCCCACCGTGGGCGCCGGCAGAGAGGAGTAGGCATGACCACCATCGAGCAGGCAGCCTCGGAGTTCCTCGATCACCGGCGGATCGCCGTCACCGGCGTGTCCCGCACGCCCGGAAGCCACGGCTGGGCGGGCGCGGCCAGGGCCGAATGGCCCCTCCGGCCGGGGATGCGCAGTGCGGGCGGCGGGTAGCCATCCGGTGGCGAGGCGGCCTACCGCGACGCGAGGAGTTCCCGATGAGTGACGACGGCAAGTTCGACGAGATGAAGGGCCGGGCCAAGGAAGCCGCCGGCGACCTGACCGACGACGACGATCTCAAGAACGAGGGCAAGGTCGACCGGGCCGAAGGCTCGGTGAAGGGCATGCTCGACCGGGCGACCGACAAGATCAAGGATCTCGTGCGGCGCGATCGGTGACCGCCCGTCGCCCGTGGGACGGGAATGGTTGGGCACCAACCAGATCGGTCCCACGGGCTCGGCCCTGCCCGCCGGGCCCGGCGGCGAGCGCCGCTACCGGCCGAGGCGGACGGGGAGTCGCTTCAGCCCGTTGTTGAGGTTCGAGCGCACGCGCACGGGCTCGCCTGCGAGCTCGATGGACGGGAACGCGGTGAGCAGCTCGTCGAAGAACACGCGGCCCTCGACCCGGGCCAGGTGCACGCCCAGGCAGAAGTGCTGGCCGATGCCGAACGACACGTGCGGGTTGGGGTCGCGGCGGATGTCGAACCGGTCGGGGTCGGCGAACACGTCCTCGTCGCGGTTGGCGGACGTGTAGTACATGGCGACCTTGTCGCCGGCGGCGATCGGCACGCCGCGGATCTCGGTGTCGGCCGTGGCGGTGCGGCGGAAGTAGTGCAGCGGGTTGGCCCACCGCAGGATCTCCTCCACGGCGCCGGGGACGAGCGACCGGTCGGCGCGGAGCAGGGCGAGCTGGTCGGGGTGGTCGAGCAGCGCCAGCAGGCCCGACGACAGCATCGTCTTGGTGGTGTCGTTGCCGGCGGTGACGAGCTGCACGAAGAACTTGGCGAAGTCGATGTCGTCCATCGGGTGCCCGTTGAAGTCGGAGCCGAGGATGAACGAGGTCAGGTCCTCGCGCGCCGGCTCGCCGCGGCGCCGGGCCACGAACTCGATGGCGTACATCGCCATGTCGACGCTGGCGCCGGCGGAGTCGGCCGAGCCGTAGTCGTCGTCCTGCCCGCTGGTGTTGCGCTCGGCCATCTCGTGGATGCGGGGCCAGTCCTCCTCCGGCAGGCCCATCAGCTCGCCGATGACACGTGACGGCAGGCCCGAGGTCACGTCGTGCACGAACTCGACGTCGCCGGCCTCCGCCGCCGCGGCGAACAGGTCACGGCAGATGGCGCGGATGGCCGGCTCCATCGCCGCCATCACCCGCGCCTTGAACCGCTCGGACAGCGGCTTGCGGTAGTCGGTGTGCCGCGGCGGGTCCATGGCCAGCAACATCCCGCGCATCATCTCGAGCGACTCGGGCGCCAGGTCCTCGATGACGACGCCGCCCTCGCTCGCCGAGAACAGGGTCGGCTCCCGGGCCACGTGCACGACGTCCGCGTGCTTCAGCACCGCCCAGAACCCGGGCTCGCCCTGCATCTCCTGGAAGTACACCGGGTCGGTGCGGCGCAGGTGGGCGAGCACGTCGTGGGGGACGGCGCCCGCGAACGTGGCGGGATCGGACAGGTCGACCGTGGTCGGCATCGTGCGAGGCCGTCAGGCGGTGAGGACGTTCGGACGGGGCAGGCCCTCGGCCTCGGCCAGCAGGTAGTAGGCCTGCAGCGTGCCGGGGCCGTCGAACACGCTGTCGACGTTGCCGTCGGCGTCGAGGTTGAGGTTGGCGCCGTACATCTGGAACCACACGCGGGTGTCGTCCTCCAGCACCGTGAGGGTGTGGATCGATCCCGCCGGCTCGTACAGGAACGAGCCGGTGCGGTTGACGTACTCGTACTCCTTGTACTTCCAGGCGCCCGACATCGTGTAGCCGAAGACGGGCCCGGTGTGCTTGTGGCGCTGCACCTCGTAGCCCGCCTGGAAGATGTTCTCGACGATCCAGAGCCCCTCGGGCTCCCTGACCATCACGACCTTCATCTTGGAGCCGTCGCCGATGTCGACGAACGGCAGGTCGTCGGCCCCGATGTGGACGGCCGCGGGGATGTTCTCGAGCAGCGTCATGGCCCGACGCTACCGGCGGACGAGAACGCGTTCTAGGCCTGCGCCGTCCGGCCGGCTGACACCCCGCGGCGCGACTCGGGTCACGAGGCGCGCCGCGGGGTCGACGTCAGCTCGCAGCCAGCGCGTCCCAGAAGAACGGGAACACGAACGCCGCGAGCCCGGCCGCCATGAACGACACCTTCCCCCGCGAGTATCCCACCGCGGCCAGGACGAACAGGAGCACCGCGGCGGCGAAGAAGATCATCTTCAGCGTCGGGTCCATCGCTTCGAGTGCAATCGACATCGTGGGTTCCTTCCAAGTTCTGTAGGTCGGACAGCGTGTACCCACGGGGTGCGCCGACGAGGCGCCGGAACGAGAATCGTCTTCGAGCACCACCAGCCGGGCTCGGATCACCGCGTTACACGGCCGATTCCTCACGGATGGCGCCCAGGCCGCACGGATGGGTGGCGGGCTCCACGACCCCGCGGCCTGTCGAACGCCGCCCGGGAGCGTCTGGTCGATCAGCTACCCGTGCGGCACTTGTCATGGTCGTCGCGCAAGTGACACCGCACGGACGTAGCGCAGATGCACCAGTCGTGGTCCAATGCGGCCACCGCCCATCGGGCGGCAGGGGAGACACAGGGGGCAGGCGATGACCATCGAGGAAGGCAGCGTTCCCGACGCGGCCGCCACCGCGACCGACGCCACCGAGGCGCCGGCCGCCGGCGGTGCCACCACCAGCACCGTGTCCGACGACCACCGCCGGCTGCACGAGCTGGGCTACGCCCAGGAGCTCGACCGCTCGATGTCGGCGTTCTCCAACTTCGCGGTCTCGTTCACGATCATCTCGATCCTGTCGGGCTGCCTGACCCTCTACGGGTTCGGCATGAACACCGGCGGGCCGGCGGTGATCGTGTGGGGCTGGCCGTTCGTGGGGATCATGACCCTGTTCGTGGGCCTGGCCATGGCCGAGGTGTGCTCGAGCTACCCGACCGCCGGTGGCCTGTACTACTGGTCGGCCAAGCTGGCCCCCCGCAACGGGCCGGCGTGGTCGTGGTTCACGGGCTGGTTCAACTTCCTCGGCCAGGTGGCGGTCACCGCGGGCATCGACTTCGGGGCCGCGTTCTTCCTCAACGCCCTGCTCGACCTGCAGTTCGGCTTCACCGCCACGCCGGGGCACACGATCTTCCTGTTCGGCCTCATCCTGGTGGGCCACGGCCTGCTCAACACGTTCGGCGTGCGGCTCGTGGCCCGGCTCAACGACATCAGCGTGTGGTGGCACATCGTCGGCGTGGTCGTCATCGTCGGCGCCCTCGTGATCCTGCCCGACCAGCACCAGTCGGCCGACTTCGTGTTCACCGAGTTCGTGAACAACACCGGCTGGGGCTCCACGATCTACGTGGTCATGCTCGGCCTGCTGCTGGCGCAGTACACGTTCACCGGCTACGACGCCTCGGCCCACATGACCGAGGAGACCCACAGCGCCGACACGTCCGGCCCGCGGGGCATCGTCATGTCCATCGTCGTGTCGCTGATCGCCGGGTGGGTCCTGCTCATCGGCGTCACGTTCGCCATCCAGTCCTACGACGGCGCCCTCGACAGCGCGACCGGCGTGCCGCCCGCCCAGATCTTCATCGACGCCATCGGCGAGACCGGCGGCAAGCTGCTGCTGGTCATCGTGGTCGGCGCCCAGCTGTTCTGCGGCATGTCCTCGGTGACGGCCAACTCGCGCATGGTCTACGCCTTCGCCCGGGACGGGGCGCTGCCCGCATCGAGCTTCTGGCACCGCCTCAACAAGCGCACCCGCACGCCCACCAACGCCATCTGGCTGGCCGCCGTGGGGGCGTTCATCCTGGGCCTGCCCTACCTGTGGAACGTGACCGCGTACGCGGCGGTGACCTCGATCGCCGTCATCGGGCTCTACATCGCCTACGTGATGCCGACGCTGCTGCGCCTGAAGCAGGGCGACGCCTTCGTGCCCGGCCCCTGGAACCTGGGCCGTTGGAGCCGGCCCGTCGGGATCGTGGCCGTGGCCTGGGTGGCGTTCATCACCGTGCTGTTCATGCTCCCGCAGGTCAGCCCGGTGGGCCGCAACACCTTCAACTACACGCCCGTCGCCGTGCTCGTGGTGCTCGGCTTCGCCGGCATCTGGTGGCTGGTGTCGGCCCGGAAGTGGTTCACCGGCCCGAAGGTGCAGGGCACCGCCGAGGAGCTCGCCGCCATCGAGGCCGACCTCGCGCAAGTATGAGCGCATGACGTCGTCGCCACCGGTCCGCGAGCCGGCCCTCACCGTCGACCGGCTGCGCGAGCAGGCCGAGGCCGGCAGCATCGACACGGTGCTGCTGGCCATGGCCGACATGCAGGGCCGGCTGCAGGGCAAGCGCTGCCACGTCCGCTACTTCCTCGACGAGGTGCTGCACCACGCGGCCGAGGCCTGCAACTACCTGCTGGCGGTGGACGTCGACATGAACACGGTCGACGGGTACGCCATGTCGTCGTGGGAGCAGGGCTACGGCGACTTCGTGCTGCGCCCCGACCTGGCGACGCTGCGGCCGGTGCCGTGGCACGAGGGCACCGCCCTCGTCCACTGCGACGTCGAGTGGGAGGACGGCACGCCGGTGGCGGCCTCCCCTCGCCAGGTGCTGCGCCGCCAGCTCGACCGGCTGGCCGAGCGGGGCCTCGTGGCCCACGTCGGCACCGAGCTGGAGCTGATCCTGTTCCGCGACACCTACGAGCAGGCGTGGGCGAGCGGCTACCGGAACATGGAGCCCGCCAACCAGTACAACGTCGACTACTCGCTCACCGCGACCGGCCGGGTCGAGCCCCTGCTGCGCCGCATCCGCAACGGCATGGCGGGCGCGGGCATGTTCGTCGAGTCGGCCAAGGGCGAGTGCAACATGGGCCAGCACGAGATCGCCTTCCGCTACGCCGAGGCGCTCGCCACCTGCGACAACCACGTGCTGTACAAGACGGGAGCCAAGGAGATCGCGGCGCAGGAGGGCATGAGCCTCACGTTCATGGCCAAGTTCGACGAGCGCGAGGGCAACTCGTGCCACATCCACCTGAGCGTTCGCTCGCCCGGGGGCGACCCGGTGATGGCGGGCGACGGCGAGCACGGCTTCTCGCCGCTGATGGAGCACTTCCTGGCCGGTCAGCTCGCCTGCCTGCGCGAGCTGACCCTGCTGGCCGCGCCCAACGTCAACTCCTACAAGCGCTACGTCGACGGCAGCTTCGCCCCCACCGCCATCGCCTGGGGCCTCGACAACCGCACGTGCGCGCTGCGGGTCGTCGGCCACGGCGAGAGCCTGCGGGTCGAGAGCCGGGTGCCCGGCGGCGACGTCAACCCCTACCTGGCCGTGGCCGCCATGGTGGCGGCGGGTCTCCACGGCATCGAGAACGAGCTGCCGCTCGAGGCCGCCTTCGCGGGCAACGCCTACCGCGCCGACCGGCCCCGGGTCCCCGCCACGCTGCGGGATGCGGCCACGGCCTTCGGGGAGAGCAAGGTCGCCCGCGCCGCATTCGGCGACGACGTCGTGGCCCACTACCTCAACGCGGCGCGGGTCGAGCAGGCGGCCTTCGACGCCGCCGTCACCGACTGGGAGCTCCGCCGAGGCTTCGAGCGCCTCTGAGCCGTCGGCGGCGCTCAGCCGACGAACGCCGCCAGCGCGCCGCCGAGCAGCAGGCCGGCGCCGAAACCGGCGGTCACGTCGAGCGGGTTGTGGGCGCCGACGTACACCCGGCCGAGCATGACCGCGGCCATGAGCAGGGCCGGCACCCACACCCACGCGGCCGGCAGGACCGGCAGGATCACGCACCCGATGGCGGCCACGAGGATGACGTGGCCCGACGGGAAGCTCGGCCCCGACGTGGGCACGTCGCCCCGCAGGATCGCCCCGTTCTGGCTGGTTCCGGGGCGCCTGCGCACCGCCAGGTAGTTCCGCATCTCGTGGCGCACCACGCGCTCGACCACGAGCTTCAGGATCATCGCCAGCACGACGCCGAGGACGACCACCTTGTCGCCCGCCACCCAGGCGACGACCAGCCCCACCAGGGTCCCCACCACCAGGTTGCCGAGTTGCATCGGCACCCACAGGATCTCGTACAGCCACCCGGGCAGGCCGTTCACGGCGTGGAACACCCGCACCTCCCAGGGCGGGATGGACGGCCGCCGCGCCGCGGCGATGGACCCGGCGGCGACGGCCAGCCCCACCGCCGAGAGGACCAGCCAGTCGAGGGTCACGGGTGACCGGCCGATGCCGGCCGGAGGCCCGGCGTGACCTGCGGCCGGCCCAGTCGAACCGGCACCGTGCGCCGGCCCCGGACGACGAAGCTGTTCCGGTACCCGTCGTCCCGCCCCGTCGCCGCCATCCCGGGGAACCGGCGGGCGAGGGCTGCCAGGGCGATCCGGCCCTCGAGCCTGGCGAGCGGCCCGCCGATGCAGAAGTGCGCGCCGAAGCCGAACCCGAGGTGGGGGTTGGGGGTGCGGCGCATGTCGTAGTCGTCGGGCCGGTCGAAGGCCGCAGGATCGCGGTTGGCGGCGCCGAGCACCGGCACCACCCGGTCCCCGGCCGCGATCGCCGCGCCGCCGAGCTCGAGATCGACGCGCGCGAAGCGGCCGCCCCCGGTGGCGACCTGCAGCGGGCTGGCGAAGCGCAGCGTCTCCTCCAGGGCCCCGGGGATGTCTCCCGGGTCGGCGACCAACGCCTCCCACCGTGCCCGCTCGGCCAGCACCAGCCACAACGTGTTGGCGATGAGGTTGGTCGTGGTCTCGTGCCCTGCGAACAGCATCAGCATCGCGGCGGCGACGGCCTCGAAGTGCTCGATCCGCCCCTCGCTCACGTGCGCGGCGAGCTGACCGAGCAGGTCGTCGGTCGGGACGGCCGTGCGGGCGTCCAGCGCCTCGGTGAGGTAGGCGCAGTAGGCGTCGGCGGCCGCGAGCAGCTCGGGCATCTTGTCGCGCTGCACGAAACCCACGGCGGGGGCGAGCTGGCGCGACCACGCCGCGAACTGGTCGCGATCGTCCGCCGGGACGCCGAGCAGGTCGCACACCACGAGCAACGGCAGCGGCTCGGCGAACGCGGCGACGAGGTCGACCTCGTCGCCGGCGTCGGCCGCGTCGGTCAGGTCGTCGAGGAGGCGCTCCGCCAGCGCCGAGACCTGCGCCGCCTGACCGTTGACGGCCCTGGGCGTGAAGCCCCGACCGAGCGCCGCCCGGAGGCGGGCGTGGTGGGGCGGGTCGCGGTACAGCAGGCTGTCCAGGAAGCGGTGGAGCGCGGTGGCGGGCTCGGGGCCGAACGCGCCGCGATCGCCGCTGGGATGCTCGACCGAGAACCGGGGGTCGCGCAGCACCAGCGAGGCGTGCTCGTACGACAGGACCAGCCAGCACCGCTGCTGGTCGCTCCACGTCACGGGCTGGGCGCGTCGGCGGGACGCCAGCGCGGCGTAGGGGTCCTGGACGAACCCCCGGTCGGACAGGTCGAGGTCCACCACGGCGGTCACCCTACGATCCGGCTCGCAACCCTGGGGACCGCGCCGACCGGATCAGGACGCCTGGTCGAACACTTCCGCCAGCCCGCTGAGGAGCCAGCGCTGGTCGTCGGGCACCGGGCAGGGCAGCGGTGCCCGCAGGCTCAGCCCCTCGACGAGGTCCACGGCCGAGCCGCCGAGGCGCAGTGCACCGGGCGGCGCGTCGCCCCCGTGGACCGAGACGGCGTCGCCGACCTCGACCACGAGACGCACATCGGGAGCGGTCGCCTCGACCGCGATCGCACCGGTACGGCCGAGGTTCCCGGCCGCCGCGAACGACGGGCCGAGTGCGGCGGCGTACGCCAGGCAGCCGGCGATCTCGTCGGGCTCCTCGACCTGCGCCAGGCCGAGCGGCAGCATGACGTCCCGCTCGTGGATCCACGCGTCCCAGAGGGCGTGCAGCGCGACCTCCTGCAGGGGCACATGGCCGAGCGGCGACTCGCCGACCGCGGCCCAGCCGTCGTCGTCGAGGCCCGCGACGGCCGCGGCGAGCTGCTCGTTCGTCGCGACGTAGCGGTCGAGCACGTCGGCCGTCGACAGCGACCCCGCGGCCTCCACCAGCGCGGCCGGCGTCGACACCGGGTCGAACGCCGTGAGGATGCGGGTCGGCTCGCCGCCGAGCGCCGCCCCGATGGACGCGGCCCAGAACTGGTTGGTGCTGACGAGGTGCACGATCACGTCCTGGACCGACCACCCGTCGCACCGGCTGGCGGCCGCCCACTGCTCGGCGCCGAGCTCGGCGAGCAGGGTGGCGAGCCGCCGCCGCTGCCGCAGCATCGGCACCGCCGGGTCGCCCAGCGGCAACTCGATCCGGAGGAGCGACGGCCCGTCGTACCGCGGCGTCAGCTGCATGAGCCGCAGCGTAATCAGGCTCCGCCCGCCCGCGGCGATCGACGGGACGCGGCATGATGCCGGCGTGGAGACAACCGTGCTGGCCGGGGGGTTCGGCTTCGTCGAGGGACCGCGGTGGCGTGACGGTCGCCTGGTCTTCTCCGACATGCGCTCGCGGCAGGTCCTGGCGCTCGACCTCGACGGCGTGGTCGAGGAGGTGTGCGTCGTCGAGGGCCGCCCGTCGGGCATCGGCTGGCTGCCCGACGGGCGGATGCTCGTCGTGTCGATGAACGACCGGCGCGTCGTCCGCCTCGAGCCCGACGGCGCGGTGGTTGAGCACGCCGACCTGTCCGGCCTGGCGTCCGCGCCCTGCAACGACATGGTGGTCGACGGGCGCGGCAACGCGTACGTCGGCAACCCCGGCTACGACATGCGCAACCCGCCGACACCGGTGCCCGCGGCGGAGCTCGTGCTGGTGCGGCCCGACGGGTCGGCCGAGGTGGTCGACCGCTCGGTCCTGTTCCCGAACGGGCCCGCGGTCACCCCCGACGGGCGCACGCTGATCGTCGCCGAGACGATGGCCGCCCGGCTCTCGGCCTTCGACATCGAGGAGGACGGCACGCTCTCGCACCGGCGCACCTACGCGGGCCTGCCCGGCCGCTCGCCGGACGGGATCGCGCTCGACGCCGAGGGTGCGGTGTGGGTCGCCGACGCCACGGGCGGTGCCTGTGTGCGGGTGCGCGAGGGCGGCGAGGTCACCGACGTGATCGAGACCGGCCGCGGCTGCTTCGCCTGCGCCCTCGGCGGCCCCGAGCGGACGACCCTGTTCGTGCTGACGGGCGAGGGCTTCAGCGGCGAGGCGATCAGGAAGCGGACGGCGGCGATCGAGACGGCCGAGGTCGCGGTGCCCGGCGCCGGCTGGCCCTGACCCAGGCCTCACGCGGCGCTGTCGAGGGCGGCGCCACGACCGGGGGTGGCGCCGTCACCGGAGCAGCAGGGCCCGGCCGGTGCCGGCGATCCAGCTCTCGATGCGATCGAGGGACCAGCCGTAGCTCTCGCGGAGCATGAGGGCGAGCCGGACGTCCGAGACGGCGGCGAGGGTGTCGGCCGCGGACTCCTGGTCGAGCGACGGCGCCAACGCGTCGAGCTGCCGCAGCCGCCCCACGATCCGGGCGGCGCCGTCGAGGTGGCGGCGCTGGCCCTCGGCGAGCACGACGTCGAGCTCGGGCTCGGCGGCGGCGCCGGTGACCAGGGCGTGGATGACGTCGCCGCAGTGCTCGAGGATCGACCGGGCGATCCGGGCGGAGGTGGCGACGACCTCCGCGGGGTCGTCCGACCGGGCCGCGGCGGCGCCGATGGCCAGCGACCCCGGCCTCGGCGTCGATCAGGTCGTTGAGGCGGGCCACGAGCGCCTGCTTCGAGCCGACACTGTCGTACACGGTCTGTGCCGACACCCCGGCGGCCTGGGCGATGTCCCGCACGGTGGTGCGCGCGTAGCCGCGCTCGGCGAACAGGCGGCGGGCCGCGCCCAGGATCTCGTCCCGCGTGAGCTGTGCCTGGCGTTCCCGTCGGCTCGGTGGCTTCTCCGGCATGGCTCCGGTCTATCACTTGACAGTTGGTCCAGTTACTTTATAGTCGTTCCAGTCACTGGACAACGGATCAAGTTCCCGACGAGGAGACCGAGATGCTCACGAACACCATCACCACCACGCCCCCCGCCGCCGATGCGGCCGCCGTCGCCACCGGGCTGCTCGCCGAGATGGAGCGGGCCTGGAACCGGGCCGACGGGCGGGCCTTCGGTGCCGTCTTCGCCGAGGAGACCGACTTCGTGAACATCCACGGCACCCACATCCGCGGCGACCAGACGGTGATCGGCGACGGTCACCAGGCGATCTTCGACACGATCTACGCCGGCAGCACGGTCGAGTACCGGCTCGAGCTCGCCCGTGAGATCGCCCCGGGGTGCGTTGTGGCGCTCGCTGCGTCGACGTTGGTCTGTCCCGGCGGCCCGCTCTACGGGACCAACCACTCCCGCATGACCCTCGTCCTCGCCGAGGAGGACGACCGGTGGGCCGTGACGGCGTTCCACAACACCCTCGTCGAGGAGCGGGGCTGACGGCGGGTCAGCCGTCGTCCGGCGCGAGGGGAACCAGGTACGACTCCACGCGACGGATCAGGCCGCCGGCGAAGGTGAAGACGTCGCAGAAGGCGAACCCGAACGCGACGCCGTCCTTCCGGGTGCCCTGCCCGGTGCCGATGGTCACCACCACGTCCCCCTCCTCGACGGTCCGGTCGACGTGGAGGGTGGGGCTCCCGACGAAGTCCTCGTTCTCGATCTCGCCGTCGAACGCCGCCTTGCCCTCGAGGTGCTTGAAGCCGGGCAGGTCCCAGACGACGTCGTCGGTGAGGCACGACAGGATCGCCTGGTGGTCGGACCGCCGGAACCCGTCGAAGTAGACGTCGACGACGGACCTCTGGGTTGGCGTGTCATCTCCGGTCATCCCGCGACCTTAAGGCGCCAGCCGCCGGGGACGTCACGGCGGGAGCGGCCGGTAGGATCCCGGCGCGATGGTCGCCGTTGCCCGGGTGCTGGCCTTCCTCGCCGGCTCGGCGATCGTGCTCGCCACGCTGGCGTCGGCCGTGAAGACGGTGGTCGTGCCCCGGGCCGAGCCGGTGATGCTGTCCCGCTGGGTGTTCGTCGCCCTCCGCAAACCGTTCGACACCGCGGTGCGCCGGGCGCCGACCTGGGAGCGCGCCGATCGGATCATGTCGCGGTTCGCGCCGTTCGCCCTGCTCACGCTGCCGATCGTGTGGCTGGCCGTCGTGCTCGCCGGCTTCGTGCCGATCTACTGGGCGCTGGGCGTCCGCTGGCCGCGGGAGGCGTTCGAGCAGTCCGGCTCCGCGCTGCTGACGCTCGGCTTCGCGGTCGACCACCACGCCCCGGTCATCTTCGCCATGTTCGTGGAGGCCATCCTCGGGCTCGGCCTGGTGGCCCTGCTGATCAGCTTCCTCCCGACCATGTACCAACTGTTCTCCCGCCGCGAGGTCCTGGTGTCCCAGCTCGACGTGCGGGCCGGCACACCGCCCACGCCGGCCAACCTGTTCCGGCGGGCCCAGCGCATCGGCTGGATGGACGAGCTGGACGGCTTCTGGCTCGAGTGGGAGCGCTGGTTCACCGAGGTCGAGGAGTCGCACACGTCCTACCTCGCCCTGTCGTTCTTCCGCAGCCCCCACCACGGGCGCTCGTGGATCACGGCCGCCGGCGGGGTGCTCGACAGCGCCGCGCTGCGGATGTCGGCCGTCGACCTGCCGCGGTCGTGGCAGGCCCAGCTGTGCGTACGCGCCGGGTACCTGGCGCTGCGTCGCATCGCCGCCGCCTACGGCATCCGCTTCGACCCCGACCCGGCACCGACCGATCCCATCGCCATCACCCGCGACGAGTTCGACCAGGTCCTGGCGGAGCTGGCCGAGGCCGACGTCCCGCTCAAGCCCGACACGGACCAGGCGTGGCGCGACTTCGCCGGCTGGCGGGTCAACTACGACACGCCGCTGCTGGCGCTGTCCGGGCTGCTCATGGCCCCGGTGTCGCCCTGGTCGTCGGACCGGGGCATCAACTACCGCGTCCGCGTCGTCCCCAACAGCCTCCGCCGCCACGGGTGAGGCGGGCACCCGCGCCGGCGGCGCGGCGGCGTCAGATCGTGATCACGACCTTGCCCCGGGCATGGCCCTCCTCCAGGTAGCGGACGGCCTCGGGGACGTCGGCCAGGGGGTACGACCGGTCGACCACCGGCACGATGGTTCCCGCCGCGACGAGCCCGGTCACCAGCTCCAGGTCCTCCCGGCTCCGCCGGGCGATGACGGGGACGAGGCGCTGGGGCACGAACGGCGACATGCCCAGCGCGTGGAGGTTGCGGCCCAGGGCACCGAGCCACCGGCCGTCCGACTCCCCGCTGCTGAGCACCAGCGTGCCGCCGGCGGCGAGCAGGCGCCGGCACGCCCCGGGGGACCGGGTCCCGGCCAGCTGGAACACGATGTCGTAGGCGCCCCCGCCGCTCGCGCCGTCCCCGGCCTCGGCCCCGTCGTCGCGGGTGTAGTCGACGACGTGGGCGGCGCCGAGCGATCGGACCAGGTCCACGTTCCGCGTGCTGCACACGCCCGTCACCTCCGCGCCGAACCACGTCGCCAGCTGGACGGCGAAGGTGCCCACGCCGCCCCCGGCGCCGATGACGAGTACCCGCTGGCCAGGCTGGATGCGCCCGGCGTTGCGCAGGCCCTGGAGGGCGGTCAGCGCGGCGAGGGGGATCGACGCGGCCGCATCGAAGCTCACGCCGGCGGGCTTCGGGACGGCCAGGCTCTCCGGCACGCACGTGTACTCGGCGAAGCCGCCGGTCAGCACGTCGGCGAGCACCCCATCGCCGGGGCGGAACTGGGTGACGGACTTGCCGACCGCCTCGACCCGGCCCGCCACGTCGCTGCCGAGGCCGTGCTTCCTCGGCCTGCGCAGCCCTGCCTGCAGGCGCATGAAGTACGGCTCCCCTCGCACGTAGTGCCAGTCGCGGGGGTTGGCCGATGCCGCGTGCACGCGCACCAGCACCTCATCGTCGCCGGGGACGGGATCGTCGACGTCTCGTAGCTCGAGGACGTCGGGGGAGCCGTAGCTCCGGTAGGTGATCGCCTTCAACGTTCGTCTCCTGCCTGGGCGGGCCGTGACGCCGGGATGGTGTACGGCGTACACTGTGGACGGTTGTCACCATAGGTGTACGCCGTACACCCGTCAAGCAGTAGCCGGGCTGGCCCCGACCACCGCCCCGGGCGAGGATGGACGCAGATGGCCACCCAGACCGACGCCGCCTCCCGACCCCGCGAGCCCCTGAGCACGGCCCGGGTGCTGGGCGCCGCCATCGCCCTGGCCGACGAGGGCGGCGTCGACGCGCTGAGCATGCGCCGGCTCGCGCAGGAACTCGGCGTCGTGCCGATGGCCCTCTACAAGCACGTGGCCGGCAAGGACGAGCTGCTCGACCGCATGGTCGACGCCGTCGTCGGGGAGATCGAGCCCGCGCCGGACGCGACCGGCTGGAAGGACGCCGTCCGCGGGCGCGTCCTGTCGGCACGGCGGGCGCTCCTCCGCCACCCGTGGGCCTCCCGGGTCATCGAGTCACGGCCCGAGCCGACCCCGGCGGTGCTCGCCCACATGGACGCGATCGTCGGGATCCTGCGGGGCGGCGGCTTCTCGATCGACCTGGCCCATCACGCGGTGCACACCATGGGGAGCCGCCTGCTCGGGTTCAGCCAGGAGCTGTTCGACGACAGCGTCGACCTGTCCCCGGAGATGGTGCCGGTGATGCTGCAGCAGCTCGCCGGCTACCCCCACCTCGCCGAGATGCTGGCGGGGATCACCCACGACGCCGGGACGGTCGTCGGCGGCTCCGGCTGCGACGACCAGTTCGAGTTCGAGTTCGCCCTCGACCTCCTGCTCGACGGCCTCGACCGGCGGCGGGACGCCGGCTGAGGCGCCGTCACCGCGGCGGGGCCGGCGTCGGGCCCCACCGCGGGATCGGCGGCTGGTCGGAGAGACCGGTCAGCTGGGCTCAGTGATCGTGGTCATCGCCCGCCAACTGGGCACGGATCTCGCCGCCCGGTCGATTGGCGGAATGCACGTTGACGTAGGTCGCACCCGCCTCGATGGCGTCGACGAACTCGTCGAACTCACCGGCGGCGATGCCCTGCGCGGCGGCGAGGGCGGTGACGTCCGCGGCCCTGATGGTGCCGCGGATGGTCCCGCCTGCGGCAGGGCAGGCCTGCGTCCCCGCCGGGCCGTTGCCGAGGTTGCTGCACAGGAACACGACGATGTTCCCGTTGTTGGTGGCGTTCTCGAAGTGGATGTGGGCCTGGGTGGCGGCCGACTCCAGGTCGCTGAACGTCAGCCGGTAGCGGATCGCGTCACCGGCCCGATTGAGCGCGATGCGGAAGGTTCCCGACCCCGGCGTGGACAGGGCGGGCACCTCCTCGTAGCCGGTCAGCCTCTCGCTGCCGCTCTCGCCGGCGGCGACGGCGGAAGCCCCCACCCCCAACACACCTGCCGCCGCGACCGCGATGGCGAACTTGATCCGAGCTGTGTTCACAACCTTCCTCCTCATTTCCGAGGGGTCGGCGCGTCAGCGGACACCGGCGCGCCGGCCGGTTGAAGCTACGTGTCGTCCGTTGTGACGGTGACTCATCCGGCCCCACCGCCCACGCACAGCGCGGACACCGGACGGCGATCACGGTAGCCCGTGCAGCGTCCGCACGACGGCGAGACCTATGTGAGGACGGGCAGGCTCTGCCAGCCGCGCACGGTCGACGTGCGGGCCTGGACCGCGTTGTCCTCGTCGATCTCCCACGTCGGGAACCGCTTCAGGACCTCGTCGAGCGCGACCCGGCCCTCGAGCCGCGCCAGCGCCGCGCCCAGGCAGAAGTGGATGCCGTACCCGAACGTCAGGTGGTGGTCGATCTTGCGGTGCACGTCGAAGCGGTCGCCGTCCGCGAACTTGCGCTCGTCGCGGTTGGCCGACGCGTTGAGCAGCAGCATGACGCTGCCCTCGGGGACGACCTCGCCGTGGTGCTCGACGTCGGCGGTGACGTAGCGGGCCTGCACGGGCGACGGCGGCTCGAAGCGCAGCAGCTCCTCGATGGCGTTGGGGACCAGGCTGCGGTCCTCGACCAGCTCGCGGCGCTGGTCCGGATGCGTCGGCCAGCACCTTCCCGGTCCACCCGATGAGCCGCGTCGTGGTCTCGTTGCCCGCCCCGGCGAGCAGGCCGAGGTAGTTCAGCACCTCGGTGCGGGTCAGCCGGCGCAGCTCACCGTCGACGTCCTCGTACTCGGCCGTGAGCAGCTCGGTCATGAGGTCGTCGGACGGGTGGTCGGCCCGCCAGTCGAGGTACTCGGCGAACACGTCCGCGTGGCCCCGCTCCTGCATGGCCTCGAGGTCGGGCATGGTGCCCTCGTCCAGGCGCAGCCCGTCGTCGATGTGGTCGCGGATGGCCTCCTGGTCCTGCTCGGGGATGCCGAGGAGCATGCCGATCGTGCGCATGGGCATCTGGGCGCCGAGGTCGCGGATGAAGTCGAACCCGCCGGATCCCACCAGCGGATCGAGCGAGCGGGCGCAGAACTCGCGCACCTTGGGCTCGATGGCGTTCATCTTGCGGGGCGTGAAGACCCGGGACAGCAGGCCGCGGTGCAGGTCGTGGTTCGGGGGATCCTCGAAGATGATCGACCCGGGCGGGATCTCCATGCCGCTCTTGATCAGCTCGAGGACCGTGCCCTTGGCCGAGCTGTAGGTCCGCCAGTCGACGAGGCCCCGCTCGACGTCGGCGAAGCGGCTGACCGCGTAGAAGCCGTAGCGCTCGTTGTGGTAGAGCGGCCGCTCGTCCCGGAGGCGCTTCCAGACCGGGTACGGGTCGGCGTCGATCTCGAAGTCGAACGGGTCGTAGTACAGCTCGGTGTCGGTCGCACTCATCGCGGCTGTCCCCCGGGGCTCGTCCTCGCTGCGTTGCGTTCACTGGCGTGCCTTCACCGGCTCGCCTTCGCGCACTTTGAGACTAGCGTTACACTCTGGCAAGAATATAGTTCTCACGTCGTCCACGGATGCGGCGTCGACCGATGAGGGGGTGCGCGATGCGGATCGGGATGATGATCGGCCCGGAGCGCAGGCGCTACGCGACCAAGGTCGACCGGCTGCGCGCCGACGCCCGCTGGGCCGAGGAGGCGGGCCTCGCCTCGGTGTGGATCCCCCAGATCCCCGACGAGTTCGACGCGCTGACCGCGGCCACGCTCGTCGGTGTGGAGACCAGCCGCATCGAGGTCGGCACGGCCGTCGTCCCCGTGCAGCCCCGGCATCCGATCGCGCTCGCCCAGCAGGCGCTGTCGGTCCAGACCGTCTGCGGCGGTCGCCTGACCCTCGGCCTCGGCGTGTCGCACCACTGGGTCATCGACGAGATGCTCGGCCTTCCCTACGAGCACCCGGCGCCCACCATGCGCGCCCACCTCGACGTGCTCGACCAGGCCCTGGCCGGGCCGGGCACCGTGGACGTCGAGAACGACCGGTTCCGGGTGCACAACCCGCTCGACATCACCGACCTGACCCCGACGCCGGTGCTGCTCGCGGCGCTCGGCCCGGTGATGCTGCGCCTGGCCGGCGAGCGCACCGACGGCACCATCCTGTGGCTGGCCGACGAGCGGGCGATCGCCACCCACATCGCCCCCCGCATCACGCAGGCGGCCGAGGGCGCCGGCCGCCCGGCGCCCCGCATCGTCGCCGGCATCCCGGTGTGCCTCTGCCGGGACGACGAGGTCGACGCCGCCGTCGAGCGGGCCAACCGCATCCTCTCCGAGGCCGAGGTCTCGCCCAACTACCAGCGGCTGCTGGACCAGGGAGACGCCCGCAACGTCGGCGACATCCTGGCCGCCGGCAGCGAGGCCACGATCGAGAAGCGCCTGCGCGCCTTCGCCGACGCCGGCGTCACCGACGTGTCGGTGCGGGTGGTGCCGCTCGGCGACGGCCGCGACGAGCTGTTGGCCTCGATGCGCCGCACCCGCGAGCTCGTCGGGTCGCTCGCCGCCGCGCTCTGACGCCCAACCCATCCGCCCCACACGCACGAGGAGTTCCCGATGTCCAGAACCGCCCTCGACATCCCGGTGTTCGACGCCGACAACCACCTCTACGAGACCGAGGAGGCGCTGACGAAGTTCCTCCCCGATCGCTACAAGGGCGCGATCCAGTACGTCGAGGTGCGGGGCCGCAAGAAGATCGTCGTCCGCGGGCGCATCAGCGACTACATCCCCAACCCCACCTTCGAGGTCGTGGCCCGACCCGGGGCGCAGGAGGACTACTTCCGGCGCGGGAATCCCGAGGGCAAGAGCCGGCGCGAGATCTTCGGCGAGCCGATGCGCTCGATCCCCGCCTTCCGCGAGCCGGCCCCGCGCCTCGAGCTGATGGACGAGCAGGGCATCGACCGCGCCCTCATGTTCCCGACCCTCGCCAGCCTGGTCGAGGAGCGGATGCGCGACGACCCGGAGCTCACCCACGCCGCCATCCACGCCCTCAACCAGTGGATCCACGAGACCTGGACCTTCGACTACGAGAGCCGCATCTTCGCCACGCCGGTCATCACCCTGCCCATCGTCGACCGGGCCATCGAGGAGCTCGAGTGGGTCGTCGAGCGCGGGGCGCGGGTCGTGCTCATCCGGCCGGCCCCCGTGCCCGGCTACCGGGGGCCGCGCTCGTTCGGCCTGCCCGAGTTCGACCCGTTCTGGGAGAAGGTGGTCGAGGCCGACATCCTCGTGGCCATGCACTCGTCCGACAGCGGCTACGACCGCTTCGCCAACGAGTGGATCGGCAGCGACACCGAGATGCTGCCGTTCCAGCCGCAGGCATTCCGGATGCTGGGGCAGTGGCGGCCCGTGGAAGACGCCGTCGCGGCCCTCATCTGCCACGGCGCGCTGTCCCGCTTCCCGGCGCTCAAGGTGGCGGTCATCGAGAACGGCAGCAGCTGGACCGCGCCGCTGCTCGCCAACCTGGCCGACGTCTACAAGAAGATGCCGCAGGACTTCCTCGAGGATCCCGTCACCGTCTTCACGCGCAACATCCACATCAGCCCGTTCTGGGAGGAGGACCTCGGCCGCCCTCGCCGACCTCATCGGCGTCGAGCGGGTGCTGTTCGGGTCCGACTACCCGCACCCCGAGGGGCTGGCCGACCCGGCCAGCTACGCCGACGAGCTGGCCGGCGTCCCCGACGAGACGGTGCGCAAGATCATGGGCGGCAACCTGGCCCGCCTGATGAACGTCGAGGACAAGGTCGTCCGATGAGCCGGCGCACGGGTCGCGGCGAGGGCACGCTGTGATGACGCACGGTTGGGCGAGCATCCCGGCCATGGCGGCCGTCACCGCCGAGCGCCACGGCGACAGGTTGGCCGTGGCCGACGGCGACACCCGGCTCACCTGGGCCGGGCTGCTCGACGAGGCGCAGACCTTCGGCGCCGCCCTCGTCGCCGCAGGCGTCGAGCCGGGCGACCGCGTCGCCATGTGGGCACCCAACAGCGCCGAGTGGATCGTGGCCGTGCTCGGCCTGTGGCAGGCGGGGGCGGTGCTCGTGCCCGTGAACACGCGGTTCAAGGGGGCGGAAGCGGCCGACATCCTCGCCCGCAGCCGGGCACAGGTGCTGGTCACGGTCACCGACTTCCTCGGCACCGACTACCTCGGGATGCTCGCCGCGGCCGGCACCGAGCTGACCGACCTGCGGACCGTCGTGGTGGCCCGGGGCCCCGCCCCCGACCGCGCCACGCCGTGGGAGGCCTTCCGGGCGCAGGCGACCGCCGCGGGCCGGGACGCGGTGGCAAAGCGCAGCGCGGCCCTCGACCAGGACTCCCCGTCCGACATCCTGTTCACGTCAGGCACCACGGGCGTGCCCAAGGGTGTCGTCATGACCCACGGGCGCACGCTCTGCGTCGCCACGGACTGGGTGGCGATGACCGGGCTGAGCGCCGACGACCGCTACCTCATGATCAACCCGTACTTCCACATGTTCGGCCTCAAGGCGGGCATCCTCGCCTCGGTCGCCGCCGGGGCGACCATGTTCCCCGAGCCCGTGTTCGACGTCGACCGGGCGCTCGCCCGCGTGGCCGAGGAGCGGGTGACGGTGCTGCCCGGCGCCCCGACGCTGTACCAGTCGATCCTCGACCACCCCGACCGCGACCGGCACGACCTGTCCAGCCTGCGGGTCGCCGTCACCGGCGCCGCCGACATCCCGGTCACGCTCATCCGCCGGATCCTCGACGAGCTGCCGTTCCCCACCGTGGTGTCGGGCTACGGGCTCACCGAGGGCGGCACGGCCAGTGCCACGTCGCTCGACGACGACGCCGAGACCATCGCCACCACGGTTGGCCGGGCGCGTCCGGGCTTCGAGATCCGCATCGCGGGCGACCAGGGCGACCTGCCCATCGGCGAGACGGGCGAGATCCTGCTGCGGGGGCCCAGCGTGATGGCGGGCTACCTCGACGACCCCGCCGCCACCGCCGAGGCCCTCTCGTCCGACGGCTGGCTGCGCACCGGCGACCTCGGCGTCCTCGACGACCGGGGCTGCCTCCGGATCGTCGGGCGGGCCAAGGACATGTTCATCGTCGGGGGGTTCAACGCCTATCCGGCCGAGATCGAGGGCCACCTGCTGCGCCACCCCGACGTGCAGCAGGCGGCGGTGATCGGCATCCCGGACGAGCGACTCGGCGAGGTGGGCATGGCGTTCGTCGTGACCCGGTCCGGCGACCCGGCCGCCGGCCCCGGGATCCTGGCCTGGTGCCGCGACGAGATCGCCAACTACAAGGTCCCCCGGGCGATCGAGATCGTCGACGAGCTGCCGCTCAACGCCACCGGCAAGGTCGAGAAGAACGTGCTGCGGGAACGTGCGGCGCGGTCCCGGCCGGTGTCGGCCCCATGAGCGAGCCCAGGGACGGGACCGAACGGCCCGGCACCGCCCACGACACGACCGCGCCACGCCCCGGCGCCGAGCAGCACGGCCTGGGCGCGCTCGCCGGCCTGCGGGTGGTCGAGCTGGGCGTGTGGGTGGCGGCGCCCGCCACCGCGGCGCTGCTGGCCGACTGGGGCGCCGACGTCATCAAGGTCGAGCCGCCCACCGGCGATCCCATGCGCGGCGTGTTCGGGTCGCTCGGCATCGGCGACGACATGCCCAACCCGGCGTTCGCCCTCGACAACCGGGGCAAGCGCAGCGTCGTGCTCGACCTGCGGGAGCCCGAGGCGCGGGAGCGCCTGGAGGAGCTCCTCGCCGGGGCGGACGTGTTCATCAGCAACCTGCGTCCCGACGCGCTCGACAAGCTCGGGCTCGAGCCCGAGGCGACCGT
Source organism: uncultured Acidimicrobiales bacterium (assembly GCA_963842395.1). Lineage (GTDB taxonomy): Bacteria > Actinomycetota > Acidimicrobiia > Acidimicrobiales > VFJN01 > ZC4RG19. The sequence goes on from CAWJGJ010000001.1 coordinate 2,469,160, forward strand.
CGCCCGCCACCCGCACCTCGTGTACTGCAGCGTCAGCGGCTACGGGCTGCGGGGCGACGACCGCAACCGGCCCACCTATGACATCGGCGCCTTCTGGGCCCGCTCCGGCCTGGCGTCGCAGATGGCCGACGGCGAGGGCAACCCCCTCAACGCCCGCGGCGGCATCGGCGACCACATCACCGGGCTCGCCGCGCTGTCGGGTGTGCTCGCCGCCGTGCTCGAGCAGCGCCACACCGGGCGGGGGCGGGTCGTCGAGGTGTCGCTGCTGCGCACCGGCGCCTACGTGCTGGGCTGGGACCTGGGCATCCAGATGGCGCTCGGTCGGGTCGCCGGCTCCGAGCCCCGGCACCGCAACCAGGCACCCCTGATGAACCCCTACCGCGCCGCCGACGGCCGGTGGTTCTTCTTCACCGGGCTCGAGGCCGCCCGCCACATCCCCGCCGTGTGCCGCGCCCTCGGTCGTCCCGACCTGCTCGACGACCCACGGTTCGCCGACGCCGGCGCCATCCGCCGCCACCGCAGCGAGGTCATCGCCGTCCTCGACGAGCTCATCGCAGCGCGGCCGCTGGCCGAATGGGCCGAGCGATTCGAGGCCGAGGGTGTGTGGTGGGCGCCGGCGCAGACGCCGGCCGAGGTGGTGGCCGATCCGCAGCTCGCGGCCAACGACGGCTTCGTGGACGTCGACGGGGGCGCGCTCCGGTCGGTCAACGGGCCGGTCACCTTCTCGGGCCTGGCCGCCCCGGCCGCCCTCCAGGTTCCGGGGCTCGGCGAGCACACCGACGAGGTGCTGGCCGAGCTGGCCGGCCCCGCGGGCGATACTGCGGGTGCGGGCCGCGCCCCCTGAGGCGCGGGTCGCCCGTCGATCCATGGAGGACCAGATGCCAGGATCCCGGCCGGTGATGGGCCGGTGGTTCGAAGACCTGACCCCGGGCACGATCATCGACCACGCCGTCACCCGCACGATCACCGAGGCCGACAACACGCTGTTCTCGGTGCTCACGATGAACGCCCAGCCGCTGCACCTCGACGAGTCGTTCGCCGAGGGCACCGAGTTCGGCACCCGCGTGGTGAACAGCCTCTTCACCCTGTCGCTGCTCATCGGCGTGTCGGTGTTCGAGACGACGCTCGGGACGACCGTGGCCAACCTCGGGTTCGAGGAGATCGCCTTCCCGGCGCCGGTGATCCCCGGCGACTCGATCCACGCCCAGACCGAGGTCGTCTCGGCCCGGCCGTCGTCCTCGCGGCCCGGCCAGGGCGTCGTCGTGTTCGAGCACCGGGCGTACAACCAGCGCGACGAGCTCGTCGCCCGCTGCCGGCGCTCGGCGCTGATGCACCGCCGACCCGCATGAGCACGCCCCCCGCTCCGGGTGCGTCCGACGCGGGGCCGGCGCCGGGGCCCGACGTCCCGTCGGCGCCCGGCCGCTGGCGCACCATGCTGTTCGTGCCCGCCAACCGGCCCGACATGGCGGCCAAGGCGCCGCGCTCGGCGCCGGACGTGGTGGTGCTCGACCTCGAGGACGCCGTGCCGCCCGCCGCCAAGGCCGCGGCGCGCGACAGCGTGCGGGAGGCCGCCGCGGGGCTGGCGGGGAGCGTGCCGGTGTGCGTGCGCGTGAACCCGCCGGGCACCGGGTGGTTCGCCGACGACGTCGCCGCGCTGCCACCGGGACTGGCGGCGGTGGTGGTCCCCAAGCTGGGTTCGGCGGCGGAGGTGGCCGAGGTTGCCCATGCGCTCGGCGGCCGGGCCGTGGTCGCCGGGCTCGAGACGGTGCGCGGGGTGGCGGACGCCCGCGACGTGCTCGCTCCCCCCGTGGCGGCGTGCTACTTCGGCGCCGAGGACTACATCGCCGACCTGGGCGGCGTGCGGACGCCGGGCAACGCCGAGGTGGCGTGGGCGCGGTCGTTCGTCGCCGTCGCCGCCCGCCTGGCCGGCGTCCCCGCCCTCGACATGGTGACCATCGACTTCACGGACGGCGACCGGTTCACGGCCGAGGCCCGCGAGGCGCGGGCGCTCGGCTACGCCGGGAAGATGTGCATCCACCCGGCCCAGGTGCCCCTCGCGCGAGGCGTTCCGGCCGACCCCCGACGAGGTCGACTGGGCGCGGCGCCTGCTGGCGGCGTTCGAGGCGGCCGGCGGCGACACGATCGCCTTCGAGGGCCAGATGGTCGACGAGGTGGTGGCGGCCCGCGCCCGCGCCGTGCTGGCCGCCGCGCGAGACGCCTGATCGCTCGGTGGCGCCGGGCGCCGCCCCCGACTCAGGAGGGGACGGCGGCGTCCTCGGCGGCGGCCACGAACGCGTCGGCGTCGGCCCGGAGCAGGAACCCGGCCTCGACGGCGGCGTCGGCCGCCTCGGTGACGGCGTCGACGTAGTCGTCGTGCGACGGGTACAGGTCGGCCAGGGTCTCGTCGTCGAACGGATGGGTCTGACCGAAGAGGATGCACAGGATGCTGCCGCCCGGCGGGGCGTCGCCGGTCAGCACCGAGATCGGGGCGTCGACCGCGGGGGTGCGGATGCCGCCGAGCGCGATCCCGCGCTCGTCCCGGGCGATCGCCTCGCCCTCGACCTCGAGCGGCGGCGCCTCGGGCGGCGGCTCGCCGTCGACGACCCAGGTCCGCAGCGCCGCGACGGCGGCGCGCAAGACCTGGGACTGGGGGCCCTCGTTGATCCGGCCGCACTGGGACGTGATGTCGAGACCGCCTTCACCCGCCACCTCCCGGGCCATCTCGGCGTTGTAGTCGAGGATCGCCTGGTCGGCGTGGGCGGTGCCGGCGACCTCCCAGGTGCGGAGCACGTCGGAGTCTTCCTGCCGGGCCTTGTGGAAGCCCAGGACGCCGAACAGGTCGGTCTCGGTCTCGAACTGCAGCACCGGCACGTCGAGGTCGTCCCGCACCCGGGCCACGCCGTCGCCGAGGACGAAGCCGCCCTCGCCGAGCGGCGAGCCCCCGCCGCCCCGGCTGTGCACCAGGAACCCGTCGTAGATGCCGGCGACGGGATGGGCGGCGTTCACGTAGGTGAGCATCCGGGCACCCGACTGCGACTCGCCCATGGCGATGACGTGGCGGGCGACCAACCCGTCGAGCACGTCCACGCCCACGTCTGCGGGCCGGCGGACGGTTTGGGCGGCCTGCGAGAAGATGTCGTAGGAGTACGGGTCGCCGGGGTGGGAGAGCTCGCCGTAGCGCTCGGGGTCCCACTCCTTGAGCGGCTGCACCTGCACCCCGGGGATGTCGATCGGCAGCGCCGCCTGGCCGCCCTCGATGCTCACCTGCTGGGCCGACACGCCGACGTAGGCGGAGCCGTGCTCCAGCAGCTCGGCGTGGGTGAGGCCGAAGTCGGGGTCGCCGTCGACGCCGGCGGTCACGTTGAACCACTCGACGAAGACCGTGCCGTCGAAGTCGTCGGGATCCGCGGGGCGGCGCACGATGACGCGGGTCTGGTACGGCGCCGTGCCGGCCGGCGTGACATCCCAGCGCCCGTCCTCGCTCAGCTCGCCCTCGACCTCGTAGGAGGTGGCGTCCCCCGCGAGGAAGTACTCCTCCTCGACGTAGCCGTAGCGGTCGGCGACGGCCGTCGGCATGGCGTTGAAGGGCCCCCCGTAAGTCCCGCCCGTGACGGGCCCGGTCACCGTCGGGACCGCGACGTCGGCACCGGGCACGGGCCCGTCGGGCACGTCCCCGGACTCCTCGTCCGCCGCGTCGCCTGCGGCGCCCTCGTCGCCCGACGAGCACGCGGTCACCGCCACCAGGACCCCCGCCAGCACGAGGACCAGCTCGGGCCCTCTGATCGCGCGGGCACGTCTCCACCGTCGAACCACGGTCTGCTCCCCCTCATCGGACGCCCCCGCACGTGAATTTCCCACTCGCTCGTGGGGAGAGTCTGATTCTCGCAGGCGGAGGAGTCAATCTCAGCCGTATTGGTGGAAGCCGCGGCCCGACTTGCGGCCCAGCAGACCGGCGTCGACCATGCGCAGCAGCATCGGCGGCGGCGCGTAGAGGGGCTCCTTGAACTCGTCGTACATCGACTGGGCGACCGCCATCACCGTGTCGAGCCCGATCAGGTCGGCGAGCGCCAGTGGCCCCATGGGATGGGCACACCCCTGCACCATGCCCGTGTCGATGTCCTCGGGTGTGGCGAACCCGGACTCCAGCATCCGGATCGACGACAGCAGGTAGGGGATGAGCAGGGCGTTCACGACGAACCCGGCCCGGTCCTGCGACCGGATCACGTGCTTGCCCAGGGTGCCCGAGGCGAACGACGCCGCCACCTCCTCGGCCGCCGGTGCGGTCAGCAGCGAGGGCACGAGCTCGACCAGCGGCAGGACCGGCACCGGGTTGAAGAAGTGGACGCCGATGACCTGCTCGGGACGGCGGGTCGCCATCGCCAGCTTCATGATCGGGATCGACGAGGTGTTGGACGCCAGCACCGCGTCGTCGTCGGTCACCACCTTGTCGACCGTCCGGAACGTCTCGAGCTTGAGCGGCTCCAGCTCGGGCACCGCCTCGACGACCAGCTGCCGGTCGGCCAGCGCGTCGGGCTCCCAGCCGAAGTGGATCCGCTCCAGGGTCGCGGCCCGCTCCTCCTCCGGCAGCTTGCCGCGCCGGACCCCCTGCGCGAGCGACTTCTCGATGCGGGCCCGGCCGGCCTCGACCGCCGGCTGGTCGGCCTCCACGACCACCACGTCGAGCCCGGCCCGGGCGGACACCTCGGCGATGCCCGATCCCATCAACCCGCAGCCGACGACACCGACCCTGGTGACCTCGCGTGGTGCGTTCATGTGCAGCTCCTCGTGGACATGCTCGTCCGGGAACAGTACCCATCAGCCGTGTTGACGTCGATCTCATCAGCGGAGAACAATGTTTCCGTGTCCCTTCCGGCGCCGACCCTGATGCACCGCGGCCTCGAGCGGGCCGCGGACCGGTTCGGCGACCGGGATGCCGTGCTCCTGGGGGACGAGCGCTGGTCCTTCCGGGACCTCGACGGCCTGGCCAACGCGTTCGCCCGCCACCTCGCCGCGCAGGGTGTCGGGCCCGGGGCGCGGGTGGCGGTGATGACGACGAACCGGGTGGAGTTCGCGGCCGTGGTCCAGGCCGTCAGCAAGCTCGGGGCGGCCGCCGTGCTGCTGAGCCCGGCCTGGAAGGCGGTGGAGGTCGACCATGCCCTCGCGCTGACCGGGCCCCGCCACGCCGTGGCCGACGGGCCCGCCGCCGCACTGCTCGCCGACCGGCTGGGCGGGGACGCGGTCACCGACCTCGACGACCCCGGCACGCTCGCGGCCGCCCTCGCCCACGACCGGACCCGGCCGGCCGGCACGGGCGACCCCGAGTCCACGTCCGGGTCCGGGTCCGAGTCCGAGGACGTGATCCTCGTGTTCAGCTCGGGCACCACCGGTCTCCCCAAGGCCGTGCGCCACACCCACCGGTCGATCGGCCACGCCACCGCCGACTGGTGCACCGCCCTCGGGCTCGGTCCCGGCGACCGGTTCCAGGTGGCGACCCCCCCGTCGCACATCCTCGGCCTGCTCAACCTGCTCGCCGCGGCCGAGGCCGGCGCCACCGTCCGGCTGCACCGCCGGTTCGACCTCGACGAGGTGCTGCGCCGCATCGAGACCGACCGCATCACGCTGGAGATGGCGGTCGCCCCCATCGCCCTGGCCCTGGCCAACCACCCCCGGTTGGAGGACCACGACCTCTCGTCGCTGCGCTACATCATGTGGGGCGCCACACCCGTGACCGAGAGCGTCGCCGAGGTCGTCACCCGGCGCACCGGGGTCCGATGGCTGGCCGCCTACGGCGCCAGCGAGCTGCCGGTGATCGCCGCCAACCCCGTCGGCGACCCCTCCGCCTGGCGCCTCGACTCCGCCGGGCTGCCGCCCGCGGCCGTCGAGCTGCGGGTGGCGGACCTCGACAGCGGCGAGGTCCTCGGCCCCGACGAGACCGGCGAGATCCAGGCCCGCAGCCCGTCGGTCATGGCCGGCTACCTGCCCGACGAGGCCAACGCCGACGCCTTCGCCGACGGCTGGTACCGCACCGGCGACGTCGGCTGGCTCGAACCCGAGGGCTGGGTCCACCTCACCGACCGGTCGAAGGAGATGATCAAGGTGAACGGGTTCCAGGTGGCACCCGCCGAGGTCGAGGCGGTGCTGCACGGCCACCCGGCCGTCGTCGACTGCGCCGTGTTCGGCGTCGCCGACGAGCGGGCGGGCGAGGTCCCGGTCGCCGCCGTGCAGCTCGACCCCGACCGGCCGGTGACCGACGGCGAGCTCGAACGGCTCGTCGCCGACTCGCTGGCGACGTACAAGCACCTGCGCCGGGTCGTCACGGTCGACACGATCCCCCGGTTGCCGTCGGGCAAGGTGCTGCGCCGCACCCTCCGCGACGAGTGGGGCCCGCAGGTCACGGAGGAGCACGACTGATGGACGTCCGCCTCTCCCCCGAACAGCGGGCGCTGCGCGACTCCGCGGCCCAGGTGGTCGACCGGCTCGGGCCGGACGCGGTCGGCGAGCTCGACGACCCCGAGCGGGCCGCCAAGCTCGACGCCGCCGTCGCCGCGTCGGGCTGGCGCGAGCTGCGCACCGCCACCGACGGCGGTGCCCCGTGGGCGTCGGGCGTGGAGGTCGCCCTCGTCGCCGAGGAGCTCGGCCGGGGGCTCGCCGACGCGCCGTTCCTGGGGCCCACCCTGGCGGCCGAGCTGCGGCGGCTCGCCGGCGCGCCGCCCGCGGCGGCGCCCGAGACCGTGGTGCTGGCCCCCGACCTGTCGGCACTGGCCTGCCGCCCGCTGGGGACACCCGCGGGCGACGGCGTGGCCGTCGACGCCCGCGGGTCGGCGGCCGCCCTGGTGCTGGTGCCGGCCGTGGGCGGGCACGCCCTGGCCCAGGTCGCACTGCCGGGCGGCACCGGCCGGGTCGATCTCACCCGGGCCACGGTGGCGCTGGACCCGGCGACCGCGGTCGTCACCGTGCCCGACCAGGCGCACCTCGTCACCGACGACGGGGAGACGCGCTGGACCGCGCTCGGGCTGGCCCTCACCTCCGCCGATCTGGTCGGCACGATGCGGGGCGCAGTGCGGCTCGCCGCCGACTACGCCAAGCAACGCCGGCAGTACGGCAAGGCGATCGGCTCGTTCCAGGCCGTCCAGCACCTGCTGGCCGATGCCTTCGTCGCCGTGGAGGGGGCCCGCAGCGCCGCCCTGCACGCCGCCTGGGCCGTCGACGCGCTGCCCGCGGGCGACGCCCTGGCCGCGGCCGCGGTGGCCAAGGCATACAGCGCCCGAGCGGCGCGGACGGTGTGCGAGACCGCCATCCAGGTGCACGGCGGCATCGGCAACACCTGGGAGTGCCTGGCGCACGTGTACCTGCGGCGTGCTCTGCTGTCGGGCGACGTCCTCGGGGGCGCGGGCGCCAACCTCGCCCGGGTCCTCGCACACGAAGGAATCGGAGACGCACGTGGACTTCGGTGACTCGGCCGACGAGGCCGCGTTCCGCACGGAGCTGCGCACGTGGCTGCGTGGCAACAACCCCGGCCTGCCGGCCTCGTCCACGTCCGACGACTACTGGGCCGGGCAGGCGGCGTGGCACCAGGCGCTCTACGACGCCGGCTTCTTCGGCCTCTCGTGGCCCACCGACATCGGCGGGCGCGCCCTGCCCAGCGTCTACGACGTGATCCTCGACGAGGAGCTGGCCGCAGCCGGCGCGCCGCCCCGCCCCAGCCTGGGCTACCTGGTCCAGGGCATCCTCGAGCACGGCAACGAGGACGTCCGCCGGCGGTTCCTGCCCGGCATCGTCAACGGGCGCGACCGCTGGTGCCAGGGGTTCAGCGAGCCCGACGCCGGGTCCGACCTGGCGTCGCTGCGCACCCGGGCCGACCGGGACGGCGACGAGTACGTGATCACGGGTCACAAGGTCTGGACCAGCTACTCAGACGTCGCCGACTGGTGCCTGGTGCTGGCCCGCACCGACCACGACGTGCCCAAGCACAAGGGCATCTCCGCCTTCCGGATCTCGATGCGCCAGCCCGGCATCGAGCAGCGGCCGCTCAAGATGATCAACGGCATCACGTCCGAGTTCGGCGAGGTGACCTTCGACGGCGCCCGCGTCGCCGCGTCCGACATGATCGGCGACCCGGGCGAGGGCTGGAAGCTGGCGATGACGGTGGTCAGCCACGAGCGCGAGCCCGGCGAGCTGGGCTACGTCGGTCGCTACAAGAAGCTGGTCAAGGAGCTCACCGGCATGGTGCGCGCCGACCCCGACCGGTACGGGGCCGAGCAGGTGCGCGACCTGGGCTGGGCGATCGTCGAGGCCGAGATGCTGCGGCTCCACGTGTGCCGGCGCCTGTCCGACCGCCTCGACGGCATCTCCCACGGGCCCGAGGGCTCGGTCGACAAGCTGCTCATGACGCAGGTCGAGCAGGCCGTCGGGCACGCCGCCCTCACCGTCGGCGGTGCCGCCCACGGTGCCGGCGACGACACCTGGCTCAAGGTGTACCTGTACAGCCGCGCGCAGAGCGTCATGGGCGGCACCTCGCAGATCCAGCGCAACCTCGTCGCCACCCGCATCCTGGAGCTTCCCACCTCATGAAGTACGACCTTCCCGACGTCCTCGAGGTCGAGGCCGACGGCCCGATCCGGGTGATCCGCCTGAACCGGCCCGAGCAGCTCAACGCCACCAACCACGAGCTCCACGCCGGCCTGGCCGCTCTGTTCCCCCAGCTCGACGCCGACTCGGAGGCCCGGGTGGCCGTCATCACGGGCAACGGACGGGCCTTCTCGGCCGGCGGCGACTTCTCCTACATCGACGAGCTGGCGAAGGACCCCGAGCTGCGGCACGTGTCGTTGACCCACGGCCGCCAGATCGTCACCGGGATGGTCAGGTGCCGGGTGCCGGTGGTGGCCGCGGTGAACGGTGCCGCGGTCGGGCTCGGCTGCAGCATCGTGGCGTTGTCCGACATCGTCTACATGGCCGAGAGCGCGCACCTGGCCGACCCGCACGTGCTGGTCGGGCTGGTGGCGGCCGACGGCGGGCCCGTCACGTGGCCCCTGCTCACCAGCCTCCAGCTGGCCAAGGAGTACGCGCTCACGGGCGACCGGATCCCGGCGCAGCGGGCGGCCCAGATCGGCCTGGTCAACCACGTGTGCCCCGACGGCGAGGTGGTCGAGGCGGCCATGGCGTGCGCCCGGCGCATCGCCAAGCTGCCCCAGCGGGCCGCCGAGGACACCAAGCGCATCCTCAACATGCACCTCGAGCGGGCGGTCCTGGCCACGCTGGACTTCGCGCTGACGGCGGAGGACCGGTCGTTCACGTCGCCCGAGCTGCGGGCGAACCTCGACCGGCTGATGTCGCGCGAGACCTGAGGGAGGGGACGACGGGTGGACTTCGAACTGGACGACGAGCAGCTCGAGCTGCAGCGGGTGGTGCGCGACATCGCCGAGCGCGAGTGCACGCCTGCGCTGGTGCGGTCCGTCGTGGCCGGCGACGACGACGGCACCGGGCTGTGGAAGACGTTCGTCGAGCTCGACTGGCCCAGCCTGACCGTGCCGGCCGACGACGGCGGGATGGGGATGTCGGCTGTCGAGCTGGTCATCGTCCTCGAGGAGCTGGGTCGGGTGGCCGACCCCACCCCGTTCCTGGCCACGACGAGCCAGTACGTGCCGCTGGTGCGGGCCTGCGCGCCCGACGACGCCCGCGGCGAGCTGCTCGGTGCCGTGTGCGCGGGCGGCACCGGCGCGGCGGCCTTCGCCCCCGACTCGGTGCGGGCCCGACGGGACGGCGACGGCTGGGTGCTCGACGGCGCGGCCCACCACGTCATCGACGGCGACCGGGCCGAGTCGCTCGCGGTCGTGGCGACCACCGTCGAGGGCGTGGGCGTCTTCGTGATGCCGGCCGCGGCGGTGGACGGGGAGCGGGCGCCCACGTTCGACGGGTCGTTCCACGTCGCCACGGTGGCCTTCGAGGGCGTGCGGGTGGCCGCCGACCGCGCCTGGCTGGGACCGGCCGTCGAGGTCGGCGTGACGGCGGCGCGGCAGGAGGCCACCGCCGGGCTGGCCGCCGTGATGGTGGGGGCCTCGCAGCGGGTGCTCGAGCTCGTGCTCGAACACGTCAAGCACCGGAAGCAGTTCGGCGTGCCGATCGGGTCGTTCCAGGCCGTCAAGCACATGGCGGTCGACATGTACGTCGCCATCGAGCGGGCCCGGGCGCTGTGCCACTTCGCCGGGCTGACCCTCGCCGAGGACGACGGCCGGCGGGCCCTGGCCGCGTCGCTCGCCAAGGCGGCTGCGGGCGACTGCCAGCGCCTCGTGGGCAGGCACGGGGTCCAGCTCTTCGGCGGCCTGGGCTACACGTGGGAGAACGACCTGCAGATCTACATGCGCCGGGCCAAGGTCGGCGAGCCGCTGCTGGGCTCGGCCGCCGCCCACCGGGCGACGGCCGCCCGGATCGTGCTCGGCGGCGACGACGCGACGGAGACGGACTGATGCGGCTCAGCTTCGACGAACGGACCGAGGCGTTCCGGGCCGAGTTCGCGGCGTGGCTCGACGAGCACCTGCCCGACGAGGCGGCCGCGCTGGCGGAACGGTCGCGCTCGACCGCCCACATCCCCGACTGGGCGCGCGCGTGGCAGCGGAAGATGTTCGATGCCGGCTGGCTCGTGCCGGGCAACCCGCCCGAGCACGGTGGGCGCAACGCGTCGCTGCTCGAGGTGTTCGTCCACCAGGAGGAGCTGGGCCGGCGCCACATCTCCCCCGGCTTCAACCCGCAGGGCCTGTCGATCATCGCGCCGTCGTTGCTCGTGTTCGGCACCGAGGAGCAGAAGCGGCGGTGGGCCGTCCCGGTCCTGCGCGGCGACATGTCCGCCGCGCTGGGCATGAGCGAGCCCGACGCCGGGTCCGACCTCGCCGGCCTGCGCACGCGGGCCACGCTCGACGGCGACCGCTTCATCGTGAACGGGCAGAAGGTGTGGACCTCCGGCGCACACGACGCCGACTTCATCCTGGCGTTCGTGCGCACCGACCCGGACGCCCCGAAGCACAAAGGGCTCAGCTGCCTGGTGATCCCCACCGACAGCCCTGGCCTCACCCGGCGCCCCTTCGGGTCGATCGTCTCCCCGGAGGACCTCGACTTCAACGAGGTGTTCTTCGACGACGTCGCGGTCCCCGCCGAGAACCTGGTCGGCGACCTCCACGAGGGCTGGCGGGTGGCCACCGGCTCGCTCGGCCACGAGCGGGCGATGCTGTGGCTCGGGTTCGCCGAGCGGCTCGACGCCACGATCACGCACGGCCGCGAGGGGCTCGTCTCCCGCGGCCTGGACCGGGACGCACTGGTGCTCGACTGGTTCGGCAACCTCGTCGTCGACGCCACCGCGCTGCGCCTGCTCGGCTACCGCACGCTGGCCAAGGCCCGCCGTGGCGTCGAGGCGACCGAGCAGTCGATCCTGAAGCTGTTGGGGTCCGAGGCGGTGCAGGCCTCGGCGCTGCACATGCTCGACTCGCTCGGTGCCGACGGCCTCGACCCCGACGTCCCCAGCGCCGCCTTCACGCCGTTCCACGGGGAGGGGCTCACCGCCAGCTGGTGGGACCGCTACCTGCGCAGCTTCGCCGGCACGATCGCCGGCGGCACCTCGCAGATCCAGCGCAACATCATCGCCGAGCGGGTCCTCGGCCTCCCCCGCTGAGTGCGAGCAACTGGTCCCTCCGCTGCCCGTACCCGACCGGGAAGAAGGGGCTACGAGCGGGACCGCTCGTAGAGAGCGATGAACTCGTCGAGCGGCAGTCGGGCGATGGCCTCGCCGAGCACGTCGAGGGCGAGATCATCGAGCTCCGTGAACCGGAGGCAGCTCTTGCCCATGTCCAGCTTCTTGCCGGACGCCGCCCACCGCTCCCGCAGCCACTGCCGCGTGCCCTCGTCGCCGTACACCCCGAGCAGGTAGATCGCCATGTGGCGCTTCTGGTTGGCGAGCGAGGCCAGGGCCAGCGGCTGACCGTTGTAGGTGTCGGGATACCGCTCGAGCGGCACGACGTAGCTGATCATCCCGTATTGCATGACCTCCTCGAACCCGTCGGGGAGGTTGTCGAGGACCAGCCGGCGCACGACCGCGAGGTCCGCCCGGCGGGCCTCGGGAAGCTCGGCCAGGTAGTCGTCAACCGCGACCGCACCGCTGCGCACCTGGCCATGCTGCCACGGTGCGGCGACGCAGGTCCGCCAGGCCAGGGGCAGGGAGGAGAGCGGGCGGCTGTGAGACCTCGGTCCACGAGCGGAGACCGTCGGCCGGGGACCGCAACCGGGCGGTCTACGATCCTGCGGCGTGGGCGGTGCCGGGGAGGTCGCCATGCCGGACTACAGCACGAGGCCCCTGGACGTCGCGACCTGGCCGGACTTCGCCCGGCTGGTCGAGGCGCACAACGGCGTGTGGGGCGGCTGCTGGTGCATGGGCTTCCACCCCGAGGGGCCGGGGTGGCGCACGAGCGCGGAGCTGAACCGCGCCGAGAAGGAGGCGCTGGTCCGGGAGGACCGGGCACACGCCGCGCTCGTCTACGACGGCGAGCGGTGCGTCGGCTGGTGCCAGTTCGGCGAGCCCGACGAGCTGCCGCGGATCAAGAACCGACGGGCCTACCTCGCCGGCCTCGACGACCTGCCGGACTGGCGGATCACGTGCTTCTTCGTCGACCGGGGCTCGCGCCGCGGGGGTGTCGCCGCCGCGGCGCTCGCCGGCGCACTCGAGGAGATCGCCCGGCTGGGCGGCGGCACGGTCGAGAGCTATCCCGACGACGTCGACGGGCGGTCGACCTCCGCCTCGTTCCTCCACAACGGCACGGTGGCGATGTTCGAGCGCCACGGCTTCGAACGGACCCGCCAGATCGGCAAGACCCGCTGGGTGGTCCGCCGGGTCCTGGGGTGACCGGGCGGGTCGGGCAGGGCCGGTCAGCCTTGGAGGTCCTTGCGGTAGGCGAGCAGGGTGAAGCCGCCGGCGCGCCGGTCGCGGTCCGGCCGGCGGACGTAGCCCCGCCGCTCGTACAGGCGATGCGCGGCGCGCATGCCGGGCTCGGTCGACAGGATCACGCCGCCGAGGCCGCGCTCGCGGGCGAGGTCCTCGACAGCGTCCATCAGCCGATCGGCGATCCCGCGCCGGCGGGCCTCGTCGGCCACCCCGAGCATGCGTACCTCGAGCTCGCCGTCGCGCGCCATGGCGGCGTACGGCGTGCCCGCGGGCGCGGCCGTCGCCGACGCGACGAGACGGCCGTCGAGCACGGCGACGACGACGATCGCGTCGGCGACCCGTGACGCACCGTCGAGCAGGACGGCCGAGTACGCCTCGTTGGTGAAGCCGCCCGCGCGGTAGATCCGCTCGGTGAGCAGGCCGACCTCGACCGCCTCGTTCGGCGCGGCCCGCCGGATCGTCAGCTCCTCGCCCACGAGCGTCTGTCTACCGGCCCCGGCCCCCGTCGCGATCCCGCCGACCGCCGACCCGTTCCGGCGTTCGCTCGTTGCGGACTCCGGCACGGATGGACGCCGGTTCGCCGCCGGCGGGGGCAGGGCTAGGCGACCGCGGCGGACGGGGTGGCGTAGGTGATGCCGAGGTCGCCGCCGACCTCGTGGCGCTGGAGCTCCGGCAGGACCTTCGAGGCGAACAGCTCGAAGTTCGCGGTCGCCTCCTCGGCCGGCATGCCGCCGAAGCACAGCGGCACGACGAGGCCGCCCGCGTCCGTGCGCCCGACGTAGTCGAGGAGCTTCTCGGTCACCTGCTCGGGCGTGCCCCACACCTGCAGGTCGGCGAGGAACCCGTTGAACCGATCGATGCCGTGCTTGGCGATGTTGTCGGCCAGGCCGGCGTAGTACTCGTAGCCCTCGATCTCGGCGAAGCCGAGGTTGTCGAACTCGTAGTGCTCGACCGTCGAGCGGGCCCACCGCTGCAGGTAGACCTCGCGCATCCGCTCGGCCTGGGCCGGGTCTTCGCTCACGCCGGCCACGACGACCAGCACCGGCTTGGGGGCCTCGACGCCCTGGAGCTCGAAGAACCGCTGCCGGTAGGCCTCGAGCTCGGCCTCGGTGGTCTCCCACGGCTTCTGGGCGATCACCATGAGGCCCACGCCCATGCGGGCCATGATCTCCATCGACTCGGGCGACACCGCCGAGGCGAAGGTGCGGCCGGTGAACGTGGCCAGGGGCTCGGGCCGGATCTCGACCGGAGGCTGCTGGTACAGCTCGCCGTCATAGGCCATGACCCCCGTCTCGAGGGCCTCGAGCAGGGCGTGGCTGTATTCCTTGAACCGCCGGCGCGACTCGCCCATCGGCACCCGGAAGCCGACGAACTCCTTCTGGCCGAGGCCCCGGCCGAGGCCGAGGATGGCCCGCCCGCCGGACAGGTGGTCGAGCACCGAGAACGACTCGGCGACCCGCACCGGGTCGTGCCAGGGCAGGACCGTGACGAACGTGCCCAGCTTGACCCGCGTCGTCTGGCCCGCCAACCACGACAGGACCATCGACTGCTGCGAGGTCAGCTGGTAGTCGGAGAAGTGGTGCTCGGAGACCCACACCGAGTCGAAGCCGGCCGCTTCGGCGCGGGCGCCCAGACCGAGCTCCAGCTCGTAGACCGCGGCATCGGAGACACGGCGGTCGAGGTTGGCGAACTGCAGTCCGAGCCCGATGTGCATGAGTACTTACTTACCACAGCGGTGCGAGCCGGCGCTAGCGGATCGCCCCGGCGGCGCGCAGCTCGGCCACCTCCCCGGCCGAGAAACCCCAGTCCACCAGGACAGCCTCGGTGTGCTCGCCCGGCGCCGGCGGAGGACCGCCGATCGCCGGTGGCGTCCGGCTGAACCGGGGCGCCGGCGCGGGCTGCACGACGCCGCCCACCTCGGTGAAGGTCTCCCGCGCCCGCATGTGGGGGTGGTCCGGCGCCTCCCCGGGCTCGAGCACGGGGGCGAAGCACGCGTCGGTGCCCTCCAGCAGCGCGCACCACTCGTCGCGGGTCTTCGTCCGCATGAGGGCGGCCACCCGCGCCTTCATGGCGGGCCACGTCGACCGGTCGTCGGCGTCGGGAAGCGGGCCCCGCCCGTCCACGTCGTCGGCGAGACCGGTCCGGCGGAGCAGCTCGGCGCGCGACCGCTCGTCGATCGCCCCGAGCGAGACGTACCGACCGTCGGCGGTCTCGTAGACCTCGTAGTACCAGGCGCCGCCGTCGACGAGGTTCGTGCCCCGCTCGCCCCACTGCCCGTCGGCCCGCAGGCCGTGCACCATCCCGGCCAGCAGGGCGGCGCCGTCCACCATCGCCGCGTCCACCACCTGGCCCCGGCCGGACCGTGCCGCCTCGACGACGCCGCACAGGATCCCGAACGCCAGCAGCATGCCGCCGCCGCCGAAGTCGCCGACGAGCGTGAGCGGGGGGACCGGCGGCCCGCCCGCCCGGCCGATCATCGCCAGCGTCCCGGACAGGGCGACGTAGTTGATGTCTCGGCCGGCGGCCTGAGCGTACGGTCCGTTCTGGCCCCACCCGGTCATCCGGCCGTACACCAGGGCCGGCCGGCGGGCCAGGCACTCGTCCGGCCCGAGGCCGAGGCGCTCGGTGACGCCCGGCCGGAAGCCCTCGATCAGGGCGTCGGCCCGCTCGACCAGCCGCAGCACCGCTTCCCGGCCCTGCGGGTGCTTCAGGTCGATGCCCACCGACCGGCGGCCGCGGGCGTTGACGTCCCACGCCGGTGCCGGCTCGCCGACCGCTCCGGCCCGGTCGACCCGCAGCACCTCGGCGCCCATGTCCGCGAGCATCATGGCGGCGAACGGACCGGGTCCGATGCCGGCGAGCTCGACGACCCGGAGACCCGCGAGCGGTCCGGCCATCGTCAGGCGATCACCGTGCGGGCGCCGCCGACCCAAACGAAGTGAGCGAGCACTCGCTCAGACTAGTGGACGTCCGGGAGTCGGGTTGAGTGACCACCCATTCACTAACGTGCGCTCGATGACCGCCTCCTCCGCCTCCACTCCGCCGCAACGACCCCGGTGTCCGTGATGGCGCGTGGTGTGTACGTGGTCCGGGCGCGGCCGGTGAGCCCCGAGCGCGAGGCCGAGTTCAACGAGTGGTACGACGGCGCGCACGTCCCGGAGCTGCTCGCCGTGCCCGGGTTCGTGTCGGCCCGCCGCTACCGCCGGGTGGGCGACGACGGGGAGCACGAGTACCTGGCGGTGTACGAGATCGAGGCGGACGACCTGGCGGCCCCGCTGCAGGAGCTGCGCCGCCGGTCGGCCGCCGGCGAGACCACCAGGAGCGACGTGCTGCAGCGCGACCCGCCCCCCGTCGTCGGCCTCTACGAGGAGCTGGCGTGACCGGGGCCGACGGCGAGCCCGACGCCGCGGCCGTCGTCGCCGAGCTCGGGCGGCGGTTCCGCGCCGGCGACCGTGACGGCGCCCGGGAGCTGCTCCACCCCGACCTCCGCATCGAGCAGCCGCCGTCGCTCCCCCACGGCGGCTCGCACCACGGGCCCGACGGGATGGACGCGATGGGCGCCGCGTTCGCGGAGCACTGGGAGCGCACGATCGGCGAGGCCGACCTCCGGGGCTGCGGCGACACCGCCGTGCAGGTGACGACCCAGACCTGGACGGCCAAGGCCACCGGCCTGTCCGCCACCGTCGACGTCGTCGAGCTGTTCCGCGTCGCGGACAGCCGCATCGTCGAGATCCGCGTCTTCCAGCAGGACACCCACGCCCTGCTCGCGACGCTCGGCGGCGAGTACTGACCGCCGTCGTCAGCCGACGATGATCGGCATCGCCTCCCAGCCCCGCACGGTGGAGGTCGGGGACAGCTCGATGCCGTCGTAGTCGACCTCCCACTCGGGGAAGCGGGTGAGCAGCTCGTCGAGCGCCACCCGTCCCTCGAGCCGGGCGAGGCTGGCGCCGAGGCAGAAGTGCAGGCCGTACCCGAACGTGAGGTGCTGGCCGTCGGGGCGGTGGATGTCGAAGGCGTCGGCGCGCTCGTAGCGGCGCTCGTCGCGGTTGCCCGAGCCGATGAGCAGGAGGATGGCGCTGCCCTCGGGCACCGTGGTGCCGTAGTACTCGACGTCCTGCGCCACGTACCGGGCGATGTGCGGCCCGGTCGGCTCGAACCGGAGCGTCTCGTCCACCGCCTTCGGGATGAGCGAGCGGTCCTCCACCAGGTCCCGCCGCTGGTCGGGGTGCTCGGCGAGCACCTTGGCCAGCCAGCCGATCAGCCGCCCGGTCGTCTCGTTCCCGGCACCGGCGAGCACCTGCGTGTACGTGAGCACCTCGGGCCGCGTGAGCGTGCGGGTGGTTCCCGTGTCGTCCTCGAACTCGGCCGTGAGCAGCGCCGTCATCAGGTCGTCGGACGGGTGGCTCGCCCGCCAGTCGATGTAGTCGGCGAACATGTCGCCGTTGGCGATGGCGTCCTTGCGCACGTTCATCGGCCGTCCGGCCCGGGTCCGCAGCGTGGCGTCGGTGTGGTCCCGGACCGTCACCTGGTCGGACTCGGGGATGCCGAGGAGCATGCCGATCACCCGCATCGGCATGACCGCACCGAGCTCGGCGACGATGTCGAACCGCCCGGCGCCGACGAGCGGGTCGAGGCAGCTCACGCAGAACTCGCGCACCTGGTCCTCGAGGGCGGCCATCCGGCGGGGCGTGAACACGCGCGACATCAGGCCCCGGTGCATGGTGTGCATCGGGGGGTCCTCGAACATGACGACGCCCGGCGGGAGCTCCATGCCCGACTGGACGATCTCGAGGATGTCGCTGCGGCAGTTGGAGAAGTGCTGCCAGTCGACGAGCGCCTTCTCCACGTCCGCGTGGCGCGCCAGCGCCCACAGGTCGTAGCGCTCGTTGTGGTAGATCGGCGCCTCGTCGCGCAGGCGCTGGTACGTCGGGTAGGGGTCGGCGTTGATGGCGATGTCGTAGGGGTCGTAGTAGACGTCGCTGTCGTTGACCGTCGCCATCGGGCGCCGCCTACGCCTGGCTCGCCATCAGGCCGCCGTCGACGGGGATCACGGCACCGGTGATGAAGCTGGCGCGGTCCGAGCACAGGAAGGCGGCCAGCTCGGCCACCTCCTCCGGCTGCCCGCCGCGCTTCAGCGCCGTGCCCTGCACCAGGCTGGGGAAGCGCTCGGCCGCACCCTTGCCGCCGGACATCTCCGTCTCGACGAAGCCGGGGCAGATGGCGTTGGCCCGGATGCCCTGGGTGCCGTACTCGACGGCGGCCGCCTTCGTGAAGGCGATCACGCCGGCCTTGGCGGCCGAGTAGACGCTGGTCGGCATCGTCGAGCCGTTGAGCCCGCCGGTCGACGACCAGTTGGCGATGGCGCCCCCGCCCGTGGGGAGCATCGCCGTGATGCCGTGCTTGGTGCCGAGCAGGACGCCGCGGAGGTCGACGTCCATGATGCGGTCGTAGTGGTCCATGGTCACCTCGGCCAGCGGTCGCGCGTCGGCGATGCCGGCGACGTTGAGCACGGCGTCGACCCGGCCGAACACGTCGAGGGCCTTGGCGAACATCGCGGCGACCTGGTCCTCGTCCGTGACGTCGCACCGGAACGGGACCACCGCGTCCCCGAGCTGCTCGGCGGTCTCCTCCTCGCGGCCGCTGATGTCGGCCGCCAGGACCCTGGCGCCCTCCCGCACGAACACGGCCGTCGTCGCACGGGCCATCCCCGACCCGGCGCCGGTGATGACTGCGATCTTGCCGTCCAACTCGCCCATCGTTCCCCCCGAGACCGCTGCCGCACGTTGCTGTGCGACTGCTCAGCGCAGCAGGCTAAACGACCGCCGGCACGCTGGCAACGGCGCACGGTCGCGCAGGTGAAGCCCCTGGTCAGGTGGAGGGTGGCCAGGCGGTCGGGCGGTCAGGTGATGGTGAGCACGACGCGACCGCGGACCCTGCCGGCGAGGATGTCCTCGGCCACGGCCGGGGCGTCGGCGATCGGCCGGGTCTCGGTGATCGTGTCGAGCGTCGCCGGGTCGAGGTCGCGGGCGAGGCGGGCCCAGGCGTCGACGCGGGCCGCCATGGGCGCCATCACGCTGTCGACGCCGGCCAGGGTGACACCACGGAGGATGAACGGCGCCACCGACCCGGGCAGGTCCATGCCCTGGGCCAGCCCGCAGGCCGCCACCGTCCCGCCGTACCGGGTGCCGGCGAGCACGTTGGCGAGCGTGTGGCTGCCGACCGAGTCGACGGCACCACCCCAGCGCTCCTTGCCCATCGGGCGGCCCGGCTCGGAGAGATCGGCACGGTCGACGACCTCGCTGGCGCCGAGCTGCTTCAGGTAGCCGGACTCGCCGGCCTTGCCGGTCGAGGCGATGACCTCGAACCCGGCGGCGGCCAGGAGGGCGACGGCCACGCTGCCCACGCCGCCGCTGGCGCCCGTGACGAGCACGGGCCCGTCGTCGGTGGTCACCCCGTGGCGCTCGAGCGCGAGGACGCACAGGGCGGCGGTGTAGCCGGCGGTGCCGATGGCCATCGACTGCGCCGGGGTGAACGCCCCGGGCAGCGGCACCAGCCACCGGCCGGGCACCCGGGCCCGCTGCGCGTAGCCGCCGAGGTGGGTCTCGCCGACGCCCCAACCGTTGAGGACGACCTCGTCCCCGGCCGCGATGCCCTCGTAGGAGGAGTCGGACACGGTCCCCGCGAAGTCGATCCCGGGGATCATCGGCCAGCGCCGCACCACGGGCGACGCTCCGGTGAGCGCCAGTCCGTCCTTGTAGTTCATCGTCGAGTGCGACACGTCGACGGTGACGTCGCCGTCCATGAGGTCGGACTCGTCGACGCTCGTCCAGTTCAGGTGCTGGCCGTCGTCGTCCTTGGTGAGGACGAACGCGTTGAAGCTGGTCATCGTGCGGGCTCCCAGGGGTGGATCATGAAAGGGTCATCGAGGGGTCGGCAAAAGGTCGGCGAGAGAGAGGTCGGCGAGAAAGAGGTCAGCGAGAGAGGTCAGCGACCGCCGCTGCGGCGGACGTCCCGGTACGCCACGTCGCGGTCGGCCGCGGCCTCCCGGGGCATCCCGAGCAGCCGCTCGCTGATGATGTTGCGCTGGATCTCGTTGGAGCCGCCGCCGAGCGCGGCGCCCTGACGGCCCAGGCTGTGCATGCCGAACCGGGCGCCCGCCGTCTCGCCGCCCGTGGGCCAGGCGACAGCGTCCTCGCCGGAGAGCTCCAGGCCGATCTCGGCCCGCCGGATGACCGCCTCGGCGCCGTACAGCTTCATGACCGAGCCGGCCGAACCGGGCAGGGCCCCGCTGGCCATGCCCGCGGTCAGCCGCTCGATGAGCGCGCTCCCGACCATGGACCGGACGGTGGCCTCGCCCAGGAGCAGCCGGGCATGGTGGTCGTCCTCGAGGCCCCGGCGACGGATCAGGTCGACGAGCTCGGCCCCGTCGTCTCCCACCTCGTGCTTGGAGCTCCGGCCCACGGTGTAGGGCGATCCCCCGCCGACGGCCATCCGCTCGTGGACCAGCAGCCGGTTCGCCACCGACCAGCCGTCGTCGACCTCCCCGACGACGGCGCTGACCGGGATCGGCACGTCGTCGAAGAACTCCTGGCAGAACTCGGTGGAACCGTCGGTCTGGCGGATCTGCTCGACGGTCACGCCGGGCTGGTGGATCTCGACGATGAACATCGTCAGCCCGCGGTGCTTGGGCACGTCCCAGTTGGTCCGGGCCAGGCACATGGCGTAGTCGGCGACGTAGGCGCCCGACGACCAGATCTTCGAGCCGCTGAGCACGAACACGTCACCGTCCCGGTCGGCGCGCGTGAGGCAGCCGGCCAGGTCGGAGCCGCCGCTCGGCTCGGAGAGGAACTGCACCCACAGCTCCTCGCCCTTGAGGATGGCGGGGAGGTGGCGCAGCTTCTGCTCGTGGGTGCCGGCGTCGATCAGCGTGGCGGCCAGGATTCCGAGCGTCGGGACGTTGAACGAGAACGGGAGGTCGTAGCCGGCGGCCTCCTCGTTGAACGCGCGCCGGTGCTCCTCGGTCAGGCCCAGCCCGCCGCATTCCCTGGGCACGCGGACGCCGGCGAACCCGCCGTCCCACAGCCTGCGCTGCAGCACCCGCTCGTGGGCCCAGCGCTCGTCCGTGCGCACGAGCGTGCCGTCGGGCTCGGGGGGCAGGTTGTCGGGCAGCCAGGCCCGGAGCCGGGCCCGGAACGCCTCGACCGGCTCGACGTCGCCGACGTCACCGCCGGCACTGCCCACGATGTCGCTCATCCGGTCGCTCCCAGCTTGCTGGCGGCCACCCGCTCCGCGTGCTCCTCGGGTGTGCCGTGGGTGGCCCGGTTCACCGTGGCCCGGCGGAGGTAGAGGTGCAGGTCGTGCTCCCAGGTGACGCCGATGCCGCCGTGGAGCTGGATGCAGTCCTGGATCAGCTCGGTCGCCCGGGGCCCGATCCAGGCCTTGGCGGCGCTGACCACGTCGCCGGCGTCGGGCCGTCCGCTCGCCACCGCGCGGGCGGCGGCGGTGACGATGGCGTGGGACGCCTCCAGGACCACCTTGTCGTCGGCCACGCGGTGCTTGAGGGCCTGGTACGACGACAGCGCCCGCCCGAAGGAGTACCGGTCGCCCAGGTACTCGAGCGTCATGCCGAAGACCTT
This sequence comes from uncultured Acidimicrobiales bacterium, assembly GCA_963842395.1. Lineage (GTDB taxonomy): Bacteria > Actinomycetota > Acidimicrobiia > Acidimicrobiales > VFJN01 > ZC4RG19. The sequence goes on from CAWJGJ010000001.1 coordinate 2,490,718, forward strand.
GTCCATGACGCCGGCGGTCTCCGCGCACTGCAGCGTGCACGCGATTCGGTGGGCGTGCGCGATCTCGGCGGCGGCATCGCCCGCCGGGCCGACCACGGCGTCGGCGGGGACCACGACGTCGTCGAAGCGCACCTCGGCGAAGCGGCGGACGAGGTCGAGGCCGTCCATCGGGGTCACCGTGAGACCGCCGGCGCCGGCGGGGACGAGGACCTGGCTGGGTGCGCCGCCGTGGTCGACGGTGACGAGCAGGTGATCGGCCTGGCCGCCCGCCTCGACCGGCGAGCAGCTTCCGGAGAGCACGAGGCCGCCATCGGCACGGCCGTCGGGCCGACCGTCGACCGGCCGCGGGCCGCACCAGGCGGCGACGCGGTCGCCGGCGAGCAACCCGGGCAGCACGTCGTGTTTCTGCGTCGGCGAACCGACGCGGCCCAGCACGCTCGCGACGACGTTGACGGGCCCGAGCGGCCCCGGGGCGACGACGCGCCCCATCTCCTCGGCCACCAGCACCAGGTCGAGCAGGCCGTGGTCGGAGAACGAGCCACCGCCGTCGGCCTCGGGCACAAGCAGCGAGGTCCAGCCGAGCTGCGCGCCCTGCGCCCAGGCCTTCGGGTCGTAGCCGAGGGGGTCGGCCTCGAGGCGACGGACGGCAGGGATGCCGCACTCCGCCTCGAGGAACCGGCGGGTGGTGTCGACGAAGAAGGCCTGGTCCTCGGTCAGCTCGAGCTCCACGGACGCCTCTCTCCCGACGGGTTCCCGGTCCGGCTCCCCGCGTGCACGTCATCTGGAGGGGCCGCTGCCGAGCGTATAGGGTTTCTAACGTTTGAGTCACATCGTCGAGGCCCGCAGCGAGCCGTCGAGGATCGGCCGGCACCAGACCACGAACAGGGGAGCGATGCGTGACCGGGACCGAGGGTGAGAGGGAGCACGCGGGTCGCCGTCGTCACCGGCGGCAGCAGCGGGATCGGCCGCGAGGTCGGCCGGCGGCTCGCCGCCGCCGGCTACGACGTGGTGCTGACCGCCCGCCGACCGGAACCGCTGCGCGAGGCGGCCGAGGCGGTGGGCGCCCGCTGGGTGGCGGCCGACTCCGCGGTGCCGGAGCAGTTCGCCGCGGTCGTGGCCGAGGCCGGCGCCGTCGACCTCGTCGTCCACGCCGCCGGGGTGATGGACGGCACCTTCGTGCGGAAGGAGTCGCTCGAGGGCTTCGAGTCGGTGGTGCGCACGAACCTGACCTCGGCGTTCGTCGTGGCGCACGGGGCGCTGCCCGCCATGGGGCCCGGGGGGCGGTTCGTGTTCCTGTCGTCGTCGTCCTCCCACGCGCCCCAGCCGGGCCGGTCGGCGTACTCGGCGTCGAAGGCGGGGCTGAACGCCTTCGCCCTTGCGCTGGCCAAGGAGGTCGAGCGGGACGGCATCGCCGTCCATGTCGTGACCACCGGTCCGGTGGCGACGCCGATGCTGGACGACGTGCGGTTCCCGATGCGCACGCTGGGGGTGGGCGAGGTGGCGGCCGCGGTCGTCTGGCTCGACACCCTGTCGCCCAACGTGGTGCTCCCCGAGATCGAGCTGTCGTCGGTCGACTCCGGCCCGTTCACCCCGGAGACGTTCGTGCCCGAGGCGGCGCGCCGGCTCGGCCGGACCGAGCTGTAGGGACCTATGGTCGGCGCCGAGGGAGGGCAGCGACATGGATGACATGCCGGTCGTGCATCACGAGCAGCCAGGTCGTGTCCGTGCGGCGGTCAACTACGTCCGGAACCCGCCGTCCCGCGGCGCCCCGCCGCTCACGTTCGTCACCGAGGACGAACGTCGCTCGACGATGCAGACCCTGCCCGGCCGCGAGGTGTGGATCCACGACGTCCGCGGCACCGACACCTCGCTCGATCGCGAGGGCTTCGCACTCGTGGCCCACGCCAGCGCCGTGCACGACTTCGACGCGATCGAGGAGGACCCGGCCATCGACCAGCGTTACGGGGACGAGATGACCGCCCTGCTCGCGGACGTGACCGGCGCCGATCGGGTCGTCATGCTCGGCGGCGCCAAGAAGCGGTACGGCGAGAGCGCGACCGAGAAGCTGGCCGGCCTCAAGAACGGGCGGCCGGCCCGCTACCCCCACGGCGATGTGACCGACGACTCCGGTCCCGAGCTGGCCGCCGCGTTCGCGCGCGGCGTGCTCGGGGTCGACGTGGCCGACGTCGAGCGCTGGGCGCTGTTCAACATGTGGCGCTCGACCACGCCGCCGCCCCAGGACCACCCGCTCGCCGTCTGCGACGCCCGCACCATCGGCCCCGACGACGGCGTGCCGGTCACGGCGGTGACCGAGATCCGCGGCGGCGGAGAGTTCGAGTTCGCGACGACGGGGTACCTGCACAACCCGGCCCACCGCTGGTGCTGGTTCCGCGACATGACGCCCGGCGAGGTGCTGGTGTTCGCCACCCACGACAGCGACCCGAACCGGCCCCACCGGGTGGCCCACACCGCGTTCACCGACCCGACGTGCCCGGAGGGCACGCCGACGCGGGCGAGCGTCGAGATCCGCGGCCTGGCGCTGTTCGGGTGAGGGTGCGGCGGGCCTGACCTTCGACGGTCAGCCCGCCGGCCGCGCGTCGAGCAGCGCGGGCAGCTCGGTGCGGACGATCTTGCCCATGGCGTTGCGGGGCAGGGCGGCGACCACCGCGATCTGCTCGGGCACCTTGTACCTCGCCAGGTTGGCCAGCAGGTGGGCACGGATGTCGTCGACGTCGACCTCCACCCCGGCGGCGGCCTCGACCACGGCCGCCACCCGCTCGCCGAGACGTTCGTCGGGCACGCCCAGCACCGCGCCCGCCTCGACGGCCGCGTGGTCGAGCAGCACGCGCTCGACCTCGGCGGGGTACACGTTCGCCCCGCCGCGCAGGATCACCAGGCTCTTGCGGTCGCGGACGTGCAACCGGCCCTCGTCGTCGAGGAAGCCGATGTCGCCGGTGTGCAGCTCACCGCCGGCGAGCGTGTCGGCCGTGGCGTCGGGGCGCTGCCAGTAGCCGAGCATCGTCCGGTACCGGTCGTCCGCCGGCCCGATGCAGATCTCGCCCGCCTGGCCGGCGGGCAGGGACCCGCCGTCGTCTCCTGCGATGCGGACGGCCAGGTGCGGCAGGGGCCGGCCCGAGGCGCCGGGCGCGTGGTCGCGGCCCGAGCGGTCGTCGATCGCCACCACCGTGGGGGCCTCGGACAGCCCGTACGTGGCCAGCACCGGCAGGCCGAAGCGGTCCTCGAACGCCGAGCGGATGGCCTCCGGGCAGTCGGCGCCGCCCGTCCACACCTCGTCCAGGCTGGCGAGGTCGGACGGGTCGATGTCGTCGCGGTGGGCGAGGCTGTGGAGCAGGGCGGGCGGGCCGTTCCAGGTGGTGACCCGCTCGCGACGGATCCACTCGGCCACGCCCTCGGCGTCGATGCGGTCCATGACGACGGACGTGCCGCCGGCCTGCGATACGAGCAGGGTGGTGAGCACGGCCATGTTGAGGATGGTGAACGGGAAGCAGTCGCCCTTGCGCAGCTCGGGCCCGTACCCGCGGGTCGCCACGAGGACGGCGCCGGGGAGCAACAGGTTGTGCTGGCTGTGCACCGCGCCCTTGGGGCGACCGGTGGTGCCGCTGGTGTACGCGATGCCGGCGGGGGCGAACGGGTCGACGTCTACGCCCACCGGCCCGTCGGCCGCAGCGTCGAGGGCCGCCCGCCAGGCGGCGGCGTCGACCACCGGGACGCCGGGGTCGGCGAGCGGCTCGTCGACCAGGAACAGGGAGGCGCCGCAGTCCGCGAGCTGCCAGCGCTTCTCGGGCGGGGCCAGGGCCCGGTTGACGCCCACCCACACGGCCCCGAGGCGCATGGCCCCGTGGAAGGCCACGACCACGTCGGCCTCGTTGGGCAGGCACGCCGCCACCCGGTCGCCGGTGCCGACGCCGAGGTCGGCGAGGGCGTGGGCGGCCCGGTCGGCCAGCCGGTCGAGCTCGGCGTAGGTGAGGCGGTGGGCGCGGGTGACCAGGGCCTCGCGGTCGGGGTCGGCGGCCAGCGCCCGGTCGAACACCCGGGCGACCGTCTCGGGCGGCCGGGCGCGTGCTCATCGGCGGCCTCGCTGGTGAGCACTGGTCGACCGCCTGATCGCGGACGATTGGGCTGGCGACGAGCTCCTCTCGCTCGGCCGGTCAGGCATCGTCGATCCGGGTGCGGAGCTCGCGCTTGAGCACCTTGCCCGACGGGTTGCGGGGCAGCGCCTCGATGAAGGTGACGTCCTTGGGCACCTTGTACTTCGCCAGGCGGGCGCGGCAGTGCTCGACCAGCTCCTCGGCCGTGGTGGTGGCGCCCGGGCGCCGGGCGACGAAGGCCACCGGCACCTCGCCCCACCGCTCGTCGGGGCGGGCGACGACGGCCACCTCGAGCACCGCCTCGTGCTCGTAGAGCACGCGCTCGACCTCGGAGCCGGCGATGTTCTCGCCTCCCGACACGATCATGTCCTTCAGCCGGTCGACGATGAAGAGGTAGCCGTCCTCGTCGCGGACCCCGATGTCGCCCGTGTGGAACCAGCCGCCGGCGAACGCCTTGGCGGTCGCGTCCGGGTCACGCCAGTAGCCCTTGAAGACCTTGGGCCCGCGCAGGACGATCTCGCCCCGCTCGCCCGCGGGCACCGGGTGGCCCTCCTCGTCCCAGATGTCGAGCTCGAGGTGCAGGCACGGGCGGCCGACGCTGCCGAGCTTGGTGATGATGCTGTCGCGGTCGAGGAACGTGTCGCCGGAGACCGTCTCGGTGAGGCCGTAGGCGTCGGCGAACCACGCCGAGGGGAACGTGCGCTGGATGCGCTCGATGAGCGGGATCGGCATCTTCTCGCCGCCGTTGATGATCACCCGCACCGACGACAGGTCGCGCTCCGCGACGTCGGGCAGCGCCATGATGGCGTTGACCATGGCCGGCGCCAGCCACACGGTCGACACCCGCGAGCGCTCGAGCTCGTCGACCACGGCGGCCGCGTCGAACGCCCGGTGGATGATCGTGGTCGCCCCCGCGGCGATCAGCGAGGTCGTGGTCAGGTCGAGCGCACCCACGTGGTAGAGCGGCCCGCAGGCGAGCCCCAGGTCGGCGCCGGTGAAGCCGAACTCGACGATGTGGGCCAGGTTCTTCCACGCCAGGTTGGCGTGGGTGAGCATGACGCCCTTGGGGTGGCCCGTGGTGCCCGACGTGTACATCAGGCGGTGGATGTCGTCGCCGGCGGTGGTGGCGGGCGGGAGGGCGACGGTGCCCGGGGCGCCGGGAAGATCGACGCGGAGGTCGGCGAGGGCGGTCCACCCGTCCGGCGCCGGCTGCGCCACGCACGCCCGCAGGAGGGTGGCCTCCATCCCCTTCGTCGCCTCGTCGGCGAGGGTGACGAGGGCCCCGTCGCACACGAGCGCCCGGGCCTCGGAGTGCTCCAGGATGTACCGCACCTCGGGGCCGGCGAGCCGCCAGTTGATCGGCATGGCGACGGCGCCGACGTAGTTGGCGGCGAAGAGCGTCTCGAGGAACTCGGGGCAGTTGTAGGAGAGCAGGCCGACGACGTCGCCCGCACCGACGCCCCGCTCGTGCAGCCCGGCCGCGAGCGCGGTCGCCCGCGCGGCCATCTCGCGGTAGGTGGTCGTCTCGCCCTCGAAGACCGTGATCGCCTTGTCGGGCGTACGGGTCGCGTGGTGGGCGAGCACGGCGAACCAGTTCACATCCGCCTGCCTCGTCTGATCGACCGTCACGAGCGTGACCTGCCCCTCTTGCTGTTCCCCAGATTCTTGTACCGACCAGTCAGCCTATATACGCCTCGCGCGACCTGCCGCCCGCTAGCGTCGCGACCATGCCTCGGGCGGATGCGAGCGACATCTCTCGACGCAACCCGAAGTGGCAGGCCCGCCGCGAGGCGATCGTCGACACGTCGGCCCGCCTGTTCGCCCGGCAGGGCTACCACGCCACCGGCCTCAACGAGCTGTGCGACGCCAACGACCTGGGCAAGGGCGCGCTCTACCACTACATCGGGTCCAAGGAGGGGCTGCTCGCCGCCATCCACGACCGGGTGATGGACGAGGTGATGCGGGGCGCCGACCGTGTCGCCGAGGCGGGCGGCTCGCCGGGGGCCCAGCTCGCCATGCTCGGCGACGAGCTGCTCGAGGTGATCCACCAGTACCCCGATCACGTGTGGGTGTTCCTGCACGAGTTCCCGGCGCTCACCGGCGAGCGCGCCGCGACGTTCCGCGAGCGGCGCCGGCAGTACGAGCGCCGGGTCGAGGCCATCCTGCGGGCCGGCGTCCAGTCGGGCGAGTTCCGCGACCTCGACCCGTGGCTCACCGCCCGGGCGTGGCTCGGCATGCACAACTACACCTACCTGTGGCTGCGCCCCGGCCAGCGCCTGGACGCCCGCGACGTGGCGAAGCCCTTCGCCGAGATCTTCATCCGCGGCATCGGTGCACCCTCTCAGGGCGCCGAGTAGCCGCCGTCGACCACCAGCGCCGAGCCGGTGGTCCACCGGGAGTCGTCGCCGGCGAGGTACGAGTACGCGCCGACGAGGTCGCGCGCCGCCCCGAGCCCCAGCGGGTGGCGGGCCGCGATCGGCTCGAGCGCGTCCGGGGGCAGGCCGTCGTGGATCGCCGAGCGGAACGTCCCGGGGCACACGCAGTTCACCCGGATCCCGTCGCGGGAGTACTCGACCGCCGCCACCTTGGCGAGCTGGATCACCGCGGCCTTCGTCGCGCAGTACGGGGCGGCGTGGGACCAGGCGGTGAGCCCGGAGATCGACGCGGTCAGCACGATCGAGCCCGACCGCTGGGACCGCATCACCGGCACCGCGGCCCGGATCCCGTTCACGGCACCGAGAACGTTGACCCGGAAGGCGCGCTCCCAGTCCTCGGTGGTCAGGTTGTGGATGCGCCCGTTCGGCGACAGCACCCCCGCGTTGCCGATCAGCACGTCGAGGCGACCGAAGCGCGTCGACGGCCAGGTCGACCACGGACTGGACCTGGTCGGCGTCGCCCACGTCGGCGAGGGCGGTCTCGATCGCCCCGCGCTCGTCGGGAAGGCCGGCGACGGTGGCGTCGAGCGAGGGCTCGCTGACGTCGCTCAGCACGAGGTCGGTGGCCGGCTCGCCGGCGAGCCGGTGGGAGATCGCCGCCCCGAGCGCGCCGCCCGCTCCGGTGATGGCGATGACCCGACGTGTCCCGGCGGCCCCGGTCATACGAGCAGGTACCCGCCGTCGACGTTGAGCACGGTCCCGGTGACGTACGCCGATGCGTCCGACGCCAGGAACTGGTACGCCCCGGCCAGGTCGGTGGCCGTCCCCCAGCGCCGCTGGGCGGTGTGCCCGGTGATCGTCGCGGACACCTCGGCGTTGCTCTTCCACCCCTCGGCCAGCGGCGAGTCGAACCAGCCCGGGGCGACGACGTTCACCGTGATGCCGGCGGGCGCCAGGTCCAGCGCCAGCCCCTTGGCCATGCCGGCCAACCCCGCCTTCGACGCGCTGTAGGCCGACAGCCCGGCGCGGGGTCGCTCGCCGAGGACCGAGCCCGTGAAGATCAGCCGCCCACCCTCGCCCATCACCCGCGCCGCGGCGCGAGCCCCCAGGAAGGCGCCGGTGAGGTTCACCTCCAGCACCCGCCGCCAGACCGCGGGGTCCGTCTGGCGGGGGCCGGCCATGATCGGCGAGATGCCCGCGTTGCAGATCCACACGTCGAGACCGCCCCACTCGGCCACCACGGCGTCGGCGACGGCTTCGTTCAAGTCCTCGTCGGTCACGTCGCCGCTGAGCACCAGCGTGGGCCCGGGGAGCTCCCCGGCGACCGCCTTGAGGTCCTTCTCGGTGCGGGCGACCAGCGCGACGCGGGCGCCGGCCCGCGAGAACGCATGTGCGAGCAGCGATCCGAGCCCGCGGCCGGCACCGGTGATCACCACGCGCCTGCCGCTGACCCCGCCGGGGTCGGGGAAGGACTCGGGGATGTCGATCGGGGCGGTCATGAGGCGATCATGAGGCGGTCATCGCACTTTCGTTCCTTGTACCGACCAGTACAGTACACAGTTCGTGAGCACGGACCCCACGCCACCGCCCGCCTTCTCGAACCCCCAGCTCGTCGAGATGCACCGGCGCATGCTGCTGATCCGCGGGTTCGAGCAGCGCGTGAGCGCGCTCTACCGGGACGGCGAGGTCCCCGGTTTCGTGCACCTCTCGATCGGGCAGGAGGCGGCCGCCGTGGGTGCGTGCTGGCCGCTCCGGCCGACCGACGTCATCACCTCCACCCACCGCGGCCACGGCCACTGCCTGGCCAAGGGCCTCGACCCGCTCGGCATGTTCGCCGAGCTCATGGGCAAGGACCAGGGCACCAACCGCGGGCGCGGGGGCTCGATGCACATCGCCGACCCGAAGCTCGGGATCTTCGGCGCCAACGGCATCGTGGCGGCCGGCGTGCCGATCGCGGCGGGCGCCGCGGCCGCCGCGCAGCTGCGGGACGACGACGGCGTGGCCGTGGCGTTCTTCGGCGACGGTGCGCCCGCGCAGGGCGCGTTCCACGAGGCGGTCAACCTCGCCGCCGTCTGGAAGCTGCCGGTGGTGTTCTTCTGCGAGAACAACGGCTACGCCGAGTTCTCCCCGGCGTCGACCCAGCACGTCGCCTCGTTGGCGCAGCGGGCCGGGGGCTACCGCCTCGACTACGTCGGGGTGGACGGCAACGACGTCGTGGCCACGACCGCGGCCATGGAGGACGTGGTCGCGGCGGTCCGGCGGGGGCGCGGCCCGGTCATGGTCGAGGCGACGACGTACCGCTGGCACGGCCACTACGAGGGCGACCCCGAGCGCTACCGGTCACCCGAGGAGGTCAAGGAGTGGGAGGGCCGCGATCCCCTGCTCGTCCATGAGCGCCGCCTGCGCGACGCCGGCATCGGCGACGACGAGATCAAGGCGCTGGCGGCCTCGGTGGCCGACGAGCTCGACGGCGCCGTCGAGGCGGCCCGCCGGCTCGAGGAGCCCGCGGGCTCGGCGCTGGGCGACTTCGTCGTCCGCCCGCGGCCGGTGCGCGCCGAGCCCGCGCCGCCACCCGACGGCGCCCCGGTGTTCCGCACGATGGACGCGATCCGCACGGCCCTCGAGGCGGAGCTCGCGTCCGACGAGCGCGTGTTCGTCGCCGGCATCGACGTCGGTGACGGCGGCAACGTGTTCGGCCTCACCCGCGGGCTGCGCGACCGGTTCGGCGACCGTGTCCGCGACACCCCCATCTCCGAGACCGCGATCCTCGGCCTGGGCGTGGGCGCGGCCATGGCCGGCATGCGCCCCGTGGTCGAGGTGATGTACCTCGACTTCCTGGGGGTCTGCTTCGACCAGCTGCTCAACCAGGCGGCGAAGCTGCCGTTCATGACGGGCGGGAACGCCCGGATGGGCCTGACGGTCCGCACCCAGTTCGGCGCCGGGCGCTCGTCGGGGAGCCAGCACTCCCAGAGCCTCGAGGCGCTGCTGGCCCACATCCCGGGCCTGACCATCGTCATGCCGTCGACGCCGGCGGACACGTACGGGCTGCTGCGCGCCGCGATCCAGGACCCGAACCCCGTGGTCTTCATCGAGAACCGGCTGCTGTACGGCATGACGGGCCCCCAGCCCCCCGCCGACCACATCGTCCCGATCGGCTCGTCGCTCGTCGTCCGCCCGGGGACGGACGTGACGGTGGTGTCGGTGTCGCGGATGGTCCACGAAGCCGTCGCCGCCGCAGAGCAGCTGGCCGAGGACGGCATCTCCGTCGAGGTGATCGACCTGCGCACGGTGGCGCCCCTGGACATGGCGCCGGTGTTGGCGTCGGTGCACAAGACCAGCCGCCTGCTGATCGCCCACGAGGCGGTGGTCCCCTTCGGCATCGGCGCCGAGATCGCCGCGGTGGTCACCCGCGAGGCGTTCTGGCACCTCGACGCCCCCATCGAGCGCGTCGGCGCCGCCCCGACCCCCCCGCCCTACGCCCCACCCCTCGAACGCGCCTGGCTCCCCGACCGCACCACCATCGCCGCCGCCCTCCGCCGCCTCACGGCGGTGTGACGGGTCAGCGCACGAGGAGGGGGCGCAGGGTGCGGTGGGCCACCTCGAGGCCGGCCTCGACCCGCTCCTCGGTGCCGCCCCACACCGGGTCCTCGTGCTCGACCGAGAGCACCCCGTCGAAGCCACCCTCGTACATGGCGTCGATCAGCCGCACCCAGTCGACCTGGCCGAGGCCCGGAACGCGGTAGCGCCACCAGCCGACGTCCCACGGGTCGTCCCGCTCGCGGGCCTTTCCGAAGAACCCGTAGCGGTCACGCCGGCCGGGGAACAGCTCGACGTCCTTGGCCTGGGCATGGGGGATCCGGTCGAGGTAGGGCCGCACCGCCGCCACGGGGTCGATGCCGATCCACATGAGGTGCGACGGGTCGTAGTTGAGGTACAGCCCGATGGAGAACATCCACTCCCACAGCTCGGGCGAGTAGGCGAGGTTGCCCGGGTAGCCGTCGGGGTGCCAGCCCTCCATCACGCAGTTCTCGATGATGAGCTTCACCCCGCGCTCGCCGGCGCGGTCGACCAGCGGGGCGAAGACCCGCTCGGCCTCGGCCAGGTTGTCCCGCACCGACCGCCCGGGGTCGCGGCCGACGAACGTGCCCACGGTCGGGCAGCCGAGGTCGGCGGCGGCGTCGATGCATCGGAGGACGTGCTCGTTGACGGCCGCCCGCTCGCCGGGGTCGGGGTGGAGGTTGTTGTCGTAGTAGGCCACCGACGACAGCGTCAGCCCGTGGCGCTCGAACGTGCCCAGCACGGCGTCTCGGTCGTAGCCCTCGACGTCGAGGTGGGTGGCGGTGAAGGGCCGGTCGCCGAGCGCCGGCCAGGCCGCCACCTCCAGCGCCTCGTAGTCGTGGGCGGCGGCCCAGGCGGCGATGTCCTCCAGCGACCGCTTGGGCAGGCAGGCGGTCAGGAATCCGAGCTTCATGGCGTCACCTCGATCCAGGTGCGGTCGCGGGCGGACGCGAGCACCGCGTCGGTGATGCTGGCGGCGCGCACGCCGTCGTCGATGAGGGGCAGGCCGTCCCGCGCCTCGCCAGCGATGGCCGCGTAGGCGTCGGCCACGAACAGGTCGAAGCAGTCCTGGTAGCCCTGTGCGTGGCCGGCGGGCAGCGTCGTCAGCCGCGCCGCGTCGGGCGCGAGGTAGGCGGCGTCGCGTTGCAGGGTCTCGACCCGGTCGCGCCGCCCCAGCCACAGGGTCTCGGGCTGCTCCTGATCGAACACGACGGCGGCGTCCTCGCCGTCGAGCTCGAACCACAGCCGGTTCTTGCGCCCGGCCGACACCTGACTGACGAACATCGATCCCGGCGCTCCCCCGTCGGTCTCGAACAGGACCATGGCCAGGTCCTCGGTGTCGACGGCCCGGCGCTCGCCGCCGGCGGCTGCCGGGGCGCTGAACGTGACCGAGGCGGCCACGGACCGCTCGGGCACGACGATGGCGGTGTGGGCCAACAGGCGGGCGATCCGGCAGCCGGCGACGAACTCGACCAGGTCGCACCAGTGCGAGCCGATGTCGGCGAAGGCCCGGGACGGTCCGCCGAGCGCGGCGTCGACCCGCCAGTTGACATCGTCGGGGCTGAGCAGCCAGTCCTGCTGGTAGCTGCCGTGCAGCAGCCGGAGCCGGCCGATCTCGCCCCTCGCCACCCGGGCGCGGGCCTCGCGGATCATGGGATGGAAGCGGTAGACGAAGGGGACGGCGACGACCCGCCCCGCGGCCGCGGCGGCCTCCGCGATGCGGCGGGCACCCGCGGCGTCCAGCGCCGCCGGCTTCTCGCAGACCACGTGCTTGCCGGCCGCCAGCGCCTTGAGCGCGAGCGGCTCGTGCAGGTGGTTGGGCGTGCAGATGTGCACGACGTCGATGCCGTCGGCCTCGACCAGCTCCTCGCCCGAGGCGAAGGACTGCTCGGCCCTCAGCTCGTCTGCCGCCCGGCGTCCCGACTCGGGCGACGACCCGGCCACGGCGACCAGGCGGGCGCCGGCCAGGCGGGCAGATCGGGCGTGGATCCCGCCGACGAACCCCGTCCCCACGACCGCGCTGCGCAACGGCTCCATGGTCGGGAACCTACGACGGGCTTCGATCGGATGACAAGCATAAGTCGCGAACATTTTCTCGGATCGCCATCACTTTGACCGTTGACCGAACAAAGTGAGCCTGTTATGACCCGGTCATGGCGTCTCGCCGGCACGTCAGCCCCCACATCCTCACGCCCGGCGTCCTGTTCCAACTCGTGCGCGACGGCGAGGCCGCCAGCCGGGCCGAGCTGGCCCGCACCACCGGCCTGGCCCGCTCGACCGTCTCGCAGCGGGTCGACGCCCTGCTCGGCCTCGGGCTGCTCGCCGAGCGCGGCGGAGCCCCGTCGACCGGCGGGCGCCCGCCCACCCAGCTCGCCTTCGACGCCGCCAGTGGCGTCGTCCTGTGCGCCGACCTCGGCGCCACCCATTGCCGGATCGCGGTCAGCGACCTCGACTGCGAGATCCTGGTCGAGCGGCCCGCCGACATGGAGATCGCCCGCGGTCCCGAGGTCGTGCTCGCCTGGCTGCAGGAGCGCTTCGCCGATCTCCTGGCCGAGGTCGGGCGCAGCGCCGCCGACGTCCGCGGCGTCGGCATCGGCCTGCCCGGGCCCGTCGAGTTCGCCGCCGGGAGGGCGGTCAGCCCCCCGATCATGCCGGGCTGGGACGGCGTGCCCGTCCCCGCTGCCTTCGCCGACCACTACCCGGGCGTGCCCGTCCTGGTCGACAACGACGTCAACGTGATGGCCCTCGGGGAGTACTGGACGAACTGGCGTCACACGGTCGACGACCTGCTGTTCGTGAAGGTCGCCACCGGCATCGGCTGCGGCATCGTCGCGGGCGGGGCGATCCACCGCGGCGCGGACGGCACAGCCGGCGACCTCGGTCACGTGCAGATCCCCGACGCCGGCGACGCGCTCTGTCGCTGCGGCAACCGGGGCTGCGTCGAGGCCGTCGCCAGCGGCGGGGCCCTGGCCCGCGAGCTGCAGTCGATCGGTGTCGAGGCGCACGGCAGCCGCGACGTCGTCGCCCTGGTGCGAGCCGGCAACGCCCAGGCCGTGACCCTGGTGCGCCAGGCCGGGCGGCTGGTCGGCGAGGTGCTCGCCGGCGCCGTCAACTTCTTCAACCCCTCGGTGATCGTGATCGGGGGCGACCTGGCACACGCCCACGAGCAGTTCTTCGCCGGGGTGCGCGAGGTCGTGTACCGCCGCTCCACGGCCCTCGCCACCCAGCACCTGCAGCTGGCCGCCAGCCGCCTCGACGACCGGGTGGGGGTCATCGGCTGCGCCGTCACGGTCGTCGAGCAGATCCTGTCCCCGGCGGCGATCGACGCCATGCTGGCGACGCCCGCGGACGCCGCCGTGGGGGCCACGGCATGACCGAGCCCCTCCTGACGGTGCGCGGGCTGGTCAAGGACTACCCCGGTGTCCGGGCGCTCGACGGCGTCGACTTCACGGTCGACGCGGGCCAGGTGCACTGCCTGGTGGGCCAGAACGGCGCCGGCAAGTCCACGCTCATCAAGTGCATCGCCGGGCTGATCACGCCCACGGAGGGCCACATCGAGGTCGACGGCTCGCCGCTGCCCACCGGCGATCCCACCGCCGCGCTGGCCCGGGGCGTGGCCACCATCTACCAGGAGCTCGACCTGGTCGACGACCTGACCGTCGCCGACAACCTGTTCCTCGGCCACGAGCGGCACCGGGGGCCGCTGATCGACCGCAAGGCCACCCGGGACGAGACCGAGCGGACGCTGGAGCGTCTCGGCCACGGCTCGATCCCTGCCCGGGCGCTGGTGGGGAGCCTCGCCCCCGCGGCCAAGCAGATCGTCTCGATCGCCCGGGCCCTCACCCGCCGGGCCCGGCTGCTGGTCATGGACGAGCCCTCGGCGGTCCTCGGGAGCCACGAGGTCGACACGCTGTTCGAGGTCGTGCGCCGGCTCGCCGCCGAGGGCGTCGGCGTCGTCTACATCTCCCACCGCCTCGAGGAGGTGGCGGCGATCGGCGACGTCATCACCGTCCTGCGCGACGGGCGGACGGTCGCCTCGGGCCTCGTCGCCGCCACGCCGCGGGCGCAGCTGATCGCAGCGATGGTGGGGCGGCAGTTCGCCGAGGCCTTCCCCGAGCGGGACACGGCCCGCGAGCTGGGGGCCGTCGTGCTCCGGGTCGAGGGCCTGACCCGGCGGCCGGCCGTGCACGGCGTCACCTTCGAGCTGCGCGCCGGCGAGATCCTCGGCATCGCCGGGCTGGTCGGCGCGGGCCGGACCGAGCTGCTGCGGCTGGTCGCCGGCGTCGACCGGCCCGAGGCGGGCACCGTCGCCGTCGACGGCCGGGAGCTGCCCCCCGGCCGCCCCGACCTGGCCATCCGGGCCGGCGTCGGGCTCGCCCCCGAGGAGCGCAAGGCCCAGGGCCTGTGGCCGGCCTGGGACCTGGTGCGCAACGTGTCGGTCGCCGACCTGCGCCGCTTCCGCCGGCGTGTGCTGCTCGACCGCCGGGCCGAGCGGGCAGAGGTGCGCGACCACCTGCGCTCCCTGCACACCACCCCCGACGACCCCGACCGGTTCGTCACCGAGCTGTCCGGTGGCAACCAGCAGAAGGTCGTGCTGGCCCGCTGGCTGCTGCGCCGGTGCCGGGTCCTGCTGCTCGACGAGCCCACCCGCGGCGTCGACGTCGAGGCCAAGGCCGAGATCTACCGGCTGGTCCACACCCTGGCGGCGGGCGGCCTCGCCATCGTGCTGGTGTCGTCCGAGCTGGCCGAGCTGTCCGGGCTGTGCGACCGGATCCTCGTGCTGGCCGACGGCCGCCCCACCGCCGTCGTCGACGGCGAGGGCAGCAGCGAGGCCGACCTGCTGGCGCGGGCCCTGCCCCACGAGGAGGCAGCGACACGATGAGCACCGACGTCTCACCCACCGACGGGGTCGACGCCGAGGTGGCGGCCACGGCCTCATCCACCCGCGCCCGGCGCCGCATCCAGCTCCAGGAGGCGGCGCTGCCGGTCGTGGTCGTGCTCCTCCTCGTCGCCGGCACCATCGCCGACCGGGAGGCGTTCCTGACCCGGGACAACCTGCTCACCGTCCTCACCCAGGCCAGCGTGACCGGCATCGTGGCGGTGGGGATGACCTTCGTGATCGCCACCGGCGGCATCGACCTGTCGGTGGGGTCGGTGCTGGCCGCGGCGTCCATCGCCGGGGGCCTGGTCGGCGAGCAGCAGTCGCTCCCCTTCATGGTGGGCGCCATCGGCTTCGGCGTGCTGCTCGGCCTGATCAACGGGGTGGCGATCGCCTACGGGCGGATCGTGCCGTTCATCGCCACGCTGGCCATGTTCGCCGGCGCCCGCGGCCTGGCGCTGTGGATGAGCGACAAGACCCCCATCAGCCTGCTCCAGCTGGACGTCGTGCGCGACCTGGGCCGCGGCCGGGTGGCCGGGATCCCCCACGCCGCCATCGTGTTCGTGGCCGTGACCACCGCCGGGTGGATCCTCCTCAACCGCACCCGCTACGGCCGCCATGTGATCGCCGTCGGCGGGAACCGCGAGGCCGCCCGCATGGCCGGCATCCGGGCCCGGCGCATCGTCACCAGCGTCTACGTCATGTCCGGGCTGTGCGTCGGCATCGCGGCCGTGCTGCTCAGCGGCCGCCTCGGCAGCGCCTCGCCGGTGGCCGGCACGCTGCTCGAGCTCGACGCCATCGCTGCGGTCGTCATCGGCGGGACGAGCCTGGCGGGCGGCCGGGCGACGATCACCGGCACGTTCCTGGGCGTCATCACCTTCGGCCTGCTCTTCAACCTGCTCAACCTGCTCGACATGCCGACGGAGGTCCAGCAGGTCACCAAGGGCGTGATCATCCTCGCCGCGGCCGCGCTGCAACGGCGCGACGGCTGAGCGAGGGCGGCCACGCCGACAACACAGGGGGACACCACCATGCTCAGCAGACGACAGCGACGGCTCTTCGGCGGC
This sequence comes from uncultured Acidimicrobiales bacterium, assembly GCA_963842395.1. Classification (GTDB taxonomy): domain Bacteria; phylum Actinomycetota; class Acidimicrobiia; order Acidimicrobiales; family VFJN01; genus ZC4RG19. The sequence goes on from CAWJGJ010000001.1 coordinate 2,506,706, forward strand.
ATCGCCGCGATCGGCCTCTTGTTCACCGCGTGCGAGAGCGGCGACGACGACGCCGACGGCGGCGGTGCCGCCGAGGAAGAGGGCGACGGCGAAGCGACGGTGGAGGAGGGCGAGCAGATCAAGATCGCCTTCGAGCGCGCCGGGCGCCGACCACGGGTGGCTGGCCGCCATCACCGAGAACGCCGAGGAGGAGGCCGCCCAGTACGACGACGTCGAGTTCGTCCTGCTGGAGGGCACCAACGACTCGGCCGCCCAGGTGTCGCAGGTCGAGCAGCTCATGGCCGAGGACCCGGACGCCCTGATCATCCTGCCCCACGAGGGCGGCCCGCTGACCCCCGTGGCCCTCGAGGCGATGGAGCAGGGCATCCCCGTCGTCAACCTCGACCGCGAGTTCTCCACCAAGGGCGCCTACCGGACCTGGCTCGGCGGCGACAACTACGGCATCGGGGTCTCGGCCGCCAACTACATCTCCGAGCAGCTCGACTGCGAGGGCAACGTCGTCGAGATCCAGGGCCTGGCCGGCATCTCGGTGACCGAGCAGCGCAGCGCGGGCTTCGCCGACACCATCGAGCAGCTGTGCGGCGACGGCGTCCAGATCGTCGCCCAGCAGCCCGCCGACTTCCTGCCCGACGTCGGGCTCGAGGTCATGGAGACGATCCTCCAGGCCGAGTCGGACATCGACGCCGTGTACACGCACGACGACGACATGGCCATGGGCGTGGTGTCGGCCATCGAGAACGCCGGCCGCGAGGACGAGATGATCCTCACCGGCGCCGGCGGGTCGACGGCCGCCATGGAGCAGATCCAGGAGGGCGGCCTGTACGCGGCCACCTTCCTCTACAACCCGTCGATGTCGGCCTCCGCGGTGCGGGTGGCCCGGCTGATCGCCCTCGACCAGGGGTTCGACGAGCTGGTCGAGCCCGAGGTCCCGAGCCGCATCGAGCTGACGGCCACGACGGTCACGCAGGACAACGTCGAGGAGTTCATCGACCTGGGCTTCTGAGCCGCGTCGGCGCCGCGAGGTGTCGGTGGTCGGGACGGCATCCGGCCGTGCCCCGCCGGCACCTCGCCCCCGCCGGGGGCGCGACGCCGGGCGTCCGGGACAGCCCAGATCCCACCTCCCGGGCCCGGCTGGGCCCCGTCAGCAGCCGAGCTCGCGGGCGATGACCAGGTGTTGGATCTCGTTGGTGCCCTCGCCGATCTCGAGGACCTTGGCGTCGCAGTAGAAGCGGGCCACCGGCGAGTCGAGCATGTAGCCGACGCCGCCGTGGACCTGCACGGCCTCGGACGCGGCCCACGCCGCAACCCGGCTGGCCTTGAGCTTGGCCATCGCCGCCTCCTTCCGGAACGGCCGGCCGGCGTCGCGCAGGTGGGCGGCGCGGTAGGTGAGCCAGCGGGCGGCTTCGAGCTCGGTGGCGATGTCCGCCAGCTTGAACTGCACCGCCTGGTGCTTGGCGATCGGCTGGCCGAACTGCACCCGCTGCTTCGCGTAGTCGGTCGCCAGGTCGAGGACGGCCTGGGTCAGGCTGAGCGACAGCGCGGCGATCGAGATGCGGCCCATCTCCAGGGTGCGCAGGAACTGGCCCAGCCCCATCTCGGGATCGCCGACGAGGTGCTCGTCGGGGACCCAGACGTCGTCGAAGAAGAGCTCACGCGTGTCGAGGCCCCGCCACCCGATCCCCCGCATCTTCTGGCCCATGGTGAACCCCGCGGTGTCCTTCTCGACCACGAAGCTGCCGTAGCGCGGCGCCTGGCCCTCGGCGGACGGGGTGCGGGCGAGGAGGGTCACCCCGAACGACATGTCGGTGCCGGCATTCGAGATGAACGTCTTGCGCCCGTTGATGAGCCATCCGCCGTCACGCCGCTCGGCGCGCGTGCTGATCCCCCGCGCGTCCGACCCCGCATCGGGCTCGGTCAGCCCGAACGCGCCGAGGACCCGGCCCTCCGCCAGCGGGCGCAGCCAGCGCTCGCGCTGGGCGTCGCTGCCGAACAGGTACAGCGGCAGCGAGCCGATGGTCACGTGGGCCTGCCACGCCGCGGCCACCGACTGGTCCGCCAGCCCGATCTGCTCCATCGCCGCCACGAAGCCGACGGTGGACATCCCGATCCCGCCCCACTCCTCGGGCACCAGCATGCCGAGCAGGCCCAGCTCACCCATCTCGCGGAGCAGATCGGTCGGGCAGCGCGCCTCCTCCCAGGCGATCGGCGCGCGGGTCGCGATCTCCTTCTGCGCGAAGTCGCGGCAGAGCCCGACGAGGTCGCTTTCGGCTTCGGTGAGCGAGAAGTCCATCGCCCGCATCTTATTGGACCGACCGGTACAAGGATAGGTGCGCTGCCCGGTGCTCCGCGGCCCAGGAAGGCCGGCGGCAGGGCCCTTCGCGGTACGACGGCGCCAGGACCGCCACGCACATACCATGTCGTGCGCGTGCTGCGGATGTGGCCGTTCCGACGGGAGGGGACGACGTGATGCAGAACGGGTTCAGAGGGTTACTCGCCGCCACGGTGTTCTCTGTCGCGACCCTGGGAGCAGGTGGCACGACTGCCGTGGCGACCGGCGGCTCACTCTGCGACCCCGGTGCGGCGGTGCCGGCACCGTCCGGGACAGCGGCGGACACGTTCGCCGGGCGCGGTGGCGAGTCCCGCGAGCCGGATCTCGGCCAGACGCACCAGGACATGCCGTCGTCGGCCAGGGGTCGGGCCGGAGCGGACTTCGCCGCGCAGATCCCCGTGTACGTCCACGTGGTCACCGACGGAGCCGTCGGCAGCCTGACGACGAAACAGATCAACGACCAGATCCGGGTGCTCAACCTCACGTTCGCGGGCGGCGAGGGTGGCTCGGACAGCGGCTTCTCGTTCCGCCTGGCCGGCGTGACGCGCACGGACAACGCGGCCTGGTTCTACGCCGGGCCCAACGGCGTCCAGGAGAACTCGATGAAGCAGGCCCTCCGGCAGGGAGGGCCCAACGCGCTGAACTTCTACTCGACGACCGCCGGCCCCTACCTCGGCTGGGCGTACCTGCCCGACATCGTGACCAAGCCCGGCCAGGCGCACCTGGACGGCATCGTCATCGACTGGGAGTCGATCCCGGGCACGTCGACGACGTACGCGGGCCGCTTCGACCTGGGCGAGACAGCGACCCACGAGGTCGGTCACTGGCTCAACCTCGAGCACACCTTCTTCGGCGGCTGCAACGCCAAGGGCGACTTCGTGAGCGACACCCCGGCCCAGAAGACGCCGACGTCCGGCTGCCCCGAGGGCAAGGACACCTGCTCGGCGCCAGGGCTCGACCCGATCCACAACTACATGGACTACTCATTCGACTCCTGCTACACGGAGTTCACGCCCGGCCAGACACAACGCATGAGCGACGCATGGTTGCTCTACCGGGCGGGTGCCTAGCCTCGCTCTGGTCTCCTTCGGCGAGCGAGCCGGCGGCGTCGCCGGGGGAACCGCGACACCAGCCCCTGGACCCACTGGTTCTACGGCACGCCGGGCGACGACGTGATCATCGGGACCAGCGGCCCCGACATGATCGACGGCGGAGGCGGCAACGACACGATCTGCGGCTACCAGGGCGGCGACGAGTTGCTGGGCGGCGAGGGCGGCGACCACATCGACGGCGGTGCGGGCTACGACGACGTCGTCGGCGACGAGGGCGACGACGTCCTCTACGGCAGCGCGGGCGGTGACGCCATCTTCGGCGGCGAGGGCAGTGACGACCTCTACGGCGAACTGGGCAACGAGTACTTCGACTGCGGTACCACGGGCACCGACCACGACTACGCCGAGGAGGGTGTCGACGGCTTCAGCGAGTGGGTCATCGACTGCGAGGTCTTCGTGCCCTGACCCCGTCCTCGAGGCTGCCTGAGCGTGGGCCCGGTGCACCCCTTGGTGTTTGCGCGGCCGCTGTCCGGGCCTGGATGGGAGCCTGTGGCGGTGGAACCGGTGATCATGGTGGTGGCGGAGGGTGACGCGGCTCGTCAGGCGATGCTGGCCGAGCTCGGCCGCTACGCCCGCGACTACCGCGTCGATTCGGTCAGCGGGAGTGACGAAGCGATCGCCCGGCTCGGTGAGCTGCGGGCGGGGAGCCACGCGGTGGCGATGGTGCTCGCCGATCTCGCCCTGCGCCCTGTCGATGGCGTCGACCTGCTGACCCGGGTCCGTGGGGTGGCGCCGACCGCCAAGCGCGTCCTGTTGCTCGACTGGGGCCTGCGGCCCGATCAGACGCCGGCGGTGGCGCGCGCCGTCGCGTTGGGCCTCGCGGACACCGCCCTGACCAAGCCGACCGGTGCTCGCGACGAGGAGTTCCACGGCGCGATCACCGAGGAGCTCGGTGACTGGGCGTGGACCACGACGCCGATCGTCGAAGCGGTGAAGGTCGTCGGCGAGGGCGACGACGGGCGGGTCCGCGAGATCCGCCATGTCCTGGAGCGCCTCGGTGTCCCGACCGGCGTGCACGCTCCGGGTTCTCCGGTGGGCCGTGCGATCGTGGACGCGGCCGGGCCCGGCGTGGCGTACCCGGTCGTCGAGGTCATGGGCGAGACAGTGCTGGCCGATCCGACCAACCGGCAGATCGCCGCGGCGTTCGGGGCCGTGGCCGACGTGCGCAAGGTCGTGTTCGACGTGGCCGTCGTCGGTGCCGGGCCGGCTGGGCTGGGGGCCGCGGTGTATGCGGCGTCGGAGGGGTTGTCGACGTTGATGCTCGAGGCGGAGGCGTTCGGGGGCCAGGCAGGCACGAGCTCGATGATCCGCAACTACCTCGGCTTCCCGAGCGGCATCACCGGTCGGCAGCTCGGGCGGCGGGCGGTCCTCCAGGCTGCGAGGTTCGGCGCCGTGCTCGACCTGGCCCGCGCCGCGACGGGCCTCGAGGCCGGTGAGCCGCATCGTCTGCACTTGTCCGACGGCGCGGTGGCGACGGCACACACGGTCGTCCTCGCGTGCGGTGTGACCTACCGCCGTCTCGGTGTTCCGTCGCTGGAGGACCTCGTCGGCAACGGCGTGTTCTACGGCGCCGCGACGACTCACGCCCGGGCGCTGGAGGGCACCGACGTGGTCGTCGTCGGTGCGGGGAACTCGGGAGGTCAGGCGGCGGTGCATCTCGCCCGCTACGCCGCCCGCGTGACGATCGTCGCCCGTCGGGAGGCGCTGGCGGCGACGATGTCGGCGTATCTCGTGAACGAGATCGAGGCCGACGGCCGCATCGAGGTCCGCACCGGGACCGAGGTCGTCGGTGGCGGCGGCGACGGTCGCCTCGAGTGGCTCGACCTGGCCCAGCACGGGACCGGGGAACGGTCCCGGGTGGCCGCGTCCGGGCTGTTCGTGCTGATCGGGACCGAGACCCGCACCGGTTGGCTCCCGCAGGCCGTCCAGCGCGACGACCACGGTTTCGTGCTGACCGGCGCCGACCTCGACGACGCCGGCTGGCCGCTCGCCCGCCCGCCGTACGCGCTCGAGACCAGCGTTCCCGGGGTCTTCGCCGCGGGCGACATGCGGGCCAACAGCGTCAAACGCGTGGCGGCCGCCGCGGGCGAGGGCGCCGTGAGCGTGCCGATGATCCACCGCTACCTCGCCGGCGGCTGACGGCATCCGGCCCGTTGTGGATCGGGCTCGCGTCACGGCGGGCGACCGGGTGCAAGAGTGGCACCGTGCGTGGAGTCCGGACCCTGGTGGCTGCCGCGGTGGCCGGTGGTGTGGGCTATCGGCTCGTGGCCAGTGGCCAGCTCATGCTCGACACCGGTGTCGGGCGCACGCTGCGGCCCCTGGGGCCGATCATCGTTCCCATGGCCGCACCCCGCGAGACGGTGTTCGACGTGATCGCTGCGCCCTACCTGGAGCGGACACCGCGGGCGCTGGCCGACGAGATCGAGGTTCTCGAACGCGGCAGCGACATGGTCCTGGCCGCGCACCGGACCCCGGTCGGCGCCGGGATCGTCACCACGACCGTCGAGACGGTCCGGTTCGAGCGCCCCGAGACGATCGACTTCCGGTTGACACGGGGCCCGGTTCCCCACGTGGTCGAACGGTTCACCCTCCACCCCGACGGCGACATGACCCGCCTCGAGTACACCGGTGAGCTCGGCACAGACCTGTGGGCCTTGGGCCGCTGGTGGGGCAACCAGGTTGCGACCAGGTGGGAGGCGACCGTTCGCGCATCGCTCGATCGCATCAGGACCGAGGCCGAACGACGCACAGCCTGACAAGCCCTCGCGAGATCTGGATCCGGGTCGCAGGTCGACGTACCAAGGCCGTGGCGGCCGGTGCGGCCGACTTCCCGTGTTCAGTCGAGGAAGAGGCGGAGGAGCACGTCGGTGAGCCAGTCCTGGAAGCGCTCGACCGGCCAGCCGGCGTCTCGGACGAGCCGTAGGTAAGCGTCAGGTGTCAGCATCCACAGCGTGTCGGTGATGGTGTCCTCGTCGTAGCGCACGCGGTCCGTCTTGCGGCGCAGCGCAACGGCGACCTCGTTGAGGCCGTCGCGGCGCTGCCGCTGAAAGCGGTTCCAGACGTCACGGGCGTCGGCGTCGACGGATGCGGCGGTCTCGAGCGCGTGCAGCACCGGCGCGGCGCGCTGGTTGATCAGGCACATGTTGCGGGCGTGCAGTTGGATCGCACGCACGGCGTCGGGCTCATCGATGGCCTCTCGCCACCACGGTCGCTGGGCGATCGGGACCGGTGCGTCGTCGCCTGCCAGAGCTTGATCGACGACGAGGCGCAGGATGGTCGACTTCGGTCCCACGGCGGTGAAGACAGTCGGTCGGGCGACGCCGGCTTCGGCGGCGATGTCCTCGATCGATGTCGCCAGGTAGCCCTTGTCGGAGAACAGCCGGTACGCGGCGGCGCAGATCAACGCGGGTGCGTCCCCGCGTCGAATCGTGGTCCGGTACGGACGTCGCTTGACATCAGCCATCGGGCTGATCATACTCCGGATCTATTCTATTAGACTCATGATCTAATTAAGTGGAGGTGCCGATGGATCGGACCGAGGCGTTCCTCACGGCCACGATGCCGCAGCTGCACCAGGCGGAAACGGCACTCCACGACGGCGATGCCGGGCCACGGACGGCGATGTGGTCGCACGACGACGGGGTGACCTTGTTCGGCGGGGTCATGGGCGGGTCCGGCTGGGCGGAGATCGAACCGCCGGTTGCGTCGTTCGCACACCCGGCCATAACGCAGCCTCCGCGACCTGGTCGCCTTCTCGCTCACGCTACGAGACACGTTCGAGGCGGGCCGCGAGCACGGCTCCTTCGCCTCGCCGCACGGCGAGACGCCTGCCGACTGCTCGGCCCGAGCCGGTCTGCTCCACCTGTTGGGGCGACGGCCCGGCTGACTCGCGAAGATCCGGTCGGTCAGCTGCGCAGCGCGTCGAGCACCTTGGCGACGCGGCGGGCACGGGTGTCCGCCGCCTTGGCGCCGGTGATGGACTCGGCGTGGGCACGCTGGTGGCTGTAGCTCAGCTTCTCCCACGCCGCCTTCGCCCCGTCGTCCTGGGCCAGCTCGGCGGCGAGGTCGTCGGGCACGTCGACGACCCGCGGCGCGTCGTCGACGTCGAGGCGAACCTCGACCTCGTCGCCCGCGCCGCGGCCGGTGGCCTTGCGCGTCTCGGCGTTGAACGAGATCAGGAACCGGCCGCCCATCGAAGCGATCGTGTTGCGGTACTGGTAGCCGCCGTCGATCGTGACGACGACCGGCACGCGCTTGCCCCGCCCGAACGCCGTCACGACGTCCTCGGGCACGACGATGCCGACGTTGTTGCCGCCTGTCGCCGACAAGGTGGTGCGAAAGGTCTGCGAGGTCTCGGCCATGCACACCGGACGCTACGGCCTACCCGAAGTCATCGCTGCCCCCACGGTTGGGAACAGGACGCCCCGGCGCGCTGTCGGGATGGCGAGTCGGGCCCTAGCGCGGGCGGAGGTGGGACAGGAAGGTGGCCGACCAGTCATTCAGGTCGGCCGGGACGCTGTAGCCGGTGTCGTCGTTGATCGTCGACCAGTTGTCGACGACGTCCTCGATCGTCGGTGCCGGGCCGGCGCCGGGGTGGACGTAGCCCGGGGTCATGGCGACGAAGATGCGGGCGAAGCGGCCGGCGCCGGCGGCGTAGGCCTCGCCGCTGACCGGGCAGTCCTCGTGGGCGAGGAGGGCGACCATCGGCGCGACCAGGTCGGGCGACATCTCGGGGCTGGGCTCGTCGCCGGCCCGGCCGGCCATGCGCGTCATCGCCGCCGGGGCGATGAGGTTGACCTTGATGCCGTGGTCGGCGCCGGCGACGGTCAGGCTGCGGGTGAGCCCGATGACCGCGCCCTTGGCGGTGGCGTACGAGGTGTTGTTCGGCAGCCCGAAGAGGCCCGCCGACGTGGTCATCACGATCCTGCCGTAGCCCCGGTCGACCATGTGCGGCCAGGCGGCCCGGGCGGTGTTGAACGACCCGTTGACGTGGACGGCCAGGTGCCTCGCCAGGTTCTCCTCGTCGACGTCGGGCATCCCCGCCCAGCGGATGATGCCGGCGTTGTTGACCAGGATGTCGAGGCGTCCGAAGCGCTCGACCGCGGTGTCGACCAGCGCCTGCGCACCCGGCAACGTGGCCACGTCGCTGGTGTCGGCGACCGCCTCGCCGCCGGCGGCGACGATCTCTGCGACGGCATCGGCCGCCGGCGCGGCGTCCGCCCCCGTCCCGCCCGTCGACGCGCCCAGGTCGTTCACGACGACCTGGGCACCCCGGGAGGCGAGCAGGCGGGCGTAGCCGCGGCCGATCCGCGCCCGCGCCCCGTGACGACGGCGACCCGCCCGTCGAACCGGGCTGGACGGTCAGGCCGCCACCGGGGCGTCGAGGCCCAGCAGACCGCCCAGCGTGCCGCCGACCATGGCCTTGCGCTCGGCATCGGGGACGCCGGCCATCTGCGTGGCCAGCAGCTCCTGGCTGCCGCGGAACGTGCCCTCGGCGTGGGGGTAGTCGTTGCCCCACACGATGGTCGACAGCCCGGTGATGTGCCGGCAGGCGACGGCCACGGGATCGTCCTGGAACGACACGTGGAACTGGCGCTTCACGTACTCGCTGGGCATCAGCGGGTACGGCCACTTCTCGTTCAGCTTGAACAGCTGGGCCATGTTGGGCTGGTCGTCGTCGGGGCGGGTGTCGTCCCACACCCCGATCCACCAGTCGGCGTCCTGGCCGATGCCGGTGACCCAGCACTTGTCCATGGAGCCGACGAGCGACGACAGCCAGTAGGCGTTGAACTCGATGAGGGAGACGTGCAGGTCGGGGAAGCGCTCGGGCACACCGCCCCCGATGAGCTGGCAGATCAACGTCTGCGGGACGACCGGCTGCATGACCGCCTGGGTCACCATGCGCTTGGCCGCGCCCTTCTCGGTCATCGGCTGGTTGACCTGCTGCGCGTTCTCCATCATGACCCGCAGCGTCAGCGCCTCGGGATCGTCGATCTTGATGCCGCCCGTCTGGGTGTGCACGAAGACGCTCATCCCCGAGTCCTGGATCGCCGCCCACACCGGGTCGTAGTCGCGCCGGTAGTAGGGCATCGGCGCGGTGGCGGGCAGCAGCACCCCGCGGAACCCACCGGCCGCCACCCGCTCGATCTCGACGACGGCGTCGCCGATGTCGGTGAGGGGGATCGGCGCGGTGGGAGCCAGCCGGTGGAAGTACGGCGTGAACCGCTCCATGACGTAGTCGTTGTAGACACGGGCGTGGGCGATCGACATCTCGTGGTGGTCGGTGAAGAGCCCGAACTGCGAGAGGTTGGGGTGCAGCACCTGGGCGTCGACCCCGTCGGCGTCCATGTCCTCGAGGATGATGTCGGGATCGCCCTCGGGCGTCCGCCCGTGCGTCTGGCGGTAGCGCGAGACCGTCCAGCCCTCGAACCCGGGCGTGTGCAGCTTGCGGAAGACCCGGGCGCCCCCCTCGACGAGGGGCTCGATCTCGAACTCCTCCTCCCACACCGCCAGGTGGCGCAGGTGCTTCGGCAGGCGGGTCTTGAACAGGTCGATGGGCTCCAGCAGGTGCCCGTCGGCAGAGACGACGAAGTCCTTCTGCGTCATTCCTTGCGACCTCCGATGCCCGGGGCCACCGTTGTGGCCCGGCGTGCCGAGAAACCCGTTCTCGGGCTGCGCGAACGTGGTTGCGAGATTAGGCCAACCGGTCGGTACATTTCAACGACGCGGGGCGGCAGCAGCCCGCCTCCCGCGGGCCGAGAGGGAGACGACATGACGAAGCGCTGGACCCGACGCCCCGAGGGCTCGACCTGGGGCGACTGGGGCGACGACGACGAGCTCGGCCGCATCAACCTCCTCACGCCCGACAAGGTCCTCGACGGCGTCCGAGAAGTCCAGGCCGGCGTCAGCTTCTGCCTGAGCCTGCCGCTCGACTTCCCCGGTGGCACGGTCCTGAACCAGCGCCGGCCCCCGCCCGTCGTCGCCCCGACCGAGGACATGGAGGGCAACCCGGCCACCTTCTACAACGTCCACATGAGCGAGATGCCCGACTTCGGCGACCCGAAGTACGTCGACGTGTGGGCCGACGACGTGGTCACGCTCTCGCTGCAGTACTCGACGCAGTGGGACTCGCTCGCCCACGTCGGCGCCGAGTTCGACGCCGACGGCGACGGGGTCGAGGAGGCCGTCTACTACAACGGCTACCGCGCCGGCGTCGACCTGGTGGGGCCCCAGGACGACGCGGCGGGCGACGGCGGCCGGCACCGCAGCTTCGCCCGCCACCTCGGCCTCGAGCACATGGCGTTCCACGGTGTGCAGGGCCGGGGCGTGCTCGTCGACCTGGCCCACCACCTCGGCCACGAGTGGCGTGGGGTCGACCTGGCGACGCTGCGGGAGATCATGGACGCCGACGGCGTCGTGGTCGAGCCCGGCGACATGCTGCTGCTCCACACCGGCTTCGCCACCAGGATCCTCGAGTGGGACCGAGATCCCGACCCGCGGCAGATCTTCACGACCTGCTCGTACCTCGACGCCAAGGACCAAGCGCTGCTCGACTGGATCGCCGACTCGCAGATCTCCGCGCTCGTGGCCGACAACTACGCGGTCGAGGGGCTGCTCGGCAAGGACCGCGACCCGAGCCGCCACTCGTTCCTGCCGATCCACCACCTGTGCCTCTTCCGCCTCGGCGTGCCGCTGGGCGAGCTGTGGTACCTCCACGAGCTGGCGGCCTGGCTGCGCGAGCACGACCGCAGCCGCTTCCTGCTCACCGCCCCCCCGCTGCGGCTCCCCGGCATCGTCGGCTCCCCGTTGACGCCGATCGCGACGGTCTGACACCGGCTGACCACCGCGGCGGCTGCGTCCATCGAGGTGTCGGCGATTCGCCGCGTTTCGGTCGCAGCGCACCAGCTCCCCACACCGAGGGTGATCAGCATGGTGCCCTCGGCCGGAAGCGTCGCCCGACCCGGCCGAACCAGAACCGGCGTTGCAGGCTGCGGCCATGGCACTCAGCGACGCCAGATCGGCCGGGACGTCCTGCCGCAAGCAGAACCGGCGTTGCAGGCTGCCGCCATGGCACTCAGCGACGCCAGATGCCGGCCCGCTCAGGCTGAGGTTGTGGTGCCGAGCGGCGACGACGCTCCAGAGGACGCCGGCGACGGCGTCATCTCGAACGCCGCGTAGTCGTGCGCCACGGTGTCGGCGATGATCTCGAACAGCTTCGGGCGGCCGCCGGTGTTGAGCAGGTAGCGCTTCGGCTTGCCCGGGATGTTCGAGCCCACGTACTGGCCGATCGTGCCGAACGTGGTCTTGGCCGCGCCCTTGTCGACCATCCGGGTCCAGCGCTCCTCGGACTCGGCGCGAGACCTCGATCGACGTCGCACCCACGCGAGCGCGCGTGGACCAGCACGTCGGTGACGAAGTCGACCTGGTCGCCGTTGTACCGGGGGTTGTTGCCGGCCGCCGCGTGCGGCCCGCCGGGGAAGAACAGGTTCGGGAAGCCACGCGTCTGCAGGCCGAGGAACGTCGTCGGGCCGTCGGCCCAGTGGGACATGAGCTCGACGCCGCCCCGGCCCCGGATGCCCATGCGGGACAGCGCACCGGTGCCGAAGTCGAAGCCGGTCGCCCACACGACGATGTCGAACTCCCGCACGCCGTCGGTCGTCTCGATGCCGTTCTCGGTCATCCGCACGATCGGGGTCTCCCGGAGATCGACGAGCGAGACCTTGGGGTCGTTGAACGCCTCGAAGTAGCCGCAGACGAAGGGCGGCCGCTTCTCGCCGAACCGGTGGTCCTTGGGGATCAGCCGGTCGGCCGTCTCGGCGTCCTTCACGATCTCGCGGATCTTCCCGGCGATGAACTCGCCCCACTCGTCGTTGGCCGCCTCGTTGAACAGCAGGTCGGCGTAGTTGCTCGTGAGCTTCATGAAGCCCGGGCTGGCCCACATCTTCTCGTAGAAGGCCTGCCGCTCGGCCTCGCCGTCCTCGAAGGCGGTGCGCAGGTTGACCGGATGGGCGAAGCCGCTGATCGACGTGTTGAGCACCTGGCACAGGTCCTCGAAGTCGGCTCGGAGCTGCGCCTGCTCCTGGGCGGTGATCGGCGTGTTGTTGAGCGGCGTGCACCAGTTGGCGGTGCGCTGGTACACGGTGAGCGACTCGACCTCGTCGAGGATCGTCGGGACCACCTGCACGCCGCTCGACGAGGTGCCGACGACGGCCACGCGCTTGCCTGCGAAGTCGACCGGCGCCTCGGGCCAGCGGCCCGTGTGGTGCGCCTCGCCCCGGAAGTCCTCGCGCCCGGGCACGTCGGGGATGTAGGGCACCGACAGCACGCCGGTGGCGGCGACGACGAACCGGGCGCGGACTTCGCCGCCCGCAGAGGCGCCGTCGGAGGTGCCCAAGTGCCGTCGGAGGTGCCCCAAGTGCCGTCGGAGGTGCCGCCGCCGAGCGTCACCGTCCACGTGCCCGACGTCTCGTCGAAGGCGGCGGCGGTGACCGGGGTGCCGAAGCGCATGTGGCGGCGGAGGTCGAACCGGTCGACCACGTGGTTGAGGTACCGCTCGGTCTCGGGCTGGGCCGCGAAGTGCTCCTGCCACTGCCAGTCGTCGAACAGCTCCCGCGAGAACAGGTAGCCGTAGGTGTAGCTCTCGGAGTCGAACCGGGCGCCCGGGTAGCGGTTCCAGTACCAGGTCCCGCCCACGCCCCCGCCGGCCTCGACCAGCTGCGCCGAGAAGCCGGCCTCCAGGGCCCGGTAGAGCTGGTAGATGCCGGTGATGCCGGCCCCGACCACCAGCACGTCGACGTCGGGAGCCGTTCGGCGCGAGCCTGCGGTGGGAGGTTGGGAGGACGTCGTCATGAGGCCAACTCGGTGGTGGGTGTCGCGGCGGGCGAGATGCATCTTCGCGCAGGACGAGATCGATCTTGTACCGACCGGTTAGTATAAGTTCTCGCCGAGACCGTCCGGAAGTGAGGGGTGTCGCGTGGCGATCGTGGACCACAAACGGCCGGCGCTGCCGGTCCCGTACGCGATGGAGCTGCCCGATCGGGGCCGCAAGGAGCGCTACTACGACCCCGACTTCTTCCGGCTCGAGGTCGACCAGCTGTGGTCGCGGACCTGGCAGATGGCGTGCCGGCTCGAGGAGATCCCCCGGCCGCACGACTACGTCGAGTACACGCTCCTCGACCAGTCGGTGGTCGTGGTGCGCACCGAGGACATGGGCGTGACGGCCTTCCAGAACGCGTGCCGCCACCGCGGCGTCAAGGTCGCCGACGCCCGGGGCACGTGCGAGACCGGGTTCACCTGCCCGTTCCACGGGTGGTGCTACGGGCCCGACGGGAGGAACACCTTCGTCTCGAGGCGCAGCTCGTTCTCCGAGCACAACTTGCGCACCGAGGACCTCGACCTCCGGCCGGTGCGCTGCGAGACGTGGGGCGGTTGCGCCTGGATCAACCTCGACGACACCGCCCCGCCGCTGCGCGAGTGCATCGAGCCGTTCGCCACCGTCATGGACGCCTGGCAGCTCGAGTCGATGCACCCCGAGTGGTGGTACGCCGTCAGCCTGCCCGTGAACTGGAAGCTCGCCGAAGAGGCGTTCATGGAGCAGTACCACGTCATCGAGGCGCACCCCCAGCTCGTCGACAAGCGCCGGTTCCCACCGAAGGATCCGACGAGCTTCGACCCGCAGGCGTGGCTCGACGCCGAGATCCGCTACCTCCACATCATGAACGAGGGCATGGCCGGCATGGTCCACGCCCGGGACGTCGACGTCGCCGAGGGGCTGCGCGGCATCGAGCTGCCCGCCGAGTTCGGCCTGGCCGTCAAGACCTGGAACCGCACGCTCAACGACGCCGTCGTGCGGTGGCACCGGGACGAGGGCTACCCGATCCCCGACCTCAACGAGCTCGAGGACCAGGGGCTCAACGAGCCGATGGGCTACTGCTTCCCCCACTTCTTCGTGCTGCCGATGTACAGCAGCGCCTCGTCGTACCGCTTCCGGCCGCTCGGGCCCGAAGAGACCCTGATGGAGATCTGGTCGCTGACCCGGTTCCCCGAGGGCGAGCACCCGCCCCGCCTCCCGGTCCCCGACGTGTGGGACTGCGACGACCCCCGGGTGCCGCCCATCCCCACCCAGGACTTCTCGAACCTGCCCCGCCAGCAGCGCGGGCTGCACAACGCAGGGTTCGAGTACATGCGCTTCTCCGAGCAGGCCGAGGGCGGGATCATCAACTTCGAGCGCACCGTCGACGGCTTCCTGGCCGGACTGCCGTACGACCGGCTGCTGCCCGCCCTGAACCGGGTGAACGTGAACCCGCTCGAGCAGCCCGCCGCCGACCTGGGGTTCTGACATGCCGAACGAGTTGAGCTTCGCGGACGTCGCCGAGGGCGTCCGCGCCGCCATCGCCGCGTACACCCAGGCCCTCGACGACGGGCGGACCGACGACGTCGTCGCCACCTTCTGCCCCGACGGCGTCTGCGACATCCCCGGCATGGGCACGCACGAGGGTCACGACGCCCTGCGTGAGGCCTACGCCGGGTGGGCGCCGAGGCGGCCCCAGCGCCACCTCGTCCTCAACACGCTCGTGACCGGCTGGAGCGGCGACGAGGCCGAGGCGATCAGCGACGTGGTCTTCATCCTGCAGGGGAAGGCGGGGTGGGCGATCCAGCTCGTGGGCCGCTACCACGACACGCTCCACCACGACGGGGGAACCTGGCGCTTCCACCGTCGGGTGGCCTCCTTCGAAGCCGGGTCCGAGACCGGCTGAGCGTGCCGCCGCGACCAGCGTCAGCCGGCGAAGTCGGGCATGACCTCGCGGGCGAACCGCTCGACCGGTGCGTCGCCCGCTTCGGGCCACCCGCACACGAGGTACCCGTAGCCGGCGTCCCGCCACTTGCCCGCGTGCTTCCGGGCGGTGTCGACGTCCTCGAGCGACAGCGACCCGGCCCGCAGGATGTCGGCGGGGTCGCGGCCGGCCTCGACCGCGAGCCGGTCGATGCGCTCGGTGGCCTCGCGCAGCGAGTTGGGCGTGCCGAAGGCGTGCCACACGTCGGCGTACCGGGCGACCAGGGGCAGCGTGCGGCGGGGACCGCTCCCGCCGATCCAGATGGGCGGGCGGGGCTGCTGCACGGGGACCGGCCGCATCTGCGCGTCGCGCAGCGACACGACCTGGCCCTCGTAGCTGACCACGTCGCCGGTGAAGAGGCGGGTCGTGATCTCGAGGGCGTCCTCGAGCAGCGCGTACCGCTCGGTCAGGGGCGGGAAGGGGATGCCGAGCTCGCCGTGCTCCTTGTCGTACCAGGCGGCGCCGAGCGACAGCTCGAGGCGTCCGTGCGACGCGTGGTCGACCGTGAGCGCCTGGGCCGCGAGCACCGACGGGTGCCGGTAGGTCACGCCGGTGACGAGCAGGCCGAGCCGGACGCGCGACGTCATGCCGGCCAGAGCGGCGAGCGTCGTCATGCCCTCGAACGTCGGGCCCGGCCCCTCGCCGTACATCGGCTGGAGGTGGTCGAACCCCCACACGCCGTCGAAGCCCAGCTCCTCGGCGAGCTGCACCCGCCGCACGAGCTCGTCCCAGGGCATGCGCTGTTGCGCCACATCGAGTCCGAATCGCATGGGCAGAGACGTTGTCACATCTGGCAGCCGGGTCGCGCAAGAGAACCGACCCGGGAGCGGACGCCAGGTGTTCCTCTCCTGGTGATCAGTGCCGACACCCCGACCGGCCCGCGGGGGCCTTCTGGTCGGGCCTCGAGGCGCCCAGCTAACGTCCGGGTCATGTTGCGGCGTACGACCGAGGCCCCGGGCCGCCGCAGCACGGGGGCAGCGCCGTCTGCCGGGCCCCGGGTCCGGTGACCACCTTCGAGGGCCCGCCGCTGACCGAGGCCGACGGGGTGGGCGCGCTCACGCTCGGGGGGTTCCTCGACGAGGTCGTCGCCCGGTTCGGCCCGAACGAGGCCGTCGTGCTCGACGACCCGATGCGGGACGGCGAGACCGTGCGGTGGACCTACGCGCGCCTCGGCGCCGAGGCACGGCGCATCGGGCGGGCCCTGCTCGCCGCCGGGGTGGCGCCCGGGGATGCGGTGGGCGTGCTCATGGGCAACCGCCCCGAGGCCGTGGCCGCCATCTTCGGCGCGGCGCTGGCCGGCGCCGTCGCCGCGCCCATGTCCACGTTCTCCCCGCGACCCGAGCTGGCGCAGCTGGTGGACACCTGCCGGGCGACCGTCGTGCTCACCCAGTCCCGACTCCTCGCCCGCCGGTTCGGGGAGGACCTGGCCGCCATCGCCGTCGACCGGCCGCACCTCCGGCGGGTGGCCGCGCTGGGCGAACCGTCGTGGGACGAGCTCCTGCGCGCCGGGGCGGCCGTGCCCGACGGCGAGCTCACCGCCCGCGCCGCGGCCGTCACGCCGGACGACCCCGCGCTCGTGATCTTCTCGTCAGGCACCACCAGCGCGCCCAAGGGGATCCTCCACCGCCACGGCTCGCCCTCGCTGCAGTGCTGGCTGCAGGCCCGCGTGTTCGCCCGGCATCCCGGCACCCGCGTGTTCAGCGCCCTGCCCCTGTTCTGGACCGCCGGGTTCAACACCGCAGTCGGGGCCACCCTGGCCGCCGGCGGCTGCTGGGTGGCCCAGGAGACCTTCGACCCCGCGGCCGCCCTGGCCGTGATGGCCCGCGAACGGGTCACCGAGCCCTACACGCTCCCCCACCAGACGGCGGCGCTGGCCGAGCACCCCGACTGGGCGTCCACCGACCTGTCGGCCCTGCGCTGCGTCTACGGCAAGGGCGCCTACGCCCGCCATCCGACCGTCGAGGGCGATCCGGGGTGGATCATGCCCGTCGGGTACGGCATGTCCGAGACGTGCGCGTTCGTGTGCGCCCACCCCGCCGGCACGCCCCGCGAGCGGGCCAAGCTCGGGCACGGCGCCCTGCTGCCGGGTGCCCGGCTGCGGGTGGTCGACCCCGACACGGGGAAGCTGCTCGGCGTCGACGAGGAGGGCGAGCTGTGCGTGTCCGGCGCCACCCGGATGCTCGGCTACCTGGGCCTCTCGCCGGACGAGTGCTTCGACGGGGACGGGTTCTTCCACACCGGCGACGCCGGCCACGTGAGCGCCGACGGCAACGTCTGGTGGTCGGGGCGGCGCACCGAGATGATCAAGACGGGCGGGGCCAACGTCTCCCCGGCCGAGGTGGAGGTCGCCCTGCGGGCCTGCGCCCCCGTCAAGCTGTCCCGGGTCGTGGGCGTCCCCGACGCCCGCCTCGACCAGGCGGTCGTCGCCTGCATCGTCCTCCGCGACGGCGCGATGGCCACGGCCGACGACGTCCGGGCCTTCCTGCGCGACCGGGTCGCCGCCTACAAGGTGCCCAAGCACGTGCTGTTCTTCGATCACGACGAGATGCCCATGACCGGCAGCGATGCCAAGGTCCGCGACGACGCCCTGCTCGAGCTGGTGCACACCAGGCTCGCGACGGCCGGCGTCGCCCCCGCCAAGGGAGAGACATGAGCTCCGACCAGACGACCGACGAGTCCACCGCCGAGGCCACCCTCGACGTGTCCGACCTCGACCGGTACATGGGCGTGCCCATGCGACCGGGCGAGCTCAAGGAGCCGGTCGCGCTCAACGACATCCGGCGCTGGGTCCAGGCGATGCACTACCCCAACCCGCTGCACTACGACGAGCGGTGGGCGGCCGAGAGCCGGTTCGGCGAGATCCTGGCCCCCCTCTCGTTCACCGTCGCCTGCGACACCAGCCACGGCGCCTCCCCCGCCCAGGTCGGCAGGATCCCCGGCTCGCACCTCATCTTCGGCGGCGACGACTGGTGGTTCTTCGGGCCCCGCGTCCGGCCGGGCGACAAGCTGGTCTGCCACCGCATGCCCTACGACTACAAGGTCGCGGACACGAAGTTCGCCGGCCCGACGTGCTTCCAGCGGGGCGACACCCTCTACATCAACCAGAAGGGCGAGCGGGTCGCCCTGCAGCGGTCCACCGCGATCCGCTACCAGGTGCAGGAGGCCAAGGACAAGGACATGTTCGGCAGCGACGCCGGTGCGTCCAACGGCGCCGGCGCCGGCGACTCGTCCGGGGCCGACCGGCCGTCGGGCGACGGAGAGCCGGAGTGGACCGACGAGCAGCTGACCGCGCTCGAGGAGCGCAAGCTGGCCTTCATCGACCAGATCCAGACCCTCGGCCACGGCAAGCGCCTGTTCTCGTCCGTGGCGTCCGGCGACGTGCTGGCCGAGAACGTGCTCGGGCCGCACAGCCTCGCGTCGTTCGCCACCGAGTGGCGCGCCTATCCCATGACCACCTGGGGAGCCACCGCCAAGGGCCCGACCACCGTGCGGGCCGAGGAGCTCGGCTACACCAAGGAGATGGCGGGGTTCGAGGGCGACCGCCGCATGGAGCGGGTCAACCCCGAGCTGACCGACGGTGCGTACTACGGGCCGTCGCGGGGCCACCTGCAGCCCCGGTGGGCCCGCCACGTCGGCATGCCCCGGGGCTACGGCTACGGGGCGTCGATGGGCGCGTGGATCCTCGACTACGTGGCGGCGTGGGCCGGCGAGTGGGGGACGATCACCCACTCGAGCGCCCAGTACCGCAGCCCGGCGCTGACCGGCGACGCGACCTTCCTCTCGGGCCAGGTCGTCGACACGCGGGTCGAGCGCAAGCGGGTCCACCTCGCCGTGGTGAAGGTCGAGATGCGCAACCAGGACGACGCGAAGATGGCCACGGCCACGGTCGAGGTCGAGCTGCCGGCCGAATGACCACCCGGACCTGAGAGGAACCGCACTCGTGCTCGACTACGACCAGGGGCCGCAGGTCGCCGACCTGCGCTCGCAGCTCCGGCGGCTCATCGCCGACAACGTGCCGGCCGACTACCTCGGCGCCTTCACCGACGACCCCGCCGACCTCGAGGTCGCGCAGTCGTTCTGCCGCCTGCTGGCCTCCCAGGGCCTGCTGTGCGCCGCGTGGCCCACCGAGTTCGGCGGGCGGGACGCCTCGGCGTGGGAGCAGACCGCGGTGCGCGAGGAGATGTGGGCCCACCACGAGCCGCGGGGCGCCCAGTACATGGGGGTGAACTGGGTCGGGCCGGCGCTCATGCGCCACGGCACCCCCGAGCAGCAGCGCCGGCACCTCCCGCCCATCGCCGCGGGCGAGGTGATCTGGTGCCAGGGGTTCAGCGAGCCCGACGCCGGCTCCGACCTCGCCTCGCTGCAGACGGCCGCCCGCCGCGACGGCGACGGCTGGCGCATCAGCGGGCAGAAGATCTGGACGTCCTACGCCACGATGGCCCAGTGGTGCTTCCTGCTCGCCCGGACGTCACGGGGCGAGCGCAAGCAGCAGGGCATCACCGTCTTCCTCCTGCCGATGGACGCGCCCGGCATCGAGGTGCGGCCGATCCCGTGCATGCTCGGCCCCCACCACCTCAACGAGGTCTTCCTCGACGACGTGTGGGCGACCGAGGCCGACGTCCTCGGCACCGTCGACGAGGGGTGGAAGGTGGTGCAGGAGGTGCTCGCCTTCGAGCGGGTCGGCATCGCGCGGTACGCCCGGGTCGAGCGGCTGCTGCAGTGGGCACCGGACGCCCTCGGCGACGCCTGGGACGGCCTGCCCGACGAGCTGCGCAGCCGGTGGAGCCGGATGCTGGTCCACGCCCGCCGGGCCCGGCTGCTCGCCTACCGGGTCATCGCCACGCAGCAGACCGGCGACGTCCGCCCCGGCGACACGGCCGCGTACCGCATCGCCGTCACCCGGCTCGACCAGGAGAGCGCGGAGGTGCTCATGGACATCGCCGCCGAGGTGAGCACGAGCGACCGCGGGGCGCACCGCTTCCGCCGGGCGGTCGAGGACCACCACCGGTACTCGGTGTCGGCCACCATGGCGTCCGGCAGCATCGAGATGCAACGGATCCTGCTGTCCCGAGCCCTGCTGGCGGCGACGTGAACACCGACCTCAGCCCCGAGGCCGTCGAGTACGGCCGCACCGCCCGGCGGGCGCTCGAGGCCGCGGGCGGCGACGACCTCGCCCTGGCGGGTGACCCCGCCCTGGCCGGTGACCCTGCCCTGGCCGGCCCGGCGGCGCGGGACGGCGGGGACGCCGCCGCCAAGGTGCTCGCCGACCTCGGCGCCTGGGACCTCGACCCCCGGGGAAGCACCGAGGAGCTCGAGGCCGCCGCCGCCCTGTGCCGCAGCGCCGGCTGGTGGGCCCTGCCCCATCCCGTCGCCGAGCGGGTGACGCGCCCGCGCGACGTCGACGCCGACGCCCTCGTCGTCGTGGCCGGGGAGGGTGCCACGGCCGCGATCGCCCGGGCGGCCGCCGGCCTCGCGCTGCGATGGGTCGCCGTCGACCTGGGCGGCCGCCGCAGTCGGGCCACGCCGCAGCCCGAGCCGGTCGCGGCCGGGAAGCCGGGCTTCTCGGCGCCGCTCGCGCTCGAGCCCCTCGACGACGGCGGCGCCGGCGACGTGGCCCTCGGGCTCGTCCTCCCGTGCTGGACGCTGCTCGGCCAGCTCGATCGCGCCATCGACCTGACCGCCGACTACGTGCGTGCCCGCCACCAGTTCGGCCAGCCGCTGGCGTCGTTCCAGGGCGTCCAGTTCCAGCTCACCGACGCCGAGGTCGAGCGGGTGGGGGTCGAGGAGCTCGCCAAGCACGCGCTGTGGAGCATCGCCACCGGGCGGCCCGACGCGGTCGCCGACGCCCTCGCGCTGCGGCTGGCGGCGGTCGAGGCGGCGGAGGTGGTGTTCCGGGTCACCCACCAGCTGCACGGCGCCATCGGGTTCTGTGACGAGACCGCGCTGTCGTGGCTGTCGCGGGCCAGCCAGCCCCTCCGGCGGCTGCCGCTCGGCCCGTCCGCCACCCGCGCCGCCCTCACCGACCACCTCGGCCGAGCCGGGTTGGCCGGTCTCTTCTCGTGACCGGCGACGTTCGGGGCCAGGCGGTGGACGAGTTCCGGGCCGAGGTCCGGGAGTGGTGCCGGGCGCATGTGCCCGCGGGGTGGCGCGACGCCCAGACCGGCGTCCCCGAGGAGGACTTCGTCGCCTTCCAGAAGGACTGGTTCCAGGAGCTGCGCCGCGCCGGCTATGCCGTGCCCCACTGGCCGACCGAGTGGGGCGGCGGCATGTCCGTCCCCCAGCAGGTCGTCCTGTACCAGGAGCTGGCGGCCCACGACGCCCCCCGCCTGGTCCTCGCGTTCGTGTCGATCCACCACGCCGCCTCGACGCTGCTCGCGGCCGGCACCGACGAGCAGCGCCGGCGCCACCTCCCGGCGATCCTCGACGGCGAGATCTGGTGCCAGGGCTTCTCCGAGCCCGAGGCGGGCTCGGACCTCGCCAGCCTGCGGACGACGGCCCGCCGGGTCGGCGACCGGTTCGTCGTCAACGGCCAGAAGCTGTGGGCCAGCGGCGCCCGGCACGCGGACTGGTGCCTCCTGCTGGCCCGCACCGACCCCGACGCCCCCCGACGCAAGGGCATCTCGTACTTCCTCCTCGACATGCGGTCGCCGGGGATCGACGTGCGTCCGGTCCGCAACGCGCTCGGCGACGCGCACTTCTGCGAGGTGTTCCTCGACGACGTGGAGATCCCCGAGACCAACCTCGTCGGCCCCGAGCACGGCGGCTGGCAGGTGGCGCAGGCGACCCTCAGCGCCGAGCGGGGCATGACGATGCTCGAGCTGGCCGAGCGCCTGGCCGGCGGCTTCCGGTGGCTGGTCGACGACTGCTCCCGGTCGCGCGACGGCGGGCCCCGCCCGGTCGACGACGCGGTGGTGCGGGACCGGCTCGCCCGGCTCGAGACCGAGCTCACGGGGCTCCGGTCGGTGTGCCGGGACCTGGTCGAGCGAGCCGACGCCGGCCGGGCCGAGCCCGCCGACGCGTCGATCGTGAAGCTGTACTACAGCGAGCTGCTGCAGCGGATGACCGACTTCGGGGCCGAGGTCGCCGGCCTCGACGTCCACACCCAGAGGTCCAAGCCGCTGTCGAGCGGCTGGGAGTCGGGCGCCTGGGTGCTCGACTTCGTCGGGTCGTGGGAGTGGACGATCCCCGGCGGGTCGAGCGAGATCCAGCGCACCATCATCGGCGAGCGCGGGCTCGGCCTGCCCCGGGAGCCCTCGGTGCCGTGACGGACCTCGCGGAGTTCCACGACGAGCTGCGCGCCGTGGCCCGGGACCTCCTCGCCCCGACCAGCCCTCTGGTCACGGGCGGCGAGCCGGCCGGCGCCGACTGGAAGCAGGTGGTGCGGGCCGGGTGGCCGGGGCTCGAGGTGCCCGAGCCGCTCGGCGGTTCTGGGGCTTCGCTCGCCGAGGTGGCCATCGTCCTCGAGGAGCTCGGGCGGGCGGCGACCGCGGGTCCCTTCCTCGGGACCGTCCTCGCGGTGGGTGCGCTGGGCCTCGTCGAACCGGCGCCCGCCCGGGACGAGCTGCTCGCCGGCATCGCCGCCGGGGACCTGGTCGCCGCCCTGGCCGTGCCGACCGATGCCGTCGACCTCACCCCGGGACGGCTCCCGTTCCGCATCGACCGCGCCGGCGGCGGGGCCCGCCTGGCCGGGCGCGTGCGGTTCGTGCCCGATGCGCCCGGCGCGGACCGGATCCTGGTCGTCGCGGACGATCCGTCGTCCGGCCCCGTGCTCGTCGAGGTGGCGCCGGGCACGGGCCTCGGCGTCGAGGCCACGCCCGTCGTCGACGGGTCCCGCTCCCTCGGCGAGGTCGTCGCCACCGGCACCCCGGTCGACCCGGAGCGATGCTGGCGGCTCGCCGGCGATCCCGGCGACCTGCTCCTGCGGGGCGCCGTCGCCGTGGCCGTCGACAGCGTCGGCGTCGCCGGGGCCGCGCTCGACGCCACCGTCGGCTACGCCGGGGTGCGCCACCAGTTCGGCCGTCCGATCGGCTCGTTCCAGGCCGTCAAGCACGCCTGCGCGAACGTGGCGGTCGAGCTCACGATCGCGCGCCGGCTCGTGGCCGACGCCGTCGACCAGCTCGTGGCGGGCGCGCCCGGCGCCGTCGTGGCGGTGTCGATGGCCAAGGCGCACGCGGCCGAGACGGCGGTGGCGGCGACGGGGACCGCCGTGCAGCTCCACGGGGGCATCGGCTACACGTGGGAGCACGGCCTGCACGTGTTCCTGAAGCGGGCGGCGCTCGACCGGTCGCTGTTCGGCTCGCCCGCCGCCCACCGCGCCCGCCTGGCGCGGCGCTACGACTGATTCCTCGATCAGCAGTCGGCCACCCGCAGCAGCAGGTCGGCCACCGCCTTCGGTTCGGTGATCATCAGGTCGTGGCCGGTGTCGACGTCCCAGACCCGGCCGGCGGCGGCCGCCGAGGCCATGCGGGCCGGGTCGCGGAACGGCAGCGTCGAGGTGCACACGATGTGGCTCTGCGGGACCGCCCACAGCGCCTCCTCGTCGGACAACCGCAGCGGCTGCTCGAAGCAGGCGAAGGGATGGGGCGTGAGGCGCTCGGACATCCAGGCGATGGCGTCGGGATCGGTCACCCCGTAGTTCGGCATGGGCTCGGTGCCCGGGTACAGCACCAGCTCGACGCCGTCGACCACCCGCGCGTGCGCCCGAGCGGCCGCCATCAGCGGCGCGGCCAGGACGGCGAGCGACTCGCCGTTCACCGGCGTGGCCGCGTCGAGGTAGACGATGTGGCCCACCCGGTCGCCGGCGCGGTCGGCGACGCCGGTGATGACCATGCCGCCGTAGCTGTGACCGACCAGGATCACGTCGCGGAGGTCCTCGTACCGCAGGACCGCCACCACGTCGGTGATGTGCGTGTCGAGGTCGATGTCGGGGCTGAGCAGGTGGGCCCGCTCCCCCAATCCGGTGAGCGTCGGTGTGTACACGTCGTGGCCGGCGGTCCGCAGGAGCCGGGCGACGTCGCGGTAGCACCAACCTCCGTGCGCGCCGCCGTGGACCAGTACGTACGTCGCCATGGTTCCTCCTCCGCCCGGTGGCGCCGGGACGATCAGACCGGACCGGTCAGAGCGACAGGATCGAGACGCCCGCGGTGCCCGGGGCGCCGTAGAGCTGGGCGTAGCCGACCCGGGGCGCGCCCGGCACCTGGCGGTCGCCCGCCCGGCCCCGGAGCTGCAGCACCAGCTCGTGCACCTGCCGCAGGCCCGACGCCCCCACCGGCTCGCCGTTGGCGATGAGCCCGCCGTCGGTGTTGACCGGCAGCGAGCCGCCGATCTCGGTCGCCCCTTCGGCCACCAGCTTCTCCTGCTCGCCGTCGGCGCAGAAGCCGTTCTCGGCCATGTGGATCACCTCGGCGCCGGCGTCGGTGTCCTGCAGCTGCACGACGTCGACGTCGCTGGGGCCGATGCCCGCCTCCTCGTACGCCGCCCGCGAGGCCACGACCGTGGGCGCGTCGACCCGCTCGGGCGCCGCCCAGGTCGAGTGCACCTCGTGGGCCCCGTAGGTGCGGGTCCGCAGCGTCGTCGCCCGCAGGAAGACCGGGTGCGTGGTGTACCGGGCGGCGAGGTCGGCCCGGCACAGCACCGCCGCCGCGGCCCCCTCGTTCGGCGCGCAGAACATGTACTGGGTCAGCGGGTAGTTGAGCATCCGCGACCCGACGATGGTCTCCTCGGGGACCGGCTTGCGCCGGAAGGCGTTGGGGTTGAGCGCCCCGTTCCGGAACGCCTTGGCCGCCACCCGGCCCAGGGTCTCGTGGCTGATCCCGTGGTCGTGCATGTAGCGGTTGATCTTCATGCCGAAGAACTTGGTGGTGAGGAAGTAGCCCATCTCGCCGTACCAGGCCGGCGCGCTGTAGGCGACCGGGTCGGCGGTGAACGCGCCGGCGTCGTGCTTGTCCATGCCGACCGCCACGCCGATGTCGTACTTCCCCGACCGGATGCTGTCGGCCGTCAGCTGCAGCGCCGTGGCCGCGGTGGCGCAGCCGTTGTAGACGTCCATGAACGGGATGCCCGTCAGCCCGAGCTGCCCGATCACCGCGTCGGGGTTGTCGACCGTGTAGCTGCCCCCGAACGCGACCTGCACGTCCTTCCACTGCACGCCGGCGTCACCGCAGGCCGACCGCACCGCGTCGGCGGCCATCTCGATGGCCGACTTGTCGCCGAAGCGGCCGAACGGGTGGAGACCCACCCCGATGATCGCAACGTCCTCCATCAGACACCCTCGTGCTTTCTGGGGGGCTCGCTGTGGAGCCCGGGCTGAGCTGCAAAACGCGGACGATGTGGTCGCGGTGACACGTTCATCCCGCTCGCCCCTGCTGAACGGGCGTGAACGCGTACGTCATGACCTCGGTGCCGTCGTCGTCGGTGCGGAAGGGCACGATCGCCAGCTCGACCTCCATGCCGAAGTCGAGCGCCTGCGGGTCGCTCTCGGTCAGGCGGGCCTCGACCCGCACCTCGTCACCCAGCTGCACCAGGCCGACGCCGTAGGGGCGGAACGTCTCGATCGTCTCGCCGCTGGCGTAGGGCTCCTTGGGCAGGAAGTCCTGGGTGGTCCAGGTGTAGAGCGTGCCCCGCCGGGCCAGCAGGTGCCGCTCCACGCCCGTCGACCCGCACCGCGGGCACGACGTCGGCAACGGGAACGCCACCGCCGCGCAGTCCGGGCACCTGCCCCCGATGAGCTGGGGTTCGTCGGCCGGCCACGTGAACACGTCGGGCGCGAAGGCGACCTGGGTCATGGGATCCTCCTGGGTACGGCCGGGGCGCTCATCGGGGGAGCCCCAGCACCTTCTCGGCGATGGTGTTCCGCTGGATCACAGCGGCAGGATCGAGGGCAGGGTGCGGCGGGCGAGCAGGTCCTCGCCCAGCCGGCGCGTCAGCGAGCGGGCGTCCCCCAGCAGCCGGTCGAGCACGATCACCCGTCGCACGTAGTGGTGCAGGTCGTGCTCCGTCGTGAAGCCGATGCCGGCCAGCACCTGCTGGCAGTGGCGGGACGCCGTGCGCGCGCTGCGGCCGGCGACGGCCTTGGCCATCGCCGCGGTGAACGGCGTGCCGTCGTCCCAGGCTGCCCCCAGGGCGGCGTCTGCGGCCTCGATGGCGACGTAGGCCTCGGCCAGCCGGTGGCGCACGGCCTGGAACTGGCCGATCGGGCGGCCGAACTGGATGCGTTCGACGGCGTGCTCGCGGGCGAGCCCGAGCATCGTCCGGGAGGCGCCCACCAGCTCGTGGCCGAGGGCGCGCTGCCCGGCGGCCACGGCGGTCGACCAGGTGCCGGGAGGGGATCCGGCCCGCGTGGTCGACCGCACGTGGGCGCCGCTGACCTCGGCCAGGCCGACGCGCGGGTCGAGGCCGGCGACGCTGCGCAGCTCGAGGTC
This sequence comes from uncultured Acidimicrobiales bacterium, assembly GCA_963842395.1. Classification (GTDB taxonomy): domain Bacteria; phylum Actinomycetota; class Acidimicrobiia; order Acidimicrobiales; family VFJN01; genus ZC4RG19. The sequence continues at coordinate 2,533,401 of CAWJGJ010000001.1, forward strand.
GGCGACGTCGACCACGGCGACGGTGCCGCCGTCCGCCCCGCCGGCGACCACGACCGCACGAGCGCGGCCCGCCAGCCCGGACAGGGCCAGCCCGCCGACGTCGACGCCCTCGCCGACCACCGACCCCGGCGGGTCGGTGCGCCCGAGCGGGGGCAGCACGACGCCGGCATCCGAGCCGAGGTCGAGGCCGAGGGCGGCCAGCACGACGGCCTCGAGCGCCGACGAGGTCGCCCCGGCCCCGCCCTGCAGCTCGAACAGGAGCGACACCGCGGTACGCGGGTCGGCGAGCAGCGCCTCGCGCCAGCCGAGCCCGTCGAGCGCGGCGTCGAGCCCGGCCCCCGTGGCGTCGGTGGTGACCCGCTGCAGGCCCTTGGCGAACAGCTCGCGCTCCTCGGCGTCCATCAGCTCTCGGCCCCGAGGTCGAGCAGGCGGCGGGCGACGATGTTCCGCTGGATCTCGGCGCTGCCCCCGTAGATGGTGGCCGCCCGCGAGTAGAGGAACTCCGACCGCCACCGTGCCCCGGCAGGGTCGTCGCCCAACACCACCTCCTCGGACAGCCCGTCGGCGACCAGGTCGTAGATCGCCTGCTCGGACGTCGCCAGCAGGATCTTGTCGACCGACGTCTCGGCGCCGAGGCGCTCGCCGGCGTCGAGGCGGTGCTGCGTGGCCAGCGAGCGGGCGCGGAAGGCGAAGAGCTGCTGGAACGCCTCGCCCACCTCGGTGGCGGTGAGGGCCTCGTCGGGGGCGGCCGCGAGCAGGCGTTCCATGCGCCGGTACAGGTACGCGCCCCGGTGCCAGAGGGAGGTGCTGCGCTCGAACGGCAGCAGGTCCATCGCCACCGCCCAGCCCTGGCCCTCGTCGCCCAGCGTCCGGTCGAACGGCACGGCGACGTCGTCGAAGAAGACCTCGCAGAACTCGGGGGCGCCGTGCATCGTCTCGATCGGGCGGACGGTGATCCCGGGCGTGTCCATGTCGACGAACAGCGCGGTGATGCCCTTGTGCGCAGACTCGGGCGTGCCGGTGCGGGTGAGCAGCACACAGCGCTGGGCGTATTGGGCGAGGCTCGTCCACACCTTCTGGCCGGTGACCCGCCACCCGCCGTCGGTGTGCCGCGCCCGGCACGACAGCGACCCGAGGTTGCTGCCCGTCCCCGGCTCGGAGAACCCCTGGCACCACGTCTCGTCCCCCCGCAGCAGCCGGGGCACCATGACGGCGGCCAGCTCCGGCGGCGCGTAGTCGATCATCGTCGGCGCCAGCACCTCGGTCATCGAGTAGATGCCGGGCTCGACCAGGTCGCGGGCGGTCAGCGCCTCGCCGAGGTAGGCGCGCAGCAGAGTCGAGCCTCCGAACCCGCTCACACGCTCGGGCCAGCCCCAGCGCATCCAGCCCGCGTCGTACGTGCGCCGCTTGACCAGCGACAGGTGGGCCATCTGCCCGTCGAGCGTCTCGCAGCGGACGGGGTCGGGCGTGAGGTCGGCGGCGTTGTCGTCCAGCCAGCGGTCGAGCGCCGGGCGGAACTCGGACAGGTCCATGCGGGCCTACTCGGTCGCCGCAGGGGTCGGCTCGGGCCGGGTGGGGTCGTGGGCCTTGCCGGCGTCGCGGGCGCCGCTGCGGCGCAGGAAGGTCATCGACCGCGTCCGCAACCGCCAGCCGTGCTCGGTGCGGCGGTAGGTGTCGCTGTACCAGCCGATGCGCATGGCGTGGTCGGTCTGGTCGACGAAGCACAGCGGCTGCTCGCCGGTGCCCGTGTCGCCGTCCAGCTCGAGCGCCGGGGTGCCGGTGAGGAACAGGCCCTTGGGCGCGGCCGCCACCAGGGCGGGGAAGTCGGCGAGCGCGTAGGTCGACCCGAAGGCGCTGTAGGTGCCGTCGGGGGTGAAGACGTCGATGACGGCCTCGATGTCGTCCTTGGTCATGCCGACGGCGTACCGGGCGAGCAGCTGCTCGATCTCGGCGATGTCGGCCAGGCGCGATGGCTCCACTGTCCAGCCCCTCCTAGTTCCCCTCGTAGACGACGTGCACCGAGGCCGAGGTGGGCACGGACTGGCAGGTGAGCACCCAGCCCTCCGCCACCTCGTCATCGGTCAGGACGTCGTTGACGTGCATCTTCACCGATCCCTCGACCAGCATGGCCATGCAGGTCGCGCAGCTGCCCGACTCGCACGAGTACGGCGGTGCCATCCCCATCTGGCGGGCGGTCTGCAGGATCGTGGTGCCGGCGTGGTGGTCGACGGAGTCGGTGCGGCCGTCGAGCTCGATCGTCACCCGGGTGGCCGTCCCGGCGGCGCCGGCGTCGGTCTCGGCGTCCGCGGCGTCGGGCGCCTCGGGGCTCGGCGACGGCTCCGGCGGGGTGAACCGCTCGATGTGGATGTGCTCGCCGCCCACGCCCCGCGCCGAGCAGCGCGCCCTCGACGAGCTCCATGAACGGGCCCGGCCCGCACACGTAGTAGTCGGCGCCGGCCCCGGCGTCGGCGAAGGGGCGCAGCGCCTCGGCGTCGACGAAGCCGCGCTCGACGTCGAGGTGGTGGACCACCTCGAGGCGGTCGGCGTGGCGCTCGGCGAGCGCGTCCAGCTCGGCGGCGAAGATGACGGCGTCGCGGTCGCGGTTGGCGTAGAGGAGGCGGACCCGGCGGCCGGTGGTGGCCAGCACGGTCTTGAGCAGCGAGAACACGGGGGTGATGCCGCTGCCGCCGCTGAACGCCACGATCTCGCCGTCACCGGGCGCCAGGCGGAAGGCGCCCGCCGGCACGCTGGCCTCGACGACGTCGCCCGGAGCCAGCGTGTCGATCATCCAGTTCGACACGACCCCGCCGGGCACGCGCTTCACCGTCACCGTCAGCTCGTCGTCGACGGCGGGGGCCGACGACATCGAGTAGCAGCGATGGTGCGTCGCCCCGCCGAGCCGCACGCGGAAGGTCAGGAACTGGCCGGCGTCGTAGGCGAACGCGGCCTGGAGCTCGTCGGGGACGTCGAGCACGAACGACGCCGACTCGGCGGTCTCGCGCACGACCCGGCGCACCCGCAACGGGTGGAACCCGTGGTCACGGACCGCACCAGGCTGTGCGGTCGCTGCTGCGGACGTCGCCATCCCCGGGTACGGTAATTGAGTTCTCCTGATGCGGCAACGCTGCTTGCACCGGGGAACCGGGTGCATCGCCCGACGTCGAAGAGGAGGGGACATGGACCAGCCGACCGCGATCGGCCGAGGGAGCTGGCGCCTGCGCCCGGTGCCCCGGCACCTGGCCGACCGCTACCGGAGCGAGGGCTGGTGGACCGACGCCTCCCTGGGCGCGATGGTGGCCGACGGACTCGGCACCAGGGGACGAGCCGGCTTCCGCGTGCGGTCCGCCGTGCGCCCGTGGACCGGCACCTTCGCCGACGTCGACCGGGCGGCGCGCTCGCTGGCCGCCGAGCTGCGCGCCCGGGGGGTCGGCCCGGGCAGCGTCGTCGTGTTCCAGCTCCCCAACTGGGTCGAGGCCGGCATCACGTTCTGGGCGGCGGCGTACACGGGGGCCGTGGTCGTGCCGATCGTGCACTTCTACGGCGCCAAGGAGGTCGAGTACATCGTGCGGGCGACCGAGCCCGACGTCGTCGTGACCCCCGAGCGGTTCGGCCACGTCGACCACCTCGCGATCTGGCAGGAGGTACTGGCGCGCCACCCCGTCCCCCTGTGGCTGGTCGTCGGCGACCTCGAGGGACGCGGCCTCCCGGCGGCGGCGACGCCGTTCGCCGGCCTGCTCGACGCCGGCCCCGTGGACGGTCCCGCCGCCGTCGACCCCGACGCGCCGGCGATCGTGGGGTTCACGTCCGGCACCACGCGCGACCCCAAGGGCGTCGTGCACTCGCACCGCACGATCGGCTGCGAGACCCGCCAGCTCGACCACTTCTTCCCGACCGGCGGCCCGCCCCAGATCACCGGCGCCCCGGTGGGCCACTTCATCGGCATGCTCAACGCCTTCCTCGTGCCGCTGCTGCGGGAGCGGGCGGTCAACCTGATCGACGTCTGGGACCCGGGCGAGGTCCTGCGCATGATGCACGAGGAGGGGCTCGGTGTCGGCGGGGGTGCCACCTACTTCCTGACCAGCCTGCTCGACCACCCCGACTTCACCGACGAGCACCTGGCGCTGATGCCCTTCGCCGGCCTCGGCGGGTCGACCGTGCCGGTCCCGGTCATGGAGCGGGTGACCCGCCTGGGCATCAGGGCGTTCCGTTCGTACGGCAGCACCGAGCACCCCTCGATCACGGCGTGCCTGATCGACGACCCCGAGGACAAGCGGCTCACGACCGACGGGCGCGCCCTGCCGGGCGTCGAGCTGCGCCTCGACGAGACCGGCGAGATCGTCAGCCGGGGACCCGACTGCTGCCTCGGCTACACCGACCCCGAGCTCACCGCCTCGGTCTTCGACGACGAGGGCTGGTACCGCACGGGCGACGTGGGAGTGCTCGACGACGAGGGCTACCTGACCATCACCGACCGGGTGTCCGACATCATCATCCGCGGCGGCGAGAACATCAGCGCCCAGGAGGTCGAGGAGCTGATGCTCGGCGTCGACGGCGTCGCCGAGGTGAGCGTGGTCGCCGCCCCCGACGAGCGGCTCGGCGAGCGCGCCGCCGCCGTCGTGCGCCTGCGCCCCGACGCGGCGCTGCCGTCGCTCGCGGCGGTGCGCGACCACCTGGCCGCCGCCGGGCTGGCCCGCCAGAAGTGGCCCGAGTCCCTGCACGTGGTCCAGGAGTTCCCCCGCACGCCCTCCGGCAAGGTCCAGAAGTTCCGCCTGCGCCAGCAGCTGCGCGACGGACGTCTGGAAACCTAGTTCTCATCTCACTAGAGTCACGCTCTGACGCGGACCGCACGTGGAGGAGCGCATGCCTGTGATCACCACCGAGAAGCTCGGCGCCACCGTCGGGGCCGAGGTGAAGGGTGTCGACAGGGAGCGCCTCCTTCACGACGACGAGCTGCCGGGCGCCTGCCTGGAGGCGCTCGAGGCCAACGGCGCCCTCGTGTTCCGCGACCTCCACATCGACGACGCCGCCCAGGTGGCGTTCAGCCGCAAGCTCGGCGAGGTCGAGCTGTTCGGCACGGGCGAGCTCCCCGAGATCTTCCGGGTGACCCTGGACCCGACGAAGAACCCGGCGGCCGCCTACCTGCGCGGCACGTTCGACTGGCACATCGACGGCTGCACCGACGACGTCCCCATCATGGCGACCATGCTCAGCGCCCATGCGGTCGCCGCCACCGGCGGCGAGACCGAGTTCGCCAGCACCTACGCCGCCTACGACAACCTGACCGAGGACGAGCAGGAGAGCCTGGCGTCGGTGCGGGTCGTCCACACCATCGAGGCCTCACAGCGGCTGGGCAACAAGAACCCCTCCCCCGAGGAGGTGGCGATCTGGCGGAAGCGGCCGCCCAAGGAGCACCCGCTGGTGTGGCAGCACAAGTCCGGGCGGCGGTCGCTGGTGCTCGGCGCCACCACCGACCACGTCGTGGGCATGGCCCCGGACGAGGGCCGGGCGCTGCTCGACGACCTGCTGGCCCGGTCGACCGCCCCCGAGCACGTCTACCGCCACGAGTGGTCGGTCGGCGACGTGGTCATCTGGGACAATCGCGGCGTGCTCCATCGGGCATGCCCCTACGACCCGACCTCGCCGCGTGACATGCACCGCACCACGTTCGCCGGCGACGAGCCGATCCAGTGACGACCGGCGACAGCGACCCCGCGGGCAACGAGCGCACCGCCATCGTCACCGGTGGCGCCTCGGGCATCGGCCTGGCCATCGCCGAGCGGCTCGCCGCCGACGGCCTGGCCGTCGCCATCCTCGACCTCAACGGCGACGCGGCCAATGCGGCCGCGGACAAGATCGGCGCCGGCGGCGGCACCGCCATCGGCCTGACCGCGGACGTGACCGACCGGGCCGCGATCGACGCCGCGGTCGAACAGGTCCGTGCCCGGCTCGGCGGCGCCGACGGTCCTGGTCAACAACGCCGGGCTCGACGGCTTCAGCCCGTTCCTCAAGCTCAGCCCCGAGGCGTGGAACCGCGTCCTCGAGGTGAACCTCACCGGCACCTTCCACTGCTGCCAGGCCGTGCTGCCCGACATGATCGCCGCCGGCTGGGGGCGGATCGTGAACATCTCGTCGTCGAGTGCCCACAGCGGCCAGCCCCTGATGGCGCACTACGTGGCGTCCAAGGCGGGGATGATCGGCCTCACCAAGTCGCTGGCGCTCGAGTTCGGCCCGAAGGGGATCACCGTCAACACCATCCCGCCCGGTTTCATCGACACGCCCATGCTGCGCAAGTCAGAGAGCAAGGGCCTGCTCGGCCAGGGCGTCGACCACCACATCGGGCAGACGCCGGTGCGCCGCGTCGGCCGGCCCGAGGACATCGCGGCGGCGTGCTCGTTCCTGGTGCGCGACGAGGCCGACTACATCACCGGGCAGGTCATCGGCGTGAACGGCGGACGCAACACCTGACTCGGCGCCAAGAGCTTCGTTCTCTCGCTACCGGCAGGTAGGCGGCCGAGCAGCGAGATCAGCGCTCTCAGAATCGTTGGTCTGGCCTTCCGCGGGGAGTACGCTTCCGCCATGGCACGAACTCCCCCGGCGGCCGACGACGCTGCGTCCGAGCGCACCGGCACGTGGCGCGAGCTGGCCGTCGCCCGTTCTCTCGACCCGGCGCGAGCACGGGCCGAGGAGCGGGTGCAGCGCTTCCTCGACGCCGCGCTCGAGCTGATGCTGCACAACGAGACCGGCAGGGACTTCACCGTGCAGGACGTGGTCGAGCGCTCGGGCCAGTCGCTGCGGAGCTTCTACCAGTACTTCGCCGGCAAGCACGAGCTGCTGCTGGCCCTGTTCGAGGAGTCGGTGCGCTCGACGGCCGAGCACCTGCAGCAGCTGACCGACGACATCGACGACCCGTTCGAGCGGCTGCACCGGTTCGTGGTCGAGCACTACCTGACGTGCCGGCCGGCGCCGAAGGGGAAGCCGAACCGCAAGAGCGTGCCCACGCCCGCCGCCATGGCCGAGTTCGGCCAGAAGCTGCTGACCGAGCACCCCAAGGAGGCCTCCCGCGCCTTCGTGCCCGTGGTCTCGCTGCTCGTGCGGCTCCTCGACGACGCGGCGGCGGCCGGGTCCCTCCGCTCGGGCCTCAACCACCGTGCGGTGGCCGGCGTCACGCTGCAGGCCATCATGTTCAACGCCTTCGCCGACACGATCAGCGGCATCCCCATCGGTCCCGACGGGCACGACGAGGCCGAGATGCTGTGGGGCCTGTTCATCCGCGGCATCGGCCCGGACAACGGGTCCTGAGCGTCACACGTCGGGGGTCATGACCCGGGCGCCGGGTCGTCGTGGCGGTAGACCTGCCCGCCCTTCATCACGAAGCGGACCTGCTCGGTCACGGTGATGTCGGCCGTCGGGTCGCCGGGCACGGCGATCACGTCGGCGAGGAGGCCCGCGGCCAGTCGGCCGCGGTCGTCGACATCGATCAGCTCGGCCGCCACCGTGGTCGCAGCCCGGATGGCCTGGACCGGGGTCATGCCCCGGTCGACGAGGGCGATGAGCTCCTTGGCATTGCGGCCGTGGGGGATGGCCGGCGCGTCGGTGCCGCAGGCGATGCGGGCGCCGCGCTCGATGGCCTTGCTGACCGTCGCCTTCGCCCGCGGGAAGACCTCGGCGGCCTTCGCCTGCAGCTCGGGGGCGGCGTGGGACGTGTCCATGCCGTCGGCCAGATAGGTCGTCGGCACGAGGAAGGTCCCCCGCTCGATCATCAGGTCGAGCGTCTCGTCGCTCATGAGCGACCCGTGCTCGATGCAGTCGATGCCCGCCTCGATCGCGGCGCGGATGCCGTCGTCCCCGTGCGCGTGGGCCGCGACCCTGAGCCCGGCCCGGTGGGCCTCGTCCGCGACGACCCGCAGCTCCTCGTCGGAGTACTGCTGGGCGCCCGCCGGGCCGGTGTGCGACATCACGCCGCCCGAGGCGCAGACCTTGATGAGCTGGGCGCCGTGCTTGATCTGGTAGCGGACGGCCTTGCGCACCTCGGCCACCCCGTCGGCGATGCCCTCCTCGACGGTGAGGGGCAGGACGTTCGGCGCGAACGCCTGGAACATCGTGGGGTCGAGGTGCCCGCCGGTGGGGGTGATGGCGTGCCCGGCGGGCACCACCCGCGGGCCGTCGATCCAGCCGAGGTCGATGGCCTTCTTCAGCGCCACGTCGAGCAGGATCCCGCCCGTCTGCACGAACAGGCCCAGGTTCCGCACCGTGGTGAACCCGGACCGCAGGGTCCGCCGGGCGTTGGCGACCGCCCGCAGCGTCTTGACGGCGGGGTCGTCCTGGACGGGGACGAGGGGGCTGCGGTGGTCGGGCCCGCCCATCAGCAGGTTGACCTCCATGTCCATCAGCCCGGGCAGCAGGGTCAGGTCCCCGAGGTCGATGACGACCGCGTCGTCGGGCACCGACGTGGGGGCGACCTCCACGATCCTCCCGCCGTCGACGAGGAGGTCGCCGGGCTCGATCAGCTCGCCCTTGTCGACGTCGAGCATGCGGGCGCTCCGCAGGTGGACGGGCGGCTGCGGGGTGCGGGGACGGGCCATGCGGCCAGGGTACCCGCTTCGCACACGGCGTTCCCGCTGGGCGCGAACCACATTATCGGGGCAGCGAGGACCGGCGGCCGGTCAGGCGGGCTGGTCCTGGGGACGGGACCGGCCCCTCCCGTAGGAGGGGCCGGGTGGTAGCCCCGGCCGACGGCTTGCCGGTCGGGCGTGCTGGGTGTGTGCCCGAGGCCGGCATCGACCGGAGCTACCACCCGGGTTCACTGCGCCCGCCGTCCGCAAGGGATGGAGGCAACGGGCGCAGGATCGTCACGGCAGGTTGTCGGTGATCGACTCCAGGGCCGTGGTGGGAGGCGTCGTGGGCACCGTCGGCAGGGGGACCCCGGGAACGGTGGGGAGCGTCGGCAGCGGGAGCGCGGGCAGCGTCGGCACGGTGACGCCGGGCACCAGTTCGACGCCGGTCACCGGTTCGGCGCCGGCCGAGCCGGACGCCCCCGTCTCGGGGCCGGCCGAGCCGGACGCTCCCCCGGTGCCGGCGTCGACCTGCCCGGCGGCATGACCGCCGGCGTCCACAGGCGGCAGCCCCGCGGCCGCCACCTCGGGGTCGGCGTCGGGAAGGGCGACGGCCATCTGGGTCAGCGAGCGGACCGCACCGTCGACCACGTGGACGATGCGCAGCGTGACGATGTCGTCGGCCTCGACCGGGAGCACGAGCGTGTCCCGGGCGCCGGCCGCCGAGCCGATGTCGACCAGCTCGCCGAGCGAGACGTCACCGGCGCCGGCCTGGGCGACGGCGTCGCCGCCGAGCGAGACCGGCTGCCCGTCGACCCAGACGCCGATCGCCAACTGATCCGCCATGGCCGAGGTCCGGGCGATCGTGAAGGACAGCCCCTCGGCGTCGTAGCGCACGTCGGCGAGGGCGACGTCGGAGGCGGCCGAACCCACGACCGTCCACGTCGGGGGCGAGCCGGCGACCGACGACGAGCGCAGGTACACGGTCCCGCCCGCGCCGTCCGGGGCGCCCGGCAGCGACCACTCGGCGACGGCGGTGCCGTCGCTCGCCGTGCGGAGCTCGACCGCCGGCGGGGCCGCCGCGCTCACCGGGACGCCCATGGCCGCCAGGTAGGTCGTCGTGGCGGCCACCGGGTCACCGAGGCCCGTGGCCCAGACGGCCGGGGCCGCGCCGGCGTCGAACGACGGGTCGCCGGGCGCGGTCACGCTGATCGTCTCGGTCGCGGCCTCGTCGCGCCCCGGGGCGCCGGGGCGGTCGACGACCAGGGCCCCGGCCACCCCGAGCAACAGCACGGCGGCGGCCGCCATGCTCAGGCGGGCCCGGCGTTCGGTCCGCCGACGGTGGTCGCGCACCCCGTCGATCGGCACCGGCATCCCGAGCGCCGCCCGCCCGGGGTTGCGCGGCCCGACGAGGTCCTCCCAGGCGGGCGGGCGCTCGGTAACGCCCGAGGCGAGGCGGTGCAGCATGGTGCGCACGCCGTCCTCGAGCCGGTATCGGTCGTCGTCGTGGAGCAGGTTCATCGGGGGTTCTCCGGGCAGCGAGGGGTGAAAGGGGTCGGAGGGTGGGAGACCGGGCGCCGGGCTCACAGCTCGATCACCCGGCGGAGGGACTGCAGGCCGCGGTGGATCGCGCTGCGCACCGTCGCCTGCCGGCAGTCGAGGATCTCGGCGATGCGATCGTCGGGCATGTCCTCGTAGAAGCGCAGGACGATGGCGATGCGCTGGCGGTCGGTGAGCGCGGCGAGCGCATCCCACATCTCGTCGGCCACCAGCTCGGCGGGATCGGGAGGGCGTGGGCGGTGGGTGCGCTCGACCACGAACCGCCGACCCCAGGACCGGCACCGGTTGACGACGGCGCGCCGCACGTAGGTGTACGGGTCGCGCGGCAGCTCGCCCACCGCGTGGGTGGCGACGAACGCGTCCTGGACGATCTCCTCGGCGACGCCCGCGTGGCCGGTGAGCAGGTAGGCGAGGCGTACGAGCTTGCCGTAGCCCACGCGGTAGACCTCGACGAGGTCGGCGTTCCACACGGTCGGTGCCGGGAGGTCGACGGCTTCAGCCTTCGGCATTGTGTTCATTGCGTCCTACACGCACGAGACAGCCGGGCTGTTGCGCGCAACCCCAGATTTCCTGCCGCGCACCCGGCGGAACCACCGTAGGCAGTCCTGCAGGGGAGACTCACATCACGAGCGAGTCGTGGCCTTCCCAGTAGCGCTCGCGCAGCAGGCGCTTGTAGAGCTTCCCGTTGGGATCGCGGGGCAGCGAGTCGACGAAGTCGACATCCCTGGGGCACTTGTAGGTCGCCAGCTCCGCCCGGCAGTGCGCCACGAGCTCGGCCCCGAGGTCGGGACCGGCGGCCGCCGGGTCCACCGGCTGCACGACCGCCTTGACCGCCTCGCCCATCTCGGGGTCGGGTACGCCGATCACGGCCACGTCGGCGACGGCGGGATGGCCGGCGAGGACGTTCTCGGCCTCCTGCGGGTAGATGTTCACCCCGCCGGAGATGATCATGTGCGCCTGGCGGTCGGTCAGGTAGAGGTAGCCGTCCTCGTCGAGGCGGCCGATGTCGCCGAGCGTGCGCCAGCCCTTGTCGTTGGTGACCGAGGCCGTCTTGGCGGGGTCGTTGTGGTACTCGAACGGGCGGCCGCCGGCGAAGTAGACGACGCCCTCCGCGCCCGGGCGGCAGCTCCTCGCCGTCGGGGCCCACGATGTGGCACTCCTCCAGCGGGCGGCCCACCGAACCGGGATGCGCGAGCCAGTCCTCGGGCGAGATGTAGGTGCTGCCGATGTCCTCGGTGCCCGAGTAGTACTCGTGGATGATCGGGCCCCACCAGTCCAGCATCTGGCGCTTGACGGTCACGGGGCACGGCGCGGCGGCGTGCACGACGAAGTGCAGGCTCGACAGGTCGTAGCGGGCCCGCTCGGCCGCGGGCAGGCGGAGCAGGCGCACGAACATCGTCGGCACGAACTGCGCGTGGGTCACCCGGTGGCGCTCGATCAGCTCGAGGCACCGCCCGGGATCGAACCGCTCCATCACCACGACCGTGGCTCCCAGGCGCTGCATCGACATCGAGTAGACGAGCGGCGCCGAGTGGTAGAGCGGCGCGGGGCACAGGTAGACGGCGCCCTCGCCGACGCCGCGGCCCTGGGCGGCCAGCGCGCGGGCGAGCAGCACCGGTGTGGCCGACGGGTCGCCGAACGGCGTGCCCGGCAGGTCCTTGCGCACGCCCTTGGGCCGCCCGGTGGTGCCGGACGAGTACAGCATCTCCCGGCCCTCGCGCTGGTCGTCGGGCGGGAGCGGCTGCGACGCGGCGAGCACGTCGTCGTAGCGCTCGAAGCCCGGCAGGTCGCCCACCCCCGCCACCCGCACCGGGACGCGGGACAGGTCGAGGCCGGCCACGACGTCGGCCATCGCCTCGGACGCCACCAGCGCGACCGCACCGCAGTCGTCGAGCACGTACTGCACCTCGCCGGGGCGCAGGTGGCTGTTGATCGCCGTGTACCGGAGCCCCGACCGCTGCGCCGCCCACGCCACCTCGAGGAACGGCCGGTTGTTCTCCATCAGCACGGCGATGTGGTCGCCGGCGCCGACGCCGCGGGCCCGCAGCGCCCCGGCCAGGCGACGGGAGCGGTCGTCCAGCTCGGCGTAGGACACGATCTCGCCCGAGTCCGCCATGACGAGGGCGGGCGCGTCGGGCGTGTGGTCCGCGTGCCAGGCCGGCGTCAGCTCTTCCATGGGTCCCCCTCGTCCGTGTCCCCCGGCGGGTCCGTCCCAGTCGCGGCGGAATCGTGGTTCTCACGATCGTAGATGACACTTCTCGGCGTCGCGTGGCAGCATCGGCGGGTGACGTCCCTCGCAGAGCTCCACGACCTGACCGGCAAGGTGGCGGTGGTGACGGGCGGGTCCCGCGGGATCGGCCGCGCCATCGTGCAGACCCTCGCCGAGGCCGGCGCCGCGGTCGTGATCGCCTCGCGCAAGCTCGACGCCTGCGAGGCGGCGGCCGACGAGGTGCGCGCCGCGACCGGGAGCCGGGCCGAGGCCATCGCCTGCCACGTCGGCCACTGGGACGACTGCGACCACCTCGTGGCCGAGACGCTCGGCCGGCTCGGCCGGCTCGACGTGCTCGTGAACAACGCCGGCATGTCGCCGCTGTACGAGAGCCTCGACGCCGTGACCGAGGAGCTCTACGACAAGACCCTGGCGGTGAACCTGAAGGGCCCGTTCCGCCTGGCCGTGCTGGCGGCCACGCACATGGCCGGGCACGGCGGCGGCTCGATCATCAACATCGGGACGGCGGGATCGCTCGTGGCCAGCACCAACGAGCTGCCCTACGCGTGCGCCAAGGCCGGCCTCAACGCCATGACGGTGGGCCTGGCCGAGGCGTACGCGCCGAGCGTGCGGGTCAACGCCATCCTCCCGGGCCCGTTCCGCACCGACGTCACCAAGGCCTGGCCCCCCGAGGCGCTGGAGGGCTCCTTCGTGCCGCTCGGCCGGCTGGGCGATCCCGCGGAGGTGGCGCCGCTGGCACTGCACCTCGCCAGCGCGGCGTCGAGCTACACGACCGGCGCCATCATCAGGGTCGACGGCGGCATCACCCGCAAGGTCTGAGGGGTGTTCGTCTACGGCTGGTCGCCGTCCTGGGGAGCGCCGGCGAGGACGCTGCGCAGTGTCTGCGCGGCCCCGAGCAGCCCGGCGCTCTCGAACGGGACGACGATCTTGGCGTTGTCACTCTCGGCGAACTTCGCCAGCGCGTCGAGCTGGAGGATGGCCACGAGCGTCGGGTCGGGCTCCCCCTTCTTGATGGCGGAGTAGACGGTGGTGATCGCCTCCGAACGGCCTTCCGCCTCGAGGATCGCTGCCTGCCGGTTGCCCTCGGCCCGCAGGATCGCCGCCTGCCGACTGCCCTCGGCTTCGCGGACGGCCGCCTGCGCTTCGCCGTCGGCGAGGTTGATGGCCGACTGCCGCTGACCCTCCGACTGCAGGATCTTCGCCCGCTTCTCCTGGTCCGCCTGCTTCTCCAGGGCGAGCGCCTCGAGGATCTTGGGGGGCGGGGTGATGGCGAGGATCTCGATGCGGCTGATCCGGATGCCCCACTTGTCGGTGACCACCTCCATCTGCTGCTGCACGTCGGTGTTGATGCGCTCGCGTTCGGAGAGCGCCTGGTCGAGGGTCATGGTGCCGATGACCGACCGCAGAGCGGTGCGTGCGAGCGCGTCGATGGCCACGTCGAAGCTGGCGATGCTGAACAGGGCCTGCTGGGCGTCGACCACCTGCGTGAAGATGGTGGCGTTGACCATGACGACCACGTTGTCCTTGGTGATCACGTCCTGACGGTCGCCCGGCCGGGGGATCTCCCGCATGTCGACGCGCTGGAGGGACTCGATGAACGGCTGGATGATCACCAGCCCGGGCTCGTGCGTCTTGCGGTACTCGCCGAAGTGCTTCACCACCCCGACCTCGCCCTGCTGGACGATGTTGACCATCCGCCGCAGCGCCAGGACCAACACGACCACCGCGAGGCCGACGACCACGAGGCCGATCACACCCGCGGCGTTGATGTCTTCGATCACGACAACTCCTCTTCTCCGTCGCCCGAGCGGGCATCCTCACCCGCGCCTGTCTCACCAGACGGGAGGTGACCGTCGACCGGCCACACCGTGAGCGTCGTGCCCTGCACGGCGGTGACGAGGACCGTCGTGCCGGGTGGCAGGGGCACGTCGGCCCCGCTGACAGCGCGCCAGCGCTCACCCGCGAGCCGGACATGGCCGACCTCGTCGAGGCCCCCGACGCGATCGAGCGTGACCACCTCCTGCCCGATCAGGCCGCCGTGGACACCCGGGACGCGCTCGCCCTCGTAGTGGTGCGCGAAGGCTGCGCTCACGCGGCTGCGGGCCAGCAGGATCCCGGCTGCGGCGACGATCACGGCAGTCACGACCTGCGCGACGACGGCCCCCGGCGCGACCGCAGCCACGGCGGCGGCGGCGAAGCACCCCAGGGCGGCGAAGAGGGCGTAGAACGCGAAGTGATGCAGCTCTACGGCGATCAACACCACGCCAACAGCGATCCACGCGATGGTCAATCCGACCTCTCTTCTGCTCGGAAGTGTATGGCCCCCCGACGCGTGCCGGACGCGCGTGCGCACGTCAATCTGCGACGTCCGGCGGGGCCGGCGAGGTCGGGCGAAGTCAGGCGGGGTCGGCGGACTCCACCGCGCCCACGGTCGCGATGACCTCGGCGAAGCCGGCGAGCGTGTCGGGCGGGGCGAAGTCGGCGAACCAGACGTAGAACCGCTCGACGCCCCGGTCACACAGGGCCGAGAAGTGCGTGGCGAGCTCGGCCGCCGTGCCGACGACGATCGACGCCCCCAGCCCCGTGGGGCCGAACCGTCGGGCCACGAGCTCGGTGACCGCGGCCCGCTGGTCGTCGGAGGGGACGAGCGCCACCATCGTCTGCACCGACACGCGGGCGTCGCCGGCCCGCTCCCTGCGCTCGTCGAGCCGGTGGAGCTCGTGGATCGGGACGTTCCACCAGTCGGCGTGGGTGCGGACCAGCTCGAGGGTCCGCCGGCCCACGCCGCCGACGAGGATGGGGATGGGCCGCGTCGGGACCGGCCGCTGCTGCGCGTCCCGCAGGCGGAAGTACCGGCCCTCGTAGGTGACCGGCTCGCCGGTCCACAGCGCCCGGATGACCTCGAGCGACTCGCCGAGGCGCGCCACCCGCTCGCGGGGCGGGTCCATGCCCACGCCGAAGGTGTCGAGCTCGTCGGGCACCGAGCCCCAGCCGATGCCCAGCTCGAACCGTCCGCCCGACGCGTGGTCGAGGGTGGCCGCCTGGCGGGCGAGCACCGCCGGGTGCCGCAGTGCGTCGCACAGGACGAGATGGCCCACCACGAGGGAGTGCGTGCGGGCCAGCAGCCAGGTCGCGGCCGTCATCGCCTCCCACATGTCGTGCTCCGTCGCCAGCGGCGGGGCCAGGTGGTCCATCAGCGCGATGCCCTCGAAGCCGGCCTCCTCGGCCGCCAGCGCCCGCTGGACCATGGCGTCGAGCGACATGCGCATCTGGGGCAGGAACAGGTGGAAGGTCACGGCTGCCGGACCGCCCGGGGCGCCGTGGCGATCGCCAGGCAGAGGTCGGCGACGTGGTCGATGGCGGCGGACGACGGCCGGACCCGGGCCCACAGCCAGTCGGAGAGCTGGCCGACGACCGCGTGGGCGGCGAGCGAGGCGTCGAGGTCGGGATCCGCGCTGCCCAGCTCGGCGAACGGCTCGAGCAGCAGAGTCGCCAG
This sequence comes from uncultured Acidimicrobiales bacterium, assembly GCA_963842395.1. Lineage (GTDB taxonomy): Bacteria > Actinomycetota > Acidimicrobiia > Acidimicrobiales > VFJN01 > ZC4RG19. Next base: position 2,549,239 of record CAWJGJ010000001.1, read on the forward strand.
CGGGCGGCTGGCCGACGGGCGGCCGGTGGGCAGCCCCTCCCCCACGCTGCCGCCGTTCCACAGCACCGAGAGCGTGGTGGCGGCGATGTCCTCGTCGGCGGCCTGGGCCAGCACCCCCTCGACCCAGCGCCGCACCTTGCCCCCCGCGGTGGCCTCCTTGGCCATCTGGTGGGCGAGGTAGCTCTGCAGCCGTTCGGTGCCGTCCTCGAGGAGGGCCGCCACCAGGGCGTCCTTGGACGGGAAGTGCCGGTAGAAGGCGTCGTTGGACAGACCGGCGGCGGCCACGATGTCGGCCACCCGGGGGCGGGACGTCGTGCCGCAGGCACGCATCACGTCGAGGGCGGCGTCGAGCAGGCGCCGCACCTCGCCGGCGTAGTCGGTGCCCCGCCGGGAGAGCGTCCGCTGGGCGATGCGCGCCGCGACCCCTGTCCCCGATGCGTCGTCGGCGGGGATCGTGTCCGCCGGAATTGAATTCGGCATATCCAGAATCATATTCTGAACGAACGAGGGAGGCGCCATGTCGTGGGATTTCGAGACCGAGCCCGAGTTCCAGAAGAAGCTGGACTGGGCCGACCAGTTCGTGCGCGAGGAGGTCGAGCCGCTCGACCTGGTGTGGCCGGGCCTGGAGTTCACGCCCCTCGACGAGACGCGCCGCAAGGTGATCGAGCCGCTGAAGCAGGAGGTGCGCCGCCAGAAGCTGTGGGCCACCCACCTCGGCCCCGACCTCGGGGGCGAGGGCTACGGCCAGCTCAAGCTGTCGCTGCTGAACGAGATCCTGGGCCGCTCGTCGTGGGCCCCCATCGTGTTCGGGTGCCAGGCGCCCGACACGGGCAACGCCGAGATCATCGCCCACTACGGCACACCCGCCCAGAAGGAGCGCTACCTGCGCCCGCTGCTCGAGGGCGAGATCTTCTCCTGCTACTCGATGACCGAGCCCCACGCCGGGTCCGACCCGACGATGTTCACCACCCGCGCCACCCGGGACGGCGACGAGTGGGTGATCAACGGCTGGAAGTTCTTCTCCTCCAACGCCAGGACGTCGACCTTCCTCATCGTCATGGCGGTCACCAACCCCGACGTGAGCGCCTACAACGGCATGTCGATGTTCCTGGTCCCGAGCGACACGCCCGGCATCGTCATCGAGCGCAACATCGGCCTCGCCGGCGAGCCCGCGGACGAGGGCTCGCACGCCCTCATCCACTACGACGACGTGCGGGTGCCGGCCGACGCGCTCCTCGGCGGCGAGGGCCAGGCGTTCGCCATCGCCCAGACCCGGCTCGGCGGGGGGCGCATCCACCACGCCATGCGCACCATCGGCCTGGCCCGCAGCGCCTTCGACATGATGTGCGAGCGGGCGCTCAGCCGCGAGACGCAGGGCAGCCTGCTGGCCGACAAGCAGTTCGTGCAGGGCTACATCGCCGACTCGTACGCCCAGCTCGCGCAGTTCCGGCTGTTCGTGCTGTACGTGGCGTGGTCGATCGACAAGCACAACGACTACCGCAAGGTCCGCAAGGACATCGCCGCGGTGAAGGTCCTCATGCCCGGCGTTCTCCACGACATCGCCTGGCGCGCCATGCAGGTGCACGGCGCCCTCGGGGTCAGCAACGAGATGCCGTTCCACCGCATGATGCTGGGGGCCAGCGTGCTCGGCCTGGCCGACGGGCCCACCGAGGTGCACAAGGTCACGGTGGCCCGCCAGGTGCTGCGGGACCACTCCCCCAGCGACGACCTGTGGCCGACCCGCCATCTGCCCAAGCTGCGGGAACAGGCCCAGGCCAAGTTCGCCGAGCACCTCGAGCACCAGGTGGGGAACCTGTGATCGACGCCGACCGGCTCGCCGACTGGATGGACGGCGCCGGCCTCGCCCCGGGCGAGCCGATCGAGCACCAGTTCATCTCGGGCGGCACGCAGAACGAGATCTACGAGATCCGGCGGGGCGACGTGCACGCCGCGCTGCGCATCCCGCCGCCCGGGGCGCCGGCGCCCCGCGACGACGGCATCGTCCGCGAGTGGCGCATCATCGAGGCGCTCACCGGCACCGACGTGCCCTGCACCCCGGCCATCGCCGTGTGCACCGATCCCGCCGTGCTGGGGCGCACCTTCTACCTCATGGGCTACGTCGACGGTTGGTCCCCCATGGGGCAGAAGGGCTGGCCCGCGCCCTTCGACACCGACCTCGCCGCCCGGCGGGGCCTGGCCTTCGAGCTGGTCGACGGCATCGCCCTGCTCTCGAAGGTCGACTGGCGGGCCAAGGGTCTGACCGACCTCGGGCGTCCCGACGGCTTCCACGAGCGCCAGGTCGACCGCTGGACCGCCTTCCTCGAGCGGATCAAGGGCCGCGACCTCCCCGGGTTCGACGAGGCGTCCGCCTGGCTGCGGGCCCACGAGCCGCTCGACTTCGTGCCCGGGATCATGCACGGCGACTACCAGTTCGCCAACGTGATGTACCGGGACGGCGCACCCGCCCGGCTCGCCGCCATCGTCGACTGGGAGATGGGCACCGTCGGCGATCCCAAGCTCGACCTCGGCTGGGTCGTGCACGGCTGGCCCGAGGACACGGACGCGCCGGGCGACGAGTTCTCCGGCTACGTCGACATGACCGGCATGCCGTCCCGCGACGAGATGCTGTCCCGCTACGCCGAGGTGTCGGGCCGCCAGGTGGACGACATCGACTACTACGTCGTGCTCGCCAAGTGGAAGCTCGCGGTGGTGCTCGAGCAGGGCTTCCAGCGGGCCGGCGACGACGAGAAGCTGCTGGCGTTCGGGCCGATCGTCCTGCAGCTCATGCAGGAGGCCGCCGACGCGGCCGAGTCCGCGGCGTACGGCACGTGAGCGAGGTCGAGCGCCGCGGGGCCGACGCCGACGTCGGGCTCGCCGTCGAGCGGCGGGGCGCCGTGCTGGTGTTGCGACTCGACCGGCCCGACGCCCGCAACGCCCTCACGCCCGCCCTGATCGGCGCGCTCGGCGCCGCGGCGGTCGCCGCCGACGCCGATCCCGACGTGCGGGTCATCGTCCTGACCGGCACCGGGACCAAGGCCTTCTGCGCCGGCATGGACCTGCGCTCGTTCGCCTCGGGCGACCAGGTCTCGAGCGCGGAGGACCCCGGCGTCGCCGGCTTCGTGACGCTGGCCCACGGCGAGATCGCCACGCCGGTCGTCGGTGCGGCCAACGGCAGCGCCGTGGCCGGCGGGCTCGAGCTGCTGCTGGGCTGCGACATGGTCGTCGCCTCGTCCGAGGCCCACTTCGGGCTGCCGGAGGTGCAGCGCGGGCTCTTCCCCGGCGGCGGCGGCACGTTCATCGGCCGGCGCATCCCGCTGGCCGTGGCGCTGGAGATCACGCTGACGGGCGAGCGGATCGACGCCGCCCGCGGCTACGAGCTGGGGCTGGTCAACAAGGTGGTGCCGCCCGGCGACGTGCTCGACACCGCCCTCGCCCTCGCCGAGCGGATCGCCGCCAACGCCCCTCTCGGCGTCGCGGCCTCCAAGGAGCTGGTGCGGCTGGGCGCCGTGGACCCTGTCCGGGCCCGCCAGCGGCTGGCCGACTGGCAGAAGGTCGTGTTCGCCAGCGAGGACGCCCAGGAGGGCGCCACGGCGTTCGTCGAGAAGCGTGCTCCGGTGTGGAAGGGCCGGTGACCGCACCCACGCCCGCCGGGGCGGGCTGACGTGCGTGCCGCCGTCTGCCGGGCCTACGGCCCGCCCGAGGCCGTCGAGGTCGGCGAGCTGCCCGCCCCGCCGATCGGGCCGGGACAGGTCCGGGTGCGCGTCGACGCCGCCGCCGTCAACTTCCCCGACGTGCTGCTCGTGGCGAACGAGTACCAGATGACCGTGCCCACCCCGTTCGTGCCCGGCAGCGAGTTCGCAGGGTTGGTCAGCGAGGTGGCGGACGACGTGGACGGCCTCGCCGTGGACGCCCGCGTGGCGGGCACGACGCTGGTCGGCGCGTTCGCCGAGGAGGTCGTCGTCGGCGCCGATGCCGTGCGCCCCGTCCCGGACGGCGTGGACCTCCACCACGCCGCGGCCTTCGGGGTCGCGCACCGGACCGCCTACCACGTGCTCCGCTCGGTCGCCGGCGTGCGGCCGGGCGACGAGGTGGTCGTGCTCGGCGCCGGCGGGGGCGTCGGCCTGGCCGCCGTGCAGCTCGGCGCCCTGCTCGGCGCCACCGTGACCGCGGTGGCGTCGTCGCCCGAGAAGCTCGGGGTCGCCGAGGCCGAGGGCGCCAGCCGCCTCGTCGACCACCGCGCGGTCGAGCTGCGCCCGGCGCTGCGCGAGCTGCTGCCGGGCGGGGCGGACGTCGTGGTGGACCCCGTGGGCGGCGACCTGTCCGAGCCGGCGCTGCGGTCCCTGCGCTGGGGCGGGCGGTTCGTCACGGTCGGGTACGCGTCCGGCACGATCCCCCGGATCCCGCTGAACCTGGTGCTGCTCAAGGGCGTCCGGGTGCTCGGCTTCCAGTTCCGCGACTTCGCCGCCCACGTGCCCGACGAGCTCCGCCGCAACGACGAGGAGCTGGACGGCCTGCTGGCGGCGGGCCGTGTCGTGCCCCACATCGGCGCGTCGTTCGCCCTCGGCGACACGGCGGCCGCGCTCCGCCACGTCGCCGACGGCCGGGCCATCGGCAAGGTCCTCATCAACGTCGCCCCCGGCTGAGCGGCCGCCCGCACCAGCCCGGCCAGCGTCACCGCCCGATCATCCGGACACCTCCGGTTCCGGCGCGGTGTGAGCGACGTGGTGAACTCGGCGATCTCACCGCTGCCGCGGACACGACCGCCCAGGGGCCTGCTTGCTTCGCCTTCTGCTGATCACCGTAGGTCTGATCCTCGCCTCGTGGGCGCTCCTGGTGGTCCTCGCGCGGACGCTCCCGCCGGGAGCGGCGAAGGATCTGGCCACCGTGCTCCCGGCCTGCGGCATGGCCCGCGGCACCCCGCATCCTCGAGCAGCTCCTCCCCGCCCGCCCCGACCCGTCGTAAGTCATCATCCGGCGGTCAGCGGGCCTCGGTGCGGCGGCGGAGGAGGTCGGCGGCCTTCTGGATGTCGATCTGGTGGACGACGACCCCGATCACCAGGTCGTACGCCTCGTCGTGGCTGAGGGTCACGCGGTAGCCGTTGAGGTCGTAGAAGAACAGCATCGACGCCAGGGCGGTCCGCTTGTTGCCGTCGACGAGTGCATGGTTCCCGGCCAGCGACTCCAGTAGGGCCGCGGCCTTCAGGTGTACGGACGGGTACGCCTCGACGCCGGCGAAGGCTGCCTGCGGCCGGGCGCACGCCGAGTCGATCAGACCGACGTCGCGCACCGCGGGCCGCTGGCCGGTCACGGCTTCGGCCAGCGCCAGGACGTCGGTGACCCGTACGAACTCGGTCACGACCGGGAGAGACGGTCCATGACGGGCGCCCAGTCGGGCAGCTCGTCACGGATGAATGCGTCCCGCCGCTCGTCCTGCTCGGTGGAGGTGACGCGCTCCAGCACGGCGAGTCGCGCCACCTCGTGCATCGACCGATGCTCACGCTCGGCCTGAGCACGCAGCAGTTCCGTCTCTTGCTCGGTCAGCTTCAACACGAACGCCATATCGAAACGATATCGCCTGGACCCAGCCCGGAAGGCTCTCGGGTCCTCGTGAACCGGCGGCTCGGGTTCTGCTAGGGTGGCTCTCGCTCACTGCGAACCTCGTTCTCGCACCCGAGGGGGCGCCATGCTCGAAGTCGATGACCTCATCCTCGTCAGCGTCGACGACCACCTGATCGAGCCGCCCGACCTCTTCCTCGAACCACCTGGACGCCAGGTACCTCGACCGGGCGCCGAAGCTGCTGCGCAACGACGAGGGCTCCGACGTGTGGACCTTCGGCAAGGTGGTCATGGAGACGGCCGCCCTCAACGCCGTCGCCGGCCGCCCCAAGGAGGAGTACGGCATGGAGCCGCAGAGCCTCGACGAGGTGCGGCCCGGTTGCTACGACGTCCACGAGCGGGTGAAGGACATGGACGCCGGGGGTGTGCTGGCGTCGATGAACTTCCCGTCGTTCCCCACGTTCACGGCCCGCACGTTCCTGAGCGACGACATCGACCTGTCGAACGCCCTCGTGCGCGCCTACAACGACTGGCACATCGACGAGTGGTGCGGCACCTACCCCGGCCGGTTCATCCCGATGGCCGTGCCCGCGATCTGGAGCGCCGAGGAGACGGCCGCCGAGGTGCGCCGCACGGCGGCGAAGGGCTGCCACTCGCTCAGCTTCACCGAGAACCCCGCCGCGCTCGGCTACCCCAGCTTCCACGACGACTACTGGGACCCCGTGTGGCAGGCGTGCTGCGACACCGGCACCGTGCTGTCGGTGCACCTCGGCTCGTCGGGCCGGCTGTCGATCCCGGCCGTCGACTCGCCGCCCGACGTGATGATCACGCTGCAGCCCATGAACATCCAGTCGGCGGCCGCCGACCTGCTGTGGTCGCGGGTGATCAAGACCTACCCCGACCTGCGCATCGCGCTGTCCGAGGGTGGCACCGGGTGGGTCCCCTACTTCCTCGACCGCGTCGACCGCACCTACGAGATGCACCGCGCCTGGACGCAGCAGGACTTCGGCGGCCGGCTGCCCAGCGAGGTGTTCCGGGAGCACTTCCTGACCTGCTTCATCAGCGACCCGGTCGGGGTCGAGCTGCGCGAGCGCATCGGCGTCGACAACATGTGCTGGGAGGCCGACTACCCGCACAGCGACTCCATGTGGCCGACGGCCCCCGAGGAGCTGCACGCGGTGTTCGCGGCCAACGACGTGCCCGACGACCAGATCCGCAAGATCACGCACGAGAACGCCATGCGGTGGTACTCGTTCGACCCCTTCGCCCACCTCTCGAAGGACGAGGCCACGGTCGGCGCCCTGCGCGCCGGCGCCGCCGGCCACGACGTGTCGATCATGTCCCGGAGCACCCGGGTCCGCACCGCGGACGAGAAGCTCGAGGGCTTCCGGTCCCGGGCCCGCCGGGCCGTCGCCGCCGGCGCAGCGCGGTGAGCCCGATGGCGCCGACGGCCACGACCGGGGGGAGCCGCAAGCGCCAGATGTCGCTGGTCGGCTTCATGCAGGCCAGCAACGTCACCGTGTACTCGGGCTCGTGGCGCCACCCCGCCACCGAGCACGGCTTCCTCACCGGGGGCTTCTACGAGAAGCTCGGCCGCACCCTCGAGGACGGCTGCTTCGACATGATGTTCTTCGACGACCGGCTGGCGATGCCCGGCATCTACGGCGGGTCGGTCGCCGACGCCGTGCGCCTCGGCGCCCGGCCGGTGAAGCTCGACCTGAGCATCGTGCTCGGCCTGGTGGCCGGCGCCACCCGTCACATCGGCCTCGGCGCCACCTACTCGACCACCTACTACTCGCCGTTCCACGTCGCCCGCACGTTCGCCACGCTCGACCACCTGTCGGGCGGCCGGGCGGCCTGGAACGTCGTCACGTCGGTCAACGACGGCGAGGCGCAGAACTTCGGCGTCGACGCCCACCTCGCCCACGACGCCCGCTACGACCGGGCCGACGAGTTCCTCGAGGCCACGACCGGCCTGTGGGACACCTGGGACGACGACGCCCTGGTGCTCGACCGCGAGTCGGGCGTCTTCGCCGACCCGGACAAGGTCCACCCGCTCGACCACGACGGCGAGTGGTTCCGGGTCAAGGGCCCGCTCACCGTCCCCCGGTCGCCCCAGGGCCGGCCGGTGCTGTTGCAGGCCGGCTCGTCGGGCCGGGGCCGCGACTTCGCGGCCCGGTGGGCCGAGCTCATCTTCACGGGCGATCCCAGCATCGACGTGGCCCGCTCGCACTACAAGGACCAGAAGGAGCGCATCGGCGAGGGGGGCCGCGACCCGCAGGCGGTCAAGATGCTGCCCATGGCCTACACCGTCATCGGCGAGTCGCGGGGGCACGCCGAGGAGCGCGAGCAGCTCTTCCTCAACGAGCTGGTCGACCCCCAGGCCTCGCTGGCGCTGCTCTCCGAGCTGATGAACCACGACTTCTCGGGCATGGCGCTCGACGACCCCATCACCGACGAGCTCGTCGAGTCGGTGTCCGGCATCCGGGGCCTCGTACAGAACCTGCGCCAGCACATCGGCGGCACGGTCACCCTCGGCGACCTGGCCGGCCACCGCGCCACGCTGCTCCAGGGCCCCCGCTTCGTCGGCACCGCCCGGGCGGTGGTCGACCAGATGGAGGAGTGGTTCGAGGGCGACGCCTGCGACGGCTTCGTCGTCGCCGCCACCCACGTGCCCGGCGCTTACGAGGACGTGGTGCGCATGGTCGTCCCCGAGCTGCAGCGCCGGGAGCTGTTCCGGACCGAGTACACGGGCGCAACGCTGCGCGACCACCTCGGCCTCGCGAGGCCGGCCGTCGCCCGCCATGCCTGACAGCGTGCCTCCCGCCGCCGGCGCGGCGCTCCGGGCCGCCCGGGCCTGGGACGTACCGGCCGGGGCGTCGTCCGACCAGCCCGCCCGCGGCCCGCTGCACGGGCTGCGGGTCGTCGAGGCGGCCACGCTCGCCGCCGGGCCGATGGTGGGCACCGCGCTGGGCGAGTTCGGCGCCGAGGTCATCAAGGTCGAGCCGCCCGGCACCGGCGACCCCATGCGCACGTGGGGCAACCGCCGCGAGGGCATCGGGCTCATCTGGAAGAGCGTCGGCCGCAACAAGCGGTGCGTCACGCTCGACCTGCGCCTGACCGAGGGGCAGGAGCTGTTCCACCGCCTGCTCGACGTGAGCGACGTGCTGGTCGTCGGCAACCGCCCCAGCGCTCTGGTGCGGTGGGGCATCGACTACGAGTCGGTGCACGCGGAGCACCCGCACATCGTGATGCTCCACGTCAGCGGGTACGGGAAGGGCGGGCCGAAGAGCGACCGCCCCGGCTACGGCACGCTGGCCGAGGCGATGAGCGGGTTCGCCCACGTGACCGGCCAGCCCGACGGGCCGCCCACGCTGCCGCCGTTCATGCTGGCCGACGGCGTCGCCTCCCTGGCCGCCACGTACGCGGTGATGATGGCCCTCTACCACCGCGACATGCACCACGGCGGCGGGCAGCTGGTCGACGTCAACCTGATCGAACCTCTGGCCCGGCTCATCGAGTCGTCGACCCTGGCCGTCGACCAGCTCGGCATCGTCCCCGGGCGGGTCGGCAACCGCCTCGACGCCAGCGCCCCCCGCAACGCCTACCGCACGGCCGACGACAAGTGGCTGGCCATCTCCAGCGCGTCGCCCAGCATCGCCGTCCGGGTCTTCCGGGCCATCGAGCGGGCCGACCTGGCCGACGATCCCGACTACGTCGACCCCGTGCGCCGGCAGGACCGGGCCGCCGAGGTCGACGAATTCGTGGCCAAGTGGGTCGGCGAGCGCACCCTGGACGAGGCCATGCACACGTTCGAGGCCGCCGAGGTGACCGCCGCCCCCGTGTACGACGCCGAGCAGCTGCTGGCCGACGAGCACCTGCGGGCGCGGGGCACCTACGTCCGGGTCGACGACGCCGACCTCGGCCCGGTCACGGTGCAGGCACCGGTGGCCGTGCTGAGCGAGACGCCCGGGCGCATCGACCACCTCGGGCGGGCGCTGGGGGCCGACAACGACGCGGTCTACGGCGAGCTGCTCGGCCTCGGCCCCGACCGCCTCGCGGCGCTGCGGGCGGCGTCCGTCATCTGACCACGACCAGGAGGGGAACCATGCCGGCACCTCGGGCCCGGCGCTCGGAGCTGGCGACACCCGCCAGCAGCGAGCGCATGTGCGAGAAGGCCGCCACGTCCGGCGCCGACCTGGTGTTCCTCGACCTGGAGGACGCATGCGCCCCGGTGGCCAAGGAGGGCGCCCGGGCGATCGCGGTCGCCGCCCTCACCGGGCAGGACTGGGGGCGCACCGTGCGGGCCGTGCGGGTCAACGGCCTCGAGACGCCCTGGTGCCACGGCGACATCATCGAGGTGGTGTCCGGGGCCCGGGAGGCGCTCGACGTGATCATCGTGCCCAAGGCCCGCTCGGCCCGTGACGTGTGGTGGGTCGACGTGCTGCTGACCCAGCTCGAGACGAAGCTCGGCATGCGCAAGCGCATCGCCCTGGAGGTGCTGGTCGAGGAGTCCGAAGGGCTGGCCAACGCCGTCGAGATCGCCAGGGCCAGCGACCGGCTCGAGGCGATCATCTTCGGCGCCGGCGACCTGTCGGCGTCGCAGCGGGCCCGGGTGGACGGCAACTTCGACCCGGTCAGCGACTATCCCGGGGACTTCTGGCACTTCGCCCGCTTCCAGGTCGTGACCGCGGCGCGGGCCGCCGGCATCGACGCCATCGACGCCCCCTTCCCCGCCTACCAGGATCCCGACGGCTACCGCCGCAGCGCGGTCCACGCCAGCCTGCTCGGCTTCGACGGCAAGTGGGCGATCCACCCGTCGCAGATCGCCATCGCCCACGACGTGTTCTCCCCCACCGAGGCCGAGATCGCCGACGCCCGCGCGTCGATCGAGACCTACCGCCGGTCCGAGGCCGAGGGCATCGGAGCCATCGGGCGCGACGGCCGGCTGGTCGACGCCGCGCACATGCGCCTGGCCGAGAACATCCTCCACAAGGCGGCACTCGCCCGCGGCGAGCGGGGCGGCGCCGGGGCCGTCCCGCCGCCAGGCGCGCCGGGCGCGCCGGACGAGCCCGACCCACCGGATGCTCCCGGCACGCGGGAGCACCGAGACCTGGGCGACGCGGGGCACCGGGGCGAGGAGGTCGGGGCGTGACGGCCGACGACCTCGGCGCCGCCGGCCTGCGCCTCGAGCGCGACGGCGTCATCGCCTGGTGCGTGATCGACCGGCCGGCGGCGCGCAACGCGTTCACCCCGGCCATGTACTTCGGGCTCAAGCGGGCCGTGCGCCTCGTGAACACCGACCCCGACCTGGCGGCGCTGATCATCACCGGCACCGGCGACGTGTTCGCGCCGGGCGGCGACCTGGGCGGCCGCGAGGAGCCGGGCGACCGGCTGCCCGACGGCCTGGGCCACGAGATCCTGCCCTTCCTCGCCATCCGCGACAGCCCGGCGCCCGTGATCGCCGCCGTCAACGGCATCTGCCAGGCCGGCGGCCTGCTGGTGGCGATGATGGCCGACATCGCCGTGGCCAGCGACCGGGCGACGTTCCGCGTGCCCGAGCTGCTGCGCGGCATCCCCGACGCGACCTACGCCGCCGCCCTGCCGGCCCACGTCGGCGTGGCCGTCGCCCGCGACCTGCTGCTGTCGGGACGCCGCTTCGACGCAGCCGAGGCCCAGCGGCTCGGCGTCATCTCCCGCGTCGTCCCCCACGACGACCTGCGGGCCGCCGCGGTCGAGGCCGCCCAGCAGGTGCTGCGGACGTCGCCCGAGGCGCGGATGCACGTGAAGCGGATGCTCAACCAGCGCTACGGCGACATCGACTACCAGACGATGTTCTGGGCGCTCGACCACTCGCCCGAGCCCCGCGAGGGCATGCAGGCGTTCATGGAGAAGCGGGACCCGAGCTGGGTCCCACACACCGACGGGGGGAGCGAGACGTGAGTGAGCGGAGCGAGCGAACCATGAGCACAGTGGCGTCCCCGGCCTGGAGGGCCGAGTCTTCATCGCGCGCATCCCGAAGGGTGCGCCGATGAAGACCTACCGGGTCGTCCAGTGGGCGACGGGCAACATCGGCACCCGCTCGTTGCGCAGCGTGATCGAGCACCCGGCGCTGGAGCTGGCGGGCGTCTACGTCCACACGCCCGCCAAGGCGGGCCGCGACGCGGGCGAGCTGTGCGGCCTCGACCCCATCGGCGTCGTGGCCACGAACGACATCGACGACGTCCTGGGCCTGGGGGCCGACTGCGTGCTCTACATGCCCCGCGCCCTCGACGTCGACGAGGTCTGCCGCCTGCTCGCCGGGGGCGCCAACGTGGTCACGACCCGGGGCGAGTTCCACCACCCCGCCGGCATGGACGCGGCGCTGCGCGAGCGGGTCGAGGCCGCATGCGCGCAGGGCGGCACGTCGATCCACAGCACGGGCAGCAGCCCCGGCTTCATCACCGAGGCGGTGCCGCTCGTGCTGACCTCGATCCAGCGGCAGCTCGACGGGCTGACGATCGACGAGTTCGCCGACCTGTCGCAGCGCAACTCGCCGGGGCTGCTCTTCGAGGTCATGGGGTTCGGCCGGCCGCCCGCCGCCTTCGACGAGGCCCGCCTCTCGCACGGCCGCACCAGCTTCGGACCGTCGCTGCGGCTGCTCGCCGACGCGCTGTCGCTGCCGCTCGACGGCCTCGAGGCCAGCGGCGAGGTCGCCACCGCCGCCCACACCGCCGAGATCGCCGCCGGCACGCTCGAGGCCGGCACCGTGGCCGCCCAGCGGCTCACCGTCGCGGGGATGCGGCGCGGCCACCCCCTGCTGCGCTTCCGGGCGACGTGGTACTGCACCATCGACCTCGACCCGGCCTGGGTGGTCCGGCCCACCGGGTGGCACATCGATGTCGACGGGGACGCCCCGCTCGACGTCGACCTGCGCTTCCCCGTCCCGATCGAGCGCATGGGCGCGGTCTCGCCCGGCTACACCGCCCACCGGGCCGTCAACGCCGTGCCCGTCGTGTGCGCGGCGCCGCCCGGCATCCGCACCACGGTCGACCTCCCCCAGGTCATCGCCGCCCTGGGGTGACGCTCAGCCCGCGGGGCGGGCGATGGTCTTGGACTCGAGGTACTCCTCGAGGCCCGGCACGCCCATCTCGCGGCCGATGCCCGACTGCTTGTAGCCGCCGAACGGTGCGTCGGGGCCGTACCACATGCCGCCGTTCACGCTGACCGTGCCGGCCCGGATGCGGCGTGCGATGTTCGTGGCCCGGTCCTCGTCGACGCCGAACACCGTGCCCGACAGCCCGAAGATCGAGTTGTTGGCGATGGCGACCGCATCGTCGTCGTCGCGGTACGGCAGCACCACGAGGACGGGGCCGAAGACCTCTTCCTGGGCGATGGCCGAGTCGGGGCCGAGGCCCGTGATCAGCGTCGGCTCGTAGAAGTAGCCGTCGGGCAGGGCGTCTGGCCGCTTGCCGCCGGTCACGACGGTGCCGCCCTCGGCGACGGCCCGCTGCACGTAGCCGTCGACCCGCTCGCGCTGGGCCTCGCTGATGAGGGGTCCCATCATGTTGCCCGGGTCGGCGGGGTCGCCGACCGGGACGCCGGCCATCGTGGCCACGGTCTGCTCGACGGCCTCGTCGAAGCGCGACTCGGGCACCAGCAGGCGCGAGGTGATCGCGCACCCCTGGCCGGCGTGCGAGCAGATCGTGAAGCCGGCGAACATGCCCGCCAGGTCGAGCGGGGCGTCGTCCATCACGATGAAGGCCGACTTGCCACCGAGCTCGAGGAACACCTTCTTCACGGTGGCGCTGGCATCGGCCATGATGCGCCGCCCCGCGGCCGTGGATCCGGTGAAGCTGATCATGTCGACGAGCGGACTGGTGACCAGGGCCTCGCCCACCGCGACCTCGGACGACGTGAGGACGTTGACGACACCCGGCGGAACGTCGGTCTGCTCGGCGATGACCTTGCCCAGCGCCGCGGTGATCCAGGGCGTCTGCGGCGGGGCCTTCAGCACGACGGTGCAGCCGGCGGCCAGCGCCGGCACGAGCTTCGCCAGGCTGATCTGGATCGGGTAGTTGTAGGGCACGATCCCGCCGACCACGCCCACCGGCTCCTTCTCGACCCAGCGGCTGCTCAGCCGGCCCATCGACTCGGACACGCCGAGGTCTTCGGTGAACTCGTACTTGTCGAGCAGGTCCGCGTACCACGTGATCATCGCGGTCGGCGTCTCGAGCCCCGGGCCCTGCGTCAGCATGTGCGGCAGCCCGTTCTCGGCGATCAGCAGCGTGCGCAGGTCTTCCTGGTTGGCGACGAGCGCCTCGTGCAGCTGACGCAGCGAGCGGGAGCGCAGCTCGACGTCGGTCGCCCACGACCCCGTGTCGAAGGCACGGCGGGCGCTCTCGATGGCGCGGTGAGCGTCAGCGACCGTCGCGTCGGCGGCGGTGCCGAGCACCTTGCCGGTCGCCGGGTTGTCGGTCTCGTAGGTCCGGTTCCCCTCGGCGGGGCCGAGCTCACCGTCGATCAGCAGGCGTTCCTCGTGCCACATGTCACGGAAACTAGCTTCTCCGATTTGGAGAGAACAAGTCCCGACCGGGGGCCGGGCGGCGATCAGATCGCCGGTTCGACGACCGCCTCGATGGCCGAGGCCCCACTGTCGGGCACCCGCGGCTGGCGCCACACCTCGACCGGGAACGACACGGTGACGAGCGAGCCGAACAGCCACAGGAGCCGCTTGCCGTCCTCGGGCAGCCTGTCCATGCCGAACTGCTCGAGGTAGGCGGTGGCGGCCTCGAGCCGGGGGAACGCGGCGTCGTAGAACGCCTGCAGCTCGTCCATCGTGCTGGCGAGCCGCTTGGCGTAGCGGGCACCCTCGGTCGGCAGCGCCCAGTCGGCGTACGGCTCGAGGTCGGCGAAGTCGGGGGGCAGCAGTGCGGTCACGTCGTCTCCTCGGCTCACGACGCGGCCGAGATGCGGACCGGCGTCGTGGACTGGTGCGTCTCCTGGTACTCGCCCACGTACCGCCGTGCGGTCGTGTGCAGGTGACGCAGGAGGACCTCCTGGTCGTTGAGCGGGAACTCGGTCACGGCCCGCGACTCGAGCATCGTCTGTGTGGCCTCGAGGGTGTTGCCGTCCTGCAGGGCGTACTCCTTGAACGTCACGACGGCGAGCTCCTGCTGGAGCCGCTCGTAGGCGTTCGTCGGGGGCACGAAGTACAGGGTCCCCTCGAAGATGTGGGTGTTGTAGGAGGTCGGCCAGTAGTGGTAGGTGAGGTACCAGTTCGGCTTCCAGACGAGCAGCATGAAGTTCGGGAAGAACACGAACGAGTCGATGCCCCAGGCCGGGTGGCGGGCGGGGTTGAGGCCCGGCGGCAGCTCGTCCATGCCGATGTCGGGCGCGTCCCACGGCCCGAACAGCCCGCTGCGCAGCTTCTGCTCGATGGGCTTGACCATGCGCAGGTCCTTGGGCGGCGACATGCCGCCCCACGACGACACCATCGAGTGGGGGCCGTCGATGTCGTAGGCCAGCGCCTCGTAGCCGACGCCCTGCAGCTTGCGGGACTCGTCGGAGACCGCCTGCTTCGCGTGCAGCACAGGTGCGTGGTAGAACTCCGCGAACGCGTCGATGAACAGCTTCCAGTTGGCACCGATCTCGGCCCGGTACTTGTGCACCTGGGTCATGCGGTGGAACGGGTACCCGGCGATGCCCGCGCCCAGCTCGCCCATGTAGTCGGCGAGGGGCGTGCGGTCGGCGTCGTCGAGGTTGACGAAGATGAACCCCTCCCAGACCTCGCACCGCACCGGCACCAGCCCGTGCTCGGACCGGTCGAGGTCGAAGAACTCGCCCTCCTGCTGCACGAAGGTCAGCTCGCCGTCGAGGCCGTAGCGCCAGCCGTGGTACTTGCAGGTGAACTGCCGGGTGGTGCCGCTCACCTCCTCGCGGGGGTAGTCGTTCCACACCAGCTTGTTGCCGCGGTGACGGCAGACGTTGTGGAAGGCGCGGACCTCGCCGCCCATGTCGCGCACGACGATCACCGACGTGCGCGCCGCCTCGAGCTCACGGGTGAAGAAGCTGCCGTTGCGCGGCAGCTGCTCGGCACGGCCGACGTTCAGCCACGTCCGGCGGAAGATGGCGTCCCGCTCGAGCTCGTAGTGCGCCGGCGAGATCGAGTCCTCGTAGGAGACGGGGCCCGTGTCGATGCCGTAGTGCTCCGTCCATGAGCCTTCGGCAGGCTTCGTGAAGTGCGGCATGCGGTGTGGTCCTCCGGTGGGGTCTGCCTCGACGATAGCATCCGTCTCCGATAATGAGAAGCTAGTTCTCCACCAGGTCGGCGTCCAACTCCACCCCGAAGGAGCGGAACGCCATCGCCAGCAGGTCGTACGCACCGACCGTGAAGACGAGGTCCATGAGCTGGCGCTCGTCGAGGTCGCGGGCCAGCGCCCGCCAGGTGGCGTCGGCGATCATGGCGTCGCCGATCAGCTCGTCGACCGCGGCCAGCATGGCCGCGTCGAGCGTCGCCCACCCGGGCGCATCCGGCCCGGCGGCGATCCGGGCGATCTCGTCGTCGTCGAGACCGGCCTCGCGGGCGATCACCACGTGCTGGGCCCACTCGTAGTCGGCCTGCCGGACGGCGGCCACGCGCAGCACGAGCAGCTCGCGCTGGCGCACCGACAGGGTCGACGCGAACAGCACGTGGCCGTTGAAGGTGTGGTAGGCGCGCGTCAGCGCCGGGTGGCGCGCCAGCGTCCCGAGCACGTTGAGCCCCTTCGGGCCCTTGCGGTCCCTCGCCGGCAGGGGATGACGGGGCTCGGGCGGTCGCAGGGCGGCCAGCGCCTCCCCCATCGCGGGGGGCCACTCGGCGGGGGGCAACGGCTGGATCCGCGGCCCGTCGGGCGCTCCGCTGGTCATAGAAGCGGCACTCTACTGACTGTAGAACGCCGTTTCCATCACGACGTGGGCGTGATGGCGCGGGGGCCGCGGCCCGCCGTCAGCCCACCGGCCCGAAGCCGGCGCTCGCGCGGCCGCCCGCCCGGGCCGGGGCCCACCCGGGCGCCGACGGGGTCGGCGTCGGCCTCGGCGTCCAGGTCGACCACGGCCGCCGCGAACTGGGCGTTGTACAGCCGGGCGTAGGCGCCGTCACGGGCGAGCAGGTCGTCGTGATGACCCTGCTCGACGATCCGGCCGGACTCCATCACCAGGATCACGTCCGCGTCGCGGATGGTGGACAGGCGATGGGCGATCACGAAGCTCGTGCGCTGCGACCGCAGGGCGGCCATCGCCTCCTGGATCAGCACCTCGGTGCGGGTGTCGACCGAGCTGGTCGCCTCGTCGAGGATGAGGATCGCGGGGTCGGACAGGAAGGCCCGGGCGATCGTGACCAGCTGCTTCTCGCCGGCACTGAGGTTGGTGCCCTCGTCCTCGATGATCGTGTCGTAGCCGTCGGGCAGCGAGTGCACGAACCGGTCGACGTAGGTCGCCTGGGCCGCGGCGAGGATCTCGTCCTCGGTGGCCGACGGTTTGCCGTAGGCGATGTTGTCGTGGATCGTCCCCCCGAACAGCCAGGTGTCCTGCAGGACCATGCCGGTGGCGAAGCGCAGGTCGCGCCGAGGCATCTCGGCGATGTCGCGCCCGTCGAGCGTGATGCGGCCGGCGTCGAGCTCGTAGAACCGCATGACCAGGTTCACGAGCGTCGTCTTCCCGGCACCCGTGGGCCCGACGATGGCCACGGTCTGCCCGGGCTCGGCCACCAGCGACAGGTCGGTGATCAGCGGCCGGTCGGGCAGGTACGAGAACGACACGTCCTCGAACGCCACCCGGCCCCGCGGCGCGTCCCCGAGCGGCACGGCGTCGTCGTCCGGGCGCTCCTCGTCGGCGTCGAGCAGCTCGAACACCCGCTCGGCCGACGCCACGCCCGACTGCAGGAGGTTGATCATCGCCGCCATCTGCGTCAGCGGCATCTGGAACTGCCGGGTGTACTGCAGGAACGCCTGCACGTCGCCGATCGTGAGCGCACCCGACGTGACCCGCAGGCCCCCGAGCACCGCGATGAGCACGAAGTTCAGGTTGCCGAGGAACATCATCGCCGGCTGGATCACGCCCGACACGAACTGGGCGCCGAAGCTCGCGCGGTACAGCTCGTCGTTGGTCTCGCGGAAGCGCTCCTCGGCCTCGCGCTGGCGGCCGAACGCCTTGACGATGACGTGGCCGGTGAACGCCTCCTCGACCTGGGCGTTGAGATCCCCGGTGTGGCGCCACTGGGCGATGAACCGCGTGCGCGACCGCTTGGCGATCCCGCGGATGAGGAGCAGCGAGACGGGCACGGTCACGACAGCCACGAGGGAGAGCAGCGGCGAGATCCAGAACATCATCGCCAGCACGCCCACCAGGGTCAGCGACTGCGACACGAGCTGGTTGAGCGTCTGCTGCAGGCTCTGGGCGATGTTGTCGATGTCGTTGGTGACCCTGCTGAGCAGGTCCCCACGCTGCTGGCGGTCGACGTAGGACAGGGGGACGCGGTTCAGCTTGTCCTCGACGTCGGCCCGCATCCGCCGCATCGTGCGCTGGATGATCCCGGCCATGAGGTACGCGCTCACGTAGGTCACGCCCGACGAGCCGAGGAACAGGGCCAGGGCGCCGCCCAGCACGAGGTGCAGCTCGCCGAAGTCGATGCCCGACGGACTGGTCAGGCCCTGGATGACCAGGTCGGTGGCGTGGCCCAGGATCTTGGGGCCCACCACCGTGAGGGCGACGCCGATGCTGGCCAGGCCGACGATCGACCACACCGGGACCCGGTCCTCGCGCAGCCGGGCCAGCAGCCGCAGCGACGAGTTGCGGAAGTCGCGCGCCTTCTCGGTGGGGATGCCGGCGCCCATCGGCCGCACCGAGCTGGGGCTGCCGGAGGCACGCGGCGGGGTGGGGACGGCGCCGTCGCCGCCCGCGCCCTCACCGGACGACGGATCGCCGGGACCGGGCACGCCCGGGGGCTCGCCCGAGGCGGGCGACGGGAGGGTGCGCTCGCTCATGCTTCCCGCTCTTGCTGCTTCGCAGCGGGCCGCTCGGGCCACGCTCGCTCTTCGCCGTGCTTCGCTCGGCGCCTCGCTGCAGACGGACGCTCGCTCATGCCGTCCGCTCTTGCTGCTTCGCAGCGGGCCGCTCGGGCCACGCTCGCTCTTCGCCGTGCTTCGCTCGGCGCCTCGCTGCAGACGGATGCTCGCTCATGCCGCCTCGCCCTCGCGGATCTGGGACGAGACGATCTCGGCGTACGTCGGGCACGAGGCGAGCAGGTCGCGGTGGGTGCCGAGGCCGACCGGGCGGCCGTCCTCGAGCACGAGGATCTGGTCGGCGGTGGCGATCGTCGACACCCGCTGGGCCACGACAAGGATGGTGGCGTCGCGGGTCCAGGGCTCCAGGCGCGCCCGCAGGCGGGCGTCGGTCGCCAGGTCGAGCGCCGAGAACGAGTCGTCGAACAGGTACACCTCGGGCCTGCGGACCAGGGCACGGGCGATGGCGAGCCGCTGGCGCTGCCCGCCCGACACGTTGGTGCCGCCCTGGGCGATGCGGGCGTCGAGACCACCGGGCATGGCGGCCACGAACTCGGCCGCCTCGGCGACCGTCAGGGCCTCCCACATCTCGTGCTCGGTGGCGTCGGGCTTGCCGTAGCGCAGGTTGGAGGCCACCGTGCCCGAGAACAGGTACGGCTTCTGCGGCACGAGGCCGATGCGGCTCCACAGCGCCTCGGGACTCATGTCCCTGATGTCGACGCCGTCCACCAGCACCTGGCCCTCGGTGACGTCGATCAGCCGGGCCACCAGGTTGACCAGCGTGGTCTTGCCGGCGCCCGTGCTGCCGATGACGGCCGTGGTCTGCCCGGCCAGGGACGCCAGCGACACGCCCTGCAGCACGGGCTCCTCCGCACCCGGGTAGCGGAAGCCGATGTCACGCAGCTCGAGCGAGGCGGGGCCGGCGGGGACCGGAACGGGGCTCTCGGGGGCCGCCACCGAGGGGAAGGTGTCGAGCACCTCGACGATGCGCTCGGCGCAGACGGCTGCCCGGGGCGCCATGAGGGCGACGAACATCGCCATCATCACGGCGAGGAGCATGAGGGTGAAGTAGCTGAGGAAGGCGATCAGCGAGCCGGGGCTCATGTCTCCGCTGTTGATGCGGTTGGCGCCGAACCACAGCACCCCGACGCTCGACGCGTTGATGATGAACAGCAGCATCGGGAACATCAGCGCCATGAGCCGCCCGGCCCGCAGCGACACGTCGGTCAGCTGGTCGTTGACCTCGCCGAACCGCTCGACCTCGCGGGGCTCGCGGACGAACGCCCGCACCACCCGGATGCCCGTGATCTGCTCGCGCAGCACCGAGTTGGCCCCGTCGATGCGGTCCTGCATCGTGCGGAACAGGGGCACCATCCGCCACACCACCGACCCGACGCTCAACGCCAGCGCCGCCAGGCTGACCACCACCAGCCACGACAGCCCGGTGTCCTGCCGCAGCGCCAGCACGCTGCCTCCGACGACGGTGATCGGTGCGGCGACGGCCAGCGTGCAGAACATGACCACCAGCATCTGCACCTGCTGGACGTCGTTGGTGATGCGGGTGATGAGCGACGGCGCCCCGAACTGGTTGACCTCCCGCGCCGAGAAGTCGGTGACCCGGTGGAACAGGTCGCCCCGGACGTCACGCCCGAACGACATCGCCACCCGGGCACTGCAGTACACCGCCGCCACCGAGAACACGACCTGGACCACCGTCACCCCGAGCATCACCAGGCCGGTCGAGACGATGTATGCGTTGTCGCCCTGGAGCACGCCCTGGTCGATGATGTCGGCGTTGAGCGTCGGCAGGTAGAGCGATGCGAGCGCCTGCACGGCCTGCAGGACGACGATGGCGGCGAGCAGGGCGTGGTACGGGCGGAGGTGGGAGCGGAGCAGTCGGGTGAGCATCGTGATGGCGGCACCCCGCGGCGAACCGACGCAACGGTGACGGAGGTGTCAGAACGATCGTGCAACGCACGGGCCCCTGACACCAACTCGGCGGCGCACGACCCCGGGGGGGTCGGGTAGACGCTACCTGCGCTCGCGGCCCACGATGCCGACGAAGCTGACGCAGCGCCCGGGCTGACCCCCCAGGTTGTGGGTCAGCGCCAGCGTCCGGCCGTTGTCGACCTGGCGGTCGCCGGCCTCGCCCCGGAGCTGGAGCCAGCACTCGTAGAGCATCCGCAGGCCGCTGGCGCCGATCGGGTGGCCGAAGCTCTTGAGGCCCCCGTCGGGGTTCACCGGGAGGTCGCCGTCCAGGTCGAACCGGCCGTCGAGCACGTCCTTCCACGCCTCGCCCCGCCGCGAGAACCCGAGGTCCTCCATCAGCACGAGCTCGGTCGGCGTGAAGCAGTCGTGCACCTCGGCGAGGGCCAGCTCGCGCCGGGGATCGGCGACGCCGGCCTGGGCGTAGGCGTCCTCGGCCGTGCGGACCACCTCGTCGAACGTCGTGAAGTCGTACGCGGGATCGAGCAGCCCCCGGCCGGGCCCCGCCGCGAACGACAGGGCCTTCACGTACAGCGGCGAGTCCGTGTAGCGGTGGGCGTCCTCGGCGCGGACGAGGACTGCCGCCGCCGACCCGTCCGACACCCCGGAGCAGTCGAACACGCCCAGGTTGCCGGCCACGAGCGGCGCGTTCCGGATCGTCTCCAGGGAGACCTCCTTGCGGAACTGCGCCTTGGGGTTCCGGGCGCCGTTGCGGTGGTTCTTCCAGGCGATGCGGGTGATGACGTCCTTCATGGTGTCGGCGTCGAGGCCGTAGCGCGCCCGGTAGGCCGGCTCGAGGAAGGCGAACGCCGCCGGCGCCGTCGTCGCCGGGTTGGTGCCGTCGGTGGGCGCCGGGGCGCCCACCAGGCCGGAGTACCCGGAGTCCTTGAGCTTCTCGACGCCGACCGCCATGGCGACGTCGTAGGCGCCGGACGCGATCGCGTAGCAGGCGTTGCGGAACGCCTCCGACCCGGTCGCGCACATGTTCTCGAGGCGGCTCACCGGCTTGTGGTCGAGCTTGAGGGGCGCGGACAGCGTCATCCCCGAGCCGCCGCCGGAGCCGGCGGTGCCCAGCCAGAACGCGTCGACGTCGTCGATCGCGATGCCGGCGGACCCGGCGGCGGCGAGCGACGACTCGACGGCCAGGTCGTCGAAGCCGCGGTCGAAGCGCTCGCCGAACGCCGTGCAGCCCATGCCCACGATGGCGACCCGGTCGCGGATCCCGTGCGACGCCATCAGCCGGCCCCCTCGCCGGGCTCGGCGACGGGGCGCGCCTTCCAGAAGTAGTTGTGGACCCCGTTCGACGCGGTGAACAGGCGGCGGAACGTCATGGCCACCCGTGTCCCCACGGCCACCTCGTCCGGGTCGACGTCGGTCACCTCGCAGAGGAACCGCCCGCCCCCGTCGAAGTCGACGACGGCCACCACCAGCGGGGGCGACGGGGTGTGCGCCAGGTGGTCGACCGTGAACGTCGCCACGGTGCCGCGGGTGTCGGCGAGCCGCTCGCCGTCCATGTGGTCGACCGACCGGCACTCGAGGCACACCCGCGCCGGCGGCAGGTGCCGCGTGCCGCAGTCCTGGCACCGGGACGCGGCGAACGCGAACTTCCACGGCTCGCGCCGGAACGCGACCGGCGCCATCGGCGCGTCCGGATCGGGGCGGCGCGGCGGCTCGGGCTCGAGCAGCCCGCGCCACGAGAGGAAGCGGTCGTAGGGCAGACCCGTCCGCCCGCCCGCGACCTGCCGGGCGACCGTGGCCGCGCGCCGACCGCGGGACGTGGCCAGCGCGCCCGCCGTCCGCAGCACGAACGCGTCGGCGCCGTCGGCGAGGTGGACGACCAGGATCGTCTCGCCGGGGTCGGCGCGGTCGAGCACGTCGGCGAGCATCAGACCGGGGTGCGCGCTGCCGGTGTTGCCGATCGAGGCGGTCAGGTCGTCCGCGACCCGCTCCGGCGGCACGCCCGTCGACCTCACCACCGTGCGGACCGCCCGGGCGTGCAGGCCGGTGACGATCAGGTGGTCGACGGCGTCGGCCGCGACGCCCGCCTGCTTGCAGGCGTCCGTGACCGCGGCCTCGGCGGCGGGGAGGTAGACGGACTCGCCGAAGCGCTCCTCCCACGACCGGGCCGCCACGTCGCCCGGAGACCGCCACCGGTCGAGGAACTCGGCCGACGAGGACGCGACGCCCGCGACCTCCGCCAGCGCCGGGGCCGCCCCCGCCGGCGCGACCACGAAGGCCGCGGCGGCGTCTCCGGACTGCGACTCGTCGGCGCTGCCCGGCCGTCCGGTGCGCACGTCGCTGCACACCACGAGGGTCGTGAGCGACGACGAGAGGGCGAGCCGCAGCGCGCCCGAGGCCGAGCGGGCGGCGCCGGCCATGTCGTACGCGCCGACCCGGTCGGGCAGGGCGAGGGCGGCATGGATGGCCGACGCGTTCGTCTTGTCCGCGTACGCCGGGCTGGCGGTGGCGAACACCACCACGTCGGGCTCGACGGTGGTGGCCGCCAAGGCCGCGCGCGCCGCCTCGACGCCGAGTGACGTCGAGTCCTCGTCGTAGGACGCCACGGCGCGCGTGCCCCGCCCGCCACCGGCGCCCCGGGCGCCCGGCAGGGCCGACCGCTCGAGGCGCCAGGACGGCACGTAGGTGCCGTAGGCCACCAGCGCCGCCATCAGCTCACCGAGATGGCGCGCTCAGGGCAGTTCCGCACCGCCTGCCGGACCGTCTCCTCGTGACCGGCCGGGACGGCGTCGACCGCCACCGACGCGTGGCCCTCGTCGTCGAGCGCGAACACCTCGGGGCAGATCTGCCAGCACCGGGCGTGGCCCTGGCACAGATCCGTGTCGACGGAGACCCTCATCGAGGGGCGAGCGCCGCGGGGTCGGCCGGGGTGAAGTCGTACACCCGGCAGGCGTTGCCGACGGTGATCTTGTGCTGCACGTCCTCGGGCAGGTCGCCGAGCCACTTGTTGGCCAGGTTCACCGTGTCGGGCCAGGTCGAGTCGGAGTGCGGGTAGTCGCACTCGAGCATGACGTTGTCCTCGCCGATGACGTCGAGCAGCCGCAGGCCGGCGTGGTCCTCGATGAACGTGCCGAAGACGTGGTCCTTGAACAGGCGGCGGACGTCGGTGTCGAGGTCGAAGCGCGACTCGCCCTTCTCCTCGCCGCGCTCGTGGCTGGCGTTCATGTCGATGTCGAAGCGGGAGGCCCAGAACCGCTGCTTGTCGATGACCTGCTCGGCCCGCTCGAGGAAGTAGGGGATCCAGCCGATCGACCCCTCGGACAGGGCGATCTTCAGGCCCGGGAACCGCTCGAAGTTGCCGCTGAACAGCCAGTCGAGGAGCGTGCCCGCCTGGTTGGCGGCGGCCGAGTAGGCCATGAACGCCAGCGTCGGCATGTCGGGCGACGTGCGGATCAGGTTCGAGGACGAGCCCACGTGCATCGACAGCACGAAGCCCGCCTCGTCGGCGGTGCGGAGCACCGGGTCCCAGTAGTCGGTGTGGATCGAGGGCAGGCCGAGCTTGGTCGGGTTCTCGGAGAAGGCGATCGACTTGGCGCCGAGCGCCGCGGTGCGCTCGATCTCGGCGGCCGCGGCCACCGGGTCCCACAGCGGGATGATCATCATCGGGATGAAGCGGCCGGGGTAGTCGCCGGCGAACTCCTCGAGGATGAAGTCGTTCCACGCCCGGACGCACAGGAGTGCGAGGTCCCTGTCCTTGGCCTCGTGGAAGACCTGGCCGCAGTAGCGGGGGAACGACGGGAACAGCAGCGACGACAGCACGTTGCCCTGGTCCATGTCGGCCACCCGGGCCGCCGGCTCGTAGCAGCCGAGGCGCATGTCCTCGTACGTGATGGGCTCGGGCGAGAACTCCTCGCGCCGCTTGCCCGCCACGGCATTGAGGCCGGTCGTGACGATCTGCCGGTCCTCGTACACCCAGTGCTCGGAGTCGCCGTCGCGCACGATGTGCGGCGCGTTCTCGCGCCAGCGCTCGGGCACCCGCTCCTGCCACAGGCGGGCGGGCTCGATGAGGTGGTCGTCGACGGAGATGAACCACTTGAACGACATGCTGATCTCCCAGTAGAGAGCGAACGCTCACATATGAAAGTAGCACGCGGCCCGGGGGCGGGGCCACGGGCCCTGGCCCACTCGCCCGTCGCCGGCGGGGTCAGGGGCCGCCCGCGCCGCCGGCCTCGGCCAGTGCCGCTGCGAACCCCCGGTGGAGGTGTTGCAACGCCGGCTCGTTGCGCCCGAACAGGACGGTGTCGACCAGGCCGGTGCGGAGGCCGGGCTCGGTGCGACCCGCGACCCAGAAGTCCTCGCCGTCGACCACGGTCTCGCAGATCCACGGCGCCATCTCCGCCAGGCGCGCCCGGTCCTCCTCGGGGAGGCCGGGGCGCATGTAGGCGGTGTGGACGACCTCGGAGGTGCCGGGACCGTCGGGCACGATCTGCCACAGCTCGATGTGCCGGCTGTCGAAGGTGAGGCTGGTGTTCGGGAACAGCTGGTACTGGTAGCTGAAGTGCTGGGTCACCTCGCCCCATTCCGCCTCGGGGCGGTCGCGCAGCTCGTCGATCGAGCGGATGGCCGAGCAGTTGCGCAGGTGGGAGCCGAACGGGTCGAACGTGAGGACCCCGCCGTAGGCGTAGTCCTTCAACGTCTTCCGGTGGAGGTAGTCGAAGTGGTAGTTCTCCCGGAAGGTGTCGAGCGTGACCTTCCAGTTGGCGGAGACGCGGTGGACGTGGGCGTCGGTGTAGGGCTCCCACGACGCGAAGTCGAGCATGGCCAGCTCGGCGGCGAGGTCGGGGCCGAGGTAGGCGTCGATGTCGACCGGCGGGCCCGGGCGCAGGCGCCCCACCACGAGCCCGTACCCCTCGGCCACCGGCAGCTCGACGAGGCCCCTCTCCTCGCGGCACACCTCCCCGAAGGAGCCGGCCGCGGGAACCCCGACGAGGTTGCCCTCGATGTCGTAGACCCAGGCGTGGAACGGGCAGGTGAAGCGCCGGGCCTCCCCCGCCCCGTCGACCACGCGCACCCCGCGGTGGCGGCAGACGTTGGCGAGCGCCCTGACGCGCCCGTCCGGGGCCCGGGTCACGACCACCGGCGTGCCGCACAGGTCGACCGTGCGGTAGCTGCCCGGGCGGGGAAGCGCCCCCGACAGGCAGAGCACGAGCGGGTGCCCGAGGAACAGCGCGTCGACCTCCGCCGCCAGACGGTCGGGCGCCGTGTAGCTGTCGGCGGGCACCTCGAGCACCGCGTCGGCGAGATCCGTGGTGCCCTGCTCGATGTGATCGAGCAGCCGCCGTACGAGGCCGTGCTCCAGCGCCTCTCGGTCCACGGTCGCTCCCTCCCGGCGTCCGGCGTACGTCGCGCGGCGACGGTAGTCAGTGAAGGCTCACTTTGCAACAGGTCCCCGGCGCTGGGATGATCCGGTCATGAGCGAGCGTCCGCGACGCAGCGAGCGGGGCCCGAGCGGCCCGGCCGAAGGCCACGAGCGGGAAGCATGAGCGAGCGTCCGCGACGCAGCGAGCGGGGCCCGAGCGGCCCGGCCGAAGGCCAGGAGCGGGAAGCATGAGCGAGCGGCCGGCGGCTCCACTTTTCGCCCTCGACGGGCGGGTCGCCCTCGTCACCGGCGCATCGTCCGGGTTGGGCGCCGCGGTCGCACGTACGCTGGCGGACGCCGGCGCCCGGGTGGCCGTGGCCGCCCGCCGGCTCGACCGCCTGGAGGCGCTCGCCCAGGAGATCGACGGCGCCGCCCTGCGCTGCGACCTGCTCGACCCCGCACAGCTCGACGGCCTCGTCGCCCGGGTGGACGAGGCCCTCGGCGGCCCCGAGATCCTGGTCAACGTCGCCGGCGCGTTCGCGGGCGCCCGGCCGGCCGAGGACGAGCCGCCCGAGGCGGTGACGCGGACGCTGGACCTCAACCTCGTCGCCCCGTTCCGGCTCTGCCAGGCGGTGTTCCCCCACATGCGGGCCGCCGGCCGGGGATCGATCGTCAACGTGTCGTCGATCAGCGGGCTGGTCGGGGTGCCCGGCATCCCCCAGGCGTCGTACGCCGCCGCCAAGGCGGGGCTCTCGGGCCTGACCGTCGAGTTGGCGGTGCAGTGGGGCCGTCACGGGATCCGGGTCAACACGGTGGCGCCCGGCTTCTTCCGCAGCGAGATCACCGAGGGGATGTACGACGACGAGCGCTCCCGTGCCTGGCTGCGCCGCAACACGCCGCTCCCCGGCGACGGGACCGCCGACGACCTGGTGGGCGCGATCCTGTGGCTGGCCGGCGACGCCGGGCGCTACGTCACGGGCCAGACCATCGTCGTCGACGGCGGCTGGACGGCCCGCTGACCGGCCCGCCCAACCCGCCAGGAGCACGCATGGACGGGTGTATAGTTAGGCGTATGCCCAGGATGCAGGTCTATCTGCCGGACGACCTCTACAAGGCGGTCAAGGAGCGCGGCCTGCCTGCGTCCGAGTTGCTCCAGATGGCTGTCGCGGCGGAGCTACGGCGCCAGGAGCTCAACGAGCAGGCGGACGCCTACCTTGCGGAGCTCGTCGCCGAGGTCGGCGAGCCCTCCGCCGCAGAGCGCCGGCGCGCGGATGCGATCGCTCGACGCATCAGTGATCGTGCCGCCACCCGCCAGGCGGGGTGATCTCGGTGCTCGTGTTGGACTCCGGCGGCCTGAGCCGCCTGAGCCAGCGAAGCCGGCGCGCAGCCGCCCTGCTCGCGGCGCTCAGGCGCGAGGGCCTGTGGCCACCCGTCGTTCCCACGGTGGTGCTCGCCGAGTCGACCACGGGTGCGGCACGGACCGACGCCGATGTCAACCGGCTGCTCAAGACCTGCGACGTCGACCCGATGGTTCCGCAGGCGACGGCGCGGCGAGCCGGACAGCTGCGGGCCCGCGCTCGGCGGGGGTCCGCGGTCGACGCGTTGGTCGTCGCCATCGCGGAGCCGGGATCGACGGTGCTGACCGGCGATCGGGCGGATCTCGAGGCACTCGCGAGCTACGCGACCGGTGTGGACATCGAGGTGGTGTAGGTAGCGCAGTCGCCCGCTCATGGCTGGCGGACCACCTTGGCGGCGAAGAGGGCGTCGATGTCCGGGGCGGCGAAGCCGAGGTCGGCGAGGACGGCGCGGGTGTGCTCCCCCACCCCCGGCAGCATGGCCGGTGGCCCCGGGCTGGCGGACGGCCCGCACCGCAGCAGGGGGCCGATCTGCTCGAAGTGGCCCCAGTCGGCCGTCTCGTACGCCGTGACCCGCCCGAGCTGTCGGTTGACGGGATCGTCGAGGATGCCCCGGCGGTACTGGTCGCGGTCCATCGTCTCGACCCGCTCGGCGAGCAGCCCGGCGGCGCGCAGCCGGGCCACCCACTCGGCCGCGCCCGCGGTGGCGAACGCGGCCTCGAGCACGGCCTCGGCCTCGTGCGCGGCCGCGTCGTCGGGGCCGCCCCGCAGCGGCACGTAGGCCGCCTGCAGCGCGGCGGCTTCCGGCAGCGCCCGCAGCCGGTCCCAGGCCTCGGGGTCCGGCAGCACCAGGGCCAGCCAGCCACCGTCGCCCGCCTGGTAGATGCGGTAGCCCGGTCCGTAGCCGGTCTGACCGGCGTCGAGCTCGGGCCCGCGGACCACCCCGCCGTCGCGCCGGAACACCCCGCTGTGCAGCAGCATGCCTGCGCCCAGCAGGCTGGTCGC
This sequence comes from uncultured Acidimicrobiales bacterium, assembly GCA_963842395.1. Taxonomy (GTDB): domain Bacteria; phylum Actinomycetota; class Acidimicrobiia; order Acidimicrobiales; family VFJN01; genus ZC4RG19. The sequence continues at coordinate 2,577,477 of CAWJGJ010000001.1, forward strand.
CACCCGCTGGCCGCGACCGCTGGTCGCCCGGGCGTACAGCCCGGCCAGGATGCCGGTGGCCGCCACCCATCCGCCGACCATGTCGAGCGGGATCCAGGTGGCGGCGATCGGGTCGTTGCCGGCCCCGCCGATGGCCCGCTCGAAGCCGGTGAGCGCCTGCATGAGCGCGTCGTTCCCCGGGGACTTGGCGCGGGGCCCGGTCGGCCCGAAGGCGCTGGCGTGGCAGTAGACGGCGTGCGGGTTGAGGCGGGCGACGGTGGCCTCGTCGATGCGCAGCCGCTCGGACACGCCCACCCGGAAGTTGTGCAGCACCACGTCGGCCCACACGAGCAGCCGCTCGACCACCGGGCGGGCGTCGGCGGCGCCGATGTCCATGGCCAGGCTGCGCTTGCCGCGCTGGCAGGCGGCGATGGCGTAGGCGGCCCCCCGCATGGCCTCGCCGCCGGGCGGCTCGACCTTGATCACCTCGGCGCCCAGGTCGGCGAGGACCTCGGCCGCCAGCGGCCCCGCGACGAACGCCGAGAAGTCGGCCACCTTCAGGCCCGCCAGGAGGGCGGAGCCCGGGCCCGTCCGGGAGGGCCGGACCTCCGCAGGCGCCGGCTCCGGCGTGGCGAACCAGCCCCGAGGCGCGTCACCGGCCAGAGCATCGGCCCCGCGGGTGTCCCCACCCGGAGCGCCGGACCCGTGTGGGTCGCCGGGAGGTTCGGCCCCCCGGGCACCGGCCGCCGGAGGGTCGTCGACCAGCGGGAGCACCGAGACCGGGGTGGCGAGCACGACGTCGTCGTGTCCCCGCTCCGAGCGCGGGAGGGCCAGGCCGATCTCGGCCACATGGGGATCGGCCAGCGCCTCGCCGGGCCCGAGGACCGGCTCGGCGGCGATGCCCGCCTCCCGGAGGCGCTCGATCCAGACGTCGCGTGGCCGGGTGGCGAAGATCGACCGCCAGTTCGCCGCCCGCTCGCGCAGGGCGCCCGTCGCCTGGTCGGTGTAGTAGCCCTCGCTGCTCGGCTCGTCGCCCAGGACCTCGAGCAGGCTCGGGTACATGCCCTTCCCGCCGAACCACACCTGCAGCAGCTCGCCGTCGGCGCACCGGTAGAGGAAGTTGGGGAACGTCGAGCCCTTCTCCCAGTACCCCTCGATCTCGGGCGCGGCCCGCTCGGAGCGGCCGATCATGCAGCCGAGGGTGGCGAGCATGCCGTCGTAGAGCGAGGTCTCGGCCCAGCCCCCGTCCCCGGTGAGCGCCCGGCGGCGCAGCAGGGCGAACACCGACGTCGTGAGCAGCAGCGCGGCGCCCACGCCCGGCGCCCGGACGTCCACGAAGATGGGCCCGGGCCTGTGCCCGGCCAGTTGGGTGCAGAACCCGGACCGGGCCTCGACGAGCAGCCCGTAGTCGTCCACGGCACCGGTGGCAGTGCGGCTCGGGCGGCAGCGGGCGTAGACGAGGCCCGGGCACGTGCGCTGCAGGTCGGGCCAGCCGAGGCCGCGGCCCTCCACGAGGGCCTCGGGCCCGTAGACCAGGGCGACGTCGGCCGCACCGAGCAGCGAACGGATCTCGACCGGGTCGTCGGTGGCGACGACGTGCTTGTCCCGGTGCCAGGCCCGGCCCCACGACAGGTGCCCGTCGACGGCCGGCGCCGCGGTGCCGACGACCCGCGTCACGGTCGCCCCGAGGTCGGCCAGGACCATGCCCGGCACCCCGCCGGCCAGGCCGAGCCCGAGGTCGCTGGCGCCCACGGCCACCTCGACCACGGCGAGGCCGGCGGCGGGCAGCCCGGCGGCGTCGGCGGGCGCCTCGGCCCGCGTCGGCGGCGGCGCCGGCGTCGCGGCCGGCGTCATGACGGCGCGCCCGCGCCGACCGGCAGCGTCAGCCGGGGCAGCACCTCTTCCGCGGCCAGCCTGACCACCTCCAGCGTGTCGGCCGGTGCGGCCGGCGAGATGACGAAGCGCCGCACCCCGGCGTCGACGTACTCCTGGAACCGCGGCACCACCTCGTCCGGCGTGCCCGCCGGCGCGATGCGCTCGAGCATCGCCGGCGGCTTGTCGCCGTAGGCGCGACCCAGGAACCGGGCGACGTCGTCCCGGGCCCGGTCGCCGTCGCGGCGGATCGAGCAGTAGGCGAAGAGCAGCCAGTCGAAGCCGGCGAGGTCCCGGCCCGTCTCCGCCGCGTCGGCCCGGATCGCCTGCACCGAGCGGGCGTACGCGCCCGGCGACATCAGGTACGGCATCCAGCCGCCGCCCAGGCGGGCGGCGCGTCGCATGGCCGGTGGCTTGCGACCCGAGACGAGCAGGGGCGGCCCACCGGCGCGCCCGGGTGACGGCCCCGCCCCCGGGGGCGCCACCGGCTGCAGGGTGACCTCGTCGAGGTCGAAGAAGCGGCCGTGATGGGTGACGGGCCCCCCGGCCCACAGCGCCCGGAGGACCTGCATGGCCTCGTCGGTGCGGGCGCCGCGCTCGCCCAGCGGAACGCCCACGGCGTCGAACTCGTGGGGGAACTCGCCGCCGACGCCCACGCCCACCGAGACCCGCCCGCCGGACCAGGCGTCGAGGTCGGCGATCTGCTTGGCCACGATCACCGGGTGGTAGAGCGGGAGCAGGAGGACCGCCGTGCCCACCTGCACGCGCTCGGTCCAGGCGGTGAGCAGCGCGAGGCGGGTGATGGCCTCGCCGGTCGGCTGCCGGGGGAGGACGTGCCCGCCCTGCCAGACCGAGTCGATCGGCAGGCGCTCGGCGGCCGCCAGCCACGCCCGGTCGGGCTCGGGGAGCGCGGCTGCCCCGAAGGTGATGCGATCGCCGGGCAACCGGTCCTCCTCCGCTGTTCCGTGCCGCAGCTCCTCGACGAGGCGACGGTCGACAAAGATAGCAATTGTTCACTTTCTTTGCCGCGCCGCTCGCCGCGAACGCCACCCCCGAACCGTGCGCTTGTCAAGTCGCCCTGGGTAGATGTGTATTCTCCCTGGTCGAGAGGGTGGCTCGCCGGAGGGGGGTGGGGATGGCAGGGGCACTGCAAGCGATGACGGACAGCACCACCGGCATCCCTCCCGCCGTGACGGAGGAAACGGCGCCGTTCTGGGACGCCGCCAGGGAGGGCCGCCTGCTGGCCGAGCGATGCTCGGCGTGCGGCGCGGACGCGTTCCCCCCACGCGGCATCTGCCGCACCTGCCGGAGCCGGGAGACCGCGCCCGTCGAGGTCACCGGCCCCGGCGTGGTCTACAGCTTCACCGTGAACCACCAGCGCTGGCTCCCCGGGCTCGACGTGCCGTACGCGGTGGTGCTGGTGGAGTTCGCCGCCCACCCGGGCGTCCGGGTCGCGGGCCGCCTGCGCGGGTGCCCACCGGAGGCGGCCGCCATCGGCATGGACGTCGAGGTCGGCTTCGAGCCGGGGCCCGGCGGATTCGCCATCCCCAGCTTCGTCGCCACCGACCGAGGCGCGCCTTGAGCACCGACGTCCTCGAACGACATGTCGTGATCTCGGGGGTCGGCCAGTCGGCCATCGGCCGCCGGCTCGACCGCTCGGGCCTGCAGCTCACGCTGGACGCCGTCCTGGCCGCCGTCGCCGACGCCGGCCTCACCGTCGACGACATCGACGGACTGGCCATGTTCCCCGGCGGCGGCAAGGCCAACGTGCCGGGCTACGCCAACGGCGACCTGTACGAGGTCCAGGACGCGCTCCGCATCACCACGACCTGGCGCCAGGGTCAGGTCGAGGGGATGAGCCTCCCCTTCTACGGCCCCGCGCAGGCGGTCGCCACGGGCCAGGCGCGACACGTGGTCGTCTGGCGGACGGTCAAGGAGGGCAGCGCCGCCCGCAACGCCGGCGGGCGGCCGGCCTACGGGTCGACCCGGCCCGAGGCGGAGGGCCCGCTCGCCTGGCTGCTCCCGGTCGGGATGCTGTCACCGGTCTGCCAGGTGGCCCCCTACGCCACCAGGTACATGCACGAGTACGGCCTCACCCGCGAGCAGATGGCCTGGATCCCGGTGACCCAGCGGGAGCACGCGGCCCTCAACCCCGACGCCGTGTACCGCACGCCGCTCTCGGTCGACGACTACCTGTCGTCGCGGATGATCTCGTGGCCGATCTGCCTGTACGACTGCGACGTCCCGGTGGACGGGGCCACGGCGATCGTCGTGTCCGCCGCCGCCACCGCCGCGGACCTGCGGGCACCGGTCCGCATCGAGGCCATGGCCGGCGTCATCGACGGCCGGCCCGCGTGGGAGCAGTGGGAGGACATGGGGCGCGTGGGCCACGCCACGGCGGCCGCGCTGTGGTCGCGCACCGACCTCGGGCCCGCGGACGTGGACGCGGCCCAGCTGTACGACGGCTTCTCGATCGAGGCCGTGTGGTGGCTCGAGGCGATGGGGTTCTGCGGCACGGGCGAGGCCGGTGCGTTCGTCGAGGGGGGCAAGCGCATCTCCCTCGACGGCGAGCTCCCGCTCAACACGTGGGGCGGGCAGCTGTCGGGAGGACGGCTGCACGCGGCGTTCGGGCACACGGCCGAGGCCGTGCGCCAGCTGCGCCACGAGGCCGGCGAGCGGCAGGTGCGGGATGCGGAAGTGGTGGCTGTGACCAACGTGGGTGGCATCGAGGCCGGGGCGGCGCTGCTCACGAGCTGGTGACGGCCAGGCACAGATCGACTCTTAAGGAGGAGTGTCGAGATGAGCGACAGGGCGGGGCGCGTCGAGGGCAAGGTGGCGATCGTCACCGGCGCCGGCTCGACGCCGGGCCCCGGCATCGGCACCGGCAAGGCCACCGCTGTGGTCCTGGCCAGGGAGGGAGCGAGCGTCCTGCTCGTCGACCTGCACCCTGACCGCGCCGAGGACACGCAACGGATGATCCAGGACGAGGGCGGCAAGGCCGAGGTGTTCGCCGCGGACGTCACCCGGGCCGCGGACTGCGAGGCCATGGTCGCCGCCGCGGTCGAGGCCTTCGGGACCGTCGACGTCCTGGTCAACAACATCGGGCTGGCCGCGCTGGGCACGGTGGTCGACACCACCGAGGAGGCCTGGGACCGCGCCTTCGCCATCAACCTCCGGACCGCCTTCCTCGCCAGCAAGTACGCCGTCCCCGTGATGGCCGCCCAGGGTGCGGGGGCGATCGTCAACATCTCGTCGATCTCGGCCCTGCGCGGCGACGGCACGGTCGCCTACTCGGCCGCCAAGGGAGGCCTGAGCGCGATGACGGTCGACATGGCCTACTCGCACGGCCGCCAGGGGATCCGCGTGAACGCCATCGCTCCCGGCCACATCACCACGCCGATGGTGCTGTCGGTCTCGGGCGAGGGGCCCCGGACCGACTACATGAGCACGCTCCGCAACGAGGCAGGGCTGCTGGGCACGCCCGGCACGGGCTGGGACGTCGCCTGGGCGGCCGGGTTCCTGGCCAGCGACGAGGCCCGCTGGATCACGGGCGTCACCCTTCCGGTCGACTCCGGCGTGCTGAGCGTCACGCCGCTGATGATGGCGCAGCACCTCCGCGCGGTTCCGGAGGCATAGGTGCGACGACGCATACCGATCCGGGTCAAGCTGGCGGCCGCGCTCGCCATCCCCCTCGTCGCCATGGGCGTGATCACGGCCCTCGAGGTCGCGAGCGTGGCGCAGGACGCCGCGCGCGTGCGCGAACAGACCGACCTGGCGACCGCCACCATCGGCCCCAACGGCCTGATCACGGCCCTGCAGAACGAGCGCAACTGGACCGCGGCCCAGCTGGTCGGCGTCGAAGACCAGCTCACCCTGGAGATCACGGGCTACGAGGCCACCCGGGCCGAGGTGGACGCGGCCCTCGCCCAGTTCGAGGACGAGCTCGACCGGCGCGGCGGGACCGCGCGCGAGGCCTACGCACCGGCCCTCGCGACCCTCGACGAGATCGCCACCCTCCGAACCGAGATCGACGACATCGTGGCGAACACCACCCCGGCAATGTCGAACATCGACATGACCACCGACCTGTTCGACCGCTACACCGCGCTGATCGAGCCGTTCTTCGGGGGCATGTCCCGGATCTCGATCGCCATGGACGACCCCGAGCTGCGCCAGGGCGCCGGCCTGATGGAGTCCGTGACCCGCCAGATCGAGACGATCCCCCAGCTCATCAACGCCCTCGTCCTCCCCGCGTCGGTGCCGACCGCCCCCGGCGACGAGGCCGGTCTCAACCGGGCACCCGAGATCGCCGAGGTCGCCGAGCTCCAGAACGCCTTCCGCCGCCAGGCCGAGGCGCTGCGGTCGGCGACGGGGCCCTACGCCGCGATCGTGGAGGAGCAGTACCCCGAGGACTTCACGACCATCGTCGACGACCAGGCCACCCAGGGGATCTCCACGGGCCAGATCGACGTCGAGGCGCTGCTCGCCCAGCTCGACGTCCCCTCCCTCGACCAGGCCTACCTCGGCTACCGCGACGAGGTCGCCACCGAGCTCCAGGCTCGGGCGGACCACCTCAACGACTCGGCGGCCTCCAGTCAGCGGCGGCTGGCGTTGCTGACGGCCGTGACCTTCGCCGCCGCGGTGGCGCTGACCGTGCTCGTGTCGCTCTCCATCACCCGCCCGCTGCGATCGCTGACGCGGCAGGCGAAGGAGATGGCCGACAGGCGACTGCCGGACGCCGTCGTCGAGATCCTCGACACCCCGCTGGGAGAGGACGTGTCGGTGCGCACGATGCCGCCGGTGCGGGTCAACACCCGGGACGAGGTCGCCGACGTCGCGGACGCGCTGAGCACGGTGCAGGACTCGGCGCTCGACCTGGCCGTCGAGCAGGCGGTGCTGCGTCGCAACATCGCCGACAGCTTCGTCAACCTCGGCCGCCGCAACCAGAACCTGCTCGGGCGCCAGCTCGACTTCATCACCGAGCTCGAGTCCAGGGAGACCGACCCCGACACCCTCGCCAGCCTGTTCCGGCTCGACCACCTCGCGACCCGCATGCGCCGCAACGCCGAGTCGCTGCTCGTGCTGGCCGGCATCGAGCCGCCCCGCCAGTGGGCCGCGCCGGTGCGCCTGGCCGACGTCATCCGCGCCGCTCTCGGCGAGGTCGAGAACTACCAGCGGGTGACCGTCCGGGGCGTCGAGCCCGCCACCATCACCGGCACGGCGGCCGCCGACCTCGCCCACCTGCTCGCCGAGCTGGTCGAGAACGCCCTGGTGTTCTCGCCGCCCGACCAGACGGTGGACATCCGCGGCGTGGCCCGCAGCGCGCGGCTGCCGGGCGGCTACACCCTTGCCATCGTCGACACGGGCCTGGGCATGCCGCCCGAGGACATCGACGCCGCCAACCGGCGCCTGGCCGGGGTCGAGTCGTTCACGATCGCCCCGTCCAAGTACCTGGGCCACTACGTGGCCGGCAACCTGGCGGCCCGCCACGAGATCGGGGTGCAGCTGCACAGCTCGCCCGGCAACGGCATCACCGTCACCGTCGAGCTGCCGCCCGAGCTGCTCACTGCCGAGGCCGAGCCGCTGCCCGCGGGCGGCGACGCGCACGGCGACCGGCCGTCCCGCGCCACGCGCCCGGCGGTCTCCGCCGGGCCGTCCCGTACGCCCGGCGGACTGGGGCCAGGGCCCCTCGGGAGCGGGCGGGGCCTGGACCGGGCCCCGCTCTCGCCGAGCGACGCGCAGCTGGCGTCCCTCACCCGGGCGGCGGGCCGGGTCCGCACCTCGGACCAGCCGGCGATGCCGACCGATCCGACCAGCCCCGTGGGACCGCCACGCCCGGCACTCCCGACGAGGCCTGTCGGCCCCACCGCCGCCCCCGGCCCGGCGCGTCCGGCACCCGCCGTCGGCCCGTTCGGACCGGCGCCGGCCACGAGCCCGTTCGGATCCGGCCCCGCGGCCCCGGCGGCGCCTGCGGTCCCGGGCGCCTGGTACAGCGGCCAGCCCGCGGCGCCGCCCCCGGCGGGCGCCCCGCCGGGGTCGCCCCAGAGCCGCGACCAGGCCATGGCACCGCCCCTCACCCGCCGCGACCGGGGTGCCCAGATGCCGGCGACGACGCCGCTCACCCTCCGACGCGTGCCGAGGGACGAGGCGCCCCCCGCGGGCGCCGCCGCGACCGGCGGCCGCCATGCGGCGGGTGAGTGGCCGGGCGGCCACGCCCCGACCCACCCCCCACGGGCCGCGGTCGAGGTCTACGGCTTCCTGACGAGCTTCACGGCCGGCGTCCGGCGGGGCCTCGATGCGGCGCGGCCGACAGGCGACGGCGGGGCCCCGGCCTGACCCGTCCTCGGCGGTGCACGCCCGGTTGCGTGCCCCCGCGCCGGCACTATAGTAAGTGAGCAAACACTTTCTATCGGTCCCTCGGCCCGTCGAGGGCCCGGAGGGCGCCCTGACGCCGGGAGGAGCACGCATGGCCGAGCACGACGCAGGCGCGGTCTCGCTCTGCGACCGCTACGCGGTGGCCGACGTCGACTCCCACATCATCGAACCGGCCGACCTGTGGACCTCGCGGGTGCCGTCGAAGTGGGGCGACCTCGTGCCGCACGTGCGCTTCCACGAGCGGCGCCAGGAGGACTACTGGTACGTCGGCGACCGCAAGCTCTACGGCGCGGGCGCCTTCGCCCAGGCCGGCTGGCCGGAGTTCCCGCCCTCGCACCCCCGCACGCTCGACCAGGCGGTCCCCGCCGCCGTCGACGCCAAGGCCCGCCTCGCCTACATGGACGAGATGGGGATCTACTACCAGCTGCTGTACCCCAACATCGTCGGCTTCCACAGCCACGTGTTCCTCACCGAGATGCCGACCGAGCTCGCCACCGAGTGCGTGCGGGCCTACAACGACTGGCTGACCGAGTTCTGCTCGGAGGACCCGCGCCGGCTCATCCCCATGACGATGCTGCCGTTCTGGGACATCGACGCCTCGGTGGCGGAGATGCGCCGGACCTACGAGATGGGTCACAAGGGCGTGCTGTTCGCCGCCCGCTACGACAAGGTCGGCCTGCCCCGCCTGGTCGACGACTACTGGGAGCCGCTGCTCGGGCAGGCCCAGGAGATGGGCCTGAGCATGAACTTCCACGTCGGGTTCCTCGCCTCGCCGGACGACCTCAAGGGGGCGGTCGACCAGTCCAAGAAGCTCGACTTCACCCGGGAGAGCGCCCTGGTGCTGCTCGGCAACGCCCAGAACGTGGCCGAGGTCGTGCTGAGCGGGGTCTGCCACCGGTACCCCGACCTCAAGTTCGTGTCGGTCGAGAACGGCGCCGGCTGGCTGCCGTTCCTGTCCGAGAGCATGGACTGGCAGTGGCTCAACGTCGGCGCCCACAAGGACTACCCCGAGCGACTGCTCCCCAGCGAGTACATGAAGCGCCAGATCTACGGCATGTACTGGTTCGAGCAGGCGTCGGTGCGGTCGGTCATCGACCTGCTGGCCGACAACCTCATGTTCGAGACCGACTTCCCCCATGCCACCAGCCTCTCCCCCGGTCCGGCGTCCGAGTCGCCCAGTCCCCGCGAGGTCATCGAGCGGTCGCTTGGCGGGCTCCCGGACGAGATCGTCGGCAAGGTCCTCCAGTACACGGCGACCGACCTCTACCACCTCGACCCGCCCGAGCCGCGCTGACCGCGCGGTCGGGCCGTCAGCTGCGGAGGAGGCGGCCCGGGGCGACGCCGGGGATGTCCTCGCCCGCGACGCGGGTCGCCACGCCGTTGACCCACATGTGCTCCACGCCGGTGCTGCGCACGACGAGGCGGTCGGCCCCGCCGGGCTGGTCGGCCACGCGCTCGACCGGCGTGCAGCCGATCGTGTCGGGGTCGAACGCGACGAGGTCGGCGTGGAAGCCCTCCCGCACCAGCCCCCGGTCGGCGATCCGGAACGCCTGGCGGGGATGGCCGGTGAGCCGCCACACCGCCTCCTCGAGCGTGATCGCCTTGCGGTCACGAACCCAGTGGCCGAGCAGGTGGGTCGAGTAGCAGGCGTCGCACAGCTGGCTGGCGTGGGCGCCGGCGTCGGAGAGGCCGAGGAGCGTGCGCTCGTCGGCCAGCAGGTCGGCGACCTCGCCGTCGCCGTCGTTGTCGAGGACGATCCGGAACCGGGTCGCCATGCCGTCGGCGAGCGCCAGGTCGAGCATGACGTCGAAGGGGGTGGTGTCCCGCTCCGCGGCCAGGCGGTCGAGTGGGACCCCGACCACGCCGTGGTGGGTGGCGGTCTCCTCGACGCTGGTCTTCGGCCACCGGTGGCTCCAGGCGTCGACGGTGGCGGCGCGGGCCCGGTCGCGCCAGGACGCGTCGGCGTAGAGGGCGGCGCGCTCGTCGCGGGGCAGCGCCAGCACCTCCTTCCACACGTCGATCTCGGCGAGCGGGACGGGGTCGGTCATCGTGACCTGCATGACGATCGGCCGGCAGGCGATCTGCGGGTACACCTCGCCCGGTAGGGCGGCGCCCCGCTCGACCGTGCGCAGCGCGGCGCCGGGCTTGTCGGCCCGGGCGACCAGCGCGGTCCAGGTGACGGGGACGCCGTGGCGCACCGCCAGCTCGGAGAACTGGTCGACGAACATGCCGGGCCCGATCGACACCTGGACGATGCCCTTGCCCAGCTCGCCCAGCACCGACGCCATGGCGAAGATCTCGTCGGTCTCGGCGAAGCGGCTGGGCACGGGGCGCCCGAAGGCCCCCTGGTGGGCCGGCTGCCGCGAGGTCGAGAACCCCAGCGCGCCGGCCTCCATGGCCTCGCGCACGATCCCCTGCATCGCCTCGACCTCGTCGTCGCCGGCCGCCCGCTCGTCGCCGCCCAGCACGAACAGGCGGAGCGGCGTGTGCCCGATGAAGGCGCCGACGTTGAGCCGCTTGGCGCGCGCGTCGATGGCCGCCAGGTACTCGGGGAAGCTCTCGAAGCACCAGTCGATGCCGGCGTTGAGGGCCTCCATCGACATGCCCTCCACGTTCTCGAGCGTCCGGACGATCGTGTCCCGGTGCTGGGGCCGGGTCGGGGCGACGCCGAACCCGCAGTTGCCCATGACCACGCTCGTGACCCCGTGCCAGCTCGACGGGGTCAGGTCGCCGTCCCAGAGGATCTGGGCGTCGTAGTGGGTGTGGATGTCGACGAAACCGGGGGCCAGGACCAGGCCGTCGAGGTCGACGACCTCGGTGCCCGGGGAGGGGGTGAGCTCGCCGCGCGGGCTGACGCGGGCGATGCGGTCGCCCTCCACCGCCACGTCGGCCGCCCGGGCCGGGCCCCTGGTCCCGTCGATGACCGTTGCGTTGCGCAGCAGCAGGTCCATGAAGGCATCCTAACAAATGATCGCTCACTTATTCCTGGGCGTCGGGCCGGCCGGGCCGCCCGCCTGTCGTCGCCCGGCACGACGGCGTGGGCGAGGCGGGCCCGGAGGAAGCGAGCGTTCGCTCAGGATGGTACGGTCGCCCGGTCAGCGACGACCGGGAGAGGGTGCGTGGACGACCGGCTGATGTACCGGCGGGAGCTCTACATCGACGGCCGGTGGGTGACCCCGGCCGGCAGCGACGTCCTCCCCGTGGTCTCGCCCTCCACCGAGGACGTCGTCGGCGAGGCCCCGCTGGCCACCGATGACGACATCGACCGGGCGGTGGCGGCCGCCCGGGGCGCGTTCGACGACGGCCCGTGGCCCCGCATGGCGCCCGACGAGCGGGCCGGGGTGCTCGCCCGCGCCGCCGACCTGCTGCGCAAGCGGGCGGCCGACATCGCCGGCGTGACCGTCGACGAGATGGGCTGCGCCGTCAGCCAGGCGACCGCGTCGCAGACCGGCCTGGTCGCCCCGGTGTTCGACCACTACGCCGAGCTGATCCGGACCTTCGAGTTCGAGCGCCGGGTCGTCACGGCCGACCGGGCCGGCGTGGTGACCAACGAGCCCGTCGGGGTCGTCGCCGCCATCGTCCCCTGGAACGCCCCGGTCACGCTGTCGGCGTGGAAGGTGGCGCCGGCGCTGGCGGCCGGCTGCACGGTCGTGGTCAAGCCGCCGCCCGAGGCTCCGCTGTCCAACTTCGTCCTCGCCGAGGCCCTGGACGAGGCCGGGGTCCCCGGGGGTGTCGTGAACGTCGTCCCCGGCGGCCGGGATGTGGGCGAGCACCTGGTCACCCATCCGGGCACCGACAAGGTGGCCTTCACCGGCTCGACGGCGGCGGGCAGGCGGATCATGAGCCTGTGCGGCGACCAGGTGAAGCGGGTCTCCCTCGAGCTCGGCGGCAAGTCGGCGGCCGTCCTCCTCGACGACGCGGACCTGGCGACCGTCGTTCCCCGGGTGGTGGGTGCAGGGATGCACCTGTCGGGTCAGGTGTGCGGCGCGCACACCCGGGTGCTGGTGCCCCGGTCCCGCTACGCCGAGGCGCTCGCCGCCGCGGCAGCCGCGGCGGCGGCCGTCCCTTACGGCGACCCGCACGACCCGGCGACCGTGGTCGGCCCGCTCGTGGCGGAGCGGCAGCGCGACCGGGTGGAGGGGTACATCCGGCTGGCCGTCGAGGCCGGCGCCCGCGTGGCCGCGGGCGGCACGCGCCCCGGCCACCTGCCCCGGGGCTGGTACGTGCCGCCGACGATCCTCGGCGACGTCGACAACACGATGCGGGTGGCGCGCGAGGAGATCTTCGGCCCCGTCCTGTGCCTCATCCCCTACGACGGCGACGACGACGCCGTCCGCATCGCCAACGACTCGCGGTACGGCCTGTCGGGCGGCGTGTGGAGCGCCGACGACGGGCGGGCGCTCGCGGTCGCCCGCCGGCTGCGCACCGGCAGCGTCGCGGTCAACGGCTCGTACCCGCCGTTCCCCCTGGTGCCGTTCGGCGGCTTCAAGCAGTCCGGCCTCGGCCGCGAGCTCGGCCCCGAGGGCCTCGCGGCCTACCTCGAGCCCCGCAGCATCGGCCTCCCGCCCTCGCTGGCCTGACGCCCGCGCCGACCAGCCGCGGAGACCTACGACGGGGGTGGGTAGTGGCAGCGCCAGTCGACGACCCGGCCCGACCGGTCCAGCCGCATCGAGTCGGCGCCGGCCATGTCGGGCCGGTCGGGATCCGGGTAGTGGCACCGGTAGACGAGGACGATGCCGTCGGTGCCGACGTAGGTGGCATCGAGCGTGTAGCGGATGCCCGGGGACCGGCGCAGCGCCCCCGCCACGTACTCACGCAGGGCGTCGTTCCCCTCGATCGTCGTCCGGTCCGGATCGTCTGTGTACCTGGGCACGTACGGGGAGCTGAACGTCACCTCGGGGGCGAAGGGCGCCATGATCGTGTCGACGTCGCCCTCGTTCCAGCCCATCGTCCCAGCACCGCGCCAGCTCCCGCACCGCGGCGGCGTCGATGGTCACGGGCTCGATCATCCGCCCGTCTCCTCGGTGGTCTCCACCGGCCCTCCTGCGCTCCTGAGAAAGTGATCGCTCACATGCTAGTGTCACCTGCGAGGGCTCGGAGTCTCCACCGGAGGGGATGGATGCAAGCAGCGTCACCGGACAGGGCACCCGAGGGGGCACCCGGCGCCGCCTGCCCGTTCCCCGACGAGTGGTACGCCCACCACTTCGACCACCTCTCGCCCGAGCTCGCCCAGAACCTGCACGGGACGCTGGCGACCATGCGCGAGCACCACCCGGTGGCCTACAGCGAGGAGCACGGCGGGTTCTGGGTGGTCACCGGGTACGAGGACGTGCTGCGGGTGGCCCAGGACTGGCGGACCTTCAGCTCGGCGCTCGGCGTGTCCGTGCCCGAGACCAAGATGGTCGTCAAGGCCATCCCCGAGCACCTCGACCCGCCCGTGCACCGCGAGTACAAGCGCCTGATCAACGCCTACTTCACGCCCGCGGTCGTCGCCACCTACGAGCAGCCCACCCGGGCGCTCGTGACCCGCCTCATCGACGGCTTCGTCGAGGCAGGCCGGTGCGACTTCATGGCCGACTTCGCCCGGCCGTTCCCGGGCCTCGCGTTCTTCGAGCTGGTCCTGAACGCGCCGCCCGACGACGTCGCCGAGATCAACGAGATGGCCAGCGCCGCCTCGGTCCCGACCAACCCGGACCGGGGCAAGGCGTGGCAGGGCATGCACGCGTGGATCAGCGACTTCGTCGAGGCACGCCGCGGGCAGCCGGCCCGCGGCGACGTCGTCGACGCCGTGATCGCAGCCGAGATCGAGGGCGAGCCGATCAGCGAGGACGACATCATCGGCGTCATCCAGCTGCTCATCCTCGGGGGTCTCGAGACGACCGCGGGCGCGCTCGGCCAGTTCATGATCCGCTTCTGCCACGAGCCCGAGATCCCGGCGCTCCTCCGCCGCCGGCCCGAGCTGATCCCCGACGCGTCCGAGGAGCTGTTGCGGCTCGAGCCCCCGTTCATCGCCATCGCCCGCACCGCCACGGTCGACACCGAGATCGGCGGCCGCCAGATCCGCGCCGGCGACAAGGTGATGATCTACTGGGCCGCGGCCAACCGCGACGGGGACGAGTTCCCGTGCCCCGCGGCCTTCGACCTCGACCGCGCCAGCAACCGCCACCTGGCGTTCGGCGCCGGCCCCCATCGCTGCGCCGGCTCCAACCTGGCCCGCCTGAACCTGCGGGTCGCGCTCGAGGAGGTGACGCGGCGGCTCGACGACGTCCGGCTCCAGGACGGCGCCGAGCCGATCCCGTTCCACTCCGTGCTCAACCGTGCGCCGCTCACCGTGCCCATCACGTTCACGCCCGGCCCCCGGGTCGGCGCTCCCGGGTGACATGGCGCCCCGCCGCGACCGCACGCTGATCAGCCACGCCCGGGTCGTGTCGTGCTCGGGCGACCTCACCGAGCGGCCCTTCGACGGCGACGTCCTGGTCGAGGGCGACCGCATCGCCGGCGTGTTCCGGGGCCGGGCGCCGGTCGACGCCGCGTCGGTGCGGGAGGTCGACGTGGCGGGCGCCACCGTGCTGCCCGGCCTGTGCGACGCCCACACCCACATCAGCTGGCCGCTCGACTTCGTCTTCGACCACCCCGAGATCGCAGCGATGCCCGACGACGAGCACGCCCTCGAGGTGGCCGCCGTCGTGGGCACCTACCTGCGCTGGGGCTACACGGTCCTGGTCGGCGCCGGGGCCCTCAAGCCGCGGGTCGACGTGGTGGTCCAGCGGGCCATCGACCGCGGCCGCATCCCGGGCCCCCGCCTGTGGCCGTCGGGCGACATGATCACCCAGCGGGGCGCCATCGGGGCCCCGACCCTCACCGAGGTCGACGGCGCCGACGAGATGCGGCGCGTCGTCGGCCGGCAGTGCGAGCTCGGCGTCCGGGTGATCAAGCTCATGGTCTCGGGCGACGGCATCGTTCCCGGCCACCCGTCGAGGGTCACCTACATGGACGACGCCATGGTGGCCGCCGCCGTGCGGGAGGCCGAGGCCCACGGCGCCTTCGTCACCAGCCACGCCCGCAGCCCCGACGGGGTGCGGCTGGCCGTGCGCAACGGCGTCCGCATCGTCCACCACGCCACCTACCTGGACGACGCCGCCGTCGCCGAGCTGACCGCCGCTCGCGGCGATGTGTGGGTGTGCCCCGGGCTGCACTACCTCCGGGCCGTGGTCGACGGGCGGGCGGCGCCCTACGGGCTCACCCGCGAGCGCGTCGACGCTGCCCTCTACCCCGAGGAGCTGCAGGCCTCGATCGACGGCTATCGCAAGCTGCACAGCAACGGCGTGCGCATCGTCGCCGGCGGCGACTTCGGCCATCAGTGGACGCAGCACGGCACGTACGCCGCCGAGCTGGCCGCCTACGTCGAGCTGCTCGGCTTCTCGCCGCTCGAGGCGTTGCTGACCGCCACTGCCAACGCCGGGCCCCTCGTGGGCGAGCGGCTCGGGCGCATCGAGGAGGGCTACCTGGCCGATCTGGTGGTGCTCGACGGCGACCCCACCTCCGACGTGCGGACGCTGCTCGAGCCCGAGCGGGTGGGACCGGTCGTCAAGGGGGGCGCACCGGCGTCGGTCCCGGGGTGGGACGGGGTCGCGGCGTGGGCCGGGGCGCGGCGGGCAGGAGCGGGCGGATGAGGGTCGCCGTCGCCTACGACCCCGGGCAGCCGCTCGTCGTCGAGGACCTCGAGCCCCAGCCGATGGGGCCCCGGGACGTGCTCGTCCGCATCGCGGCGAGCGGGATCTGCCACACCGACCTCACCGTGATCGACGGCCGGTCCCCGCTGCCGCTGCCGATCGTCCCCGGCCACGAGGCCTGCGGCGTCGTCGAGGAGACCGGGCCCGAGGTGCGCAGGGTGCGGCGGGGCGACCGGGTGCTGGCCGTCGTGTCCCCGGCGTGCGGGACCTGCTGGTCGTGCGTCAACGGGATGTCCAACCACTGCGACCTGGGTCCCGGGATCCTGGCGACGTCCCGCTTCGGGCTCCCCGACGGCCGGTCGGCGCGGGCGGTGTGCGGCTGCGGCACGTTCGCCGAGGCCATGGTCGTCGACGAGGCCTCGGTGATCGCGGTCGAGACCGACCTGCCGGACGACCAGCTGGCCCTCCTCGGCTGCGGCGTCACCACCGGGCTGGGCGCCGCCCTCAACACCGCCGGCGTGACCGCCGGCTCGTCCGTGGCGGTGATCGGCTGCGGCGGCGTCGGCCAGTCGGTGATCCAGGGGGCGCGCATCGCCGGCGCGGCGACGATCGTGGCCATCGACCCGCAGGCGGAGCGGCGCGCGGCCGGCCGGCAGGTCGGCGCCACCGATGCGGTCGACCCGTCCGAGGCCGACCCGGTGGCGCAGGTGCGGGCGCTCACCGGCGGTCGGGGCGCCGACTTCACGTTCGAGGTCGTCGGCCGGCCGGAGCTGATGGTGCAGGCCTACGACATGGCCCGGATCGAGGGCACGGTCACGCTCGTGGGCATGCCGGCCGTGGGCGAGACCGTCACGCTGCCGGCCATGAGCGCCGTGTTCTCGGGCCGCCGGCTGGTGGGCTCGTCCGTGGGCGGTGCCCAGGTCCTGCGCGACGTCCCGCGCTTCATCCGGCTCGCCGAGGCCGGCCTGCTCGACCTCGGCTCCCTCGTCTCGCGGCACATCAAGCTCGACGAGATCAACGACGGCATCGCCGGCCTCCGCCGGGCGGAGGGCACCCGCACCGTCATCGTCTGAACCGGCGGGCGGGCCCCGCGGCCGGGCCGCAACGATGCGAACGCTCACCTACCGGTTCGCCGTCGGGCCAGGTCGGATCCCCTATCCTCCGTGGGTGCACGCTCGCTCATTTCGTGTCGTGCGCCGCATGCAGGAGGACGGATGGCCAAGCAAGCGACCCGCTCGTCGACCAGGAGCAGCGAGTCCCCGCGTGCCCGCCGGCTCACCGCCGAGGCGCGCAAGAAGTCGATCCTCAAGGCGGCGCGACGCGCCTTCACCGAGACCGGCGACATGAACGGCACCACCATCCGCCACATCGCCGAGCGGGGCGGCATCAGCGAGGGCGTGATCTACCGCCACTTCGAGAGCAAGGACCAGCTGTTCATCGAGGCGGTGGTCGAGCCGCTGACCGACGCCATCGACAAGCTGGTGGCGGCGTCCGAGGTGATCGACCGCGAGGAGCCGCTGACCGCCGAACGGCAGGTCGAGACGATCAACGGGCTCTACCGCCAGCTCATCCACACCCTCGAGGAGATCCTGCCGCTGCTCGGCCTCGTCCTCTTCGGCGACCCCAAGGTCGCCCGCCGCTTCTACCGCGAGCACTTCTCGGCGGCGATGGACCGCCTGGCCGACGCCTGGCGCGAGGTCGAGGCCCGCTACGGGTTCAGAGCCGAGTCGCCCGAGGTGTCGGTGCGGGCGATCATGGGGATCGCCCTGGTCCTGGCCCTCGAGGACCACCACAACAGCGGCTTCGACCGTGACCGGGCGGTGCAGCTGGTCAGCGAGGGCACGCTCGGCGGGTTCTTCCCCAGCATCGACCCGGCCGGCAGCCGCGGCCGGGCCCCGTCCTGATCCGGCGGGCGCTGCTAGCGTGCGTTCACTCACTTTGAATGGGGGACGCCGTTGAAGTCGACGGCATTCGAGTACCACGCACCCGAGAGCGTCGACGAGGCGGTTCGCCTGCTGGCCGAGCTCGGCGACGAGGCCAAGGTGTTGGCCGGCGGCCAGAGCCTCATCCCCATGCTGGCGCTGCGCCTCGCCGTGTTCGACCACCTGGTCGACGTCGGGCGCATCGGCGAGCTCTCGGGCATCGAGCGCCGGAACGGCACGTTGTGGGTCGGCGCCGGCACCACCGAGGCCGCCGTCGAGCGCAGTGCCGAGGCCGCGGCCGGCGTGCCCCTGTTCGCACGGGCCACGCCGCTCATCGGCCACTTCCAGATCCGCAACCGGGGAACGGTGGGCGGCTCGATCGCCCACGCCGACCCCGCCGCCGAGTACCCCGCGGTGGCGCTGGCGCTGGACGCGGAGATGGAGGCCGTGTCCCCCCGGGGCCGGCGCACCATCCCCGCGGCCGACTTCTTCACCGGGCTGTGGAGCACCGCCCTCGAGCCCGACGAGCTCCTCACCGGCGTGACGCTGCCGGTCTGGAGCGGGCGCTGCGGCTTCGCCATCGAGGAGGTCGCCCGCCGCCACGGCGACTTCGCCGTCGCCGGCGCCGTGGTCGGCGTCGAGCTGGACGACGACGACACGGTGCGCCGGTGCGCCATCGGGCTGATCGGCCTGGGCTCCGTGCCGGTGCGGGCGTCCGGGGCCGAGGCGGCGGTCGGCGGTCCGGTCGCCGGGATCGACGCCGGGGAGCTGGGTCGCACGGCCATGGAGGGGCTGGACGGGGTCCCCGGCGACCTGCACGGCTCGGCCTCCTACCGCCGGCGGGTGGGCGCCGCCATGGTGGCGCGGGCCTGGGCCGCCGCTTCGACGGAGGCCAGGGAGGCACGGCATGGGTGAGGTCACGGTGCGGCTGACGGTGAACGGCCGGGCGACCGCGGCGACGGTCGAGCCCCGCCTGACCCTGGCCGACTTCCTGCGTGAGCGCTGCCACCTGACGGGGACGCACCTCGGGTGCGAGCACGGGGTGTGCGGGGCGTGCACGGTGCTGGTCGACGGCGACGCCGTGCGGTCGTGCCTCGTGTTCGCGGTGCAGGCCACGGGCACCGAGGTCACGACGATCGAGGGCCTGAGCCCGACCGACGGCCAGCTCAGCACCGTGCAGACGGCGTTCCGGGACTGCCACGGCCTGCAGTGCGGGTTCTGCACCCCGGGCTTCGTGGTGTCGGTGACCGCCTTCCTGCGCGACAACCCCGACCCCAGCGACGACGAGATCCGGCAAGCGCTGTCCGGCAACCTGTGCCGGTGCACCGGCTACCAGGGGATCCTGCGGGCGGTGCGCCAGGCGGCCGACACGGGCGTCGACGGCTGACCGACCGGCGGGGTGGCCGAGCCCCGGGCGCGGAACGTCGACCCCGGTAGGGTCGCGGCGGCCATGACGGGATCGGAGCGGCGCACGTACGAGAGCCCTCTGCGGCGACAGCAGGCGGCCGACACCCGCGAGCGCATCCTCGCCGCCGCCTCCGAGCTGGTCCACGGCTTCTCCCGGTGGGACTGGCGCGAGCTGACCGTCCGGGCCGTGGCCAAGCGGGCGGGAGTCAACGAACGCACCGTCTACCGGCACTTCTCGACCGAGCGCGACCTGCACGACGCCGTGATGCGGCGCCTGCAGGAGGAGGCCGGCGATCCGCTCGACGGGCTCACGCTGGAGCGGTTCCCGGCGGTCGTCGCCGACCTGTTCGCCTACTTGTCGTCGTTCGCCATCGCCCCGCGCACTGCCACCGACCCGACGTTCGTGGCGGTGGACGAGCGCCGGCGCCGGGCCCTGGTCTCCGCGGTCGAGCCCTCGACCGCGGGGTGGTCGGGGACGGAGCGGGAGATGGCGGCGGCGCTGCTCGACGCGCTGTGGAGCGTCGGCGCCTACGAGCGGCTGGTCGCGGTCTGGGGCCTCGACACCGAGCAGGCGACCCGGGCGATGGGCGGGCTGATCGGGCTGCTGGTCGACGCCCTCCGGGACGGCCGCCGCCCCTGGGTCACCGAGTGACCCGGATCACGGGATGACGGCGGGCAGCGTCTCCCAACCCCGGACGGTCGACGTCGGCGACATGCGGGCGCCGTCCAGGTCGACGTCCCACTCGGGGAACCGCTGCAGCACCTCGTCGAGCGCCACCCGACCCTCCAGCCGGGCCAGGGCGGCGCCCAGGCAGTAGTGGATGCCGTACCCGAACGTGAGGGGCTGGCCGACGTCGCGGTGGATGTCGAAGCGCTCGGCCTCGGGCCAGCGGCGGTCGTCGCGGTTGGCCGCGCCGACCAGCAGGAGCATGACGCTGCCCTCGGGCACGGTCTCGCCGTAGCGCTCGACGTCGCGGTCCACGTAGCGGCCCACGTGGGGGGCGGGGGGTTCGTAGCGCAGGAGCTCCTCGATGGCGTTGGGGATGAGCGATCGGTCCTCGACGAGCTCGCGGCGCTGGTCGGGATGCTCGGCGAGGACCTTGCCGGCCCAGCCGATCAGGCGGGTGGTGGTCTCGTTGCCGGCGCCGGCGACCACGTTGACGTAGGTGAGCACCTCGTCGCGGGTCAGCCGGCGGGTGGTGCCGGTCTCGTCCTCGAACTCGGCGTTGAGCAGCTCGGTCATGAGGTCGTCGGAGGGGTGGTCGGCGCGCCAGTCGATGTAGTCCTCGAACGCCTCGCCGGTCGCGAACTTCGCCTGCGAGTACCTCATCGGCTTGCCGGGCTCGGTCCGCAGCGCGGCGTCGGAGTGGTCGCGGATGGCCTCCTGGTCCTCCTCGGGGATGCCGAGCAGCATGCCGATCACCCGCATCGGCATCTGGGCGCCCAGGTCCCGCACGAAGTCGAAGCGCCCGGTCCCCACCAGCGGGTCCAGGCTGCGGGCGCAGAACTCGCGGACCTGCGGCTCGAGGGCGTTCATCTTGCGCGGCGTGAACACCCGGGACAGCAGGCCGCGGTGGACCGTGTGCACCGGCGGGTCCTCGAAGATGAGGACGCCGGGCGGCATCTCGATGTTGGCCCGGATCAGCTCGAGGATCCCGCCGCGCCCGGAGATGAAGGTCTCGCGCTGGTGCAGGCCGCCCTGGACGTCCTCGAACCGGCTGAGGGCGAAGAAGTCGTGCTGCTCGTTGTAGTAGAGCGGCGCCTCCTCGCGGAGACGGCGGTACGTGGGGTATGGATCGGCGTTGATCCCGATGTCGTACGGGTCGTAGGAGACGTCGCTCCCGGTCGTGGTCGTCACGCCGATCCTCCCTGGGACGCACGGCAATTCGTGCCGCAACTATGACATCAATTCTCGGAGCGGGCCAACGCCGCGGGCGGGGTGAGGACGGCCTCGCGCAGGCCCATCGACCACGCCTCGGTGGGCGACATGAGGCCGCCGGGCCCCGCGGGCCCGCCGGCTGCCAGCCGGGCCGCGAGCCAGGCGGCGCGCCGGCGGAGGGCGGCGAGGTCGTCCAGGTACACCTCGTTGACGGCGTCGAGCGGCCACTCGTGACCGGCGCTCCGGACGGGGTGGTTCTGCACGTAGGCCGACCCGCGCACGTCGTCGGGAATCCGCTCGCCGCCCAGCCGGCCGGCCTCACCGCGCCAGCGCGCCGAGAACTCCTCGGGCGTGAGCGTGGGGTGGCGCCGGCCGAAGGACATCATCTTGTGGCGCTCGCCCCCGGCCGCCCAGCGGGCGGCCAGTTGGTCGTGGCCGCGGAGCACCACCTCCTCGGCGACGATCCGGCACGAGGCGCCGCCGAGCAGGGGCGAGTCGAGCGCAAGGTCGGGGTCGACCGCCGCCAGCCACGCCTCGTTGGCCAGCGCCTCCCCCACGTCCGGGAACCATTGGAGGTCGACGGCCGCGAACCGGGGCGCGTCGATCTCGGGCAGCTCGACGGCCACCGCCAGGGCCACCCGCACCGGCCGCCCGGCGACCGCGGGACCGCCGGCGTCGGCGTCGGCATCGGCATCGGCGTCGGCGTCGGCGGCCAGTGCGCCGGTCCAGCGCGCGGAGAGCACCTCGGCCAGCGACGGGTCGCCGGCGAGGAACCGCACGACCTTGATCGCGGCGCTCACCCGCCCGTCGCCGTGGCGCGCAGCGCGGCCGTGTCGCTGCGCCACCGCTCGATCGCGTCGCTCTTGATGTCCTCGTAGCCCCGGATCGTCGCCACGCTGCGGGCCAGCTCGACGGCGGCGCCGTAGGTGTCCGGCGACAGCCGTGCGATCGCCGCCTCGACGAGCCCGGCGTACTCGTCGGCCAGCCCGCGCTCCTCCCGTCGGTGGCGGGCGTACCCGAACAGGTCGAGCGGCGTGCCGCGGACCCGCCGCAGGGCGGCGAGCCCCCGGAACGCGACCCGGGCCGGGCCGGCGCCGACGGCGATCTTGTGGTCGACCCCCATGCGACGGAGGGCCGGCGGGTGGAGGTGGTACCGCACCCGGAAGGCGCCCGGGATGCCGACCTCGTCCGCCATGTCGTCGAGGGGGAGCCGCAGGTGCAGGCGGGCCACCTCGTACTCGTCTTTGTAGGTGAGCAGCTTGAACCAGCCCTCGGCGACAGCCTCCGTGAACGCGCAGCCGTGCTCGCCGGCCGGGTCGCCCACCTCCTCGGCGGCCGCGGCGCGGACCACCAGGTCCAGCCAGCGGCCGGCCCGCCCCCGACCCTGGTAGTCGATCACCTGGGCCGCCCGCCGCTCGATCAGCCCGCGCAGCGAGCGCGGCACGGCCGCAGCCCCGACCAGCTCGCGGGCGCCGGCCGTGGCGGGTGGCGACGGATCCCAGATCGCGGACTGGGGCCGCCGGGCGGCCACCCCGCCCCCGCCCAGTGCGGCCGCCACGGCGTCGGGGTCGTGGGCGACCCAGCGGCCCCAGGCGAACGCCTCCTGGTTCACCGCCGCCGCCCGGCCCAGCTCGGAGATGGCCTGGGCGATGGCGTCGAGCGGGAGCGGCAGCGCCCCGCGCTGGAACGCGGCCCCCAGCAGCACGACGTTGGCGGGGAGGTGGTCGCCGAACACGGTCTCGGCCAGGCCGGTGCTGTCGGTCAGCAGCGTGCGCCCGGCCCCGACCGCATCGGTCAGGGCCGCGGCCAGGCCGGACTCGTCGACGGACCCGTCGGTCTGCAACATCGTGGCGGTGGGCACGAAGGCGGAGTCGACCACCGCGACCGTGCGACCCTGCGCCACCTTGCGCAGGTGGGTCGCGGAGGCCGCCTGCAGGATGTCGCCCGACAGGTACAGGTCGGCGTCGCCGTCGGCGACGGTCGCCGTGGTGACGTCGTGGGCCGCCGGGGCGATGTGCAGGTGCGACACCACCGACCCCGCCTTCTGCGACAGGCCGGTCTGGTCGACGCCCTGCACGGCGTGGCCGGCGACCACCGCGGCCCGGGCGAGGACGCGGTTGGCGGTGACGATGCCCGTGCCGCCAATGCCGGTGGTGTACACGCTGAACCGCCCGCGGACGGGGGTGGCGGCCGGATCGGGCAGGTCGCCGGCCGGGAGCCGGGGCCGGGCGGTGCGCGGGCCGGCGATCGGGTCGGTTGCCCCCGAGGCGGCGGCCGGCGGGCCGGCGGACCGGCGGGCCCGGCGCCACCGCGAGCCCCGGCCGCGCGCCGCCGGGACCAGGGTGACGAACGAGGGGCAGTCGCCCTCGAGGCACGAGTAGTCCTTGTTGCAGGACGACTGGTGGATCTCGCGTCGCTCCCCGAACTCGGTGTCCACGGGCAGCACCGACAGGCAGTTGCTCACCCGGGAGCAGTCGCCGCAGCCCTCGCACACGGCCTGGTTGACGACCACGCGCCGGGGCGGCTCGTCCTGCTCACCCCGCTTGCGCAGGCGGCGCGCCTCGGCGGCGCACTGCTGGTCGTAGATCAGCACCGACACGCCGGGATGGCGTCGCAGCTCCTCCTGCACGTCGACGACGTCCTCGCGGGGCCGCACGGCGACGCCCGGGGCGAATGCGGCGCGCCGCCCGTACCGACCGACGTCGTCGGTGCACACCGCGATGGCGCCCACGCCCTCGGCCGCCAGCGACCGGGTCAGCGCGGGCACGTCCATCAGGCCGGTCACGTCCTGCCCCCCGGTCATCGCCACGGCCGAGTTGTAGAGCAGCTTGAACGTGATGTGGACGCCGGCGGCCACGCACGCCCGCACCGCCAGGCTGCCCGAGTGGCTGAACGTCCCGTCGCCCAGGTTCTGGAACAGGTGGCGGTCGCCGACGAACGGGGCGAGGCCGATCCAGTGCGCCCCCTCGGCGCCCATCGGCGTGGGCGGGACGAACGTCTCGGCCCCGTGCCGGGGCTCGAAGTGGATCATGCCGTGGCAGCCGACGCCGCCCCCCGTGATCGAGCCGACCGGCACGACGGTCGAGCGGTTGTGCGGGCAACCGCTGCAGAAGGCGGGGAGCCGCCCGGGCACCTCGGCCAGCGGGAGCCGCGCCCGGCCGATCCCGGAGGCCGGCGACGGCCGTGCGAGTCCGGGCAGCACACGCCGGAGGGCGGGGACGAGCCGGTCGGCCGTGAGCTCGCCGGACACCGGGACGAGGGCCACCCCCGTGCCGTCACGTTTGCCCCGGACGGGGGTGGCGTGCCCGGCCTCGTGCACGATCGCCCGGATCTGCTGCTCGACGAACGGCCGCTTCTCCTCGACGACCAGGATCTCGTCGACCTCGCGCGACAGGTCGAGCACGGGCGCCGGCGCCACCGGATGGGTCATGGCCAGCTTGAGGATGCGGATGCCCGCACCCGCGAGATAGTCGACGCCGAGCCCGCACGCCTCCAACGCCCCGAGCACGTCGCGGTAGGTCTTGCCGGCGCAGACGATGCCGAGCCGGGCGCGGCCGGGGGCGCCCACCATGCGGTCGAGCCCGCGCGCCGCGACCCAGCCCTGGGCGGCCCGGAGGCGACGGTCGAGCCACAGCTCCTCGAGGTCGCCGCCGAGGATCCGGCCCACGGGCTCGTGGCGCCAGGGACGCCCGTCGACCACGACCTCGGGGTCGACCGCGGGGAACCGCCCGGTGCCGGTGTCGACCGCGGCGATGCCGTCGGCGACGGCCGTGACGATGCGCACCCCGACCCACGACCCGCAGAAGCGGCTGAGGCGGAAGGCCTCGACGCCCAGGTCGAAGAGGTCCTGCTGGTCGGCGGGCACGAGCACGGGGACCCCGGCGTCGGCGAGCGCCAGGTTGGTGTCGTAGGGCAGGGTGGACGACTTGGCCGACGGATCGTCGCCGACGAACAGCACGGCGCCGCCACCCGGCCCGGCGCCCATCAGGTTGGCGTGCTTGAGCACGTCGCCGGACCGGTCGAGGCCCGGGCCCTTGCCGTACCAGGCGCCGACGACCCCGTCGACGCCGTCGTAGGGCACGGCCTCGCCCATCTGCGAGCCCCAGACGGCCGCCGCGGCCAGCTCCTCGTTGAGGCCGGGCCGGTGCACGATCCGGCTGGCCCCGAGGCGCTCGCCCAGCCGCTCGAGCGCCAGGTCGAAGCCGCCGAGGGGCGAGCCCGGGTAGCCGGAGACGAACGTCGCCGTGTCGAGACCGCCCCGCATGTCGAGGGCCCGGCGGGCGACGAGCAGCTCGCAGATGGTGTCGACCCCCGACAGCAACCGGGCCGGTCCGGCCTGGGCGGCCGCATCCCGGGCGTCGGTGGCGCTGCCGGTCATCGCGGACCTCGCTTCCTCGGATCGTCGGCGTCGGTTGCCAGCCCTGCGGCGGGTGGGGAGACCCGAGCGCAATCGAATGAGGGCTCACTCATCATAGGGCCACGGATGGTCCGCCGTCCCGGTCACCCCGTCGAGCCGGCCCGGTCGGCGCCAGCCCCCGGCTCACACCGTGCCACCAGGCGGCAGCTCGGCCGCGACCGTGGCGCGGGCCGGGTCGAAGCTGAGCATGCCCGCCAGGGGGAGGGACTCGGGCAGCGGGTCCTCGTAGGCCCAGGCGACGTCCTCCACCACCACGTCGTCGACCTGCGCCGACCAGTACGAGGCGGTCCCCTTGTACGGGCAGTAGGTCGTGGTCGTGCTCGGGACCAGCAGTTCGACGCGGACCCGGTCGGGCCCGACGTAGAGCTTGGGGTCGAGCGCCGTCTCGTACACCCCGAGCGTCTCGGTCGTGTCGACGAGCACCGCCCCGGCCACCTCGACGCGGAGCCGCCGGCTGGTGCGGACGCAGTCGACCCGGTGGTACGGGTTGCGGGGGTGGAAGAAGACCCGCTCGTCCTCCTCGTACCAGGCCTCGACGGCGTCCCACGGCACGCGCACGTGACCGGGTGCGTCGAGGACGGGCTCGACGGGGGCGCCGTCGACGTCGGCGGGCGGGAACGCGAACGCCGGTGGCTCGCCCGGCCGGTGGACGAGCAGGACCCGCTCGCTGTCGACCAGCGTCCGGTCGCCCGTGACGCCCCGCACCCGGCGCCGGAACGGCTCGACGTAGCCGACGCCGTCGGGCACGGGCGCAGTGAAGCGCCCGGCCCGGTTCCGGCTCAGCGGCCCACGCCCCGACGTGAGACTCATTGGCGCACCCTCCGGGCTGCGCGCAATGAGTCATCGGCCCTACGGGCCGGGAACCGCACTGAGCCCATGGTTCGCTCGCTCCGCTCGCTCACTGGCGCACCCTCCGGGCTGCGCGCAATGAGTCATCGGCCCTACGGGCCGGGAACCGCACTGAGCCCATGGTTCGCTCGCTCCGCTCGCTCACTGGCGCCACCTCACAAAGCTCTCCGGTCGTCGCCGGGGGTCGTGCCGCCGGCGAACCGGCGGACCATGGCGTCCACGGTGAACGAGGCGAGCAGCGCCCCCGCCTCGTCGTGCACCCGGCACTCGGCATGCGTCATGCCGTCGCCGGCGAACGTCGCGTGGTGCCGGTAGAGCATCCAGCGGTCGGCCCGCACGTCGCCGTGCAGCGAGAGGCCGATGGCGTTGATGGCCGTCGACAGGCTGCGGTGCGCCTCGCGCTGGCCGACGCCGGCGTGCGGGCGCAGCGCTGCCGCGATCGACATGTGCCCCGTGAACTGGGCCAGCAGCGCCGCGTGCAGGTAGCCGTCGTCGGGCACGTCGCGGAACCGCACCCACGCGTCGAGCGTCGGCGGCCCGACGGGGGCGTCGGGGTCGTCGGTGTAGGCACCGTCGACGATGCGGACGTCGCGGCCGGTGACCCCCATGTCGTACGGCTCGCTCTCGTAGGGGCCGGGCACGTCGGGCGGCGCCACCGCGTGCCGGATCAGGTCGGGGGCGGTGGCGTCGAGCAGCAGGGTGCCGGTGGCGCAACGGCGCCCGTCCTGTTCGGCGTGCACGGCCAGGGTCGTGAAGGTGCGCCCGGCGCTCAGCTCGTCGAGGTCCAGGGCGAGGGGCCGAGCGGCGTCGGCCGGGCGCAGGAACACCATGTGGGCGGACACGGTGCGCCGGCCCGGGGCGTGGCGGCCGGCGGCGACGATCGCCTGGCCGAGCATCTGGCTGCCCTCGACCACCGCTCGCCGCCAGTTGCCGCGGGCGGCCCCTTCATAGCGCCCGTCGCCGTCGGGCCGGACGTCGAGTAGCTCGACGAGGTGGGCGGCGTCGCCCCAGGTGGGGAACCGCTTGACGGACACGTCGCGCGGCGCCGCTCCCTCGGCCCCGTCGACGAGCTCCACCCGGACCCTGTCGTGGTCGAACGCCGCCAGGCCGGACAGCCGCCCGAGCGCGGGCGGGGACTCGGTGAGGCTCCAGAGCACGTCGGTGCCGCCGCCGGGGTCGGCGACCTCTGGCTCGCCCCAGCCGAGCCGCGGCGCCGCCGAGCCGGCGCCGCCGTCCGGGTGCGGGTCGATGCTCCACAGCCGGGCCGGGCCCTTGACGGGGCAGGTCGTGCGGTGACCGTCGTCGCGGAACAGGTCGAGGCGCACGTCGGCGCACGGGAAGTAGAGGGCCGGCGGCGCACCGGCCTCCTCGACCCGCACCGCGGCGGAGGACTCGGCCACCAGCCGGTCGCCCCACCACGCGCGGGCGGGCAGCGTGCTGGGGATGATCGCCAGTGCGTGGTCCTCTCCCACCGGCGCCGACGTCGTCTCCGGTCGCACGCCGTCGAAGCTAACACCCTGGTCGCTTCTGGTCCGAGGCCGCCGCCAGCACCGCGGGACCCGGATCACCGGCCGGCCAACCGACATCTGGCGTCGCTCCCTGCTCCCACGGCACCCAGCGACGTCAGAATCGGAGACGCACCACCACCCACCCACATCTGGCGTCGGTCCCTGCCCCCACGGCACCCAGCGACGCCAGAACCCTGGACCCACCACCACCCCCACAACCGGCGTCGACCCCTGCCCCCACGGCACCCAGCAACGCCAGAACCCTGGACCCACCACCACCCACCACAACCGGCGTCGCTCCCTGCCACCACGGCACCCGGCGACGCCGGAACCGGGGTCAGAGGATGGCGCCGGCGGCCTTGAGCGAGCCGATCTCGTCCCACGACAGGCCCAGCTCGACCAGCACGGCCTCGGTGTGCTCGCCGTGCTCGGGGGCGCGGGTGGGCCGGCCGGGCTCGCCGTCGAACTGCACGGGCGTCGTGACCATGGGCAGCGGCGTCCCCGTGCCCACGTCGACGGCGGCGATGTACCCGTTGGCCTGTACCTGGGGGTCGTCGTGCAGCTCGCCCGGCGCCTGCACCGGCGCCCACTCGCCCGGGAAGCCGGCGAGCGCCCGCCGCCAGTCGGCGAGGTCCCGCCCGGCGAAGACCGCATCGAGCCACTCGACGCAGGCGCGGGCGTTGCGCCGGCGGGCGTCCTGGTCGGCGAAGCGGGGCTCGCCCACCATCTCGGGGTGGCCGATCGCCCGGCAGAAGTCGGGCCAGTGGCGGTCGGACGCCAGCATCGTCAGCGCCACGAACCGGCCGTCTTTGGTCCGGTAGGTGAGCATCAGCGGGTTCCACGTGCCGTACCGGTCGGCTGCGCCCGGCGCCGGACTCGGGTCCGCCGGGCCGGCGCCCTCTGCGCCGCCTGCGGTGCCGGCTGCCGCGCTCACGATCCCGGGCTGGAGCTGCCACATGCCCGCGGCGAGCAGGGAGGCGTCGACGACCGCCGGATCGCCCCCTGCGGTGCGGTGGTGCAGGGCGGCGCCGACGCCGGCGACGACGGCCAGCGCGCCCGCGAGGTCGCCGAAGGCGGGGGGCGCCGGGCGGGGCCAGTCGGCGCCGGGCGGCGTGAGGGCGTGCTGCATGCCGCTGCGCGCCCAGTAGGCACCGGCGTCGTAGCCGCCGCGCTCGGCGTCGGGGCCCCGCACCCCGAAGGCGGTCGCCCGCACGTAGATCACCGCCGGGTTGTCCTCCCGCACGTCCTCGACGTCGATGCGCAGGCGGCGGCGGGCGTCGGGCCGGAGGTTCGTGACGAACACGTCGGCGCCCCGCACCAGCCGGGTGAGCAGGCGCCGGCCGTCGGGGTGCTTGAGGTCGATGCCCACCGACCGCTTCCCCCGGTTGGCCGCCTGGACGTACGGGTCGACGCCTGCCTGCCGCGGGTGGAGGCCGGAGGTCACCAGGCCGCGGTAGGGGTCGCCCGTCTCCGGGTGCTCGACCTTCACGACGTCGGCCCCCCACTCCGCGAGCACGGCGCCGGCCATCGGGGCGAAGACGTGGGTGGCGACCTCGACGACCCGCACGCCGGCCAGCGGCTCCGTCATCGGATCGCGGGGCGGGCGGGACGGCCGGCTGGACGAGTGAGCACTCACGTATCTTGCCGTGCCTGTGCTAGAACCGCGCCTTCGACGTCAGGCCGCGCCGGAGGGGGTCGCAGGTGACAGGAGAGGTGAGCTTCGCTCGCCGGGTGGGACACCTCGCCGACGAACGTCCCGACGAGCAGGTGTGCCGGCACATCGCGGTGGACGGGCAAGAGCGTGTGCTCACGTGGCACGACCTCGACCGGCGGTCGAGCCAGCTCGCGGGCGCGCTGGCCGGACGGGGGGTCCGCCTCGGCGACCGGATCGCCCTCGGCCTCCGCAACTCCCCCCAGTTCGTGCTCAGCGCCCTGGCGGCGTGGAAGCTGGGCGCGGTGCCCGTGCCGGTGCGCTGGGACCTGCCCGACTGGGAGCAGGCCCGGGTCCGCGAGGTCATCGCGCCCCGCGTCCACCTCGGTCCCGAGGACGTCGCCTGGATCGACGCCACCGGCGAGCTCGACGTGCCCGTGCTCCCCGACGCGACGTCGCCCCAGGTCAGCGGCATCTGCAGCAGCGGGTCGACCGGCACGCCGAAGGTCATCCTGAGCGAGCGGCCCGCCCTCTACGACCCGGCTCTCGGCACGCCGTTCATGGAGGGGTGGCGGCCCGTCGCCCTGCCCCAGACGATCCTGGTGCCCGCGCCCATGTACCACACCAACGGGTTCGCGACGCTCTACAGCCTGATCGCAGGCGACCGCCTGGTGGTGCTCGAGCGGTTCGACGCCGCCCGTGCGGTCGACGCGATCGAGCGCCACGGCATCACGACCTTCACCGCCACGCCCACCATGCTGCAGCGCGTCGCCGACCTGCCGGGCGTCGACGACCGCGACCTGTCGAGCGTCGACTGGATCCTCCAGGGGGCGGCGCCGATGCCGCCCTCGCTGGTGCACCGGTGGGCGGGCCTCATCGGGGCCGACCGCATCGTCATGGTCTACGGCATGACCGAGGGGCTCGGGTTCACCGCGCTGCGGGGCGACGAGTGGATGGCGCACCAGGGCAGCGTCGGGCGCGGGATCCGCGACACGGAGGTTCGCATCCTCGACGCCGAGGGCCGCGACCTGCCCGCCGGCGAGATCGGTGAGATCTACCTCCGCTCCCCCATGAGCGTCGGCTTCCGCTACCTCGGCGACGCCGCGCCCCGGGGCGTGACCGACGACGGGTTCTCGACCGTCGGCGATCTGGGCTACGTCGACCCCGACGGGTACCTGCACCTGGTCGACCGGCGGGTGGACATGATCGTCACGGGCGGCGCCAACGTGTACCCGGCCGAGGTGGAGACCGCCCTCGTCGACCACCCGGCCATCGCCGACATCGTGGTCGTCGGCCTGCGCGACGCCGACTGGGGCCGGCGGGTGCACGCGATCGTCGAGCCCATCGACGCCGCCGCGCCCCCCACCGAGGGCGACGTCATCGCCTACGCCAAGAGCCGCCTGGCGGCCTACAAGGTGCCCAAGTCCGTCGAGATCGTCGAGGCCATCCCCCGCAGCGAGGCGACCAAGATCAACCGCCGCGCCCTCGTCGACGCCCGCGGCGGCTGACCCGGGTCCCTACGCCTGATCGCGGGGGACGACGTCGCGGGCGGTCGCGAAGCGGATCCGCACGTGCCGGGAGCGGACCGCCTTCCGCAGCGGCTCCATCAGCCCGAAGTCGTGCACGACCAGCCAGGCCGGCCCGCGCGGGGCGAGACGGAGGTCCAGCACGGGCACCCGGTCGATGGTCCACACGACCCGGCCGGCCTCGTGCCCGAGGTCGGGCGCCACCTCGCGCCGGCGGAGGGGCCGCATCCAGTAGTCGGTCGCGTGCGCGGCCAGGATCGGCGCGACCGCGGGCTCGATCCGAGCGGTGGCACGCTCGAACCGCCAGCGCCGGGGGTCGGTCGTGCCGCCGCGGTGGACGTGCGCACGGCGCCGCGCCCAACGCGGCAGTGCGCTCGGAGCCGGCCCCGTCGAGGTCATCGCCGCAGCCTAAGAGGCCTCCGGGCGTCTGACGACGCCATTTCGAGGCGGCATTCGCAGGGAGTTGTCGACGAGCGCCGGCCTGCCGTGCAGGGGAGGCGGGGCGACCGCCGCATCGTTGCCCGTGACGCCGGGCGGAGGGCGGTCGGTCAGCGGCCGTGGGGGAAGCCGAGGTCGATCACGCTCGACGCCGGGTCGGGCCAGCGGGACGTCACGACCTTGGGCCGGGTGTAGAACCGGACGCCGTCGGGCCCGTAGATGGGGTGGTCGCCGAACAGCGACGCCTTCCACCCGCCGAACGAGTGGGCGGCGACCGGCACCGGGATCGCCACGTTGATGCCCACCATGCCGACCTCGACCGCGCGCTCGAAGCGCCGGGCGGCGCCGCCGTCGCGGGTGAAGAGGGCGACCCCGTTGCCATAGGGGTTGGCGTTGACCAGGGCCACCGCCTCGTCGAACGTGGCGACCCGGACCACCCCGAGGACGGGCCCGAAGATCTCGTCGTCGTAGGCGCGCATGCCCGGCTCGACGCCGTCGAGCAGCGAGCAGCCGAGGAAGAACCCGTCGCCGGGCGACGGGGACGACGAGCCGTCGACCACGACCCGGGCCCCCTCGCCGGCGGCGCCCTCGACGTAGGACCGGACGCGGTCGCGGTGCTGGGCCGTGATCAGCGGCCCCATCATCGAGGCGGGATCGTCGCCAGGCCCGACGACGACGCCGGGGATGCGATCGGCGATGGCCGGGACGAGATCGTCGGCGACCCCGCCCACCGCGACGACGACCGAGATGGCCATGCACCGCTCGCCCGCCGACCCGTAGGCCGCGGAGATGACCGCGTCGGCGGCGGCGCCCACGTCGGCGTCGGGCAGCACGACCATGTGGTTCTTGGCGCCGCCGAGGGCCTGGACCCGCTTGCCGTGGCGGGTGCCGGTCTCGTAGATGTGGCGGGCCACGGGGGTGCTGCCGACGAACGACACGGCGTCGACGTCGGGGTGCGCGAGCAGGGCGCCCACCGCCTCGGCGTCCCCCTGGACGACGTTGACCACGCCGTCGGGGAAGCCGGCCCGCTGCACCAGATCGGCCAGGAACAGCGACGCGGACGGGTCCTTCTCCGAGGGCTTCAGCACGAACGCGTTGCCGCACGCCACGGCGTTGGCCAGCATCCAGAGCGGCACCATGACCGGGAAGTTGAACGGGGTGACCCCGGCGACCACCCCCACAGGCTGGAGGACGGTGTGGACGTCGACGCCGCCCGCCACCTCGGCCGAGTGCGAGCCCTTGAGCAGCTGGGGGATGCCGCACGCGAACTCGACGTTGTCGATGCCCCGGGCCACCTCGCCCTGGGCATCGGCCAGCACCTTGCCGTGCTCGCGGGTGACGACGGCGGCCAGGTCGTCGCGATGGGCGTCGAGCAGCTCGCGCAGCCGGAACATCGCCTGGGCGCGCCGGCCGGGCGGCGTCTCGCCCCAGCCGGCCGCGGCGTCGACCGCGACCTTGACGGCGTCGCCGACCTCGGCCGCGGAGGCGAGCGCCACCTCGCCGGTCTGGCTGCCCCGCGCCGGGTCGTGGACGGGCGCGGTGCGCCCCGACGTCCCCGCCACGGCCCGGCCGCCGATCCAGTGTCCGATGGAGTCCATGCCGCGCAGCCTGCCGTCCAGCTCAGAGCCGGTACAGCTGGCGGGCGTTCTCGCCCATGATCTTGCGCTTGGCCTCGGGCGAGATCGTCGCCATCTTCGCGGCGACCGTCTGGAGCGGCGCCGGGTACATGCAGGTCGGGTGGGGGAAGTCGGTCTCGAAGAGGATGTTGTCCTCGCCGACGGCCTCGATGAGGTCGGGCAGCTTGTTGCGGTTCTGCTCGAACCAGAACGTGGCGTAGAGGTTGCTGCGGAAGTACTCCGACGGCATCTTCTTCAGCTGCGCCAGCTCCTGCGGCGCGTTCTCGGCCATCTCGTAGTCGAGGGTCTCGAGGATGAACGGGATCCACCCCACGCCGCTCTCGACCGACACCATCTTGAGGTCGGGGTGGCGGTCGAACATGCCCGAGAGGATGAGGTTGGTCACGACCCGGGCGTTGCCGATGAACAGCAGCGTGCCGCCGATGGCGAGCTTGGTGTTCTCGGGGTGCGACGCCCACGGGTACTTGCCGTAGAACGTCATGCCGGTGACGCTGGCGCCGATGTGGAAGTGCACGGGCAGCTGGAGCTCGGTGCACGCCTCCCACAGCGGGTCCCACTCGTGGCTGGCGAGATCGGGGGCACCGAGGTCCTGGGGATCGGAGGTCATGTTGACCCCCCGCGCCCCGAGCGCCGCCACCCGCTTGGCCTCGGCGACACACGTGTCGACGCTCCACGCGGGCATGAGCGGCAGAGGCAGCAGCCGGTCGCCCGAGTCGGCCTGGATCTCGGCCATGGCGTCGTTGTAGATCTCCACGGCCATGCGGCAGAGCGCCTCGTCGTCGACCAACCCGAGGTCCTGGCCGCCGAGGCCGATCGTGCTGGGGAAGATGATCTGCGCGTCGATCCCGCACTCGTCGAGCACGCCGAGGCGCACCTTGGGGTCGTACGCGCCGACGTGCACCTCGTCGATCGACCACTCGCGCAACGCCTTGTGGGCGCTCTCCTTGCGGCCGTCGCGCCCGATCACGCCGGCGGCGCTGAACCGGCCGACCTGGTGACCGTCGAACATCCAGACGCGCTGGCCGTCCACCTCCTCGACCCGGGGCATCCGGTCACGGATGTCGGCCGGCGCCCGGCTGGTGAACAGGTCGGGCGGCTCGGACCAGTGCGAGTCGGCGTCCACGATGAACAGGTCGGCGAAGACCTCGGGGCGCTCGGGAGCACCCCGTTCCGACATGACCTCGGGCGACCCTGTCGACGAATCGGTCGACGAGCCCGTCGACGTAAGTGAGTGAGTGTTCCCTGACATCCGGGCCGATGGTACTGTCGGCCGATGGCGACTGCAACGGTCAACGGGCTGGCGATCGCCTACGAGGTGATCGGCGACGGCCGGCCCTGGGTCATCACGCCGGGCGGCAGGTTCAGCAAGGACTCCCCGGGCGTGCGCGAGCTGGCCGAGGCCCTGGCGGCGGGCGGCAACCGGGTGCTCGTCTGGGACCGGCCCAACACGGGGGCGTCCGACGTGTGCTTCCGCGGCCCGTCCGAGTCGGCCATGCAGGCCGACGTGCTCGCCGGGCTGCTGTCCCACCTCGACATGGCACCCGCCGTCATCGCCGGGGGCTCGGGCGGCTCCCGGGTCTCGCTGCTCACCGCCACCCGTCACCGCGAGGTGGCGGCGGCCGTCGCCGCCTGGTGGATCAGCGGCGGCATCTACGGCCTCCTGGTCCTCGGCACCCACTACTGCGGTGGCTCCATCCGCGCGGCGTGGACCGGGGGGATGGAGGCGGTCGCCGCCCTGCCCGAGTGGGCGGAGGTCCTGGAGCGGAACCCCGCCAACCGCCGGCGGTTCCTCGACCAGGATCCCCAGGAGTTCATCGCCACCCTCGAACGCTGGATGGTCGCCTACTGCCCGTGCGGCGACGAGCTCGTGCCCGGGCTGCCCGACGCCGATGGCCGGGCGCTCGACATCCCCGCCCTCGTCTTCCGCAGCGGGGCCAGCGACCCGAACCACACCCGGGCGACCTCCGAGCAGCTGGCCGAGCTGCTCCCCGACGCCCGGCTGGTCGAGCCCCCCTGGGGCGACGACGAGTGGCTCCGGCGGTCGGCCGCCCGTGCCGGCGGGGCGGGCGAGGGCCTGTTCGTCCGCTGGCCGCTGCTGGCCCCCGCCCTGCTCGGCTGGGCCGGCGACGTGCTGGGCTGAGCGCGGCGACCGGGCGCCGGACGATGCTTCGCCGTCGACCGGGAATCCCGCTCGCGGGTCACGTGAACTAACATCTCGGTCACTGTCGAGCGGGTGCCGAGAGCGCCGGGGAGGACACCACGTGGAGGTCGACGCCGACCCGAAAGCGGCCGGGCACGTCCTGCGCGACCTCGGCTTCACCGTGGGCCGCGCCGGCGACACCATGCAGGGCACCGCGGAGGTCGTCCCCGAGATGTGGGCGCCCGGCACCGCGAGCCTGCGCACCTCCATCCTCGCCACCTGGGTCGACCACGTGGCCGGCCTCGCCGCCATCGACGTGCTGACCCCGCGGGTGCCGGTCACGCTCGAGCTCGACGTCCACGTGTACGACCGGGCGCCGGCCGCCGGCACGGTCCGGGCCGTCTCGCGCCTGATCAAGGCCGGCCGCTCGGTGGTGGTGTGCGGGGTCGACGTCACCGACGGTGACGGCAACCCGGTGGCGATCGGCACCGCCTCGTTCATGGCGGCGCCCGACCCCCACCTGGAGCTGCCGCCCCTGACGTCCGTGGACGCGATGCAGCACGTCCCCGGGCGGCTGCGGCTCCCGTTCGCCGAGCGGGCGGGTTGCCGGCGGCAGGAGCCCGGGGTCGCCGTGCTCCCCCGCTCCGAGGACGGCCTGAACGCCGCCGGCTCGGTCAACGGCGGACTGATCGCCCTGGCCGTCGAGGAGGCGGCACTGTCGCTCACGCCGGGAGCCACGCTGTCGTCGATGGCGCTGCGCTACCTGCGGCCGGTGCGGTCCGGTCCGGCGGTCGCCAGGGCCCAGGTCATGGCGGGCCTCGGTCGGGTCGAGGTGCGGGACGCGGGCGACGACGACCGGCCCGTGGTCACCGCCACGACGCGCACCGCCGTCGGGTCGGCACCGGGCGACCTGGTCGCCGGCGCCACGGCACCGGCCGTCTGAGGATCTGCACACACCACGGAGGGGACAGACATGACCGACATCGGGGCGTTCCTGTCGCTGCGGTACGACCTGCGGGCGCCTGCGTTCGGGGCACCGGCCGAGGCGCTGTACCGGGCGGCGCTCGAGCAGTGCGCCTGGGCCGAGGAGCACGGCTTCCTCATGGCCACGCTGTCCGAGCACCACGGGTCGGAGGACGGCTACTGCCCCTCCCCGCTGGTGATGGCCGCCGCCATCGCCGGGCGCACCCGCGACCTGCGCATCATGATCGCCGCGCTCATCCTGCCCCTGTACGACCCGATCCGCGTCGCCGAGGACCTCGCGGTGCTCGACCTGGCGAGCGGCGGGCGCATCGACGTCATCCTCGGCGCGGGCTACCGCGAGGAGGAGCTGGCCATGTTCGGCCGCACCCTCGACGACCGCATCCCGCTGCTCGAGGAGGGCATCGAGGTCCTCCGCAAGGCGTGGACCGGGGAGGAGTTCGAGTACCGCGGCCGGCGCGTCCGGGTCACCCCCCGGCCCGCCCGCCCCGACGGACCGGGCCTCCTCCTCGGCGGTGCCTCGCGGGGGGCCGCCCGGCGCGCCGCCCGGCTCGGCCTCGGGTTCCTGCCCGTGGACACCACGGTGTGGGGGTACTACCAGGAGGCCTGCGCCGAGCTCGGCCGCGACGTGGGCCCGGCGCCCGGGCTCGACGCGCCCCGGTTCGTCCACGTCGCCGACGACCCCGACGAGGCGTGGGCGCGCATCGCACCGCACGCCTTTCACGACACCAACGTGTACGGCGCCTGGCTGGCCGGCGCCAACGAGCGCGGCCCGTACGAGATGACCGACGACGTCGACTCGCTCCGCACCAGCGGCGCGTACGTCGTCATCACGCCCGACGAGTGCCTGGCCCGGGTGCGCGAGACCGGCTCGCTGCTGTTGCACCCGCTGATGGGCGGCCTCGATCCCGACCTGGCGTGGGAGAGCCTCGAGCTCATCGCCTC
Source organism: uncultured Acidimicrobiales bacterium (assembly GCA_963842395.1). Lineage (GTDB taxonomy): Bacteria > Actinomycetota > Acidimicrobiia > Acidimicrobiales > VFJN01 > ZC4RG19. The sequence goes on from CAWJGJ010000001.1 coordinate 2,614,676, forward strand.
GAAGGTCATCCCCCGCCTGGGCACGCCGGAGTAGCGCCGGCTCGGCTCCGGGCCCACCGAGGTGGCGCCCTGCGCGAGGACCGCGCGACGTTCCGCCGGCTCAGTTGCCGGGCACGGCCAGGTCGACAGCACGGGACGCGTGCTTGCCGACCATGTCGGGCCGGACCGACCGGATCGCCACGTCGTGGCCGGCGGCGCGGGCCCGCAGGGCGCCGACCGTGCAGCGCTCGCGGCCCCCGAGGGCCGTCACGGGGTCGTAGGAGAAGTGCCGCATGGCGTTGAGGTGGGTGATGCGGTCGATGTCGTGGTCGCTCACGCCGCCCACGAAGTGCTCGGCGACCTGCTCGGGCGAGAACGGCCAGGTCGAGTCGGAGTGGGGGTAGTCGCACTCCCACATCACGTTGTCCATGTTGATGGAGGCCCGGTTGGCGACCCCGAAGCGGTCGTCGATGAAGCAGGTCAGCACGCGGTCGCTGAACACCTCGCTGGGCAGCCGGTCGCCGAAGTCCTGGCCGGTCCAGAAGTGGTGCTGGCGGTACTGGTAGTCGATCCGCTCGAGGAAGTAGGGGATCCAGCCGATGCCGCCCTCGGAGAGGGCGATGCGCAGGTCGGGGAACTTGGTCAGGATCCCCGACCAGATGATGTCGGTGGCGGCCTGCACGATGTTGATGGGCGTGAGGGTGATCAGGCAGTCGATCGGCGCGTCGGCGGAGGTGATGACCAGCGACGACGACGACCCGATGTGCATGCACACGACCACGCCCTCGTCGCTGCACGCCTGCCAGAAGGGATCCCAGTGGTCGGAGTGGATGCTGGGCCAGCCCAGCTTCGACGGGTTCTCGGAGAAGGTCACCGCGCGGGCGCCCTTGGCCGCGGTGCGACGCACCTCGGCGGCCAGCACCTCGGGGTCCCAGATGGCGGGCAGCGGGCAGGGGATGAACCGGCCCGGGTGGGTGCCGCACCAGTCGTCGATGTGCCAGTCGTTGTAGGCCCGGATCATGGCCAGGGCCACGTCCTTGTCCTCGGTGCGAGCGAAGAGCTGGCCGCAGAACTGGGGGAACGACGGGAAGCACAGCGAGCCGAGGACGCCGTTGGCGTCCATGTCCTTCACCCGCTCGTCGATGTCGTAGGTGCCGGCGCGCAGCTCGGCGAAGGAGGTCGGCTCCATGCCGTACTCCTCCTTCGGGCGGCCCGCCACGGCGTTGAGGGCCACGTTCGAGATCTCCTGGCCCTCGTAGACCCAGGCGTTGGTGCCGTCGTCGCGGGTGACGAACTTGGGCGCCAGGTCCACGTACTTCGCGGGCAGCCGCCCGTCGAACAGGTGGGGCGGCTCGACGACGTGGTCGTCGACACTCACCAGCACCATCTCGTTGATGTCCATCGCCGACCCCCTCGATCGAGTGGTTCCTAAGCTAACAACTGGGTCACGACGGGGCGAGCAGATCGGCCTGCACGACCCGCCGCAACAGCTTGCCCGTCTCGGTGAAGGGCAGGGACGCCGCGAACGTGACCACGTCGGGCGTCTTCGAGCCCCGGAGCGAGCGGCGGGCGAAGGCGCGGACGCCGTCGGCGTCGACCGCGGCGCCCGGCCGGGTCACGACCACCGCCGCGATGCGCTGGCCCCACTCGTCGTCGGGGACGCCGACGACCGCGCACTGGGCGATGTCGGGGTGCTGCAGCAGGGCCTCCTCGATCTCGGCCGGCGCGATGTTCTCGCCGCCGCGGATGATCGTGTCGTCGCTGCGACCCTCGATGAACAGGTAGCCGTCGGCGTCGAGCCAGCCGCGATCGCGCGTCGGGAACCACCCCTCGGCGTCGAGCGGGGCCTCCCTGCCGGCGTACTCGCCCGAGACCTGCTCGCCCCGCACCCAGACCTCGCCGATCTCGCCGGCGGGCAGCGGGTCGTCGAACGGCCCCCGGACCTGGACCTCGACCGTGGGGAGCACCCGTCCCGCCGACGACAGGCGGGCGGTCGCCACCGGGTCGCCGTCGCGGGCCGCCCGGTGGTCGTCGGGGCCGAGCACGGCGATGGTCGAGCTGGTCTCGGTCAGCCCGTAGGCGTTGGTCAGGGCGACGTCGGGCAGCAGGGTCATCACCCGCTGCAGCACCGTGGCCGGCGTGCGGGCCCCTCCGTAGGACAGCGCCCGCAGCGACGGCAGGCCGACCCCACCGGCGCCGGTGTCCCCGCCTGCGTCGAGCACGTCGCAGATGCGGGCCAGCATCGTGGGCACGACCATGGCGTTGGTGATGCCCTCCCGGCGGACGGCCGCGACCCAGGCCGGCGCATCGAACTGGGCGAGGTACACGATGCGGCGCCCCAGGTACAGGTTGCTGAGCAGGTTCGCCAGGCCGGCCACGTGGTAGGGCGGCACGCTCACCAGCACGGCCTCGTCGGGCCCCGCGCCCCCGAACTCGACCGTGCCGATCACGTAGGAGGTCAGGTGCCGGTGCCGCAGCACGGCGGCCTTGGGTGCGGCGGTCGTGCCGCTGGTGTGGAGCAGCACGGCGGGCCCCTCGGCGTCGGCGGGCACCTCGCCCTGGGCGCCGGCCGCGGCGCCGGCCCGGGCCTTCGCCACGAACTCGGCCGCGTCCAGCACCCGGTGGCCACGGGCCGCGAGCGCCGGGCCCACCTCGCCCTCGGCGACGACGAGGGTGTCGCCGAGCGGCGTGAGCAGGTCGTGGAGCTGGTCGGCGGTCAGCCGGTAGTTGAGCGGGACGAACGGCACACCCGCCGCCGCGGCCGCGAACAGCCCGACGGGGAAGGCGAGGCCGTTGGTGCCGACGTAGGCCAGCGCCGCCGCGCCGGTCGCCGCCTCGGCGCCGGCCCAGGCGGCGGCGAGCAGCTCGCCCGCGGTCAGCCGCTCGTCGCCGGCCTGCACCGCGACCTCGTCGCCCCGACCCGCGGCGGCCATGTCGAGCAGAAGGAGCAGGTTCATGCCGGGGCCGTCAGTCCGACGACGGCAGAGGCTTGGCGCCCTTGACCAGCAGCGCCCGGCCGTCGACCGTGAGGGCGCCCGTGCCGGCTCGGGTGCACAGCAGCTCGAGGCCGAGGTCCTCGTCCGCGTAGCGCTTGCCGAGCAGCGGCCCGTCGCCCAGCGACGGGTCGAGCGTCGCCGCCGCGTCGGCCTGCTGTCCGTCGTCGAGCAGCGGCGCCCCGCCGCAGCCCAGCTCCACCTCGTCGGCCGGCGCCTTGACGACGACGACCTGCGCGTCGCACACCGCGCTGTGGAGCTTCTGACCCGGTCGCAGCTTCATGGAACCCCTCGATCTCCGTCCCAGGATCGGTCCCGCCCTTGACCACGGGCAGTGACCGCGTGCCGTGACAGCCTGGCAGCCTACGAAGGGGTCATGGTAGTTGGCGCGTGGCACCCCGTCTAACAGTAGGGTCACAGGAGACGCGTGGCGCCCGCACCTTTGGAGGGACGATGCCCGACACGATGCCCGACTACGAGTTCGTGCAGTACGAGACGCTCGACGATGGGCGCATCGCCCGGATCATGCTCGACCGGCCCGAGGCCCGCAACGCCCAGAACCGGGGGATGCTCGTCGAGCTGAACGACGCCTTCCTGCGCGCCGAGGCCGACGACGAGGTGCGCGTGGTGATCCTCGGCGGCAACGGCCCGATGTTCTCCTCCGGCCACGACATGGGCTCCAAGGTGTCGCTGGCCGAGTACACGCCGGGGCCCAACCAGCACCCGACCCGGGGCATCAACGGCGGCACCCGCGCGGGGGCCGAGAACCTGATGCTGCAGGAGTGGCACTACTTCTTCGAGAACACCCGCCGGTGGCGCAACCTCCGCAAGATCACGATCGGCCAGGCGCACGGCGACGTCTACGCCGCGGCGCTGATGCTGCTGTGGGCCTGCGACCTCATCGTGGTCGCCGAGGGCACCCGGTTCGCCGACGTGACCGGCACGCGGCTCGGCATGTGCGGCGTCGAGTACTTCGCCCACCCGTGGGAGTTCGGTCCCCGCAAGGCGAAGGAGCTGATGCTCACCGGCGATGCCATCGACGCCGAGGAGGCGCACGCCCTCGGCATGGTGAGCAAGATCTTCCCGGCCGACGAGCTGGCCGACCGCACCGTCGAGTTCGCCCGGCGCATCGCGCAGCTGCCCAGCATGTCGGCGCTGCTCATCAAGGAGGCGGTCAACCAGAGCGTCGACAACATGGGCTTCTACAACGCCCTCAACGCCTGCTTCACCCTCCACCAGCTCAACCACTCCCACTGGGCGCAGGTGAACGACGACGGCTACCCCATCGCCGAGGAGGACTCCGGCATCCCCAACTGGAGGGACGCGCCGCCCATCGTCAACGCCGTCAAGGACAAGGTGCGCGCCGACCAGTAGCCCGCCGCCGCGGGCGCCGGGCGCCCCACCGGCGTCGGACCCCCGCCGGCCGACCTCACCGAGGTGACATGGCTCCTCCGCACAGCGAACCCGACTCCGCACCCGCCGCCGTCGTCGCCGACGACGGCCGGCGCGGGGGCGAGTCGGACGTGGTCGTGCGGCGCGCGCCGTTCTCCGACAACCCGCGGGTCGGCGCCCGCGGACAGCGGACCCAGCAGCGCATCGTCGACGCGGCCCTGCGCGTGTTCGGCGAGGAGGGCTACCACCAGTGCGGCGTCGCCCGGATCACCGAGCTGGCGGGTTGCTCCCGGGCGTCCTTCTACCAGTACTTCTCCGACAAGGAGGACGTGTTCCGCCACCTGGCGGGGCAGGTGGCCCGCCAGCTGGGCGCCTCGACCGAGGCGATCGGGCTCGTCGCGCCCGACGCCGACGGCTGGCGGTCCATCCGCGCCTGGGTCGCCCGCTACGCCGAGGTCTACGAGCGCTACGAGCCGGTCTTCCGGGTGTTCCAGACCGCGGCCGAGAGCGACGCCGCGGTGGCGGGCGGCTCGGTGCGCACGGGCGAGCGGCACGTCGTCGCCTTCCGCTCCCGGCTGACGGCCACCACGCTGCCGCCGCGCCAGCTCGACCCGGTGATCAACCTCCTGCTCGGCTGCCTGCCGCGGACGTTCGACATCTCCGGCGTGCTGCGCACGACCGCACCCGCCTCCTATCCCCTGGACCGGATCGAGGATGCGCTCGCCGACGTGGTGCACCGGACGTTGTTCGGCCTCCAGGCCGTCAACGTGCACGCGCCGGCGCGCCGGCGCGCACCGGTCCTCGAGTTCAGCCCCGCCGTGCAGGAGGCCCTGCGCCACGACGGCACGGCCGCCCACCTCACCCCCGCCGGCCGGCGCACGCTGGAGGCCCTGATGGACGCCGGGCGCGAGCTGTTCGTGACCCGGGGCTACCACGACACGCGCGTCAGCGACGTCGTCTCCGCCGCGGGCCTGTCCAAGGGCGCCTTCTACCGGTACTTCGAGAGCAAGGACCGCCTGGTCCAGGTCCTCGCGGTGCAGGCGATCCGCACCGTGTCGACGACCCTGGACGACATCCCCGGCGCCGCGGCGTCCGACGGCGCGACCGGCACCGCGGCCATCCGGCGGTGGCTCCGGCGCTACAACGCCACGCACGCGGGCGAGGCGGCCATGATCCGCGTGTGGGGCGACGCCGGGTTCCAGGACGCGACGTTCCGCTCGGACTCCGCCGCGGCGTTCGACTGGGGCCGCCGGCGGCTGGCCCACTACCTGCGGCCGCGGGGCTTCGGCGACGTCGACGCCGAGGCCGTCGTCTCCGTGGCGCTGCTCGGCACCTTCGGTGCGCAGGAGCGGTCGGCGACCGACATCGACGCCGCCGCCCACATCATCGAGCGCGGGCTCCTCGGGCGCTGACCCCGGGGGCCCCCGGGTTTCGGGCCGAACCGGACCTGGTCTAACATCCCGGTCACAACTCCGAGGAGGGGATGGGGAACGTGCGAGCGGTGATCGTAGGAGCCTCGAGCGGTCTTGGGCGTTGTCTCGGGATCGGGCTCGCCCAGCGCGGCGCCCAGGTGGCGCTGCTCGCCAGGCGCCGGGCGATGCTCGACGACGCCGCCAAGGAGGCGGGCCCCGGCACGCTGGCCGTCTCGTGCGACGTCACCGACGGCGAGTCGTGCACCTCGGCGATCGCCGAGGCGGCCGGTGGCCTCGGCGGCATCGACGCCCTCGTCTACGCCCCCGGCATCGGCCCGCTCGTGAAGCTGGCCGACCTCGACGCGGACACCTGGCGGCGCGTCTTCGACACCAACGTCATCGGCGCGTCGCTGATCACGGCCGCCGCCCTCCCCCACCTGGCCGAGTCGGCCGGCGCCGCCATGTACCTGTCGTCGGTCAGCGCGTCACAGACGCCGCCCTGGCCCGGGCTGGGGTCCTACGCCGTCAGCAAGGCGGCCCTCGACAAGCTGGTGGACGCCTGGCGGGCCGAGCACCCCGACATCGGGTTCACCCGGCTGGTCGTCGGCGACTGCGCCGGCGGCGAGGGCGACGCCATGACCCAGTTCAACCAGGGGTGGGACCACGAGGTCATCGGCGAGGTGTATCCCATCTGGGCGGCGCGCAACTACCTCACCGGCACGATCATGCCCGTCGAGCGGCTGGTGAACATGGTGCACTCCGTGCTCGAGCACGGGGCCACGATCTCGGTGCCGTCGATCACGGTGTCACCCCGCCACCTGCAGTAGCCCCCGGCCCCGACCGACGCCGTGCGGCTGCGCCGACCGGCCGCCCCCCGCCGCGGTCGGAGCGACTAGCGCGCCGCCTGCAGCTCGCCGAGGTAGGCGCGCTCCAGCCGGGAGGTGTCGTGGCGCAGGTCGGCGGCGGCACCCCGGAGGACGACTGCGCCACGGTTGAGCACCGCGGCCTCGTCGGCGACGCCGAGCGCGAGCTTGACGTGCTGCTCGACGAGCACGATGGCGGCGCCGTGGTCCCTGGCGATCCGGCGGACGGTCTCGAAGAGCGTCTCGACCACCAGCGGCGCCAGGCCCATGCTCATCTCGTCGACGAGCAGGACCTTGGGCTGCTGGATCAGGGCACGGGCCATGGCCAGCATCTGCTGCTCGCCGCCCGACAGGGCCCCGGCCGGCAGCCGCCAGCGCTTCTCCAGGGCGGGGAACACCTCGAGGAGGTCCCGCGGGGTGGGCCCGCCCCGGTTCCTGGCCACGTCGAGGTTCTCCTCGACGGTGAGCGTCGTGAACAGCGACCGGTTGTCGGGCACGAGGACGACGCCGGCGCGGTTGGCGGCGACCGCGTTCCCGTTGGGCAGCGCGACTCCGTCGACGCCGGCGTGCCCGGCGCGGGCCGGCAGGAGGCCGGCCAGCGTGAGCAGCAGCGTCGACTTGCCGGCGCCGTTGGGGCCGAGCAGCGCGAGCACCGTCCCCGCCTGCACATCGAAGTCGAGGTCCCGGAACACGACGGTCGAGCCGCGACCCCCCGAGAGCTCCCTGCACTCCAGCCGGGCAGTCATCGAGCCTCCTCGACTCGGCCGAAGGCCGAGGCCACTAGCGCCCGAGCGACAGGGCGGGGAGCGAACGGGTGGCGCCGAGGATGCCGGCCGCTCGCAGCGCCGCCGCGCTGCGGGCGGTAGGCCGGCACCGGAGGCGACAGGACCCGTGAGCGGGGGGGCGTGGGCGGGCGTCGCTCGCTCATGCCTTCCGCTCCTGCTGCTTCGCAGCGGGCCGCTCGGGCCACGCTCGCTCTTCGCCGTGCTTCGCTCGGCGCCTCGCTGCAGACGGACGCTCGCTCATGCGATCACCGCGTCGGCGTCGTGCATGGTGCCGAGGTAGGCGGCGGCGACCGCCCGGTCGGCTCGGATCGCATCGGGCGGGCCCTCGGCGATGACCGCCCCGAAGTCGAGCACGCAGACGTGGTCGCAGACGCTCAGCACGAGGTTGACGTCGTGGTCGACCAGCAGGAGGCCTGTGCCCGAGGCCGCGATGGTGCGTATCCGCTCGCCGAGCCACGTGCTCTCCTCGGTGTCGAGCCCGGCGGCCGGCTCGTCGAGCAACAGGACGTCGGGCTCGGCGACGCACGCCCGGGCGATCGACACGAGCTGGCGCTCACCCTGGCTCAGCGCGCCTGCGGGGCGGTCGCGCAGCGCCGAGATCCCGACGCTCTCGAGGGCGCGCATGACGGCGGCGCGCCGGCCGGCGGCGCGACCGCCGAGGGCGGCCACGCTGACGTTCTCCTCGACCGAGAGGTCGTCGTAGAGCTCGAGGGACTGGAACGTGCGGGCGAGGCCGGCGCGCACGCGGGCGTGGGGGGCGAGCCTGTCGAGGTAGCGCTCGCCGAGCTCGACGGTCCCCGTCGCGGGGGCGAACCCGGTGACGGCGTCGATCACGCTCGTCTTGCCGGCCCCGTTCGGCCCGATGAGCCCGACGATCCTGCCGCGGCCGACGCGGAGCGACACGTCGTTGACCGCCACGACCCCGCCGTAGCGCACCGTGAGGTGGTCGATCCGGAGGGCGGCGCCGTCGACCGGGCCACCGACCGCCGCGGGCGCGGCGTCGACCCCGGCGGGGCGTTCGACCGGCGCCACCGGCGGACGCTCGACCGCGGCGACGGTCGGTCTGCGGCCGGCCCTCCATGCGGCCCAGCGGTCCGCGAGCGAGTGGCCGGCGGCGGCGATGCCCTCGGGGTTGGTGATGAGCGTGATGATCAGGAGGACCCCGGTGATGACCTGGAACCACTCGCCGAGGTTGACCCAGCGGTCCATGGCGATGAACACGATGCCCGTGGACGCCAGGATGCCGGCGTTGATCCCGCCCCAGACCGACGTGATGCCGGCCAGGTAGGCGGTCGACAGCAGCGCGAGGCCGCCGAGGGCGGTGAACGAGTCGAAGGTGACGACCCCTCGGCGGTAGGCCAGCAGGCTGCCGCCCAGGCCGGCGATGAACGAGGCGAGCGCGAAGCTCACGACCTTGACGCGCACGACGTTCACCCCGGCCGCGGCGGCCGAGCGCTCGTTGGCGCGGACGGCGAGCATGGCCGACCCCAGCGTGCTGCGGCGCAGCGCGGCGATGCCCAGGGCGACGCCCACGAGCGTGACCAGGCAGACCACGCCGAACTCGATCCTCGGGAACTCCTTGCCGGCGCCGATCCCCAGATCGATGCCGAACATCGAGGGGGGCGTGATGCGGGCACCCGAGCTCGGCACGATGTCGCCGTTGCGAAACCACACCGCCTCGATGGCGTACGCCAGCGCCAGCGTCACGACGCCCAGGGTCAGGCCGCTGAGCCGCAGCGCCGGGAGGCCCACCCCGACGCCGATGACGGTGGCCGCCAGGGCGGCGAGCAGGGGTGCGAACGGGAACGGCACCTCCCAGCTCTGGGTCAGGTAGCTGAGCGTGAACGCGGCCGTCCCGGCGAGCGCGAGCTGGGCCAGCGACACCTGGCCGGCGTAGCCCGTCACCACGACGAGCGAGAGCCCGATCACCGCGGCGATGAACGAGCCGATGACCGCGGCCCGCCAGGTGCCCGCCGTGAGCACCAGCGCCAGCAGGCCGACGGCCGCGCCGACGACCGTCGGGACGACCAGCGACCGCGGGCGGGGCGCGCGGCCCAGGCTCTGCCGGACGAGGCCGCCGCGCACGGGCATCCCGCCGCCGATGGCGACCAGCGACACCAGGATGACGATCAGGGGCACGAGCTCGGCGGCCCCGGTCTGCGGCATCCACGAGTGGTCCTGGGCCAGCGCCAGCGCCTCGGCCTGCAGCATGCCGATGGCGAGGCCGGCGGCCACGATCGGCACGATGTGCTGGAACTTGCCCACGACGGCGGCGGCCAGCGCCGGGACGACGAACAGGGTGTAGGTGATCGGCGTGAGCGGGTTGACCGGGGCGATGAGGATGCCGGCGAGGCCGGCGACCATCGCGCTGATCATCCAGTTGAGCAGCGCGATCCTGTCGGGCGAGACACCGCTGACGTAGGCGCCCGTCTGCGTCTCCGCCGTGGCGCGGGTGAGCAGCCCGAAGCGCGTGTACCGGTACCCGGCCGACAGCCCGAGCGCCAGCACGACGACCGTGAGCGCCAGGTAGAAGCGGTCGGACAGGACGAGCACCTCGCCGATCTCCCAGCGCTCGACCGGGAAGATGGCGGCGACGCTCACGGTGTTGGTGCCCTGGCGGATCGCCAGCGCGCCCTGGATCACCACGAGGACGCCGAGCGAGGCGACCGCCTTGGCCAGCTGGGGCGCGTCCCGGAGCGGCCGGAACACCAGCACGTACAGCAGCGCGCCCAGCGCGGCCGCGACGACCATCGAGAGCGCCACCGCGGGGGCGAAGCCGAGCTCCTGGCCGAGGTCGACCGTCTTCGGGAGCCCGGGGAAGGGCACGAGCAGCTCGCCCTTGCGCAGGCCGGCGTACGTGTAGGCCACGTACAGCGCCATGGCGCCGGTCGCGAAGTTGACGACGCCCGAGGCGCGATAGGTGATGACGAGGGCGAGCGCTAGCGCAGCGAACACGCCCCCGCTGCCGAGGCCGAGCAAGAGCGATGCGAGGTGGTCCACGGCAGACGCCTCCGAAACGTCCGGGAACTGCAGGTGGAGGGAGAGCGCCGAGTCCCCTCGCCGGCCGCTGTGCGCCGGCGATGGCGCACAGCGACCGGGCGAGGATCAGCGGCCGCTAGATCCCCTCGAGGATCTCCGTCGAGTCGACGGCCTCGTAGCTGGCGGGGTTGCCCTCGTCGTCGAGCGTGGCTCGCAGCGAGTTGTTCGAGCAAACCGCAGGCTGGTCCGGGAACGCCGACCCGCCGCACTGGTACGTGAGGCCGGCGGCACCCGGGTAGTCGGTCTCGTCCATCGTCCTGATCGCCTCGGCGGCGGTCGCGGGGGTGATGTCGTCCGAGATCCCGGCCAGGGCCCCGGCGAGCGACGCCATCGTGGTGTACGCGCCCATGGCGAGCGCGTTGTCGACGTCCTCGACCTCGGTGCCGTACTCGCCCATCACGGCCTGGTACAGCTGGTACGCCTCGTCGTCGGTCGCCCCGAGCGCCTGGGTGGCGGTGATCGAGATGCCCTCCAGCTGGTCGCCGGGGATCGCCTCGCGGGTGACGTCGGTGATGCACTGCGAGATCGTCGTGATCTGGCCCTCGTAGCCGACGGCGTTGAGGCCCTGGATGGCGGCGATGCAGAAGGCGTCGTTGCCGACGATCTGCACGACGCCGGCCCCGCTGTCGGCCACCTGCTGCATCTGCGAGGTCATATCGGCCGTGCCCGGCGGGATCTTGACGAGCTCGTACTCGAGCCCGGCGTTGCCCAGGATGGCGCCGGCGGCGCCGGAGTCGAACGAGGCGTTCGCCTGGGGAACGTCGATGTTGACGAAGGCGAGCTGCTCGGTGCCCTCGCTCTCGGCCACCGCGATCGGCACCCCGAACAGCGTGGCGAGCGGGTTCACCATGGTGAAGCTCGTCTCGGGGTCGACGAGCAGGTCCTCGGCGCTGGTCTGGAAGAACAGCGTCGGCACGCCGGCGGCGTGCAGCGGCTCCCAGACCGCGTCGGCCACGGCGGACTGGCTGAGGCCGACCGCCACGACCTCCTCCTCGACCATCTGGTTGGCGCAGTCGGTCGCGCCGGCCGGGTCGGCTCCCGTCTCACAGGTCACGACCTCGATCGGCCGGCCGCCGACGCCACCCCTGTGGGTGTTCCAGTACTCGGCCGTGGCCTCGGCGGTGCGGAGCTCGTCGGTGTTGTCGAACGCCTGGGTGGCGCCGTCGGACACCATGCCGATGCGAACGGGCTCGCCCGACGCCGCGTCCTCGGGCCCGAGGAGGTCGGTGGCCTCGGAGCCCGTCGTCGCCTCGTCCTCCTCCGAGTCGGAGCCCTCGTCGTCGTCACCGCTGCACGCGACGGTGGCGAGCAGCAGCGTGCTCAGGGCCGCGAGGGCGAGCCCTCGCCGGCGCCACCCCCCGCGACGACCTGTCACTTCCTCCGGATTGTCCATGCGGCCCCTCCTGGGTTGCGGACCATCGGTCCTGAGCATGTGTTCCCTTGCTGTCGACGGCGCCGTCACGGCGCCAGAACGTCCAGTACGACCGCGGTGGACATGCCGCCGCCCGCGCACATCGCCGCCACGCCCGTGCCACCACCGCGGCGGCGCAGCTCGTGGATGAGCGTGACCACCATGCGGGCCCCGGTCATGGCGATCGGGTGCCCGAGGCTGCATCCGCTGCCCAGCACGTTGACGATGCCCTCGTCGATGCCGAGGACCCGGGTGGTCGCCACGCACATCGACGCGAACGCCTCGTTGATCTCCCACAGCGCCACGTCGTCCACGGCGAGCCCGGCACGGCCCAGCGCCTTGGGGATGGCGACGGTCGGCGCCAGCCCCGTCCGCTCGGGCGGCACCCCCACCGACGCCCACGACCGGATGACCGCCAGCGGCTCGAGCCCGCCGGCCTCGGCCAGGTCGCGGTCGGCAACGACCATGGCGGCGGCGCCGTCGTTGGCGCCGCAGGCGTTGCCGGCCGTGATGCTGAACCCCTCGATCTCGGGATGGAGCGGCTTGAGCGACGCCAGCTTCTCCATGCTCGTGTCGCGGCGCGGATGCTCGTCGACCGCGAAGGTCGAGCGGGTGCCGTCCCGGCCGAGGACCTCGACGGGGACGATCTCGTCGGCGAAGCGGCCGTCGTCGATGCCCGCGACCGCGCGCTGGTGCGAGCGCAGCGCCCACGCGTCCATCTGCTCGCGGGTGACGCCGGCCTCGACCGCCGCGTTCCAGCCCACGGTGATGGACATGTCCATGTTCGGGGCGTTCGGCCGGTCGCGGTGGGTGGGCGAGAACCAGTCGGTCCAGTCGTCCGTGCCCGGGATGCGGCGGGACGACCGGGGTGACGTGGACGACGACTGCACGCCGCCGGCGACGACCACCCGGTCCATCCCCGCCTTGATGGTGGCGGCGGCGGTGGTGACGGCCGCGAGCCCGGCGGCGCAGTGGCGGTTGTGGGCCAGGCCGGCGACGTGCTCGAGCCCGGCCTCGATGGCGGCGTAGCGGGCGACGTCGCCGCCGCCGTAGAGCGACTCGCCCAGCACGACGTCGTCGACGAGGGCGGGGTCGACCCCTGAACGGCGGACGGCCTCGGCGATCACGGTGGTGCCCAGCTCGAAGGCGTCGACGTCGACGAGCGAACCCTTGAACGCCGTCCCGATCGCGGTACGAGCCGTAGACACGACGACCGCGTCAGTCATCGCCTTTCCCCTCTCTGCAGGGCCACCCGGCGGGATCCCCCGCAGCTGTGCCCGCCGTCACGTGTGAACCATATACTCGCGCTGTGAGAACGGCGTTGCAACATCAGGCAACGCCCCTCCAAAAATTGTACCGAACGGTCGGCCCAACAGAAGCTCACACCAGATGAACAGGGTTTTCGAGCACCCCCGTACGCCTCCGCCGGCCGCCGGCGGGCGATCGGCCGGCTGTCGCCGATCGGACGGTCCGGTCACAAAGCGGAGCCGGAGCGGCCCTGCTCGAGCGGGCGGATCATGGCGTCCTGCACATACGAGGCGACCAGGGCACCGTCGGCGCGGAAGACGTCCGCTGTGCCGTAGGAGCGCCCTCGCCCGGCATAGGGGCTGTGGTGCGAGAGCAGCAGCCAGTCCCCCGCGGGAGCCGGCTCGTGGAAGGTGAGCGTGTGGCTGACGACGCCTGTCGACACCGTGACGTGGGCCTGCGCCTGCCCGACGCCGGCATGGGGTCGCATGGCGGTGGCGATGAGGAACCCGTCGGTGGCGAAGGCCAGCAGTGCCTGGTCGACCGCGGCGTCGTCGGGGGCGCCGACGAACCGGGTCCAGACGTCGAGATCGGCCGGACCGACCGCCGCGGGGTCGTCGATGTCGACCCCGCCGGCGATGCGGACCTCCCAAGCGCCGGAACCGTCGCCGGCGGGGGCCGAGGCGTCGGGGCCCGGCGCGGCCGGGGCGGGGTCGGCGTGGCGAATGAAGTCCGGCTCGTCGGCGGTCAGCAGCACCAGCGAGCGGGCGCACAGCCGGTCACCCTGGCCGATCGTGACCGTGCTGCTGGCGAAGGCGCGGCCGGCATGCATGCGATCGACCGCGATGTCGACCGGCGCGTCCGGGCGGCCGCCGCGGGCGAAGATCGTGTGCACCGTCTTGACCCGCTTGCCGTCGTGGCCGCGCAGGCCGGCGACGACCGACTGCGCCAGAAGCTGGCCGCCGAAGATCACGCCGTGGCCGGCGTCGGCGTTGGCTGCCCGGTACCGGTCGGGGCCGACGGCGTCGAGGTCGAGCGCGCCGACCAGGCTCTCGATCGTGAGCACGCGCTACTTCGGCGGGAAGCGCAGCGCGCCGTCGAGCCGGATGTTCTCGCCGTTGAGGTAGGGATTGCGGGCGATCGACTCGACCAGCAGCGCGAACTCCTCGGGGCGGCCCATGCGCTTCGGGAAGATGATGTTCTTCACGAGCTGCTCCTGCAGCTGCTCGGGCACGCTGAGCATGATCGGCGTGCCCATCGTCCCGGGGGCGATGGCGCACACGCGGACTCCGATGGCGCCGAGGTCGCGGGCCAGCGGCAGCGTCATCCCCAGGATGGCGGCCTTGGCGGCCGCGTAGGCGAGCTGCCCGGTCTGGCCCTCGATGCCGGCGATCGACGCGGTGTTGACCACGACACCCCGCTGGCCGAACTCGTCGGGCTCGTTGCCGGCCATGGCCGCAGCCGCGAGGCGGGTCACGTTGAACGTGCCGAACGCGTTCATCTCCATCGTGCCGACGAACGCAGCCTTGTCGTGGGGCGTGCCGTCGCGGCCGACGGTCCTCCCGCCCCCGACGCCCCCGCCGGCGACGTTGACGACCAGCGAGAACGTGCCGACCGAGCGGGCGGCGTCGATGGCGGCCCCCACGTCGTCGTCCTCGTTCACGTCGCCGGCCACCGCGACGACCCCGTCGCCGAGCTCCTTGGCCAGGTCGCCGGCCCGGTCGGCGTCGCGGTCGAAGATGGCCACGCCCACGCCCAGGTCGGCCAGGTGGCGCACCGTGGCGCCACCCAACCCACCGGCGCCCCCGGTGACCAGCGCCGATCGTCCGTTCAGATCCATGTCGTCCCTCTTCCCTTCAACCGAGATCGCGATGTCGCAGGCGACGCGTCAGCCGACGGTCGCCGTCTCCTCGACGCGCATCAGCCGCGCGAGGTTGCCGCCCATGATCGCGGCGAGCTGGTCGCCGGGGAGGTCCTCCGGCAGGTGGTCGACGTAGCTGCACGGCTCGGCCAGGCCCTCGGGGTGGGGGTAGTCGGAGCCGAACAGCAGGTGGTCGGCACCCATGACCTCGATGAGCTCCCCGATGTCGTCCTCGTGGAACGGGCTGACATAGACGTTGCGCTTGAACGCCGCGACCGGATCCTCGTCGAAGGCCTGCGGCATCTTGGAGTGCACGTCGGCGAGGTGTTCGAGGAACGGGAGCACCCAGTCGCCGCCGTTCTCGATCGACGCGACCCTGAGGTCGGGGAAGCGGGTGAAGACGCCGTGGCAGACGAAGGCGGCCATCGAATCCTCGATCGGCCGCTTGGCCATGGTCAGCGTGCGGAAGGCGTCGGGCTTGAACGGCAGCATCTCCATCGGCCCCGTCCAGTCGGCCTGGTAGCGCGAGTAGCCGCTGTCGGAGGCGTGCATCGACACCAGCACGTCGTTGTCGACCACCGCCTGCCAGAAGGGGTCGAACTCCTCGAAGCCGAACGAGCGCGAGCCGCCGAAGGCGGGGACCGGGGCCGGCCGGATCAGCACCGTGCGGGCGCCGCGCTCGACGGCCCACTCGAGCTCCTCGATCGCCTTCTCGACGATGGGCAGCGTGATGACCGGCGTGGCGAAGATGCGGCCCTCGTAGTCGAAGCTCCACTCGTCGTGGATCCACTCGTTGAGGGAGTGGATCACCGCGTGGGTGAGCACCGGGTCGTCGCGCATCCGCTCCTCGAGGAGGCTGGCGAGCGTGGGGAACATGAGCGCCCGGTCGACGCCGAGCTCCTCCATGAGCTCGAGCCGGGGGGCGGGCTCCCGGAACGCCGGGATGGCGCGCATCGGCTCGCCGATCAGCTCGCGGTAGGACTTCCCCTCGGGGTTGCCGATGCGGAAGTACTCCTCCTGGGCACCCGGGCGCGCCACGACCTCGAAGGTCGGGTTGGGGATGTACTCGCTGATCGTGCCGCGGACCACGATCTTCTTCCTCCCCCGGACCTCGACGTAGTCGATGGCGCCCTTGTAGCGACCGGGCAGGTGGCGCGTGAACGCGTCCTCGGTCTCGTACAGGTGGTTGTCGGCGTCGAAGACAGGGGAGCCGAGCCATGTCGTCATGGCCGCAACCGTAGGCGTTTTCTAACGTTTGGGTCAATCTTTGGCCGGAGACAGCCTGGTCGACACGCACTACCTGGGACTTTCTGTTGCCGGGCGTGCGCACCACCTAACAACTCGGTCATACTGTCAGCCGACAAGGAGGGGTCATGACAGCAGTCATGCAGGGCGTCCGCGTCCTCGAGGTCGCCGAGCACACGTTCGTCCCCGCGGCATCCGCGCTCCTGGCCGACTGGGGTGCCGAGGTGATCAAGATCGAGCATGTCGAGCGGGGCGACGCCATGCGCGGCCTGGCGTCGAGCGGGCTCGCGATCATGGGCACGAACGTCCACGTGCTGCTCGAGCACTCCAACCGGGGCAAGCAGAGCCTGGCGCTCGACCTCACCTCGGAGGAGGGCCTCGACATCCTCTACCGGCTGGCCGCGACGTGCGACGTCTTCCTCACCAACAAGCTCCCGAGGGTCCGGGCGAAGCTGCGCATCGACCTCGACGACATCCGGGCCCACAACCCGCAGATCGTCTACGTCAGCGGCACCGGCCAGGGCGAGCGGGGGCCCGACGCCGACCGCGGGTCCTACGACTCGCTCGCCTACTGGTGTCGATCCGGCATCGCCATGGGCATGAAGCAGCCCGAGTACGACTACGTCCCGGCGCCGCCCGCGCCCGCCTTCGGCGACTCCATCGGTGCGATGACGATCGCCGGCGGGATCATGGGGGCGCTGTTCCACCGCGAGCGCACCGGCGAGGCCACCACCGTCGACGTGTCGCTGCTCGGCATCGGCATGTGGTCGATGGGCGCCGCGCTGGCGCTGTCGCTCCAGCACCAGGTCGGCTGGGCCCCGCCGCCGCCGAAGGCCCCCAGCGGGAACCCGCTCAGCGCCACCTACACCACCAAGGACGGCAGGTACGTGGCCATCACGTGCCTCCAGGCCGCGAAGTACTGGCCCGAGGTGTGCGGGGTCATCGACCGACCCGATCTCGCCACCGACGAGCGGTTCGGCGACGCCGAGGCCATGAAGGAGAACTCCGCGGTGGCCGCCGAGGCGCTGCGCGACGCCTTCGCCCAGCGCGACGCCGGCGAGTGGCGCGCGCGGCTCGCCGACTTCAGCGGGCAGTGGGCGATGGTGCAGGACACCCTCGAAGCCGCGGCCGACCACCAGACCGTCGCCAACGGCTACGTGCAGGACTGCGAGACGGCGGACGGCCTGCCGTTCAAGCTGGCGGCCGCCCCGGTCCAGTACGGCGGCGAGCCGGCCGCCCCCCGACGGGCCCCCGAGTTCAACGAGCACGGCGACGCGATCCTCGAAGGTCTGGGCCTCGACTGGGACACCATCGTGGACCTGAAGGTCCGCGGCGTGGTGGCCTGAGCCGCCCCACGAACACCGACATCACTACCAACGGAGCAACGAGATGAGCACGTTCGACGCATTCAGGTACGACGGCAAGCGGGCCCTGGTCGTCGGCGGCGCCACCGGGATGGGCGCCGCCGTGGCCGAGCTGGTCAAGGACGCGGGCGCCGAGGTCGTCGTCATGGACCGCGCCGAGGTCACCCTCCCGGGCGTCAAGGCCGTCCACCTCGACCTGGCCGACAAGGCCTCCATCGACGCCGCGATCGACGAGTGCGGCGGCCCGGTGCACGCGCTGTTCTCCTGCGCGGGCGTGGCCGACGGCACGCCCGGCATCGAGCGCATCAACTTCATCGGGCACCGCTACATGATCGACCGGCTGGTCGCCGACGACATGCTCCCTCCGGGATCGGCCATCGGGTTCATCTCCTCGGCCGCCGGGTTCGGGTGGCGCGAGAACCTCACCCGCCTGAACGAGTACCTCGACGTCGGCGACTTCGACGGCGCCACGAAGTGGGCCCAGGACAACGGCAAGGCCGACTACATGTGGAGCAAGCTCTCCATCAACGCCTACGTCGCGCTGCGCGGCCCTGGGCCTGCTCAAGCGGGGCGTGCGCATCAACGCCATCCTGCCCGGCCCCACGAACACCCCGCTGGCCCAGGCCAACAAGGAGACCTGGCTCACCTTCGGCGCCGACTACCGCGACGAGGCCGGCATCGAGGCCTCGACCCCGCTCGAGCAGGCCTACCCGCTGGTCTTCCTGTGCAGCGAGGCCGCCCGGGGCGTCACCGGCGTCACGATGGTCACCGATGCCGGCTACTTCAGCGCCGGGATCTCGGGCTCGTTCCCGCCGGCGACCGGCGCGGTCGAGTTCCTGTCCAGCGAGTTCTGACGGCCGGTGCGCCCGCTCCCCCAGCTGACGCCCGCCACCGAGTGGTTCTGGACGTCGGGCGCCGACGGGCAGCTGCGGGTCCAGGGCTGCCAGGACTGCAAGGCGCTCGTCCACCCACCGGTGCCGCTGTGCCCGTCGTGCCGCAGCCGGTCGTGGGAGCCGACGGTGGTGTCGGGCCGGGGCACGGTCGTGGCGTACACGGTCAACCAGCACCGGTGGCTGCCGGGCTTCGAGCCGCCCTACGCCATCGCCAACGTCGCGCTGGCCGAGGACCCCACCGTCCACCTCACGACCAACGTCGTCGGGTGCGACCCGGACGAGGTCCACATCGGCCAGGAGGTGATGGTCCGGTTCGAGGCGGTCGACGACGTCTGGCTGCCGCTGTTCGAACCGACCGGCGACACCGACCCGGTCGAGCGGGTGCCCGAGCCGGCGCGCCCGGCGCCCCGGGCGCCGCTGGGCGACGACCGCTTCGAGCACCGGGCGGTGCTGTCCGGCGTCGGCCGGTCGGCGATCGGGCGCCGGCTCATGGTGGACCCGCTGTCGCTCGCCGTCGACGCCTGCCTGGCCGCGGTCGCCGACGCGGGCCTCACCCTCGATGACATCGACGGGCTCTCCACCTATCCGGGCGGACTGGGGATGGGCATGAGCGAGGGCGGGGTGAGCGCGGTCGAGGAGGCGCTCCGGCTGCGGCCGACGTGGACCAACGGCGGCGGCGACCTGCCCGGGCCCGGCGGGTCGATCATCGCGGCGATGCTGGCCGTCGCCGGGGGCCTGTGCCGGCACGTCCTGTGCTTCCGAACGGTGTGGGAGTCGACCTTCGCCGCGCTCGGCCTCCATCCCCGCGGTGGCGGTCGGGTGTCGGGGCCCATGCAGGAGTGGCGGGCGCCCTTCGGGGCCATGTCCGCCGCCAACTGGATCGGCATGAACGCCAACCACTACCTGCACCGCTACGGCGCACCCCGCGAGATGCTGGGCTGGATCGCGCTCAACGGCCGCGCCAACGCGGGGCGCAACCCCGCGGCGATCTACCGGGATCCCATGACGATGGACGACTACCTGTCGGCCCGTCCCATCACCAGCCCGTTCGGGCTCTACGACTGCGACGTCCCCTGCGACGCGTCGATCGCGGTGGTCGTGTCCGACGCCTCGGTCGCCGCCGACCTCCCCAGGCCCGCGGTCCGGGTCGAGGCGGTGGGCACCCAGATCACCGAGCGGATCTCGTGGGACCAGGAGACGATCACCCACGAGCCCCAGGTCCTCGGCCAGTCGGCGCACCTGTGGAGCCGCACCAGCCTGCGGCCGGCCGACGTCGACGTGGCGCTCGTCTACGACGGGTTCACCTTCAACGCCATCTCGTGGCTCGAGGCACTGGGGTTCTGCGGCATCGGCGAGGCCAAGGACTGGCTCGACGGCGGCCGGCGCATCGCCCTCGGCGGCGAGCTTCCCGTCAACCCCCACGGCGGCCAGCTCTCCGAGGGCCGGACGCACGGCTTCGGCTTCGTGTACGAGGCGATGGCCCAGCTCCGCCACGAGGCCGGCGACCGCCAGGTGCCCGGCGCCCGCACGGCCGTGGTCACCTCGGGAGGAGGCACGCCGTCGGGCGTCCTGCTCCTCCGGCGCGACCGGTCCTGAGGAGCGGTTGAGCCCCGGGCCGGGGTCGGCGACGCTGTCGGCGTCCGACATCGGACCGATCGACCTCCCCGCACGGGGACGAAGAGGAGCGACCATGCCGCTCGACCGCTACGGGGTGCTGGTGGGCACGCTCGCCGGCCACCACCGGGACACACCCGACGACCAGGGCCGGTGGTTCCACGTCAACCTGGAGGTCGACGCCCCCGCCGGGCGCTACCGCTGCGCCGTCGACGTCGACAGCAAGCAGTCGGCGGTCGGCGTCGCGTGGAAGACCGTGGTCGTCGACCCCGCGCAGCTGCGGCTGCCGCCCGGGCTCGCGCCGGGGTATCACGACCTGGAGCCCAACGCCGGGAGCGGCGCCGTCGACTACATCCGCGACGCCCTGTTCAACGGCGCGCGGGGATGCTTCTTCGTGCGGGCGCCCGACGGTTGGCTGGCCCGTCTCGTCGACCTCCTGTTCCCGCGCCGCCCGTGGACCTTCGGCTCCAACCTCGAGGCCGCCACCGCGCTCGAGTCGATCCTGGCGGTGGGCCGCCGCACGCTGGTGTTCGGCGAGCCGTTCACCTCGGGTCGCGGCCAGCACAACATCCACCAGAACCAGGGCGACCCGCCCGGCAGCCAGTGGTGGGACGAGAACGGCATCTGGCAGGACGGCGCCACCATGGCCGAGCGGCCCGACGGGCGGCTCGACGTGTTCCTCAACAAGTTCTCCAGCCAGGCCGACCGCACCGACGACGCCGGCCACCCGGTCTGAGACAGGGAGCCCCGTCCGACCGGGCGCCGGCCCGACTCGCTGGTCACGGTCGTCGCGGGTGGCCCAGCCGCAGGCGGCACAATGCCGCATGGCCATCAGACGAGTCGTGACCGGGGTGAACGCCGACGGGACGTCGGTGTTCGTCAGTGACGAGCGGGTCGAGCCCGTGGCGCCCGCGCTGCTGCCGGGGCTGGAGTTCCACCGCCTGTGGGGGCAGGACGACGTGCCGGCTGCGCCCCAGGACGGGACGCCCCCGCCGTCGCACGCGTTCTTCCCGCCCGCCGGCGGCTACCGGGTCGGGACGTTCACCGTGCCCCCCGCGTCCACCCCGCCCCCGGACGGGGTCGACCTCCATGCCGGCCTCGCCGAGCTCGAGGCGGCGCTCCCCGGCCTCATGGACCACAACGAGCCGGACAACCCGGGCATGCACACCACCGTGACGATCGACTTCGAGTACGTGGTGTCGGGCCGGGTCGTCCTCGAGCTGGACGACAGCGAGACCGTCGAGCTCGGCCCCGGCGACACCGTCGTGCAGAACGGCACCCGCCACGCCTGGCGCAACCCCTACGACGAGGTCGCCACGCTGGTGGTCGTGCTGATCGGCGCCACCCCGGCCTGATCACCCCGAGGGCACCAGCACGGCGTGCACCGGAGGGACCCCCCGCTCGCCGGCCATCGTCTCCAGCAGCTCGGCGGCGCCGTCCAGCCCGACCGTGCGGCGCGGCAGGTCGGCGAACGGGTACGTGCCACGGGCGAGGAGATCGAGGGCGGCGCGGTAGTCGGCGGTGTCGACGCCGAGGGCGCCCTGGACGCGCAGCTCCTTGTAGACGAGGTGGTCGGGGTCGAACCCCGGCGTGCCGCCGCCGCCCCGGGTGCCGGCCACCACCAGCGTGCCGCCCGCCCGCGCCAGCGCCACGCCCTGGGCGAAGGCGGCGGGCGCCTTGGCGGTGACGTCCACGACGACGTCGGCGCCGGCGACGCCGGCCACAGCCCGCAGGCGGGCGACGGGATCCTCGGCGTGCACGTCGACCGCCAGGTCGGCGCCGAAGCGGGCCGCCTCCGCCAGCCGGGGACGATCGTGCTCGCCCGCCCCGGTGATCATCACGAACGCGGCGCCCGCCTCCTTGGCCGCGGCCGCCACCGACAGGCCGCGGATCCCGCACCCGAGCACGGCGACCACGTCACCGGGCTGCGTCCCGGGGACCGTGACACCCCAGCGGATGCCCGCGCCGAGGGGGTTGAACGCCACCGCCACCTCGGGCGCGAGCGAGCCGGGCACGGGCAGCAGCAGCGAGTCGGGCGCCAGGTACTGATGGGTCGCATAGCCGCCCCACAGCCCCGGCGGCTTGCCGGTGCTGGTCATGCCGTACATGTCGCGCAGGCCGTGGCGCTCGCAGCTCCGATACCGCCCGGCCCGGCACGGGTCGCACGCGCGGCAGGACAGGAAGACCTCGACCGCCACCCGGTCGCCCGCGCCGACCCCCCAGCGCTCGGCCGCCTTCCTCCCGACGGCCTCGATCACGCCGACGGCCTCGTGCCCCGGCACGAACGGGAACCCGGGCGCGATCGCCCCCGTGTAGAGCTCGTGGTCGGTGCCGCACAGCCCGCAGGCCTCGATCCGCAGGATCCCGTCGTCCTCGCCCACCTCGGGCCGCGGCAGCGCGTGCCGACGGAGGGCCCGGGGCGCCTCGAGCACCAGCGCGTCGACGGCGGTCCGGCTGCCCGCCGCGCCCCCGCCGGCGACCGGCGCGCCGGTCACTTCGGGTCGACGATCGTCAACGTCCCCTGGGCGGCGCACGCGAGCCGGCCCTGGAAGTAGAGCTCGCCGCGGACGACGGCGCTGCGGTTGGTCATGGCGAGCACCGTCGACTCGGTCTCGACCACGCCCGCCTGGACCGGCGCGATGTAGTTGAGCTTGATCTCCGTCGTCGCCGCCCACTGGCCCGCCTTCATGAGCGGGTAGACGACGATGCCCGTGACGTGGTCCACGATGGCGGCGAGCGCGCCCCCGTGCACGTTGCCGAACGGGGTGAGCAGCTCGTCGCGGATCGTCGCCCGGCACCAGAGCTTGCCGGGCTCGAAGCGGACGTGCTCGATGCCGAGGTAGTCCGGCAGGCCGCCGGCGCCTCCCATCGTGGCGGTGAGGAAGCGCTCGGCGATCCTCTCGTCGTAGCGGTCCTCAAGGCTGAGCCGGGGCACGCACCCTCCAGTCCTCGTCGTGGAGCGTGGGGAGCACGTCGCGGGCGAAGGTGCGCATGCTGCGCTCGGCGTCCTCGATGGGGAGCCCGGCGTAGCGGAAGCACGCGGTGAGGTCGAAGTCGCCGATGACCTCACGGCGGGCCCGGAGACGGTCGAGCACCTGGTCGGGGGTCCCCCACGCCTGGACGCCGAGGTACATCTCGCACATGCGGTCGAGGCCGATCGAGCGGAGCAGGTCGACGGCACTGCCGTAGGCCTCGTAGCCCCTGACCTCCTTGAAGTGGTCCGAGGCGAGCTCGTAGTGCTGGAGCACGCTGGTGAGGTAGCCGGCCAGGTGGCGCTGCGCAGTGTCCTCGGCGCGGGCGGCGTCGGTGTCGCAGTACACGAAGTCACAGGTCACGGGGGGCGCCGGCGCCCTCCCGTGCGCCGCCTCGAACCGGGACCGGTACGTCGCCATGGCCGCGGCCTGGTCCTCCCAGGGGCGTTGGCTGAACACCACCATGCGCGCCCCCAGGTCGGCGGCCGCCAGCACGGAGTCGGGCGACATGGCGACGCAGTACAACCGGTCGCGGAAGCCGCCCGCCGGCGCCGGCCGGATCGGTGTCCGCGCCTGGGGATAGTGGGGGCCGTCGCCCTCGATCCAGCCGGTCTCGAGAGCGTCCACCACCATGCGGGCCGCCTCGTCGAACCGGTCCCGCGACTCGTCCATCGGGATGCCGAACCCGGCGTACTCGCGCCGCGCCAGGCCCCGCCCCACGCCGAAGAGCACCCGCCCGCCGGCGAGGTGGTCGAGCAGGGCGATCTTCTCCGCCACCCGCAGGGGATCGTTCCACGGCAGGATCACCGCGCCCGTCCCCAGGCGGATGCGCTGCGTCCTCGCCGCCATGTGGGCCAGGAACACGGTGTTGTCCGGGCAGAACGCGTAGTCCTCGAAGTGGTGCTCCACCGGCCACAGCGCATCGAAGCCGAGCTCGTCGGCCAGGACCCCGAGCTGCACCTCCTCGGCCACGACCTGCCCGTCGGTGACGTCGGGCCCGTACCCGTAGGACTGGAACACCATCTGGACCCCGACGTCCACGGCCGCTCACCTCCCCTCGCGCCTCGTGCGGTGCGAGCATGCCACGGGCGCCCCCGGACCCGCCGACTGCCCCGATCAGCGGCCCGGGATCGGCGCCAGCGTGAAGACCCAGATGAGCAGCGGGAGCTGCGTCTGGGACTCGATGCGGAAGCCGTTGTCGGCGAACAGCCGCTCCCACTCGTCCTGCGTCCGCTCCCGCCCGCCCTCGGTGAGCACGAGCATGAGCATGTCGACGGCCTTGCTCATGTCGTCGCGCTCGGACGGGTCGAGGACGCTGTCGATCAGCCACAGGCGGCTGTCCGGCGCCATCGCGGCACGCACGTTGCGGAGGATGGTCCCGGCCCGATCGTCGCCCCAATCGTGGGCGATGGCCTGCATGAGATAGCGGTCGTGCCCCGCTGGCACGGTGCCGGGATCGAAGAAGCTCCCGGGCACCGCGCTCCAGCGATCCTCCGGCAGGTCGCCGAGGACCTCGCCCGCGCCCGCCACGACGTCGGCCAGGTCGAACACCGTGCCCCGCGCCGCCGGGGCGTCGTCGAGCAACGCCCGCAGGAGCCGCCCGGTCCCCCCGCCGACGTCGCAGATGCTCGCGACGCCATCGAGATCGACAGCCTTGACCACCAGCGGTCCGGCGACCGAGGACAGCGACCGCATCGCAGCGTCGAAGGTCGTTCCCGCCGCTGGCGCGTCATCGTGCACCCAGTCGAAGAACGGCTTCCCCAGGGCCGCGGACGCCGCCGACCTGCCGTCCCGCACCGGGGCGAGAGCGGCGTTCCAGATGTCCCAGTGCCAGTCGGCCGCCATGAACCGCACCCAGTCCCGCAGGGACTGGGGGTCGTCCCGGGTGAGGGCACGCGACCGGGCGTTGAGCCGGTACCTCCCGTCGCGCGTGCGGCGGAACCAGCCGCGGGACGCGAGGAATCGGAGCACCCGCTCGGTGCCGTCCGACGAGGCGCCCACCTGCTCGGCGATCGCATCCGCCCGCGTGCCGGAGTCGCTCATCGCATCGGGGATGCCGAGCTCGCACACGACGCCCAGCATCTTGATCTCGGCCAGGAGGAACGTGCGTTCCGCCGCGAGTCCGAGCGGCGGGAGCATGGCGTCAGCCATCCGCCGAAGCCACGACCGGAGGGCGAACGCCCGCTTCACCACCGGCGTGGGAGGGATGCGGGCCGGCTGTTGTCGTGGCTGGGCCATCCGGCCACTGTTCCAGGCCTCTCAGGTCTTCGGCCAGGCCAGGGACCTGGTCTCGTAGTACTGGGTTCGAGGAGTCGACGTCGATGTCAGGCTCCGGAGGCGACCGGGCTCACCCCAGGCTGCGCCCGCCGTCGACCACGAGGCGCTGGCCGGTGACGAAGCCCGCCTCCTCCGATGCGAAGAAGCTCACGGCGTGGGCGATCTCTTCGCTCGTCCCGAACCGGCCCGCGGGCACGGACGCGACGTAGGAGCGTCGCTCGTCGTCCCCCACGTCGGCGTGTCGCTCGACCGGCACGAAGCCGGGCGCCACCGTGTTGACCGTGATGCCGTACGGCGCCAGCTCCCGCGCCCAGCTGCGGGCGAGGCCGATCTGCGCGCTCTTGGCCGTGGCGTAGGCGGACCGATGGGGCGGCGGCCGGTCGGCGACCTCCGAGTCGACGTGGACGATCCGCCCGTGACCGCGCGCCCGCATGCCCGGCACGACCGCCCTCCCGAGCAGCACCGGGCTCTTCACGAAGAAGCCGAGCTGGGCGAGGTGGTCGTCCCAGCTCACCTCGGCGAGCGGCGCCTCCGGCTGCGGCCCGGTGGCGTTGGCGACGAGCACGTCGACCGGGCCGAGCGTCTCCGCCACCGACGCCACGAGGGCCTCGACCTGGCGCTCGTCGGTGACGTCGCCGGCGAACGCCTCGGCCACGCCGCCCTCGGCCCGGATGGCGGCGACGACCTGGTGCAGCCGGTCGTCGTCGTGGAACCCGTTGACCGCGACGGCCAGGCCGTCGGCCGCCAGGCGCTCCGCGATGGCCCGGCCCAACCCGCGCGAGCTCCCCGACACCAGTGCGACTCGTTGGGACCCGGACGGCATCGGGCGATGATCCCAGACCTCGGCGCCGACGGCCGGGTTCCGGCCTCGCCGGTCCCACAGTACGATCCCGGGCGCTCGCAACGGCATGCCTGGGTGGTCAGCGCTGAACTCGTCCCTCGTCCTCGATCGGCCCGTCGATGCGGGCCAGGCTCCGGTGCCGGCCGTCGAGCGGCCCCCGCGCACGGCGCGGCGGACGCTTGCGGGGCTCGTCCTCGCCGCGTTGCTCAGCTTCGGCCTCAGCGGGTACCTGGCGGTGCGGCTGCCACCGTTCTTCGCCGCCGACGAGCGCGCCCACTTCTCCTACTCGGTGATGCTCCTCGACGGCCACCTCCCACGGATCACCGAGCACCAGCCCTTCACCGACCGCTACCCCATCATCGAGCGGTCGCTCGACCCGCCGGGCCCGACACCGCCACGCCGGCAGGGGATGTTCGTGGCCACCCATCCACCGCTCACCTACGTCGTGGCCGCACCCGCGGTGTGGATCGCCGGGCACGCCGGGTCCGACGCCCTGCCGACCCTCGCCTTCCGTCTCGTCAACGCCGTGTCGATGGCGGTGGCCGTGGTGCTCGCCGGCCTCGTCGCCGCGGAGCTCTTTCCCCGGCAGCGAGGCATCGCCGTCAGCGCCGCGCTGCTGACGGCCGTCGTCCCCACCCTCGTCGCGGTGGCCGCCAAGGCCCAGAACGACGGCCCCGCACTGGCGCTGACGACCGCGTGCCTGCTCGTCGGCACCCGGATGCTGCGCCGCGGGGTCTCCGGTGGACGGCTGGTGGCGGCGTGCCTCGTCGCCGGTGCCGCGCTCGCCACCCGGGCGTCGGCCGCGGTCGCCGTCGCCGCCCTGGCCGCGTGCGCCGCCACCGCGGTGTGGCAGCACCGCGACCGGGGCCGGGACGGCGCGGGCGCCGGGCGCCGGCGCATGGCCACGGCGGCGCGGGCGGCGGGCGCCGCGCTGGCCGTGACGGGGACGGCGCTCGTCGCCAGCGGGTGGTTCTACTGGCGCAACCAGCGCCTCTACGGCTCACCGACCGCGGACTCGTTCCTGCTCGAGGGCCTCAAGCGCGTCGACCAAGGCACGGTCGCGGACGCCCTGCGCAACACCGGCTATCACCGGGAGATGTGGACCGGCCTGTACGGGGTCGTGCACCCCTACCTGTCGGTGTGGCATCCGGGCCGGATCCTGGCGGGGATCGCCGGCGTCACGTTCGTGGGCCTCGGGCTGGCGGCTGTCCGGGGGCGCCGCGGCCGCGGGGAGCAGGCAGACGACCCGGCCGCCTCCGCCGACCCGACCTCGGGCATCGGTACCGCCGGCTGGGTGATCATGGGCGCATTCTCGGCGGGCGTCGTCTTCACGGCGGCCCGCTTCTATGCCGACGGCGGCGGCCCCCACCCCCGCTACCTGCTGTCCGTCGTGCCGCTGGTGTCGGCGTTGGTCGCCCGCGCGGTGGCCGAGCTCCCGTGGCCCCGCCTCGCCCTGGCTGCGGTCGTCGGTGCCGAGTTGGCGACGATCGCGTCCCAGTTCACCCAGTACGACGGCCTCGTGGGCAATCCCGACTTCCCGCCGCGGCCGTTCGTGGTGCCGAGCGCGGGCCTGGTCGCCCAACGTGCAGCGCTGGCGCTCGCCGTGGCCGCCGGCGCCGCGCTGGTCGCCCTCCTGGTGGACGACTGGTGGCGACGACGTGCCACGCGGGCGCCGACGGCGTAGTCGCACGCGGCCGTGTGTCGCCGCCGACCCCGCCCGCGAGCCCCACGGCCACGCGGGCCGGCGCCGCCGGTCAGCCGACCGCGGTCAGGGTGCCGTCGGGCGCCGCCTGCAGCGAGCGCTGCTCGGTCGGGGCGTGGTCGGCACCGACCCAGATCGTGATGGTGTTGCCCGTGGCCGGCACGGCCACCCGGGAGCAGGGGACGTAGCTGCGCTGGAGCTCGTCGCCCACCTCGTGCATCCACTCCCGCAGCGGGTAGGTCTGGATGAACGCGGGCACGTCGCCTGCCCGCATGTCGTCCACGAGGTCGGGCGCGTAGCGGGCGAAGTCGTAGTGGAACTGCACGTACGGCGTCGGGTTCTCGAGGCCGAGGAAGTCGTAGAGCGAGAGCTGGGTGTTGGCGATGACGGCCCGCCGGTCGTCCCCGAGGCACCGGTCGACCTCGGGCGCGATGGCCTGGGCATTGGTGCGGATCTGCGCGTAGGGGTCGGTCGATCGGATCCGGTCCCGCAGTGCGAACCCCGAGCCCACCACGGCGACCGCCAGCAGGACGACGAGCGCACCGGCGGACGCCCACGGCCAGTCGCCCCGGTAGCCCACCACGACGGCCAGGGCGGCGCCGACCATCAGGATCGCCCCCGAGAGCAGTGATTCGATCTCGAACGCAGCGAACAGCAGGGCCGCCGCCCACGCGGCGCCGGCCACCACGCCGAGCGCAGCGCCGCGGCGCGGCAGCTCGACCGGCGTTCGGGCCCGGTGGACGTCGTCGGCCAGCAGGGCGCCGGTGAACACGAACAATGTCGATACGGCGGCGAGGTGCTGGGGGTCGTGGCGGCGGATCGCCACGATGGCGGTCGCCACCGACAGGCAGGCGGCCAGCCGGGTCTCGGGTGCGGCGCGCCGCCAGAGGACGGGAACGAACGGCGCCATGACCAGCAGCGGGAACAGCGCCGCGACCGGCGACGTCGGGCCGGTCATCGACCAGCCGTACTGCTGCGGGAACCCGCTGGTCTGCCCGCCGAACACGAAGCTGTTGACCGTCGAGAGCTCCACGCCGTGCGCCGCGTAGTACGCGAACTCGGAGGCGACGCCCGCCGCGACGCCCACCCCCAGCGCGGCCACGCGCTGGATCCGCCGGCGCAGGGGGTCGAGCTGGTTGCCGAACAGCTCGAAGAACCCGACTCCGGCGGACAACAGCACCGCCAGCTCGACGTGGAGCCACAGCGTGACGAAGGCGACGATCCCGTGGACCGCGAGGTCGAGGCGTTTCCGCGACCGGAGGCCGGGGGTGGGCAGCAGAGCGAGCACCCACAGCGCGGGGATGGCGTACTTGCCGTGGGGCGGCGTCGCGGCGGCCCACACGGCGCTCCCGAGCCCGACGACCGCGATGAGCGCGGCGGGGCGCCGCAGCCGCCAGACCGCGGCCGCCAGCGCGGAGAAGGCGAGCACCCGGCCGAAGAGGTGCTCGAACAGGAAGGCGAAGACGTTGGGGCTGCCGTCCGCCAGCCGGTACAGCAGCGAGCCGACCCACCAACCCCCGGCGTTCCACCCGTGCTGGAAGTCGACCAGC
Organism: uncultured Acidimicrobiales bacterium; assembly: GCA_963842395.1. GTDB lineage: Bacteria > Actinomycetota > Acidimicrobiia > Acidimicrobiales > VFJN01 > ZC4RG19. The sequence goes on from CAWJGJ010000001.1 coordinate 2,644,114, forward strand.
GGCAGGGCGCCGTCGGCGGTGCGCCCGCTCAGGTAGAAGACCAGCTCGCGGTCGCGGATGAGGCCGTTCTGGGACGCGATCGGGGAGAAGGTGAACGCCGAGATCAGCGTGATGCCGCCGATCACGAGCAGCAGGACCAGGGTCCTCGGTCGCACCAGGCGTCGCCGGGCCGCGGCCAGGTGCCGCCCACCTCGCCGCGGCGGCTCGGCCGGCGGCGTCGGAGCGTCGTCCGCGAGCTGCGGCTCGTCCACGGTGGTCATGCCATGCGCCCCGATGCGCCTCCTGCTCGCGCCATCCCTGGTCACCCCCGACGCCCCGCAGAGTAGATGGTCACCTCCCCGGCAGGTGACACCCGGCCAGGCCCTCGAACCGGCGACCGTGGGCGTGGCCGCGAGTGCCCAGGGACGCCGGGCGTGGCGGTGGCGGACCCTGGGTCGTCATCCCGGCAGACCGAGGGCGAGGAGGGCGGGTGGGTCGCCCATCCCGACCGGGACGACGAGTCGGTCATCCGCGATCGCCATCCAGCCGTTGACACCGCCGCCGGCGTCGTGAGTCCACACGATCTCGCCGTCGCTGCGGCGAAGGGCGACCACACTGCCGTCCAGCAGGGCCGTCAGCACGAGGTCGGCGACGACCGCCGTCCCGCCCAGGGGGTCCCCCGGGACCGGGGTCGACCACAGGACCGACCCCTCCTCGGCGTCCACGGCCACGATCTCACCGTCCTGCTGCCCCATCTCCGCGCCGAAGTACGCCGTCTCGTCGGGCGACAGCGTCGCCGGCGCGTTCACCACGGCCGCGTACACCACGCCGTCCGCGGTCGACGGCGGTGTGAGGATGCCGCCGTAGGTGCCCGGCGCCACCTCCGTCGGGCCGTCGAGCGCGGCCAGGTCGTCGTTGCGGTGCTCGCCGACCTCCCGGCGCCACCGGACCGTGCCGTCGTCGGGATCGAGCCCGACGAGGACGCCGGACTTGCCTGCGCTGACGACGACGTCCTCGCCGTCGGCGCCCACGGCCAGCAGGGCGTGCACCTGATCGCGGTCGAGCAGATCGTGCGGCGTCACCTGGTGGAACCACCGCAGCTCCCCGCTGGCGAGGTCGAGGGCGACGAGCGAGTTGGTGTACAGGTTCGGTCCGGGCCGACTCGTCCCGTTCGGCCAGTCGCCGGTGCCGGGGAACGGTGCCGGGTTCGCCACGCCGACGTACACGACGCCCCGATCGGGGTCCACGGCAGGGGGATACCAGGCGCCGCCGCCCGAGTTGACCTCCGGATGCCCCCACAGGTCACCCGCGACCGTGTCGAAGGTCCACCGCGTCTCACCGGTGGCCGAGTCGAGTGCGTAGACGACGCCGCGGTCGCCGGCCGCGTAGATGCCGTTGATGCTCACCGGGACCGAGCTGACGAGGACGACGCCGTCGACGACGATCGGTTGGATGTCGATGCCGACCGTCGGCGTGGGCGTCACGTCGGCGGCCCACACCACGGAGCCGTCGTCGCGGTCGAGGGCGACGACTCCCTCCGAGCCGTCCAGGGCGTACACCCGCTCGTCGTCGACGGCCACCCCGAAGGGACCGATGTTGAAGCCCCTCGGCTCGGCGGCCCACACCGGCTCGCCGTCGTCGAGGTCGACGGCCACGACCTCACCGGTACCGCCCTGCGCGTAGACGACGCCGTCGACCACGATCGGCGCCGTCGACAACGTCCCCGCGTCGGGCAGCTCGGCCCGCCACACCGGCGCGAGGTCGCCGACCGAGTCGGCGGTGATGGCGGAATCCGTCACCGCACGGGTGTTGGCGAGGTCGTGGCCGGCGGTCGGCCAGTCGCCGGCGGGGTCGGGCGTGGCCGGCGCCGTCGTCGTCGGCGACGGCGACGACGCGGCGAGTCCCTGGTCGTCCACGGGTCGGCTGGCGGTCCCGTCGTCCGCGCAGGCCGCGACGAGCGCGACGACGACCGCCGCCATCGCCCCCCGCCCGATCCGCATGGCCCCGAGTATGGCCGCTGTACCGCCCGGGCCCGGCACGTCGAGCAGACCGCGCCGACCCGGGACGGGACGTGCGGCCGGGATGTCACGTGCCCGCGGGCGTGGCTCGGTCCCACCAGTCGAGCACCCGGAGCGCCCGGAGGGTGTTCCACCGGCTGGGCGCTCCGACGCCGTCCTCGATGTCGAAGTGGACACGACCCGGATGGACGCTGTCGAGCAGCCACCGGCCGTCGGGCTGCCGCCTGGACCGGACGTGCCCGACGGCCTCCGCCATCCGGGGATCGGGGTCGGCGCCCACCCGGCGGAAGTAGTCGAGCGCCCGCAGCACGTCGTAGTGCCAGTAGTACGGGAAGGCGAACTCGAGGTACGCCGGTACGGCGACGTCGCCCGTGCTCCTGCGGCGGAACAACCCGCGCTCGAGCAGGTACTGCTCCCCGCCGCGGCGGGCCTCGCTGACGGCCGCCGAACCGCCGGTGGCGCGCTCGAACCCGAACAGCCCGTCGAGCACGTTGATCGTCGTGTCGAACGAGGAGCGGACCGATCCGTTCTCGGCCTCGCAGTTCCAACCGCCGTCCGCGAGCCGCTCGCCGAGGATCCGCTCCACGATCGCGGCGACGTCCACCCCGAAGTACGCGCCGGTATCGATCGTCCGGCCGTTGATGCACGGCTCGACCTCGCCGTCGAAGTACCGCTGGCCGGCGTGCTCCCAGCGCCCGTGCTCGGCGACGAGCAGGATCGCGTGGCGGGCCGCGTCGGAGGCCGGGTCCAGCCCCAGGATCTGCAGGGTCTGCAAGGTGTGCATCGTCGGCGTCCACGGTTGCCCGGGTTCGCCGCCGGCGTAGGCGGCCGGGAAGCAGGCACCGCCGTCCCACAACCCGTCGGCACCCTCGAGCGCCAGCAGGCGGGCGCCCCAGCCCTCGTGCTCGACGCGCGCCCGCTCGGCAGCGACCTCCCGCGGTGGCGCATCCGTGAGATCACGCAGCACCTGCCAGCGGACGGCAGGGTCGCCCTCGAGGAGCCAGTCGATCACGCTCACGGCCGCAGGCTATGCCGGTCCGACACGGTGCGACCGTCGGCTCGGTTGCTAGGTGCGGACCGGTTCCGCACACCTGCCGGAGACGTCGAGCAGCTGCTGCAGGGGGGACGCATCCGGCCCGACGTCGCCGCACGGCTCGATCCCGAAGCCCATTCCCGGCGCCTCGCTCCGCACGATGCCGAGCGTGGCCGCCACCAGTTGGTCGTCGAGGCCCGCATCGCGGCCGAGAGCGACGGCGAGGTCCCAGGCATGGAGCGCGATGTCGAACACCCGCATCCCGAGGAACCGTCCGCCGGTCATGTCGCCCAGCGGATGGCTGACCGGACGCCCGAGCGCCCCGTCGCGCCGGAACCCGTGCCGCTGGGCGTCGACGCTGGTGTCGAAGTCGGCGAGCGGATCGCCGCCGAGCTGCGTCGCGCCCATCACCGCCTCCACGGCCTCGGTCGCGGTCCGCCCGTCGAGCACCATCGACGCGAACCGGTTGCCGCCGACGACGTGCGCCACCAGGTAGTGCACGTCCCAGTCGGTGCAGGGCGTGCTGGAGGTCCACTCCTCGCTCCCGACGACGGCGAGGTGCGCGCGAAACGCCCCGGTTGCGAGATCGAGGGCCGCGAGGAGGTCCGGGGTCATGCGGCATCCTGGCAGGTGCCCGGCGGTCGATCGACCGCCTCCGCTTGCTGCGGCGCCGGGGTGGTGCTGCGCAGGACGTCGTTCGCCGGGCCGCTGCTCGGCGGCGCTCAGCGGTCGGCGACCGACGATCGGAGCGCCGCTCGCCACGGGTTCCAGTAGCGACCCTCCCAGTCGACGAGTGGCAGCTTGTCGTCGGGGATCCCCGTGTGGAGCAGGGAGACCTCCGTGCCGCCCTCGACGGCATCGAACGTCAGCACGACGACGTGCCCGGAGCCCAGCTGGTCGCTGCCCCACTCCTGCACGATCGTCTGGTCGGGCACGAGGTACAGCGTCCTGCCGCGCACGTGCCCGTCGAACGCCGTGAACGGGGCGCCGACCTGGCCGGAGATCTGCACGTCGGCGCCGATCACGGCGGCGTGACGGTCGGCGTCCAGGTAGGTCCCGTACAGGTCTGCGGGCGGGGACGGCAGGAAGGTCCGTTCGAACACGGTCTTGGTCACGCTGGGTCCTTTCGTGCGGTGCCGAGGAGCTCGGCGGCCGTGCGCTCGAGGGCGTCGAGGGCCGCGTTGGCGGCCATCGGCCCGATGGAGATGCGACTCGCGCCGGCCGCGGCGAGGTCGGCCACGGTGGCGTCGCGGGAGACGTTGGTGTTGACGGGCGCGTCGAGCGCGTCGATCACCGCCTTGGCGACGACCGGGTCGGTCAGCCGGAGCGGGTAGACGCAGTCGGCGCCCACGTCCAGGTAGCGGCGGGCACGCGCGATCACGTCGGGGGTCGCGTCCGGGCCCCGGTGGAGGTAGGAGTCGATGCGGGCGTTGATGACGAGATCGACGCCCGCTCGGGTCGCCGCGGCCCGCAGACGCGCCACCCGGCGCGCAGCCGCCGCGGGGTCGACGAGCGCCGCCGGGCGGGCATGGTCGGAGTCCTCGAGGTTGCACCCGACCGCGCCTGCGGCCAGGAGGCGTTCGACGAGATCGTCCGCGTCGAGGCCGTAGCCGTCGAGCACGTCCGCGGTGACGGGGAGATCGACGGCGGCCGCGATGCGGCGGACGGCGGCGAACATGTCGTCGACCGGCGCACTGGGGTCGTCGGGCACACCGAGGGAGGCCGCGATCGCCGCGCTCGACGTCGCCACCGCTCGGGCGCCCACGGCGGCCACCCGCGCGGCGCTGGCCGCGTCCCACACGTTGACGAGGATGAGCGGCTCGCCCCGGCGGTGGAGGCCGCGCAGCTCGGTCGCCGCGCTCTGGAGGTCTCGCATGTCCATCGACATACCGGGTACGACCGCGGGCGGCTCGGAAAGTCGTCGCGCCGAGGTCGTGACGCCGCGTCGTGACCGATGCCCGCTCGTGGCTCACATGCCGAACATCGGGAACACCGTGGGGTCGAGGAACGCGTGCAGCGCCCCGATGCGGCCGTCGCGCCCCTCGAGCACGTGGATGGCCGAGGGCTCCAGGCCGCCGTCGGCACCGCGGTCGTAGACCGCCACCGCGGGGCAGCCGTTGGCCTCCGTGACCTCCATGCGCGCATGAGCGCACGCCGACGCGGTCGACTCCAGCCAGGTGCGGAACGCCTCCCGACCGCGCAGCCAGAACGGGAACGGCGGCATCGAGACGACGACGTCCCGGTGGAGGAGGGCGACGATCGCCTCGACGTCGAAGCGCTGGAACGCGTCGACGTAGCGCTCCACCACCCGCGGGTCAGGCGACTCGCCCGGGGACGGCACCGTGGCTGCACGCGCTCGAGCGCCGGCGAGCGCCGCGCGGGCTCTGCGCAGGGCGCTGTTCACGGCCGCGACGCTGGTGTCGAGCAGCTCCGCGACCTCGGCGGCCCGCCAGCGGAGGACGTCGCGCAGGATGAGCACGGCTCGCTGCCGAGGCGCCAGATGCTGGAGCGCGGCGACGAACGCGAGCCGGATCGACTCGCGCTCCACCGCGCGCTCGAGCGGGTCGACGCCTCCGGGCCGGCGGCCGGTCGGGATCGGCTCCACCCACACCGACTCCGGCAGCCGCACGCCGAGCTGGTCGCGCGGGTCGCTCGGCCCGCCCAGGTCCATCGGCAGCGCACGGCGGCGGCGATCGTTGAGCGCGTCGATGCACACGTTCGTCGCGATCTTGAACACCCACGGGCGCAGCCCGTCGGGATCCTGGAGACCGTTCCGCGATCGCCAGGCACGGAGCATCGTCTCCTGCACCGCGTCCTCGGCCGCGTGGACCGACCCGAGCATCCGGTAGCAATAGGCGACGACCGGCCCCCGCAGGCGCTCGAGGTCGTCCGAGGCGGCCATCCCGCTGATCACCGGCACTGCCATCGTCGTCTGCACCTCTCCCTCGGGGTTCGACCGTGGGAACGCCAACCGGGCGCGTCCCACCAACTACTACAGACCCCGATCGCACCGCGAACTCGTCGCGACAGCTCGAGACCGGGACAGCGAGTCGTCCGGGTACCGGCGACCGGCGGACGCGCTCCGGCCGCAGGTCCGAGGGCCGGAGCCCCCGACCCCGCGGCCGGGACGGGTGGGATCGGGTGGTCACACCTTGCGGAACCGGGCGACCGCCAGGGGGGCGAACACCGCCACCAGCCCGACGGCCCACATCAGCGAGACCGTCACGTAGTGGGCGGTCGTGCCGGACAGGCCGGCCAGCGACGGGTCACCCAGGGCGAGGGACCGCACGGCGTTGACCATCACCGTGATGGGCTGGTGCTCGGCGACCGGCTGCAGCCAGCCGGGCATCGAGTCGACCGGCACCATGGCGCTCGACACGAACGACAGCGGGAAGATCAGCAGGGACATGCCCTGGGCCGCCTGGACGTTCCCGGCCACCAGGCCGACGAACACGAACATCCACATGAAGGCGAAGCCGAACGCCAGCACCAGGGCGAAGGCGGCGAGCGCCTCGACGGGGCTGCCCTGGGGGCGGAAGCCGACCGCGAAGCCGATGGCGGCGGTGGCCGACAGGCCCAGGGCCAGCAGCGCGGACTCGGCCACGACCCGGCCGGTCAGGACGGCCGTGCGGGACACGGGCAGCGACCGCAGCCGGTCGGTGAAGCCCTCCTCCAGGTCCTGCGCCACGCTGGAGGACGCGTTGGACCCGGTGAACAGGACGCTCGTGACGATGTAGCCCGGCACCATGAAGTGGACGTAATCGATCGGACCGGTGCCGATCGCCCCGCCGAACACGTAGCGGAAGATCAGCAGGAACATCGCCCCCGTGATCGTGCTGATCACAAGGAGCTGCGGGGTGCGGACGAACTTGCGGACGGAACGGGCAGCCACGGTGGTGGCGGCAGTGAAGGCCCCGGCGGGGCGGGTGGCGGGCGTGATGCGCCCGGCGTCGAAGGTGACAACGGTCATCGGTCTGTGCTCCTCAGGCGGCCTGGGCAGCGAACTGCCCGTCGTGGTCGGTGGACTCGTCGGCAGGATCGTCAGCGGAATCGTCGGTGGAACCGGACTGGTCGGCATCGATGGGCGAGCCGGTCAGGGCGAGGAAGACCTCGTCGAGGGTCGGGCGGCGGAGGCCGATGTCGTCGACCTCGACAGCCAGGGCGTCGAGCACCCGGATCGCCTCGGCGATGACGGCCCGGCCCCCTGCCGCGGGGATGATGACCCGGTTGGTGCCGGCGTCGACCCGGGGGGCCTCGTCGCCCAGGCGGCCGAGCGACTCGGCCACCATCGCCACATCACCGGCGTCGTGGACCCGGATCTCGACGACGTCCCGCCCGCTCCGGCTCTTGAGCTCGCCCGGCGAGCCGTCGGCGATCACGCGGCCCTTGTCGACGATCACGACCCGCTGCGCCAGCTGGTCGGCCTCGTCGAGGTACTGCGTGGTGAGCAGCACGTCGGTGCCGGCCCGCACCATCGAGCGGATCGCCTCCCACAGCTCGTTGCGGCTGCGGGGGTCGAGACCGGTGGTGGGCTCGTCGAGGAGCAGGAGGCGGGGAGCGCCGACCAGGCTGGCGCCCAGGTCGAGCCGGCGCCGCATGCCGCCGGAGTAGGTGCTGACCGGGCGGTCGGCCGCATCGGTGAGGCCGAGCTGGTCGAGCACGACGGCGGTGTTGGACCGGGCCTGCCGGCGGGTCTGGCCGTAGAGCCGGGCCACCATGTTGACGTTCTCGCGGCCCGTCATCGCCGGCTCGACCGCGGCGTACTGCCCGGCCAGGCCGATGACCCGGCGGACCTGCTCGGGCCGGCGGAGGGCGTCGATGCCCGCCACCCGCAGCTCCCCGCCGTCGGGGCGCACCAGCGTGGCCACCGAGCGGACGAACGTGGTCTTGCCGGCGCCGTTGGGCCCCAGGACGGCCACGACCTGGCCGCTCTCGGCCACCAGGTCGAGCCCGGCCAGCGCCTGGACCTTGCCGAAGCTCCTGGTGAGGCCCCGGGCCTCGACGATCGGTGTGCTCATGTCCCCATCTCCTCCAAATCGGAATGGATTGCTCTGTTCCAAACATTAGCGGAACGGATCACTCCGTTCAAGCTTTTTCTGGATCGGAACGTTCCGTTCTCTTAGAGTGGGGGCATGACAGCGACGACCCCCGCCCCGCTGAGCGGCCGCAAGGCCCAGGCGGCCCGCAACGACGAGGCGATCCTCTCGGCCGCCCGTGCGGTGTTCCTGGCCGACCCGGGCGCCCCCGTGTCCGCAGTCGCCCAGGCCGCCGGCGTGGGCATGAGCGCGCTCTACCGCCGCTATCCCAGCAAGGAGGACCTGATCCGGCGGCTGTGCACGATCGGCCTCCAGACCTACATCGACATCGCCGAGGACTGCGTCGACGACGACGGAGACCCGTGGGCGGCGTTCGCAACCTTCATGCGCCGGGCCGTCGAAGCCCACACCCACGCCCTGACCCTCCGCCTGGCCGGCACCTTCACCCCCGACGAGAAGCTGTACGAGATGTCCGAGCACGCCGGCACCCTCAACGTCGCCCTCTTCGAGCGCACCCGCGCCGCCGGCGTGATCCGCCCCGACGTCACCGTGGCCGACCTGGGCCTGATCTTCGAGCAGATCGCGGCCATCGCCTACGGCGCCTCGCCGGAGCGCACCGCGACGCTCCGCCAGCGGAGCCTGGCCCTGATGCTCGAAGGCCTGCGGGCAGACCCGGCCACCATCGAGCTGCCGGGGCCGACCGTCACCGACGACGAGTTCGCCGCCCGCTGGGTCCCACGGACCTGACCCCCGACCTCACGCCTCGCGGCGACGGGGACCGCTCATGTCCCCGATCGTCAGGCAAAGGTGACGACGACGCTGCCGACCTTGTGGCCGGTGTCGACCCGGCGGTGCGCCTCGATGATCTGCGCAAACGGCAGGACCGAGTCGATCACCGGCTTCAACACGCCCTGCTCGGCCAGGGAGACGAGGGTTCGGAGGTGGTCGGCGGTGAGCTTGGCCGTGCCGCTGACAACGGCCTTCTGCCACGATGCCGCGATCATCGGCAGGATGTCCCCGTAGATCGTCAGGACACGGCCCCCCGGCGCCAGCGAGCCCTTCACACGCGCATAGGTGGCATTGCCCTGGTTGTCCATGATCACGTCGTAGCGCCGGCCGCTGCGGGTGAAGTCTTCGGCCGCGTAGTCGATGACGTGGTCGGCGCCCAGGCTGCGGACCAGATCCGCGTTCGCGCCGCTGCACACGCCCGTCACCTCGGCGCCCCTGTGCTTGGCGAGCTGCACGGCCATCGTGCCGACCGCACCGGAGGCCCCGTTGATCAGGACGTTCTCACCGGCGGCGACCTGCCCTCGGTCGAAGAAGTGGAGCGCTGTCGCGCCGCCGAAGCACAGTGCGACCGCGTCCTGCTCGGTCAGGGTGTCCGGGATCGTGGCGATCGGGCCCTCCTCCGACACGGTCACGTACTCGGCGTGGCAGCCGAGGTTCAGGTCGCGGGACGCGACCACCCTGTCGCCCGGTCGGAACCGGGTGACCCCCGTCCCCACCGCCTCGACCTGACCGGCCACGTCGAGGCCGAAGATGGGCTGTTTGGGCTTGGTGAGGCCAAACCTCAGCCGCACCGCCAGGCCCATGCCGCGGGGGACGTGCAGCGCCCGTATCCGGGCGTCGCCGGAGTTCACCGTCGTCGCCGCAGCCTTGATCAGCACCTCGCCGTCCGCGGGCGCCGGCGTCGGCACCTCCCGGATCTGGACGACCTCCGGTGGCCCGTATCGGGTACAAACCGCAGCCTTCACTGGTCCCCCAAGCATCGCCGCAGGTCCTCGCGACGGTACCGGACCGCGGCGGGCCAACGACGCTGCCGCTCACATCTACGGGCTGGCCGGCTCTGGCCAGAGCTTCATGCGCGCCGGGCACCGGGCCGTAGTGGCAGCTGACGGTGAGCACGAGCAGGTGGTGCTCGATCGTCCAGCCGCGGTCTGGGACACTCCCGAAGGTGGAGGGTGCACGGCGCTTGGCCGACCTTCGGGACGCATGGCTCGGCCAGACAGCGGCGGCGCTCACGTCCGATCCGCGGGTCGCGGGATGGGGTCTGGTCGGCTCCTTCGGTCGCGGGGAGGCCGACAACTGGAGCGACGTGGACCTCCTCGTGATCGTGCGCGACGAGGACTTCGGCGCCTTCGTCGACCCGGCGCGGAGCCGCCTCTGGTCCACCGCTCACCTCCTCATCGACGCCCGGCGCAACGCCCCGGTGGGCGCAACGTCGGTCGGTACGGTCTGCGTGAGGTCCGGGCTGCCGATCGGCGCGGACTGGTACCTCTATCCGTCCTCGATGGGGGGATGGCCCCGTGACTGCGAGGTCGAGCACGGCGCTGACGCCGCACCGAGGTCGGGTATGCCGTTCGCCGAGTGGAACGGACGTGGCCCCCGAAACGAGCCCATCGAGATCGGTCCAGCCGAGGCGCGGCAGGCGCGGTTGGCGATGGTCCCGATCGCGGGGAAGTACGTCGCCCGCCGGTCACCGATCGCCGACGGCATGCTCCAGACCCTCGGCACCCCCGCTCCCAGCGGCCAGCCAAGCGCGCAGCTGGAGGCGCTGGAGGCTCTCGTGGCAGAGCTGGCCGGCAGTTGCCCGACATGGCTCGTGGCTGCCGTCTCGGGCTACCTCGCACTCGTGGCCCGGACCATTCACTGACGACCGCGCTGTGTGTGCGGCCCCGGCCGGTCGATCGCGGTCGCCTCGTCAGCTCGCGTCTTTGGCCGGCTCGGCGCTGCCGTCCTCGTGAGCGTCTTCCACGGTGAGGCCGAGCCGGCGGCGCTCGAGCTCGATGATCCGGCGCTCGGCCTGGGCCTGCGGCGCGGCGGCGAGGGCCGACACGTCGATGGCGTGGGGGCTGGCGTCCTTGAGGTCGCTCAGGCGCACGTACTCGTCGAACAGCCGGCGCTTGGTGGTCAGGATCTCCAGCATCCGCTGGTCGACGCCGCCCTCGACGAGGAGTCGGTGGACGTGGACCGGCCGCAGCTGGCCCAGGCGATGGAGCCGGGCGACGGCCTGGTCCTCGATCGACGGCTTCCACTGGGGCTCGGCGAGCACCACCACCGACGCCGCCTGGATGTTCAGGCCCACCCCGCCGGCCTGGATCTGGCTCACGAGGACGAGCGGCTCCGGTGACGCCGAGAACTCGTCGACCAGCGCCTGGCGCGACGACGGGTCGAGGCGGCCGGTGAGGAGGCCCGCGGACCGCCCGTCGAGCGCCTGCTCGACCGCTCGGAGCACATCCAGGAACGACGAGAACACGACGGTCTTCCAGCCGTTGTCCGCTGCTTCGTCGACGATCTCGACCAGCCGGTGCAGCTTGGCGCTCTGCTCGACGGCGGCGGCCTCGAACGCGGCGCGGCGCATCGCCATGAAGTTCCCCGACATGACCGCGCGGGCGTAGGCGCGACGGTCGGCCGGCGTCGGCTCGACCCACTCGTCGTTGTCGATCCGCGGCGGCAGCTCCTCCAGCACGTCGGACTGGTTGCGGCGCAGGTAGACGTCGGCGACGGCAGCCCGGAACGCGTCGGTCCCCACCAGCCCCGATCCCGGCTCCATCCGCTCCGCCAGGTCCGGCCGGACGTGACCGACGAGGTTGCGGAACTCCTCGAGCCGGTTCTCCATCGGCGTGCCGGTGAGCAGCAGCACGCGGTCGACGGCCGAGATGTGACGCAGCGTGGCCTGCGTGCGCTTGGTGGCCGGGTTCTTCACGTAGTGGGCCTCGTCGGCCACGAGGAGCGCCACCTCCAGCCCGTCGGGGATGACGAGGGAGTTCAGGGAGTCGTACGTCACGACGCCGACACCCCCGCCGCTCACCCAGGCCCCCAGGTTGCGCCGCCGGTCGGCGCCGTGGAGGCGGAACGCCGGCAGGCGGCTGTGCCGCTCGACTTCGTGGGCCCAGTTGGCCAGCACGCTGGCGGGGCAGACGACCAGGGAGTGGGTGGCGCCGCCGGCGTGGAGGTGTCCGATGGCGGCCAGCGCCTCGATCGTCTTGCCCAGGCCCATCTCGTCGCCGAGGATCGCCCGGCCCTGCGCGAGGGCGAACCTGGCGCCGAAGGCCTGGTAGCCCCGGAGCGACACGTCCAGCAGCGACGTGTCGAGCTCGTGGGTGTCGATGCGCTCGGCGATCTCCGACGGGATGTGCCCATGCACGGCCTCGGGCTCGCCGTCGAGGTTGGCGATGGTGACGAGCAGACCGTTGTAGGCGACCGCCCGCTCTCGGAAGTCGTCCCAGATCGACCCGTCGATCTCCGGGACGCCGGGTCGCAGACCGAGTGCCCGCCGCCAGCGGGGGTCGGCCCGGTCGATTCCGGCAACGGCGACGAGACGACGGAGCTCGCCGAGCGCCGCCCTGGCCTGCCGGCGTCGAGCGCGCCCGGCGAGGAGCATCCCCAGTCGACGGCCGGCCAGCGCCGCCTCCGGCAGCAGAGGCTCGACGCCCCCGGCGAGATCGGCCAGCTCGTCCTGCAGCGGAGCGGTCGCCCGCACGGCCTCCTCGACATGGCGCAGGCAGGCCAGCAGGCGGGTCTGGGTGTCGGGGCGACGGTCGACGTCGAACCGGACCCGGACGCTGCGCTCGAGCGCCCGGTGGAGTCGGTAGGTGGCGTGGACGACCTGGGCGGCGGTGTCGGGCCCGACCCCGTCGATGACCTGGAGGCGGCCGAGCCTCTCGTTGACCAGGGACGCGACGGTGGTGAAGCCCACCGCCTCCAACGGGCCCAGCCGCAGCGGGTCCTTCGTCATCTCCCGCAGCTGGGACACGGGCAGCCGTGCCAGCTCCTCCCGCACCGCCTCCGCCCGCGCGGCCTCGTAGGCCGTGCGGGCCTCCTGCCGTCGCCCATCCACGATGCCCAGCACGGTCGCGGCGGCCGTCGCGTCGCGCCGGGCCCGGTCGAGGAGCCGCCGCGCCGCCGCTCCCGACCGCACCCGCACGCGCCCCCTGCCGCGGTCGCGGGCGCTGGTCCCAGTCGTCGTCATCGTCCCGCGCACGATGCCATGTCTGCCCGCACCCCGCTGCGCTCAGCCCCGGTCCCTCGCAGCGTCGCTCACGCCGACCTGGCGTCGAGGCGCTGGAGCAGGTCGTGCGCCGCCAGCTCGACATCCTTGTGGCGCCACTCCGCCGCCCGGTACACACACGCGATGAGGCCGGTGCGGTGCACCCGTCGGAGGTCCCCGTAGACGAACGCGTATCTGGCCTTGGTCTCGTCGGTCGCTCCCTCCGTCAGGCCGAGGTGCCACCTCGCGTACTCGTCCCAGGAGTGGGTCTCCAGGAAGGCGTTCTCGGCCTCGGCCCGGGGCTGGGCCTCGCCCCAGTCGCTGTCCAGCACGTACTGGCGCGCATCGATCAGGTGACGGGCGTGGGCCACCGCCATCTTGTTCACTGCGTACGAAGCCATCGATCTCCCTCCTCGCCGCGTCTACCCGCTCCGGCGGTGCCCCATCACCGCGCCGCCGACCGCCGGAGCCGGGGTCAGGGGACGGTGCACCAGGTCGTCACGGATCAGGTGTTCTCGGACTCGAGGGCCGTCGCCAGCCGCGCCGACCGCTCGCTCCAGGGCGCTCATGTCCTCGTCGGACAGTCGCTCGAGGAGATTCGTGATGAGGTCGACCCGGCGCCGGCGGCCACGCTCCATGACACGCCGGCCCTGCTTCGTCGCTCGCACGAGCGTCGCTCGGCCATCCTGAGGGTGCGGATGACGCTCGGCCAGCGACGCCTGTTCGAGCCCGTCGACGATCCGGGTCATCGTCGGACTGGTGACCTGCTCCGCCTCGGCCAGGTGCGCGATCGTCCGCTCCCCGCCGAAGACGAGGACCGAGAGCGCCGACAGCTGCCCCGGCGGAACTCCCAAGGCCGTGTCCGCAGTGCGGGCCCGTCGAACGAGGTGGATCGACACGGAGTTGAGACGTGCGGCGACATCGGCCAGGGTCGTCGGTTGCATTAGATAGGTAGCCTACCTATTCTTCTGCCCATGAGGGTCACCCATCTCCGTCAAGTCGCCCAGCACGTCGATGACCTGGATCGAGCTGTCGCCTTCTACCGCGACATCGTCGGGCTCCACCTCATCGCTCGATTCGATCCGCCCGGGCTCGCCTTCTTCGATCTCGGCACCAGCCGTCTGCTCCTCGAAGCGGGCGCTCCGCCGGCCCTGCTGTATCTCGGAGTCGACGACGTCGCCGCGACGACCGAGCGCCTCCGGGAGGCCGGCGTGACCATCGAGTCGGAGCCGCACGTGATCCATGTCGACGATGCCGGGCAGTTCGGTCCGCCGGGCGAAGCGGAGGAGATGTCCTTCTTCCGCGACTCCGAGGGCAACCTCGTGGGTCTTGCGGGACGTCGGACGCCCGCGCCGGCTGGCGGCTGACCCCCGCGAGCGTCGCTCGGCTGCTCCAGACACGGCGCGACCGCGTCATCGTCCGTCACCACCGGGTGGGCCGGTGTGGTCGATGACGGCGTTCGCGATCGTCTCCCAGTCCGCAGGTTCGACACCGTGGCCGGCACGGTCCAGCGGCAACAGCCGTGCGCGGGGGATCTCCGCGGCCAACGCTTCGCCGTGAGGAAGCGGGAACATCGGATCCGCTGTGCCGTGGATCACCAGGGTCGGGGCGGTGATCGCCGACAGGGGACCGCTCGAGACGCCGTCGTCGGCCAGCAGGTCGTGGTTCTGCAGCGCGGCGACGTTCCGGGCACGCTCGACATCGCGCCGCACGAGGGCACGGCATGACCGTTCGTCGAACGGGCGCCGGCCCCCGGCGAGCATGCGGGAGTAGGCGACCAGGTAGTCGATCACCGACTCCTCGTCCGACCAGTCCACCTCCGCCGTGGCCACGAAGCGCCCGAACTCCTCGGTCGGCGGTGGGAGGTGGCGGTCACCCGCGGTCGCAGGCGAGGTGCTGATGAGCACCAGCGACGAGACACGGTCGGGGAAGCCCAGTGCCAGAAACTGGGCGAAGGCCCCGCCCGCCGAGACGCCGACCACGTGAGCCGCCGGCACCCCGTAGGCGTCGAGCACCCCGACCGCGTCGGTGACGAGATCCGCGCCGGTGTAGCCGGGGCGCCCCGGCTCGTAGGCGACCGATCGGCCGGTGTCGCGGTGGTCGTAGCGGATCACGAACCGCCGCCCGTCGGCGACCATCCCGCAGAACCCCTCCTCCCACCACAACATCGACCCGCCGATGCCCATCACCAGAAGGATCGCCGGGTCGGCCGGGTCGCCGAAGGACTCGGCGCACAGCTCCACGCCGTTCGCGTCGATCATCCGCTCGGTCACCTTGCCTCCTGCCGTGCCGTTGCCGATCGTCGCGCGTCGCAGGTAAACGTGACGGACCAGCGCCGCGTCAGTCCGGCATGAACGTCGGAGACGCCAGTCTGCCCGTGACCCCCTCCGAGACAGGTGCGGAGGCGGCCGGCGCGGCCACTCGGCTTCGGTCGGGGATCGCCCGTATGCGCCACCGGCAGCGCCGGCCCGAGCGTCGGGATGGCGCGCGCCGTCACCGGCGGTCCCTCGTGTGCGCGGCCGCCTGCCTGGGCCTCCTCGCGGCCGGACTGGCGGGCATGGTGCCGTCGCCGGCCGACGCGTCGAGCCAGACCGCCATGGCGAGTGCGCGGTCGCTGTCGGTCGACCCCCCTGAGGGCCTGGTCGACGGACAACGCGTCACCGTGACCGGTAGCGGCTTCGCAGCCGGGTCGCGGGTCGCCGTCCACCAGTGCCGAGCCGCGCCCGTCGGCCTGGTCGACTGCGACCTCGGCACCGTGACCACCGGCGTGGTCGACGCCGACGGTGAGTTCAGCCTCGAACACCGGGTCTTCGCCGTGATCAACGACTGGGGGAACCAGACGGACTGTCGGGTCCCACCCGGGTGCGTGCTGGCCACCGACGTCGGCTTCGACGGGGGCGCGTCGGTCGTGGCCGCGCCGATCGCGTTCGACGTCGGGGCTGCGCTGCTGCCACCGCCCACGATCACGATGACGCCGGGCGAGGACCTGGTCGATGGCCAGACGGCCACCGTCGAAGGGCACGGCTTCGTCCATCGGGAGACGCACACCCTGGTGCCCCCGCAGGACGGCCCGAGAGTCAGCGTGTTCCAGTGCGGGCAGGGTCAGGAGGAGCCGGAACCGGGCGAGGAGCCGCAACCACCGCCTGCCCGGACGCTCGACTGCCGTCCGGGGCCGACCCACATCGTCGACGTCGACGAGGACGGGAGCTTCCGGGCCGAGGTTCCCCTGTCGGCACAGGTGCGCGGTCGCTCCGGCCAGCTCTTCGACTGCCGGACCGAGTCCGAGCCCTGCCTGCTGGTCGCCTCCCTGGGCGCCCCGCACGCACCGGGCGCGGCGCGGACGCCGTTGGGCTTCGACCCGGACGCCGAGCTGGCCGAACGGCCCGCGCCGGCGATCACGGTCTCCCCCGACACCGACCTCGGAGCGTTCACCGAGCTCTCTGTCCGGGGCAGCCACTTCGTCCCCGGAGCCGCCGTGCAGGTGGAGGTGTGCCGGGTGGACGACCGCGAGCGATGCTCCCCCTACCGGGCCCAGCAACGCCCACGGGCCGACATCGAGGGCGAGTTCGACGTCGAGCTGTCGGCGTGGTCCCGGGAGGAGGAGCAGGGGCCCTTCGGGCCGATCGTGATGGACTGCCTCGAGGCGCCCGGCTGCCTCGTGCGAGCCACGGAGGCCGAGCGTGGGAGCGAGGCGATCGCGCCGCTGACCTTCGGTGGGCCGCAGGAGCCCCGCGGGCGCTATCTCGACGCCACGTTCCCCGAGGTGCAGGTCGATCACGACATCGCCTACCGCGACACCGTGGACGCCCGGGGCAACCCGGTCCGCCTGACGCTCGACGTCTATCGCCCGGCGGGCGACAGCGCGACGCGCCGCCCGGCGGTCATGTGGATGCACGGCGGCTTCTTCAGCGGCGGCGACAAGAGCCACGGCACCCGGATCGCGACCGACTACGCCCGGCGCGGCTACGTGGCGGTGTCCATCAACTACCGGCTGCGGCCCTCCGCCTCGCACTGGCGCGACACCTACCTCGCCAGCCTCGACGCCTACGACGACGCCCTGGCCGCCGTGGCGTGGCTGCGAGCGCACGCCACCGACTACGGGATCGACCCGGATGCGATCGTCGCCGCCGGGTTCTCGGCCGGTGCGGTCACCGCGGCGAACCTCGCCTACCTGCCCGGCGAGCGCGGGCCGGCCACCTCGCCGGTCGCCGCCGTGATCCCCGAAGCGGGGCTGCTCTACACGGCCCCGTCAGCGGGTGAGCCGCCGATCCTCGCCTTCCACGGCACCGACGACTCGGTCACCCCCTTCGACAACATCGAGCACGTCTGCGACCACGCGGCGTCGGTCGCCGTCGGCTGCGAGCTCGTGACGTACGCCGGCGGCGATCATGGATCCTCCCAGGGGGACATCGTCCAGCGCAGCACGACGTTCATCGCCGACCACGTCCTGGAGCCTCGGGGCTACTTCGACGTGGAGGCCTCCGCGGGCGGTCCGTACGAGGTCGCCGAGGGCTCGACCGTCACGCTCGACGGCTCGGGGTCCACGGGCGAGGGGCTCACCTTCGCCTGGTCGCCGGGCGCACGCGTCGACGAGCCGAACTCGGCCGGCCCGAGGCTCACCGGCCTCGACGACGGCGTCGAGCACCTCGAGCTGGTCGCGACCAACCGCCACGGGATCTCGGCGAGCGATCAGGCGCAGGTGACCACGAGCAATGCGGCTCCGTCGGTGGCGTCGGTCGAGACCACGGTCGCGGCCGACCGCAGCGTGTCGCTCGCCGGCACCCTGACCGACCCGGGCGTCGCCGACACCCACACCGCGGAGATCGACTGGGGCGACGGGGCGACCGAACCGGCCACCGTCGACCAGGAGAGCGGCGGCGCCACGACGAGCGGCGCCCACCGGTACGCCGAGCCGGGCGAGTACGAGGTGACGCTGACGGTCCGCGACGACGACGGCGGGCGGGCGACCTGGAACGGCACGGTGGCGGTCGGCTGCACCATCGTCGGCACCGCCGGGGACGATCGGCTGTTCGGGACCGCCGGTGACGACGTCATGTGCGGCCTGGGCGGCGACGACGTCCTGAGCGGGCGGGCGGGCGACGACCGGATCTTCGGCGGCGACGGCGACGACCGGCTGCGCGGCGGGCCCGGGCGCGACCTCCTGGTGGGGGGCGCCGGCCGGGACCGGGCCAACGGGGGCGGGGCGCGTGACCTCTGCGACGCAGAGGTCCGCCACTCATGCCGGCGGCCCGCACAGGCTCCCCGATCTCGGCCCGTCTAGACCACCGACATCCGAGCCGCTGGTGGCGCGTGGCTCGCAGCGATGGTGGTGTTCCCGGTGCACGTACACGGGAACACCACCATCTCGGTGCTCACGGGGCGAGCTCGTCGCCGGGGGTTCGGCGCCCTGCAACCGAGGCGCTGATCGTCCTCAGTCGGGGAAGTTCGCCGCCAGGGACACGCAGAACGGATGCCCGGCCGGGTCGAGGAGAACGCGGTGGCTCTCGGGGTCCGGCTGCGATTGCGCCCGCACGGCGCCGAGGGAGACGGCGCGTCGCTCGGCGTCGTCGAGATCGTCGACCGCGAGATCGATGTGGGCCTGCTTCGGAACCGACCCCGCCGGCCAGGTGGGCGCCACGAAGTTCTCGACCCGCATCACGGTCAGCAAGAGGTGGCCGAGCTTGACCACCCCGAGGTCGTCCCTGGCCAGAACGATCTCTCCCCCCAGCAGATCCGCCCAGAACGTGCTCAGCGGCCCAGGATCGGCACAGTCCAGCGAGATGGCACCGACGCGGATCTCCGACACCCGAAGCACGTTACGCACCGGGCCCCGACCCGACGTTCGACCGCCGACCGTCCGGCGCGCCGGGCACCACCCCGAGTCTCCACGATGTGCCGTTCGAGCGGGCGGGCAGACTGGGCCGATGCCGATGGAGGAGGACGTGCGGCTGGCCGTGTACCGGTCCTTCGCCGACCACGGCCGCCCGCCGGACGTCGAGGCCCTCGCGGCCCACCTCGGCACCGGCGTCGCCGAGATCGGGGCGGCCCTCGCCGCGCTGCACGCCGCCCGGCACGTCGTCCTCGACCCCGCCGACCGCGGCCGGGTGGTCATGGCCCACCCGTTCGCCGCCGTCCCCCTCGGGTTCTCGGCCATGGGCGCACGGACGCTGTGGTGGGGCGGGTGCGCCTGGGACTCGTTCGCGCTCCCCCACCTCCTGCCGACCGAGGAGGCCGTGGTGGTGGCCACCACCTGCCCCGCCTGCTCGACCGCGCATGCATGGCGGGTGACACGCCACGCGCCTCCGGCGGGAGACCAGGTCGCCCACTTCCTGGTCCCCGTCGCCCGCATGTGGGACGACGTGGTGCACACCTGCGGGCACCAGCGGCTGTTCTGCGGCCGAGGGTGCGTGGCCGACTGGCTGGCCCGCACCGGCCGCGACGAGGGCTACGTCATGGATCTCGCCACGCTCTGGCGCCTCGCCGCCCACTGGTACGACGGGCGGCTCGACCGCGGCTACGTCCGCCGCGACCCCGCCGCCGCCCGCGACTACTTCGCCGCCGTCGGCCTCCGCGGGCCGTTCTGGGGGCTGTAGCCCGCCGAAGTCAACCCGCAGCCGGGCCGACCTCGTCGCGAACGGCACGGGCTCCTTCGGCCAGGGCGCGCATCTTGCCGAAGGCGACCTCGCGCGGGAGGTACTTCATGCCGCAGTCGGGCGCCGGGATCAGGTTCTCGGCCGGCACGTAGGGCAACGCTCGGCGGATCCGCACCGCGACGACGTCTGCCGTCTCGACGGTGTGATCGCCGAGGTCGATGACGCCGAGGATGATCTTCTTGCCAGGCAGGTCGGCCAGGACGGAGCAGTCGAGCTGGGACTGGGCTGTCTCGATGGAGACGGCGTCACAGGAGCACATCGCCAACTCGGGCAGGAACGAGTAGCCACTGGGGCGCTCGTGGACGATGGCGGCATAGCCGAAGCAGACATGGACCGCCGTCATGCCGCCGATCCCGTCGAGCGCTCGCTCGAGCGCGGCCAGCCCGTACTCCCTCGCCTTGTCCGGGCGGGCCTGGAGGTACGGCTCGTCGATCTGCACCATGTCGGCCCCCGCGTCGAACAGATCTCGGATCTCCTCGTTCACGGCCTCCGCGTACGCGAGTGCGACGCTCGCCTCGTCGGGGTAGTGGTCGTTCTGCGCCTGCTGGGTCATCGTGAACGGCCCGGGAACGGTCATCTTGATCGGGCGATCGGTGTGCCGACGGAGGAAGCGCACGTCGTCGGCCTCAACCGGGTGCCGCCTCCGGATCGGCCCGACGATCCTCGGTACCGGGTTGGGCTGACCGCTCCGGTTGACAACCGTCCCCGGGTTGTCGAGGTCGACCCCGTCGAGCGCCGTGGCGAACCGATTCGAATAGCTCTCACGTCGCATCTCGCCGTCGGTGATGACGTCCAGGCCGGCCTCCTCCTGCGCCCGGATCGCGAGCAGCGTCGCATCGTCCTGGGCCTCCCCCAGGTACGCCTCCTCGACGCGCCACAGCTCCCGCGCCCGGACGCGGGGCGGGAACCGTCCCGCCAGCTTCCCCCGGTCGATCAGCCACTCCGGCTGGGCGTAGCTGCCGACGAGCATCGTGGGAAAAAGCGGTAGCTGCATGCGGCCTCCCAACGGGCGCTGATCTCACCCGGCAGCGGGTCATCCCCGGGCACCACCGACAGACGCTCGACACGTCGCGCCGAACGGATCGAGTGTGGCACGGTCGGGAGGAGGCGGCGGACCGCTCCCGATCGAGGTCAGAGGGTGCCGTGTATGCTGCGCCGATGGGCTCGTCGGGCATGAAGCGCAAGGGTCGACGGCACCTTCCCAAGGTCGGCACGCGCCCAGCGATCAAGTACGACGTGCAGGAACACCGTCAGCGGGCACTCCACCCGTTCGCCGCAGATCCCTCACGAGGCGGTCGGACGTCGAGCGCGACCCTCATCGCGGTCGCCTTCGTCGTCATCCTCGCGATCGGCGTGATCGCACTCCTCGTCTTCACCACCTGACCTCGGTACTGCGACCTGCGCAGGTGGCGGTGCGGGTGTTGCCCTCGACTCCCCTTTCACTCAAAGGGGGTGATGTGGGCAGGGCGGGTTTCCTGGAACGTTCTGGGCACCCAAACAAACCCCCAGCATCGGAGGTCCGGGATGACGGATGCGCCCGACCGGCATGTTCGCGCGATGTTGCCGATCCCGGATCGTCCGGGGTTCGGGCTGACGACGTACGACGCCAAGGACCCGGACACCTCGTATCCGCCGATCGAGCCGCTCCTTCCTCCGGCGGGTGCGCCGAACGTGCTGATCGTGTTGGTGGACGACGCGGGGTTCGGGGCGTCGAGCGCCTTCGGGGGCCCGTGCCGCACCCCGACGGCGGAACGGCTCGCCGCCGGCGGCCTGAAGTACAACCGTTTCCACACGACCGCCCTGTGCGCGCCGACCCGCCAGGCGCTGCTCACCGGTCGTAACCACCATTCGGTGGGGATGGGCAGCATCACCGAGACGGCGACGTCGGCTCCGGGCAACAGCTCGTTGCGGCCCAACACCAAGGCGCCCCTGGCGATGACGCTGAAGCTGAACGGGTACTCGACCGCGCAGTTCGGCAAGTGCCACGAAGTCCCGGTGTGGCAGACGTCGCCGATGGGACCCTTCGACGCGTGGCCGTCGGGCGGTGGCGGGTTCGAGACGTTCTACGGGTTCATCGGCGGCGAGAACAACCAGTGGGACCCGGCCCTGTACGACGGCACCACCCCGGTCGAGCCGCCCGCGACGCCCGAGGAGGGCTACCACCTCACCGAGGACCTGGCCGACCGGGCCGTGAGCTGGGTGCGCCAGCAGAAGGCGCTCATGCCCGACAAGCCGTTCTTCATGTACTTCGCGCCGGGGGCGACGCACGCCCCGCACCATGTCCCGAAGGAGTGGGCCGACCGCTACGCGGGCGAGTTCGACGGCGGCTGGGACGTCCAGCGCGAGCGCACATTCGCGCGGCAGAAGGAGCTGGGGGTCATCCCCGCCGACGCCGAGCTGACCGCCCGTCATGTCGAGATCACCGTGTGGGACGACATGCCCGACGAGCTCAAGCCGGTACTCGCCCGCGAGATGGAGGTGTACGCCGGCTTCCTCGAGCACACCGATCATCACATCGGCCGGCTGATCGATGCGATCGACGACCTCGGGGTCCTCGACAACACGATCGTGTACTACATCATCGGCGACAACGGCGCCTCAGCCGAGGGCACCATGAACGGCGCCTTCAACGAGATGGCGAACTTCAACGGGATGGCAGCCATCGAGACGCCCGAGTTCATGCTCTCCAAGATGGACGAGCTCGGCTCGCCCGAGTCGTACAACCACTACTCGGTCGGCTGGGCGTGGGCGATGGACACCCCGTTCCAGTGGACCAAGCAGATCGCATCGCACTGGGGCGGCACCCGCAACGGCACGATCGTCCACTGGCCCGGCGGGATCGACGAGACCGGGGGGTTGCGCTCGCAGTTCACCCACGTGATCGATGTCGCGCCGACGATCCTGGAGGCCGCCGGCCTGCCCGAACCGACGATGGTGAACGGCGTGCAGCAGTCGCCCATCGAGGGCACGAGCATGCTGTACACCTTCGCCGACGCGAGCGCGCCGGAACGCCACGACCTGCAGTACTTCGAGATGTTCGGCAACCGGGGCATCTACCACAAGGGGTGGAGCGCGGTCACCAAGCACCGCACGCCCTGGATCCTCGTCGGTGGGACGGTGCCGGCCTTCGACGACGACTTGTGGGAGCTCTACGACGGCAACAACGACTACAGCCAAGCCCGCGACCTCGCCCCCGAGATGCACGACAAGCTCGCCCAGCTGCAACGGCTCTGGCTGATCGAGGCCACGAAGTACAACGTGCTCCCCCTCGACGACCGCACCGCCGAACGCCTCGACCCCGGGACGGCCGGGCGACCCAGCCTCATCCGGGGCAACTCGCAGCTGTTCTTCCCCGGCATGGGACGCCTGTCGGAGAACAGCGTGGTCAGCATCAAGAACAAGTCGTTCTCGGTCACCGCCGAGGTCGACATCCCCGACACCGGAGCCGACGGTGTGATCATCGCCCAGGGCGGCCGCTTCGGCGGGTGGACCGTGTACACCAAGGCCGGCAAGGCCAAGTTCGCCTACAACGTGCTCGGCATCCAGGAGTTCGCCACCGAGGCCGAGTCCCCGATCCCCGCCGGCACGCACCAGGTGCGCATGGAGTTCGCCTACGACGGCGGCGGGCTGGCCAAGGGCGGCGACGTCACCCTCTACTACGACGGCACCGCAGTGGGAACCGGCCGCGTCGAGGCCACCCAGCCGATCATCTTCTCCGCCGACGAGACGACCGACATCGGCTACGAATCGGGCACGCCCGTGACCCCCGACTACACCGCCGCCACCAGCAAGTTCACCGGCAAGATCCACTGGGTGCAGCTCGACCTCGGCGACGACGACCACGACCACTTCATCGACCCCGACGAACGCCTCCGGGTGGCCATGGCCAGGCAGTAGCCCGACGTCGGTTCACTCGGCTCGGCAGGCTCATGCGCTCGCCCGACAGTCGTCGAAGACGTCGCGGAACGCCGCTTCGTCGATGCCGTCGTCTCTGCCGATGACGACCATCCGGGTACGCGGTCCTCCGTCGTTCCATGCACCTCCCGGTGCGATGTCGACGCGCTTGCCGACGACCTGGAGGATCGTCCGGCGTTCCGGTGCTTCGACCGTGTGGACGACGCCCTTGCACCGGTAGACGCCGGCCGGCAGGCGACGGGCGGCCTCCTGCAGCGCCTCGAGCGAAAGGGCTTCGTCGGTCTCGTAGCTCCACGTCCTGAACACCTGCGAGTGATCGTGCGGGTGGCCGCGATCCGTGCAATCGAGGTGGTCGCCGAGCGCGCTGGTGTCGAGCTGGGCCGGATCGAACCGGCCGACGGAGAGCAGGATCCCCAGAGGCACGTCCCCGCCGCATGCCGCGACGAGCCGGTAGCGGTGGAACCGGTCGTCGAGCCACGCCTTGATCCGTTCGATCTCCGCCGAGGTGACGAGGTCGACCTTGTTGAGGATGACCATGTCGGCGAAGGCGATCTGGCGGAGCTTCAGCTCCATCATCTCCGGGACCGCGAACACCTGCGCCGCGTCGACGACGCAAGTGATGCTGTCCAGCCTGATCCGGTCCCGCAGGCCGTCGTCCAGGAAGGTGAGCGCGATGCTCGAGGGCTCGGCCACCCCGCTGGCCTCGAGGACGATGTACTCGGGCTGCTCGGGACGCCCCATCATCTGCGTCACGGCAGCGACCAGATCGTCGCGGACGTTGCAGCAGACACAGCCGTTGGCGAGGCTGATGATGTCCCCACCGCCATCGACTCCGACGACGAGGTCGGCGTCGATGTTGATGGAACCGAAGTCGTTCACCAGGACCGCGATGCGGAGCCCGTGGTCGCCGGTGAGGATGCGGTTCACCAGCGTCGTCTTGCCCGCCCCGAGGAACCCCGTCAGCACGGTGAGCGGGATGGCATGAACACCGGTGCCGTCGCTCACTCGGCCTGCTCGATGGCGTCGACGACGGCCTGCAGCACGTCTTCCTTGGCCTCGAGCTTCTGCTGCATGTGGCGCAGCTTCGGGAGGGCGACTTCGCGGACATCGATCGAGAAACCCTCGGGGAAGTCGACCTGCGGTTGCCGGTAGAGATCCTCCGGGTAGTACTCCCTCGGATCGATCTCCCGGTTGTAGACCTCCGCATCCAGGTTGTCAGACATCCGGCACCGCGGGGTCGGGAAGGTCACCGTGAGGTTGGTCGGGCTCAGGTCGAACAGCTCGGCCGCCTCCCTCGGGGTCGGGCGGGACATGTTGCCGGCGTCGGGGATCACCGCCTTGCGGGTCCATACCGAGTCCTTGTCGACGTTGACGACGACCACGTCGGGCGCCCCGAACTGGAAGAGCCCGTGGTAGTGGTGGCGGATCCCGGCCACGATCTCCGGGACCAACTCCTCGTCGAAGGACAGATGTGTGACCATCGCGAGGCGGGGCTGGACCTTCTCGAACATGTAGCCGACGGCGTAGTGAACGCTGTGCGCCTGGTCGATCGTGTTGTTGAGCATCACGGGGGGCATCCCGAACTTCAGCGCCTGGAGGTTGCCCGTGTCCGGCTGCACCTCGGTCACGAAGACGTCAACCCCCTGGGACAGCTCCACCGAGAGCTCGTCGGGCCGTCCGTCCCCGGTCCAGACGAACGACAACCCGTTCCAGTCGAGCCGGTACGCCGAGGCACCGTCCTTGGTGTGCGAGCGCCGCCAGTGGCGGATGGTCACGCCGTCCTGCTCGTAGCAGATGCCGTTGTCATCGGTGTGATCGAACTCGTTGACCTCGACCTCGTAGCCGTCGCCGATCGGGACGGCGTTGAAGGAGTCCGTGTGCCAGTGGGTCATCATCTTCATGCCCTCGATCATGTGCCCGATGCCGTCCTGCGGCGTGCGGCCCGAGGGCCCGTGCACGCGCAGCGGCTTCCAGCGGCCGACCCAGGGCGCGAAGGCGTAGAGGTAGGGGAGGTCCGCGTAGTGGTCCACGTGGAGGTGGGTGAAGAAGATGTCGTTGACGGTCGGCAGTGGAACCGCCATCGCGATGATGTTGCGCATGCAACCCGAGCCGAAGTCGAAGAAGAAGCGCTTGCCGTTGCCGAGCTCGACCATGATGCAGGTGCCGGCCTGGGCCTTCGTGACGGGGATCGGCGTGCTGCCGATGAAGGAGATCCGCATCTCGTCGGGATTGAGCTCTTCCTGCCCCGGGTAGTAGAGGTTATTGCTGGCGAGATCGGGAGTCGGCCGGTAATAAGGCGGAAGCGTGATCCCGCCGCTCGGCACGCCGCCGTAGGGGTTCCCCGGCTGAGCTTCGATTGACGTCTCGGTCATGTCCGACTCCCCGGTTGGATGGTCGCGTTCGTCTACGGGTGATGGTGCGCGATGGAGCGAAAGCCGTCGTCATCCAAAGTTGATGAACCGTGGCCAGCTCAGCGAACGTACGCACCCCGGCACAGATGTCTCTAGGGTTGGCGTGTGTCGGACGAGCGGCCGGACCGGGCACGGCCGGACGATCTTGGGCAGTCGCTGCAGGGCGCGAAGCTCACCGCCCCGGAGCTCCGTCCCGGCGCGGTCAGCCGGCGCCCGCTCATCGAGGCGGCCCGCGGTGAGGGGTGCCGGGTCGTGGGGGTGACGGCGCCGGCGGGTTACGGCAAGTCGACCCTGCTCGCGGAGTGGGCGGCCACCGAGGACCGTCCGGTGGCCTGGGTGTCGCTCGACCGCTTCGACGACGACCCTGCGGCGTTGTTGCCCACGCTGGCATCGGCGTACGCACAGATCACGCCGGGCGACACCGATCTGGTGGCTGACGTCCGAGGCGTCTCGGTGCTCGGCCGGGCGGCGCCACGGCTCGCGTCGGCGTTCGCCGCCACCCCAAGCCCGTTCGTGCTCATGTTGGACGATCTTCACGAGCTGCGCTCGCCGGATTGTCATGACGCGCTCGGCGTGGTGATCTCCGCCATTCCTCGCGGCTCACAGCTGGTCGCAGCGAGCCGTGCCGAGCAGCCGCACCTGCCCCGGCTCCGGGCGTCGGGTGATGCGTTCGAGCTCCGGACGGGCGACCTCGCCCTCGACGCGGCGGCCGCCCAGCACATCTTCTCGCAGGCCCAGGTCCACCTCGCCCCCGAGCTGGCGGCCACGGTGACCGAACGCACCGAGGGATGGCCGGTCGGGCTCTACCTCGCCGCGCTGATCGCGAAGGAGAGCCCGGACCACGCGGACACGGTCGCCGGCGACGATCGCTACGTCGCCGACTACCTCTACCGCGTGACGTTGGAACAGCTCCCGGAGACCACCCAGCAGTTCCTGCGGCGCACCGCGGTGCTCGACCAGCTCTCGGCCCCGCTCTGCAACGCGGTCCTGGAGACCTCGGATGCGTACGCGCAGCTTCGTGATCTCGAAGCCGCGAACCTCTTCCTGGTCCCACTCGATCGCCGGCGCGAGTGGTATCGCTACCACGCGCTGTTCCGGGAGTTCCTGCTCGCAGAGCTGCACCGCGCCGAACCCGACGTCACCATGAAGCTGCACCTCCGCGCCGCCGATTGGTACGAGTCGAACGGATCACCGGCGTTGGCGCTCGAGCACCTGTTGGACACGACGGAGCGGGATCGATGTGCGGCGATGACGGCGGCGCTGATCATCCCCACTTACGGCGCGGGTCAGATCACGACCGCGCAGCGGTGGCTGTCGACGATCGGCGACACCGGCGTCGAGGCGTATCCGCCGTTGGCGATCATCGCCGCCTGGGCGGCCGCGTTGACGGGCCAGACGGTGGAAGCGCAGCGTTGGGCCGCGATCGTCGACGCGGTCTCGTTCGCCCCTGTGCCAGCCGACGGCGGGGCATCGTTCGATTCCGGTCGGGCGATGGTGCGGGCGGTCCTGTGTACGGACGGTGCTGAGACGATGATGGCTGACGCGCAATTCGCGGTCGGCCAGGAGCCGGAGTGGAGCCCGTGGCGGGACACCGCGCTCGCGCTGAGCGGCGAGGCACACCTGCTGATCGGCGATGCCGGCTCGGCCCGTGCACTGTTCGCGGAGGCATCGCGTTTGGCCACCACGTCGGGCAACAACGGGTCGATCGCGATCAGCGAGTCCGAGCTCGCGCTGTTGGCGATGGACGGCGGACAGTGGTCCGAAGCCGCCGAGCGCCTGGCGTCGGCACGTGACACGATCGATGAGCATCGGCTGCACGACTATGCGGTGTCGGCGCTCGCGTTCGCAGCCGCGGCCCGACTCGCGTTGCATCGAGGGGACCTGGAAGACACGAACCGTCAGCTCGCCGGCGGGATGAGGGCTCGACCCGTGTGCACGTACGTGCTGCCATGGCTCGCCGTGCGGCTCCGGCTGCAGCTCGCCAAGGTCTACGTCGCGCTGGCCGACGCAACCACGGCCCGGCATCTGCTGCGCGAGATCGAGGACGTCCTCTACCACCGGCCGAACCTGGGTTCACTCGTCGACGACGTGGCGGCACTTCGGCACACCCTTGCCGCGCCACTGCCCGGCGGCGCTGCGGCCGGCCCGCCCCTCAGCCCCGCGGAGCTGCGGCTGCTCCCGTACCTCCAGACGCACCTCACCGTCCCCGAGATCGCTGGTCGACTGTTCCTCTCGCACAACACCGTGCGGTCCCAAGTCGGTTCGATCTACCGCAAGCTCGGCGTCTCGTCGCGGAGCGACGCGGTGCAACTGGCCACGGCGCTCGGTCTGCTCGGCACCTAGCCGACGCCAGGGGGGACCTAGCGCTCGAACGCGTCGTCGGTGTCGAATCCGAGCGCCAGCGCCAGGCTGGGTGCCGCCGTGACCAGACAGGGCAGTCCCACGATGTCAACGACGCCCACCAGCACGGCGACGATCTCGGCGGCACTCGCGCCGGCGTCGACGGCGGCGTCGGCCTGGGCTCCGTAGGACGGAGGCGAGCCACCGACCGTCACCAATGCGGCGAGGCGGACCAGCGCCAGCGTCTTCGGATCGAGTTCCGTGGTCGTGGAACCCGAGGGCCCGATGAGTTCCTCGGCCAAGCGCGCGTCGTTGAGTGCGAGACGTCGCAGCCGGTCGGTGTAGTCCACCAGGTCTCACTCTCCCTGTGTCGGTCGCTCGATAGCGATCCCTCCGTGACGTGCCCCATCGCCCACCACCCAACCTACGGTGACGCGCCGGAGGCGGGGTCATCCAGACTTGGTGAATTGCGCTGCGGCTCCCTCGCCCGATCAGGTCGGGCGTAGGCGGAGTGAAAGCGATGCCCCGCGTCGACCGCGTGACGCCGTGGTCACGCAATCTTGGTGACGACCGGCACGCACGCCTGCCTCATGCTGTCCTCATCGTTGCTTCCTGGTGATCGAGAGCTCAAGGAGCCATCGTGACGCGACCTTGTCGTCCCGCCATCGGCCCCGGGCCTGCTTCCGAGGGTCGGTCGTGACCGTCGCCTCCGTCCTCGCGTTGGCCGTCATGCTGTTCGGTTGGTCGGTGGTCTCGGGTCGGCTCGAACGGTTGGATGTGACCGGTCCGATCGTGTTCGTCGCCGCCGGTCTTCTGTTGTCCAACGGGCCGTGGGCTGCGGTCGAGGTGGCGGTCGATTCCCACGCGGTGCACGGCCTGGCCGAGGTCACCCTCGCGCTGCTCCTGTTCGCCGACGCGGCCCGGATCAACCCGCAGGACCTCCGCCACAGCGCTGGGCTCCCGACCCGCCTGCTCGCCGTCGGGCTTCCGCTCACGTTCGCGCTCGGTGCCGGTCTCGCCGCGGCGCTGCTCACCGATCTTCCGTGGGAGCTGGCCGCCCTGCTGGGCGCCGTGCTGGCTCCGACGGATGCGGCGCTGAGCGCCAGCGTCGTGTCCGACGAGTCCCTGCCCCAGTCCGTCCGGCGCTCGTTGAACGTGGAGAGCGGCCTCAACGACGGCATCGCCACCCCCGCGGTCACCGCCCTCATCGCGGCCGCCGCCACCGCGATCGGGGTGGGCGCCATCGAGGACACCGCGTCGGATCCGGGGACCTATGCCCTGGTCGACCTCGTCGGAGGCGTGGGCGTCGGTGCGCTGGTCGGGTATCTCGGCGGGACCGTCGTGACCCGGGCCAGGGCCGCCGGCTGGATCGCCCCGGGCGGCCGCCGCATCGCTGTCCTGACCCTCGCCGCCCTCGCGTTCCTCATCGCCGAGGAGACCGGGGTCAACTACTTCGTCGCGGCCTTCGTCGCCGGGTTCGCGTTCCGGGCCGGGACCGGCGACGACGACGAAGCGGCCACCGAGCTCCCCGAGCTGATCGGTCGGGTCCTGGCGCTGGCCGTCTGGTTCGTCTTCGGCGCCGGCCTCCTGCTCGACGGACTGGAGGTCGTGGACTGGCGCATCGCCCTGTACGCGGTCCTCAGCCTCACGGTCGTCCGGATGGCCCCGGTGGCGATCAGCATGATCGGAGCGGGGTTCGGCCGCCCCGTCACCCTCTTCATCGGCTGGTTCGGTCCACGTGGCCTGGCCTCGGTGGTCTTCGGCCTGCTGATCGTCGAGGAGCTCCCCGTCGACGACCTCCGGATCCAGACGGTGCTGTCCACCATCGTCCTGACCGTGTTGCTCAGCGTGGTCGCCCACGGGATCAGCGGCCGACCGCTGTCCGGGTGGTTGCGGCGACACGAGCCGCCGTTCGGCGAGTCCGAGGGAGCCGTGATCCGGCCCGCGACTTCGATTGGCGGGGAGACCCGTCGACGTCTCTGAGCCCCACCAGGACCGCCCCTCGCACGCAGCGGCGAATCATGCAGACATGGTGATTCGCCGGCCGCGTACGGAGAGCACATTGAACTCATCCGTGTGCAGGTCACGACCTGTTGGTGCTGCAACCGATGTCGTCGGCGTACCGCTTCCGGACACTGATCCGACGACGAACCCAAAGGAGGTCCCCATGTGGTGGGGTCTGGGAATCATCGGCCTGATCATCTGGATTGCGATTGCCTTCTGGCCCGCCAGGGTCGCCGGCCGGAAGGGACACAGCTTCATCGGCTACTTCCTACTCAGCCTCTTGTTCTTCCCGCTGTCGCTGATCATGGCGTACGCGGTGCAGGACCGTTCAGGTATGGCCTACGGCGCGGCCTGAGCGCTGGACCGCAGGCCGCCCAGCGAAGGTGAGGAGATGGCCAACCCCACCGAGCCCGCACAAGACAACGATCGGGAGACCCGCTCCATCCGGCGCCTCGTGCGTTCGTTCCACTCGACGGGCAGCTACGGGCTGCTGATGTTGATGATCGTCGCGACCTACGTCCTGGCGACGACGCTGACACAACAGTGGGGCGCGACGATCGTCCTGGTCGCCCAGATCGGCACGGTCTGGCTAGCCCTCCGGACCTCGCTGGCGCGCCGGCGTGTCCGGGGGGCAGCCGCCGTGCTCTTCGCAGCGGCGACCGTGGTGGCGGTGGCGAACCTGTTCGTCGAGCGCGACTCGGATCTCGTGGCGTTCGTGTTCCTGACCGCCAGCGCCCTGTATGTCGTGGCTCCTGTGTCGATCGTGCGCCACATCGGGTATCGCCGAGAGGTCGACCAGGAGACCATGTTGGGTGCGCTGTGCGCGTACCTGCTGTTCGGGATGGCCTTCGCGTTCGCGTATCGGTCCGTGGGAGCAGCCCAAGCCGATCCGTTCTTCGGCGCCGACGGCACCGGCACATTGAGCCAGGACCTCTTCTTCAGCTTCGTCACGCTCACGACCACCGGGTACGGCAACCTCGTCCCTGCCGGCAACCCGGGCCAGAGCCTCGCCGTGTTCGAGGCGCTCGTGGGCCAGCTGTTCCTCGTGACCGCCGTCGGAAAGATCGTGAGCGCCTGGCGGCCAAGAGGCTGGCAGCCCCCGCAGGACGGCGGGGCCGGCTCCGATGAGTAGCGGGCTCCAGGAACGTCGGATATGACGATGCTTCAGCACGGTGATCTGGTCCCTGGAGGCCCTGCCCAGCTCCACGCAAACCGATCTGCCTGGTCCAACCGCGCGATACATGATGGCGAACGGTTGGTGAACGGTGTACAAGTTCGTGAACCATGAGGGACTCGGATCTGATCGCTGACTCATCCGGCGTGACGACCGAACTGCCGTTCGTCGTCGACTTGGCAGACGATGCCGCGCGGGAGCCGGCCGTCACCGGAGGCAAGGCCGCGGCGTTGGCGCGGGGCACCACCGCCGGCCTCGCCACTCTTCCCGGTGTCGTGCTGACCACGGCCTTCTCGGATGCCGTCGATCGCGGTGCGGAGGTGGCCAAACACCCCGCCGTGCGGGAGGCGTGGGAGCGGGCCGACGGCGACCGAACGTCGCTCGTGGCACGCAGTTCCTCAGTGGTCGAGGACATGGCCGAGTCGTCCATGGCCGGTCAGTTCGAGTCGGTCATCGGGATCGACGGCTTCGACGAGTTCGTCACGGCGGTGGCGGCGGTCCTGGATTCACGGGAGCGTGCCGGCGCCGCCGACCAGCCGATCGCGGTGCTCGTCCAACCTCTCATCGATCCGGCGTTCGGCGGGGTGATGTTCGGCATCGATCCTGTGTCGGGCCGCACCGACCGTCGGGTCGTCTCCGCGGTGAGGGGCGGGCCAGAGCCCCTGGTCAGCGGCGAGGTCGACGGTTCGCGGTACCTGCTCGAGGCTCCGTCGGGCAAGGCTCTCGACTTCGCGGCGAACGACGGCCCCGCGCTGGGGCGGGCCGATCTCCGCCAGCTCGTCGCCCTGTCCGACCAGGTGGCGTCCGTGTTCGGGGGGCCGCAGGACGTCGAATGGGCCATCGCCGCGGACACGCAGCTGTGGCTGCTGCAGTCCCGCCCGGTCACGACCGAGATCCGCGGTGTCCCCCGCGGACCCATCTACGGCCCGGGCCCGGTCGCGGAGACCTTTCCTGAACCCCTCACTGAGCTGGAACGCGACCTCTGGGTCCCCCCGCTCCGCGAAGCTGTCGCCGAGGCCGTGCTCCTCGCGGGAGCCGCCACCCAGGCCGATGTGGACGCGAGCGACGTCGTTGTCTGCGTCGATGGCCACGTCGCCATCGACCTGCGCCTCGCGGGCGAGATCAAGCCCAAGCACACCACGCTCAACAAGCTGAACCCCATCGCCGCCAGCCGCAACCTGCGTGGAGCCTGGCGGGTCGGGCGCTTGCGGACCGCACTGCCTCGGCTCGCCGAGCACCTCCTCGACCGCACCGACGCGGACCTCTCGGACGTCCCGCCGCTCACCGACCTGACGAGCCGGCAGCTGCTCGGGATGCTCCACCGCAGCCGGCTCATCCTGCGTGCCCTGCACGCGCACGAGATCCTCATGGGCATGCTCACCGACACCGGCGGCAACCTCATGACCGGCGCGTCGGTCGCGCTGCGGGTTCTCGCCGAAGCTCGCCAGGACGGCCTGACCGACGAGGAGATCATCGCTCGGAGCCCGGCCGTGCTGGCGCTGACCGCGCCCCAGGTCGCGCGGGCGCCCGTCCTGCCCGAGGAGGCGGTGGGTGTCTACGCCGCGACGGGCTGCCAGGGCTGCAGCGACAACGGCATCCTCCGCGAGGCCCTCCGGCTGCGGGTGCGGTGGGTGCAGGAATGTTCGGGACGCGCTGCCTGGGAGCTGGGCGAGCGCCTCACGGCCACCGGCGACCTGACCGAACCCGAGCTCATCCGTCACATGACGCTCGAGCACCTCGAGGCGGTCGCGACCAAGCGAGCCGTCGTGGTATCGGCCCTGGTGTCGAGTCACGACCACGACTTCGGTGCCCCGCTTCCGGCCTCATTCCAGCTGTCCGACCTGGGCAAGCCGATGAGGGCGCAATGTGCCAAGGAGGTCGGCGGGGGCACCGGCGCCGGTGGTGGCACCGGCAGCGGGCCGGTCACCTATGACTCCAGCGATCCCCCCAAGGGCTCCGTGCTCGTCACGACGACATTGTCACCCGGTCTCGGACCGTTGCTGTCCCGCCTCAACGGCATCGTGGCCGAGACGGGCTCTGTGCTGTCCCATCTCGCGATCCTCGCCCGTGAGGCTCGGGTGCCCACCGTCGTCGGCTACGCAGGCGCGACCGAGGACCTTCCTGAAGGCGCGGTCGTGCTCGTGGACGGCGACGCCGGGCAGGTCACCATCGAGGACAGGGGCACCACGACATGAAGGTCATCGCCTGGCTGGCCGGCGTCGGCACCCTGCTCGCTGGCGCGCTCTACATGATCGTCTCGCTCAACCGTTGGGAATGGAACCGGGCGTTGTTCTTCGGGCTGATCGTGCTCATCGCGGAGGTCGGTCTCGCGACCGGCCTGGTGCTGCGCCGCCTAGCACGTCTCGAGTACCGCCTCGGTCGGGTCGAGGATCCCGAGGTGCGCAACATCCTGCGTGAGACTCGGCCGCCGTCGCGCGACCGTTTCGCATGGCTGCGGGAGTCATCCCAGCAGCTGAACGTGTTCATCACCTTCCTGGTCGGCGGCGGCGTGCTCATCTCGGGCATCGCCTGGATCGTCGACCGCGTCGCATCGAACACGACGTCACCCGCCGGCGAGGAGAGCCTCGGCCGTCGGCTCGAGCGGATCAGCTACCCGGCAGGCGGGTTGCTTCTGGACGACATCACGGTCCTGGCCCAAGAGGTGCCGGGTGCCAACGACGATCAGATCCGCCAGCTGTTGCGCCGCGGCGGCCGCCCGTGACCAAGCTGACACCCGGGCGGGTGGTCCTCGGGGCCATCGGCCTGGGGATCGGCGTGGTGGCGGTCCTGTCTCTCCGAGAAGCCACCCTCTCGACCCACGAGCAGGTCACCGGCGACGCGATGGAGCTGGTCGTGTCCGCGAACACCAAGGGCGGGGAGCGGAGCCAGACCCTGGCCGAGATGGTGGAGGCTCAGCTGCAGACGTGCCGCCTCGAGGTCAACTCCGACCTGGCCGGTCCGATCGAACCACTCGGCGACGGACGCTTCCGGGCTGTGCTGATCCCGGCAATGGACGAAACGGATCGCCGCCAGTTCCGCGGCTGCGTCGAGGACTTCATGATCGACCACGTGCAGATCAACATGATCCAGCTCACCGTCGCCCCCTGACGGGCAGCCCGGACCCTCTCGTGGCCGAGACCCGAAGCACCTGCTATGTGCCACCGCGTGGCAGGGGAACTGCTCGCTGCAGCAGCGAGACGAGAGAGTCGAGGTCGTAACGCTCGAAGGCGTCGACGTAGCGCTGCAGAAGCGGTTGCTGCTGGTCGGCTCTCGAATACGACGCGTCGGCTGTGGGGTGGCGGGCAGCGAGGGTCGACCGGGCCCGTTGGAGCGCACTGTTGACGGACGCCACGGTGGTGCCGAGGAGCTCCGCGACCTCGGCTGCGTCCCACCGCAGGACCTCACGCAGGATCAGCACCGACCGTTGCCGGGGCGGTAGGCATCTCAGCGAGGCGGCGAAGGCATGACGGATCGCCTCGCGGGTGACTGCCCGCTCGGCCGGGTCCGCGACCGGCCGGGAGCCGAGGGTGGCGGGGATCGGCCGGATCCCGTCGACGCCCGATCGCCCGTCGCCGACGGACGCGCCCGCGGGGTGCCAGAGTGCGAGATCCATCGGGCGAGCGCGACGTTGGCACGAGCGGAGCATGTCCAGGCACACGTTGGTGGCGATGCTGTGAAGCCACGTCCCCAGCGACGCCCGGCCTTCGAAATCGTCGAAGGCACGCCACGCCCGCACGAACGTCTCCTGCACCGCGTCGTCCGCCTCGAACGCCGACCGCAGGATCCGAGTGCAGTGGGCTGTTAACGCGCCGCGGTGTTCCTCCAGCCCTTGTTCGAGCGGCCCCGACCACTGTCGTGGTGCCGCGCGGCCCGGCTCATCGCGAGTCGACAGGCCACCCATGTTGCGCACCTGCATCCGTCCTTCCGTGCGGGCTTGGGGGTCTCTCCGCGGTCGGGTCGATCAGGACGAATGTACGGAGGGCAGAGGCCCAGTTCCAGATCCAATATCGACAAACAAGACCAGACCAATGCTCTCGCGGTAGGTTCACTCGCGTGGAGTTTCACGTCAGCCTCATCGGTCGGCGGGACCTGGCGGACGAGATCTATCGCCAGCTGCGAGGCGCCATCGTCGACGGGCCCCTCCACCCCGGTGACCCGCTGCCGCCCACTCGGGAGCTGGCGCGGCGGCTGAGCGTGTCGCGTACGACGGTGACCGTCGCGTACGAGCGGCTCAGCGGCGAGGGTTTCGTGACGTCACGCGTGGGCGCCGGCACCTTCGTGAGTGGCGAGGTGCCGTGCTCGTCAGGTGCGACGAGACGACCCGCGGGAGCGCTGCGACCCCGGCCCATCTGGGATCGCGCCCGGCTCCCGACCGCGTTCGCGGCGCCGGCCGACTACGAGTTCCGCACCGGCCTGGCCGACGCGACGCGGTTCCCCTTCGAGACCTGGCGCCGGCTGATGGCGAGAGAGCTGCAGCCCTCGGCGGTCGGCCGCGGCTACTACGGTGACCCCGCCGGCCATCCTGCGCTGCGCGAGGCGATCGCCCGTCACATCGGCACCTCTCGGGGCGTCACGGTCGCCGCTGAAGACGTCACCGTCACCAACGGCACCCAGCAAGCCCTCGACCTCGTCGCACGGGTCCTGCTCGCACCCGGTGATCGGGTAGCGGTCGAGGACCCGGGCTACGAGCCACCGGTCGAGCTCTTCGAGACCCTCGGACTCGACGTCAGAGGCGTGCCAGTCGACGGGCACGGCCTGGTGGTGGACGCTCTTCCTCGCGCCGCCCGTCTCGTGTATGTGACGCCTTCACATCAGTACCCGCTCGGTTCGACGATGTCGCTCCCGCGCCGCATCGCTCTGCTGGCATGGGCAGAACGAAACGACGCCGCCGTCATCGAGGACGACTACGACAGCGAGTTCCGCTACGTCGGCCGGCCCATCGAACCACTCCAGACCCTGGACACAAGTGGTCGCGTCATCTACGTGGGTTCGTTCTCCAAGACGCTGCTGCCGACGCTGCGATTGGGCTTCGTCGTGACACCCAGCTCGCTGTCCCGGACACTCCAGACGGCGAAGTTCGTCACCGACTGGCACACATCGCTCCCCACGCAGGGCGCCTTGGCCCGCTTCATCGACGAGGGCTTGTTCGCGCGGCACATCCGCAAGATGCGCGCCGTCTACCAGGTGCGCCACGAGATGATCGTGCACGCCCTCGGCCAGGACCTCGCCGACGACCTGACGATCATTCCGTCGGTGGCCGGCCTCCACATCAGCGCAACCGCCAACACCGCTTCACCGGCCGAGATCCGCGCGGTGGCGGAGCGTGCCTTGGCGGCCGGAGTGGCCGTCCAACGGCTCTCGATGTTCCGAGTCGACCAGCCGGCACGCTCCGGTCTGGCAATCGGCTACGGAGCCATCGAGGCCGAGCACATCGAGGAAGGGCTACGCCGGCTCCGCGCAGCCTTCCACCCGACCTGATCCTGCAGCCCGCCGGACGTCCTCCCGTAGGGCCCGCGGCCGTGACCTCGCCGCGGAGGGCCTTCAGCGCGGCGATGTTGATCTCAACTCTCCTGCCGGTCCGGCTCCCGGAGGGGAAGGATGACCTGGAACCGCGTGTCGCCCGGAGCCGAGTCGAGGCGGATCTCGCCGTGGTGGCGCCCGACGACGATGCGCCACGCGATGTCGAGGCCGAGGCCGGTGCCCTTGCCCATGGGCTTGGTGGTGAAGAACGGCTCGAAGATCCGGCTGCGGACCTCGTCGGGCACGCCCGGTCCGGTGTCCGCGATCTCTACGACGAGCCGCTCGTCGTGACCGGGACGGGTGCGCACGGTGAGGGTGCCTTCGCGTTCCATGGCGTCGACCGCGTTGTCGATGAGGTTCGTCCACACCTGGTTCAGCTCGGCCGGGTAGGCGGCGATGTGCGGGAGCGATCGGTCGTACTCGCGCACGATCTCGATGCCGTCGCCGAGCTTGTGGCCGAGCATGGTCAGTGTGGCGTCGAGGCCCTCGTGCACATCGAAGGTCTGCAGCGGTGCCCGATCCATCTGCGTGTACTGCTTGGCGGACGCGAGCAGCCCCGAGATGCGACCGGCGGCGTCGGTGATCTCGTCGAGCAGACCGTCGGACTCCAGGACGCGGACCGGGTAGGTCAGCCCGGCCTCGAGGTGCGCCGGTGGCACGAGCTCGGCCATCGCCTCGAGCCACGCCACGTCCACACCGGCGGCCACGAACGTGGGCGCGACCTGCCAGCTCGCCTCGACCCCACGGTCTTCAAGCCAGTCGGCCAGCTCCTCCTCGCGGTCGGACACCTCCATGGGTGACAGGTGGGGTGCATCGCGGCGGCCCTCGAGCGCCCGGGAGACCAATGCCGCGATCCCTTCGAGCTGGCTGGCGTCGAGGTCGGCCTGGATCAGCCGGCCGAGATCGGCCCGCATGCCGGTCAGGCCATCGCGCAGCGTGGCGGCGGCTCGCATCACTGCGGCCACCGGGTTGTTCAGCTCGTGCGTGAGGCCGGCCGTCACCGCGCCGAGCGCCACCAACCTCTCGTGTCGCTCGATGATCTCGCTGGTGTTCGCGCCCTGGGTCGCGGCGCCCTCGAGCAGGTGTGCGGCCATCGGGAACCAGTCCCAGACCGCCCGGCCGAAGTCGTTGGCGGGAATCTCGAAGAGGCGGCACGGCGTGACCGCGCGAGCGGTGCTCGGATACATCTGGGGGATGCCACGATCGGGAACGACGGCGTTGAAGGCACCGGTGTAGGCGCCGCGGTAGTCGGTGCGGAACAGCTCGAGCTCACCGCCCTGGACCCGCTTGGACATCGCCAGCATCCCGGACAGCAGCACGAGGAAGCACGAGGCGGGAGCACCCTCCGCGTGGATGATGACCCCTGCCGGGTACTCGACCAGACGGCCGCGCTCGATCAGCCAGGCGAGCTGGTCGTCGTCCAGGCGTTCGAACAGGAAGAGGGTGCGCAGCTGCTCGGGCGCCAACCATGGGGGCCCGCTCCGCTCGCTCACTGGTGCTCCAGGTAGCCGTGGATGAGCTGGATCGCCATGGCGCCCTCGCCGACCGCCGACGCCACCCGCTTGACCGAGTTGGCTCGAACGTCCCCCGCCGCGAAGATACCCGGCGTGCTCGCCTCGAGGTAGTAGGGGTCGCGGTCCGGGGCCCAGCGCGGCGGGCGGCGACCGTCCACGACCAGGTCGGGCCCCGTGAGCACGAACCCCTTGCCATCCCGGGCCACCACTCCGCCGAGCCACTCGGTCCGAGGGGCGGCGCCGATGAACACGAAGACGTAGCCGGCCGGCACCGTCTCCTCCGAGCGGGATGCGCCGTGGCACAGCGTGAGCCCTTCGAGGTGCTCGTCCCCGTGGACCGCGCTCACCTCGGTGCCAACGCGCACCTCGATGTTGGGGATCTCCTCGACCTGGCGGATGAGGTAGTACGACATCGACTTCTCGAGGCTGTCGGCCCGAACCACCAGCGTGACCCGGCGGGCGTGCCGCGCCAGGAACACGGCCGCTTGGCCAGCCGAGTTGGCGCCCCCGACGACGTAGACGTCATCGCCCACGCAGGCGGGAGCCTCTGTCACCGCCGACCCGTAGTAGACGCCGCGACCGGTCAGGGCGTCGGCGCCCGGCACACCGAGCTTGCGATAGGCGATCCCGGTCGCGAGCAGCACGGCGTGCGCCACGACCTCGCCACCGTCGGCGAACCGGACGATCCGGGAGGAACCCCGGACATCGAGTCCGACCACATCGCGGGTGGTCAGGATCTCGGCGCCGAACTTGTGGGCCTGTCGTCGAGCCCGGTCGGTGAGCTGGCCGCCGGTCACGCCGTCCGGGAAGCCGAGGTAGTTCTCGATCCGGGAGCTCTGGCCCGCCTGTCCGCCCGTCGCCTGCCGCTCGACCAGCACCGTGCGCAGACCCTCCGAGGCTGCGTACACCGCGGCGCCCAACCCAGCCGGCCCTCCGCCGACGATCACGACATCGTAGAAATCCGTGTTCGGCGTGGTCGACAGGCCGACCCGGTCCGCCAGCTCGCCGATGCTCGGGTCGACGAGGTAGTCGCTCTCGGGCGTGACCACCAGCGGGATGCGGGTGACGTCGACCTCCGCGGCCGCCAGCAGGCGGCGGCCTTCCGCATCGTCGCTGCTGAGCCAGCGGTAGGGCACGGAGTTGCGGGCGAGGAAGTCCCGCACCTCGAACGAGCGGGCCGACCACCGGTGCCCGACCACCTGGACCTGGCTGGTCGGCCGCTCGTCGGTCGCCTGCCACAGCTCCAGGAGGGAATCGACGACCGGGTAGAGCTTCTCCTCCGGGGGATCCCACGGCTTGAGCAGGTAGTGGTCGAGGTCGACGACGTTGATCGCCTGGATGGCGGCGTCGGTGTCCGCGTACGCGGTGAGAAGGGCCCGCCGCACGTGGGGGAAGAGGTCCATCGCCTCCTCGAGGAACTCGAGCCCGCTCATGCCGGGCATGCGATGGTCCGCCAGAAGCACGGCGACCAGCTCACCGCGGAGCTTCAGCTCTCGCAGCGCGTCCAGCGCCTGCGGACCGGACTCGGTCCGCACCACCCGGTATGCCTCGCCGTACTGCCGGCGGAGGTCCCGGGCGACGGAGCGCGACACACCCGGGTCGTCGTCGACCGTCAGCAGGATGGGCTTGCGATCGGTCTGGACGGCCATGGAGTCATCGACCGTATCCGCGTCCCGGCGCGTGTTCACCCGATATCGGTTCGACCGGTGCGGCACCGGGCAGGAGCGCGGGTCGCGCGGTCCGATAGGTTCCGGGGTCACAGCGACTCCGCGAGGTACCTGCTCGATGACTGTGGACATGGGACCGGCGACGCGAGTGATGGCTGACCTGATCGACCAGGTCCCCGACGACCTGCTCGACGGGCCGACGCCCTGCCCGGCGTACACGCTCGGCGACCTGCTCGATCACGTCAGCGGGTTCGCGCTGGCCTTCACCGCCGCCGGCAGGAAGGCGACCCCGCCCGGGAGCACGGACCGAGCGTCGGGCGACGCGTCGCGCCTGGGGGAGGCCTGGCGCAGCCGACTCCCGCGGGAGCTGGACGAGCTCGCAGAGGCCTGGCGCGACCCGGCGGCGTGGACGGGGGCGACCCGGGCCGGCGGGATCGACCTGCCCGGGGAGATCGCAGGTCTCGTCACGCTGGACGAACTGGTCGTCCACGGTTGGGACGTCGCCCGAGCCAGCGGACAGACCTACGCCTGCGACGCAGACCTGCTCGAGGTCGTGCACGACTTCCTCGCGTCGCTCGCGCAGCCGGGGCAGGAGGCGACGCGGGAGGGGATCTTCGGTCCGGCGATCCCGGTTCCCGGCGACGCGCCGCTGCTCGATCGCGTGATCGGGCTAGCCGGGCGTGATCCGGCCTGGTCCCCGCGCTGAACCCGGCACCTCCCGGTCAGGATCGCGCTCTCCTGGCCGACTCACCGGAGGGCGCTGGCCGGATGCGACGCCATCGCCGCCAGCAGCGGTCCGACGACATCGGCCGGTTGCGGCAGCGCTGCGATCTCGGCGCGGACGGCGTCCAGCGCGGGGCGAGGCTCGGCGAGTGTCGCGGTGGCGACGGCGGCAATCGCGTCGGGCGTCGCCTGCGCCGGCTCGAGCGCCGGCGCCAGGCCGGCGGCGGCAACGAGGTCGGCGTTGTGGAACTGGTCAGCGCCCTTCGGCAGCAGCACCTGGGGGGTGCCGTGCGTCAGCGCCGCCAGCACGGTTCCACTGCCCCCGTGGTGGACGACGAGGTCGGCGATCGGGATCAGCGCGGCCTGGTCGACGAAGGGCTCGACGTGCACGTTGGCCGGGCGCGTCCCCAGCTCGGCACCGCCGGCCGACCCGAGCGCGAGCAGGATGTCGGCGTCGAGCCGACCGAGGCCTTCGACCGCCGGCGCCAGCACCTCGTCGGTGGCGACCACCGTGCCCAGCGTGAGGTAGACGAGCGGCCGCTCGCGGGTGCCCACCCAGCCGGGGAGCGTTGCGCCGGGCTCGGCGAAGGGCACGGGGCGCATGCGTACCCGCGCCGGGTCGTCCAGGAACGACGGCTGCTGCAGCACCGCGGGGAAGACGTCGAGGAAGCGGTCGCCGGTGAACGGGTCGAAGTCCGTCGTCTGCACGCCGTGCTCGTCCCAGAGGCGCTCGAGGTGTCCAGAGGCTAGGGAGGCGACGACGTCGTCGCTCATGCGCGGGGACAGCGAGTGGCAGATGGCCGGGATGCCCCGGGCGTGGGCGGCGATGGCCGCGCCGTACTCGTACTGCTCGTAGACCACGACGTCCGGAGCCACGTCGTCCAGCACCGACACCAGGTCGGCGGCCGTGCGACGCGCCAGCACGTCGAGGAACAGCATCGCCCCGTAGCGGAGGTCCGGGCGGCCGTCATGGCTCTTCGGAATCCCGCTGACGGAGGCCGACCTCATCAGCTGCTCCATGCCCTGGTCGATCGTCAGGCCGACGTCGTGGGTCGGGAAGCCGAGCGCCGCGAAGGCGGGGCACGAAGTCCCCGGCCGTCGCGACGTGGACGTCGTGGCCTGCCTCACGCATGGCGCCGGCGAGGGGCATGAGCGGGTAGACGTGGCCGTACGCCGGCCGGGAGCTGAACAGGATCCTCATGAGTGCGCGGTACGCCGCCCCCGCCGTGGCGGTTCGGTGGGCAGCGGCTACACGCGGCCGCCGGCCCTCCCGGCCGAGGCGGCACTCGGCGGCGGCGGAGGGTTCGTGCTCAGCTTGTCGGAGGCGCTCACGGAGGGGGTGTGCGGCACGGGCGTCAGCGGTCACATTCCTCCCGTGCCTCGGGTCAACAGATCAGCCAGGAACGGTTCCCCATCTGGAAGGACGATCATGAAAGCGATCCGCATCTCTGCGCCCGTTGGCATCGACGGCCTCGTGTACGAGGATGCCCCCGACCCCGAACCGGCCATCGGCGATGTTCTCGTCAAGGTGCACGCCTGCGGCTTCACCGCCAGCGAGCTGTTCTGGCCGCTGTACACCGACCGGGCCGGGCGCGACCGCGCACCCCTGATCCCGGGCCACGAGTTCTCGGGGGTCGTCGTCGGGCTCGGCTACGGCACGGCTGGTGTGGCCGTCGGCGACGAGGTGTACGGCCTGATCGACGGTTACCGGGACGGCGGGGCCGCGGAGCTCATCGCCATCGAGGCCCGCGATGTTGCGCCGGCTCCGACCACGATCGACCACGTGCAGGCCGCGTCACTTCCCCAAGCTGGGCTCACGTCGTGGCAGGCGCTGTTCGATCACGGCCGCCTAACGGCCGGCGAGACCGTGATGGTCCACGGTGCCGCCGGCGCGGTGGGGTCGATCGCCGTGCAACTCGCCAAGACCAGGGGCGCTCGGGTCATCGGGACGGGTCGGTCGCCGGTGGCGTCGCTGGTCCTCGACCTGGGAGCCGACGAGTTCGTCGACGTCGCCAGGGATGGCTGGCAGGACGACGTCGAACAGATCGACGTGGTCTTCGACACGATCGGCGGCGACGTTCTGGCTCGGTCCGTCAAGATCGTGAAGCCCGGCGGCGCGCTCGTCTCGGTCGCCTCTCCCCCACCCGCCGATCGCGACGACATCCGCACGGTCTTCTTCGTTCGCGACCCGAACCGCGCCCAGCTCGTCGAGCTCGCTCGCCTCGTCGACGCCGGCGAGGTCCGGCCACATGTCGGTGCCGTCTATCCGCTGGCCCGAGCGCGCGAGGCGTTCACCGCCAAGTCGGGCGGCGGCATCCCGGGCCGCGTCGTCCTCGAGCCCTGACGGCCCATCACCCCGGTGGTGGTGTTCGGGCGCCCAGCGGTTGATGAACTCACCCGTCGAGCGGCTGACGCACCGGCTCGGGCTCGTCGTCGAGCTCGTGCCCGATGCGGCGGCCGCGGTTCGGCTCGAGCCACCAGAACACGAGCCGTGCGGTCGCCTCGGCCAGGACGACCGCGGTCAGCTGCAGCCCGGCCCACAGCGCCACAACCGGGAAACCGCGGCTCACGAATGCGGCGTGCTCGTCGGGGAAAGACGCGAGGACCGCCACGACGAGCAGCGTCG
Source organism: uncultured Acidimicrobiales bacterium (assembly GCA_963842395.1). GTDB lineage: Bacteria > Actinomycetota > Acidimicrobiia > Acidimicrobiales > VFJN01 > ZC4RG19. The sequence goes on from CAWJGJ010000001.1 coordinate 2,687,717, forward strand.
TGCTGAGCGCCAGGACGACGAGGGCGTCGAGGCTGGCGATCCAGACGTCGGCGCCGCGCACGGCGATGCGCTCCTCGTCCCGCAGCCGGCGCCCGGCGACGACGGCGTGCGCGGTCGCGATCAGCAGGCTGGCGATCAGCACGTCGAGGCCCTCGCTGCCGCCCACGCCGCCGCGTTCGGCCGACAGCTGGACCGCCAGCGCGGGCGCCATGATGACCAGCCAGTCGAGGAAGGCGTAGACGACCACGCCCAGCAGCTCCAGCTGGTGGGGCCGGCGGGTCATCGTCCCTCGCGTGCCCGGAGCTGGAACCGGTCGGCGACCTGCCCCGCCGGCTGGATGCATGTGGCCACGAGCCGGTCGCCGCGGATGTCCACGTGAAGGAACTCCAGGATGCGCGCCGAGACCGCGGTGAAGTCGCTGTGGCCCACCTTCGTGGTCTTGCAGCCACCCCCGCTGACGACGTATGTGACGCCGTTCAGCGGCACCGTCCGCTCATAGTGGTGATCGTGGCCGGCGAGCACCAGGTCCACGTGGTGACGTTCGAGGATCGGCACGAGCAGCTCGTCCGCTCGGGGGGTCGACCCGTGCTGGCCCGACGAGTAGGGCGGATGGTGCAGCGTGACGATGCGCCACGGGCGGGTGGCCGACGCCAGCGTGTCGTCCAGCCACTCCAGCTGCTCGGTCGACCGCGGGCCGAACAGGCCCGGCACGCTCGAGTCGAGGAAGAACACGTCGGCCGGCCCGTAGGCGCGGTGGTAGTAGCGGCCGGGCGTGTCGATCAGCCGGATCTCGGCCTCGATCTCCTCGAAGGCCACCTCACTGTGCCGCACCGCGTCGTCGTGATTGCCGATGGCCAGGTCGAACGTCACGCCCGCGTCGAGCAGCGGGGTCATCGGCGCCACGAACACGTCGTCGTAGCGATCGGCGAAGCTGCCGTAGTAGCTGATGTCGCCGAGCAGGAACACGTTCCCGAACGGGGCAATGCGGTAGGTCTCGGCCATGCGCGTCGCGACGGCCATCGCCTGGCGGCCGCCGCTGCCGTTGTCGCCGAGCGCGGCGAAGGTCAGGCGGTCGGGGTCCGACGGCCACGCCCGGGACGGGAGCGAGATCTCAGGAGCCTGGCCGGGTATGAGGTCCTCGCGGGCCAGCAGGGGCAGCACGTATCCGCCGAGTCCCGTGGCCGTCGCCGCCGCGCCGACAACGCCCAGCCCGGCGGCGATGAACTGCCGCCGGCTCAGGCCGCCGGCACTCACGCCGCGAGCCTCGTCCATCGTGGGGGGCCGACCACGGCGTCACACGGTACTGACGCCGTGTTCGGCCACGTCACCGGCAGGAGATTCACGTCGTCGAAACCCGAGGTCAGCGTGCCCTCGACAGGACTCGAACCTGTGGCCTACCGCTTAGGAGGCGGTCGCTCTATCCACCTGAGCTACGAGGGCGCACCGGGGACGGTAGTCGGACGGTCCGATCGGTACGCCCGGCGCCGACCACCCGGCCACGTGAGCCGACCGCTCGGTCACCCTCCGTCAATCCCTCCGTCATCGCGCCGCCATACGGCGCCGTCCCGCGCCGGGGAGCGCTCCGACCTGCTCGCGCCGGCGTGACAGACTGCGGGGCACCTGTCGGTGGGCTGGGGCCCCCGGACGGGAAGGGGAACGGTGATACGGATCAGGTTCTCGGGCCTCGGTTGCCTGAGCATCGTGGTGCTCGTGGCGACGCTCTTCGCCGCGTTCGCGGCGGTGGCCGCGGTCAGCCCGCGCGGGGCGAGGCCGCCGTTGGTGGCTTGGGGGACACGACCTCGGCTGTAGTGATCGTCTGCGTCATCGTGCTGGGAGCGGGGGTGAACTGGGCGCTGGGCGCGTGGCTCAACCGTCCGAGGACGCCGGGCGGCCCGCGACTCCTCGACCACACCCTCATGGACTCGCCGATGGAGTACGCCTCCGTCGGCTTCCTCGTGATCGCGCTGATCATCGCGGCGACCATCGTCGGACGGCTCACCTCGCCGATCCTCGGCTGGATCACGTTCGCGGGCGTGATCGTGGGCTCCTTCCTCGGCCTGTCGAGCTGGCGCGAGCGGCGACACCGGCGGGCCACCCGGGAGCGCGAGGCGCTGGCCCGCCAGCGGGGATGGCACTACGCGCCGCGTGCCGGGGACCTGCCGCGGCGGTGGAAGGACCTCGTGGGCTGGAAGGTCAACGCCATCGTCCCCTTCGGGGTGGTCGCCGGCGACGTACGCGGCCTGCCCTTCACGGTGTTCGACTCGATGTACGACCTCGACGGCCAAGCCGGCGACCGCCCGTGCACCACCTACGCCCTGCACTTGCCCGTCGCCTACCCCCGCATCGGCGTGTTCCTCCAGGCGCCGATGCCCACCACCGAGTTCCCGTGGCCGGACGGGAGCCCGTCGTCGCTGGCCGACTTCGGGCGCTCGATGGCCGCCGGTCCGCCCGAGCTCCGGGTGCGATGCGACATCCCGGGCTTCGGGGCGGCGATGGTCAGCGACGAGGTGCGCGCCGCCACCCTGGCGAGCGGCCTCGTCAGCTGGCGGATCGAAGGTCGCGACCTGCTGTTCACCACTCCCCCGCGACAGCCACCGACCCCGCCCGGCGAAATCGTGGCGACGCTCGACCACCTGGCCGCGCTCGCCCACCGCTTCCCGCCCGCGGCCGCCCGCGACTACAGCGCACCCCCGACCACGGACATCCCCTTCGCCGGCGCGGTGGCGAGCGCCGGCTGACCGCCGAGGCCGCTCCCCCGCCCGAGGGACGACAGGGTCGGCCGCGCGGGGCGTGGCGAGCTGTCCGGTCTGCGGCACACCAAGTGGTTGAATCTGCTCGTGACCCTCGCCACGGACGCCGCCCTCGCCCACATCGACCGGGTCTGGGACGACGACATCATCCCGGTGCTGCGGGACTACATCCGCATCCCCAACGTGTCGGCGGCCTTCGACGCCGACTGGGACGGGGCCGGACACATGGCCGCCGCCACTGAGCTGCTACGCGCCTGGTGCCAGCGCCACGCCGATGCCGGGCTGCCGGGCGCGACGGTCGAGGTGCAGCAGGTCGAGGGGCGCACGCCCCTGCTGGTCGTCGACGTCCCTCCGGCGGGGGGCGGCGACCCCGACGACACCGTCCTGCTGTACGGCCACCTGGACAAGCAGCCGCCGTTCACCGGCTGGCGGCAGGGGCTGGGACCGTGGGAGCCCGTGATCGACGGGGACCGCCTGTACGGGCGGGGCAGCGCCGACGACGGCTACTCCACGTTCTCGGCGATCGCTGCGCTCGAGGGCGTCCGTGCCGCGGGCGGCGCCCACACCCGGTGCATCGTGCTGATCGAGGCCAGCGAGGAGTCGGGCAGCCCCGACCTGCCCGCGCACCTGGACGCGCTCGGCGACCGGCTGGGCGACCCGTCGCTGGTGATCGCCCTCGACTCGTGGTGCGGCGACTGGGACAGGCTGTGGATCACGACCTCGCTGCGGGGCCTGCTCGACATGGTCGTCGAGGTCCAGGTGCTCACCGAGGGCGTGCACTCGGGAGCGGCGGGCGGCGTCGTGCCGTCCAGCTTCCGCATCCTGCGCTCGCTCCTCAGCCGCATCGAGGACGAGCGGTCCGGCGAGCTGCTGATCCGCGACCTGCACGTCGACATCCCCGAGCAGCGGCTGCGCCAGATCACGGCCACCGCCGCCGAGCTGGGCGACCTCGCCGAGCACTTCCCCCTGGCCGGCGACACCCGGACCGAGCGCCCGAGCACCGAGCAGCTGCTGATCGCGCGCAGCTGGCAGCCGTCCCTGGAGGTGACCGGCATCGAGGGGGCGCCGCCGCCCGATGCCGCGGGCAACGTGCTGCGCCCGTCCACCGCGGTCAAGCTCTCGGTGCGCCTGCCGCCGACCGCCGACCCAAGGCTGGCGGCCGAGGCCATCGAGCGGCGCCTCACCACGGATCCGCCCTACGACGCCCGGGTGACCGTGCGCCAGGGCTCGGCGGAGGCGGGCTGGCACGCGCCCCCCGAGGCGCCGTGGCTGGCCCGGGCCATCGACCGCGCCTCGGCGGCGGCATTCGGTCAGCCGCCGCGCGTGCTGGGCGAGGGCGGGACCATCCCGTTCATGGGCATGCTCGGGCACCGCTTCCCCGAGGCCCAGTTCGTGATCACCGGGGTGCTTGGCCCCGGGTCGAACGCCCACGGGCCCAACGAGTTCCTGCACCTTCCCACCGCCCGGCGGGTGACCGCCGCAGTGGCGCACATCCTCGACGCCCACGCCGGCCGACGCTGAGCGAGGGGCGGAGGGAGCTGCCCGCGCCCTCCCCAGCTGGGCCGACCGGGAGGCGCGCGGCGCTCGAAATCCACCGATCGGCCCTGGGGCGCAGATAGCCTCGCTCGTGGAAATCGGAAGGCCCCGAGCGTCAGACCGGAACTAGCCGGTCCGCTGCTCGGGGCCAACCTTTGGCGGCTGACGCCTCAGCGCTTTCACCGGCGGCGCCCGCCGGCTCTGGTGCCGACCAGCCCCCGGAGCCGGAGCTCCCGATGCTGGCCCGGAGCACTGTCAGCGGGAATGACCCCGCATCAGACACTCCGTCGGCAATCTGCCTCTCCCCCAGACCGCCGGTCGCCTTGGGCCTCTCGCTCGGGACCGAAGCCCCTCGCTCGTGCCGTCCGGCTCGTGCTGCCGTGGTGGATGTGGGCATATTGCGACCCGCGAAACAGCAGGTCAAGGGCTATTTCGCAATCCCCAGGCCTTTCCCCAGACTTTCTCCATTCATCCCCAAGCGGCGCCGAGTTGCACACAGTGAGACCACAGGTCGCCCACAGGCGGCGAGCCGCGGACCGGCGTGTCGCGGCGGCTCCCCGCCCGGGCGCTACCTTGGCCGCCATGGCCGGAGGAGGACATGGGACGAGAGCGGTCGTCGCCGCATTGCTGGCCAACGCGGGCATCGCCGTCGCCAAGTTCGCCGGGTTCCTGCTCACCGGCTCGGGGTCGATGCTGGCCGAGAGCGTCCACTCCGTGGCCGACTCGGGCAACCAGGCCCTGCTCCTGCTCGGCGGCAAGAAGGCCCGGCGGGCCGCCACGCCGGAGCACCCGTTCGGCTACGGCCGCGAGCGCTACTTCTGGGCGTTCGTCGTGGCCATCATCCTCTTCAGCGTGGGCGGCGTGTTCGCCACCTTCGAGGGGATCGAGAAGATCCGCCACCCCCACGAGCTCGAGTCGGTGGGCGTGGCCATCGCCATCCTGCTGATCGCGCTGGTGCTGGAGAGCCTGTCGCTGCGCACGGCGGTGATCGAGGCCAACAAGGTCAAGGACCCGCAGACCGGCTGGTGGGAGTTCGTCCGCCGCTCGAAGAACGCCGAGCTCCCCGTCGTCCTGCTGGAGGACACGGCCGCCGAGATCGGCCTCGTCCTGGCCCTCGCCGCCCTGTCGGTGGCCCACGTCACCGGCGAGCCCCGCTGGGACGGCGTGGGCACCCTCGCGATCGGCCTGCTGCTCATCGTGGTCGCGGTCGTGCTGGCCATCGAGATGAAGGGCCTGCTCATCGGCGAGTCCGCCACGCCCGCCGACCAGCAGAAGATCGCCGCCGCCATCGAGGTCGAGCCCAGCGTGCAGCGCCTCATCCACATGCGCACCGAGCACATCGGTCCCGACGAGCTGCTGGTGGGGGCGAAGATCGAGCTCATCGCCGACCTGTCCGTCGCCGAGGCCGCCGAGGCGGTCGACCGCATCGAGACCAGCGTGCGCCGGGCCGTGCCCACGGCCCGGATCATCTACCTCGAGCCCGACATCTTCCGCACCCAGGTGCCCAGCCCCGAGGCCGCGCCCGCGCACCTGAGCGGAGGCACCGCCACGCGGGCCGGCGAGGCCGGCCCGAGAGGCCGGGCCCGAGGCGCAAGCGGGGGCCGGACCCGAGACCGAGCCCCAGCCCGAGCCCGCCTCAGAGACGACCTGACGTGGCCGGCTCGTCGGGCCCGAGCGCCCGCGACGTCGGCAGGGCCCACCTCGAGCGCCTCGGCACGGTCATCCGTGAGCAGCGCAAGCTGGCCGAGCTGTCGCTGCGCGAGCTGGCCGCCCGCACGAACGTGTCGAACCCGTACCTGTCCCAGCTCGAACGCGGGCTGCACGAGCCCTCGGTACGGGTCCTGAAGGCGATCGCCGCGGCCCTCAACATGTCGGCCGAGGCGCTGATGGTCCAGGCCGGGCTGCTCGACGCGCCGGGCGCCGAGCGCACGGCCTCCACGGTGGTCGAGGCGGTGCGCGCCGATCCGCTGCTCAGCGACGAGCAGAAGACGGCGCTGCTCGCCGTGTACCGCAGCTACATCCAGGGCAACGAGACCTGAGCCCCGACCGGGCGCGCTGACCCTGGACGCGACGAACCGCCCGGCAGAGGGGGGAGCCGGGCGGTTCGTGCGATGGTCGCCGGGGCGACCCGAGCAACCTCGGGTCAGGCGGCCTTGGTGGCCTTCGTCGCCTTGGCGGCGGGCTTGGCCGGCTTGGCCGAGGCGCCCACCAGCGGGGAGACGGTGGCGGTGACGGCCTTGACCAGGTCGTACTGCGCCGCGAACAGAGCGGTCAGGAACTCGTACTGCGAGTCGATGACGTCGCCCGGCTTGGGGAGGTTCGCGGGGTAGGTGAGCTTGGGGAGGCGATCGGCAGCGAGGTCGACGCCCTTCTGCACGTACCCGACGACGGGCTCGTGCAGATCGCGGACCACGTCGACGACCTTGGCCTCGGCTTCGGTGACGGTGGTGAGGATGTTCATGGCGCTAACTATAGTTTGCGCTCGCTTGATCCACCACGTGACTCTTGCCACTCCGTTGCCCGACAAATCCGACCACAGAGGTCGCCTTTTGCCACCGACGCTGACTAGGCTCGGCCCCAGGGCGCTCGCCCCCTGCTGCGAACCATCCGATCGCGGGCGCTCCCGGAGGCACAGGACATGGCAATTCGATTGGGCGACGACGCGCCGAACTTCAGCGCCGAGACGACCGAGGGCCAGATCGACTTCTACGACTGGAAGGGCGACAGCTGGGCGGTGCTGTTCTCGCATCCCAAGGACTTCACCCCCGTCTGCACCACCGAGCTCGGCCGGGTGGCGGCCCTCAAGCCCGAGTTCGACAAGCGCAACGTGAAGGTGATCGGCCTGTCGGTCGACGGGCTCTCCGACCACGAGGGCTGGGTGCAGGACATCGAGGACGTCACGGGGTCCCGCCTCAACTTCCCCCTCATCGGCGACCGGGACAAGACGGTGGCCGACCTCTACGACATGATCCACCCGGCGGCCAGCGACACGGCCACCGTGCGGTCGGTGTTCGTCATCGGCGGCGACAACAAGGTCAAGCTCACCCTCACCTACCCCGCCTCGACGGGCCGCAACTTCGACGAGCTCCTGCGGGTCATCGACTCGCTGCAGCTCACCGCGAAGCACAAGGTGGCCACGCCGGTCGACTGGAAGCAGGGCGAGGACGTGATCATCGTCCCCGCCGTGTCGGACGATGAGGCCAAGGAGCGCTTCCCCGAGGGCTGGGACACCAAGAAGCCCTATCTCCGGGTCGTGAAGCAGCCCGGCTGACAGCCTCCGGCGTGCTCGCTGCGAGCCGCCACCGGGTCACCGGCACCGACAACCGATGCGCAGCGTGCGGCCCCGGCCGCCGCCCGTGCCTGACGCCCGCCCTGCCGGTCACGACGCCGGCACGGCGGGCGTCGTCGCGTGGGCCCGTTGCGTCGGCCCGTTACGTCGGCCCCCGGGCCGTTATCTTGCCTGTCGTGCGGCGCGTACCGACCGAGGGGTCAACAGACGTGCCGACCATCGCAGCGGGGACGGTTCACGCCACCAAGGTCTACGGCTCCGACGACACCGCGGTGGTCGCCCTGGACGACGTCACCGTCGGATTCCCCGCCGCGCGCTTCACCGCCATCATGGGCCCGTCCGGCTCGGGCAAGTCGACGCTCATGCACTGCACGGCGGGACTCGACAGCCTGACCGCGGGCCAGGTCTTCATCGGCGACGTCGAGCTGGCGTCGCTGTCCGAGCGACGCCTCACGCGGCTGCGCCGCGACCGCGTCGGTTTCGTGTTCCAGGCCTTCAACCTGGTCCCGACGCTCACCGCCCTCGAGAACATCACCCTCCCGCTGTCGCTGGCGGGGCGCGACCCCGACCCCGACTGGCTCGACCACGTCGTCGCCACGGTCGACCTGGAGCGCCGGCTGAACCACCGGCCCGCCGAGCTGTCGGGGGGCCAGCAGCAGCGGGTGGCCGTGGCCCGGGCCCTCGTCAGCCGGCCCGAGATCATCTTCGCCGACGAGCCCACCGGCAACCTCGACAGCCGGGCCAGCGCCGAGATCCTGGACTTCATGCGGCGAGCCGTCGACGAGCTCGACCAGACCATCGTCATGGTCACCCACGACCCCACCGCCGCCTCCTACGCCCACCACGTGCTGTTCCTGGCCGACGGCCGGATCGTGGGCGAGATGCCCTCCCCCAGCGCCGACGCCGTGCTGGACCGGGTCAAGCAGCTCGACCGCGGGCGACGGGCCCCCTGAGGCCCGGGCCGGCCGTGCTCAAGCTGTCGCTGCGAGATCTCCGGGCCCACCTGGGCCGCTACGCGCTCACGTTCATGGCGGTCACGATCGGCATGGCCTTCGTGTCCGGCGTCATCACGCTGGTCGACACCGTGGCCCGCACCTTCGACGACCTCTACGCCGGGCTCAACGCCGGCACCGACGTGGCCGTCCGCGGGGAGGGCCAGTTCGATCTGGGCACCCAACTGGGCGGGGGCACGCAGCGGCCCCGCATCTCCGCCGACCTGGCCGACGAGGTCGCCGTGCTCGACGGCGTGGCCGCGGCCGAGGGGTATGTCCAGGGCTACGCCCGTCCCATCGCCGCCGACGGCACGCCCTACGGCAACCCCACCTTCGGGGCGCCCACGATCGGCACGAACTGGGGCCTGGTCGACGACCTCAACCCGTTCGAGCTGGCCGAGGGCCGGGCTCCGGAGGGGCCCGACGAGATCGTGTTCGACAAGCTGACGGCCGAGCAGGCCGGCTACCGCTTGGGCGACACGGCCTCGGTGCAGACGCCCGCGGGGCTCACCGAGGCCACCCTGGTCGGCATCGCCCGGTTCGGCACGGCCGACAGCCCCGCCGGCATGGCCGTCACCCTGTTCGACAGCGAGACGGCCCAGTCGCTGCTGGCCCTGCCCGGCCAGGTCGACACCATCTCGGTGCTGGCCGACGACGGCGCCGACCCGGAGGCGGTCCGCGACACGGTCGCCGGGATGCTCGACGACCGCCAGGTCGAGGTGGTCACCGGCGAGACCCTGGTCGCCGAGTCGCAGCAGGCGGCCCAGGCCACCTTCCGGGGCCTGCGCACCTTCCTGCTCGCCTTCGCCCTGATCTCGGTGCTGGTGGGCAGCTTCGTCATCTACACGAGCTTCTCCTTCATCGTCGCCCAGCGGCAGCGGCAGGTGGCCCTGCTGCGGGCCCTGGGGGCCAGCCGGGGCCAGGTGCTGGGGTCGGTCGTCATCGAGTCGCTGCTGGTGGGGGCACTCGCGTCGCTCGTCGGCTACGGGGCGGGCGTGGCGCTGGCCGACCTGCTGGCGGGGGCCTTCCTGCCCGGCTCGTCGGCCGTGATCGTCGCCCGCACACCCGCCCTGGCGCTGGCGGTGGGCACCCTGGTGACGGCCGCGTCGGCGTTCTTCCCGGCGGCCCGGGCCTCGCGGGTCCCGCCGGTGGCGGCCATGCGGGACGTGGCCATCGACACCAGCCACCGGTCGCCCGGCCGGCTGGTGTTGGGCCTGCTGCTGGCCGCCGGTGGTGGCGCGGCCCTCGTGGCCGGGATCACCGAAGCGGAGGTCGGGGGGCAGTCGCCCCTGCGGCTGTCGGGCGTGGGCATGCTGGGCCTGTTCGTGGCGGCGGTCGTGCTCGGTCCCGTGGCCGCCCGCCCGGCGTCCCTGGGACTGGGCCGGCCGCTGCGATCGCTGCGGGGCATCGTCGGGCGGCTCGCCCAGCAGAACGCCGCCCGCAACCCCAAGCGCACCGCGTCGACCGCCAGCGCGCTGATGATCGGGCTCGGCATCGTGTCGCTGTTCCTCGTGGTCAACGCCTCGGTGCGGGCATCGCTCGACCGCACGGTCGACACCCGCGTCACCGGCGACCTGGTGGTCGACAGCGGCACCGGGTTCAGCGGCATCGGCCTTCCCGGTGACGTCGCCGACGAGATCGCCGACCTGCCCGAGGTGGACAGCGTCACCGGCGTGCGCTTCGGCTACGCGCAGATCGACGGTGCCCCCGCCTTCGTCAGCGGGTTCGACCCGGGCGCCGGGTTCCGCCTGTTCGACATCGAGGTCGTCGCCGGCGACCTCGACGACCTCGGCAGCGACGGCGTGGGCGTGTTCCAGGGGACGGCCGCGGCCAACGGTTGGCGGGTGGGCGACGAGGTGCCCGTCGTGTTCGGCGACACCGGTACCCAGCCCTTCACCGTGGCCGCGCTGCTGGACAGCAAGGAGGTGACGGGCGCCTACGTGATGTCGACCGAGGCCTTCGACGTCAACCTGCCCGACGCCGGCGACACGCAGGTCTGGGTGTCACTGGCCGACGGGGTCACCTCCGCCGAGGGCCGCGAGGCGCTGGCCGACACCGTCGACGAGTTCCCCTCGGCCGAGGTGCAGGACCTGGCCGAGTACAAGGCGTCGGTGAAGGCCCAGTACGACACGGTGCTGGTGCTGGTGAACGCCCTGCTGGTGCTCACGATCGTCATCGCCATGATCGGCATCGTGAACACGCTGGTCCTGTCGGTGGTGGAACGGACCCGCGAGATCGGGCTGGTGCGGGCCGTGGGCGCCTCCCGGGGCCAGGTGCGGTCGGCGATCCGCTGGGAGGCCCTGCTCATCGCCTCGTTCGGGCTGGTGGCGGCCCTGGCCATCGGCGCCACGTTCGGCTGGGTCCTGGTGCGGGCGCTCGCAGACGAGGGCTTCGGCGTCTTCGCCCTGCCCACGGTGCAGCTCCTGGCCTTCGCCGCGGTGACCGGTCTGCTGACGCTGGTGGCCGCCGTGTTCCCGGCGGCGTGGGCCGGCCGTCGCCGCATCCTCGCCGCCATCGCCGACCGCTGAGCCGCTGCTCCCGGGCGCGTCGTGCGGGCACACTGTCCGCATGTCGCTCGATCCCGCCGCCCTGCCCGCCGAGGTCGCGGCCTTCGCCGAGGAACGCCACCTGGCCACGCTGACGACCCTGCGGCCCGACGGCACCCCGCACGTCACCCCGGTCGGGTTCACCTGGGACGCGGACGCCGGGCTCGTGCGCATCATCACGTTCGCACCCGCCCGGAAGGTGCGGAACCTGCGGGCGGCCGCCACGGGAGGAGCGGCCCGTGCCGTCGTCTGCCAGGTCGACGGCGGCCGCTGGCTGACGTTCGAGGGCCCGGCCACCGTCACCGACGATCCGGCGCGGGTGGCCGAGGCCGTCCGCCGCTACGCGGTCCGCTACCGCCAGCCCGGCGAGCGGGCCGACCGCGTGGCCGTCGAGATCGCCGTCGACCGCATGCTGGGGCGGGCGTGATGGCCGGCTACTCGGGGACGCCGCTGGCCCGGAAGCTGGGCATCGCCGCCGGCGACCGGGTGGCGGTGCTGGGGGCGCCGGACGGGTTCGCGGTGCCCGACCTTCCGGCCGGGGTGGTGCTGATCGGCCAGGCCCGGGGGCGGTCGGCCGTCATCGTGTCGTTCCACACCCGCCGCGCCCAGCTCGCGGCCCGCTTCCCGGTGCTGATGCGGGCGCTGGAGGTCGACGGCGGCCTGTGGGTCGCGTGGCCGAAGCGCAGCTCGGGCGTCGCCACCGACATCACCGAGGACGTGGTGCGCGAGGTCGCCCTCCCCACGGGCATGGTCGACAACAAGGTGTGCGCCATCGACGACACGTGGTCGGGGCTGCGGGTCGTGCTGCGCAAGGAGCTGCGGCCGGGACGCACGTCAGCCGCCGGCTGAGCCTCCCCGTGCGCGGCGCCCGCCCGGTCCGGCGCCGACCTGGCGTTGCTGGCTGCGGTGGTGGCAGGGAGCGACGCCGGTTCGGTGGGCGGCCCACCCGAGCGATGGAACTGGCGTTGCTGGCTGCCGTCGTGGCACGGAGCGACGCCAGAGCGCGGCCCGGGGTGTCGGGGGGTCGGGGGGTCGGTCAGGCGGTGGCAGGGCGCATCGTGGCCGGGTCGAAGAAGGCCCGCATCGCGACGATCTTGGCGTCGTCGTCGAAGGTCATGTGGTCGATGATGTCGATCTCGTAGGTGTCGCTCCCCATCACCGGCCGGGCCTGCATGGTGAACACGGCCTCGTTGCCGATGACGACGCGCAGGCCGAGGGGGCGCAGCTCGACCGAGTCGGGCACGGCATGGGTCTCGTCCCAGAAGGCGCCGATGGCGTCCTTGCCGTCGCGGCGCGGGGTCCCCACCGGATCCTCGATCCAGGCACCGTCGGCGAAGCAGGCCAGCCAGCCCGCGCGGTCGGAGGCCGAGAAGGCGGCCATGTACGCGTCGATGGTGGCGTCGATGGTGGCGTTGATGGCGTCGTGGTCGGACATGGCCGGGGACACTATCTGACGGCGCGTCAGGGATCCCGGTGCGCAGCCCGCTCACCTCGGAAGATGATGCGGGGGCCCCGGTCCCACGTGGCGTAGCCCCATGCCCAGTTGAGCAGCACCGACAGCCGGTTGCGCAGGCCGGCCACGTACAGCAGGTGCAGGCCCAGCCAGGCGAACCAGGCGGGCGTGCCCCGCAGCCGCACCCGTCCCGGCAGCTCGGCGACGGCGGAGCGGCGCCCGATCGTGGCCATCGTGCCCCGGTCGCGGAAGCGGAACGGCTGGGTCGGCCGCCCCTCCAGGACCCGGCCGATCTGGCGGGCCACGTGCCCGCCGGACTGCATGGCGACCGGCGCCAGCATCGGCAGCGTCGGGCGGGGCGCAGCGGGGCGGCCGGGCTCCGCACCGCCGCGCCCGTTGTCGGGCACCGCGGCGACGTCGCCGACGGCCCACACCGCATCGTGGCCCGTCACCCGCAGGTCGTCGCCGACCTCGAGCCGCCCGGCGCGGGTCGTGGGCAGACCCAGCGCCGCGGCGAGCGGGTGCGCCTGCACCCCGGCGGCCCAGATCACGGTGCGGGTGGGCAACACCTCGCCGGAGGCGAACCGCACGTGGTCGGACGCGACCTCGGCGACGGTCTCACCCAGCCGGACCTCGACCTGGCGGGCCCGCAGCGTGTCGAGCGCGGCCCGCTGGGACGAGGGGTGGAACGGCGCCAGCAGCGCGTCCTGGGCCTCGACCAGCACCACTCTCGCCCGGCCCACGCCGAGCGTCGGGTAGTCACGCCGGAACACCACACTGAACAGCTCGGCCAGGGCGCCGGCGGTCTCGACGCCGGTGGGCCCGCCGCCCACCACCACGAAGTTCAGCTCGCCGGCGTCGACGCGGTCGGGCGCGGCGTCCGCGGCGCTCGAACCGCTCGAGCACGTGGTTGCGCAGGCTGACGGCGTCGTCGAGCGTGTACAGCGGCGTGGCGTGCTCGGCTGCACCCGGCACCCCGAACCAGGTGGCGACGGCGCCGACGGCCAGCACGAGGTGGTCGAAGGGCACCGAGCGGTCGTCGGCGAACCGCACGACCCGCCGGTCCCAGTCGACCCCGGTCACGTCGCCCCGCTGCACCCGCAGGTTGCGCTGGCGGTGGAACAGCCCCCGCACCGGGTGGGCCACATCGGCGGCGTTCAGGCCCGACGTCGCCACCTGGTACAGCAGCGGCTGGAAGGTCGTGTAGTTCTGCCTGTCGACCAGCGTGACCTCGACCGGCGACTTGTCCAGGCCCCGGGCGACGGCCAGGCCCCCGAACCCCGCCCCGACGATGACGACGTGCGGTCGGACTCCCATGGGCACCTCCGGACCTCTCCGGCATTCGCCGGAAAGTTCGTGAACACTTTCACAAACACCCTAGCGAGGGCCGGTGTTCCACGACGGAGCATTTCGCGCCCGGGGCGCTGCGCTCCCGACAGGGCGGCCGAGGGTCAGCTGGCGGCGGCGCCGCCGGAGCGGCGGCGATCGTCGTGGAGCGCGACCACCTCGGCATCGGATCCGAACGTGCGCCGGTAGGCCACCGGCGTCGTCCCGACGAAGCGCCGGAAGTGCACCCGCAGCGCGGTGGCCGTGCCGAACCCGCACCGCTCGGCCACCCGCTCGACGGGCAGGTCGCTGGTCTCGAGCAGCCGCTGGGCGTGCAGCACCCGCTGGCGCAGCAGCCACTGGACCGGCGTCGTGCCGGTGGCGGCCCGGAAGCGGCGGGCGAAGCTGCGCGGGCTGAGCATGGCCTGGCTGGCGAGATCGTCGACGGTCATCGCCTCGTCGAGGTGGGCGATCGCCCAGTCGAGGGTGCGCCCGATGGGGTCGTCCGCGCACTCCTCCACCAGGGGCGCGTCCACGAACTGGGCCTGGCCGCCGTCGCGCTGGGGCGGCACGACCATGCGCCGCGCCACCTTGTTGGCCACGTCGGCCCCGTGGTCCAGCCGGACGATGTGCAGGCACAGGTCGATGCCGGCCGCCGAGCCGGCCGAGGTGTAGATCCCGTCGCCGGCGTCGACGAACAGCACGTCGCGGTCGACCTCGATCGACGGGTACACGGTGGCGAACTCGTCGGTGTACAACCAGTGCGTGGTCGCCCGTCGCCCGTCGAGCAGGCCGGCCTGGGCCAGCAGGAACGCACCCGTGCACACGCTGACGAGGCGGGCACCCCGCTCGTGCGCCGCGCGCAGGGCGTCGAGCAGGTCGGGGGGCGCCGGGCCGGTGACGGGTGGCCACACGGGCAGGATCACCGTCTGCGCGTCGGCCAGGTCGTCGAGCGTGTAGGGCGTGGTGATGCTCCACCCCCCGCCGCTCACGGGGATCGTCGTGCCGTAGGCGCCGACCACCCGGAAGCGGTACCAGGGGCTCGCGTACTCGGACCGGTCGATGCCGAACACCTCGTGCGCCACGCCCAGCTCGAACGCGGCGACGTGCGAGCCCACGAGCGCGGTGACGAGGTGGCCTCGTTCCTCACGCCCCCGCCCGCCGGATCGTTGTAGGGATGGCATGTACACAGTTTGGCAGGATTCGTTCGCACATGTGCACCGCTGCCACTCGTAAACCCGACCCGAGCGATCGAGAATGCACCCATGTTCACTGTTCATTGCCCCCGACACGGCAGCGAGGTGCTGCTCACCGAGCGCCACATCGTCGCCCTCGACCCTGCGGACGACCACCTGACCGTGCGTTGGGTGTGCTGGTGCGGCCACCGTGGATCGCACCGGACGGGCCGCGCCCGCCGTCGCCCGCAGCCTGTGGCTCTCTGACGTCCCCGGCCCCCAGCACTCGGCGGCGCAGCGCGGCCGCTCGGCCGCCACAAGGACCCCGAGGACCAGCCCGCCACCGCCTGTCACCGCACCCGGATCCGGCGCCCCTCAGCGACTCCACGGCCGCTGGGGGGCGCCGGACGGCGGGTACGCCGGGGCGCGATACCGGTCGGTCAGGCGGAAGCGACCGACCCGCCCCCCACGACCCGGGCCTTCATCGACTGGAACTCCTCCTCGGAGATGGTGCCGTTGGCGCGCAGCTCGGCGAGCCGGGACAGCTCGTCGACCGGGCCGCCGGCCGACGCGGCCGTCGAGCGGATGTAATTGTCGAAGTTGGCCCGGGCGGCCGCCTCGTGCTTGGCCGAGCGCTCGGCCATGCTGGCGCCCCGGACGATGATGTAGATCAGGCAGCCGATCAACGGCATGATCACCAGGAGCACGATCCACGCCGCCTTGGCCCAGCCCGACAGCTCGTGGTCGCGGAACAGGTCGCTCAGCAGCGCGACGAAGACCCAGATGAACATGAACAGGAAGAACAGCCAGAGCATCGTCCAGAACAGCTCGGCCAAGCCGACCTCGGCATAGACCATCACACGCCTCCTACCACGGCGCCGGATGCGCCCCGGTGGAGAGCAGACTCCTGATCAGCCGTCCTGGCGTCACCCCGATCGGGTGAGACGGCCCGGCCCCGACGCCCCGTACCGTGCACGCATGACACGCCGCCCCCGGCCCCCACGGGGATAGGCCAGTGGGGGCCGCCTTCGCCTGGGGGGCCATCGGTGGGTCCGCGCTGATCATCGGGGCGCTCGCCGGCGTGCTGCTGCCGGTGAGCACGCGGGTCGTCGGGGTGATCATGGCGCTCGGTGCGGGGGTCCTCCTCAGCGCGGTCTCCTTCGACCTGGTCGAGGAGGCCGTGGACACGTCGGGGGGCCTGGGCGGCGTGGCGGTCGGCCTGACGGTGGGTGCGCTGGCCTTCTTCGTGGGCGACATCTACATCGACCGCATGGGCGGCGACCGGCGCAAGAGCCCCATGCGGGCCGAGGACGAGGGGTCGCCGCTGGCGATCGTGCTCGGCGCCGTGCTGGACGGCATCCCCGAGTCGATCGTCCTGGGCCTCACCCTGCTGGAGGGGGGCAGCGTCAGCGTGGCGTTCATCGCCGCGGTGTTCATCTCGAACCTGCCCGAGGGCCTGGCGGCGAGCACCGGCCTGGCGGCCTCGGGGTGGTCGACGGCGCGGATCGTCGTCCTGTGGACCGGGGTGGTCTTCGTCTCGGCCTTGGCGGCCGCGGCGGGCTACGGACTGTTCGGCGACGCCTCGCCCCTGATGGTCGCGTTCGTGCTGGCCTTCGCGGGCGGCGCCGTGCTTACCATGCTGGCCGACACGATGATGCCCGAGGCGTTCACCCACGCCGGCCCACTGGTCGGCCTGTTCACGACCGCCGGGTTCGCCATCGCGTTCGCGCTGCACACGATCGAGTGACCGGGGCTCGGCCCGACGCGCAGACACGGGACCCGGAGGCCCCGTGTCGGAGAGAAAGCCAGGGGGGCGGGGCGGGCGGGCGGACAGGCACCCCGCCCCCATCTGGCCTGTGCCAGACAACTACCCCGGCACCCCTCACCACAAACCTGCGTGACAGGAACTTTGCCAACATGCCCGCGACGTGCGGTAACGCGCGTTACTAATTCTGAGATCCGTGTCAGTGAGGCGTCTTTGCGCCTTCGTCGCAACCTGGCCGCGCTCCTCCTGTGCGGAGCCGTAGGCTTGGCGCCGTGGCCGAGTACCAGACACCCGAGTTCCACCCCGCGTTCGAGGAGTACTGCGAGGCGATCTGGGAGCTCAAGGAGGACGACGTCAGCGTCATCCAGGCTCGCGTCGCCGAGCGTCTGCACGTCTCCCGTCCCGCCGTGTCGGAGATGATCAAGCGGATGCAGTCCGAGGGGTTCGTGTCGCTCGACGGCACGGCCATCAACCTCACCGTGGACGGCGTGCGCCTGGCCGAGCAGGTGGTGCGCCGCCATCGCCTGGCCGAGCGCCTGCTCACCGACATCCTGGGCCTGTCGTGGGCCGAGGCCCACATCGAGGCCGGCAAGTGGGAGCACGTCATCTCCGACCCGGTCGAGCGGGCCATCAACCGCCTGCTCGACAACCCCACGACCTGCCCGCACGGCAACCCCATCCCCGGCTCCAGCTACACCCCTCCCGACCTGGTCACGCTGTCGACCGTGACCGTCGGGGGCGGCTTCACCGTCGTCCGCATCCCCGAGGAGCTGGAGTTCACCCCGGGGCTGCTCGACTACCTCGAGGACGGCGCCGTGCAGCCCGACCACACCGGGATGGTCACCGCCGTGTCACCCGACGGCACCGTCACGGTCGAGATCGACGGGCACCACGTGGGCATCGGCACCTTCGCCGCCGACCGCATCCTCGTCACCACGCCCGAGCCCGCCGCCGCCGGCGCGGCCCGGGCCGCCGGCTGACCTGGCGCGCCGGCGCGGCCACAGGCCGGCAGCCATCGCCACCAGCGCGGCGAGCGCGATCAGCCACGCCGCCTGGCGCGCCCAGTCGGCCGGGGTCGCCGCCCGGTAGTCGGGCAGGAGCGCACGCGCGAACCGGTAGAGCGGGTTCGCCGTCGACTCGAAGTCGATGATCAGCGCCCGGCGCCGGCGGAGCACCTCGACCACCAGCCAGGCCCAGGTGAGCACGCCCACCAGCCCCGCCGCCGCGATCCACGGGCGCACGGCACGCACCCGTCCCGCCCACCACGCCACCGCCAGCACCAGGCAGGGCACCACCACGACCACCTGGCGGCCGGGCCACCACCAGCCGTGCATCGTCAGCGCCACCCAGGTGGCCGTGGCCCACCCCGCGGCCAGCGGCAGCACCAGCACCGGCCAGCCCGCGGGGCGGCGGCGAGCCAGCACCGCCAGCGCCGGCACCGCCAGCAGGTAGCCGGGCATCCACGGCGCCAGGCCGAAGCCCCGGTCGAGGAGCAGGCCCGCGATCCGCCGGCTGCGCCCGACCCGATCGGGTTCGTTGCCCATCACCGTCAGCTCGCCCCCCACGAAGTGGTCGCCGGCCGCGTACACCGTCCACCCCCCGTAGAGGACGCGGTGCGCCAGCAGATAGGCGACGCCGGCCACCGCCAGCCCGCCCACCAGGGTCACCAGGGCCCGGCGCCGGCGCTCCGTCCACAGCTGCCAGGCGGCCACCGCCACGAGCGCGACCGCCACCGGGGCGTACTTGATGCCCAGCCAGGGCAGCGCCACGACGGCCGCGGCCACCGCCGCCAGCTGTGCCGGGGTGCGCCTGCCCGTGAGCGCGGCGATGGCCACCGTGACGGCCAGCGCGGCGGGCAGCTCGGGGTACACCTGGGTGGCGTAGGCCGACAGGGGCGCCGACAGGCCGAAGGCCAGGACCGTCAGCGCGGCGACGGCCGGCGGAACGGCGAAGCGGCGCACCGCCGTCCACACCAGGAGCCCGGCGAGCACGCCGGCCAGCACGGCCATCGCCGCCTTGGCCCCCGCCCATCCCCCGAGGCCCATCGGCACGGCCAGCAGCGCGGGCAGCAGCGGGTCGTGGGGGCTGACCTCGCGGCCGCTGTCCAGCGCCTGGGTCTGCACCGGCAGCGTGAGCTCGTGGAACGGGAGGTAGGCCCGCTCGGCCAGCTCGTCGTCGATGTGCAGGTCGCCGTCCTCGGCCAGGCTCAGCGCGGTGAGCAGGTACTGGGGCTCGTCGGCCGTCGTGCGGGCGCCGTAGGTGGCGCGGGCCGGGATGGCGACGGCGGCCCAGGCGGCCACGACCACGCCGACGGCGAAGGCCACCCACAGCAGCGACCGGCGTTCGGGCGCACCCTCGTCCGGCCGGGCCCTGGTCGCCCGCCGGCTCATGCCTCCCGCTCCTGGTGCTGCGCACCGGGCCGCTCGGGCCACGCTCGCTCTTCGCCGCACCTCGCTCGGGTGCCCCTCGCTACGGACGGACGCTCGCTCATGCCAGCCGCTCCGATCGGCGGACCACCAGCAGCCACGTGAGGACGCCGGACAGCGCCACCAGGACGAGGCTCGCCAGTGCCGCCTCGGCCAGGAAGGCGGCCTCGGTGTCGGCCCAGATCCGGGTGGTCAGCGTCTCGAACCCGATCGGTGCGGTGAGCAGGGTGATCGGGAGCTCCTTCATGGTCGACAGCAGCACCAGGCCGCCCCCGGCGGCCAGCCCGGGGAGCATGAGGGGCAGCTCGACCGTGGCGAAGCGCCGGGCCCGGCCGGCGCCCAGCATCCGCGCCGACTCCTCCAGCCGCCGCGGCACCGAGCCCACCGCCACCTGGGCGGCCCGCAGCGACTGCGCCCCCAGGTGCACGACGTAGGCGAACACCAGCATCGTGAAGCTCTGGTAGAGGCCCCACGCCTCGGGGAGCTGCACGCTCCAGAACACCACGGCGAGAGCGATGACCAGGCCCGGCAGCGCGAACCCCGAGGCGACCAGGCCGTTGGCCAGGTCGCCGACCCGCGACCGGTAACGGGTCGCCAGATAGGCCAGCGGCAGCAGCGCCGCCACGGCCACCAGCGCCGTCACCAGGCTGATGCCCACCGTGTTGAGCGCCGGTTCGACGAGGTCCGCCAGCCCGCTGCCCCCGCTCGACAGGCTGCTGGTCTCGCCGGTGAGGCCTCGCCACGCCCACAGTCCAAGGGACGCCAGCGGACCGCCCAGGGCCAGGACCACCCACCCCACGACGGCCGCCAGGGCCGGCAGCCGCCAGCGCCCGAGCGGATGCTGGAGCGGCCGGACCGAGCGCGTCCCGTCGACCGCCGGATGGCGCCGGGCGACCGCCCGCTCGCCCGCCACCACGGCCACCGCCAGCGTGGCCAGCAGCAGGCTGAGCGCCACCGACTGGTCGCGGTCGAGCACCCGGTTGGTGTAGATGGCCCGGGTGAGCGTGTCGTAGCGCAACAGGACCACCACGCCGAAGTCGCTCAGCGCGTAGAGGAAGACGAGCAGGGCCCCCGCCCCGATGGCGGGACGCACCTGGGGCAGCACCACGGTGCGGAACACGGCGGCGGGGCGGCGGCCCAGCAGCCGGGCGCTCTCCTCGAGCGACGGCGGCAGCGTCGCCAGGCGCGCGGTCACGGGGAGCAGCACGTACGGCGTGGTGAACAGGGTCAGGACCAGCCAGGCACCCCAGAAGCCCTCGGGGCGGGTGGCGTCGATGCCGAACCAGCCCAGCGGCGTGTCGAGCAGGCCACCGGGCGACACGGCGGCCGTGAGCGCCAGCGCCCCCACGAACGACGGGAACACCAGCGGCATCGCCGACAGAGCCGCCCACAGGCGCCGGGCGGGCAGGTCGGTGCGGGTGACGAGCCACGCCAGGCCCGTGCCCACGACGGAGGTCGAGGCGGCCGTGGCTGTCGCCAGCACGAGCGTGTTGCGCAGCGGGACCAGCGTGGCACTGGACGTGTAGAGCGCACGGAGGTCCTCGTCCCCGGTGGCGGTGCGCCACGCGAGGTACACGAACGGGGTGGCGAACAGCGCGCCGACGACGGCGCACACCGCGGCCAGCGCCCGGGGTGGGCGGTGCGGCAGCGGTGGGCGGTCAGCCCGCGGCGCCTCCGGCTCCGTCGTCGCTCTGGTGATGCCGGCCAACCGCCACCGCGCTCCCCGGCCTCACGAATTGAGGCCGCTCTCGTCGATCATCTCTGTCGTCTCCTCGAGGCCGCCACCCAGCGCACCCAGGTCGACCCTGGTCTTGCTGATCTCGTCGAACGGCGGCAGCACCGCGTTGGGCTGCGCGTCGCCCGCCAGGGGGTACTCGAAGGTCTCGTCGCTGAAGAACTCCTGCGCCTCGTTGGAGAGCAGGAAGCCGATCAGCTCCTCGGCATCGTCGCGCGTGTTGGTGGTCTCCACGATCGACGCCGCCGTGACCAGCAGCGTCGAGCCGTAGTCGCCGTCGGGGAAGTAGTAGTTCTCGACGGGGAGGTCGGGGTCCTGGTCCTTGGCCCGGAAGGCGTAGTAGTGGTTGACCAGGCCCATCGGGACCTCGCCCCGGCCCACGGCCTCGACGATCGCGGTGTTGTTGTCGAACGTGGGCGGGTCGCCGGCGGCCATGCCGTCGAGCCAGGCCCGGGCCTCGTCGTCGCCCAGCTCCTGGCGCAGCACGGTCACGAAGTCCTGGAACGAGCCGTTGGTCGGGGCCAGGGCCACCTGCCCCGCGAACTCGGGATCGGTGAGGTCGAGCACCGAGTCGGGCAGGTCGTCGGGGTCGACCAAGTCGGTGTTGTAGACGAGCGTGCGCACCCGGCCCGACAGGCCCACCCAGCCGGCGTCGCCCGCGGCGTCGCCCTCGGGCACCTGGGCGATGACGTCCTCGGCCAGCGGGCTCAGGCGGCCGGCGGCGTCGAGGTAGCCGACGGCGCCGGGGCTCTGCGAGATGAACACGTCGGCGGGCGACCGGTCGCCCTCCTCGTCGATGAGCAGCGCCAGGTCGGCCGAGTCCCCGTAGCGGACGTCGATCGGGGTGCCCGTCTCGTCCGAGAAGTCCTCGAGCAGCGGGGCCGACCAGGTTGGCGGTGCGCCCGCTGTAGACCACCAGCCGTTCGCTGTCGCCGGACGAACAGGCGACGGCCGGCACGATCAACCCGACCAGTGCCCAGCTTGCGGCGACCCCCAGCAGCGTTCTCTGTCGCTTCATGTGGCAAGGCTAGCCATGCCACCCCGATTGAGTGAAGAATGCCTAACGATGTCGTCCTCCGAGGTTCGCGCCCCCGTCGTGATGGTCCTGCCCGCGCACAACGAGCAGGCGACCGTCGCCCAGGTGGTGGCCCGCGCCCCCACCCACGTGCACCGGCACCCCGTCGAGGTGGTGGTGGTCGACGACGGGTCGACCGACGACACGGCCGCCCGGGCCCGGGCCGCCGGGGCCACCGTCCACACCGCGGCCACCAACCGCGGGCTCGGCGCGGCGGTGCGCACCGGACTGGCGCTGGGGGTGGCGCGGGGCGCAGCGGCCGTCGCCTTCCTCGACGCCGACGGCGAGTACGCCCCCGAGGAGCTGGCCGCCGTGGTGGCCCCCGTCCTCGCCGGCGAGGCCGACTACGTGGTGGGGTCGCGCTTCGCCGGGTCGGACCGGGACATGCGGCCGCACCGGTGGCTCGGCAACCGCCTGCTCACGGCGTGGGTGCAGCTCCTGGTCCGGCGCTGGGGTGTGCGGGGCCTCACCGACGGGCAGTCGGGCTACCGGGCGTTGTCGCCCGAGGCCGCAGCCGCGGGCCGAGATCGTCCACGACTTCAACTACGCCCAGGTGCTCACCCTCGACCTGCTGGCCAAGGGCTTCCGCTACGCCGAGGTGCCGATCAGCTACCGGTTCCGCCGCCACGGGCGGTCGTTCGTGCGGCTCGGCCCCTACCTCCGCCAGGTCGTCCCCGCGGTGCGCCGCGAGCTGCGGACGCCCGACCCCGCGGGGCCCGCACAGCCTGCGCCGCCCGCCGGCGCGGCCCCAACCGTGACCCCGGCGCGCTCCTCAGTCCTCGACCACGAAGCTGCGGAACCCGTCGCGGGCGTCCCGCCAGCGCTCGGCGTCGAGGGTGCCGTCGGGCCGTAGGGCGTCGGCGGCCGCCCACCCCATGGCCAGGGCATGGTGGGTGTTGTCGGGGGTGAACAGGCCCTGGCGTCCGAACGTGACGAGGCCGTGCTGCGCCGAGGCCCACCGTTCGAGCTCGCCGAGATCGTCGGCGAAGCCGGGGTGGTAGACGGGGTAGACGCGGGGGAGGCGCCGGGTCTCGACCCGCACGGGCCGCGGCTCGGGCAGCCCGGTGGCGGCCAGCTCCGACGCCAGCCGGGCGCCCAGCTCGTCGTCGGCCGCGGACCACACCTCGTCGCCCTCCCAGCAGGCCACCTCGGCGCACAGCACCGTGCGGTCGGCGGGCTGGGCCGGGTCGTCGCGGTAGTTGCGGGGCTCGGACACCCGCGCCGCCAGCACCTCCGGACCGGGGAAGTAGTGGGCGTCGAACTCGGTCCAACAGGGCCGGTCGAGCACCAGGTACACGAGGACGAGGGCCCGGTGGCGCAGCCGACCGGCCGCCGCCAGCGCCTCCGCGGGTGCCTCGGGTGAGACCAGGCGTGCGAGCGCGGGCAGGGGGGCGGTCGACCACACATGGGCGGCATCGAGGGTGCGGCCGTCGTCGAGCGACAGCGTCCAGCCGCCGCCGTCTGGTCCCGTCCGGTCGCCCGCACGGTCGCCCCTGTCGTCTCCCCCGTCGCCGCCGTTGCGACGCTTCAGGCCGGCGATGCCGCACCCCAGGCGGACGTCCGCGCCCGCTGCGGTGGCGGCCTCGGCCAGGGCCTCGGCGATGGCCCCGAAGCCGCGGCGGGGATAGAGGAACACGCGGCCCTCGGGCCGGGCGCCCCGCGCCAGGCGGCGCACGATGTCGGCGGGCGACGCGGCGCTGACGCGGCGGCGGGCCAGCTCGCCCGCCAGGTGGTCGGGGTCGGTGTCCCACAGCTTGTGGGCATAGGGCCCGTAGAAGGCGTCGAGGACGGCCGGGCCGAGGCCGGACCGCACCACCTCGCCGAACGTGTCGGCCCGCGGACGGCGGAGCGGTCCGGTGACGGCGTCGCGGGCGGCGCGGGCCGCGAAGGCCGGTGGGGTGCGCCGCAACAGGTCGCCGGTGCGCAGCGGGAACGCGAGCCAGCGGTCGAGCAGGCGGATGCGGCCGTGACGGGGGCGCGTCTGCAGGTCGTCGCCGAGCAGGTCGCGCAGGGCCGCCAGGATCGGGGCCGGCGTGGCCGGGTGCAGGCGGTGGCTGCCGTGGTCGACCCGCAGCCCGGCCACCTCGAACGACCCGGCCATGCCCCCGACCTGCGGTGCCCGGTCGAGCACCACGACCTCGCGTCCCGCGGCCGCGGCGCGCCAGGCCGCAGCCAGGCCCGCGGGCCCCGCCCCGATGACCGCGATCACCGGGGCGTCGAGTGCGCGGGCGACACCTCGCCGGGCGGTCGTGCCGTCACCTTCGCGTCCGGCGGCGGGAACCGCCCCGCGCCGGCATCCCCGGCGCCGCCGCTCGCGCGGGCGACCGGAGGGGCGGGCGTGGACGCCTGGCCGGCGGCACCCCCCGTGGCGTCGCCCCCGGTCGCCGGGTAGGCCACCGCCGGGGCGCCGTGGTAGGCGACGATCACCCGGTCGCCCCGGTCGAACAGCGGGGCCGAGCCGGCGCGGGCACGCAGCGGTCCGCCCCCGTCCGGCCGCACCAGGTAGACGGTGTCGTGGCCGTAGAACTCGCACAGCTCGACCGTCGCGGGAGTGCCGGCACCGCAGGGCGGTTCGGCGGCACCGTTGCCCGCGCCGGCAGCGCCGGCCCGGGTCCCGCCGTTGGCGGCAACGGTCGCGTCGCCGTTCCGGTCGCCGTTCCCGCCGTCGTCCGGCCGGTCGAGCGGGGCGAGGCGCAGGTCCTCGGGCCGGACCACGACCTGCACGCGGCCGTCGAGCGGGGTCTCGAGGGCCAGGGAACCGACCGGCGTCGCGGCCAGCCCCGCCGACGCCGTGCCGTCGACCAGGTTGGCGTCGCCCACGAACGTCGCCACCCACGGGCTGGCCGGGCGGGCGTAGAGGGCGGACGGCGACGCCTGTTGGACGATCTCGCCGCCCTGCATGACGGCCACCTCGTCGCCCAGCACGAACGCCTCCTCCTGGTCGTGGGTGACGAACAGGGTGGTGACCCCCAGTCGGGCGAGCAGCTGGTGGACCTCGGTGCGCACCTGCACCCGGAGGGTGGAGTCGAGGTTCGAGAACGGCTCGTCGAGCAGCAGCACGCCCGGCTCGGGCGCCAGGGCCCGGGCGAGGGCCACCCGCTGCTGCTGGCCGCCGGAGAGGGTGGTCGGGCTACGGCCGCCCAGGCCCTCGAGGCCGACCATGGTCAGCGCGGCGTCGACCCTGCCGCTCGAGCGCTCGCGCCGGGGGAGCCCGTACCCGACGTTCTGCGCGACCGTCAGGTGGGGGAAGAGGGCCCAGTCCTGGAAGACCATCCCCACCCGGCGCCGCTCGGGCGGCACGTGGGTGCCCCGCCCCGACACCACCCGCTCACCGATGCGGATCTCGCCCCCGTCGAGCCGCTCGAGCCCCGCGATCGAGCGCAGCAGCGTGGTCTTGCCGCAGCCGCTGGGGCCGAGCAGGGCGACGACGGCGCCGGGCTCGACGTGCAGGTCGACCCGCTGCAGCACGCCGAGGTGACCGAAGCGCTTGACGGCGCCCGTGACGGCGATGGAGTTCGGTCCGTTCACGATGCCTCACACCGTATCTGTGCCGTGCCGAACCTGTCACAGGATGCGGCCCGCGCTCACGGCCGGGGTGCGGTCGCCCGCCGCCACCGACTCGTCCGCGCTGCCCGCGCCCCCGTCGTGCGGCGTCCCGCCGGCGCGTGCACCGGCGCCGCCGCGCCAGACCACCGTGGTGAGGGCCGCGGCCGACAGCGCGAAGAACGGCGCCAGCGGCAGGTGGAAGCGCGGGTTGCCCCACAGCAGCAGCGGCACCAGCAGCAGCGTGACCAGGAGCACCAGCACGAGCCGGCGCTCGGGGCGGGGCGAGCGGCGCACCAGCCACGGCAGCCCCAGCACGGCGGCGGCGACGAGCACGTAGAAGTACCAGTCGGCGACCGTCGTGTAGAGGTCGCGGGCGGCGTCGGAGAAGATCGGCCCGCTCCCCATCGTCTCGACGGCCTGGATGCCGTCGTTGTCCTCGGCGAACATGAACCGGGCGCGCCGCACGATCTGGAGCAGCTCGCGGTCGGGGTGGTCGAGCACGAACTCGATGGCCTTGCGGGTGTTGCCCCGGTTGCGCTCGGTCTCCGGCAGGGTGGACGCCACGCACCCGTCGTGCTCGCTCCACCGGAAGGCGCCGGTCGCATCGAGGTTGCGGTCGATGCACAGCGTGTCGCCCATGTTGGTGGACGACGGCACGAACGCGTCCAGCTGGACCGCGTTGCGGATGGTCCAGGGCGTGAACGCGACCAGGATCACCGCCACCGGGATCGACGTGGCCACGAGCGCCCGGCGCCAGCCCACGCCCACCGCCAGCAGGGCGAGCAGCAGGCCGAGCACGAGCGGCAGGGAGAACGGCCGCACGAGGCCCGACACGGCGAGGACGGCACCGATCGCCAGCAGCCTGGCCCGGCTGGGCGGACCGGACGACCAGTCGTGGTCGACGGCGATGGCCAGCGCCGCCATCGTGAAGAACACGAACACCGTCTCCAGCTGCAGCGCCGAGACCTGGTAGATCATGTTCGGGAACACGGCCATGAGCGCGGCGGCCACCAGCCCCGCCCACGGGCCGAGCAGGCGCCGCCCGACGACGAAGGTGAGCGCCACCGTGGCGGCCGACAGCACCACCTGGAAGGCGCCGATCACCAGCATCAGGTCGGGGTCGACGAACGGCACCCGGACCGCGACCCAGATGAGCCCGGCCAGGATCGCCGGGTAGCCGATCGGGTAGTAGGCGGTGGCCCGGCCGTCGACGTAGCTGTGGTAGCCGCGGCCGCCGGCGATCTCGTTGGCGTGGTACCAGTAGGAGTACTGGTCGCCCGACACCATGAAGTGGAACGGCGGCTCGGCATGGTTGAACACCAGCCAGGCGACGCGGAGCACGGCGCCGACCGCCACGATCCCGATCAGCCAGTAGAGCTGCGTGCGGGTGAGCGGGGCGCGCTGGCCCAGGTCGGCCGCGCCCACGCACAGGCGCCTCCGCGCTCGCTCCCGGTCATCACATCCCCGTCAGACATTCCAAGCCACCGGTGCCACTCCGTCGCTCGCCCGCCGGCCCTCTCCCCGGCGGGAAACCCTACCGGCGGCGGGGTGGCCGGGACCTACCCGGGCGCGGGCCGGTCAGCGGAGCGGCTCGGGCAGGTCGCGGGCGTGCACGATGGCCAACCGCTTGGTGGCGCGGGTGAGGGCGACGTACAGGGCACGCATGCCCTGCGCCTCCTCGTCCACGATGGCGGCGGGCTCGACCACCACGGCGGCGTCGAGCTCGAGGCCCTTCACCAGGCTCACCGGCACGAGCGTGATCCGCGACTCGAGGCCGTTGCGGGCCGCCCGGCCGAACTCGACGCCGGCGGCGTCGAGCGCGGCGGCCACGCGGTCGACGTGGGTGGAGGCGACGATGACGGCCACGCTGCCCGGGTCGACGGCGTCGCGCTCCTCGACCGCCACCTCGGCCACCCGGGCGGCGAGCGCGGCCATGTCGGGATTGTCCGCGCCGTCGCCCGCACCGTCGCCCGCGCCGGCGGCGCCGTTCGAGCCGGGCGCCGATCCGCTCCCGCGGGGCACGGCGACGATGCGGGGCTCGTCGCCCGTCTCGCGCACGGCGGAGGGCGGCTGCAGCTCGGGCGCGGCCACCGCCAGCACCTTGGTCGCGAGGTCCATGGTGGGGCCCGGAATGCGGTAGCCGATCGTGAGCTCGGCCCGCTGGCCGGCACGACGCCGGGGCAGGTGGTCGAGGATCTCATCCCAGTCGCGATGCGCCCACACGCCCGTGGCCTGGGCGATGTCGCCCACGACGGTCATCGACCCGTTCAGCGACCGCCGCGCCAGCATGCGCAGCTGCATGGGCGAGAGGTCCTGGGCCTCGTCCACCACGATGTGGCCGTAGGTGCGCACCTCGTCGGGGTCGGCGCCGTTGGTGCGGCGCTTGCGCGACCGGGGGCCGAGCAGCGCGCGGGCCTCGTCGAGCAGCGGCACGTCGTCGTGGGCCCACACCACCTGGTCGGCGTCCGCGACCCGGGGCCGGATCAGCGCCGCCCGCTCGCCCTCGTCGAGGTGGCGGCCGGCGGCCAGGTCGACCAGCGCCCGCGAGCCGAACAGGTCGTGCAGCAGCTCCGCGGGCGTGAGCACCGGCCACATGCGTTCGAGGGCCTCGCGCACCTCGGGCGCCTGGCGGGCCCGCTCGCGCACCTCGTCGGGCGTGGTGGGCTGCCGGCTGGCCTCGGCGAGCGCCGTGAACAGCTGGCCCTCGACGAAGCGGCGGGCCGCGTTGTGCAGCCGGAAGCGCCGCCGGGCGTCGGCCACGATCTCCGCCGTGCGCTCGGGCGCCACCACCAGGGTCTGCACGCCGTAGGGCAGCCGCAGGGGCCGGCGCAGGGGTCGCTGGCGGTCGCGCACGGCCTTGGCCAGCACCCGTGACATGCGACTGTCGCCCTTGATGCGGGCGGTGACGGGAGCGTCGCGCCCGCTTACCCGCATCTCCTCCACGAGGTCGGCCAGGACGACCTGCTCGACGCCGGCTTCGCCCAGGCTGGGCAGCACCCGCTCGATGTAGCCGAGGAACAGGCGGTTGGGCCCCACGACCAGCACGCCCTGGCCCTCGAGCGGGAACCGGTAGGTGTAGAGCAGGTAGGCGGCCCGGTGCAGGGCCACCACGGTCTTGCCGGTGCCCGGCCCGCCCTGGACCACCAGCACCCCGGGCAGGGGCGAGCGGATGACCTCGTCCTGCTCGCCCTGGATGGTGGCCACGATGTCGCCGAGGCGGCCGGTGCGCGACTCCTCCAGCGCGGCGATGAGCGAGCTCTGGCCCCGCACGCGGCCGGCCTCGCCGGGCTCGCTGAGCATGGCGGCACCCTCGCCGAACAGCTCGTCCTCGATGCCGAGCAGCTTGCGGCCCCGGGTGGCGAAGTGACGCCGGCGCACCAGGCCCATCGGCGCCCGGCCGGTGGCCCGGTAGAACGGCTCGGCCACCGGGGCCCGCCAGTCGACCACCAGGGGCTCCTGGGTGTCGTCGGCCACGGCGACCCGCCCGATGTAGTAGCTCTCGCCCCCCTCGGACCGGGCCTGGTCGATGCGGCCGAACACCAGGCTGGCGTCACCGAGGTTGAGGTAGTCGAGGCGGGCGGCGATGTTCTCCTCGATCATCTCCCGCTCCCAGCGGGCCTGCTCGGTCCCCCCTTTGCCCACCTCGACCATCGACCGCAGGCGGGTGGCCGTGCGGCGCGCCTCGTCGAGCGAGTCGTACGCGTGGTCGATGTACGCCTGCTCGGCGGCCAGGTCGGGGTGTGTAGCCAAGCGCTCCTCCGCTGGTCGAGGAACGGACCATGCTACCCGCAACCAGGGGCCAGGGCATGGCCGGGTCGAGGGCCCACCCGCCGGCCGGGCTCCCGTCAGCCGCCCGCGTGGTCGACGCCGAAGTCGAAGGGGGACTCGGCCTCGTGCAGGTCGCCCGGGTCGACCACGCCGTCGCCGTTGAGGTCGAGGTCGGTGTCGGTCTCGATGTCGGCCGGGTCGGCGTCGAACGCCGAGGCGACGGCCTCCTCCTGGGCGGCGAGGTCGTCCTCGTCGCCGAACAAGGCCCCGTGCAGCTCGTCCAGGAGGTAGCCGATGCCCTCGAGCGGCGAGCCGCTCTCCGCCAGCAGGTCGCTGCCCTCGATGCCGTCGCCCGTGGTCGTGTCCTCTTCGCCGTCGCCAACGGATTCGGCATCGGCCTCGTCGGCCGCACCGGTGTCGTCGACGGTGATGTCGTCCTCGCCGTCGCCGTCGCCGAACGTCCCCTCGGTCTCGCCCAGGCCCTCCGCCAGGGGGCCGCCCGCGCTGTCGCCCGGGACGTCGTCGTCGTTGTCTCGCATGGGACCATCCTGGACGCCGTGGCCACCGGTGTCGACGGGGGTGTCCCCCCTTTGCCGCAGGGGTCACACGGGGGACCACCTGGGCAAGGGCCCGGCGGGGGCGCCCCGGGTAGCGTGGCCGCCGATGCCGCCCGACCCCGATGCCCCCTTCCTCGCCGCCTGCCGGAACCGCCCGGCGAGCAGGGTGCCGGTCTGGTTCATGCGCCAGGCGGGCCGGTCGCTCCCGGAGTACCGGGCGGTGCGCTCCACCGGCAGCATCCTCACCGCCGTGCAGGACCCCGACCTGGCCACCGAGATCACGCTGCAGCCCGTGCGCCGCTACGGCGTCGACGCCGCCATCCTCTACAGCGACATCGTGGTGCCGGTGGCCGCGCTGGGGTTCGGCGTCGAGATCCAGGCCGGTGTCGGGCCGGTCGTCGCCCGGCCGTTCCGTGACGAGGCGGACCTCGACCGCCTGCGCCCGCTCGACCCCGAGGCCGACTGCCCCTACGTCCAGCAGACGGTGCGCAACCTGGTCGGCGAGCTGGGCGACGTTCCCCTCATCGGGTTCGCCGGCGCGCCCTTCACCGTCGCCAGCTACCTGGTCGAGGGCGGGCCCTCGCGCACCCTCGGCGCGACCAAGGCGATGATGCTCGGCCGTCCGGACCTGTGGGCGCGGCTGCTCGATTGCCTGGCCGACATCGCGATCGCCTCGCTGCGGGCGCAGGTGCTGGCCGGGGCGTCGGCCGTCCAGCTCTTCGACAGCTGGGCGGGCACGCTGGGGCCGGCGATGTACGAGCGCCACGTCATGCCGGCCAGCGCCAGGGTGCTGGCCGGGGTGGCCGACCTGGGCGTGCCGACGATCCACTTCGGGGTCACCACCGGCGAGCTGCTGCCGCTGATGGCCAAGGCCGGTGCCTCGGTGGTGGGGGTCGACTGGCGGGTCCCGCTGGACGACGCCCGCGCCCGGCTCGGCCCCGACGTGGCGGTGCAGGGCAACCTGGACCCCGCGGTGTGCCTCGCCCCGTGGCCCGTGGTCGAGCAGGCGGCGCTCGAGGTGCTGGCGGCCAACGGCGGGCGGCCCGGCCACGTCTTCAACCTCGGCCACGGCGTGCTGCCCGAGACCGACCCGACCGTGCTCGAACGCCTGGTCGAGCTGGTCCACGGGTGGGAGGCGCCCCGATGAGCACGGGGCTGCTCGTCATGGCCTACGGCACGCCCGCGTCGCCGGAGGACATCGAGGCCTACTACACGCACATCCGCCGCGGCCGACCCCCGACCGCCGAGCAGCTCGCCGAGCTGACCGGCCGCTACCAGGCCATCGGCGGGGTGTCGCCGCTGGCCGAGCGCACCCGGGCCCAGGTCACGGCCCTGGCGGCGGCGCTGGGCGACGGGTGGCGGACTGCGCAGGGCAACAAGCACGCGGCGCCGTTCATCGAGGACGCCGTCGCCGCCCTGGCCCTCGACAACCCTGCGCCCCCGGTCGAGCGCATCGTCGGGCTGGTGCTGGCGCCCCACTACTCGCGGGGCTCGGTGGGCGAGTACCACGCCCGTGCCGCCAAGGCGGCCGCGGAGCACGGCCGGCCCTACACGGGCATCGACTCGTGGCACGCCCTCCCCGCCTGGGTCGAGGCCCAGGCCGACCGCGTGCGGGCCGCCCTCGCCGGGCTACCCGCCGCCACCAAGGTGCTGTTCACCGCCCACTCGCTGCCGGAGCGGGTGCTGGCCGACGACCCGTATCCCGACGAGCTCCGGACGTCGGCCACCGCCATCGCCGCCCGGTCCGGCCTGGCCCCGTGGGCGGGATGGGCGCTCGCCTGGCAGTCGGCGGGGCGCACGCCCGAGCCGTGGCGGGGCCCCGACGTGGCCGACGTCGTCCGCGACCTGGGCGCCACCGGGCGGGCCGAGGGCGTGCTGGTGTGCCCGCAGGGGTTCGTGTCCGACCACCTCGAGGTGCTGTACGACCTCGACGTCGACGTCCGCCGGGTGGCCGCCGGCGCGGGCCTGGCCTTCGCGCGCACCGCCTCGATCAACGACGACCCGGCGGTGATGGCGGCGCTCGCCGAGCTCGTCCGCACGGCCTGACCTCGATGGCGGCACACGTCGACCTGGCCGTCGTCGGCGGGGGCATCAGCGGGCTGGCGGCCGCATGGGAGGGACGCCGGCGGGGCGCCACCGTGGCGGTGCTGGAGGCGGGCGACCGGCCCGGCGGCAAGCTGCGGTCGTCGCCGCTCGGCGGGATCGACCTCGACGAGGCCGCCGACGCCTTCCTGGCCCGCGTGCCCGAGGCCGTCGACCTGTGCGCCGAGCTGGGGATCGCCGCCGACCTGGTGTCGCCCGCCACCGGGTCCGCCTACCTGTGGATCGGCGGCGCGCTGCGGCGCCTCCCCGCCGACCAGCTGCTCGGCATCCCCACCGACCTCGACGCCCTGGCGGCGACCGGGCTGCTCACCCCCGCCGGCATGGACCGCGCCCGCCGCGACCTGGCCGCGCCGGACGACCGGCCCGCCGGCGGTGCCGACGAGAGCGTCGGTGCGCTGGTGCGGCGGCGGCTCGGCGACGAGGTCCTCGACCGGCTGGTCGCCCCGCTGGTGGGAAGCATCTACGCCGGGGACTGCGACCGCATGTCGCTGCAGGTCACCGCCGCGCAGATCGCCGCGGCCCGCGACCGCGACCCCTCGGACCCCAGCCTGGTGCGGGCGGCGGCGGCGCTGCGGGCCCAGGCGATCGACACCGGGCGGCCCGTGTTCCTGGCCCCCCGGGGCGGCGTGGCCCGGCTCGCGGACGCCCTGGCCGCGGCCCTGGGCGACGACGTCCGCCCTCGGTCGCGGGTCGTCGGCCTGCACGCGGAGGGCACCGGGTGGCATCTCGCCGTCGAGCGCGGTGGGGGCGACGGCCCGCCCGCGTCCCCGCGTCCGGGAGGCGGCGGGTCGGGCGCCGGGCCCGCACCTGGGGGCGACGTGGTGGCCGGCGCCGTCGTGCTGGCGACGCCCGCCTTCGTGTCGGCGCCGCTGCTGGCGACCGTGGCCCCCGAGGCGGCGGCGTTCCTCGCCGGCATCGACCACGCGTCGGTCGCCCTGCTGGGACTGGCCGTCCCCCGGGACGGGATCGACCATCCGCTGGACGGCTCGGGCTTCCTGGTGGCGCGGGACGCCGGCCTGCTGCTCACCGCCTGCTCGTGGGCGACGGCCAAGTGGCCCCACCTGGAGGTCGATCCCGGGGTCGCGCTGCTGCGCGCCTCGGCCGGCCACGACGGCGACGACCGGGCCGCGGGCCTGGCCGACGGCGACCTGGTGGCGGCGCTGGTGGCCGACCTGCGGGCGACCATGGGCCTGCGGGCCGAGCCCGACGAGGTGCGGCTGACCCGCTGGCCCCGGTCGTTCCCGCAGCCCCGCCCCGGCCATCTCGCCGGCGTCGCCGCGGCCGAGCGGTCGCTGGCCGCCGTGTCGCCCCGCCTCGCCGCCACCGGCGCGTGGGCGCGGGGCGTGGGCATCCCGGCCTGCATCCGCGAGGCGCGCGTCGCCGCTGCGTGCGCTCTCGGTGGTACAACCGACCCATGACGTCGCCGGTCGAGCCACCCCGCGGTCGCCGGCGGCGCGCGCTCGCCGGCCTGGCCGCGGCCGTCGCCCTGGCGAGCGTCGGGGCGGCGGGATGGGCGCTCACGGCCGAGGACGGCGCCGCCGCCCCCCGCCCCGTGGCGCTGGTGGCGTCGACCACCACGACCGCCGTCCCGACCACCACCGCTGCGCCGGCGCCGGTCGAGCTCCCGGCGCCCGAGGACTCGCCGGTCGACCCGTACGCCGACACCCCGCGGATCGTCCACGGCACGCTCGCCCTGCCGAGCATCGGGGTCGAGCAGCCGCTGCACGAGGGCGTCACGCTGACCGCCATCAACCGGGGACCGAGCCACTGGCCCGGCAGCGCCCTGCCCGGCGGGCTGGGCAACGTGGTGGTGGCGGGCCATCGCACCACCCACACGCGGCCGTTCCACGACCTCGACCTGCTGGCGCCGGGCGACCCGCTGGTCTTCACCATGAGCGACGGCCGGGTGTGGACCTACGAGCTGACCTCCACCGAGATCGTCGGCCCCGACGCCATGCACATCGTCGACCAGGCGCCCGACCACACCGCCACCCTGTTCGCATGCCACCCCAAGGGCTCGGCGGCCCAGCGCATCGTCGCCCACTTCCGCCTGGCCCCGGGCGGCGGGGCCTGACCACGCCGTCCGGCCGCGCACGCAGCTCCTGCGGTCCAGGCCGGGGGCGGCGCCCGCGGCCCAGCGGCCCGGCGCCGAAGGCGCCAGGAGCGGAGGTACAGCGTCGTTCGACCTTCGGCGGCGAAGCCGCCGAATCCGCAGCGGCGAACCTGTCCGCTCCGGTCCTCACGCTTGGGATCCGGGCCGCGCGGCGTGCGAACATCCCCTCTGCATGCGCCGGACCATCACCGCCGTCAGCTGCCTGGGCACGGGCGTGCTCCTGGCCGCAGCCCTGCCCCCGTGGGGCTGGTGGCCGCTCGCCTTCGCCGGCATCGTCTGCCTCGACCGCCTGATCGCCGACCAGCCGCGCGGCGCCCGCTTCCGGCGCGGCTGGCTGGTGGGCCTCGGCCTGTACATCCCGTCGCTGGCGTGGATGACCGACCTCACCCCGCCCGGCTACCTCATCGCCACCGTCGCCTACGGCGCCCTGTTGGGGCTGGCGACGACCGTCGTGCCGTCCACGGCACCCGGGCGGTGGCTGGCCCTGCCGGGCGCCATCGCGCTGACCGAGCTGCTGCGCTGGTCGTGGCCGTTCGGGGGCGTGCCGCTGTCGAGCCTGGCGGTCGGCCAGGTGGCCGGTCCGCTGGCACCGGTGCTGCGGCTGGGCGGCGCGCTGCTGCTGGTCGAGCTCACCGTCATCGTCGGGGTCGCGCTCGCCGCGGCCCTGTCGCGCCGGTGGCTGGCCGCGGGCGTCGGCGCCGCGATCGTGGCGGTCGCCGTCGGCGGCGCCGTCCTGGTCCCCCGCGCCGACGACGTCGACGAGCTGCGGGTCGCGCTCGTGCAGGGCGGCGGGCGCCAGGGCACCCGGGCGTCGGAGACCGACGAGAGCGAGGTCTTCGACCGCCACATGGCCGCCAGCGAGCAGGTGGAGACGCCGGTCGACCTGGTGGTGTGGCCCGAGGACGTGGTCGACGTCGACACGCTGGCGGGGTCGGACGAGGACGAGGAGCTGGCGGCGCTCGCCCGGCGGCTCGACGCCACCCTCGTCGTCGGCATCGTCGAGGACTCGGGGCCCGAGCACTTCCTCAACGCCTCGGTGGCCTACGGCCCCGACGGCGAGATCGTCGATCGCTACGACAAGGTGCACCGCGTGCCCTTCGGCGAGTACGTACCGCTGAAGTGGCTGATCGAGCGGTTCGGCGGCGACGACCTGACCTCCCGCGACGCCATCATCGGGGACCATCCCGCGCGTCTCGACACCCCGGCCGGTCCGCTGAGCGTCGTGATCTCGTGGGAGGTGTTCTTCGGGGACCGTGCGCGGGAGGGCGTGCAGGACGGCGCCCAGGTGGTGCTCAACCCCACGAACGGCTCGTCGTTCACGGGGACGATGGTGCAGACCCAGCAGGTGGCGTCGTCCCGGATGCGGGCCATCGAGAGCGACCGGTGGATGACCCAGGTGGCGCCGACCGGCTTCACCGCGGTGATCGACCCCGACGGCAAGGTCCACCAGCGGACGGCGGTGTCGGAGCAGGCGGTGCTGCACGCCACCGTGGCGATGCGCGACGGCACGACGCCGTACACGCGGCTGGGCCTGGCGCCCGCGTTGGCGGTGGCCGTGGCGAGCCTGGCGCTGGGCTGGCTGGTGGCCCGCAGCCGACGGCCCGACGACGGGCCGGACGGCCACGGGTCGCACGCCGACGAGCCGGACGACGGGTCGCGGGACGACGGGTCACGAACAAGCGCGGATGTCGCCGGCTCGCAGGCGGCCGGCACGGGTGCCGGCCCGTCACACGTCGAGGACGAGGGTCACGGGCCCGTCGTTCACGAGGGCGACCCGCATGTCGGCCCGGAACCGTCCGGTCGCCACGTGGGCGCCGAGGGCCCGTAGCCCGGCGACGACCGCCTCGACCAGGGGCTCAGCCTGCTCGGGCCGGGCGGCGGCCACCCAGCTGGGGCGACGTCCGCGCGCCGTGTCGCCGTAGAGCGTGAACTGGCTCACCACCAGAACCTCGGCACCGGTGTCGGCCGGCGACAGGTTCATCACCCCGTCGCCGTCGGCCAGGATCCGCAGGTTCCACAGCTTGGCGGCGAGCCGGCGCGCACGGTCGCCGTCGTCGTCGTGGGTCACGCCCACGAACACGACGATGCCGGGCCCGATGGCCCCGACGACCTCGCGCCCGACGGTCACCTGCGCCTCGGTCACCCGCTGCACGACAGCCCGCACCCCACCACCGTGGCACGTGCCGGCGGAGGGTGTTTCGCCAGGGCCCTGCTGTTTGTTACGTTCTCGTGTCGAGGCGAGCTGGGTGGGAGTCTTCGATGAGATACAGCCTGGGGATCGACGTCGGCGCGACGACGTGCTCGGCCGGCGCGAGCGGAGGCGCGAGCGGCGGTGCGCCGCCCGAGCCCCGCGAGCTGAGCGACGGCGCGTACACCATGCCGGCGGTCGCGCTGCCGCGCCGCGACGGCACGGTGCTGGTCGGCCCCGATGCCGACCGCCTCTGCACCTATGAACCGGCCCTCGTGGCCAGGATGGTCACCGCCGGGCTGTTCGACCCCGAGCCGGTCATGGTCGACGGGGTGCCGTGCCATCCGCTGCCGCTCACCGAGGGCCTGCTCGACGACGTGATCGCTCGGGCGACGCAGGACGCCGACTCGCCGCCCGAGCACATCATGGTCGCCTACCCCCTGCGCGACGACGGCGGGCCCGAGCGGCTGCTCGCCGAGGCGGCCCACCGGGCGACCGGCGGCACGGCCGTCCTCGTGCCCGCGCCCATCGCCGCTGCGGCCAAGCTGGCGTACGACCGCGACCTCGGGCCCGACGCCCTCGTGGCCGTCGTCGACTTCGGCGGCACCAGCGTCGACGTGGCCCTGGTGCGGTGCACCCCCGAGGTGTTCGACCTCATCGGCGACCCCGTCAGCCTGACCGACCTGGGCGGCGTCGACCTCGACGCCGCGGTGGTCACCCTGACCGAGAGCGCGATCGGCGACGTGACGTCGACGGTGCCGCCCAGCGACCGCGTCGGCATGCTGGCGCTGCGCCGGCTGCGGGCCTCGTGCCGAGCGGCCAAGGAGCGGCTGGCCTTCGACGACGCCGCCATCGTCGACGTGGCGCTGCCCCACGCCCGCGCCCAGGTCGAGATCACCCGCGAGGCGTTCGACACCGCCACCGCGCCGATGTTCGAGGCCGCCGTCGACCTGGTGCTGGTGGCGATCGAGGACGCCGGGCTCATCCCGGCCGACCTCTCGACGGCGCTGCTGGTCGGCGGCTGCGCCCGCTTCCCCCAGTTCTCGGGCCTCGTGGCCGAGCGCACCGGCCTGCCGGTGGTCGTCGATGACGAGCCCGAGCTCACGGTGGCCCTGGGGGCCTCGCTGTTCGGCGACGTGGCCGAGCGGATGCCCGGGATCGCCCACGTGCCCACGCCGGGGCCCGGTCGGGCGGGCATGCCGACGGCGATCCCCGCGCCCGGCTCCACCGCCGAGCACGACCTCGGCGAGCTCCCGGAACCCGCCGAGGCCTATCCCCCGCCGGCCGCCGCTGCGTCCGGGCCCGACGACCTCGGGTTCGCCCCACCGCCGCCCGGCGAGGCGCCGCCGTTCGGCGACCCCACGCTGCTCGGGCCGCCGCCGCCGGGCCGTCCGGTGCTCGACAGCCCCTTCCTCGCCGGGCTCCCCATGTTCGACGAGTCGCCGGAGGTCGCCGGCGCGAGCCCCTTCGGGCCCGTCCCGCCGGCCCCGGGCCCGGCACCCGTGGCGCCGCCCGCGCCGTTCGATCCCGCGCTGCTCGGTCCCCTCCCGGGTGACCCCCCGCCCGCCGGACCGATGCCCTTCGGCCAAGGGCCGCTGGACGAACCACCGGTCGACGCCACCGCGTTCGACGCGCCGCCCTTCCTCGCGCCGCCCCCGGACACGCCGCCGTTCGACCAACCGGCGGTCGGCGCGCCGCCCTTCGACCCGCCGGCGGTCGCGGCACCGTCGTTCGAGGCGGCTGCGTTCGAAGCACCGCCTTTCGACGCGCCGCCATTCGAGGCGCCGCCGTTCGAGGCACCGCCTTTCGAGGCGCCGCCATTCGAGGCACCGCCGTTCGAGGCACCCCCGTTCGAGGCACCGCCGCGCGAGGCACCGCCGTTCGAGACACCGTCGGACCTGCCGCCGTTGAACGCGCGGCCCGGTGCCACAGCGTTCGGGCCCCTCCCCGGCGATCCACCGCCTGCGGGGCCGGTACCCCTGGGGCGCCCACCGCTCGACGCCCACACCTTCGACGCCCCCGCCTTCGACGGCCCGGCGTTCGACGCGCTGTACGGGCCACCGGATCCCGGCCCGCCGGACGCAGGGGCAGCGGGCGCGTCGCTCCTGGCCCTGCCGTCCGAGGCGCTCCCCGGCCGGCCCCCACCCGTTCCCCCGCTGCGCACGGGCGAGGTGTGGCCCGCCGGGGTCGACGCCGGCTGGTTCGACGAGGGCCCACTGCCCGCGGGCGACTGGAACCCGCAGGACGGGCGGTGGGACGACGCCCGCACCTCGGTGTTCGACGACGCTCCGCAGCTCCCGGCGGTCATGGCGGGCGCGGCCGCCGACGACGGCGACTGGGGTCAGCCGCCCGCCGAGGAGTTCCGGCGGCTCACCACCAGCGACACCGATCCGTTCCGCAGCCGGTCGAGCGCGCTCGCGGCGCGCCTGCGCGAGCGGGAGGAGGAAGGCGACCTCGACGACTACGACGACCGCAGGGGCTTCGACCTGCGCCTGGTGGTGGGCGGGGCGGTCGCCGCCCTGTTCCTCGTGGTGCTCGCGGGCTTCGCGGTGCTGTCCGGCTCCGGCGACACCGATCCGATCGCGGTCGCCGACACCGTGCCCACCACCAACTCGCCGACCACCGAGCCGGCGACGCCCGGCACGGCCGCGCTCACCGGTAGCCCGTCGACCACCAGCACCAGCACGACC
Organism: uncultured Acidimicrobiales bacterium; assembly: GCA_963842395.1. GTDB lineage: Bacteria > Actinomycetota > Acidimicrobiia > Acidimicrobiales > VFJN01 > ZC4RG19. Next base: position 2,726,750 of record CAWJGJ010000001.1, read on the forward strand.
ACCACCACCGCCCCCGAGGACGAACCCGAGGACGACGATCCACCGGCCACCGAGCCGCCGACCACGTCGCCCCCGCCGGTCGTCACCCTGCCCCCGCCGCCGCCACCGCCCCCGCCGACCACCACCACGACCCGGCCCCGGCCCACCACCACCTCGACGTCCACCACCAGCACGTCCACGACGTCGACCAGCTCGACGACCGTCCCCGGCAGCCCGGGTCGCGGCGGGAGCTGAGCATGCAGACATGAGACAGATACGGATCGGTGTCTCGGTGGCGCTAGCCTGACCCGCCGTACCGCGGGCGCACCCCTCGACCCCGATGGCGGAGCGCGCGGCCGACGCGGAGTTGACCGCGCGGTCAGTTGAACGGAAAGGTTGCGGGAATGCACGCCGAGGAATCCCCTCTGCGCATTGCGTTGTTGGCTTACCGGGGCAAACCCCACGTCGGTGGCCAGGGCGTTTACGTGCGACATCTGGCCAAGGCCCTGGTCGACCTCGGGCACCACGTGGAGGTGCTGGGTGGCCAGCCCTACCCGGAGGTCGACCCGCGCGTCCCGCTCGTCGAGCTGCGCAGCCTGGACATCTACAACGACCACTTCCCCATGCGCATGCCGGGCCTGTGGGAGCTGAAGGACTGGACCGACTTCGCCGAGGTCACCTCGTTCTCGTTCGGCCAGTTCCCCGAGCCGCTGGCCTTCAGCCTGCGGGCGTGGCGGCACCTGCGGAGCCGCCCCGGCGAGTTCGACCTCGTGCACGACAACCAGTGCCTGGGCTACGGGCTGCTCGCCATCGAGCGCGACGGCCTCCCCGTCCTCAGCACCATCCACCACCCCATCACGGTCGACCGCCGGCTGGAGCTCGAGCACGCGGAGGGCTGGTACAAGCGGCTCACGCTGCGCCGCTGGTACTCGTTCACCAACATGCAGACCCGGGTGGCCCGGCGGATGACCCGCGTGGTCACCGTCTCCGAGAACTCGTTCCACGACATCGCCCGCGACCACCAGGTCGACCCCAACCGCATGGCCATCGTGCCGGTGGGCGTCGACGTCGACCTGTTCCGCCCGCTGCCCGAGGTGGCGCCGGTACCGGGCCGGCTCATCACCACCGCCAGCGCAGACGTGACGATGAAGGGCCTGGCCTACCTGCTGGAGGCCGTGGCCAAGCTGCGCACCGAGCGTGAGGACCTGCACCTGGTCGTCATCGGCAAACGCAAGCCGGGCGGTCGGTCGGACGAGACGATCCGCAACCTGGGGCTCGAGGATGTGGTCACCTTCGTGACCGGCGTACCCGACCAGCGGATCATCGAGCTCTACGCCGAGGCCGAGCTGGCGGTGGTCCCGTCGCTGTACGAGGGCTTCTCGCTCCCCGCCATCGAGGCGATGTCGTGCGGGACGCCGCTGGTGGCCACGTCCGGCGGCGCGCTGCCGGAGGTCGTCGGCACCGACGGCGAGACCGCCCTGGTGGTGCCCCCGGGCGACAGCGAGGCGCTGGCCTCCAAGCTCCGGTGGGCGCTCGGGCGGGACGACCTGCGGGCCACCGTGGGCGCCCGCGGCCGCCGGCGCGTGATCGACCAGTGGTCGTGGCGGCACACCGCCGAGAAGACCGTCGAGCAGTACCGCATCCTGCTGGCCGAGCGGGCCAGGGCCGCGGCCGCCGCCACGGCCGTCCCGGCCCGGTCCGCGGCGAGCGGCGGAGCCGGCTGATGCTCACCGTCGACTACCAGCGCCTGGGCCTGCGCGCGGGCGACCGCCTGCTCGACCTCGGCTGCGGGGCCGGCCGCCACGCGTTCGAGGCCCTGCGCCGCGGCGCCGCGGTCACGGCGTTCGACTACGACGAGGCCGAGCTCAAGGACGTGGCCGCCATGGCCGCCGCGATGGGCGCCGAGGGCGACCTGCCCGCGGCCGCCCGCAGCGGCTGCGCCCGGGGCGACGCCACCCGCCTGCCGTTCCCCGACGGCAGCTTCGACCGCATCATCGCCGCCGAGGTGCTCGAGCACGTCGACGACGACATGGGCGCCATCCGGGAGCTCGTGCGGGTGCTGCGTCCCGGCGGGACCATCGCCGCCACCGTGCCGTCGTTCCTGCCCGAGCGGATCTGCTGGGCCCTCACCGACGAGTACCACGCCCCCTACGTGGCGGGCGGGCACGTGCGGATCTACACGCTGGCCGAGCTGCGCAACAAGCTCGGCGCGGCCGGGGCCGAGCCCTACGCCCGGCACAAGGAGCACGGCATCCACGCCCCCTACTGGTGGCTCAAGTGTGCGGTCGGCCCCACCAACGACGAACACCCGCTCGTGCGGGCCTATCACCAGGCGCTGTGTTGGGACATCGGCGGCGCCCAGCCCTGGTCGAGGTTCACCCGTGCCGCCGACCGGGCCCTGACGCCCGTCATCGGCAAGAGCGTCGTCGTGTACGCCCGCAAGCCGGGCCTGGCCGGCGAGGAGGCTCTGGCATCGTGACGCTCGCCGACGTGCCTGGCATCACGACCGCGGGCGAGCTGGGCGAGACGGTCGACGCCATCGCCGAGTGGCAGCTGCCGTCGGGGATGATCCCCTGGTTCCCCGGCGGGCACGCCGACCCGTGGAACCACGTCGAAGCGGCGATGGCCCTCACCCTGGGCGGCCGCCACGCCGAGTCCGAGCGGGCCTACACGTGGCTGGCCGACCTCCAACGCCCCGACGGCTCGTGGCACCAGTACTACCTGGCCGACCGGGTCGAGCAGGACAAGCTCGACGCCAACGTCATCGCGTACGTGGCGGCCGGCGTGTGGCACCGGTGGCTGTGCACGCACGACCGCGGGTTCGCCGAGGCGATGTGGCCGGTGGTCGAGCGGGCCATCGACTGGGTGCTCGACCTGCAGACGCCCCGGGGCGAGATCCTCTGGGCCCGCCACGCCGACGGCACGCCGTGGTCGTTCGCCCTGCTCACCGGGTCGTCGTCGATCTGCCACAGCCTGCGCTGCGCCATCGCGCTCGCCGAGCTGCTGGGCCACGAGCGGCCCGACTGGGAGCTGTCGGCGGCCCGGCTCACCCATGTCGTGCGCCACGTGCCCGACGCCTTCGCGCCCAAGCACCGCTGGGCGATGGACTGGTACTACCCGGTGCTCGCGGGGGTCGTGCTGGGCGACGCCGGCCGCCAACGCCTCGCCGAGCGCCACGGGGCGTTCGTGATGGAGGAGTGCGGGGTCCGGTGTGTGTCCGATCGCCCCTGGGTCACGGCTGCCGAGACGTGCGAGTACGCCATGGCCAACCTGGCGGTGGGCAACGACGAGACGGCCCGGGCGCTGTTCCGCTGGGCGCAGCGCTACCGCACCGACGACGGCCGCTACTGGACCGGCACGGTGTTCCCCGAGGAGGGCCACTTCCCCGCCGGCGAGCGGTCGACCTACACGTCGTCCGCGGTGGTCCTGGCCGCCGACGCGCTGAGCGGCGGGTCCCCGGCGAGTGGCCTGTTCACCCGGCACGACGAGCTGCTGCCCGCGCCGTTCGACACCGGCGACGCCGACGCCGACGCCGACACCTCGGTCACCGACCGCGACTGATCCCGCGCTGCTGTGCCTAGACGGTCGGGCACACGGAGTCAGGCTGCGCGTCGCGGAGCTGGGGTCTGCAAGCTTGCAATCACGCGTGTTCGAAACGCGGGTGATTGCTTCTACGCACGGGTCAAGACGCGGAGCGACCCGACGGCGCGGGTTTCGGTGAAGCGCCCGCTGGCCAGGGCGGGGAGATAGATCTGCTCGTACGGGGGACGGCCGCCGTCGGCCGGGTCGGGGAACACGTCGTGGATGACGAGGGTGCCGCCCGGGGCCACGTGCGGCGTCCACAGCTCGTAGTCCAGGCGGGCCGGCTCGGCCCCGTGGCCGCCGTCGATGAACAGGAACGCGAGCGGCGTCGCCCAGGACCGGGCGACCGCCGGCGACTCCCCCACGACGGCCACCACCGTGCTCTCCAGCCCGGCGTCGTGCACGGTGCGCCGGAAGACGGGCAGCGTGTCCATCCTCCCCACGGCCGGGTCGACCAGGTCCGGCTCGTGCCACTCCCAGCCCGGCTGGTTCTCCTCCGACCCCCGGTGGTGATCGAGCGCGAACAGCAGCCGGCCCCGCTCGCGGGCGGCGGCGCCCAGGTACACGGCGGACTTGCCGCAGTAGCTCCCGACCTCCAGCAGCGGTCCGTCGACCTCCACCGCCGCGGCCGCCTCGTACAGGGCCAGGCCCTCGTCGGGCGGCATGAAGCCGCGGGCCGCGTGGGCGTGGGCCAGCAGCTCGGGGTCGATGGTCACGGCGCCACCAGGGCGTTGGACCGGGCCACACGCGCGAACCAGGCGGCGCTCGGCTTGGGCGTGCGGACGAAGGTGGCCCGGTCGACCGACACCAGCCCGAACCGGGGCCGATACCCGAAGGCCCACTCGAAGTTGTCGAGCAGCGACCAGTACGTGTAGCCGCGCACGTCCACGCCGTCGGCCAACGCCCGCAGCACGCCCTCGAGCGCGGCGTGGACGTAGGCGATGCGCTGGTCGTCGTCGGTGGTGCCGATGCCGTTCTCGGTGACCAGCAGCGGCACCCGACCGGCGGTGTAGTCCCAGGCCCGGCGCAGGCACGCCTCCAGGCTCTGCGGCCAGTACTCGTAGCCCATGTCGAGCATCGGCACGCCCTCCTCGCCCCCCAGCACCCCGTCGGGCCCGACCCGCTGGCGCGAGTAGGTCTGCACGCCGACGAAGTCGTCGCCGTCGGTGGCGTCGAGGAACACGTCCTCCATGTCGCGCCGCATCCGGGCCATGCGCTCGTCGCCCCCGTCGACCGCCACGTACTCCGACATCGACAGCGTGAGCCCCACCGGGACGCCCGGCGCCGCGGCCCGGATGGCGTCGACGGCCTTGCGGTGGGCGTCGACCAGCACGTCGTTGACCCGCAGCCGCAGGTCGCGGTCGGACTTCCCGGGCGGGAAGAACCCCAGCAACCAGCCGACGGTGGCCACGACGTTGGGCTCGTTGATGGTGCAGGCCCGGCCGAGGGCGTCGCCCAGCTCGCCGGCGAGGCGGCTGCAGAAGGCCGCGAAGCGGTCGGCGGTGGCCGGATCCTCCCAGCCGCCCCGCTCGGCCAGCCAGCGGGGGGTGGTGAAGTGGTGGAACGTGACGGTCGGCTCGACGCCCCGTGCCCGCAGGCCCTCGCACTGGCGGCGGTAGTGGTCCACCGCCGCCGCCGACCACTCGCCGTCCTCGGGCTCGATGCGGCTCCACTCCGCCGAGAACCGGTACGACCCGACGCCGAGGTCGGCGAGGAGGGCGAGGTCGGCGTCGGCTCTGTTCCACGAGTCGCAGGCGTCGCCCGACGGCTCGGCACACGTCGTGCCCGGCGCGTGCTCCCAGGCCCACCAGTCGTTGTTCCAGTTGCCGCCCTCGATCTGGTGGGCCGCGGTGGCGGTACCCCAGGTGAACCCGGCCGGGAAGTGGCGGTCGTCCGTCGCATCACTGGTCACGACGGCGGACGGTAGCGTCCGGCGGTGCCCCAGGATGCGGTCGACGCCCTCGTGAAGCTCCTCGATCTCGAGCCCATCGAGGTCAACATCTTCCGGGGCGTCTCCCCCGACGAGGACCGCCAGCGCATCTTCGGTGGACAGGTGGCGGGCCAGGCTCTGGTGGCGGCCGCCCGCACCATCGCGGACGACCGGCGGGTCCACTCCCTGCACGCGTACTTCCTGCGGGCGGGCGACCCCAAGGTGCCGGTGCTGTACTCGGTCGACCGGCTGCGGGACGGCGGGTCGTTCACCACCCGGCGGGTGGCCGCCATCCAACACGGCAAGGTGATCTTCAACCTGGCGGCCAGCTTCCAGGTGCCCGAGGAGGGCTTCGACCACGCCTTCACGATGCCCGACGTGCCGCCGCCCGAGGAGCTGCCCACCATGCGCGAGCGACTCACCCGCGGGCGTGCCGCTGGCGCCCTGGCTCGACCGGCCCCGCCCGATCGACATCCGCCACGTGGACTGGCCGGCCGCCGACGGCACCCGCAGCATGGAGCCCCGCCAGAACGTGTGGCTGCGGGCCGACGGGCGCCTGCCCGACGACCCCATCCTCCACACCATCGTGTTGACCTACGCCTCGGACATGACCTTGCTCGACACCTCGACGCTGCCCCACGGCGGCAGCTGGTTCGATCCCACGCGGTTCATGGCCAGCCTCGACCACGCCATGTGGTTCCACCGGCCGTGCCGCGCCGACGACTGGCTGCTGTACGCCCAGGACAGCCCCAACGCCAGCGGGGGCCGGGGCCTGTCGCGGGGCCTGGTGTTCACCCACGACGGCACGCTGGTGGCCACGGTCATGCAGGAGGGCCTCGTCCGCACGGTGCGCTGAGGCGCCCGTCCGGCCGTCGCGGTCGCCCGGCGGCTGGCTAGCGTGCCCGCCGATGAGACGAGCCGCCGCCCTCGCCTGCGTGTCCGTCCTTCTGGTGCCGGCCTGCGGCGACGACGGCGGAGGGGACAGCGCAGACGAAGGGCCCGAGCTCACGGCGACGACCACCACCCGGCCGCCGCCCGAGAGCACCCGGCCCCCCGAGCCCGAGGCAGCACCGTTGGCCGACATCGAGCTCACCCTCACCGAGGTCGCCTCCGCCGAGGCGCCGACAGCCCTCACCGCCCGGGAGGGCACCGACACGCTGTACATCGCCGAGCGCGAGGGCCGGGTGGTGCCGATGACCGACCTGCAGGTGGGCGAGCCGGTGCTCGACATCAGCGACCACGTGGTGACCGACGCCGAGCAGGGCCTCCTCGGGATCGCGTTCTCGCCCGACGGCGGCACGCTGTACGTCAGCTACAGCCTCGCCCCCGAGGGCGACACCCGCATCGACGCGTACACGATGGCCGGGGACACGGCCGACCCGGCCAGCCGGCGCGAGCTCCTGGCCGTCGACCAGCCCTACGACAACCACAACGGGGGCGACATCCACATCGGACCCGACGGCTACCTGTACGTCGGCCTGGGCGACGGCGGCGCAGCCGGCGACCCCTTCGGCAACGCCCAGAACACCCAGACGCTGCTCGGGTCGATCCTGCGCATCGATCCCACCGCGCCCGCCGGCGGCAACCAGTACGGCATCCCCGAGGGCAACCCCTTCGCCGACGGTCAGGGCGGCGCCCCGGAGACCTGGCTGTACGGGGTGCGCAACCCGTGGCGCTTCTCGTTCGACCGCGAGAACGGGGACCTGTGGATCGGCGACGTCGGCCAGAACGCGTTCGAGGAGATCGATGTGCTGCCCGCAGCCGACGGCGGCGGCGCCGGCGCCAACCTGGGTTGGGACCAGATGGAGGGGGCGCACCCCTACGAAGGCAGCAACCCGCCCGGGGCCGTGCTGCCCGTGTTCGAGTACGACCGCTCGGGCGGGGGCTGCTCCGTCACGGGCGGGGTGGTGTACCGGGGCGAGGCCATCCCCGAGCTGGCGGGCGCCTACCTGTTCACCGACTACTGCGCCGGGCAGCTCAGGGCGCTGCGGGCCCGTGACGGCCAGACGGTGGAGGAGCGCACGTTCGACGCCGCGGGCGGGGAGCTGGTGTCGTTCGGCGAGGACGCAGCCGGCGAGGTGTACGTCCTGTCGCTCAACGGCCCGATCTACCGCGTCGACGCCGGTGGCTGACCCCACCGGCTCCGACGACCTGGTGCACATCGCCACGCCCGACGAGTGGGCCGCGGCGCAGCACTCGGGCCTGGTCTCGCCGCCCAGCCTGGAGGGCGAGGGCTTTGTCCACTGCTCGACGCGGGCCCAGCTCCCCGGCACGCTCGACCGCCACTTCCGGGGCGCGGGGCCGCTGGTGGTGCTCCAGCTCGACCCCGCCGCGGTCGCCGCCGACCTGCGCTGGGAGGAGAGCCAGCCGGGCGAGTCGTTCCCCCACGTCTACGCGCCGATCCCCGTCGCCGCGGTGGTGGCGGTGGAGGACGTCACCCCGCCCGGAGCCTGAGCGAGAGCCAGTCGCCGTCCCGGGCCGACCCCACCGTCGCCAGGCCGACGGCCCCGTAGGCGGCGGCCACGTCGCCGCGCTGGCCCACGAGCAGGCCGCTGACCACCGCGGTGCCGCCCGGCGCCAGCGCCGCCGCGGCGACGGGCGCGAGGGTGCGGTGCTCGGGCAGCAGGAGGTTCGCCACCACCAGGTCATGGCGGCCCGTAAGAGCGACGGGGGCGAGCTCTTCGGCGGCGGCCACCACCGTCACCCGGTCGGCGACGCCGTTGCGGGCCGCGTTGGCGGCGGTCGCCGCCCGCGCCGCGGGATCGACGTCGACACCGATCGCGCCGCGCGCACCCAGCATCACCGCCGCGATGGCGAGCACCCCACTGCCGCACCCGAGGTCGAGCACCCGCTCGCCGCCCCGCACCAGGTCGTCCAGCCCGGCGAGCGCCAGCCGGGTCGACGGGTGCGCGCCGTGGCCGAACGCCCGCCCCGGATCGATGGTCATGACCTGGCGGCCCGCCGCCGCGGCCGGCGGGACGGGCACCCACGGCGGGTGGACCAGGAGCCGGCTGCCCACCGGCACCGCCACGGCGTGGTCGCGCCAGGCGTCGAGCGCGGCGTCGAGGTCGACCTCCTCGACGACGGCGGGCCACCGGCCGGCCACGGCGGCCAGCAGCGCCGCCGGGTCGCCGCCGTCGGCCGCGGCGGCCACGAGCTCGCCCGGCCGCTCCTCGACCGCGACGGCCCCGGCCTGCCACAGCGCGTCAGCCGCCAGCTCGGCGTCGGCCGCCGCCACCGTGACGTGCACGGCCCGGGTCACGTCAGGCGGGACGGGCCAGGGTGAGCAGGTAGTCGCCCGCAGGGTCGGTCCAGCGGCCGGCGACCGCCATGCCCGCGACGCCCAGCTCGGTGGCGACGCGCTCGGCGGTGAACTTGGTGCTGATCTCGGTGCGCATGTGCTCGCCCGCGGCGAAGTCGGCCACCAGGTCGATCTCGGGCAGCTTCACAGACATGGCCTCGGTCGCCCGCAGCCGCATCTCGATGCGCTCGTGGGCCGCGTCCCACACCGCCTCGTGGGCGAAGCGCCCGATGTCGAAGTCGGCGCCCAGCTCGCGGTTGAGCACGGCCAGCAGGTTGAGGTTGAAGGCGGCCGTGACCCCCGCGGCGTCGTCGTAGGCGGCGACCAGGCGTTCCGCCGGCTTGACCAGGTCGGTGGCCAGCAGGAACCGGTCGTCGGGCTGCAGCAGGCCGGCCAGTTCTCGCAGGAACCCGGCCCGCTCGGCGGGCGTGAAGTTGCCGATGGTGCTCCCGAGGAAGGCCACCAGGCGGGGGGCGTCGACCGACGGGATGTGATCGAGGTGGCGGTGGAAGTCGCCCACGACCGCGTGCACGCCGATGTGCAGCTCGGCGGCGAGGTGCTCGGCGGCCGACCGCAGCGTGCCCTCGGCCACGTCGAAGGGCACGTAGCCCGCGAGCCCCGGGCCGTCGGCCATGCCCTTCAGCAGCAGCGGCGTCTTCTGCGAGTTGCCGGACCCCAGCTCGACCAGCACCGTCGCCCCGGCCACCGCCGCGATCTCGCCCGAGGCTCGACGCAGCAGGGCCTGTTCCGTACGGAAGGGGTAGTACTCGGGCGTCTGCGTGATCTGCTCGTACAGCTCGCAGCCCCGATCGTCGTAGAACCACACGGGCGGCATGGTCTTCGGGACGGCGGACAGCCCGGCACGGGTGTCGTGCCGCAACGCGGCCGCGAGGTCGTCGGGGACGAGGCAGACGTCGACGGTGGCCCGACCGGGCACGAGGACCGTCACCGGTCGACCGCCAGGCGCAGGCCGCTGAACGCCCAGCGCGACGCCGGGTAGAAGAAGTTGCGGTAGGTCAGCCGGGAGTGGCCCTCGGGCGTGACGCAGGCGCCGCCCCGCAGGACTTGCTGGTTGACCATGAACTTGCCGTTGTACTCGCCCACGGCGCCCGCGGCCGGGGCGAAGCCCGGGTAGGGCGCGTAGGCGCTGGCCGTCCACTGCCACACCTCGCCGCACCACTGCTCGCCGCCGGCTCTGGGATGCAGGCCCCAGGTGGGATCGGGGCCCGTGGGCCTGGAGGCGCAGGTCACCTCCCACTCGGCCTCGGTGGGCAGCCGGCAACCGGCCCAGCGGGCGAAGGCGTCGGCCTCGTACCAGCTCACGTGCACCACGGGCTCGTCGGGATCGAGCGGCCGCAGCCCGGTGAGCGTGTGGATCGCCCAGCCGTCCGACCCCTGCACCCAGTACTCCGGTGCCTGCCACTGCTGCGCCTGCACGGCGCCCCAGCCGTCGGACATCCACAGCCCGGGGTCGCGGTAGCCACCGGCGTCGACGAAGGCGAGCCAGTCGCCGGCGGTGACGAGGGTGGAGCGCACGGCGAACGGGTGGAGCAGGACGTCGTGGCGGGGGCCCTCGTTGTCGAACGCGAACCCGGAACCGCCGTGGCCCACACGCCCGATGCCCCCCGGGTGCTCGATCCACTCGGGCGGCGGCGCCGTGGTGGCCGGACGTCCCGCCTCGGGGGAGGTGGCGCGCCGGCCGGCGCCGGCGCCGCTGCCGGCATCGGCCTCGGCGTAGCCCGGGCGGAGCGGGTTGGCGGCGAGCACGTGCTTGATGTCCATGAGCAGCAGCTCCTGGTGCTGCTGCTCGTGGTTGAGGCCGAGCTCGATCAGCGCCCCCACCGCCGCGGCGGGAGGGTCGTCGCCGGCCAGCAGCTCGTCCATCGACTCGTCCACCGCGGTGCGGTAGTCGGCGATCTCGGCGATGCCGGGGCGGGTGAGCAGCCCCCGCTGCGGGCGGGCGTGACGCGGGCCGACGGCCTCGTAGTACGAGTTGAACAGGAAGCCGTAGGCGGGATCGACCTCGTCGTAGCCCGCCATGTGGGGGCCCAGGATGAACGTCTCGAAGAACCAGGTGGTATGGGCCCGGTGCCATTTGGTGGGGCTCACGTCGGGCATCGTCTGGACCGTCTGGTCCTCGGCCGACAGCGGCGCCGCCAGCGCGTCTGTGAACTGTCGCACGCTGTGGAAGCGGGTGCGCAGGTCGGCGCGCGCCTGGACCGCACCGGTGGTGGTCGACATGGCCATCCCCCTCTCGGGCACCCCGCGAGGTCGGGGCACGCCGGCTGGTGGTCGGGTGGAACCTACCCCGGTGCCCACGGAACCCCTACGTGGCTCACGTCACACCCGGGACCGGATCCGGCGGAACTCGCTGGCCCCGATGCAGGGGCGCTGGGAATGCTGGTGGCATGCCGCACCGCACCACCGATCAGCTCGAGGCCGCCCTCACCGACATCCGCCTGGCCCCCGCCGACTCGGGCACGGTCGACATGGTCGTCCGCCGGCCCGCCGAGGGCGAGCGGGAGGTGCTCGACGAGGGCACGCTGGACCCGTCCGAGGGCCTGGTGGGCGACAACTGGCTCGCCCGCGGCAGCAGGCACTCGCCGGACGGCTCGGCCGAGCCCGACAGACAGCTCAACGTCATCAACAGCCGGCTGTCGCGCTTCGTGGCGGTCGACCCCGAACGCCGTCGGCTGGCGGGCGATCAGCTCCACCTCGACCTCGACCTGAGCCAGGCGAACCTGCCGCCCGGGACCCGGCTGGCGATCGGCTCGGCGGTGATCGAGGTGACCGAGCCGCCGCACCTCGGCTGCGCCAAGTTCGTCGAACGGTTCGGCAAGGAGGCGATGCGGTTCGTGAACTCGCCACTCGGGCGCGAGCTGCGGCTGCGGGGCCTGAACGCCAAGGTGGTGGTGGCGGGCACCGTGCGCCCCGGCGACACGGTGAGCAAGCTCGCCGGTTGACTTGCCCGGTCGTCTCGCCGGTTGACTGCCCGGTCGTCTCCCCGATTGACTCGCCGGTTGACTGCCCGGTCGACTGCCCTCTTGAAGGCGGTGTCTCACATGATGCGAACATGTGTTCGTACACTAGCGATGCCGATCGCCCTTCGCTACCCCGGCCCAGGGTGACCTCGTGGCGACGCTCGACGGTGTCCGCGCGGTGGCGCTCAGCCTGCCCCGCAGCTACGAGGCAATGGTGCGGGGCCGGGTGAAGTTCCGCGTGGGGCGCATCGTGTTCCTGGCCTTCTCCCACGACGAGCGGTGCATGGGCTTCGGGTTCCCGAAGGAGGAGCGCGAGGCGCTGGTGGCCTCGGAGCCCCACAAGTTCTCGCTGCCCCGGGCGTCGGACATGCGGTACAACTGGGCCGTCGTCCGCCTCGACGCCATCGACGACGACGAGATGCGCGAGATCGTCCTCGACGCATGGCGGATGGTGGTGCCGCGCCGGCTGGCCGTCGAACACCTGGGCGACTAACCGGTCACACGCTGCCGGCAGCGGCAGCGGGCTGCGGCGCCTAGCCTGACCGCCGAGCGATCGGAGGTCCGACATGACCGGGACGAGCGGGCTGAACGTGCTCTACACCGCGACCGCCCACGCCACCGGCGACGGGCGCAACGGTCACGCCACCACTGACGACGGGCAGCTGGACCTCGACCTGCGCATCCCGCGGGAGATGGGCGGGCCGGGCGGCGCCACCAACCCCGAGCAGTTGTTCGCGGTCGGCTACGCAGCCTGCTTCCACTCCGCCCTCAAGGTGGTGGGCCAACGGCAGAAGGTCGACGTCGACGGCTCGGAGGTCTCGGCCACCGTCGGCATCGGCGCGCTGGCGGACGGTGGATTCGGGCTGGCCGTCGAGCTCGACGTGCACGTGCCCGCCGTCGACAGGGCCACGGCCGAGTCAGTGGTCGCCGACGCCCACCAGGTCTGCCCCTACTCCAACGCCACCCGCGGCAACATCGACGTCACCCTCACGGTCGTGTGACGGCCCCGGCGCACCGCCCGACGACCGCGACGCGTCATCGCCCCGTGGGCGATACTCGGGCATGAGCGTGCCGCCCGCACGTCACCTGGTCCGGGCACAGGATCTCGCCGACGCCCGCTACTTCGAGCCGCTCACCGTGGCCGATCTCGCCCGCGCCGCCCGGCTGTCGCCGGCCCACTTCAGCCGCGAGTTCCGGCGCACCTTCGGCGAGGCCCCGCACCAGTACCTGCTGACCCGCCGGCTCGAGCGCGCCGCGGCCCTGCTGCGGGACACCGATCGGCCGGTGACGGAGATCTGCTTCGCCGTCGGTCTCGCCAGCGTCGGCTCGTTCACCACGAGCTTCCGGCGCGTGTACGGCACGACGCCCACCGCCTACCGGGCGTCGTTCCCACCGGCCCAGCGCCACGTGCGCATCCCGACCTGCATCGCCCAGGCTTTCGGCCGCCCGCGGAACCGCACGTTTCGAGAAGACGCCCTCGGGCCCCGCTCCTAGCGTCACGGCGAACCACACGCGAGGAGGACGACATGCTCAAGATCGCCAACGCGCAGTTCTGGGTGCACGACCAGGACGAGGCGCTCGCCTTCTACACCCGGACGCTCGGCTGGGAGCTGCGGGCCGACGTGACCATCGACGACTGGAACTTCCGCTGGCTGGTCGTCGGACCCGTCGGCCAGAAGGAGGTCGGGCTCGTGCTGATGCCCGTGCCCCGGGCCCCATTGCTCGACGACGAGAGCAGCCGCCAGCTCGCCGACCTGGTGGCCAAGGGCGCGGGCGGCACCCTGTTCCTCGAGACCGACGACTGCCAGGCGTCCTACGACGAGCTCCGTGCCCGCGGCGTCGAGTTCAACGACCCGCCGACACCCCAGCCGTACGGCATCGACACGTCGTTCCGCGATCCGTCGGGGAACAACGTGCGGCTCACCCAGGTGCTCGAGTTCTCGCTCGATCGCCGCTGAGGCCCCTGGCCCGAGGCGCACCGATGATTCCCACCGGCCGGGAGCGTCACATGGGCGTGGCGACCTACGTGCTGATCCACGGGGCCGGCTCCGACTCGTGGTACTGGCACCTCGTCGCCCCGCGGCTCGAGGCGCTCGGTCACGACGTCGTGGCGGTCGACCTGCCCTGCGACGACGACGCGGCCGGGCTGGAGGAGTACGCGCAGGCGGTGGTCGACGCGGTGGGCGACCGGCGTGACGAGCTCGTCCTGGTCGCCCAGTCGCTGGGCGGGTTCACCGCTCCGCTCGTGTGCGACCGGCTGCCGGTGACGCTGCTGGTCCTGGTGGCGGCGATGGTGCCGCGGCCGGGCGAGTCGCCCGGGGACTGGTGGGCGAACACCGGCCACCGGTTCCCCGACCCGTTCGACCCGGAGGTGGTCTTCACCCACGACCTCCCGCCCGAGGTGGCCGCGGCGTCCCTCGACCACGTCCGCGAGCAGTCGGGCACACCGTTCGCGGAACCGTGGCCGCTCGCCGCCTGGCCGGACGTCCCGACGCGCTTCCTGCTCTGCCGCGACGACCGGTTCTTCCCGGCCGCGTTCCAGCGCCGGGTCGTCGCCGAGCGTCTGGGGATCGTGCCCGACGAGATGGTCGGCGGCCACCTCCCCGCCCTCGGCCATCCCGCCGAGCTCGTCGCCCAGTTGGAGGCCCACCGCGCCGACCTGCGGCGCAGCTGACCGCCGTCGCTGCCGCGCCGGCCCCGGTCAGGCGTCGTCGGCCAGCGAGAACCGGTAGACGTTGGTGTCGCGCGGGAGGAAGCCCTCGCGCCGGTAGAGGTGGTTGGCCGCCTCACGGCTGGGGCGAGACGTCAGGTCGACCGTGCGGCACCCCAGCTCGCGGGCCCGGTCGAGCATCGCGCGGGTGAGGACGCCGCCGATGCCGCGGCCCCCGTGCGCCTCGTCGACCACCACGTCCTCGATCCACGCCCGCATGCCCGTCGGGATGCGGAAGGTGACCAGCGTGGCCATGCCCACGATCACGCCGGCGTCGTCGATGGCGATGAACAGGTCGGTAGCCGGGGACGACACCACGTCGCTCAGCTCGGCCGTGGTGGGCGGCGGGTTCGACCGCGACAGTTGGGGGACGAGGCGCTCGACGGCGTCGACGATGGCGGGCGTGAGCGTGGTGGCGATCTCGACCTTCACGTTGTGCACGCTACGCGGTCGCCACCCCTACGCGGGGAGACGGTACGCGGCGACCAGGCCCTCCGAGTCGATCACCAGCGCCGAGTCGCCGGCGGCCGACACCTCGTACCCGGCGAACGGCGACGGCGCCCGCCACAGCTCCTGGCCGTCGACGGCGACGGCCCGCAGGGAGTCGTATGCGGCGACCAGCAGCGCCGGGGCATCTCCCGGGAGGGGCGTGAACGTCGTGGACACGTCCGCGATGCGGGCCTTCTCCTGGCCCGAGGCGGGGTCGAAGATCAACAGCTCGTTGCTGTCGAGGTACACCGCCGCGTCGGTGCCCACCGCCACCGGCTCCGGGAAGGTGCCCGCCGCCACGTCGAGGCTGTGGCGCACGGCGCCGTCGGCGAAGGCCACGACGTTGACGAAACCGTCGTCGTCCGCTGCGACCACGGCGTCGCCGACGGCGGCGACGTCGTTGAGCGAGGCGGTGCGGCGCGGGAGCTCCTGCGTCCACGCGATGCCACCGCCGTCGACGCGCAGGCCGATCAGCATGTTGTCCGACGAGACGCTGCCGACGACGATGTCACCCGCCGGTGAGGCGACCATCTCGCCGTCGAACAGGTACGTGAGGTCGAAGTCGGTCGCCCACACCACGCTGCCGTTGGTGAGGTTGACCGCCGAGACGTCGAAGCCCGCGGAGGAGATCAGCAGGTCACCCACCACCGCCGGCGGAGAGCTGATGTACACGTCGGGGGCCGACCACACGGTGGCTCCGGTGGCCGGGTCGAGCGCGAGCAGGGCCGACGGCTCGGATGTCGTGACGAGGAGGTGGCCCCCCGCCAGCAGGGCCAGGCTCCCGCCCACGTCGCCGACCTTCACCTGCCAGGCCTGCTCGCCGCTGGCGATGTCGAACGCGGTGACACGCCCGGTCTCGTCGGGCAGGTAGCCGAGCGTGCCGTCGGTGGCCGGCGCACCGTAGGTCTGCTCGCTGAGGTCGTCCTGCCACAGGAGGTCGGCGGTGGGCCCGCCCGCGCCCCCGTCGCCGTCGACGACCGTCTCGACGCCGCCCGAGGTGCCGTCCCCGGTCTCGGTGGTCGCACCGTCCGCGGCGTCGTTGGCGTTGCGGATCTGGATGTAGGTGACCGCGGCGACGATCCCGATGACGACGAGGGTGACGAGCCAGGCGAACCACCCGGCCGGGCGCATCTTCTGGGTGAGGGCCGGCACCCGGATCGGCGGCCCGCCGGAGCCGGAGGGATCGCGCAGCGGCGGGCCGCTCCAGGTGGTCCGCCCCGGCGGTGCACCCGGCGGGGGGCCCTGGACGCCCGGCGGGCGGTAGCTCGCCCCAGCGGGAGGACCGCCCCCGGCGCCGAGCATGGCACCGGCTCCGGCACCCGCGGCGGCCGCAGCCCCGGCCGCTCCGGCGCCCGCGGGCGCCCCCCGGCCCGGGGGCGGCCCCATGGGCGGTGCGGGCAGGACCGACGGCCCGCCCGGCGGCGGACCGGGAGGACGGGTCGGGCCGGCGACCGCGCTGGGACCAGCGCCGCCGGGACCTCCCGGCGGGCCGGATGCACCGGCGGGCGCCGAGGTGGATGTCGGGCGGCGGCCCTCGGCCACCTGCGCCGCGCCCAGCGCCACCGGGTGCTTGGGGTGGGCGTCGATGGCCACCGGTCGACCCAGCGCCACGCTGACCTCCCTCGCCACCACCGGCATGCGTGAGGCGCCGCCGACCAGCAGCACCGCGTCCGGCTGGCCGGGGGCGAGCCCGGCCGAGGCCACCGCGCGGCGCAGGGCGTCGATGGTGGGGGCCAGCACGGGCGCCACCAGCTCCTCCAGCTCGGTGCGCCGCAGCAGCACCTCGTCGGTGACGCCCGGCAGCGTGACGGGGATGGTCACGCTGGTCTCGCTCGACAGGGCCTCCTTGGCCTCGACGCAGTCGCTGCGGAGGCGGGCCATGGCCACCTTGGTGGCCGGGTCGTCGGGGTCGAGCGCGGCGGCCGCGGGGCCGATGTCGCGCAGCACGTGGTTGATGACCGCGGCGTCGACGTCGACGCCGCCCAGGCGCTCGACACCCTCGGGGCGCCCCCGCAGCGTGAACCCGCCGCCGGCACCCATCTCCAGCACCGCGGCGTCGAACGTCCCCCCGCCCAGGTCGTACACCGCCACGATGGAGCCCGGGGCCGGCCGCTCGGCCCGGGCGTACCAGGTGGCGGCGGCAACGGGCTCGGGCAGCAGGCTGGCGTTCTCCATCCCGGCCAGCCGCATGGCCTGCACCAGCACGTCGCGCTTGAACGGTCCCCAGTTGGCCGGGTGGGTGACGACCGTCGAGGCAGGGGCCTCGCCCTCGGTCTCGGCGACGGCCCGGCACACCACGCGCAGCACCTCGGCCAGCAACCGGTCGACCGACACGGGGCTGCCGCCCAGCAGCACGGGGGTCGGGTCGCCCACCCGCCGCTTGAACTCGCGGGCCAGCCGGTCGGGCGCCGACGCGCCCCGGCGTTCGGCCGCGTCGCCCACCACCACCGTGCCGTCCTCGGTGAGCACCACCACGGTGGGCACGGACGTGGCGCGGTAGCCGAGGGTGGCCACCTCCGCCCGGCCGTTGCGCACCACCGCGGCGGCGGTGTACGTCGTGCCGAGATCGATCCCCAGGCTGTAGCTCATCGTGTGTGTCGGGCTGTGGCCTCAGGCGTCGGGCACGGGCTGCGGGGGAGGCGGGCCAACATAGCGCGCCGACGGGCGGATGATGCGGTTGTCCGCGGCCTGCTCGAGGATGTTCGCGCACCACCCGATGACGCGGCTCGATGCGAAGGTGGGGCTGAACAGGTCGGGAGGCAGGCCCACGTCCTCCATGACGACGCCGGCGTAGAACTCGACGTTGGCGTACAGGTTCCGGCCCGGCTTGAGCTCGGCCAGCACGTCGACCACCGTCTGCTCGACCTCGGTGGCGAAGCCCACCTTGGCCGCCTGGATGCGCTGGGCCACCTTCCGCAGGAACTCGGAGCGGGGGTCGGTGGTCTTGTAGACCCGGTGGCCGAAGCCCATGATCTTGTCGCCCCTGGTCACGGCGTCCACCAGGTAGGGCCGGGCGTTGTCGGGGGTGCCGATCGCGTCGAGCAGGTCGAGCGCCCGCGACGGTGCCCCGCCGTGCAGGGGGCCCGACAGCGCGCCGATGGCGCCGGCCACCGCGCCGGCCAGGTCGGCTCCCGTCGAGGTGATCACCCGGGCCGTGAACGTCGAGGCGTTGAAGCCGTGGTCGATGGTGAGGATCTGATACTGCTCGACCGCCCGGGCCTTGTCGGCGTCGGGCGGCTGGCCGGTGAGCATCCAGAGGTAGTTCTCGCCGTAGCCCAGGTCGGGATCGGGGTCGATGGGATCGTCGCCCCGGCCCAGCCGGTGCAGGGACATGATCAGCGTGGGCACCGCCGCGCACACCGCCAGGGCGTTGGCGCGCAGCTCGGCGGCGTCGACGTCGAGCCAGGCCCGGAAGCCCTGGCTGTGGCCGAGCAGCGACACCGCCGTGCGGAGCTGGTCCATCAGCGGGCCACCGGCGGCGGAGATCTCGGGCAGCAGCTTCCGCACCGCCCCCGGCACCGTGCGCAGGGCGCGCACGTCGGCGGCGAAGGCCCGGCTCTCGGCCGGCGTGGGCAGGTGCCCGGAGAACAGCAGGAACCAGATGTCCTCGAGCGACCGCTTGTCGGCGAGCTCGACCGCCGAGTACTGGCGGTAGTGGTAGAAGCCCTCCATCCCCCGGACGTCGCCCACCTGGGTCTCGGCGACGATCACGCCCTCCAG
This sequence comes from uncultured Acidimicrobiales bacterium, assembly GCA_963842395.1. Taxonomy (GTDB): domain Bacteria; phylum Actinomycetota; class Acidimicrobiia; order Acidimicrobiales; family VFJN01; genus ZC4RG19. Next base: position 2,745,442 of record CAWJGJ010000001.1, read on the forward strand.
GCCCGGGGGTGCCTCGATCTGGCCCGGGTGGACGACCGGCTGCACCTGGGCCACCCGCATGAGGTCGCGCAGGGACACGATGCCGACCAGGTCGCGGCCCTCGACCACGGGGATGTGGCGGTAGCCGTGCTCGGCGAGCGAGGCGAAGGCCTCGTGCACCGACAGGTCGGGGTAGACGCAGTCGGGGTCGGCGGTCATCAGCTCGGTCACCTTCAGGCCGACCGATGCCGGGCCGTCGGCCGCCATGCGCACGATGTCGCGCTCGGTGAGGATGCCCACCGGCCGGCGCCTGTCGACCACCACCACCGAGCCGACCGACCGGTCGCGCATGCGGGACGCCGCCTCGGCGACCGTCTCGTCGGGAAGTGCGGTGACCACCGGGGAGCTCATCACCTCGGCCACCGTCCGGACCGTATGTGGGGGTGTCACGACTGCACGTTAGAGCCCCGGACCTCCCACCGCACCGGGAGACCTCCCGGTCGCGTCGACGGCCTGGGGGGTCGGTTCCCGGTGTTGCCCCTACCATGGACGCAGTGGATCACCTGCGGTGGCGCAACCGGCCGACACTCGACCGCCCGGTGCTGTTGGCGGCCTTCGAGGGATGGAACGACGCCGGCGACGCCGCCAGCGGCGCCGTCCGCTACCTGATCGACCGCTACGACGGCGAGCTGGTGGCCGAGATCGATCCCGAGGAGTTCTTCGACTTCACCACCGCCCGTCCGCAGGCCCAGATCGACGACGACGGCATCCGCCAGATCGTGTGGCCCACCACCGAGGTGTACACCGCCAGCCTCCCCGGCGACGCCGGCGACGTGCTGCTGCTCATCGGCACCGAACCCCAGCTCAAGTGGCGCACGTTCTGCGCGCAGGTCACCGGGCTGGCCGCCGAGATGGGCTGCCGGCTGGTGGTGATCCTGGGCGCACTGGTGGCCGAGGTGCCCCACAGCCGGCCCGTTCCCGTCGTGGGCACCGTCAGCGACCCGGCCCTTCAGGACGAGCTGGGCATGCGCCCGTCGAGCTACCAGGGCCCCACCGGCGTGGTCGGCGTGCTGTCGGCCGCCTGCCGGGAGGCGGGCCTGCCGGCCGCGTCCCTCTGGGCGGCGGTGCCCACCTACGTGCCCACCGCGCCCTCGCCCAAGGCGGTGCTGGCGCTGCTCGAGCACACGGCCGAGGTGTTGGGCACGTGGATGCCGACCACCGATCTCGAGATCGCGTCGGCCGCCTATGAGCGCCAGGTCACCGAGCTGGTCGAGGAGGACGACGAGACCTCCAGCTACGTCACCCAGCTCGAGGAGCGCCACGACGCCGACGACGCCGACGGCGAGACCACCGCCACGTCGCTCGTGGAAGAGGTCGAGCGCTTCCTGCGCGACCGCCGCGACTAGCGACCGACCAGCCACCCACCTCGCGGCCGGGGTCACCCCGCATGGCGGGGCCAGGGGCTGGTCTGCTCCCAGATCCGGGCCAGGCGCAGCGGCACCTCGTCCTGGTGGCGGGCGGCCATCACCTGCAGCCCGACCGGCAGGCCGTCGCCGGTGCGGCCGGCCGGCACCGACACCGCGGGGTTCCAGCAGAGGTTGGCCAGCATGGTGAAGGGCGTCGCCGACGCCCCGAGCGGGCGGGCCGGCGCGCCGTCGATCACGTCCGGCGGCGGGCCCTCGGCGGCGAACGCCGGCACCGCCGTGGTGGGGCTCAGCACGACGTCGACCTCGCCGAACAGCCGCGCGACGTCGGCCACCAGGCGCTCACGCCGGCGGGCCGCGACGGCCACCCGCGGCACGGGGGTCTTCTCGGTCTGTTCGAGCACGGTGCGGCTGTACCGGGTGAGGTCGTCCGCCACCGCGGGCCACATTCCCTCCTCGAGCTCGAGCCACAGGTCGACCGTTCCCGAGCTCAGCCAGGTCTGCACCGGGTCGGTCAGCACGACCGGCTCGTCGTCGAGCACCAGGCCCGCCGCCTCGGCGAGGGCCTTGGCCGCCTGCTCGGCGATGGCCCTGACCTCGGGGTCGCAGCGGGCGAAGCCCATGTCGGGCGTCCATCTGGCCCGGAGCCCCGCGACCGGCAGCGACTCGATCTCGGACTCGTAGTTCACGAGCGGGCGGGGCAGGCTGAACCGGTCGAGGTCGTCGGGCCCGGCGACGACGTCGAGGTGGCGGGCGCTGTCGGCGACGGTCGTGGTGAGCAGGCCGTACACCGAGGTCTCCGACGTCTGCGCACCGGGGTGCGGGATGCGCCCGTAGCTGGGCTTGAACCCCACCAGTCCGCAGAACGAGGCGGGGATGCGCGTCGACCCGCCGCCGTCGCTGGCCGTGGCCGCGGGGACGAGACCGGCCGCCACCGCCGCGGCGCTGCCGCCGCTCGACCCGCCCGGCGTGCGGCCGACGTCCCACGGGTTGCGGGCCACGCCGAAGACCTTGGTCTTGGTGAAGTTGAGCGTGCCGAACTCGGGGGCGGCCGTCTTGCCCACCGGCACTGCGCCGGCGGCCCGCAGCCGGGCGACGTGGATGGAGTCGGCGGCCACCGGCCCCCGCTGGGCGAAGGCCAGCGAGCCGTGGGTGGTCGGCATGCCGGCACAGTCCTCCAGGTCCTTCACGCCGATGGGCACGCCGGCCAACGGTCCGGGATCGCGTCCGGCGGCCACCGCGGCGTCGACCTCCTCGGCCGCCGTGCGGGCCAGGGCCTCGTCCACGTGGACGAAGGCGCCCAGTCGCTCGTTGCCGGCGGCGATGCCGCCGAGCGCCTCGTCGAGCACCTCGACCGCCCGCCGCTCGCCCCGCCGCACCGACTCCGCGATCTCGATCGCCGACTGGTCCATCACCGCTCCCCCCGATCCCGTGCCCGCGGGCACCCGGCCGGGGCGAGCGTACGCCCTGACCCCGGCGTGCGTCCCGGGGAGCATGGAGGCGGGTGGACGGCCGGCGACCGGTGGTCAGGCGTCGGTGTCCGCGTCGCCGGAGTGATCGGCGTCGCCGGCGGCCTGCTCCGCGTCAGCGGCATGAGCGGCCTGCTCCGCGTCAACGGCCCCAGCGGCCTGGGCGGCCGCCGCGGCCTGCTCGGCCTCGTGGGCCCGCCACTCGGCCAGTGCGTTGATGACCACCGCGGTCACCGGCACCGCCAGCACCGCACCGAAGGGCCCGAACAGAGTGCTGCCCGCCACGATGGCGCCCAGCACGATGAGGGGATGGAGCTGCAGGTTCTTGCCGAACACCACGGGTGCCAGCAGGTCGTTGTCGAACTGCTGCACGAGCACGGCGACCACGAGCACGATCAGCGCGTCGCCCGGCCCCGCGGTGACCAGCGTGACCAGGACGGCCACCGTGCCCGCCAGCACGGCACCGGCGAAGGGCAGGAAGGCGGCGAAGAAGGTGATGACCGCCACCGGCACCGCCAGGGAGGCGCCCACCAGCCACATCGTCGTGCCGATGATGAAGCCCTCGATGACGCCCAGGGTCGCCGAGCCCTTGAGGTAGCCGCCGAGCGTCTGCCACGACCGGGCGGCCAGGCGCGAGGCGAGCGGCCGCCGGGCCGCGGGCATCAGCGTCAGCACCCACCGCACGAAGCGGCCGCCGTCCTTGAGCAGGAAGAACGTGGCGATGAGGGACAGCACCAGGCCGGTGATCACCTCGAACGCGATCACCGTCCCACTGAGCACGGCGCCACCCTGGCGCTCCAGCGACTCGGTGACGCGGTCGCGAGCCTGTTCGCGGAAGTCCTCGATGTCGGCTCGGGACACGTCGAAGGGGCTGTCCTCGACGAGCCAGTCCTCGAGGTCGTCGACCGCATCCTCGATGGTCGGGCCCAGGTCGGAGAACTCGTCGACGATGGCGGGCACCAGCAGCGACATGATCCCGGCCATCACGAGCAGGAAGCCGAGCAGTGTGGTCACCGCCACCAACGCCGGTCGCCAGCCCCGCCGGCGCAGCGCGCTCGCCACCGGATCGAGCGCCCGCGCCAGCAGCACGGCGACCGACGCGGCCAGGACCAGGACCCAGAGGACGCTGAGGAGCTGGATCAGGGCCCAGCCCACGATGCCGATGGCGATGAGGCGCCACGCGTAGGCGCCGCCCACCAGGACCGCCTGGTGGACCCGGTGGTGCTCGCCCTGGACGTCGGCCCCTACCAGGTCGCTCGCGGTGACGGGGGTGCCGGCCCCGGCGCGCGCCCGGTCGCGCAGGCGCTCGTGCAGGCGGAGCCGCACCCGGTCGGACTGCGCGGCGGCCGAATCGAGCTGCGGGTCGGACGCCGACGCCGCCCGGCCGGGCGGTGCGGTCCCGGCGGACTCGCCGGTCGGTTCGGTGTGCCTCACAGGTGCCTCCGTCGGCCCGACACGTCGGACGCCGCCGAGCACGGACGACCAGGATCGTAGGGTCCTCGCGCGTCATACCCGCGGCACCTGGCCGACAACCAGGTCCGCGTAGCGCTCGGCGCCGGCGGCGGTGAGGTGGTAGCCGTCCTCGCGCGTCAGGCCCGGCTCGCTGGTCACGAGCGCCCGCCAGTCCACGAGCACGGCGTTGGGGTGGCGGGCCGCCGCAGCGGCGAGGGCGTCGTTCACCTCGCCCTCCCACCGCCGGGGCACCAGGACGTTCACGAGCAGGACGCGCCGGTCGGGACCGATGGCGGCGAAGACCTCGTCGATCTGCTCGCCGGTGAAGGGCCCGTTGTTGCCCAGGTGCAGCACGACGACCTGGCCCAGCTCGCCCCGGGCGGCGAGGCCGAAGATCAGCTCGGGCGCGTCGGCCAGCTGGCGCCCGATGAGGGCGTCGACCCGCAGCGCCGGGCCCATGCGCGCGGCCATGACCGGCCCGGCCCCGACGAGCACCGAGTCGCCGATGGCGGTGGTGGGCAGGTAGGCGGTGGGGGCCGGCGGTGGCGGGCCGGGCGAGGGAGTCGGCGCCGCTTCCGGCGTCGCCGGGGCGGGCACGGTCGTGGGCGTCGGCGCCCGCTCCGGTGGCCGGACGGGCGACGCGGTCGCCTCGGTCGCGCCGGTCGCCGCCGCGCCCGAGCCCGCGGATCCCCCACCCGGCTCGATGCGCACCGCGTCGGGCTGGGCGGGCGCGGGCGGCGAGGCGGCGACGACGTCACGCGTCACCCCGACCAGCGCGGCGACGGCCAGTGCCCCGGCCACCAGCGTCGCCGTGGCGGCGACGGGCCGGGCCTCGGCCAGCACCAGCAGCCGCACCGTGGCGGCCCGGCCGGACGCGCGCAGCCCGCGCTCGCGCACCGGTTGCTCGATCATGCGGTACGACACGGCGGCCAGACCCACGGTCAGCGCGACCTCGACCGCCACCCGCACCGGGCTGCCCGGCTGCTCGCCCGGGGCGGCGGCCACGAAGACGATCACCGGCCAGTGGTACAGGTAGATGCCGTAGCTGCGCCGACCCACCCACCGCAGCGGCCCGGCCGACAGCAGGCCCGCCGCGCGCGTGGGCGCCGGGTACACGGCGACGGCGATGAGGGCGAGCGTGGCCAGTTGCGCGGCGGTGAAGCCGCCCCGGAAGGCCGTCGCCTGCCGCTCGTCGAGGGCGAAGGCGTACCAGGCCAGGACCGCCGCGCCGGCCAACGCCACGGCGTCGAGGGCGGCGGTGAACCGGCGGCTGGTGTGCGGTCGGAGGCGGTTCGGCGTCCAGAACACCCCGAGGGCCACGCCCAGCAGCAGGCCCGCGGCCCGGGTGTCGGTGCCGAAGTACACCCGAGACGGGTCGGTGCCCGGCTCGTACAGCCCCCAGCGCAGCACCGTGGAGGCGAGCGCCACCACGAGGGCGACGCCCACGGCCCAGCGGCGCGAGCGCCGGGCCAGCACCAGCCCGCACAGCAGCGGGAAGACGAGGTAGAACTGCTCTTCGATCGACAGCGACCACAGGTGCTCGAGCGGCGAGGGCCCGGCGGCCGCCTCGAAGTACGACTGCTGGTCGGCCACCAGCCGCCAGTTGAGGTGATACCCGATGGCCGCGACCGACTGGGCCCGCAGTTGGGCCAGGCGCGCCGGCTCGAGCACGCCGGCGACGACGACGGTGCCCACCGTGACCGCGGCCATGGCGGGGAGCAGGCGGCGCGCCCGACGCTGCCAGAACCGCACGAGGGCGACGCCGCCCGTGCGCTGGTGCTCGTTCATGAGCAGGGCGCACACCAGCCAGCCCGAGAGGACGAAGAACACCTCGACGCCGATGTAGCCGCCCGCCACCCCCGAGTAGCCCAGGTGGTAGGCGACGACCAGTGCCACCGCGACGGCGCGCAGGCCGTCGAGGGCGGGCTGGTAGCCGAGGGGCCGGGACTGCCAGGGGGGTCGGGCCCCGCGCCCGCCGGCGGGACGCGCCGCTCCCTCGTCCCGCGGGTCGTCGGGGACGCCGGCGCCGGGGGCGACCGCCGGGTCGAGCGTGGCGACCGGAGCGCCCGCGGACACGCCGGCCGACCCGTCGGCGAGCGGCGTGGTGTCGTCGGCCACGGCTCAGCAGTCCAGGGTGGCGAGGTCGACCGAGGTGGTCGTCCCGCCGGTCGAGCTCGAGCTGTCGGGGACGGTGGTCGTGGTGGTGCCGTCGGGCAACGTGGTGACCGTGGTGGACGACGTCGACGGCGTCGCCTCGTCCAGCAGGCCCTGCCAGTCGACGCCGGTCACCAGCTCGATGCCGGCGCTGCCCTCCACCGCCTCGAGCCGGGCACCCGACACCAGCCAGCGGGCCACCAGGTCGGCTGCCGCCTCCTGGCCCGGCGGGTAGCGGACCACGGTGCCGTCTGCTCCCCCGCCCGGCTCGTCGCCGGCGACGCCGGCGAGGAAGCCCACCGCGCTCAGGGCCTCGGCGGTGTCGGCGCCCTGGCGGGGCGCCCCCGTGCCGTTGCGGACCGTGAGCCGGACGCCCTCCGGCTCGAGGACGGCGCCGTCGCCACCCCGGAAGATGGCCAACGTGGCCTCGGTCTCGGGACCCTCCACCAGCCGCAGGATCTCGGCGTCGCCGGCCATGTCGGGCGTGCCGTCGAGCGAGTAGGTGACCAGGCTGTCGGGGTCGAACGACCGGAAGTGCGTGCCCAGGTCGAAGATGTCGTTGGCGGTCAGCTCGCCGTCGACGGTGATGCCCGACAGGCCGACGTCGATGAGCTGGTCCATGGTCCCGGGGTTGCGGGCACCCCGGTCGATGGCCCGCGCCAGCGCCCGCCGGATGAAGTCCTGCTGCCGGGCGATACGCCCGAAGTCCGAGCGGAGGTCCTCGACCCAGCGACCGTCGATGCGCTCCTCGTAGTGCCGGGAGCGGACGTAGGCGAGGGCTTCGACGGGATCGAGGGTGTGGCAGCCGGCCTCGGCGATGTCGAGGCCGGTCTCCTCGTCGCGGGCCGGATGCGGGATGGGCACCGGGACGCCGTCGATCGCCTCGACCAGGCCTCGGAACGACGCGAAGTCGACCTGCACGTAGTGGTGGATGGGGATGGCGAAGTTCTCGTCGAGGGTGCGGATGAGCAGCTCCGGCCCGCCCAGGTCGATGGCGCGGTTGATGCGGTAGTTGCCCACCCCGTCGGCGAGCGGCAGGTACAGGTCGCGGGGCAGCGACAGGAGCGCGGCGCGCCCCGAGGCCGGGTCGGTGCGCAGGATCATGATCGTGTCCGACCGCCGCGTGGGGTCGCGCCCCACGCGGACCGAGTCGCCCGCGGGCAGGTTCTCGGCGTCGTCGATGCCGACGATCAGGTAGTTCTCGGGCTCGCCCGACTCGGCGGGCGCGTCGAGCACCCCGCTCAGCTCGATGCGGGGCAGCCGCTCGTACTTGCGGAACAGGTAGGTGAGGCCGGCGGCGCTGGCCAGCAGCCCAACCGTCGACACGCAGCCGCCCGCGATGGCCAGCCGTTGGCCCCAGGTGCGCCGGTGACGCTCGCTGCCCAGTCGCTCGCGTCGCCGCACGACCCGATCGTAGCCAGCCCTCTCCCCTCAGCCGGCGACGGGAACCGGCAGGTGGCCGGGCCCGGTCGGCCCGGTCGGAACGTCTAGCGATGCGGTCACAGCGCGGCGGCGAGCGACTCGACCGCGACCTCGGGCGAGCCGAGGCCGGCATCGAGCACGAGCGCACGCTTGAGCAGCAGATGGGCGTCGTGCTCCCACGTGAAACCCATGCCGCCGTGCACCTGGATGCAGGTACGGGTGGCGCGGTCGGCCGCCCGCGACGCCACGATCCGGGCGGCGTCGACCGCCCGCCGGGCGCGGGGCGCGGCGGCGGGATCGGGCGGGTCGGCGTCGTCGAGCTCGACCCCGGCGGCCTGCACCGCGGCGCGGGCCACCTCCACCTGCACCTGGGCGTCCGCCAGCAGGTGCTTCACCGCCTGGAAACTGCCGATGACCCGGCCGAATTGGGTGCGCTGCAGCGCGTGGTCGGTCGCCAGTGCGACGGCCGCGTCGGCCAGCCCCACCTGCAGCGCGCCGGCCAGGAGGCCGCCGACCACGCACAGCCGCGTCGCCAGATCGGGCCCGCCGACGGCGACGCCCGCCGGGAGCTCGTCGACCACGTCGACGGGCGTGAGCGGGTCGAGCGGCCTGGCCACGGGGCGCCCGGTGAGCGGCGGCTCCACCAGCGACACCCCGTGCTCGTCGACCACCAGGAGGGCGTCGAGGGCGGCGAGGTGCTCGACGAACGCCGCGCCGCCCACGGCCGGGCGGGCCATGGCGCCGACGACCACCCCTTCGGCGGCGGCGCCGGTCAGCCCGCCGGCGCCGTCCAGGCCCCCGGCGAGGAAGGTGCCGATGAGGGGACCCGGCACCGCGGCGCGGCCCAGCTCCTCGAACACCAGAGTCGCCTCCGCGTAGCCGAGGCCCACGCCGCCGTCGGTCTCCGGCAGGGTGAGCGAGAACACGCCCATGCTGCCCAACTCGCGCCAGATCCCGCGCTCGACCCCTCCGGGTCGACGGCCGATGGCCCGGCGGGCCTCGGGTGTGACCCGGTCGGTCAGGAACCGGCGCAGCTCGGCCTGGAGCGCGACCTGGTCGTCAGTGGGTTCGAAGTCCATCCGTCGCCTTCCGTCCGGCCCGTCCGGCCGCTCAGCGTTCCCGGGGGAGGCCCAGCAGGCGCTCACCCACGATGTTGCGCTGCACCTGGGCGGTGCCCGCCGCGATCGACAGCGACAGCGCGTAGAGGCGCTGGTGGACGTGGTCGAGCCCGCGGGACGACAGCCCCGTCGGGTCGTCGAGGGCCAGGCGGGCGCGGCCGAGCACCTGCATGGCCACCTCGCCCAGGCGCTCGCGGGTCTCGTGGTAGGCCAGCTTGAACACCGAGCCGCCGACCCCGGCGTTGCCGTGACGGGCCGCCCGCGACACGTTGCGCTTGGTGAGCGCCCACTGGGCGTCGAGCTCGGCGCCCACCACGGCGAGCTCGCGGCGGATGCCGGCGTCGTCCCATGCGGTGCCGGTCGGGCCGGGACCGGCGCCCGGGCCGGGGCCGAGCGGGGTCTTGCGGGCGATCTCGACCAGGTCGGCGAGCAGCCGCATCGACCCCAGGAGCTCGCTCACGAAGGCGGTGCCCCGCTCGAAGCCGAAGGTCACCATGGCGACGCGCCAGCCGTCGTTCTCGGCACCGACCACGTTGTCGACCGGGATGCGCACCTCGTCGAGGAACATCTCGCTGAACTCGCTCTCGCCGGTGAGGGTGCGCATGGGCCGCACCTCGATGCCCGGCGAGTCCATGGGCATGATCATCCAGGTGATGCCCCGGTGCTTTCGCTGCAGATTTCGCCCTGTCTGTCCCGATGACGAACCGGGGGCGGAACCTGTGGCGACAGGGGCGTCCGGGTCGGTGCGGGCCAGCAGCTCGCAGTAGTCGGCGACCTGGGCGTGCGAGGTCCAGATCTTCTGGCCCGTGACCACGTAGTGGTCGCCGTCGCGGACGGCACGGGTGCGCAGGGAGGCGAGGTCGGACCCGGCCTCGGGCTCGGAGAAGCCCTGGCACCACACGTTGTCGCCCCGGAGGATCGGGGGAAGGTAGCGGGCCCGTTGCTCGGGCGTGCCCTCCGCGGCGATCGTGGGGCCCGCGTGCAGCGTCGAGACGAAGTTGCAGCCGACGTAGGGGGCGCCGGCCCGCTCGGTCTCCTCGAGGAAGATGAGCTCCTCCGACGGCGTGGCCCCGCGGCCCCCGTACTCGATCGGCCACGAGATGCCGGCGTAGCCGGCGTCGAAGAGGCGGCGCTGCCAGCCGGTGTCGTAGGCCCGCTTCGCCGCCCAGTCCTCGAACGGCGGTGCGGGAGGCAGCTTGGGGAGGACCTCGTCGAGCCACTCTCGCAGCTCCCGGCGAAACGCCCTCTCTTCAGCTGTCTCCCGCAACCTCACCGTTTCACTCTCCCCCGCGACGAATCTGACAGGTCGTCAGATTACTAGTCGCTGGGGGCCAGGAACACGTTGGCCTCGATGTCCCCGGTCACGAGCTCCGTGTTGTCCACGATCACCTGGGACAGCGTGCGCCGGAAGTCGATGCCGTAGGTGGTGCGGATCTGGGCCAGCACCGGATCGTTCAGGTAGAAGAACCGGTCGCCGTCCCGGAGCCGCCCGAACTCGTTCCGCCACAGGCGGAGCTGCAGCTCGCCGAACTCCGATCCCGGAACGTGGCGCTCGGACAGCATGCCGGTGAAAGCGTCGAGCTGGTTGACGTTGCCACCGTGCAACGCGCTGAGCCTGGCCGCCAGCGTGGTGCGCCGGATGCCCGTCACCGCGTCGGCGTCGGCCGCCTCGGTCCCGAGCGGGATGACGTTGCCGTTGATGTCCCGAAGTTGGACGAAGTCGAGGATGTCGGGATCGTCGATCGGGTTCGTCCGGTCGACCTGCGGGTCGTTGGTCGGGAAGCTGGCGGTCGCCTCGCCGGTGATCGACGTGAAGCTGGGCTTGCGCGCCAGCCCGAGCGCGTCGCGCAGGTCGTTGTAGCGCGGCATGCCGTGGTCGCGGCCGCGGGCCACGTCGATGGCGCCCAGGTCGACGACGCCCTGGAAGCAGTCGGGCAGCGAGGGCCCGTCCAGGCACACGCTGGGGTCGGGCACGCCCGGCCGGGGCACCTGGAACAGGACGCTGCGCAGCTGGTTGTCGATCTGCTCGTCGTTCTTGTACTGCGACTCGCCGCCGATGCCCCTCAGAACGGCCCCGAGGCCGATCTGGTTCATCAGGTCGGGGTGGAAGAAGGCCACGTTGAGCGGGATGACGAACTCGACCTCGTCGCCTTCGACCACGACCTCGATGCCCTCCGCCTCGATGGCATCGAGCTCGGCCTGGGTGAAGTCGGCCAACTCGCCGCCGGGCTCGAGCTCACCGTGGATCATGCTGTGGGCGCGGTAGCCCACGGTGGCGAACTCGTTCGACAGCGTCGGGTCGATGAACCGGTTGTAGCCCCGGTAGGACGACAGGTTGACGCCGAGCGCCGGGAGGAACTCGGTGTAGGTGATGAACTGCTGCTCGGCCCCGACGATCCGCCGGGCGATCTGGAACTTCTCCTCCGAGCTGAGCGACGCCGGCAGCCGGTCGACGATGCGGTTGTGCTCCAGCGCGAAGAGGTTGTGGGTCGCCTGGAGGCCCAGGTTCTCGTTGGCCCGCACGTCCCCGGCCACGCGGGCCCGGTTCGGCTCCCCGAGCAACCGGCCGTCCCGATCGACGGGCGGCGCGGTCGCCGGGTTGCCCCGGGTGCCCACGGTGGGCAGGTCGCCGCCCGGCAACAGCAGGTGCGGCCCGTTGTTGGCCATGTTCCCGTCGACCGGGCCCTCACGCAGCCACTCGAGCCGGGACGCGCTGTTCCCGTACACGGACGAGGCGTCGATGAAGGAGTCGACGGTGTTGATCTGCTCGCGCCGGTTGAAGCTGCTCGTCCCGGTGCCCGGTGCGGCCGGCGTCCGGGTGAAGCCGATGCTCCCGAAGTCGTTGCGGAACTCCTCCAGCGGGTCGGCGGGGTCGAACGCGAGCGGCGTGCTCTCGGTGCCCCCGGCGGTCGCTCGCAGGCCGAACGTGTGATCCAGGAACTGGCCCCACACGAAGCCCCACTGCGACACCCGGTTCTCGGAGAACAGGTTCTGGGCCACGTCGTTGAACACGCGGTTGCTGATGCGCCGGGGCGACGGCCCCGTCAGCGGTGCACCCCGGCCGTCGGCGTACCGGGCCGGTGTCTGGCGGCGGTACTCCACGTTGGTCGCACCCCGATTGCCGTTGATGGGGTTGTTCCCACGGCCGTCGAGCGATCGGGCGGTGCCGATGACGTCGGGACCCGCGGCCCCGGCGCTCGTGGCCATCACACCGATGAGCGCGGCGGCAACGCCGATGCGCATTCCGATGCGGGCCAGGCCTCGCCGGCGACGCCGGCCTGGGAAGGTTCTCGTGCGGGTTGTCATCCTCGCCTCCGAACCCGGGCCCGGGCCGTCCCCCCACGGTCCGGCGTCGCGGGCCCGGCTAACTGACATATAGGTCAGTCCACCTAAGGTGAGGATCTACCGTTAGTAAGAACTCATGAAGAAAGCCCTCATATGCGGCGCCAATGGGCAGGGGTGACCACCGGATCGCGTCGCAGGACATACCCCACGCCCCTCACCGTTTGGATCAGCCGCGGGCCGCCCGCGGCCTCGGTCTTGCGGCGCAGATAGCCGACATACACGTTGAGTGTGTTCGAGGTCAGGGCGTACCCGAAGCCCCACACGCGGTCGAAGATGACCTCGCGCGTCAGCACCTGGTGGGGGTGCCGCAGGAACAGCTCGAGCAGGCTGAACTCCATCTTGGTGAGCACGATCGCCTCGGCGCCCCGCCGGACGTCGCGGGTGTCGAGGTCGAGGACCAGGTCGCCGTAGCGCAGCAATCGGTCGTCGTCGCGCACGACCTCGGGCACGGGCGCCGCGAGCGCGGCCACCGCCGCGGCGGCCGCGGCCGCGGTGCGCGCCAGGAACGTCGCCAGTCCCGTGGAGACTCGTACTCGTTGACTGGGCGGCCCCATCGCCCAGGTTGCGGTGACGACCCCCGCCAGAGACGGGTGGCGACGCCATCGCATCCACGTCCGCATCATCGCCCGCCGCCGCAGGAAGACATGACGGGTCACGGATAGTTCCCCCTCTTCTGAATGACCCCTTCCCGTGGCCGTTAGGCCGTCGTGCCGCTGGACCGGCCGAACGCTCGTCCACCCAGGGAGCGCCTGCGCCGATCGAGGCCGACAGTACCGCTTGTACCTCGTTCGCGCACGCGAACATTGTTGGAGCGCCGATCTATCGCCTAGCGACACGCTAAAGAGTCCTTAAGAAGTCGTGAACAACCCTGTACCTACGGGCAGTGGTCGTTCATTCTCGGTGGGTGGCGGGCGATCCGTAGACGAAGGACCCCGCCATGGCGTTCAGCCCACGCAGAGGACCGACCGCGCGCTCGCTATTCGGGCACCAGACCCGGGCGAGATGGCAGCCCGCTGCGTGGGCGGAGCTGCGGGCGTTCTACGCCGACCCGATCTCGTGGGTCGGGCTGGTGGTGTGCACCGCCCTGCTGACCTACGGGGGCGGTGCGGTCATGTTCTGGTTCCACGCGATCTACCTCGGCGAGGGCGGCCCGGCCATCAGCCCCTGGCTCCACTGGCTGATCGACTCCTCGTTCGGCTTCGTGGGCCTGACGCCTGCGATCGCCCTCATCCTGCCCGTCGCCGCCCACGTGGCCACGGCGACCGCCGGCGCCGACGGCACCAACGGCGGTCGCGTGCGAGCCGTGCCGTTCGCCGTGGTGGCCGGGTGCCTGCTGGCCCTCATGGTCGGGCCGGCGCCGCTGTTCCACGACACGTTCATCAGCCAGGGGACCCCCCTCGCCGACAAGGTCACGGAGATGTGGGGCAACGGCTCGTCGCCGACGGGCGAGCCCTACGAGGCGCCCATGTTCATCGAGATGGTCCAGCAGATCGGCATCGGGGTACCCACCTACATCGCCCTCACCTGGCTGGGCGTCGCCGCCGCCCGCGGCCTGGCGGCCATCGGGTTCCCCCGCGCCGTCCGCCCCCCGACCGACACCCCACCCTTGGCCTGACGCCGTCGGACACTGGTCCGGGGCAGCGACATTCGGCGCCGGGCGCACCAGCCGTTCGCAGGAACGTGGCGCGGTCCCGCCACGTGGGTCCGTTGACACGCAACGCGTCGCGGCCCATCCTGGCGTCCGGGTGAACGAATCGAACAGGGGAGAGGTCTCGATGAGGCGCAGGTTCACGGCTGTCATGGCCGTCGGCCTTCTTGCCGGCGCGCTCGGCGCGGTTCCGGCACAGGCAGGGCCGGCACAGGAAGGCACCGAATCACCGCCGGCGGGCGACGACCACTACGACGTCTACATCGGCAAGGTCGAGCTGGCGAAGCTCGAACTGATCCGCGCATCGGGCGTCGACCCCCGCGAGATCATCGTCACCGATCGCGCCGGCGACACGGTCGACGTGGAGATCGTCGTCAGCGGCGAGCAGGCCGACGCGCTCGCCGACCAGGGCATCGAGCTCGAGCCCAAGCTGGTCGACGGCCAGACCGCGGCCGAGCTGGCGACCGCAGCCGTCGCCGAGGGTACCAACGTCTTCCGGCCCTACAGCGGTGCGGGCGGGCTCAAGGAGGAGTTCGAGCAGATCGCCCGCGACAACCGCAACATCGTCAAGTTGGTGGTCCTGGGCAGGACGGTGAACGGGCAGGACATCATCGCGCTCAAGGTGACGAACCGCGCCCGGCAGACCGAGGACGGGCGCCGGCCGGCGACCCTGTTCCAGGCCGCGCAGCACGCGCGCGAGTGGATCACGCCCGAGATGATCCGCCGCCTGACCCACCACGTGGTCGACTCGTACGGCACCGACCCCACGATCACCAACCTGGTCAACCGCACCGAGATGTGGTTCGTCCCTGTCGTCAACCCCGACGGGTACGACTTCACCTTCCAGCCCGACCAGCGCCTGTGGCGCAAGAACCTGCGCGACAACAACGGCGACGGTGTGATCGAGCCGGGCGACGGTGTCGATCCCAACCGCAACTACCCCACCAAGTGGGGCTACGACAACGAGGGCTCGTCCGAGGAGCCGGCCAACGAGACCTACCGGGGCACGGCGCCCGCGTCCGAGCCCGAGACCCGGGCCATCGACGACCTGCTCGACCGGATCGGCTTCCGGTTCATGATCAACTACCACTCGGCCGCCGAGCTACTGCTGTGGGGCACCGGGTGGCAGGTGTCGACGCCCACGCCGGACGACGCCGTCTACGAGGCCATGACCGGCGACGACGCCAACCCGGCGGTGGAAGGCTACGACCCCGACATCTCGGCCGAGCTGTACACCACCAACGGCGAGACCACCGAGCACGCCCACAGCGAGTACGGCACCCTGGCGTTCACGCCCGAGATGTCGACGTGCGAGACCGCCAGCGAGTCGGTTCCCGACGACGAGTGGGACCCGGCCGACTGCGGCAGCGTGTTCGAGTTCCCCGACGACGAGGACCTGATCCAGGCCGAGTTCGCGAAGAACATCCCGTTCGCCATCGCCACCGCCCAGTCGACGCTCGACGCCGACGACCCGGTGTCGGTGGTCGGCATCGAGGCGCCCGACTTCGTCATCGACCCCTTCGACGAGTCCTACGGCTCGCCGCAGACGGTGGCGGTGACGGCCCGGCGTGCCCAGGGGCAGCGGCGGCTCAACTACTCCATCAACGGCGGGCGCACCCAGCGGGTCCGGGTCGAGGAGTGGGAAGGCGGCGAGCGCTACGGCGGCGATTCCGACGTGTACTACGCCGAGTACCGGGGCGATGTGCGTGGCGCGAGGCCCGGCGACACCGTCGAGGTGTGGTTCACCGCCACCGAGTCGGGGCGCGGCCCCGTCGAGAGCGAGCACTTCACCTACACGCAGGTGTCCGACACGGGCGCCGACGCCCTGATCATCGCCGACGAGGACTACACGGGCGTCAACCCGACCTATCCGGCCGGGACGAACGCACCAAAGTACACCGACGAGTACACGGCGGCCCTCGACGCCAGCAACGTCAGCTCCGACGTCTTCGACGTCGACGCCCAGGGCATCCCCCACCCGCTCGGCGTGCTGAGCCACTACGAGGCCGTGGTGTGGGAGCTGGGCGACAACCGGCTCACCCAGGACCCGGAGGACGAGATCACCGACACGTTCCAGTTCGGGCCGCTGCCCGACCTGGCCGTGGCGGAGCGGGAGCAGTTCCTCACCATCGCGGTGCGGGACTACCTGAACGAGGGTGGCAAGCTCGTCCAGGCCGGTGAGACCACGGGCTACTTCGGCCTGCTCGGCGGGTCGCTGGGCGGGATCTACTACGGGCTCGACGGCGCACCCGAAGAGGATTGCGTGGTCACAGAGGATTTCTTCAGCGACTGCCTGCTGCTGAGTGACGACTTCCACCAGTACTACCTGGGAGCCTTCGCCCGCACGACGTTCGTCGATCCCGGTGGGATCGCCGGCACGGGCACGCCGCTGGAGGGTGCATCCGCCACCTTCGGCGGCCCCGCGGTAGCCGACAACCCGCTCGATGAGGCGGGGGCCTTCGCCGTGACCAGCGACGCGCTGCCGCCCGACCAGTTCCCGTTGTTCGCGAGCAACTCGTCGAGCACCTACCTGACCGCCGACGGCATCAACCCATTCGGGCCGTCGGAGGGCACGCAGTACGCCGGCGCGGTCCACGCCGACGGGTCGTACATGCGCCTTGGGCGCACGGTCGACCTGACGTCCACCACCGCCGCCAGCCAACCGGCGCTGGAGTTCGACATCTCGTTCAGCACCGAGCTCGGCTACGACAACGTCATCGTCGAAGCCGCCCCCTCGGGCACGGACGCATGGACCACGCTGCCCGAGGCCGGCGGCCTGTCCGACTCCGACCCGCCGACCGAGTGCGAGGGCGGCTTCCTGCTCGACATGCACCCGTTCCTGCTGCACTACCTGACGCCCGGCAACCCCTGCGGTACGACGGGCACGACGGGTTCGTGGAACAGGCTGACCGGCGACTCGGGCGGCTACCAGGAGGTCGCCTACGACCTGTCCGCCTACGCCGGCGGGGCGGTCGACGTGAAGATCAGCTACGTCACCGACCCGGCGTCCGGGGGCATCGGCGTGTTCGTCGACGACACCCGGATCACCACCGGCGGCGGCACCACCGTGGTCGACGCCGACGGCTTCGAGGGCCCGACCAGCCTGTGGACCGTCGAGGGTGCACCGGCCGGCAGCGCCGTCAACCAGGGCGACTTCCAGATCACGACGGTCCTGGTCGAGGTGGCCGCCTCGGTGACCACCAGGGACTCGGTGCTGCTCGGTTATGGCATCGAGCAGCTGGCCACGCCGGCCGAGCAGGCAGACGTGCTGGGCCGGATCATGGCCTACCTACTGGCCTGACCTGAGGGTCTGTGGTGGGGGTGGCCCGTTGGGGGCCACCCCCACCACTCCACATCGTCCTGGCCTCGGCGCCGAGCGCCGCGCCGGCGAACCGGCGTCGCTCAGCAGCCCATGTGGCACTGAGCGACGCCAGAACCGGGGAACCGACGCCCCGGGAGCGGCGGCCAGGACGTCCTACGGGTTCGGGTTGCCGATGAGCTGGTCGACCGGGGCGTAGTCATCGGTCAGCAGGGTGGCGCCGTCGATGAACGCCTCGACGGTGGCGGGGTCGCTGACCGCCGAGCCCGAGGCCTGGGCGGCGACCGCCTGCACGACCGCGTCGCGCTCGGGGAGGTCCTCGCCGCCGACGAGGATGATGTTGGCGCCGACGTCGCCCTGGTCGGCCAGCACGTCGGGCCGGGCCACGATCATGAGGTCGCCGAACACCTGCTCGATGGTGTGGGCCTCGGCCCGGGCCAGCTCGTAGTCGTCGTAGTCGATGATGTTCATGACGTAGATCCCGCCCGGGGCCAGCCGGCTCTTCACGACCTCGAGGAACTCGCGGGTGGTCAGGTGCCACGGCACCGAGATCCCGGCGAAGGCGTCGCCCACGATGACGTCGAACGCGCCGGGGTCGGCGGTGCCGAGCTCGACGCGTGCGTCGCCGATGGTGGTGGGGAATCGGTCGAGCAGGCCCGGCACGCCCAGCGCGGCGTCGACCTCCTCGACCAGCTCCTCGTCGATCTCGAACACCTCGTGGCGGGCGCCGGGATACACCGCGTCGAAGTACAGCGGCAGCGTGTAGCCGCCGCCGCCGACGTAACCGATGCGGGGCGCGGCTCCCGTCGGGCGGGGGTCGGCGGCGACGATCCCCGCCACGTCCTTGGCGTAGGCGAAGCGCAGGTTCGTGGGGTTGGCCACGTCGGTGAAGCTGCTGCTGTAGATGTTGCTCGAGATGAGGAACTGCTGGGGTGCCTCCTCGGTGATGTTGAGGCACACGTACTTGGTCTCTGCGTCGCAGGGGATGCGCCCGTCCATGGTCGTCGCCGCCAGGCCGAGCACGATGACGAACACCGGCACCACCCGACCGAGCACGCCCCGCTGGTTCAGGAGGGCGACGACCCCGCCCACCACGATGCAGGCCGCCCCGCTGATGATGAGGATCTGGTCGGTGCGGAACGCGCCCACCAGCACGAACCCCGCGCCGAAGTTCCCGAGCAGCGCGCCGGCGGTGGCGATGGCCGACAGGCCGCCCGCCACCAGGCCCAGGTTGGGCCGCCCCTGGCCGAGCATCTTCACCGCCGCGGGGCTGACCGCGCTGAGCGCCACGCTGGGGAGGAAGAAGCCCGCGAAGGCCAGGCCCAGCGCCGAGGCCGGGTTGGACGCCGTGGCGTCGGGTCCCATGCTGCGCACGATGAACGGCGAGGCGATGAGCAGCGCGCCACCCAGTACGAACACCGGCCCCAGGAGCACCCGGGGGGCGATGCGGTCGGACAGCACGCCCCCGAGCCAGCTCCCGAGCGAGATGCCCGCCAGCACGCAGCCGATGACGGCGGAGAACGTCTCGAGGGTGATGCCGACGTAGGGGGCTATGACGCGGGCGGCGACCACCTCGCTGACCAGGACGACCCCGGCCGAGAACAGCACGAGGAACCCCGCGAACACCCACCCCTGGTGCCACGCCCGCTCCGCGGCCGCCGCGTCGGCGGCGGCGTCGGCGTTCCCCGGTGGCGCCGGCGGCCGCATCGGCGTCTGCGCCCAGAGCGAAGGCGGGCGTGGGGCCCCCGGGCGCCGCGGGGCCCGTGGGCTGGTCGGGCCCGGTGCCGGTGTCGGCGCCGGTGGTCACGTGGCTCCGCCTGGTTCGGTGTGCAGCACTGGTCCCGGATCCTTCCCGGCTGGTCCGACGAAGCGGTCGTGCAGGCTAGTGCCGGCGCCGCTCGGCGACCGAGTCGGCGCCGGGGGCGAGAGCGTGGTCAGCCGGGTCGCCGGCGGCCGTGACCGTCGCGCCGTGGCGCCGTCGATGGCAGGGGCGGCCAACGCCAGATGCAGCGATGTCGCTAGGCGAGGATGGCGGCACCGGTAAGGTCGACGGGTCGGGAGATGCCGCCGAGCCGGCGTCTGGGCGACGGGCGGGACGACGGCGAGATGGCGGAGGGCGGGGAACGCATGCGGATGCGTGCTGTGGCGGGCATGGTGGCGGCGGGGCTGTTGGCGACGTCGGTGATCGCGTGCGCCGAGGAGAGCGCCGGCGATGGGCCGGGCGACGAGATCCTGGCCGAGGTGACCGGCGACGTCTCTGGCGACGTGTCGGTGAGCGAGGCGGACGTCGACGCGCCCGCCGCCGACGTCGAGGGGGTCGAGGCGCTCTCGCCGGCGTTGGAGGTCACCACCGACGGCGAGGTCACCGGCGAGGTCGAGATCGCCATCCCGCTCGACGGCGGGGCGACCGAGGCCGTGGGTGAGGACGAGGTCGTCTTCGCGATGACGGCCGAGAGCGCGGACGGGCCGTGGGAGCTGCTGCCTGCCGAGGTGCGGGGCGACGTGGTGGTGGTGACCACCACGCACCTGTCGCTGTTCCAGGCGTTCCGGTCGCTGGTCGGGGCCATCGGCGACGTGGCGCGCGACAGCTTCGAGGGCCTGACGAGCGACGTCACGGCCGAGGCCGACCCACCCGCGTGCGACGACGAGGACGGCGCCCGCGACGCCGGCTACGACGTGTCCTCCGACGACGGCGACACCGTCTACTGGTGCCTGGGCCGTGACGACGAGGGCGCCTATCTCACGGTGGTCAACAACCGGCGCTACACCCTGCTCCTCAGCCATGGCGACGGCCTGACCGTCGGCGACCAGACCGGCGAGGGCGAAGCCCTTCACGAGCTTCTCGCCGCGGCTCTGACGCTCGAGGGCCAGGTCACCGTGGGACCGCGCGACTCGGTCACCTTCCGGGCCGACCTCGACGCCGGCGGCCGAGCCACCGTCAGCACCGAGTTCGACGGCGTCGGCGGTTCGCTCTACCAGCTCGACGTCGCGAAGGACGCCCTGCTGTCGATCTACGACCGCTTCGGCGTGGCAAAGAGCGGCAACGGGCTCGTGGACCTCCTCGACGACTCCGACTGCGCCCTGTCGATCGGCAGCGGGAACGCGGGCACGATCCTCGGCGAGTGCTTCGACTTCGACACGATCAGCAACGCCTGGGGCGTCGGCGCCGCGACCGTGCTCTCCCCGCTCGTCCTCAGCGGCACGCTGTTCTCGTTCTTCCAGACCCAGCTCAATGCCCTCGGCGACCAGCTCAACGGCCGCGACCGGTACGCCATCACGCTCACCCACGGGGGGAGTGGAGGCGACGGGTCGGCCCTGCTGCTCGGCGCCTCGTTCGAGCCGGCATCGGCGCTCTGGTCGGTCACCGCGTCCGGCGACGAGCAGCTCGCCGACGTCACCGACGCCGGCGGCCTCGGCGTCGAGTTGACGGACGTCGCGGCCGCCCCCGACGGCAGCGTCTACGCCGTCGGTTTCGACAACCTGTACAGGCTCGACCCCGCCACGGGCGTGGCCACCGCGGTCGGGCTCCTGGGGGTCGGCTCGGTCAACGCCCTCGTGGTCGCGCCCGACGGGCGGCTGTTGGCCGCCCAGGAGGCCGGTCAGCTGGTCGAGGTCGACCCCGGTACGGGCGCCGCCACGCCGATCGGCGCCTTCGGTGGCGGGCTGACGTCGGCCGGCGACCTGGCCTTCGGCCCCGACGGCACCCTCTACGCCGCGGCCGCCGACGGCGCCGCGGCCGGTGTCCTCGCCACCGTCGACCCGGCCACCGGCGCGGCAACCGGTGTGCTCGACCTGCCCTCTCCCGAGGTGTACGGCCTCGCGTTCGCGGGTGGCGAGCTGTACGGCCTGGCCACGGCGGCGGGCACGTCCTGCCCGATCGGAGCATTGATCCACATCGACGTCCACGCCGCGACGACCGAACAGCTCCGCTGCCTGGGCTTTCCGCCGGGCGGCGCCTCGTCTCCCTAGGGTCCCCGCCGCGACTCCCGCCGTTGCCCTTGCCGTCGGTCGTGCCGCCAGGTCCCGGTCGCCGCCCGTCTCCGGGAGCGACGCTCGCGGGCTCACCGATCGGCAGCCGCCCGACGAGCCGTGGTAACCGTCGGCGGTACGCTCGCGAGCCTGATGGCCCCGACCTCCCCGAACGGTGGCTCACGGTCCGCCCACCCGAGGGGATCGACGATCGGATGGACCATCTTCCGCGGCCTCGAGCTCGACGCGGTGGTGACCACGAGGGACGGCGGCGTGTCCAAGGGTGCCTACGCCAGCCTGAACCTCAGCCTCGGCGTCGGCGATGTCGCCGACCGCGTGGTCGAGAACCGGCGGCGGGTGGCGGCCGGCCTGGGCCTCGATCTGGCTGACATGGTGTTCTGCCACCAGACCCACGGGCGTCAGGTGGCCGTCGTCGGCGACGCCGACCGGGCGCGGGGCACCGTCACCGCCGACAACGCCGTTCCGTGCGACGCGGTGGTCACGGCCACGACCGACCTCGGCGTCGCCGTGGTGGTGGGCGACTGCGTGCCGCTCGTGCTCTATGACCCGGTAGCCCACGTGGTGGCCGCGGTTCACGCGGGGTGGCGCGGCACGGTCGCCCGGATCGCGGAGGCCGCGCTCGCCGCGATGACCGGCCTCGGTGCCGAGCCCGCGCGGGTGATCGCCGGCCTCGGCCCCGCCGTCACGGCCGACCGCTACCAGGTCGGCGACGAGGTGGCCGACGCGGCCCGCGCCTGCTTCGGCCGCGGTGCAGTCGATGGCATCGTCCGGCCCGACGGGACCGGGCGCTGGACGTTCGACCTGTGGGAGGCCAACCGCCGGGTGCTGGTCGAGGCCGGTGTCCCCGCGACCAACGTCGAGGTCAGCGCCGTGGGAACCGGGCCGGGGACCGGGTTCTTCAGCGACCGGGCGGCGCGTCCGTGCGGTCGGTTCGCCGCCGTCGCGAGACTGTGGACTCGGTAGCGTGGCGGGCCACATGGCATCCACCACCTCGGCGCACCCCGATCGCCGCGCCCGCGTGTTCCGCTACGAGGGCTACGAGATCGACCGCACCCGCGGCCGGCTGACGTGCCGCTACACGCTGGACGGTCGTGCGTTCTCCGAGCGCATCACGTTCGCGTCCGCGGGCAGCCCCCGGTGGGACGATCCGGCCGTCGAGGCTGCGGCCCGGTGGGTGTTCCTGCTGGCGGGGGTGTCGTACCACAAGGCTGGGGCGCCGCCGGTCGTCGAGCTGCCGTCGACGCCGCTGCAGCCGGTCGAGGCCGACTTCCTGCGCCGCTTCTACCTCGACGGGCTGGGCGAGTTCGCGTACCGCAACGGCCTCGACCTGTCGGACCTCCGGATCGACTCCCCCGGGCCGACCGGTCAGCCGGCCGCCGGCCGAACGCCGCGGGACCGTGCCGGCACGCGGGTGCTGGTGCCGTTCGGCGGCGGCATCGACTCGATCGTGACCGTCGAGATGGTGCGGCCCGTGGCCGACGCCGCGCTGTTCGTCGTCAGCCGCCCCGGCGACCGGTTCGCCGCCATCGAACGGCCCGCCGCCGTGACCGGCCTGCCGGTGGTGCGGGCCGAGCGGGAGATCGATCCGCAGGTGCTGCGGTCGACGGAGCTGGGGTTCCTCAACGGCCACGTCCCGGTGACCGGCATCATCTCCGCCATCGCCGTCATGGCCGCCGCGCTCGACGGCCGGGACGCCGTGGTCATGTCCAACGAGCGCTCGTCATCGGTGGGAAACCTCGAGGTCGGCGGCCGCACGGTCAACCACCAGTGGTCGAAGAGCCTGGAGTTCGAGGCCGGGTTCCGGTCGGCGCTGGCCGCGTCGCCCGTCCTGGCGGTCGACTACTTCTCTCGCCTGCGGCCCTACTCCGAGCTGTTCATCGCGGAGCGCTTCGCGGCCCTGACCGAGTACCACCCGGCGTTCCAGAGCTGCAACCGGGGCTTCCACATCGACCCGGGACAGCGGCTCGACCACTGGTGCGGCCGGTGCGACAAGTGCTGCTTCGTCGACCTCGTGCTCGCCCCCTTCGTCGACGCCGCGACGCTGGCCACGGTCTTCCGCGGCCACGAGCCGCTCGACGACCTCACGCTGCTCCCCCGCTTCGAGACGCTGGTCGACACGTCCGGGGGGCTCAAGCCCTGGGAGTGCGTGGGCGACGTGGACGAGTGCCGCGCCGCGGTGGCCCTGGCCTCGGCGAGGCCCGACCGGGCCGCCAGCACGGTGCTGCTGGCCCTCGTCGAGCGGCTGGGTGATCGGCTGCCGCCCGGCGCCGCCATCGATGCGCTGGTCAGCCCCCACGGCGACCACTTCGTGCCGGATGCGTACGCGACCAGCGATCTCCTGGTCTGACCTGCGGGGCCGCACCGTCGGCGTGTGGGGCCTGG
The DNA here is from genome assembly GCA_963842395.1 of uncultured Acidimicrobiales bacterium. Lineage (GTDB taxonomy): Bacteria > Actinomycetota > Acidimicrobiia > Acidimicrobiales > VFJN01 > ZC4RG19. The sequence goes on from CAWJGJ010000001.1 coordinate 2,769,144, forward strand.
GCGTCGAGGGCCGGGCCACGATCCGCAAGCTGGCCGACCTGGGCGTCACGCCCGTGCTGGTCGACGACCGGCCGCCGGAGCGCGGGGTGGCGGAGGACGCCGGCCTGCCGGTGCTGGCCACGTCCGACGGCGGCGCCGAGGCGCTGGCCGGCTGCGACGTGGTGGTGAAGACGCCGGGCGTCAGCCGCTACCGACCCGAGGTGGCGGCCATCGAGGCGACCGGCACCCCGGTGGTCGGCGGGTTGGGCCTGTGGCTCGCCGAGGCCGACCGCAGCCGGGTGATCTGCGTCACGGGGACGAAGGGCAAGAGCACCACCTCGGCCATCGCCGGCCACCTGCTCGACCGGCTGGGCCACCGGGTCCTGGTGGGCGGCAACCTGGGCCTGCCCCCCTACGACCCCGAGGCGCCGAGCGACGTCGACTACTGGGTCGTCGAGGTGTCGAGCTACCAGGCCACCGATGTGGCGACCTCGCCGCCGGTGGTGGCGGTCACGTCGCTGCACCCCGACCACCTGACCTGGCACCGCGACGACCCCGACACGTACTACGCCGACAAGCTGTCGCTGTGCACCCAGCCGGGGGCCGCGCTGACCGTCGCCAACGGTGACAGCGCGCTGCTGCGGGAGCGGCGCGCACTGCTCGGCCCGCGGGTCGAGTGGGTGACGGTCGAGCCCGTGCCCACCGACCCCCACGGCGGGTCCGCCCCGGCCACCGCGTCGGGTTCGGACGGGGCCGGGGCCGGCGGCGCCGACTGGACCGCCGGGCTCGGGCTGTTGGGGGACCACAACCGTCGCAACGCGCTGATCGCGCGGGCCTGCCTGGTGGCGTTGGGCGCAGCGGGCGCCGGCGACGACGCGGCGGTCGCCCGCGCTGCTCACGGCTTCGAACACCTGGAGAGCCGCCTGCGCCCGGTGCGCACCGTCGACGGCGTGCTGTTCGTCGACGACAGCCTGTCGACCAACGTGCTGCCCACGGTCGCCGCCGTCGACGCTTTCCCGGGCCGGCGGGTGGCCGTCATCGTCGGCGGCCAGGATCGGGGCATCGACTACCGACCGCTGGCTGCGGCCCTGTCGTCACGCCGGTCGGACACGCTGGTCGCGGTGATCGACTCCGAGGTGGCGCCCCGCATCCTCGCGGCCTTCGCGGCCACGCCGCGGGCCCCGGAGGTCGAGGTCGTGGCGTACGACGGCATGGACGCCGCCACCGCCGCCGCCTTCGCCTGGGCACGCCCCGACGGCGTGGTGCTCCTGTCCCCCGCGGCGCCGAGCTTCGACCGCTACCGCGACTACCGCGACCGTGCAGCCGCCTTCGTGGCGGCCGCGGCACGCTGCGCCTCGCTGTAGCGGCCCGACCCCCAGCCCTCGCGGGCCGCGCGGAGGGCGGTGACGCCCGCGCCGGCGCGACGCTGAACGTGACGGGCACGCCATCACCGGTGACGGGCAGTTAGTTTGGGGTGCGACTCGGGGGCTCGAGCGGATGAACTGGGAAGATCGGCGCCCACGGAGCGCCAACACGTGAACGATGACGGCTCGGAGCCGGGTGCGCCATGGCACCCGCTGCCAGACGCCGACGGCCCCGACACGCGCCCGGGACCGGGACCTGACGCATCCGGCAGCGCGGCGCGCGAGCCGGGCAGGTACGACCCGTTCGTGACCGGCGACCGCCCGACGGCGGCGCCCCGGGGCGGCCCCGACACCGGGCCCGCGCCTGGCCCCGAGCAGCAGCCGCCGGTCTGGTACTGCGGCCCGGCCGCCGACCGCTGGGCGTACGCCATCATCGACCCTCGGGGGTTCGAGGGCGGCCAGGGGCGCGTCGTGCGGGCCGAGCGCCGCTCCTTTCCTGGCGACACGGTCGGCTACGAGGGCCAGGTGTCCCTGAAGCTCATCACCGACCACCGCGTCGACCGGGTGCGGCGGCTCTACGACCGGTGGTCCCGCCTGGCCGCCGTGGACCATCCCCAGGTGGCGCGGGCGCTGGAGGTCTTCGAGGGGCCCGGGCTGTTCCGCATCGACTGCCCGCCCGTGACCGACGACGTGCTCTACGTCGCCGCGGCGTGGGCCGAGGGGCAGTGCCTGCCGCGACGTCGCCCCGCTCGACCCCCGCGAGGCGTTCGCCGTGGCCCGCGACGTCGCCGCCGGGCTCGCGGCCCTCCACGCCCACGACCTGGTGCACCGCGACATCCACCCGGGCAACGTCGTGGTCGACGACTGGGGCCGCGCCGTGCTGATCGACCTCGGCTCGGCGCGCCCCGACGACTCCGGCACGACCACCACCGCAGCCGGCGCGCTCGGCTTCATCCCGCCCGAGACCACGCACACCATCGGCGGGCCGGCGGCGGATCGCTGGGGCCTCGGCATGGTGACTGCGTTCGCCCTGCTGGGCCATCCGCGGGGCGGGCTGCACCGTGACGCGTTCGTCGCCGAGCTCACCCCGCGCTGGCCGGCATCCCCCGCCCCGGCCAGGCCGCCGACCTGATCCTGGCCATGACCGACCCCGAGCCCGGGCGGCGCCCGGACGACCCCGAGCAGTGGGCCGGCGAGCTGACCCGGTGCCTGTCGGCGTCGCAACGGCGGTCGGCGCACCCAGGCAGCCCCGCGGCGCGCCGCCGGCGGCGGCGGACGGCCGTCTCGGTCGCCGCAGCTCTGGCCATCCTGGCGCTCGGGGCCGCGGGCGTGGCGACCGACCCGTTCGGTGACGACCCGGCCACCGACGACACCACCGCCACGGCGGGCGACGCCGGCGGTCAGGCGGCGCCGGCGGGTGCCGAGACCGCGGCGCCGTCGTGCGCCGAGCCCGCGTCCGCGGCGCCGGCGGCCTCGGGCCGGCTGATCGCGGCCGTCACCCGGCTGGCCCCCGAAGCGTGCGCCGCCGGCCCGGCCGAGATCTACGCCGCCGCCGAGGTACAGGCCCTCGCCGACGGGGAGGGCGATCCCGACGGCGTGGTCGTCGTCAGCCCCGCAGATGCCGAGGTGCGCCTGACGGCCACGATGTGGGCGTCGTACCGCGGGATCCTGCAGAACAACGACCCGGAGAACATCGCCGCACGCGCCGGCTACCCGATCTCCGTCGCGCACCGCACCGACCCGGTCGCCGTCGTCATCGAGCTCGACGGGGCGGGCTTCCTCGTGGGCCGCCGCGAGGACACGCAGATGTTCTGGCTCCCCCGCGAGGTGCTCAACCTGTGGGAGCAGCACGGCGAGATGACCGGCGACCTGGGCTTCCCCACCTCCAACCCGTACCTCGCCGAGCCCGCGGGCGAGATCCGCCTCGACTTCGAGCACGGGTACATGTCGTCCCCCGCCTCCCCCACCGGCGGCCTTCCGCAGCCGGTGGGCGAGATCACGGCCGTCGTTCTCACCCCCGCACAGGCCGCCGCGCCGCTCGCCGGCGTCGAGGTGCGCGATGCCATCCTGCGCCAGGCCAGCGGAACCGCCTGGTGGGTCGACGGCGACGGCATGCGGCACTGGATCCCCGACATCCCCACGTGGCGGTGCCTCGGGGGCCCTCAGGCGGAGGCCGCGGTCGACCAGGCGGGCTGGGCGATCGCCACGCTCCCCCTCGGCGAGCCCGCGACCTGCCCGCCGCCGTCCTCCTGACGGCGCCCCCGCGCGCCGCCCACCACCCTGCGACGGCGCCGGGTGGGTGACATCTCCCGCTCGTCGAATCTGTCGCATAGTGTGCGGTTGTCCTCGTGTGGCATGGCGGCTGCACAGCGTCACGTCCTGGCGGTATCAGCGGGGACACGGCCACCCCTCGTCAGCGCGAGGGCACCTCGAGCATGGGGAGATCCCGGGGGAAAGCACTGGTGGACAACACGGGTTGGCGGGCGTCCGAGGAGCATCGACCAGGAGACGACCGGTGGGCAGCGAACGCGCCGCCCCGGTCGATCCCCGCGAGGACGACCGATGACGAGTGGTACTGCGGCCCGGTGGGCGACCGCCGCGCCTACTCGGTGCCTGACGTCACCGGGTTCGACGGCGGCCAGGGACGGGTGGTGCGCGCCAGGCGCCGGTCGTTCGAGGGCGACACGGTCGGCTACACGGGCCCGGTGTCGCTGAAGCTCACCACCGACCGCCGGCCCGACCGGGTGCGGCGCCTCAAGGCCCGGTGGGTCCGCCTGGCCGCAATCGACCACCCCAACGTCGCCCGGGCGCTCGAGGTCTTCGAGGGCCCCGGGCTGTTCCGCAAGGAATGCCCCCCGGTGACCGACGACGTCCTCTACGTGGCGGCCGTCTGGGTCGACGGTCGCTGCCTGCCGCGACCTCGCTCCCGTCGGTCCCCGCCGGGCGTTCGCCATGGCCCGGGACGTGGCCGCAGGGATCACCACCCTGCACGCCAACGACCTGGTGCACCGCGACATCCATCCGGGCAACGTCGTCATCGACGACTCGGGCCGCGCCGTGGTGATCGACCTCGGGTCGGCGCGCCCGGACGACGGGGGGAAGACCACCACCGCGGCGGGCGCGCTGGGGTTCATCGCCCCCGAGACGACCCACACCGCGGGCGGGCCCGCGGCCGACCGGTGGGGCCTGGGCATGATCACCGTGCACGCCCTGCTGGGCCATCCGCGTGGCGGGCTCGCCATCGACAGTTTCCGGTCCGAGCTGAGGAACGCACTGCGAGACGTGCCGAGGCGCGACCAGGCCATCGACCTGCTGTGTGCCATGAACGCTCCCGAGCCCCTCGACCGGCCGGCCTATGCCGTGCAGTGGGCCGACGAGCTCACCGCCTGCCTGTCCCCGCGCAGCAGCGCGCCGGCGCCGGCGCCGAGCAGCGGCCGCGCCGGGTCCCGATCGCGGTGGCCGCGGGCGTCGTCCTGATGGCGGGCGCCGCCGTGCTGGCGATCGACCCGTTCGGCCAATCCGACTCGTCGGACCGCTCGCCCGCGGTCGCCGGCGCACCCACGGCCGAGGTGAGCTCGGACTCCACCGCGCCCGCGTGCGAGACGCCGGTCGAAGAGGCGCTCGGGGCCTCGCCTGCCCTCATCGCCGCGGTGCGGCGCCTGGCTCCGGACGCCTGCGCGGCGGTGGCCGCAGAGATGTTCCACCAGGCCGAGGTCCAGCCGCTGACCGACGGCGCCGGCCGCCCCGACGGTGTCGTGCTGGTGACGCCGAGCGGTCGCGAGGTGCGCCTGACCCAGGTGATGTGGGACTCGTATCGCGTGATCGTCACACGCAACCCAGCCCCGGAGAACATCGTCAACCGGGGTGGCTATCCGTCCGGCGTCGTGCACCGGACCGATCCGGACGCCTTGGTGGTCGAACTGGACAGGGGAGGTTTCCTCGTCGGCCGGCGGGAGGACACCCAGCTCTTCTGGATCCCCCCTCCCGCCCTCGGCGTCTGGAACCAGCGCGGGGGATTGAACGGCGACCTGGGCTTCCCCACGTCCAACCCGTACCTGTACCAGGACGAGCTCCGCTTCGACTTCGAGCACGGCTACCTGAGCGCACCGCAGGAGGAGATCGTCGGTGTGCTGTCGGGCGAGCCCGTCAACGACGTGACGCTGCTCACCCCGGCCGCGGCCGCCGGGCCGCTGGCGGGGCTCGAGCTGGACGGCGGGATCGTGCGCCAGGAGGGCGGCGCGTCCTGGTTGGTCGACGACGAGGGCGCGCGCCACTGGATCCCCGACGCCGCCACCTTCCGGTGCAACGGCGGCGCCTCGGCCGTGGTCGCCGACGAGATGTCCGGATGGGCGGTCGCCACGCTGCCGCTGGCCGAACCGGCGACATGCCCGTGACGCGGGCGTCGACCGCCACCCTCCGGCGGCGACATCCGCTGGCGCCGACCGCCCCAGCACCGACGCCGGCCCGGAGGGCGGCGGCACGGCCGTGACCAGCGACGATACGGTGCGGAGTGGCACCGCCTGCCAGCGCCTCCCCTGTCGCGCGGGCCCGCGACCGGCGTAGCGTCTCGACCGTGGAGGACCGGGCCGCAGGCACCATCTCGAGCGACCAGACGGTGGTCGTCATCCAGCCCGACCTGCGCGTCAACTTCGGCCGCGATCCCCACGTCGGGCTGCGCATCGGCCATGCGCCGGTGTACGACGACGTCGTGCCCAAGTTGGCGGGCGAGGTGTTCATCCACGACGGCCGCGCCTTCGTGGCCAACCTGCACCGGTCGCTGGCCTTCGACCTGCGCGTCGACGGCCGGCCGCTCATCTCGGTGCCACCGGGCGACTGCCACTCGCCCCGCGAGCACTCCTTCGACATCGTGGTGGTCGGGACCTTCACCTACGAGCTGACCGTCACGGTCAACACCGAGCACAACCCGACTCGGATCGTCCCGGTGAACGGCGCCACCCGTCAGCCCAGCCCGCCCACGGGCGCCAGGCCTCGGCTGACCCCCCGGCAACGGCAGATCCTCGATGCGTACGTCGCGCCACTGACGGGCGGGGGCGCGGCGGCGTCGCATCAGCAGGTGGCCGAAGCCGTGGGGGTCAGCCGATCACTCGTGCGTCTCGAGTGCCACCGGATCTGGAGCGAGCTGCTGGTGGCGGGCGTGCCGATGCGCACCCTGGGCGACGCGCGCGACGAGATCGCCGACGCCTGGGCGCGCCACCGCTTCTGACGCCGCCCCCGGCGGTCCCGGGCCCGGCGGCCCGGGGCCCTGGCATCATCCGGGCATGGGGTCCGCCGCGTTTCCACAGCCCGTCGACGTGGCGGTGCGCCGCTACCTGCGCCTGGTCGACCGGCTGCTGCCCGGCCGGGTCGTCGGGCTCTACCTCATCGGCTCCGTGGCGCTGGGGGCGTACCGGCCCGGCCACAGCGACATCGATGTGGTGGCCGTGGTCGACGGCGACCTCGACCCCCGCGACCTGCGGCGCCTGCGGCTCGCCCACACCGTCCACGGCGTGCGCGTCGCCGTCCCGGCCCTGGCCGGCGGCGTCCGTCGCCGCGGGCAGGCACAGGCGCGTGCCTGGCTGGCGGTCCCCGGCATGTGCAACGGCGTCTACGTACGGGCGGAGGACCTGACCCGGCCGGTGTCGGCCATCACCCCACTGGCCTCGCACGTCGGCCACGAGTTCCACGTGGGGCGGGGCTTCGACGTCAACCCCGTCCAGTGGACCACGCTCGCCACCCGCGGCGTGACGGTGCGGGGCCCCGAGCCCGCCGCGCTGGGCCTCGACCCCGAGCCCGAGCGGTTGCGGCAGTGGAACCTGGACAACCTGGCGGAGTACTGGGTCCCCTGGGCCGAGCGGGTGCGGCGGGGTCCCGACCTCGCCTTCCGCGCCGGGCCCCGCTGGTGGACGGCGTGGGGCGTGCTCGGGCCGCCGCGGCTCCACCGCACGATCGCCACCGGCGAGATCATCTCCAAGGAGGAGGCGGGCGCCCACGCCCGGGCAACCTTCGACGCCCGCTGGCACCCGATCATCGACGACGCGCTGGCGATGCGGCGGGGCGAGCCGGGCGACCCGGCGCTCGGCGACGCCCGGGCGCGGGCCGAGGCCACCGGGACGTTCGCCCTCGAGGTCGCCGAGGCCGCCGCTCAGCTTGCGACCTGACACGCGGCGGTTCCCGCGCCCAGACGACGCGATCCGCTGCGGCGCCGGCGACCGAGCGGCGTCCGCCGTAGAGATCTGACACAGTGTCAGACATGGAGGCCACCACCATCCCAGCGGTCGTCGAGCGGGCCGCGCAACAGTTCGGCGACCAGGAGGGCCTGGTCGACGTCGACGGCGAGCGCCGGCTCTCCTTCACCCAGCTGGCGGCGTCGATCGACGAGGCGGCGCGGGGCCTCGTCGCCCTCGGGGTGGAGCCCGGAGACCGCGTCGCGGTCTGGGCGCCCAACTCGGCCGACTGGGTCGTCGCCGCCCTCGGCGCCCTGCGGGCCGGCGCGGTGCTCGTGACCGTCAACACCCGGTTCAAGGGCGGCGAGGCCGCCCACGTGATCGCCACCGCCGAGGCCCGGGTGCTGGTGACCGTCACCGACTTCCTCGACACCGACTACGTGGCCCTGCTCGACGCAGCCGGGCGGCCGGCCTGCCTCGACGACGTCCTGGTGCTGAGCGGCCCGGTGCCGGCCGGCGCCCGCTCGTGGCAGGACGTGCTTGCGGGCGCCGCGGCCGTCGAGCCCGCGGTCACCGCGGCGCGGGCGGCGGCGCTCTCCCCCGACGACGTCAGCACCATCATCTTCACGTCCGGCACGACGGGGGCGCCCAAGGGCGCCATGCTGCGCCACGGGGCCTCGGTGCGGGCGTTCGGCGACTGGGCCGAGGTGGTGGGCCTGCGGGAAGGCGACCGCTACCTCATCGTCAACCCGTTCTTCCACGCCTTCGGGCTCAAGGCCGGCATCCTCGCCTGCCTGATCACGGGGGCGACGATCCTGCCCCACCCCGTCTTCGACGTGCCCAGCGTGATGGCGCGGGTCGACCGCGAGCGGATCACGATGCTGCCCGGTCCCCCGGCCGTCTACCTGACCATCCTCGATCACCCCGACCTCGGCCGCTTCGACCTCTCGTCGCTGCGGCTGGCGGTGACGGGCGCGGCCACCGTGCCCGTCGAGATGGTGCGGCGCATGCGGTCCGAGCTCACCTTCCGCACCATCGTCACCGGGTACGGGCTGACCGAGACGACCGGCATCGCCACCATGTGCCGCCACACCGACGACCCCGAGACCATTGCGCAGACCGCGGGACGGGCCATTCCCGACGTCGAGGTGGCCGTGGTCGACGAGAAGGGCGCGTCCGTGGCCACGGGGGAGCCGGGCGAGGTGGTCGTCCGGGGCTACAACGTGATGGCCGGCTACTTCGGCGACCCCGGCGCCACGGCGGCGGCCATCGACGACGACGGCTGGCTCCACACCGGCGACGTGGGTGTGCTCGACGAGCGGGGCAACCTCCGCGTCACCGACCGCATCAAGGACATGTTCACCGTCGGCGGCTTCAACGCGTACCCCGCGGAGATCGAGAACCTGCTGAGCGCCCATCCGTCGGTGGGCCAGGTGGCGGTCATCGGCGTCCCCGACGCCAGGCTCGGCGAGGTGGCCAAGGCGTTCGTCGTCCCCCGGTCCGGCGCCGCCGTCGACGTCCCCGCCCTGCTCGCCTGGGCCCGGGACGCCATGGCGAACTACAAGGTGCCCCGCAGCGTCGAGGTCGTGGACGCCCTCCCCCTCAACGCCAGCGGGAAGGTCATGAAGTACGTGCTGCGGGGCTGAGGCTCCACGCCTCGTCACCGACCGCGGAGGGGGCGTCATCTACCGCCCCCGCCGGCTCCGGATCTTCTCGTGCGGGCGATGTTCGATCTCCGCCGAGGAGCGACGAGGACGATGCAAGCAAAGCGAATCTTGACCGCCCTGAAGGGCCCCCGGCTGCGGCGAGACCTGCGCCGGGCCGTGTTCACATTGGTGGCCTTCCTGGTCATCGCCGTGCCCAGCAGCCGCGTCATCGACGGGCGCTCGACCTCGTCCATCGGCGACGCCGCGGCCCAGGGCCTCGAGCCGTGGGGCGACGACGTCGACGACGAGGACCTGTTCGGTGACGACGAGCTGCTCTTCGGCGACGAGGGCGGCGACATCTTCGACCCCGACGGCGGCGAGCTCGACTTCGTCGACTTCGAGATCGACGAGCCCTTCCCCGACGACGTCGAGGACAACGGCTTCGCTCCGGAGGAGGTCTTCTTCTACGACGAGGAGATCTCCGAGAACCTGACAGCGGACGGCATCCCCCTCGTCGCCGTGCAGGCCTACCAGGGGGCTGCCGCCGCCAGCGGCACCGCCGATCCTGGCTGCGGCATCCCGTGGTACCTGCTGGCCGCCATCGGCCGCGTCGAGTCGGACCACGGGCGCTTCGGCGGCTCGCGGCTCCTGATGAACGGCGACGGCACCATCCCGATCCGGGGCCTCCCACTCGACGGCCGGCCCGGCCTCGCCCGCATCGACGACACCGACGGCGGCGCCCTCGACGGCGACACCACCTTCGACCGGGCGGTCGGGCCCATGCAGTTCATCCCCTCGACCTGGCGGTCGGTGATGGTGGACGGCAACCGCGACGGCAGCCGCAACCCGAACAACATCTTCGACGCCACCCTCGGCGCGGCCGGCTACCTGTGCAGCGGCCCCGGCAACCTGCGTGACCCGGTGCAGCAGGCCGCCGCGGTCCGCCGCTACAACCACACGGACGAGTACGTGCGGGTGGTCATGGGCGTGGCGGCCCAGTACGCCGACCAGTCCGCCGGCCAGCCCCCGGTGCCCCAGCCCGGTCCGGGCCCGACGCCGCCGCCCGCGTCGCCGCCTCGCACCCCCCCGGCGCCCCGGCCGCCGGTGAACGCCGGCCCCCGGCCCACGACGCCAACGCCCACCACGCAGCCCCCGGCTCCGGCACCGCCGACCACCCAGCCCCCGGCGACGCCGCCCACCACCGTGGCGCCCGGCCCCGAGGTTCCCGATCCCGGCGACCCGACCGAGCCCGTCGACCCCACGGCGCCCACGCCGCCCGGGACGCCCGATCCCGACGGACCGACGGCCCCCGACGTGCCCGGTCCGGACGTTCCCGAGGACGGCGTGCCGACCGACCCCACCCAGGACGACGCCCCGGTCGACCCCGAGCTTCCCCCCGCAGCCGTCGGCTGGTCGGGCACGATGCTCGAGTTCGTGGGCGAGACCCTGACCGAGCGCGAGCAGGCGGCCTGCGCCGAGGGCACCGGGGACGCCATAGCGGTGCCCGCACCCGAGGCCGGCGCCCCCGCCGGCGAGCCGGGCACGGCCGAGTGCGTGGCCCCGGCGCCCGAGGGTGCGGCGCCCGGCGAGGGTGCGGGGGCTGCCACCGACGACGCGGGCCCCCTCGCCCGGCCCCAGGCGGTGGCGTGCTTCGGCGGCTGCGCCGAGGGGCCCGTCCCCCAGCCGAGGAACGCGATCACCGTGTAGGCGGACAGCGGCGGCGGGTCCCCGCCTCGACCCGCCGGCACCCCAGAGCCAGCGGCCGGCACCACCGAAGCGTGGTGCCGGCCGTTGCCGTTCCGGGGTTGCCGCGCGGACCGTCGTCGCGCCCGTCGCCCGCCGGCCACGGGGGAAGATGGCCGGATGATCTCGACCGAGGACCTCCTGTGGTTCGTCGACGATGCGCTCGACGGCATGATCGCCATCGTCACCGAGCTGGGCGACGACCTGGCCAACCGCCGCCCCGACCTGCCCGGCGCCAACTCGCCCTACGTGATCCTGCACCACTGCCTCGGGGTGATGGAGTACTGGGGCGGCCACGTGGTGACGGGCCGGAGCATCGAGCGCGACCGTGACGCCGAGTTCCGGGCGCGTGGCCCGGTCGACGAGCTCGTCGCCCGCGCCGAGCGCGCCCGCCGGCAGTTCGCCGCCGACCTCGCCCACCTGGTGCCGGGCGATCCACCCCGCGGGCCGATCGACGATCCCGACGACGCCCGGGCACCGATCGGGCGCACCCAGGGCGGCGCGGCCGTCCACGTCTACGAGGAGCTCGCCCAGCACCGGGGCCAGATGGAGGGCTGCCGCGACGTGCTGCTGGCGCCGTGGTCGCGCTCGACGGCGATGCCCCCGGCCTGACAGTCTGCTCGCCCTCGCCCTCGCCCTCGCCGTCAGCTCGGCTGGAAGGCCTGCTGGAACTGGTCGAACAGCGGCTGGCTGGCGTCCCAGAGGGCCTCCGGGGTGCGCAGCATCAGCGCGTAGCCGCGGCCGGCCGCCACGAAGCCCAGGTTGCCCGTGTGCAGCGTCTGGCCGCCGCCGTGGGTGAACTCCCACAGGGCTGCGTCGTAGTCGCGGTAGGCGGCGGGACCGATGCCGAGCTCGCGGTAGTTGGCGTTGCGGGAGGCGAAGCTCGAGGCCAGGTCGCGCCACGCCTGGGCGGGATCGGCACCCGGCGAGCTCGTCCACTCGATCCGCAGGAACGACCCGCTGTCGGGATCGACCAGATCGACGCGGTTCGCCGACCCGGTGGGCTCGACCCGCCACCCCGGCGGCAAGCCGATCGTGTAGGCGCCCTGGGGGTCGCGGTAGGGCGCCCAGCCCGCGGGCAGCGCCGCCGCCCGGCCCGACGGCACCGTCGACGACGGCACGACCTCCCGGTCGGTCGGGCTCGGCGACGCGTCGCCCCCGGCGTCGCCGGTCGCGCCCGATGCGGGGTCGGTGGTGGCGGTCGTGGCCCGGTCGCCCGCGTCCTCGCCGCGGTCGGAGGTGAGCACCGGAACGGTGATGGCGGCCGCCACGACCAGCATGAGCGCACCGAGCGCCAGCAGTGCGACCGGGGGCCGGGACGTCGGCTCCTGCGGCGGCACGGACCGGCGGGCCTGCACGGTCGTCCGGCTCCCGCTCGCCGCCGACGCCGCGGCGGAGGGCGAGGCCGCGGGGGCCACCGGCCCGACCGGCCGAGGCTCGTCCGTCGGCGCCGGCGCCAGGGCCCGGCCCAGCGAGGCCACAGCCGAGGCCGCCACAGCGGCCAGTGGATCCGAGGTGCCGGCGGCCGCCGGCTCCTTGACGTCGCGTGCCGGCGAACTCACCTCGGCAGGCGACGCAACCGGAGATCCCGCCGCCGGGGTGACACGCTCGACCGGGCCGCTGCCGGTGGCGAGACGGCGCTCGACGGAGGAGACAGCGCGGCGGGCGTCGGAACCGGCGATCCCGCCGGCTGCGAGACGTCGCTCGACCGGGCCGCGCCCGGCGGCGAGACGTCGCTCGACGGGGACGGCGACGGCGGCGAGTCGGCCGTCGCGGCATCGGGGACGGCGATCGTCGCCGGCCCGCCCGGCCCACCGCGGCGCCGGCGGTCGCCGCGCGCCACGCGGGCCAGCGCCGCCCGGACCTCGCCGGCCGAGGCCCGGCCCGCCGGCTCCTTCACCAGCAGCCGCCCGATCACCCGGTCGAGGGGGCCGGAGCGCTGCTGGGGGCGGGGCGGCGCGTGCACCACCGCGGTGGCGGTGGCCAGGGCGCTGGCGGCCTGGAACGGCGGCTCGCCCTCGACCGCGAAGTACAGCAGGGCCCCCAGCGACCACAGGTCGGTGGCCGCCGTGATGTCGCCGCCCGTGGCCTGCTCGGGCGCCATGTACGACGGCGAGCCCACGATCAGCCCGGTGGCGGTCACCCGCGACTCGTCGCGGAGCGTGGCCACCCCGAAGTCGGTCAGCTTGGCCCGGTCGCCCGGGGGGACGAGGACGTTGGCCGGCTTGACGTCGCGGTGGATCACCCCCACCAGGTGGGCCGCCTCGAGGGCGGTGAGCACGGCCAGCGCGATGGCGGCCGCCCGCCGGTGGGGCACCGGCCCGCCGTCGGTGACGATCTGCGCCAGGCTGGGGCCGTCGACCAGCTCCATCACCAGCCAGACGGCGTCCGACTCCTCGACGACGTCGTAGAGGGCGACGGCCGCCGGGTTGTTGAGCCGGGCCGAGGCCTGGGCCTCGCGGAGGGCCCGGGTGCGCACCTGGTCCGCGTCCTCCTGACCGGCCAGGAGGGCCACCCGTTTGATCGCCACCTCGCGCCGCAGGCGGGTGTCGACGGCGCGGTACACCGTCGATCTCCCGTGGCCCAGTGCACTCCCCAACTCGTAGCGTTCGGCCAATCGCTCCATGCGTCGACCAGTATGTCCGACGGCCGCGGGCGCCCAAACGCCCGCCCGGAATCTCACGTTGGGTGACCGGAGCGGGGGCGGCGGGCCGTCTGGGCCGCGGGTGCCGTACGCTTTCGCACCGGTGACCGGCGGCGGGCGGTGTCACCATCCGACCATGACTGACCTGGTGATGCGCGAGGTCGTCGTCGACGGGCGCCTCGTCGACGTGCGAACGAGCGGCGGTGAGATCGCGGAGATCGACCGTCGCCTACCGGCGCGTCCGGGCGACGAGGAGATCGACGGCCGCCGGGGCGCGGTCATCCCCGGGCTGCACGACCACCACATCCACCTCGTGGCCCTGGCGGCGACCGCCATCTCGCCCGTGGTCGGGCCGCCGGCGGTGCACGACGAGGACGGGTTCAACGCCGTGCTCGGCGCCGCTCGGACGGCCGTCGACGGCGACGAGTGGCTGCAGGCCGTCGGGTACCACGAGTCGGTGGCCGGGCCCCTCGACCGCTGGCGGCTCGACGCCCTGGTGCCCGATCGCCCCGTGCGGGTGCAGCACGGCAGCGGCGGCGCTTGGGTGCTCAACAGCCGGGGCCTCGAGCGGGCGGGAGTGGACGACGGCGCCGGCAGCGTCGGGATCGAGCGGGGCGACGACGGCCGGCCCACCGGGCGGCTGCTGGGCATGGACCGCTGGCTGCGCGACCGCGTCCCGGCCCTGCCCGAGCCGGACCTGGGAGCCACGGGCGCGCGCCTCGCCGGCTACGGCGTCAGCGGCGTCACCGACCTCACCCCGGCGGCGTCGCTCGACGACCTGGCACCAATCGCCGCGGCGGCGGCATCGGGGGCGCTGCCCCAGCACGTGATGGTGAGCGGAGGGCCCCGCCTGGCCGGTGCCGCCGTGCCCCACCCGCTGATCGCGGGTCCCGTCAAGCTCGTGATCGAGGACCACGACCTGCCCGGGCTCGAGACCCTCGTCCGCTGGATGCGGGCGGCGCGGGCCGCGGACCGCCCGGTCGCGGTCCACTGCGTGACGCGGGCGGGGCTGGCGCTGGCGCTCGACGCCTGGGACCGCAGCGGCACCCGTCCGGGCGACCGTGTCGAGCACGGCTCGGTGGTGCCGCCCGACCTCCGGGCGGTGGTGGCGAGCCGCCACCTCACCGTCGTGACCCAGCCCGGCTTCGTGCTGGAGCGGGGCGACCGCTACCTGGCATCCGTCGACCCCAGCGAGATGCCCCACCTCTACCCGTGCCGGGCGCTCATCGAGGCCGGCATCCCCGTGGGGGGCGGCACGGATGCGCCCTACGGCCATCCCGACCCGTGGCAGGCGATCGCCTCCGCCATCGAGCGCCGCACCTCGGGCGGCGCGCTGCTGGGCCTGCGCGAGGCGGTGTCGCCCGAGCGGGCGCTGGCGCTCTTCCTCACCCCGCTCGACGATCCGGGCGGCCCGCCGCGCCGGGTCGCGGTCGGCGCGCCGGCCGACCTCTGCCTGCTCGACGCGCCGCTGTCGCAGGTGCTCGAGGACCCGTCGTCGAGCCACGTCGTAGCGACTGTCATCGCCGGATCGGTCGTCGCAGGCGCCGAGCTCTAGTGCGGGTCCGGGGCGGGGCCCGCCCCCGCCGCCCGCCGCCTGTCGACCGCCCGCGCCAGCCACTCCAGGCCACCGCCGAAGACCGCCCCGAGCAGCAGCGGGTCGAGCGGCTCGCGGAACCGGCCGTTCTCGAAGGCGTCGAACGTCACGCCGAGGAGGGTCACCATCACGACGGTGACGGCCACCACGACGACGACGAGGTCGCCGTCCGTGGACGTGCCATGGGCACGGCGCCGCACCGCGCGCAGGCCGGCCACCCCCACGACCACCAGCGCCAGCGCGGACGTGAGCTGGACGTCGGCGGGCAGCGGGATGATGTTGGGGTACTGGACGACGACCGAGTACTCGAGGCCCAGCACGTCGTGGCCTCGGGTGAGCACGCCGGCCGTCGGGCCCTCCAGCCTGCCGAGGTTGTAGCTGCGGTCGATGTCGCTCAGGTACATCATGCCGTTGGCCCTGACGGCCCGGGCGTAGATGCCGGGTTCGTGGCGGATGGCCGCGAGCGAGTCCTCCATCGCCTGCTGGTAGACCGGCACATAGCACGCGGCGTTGTAGTTGGCGACGGGGCGGCCCGTGGTGGATTCGTCCTTCAGGGGATCGTCCAGGGCCGCGATGCCGAAGTCGGTGTCGCACGGCCCCATCAGCTCCTCATACTCCCCATAGGGCGAGAACCATTGGATGCGGGCCATCGGGCTCAGCTCGCCGTCCGCGATCATCTCCTCGATGCGGTCCACGCCCAGCGGCGTGATGGTGGTGCGCGACAGGTTCATGCCCGCCCAGCTGCTCAGCATGAACGTGCCGAACCGCACCTGGTTCTTGGCCATCACCCCGACGATCACCAGCACGGGCAGGGCCGTGACGATCGCCAGCCGCCGCAGGTCGCCCGGCGGCCGGCGCATCACCAGCATGGCGGCCACCACCGCGACCAGCCACACGGGGCTGAACAGGGCGCGGGTCATCACCAGCAGCGTCGCGGCCGCGAGCACGAGCCCGTACCGGCCGAGCGACGGCCGGCGCGCGTAGGCGGCGACCGCCCACACCGTGCCCATCAAGTAGGGCGTGACGAACGACTCGTGGGAGACATAGGTCTCGGCCGACAGCAGCGACGGCTTCGAGTAGACGACGGTCGCCACCAGCGCGGCCAGCCACCAGCGGACCCCCACGGCCCGCAGGATCTGGCACAGCGCCACCGCGCCGAACAGGGCGCCCGCCACGAACAGCAGGCGGAACGAATGGGCCTCCGACAGCGGCGAGTACCGCAACACCGCGCCCACGGCCACGTTGAAGAGGGGCGGCGTGGTGTGGACGTCCCACAGGGGGGCGAACGGCCGCGCCGCCAGGTCGTCGACCTGGAGCAGGTGCCACATCGAGGGGCGCAGGTGGTAGGGCCGGAAGCGGTTGCCGTCGTGGAAGCAGCAGCAGCCGCACCAGCAGCGAGCCGGCCACGACCAGGCCCGGCGGCCACCACCAGGGCACCTCGCGGCGTGGGGTTGGCGGTGCGCCCTCGCGCACGACCGCGTCGCGCGACGCATCGGCCGTAGGCGGAACGTCCACCATCCTCGACCCCATCCCCGCACCGCACTGTGCTCGGGCCGCGCCCCCTCTCAGGGGAGGCGTGCCCGACAAGGCACGGAGGGTAGCCGACTGTCGGAGCGTCGCGTGGCCGCCCTCCCACTCAGAGGGAGACCGGGGTCGTCGCCTACGGGGTGGGCTGGCGCTCCGGCTGGCTGTTGCGGTCGGCCGACGGCAGGGGCCGCTCGGTGAGCGCCGCCACCACCTGCTCGATCTGCGCCTGGCCCTCGTACAGCTGCCGCAGCAGCCAGAAGCGCAGGAAGCGGGCCAGCGAGTAGCGCAGGAACACCGTCGCCCCCACGACCGCCAGGGCCAGCATCGACACGGCCAGGATCTGCAGCGACTGGATGTCACGCTGGTCGTCCTTGGTCAGGGACATCTGGTAGGCGAGTAGCGACACCACCACGCCCGCGGTCATCGCCAGCGCCCCGACGGTCTGCCACAGACCCTCACGGCCCGCCCCCCGCCCCACCTTGAGCGCTGCAGCGTCCGTGCGCAGCCGCTCGATCCGATCACTCATGGCTTGCTCCTCGTCACCACGTCAGCCGCCCAGATAGGCGCTGGACAGCTCTGACTGCATCTCGGCGGGCGTGCCCACCCGCGCGATCTCTCCGTTGACCATGATCGCGGCCCGGTCGGCGATGCCCAGCACCGCCTGAGCGAACTGCTCGACAACCAGGATCGACGTGCCGGCACGCGCCACCTGGCCCACGATCTCGTAGAGCTGCTGCACGACGATGGGCGCCAGGCCCATCGACAGCTCGTCGAGCACCAGCACCGCCGGATCGGTGACCAGCGCCCGGGCCATGGCCAGCATCTGCTGCTCGCCGCCGGACAGCGTGCCCGCCAGCTGGGTGCGGCGCTCGCCCAGCCGCGGGAAGCGGGCGTAGGCCGCCTCCTCGAGCTGGGCGCGCTGGCCGGTGACCTGCGTGGCCATCCACAGGTTCTCGCGCACTGTCAGGTTGGGGAACACGCCCCGCCCCTCCGGCACCGTGCACACGCCGATGCGGGCCAGGTCGTGTGCGGGCGCGCCCGTCACGTCGTAGCCCGCGACCCGCACGGTGCCCGCGCTCGGGGCCAGCAGGCCCGCGCACACCTTCACCGTCGTCGACTTGCCGGCCCCGTTCGCCCCGAGCAGGGCCACGACCTGGCCGGCGCCGACGGCGAGATCGACGCCGTGCAGCACCTCGATGCCGCCGTAGGCGGCGCGCACACCGACCAGCTCGAGCGGGACGACGACCTCGTCCTCACCGTGGTCGATCACCGGCGCCCCGGCGGCGGACCGGTGGGTGATCGCCGGGGCCGGCCGTCCGGCGGTGGGCCGCCCGGTCAGGGTCGGCGGGCCGTCGGTCATGTCACACCTCCGGGTGTGCCCAGATAGGCCTCGACCACCGCGGGGTCGTTGCGCACCTGCTCGGGCGGTCCGACCGCGATGGTGCGCCCGTAGTCGAGCACGTGGATGGTGGCGCACACATCCATCACCAGGGACATGTCGTGCTCGACCAGGCAGATGGCGAGGCCGTCGTCCGCCAGCCGCCCCAGCAGCCGGCCGAACGCCTCGGTCTCCTCCTCGGTCTGACCCGCCGCCGGCTCGTCGAGCAGCAACGCGGTCGGCCGGGTCATGAGCGCCCGGGCCAGCTCGACCACACGGGCCTGGCCGGTGGGGATCTCGGACACCTCGCGCTCGGCGATGGCGGAGAGCCCGGTCAGCGCCAGCATCCGCTCGGCCTCGGCCGCGGAGTTGCGGCGGCCCCGGCTCCACGCGTTGTGGATGTCGCCACCCACCCGAACGTTGTCCCGCACGGTCAGCGAGGTGAAGAGCTCGAGGCGCTGGAACGTGCGGGCCAGGCCGTGGCGCGCCCGCCAGTGGGGCGGACGGCCGGTCACGTCGCGGCCGCCGAGCACCACCCGCCCGGCGTCGGGGCCGAGCAGGCCGCACACGACGTTGAAGAGCGTCGTCTTGCCGGCGCCGTTGGGGCCGATCAGCCCCGTCACCATGCCCTGCTCGACCACGACCGTCGTGTGGTTGAGCGCGCTCTTCCCGCCGAACCGCACCGAGACGTCACGGGCTTCGAGATGGGCCATCGCTAGCTCGCCCCCACCCGGCTCGCGCCGGAGTCGCCCGCACCGGTGCCGCCCACACCGGATCGTCCCCCATCGGGCGCCGCCGCCGCCCCGGGGACGGACCCGCCGTTCGCGCCCTGCAGCCCGAGGGCGACGTCGAGCATCTCGCGGTCGGCCGCCTCGTACGGCCGGCTGATCCCGACCAGCTCGAGAGGCAGGGAGGCCGGCGGCCGGGGCACGGCCGAGGCACCGGGCGCGTGGGCGGCCGTGGGGACCAGGCGATGGGCCGCGGCGGGCATGGCCGCGATGACGGCGGCGGTGACGACCACGAACCACCAGTTGCTGATCGTGCCGTCGCGGGCCAGCAGGTAGGCGGCGCCGACGGCGGCGAGGCCGACCACGAGCACCGGGCGGGCCCGGCGCACAGGAGCGAAGCTGACGACCACACGCTCGACCGCGCCGGTCGGGTTGCGGCCGATGCTGACCCCCATGAGGGCGGGCAGCACCAGCGCCAGGTTGGCGAGGAACTCGAACAGGCCCTCGAAGTCGGAGTGGTCGGCGCCCAGCTTGTCGAACGTGCTCTGGAGCGTGACGAAGAGGATGCCGGCCGCCAGCCCCCCGAACAGGGCGCCGCTTACGTAGCCGATGCCGCCCACCACTGTGAGCATGAGCAGCGAGAGGCTGAGGAAGATGTCGAACCGGTCGAGGTTGGCCGCGCCGATCTGGGCTGTCATGAGCGCGCCGCCCACGCCGGCCATGGCGGCCGACACCATGAACACCGACAGCTTGAGCGACACCATGCTCTGGCCGAGCGTGGCCGATGCCGCCGGGCTGTCCTTCATGGCGGTCAGCCGGCGCCCGTAGCTGCTGTGGCGCAGCACCACGAGGGCCACGCCGAGCGACGCGAACAGGACCGTCACGAACATCAGGAAGGTCGGCGTGGCGGCGAGGTCGAGCGGCCCGAACTTCGGCCGCGCCACCTCGAGGTTGCCGCTGGGGAAGATGCTGAACCGCGTGTGCAGCAGGGGAAGCTGACGGTCGGTGATCTCCCGCAGGATCATGTTGGACACGAACACGCCGAACGCCATGGTCGACAGCGCGAGGTAGAGCCCGCGCAGGCGCAGCGACGGCAGCGCCACCAGGGCGCCCACCAACGCGCACACCACCGCGGCGGCGACGTAGCCCAGCAGGGTCGAGCGGGCGGCTCCGCCGCTGCCGCTGATCCCGAAGTGGTGCACGACGATGGCGCCGATGGCGCCGAACGACATCACCGCCAGGTTGATCTCCCCGGCGTAGCCGGTCAGCAGCACGAGCGACAGGGCGATGATCGCCATCGTCATGCCGAAGGCCAGGTTGTTGACGGCGGTGGGCGCCAGCAGACCACGCACCAGCCACACCCCGACCACCAGCACGACGGCGGCGACGACCGCCGCCGGGATGCCGGGCATGCGGTAGCGCTCGCGGGCCCGGGCGACCGTCGTGCCCCGCAGGCGGTCCTGGGGCAGGAACAGCAACACCAGGAACAGGGCGATCATGGGCAACGAGACGCGGAAGTTGCCCGTCCAGGTCCAGTCGGCGGCCGGGAAGTAGCCCACCACGTAGCTGCCCGCCAGCCCCAGCACCAGGGCGCCGACGAAGGTGCGGGGCACGCTGCGCAGCCGGCCGAACATGGCGGCCGCGAAGGCGTCGATGACGAGCAGGGTCAGCGCCTGGGCGCTCATGGCCGAGCCCTGGATCGGCGTGATGAGCACGCCGGCCAGCGCTGCGAGGAACGCGCCCAGGGCCCACGAGGCCATCGCCAGCCGCTCGGGGCGGCCGGCGTTGAGCTCCAGCAGGTCGGGGTCGTCGACCACGGCCCGCATGGCCACCCCGGTGCGGGTGCTGAAGAACAGGAACCGCAGGCCCAGCGCCACCAGCAGCGCGATGACGACCGCGGCGATCTCGTGCCACGCCAGGTTGACCCCGGCGACGCTGACGGTCTTGTCCGCCCCGAAGAACAGCAGGAAGAGCCGGGGCGAACGGGGCGTCGGATCCCACACCCAGGTGCACAGCGCCAGGAAGCCGAGCGTCACGCTGACCGGCACGACGATGCGGGCCACCTCGGACGTGCCCCGGAGCCCCTTCATCACGACCCCGTACAGCGCCGCTCCCAGCAGCGGGGCGAGCACCAGCAGCACCAGCACCAGGGCGACCGGCGCGGGCCACCCCCAGCCGAACCGCATCTGCCAGTAGGAGAACGCGGCCAGCATGGCGATAGCGCCGTGGGCGAAGTTGAAGATGCCCGAGGTGGTGTACGTGACCACCAGGCCCGAGGCGGCGATGCCGTACACGCCGCCGGTGACGAGCCCGAGGATCGTGTACTGGAGGAAGGTCTCCATGCCGGCCCGCTCGCTCTAGGGGATGTACTTGGTGGAGATGCGGTTCTCGTCCAGCTCCGCCTGGTCGACCACCCGCCCGCTCAGCTCGGCGACACCGTCGGGATCGCAGGTGAACTCGCCTTCGGCCTCGGGCGCGGCCTGCTCCCAGGTCGTGCCGTCGAGCTTGAGGATCATGCTGCACTCGGGCGGCCAGTTCCCACCCGGGTCGGTCTCGACGTGCATGCCGCCGCCGTCCCAGGAGGTGACGCCGGCGAGCTCGTCGAGCACGCACTCGCGGGTGAGGTCGGCGCCGCAGGCGTCGGCTGCGGTGGCCCACAGCAGGAACGACGACGTCGTCTGCTGGGCGAGCAGGCTCACGTCGCCGCCGCTCTCCTCCAGGATGTCGAGGTACTGCTGGGTGGCCGGGTTGTCGCCCGCCTGCTCGAAGGGCGTGAACACGGTGCGCAGGTAGACGTTGTCGCCGTTGCCGGTGGCGTTCCAGTCGGCGAAGGACTGCAGGTACGAGTTGGCGTCGACCAGCCAGATCGGCCGGTAGTCGATCTCCGCGGCGTCGTCGAGGAGGTTCTGCAGGTTCGGGTAGGGCTGCCCGGAGTAGTAGATCATCTCGGCCCCGCAGTCCTTGAGCCGCTGGGCGAAGGGCTTCCAGTCGGACTCGCCGAGGATGTCGTACTCGACGGGGCAGTCGAGGAACTCGAAGCCGTACTGCGGGAAGGTCTGAAGGACCTTGTCCTTGGTGTCGATCGTGGCGGCGAAGTTGCCGTACACGACCGTCGAGTTCTTGATCTCCTCGGGGAACAGCTCGGCGATCTGCCCGGCCCAGCCCGCGGTGTAGACGTCGGCCGGATTGGGGACCGCCTGATAGGTCAAGGGGGCGTTGGCGAACTCGGGGCTGACCGAGTAGGTGGGCACCGAGGGCAGCCCGCAGCCGAGCCGGGTCTCCTCCTGCTGCGAGTCGAGCGCCCAGGCGTTGCCGACCAGCATGAACACCTCACCGCACGCGGCGGTCATGGCGTTGACGACGTTGGTGATGGCGGCGTCGTAGTAGTTGCCCACGATCTCGCGCCCGTTGATGCCGCCCTGGTCGTTGCACCACGTGATCATCGCCTTGATGGCGTCGCTGGTCTCGTGGCTGAGGCCGGGCGAGGTGGTGAAGCCGGCGTCGTCGCCGTAGCCGATGGTCACCGAGTCGGCGGTGACGCCCTGGTCGCCCGAGGCGGCGTTGTCGCCATCGCCCTCGCCGCACGGCGAGTCGAGCGTGCCGAAGCCGTCGGCGGCCGGCGCCTCGGCCTCGTCCTCGGCCGGCGCGTCGTTGCCGCTGCCGTTGCCCTCGGCCGACGGGTCGTCACCACGGTCCGACCCGCACGCCCCTACGACCAAGATCAGAGCCGCGAGTACCCCGAAGCGGCGCATCCAGTTCCAGCGCACGTCTGTGTCTCCCCCTGTCACAAACCGGCTGGGCCGGCCGTCGTCACCAGATCTGACGATCCGTCACATATGACCGTAGCGCGCGTGGCCGCGGGGCGACGCACCGGGCCGGCGACGCGCGGTCGAGCCGCGCCGGGAGCACTCGAGCGCGGACGGTGACCGCGCGTGTCCCCGGACTGTCGCACGACCTTTCGGTGACGCGAGGGCGTCGCCCAGGTGACATCCGTGACGGCGACCACTTTCCATGGCAGCAAGGCCGCTGACCGCCCGCGAGCAGGCTGTGCCCTGCCGTGGGAGCCCGCCCACGACCACGGAAAGCGGTTGTCTCGGCCGGACGAGCGATGCCCGTTAGTGTTGTCCACTGCATGTACAAGGGCGACCACGGACAGCGATCATCAGCGGCCTCGGCGGGCGACAGCGCCGGCGCCACCACCAGCAGGGCAGGCGACCACGGCGCCGGGAACGCCGGCGGCGCGACGGCCGTCATCCCCGCGTGGAACGAGGCCAGGACCATCGGCGCGGTGGTGTACGCCGCCCTCGACGCGCAGCTCGTCGCGCGACGTCGTGGTGGTCGACAACGCCTCGACCGACGCGACCGCGGCCATCGCCGCCGACCACGGGGCGCGGGTCGTGAGCGAGCCGATCCCCGGCAAGGGAGAGGCGATGCGCACGGGCGTCGACGCCGCGCCCGACGCCGAGGTCATCGTCTTCCTCGACGCCGACCTCGTCGGGCTGCGGGCCGGCCACATCGACAGGCTGGTGCACACGGTGGCGTCCGGTCGCGCCGACATGGCCTGCGGTCTGTTCGACCGCGGCCCCATCGCCAACCGGGTCTTCCTCACGGGACTGCCCGTGCTGACCGGCCAGCGGGCGCTGCGGCGCGAGCTGTTCGACGAGCTCGCCCCCGCGGACCTGCACGGCTACCGGATCGAGGCCGCGCTCAACAGCCTGGTGGCCCAGCACCGCCTGGTGCGCGACGACCGGGTGCTGCCCGGGCTGTGGCACCGGACGAAGGAGGAGAAGCTGGCCAGCCCGGTGGTGGGGCACGCGACCAAGCTCGCCATGCTCAGCAGCGCCTGCTACAGCTACGTGCGCTTCGCCCTGCACCGGGTTCCCCAGCCCGCCGGCTGAGGGCCGCCGCCACAGGGCCGCGCGAGCGGTCACTCTGCCGTCCGCGTCAGCTCGACGTCGCGTCGTGCGCCCGCGTCAGTGCGACCAGGGGCGGTCGCGGGGCTCGTCGTACAGCACGCCGACGTCCTCGCCGTCGATGGCCCGGTTGGCGTGCGCCATCCACTGGTCGGCGCCGGCCAGCGGCTGCGGCATGGCGTCGCGGCCGAACCAGCCGACGTCGCGAGTCTCCAGCGGGTGCGCCTCCAACTCACCGCCGGTGGCCCGGCACAGGAACACCAGGCTGTACAGGGGCACCCGCGTGAACCCGAGGCGCAGGCCGTCCAGCAGCGCCAGGAGGCGGACGGGCACGCAGTCGATCCCCGTCTCCTCCTTGACCTCCTTGACCGCGATCTCGCTCGCCGAGTAGCCGACGTCGGCCCACCCGGTCGGGTAGAGCCAGATGCCGCTGTCAGCCCGCTGGACCAGCAGGATCTCGCCGTCGTCGTTGTGGACGACGGCGCCCACCGCGACCTTGGGCGTCACGTAGCCGGCGACGCCGTCGCCGACGCCCTTCATCCACTCATCCACGAAGTGCTCGGCGTCGAAGCCCTCGTCGGCCTGGGCGGCGGCCCGGATGTCGCCGGCCACGGCCAGCACCTCCTCGAACCGCTCGCGCTCGTACAGGCTCTCGGTGAACCCGAGGCCGGTGCGAGCGATGCCCGACAGCGCCTCCGACCACCGGATGAGGTCCTGGCGGGTGGGTGGAAGCCGGCGGGTCACCCCGCCGACCCTACAGCGGGAACGAAACCGCCCCGTCAGGCGTCGGTAGGTCAGGCCGTGCTCAGCGTGCGCTGGTGGACGGACAGTAGATTCCGGTCGGGGAACGATGCGGGGGCGCACGATGCGATCTCTAGGACGGTGCTGGAAGCGGGGGGCGGCGGCCGCACTGGCGGCGGGCCTGATCGGTGTGGCAGGCACCGCGGCGCCCACGGGCGCCCAGGAGGCGGACCCCCCACCGTCCTCCTCGACCACCGTGGCCCCGACGACCACGGCCCCCGCCACGACCGTGCCGACCACGGCACCCGCGCCGCCGGCGTCGACCCCGCCCGGCTCGGCCCCGACCACCGCCACGACGACG
Organism: uncultured Acidimicrobiales bacterium; assembly: GCA_963842395.1. Classification (GTDB taxonomy): domain Bacteria; phylum Actinomycetota; class Acidimicrobiia; order Acidimicrobiales; family VFJN01; genus ZC4RG19. The sequence continues at coordinate 2,793,926 of CAWJGJ010000001.1, forward strand.
GGCACCACCCCGCCGGCGACCGGCGCCCCGAGTCCGCCCGGCACGGTCGCGCCCCCGGCGACCACGGCGGCAGCCGACCCCGCCGCCCCGGCGCCGGCGGCCGCGGCTGCCGCCGGGACCATCACCCTCGTGCCCGACGAGGACCTGACCGACGGAACCCCGGTGGTCGCCCAGGTGTCGGGCCTGCCGGCCAACACGTTCGTCGGCGCGTCGCAGTGCCTCGCCGGGGTGCAGGACGCCCCTCCCGACCAGGTCTTCGAGAGCTGCGACTCGTCCGAGACCTCGTTCGCCCAGACCGACGGGGCCGGCGCGGTCCGGTTCGACCTCCGCGTCGACGCCCTGCTGGCCACCGGCTTCGACGAGCCGGCGGTGACCGACTGCCGCCCAGCCGGCGCCTGCGTGATCGCGGTGCTCGTCGAGGGCGACGAGGGCCTCGCCAGCGGGGTCCTCGTCACCCCGCTGGACATGGTGCCCGACGGGGCGCTGGCACCGCCGCCCACCCTCTCGGTCACCCCGGACGCCCAGCTCGGCGACAGGCAGAGCGTGAGGCTCGACGCCGCCGGCCTGGTCTGGGCGTACGACGCGGTCGCCATCCAGTGCCGGGCCGAGCCGATCGACGCCGGCGACTGCGACGACAGCACCGCCGCCAGCCTGTTCACCGGCGATGGCCGGGTGACCTCGGACCTGCGCGTCCTGGCCGTCATCGACACCGACCGGGGTCCCGTCGACTGCCGGACCGAGGCGTGCGCGGTGGTGGTGGCGCAGGACTTCCTGCGGACCGCCGCGCGGCGGGCCGCCGCCCCGATCAGCTTCGACCCGACCACCGTCGTGGTCCCGCCGACCCTGACCGTCACGCCCGCCACCGGCCTGGTCGACGGGCAGACCGTCGCCGCCAGGGGAAGCGGGTTCCACGACCAGTTCGTCGAGCTGTACGAGTGCCCGCCCGATCCCGCGGACGGGTGCCGCCTCCTCGACGGGTTCGGCTTCGTCGAGAACGGGGGCTTCACCACCCAGGTCGCCGTCGACGCCATCGTCACCACGACGGCCGGCGAAGAGATCGACTGCCGCACGAGCCCCGATCCGTGCCTGCTCGTGGCGAGTGCGTCCCGGCCGACCTCCGTCCGCGCCGGTCGGGCCGAGCTCCGCTTCGCGCCGGGCGGACCGCTGCGCCCGGCGCCCGTCATCACCCTCGACCCCGCGACCGACCTGCCCGACCAGGGCGCCGTGACGGTCAACGGCCGCAACTTCGCCGCCAGCTTCGGCCGCGACGTGCAGGTCGAGGTGTGCGAGGCGGGCGCCGCGCGCCGCTGTGACCCGCAGGCCGAGACGTTCGTGTCGAACATCTCCAACGGCCGGTTCAGCGTCGACATCGACGTGGCGGCGACGTTCGCCGTCGGAAGTGCCACGGTCGACTGCCGGGCCGAGCCCGGCTGCCAGGTGGTCGCCACCGTGGGCTTCAACGGCCGCCGGGCCACCGCCGCCCTCGACTTCGCGCCGTTCGTCCCGCCCGACGAGCGCTACGTCGAGACCGTCTTCACCGAGGTCGAGGTCACGCGCGGCGTCGTCTACCGCCACACCACGGACGCGACGGGGACGCCCGTCGACCTGGCCCTCGACATCTACCAGCCGGCCGGCGACACCGAGGCCGTGCGGCCCGCGGTGGTGTGGCTGCCCGGAGGCTGGTTCTCCGGCGGCGACACCGTCACCGCGGCCACCTACGCGCAGGAGTTCGCCCGCCGCGGCTACGTGGCCGTGACGATGTCGTACCGCCAGCGACCCGGGCTGCGGTGCTGCCCGACCGACGACGTCGAGGGCGTGACCGAGGCCCTGCTCGACGCGTACGACGACGCCCGCGCCGGCGTGCGATGGCTGCGCGACCACGCGGCGGAGTACCGCATCGACCCCGACGCCATCGCCGCCGGCGGCGTGGCGGCGGGCGGGGCGGCGGCAGCCAGCCTCGCCCACCTCCCCGGCCAGATGGGACACGGCGGGAGCTCGCTGGTCGCCGCCGCCGTCCCCGTCGCCGCGGTCGACCTCGGTCGGCCCGACCGCGGCGAGCCGCCCGTGCTGTTCCTCCACGGGGGCGAGGACGACACCGCGCCGCTGCACCTGTCGCAGACCGCGTGCGCACGGGCGCGGCGGGTCGGCGCCGTGTGCGGTGCGTACGGCTACGCGGGTGTGTGGGACCCCGGTCGCCAGCGCCAGCGCGACGTCGTCCGCCGGTCGAGCGACTTCCTGGCCGAGATGATGCTCGACCCGCTCGGCTACCTGGAGTGGACCGGTCCCTCCACGGTGCCGGTGTCGCCGCCGTCGACGACACCCGGTTCCCCGCCGGCGTCGCCGCCCGGCGGCGGGCCCGGCACGACGCCGCCAGGCGGCCAGCCGCTCCCGGTCGCGCTCACGGCGGCACCGGGACCCGCGGCCGGCGTGGCTGCAGCCGCGACCGTGGCCACGCTGCCCCGCACGGGCGCCGAGACGGCCCGGCTCGTGGCCGTGGCGTTCGGGTTGCTGCTGGTGGGGGTGGCCCTGCTGGCGGTCCGGCGGCGGCGCCGAGCGGTGGGCGACGGGGGCAGCGCGGGCGTCGGCGTGGCGGTGGCGATCGCCCTCGTCGCGCTCATGGCGGGGGCGTTCGTCGTGACCGGCGGGCTGCTGTCGACGACGACCGGCGGCGACGAGCCCACCGACGAGGCGGCCCACGACCACGGGGACCACCCCGACGCGGCCACCGACCACGACGACGCCGACCACGACGATGGCGCGGGGACAGGCGCCGACCACAGCGGCCACGACACGGCCGGCGACGGCGCGGCCACCGACCACACCGGCCACGCCCTCGGGCCCGCGGCGCACCCGACGGGTCACACGACCGGCGACCACGACGGCACCGGTGGCGAAGTCCACGACATCGACGGCCACGGCACCGGCGCCGGCGACCACGGTGGCCCGACCCACCACGACCCCGGCCCGACCGGTGGCCCGACCCACCCCCACGATCCGGGCCCACCCGGCGGCCCGACCCACCCCCACGACCCGGGCCCACCCGGCGGCCCGACGCACCCGCCCGAGCCGCCGGACGACGGGATCGACCCCAACTGGTCGCCCGAGCGCCAGGCGTTCGCACGCGCGCTCATCGCCGACACCGAGGCGTCGCTCGTGCGCTACGGCAACACCGCGGTGCTTCCCCTCGTCGGTTACCGGTGGATCGGCGACGGCACCGGGCGCAACCAGTACCAGCACTGGATCCACCTGGGCCGCATCTCCGATCCCCGCAGGCTCGACCCCGAGACCCCCGAGTCGCTGGTGTTCCGCAACGCCGCCGGCGGCCCGGTGCTCGAGGCGGCCATGTACATGCTCCCGCCCGGCTTCACGCTGACCAACATCCCCGCCGAGATCGCCTGGCTGCCGGGCTGGCACGTCCACGAGAACCTGTGCTTCGAGAACGGGTTCGACCTCGTGGGCGTGACTGTCAACGGCCGGTGCGAGCGCGGCAACGTGATCGTGACGCCGCCGATGGTGCACGTCTGGATCGTCGACACGCGGTGCGGCCGCTTCGCGGGCGTGGACGAGTTCGGCCTCCAGTGCCACCACGAGCACTGAGCCCGGGAGGGAGTCGCTCGGCGGTGGCGGCGCGGCGGCCCCCGGGGGCTACGCCGGCGCGTCCAGGGCGTGGAGCAGGGCACGCTCGGTCTCGGCGAGCACCGACGCATCGGTGACCTTGGTGCCCTCGGGCGAGCGGACGAAGAACGAGTCGACCACCTGGGGCCCGAGCGTCTGCACCTTGGCCCCCACGATGTCGAGATCGAGGTCGGCCAGCACGCTGGTGATGCGGTAGAGCACGCCCAGGCCGTCGTCGCAGTGCACCTCGACCACGGTGGTGCCGGACGACGCGTCGACGTCGAAGCGCACCTCGGGCTCGGCTCCGGTGTGCTGGCGGGTGCGGCGCTCGCCGTAGGTGCGCACGCGGTGGGCGAGGCGGGCCCGGATGGCCAGCCGCCCGGCCAGCGCCAGGTGCAGGTCGGCCACGACCTTGTCCCACGAGAAGGTGGGGCCGAAGCTCGACTCGACCCGGAACACCTCGATGGCCCACCCGTCCTCGGTGGCCGCCGCGGCGTCGAGCACGCCCAGGCCGTGGAGCGACAGCACGCCCGCCACCCGGCTGAACAGGCCGTGCCGGTCGGTCGTGACGACGGTGAGCCGGTCGCCGGCGGTGCGGATGGCCTGGGTGCCCGCCGCCAGCAGGGCCCGCTGCTCGGCACTGGGGAACTCGTCGGTCACCTCCATCGCCTCGCCCCCGCCCAGCACGTGGTCGACCCGGGCCACCAGCGCCCGCACGAGGCCGGCCTTCCAGTCGCTCCAGGCCGCCGGCCCGGTGGCCAGCGAGTCGGCCTCGGTGAGCGCCGCCAGCAGCACGAGAACCTCGCGGCTGCCCAGCGCCGCGGCCACGCCCTCGATGGTGGCGGGGTCGCCGATGTCGCGCCGGGTGGCCACGTCGGCGAGGAGGAGGTGATGGCGGCAGAGCGCGACAAGCACGTCGGTGCCGTGGTCGTCGAGGCCGATGCGCGGCCCGATCTCGGTCAGCATGCGGATGCCGTTGTCGGTGTGGTCGCCCGGCTCGCCCTTGCCGATGTCGTGGAACAGGCCCGCCAGGACCAGCAGATCGGGCCGGGTCACGCGGCCCACGAGGGCTCCGGCGCCCAGGGCCGCCTCCCACAGGTGACGGTCGACCGTGAAGCGGTGGTAGGCGTTGCGCTGGGGCTTGCTGCGCACTGCGGGCCACTCCGGCACGTAGCGCTCCCAGACGCCCTGCTGGTCGAGCGCCTCCAGCAGGACGAGGGCCGGCGGGCCGGCGGTGAGCAGGTCGACCAGCGCCCCGCGGGTGGCGTCGGACCACGGGGCGGACGGAACACGCGCCTCGGCCGAAAGGCGGGCGAGCGAGCGCCGGTCGAGCTGGGTGCCGTGCGCCGCGGCCACCGCCGCCGCACGCAGCGCCAGGCCGGGATCGGCGCCGGCGTCGACGTCGTCGGCGATGGTCACCTCGCCGTCCCGCAGGCGCAGCCCGCCGCCCAGGTCGCGGGCCCGGCGCGCCCGGCCGAGCGGCCCGGTCAGCGAGCTGTCGATGCGGGACCAGGCGTCGTCGCTGGTCCAGGCGATGGTGCGGGCCGCCTGGGCGATGTCGTGGATCAGCATGTCGGCGTCGGGATAGCCCAGCGCCTCGGCCACGCCGTCCTGCTCCTGCAGCAGCAGCCGGTCGCCCGGCCGCCCGGTGCGGCGGTGCAGCTCGACCCGAGCGGCCAGCAGCGTCTCGTACGCGGCGTCGAGGCTGACCTGGTCGGCGTCCCACAGGATGGAGCGGGCGGCCTGCGCCCATCCGAGCGCGTGCACGTCGCGCAGCCCGCCCCGCCCCTCCTTGAGGTCGGGCTCGAGCAGGAACGCCACCTCGCCTGCCTGGGCGTGCCGGGCGGTCACCCGCGCCCCCAGGGCGGCGAGCCATCGCTTGGACCGCTTGCGCCACTGCAGGCCCGCCTTGGCGTGCAGCTCCTCGGTCAGGGCCTGCTCGCCGGCCAGGTGACGGACCTGCAGCAGCCCTGTGGCCGTGTCGAGGTCCTGGGCCCCCAGGGCGAGCGCTTCCTTGACGGTGCGGACCGCGTGGCCGAGCTTCAGGCGGGCGTCCCAGATCGGGTACCAGAGCCGGTCGGCCACCTGGCCGATGTCGTCACGGCCGCGGTGCAGGAGCAGCACGTCGATGTCGGACTGCAGCGACAGCTCGGCCCGCCCGTAGCCGCCCACGGCCACGAGGGCGACCCCGGTCGGGTCGCCGCCCTCGGTGGCCATGACCGCCAGCTCGGTCAGCCACCGGTCGACCTCCGCCGTCCAGGCATCGCACAACGCACGGCCGACGATCGACTGGTCGGCCGCGAGCTGGGCGCGGGCGTCGGCGATGCTCACCGGTGTGCTCTCCAATCCGTGCTCTGGGGGAGCGAGGGTAACGGCCGGCCTGCGCCACCGTACGTGGGAATCGGCGCAGGCCGGCATGGTTCACATCGGGTTCACACAGCCGCTACAACGCGTCGGAGTCGATCTCCCCCGTGCGGATGCGCACGATGCGCGCCGCATCGGTGACCCAGATCTTCCCGTCGCCGATCTTCCCGGTGCGCGCCGCGTTCGTGATCACCTCGGCCAGGTCGTCCACGTCGGCATCCTCGGCGAGCACCTCGATGCGCACCTTGGGCACGAAGTCGATGGTGTACTCGGCGCCGCGGTACACCTCGGTGTGGCCGGCCTGGCGACCGAATCCCTGCACCTCCGTGACCGTCATGCCGGTCACGCCCGCCTCCTTGAGCGCCGCCTTGACGTCGTCGAGCTTGAACGGCTTGACGATGGCGGTGATGAGCTTCATCGAATGATCCTCCGTACTCAGTCGGCGTAGGCCACTTCGGCGTGCTGGGACAGATCGAGGCCCACGTCTTCATCTTCGTCGCTGACACGCAGGCCCATGGCGAGGTCGATGACCTTGGCGATGCCGAGGCTGACCACGAAGGAGTAGACGAGCGTGACGACCGAGGCGATGACCTGGTCGACGAGGAGGTCGGCGCCGCCGCCGAGGAACAGGCCCTCGTTCACGACGGCCCCGTTGATGGCCGAGTCGGCGAACAGGCCGAGCAGGAGGGAGCCCGCCAGGCCGCCCACCAGGTGAACGGCGATGACGTCGAGGCTGTCGTCGAAGCCGAACCGCTTCTTGATGCCCAGGGCCAGGTAGCAGACGGCACCCGAGATGAGGCCGATGTACACGGGCGCCATGCCGCCGACGAAGCCGGCGCACGGCGTGATGGCCACGAGACCGGCCACCGCACCCGACGCCCCGCCCAGCGTGGTGGCGTGGCCGTCCTTGATCCGCTCGACCACGAGCCAGCCCAGCATCGCGGCCGAGGCGGCGAGGAACGTGTTGATGATGGCCTGGGCGGCCACGCCGTTGGCGGCGAGCGCGGAGCCGGCGTTGAAGCCGGCCCACCCGAACCACAGGATGCCGGTGCCGAGCACGGTCATGGGCAGGTTGTGGGGCTGCATCGGCGTGTCGGGATAGCCCTTGCGCCGGCCGATGAGCAGGACGACGGCCAGTGCGGCCGCGCCGGCGTTCATGTGCACCACCGCGCCACCGGCGAAGTCGAGGGCTCCGATGTCGACGGCCAGCCACCCGCCGCCGAACACCATGTGCGCGATCGGGCCGTAGACGAGGACGAGCCACACGCCGATGAACACCGCGTAGGACGCGAACTTGAGGCGGTCGGCCGTGGCGCCGGTGATGAGCGCCGGCGTGATGATGGCGAAGGTCATCTGGTAGGCGCAGAACAGGACGAACGGGATGGTCAGCGGCAGGAACCCCTCGGGACCGAAGCCCGCGGGCAGGAAGTTCGGCCCCACGTCCTTCATCCACACGAAGTCGAGGTTCCCGATGAACCCGGCGTTGCCGATGTCACCGAAGGCCAGGCTGAACACCAGCGCCACCCACAGCACGGCCAGGAGGCCCATGGCGAAGATGTTCTGCATGAGCATGCCCAGCACGTTCTTGCCGCGGACCATGCCCCCGTAGAACAGCGCCAGCCCGGGTGTCATGAACAGCACGAGGGCCGTCGCTATCAGCATCCAGGCGGTATCGCCCGTATCGAATTCCATCCCCACTCCCTTTCCTCGGTCCCGACAGGCTGACGAAAGGATGGAGCGAGGATGTTTCCCGGGCGGGTCCCGATTGTTTCGTGTGCATGAACGGAATCGTTCACACAGCCGCGAGTTGTTCAGGAACGGGTGGCGGCGAGGGCCCGCACCAGGTCCCGAGCCACCACGTGGACGGGATCCCACACCGGGCCGAACGGGGGCGCGTAGCCCAGGTCGAGGTCGACCACCTGCGCCGCCGTCAGCCCCGCCTGGATGGCGGTGGCCAGGACGTCGATGCGCTTGGCCGTCCCCTCCTCCCCCACGATCTGCGCGCCGATCATGCGGCCGGTGCCCACCTCGGCCAGCGCCTTGACCGTGATCCGGCGGCGCTCGGGCAGGTAGCCGGCCCGGCTCTCGCCCTCGATGGCGGCCTCGACCGTGGCCACCCCGTACCGCTCGGCCTCGCGCCGCGACAGCCCCGTGCGGCCGATCTCGACGCTGCAGACCTTGGTGACCGCCGTGCCCAGCACCCCGGGGAACGTCGCGTACCCGCCACCCATGTTGATGCCGGCCACCCGACCCTGCTTGTTGGCGACCGTCCCCAGCGCGATGTGCACCGGCGCCCGGGCGATCAGGTGGTACGACTCGCAGCAGTCCCCGGCGGCCCAGACGCCGTCGGCCGTGGTCCGCTGGCGCCGGTCGACCCGGATGGCGCCCCGCTCGCCCACCCCGACGCCGGCGTCCGCCGCCAGCTCGGCGTTGGGGCGGGTGCCCAGGCCCAGCACGACCAGGTCGGCGGCGAACCGCTGGCCACCGGCGACGACGTCGTCGCCGTCGATCGCCTCGAGCGGCGTCCCGAGCCGCACGTCGATGCCCATGCCGCCCAGCGCGTCGACCAGCGGGGCGGCCACGTCGGCGTCGAGCGTGGGCATGAGCTGGTCGGCCGCCTCCACCAGGGTGACGGGGCAGCCGCGCTGCACGAAGGCCTCGGCCATCTCCAGGCCGATGTAGCCGCCGCCGACCACCACCACCCGGAGCGCACCGGCGCGCCCGCCGCCGGCGCCCTCCCGGAGACGATCCTGGAGGACCGCGGCGTCGTCGAGGGTCTGCACACCGTGGACCATGGGGTGGTCGACGCCGGGCAGGTCGGGGCGCAGCGGGCGGGCGCCGGTGGCGATGTGCAGCGTGTCGAAGTCGACCCGGCGGACCTCCGCGGCCTCGTGGTCCCAGGCCTCGACCCGGCGGGCGTCCAGGTCGACGGCCCGGACCTCGTGGCCCAGCCGCACGTCGATGTCGTGGCGGTCGCGGAACTCGTCGGGGCTGCGGGCCACCAGGTCGTCGATGTGGTCGACCGAGCCGCCCACCAGGTAGGGGATGCCGCAGGCCGAGTAGCTGGTCCAGTGCCCGCGCTCGAGCACGACGATCTCGCGGTCGGGCTGGCGCCGCCGCACCTGCATGGCGGCGCTCATGCCGGCGGCATCCCCGCCGATGACGAGCAGCCGATCACTCATGGGGGCGACCCTAGGCGCCGGAGCGGGCCCGGGCGCCCACCCAGCGTCAGGTGACGCGCACGTTCTCGACGAGGACGCCCGTGCCCGGCGCGCGCGAGAGGGGCCCGTCACAGGTGAGCACCGCAGCACCGGAGGCCTCGGCGACCGCCAGGTAGAGGGAGTCGTAGACCGTCACGTCGTGCCACCACCGCCGGGTGCCACGCACCAGCAGAGAGCTCGGCACGCGACTGATCGGCCAGTCGAGCAGGATGTCGAGCGCCGTGGCGAGCTCGTCGTCGGTCAGGTCGCCGCGGCGCCACACCCGTCGAAGCGCCGCATGGATCAGCGGCGGCCCTCCCGGCGGCGGCGGGCCAGGTGGACGTGGGCCTTGGCCGCACCCCACACCAGGCCGGGCTCGTGGAGCGCGGGGTCGACGTCGGCGAACGTGGCCGGGCTCAGGTCGTAGTCGTCGTCCGGGAAGCTGCGCACGCTGAAGTCGTCCCGTGCCACCGGTCGGGCCCCGGCCGTCCGCAACACGGCGGTCGGGTAGCGCACCAGGTCGCGGAGGATGGCCAGCGGGTTGCCTGCCTGGTCGTCGATGTCGGTGGCCAGCAGGCGCCGCACCCGGGGCGCCCCGTCGTCGCCGGCCTGCGCCGCGGCCGCCCCGATGTGCCGGGCCAGGTCGTCGTCGACGGCGAGGCCCTGGTCGGCCAGCACCCGGTGCACCGACCGCTCGACCCACCCGGGGATGGCCCGCTCGACGGCGTCGGCCAGGGCCGCGGCGTAGGCCGCCAAGGCGGCCGCGTCATCCTCGTCGTCCGCGCCGCCTTCGCCGGCGCGGGCGTCGTCGGGCGGGAGGGGCCGATCGGATCCGGGCACGCCCCCATCGTGCCCCGCCCCGGCGGCGCTCAGTCCACCGACCCCCGCGGCACCACCCACTCGACCTGCCGGCTGGACGACTGCTAGGGAAAGCATCGAACAGCACGGAATGACCCGCGCTCGGGCGGCGCTAGAACTGCGGCGTGCGCATCCGGGCGTTGTCGGTGTTCGAGGGGGTCGTGTACCACGCCGTGTGCCTCGACGCCTCGGCCCCGTGTCGCCCCACGCTCGAGGTCGACGCACTGCTCCGGCCCGGCGACGCCGACGCCGGGCCCCTGCTGCTCAGCGTGGCCGAGTACGCCGTGATGGTGGGCGACCGCGAGGTGGCCCGTCGCTGCCTGGCCGAGCTGGCGGGCAAGGGCCGCCTGGTCCCGCACCTGGGCGTCGACCACATCGCGTTCCCCACCTGGGCGCCGGTGGCGCCGAGCGGCTCCTAGCGCTGCCCGACCGGGTCAGCCGCCGGGGGCCGCGAGCCCGAGGGCGGCGTTGAGGTTGCCGCTGCGCAGGCCCTCGAGGTCGAGCGTGGCGTAGCGGTACCCGGCGGCGTGCACGCAGGCGACGATCTCGTCGTGGCGGCGCACCACGTCGGCCAACCGGTCGAGCGGGACCTCGATCCGGGCGGTGTCGCCGTAGTGCCGCACCCGCGCCTCGGCGAAGCCCAGGGCGTGGAGCCCGGCCTCGGCCTGCTCGACGGTCGCCAGCCGGGTGAGCGTGACCGGCGTGCCGTAGGGGAGGCGGGAGGCGAGGCAGGCGGCCGCCGGCTTGTCCCAGGTGCGCAGGCCCAGGCGCCGGGACCACTCCCGCACGTCGGCCTTGGCGAAGCCGGCGTCGACGAGGGGGAACGCCGCGCCCCGCTCGGCCGCCGCCCGCTGGCCGGGCCGGTGATCGCCGAGGTCGTCGAGGTTCACACCCAGCACCACCGTGGCGCCGGACGACTCGGCCAGCGGCCCGACCGCCCGGAGCAGGGCGTCCTTGCACCAGTAGCAGCGGTCGCCGTCGTTGCGGGCGTAGGCGGCGGACGCCATCTCGTCGGTCTCGACCTCGCGCCACCGTAGGCCCCAGTCGGCGGCCAGCGCGGCGCAGTCGGCGCGCTCGGCCCCGGCCAGCGAAGGCGAGACGGCGGTGACCGCCAGCGCACCCTCGGCGCCGAGGGTGTCGTGGGCCACCCAGGCCAGGAACGCCGAGTCGGCCCCGCCCGAGAACGCCACCACGACCCGCTCCAGCGCCCGCAGTCGCTCCCGCAGCCGGTCGAGCGACGTCGTCACGGGTCGGTGACCTCGATGCGGACCCGCTTGTTGCCCTTGCCCTTGGACTCGGTCTTGACCACCCGCACGCCGCCCACCTCGGCCGTCGACCGCACGTGGGTGCCGCCGTCGGCCTGCTTGTCGAGGCCGACGATGTCGACCACGCGGATCTCCGCCACCGACTCGGGCACCAGGCTCACCTTGGTGCGGATGAGGGCCTCGTCCAGCACCGCCTCACCCCGGGGGATGAACGACACCTCGATCGGGCGATCGGCGGCGAGCTCGGCCGCCACCAGCTGCTCCACCCGGGCCCCGAAGCCCTCGGGCGTGGGATCGAGCTCGAAGTCCATCCGGGCGGTCAACGGCTCCATGTTGCCACCGGTGACGGGCACGCCCCACTCGTTCCAGATGACGCCGCACAGCACGTGCAGGGCGGTGTGGGTCCGCATGAGCCGGTGGCGCCGGTCCCAGTCGACGGTGCCGACCACCTCGTCGCCCACGGCCGGGAGCGGTGCGCCGGCGGCGAGCTCGAGCGCGTGCCACACGTCGTCGCCCTGCTTGCGCACCCCGCCCACCCGGGCCTCGCCGGCCGCCCAGCGCAGGGCACCGGTGTCGTGGGGCTGGCCGCCGCCGGTCGGATAGAAGACCGTGCGATCGAGGGCGACGCGGGGCCCGTCGTCGCCGTCGTCGACGGCGGTCACGACGGATGTCAGGGACTGCAGGTACGCATCGTGCAGATACGTGAGCTGTGTAGGCATCGTGACCGATCGTTAACCGAACCGGCTGGCAGATCGCAAGCCACCCACCTCCGGGAGTGGTAGACCTGTGGGCCAGCGGGAGGGTCTTTCTCCTGCTCGTTCCATTGGTGGACAGGGAGAACGCAATGCGACAGCACAGCCGTTGGTTACGGCTCTTGGGACTCTTCCTCGGCCTCTCGCTCATCGCCGCCGCATGTGGCGACGACGACGATGACACGGCGACCGAGGAAGACTCTTCCGACACGACAGAGGAGGAGGCAGGCGGCAACGAGTTGGCGCCACCGCTGGGCGACGCCGCACCCAGCTGCACCGGCGAGGCAGACGGGACGCTGAACATCGGCGGCCTCCTGCCCCAGACCGGCGACCTCTCGTTCCTCGGCCCACCCGAGGAGGCGGGCGTCGCGCTCGCGGTCGCCGACGTCAACGCCGGTGGAGGCGTGCTCGGCACCGACATGGTCTTCACGCCGGGCGACTCGGGCGACACAGACCCCGACGTCGCCAACCCGACGGTCCAGACGCACCTCAACGCCGGAGCCGACGTGATCCTCGGCGCCGCGTCGTCGGGTGTCTCGCTGAACGTCATCGACGCGATCACCGGGGCCTGCGTGATCCAGTTCTCGCCGGCCAACACGTCGCCCGAGTTCACCGAGTACGACGACGACGACCTCTACTTCCGCACGGCGCCCTCCGACGTCCTGCAGGGGCAGGTGCTGGCCGACCTGATGATCGAGGACGGCGTGGCCTCGGCCGCGCTGCTCGCCCGCCAGGACTCCTACGGCGAGGGCCTGCTGCAGTACACGCAGCTTCCCTTCGAGGAGCAGGGTGGCGAGGTCGTGCTCGACCAGGTCTACGACCCCGAGGCCCAGAGCTTCGAGGCCGAGGTCGACGCGGTCGTCTCCGCCGATCCCGACGCGCTGGTGATGATCGGCTTCGACGAGTCGAGCCGCATCCTCAACTCGCTGTTCGAGCAGGGCTTCACGCCGGACGAGAAGCAGATCTACCTGGTCGACGGGAACGTCGGCAACGCGCTCGGTGAGGACTTCACCGACCCCGGCACGCTGGTCGGTATCAAGGGCACGCTGCCCGCGGCCGAGCTGACCGACGAGTTCCGGGCGCGGCTGCTCGAGACAGATCCGGAGCTGATCGACTTCAGCTACGGCCCCGAGACGTACGACGCGGTGATCATCACCGCGCTGGCCACCATCGCCGCCGACACCGACGATCCCGCCGCCATCGCGGCGCAGATCAACGGCGTCACCCGCGACGGCGAGGCCTGCGAGACGTTCGAGGACTGCGTGGCGCTGCTCGAGGACGGCGAGGACATCGACTACAACGGTCCGTCCGGCCCGCAGGAGTTCAGCCAGCCCGGCGAGCCCACGGCCGCCAGCTTCGCCGTCCTGAGCTACGGCGAGGACAACCAGATCGACGACGACCTCACCGAGTTCAAGGAGGCGTCGCTCTGATCACCCGCCGGCCGGGCCTGCGGGCCCGGCCGGCTGAGCGAGGGGGCCGGCACCTGGGTGCCGGCCCCCTCCTCGCGTCCGGGACGCGTCCGGCGAGCCGAGAGCGGACGCCGCCGGTCGAACTCAGTCGACGTGGGCCAGGGTGCCGAGGTAGAGCTCGATCACCTTGGGATCGCGCAGCAGCGCGTCGCCCGTGTTGGTGTAGGCGTTGCGGCCCTGGTCGAGGACGTAGCCCCGGTGGCAGATCTGCAGGCACCGGTTGGCGTTCTGCTCGACCATCACGATCGACACGCCGGCTTCGTTGATGCGCCGGCAGTTGATGAACACCTCGTCCTGCAGGGCGGGCGACAGCCCGGCCGAGGGCTCGTCGAGCAACAGCACCTGGGGGTCGGCCATGAGCGCGCGTCCCATCGACAGCATCTGCCGCTCGCCGCCCGACAACGAGCCCGCCCGCTGCTTCCGTCGCTCGGCCAGCCGGGGGAACATCGAGGCGATCAGCTCGAAGCGCTCGTCGAACGTCTTGGGCGTCTGATACACGCCCATCTGCAGGTTCTCCTCGATGGTCAGGCTGGGGAAGACGTTCTCGACCTGGGGGACGTAGCCGATGCCCCGCGCCACCAGGTCGTGGGCCTTGAGGCCGGTCACGTCCTGTCCCCGCAGCCGCACCACGCCCGACCGGACGGGGATCAGCCCGAACAGCGCCTTGATGAGCGTGGACTTGCCGGCCCCGTTGGGACCGATGACGCCCACCAGCTCGCCGTCGTGCAGCGTCAGGTTGGTGCCGGAGAGGATGTCGACCTCGGGGACGTACCCCGCCACCACCTCGTGGGCCTCGAGCACGATGTCACGCCCGTCGCTGTCATCGGGAGCGGTCGCACCGACCAACGCCGCGGGCGCCGGCTCGGTGACGCCCGTCGGCACTGCGTTCTCGGTCTCCTCGCCGGTGGGTGCCACGCCGTCGCCGCTCACGATGCCCCCTCGTCCGGCTCGAGCGTCACGGTGGTCGTGTGCTCGGTCGAGCTGTCGAGCGCCGCCGCGGCCTCGGCGAGCTGGCGGTCCTGCTCCTCGCGGTCGAGGGGCGTGCCGTGGTGGGCGCCCAGGTAGGCGTCGATGACGCGGGGGTTGGTGACGATCGAGCTGTGGCGCCCCTCGGCGATGATCTGGCCTTCGCTCATCACCACCACCCAGTCGCTGATGGTGCGGACGACGTCCATGTCGTGCTCGACGAAGACCACCGTCAGGCCGTCCTCGCGCAGCTGCTGCACGTGGCCGATGATCGTCTGCGCCAACGCCGGGTTCACGCCGGCCATGGGCTCGTCGAGCATGAGCAGCCGGGGCTCGGCCATGAGCGCCCGGGCCATCTCCAGCAGCTTGCGCTGCCCGCCGGACAGCTCGCCCGCGAACTCGTCGCGCATGTGTGCCAGGTTGAACCGGGCCAGCAGGCCCTCGGCCCGCTCGGTGACCGCGGCCTCCTGGGCGCGCCACCGGGGCCTGAACATGCGCCCGGAAGAAGCCCTCGCCGGCCTGGTCGGCCGCGCCCAGTCTCATGTTGTCGATGACCCTGAGCCGGGCCAGCGACTTGGTGAGCTGGAACGTGCGCACCATGCCCCGGCGGGCGATCTTGTACGACGTGAGCCCGTCGAGCGACTCCCCCTCGAATGCCCAGGCGCCCATGTCGGGCCGGTCGAACCCGGTGAGGAGGTTGAAGAACGTGGTCTTGCCGGCACCGTTGGGGCCGATCAGCGCCGTGATCGCCCCCCGCTGCACCTCGCAGTGGTCGACGTTGACCGCGGTCAGGCCGCCGAAGCGCCGGGTGACGCTGTCGGCCACGAGGATGGCGTCGCCCTTGGCCACGCCCACTTCCTCGGCGACGCCCTCGAACGGGTCGAGGTGCACTTTGGCGAAGGCTTGTTGCGCGGTCATCTTGGGTCCACCACCTACCTGTCCTGCAGCGCGATCTCGCGCCGGTCGCCGAAGAGGCCCTGGGGCCGGAAGATCAGCAGCACCATGAGGCCGACGCCCACCAGCATGAAGCGCACGTTGCCCGCCTGGTTCGAGTCCATGATGCTCGACGGGATGTATTCGTTGGCCACCAGCCTGGTTGACCACGCCCTGCGTCAGCGACAGCAGCGCCCAGAAGATCATCGACCCCACCACCGGCCCCCAGATGCGGCCCATGCCGCCGAGGATCAGCGCCGCGTAGGCGTAGAAGGTGGGGATGGGGCTGAAGTTGCCGGGCACGATGGAGGCCTGGGCGATGACCCAGAACATGCCACCGACGGCCCCGATGACACCGCCCAGGATGAGGCTCTGCATCTTGTAGCCGTACACGTTCTTGCCGAGCGAGCGCACGGCGTCCTCGTCCTCGCGGATGGCCTTGACGACCCGGCCCCACGGGCTGCGGATGAGCAGGTAGACGAGCAGGGTGGCCAGAAGCACCAGCGTCCAGCCCACCAGCAGCGCCCACAGGGTGCGGGAGCTGTACTCCCACGGGCCGAAGCCGTAGGTGCCCTCGGGGATCGGGTTGAGCTCGTAGAAGCCCGAGCTGAAGCCGGTCAGGCCGTCGGACCCGCCGGTGACCAGCGCGCCAACTGGGCGCGCTGATCATGAGGCGGAAGATCTCGGACGCGGCGATGGTGACGATGGCCAGGTAGTCGGCCCGCAACCGCAGGGTCGGCAGGCCGAGCAGGAGCGCCAGCAGCACCGCGGCCCCGATGCCGAAGAACACCCCCACCCAGAGGGGCAGGTCCCACTCGAGGACGCTGATGGCCACGCCGTAGCCGCCGATGGCCATGAACGCCACCTGGCCGAAGTTCAGCAGGCCGGTGTAGCCGAAGTGCACGTTGAGGCCGATGGCCGCGAGTGCGTAGATGATCGCCTCGCGCCCGACCAGCGCCCGCAGCGTGTCCTCGACGATGGCAGACCAGTCCATTGGACGCCCCTATCCGATCCGCTCGGCCTGGCCGAGGATGCCCTGCGGTCGCACCAGCAGGATGACGATGAGGATGCCGAGCGCGGTGACCGTCTTGAACTCGGTCGGGATCCAGAGGGTCGACACCTCCATGACCACGCCCACCACCATGCTGCCCACGAGGGCCCCGTAGGCCGTGCCCAGCCCGCCGAGCGTGACGCTGGCGAACATGAGCAGCAGGAGCTGGAAGCCCATCTGCCAGCTCACCTGCTCGGACAGGCCGAAGAGGATGCCCCCCAGTGCCGCCAGACCGGCGCCGGCGGACCACACGAAGGTGATGACCCGGTTGACGTTGATGCCCGACGACTCGGCCAGATCGCGGTTGTCGGAGACCGCCCGCATCGCCTTGCCCATGCGGGTGCGCTGCAGGTAGACGGCGACCGCGACCAGGGCGACGACCGAGATGATCATGCCGACGAGGTCGCGGGGCACGATGTTGAGCGGCCCGATCTCGATGCCCGACCGCTGCAGCGTGAAGTCGGCGTAGGGCCGGGTGCGGCCGCCGAACTGGAAGTTGAAGATGTACCGCAGCACGATGCTGAGGCCGATGCTGACCACGAGCATGGCGATGAGGCCGGTGCCCCGCTCGCGCAGCGGCCGCCACAGCGCCCGGTCGATGAGCGCGCCGGCGAGCGCGCCCACGACGATGGCGAGGGGCGCCGCGATGTAGAGGTGCCAGCCGACCGTCACGTTGAAGAAGAAGGCGACCAGCGCGCCGAACGTGACCATCTCGCCGTGGGCGAAGTTCACCAGGCCGGTGGTGCCGAAGATGAGCGACAACCCGATGGCGGCCATGGCGATGATGAGCCCGAAGCGGATGCCCTGGAACGTCAGGCGCACCGCCCGGTCGAACGTCGTCGACACGTTGCGGGTGGCGGCCTCGCCGAAGTCGAGCGGGAACAGCACGTTGCGGGACTGGCCCTCCCGCAGGACGACGTCGAGCGACGTGCGGTCGGCGTTGCGGAGCACCACCTCGTCGGGCAGCGTCTCCTTGTCGATGGTCACGGTGTAGGCGCCGCCCGCGGGCACGACCACCGCGAAGGCGCCGTCGGCGTCGGACTCGACCGCCTCGGAGAAGCTGCCGTCGGCCGACTCGACCGTGATCGTCACGCCCTCGGCGCCGACCCGCTCGCCCCCCTCGTCTTCGTAGGCCAGGGTGCCCCCGACGGTCTGGCCGTCCTCGCCTTCCGTTCCTTCCTGGTCCGGCTCCTGTACCGCCCGCGCGGGTGCCTCGGGTCGCGCACCGGCGGCGGGCGCCAGCCCCAGCACGGCCACGACCGCGACCAGTGCCACGAGGAATCTCCTCATCCCTGCTCCTCTCGGAGGATTCGGCGAGTGTAGGTGCGACGGCCGGCACTCGTCCTTTTCGTGCAGCGAGCGCGACATTCGTCACCGATCCGTCATCGATCGCCGCCGCAATCCGGCGAATCGCCTACCGCGCGGTAGCCGCGCCGAAGGGTCAGCCGCGCACGCCGATGGCGTCGAGCACCTCGTCGAGCGTCCCCACCACACCGGTCACGAACGGGCCGAACTCGGCGAAGCGCGACGACGCCTCGTCGTAGCGCATCTGGTACACGCAGGCCTTGAGGTCGTCGGGGTGCACGCCGAACAGCGTGACCCCCCACTCGTAGTCGTCCAGCCCGGTCGACCCGGTGACGAGCTGCAGCACCCGACCGGCGAATGTGCGTCCGGTGGCACCGTGGCCCAGCATGAGGGCCTCGCGCTCGTCGTAGGGCAGCTCGTACCAGTTGTGCTTGTCGCCCCGGCGCTTGGACATGGGGTAGAAGCAGAAGGCCGTCTTCCCCTCCGGCGGGAGCTGGGGGTACAGCCGGATCTGCTTGCGGGCCTCGGGCATGCCCTCCGCGTACTCCGACACCTCGGTCAGCGACACGTAGCTGTCGATCACGCTGAAGCCGGCCGCCTCGACGTCGCTCTGGAACCGCCGGAGCCGCCACAGGTCGGGGCCGAGCGCCAGCAGGCACACGTCGCCCTTGTGGCCCACCAGGGCCACCGGCACCACCTGGTGGTCGTCGGCCACCATGGCCTTGACGGCCGACGCCAGCGCGCCGGCGTCGGCCAGCGGCGTGGCCTGGCAGAACAGGTGGAGGACGTTCCATCCGACGGTGGGCGCGAGCGGCGGCGGCATGCGACCGAGGGTACTGGCCCGCCGACCACCGCCCCACGGCCGTGCCAGACTCGCCCGAGTGGGACGGCGACACGGCAGGCTGCTCGTAGGTTTCCTCGTCGGCGTTGTGCTGGCGGCCACCGGTTGCGGCGCCAGCGAGCCGACCTCGACCGAGGCGTCGGCGGCCGAGACGGCCGAGACCGTGTGCGCCACCCTGCGGCGATGGAACAACGATCTGACCGACGTGTTCAACGCCACCTCGCAGCAGGTCACCGACGACGACGACCCCGACACGGCGGGCGACGTGCTCGTGGCCGGGTTCGACCGGATGATCGAGCTGGCCGAGGCCCATCGCGACGAGGCCGGCCAGCTCGACCTGCCCGTCGCCGACTGGCGCGAAGACCTGCAGGCCGAGCTGGCCGCGGGCGCCGACGAGTCGCTGGCGGTGCTCCAGGAAGAGCGGGACCAGGCCGCCGCGCTCCCGCCCGTCGAGGTGGACGACCAGGCGGGTGCCATCGGCGGCGCCTCGGTGGGCATCGAACGGGCGACCGCGGTGCTCGAGCCGTCCGTCGCGGCCTACGACCCGGTGCTCGGCCAGGCCTTCGTGGCCAACGAGGGCTGCGAGCACGTCATCCAGCCCTTCTGACGGGCCCGGGCGCTCGCCCCGACACCCGGCCCCTCACACGCGCTCGACGGTGACCACCGCGTTGTAGTCGGGCACCTTGGACGCGGGCTCCCGGTGCTCCGCGCCCGCCGCCACCAGCACGTTGCCCTCCGGCCAGTGGACCTGCAGCGTGCGCCCGGGCAGGCGGGCCAGCGTCACGGTGCCGTCGTAGGTGCCGGTGGCCGAGCGGAGCCGCACCCGGTCGCCGGCCGCGACGCCCAGGGCGGCGGCGTCGGCAGGGTCGATCATCACCGCGTCCCGCCCGGCCCCCGTGAGCGGGTCGACCGCCGCCTGGACCATGGAGTTGAACTGCTTGCCCCGCCGGGTCGACACCACGAAGGCGCCGTCCGGAAGCGCGCGCTCGGGCGGGTCGAGGGCGCTGAACCGGCCGCGGCCGCTGGGGGTCGGGAACGCGCCGCCGGGGCACAGGTGCCGGCCGCCCCACTGCACCTGATCGCCGGTCTCCGCCAGCGTCTCGATGCCCGCATACAGCGGCACCACCTGGGCGATCTCGGCCCGCAGCGCCTGGTTGGACGCCCACGAGAATGCGGTCCGCAGGGCGGGCCGCACCCGGTGCGCCACCTCGGCGAACAGGCGCCACTCGCTGCGGGCCTCGCCCACCCGGCGGGGCAGCTCGGGGCTGAAGACGATGCGCCGCTCGGTGGTGGTCTCGGTGCCGCCCCCCTCCTGCTCGTAGCGGGTGGCCACCGGCAGCAGCACCACGTCGTCGCCCTCGACCAGCATCTGGCTGGTGAGCACCACGTCCTGGTGGACGCGGAGCGGCACGCGTCCGAGGGCGGCCTCGACCGCGTTCGGGTCGGGCATCACGTCGAGGAAGTTGCCGCCGGACATCCACAGCACGTCGATGTCGCCGCGGCCTGCGGCCTCGACCATCTCGGGGGCCGTGAGCCCGGGCCGGTCGGGCACCGGGAAGCCCCAAACCGCGGACAACGCCGCGGCGTGCTCGGGGTCGACCGGCAGCCCACCCGGCAGGGCGGTGGCGTACGCGCCCATCTCGGCGCCGCCCTGGACGCCGGAGTGGCCGCGGATGGGCATGAGGCCGACGCCGTCGCGCCCGACGCCCCCCTGGGCCAGGGCCAGGTTGACGATGGCCCGCACGCCGTCGGCGGCGTCGCGGTGCTGGGTGATGCCCATCGACCACACGTGGACGGCCCCGCCGGCGGCCACCAGCTCGTCGACGAAGGCGTCGAGCGTGGGGCGGTCGACGCCCGCCAGGGCGAGCAGGTGGTCGAGGTCCTGGCCGTCCAGCCGCTCGCGCAGCCCGGCGAAGCCCTCGGTGTGGCCGGCCACGAAGGCGTCGTCGACCCCGTCCCGGTCGATCAGCAGCTTCAGCGCTGCGTTCGCCAGGGCCACGTCGCCGCCCGGCCGCACCGGCACGTGCAGGTCGCTGATCCGGGTGCCGAACACGGCGGACTCGACATTGGACGGCACCCAGTAGCGCTCGAGCCCCGGTTCGAGGTACGGGTTGACCACCACCACCCGGCATCCCCGGCGGCGGGCGAGGTACAGGTACTTCATGAACACCGGCTGGTTGTTGGCGGGGTTGGTGCCCCACAGCACCACCAGCGGCGCCTCGACGACGTCCTGGAGCGAGCACGTGGTGGCGGCCACGCCCACGGTCTCGCGCAGGCCGACCGTCGACGGGGCGTGGCACACGCGGGCGGCCGAGTCGATGTTGGCGACGCCCAGCGCACGGGCCGTCTTGGCGGCCGCGTAGTACACCTCGTTGGTGATGCCGCGGCTGGTCAGGTAGAGCGCCACCCGGTCGGGGAGTGCGGCGCGGAGGCCCGCGGCCAGAACCGACAGGGCCTCGTCCCACGACACCCGCCGGAACCCGGCCTCGCCGCGGCGGCGGCGCATGGGATGACCCAGCCGCCCGAGCGCGCGGAGCTGGGCCCCGCTCCGCCCCTTCAGGGCAGCGACGTCGGACAGCACGACGGGATCGGCGGGATCGGCGGTGTTGAGCTCGAGCAGGTTGAGGCGGGTGGTGCACAGGTGGACGCCCTCGATGGTCCAGTCGTGCAGCCCCGCCACCCCGAGGGCGCAACCGTCGCACGCCCCCTTGGTCAGCACCTGCCACGCGTAGAGGGGGTGGTTGCGGTTCGCCCAGGCCGCCTTGGTCATGTCGACGTAGTGGTTGGGCTTCTGCTCGCCGACCCCGTTGGGCCGCCAGCCGGCCCACAGGCCCGGTCGCCACCCCGTGAACTGCTCGCGCCACCCCATCGGTCAGCCTTCCGCCACGCCGTCGACGGGCGTGTAGACGTTCAGGCGGCCGCCCCGGGCGAACCCGCAGAGGGTCATGCCCGCCAGCTGCGCCGCGCTCACGGCCAGCGAGGACGGGGCGCTGACCGCCACCACGGTGCCGAACCCCGCGGCCCAGGCCTTCTGCACTATCTCGAAGCTGGCCCGCCCGCTGACCCACAGTCCCAGGTCGGTGACGGGCAGGGCGCCGTCGAGCAGCAGCCGGCCCACCACCTTGTCGACTGCGTTGTGGCGACCGATGTCCTCGCGTCCCACCGCGGGGGCGCCCGTGCGATCGAAGGCGACGGCCGCGTGCACCCCACCGGTCATGTCGAACAGGTGCTGGTACCCGGCCATGGTGCCGGCCAGGGCGGCCAGCACGTCGAGGGCGAACGGCGGGCGGGGCGGCAGCGGGCGCAGCCGCTCCCGCAGCTCGTCGACCGCGGTGGTGCCGCAGATCCCGCACGACGAGGTGGTGACCGTCAGCCGGGGTGTGGGGACCGGGGCCCGGCCCCCGGTGTCGACCGTGACCACGTTGAACTCGCTCTCGACCGCCGAGCCGGTCCCGCAGTACTTGCACTGGCGGACCGGGACCCCTGCCAGCAGGCCCTCGGTGAAGCAGAACCCCGCGGCCAGCTCGAAGTCGTGGCCCGGCGTGCGCATGGTCGTGGTCACCAGCGCCCCGTCGAGGTGGATCTCCAGGGGCTCCTCGACGATGAGGTGATCGGGCTCGCGCCGCAGCGTGGCGCCGTCGTAGCGGTGCGTCAGCACCTTGGCGGTGCGTCCCCTGGGCACGGCGTCGAGGGTACCGGCCGTGCCCGCCACCGGCGCCCGGCGGCCGGCGCCGACCCTCCGGCGCCCCGAGCCCACGGCCCTCGACTCCGGGGACGGCGCCTCCCGCGGCTCACCTGGGCAACACGCCGATGGCGTGCAGCACCGGGGCGGCGGCCGGCCCGTCGACCGTGTACATGCCGATCTTGTTGGCGCCCCCGTGCACGGCCCCCGCCCACAGCAGGGCGTGGACGATCGACGTGCCGTAGGGGGTGGGGACGGTCGGCACCACGGCGGCCACCACGCCGTCGACCGTCACCGCCACGCGTGTGCCCCCGGGGATGGGCGCCTGGGCCGACAGCTCCAGGGGCGGCACGGCGGGGTCGACGTCGTCCCAGGCCCCCAGCCAGTCGACGGATGCCGCGGTGACGCCGAGGGCCGCCCCCTGGGCGGCGGACCCGTCGTCGACCGATCGACCGACGAGGTGGCCGTACTCGGTGCGCTGCCACACGGCGAGAGGGCCGGTGCCCTCCACCGGATCGGCGGCGAGCACCTCCGCGAACCCGTCCTCCCCGTCCACGTGCACCACCTCGTCGTCGCCGTCGGGGTGCAGCCGGCCGATCTCCCAGTCGACGACCCACTTGTCGCCCGGGTCGCGGCGGGCCGTCCCGAGCGGCTCGCCGTCGACCTCCCAGGGCAGGTCGATCCCCAGCTCGGCCGCGATGGTGGGCAGGATGTCGGTGGTGTTGACGTTGCTGTCGTCGACGGCGCCCGTGCGCTGGCCGGGCTCCTTGACCAACAGCGGGGTCCACAGGATCTGATCGGCGTTGGCGTCGTCCACTCCCCGCCACGGTGCGTCGTCGGTGAACGCGTAGCCGTGGTCGGCCGTGACGACCACCATCGAGTCGTCGTAGGCCCCGTCGTCCCGGAGGCGGTCGAGCAGGTCGCCCACCGCACGGTCGGCGGCCTGGGTCTGGAGCACGTGACGCTGCCGGGCCACGTCCTGGCCCCACCCCGACCAGGTGTCGACGAACAGCCCCGTGGGCCTCACGCCCGGCGCGGCGCCGTACCGGCTGCCGTCGGGCAGGTACTCCCACCCCGGGTGGGGCAGCAGCAGGTGGAACACATGCAGGTTCGGACGCTCGCCCTGTCGGAAGTCCTGCGCCTCGATCCAGTCGGTGGCGCGGGGGAGCCGGCCGTCGAACGCGTGGGGAACCAGTTCGGGGTCGATGGTCTCGCCCGTCATCTGCAGCTCCCAGATGCGCGCGACGTCGCTGAGCAGGCCCCCGACGGGCGAGCCCGCGGGCTCGGGGCACAGCTCGACCGGGCACAGGCCGGTGATGGTCTCGCCGCCGTGCACCTCGTGGCTCCGGCCCAGGAGCGTGAACAGGTTGTGCGGGTACTTCGCTGCCACCGCCGGCGGCTCGTCCGGCGACGGCAGCGATCCCGAGAGGATGGCGGGCACCGCCTCGAGCGTGATCTGGGCGACCGTGGTGTGGTTGCGGTACCAGGTCGCGTCGCCCGCCAGCCCAGCGAGGTTGGGGTAGAGCTCGGCGTCGATGCCGCCCTCGCCGTCGAGCAGCATCTCGGTCGGAAGCCCGTCGAGCACCATCACCACCACGGGCGCGGCGTCGGCCGGCACGTCCACGGATGCGACGGGGGCATGCCGCCCGCCGAGCACGATCGACGCCGTCGGCGAGAGGAACAGGAACTGCACCAGGAACACGACCGCCCCCACGGACGCGTAGCGCAGGAACGTGGCCACTGGCGCGAAGCGAAGGCGCGCCGCCAGCAGGACCAGGCCGCCCACGGCCGACAGCACGAACATGCGGCGGGGGGTCAGGTCGACCATCGGGTTGGCGAGCTGCCACACCACCAGCGTCAGCAGGCCTCCCACCAGGACCAGGTGCGCGATCCGCCGGGCGCGGGCGCCGGCGACCAGGCCCACCACCGCCTCGACGGCCACGAGCACCAGCAGGGGTCCCAGCACGATCACCAGGCCGAACAGCACGACGTCGTTCCAGTCCGACCCCCGGGCGATCAGGCTCTCGGGTGAGTTCCCGAAGCTGCCGAGAGCCGGGCGGGCGACCACGAACGACGACAGCGCCAGCAGCTCCAGGATCGGGGCCAGGTCGCGCAGCCCGCTGCGCTCGACCAGCGCCCGCCACCGGCCCGAGGCCGGGCCGCCCGGCTCACGGTGCCCGCCGTCCGGTGTTCCGCCACCGACACCGGCGCCATCCCCTGCGTCGCCGCGGTCGTCGGTGCCTTCGGTGGGGAGGTCCGTGGTGGTCACGGTCAGGCCCCCTCGACGGTGAGGAGCCGGGGCACCGGACCGATCAGGGCTTCGGCTCTGCCAGGTACATCGTGCGGGTCCCCCCGGGCAGCGTCTCCTGCCGGTGGACCACGAACTGCTCGGCGAGCAGGGCCTCGAAGCCCTCGCGGCGGTAGTCGTCGAACAGGCCCGGCGGCTTGTTGGCCAGCAGCCGCTTGACCTGCACGTCGTCCGACGTGGGGGAACTCGACGACCAGGCGGCCACCGAACGACGCCAACCACGCCACGACCTCGGGCAGCGGCACGTTGGCGGCGATGGTGAGGTGGTGGACCAGGGCCAGGGCCAGCGTGACGTCGGGTCGCACCCGGTCGACGAACGGCGCCCGCTCGCGGTTGCGCCAGCCGATGCCGCCCGACGGGTCGACCAGGTTCATGACCAGGGGCAGCACGTTCTCGCGGCCCGCCGCCCGCAGGCGCCGGTACAGCAGGTCGACCACCTTCTCGTCGCCGTCGACGGCGACGACGTAGTCGGCGTGCTCGGCCGCCAGGGCCGAGTACTCGCCGTCGTTGGCCCCGAGGTCGAGCACGACGTGGGCCTCGCCCTCCTCCAGCGCGGACCGCACGAACGCCTGCTTGGCCCTGGCGTCGTCGTCGCTGTAGGAACAGGTCGTCCGGTAGTCGGACCAGACCGAGTGGTCGTCGTCGGACGCCGAGCCCCGCTTGGCCACCTCCAGGCCGGCCACCAGCTTGCGCAGGTTCTTCGTCGTGGCCTTCGCCAGATCGGTCGAGAAGCCCGACGCCTTGAGCTCGGACTTCACCGTCTCGGAGGCCGTGGTCACCTTGCGCTCGAGCAGGCTGTGCAGGGTGACGTTGCGCACCACGCCCTTGCGGAAGCGCCGCAGCCCCGAGAACATCCCAGCCACGTCGGACGGCGTCAGGCCGTCGATCGCGCCCCGCAGGAAGGGCTGGTACGGCACGCCCACGTGGGCCTGGACCAGCAGCGGGAACAGCATGGTCTGGCAGAACTGCCGGTAGCCGGGCCACGGGCCCGTCGACCGCTCGAACGAGCCGACGTCGATGAACGTGGGCCGGGCGCCGACGAACTGGACGTTGTAGGCGGTGCCGTCCTTCAGCGACATGTCCTCGTCGAGCGCGGCGGCCAGGACGTCGAGGTGCAGCAGGGCCGCCTCGCGCAGCATGGCGAACGGCCACTCGTAGGGGTACGAGACGACCGGGATGCGGTCGTGCTCCAGCACCCGCGCCCAGCTCTGGCCCCGGGGGGAGAGCGGCGCGTCGCCCTCGTGGGGGCTGGTGCCGACGATCCGGCCCTCGGCGACCAGGCGGGGAAAGAACCGGGTGCCGGCGAGGCGCTCCCAGTCGGCGGCCGCCTGGCCCGAGAGGCCACGCAGGACCTTGCCGCCCGAGACGAAGACCGCGCTGTCAGGATCGCGGAAGGATCCCGGTTCGTACGTGCTCACCAGCCCGGTCGGGGGTCAGGTCTCGGACGCGACGGGCGTGGCCTCGTCCTGCGGGGTCGCGGCTGCCTCGTTGTCGCCGTTGCCGCCGGTCGGCGTCGCCTCGGTGACCTCGGTCTCCGGCTGAGCCTCGGCGGACCGCTTCTTGCGCCCCAGGCCCGAGAAGCGCATCCGCGCCTGCTTGGCCGCCACCCCGGCCGCAGCCACGCCACCGACGAGCGCCGAGGCGATGATGCTTCCGGATCCGGGATCGAGATAAGCGAGCATCAGTGAACATCCTCCTTGAGGGATGGTCGACCAGTCGGCGGGAGGCTCGCGCTGCAATGCGGCAGCGACGTAACTCACAGTACCCCCAGCGCACACTTGGGTGACGCCAACGGTTCGCCGAGCGTTCACCCGACGGCCATTGTGGCACACACGCCGGAACCTGTCGGCAGCCGCAGCGTCGGGCATGCTCACGGTGTGCACCCGCCACCCTCCGCACCGCCGCCGCTCACCACGTCGCGGATGCTGGCCCGTGGCCTGGCGCGACGGTGTCCCCTGTGCGGGAGCGGCGGACTGTTCCGGCGGTGGTTCACGATCGTCGAGCGCTGTCCCCGCTGTGGGTTCCGCCTCGAGCGCATCGAGGGCCACTGGCTCGGTGCGCTCGGCATGAACTCCGTGGTGTCCTTCGCCGTGGTGCTGGTCGCCGTGGTGGTGGCGTTCGTCGTGACGTACCCGGACGGCTCGACCACGGCCGCGGTCACCGCCATCGTTCTGGTGGCCATCGTGGTGCCCCTCGCCTTCTACCCGGTCTCCAAGACCCTGTGGAGTGCGATCGACCTGGCGATGCGCCCCCTCGAGCCCGACGACGACGTCGACCCGCGGTTCATCCCCGGCTCGGAGCACCACGAGCCCTGATCGCCGCGGTCGCGCCGCCCGCTCAGCCGGCGCCGACCGCGACGGGGTGCAGCACCTCGGTCCCGACCTCCCCCTCCACCACGTAGGCCGTCAGCTCGTTGCTGCCGTCGACGAACAGCGACGGCGGCACCAGGCCGTGCGCCAGCGTGGACCCCTCGCTCAGTTCGCTCAGTCCGGGCTCGACCTCGGTCACCGCGCCGATCGTGCCGTTGAGGGCGTAGGCGACGGTGGTGCCCTCGGCGAGGTCGGTCGTGCCCACCACCTCCAGCGGCAGCGGCTCGCCGGTGTCGATGTCGTCGAGCTCGGCCAGGCCCGCCACCCCGATGGCCCCGTCGCCCGGGTCGCCGACCGTGAGCTCGTCGACCGGCCGGCGCACCAGCCCGCCGTGCGCCGTGCGCTCCCACACCCCATCGGGCCCGGTGCCCTCGACCTGATCGGTGGCCAGCACCTCGGCGAACCCGGCGCGGGCGTCGACCTCGTTGAAGCGCTCGCTCGGCGGCGGGTGGTCCACGTTCAGGCCGTGGTCGGCCAGCGGCTTGGTGGCGCCGTCCCGCTCGTCGGTGCCCGCCCCCTGGCCGTCCACGTACCAGGGGATGTCCACGCCGAGCATGCCGGCGACGGTCGGCACCACGTCGATCGAGCGGATGTCGCTGTCGTCGATGCGCCCGCCCGACTGGCCCGGCGCCTTGATGACGAGCGGGGTCCACATGATCTGCGGGTAGTTCTCGGCGGTGAGGCCGCGGGAGGACACCTCGGGGATGAACGCCTTGCCGTGATCGGCGGTCACGACGATCAGCGTGTCGTCGTAGGTCCCCGCGGCCCGGAGCGCCTCGAGGTACTGGCCGAGGACACGGTCGGCGGCCTGCACCTGCAGCAGGTGCCGTTGGAGACCGACGGCCACCCCCGAAGTGCTCCAGCCCTCGAGCTCGTGCCCGGTCAGCCACGGCGAGGCGTCGTAGCGCGTGCCGTCGTCGGTCACCTCCAGCGGCTCGTGGGGCAGCATCACGTGGTGGAACACCAGGTGGGGCTGGTCACCGGGCGCCAGGTCGACCTGTTCCAGCCAGTCGCGGGCGTCGTCGTACCCGGGCGGGAGCGGGAGCAGGAAGGGCTCCTCGGCTTCCGCCGCGCCGCCGTGGTCCAACCAGAAGTCCGCCGCGTCGCCGAGGAGGCCGCCGAGGTCGGGCGAGAGCTCGGGCGGGCAGACCGCGTCCTCGCACAGGGCGGTGATCTGCTGATGCGCCTGCACGTCGTAGTTGCCGCCGAGCAGCGTGAAGAGGGTCTCGGTCTCGGTGTCGGACGGGCTGAACGGCGTCCTCTCGGACCCGTCGGGATAGCGGCCCGTCAGCAGCGCCGGGACTGCGTCCTGCGTGAACGCGGCCACGGTGGTGTTGTTGCGATACCAGGTGCCGTCACCGGCGAGCGCCGCGAAGTTCGGGTACAGCTCCCCGTCGATGTGGCCGGTGCCGTCCAGCAGCGAGACCACGGGGAGCGCGTCGAAGACGACGAACAGCACGTCGGGCGGGTCGTCACCGAGCTGGGTGCCGACGTCGGCCACGAGCTCGGCGTCCAGCGACCCGTGGCCGAACCACAGCATGGCCGAGGCGGGCGAGAGCACGAGGAAGTTCACGACGTAGATGGCGCACGAGAGGCCGGCGAAGCGGAGGAACGTGCCGGTGATCGGGACGTTCCACCGCAGCAGGGCTAGCACGATCACGGCCGCGACCACGGCCAGTTGGACCTTCAACGCCGCGCCCGGCCAACCCGTGACGTCCATGCCCAACCGCCACACGCCGGCGCCGCCCACCAGCCCCACGAGCACGGGATGCACCCAGCCCCGCGCCCGCCCGGCCACCACGCGGGCGCCGGCGCCGGCGCCCGCGACGACCAGCCCCGGAACCACGACGACGAGGACGGCGAACGCCACGAGCCACCCACCGGTGATGTCCCGGGCGACCAGGCTCGCCGTCGAGCGGCCGAAGGCGTCGAGGACGGGCCGGGCGACGGCGAAGGCGGCGAGGGCGAGCACCTCCAGCGCCAGCAGGCACTCGTGGCGCAACCGTGCCCGTCTCGCCGTGGGCCGTGGCGGATCGCCGACGGTGCTGTCGTCCTCGGAGACACCACCGCCGTCGGGCGGCGGCGCCGGGGCGGTCGGGGCGGCGGTGTCACTGGTGCGGGTCATCGCGGGACCTGATCCCCAGCCGTCGCCCGCGGTGAGGAGTCGTCAGATGTGGTGGTCGGGAGCGCCACTCGCCCGACCGGGCCGCCCGCAGGTCAGGCACTCGGTCGTGGTCGAGCCCCAGGAGGCGCTGCGGAGGACCCTAACGTCGGCGACGGCGCAGGGGGCATCGCCCCCCGGCGGCCCGCCCCGGGCGGGTCAGGGGCCGACGAGCGCCGGCTTGCCCGCGAGGTGGGCGTGGTCGTTGAAGCGGACCAGCTCCCACTCGAGCGTGTGCCTGGAGTAAGGGTTCGCGCCCCAGCGCCACTCGGTGAGCGAGGCGTTCTCCGGGCTGAACCAGGCCCGATCCGTGCCGCCCGGGTCGACGCCCAGGAAGCGCATCATCGACTGCACGATCACCCCGCCGTGGGAGGCGACCACCACCGTCCGCCCCCGGTGCCGCTCGACCAGGCGGTCGACGGCGGCGGTCACGCGGGCCGCCATCTCGTTCCAGGTCTCGCTGCCGGGCGCCCGGCGAAAGTCGGGTTGAAAGCCGTCGGGCCCGTGGGGGTAGCGCTCGTCGAAGACCTCCCAGGACAGGCCGTCGCCCTCACCTGGATGGTGCTCGCACAGGCCGCAGTCCTGGAGGATGTCCGGGTCGCCGAGCACCGGCGCCAGGATGTGCGCGGTCTCGACGGCGCGGGGCATGAGGCTGGCGTAGAGCACCACCTCGGCCCCCAGCTCGCCGGTTCCGGACACCCGGTCGCGCAGGGCCTCGACCTGGGCCCGGCCGCGCTCGGACAATCCCTGGCAGCCCTGGTGGCCGCCGACGATCCGCCGCTCCTGGGCCAGCGACTCGCCGTGTCGCACCATGACGATCCGCGTCCCGTCCATGGCGGGCACGCTAGCGGGAGTGCGCGCCGGCCCGACCCCGCCGGGTCGGCCCGGAGGCGCGACCGGGAGGCCGGGTGGGTCAGCTGTCCTCGTACTTGAAGGACACCGACAGCTTCGTCCGGAAGGTGAGCGACCCGTCGGTAGCGACGTCGAGGTCCTGCTTGACGACCTCGGCCACCCGGAGGTCGCGAAGGCTCTCGCGGGCCTTGGTCACCGCCGAGGACGCCGCATCCTCCCAGGACGTCGTGCTCGTGCCGATGATCTCGATGACCTTGTAGACGCTCATCGCTACCCTCCTGGGGCCGCTCCGGTGCCGCCGAGACCCTACGCCGTTCACCACACCGTGTGGGCCTGTCCGCCGGGACCGTGACTGCGCCATCGGCTCGACCCCGGCCCGGACGCGGCAGCGCCGCCCGCGAGGGGCGGCGCTGCGGTGATCCTGCGAGCCGGCCTGGGCCGGCGTCCGGGGACCGGGCGTGGGACTAGAAGTCCTCCATGCCGCCGCCCGGGCCACCCGCGGGGGCGTCCTCGGGCTTGTCGGCGATGACGGCCTCGGTGGTGAGGAACAGGGCCGCGATCGACGCCGCGTTCTGCAGCGCCGAGCGGGTGACCTTGGCGGCGTCGATGATGCCGGCCTTGGTCAGGTCCTCGTAGTCGCCGGACTCGGCGTTGAGACCCTCGGACCCGTCGAGGCCCCTGACCCGCTCGGTGACCACGCCGCCCTCGAGGCCGGCGTTCACGGCGATCTGCTTGAGCGGCTCCTCGAGCGAGCGGGCCACGATGCGGGCACCGGTGGCCTCGTCGGCCGACAGCGTCTCGACCAGCTCGAGCACCTTGGCCTGCGCCCGCAGCAGGGTGGTGCCGCCGCCGGCGACCACGCCCTCCTCGATGGCCGCCTTGGTGGTGGACACCGCGTCCTCGATGCGGTGCTTCTTCTCCTTGAGCTCGACCTCGGTGGCGGCACCCACCTTGAGCACCGCGACGCCGCCCGACAGCTTGGCCAGCCGCTCCTGCAGCTTCTCGCGGTCGTAATCGGAGTCGGTGTTCTCGATCTCGTTCTTGATCTGGGTGATGCGGCCCTTGATGTCGTCGTCGGCGCCAGCGCCTTCGACGAGGGTGGTCTCGTCCTTGGTGACGATGACCTTCTTGGCCTGGCCCAGCAGGTCGAGGGTGGCGTTCTCGAGCTTGAGACCCACCTCCTCGCTGATGACCTGGCCGCCGGTGAGGACGGCGATGTCGGCGAGCATGGCCTTGCGGCGCTCGCCGAAGCCGGGGGCCTTGATGGCGACCGACTTGAAGGTGCCGCGGATCTTGTTGACCACCAGGGTCGACAGGGCCTCGCCGTCGACGTCCTCGGCGATGATCACGAGCGGCTTGGCCGACTGCATGACCTTCTCGAGCACGGGCAGCAGGTCGCGGACCGTCGAGATCTTGCTGCTGACCAGCAGGATGTACGCGTCGTCGAAGACGGCCTCCATGCGGTCGGGATCGCTGACGAAGTAGGCCGAGATGTAGCCCTTGTCGAAGCGCATGCCCTCGACCAGGTCCATCTCCATGCCGAAGGTCTGCGACTCCTCGACGGTGATGACGCCGTCCTTGCCGACCTTGTCGATCGCCTCGGCGATCATCTCGCCGATCTCGGGATCGGCGGCCGAGATGCCGGCGACCTGGGCGATCTGGTCCTTGGCGTCGACCTCGACGGCCTGGGCCTTGATGGCCTCGACCGCGGTGGCCACGGCGGCTTCGATGCCCTTCTTGACCGACATCGGGTTGGCGCCGGCGGCCACGTTGCGCAGGCCCTCGCGCACCATCGACCAGGCGAGGACGGTGGCGGTGGTGGTGCCGTCGCCCGCGACGTCGTCGGTCTTCTTGGCGACCTCCTTGACCAGCTCGGCCCCGATCTTCTCGAACGGGTCCTCGAGCTCGATCTCCTTGGCGATCGACACACCGTCGTTGGTGATGGTGGGGGCGCCCCACTTCTTGTCGAGCACGACGTTGCGGCCCTTGGGGCCGAGCGTGACCCGGACCGCGTCGGCCAGCTTGTTCATACCGGCCTCGAGGCCGCGGCGAGCCTCAGTGTCGAAAGCGATGATCTTCGGCATCCGTTGGTCCCTCCGTTGGGAACGGGTTAGCAGTCGTCGAATGTGAGTGCTAACCCAGTCAATCACTCTGGATAAGCACTCGCAACCGCCGAGTGCTAACGGACGCCCGGACGGGCGGTGCGGCGGGCGCCGCGGCGGCGGCCCGGACCGGCCCGACGTGCGTGGCGGTCAGCCGCCGGCGACGGCGGGGATGATCGCCACCTCGGCGCCATCGGGCACCGGCGTGTCGAGGCCCTCGAGGAAGCGGATGTCGTCGTCCGCCACGAACACGTTGACGAACCGGCGCAGGTTGCCGTCGTCGTCCAGCAGGCGGGCGGCGAAGCCCGGATGGGCGCCGTCGAGGT
Source organism: uncultured Acidimicrobiales bacterium (assembly GCA_963842395.1). GTDB lineage: Bacteria > Actinomycetota > Acidimicrobiia > Acidimicrobiales > VFJN01 > ZC4RG19. The sequence goes on from CAWJGJ010000001.1 coordinate 2,826,345, forward strand.
TGCCGAGCACATCGCGCACGTTCGCGCCCTCGAGCGCCACCTGGGACTGGCCCCCGGTCAGGGTGCGCAGCGTGGTGGGGATGCGGACGGAGACGCTCATGGCAGATGGGCTTCCTTGGCTCGGGAGCAGGAGCGCGGGCGCGATGCGGCCGACAGATCGTACCCAACCCCCCGCCCGGCCCTCTCATTCCGCCGGCCCGGTCGGGGACCCGTCGCCGCCCCCCGGGACCGGGTCGCCCGCCCCGCCGGTCAGCCGCGCACCGAGCCCGGCCAGCCGGCGAGCAGGTCGCCGACGACGGCCTCGATGCACCCCGCGGTGGCGCGGCGGGCCCGCTCGTGCCCGAACCGCTCGACCAGCGAGACCACCTGGAGCCCGCTCGGAAGCTCGTCGCCCACCGCCAGCTCAGGGACCACCTCGCCGACCACGGCCACGCACGGGACGCCCGAGGCGACGGCCAGCTCGGTCACGCCGCCCACCACCTTGCCCTCGAAGGACTGCTCGTCGAGGAACCCCTCGGCGGTGACCACCAGGTCGGCCCCCTCGATGAGATCGTGCACGCCGAGCTCGTCGGCGATCGCGTCGAACCCGCCGACGAGCCGGGCACCCGCCGCCGCCAACCCGCCCGCCAACCCGCCGGCCGCGCCTGCGCCCGGCAGGGCCCGCACGTCGACGCCGTGGTCGGCCAGGTACACGTCGGCCAGCCGGTCGAGGCGGCGGCGCAGCAGCTCGACCTGGGCGGGCGATGCACCCTTCTGCGGGGCGAACACCTCGGCCGCGTCGACGAAGCGGGTGCGGACGTCGCACAGGACCAGCATCTCGACACCTGCCAGCCGGTGCAGCGGGAACAGCGCCCGCAGCGCCGCGAGGCCGCCGTCGGTGGTGGCCGACCCACCCATCCCCACGAGCACCCGGGTGGCGCCGGCGTCGATCGCGGCGGTCAGGAGCTGGCCGGTGCCGGTGGTCGAGGCGCCGATGGGATCGTTGTGCTCAGCGCCGCCCACCAGCGCCAGGCCCGAGGCCCGGGCCATCTCGACGACCGCGGTGCGGCCCGCCATCCGCCACCCGGCCTCGACCGTGCGGCCCAGCGGCCCGGTGACCGTGGTGGTGCGGTTGGGCCCGCCCAGCACGTCGAGGGTGCCCTCGCCGCCGTCGGCCACCGGCACGTCGTCGTGCTCCCAGCCCGCGGTGCCCGCGGCCCGCCCCGCGGCGTCGGCCGCCTCGCGGGCCGTCACGGTGCCGCGCATCTTGTCGGGGACGATCACCACTCGCACGGTCGGCAAGTGTGCCGCACCGGGCCACCTCCGGCCCGGGGGCGGTCGCCGGTGCCGTGCCGGCAGGGCCGGCGGGCGCAGGGTGTGGACAGGGCACTAGGCCCTGTCCATGAGCGTTCGTCCTGTCCACGTCGAGTCAGATCCGTCGCTCGCAAGGACGCAGGAAGCAGCCGTAGCTGCGGCGACGACGAGGACGCCGCGAGCGGCGGATCTGGGGCGGGCAGGGCGCAGGCGCTTGTGGACAGGGCACTAGCGTGGGCGGCTCGTGGAACGTCCCGTCGTCGTCGTGTCCAACCGAGGCCCGCTGTCGTTCCGCGTGGACGACGCCGGCCGGATCGAGGCCACCCGGGGCGCGGGTGGGCTGGTCTCGGGCCTCGGGCCCCTCGTGGCCGGCACCGACACGCTGTGGGTGGCCGCGGCGATGGGCGAGGGCGACCGGGCGGCGGCCGCCGCGGGCGTCGTCGACGCCGAGGACTTCCGGGTGCGCCTGGTCGAGGTCGACCCCGAGGCGTACCGGCTGGCCTACGACGTGGTCAGCAACCAGGTCCTGTGGTTCGTCCACCACGGGCTCTACGACCTGCCCCGCGAGCCCGCGTTCGGCGCCGACCTGCGTCCCGCGTGGCAGGCCTACCGGCGCGTCAACCGCGCGTTCGCCGACGCGGTGGCCGACGTCGCCCCGCAGGGCTCGGTGGTGCTCGTACAGGACTACCACCTGGCGCTGATGGGCGTCGCGCTGGCCGAGCAGCGACCCGACCTCGAGGCCGTGCACTTCAGCCACACGCCCTTCGCCACCCCCACCTGGCTGCGGGTGCTGCCCGACCACATCGCCGGCGAGCTGCTGTCAGGGCTGGCCGCCCACCGGGCGTGCGGGTTCCACTCGCAGCGGTGGGCCGACGACTTCGCCGCCTGCTGCCGCGAGACCCTGGCGCTGACGCCGCGCACCTTCGTGTCGCCGCTGGCGGCCGACGCCGACGACGTCCGGGGCGCCGCCCGCAGCGCCGCCTGCGACGAGGCGCTGGCCGAGATCGACGCCGAGGTGGGCGACCGGCTGGTGGTGGCCCGCGTCGACCGCATCGAGCTGTCCAAGAACCTGCTGCGCGGGTTCCAGGCGTTCGACGACCTGCTCGACCGCCGCCCGGAGTGGCGGGGCCGGGTCGTGTTCCTCGCCTCCGTGTACCCGTCGCGCACCGGCGTGCCCGCCTACATCGAGTACCAGCAGGACGTCGAGGCCCTGGTCGAGCACGTCAACCAGCGGTGGGCGACCCCCGACTGGACCCCGATCGTCTACGACACCCGCGACGACTACCCCCGCTCCGTCGCGGTGTTGCGGCGGGCCGACGTGCTGCTGGTCAACCCCATCCGCGACGGGCTCAACCTCGTGGCCAAGGAGGCGGGCATCGTCAACGAACGCGACGCCGTGCTGTGCCTGTCACGCGAGGCCGGTGTGTGGGACGAGGTCGGCGCCGCCGCCATCGCCGTGCCGCCGTTCGACGTGGCCGGCACCGCCGACGCCCTCGACCAGGCGCTGCGCATGCCGCCCGGCGAGCGGGCGGCCCGGGCGGCCCGGCTGCGCGCCCTGTCGGTGGCACGGCGACCGGCCGACTGGCTGGCCGACCAGGTCGCCGCCGCCCGCTGACGGTCAGCCGAGGGCGCGGAGCAGCTCGACGACTGCGGGAGGGCCGTCGAGCACCAGGTCCGCCCGGGCCACCAGCTCGGCGGGCACCTCGGCGCTCGACACCGCCACCCGCACGGTGTCGACGCCGCGCGACGCGAGCCGGTCGAGACCGTCGAACGCGGGGAGGTCGCCGTGGTCGTCGCCGACGTACATCACCGCGCCCAGGCCGGTGGCCAGCGCCTCCAGCGCGGTCCCCTTGTCGGTGTCGACGGGCGGGTGCAGCTCGACCGACATCTTGGCGTGCCGAGCCACCAGGCCCGACCGGTCGGCCTCGGCCCGCGCCCAGTCGAGAACGGCCGGCCCGGCCTCGGGGTGGGCCCGGAAGTGCAGGGTGAGCGAGAGGCCCTTGGGCTCGACCTCCATCCCGACCGGCCCCGCCGCGGCGCGGCGCACGACCTCGGCCACCACCTCCCGCCACACAGCTGCCCCGGGGAGGTCGGCCCTGCGCCCGTCACGCATCGTCTCGAGCCCGTACACGCCGGACAGCACGACGCCGTCGGGCATCAGCGGCAGGAGGAAGTCGACCGGGCGGCCGGACACCACCGCCACCAGCGCGACACGCGGGACCAGGGCCCCGAGGGCGTCGACGGCGCCGTCGGCCGGGCGGGCCCGGGCCGGGTCGGTGACGATCGGCGCCAGCGTGCCGTCGAAGTCGACCACGACGCCGGCCTTGGCGGGCCGGTCGACGAGCGGCGCCACGGCCGCGGCCGTGGTGGGCGGGAGGCTCACGCCGCCCGCGCGGGGCCGCCGGCGCCCGGGCGGGGCGCAGGCGGCCGAGGACCGGGCACTACCCGCTGGCCAGGTCGGGGCCGAGCAGGACGAGGACGTTGGCGCCGGCCAGGTCGACGGGCGGCGGGTCGGGCATCGGCTGCACGGCCCCCTCCGGGGCGCCGATCATCGCGGCGAGGGCGGCCGCCTCGGCCTCGTAGCCCGCCACCGGGAGGATCTGCGTGGCCTCGACCTGGTTGGGTGAGTTGGCGGCCGGAAGCATCTGGTAGCCGCCACCCTGCAGCGCCGTCGTCTGGGAGCCGGCGGCGCCGTTGACACCCGATGCGTTGGCCACGACCACCACGACCTCGGCCGGCGGTCGGGCGGCCGGCGCCGCGGTCGTGTCGGACGACGCGGGGGCGTCGGCGTCTTCGCCGCCCGCCGCATCGGTGCCGGGGACCGACGAGCTGCTGCCCGCTGTGGGGCCCGCACCCGTGTCGTCGAGCGCGCGGAGGACGAAGAAACCGATCACCACGGCGACGGCGACGAGCACCACGCCCCGGACGGGGCTGGTGCCCCGCTTCGGGTTCTGGTGCGTGGGCGGCGGTCGCTCGGTGGTCTGCATGGTGATCGGACCCTCCTCAGCGGCCGTGCCCGACGGTGAGTGCCACGCGTGTAAGGCTGGCCGCACCGGGCACACGATGCAAGCACCCTCAGCGCGTGCGCCACCGTGGCGACGAGTATCGTCGGCCGCCTGCCCGAGTAGCTCAGCCGGCCAGAGCAGGCGCCTTGTAAGCGTCAGGTCGCGGGTTCGACTCCCGCCTCGGGCTCCCGTTCCCTCCCGAACGTGCGGCAGATCGCGTCGCGGGACGACCGGTCCCCGCCGCGGGTTCCGTCGCACGAACCGGTCCACTGCCGGACGGTCACCCGGAGTGTCCTTCAGCCGGCGTCGGGTCGGGGACCGCCGCGGCGACGCGCCACCTCGAAGCAGGCCAGCGCCGCGGCGGCCGACACGTTGAGCGACCCCAGCACGCCCGCCATGGGGATCGCCACCACCTCGTCGCAGCGCTCCCGCACCAGCCGTGACAGCCCGCGGCCCTCGGCCCCCAGCACCAGGCACACGGCACCGTCCGCGCCGGCCATCTCGTACAGCGAGGTGTCGGCCGCGCCGTCCAGTCCCACCACGTGCACGCCCGCCCGGGTGAGGTTGACCAGCGCGGTCGGCAGGCCGCCCACCACCGCCATCGGCACGTGCTCGACCGCCCCGGCGGCCGCCTTGGTCGCCGCGGGCGTGACGTGCACGGCGCGGTGGCGGGGCAGGATCGCCCCCGTGACCCCCGCGCACTCGGCGGAGCGCAGGATGGCACCCAGGTTGCCCGGATCGGTCACCCCGTCGAGCGCCACCAGGAACGGCGGGCGCCCGCGGGCCGGGGCCACCAGGTCGTCGATGTCGGCTTCGGGCAGGGGCGCGGCCAGGGCCAGCACCCCCTGGGGGACCTCGCAGCGGGCCTGGGCCGCGAACCGGCCCCGGCTGACGGTGGTGACCGTGACCCGGGCTCCGGCCGCCAGCTCGCGGATGTCACCGAGGATCGGCGAGTCGTCGCCCTCGTCGACCATCCACACGTCGCGCACCCGGCGGCGCCCTGCGATGAGCAACTCGCGCACCGCCTGCCGCCCCTCGACCTGGTCGCCCCCCAGCCCGCGTGCCGACGACGACACGCGCCCGCGACGGCCCCCCGGGATCGAGGCCGGCTGGCGGGTGGTGATGCGGGTCGGCGGCGGCGTCCGGCCACCGCTCCCCTGGCCCCGCCCCCGGCCGCGCGACGCTCCGCCGCCGCCCGGGGAGGGACCGCGACCCTGGCCGCGCCCGCCGCCGGACGCCGCGCCGCCGGCCCCGCGACCCCGATCGTCCGAGCGACCCCGTCCCTGGTTGCCCCGTTCACCGCCCGACCGGCCCTGACCCTTCCCGGCGCCGCCGGAACGGCCCTGGCCCGGGCCCGGGCGGCCCCGGCCGCTGCCGCCGCTCTTGGTCACGGGCACGCCATCCCGGTCGAGCCCACCGTCGCACCGACCCGCACCCCGGCCGCGCCCGGCGCGGTCATGGTGCGGCCGCCACGAGCGCCACGGCCATGCACGCGACGCCCTCGCCCCGGCCGAGGGCGCCCAGGCCCTCGGGCCGCTTGCCCTTCACCGTCACCGGCGCCCCCACGGCGCCCGCCAGGCGGGCGTGCATGGCGTCACGCCGCGGGGCCAGCTTGGGGGTGTCCAGCACCACGGTGCAGTCGACGTTCTGCGGCTCCCAGCCGGCGGCCCGCACGTCCGCCACCGCCCGGCACAGCAGGTCGATCGAGTCGGCGCCCGCCCAGGCCGGGTCGGTGTCGGGGAAGTGCTGGCCGATGTCGCCGAGCCCGGCCGCCCCCAGGAGGGCGTCGATCACGGCGTGCGCGACGACGTCGGCGTCGCTGTGCCCGGCCAGGCCCGGCGTCCCGGGGAACGCCACGCCACCGAGCACGAGGGGGCGGCCGGGGTCGTCGGAGAACGGGTGGACGTCGTAGCCCTGGCCCACCCGGATGCGCGGTGCGTCAGCGGCCACGGAGCAGCGCCTCGGCCACCACCAGGTCGGCCGGCCGCGTGATCTTGAGGTTGCTGGTCGAGCCGTCCACGACGACTACCTTGCCACCCGCGGCCTCGACGAGCGATGCGTCGTCTGTCGCCTCGGCCCCCGCCCGGTGCGCCGCCCGCAGTGCGCCCGCCCGGAACGCCTGGGGCGTCTGCACCGCCACCAGGCCCTTCCGGTCGACCACGCCGCCCCCGCGCGACCGCAACGTGTCGTCGACCGCCACCCCGGGCACCGCGGCGTCGGCGCCCGCCTGCACCGCCTCGACCACCCTGGCGAACAGCGCGGCGTCGGCCAGCGGCCGGGCGCCGTCGTGCACCACGATCACCTCGGCCTCGGCGGGCACGTGCGCGAGCCCGGCCCGGACCGAGCCGGACCGGGTGCCGGCCCCCGCCACCACCACATCGGCGTCCGGCTCGCGGTCGCCCTCGTGGCCCCCGGCGACCACGAGCACCACTCCCCCTGCGGCGACCCCACCGGGCGGCGCCCCGCCGAGGTCACTCACGGCCTGGCGGGCGGCGCCGAGGGACCAGTCGAGCACCCGGCGACCGGCGAGCGGCTCGTACTGCTTGGCGCCCCCGAAACGCCGTCCGGAACCGGCGGCGACCACGACGACCCAGAGTCCTCCCATGACGGCCGGAGGCTACCGCCGCGCGTCCCGGCCACCCCTGTGTCGGGACGACCGTGCCCGGCATCGTTATCGTTCCGGGGAATGAGCCCCACAGACCTGCTCGCGGACGTCGAGCTCTTCGGCGATCTCACTCCCCAGGAGCTGTCCGACCTGGCCCGGTCCAGCACCACCGAGGATCTGCGGCGGGGCGACGTGCTGTTCCACGAGGACGACGCGGCCGACATGCTCTACGTGGTGATCGAGGGTCGCATCGCGATCGCCAAGCGGTCGATCGACGGGCGGGAGTCGGTCGTCGCCCTCATGGAGGCGGGCGACCTCGTGGGCGAGATGCAGCTCTTCGAGGGCCAGGGCCGCACCGCCGAGGCCCGGGCGCTCGAGCCGTCCCAGGTGCTGGCCATCGGCTACGGCCCCATCCGCCAGGTGTACGAGCAGCGGCCGGAGCTGCTGTGGGGCGTCGTGGGCATGCTGGCCGGCCGGGTGCGGACGATGGACGTGGCGCTGGCCGACTCGGTGTTCCTCGACGTCACGGGCCGCACGGCCAAGCGGCTGGTCGAGATGGCGGCCGGGGCCGACGAGTTCACCCTCCCGGTCACCCAGGAGGAGCTGGCGGCGATGGTGGGCGCCTCCCGCGAGCGGGTGAACAAGGCCATCGCCAGCTTCGTCCGCCTGGGCTGGATCGAGCAGTCCGACCGCCGCTACCGCATCACCGACCGCGAGCAGCTCGAACGCCGCGCCCGCTAGCGCCTCGTCCGCCCCGGGTAGCCGCCTGCCCGGCGCCCGCTGGGCGGTGGGGAGTCCGACCGGTCAGCCGGACAGGTGGGCGATGGCGCGGCGCCAGGCGTCGCCGGCGTCGTCGGCCCGGTGGGTCGGCCGGGACGGATCGTGGACGAAGCCGTGCTGGGCACCCTCGTACCGCACCACCTCGACGCCGGCCGCCTCGAGCGCCACCAGGTCGGACTCGGGCACCCACTCGTCGGCCGTGCCCGCCAGCTCCAGCGCCGGGCATGCGCCGGGGCGGGCGAGCGCGTCGAGCGGCTCGCCCTGGGTGGGGCTGCGCCACATGTCGGGCACCCGCCCCATCCCGTAGAACGAGACCACCCGGGCGAAGCGACCCGCGCCCGCGGCCTTGAGCGCGTACATGCCGCCCATGCAGAAGCCCAGCATCCCGACCCGCTCGGCGCCGGTGGCGTCGGCGGCCGCCAGGGCGTCGCCCACCACCCGCTCGTCGTCGAGCGAGCCGCCCGCGGCCAGCCGCTCGGGCAGGGTCGGCACGTCGTCCCGGCCAGGCCACAGCTCGAAGGCGCACACCACCCAACCGTGCTCGCCGGCCAGCCGGGCCACCAGGTCGTCGAACAGCGGCCGCAGCCCACCGATGTCGGGCGCCACCACCAGGCCCATGGTGGCGTCGCCGTCGGGGCGGGCGATCTCGGCCGGGGTGCCGGACGGGAGGGTGATGCGCATCCCCGAAGGTCTACCGCCCCGGGCGCGGCGCCGTCGTCCGTGACGGTCGGGAGGGGGTGGGGGCCGAGACCCTCAGCTGTAGCGGTCGAGGATGCTGGACTCGGCCAGGCGGGACAGGCCCTCCTTGATGGCCCGGGCCCTGCTCTGCCCCACGCCCGTGACGTCGTCGAGGTCGTCGATGGTGGCCCGCATGATCTTCTGCAGGGTGCCGAACCGGGCGACGATGCGCTCGATGACGCTCTCCGGCAGGCGGGGGATGCGGGACAGCAGGCGGTAGCCGCGGGGCTGCACGTTGGCGTCGAGGTCGACCGGCGCCCCGGGGAGGTGCAGCGTCGAGCCCACGACCGTCGAGTTGAGCAGCTCCTCGGTGCTCATGGCCCCGAGCGCGTCCATGGCCTGGTCGAGGTGCCACTCGGTCTCGGCGGTGAAGTAGTCGAGCATGACGAGGCGGCGGTCGTCGTCGACGCCGCCCAGCAGCTCCTCGAGCTGGAGCTTGACCAGGCGCCCGTCGACGCCGAGCTGCACGATGTCGCCGGCGATCTCGTCGGCGATGCGGCGCACCATCTCGGTGCGCTGCAGGACGTTGACCACGTCGCGCATGGTGACCAGGTCCTCGACCTCGAGGGCCGACAGCGACGCGGCGACCCCGTCGAGCCGGTCGCGGTAGCGCTCGAGCGTCTGCAGCGCCTGGTTGGCGCGGACCAGCAACCGGGGGATGGCCTCGAGCGGGTGCTTCTCGTCGCCCACGTAGACGGCGATGATCGCCATGTCCTCGGACACCGACACGACCGGGACGTCGATGGAGCGCGCCACCCGCTCGGCCGTGCGGTGGCGGGTGCCCGTCTCGGACGTGGGCACGTTGGGGTTGGGGACGAGGTGGACGTTGGCCCGGGCGATGCGGCTGGCGTCGCTGGCCAGGATGATGGCGCCGTCCATCTTCGCCAGCTCGGACAGGCGCTGCGGGCTGAAGGCGGCGTCGAGCAGGAAGCCACCCGAGCAGATGTTGAGCACCTCGGGCCCGTCGCCCACGACGATGAGCGCGCCCTTGTTGGCCTGGAGCACGCGGTCGATGCCCTCGCGCAGCGGCGTCCCGGGCGCCACGGCGGCGAGCGCGTTCATGAGCTCGGCACTGGCGCGGGCGACCACGGCGCAATGCTACTGCCAGCGCCGCATCGCCACGCGGGGCACCAATGCGCGTCGCTACCGCGGGTGCGCAGACCGGTTCCTTTGGCCACGGTTCGGCGTCCCGGGTCACCACGTTCGTCCCGGCGGCGGGCTGAGCGCGCCCGGCCGCCCTGATCACACCGCCTGGAGCGTGCCCAGGGGGTGATGGATCGCCTCCGCGATCGACCCGGCGCGGGTGAGCCGCAGGCCCGCAGGGGCGTCGGGCGCCGAGCGGGGCACCACGGCGCGGGCGAAGCCGAGCCGGGCCGCCTCGGCCAGCCGGCGCTCGGTGCGGTGGACCTGGCGGACCTCGCCGCCGAGGCCCAGCTCGCCGCAGGTCACCAGATCGGGCGGCAGGGCGCGCCCCGTGGCCGACGAGGAGACCGCCAGCGCCATGGCCAGGTCGGCTCCGGGCTCGGACACCTTGACCCCGCCGGCCACCGCCACATGGACCTCGGCGCGGCTGAGGTCGAGGCCGGCGTGGCGGTCGAGCACGGCCAGCACCTGGTTGAGACGGCCCCCGTCGACCCCCTGGGCCGTGCGCCGGGGCGAGGGAGCGTTGCTGGGCACCACGAGGGCCTGCACCTCGACCAGCAGCGGGCGCTGGCCGTCCAGCACGGGCGCCACCACCGAGCCGGGCACGCCCGCCTGGCGGTCGGCCAGGAACAGCGCGCTGGGGTCGGGCACGCCCACGAGCCCGCCTTCGCCCATCTCGAACAGGCCCAGCTCGTGGGTGCTGCCGAAGCGGTGCTTGACCGCCCGCAGCATGCGCAGGGCATGGTGCCGTTCGCCGTCGAACGCCAGCACAGTGTCGACGAGGTGCTCGAGCACCCGGGGCCCGGCCAGGCCCCCGTCCTTGGTCACGTGGCCGACCAGGACGACGCTGACCCCGCGGGCCTTGGCTTCGGTCACCAGCCGCTGTGCGCAGCCCCGGACCTGGCCCACCGAACCGGGCGCCGACGCCAGGTCGCTGTCGTGCACGGTCTGGATCGAGTCGACCACCACCACGTCGGGCGCCAGTGCGTCGATGTGGCCGACGACGTGGGACAGCGACGTCTCGGCCACCAGCCACAGCGCCGGCGAGGCGAGCCCCAGCCTCTCGGCCCGCAGCGCCACCTGGCGGGACGACTCCTCGGCCGTGACGTACAGGCAGGTCGCCTCCGGGCCGCCGGCGTCGCCCCCGGCGGCCGGCCCGTCCGCGATGGACGCCAGCGCCTGCAGCAGCAACGTCGACTTGCCGACCCCGGGCTCGCCGCCGAGCACCGTCACCGAGCCGGGGACCAGGCCGCCGCCCAGCACCCGGTCGAGCTCCGGCTCGCCCGTGGGCACGGGGGCCACGGCGTCGGCCACCGCGTCGGCGATGGGCACCGGCACCGACGGCGGCGCCAGCGCCACCCCCGGCCGGGCGCCGTTCGTGGCCTCGACGCGCTCCTCGCTCAGGGTGCCGCTGGCCCGGCACCCGTCGCACCAGCCGGTCCACTTGGGCGCCTCGGTGCCACACTCGCTGCATCGGTAGACGGTCCTCACCCGGGGCATGGCCGCACCCTAGAGACGGGGTGTGACACTTTCGTGGCTCCGGCCGGACACGGCCGGCCCCGGCCCCCGTCAGCGGAACGGGAGCAGCCGGTTCACCCAGTCGATCGTCTCGTCGAGCCAGCCGATCAGGCCCAGGTTCGAGCTGAGCGAGCGCGGCGGGCGCGCGATGAGCGTGTCGGCGGGCAGGACCCTGGCGAAGTCGACCTCGACGCCGCCGGGCGGTCGCGGCGTGCCGTCCGGGGTGAAGAACGGGACGCCCGCGTGGGCGTCGAGCAGGCGGGTGATCTCCCGGGCGACGATGCCGTAGCCGATGGTCGTCGGGTGGACCCCGTCGAGCGATATGAGCCCCCCGTCGGTCCGGCCGCCCGGGCCCGACCGGAAGAACCGGGTGTTGGGCCGGGGCTCGAGGGCGGCCAGTTCGGGCGGCAGCGGGTACGGCGTCCACCAGGGCGGCTGCGCCGCGGGCTCCTCGATGTAGCGGCGGGTCGCCAGGCGGTCGAGCAGGCCGCCGAGGTCGAACACGTACCAGTCGCGGCCGCGCTCGCGGGCCGCCCGCACCGACTCGACGATCGTGGCGTTGTACTCGTCGATGGCCGAGTCGACGGCCCGGGCCTGGGCGGCCGTGAGGTGGGCGTCCCGGTCCTCGTCGAAGTCGTCGTCGTCGATCCAGGGCCGGACGTAGTAGCGGAAGTAGCGCGAGGTGCGGTCGATCTTGCCGAACGCGCCGCGGGCGATCGGCGCGATCGTCACCTGCGGGATCGTGGACAGCACGACGTGACGGGCGTCGATGCCCTCGATGGCGTCCACGAGCAGGCCCCACTCCTGCGCGAAGTGCGCCGGCTGCCAGACGTTGAAGGGCCCCTTGGTGGCGAGCCGCACCTCGGGCGGGCGGTCGAGGTAGTCGTCGGGTGTCCAGCGGACGTCCAGGTCCACCACGGCGCCCAGCGCGTGGTTCCCGCCCAGCATGACGACCAGGGTCTCGATCCCGGGGCCGGCCTGGCCATCGTCGAGGCCCTCCTCGCCCATGGCCCGGGCCGCGTCCAGCACGGTGCGGGGAGCACCCCCGGCCGCCCGGCAGCTCTCCAGCACCACCCGCCACGCCCGGTCGTTGTCGCGATCGACGATCTGGGCGATCGCGTCGTCCCTCGGTGGCTTCGCCAGCCGCTGGGCGATGCGGTCCGCGTCCAGCAGCAGCACGTCGAGCAGGTCGGCGCCGTAGACGGCGAGGTTGTGGTAGGGCGCCCGGGTCGGTGGCACCACGGTGCCCGGGCCGCGCTCCCACCAGTCCTCGACCGTGTCGAGGTACGACCGGGCGAAGCGCAGTGCCCGGACGGCTTCGTACCAGTCCACGCGATCGCCGACCCGCGCCTCCAGGCCCCGGAGGGCGCGCTCGAGGTCGAGGGGGAGGCCGCCGGGCCCCGTCGGCGGTTCGTAGACCGGGTAGCGGAAGCCGTCGTCCGCCCGCAGGCCCAGCTCATGGGCGACGATCGCCGGCCACGACAGATCCGTGCGGAAGATCGCGGCGCTCATGAAGCCCTGGGTCAACGAGTCGCCGATCGTCACCAGCCGGTTCGCCGGGCGGCCCGACCGGTCGACCTCGACCGACACCCCCAGCGTCGGGTCCTCGACCGGCGGACGGGGCGCCCAGTGGATCGGCACGTCCGGGTCGGGCCCGTCCGCCGCCGTCACTTCGGCTGCCATGCCCCGCTCCCCTTGCCCGCGCGTGCACTGTCCACGCCCTACGAGAGGCGCGTCGCGCCGCCGCAGATACATCGACAGGACGTCGACCGACCTGCGGTTGGCCGGCACGGCGGCGGTCGGGCAGGCTGGCCGCGATGGACACCGAGCTGAGCCGGGACGACCAGACCGCCGCCGGATGGGCGGTATCGACCGGGTCGCCCACCGGGCGGCTCATCCAGGAGCGCCTGCGTCGCGGGGAGACGCCGCTGACGGCCGACGACCTGGCGACCATCCGCGAGGAGTGGGAGGCCGCAGGCCGGCCACCACCGGCCCACCACGTCCACCGCGCAGCGGTCGAGCTGGCCGACGGCACGTCGGTGGTCGCCGTGTCGTTCCTCGGTGACGACCCCTACGACCGGGACACCGTCCCGGCCTTCGGTCTGTACCTGGACGCCCGCTGGGATCCACCCTGGCCGCACGAGCACGTCGACTGGCCCGACTTCGGCGTCCCCGGCGACGCCGACGACCTCCGGGCGTCGCTGCTCGGTCTGCTCGATCGGGCCCGGGCCGGCGAGCCGGTGGAGCTCGGTTGCCTCGGCGGCCACGGCCGGACGGGGACCGCCCTCGCCTGCCTCGCCGTGCTGACGGGCACGCCGGCCGACCAGGCCGTCGAGCGGATCCGGGCCTCCTACTGCGACAAGGCCGTCGAGACCGAGGCCCAGCGCGCGTTCGTGGAGGCCTTCGGCGCGTAGCGAACCCCGGTCGCCGACGCGGTCAGGCACTCGCGCCGTGTCGGCCCTCGGCCCGTGCAAACCCCCGGTCGCCGGCCCGGTCAGGAACGCCGCGAGCGGCGGGAACGGACCACCCGGACGGCGAGCAGCACCGCCAGACCCGCCAGGCTGAGGGCCGCCACCAGGCCCAGGACCAGCACCGGCCCGTCGTTCACCGTGGTGGCGGCGGCCAGTTGCTCCGGCCCCTCGCCCAGGCGCAGCGGCCAGGTCGTCCCGTCACCGGCCAGGACGGAGGTGACGTCGAGGGTGAACATCTCGTCCAGGGGCTGGCCCAGGCGTTGCTCGATGGCCGCCGCGTCCTCGCCCAGAGCCTCGCCCTCCAGCGCTGCGGCCAGGCCCTCGTCGCCGAACGCCTCGAGGCCGCCACTCAGGTCCGCCGTGCCCGTGAACGCCAGGCGGGTGCGCCCGAACGACTCGGTCCGGGTGACGTGCAGGTCGCGCAGGGCGCCGGCAGGCCCGGTCAGCTCGGCGAGCACCGTGTCCGCCTCCTCCGGCGTTCCGAAGGGGCGGGTGGCCTCCAGCCGCAGCGACCCGTCGTCGCCCGGCTCCGGACCGGTGACCGACCAGCCGGCCGCGACCAGGTCGTCGTCCCGCACCAGCTCGGCCAGGTCGGCGGGGCCCGAGACGCCGTCGTCGTCGAGGTCGGGCAGCCGCTCGACCGCCTCGGCGTCGAGCGTCACCGCCACCTCGACCGTGCCCGACCCGTCCTCGGCGACGTCGACGGTGACCGCGGTCCGGACCTCGCACGCCGACGCGGTGAGGGCGACGAGCAGCGAGAGGCTGGCGACGAGCGGGCGAGGGGGCATCAACGACACGGCAGACCGGGCGGGCGCGCCGACGCTAGCCGGGACCGGCGGGGCGGCAGGCACCGCGGCACGCGGGACCGGCGGGCCGGGCCGTCCGGCCATAGGCGCGCAAGGGGCCGCCCGGAGGCGGCCCCTCGACACGTGTCTGTGGGCGTTCAGCGCCGCGGGCTGGTCAGGCGTCGCCGCCGGTCTCGGCCAGCTCCATGGGCGGGGGCACGAAGCCCTCGACCGAGCGGAAGGCGATGACCTTCTCGCCCGGGTTGTCGGGATCGTCCTCGACGTCGACCACCACGATCTCGCCGGCCCGCAGCTCCTTGAGCAGGAGCTTCTCGGACACCGGGTCCTCGACCATGCGCTGGATGGCACGCCGGAGCGGCCGGGCCCCGAGCTGGGGGTCGTAGCCCTTGTCGGCCAGGTGGTACTTGGCCTCCTGCGTGAGCTCGAGCCCCAGGCCCTGGCCCTCGAGCTGGCGCTGCACCCGGGCGATCATCAGGTCGACGATCTGGGTGACCTCGTCCTTGGTGAGCTCGTGGAACACGATCGTGTCGTCGATGCGGTTCAGGAACTCGGGACGGAAGTGCAGCTTGAGGGCGTCGTTGACCTTCTCCTTCATCTTCTCGTAGGAGACGGCCTCGTCGGAGCGGGCGAAGCCCACGTTGGCCTTGCGCAGGTCGGCGGTGCCCAGGTTGGAGGTCATGATGAGCACGGTGTTGCGGAAGTCGACCGAGCGGCCCTGGGCGTCGGTCAGACGCCCCTCCTCCAGGATCTGCAGGAGGGTGTTGAAGACGTCCGGGTGGGCCTTCTCGATCTCGTCGAACAGGACCACGCTGAACGGCTTGCGCCGCACGGCCTCGGTGAGCTGACCGCCCTCGTCGTAGCCGATGTAGCCCGGGGGGGCACCGACCAGGCGGGAGACGGTGTACTTGTCCATGTACTCGCTCATGTCGAGCTGGATGAGCGCCGTCTCGTCGCCGAACAGGAACTCCGCCAGGGTCTTGGCCAGCTCGGTCTTCCCGACGCCGGACGGGCCGAGGTAGATGAACGAGCCGCTGGGGCGCTTGGGGTCCTTGAGGCCGGCGCGGGTGCGGCGGATGGCCTGGCTGACGGCCTTGATGGCGTCCTCCTGGCCGACGACCCGCTTGTGGAGCTCGTCCTCCATGCGGAGGAGCTTCTGCGTCTCCTCCTCGGTGAGCTTGTAGACGGGGATGCCCGTCCACACCGAGAGGACCTCGGCGATGGCCTCCTCGTCGACCTCGTCGAACAGGTCGACGCCCGAGTCCTTGATCTCACGCTCCTTGGACTCCTTGCGGGCCAGGAGCTCCTTCTCGGTGTCGCGGAGGCGGCCGGCCTCCTCGAAGTCCTGCTGCTCGACCGCCTTCTTCTTGGACTCGACGACCTTGGCCAGCTCGTTCTCGATGTCCTTGTAGTCGGGCGGCGTCTTCATGCGCTTGATGCGCAGGCGGCTGCCCGCCTCGTCGACCAGGTCGATGGCCTTGTCGGGCAGGAACCGGTCGGAGATGTAGCGGTCGGCCA
Source organism: uncultured Acidimicrobiales bacterium (assembly GCA_963842395.1). Lineage (GTDB taxonomy): Bacteria > Actinomycetota > Acidimicrobiia > Acidimicrobiales > VFJN01 > ZC4RG19. The sequence continues at coordinate 2,842,219 of CAWJGJ010000001.1, forward strand.
GGTTGGCCGAGGCCACGAGCGCCTGGTCGGTGATGGTGACCCGGTGGTGGGCCTCGTAGCGGTCGCGCAGGCCCTTCAGGATCTCGATCGTGTGGGCCACGGTGGGCTCGTCGACCGTGATCTTCTGGAAGCGCCGCTCGAGGGCGGCGTCCTTCTCGAAGTGCTTGCGGTACTCGTCGAGCGTCGAGGCGCCGATGGTCTGCAGCTCGCCCCGGGCCAGCATGGGCTTGAGGATCGATGCGGCGTCGATGGCGCCCTCGGCGGCACCCGCACCCACCAGGGTGTGGATCTCGTCGATGAACAGGATGATGTCGCCGCGGGTGCGGATCTCCTTGAGCACCTTCTTCAGGCGCTCCTCGAAGTCGCCCCGGTAGCGGCTACCGGCCACCAGCGCGCCGAGGTCGAGCGTGTAGAGCTGCTTGTCCTCGAGCGTCTCGGGCACGGTGCGGGAGACGATGTTCTGGGCCAGGCCCTCGACGATGGCGGTCTTGCCGACGCCGGGCTCGCCCACCAGCACCGGGTTGTTCTTGGTGCGGCGGGAGAGGACCTGCATGACCCGCTCCATCTCGCGGGTGCGGCCGATGACCGGGTCGAGCTTCTTCTCGCGGGCCAGCTGGGTGAGGTTGCGGCCGAACTGGTCGAGGACCAGCGAGCCGGTGGGCTGGGCCTCGCCCGTGCCCGAGCCGGCGGTGGCGCCGGCCTTCTCGCCCGGGGGCGCGCCCGAGCCCTGGTAGCCCGACAGGAGCTGGATCACCTGCTGGCGGACCCGGGACAGGTCGGCGCCCAGCTTGACCAGCACCTGGGCGGCGACGCCCTCGCCCTCACGGATGAGGCCGAGGAGGATGTGCTCGGTGCCGATGTAGTTGTGGCCGAGCTGCAGCGCCTCGCGCAGCGACAGCTCCAGCACCTTCTTGGCGCGGGGCGTGAACGGGATGTGCCCGGAGGGCGACGAGCCGCCCTGGCCGATGATCTCCTCGACCTGCTGGCGCACCGCCTCGAGGCTGATGCCCAGCGACTCGAGCGCCTTGGCCGCGACACCCTCGCCCTCGTGGATGAGGCCGAGGAGGATGTGCTCAGTGCCGATGTAGTTGTGGTTGAGGAGCCGGGCTTCTTCCTGGGCCAATACCACGACCCGTCGCGCCCGGTCGGTGAACCGTTCGAACAAGAGAGTTGCCTCCCGCCGGTGGGGGGATCCGTGCAGGAACTCTACAGCCGATCCGGCTCCACAACCCCGCCCGGCGCGCGAACGACGGGTTCGTCACGGATTCGCGCGACGGCCGCCACCGCGGGTGACAGGCGGTGGGTCCGGGCCGCCCAGCCGCTCAGCCCGGCGTGCCCGGTGGCGCGCTCCCTTCGTCACCGGGACCTGCCCCAGCGGGGTCGGACGCGGATCGTCCCTGGTCAGAGGGGTCGGCGCTCGACGTCGGCGGCGGCGGCGAGGGGAGCCCCTCCAGCGCCCGGCGCAGGTCGGCGGGAGAGACGTCGAGGGTCGCGAGGACCCGGGCCGCCACCCCGTCGCGCCGCTCGGCCTGGCGGAGGACGCCCAGGAGCAACTCTTCCGTGTCGATCTGCTCGTCGACCTGCTCGGCCTGCTCGTCGGCCTGCGCCTCCGGTCGCCCAGCCCCCTCGGCCTCCCCACCCCCTGGCGTCGACGCCTCGCGAGGCGCCCCCACGGCGGGCCCCGACGCCTCCCCGGGCTGCCCTTCGGCGGCCGCCGATGCGTCGTCGGGTTGCGTTTCGGCGGGCGCGGATACCTCCTCGGGCTGCCGGTCGGCGGGCGCGGCTGTGGCCGCCCCCGTCGAGGCGAGGCCCCCGAGCAGGGCCTCGAACAGGGCCCACTCGATCGCCTCGACCAGGTCGTCCTCGCAGCCCGGGGCCATCGGGACGCCGCCGTACGCCTCGTCGACCGCGGCGCGCGCCCGGCCGAGATCGACGCCCGCAACCGCCAGCACCGCCGCCGCCCGTCCCTCGCCTTCGGCGACGAGGCCCAGGAGCAGATGCCCCACGCCCACGCCCAGGTGCTCGAGGCGCATCGATTCGGACTCGGCCAGCAGCAGCACCCGCGCCGCCGACACGGTGAACCGGCGCATCCCGATGCGGTCGATCGACCGCACGAGCATCTCGTCGCCGCGCCTGCTGCGCAGCGCCGGTTCGGCACTGCCATACGACCACGTCCGAGTGACCGTCCGCCCGCCGGGCGGGTCGGCCACGACCACGCCGACACCCTCGACCGCGCCCGGGCGCCCGGACAGGACCCGGAGCACCTCCTGGCGGACGCCGGACAGGTCGGCGCCCAGAGCGACCAGCGCCTGGGCGGCCACGCCCTCGCCCTCACGGATGAGGCCGAGCAGGATGTGCTCGGTGCCGATGTAGTTGTGGCCGAACTGCAGCGCCTCGCGCAGCGACAGCTCAAGCACCTTCTTGGCCCGGGGCGTGAACGGGATGTGCGCCGCCGGCCTGGAGTCGCCCGTCCCGATGATGCTGTCGACCTGCTGGCGCACCGCGTCGAGGCCGATGCCCAGACGCGTCAGCGCCACGGCTGCGACGCCGGTGCCCTCGTACACCAGGCCCAGGAGGAGGTGCTCCGTGCCGATGTAGTTGTGGTCGAGGCGCCGGGCCTCCTCCTGCGCCAGCACCACGACCCGTCGCGCCCGGTCGGTGAACCGTTCGAACATGCGCGCTCCCCTGGTGACCCGCCTGTGCCCGCCCCGGCGTCGATGCTACCGAGCAGCATCGCCAAGGCGCGGTGCGCCCGCCCCGCGTCCCGCCGATGGCCAGGGCCTCCGCCCGCTGGGTGGGTCAGCTCGCATCCCATCCCCGCCGTACCTGCCGCCTGCGTGTGCCGGTCGCCACGGTTTCGGCCTGCCAGGTTGGTCACCTAGCGTCCCGGCCGTGGCTGTGACCCCCAACCCGCTGGTCGACCTGCCGGGAATGCCCGCGCTCCGGGCCCGCGTCGACGAGCGGCTGCTGGCGGCCGTGGCGTCCGACGACGCCGCCATGGCCGAGATGGCGTCGCACCTGGTCAGAGCCGGGGGCAAGCGCCTGCGGCCGCTCCTCACCGCCCTCTCGTCGACCGCCGCCGACGGCACGAGCCGGGGCGCCGGTGGGACCGCAGGCGAGGGCGTGAGCGACGCGGCTGTGACCGGGGGCGTCGCCTGCGAACTCGTGCACGTCGGATCGCTCCACCACGACGACGTCATCGACGAGGCCGAGACCCGCCACGGCGTCGACAGCGTCAACGCCCGCTGGGGCAACCTGCGGGCCATCCTGTCCGGCGACTTCCTGCTGGCCAGGGCGTCCGAGCTGGCGGCGTCGCTCGGCACCGAGGTGGCCGGGCTGCTCGCCGCCACGATCGGCCGGCTGTGCGAGGGCGAGGTGCGCGAGCTGCAGTTCGCCTACCAGTCCGACCGCAGCGTCGCCGACTACGCAGCCGCCATCGAGGGCAAGACCGCGGCGCTCTACTCGACCGCCTGCCGCATCGGCGCGCTGGTGGCCGAGATGCCGCGCGACCAGGTGGACGCCCTCACCACGTTCGGCCTGCACTACGGCATGGCGTTCCAGGTGGTGGACGACATCCTCGACGTGGTGGCCACCGACGCCGAGCTGGGCAAACCGGCCGGCCACGACATGGCCGAGGGCGTGTACAACCTGCCGGTGCTGCGGGCGCTGGCCGGCCCCGGCTCCGGCGAGCTGCGGTCGCTGCTCGGCGGCCCGCTCGACCCCGACGCCCAGGCACGCGCGCTGGCCATCGTGCGGGCGGGCGACGGCGTCCGGGAGTCGGTCACCGAGGCCCGCGCCTATGCCGACCGGGCCGTCGAGGCGCTCGCGCCGCTCCCCGACACCCCCGCACGAGCCGTCCTGGCCGACGCCGCCCGCCACCTCGTCGCCGGCCTCGACCGCTGACCCCGCCCCGCCACCCGCCTACCCCCACCGGCGTCGGCCTCGATTGCTGAGCGCGGCTCGCCGGACGATCACACCGGCTCCGGCCCCGATCGCTGAGTGCGGCTCGCCGGACGGTCACACCGGCTCCGGCCCGTGACGGCTCCACCACCACCCGGACGCACCGGAGGCCGGCCCATACCGGTCGGGACCACCGCTCGATCCAACGCCCCGTGACCGGCGGGCGTGAACCGGGCCCGGTCGTCTACGCCACACTGGCGGCATGAGGGTGACCGCCAGGGTCGACTACGCGGTGCGGGCCGCCACCGCGCTCGCCGACGCACACCCCGGGACGCTCACCGCCGAGGCCATCGCCGAGCGCCAGGCCCTGCCGCTGGCCTTCACGAAGCAGATCCTGGCCCGCATGCGGAGGTCCGCCATCGTCACCGCGGAACGCGGCGGCGACGGAGGGTACCGGCTGGGGCGGCCGCCGGAGGAGATCTCGGTGGCGGACATCGTGCGGGCGGTCGAGGGACCGCTCGCCGACGTGCGGGGTGAGCCCCCCGAGGACCTCGACTACCCGACGGACGGCGACGTGCTGCGGGCCCTGTGGATCGCCACCCGCGCCAGCCTGCGGGCGGTGCTCGAGAACGTGACGCTGGCCGACCTGGCCAAGGGGACCCTGCCACCTGCCGTCGACGCGCTCACCGAGAACCCCGGCGCCTGGCACCGCCGCTGACCCGCCCCCGACTCCCGGCTCCCCGGCTCCACCGACCACCCCGACACCCGCCACCGCTGACCCGCCCCCGGCTCCCGGCCCCCGGCCCCACCGACCACCCCGACACCCGCCACCGCTGACCCGCCCCCGACCCCGGCACCCGGGCTCCACCGACCACCTCGACACCCGCCACCGCTGGCCCTCGTGTCGCGGGCCCGACCGCACCGAACCGGCCCCGGATCCTGCGTGGTGCAGCCGCACCGCGATGCGCCGACCGACGAGCAGCGGCGATCGCACGACGGTCCGCCGGACCACCTCCGTGCCGGCGTGGAAAGCGCTCCCGGCCGCCTGCCCAGGCGCCGTAGGTTCCGGGGCATGGAAGGCACAGGCACCGGCTCCATCGCGTTCGACCGCATCGCCGAGCGCTACGACGAGACCCGGGGCGGACTCGAACGGGGCGCCTCGCTGGCCGGCGAGATCGCCCCGTACCTGCGTCCCGGCCTCGTCGCCGAGGTGGGGGTCGGCACCGGCGCCGTGGCCCTGCCGCTCGTCGAGCTGGGGCACCCCGTGGTCGGGTTCGACCTGTCGGTGCCGATGCTCCGGCGGGCGCAGCAGCGGCTCGGCGACCGCGTGACGAACGCGGACGGCTATCGGCTGCCGGTCCGCCCCGGGTCCGTGCCGAACGTGGTGATGGTGTGGGTGCTCCACCTGGTGCCGGCGATCGCACCCATGCTCGCCGAGGCGGTGCGGGTGCTCGCACCGGGCGGGCGGCTGGCGACCATCCCGGCCAGCAGCCAGACCGAGGAGAACGAGATCGCCGACATCGTGTGGGCCATGCACGCCAGCCTCACTGACCACCGCCCCCGCCAGGATGCGCCCGCCGCCGTCGTCGAGGCGGCCGAGTCTGCCGGCCTCGTCCTGACGGCGAAGGCCGTTGCCACTTCCGAGCCTTGGCGCGAGACACCCGAGGAGCAGGCCCAGCGCATCGAGGCTCGCGTGTTCGCGTCGCTCTGGGACCTGCCCGACGACCGCTGGGCCGCCACCGTCGAGCCGGCCATCGCCGCCCTGCGTGCGCTCCCGGAGCCCGACCGCCCCCGCACACGCCTCACCCGCTACGAGGTCCTGGTCTTCGACCGCCCCTGACTCGGCAGACCACGCCAGCCCACCCCCGGCACCGCTCGCGCCGCGAGCGCCAGCGCCGGGCCCGTTCCGGGATGTCACCCCAGCCGCGGGGACGGTTCTGGTTGCCCAGCAACCACTCCGGTCCCACTGGCTCCCTCTCCGGTCGCCGCACGCGGTTCCTGACGGTCGACGCCACCCCCGCCGACGCCTGCGGTAGCTCACCAACTGTTCCACTCCCACCGGCTCTGTCGCTGGTGGGGGCGCGGGTTCGTGGTCGTGGCGGAGTCCCGCGGGGACGCTTGCGGTTGGAGAGCAACCAGTTCCGTCCCACCAGGTCCGCGACCGCACCCTCGCCACACCGGACGGGCATCGGGCCGACCCTCGCGGTATCGAACTGGTTCGTAGGCATCACATCGTCCCAGCAAGTCCGCCCGACCCCAACCGCCCGCACGCCAGCACAGCGACCGAGCCTGTGGCTGCGGCGGCTCCCGCCTCCCCGGCCTCCCCGCACAGAGCCCGTCGTGGGCGGCACACATGCCGGGGTCATGGAGGTGGGCTGGGGCACCATGCCGGACCGGACGGCGAGGTGGCCGGCGATCATCTCGGCGACGTACGCGGGGCGCTCCACCACGTCCTCATAGGTGAACTCCACGACCTCCCAACCGCGCAGGCTCAGCCGGGCGGCGCGCTCGTCGTCGGCCTGGCGCTGGCGGCGCGTCGCGTGCGTGCGATGGCCAGCCAGCTCCACCACCAGCGTCTCGCGATCCCACCAGAGGTCGACGCGGGCGATGCCCCCGCCGTGCTTGCGTCGCCTCACCTGGACCCGCGGCATCCGTAGGCCGGCCGCGCTGACGATGCGGATCGCCTCCTGTTCGAGCCATGTGTCGCCGAGCGGGCGGCCCTCGGTGCGATCGAGCAGTGCCTCAACCGTCGCCAGACCTGGCCGCCCGGCCCGACCTTCGTGGCGCAGCCGGTCGATGTGCCACCGAAGCCGCGGGCGCCAGATCTTGCCGTCGCGCTCGGCGCCGTCGAGCACCTGCTCGAGCTCGTGCGGATCGAGCCGCGGCGCGATGTCGAGGAACGTGCGCGTCGCCGACGTCCGGGGGATGTCCGAGCGCACGTCGATGTCGGCGGGGCCGATCCGGGTGCTCCGGTGCACTGTGCCCGGGACGGCGCGAGGCCGCCGCTCCCGGGGGATCGTGACCTCGATCGGGCCCGAGCGGATGCCGTCGAACCGCCACAGCCACGCCGCCGACATGTGCGACGCGAGGGCGCCGTCGCCGGCCACGAGGACGGCCGTGAGCATGCGCTGCTCCCACGAGGAGGGGTGCGCGGCGTGCCGCAGGACGCCTCCGCCCACCGGGATGAGGACGCCGGCTACGACCAGGGTGCGCCGCTGCTGTCGGGAGACGCCGAGGGCGTCGAGCTGACGACAAGTCAGGAGGCCGAGAGTCTTCGGGGCCAGTTCGGCGATGGCCCCGTCGATGCCTCGGGCCATGACCAGACGCTACGGGCGGGGTATGACACTCCGCCCGAGCACGCCAGCTTCGTCGTAGCGCTCCCGGCTCGGCGCGGAGACCCAACGGCGGAGCCTCTGGCGCACGGGCGATTGCGAGGCCTCCACGTGCGCCCCTGCGGGTCGGCGCCGACAACCATCCATACGGACTCGGTCACCTGCCACGGAACAGGTGGGACCGGAGCGGCTGCGCAGCAACCAGAACCGTCCCCGCGGGTCACCGCCACGACCACGAACCCGCGGCGCCGACCAGCCACAGAGCCGGTGGGACCGGAACGGTTGGTGGGCAACCAGAACCGTCCCCGCGGGTCACCGCCCACGACCACAAGCCCGTGCCCCGACCAGCCACAGAGCCGGTGGGACCGGAACGGTTGGCTAGCAACCAGAAGCGTCCCCGGGGGTCACCGCCGACGACACGAACCCGTGCCCCGACCAGCCACAGAGCCGGTGGGACCGGAACGGTTGGCTGAGCAACCAGAGGCGTCCCCGCGGGTCACCGCCACGACCACGAACCCGTGCCCCGACCAGCCACAGAGCCGGTGGGACCGGAACGGTTGGTGGGCAACCAGAACCGTCCCCGCGGGTCACCGCCACGACCACGAACCCGTGCCCCGACCAGGCAGCGGAGCCGGGGGGAGCGGAGTGGTTCGCCAGCAAACCAGGGGCGGGCCGGACGCACCGGTGGGCGTGGCGGTCGGGGCCGAGGGTGGCGTCCAGGGTCCGCAGCGGGGTGGGTCGGAAGGTCTGGCCGGGTCCGGGAGGAGCCGGACCCGGCCTGTCAGTCCCTCGGGCCTCGGGCCGGCGCGAGCCGGAGGCCGTCAGACGTTGCGGCGGTAGCGGCCGCCCACCTCGAACAGTGCGTCGGTGATCTGGCCCAGGGTGCAGCAGCGCACGGCGTCGACCAGCACGGCGAACAGGTTGTCGCCGCCCAGCGCCGCCCGGCGCAGGCGGTCGAGGGCGGCCGGGCTCTCGGTGCTGTGCGCCGCCCGGAACGCCGCGACGTTGGCCAGGCACCGCTGCTTCTCCTCCTCGGTCGACCGGGCCAGCTCGAGCGGTCGGCTGCCGTTGCCGCCACTTGGATCCTCGCCGCCCGCGCCGGGGCCGTCCGGGCCGCCGCCCTGTCGGCCCGGCGCGGGGCGAGGAAGGTGTTGACACCCACGATCGGCAGGGTGCCGTCGTGCTTGCGCTGCTCGTAGAGCAGCGACTCGTCCTGGATGCGGCCCCGCTGGTAGCCGGTCTCCATGGCACCGAGGACGCCGCCCCGCTCGGCCAGCCGGTCGAACTCGGCCAGCACCGCTTCCTCGACCAGGTCGGTGAGCTGCTCGATGACGAACGACCCCTGGTTGGGGTTGTGGTTGCCGGCCAGGCCCCACTCGCGGTTGATGATCTGCTGGATGGCGACCGCCCGGCGCACCGACTCGGTGGTGGGGGTGGTGACGGCCTCGTCGTAGGCGTTGGTGTGGAGGCTGTTGCAGTTGTCGTACACGGCGATGAGGGCCTGCAGCGTGGTGCGGATGTCGTTGAACGCCATCTCCTGCGCGTGCAGCGACCGGCCCGAGGTCTGCACGTGGTACTTCAGCTTCTGCGAGCGCTCGTCGGCGCCGTAGCGGTCGCGCATGGCGACGGCCCAGATGCGCCGGGCCACCCGGCCGAGCACGGAGTACTCGGGGTCCATGCCGTTGCTGAAGAAGAACGACAGGTTGGGGGCGAAGTCGTCGATGGCCATGCCCCGGGCCAGGTAGGCCTCGACGTAGGTGAAGGCGTTGGCCAGCGTGAAGGCGAGCTGGGTGACCGGGTTCGCGCCGGCCTCGGCGATGTGGTAGCCGGAGATCGACACCGAGTAGAAGTTGCGCACCTGCTCGGCGACGAACCACTCCTGGATGTCGGCCATCATCCGCAGCGCGAACTCGGTGGAGAAGATGCAGGTGTTCTGCCCCTGGTCCTCCTTGAGGATGTCGGCCTGCACGGTGCCCCGGACGGTGCGCAACACGTACCCGCGGATGGCGGCCGCCTCGTCGGGCGAGGGCGGGCGGCCGTGCTCGGCCTCGAACGCCGCGAGGCGCTGGTCGACGGCCGTGCAGAAGAACATGGCCAGGATCGTGGGCGCCGGGCCGTTGATGGTCATCGACACCGACGTCGTGGGATCGCACAGGTCGAACCCGTCGTACAGGGCCCGCATGTCGTCGAGCGTGGCGATGGACACCCCCGAGGTGCCCACCTTGCCGTAGACGTCGGGCCGCACCTCGGGGTCGAACCCGTACAGCGTCACCGAGTCGAACGCGGTCGACAGCCTGGTGGCCGGCTGGTCGTGGGCCAGCAGGTGGAAGCGCCGGTTGGTGCGGGTGGCGTCGCCCTCGCCGGCGAACATGCGCGTGGGGTCTTCGCCCTCCCGGCGGAAGGCGAAGACCCCACCGGTGAACGGGAACCGTCCGGGAAGGTTCTCGTCGCGCAGGAACTTCAACAGCGCGCCGTCGTCGTCGAAGCGGGGCAGCGCCACCTTGGGGACGTGTGTGCCGGCCAGGGACACGGACGTCAGCACCGTGCGCACCTCGCGGTCGCGCACGACGCTGACGTGCTCGTCGCCCGTGTAGGCCTCGACCGTGGCCGGCCAGCCGTCGAGCAGGGCGTGCGAGGTGGGGTCGAGCTCGTCGTCGGCGGCGCGCAGCAGCTCCTCGACCTCGGCCGCCGCCACCGCGGAGGTGGTGGCGCCGGCGGACGACAGCAGGTCGCTGGTGGTGCGCAGCGCCTGGTGGCGGCGGGCGATGGCGACCTGCCCGGCGGTGTAGGCGTGGTAGTCGCGGACGGCGGCGGCCACGTCGGCCAGGTAGCGCACCCGGTCCGGCGGCACGATCGTCATGACGCCGGTGGGCTCGCGGCCCTCGACCGGGGCCAGCGCCCCGGCGCCCTCGGGCAGGCCGTGGGGGCGCAGCTCGCCCCGCAGGTGCTGGTAGAGGGCGGTGACGCCGTCGTCGTTGAAGCGGGCGGCGATGGTGCCGAACACCGGCACGTCCTCGAGCGGCACCGTGAAGTCGCGGTTGCGCTGGAGCTGCCGGCGCACGTCGCGCAGGGCGTCGGCCGCGCCGCGCCGGTCGAACTTGTTGATGGCGACGGTGTCGGCGTAGTCGAGCATGTCGATCTTCTCGAGCTGGGTGGCTGCACCGAACTCGGGCGTCATGACGTAGAGCGAGACGTCGGACACCTCGACGACCCCGGTGTCGCCCTGCCCGATGCCCGGCGTCTCGACGACGACCAGGTCGTACCCCGCGGCCTGGCACGCGGCCACGATGTCGTCGACGTGGCGCGGCACCTCGGACCCGGCGCCGCGCGTCGCGAACGAGCGCACGAAGACGTTGGGATGGTCGATGGCGTTCATGCGGATGCGGTCGCCCAGCAGCGCACCGCCCGCCCGCCGCCGAGTGGGGTCGACCGCCACCACCGCCACCCGCAGCTTGTCGTCGAAGTCGAAGCGCAGCCGCCGCACCAGCTCGTCGGTGAGCGACGACTTGCCCGACCCGCCGGTGCCGGTGATCCCCAACACGGGGACGGTGCGGCGGGCGGCCGCGGCCCGCAGGTCGTCGAGCATCTCGCGGCCCAGCGTGCCGCTCTGGATGGCGGTGAGCACCCGCGCCAGCGCCCGCTGGTCGCCGGCCAGCACGTCGTCGACCGTGTGCGGCACGTCGGCCGCCAGGTCGACGTCGCAGGCGGCCACGATCGTGTTGACCATGGGCGCCAGGCCCATCCGCTGGCCGTCCTCGGGCGTGAAGATGTGCTCGACCCCGTAGGCGTGCAGCTCGGCGGCCTCGTCGGCGACGATGACCCCGCCGCCGCCGCCGAACACCTTGATGTCGGGCCGCCCCTCGGCGCGTAGCCGGTCGACCAGGTAACGGAAGTACTCGAGGTGACCGCCCTGGTAGGAGCTGACCGCCACGCCCTGCACGTCCTCCTGCACGGCCGCCCGCACGATCTCGTCGACCGAGCGGTTGTGACCGAGGTGGACCACCTCGGCGCCCTGGCCCTGCAGGATGCGGCGCATGACGTTGATGGCGGCGTCGTGCCCGTCGAAGAGGCTGGCCGCGGTCACCAGGCGAACCGGGTGGACCGGGCGATGGAGCCCGTCGCCGGGGGCAACGGCGGGCACACCACCGGGGGTTGCGGTCGGGCGGAGCGGCACGCGCGCACCCGGCGCGTCCGTGCTCAGGCTTGCGCTCGACCCCCCATGACCAGCCACGAACGGCACACTAGTTGGGGGTCCAAGTATTTGTCTACCGAGGGTAATAAGTCCGACAACCTGGCCTCCGACCGCTTGACGACCGACCATCGGTGGACTGACTGCTGGACATCCGACATAGGATGCGGCCGTGTCCAACCCTCGACCGCTGGACTTCGACGCCATCGCCGAGGCCCGGCGTCAGTGGGAGGCGCACGGCTGGAAGGCGCCGGCGGCCATGGCCGCCACGACGTCGATCATGCGCGCTCAGCAGATCATCCTGGCCACGGCCGACGAGGCCCTGCGCCCCTTCGACCTGACCTTCGCCCGCTACGAGGCCCTCGTGCTGCTGGCCTTCAGCCGCCAGGGCTCGTTGCCGCTGGGCAAGATGGGCGACCGGCTGATGCTCCACCCGACCAGCGTCACCAACATCATCGACCGGCTCGAGGTGCAGGGCCTGGTCCGGCGCGTCGCCCACCCCACCGATCGGCGCACCAAGCTGGCCGAGATCACCGACGACGGCCGCCGGGTTGTCGAGAAGGCCACCGAGGCGGTGAGCGCGACCAGCTTCGGCCTCGGCGCCCTCGGTCAGTCCGAGCTCGACGCCATCACCGGCATCCTGCGCAAGATGCGCGTCGACGCCGGCGACTTCCCGGGCTGACCGCCCGGGCCCCGGTCTCGGCTACGCGGTCTCGGCCGCCGGGGGCACCGGGAGCGCCTGGAGGTCGCCGGTCTGGATGCGCCAGAGGGCCGCGTACAGGCCCCGCGAGGACACCAGCTCGTCGTGGGTCCCGGCCTCCACCACCCGGCCCGCCTCGAGCACGTGGATGCGATCCGCGTGGCGCACGGTCGAGAGCCGGTGCGCGATCACGATCACGGTCCGGCCCCGGCCCACCAGCTCGAGCGAGCGCTGGATGGCGGCCTCGGTCTCGTTGTCGACGGCCGACGTGGCCTCGTCGAGCACCAGCACCGGCGGGTCCTTGAGGATGGCCCGGGCGATCGACAGGCGCTGGCGCTGGCCGCCCGAGAGCTTCTGGCCGCGCTCCCCCACCACGGTGCCGTAGCCCTCGGGCAGGTCGCAGATGAACTCGTGCGCCTCGGCCAGCCGGGCCGCCCGCTCCAGCTCGTCCTCGGTGGCGTCGGGCCGGCCGTAGGCCAGGTTCTCCCGCACCGTGCCCTGGAACAGGAACACGTCCTGGCCGACGTAGCCGATGGCCTGCCGTAGCTCGATCAGGGGCACGTCCTCGACCGGCACGCCGTCGATGGTGACCTCGCCCGCCTGGCCGTCGTAGAGCCGCAGCAGGAGCTTGACGACCGTGGACTTGCCGGCCCCGGTGGAGCCGACGATGGCGTGGGTCTCGCCCGCGGGCACCGCCAGGTCGAACCCGTCGAGGACGGGCCGGCCGAGGGACGGGCGGCCCGCGACCTCCCCGTCGGCATCGGCGCCGACGCCCCCGTGGCCGACGCCCTCGTGGCCGACGCCCGTGGCCATCGCCGCGGCGGCCATCGCCGTCGTGGCCGTCGCCGTCGCCGGACGACGCCGGGCCCAGGGCCCGGTAGGCGAACCGCACGCGGTCGAAGCGGACCTCGCCGCGCAGCGGCCGGGGCAGGGCGCCGGTGCCGTCGACGATGGTGGGGTCGACGGCCAGCAGGTCGAGGATGCGGCGGGTCGAGGCCATGGCCCGCTGGTAGAGGTCGAACGTCTCGCCGAGCCGGGTGAGCGGCCACAGCAGGCGCTGGGTCATGTACACCAGCACCGAGAACACGCCCACCTCGAGGGTCCCGTCGAGCGCCGCCCGCCCACCCACGATCAGCGTGACCGTGAAGGCGGCCAGGATCGCCATCCGGATGAGCGGGATGAAGGCCGACGACAGCTTGATGGCCCGCCGGTTGGCCTCCCGGTAGCCCTCGCTCGCGGCCGCCACCCGGTCGGACTCGCGCTCCTCTGCCGTGAACGAGCGGATGGTGGCGATGCCCGACACGTTGTTGCCGAGCAGGGCCCCGAGGTCGCCGGCCGCCTGGCGCACCTCGGTGTAGCGGGGCTCGAGGCGGCGCTGGTAGCGGACCGACGCCCACACGATCAGCGGGATGGGCGCGAACGCCACCACCCCGAGCACGGGCTCGGCCACGAAGAACACGACGCCCACGAAGACGACGTTGACCGCCGTGCGCACCAGCTCGTTGGCGCCGATGTCGAGGAACCGCTCGAGCTGGTTGACGTCGTCGTTGAGGATCGAGAGCAGCCCGCCGGTGGACTGGTCCTCGAACCAGGCGAGCTCCAACCGCTGGACGTGGCGGTAGGCGTCCATCCGGGCTTCGTGCTCGACCGTCTGGGCCAGGTTCCGCCACAGGAGCTGGGCCATGTAGTCGGTGACCGACTCGATGACCCACACCACGACGTTGATCAGCGCCAGCACCAGGAGCTGGTCGAAGCGGTCCTCGACGCCGAAGGCGTTGGCGACGACCGACTCGTCCGCGCGCACGACGACGTCGACGGCCGCGCCGATGAGCAGCTCGGGCATGACGTCGGCCAGCTTGTTCGCCACGCTGAACCCCATGGCCAGCAGCACCGTGGGCCGGTGGCCCCGCGAGTAGTGCCACAGCCGCAGCAGCGGGCGGGCGTCGGCGTCGGCCGCGGCCCGGGCCTGGACGAGGGCGTCGGCGTCGCCGCCGAGCCGGCCGCCGCCAGGACCGCCACCGCCAGGACCGGTCGGCCCGTCGGGGCCGTCCCCCCGGCCGTCGGGAGCGGATCGTTCGGCGGCGCCGCTGGTCATGGGCCCGAGGCTACGGATCGGCCGCCCGGCCCGCGCGCGACGTTTCCCGGACACCGGCATGGAGCCGATCGGTTGACAAGCCAACGATCGTTAGGCTTACCTAACTCATATACCTGACTCACACGAGGCGGCGACCGAGGGGGAAGTGGTGAACGACGAGCACGAGCCCGGACGCAGGACCGACGAGGCGGACGGCGCAGGGGTGGCCGATCCCGGCGGCCCGCTCGACGCCGAGTGCCCGGTGCGCTGGATCATCGACGACGTCGGGCGCTACCTGGCCGGGCCCGAAGCCGGACCGGTCGAGGTGGCCTGCGCCGGGCGCCAGGCCATCACCCGTGCCGCCACCGAGGTGCGCGACCTGATGCACAGCGCCTACAGCGCCCACGAGGTGGTGGCCACCGAGGTGCGGTTCGCCGGGCCCGAGCGCGGCTTCCGGCGCACCGTCTTCGCCCTGTCGCCCACGCCGATCGCGTTGATGCTGCTGTGCATGCGCACCTGCGATCCCGGCGACGACGTGATCGTGCTCCAGCACACGGCCGGCTGCGGCTCGTCCACCCGGACGGAGTCCTGGCCGTTCGGGATGGGACGGGCCGAGGTGCTGACCCGGCCGCCGACGCGGGGCTGCGCACCCGATCTGCCCGAGGGGCTCGACGACCTGGGCGGCGACTGACCAGACCGGCGCGGCAGGGTCGACGACCTGCCCGATCGCCGCGTCGCCCGGCTACCGTCAGCGAGATGACGCTGCTGCGGCTCGGGCCCGACGCCTCCGCCGACGAGGTCGCCGCCTCGCTGGACGAGCACGGCTACGCACTGGTCGAGGGCATGCTCCCGCCGGCCGACGTCGACCAGCGCCTGGCGGCCCTCGGCGAGCTCTTCGAGGTGACGCCGACCGGCCGCAACTTCTTCGAGGGCTTCAAGACCCAGCGCATCTACGCGGTGTACGCCAAGACCCGGGCGTTCGACGACCTGGCCGTCCACCCGCTGCTGCTCGAGGCGCTCGACCACGCCCTCGGCCCCCACTACCAGTTCTCGGCGCCGGTGGCGCTGCAGATCGGCCCGGGCGAGAAGGCCCAGGTGCTCCACCGCGACGAGGATGTCTACCCGCTGACCCGCCCGCACGACCCGGTGGTGGTCAACAGCATGTGGGCGCTGTGCGACTTCACCGAGGACAACGGCGCCACCCGGCTCGTCCCCGGCAGCCACCGGTGGCCCGACGACCGCCGCCCCGTCGCAGGCGAGTCGGTGGCGGCCACCATGCCCGCGGGGTCGGTGCTGATCTACCTGGGCGGGCTCTGGCACGGCGGCGGCGCCAACGCCACCGACCGGCCCCGCCCCGGCCTGCTGCTCGAGTACGTCGTGTCGTGGCTCCGCCCGCAGGAGACCCAGCTGGTGGCCGTGCCGCCCGAGGTGGTGCGCGACCTGCCCGAGCGCCTGCAGGAGCTGCTGGGCTACAACACGTTCCCGCCCTTCCTCGGCTACGTCGACGGCCGGCACCCCCGCCGGGTGCTCGATCCCACGGGCGCGCGGGGCGACGACATCCTCCGCCGCACGCCCGAGCCCGAGCACGCCCCCGGCGGTGGGGCAGCATGGTCGGGTGACCACCGACCCTGACGCCGGTGCCCGGCTGAGCGCCCTCGCCGACGAGTACTGGGAAGCCAAGCTCGAAGCCAGCCCACTGTTCGCCACCTACCTCGGCGACCACCGCTACGACGACCGCGTCGACGACCTCAGCGCGGAGGCCGAGGACCAGCAGCGGGCCCGCTGGGCGTCGCTGCGGGAGCGGGCGGTTGCGCTCGGCGGCGCCGCGACGGGCCTGGACGAGACCGCGCGCAGCACGCTCGACCTACTCGTCCACGAGCTCGACGACGCCATGCGGGGCATCGACCTGCGCCTGGCCGAGATGGCGTCCGACCAGATGGACGGCGTCCACGCCGACCTGCTCACGGTCGCGGGCCAGCTCAACGCGCCCGAGCCGGACCATGCCCTGATGGCGGTCGAGCGCACCCGCAGCTACGGCACCATGCTCGCCCAGGCGGCCGACAGGTTCCGGGCCGCGCTGGCCGCCGGGCGCACACCCGTGCGGATCAACGTGGAGCGATCGATCAACCAGGTCGAGGGCTACCTGGCTTCGCCGCTCGACGACGACCCGTTCGCCAACCTGTCCGGCCCGGCCGGCTGGGACAGCCACGACGCGTGGCGTGACGAGCTCACGGGCATCGTGCGGGAGGCGCTGCGCCCCGCCTTCGCCCGCTACCGGGACGTGCTGCGCGACGAGCTGCTGCCGGTCGCACGGCCCGACGACCGTCCCGGCCTCCTGCACCTCGACGGCGGCCAGGAGCTCTACCAGGCGCTCATCGAGATGCACACGGGGCTGCCGCTCACGCCCGCCGAGCTGCACGAGTGGGGCATGGACGAGGCGACCGGGCTGCTCCCTGCCGAGTACGTCACGGTGGGCACCCGCCAGTTCGGCACCGACGACCTGCCGACGATCTTCTCCCGCCTGCTCGACGACCCCGCCCTGCGCTACCACGACGGCGACGAGATCATGGCCCACGCGGCCGCATGCCTCGACGCCGCCCGTGCCGCCATGGATGGGTGGTTCGGCATCACCCCCCAGGCGCCGTGCGTGCTCACCCCTGTGCCCGACTACCTGGCCGCCGACGCCCCGGCCGCCTACTACATGCCGCCGGCGCCCGACGGCAGCCGTCCCGGCGAGTACCACGTCAACCTGTTCGAGCCCACGAAGCGGGGCCGGGCCGAGACCGCGTCGATCGCCTTCCACGAGGCCATCCCCGGGCACCACCTGCAGATCGCCATCGCCGCCGAGCGCACCGACCTGCCGGCCTTCCGCCGGCTCTCGTGGGGCCACACCGCCTTCGTCGAGGGCTGGGCGCTCTACACCGAGCGGTTGGCCGACGAGATGGGCCTGTACGAGTCGGACCTCGACCGCCTGGGCATGCTGGCGAGCGACTCGTGGCGGGCCTGCCGGCTGGTGGTCGACACCGGCCTGCACGCCATGGGCTGGACCCGCCAGCAGGCGATCGACTTCATGGTCGCCAACGCGCCGGTGAGCCGGGACGAGATCGTGGTCGAGGTCGACCGCTACATCGCCATCCCGGGACAGGCCCTGGCCTACAAGGTCGGCCAGCGGGAGATCCTGCGCCTGCGGGCCGAGGCGCGGGCGCGGCAGGGGGAGGCGTTCGACATCGCCGCCTTCCACGACGTGGTGCTGGGCGGTGCGACGGTCAGCCTCCGGGTGCTGCGGGCGCGGGTGGCGCGCTGGCTCGCCGAGACGACCTGACAGGCCAGGTCGGCCCGGCTACTCAGGCGTGGCCCTCGACGGTCTGGGGGCGCTCCTCGATGACGTAGTGGTGCACGATGCCCGCCAGCGCTCCGCCCACCAGCGGCGCCAGCCAGAACAGCCAGAGCTGCTCGACCGCCCAACCCCCCACGAACACGGCCGGGCCCGTCGACCGGGCGGGGTTCACCGACGTGTTGGTGACCGGGATGCTGATGAGGTGGATCAGGGTGAGCGACAGGCCGATGGCCAGGGGGGCGAACCCGACGGGCGCGGCCCGTCCGGTCACGCCCAGGATGACCAGCAGGAAGAAGAAGGTCAGCACCACCTCGACGACCAGCGCGGCGAGGAAGTCGTACCCGCCGGGCGAGTGGTCGGCGAAGCCGTTGGCAGCCAGCGTGTTCTCGCCGGGGCCGGTGCCGACGGCGAACCCCTCGGCGCCGTTGGCGATGACGACGAGGATCGCCGCGCCGATGACCGCGCCCACCACCTGGGCCACCACGTAGACCCCGGCCTCGCGCCACTCCATGCGCCGGGCCGCGAGCACGCCGAGCGTCACGGCCGGGTTGAAGTGCCCGCCGGAGATGTGGCCCAGGGCGTAGGCGGCGGTGACGACGGTGAGTCCGAACGCGAGCGACACGCCGAGGAAGCCGATGCCGGTGCTGATGACGCCCTCACCGAAGGGCGACACGAAGATGGCGGCGAGGACGGCGCTCCCGCACCCGCCGAGCACCAGCCACAGCGTGCCGAGCACCTCGGCGATCGCCTTGCGTTGCAGGTCCATGAGGTCCTCCATCGTCAGGTCGTGTGCAGTGCGTACGGTGCGGCCGCACCGTTGTCGTCACCCGCGGAGAGTGAGCCTGTCGAGCGCGACCAGTGTCACGTGCTCCGTGGGCCGGTTGGGCGATGCCCGGCCGAGCCGCTGGTGGCCCGGCCTCCCCGATCGGCGGGGCGCCGCCCGGTAGGGTCCCGCGCAGACGCCTGTTCCCGCCCCCGGAGGTCGGCTCATGCCCAACCGCCCGGCGCGCCGCCGATCGGCACGCGTGCTGACCGTCGCGGTGGTGACGGCCGTGGCGGTGGCGGTGCTCGCCGCCGTGGCCCTGTGGCCGTCCGGGGATGCGCCCGAGCCCGATCGCGGCCCCGTGGCCTACGTCGATGCCACCGTGACGGGCGTCGACCAGGGACGGTGCCGCGTCCCCGCCGGCGGCGACGGCAGCGCCCCCGGCACCGGGGGCGAGGGCGGCGACAGCGGCGCGGACGGCGTCGGCGCCCGGGTGGAGTGCCAGGTGATCACCACCGAGCTGACCTCGGGGCCCGACGAGGGCGAGGTGGTCGACGCCGCCGCCGGCGCGCTCGACGACGACCCGCCCGAGCTGCGGGCCGGTGACGAGGTCGTGCTCGTCGACGTGGCCGCCAACCCGCCCCGCGACCGCTACGTGTTCGCCGACATGCAGCGGGGCGCGTCGCTGGCGTGGCTGGCGTTGGCGTTCGTGGTGCTGCTCGTCGTCGCCGGCCGCCGCCACGGCGTGCGGGCCCTGGCCGGCCTGGTCGGCGCGGGCGCCGTGTTGGTGGCGTTCCTCGCGCCGGCGCTCCTGGACGGGCGCTCCCCGGCGCCGGTCGTGCTGACGGGGGCGGCCATCATCGCGGTGGCGATCCTGTACCTCGGGCACGGCGTCAACCTCGGCACGACCGTGGCGCTGGCGGGCACGCTGGTGAGCCTCGCCGCCGTGTGCGGCCTGGCCCTGCTGACAGCGGGTGCCGCCGACCTCTCGGGCCTCTCGGCGCTGGCCACGGGATCCCCGACGGCGGCGGACCTCACCTCCCGTGCCCTCGACGCCCGCGGCCTGGTGGTGGCGGGCATCGTGGTCGGCGTGATCGGCGCGCTGGGCGACGTCACCGTGAGCCAGGTCTCGATCGTCGCCGCGCTCCGCCAGGCCAACCCCGGCCTGCCCTCCCGGCTGCTCTACCGCGAGGCGCGTCGGGTGGGACGAGATCACGTGACCTCCGCGATCACGACGTTGGGACTCGCCTATGCCGGTGCCGCGCTACCCCTCGTGCTGCTCGTCGCCGGTGGCGAGCAGGCCGTGGGGCGGACGCTCGGCAGCGAGGCGGTGTCCGTCGAGATCGTCCGCATGCTCGTCGGCGCCATGGGCCTGGTCGTCGCCGCGCCGATCACGGCCGCGCTGGCGGCGACGGTGCTGGGGGCGGGGGACGGCGACCCGCGCCGCGAGGGCCGGAGAGAGGCGACCAACCACATCGCCGAGGTGCCCGCTCACCTCGCCGGCATCACCCAGGGTGGGTGATGGAACGCGACACAAATCTGGGGCATGCTGCACCCGAAAACGACGACGTCACCTCCCGGTGCCGCAATCGGAGGGCCCGATGTCTCCCGCCCCCTCATCTTGCCGAGGCATCCCGCCTCTACCCCACGGCCTGATCAAGCGGACCCGGCTCAGCGCGCGCCTCGGCGATCGTGAGCGGCGTCCCATCACGCTGGTGTCCGGGCTGCCCGGCGCGGGCAAGACCACGCTGGTGGCCTCGTGGCTGCGGTCGACCGACCGGCCGGCCGTGTGGGTGAGCCTCGACAGCCGGCACGACGCGCCCGGGGGCCTGGCCCGCGCCACGCTCCGGGGGCTGGCGGCGATCGGCGCCACGCCCGAGCCGCCCGCCCGGCGACGCCGGTCGGACTCCGCCATGATCGAGACCGCGTTCGAGTCCCTGGGCGAGGGCCGTTGGGTGCTGGTGCTGGACGACGTGCACGAGCTGCGGTCGAGCGCGGCACTGGCCGCGCTGCGGATGCTCCTCGACGGGGCCCCGCCCGGGCTGGCCGTCGTCCTGTGCACGCGGGCCGACCCGCCCATCGCCCTCGGCCGCATGCGGCTCGACGGTCGCCTGGGAGAGATCCGCAACGCCGACCTGGAGTTCACGCCCGACGAGGCCGCCGACCTGCTCGCCGCACACGGCATCGACGTCGGCCACGACGACGTCCACGCCCTGTGCCTGCGGACCCAGGGATGGGCGGCCGGCCTGCGCCTGGCCGCCGGCGCGCTGGCCACCGCCGGCGACCGCCACGAGCTGATCCGCAGCACCGCCACGACCGAGGCGGTGGTGGCCGACTACCTGCTCGAGGAGGTGCTCGACCGCCAGGATCCCGGCGCCCAGAGCTTCCTGCTGCGCACCAGCGTCGCCGAGCGGCTGACCCCCGAGCTGGCCGCCGTCCTGGCCGGCGACGACCACGCCCAGGAGCGGCTCGACGAGCTCGAGCGCAGCGGCGTCTTCCTCATCGACTCGGCCGACGGCTGGTACCGATACCACGCGCTCTTCGCCGACCTGCTGCGCGCCAGCCTGCGGCGGCGCCACCCCGACCTGGTCCACGAGCTCCACGGCCTCGCCGCCGCCTGGCTGCTCGACCGGCACCGGCCCGCCGACGCCGAGCTCCACGCCCGCCTCGCCGGCGACTGGACGCTGGCCGGGCGGCTGGCCGCCGACCGGTGGGTCACCGCGGTGCTTGACGACGCCGAGCCCGCCACCGACCTGGCGTCAGGCACGCCCCCCGACGCGGTGGCGGCGACCGCCAGCCTCAGCCTCGTGGCCGCGGGCCTCGCCTGCGCCCGTGGCGACAAGGACGCTGCCGACCTGCACCGTGCCCGGCTCGACGGAATCGTCGCCGAGGCCAGCCGCCGGCGCGCCGGATCGGCCGTCGATCCGTCCCTGCGGCAGATCCTCGACCTGGCGTACGGCTCCGTCTTCGGGGCCGACCGCCGCGGCCGCCAGGCCGC
This sequence comes from uncultured Acidimicrobiales bacterium, assembly GCA_963842395.1. Lineage (GTDB taxonomy): Bacteria > Actinomycetota > Acidimicrobiia > Acidimicrobiales > VFJN01 > ZC4RG19. The sequence continues at coordinate 2,863,512 of CAWJGJ010000001.1, forward strand.
CATGGCGCTGGCCGGCAGCACCGACCGCGACCTCGACGTCGACCCGTCCGCCCTGCGGCGGTGGGCCCGGCTGCGGGCCGCCGAGATGGACGTCGACGAGGGTCGCTTCGATCGCGCCGTCACCTCGCTGTGCGCCATCGCCGACACCGGCGACGACGACGACTGGATGCGCACGGAGGCGTCGGCCGTCCTCGCGGTGGTCGATGCGGCCAACGGCAACCTGGCGGCGGCCGACCGCCGCGCCGCCGAGGTGCTGGCCGAGGGCGACACCCACGGCGTGCGGCCCGCCGCGTTGGTCGCGGCGAGCCTGGCGTCCGCCCTGTGCTGCGCCCAGCGGGGTGAGCGTCGGAGCGCCCTCGCCTACCTCGACCGGGCCGACGCCAACGGCACCGCCGTACCCCGCCCGCTGCACGCGGCCCTGCGTGCCGTGCGGGCCGGGCTGGGCGGGTCGACGCGGTCGACGGCCTGGCTGGACTCGCTCACGGCCGAGCACCCGCTCGCCTCCCAGGCGCTCGTCGCCGCCGGCGTGCTCGAGATCGTCGACCCCGACCGCCGGCTGGTCCCGATCGGCGGGCGGGCGGAGCGAGCGGTCGCCCGCGCCCGCCAGGAGCTGGCGCGGGGCGCGCCCGACACGGCACGCGCGGCCCTGGGCGCCCTCGCCCCTCACGGGTCGGACGCCGACTCCTCCGCTTCGCCGGCGCACCCGCCGGCCCACCCCCGCACGGCCATCGAGACGTGCACGCTCGCGGCCGTGGCCGCGTCGCGCTCGGGCCGGGACGAGGAGGCCCGCGAGCACCTGGCCGCGGCACTCGAGCTGGTCACGTGGTCCGGGGTGCGCGCCCCGCTGATCGACCATGCCGCCGGGCTGGCCGTGCTCCTGGACGGTCCGGGGCTCGACGCCGAGCACCAGGGCCTGGCCCTCGAGCTCGTCGACCAGCTCCGGCGCACCCCCACGGGCGGAGCGCCGGTCGAGGTCCTGACCGAGCGCGAGACGGCCGTGCTGCTGTACCTGCCGACCCTGATGTCGAACGCGGAGATCGCGCAGGGCCTGCACCTGTCGATCAACACGGTCAAGTCCCACCTCAAGGCCGTGTACCGCAAGCTGGGCGTGGTGGGTCGTCGCGATGCCGTCCTACGCGGCCGCGAGCTCGAGCTGATCTGACCGGCGGCGCGATTTCACCCGGGCCCGGCGGGACTTTCTCGACCGCGCGCGGCGACTGAGCGCCTCCGCGCCGCTACGGTCCGGCGGAGAGACGGGAGGCACGCCGGCCCCCGTACGTCGCAACGCATCCGCCGCCTCGACGAAGGAGCACGTCGCGTGCCCGACCATCCAGACCCGTACGATCCCTACGACCCGTACGCGCCGGACTCGCGGCCCCCACGCCTGCCCCGCCGCGGGCCGGCCACCGCCCCCCGGCCCGGTGCCGGCCCCCCGCCGACGACCCAGCCCGGCGGCTGGCCCCCCACCCCCAACGCGGCCCCGCCGGCTGATCGTCCCGGCGGCTGGCCCGCCGCCCCCGACACCACCCCCAACGGAACTCCGCCAACCGGTCGGCCCGGCGTGGACCCCTACCGGGCTCGACCCCCGGGGGACCCGTACGGGGTCGAGCCCGGTGCCACCGCTCGGAACGCGCCCGCCGCGGAGCCCCGTGGCCGGCCCGGACGAGATCCGTACGCCCCCAGCCACCCGGGCGGCGGGTGGCCCGACGCACCCCGCGAGGCCTGGTCCCGACAGCCGGATGCTCGTGGCCAGTGGCCCGGACCGGGCGGCGCCGATCCCGCGTCCGGCCGACGCCCGCCGCAGATCTCGGATCCCTGGCCCGACCCGCAGGCCACGGCCGGCGGGAACGCCGGCCCGGCTGCTGCCGCCGCGCCCGGTCGGATGGCCTTCGGCGGACCTCCGCCCCACGACCCGACCGCCCCTGGCAGCCGCCATACCGGCCCGACGTCCTACGGCGGCCGTCCCGAAGCCAATGCCGCGTACCGCAGCGCCCCGCCCGAGAGCCCGGCCGCGTACCGCAGCGCCCCGCCCGACGACACCGCCCCATACCGCGGCGGCCGACCCGAAGGCCCGGGACCGTACGGAGGCGGCGGACCCGAGAGCCCGGCCACGCGCCGCAGCGCGCCTCCGCAGGGCCCGGGAGCGTACGGCGGCGGCCGGCCCGGAGCACCGCCGGCCGCGCCCGTCGGGGGCGCGGGCGGCTACGCCGGAGGCTTTCCCGACCCGCGCGCCGACGCGTACGCCGCCGGGACCTCGGCGCTCGGCGGGCCGGAGCCGGGTCCCCCCGGCCGGGCGCCGGGTGGCGCTCCGCCGGGGCCGCAGGGCGGCGACGCCCACGGGTTCTGGTCGCAGCCCGGCCCCGCGCCCGGACACTGGTCGGCGGCAGGCCCTGCGGGCGCCCCCGGCCGCCCGGCCGGCGCGATGGCCGACGCCGGGGACGACGAGGACGAGGTCGACCACCCGATCCGCACCCTGGGCTCCGCGCTCCTCTTCGTCGGCTTCGCGGTGCTCGTCCAGACCCACTACTGGGTCGACCTGGTCGGCGCCTCGAGCGAGGGCCGCGTTCGCCGGGGGTCGGGCGTCGTCCGCCTCCTCGGATCGATCCCTCCGACCGCCATCACGATCGGCGCCGCGCTGATCGCGCTCGGCCTCGTGGGCCTGGCCGCATCCGACTTCCGCACCCGGCGCGCCGACCCCCGTCGCCGATGACACGACCTCCGGCGGCGTGAGCGGCACGACAGGGGCCCAGCCGGTCCCGGACTGGGCGGTAGCTTCGTCGCCGTGCCGGCTCGCCATCCTCTGCTCGTCGCGCTCGAGCCCGTCGCCGACACGCTGGGCGCGACGGTGGTGCCGGCCTCCCGGGTGACCGACGGCGACATCCCGCTGCGCTGGGAGGGGAAGGTGGTCGGGGGGCTCCGGCTCCCGGGCGTGCACGGGGCGCTCGACCGCATGATCACCACCGTGGAGACGCAGCTCGGCGCGCCGCTGGCCGACCTGTCCCGTGAGGACAAGCAGCGGGCCGTGCGGCTGCTCGACGAGCAGGGCGCCTTCCGGCTGCGCAAGGCGGTCGAGCAGGTGGCCGACGCCCTCGGGGTCAGCCGCTTCACCGTCTACAACTATCTGAACGCGGGAGCGAGGTGACCGCCGTGACCCTGGTCGTCGAGTTCACCATCGAGCCGTTCGTCGAGGGAGCGCCCGGCCCGCACGTGCAGGCCGCGGTCGAGGCCGCGGGAGGCTCGGGCCTGGTCGTCGACTTCGGCCCGTTCGGGACGACGGTGTCGGGCGAGGACGACGCCGTCCTGAGCGCCGTCGACGCCATCGTCCGTGCCGCGCTCGCAGCCGGCGCCTCCCGGGTGTCGCTCCAGCTCGCCCGACCGAACGCCTGACCCGCCGAGCGCCGGGCCACCGCCGCCCGGGACCCGCGGCCGCACGCCCGGCTCCCCCTCGCCACGGGAGGTCGCGGCGGTTGGCAGCATGGGGCATGGACTCCTCCGCACCGCCGCAGGGCGACCCCCGTGACGATCGACCCGCCGACCTGCTCGTCACCGGCGCCGACCTGGTGGTCACGATGGACGACCAGCGGCGCGAGCTGCCGGGCGGCTGGGTGGCGTGCCGCGACGGGTTCGTCTCCGCCGTGGGCGCCGGGGGCGACGAGCCGCCGGCGGCCGACCGCGTGCTCCGGGCCGACGGCTGCCTGGTGACGCCGGGCCTGGTCAACACGCACCACCACATCTACCAGAACCTCACCCGCGCCTATCTCCCCGCGACGGCGAGCACCCTGTTCGACTGGCTGACCGCGCTCTACCCCCGGTGGGCGCTCCTCGACGAGGAGGCGTCCTACCTGTCGGCGTGGGTGGGCCTGGCCGAGCTGGCGCTCGGGGGCTGCACCACGTCGACCGACCACCTCTACGTCCACCCCGCGGGTGGCGGCGACCTGCTGGCGGCCGAGATCGCGGCCGCGCGGGCCGTGGGGATGCGCTTCCACCCGACCCGCGGCTCGATGTCGCTGTCGCAGAAGGACGGCGGCCTGCCGCCGGACTCGGTGGTGCAGGACGACGACGACATCCTGGCCGCCAGCGAGGAGGCCGTCGCCCGCCACCACGACCCGGCACACGGCGCCATGGTGCGGGTGGCGCTGGCCCCGTGCTCGCCGTTCTCCGTGACGCCCGACCTCATGCGGCGCACGGCCGAGCTGGCCGAGCGGCTGGACGTGCGCCTGCACACCCACCTGGCCGAGGATCCCGACGAGGACACGTTCTGCCTGGAGACGTTCGGCCGGCGCCCCATCGAGCACTTCGAGGACTGCGGCTGGGGTTCGGACCGGGCCTGGGTGGCGCACTGCATCTACCCGAACGAGGCCGAGATCGCCCGGCTGGGCCGCTGGGGGACCGGCGTCGCGCACTGCCCCAGCTCGAACATGATGATCGGCGGCGGCGGCATCGCCCCGGTGGCCGACTACCGGGCGGCGGGCGTGCCGGTGGGGCTGGGCTGCGACGGCTCGTCGTCGACCGACTGCGCATCGCTGTGGCTCGAGGCCCGGGGCGCCCTGCTGCTCGGCCGGCAACGGGGAGGCCCCACCTCGTTCACCGCCCGTGACGCGCTGGAGCTGGGCACCCGGGGCTCGGCCGCGTGCCTGGGGCGGCTCGGCGAGCTGGGCGTGCTGGCACCGGGCGCCGCCGCCGACCTGGTGGCGTGGCGACTCGACGGGCTGGCCTTCGCCGGCGCGCTCACCGACCCCGTCGAGGCGCTGTTGCGGTGCGGCCCGACCCGCGCCCACCACACGGTCGTCGCCGGCAGGGCGCTGGTGGAGGACGGCGAGCTGCGAGTCCCCGGGGTGGCCGACATCCTGGCCCGCCACCGGGCGGCCGCCGCCCGCATCCAGGGCGTCGACCCGTAGCCGCCCCACCCGCCGTTCTGCCGTCGACGACCCGGCGAAATGCCGCGGGAGCGACGGCAGGTCGGGGGTAGCGTGCCGCAGCCATGGGCGAGCACGCGCCGCTGCTGATCGTCACGGGGCCGCCCGGGGCCGGCAAGTCGACGGTGGCGGGCATCGTCGCCGACCGGTTCGAGCCCAGCGTGCTCGTGGAGGGCGACGCGTTCTTCGGCTTCCTGCGCCGGGGCGCCATCGAGCCCTGGCTGCCCGCCTCGCGCACACAGAACGAGGTGGTGACCCAGGGCGCGGCGGCCGCCGCCGGGCGCTACGCCGCGGGGGCTTCACGACCGTGTACGACGGGGTGGTCGGCCCGTGGTTCCTGCCCACGTTCGCGGCCGCCGCCGGGCTGGACCGGCTGGACTACGTGATGCTGCTCCCCTCGGTCGAGCAGTGCGTCGAGCGGGTGGCCACCCGCCGGGGCCACGGGTTCACCGACGAGGCGGCGACCCGCAAGATGCACCACGAGTTCGTGAGCGCCGACCTCGACGGCCGCCACGTCCTGGTCGACGTCGACGGGACGCCCGAGAGCGTCGCCGATCGCATCCTCACCGCGCTGGCCGCGGGTGCCCTCGCCCACACCGTCGACCGCAGCGGAGCCGGCTGACGCCGCGGGCCCGCACCGGGGGGAGCGGCCGACCGCGTTGCAACGGACCGCGCCAGGCGATGCCGATTGCCAGGTCGAACCGCCGTCCCCCCGCCGGCACCGGCCGGTCAGGCCGCCCAGAGGTCCTGGTACAGGGCGCCGCCCGCGGTGTTCACCCGGACGCACCCGTTGCCCGTCGGCCGCCACAGGTTCGACTCGACGTCGTTGGCCGTGCAGCTGTTGAAGTAGGCCTCGTACTCGAGGTCGGCGGCGTGCGCCCGGAACCAGTCGTACATCCAGCGGATGAACTGGGGGTTCTCGCCGTGGGTGTTCCAGTCGGACCCCGGCGCCAGGCCCCACTCGCCCACCGAGAATCGCTTGTCGTGGGCCACCGCGAAGTCGTAGATCCAGTTCAGGCCGTCGGGCCGGTCGGCGATGCGCTCGAAGTCCGCGGCCGACGCCGCCGAGGGCCCCTGGTCGTAGTTGTCGATGCCGATGATGTCGACGACGTCGTCGCCCGGGTAGCAGTTGGTGCTTACCCCGTCGCAGGCCTCGCCGGGCGTGCCGTGGGAGTTGATCGTCCAGTCGAGGACCACGGCGGGGTTGGTCTGCCGGATGGCCTGGGCGGCATGCCGGTAGCAGTCGATGTAGGTCTGGCTGTCGAAGGCCGACCAGGGCATGAAGGTGCCGTTGAACTCCCAGCCCAGCCGCACGATCGATGCGCCGCGGCCGTGGGACACCATGTCGGTGCCGAAGCCGCGCCACCGCTGGTCGTGCTGCCCGGCGGCGCACGACTGGAGGTCGGCGAAGCGGTCCCGGGGGTGCCCGTTGGGCGTGAGGCCCTGCGAGATGACCAGCTGACCGGGGAACCCGGCGAAGTTGTCGAACATCCAGTCCGAGCCGGTGGTCATCTTGTCCCAGTCGTCGCGGGCGGTGTACGCCATGGCGACGGGGCAGGCGCGGCCCCGCCAGTTGCAGAAGGCCTCGACGGACCTGCGGTCGATCACCGGGTCGCCGTTGACCCCCGACCGCCACGTCACGCCGGCCGCCGGCGGCGTCGTCGTGCTGGTCGTGGTGGAGGTCGTCCCCGTCCCGCCGGGACCCCCCGGTGCCGTGCACCCGGTCGCCGCCGCGGCGAGCGCGACGCTCACGGCGACGGCTGCGACCGCGCGCCGGGTGCGGCGGCCGTTCACGTTCTCCATCGTCTTCCCCCAGTGGTCACGTGTGGTGGCGTGCCCACCCGTCGCCGACCGGCACCCCCCAAGGCCCCATGTCAGCACGACGCTGCCGCTACGGAGCGACCCTAGCCCGGTTCACGCCGTCGGCCGCACGACGTCACGGCGCTCGGCGAGGGCGACACAGCCCGTGATGGCGGCGGTGTCAGGAGGAGACGGGCGGCAGATCGGGCGCACCCCGCTCGAGGTAGCGACCCCAGCCCGGCTCGCCGCAGAACCGCCCGCCGCGTGCCACCACCCGGCCGCGGGAAAGCACCAGTGACGGCCAGCCCCGCACCACCCGGCCCTCGTAGGGCGAGTGGTCGACGCGCATGTGCAGGTCGCGGGCGTCGAGCGACTGGGACCGCTCGGGATCCCACACCACCACGTCGGCATCGGCGCCCGGGCGGAGGCAGCCCTTCCGGGGGAACAGGCCGAACGTGCGGGCGGGCGCCTCGGCGCACAGCCGCACCCAGTCCGCCACGGTGATGCGCCCGGCCCGCACCCCCTGCCACACGAGCGTCATACGGGTCTCGATGCCGGGCAGTCCGCCCGGGACCTCCGTGAAGTCGGCGAACCCCCCGGCCCGTCCGGCGATCCCCCGGCGCCGGTCGCCGGTCGTGAACGGGCAGTGGTCGGTGGCCACCGTCTGCACCCAGCCCCGAGCCAGCCCCTCCCACAGCTCCTCGCGGTGCCAGGGATCGCGCAGCGGCGGCGTGCACACGAAGTTCTCGCCGCCCGGGCCCTCGAGCAGGGTGGCGTCGAGGTGCAGGTACTGGGGGCACGTCTCGGCGTGCAGGGCCACGCCCCGCTCCTGCGCGGCCCGCACCTCGGCCAGCCCTGGCGCCGACGAGAGGTGCACGACGTACACGGGGGCGCCGGCCACCTCGGCCAGCCGCCCGACCCGGTTGACGGCCTCGGCCTCGAGCGCCGCGGGGCGGGTCGTGCGGTGCTCCACCACCGACGTCCGGCCCTCGGCCAGCGCCCGGCGGCGCAGGGCCTCGATGGCGCCGCCGTTCTCGCAGTGCACGGTGACGAGGCCGCCGTGGCGGGCGCACGCGGTCAGCGTGTCGAACACGACGTCGTCGTCCACCTGGAGGAGCTGCGGGTAGGCCAGGTAGAGCTTGAAGCTGGTGACACCCCGCTCGATGCAGCCGGCCACCACGGCCTCCGGCACCGCCTCGGTGAACGTCATGTGCAGGCCGACGTCGATCGCGGCCGGCTCGGCCCACCGCCGCCACGTGGTCAGCGCGTCCAGCGGGTCCTCACCCCGGTAGGCGGTGACGTAGTCGATCACCGTGGTGGTGCCGCCGACGGCGGCGGCCGCCGTGCCGGAGGCAAAGTCGTCCGCCACCCGCACCGCGCCGACCGGCAGGTGCATGTGGGTGTGGGCGTCGACGCCGCCCGGGATCACGAGGAGCCCCGACACGTCGACCATCTCCTCGCCGGCGGGTACCGCAGGCGGGTCGGCGTCGCCGGGGCCGACGGCGCGGATGCGGCCGTCGGGACCCACCCACACGTCGGCCACCCGCTCGCCGTCGACGTCGACGACCGTCCCTCCGCGCAGCAGCATGGGAACAGGCAATCACACCGAGGTAACAGAGAAACGGCCTCAGCCTGGGTTCCGGCCCGGGAGGACGTGCCAAACTTCAACAATTCGTTGAACCGGCAGGCGGGCGGTCCCGTACCCGCCTGCACCAGCCAGACCCTCGATCCCACATGACCGTCCTCGCTCCCGACCGCCTCGACGACGCCCTCGCCGCCCTCGGTCGAGATCCCGCGCCCACCGTCCTCGCCGGGGGCACCGACCTCATGGTGGAGGTCAACTACGGCCTCCGCCGCCCGACCGAGGTGGTGTCGCTGCGGCGGCTCGCCGAGCTGCGCACCTGGCGGCTCGAGCGCGGGCACGCCGGCGACGAGGTGGTGCTGGGGGCCGCCACCACCTACGCCACCCTGCTCGGTGCCGAGCTCGCCCGAGCCCTGCCGGCGCTCGCCCAGGCCTCACGGACGGTCGGCAGCCCGCAGATCCGCAACGCCGGCACCATCGGCGGCAACCTGGCCACCGGCTCTCCGGCGGGCGACACCCTCCCCGTGCTGGTCGCCCACGGCGCCCGTGTCGACCTCGCGTCCACGCGGGGTCGTCGCAGCCTGCCCGTCGCCGAGTTCCTCGTGGGGCCCAAGCGCACCGCGCTGGCGCCCGGTGAGCTGATCACCGCGGTGCGGGTTCCGGTGCTCGACGGTCCGGCCGAGTTCCTGAAGATCGGGGTGCGCAACGCCATGGTGATCGCCGTCGCCAACTGTGCGCTGGTGGTCGACCGGACCGGGCGCACCGTGCGGTGCGTGCTCGGCTCGGTGGGGCCGATCCCCGTGCGCGACCCCGAGACCGAGGCGTGGGTGGCCGATCGCCTCGACTGGGACGGCCACACACCGGTCGACCCTGGCCTCGCCGCCGAGTTCGGTGCCCGCCTCGGCCGGGCCAGCCGCCCCATCGACGACCACCGCGCCACGGCCGACTACCGCCGCCACGCCGTGTCGGTGCTGGCCCGCCGGGCCCTGTCCCGCGCCTGGCCGGCGCCCGAGGCCGGCCGCTCCGGCAACTCCGCCCGCCCCGGCCCCGGGCCCGGCTCCACGGAGGCCGCATGACCCCCACCCGCGACCAGGCGCACGCCGCGCCGTCCCGGTCCGGCGCTGCGGTCGGCGGTGCCGTCGTGCCGTACGAGCTGACCGTCAACGGGGCGGCACGCCGGGTCGATGGCGCGCATGCGGGCGACAGCCTGCTGCACGTGCTGCGCGACCGCTTGGGCCTCCCCGGCGCCAAGAACGCGTGCGAGCAGGGCGAGTGCGGCTCCTGCTCGGTGCTGGTCGACGGCGTGCTGGTGTGCGCCTGCCTCGAGCTGGCCGAGGCGACGGCCGGGTGCGCGATCACCACCGTCGAGGGGCTGGCACCGGCGGGCGGCGAGCCGGGCGACGCCGCCCTGGGCGCCGACGTGCTCACCGACGTCCAGCAGGCGATGGTCGAGGCGGGGGGCGTGCAGTGCGGGTTCTGCACGCCCGGGTTCGTGGTCGCCATCCACGACCTGCTGGCGCGGCAGCCGCGACCCGGTGCGCTGGAGGTGCGGGAGGCGCTGGCCGGCAACCTCTGCCGGTGCACCGGCTACGGCCGCATCCTGGCCGCCGTCGAGCAGGTCGTGGTCGTCCGCGCCGCCGGTCCTGCGTCCGCGACCGCCCCCGACGCGACGGCCCGCGCCGACACCGGCGACACGACCTCCGAGCCCGGAGCGACGGCGTGACCGACCTCCAGGCTCCCCCGTCCGTTCGGGGCGGACCGGCCGCCGGGCGCGTCGGCGACAGCCCGGTCCGCCCCGACGGCACCCCCAAGGTGCAGGGCCGCTTCGCCTTCTCGTCCGACCTGCACGCCGACGGCATGCTGTGGGGCCGCACGCTGCGCTCCCCCCATCCCCACGCCCGCATCGCCTCCGTCGACGTCGGCCCCGCCCTCGCCATCGCCGGGGTGGCCTGCGCGGTGACCGCCGACGACGTGCCGGGCGCCGCCACCTACGGGCTGATCTCCGCCGACCAGCCGGTGTTCGCCCGCGACGTCGTGCGCTTCGTGGGCGAGCCCGTGGCGGCCGTCGCCGCCGACCACCCCGACACCGCCCGCCAGGCCCTCGACGCCATCGTCGTCGACTACGAGCCGCTGCCGCCCCTCGTCGACCCGGAGGCCGCGGCCGGCGCGCCACCGATCCACCCCGAGGGCAACGTGATCCGCCGCATCGAGGTGGTCCACGGCGACATCGCGGCCACCGCGGACGTGGTGGTCGAGGGCACCTACGAGGTCGGCATGCAGGACCAGGCGTTCCTCGGTCCCGAGTCGGGACTGGCGGTGCCCGACGACCGGGGCGGCGTCGACCTGTGGGTGGCCACCCAGTGGCTGCACGAGGACCGCGACCAGGTGGCCGCGTGCCTGGGCGTGGCGCCCGAGCAGGTGCGGCTGCACCTCGGCGGGGTGGGCGGTGCCTTCGGCGGGCGGGAGGACGTCAGCATGCAGGTGCACGCCTGCCTGCTCGCCCTCACCAGCGGGCGCCCGGTGAAGATGAGCTACCTGCGGGACGAGTCGTTCCTTGGCCACGTCCACCGCCATCCCGCCCGCATGCGCTACCGCCACCACGCCACCCGGGACGGCGACCTGGTCAAGGTCGAGGCCACCCTGGTGCTCGACGGCGGCGCCTACGCATCGTCCTCGGCCGCCGTCGTCGCCAACGCCGCACGCTTCGCCTGCGGGCCCTATCGCGTGCCCAACGCCCACATCGACGCCACGGTGGTGCGCACCAACAACCCGCCGTGCGGCGCCATGCGGGGGTTCGGTGCGGTGCAGGCGTGCTTCGCCCACGAGGCGCAGATGGACAAGCTGGCGACGCGCCTCGGGCTCGATCCTGTCGGGCTACGGTTGCGCAACGCGCTCGGCACCGGCGACGTGCTGCCCACCGGCCAGGTCATCACGGGCACGGCGCCGGTGGCCGAGTGCATACGCGCCGCGGTCGCACATCCCCTGCCGCCGCCGGCGGGCGACGGGCTGCTGGAGCGCCCGGGCGGGGCCGGGCGCACCGACGATCCGTCGCGCACCCGGCGGGGGGTCGGGCTCGCCGTGGGGTTCAAGAACCTCATGTACTCCGAGGGGTTCGACGACACCTCCGAGGCGCGCGTGCGGCTGGAGGACGGCGTCGCCACCGTCGCCTGCGCCGTCGCCGAGGTGGGTCAGGGCTTCGTGACCATCGCCGGGCAGATCGTGCGGAGCGCGCTCGGGTGCGACGCGGTGGTGGTCGAGCCGGCGGGCACCTCGACGGTCGGGTCGGCGGGATCGTCGTCGGCCTCCCGCCAGACGTGGATGTCGGGCGGAGCGGTGCTCCGCGCCTCCCGCCTGGTGGCCGACCAGGTGCGCAGTGACCTGGCCGTCCGCCTCGGCGTGGCGCCCGAGTCGTTGACGGTGTCCGAGGACGGCCGCATCACCCGGCCCACGCCGGGCGTCGCCAGCGGGCACGGTCCGGCGCCGGGCGGCGGCGCGGGCCGCCCGCACGAGCCCGCCAGCGAGGTGGACGTGACGGTGGCCGCGGCCGCCGGCGGCCGGCGGTACGAGGCGACCGCCGTGCACCGGCACCGCCCGACCGCGCCCCTCGACGGCCGGGGCCAGGGCGACGCCGACGTGAGCTTCGTGTTCGCCGCCCACCGGGCGGTGGTCGACGTGGATCCCGACCTGGGCCTGGTGCGGGTGGTGCAGGTGGCCACCGGCCAGGACGTGGGCCGCGTGCTGCACCCCACCCAGGTCATCGGCCAGATCGAGGGCGGCATCGCCCAGGGCGTCGGCCTGGCGGTGATGGAGGAGATCGTCCTGGACGGCGGCCTCGTCCGGAACCCCAGCTTCACCGACTACCTCATCCCGACCGTGGCCGACGCGCCCGAGGTGCTGGCCACCTGCATCGAGCAGCCCGAGCCCGGCGCCCCCTTCGGCGCCAAGGGGGTGGGCGAACCGCCCACCATCTCCTCGACGGCCGCGGTGGCCGCCGCCATCCGGGACGCGACCGGCGCCCAGGTCGACCGCGTGCCGGTGCGACCGTGGGACCTCACGTCGCCGTGACCGCCGTGCCAGAGTCGGGCCCCATGGACGACACCTCCCCGGCCACGGCCGGCACCGCGGTCGAACGCACCGACGACGCCTGGGACGACGTCGGGGACGCCGCGCCCGAGCGCGAGGTGCTCACCTGGGAGCGGTTCGGCGTCGCCACCCGCGACCTGGCGCAGATCATCGCGGCCGACGGCTACCGGCCCGACGTCGTCATCGCCGTCGCCCGGGGCGGGCTGACCGTGGCGGGCGCCCTCGCCTACGCCCTCGGCGTCAAGAACTGCGGGGCGATGAACGTCGAGTTCTACACGGGCGTCGACGAGCGCCTGGACGTGCCGGTGGTCCTGCCCCCCACCCTCGACCTGATCGACGTGGCCGGCCTCCGGGTGCTGGTGGCCGACGACGTGGCGGACACCGGCCACACGCTGCGCCTGGTGCGCGAGGTCCTCGCCCAGCACGTCGCCGAGGCCCGCACCGCCGTGCTGTACCGCAAGCCCCGCTCGGTCGTCGCGCCCGACTACGCGTGGCACGAGACCGACCGCTGGATCGTGTTCCCCTGGTCGGCCGAGCCCCCGGTCACCGGCGTGGCGGTCTGACCGCCGCCGGGTAGGGAGCGGGGTGTTCAACGGTCAGGTGACCAGGCACGATGGGCGGGTGGAGATCAAGGCCGAACGGCTGCTGGCCGACATCGACGCGCTGGCCCGGGTGGGCGACACGGGCGACGGCGGCAACTGCCGCCTGGCGCTCACCGACGAGGACGCCGGCGGCCGCGAGCTGGTCGTGGGGTGGATGCGGGCGCTGGGCCTGGCCGTGCGGGTCGACCGCATCGGCAACGTGATCGCCACCCGGGCCGGGCTCGACGGCAGCCTCGACCCGGTCATGACGGGCAGCCACATCGACACCGTGCGCACCGGCGGCCGTTACGACGGCAACCTCGGCGTGCTCGCGGGTCTCGAGGTGGTGCGGGCCCTCGACGACGCCGGCGTCCGCACCCGCCGGCCGCTCGCCGTCGCCGTCTTCACCAACGAGGAGGGCAGCCGCTTCGCCCCCGACATGCTCGGCAGCCTGGTGTACGCGGGCGGCCTGGCCCTGGAGGAGGCCCTCGACGTCGTCGCCATCGACGGCGCGGTGCTCGGCGACGAGCTGGAGCGCATCGGCTGGGCGGGCGCGGAGGCCGTGCCCGGCCCGGCCCCCCACGCGTTCGTCGAGCTGCACATCGAGCAGGGCCCGCTGCTCGAGGAGCAGGACGTGACCATCGGCGCGGTCACGGGGGTGCAGGGCATCTCCTGGCAGGAGCTGACGCTCACGGGCCAGGCCAACCACGCCGGCACGACACCGATGCGCCTGCGCCACGACGCGGGCTATGCGGCCGCCGAGGTGGCCACCCACGTCCGGCGGCTGGCCTGCGAGCTGGGCGGCCACCAGGTCGGCACCGTGGGCCGGATCGTCCTGCACCCCGACCTCGTGAACGTGGTCGCCGCCCGGGCCACGGTCACGGTCGACCTGCGCAACACCGTCGAGAGCGTGCTGGCAGAGTCCGAGCGGCGGGTCCGCGAGCACGTGGCCCGCGTGGCCGAGGACGAGGGGGTCGAGGCCTCGTGGCGCCGGCTCGCCCGGTTCGAGCCCGTGGACTTCGACGCCGGGGTGATCGACCTGGTCGAGCGGACCGCCGCCGACCGCGGCCACCGCGTCATGCGCCTGCCCTCGGGCGCCGGCCACGACGCGCAGATGCTGGCCCGCATGTGCCCCACCGGCATGGTGTTCGTGCCCAGCCGGGCCGGGGTGAGCCACAACCCCGCCGAGTTCACCGAGCCCGACCACATCGCCGCCGGCACCCAGGTGCTGGCCGACGTCCTGCTCGAGCTGGCGTCGTGACCGGCGTCCGACCAGCCCCAGGAGCCACACAGTGAGCCGCACCGTCACCGTCGCCGCCGCCCAGATGGGCCCCATCGCCCATCACGCGCCCCGCACCGAGGTCGTCGACCGGCAGATCGCGCTGCTGCGCGAGGCCGCGGGGCGCGGGGCCGAGCTGGTGGTGTTCCCCGAGCTGGCGCTCACCACGTTCTTCCCCCGCTACTGGTACGAGGACGGCGACCCCGCCCTCGACGCCTGGTACGAGACCGAGATGCCCGGTCCCGCCACCAAGCCGCTGTGGGACGAGGCGGTGCGGCTGGGCGTCGGCTTCTACCTGGGGTTCGCCGAGCTGACCCCGGACGGGCAGCACTTCAACTCGTCGGTGCTGGTCGGGCCCGACGGGCACGAGATCGGCCGCTACCGGAAGATCCACCTCCCCGGACACGACGAGCACGAGCCCTGGCGACCCTTCCAGCACCTGGAGAAGCGCTACTTCGAGCGGGGCGACCTGGGCTTCGGCGTGTTCGACGCCTGGGGCGGACGGGTCGGGATGCTCATCTGCAACGACCGCCGCTGGCCCGAGGCGTACCGGGTGCTGGGCCTGCAGGGCGTCGAGCTGGTGCTGGTGGGCTACAACACGCCCGTCCACAACCCGCCCGCGCCCGACCACGACCGCCACAGCGACTTCCACAACCACCTGGTGATGCAGTCGGGGGCGTACCAGAACGGCACGTTCGTGGTGGGTGTGGGCAAGGCCGGGCTGGAGGAGGGCATCGACCACATCGGCGGGTCGTGCGTCATCCACCCCTCGGGCACCGTCGTGGCGGCCTGCACCACCGTCGGCGACGAGGTGGCCGTCGCGGTCTGCGACCTCGACGACACCGTGTCGTACAAGACGACGGTGTTCGACTTCGCCCGCCACCGCCAGCCCGACCAGTACCGGGCCCTCACCGACCCTGCCTGACACGGCCGCCGCGGGTCCCTGGCGGCGGACCGCCGGGACGACCCGGGCGCGGCTCCCGGCAGCGGCAGCGTGACCACAGGCGACCGATCAGCGGGGCGGGCGGCCCACGATGCGCTCGAAGTTGGCCGGGTCGGTCACGCCCTCGGTGGCGAGCAGCAGCACGGTCGCCTCGGCCGGGATGGGCAGCTCGTCGCGGTGCTCGCCCACCAATGCCATCAGCCCCGCCAGGGCCGCCGCCCCCGTCTCGCCCACGTCCATCCCAGCGGCGGCGAGCGCCCGCACCGCCTCGCAGCAGCAGTCGTCGTCGACGGCCACGAACGCGTCGAAGGCCGCGGTCACCAGCGGGAGGGCGAGCATGGAGGCCAGGCCGCAGTTCAGCCCCGCCATCATCGAGTCGTGGGGGCCGGGCACCTCGACGAGGTGGCCCGCCTCGACCGCGGCGGCCACGCAGGCCGCCGTCGCCGGCTCGACGCCGACGAGCAGCGGGCTGTCGCCGGGCTCGCGGCCCGCCCGCAGGCAAGCCGCGGCCGACGCGCCGAGAGCCCCCACGCCGAGCGGAACCACGGCGACGTCGATCCCGACCGGGTTGGGCACGGTCACGCCGTCGGCCGACACGCTGACGCCCCGCGGGCCGCCACCCGGGTCGCGCACGGCAGGTGCGCCGGGGCTGGCGAGCCCCGCGAGCTGGGCCTCGATCTCGGTGAAGATGGTCGAGTAGCCCTCGATCACCCAGCCGGGGACCTCCTCGTAGCCCGGCCACGACGTGTCGGACACGACGACGTCGCGCGTGCCCGCCACGTCCGCCGCCAGGCTGACGGCGTCGTCGTAGGTGCCGGGCGTCACCACCACCTCGGCGCCCTCCGAGGCGATGCCGTCGATGCGGGCCGCCGCGGTGCCCTCCGGCACCAGGATGAGCGCCGACAGGCCGAGCAGCCGGGCCATGTGGGCCACCGCCCGGCCGTGATTGCCATCGGTGGCCGCCACCAGCCGCAAGTCGCCCAGCCGGTCGGCGACGAGCTTGGCGAGCTCGTCGAGCGTCGACCTCGCCGGCTCGCCGCCCAGCCGGTCGCACAGCGCCCGGTACGTCGCCCACGAGGCGCCGAGCACCTTGAACGCCGGCAGGCCCAGCCGCTGGGACTCGTCCTTCACCAGCACCCGGCCCACCCCCGCCGCCTCGGCCAGGTCGGGAAGCTCGCGCAGCGGCGTCGGCGCGTAGCCGGGGAGCCCCTGGTGGAACGCGTGCACCCACGAGCCCGGTCGGGCGCCCGCCGCCATGGGCGACGTGCGGTGGTTGAGCAGCAGGCGCGAGGTCATGGGCATCGTTCTACCCGTCACTGCTTCAACAATTTGTTGATCTCTGGCAAGGTAGTGGGCGTGCCGACCGGCTTCACGCTCAATGGCCACCCGGTGGAGGTGGGCGACCACCCCCACCTGCTGGCGGCCCTGCGCGAGGAGCTCGACGTCACCAGCCCCAAGGACGGCTGCTCCCCGACCGGCCAGTGCGGGTGCTGCACGGTGCTGGTGGACGACAAGCCGATGGTGAGCTGCTCGCTGGTCCTCGAGCGGGTGGCGGGCCGCACCGTGACCACGCTCGAGGGGGTGCCCGAGGACGAGCGCGCCCGGTGGGCCGCCGCGTTCGCCGCCACCGGCGCGCTGCAGTGCGGCTTCTGCACGCCCGGCATCGTCATGCGGGCCCGCTACCTGGTCGCCAAGGACGGTCCGGCGCTCACGCGCGAGAAGGCCGCCCGCCACCTCGGTGCCCACCTCTGCCGGTGCACGGGGTACCACTCCATCCTCGACGCGGTCGAGGCACTGGCCGGCACGGACGTGGCCGTGCCCTGGCCCGCAGCCGGTCCGGGCGCCGCCACCGCCACGCCGACCGACACGCCCACCGCCACCGCCGCGCCGACCGACACGCCCGGGGACGCGGAGCGCGGGGAAGAGGGGCCCGCCGAGCCCGGGCCCCGCCACGGGCACACGTGGGGCGTCGGCAGCCGCAATCCCCGGTACCAGGGAATCGAGCTGGCGCTGGGCGACAAGCCCTACGTCGACGACATGCGGGTCCCGGGCATGCTCCACGCCGCGCCGGTGCTGTCGGAGCACGCGCGGGCCGACATCGTGGCCATCGACACCGCGGCCGCGGCGGCCGTCCCCGGCGTCGAGCGGGTGCTCACCGCGGCCGACGTGCCCGGCGAGCTGCGGATCGGGCTCATCCACCGCGACTGGCCGGTGTTCGTCCCGGTGGGCGGGCGCTCGTCGTACACCGGCGACCTGCTGGCCCTCGTCGTGGCCGGCGACCGGGCCACCGCACGGCGGGCGGCCGAGCTGGTGGCGGTCGAGTACCGGCCGCTGGCGCCCTTCGCCGACGCCCCGGCGGCGCTGGCGTCGACCGAGCCCGCCGTGTGGCAGGTGGGCGACGCGGCCG
Source organism: uncultured Acidimicrobiales bacterium (assembly GCA_963842395.1). GTDB lineage: Bacteria > Actinomycetota > Acidimicrobiia > Acidimicrobiales > VFJN01 > ZC4RG19. The sequence continues at coordinate 2,881,103 of CAWJGJ010000001.1, forward strand.
AGCCCAACGTCCTGTCGCGCTCGGCCTACACGCGCAGCGACCATCCCGACGGGCTCGACGCGGACGCCGCCCTCGCCGCCAGCGCCCACACCGTGCACGAGGTGTTCCAGACCCAGCGGGTCGAGCACGCGTTCCTCGAGCCCGAGTCGACACTGGCCGTCCCGGTCGACGGCGGCGGGCTGGAGGTCTACTCGGGCGGCCAGGGGGTGTGGGACGACCGGCGACAGATCGCCGACGTGCTGGGCATCGCCGAGGACCGGGTGCTCGTGCACCTCGTCGCCAACGGCGGCGCCTTCGGCGGGAAGGAGGACTGCGCCAACCAGGCCCAGACCGCGCTCGCCGCCTGGCTGCTGGCCCGCCCGGTGAAGTGCACGTTCAGCCGCGAGGAGTCCCTGCGGGTGCACCCCAAGCGCCACCCGGTGCGCGTCGAGATGTGGGCCGGGTGCGACGCCGAGGGCCGGGCGACCGCGCTCAAGGCCCGCATCGTCGGCGACTCCGGGCCCTACGCGTCGGTGGGGATGAAGGTGCTCGAGCGGGCGGCCGGCCACGCCAGCGGCCCCTACGCCTGGCCGGTCGTCGACGTCGAGGCCGTGGCCGTCCGCACCAACAACCCGGTGTGCGGGGCGTTCCGGGGCTTCGGGGCCAACCAGGCCCAGTTCGCCACCGAGGGCGTGCTCGACCGGCTGGGCGAGGCCTGCGGGCTCGACCCCTGGGAGATCCGGTCCCGCAACGTCGTGATGCCGGGCTCGGTGTGGGGCCCGGGCCAGGTGATGGACGACGGCTGCCTGGGCGCCCGCGATTGCCTCGACGCCATCCGGCCCCGCTGGCAGGCGGCGGTGGCCGAGGGCAAGGCGGTGGGCCTGGGCCTCGGGCTCAAGAACTCGGGCCTGGGCAACGGGTTCAAGGAGGTGGCCCGGGCGGTGGTCCGCTTCGACGAGCCCGACACGCCCGGCGAGCGCGGCGACGTCGAGGTGCGGCACTGCTGGACCGAGATGGGGCAGGGGGTGCACACCGTCGCCCTGCAGGTGGCGGTGCACGAGCTGGGCGTCGACCCGGCCAAGGTGCGGGTGACAGTCGACACGTCCCATGAGTTGGGCGCCGGCCAGACGACGGGAAGCCGGGGCACACTCATGGGCGCGGGCTCGGTGGCCGCCGCCTGCAAGCTGGCGTGCGACGACGGCTGCCGGCCCGGCGTCGACTACGTGGGCGAGTACCGGGTCGACTGGACCCAGGCGCTCGGCACGATCGAGCGCCCCACCATCCACTCGACCTTCGGCTATGCGGCGCAGCTCGTGGTGGTCGATCGCGAGACGGGTGACGTCGAGCGCGTGGTCGCCGCGCACGACGTCGGGCGGGCCGTCAACCCCCTGCTGTGCGAGGGCCAGGTGGTGGGCTCCGTGCACATGGGGTTGGGCTACGCGCTCGAGCGAGGACTTCCCCACCGACGACCAGGCCCGCCCCACGGCCACCACCCTCCGCCAGCTCGGGATCCTGCGGCCCAAGGACATGCCACCGGTCGAGGTGGTGCTGGTGGAGCGGCCCCAGCCCCGGTCGCCGTACGGCATCAAGGGCGTCGGCGAGATCGGCCTCGTGCCCACGGCCGGGGCGGTGGCTGCAGCGTTCCACGACCTGGACGGCCAGTGGCGCACGACGCTGCCGCTGCGGCGGAACGGCGGATGACCGAGCGCCGCGAGGTCCAGAGGCACGGTGGCGCTCCGGCCTCGACGTGGCGGTGCGGTCACCGGTGCGCCCGGCGGATACGCGGGTGACGGCCACCACCTGCGGGCTGGTGTGCGGCCACCATCACCTCTACTCGACGCTCGCCCGGGGCATGCCCGCGCCGCCCGGGACGCCCCGCTCCTTCGCCGAGATCCTGGAGCAGGTGTGGTGGCGCCTCGACGCGGCCCTCGATCTCGACCTGGTGCGGTGGTCGGCGCTGCTCGGCGCGGTGGAGGCCCTGGAGGCCGGCACCACCGCCATCGTCGACCACCACGCCTCGCCCTCCGCCATCGACGGCAGCCTGGACGTGATCGCCGCGGCGTGCGCCGAGGTTGGCGTGCGGGTGGTGTGCGCCTACGAGGTCACCGACCGCCACGGGACCGGTGGGGCCAAGGCGGGGCTGGCCGAGAACGAGCGGTTCGTCCGGGCCGGCGGGCGGGGGATGGTCGGCGCCCATGCCTGCTTCACCCTGTCCGACGCCACCCTCGACGCTGTCACCGGCCTGGCCCGAGACCTCGGCGTCGGCGTCCACATCCACGTGGGCGAGGACGCGGTCGACGCCGGCGCGGCCGACCGCCTGCGCCCCCACGCCCGCGGCGACTGGCTGCTGGCCCACGCCGTGCACGGCGACCCGCCCTTGGCGGGGACGGTGGCCCACAACCCCCGGTCGAACATGAACAACGGGGTCGGGTACGCCCGGCCGGCGCGCTGGGCGGCGGCCGGCAACCCGGTGGTGCTCGGCAGCGACGGCATCGGGGCGGCGATGGTGAACGAGTTCGCGCTGGCCTACGTGGCCCAGCGGGCGGACGACGTGACCGCCGGGCCCGACGACGCCTGGGCCTGGCTGCAGGCGGGCGCCGGCCTGGTGCCCGAGGTGCGCGACGACGAGGTGACCTGGGCCGCCGACCGGGCCGACCCGTGGTACCTGGCCTTCACCCCCGGGGTGCGGGCCGAGCGGGTGGTGGTCGGCGGCGAGGTGGTGGTCGACGGCGGGGTGTGCACACGGGTCGACGCCGAACGGATCCGGGCCCGGGCCTGGGAGGAGGCGCGTCGCCTGTGGTCGATGCTGTGACGAGCGCGGTCCGGAGCCGATCCGGCCCGGGCCACCGACCTTCGCCCGGCCACGCCGGGACCCCACGCCGGAGGGAGGCCCCATGACCGGTGCCGGGGCCGGCGGCGACGCCGACGATCCCCTGGCGAGCGTGCCAATGGCGCTGTATGTGCAGGACGCCCACCCGATCCGCGAGGCCATGGCCTTCGTGCACCGGGCGGAGGCGGCGGGGTTCGCCGCCGTGTGGCAGGCCGACAGCCGCCTGGTGCGGGAGGCGACGGTGCCCATGGCCGCCTTCGCGGCGACGACCGAGCGGATCGCGGTCGGCTCGGGCGTGATCGACATCTGGACGCGGAACCCGGCCCGACTCGCCTCGCTGTTCTCGACCCTCGACGACCTGGCCCCCGGCCGCATCCTGGCCGGCCTCGGCGCCTGGTGGGACCCGCTTGCCGCCAAGGTCGGCGTCGCCCGGGACCGACCCTTGCGGGCCATGCGCGAGGTCGTCGAGTCGGTGCGGGCTCTGCTGCGCTGCGACGGGCCGGTCTCCTACGACGGCGCGCACGTGCACCTCGACGGGGTCGAGCTCGACTATGTGCACCAGGAGCGGCGGGCCAAGCAGGTGCCGCTGTACATCGGGGCCACCGGCATGCGGATGATGGCGCTGGCGGGCGAGATCGCCGACGGCGCGGTCCTCAACTACCTGGTGTCGCCGGCTTACAACCGGCGGGCACTCGACGCCCTGGCCGAGGGTGCGGCCCGCGCCGGGCGCACGGTCGACGACGTCGACCGGCCCCAGCTCGTCGTCTGCTCGCTCTCGGACGACCGTGACACCGCGCTCGACGCCGCCCGCCTGCTGGTCACCCAGTACCTGGGTCAGCAGCCCCACATCATGGCGGCGTCGGGGGTGCCCGACGAGCTGCTGGCCGACATCGGCGAGGTGCTGACCTGGCCGGCGGGCCACGACGAGGTGGTGGCAGCCAGCCGCCTGGTCCCCGACGAGGTGGTGCAGATGCTGTGCGCGGCGGGCACGGCGGAGGAGTGCCGGGCCAAGGTGGCCGAGTACGTGGCCACGGGCTGCACCTCGCCCGTGCTCTACCCGCTGGGCGACGTCGCTGCCACCATCGAGGCCTTCGCCCCCCGCGGGCCGACGGCCCCGCCGCCGGGACCACGCCACCCGGCCCCTCCTGACGCCGCCGCCCCACTGACTCCGCTTCACGAACCGGCGTCGCTCACTGCCACCACCGCAGCCACCAACGCCAGATCCACCCGCGAGTGGGCGCACCGCGCCGGGTCGGGCCGCGGTCGGGCATGCTGGCGGGCGGTGACGATCCGGCTGGCCGAGGGGACGCTCGTGGTGCTGGTGGGGCCGCCGGCGTCGGGAAAGTCGACGTGGGCGGCCCGCCACTTCCCACCCCACCAGGTCGTGTCGTCGGACGGCCTGCGGGCGGTCGTAGGGACGGGCGAGCACGACCAGCGGGCGTCGAAGGACGCCTTCGACGTGCTCGACCTGGTCGTCGAGCGGCGGCTCAGGCGACGACTGACCACGGTGGTCGACTCGCTCGGCACCGACGCCAAGCGGCGCCGGCGCTGGGTGACGGCCGCGGCCAAGGCGGGCGCACCGTGCGTGGCCATCGTGTTCGACGTCGAGCCCGCGGTGTGCCGGGCCCGCAACCGGGCCCGCGCCCGCCCCATCCCCAGCCGCACCATGACGTCGATGCTGGCGGCCTGGCCGGCGGCCCGCGACAGCGTGGGTGACGACGGGTTCGCCACCGTCCACCCCGCCGGCGACCCCGCGGTCGTCGCTCCCGACCTGGTCGCCGCGCCCGCGGCGGCCGCCCGTCAATCGGAGGACCCCATGCCCCTCGAGTTCGGACTGCAGATCCCCCGCTTCACCTGGCCCGGGGGACCGGCCGAGACCCGGGACCGGCTCACCGAGCTGGCGACCGGGGCCGAGGAGGCCGGCTTCACCAGCATCTGGGTGATGGACCACTTCCTGCAGATCCCCGTCGTCGGTCCCCACTGGGAGGAGATGCTCGACAGCTACACCACGCTGGCCTTCCTGGCGGCCCGCACCGAGTCTGCGCGGCTCGGCACCATGGTCACCGGCGTCACCTACCGCAACATCGCGCACCTGGCCAAGATCATCGCCACGCTCGATGTGCTGTCGGGCGGGCGGGCGATGTGCGGCATCGGGGCCGCGTGGTTCGACCGCGAGCACGCCGCCTACGGCTGGGAGTTCCCGCCCCTGGCCGAGCGGTACGAGCGGCTGGAGGACGCCCTCGAGCTGCTGCCGATCATGTGGGGGAAGGGGGCGCCCGCCTACTCCGGCCGCACCATCGAGGTCGCCGAGGCGGTCTGCTATCCCCGCCCGCTGCAGGAGAAGATCCCGATCCTCGTCGGCGGGTCGGGCGAGCGGCGCACGCTGCGCCTGGTGGCCCGCCACGCCGACGCCTGCAACCTGTTCGGCGATCCCGAGACCGTCCGCCACAAGGTCGAGGTCCTGCACGGGCACTGCGCGACCGAGGGCCGCGACCCCGCGGAGATCACCGTGACCGTCCTGTCGACGGCCGACGCCCCGTCGGTGGACGACCACGTCGGCCGCTACCGACGGCTGGCCGAGGCGGGCGCGCACGGCGTGATCGTCAACTTCCCCGAGCTGACCAGCGCCGCGCCGCTGGCGGCGTTCGCGGAGGTGATCGCCGCCTTTCGCTCGTGACCGCATGGCGTGGCCGGCATGCACCCTGGCGCATCCAGTGAGGTCCATGACGCATACGGCGCGAACCGGCCGACGCGGCGGCCCGTATTGATCTCCGAACCCGTGCCGGCGCCCCCGCCGGCCAGACCGCGAACGAGGAGATCATGTTCAGCACCGACAGCACCACCTCCCGCCGGTTCGGACTTGCCGCCGGCGCGGCCGCCACACTCGCTCTGGGCCTGATCGGCGCCGGCCCCAGCGCCGCCTCCCGCAACCCGGCCTCGGTGGCCAACGGCACGTTGACCGTCAACGCCGGCAGCGGCAGCCAGTCGGTCGCCCTGCGGCTGGTGGCCGGCAACGCCAACACGCTCGAGGTCGACCTCGACGACGACGGCACCGCGGAGCGCAGCTTCGACCGCACCACGTTCACCGCCATCCGGGTCAACCTGGGCAGCGGCAGCGACAACTTCCGGGTCGACCAGGTGAACGGCGCCTTCGCCGACGAGGCCCTCACGGTCGACGGCGGCAGCGGCAACGACAACTTCGCCGGTGGCGACGGGGCCGAACGCTTCCTCGGCGGCAGCGGCAGAGATGCCGCCGACGGCAACCGGGGCGACGACACCGGCATCCTCGGGTCGGGCTCCGACAGCTTCCGCTGGGATCCAGGCGACGGCAGCGACCTGGTCGAGGGCCAGAGCGGCTTCGACACCCTGGACTTCAACGGGGCGGGCGCCAACGAGAACATGCAGCTCATCCCCAACGGCGACCGCTCGCTGTTCCTGCGTGACGTGGCCAACATCCGCATGGACATGGACGGCGTCGAGCGCCTGGACCTGACCGCGCTCGGCGGGACGGACACGATGCTGGTGGACGACATGACCGGCACCGACTTCCGCCAGGCGGACGTGGACCTGCAGGGCCCGGCCGGTGGCCCGGACGGGTCGCCCGACACGGTGACGGTCAACGGCACCGAGGGTGACGACTACATCGACGTCGACGCCGACGGCGGCGTGGTCGAGGTGTCCGGCCTGCGGACGCGGACCAACATCTCCGGCAGCGAGCTCATCGACACCCTGCAGATCAACACCCTCGGCGGCGACGACGACGTCGACGTCGACGCGGCGGCCGAGGCGCTCATCGGTGTGAACGTCGACTGACGTTCGGCCATACCGATCGGCGAGCCGATCGACACGATCCCCCCAAGGAACGACCGGGGCCCCAGGCGGGAGGCCCCGGTCGTTCCGCGCCCGGCGCTCCGGCGGAGCGAAATTCGTTCGCGCGGGGCGACGGAAGGGCCGTACCGTCGCCGGCATGGCTGTGACATGCGTGATGGTGCTCCGTGCCCGCCACCGGGGGCTCCCCGTGGGGCTGGCACCGGCTGTCGCCGTCGTGGGCCGAGCGCCTCGTCGCTGACGCCGGCATATCGCCCGGCGACCTGGTGGTCGACGTCGGCGCGGGCACCGGCGCCGTGACCGCTCCCCTGGTCGCGGCCGGTGCCCGGGTGGTCGCCGTCGAGCTCCACCCGCACCGGCTGGCGGTGCTGCGCGAGCGGTTCGCCGGCGACGACGTGACGGTCGTGCGCGCCGATGCCGGCGACCTGCGGCTGCCGCGCCGTCCCTTCCGGGTCGTGGCCAACCCGCCCTTCGCAGCCACCAGCGGGCTGCTGTCGCGCCTGCTGGCGCCCGGGTCACGGCTGGTGCGCGCCGACCTGGTGCTGCAACGGTCGCCCGCCCAGCGGTGGGCGTCGGGGCGGGCGCCGGGCGCCGGCCGGTGGGCCCGGGACTACGACGTGGGCCTGGGGCGGCGCGTGCCCCGCGCCGCGTTCACGCCTCGCCCGCGGGTCGACTGTGCGGTCCTGGTCGTCGCCCGCCGCTGACCACGTCAGCGGCGGTCAGCCGGCGGAGAGGGTGAGGCCGGCGGCGACGGCGGCGCCCAGCTCCCAGCAGGCCTCGACGTCCTCGCGTGCGGGAGCGCCGATCACCGACACCGGCGCCTGGGCCCGCTCCCACCGCAGGCCGGTGACGATCTTGTCGATCGCCCGCAGGGCGCCGGTGGTGTCGTCGTTGCCGTGGACCACGACGCCGTAGGGCCGGCCGGCCGTCGCGTCGAGGCACGGGTAGTAGATCGTGTCGAAGAAGTGCTTGAGCGCCCCCGACATGTAGCCGAGGTTGGCCGGCGTGCCCAGCAGGTAGCCGTCGGCGTTCAGCACGTCCACGGCGGTGGCCGTCAGCGCCGGCCGGGTGACGACGTCCACGCCCTCGATCTGCGGGTCGGTGGCGCCCGACCGGACGGCCTCGACCAGCGTGTGCACCGCCGGCGAGGGCGTGTGGTGGACGATCAGCAGCCGGGGCACGACCCGCGCACGCTACCGCTCACCCTCGCATGCGCAGCGGTACCGGCCGGCGAGCAGCCCCGGCCCGCGGGATGCGCCGCGGAGGCCCGCCTAGGGGGAGTTGGTGTCGGCGGCGGTGCGGTAGTCGCCGAAGGGCTCGTCGCGCTCGGACAGCGCCGCCACCAGGCCCTTGTCGTGGGCCTCGGTGATGAACGCCTGGAAGCTGGGCTGGTGGATGGCGAGCGAGCACAGCTCGGTGCCCGAGCGGATGGCGGCCCGCAGCCCCATCACGTCCATGGCGCGGTGCACCGTGCGCTTGTTGAGCTGGGCGATGTCGGGCGGCACCTTGGCCACCCGCTCGGCCATGGCCACCACGGCCCCGTCCAGCTCGCCGGCGGGGAAGGCCCGGTTGGCCCAGCCCAGCCGGGCGGCCTCGGTGCCCGAGATCGAGTCGCCGGTGAGCATCATCTCCATGGCCGACCGCATGCCCATGAACCAGGCGTGGAACTGCATGTCGGGCACGCCGAACCGCACCGCGGGGTAGCCGATCTTGGCGTCCTCCGCCACGTAGACCAGGTCGCACCCGGTGGCCAGCTCGGACCCGCCGGCGAGGCAGTACCCGTGCACCTGGGCGACGACCGGCTTGGCCAGGTCCCAGATCGACATCCAGCCCTCGGTCACGTGCCGGGGCCACTGGCCCTCGCCCGCGGAGGTGAAGAACGGCAGCTCAGTGCCCTCGTTGCCGCCGCCCAGGTCGTAGCCGGCCGAGAAGCAGGTCCCCGCGCCCCGCACGATGGTCACCCGCACGGCGTCGTCGCCGTCGGCCGCGTGCAGCGCCTCGAAGAGCGCACCCCGCAGCGGGTTGTTGAGGGCGTTGCGCTTCTCGGGCCGGTTGAGGGTGAGGCGCCGCACGCCGGGCGCCGGGTCGTCGACCAGCACCAGCGGCTCGCCGGCGGCGTTCCTGCCCGCTGCGCCGGCCGACCTGGGAGTCGCCCCCCCGCCGTAGCCGCGGTCGGCACCCTGCGGGTCGCGATCGCCGCCGATCCCGTCGCCGTCGCTGTCGCTCACAGCCACTCGCCGACCGAGTTGAGGAGCGCCTCGTTGGGCTCGGCCGGCATCTCCGTCAGCGGCGTGGCGATCTCGTCGACGGTGGGGCCGAACTGCGCGGCCAGCGGGGCGAGGGCAGCGAGGTCGAAGCCGTACAGCTCGGCGGCGTTGCCGGCGAGGAGCCGCCGGAGCTCGGCGGGCTCGGTCTCGTGGAACAGCGCCCGCAGGTGCTCGCGGGTGTACGGCCCGGTGCCCTCGTCGTGGGGGTAGTCGCTGCCCCACATGAACTTGTCGAGCCCGATCTCGTGGCGGGCGGCGGCGTCGGCAGGCCCGGGCTGACTGACGCCCATCCACACGTTCTGCTGGAAGTACTCGGTGGCCGAGCGCTGGAGCACGTGCTCCTCGCCGTAGCGGATCTCGCCGGTGGCGCCGGTGTCGCGGATGCGGCCCAGCACCCGGTCGAGCCGCTTGAGGAGCGGCGGCACCCACGCGCAGCCGCTCTCGGTGATGACGAACTTGAGCCGGGGGAACCGCTCGAAGATCCCCGACAGGATGAACTGCACGAGCGGCCGCTGGGAGTAGAACGACGCCTCGTTGATGTAGAGCAACATCGACACCGGGTAGGGCCCGTAGTCGGGCACGCCGGTGCCGCCGTGCACGTTGACGGGCACCTCCAGCTCCTCGAGCACCGCCCACAGCCGGTCGTAGACCGGGTCGTACAGCGGCTTCACCCAGCTGACGTCGGGGGCGATGTTGGGCAGCAGCACCCCGCCGCGCAGGCCGTGCTCCTTGATGAAGTGCACGTCCTCGATGGCGTCGTCGATGTCGTTGAGGAAGATCTGGCCGATGCCGGCCCGCCGCTCGGGGAACTCGCCGCACCAGTCGACCAGCCAGCGGTTGTGGGCCCGGACGCCGGCGAGGCGATGGTCGTACTCGTCCGGCTTGGGCGGCGGGGCGAACAGCACGAAGCTGGGGAAGAACGGCGGCACCGTGTTGGGGAACACGACCTCGCCCACCACGCCGTCGGCCTCCTGCTGGCCGTTGCGCATCTCGTTGTCCCAGTTGCGGTAGCGGCGGGTGTCGCCGAGGTCGCGGAACGGGTTGCGGTACTTCTCGCGCCAGGCGTCGAAGTCGTCGAGGAACCGGGGGTCCAGGTACTCCCGGTACTGCTTGTGGCTGCCACCCGCGTGACAGTCGGCCGAGATGATCGTGTAGTGCTCGGCCCCGGTGTCGACCTCGGTCGTCGCGCTCATGGGCCCAGTGTATGTAGAACGCGTTCTCGCGCCAGTCTCGAACGGGCCTTGACCCCGGACCGGGGTACGGGCCGTAGCGTTCCTCCCATGGACGCGCTCACCCTCGGGGCGCTGGCCCGCGGCGCCGGCGTCAACCCGGAGACCATCCGCTACTACGAGCGGCGGGGCCTGCTGGCCGACCCACCCCGGACGCCCGCCGGCTACCGCCAGTACACCGCCGACGACGCCGACCGGGTCGCCCTGATCCTGCGGGCCAAGGACCTCGGCTTCACGCTCGCCGAGATCGGTGACCTGCTGGACGGCGGCGGGACCGCGGCCGAGGTGCTCGCCGCCGCCCGGGGCCGCCTCACGGACCTCGACACCCGCGCCGCCCGGCTGGACGAGCAGCGCCGCCGCCTGCGTGACCTGCTGCGGGCCTGCGAGGCGGGCGAGGCCGGCTGCGTGTCCCTCGACATCCCGGGCCTGACCAGCCCCTGATCGGCCCCTGGCCGGAACCGACCTGCACCGACCTGCACCGACCCACCGGAGACACCATGCCCACGACCACCCTGCCCGACGTCACCGACGCCACCTTCGACGAGACCCTCGCCGGCGCCGGCGTGCCCGTCCTCGTCGACTTCTGGGCCACCTGGTGCGGCCCGTGCACGACGATCGAGCCCATCCTGGCCGAGATCGCCGACATGCGGGACGACCTGCGGGTCGTGCGGCTCGACGTCGACGCCAACCCCTCGATCGTCCTGCGCTACGGGGTGATGAGCATGCCGACGCTGATGCTGTTCCGCGACGGCGAGCCGGTGCTCCGGATGGTCGGTGCGCGGGGGCGCGCCCACCTCCTGGCCGAGCTCGACAGCGTCCTCTGACCGCGACGGTCGCCGCGGCGGCCGGGAACCCACGCCGCGCGGGGCGCGGTGCAGGATGGGGGCATGCCCGACACCGTGCGCGCCCTCGTCCTGGCCGACACCCACCTCGGTGCCGACCTGGGCCGGCTGCCCGACGCGGTGTGGGCGGCGGTCGGCGAGGCGGACGTGGTGCTCCACGCCGGCGACGTCGTGACCCCCCATCTGCTCGACGCCCTCCGGCTCCGCCGACCCGTGCATGCGGTGCTGGGCAACAACGACCACGCGCTGGTCGACGCGCTCCCCGAGCGGCTGGAGGTCGAGCTGGGCGGCGTCCGGGTCGCGATGGTCCACGACAGTGGCGCGCGGGCCGGGCGGGAGCGGCGCATGCGGCGCTGGTTCCCGCAGGCCGGAGTCGTCGTCTTCGGCCACAGCCACGAGCCCGTCGACAGCCTCGGCGAGGACGGCCAGCGGCTGTTCAACCCGGGCTCCGCCGTCCAGCGGCGCCGGCAGCCCCGGTGCACGATGGGCCTGCTGGACCTGGCCGCCGGCGAGGTCGTGCGCCACGCAGTCGTGCCGCTGCCCTGACGTCAGTTGCGGGTGTCGGCCAGGCCGCCGGGCAGGTCGATCGGCGGGTTGGGCAACAGGGTCACGTCACGCTCGGCCAGCACAGCGCGCCACTCGTCCTGGCGGGCGGGGAACGAGCGGGGATCGCCCATCATCACCTCGAAGAGCACCACGCCCTCGGGCCCGGCGACGAACGGCCCGAAGTCGTCGCCCTGGTCGAGCGCCAGGTGGGTGCCCGGGCGGCACTCGACGTCGCCGCAGGTCATCGACCCCTCGAGCACGAACACGACGTGGTCGCTGTTGTGGCCGTGGGGCTGGACCATCATCCCGGGGTCCCACCGGGCGTAGAGGGACAGGAAGCCGCCCTCGGCGTCGAGCCACCGCTCGTACACCGAGGCGGTGCGGGCGGGATCCGGCCCGTGCTGCTGGCGGCGGACCTCGTGCCAGGGCAGGTCGTCGACGTGGACGATGCGAGGGCTCATGGGCGGGCAGTCAACCACCTCACCGCCCGGGCGTCACCGCCGGCGACGGTCAGTCGGGCGTGGCGAGGTAGGCCTCGGTCAGCCAGTCCCGGAGCTGATCGTCCACCTCTTCGGCCGTCCGCACGTTGACGACATGCCACAGCCCGCCCGGGCGTCGGGCGATGCGGTCGCTCTCGATGCGCCGCGGCATGCGCAGCGCCACCGCCTCCCAGCGCACCTTGGGCCGGAGCTCGGCGAAGCTCTGCGCCCGCTTGAGGAACACGCCGACCGACACCGGCTCCACGTGGACGGGGCCGAGCTCGTGGAGGTGGGAGAGGACCGCCTCGACGACCGGCGGCTCGTGCGGCGGGGCGGTGGCGAGGTAGTCGGCGAGGGTCATCGCGGGGGCGCACTCGTGGGACTGGCCGGTCCGCCGGAACCGGCGCTGGCAGTCGGGGCACGTCCACGCGGGCATGCCCCATCCTGCCGCCCAGGCGGACCGAGGCCGACGCGACGGGCCGAACCGGCGTCCCGGATGCGCGGAATCCGCGACGACCGAACGCCAGAAGCGGTGGCGAGGACCGCGCACTCTCGAGGCTGCGCCGATCGGCGCAGCCGTGGCCCAGCGGCCCGGCGCCGAAGGCGCCAGGAGCGGAGGCACAGCGTCGTTCGACCTTCGGCGGCGGAGCCGCCGAATACGCAGAGGCGTACCTATCCGCGCACTCTCGACGCGGTTGACTCTCCCCCCGGGGGAGGGTGGATGGTGGCGGGCGTGACCGAGCGGAGCGAGCGAACCATGAGGACGGCGCCGCGATGAGCGACGGGCTCATGACCATCGGCACCTTCTCGCGGGCGAGCCTGCTGTCGGTGAAGGCCCTGCGGGCCTACCACGAGGCCGGGATCCTGGTGCCCACGCGGGTCGACCCGGCCACCGGCTACCGCAGCTACCACGCCGGCCAGCTGACCGATGCCGCCGTCGTCCAGCGGCTGCGGGCGCTCGACCTGCCGCTCGACCGGGTGCGCGAGGTGGTGCGGGCCCGCGACCCTGACGTGACCCGGCGCGTCCTCGCCGAGCACGCCGCCGCCATGGAGGCGCGGCTCGAGGAGGTCACGCGCATCGTCGGTGAGCTGCAGGAGGGCGTCGACCGCCCGGCCGACCACACGCCCGTGCACGTCCGCGACGAACCCGGCACCCACACGCTCGCCGTGCGGGGCGTGGTGAGCGAGGCCGACTTCAGCGAGTTCCTGGGAAGGGCCAACGACGCGCTGACCGACCTGGCCGCCCGGGCCGGCGTGGCGCCCACCGGGGCCTTCGGCGCCCTCTACCCGCCCGAGGTGGCCGACACGGACGCGGAGCCCGTCGAGGCCTTCCTCCCGATCGGCACGCCCGCCCCGTTGCCCGCCGACCGGGGCGAGGTCGTTCTGAGCGAGGTGGCGGCAGCCCGCGTGGCGGTCCTCACCCACGTCGGGAGCTACGAGTCCCTCGGCGACAGCTACCGGCGGCTCGGCACCTGGGTCGCCCACAACGCCCGCCCGACCGCCGGGCCGGTCCGGGAGATCTACCTCGTGAGCTTCGACGAGACCGACGACCTCGACCGGTTCCGCACCGAGATCCAGTGGCCCATCCACAAGGAGACATGAGACATGACCGCCCGACTCGCCAACGTGACCTTCGACTGCCACGACGCCCTCCTGGTCGCCCGCTTCTGGTCGGCGACGCTCGACCGCCCGCTGGACCCGGACCCGAGCGAGGGCTTCGCGTCCATCGGCGGCGTCGGCCACGACCCGGCCACCGCCCCGAACTACCTGTTCCAGCGGGTGCCCGAGAAGAAGGATGCGAAGAACCGGGTCCACGTCGACCTGGTGGCACCGGACCGGGCCGCGGAGATCGAGCGGCTGATCGAGCTCGGCGCCAGCCGGGTGCGGGACGTCGAGGAGTACGGCATGCAGTGGACCGTCCTGCAGGATCCCGAGGGCAACGAGTTCTGCCTGGCCGAGGGCACCTGAGAACCGTCGAGGACGGGCCCGGTCGTGAGATGACCGTCTTGACCCGTATTGACCCTTCCGTCGATAATCGTGCTGCTTGGCGCAGTAGCGTCAATGTCAACATCGGAGGGGACGATGAGATCCAGAAGGCTCAGGTCAGCGGCATGCACGCTCGCGGCGGTCGCGCTGGCGGTCGGAGGGCTGGTCAGCACGCCCACGGCCGCCGGCGGGCAGGCCGCGAACCCGTTCGAGCGGGGCCCGGCGCCCAGCGCGGCCAGCGTGACGGCACAGCGTGGCCCGTTCGCGTTCACACAGCAGGCGGTCACCGGCTCTCAGGCGCTCGGCTTCAATCGGGGCACCATCTACTACCCCACGGCCACGAACCAGGGCACCTTCGGCGCCATCGCCGTCAGCCCCGGCTTCTTCTCGCCCGAGGTGCTGGTGTCCTGGCTCGGCCCGTTCCTCGCCTCGAACGGCTTCGTGGTGATGACGCTCGAGACGTTCACCATCTTCGACTTCCCGAGCCAGCGGGCCGACCAGCTCCAGGCTGCGCTCGACTACCTGGTCCAGCAGAGCCCGGTGCGTAGCCGGATCGACCCGAACCGCACGGGGGTCATCGGGCACTCGATGGGCGGCGGCGGCACACTCGAGGCCGCCCGGGACAACCCGGCCATCGACGCCGCCGTGGCGCTGCAGCCGTGGAACATCTTCCAGAGCTTCGCCAACGTGCGCGTGCCCACCGCCATCATCGGTGCGCAGAACGACGCCATCGCCGGGGTCACCGGCCACTCGGAGCCGTTCTACGAGCAGATCCCCGCGGCGTCGGAGAAGTCCTACGTCGAGGTCACGGGGGCCGACCACTTCCTCGGCAACAGCTTCAACGCCACCCAGGGCCGCCAGGTCCTGTCGTGGTTCAAGCGCTACATCGACGACGACACCCGGTACTCGCAGTTCCTGTGCCCGCCGCCCAGCGGGCCGACCATCGTCGAGTACCGCAACACCTGCCCCACGTAGAGGCTGCGCCGATCACAGGCCGGGGAGGGCGCCAACGGCCGGTCGCGGGTCCCGCCCAACCGCGGGACATGCGGCCGGCTCCGGCGCGCCGTCGCGGTCGCGTGGCCCACGGAGCGCGACGACATCCCGCCCCGCCGGAGGCGACGCGGTCAGCCGTCCCGCAGCTTCAGGTACTCCTTCAGGGCCCGGCGGTGGCCGTTGGCGCCGGAGCCGACCACGCCGCCGTCCCGCACCTCCTTGACCGTCGACTCCAGGTCGCCCAGCAGATCGTGCAGGTCGTCCTCGGGCCCGGCGGCGTCGACCTTGGCCAGCGCCTCGTGGATCTTGCCGAGCTTGCGGCGCACCTGACCGAACTCGTCGTCGAGACGCGCGCGGGCCTGTTC
Organism: uncultured Acidimicrobiales bacterium; assembly: GCA_963842395.1. Lineage (GTDB taxonomy): Bacteria > Actinomycetota > Acidimicrobiia > Acidimicrobiales > VFJN01 > ZC4RG19. Next base: position 2,896,447 of record CAWJGJ010000001.1, read on the forward strand.
GAGGCTCTCCATCGGTTCTCCCCTCGTCAGCCGAACCGGAGGTCCGATCATGGCACGGCCCCGCCGCCGTGGTGCACCGGCCCCCGCCGGTGGGGACGCTCCTCAGCCACCGCCCGCCGCCGGGTCACGCCCCGCCGACGGCCCGGATCGGTCCCCCGGCTGCGGGCGCCGGCCCGGTTGTTGGCCAAACGAGAATGTGTTCTACTTCGCCGCACGGTCACCGGGGAGGCACGGCGCCGGTCGACGTGGGGAGCACGGCAACCAAAGGGGACACGATCGTGGACGCCAGCGACATCGACCTGCTGGACCGGGACCGGTTCACCCAGGGGGTCCCCCACGAGTGGTTCACCTGGCTGCGGGCCAACGCCCCCGTGTTCCACCACGACGAGCCCGGCGGCGACGGCTTCTGGGTGATCTCCCGCTACGAGGACATCGTCACCGCCAACCGCGACGCCGCCAGCTTCTCGTCCGCCCAGGAGCGGGGGGCGTCGTGACGCTGGAAGGGCCGGTGGCCCCCATCCCCGGCCAGGAGATGGCCGGCGAGATGATGCTGTTCATGGACCCGCCCCGGCACACCCGCTACCGCAAGCTGGTGAACCGGGGCTTCACGCCCCGCATGATCGCCGCCCTCGAGGTGCACGTGCGCGAGCTGACCGTCGGCATCGTCGAGGCCGCCATCGCCAAGGGCGAGTGCGACTTCGTGGTCGACGTCGCCGCCGAGCTACCGCTCGAGGTCATCGCCGAGCTGCTGGGCGTCCCCCGCGAGGACCGGTTCAAGCTGTTCGACTGGTCGAACCGGCTCATCGGCTCGGAGGACCCCGAGTACCGGGTGGCCGACGACAAGATGCTCGAAGCCCAGGTCGAGCTGTTCATGTACGCCCAGGAGCTCGGTGCGCAGCGGCGCGCCGAGCCGAAGCCCGACATCGTGACCACGTTGCTCAACGCCGAGATCGAGGGCGAGACGCTCACGGAGATGGACTTCAACCTCTTCTTCATGCTGCTGACCGTGGCGGGCAACGAGACCACCCGCAACGCCATCGCCCACGGCATGAACGCCTTCCTGGAGAACCCCGACCAGTGGGCGCTGCTGGCGTCCGACCCGCAGGCCCACATCGCCGGGGCGGTGGAGGAGATCCTGCGCTGGGCGTCGCCCGTCATGTTCTTCCGCCGCAACGCCACCCGCGACATCGAGCTGGGCGGCGAGCTCATCCGCGAGGGCGAGAAGATCAGCCTCTGGTACATCTCGGCCAACCGCGACGAGTCGGTGTTCGACGATCCCTTCCGCTTCGACATCACCCGCGACCCCAACCCCCACATCGCCTTCGGCGGCGGCGGACCGCACTTCTGCCTGGGCGCGCAGCTCGCCCGGCTGGAGATCAGGCTGCTGTTCGAGGAGCTGGCGGCACGGGTGCCCGTGCTCGACTCGCCGGCGCGGCCCGACCGGCTGCGCTCGAACTTCATCGCCGGCATCAAGCACCTGCCGGTGCGCCTGGCGGCCGCGCCGGCCGCCTCGCCGACCTCGGCCTGACCCGGGGTCGGTGAAGGGGTGGCGGACAGGCCGGCCGTAGACTCCCGCGCCGTGACCGGGGGCGCGACCACGATCGGCGAGAGCTCACCAGAGCGCAACGGCCGCGCCGACCAGCGCGAGCGCCGCCGGCGCATCATCGACGCCGCCTTCGAGCTGGGCGCCGAGCGGGGGTACGACGCCGTGCAGATGCGCGACGTGTCGGCCAGCGCCAACGTCTCGCTGGCCACGATCTACCGCTACTTCTCCTCCAAGGACCACCTGCTGGCCGCGGCGATGACCGAGTGGACGGCCAAGCTGCAGAGCCGCGTCGCCCAGTCGCCGCCCCGGGGCGACACGCCCGCCGACCAGCTCGTGGACGTGCTGGGGCGGGCGTGGCGGGCGATGGCCCGCCAGCCCAAGCTGAGCGCGGCGCTGGTGCGGGCGCTGTCGTCGGCCGACCCCGGCGTGCAGCAGACCGCCAGCGAGGTGCAGGGCCAGATCGCGGCCATGGCCGATCGCATCCTCGTCGACGTCGACCCGCAGGTCCGCACCGACATCGTGGCCGTGCTCGGCCACGTCTGGTACTCCACGCTGGTCTCGTGGGCCAACGGCCGCACCGACTTCGACCAGGTGATGGCCGAGCTCGATCGAGCCGTCCGGGTGCTGGTCGAACCCCACCAGCACCCGCACCGCTGAGCGACGGTCCGGAGCCCGACGGCTAGGACGGCGCCGGTGCCGGGCCCGGTTCGGGTGCGCCGTGTGCGTGGTCGCACAGGCGCTCCTCACCGTCGGGGATCGAGCCGCCGCCGTTGCCCTCGAGCGAGGCGAACGGCCCGCACTCGTGGGGTGTGACCCAGACGTGGATCATCGGCGGGTGGGGGGCGAGCTTGAAGGTCGGCGGTGTGCACTCTGCAGGGGGCGGCGCGAGGCCGGCGACCCGCCACTGGTACTCGGCGCCGATGTAGCAGAGGTCGTCGTGGATGTGCCACTGCACGAGGTTGCCGCCGAAGTCGGGTACCTCGTCGAGCGTCATGCTGCGGGACGCCATGAACATGGCGGCGACCAGCGTCTTCTCGTCGCCGTTGACCTCGAACACCAGCGACTCGGGCGCGGCGGGGTCGAACATCTTGCCGTCCTCGAGGAGCGGCCAGTTGATGAAGTGCTCGTGGCCCGTGAACCCGTCGCCGATGGAGTACCAGCCCCGGGCCTCGAGCGTGGTCCAGTCGGAGAACCCCGCGGGGAGCACCTCGAGAGTCTCGGTGACCAGCGCCTCGGCTTCGGCCTGCTGCGCCGCGGTCACGCCGTCGACGCCGCCGAGGTTGACGGGCAGCGTGGCCGTGTAGGGCTCGGGGGGCAACGCCGTGGCCTCGGCGTGATCGTGGCCCTCCTCGCCCTCGTCGCCGGCGTGATCGTGCCCCTCGTCGCCGGCCGCCATGTCGTCGTGGCCGTGGCCGCCGCCCGCGTGGCTGTGGCCGCCCGTGGCCACCATGCCCGGCACCACGAGCCCGAACGTGGCCAGGCCGGCGAGGGCCACGAGCGCGGGTCGGGGACGGGACACCCAGGCGACCCTCGACGCCAGCGCCAGCAGCGCTCCGACCACCGCCACCGCGGCGAGCCCCGCCGCCAGGCTGTCGGCGAACTGGGGCGCCTCCTCGGCCTCCAACCCCTCGACGAAGCTGATGCCCGACGTCTTGGCGAGCACCCACCCCGCGAGCGCGGCGCCGTTGACGGCGAGCCCGAGCAGCCCGACCACCCGACCCGACCGCACGAGCGCCAGCGCGCCCCAGGCGATCTGGAGGGCGGCGACGACGGCGAACGCCACGGCCGCGGACCGCGGCTCGCTGTGCGCGCCGGCGGCCGTGGCGTGGATGGCGCCGGCGCCCAGCGAGGCGATCGCCGCGGCGCGCAGCGCCCCGGGCACCGCGGTCGGCTCCGCCGGCTCCGGCAGGGCCGGCGGCGTGAAGCTCGGTGCCGACGGGCGCTGCGCATAGGCCCCGCCCTGGCGCGGGCCATCGATGTTGGTCACGGTAGATCTCCCCAGCGTGCGGACCGCTCGACGAACAGTAACCGACGGCGGGGAGGTGGCAAGACCCGAACCCGACCTCAGGTTCGTGTGCGCCGGGCGCCGGCGCCGGTCAGGTCGCGGCGCCGTGGTGGTGGTCGCAGAGGCGTTCCTCGCCGGCGGGGATCTGACCACCACCGACGCCTTCGAGCGCGGCGAACGGCCCGCACTCGTGCGGCGTGATCCACACGTGCACCATGGGCACCGGCTCGCCGATGCGATGGGTCGGCGGACGGCACTCCTGGTCGGGCGAGGCGACGCCCGCCACGAACCAGGCGTTCTCCGGCCCGGCGAAGCACAGGTTGTCGTGGATGTGCCACTGGATCAGGTTGCCGCCCAGCTGGGGCACGGTGTCGAGGGTCGTCCCCTCGTTGGCCATGAACATGGCGGCCGCCAGCGTGCGGGTGCCGCCGGGGCCCACCTTGTAGACGAGCGACTCGGGGTAGTCGGGGTCGAACACCCGGCCGTCGCGGATGAGCTCCCAGTTCATGTAGTGCTCGAAGCCGGTCATGCCGTCGCGGATGCTGCGGTAGCCCCGGGACTCGGCGACAGCCGGGTCGGCGAACTGCGGGAGCTTCTCGAGCGTGATCGTGACGATCTGCTCGGCCTCGGCCTGCTGCTGGGCGGTGACGCCGGGGAACCCGCCCAGGTCGACCGGCAGCGTGGCGTCGTAGGGCCGCGCCGTCGACGCCAGCTCTGCACCCTCGAGGTCCTCGGCGCCAGCGGGATGGTCGTGACCCTCGGCCGTGTCGCTGTGGTCATCGTGGCCCTCGGCCACGTCGCCGTGGTCGTGGCCGGCGGCCGTCTCGTCGTGGCCGCCGCCGGCGTGGGAGTGACCCCCGGTCGCCACCATGCCGTTCACCGCGAGGGCGAGGGTGGCGGCCGCTGTGACGCCCACCAGCGCGGGCCGCGGGCGGGACACCCACTCGACCCGCTCGAACAGGGCCATCAGCGCACCCGCCACGGCTGCCGCGGCCAGGCGCGGCGGCCAGGCTGTCGGCGAACTGCGGGCTCTCCTTCACGTCGAGCCCGTCGACGAAGCCGATGCCGCTGGTCTTGGCCAGCACCCACCCACCGAGGGCGGCGCCGTTGATCACCACGCCGGCGATGACGACCAGGCGGCCCGAGCGGGCCAGCGCCCACGCGCCCCACCCGATCTGCAGGGCGGCGGTGACGGCGAAGGCGATGGCCGCCGCCCGCGGGTCGGCGTGCGCACCGGCCGCCGTGGCGTGGATGGCACCGGCGCCCAGCGAGGCGATGGCGGCGGTGACGAGCGCCCCGGGCACCGCGGCGCCGGCCGATGGCCCGCCGTTCTCGGCGCCCGGACCGGGCTCGGCCTCGGCGGAATCGATCGTGGTCACTCATTTCCCCCTGCGCGCGGCGACTCGTCAGACAAACATAGCGGCGAAATCTGAGAACGAGGCCTACGAAAGCGCACGTGCGTCGATCTGCCCCGCGGCCTGCTCGGCGGCGGCTCGGTACTCGTCGCGCAGCCGGCGCTTGTACAGCTTGCCGCTGTCGGTGCGCGGCAGCGTGTCGACGAAGTCGACCCGGCGCGGGCACTTGAAGTGGGCCAGCCGGCCGCGGCAGTGCTCGATCAGCTCGCCAGCCAGGGCGTCGGTGGCCTCGACCCCGTCCTGCAGCTCGACCACCGCCACCACCGACTCGCCCCACTCGGGGTCGGGCACGCCGATGACCGCCGCGTCGCCCACCGCGGGATGGCCGAGCAGCTCGGCCTCGATCTCGGCCGGGTACACGTTCACGCCCCCGGAGATGATGAGGTCGGCGCTGCGGTCGGTCAGGTACAGGTAGCCGTCCTCGTCGAGGTAGCCGACGTCGCCCAGGGTGAAGTACTCGCCCCGGTAGCTGCTCTGTGTCTTGGCCTCGTCGCCGAAGTAGTCGAAGCGGCCCACCTTCGGCGCCTTCAGGTAGACGGTGCCCACCTCGCCGGGCGGCAGCGGCTCGTCACCGCCGACCGGATCGAGGATGCGGACGTGGTCGTCGGTGGCCGGCTTGCCCACCGTGCCCGGCCGCTCCAGCCAGTCGGGGCTGGTGACGAACGTCCCGCTGCCCTCGGTCGCCGCGTAGTACTCCAGCAGCACCGGGCCCCACCAGTCGATGATCGCCTTCTTGACGCTCACCGGGCAGGGGGCGGCGCCGTGGATCACCATGCGCAGCGACGACGTGTCGGCCGCCGCCCGCACGTCGTCGGGCAGCGACAGCAGCCGGTGGAACATGGTCGGGACCATGTGCGAGTGGGTGATGCCCTCGTCGGCGATGAGCCGGAGGGTCTCCTCGGGCGTCCAGCGGTCCATGAGGACCACGCCGACGCCGGCGTTGAGCGGGCCGGCCAGCGAGAACGCCAGCGGTGCCGCGTGGTACAGCGGCCCCGTGCCCAGGTGCCGGGTGGCCCCGGGCCGGTAGCCGAACAGGCGCCCGATGCTCGACGTGGGCGGCGTCTCGGCCCGGTGCACGCCCTTGGGCCGGCCGGTGGTGCCCGATGTGTAGAGCATCGACCGGCCGAGGACCGGGTCGTCGATGTCGGCCCCGTCGTGGGCGGCGAGCGTGGCGTCGTAGCCGTCGAAGCCGGCGATGTCGCCGCCGACCGCGAGGCGCACGGTCGCCCCGGGCGCCCGTGCGGCCGCGGCGGCCGCCACCTCGCCGAAGCGGGCGTCGGCGACGAAGACCCGGGCCTGGCAGTCGCCCACGATGTACGCGGTCTCGTCTGCCGTGAGGTGCCAGTTGATCGGCGTGGTGCGCAGGCCGCCGCGCTGCGCCGCGCTCAGCACCTCGGCGAACTCCGGCCGGTTGGACACCATCAGCGCCAACCCGTCGCCCGGGCCCACGCCCCGCTCGCGCAGGGCCCGCACCAGCCGGTTGGCGTTGGCGTTGAGCTCGGCGAAGGTGCGGTCGCCCTGCGGGGACGCGATCGCGGGCGTGTCGGGCTGCAGCCCCGCCCAGTACGCCAGCACCATCCCCTGCCGGGCCGCGGCGGCATAGCGCTCGTCGCGGGCGGCGCGCTCCCGGGCGCGCTGCTCGTCGCCGCTGGATGTGCCGTCGGGCCTGGCTTCCGGCGTGGTGGTGCCGGCGCCGGTGCTGCCGGCGTGGCGGTGGTCGGCGTCTGTCGCCATCGGACGGATCCCCCCTCGGTCTCTCACCCGCACTTCGTGACGGCCCCGATCGGGCCTCGATCGACGCCCTCGCCGGGCGCTACTGCTGGTCGCTCAGGCCGGCTCGAACTGCGGCAGGTGACGCCCGTCCGACAACGGGTGCCACACCAGGCGCACCGGCATCCCCACCTCCACGTCCTCGGGCGGGCAGCCGACGACGTTGGTCATCATCCGCACGCCCTCTGGCAGCTCGACCAGCGCCACCACGTACGGCCCGTCGTCCGGATCGCGCCCGGGGCCGGCCTTGTGGTGGACGCTGGCCGCGTACACGACGCCGTCGCCGCTGGCCTCCCGCCAGTCGAAGGGCTGGTCCGGGGCGGCGGGGTCGACCTCGCGGGGATACCAGACCGCCTTGCCGGTGGCCGTGCTCCACGGCAGGACGAAGCGCTGCTCGCGGGTGGCGTCCCAGAACGGGGCGCTGGCCTCGGTGACGGGCGGTTCGATGAGCTTCACAGGACGTCCTCCGTGCCGAGCACGACGGTGCCCATGGTCGACAGCACGCCGCCCGAGCCGTGGGCCACGGCGATGTCGTGGTCGTCGATCTGGCGCTCGCCCGCCTCGCCGCGGAGCTGGCGGACGGCCTCGACCAGCAGGAACATGCCGTACATGCCCGGGTGGGTGTACGAGAGGCCGCCGCCGTTGGTGTTCATGGGGAGCGAGCCGCCCGGGCCGAGCTTGCCGTCCTCGACGAAGGCGCCGCCCTCGCCCTTGGCGCAGAAGCCCAGGTCCTCGATGTGCAGCAGGGCGGTGATGGTGAACGAGTCGTAGCCCATCAGCAGGTCGACGTCGTGGGGCTTGATGCCGGCCATGTCGAACGCCGCGGGCCCGGACACGGCCCCGCCCGTGACCGTGAGGTCGGGCATCTCGGTGATCATCGAGTGGGTGCCGCCGGTGGCCGCGCCCAGCACGTAGACCGGCGGGCGGGCCAGGTCGCGGGCCCGCTCGGCCGAGGTCATGACGAAGGCGCCGGCGCCGTCGGTCACGAGGCAGCAGTCGAGCAGGTGCAATGGCGAGGCGATCATCGGCGACGCCAGCACATCGTCGACGGTGATGGGGTCGCGGAAGCGGGCGTTGGGATTCATGGCCGCCCAGCGCCGGGTGTCGACCGCGATCTGGGCGAGCTGCTCGGGCCGGGTGCCGTACACCGCCATGTGGCGGCTGGCGGCCAGCGCGTAGGCGCCCATCGGCAGGCGGAGGCCGTAGGGCACCTCCCAGTTGAACGCCGGGTTGGCGCCGGGAGGCGGTCCGCTGCCGGGGCCGAAGCCCCCGCCGCCGCCGGGTCGACGGCGATTGCTGCGGGGCGTCGACGCGTACACGCCCACGACCACCTCGCACAGCCCGGCGGCGATGGCGGCGGCCGCGTGCTCGACGTGCAACTCGTAGCTCGACCCGCCCACCATCGTGCCGTCGAGGTAGCGGGGGCGGACGCCGAGGAACTCGGCCAGTCCCGCCGCCTGCCCGGCGTAGGCCACGCCGTCGACGTCGGCCACGGTGAGGCCGGCGTCGTCGAGCGCCTGGCGGATCATGGCCATCTCGAGGGTGCGGCCGCTGGTGTCGAGCTCGCCGGTGGGCGAGGCGATGTCGGCCACACCCACCAGTGCGGCGGCCCCCCGCAGTGTCGTCCGGCTCGTGCCCATGGCTCGCTCGCTCCGCTCGCTCACGAGGCGGCGGCCGCGGCGGCCCGGTCCTGCGCGACGGCGTCGTAGCTGGCGTAGTCGGAGCCGGTGTCGTCGGCGAACTCGAACTCGAGCAGCCCGGCCTCCTCCCAGTGGCGTCGGAGGTAGCCGTCGTTGGCGTCGAGCAGGCCCAGCTTGCGCACGTTGGGCACCAGCTTGGAGAAGAACGCCCGCTGGAACCCGGCGAACGGGCTGACCTGCACCTTGCTCGCCGCCTCGATGATGCAGGGGACCACGGCCTCGGCCGAGACGCCGAGGCGCTCCCAGATCTCCGGGGTGGTGGACCGCGAGCGGTTGCGGATCGTGTTCTCGAGGAGGAACTCCTGGCGGTCCTTGAGCTCGGCCTCGCTGAGGCCCTGGTAGTACTCGGACAGGCTGAGCACGCCGAACGCGACGTGGCGGGCCTCGTCGGACATCACGTAGCGGAGCAGCTTGCGGAGCAGCGGCTCCTCGGTGCTGCGCAGCATCGACCCGAAGGCGGCGAGGGCCAGGCTCTCGATGACGATCTGCATGCCCAGGTAGGCGATGTCCCAGCGGCTGTCCTCGAGCAGGGCGGTGATCTGCTCCTCGAGGAACGGGCTCATGGGGTAGGCCTCGCCCACCTTGGTGTGCAGGTACTTGGCGAAGACCTCGGTGTGGCGGGCCTCGTCCATGGTCTGGGTGGCGGCGTAGTACCTGGCGTCGATCCACGGCACGGTCTCGACGATCTTGGCCGCGGTCATCATGGCGCCCTGCTCGCCGTGCATGAACTGGCTGAGCTGGGCCTTCAGGCTCTCGACGCCCAGCGCCGTGAGCTCCTTCTCGCCCCAGTTGGCGATGGGCGAGCCGTCGACCTCGCGGGCCGCCCGGGCGAGCCGGAGCAGCGGGCTGGACTGGTCGACGAGCGCCTCGGGGTCGACGTCGATCGCCCAGTCCAGCTCGGTGACGCTGTTCCACTGGGAGGCCATGGCCTTGTTGTAGAGGGTCACGAGCTGGTCGCGGGACCGGTCGTAGTTCCAGAGGAAGATGCGGTCGGCGTGGTCGTGGACGATCTTGATCGTCGCGTCGACCTCGGCCTCGCTGGGCAGGCCGGGCGCCGGCTCGGTCGCCGTCATGTCGGGTCCTCCGATGGGGCGGGGTGGGGAGTGGGTGTCTCGGGCGGTACGTCTTCGGCGCTGTCGCCGGTTCGGAGCAGGTCCCGGCCGAAGCTGGAGACCAGGCGCTCGACCAGCACCTGCCAGGCCTTCTCGTCGGGGCCGGGCAGGCCGGAGCCGCGGTGCAGCAACAGGCCGAGGTGCAGGATGCGCACGAGGAAGACCACGGCGTCGGGGTCGATGTCGTCGCTGACCGTGCCGTCGCGCTGGGCGGCGACGGCGAGGGGCGCCATGCGCTCGCGGAAGGCCACATGCGCCTCGGCCAGGGCCTGGGCCACCTCGGGCTCGCGCCGGGCGGTGACGTAGGCCTCGAGGCGCAGGGCCTCGCCGTCGCTGAGGGGCCGGTCGGGGCGGGCGACGCCGAGGGCGATGAGGTCGGCGACCCGATCGACGCCCTCGACACCGAGGCGGGCGGCCGAGCCCGAGCGGCTGACGATGGCCTCGCGCAGCAGGTCGTTCTTCGACCGGAACCGGCCGTACACCGCGCCCGTGGACAGGCCCGACTCGCGCACGACGTCCATGATCTTGGTGCCGTCGTAGCCTTGGCGGGCGAAGACGGCGGCGGCGGCCCGCAGCAGCCGCTCCCGCAGCTCGTCGGCTGCCCCGGCGGCCTCCCCCGAGGCCGAGACATCGGTCACGGGGCCAAGAATAAACGTTCTTCGCCCCTCGTCAAGGGGCGGCGGACGGCCGCTCGGGCCTCAGCCGGGCTGCTCGACGGGCGTGCCGGGATCGCCGTCCACGGCCGCCGCCGGCATCGGCCCGTGTCTCATGACGTGCGGATGCCCGCCAGCTGGGTGGCCTGCGCGACGAGCCGGCCGCGGCTGTCCCACACGTCGCACGCCTCGTCCACCGTGCCCGCCTCGACCAGGCCGGCGCGCTGGCGCACCGTCAACGGCCCGGGGGCCGGCAGCGCCCGCAGGTACGCCGTGAGCGACAGGGTGGGCACCCAACCCGTCGTGCCGCCCACGTCGAACGTGGCCGGGGGCAGGGCGTCGACCGCGTACAGCAGCGCCAGGGTGTCGGGCGGGCGACCGTCGACGAAGCGCAGCCGGCCCCGCAGCTCGCCCACCCCGCTCGGCCTGCCGCTCGCGAACCCGGCCGTGGCGGGGTCGAGCACCATCTCGACGCGGTCCATGATCGGCATCGGGATGCCCGCGGGCCCCGGCGCCGAAGTGCGGGGCACGCCGTCGGCTGCGGGCACCGCGGGGACCGCCTCGCCGCCCCACCACGGCTCGCTGTCCTCCGCCATCCGGCCCAGCGTGAACGTGGCGTCCACCCGGGCGGCGCCGCCCTGGACGAGCCGGGCGCGCACCTGGCTCATGCCCCGTCCCCGGCGCAACACCTCGCTGTGCACCTCGGCCGGGCCGAAGGTGGGGGATGCCACGTAGGCGACCGTGGCCGACAGGACGTGGGGATGGTCGGGCCCCTCGACGGCGGCGGTGGCCGCGACGGCGGCGCGGGCGACGACCGCGAGCAGGTAGCCGCCGTGGGGCCTGTCGCCGATGGTCCAGCCGGGGTCGACCACGATGTCGTGCACCGCCCGGCCGTCGTCGTCGGCATGCCGCAGGTCGACTGCGGTGGCCCGGTCGAATTCGTAGCCGTCACGCTCGCTCACGTCCCGGGACGGTAACGGGCGCCGGCACCGGCTCCACCAGCGGCCGCCGGACGCCGCGGACCGGGGCGGCGTGTGCCAACCTGACGGAGTGTCAGGAAACGACGGGGCCGAGCCCGCGCTCGTGCGGACCGAGGACGTGGCCGGCCACGAGGGCGTGCGGCTGCTCACCCTCGACCGGCCCCACGCCCGCAACGCCTTCGACTCCGCCCTCTACCGGGCCACCGCGGCGGCGCTCGACGGCGCCCGCGCCGACGACTCGGTGAAGGTGGTGGTGATCACGGGCGCCGGCCGGGCGTTCTCCGCCGGCCAGGACCTGGACGAGATGGCCCGCCTCGCCGCGGGCGAGCAGGTGGAGTCGGGCTTCCCCGCGTTGCTCGACGCGCTCGGGTCGTTCGACAAGCCGCTGGTGGCGGCCGTGAACGGCGCCGCCGTCGGCATCGGCTTCACCATGCTCCCCCACTGCGACCTGGTGCTGGCCGCCGAGAGCGCCCGCTTCCGCACCCCGTTCGCGGAGATGGGGGTGCCCCCCGAGGCGGCCAGCAGCTACCTGTTCCCGGTCGCCATGGGGTGGCAGAGGGCCGCCGAGGTGCTCCTCACCAGCCCGTGGCTGGACGCCGAGGCCGCCGTCGCCGCCGGGATCGCCCTGCGGACCGTGCCCGACGACCGGCTGCTCGGGGAGGCGCTGGCCCTCGCCGACGCGGTCGCCGCGGCGCCGCTGGCCGCGCTCCGCGCGATCAAGGCCACCATGCTCGCCGGCCGCGCCGACGCGGTGGCCGCGGCGCGCGCCCGGGAGGACACGGCATTCGCCCAGGTCCTCGGCCTGGACTGAAGGCCGCGCCGAAACCGCCAGGGGCCAGGGTTGGCCCTTTTGCTCGGCCCGGTCACGGGATAGTCCTTGTGCATGCGGACGTCGCACCAGCCGGTTCCCCCGAGCGACGAGGGCACACGGGTGATCGACACCGCTTGGGCCACGGCAACGGGGCCGCGGTCCGACAACCAGGACCGTGCCGCCACATCGCCCATCTGGGCGCTGGTCAGTGACGGCGCGGGCGGCCTGCCTGGGGGCGCCACCGCCGCCCGCCTGACCATCGAGGCGGCGGTCGCCAACCTGGCGGCGGCGACGGGCCCGCTGGACGACAGCGTGGTCGCTCGGGCGGTCGCTGCCGCCAACCGGGCGGTGCGGAACCGGCGGGCGGCCGACGAGCGGGTCGCCACCATGGCGGCCACGCTCACCCTGGCCGCCGCCACCGCGGTCGGGCCTGCCGCCAGCACCTGGCTGGTGGCGAACGTCGGCGACTCGCCCGCCTGGCTGGTGGCCGCCCCCGCGATCACCCGCCTGTCACGCGAGGACAACGTGGCCGCCGAGCTCGTGCGCGCCGGCGCCATCTCCGCCGAGGAGGCCCGCCGGCACCCCGGCCGGCACCTCGTCACCCACGCCATGGGCACGGACGAGACGGTGGCCGTCTCCCCCGCCACCGTCTCGCTGGGCCGGGGCCACGCACTGGTGGTGGCCTCGGACGGCATCGAGGTGCTGGCCGAGCAGGTCATGATGGAGATCGTGGACGGGGCTCCCAGCGCTCACCAGGCCGCCCGGCGACTGGTCGATGCCGCCCTGGCGGTGGGCGCCACCGACAACGTGACCGTGGCCGTGGTGCGCCACCGCGGCGCGGGGTGACCGTCCGGGTCCGGATCCACGGCGAGCAGTGGACGGCCAACTTCGGCCGCGACCACACGGTGCGGATCGGCCGCGGCCGCGGCAACGACGTGCGCGTGGGCAACCAGCTCGTGCAGGGCCGCTGGACGGTGTCGAAGGTCCACGTCCAGCTCGCCTGGGACGGCAGTCGCTGGCGCACGCTCAACGTCAGCGACAAGGCCGGCCTGCTGTCGGTGTACGAGCCCGGCTACGAGGAGGTGCCGCTGGAGCCCGGCCGACCCTGGGCCCCCGTGCGCCACCGCTGGAGCTACGGCATCGGGCGGCCCGACCACCGGTTCCATGTGGTGTGCGCCACCGACGACCACCGCGGCCCCGCGGTCGCCGGGCCCGCCGGGGCGTTCGCACCGGGCGGCCTCGAGGCCCCGGGGGTCGAGGGCGCCGGCGTCGACGAGGCCGGCGTCGGGCCCCTCGGCGTCCCGCCCGCGCCCGTCGCGGCCCCGGACGACGAGGACGAGCCCACGGCGGGCCTCGACATCGACATCGCCCTGTCGTTCACCACGCTCGAGCGCGAGGTGGTGCGCGCCTACTACTCGGCCTTCGCCCGGTTGCCCCGGCCGCCGACGCTCGAGCCCCGCTCGCACGACGAGGCGGCGCACCGGCTGGGCCGGTCGCGGGACTCGACCCGCAAGGCGATCGAGCGGATCAACGACAAGATCGCCGCCGCCCACGACGCCCCGGCCATCGCCACCGGGCGCAACGTCTCGGCGGAGATCGGCCGCTGGCTCGCCCGCTCCGGCACCCTCGACCCCGACCTGGTGCCCGCCGACTGAACAACCACGGGCGGGTCGGCTGACTCCCTACTCCCGCCCATCCTCGAACGGGTTCAGCAGGCGCACACCGGTGCGGTCGACATCGGCCACGTTGCGGGTGACCAGCGTCCAGTCGTGCACCTTGGCGGTGGCCGCCAACAGCCCGTCCACGACAGGCAGAGGGCCCGACCCGTTCAGGCGACCCCACTCGACCGCCACCGTCACGTCGACCGGCACGATGCGGTCGCCGAACTGGCCGCGTAGGTCGGCGAGCCACCTGTCGAACCCGACAGCCTGCGCCGGGTCCCGGCGGCGGAGCCGTTCAACCCCCTGCACGATCTCCCCGACGACCAGCACGCTGAGGTAGAGCTCGCCTCCGTCGACCGTCCGGAGCCATCGGCTGACTCCGGCGTCGGGCACCCGCTTCCGAAGCTCGGAGACGATGTTCGTGTCGAGGAGATAGCTCACCGTTCGTCGAGCTCGACCACGTGCGCACCTTCGTTCGATCGTCGGATGTCCAACGCCTCGAAGTCGGGGGCGGCCGTGAGAAAAGCCTTGAAGTCCCCGTCACCGCCTGTCAGTCGCTCGAACTCGGCAGCATCGACCACCACCACGACCTCGACGCCATGTCGCGTCACCACCTGTGGCCCGTCGGTCTCCGCCCGGCGGACCACCTCACTGAATCGTTGCTTCGCTTCCTGCAGCTGCCACGACATCCCACACATCCTTCACCGAACATCTCAACCGGGCGGTCTAGACAGTCTAGGCCGAATCGCGGAGAGCGGCGGGTGGGCGTCGAAGAAGGCGGTGATGGCGTTGTCGAACGCGGCCGGCTGCTCGAGGTTGCACACGTGCCCGGCGTCCTCGAGCACCACCAGCGGCGCGCCCCCCATCGCCTCGGACAGCCGCTCGGCCACCTTCACCGGCATGCCCAGGTCCTCGGCCCCCCACACCAGCAGCGTCGGGGCCGCGATCTCGCCGACCCGGTCACGCGTGTCGTGCCCCAGCAGCGCGTCGATGGCCCACGCCCAGCAGTCGGGATCGTTCGACTCGGACTCCCGCAGGTTGTTGCGGGCGATGTCGGGGGCGTTGGCCAGCGTGTACGCACTCCACCCCAGCGGGTCCCCGGTGGCGCGGGCCCGCAGGCCCGCGAAGCCGTCGCGCCGGACGATGTGCGCCGCCGCCCCCAGCATGTCGGCCCCGGCGCGGCTCATGTGGGTGGAGGTGTCGCACAGCACCAGGCCGTCGACGAAGTCGGGGGCTTCGAGGGCCAGCGTCTGGGCGATCATGCCGCCCATCGACAGGCCGACCACGTAGGCGTGGGCGACGCCCAGGTCGCGGCACACCGCCAGCGCGTCGGAGGCGAACCCGTCGATGGAGTAGGGCCCGGGCACGCGCTGGGACCGCCCGTGCCCCCGGTGCTCGATCACCACGCACCGGTAGCGGTCCCGCAGGCTCTCGATCTGCGGCTCCCAGTCACGCCAGCACCCGCCCAGGCCGTGCAGGAACAGGATCGCCGGGCCGGTGCCCTCGTCGAGCACGTTGATGCGCACACCGTCGATCTCGCGCAGCATGGTCCCCTCCTCGGCCCGCACCCCTCGGCGCCGGCTGCTGCGAGTCTGCCCCACGGGGGCCGGGCGCCGGATCGGCGCCCCCGTCAGGCGCAGCCTGCGCAGGTGCCGACGAGGTCGAGGCGATGGTGGTCGGCGGCGAACCCGTGCTCGCCGGCGATGCGCGCCAGCGCCCGGGCGAGCTGGCCCTCGAGCTGGCTGGACACCGTGAAGTCGCGGACGTCGCCGCAGGCCGAGCAGATGAGGTGGTGGTGGTGCCCGGTCAGGTCCTCGGCCAGCTCGTAGCGCGAGAACTCGTCGGACGTGACGATGCGGTGCACGACGCCCGCCTGCTCGAGCTCGGACAGGTTGCGGTAGGTGGACGACTGGGCCAGGGTGCGGTCGCGCTCGAGGAGCTGGGGAATGGAGAGCGGGGCGTCGGACCGGGCCAGCACGTCGACGATGGCCTGCCGGCCCCGGGTGTAGCGCTGGTCGCGGGTCCGCAGGCGCACCGAGGCCAGCTCGTGGAGGTCGGTCGGGGCTCCCACCGCTGCGACCATAGCGGAGTGAGAAGAAGTGAGAACGCCCGCGTCCGGGGGCGGCCGAACCGGGCTCATGCCGGCGGTTCCCGGTCGTCGTGCGGGGCGTGGTGCGAGCCGTGATGGGCCGCGTGGGGATCCTGATGATCGTGATGGGGGTCGTCCATCACGATCACGCCCTCGGGCACCCGCAGCACACGCCCGCCGTAGGCGGCGCGCAGCGGCTCGTCGGTGAGGACCTCGGCGGGCGGGCCCGCCGCGACGACCCGGTTGGCCAGCAGCAGCACCAGGTCGGCCCGGCGGGCGTCGTCGAGGTCGTGGGTCGAGACGAGGACCGTGCGACCGGCCTCACGCTCGGCCGCCACGGCGTCGAAGATCAGCTCGCGGGACACGACGTCGAGGCCCGTGACCGGCTCGTCGAGCAGCAGCAGCTCGGCCTGCTGCGCCAGGCCCTGGGCCACCAGCACTCGCTGGCGCTGGCCCCCCGACAGCTCGTGGATCTGGCGGGTGGCCAGATCCGTGATGTCCATGCGCTCCAGGGCCTGCCGCACCGCGGCGCGATCGTCGCCGCCGAGGCGCCGGAACGGCCCGCGCAGGGCGTAGCGGGCCATCGTGACCGCCTCGCGCACGGTGACGGGCAACGTCCGCTCGACGTCGGTGGTCTGCAGCACCAGGGCCAGGCCGCCCCGGGTGCGGCGCGCCGCCACCTCGAGCGTCCCCGCCCGGGGCGCGAGCAGCCCGGCGATCGCCCGCAGGAGGGTGGACTTGCCCGAGCCGTTGGGCCCGATGAGCGCCACCGTCGCACCGTGGGGGACTCGGAACGTGGCGGCCGCGAGCGCGGTCCGCACCCCGTGGGCGAGGACGAGGTCGCGGGCGACGACGGCGTCGGGCCCCCGGTCGGGCGCGGTGCCCGCCGACACGGCGGAGGACGAGGACGACGACGCGAGATCGCTGGGTGAGGACATGGTGGCGCTGGTCGGGAAGTTGCCAAGTGAGAATGACTCTCTCTAGGGTAACAGCATGCGGGATCAAGAGCGATTCTCAGCCCACGCGGGCGAGCGTCGTCGCTCCCCGCGGCGCGGGACGCCCACCCGCGTGGCCGCCGGCCTGCTGGTCGCCGGGGTGCTGGCGTCCGGTTGCGCCGGCGACGCCGGCTCGTCGGCCGGCGGGACGCCGACCATCGTCGCCACCACGGCCATCCTCGGCGACGTGGTCCGCAACCTGGTCGGCGATGCGGCCGAGGTCGAGGTCGTGGTGCCGGACGGCGCCGACCCCCACGACTTCCAGCCCTCCGCCCGCCAGGCCGCCGCGCTGCGGGAGGCCGACCTGGTGGTGGCCAACGGCGGCGGGTTCGAGGCGGGCCTGACCGACACCCTGCAGGGCGCCGAGGACGACGGCGTGACCGTGTTCGAGGCGCTGGACCACGTCGCTCCGCTCGGCGGCGACCCCGACGGCGACGACGACACCGACGGTGCCGTCGATCCGCACTTCTTCACCGACCCGGCCCGGATGGCCGACGCAGCCGAAGCCCTCGCCGGCGTGCTGGCCACCGCCGCCACCGGGCTCGACGGCGACGCGGCATCCGACCGGGCCGCGGCCTACGTCGCCGAGCTGCGCCGGCTCGACGCCGAGGTCGAGACGACCCTCGCCACCGTGCCCGCGGACCGGCGCAAGCTGGTGACCAACCACGACGTGTTCGCCTACTTCGCCGACCGCTACGGCTTCGAGGTGATCGGGACCGTCATCCCCGGCACCACCACCCAGGCCGCCCCGAGCGCCGCCGCCCTCGACGACCTGGCCGCCGCCGTGGCCGACGCCGGGGTGCCGGCCGTCTTCGCCGACACCTCGTCGCCCGACGACCTGGCCGCCGCCCTGGCCGACGAGGTGGGCGACGAGGTGGGCGACGTGGCCGTGGTCGAGCTGTACAGCGAGTCGCTCGGCGAGCCGGGCTCGGGCGCCGACACGTATGCCGGCATGGTCCGCACCAATGCCGACCGGATCGCCGGGGCGCTGGCGGGATGACGGCGGCGGCCGCGCTCGGGTGGCTCGGCGAGGCGTTCGAGCCCGAGTTCATGCAGCGTGCCCTGGCGGCGGGGCTGCTGGCGGCGGTGGCCTGCCGCGGTCGTGGGGACGTGGGTCGTGCTGCGGGGCCTCACCTTCCTCGGCGACGCACTGGCCCACGGCGTCGTCCCCGGGCTGGCCCTGGCCGTGCTGTGGGGCTTCAGCCCCGTGGTCGGCGCCCTGGTGGCCGCGTTGGCGATGAGCGGTGCCGTCACCGTCGTGAGCCGGCGGGCGCGGGTGCGCGAGGACACCGGTATCGGCCTGCTGTTCGTCGGCATGCTGGCGCTGGGCGTCGTGATCATCTCGCGTGCGGAGAACTTCGCCACCGACGTGACCGCCGTGCTGTTCGGCGATGTGCTGGGCGTGACCGTCGGCGACCTCCGGGGCCAGGCCGTGGCGGCGGCCCTGGTCGTGGCCGTCTCCGTCGTGATGTACCGGCTGTTCCTGGCCCTGGCCTTCAACGAGGACAAGGCGGCCACCCTGGGCATGCGGCCGGCGCTGGCGCACGCCTCGCTGATGGTGCTGCTGGCCGTGGCCATCGTGGCCTCGTTCCAGGCCATCGGCACCCTGCTGGTGTTCGGCCTGCTGGTGGGCCCGCCCACGACCGCCGGGCTGCTGGTGCGGCGGGTGCCACTGATCATGGTCACGGCGGTCGCCCTCGGCGCCGCCGACGTCGTGGCCGGGCTGGCCCTGAGCTTCCACCACGACACCGCCGGCGGCGCCACCATCGCGGGGCTGGCGGTGGCCCAGTTCTTCGTCGTGCTCGCCGCCCAGGAGGCGGCCGGGGCGCTACGGGCCGCTCGCCACCGACCGGCGACCTGACCACCCGAGCCCGTCGCCCGCGGCGGTCTCCTCCCCGGGGCCGCCGGGCCCGTCCCGACCGGCGCGGCCGATCGTCCCGGCCCGCGGCCGCGCCCTCGTCGCGGGAGCCGACGTCCTCGTCGCTCGTGCCGTCGTCGACGATGTGGCGCTCGATGGTGGCGCCGGCGTCCCCGAGCCAGGCCACGGTGATGCGGTCGTAGGCCACCAGCGCGCGGGTGTCCGGGTCGAAGTACAGGATCGACGTGGTCAGCGGCTCCGGCTCCTCGCCCTGCAGCCCCCGCAGCCCGGCACCGCCGGTCGACCCCTCGACCAGCAACAGCGTCTCGCTCTCGTCCTCGGCGCCGCCCTCGTCGCCGGTGTCGCCGGCGTCGCCCGTGCCATCAGGGTCGTCCGTGCCGTCGGTGGGGGCCGTCGACGTAGTCGACGCGGAGGTTGCGGCGTCGTCCTCCTCGACCTGCTCGCCGTCACCGTCACCGTCACCGTCGCCCCGGCCCTCGTCCTCGTCGTCGCGCGGCTCGATGCGGTCGTCGTCGGCGGTGTGGGTGTGCCCCGCCAGCACCAGCGGGACCTCGCCCCCCATGTCGGCCGCCAGCCGCTGGTCGTGCACCATCGCGACGTCGACCTCGGGGGGCTCGTCCTCGGCCAGCCGCGCCGCGGCCTCGGGGGCGAAGGCCTCGGCCCGTTCCTGCTCGGTGCCGACCCCCTGCTCGCTCTTGTCGGGCGTGTAGCGGGGGTCGCCGATGCCCCAGAACCGCAGGCCCGCCACGGTGGCCGCCTCGCCGTCGAGGACCACCGCGTTGGGCTGCTCGGCCACCGCCGCCTGGATGCTGCGCGAGTCGTGGTTGCCCCGCACGTAGACGTAGGGGATGTCCAGCCTGCCGATGCGGTCGACCAACCGGGCCTCGGGCCCCGTCCCCCAGTCGGTCAGGTCGCCGGTGTCGGCCACGACGTCGATGCCGAACTGGTCGACGAGCCGCTCGATCAGGTCGAACGCCTGGGGGTTGAGGTGGATGTCGCTCACGTGCAGGACGGCGACGAGATCGCTGTCCGGCTCGAACGTGGGCAGCTCGGAGCCCGCCAGGTAGAGCGTGGCCATGTTGTCGACCAGGTCGCTGAGCTGGGCGCGGTACTCCCCGAACCGGTCGATCACGGCCTCGATGTCGCCCACCGCCGTCGGCGCCCGGGTCAGCAGGCCCGTGTAGCGGGGCTCGGACACGGCCCGCTCGTCGAAGGTGGCCGCGGCCCCGGCGCCCAGCGCCACCACCAGCAGGCCCGCCACGGACGCGCCCACGAGCGCCGAGCGCCAGGCGAGGCGGGCGGCCAGCGCACCGGCGATCCCGCCCACGACGGCCACCAGGACGCACCGCAGCGCCAGGCCCGTCATCGCGGCGCGGACCTCGTCGGCGGCCTCGTCTCCCAGCCGGTCGATGGCGCCGGGATTGCGGGCGATGCGCTCGGCGTCGGCCACGCCGATCTGGTCGACCCGCAGGGTGACCGCCACCGGCCAGTCGTGGGTGTCGAGGTCGATGGTCCCGAGCGGCGGGAGCTGGACGACGGTGTGGCCGGTCAGCGAGGGCCGGGCCCACACGGTGGTGTCGAACGGTCCCACGTGGGCGGGGACCCGACCGAACAGGGCGACCGCCACCACGGCGCCCGCCAAGGCGAACAGCACCGTCCGCAGCAGGCGGGCACGGTGGCGGTGGTGGTCGACGCGGGCGGCCACGGCCCCCCGGGCGCGCGCCACCCGGCCACGCCCGCCTCCCCGCGCACCACCGGCTGCGTCCGGCGCCTCGTCCGGCGCGGGCGCGGCGGGCCCGGATCGGGCGGCCCCGCTCGGCTCGTCGTCGGGGGCGCCGCGCTCGTCCATCCCGCGATGCTCGCGGACCGGAGCGCCGGCCGGAACCCGTATCAGCCGGTCTTGGACCGGGCGGAGCCGCCGGTCGGGCGCCCGGAACCCTGCTTGTCGGTCTCGACGGTGCCGGCCACCGAGTCGGCCGTCCCGCTGGCGGTGTCGACGATGCGCTGCTCCACCGCGTCACCGACCCGGCGGGCGTCCTGCGCCACCGTGTCGGCCACCCGGTGCAGGCGAGGGTTGTCGCGCAACCCCTTCCACGCCTCGTCGACCTTGGCGCGCCGCTGCTCGGCCGGCGTGTGGCCGAACCAGTAGCCGGCGGCGAACCCTGCTGCGAATCCGAATGTCAGCTTCATGCTTCGTGCCTACCCGCGACAGCACCCGGCCAATCGCCCGGAGCACGCCGAGAGGACGGCACGCGGTAGAACGTGCCCCCATGACCGCAGAGCGTGCCGCCGGGCCGGGGCCATTGCCGGCCGAGGCCGTGCTCGATCACGTCGAGGACGGCGCCGACGTGATCGTCCCGCTGGCCAACGGCGAGCCCGTGACGGTGCTCGACGCCCTGGAGGCCGGGGCTGCCGACGACCGGTTCCGCGGGGTGCGCGTCCACCAGATGCACGCGCTCCACGACCGGCCCTACCTGCACGGCGGCCTGCGCGACCGCCTGCTGCACGTCTCGTACTTCCTGTCGCCCGTCACCCGCCCCGCCTTCTACGAGCGGGGCTGCGAGCTGGTGCCCAACAACTTCAGCGAGGTGCCCCGGCTGCTGCGGGAGACGACGGGCTGCTCGCTGGTGGTCGCGGCCGCCGCACCCATGGACCGCCACGGCTACTTCTCGCTCGGCACCAACTGCGACTACGTGGCGCCCTTCATCGGCAACGCGCCGTTCTTCCTCGAGGTGAACGAGCAGATGCCCCGGAGCTTCGGGCGCAACCAGGTGCACGCCAGCCAGGTGGTGGGCTGGACGGCCGTCGACCGGCCTCTCGTCGAGGTGTCCCCCGCCCGTCCGAGCGACGTCGACCGGGCGATCGCCGCCCTCGTCGCCGAGCGGGTGCCGGACGGCGCCACGATCCAGGCGGGCATCGGCAGCATCCCCAACGCGCTGCTGGAGCACCTGCGGGACCACCGCGACCTGGGCATCCACACCGAGCTGCTGTCCGACGGGCTGATCGACCTCGTCGACCGGGGCGTGGTGACCGGCACCCGCAAGCGGCTGCGCACCGGCAAGATCGTCGCCACCTTCGCGCTGGGCACCCGCGCGCTCTACGACTTCCTCGACCAGAACCCGGCGGTCGAGATGCTGCCGGTCGACTACGTGAACGACCCCCGCATCATCGGCCAGGAGGAGTGCTTCGTCTCCATCAACGCCACCACCGAGGTCGACCTGGTCGGCCAGTGCGCGTCAGAGACGGTGGCCGGGCGCTACTGGTCGTCGAGCGGCGGCCAGGCCGACTTCGCCCGCGGCGCGATGTTCTCGCCGCGGGGGCGGGGGTTCGTGGTCCTGCCGTCGACGGCGGCCGGGGGCGAGGTGTCGCGGATCCGGGCCGCCCTCACCCCGGCGTCGATGGTCACCACCCTGAAGAACACGGTCGACCGGGTGGTCACCGAGTACGGGGTCGCCGACATGCGGGGCCGCTCGATCAGCGAGCGGGCGCGCCAGCTCATCGCCATCGCCCATCCCCGCTTCCGCGACGAGCTGACGGCCGAGGGGAAGGCGCTGGGCTACCTGTGAGCGGCCGCCGGGGCAGGCGGACGACGCCGCGCGGTGGACGCGCGCTGTACCATGACGGTGTCGACGAGCGGCCCGGCCGGGGTCGCCGATCGGAGGACCGCGAATGGGGCCCGACGTGACCGAGACCGACGACAGCACCGACATCCACGACCTGTGGCGTGTCTGGGTCACCCCCAGCGACCGCAAGCGCTGCACCTATGTCACCGCGCGACGAGCATCCCGTCGCCGCGGTGACCGCCGGCGACAACCGCCTGGTCCGCCTCTAGTAGCTAGGTCTGGCCCTCGGCCATGCCCGCGGGGCGTTCGCCCTGCACCGAGGTGCGCTGCACCCAGCCGAAGCCGCGCGTGGCGGTGACCGTCGCGATCTCGATCGGGCCGCCCACGCCGGGCCACGAGAACTCGGGGGCGGTGGCCACCGGCCCCAGGGTGAGCCGTTGCACGTCGATGGTGGTGCGGATGCAGAGCACCGCGAAGTCGATGCCGTCCTGCAGGTTCATCGAGTCGAACGGGATGCGGTAGCTGCACGCGTCGAGCAGCGGGGTCAGGTCGTCGAGCTGCTCGACCAGCTTGTGGGCCGCCGCCAGCCGCTCGAGCAGCTCGAGGTCGGAGCCCCGCACGATGCGGGTGACGACGTCGGACTGGCCCCGCCACGCGGCGCCACCCCCGTTGGCGGTGGTGGCGATCTGCTCGACGGCGCGCTCGGGCAGCGTGACCTCCCACGCCTCGCCCACCCCCGCGTCGTCGTAGCCGCCCACCAGGAACCCCAGGGCGGCCACCCCGGGCGGCGGCATGTCGTCGGGTTGGTCGATCTCGGCCACCTGGGCGTCGTACCGGTCGCCGAAGAAGTCGGCCAGCTTGCGCGCGGTGGGCCCGGGGTGCTGGCAGTTGCCGGCCTCGACCACCGCGAACTCGTCCATGTGGCTGGAGATGCTGCGGTCGTTCACGAAGGCCTCGCCGTAGGTGGCCACGGCCACGCCGCCGGACTCGAACACCTTGTGGGTGAAGTCGCTGCCCACCCGCAGCATGCGGTGGTTGGCCAGCGTGGTGCGGCTGTCGGCCGCGACCACCACGCCGTCTTGGCACACCACCGTCACCGCCAGGGTCATCGCTTCTCGTTTCGCACGCAGGGCCGCGGGCGGAGCGCTCCACCGCCGGCAGGCCGATCAGGACCGGACGATCGTAACGACGCCCTGTGACGTTCTGGGACCGCGTCGGGTCAGCCGGACACCAGGTCGCGGAGCAGGGCGCGGGTGCGCCGGCGGGACGCGCTGCGGTCCTCGCCCACCGGGAACGGGGCGGCCCAGACGTCGGTGGCGCCGGCGTCGAACAGCGCCGTGACGGCCTGGCCGACCTGGTCCTCGTTCCCCACGATGGCGGCGTCGGCCGGCGACGACACGCCGCCCGCGGCGAGCACCCGCTGATAGTTGGGGAGGGTGCCGTACATGGCGAACTGGCGGGCGGCCGCCTCGCGGCCCGCGTCGACGTCGTCGGTCACGGCCACGGGCAGGCCCGCCACCACCCGGGGCGCGGGCCGGCCGGCGGCGGCGGCCGCGTCCCGCAGGGCCGGCGCGATGAGCGACTCCACGGCGTGGGCGTTGGCCATCCAGGTGATGGTGCCGCCGGCCAGCTCGCCCGCGGCGGCCAGCGACCGGGGCGCCAGCGCGGCGACCAGCACGGGCACGGGCGACTCGGGGCGCTGCCCGGTGCCGGCCGCCACCCGGTAGTCGTCGCCCGCGAACTGCGACCGGCCGTCCTCCAGCAGGCCGCCCAGCACGGTGAGGTACTCGCGCAGGTGGCGGGCGTTGCCGTCGTAGGCGAGGCCGTACATGCCCTCGATCACCGGCCGGTGCGAGACCCCCACCCCGAGCGTGAAGCGACCCTCGCCGCCGATGGCCGCGCTCACGGCCGACGCCTCCTGCGCCATCAGCACCGGATGGCGGGGATAGGTCTGCACGATCGACGTGCCCAGCTCGATGCGCTCGGTCGCCCGCCCCACCAGGGGCATGATCACCAGGGGCTCGAGGCCGCCGGCACCCGCGTACCACAGGCTGGTGAAGCCGTCGGCCTCGGCCCGGACGGCGTTGTCGATGAGGCGGTCGACGGTGGCGCCGCCGCCGGGAAGCCCGATGCGCATGGTCACGGCCACAACGTAGGCGACGGCGGCGAGCGGCGGACGTGGCCGCCGCGGCAGCTGCCGACGGGGTGATCGTGGGGGATTGCCATGCGCCAAACGCACTGCGAACATGTGTTCGTGGGAGCGGACGCGACGATCCTGCACGCCGACCTCGACGCCTTCTTCGCGTCCGTCGAGCAGCGCGACGACCCTCGCCTGCGCGGACGTCCCGTCATCGTCGGCGGCGGCGTGGTGATGGCCGCCAGCTACGAGGCGCGCGCCCACGGGGTGCGGTCGGCGATGGGCGGCGTCCAGGCCCGGCGGCTGTGCCCCCGGGCCGTCGTGGTCCAGCCCCGCCTGGCGGCCTACACCGAGGCCAGCGCCGCCGTGTTCGAGGTGTTCCGGCAGACGACACCGCTGGTCGAGGCCCTGTCCATCGACGAGGCCTTCCTCGACGTCGGCGGCCTGCGCCGCACCGCCGGCAGCCCGGTCGCCATCGCCCGGCGGCTGCGGCACGAGGTGCGCGCCCAGGTCGGCCTGCCCATCACGGTGGGCGTGGCGTCGACCAAGTTCCTGGCCAAGGTGGCGAGCGGGGTCGGCAAGCCCGACGGCCTGCTGGTGGTGCCTGCCGGCGGCGAGCTGGCGTTCCTCCACCCGTTGCCCGTATGGCGGCTGTGGGGCGCCGGCCCGGTGACCGTGGCCAAGCTCGGCGCCCGGGGCATCACCACGGTGGGCGAGGTGGCCGCCGTGCCCGAGGGGGCCCTCGCCGCCATGCTCGGCCCCGCGGCGGGGCGGCACCTGCACGCCATGGCCCACAACCGTGATCCCCGGTCGGTGGAGGCACGGGCCCGCCGGCGCTCCATCGGCTCCCAGCACGCCCTGGGGCGCTCGCCCACCTCGCCCACCGACCTCGACGCCGTGGTGGTGGGTCTGGTCGACCGCGTGACCCGCCGCATGCGGACCGCCGGGCGGGTGGGTCGCACGGTCACGTTGCGCCTGCGGTTCGACGACTTCTCGCGGGCCACCCGCTCGCACACGGTGCCCGAGGCGACCGCGCACACCAGCACCATCCTCGACGTGGTGCGGGGGCTCGTGGCGACCGCCGCGCCGACGATCGAGCGCCAGGGGATCACGCTGGTGGGCGTGGCCGTCGGCAACCTGGGCGACGACGACGCCGTGCAGCTGGCGCTGCCCTTCGAGCGGCGCAGCCGCCGTGCGCTCGACGCCGCCCTCGACCAGGTGCGCGACCGGTTCGGCACCGGGGCGGTCACCCGGGCCGTGCTGGTGGGCCGCGACCCGGGCATGAGCGTGCCCATGCTCCCCGATTGATGGGTGAGCCCGAGGTCCGACCGGTACGGTCGGCCGGCGAGATCCAACGACGTGGATCCAACGAGGTGTCGGAGGCGCTCCCGCTGTGTGGCCACGTGACATCCCCCCGCCCGGTCCGCCCGGGCGTCGGCCTCCGACGGGCGAGCCGGCCCGGTGAGCGCGGCGGCCCGCTTCGTCGACCGGCTGCCCGCGGGCGGCGCCTACGACGGCGTCCACGCGCTGGCCTACGACGCCTGGATGCCCCCGGGCACCCGGTTCCCGGACGACGCCGTGCACGCCGAGGTCGTGCGGCGGGCTGGGGCTCCATCGCTCGAGCTGGGCACCGGGAACGGGAGGTTCCTCATCCCGCTGGTGGCGGAGGGTCTGGCGGTCGAGGGCGTCGACAGCTCGGCCGACATGCTCGACCGGTGCCGCCGCCACGCGGCGGCCCGGGGCCTCGACGTGGTGCTGCACCACGGCGACGTGGCGCCGCTGACCCTGGACCGGCGCTACGGGGCCCTGGTGTGCCCGGCGGGCAGCTTCTCGCTCCTCGACGACGCCGACCGGGCGCGAGCCGCCCTGGCCAGCTACCGCGAGCACCTGGTGCCGGGCGGCACGCTGGCGGTGACGATGTTCCGCCCCCAGCCGGGCGACACGACGGGCTTCACCTGGCGGCTGCGCCGCACCGGCACGGGCGACGACGGGACCACCTACGTCGTGCACGAGGCCACCGGGGACGACACCGAACCCGGCGTGCAGCTGGGCTACAACCGCCTGGAGACCTACGACGCGGCCGGGGTCCTCCTCGGCACCGTGTTGCGCAAGCACCGGTTGCGGTGGTGGCCGCGGGACGAGTTCGACGCCCTGCTGGCGGAGGCGGGCTTCGCCGAGGTCGACCACGTCGGCGACGAGCACGGCTGGGTCGCCCTCGCTCGCACCCGCTGAGCCGCCGGGCGCCGCCGCACGCCGCCGCCGCGTCGCGGAGCCGGCGGTGCGACATCGTGGCATGAGGACAAGACCTGTCCGCATCGCCCGCGACACTGCTCCCAGCGGTCGCCACCGGGGCGGCCACGACGAAGGAGCACCGACATGGCCGACCTCGCACTCGTCGCCGGTTCCAACCTCGGCGGCTGGGCCTGGGAGCGGGTCACGCCCGATCTGGTGGCGAACGGGCACGACGTCCACCCGCTGACCCTCACCGGCTTCGGCGACCGCGCCCACCTGGCGTCGCCGCAGGTGACGTTGTCCACGCACGTCGCCGACATCGTCGCCGCCATCGAGACGGCGGACCTGCACGACGTGGTGCTCGTGGCGCACTCGTACTCCGGGGCGCCGGCCAGCGTGGCCGCCGCCCAGGTGGCACCCCGCATCGCCCGCGTGGTGTACGTCGCCGCCAGCATCCCCCGGCCCGGCATGTCCGTGTTCGACGTGGGCGGTCCCGAGTTCGAGCAGGGCGTCCGAGGGGCCGCCGATGCCGTGGGCGACGGCTGGCTCGTCCCCATGGTGAGCGACGAGATCCTGGATGCCGTGTTCGGCGATCACGGCCTGTCGGCGGACGACAAGGCGTGGCTGCGGGCCCGTGGGGTGGGCCAGCCGATCGGCTGCTTCACCGAACCGGCGCCCGACGACCTGAGCGCCCTCGACACGCTGCCCCGCACGTACGTCGTGTGCGAGGGCGACCCGGGCGACCCGCCGGTGGCGCCGGGCACCCCGGGCTGGGATGTCGTGTCGGTCGCCACCGGCCACTGGCCCATGGTCACCGCCCCCGCCGAGCTGGCGGCGGTCATCGACAAGGCCGCCCGGAGCTGACCGGCCGGTCGCCCTGATCGCCGTCCGGCGTCGGCGGACGCGCCCGGACGGCGATCGGCCGCCGGCGGTCGCGGGCGGCGGCGGTCGGCGGTCGGCGCTCGGCGGGGCCAGGTGTGGCGGGTGACGGTGAGCGGTGACGTCGGCGGCGGTCAGGCGTGGCGGAGGACGGTGACGGCGAAGTCGGCGCCCTCGTGCCAGGCCCGCAGGTCCCAGGTGGCGAAGCGGTGCTCGATCTCGAGGCCGGCGTCGGCCGCGCCCCGGTCGAACTCCTCGAGCGGCAGGTGGCGGTTCACGTGGAAGCCGGCGATCACGAACCCGTCGGCCCGGACGTGGGCGGCCACCCGGGCCAGCACGTCGGCCTCGCTGCCGGGGAAGACGAACAGCATGACGTTGCCCGCCAGCACCGCGGCGTCGAACGGCTCGCCTTCCCCGGCGGCCGCCAGGTCGAGCTCGGCCAGGTCGGCGACCAGCCAGCGAGGACCGGGATGATCGGCGCTCGCCACCTCGACGAGCGCCGGGTCGGCGTCGACGCCCACCACCCGGTGGCCCCGGGCGGCCAGCTCGGCGCCCACACGGCCCGTCCCGCACCCAGCGTCGAGCACCCGGGCCTCCCGGGACAGCATGGCGTCGACCAGCCGGGCCTCGCCGGCGAGGTCGGCGCCCTCGGCCGCCAACGCCCGGAAGCGCTCGACGTACCACTCGGTGTGGCCCTCGCTCGTGTCTGTGACCCAGCGGGTCGGCTTCCCCATCGGCTCACCGTAAACCGCGACCGGGGGATCCCCAAAGGTCGGCCCCGGTCACATGGTCAGGCCCAGGCCACCGTCCACGATCAGCACCTGCCCGGTCGCATACGTCATGGCGGCGAAGGCGACGCACGCCTCGGCGATGTCGTCCGCGGTGGCCACCCGCCGCAGCGGTGCGGCCGCGGCGACGGCCTCGTGCATCGGCCCCCAGTCGGCGGTCCAGGGCGTGGCGACCAGGCCGGGAGCGACCGAGTTGACCCGCACCAGCCCGCCCGCGTGCTTGGCCATGATCGCCGACATGTGGTCGAGCGCGGCCTTGGACACCGCGTACGGCAGCGAGCTGCCGAGCTGGCGGTTGCCGGCCAGCGAGGTGATGTTGGTGATCCAGCCGTCGTCGGCCTCGCGCAGCGCGGGCAGCGCCGCCTGGCTGACCAGGAACGTGCCGATCACGTTGGTGCGCAGCACCGTGTCCCAGTGGTCGACGGTGACGGCGTCGATGTCGGCCAGCGGCACCGGCACGGTCCGCCCCGCGTTGTTGACCAGCCCGTCGAGGCGGCCCCACCGCTCCTGCGCCGCGGCCACGAGGGCCGGCCCGGTGGCCGGATCGCCGACGTCGCCCTGCACGTACACCGCGTCGGGCAGGCTGCCTGCCACCCGCTCCCCGGCCTCGACCGACGTCGCCGAGTTGACGACGATGCCGGCGCCGAGGTCCGCGAAGCGACGGGCCGTGGCCTCGCCGATGCCGCTCGACGAACCGGTCACGATGACGGCCTTGCCCGACAGGTCCATGTGCTGCCCTCCGCTGCGTGCCGGGTCGCCGGTCGGCCCGGTCAATGCCGGGCCCGGCGGCGCATCCACGGGCGGGCGACGGCCGGAGCAACGTAGCCCGCGTCCGCCCAGGTGAAGTTCGTGCCCGGGGCGACGATCTTGTCGATGGCGTCGAGCAGGTCGTCGTCGAGCACCACGTCGGTGGCGCCGAGCTGGCCCGCCAGGTGGTCGGCGGTGCGGGGCCCGATGATGGCGGCCGTGACCGCCGGGTGGTTCATCACGAAGGCGAGCGCCATGTGGACGAGGGTCATGCCCCGGTCCTCGGCCAGCTGCGCGAGGGCGTCGGCCGCCTCGAGCTTGGACTGGTTGGCCGGCTCGGACAGGTCGTAGCGGCCCGGGATGCGCTCGGCCCGCCGGCTGGTCAGGTTCTCGGCGCCGAGGCGCCACCGGCCCGACAGCCAGCCGCCCGCCAGTGGGCTCCAGGCGATGACGCCCATGGCGTAGCGCTCGCAGGTGGGCAGCACTTCCGATTCGACGCCCCGCACCAGCAGGGAGTACGGCGGCTGCTCGCACACGAAGCGCTGGGTGTTGCGGCGCTCGGCGGCCCACTGGGCCTCGACGATGGCGCTGGCCGGGAAGGTGGAGCTGCCCAGGTAGCGGACCTTGCCCTGGTGGACGAGGTCGTCGAGCGCCCCGAGCGTCTCCTCGACGTCGATGCCCGGCTCGGGCCGGTGCACCTGGTAGAGGTCGATGTAGTCGGTGCCCAGGCGGGCGAGGCTCTCCTCGCAGGCCTTGATGATCCACCGGCGGGAGTTGCCCTTGCGGTTGGGGTCGCTGCCCATGGCGCCGTGGAACTTGGTGGCGATCACGAGGTCGTCGCGGCGGCCCTGGATGGCCTTGGCCACGATGGTCTCGGACTCGCCGGCCGAGTACACGTCGGCGGTGTCGATGAAGTTCACGCCGGCGTCGAGGGCGGTGTGGATGATCCGGACGGACTCGTCGTGGTCGGGCTCGCCCCAGGCGCCGAACATCATGGCGCCCAGGCACAGGGGGCTGACCTCGAGGCCGGTGCGGCCGAGCTTGCGGTACTTCATGGTTCTCCTCCACCCCGTGACGTGACGGCGGGCACGGTACCGGGACGCGCCCGCGATCCGACGGGATCGGGCGGACCGTCGTGATCCGACGGGCAAGGGTGGGCGGTCTGGAAGAGTGGTGCCGTGGGCCACGAGACCGCGCCGGCACGACTGGCGGAGCTCACGATCGCCCTGTCGCTGGCGAGCGACCTGGGCACGGGCCAGCCACTCGAGCACGGCCTGCGCACCTGCTGGCTGTCGCTCGAGGCGGCGCAGGCGCTCGGCCTCGACGCCGCGACCCGGTCGTGCGTCTACCACGTGGCGCTGCTGCGCTTCCTCGGGTGCACGTCGGACGCATCGGAGGCGGCCGGCGCTGGCCGGCGGAGACGACGTGGTGCTCAACGCCACGTTCGCGCGGATGCTCAACGCGCAGCCCGCCGAGGTCCTCCGGTTCCTCGTCCGCCACCTGGCCGAGGACCTGCCGCCGGTACGCCGCGCCGGCCTGGTCGCCCGGGCCCTGGCCGACCCGGGCGGCCAGCAGCGCAGCCTCGCCAACCACTGCGAGGCGGCCGCCCGGCTGGCGACACGGCTCGGCGCCCCCCACGCGGTGTGCGCGTCGTTGGCCCACGGGTACGAGCGCTGGGACGGCCGGGGTCATCCGGAGGGGTTGGCGGGCGAGGACGTGCCGATCGCGGTCCGCATCGTCGCCGTCGCCCGCGACGCCGAGCTGTGGGCCCGCCACGCGGACTGGGTGACGGCCGGCGAGGTGCTCGCCCACCGGCGGGGCCGCGCCTACGACCCCGCCGTGGTCGACGTGCTCGCCGCCCAGGCCGAGGGCTGGCTGGCCGGGATCGGCGACGATCCGGCGGCCGCGGTCCTCGACGCCGAGCCGGACCCGGTCCTCACCATCGGGGCGGAGGCGATCGACCGTGCGCTGGGCGCCGTCGCCGACTTCGCCGACCTGAAGTCGCCGTTCCTCCTCGGCCACTCGCCGGGCGTGGCCGACCTGGCGGCGGCCGCCGCCGGTGCCGCCGGGCTGCCCGACGACGCGGCGGCCACGCTGCGCCGCGCCGGCCTGGTGCACGACGTCGGCCGCGTGGGCGTGCCGTCCGGCATCTGGGACCGGCCCGGCCCGCTGACCGGCGACCAATGGGAGCGTGTGCGGCTCCACCCCTACCTCGGCGAGCGGGTGCTGGCCCGCTGCCCGCTGCTCGCGCCGTACGCCGAGCTGGCTGCCCTCCACCACGAGCGGGCCGACGGCGGCGGCTATCACCGGGGCGTGGCGGGCGACCAGCTCGGCTTCGCCGCCCGGCTGCTCGCCGCCGCGGACAGCCACCGCGCCATGACCGAGGCCCGGCCCCACCGGCCTGCGCTCACCCCGGCCGCGGCGGCGGCGCAGTTGCTGGACGAGGCCGACGCCGGCCGGTGGGGGCGCGCCGAGGTCGACGCCGTGCTGGCGGCGGCCGGCGAGGCGACCCGCCCTCCACAGGTGGCGAGGCCCGCGGGCCTCACCGAGCGCGAGGTCGACGTGCTGCGCCTCATCGCCCGCGGCCACCCCAACAAGCGGGTGGGCGCCACGCTGGGCATCTCGCCGAAGACCGTGGGACACCACGTCGAGCACATCTACGCCAAGGCCGGGGTGACGACCCGGGCGGGCGCCACCCTCTTCGCGCTCGAGCACGGCCTGCTCTCGCTCTGAGCACGCCACGAGCGAGACATCGGGCGAGCGAGACATCGGGCGAACGCCCGATGCGCGCCGGCCCCGGCCCCGTCACACTCCCGTCCATGACGACCATCGGGGTGGACGACACGACGACGTCGCGTTTCGACGTCCGATCGGACGACGGGACGCCGCTGGCGGTGTGGGCGTCTGGGGACGGGCCGCCCCTGGTGCTGGTGCACGGGTGCCCGTCCGACCACAGCACCTTCGACCCGCTCGTGGACGCGTTGCGGGGCGACGTCGCCTGCTTCGCCATGGACCGCCGCGGCTCGGGGGCGAGCGGCGACACGGCGCCCTACGCGTTCGAGCGGGAGCTCGAGGACGTCGCGGCGGTGGTCGACGCCGTCGCCGCCCGGACGGATGGCCCGGTGATGCTGTGGGGCCACAGCTATGGCTGCAACCCGGCGATGGGCGGGGCGGCTCGCACCGGCAACGTCAGCCACCTCCTGCTCTACGAGCCCAGCCTCGGGCTGCGGTACCCGCCGGGGTCGGTCGAGGCGATCGAGCGGGCGGTGGCGGCCGGCGACCGCGAGGGCGCCATCCGCGCCGCGCTGGTCGACACGGGGGTGATGACCGACGACGAGCTGGACGCGTTCAAGGCGGGCCCCCGCTGGCCCGCGGTCCTCGCTGCCGCCCCGACCCTGCCCCGCGAGTGCCGGGTCGAGAACGACTGGGTCTGGCGGGCCGGCTGGCTCGAGGCCGTCTCGGCGCCGACGCTCCTGCTCACCGGATCGGACAGCGACGCCGACCTGGCGGCGTGCACCCGCGAGGCGGCGGCCGCCATCCCGGGGGCGCGGGTGCGGGTCATCGACGGGCACGCCCACTTCGCGTACAAGTCGGACCCTGCCATGGTGGCGGCCCTCATCAGGGACTTCGTGTCGGCGTAGCGCACCCGGGAGCCCGGATAGCGTCGGGCGCGCACCTCACCCCCGAGGGCCCGGGCCCCGCCCGGCGGACCGAACGACAGGACCGCCCGATGCGCACCGCCACCGCGGCCGCCGGAACCTCGCTCTTCTTCGCCGTCGCCCCGGGCGTCGTGGCGGGCGTCGTGCCCTGGCTGCTCACCGGGTGGCAGGGGGCCGAGCCGCCGTGGCCCGCGCTCGTGCGGGCGGTCGGGCTCGCCGTGCTGGCGGTGTGCACGATCGTGCTCGTCCAGGCGTTCGTCCGGTTCGTGCGGGAGGGCGGGGGCACGCCGGCGCCGGTGGCCCCCACCGAGCGGCTGGTGGTGGGCGGCCTCTACCGCCACGTGCGGAACCCGATGTACGTGGCGGTGATCGGCGCCATCGTGGGCCAGGCCCTGCTGCTGGGGCGGCCGGTGCTGCTCGTGTACGCCGCGGCGGCCGGCGCAGGGATGGCGCTGTTCGTCCGGGCCTACGAGGAACCGAAGCTCGCGGCCCGCTACGGCGAGCAGTACCGGGCGTACCGCCGGGCCGTGCCCGGCTGGCTGCCGCGGCTGCGACCGTGGACCCCCGACGCCGACGACACCGCCGGCTGACCGCCCGCGGGTCGCATTCGTCCAATCCCGCCACCGGCGTGGGTTCCTACCCTGGTGCCATGTCGACCACGTTCCTCGACCTCATCCCCGTCGTTCCCTACCAGGACATCCGCGCCGCCCACGACTTCCTCGTCCACGCCCTGGGCTTCACGTCCGCGGGCGTGGTCGAGGACGGGGACGGCAACGTCGTCCACGGCGAGGTGCTCGCCGGTGAGCGGCGCATCTGGCTGCACGCGGTCTCGGGCGGGCTCACCACGCCGCAGCTCGCCGGCGCGGCGTCGCAGGGCATCGTCGTGCACGTCGCCGACGTGGACGCCCACTTCGCCCACGCCCAGGCCAGCGGGGCCACGATCCTGCGGGAGCCGGCCGACGAGGACTACGGCCAGCGCGAGTACGGCGTTCAGGATCCGGAGGGCCACAGCTGGTACATCGCCACCCCGCTCACCTCGTAGGCCGGGCGCCGCGGCCACGTGCCGGAGGCCGTCCGGCCCGCGACACGCGATCCGGGCTCGTCCGCCACCTCGACGGACCGCGGGATCGGCATGAGCCGATGAGTCCTGGGGCAGTGTGTGGTCTGAAGGGCGGGCGTCGAGCGAGCGCGAGGGGTGCACATGGTGAGCTACACGGTGGGGCGGCGCACGGTCGAGATCACCCACCCCGACCGCGTGCTGTTCCCCGACGACGGGTACACCAAGGCCGACCTGGCCGAGTACCACCACGCGGTCGCCGACGCGCTCGTCGCCCACGTGGGCGACCGGCCGCTGATGCTGCAACGCTTCCCGGAGGGCATCGGGGGCAAGGGCTTCTACCAGAAGGAGGGCGGGCGGGGCGTGCCGCGCTGGATCCGCACGGTCGAGGCGCGCAAGGAGGGCGGCGTCGTGAACCACCCGGTGATCGACGACGCGGCCGGCGTGCTGGCGCTCACCAATCTCTCGACCGTGTCGTTCCACCGGTGGCCCAGCCGGGCGGACGAGCTCGACCGTCCCGACCTGCTGATCGTCGACCTCGACCCGTCCACCGACGACTTCGACGAGGTCCGGCGTGCGGCCCGCTGGACGCGTACCGTGTTCGACGAGCTCGACCTGGCCCCGTATCTGCAGGTGACGGGCTCGCGGGGCGTCCACGTGGTCGCCCCGCTCGACCGGTCGGTGGGCACCGAGGCGGTGGCCCGGTTCGCCTACGGCGTCGCGTCCCTGCTGGCCGCCCGCCATCCCGCCGAGCTGACGGTCGAGACCCGCAAGGTGGGCCGCCACGGCCGGCTCTACGTCGACGTCGCCCGCAACGGCTGGGCGCAGACGGTCGTGGCCCCCTACTCGGTCCGGCCCCGGCGGGGCGCCCCGGTGGCGGCGCCGGTCACGTGGGACGAGCTGGACGACCCCGGCGTCCGGCCCGACGGCTGGACCATCGCCACCATGCCCGACCGCCTGGCATCGACCGGCGACCCCTGGGCCGCCCTGGCCCGCCACGCCCGCGCCCTCGGGCCGCGCGCGGCCCGGCTCGACGCCCTGCTCACCGAGGCCGGCGCCGCGCCGCCTCCCGCGGCGACCGAGGGCGGGGCCGACCCGGGGTCATAGGCGCCGTTCGCCGGGTCGGGTCGTCCCCGTTCACGCGGAGACCGCGCGGGCACGGCGGCCGGGTCGCTCGGCGTAGGCCACGGCGAGGACCGTGACGGCCAGGGCCCCGGCGAGCGCCAGCGCGGCCAGCTCACGGCCGAGCGGGACCAGGGCCAGGGCCACGGCCAGGGCGGCCAGGCAGGGCACGCCCGGGCTCGCCCCGCGCCGCAGCCGGATGGCGGCGAGGCCCCCGAGATAGAGCGCCACGCCCCCGGCGAAGCTGGCGGCGAACACCGCGTCCAGCCGGTCGCCCGGGTGGAGCAGCGCCTCGTGGATGCCGACCGCCGCGAACACGACGCCCAGCACCAGCGGGATGTGCAGGTAGCTGTAGACGTCGCGGGCCATGCGGGCCCGGGCGTGTCCCTCGGCCGCCACCAGGGCCGCCTCGTCGGCCTCGGCCTCCTGGTCGAAGTAGGCCCACCACAGGCCGACGATCAGGCTCATGACCACGAGGGCGGAGCCGGCCACGCCCCAGTCGACCGTGATCACGGCGCCGCCGGCCCCGATCGCCACCACCGACTCGCCCAGGGCGATGATGACGATGAGCCCGTGGCGCTCGGCCAGGTGGCCGGGATGGACCGTGAACCCGGCGACCCCGGTGACGTAGGGGCCGGTGTAGGTGATCGCGACCGCCGCCACCCACAGCACGGTGCGGGGAGCGCCGTCGGCGAGGCCCGCCGCCACCAGGACGAGCGCCGCGAGGAGGTTGGTGGGCGCGAGGCGCAGGATGGCCGCACGGGTCGTCTCCGGGTTCTCGGCGGCGACGGCGAACAGCACGGCGTGCAGCACCATCACCACGAGGTGGCCGAGCGCGAAGGCGACACCGCCGCCGGCCCAGGCCGTGGGCACGGCCAGCGCGGTGACCAACATGGCGGCCATGGCGCTCAGCACGACGAGGCGGGGGACGGTCTCGCTGGTCGGCACGGCGTTGGTGAGCCAGGCGTACGCGCCCCACGACCACCACAGCACCGCGAACACGAGGACGCCGCGGCCCAGGCCGGCCGCGGTGGGCTCGTGGGTCAGGGTGCCCGTGATCTGCGTGAAGCCGAACACGAACACGAGGTCGAAGAACAGCTCCAGCGGCGAGACGCGGGGCTCGATCGTTGCGGTCTCCTCCATCGCGCCACAGTGTGCCCGCGGCCGGGAGGGGACGACGTCACCCGTCGATGGCGATGGGGAGGTGGCGTGGCCCGCGGACCTGGCCGGGGGACCAGGTCACGGCGTCCGGGTCGGCCAGCGAGAAGCGCGGGTAGCGCGCCAGCCACGCCTCCAGCGCCACCCGCAGCTCCATGCGGGCCAGGTGGGAGCCCAGGCACCGGTGGATGCCGAGGCCGAAGGCCGAGTGCCGGTTGACCTCGCGGTCGATGACGACCTGATCGGCGTCCTCGAACATCTCCGGGTCGCGGTTCGCCGCCGGGAACGACAGGAGGATCCAGTCGTCCGCCTTCATCGGGCAGCCGTTGAAGTCCATGTCGTCCTTGACCAGGCGGGCCATGGTGACGGGCGCGTAGGCCCGCAACAGCTCCTCCATGGCCGTGGGCACCAGCTCCGGCTCGGCCACCAGGCGCTCGCGGTCGGCGGGCGTGCGGGCCAGGTGCCACAGCGACGACCCGATGGCGCTCCAGGTCGTGTCGATGCCGGCCAGCAGCAGCAGCGCCATGGTGCCGCCGATGTGGAAGGGGCTGAGCTTGACGCCGTCCATCTCGGCGTCGATGAGGAAGGACGTCAGGTCGTCCCGCGGGTTGGCGACGTGGTCCTCGATCTGGGTGCTGAGGTAGGTGAACAGCGCCTCCATGCCGACGATCCGGGTCTCGAACGGCTTGTTCACCCCTTCGAGCACGTCGTGGACGAAGACCCGGAAGGCGTCGGCGTCCTCGCGGGGGAACCCGAGCATGTCGGCGATGACCCGCACCGGGATGTGCTGGGCGTACTCGCCCGCCGCGTCGACCACGTCGCGCCCCTCGAGGGCGTCGAGCAACTCGTCGCAGTAGGCCCGGGCGGCCGGCTCGAGCCGGGCGATGGCCTGGGGCGCGAACGCCGGGAGCAGCAGGCGACGGGCGCCGTGGTGGAACGGCGGGTCGGACGAGATGGGCGGCGCGCCGCCCATCGGCGCGATCTCCCGCGGCGGGCGGTAGTTGCCCATGATGATGGCCCGCGACGAGAAGCGATCGGTGTCGTAGGCGATGGCGGCGACGTCCTCGTGGCGGGTGGGCAGCCAGGCGCCGCCGTAGCGGTCGGTGTGGGCGACGGGGCAGCGTTCGCGCAGGTCGTCGATGATCGGGTACGGGTCGGCCGCCCAGACCTCGTTGGTGTGGTCGAAGTCGGTGGCCCAGTCGGACACCGGGCCGTCCATGGGATCGAACTGGATGCCGGGGGCGACGGTGAATTGCTCCTCGACGGGGGTGGCGAACCGCTCGTCGGCCGAGCGCTCGTCGGTGCTCACGGATCCTCCTCGATGGTGATCGCCCGTTCCGGGCAGTTCAGGACGGCCTTGCGGGCCGCGTCCTCGAGGCCCGGGGCGACGGTGCCGTCGCCGATCTCGAGCCCGTTGCCGAGCTCGTCGGGCTCGAACACCTCGGGCGCCAGGCTGTAGCAGCGGCCGTGGCCCTGGCAGATCTCCTGGTCGACGTGCACCCTCATGTCGCACCTCCCGCGCATGGCGCCGCCGGACGGGCGCCGAGGCCGCCACTATTCGCCACCGACCGGCGGCCGGACCACCGCGAGCAGGATAACGAGCATTCTCGAGATCGCGAGCGCCGACGGCGCGCCGTTACTCGGAAGGGTCGGCTTCGAGGCGGGTGGGCAGGCCGAACTCGGGGAACAGCTCGGGGTACAGGAAGTTGTGGTGGCCCACGATCTTGCCGTCCGCCACCTCGATGACCTGGATGGCCCACGGCTCCCACACGCCGGGGCCGACGCGGTGGTAGTTGCCGAAGCCCGCCGTGCCGTTGACCTGCACCGGCAGCAGCCGACCGCCCTCGCACACCTTGCCCTCGCCCAGGAACCAGGCGGCCAGGTCGTCGGGTCCAACCAGCCAGATGTCCCACGGGGGCATGGACAGCACGACGTCGTCGCGCAGCAGCGTGACCAGCTCGGGGATGTCGTAGCGCTCGAAGGCGTCGACGTAGCGGGCCAGCAGTTGTTCCTGCCCGGGGTCGACGGTGGGGTCGAGTGCGTCACCCTGCAGGCTCGCCATCGTGGCCCGGGCCCGCTGGAGCGCGCTGTTGACCGAGGCCACCGACGTCTCGAGCAGCTCGGCCACCTCGGACGCATGCCAGCGCAGCACCTCGCACAGGATGAGCACCGCCCGCTGCCGGGCCGGCAGGTGCTGGAGCGCGGCGACGAACGCCAGCCGGATCGACTCGCGGGCCGCGGCCACGTCGGCCGGGTCGCCATCGAGCGTGATCACCCGCTCGTCGGCCACGGGCTGCACGAAGGCGTGCTCGCCCCGCTGGTCGCCGAGCACCACGTCGACGGTGGCCGTGGACGGGCCCATCTCCATCGGCCGGGCCCGCCGCTGGGGGCTGCGCACCATGTCGATGCACACGTTGCCGGCGATGCGGTACAGCCACGAGCGCAGCGACGACCGGCCCTCGAAGCGGTCGATGGCCCGCCAGGCGCGCACCATCGTCTCCTGCACCGCGTCCTCGGCCTCGGAGCCCGCGCCCAGCATGCGGTAGCAGAAGCCGGTCAGCTCGCGCCGGTGGGTGGCGAGAGCCTGCTCGAGTTCGATGCCGGCGGGCGACGCCGGGGTGGCGGGCGAGGTCGTCCCGCCCTCGGCCAGAGGTGAGGAAGGCACCTGACCGAGGCTACCCGGGGACCGGCCGCCGTCGCGCGGGGCGGCACGGGCCCTAGCATCCTCGGCGATGGACCCCGACAGCTCAGCGTCGAGCGCCGAGGCGATCGCGGCGGCGGCACGGCGGGTGGCGGCGGTGGTGCGGCGCACCCCGCTCGAACCCAGCGACCGACTGGCCGGCACGCTCGGCGTCCCCGTGCTGCTCAAGCGCGAGGACATCCAGGTGTGCCGCTCGTACAAGGTGCGCGGCGCCTACAACCTCATCTCCTCGCTCGGCGCCGCCGAGCGCGCCCGCGGCGTGGTGTGTGCCAGCGCCGGCAACCACGGCCAGGGCCTGGCCTACGCCTGCGCCGCCCTCGGCATCGCCGGCAAGGTGTTCCTGCCGGCCAACACGCCCCGGCAGAAGCGCCAGCGCATCGCCGCCCTGGGCGGCCGGTGGGTCGAGCCGGTGGTGATCGGCAGCTCCTACGACGAGGCCAGCGCCGCCGCCCACCTCGACTGCGAGCGCTCGGGCGCGGTGTACGTCCACCCCTTCGACGACCCGCGCACCATCGCCGGGCAGGGCACGGTCGCCGTCGAGATCGCCGAGCAGGCGCCCGACCTCGACACCGTCGTGATCCCCGTCGGGGGCGGCGGGCTGGCGGCCGGCGTCGCCCTGTGGTTCCGCCACCACCGCCCCGAGGTGCGGCTGGTGGGCGCCGAGCCGGCGGGTGCGGCCAGCATGACCGCCGCCCTGGCCGCCGGGGGGCCGGTCTCGCTCGACGACGTCGACACGTTCGTGGACGGCGCGGCGGTGGGACGCGTGGGGGCCCTCACCTACCCGGTGGTGCGCGACCTGCTCGACGAGGTGGTCACCGTGCCCGAGGGGGCGGTGTGCACCGAGATGCTGGACCTGTACCAGTCCGAGGGTGTCATCGCCGAGCCGGCCGGGGCGCTGGCCTCCGCCGCCGCCCGAGGCTCCCTCGGCCGCCCGCCCGAGGGGCCGGTGGCGTGCATCGTCTCGGGCGGCAACAACGACGTCAGCCGCTACGCGGAGATCGTGGAGCGGTCGCTGCTGCACGAGGGCCTGCGCCACTACTTCCTCGTCACG
Source organism: uncultured Acidimicrobiales bacterium (assembly GCA_963842395.1). Classification (GTDB taxonomy): domain Bacteria; phylum Actinomycetota; class Acidimicrobiia; order Acidimicrobiales; family VFJN01; genus ZC4RG19. The sequence goes on from CAWJGJ010000001.1 coordinate 2,936,157, forward strand.
TTCCCCCAGGAGCCCGGCGCCCTGCGCCACTTCCTCGACGAGGTGCTCGACCAGGGCGAGGACATCGTGCTGTTCGAGTACGTGAAGAAGAACAACCGCGAGACCGGCCCCGCGCTGGTGGGCATCGAGCTCGACGGCGCCGACGATCTCGACGGGCTGCTCAAGCGGATGGAGGACAGCCCCCTGCACATCGACCGGGTGCCCCCCGGCTCGCCCCTGTTCTCGTTCCTGCTCTAGTTCGCAAATGCGCGTGGCGTCGCGGCGGGTCCCGGCTACCGTCGCCCGCCATGCGCACCCGACGACTCAGCTCGATGCTGCGGCCCCACCCGGGGCCGGTCGCGCGCGTGCCGCAGTAGCGATCCGTTCGACCCCGGAGGCGTCTCCCGGGGTCACGATCGTGCGACGACGGGTGGCCCCCGGGGTGAGGCACCAGGAGGCCCTCGCCATGACCACCACCTACGTCACCGTCGCCATCCCCTTCGTCAACGCCGCGCCCCACCTGGGGTACGCCTACGAGCTCGTCCTCGCCGACGTCTACGCCCGCTCCCGCCGGTCCGCCGGCGACCGGGTGCGGTTCCTCGGCGGCACCGACGACCACTCGCTCAAGAACGTGCTCGCCGCCGAGGCGGCCGGCCTGCCCACCCGCGCCTTCGTCGACCGCCACGCCGCCCGCTTCCAGGCCCTGGCCGACCCGCTGGCGCTGACGTTCGACGACTTCCTCCGCACCAGCGCCGACCCCCGCCACCGGCCAGCGGTCGAACGGCTGTGGCTGGCCTGCCGCGACCGCGGCGACCTCTACCGGCGGCCCTACGAGGGCGACTACTGCGTCGGCTGCGAGCAGTTCTACGGGCCGGACGAGCTGGTGGACGGGCGGTGCCCCGAGCACGGCACCGCCACCGAGCGGGTGGCCGAGGACAACTGGTTCTTCCGCCTGTCCCGCTACCAGCACCACCTGGACGAGCTGATCAGCACGGACCGGCTGGCGGTGCGACCCGAGCCGTTCCGCCGCGAGGTGCTCGCCTTCGTGCGCCGGGGCCTCGCCGACATCAGCGTCTCCCGGTCGGTGGCGCGGGCCCGGGGCTGGGGCATCCCGGTGCCCGGCGATCCCGGGCAGGTCGTGTACGTGTGGATCGACGCCCTGGCCAACTACGTGAGCGCCCTCGGCTACGGCAGCCCCGACCACCCCGACCACGACACCTGGTGGACGGGCGCCGACCGGCGCGTCCACGTGGTGGGCAAGGGCATCCTGCGGTTCCACGCCGTGTACTGGCCGGCACTGCTGGCGTCGGCGGGCGAGCACCCGCCGACCCGCATCCAGGTCCACCCCTACCTCACCGCGGGGGGCGCCAAGCTGGCCAAGTCGGCGGGCACCGCCCTCGACCCCGTCTCGGTGGTCGACGCCTACGGCACCGATGCGCTGCGCTGGTGGTTCGCCCGGGACGTGGGCGCGGTGGCCGACACCGACTACTCGCCGGACCGGCTGGTGGCGCGGGCCAACGACGACCTGGCCAACGCCCTCGGCAACGTCACCAACCGCATCGTCACCCTGGTGCATCGCCACCGCGGCGGGGTCGTCCCCGCTGCCCGGCGGCCGGCCCGGCGGCGTGGTGGCCGCGGTCGCCGGGTTGGAGGCGGAGGTCCGGGACGCCATCGCCGCCTTCGACCTCCGCCGCGCCGCCCGGCACGTGGCCGAGGCCGTCGCCGCCCTCAACCGCGACCTCGAGGAGACCCGTCCGTGGGCGGTCGCCCGGGACCCGGGCCGGGCCGCCGACCTCGACACCCTGCTGGCGTGCCACGTCGCCACGGCCCGGTGCATCGCCACGGCGGCGGCGCCCATCGTCCCCGACCTGTCCGGGCACCTGCTCGACCGCCTGCGCGGCACGCCCCGCCTGCCGGCTCCCGCGCCGGCGTTCGCCCGCCTGGAGGCGGGCTGATCGGCGCGCCGACCCGGGCTGACGCCCCGCGGTCGACCGTGCGCCGAAGCGGACGCCCGCGCCCGCCTAGCATCCAGCGCCGGGAGGGAAGCCATGCCGTCCAAGTCCCCAACCAGCCCCCGTCCGGTGGACGAACACCGCCCGCTGCGCGACGTCGTGTGCGACGCCATCCGCGACAGCATCGCCTCGGGTGCGCATCGCCCCGGCGACCGACTGGTCGAGGACCGGCTGGCCGACGAGCTGGGGGTCTCCCGCAACCCCGTGCGCGAGGCGCTGCGCGCGCTCGAGGTCGAGGGGTACGTCGAGCTCATCCCCCGCCGGGGCGCGATCGTGGCCGACCTCTCCCCCGCGGTCGTGGCCGAGATCTTCGAGGTCCGCGGCGCGCTCGAGGCCCTCGGCGCCCGGCTGGCCGCCGAGCGGGCCACCCCCACCCAGGTGCGGCGGCTGGAACGCCTCCTCGACACGTCCGACCACTCGCTCAAGCGCGGCGACCTGCGCCGGATGCCCGACCTCAACACCCGCTTCCACGGCCTGATCCTCGACATGGGCGGCAACGCGCTGCTGGGCGAGACCATGGCGCCGCTGCGGGGCCGCACCCAGTGGATCTTCAGCCGCACCGTCGACGAACGCGCCGCGCAGTCGCTGGCCGAGCACCGCGGGCTGGCCCACGCCATCGCCGCCGGCGACGGCGACGGCGCCGCCGCCCTGGCCGCCGCCCACGTGGCGGCGGCCCACCGGTCGTACCTGGCCGACACCGCAGCCAGCGCCTGACCGGTCGCTCTGTATACAATCTCGCTGTGGCAGATGCGTCACCCCCGCTCGACACGGCGGTGCGGTCCCACCAGCGATGGGGCCGGATCGTGGTGGTGGGCGTCATCGCCGGGTTCACCTCGGGGCTGTTCGGCGTCGGCGGCGGCATTGTCATCGTCCCGACGCTCGTGCTGGTGGCGGCGTTCCCCCACAAGCTGGCCACCGGGACGTCGCTCACCGCCATCGTGCCGATCTCGGTGGCGGGGATCGTCGGCTACGCCACCGCGGGCCAGGTCGACTGGGCGGCGGCCGCATGCGTGGCGGCCGGCGCCGTCGTAGGTGCGGTGGCCGGCACCCGCTGGCTGGTGATGCTCAGCACGCCCCTCCTCCAGCGCGGCTTCGCGGTGGCCATGCTGCTCACCGCAGCCAAGCTGTTCTTCGACGACGGCAGCGGCGCCGGGCGGGCCGACCTGAGCACGAGCATGGTCCTGGCGCTGGTGGCGCTCGGCCTGGCCTCGGGCCTGCTCGCCGGGCTGCTCGGCGTCGGCGGGGGCATCATCATCGTGCCGGTCCTCACGCTGGCGTTCGGGCTGCCGCTGGTGCTGGCCAAGGGGACGTCGCTGGCCGTGATCCTGCCGACGGCGGTCATCGGCACGGTGCGCAACCGGCGGTCACGGCTGACCGCCATCCGCCCCGCCGCGGTGGTGGGGATGGCCGGCATCGGCTCGGCCTACGTGGCGTCCAAGCTCTCGATCGGCCTCGACCCGGCCGTGTCGCAGACCCTCTTCGCCGGCCTGCTCGTGGTGGCGGCGCTGCGCCTGGTCCGCACGGACGGCCGGCCCGACCTGCGCCCCGCCGAGGCGCCCGGGACACCGGCCACGGACGACGACGAGCTCCCGGTCGCCGAGTCCGGCGAGGCGTGATCCCGGCGGCTGGGGCCTGACCGGTCCCGCCGTCGCGCGGCGGGACCGGAACGGCACCCCGGCCGGGTCACGACTCGGTGATCGTCACCTTCTCGACGGTCACCGGGCGGGACGGGCCCCCACCCAGCTGGCTGGTGGGATCGGCCTCGTGCAGGGCCATGATCGCCTCGAGCACGTCGAGGCCCTCGGTGACGTTGCCGAAGGTCACGTAGGTGCCCTGCGCGTCGAGGTTGCTGACGTTCTCGTCCACGCTGAAGAAGTACTGGGCGGAGCCGCCGTCGGGCCCCTGGCTGCGGGCCATGATGAGCTGGCCCGGCCCGTAGGTGAACGGCCCGGTCGGGGCCTGCGGGTTCGAGAAGTCGAACTCGCCGCCCTCGTCGGGGAGCGAGTAGCCCGGGCCCTCGTCGGACGGGTCGTTCGAGTGCGGCGAGCCGCCCTGGATGATGCCGATGCTCGGGTCGGTGCGGAACAGCTCGCTGCCGTCGTAGTAGAGGTTGCGCGACAGCGCCACGAAGTTGTTGGTGGTGCCCGGGGTGCGCTCGGTGTCCAGCTCGACGACGATGTCGCCCTCGCTCGTGGTGAACGTCGCCGTGTAGCTGAGCGCCGGGTCGATGCACTGCTCGAAGGAGTCGTCGAAGGTCAGCGTCGCCGTCTCGGCTCCCTCGGCCGGCGGGCAGGCGGTGGTGCCGTACGTGAACTCGCCCGACCCGTCGTCGGTCGCGGCCGGATCGTCGGCGGCCGCATCGTCGCCCGCGTCGGTCGCGGTGTCGTCGGAGTCCTCGCCCATGAGCCGCGAGACCCCGAAGAGCAGGGCCAGGATCACCCCGGCCGCGACCACGATCCGTACCGCCGTACCCCGGGTGCGCTGTCGCTTGGCGGCCGACGCCTCGGCGACCGTTTTCTCCAGCCGGGCGAGTCTCTGACGCTCTCGCTTGTCTGTTGCCACGAAGAGTTGAGGGTAGTCATCCACTGGCCCGTGAGGGCATTCGGGCAGGTCGCACCCACCACGCGTGCGGTTCTGAACTGCACTCTTCGGGGTCCTACGTGCGACAATGCGTCCCTGAGGCGGTTCCGCACGTGACTCCCATCACCACGAGAACCAAATGGACAACAACAACAACAACCATTCAGAAGAAGACACCACGCCGACGAGCGTGACCCTCGAAGTCGGGCGGCGGCTCCGATCGCTCCGCAAGGCACGGCACATGTCGCTCGACGATGTCGAGCGCCAGTCGTCGGGCCGATGGAGCGCATCGGCGATCGGCGCCTACGAACGCGGCTTCCGCACGCTCAGCCTCCCCCGGCTGCACGAGCTGGCCGAGTTCTACGACGTCTCCGTGTCGGTGCTGCTCGGTGAGCACACACCGTCCGGTGAGGGTCCGCCCAAGTTGGTGCTCGACCTCGAAGCGCTGAACAAGGTGCCGGAAGCGGCCCCGGTCCAGCGGTTCGTGCGGTCGATCATCGTCGAGCGCGGCGACTACAACGGGCGGGTGCTGACGATCCGCCGCGACGACCTTCGGGCCATCTGCGCACTTCTGCAGACCGATGTCGCGGACGCGGTCGCCAGGCTCGAAGCCTGGGAGGCTCTCGTCGAGAGCCCCTCGACCCTGTCCTGACCCCATCCCCCTACACATCCGAACACGCAACCCTGGCGGGCATGCCCGGGCGGGCGAGGTAGCTGGGAGACCACTCCGTGGTCCCTCGGGAAGGGCCTCGTCCGCCGCGCCCGGCCGCCGGTAGGTTGGTGACCCGTGCCCCTCGTCATCCAGAAGTACGGCGGCACCTCGGTCGCCGATCCGGACCGCATCCGCGAGGTTGCGGACCACGTCGCGCGCACCATCCGCCACGGCAACGAGGCCGTGGTGGTGGTGAGCGCCATGGGCAAGGAGACCGACGAGCTGATCAGGCTCGCCGGCGACGTGTCGCACGTGCGCCCCGGCCGCGAGATGGACATGCTCATCACTGCGGGCGAGCGCAAGGCGATGGCCCTGCTGTGCATGGCCCTGCACTCGGTCGGCGTGCCCGCCGACAGCTTCACGGGCAGCCAGGCCGGGTTCATCACCGACACCAACCACACCAACGCCAAGATCGTGGAGCTGCGGCCCGACCGGCTGCGCAAGGCCATCGACGCCGGCCGGGTGCCGGTCATCGGCGGCGCCCAGGGGGTGTCGACCGACCACGACATCACATTTCTGGGCCGGGGCGGCTCGGACACCACCGCGGTCGCCCTGTGCCACGCGCTCGGCGGCGACTCGTGCGAGCTGTACACCGACGTGCCCGGCGTGTTCACCGCCGACCCCCGGCTGGTCCCCCAGGCCCGGCGCATGCGGGCGGTGTCCTTCGACGAGCTGCTGGAGATGACGGCGACCGGGTGCCCCAAGCCGGCCATGCGCTCGGTCGAGTACGCCCGCCGGTGGCGCGTGAAGCTGCACGTGCGGTCGGCGTTCACCTGGGAGCCGGGCACGTGGGTGCTCGAGGAAGGTCCTGACATGGAGCAAGCGGTCGTCTCTGCGGTCACCCACGACACCAGCGAGGCCAAGGTCACCGTGTCGGGCGTGCCCGACCATCCCGGCATCGCCGCCCGGCTGTTCCGCGAGCTGGCCGACGTCGACGTGAACGTCGACATGATCGTCCAGAACGTGTCCGACCACGGCGTCACCGACATCTCGTTCACGGTTCCGAAGGACGACCTGGCCGGGGGCACCGAGGTGTGCCAGCGGCTGTCCGACGAGATCGGCGCCACCGGGGTGTCCTCCGACCGCGACATCGCCCGGGTGAGCATCATCGGCGCCGGCATGAAGTCCAACCCCGGCGTCGCCGCCACCATGTTCGAGGTGCTGGCCGACCAGGGCATCAACATCGAGATGATCTCGACCTCGGCCATCCGCACCTCGTGCGTCGTGCGAGAGGGCCAGGTCGAGCAGGCCGTCGAGAGCCTGCACAGCGCGTTCGGCCTCGACACCGCACCCTGACCGGCAATCGGTTGGGGGCGGGGACCGGGTGGCCGTAGCCTTGCTCCCCATGTCTGGAGTGCGAGTCGGCGTCGTGGGCGCCACCGGTCAGGTCGGCGGCGTCATGCGCGAGGTGCTCGCCCAGCGCAACTTCCCCGTGGACGAGATCCGCTACTTCGCGTCGGCCCGGTCGGCCGGGCGCAGGCTGCCGTGGCGGGGCACCGACGTCGTCGTCGAGGACGCCGCCACCGCCGACTACTCGGGCATCGACATCGCGCTGTTCTCCGCCGGCGCCACCACCTCCCGGGCGCTCGCACCGCGGGTGGCAGCGGCCGGGGCCACGGTGGTCGACAACTCGTCCGCATGGCGGATGGATCCCGACGTGCCGCTGGTGGTCTCGGAGGTCAACCCCGGCGACCTCGACCACGCCCGCAAGGGCATCGTCGCCAACCCCAACTGCACGACCATGGCCGGCATGCCACCGCTGGCCCCGCTGCACCGGGCCGCGGGGCTCCGGCGCCTGGTCGTCAGCACCTACCAGGCCATCTCCGGCGCAGGGTTGCCCGGCGTGGCCGAGTTCGACGAGCAGGTGCGCAAGGTGGCCGACGGCGCCGCCGCGCTCACCTTCGACGGCTCGGCGGTGGAGGTCACCCCCCACGAGGTGTTCCCTGCCCCCACCGCGTTCAACGTGGTCTCGCAGGCCGGCACCTTCCTCGACGACGGCACCGGCGACACCAACGAGGAACGGAAGTTCCACGACGAGAGCCGCAAGATCCTGGGCATCCCCGACCTGCGGGTGGCCGTCACCTGCGTGCGGGTGCCGGTCTACACGGGGCACTCGCTGTCGATCGCCGCCGAGTTCGAGCGCGACCTGTCCCCCGAGCGGGCCACCGAGCTGCTGGCCGACGCCCCCGGGGTGGCGCTGGTCGACGTCCCCACCCCGCGCATGGCGACCGGCAACGACCCCTGCTACGTGGGCCGCATCCGCCGCGATCCCACCACCGACCGCGGCCTCATGCTGTTCGTGTCGAGCGACAACCTGCGCAAGGGCGCCGCGCTCAACGCGGTGCAGATCGCCGAGCTGCTGGTCGCCCGCGGCTCCTGACGGCGCCGGTGGTCATGGCCGCCCGCCGGGGCGGGCCCAGTCGAGGGCGACCCACTGGTCGCCGCGGCGCACGCTGCGCCACGCGTGCGGGCGCACCGCGCCGTAGCGGACGGTGATCGTGGCGTCGTCGATGCCAGGGCGGCCCGCGAGCGCCCACCGCTCGGCCGCCGACAGGAGGGCGTGCTCGGCCCCGGCGGCACCGTAGGCGTCGACCCGCACGCCGCCGTCCCGGCCGGGCACCGCGAGCAGGGCCAGCCCCCCGTCCACCGCGTCGACCACCCCCAACGCCTCGCGCACCCGGGTCGACCGGCCGCCCGTGCGGGTGACCTCGACCAGCCGCTCCTCGGGCAGCGCCAGCGCCACGTACGCGAGCAGCCCCCGGGCGGACGATCCGGCGAGCGGCACCCGCCGCTGCCGCCCGAAGCCGAGGAGCGTGACGGCCAGGCGCTGCCGAGCGGCGCGGTCGAGCCCCGCGAGGGCGGGCCCGGACAGGTCGATCAGGCCCCGCCCGCCGTCGCCGTCGGCCACGTCGCCCACCCGCAGCCGCGCCGCCCGGCCGCGCGCCGCGGCCGACCCGCCGGCCCGGAGCGGCATGAACCCCCCGCCGGTGACCGCCACCTGGTCGAAGCCCTGGCGGACCTTGCGGAGGGCGACGACGGCCTGGAGCCAGTCGACGACCGTGCTGAGCCGCAGGGGGACCACCAGCCGCCCGCCGGGCCGCAGCTGGTCGAACCAGGCACGCGGAACCACCGCGGTGCTGGCCGTGGCGACGATGGCGTCGACCGGGGCGGCCGGCGCCCAGCCGGCGACGCCGTCGCCCACCTCGACGCGGGCCGGCACGCCGGCCGACACGAGCGCCCGACGGGCGCTCACGGCCGTGTCGGCGTCGAGCTCGACCGACGTCACCGAGCCCTGCGCGCCCACCAGGTCGGACAGCAACGCCGCGTTGTAGCCGGTGCCGGCCCCGATCTCCAGCACCCGGTCGCCGGCGCGGAGATCGAGCATCTCCAGCATGCGGGCCATGATCGCGGGCTGCGAGGACGACGACAGGGCCGCACCGCTGGCGGGATCGCGCCGGGTGACGATGGCGTCGTCGCGGTACACCGAGGCCAGGCCGTGGCGCTCGACGTGATCGGCGAGGAACAGCTCCCGGGGCACGGTGGCGAACGACGACGCCACCCGGTCGTCCCGCAGGTGGCCCGCGGCGCGCAACGACTCGACCAGCTCGAGCCGCAGCACCTCGCTCTTCACACCCGCCACGGTGGGGATGGTACGCGGGCGGCGACGCGGCCCGGTACGGTCGATCGATGCCCACGACGACCCTGGTCACCTGGAACCTCAAGGGCAGCGCCAACCCCGACACCTCGGCAGTGGCCGACCACCTGCTGGCCGTCGGGGCGGACGTCGTGCTGCTGCAGGAGGTGCAGTGGCACCAGGCCCGCCGGATCGCCCGGGCGGTCGGTGCCCGCAGCCATCGCTGGAGCTTCAAGCACCTGGCCCTCGACACCTGGCCCGAGGGCATGGCGGTGGTGGGTGTCACCACGACCGTCCACGCGCGCACCCACGCCCTCTCCTACGCCTGGCAGCCGTGGAACTGGCGCCGGCGGATCGTGCAGGTGATCACCACCGGCGACAGGGTCACGCTCGTGAACGTCCACCTCACCTCCCACGACGACCCGACGCTCCGCCAGGCCGAGGCGAGCACGCTGCTGGCCCTGGTGGCCGAGCGCGACGGCCCCGTGGTGCCGGCGGGCGACTTCAACGAGCGCCCCGGCGGGCCGGTGGGGCAGGCGATGGTGGCCGCGGGGTTCCGCGACGGCTGGGCCGAGTCCGGCCCGGCACCGTCGGTGTCCGACGCCGCCCGGCGGGTCGACCCGTGGCCCACCAACTGGCGGGGCTGGGAGCCCGGCACGACCGAGCTGCCGACCCAGCAGCTCGACTACGTCTACCTGTCGACCGCGGTGCGCGCCGCCGAGCTGACCCTGCCCCTCCCGGAGGGTGCCGCCGGGCTGGCGCGGTTCTCGGTGCTGTCCGACCACCTCCCGGTCACGGCGCGGCTCGACCTGTAGCCGGCGGCGTGGTCGGGGGCGGGGCGCGTCCGCTGTCGGCGCCGCCCGCGCCGTCAGCGCGCCGGGCGCTCGGCCTGGGGCAACGAGCAGGCGGCGGTGCCGCCGGGGAGCCGGTGACGGTTGCGGGCGATCAGCCGGTACACGGGCCACGCGGCCCACAGCACGGGGCGCAGGCCCAGCACCCGCCCGAGGACGCGCCAGTACGAGCCGGCGTCGACCAGCAGCCGGGCGATGGCCTCGGGCCCCGCCGCAGTGGGCTGCCCGGCGGCCACCCACACCACGGCCGCCTCGGCCTCGGCCTGCGTGACGCCCAGCGCGTCGAGGTCGGTCAGCTGCCAGGCCACGACGCGGGCCCCGGTGGGGATGCGCCGCTCGATGAACTGCGCACAGGTGGTGCAGAACGAGCAGTCGCCGTCGTAGACGAAGACCGGCTGGTCGGAGCCGGGATCGATGGCCATCGACCCAGTGTGCCACCGGGTGCGCCGATCAGCGCTCACGCCGGGGCGGCTGGAGCTGGGTGACGTTGTCGAGCGCCGTCGGGTCCTCGATGGCACCGAACACCTCGACGTAGCGGGGGTCGTTCGTCTCGAGGGGGATCGTGGCGTCCTCTCCGTCGGACCGAGGCGCGTGCCGCTGGCTTCCCCGCCGGATCCAGGTCGCGGCCGTGTGATCGCGGAGCGCACCCGGCACCGACGAGTCCTCACGCTCGGCAGCGGCAACGGCGTCCTGCGGGGTCTCGACACGCCGGCGCAATTCCCGGTCGCCGTACCACGGGCGCAGGCGGACCTTGGTCGGCCGCCCCGGGCCGTAGACCAACGCGGCCTCGCCGTCCGCCAGGTGATCTGCGGCGTCGCCGCCCAACGAGCGGCGGTGCGAGTCGCGGTCCCATGGCGCCGGGAACACCAGGCGGGCCGCGTGGTTCTGCACCACCAGCGGTGCCCTGTCGCCGTAGTGGGCTTCGACCTGCGTGACGTCCTGGACGACGCTGATGAGCTGGATGCCCCGCGACGACGCTGTCGACGCCACCCCCGCCAGGTCGTGGACCGGGGCGACGCCGACGACGTCGTCGAGCAGGACGAGCAGCGGCGGGTCGAGGGGGCGACCACGCTGTGCCGACGCCTCGTAGGCTGCGGCGAGCAGCCGTCGGACGAGCATGGCGCACAGGGGGCGGTACAACGCCTGGTCCTGCTCGGGGGTCGTCAGGTAGACGGTGGAGGTATCGCCGTCGAACAGCGCGGCAGGCTCGATGTCCTGGCGGTTCATCGACGCGGCCACCACGGGGTCCTGGTACACGCTGAGGACGTCGCTCATCGCCTGGAGGTACTGGGTCCGGGAGGAGTCGGGCCGCTCGAACGTCGACCGGTGGGCGCGTGCGGCGCCGCGGTCGACGGTGCTCAGGACCTCCAGCACCTCGTCGCGCTCCTGGCGCTCGATCCACTGGATGGCCTTGCCGATGGTGCGGCCGCTGGCGACAGCGGCCAGCAGGTAGGGGGCGAGGGCCATCGACAGCGACCCCGCCGTGCCGTCGACCTCCCGATCGGCGTCCCCCGCACGGGTGCCGGCGGCCACGCGGGCGGCGAGCGTCATGTCCGTGGCGGTGCGTATGGCTCCGTGCCAGGTGCTGCACTCGGCCAGCACCGACCACCCCGAGCGCTGGTAGCGGGACACGCCCGCCGGGTCGTAGACGTGGACCTCGCCCTGGTGGCTGCGCCAGCCGATCGTCTCGTCGATGAGGTGCCCCTTCGTCGACGCCACCACCACCGGCCCCTCCCACTCGAGCACGGCGGGCACGGCGACGGCGCTCGTCTTCCCGGCCTGTGCGGGCCCGACCACCAGGAGGCTGTGGTGGTGACGGACGGCCAGCGGATGCCCGCCCGCGCCCGTCCCGACGACGACGCGGTGGCGCTCGCCCTTCGTGCGGCGGAGGGGCCGCTGGTCCGCGGCCGACGCCCAGGCGTGGCGGTCGAATGCGCCGCCCGGCCGCGCGGGACCGGGACGCGCCCTGTCCGCGAGGCGGCGGTCGGCATCGAACCCTGCACCGGCTCCGGTGCCGGCACCGCCGGACGAGGTGTGCAGGGCGGCCCACGCCAGCAGGGCGACGAGCCCGACCAGCACGGCCAGCACGATGAAGGCCCCCCACCACGCGGCCGCTCCCGGGACCGACCCACCGTCGTTGACCGGCGCCCACGCCCCCGCGGGATCGCCGGGATCGCTGGCCAGCCGGCCGATGATGCCCGGGGCGTCGGTGAGCGGATAGCTGGGCCAGTCGCCGCTGAACGCGAGCGCCGAGACGTGGCCCACCACCAGCGGGAAGGCGGCGACGGCGGCCACGGGCAGCGCCCAGACGAGGATGGCGTCGTCCAGGGTCTGGCCGTCGCCACCACCCTTCGCCCTCGCCTGGGAGGCGATCTTGCGGTCGAGGCTTCCCGTGCTCTGGCGGATCTTGCGGTCGAGGTCGCCCTTGCCCCGCCGGATCTTGCGGTCGAGGTCGCCCTTGCTCCGCCGGATCTTGCGATCGAGGTCTCCCTTCGTCCGCCTGAGCTTGCGGTCGGCCTCGGCTGCGGCCTGGCGGCCACGCGCCCTCGCCTGCCTGTCGTCGGTGCTCACGACAGGACGATGCACGCCCGTGCAGGGAGGAACGCGGGCGGTCCGCGTCGCCGCCCACCCCCGCGTGTCGTCAGTACACGGAGATGTGGACGTGGTCGATGTGCATCGCGGTCAGGTTGCCGGGTGTGTCTTCGTCGTACGGGAGCGGGACAAAGCCGTAGGTGGCGGACCAGATCGTGTCCCGCCAGATCACGTACCAGACCTGGTACTCCGCCGCGTGGGCGATGAGCCACCGCACCATCTCATCGCCGTGCGCGAGGTACTGGGCGTCCGGCTGCTGCCCGAGAGGCGCCATCATCATGTCGCACGCCCGGCCGAGCGGGTGCTCGCTGGGACCGTTGCGCTGGCCGTAGCAGCCCATGCCGTGTCCACGGCCGAAGGTCGGGACGAGGACGTCGATCAGCCGTCGGAGCTGGGGCGTCATCTGTGGTTCGTCGGGGTAGCGCGCGGTGCTGCCGAGCGGCGCACCGATCGGCAGCAGGTCGGCCACCGCACTCCGGTACTGCGAGGCGTGGGCGACCACAGCGTCGATGTACGCGGTGTTGGGGTTGTAGGCGTGCAGCGCGCCACGGACGTCACGGGCGACACCGTTGCGGGCCAGCATCCGGGCGGCGCCGTGGGTGGCGTCCTCCCAGGTCCACGGGTCGGCGATCCCGTCGCCGTCACCGTCGGTCGCATACCCCTGGCCCTCCTGGCCCTCGGGTACCGGCGGCCCGGCGACCTCGAGGTCGTACTGGCCCGCCGAGCTCCGCCACGTCGACCCCAGGAACTGCATCGGCCCGCGCGCACCCTTGCCGTTGATCGTGCCCCGGGGGTTGCAGCCCGCGAGGGGGGACCGCCCGTGATCGCACTCCTGCTTGCCCACTCCGGCCAGGATCGCCCAGTCGACGCTCCACCGTGCCGCCGCGGAGCAGTAGGCGTCCATGGCCGGCTCGGGGATCTCCGTGCGCTCGACCATGGCGCCCACCGAGCCCGGGCAGGCCGGGCCGATCGCACCCGTGGGCTCGGCCGAGGCGCTCAGCGCCGCCTGGATCGCCTCGGCGTCCGCCCTGGCGTCGGCCAGCCCGATCATCGGGAGGACGACCAGGAGGTTGACGAACGCGAAGAGGAGGACGGCGAGGATCAGCAGCCTGCGCAAGGTCCGCCGGCGGGTGCCCCTGCCGCGCCGCCGGAGGTCTACCCGGGAGCGCCGCCGCCCGCGGCGCTTGGCGGCCCTGCGCGCGGTGCGCCCCCCGCGCTCGCGAGCGGGCTCATCGCCACCTGGCGGCCACGCGTCGTCGGCGCGCCGGTCCGCATCACCGCGTTCACCGGGGTCGCCGGCGTGGCCCCGTCGCGCGCGCTGCGCTGCCCGGCCGGCGCGGACCGCCGGCAGGAGGCGCGAGGCTCGGGCCGACCGCGAGCGGGCGGGGCGACCACTGCGCCCGGCGGGACGCGCACCCCCACCGATCGGCCGCACGCCCGATCGCGCGCCCAGCCCGGTCGTCCCACGTGTCCGGCGCCCGCGCCCGCCCGAGGCGGCACCCGCCGAGCGGGACGCACCACGGCCCGCAGGCCCGGCCGACCCCCGCGCGCCGACGCCCGCCGGCCGCGCCGACCCCGGCGACCCCCGGCCGGCGGAACCGGCCGCGCTCGGTGCGCCACGACCGGCGGAACCCGCTGCAGTCGACGCGCCCCGCCCAGCCGAGCCCGCCGCGCTCTGCGCGCCACGCCCGGCGGAACCGGCCACCACCTTCGCGCCCTGCGCCCCGGCCACCACCGCCGTCTGGCCGGCGCGCGTCGCGACCTGGGCGCCTGTCTTGGCGGCGACGGCGACAACCTGGGCGGGCACCTACGTCTCCATCGCTAGTCGAGGCCCCGGCGCTTGGCCACGCTGCGGCCGTGCTGCCTGACGATCTTGTTGTAGAAGCGGTCCGACAGCGCATGGCGAGGGAAGCGCCACGGCGCCTCCTGCTCGGTGACGATGACCTCGTGGATGAGTCGGTTGCGCGGGGCGGGCGCGGCCTGCGAGGACGCCTCGCGAGGAGCAGGGCCGCGGCTGCGCGGCGGCCCTCCGCTCTGCACCCGAGCGGTGCCTCGCGGCGCACCCGGGACCGCGGGCTGTCCCGGCCTGCCGCCATCAGTCCCCCCAGGCCCGCCCGGCCCAGCCGGGATGGCCGGCCCACCACGGACACCGGGACCGCCGGGCCCAGCGGGGACCGCGGGTCCACCGCGGACACCCGGACCGACGGCGCGGCCGGGCGCGGCCGCCCTGCGGCCGCGCTGACGCGATGCCGGCCGTGCACGTCGACGACTCGACCCCGACCGTGCCCGCCGACGGCCCGACCTCCGCCCCTGGCGCGCCCGGCGACCGCCCTTGCCAGCCGAACCAGGTGGGCTCGCCGCAGTTGTGCCGTCCGCGGGATCGGGCTCGGGCCCGGGCTCGGCTCCGGGCTCGGGCCCGGGACCGGGACCAGGACCGGGCGGGGGCTCGACGTCGCCATACCCCCCGCGGGGGCCCGGGCCGTGCGATCCGCCGGGGACGTCGCTGTAGTACGTCTTGTGGGCCACGGCCGCCATGCGGTCGCCTCGTCGGCGTGCCTTGATGATGTTGTGCCAGGACCGTCGCTCCCGGGCCCGCTGGGCGATGATCTTGCCGCCGAGGGTGGCCGGCGCGGTCACCATGCGGCGCATGCGAGCATCGGTGGACGCGAGGTCCATGCCCGCGGAGACAGGTCCGGCGGCGGCGCCTGCGGCCGTGAACCCGGACAGCTTGGTGGCCACGGTCGACGCCGCCGCCTGCGTACCGGCCACGATCCGCCTGCGTCCCGCCATGCCCGCGATGACCAGCAGGTTCCCGATCATCAGGCGCTCGATCAGGCTGACGTCCGCCATCGCCGTGAACATCGCCTGCATCGCCAGGAGCAGCAGCGACAGCACCAGGCTGACCCCCAGCACGGCGGCGATCCCCTGTACCACGGCGCCGACCCACTGCCACGCGAGACGGCGGCCGCCGCCGGGGGCGATCGCGAAGACCGCGGCCAGCGGGGCCAGCATGAAGCAGACCGCGACGAGGAACTTGGCCGCGAGGAGCGTGACCGACGAGGCCAGCAGCAGGAAGAACACGAAGCTCGCCATCACCAGGTTGAGCAGCGCACCGATCCAGCGCTCGCTGCGCGGGTCGGCGTTGAACTTGGCCGCGGCCCGGCACTCCTCGGCGGCGGCGGTATCGCCCGCCTTCTCGGCCGCCGCGGCCGCCCGCTCCATGTGGCGACGTGGCCAGCCGCTGTCGCCGTGGGGCCCGGCGGACACGATCTGGTTTCGGGCCGTCCGGCAGCGCTCGGTGGCGAAGCTGCCGCCCCAGTTGAGGTAGTCGTAGGTGTCCTCGATGAACACCTGCTGGATGCTCTTCTGTGCCGGCGCCAGGAACGCGCGGCGTTGCTCGGCGCACGCCTCCCCCGAGGGACTCGAGCCGGGCGTCGGGTCACACGGCGCCTTGTCGGCCGACGCGGCGAACACGAGGTTGGATCCCCGGTCCATCGTGTCCCACGCCCCGCTCAGGTAGCCGTCGAGGTTGCCCATCAGCCCCGCGGTCAGGGCGATCAGGACCACCGATGTGAGCAGCTCGCTGGCCGCGGAGCCGGCTCGCCGGCGGAGGATGGCGAAGCCCGCCCACCCGATGAGCACGACCCAGGCGACGTGTTTCAGCTCGAGCGCACCGACGATGCGTGTGTTGTAGGCGTGGCTGATCCCCAACACGATCGGGTCGAACTTCCGGACGTTGAACGAGAAGGCCCAGCCGAGGAGCCACAGCCCGAGCTGGATCGCCGTCGCCGCCATCGTGAACAGGAGGTTCGCCGTGATGCCCCACAGGTCGTCGAGGAGTCCCGCGGTCAAGCCGAAGCTCTCGTCGTACCCGAGGTCGAAGTTGTTCGCCGGGTAGGTGCCCCAGCAGTGGTCGGGGATGAACGCGTCCTCGATCGGCTCGATCGACGGGAGGTCGCCGCACCCCCTGTGCACGTCCGCCTCGATGAGCATGCACTCGCGATCCGACTTGATGGCGTGCAGGTACCACTCGGGCGCGTACTTGCCTTCCGGTGGCGTCCACTTCTGGAGCTCGCCGACGAAGAACTCCCACGGGGTCGTGCCGAACCGCCCACCGGTCACGGTCCCGATCGCGATCTTCAACAGCGTCATCAGTCCCTCGACCCCCTTGAGGGCCAGCTTCATGGCGATCACCGGCGGGAGCGCGTCCCGGAAGCTCCACTCGTCGAAGTCGAACGGGCGCGTCGGGTCGAAGGGCACCATGTCCTGGAGCCCGTTGACCGCCCGGCACACGTTCCAGACCGCGAATGGGATCTCGTCGTCGCCCGGCGCCGCGGCCCGACCTGCGTCGAGCGCGGGCTGCGGCCCGCCCGGGGCGGCGGCCGCGGGCTGCGCGCCGCCCGACGCCGCCACGAACCCCACGGTCGCGACCACGATGACCGCGGCCAGTGCGGCCGCGAGGCCGCGCCGTCCCGGGAGACGACGCCGGACGCCCGCGAGCCTCACGGCTCACGACCCCCGGCGAGCGCCTGGGCGAGCGGCGACCGGCGGTTGGCCCGGGCGCGACGGCGCGCCTCGTCGGCGGGCGACGGGGAAGGCGAGGGAGCCACGCCGGCCTCCGCCGCGGGCAGGGTCACCGGCTCGACCGCGTCGGGACGCGGCTCCGGTGCGCTGCCGGCGACGGGCGCCCACTCTTCGGCCGGGGTCGGGTCCGGGTCCGCGTCCGGCTCGGCCACGTCCGGTGGGTGGTGCACAGGATCCGACGCGAACCCTGCCTCGGCGAGCGCCTCCAGCACCGGGCCGGCGACGAGCTCCGCTTCCACCTGGTCGCCCCGCAGCTCGGCCTGTTCGGGCTCGGGCAGTGCCAGCGGACCGTCGGCGCCCAGTGCCGGCGTCGCCGACGGCGCGGTCTCGAACGCGGGCAGCACGGTGTCGAGCACCGGTGGCAGCACCCGGATGAGGCCGACCCGGTCCCGCACGTCCCGGTACAGGCACTGGCCGCTCCCCAGCTCCTGCTCGAGGACCGCGGCCGCGTCCGCGCTGTCCTCGATGCCGAGGAACTCGAGCGCCGCAGGGATCGCCTGCCGCGCCTGGCGGAACACGAAGCGCGAGCCGAGCAGGTCGGACAGCTCGCGCACCGCGAAGTCGTTCGGGTGCTGGCTGGCCAGCCAGATCGCCCCGTTGTGCTTGCGCCCGTCGCGCACGCCCTCGATCAGGAGGCTCTGGCCGAACGGCGAGGCCAGCAGCGCCCACGCTTCGTCGTAGAGGGCGGCCGCGAAGCGGGAGGGGTCGCGGAAGACCACCTGCCGACCGACGGCCGCCACCAGGTACAGCAGCGCCTGGCCCATGACCTGCTCGGGCAGCATCATCCGGCTGCGGTGCTCGCTCGCCAGCGTCTCCCGGTCGGGAAGCGCCAGGTTCGGGGCCCAGAAGACGATGAAGTCCGCCTCCAACGAGAGCGGGTCGCCGCTGCCGAAGGCGAGCTGGCCGGTGGGCGACCGCCGGAAGTGGTTCAGCCGGCGGGCGAGGCCGCGCGCGGCGGCATCGTGGCGCGAGGGGTCGGTGCCCATGCGCTCGAGCTCCTCGACCACGAGCCCGAGCGACGGCTCCACCCGCTCCACCACGGTGTCGACCGCCTCGGCGAGGGCGGCACCCTCCTCGCTGTGGGGCGAGCACCCGGCGAGCAGGGACAGGAAGCCGAGAGCCACACGAGCGCGGTCGTCGCCGTAGAACGTGCGGAGAGGATCGAGGCACACCCCCGCACCGGCCTCGAGCCGGACCACCTGCGACTCCCCGGCGACCGCGCCGGCGAACGTCACGTACTCGCCGCTGGTGGTGCGGTCGATCGTCACGACCTGACCGCCCCGTGCCACCGTGTCCCAGCACAGCCGCTTGAGCATGAACGACTTGCCCGAGCCCAGCCGTCCGACCGCGGCCAGCGAGGGACTGGCGTTCGCGCGGGGCCCGAACGCAGGGTCGAACAGCACCGGGGTGGCGCCCCCCGTGTCGAGCGAGAGGCCGAGCAGGAGCCCGGTCGGGTCCCCGACCGCGGGACCGCAGTAGGGAGCGCCCGCGGCCAGGTCGCGGGCCAACATGAACTGGGTGTAGTCCCGGGCGGCCGTGGGGACGGCCGACCCGGGCAGCATGGCGCGGAGCAACGCCGCCTGCCCGCCCGTCGGGCGGGCCAGGGCGTACTCGTGCGGCTCGAACATCGCCTGGAGGGCGCCGACCCGCTCCTCGAGGTCGGGCAGCGTCGGTGCTGCGACGGACATGAGGATGGTGACCTGGAGCTCGGGCTCGCCGGGGTTCGAGCCGAGCTGCGTGCGCTCGTCGTCGATGGCCATGATCGCCTCGGCGAGCTGCGGGGGCGCGCCCGTGAGCTCGCCGTCGTACTCGTCGACCTGGCCGATCAGGTCACGGTGCTTGCGCCGCACCTTGATGCGGGCGTCGGCGTTGGGTACCGAGCGGACCCGGACGCACCAGTCGACGGGGAAGTCGACCTCGTCGACGTAGTAGAGCCACTCCCCGCCGCCACCCGGGAAGGCGAACACGTGCGGCATGTCGGCCAGCGCCAGGACCGTCTGGTAGGCGCTGCCGTTGGGACCGTCGATCCGCACGTACCGGCGGTGACGGGGACGGTCGGCGTCCTCCGCGTCGCCGCCCTCGCGCACGACCGCGTCGGTCAGGTGGGCGAGGATGCCGAGCGTGTGCCTGCTGTCGCCTGCCGGTGCGGCGCCCTGGCGGCCGGGCTCCCAGTGGTCGTCCAGCGCCGGCTCGTCGATCTCGCGGCGCAGGGCGCGCGCGTACAGCCAGCACAGCTCGCCCGCGGTGACCTGCTCGAGGGCGATCTGCGAGCCGAGGCGCACCTCCAGCTCCCGGGCCGCGCGCAGGCAGCGGTCGATCTCGTTCGCCGGGGGCCGCCCGGGGGCGATGCCGAAGCCGGCTGCGACGTCGGCGGCGGCACCCCGTAGGAGGTGGCGCCAGGCACCGCGGCCCGACGGCAACTCCACGGCGAGGTAGTACTGGCGACGCCGGAGCGCCATCGTCGAGAGCCAGCCGGCGGTGGCGGCGCAGACATCCGCCCAGTGGTGCAGGGCGTCGACGTCGACCCCGTCGATCATCTGGCTGACCGTCTCCCAGGGGTCGAGCTCCTCGGTCACCGAGAACAACATCGACTGCGAGGGGAGGCCGACCAGCAGGCCTCGCAGCCGCGAGTGCACCGCGAGCTTCTCGGCGACGGCGTTGTGGGCGTGCGCGAACGGGGTCACCCGCCACACGGCCCACACGCCACCGTCGGCCGACCACACGAGGTGGCCGGTGATGGCCCGCGCCGGCGGCCTCATGCCCCGTCGTCTCCGGTCGTGACGTACACGCGGGACCAGCGGAGGTCAGCGGGCCGGGCCGGCCGGTAGGGCCGGCCGCCGATGGTCCCGGTCCGGGGCGTCATCGCGTAGGCGAGGTACCCGGCGGCCACGCGGGGCAGGCTGCGCCCCTCGATCCGGGCGCTGCGCACCGCCCAGGCCAGGAGGCACGGGAGACCCACGGCGCCGAGGATCGCGACCGTCCCGGGCAGGACACCGCCCCACCACTGGTACGTGAAGGCCTCGAACACGAATGCCGACACGAGGACGACCACCTGCGGCAGGGAGAGCTGGAACGGGGGTGTCCAGCCGGCGATCTGGCCGATCACCATCGGATGGCGGCGAGCGTGCGTGTAGGTGGCGCACTGGATGTGGCTCGGGTGATCGTCCATGCCGCGGCTCAGTCCGGATCCCAGGGCAGCAGCAGCCAGTCACTGTCGACACCCATGCGGTCCGGCACCCCGATGCGTGCGCCACCACCGCTCGACCCCCCGGGGATGTCCTCGTCGACCTTGTCGGCGAGGAACCGGATGTGGCTGACACCCCACACGACCAGGGCGCCGACCAGCAGCGCGCCGATGGTCGGGGCCAACGACTTCGTCGTCACCCACGTCCAGATGATGAACCAGATGGCGAGGATCACCATGGCCCCTATCAACAGGCCCTCGGCGTCCTTGGTCAGTCCCACGATGATGTCCTTCATGGCATCTCGTTCTCCGTCGTCGACACGTGCTTTCAGCCGTCCAATCCGCGACCGCTGCGGGGAAAGCGCACCCGGCGCCGGCTCTTCGCCCCGGACCTCATGACGCCCCATCGGCGGCGTGCTCGACCGCCGGCGCGCCGCTCAGGCCCGACACCTCCCACCTGTCCTCGCGGAGCACGAGGGTGATCTGGTAGCGGACGCTGTGGGGGATCCCGGCCGCGGTCGTCCCGGTCGCCCAGACGTGGGCGCGGGTCGTGGTCTGGTCGACGCTGGTCGCCTCGACCGTGTCGATCTCGAGCTCGGCGAACACCGGGGAGGCCGGCGCCGGCATGTCGAAACCCGGCGCGAGGTAGCGGCCAGGGTCCCCGCCGCCGGCCAGCATCGCCCGCAGGAACCCGTCGATCGTGAGGGCGACGGGATCCTCGTCCTCGAGCCTGGTGACCGACGACTCGATCTCCCACCCGTCCGGCACGGGTGGTCCCGCCGGAAGGACCGCCGGGGCGGTCACGGCGGCGAGCGACTGCTCCGGGTCACCGACGACGCCGAGCTCGAGGTACCACGTCGTCGCGCCGCGGGACGGCGCGCCCTCCTCGGCATCGGCGCCCCGGGGGGCGGCGGCGTTCGCCGGCGCCTCCTGGTCGCCGCCGGGTGAGGCCGCTCCTTCCCCGGAGTCGTCGACAGGTGGTTCCACCACCTCTGCCGCCAGGGTGAGGCTCCAGTAGCCGGGACCGAGCTCGCTGCCGGACACGACCACCACCCGCCCGACGGCCAGCCTCTGGTCGGCAGCGCGCTCGATGGGAGGCGGATCGATGAAGAGGTCCTCGAGGCCGGCGCTGTCGTCCTCGGTGGCCGCCAGCCAGGCGGTGGCCGCCCGCTCGGCCGTGCCGGCGACCGCCGCGGGCACGACGGGAACCGGCGCGTCCTGTGCCGGCGGCAGCGGCTCCGGGGCGGTCCGACCTGCGAGCCCGGCGACGCCGCCGACGAAGCCGACGGCGACGGCCGTCCACAACCCGACGCGGGCGGCCAGCAGCGCCGCGGGCCGGGCACGGACCGCGGCATAGCGCTCGATCTCATCGAAGCCGACGGGGGCCTCGGTCTCCTCGGACGTGGTGCTCCACACGCCCGGTGGATGCACATGGTCGTCCCCGAATGCGCAGCCCGAGGCTCCCTCCTCCCCCGGCCCGGGGGAATCCGGCGGGGGTGATCACGCGCCGAGGCCGCGGCGGCGGACGACGGCGCGGGTGCCCGTCAGCTCCTCGAGCAGCTCGATGGTCTCGGGGTGCACCGTGTCCTCGGGTTCGACGCCGATGTCCGGGTCGGCGAGCACATCGCACAGCTCGCGGAAGGCTCGCTGCACGCCCGGGATGTTGCCGGCGGCCTGCGCGGTGCGCATGAGGAGGCGGTACATGCGCTCGTCGCTCGGGAACACCCGCAGCCCCTGGCGGGCCGCCCACTCGGCCGCCCGCCAGTCGCCGACCGCCAGCCGCACCTCCGCCAACTCCTCGGCGGCGTCGACGACCTGGGCCACGATCATGCCCCGGTGGGGCCCGACCCACGCGTAGTTGCGTCCCACCCCGATGAAGGGCTCGCCCCGCACCAGGCTCAACGCGTCGGTGAGGAGCAGCGCCGCTTCCTCGGCATCCGCCGTCTCGTCCGCGGTCGCGACCAGCTCGCAGAACACCCCGTAGTCGGTGAGCACCGCCGGAGACAGCTCGTAGCGGCCGCCCTCGGGCGGCGGGAACAGCGCCTCCCCCACCAGGGCGCGGGCCTCGGTGACGGTGTTGCGGAACGTCTTGGTGGCGTTGGCGCCGTCGGGGTACAGGCTGATCTCGAGGTCCTCGCGGTCGACCGCCGACTCGCGCAGCGCCAGGTAGGCGATGGCCTCCAGCGCCCGCTGGCGGACGGGCTTCAGCCGCTCGGAGGGGCGAGCCGGTCGGCCGGCCATGCGCATGGCATCGACCTCGCCGAGCACCCGCACGAGGACCTCGACCTCGTTCATGAGCTCGTCCAGCCGACGGGCGGCCGGGGGGTCCTCCGTCGGGGCGGTGCCAGGTGGGGGCGCCTCGGGCGTGTGCGGCACCAGCACCGGGGCGTCGGGTGGGTCGCCCACCAGGGGCGGCTCCGGCGGCTGCAGACCTGCCGCGGGTGGCGCGGGTCGCTCGGGGGCGGGCGGGGCCGAGGCGGGAGCCGGCGGGGTGGGCGGGGGCGGCGGTGGCCGGCGAGGCGACGGAACGCCCGCCACGGCCGCGGCGACGTCGCCGTGCGTGCCGTCCAGCAGGTCGATCACCGCTCGGAGGTCGTCGGCCCCCAGGCAGCGGGGGCGAACCACTTCGTCCACGCCGTCGACCTCGAGCCACCCGTGGCCCCCGATGGTCAGCCGTCGGCCGGACTCGACGGCGTCGGCGCCGACGACGACCACGCCGACCGCGCCCATCGGGCGGGCGGCGACGTCCTCGGCCCGGCGCCGCTCAAGCGGCCCCCTGGGCGAGATGGCGGCCACCACCATCATCGGGTCCCATTGCTCGGGCGTCACGCCCACCGCCCGGGCCTGCGCCAATGTGGGACAACCGAGCGAGCGGAGGGCCTGCTCGGTGCGATCGGCGTGCTGCTCGGCCAGAGCCAGCGCCTCACCGACGCTGGCCGTCGACCGTCACGCCGGGCAGCCGACCGACCTCGGGCTCCAGACCCACCGTCACGACCCGTGGCTGATCGCTCCAGGCGGCCGTCGAGGCCGCCACGACGAACGACCGGAGCAGCCCGAGCGCGTCGTCGGCATCGGCCCCGACGGCGACGATCCCGCTCGCCTCGAGCTCGATGAGCAGCTCGCTGCCGTCGTCGGTGGCGCCGAGCGGGACGAGGCTGGGTGCCGGCGGTGCCGCTCTGGTGGCGAGGTGGGCGAGCTCGTCGTAGCCGGCGGCCGTCACCCACCGGTCGGGTGCCACGGCCGTGAACCCCGGCGCCGGCGGCGACGGCTCGGCCAGCACGAGGACCACCCCGTCTGACGACGCCTCCACCCACCGGAGCGGCGGCATCCCGGTCGCTCCCGAGCCCGCCGCGGCGGTGCGGAGGCTGACGTCGAGCAGGCGGGCGGCGTCGACGTCGGCGCCCCAGCGGAGGTGGTGCTCGGCAGTGCGCAGCGGCGGGGCGGGGAACGGCAGGACCCGGCCGCGGCGACGGTGCCTCTGTTGGGCGCGGCGGCGGCGGTCGAGCAGCACGAGCGCACCGGCCACCGCGACGCCGCCGCCGACCAGCCCCACGGTCGTCGGGGCCGGCCCGTCGTCCTCGTCCTCGGCCGGGGCGGTGGCCGCGACGCTGCCGCCCACGATGACGGGTCCGGCTCCACCGGAGCCGCTGCTCGCCGGTGCAGTGACGGAGGACGCCGTCGTGTCCGGCACGGTTCCCGGCGACTGCGTGTCAGGCGGCGCGGTGACCGACGGCGTCGTCGTCGCCGGCGTCGTCGGCGTAGTCCCCTCGGGCACGTCCACCACCGGGGGCGTAGTCCCCTCGGGCACGTCCACCACCGGGGGCGTACCCCCCTCCGGCACCTCCACCACCGGCGCCGTCCCCTCCGGCACCGTCTCGCCGACGTCCCCCGGCAGACTCCCGCCGGGTGAGCCGGCCTCGGGCTGCTCCGTTGCGGGAGCGCCGCCACCCTCGCTCGGCCCGGCGCCCCCGTCGGGAACCTCGCCGGTGGCCGGCGCCTCGCCCGCCGTCTCGCCCGCGTCCGGCGGTGCGAGGGGATCGGCGGACAGGGCCGGCCCGACCATCACCTGGCCGGGGTAGATCAGGTCGGGATCGCCCGGCGGGGCCAGGCGGTCGAGGTTGGCCTCGACCATCACCTGCCACGGGCCGACGACCTCGGCGTCGCTCGCCTCGCGGCCCCACGCCGTCTCCAGCCGCGCCTCCGTGAGGTCCCAGAGGTTGTCGCCCCCGGCGACCGTGACCTCGGTGGGGAGGGACAGCACCCAACCGGGGCGCAGCGGGGCGTCCGGAGAGGTCCACGTCCCGCCGTCGGGCTGGAGCCTCCCCTGGTTGACATCCCACACCTCTCGCCAGCGGGTGCCGTCGCCGAGGTGCGCCTGCGCCAGCGACCAGGGCGTGTCGCCGCGGCCCACGGTGACGGTGCCCGGCGCCAAAGGGTCGGGCGCTCCCGTGGCCGCGGCCGCCGCGAGCGGGTCGCCGGCCAGCGAGGACGCCGGCGGCCCGAACGTGCCGTCGGCCATGTCCGGCGCAGCGGCGACCGCGGGAGCCGGCGCCGCCGCGACCGGCTGCGGCGGGCTCGACGCGGGCGACGCCAGGGCCGAGCCGGGACCCGCCAGCGGGCCGATGCTCAGCACCAGCGAGCTGACCAGATAGCGTGCCGCGCTGCCCAGTGGACCGAGACGCACGCCGGAGACCCGGCCGCGGACCTGGGCCACGGCCTCGAGCACCACGCTGAGCACGAACCCGGCCCACGCCGCCCACAGGGCGAGCGTCACCACCGCCAGGATGGCATCGTCCCTGGCCAGCGTGGTCGGCAGATCCCGCACCTGCTCCCAGGTGGGCAGGCCGGTGATCGGCCACGTGCCCCACCGCAGCAGCACCAGCGGCACGGCGACGATCAGCGCCAGCAGCGCGACGAGCGCCGCCAGCGCCCGGACCAGGCGGCGGGCGGCGTCGAGCGGCCCGGATCGCGGCAGAGGGTGGGGCAGGGGCCGGTTCATGGCGTGCCGTCCCCCTGCACCGCGCGGGCGGAGGCCGACACGGCGTAGCCCACCGAGCCCGGTGCCACGAGGATGCGCAGGTCGGTCTCGCCGCTGACCGACACGGTGACCTCGTCGAGCGCCTCGTCCACCACGGCACTGCCGCTGTACCCCAACGCGCTCAGGTGGGCCTCGGCCGCCCGCCGGGCGGCGTCCGGGTCGAGCCGCAGCTCTCCCTGCACGGCCGCCGTCTGGTCGATCTCCTGCACCCCGGCCCTGGCGGCAGAGGCGGCCGCGCCGAAGGCGTCGCTGCGCTCCCGGAGCGCCCGCCCGCCGTCGAACACCAGCCCGACCGTCCCCCAGCACGCGACCGCCACGGCCACCGTCCAGGCACTCGCGAAGCCCGCGTCACGGCACCCTGCGCCCCGGCGGGTCGGGGACGGCACGGGGTCGCGCGTGCGCTCGGACCGCCCGGTCACGGCGCCTCGTCCTCGCGGTAGCGGTCGATGACCTCGACCGCCGACGCCGACACGGTCATCGTGCCCGGCAGGGCCAGCAGCGTCAGCTCGGAGAGATCGACCTCGCAGGTGATCTCGACGGTCACCGTCGCCGGGTCGGCCGCGACGTCGATGACCGGCTCGGCGAAGTCCATCGTCACGCACATGGGCGACCCGGCCTCGGCGATCGCGGCCGCCTGGGTCTCCGCGGCCCCGGCCTCGGCGGCCGGGTCGCGGGCGAGGCTGATGGTCCGGGCCGCCGTGCGCGCCGCGGCCTCCACGTGGGCCGAGCCCACGGTCATCCGCCCGGCGAACACCACGGCAGCGATGAAGGCCATGAAGACGCCGATGAGCGCCACCAGCTCGGCGATGGCGGTCCCCCGGTCGCCGCGGCCCTGCGGGCGGCGGTGGAGCCGGAGACGGCGCCGCAGGCGGCGCAGGCGACGCACGCGGCCGAGGCGGCGCAGAGACCTGCCGGCGGCATCCCGGGGCGTCACTCGACCACCCGCTCGACCGGCGCGGACAGGGTCACGTGCACCGGGACGTCGAAGAACGGCACGACCGTCGCCACGTGGCCGTCCAGGCTGATGGTGGCGGTCACGGCCGTGCGCTGGACGTCGATGCCCTCGGCGGCGAAGCCGCCGGTCTGGACCAGGAACTCGCCGGCCATCGCCTCGCCGGCCGCCTCGCTGCCGCCCTCGACCCGCGCCGCGTCGAGCCCGTGCTGCGCGGCGGCGGTGGCCACGGCGCGGCCGTAGTACCACAGGCTGATCTGCACGACCGTGAACAGCACGGTCATGAGCAGGGGCACCACCGCCACGCTGGCGGCGATGGCCCCGCGGTCACCCTTGGCGCGGGGGCGGGCACGGCGGTGCCGTCAGATCCCGAACTCCAGGCCCTCGACCGCGCCGGTGAGCACGACGAGCAGCGCGGCCCCGATCGTGGAGGCCACGAGCAGGAGCACGGCGATCATCGCCACCTCGTCGCTCAGCCCCCCGTCCTCGGTGCGGCGGTCGTGCCAGGCGGCGGCGACCGCCACCAGCACGGATGTGGCGGCAGCCGTGGCCCGCCGCCGGATCGTCTCGGTCATCAACCCATCTCCCATGTCGCTACTGCTTGATCTGGAGCATCGCCACCAACGCCGGGTAGCAGAGGAACAGCAGGAACCCGACCACGAGCAGCACGCTGGGCAGGCTCATCCGCTCGGTGACCGAGGCGGCCGCCAGCTCGCCCTCGGCCGCCGTCCGCTCGCGCATCGTCCTCGCCTTGGCGGCGACCGTGACGCGCACCGCGGCACCCTCCTCCCCCGCCAGGGCCACCGTGCTGGCCAGCTCGGACAGGTCGGCCACGCCCAACTCGGCACCCAGGCGCTCGAGCGCCACCCACGGCGGCTCGCCCCGCACGTACCCGGCCTGGAGGGCGCCGCGCAGCTCGGCGAAGGCCCAGCCCTGCCCCGAGCTGCCCGCGGTCTCCATGGCCTGCTCGACCCCGCGCCCCGAGGCCAGCGTCATCACCACCACGTCGCACCACGACGACAGGGCATGGGTGAAGGCCCGGCGGCGCTCGGCCGCCTCGGCCCGCAGGCTCACGAACGGCAGTACCAGGCCGGCGGTCGACGCCGCGAGCGCGACGGCCCCGGGCAGGAAGCCCGGCAGTGGCAGGCCCAGCGCCCAGCCCAGGAACCCGATCCAGGGCCCGATCACGAGCGGCAGCAGGACGTACACGGCGACCCGCACAGCCTCGACCTCGGGCTCGCGGCCCACGACCCGGAGGTCGGACCGGAGGGCGTCGAGCCGGCGGGCGAGCGGGGGGATGTGGTCGAGCAGGAAGCCCCCGATGCGGGCGTCGCGCTGGTCGAGCCCGTCCGCCACCGGACGCGGCGCCACGGGCAGCCGGCTGACACGGGCGAGCGCGGCGTCGAGCGGCTCGGGCAGCGGCCGCAGGCCCGTCCACGCCAGCCACAGCCCCAGCCCCGACGTGAGCCCGGCCACGAGGGCGACGGTCACGGTCCCGCCGCCACGACGGACCTCGTCGCGGCGGGCCTCACGTGTCCGACCCGCTCACGAGGAACCGCTCGATCCCGCGGGACCGGCCCATGCGGGCCATGGTCCACACCGCGGTCGCCCAGATGCCCACCACCGCGGCCAGGACGAGCTGGCCGCCCGGCGTGCTGTAGGGCGCCAGGTAGCTGCGTCCGATCAGGGAGAAGACGCCGACGAACAAGCCCATGATCGCCAGCACGGAGCGCATGTCGGCCCGCGGACGCGCCCGCGCCACCTCGATGCGGCGGTGCATCCGGGCCTCCTCGCGGGCCACCGACGCCAGGTCGTCGAGCACCGACCGGATCTGGCGCCCGCCCGAGCGGGCGGCGAGGCGCAACGCCGTGACGACCAGGTCGCCGACCGGGTGGGCCAGGTCGTCGGCCAGGTCGTCGAGCGCCGGGCCGAGGGGGTCGTAGGGCAGCCGCCGCGCCAGCCGCATGACGTGGGGCCGGATGGTGGCGGGCGCGCCCGGGGCGGTGGCGACGAGGACGCCCTCGATCCCCCGCGGCGTGCCGGTGGCGTCGCGCAGCATCTCGGCCCACGCGGTGAGGGCCTCGGCCACCTCGGCGCCCTCGGTCTGGCGCCGCAGGGGCGACGACCGGCCCGTCAGCAGCCCGGCGGCCGCGGCGGCCGCGAGGGCGGCGACCGGCCACCGGGTCAGCACCAGCACCGCGAGCCCGACGCCGACCACCAGCACCACCCGCTCCGGGCCCGGCGCCTGGCGGGTGCGGTGCGGGGCGCGCGCCGCCCGGGGCACGACGGGGCGCAGGCGGGCGCCCGACACGGCCAGCAGCACGCCCGCGACCACGGCCACGCCGGACAGCAGGGCGACGGCGGTCACCAGCCACCCCCGTCCCGGTGCAGGGACGGCTCGTAGCCGTGCTCGACCAGCAGGTCGAGGGTGACGACGGGGATGGGCGCGCGGGAGTTGCGCACCGCCGACCGGTCGGGCCCGGGGACGAACCAGTCGTTGGTGATGATCTGGCGGTCGGTGGGGTCGTAGTCGAGGACCTGGGTGATCTCCGACACGACCCGGCGCCCGTCGGGGGTCAGGTCGAGGTAGACGATCAGGTCGAGGGCGAAGGCGGCGGTCTGCAGCACGTCCGCCCGCTCGAAGCTGGCGCCGCCGCGGCGGGCGTAGTTGACCAGCTTCTCGAACGTCTGGCGCGACGACCGGGCGTGCAGCGTGCACAGCGTGCCGGCGATGCCGTCGCACGCGGCCTCGAGCATGTACATGACCTCGGGCCCGCGCACCTCGCCCACCACGATGCGGTCGGGGGCGTGGCGCTTCACGGCCCAGGTCAGGTCGGCGAGGGTGACGGCGCCCTCGCCCTCCATGTTGGCGGGCCGCTCGACCAGCTCGAGCACGTGGTCGTGCCGCCGGGGATCGAGCCCAAGCTGCAGCTCGCGGTCCTGCTCGAGCACCACGATGCGCTCGCTCGGCGGGCACTCGTGCAGCAGGGCCCGCACGAGGGTCGTCTTGCCCCGCCCCATGCCCCCCGCCACCAGGATGTTCAGCCGGGCACGCATGGCGGCGCGCAGCAGGCTGGCGACGCCCTCGTCGTACATCTTCCACTCGCGGACCAGCGTCTCCTGGTCGGCGTCCACCAGCGCGTGGCGCCGCACCGACACGTACGGCCGGTCCGACACCCATGCCACCGCGGCGAGGCGCGACCCGTCCGAGAGCTGCAGGTCGAGCAGCGGCCGCGACGGGGAGAACTCCTTCTCGATCTGGGCGGAGCCGTCCTCGAGCCCCAGGCGGCCGCCCTTGCGGGCCAGGGCCTGGATCTGCCCGACGAGGTCGTCGTCGCTGGACGCCACGGGCGCCACCCGCTGCTCGCGGCCGTCCACGGTGCGGATCCGGACGTTGTCGTGGCCGATCACGAAGATGTCGGTGACGTCGGCGCGGGCCAGGTAGGCCTCGAGGCCCGGCAGCTGCGAGAACAGCCCGGCCAGCACCGCATCGCGGATGCGGCCGTCCTCCTCCGGGGTGCGGGCGAGCTCGCCGCGCTCGGTGTGCGGCCCGCCACTGGTCGTCGAGCTCGCGCTGCAGGATCGCCAGGGCCATCTGGGTGCGGTCGGCGCCGTCCAGCGGGGCCAGGCCGTGCTGCTCGCGGCGGCCCACCTCCTCGCCGATCTCGCCGACCACGATGCGCCGCAGCCGCTCCACCGCCGGATCACTCACTGGTGCACCCTTCGGGATGCACGCAGTGACCGATCGGCACTTCGTGCCGGGCAACGCACTGCGCCCATGGTTCGCTCGCTGCGCTCGCTCACTGGTGCACCCTTCGGGATGCACGCAGTGACCGATCGGCACTTCGTGCCGGGCAACGCACTGCGCCCATGGTTCGCTCGCTGCGCTCGCTCACGACGGGACCCCGGCGGTCGTGGGGGCGGCGAGACCGCGCAGCTCGGCGAGCGCGAACGCCGCCGACCGGGCGAGGCGCGAGCGCAGCCAGCCCCGCGACACCCCGCGGGCCCACAGCGTCGCCGCGCCTCGGGGATCCCAGGCGAGGGCGCCCGCCAGCGGCACGTCGAGGTGGGCTGCGATCTCGGCGGGGGCGTACGGCCGGCGGCCGACGACGAGCACGGCCACCGGCACGCCCGAGGCGCGGCGCACCTGGTCGATGCCCAGCCGGGCGCTCTCGACGGCGGCGAGCGTGGGGCGGGTGACGACCACCACCAGGTCGGCGCCGGCGATGCGGGACGACGCCGGCTGGCTCGGCTCCCACCGCCCGGCGTCGACCACCACGTCGGGGGCCGCGGCGCGCAGGCCCCGCAGCCACCGGTCGCCCGCCGAGCCGATCACCGATTCGGCGACGTGCCCGGCGGTGGGGGCGAGCAGTGCGGGCAGCCCGGGCGGCACGAGCGCGAGGTGGGCCGCCACCGGACCGGCGTCGGGCTGCCGCCGGAGGGTGGCGGCCACGTCGACCAGACCCCAGACGGCCGGGGCCCCCGAGAGCACCTGCACCGAGCCGCCCGCGGGGTCGAGCTCCACCAGCAGGCCGTCGCCCGTGCGACCGGCCACGCCCGCCAGCGCGGCGGCCGCGGTGGTCACGCCGGGCGAGCCCTTGGTCGACATCAGCACGAGGGACGTCACGGCGCGACCGCGCCCGGCTGCGACGGCGACCCGGAGGGACCCACTCAGCCCTGCCCCACCACGGTGAGGACCACCCGCTGATCGCCCGCGGCGAGGCCGACCTCGAGTGCCGAGGACCGCGGCACCACCAGGGTGACGTCGCGCTCGCCGGTCTGGTCGTCGACAGGGCCCACGTCCAGCAGCCACCCCGGCACCGACATGGCACCGCTGTCGCTCGACTGCTCGGGCTGGACGCCCACCTCCACTTCCGCTCCGGCCCGCAGGTCGACGGGTGCGTGCCCCGGTTCGAGCGCCACACCGACCTCCGCCTCGGACGCCGACACGAGCCGCTCGCCCGCCGCGAACACGTGGTCGGGCGCCAGCACGGTGCCCGCGGGCACCGCGGTGGCCGTCACCCGGCCCACCATCTCGCTCAGGTCTCCGCCCGGCACCGTGGCCACGCCGGGGTCGGCGGCCACCCGCTCGACCCGCAGGTCGTCCTCGTCGAGGGTCTCGTAGGCGCCGATGTCGTGGGCCGCCACCAGCACCGCGACCCGGGCACCGGCCGACAGGTAGAGCGCGGCGAACACCCAGCCGCCCAGCAGGGCGAGGCAGGCGCCGGCGGCGAAGCGGCCCCAGCGGCGGCGCATGGGCAGCCCGTGGGCCGACCGGGGGGCGCCCACGGCCCGGCGCCCGTGGGCACGGGCGACGGCGGGCGAGGGCGGTGACGCCGGCGGGGGCGGGGGCGGCGGCGGCACCGCCGGGCTGGGCGAGGCGACGGTCATCCTCCGACCCCCACCTCGGCGTCGACGACGAGGCCGTGGATCTCGATCACTGGCCGGGCCAGGTCGGTCGACAGCGTGATGGGATCGAAGCTGCCGGTCTCGCCCGGGCCCTCCCAGGTGACCGACCACGTGACGCTCACGGTGCCCGGCCAGCCCTCGCCGCCCCTCGCGGTGCGGTGCAGGTAGGTGTGGGCGCAGGCGCCCGGGCGCTCGGCCTGCTCGACAGGGTCGACCTCGGGGTCGAAGACGGTGCCCGCGCCGGCGCACATGACGTCGTCGGCGCCCGGCTCGCCCGGATCGAAGCTGAGCTGCGGCGTGGCGGTGAGCGTCACACACACGCCCTGCTGGCACTCGGGCCCCTCGACGATCGTTGGCTCCCAGTTGGACACGGCGACGAAGGTGGGCACCTCGATGAAGCCGCGCGACCCCACAGGAGGGCTGGCGACGACAGCAGGATCGAGCAGGGTCGCCTGGACCTCGACCCACACGTCGGCCGCTACCTCGGCGGGTGTCGGGGGCGGGTCGAAGAATCCGAGGAGGTCGAGCACCCAGTCCACGTCCTCCGAGTAGAAGAGTCCCTCCCGTGGGCACACGAAGTAGAGAAGGGTTCCGCCCGGGCCACTGTCGGGGAAGTAGTAGGAGAGCAGACTCTGGTCGGGGTGGGGGACGTACTGGCAGATCTCGCTGGGGCGCAGGCCGGTCGCTCCCACGATGCTCACGCAGTCGCCCCAGCCCGGTGCCTCCTCGGCGCAGACCGCGGCCGCGTCGATGCCGCCACCACCGCCACCCCCGCCGCCTCCACCGCCACCTCCACCCGGCGGGTCAGTCGGGCCGCCGCCGCCGGGGCAGCCGACCTCGACGGTGGTCCCGCCGTTCGTAGTGCCCGTACCGGGCTCGCAGGGCTCGGCGGCCGCGGCCCCCGAAGCGCCGGTGGTCGCAGGCTCGGCCGTCTCGGCGCCGGCAGAGGCGGGGGTTGCCGGTGCCGCCACCGCCCCGGCCGCCACCAGAGCCGCCGCCAATGTCACGGCAGCAAGTCGCGCCCAGCCCGCGGGCATGGTCGAGTGTCGGAACCTCATGGTCGCTCGCTTTCGCATCGTCCTGTGTCGGCCCGCACCGAGAGCTCGCGCAGCCGCCAGCGGCCGTCCACGCGCACTGCGACGCCGTCGCCCCGCTGCAGCCGCAGCGCCACCCGCTGTTGCACGGTGCCGTCCGGACCGACGACCACCAGCCGCTGGGCGAGGCAGTAGGGGAAGCCGACCTCGTCGTCGGAGACCGTGGCCAGGTCGCCGTCGATCGACGACACGGTGGCCGGGTGGGCGTCGCTCGCGGGCCGGGTCAAGAGGCCCTCGTCCGCGCGCTGGACCCAGAGGCCCAGCAGGTCGGCGGCGGGCTCGCTGCCCGGCTCGTACAGGTCCAGGTACTCCTCGATGAGCGGGTGGGACTCGTCGCGCGCCACGGACGGATCGGCGACGATCTCGTTCACCACCCGGTCGTTCCGACCCAGCAGGGTCTCGATGTAGGGCCGCACGGCGTCGGTGTCGCTGCCCGGCGGTTCGGTCGAGCGATCAGGGGCGCGGGCCCCACCCGCCGCGTCACCCTCACCGGCCGCCGGACCGGCGTCGGCGTCGCTGCCGCACGCCAGGACGGGCAGCGGCGCGAGGGCCAGGAACAGCCACAAGGCGGCCCACGGTGCGCCCCATGGCGCCCCGGGCCGGCCGCGGCGCTCGCCGCGCACCGTCGTCTCCATATGAGAGAGATGCGCCGGCGACCGCCCCGCAGCGCGGCGACGGTGCCGTCCGGTCCCGTCGGCGGGCGCGGGCGGTCGCTCGGACGTCATCCGGATCCCCCGGCGCGGTGCGGCTGTCCGGCACGTTCCGGCCGATCCACGTCTCGGCGGCCGGGGAGGGTCGGTGGCGCGCCGGTCGGCGGTCGTCTCATCGCCCGCCCTCCCTTCCTCCCCGCCGTGATCCCGGTGCGTCCGTGCACCCGACCGGACCGTAGGGAGGGCGCCCCATCAGCCGCCCTGGGGGAAGTCCCAGGTTCGCGCCCGGTTCCGCCGGCGCGGGGCCCCGAGGTGACGCCGCGCGGGCGGGCGTTGCCGCGGAGTGATCAACCCGTCGTCAGGACACGGTCACGAGGCGGCCGGCCGGCGGCCGCGGGGCTCAGCGCGGGGTCAGGGGCCGGTCGCCGTGCCGGTGAGCTGGCAGACCGCCGCCCACTCGGGGCTGGCGAAGGCGGTGCCATCGGGGGCGTCGCGCCGGGTCGAGGCCTCGACGCCGGCGATCGCGTCGGCCAGCAGGTCGTGCAGCACCCGGTCGGGATCGGGCACGCACGCGTGGGCGATGCCGACCACGGCGTGCCGGACCGTGTTGGGCGCGGCGTGACGCTGGAAGCCCTTGGCTGTCGGGCGGATCTGCCGGGTGAAGCCCAGCGCCCACTCCTGCGCATCGGGCACCTGGCACAGCGCGAGCTGGCTGCGCTCGCTGATCGTGCCCGGCGGGCGCCCGTCGAGGTCGCTGCTCATGCGCTCGGCAGCCAGCACCGACACGGCCAGGATGCGCTGGCGGTCGGCGGCGGCGATCGGGAGCGCGGTGGTGGCGGCCCGCAGCACGATGTCGACGTCGACGTGCAGGTCGTCGCTGGTCAGGCCGATGACCGAGGGCACGAGCACGGCCAGCTCGCTGCGGCCCGCGTCGGTGGTGTGGTCGTTGACCAGGCGGGCCGTGGCGGCGAGCAGCGGGTGGGTGCAGCGCGGGTGATCGCTCCACCGCTCGCCCGCCAGGTAGGACGCCAGCTCCATGAAGCACGCGCCCTTGCGGGGGTGCCGGTGCTTCCCCCGCGACAGGTGAGGCACCAGGTCGGGCGCGAGGTCAACGTGACGGGACATGAGGTACCCCCACGGCATCGTCGGGTCGGTCCACCTCCAGTGTGGAGCCCCGACGGCCGTGAGGCCACCCCTTGTTTCAGAAACCCATGGTCACGAGCTCGTACGAGCCGTCGAGGCGGGCGGGAAGGCCGCCGCCAGCCGCGCCAGGGCGAGGGCCCCGATGAGCAGGCCGAAGTCGCGCAGGGCGATGTCGTAGTAGTCGCCCAGGATCAGCAGGTTGACGATGATGCCCGCCAGCCACGCGGCCACCAGGTAGCCACCGAAGCGCGGCCGGAGCGCCACGACCAGCCCGGCGACGATCTCGATGGCACCGACCGCGTACATGAGCGTGTGGGCCTCGGCCCCGAACAGGTCGGTGAACTCGGGTGCCAGGTACACGTCCCAATCGACGAGGACGTGGAAGAACTTGTCGAGCCCGAACAGGATCGGGGCGACGGTGAACCCGATGCGCAGCAGCCAGAACGCCTGCCCGGCGGGATCGTTCAGTTCGGCACGGAGTCCCTCGGAGCGCGGGCGCTGGTCGACGGATGTGGTTGCCATGGTTCCTCCTCCTTCTAAAACAATGAACTATTGTTTATAGTCGCTCCTGTCCTAGGTCTATGTCAAGACACCATTAGCGTTAGAGCGGCCGACGGGCGGCTCGCGGGCGAGCACACTGAGTGAGCCCGCATCCCGCGGACCGACCAGTCCAGGAGGACGGATGACGCTCAACGAGAAGCAGACCGCCATGATCGACGGACGGCCCGCCGACTACTCCGACCTGCGGGCGCTGTACGTCAACTGCTCTCTCAAGCGATCGCCCGAGGCGTCGCACACCCAGGGCCTGGCCGACCTCTCGATGGAGATCATGCGGCGCAACGGCGTCACCGTGGATCTGGTCCGGGCGGTCGACCACGACATCGCCAGCGGCGTCTATCCCGACATGACCGAGCACGGCTGGCCCGCGGACGAGTGGCCGGCGCTGTTCGAGCAGGTGATGTCCGCCGACATCCTCGTGCTGTGCAGCCCCATCTGGCTCGGCGAGAAGTCCTCCGTGTGCACCCGGGTGATCGAGCGGCTGTACGGCAACTCCAGCCTGCTCAACGAGGCCGGGCAGTACGCCTACTACGGCCGGGTCGGCGGCTGCCTGATCACGGGCAACGAGGACGGCATCAAGCACTGCTCGATGAACATCCTCTACTCGCTGCAGCACCTGGGCTACGTCATCCCGCCCCAGGCCGACGCGGGGTGGATCGGCGAGGCCGGCCCCGGCCCCTCCTACCTCGACCCCGGCTCCGGCGGCCCCGAGAACGACTTCACCAACCGCAACACCACGTTCATGACGTGGAACGTCCTCCACCTGGCCCGCATGCTGCGCGACGCCGGCGGGATCCCCGCCCACGGCAACCAGCGCTCGGAGTGGGACGCGGGCTGCCGCTTCGACTTCCCCAACCCCGAGCATCGCTAGGAGGGCGCTGAAGGGCTGCCGGGGGTCGAGGGGAAGCTGCGTTCGTCAGCGGGTCTCGCCGGCGACGCCGACGTCGTCGAGGACGTCGGGCTCGTCGTTGTGGCTGTGGGTGAACCCGAGGGCGCGCTCGGTCTGGATGGTGTCGACGGAGCGGCAGGCGACGACGTAGGCCCGGCGGAAGCCGGCGGTGGTGTTGCCCGCCGAGCCGTGCATGACCCGCTCGTTGTGCACGGTGCAGTCACCCCGGCTGATCGGGACCAGCACGACCTCGTCGCCGGGCGCCAGATCGGTGCCGAGCGCGTGGGACTCACCCCGACCGCCGAACACCGGCTCGTGCGGGCGCAGTGCGTCCTCGCGGTTCGTCGCCGGGACGAAGCGCATGCAGCCGTTCTCGACCGTCGAGTCGTCGATGGCGCACCACACCGTGGCGGTCCGGGTGTCGGGGGTGTCGGGCCAGTACGCCATGTCCTGGTGCCACGCGAACACCGCGTCGTCCTTGAACGGCTGCTTGGCCAGCAGCTGGTCGTAGTCGATCTCCATCCCGTCGCCCTGCAGCTGCGCCGCGACCGCCAGCGCCCGCCGCTCGAGGACGTTGCCCTGCCAGGCCGGGTAGTAGCGGCGGGGGAGCATCACGTTGACGATCGAGTAGTCCGCCGGGTCACGCCCGTAGTCGCCGGCCATGTCGCAGTAGTCCTTGCCGGCGACCTCGATCTCGCGGCGCAGGAACCGGTCGTAGACGACCTCCAGGTCGGCCACCTCGTCCTCGCTGAGCAGCCCCGGCAGGTGCACGTACCCGTCGCGGTGGAAGGCCTCGATCTCCTCCGGTGTGACGGTGTAGGTCCCGTCGGCGTTCCGCGTTCCCATGGTGCTCCCGATCTATCGCGTCAGCGCCCGAGCCGCTCGCGGACCAGGCGTAGCAACGCCGGGTGCTCGTCGGGCACCGGCTCCCACAGCCGGCCCGCGGCCCGCACCGCCTGCCAGCGCCGCAGGAGATCGGGGTCCACCTGCCGCCGGCTGCGGTAGGTCGCCAGGTAGCGGTCGTGCAGGATGCGGCGCCCGAGGGGCGCCAGCATCCGCACCGTCATCGAGGACCCCGGCGGCGCTTCGCCGGCCGTCAGCAGGACGGTGCTGCGGGCGACGTCCGCGACGGGATCGCCGCGGGAGGCGTCGGCCCAGTCGATCACGACGGGGCGGTCCCAGGCGCCGAGGATGTTGCCAGGGTGGAGGTCGCCGTGGCACAGCCGGTCCCCGCGCGGCAGGCCGTCGAGCATCGCCAGAGCCGTGGCCCGGAGGTCGTCGGGAAGGATCTCGGCCGCCTCGATGCGGACGCGTAGCTCGTCGTGGAGCTCGGGAAGCTCGGGCGGCGCGGCGCAGTCGTGCATGGCGACGTGGACCTCGCCCATCACCCGGCCCGCCCGGAACACCGACAGCGGCCGGCGGCCGATCATCGCGAGCTGGTCGCGCCCATCGACCCGCTCGAGCACCAGCCCGGGGCGCCCGTCGACCGCCACGGACCGCACTGCGCGGGGCGCCGGGTAGCCGTCGGCCTCGAGGGCGCGGAGGGCGGTGGCCTCGCGCTCCACGCGTGCCCCGTGATCGGCGCGGCGCAGCAGCTTGAGCACCGTGGCGGGCTGCCCGGTCTGGCCGCCCTCCCCGTCATCGGCCCCGCCCCCGTCGCTGCCATCGGTGCCGTCGCCGCCGTCGAACGCGAACACCTCGGCCTCACGGCCCTCGGCCAGCCTCCTGCCCAGTCCCAAGGCGGTTCACGCTACCGGCGGCGGCCGGACGTGCCCGGTCAGCCGGCGGCGAGTGCCGCCACCAGCGTCGACTCCGCCCGCTGACGGCGGTCCCACAGCGTGCGCGGGCGCAGGCCGCGCTGGCTGGCGATGTCGGCCACCCTGTGGCCGGCGATGCGCGATCGGGCGATGAGCTCGGCGTCGTCCCGATCGACGATGCCCGCGGCCACCGCGTCGGCGAGCAGCTCGGCCAGCTCGACGGCCGCGTTGGTCGTCTCGCCAACGGAGGCGCCACCGGGCTGCCCTGCGGGCCCGCCCGCGGGCCCGGCGCCGACCTCGGCCAGGTGGGCCCCGGCGCGGCTGGCGCGGCGAATCGCGGCCGGCGCCGGGATCGGCGGCGGGCACGGTCACCAGCCGGGGCACTCGACGGCGCAGCTCCTGCGCCGCGTCGAGCAGGACGTTGGCCGCGACCCGTCCCGGGCGGCGCTCCAGGGGGTAGTGGCAGATCCGGTGGTAGACGGCGGTGACCGCGGCGGCCGCCCGCTCGTCGGGCTCGCCGAGCGCCCACCAGCGCCGGGCCAGCGCCCGGGTGCCGGGGAGCAGCAGCTGCAGCAGCACCCGGGCGGCGAGCTGGTCGTCCGCCACCGCCCGCGAGACCAGGGCGAGCAGCACGCGGTCGGCGTCGGCGGGGTGGGCGGCACGCACAAAGCGCTCGACCTCGCCGAGCGACCACGCACCGCCCGCCACGTGGCACACCGGCCGCAGCCGCCGGGCAGCAGACCGGTCGCAGCTGAGTCGCCGCCACTCGGCATCGAGCAGATCGAACACGTTGGCCATCAGGCACCTCCCACCTCGGGCATCGGACAGCCCGGACCGTGCGCCCCGCTGGTCCCCCGCCAGGTCCCCACCGCAGGTCAGCCCGGTCGCGGGTGACGTCCCGGGACCGGCGCCCGCGACCTACGCTCGGCGCCTCATGACGCGGCCACCCGGGGGGACGACGACCAACCTCCGCCCGGCCGCCGCCCGTCGACCGACGTGTCCCCGCCCGCCCCACGCCCGGGGCGCGGCGGGAACACCGTGACCAGTGTGACGGACGGCCTCGGCGCCGCGGTGATGGTGACCGGCGCCGCGCTGGTGGCCGGCGCCGCCGTTCGCCGGACCGGGGGGACGGCCACCACCCGCCGTCGTTGGTGGATCGCCTCGCTCGCGGCCGCGATCGGCGCGGGTGTCGCGGCCGGAGGGCCGGCCCCCGCGGCGGGCGCCATCGGTGCGACGGGCCTGGCCGCCGCCGCGGTGGTCGATGCGACCGAGGGCCGGGTGCCCACGGCCGTCGCCCACGCCACGACGCTGCTGTCCTCGCTGGCGCTGGCGGTGCACGCCGTGGTGCGCGACGACGGAACCGCCGTCGTCGGGGCGCTGGTGCTCGCCGCGGTGTTGGCCGCGGCGGTGGCACTGCTGTGGCTGGCCGGGCTCGCGGGCTTCGGCGACGTGCGCCTCTCGGGCGCCGTGGTCTCGGGCCTGCTGCCGGGGCTCCCGGCGCTGGCGGTGGTGGCGGGGGTCGCCGTCACCACATCGGGACTGGTGGCGTGCGCCCGCCGGGTGATCGGCCCCCGCCGCAGGGCGGCGACGGTCGCCCCGTCCACGGGGGTACCGGCGGCGGCGACCATGCCGCGGGCCGACGGCGCCGACTCCGCGGCGACGACGGCGACCGTGCCGTTCGCGCCGGCGCTGGCACTGGGATGGCTCGTGGCCGTCGCCGTCCTGTGACCGCGACCGGCACCGGTGGCCCCGCCTCCGCGGGGCGGCGAGCCGCCCGGTCAGAGCGCTCGGGCCGGGATGCTCACCTGCTTGGCGCCGTACGACCCGCTGAGGATGTTCAACAGGGCGGCACGCTCGGCGGGGTCGACACTCAGGCGCCAGCGGTACTTCACCGTGACCCACTTGATGGCGAACGAGCCGCGCGCGGCGGGACCGGCCGGGAGCCACTGGGCGGGGTCACGCGAGCCCTTGCTCGCGTTCACGTTGTCGGTCACCGCCTCGAGGGACCACGGGTGCCCGAGGTCGTTGGCGAACCGCTCTCGGTTGACGGGGCCCCAGATCCTGGCCCCCGACTCCCACGCTTCCTGGAGCGCCACCACGTGGTCGATGTCCACGTCGGACGGGTTCGTCCACGTGGCGTAGTCGTAGGGGCTGATCCACCGGCCGCGGGACACGCTGCAGTGCCGGGCGCTCGTGTAGGTGGGCGCCACGCGTGACTCGGCCACGAGGACCTCCGTGCGCGTGTCCTGGCAGTCCCCGTTGGCGTCGATCCAGTGCTTGAAGGAGGTGCGGCTGTAGGTGGTCGAGCCGCCCTCGCTCCGCACGGGCAGCGCGGCCGCGAGCTGCCTGGCCGTCGTCGTCGCCGCAGCCGCGCGCACGGGTGACGTGGCCGTCGCCGGGGAGGCGGCGCCCACCGAGGTCACCGAGGCCACCGTTCCCGCGGCCTTCGCCATGGTGGGGGTCGACGCCCCCACCGCCGGCGCGGTCTGGGCGACGGAGCACGCGGCGACGAGCGCCGCCAGTGCGACGACGCCGAGTCGCCGCGCCCACCCGCCGCCGCGCGTGCCGAATCTGCCCTGGCCAGAGGGGATCTCGAGTGTCATGTCGCTCCACGTCGGGTCGATGCCGGCCCGGTCCCGCGAGAGGTCCGGGTACGGCGCGTCACCAACTGAGAGGCGCCACGGCCCGAGTTATGACGGCGTCGGCGACGACGGAACGCCGCTGACCAGGTCGGCGGTGGATGCGCCGCGGTCGAGCGACAACCCCGATCGGGCCCCACGCCCCGGTTCGGACCGCGAGACCCGGCCCTCCGGCGCCCGTCGGCCACGCGGGTGCGGAACAATCGGTCGACCATGACGGCCCCGACGCTCCCCGACCCCGTGGCGGTCCCGGCCGCCCCGAGCCCGGTCGCGTGACGGTCGTCCTGTCGAACGCCGAGGCGAAGCGGATCGCCCTCGTCGCGCAGGGCTTCGCCGACCGCCGACCGACCGGGCGCGTGGACCGGCGCCACCTGCGCAGGGTGCTCGCCCGGATGGGCCTGGTCCAGATCGACTCAGTCAACGTCCTGGTGCGCAGCCACGAGCTGCCGCTGTTCGCCCGGCTCGGGCCGCACCCGCGGACCCTGATCGACGACGCCGTCCGCGACGGCGAGCTGTTCGAGTACGTCGCCCACGAAGCCAGCTTCGTCCCGACCGACCAGCACCACCTCTTCCGGTGGCGCATGCGCGGACCGTTCCCCTGGCCCGAGTTCCGGCGGCAGGTCGAGCGTCTGGGCAGCGCCCTCGAGCTCGTCTACCGGCGCGTCGCCGAGGACGGGCCGCTGGTGGCCGGTGACATCAAGATGGGTGGCGGCACGGGGGGAACGTGGTGGGACTACGACGACGGCAAGCTCGCGCTCGAGGCCCTCTTCTACATGGGTCGCATCGCCGCTCGCCGCCGGCCCCGTGACTTCGCCCGCGTCTACGACCTGCCCGAGCGGATGATCCCACCCGAGGCGCTCGCCCGACCGGACCTGCCCGACCACGAGGCCCGCAAGGAGCTGCTCGTGCTGGCGGCCAGGTACCACGGGGTGGGTACGCTCGGCGACCTGGCCGACTACCACCGCCTGACCCCGACGGCGTGCAAGCCGGCGGTGGCGGAGCTCGTGGACGAGGGGCGCCTGGTGCCGGTGACCGTGCGGGAGTGGGATCGCCCGGCGTACCTCGACCCCTCGGCGCGCTCGCGGCGCCGCGTCGACGCTCGCGCCCTGTTGAGCCCGTTCGACCCGGTCGTCTGGAACCGGGACCGGGCGCTGCGGATGTACGGCTTCCACTACCGCATCGAGATCTACACGCCGGCCCCCCGACGCCGGTACGGCTACTACGTGCTGCCGTTCCTCTTCGGCGACGACCTGGTCGGCCGCGTCGACCTCAAGGCCGACCGCGCCGCCCGAGCCCTGCTCGTGCAGAGCGCGTGGACGGAGCCCGGGGTTGACGAGCCCCACGTGGCGGGCGAGATGCTCGAGGAGTTGCGCCTGATGGCGTCCTGGCTGGAGCTGGACCGCGTCGAGGTCACGGGACGGGGCGACCTCGGGCCCCGGCTGCAGCGCCTCGCCCGGGGGAGCCGCCCGCTCCCCTGACCGCCCGCCGGTGTCTCGGCCGCCCCGAGCCCGGGCGCGTGACGGTCGTCCTGTCGTGGTGGCGGAGCCCCTCGTGGGCCAGGTGACGGCCGGCGGGGTTGGCGTGGAGGAGGACGTCGGCGAGGCGGGGAACGGAGTGGAGGAGGTGGTGCCGGGCGTCCTCGAGGATGTCGTGGGTCTTGGCCAGCGCGAGGTCGCCGTCGACCGCCACGTCGGCGTCCGCATGGAGCTCGTGCCCTATCCAGCGGACACGGACCCGGTCGACCGCGTCGATGCCGTCGACGTCGCCGAGCTCACGCGCGATGCGATCGACCAGAGCGGGGTCGATGCGGTCCATGAGTCGCCCGTGGATGTCGCGGGCCGCGGTGTGGAGCACCTTGAGGATGGCGGCGCTGATGGCCAGGCCGACCACGGGGTCGGCGAGACGCCAGCCCGCCATCGCGCCGAGCGCGGCGGCCACGACGGCGAGCGACGTGAGGCCGTCCGTCCGGGCATGGAGGCCGTCCGCGACCAGGGCGGCGGAACCGATGCGACGACCGACCCGGATGCGGTACCCGGCGACCAGCTCGTTGCCCACGAAGCCGATGACACCGGCGGCGGCGACCCAGCCGGGGCCGGCGATGGTCCGGGGGTCGACGAGGCGGGCGATGGCCTGCCAGGCGGCGACCGCCGCGGACAGGGCGATCATGGCGACGATGAACAGGCCGGCGAGGTCTTCGGCACGCCCGTACCCGTAGGTGTACCGCCGGTCGGGAGGGCGCCGGCCCAGCCAGAAGGCGACACCCAACGGGAGGGCGGTCAGCGCGTCGGAGAAGTTGTGCACGGTGTCGGCGAGGAGGGCGACCGAGCC
Organism: uncultured Acidimicrobiales bacterium; assembly: GCA_963842395.1. Taxonomy (GTDB): domain Bacteria; phylum Actinomycetota; class Acidimicrobiia; order Acidimicrobiales; family VFJN01; genus ZC4RG19. The sequence goes on from CAWJGJ010000001.1 coordinate 2,978,742, forward strand.
GGACACGGCGACCACGACGACCTGGAGCACGGCGGTGGCGCCGAGTCCGCCGAGGCTGACGGCCAAGGCCCGCATGCCCTCACCGCTCGCGGTCGCGGCGTCGACCGAGTCCGCGTGGTCGTGGCTGTGCGACGAGAACAGGTGGCGAATCGCCCCGACGACCCCCGGCCGGCGGCGGTGCTCGTGGTGGTGCTCCGCGCTCATGCGCCGCGCACCTCGTGGTGATCCGCACGATGGAGCGCCTCCGCGACGAGCCGTTCGATGTGACGGTCATGGGCGGCGTAGTAGATGTGGTTGCCATCGCGGCGGGTACGGACCACGCCCGCCAGGCGCAGCTTGGCCAGGTGATGCGAGATCGCCGCCGGCTGCATGCCGAGGTGGACGGCGAGCTCGTTGACGTTGTGCTCGCCGTGCAGCAGGTTCCACACGATCCGCAACCGCGTCTCGTCCGCGAGCAGCTTCAGCGTCGCCACCGCTCTCGCCAGGCCCTCCCCGGTCGGCTCTTCGCCTTCGCCTATATGCGTATCCACTTGAATAGTTCTACAGTTCCGCAACGCACATCACAACGGGCGAACACGACGAAAGGGCGAGGTTCCGGAGCAGCCGCACGGCCGATGCCACGACGGCGTTCTACCCCACCGATATCACCGCTGCGCATCCATGGACCGGTCCTCCGGTCGAGCGACGGCCGCTCAGGCGGAGAGGGCCTGTGCGGCGGATGCGATCTTGTCGGCCCCGGCGGTTGTGAGCTGCTCCACGATGCGCACGAAGCTGGGGTGCCGGAGGCCCGAGACGAGGAAGGTCCAGCGGTAGGCGCGCTGCTGGTGGGTGCGGATCTCGTCCCGCTCGCCGTCGGTGAAGTTGCGACCCGTGACCCTCTGCAGCGTGTCGATGTCGAGCTCGACCTGCTGGGCGAGGAGCCCGTCGACGGCGCCGCCCAGCTCGAGCAGCTGGTCGATCGCGTCCTCACGCTGGCCTGCGGTGAGCTCGCCGGCCACCTCGTCGATCAGCAGGCTGTCCGTGCGGGCGTGCCGGGATTCGTCGATCCAGTGGAACCGCAGGATGTCCCGGAACAGCTCGTCGAGCTCGGTGCGGTCGCGGACGTGCTCGACGTAGTGGAGCTGGGTGAACCACTCGATCATGCTGGTGAGCAGCAGGGCGGCCAGGGGCGAGACGTCGAGCACGGCGCGGGCCACGTCCTCCCGCCCCGAGACGAGGCCGCACTCCACCCCGAGGCCCGCCTGGACCTGCGTCACGGCCCGGCGCAGCATCTCCTGGTGCTTGACCTCCTCCTCGGCGAAGCGCAACAGCGACCACAACCGGGTCTCGTCGCCGAAGACGTCGGCGAGCGCACGCTCCATCACGAGGGGAACGATGTACTCCTCGACGAAGGCGAAGATGTGGCAGTAGCTGTTGCCGCGGATCTGGTTCAGGACGCGCTTCTCGTCGTCGCCGAGGCAGCCGATGGGGTCGACGCCGGCGATCCGCTCGGGCAGGAACGGCTTGGTGAAGTCGAAGTCCCGGCCGCGGAAGCAGTCGTCCACGGTCCAGGCGTTGGTCACCGATCCCCGAAGGGACGCGTCATAGCTGTAGTCCTGGGTCAACATCGATCGCTCCTCTGGTTCATCGGGAAGCGGGCGACCGCGACCCCGCCCTGCCGGCGGCCGCCACGGCGGCGAGCCTCGCTCGGCGGCCGTTCCTCCCGGCCGAGCACGGCCTGTGGGTCGAGCAGCGACGGGACGAGCTACGGGCAGTGCTGCTGCGCGCCCTCGACGTCCTCGTCGAAGGCCTGGCCGGTAGCCCCTTCGATCAGGAAGCCCTCCGCTACGCCAGGGAAGCCCTCGCGTTGGACCCGTACCGCGAGACCAGTCACGTCCAGCTCATGCGCCTGCACATGAGCCGAGGGAATCGAGCGGAGGCGCTCCGGGCGTACGAGCGCTGCCGCGACGTCCTCGCCCGGGACCTCGGCGTCACACCCACGCAGCAGACAGAACGCGCCTACCGGGAGATCCTCGGCGCCTGACGCACGCCCTGCGTCACCCGGTCACCCACTGGCGATGAGTTCCGCCGGCGAGACCGGTCGCTACCGGCTGAAGCATCCGACGAGGAGGATCCGATGACCGAACCCGTCACACACACCCTGGCGGTGCCCGGGGCCGTGGTTCGCTACGACGTCCGCGCCAGCGATCCCGCGGGCGGAGAAGTCCTCGTGATGATCGGCTCGCCCATGGGCGCGGCCGGATTCGGCACGCTGGCGACGCACTTCACCGACCGCACGATCGTGACCTATGACCCGCGGGGCGTCGAGCGCAGCGAGCGGACGGACCCCGACGTCGAGGTCACCCCCGAGGTGCACGCCGGCGACGTGGGCGCGGTGATCGAGGCGGTCGGCGGCGGCCCGGTCGATCTGTTCGCCAGCAGCGGCGGGGCCGTCAACGCGCTTGCCCTCGTCGCTGCGCACCCCGGCCTCGTGCGGACCCTCGTCGCCCACGAGCCGCCGACTGCGACCGTGCTGCCGGACGCGACGGAGGCGCTCGCGGCCTGCGAGGCCGTCCGCGGGACCTACCATCGGCAGGGGTGGGGCCACGGGATGGCGCACTTCGTCGCGCTGGTGTCTCTGCGCGGTCCGGTACCCGCGGACTTCGCATCGCAGCCGGCGCCCGATCCTGCGAACTTCGGCATGCCGGCGGAGGACGACGGCGCCCGTGACGACCTGATGCTCGGGTCGAACATCGTCACCGCCACGAGCTACCGACCCGACGTCAAGGCGTTGACGGCCGCGTCGACGCGGATCGTCCTCGCGGTCGGTGCCGGCTCGGACGGCGAGCTCGCGCACCGCGCGGCCGAAGCCGTCGCCGAGCTGCTCGGCACGGAGCCGGTGACGTTCCCCGGCGACCACGGTGGGTTCCTCGGCGGCGAGTACGGCCAGACCGGCGAGCCGGAGGCCTTCGCCGCCAAGTTGCGCGCCGTCCTCGCCGACGACGGCTGACAGCGTCGAGGGCCCACCGATCGGCGCCGACGGCGCGCCCCCCGAGGTGTCGAATCCGGTGACGGTGCTGCGTCTTCCAGGGTGAGGCCGCCCGACGGCGGCGAGTCCACCCGACCGAGGAGGAGCCATGATCTCGACCCAGACACCGACACCGACCCTGACGACGTCCGCGAGCCCCACCTGGCAGCGGCGCGCACTCACCGGCCTGTGCTGGCTGCTGGCGCTCAGCTTCGTCGCCGGCGGCGTGGCGAAGTTCGCCTCCGGCGAGACCTTCGCCGGCGCGCCGTACTCCGAGCAGTTCGCCGACTGGGGCTACCCGTCCTGGTTCCGCTTCGTGGTCGGCGCCGGCGAGATCGTGGGTGCCGTGCTGCTGCTCCTCCCGCGGCGCCGGTTCCTGGGCGCGGCACTGCTGAGCGTGATCCTGGTCGGCGCGATCCTGACCCACATCGTCAACCAGGACCCGCTGGGCGAGGCCGTGATGGCCCCGATCTGCCTCGCCCTGGTCGGCATCGTGGCGTGCGCGAGCCGGCCGGCCGGGTGGCACGAGCTGCTGCCGGCCCGCTCGTGACGGACGTCGCCGTCAGAGGCGACCGGTCCGAGCCCGGTCAGGCCGGCGACGACACCGACACGGCCGTGGCCGGTGCGTGGCGCACGTCGGACTCGTCGAAGACCTTCGTCCACGCCGCCAGCTCGAGTGAGAAGTCGTCGGGGTCGCGGAAGTACACGGAGCGGACGAACACGCCGGGGTGCACCTCGCGACTCGCCCCCCACTCGCTGTCGTCGTGGTTGAGGATCTGGGTGCACTCGACGCCCGCGGCGACGAGACGCTCCCGGAGCCCCTCGATCTCCTCGGGCGCCACGTCGAAGGCGACGTGGTTCATCGACGAGATGGCCGAGATCGTGCCGTCGGGCGGTGGCTTCCGGGCCGGATGGGTGATGCCAGGCACGCCCTCCGGCGCGTTGGGGAACCAGAAGAACGCCAGCGTGGCGCCGCCGCCGATGTCGAAGAAGAAGTGCTGGCCCCAGCCCGCCGGGAGCTCGACGGTCTTCACCAACGGGAAAGCCGAGGACGTTGCTGTAGAAGTCGACGGTTCGGGCCATGTCCGAGCAGACGAGCGCCAGGTGGTTCACGCCCCGGATCGATGCGGCGATGGTGGGTTCGGTCATGAGGTCTCCTCCTGGGCGGCGTGCTGCTCCTGGAGCCGCTTCACCAGCTCGCGACCCACGCCCTCGGCGACGAGGTCGCCGTCGAACACGGTGTGGGCCGCGATCATGTGGACGTCCCGGTGCAGGCGTTGCAACTCGTTGTCGAGGTAGTGCGCCGACGCGCCGCTCGACGCGAGCACCTCGCGGACGACGTCACGGCTGCGGTGCACGAGGTGGGCGATCCCGAGGCGCATCTTGAGCTGCGCGAGCAGGTCGAGGCTGGTGGTGCCCTCCGCGTGCGACTGCATCCGTGCGGCGATCGATCGCAGCTCGCTCTCGATGGCCTCGACCTCCACCGCCAGGTTCGCCAGCCGCACCTGGGTCGGCACCCGGGCGCTCTGGGTCCGCGTGGTGCCGAACAGGATGCGCTGAGTGAGTCGTTGCTCGAACAGCTCGAGGGCGCGCTGGGCGGCGCCCACGGCGGGCATCGCCGCGGTGATCGACAGCATCGGCAGGATCGGGATGCGCACCAGGTAGGGCGCGTCGGGACCGGCGGCGAGCCCAGGCGGGAAGGCGAGGGACACCCGCAGCTCGGGCACGGCGACATCGGTGGCGATGATGTCGCGGCTGCCCGTGGCGGCCATGCCGTCGACGTGCCACGTGTCCTTCACCTCCACCTGGTCCACCGGCACGAGGAAGTTCCGTGACGTCTGCGTCTCGTCGCCCTCGATCTTCCCGCTGAGCAGGACCCAGTCGGCGTGGCAGATGCCCGTCCCGAACTGCCAGTGGCCGGTGAGCCGGTAGCCGCCGTCGGCCTGCGGGACGGCCCGGCCCGTCGGGTTCACGCTCCCGGGCGCCAGCACGAAGGGCTGTGCGCGGAAGACCTCGTCCTGCAGCTCGTCGGCGAACAGCGTAAGGAGCCAGTTGTGCTCCATGTAGAAGGTGGTGATCCAGCCCATCGACGGATCGGCCTTCGCCGTCGCCAGCCCGATGTCGACATAGGTCTGGAAGTCGATCTCGTAGCCGCCGTAGCGCTCGGCCACGAACGAGCGGAACACCCCGGTGGCTTTCAGCGCCTCGATCACCTGGTCGAGCGGACGGCGCTGGGCCTCGGCCTCCGGTGCACCCTCGGCGATGAGCGGAGCGAGCGCCCGCACCCGCTCGACGAGCCCGTCCTTGGGCGGACCGCCGTGCACCGTCATCGCGTCGAGCCCCCCGGCTCCCCCGAGCACATGGGGGCACCCTAACGACCGAGCCCGGCACTGGCCAGGAGATTGCACACCATCGGACGAATCTCACGTCGAAATGTCCTGATCCGATGGCCGCTCGGCCTCGTTTGGCATACATTCCGGCCATGCCACGACTTCGTGAGGTCCCCCGGGCCGAGGTGGAATCGCCGATGGTCCTCTCCATGTACGACCGCCTCTTCGGCGATCGCGACCCGGTCGCCGAACCGGGCACGAGCACCGGCACGCCAGGTGACTGGTGGACCGTCTTCGCCAACTCGCCCGACGTGATGGAGCACGCCTGCCGCGGGTTCGCGCTGTACGCGAGTCCCGATCGCAAGATCGGTGCCGAGCTCCGCGAGCTCGGCCAGACGCGTGCCGGCTGGCTGGTCGGCAGCCAGTTCGTGTTCTCGCAGCACTGCAAGGCCTGCCGCGCCTACGGCTTCACGGAGGAGAAGATCGAGGCGCTCAAGGCGTGGTCGGTGTCCGACCTCTTCACGCCGCTCGAGCGCGCCGTGCTCGCCTACACGGATGCGCTGGTGCTCGGGTTCGGCCGCGTGGACGACGCCGTGTTCGACGCGCTGCGCCAGCACCTCGACGACGAGGCGATCATGGAGCTCACCTACATCACCATGATGTACTCCATGCACGCGGTCATCTCGGTCGCGCTGCGGCTCGAGTTCGACGACCGTGACGACCCCATCGTGGAGGTCGCCGCCCCCGAGGAGTACACCCCCGAGAACCTCGGCCGGCAGATCGGCTACGGGATGGACGAGAAGAAGGGCAAGAAGGACCGTTGACGGCGAGCCCCACGAGCGGGCCCCTCAGCGGGGTGCGGGTACTCGAGCTGGGCAGCTTCATCGCGGGCCCGTTCGCGGGTCAGCTCCTCGGCGACTACGGCGCCGACGTCATCAAGATCGAGGCACCGGGGGACGGTGACCCGATGCGTCGCTGGGGCGTCACGCTCGACGGCGACAGCCTCTGGTGGCCCGCCATCGGCCGCAACAAGCGCTCGGTCACGCTCGACCTGCGGCACGAGCGCGCTCGTGAGCTGGTGCTGGACCTCGCCGCGCAGTGCGACGTGGTGCTCGAGAACTTCCGTCCCGGCGTGCTCGAGCGTTGGGGACTCGACTACCCCGCGCTGTCGCGCGTGAACCCGCGGGTGGTCCTCGTGCACATCAGCGGGTTCGGCCAGACCGGGCCGCTCGCCGGGCAGGCCGGGTTCGGCAGCGTGGGCGAGGCGATGGGCGGCATCCGCCACACCACAGGCAGCCCCGACCGGCCGCCGTCGCGCGCCGGGATCAGCCTCGGCGACGCGCTGGCGTCGGTGTTCGGTGTCATCGGCACGCTGTCCGCACTCCTGGCCGCGCGCGAGCGCGGCACCGGTCAGGAGGTCGACGTCGCGATCTACGAGGCGGTCGCCGCCCTGATGGAGTCGACGATGGCGGACTACGAGCTCGGCGGCATGGTGCGCACCCGATCCGGCAGCGTGCTGCCGGGCGTGGCGCCGTCGAACGTCTACCCGACCGGCGACGGCGCCGAGGTGGTGGTCGCCGCCAACGCCGACGGGGTGTTCGGGCGGCTCTGCAAGGCGATGGACCGGCCGGAGCTGGCCACCGACGAGCGCTTCGCCACCCACGACGCCCGCGGCACGAACATGGCCGAGCTCGACGAGCTGGTGGGGGCCTGGACCGCGACGCTGCCCTGCGACGCGGTGCTCGCGGTCCTCGACGAGCACGGCGTGCCCGCCGGGAGGACCTTCACGGCCCCCGACATGCTGCGCGACCCGCAGTACCTCGCGCGCGAGATGGTGCAGCGCATCACCTCCTCCCAGGGCTGGGAGGTGCCCATGACCGGCGTGGTCCCGCGGTTCACGGCGACGCCCGGCTCGATCCGCCACGCCGGGCCGCGGCTGGGCGAGCACACCGACGAGGTGCTCACCGAGCTGCTCGGCCTCGACGCCACCGAGCTCGCCGCGCTGCACGCCTCCGGGGTGACGGGCCCCTGATGGCCGCCGACGAGCCCCGCCCGACCCCCGGGACGCGCCCCGCCCTCGGCCTGCGCGACGTGACGCTGCGCGACGGGCTCCAGACCGAGGCGCCCGTGGCCACGGCCGACAAGGTGGCGATCTTCGACGCCCTCGTACGCGCCGGCGTGCACGACCTCGAGCTCAACTCGTTCGTCCGCCCGGACCTGGTGCCGGCGATGGCCGACGCCGCCGAGCTGGCGGCGGCCACCGACCGGGCGGGGGTCGAGCGCTGGGCGCTGGTGCTCAACGAACGGGGCGCCCAGCGAGCGGTCGCGGCCGGGATGGACCGGCTGCAGCTCGTGGTGAGCGTGTCCGACGCGCACAGCCGCCAGAACGCGGGCCGCGGCACCGAGGCGGCGCTGGACGATGTGGCGACGATCATGAGCGGGCTCCCGGCCGGCGTGCGCGTGGAGGTCACGCTGGCCACGGCCTTCGGGTGTCCCTACACGGGGCCGGTGCCCGCCGGCTCGGTGCTCGCCGCCGCCGAACGCAGCGTGCAGGCGGGGGCGTCCGGGCTCTCGCTGGCCGACACCATCGGCACGGCGACCCCGGCCGAGGTGCGCGACCTGGTCGTCGCTACCCGTCGGCTGGCCGGCGAGCTGCCCGTGGGCGTGCACCTCCACGACACCCGCGGCCTCGGTGTCGCCAACGCCCTCGCCGCCGTCGAGGCGGGTGTCGACCGCATCGACGGCACCGTCGGTGGGCTCGGCGGCTGCCCGTTCGCGCCGGGCGCGAGCGGCAACCTCGCCCTCGAGGACCTGGTGCACGTGCTGGACGAGTCGGGCGTCGACACCGGCATCGACCTCGAGGCGCTCATCGAGGTGGCGCACCTCGCGTGCGGGATCGTCGGCCGCCCGGTGGAGAGCCATCTGGCCAAGGCGGGCCGCCGCTTCCGCACGCTGGCCGAGGTGCCGCAGTGAGCGAGCGAAGCGAGCGAACCATGGACACAGTGTGTTGCCCGGCCCGCAGGGCCGATCGCTCGCTGCGCGCATCCCGAAGGGTGCGCCAGTGAGTGCGCCGTCGTCGGTCGCGGGGGTCGCCCACGCCTACGAGCAGGTGCGGACCGCAATCGTCGAGAACCGCTATCCCCCCGGCCACCGGCTGGTGGAGCAGCGCATCGCGGCCGAGCTGGGCCTGTCGCGCACGCCCGTGCGCGAGGCGTTGCGGATGCTCCAGGCCGAGGGCCTCGTGGTGAGCGAGCGCAACCGGGGGGCGATGGTGCGCCCGCTGTCGTCGACGGAGGTCGAGGACCTCTACGGCCTGCGGATCCGGCTGGAGTCCTACGCGGTCGAGCTGGCCACCGAGCGGAGCACCGAGACCGAGCTGGGGGCGATCGTCGCCGCGGCCGACGCGTTCGGTGCCGCGGCACGGTCGGTCGACGTGAGCAGCGTCGCCGGCACGCGCCGGCTCCACGAGGCCAACCGGGTGTTCCACGACACCATCCTCGAGGCCGCCCGCCACCGCCGGCTCACGCCGATGCTGGCGCGCACGGTCGACATCCCGCTCGTCTTCAAGGCGTTCCAGTCCTTCGGCACGACCGAGATCGAGCGTTCGGACACCTTCCACCACCTCATCGTCGCCGCCATGTGCCGGCGGGATGCCGCCCGGGCCGCGGGGCTGATGGCCGAGCACATCGCCCAGGGTCGCGACGCCGTCCTCGACGCCATCGCCACCGACAGCTCATGACGACCTGACCACTGCCAGCACATCGAGCCCTAGGGGGGAACCGACATGACCGAGAACGCAGGACCGGTGTTCGAGACCCGGGGGGTGAACCACGTCGCCCTCGTGTGCAGCGACATGGCGGCCACGGTCGACTTCTACGAGGGACTGCTCGGCTTCCCCCTGTTCAAGACCATCGAGATGCCGGGCGGCGGCCAGCACTTCTTCTTCGACATCGGCAACGGTGCGTCGCTGGCGTTCATGTGGTTCCCCGATGCCGAGCCGGCGGCGCCGGGCATCGCCAGCCAGCACCCCACGCACTACCGCTCGGCCGTCGGCTCGATGAACCACGTCGCCATCGACGTCCCGCCCGAGCGCATCGAGGAGTACCACCTGAAGCTGCGGGCGCTCGGGCTCGAGACGCACCTGATCAACCACGACGACAGCCCCCGGGGCGCCAGCCGCGAGGTGCACCCGGGCGTCTGGATCCGCTCGCTCTACTTCTGGGACCCCGACGGCATCCGGCTGGAGTTCGCCGCCTACTGCCGGAAGATGACGGCCGACGACGTGGCCCACCGCCCGGTGGACGCGACGGGCCGCCACCGCGACCTCGCCCCCACCACCTGAGGTCGATCGGTGGGGAGGGTGGACACCGAGCACCGGGCGCTGTGCCACGCCCTGTTCGACGCGATCGAGCGCGAGGACCTCGAGGGGATGGCGCGCTGCTACGGGCCGGGGATGACGCTGTGGTTCAACGTCACCGGCGAGGAGGTGTCGGGTGAGGACACCATCGCCGCGCAGGCGGCCGGCCGTCGGATCCAGCGGCGGCGCACCTACGACGACCGGATCATCAACACCTTCGACGACGGGTTCGTCGTGCAGTACACGCTCACGATCGTGCTGCACGACGGCTCGCGTCGCTCGCTGTCGGCGTGCGCGGTCGCCGAGGTGCACGACGGACTCATCGTGAGGCTCTCTGAGTACCTGGATTCGAGCAGGTTCGGCCGGCCCCGGAAGAAGGAGCCCGCGACAGCGTGACGACCGAGGGCGAGATCCGCGAGCTGTGCGAGACGTTCTTCGACGCCTACCAGGACAAGCGCGTCGACATCCTCGAACGCGTGCTGGCCGAGGACTGCGTCATCTGGCACAACGTCTTCGGGCACGAGACGACCAAGCAGGACAACCTGTCGCGCTTCCACGACAGCTACCGGGGCCAGCGCCGACGCACCTACGACGACCGCATCGTGAACACGTTCCACGACGGGTTCGTGATCCAGTACCAGCTGCGCGGCGTGATGACGAACGGCCACAAGGGATCGCTGTGGATCTGCATCGTCGCCCGCGTGCGTGACGGCCGGATCACCCGCATCGACGAGTACATGGACTCGAGCAAGTTCGCCGCCTGGGCGGGGATGGAGGAAGCGCGGTCATGAGGAAGGACTGGCAGACCCTCGAGCTGTGCGATCGGTTCTTCGACTCGCTCGAGCAGCGCGACTACGACACCGTCGACGCCTGTTACGCCCCCGAGGCCGTGATCTGGCACAGCCACGACTGCCTCTACCAGCCCCGGTCGGAGAACCTGGCGATGCTGCGACGAGGGGGCGACACCCAGCAGAAGGTCCGGTACCGCGACCGTCGCATCCGCGTGTTCGAGGGGGGCTTCGTGCAGCAGCACCGGATCGAGGTCACGTGGGCGAACGGGTTCGAGGGGCAGATGGACGTCTGCTTCGTCGCCTACGTGCGCGACGGCATGATCAGCCGGGCCTACGAGTACTTCGACACCGGCCAGGTCGACAAGTTCCTGCCGCCCCGCGAGGAGGCCTCGTGACCTTCGCCTTCACCGATGCCGAGCTCGCCTTCGTGCGGGCCTGGAGGTCCGGACGGCCGACGACGCGCTCAACCTCGGCGCGACCGGCGTCCCGCTCCTCGTGCTACAGCCCGAGCGCAAGTGGAGCTGGGGGATCGAGGAGCCGGCCATCGGCGAGAAAGGGACGTTCTCCCTGCGCATCGACGGTGGCCCCGCGACCCCGCTGACGACGTTGCCGGCCTGACGGGCCGGAGGAACTCGGTGTGGGCGGGACCGGTGGCCGGGCCAAGATCGTGGTCGTGAAGAAGGCCGACATCACGCCGGCTGTCGTGGCCGGGCTGGTCACCGAGCAGTTTCCGCAGTGGGCGGGCCTGCCGGTCGAGCGGGTGGCAGTCGACGGGTGGGACAACACCACGTTCCGCCTGGGCGACGAGCTGTGCGTGCGGCTCCCGAGCGCCGACCCCTACGTCGCGCAGGTCGACAAGGAGCAGCGGTGGCTGCCGCTGCTGGCCCGTCACCTGCCGCTGCCGATCCCGGAACCGGTGGCCCGGGGTCGTCCGGGCGACGGGTTCCCCCGACCGTGGTCGATCTATCGCTGGATCGAAGGCGACCCCGCCAACCTGGCAACGGTCCCCGACCTGACGGGGTTCGCCACCGACCTCGGACGGTTCCTCGGGGCGCTCTACGCGGTCGATGCGACCGACGGTCCGCCGCCGGGGTGGCACAACTTCTTCCGGGGCGCCTCTCTGAGGACGTTCGTCGCGGAGATGGAGACGAGGAGCATCCACGTTGATGCGGGACGGTCGATCGAGCTGCTGTGCGACGAGATCGACGCGGACGCTGCCACCGAGGTGTGGGAGGTGGCGCTCGCCAGCGTGTGGGATCGGCCGCCGGTGTGGGTGCACGGCGACGTCACGCCGTCCAACCTGCTCGTCGTCGACGGCCGCCTGCGAGCAGTGATCGACTTCGGGTGCGCCGGAGTGGGTGACCCTGCCTGCGATCTGTCGATGGCCTGGACCGTCTTCGCCGACGGCAACCGGGACGACTTCCGACGCGCCCTGCCGTTCGACGACGCGACCTGGGCTCGGGCACGCGGCTGGGCGCTCTGGAAGGCGCTCGTCACCATCGTCCGCGAGCGGGAAGGAGGCGAGGACGCCGTCCCCGCGGCTCGCCGGTTCGGATGGCGGCACACACCCCGTGCGGTCGTGGACCTCGTTCTCGCCGACCACCGCCGCACGATGTGACCGCCCGTGGCTGGGCACTCCGTCGCGGGCCACCCCGTCGAGGTGCGGTGCGCGGGATCAGTCGCCGTTTCGTGGCTTGTGGCCGAGGAACCCGATGACCGATTCGAGCAGCTCGACGGCTCGGTGTGCAGCACGGCTCGCGGGTGCGCGCCGGACGCGCGTTCTGCCGATGTGGAGGGCGTGATCGAGGGTTGTGGGGTCGTGGTCAGCGGTACGGAGGAGATGGAGGGCGACCGTGCCTATGTCATGGGCTCCGGGATTGGCCGCGAGGTCGGTGCTGCGGTCGAGGACCGTTTCGGCGCGTTCCACGAGGCTCCTTCAACATGTGAGGCGATCGAGCGGCTGTGGCCTTCGGTCTCGGTCCCGCATGGGCGCCCTCGGGTGTGGTCTGTGACTGGCGGGAGCTCAGGACTCACGGACCCGTCGGCGGTGGGCGACGTTGTCGGGGCGGGGATTGCGGCCGAAGAGGATGGCCCGACATGGCGGGCACAGCCACCAGTCCGGCTGCGCGGGTGGGTGCAGTGTGGGATCACCTTCGAAGAGCAATCGGCATCGTCCGCATTGCTGGGGCGGCGGTTCGTCATCGCCCTGTGACCACTGGATGTCAGGCTCGACGTGAGCGACGTCCAGGTCGCTCAGGACGGCACTCGGAGTGGGGAGCATGAAGCCTCCTCTGGTGGGGATGCTCGGAGAAGGCACCGAGCTCGCGGCTGGAGGTCAGGTCCGGCGGCGCCGACGAGCCGGCCCCCAAGTCGGGGTTCGGTTGGCCGGGCGGATGCGCGCGTCTGGACGTCAATGGGCGGCGCGTGCCCGCATGAAACGGTAGAGGCCGAAGCCCACGACGGCGATGATCGCCAGGACGAGGAGGGGTTCCATGATCGTTCCTTCTTGGCCCCGGGGTGGTGACCGCCGACGACGGCCACCACCGCGGTGCGTGAATGCACCATATACCTGAACCTAGAAACATGCAATTCAATTCAGGAATCTGTAGTAGGGTGCCTGCATGGGCAGTTGGAGCTTCCTCACCAACCACGCTCGGGCGTTGCTGTGCATCGCCCATGACCCTGGCGTGCGGCTGCGGGACATCGCCGCCATGGTCGGGGTCACCGAGCGCAGCGCCCACACCATCGTCACCGATCTCGTCGACGCCGGCTACGTGGTCAAGGACAAGAACGGCCGTCGCAACCGGTACCGCATCCAGGAGCACGTGCCGCTACGCGACCCGATCACCCAGGAACGCACCATCGGCGAGATGCTCGACCTCCTCGTCGGCGTCAACACAGACCGCACCACACACAACGAGGACAGGATCCACCATGGCTGACAAGTCGCCCCACAAACCCAGCGGCAAGAAAGCCGGCAGGACGCTCAAGGAGAAGCGAGCGGCCAAGAAGCTCAAGCGCAGCAGCGGAGCGGGCCCGATCCAGACGATCAACAAGCATCACCCGTGACAACGCCCGGGGAGTGCTGGTACCGCGGCCCGGAGCACAGACCCGCGGTGGGCGGCTGCCCACACGCGTGCCGCGGTCCGGTGAGCTTCAGCGAACGAGCCGGCAACGGGGACAAACTCGTCTACTGCGAGGCCCATGCCTCGTGGCGCCGTAGGACCAGCCGCGTGCCTCGCTTGCGGCGCATGCGACCCGGCGAGCGAGCCGAGCCCTCGCCCGCCACCACACCCCAGCGCCACGCTCGCCCTCAGGTCGGCGTCGAGCGCCTCGAGGCCCTCCACACCCCCGGCCCGCTCGCGCCACCGATGCCGTCGCGATGAGGCGAGGTCAGGCATGGGTGGGTCGGACCTCGATGGGTCGCCCGCAGGCGGTCGCGGCTTTGGCGGCCCAGTCGAGGGCGGCGTCGAGGTCGGCGGCGTCGATGATCCACAGGCCGCCCATCTGCTCTTTGGTCTCGGCGTAGGGGCCGTCGGTCATCGAGATGGCGCCGCCCGCGGCTCGCACCACCGTCGCCGACGATGCCGGCCGCAGGCCGGCGACGAACACCCAGGCGCCGGCGCGTTCCATCTCGGCGTTGAGCTCGGCGGTCTGTGCCATCTGGCGCTGGGTCTCGGGTGCGGAGAGGTCGACGTCGTCGTCGTAGGGCTCGTCGAACCAGACCGACAGCAGGTACTGGGGCATGGTCACAGTCTCCTGCGCGGGAACGGGACATGGCGTTCTCCTGGGTTCGGCGGCGCCCGATGCGCCGCGCATCACCGCCACGAACGCCATCGCCCGAATCGACACCTGCACTGCGAGAAGAATCTTCCGACGGTCCTGTCGAAACCGCCGGGCCCGTTCGTAGCGGGGGCAGGAATCCGGCAGACGACCGGGGCCCGATCAACCCCTCTCGAGGAGAGCACCATGACCGCGACCTACACCTTCGACGTCTTTTCCACCCTCGACGGCTACGGCTCCTACAGCGAGCGCGGCGACTGGGGCGGCTTCTGGGGCAAGCAAGGCCCCGAGTTCCTCGACCACCGCCTCGCCCAGTACGACGTGGAGCAGCGGATGGTCCTCGGGGCCAACACGTTCCGGCAGTTCCTGCAGCTGCTGGGCTCGAGCACCGAGGTGTCCGAGCTCGACCCCATCAACGCCCGGATGAGGAACATGCCGACAACGGTGGTGTCGACGACACTCGAAGGACCCCTCGACTGGCCGGACGCGACCCTCGTGAGCGGTGACGCCGTCGACGTCGTCGCCCGGCTCAAGGAGGAGTCCGATGTGCCGTTGCGCTCGCACGGCAGCCTGTCGATGAACCGGGCGCTGATGGCCGCCGGCCTCGTCGACCGCGTCCAACTCACGCTCTTCCCTGTGATCACCGGTCAGACCGGGGAGGACCCGATCTTCCAGGGCGCGGCCGACTTCGACCTCGAGCTGATCGAGAGCCGGACGTTCGACGGCCACACCCAAGAGCTCATCTACCGGCCCACGCTGCACGTCTGAGTCCGTCCACGCACGGGCGGCCACCCAGGCGATGTCCGAGCCTGTACAAGGCGACTGTTTCCCAACCTTTCGACTGGACCGGCGACTCTTAACAAAACCGCCGTTAGGTTGCTAGTGGATCTAGGATCTTGGCGTGGATCCGGATCGCTACGCCGAGACGCCGTTCGGCGCCGCACGCCAGACCATCGGCCCGCACGGCCATGTGGCCTACTTCCCGAACTCCATACCTCGTGAGCTCACGATCTCACGCGACAACCTCCTCAGGATCGCAGACGCGGAGGCAGCGCTCGGACGGCTGGCGGGCACAGGCCGCCTGCTCCCCGATCCCCACCTCCTCGTGCGGCCCTACCTCCGTCGAGAAGCGGTGGCGTCCACACGCATCGAGGGAACACAGGCCTCGCTCGTCGACGTCTTCGATGCGGAAGCCAGCGAACAGCCACTCGGAGCCGACGTCGAGGAAGTCGTCAACTACGTCCGGGCGATGGAGCTCGGACTCCAGCGGCTGGAGACACTTCCGCTGAGCACGCGGCTCATCCGCGAGATGCACGCGGTGATCCTCGCCGGAGTCCGTGGGCGGGAGCGTCAGCCCGGCCAACTCAGGACGACACAGAACTGGGTCGGCCCCGCCGGGGCGACGATCGAGACAGCTCCGTTCGTACCGCCGCCGCCAACAGAGGTCGGCGATCTCCTCACGGACCTCGAACGGTTCATCCACGAGCAGCCGCTGCTGCCACCCCTGGTACAGGCCGCGCTGCTGCACTACCAGTTCGAGACGATCCATCCGTTCCTCGATGGCAACGGCCGCCTCGGACGACTCCTCATCGTCTTCTTCCTGGTGGTGCGGGATCGGCTGCCGGAGCCGCTCCTCTACCTCTCGCCCTACTTCGAGGCGCGTCGCGAGCGGTACTACGACGTCCTCCAGGCGGTCCGTGAGCGAGGGGACGTCGACTCGTGGGTGCAGCTGTTCCTCGAGGCGGTCAGCACGCAAGCAGCTGACGCCGTGCTTCGCGCCGAGCGACTCCTGGACCTCCGGGAGCGCTACCGCACGTCGGTCCGATCCACGACGCGCGGCGCGGCGACCCAACTGGCCGAACTGACCATCGAACAGCCGGTCCTGACAACAAGGGTCGTGGAGGAGCGTCTCGGCATCACCCGCCCGGCGGCCCTGAAGGCGCTCCGCCACCTCGAAGACGTCGGCATTCTGGTTGCTGCCGCCGAGGGACCACGCCGCCAGCTCCGTTGGCGGGCCGACGAGGTGCTCTCCGTCCTCTCAGACGGAATGTGAACCCAGCCGACACCAGAACCATCTGGGCAGCTCCCGGCGTCACCGCCGGAGACCTGCCCCTGGTCCCGAACGAGCCCGCCACCGCACCACGAGGCCACATGCGACCGGCCAGCTACCGCGTGGTGCGCGTTGGGCCCGATATGACGAGTTAACCCCGCGACGGTGGTGGCTGGCTGCGATCAGAAGCGGTGGCTGGTATGGGTGAATGTGCCCTTGCTGAATGCGAGCACCTTGGTGGGTGCCACGGAGAACACGAGCGCTGCGCCGGCCTCGTGGTGGAAGCAACCGTCGCGGGCTTCGAATTGCCAGCGTCCATCCCACTTCGACCGCCACCGGTCGGCGAGGCGCTTCAGAGTTGTGTCGTCGGTGGCTTGGATGGCCTCGCCCTCGACGACCACGTCAAGGCCGCGGTCCCACTGGTTGCAGCCTGTCGTCAGGAGCACGTGCGGGTTGGCGCGCAGGTTGACGGCCTTCTGCTCGTCGGCACCGGTGGAGAAGTGGAGGGCGTCGTCGAGCCACACCGCGACGAGGGGGCTCATGCGTGGCCGGCCGTCAGCGCGGACGGTGGTGATCCAGAACAGCTCAGCCTCCTCAAGCGTCCGCACGGTCTCGTCCCACGAGGTTGGCGCGGTCCCCGGGTCGCTGAAGCGGTCGTCGAGCGTGGTCGTGGGTTGGTTCATCGGTGGTCCCTTCCTGTTTGCCCCGCGGCGCATCTGGTCTACGACAGTTCGTCCTCGATCAGTCGATCGATCCGTTCGATGGTTGTGAAGTCGGCCGTGAAGCGGTTGCGCATCACGGCGACGGCGACGCCGGAGCGGATGTCGGCGTAGGCGGCAGAGCCGTTCATGCCGACCATGCCGAAGGCGGAGCCGGGCGTGCCGCGGCCGCTCGGTCGAGTGGGGCTGTAGCCGTACGCCCACTCGGTTGGAAATCCCATCACCTCGTCCATGCCGGTGAACGCGACCGTCGCCATGGCCGCCCGCCGGGCGGGCGACACCAGCTCGACTCCGTCGACGTGCCCGAGCAGAGCCGAGTAGATGCGGGCGGCGCCGAGAGCGCTCATGGTGCCCTCCGAGGGAATGTCGGACGTGAGGAGGTCGGGGCGGTTGGCGTAGTCGGCGTCGGGGACCACCCCCGCCGGCATCGCCCGGTCGAGCGGCGAACCGGGCTCGGCTCGAGGCAGTTCGTTGCCGTCGGCGGCGACCTGCCTGGCAACCCGTGACAACAGCCGCGCGGGGACACCGAAATGAACCTGGTCGGCCACATCGAGCGGGCCGGTGAGACGCTCGCGCAACAGCGTCGAGATGGTGAGGCCGGTAGCCCGACGAAGGATCTCGCCGAGCAGGAACCCGAAGGTCTTGGCGTGGTAGCCCAATCGGGTTCCGGGCTCCCACCACAGCTCGGCGTCCGCGATGACCGCGCACATGGTGTCCCAGTCGCAGAGATCCGCCGCGGTCGTTTCGGGTGGGAGACCAGGCACACCAGCGGTGTGAAGGAGCACGTGGCGCAGCGTCACCGTGTCCTTCCCGCGTGCCCCGAACTCCGGCCACACGTCGACGACGCGCAAGTCGTCGGTGACCTCACCGCGTTCGATGAGGACGTGCGCCACCGAGGACGCCACCCCCTTCGCAGTGGAACCGGCCCAGAACAGGGTGTCGCGATCGACCGGCGCTCTGGTGCGCGGATCGGATGCACCGCGTGCCGTGTCGACGAGCGTGTGACCGTGCCGGATGACCGCGACCTGCACCCCAACTTCCTGGCCGGAACCGACCACGTCATCGAGGAGAGCGTCGACGGCGGCGGCAAGATGCTCTTCACCCATGTCGTGATTCTGACGGCCCCGCGGCCGTCGAACTCATCGCTCGCGCGCACAACTCATCCCCGCGACGGCGTCCGATCCCGCCGGGACGGGGAGTGATGATCTTTGCGTCAGCTCTGCGTGCGCGGCGCAACCGCTCGGCACCGCCGCACGGCCGCTCGGTCCCTGCTCCAAGCCAGGCTGACGGCCTGGCGTCCGTCGTCCACCGCCGCTTTCCACGACCTCCAGCCGTGGGCGGCAGATATGGCCGTCCGGCTGATCGCTGCATCTCAATCTGCGATGACGCCCCCCCCCCCCCCGGAGTCGCTTCAACACAGCTGAAGCAAGCGGTGCCTTCAATGCGTAGACGTTGGTGGCTGGGACCGGTACGTGTCCTGATGCGAGGCGCTCACCGGCGAGGTTGGTCGCGATCTCGTCGTTCATGTTGGGCTCTCGTCGGGTGGCTCGGTTCGGGTCAGGGGGCTGAGGTGGGGCGGTAGGCGTGGACGACGGCGCCGGTGGCGAAGATCTTGGTGTCGAGGAGCTCGACGGTGCCGGCGCTGGCGGGGCGAAACAGGGGCTCGCCGCCTCCCTTGATGACGGGGGAGGTGCAGATCCGGTACTCGTCGAGCAGGCCGGCCGCGGCGAGGGGGTCGGTCAGCTGGCCGGTGCCCCAGATGAGGATGTCGCCGTCTTCGCCCTGCTTCAGTCGGCTGACCTCGTCGAGAAGGTCGGGGCCGGCGATGACCACGGTCGGATCCCACGCCGTGGTGTCGACCGGTTGGGAGGCGACGACGTACTTGGTGATCGAGTTGACGTGGTCGGCGAAGGGGTTACCGCCCCTGGTGGGCCAGGCTTGTGCCATGCCTTCGTAGGTGATGCGGCCGAGCAGCAGTGCGTCGGCGGCGAGCGTCATCTCGAGTAAGTGGTCCTGCAACTCCTCGTCGGCGTACTGGAACGACCACTCGTGCGGGTCGTCGATATAGCCGTCGAGGGTGGCGTGGGTGAAGCTGATGATCTTGCGCACGGCAGGTTTCTCCTGGTCGGAGGCGGGTGGTCGATAGGGGTGCTTCAGGCGGGCCGGTGGCGTCAGCCGGACGGCGGCACGGGATCGGTGGGCAGCCGGAACAGTCGCCACAGCCTGTCGCCGAGCGCGGTGACGAGGAATGTCCGGCCGTTGCGGATGGGGCGGATGCGGGTGTTCTGGAAGGCGGCCAGCGCCCAGCCGTCCCCGGTGCGCACCGCCACCAGGGTCTGGATCGAGTCGCGCTCCGGCGCGGGCTTGGACTTGCGTCGCATGATCGTGCCGCCCACCGCGTGCAGGAGCGCCACGTGGGGCGCGAGGAACCGCACGCCCGTGACCGTGCCCACGAGCCGCGTGCCCTTGAGGTGCGTGTCGAACAGTTTCTGCTGGAACTGGGCGATCTGGGCGCGGCTGTCGAAGTGCGTGCCGTCGAAGGCCACGAGGTGGCCGTCGTCGAGGAAGGGCGCGGCGAAGGCCTGCCCGTCCCCGGCGTTCCAGCCGTCCATCAGCCGGTCGTACAACGCCCGGACCGCGCCCTCGTCTGGGCCCGGCCGGTCACCCTGGTCGGTATCGCGCGTGGGTGCCGTGAAGCGCTCGTCCATGTCTAGTCCTCCCCACCCGCACTACTTCGATGATCTAAGCTTTCGACGAACGAACTATCTGGGAGACACCGGACGATGTCAAGGCATCACGACGAACTTGTCGACGACGTGCGGCGGCTCGGTCGCGAGCACAGCGACGCCACCGTCGTCTTCCACGGCGCGGTGGCGGCCCGCCTGGGCGTCCACCCCTCGGATCACAAGGCGATGAGCCTGCTCCAACAGCACGGCCCGATGACCGCCGGCGAGATCGCCCGGCGCACCGGCCTCGCCGCCGCCTCGGTCACCGCCCTGGTCGACCGTCTCGAGGCGCGCGGCCTCGCACGCCGGGTGCGCGACCGCGCCGACCGCCGCCGCACCATCGTCGAGCCGACCGACGAGGGCATCGCCGAGATCGCGCCCTACTTCGCCGGCCCCCGGCGCTCGCTCGGCCGCCTCCTCGACCACTACGGCGACGACGAGCTGGCCGTCATCGCCGACTTCCTCACCCGCAGCACCGCCCGGCTCCGCGACGAGACCGCCCTGCTCTCGCACGAGCCACACGACGCCTCAGCACGCTAACCACGGGTCGCCCGGTGCTCCCGCCCCACGGCCTCCCCAGCCTGTGCCGGCACTTGCTGAGCAGCTCAGCGGCGGGAATCGCGGCCGGGTCCGTTTACGGGCCGCACGGCGGGTAGTAGTGACGAGGTGGGCGAGTGAGTCTCACGATGGGGAGCGAGACGATGCCCTGGATTAGCTACCCGAGCCGTACCACCTATGCCTGGCAGAACGTGCCCTCCGACAAGGTGCCGAGCGACCGGGAGATGAAGTCCGCGCTCATCCACCGGCTCAACGAGAACCTGTACACGCAGGACGCCGAGATCAAAGTGGACGTCGACCACCGGGTCGTGGTCCTGGGCGGCGAGGTCGATTCGCCGGACGCTCGCCGAGCCGTGGTCGACGACGCCTGGGACGTCCCGGGCGTGGTCGATGTCAGCAACCGGCTCGTTGTGGCCGGGTCGCACTGACAACCCCGTTGCCGCGCCGGCCGAGGGCGCCGGGCCGAGCCTCCCCAGCCGCCGCCCGGCGCCCTTAGCGCGTCCAGCTCGATCCCTGTGTCCGCTGCTGGCGGTGATGGGCGCAACGACGACCGCCGCGACTGCGGCGACCGCCAACAGGGCGAGAACTGCGTAGAGGGGGTACTCACGGTCACTCCCAGCTCGGTCGAACCCGTCTAGCTCGGCAGGAGCCGAGACCTCGCTCGAGGCCCCGCCCGCCACAAGGGCGGAACAGAACGTAAGGCACACCGATCGGCAGATCTGGCGCGTCCGGCGTCGCGGCCCGGCGTCGGGTTGCTCACCATCGCGAGCGCCCTGGACCGGCACCTTGGGGCGAGGCGGACAGGGTGCCCGCTGCGCGTTATCGGGCGCGCGATCTGGGACAGCTGCGTGGTCATCGAGCGCGCGCCGAGCCGTCGATATGGTCGCCCTCGCGCTTGGCGCTGATGGCGCGGTGCGGTGTCGTTGGTCAAGACTCCATTCATGACCGCTTGGGGGCCGCGTGCTGACGTGTTGTTGAACACGATGCTTGTCATCGAGATGCACACGCTGAGACGGGCGCTCACCGGTCTGACGCAAGAGGAGTTCGACTGGGAGCCGAGCCGTTCAAGGTCGCTTCCGTCGGCCGGACGCTGCACAAGCTGCGCCACAGCCGCCTCACGCATCCGGCCGCCGCCGGCGAGGACCTCACCCGCATCAACCAGGCCACGAGCCGACACAGTTCCCTGCGCACCCTGGAGCATTACGTCAACCCCTCCAAAGTGGCGGCTCAGGTTGCGCGGCCAGCGCCGCCTCTCGCCTCAGCGGGGTGAGGGCTCGACAGAGATCCCACCGACGGCAGGACGCCAGGTGGCGCCGGCGCGCTTTGGTCAGGCGCAGGGCCTGACGCCGAGCCCCAAGCTGCCGTAGAGGAACGCAGCCCCGACGCTCACGGAGTCGCCGAGCGGTTCGACGCGGGCGGCGGCGCCGTCGCCGACCAGCCGGGCGTGCTGCAGGCGCCACTCTTCGGAGAGGTCGTCGTCGCCCTCCACAACGGTCAAGTACCAGATGCTTGCATCGTCGCTCTCGTCGTCAGATGAGGGCGACGGGGCCCGGACGGCCTCAGCCGCGTCGTCGATCAGGAGTCGGGACTCGCCAGTGTCCACGTCGACCAGGTGCACGGTCGACGCCGCACCCGAGGTCGGGCTGCTGACCAGGAGGGCGTCCCCGTCCGGCAACCAGTCAACGGTGCGGGCGTCGTCCACCATGGCGATCTCGCGCAGCCCAGCACCATCGGCGTCCACCACCATCACCGTCGTCGCGGGGTCGCTGTCGTCATCGAGCGGCGTCTCCGACCGGATGAACGCCAGCCGGCGGCCGTCAGGCGACCACCGGGGAGCGCGGTCATCGCCGGGCGCGTCGCCGAGGAGCGCTCGCGGTGGACCGGGTTCGGCGGGGTCCACCAGCATCAGCCGGGGGCCTCGGGACCCGTCGACGGTTGGCTCGAACCGGGTGAAGGCGATCATCGTGCCGTCAGGGGACCAGTCGGGATGGTTGTCGTAGACGTCGCCGCCGGTCACGGGACGCGGGTCGGACCCGTCGGCAGCCATGGTCCACAGCCAGGTTGCCTCCGGGCCGGCTGACTCGTAGTCACCGTCGGCCCGCACCACGACCATCCGCTCTCCGTCGGGGGAGAAGTCGGGGCGCGACGCCGGCTCGGAGAGCTCGTCGTCCGGCCATTCGACCGTGATCTCGGTGACCTCGCCTCCGGGCCGGACCCGGACCAGCCTCATCGTGCCTTCCGGGTCGTCGACGCTGGCGACAACGTCGTTGCGGCACCAGCCGCCGACCGCCTCGCCGTCCCCCAACCCGCACCCGGTGGCGACCAAGGCCATCACCACGACCGCCGTCGTCAACTGTCGGCCTGTGGTGGACATCAGTCGCACGGGCCGACCCCCGAAGCCCGAGCACGTGTACATAGCCGGTGATTTCCATCCTGGCCCGGCCAGCTTCGGCTGGTGCTCATCCTGCCCGATCGGCGGGTCCGCCTCGCTCACGTCGGCCCTCCCACCCCCACCTCCCGATGCGACGACCGTACCCCTGCTGCCCGCACGCAGGATGTCGCCCATCAGTGCTGCTTCAGATCGTTGGTGCACGCTCCTCTTTCGAGCCACCCGCGGTGAGGCCCCCGCTGGGAAGCCGTTCGTTCGGCAGCCAACCGACCTGGCAGCCAGTGGCAGGCACTTCGAGAGCCATTCCGTCAGAGACCTCGAGACGCTACGAACCAGTCGCCGCGTCCACCCGAAGTCTCAAGCAGGCACTTTGGTGCCATGTCCCGG
Source organism: uncultured Acidimicrobiales bacterium (assembly GCA_963842395.1). Lineage (GTDB taxonomy): Bacteria > Actinomycetota > Acidimicrobiia > Acidimicrobiales > VFJN01 > ZC4RG19. Next base: position 3,001,839 of record CAWJGJ010000001.1, read on the forward strand.
GTGGATTGGCCGTGCGCTTCGGGAATGCAGCGCAGTGCATGCGGGCGACCGAGCCGAGATCGCGCAGGCTCCGGAGAAACGACCACCAAACGCACAACACGAGCAAGCTGTGTCGTTGGCAGAGCCCAGGGAGTCGGTCACCCTTCGAAGCCTGCGCCCTCGCCTCTCCCGGCAACAGCAACAGACGAGATGCCATCGCGGCGGCTGACGTCGCGCTCGACCTGACCGGGACGCGTCACGGTGTCGCGCGATCGGCGAGTCGTGGCAGACCCATGCCGATCAGTGCGTGCCGTGGTCGTGGTCGCAGAGGACCTCCTCGCCGGGGGGCGCCTGGCCGCCACTGATGCCCTCCAGGGCGGCGAACGGCCCGCATGGATTGCCGACGATCCACACGTGGAGCATGGGCTCCAGCAGTCGCCGGTGGCTGTCGGCGGGGCACGGGGCGGGCAGCGGGTCCGCCGCGAAGACCACGTACGCGCCCTCCTCACCCTCCCAGCACAAGTCGTTGTGCACGTGGTACTGGACCAGCGGGCCGCCGAGCGGGGGGACGGTGTCGAGCGTGGCCGGCGGCTCCAGCACGTACATGGCTGCCTCCAACGTGCGGCCGCCGCCCGGCTCGACCTTGTAAACCAGCGACTCCGGGTACTGGGCGTCGAGGTTGCGGCCGTCGTCGAGCAGGCTCCAGTTGATGAAGTGCTCGACGCCGGTGTCCGAGTCGCCCGCCGACCGGTAGCCGGCGGCGTGGGCCACATCGGGCTCGGCGAAGCGCGGCAGCGCCTCGATGTTGGCGGTGACCAGCGCCTCGGCCTCGGCCTCCTGCTCGGGCGTCACGCCGGGCACGCCGCTCAGGTCGACCGGCAACGTGCCGTCGTAGGCGACAGGCTGGTCGTCGTCGTGGGCGTGGGTGTCGCCGGTGGCCGCCACGATGGCAGCCACGACGAGGGTGCCAGTGACCGCGGCTGCAGGGAACGGCCCGGCCAGCATCGGCAGCCGGAGCCGGGACGGGGCGATCAGGTAGGCCACCGCACCCAACACCGCCACCGCCGCCAGCGCGGCCGCGACGCCGTCGGCGAAGCCGGGGCTCTCGGCCACCTCCAGCCCGTCGATGAAGCCGATCCCGGACGTACGGGTCGTCAACCAGCCGCCCAACGCCACCGCGTTGCCGAGGGCGCCGAGAGCGACGACGAACCGGCGTGCCCGGACCAGCGCCAGCACGCCCCATGCCACCTGGAACGCTGCCAGCAGCGCAAAGGCCACGGCCGCCTCCCCGTGCTCGCCGTGGAGACCGACCGCCCTGACATGGATGGCACCTGCGCCCAGCGAGGCCAGACTCGCGACCACGAGCGTGGTGGGGGCGGTCCTCGGGGTCGATGTCATGGGATGAGCTTCGGTGGTGGCATCCATGAGCCAACGGTAAGAAGACCGGTACCCACGGGCTATAGGGGATGCCCCTGAGGCGTCTCAGGGACTGCCGCCGTTCCGCCATCGAAGCGCCCCGACGCGGCATCGGACGATGTCGTGTGGCTCTACGACCCGGCGCTCGGCGCCGACCTGCACCCGCGGATGACCTGCCGGCCGAGCGAGCTGTTCGGCGTGCTCGACGACGTCCTCACCGAAGCTGGGCCACACGGGCCACGCTCGTGACGCCCCACGCAGTTGCCGAGAGATTCAGCGTCATGTCGCAGCTATTTGCAGCCCAAGCACCAGTTCAGGCGATCTCCCCCGGCGTCATGCCGACGGCGGTACGCGAGCGATCACCACACCACACCTTGGGGCGACGCACCGAGCCCGCCGCGGCCCTCTACGCTGCCCGACACTCCGAGCCGACTCGGACCGTGCACTTTCTCGGGCATTGCGGAACGAGGCGTGCCTACTGGACGTGCACGCTGCTCGGGGACGGGACCCGGGGTCGGTCGTACCCAGGGGAGAAGAACGTGAAGCGATTGCTCAGGCCCATCGGCGCTCTCGTCGCGGTGTGCGCCGCCGTGCTCACCTCGGCACCACCCGCAGGCGCAGTGCCGCCGGACCCGCAGTACACGGTGACCATAAGGGTCAGCTCCGAGCTGGGCTCGGGCTACGAGTGCCTGGGGGTCTACGGCACCACCGTCGGCACATGGGTCCGGACGGCTAACTGCACGACCTTCAAGGACAGGTGGGACATCGTGCCGGGAACCGGGACGGAGAACTTCTTCATCCGGTGGTCCGGCACGAACATGTGCCTGACGACCCCGTATTGGAAGAACTACGAGGCGATCCTCTACCCCTGCGAGGGCCATGGCGACCAGCTCTGGTACCAGCACCAGCTCGATTCCGATCAGCAGGGTTACCTCACCGAGTTCATGCCCGTGTTCGACACCTCGAGGCGGCTGACGTCACCTCCGTGGTCCACCGCCACGATGAGCTACGCCGACACCCCCCATCCCGACCAGGAGTTCTGGGTCGACCGGTTCTGACCCCGACGTGCCGTGCTCGTACAGCGTCCCGACGACCACGGGCGGGCGATGCGCCAGCAGACGAGCTGCGCCACGGTGAGCCCCGAGGACGGCATGGCGCGGGCGGCTCGATGCAGGCGGTGAGCGTCTTGTAGCCATTGAAGGCCACATCGGTGGGGAAGATGTGGGCAGGTTCCCGACGTTGTCGCCGGAAACCTGCCCTGACCTGGTCGGGTGGGGGAGATTTGAACTCCCGACCTCTGCGTCCCGAACGCAGCGCTCTGCCAAGCTGAGCCACCACCCGGTGATCCGGAGAGACGACTCTATCCGCTCGCCCCGTGTCCTTCGACTTCACATTTCGGCGCAGGCACGGCGGGTCAGCCGGCCAGGCCGGACGGCTCCTCGTACGTCTCGCCCGACCGCAGGGCCCGGGCGGCACGCCGGAGGCGGAACTGGTCGAGCGGCTTCACGATCCAGCCGTCGACCGCCCAGCGCCTCACCAGCGGCACGTCGGCCGGGCGGTCGAGCAACAGCAGGATGGGTGCGAACGGGGTGGAACCGTCCTCGAACTCCTGCTCGAGGTTGAGCGCGGTCGCGATGCCGCCCATGTTGCCGATCTGCATGTCGAGCACGATCAGGTCGGGGACGACCTTGCGCACCGCGGCGCTGACGTCATGACCCCGCCGCACCCGCAGGACGTTCGTGCCCTCGTCGGACAGGGCGGCGTCGACGTCCTCGAAGATCCAGTCGGCGTCCGTGGCGATCAGCACGTCTGACACGGTTGCGCAGGCTACGAGCCGGGAACAGTCAGGTGCCAACGGCCGCGATGGCGGGCGGCTGGCATCGATCAGGATCCGACCAGGGCCGAGGCGCCCGACCGACCCGCTGCGCGCAGCTACGATCGCCCGGCGCGGTCCGGGGAGGAGATGAAGTGCTCGACATCCAGGTTGACGAGGCCGACAGCTACACCGTCTGCCGTCCCGTCGGCGAGCTCGACGCCTACACCGTCGGCCAGTTCCGCGACGCGCTCGGCGAGCTGGCCGACAAGCGCTACCTGCTGATCGACCTGTCCTCGGTGCCGTTCATGGACTCGGCCGGCCTCGGCGCCCTGATCGGCGGCATCCGCCGGGCCCGCGAGGCGGGAGGCGACGTGGCCGTGGCCTGCAGCCGGCCCACCCTCACCCGCCTGCTCCACACCACCGGCTTCGATCGCATCGTGCCCGTGACCGAGACCGTCGAGTCGGCGGTCGCCGCGCTCGACGAGGCCGCCGCCGCCCTGGACGAGTAACACCGCCGCGCCTGACCCGACCGACGGCCGACGACCCGCGGCCCGCGATCGGGACGGCGCCGGTCCACCCACACCGCCGCGACCCGGCGACGGGCCGCCCACGGCGTCAACCGGAGGCCGAGGCCGGCGGCGACGACGGGAACACGTACCGCGCCACCTCGTCCATCCCGGCGATGTCGTGGACGTCGGTGCGCAGGAACGGCACCCAGACGACCGGCGCGGGGGCGACGGCGTCGGTCAGGCCGGCCAGGTGGGCCTGCTCGCGGCTGGCGACCGCCTGGAAGTCGGCGAGGTTGCGGTACAGGCCCCCGAGCGGTGTGCCGGCCAGCGTGGTCGCCCGCTCGGCCGTCCCCGCGGCGGCCGCCGCGGACACCGTGGCCGTGTGCGGGGTCGTCCCGGCGGCCGGCCTGCGGCGACCGGACGCCGGGGGGACGCCGAACGACGGGTGGACCCGGTTCACGATCAGGCCGTCGACCGTGATGCCCGCCTCCTGCAGGCGCTCGGCGAAGAAGTGCGCCTCCTCGACCGTGTCGCGCCGGGGGAGGCCACGAGCACGAACGCCGTCTCCGGTGCCGACAGCAGCTCGCTGACCCGGGCCGCCCGCTCGCGGAAGCCCTCCTCCATGCCCTCGAACGCCTGGAAGAAGGCGATGGCGTCGTCGACGACGTCGCCGCCGACCACCTTCGACACGGTGCGCAGGAACGTCTGCGCCGCCATGTTCATGGCCTTCACCAGGCCGCGGCTGGGTGCAACGAGCAGCCGGAACAGGCGGTGCTCCAGGAAGCGCGACAGCCGCCGGGGCGCGTCGAGGAAGTCGAGCGCATGTCGGGTGGGCGGGGTGTCGACCACCACCAGGTCGAAGTCGCTCTCGTCGTGCAGCTCGTAGAGCTTCTCCATCGCCATGTACTCCTGGGTGCCCGACAGGGCGCCCGAGATGTTGCGGTAGAAGCGGTTGGCGAGGATGCGCTCGCCCTGGGCGGGGGTGGCCGCGTGCTTGACCACCAGGGCGTCGAAGGTCGACTTGGTGTCGAGCATCGTCGCCCACAGCTCGCCGGGCCACGTCGCCGTCGATGCGGCTGGGCGTGTCGGTGAGGCCGGCCAGGCCCAGCGCGTCGGCGAGGCGCTTCGCCGGGTCGATGGTCACGACGACGGTGCGGCGGCCCCTGCGGGCGCCCTCCAGCGCCACGACGGCGGCCGTCGTCGTCTTGCCGACGCCTCCCGATCCGCAGCACACCACGATGCTGCGCTCGGCCACCAGGTCGGCCAGCGAGGTCACGCCGGCAGCCTCGTCAGGCCGTCGATCTCGGCGAGCAGCGCCCGGGCCAGGTCGTCGAGCTCGGCCGGTCCGATGTCCGTGGTGAACAGGAACGGCAGCCGGAGCTGGGGCAGCGGGAGCTGAGCCTCGAGCCGCCCCACCTGCTCGGCGTGCAGCGCCGCCCGGTCGAGCCGGAAGCCCGCCGCCGCGGCCAGCGCCTCGGCCTCACCCGCCCGCAGCGACACGCCCGCACCGTCGGCGGCCGCGGCCACCTCGGCCGGCTGCGCGCTCAGGCCCTCGACGACCGGGTACACGCCGTTGACCACGACCGGCCCGAGGCCGATGCCGACGCGGTCCTCCAGCGAGAACGCCGTCTCGACCGCCTCGTTCACCGGCGTCTCCTCGGGGATGGTGACGAGCATCACCTGGCACCGCTCGTGATCCTCCAGCAGCTCGAGCACGTCACGAGCCTGGGCGTTGATCGGGCCGACGCTCACGGTGTCGATCAGGCTGCGCGCCGACTGGAGGAACGTGATGGCGTGGCCGGCGGCCGGGGCGTCGAGCACGATCAGGTCGGCCACGCCCGCCCGCTCGAGCTGCTTGACCTTGCCCAGCAGCAGGATGTCCTTGATGCCCGGGGCGGCGGTCGCCACGACGTCGAGCGCCCCGGTCGACACCAACCGCTTGGAGATCCGGGACAGGCCGTGGTCGCGGAGGTACTCGAGCAGCGCCGTGTCGGCGGTGAGTGTGCGGGCCCGCACGTCCGCGGCGCCGTCGGGCCCGCCGCCCGCCGACAGCACGACCTCGTCGTAGCCCAACTCGCCCTGGCCGAACATCGTGGCCAGGCCCGACTTGCCCTCGACCTCGACGATCAGGGTCGACAAACCGGCGAGGGCGGCCGCTCGGGCCAGCGTCGCGCTGACCGTCGTCTTGCCGACCCCGCCCTTCCCGGCCACGATGACCAGCCGAGATGCAGCGAAGAACAGTTCAGGATCCACAGCGCACGACGTCGCCGGCCCCGTCCGGGGCGGCCCGCGGGACTGTAGCGAAGCCACACGACCACCCCGCGAGCGGCTCCGCGCACCCTCTGCCGCCCCGGCGGGCGCGGCTCGTCGCCGGTGTCGCGGCCATGGCCGCCGGCCTGGTCGGGACGGCGGCGCCGGCGCTGGGCGCGCCCGTGCAACCGGCCTGTGAGGAGGGCAGCGGGCCTGTCGTGGTGGTCGAGGTCGACGGTCTGGTCGACCCCGTGCTCGCCGACCTCGTCGACAGCCAGGTGGCGCGGGCCGAGCAGGAGTGCGCCCTGGCGCTCGTGCTGCAGTTCGACAGCGGTGGGGCCGTGGTGTCCGAGCGCGAGCTCGTCCGGCTCACGGCGACCATCGAGGGCTCGACCGTCCCGGTCGCCGTGTGGATCGGGCCGTCGGGCAGCAAGGCCACCGGCAGCTCCGTCCGGCTGGTGGCGGCTGCGGAGCCGACCGGCATGGCCCCGGGGTCGAGCATCGAGGTCACGCCGGCGCTGCTGGCGGCCCGCGGCGTCGATCCCACCGATCTCGGCACCGTCGACGTCGGCGACCGGGTGGGCGCCGAGCGGGCGGCCGACCTGGGCCTGGTGGACAACGACGCTCCGGTGATCGGCGAGTTCCTGCTGCAGCTCGACGGCTTCGAGTCCGAGGTGGTCGACGGCCAGCGCCGGCCCCTCACCGACGTCACCTTCGGCGGGCTGAGCCTGGCCGGGCAGCTCATGCACACCGTGGCCAGCCCGGCGGTCGCCTACCTGCTGTTCGTCATCGGCCTGGCGCTCCTGCTGTTCGAGCTGTTCACCGCGGGCGTGGGCATAGCCGGGATGGTGGGCGCCGTCTCCCTGGTGCTGGGGTGCTACGGCCTCGCCGTGCTGCCCACCCGCCCGCTCGGGGTCGCGCTGCTGCTCTTCGCCATGTTCGGCTACGGGGTCGACGTGCAGACCGGCGTCCCCCGCGTCTGGACCGGCATCGCCACCGTAAGCTTCGTCCTCGGTTCGCTGTGGCTGTTCGACGGCGTGTCGGTGAGCTGGATCACGCTCCTCGTCGCGTTCGTGGGCATGACCCTGGCGATGGTGGCCGGCATGCCCACGATGGTCCGCAGCCGGTTCTCGACACCGACGATCGGACGCGATTGGATGATCGGCGAGCTGGGCGAGGCCCGCACCGACATCGCACCCGAGGGCATCGTCACGTTGCGTGACGCACCGTGGCGCGCACGCACGAACCGGGCCACCCCCATACGCAAGGACGAACCCGCTCGGGTCGTCGCCATCGAGGGCCTCGTGCTGGAGGTCGAGCCCGAGGAAGGCGGCGCGCGGGACTACCGGGAGCGAGCCCCGTCCGGGGAGTGACATTTCGCCTTCGGAGCACCCCCACGGGGTGCCGGCATTTCGACTAGCGGCGGCGCGCGTCAGACATCTGCAGGTACCGGTAATGGTTTGTTGACAGTGCTGCTGACCTGGGACATCGTCGGCGTCCGGGCTCTTGACTGCCCGGCAACTTTTCCTTGTCTCGGGGTAGGACCGGCTGTATGGTCCGCCTCGGAAGGGGGGTGTGTCTGTGAGTGCACAGCGCGTCGAGGAAGACTGGCAGGTTCGAGCGGCATGCCGCGGTCCACAAGCTGTCGTCTTCTTCCCACCGTCGCACTTCGAGCGTAAGAGCGAGAAGCTGCGGCGTGAAGAGCAAGCGAAGGCAATATGCGCGACCTGTGCGGTGCGGGAGCCATGTCTCAGCTACGCACTGCGCATCCGTGAGCCTCACGGAATCTGGGGAGGTTTGAGCGAGGCCGAGCGCAGAGCCACCGTGGCGCAGCACAACTAGCGACCGCGAAGCCGACAGCGACGCAGCGTCGTCCACACGGGTGGAGGCGCTGCGTCTGTCGTTTTCGGCACCGTCACCGCCGCCTGCCCCGCAGCGGGCGGGTGGCGTGACTGGAGCGACCCGACGAGCAAGACGCCGACCACCATAGGAGTGGGCCCGTCGGGGCCTCGGCAGCGTCATTGCTCCCCCCTGATCGATCGCGTCGCTCCAGCCACGCCGTACGAGGAACCCCCTCCCCCGTACGTTTTCCGGACATGTTACCCGGTCGTAAGGCTGATGTGAAGAGGGTCACACCGGTCCGCCCGGCAGGCCAGGGCGGGCCGCTCCGCGGCCGGCAGCCAGGGGCCGGCGGTAGGCTGGGCGGAACACACCGCCGCCCTGCCCCGTCCCGGCCGGCGCACCTCCCGCATGACACTTCTGCTCGTCATCGTCTTCGTCGTCGCCCCTCTGGTGGAGCTGGCCGTCATCGTGCAGGTCGCGGGCACCATCGGCACGTTCGACACGATCGTCCTCCTCGTCGTCGTCTCGCTGGTGGGCGCGTGGCTGGCCAAGCGCGAGGGCGGCGGGGTGCTCCGGCGCATCCAGGCCGCTCTCGACCGGGGCGAGCTGCCCAGCCGGGAGGTGGTCGACGGCGGCCTCATCCTGCTGGCCGGCGCGCTCATGATCGCCCCCGGCTTCCTCAGCGACGCCCTCGCCATCCTGCTGCTGCTGCCACCCACCCGGGCCGCGGTCCGCTTCCCGCTGCTGCGCTACCTGGCGCGCAAGGGGCAGATCGCGTTCGTGGGGGCGGGAGTCGGCGGCAATGCGCGGGCGCGGGGTGCGCGCCAAGGGGGCCGGGACGACGTGTGGGACGCCGAGAGCTGGGAGGCGCCGTCCGCCGGCCAGGTGCGCGGCGAGCTCGGAGACGAAGCGTGACCGAGCACGCCGCGGTCGACCAGCCGCAGCCCAAGCCCCTCGTGTACGGCGTGGCCGGCGCCCTGTCGCCCATGGTGCGGCGCATCGTCGCCAAGAACCCCGGCATGATGACCGGCCCCGGCACCAACACGTACCTCGTCGGCATCGACGAGATCGCGGTCATCGATCCCGGCCCGGGCGACGACGCCCACCTCGACGCCATCGCCGGCTGCGGTGGCGACCGCATCCGCTGGATCCTGCTGACGCACACCCACGAGGATCACGCCCCCGGTGCCACCGGGCTGAAGAAGCGCACGGGGGCCGACATCCTGGCCTTCGGGCCGGGCGAGGGCCGGGGCAAGGTGCGCCTCGACGGCACGCTGGCCGACAACGCGGTCATCGAGGCGACCGAGTTCCACCTGACGGCCCTCCACACCCCGGGCCACGCCTCGAACCACCTGTGCTACCTGCTCAACGAGGAGCGGACGCTGTTCACCGGCGACCACATCATGGAGGGCTCGACCGTGGTCATCAGCCCGCCGGACGGCGACATGGCCACCTACCTGGCCTCCCTCGAGCGGCTCACCACGATCCGTCCGCGTCTGAAGGCCATCGCTCCGGGGCACGGCCACGTCATCGACGACCCGCTCGCCACGGTCCGGGCCACGATCGATCACCGCCGGGCCCGCGAGGCCCAGGTCGCGCAGGCGGTCAAGTCCCGGGGCACCACCACCATCGCCGAGCTGGTCGAAGAGATCTACGCGGACGTGCCGGCCCCGCTGCACCCGGTGGCCTGCCGGACGACCTGGGCGCACCTCCGCAAGCTGGCCGACGAGGGCATCGTCAAGGGCGACCGCTTCGACGGTGACTGGTCGGCGACCTGAGGTCACCTAGTCTGCGGGGGGTGGCAGCCACGACCGACCTCTCCTCCAGCGAGCAGGGCCGCTACACCGTCGACGAGGTGGCCGACCTGACCGGCACCACCGTCCGCACCATCCGCTGGTACCAGTCCGAGGGGCTGCTGCCGTCGCCCCGCCGGGCCGGTCGCGTGGCGGTCTACGACGCCGACCACGTCGCCCGGCTGGAGTCGATACGCGACCTGCAGTCCCACGGGCTCACCCTCATCGCCATCCGCCGCCTGCTCGACCGCGCCCCCGGCAGCGCCGCGACCACCGCCCTGGCGTTCGTCAAGGCCGCGATCGCGCAGAGTGCCGAGGTCGACGCCGAGGCCGAGGTCATCACCAAGGCCGAGGGAGCCCGGCGACTGCGCATCGACATCGACGAGGTCGATCCCGACACCGTCGAGTCCCTGGGCCTGGTCCGCGTGCTGGACGACGGCCGGTGGCGGATCGTGGCCCCCGCGGCCTTCGAGGCGTCCGGCGAGCTGGCGAACGCCGGCGTGCCGCTCGACCGCCGGGTGGCCATCGGTCGCGTCCTGCACGAGCACACCCAGGCCATGGCGCACGCCGTGGTCGAGCTGTTCATCGAGTCGCTGTGGCGGCCGTCGCAGCATGCCGAGGGCGTCGACCCGGAAGCGTGGACGGCCCTCACCGACGCCGTCGAACGGCTCCGCCCCCTGGCCGCCACGTCGATCGCCAGCCTGTTCGACGCCGCCCTGGCGCACGAGAGCGAGGCGGCGGCGGCCCGGGAGCTCGCCCCGCCGCTCGACCCGCCGGGCTGAGCGCATGGCGTGACCCGGCCGGGAGCGCGCCGCGCTGGGCGCACAGCCTGGGCCCGGGCGGGAGCGGCGCCGGCGGGACGACTCAGGCGTCGGCGGCGTCGCGGGCGTCGAGCGCGGCCACCGCCGCGTCCAGCATGCGGGCGCTGCAGCCGGCCATGGCGGCCGTGGGCACAGCCTCCTCCACGATGTGGGCGGCGATGGCGCGGAACGCCTCGGCTGCCGGCCCGTCAGCCAGCGCCACCGGCGTGCCGCGGTCACCGCCGATTGACACCGCGGGCTCCAGCGGCACGGCGCCCAGCAGCGGGATGCCGGCGTCGCGGGCCAGCTCCTCGCCGCCGCCCTCGCCGAACAGGGTGTACTCCTCGCCGTGGTCGCACCGGAAGGCGCTCATGTTCTCGATGACGCCCGCCACCCGCAGGAAGCTCTTGCGGGCCATGCCCACCACCCGCCCCGCCACCTTCTGGGCGGCACGGGCGGGCGTGGTGACCACGATCACGTCGGCACGGGGGATCAGCTTCGCCACACCCATCTGCACGTCGCCGGTGCCGGGCGGCATGTCGATGAGCAGGTAGTCGAGGTCGTCACCCCAGCGGACGTCCTGCAGGAAGTGCTGCACGCCCCGGTTGAGCATCAGGCCCCGCCACATGAGGGCGGTCTCCTCGTCGTCGACGAGCAGGCCCATCGACACGATGCGCAGGACGCCGGGGCCGATGCGCTGCTCGATCGGCAACATCTGCTTGCGCCCGTCGTGCGTCGCGCCGGCCAGCCGGCCCTCGACCCCCAGCATGCGGGGCACGGAGAAGCCCCAGATGTCGGCGTCGAGCACGCCCACCGTCAGGCCCTGGGCGGCCAGCGCCGCCGCCAGGTTGACGGTCACCGACGACTTGCCCACGCCGCCCTTGCCGGACGCGATGAGGATGACCTTGGCCGACAGCGGGACCGAGGTGTCCTCCGGCTGCTGGGCCACGTTCCACCGAGCCTTGGACATGGCGGTGGTGCGCTGCTCGGCGGTCATCTCGGTCCAGCGCAGGTGCACGTCGGTGACGCCGGGGAGCGAGGCGACACGGGCGACGACGTCGTGCTGGAGCTGGGCCCGCAGGGGGCAGCCCACGGTGGTGAGGGCGATGCTGACGTCGACCGCGCCATCAGGGTGCACCTCGGCCCCCCGGGCCATGCCGAGCTCGACGATGTCGCTGCCGAGCTCGGGGTCGATGACGCCGCGCAGCACGCGCATGACGTCGTCGGATGTCGGCGGGCGGAGTTCCACGGGTTCGATTCTACCGGCGGAGGCCGGTGAAACCCGGAACGGCGGTACACTGCCGCCGTGACCGAGGCCGCCCTCCCCCGCGCGGCGACGCCGCGGCTGGCGGTGCTCAAGGCGTTGGGCGACAACACCCGCTACGCGATCTACCTCGAGCTGGCGCGCGCCGCCCGGCCCCTGGCCACGGCCGAGATCGCCGAGACGCTCGACCTCCATCCCAACACCGTCCGCCCCCACCTCGAGCGCATGCGCGACGTGGGCCTCCTCACCATCGAGACCGAGGCCCGGGGCACGGTGGGCCGGCCCCAGCACCGCTACACGCTGGCGGGCGACGCGCCGTCGCTCGGCCTCGAGCCGGCCACCTTTCCCGTGCTCGCCCGCATGCTGCTGCGCGTGGCGGCCGCCGGCGGGATCGGGCGCGACGAGGTGGTCGAGTCCGCCCGCGAGCAGGGCGAGGCCGACGCCGAGGCGGCGATGGCACTCGGGGCGCCGGTCCGGTCGCCGGAGGACCGTGCCGCCGTCGGGGGCCTCCCGGGGGCCGAGGTCGGCGACGCCGTGTCGTGCCTGGACGGCCTGGTGGCCCGGCTCGACGCCCTGGGGTTCGACCCCGCGGTGGCCTTCGACGACGACCACGCCACGGTGGCGTTCGCCCACTGCCCGTTCCGGGAGCTGGCCGAGGCCAACCCCGAGATCGTGTGCGCCCTGCACGAGGGCCTGGTGGTGGGGTTCGTCGACCGGTCGGGGGGCGCCGCGGTCGACGCCTTCCGCCCCCTCACAGACCGCTCCCCGTGCCAGGTCGACCTGGCCCTGTCGCGCCCATGACCGGCGCGTCGACCGGCCCAACGCCGGCCGTGACCGGCGCCACGGCCGCCTACGGTCGCCGCGACCTGCGCTCGGCCGGTAGCCTGACCCTGTTCCCGGTTCTTCCGGAGGAGGAAGCAGCGAAGTGATCGTGCTCACCGACACCGCAACCGACAAGGTCCGCTCGCTCATGGAGCAGGAGGGCGCCGACGACCTCGCGCTGCGGGTCGCGGTCCGTCCCGGCGGCTGTTCGGGCTTCAGCTACGAGATGTTCTTCGACACCGACGTCGCCGCCGACGACCAGACGCTCGACTACTCGGGTGTGAAGGTGGTCGTCGACGCGTCCAGCGCCATGCTGCTCGAGGGCGCCACCCTCGACTACAAGGATGGGCTGCAGGGCGCGGGGTTCGCCATCGACAACCCCAACGCTCAGCGCACCTGCGGGTGCGGCCAGAGCTTCAGCTGACGGCCGGGCGATGCGGCCCGAACGGCCGCATCGACGGTTGGGGGGAGCCGTGGGGAGCGGCGGGGGGAACACAGACGGGGGACCGACGCCAACCGAGGATGGCGCGCGCAGCCGCGACGAGCGGCTCGCCGCGCAGGACCGCGCCCGTCGCGAGTTCCAGGCCGCCCGCTACCGCCAGTCGAGCGGCGCCTACCCGTCGTCGGGGCCGTACGGCGGCTCCGATCGCGATCCGTATGCCGCCGGCAGTTACCGGGGCAGCAATCGTTCGACGCGTCCCGATCCTCGCCGGCCCGATCCCGGCCAGCCGTCCGGTCGGCTCGATCCCCGCCAGCCTGATCCCGGCCAGCCCGACCCCGGGTTGCGAGACCCCGGCCAGGCGGGCCGCCCGGAGCCGTCCGGGCACGGCGACCCGCCGGCGCGTGACGGCCACGGAGCGCCCCCTCGCCCGACCAGGCCCGTAGGCGACGGCCGTGACCGGCTCGCCCGGCCCATCGGTCAGGCGCCCCGCTCGCGTGCCGACCCGCCGGCGCACCTGGCCGCACCCCGCGAGCGCCGGCGGTGGGCCGTTCCGATCGTCGCCCTCCTCGTGGTCGTCGGCGCTGCCCTGGGCGTGCTCCAGGCCGTCGTGCGCCTCGACGACCAGCCCCCGGTCGGCGAGGTGACCGATCAGGCCGAGCTCCCGAACGCGCTCAACCCGACGTCGACGACCTTCCGTCCGTCCGCCGAGGCCGAGCCGCCGGCGCCGGGCTCGGGGTTCGCCACCCCGGGCCTGCTGACGTTCCGGGGCAGCGCCAGCCGCAGCTACTACGGGGAGGGCCCGATGCCCGCCGCACCCGAGGTGCTGTGGAGCTACCCGGGCGACGGCGAGGGCATGTGCGCCGAGTCGGTGGTCGGCGAGGAGACCAAGGAGTGGTGCGGCAGCGGCTGGACCGGCCAGCCCGCGGTCTTCGAACGCGACGGCCGCACCTGGGTCGTCTTCGGCGCCTACGACCGCAAGGTCCACTTCGTGGACTACGCGACCGGCGAGGACATCATCCCGCCGTTCGAGACCGGCGACATCATCAAGGGGTCGGTCACGGTCGACCCCGACGGACTGCCGCTCGTCTACTCGGGCAGCCGCGACGACGAGATGCACGTGATCGCATTCGACCGGCCGGCGCCGACCGAGCTGTGGTCGCTGGCCGCCGACGACGTCAGCCCCACGATGTGGAACGACGACTGGGATGGCGCGCCGCTGGTCATGGACGACCTGCTGTTCGCCGGAGGAGAGAACTCCCAGTTCCATGTGGTGAAGCTCAACCGCAGCACCGACGCCGACGGCCTGGTGCAGGTGGCCCCAGAGCTGATCTTCAACACCCCGGGGTGGGACGACGAGCTGCTGGCGTCGCTGAGCACCCGCCCGAACGACGTGTCGATCGAGAACTCGGTCGCCTACCGGGACGGCGTCGTCTACTTCTCCAACTCGGGCGGCCTGGTGCAGGGCTGGGACGTCTCGGGCGTCGACCGGGGCACGACGCCGACCCGGGTGTTCCGCTACTGGGTCGGCGACGACACCGACGCCTCGGTGGTGATCGACGACGAGGGCTTCCTCTACGTCGCGGCCGAGAACGAGCGGGACAGCGCGCGGGCCGCCGAGGTGGGCCAGCTCGTGAAGCTCGACCCCCGCCGGCCCGACGATCCGCTCGTGTGGTCGATGGACGACAGCGCCGGCTTCTGGGCGACGCCCGCGCTCCACCGCGACATCGTGATCGTCGCCTCCGACCTCGGCACCGTCTCCGGCGTCGACCGCGAGACCGGTGCCGTGCGCTGGAGCTTCGACCTGCCTCCGCCCACCTGGCAGTCACCGGTGGTCGTGGACGACATGCTCGTCCAGGGCGACTGCCTGGGCGGGCTCCACGCCTACGACGTGTCCGACACGACGGTGGCGCCGTCCGAGCGCTGGACGGTCGAGCTCGACGGCTGCATCGAGTCGACGCCCGCGGTCTGGCACGGCCGGCTGTTCGTCGGCACCCGGGGCGGCCTCTTCTACGCCGTCGGCGACGCCTGAAGCCGGCCGGGGCCGCCGATGCCTGCCACGGCCGGAGGCCGGAGCCGCTCGGGAGGCGGGCGTGCGAGCGGCCCTATCCTCGGCGGGTGATCTCCTTCACCGTGGACGGCCGGCCGGTCGAGGTCGACGACGACGGCGCCAGCCTGCTGGACGTGCTGCGCGAGCGGTTGGGCCTGCGCTCGGCGAAGGACGGCTGCAGCCCCCAGGGACAGTGCGGCTGCTGCACGGTGCTGGTGGACGGCCAGCCCCGGGTGGCGTGCGTGACCCCCGCCCGACGGGTGCGGGGGCGGGCGATCACGACCCTCGACGGCCTCGACGCCGGCGAGCGTCAGGCATGGGGCGACGCGTTCTGTGCGACGGGCGCCAGCCAGTGCGGGTTCTGCACGCCCGGCATCGTCGTGCGGTTGTCGGCCCTGGCCGCCAAGGGGACCGGACCGGGCGACACCGCCGCGGTCGAGCAGGCGCTGCTCGCCCACCTGTGCCGGTGCACCGGGTGGCGCACGATCCTCGACGCCTGGGACCGCCGCACCGCGGGGCCTGGGGCAGGTCCGGCGGCGGGCGGCGGCGCGGGCCGAGGTGACGAGGGCGCCCTCCCTCTCGGGATCCGGGGCGGAGGCGAAGGCGGAGTCGCGGCCGGGGCCGGGGCCGGAGGGCGCGAGCGTGACCTGGACGCCGCGGCGGCACGCGCCACGATCGAGGGGCGGTCGCCCCAACGGGTGGGACCGGACGTGGTGCTGGGCCACGGCGGGTTCGCCGACGACGAGGCGCCGGCCGACGCGCTGGTGGCGGTGCCCGACCCCGCGGGCGGTTGGGCCGTCGGCGAGTCGCTCACCGCCGCCCGGGCCGCCGCCGGCAAGGTGCAGGGCCGCCGCACGACCGCCGAGCTGCGCCACCCGCTCGACCTGCCGCCGGGCGACTGGGTGGCGACGCTCCGCACCACCTGGGTCGAGCCCGCCTACCTGGAGCCGGACGCGTCGTGGTGCGCACCGGGCGGCCAGCCGGCGACCCCGCTGGCCAACGGCGGGGCCTTCGGCGGGAAGTCGAGCTCTCCGGCCGCCGCCGCGGTCCGCTCCCTGGCCGACGAGCACGGCCGCCCCGTGCGGGTGGTGCTGGCCCGCGAGGACGTCGTGCGGCTGGGCCCCAAGCGGCCCCCGCTGGCCGGCGGCATGCGCGCCGACGGCACCGGCGTCCTGCGCGTTGCCGCGACTCCGGGCATCGAGGCGGTGATCGCGGCGGTGGCCCCCGGCCTGCGGGTCGAGCAGGTCGCCCTTCCCGGCCCGCCCACCTCCGCCGACCTGCGCGCCGCCGGCTGGGCCGAGGTGCTGGCGCTGTCGGCCGCGGCCGGGTCCCTCCGTGCGGGCGGCGAGACGGGCGTCCTGGCCGTCGCGGTGGACGCCGCGGCGAGGCGGGCGGCGGTGACCGTGCGCTCGCCCGACGGCGCCGTCGCCCGTGCCGAGGTCGTGCTCGGGCCGGATCCCGCCGTCGCCGTCGAGGTGGCCTGCGGCGCGGTGCTGGACGAGGTGGTGCTGCGGTCCTACTGCGTCGGCGCCGCCCACATGGCGCTCGGCTGGGTCACGAGCGAGGGCCTGGCGGTCGACGAGGCGGGCGCCGCGCACGACCTCACGATCCGCAGCTTCGGCGTCCTCCGGGCCGTCGACACGCCCCCGATCACCGTCACGCTCGACCCGGAGGGCGCCGGCCCGCCGGTCAACGGCTCGGACGCGGTGTTCGCCGCCGTGGCCGCCGCCGCCTGGCTGGCGCAGGGATGCCCGCAGGAGTGGCCGACGGGCTCCCGGCTCCGGTGACCATCGGCATCGGGCCGAGGTGCGGGTAGCGTCGGCGCGATGAGCGAGCGCAGCGAGCGAACCATGGGCACAGTGCGGTACTCGGCACGCAGTGCCGATCGGTCACTGCGTGCATCCCGAAGGGTGCACCAGTGACTGAACCCGCCAAGCCCGTGGGCCCCTACACGCCGATCGTGCGGGCCGGCGACTGGCTCGTCGTGTCCGGCCAGGTCGGCATCGCCGACGGCCGCCTCGTGGCCGGCGGGGTGCAGGGCGAGCTGCGCCAGGCCATCGCCAACCTCGAGGCGCAACTCGCCACCGAGGGGGCCGGCCTCGACCACGTGATCAAGACCACGGTCTTCCTGCGCCACATGAGCGACTACGCGCAGATGAACGAGACCTACGTCGCCGCCTTCGGCGACCACCGGCCGGCGCGTTCGGCCATCGGCGTGGCTGAGCTACCTATCGGCGCGCTGGTCGAAGTGGAGGCGTGGGCCTGGGTCGGGGGATGATGGCGCCATGCCCGGTGGCCTCATCATCGTGTTCGTGCTCGTCGTCGCCATACCGGTGGCGGTGATGATGACCGGCCCCATCGTGGCGGGGCTGCTCGGCTGGACCCTCAAGGAGGACGCCGAGGCCCGCAACGAGGGCAGCGAGCTCATCGAGCTCAACCGATAGCGACGGCGGTCACCGGCGCCGAGGACCACCGGGACGGGACACGTCGTTCAGCCGCGAGATCGCCTCGGTCGGCAGGTCCAGGTCGTAGCCCGGCAGGTTCCCCTCCATCTGCGCCTGGCTCCTGGGGCCCATGATCACCGACGTGACGCCGCGGCGGCTCAGCACCCAGGCGAGGCTGACGGCGGTCGGCGTCGCCCCCAGCTCCGCGGCGACCTTGCGCACCTCGTCGACGATGTCGAAGTTGCGGTCGGTGAGGAGCCGCCGGGCGTAGCCACCCGCGCGGCTGTCCAGGCGGGTGCCCTCCGGCGGCTCGGCACCGCGCTCGTACTTGCCGGTGAGGAAGCCGCCGCCGAGCGGGCTGTAGATCATCGTCCCCAACCCGTGGCGCTGGGCGGCCGGCAGGACGTCGGTCTCGATGTCGCGGGCGAGCAGCGAGTAGTTCGGCTGGAGGCTCACGAACGGCGTGCCGTGGTTGCGCTCGGCCGCCCACTGGGCGTCGACGATCTGGCTGCCGGTGAAGTTGGAGCAGCCGATGTAGCGCACCTTGCCGGACCGCACGAAGCCGTCGAGCGCGGCCATCGTCTCCTCGATGGGCGTGTCGGGGTCCCACGCGTGGACCTGGTAGAGGTCGACGTAGTCGGTGCCCAGCCGGCGCAGGCTGCCCTCGAGCGCCCGGGTGAGGTGCCCGCGGGACAGCCCGACGTCGTTGGGGCCGCGCCCTACGGGCATGCGGCCCTTGGTGGCCAGCACGACCTTGTCGCGCTTGTCGGCGATGGCCCGGCCCACGACCTGCTCGGACTGGCCGCCGGTGTACACGTTGGCGGTGTCGATGAAGTTGGCGCCCGTGTCGAGGAAGGCGTCGACGACGCGCTGCGCCTCGGCCTCGTCGCACGGCGCATCGTCCGCCGTGCCGAACATCATGGCGCCCAGGCAGGCGCGGCTGACCTTCAGGCCCGAACGGCCCAGGTTCACGTAGTCCATCGGGACTCCCCCTTGATCGGGGAGCACGCTACCGGCACCCGCCCGAAACCCCTGGCGCGTAGCCGGCCGCGTGGGCGGCGGGCTCAGACGCCCCAGCGGGACTGGCCGAAGCGGTAGCCCACGGAGCGGACCGTCTGGATGAGGTTGGCGTGCTCCTCGCCCAGCTTGGCCCGGAGGCGGCGGATGTGGACGTCCACCGTGCGGGCCCCGCCGTAGTACTCGTAGCCCCACACCCGGCTGAGCAGGGTCTCGCGGGTGAACACCCGGCCCGGATGGGAGGCCAGGAACTTGAGCAGCTCGTACTCCATGTAGGTGAGGTCGAGCGGCGTGGCGTCGATGGCCGCCTGATAGGTCTCCAGGTTGAGGACCAGGGGCCCGTACTCGACCAGCTCGGGCCGGGTGCCGCGGCCCGTCCGCCAGAAGAGGTGCTTCAGCCGGGCCTCGAGCTCGAGCGGTTGGAACGGGTACAGGCAGAAGTCGTCGAACAGGTCGTCCCGCAGCTCGAGGTCACCCAGCTGGGCGCCGGACACCAGCAGCAGCAGCGGCTCCAGCGGCAGGTCCCGCTTGCGCAGCGCCCGGCACAGCGAGAACGCCCCCTCGGGCTCGACGGCCGCCACCACCACGGCGCCGGCCCAGCCGTCGTCCGGCTCGTTGCGCACGGCCGCGCGCTCGTCGGACACGGCCTTCCACGGGTACCCCGACAGGTCGAGCGCCTGGGCCAGCTCGGGGGGCACGGGGTCCGGGTAGATGAGCAGGGGTTCCATACGTCAGCGCATCACCTGGTCAGAGGCGGGCGAGATAGCGGTCGAGCTCGAACTGGGTGACGTGAGTCTTGTACTCGAGGCACTCGTTGCGCTTGTTCCTGATGAACCATTCGAACACATGCTCGCCCAGCGCCTCGGCCACGAGGTCGGAGCGCTCCATCTCGTCGAGCGCCTCCGACAGCGACTGGGGCAGCGTGTCGATGCGCTCGGCCATCCGCTCGGCGTCGGTGAGCTCGTAGAGGTTGCTCACGGTCTCGTCGGCCAGGGTGTACTCCTTCTCGATCCCCCGCAGCCCCGCCGCCAGGATCACCGAGAAGACCAGGTAGGGATTGCACGCCGGATCGGGTGCCCGGAACTCGAGGCGGGCGTTCTCGGCCTTGCCGTGCTTGATGGGCGGCACGTTGACGATGACCGACCGGTTGTTGCGGGCCCACGCCGTGTAGATCGGCGCCTCGTAGCCCACCACCAGCCGCTTGTAGGAGTTGACCCACTGGTTGGTGACGGCGGTGATCTCGCGGGCGTGGTGCAGCAGCCCGGCGATGAAGTCGCGGGCCACCTTGGACAGGTCGCGTTCGTCGCCCGACTCGTAGAAGGCGTTGGTGTCGCCCTCGAAGAGCGAGAAGTGGGTGTGCATCCCCGATCCCTGCACGCCCGTGAGCGGCTTGGGCATGAACGTGGCGTGCACGCCGGCCTCGAGCGCCACCTCCTTCACCACCAGCCGGAAGGTCATCACGCTGTCGGCCATGGTGAGGGCGTCGGTGTAGCGCAGGTCGATCTCGTGCTGGCTGGGGGCGTCCTCGTGGTGGCTGTACTCGACCGGGATGCCCATCGCCTCCAGCGTGTGGATGGTGCGCTGCCGGAGGTCGGTGGCCACGTCCGCGGTGGTCAGGTCGAAGTACGAGGCCTGGTCGAGCGGCTGGGGCGGCTGCGAGGGGTCGCCCGACGCGAAGTAGAAGAACTCCATCTCGGGGGCCGCGAAGAAGCTGAAGCCCTTGTCGCGGGCCTTGTTCAGGTTGCGGCGCAGGACCTGGCGGGGGTCGCCCTCGAACGGCGTGCCGTCCAGGTTGATGATGTCGCAGAACACCCGGGCCGAGGTGCCGATGCCGTCGGCCCACGGGAGGATCTCGAAGCTGTTGGGATCGGGCTTGGCGAGGACGTCCGACTCCTGCACACGGGAGAACCCGTCGATCGACGAGCCGTCGAAGCGCATGCCCTCCTCGAAGGCGCCCTCCAGCTCGACGGGGGAGATCGCGAACGACTTGAGCTGGCCCAACACGTCGGTGAACCACAGCCGGATCATGCGCACGCCGCGCTCCTCGACCGTGCGGAGCACGTATTCTCGCTGGCGCTCGGAGCTGTCCATGGCGGAGATGTTGGGGCGCGTGCCCACGGGCCGCAAGCTGGGCCTGTCCGGTTCACAGTGCGTTCACATACGGGCAACAGGTCGGAAATGGCCTGCTGACAGCCTCGCCTCCGTTAGCTGGACGACTCATCCGACCGGAGGACAGAGCCTCGATGACGTACAAGGCCGAATACATCTGGATCGACGGCACCGAGCCGACGGCCAAGCTGCGGTCGAAGACCAAGATCCTCGACGACGGAGCCGAGCTTCCGATCTGGGGCTTCGACGGATCGAGCACGAACCAGGCTCCGGGCGACAAGTCCGACTGCGTGCTGCAGCCCGTCTTCTCGTGTCCCGACCCGATCCGCGGCGGCGACAACGTGCTCGTCCTGTGCGAGGTCCTGCTCACCGACATGTCGCCCCACCCGAGCAACACCCGGGCTGCGTGCGTCGAGGTGGCCACCAGGTACAAGGACCAGGAGCCGATCTTCGGCATCGAGCAGGAGTACACGTTCTTCAAGGACGGCCGGCCGCTGGGCTTCCCCTCCCCGTCGGGCTTCCCGGCCCCGCAGGGCGGCTACTACTGCGGCGTCGGCGCCGACGAGGTCTACGGGCGTGACGTGGTCGAGGCCCACCTCGACGCCTGCCTGGTCGCAGGCCTGCACCTGTCGGGCATCAACGCCGAGGTCATGCCCGGCCAGTGGGAGTTCCAGGTCGGCCCGGTGGCCCCGCCCCAGGTGGCCGACGAGCTGTGGATCGCCCGGTGGCTTCTCTACCGCCTCGCCGAGGACTACGGCGTCTCGGCGACCCTCGACCCCAAGCCGGTCAAGGGCGACTGGAACGGTGCCGGCGCCCACACCAACTTCTCCACCAAGGCCATGCGCGAGGCCGACGGCTTCGCGGCGGTGGTCGCCGGGGCCGAGTCCCTGGGCAAGAAGGTCGAGGAGCACGTCGCCGGCTACGGCGCCGACATCGAGCACCGCCTCACGGGCATGCACGAGACGGCGCCGTGGAACGAGTTCAGCTACGGGGTCTCCGACCGGGGCGCCTCGGTCCGCATCCCGTGGCAGGTCGAGGTGGACGGCAAGGGCTACCTCGAAGACCGCCGGCCCAACGCCAACTGCGATCCGTACGTGGTGACCCGACTCCTCGTCGACACCATCTGCTCGGACGCGGTGGGCTGACCACGCCGGTCGTGAGAAGGGTTCCGCTGGGGGAACTCTGGGGAGCGCCCTTCCGGGGGCGCTCCCCTGCGTTTTCGCCGCTGCGGAGCGGAGGCAGTTGTTAGCGTGCGGCATCCAAGCCGCTGAAGGGAGCCCTGGTGGACGAGCGAACCCCCGACGAGGTGCTGGCGTTGATCGCCGACGAGGAGGTCGAAGTCGTCGACGTCCGCTTCTGTGACCTGCCCGGCCTGATGCAGCACTTCTCGATCCCCGCCGCGCAACTCACCGCCGAGGTGTTCGACGAAGGCCTCGGGTTCGACGGCTCGTCGATCCGGGGGTTCCAGGAGATCCAGGAGTCGGACATGATCCTGATCCCCGACTCCGACACCGCCTTCATCGACCCGTTCCGAACCCGCAAGACGCTGGCGCTGAACGCCTTCGTCCACGATCCGCTCACGGGCGAGTCCTACAGCCGTGACCCCCGCTACGTCGTGCGCAAGGCGGCCGAGCACCTGCAGTCCACCGGCATCGCCGACACCTGCTACATCGGGCCCGAGGCCGAGTTCTTCATCTTCGACGACGTGCGGTTCCACCAGGACGCGAACTCGGCGAGCTACCACGTCGACTCGGTCGAGGGCGCATGGAACACCGCCCGCGAGGAGAATCCCAACCTCGGCTACAAGATCCGGTACAAGGAGGGCTACTTCCCCCTCCCGCCCGCCGACCACTTCCAGGACCTGCGCACCGAGATGATGCTGGCGCTCGAGCAGGTGGGCATCGAGGTCGAGCTGCAGCACCACGAGGTGGGCACCGCCGGCCAGGCCGAGATCGACGTGCGGTTCGACGAGCTCACCCGCATGGCCGACAAGCTGATGCTGTTCAAGTACGTGGTCAAGAACGTGGCCCACCAGTACGGCAAGACGGCCACGTTCATGCCCAAGCCCGTGTTCCAGGACAACGGCTCCGGCATGCACACCCACCAGTCGCTGTGGAAGGGCGGCGAGCCGCTGTTCTACGACGAGGCCGGCTACGCCGGGTTCTCCGACATGGGCCGCTGGTACATCGGCGGGTTGCTGGCGCACGCTCCCGCCGTCCTGGCGTTCTCGAACCCCACCACCAACAGCTACAAGCGCCTGGTGCCGGGCTACGAGGCCCCGGTCAACCTGGTGTACAGCCAGCGCAACCGGTCGGCCGCCGTGCGCATCCCCCTGTACAGCCAGAGCCCCAAGGCCAAGCGGCTCGAGTTCCGCTGCCCCGACCCGTCGTGCAACCCGTACCTGGCGTTCTCGGCCATGCTCATGGCCGGCCTCGACGGCATCAACAACCGCATCGAGCCGCCCGACCCGGTGGACAAGGACCTCTACGACCTGCCGCCCGAGGAGCTGGCCGCGGTCCCCCAGGTGCCCGGCTCGCTGGAGGACGTGCTCGACGCGCTGGAGGGCGACAGCGACTTCCTCAAGGCCGGCGGCGTCTTCACCGACGACCTCATCGACACGTGGGTCGCCTACAAGCGCACCCACGAGGTCGACGAGATGCGCCTGCGCCCGCACCCCTGGGAGTTCGCCCTCTACTACGACATCTGATCCGGCGGTGCGCTGACCGGCAGCCCCTGACAGGACACGAGGTCCCCCTCTTTCACCTCTGAGCCAGCACGACGCGACCGCGATGCGTAATATCCCCTGTGGCGGGCACTTCACGGAGCGTCCGCTGAACTATTGAGGGGGTCGCCATGTCGGGACCGAGAGCGCTGGGGCTGCGCCGGGTCGGGATCGGCATGGCGATGGTGCTCGTGGCACCCGTCGCCCTGTTCGGCTGTGGCGGTGACGACGGCGGCGACTCCAGCGGTGCGGCTCACCTGACCTGGTACATCAACCCCGACAACGGGGGCCAGGCCACGCTCGCCAAGCAGTGCTCCGAGGCGTCGCAGGGCGCGTTCACCATCGAGACGCAGGTGCTCCCCAACGAGGCCGACGCCCAACGGGAGCAGCTGGTACGCCGGCTGGCCGCCCAGGACTCCTCCATCGACCTCATGAGCCTCGACCCGCCGTTCGTGGCCGAGTTCGCCAACGCCGGCTACCTCCTGCCCATCACGAACCCGGACGACGTCGCCACCTTCACCGACGGGGTGCTCGCTGCTCCCCTGGAGACGGCGTACTGGGACGACCAGCTCGTCGCCCCGCCGTTCTGGGCCAACACCCAGCTCCTGTGGTTCCGCAAGTCGGTGGCCGACGCCGCGGGCGTCGACCCCACCGCCGTCGACTTCACGTGGGACGAGATGATCCAGGCGGCCGAGGACCAGGGCAGGCGCATCGGCGTGCAGGGCCGGCGCTACGAGGGCTACATGGTCTGGATCAACGCGCTCGTCGTGTCCGCCGGCGGGGAGATCATCGAGAACGTCGACCAGGGCGCCGACGCCGACCCGTCGATGGCGGGGCCCGCGGGCGACGCGGCCGCCGAGATCGTCGGCACGCTGGGCCGTTCACCGGCCGCCCCCGCCGACATCTCCACCGCAGGAGAGGAAGAGGCCCGCTCGGTGTTCCAGAGCGACGCCGGCTCCTTCATGGTCAACTGGCCCTACGTCTACAGCGCGGCCAAGGAGTCGGTGGCGGCGGGGGCCATCGACCAGTCGGTGGTGGACGACATCGGCTGGGCGCGGTATCCGGCAGCGGCCGCAGGTGAGCAGAGCGCCCCGCCGCTCGGCGGCATCAACCTGGCCATCGGCAACTTCACCAAGCACCCCGACGAGGCGCTCGCGGCGGCCAAGTGCATCACTTCGCTGCCCAGCAACGTCCAGTACATGATCGAGTCCGGCAACCCGGCGGCCCGGGACGCGGCCTACGACGACCCCGAGGTGCGGGCGGCCTTCCCGATGGCCGACCTCATCCGTGACTCGATCGACAGCGCCGGGCCGCGGCCGGTCACTCCGTATTACGGAGACGTGTCCACCTCGGTGCAGCGCACCTGGCACCCGGCGTCGGGCGTGAACTCGCCCGCCACCCCGGAGGACACCGACAGCTACATGTCCGAGGTGCTGAGCGGGGACCGGCTGCTGTGACCGCCACCGTCGACACCGCACCTCCGCCTGCCGAGGCCCCGCCCAAGGCCAAGCCCCGGTTCTCCGATCGCACCCGGCACGAGCGCCGCCTCGGGCTGCTGCTGTCGGCGCCCGCGTTCATCGTGATGGTGGTGATCACGGCCTACCCGCTGGCCTACGCGGTCGTCATGTCCACGTACCGCTACCGGCTCACCGATCCCGAGGGCAAGGAGTTCGTGGGGCTGTCGAACTACCTCACGGTGCTGACCGACCCCATCTGGTGGAGCGCGTTCTCCACCACCGCGATCATCACCCTGGTGAGCGTGGCGATCGAGCTGGTGCTCGGGTTCGGGTTCGCCTGGGTGATGTACCGCATCATCCGGGGACGCGGGCTCATCCGCACCGGGATCCTCATCCCCTACGGGATCATCACCGTCGTCTCCGCCTACATCTGGCGCTATGCCTTCCAGCTCGACTCCGGCTTCATCAACCAGTGGTTCGGGCTCGGCGACTTCAACTGGTTCGGCGAGCGCTGGTCGTCGCTGTTCGTCATCACCTTCTCGGAGATCTGGAAGACCACGCCGTTCATCTCGCTGCTGCTGCTGGCCGGCCTCGTGCAGGTCCCCGGGGAGCTGATGGAGGCAGCTGTGGTCGACGGCGCTACGTCGTGGCAACGGCTGTGGAAGGTGATCCTGCCCAACATGAAGGCCGCCATCATGGTGGCGCTGCTGTTCCGCACCCTGGACGCGTGGCGGATCTTCGACAACCCGTTCATCATGACGGCCGGGGCCAACGACACCGAGACCCTGTCGTTCCTGGCCTACCGGCAGAACGTCACGCTTGTGAACCTGGGGGCCGGGTCGGCCGTGAGCGTGCTGCTGTTCTTCACGGTCGTGCTGATCGCCTTCGTCTTCGTCAAGGGCTTCAAGACCGACCTGTCGCAGGTGAGGGGGGACTGAGCGATGGCCAGCCGCCGATCGGCCAACTGGTGGACCCTCTGGGGCGTGCTCATCCTCCTGTGGGCGCTGTTCCCGCTGCTGTGGATGCTGTCGCTGTCGTTCAAGGACCCGGGAACGTTCCGCGACTCCAAGCCGCAGTTCTTCCCGAAGGAGTGGACCTGGAAGAACTACGACACGGTGTTCTCGGACTCGCTGTTCACCTCGGCCCTGCGCAACTCGTTCGGCATCGCGCTGATCGCCACCGGGCTGTCGGTGATCGTCGCCATGTTCGCGGCCTACGCCATCGCCCGGCTCGACTTCCCGGGCAAGCGCCTCATCCTGACCGTGGCGCTGGCCATCGCCATGTTCCCGCAGGCCGCGCTGGTGGGCCCGCTGTTCAACATGTGGCGGGGGCTCGGCATCTACGACACCTGGATCGGGCTGATCATCCCCTACCTGACCTTCGCCCTGCCCCTGTCGATCTGGACGATGTCGGCGTTCTTCCGTCAGATCCCGTGGGAGATGGAGCAGGCCGCCCAGGTCGACGGGGCCACGGCCTGGCAGGCGTTCCGCAAGGTCATCGTGCCCCTGGCCGCGCCGGGGGTGTTCACCACCGCCATCCTCACGTTCTTCTTCTGCTGGAACGAGTTCCTGCTGGCCATCTCGCTGACGTCGACCGACAAGGCCCGCACCGTGCCGGCTGCGCTGTCGTTCTTCACCGGCGCCTCGCAGTTCGAATCCCCCATCACCGCCATCATGGCTGCGTCGGTGGTGGTCACGATCCCGATCGTGATCCTCGTGCTGGCCTTCCAGCGCAAGATCATCGCCGGGCTCACGTCGGGTGCAGTCAAGGGCTGACCGGAAAGGGGCCACTGGCCGTCATGTCCGAGATCATCATCAAGAACCTGGTCAAGGAGTACGGCGACGGCTTCCTCGCCGTGAACGACGTCAGCCTCGAGATCGGCGACGGGGAGTTCATGATCCTCGTGGGCCCGTCGGGCTGCGGGAAGTCGACCTTGCTGCGCATGATCGTCGGCCTGGAGGACATCACGTCCGGCGACCTGCTGATCAACGGCGACCTGGTCAACGACCGCAAGCCCCGGGACCGCAACCTGGCGATGGTGTTCCAGAACTACGCGCTCTACCCCCACCTCACCGTGTTCGAGAACATCGCCTTCCCGCTGCGGCTGCGCGGCGGGATGTCCTCGGATGAGATCCGGGAAAAGGTCGAGGGCGCGGCCGCGACCCTGGAGCTCACCGAGCACCTCGACCGCAAGCCCGGCCACCTGTCCGGCGGCCAGCGCCAGCGGGTGGCCATGGGCCGGGCCATCGTGCGCGAAGCCGACGCGTTCCTGTTCGACGAGCCGCTGTCCAACCTGGACGCCAAGCTGCGGGGCCAGATGCGCACGGAGCTGCTGCGCATGCAGCGGCGCATGGGCACCACCACCGTGTACGTCACCCACGACCAGACCGAAGCCATGACGCTCGGCGACCGGGTGGCCGTGCTACGCCGCGGTCTGCTCCAGCAGGTCGCGACGCCGCGGGAGCTCTACGAGCAGCCGATCAACATGTTCGTGGCCGGGTTCATCGGCTCGCCGCCGATGAACTTCGTCCCGGGCATGCTCGACGGGGCCACGATCACCCTGCCGTTCGTGAGCTACGAGCTGCCCTCGGAGATGCGTGCCGCGGTGGGTGACCGGAGCAAGGTCTACGTGGCCATCCGCCCCGAGCGCTTCGAGGACGCCAGCCTCGCCGAGCCGGAGAAGCGAGCCAGAGGCGTGACCTTCCGGGCCACGGTGGACGTCGTCGAGTGGCTGGGCAACGAGCAGTTCGCCTACATCCCCTACGAGGCCCCGCACGAGCTCGAGAGCGAGCTGCACGAGCTGGAGCGCGAGCTCGACAGCGAGCGGATGCGCAGCCAGCTCGTCGTGGCCCTGGACCCGTCCAGCAAGATCCGGGACTCGACGGAGGCCGAGCTCTGGTTCGACCCTCGGACCACCCACCTGTTCGACCCGGAGAGCGGCGACAACCTCACCCTCAACCCCGAGCCCGCGGTAGCCGACGTCCCCACCTGACGGTTGGTCGGGTCAGCCGGCGGAGCCGCCGCTCTCAGCAGCCGCGTTGGCGTCGCGCTCGATCTCCGCCGTGTCCGCCTTGAGCTCCTTGGCCTCGAGGGTCTGCGCCCGGGCCATGGCCTCCTTGACCTTGGCGCCCATGTCCGAGACCGCCACGACGACGAGGCCCGCCTGGCCGGCGTCGAGCCGCTCGCCGAGCTCCTTGAGGTCGTCGCGGCTCATGCCCGCGGCCGCGTGTCCAGCGACCGCCCCGAGGACGGCCCCGCCGGCCGCCGTGGCGGCCAGGAGCCCGCCGCCGATCGCTGCGAACGGGAACAGGGCCACGACCAGACCTGTGGCGAGACCCACGCCGCCGCCGAGGACGCCACCGACCCGCGTCGGGGTCTCGTGCTTCCTGGTGATCTTGACCTTGCCGTCGGAGCGTCGCTCGATCACCGCCGCGTCGTAGGCGTCGATCAGCCGCGCCTCCGTGTGAAGGTCCTTGACCAACTCGTAGTCGGCGTCGGCGTCCGCGACATCCGGGTACACCCCGACGTAGGCCATGAAGGTATCGACCGGCATGCTTGCCTCCTGTGTGGGTGCGCGCCCACGACAGTAACGAGCCTGAGTCGCTCGGTCGCCCAGCGACGCGGCGCCGCACGCTTATCTTGGCCGTCGGCAGGGCCTAGCCGATGCCCAGCTGGGTGCAGACCCTGGTCACCTCGTCGAAGATCGAGGCGGGGATCGTGTACGGCTCGGCGGCGGCGATCGACGCGAGGTTCGCGGCGATGTCGTCGGCGGTCGGCCTGCGCCCCCGTGGTGCGACCCAGCCGTCACCCAGGCCGACGAACACCCTGGCGAACCGGCCGGCGCAGGCGGAGAAATTGTGGTGGGTCGTCATGTTGGCTTTGCTGGCGAGATAGACGACGAGCGGAACCACCAGGTCCGGCTCGATGGCGTGGAGGAACCCCGGATCGGGTTCGAGCTGCTCGCGGTCGCCGACGGTCTCGAACACCATCCGGGAGTAGCCGAAGGGGAGGACGCAGTTGGCAAGGATGCCGTGCGCCGCTCCCTCGATGGCGATGACGTTGGCGAGCCCGAGGGTTCCCGCCTTGGCCGCCGCGTAGTGAGCCGAGTCGGGTTGGCCGAAGAGGCCGGCCGACGAGGCGATGAAGACGAACCGCCCGTAGCCGCTGTCCTTCATGTGGCGGTAGGCCGGCTGGCTGAGGTTGAACGCACCGTCGAGGTGCACCCGGAGCATCCGCTGCCAGTCGTCGTTGGCCAGCTCGTCGAACGGCGCGGTGTGGAAGATGCCGGCGTTGCTGACGACAGCGTCGAGGCGAGCGAACTCGTCCACGGCCGTCGCCACGATCGCCGCGCCCCCGTCCGGGGTGTCGACGGAGTCGTAGGAGGCGACCGCCACGCCCCCGGCGGCGTGGATCTCCTCCACCACATCGTCGGCCACTCTCGTGTCGGCACCGCTCCCCGACATCGAGCCACCGAGGTCGTTGACCACCACGGCGGCACCGCGGCGAGCGAGCTCCAGTGCGTACAGACGCCCCAGGCCGCGCCCTGCGCCGGTGACGACCACCGCTTGTCCAGCGAACTCGATCACGCCACGCTCCCCCTGAACCAGGCCTACCGCCGACGGGCAGACGGTTCGGAACAACTATTAGGTCTCGCGTGCCGCTGTCGCCAGTCGGCGGAGACCGGCGCCGTGCCGTCCCTGCCCCCCGGGCGCGTCTGACGCCACCGGTGTCAGATGTCGGGTTCGACCTGCGTGAGCGAGGGATAGCCGGACCGGACGGCGGCGACGTCGTCCGCCGGGGCGGGGTCGGCCAGGTCGCACGTCGACTCGAAGACGTTCTCGCCCTCGGGCAGCACCGGCATCTCGAGCGCCCGCGGGACCTCCTGGACGGGCCCCATCTGCTCGGGAGCGCACGCCGGGATGTTGATGCTCGCCAGCGTGTCGGTCTGGTACGCGCGGGTGATCAGCGCCTCGCAGTTGTCCTCGATCCACGCCGCCGCGAGGTCGGCCCCGACGTCGAACTGCGCCTGGTCGAACTCCAGCCCGGCGCTCACGGCCAGGGCCGGCACGCCCCGGCGGATGGCGGTGCGGGCCGCACCCACCGTGCCGGACACCGAGGCCAAGGGGCCGAAGTTCTGGCCGGGGTTGATGCCGGACAGGACCAGGTGGGGCTCCAGGCCGAGGTCGTCGAGCGCCACGACGACGGCGTCGGCGGGATAGCCGTCGACGGAGTAGGCCGCGTTGCCGCCCGGCGTGCTGGCCTCGACATACGTCGCGCCGCCGGGGGTGGTGGTGTCGGAACTGCCGCTGCGCTCCTCGGCCGGCGCCACGACGGTGACGTCGAGGTCGAGGTCCTCGATATCGGCCAGGCGGTCGATCAGGACGTCGATGGCGGGGTTGATCACGCCGTCGTCGTTGACCAGCACGATCTGCAGCGGCCCGGTCTCGCTGGTGGTGCAGCCTGTCTCCGCGGCGCTCGGGTCGCCCGCCTCCGTGGTCTCCGGGCTCGCCTCGCCATCGCCGCCGTCGTCGTCGCTGCAGGCCCCGAGCGCCAGAGCGACGAGGGGGACGGCGAAGGCGGGAGCGAGCAGGCGGACGGCGCGACGCACGGTGGCGGCTCCTGGGTTTCGAACGTGGAGTCGGGAGGAGGTCTAACAGCCGGCGCCCGCGGACGAGAAGCCGCCCTCGACCCGAGGACCATCGCCCGACCCGACCGCGCCGGCCGTCGAGCGTCAGCCGGCCACGATCGTCGCCGCGAGGGCCATCCGGTGGTCCTTCGCCCAGGGTGGCCCCAACCTGGCCCGCGGACCGAGCAGGACCTCGTCGGCCTTCTCGGCCAGGATGCTGGCCGCTCGGGCCTCCACGTCCTTGGCCTCGTAGAAGTGGACATCCCAGCCGCGCGCCGCCGCGAGCTCGGCCAGCACCTGCCGGTACATCACGGAGTCGGCCCGGGCCTCGTAGGGCACGCGGCGTTGGACGGCGATGTCGTCGGGGAAGTCCGCCGGCCAGGCCCGCAGCGACATCGAGACGATCGGCGCGGGCAGCGCGGCGGCGAGCTCGTCCAACGACGCTGAAGTGGCTCGGAGCGCCGACGCCCGAACCTGCGCGACCAGCACCGCGGTGGCGTCATCGTCGAGCGGCTTGCCTTCGTGGTGGATCGGGGCGGCCGCCATGCCCGGTTCGATCAGCTCGATCCGCCGGCGGTCCACGACCCTGTGGTCGGCGGACGCCGTGACGGCCACGGCCCAGCCGAAGTGATGGGCGATTCCCAGGCGCACGCCCCCGATTCTGCCCGCCCCGCATCGGCTCGGCGGCCGCGACGAGTCGTCGCCGGTCGTCCCGAGTCGCAGGCTCGCCCCCGCCGACCCGACCCACGAGCTGGCGATGCTCCTCTACCAGTTCGCGTACGGGGACCCGCGGCGCGCCCGCACCATCCACGAGGCCTACCGGTCCGCCGGCGGGCCACGCGGGCATGGACGCGCCCCGCGCCGGGGCGCGCGGCGAGCCTCGAAAGCCGGTGCGAGACTCCTGGGGGCCGGGCGAGCACACGACGTAGGGGGCACGATGGTTGCTGTGGCCACGGTGACGGTGTGGGTGGAGGACCCGGCGCCACTCGGCGAGTGGTACGTCGCACACACGGGCTTGGGCATCCTCCAGCAGACGCCGCGGTTCGTCCTGCTGGGAGGCGACGGCGGGGCCGCGATCGGGTTCCACGTCGGCGAGCCGCTGACCACGCCCGAGCGCGTGCAGTTCCACGTCGAGGTCGACGACGTCGACGCCGTTGCCGAGCGCCTGACCGCGCAGGGCGTCACGCTCGACGAGCCCCCGGCGGACCGCCCCTGGGGCGTGCGCTCCACGTCGTGCACCGATCCCGCCGGCCACAGCGTGGAGTTCACCACGCCGTTCCGCCCCTCCTAGGACCCGGGTACCGTGCCCCGCCATGGGCCGGGGGGAACGTGCGGGTCTGGTCATCGTGCGCGACGGTGCCGTCGCGCTCATCGAGCGCCACCGGAAGGGTCACGACTACTGGATCTTCCCCGGTGGCGGGGTCGAGCCCGGCGAGACCCTCGAGGTCGCGGCCGCCCGGGAGGCGGCGGAGGAGCTCGGGCTGGAGGTCCGGCTCGGCCGCCGCATCCTGGAGCTCCACGAGGAGTGGTTCGGGCGCACGGTCCAGCACTTCTTCCTGGCCGAGGCGACCGATTGCGCGCTTCGGCGACATGACGGGGCCGGAGCTGGACGAGCAGTCGGAGACGAACCGCTACCGCCGCGCCTGGGTGCCGCTCCAGGACATCCCCGGGCTGCGGCTGCTGCCCACGGTCGCCAAGGACATGGTGGTCGCGGTCGCCGAGGGCGGCGACTGGCCCGGCGACACGGTCGTCGTGCAGACCGACGGTCGCTATCCCTGACGCCGGCAGGCCGTCGCCCGAAGCCTCGCCCCAGGCCCGCTACCCCAGGTCGAGCCAGAGGCGGGCCAGGGCACGGAGGCGGTCGATGCCCACGCCCTTGGACGCGCTCGTCCACACCACATCGCCCCGTTCGAGGTCGCACGCGGCGGCCAGGTCGCGCTTTCGCCGCTCGCGCTGGGAGGAACGGACCTTGTCGTGCTTCGTGGCGACCACCGTGTGGGGCACGACGTTGGCGCGCAGCCACGCCAGCATCTGGAGGTCGAGCTTGGTGGGCCCGATCTCGCCGTCGACGAGCGCCAGCACCATGGTGAGCTCGTCGCGGCCGAGGAGGTAGCCCTCGATCATCGTCGACCACGACGCCCGGGTGGCCTTGGACACCGACGCGTAGCCGTAGCCGGGGCAGTCGACCACGGTGGGCGGACCGGGCCCACCGGCCGCGGGGGGAAGCCGCCCACCGTGTAGCAGTTGAGCAGCTGGGTGCGGCCGGGCGTCTTGGAGGTGTGGGCCAGGCCCTTGCGGTTGCCGAGGGCGTTCAGCAGCGACGACTTGCCGACGTTCGACCGCCCGACCACCGCCACCTCCGCGGGGGACCGTGGCAGGCGGACCGCGCTGTCGGCCGACAGGAGGAAGTGGAGGGCGAGGGGCGCGCTCATGACGGCGCCATTGTCACCGATCGCGCCCCCGCCGATGGCCACTCCCCGGCCCGATCCCGGACGGACCATCGTGACCGGGCGGCTGACGACCCAGCTGGGCGCCGAGACTGACAACCGGATGACCAGCAGGTGACTCCTGCCTGTCGTGGGAGCGCCACGCTGTGCGATGTGATAGCCATTCGCGGATGCGGGTGGCGCTCAGGTCAACCAGGGGGAGAATGGCATGACAGACCGTCCAGGCCAGCGCGGGCGCCGGTTCGGCCGGGGCCTCACCATCATCGCCGTCGTGCTGTCGGCGGTGATGCTCGTTCCTGCGACCGCCGGTGCGCAGGCGCAGGGCGGGGGCGGTGACCACGGCCGCGAGCTGCTCCGCCACATCTGCAAGCACCGCACCAACAACACCTACCGATCGCTGCTCCAGTGCGTCACGGGCGAGGGCGTGGAGGAGCACCTGGAGGCGTTCCAGGACATCGCCGACGCCAACGGCGGCACCCGGGCGTCGTCGACCCCGGGCTTCGACGCCTCGGCCGACTACGTGGCGAGCAAGCTCACGCGGGCCGGCTACACGGTCACCCGCCAGGAGTTCAGCTTCCCGTTCTTCGAGGAGACGGCGCCCGCGGTGCTGGAGCGCACCGCACCGCCGCCCACCACGGCCATCGCGACCGGCACCTTCGAGTTCTCGGGTGGTGGCGACGTGACGGGGACCGTCATCCCGGTCGACATCAACCTGGCCGGCGACCTGGCCTCCACCAGCGGGTGCGAGGCGGCGGACTTCACCCCGCTCGACTTCAGCGGTCCCAACGACGTGGCGCTCATCCAGCGCGGCACCTGCACCTTCGGCGTGAAGGCCGGCAATGCGCAGACCGCCGGCGCCGAGGCCGTCGTGATCTTCAACCAGGGCAACACGCCCGGCCGCGTCGACCTCATCGTCGGGACGCTGGGCGACGAGTTCGCCGGGGTCATCAACATCCCGGTCGTCGGCGCCTCGTTCGCCGACGGCGTGACGCTCAGCGCCGCGGGCACCCAGGTGCACATCACTACCCAGGTGTTCCTCGAGATCCGGACGACCGAG
The DNA here is from genome assembly GCA_963842395.1 of uncultured Acidimicrobiales bacterium. Taxonomy (GTDB): domain Bacteria; phylum Actinomycetota; class Acidimicrobiia; order Acidimicrobiales; family VFJN01; genus ZC4RG19. The sequence goes on from CAWJGJ010000001.1 coordinate 3,035,698, forward strand.
AACGTGATCGCCGAGAGCAGGAAGGGTGACCCCACCAACGTCGTCATGGCCGGCGCCCACCTCGACTCCGTGCCGGCGGGCCCCGGGATCAACGACAACGGGTCCGGGTCCGCGGCGCTGCTCGAGACCGCGCTGCAGATGGCCAAGGTGCGCCCGGTCAACCAGACGCGGTTCGCCTGGTGGGGCGCCGAGGAGTCGGGCCTGATCGGGTCGACCTTCTACGTCAACAGCCTGGCCCCGGACCAGCTCGACGCCATCGCGCTGTACCAGAACTACGACATGGTCGCCTCGCCCAACTACGTGCAGACCGTCTACGACGCCGACGAGTCGACCTTCGCCGCCGCCGACTTCGGCGTGGTCGTGCCCGCGGGCTCGACCGCCATCGAGGACCTGTACGAGTCGTTCTACACGCTCAAGCACGAGCCCTACGACGACACGGCGTTCTCGGGACGCAGCGACTACCAGGCGTTCATCCTCGCCGACATCCCGTCGAGCGGCCTGTTCACGGGGGCCGAGGAGCGCAAGACCGAGGCCCAGCAGGCCATCTGGGGCGGCACGGTGGGCGACCAGTTCGACCCCTGCTACCACCAGGCCTGCGACATCCTCGGCAACACCGACGCCCACGCGCTGGACGTGAACGCTGATGTCATCGCCTTCGCGATGCTCACCTTCGCCTACAGCACCGAGACGGTGAACGGCGTGCCGGGTCGCCGGGTGCCGGGTCTGCCGGTCCGCCTGCCCACGCCCGCCGGGCCCGAGGGCACGTTCGTCGTCGGCGGCGGCGCCTCCGGACCGAACCACGGCGAGGCGTAGCCGAACCGGATCGCTGCGGTGAGGGGGTGGCGGCGGCCGCCCCCTCACCGGGCATCCCAGCGGAGATGCGTACTACGGAGCGATCAGCCCACTGGGGAAGCCCAGCGGGCTGACGCACCGGCTCCCGGTGCCGCCGGCCAGATGCAGGCGGAGTGAGCCGACCAGGTCCTCCACCCTGCGGCGGGCCCCGTCGCCCCCCGGGTCCGTGACCAGGACGTGGCCGAGATAGCACTCGTTGTCGAGCGGTCGGGGCGCCGTCACGGGCAGCGGCAGCGTGGCCCGACGGACGGCCGGGTCGGCCCGCAGGCGATCCAGGCCGTCGACGGCGATCACGCTGCCGGCCTCGGGCGACATCACGAAGGCCACGGCCGCGCTGCCGCCGGGGACGGCCGCGGTCCGCAGCGGCGACGCGGCGGTGCCCACTGCGGGCGTGCGGCCCAGCGCCAGGTCGACCACGAGGCCGAGCGGGTGGGTGCCGGTGACGAGGTGGACCAGGTCGAAGATGTAGCCCCCGCCCTGGCGGGGGTTCATCTCCACCAGCCGGGGCCCGTCCGCGGTGAGCATGACCTCGGTGTGGCTGACCCCGTGGGTGAACCCGACGGCCGCCAGCACGTCGGCCACGAAGCCCTCCACCATGACGAGTTCGGCCGGTGCCAGCGCGGCCGGGAACATGTGCCCCGATTCGACGTAGGCCGGCGGTCCGGTGACGGTCTTGTCGGTGACCCCGATGACCGTCGTGCGCCCCGCGGTCGTCACCGCCTCGACGCTGACCTCTGCCCCGACCAGCACCTCCTCCAGCAGCACCAGTCCGGCGCACGCCTGGCCGCGGGTGTTGTGCTCCATCGCCACGATGTCCCGGAACGCATCCTTGAGGTGGGCGTCGTCGTGGACCAGCCGTACCGACGTGCCCGCGTTGAGGTCGACCGGCTTGGCGACGAGCGGGAAGCCCACCACGTCGCCGGCGGCGCCGAGCGCGGCCGGCCAGGTGTCGACGATCGCGTACCGGGGGTTGGGCAGGCCGGCTGCGCCGAGCGCGTCGCGCACCCGGTGCTTGCCAGCGCACCGGCGCATCGCCGCGGGCGGCGCAGCAACGTCGCCATGGGGCGTCACCGGTCCTTGCGCGTGCGGGCGACGATCACCGAGTTGATGACCTCGCCGGTCGGGTGGGTCACCCCGAGGACCTCGAAGCCCCCCAGCGAGGCGGGGTCGATCTCGGGGTAGAGCAGCGTGCGGAGGCCGCGGGCGCTGCGGGCGAGCAGCAACGATCCGGGGCTCATGGCGGCGGCCAGGTGGGCGATGACGCGGGCCTTGTGCTCGGGCGTCGTGCCCACCATCGCGGCCAGGACCACCAGGTCATAGGACGCCAGGTCGACGGGGTCGGCGGCGACGTCGACCTGCCGGACAGCCAGGTCGACGATGCCGAGTGCGGCCGCCGCCGCGCCGGGACAGGTCGATGGCCGTCGGGTCGCGCTCGAGGCAGTCGACCCGCACGCCCCCGGCCCCCGCCATCAGGAACGCTGTCACCGGCAGCGGCCCCGAGCCCACGAACGCGGCACGCCGGATCGTCCGCACGCCGGCCCCGTCGTCGAGGCGAGCCAGCGCGTCGGCCTCCATGGCGCTGAGCTGCCGGTAGTTGTCCACGTAGGGGAACCGTTCGAGCTCGTCACGGGGACGGGGGCCAGCAGCGATGCGCGGCGCCCACGCCAGCTCGAGCAGGTGCTCGCCCACCAGGCACATCGCCCGCAACGACGCGGCCACCTCGCGGACCGCCGGGTGGGCGAGCACGCGCGCGTCGTCCGCCCCTCCGGCCACGACCAGGCGGACCAGGCGGCCGAACGCGGCGTCGACGCGCGGCCCGGGGCGCAGGTCCGGGCAGCCGGCCAGGTCGTCGTGCACCGCGCGCACGGCGTGCGCGACGGCGTCGCTGACCGAGTCGGTTCCTGACATGGAAGGTATGCCTACTACACCGCGTTATGGGACCCGTCCCCAGCGTGCGGTGACTTTCGGCGCCCGAAGCGGACGCCCTGGTCAGGCGAGCGCGGCCCGCAGCGCCTCGCCGGCCTCCTCGACGGCGGCCTTGCCCTCGGGCACGAGGTCCCGCATGGAGAAGAACCCGTGGATCACCCCGTCGTAGCGGTGCGCGGTGACGTCCACGCCCGCGGCCTCCAGCCGGGCGGCATAGGCCTCGCCCTCGTCGCGCAGCGGGTCGTACTCGGCGGTGATCACCAGCGCGGGCGGGAGGCCGGGCAGCGCCTCGTCGGGCAGGTGCATGGGCGAGACCCGCCGGGCGGTGCGGTCGCCGTCGACCCCCACGTACTGCTCCCAGAACCAGTCCATCGTGTCCTTGGTCAGGAAGTAGCCCTCGGCGTTCTCGTCCACGGAGGGGTGGGCCATCGTCCCGTCGGTGACGGGGTAGACGAGGAGCTGGAACCGCACGCCGACGCCCGCGGCCGTCAGCTCCGCGGCGGCGATGGCGGACAGGTTGCCGCCGGCCGAGTCGCCACCCAGCGCCAGGCGGGAGGGATCGACACCGAGGTCGGCGGCGTTGTCCACCACCCAGCGCACGGCGGCCAGGCAGTCGTCGATCGCGGCGGGGAACGGGTCCTCGGGCGCCAGCCGGTAGGCGACCGACACCACCGTCGCGCCGCTGGCCTCGGCCACCGCGCGCACCGTCGTGTCGTGGGTGTCCAGGTCGCCGATGACCCAGCCACCGCCGTGGAAGTAGACGAGGACGGGGCGGGGCCCCGGCTCGCTGGTGGGCACGTACACCCGCACCGGGATGTCGCCCGCGGGGCCCGGCACGGTGCGATCGCCGACCGAGGCCATCTCCGCCTGGGTGCCGGTGGCACTCATCAGTGCGTACGCGGTGCGTAGCTCGGTGGGGGTGAGCTGCTCGCGCGGGGTCTCCCCGGCGGCGGCGAGGAAGTCGAGGATGGTCTGGACCTCGGGCGTGACCGGCATGTGTGCGTTCCCCTCCAGCGGCTGACGACTGCGTCATCATCGCGGGGACGGGTGACGGATGCCACAAGATCGTCACGTACGGCCGTAGAACAGCCGCTCGACCACCCGCCGAGACCGCCGGGTGACACGGCGGAACTCCTCACGCAGGTCGCTCGGCGCGGTACCGAGCGACCGCGCCAGCCTGAGCAGGTCGCCGCCATGGGCGGGCAGGGCGTCGCTGAACGCCCGGGCGGAGCCGACCAGCCAGCGGCGGTTGCGCACCTGCTCGCAGTACCGGTAGGCGGTGCGCAGCACCTCGGCGTCGTCGGGGTCCACCACCCCGGCGGCCTCGAGGGCGGCGAGCGCGCCCACGGTCGAGGGCGCTCGGGTCCCGCTGCGGAGCTGCAGGAGCTGCACGGTCCACTCCACGTCGGCGAGCGCGCCCCGGCCCAGCTTGAGGTGGAAGGTCGGATCCTCGCCCGGCGGCAGCCGCTCGCTCTCGACCCGCGCTTTCATGCGGCGGATCTCGCGCTCGTGCGCCTCGGTGAAGGGCCGGTCCCACACCGCACCGGACAGCAGGTCGAGGTAGCGCCGGCCCAGGTCTGGATCGCCGGCGACGGGCCGGGCGCGCGTGAACGCCTGCCGCTCCCAGGTCAGGGCCCACCGGTCGAGGTAGGCGGCATAGCCGTCCAGGCTGCGGGACAACGCCCCCTGCCGGCCCTCGGGGCGCAACGCGGCATCGATGGCGTAGATCCGCTGGGCGGGCGTCTCGCCGGCCAGGAACCGCAGCACGCCCGAGGCGAGGCGCAGGCCCTCGACGTGCTCGTCGGCGGTGGTGCCGTCGTGCACGAACAGCACGTCCAGGTCGCTGGCGTAGGACAGCTCGCCGCCCGCGAGGCGGCCCAGCGCGACCACGGCGAACGGCACGCCGGGATCGAGGTGGGAAAGCGCGGTGGCGACGCACGCCTCGGCCTGCAACGTCAGGTCGGCCCCCACCGTCTCGACCGGGGCCTGGTCGAACACGTCGCGGGCCGCCACGCCCAGCAGGTGACGCAGCCGCCAGCGCCGCAGCGCGGGCTGCCGCTCGCTGGCCGGGCGCCAGCCCACCGCGGCGCCGGCCGAGTCCTCCAGCCCGGGCCGGTCCAGCGTCTCCAGGCGATGCTGGCTGGCCAGGCGCTCGATGAGGTCGGGGTTGGCGGCCAGGACGTCGCCCAGCATGCCGCTGGTCCCCAGCAGCTCGCAGAGCCGCATGGCCACGTCGGGCTGGTCGCGGAACGCCTGGGCGAGCGCGGTGGCCCGCTGGTCGCCCGATGCCAGCTTGCGGAGCCCCAGCAGCCCGAGGTCGGGGTCGGGCGACCTCGACAGCCAGTCGAGCACCAGGGGCATGAGCTGCTGCATCATGCGCGACGAGCGCGTGAGGCCCCGCGTCAACTCGCGGACGGCGGCCCGCGTGCGGGCGGCGTCGGCGAAGCCGAACGTGGCGAGGGCGTCCGCCGCCGTCTCGGGCGAGAGCCGCCCGGCCCCCGCCAGGCTGTCGAGCAGTGGGCGGAAGTACAGGCGCTCGTGCACCCGCCGCACCAGGTTGCGCTGGCGGACGAGGTCGCGGTCGAACGCCTCGGTCGGTCCGGCCTCCGGGCTGCCCCGGTAGCCCAGCACACGGGCGATGCGTCGCCGCTGGTCGCGCTCGGCCGGCAGCGTGTGGGTCTGGCGCTCGTCCTCGAGCTGGAGCGCGTGCTCGACGCGGCGCAGGAAGCGGTAGGCGCCGTCCAGGACGTGGGCGTCGTCGTGGGCCACGTAGCCGGCGTGGTCCATCTCCGCCAGTGCGGTGAGGGTCGTGGGCGACCGCAGCTCGGGGTCCGAGGCCCCGTGCACCAGCTGCAGCGTCTGCACGGCGAACTCGATGTCGCGGATGCCGCCCCGGCCCCGCTTGACCTCCCGGTCCGCCGCCCCGGACCGGGCCACCTCCTCCTCGGCGCGCGACTTGAGCGCCCGCAGCGAGCGCAGGTCGTCAGCGGTGAGCGACCGGTCCCACAGCGCCTCGGAGGCGGCCGCCGCCCAGGCCCGTCCCACCTCCGCGTCCCCGGCCACGGGCACCGCCTTGATCAGAGCCTGGAACTCCCACGGCTGCGCCCAGCGCTGCCAGTAGGTGCGGTAGCTGTCGATCGACCGGGTCAGGGCACCGTCGCGCCCCTCGGGCCGCAGGTTGGCATCCACGCGGAAGCAGCGCCGGGCGACCTCGAGGACGGCGCGCGCCCGGCGGGCGTCGCCGCCCACGAACATCACGTCGACGTCGCTCGCGTAGTTGAGCTCGCGCCCGCCGAGCTTGCCCATGCCCACCACGGCGAGGCCGTCGGCGGGCCCCGTCAGGCGGACAGATGCGTCCAGGACCGCGCCCGCCAGGTCGGCGAGGGCAGCCGTCGTCTCCTCCAGCGTGGCGCGCCGCAGCAGGTCGCGGGCGGTGATCCGCAGCTGCACCAGCCGCTTGGCCCGCACGAGCGCCTCGACGTCGGGGGCTCCGGCGACATCGGTGCCGCCCGCGCGGTCGGGCCCCTCGGGGCCGACGGCGGGGCTGTCATCGCGCTCGGTGCCGTCCGCGCGATCGGTGCCGCCCTCGCCGTCGGTGCCGCCCTCGCCGTCGGAGCCGGCGCGGCCGGCGGCGGGAGCGTCGAGGTGGGCGAGCACGTCGAGGGAGGCCGGGTCCGTCTGGACGAGGCGAGTGGCGCTGCGGCTGGCGGCCACGACCGTGACCACCGCCTCGGCCAGCCGGGGCGACGTCGTGAGGCGATCGACCGTGCCGGCGTCCAGCCGGTCGAGCGCCGCCCGCACCGCGGGCGGATCGGCGCTGCGCTCGGCCAGGTCGGCCAGATCGGCGACGTCGGTCACGCCCACGGGCCGATTCTGCCCGCCCACCGTCCGTCCCGCCGCGATCGTGATCGTCCCGGTGGGCCCCGGCCGCTCGTCGGGGGCGCGGGCGCGCCGTAGCCTGAAGGCGTGGCTCGCCTCCGCGTCGCGTTGTGCCAGATCAACACCACCGTCGGCGATCTCGACGGCAACGTCGCCCTCGTGCTGGCGGCGCTGGCCGAGGCCGACGAGCAGGGTTGCGACCTGGCCGTGTTCCCCGAGCTGGCGATCACCGGCTACCCGCCCGAGGACCTGCTGCTCAAGCCCGGCTTCGTCGCCGACAACCGCCGGGCCCTCGACGCCGTCGCCCGCGCCAGCGGGTCGTGCGCCGCCGTGGTGGGCTTCGTCGACGCCGGCCGCGACCTGTACAACGCCGCCGCCGTGTGCGCCCGTGGTCGGGTGCAGGCCGTGTATCACAAGCGCAACCTGCCCAACTACGCCGTGTTCGACGAGCAGCGGTACTTCGCGGCCGGCACCGGCGACCCCCCACTGGTCGAGGTGGCGGGCGTGCGGGTGGGCGTCTCGGTCTGCGAGGACGCGTTCAGCCCCACCGGTCCCATCGCCACCCAGGCCGCGGGCGGGGCGGAGATCGTGCTCAACATCAACGCCTCGCCCTACTACGCCGGCCGCCTGGCCGAGCGCGAGCGCATGCTGGCCACCCGGGCGTCCGACGCGTCGTGCGCCCTCGTGTACGTCAACCAGGTCGGGGGCCAGGACGAGCTGATGTTCGACGGCGCCTCGATGGTCTTCGACGCCCATGGCGGACTGGTGGCCCGCGCCGGCCAGTTCACCGAGGAGACGCTCGTCTGCGACGTCGAGGTGCAACCGGTGTTCCGCAAGCGCCTCCTCGACCCGCGGGGGCGCGCCACCGACGACCCGCTGCCCGTGGTCGAGATCTCGTCCGAGCCCCGGGTCGACGACCCCGCCGACGCCCGCCGGCCTCCAGCGGCCGACCTGCTGCCGCCCGTGCAGGAGGTGTACGAGGCGCTGGTCACGGGCACCCGCGACTACGTGCGCAAGAACGGCTTCACCGACGTGGTCATCGCCCTGTCCGGCGGCGTCGACTCGTCGCTCGTGGCCGTCATCGCCGTCGACGCCCTCGGCTCCGAGCACGTGCACGGGGTGCTCATGCCCTCCCGCTTCTCGTCCTACCACTCGCTCGCCGACGCCGAGAAGCTGGCGGCCGAGCTGGGCATCGACCACCGGGTCGTCCCCATCGAGCCCGCCCACGCCGCCTTCGAGGAGATGCTCGCCCCCAGCTTCGAGGGGCTCGAACCCGACATCACCGAGGAGAACCTGCAGTCCCGCATCCGGGGCATGGTCACGATGGCGCTGACCAACAAGTTCCGGGGCTGGATGGTGCTCACGACCGGCAACAAGAGCGAGATGGCGGTCGGCTACTCGACGCTGTACGGCGACACCGCGGGCGGCTTCGCCGTCATCAAGGACGTGCCCAAGCTGCTGGTGTACGAGCTGTGCCGCGACCGCAACGCCCGGGCCGGCCGGCCGCTGGTCCCCGAGGACGTGCTCACCAAGCCGCCGTCGGCCGAGCTGCGCCCCGACCAGCGCGACGACCAGTCGCTACCCCCCTACGAGGTGCTCGACCCCATCCTCGAGGCCTACGTCGAGGACGACCGCACCCGGGCCGAGCTGGTGGGCATGGGGTACGACCCCGGGTTGGTCGAGCGCATCACCCGCCTGGTCGACGCCTCCGAATACAAGCGCCGCCAGACGCCGCCCGGCGTGCGGGTCACGCCCAAGGCGTTCGGCAAGGACCGCCGGGTCCCCATCACCAACCGCTACCGGGGCTGACCCCGCCGGCCCGCCCGGCCGTCCGGACCATTCGCGGGGCCGGTGGACCTGGGCGGGCGCGGGTGCCAGCGGCCAAGCTGTCGACCGTGCCCACCGCCGCCGTTCCGCCCTCCCCGGCCCCTGTCCCACCCCCGGTGACGATCGAGGCCGCCCTGTTCGACTTCTCCGGCGTGCTGACCACGTCGCCGTGGCCCGCCCTCGCGGCGTCGGGCGGGGGCGACGCCTCGTTCCTGACGGGGCCCTATCACGAGGACACCGACCACCCCTGGCACCGCCTGGAGCGCGGGGAGATCAGCCTGAGCGACTGGTTGACCGCCATCCAGGCCCTGGCCGACGCCGAGGGCCGCACCCTCGACCTGACACCCCTGTCGACCCTATTGGCCGACCTGGTCGTGCACGACGACGTGGTGGCGCACGTGCTCGGGTTGCGGGCCGCCGGCTACCACACCGCGCTGGTGACCAACAACGTGCGTGAGGGCTCGTCGTCCTGGCGGGCCATGATCCCGGTCGACGAGCTGTTCGACGTGGTCGTCGACAGCTCCGCGGTGGGCATGCGCAAGCCCGACCCCGCCATCTTCACCCACACCCTCCGCCTGCTCGGGGATGTGGCGCCCGAGCGTGCGGTCTTCCTCGACGACGTCGAGGGCAACCTGGTGGGCGCCCGCCTGGTGGGGCTGCACACGATCCTGGTCGGCGACCCGCCGGGCCCGGCCCTCGCGGAGCTCGACCGCCTGCTCGGCCGAGCCGAGGCCGAGTCGGCGACCGGGGGCCCATCGGGTTCCGGGCACACGCCCGATCCGGCGGCGCCCGAGCCTGAGCTCGGGTCCGGGGGCTGACGCGGCGCCGGCCAGCGCCCGCCGCACGCGCCCATGTCCGAGGCCGCCGTCCCGCTGCCGTTGCCCGACGAGCCCGTCGGCGCCGGCACGGCCCCGCCGCGCTGGCAGGCCGACGCCGCCCTGGTCGTGGCCGCCTTCTTCTTCGGGACCACCTTCCTCGTGGTGCAGGACGCGGTCGAGACCGCGGACCCGGTGCCCTTCCTCGCCGTCCGGTTCCTCATCGGCGGGGGCGTCCTCTGGCTCCTCGGCCGCCGGCGGCCAGGGACGCCCCGCGAGCTGCGGCACGGTGTGGCGGCGGGCAGCGCACTGCTGGCCGGCTACGTCCTCCAGACCGTCGGCCTGCAGTACACCTCGCCGTCGACCTCGGCCTTCATCACCTACCTGCTGGTGGTGTTCGTGCCGCTGCTGAGCTTCGTCGCGCTCCACCGGCGACCGCACCCGCTGACGCTGGTCGGCCTGGTCATCGCCGTGGGCGGGCTCGTGCTGCTCACCGGCGGCGCCGACGCGTCGTTCGGCCGGGGCGAGCTGCTGACCCTCGGCTGCGCCGTGGCGTTCGCCGTCCACCTGGTGATCGTCGGTGAGACCGCCGCGCACCACGACGCGGTGCGCTACACGTGCGTCCAGGTCACCACCGTGGGGCTGGCGTGCCTGGCCGCCAGCCTGGTCACGGGCGGGCTGGCGATGTCGGGCCCCGCGCTGGCCGCGGCGGCCTTCACCGGGGTGTTCGCCACCGCGCTGGCCTTCTTCGCCATGGTGTGGGCACAGCGGGTGGTCAGCTCGTCGCGAGCGGCCCTGATCCTGTTGCTCGAGCCGGTGTTCGCCGCCCTGTTGGCCGTGATCAGCGGCGATCCGCTCACCGCCGCCGCCGCGGCCGGCGGGATGCTGATCCTGATCGCCGTGGTGGTGGCCGAGGTCCTGCCGCCGTTCCTGGCCGGCCGGCGTGAGGACCCCGCCTCGCCGGTCCATACTGACGCCCGACCACCGCGCGCCTGAGCACCGGGGACCACATGGCCGAGACAGCGGAGACCATCGAAGCGAGCGGCCGGCGCATCGGCCACCACGCGTGGGCCGAGATGCGGCTGTTCGAGACGCTGGGGGCGTGGTCGGCCACGATGGTCGATCCGCGCGCCAGGGTGCTGGTCGCCGGCCAGAGCCAGCACCATGCCTGGCACGCCGAGCTGTGGCACGGGCTGCTGCCGGCGCTGCCGCACCTCCCCGCGGCAGATCTCGTGGCGCCGGCCGACGGCGACCCGGATGTGGTGGCCGCGCTCGCGGCCCTCGACGACGATCCGGCCGCGGACGACGCCGCCCGGCTGACGGCGGTGTTCCACACGGCGCTCCCCCGACTGCGCGCCGCCTACGACGACCACATGGCGCGCACGACGCCGGTGACCGACGGGCCCATCATCCGCACCCTGCGGCTGGCCATCGCCGACGTCGCGGACGACACGCAGGCGGGCCTCGACCTGCTCGCCGCGCTGTCCGCCTGACCCGCGTGACCGCCGCCGGCGGCGGTTCAGTTCACGCGCGAGGGGGTGGCCGCGTCGAGCCGGCAGATGAGGTCGACGCTCATCGGCGGCGGCGGCTCGACCTCGCGGGTGGCCCGCATGAAGGCCAGCTCGTGCGCCAGGTCGAGGTCGTCGAGCGCGGGAGGGCAGCTCCCGTCGAGGAGGTCCGGCTCCTCACGCCTGAGGTCGAGAAACGTCATCCACACCGGTAAACGTCACGGAACGTGCCGGGGATATGGCTGAACGCGTCCAAACTGGCGGTCAGAGCACGTTGGTGCGCTGTGCGAGGTGCCGGCGCAGCGCCGCCAGCGCCCGGTGCTGCAGCGCCTTGACCGCGCCCTCGCGCTTGCCGAGCAGGCGGGCCACCTCCTCGACCGACAGGTCGGCCACGACCCGCAGCAGCACGACATCGCGCTGATCGGGCGACAGCACGGCCACCAGGTCGCGGACGTGGTCGGACGCCATCACCGCGAACGCGTCCTCCTCGACGTCGCCGCAGCCGTAGCTGTCGTCGGCCTCGACGTCACCACGGACGCGCGGCTGACGGTGCGAGCGTCGCCTGTCGTCGATCATGCGATGGTGGGCGATGGTGAACAGCCACGAGCGGAAGCGCTGGTCGTCACCCTCGAAGCGCCCCAGGTTGCAGTGCACCTGGGCGAAGACGTCGTTGGTCAGGCCGTCGGGATCGCTGGCCCGGTGCCAGCGCAGGTACGACGCCACCTGGCCCGCGAGCTGGCGGTAGATGTGCTCGAAGGCCTTCGGGCAGCCGTTGCGGGCGTCCGCCACCAGCAGCGCGAGCGGAGGCACGGGCCCGATGGCACGGGCGGGCCGCACTTGGATGGCTTGGATCGGTAGGTCGGTGGACTGCACGTCGCGTTCTTCCCCCGGGATGATCGCTGACTGCGGACGCCGAGCGCCTCTGTTCCTTCCCCCAGCGCGCACACTAGCCAACCGCGCGGGCTGTCGCCGGATGACGCGCTGGGTGACAGGAGATGAATCCCCCGAGCGCGAATGTCGAACCGGAAGGTGGCCACTCTTGACCGCCCCGGTATCCTTTCAGCGCGCTCAGGGTTCCCGGGTGGGGACCCTGCCGCATTCGAGTCGACCGCCACCATCTCGAGCACAGCACGAGCGACGAGCGGGACTCCCCACACGCCGAGCAACACCGAGAAGGACGTTACATTGCCCAAGGAGCGTGTTGAGCGCGACGAGGAAGACCTCGTCCGGCTGTATCTCACCGACATCGGGCAGTACCCGCTGCTGACCAAGGATGACGAGGTCCGCCTGGCCCAGGCCATCGAAGCGGGCAACGCGGCACGGGTGGAGCTCGAAGCCGAGGGCAAGGCGCTCTCACCTGCACGCAAACGCGAGCTGCGACGATCGTCGCGCGAGGGCGAGAACGCCGAGCGCACCTTCGTGCAGTCGAACCTGCGGCTCGTCGTCTCGATCGCGAAGAAGTACCAGGCGTCGGGGCTGCCCCTGCTCGACCTCATCCAGGAGGGCAACCTGGGCCTGATGCACGCTGTCGAGAAGTTCGACTGGCGCAAGGGCTTCAAGTTCTCCACGTACGCCACCTGGTGGATCCGCCAGGCCATCACGCGCGGCATCGCCAACACCGGCCGCACCATCCGCCTGCCCGTCCACGCCGGCGACACGCTGGCCCGGCTCCAGAAGGCCCGCGCCCGCCTCGAGCTGAAGCTCGGTCGCCCCGCCACCCTCGCGGAGCTCTCGGCCGAGGTCGAGATGCCCGAGGACAAGGTGACCGAGGCCCTGCGCTTCGCCGCCGAGCCGCTGTCGCTGTCCGAGCCGCTGCGCGAGGACGGCGATGCCGAGCTGGGCGACGTGGTCGAGGACCGGTCGGCCGAGTCGCCCTTCGAGGTGGCGGCCACTGCGCTGCTGCCCGAGGAGATCAACCGCCTGCTCGCCCCGCTCGACGAGCGCGAGCGCGAGATCCTCAAGCTGCGCTTCGGGCTCGACCGGGGCGAGCCCCGCACGCTCGAAGAGGTGGGCGAGCACTTCAACCTGACGCGCGAGCGCATCCGCCAGATCGAGGCGCGGGCCATGTCGAAGCTCCGGCACCCCTCGTCCGACACCGGCGCGCGAGACCTGCTGGCCGTCTGACGCCCTGACACCCGAGGCCCGGTCGCACCGCGACGCCGGCGCCTCCCCATCCGGCGCGGAGGGCGTCCAGCTCAGCTGCCCTTCGTTCCCACGCGTCCCCGGCGCCCGGGTCGGGCCGCGGTTCGTCGCCCGTCCTCAGGGCATGCCGGTGCGCTCGAGGATCTCGTCCAGGCGCAGCACCTCGTCCGTGGTGACCACGCCGACGAACCTGTCCTCGCCGTCGACCACGGCCAGCACGTCCGTGTCGGCCCGCTCCATGGCGCCCACGGCGTCGCGCACGAGCCAGGTGGTGCGGCCCTGGGGCGCGGTCTTGCGGGCGATGGTGCGGACGTCGGTGGTCGCCCACGCCTCGCGGCGCACGGCCACCACCTCGTCGAGGACCGCCAGGCCCAGGTAACGATTGGCGTCGTCGACCACCGGCACCGATCGCCGGCGATGGCCGACGAGGTGCACCGACAGGAACTCCTCGATGGTGGCGTCGGGGGGAACGGTGCGCACGTCGGTGGCGATGACCGCGCTGATCGGCAGCTCGAACCGGCGCTCGAGATGCCCCAGCCGGCCCGTCCGCTGCCCGACCGCCACCGACGAGTCCCCCACCAGGAGCTGCGCCGCGGCGGTGGCCAGTAGTGCGGGCACCACGAAGCCGGGGCTGCCGGTGGTCTCGGCCACGAACATGACGCCCGCCAGGGGCGTGCGGTAGCCGGCGCCCACGAACGCGGCCATGCCCACGACGACCAGCAGGTTGAGGTGGGGGGCGTTGACGATGTCGCCCGCCAGCCGTCCGGTCAGCGCGCCGGTCACCACGAGGGGGATGAACAGACCACCCGCCCCGCCGCCGCCACAGGTGGCCATCACCGCGCCGACCCGCACGACCAGCAGCAACAGCACGAGCCAGGCGCCGTTGCCGGGGTCGGTCGCCCACTGGATGACGTCGTAGCCGGGCCCGAGCGAGAGGGGGGCGTCCGCCGCCATGTCGGACACCCAGGCCAGCAGCGCCAGCGAGGCGCCGGCGATGGCGAGGCGGGTCAGCCACGGCGCAGCCTGGACGACGGGTTCGCGCAGCATGCCGATCGCCGCGCTGAACAGGCGGGCGCCGATCCCGCACAGACCTCCGACGAGCAGCGCCGCGCCCAGGTCGCCCCAGCCGAAGGACGTGCCGCCGGCGATGGGCAGGATCGGGGCGGTGCCGTCCACCAGGGCGAAGGTGAGGTAGCTGGTGACCGCCGCGACCATCGCGGGCAGGACGTTCCGCCGGGCGACGTCGGCCCGGTACGGGACCTCGATGGCGAACAGCGCGCCGGTGGCGGGCGCCTTGAAGATGGCCGCCATCCCCGCCGCCGCCCCCGCGACCAGCAGGAGCTTGGCGTCCTCACGGGAGAAGTACCGGGCGAACCGCCGCTGGACCGTCGAGCCGATGACCGAGCCGGCGTACACCGACGGGCCCTCGACGCCGAGCGCGCCGCCGTAACCGATGGTGGCCACGCTGGCCAGGATGCGCCCGACGAAGGGGCGCCCGTCGATGCGGTCGTCCCCCTGGTCGTGGAAGCCCCGCACGTACTCGTCCGCGGTGGCGGCCGAGGCGCCGTTGGCCACCCAGCGGAGGCAGCCGGCGGCGATCAGCAGGCCGACCGTCGGGGCGGCGACCTGGAGCCACAGGGGGCGCTCGGCGATGCTGGCGAGCAGCCCGTCGAGCGTCACCCGGTCGATGACCAGCACGGCCAGGCCGACCAGCACGCCGGTGACCGCGGCGAGCAGCAGCATCCCGTAGGCGCGGCGACCGCCACCCCGCGGTTCGACCTGCCGGCGAGCGGCCAGGAGTGAACGCGGCACGAGCATGGAGCGTGACACTAGAACGCGCCGAGCCGACTACTCGCAGTCGCCACGCTCAGGCGGCGGATCGTCACGCGACAGTGTCGTTCTGCTGCTTTCCGCAGTGTGCACGCGCGGAAAGCGGCCGATGGCGGCGAGGTTCACGCCGCTGGCACGACGCACTACCATCGCCGCCATGAAGAAGCTTCTGCTCCTCGTCGTGATCGTTGCCCTTGCCACCATCGCCACGAAGAAGGTCCGGTCGGCCTGACCCTGCGCGTAACCCTCGTTCCGGCCGGGGCGCCACGGCGGCGCGGCGGGGACGGGGGCTGACGCCGGCCCCACAACCACCGGGCGGCCACGCCTGCTCCGATGGCCGCCAAAACAGCGCCACCGCCCACCGCGGCGTGCCGAGGGGCCGGCATCGCCACCCGCTCGCGCAGCGGCACCCGGTGGGTGAAGTGGCACACCGTCCAGCCGTTGGCCTTCGCCGCCCGTAGCAGCTCGCGGTCGGGGTTGACCGCGACGGGGTGGCCCACGGCTTCCAGCATGGGCCGGTCGGTGGCCGAGTCGCTGTAGCCGTACGACGCCGCCAGGTCGATGCCGTCGCGTTTGGCGACCTCGTTCATGGCCACGACCTTGGCGGGCCCGTAGCAGTACAGCTCGGTGCGGCCCGTGTAGCGCCCCTCGTCGTCGAGTTCGGCGCGGGTGGCGATCGCCTCGTCGACACCGAGGTAGCGCGCCAGGGGCGCCACGATCTCCTCGGGCGAGGCCGACACGATGAAGACCTTCCGGCCGGCCAGCCGGTGCTCGCGGATGAGCGCCAGCGCCTCGTCGTAGACGATCGGCTCGACCACGTCGACCAGCGTCTCGCGCACGATCTCGCTGATGACGGCGTGGTCCCAGCCGATCGTCAGCCGCAGGACCGAGTCGCGGAGCTTGGCCATCTTCTCGGGCGACGCTCCGAATTGGGCGTACGCGAGCTGACCCCAGGCCGCCCGCAGCAGCATGCGACGCGACAGCAACCCGGCCCGGTGCAACGGACCGCTGAACGCGACCATCGACGCTTTGGCGATGACAGTCTTGTCGAGGTCGAAGAAGGCCGCCTCCACAGCAGGCGACCATACCGCTCGCCGCACACCGCCGGTGACGTTCGGCCCTACAGGTGACAAATGTCACCCAATGATCACCTCTTGACCCTTCTCATGGGTCGTGCATATAGTCAGCACCCTTCGCTGGTGCTCGGACATCTCCTGGGCCGGCCGTCGCGTCCATCGCCGCTTCGCCGTCTGCCCGTTCGTGGAGGTCCCTGTGCTCGTCGCCTGCTGGTCGCCCAAGGGTGGCGTCGGCACCACCGTCGTGGCCGCATCGCTGGCCGTGCTCTGCGCCCGCGACGGCGCACCCGGTGCCGTCCTGGCCGACCTGGCGGGCGACGTCCCGGCCGTGCTCGGCCTGCCCGAGCCGTCGTCGCCGGGCCTCACCGAGTGGCTGGCCGCCGGGTCCGGGGTGCCGGCCGACAGCCTGGCGCGCATCGAGGTCGCCGCCGCTCCCGGCCTGGGGCTGCTCCCCCGGGGTGACGGCGAGCTGCACCCCGGGCGTGCCAGCGTGCTGGCGGCCCTCCTCGAACGCTCGCCCCGCCTGGCGGTCGTCGACTGCGGCCGCGGCGACGGTGCGGTGGCCGAGGCCGTCATGGCCCGGGCCCATCGATCCTTGATGGTCCTGCGACCCTGCTTCCTGGGGATACGGCACGCCACGCGCACACCGCAGCGCCCGACCGGCGTGGTGCTCGTCGACGAGCCGGGCCGGGTTCTCGACGAGGACGACATCGTGGCGGCGGTCAATGCGCCGGTGGTGGCGACGGTCCAGCTCGACCCCGCCGTCGGGCGGCTGGTCGATGCCGGCATCCTCCTGGCCCGCATGCCGCGGACGCTGCACGACCTGCGGAAGGCGGCCTGATGCCTCCCGTGGATGCTGGGGTCGACCCACACCCGATGCGGCCCATCGACGCGGGCGTCGACCCACACCCGATGCGGTCCGCGCACGCCGGCGTCGACCCGTGCCTGCTCCCCGACCCCCACGGCGAGGCGCTCGACGCACGCGTCCACCGCAGGGTGCTCGCCGCAGGGCCGGACGAGCCGCTCGACGACGGAGCGCTCCGCCGCCTCGTGCGCCGCGAGGCGCCACTGCTCGACACATCCGCCGTGTCCCGCGTCGTGAACCGGGTCCGGGCCCGCATCGGCGGGCTCGGCCCGCTCGAGCCGCTGCTGGCCGATCCCGCCGTGAGCGACGTGCTGGTCAATGGCGCCGGGCCGGTGTGGGTCGAGCGGTCGGGCCGGCTGGAGCGCACATCCGTCGCGCTCGACGCTGCCGAGGTGGCGCTGCTGGTCGAGCGGGTGGTCGCGCCGCTCGGCCTGCGTGCCGACCGGGCCACGCCCGTCATCGACGCCCGGCTGCCCGACGGCTCGCGTGCCCACATCGTGCTCCCCCCGCTGGCGGTCGACGGCCCGGCGGTCACCATTCGCCGCTTCGGGGCCGCCGCCGTGCCGCTGTCGTCGTTCTGCGACGACGACGTGGCGGGGCTGCTCACCGACGCCGTGTCGGGCGGGTTCAACATGATGGTGTCGGGAGGGACGGGTGCGGGCAAGACCACCCTGCTCAATTCGTTGTGCCGCCACCTCCCGCCAGGCGAGCGCGTGATCACCGTCGAGGACGCGGCCGAGCTGCGCCTTCCGGGCGACCATGTCGTCCGCCTCGAGACTCGCCCGCGGTCGCCCGATGGCGTCGCCGCGGTGGGCGTGCGCGACCTGGTGCGGGCGGCACTGCGGATGCGGCCGGATCGCATCGTCGTCGGCGAGGTCCGCGGCGCCGAGGCGCTCGACATGCTCCAGGCCATGAACACGGGGCACGGCGGCTGCCTGTCGACCTGCCACGCCAACGGGCCATCCGAGGCACTGCGCCGGGTCGAGACCATGACCTTGCTCGGGGGCGAGGACATGCCCCTCGCGGCCATCCGCAGCCAGATGGCCGACGCGCTCGACCTCGTCGTCCACGTCGAGCGCACGGACGGTGCCCGCCGCCGGGTGGCGGCGGTCGCCGAGGTCGTCGTCGGCGAGACGGGCTCGGTCGGGGTGCGCCTCCTGGCGGGCGCGGACGGCGTGGTCGCCGGGTTCCGTCGCCCCCGACGGCGACTCGCCCGCCGGCCCGACGACCGGTCGGGTGAGAACGGGAGGCCGGCATGACTCGCCCGCTCCCCGGGCTGCCGCCGCCGGACCGACGCGGCCGTCTGTGCTCTCGCCACCAGGCGCAGGAGGTCGGCGTGACGGGCACCATCCTCTGCCTGGTCGTCGCCGGGGCCACCGCGTGGTTCGCGCTGTCTGCATCCCGGAGCCAGCTCCGCCGGCGGCTCCGCGCCCGGCTGGATGCTCACGATCCCCAGACCGCAGGGACGCCGGCGGGCACCGGGCTGTCGGCGCCAGTCCTCGGACTCGCAAGCCTCCTCGGCGTCGCGGGCGTCGCCGGGGCGTGGCTCGCGTTCGGCCCCGTGCCCGTCGTCGCCCTGGCGGCCCTGGCGGCCGCCCGTCCGGTCCGGGCTCGCCTGCGGGCGAGGGCGGCAGGACGCGTCGCCCGCGCCACCCAGCTGCCTGCCGCGCTCGACGGGCTGGCGGCGTCGCTGCGGTCGGGCGCCTCCGTGACGACCGCCCTCGGCGAGGTGGGCGGTGCCATACCTCCGCCGCTCGGGCCCGAGCTCGCCGCCCTCGGCGGGGCTGCGGCGCGGGGGCGGCCGATGACCGAGGTCCTCGACGCCTGGTCGGCGACGCACGACGACGCGGGGACCCGCCTGGCGGCGACGGCGCTCGTGCTGGCCACGATCGTCGGCTCGGCACCCGCCCGCGCGGTCGACGGCGTGGCGGCAACCGTGCGGGAGCGGCTCGACCTGGCTGCCGAGCGGCGGGCGCTCGCGACCCAGGCACGCACCAGCTCGCTCGTCCTGGCGCTGGCGCCCGTCGCGTTCGCGAGCCTGCTGGTGGCCGGCGACACCGCAGCAGCTGAGTTCCTGCTCGGCACTCCGGCGGGATGGACGTGCCTGGCCACTGGCGTCGGGCTCGACGCCGTCGGCATGTGGTGGATGGTGCACCTCAGCCGCGGGGAGAGCGCATGACCGCCGACGCCTGGGCCGCACCAGTGCTCGGCGCCGCGTGGTCGCTCGTCGCGGCGCTCGCGGCCGCCGCCCGACTCCGTCGCCACGGCGCCCGCAGGCCCGACGGCCCGGTCGCCGCGGCAGCCATGGCTGGTGGGCGCCGGCTGGACGCCGTGGTCTCCCCCGTCGGTCGGCTCGGGTCGACGGTGCGCCGCCTCGTCTCGACCGGCCAGTCACCGCCTGCCGGCGCCGCCTCCAGCCCTCCCGGCACCTGGAGCGCCGCGGACCGGCGAGTGGGATGGGCGGTGATGGCCAGCCTGGGCCTCTTGGCGGTGGCGCCGCCCCTGGCCGCCCTCCCTCTCGTCTGGATCGTGGCGGGCCCGGCGCTCGCCGCCCGGCGGTCGCGGGTCCGGCACGAGGCGCGGTTGCACGACCAGTTGCCCGACGTCGTCGACCTGATCTCGCTCACGTCCGCGGCCGGCCTGACCGTCGGGGCCTCGCTGCTGGCCATCGGCGACCGGCCCGGCGGACCCCTCGGCGACGCCCTCGCCCGAGCCGGCGCCCGCCTCCAGCGCGGCGGCACCACGGCCGAGGCGTTGGCCACCGTCGCGACCGTCGGGCCGCCGGTGCGGCCGCTGGTCGACGCGCTCGCCCAGCACGACCGCTACGGCACTCCCCTCCTCGGGGCGCTCGACCGCGTGGCCGTGGAGGCCCGGGCCTCCCGCCGGCGGCGCTCCGAGGAGGCGGCCCGCCGACTGCCCGTCACGCTGCTGTTCCCCCTCGTCCTCACGGTCTTCCCGGCCTTCGTCCTCTTGACGGTCGTCCCGCTCCTGGCGGGATCGCTCGGCTCGCTGAGCCTCACCACCCCGTAGACACGGCCCTCGGCCGTCCCTCCCAGGAGGCACATCCATGCCCACGTCCACCCAGCGTCAGCTCGAGCGGCTCGGTCGCGCCCCACTCGCGCTCGCGGTCGCGATCACCAGCCCGCCCCGCCTCGGCCGCCCCACGGATCGACCCGCCCGCTCCAGCCTCCTCACCCTTGTCGGCTCACGCCTCGACCACCCCGCAGATCGTCCCGGTAGCTCGGGCGTCGCTCGCCTCGGCCCACTCGCCCGCCTCGCCGGCCGGCGCCTCGACGGCGGCCCCGCCCGCCGTGTGCCGGCCATCCACGGCGATGGCGGCCACGACGACCGTGGTCAGGCCACCGCCGAGTACGGCCTGATCATCCTGGCGGCGGGCGGCATCGCGCTGGGCGTCATCGCCTGGGCCTCCGGGACGGGCAGCTTCACCGACCTGTTCGACTCGGTCGTCGGCAAGCTGTCCGACTCGTTGTGAGGTGGCGGCGACGACCCGCACGCCGACGAGCGTCGGACCGGGGCCAGGCCACCGTCGAGCTGGCACTCATCCTGCCGCTGGTGGCCGTCCTGCTGCTGGCCCTGGTGCAGGCGGCGGTCGTCGCCCGCGACCACGTGCTGGTGACCCACGCGGCCCGCGAGGCTGCCCGGACGGCGGCCGTCGACGACGACGTCACGGCCGTCCGCCGGGCCGCCGAGCAGGCCGGGCCGCTGGCCGCCGACCGCCTCGAGGTCGAGGTCAGCGGCCGCGACGGCGTGGGCAGCCGGGTGCGGGTCGTCGTCCGCTACACGCTGCCGACCAACCTCCCACTGGTCGGGTGGGCCATCGACGACGTCACCCTCACCGCCTCGGCCACCATGCGGGTCGAGCGATAATCGTCCCGTGCCCCGCCCGCCCCGCCGAGCCTCGACGAGCGATGGCGTCACGGGGTAGCCGGCGGGTGCCGCTGGTGGACCTGCTGGCGAAGCAGCGGCCCGACCTCGACGACCCCGGCGGCGCCATCACCGCCCTGTCAGTCCAGGTGGACGGCACGATCATCGGCAACCCGCGGGCGATGGTGCGGGCGGGCGCCAGCATCACGGTCAAGGCCGACCAGCCTCCACGGGGCACCGGCAAGCTCGGGCATGCCCTCGACCGCTTCGGCGTCGACGTCTCGGGCGCGGTGTGCCTGGACGTCGGCGCCAGCACCGGCGGGTTCACCCGGGCCCTGCTCGACCGGGGCGCGGCCACCGTGTACGCGGTCGACGTCGGGCACGGCCAGCTCCTGGGCTCGTTGCGGGCCGACGAGCGGGTGGTCAACCTGGAGCGCACCAACGTCGCCGACCTCGACGCCACGCTCGTCCCCGGGCCACTCGACGTCGTCGTGGTCGACGTGAGCCGCCTGAGCCTCGGGGACGCGGTGGCGCAGCTGACCGAGCGGGTTCCGCTCCGGCCCGGCGCCACGCTGGTCGGTCTGGTCAAGCCCATGTTCGAGCTCCGCCTCGGCGAGCTGCCCACCGACGGGTCCCAGTTCGACGAGGCGTGCGCTCGGGCCAGCCAGGCCGTCGAGGGGGCCGGATGGACGGTCCTCGAGGTGGTCGGCTCGGCCGTCCGAGGCACGAAGGGCGCCGTCGAGTTCTTCGTCCACGCCATCTACCCGGAAGCGCCTGAGGCCCAGTGACCCTGGGCCACCGAGCGCCGACCGCCGGGGCGGCGGCCCGGCCACCGCGCACGCCCGCGGCGGGTCAGCGGCGGGTCAGGGCAGTGCGGTGCGGAGGAGGGCCAGCGCCGCCGCCTTGTCGAGCGGGTCGTTGCCGTTGCCGCACTTGGGCGACTGCACACACGACGGGCAGCCGTCCCGGCACGGGCACGCCGCGATCACGTCGGCGGTGGCCCGGACGTGCCGCTCGGCCGCCTCGAAGCCGAGCTCGGCCACCCCGGCGCCCCCCTGGTAGCCGTCGTAGATGACGATGACCGGGCCGCCGACGTCGGCCTGGTACATCGTCGAGACGCCACCCACGTCCCAGCGGTCGCAGATGGTGAACAGCGGCAGCACGCCGATGCCCGCGTGCTCGGCCGCGTGCAGCGCGCCCGGGGCGGCCCGGCGGTCGACGCCGGCGTCGGCCAGGAGCGACTCGGGCACCTGGTACCAGAACGCCCGGGTCGTGAGCGTCGAGCGGGGCAGGTCCAGGGAGGTCACGCCCAGCGACTCGCCGCTGAGCGCGTCCTTGCGCTGGTAGCCCGTCACCTGCTGGTGCACCTCGACCGCGCCGAGCCCCACCTCCAGCGCGCCGAGCGGCCGCCGTGCATCGCAGGTGGTGACCCTGATCTCGACGTCGGTCCGCGCCACCGTGTAGGTGGCGCCGTCGTCCGGCTCGACGACCGCACACCGCCCGTCGAGGTCGAGCTCGACCACCCGCCAGGACTGTCCGGCGTGCAGGTACGAGGCACCGGGGTGGGCCTGCTCGCAGGCCCGGGCCAGCTCGACGGTGCCCACGGCATCGCCCTCCGTAGTGCGCAGGGCCACCTGGCCGCCCGAGCCGACGCGCAGGCCGACCTCGTGCGACGGCCAGCCGCCCGCCGAGTACAGCGCCTGGGGGCCACGGCCCCGCGCCCGCTGGTGCACCACGACCTCGTCGTCGAGGGCCAGGCGCCGCACCACGTCGTCCAACAGCCCGGGCCAGTAGCGCTCGTCCGCATGGGTGAGGGGCTTCTCGTGCGCCGCGCACCGCAGGTGGGCGTCGGCCACGAAGGGGTTGGCCGGGTTGATCACCACCGGCTCGGGCGGGCGGGTCACCAGCTCGTGGGGATGCCCGGCCATCCACTGGTCGAGCTGGTCGGCCCCGGCCACCAGCACGGCGGCCGACGGGCGCCCCGACCGGCCCGCCCGGCCGGCCTGCTGCCAGAACGAGGCGATCGTGCCGGGGAACCCGTTGAGCACCACCGCGTCCAGACCGCCGACGTCGATGCCGAGCTCGAGCGCGCTGGTGGCGACGACGCCGTCGAGACGGCCGCCGAACAGGTCGTCCTCGATGGCCCGGCGCTCCTCCGCCAGGTAGCCGCCCCGGTAGGGGGTGATCCGGCGGCGATACCGAGCCGGCAGGCGCCTGCGCACGTCGGCCGCCACCACCTCGGTGGTGCGCCGGCTGCGGCAGAACGCGATGGTCTTCTGGCCCGAGCGCACCATCTCGGCCACCAGCCCGGCGGTCTCGCCGTTGGGCGACACGCGGGCGCCGGTGGCCTGGTCGAGGGGCGGTGGGTTCCACACGGCGACCAGCCGTTCGCTCTGGGGCGATCCGTCGTCGATCACAGGCTCGACGGGCACCCCACAGATGGCTGAGGCCAGACGGGCGGGTTGGCCGATCGTGGCCGAGCAGCAGACGAAGGTGGGGTCGGCGCCGTAGTGGTGGGCCAGCCGCAACAGGCGGCGCATCAGGTGGGCGACGTGCGAGCCGAAGATGCCCCGGAACGCGTGCAGCTCATCCACGACCACGTAGCGCAGTCGTCCGAGGAACCGGGACCAGCGGTCGTGGTGCGGGAGGATGCCGCTGTGCAGCATCTCCGGGTTGGTGAGGACGGCGGTGGCGTGGCGCCTGACCCAGGCCCGCTCCTCCGCCCCGGTGTCGCCGTCGTACGCGCCCGCCACCACCCCGGGATAGTCGGCCAGCGACAGGGCCCTGAGCTGGTCGTGGGCGAGGGCCTTGGTGGGGAACACCAGCAGCGACGTGCCCCGCCGGACCGGCGCGGCGGCTGCCTCGGCCAGGGGCGCCTGGTAGCAGAGCGACTTGCCCGACGCCGTGCCGGTCGCCACCACGAGCGAGCGACCGGCCCTGGCCAGGTCGATGGCCTGCGCCTGGTGGGACCACAGCGCGTCGACGCCCAGCCGGCAGGCGACGTCGGGCGGAAGCGGTCGGGCGAGGGTGCCGGTCCGTGCCGCCCGGGGCGGGATGGTGGTCACGTGGGTCAGGGGCGACTCCGGGCCCAACGCGGCCAGCTCGGCCGGCAGGTCGGTCAGCCCTCCGGGTGCCTCCGGGACGGCGCCGGCACGCACCGCGAGCACGGCCCGCAGCGCATCGAGCGGGCCGAGACTGTCGAGCGGGTCGAGCGCGACGAGAGCCATGGCCGTCGCCCAGGTTACGCCGGTGGAATTCCACGCGTGTAGCCCCGATTAGAGCGCAGGCCTCGCCGACCACCACGCGTGGGCAAGGTAGTGTCAGCACGGAGCATGCAACTACGAACCGAAGTGTCCGAGATCGCCGGCTGGACGATCGTGAGCGTGTACGGCGAGGTCGACGTCGCCACCACGCCCGACCTGCGCGAGCTGCTGATCAAGCTGGTGGCCGAGGGGTCGAACCGGCTGGTCCTCGACCTGGAGGGTGTCGACTTCCTCGACTCGACCGGGCTCGGCACGATCGTCAGCATCCTCAAGCGCACCCGCACCCACGGGGGCGACCTTCGCCTCGTCTGCACCCAGGCGCGCATCACCCGCCTTTTCGAGATCACCGGTCTCGACAAGGCGTTGCCGTTGCTGCCCTCCCTCGACCTGGCTGTCGCCGGAGGCTGACCGGTGTCGGTCGTCGAGCTGGCGATCCCGGCCCGGCCCGCATATCTGTCGCTCGTCCGGCTGGTGGTCGACGCCGCCGTCGGTTCACTGGCCCCGGGCCTGGCGAGCACCCGCATCGACGACCTGAAGATCGCCGTCACCGAGGCGTGCGCCAACGCCATCGAGGCCCACGAGGCGATCTACGCCGACGGTCCCGTCGTGGTGCGGTGCCTGGTCGACGACGAGCGTGTGACCGTCGAGGTGGTCGACCAGGGCCGGGGCTTCGATCCGGACAGGGTCGAGAGCCTGCCCGCGGCCACCGATCCTCGCCGGCTACGCCACGAGAGCGGCCTCGGGATCCCCCTCATGCGCACCCTGGCGGACGAGGTGAGCTTCGCCGCCGTCGGCCAGGGCACGGCGGTCAGCCTGACCGTCTACCGCCCCCCGACCTCGTGATCAGGCGCCGGCACCGCCGGTCACCTCGCACTCGGCATCCCGGAACTGCTGGATGGCGGTGCCCGCGGTCTGGAGCTCGGTGATGCGTTGGGCGTCGGTCGGATCGGCGGGATCGAGGTCGGCCGCCTCGGGGATGCCCTCGACCCACGCCTCCAGCTCGTCGGCGATCTCCTCGGGGGCCTCGATCTCGGCCAGCGCGTCAGAGATCTCCTGGGGCGTCGCTTCGGCCGTCGGGTCGGAGAAGCGGTCGTCGAGCTCCTGGTAGTCGTCGCAGAACTGCTCGACCGAGGCGCCGGCGGCCGAGTCCTCGGGGCCGCCGACCTCGCTGTCCGTGCAGCCGGCGAGTGCGACCAGCCCCACGAGCCCGGCCAGCAGCCCACCGGGGACGAACCCGTGGCCGCGGCGACGGCGGGCGGGCACGGCCCGTATCAGCGGAGCGCGCATCAGCCGAGCCCGCAGACGTCGCCCAGGTAGGCGGCGATGACGTTGTTGGCGGTGGCGAAGTCGTCGGCCTGCTCCTGCGACAGGTCAGCGAGCGCGGCGCCCGATGGGTCGGAAGCGATGGTCTTGATGACGGTGTGCATGAGCTCCCACTCGGTGGCGATCTCGGGCGGCGGGGTGATGGCGGCCATCTGGTCGGCGAGCTGGCTGTTGGTGAGGTCCGGCGCGGCGTCCGCCTGGACCGCGGCCATCTCGTCGCACAGCTCCTCGCTGCCCTCGCCGGTGAAGACCCGGTCGACACCCAGTTGCGTGGCGACGGCGCCCGGCTCGCCCGGGGCGGGCGGGGTGGAGGAGGCGGACGTGTCACCCTCCGCCTCGGCTGGGAGGTCCGACTCGGCGGCCGCCTCGTCCTCGGCGCTCGGCAGGGTGCCACCGCTGCCGGAGGCGCTGCTCTCGTCGTCGCTCGGGGGGCTGGCGTCGTCGCCGCCTCCGCCACCGCAGGCGGTCGATCCGACCACCAGTAGTAGCGCCCCCAACGCCAGCAACGTGCGCCTGATCACGACCTGGTTCCCCCTCCGCGGGTGGCTCCTCCCCGAACCGGCGATTCAACCTAGTGGGTGTTGACCAGGCAAGTAGCATTCCCCCGTCATGGCGCCAAGACTTCCCTCCCGTGTGGCGCGCGTGGCCGCCCTCGCGGCGCCCGACAGCGGCGCGCCCACCCAGCTCGGGGTCGTCGCGGCGGGGACCGCGGGGGCCGATGCGGTCGTCGCTGCCATCGTCGACCGGCTGCGCGCCCGGGACACACCCATCCTCCGGATGTCGGGCCGGCGCCTCGAGCGGGAGCACGACTTCGGCGCGGTCGGTGATCTGCTCGGCGGCGATCCGTCGGGCGTCGTCGACGCCGAGGCCGGCCCCGGTGGGCCGGGCCTCCACGGGCCGGGCGCCGAGCGCGCCCATCGGGACGCGCTGGTCGCGCGGCTGGCGGCGGACGGCGCGGCCCTGGTGGTCGACGACGCCCAGTGGCTCGACGCCGGATCGCTGCGTGTCGTGGTCGGCCTGGCCGAGCGCGCCGTGGCGCGGGGGCTGACCCTCACGGTCGCCCATCGGCCGGTTCCGGGCGACGACCGGTTGGCGGCGCTCGACGCCGTGCTGGGGCGCAGCCAGCTCCTCGTGGCGCTGGGCCCGCTGGACGAGTCCGAGGTGGGCGAGCTGTCGGCTCTGTGCCTCGACTCGGCGGTGGACGACCGGCTGGTCGAGGCCGTCTACGACCAGACCCAGGGCATGCCCGCGCTGGTCGAGCTGCTGCTGTCCGCCTGGGTCGACGCCGGTGTCGTGACCGGTGGTCGGCTCGCATGCCCGCCACCGCCGCCGGGACCGGCGCTCGTGGCCGCGGTGCGCGCCCGGGTCGACGAGCTGGCCCCGGCGACGCGCACGGTGCTCGCCGCGCTGAGCGTGGGCGCCGATCTCGACGACCACCTCCTGGGGGCCATGACCGGCATCGACGCCGAGCACCTCGGCGACGCCACCGACGACCTCCTGTCCGCCGGCCTCGTGGCCGCCGGTAGCGGCGAGGTCGTCCCGCTGGTGGCCGCGGCCGTGGCCGTGATGACGCCGGTGGCCGACCGGCGCCGCTTCCACTCGTTGCTGGCCACCGCGCTGGCCGACCGGGGCGCGCCGGCCACCCGCACCGGCGAGCACCTGGCCGCGGCCGGCGCACAGGGCATTCCGGCGGCCGCCGCGTACGTCGCCGCGGGCGACGCCACCCTGGTCGAGGCGCCGGAGCTGGCCGCCGGCTGGTACGACCGGGCGATCGCCGCCGGCACGCCCGCGTCCGCCATCGCCGCCCGCCGGGCCGAGGCGGCGGCGCTGAGCGGCGATGCCGTCACCGCCCTCCGCCTGGCCGACGAGGTCGTCGCCGATCCGGCGAGCGACGAGCGGGCGCGGGCGTTGGCCGTCGTCGCCGCGCTGCTGCCGGGCCGGGGCTTCTGGCAACGCTCGTCCGTCGCCTACGGCGAGCTGGATGCGGGGGCGCGCTCGAGCGCGCACCCGGGCCCGCCCACCTCACCGGGGCGCCACGGCGGCGCGTGGCCTCTTCTGGCGGCGATCGGCTCCCTGGCCACGGGCGGCGCCCCATCACAGCGGTCGGACGGGGCGAGCGACGGTGGGTCACCGCCGGGTGCGGGGTCGACCGCGACGCCGACGACGACCAAGGCGTCGTCGAACACGGCGACCGCCACGGCGCTCCGCAACGGGGACGGCGAGGTGGGCGACCGCGACGGGCCGCCCGGCGATGCGGGCGACGTCGTCAACGCCGGCGTCGCCGTCGTCGGTCGGGCCGGACCCACCGACGCGCAGCCGACGGGCGGCGGCGCGACCGCCGACCGGCTGGCCGGCGCCCAGGTGACGGCCGAGGCGTCGCTCGCGGTCCCCGGCCTGGAGGTCGAGTCGCTGCGGCTCACCCGCGACGCGCTCGCCACCTCGACCCGACCCGACGGCGGGCGGCCGCTCGTCACGTTCCTCGAGGCGGCCGAGCTGCTCGAATCGGCCCACGCCACCCTGGTGCTGCCGACCACGCCGCACGCCATCGGGGCCACCGTGGCGCTGGCCCTCAGCGAGCTGTCCACCGCCGAGCACCTGCTCACCCGGGCACGCGACCACGCGGTGGGCGGGGCGCCGCTGTACCAGCACCACCGGCTGGGGCTGGGGTGGGTGGCGGTGCGCAGCGGCCGGTGGTCCGCGGCCCAGGCGGCTCTCGACGAGGTCGGCGGCGCGGTGCTGGCCCCCCGCGAGGTGTTGATGGCCACGGCCATCGAGGCGGGGCTGGCCCGGCGGTCGGGCGACCTGGCCCGCCTCGGCGACGCCTGGGCGAGGGCCGAGGGCGTGTTGCTGCGCCACCCGGCCGACCTGTTCTCGCTCGAGGTGGTGGGAGAGCTGGCCATCGGCGCCGCCCGCCTGGGCCTGTGGGACCGGGTGGCTCCCAAGGCCCGCGAGCTCGGCGACGTCGTCCGGTCGCTGGGCGAGCCGCCGCTGTGGCTGCTGCCCCTGCGCTGGATCGGCCTCCAGGTGGCCCTGGCCACCGACGACCACGATGCGACGGTGCGGCGGGCGGCGGAGGTCGAGGCCACCAAGCCGGTCCACCCCCGCCTCGGGGCGCTGGCCGACGCCGCCCGCACCTGGGTGGCGATCCTGGGTGGCACCGCGGATCCCGATGCCGTGGCCGTCGCCGCCAAGGGACTGTCGGGCCTGGGCCTCACGTGGGAGGCGTCGCGGCTGACGGGTCAGGCCGCCATCCGGTCGTCCGACCCGACCGTCACCCGGGCCCTGCTCGAGCAGGCACGCGACCTCAAGGCTGCGCTGCCGGCGTCCGACCCCGCCGACGCCGCCACCGCCGCCAGCCTGCTCTCGGAACGCGAGCAGATGGTGGCGCAGTACATCATCGACGGGCTGACCCACAAGGAGATCGGCGCGCAGCTCTACATCTCGCCCAAGACCGTCGAGCACCACGTGGCGAAGATCCGCCAGAAAGTCGGCGCTTCGACGAGGGCGGAGATGCTGGCGGCGCTACGCTCGCACCTAGCGGCGTGAGGCCGGTTCCGGTGGTGCGGCGTTGCGGTGGCGGATCAGCGGGTTCGGTGCGTAGCCGTCCCGGGTGGATGCGTCTTGCGCGGCACGGAGCGGGTCGACTAGAACGCTCACAGCGTCGAGTTGGCGTTGGTCCATTACAGGTGTAACGTGAGTGCAACCTCGTTGGGAGCAACGAGGATTTGGAGATTGCCACTGGGGAACTGCGTTTCGCATGTGTCTCCAGGTGCGTTGGTCCGGTGGTCGGTCCCGTCCGCCCGCCTCGATCGCCGGGCCGGCGCACCTGGAGACATCTTGCGTTTTCGGCTCTGGCCTGACGCCCGGGGCACGGCCGTCAACCTCCCCGGCGCCCGGCGGGACGATCAGCCGTCGACTTCCCGGCGCCCCTCGAGCGCCCGGCCGAGGGTGAGCTCGTCGGCGTACTCCAGGTCACCGCCCACGGGCAGGCCGCTGGCGATGCGGGTGACCCGGAGACCCATCGGCTTCAGCAGGCGGGCCAGGTACATGGCGGTCGCCTCGCCCTCCAGGTTGGGGTTGGTGCAGAGGATGATCTCTTCGATGCCGTCGCGGCCGATGCGGTCGATCAGCTCGCGCACCCGCAGCTGGTCGGGACCCACCCCCTCGATCGGGCTGATCGCGCCCTGCAGCACGTGGTAGCGGCCGTGGAACTCGCCGGTCTTCTCGACCGCCACGAGGTCGCGCGGCTCCTCGACCACGCACACCACAGTGGTGTCGCGGCGGCTGTCGCCGCAGATGCCGCACTGCTCGCCCTCCGACACGTTGAAGCAGGTGCGGCAGAACGAGACGCGGTCCTTGACCTCGCCGATGGCATGGGCGAGGCGAAGGGCGTCCTGCTTGTCGAGCTTGAGCAGGTGGAAGGCGATCCTCTGTGCGGACTTGGGCCCGATGCCGGGCAGCCGGCCGAGCTCGTCGATGAGGTCCTGGACCGGACCGGCGTAGACGCCCACGGTCCTCCCTAGCGTCCGCCGGCCGTGCCGGACGCCTCGTCGCCCCCGACGTCCGGGGCGGTGTTCGCGTCCGGGCCTCCGGCGACATCGCCTGTGCCGCCCCGGTCGTCCCGGCCGCCGACCGGGTCGCCGTCGAGGTCGAGGACGCCATCGTCGTGAAGGTCGCCCGGGACGTCGTCCGCAGCCGAAGGTGCGCCGGTGAGCCCGCCCAGCATCTCGCCGAGCCCGCTCAGGTCGAAGCCCCCGAGGGCGCCCATCGCCTCCCGCTGGAGATCGGTGACCTTGAGCCCGGCGTCGTGCAGCGCGGCCACGATCAGGTCCTGCAGCATGTCGATGTCGCCCGGGTCGACGACCTCGGGCGCCAGGGTGACGGACGTGACCTCGCCCTGGCCGGTCATCGTCACGCGCACGACGCCGCCGCCCGCCGTGCCCTCGACCACCTGCTGGGCCGCGTCGGCCTGGGCGCTGAGCGCCTGCTGCGCTGACTCGAACAGGCCGCCGAACCCCGCCGGGGTGGCGTCGGGTTCTGGCGTGCGGTCGCTCATGTCACCCGCTCCTGGCCTTCGGCCGGGCCGCTCGGGCCCCGCTCGCTGCGCTGCGGACGCTCGCTCATGGCCCCTCCTCGACGACCTGCCCGCCGCCGAACTCGCGCAGGACCAGGTCGATGCCGTTGCCGGGGACGTCGTCGGCGTCCCGCAGCTCACGGGGATCGATGTGCTCGTCAGCCTCGTCGGGACCACCAGGTCCGGTGCCGGCGGCCGGCGGGCGCGGCCCACCGCCGCCTCCATACCCCAGGCCGGCCTGGTCGACCGCCTCGTCGTCGACGACCACGGCGACCGTCACGTCACGACCGAACTGCTCGGCCAGCGCCCGCTCCACGGCCGGGCGAGCCTCTTCGCACGCGCTCTGCTGCCAGGTGTTGGGCACGGCGAAGTGCCATCGGCCGTCGGCGCCGACCTCGGTCCAGCGACCCGAGCGCCACCGACTGCGGACCTTCAGCGGCAGCTGGGCGAGGACGACGCCCGTCCACGCGGACTCGATCTCCGCCCGCGGCGGCGCGTCGCCGGCGGCGCTAGTCCCAGCCGGCTCGGCCGCATCACCGACCGCGTCGTCCGCCAGGGCAGCGCTGGCGTCGGCGGTTGCGGTCACCGACGACGTCCCGATGGTTGCGGCGCCGGTTGCAGGGGCGCCGCCGGCAGGCTCGTCGCCCACGACGGCGACACCGGGCGGGGTGGCTGCGGCCCCATGCGTCACGGCCACAGCGCCTGCTCCGACCGCCGCGGCCGTCGAGCCGGAGACAGCAGGGCCCGCGCCGGTGGATGTCCGCCGATCGTCCGCGCCGTCGCTACATCCCCTGACCCGGAAGAACTCTTGCCCCGTGCCGACGCACTCCCTGACGTGGAGCCAGCGGTCCCAGCGGACACGCCGCCGGACCCGGACCCAGCGGCCCCGGTCGCTACGCCCCGCGGCCCAGACGGAGTCGTGCCCCCGGACGCTGCACCCCCAGGCCCAGACGGTGTCGTGGCGCCGGATGCCGCGCCCTCCGGCCCGGGCGCTGAGCCCGTCGGTAGCGCTGGCTCCGCGGCTGCGTTTCACCGCACCAAGCGTCGGCTTGCCCGAGGGTCGCGGCTCGCTGGCGCCCTCTGCCGGCGGTTCGGGCCGCCGCGCGGACGACAGCGCGTCACGCGCCGCGGAGGCTCCGCCGCGGCGACGCCCTCCGGCATCAGGCCCGCCGTCCGCGCTCGTGGACTCCGGCCCGGCACCCGACCCGGCATCGACAGGCGCGGCGGGCGCAGGCTGCTCATTGCCAGGCCTGCCTCGTCCACGCGCACCGGTTCCCGTCCCGGCACCGTGGGCGTCCTGACCCTCCGCGCCGGTGCCGGGCCCATCGTCCGAGGATCCGCCAGGGGCCGATGGCGCGGCCGGCGCGGCGCCGCCCACCGGTCCGCCGGCGGCGGAACCCACCGGTGCGGGACCGAGGCCGCCGGCAGCACCCCGTTCGAGGCGGTCGAGTCGTTCGACGATGGCGTCGATGGTGCGGTCGGTCGACGGCTGGGTGAGCCGCACCAGCGCGACCTCGACCACGATGCGCGGGTCGGGCTTGCGAGAGAGCTCGGTCAGGGCCTCGCCCAGGACGTCGAGAGCCCGGGTGAGCCCCGGGGCGCCGAAGCGGGCGCCCACGTCCGTGGCCCGGGCCCGATCGGCCTCGGCCAGGTGCTCGTCGGCCACCCCCATCAACGAGAGGAAGGCGTTCCGCAGCCCGGCGATGAGCGCCTCGCCGAGACCACGGGGGTCCCGCCCGGCTGCCAGCGCCTGCGCCACCGCCACGAGCACCCGGCCGGCGTCGCGATCGGCGAGCGCGTCGAGGACTGCGTCGACCGGCTCGGCCTCGTCGACCACCGCGCCCAGCGCGGCAACCTGGTCGAGCGCCGACAGGGTGTCGCGGGCCGACCCGCCGCCGGCCCGGACCACGTGGTCGACCGCCTGATCGATCTGGTCCGGGTCGATGCCGAGGTCGGCGTCGTCGATGACGTGGCGCACGTGGGCGGCCAGGACGTCGGGTTGGAGCAGGTGGAAGGTGAAGTGCTGGGTGCGGCTGAGGATGGTCGGCCGCACCTTCTGCGGATCGGTGGTGGCCAGCACGAAGACCACGTGGGAGGGCGGTTCCTCGAGCGTCTTGAGCAGGGCGTTCTCGGCGCCCTGGCTGAGCATGTGGACCTCGTCGAGGATGATCACCTTGCGGTTGCCCGACGTGCCGAGGGGCACGCGGTCGAGCAGGTCGCGCATGTCGTCGACCTTGCTCTTCGATGCGGCGTCCTGTTCGAGCAGCCAGTCGGTGACCCGGCCCTCGGCGACCGCGACGCAGTTCTCGCACTTCCCGCACGGCTCGCCGTCCTCGGGAGCGGCACAGTTGAGGACCTTGGCCAGGATGCGGGCGGTGGACGTCTTCCCGGTGCCGCGGGGCCCGCTGAACAGGTAGGCGTGGCCGACCCGGCCGTCGCGCACCGCGTTCCGGAGGGCCACGGTGATGTGGTCCTGGCCGAGAACCTCGTCGAACCGCTGCGACCGGTAGCGGCGGTAGAGCGACTGGTAGGTGGCCATCGGCGGCGATGCTACCGGGGGGCGCGAGACGCCCGTGACCCCAGGTGACGGCCAGGCGGTCTGCGGCACACCACAGTTTCCGCTGAGAGCTGCTGCCTCCCGGCCCTGACTCGGTTCACGGGCTGCAGTTGCACAGGACCCGGCCGCCACCTGCGATCACGGGCTGCGCACACGATAGCCTGTCCGTCCCTGGGCGCCACCGGCCCGGCCGCCTGGCGGTCGGCCGCGCGGCATCCACGGAGGGATGCGAGAGCGGCCGAATCGGCACGCTTGGAAAGCGTGTGTGGGGCAACCCACCGTGGGTTCGAATCCCACTCCCTCCGCCCCGCGACCTGACGGTCCCGGATGGTCCACGATTGTCCGGGGCCTGGTGATTGACCTGCGTCATCGTTCCGCATCGGCCGGCGACGATCTGGCCCGGCTCCACGCTCTGGCTTGCGATCCGCGGAGCTGGTCGCGGGCGGTAGCCATCGGCATAGTCATCGGGACGGAAGCGTGGGTGGCGGTTGCAACGGCAGGAGTCGTTGCATCGGCGGCGTTGCTCGCACCTCGCGGCGCGAACGCCACGACTCTGCGGCCTCGGTGTGTCGTCCGGCCCGGGTTCGAACCATGCTCGTCCCGCCGGAGGCGTAGACGGCGCGAACGATCCCGGAACGTCGGTGCCGGATATGACCGGACTGGGCGGCGTGGAGCTCGAAGGGCGCGAACGAGCGCCTCCGGGTTACGGATAGCGGCCCCGCTACAGTGCGCGGTCACGCAGGGAGCTCGCCTCGTCGATCGGGTGAGCCGGGCCCCGGCAGGGGGTGATCGCCATGCCGAGGTTCGGTCCGCTCGCCGTGGGCGCGCTGGCGGTGCTCGCCGCTGGCTGTGCCGTCGACCTGGGGACGTTGGGCGGCGACTTCTCCGAAGCGTCGGACATCAACGACCGGGGCGTGGTCGTGGGGTTCGCCTTCACCGCCGACGACCAGCAGCATGCCTTCCGCCAGGCGCCGGGCGGGCATAAGGTCGATCTGAACGGTCGGTTCGAGCGGTCCGAGGCCCTGGCCGTCAATAGCTCGGGTGTCGCGGTCGGCTACGGCTACGCCGACGGTGTCCAGCGGGCCGTGCTCTGGAACCGGAACGGCGTCGTCCGCGACCTGGGTGCCGGCGACGGGTCCATCGCGAGAGACATCAACGACGACGGCGTGATCGTGGGCAACGTCTCCGGACCGAGCGTCGCGTCTCTGGGGTGGGTCTGGGAGCCCGAGGTCGGTGACATCGAGCTGCTACCTCACGCCTGGCCGGGCGGCGAGGAGTTCCAGCAGGCCGAGGCCATCAACGAGGACGGGACCATCGTCGGCAGCGAGGTCACCGACCCGGCCTCGGGGACGTTCCAGAGAGCGGTGCTGTGGCAGGGCCCCGATCACCGACCAATGGCGCTGGCGGGCACCGGCGATCCCTTCGCCTTCGCCTTACGACGTCAACGACCGGGGGGACGTCGTCGGAGCTATCACCGGCGGGCCAACTGGCGATCGGGCCACGGTGTGGCTGGCCCCCGCGTACGAGCCGCTCGACATCACCCCGCCCAACTCGAGCTACGGGCAGGCCCACGCCATCAACGACCGGCGCGAGGTGGTGGGACTGATCGGAGAGAGCAACCGCGAGTGGGCCTTCCGTTGGGATCCCCGCAGCCGGCGGGTGGTCGACCTCGGGTCGCTCGGTGGCGCCAGCTCGCGAGCGCTCGCCGTCAACGAATGGGGCGTCGCCGCCGGATTCGCCCAGACCGGTGAGGTCAGCCAGGTCGGGGTCCCCATCCACCATGCCGCCGTCTTCCTGGCCCGGCCCGGCCACCGGTAGCCGGCTCGCCTAGATGGCCGCCGCCTCGAGCCGGACCAGGATCTCGTCCGCCACCTGCGGCGGTGCCATGTGCGTCGTGTCCAACCAGAGGCCGACCCGATCCATACGCACGTGCATCTCGTCGTCGACCCCGACCAGTCGCTCCTCAAGGATGCTTGAGCCGCACCAGATGCGTGCCGGCACCCTGAGGGCAGCGCTACCTGCTCATCGACGCAGACGCACCCGGCTACGTCGCCCGCCTGAGGCTGGAGACCCTCGATCTCAAAGCACGGGGGTACGCCCCGGTCGGGTCACCCGGTGCTCGCCTGGATGGCCACGGCCGTGTACTGCGTGGTCGGCGTGGGATCGATGAGGAACCGCGAGTTGGGCAGATAGAGCCGGCCGTCGAAGCGGGCGACCGTCGTCGGGACGTCGAAGCGGGGGTCGGTCAGCCGGCCCACGACGGACCCGCGGCGACCGCTGCGGTCCAGCCGGACGACAGCCACCTGGTTGTCCACGTTCTGCACGACGTAGAGCGTGCGCCCGCTGAGCAGGATGCCGTCGCCGTCGAGCAGGACGTCGCCGCCCAGGTCGACGGTGCGCGTGACGCCGGTCGCCGGGTCGACCCGGAACAGCAGCCCGGTGTTGGTCTGCACCACCAGCAGAGCGCCGCCGTCCGGCGTGCGGCTGATGCCGTTGACGTTGAAGCCCTCCTGGAAGGCGATGTCGCCGGTCAAGGGCACCGTCACGACGCCGCCCGGACCGGGGAGACGCCCGGAGCGGCCCAGGGGAACCTTGTAGAGCACCGGGTTGAACGAGTCGGTGAACCAGGCCGCGTCGGGCGTCAGGATCACGTCGTTGACGAAGCTCGGCTCTGCCGTGAACGTGTAGCTGGCAAGGACCTCACCGGTCGACGCGCTGACGACCCGGCCGTCGCCGGCGGGGCCGCCGGCCACGAACAGCCGCCCGTCGTGATCGATCTTGAGGCCGACCGAGGGCGTGCCCGGCCCCTCGCTGATGATCCGGCCCCGGCCGGTGAGCAGGTTGGCCCGGTAGATCGACCCGTCGACCGTCGAGCCGAAGTAGGCGAGAGGCTGCGCGCCGATGGCGATCCCCTCGGGACCGAACCCGTCCGGCAGCGGGATCGTCGTCGGGGCGGCCGCCCCGTCGCTCCCTCCTCCGCGGGCGGCGGCGGCCCCGGTCGTCGGGATCGACACCACCGCCAGCACGACGGCGAGAACACGCAGGGCACGATGCTTCGACACCCCACGCACGATGCGGCCGCGTGCGGCGGCACTGCAATGCTTTCGGGCACGGCCGAAAGGTCGGCGCCGGCGGCCGGGGCGAAGCGGCCCCATCCCCGGGGCGGCCTGTTCCAAGATTGTGGTGAATGAAGCGCATCCACTTCACGGACGAGGACCTGAGGAACGTGCGCGTCGGGCCCACCTACGGGCCGCTCGCCGAGACAGCGCTGAGCCTCGAACGCCTGGTCCGGACGGACTGGTCGGGCGCCCCGCCCGATCCGGCGGAGACGATCCGGTTCGACGGGTGGCGGGAGCGGGTGGTGCGCCACGTCACCCCCGCCGATCGGGCGCTCGCCCACCTCTTGCCCCGGGCGATGGACATCATCACGATGACCGGCCGGTCGCCGTCCATCGACGAGGGGCTGGAGGCCGTCAGGTCCCTGCCGCCCTGGCTCGTCGAGGTGGAGCTCGCCGACAGCGCGGCCGGCCCGTTTCGCGCACCGGGTTGGGCCTCGGTCCTGACCGAGCCGACGGCGGGCGCCCGCATGCAGCTCGCCGGCGCGTTGAGGACGTACCACGACAAGGCCGTCGCCCCGCACTGGCCGGCGATCTCGAGGCTGCTGGCGGCCGAGCGGGACCGTGCGGTTCGGCAGCTCAGCGAGCAGGGCATCGACCGTTTCCTGGCCTCGCGCCACCCGACGATCCGCTGGGATCCGCCCGTGCTGACCATCGATACCTGCCTGCCGATCGGCGACCAGGAGGCCTACCTGGACGGGCGCGGGGTGGTGCTCGTCCCGTCCCTGTTCTGCCCGCCCGGCTTCCCGATGTGCGCCCCCGCCGATGACCCCGACTCGTCGCCCGTCATCCACTACCCGATCGCCGGCGACGCCGTGACGATGCGTGGGCTCTGGGAGCCGCTCGACGGGACCACGGCGCGGTCGGCGCTGGCTGCGCTGCTCGGCCGGACCCGGGCCACCGTCCTCGATGCCGTCGCCGGCGGGCCCTGCACGACCAGCGAGCTCGCCCGGCGGGCCGGCGTCTCGGTCACCTCCGCCAGCGAACACGCCGCCGTCCTGCGAGACGCCGAGCTGATCGTCACCGAGCGTGCCGGCAAGGCGGTGCTCCACACGGTGACCCCGCTCGGCGCCAGCCTGCTCGAGCGCAGGTGCTGAGCTTCGCGGCCTGCTGCCGCGCCTTGGCGTTGCCTAGCAGGGTGCTGAAGAAGGGTTGATCGAGGGCGAACGGTGATCCGGGGCGGTTCAGGGCCGGTTCGGGGGAGTCATGTCGACGCGAGCCTGTGGGCGAGCGAGTCGGCGCCCGGTCCGCTGAGCTCGGCGTGGGCGATCGATCGCCCGGTGGCCATGAGCAGGAGGGTGCCGGCGGTGCCGCGGACCTCGTCGTCGCCCGTGCCCAGCGACCACGTGGTGTCGGTGGCCACCAACGTGACGCCGGCGAATCGCTTGGTCCCGCCGTACCACCGGCTCTGCGCGGCGTGCGTGAGGGCGGGCACCACGTGGTCGGGCACCATGGGATGCGCCCGGCCGAGCGGTCGGGCGATGTCCTGTGCGTGGACGATCACGTCCGTGAGGGCGTCGAGCGGGCTGCTGAGCGGCGCGTGCCGCGACGAGGCGGCGTGGTCCCGGACCTGCTGGACGAGCTCGTGCGGGGCGAACTGGGCGGCCCGGGCGCGAGCCATGTCGGCGTTCATGCGGTCGAAGTTGCCGCGCGCCCTGACGGCACCCCTGAGGAGGGTCCACACCGTGTCCCGGGTCGCGAGGGTGAGGTGCGCGACGACGTCGCGCACGGTCCACGCGGGGCAGAGCGACGGCGCGCTCCAGTCACTCGGCGACAGCGTGTCCAGCAGGTCGCACAGCGCGAGCCGCTCAGTGGTGACGAGGCCGGCGATGTCCTGCTGGTCGGCGGTGCCGTCGGGTGTCGGGCCCATGCCAGTCCTTTCGTGCGGAGCGTCGTCGAGCCGGGCTCAGACGTCGCTGGACGGGGTTCGAGGAACGGGGCCGGGCCGTCCGTGACGACGTCGTGGCGTCGTCGAGCACGCCACGGAGGACCTGAGCGAAGTGCTCCGGGTGGTCGACGAAGCCGGTGTGGTCGCCCGGGAACCTGGTCGGCCGGCTCCCGAGCGCCTCGGCCAGTGCGGTCGAGGTGCGGTCGCAGACCTGGCCGCTCGATTCCGTCCCGACGCCGACGACGACGCGGGTGGGCGTCGCACGCAGCGCGGCGATGTCGGGTTCCCACCAGGTGAAGGGCCGAAGCGTGTGGGCGAAGAAGAAGTGCTCGTCGGCCATCGCCTGCGGGTCTGGCGGCTCGTCGGGCCATCCGCCCGAGGACTCGTCGGGCAGGACGATGTCGGCCCCGGCGAAGAACTTGCGCCACGCGCCCGCGTGGTCGCCGGCGAGGTAGGTCCGGACCATGTCCTCGGTGTTCGCCCGAAGCTGCTCACGGTCGTCGAGGAGCTCCTCGAGGGGCGGCTCGTGCGCGATCACGGTGTGCACCTGCCCCGGGTGGGCGAGCGCCAGCGCCAGCGCTCCGACGGCGCCGCCACTCGATCCGAACACCGCCATGGGACCGAGATCGAGGAAGGTCGCGATCCGCGAGAGGTCCTCGGCCAGTTCCTCCGGGGTGACGTCACGATCACGGTCGTCGACCCGGCTGCGGTTGATCCCCCTCGGGTCGGTGGTGATCACGGTGTGGTCGGCGGCGAGGACCTCCGCCAACGGTGCGAACGCCGTGGCGTCCATCGGGCAACCGACGAGCATCAGAGCCGGACCCCGGCCCCTGACCTCGATGTGCAGTCGTGCACCGGGCGTCGGGAGCGCCAGCGAGGACAGGGCAGCGGTGGACGGTTGCATGGTTGTCCTTTGGTCGAGTCGGGACCCGCGGGTCGGTGGATCGGGAACTAGACCGTACGGTACTGATCGTTCCAATCCTCGTCAAGTACTGGTCGGTCCAGTACTGTGCGCCCGAATGGCGGAGACGAAGGAACCGACCCGGGCCGAGCGCAAGCGCCACGCGATCGCCGACGCGGCCACCGAGGCGTTCCTGGCCAACGGGTACACCCGCACGAGCATGGATGACATCGCCCGGCTCGCACGCGTGTCGAAGCAGACGATCTACATGCACTTCGGCAACAAGGAACAGCTGCTGCACGAGACGCTGCTCGGGATCATGAACGCCGCGAGCCGGCCGTTCGTCGACGAGATCCACCGGCTGGCCGACAGCGACGATCTCGAGGCCGACCTACGTGCCCACGCCCGTGAGCACCTCGCACTGGTCATGCAGCCACGCCCTCTGCTGCTGAGGCGCCTGGTCATCGCCGAGGCCGCCGCCTTCCCGGAGCTCGGGCAGAAGTTCTACGAGCTCGGTCCCGGGCGGACGATCGACGAGCTCACCAGCGTGTTCCGACGTCTCGGCGAGCGGGGCCTGCTCCGCGTCGAGGACCCGGCGCGAGCGGCATCCGACTTCAACTGGTTGATCATGTCCGAGCCCATCAACCGGGCGATGCTCCTCGGGGACTACGCCGCCCCGAGCACGACGTCGATCGACGCCTGGGCCGATCACGCCGTACGGACCTTCCTCGCCGCCTACGCCTGACCCTCGACCACGGGTGACCCCGACGGCGTCTCGCCCCGGCGTCCGGGCGTTCACCGTGGCGGAGGCCGGACGGCCGGGCGACCTGTCGGCAGCCGGGCGGCCTCGGCGGGCCGGTCAGGTCCAGGCGCCGTCGGCGAGCGTGATCGGCTGGCGTTCGACCTCCGGCGTCTGCCCGCCGGAGGCCAGGAAGCGCTCCATGCGCGCGGCGGCCTCGGGGTCGACGAGGCAGCGGGTGAACCGCTGCCACTCCCCCAGGAGCCCCGGCACCGGATCGGGCTCGGCCGCCGCCACCGAGGCCTTGGCCTCCGCCACCACCACGGCCGGCAAGGAGCCGATGCGGGCCGCCAGGGCGTCGACGAAGGGCCAGACCTCGTCCGGCGGCAGCGTCCGGTTGACCAGGCCCCACCTCTCGGCGGTGTCGGCGTCGACGTCGGCGCCGCCGAGCACGATCTCCAGCGCGCGGGCGCGTCCCACCAGGCGCGGGAGCCGCTGCGTCCCGCTGCCGCCCGGGATGATGCCGACCAGTGCCTCGGGCTGGCCGAACACCGCCCGCCCCTGCGCCGCGACACGCATGTCGAACGACGAGACCAGCTCGCAGCCGCCACCCCGGGCGACGCCCTCGACGACCGCGATCGTGGCCACGGGCATCGTCCGGAACCGGTCGACCATCGCGTGGAAGAACGCCAACTCGTCCGGCGGTTCGTCCAGCGCCTGCCGGGGCAGCTGCAGGATCGTCCCGACGTCCGCGTGGGCCACGAAGAACTCCGGGTTGGCCGACCGGACGACCAGCGCGCCGACGCCCGCATCGGACGCGACCTCCCGCCCCAGCCGATCGAGCTCGAACATCAGCGGAACGTCGAGCAGGTTGATCGGCGGGTTGTCGATCGTGACCCGGCACACCCGGCCCTCGACCTCCACCCCCAGCAACGTGTAGTCCTCGTACGCCATGCCCGGACGCTAGGCGCGACCGCGGTGGATCGGTCACCCGCCGTGCGAATGCGCTTGAAGCCCGACTACTTAACTGTTATAGATATCAGCTATGCGAGACCCCATCCTGGCGTTGCTGGCCAAGGAGCCGGCCCACGGGTACGAGGTGCGCCAACGGCTCGTCCAGGCGCTGGGGCCGCCGGGGCAGGCGCTCAACCCGGGCCAGGTGTACGTGACGCTGGGGCGGCTGGAGAAGGCCGGGCTCGTCGCCGTCGAGCAGGTCGGCCAGTCGAGCCAGCCCGACAAGAAGGTGTACGAGCTGACCCCGGCCGGGCGCGAGCGGGTGGCCGAGTGGCTGACCGACCTGTCGTGGCCCAAGGTGACCCCGACGGACTTCCACCTGAAGCTGGTCGCGGCGGCGGCCGCGGGCCTGGCCGATCCGGTGGCGCTCATCGACGCCCAGCGCCACGAGCTGTTGCGCCAGCTGGGCGAGGTGCAGGAGGTCATCCTGGCCCAACCGCCGGACAGCCACGGCGGCCTCGTGCTGGAGGGTGCGGCCCTGCGCCTCCAGGCCGACATCCGCTGGCTCGAGGTGTGCGAGCAGCGCTGGCTCGACTGGAGCACCCGATGAGCGCGCCGAGTGACCGCCCCGTCGTCGAGGCCACGGGGCTGACCAGGACGTACGCCGCCGACGGCGCGCCGGTGCGGGCGGTCGACGGGGTCGACCTGGTGGTGGAGGCCGGCGAGACCGTGTCGGTCATGGGCCCCAGCGGCTGCGGCAAGTCGACGCTGCTGCACCTGCTGGGCGGGCTCGACCGCGCCGACGCCGGCGAGATCGTGCTCGACGGCCGCCGGGTCGACCGGCTGTCGGAGACGGCCTGGGCGGTCCTGCGCCGCCGCACGATCGGCTTCGTCTTCCAGAGCTTCAACCTGGTCGACGAGCTCACCGCGGTCGAGAACGTCGAGCTGCCCGCCCTGCTGGTCGGCGCCCCGGCACGCCGGGCCCGGGGCCGGGCCGTCGAGCTGCTCGAGCGGCTGGACGTCGCCGAGCGCCGCGACCACCTGCCCGACCGGCTGTCCGGGGGCGAGCGCCAGCGGGTGGCGCTGGCCCGGGCGCTGATCAACGACCCCCTGCTGATCCTGGCCGACGAGCCCACCGGCAACCTCGACACCCGGGCCACCGGCGAGATCCTGCGGCTGTTCGCCGACCTGCGGGCGAGCGGCCAGAGCCTGCTGGTAGTCACCCACGACGCGCGGGTGGCCAGCAGCGCCGACCGGTTGCTCACCATGCGGGACGGCGCGGTGGTCGGCCACACCCACCTCGGCGGCGTCGCCCCGGCCGGGAGCGTCCTGGCCGGGCTGGCCGATCTGGGCGACGCCGAGGGTGCCCGGTGATGCGGTCGCTCCGCCTCGCCGTGCGCCTGGCCCGGCGCAACCTCCGGCGACGTCCCGCCCAGGCGGCGCTGGTGCTGCTCACGCTCACCCTGGCAACCGGGATGTTCGGCGTCGGCATGGCGCTCTACGGCAGCGCCGACCGGCCGTGGGACCGCGTGTGGGCCGCCACCGACGGCTTCCACGTGAGCGCCGCCTACTACCGCGACTTCGACGTCGAGCGCGCCGACGTCGACCTCGGGACGGCCCGGGCCCGCTTCGCGGAGCTGGCTGACGCCCCCGAGGTCACGGCCGTCGGCGGCCCCTGGACCCACCTCTACGGGCTGCTGGACGTCGAGGGCGGCACCGCAGGACGTCACCGCTGAGATCCGCGACCCTGGTCGCTCCCCCGTCGACCAACCCCTGGTCACGTCCGGATCGTGGCTCTCGGCCGGAAGCGACGGGGTGGTCCTCGAGCAGGGGCTGGCCGACGCGCTGGCGGTCGGGCCGGGCGACACGATCAGCGTCCAGGGCCACGCACTGCCGGTCGGGGGCGTGGCGATGACCGTGAGCCGGGGCCGCTTCCCTCTCAGCCAGCCCGCCCAGATCTGGGTCACCCCCGCCACCGGCGAGAGCCTCCGCCGCATCGGCCTGACGGAGGAGGGGATCGAGATGCAGCTTCGCCTCGACGACCCCGACGACGCCGAGGCCTTCGCGGCGGCCCACCGGGACATCGAGACCATGGGCGAGACCTCGATCCTCGTCCTCGAGACGTGGCGGCAACGCCGGATCGACTCGCACTCCGACATCGACATCCTGGCCGGCACGCTGTTCGCCGCCGGCCTCATGGTCGGCCTGCTCGCCGTCGCCACCGCAGCGGTCATCGTGGCCGGGCGGATGGCGGCCCAGACCCGCCAGATCGGCACGCTCAAGGCGGTCGGCGTCACCCCCCGCCAGGTGGTGCTCGCCCTGCTCGTCGAGAACCTGGCCCTCGCCGGTCTGGCCACGCTGGTGGGGCTGGGCGCCGGGCGGATCGTGGCGCCGCGCCTGGCCGACGCCTCCCAGACCGTCCTCGGCCAGCCCGAGACGCCGCCCCTGACCTGGGGCCGGGTGGCGATCGTGGCGGGCGTGGCCGCGGCGGTGGCGCTGCTGGCCACGATCCGGCCCGCGGTGCGGGGACTGCGGCACAGCACGGTGCGCTCCCTGGCGAGCGGCGCCCGTCCACCCCGGCGCCCCGGACCCCTGTCCGGCTGGGCCGCGACCGCGGGCCTGCCGCTCGTCGGACTGCTCGGCCTGCGCGCCGCCTGGCGGCGTCCCGGACGCCTGCTGACCAACGCGGCCGGGCTGACCCTGGCGGTGGCCATGATCGTGGTGGCCGC
Organism: uncultured Acidimicrobiales bacterium; assembly: GCA_963842395.1. GTDB lineage: Bacteria > Actinomycetota > Acidimicrobiia > Acidimicrobiales > VFJN01 > ZC4RG19. Next base: position 3,078,847 of record CAWJGJ010000001.1, read on the forward strand.
CGGCCTGCGGCCCAGCCTGGCCCGCCTCGACACCGCCGAGGCGACCCCGGCGTTGCCGGGGGAGGCACTCAGCGCCGGCGCGGTCGACAGCCTCTACGAGCAGGTGCGCGTGATCGTGCTCGGCACCGCCGGGCTGCTCCTCGTGCTGGCCACGATCAACGCCCTCATCATCGCCACCCTCGCCGCCCGCGACAGCGCTCGCAACCACGCCACCCTCCGGGCGGTAGGGGCGACGCCCCGGCAGACGACGGCCACGCTGGTCGTGTCCCAGATGGGCGCGTCCCTGCTGGCGGTCGCCCTGGGCCTGCCGCTCGGCCTGGGCCTGTGGAGCCTGATGGACGGCGGCGACCTGCCCCCGGTCCCCGTCCCCTCGACGACGTTGGCGGCCATCGCGGTCGGCGTCCCCGTGGCCTTCGCCGCCCTCGTCGCCATCCCCGCCCGCCGCTGGGCCCGCCGACCCCCCGCCCGCGCCCTCACCTACGAGTGACGACCGCACGGTCGGCGCCGGACTCGCGATGAGCGCCCAGATGTCGAGGATCTCTGTCGGCCCGACGCCGCCCAGGTCGGCCACTGCCTCGGGATGCCCCCGACTCCGGCGGGATGGAGCGCCGAGGGGACCGGGTAGCGTCGGCCAACGTGGATCTGGACGCCGCCATGGGCCTGGCCCTCGAGGAGGCCGCCGCCGCGCTGCTCCACGGCGACGTGCCGGTGGGCGCGGTGGTGCTGCGGGACGGCGAGGTGATCGCCAGCCGCCACAACGAGCGCCAGCGCACGGGTGACCCGACGGCGCACGCCGAGGTGCTGGCGCTGCGGGACGCGGCCGAGGTGGTCGGCTCGTGGCGCCTCGGGGGGACGGCCCTGGTCGTGACGCTCGAGCCGTGCCCGATGTGCGCCGGCGCGCTCGTCGCCGGGCGGGTCGACCGGGTGGTGTTCGGGGCGGCCGATCCCAAGGCCGGCGCCTGCGGCTCGCTCTACAACCTGTGCACCGACCCCCGTCTCAACCACGAGGTCGAGGTCGTCGCGGGCGTCCGGGCCGAGGAGGCCGCGGCGCTGCTCGCCGACTTCTTCGGTGGCCGCCGGCGCTGACGGGGCGGGTCGACGGAGCCCGGGACCAGACCACTTTCCCTACCACTCGAGAAATCGGTCGCCTCACGTGGCGAGTGGTCCGTAGTCTCCGTGCCAATCCGTCCACGCGCACCCGCCATCGGAGTGAATGGCATGGCCTACTCCCTCGAGACCATCCTCGGGCTGTGGTCCGACGGGCCCGGCCCGCTGCACCGCAAGCTCAGCGACGCTCTCCGTGCCGCGGTCGACGACGGGCGGCTCGCCGCCGGGCAGCGCCTGCCGTCCGAGCGCGACCTCGCCGGTCGCCTGGCACTCAGCCGCAGCACCGTCGTGACGGCGTACGACACCCTCCGGGCCGAGGGCGTGGTCGAGAGCCGCCAGGGCAGCGGCACCCGGGTCCGCGGCCTCTCGGCCCGGCGCCAGCGCCCGGCCGACCGCCCGCCGATGACCGTCAGCCCGGTCTACCGGACCCTCATCGAGGTGCGCGACGACGTCATCTCGCTGGCGTGCGCCACCTTCCCCGCCCACCCGCTCGTCGCCGATGCCGCCGCGGAGGTGATCGGCGGCGATACGGGCAAGCTGTTGGCGCACCACGGCTACGTGCCCAGCGGGCTACCGGTCCTGCGGGAGGCGCTGGCCGAGCGGTTGACCGACCTCGGGACGCCCACCACGCCCGACCAGGTGCTGATCACCACGGGCGCTCAGCAGGCCGTCAACCTGGCGGTGCAGATGCTGGTGCACGCGGGCGATGTCGTGGTGGTCGAGTCGCCCAGCTTCGGGGGCACGCTCGACGTCGTCCGCACGCGGGGCGCCCGGGTCGCGGGCGTCCCGGTCGACGACCTCGGCGTCGACGCCCGCGGCGTCGCCCGGGCCGTGGCTGAGTGGGACGCGGCGCTGATCTACCTCATGCCCACGTTCCACAACCCCACCGGCGCCCGGCTGGCGCCCAACCGCCGCCGCGATCTGGCCGAGTTGGTGACCGAGCGGCAGATCCCGCTGGTGGAGGACAACGCGCTCGAGAACACGCCCCTCGACGACGAGCGGGTGCCCCCCATCGCCGCCTACGCGACGCCCGGCGCGCCGGTGCTCTCGGCCGGGTCGTTCAGCAAGGTGGCGTGGGGCGGGCTGCGGGTGGGATGGATGCGCGGGCCCGCCGCGCTGATCGGTCGCATGGCCGAGCTCAAGGCCGTGAACGACCTGGGCTCGCCGCTGTTCGAGCAGGCCATCGCCGCCCGGCTCGTCCCCCACCTCGACCGGATGAGCGACGACCACCGGGCGATGCTGAACCGCAACCTCGACGTCGTCACCGGCATGCTCGCCGACCTGCTGCCGGGCTGGCGGTGGGAGCGGCCCACCGGCGGGCCGTCGCTGTGGGTCGAGCTCCGTCGGGGTCGGCGTCGGCGTACTCGCAGGTGGCGCTGCGCTTCGGGGTGGAGGTGATCCCCGGCGACCAGATGTCGCCCACGGGCGACGACCGCCGCAAGTTGCGGCTGCCGTTCTCGGCCGAGCCGCCGGTGCTGGAGGAGACGATGCGGCGCCTGGCCCGGGCGTGGGAGGCCTACGTGCCCCGCGACGAGGGAGCAGCCGCGCCCCGGCCGGTCGTGGTCTGAGGCCGTTGACCAGCGGTTATCCGCCCTCGGGTGCCGGGCGAACCGCTTTCGGAAGCGGGGCCGGGGTTTGGTAGCGTCGTCCCCGGAAGGTTGCCAGAGCGGACGAATGGGGCGGCCTCGAAAGCCGTTGTGGCCTCCGGGTCACCATGGGTTCGAATCCCATACCTTCCGCCACGGGGTTCCGGACGGTGCACCCACCGTCCGGCCCCGGAGGTGCTGACCAAGGCGCCGGTTCATCGGCGTCGAGCGGCTCAGACGCCCGTGTGTGCCGGTTGTCCCACCGTGGCTCCCAAATCGGGCAGGTTATTGCGAATCCCCCGGCCGCCGGAGGCGTCGCCGCCGCCCTGGCCGGCGGGCACGGCGGCGGCCCGCTTGGCAACCGCCTGGGGCCGGCGGGTCACCACCGGGAGCAACGTCCATGCGCCCAGCCTCGCACCGCGACCCTGATGCGGCCGGCACGTCGCTCACTCCGGTTCGCTGACGATGGGGGTTGACGGATCACCACAGGTGAAGTCGAAGAGCAGGCCGACACGGGCCTGGTCCGCCGGTAGATCGAACCGACCGGTGTCGGTGGCGCCGTTGGTGGCGAGCAGCCCGTCCCGGTCGATGATGGTGCGGCTCCATTCGACGACTGTGTCGTCCGAACGGATGACGTTGAGCCCAACCAGGTCGCGCCGGCCGTCGCCGTCGGCATCGATGCAGCCGGCGCCGGTGCCGGTCCCGACGAAGCCGCGGTCGAACACGTAGGGCTCGCCCTGGCGATCTGTGACCGGCCGCAGGGCGCAGTCAACGAAGGTCCAGAGCTGGACCGAGCGGGTGTCGCCGACGAACAGCTCGAGGGGCGGCTCCTGGTCGGCGTCGGCCGCCATCAGCCACATCGCCGTTGGCCCGCCGAGGCTGATCGCCACCTGGTCACCGCCGCCGGCGGCGGTCACGATCCCGAGCTCGCGACCTCCGTTCCGCGTGGAGGCGGCCCACGCCGTGTCGCGTCGTCCGTCGCCGTCGACGTCGGCGATCTCCATCCGGTTGGCGGGGCCGCTCGGCACGGGCGCGGGTCCCCGGCATCCGGCCGACGCCGGGTCGGGCGCGACCGGGTTGCCGGGCGCCGGGCCGACCGGCACGGTCCCGGCCGGGGCGGCCGCCGCCTCATGCACCCGGGCACCGGTCGGGCCGAAGGTCCTCGGCGTGGGGTAGTCGCGGCGATGACCAGGGCGACGGCGCCGGCCAGGGCGCCGGCGACGACCACGGCGCCGGTCACGATGCGCCACCGCCGCCGGACGGTCCCCGGCTGCTGGTTGATGGGTTCCTTTGGTTGTTCGGTCACGTCCGCCTCGTTCAACCCATGCACCCGACTTCGTCCAGCGCGACGACGTCGCCGTGGTGCACGGTGAGCCAGAAGGGGTTCACGCCGAGGTGGCCCGGGACGCCGAGGCCCCTGACATTCTCGGACAGGCCGGCGAAGTCCAGCGAGTGTGGGCCGTCGCATGTCGCCCCGTCCGTCCGCTGCACGACGATCCGCACGTCGTGCGCCACCGGGAGCCGGCGTAGCCGCGGGTTCTCGTTGCGGAAGGGGCTCTCGTGGTACCCATCCTGACCGTACTCGGACGGGTGCGAGTGCTCGTAGGCCTCCCTCTCCTCGTCGGTCGCCAGGTACCGCAGGAGGTCGAACTCAACCGTCGAGCCCGGGACGTCGACGTCCGTCAGGTAGACCGGGTGGCGCCCATCCTGCAGGACGGGCTCGGGCGTCGGCGCGAGCGCCGGTGCCGCGGCGACGGGCGCCGGTGCCGCAGCGGTGGGTGCCGGTGCCGCGGCGACGGGCGCGGCCGCCGACGTGGGCGGTGCCGACACCGTGGTGGGCGACGCAGCCGCCTCGCCCCGGTCGTCCGGGGCCCGGTCGCTGCCGCCCGAGGGCCACACCATCACCCCCACCGCCGTGAGGGCGACGATCGCTGCGAGCGCCGCGCCGCGCCGGCGTCGCCTGCCTAGGCTCGGCGCGCCGATAGTCGTACTGGTCGAGTCCATGTGGTCCGCCTCGTGTCCGCCGGGTCCCCCCGGTGGGGGACGATCGACCAACTGACGCGTACCTGAATCGGTCGGTTGACGCTCGTGGGCTTTCGTCACGCTTCAGCAGGCAGACCGAAACATGACGCTCACCCGAGGCCCCGCCGCCGCGGACTTCGGGACCGTGTACTGCCACGTGCGCTGGCACGTGCCGCCCAGCACGACCATGTCGCCCGCGCCCGGCGTCAGCCGCCGACGACCCGCAGCCCACCGGCTGCAGCAGGAACCGGCGAGCGCTGCCCAGCGACACAATGGCCACCACCGTCTCCCGGCGCCGCCGCCCCACCCTGTCGCCGTGCCACGCCACGCTGTCGCGCCCTGAGCGTCGAGCGGCTGGTCGGCAGCGCCAATCGGCCCCGTAGCGCTACCCCTTCGGGCAGTGCGGATGGACATTCCGCCAGCCCGCCACGTCGCGGAGAATGCCTCTGCGTAGCCGAGGCGATGCCCTTCGTCGAGACGTTCTCGTTGCCCACCAACACCGGCGCTCAGAGAAGCCGCATCGGCCGTCGAGGAGGAGAGGACCATGGTCGGCGGACGCACGCGGCACCGGGAGACCTTCTACGAGGCGCAACGACGACACCGGCGGTCGGGCTGGCGCTTCTCGTTGTTGTCGGCGGTGGCTGTCCTCATGCTCGGCTTCCCACTGAGCATCATCGTGGCCCCGTTCGTCGCCGTCGTGGGCGTGATGGCGATCGACGTGGTCAACCTCGTCGTCCCCGTGCCCGACCCGGTCGATCTCGTCATCGTGATGCCCGACCGCAGCACCAGACACCGGCAGCGAGCCGACCGGCACATCCGGCGTGGACCCGGCCGGCGCCACGGATCGACGACGGCGCGAGAACGAAGAGTTCTCGCTCCGGGACACCGACGTGGCGACGGCCGCGATCGCCCTGGCGATACCCGGGATGCTGCTCATGGGCATCACCTGGCTCGGGGTGCGTCGGGTGATCCTTCGCTGCGGAGCCGGAGCGGTGGTGCTGGCGGCGGGCGCCCGGCCGCCGCGCCCCGGCGACCTGGAGGAACGTCAGCTCGTCAACCTGGTCGAAGAGCTGGCCGTGGCTGCAGGTGTCCCGCCCCCCACGGTGATGCTGCTCGACAGCAACCTGCTCAACGCGGCCGTGGTCGGACGGTCGATCGACGACGCCACCCTGCTGTTCCCCCGCCGGATGCTCGACGACCTGGGCCGCGGCCCCACCGGTGCGCTCGTCGCCGACCTGCTGGCGGTCGTGGTGAACGGGGACCTGCGGATCGCCCTCGTCATCGCCTCGGTCTTCCAGACGATCGACCTGGTGGGCGCAGCGTTGACGGCACCCTTCCAGCGCGAGACACGTGCCGTGCTGTGGCGGCTCTTTCGGCTGGCGCTACGCCGCCGATCACGCCGAGGCGACGGCACAGAAGCGCACTTCGTGGCCGAGGACCTGGCAGCAATCGTGGCCCACCAATGGGACGACACCGAAGGAGAGCGGAAGGGCGGTTGCTGGACGGCCGGCGTGCGGATGCCGTTCCTCCTCGCGTCGATGCTCTACGGCATCATCCGGATCACCGCGACGACCTTCCTCGTCACGCCGCTCATGGCCGCGCTGTGGCGCCGTCGCCGCCTGCTCGCCGATGCGACCGCCATCGAGCTGACCCGTGACCCGGCCTCGCTGGCCCAGGCCTTCGACTACCTGGCCGAGCACGGCAACACGCTCGCGGCCGGTCCGTGGACGCACCTGTTCGTCGTCGGCCCCGAGGTGCAGCAGGAGCGGGTACGGCGGTGGATGGCACAGCACCCGGTCGAGACCTGGCGCGACCGGCCCGGCACCGCCGTCGCGTACCCGGGCAACCGGAGCGCGGAGCGGAGCACGTCCGACAACGACCTGGATGGCTTCCTGCCCCCGCTCAGCAGGCGCCGCGAGCGACTGGCAGCCATCGGCATGGGCGAGGTGGCCCCTGTCGAGGCGGCTCTCGCCGCGCCGCCGCCACCGGAGCTCGCACCGTGGTCGCTGAAGACGGCCGTCGGGATGGTGGGCCTCGGCCTGCTGTTCCTGGTCATGGGTCTGTTGCTGCTGGTCGCGGTGGCGCTGTTGACGTATCTGGCGCTGTTCTTCTGGCTCGTCGTGCTGGGCTTCCCGGCGCTCGTCGTCCACGTCCTCCTCCGCTGAGCCAGGCCGCCCGGGTCGTGGGCGTGTTCGGGGGGGGCTACGCCACGCGTGTCGGGGGGAGGTCGGCCTCGGCCAGGAACCGGAGGAGGCTCTCGTCGCCCGCCAGGTGGGCGCCGCCGACCAGCACGAACGCGCTCCCGGGCTCGGTGAGCATGGCCTCGAAGCGGGGGACCCACGCCCTGTTGCGCTCGACGAGCATCCTGTCGTAGAGCCGGGGATGATCACGCCGCATCGCGCCGACCTGGTCCTCGGTGACCGACGGATCTCCGGTGAGCCACGCCGCGACCTGGCGATCCATCTCCCCGGGGCCCAGGGCGACACGCTCGACGGTCCACATGAGGTACTCGGCCTCCAGCGGGTGGTCCATGTCGGCGAACCACGAGAACGTCGCCGCCGCGTCGCCGAGCTCGGATCGGATCGGGATGTCCCGGGCGGCCGCCAGGCCGGCGATCACCGCCTCGACACCTAGCGCCCCGTCGAGGCTCGCGCTCCCCTGCAGCGCGGCCTCCAGCACCTGCCCGGCCGCCCACGGGCGCAGGCCGTCGAGCGTGACCGGGTCGACGCCGACGCCACGGGCGACGGCCGCGACGCGGCGGCGCTGCTCGTCGTCGAGCCACGCGGACAGCGGCTGGTCGGTCACGGCATAGTCGGCGACCAGCGGGCTCTGACCGAGCTCCTCGCGGTCGGCCTCACGCCACAGCTCACGGCTGCCGTCCACGGCGGAGCGGATCTCGTCCGTCAGCCACACGTCGCCGGCCCGGAGGCCGACGGTCTCGCCGAACAGCCAGACCATCGACCCCGACCGCTCGACGACCCACATCGCTGCTCCCGGCATCGCCTCAGCATCACACGACCACAGTCCCCGGGTGGGCCGGCCGCCGCGTCGCTCTGACCGCTCGGCAGCTCCGCCCCCGCGTAGTGTCGGGTGGGTCATGAGTGGGGGCGGGTCGCACATCGCTCCGGGAGCGGCGGACCGGGATCTCGGTGGGCGTCGACGTCGCGGAGGAGCGCAAGGGCCTCGACCTGGTGGCCCTGGACGGCTCTCGGCGTGTGGTCGAGCAACTCGATCACGCCACCGTGGCCGACGTCCGGGCGGCCGTCAGCCGCCTGCGACCCGATGTGGTGTGCATCGACTCGCCACCCGGGTGGGCGACGGCCGGGCGGAGCCGCGCCGCCGAGCGCGGGCTCCGCGTGCACGGGATCACGGCGTACGCCACGCCCACCGACCCGGGAGATCACCCCTTCTACCGGTGGATGCGGGTCGGCATCTCGGTCTTCGCTGCCATCGCCGACGACTACCCGTACTACCGCAGCGGTCCCGTCCGGGGCACAGCGCTGGAGGTGTTCCCCGAGGCGACGGCCGTGCTGCTGGAGGGCCGGCTCCGCTCGAGGGACGAGCCGAAGCCCCGGTTCCGCCGCCGGGTGCTCGCCGGTCGGGGCGTCGACACGTCGTCGCTCCGATCCGCCGACGCCGTCGACGCGGGGCTGGCCGCGCTCACCGGTTTGCTGGCGCTCGACGGGGAGTACTCGGCCATCGGCGACCCGGACGAGGGTGTCGTCGTCGTGCCGGTCCGAGCCCTGCCGCCGGTCCCTCTCCGTCGGCCGCCCACTGTCGGGGGCGGTGACCCGAGCCGGCCAGGCCGCGGCGACGCACCGTCGCGGATGGCCACCGACACCCCGTGACGCTACGGCAGGCATGGGATGGCTCACCGCCGGAGGCCGTCACCGGCACCGGACCCCCGTGACAGTACGGCGGGCGTTCGGCGGTGAGCCGCGGACGCCGGCCGGAGGAGGAAGCGGCAGACGGGGTGGAACGTGACGCGGGTTCCGGGCGTTTAGGGGTCATGATCGACCGGGTGACGGCCGGGCAGCTGCCCGCGACGGGCGGCGTGCCCGACGGAGAGGGGCCCGACGGCTTCGACGGGTTCGACGGCTTCTACCGCCGCTTCGCCGAACGGCTCCGCCAGGCGCTGTGCCTGGCGCTCGGCGACGTCGAGCTGGGCACCGAAGCCAGCGACGAGGCCCTGGCCCGCACATGCAGCCGCTGGGCCGAGGTCTCCACCTTCGCCAACCCGGAGGGCTGGGCCTACCGGGTCGGCCTCAACTGGGCTCGCAGCCGGCAGCGGCGGCGGCGCTGGCGCGACCTCCGGCCCGTCCCCGATCGTGCCGCACCCGCCGTGCCGGACGACCACGACCTGACCGTGGCGCTCGGCCGCCTGACCGTCGAGCAGCGCGCCGTGGTGGTGTGCCGGTACCTCCTCGACTGGTCGGAGGACGACACGGCCACCGCGCTCGACATCCCCGTCGGCACGGTGAAGAGCCGGCTCTCCCGCGCTCTCATCCGGCTGGCCCAGCACCTGGAGGTGGCCCGATGACCCCCGGCCCCGACCTCGACACCCGCCTCCGCACCGGCCTCGCCGCTGCCGCCGATGCCATCCCGGGGGCCCACCCCGCCAACCCGCGGACCCGGGCCGCCCAGGCCGCCCGGGCCGCGCAGGCGGCCCCGTCGAACGGGGCCGGCCCGGCGCCGGGCACCTCGTACGCCACCGGCGGGACGGACGCGACGACCGATCTGCCCCGGCCCGCGGCCGCGGGCCACCCTCGCCGCCGGACCGCGCTCGCCGCCCTGGCCGCGGCTGTCGTGGTGACGGTGGTGGCCGCCGGCGTGGTCCTCACCGCCGCCGGCGGCGACGAGGACGGGAGCGTGGCGACCGAACCGACCGTGGGCCCGCCCACCACCGTGCCGACCACCGACACCACCGCCGGTCCCAGCGGCGTGCTGGGCGGCGACGCCGGGCCCGGCACCGACGCCGTCGCCGGCAGCGCGGTGATCGTCGACGACGAGATCGTGCTCTACGGCCCCGACGGGGAGCCGGACACCACCGTGCCGCTGGCGCCGCTGACCGGCGTCCAGGCGGCGGTCGCCGACCGCCACGGTGGCTGGATCGCCTGCGGGATGCCACCACTGACCGAGCTGACGCCGCCACCGTCCTTCGAGGAGGCGGACGGGGCCCCGACAGTCGGCACCGGTACCACGGCGACGTACCCGCCCCGGCCGGCCGACAGATCGGTGTTCGCCGAGCCCGACCCGGACAGCGCAGAGGCGCTGGCGGAGCTCGAAGAGGAGATGCAGGCCCGGGTCGACGCCGCCGCCGAGGCGCTGGCGGAGGGGCGAGCCCCCGTCACACGGGTGCCGAACGCGTACCGGTTCCAGGTCGGTGAGGCGCCCGTGCCGCTGCCCGTCAACGTCCACTGCCTCCCCGACTCGCTCGAGCGTCACCGACGTCGACGGCCACACGATCCTCTACTACGTCTCGCCGAGCTTCGTGGGGCACCAGGTCGACCTGACCACCGGCATCGACGGCCCGCTGCCGGTCGACGTGGGCAGCGCCGGCCTCGCCGACGTGGCCGTCGGGGGTGGTCGGCTGGCCCTGCTGACCGACACCGGGCTCCAGCTCTGGGACCTGGCCACCGGTGAGCCCGTGGCCATCGCACCGGTGGACCTGCCGATCAGGTCCGCCACCGGCGTGGGGCCCCGCACGTCCGACCTGGAGCTGTCGCCCGACGGGACCACCCTGGCCGCGCTCGTGAGCCACGACGACTCGGCGACCCTCGACCTGATGGTCGTCGACCTGGCCAGCGGATCCGAGCTGCTGAGCCGGCCCGCGGCTGCCATCGAGGAAGGCACCCAGATGTCGTTCGACGGGACGTCCGTCGTCGTCGGCAACTTCTACGACGGGCATGTGATGACGGTGATCGACGTCGCGACCGGCGCCGAGCGCGCAATCGACACCAACGGCACGCTTCCCTAGCTCGGGCGGCGCCATGCCGTGCCCTCCGCCGAGCACAGCGGCGGATTGCGGCTCCCACCCGGCACAGCACCGGGTGGGAGCCGCCTCGTTTTGGTCCGGCGGGGCGGGAGGGTCGATGATCGCGGCGCTGAGGTCGGCCATGAGGGGGAACGTCGTGTCGTCGATCCGCTGGTTCAGAGTCGTCGCGCTGGTCGAGGGGGTCTCGTACCTCGTCCTCCTGGGCGCATCGGTGGCGAAGCGCGCCTTCGACGCCCCGGGGGCGGTCACCGTCGTGGGACCGCTGCACGGCCTGCTGTTCGTGGCGTACGTCGCGCTGGCGTTGGCGGTACGGGAGCGCCTGCGCTGGACGGGGTGGACCACCGTGACGGTCATCGTCGCGGCCGCCATCCCTCTCGGCGCGCTCGTGGTCGAGCGGAGGCTGCTGTCGCCCGAGGCGGTCGCGGCCGCCACCTCGACGACGCCGGGCAGCGACGAGGCGGCACCGGGCAGCGAGGACGTCGCGCCAGGCACGGTCGCACCCGGCTGACGGCACTCGCCTCAACCGGCGGTCCGCCGGTCAGCGGAAGGTGCGGAGACGGAGGCTGTTGGTGACGACGAAGAGGCTGGACGCCGCCATGGCCAGGCCGGCGAGCATGGGGTTGAGCAGGCCGGCCGCCGCCACGGGGATGGCCGCCACGTTGTAGGCGAGCGCCCAGAACAGGTTGCCCTTGATGGTGCGCAGCGTCCGCCGGGACAGGCGGATGGCCACCGGGGCCCTCCCCAGGTCGCCGCTCACCAGCGTGAGGTCGCTGGCCTCGATGGCGACGTCGGTGCCGGTGCCCATGGCGAGGCCCAGGTCGGCCTGGGCCAGCGCCGCGGCGTCGTTGACGCCGTCGCCGACCATCGCCACGACCCGGCCCTCGGCCTGCAGGCGGGCGACCACGGCCACCTTGTCGGCCGGCAGCACCTCGGCCTCGACCCGCTCGATGCCCACCGCGTCGGCCACCGTGCGGGCGGTGCGGGCGTTGTCGCCCGTGAGCAGCACCGGGGTCAGGCCCAGGTCCCGCAGCTCGCGCACCGCGTCGGGGCTGGTCGGCTTGACCTCGTCGGCCACCACCAGCACCGCCCGGGCAAGTCCGTCCCAGCCGGCGATCACCGCCGTGCCCCCGGCCGCCTCGGCCGCGTCGCAGGCCTCGGCCAGCGCGGCGGGGAGCTCGAGCGCCCAGTCGGCCATCAGGGCCCGGCGCCCGGCCACGACCCCGTGGCCATCGATGACCCCTTCGACGCCCAACCCTGCCCGGTTCTGGAAGTCCTCGACCGGCGGCAGGGCGCCGACCCGATCGGCGGCCCCGGCGGCGATGGCCCGGCCGACGGGATGCTCGGAGGCGGCCTCCAGGGCCCCGACCAGCCGCAGCACCGTCTCGACGTCGATCGCCGTCGCGGTGATGACGTCGACCAGGCGCATGGTGCCTGTGGTGATGGTGCCGGTCTTGTCGAGCACCACGGTGTCGACCGTGCGGGTCGACTCCAGGACCTCGGGGCCCTTGATCACGATGCCGAGCTGGGCGCCGCGGCCCGTCCCCACCATCAGGGCGGTGGGGGTGGCCAGGCCCAGGGCGCACGGGCAGGCGACGATGAGCACGGCCACCGCGGCGGCGAACGCGTCGGCGGCGTCGTGCCCGGTGACCAGCCAGCCCACGACCGTGGCCGCCGCCAGAACCAGCACGGCGGGCACGAACCAGGCCGAGATGCGATCGGCGAGCCGCTGGACCCGGGCCTTGCCGGTCTGGGCCTGCTCGACGAGCCGCCCGATCTGCGCCAGCGCGGTGTCGGCACCGACGCCGGTGGCCTCGACCACCAGGCGCCCGCCCGCGTTGACGGTGGCGCCCACCACCCGGTCGCCGGGGCCCACCTCGATCGGCACGCTCTCGCCGGTGAGGAGCGACTGGTCGACCGCGGAGGTGCCCTCGACCACCAGGCCGTCGGTCGCCACCTTCTCGCCGGGACGCACCACGAACCGCATCCCCACCGCCAGCCCCTCGATCGGGAGGCGCTGCTCGCTGCCGTCGGCGGCGAGCACGCTGACATCCTTGGCCCCCATGTCGAGCAGGGCCTCGATGGCGGCGCCCGCCCGCCGCTTGGCGCGTGCCTCGGCGTAGCGGCCGGCCAGCAGGAACATGGGCACGCCGGCGGCGACCTCGAGGTAGATCTGGCTGGACGCCTCGCCCGACGCGGCGGTGAGCGCGAAGCCGTGGCTCATCCCCAGCATGCCGGCGTCGCCCCAGAACAGGGCGTAGATCGACCACCCGTACGCGGCCAGCACGCCCACCGACACCAGCGTGTCCATGGTCGTGGCCCCGTGGCGCAGGTTCACCAGGGCCGCCCGGTGGAACGGCCAGGCGCACCACAGCGCGACCGGCGACGCCAGGGCGAAGCTGAGCCACATCCACTCGTCGAACTGCAGCGCCGGGATCATGGCCATGGCCAGCACCGGCACCCCGAGGACGACCGACGTGACGAGCCGGTGCCGCAGGTCGACGAGGCCCGGCGGCTCACCCGCCGCCACTGCTGCGGGGCCCTCCGGCGAAGCCGAGGCGGCCCGGACGATCCGGCGTCCGTTCGTGTCGGAATCCGCGACATCCGAACGCCGGTCTGGGGGGCGGACCCCGCCGATGGCGAGCCCCTCGACCCGGGTCGACGGCACCGGCGCGGCGGGCGGTGGGGCCGGCGCCGGGGTGGGACGGGTGGGGTCGACGCGGTAGCCGAGCTTCTCGACGGCCGCGACCAGCTCGAGTGGGCTCACGACGGCGGGGTCGAAGTCGACGCTGGCCCGCTCGGTCAGGTAGTTGACGGTGGCTTCGACGCCGTCGAGGCCGTTGAGCCGGCGCTCGATGCGGGCCGCGCAGGACGCGCAGGTCATGCCGACCACCGGCAGGTCCACGTGGTCGCGGGCGGGCGTCTGGGGAGGTGACGTCGTGGACATGAAGTCGCTAGTGCCCTAGCTCTTGACCAGGCGCTCGATGGCCCGGGTGGCCTCGCTGACCTTGGCGGCGGCGTCGGGCGCCCCGGTGGCCACGGCGTCGCTGACGCAGTGGTGGAGGTGCTCGTCGAGCAGGCCCACGGCCACGCTCTGCAGGGCGCTGGTCACGGCAGAGATCTGCGTCAGCACGTCGATGCAGTAGGTGTCCTCGTCGACCATCCGCTGCAGACCCCTGACCTGGCCCTCGATGCGACGGAGGCGGCGCAGGTAGTCGTCCTTGCTCATGGTGTATCCGACCATGCGAGATACCCTAGCCGGGTATCCTACCGACAACCAACGTCGTCCCCCGCTGCCGACAAACGCGGTACCCGGAGATCCGGGTCCGTTATCCCCCGCGACCCGCGTAGGGTGGGACCGTGCTCATCGGATCGCATGTGAAGCAGGCCGACCCGCTCGGCACCGCCGTGGCCGAGGACGCCGACGTGGTCCAGATCTTCCTCGGCGACCCGCAGAGCTGGAAGAAGCCTCCCACCCGCGACGACGCGGACCAGCTCCGGGCCTCGCCCGTGCCCGTGTACGTCCACGCGCCGTACATCGTGAACCTGGCCTCGCCCAACAACCGCATCCGGATCCCCTCCCGCAAGGTGCTGCAGCAGACCTGCGACGCCGCCTCGGAGATCGGGGCCCGGGCGGTGATCGTGCACGGCGGCCACGTCACCGCCGACGACGACCCCGGTGCCGGCTTCGCCCGCTGGCGCAAGGGCATCGACACGATCGAGACCGACGTGCCCGTGTACCTCGAGAACACCGCCGGCGGCGACCACGCCATGGCCCGCCACTTCGACACGATCGGCCGGCTGTGGGACCACATCGGCGAGGCCGGCGTGGGCTTCTGCCTCGACACCTGCCACGCCTGGGCCGCCGGCGAGGCGCTCATCGACGCCGTCGAGCGCATCCTCGGCATCACCGGCCGCATCGACCTGGTGCACTGCAACGACTCCAAGGACGGCGCCGGCTCGGGCCGCGACCGTCACGCCAACCTCGGCACGGGGACCATCGACCCCGAGCTGCTGGTGGCGGTCGTGCAGGCCGCCGGCGCCCCGGTGATCTGCGAGACCGCCGACGAGGGCCGCAAGGACGACATCGCCTTCCTCAAGTCCAACGTCGAGGCCTAGGCGGCGGACTCCGGCCATGACCAACCCGGCCCCAGGCGTCGATGGTGGCGGTGGCCGTGGCCGTGTCGCGGCCGCCACCCGCTCCACCGTCGACGTCGACGCCTGGCTGCTGCGGGCGGCGGGCTTCTTCGCGGTGGCGGTGGTCCTGCACAACGGCGACCACCTGCGGCGCGGCGCCGGGTCGACCAGCACCGACGTGACCTGGCTCGGCACCCTCGGCGTCTTCATCGAGGTCGCCGTCGTGGTCCTCGTGTGCCAGCAGCACCGCCTCGCACCCCTGGCCGCCGCCGTGACCGGGGTGACCCTCGCCGCCGGCTACGTGCTGGTCCACTTCCTGCCCGAGCGGTCGTGGTTCAGCGACTCGTTCACCAGCGCGGCCGACGTGAGCCCGCTGTCGTGGCTGGCCGCGTCGTTGGAGGTGGTCGCCGCCCTGGCCCTGGCGCTCGCCGGCCTCGCCGTGATGTCGCGCCGGGGCGGCCTGGCGTCGGCGTCCCGGGCCCATCCCGGCCAGCTCACCCTGCGGGAGGGCCTGCTCCACCCCCTGGCCCTCTCGTTCGCGCTGAGCCAGGTCGTCACCCTGGCCATCACGGCCGCCCAGGCCTGACGGTCCGGCGTCGTCGTCACCAGCCCAGCAACGACTGGACGACGTCGGCGCCGAAGGTCCCAGGCGGCCCCAGCACCAGCGCCGGGCGATGGTGCGCCGGGTCACTTGGGGACGGCTCGCGCGGTGCGGATGTATCCAGCGCCGAACGGGCATCTCTCTACGGCGACCGTCAAGGGACCACCGATGACCACCTCCCTCACCACCATCCTCGAGGGGTGCCTGCGCCCAGGCGGGGGCTTGCAGGCACCCCTCGACTCCTCGCCGGGGATCGAAGTAGTAGTAGTCACGCCGCGCCGGGACCGCCCGCCTACGCTGCGACGCGTGGGATCCATCTCGCCACGCCGAGCGACGAAGGACTTCGATGAACTGGTACCCGAGGCGCTGACAGGCGACCGCGACACGTGGGAGTCGCTGGTCACCCGGCTGCAGGGCGTGGTGTGGCACGCCATCGCCGGCTTCGACCTGCGCGCCGAGGACCGGAAGGACGCCTTCGCGGCGACGTTCTTCCGGCTCCACGAACGGCTGTCGACCGTGCGCGAGCCGGCGAAGCTCCCGGGCTGGGTGGCTACCACCGCCCGCAACGAGGTACGCACCCTGTTGCGTGCCCGGCGACGACTCGTGCCCTCCGATCCCATCGACATGGCCCTGCCCGCCGATCCGGCCGCCAACGACGACCCGGTGATCGAGGACGAGCTGGTCGGCGCCGTCCACGCGGCCTTCGCCACGCTGTCGGCCCGGTGCCAGGAGCTGCTGCGGCTCGCGACCGTCGATCCGCCCCTGTCGTACGTGCAGATCGGCGAGGCCCTGGGCATGCCGCACGGCAGCATCGGGCCTACCCGGCAGCGCTGCCTCGACCAGCTCCGGCGCTCGGCGGCGCTGGCCCCGTTCGTCGAGGAGGCGTGACGATGACCGACCACCCGCTCGATGACGACACCCTCCTCCAGCTCCTGCGCGAAGCGTTCGACCAGGCGGACCCCGTGCCGCCCGACGCCGTGGCCGCGGCCCGCCACGCCGACCCCGGCGGGCTGGACGACGAGCTGGCCGAGCTGGTGTTCGACTCGCTGCTCGACGACCAGCAGATCACGCTGCGCGACGAGTCCGACGACGTCCGCTCGCTCACCTTCACGCTGGGTGATCGCACCATCGAGGTGGACCTCACCGGCGACGACCTCGTGGGCCGCGTGACGCCGTCGGCGACCACCACCGTCGAGGTGCTGCAGCCCACCGTGCGGCACTCGGTCGAGACCGACGAGCTGGGACGGTTCCGGGCTCCCGTCGCCGCCGGACCGCTGCGGCTGCGGGTCGGGATCGAGGGCGGCGCCGCACGGGCGACGACCCCCTGGGTCATCCGCTGATACGACGCCGGTCGTCGGCGCCGATGCAGAGGAACGCGGCGCCCACGATCGAGTCGGCACCGCCGCGGCGCCCGACGTCCGCGGCCTCGGCGCGTGCTCGGGCCAGCGCCGCGCTGGGAGCCAGTCCGGCGGCCAGGCCGGCGTGGACCCGGGTGACGAAGGGCGCCGTCGCCGCGTCGGGGACGGGAAGGACGGGCGCCACCACCGACCGCACACCGATGCCCACCAGCGCGGTGGCCGTGCCCAGCACCTCGTCGCCGCGGGCCACGATCCCGGCCGCGGCGTTGCACGCCGGCAGCACGATCGTGGTCGGCGGCACGGCCAGCCGCTCGACGTCATAGAGCGTCAGCGCCCCGTCGGCCAGCATCAGCGCCGAGAACAAGGGGCTGTCCGAGCGCAGCCTCCCGTGCGCGGCCACGTGGGCGAGGTCGGCGCCGGCCAACCCGTCCAACACGGCCGCCACGGTGGCCTCGTCCCCCTCGAGGACGCAGCCGCCGGGATGCTGGGCGACGACGGCGGCGACCTCCGCGCCGGCGCCCGCCAGGTCCGGACCGGCGATGGCCACGACCCGTGCGAGCGGGTGGGCGGCACGGCGCGGCGGGCCACCAGGCCGTGATCGAGCGTCGCGGGGATCTGGCTCGGGCGCGCCCCCGGCGCGGGTGCCGCCGCGCAGCCACAGCGCGGCGCTGGGCGCCACGGTGACGGCGCGGTCGGACAGCGAGGGCAGCGCCCCCCACGGCAACGGGTGGAGCGGGCTCGTCGGGACCAGCACCAGCGGCCGCCCGGCATCCAGGCCGAGCGGCCGGACGAGCAGGTCGTCGACCCGTCGGGCCGCTTCGGCGACGTCGGCCGCTCGCCCCGCGCCCGGCTGCGCCAGCGCCCGCCGCACCGCGAACACGAGGTGGCCGACCTCGTCCTCGGCGCGCCGCGCCGGCGCCACCTGCACGAGCCGCGCCCCGTCGGGGTCGATCGTCACCGCGTGCAGCATGCCCTCGACGTTCACAAGCTCGACGAGCGCGCGATCCCCGAGCGCGGCGCGCAGCTCGGCGCCGTCCACGCTCCCGGCGGACCGGGCCTGCCTGGCGACGGCCGAACCGCCGGCCGGCGTACGGCGGGCGAGGTCGCGGACCTTGCGCTCCAGGCGGGCGATCCGGGCCTGGTCGGAGCGATCGGCGCGGCCGGCCAACGTGGCCTCGCGCCACTCGGCCTCGGCGCTGCGGAGCTCGGTGAGCGCCCCGGCCAGCGCCGGGTCGGACGGCGGGTCGGCCGGCGCCAGCCGCAGGTTGCCGGCCCGCCAGCGCTCGGCCCAGCGCAACACCTCCCACGGCCGGCCGTCGGCCAGCGCCAGCCGCAGGCCCAGCCGGGCGAGCTCCTCGGCGTGCGCCGCGGCCCCCACCCGCAGCTCGGTCGCGCCGAGCGTGGCGCGGTAGTCGTCGACCACCGCCAGCCCCCGGCGCAGGGCCTGTTTCGCGCCCGTCCGGTCGCCGCCCGCCAGTCGCACCAGCGCCGTGGCGTGCCACGCCTGGGCGCGCAACCCCGCGGGGCCCCGGCGCCGGGCCTCGGCGGCCTGGGCCAGAGCCCGCTGCGCGGCGCGCGGCCGCCCGACGGCCAGGGCGATGCGGCCGACGAACGTGCGGACGTGCAGCGCCTCGATCCCCCAGCCCTGTTGGTCGAGCCGGCGGGCGGCCGCAACCATCGGCGGCAGCAACGCCGGCGAGGGAGCGACCTCGTGCTCGCTCGCCCGCACGATCGCCTGGGCCTTGACGTAGCCGGCCAGCGCCGCCCACGACGCCCGGCGGTCGTGGCGGAACGCGGCCTCGGCCGCTGCGGCCTCGGACCCGGCCGCGTCGAGGTCGCCGCCGGCCAGGCACGCCTGCGCGAGCAGCAGCCGGGCCTCGCCGGCATGGGTGGCGTCGATCCCGTCGAGCGCCGCCACCGCGGTGGCCGCGGCCGCCCGGGCCTCGGCCACGAGCCCGACCTGGAGCAGGACGTCGCACCGGTCGGACGCCAGCACCGCCACCAGCCGCGGCGGGCGTCCCAGCTCGGCGTAGGCGACCTCGGCCCGGTCGAAGGCGGCGAGCGCATCCGCGACGGCACCGCGGCGGGCCTGGGCGAAGCCGGCGTTGTGGGCCGCCATCGCCTCCATGACCGGCAGACCGAGCGCGGCCGCCACCTCCTCCCCCTCGGCCAGGTCGGCGAGGGCCGGCTCGAACGATCCCTGGTAGGCGAGCAGGATGCCCCGGCAGATCAGCGCGCGGGCGAGGGTGTGCCTGTCGCCGGTGCGCCGCAGCCGCCGGAGGGCAGAGCGGTAGCAGGCGAGCGCCATCTCGAGCTCACCGAGGCGCTGGTGGACCA
Source organism: uncultured Acidimicrobiales bacterium (assembly GCA_963842395.1). Taxonomy (GTDB): domain Bacteria; phylum Actinomycetota; class Acidimicrobiia; order Acidimicrobiales; family VFJN01; genus ZC4RG19. Next base: position 3,097,987 of record CAWJGJ010000001.1, read on the forward strand.
GGCCGGCGAGGAAGTCGACGCGGCCCCTCGCCGCGGGCGGCGCGCAGGCACCGGCCGCCTCGATCTCGCGCACGGCGGCCGGCGTGCGCCCGAGGCCCAGCAGCGAGATGGCCAGGCCGCCGCGGGCCAGGGCCTCGGTCTCGGCGTCGCCCCGCCGGTGGGCCGCCCACGCGGCGCCGGCGAGCTGGGCGCGGGCCCCGGCCAGGTCGCCGAGCTCGTGCAGCGCCAGGCCCAGCACCCAGCGGACCACCGGCGCCAGCTCCGGCGCGAGGCCGGGTTCGGCGAGGAGCCCCTCGGCCCGGGCCCGCACGGTCCCGGGATCTCGGTGGCGCTCCTCGGCCAGGTCGTGCAGCGCTCGGACGGCCGCGTCATCATCCGCCACGGCGCGAGAGTACGGGACCACGACGTACCGGTATCACGACGGGTCGTGTCGACTCTGTGGGCGAGGACAGGAGGTCCGGAATGGCGCGCAATGTCAAGGGCGAAAGCGAAGGCGAGGGCGAGCCGCCGCTCTCATGGGAGGGAAAGGTGGCCGTGGTCGGGGGTCCGGGCGGGTACGCCTACGTGCCCGGCGAGGTGGTGGTGCGGACCGACGTGCGCGAGGCGGCCAGGCGGCTGATCAACCGTCTCAACGGCGAGGACGAAAACCTCAACGGGCTGAACCTCGAGTTCGAGCAGATCGAAGAAGTGGACGGCGGAGCCTTCACCGTCGTCAAGGAACGGGAACGGGGCGACAGCCCGCCGCGGGTGGTCGTGCCGTCCCTGTCCCCGCAGCTGCGGCTGCTGGGGATCGCCAACCAACCCAACCACGTCTTCTTCGCCCACGGGGGCGCCGCGGGCTGTGGCTGCGGCGGCGGATGCGGCCCGCATCCGTCGATGCGGTGCGCCGGCGGGTCTTACGGCCACCCCGTGTACCCGTCGCCCGTGTACCCGAGCCCGGTCTACCCGTCGCCGGTGTACCCGTCCCCCGTGTACCCCTCGCCGGTGTACCCGAGCCCCGTCTATCCCTCCGGTGGCGGCGCCGGGGGGTGCTCGTGCGGTTGTGGGTGCGGCTCGCCGGCCCACGCCTATCCCGTCTACCCGTCTCCCGTCTACCCGTCTCCCGTCTACCCGTCTCCCGTCTACCCATCGCCGGTGTACCCGTCGCCCGTCTACCCCTCGGATCAGGGTGAGTACGCCAGGACCGGCCGGCGCCGTAGCAGTGCCCGGCCGGCCGGTGCGACCGAGGCCGAGGCCAAGACACTCGCAGCCATCCTCGGCCGCCTGGCCGATGTGCCGGCCGGTCGACAGCCGGACGTCGTCGTGCTCGACACCGGGCTCGCCCATGGCGCCGACGACCTGCCACCGGCGTTCAGCGGGCTGCCCAACCTGGTCCGCTTCGGTGGCCTTCTCGACAGGGACGTGCCCGACAGCGACGCCGACCGCGAGCTCGACCCCGCCGCTGGGCACGGCACGTTCATCGCCGGCCTGATCCAGCGGGTGTCGCCCGGCGCCGTGGTCGAGGTGCGGAAGGTGATCGAGCCCCTCGGCCAGGGGATCGAGCAGAAGATCGCCACGGCGATCTCGACGCTTCCCCTCGCGCCCGCGCCGGGTGCGGTGCTCAACCTGTCCTTCGGCGGCCAGGTGCTGGAGGAGGCCCCGCTGCTGGCGGCGGCGATCCGCACGGCCCAGGGCAACGGGTACGTGGTCGTGGCCTCGGCCGGGAACGACGGCACCTGCCGGCCGACCTACCCGGCCGCGTTCGCCGGCGTCGTGGGCGTCGGGGCGGTCGGTCCCCACGGCCCGGCACCGTTCTCGAACTACGGCCACTGGGTGCGCGCGTGCGCCCCGGGCGTCGACCTGGTCAGCACCTTCTTCAAGTCGTTCGCCGGCCAGGGCGAGCGGATCGCCCCCGGCGGCGCCGACCCCGACGACTTCGCCGCGTGGGCCCGATGGTCGGGCACGTCGTTCTCGGCCCCGCTGGTGTCGGGCGCGCTGGTGCGCCATGCGAAGTTGCACGGCATCCCCCTCGACGAGGCGGTCGAGTACGTCGTCGACGACCCGGCGCTGATGCGCATCCCCGATCTGGGCACGGTGGTCAACACGATCTGAGCGGTGCTGGCGCGGCTGAGACCCGGCCATCGGGTCCGGCCGGGCTCGCGCATCGCCCTCTGCGTCGCCTCGGCGGGGCTGGCGACGTGCCACTGCCGCCGGCCGCCTGCCGGCCGAAACCTGGCGGTCAGACGGCGGGCTCGGCCGCGCCCCGGGCCGGGGTGCCGCCGGCGGCGACCGAGCCGCCGGCCTCGGCCGGGGTCGAGGCCTGCGACAGGTCGTTCGCCCGGCTGTCGACCATGCGGGTGAACAGGTCCTGGGCCGCCCCGAAGACCACCGCGTACACGAGGATCTCGGACTGGGTGTCGAGCGACGTGAACCCCGGCACCACCCCGGCCCGCAGGAACATCAGGCCGAGCAGGGCGCCGAGCATGCCGATCGAGGCCTTGAACAGCGCCTGCAGCAGGCGGACCCCGCCGAGCGGGCGCAGCGTCGGCGGCGCGTGGCGGGTCACCGACCGCACCCCGGTGAGCGCAGCGCCCACCAGCCCGAGCAGCACGACCAGGGCGACGTCGCCGCCGGTCGGCTCGTGGTGTCCGGTGGGGCACACCTGGCCGACGACGGCCACCGTTTCCTCGGTGGCCGCCGCGCCCGTGTCATCGCTGGTCGCCACCGCCGCGGTCGCCGCCGCGGTCCCGGCCTCGACCTCCGCCACGTTCGGGTCGGGGAAGCACAGCGGCAGGGCGGTCGGGTTGACGGCGCCGAGCAGGGTCAGCACGCCGATGAGGCCGATCACGACGACGGACGCCGACAGCAGGACATTGCGGAAGCGGCGGAACCGATCGCGCTCGGCCGCCGCCGCGAGGTTGGCGTTGTTGAGCGCGCTGGACAGGAGCTCGCGGTCGACCCGGGAGATCCGCGTGGGCTCGTCGCCCTCCGGCGGTCCGCCGGTCGCCGGGTGGCGGGGATCCGGCGGCGGGAACCGCCGGTCGACCTCGTCGCGCTCGCCGTCGCCCTCCGGGAGGTAGTGGCGGATGGTGGTCAGCAGGCGGGGAAGCGTGCCGCGCAGCTGGTCGTCCGACCACAGCAGCACCAGCCGTGACTGGGCGGCCGCGCACGCCAGCGACACCCGCTCCTCCGACGTGCCGCGAGCCCAGGCCGTGAATCGGCCACGCAGGCTGGTGTGCTCGCCGGGGCCGGACGCGTCGTCGAGGACCTGCTGGATGTTGCCGTACAGGGCGAGGTGATGGGCCGTGGCCGCATCGGGCGGACCGTCGGTGGGGCGGCCGTCGCCCCGGTCGGCGCCGTTGCCGACCGAGGCGTTGCCGTTGCTTGCCGGCTCGTTGCCGTTGCCCGTTGCGCCGGCGGCGGCCGAGCCGCCGGCGTCACCGCCCGGGCCGTGGCGATCGCCGGCGCCGTTGCCGTTGCGATCCGCTCCACCGCCCGCCGCGGAGACCTGCCAGATGAGCGCGTCGACCGAGGACTGCCGCAACCGCTCGACCGCGATCCTGCCGAGGCTGTCGACCAGCCGGCACGACGTGCCGCCGGCATCGGAGCCGCCGGAGCCGCTGTCGGCCAAGGCGCCGTGACCGTCGACCCCACGGCCGGAAGCGCCGCATCCGCCGGGGCCGACACCGCTGCGCCCGTCGCCGGACCCGCCGGGGCCGAGACCGCTGCGCCCGTCGCCGGAGCCGACGCAGCCGCCGGGCCCGAGGCCATTGCGCCCGTGACCGGAGCCGCCGGGGCTGCGGGACCCTGGGCCGCTGCGCCCGTCGCCGCAGCCGGAGCATTCGCCGGTGCCGGCGCCCGCCGGGGCGGGGCCTGGGCGCGTCGTTCCATGTCTTCCGTGGTCGCGGCCATGGGCCGGCTCCCGTCCGCCAGGCGGGCGCCAGGGGGATGCCCGCCACTCAATGCCACACAGAGTCACCGGGGGCGGCGGGAGATACGGCCGGTGTGGATCAGATCGGCGCGGCGTCCCCGGCGTCGCGCCGGTCGGCCAGGAAGGGCAGGTCGGCCCTGACCTTGGCGACCTGCGCGGCGTCGACCTCGGCCACGAGCAGCGCCTCGCCGCGCGACCCCGATGCCAGGACCTCACCCAGCGGGTCGACGACCGCGCTGTCGCCCATGTGGTCGACGCCACCGCCGGACCCCACCCGGTTGGCGCCGATCACGTACGCCTGGTTCTCGATGGCCCGCGCCCGCAGCAGGGCCGACCAGTGCTGGCGGCGGGCCTTGGGCCAGCTCGCCACGCACAGGTAGAGGTCGGTGGCGGGCGCGACCTGCCACCAGTCGTCGGCGAAGCGCAGGTCGTAGCAGACGAACGGGCTGATCCGCAGGCCCTCGACCTCCACCGTCACCAGCTCGTCTCCGGGGCTGAACGAACGGTCCTCGCCGCCGTAGGCGAACAGGTGGTTCTTGCGATAGCGGTGCACCGTCCCGTCGGGCCCGGCCAGCACGAGCGTGTTGAAGGGGCGCTCGCCGGGCCGGGGCACCTCGGCACACGAGCCACACACCCAGATGCCGTGCGCCGCCGCCTGCTCCACCAGGAACTGCGACGACGGCCCGCCCTCGGGCTCGGCCACCACCTCGGTGCGCATCGAGAAGCCGGTCGAGAACATCTCGGTGAGCACCACCAGGCGTGCCCCCGCGGCGGCCGCGGCCGCCACCTGGGGGGCGAGGCGGGCGAAGTTGGCGGGCTTGTCCTCCCACACCACGTCGTGCTGCACCACGGCCACCTTCACGACGGCACCTCCTCCTCGAGCTCCTCGGACGTATCGGACGCCCCCTGCACCCCATCCCCGACCGCCGTGCCGGTCGGCTGATCGGCACCGGCGCCGGCACCGGCCGCCAGGGTCGACAGGCGGGCGACGGCCTCGGCCAGCACCGCGGCGCGCTTGGCGAACGAGAAGCGCACCAGGTGCCGACCGGCCGTCGGGTCGACCGTAGAACACCTGGTTGGGCACGGCGACCACGCCGCACCGGGCGGGCAGCTCGCGGCAGAAGGCCATGCCGTCGCCGTCGGGCCGCAGCGGCTGGATGTCGACGGTCACGAAGTACGTGCCCTGGGGCCGGAACACGGCGAAGCCGGCGGCATCGAGGCCGGCGCACAGCAGGTCGCGCTTGGCGGCGAGGTCCGCGGCCAGGTCGGCGAAGTAGCGGTCGGGCAGGTCGAGCCCGACGGCGATGGCCGGCTGGAGCGGCCCCGCGTTGACGTAGGTGAGGAACTGCTTGGCCGTCGTCACGGCGGTGACCAGCGGCGCGGGCGCGCACAGCCACCCCACCTTCCAGCCCGTCGTGTTGAACGTCTTGCCGCCCGACGAGATCGTGACCGTGCGCTCCCGCATGCCCGGGTAGGTGGCCAGCGGCACGTGGGCCAGGCCGTCGAAGGTCAGGTGCTCGTACACCTCGTCGGTGACCACCAGCAGGTCGCGCTCGACCGCCAGGGCGGCGATGGCGCCGAGCTCGTCGCCGTCGAGCACGGTGCCGGTGGGGTTGTGGGGCGAGTTCACCAGCAGGAGGCGGGTGCGCGGGGTGACGGCGGCACGCAGCGCCTCGACGTCGAGCCGGTAGCCCGGCGGCCGCAGCGTCACGAACACCGGGGTGGCCCCGGACATGGCGATCGACGCCTGGTAGCTGTCGTAGGTGGGCTCCAGGACCACCACCTCGTCGCCCGGCTCGCACAGGGCGAGGCAGGCGGCGGCGATCGCCTCGGTGGCGCCCGCGGTCACGAGCACCTCGGTGTCGGCGTCGTAGCTCAGCCCGTACCAGTGGCGTTGGTGGCGGACGATCGCCTCGCGCAGCTCGGGCACGCCCCGCCCCGGCGGGTACTGGTTGCGGCCGGACCGGATGGCGTCGACGGCGGCGTCGAGCACCTGGGGGGCCCGTCGTAGTCGGGGAATCCCTGGCCCAGGTTGACGGCGCCGGTCTCGACGGCGAGCGCCGACATCTCGGCGAAGATCGTGGTGCCGAACCCCTGCAACCGGTCGGCCAGATAGGGAACGGGCCCGGGCATGACGTGAGCGTAGGGCCGACGCCCGCCGGTCGCGGCGCTCGATCCATGCTCGGCCGGTGCACCAGCTGTCACCTGTCCCACCGCCGCCGACGCCGGCCGACCTGAGCGCCCCCGCGCACTCCCGGCGGCGCGACCGCATCCCTCCACCATGAGCGACAACCCCTCCGCGCCGCCCGCACCGCCCGAGGCGGTGGAGGCGCCGGCCAAGGTCCTCGATCTCGCCGCCCGCCACGGCCTCGGGCCGCTCGTCGCCGCCCGGCGGGGATCGAACCCGTTCGCCAACATGCTCTTCACCTGGGTGCTGGCGGCGGCGCTGATCGGCGCCGCGGTGCTGCTCGGCTGGCTCGGCGTCACGGCGCTGGCGCGGGTGGCCTTCTCTGCCGGTGTCGTGAGCGTGCTCGTCGGCTTCGTCGCCCTGCTCGCCGGGTTCACCGGCGCCTGGCTGTTCGCCGGGGGCGTGGTGCACCGCAAGAACGGGCGCAGCACCGCCGCGGCGTGGAGCGAGGTCCGGGAGGTGCTGCTGTGGCGCGGTGCCGGCCTCCTGCAGGGCAAGCTGCTCTGCTACTACGTGATGACGACCGGCGGCCGGAAGCTCGGGATCGAGGCCCGGCCCACGGACGACAGCGATGTGTTCGGGCAGCAGCTCCGGGCGGCGGCCGCAGCTCGGGGGGTGGCGGTGGTGGAGAGCGGCCCCGCCACCGGCCGACGCCGGGTGTGACCCTGTAAGGCAAGCCGAACATGCGTAGGCTGCGGCATGGGCTTCTCGCACAGCATCGACGACCTCGCCGGTCTCCGCAGCCTCTACGCCGACCCCAACCCGCTGGTGGCGGCCAAGGCCATCGACCACATCGACGAGAAGTCGCGCGAGTTCCTCGGCCTGTCGCCGTTCGCGGTGCTGGCCACCACCGGGCCCCACGGCACCGACGCCTCGCCCCGCGGCGGGCCCCCCGGGTTCGCGGCGGTGCTCGACGAACGCCGGCTCGCGCTGGGCGACCTGGCCGGCAACCGCAGGCTCGACAGCTTCGAGAACATGCTGGCCAACCCGGCCGTCGGGCTGCTGTTCATGGTGCCCGGCATGGGCGAGACCCTGCGGATCAACGGCCGGGCCACCCTCACCACCGACCCCGACGTGCTCGAGGCGTGCGCCTTCCCGGGCACGCGGCCCACGCTGGCCCTCGGCATCGACATCGACGAGGTGTTCCTGCACTGCCCCAAGGCGTTCCGACGCTCGAAGCTGTGGGATCCCGCGTCGTGGCCGGGCGAGGACGGGCGGCCGTCCGCCGGCGCCATCTTCTGTAGCCAGCTCGAGCTGGACATGCCCGCCGAGGCCATCGACGAGGCCCTGGAGGAGGGCTACGCGGCGTCGATGTGGCAGGCCGGCGGCGAGGACGCCCCCGTGCGCTGACTCCGGCCGGGCGCCGGGTCGATTCCTGACGGAGTGTCAGATATGTTCACGCCGTGGATCTGCGGGACAGCGCGGAGGACGAGGCGTTCCGCGACGAGGTGCGCTCGTTCCTCGAGGACGGCCTGGCCGGCGACTTCGCCGCCGTGCGCGGGCGGGGCGGCCCCGGCGACGAGCATGCGCTGTTCGACGAGCGGCTCGCCTGGGAGCGCCACCTCGGCGCCCACGGGTGGACCTGCGTCGCCTGGCCCGTCGAGCACGGCGGCCGGGGCCTGTCCCTGCGGCGCCACGTCATCTACCACGAGGAGTACGCCCGGGCCCGGGGGCCCGGCCGGCTGGGGCACATCGGTGAGGGCCTGCTCGGCCCCACCCTGATCGCCTTCGGCACCCCCGCGGAGCAGCGGCGCTTCCTCCCGCCGATCGTGGCGGGCGAGGAGCTGTGGTGCCAGGGCTACTCCGAGCCGGGCGCCGGCAGCGACCTGGCCAACGTCGCCACCCGGGCCGAGCGCGTCGAGGCAGGCGACGGGTGGTCCGTGCACGGGCAGAAGGTGTGGACCTCGCTCGCCCAGTGGGCCGACTGGTGCTTCGTGCTGGCCCGCACCGCCCCGCCCGCCGACCCCCGGCGGCGCCACGACGGCCTGTCCTACCTGCTGGTGCCGATGCGCCAGGACGGCGTCGACATCCGGCCGATCGTGCAGCTCACCGGCGACAGCGAGTTCAACGAGGTCTTCTTCGACGGGGCCCGCACCGACAGCGACAACGTGATCGGCGAGCCCGGGGAGGGCTGGCGGGTCGCCATGGGCACCCTGGCGTTCGAGCGGGGCGCCTCGACGCTGGGCCAGCAGCTCAACTTCCGCAACGAGCTCGACGCCATCGTCACCCTGGCCCGGCGCAACGGCGCCGCCGACGTGCCCGCCATCCGCCAGCGCCTCACCCAGGCCCACATCGGGCTGGAGCTCATGCGGCTCAACGCCCTGCGCACCCTCTCGGGCTCGGAGTCGGGCACGCTGGCCCCCGCGGCGCTGGTGGGCAAGCTGTACTGGGCGACGGTCCACCGGCGCCTCGGCGAGCTGGCCATGGACGTGCTCGGCGCCGACGCGCTGGTGTGCGACGGCAGTCGGACGAGCCCCGCCGGCGACCACGATGGCCACGGATACGACCCCGACCCACTCCAGCGGCTGTTCCTGTTCAGCCGGGCCGACACGATCTACGGAGGCTCCAACCAGGTGCAGCGCAACATCATCGGCGAGCGGGCGCTCGGCCTACCGAAGGAGCCCCGGTGACCGCCGCGCCGGCCGCGCCCGCCGAGCCGCCGGGGCACGACCTGTTGGCCGGGAAGGTGGCCGTGGTGACGGCCGCGGCCGGGACCGGGATCGGCTCGGCCACCGCCCGGCGGCTGCTGGCCGAGGGCGCCACCGTGGTGGTCAGCGACGCCCACGAGCGCCGCCTGGCCGAGACCGCCGCGGCCCTGGCCGGCACCCCCCGGGCCGACGGCAGCGGCAGCGCCGAGCCCCTGGCCGTGGCGTGCGACGTCACGGACGAGGCGCAGGTGCAGGCGCTCTTCGCCGCGGCGGTCGAGGCCCACGGGCGCCTCGACGTGGTCGTGAACAACGCGGGGCTGGGCGGCACCGCCGACCTCATCGACATGACCGATGAGCAGTGGGCCCGGGTGCTCGACGTCACGCTCACCGGCACGATGCGCTGCACCCGGGCGGCCCTGCGGCTCCTGCTGCCGCAGGGGTCGGGCGTGATCGTGAACAACGCCTCTGTGCTGGGGTGGCGGGCGCAGGCGGGGCAGGCCCACTACGCCGCGGCCAAGGCGGGGGTCATGGCGCTCACCCGCGCCGCCGCCGCGGAGGCGGCGCCCCACGGCGTACGGGTCAACGCGGTGGCGCCCAGCCTGGCCATGCACCCGTTCCTCGCCAAGGTCACCAGCGACGAGCTGCTCGACGAGCTGGCCCGCCGCGAGGCGTTCGGCCGGCCCGCCGAGCCGTGGGAGGTCGCCACCGTCATCGCCTTCCTCGCCAGCGACTACTCGACGTACATGACGGGCGAGGTCGTGAGCGTGAGCTCGCAGCACCCGTGAGCGAGCGCCGGAGCGAACCATGAGCACAGTGAGCCAGGGCCCGGAGGAGGACGCGACGATGGCGCAGACGGTGTTCGAGTCGCTCGACGAGCTGAGGGCCGCCCCGCCGGGGATGGACCTGGGCGTCAGCGAGTGGCTCGAGGTGACGCAGCAGCGGGTGGACCGGTTCGCCGAGGCGACGGGCGACCACCAGTGGATCCACGTCGACGTCGAGCGCGCCCGGAAGGAGAGCCCGTTCGGGGGCCCGATCGCCCACGGTTACCTGACGCTGTCGCTGTCGAACCTGGTGATGCCGCAGCTCGTCGAAGTGCGCGGCGTGTCGATGGGGCTCAACTACGGCACCGGCAGGGTCCGATTCCCGGCCCCGGTGCCGGTGGGCGCCCGCGTGCGGGGGCGGGGCGAGCTGATCGGCTGCGACGAGGTGCCGGGGGGCGTGCAGACGACGATCCGCATCACGATGGAGATCGAGGGCGGGACCAAGCCGGCCTGCGTCGTCGAGTCCCTCAGCCGCTGGCTGGCCTGACGGCGCGGCGCCAGCCGTTCCTGCGACCGGACGGGCGGCGGATCCCGCGCTCCCGTGACGTGATCGGCCGCACGTTCGGGGCGGGAGACTAGCTCGTCGCGGACCCCGTGTAGACCGAGCGCTTGGGGCTGCGGAAGAGGTCGCGCAGCAGGGGCTCGAACTCCTCCAGGGCCATCGTCGGGTAGTCGGGCTCGAACGACGGCTGGTCGTAGTCGGCGCAGAACTCGGCCGTGAGGTCGTACCAGGGGTGGCCGTCGAACTGGTCGCGCATGTTCCGGTCGAGGCCCAGGTGGTGGAAGAAGTAGTAGCCCTGGAAGATGCCGTGCTTCTCGACCATCCAGTGGTAGCGCTCGTCGACGAACGGCTTGACGACGGCGGCGCCGACGTCGGGATGGTTGAACGAGCAGAGGGTGTCGCCGATGTCGTGCAGCAGCGCGCAGGCCACGTACTCGTCGTCCCGGTCGGCCCGGTGGGCCCGCGTGGCGGTCTGGAGCGAGTGGGTGAGCCGGTCGACCTTGAACCCGCCGAAGTCGCCGCCCAGCAGCCGCAGGTGCGCCATCACCCGGTCGGGCAGCCCGGGATAGAACTCGAGGCTGGCGACGGCGATGCGCTGCCAATCCTCGGCGGTCCCCTCGGTCATGGCGCTGAACGCGGCGCGGGTGGGATCGGACGTCGGTGCGGACACGGCGGCGCCTCCTGGTGGCGGCTGGTGTACGTCGACGCTAGCGGCAAGTTGCGACGGAACCGGCGGCGGATCCGTTGCTCCGGCGACGCGATGTGCCGCAAGTTCGGCTCGCTAGGACGAGAGGATCACCGAGGATCCGTGGCCGAACAGGCCCTGGTTGGCGGTGATGCCCACCCGGGCGCCCTCCACCTGCCGGCCCTCCGCCCGGCCCTGGAGCTGCCACACCACCTCGCACACCTGGGCCAGCGCCTGGGCGGGCACCGCCTCGCCGAAGCAGGCCAGCCCACCCGAGGGGTTGACCGGAACCCGGCCGCCGATGGTGGTCTCGCCGTCGCGCACCATCTGCTCGGCGCCGCCCGGCTTGCACAAGCCGATGTTCTCGTACCAGTCGAGCTCGAGGGCCGTCGAGAGGTCGTACACCTCGGCCAGCGACACGTCCTCGGGCCCGATCCCCGCCTCCTCGTACGCGGCTCGGGCGATCGAATCGCGGAAGGTGTCGTCGGCCGGCGTCACCGCCACGGTGGAGTCGGTGGCGAAGTTGGGCATCTCGATGACGGTGTTGGGGAACGTGGGCGCCACCGTGGCGACGGCGCGCAGGCGCACCGTCGACAGCCCCCGGCGGCGGGCGAAGTCGGACGACGTCAGCACCACCGCCGCACCGCCGTCGGAGGTGGCGCAGATGTCGAGCAGGTGCAGCGGGTCAGCCACCACCGGCGAGGCGAGCACCTCCTCCGCCGTCACCGCCTTGCGGTAGCGGGCGTACGGGTTGGCGAGGCCGTGGCGGGCGTTCTTCACCTTGACCGTGGCGAAGTCCTCGGGCGTGGCGCCGTGGAGGTCGATCCGGCGGCGGGCGTAGAGGGCGAAGTAGGCGGGGTTGGTCATGCCCAACAGGCGGAAGCGCAGCCAGTCGGGGTCGTCCCAGCGCTCGCCCGCGTTGGGGGCGAGGAAGCCCTTGGGCGTGGTGTCGGCGCCCACGACCAGGGCGACGTCGCACATGCCCGCCAGGATGCGGGCCCGAGCGGTGTCGAGCGCCTGGGCGCCGGTGGCGCAGGCGGCGTAGGCGGTGGCGACGCGGGCGCCGTTCCAGCCGAGCGCCTGGGCGAAGGTGGCCCCGGCCACGTAGCCCGCGTACCCGTTGCGGACCGTCTCTCCGCCCACGACGAGCTGGACGTCGTCCCAGGCCAGCCCGGCGTCGGCCAGGGCGGCCCGGGCGGCGTGGACGCCATAGGACTGGAAGGGCCGGCCCCACTTGCCCCACGGGTGCATCCCCACCCCGGCGACGGCGACCTCGCTGCTCATGTCCCCTCCACCGGCTTCCAGCGCCAGATCGTGCGGGCGGTGCCGTCCTCGTCGGTGTAGAGGGGCTCGACCACCAGCTCGACCGGGGCGCCCACGGCCAGGTCGGCGACGCCGTAGCCCGAGGCGACCTGGCCGAGCACCACCAGGCCCTCCTGCTCGAGCGCCACGGCGGCCAGGGCGAAGGGTTCGTAGGGGTCGGTGGCCGCGATGAACGGCGGCGGGGGCTGGTAGCGGGCGTCGGTGTAGGACCACACCGTGCCCCGGCGCGACAGCGGCACCTCGTCGAACGCCTCGCCCTCGCACCCCGGGTTGCGGCAGAACGCGGCCTCCCGAGGGAAGAACACCGTGCCGCACGCCTGGCAGCGCGTGCCCAGCAGCGCCGGCTCGTCGCCGTCGGTGAACCACCCCTCGACCGCCGGTGTCGCGCTCCCCATGTGGCCCTCCCGTCGGCGTGGCGCCCGGTTCCTGACACATCGTCAGGTATTCGGCCAGCAGTGTGGCACAGCCCGGGTTTGGGAGCGAGTTGCGCGCCGTGGTAGGCAAACAGACCGCAATGCCCGAAAGGACAGGTTTTGGGGGAGCCAAACCCTGATATGCAGGCCACCGAGTTCACCAAGACCGAGCGAGAGGCACTCAAGGCCATCTACCGCTTCACGCGGGATGGCTCCGAGGCGCACACGGGCACGCTCGCGGACCGGCTCGGGCTGTCCCCCGGAACCGTCACCACGCTGGTCAAGCGCCTGGCCGACCGCGGCCTGGTCGACCACCGGCCCTACCAGGGCGTGACCTTCACGGCAGAGGGCCGGCGGGCGGCCGTCGCCGCCATCCGGCGGCACCGCATCGTCGAGCGGTTCCTGGCCGACATGCTCGGCTACGCCTGGAACGAGGCCGACGAGCTGGCCGTCAGCTTCGAGCACGAACTGCCCGACGAGGTGACGCAGCGACTGTTCGTCGCCCTGCACCGGCCCGCCACGTGCCCCCACGGCTTCCCGATCCCGCAGCCCACGGACGGCGACCTGCCCAACACGCCGGAGCTGTACGACCTCGAGCCCGGCGACGTGGCCGAGGTGGCCGTCTCGGGGTCGACCGACGCCGAGATCCTGTCGTTCCTGGGCACCCTCGGGGTCGTCCCGGGAGTCGAGGTGGCGGTGGTCGAGAAGCACCCGTTCGACGGCCCGCTGGTCGTCGAGATCGCGGGTCAGACCCGCACCATCGGCCAGCGCGTGGCCCGCCAGGTGTACGTGACCCGCACGATCGAGCCCACGAGCCCGCTGGTCACCCAGCTGGCCGAGACATCCGAAACGTCTGAATAGCCCACAAGGGGGAGATGCACGACATGGTGCTTTTCGCCGCAGAAGGCGGCTGGCAGGAATTCACCCTCAAAGGGGGTGAATGGTTCGTCCTCATCGGCTCGGCGCTCACCGCGCTGCTGGCCCTCGCCGTCGGCTTCGTGCTGATGCGCGGGGTCCTGGCCGCCGACCAGGGCACACCGAAGATGATCGAGATCGCCACGGCGATCCAGGAGGGCGCGCTCGCCTACCTGAAGCGCCAGTTCCGCACGATTGCGTACATCCTCGTGCCGCTGGCCATCATCGTCTTCGTCACGTCGGTGGCCGTCGAGAAGCCCAACGGCGACGTCGCGCTGTCCTTCGCCCAGTCGGGCGGGTTCCGCACTCTGGCGTTCGTCGCCGGCTGCGTCATGTCGGGCCTCACGGGCTTCATCGGCATGAGCCTGGCGGTGCGGGGCAACGTGCGCACCGCGGCCGCCGCCCGCGAGGGCAAGATGGCCCCGGCGCTACAGGTGGCGTTCCGCACCGGCGGCGTGTGCGGCATGTTCTGCGTCGGCCTGGGCCTCATCGGCGCCACGCTGATCATGATGATCTTCCAGAACTCCAGCTCGGCGATCCTCATCGGGTTCGGGTTCGGCGGCTCGCTGCTCGCCCTGTTCCTGCGGGTCGGCGGCGGCATCTTCACCAAGGCGGCCGACGTCGGCGCCGACCTCGTCGGCAAGGTCGAGGCCGGCATCCCCGAGGACGACCCCCGCAACCCGGCCACCATCGCCGACAACGTCGGCGACAACGTGGGCGACTGCGCCGGCATGGCCGCCGACCTGTTCGAGTCGTACGAGGTCACCCTCGTCGCCTCGATCATCCTGGGCGTGCCCGCCTTCCAGCGGATCTTCCCCGACAACCCCGAGCTGTGGGCCGTCGGCGCGCTCTTCCCGCTGGCCGCCCGCGCCGTCGGCGTGCTGGCCTCGATCGTGGGCGTGTTCATGGTGCGGGCCCGCGAGACCGACAAGTCGGCGATGGCCCCGATCAACCGGGGCTTCCTCACCGCCGGCATCCTGACCGTGGTGGGCACGCTGGCGACCGCGCTGATCTACGTCGGCAATCCCGACGGCGACATCGCCAACGTGGGCTGGCGCATGTTCGGCGCCGTGGTCATCGGCCTTGTCCTGGCCCAGGTGGCCAGCCGCATCACCGAGTACTTCACCTCGACCGAGACCAAGCCGGTGCAGGAGATCGCCGACGCGGCCGAGACCGGCCCCGCCACCACCGTGCTGGCCGGCACCTCGTCGGGCCTCGAGTCGTCGGTGTGGGCCGTCGTGGCCATCGCCGTCGCCCTGGGCGCGGCCATCGGCCTCGGCGGGGGCGACACGCAGTTCACGCTGTACCTCGTCGCCCTCACCGGCATGGGCATGCTGGCCACCACCGGCGTGGTCGTGTCGGAGGACACCTTCGGCCCCGTCGCCGACAACGCGGCCGGCATCGCCGAGATGACGGGCGAGTTCCACGGCGAGGCCGAGCGGGTCATGGTCAGCCTCGACGCCGTGGGCAACACCACCAAGGCGGTCACGAAGGGCTTCGCCATCGGCTCGGCGGTCATCGCCGCGGTGGCGCTGTTCGCCAGCTTCATCGAGATCGCCGGCACCGAGGTGCTGCCGATCGACCTGTTCGAGTCCCTGAGGGACTCGCCGGGCGGCATCTTCAGCGCCATCCCCATCAACGTGGCCGACCCCAAGGTGTTCATCGGCCTGCTGATCGGCGGCGCCGTGCCGTTCCTCTTCTCGGGCCTGGCCATCCGGGCCGTGGGCCGCACCGCCGGCGTGGTGGTGCAGGAGGTCCGCAACCAGTTCGCGGACGGCAAGATCATGACGGGCGAGAAGAAGCCCGACTACGGCCCCGTCATCGACATCTGCACCCGGGCCTCGCTGCGCGAGCTCACCACCCCGGCCCTGCTGGCCGTGCTCACGCCGGTGATCATCGGCTTCGGCATCGGCTACACCGCCCTCGGCGCCTTCCTGGCGGCGGTCATCCTGGTGGGCCAGCTCATGGCCAACTACCTGTCCAACGCGGGTGGCGCCTGGGACAACGCCAAGAAGTACATCGAGGACGGCCACCACGGCGGCAAGGGGTCCGACGCCCACATGGCGGCGGTCATCGGCGACACGGTCGGCGACCCGTTCAAGGACACCGCCGGTCCCGCCCTCAACCCGCTCATCAAGGTGATGAACCTGGTGTCGCTGCTCATCCTGCCGGCGATCATCAGCCTGTCCAACGTGGGCGACACGGGCGAGAACTTCGACTGGCTGCGGTCGACGCCCAAGCCGGCCGGCTACGCCGTCGCCGCGGTGGCGCTGGCCGTCCTGCTGGGCGCCATCGCCTTCTCCAAGCGCTCGGGTGCCGGCATCGCCAGCGACGGCGACAGCGACGGCGCCGTCACCGAGAACGGCCAGGGCCCCGGCGGCGACGCCGTCGAGCCCGAGACCGCCTCGGTGAGCTGACGCCCGCGCGTCACCACCGAACACTCCGAACAGGGGCCGGCCCTCCGGGGCCGGCCCCTGGCGCGTCCCCGGGCGACCCTCGCCACCGGGTCTCGCGGTGCGAGCCCACGCGCACCGGCAGTGTGCTTTTCGACCCATCACCGGCGCGTGTGCGCGACCATCTGCCCCATCGACGGGACAGGGAGACATCACATGGCAGGCTCGACCCAGGACTACCGCATCGATCGGCGCCGGTTCCTCGCCGGCTCGGCGGCCGCCGTGGCCGGGGGCGCGGCGCTCGCCGGGCCGTTCGCGGGCTACGTGGCCGGACCGGTGGCGGCCGCGGCCGCACCGGTGCTGGGGCCGATCCCCGACGAGCGCGACGGCGTGGTGCGGCTGTGGCTGGCGCCCGGCTTCAAGTACCGCTCGTTCCACGACACCGAACAGCCGGTCACGCTCGACGACGGCACCCTGCTGCCCGGACGCCACGACGGCATGGCCGCCTTCAAGGGCAGCCACGGCAACGTGGTGCTGGTCCGCAACCACGAGGTGAACAACCCGGTTCCCCCGTTCGGCGACGCCTCCCAGGCCTACGACACGGCCACCGGTGGCGGCACCACCACCGTCGAGGTCACCGGCCAGGGCGAAGTGATCCGGGCGTTCACCAGCCTCAACGGCACCCAGATGAACTGCTCGGGCGGACGGATGCCGTGGGGGAGCTGGATCTCCTGCGAGGAGACCGTCAACGGCCCCGACGTCGGCCCCGACTTCACCGGCGCCTCCAACGTCACCCTCACCCAGCGGCACGGCTTCATCTTCGAGGTCCCGGCGGGCGGGCAGTCCGACCGCGAGCCCGTCACGGGCGCCGGCCGCTTCGCCCACGAGGCCGTCGCCTGGGACCCCGACCACGAGGACCTGTACCTGACCGAGGACAACTTCGGGTTCCCGTCGGGCCTGTACCGCTACTGCCCCGACAAGAGCCCGCGGAAGGGGCGTGGGCTCTCCAAGAGCGGGCGGCTGCAGATGCTGGCGATCAAGGGCGTGCCCGGGGCCAACCTGGCGGCGCAACAGACGGCCGGCACCACGTACCGCACGAAGTGGGTCGACATCGACGACCCGAACCCCACCTTCCCGTTCACCCCCGGCCAGACCGCGCCCACCACCAACGACACGGCGCTGAACCACGTCGGCAACCAGGGCCGGTCGCAGGGGGCCGCCTGGTTCTCGCGGCTGGAGGGCGCCGCCTTCGACCGCGGCATCGTGTACTTCACCTCGACCCAGGGCGGCGGCGCCGCCGAGCCCGGGCCCAGCGACACCGTGCAGGGCTTCGGCAACGGCTTCGGGCAGGTGTGGGCCTACGACACCGACTCGGGCCGGCTGCGCGTGGCGTTCCAGTCACCGGGGCCGGAGGTGCTCGACTTCCCCGACAACGTCACCACCAGCAAGCGGGGCACCCTCGTGCTGTGCGAGGACAGCACGGGCGACAACTTCCTGCGGGGCCTGTCGCGGCGGGGGAAGCTGTCGGACATCGCCCTCAACCGGCTGGTGAGCAGCACCGGCACCCCCCGGTTCGGCGACGAGTTCGCCGGGGCCACCTTCAGCCCGGACGGCCGCACCCTGTTCGTCAACATCCAGGCGAGCCGGGGCCTGACGTTCGCCATCTGGGGCCCGTGGGGCAGCATCGGCGTGTGACGACGATCCGTCGGTAGCCTCTCTGGAAGCAGAGCCAGAGGGGGATCCATGCGGTTCGGCGTGTTCTACGAGCTTCAGCTGGCGCGTCCATGGGGCCCCGACAGCGAGTGGCAGCTGTACCACGACGCCCTCGACGAGCTCGAGCTCGCCGACCGGCTCGGCTACGACTACGCCTGGGTGGTCGAGCACCACTTCCTGGAGGAGTACTCGCACTCGTCCGCGCCCGAGGTGTTCCTGGCCGCCGCCAGCCAGCGCACTCGGAACATCCGGCTCGGCCACGGGATCATGCAGCTCACCACCAACCACCCGGCCAAGGCCGTCGAGCGGGTGGCGGCGCTCGACCTCCTGTCGAACGGCCGGGTCGAGTTCGGCATGGGCGAGAGCGCCACCACGACCGAGCTGCACCCGTTCGGGGTGAGGTTCCGCGACAAGCGCGAAATCTGGGAGGACGCGGTCCGCTGTGCGATCCCCATGTTCGGCGATGGTGGCGTCGCGTACGAGGGCCCGCACTTCCAGTTCCCGCTGCGCAACGTGCTGCCCAAGCCCCGCCAGAAGCCCCACCCCCCGCTGTGGACCGCCTGCTCGCAGATCGAGACGATCGAGTACGCGGGCCGCCGGGGCCTGGGGGCGCTGGGCTTCCAGTTCGTGAGCGCGGATGCGGCCCACGCGTGGGTGCACGCCTACTACAACGCCATCACCAAGCACCTCGACACGCTGGCCGACTACCCGATCAACCCCAACATCGCCCTGGTCAGCATGTTCATGTGCGCCGACACGGACGAGGAGGCGCGGGCCCGGGCCAACGGCGCGACGTTCTTCCAGTTCTGCCTGCGCTACTACAACAGCCCCGACCGCGGCGGCCTGCCCGGGCCGGGCGAGGTCAACATGTGGGACGAGTACAGCAAGTGGAAGCAGGCCAACGCCGAGGCCGCCGAGCGGGCGCTGTCGGGCGGGCTCATCGGCTCGCCCGAGACGATCCGGCGCAAGCTGCGCAAGTTCGAGCAGTCGAACATCGACCAGGTCATCCTGCTCAACCAGGCGGGCCGCAACACCCACGCCGACATCTGCCACAGCCTCGAGCTGTTCGCGGCGGAGGTGATGGACGAGTTCCACGCCAACGTGCCCGCCCACGAGCAATGGAAGGCGACGGTGCTGTCCGGCGAGACGGACCTGGAGGAGCTCGACACCTCCCGGCTCACCCGCCGGTTCGGCACCAAGGCCATCGACGTGTGACGAACCCTTGACTTAGAGCGCACTCGAACCCCTACCGTCTCGGTGTGACCGCGACCCCCGTCCTCGACGCCCCGCCGATCGCCCTCAGCATCGCCGAGGTGGCCGACAAGACCGGCGTCACCGCCCACACGCTGCGCTACTACGAGCGGATCGGCCTGCTGAGCGTGCCCCGCGACGAGGCCGGCCGGCGCGTCTACACCGACGTCGAGCTTGCCCGGGTCGTGTTCATCACCCGGCTGCGCCAGACCGAGATGCCCATCCGCGACATCGAGGCCTACTTCGCCCTGGTCGCGGAGGGGCCGGGCAACGAGGATCGGCGGCTGGCCCTCCTGGAGGCGCACCGCGACCGGGTCAAGGAGCGCATCGTCGAGCTGGAGTCGGCCCTCGGCGTCGTCGAGTACAAGATCACCACCTACGGCGGCAACTGCCTGCCGTAGTCCCGGGCGCGGTCCCAGTCGCCGTCCCGCCGCGCTCCCGCCGCCCCCACCGTCGCCATCCAATCGGAGGTCCAACCCATGACCCTTCCCTCCCGCGCCCTCGGACGCGACGGCCTCACCGTCTCCGCCCAGGGCCTCGGCTGCATGGGCATGAGCTTCGCCTACGGCGCCCCGGACGCCGACGAGGCGACCGCCACGCTGCGGCGGGCGCTCGACCTGGGCATCACGTTCTTCGACACCGCCGACATGTACGGCCTCGGCCACAACGAGGAGCTGGTGGGCAAGGTGCTCGCGGGCCACCGCGACGAGATCGTGCTGGCCACCAAGTTCGGCATCCGCCTCGACCCCGACGCCCCCGGCGGCCGCGGCGTGCGGGGCGACGCCGACTACGTGCGCCAGGCGTGCGACGCCTCGCTGGGCCGGCTCGGGTTCGACCACATCGACCTCTACTACCAGCACCGGCCCGACCCGACCGTGCCCATCGAGGAGACGGTCGGCGCCATGGCCGAGCTGGTGGCGGCGGGCAAGGTGCGGCACCTCGGGCTGTCGGAGGCGTCGGTCGACACCATCCGCCGGGCGGCCGCCGTGCACCCGATCGCCGCCCTGCAGACGGAGTGGTCGCTCTTCTCCCGCGACATCGAGGACGAGATCGTGCCGGTGTGCCGCGAGCTGGGCATCGGCCTGGTGCCGTACAGCCCGCTGGGCCGCGGCCTGCTCACGGGCGCGGTGGCGAGCCTGGACCAGCTCGCCGACGACGACTTCCGCCGCACCCAGCCCCGGTTCCAGGGCGACAACCTCGACCGCAACCTGGAGGCGGTGGCGGTGGTGCAGTCGGTGGCCGTCACCCACGACGTCTCGCCGGGGCAGGTGGCGCTGGCGTGGCTGAGCGCGCACGGCGACGACGTGGTGCCGATCCCCGGCACCAAGCGCCGCACCTACCTCGAGGACAACGTGGGCGCCCTCGACGTGGCGCTCACGCCTGACGACCTGGGCCGGCTCGACCGCCTGACCCCGGTCGGCGAGCGCTCCGCCATGGCCAACTGGACCAACCTGTCGACGCCCCCGCCCCCGTCGCCGGACGCCTGACCGCCCGGGGGGCGCGCCCCGCGAACCGGCGTCCGTCCGTGCCGGGAACCGCAACATGCGAACGCCGGTTCGGCGGGCAACGGGCGGGCGCTGTTCGCCGGGCGGACAGGTCGGCGTCACCGGGCTCCGTTAGCGTTCCCGCATGCCTGCCGCCTCCCGTCCCGCCGGCTACGCCGCCCCCGACCCGGCACGGGTGCAGCGGGCCGCCGACGCCCTGCTCGACCCCGCCCTCGAGCCCATCGTCGACATGGTGGTCACCACCGACGAGGAGGGCTACGAGGTGCGGGCCGTCGACGGCCGCGTGCGCTTCCGCCGGGAGCACGCCGATGGCGGGGCCGGCCCGGCCGGCCCGAACGGCGGCGGCTGGCGGTTCGTCGACACGTCGGTCGAGGGGCGGAACCCTCTGGGCGACACCGCCACCGACCGGTTCGCGCCGCTCGAGGACGAGCTCGCCCACCGCTGGCCCACCCGCACCCAGCAGTCGTACCCCCACGCCCACGAGCAGATCGCCCAGATCTTCGACCATCCCGCCGCCCCCGACCTGGTCTGCCTCCACACGCCCGCCCACAACTGGGAGGACCACGGCGGCGAGCGGGGGGAGCACGGCTCGCTCGGCATCGTGCAGGTGCGCGCGCCGTTCGTCCTGGCCGGAGCGGGTGTCCGCCGCGACGGGCTCGTCCCCCGGTCGGGCCGGCTGGTCGACGTGGCGCCCACGGTGCTGGCGCTCCTCGGCGCGCCCCGGTCGCCGGCACGGCCCCGGCGGGCGGAGCCGTGGGCATCGGTCCGACCGGTGAGCCCCTTCCCGGGGCGCTGCTGGCCCGCCAGGACGGCCGGGCGCTGACCGAGCTGCTCGACCCCGACGCCGCGCCGCCCGAGCACGTGATCGGCTTCCTCTGGGACGGCACCAACGCCAACGTGCTCTACGACATGCTGGCCGCGGGAGAGGTCCCCCACCTGGCCCGCCTGCTGGAGATGGGCACGGGCCTGGGCCACGGGGCCATGGCCAGCCTGCCCTCGGTCACGCTCGCCAACCACACGACGATCCAGACCGGCGTGCACCCGGGACACCACGGCATCCTCCACAACGCCTGGTACGACCGGGCGACCCGCCAGCAGGTGGTCACGAACTCGCCCGCCACGTGGCCGTGGTCGATGCAGACCATGTCGGCCGGGGTCGAGACGCTGCACCAGGCCGTGCACCGCGCCTTCCCCGGGTCGCGCACGGTGTCGATCAACGAGCCGTGCGACGTGGGCGCCGACTACTCGACGTTCGAGGTCCTGCGCAGCGGCGGCGAGCTGGCCCGTCCCCCGCGGGTCGACGAGCTGCCGTTCGCCACCGAGCGCTTCGTCCGGCCCGAGAAGTCCTACGAGGTGTCGTCGCGCATCGACCACACCGCCATGGCGCAGGCGCTCGACGTGTGGGACGGCGGTGGGACGCTGCCGCGCTACTGCTTCGTGAACTTCACGCTCACCGACGCCGCGTTCCACCACAGCGGCCCGTACGCCGAGATCGCCCGGGCCAGCATCCACGACAGCGATGCCCGGCTCGGTGAGATCCTGGCCGCGGTCGAGCGGTCGGGCGCGTGGGACCGCACCGCCTTCTTCCTGGTGGCCGACCACGGCATGGAGGACAGCAACCCCGACGTCACCGGCGACTGGGCACCGGCGCTGGCCGACACCGGCATCCCCCACCGCGACGAGGCATACGGCTTCATCTACCTCGACGTGTGACGGGACGCCGTCGCCCGACCTGAGGGCAACTCCCTGGCCCCGCCGACCGGGGCGGCCATACCGTGCCGGGCATGCCGAGCGACAGCCCGACCACGTCCCCGCCGTCGGCCCGCACCACCGTGCGGCGTCTGCCCGAGCGGGGGTCGTACGACCGGGCGGCCGCCCACGCGATCCTCGACGAGGCCCTGGTGGCCCACGTCGGCGTGGCCACCGACGACGGCCCGGTGGTGATCCCCATGCTGTTCGGGCGCGACGGCGACCGGCTGCTGCTGCACGGCTCGCCCGCCAGCCGTTTGCTGCGGGGCGGGGCCAAGGGCACCGAGCTGTGCGTGACGGTGACGCTGATCGACGGCCTGGTGCTGGCCCGCTCGGCGTTCCACCACTCGATGAACTACCGCTCGGTCGTGGTGTTCGGCACCGCCGTCCCGATCGCCGACCTGGCCGAGCGGCGGGCCGCCCTCGACGTCCTGGTCGACCACATCGTGCCGGGCCGCCTGGCCGACGCCCGCCCGCCCAGCGAGCGCGAGCTGAAGGGCACGCTGGTGCTGGCGCTGCCCCTCGACGAGTGCTCGGTCAAGGTGCGCTCGGGCCCGCCCATCGACGACGACGAGGACATGGACCTGCCCGTGTGGGCGGGGGTGGTGCCGCTGACGACGGTGGCCGGCGCGCCGGTCCCCGCCGCCGACCTGCGGGTCGCGGCGCCCGTGCCCGCCTACGCCCGGACGTACCGACGAGGCTGACGCCGGTCCACCCGGCTGGCCCGCCTGCCCGTCTCGGGACGCACCCTGGCAGGCTGCCACGACCGGCCGCGCTCGGGGACGCCCAAGGTGATGGCCCGCCCACCGCCCCCCGGCAGCCGGCGGGCGGACCATCACGAGGCCCCAGACTGTCACCCCGGCGGCGGGTAAGCCACACCATCCGCCCGATCCCTGCGTGGCACCAGGACAGGCCCTACGCGCGGTTGCTGGCCACCCCGCAGATGAGCCCCCGGTTGATGCACGTCTCGACCTCGGTGCGCAGCTTGTCCTCGTCCCAGGCGTTGAAGAAGTCCGCGTGCGCAGTGGTGACCGGGCCCGAGCCGAGCGTCAGCTCGTGGTCGCCGCCGGTGACCGGGTAGGAGATGGTGAGCAGCAGCTGCGGGACCGGCACGGGGTGGGCGGCCGGGCAGGCACCGCCGACGCTGCGGGCCACGTGGCCGGTGTGGTCGGGGCTGTCGACGCGCTCGCCGTCCCAGCAGTCCGGGAAGCTCACCGCCAGCCGCAGCGGCCGGCCGGCGGGGCACGTGGGCGGCGCCGCCGCACGCGCCGAGCCGATGCCGCACGACCAGGCGACCACGTCGAGCGCCTGCGGGCCGGCGGCGTGCGGGTCGCCGCCCACCACCTTGAGCCCGTGCGGGTAGGGCTCGACCGTCGCCGGGTCGATGCCCACCCCGGGCCGGTAGTAGGCGACGGCACCCGTCGGCGTGACCAGCCGTCCGTGGTCGTACAGCGCGGGCGCCCAGTACGCCGCCAGGTCGAGCTTCTGGTCGCACGTCGTGTCGGCGCGGGCCAGGTCGGCCGCCGTCGAGTCGGCGTCGGTGGCGGTGTTGCCGAAGAAGACGTGCTCGTGGGAGTGCCCCGCGTGACCGGGGGCGACGATCGGGTCGTCGGGGGCGGCGTGGCTGTAGCCGCACTCGACCACGAACTGCGGCACCCGGCCCTGCGGGCCCGGTTCGGTGGGCGACAGTCGTCCGGCCCCGGCCGGGGCGGGCGCCGCGGCCGACCCCGGGCTGGGCGCGTGCGTACCGGCCTCCGCGCCCGCGCCGGCCCCAGTGGGTGCGTCGGTGGTCGGGCCGCCGCACCCGGCCACGAAGGCAAGTGCGGCGGCCCCCACCAGGCCGCTGGTGAGGAGGCGGTGTCTCACGAGCGGGCCCTGACCGTCATGACGGCTTGGCGGGCACCTCGATGGCGTCGAGGTCGACCGCCGGCGGCACGTCGGTAGCCGGGGCGGCCGGCGCGGACTCAGCGTCGGGCATGGACTCCTGGGGCTCGGGGACAGGCGTCGTCTTGTAGTCGCCCGGCGGCGGCGCGGTCGCGGCGATCAGGGCGGCGAGGTCGAGCGCGCCCGCGTTCCAGTCGCCGCCGCTCCCCGCGCCGTCGCACGGCGCCAGGGCCTCGACGTCCAGCGGGGCGCTCGTGGTGAACGTGTTGTCGGCGAAGCAGTTGCCCATCTCGGAGACGTCGCCGAGGGTGCCCACGGCGATGTCGGCCAGGCGCGAGTCCTCGACGACGTTGCCCACGACCCGGTTGTCGCGGGGATCCCAGATCTGCGGGTTGGGCAGCGACGCCGGGTCGGCCGGGACGTCGCCCAGCGTGTCGTCGCAGGGCCGGTCGTCGTCGGCGGCGGGCGGGATCGCGTCGCTGGGGTCGTCCTCCGGGAAGGGCACGAGGCCGATGCCCGTGCGGTCGTGGTCGTACACCAGGTTGCGTTCGATGATGTTGCCCACGCCCCCCGCGGGCAGGATCCCGTTGCCCATTGCCAGCAGCGCCACGTCGATGGCGGGGGTGTCGGGCTGGTTGTTGGCGTAGACGATGTTGCCGACGATCGTCGTCTCGCGCTCGGGGTAGCACAGCTCGTAGCTGCCCGAGTTGGGCACGATGCCCGCCCGGTTGTTGCGGAACGTCGAGTTGACGATCAGGAGGTTGCCGCCGGAGTTGGTCCCCGAGTAGCCGAGGCCGTTGTACTCCGACAGCACGTCGTCGATCACCGTGTCGCAGGGGAAGCACTGGCCGATGTAGACGCCGGCGTCGGGGCTGCCCGAGGCGTAGCTGTGCTCCAGCAACCCGTTGGTGGAGCCGTAGGCGTAGATGCCGTAATCACCGATGCGGTAGGTGGTCAGGTACGACCCGCGGTAGCCGTTCGCCTCGGTCCAGAAGAACCCGTTCTTGGTGTAGTTGCGAGCCGTCATGTTCTCGACGGCCACACCGTCGGCCCCCGCCACCCGGATGCCGTTGTCGAGCTCGAAGCCGCCGTCGAGCACCACCTCGTTGCGGTCGAGGCCGCGGATGGTCAGCTCGTCGGTCTCGACGTTGACCGCCTCCTCGTAGGTGCCGGGGGCGACGAGTATCAGGTCGCCGGGCTCGGCGGCGTCGACCGCGGCCTGGATGGTGTCGTGGTCCTCGGGGACCTGCAGCGTGGCGCCCGACGACTCGTCCCCGTCACCGGACCCGTCGCCGCTCGCCCCGCTGTCGCCGTCGTCGCTGCCGCACGCGGCGGCCAGCACGAGCAGGCCGGCGAGCAGGGCGATCAACCTCCGTCCGGGCGTGGTCGTGATCCTCGTCATCGTCGCCTCCTTGATCGCCGCCCGTGCCGGTCGGTCACTCGTCGCCATCGGACACCACCACGGCGCCGATCATGCCGACGGTCGCGGTCCCGTGGATCGAGCAGTAGTAGTGGTACGTGCCGGGTTGGTCGAAGGTGTAGGAGTAGGTGTCGCCGGGCTGGAAGCCCTCGGCGTCGACGCCCCACCCGCCGTCCTCGGCGGGCACCACGTCGTGCTGGTTGCGGCCCCGGTTGGACCACACCACGGTGGTGCCCGGGCGCACCTCGATCTGCGGCGACGCGGAAGATGTTGTCCAGCGAGCTCACGCCCACCTCGTTCCCCTCCATCACCACCGCGTCGTCGACCTCCGGCAGCTCGTCCTCGCCGCCGCTGCCGCCGCCCCCGCCGTCGGCGGTGCCGACCGAGCCGGCCAGGCCGCCGTCGTCGGCGTCGCTGCCGCCGCCTCCGGAACCGCAGCCGGACAGGCCCGACAGCACGCGGACGACCAGCAGCACCGCTGCCATGGAGGTGGCGATCCCCGAGCGCCGCCGCGCCGCTCGGCGCGGCCCGGCGGAATCGCTGGGGACGGGCACGGAGGTCTCGTCGCTAGGCATGCTCGATCGCCCCCAGCCACGCCGGGCGCTCGTTGGCCCCGTGGACCGCCAGGGCCGCGCCGCTGACGAAGCCCGCCAGCGGCGACGACAGGAACAGGCATGCGCCGGCGACGTCGTCGGCCGAGCCCATCCGGCCCGCGGGCACGGTGGCGGCCACCCGCGCGACCACCGCGTCGTCGCCGTAGTGCAGGTGGACGTCCTCGGTGGCGATGATGCCGGCGATCACGGCGTTGACCCGGACCCGCGGCGCCCACTCGACGGCCAGCGTCTGCGTGAGGTTGAGCAGGCCCGCCTTGGCGGCGCCGTAGGCGGCGCTGCCAGGCGACGGGCGGGTGCCCGACACGCTGGCGATGTTGACGATGGCGCCGCCCTCGGGCTGGTCCTGCATGACCCGGTTGGCGGCCTGGGCCACGGTGAACGGGGCCAGCAGGTTGAGGGCGAGGACCCGCTCGTTGAACCGCGGCGAGACGGTGGCGGACTCGGCCTGCGGCGCGCCGCCGGCGTTGTTCACCACGACGTCCAGCCGACCCCACTCGTCGACGATGCCGGCCACCATGGCCTCGACCTCGTTCTGCTCGCGCACGTCGCAGGCGACGAAGCCGCCCCGGCCGCCCGGCGGCCCGGGATCCTCGGGGGCCTTGCGGCCGCACACCACGACGGTGGCGCCGGCCCGGGCGTAGCGGGCGGCGATGACCCTGCCGATCCCCCGGGTGCCGCCCGTGACGAGCGCGACCCGGCCGCGATGGCCGAGCGACACGTCGTCCCCGGTGCCGTCGGTGTGCTGGTTCCGCGCCCCAGGCGCCGTGGGCTCGTCCGATGGGTTGTTCACCGTGTCTCCTTGGGCCTACCTTGCCACAGCGACCTGACGTGCCGTCAGAAAGCCCGGTGCGTGCCGGTGACCCGACGAGGTGTGCGAACATGCCGATCACCGCGAGCACCGACGATGCCGGCATCGCCGAGATCGTCATGGACAACCCACCGGTCAACGCACTGACCGTAGCCGGATGGTTCGAGTTGGCCCACACTCTGCGGTCGCTCGGCGCCGACCCCGACGTGCGGGTGGTCGTGCTGCGGGCCGAGGGCCGGGGCTTCAACGCAGGCGTCGACATCAAGGAGATGCAGGCCACCGACGGGTTCGAGGCCCTCGTCGGTGCCAATCGGGGCTGCTACGAGGCGTTCGCCGCCGTCTACGAGTGCGCGGTGCCCGTCATCGCCGCCGTCAACGGGTACTGCCTGGGGGGCGGCATCGGCCTGGTGGGCAACGCCGACGTCATCGTCGCCGCGGACGACGCCACGTTCGGGCTGCCCGAGGTCGACCGGGGCGCCCTCGGCGCCGCCACCCACCTCTCGCGCCTCGTCCCCCAGCACAAGGCTCGGGCCATGGTCTACACGTCGGCCACGGCCACGGCGGCCGAGCTGGCGGCCTACGGCTCGGTGCTGCGGGTCGTCCCGCCGGCCGAGCTGCGGTCGGCGGCGCTCGAGGTGGCGGGGCTGATCGCCGCCAAGTCGCCCACCGTCATCCGGGCGGCCAAGGAGTCGCTCAACGGCATCGACCTGTGGGACGTCAAGCGCAGCTACCGCTTCGAGCAGGGCTTCACCTTCGAGCTCAACCTGTCGGGCGTGGCCGACGAGCACCGCGCCGCGTTCGTCGAGGGCCGGGCCACGGACACGTCACGCTGACCGCCGGACACGGCGGCGGAAGGGCCGAGCGGCCGGAGCGGCCGGAGCTGCGGGGCGGCCGGCCGGCCCGCACACACGATCACGGGATCCGGGGAGGACCATGACCGGCAAGTTGATGACCGAGGACGACGTGGTGGCCCGGCTGCGGCCGGGCATGACCGTCGCCATCGGCGGGTGGGCCAGCCGCCGCAAGCCCATGTCGATCGTGCGCGCCATCGTCCGCAGCGACCTGCGGGACCTGACCGTGGTCACCCACGGCGGGCCGGACCTGGGGCTGCTGTGCGCGGCGGGCAAGGTGAAGCGGGCCGTGTACGCCTTCGTGTCGCTCGACACGATCCCGCTGGAGCCCCACTTCCGGGCCGCCCGCCAGGCCGGCGCCATCGAGGACGAGCCGCTCGACGAGGGCCTCGTCCACCTCGGCCTGCAGGCCGCGGCATGGCGGGTGCCGTTCCTGCCCACCCGGGTGGGCCTGGGATCCGACCTGCTGCGCGACAACCCTCGGCTCGTCACCTTCACCTCTCCCGTCCCCGGGCCCGGCGGCGGCCCGCCCGAGGAGCTGGTGGCCATGCCCGCTTTCGAGCTGGACGCGGCCATCTGCCACCTCAACGTGGCCGACGCCCGGGGCAACGCCGTCTACCTCGGCCCCGACCTGTACTGGGACGACCTCATGCTGCAGGCCGCGCCCACCGGCGGGCGGTTCATCTCGGCCGACAAGGTGGTCGCCACCGCCGAGCTGGCCGGCCACGGCACGCTCCAGCAGATGCGGATCAGCCGCATGATGGTCGACGGCGTGGTCCATGCGCCGGGCGGGGCCCACTTCACGTCGTGCGACCCGGACTATCCCCGGGACGAGGCGGTGCAGCGGGCGTACGCGGCGGCGGCCCGCTCGCCCGAGGCGTGGGCGCAGTTCCGGGCCGAGTGGGTCGACATCCCCGAGGACGAGTACCAGCGCAAGGCCCGGGAGGGGATGGCGTGAGCGAGCGTCCGCAATGCAGCGAGCGGGGCCCCGAGCGGCCCGGCCGCAGGCCAGGAGCGGGAACGTGACGGAGCCGACGAGAGCCGAGGTGTGCGCGGTGGCGGTGGCCGAGTGCTTCCGCGGTGACGGCGAGATCCTCGCCAACCCCATCGGCACCATCCCGATGATCGGCGGGCGCCTGGCGAGGGCCACCTTCGAGCCCGACCTGTGCATGACCGACGGCGAGGCGACGCTCGTGGCCAACGACCGGGCCGTCGTCGCCCCCGAGGACCGGGTGGTCGAGTACTGGAACCCGTACCGGTCGATGTTCGACTGGGTGTGGTCGGGGCGGCGCCACGTGATGATGGGCGCCACCCAGGTCGACCGCTACGGCAACCAGAACCTGGCCGCGATCGGCGACTACGCCCGGCCCAAGGTGCAGCTGCTGGGCTACCGGGGAGCACCGGGCAACACGATCAACGACACCACCAGCTACTGGGTGCCCAACCACAGCACCAAGGTGTTCGTGCCCGCGGTCGACACGGTGACCGGCATCGGCTGGGACCGGGCGGCGGCGCTGGGGGACGGCGGCCGGTTCGTCGACGTCCGCCGGGTCGTGACCAACCTGGCGGTGCTCGACTTCGAGACGCCCGACCACCGCATGCGCCTGCGGTCGGTCCACCCCTGGGTCACCGTCGACGAGGTGGTGGTGGCGACGGGCTTCGACCTGGTGGTGCCGGAGGATGTCCCGCTGTCGCGCTCGCCGACCCCCGACGAGCTGCGCCTCATCCGCGAGGTCATCGACCCGGACGGCACCCGCGAACAGGAGGTTCCCGACCCGCCCTGACGCGCCGGCCGCCGCGTGACGGGGCCGCGGCGGCGATGAGCCGCCCGGTCGCTCGTGCCGTCGGCCGGACGGCACCGGGAGTCACCGGAGGTTCGAGTGCGCTCTAGGTGACGCCAGTGTCACCCGCGCAGCACGGCCCACGCGGGCCAGGAAGACTCTTGACGCGCACAGGCCACGCAGGGTGGCCGGCATGGCAGGGGAGCGAGTGGGGAATGGGCAGACCGGCGGTCGCACCGCCGCAGCGCGGCTCGGAGGAGCAGCCGGCCGATCCCCGGGCCACGACCGACGGGGAGACCTCGGCCACCGCGGATGCCGCGCCGGACGACGCAGGCCGCGAGGGCGAACCCGCCGACTGCACCGACCTCGAGCACGGGCCGGCATGGCGCGACCGGGCCATCATCGGGATCGCGCTGGTTCCCTTCGCGGTGTCGGCGGTTGCCATGATCGGCGGCGCCGGCGATTACCACCCGACGGGCGACCTCGCAGCCACCGAGCTGACCGTGCGCAGCATCGGCCGGGCGCCTGTGTTGACGGGCCTCTACTCCCGGGGCGAGTGGAGCCACCCGGGACCCATGCTCTTCTACCTGCTCTGGCCCCTGTACCGGTTGGCCGGCAGCACCGGCCTCGGCCTCGAGCTCGGCGCGCTGGCGATCAATGCCGGCGCCGTCGCCGGCATCGGCCACATCGCCCGCCGCCGTGGGGGCACGCCGCTGCTGGTGTTCGCCATGCTCGGATGCGCGCTGCTGGTGCGTTCGCTCGGCGGCGGGTTCACGGCGAGCTACTGGAACCTGCACGTCACCACGCTGCCGTTCGCACTGCTGATCTTCCTCGTGTGGTCGGTGGCGTGCGGCGACCGGTGGGCCCTCCCGGTGGCCACCGTGGTCGCGTCGTTCCTCGCGCAGACGCACGTGGGGTTCGTGCCCGTGGCGCTCGGCCTGCTCGCCTGGGGCGTGCTGGCCCACCTGGCCCCGTCCGCGGTGGCGGCGTGGAGGGCGCCGCGCACGGGCGCCGCCGGGCGGTGGGCGGCGCTGCGACCGGCCGTGCGCCGCCTGCTCTGGCCGGTCGCGGTGGCCGCGGGGCTGTTCGCCGTGGTGTGGCTGCTCCCCGTGATCGACGTCGTCGCCCACGCCCCGAGCAACCCACGGCTGGTGCTCGACTGGTTCCGCGAGGGCGAGGACCAGGTGCACACCGTCGGCGCGGGTTGGCGCGTCGTGACCTCGCAGTTCGGACTGGCCGGCGAGTGGCTGGTGGGCAAGGAGCCCGCGACGGACCTGCTCGGGGAGTCGCCCTTCCTGCGCCGGGGGCAGGTGCCGTGGCTGCTGATCCCTCTGGGCGCCGCATGCGTGGCCCTGTGGCGCTGGCACCCGCGGTCGGGGCGGCCCCTCGTGCTCACGCTCGCCGTGACACTGGCGCTCAGCATCGCGGCGATCGGCCGCACGGTCGGCCCGATGTTCGACTACCGGCTCCGCTGGACCTGGGTGGCGCCGGTGGTCGCCTTCACGGCGACGGCGTGGGCCGCCTGGCTGGCGGTGGCCAGGCGCCGCCCCGAGCTGGCGCGCAGGCTCGTGACGCCGGTCGCGATCGTTGCCCTCGTGGCCCTCACGGGTGTCGACGCCGTCGCGGCCGCACGCGTCGACCGCCTCGAACGCGAGGACACCGACATCATGGGTGCCCTGACGCCGGGCGTGGTGGCCGACCTCGAGCAGCTCGGGATCGGCCCCGGCGACGAGATCGTCATCGCCGACTCCTACGGCACGTCCGTGTGGTTCACGAACGGCCTGCTGGTCCAGCTCGACCGGCGGGGGTACGACGCGCGGGTCCTCGAGGGTCGCCGGTGGCAGCTCGGCGAGCAGTGGATCTCCGACGGCGATCCCGCCGTCGACTACCTGGTGTCGAGCGGTCGTGCCGCACTGGACCAGCTCGCCTCACCTACCCGCGAGGTGGTCGCGACGTGGTCGGTGGTGCCGCTCGACGACGAGGGCATCGCCCGGATCGAGCGCGCCGAGGAAGCGGTCGACGCGGTGCACGCCGATCTGACCGAGCTGGCCGCGATGGACCGCGGTGACGAGGCGGTCGAGCGGCTGGCGGAGATCCACCGGGAACTGCCGACCCAGGGCGACATGCAGATGGCGGTCGTGGTGGTCACCCGAGCGACCGATCCGTGAGCGCAGGACGATGAGACCCCATGTGCTCGCCGCCGTAGCGGAGACCGACGCACGGGCTCGAGTCCGCGAGGTCATCGACCCCGAGGGCGCCCGGGAGACCGAGGTCTCCTGAGACGCCCCCGGGATCGGGGCTCCCGCAGTCTCCGCGCCTACGGCCGGTGGCGCCGGGGCTCGAGCGGTGGGTCGGCGTTGGCGACGAGGTCGAGCGCCATCTCCGGGAACCAGTCGCCCGCTGCGGGGTCGACGCGGCCCCACTCGGGGTCGACGGTCTCGCCCGCCGGCCCCAGCCCGCGGGTGCACTCGCCGTCGGACTCGCCGGGGATCTTGACCCACAGGTAGGCGTCCACCAGCGGCACCCCGGTGGCGAGGGTCGGCGCGAGGCCGGTACCCCGGCCGGGCGGGTTGCACCAGTCCTGCGGGTCCGGGTACGCCGCCGGCCGCCACGGCCCCTGGCCGTTGCGGCTGGTGTCGATCACGTAGTGCGCCTCGGGCTCGACCGCGCCCAGCATGGTGCTGTAGCGCAGGTTGATCCCCGACGAGTTGAGCGCGGGGTCGTCGCTGTCGTCGCTCCAGACGCCGAAGGCGCTGAGCGCGACCCCGGTCCACTCGCCGAGCAGCTCGGCGATCTTCGCCGGGAGGGGCCCGCCGTTCCAGTACTGGTTCGGGCAACCGAAGAAGTCGCCCGTCACCACGGCCGTCGCGTACGCGAGGCAGCTCGAGATCCACCGCCCGTACTGCTCGTTGTTCGCGGTGAGGTGGTAGTTGGAGACGTTGAGGTAGAACCCCTGGGCGTCGGCCACGCCCGCCCGGGCGAGGCGGTCGGCGATGTCGCCCACCCCGAGCCACGCCGGGTGGGTGCCGTCGAGGTAGGTCGTCACGTTCGGCCGGCCGGCCAGGGCGTCGACCGCGTAGTTGAGCATGGCGAACCGGTCCGTGGCGGCCGTGGCCGGGTCGGCCTCAGCGGGCTGGCACCACTCGAGGGCGTTGGAGCCGTCCGCGCTGCCGTACGGGTCGTACCAGGGGATGATCCCGAGCCCGTCCGGCTCGAGGATCACGATGGCCCGCCGGTGGCCGATGCCGGCGACGAACCCGTCGATCCAGGCCTCGTACTCGGCCCGGGTCGTGGCCCCGCCCGCCGAGAACTGGGCGCAGTCGCGGAAGGGCACGTTGTAGGCCACCAGCACCGGGACGTCCCGCTTGGCGGCGGCCCGGGCGACGGTGGCGCGGACGTCCCGCTTGACCGAGCGGGGGGTGCCCGCGGTGAACCAGACCGCCTGCGGCGTGTCGATCATCGCCTGGATCAGCGCGGCCTCGTCCCGCTGCCCCGCCCGCCGCAGCTCGATGATCTGCCGCCTGGCGCCGGGGTCGGGCGGCGGGACGTACAGGTCGTCGCCTCGGGGGTGGCGGGCCGCGGCGCCGGGCGCCGCCGATGCCGGAGCCACCGCGATCAGACCCAGGAGGATCGCGACCCCCAGGATGACGAACCGGCGTAGGACGGGCGTGCTGCTCTTCATGGTCCCTCCTCCATGGCGAGCTGTGGAAGCGCTCCCATGGTAGGCGTTCGACACGCCGAACGACGCTCCGTCCGCAGGAAACCCCTCGTCGTCCCCGCTCGTCCTCGCCGTCCCCGCTCGTCACCGCTCGCCGGCGTCGTCGATCCGGCGCCGCTGCTCGACGTAGCGGTCGATCTGGCGCGCCTCCCAGCCGACCCCGAAGACCCCGCCGATCCCGAACAGGACGATGGCCGTCACGGCGACGGCGATCCCGACGCCGAGCATCGGCCAGTAGAACCAGATGTTCTCCGTGCCGTCCGCCATGTCGATGGCGAACCACATGACGCTGAGCGCCAGGTAGACCCCGATGACGGTGTAGAGGATGCGCTTCCTGCGGACCCAGCGCTCGGCGTCGGCCCGCAGGTCGCCCACCCTCGTCGCCGCCCGCGCCGCCGTGGTGTCGTCGTCGGTCACCGTGCTGCCTCCCTGTCGCGTGCCGGTCATGCCGCCATCATCCGCAGCGACCCGACCGGGCACATCGACCCACGGTCTGCTTGTCGGCTCCGCCCACGGGGGGAACCCGTCCTGCCGGCCGGTGGAGGGTGCGAGCGCGGGGCCGTTGGCGGGCGGAGGCCCACCGCCCGTAGGCTGACCACGATGTCTGACACACCGTCAGATTTGGGGGTCCATCCCGCGCTGCGCACCCGGTTCTGCGAGCTGGTGGGCTGCCGCCTGCCGGTCGTGCAGACCGGCATGGGATGGGTGTCCGGCGCCTCGCTGACCTCTGCCACCTCGGCGGCCGGGGGGTTCGGCATCCTGGCCGCGGTCACCATGACCGGCGACCAGCTGGCCACGGCCATCGCCGCCGTGAAGCACCGCACCCCCGCGCCGTTCGGCGTCAACCTCCGGGCCGATCAACCCGACCTCGCCGACCGCATCGACCTGTGCGTCCAGGAGGGGGTGCGGCTTGTCAGCTTCGCCGGCGCGCCGCAACGTGACGCCATCGAGCGCCTGCACGACGCCGGCATCCTGGTCATGCCCACCGTCGGCGCCCGTCGCCACGCCGAGAAGATGCTGGGCTGGGGCGTCGACGCCGTCATCGCCCAGGGGGGCGAGGGCGGGGGCCACACCGGCACCGTCCCCACCTCGCTGCTGCTGCCCCAGGTCGTCGACGCTGTGGGCGAGGCGATCCCGGTGCTGGGCGCCGGCGGGTTCCACGACGGGCGGGGGCTCGTGGCCGCGCTGGCCTGGGGGGCCGACGGGGTGGCGATGGGCACCCGCTTCCTGCTGACCGCCGAGAGCCGGGTGCCCGACGACATCAAGGGCCGCTACCTCGACGCCGGGGTCACCGACACCGTCGTCAGCACCGCCCTCGACGGGGCGCCGCAACGGGTGATCCGCACCCGCACGGTCGACCGGCTCGAACGCTCCTCGGCCCTCATCCGGCTGCCCCGGGCGCTGCGATCGGCGCTGGCCTTCCGCCGGGTGACGGGCACGCCGCTCGGCGACCTGGTGCACGAGGGCCTCGCCATGCACCGCAACCAGGACCTGACCTGGTCGCAGGTGGCGATGGCCGCCAACGCACCGATGCTCATCAAGGCCGCCCTGGTCGACGGGCGGCCCGAGGTCGGCGTGCTCCCCACCGGCCAGGTGACGGGCGTGATCGGCGAGGTGCCCACCGTCGCCGAGCTCCTCGCCCGCATCGCCTCCGACGCCTCGGCCGTCCTGAACCGCCTGAACGGTGGGGCGACGTGACCCTCCCCGCCGCCTGCCGGCTCGGTCGAGCGATGCGGTCCGCGACCGCGCCGCCGGGGTCGGGCCGGCGCGGCGCCGAGTCAGCCCCAATGCTCCGGGAGCCGGGCGCAGGGGGCCGGGCCGCATGGACCTGACGTGGAGCGACGCCGAGGACGCGTTCCGGGCCGAGGCGCGGGCCTGGCTGGCCGACAACCTGGCGGCCTGGCACGACGCCCACGGGGGCGAGGGCGGCATCGCGTCGGGCGACACCCGCGAGGGCTTCGCCCAGCACCTCGACTGGGAGCGCCGCCTGCACGCCGGGCGGTGGGCCGCCGTGTCGTGGCCGGCGGCGGTCGGCGGCCGTGACGCCTCGCTGTGGGAGTGGCTGATCTTCGAGGAGGAGTACTACCGGGCCGGCGGCCCGCCCCGGGTCACCCAGAACGGCATCTTCCTGCTCGCCCCCACGGTGTTCGAGTTCGGCAACCCGGCGCAGCAGGCCCACGTGCTTCCCCGGATGGCGGCGGCCGAGGACCTGTGGTGCCAGGGCTGGTCCGAGCCCGACGCCGGCAGCGACCTGGCGGCCATCACGTCCCGTGCCACCCGGGTCGAGGGCGGCTGGCGCCTGGACGGCCAGAAGACGTGGACCACCCGCGGCGCGTTCTGCACCCACCTCTTCGGCCTGTTCCGCACCGACCCCGACTCCGAGCGGCACCGGGGCCTGAGCTACCTGCTGGTCCCGCTCGACACGCCCGGCGTCACGGTGCGCGGGTTCGGCCGCCTCGACGGCGACGAGGGGTTCGCCGAGGTGTTCTTCGACGACGCCTTCGTGCCCGACGACGCCATCCCCGGCGGGGTGCTGCTGGGCGAGGAGGGTGCGGGATGGCGGGTGGCGATGGCCACCACCGGCTCGGAGCGGGGCCTGACGCTGCGGTCGCCGGGCCGGTTCCTGGCGACGACCGCGCGGTTGATCGACCTCTACCGGTCGACCGCCCCGTCCGCGCCGACCAGCCCCGGCGCCGAGGTCGACGGTCGCGCGGGCCGGTCCGGGCTGCGGGAGCGGATCGCCGACGCATGGATGCGGGCCGAGGCGTACCGCCTCTTCACCCTCGACACCGTCACGCGGCTGTCCGGGGGTGCGGTGATGGGCGCCGAGAGCTCGATCAACAAGATCTGGTGGTCGGAGCTCGACGTCGACCTTCACGAGCTGGCCCTCGAGCTGCTGGGACCGGACGCCGAGGTCGAGGGCCCCTGGTCGAAGGGCTGGCAGTTCTCGCTGTCCGGGCCCATCTACGCCGGCACCAACGAGGTGCAGCGCAACATCGCAGCCGAGCGCGTGCTCGGGCTGCCGAGGACGTAGGTCCGCCCGTGAGGTTCGGCTTCGGCGACGACCAGCTCGCCTTCCGCGACGCGGCCCGCGACCTGCTGGACAAGGAGTGTGCGCCTGCGGCGGTGCGGGCCGCCGGCGAGGCCGCCCCCGGGCGCCTCGACCGCCGGGTCTGGGACCGGCTGGCCGAGATGGGCGTGCTGGCCACGCTGGTGCCCGAGGCGCACGACGGCCTGGGTCTCGACGAGCGGTCCCTGGTGCTGGTCCTGGAGGAGGCGGGCCGGGCCGCCCTCCCCCACCCCCTGGTCGACACCGCGGCGGTGGCCGCCCCGCTGCTCGCGGGGGACGGGACGGGGATGATCGCCACCGACCTGGGCGGGCCCCACGTGGCCTGCGCGGCCGACGCCGACGCACTGCTGCTGCGGGACGCGGCGACCGGATCGCTGCACCTGGTCGACCCGTCCGCCGTCACCCTCCGGGCCGTCGACACCGTGGACCGCGCCCGCCGATCCGCCACCGTCGAGTGGCGACCCGCGCCCGGCACGCTGGTGACCGACGACCCGGCCGCGGTCGGGCTGGCGTTCGACCGGGGGGCGTTCGCCACGGCGGCGATGCTCGTCGGCCTGGGCCAGCGGATGCTCGACCTGACCGTCGCGTACGTGAGCGAGCGCCGGCAGTTCGGCGTGCCGGTCGGGTCGTTCCAGGCGGTCAAGCACCACCTGGCCGACGCGCTGAAGGAGCTGGCCTTCGCCCGCCCGGCCGTGCACCGCGCCGCCCACTCGCTCGCCACCGCCGACCCCCAGCGGGCGCGGGACGTGTCGATGGCCAAGGCCATGGCGTCCGGCGCCGCCCGCTTCGCCGGCCGCCAGGCCCTGCAATGCCACGGCGCCATCGGCTACACCGTCGAGCACGACCTTCACCTCTACCTGAAGCGCACCTGGGCGCTGGCCGCGGCGTGGGGCGACGCCGGCTGGCACCGCGACCGGGTGGCGCGGGCGATCGGATTGTGACGATGACCCACCTGCAGTTCCTGCGGCAGAACATGCGGCACGTCCCGTCGCCAGAGCGCAGGATCCGCCCCACGTCCGGGATCCACCACGTGAGCGAGGAGACCACCTGATGGCCGAGGCCTACATCGTCGACGCCGTGCGCTCCCCCGTGGGGCGGCGCAACGGCGGGCTCGCGAAGGTCCACCCCGCCGACCTGGGCGCCCACAGCATCGCCGCGCTCGTCGAGCGCACCGGCATCGACCCGGCGGCGGTGGACGACGTGGTGTTCGGCAACGTCGACTCGATCGGCGGCCAGGCGGGCGACGTCGCCCGCACGTGCTGGCTGGCGGCCGGCCTGCCCGATCACGTGCCCGGCACCACCGTCGACCGCCAGTGCGGGTCCTCCCAGCAGGCCGTGCACTTCGCCGCCCAGGCCGTCCTGTCCGGCACGATGGACGTGGTCGTGGCCGGGGGCGTGCAGCAGATGTCGCAGATCCCCATC
This sequence comes from uncultured Acidimicrobiales bacterium, assembly GCA_963842395.1. Classification (GTDB taxonomy): domain Bacteria; phylum Actinomycetota; class Acidimicrobiia; order Acidimicrobiales; family VFJN01; genus ZC4RG19. The sequence goes on from CAWJGJ010000001.1 coordinate 3,135,571, forward strand.
AGCTCGGCCATGACCGCCGGGCAGCCGCTCGGCTTCGACGACCCCTTCACCGGGTCGGAGGGCTGGGTCGCCCGCTACGGCACCCAGGAGGTCAGCCAGTTCCGCTCGGCCGAGATGATCGCCGAGCGCTGGGACATCAGCCGAGACGACATGGAGCAGTTCGCCGTCTCCTCCCACGAGCGGGCCATCCGGGCCCGGGACGAGGGCCGCTTCGACGCCGAGATCGTGCCGCTGGGCGACTGCGCCGCCGACGAGGGGCCCCGCGAGCCGAACTGGGACAAGATCCGGTCGCTGCCCACGCTCAGCGAGGGCGGGCGGGTCACGGCGGCGTGCGCGTCGCAGATCTCCGACGCGTCCGCTGCGCTGCTGATCGTCAACGACCGCGGCCTCGCCGCCCACGGCCTCACGCCCCGGGCCCGCATCCACCACCTGTCGGTGCGGGCCGACGACCCGGTGTGGATGCTCACGGCGCCGATCCCCGCCACCGCCCACGCCTTCGAGCGCACGGGCATGACGCTCGACGACATCGACCTGGTGGAGATCAACGAGGCCTTCGCCTCGGTGGTCATCGCCTGGGCCGCCGAGACCGGCGCCGACATGGCGAAGGTGAACGTCAACGGGGGGGCCATCTCCCTCGGCCACCCGCTCGGCGCCACGGGTGCCCGCCTCATGACGACTCTGCTCAACGAGCTGGAGCGCACCGGTGGGCGCTACGGGTTGCAGACGATGTGCGAGGGCGGGGGCCAGGCCAACGTCACCATCGTCGAGCGCCTCTGACGGCCCGGCAGCGTCGCGGCACCAGCACCCTACGTAGGTCAAGAGTCACATTATGTTCACCCCGACGTCGCAGTAGGTTCCGGGACCATGGCCGATGCGGCGACGGAGGCGGGGACGGCAAAGACCCGCGCCGCCGGCACCGGAACCCCGGGTGCGGCAGCCGCCGGGCCGACGGAGGGGATCGACGCAGCCGGCGAGCCTCAGGGCCACGCGCCGACGGCCGACGCCGACGGAGCCGCCGGCGACGCCGTGCTGTTCTGCCGGGGGCTGCGCAAGGCGTACGACCAGCGGGTGGTCGTCGACGGCGTGGGCTTCGCGATCGGCCGGGGCGAGACCTACGGGCTGCTGGGCCCGAACGGCGCCGGCAAGACCACCACCATCTCGATGGTGTGCGGGCTGTTGCGCCCCGATGCCGGCGAGGTGACCGTCGCCGGCCAGCCGATGAGCCCCGAGGCTGTGAAGGCCAAGGCCGCCATCGGCCTGGTCCCCCAGGAGGTGGCCCTCTACGAGGACCTCTCGGCCGAGGAGAACCTGCGCTTCTTCGCCCGGCTGCAGGGCCTCGACCGCCGGCAGGCCCGGGCGCGGGTGGCCGAGGCGCTGGAGCTGGTCGGCCTCACCGACCGGGCCCGCGACCACATCGACGACTACTCCGGCGGCATGAAGCGCCGGGCCAACATCGCCGTCGGCCTGCTGCACCGGCCCCAGCTCCTGATCCTCGACGAGCCGACCGTGGGGATCGACCCGCAGAGCCGCAACGCCATCCTCGAGAGCATCGAAGCCCTGAGCGGCGAGGGCCTCTCGGTGCTCTACACCACCCACTACATGGAGGAGGCGGCCCGGCTTTGCCACCGGATCGGCATCCTCGACGAGGGGCGCCTGGTCGCCGAGGGCACCCGGCGCGAGCTGGTCTCCGGCCTGGGCGCCGGCGACCGCGTCGACGTCACGGCCACGGGTGACCTGGCCGCCTTCGCCGACGCCTGCGCGGCGCTGCCCGGCACGACCGGCGTCGACCGGCGGGACGGCGGCGTGGTGGTGCGGGTGGCCCACGGTGGCACCGCGCTGGCCGGCATCGTGGCCGCAGCCGAGCAGGCGGACGTCACGATCGGCGGGATCGAGCTGGTGGAGCCCGACCTCGAGGACGTGTTCCTCGACCTCACGGGCAAGGCGCTGCGGGACTGAGCGGCCGGGCCCGCCGTGAACCAGCTCCGCGCCGCCCTCCTGATCGCCGCCACCGACCTGCGGCGCCGGATCCGGAACCGGTCGTTCGTGATCATGGCGGTGATCGGGCCGGTGGTGCTGGCCGGCATCATCAGCCTGGCGATCGGCGGAGGCGAGGGGCTCGACGCCACCATCGGGCTGGTCGACGCGGACGGCTCGCCGGTGGCGGCGCAGTTCGTCGCGGGCGTGACCGGGGCCGACGCCGGCGGCCTGCACTTCGAGGTGGTCGACACCCCGGCCGAGGCCCGCGCCCGGGTGGACGACGGCGACCTGGGCGCCGCCGTGGTGGTGCCGGCCGGTTTCGCGGCCTCGCTGCAGACCGCCGAGCCCGTCGCCGTCGAGGTCATCGCCGCGTCCGACCGCGCCATCTCGGCCGAGGTGGCCCGTTCGGTCGCCGCCGAGCTGGCCGACCGCACCAACGCCGCCCGGCTGGCCGCCGCCGCGGCCGTGTCCTCGGGGCGCGCCGTGCCGAGCGCGGATGAGCTGGGCGCCGTCGAGCTGCCCGTCGTGGTCGACACGGCCGGCGCGGGCGACCAGGTGTCGCCGGCCTCGTACTTCGGGCCCGCCATGGGCCTGCTGTTCCTGTTCATCTCCATCGGCGTCGTGGCCAGCGACCTGCTGGCCGATCGGCGGGCGGGCCGGCTCGACCGGTTGCGGGCGGGACCGGTGAGCTCGGGCGCCATCATCGCCGGCAAGGGCCTGGCCGTGGTGGTCACCGCGCTGACCAGCCTGGCGGTGATCTGGGCGATGACGTCGGTGGCGCTGGGCGCCGACTGGGGTGACCCGGTCGGCGTGGCGTTGCTGCTCGCCGCGGCGGCGTTGGTGGTGGGCGGCGTCGCCGGCCTCGTCGCCGCGCTGGCCCGCACCGAGCAGTCGGCCAACAACCTGGCGACCGTGTTCGCGTTCGTGTTCGCGCTGCTCGGCGGCACCTTCGTCCCGGCCGGCGGCCTGCCCCCGGTCCTGGAACGGTTGTCGCTGCTCACGCCGACCGGTTGGGCGCTGGCCGGCTTCGCCGATGTGGCGGCGGGCGGGGCCGGGCCGGCGGAGATCGTGCCCAACCTGGTCGTGCTGGTCGGGTGGGCGTTGGTGACCGGCCTGGTGGCGGCCCGCCTGTTGCCCCGACGCCTGGGGGCCGGCTGATGTCGGTCCGAGCCGTCGCCACCATCGCCGGCAACGACCTGCGCCGGGTGGGCCGCGACCGGGTCGCCCTGTTCTTCATCGTCGTCCTGCCCGTGGTCGTCATGCTGCTCATCGGGTTGTCGTTCGGCGGCGACCCGGGCGTGGACGTGGGCGTCCTCGATCTCGACCGCAGCCGGGCCTCGGGCGAGTTGGTCACCGCGCTGGAGGGCCGCGACGGCATCCGCGGCGAGACCTACGGCTCGCTGGACGAGCTGCGCCGGGACGTGCGCACCGGGACGATGGCCGCCGGCGTGGTGGTGCCGGACGGCTACGGCGACGCCCTGGCGGCGGGCGACGACGCCGCGGTCGGGCTGATCGCCGAGCCGACGTCGACCCAGGCCGCGGTCGTGCAGGCCAGCGTGCGCGCCGCGGTGGGCGGCGAGGCCGTGCGCATCGCCGCCGTGCGCCTGGTCGCCGGCGCGGGACCGGCGTCGGACGGCGGCGACGGGCCGGCCGGGGCACGCGCCGACGCGGCGGCGGCCGTGGCGGCGGTGGCCGGCGAGTTGCCCGAGGTCGAGGTGCGCACGGCGTCGGTGGACGAGGGCGCGCCCGCCGACCTCGGGACGTTCGACTACACCGCGCCGTCCAACCTCGTCCTGTTCACGTTCGTCAACACGATCGTCGCTGGCGCCCTCATCGCCCGTGAACGCCGCCAGGGCATAACCCACCGGCTGCTGGCGACGCCGCAGGGGACCGGCACCATCCTGGCGGGCATCGGCGCGTCGAAGTTCCTGTTCGCGCTGTTGCAGTCGTCCCTGATCGTCGGCGTCGGCGCCCTGGTCTTCGGCGTGAGCTGGGGCGACCCGCTGGGCGCCGCGCTGGTGGTGGTGCTGTTCGCCGCCGTGGCGACCGCCACCGGGCTGCTCGTCGGAGCCATCGCCAGCGATCCCGACCAGGCGCAGGCGGTGGCCATTCCCGTGGCGATCGCGCTGGCGATGCTGGGCGGGTGCATGTGGCCGCTGGAGGTCGTGCCGGCGCCCATGCGGGTGCTCGGCCACCTCACCCCGCACGCCTGGGCGATGGACGCCTGGCAGGTGCTCATCTTCGACGGCCGGGGTGTCGCCGCCATCGCGGACGAGCTGGCGGTGCTCGCCGCCTTCGTCGTCGGCCTGGGCCTGCTCGCCGGCCGCCGCCTACGGCAGTCGCTCACGGCCTGACCCGCGGCCTGCGGCGCCGGCCCACGGTGTGACCCGAACCGGCACGTCAGCCTGCGGCCGCGGCCCCAGCCCCGCCGGACGGGCCGGGCCAGCGGCCTAGCCTCGGGCCCGCCCGACGGGACGTGCTGTAGCTGGCCGGCCCGTCCGGCGACGGACGGACCGGGAGTTACCGACGGGCCAGCGGCGGTGGGGTGCCGCCGGCCCGCCAGTGCGGGACGGTCAGTCGAGCTGACCGCGGATGGCCCCCAGCGCGAACGCGGGGTTGTGGACGTTGGCGTAGTAGTTCTCGGGACTCTCGACGATGCCCGCGAGCTCGGCGCGCAGCAGCACGTCGGCGGTGTTGGGGGTCGAGTCGTCGACCGCAGTGATGCAGCCGTGCGAGAAGCCGTCGTCGGGCGTCTCGAGGTTGATGGCGATGGGCCCGGGGGTGCCGGCGGCACCGAGGTGGATGTGGGCGGCGACCGGCGGATCGATGCGGCGGGCCGTGAGCACGTAGCAGAGCGTGTCGCCGAACGTGAGGTAGCTGAACGTGCCGCGCCCGTCGTCGTCGCCCGGGCCGGGCACTTCCTCGGCGCCGGTGAGGCGGCGTGAAGCCCACGCTGAAGTTCGAGTGCCCGCCCGAGCCGTCGGCACCGGCCGGCGTCGCAACGAGCCCCACGACGCCTCCCCCGAGCATGAGACCTGAGACCAGCGTTGCGACCAGTCGTGTGCGCATTCATTTCCCCCATATGTTCGTACGGCCGCCCCGTGGATATACGTCGCCCGCCCGCGATCGGATGTCCCCTGCGACGCGTCTTTCTCCGGGACGATCGGGCGCGCCCCGCCGGGCGGGGCGGGGCTAGCCGACCTTGGGGCGGGAGCGCTCGACGATCGTCCCCAGGTCGGATCCCGGGGGCAGGGTGCCGAGCGCCAGGCCCTCCTCGCCCACCAGGCGCGACGCCAGGAAGGCCTCGGCGACCGCCGGATGGCCGAACCGCACCAGCAGGCTGCCCTGGAACGCCAGCGCCATGGCCTCGACCACCCGCCGGGCGCGGCTCTCGATGCCCGCGGTGTCGGCCAGCTCGGCCCGCACCCGCGCCGCCGCCGCGTCGAGACGGGCGTCGGCCCCGGCGGCGGCGTCGACCTCGTCGACGAACGCGGCCAACGCCTCGGGCTCTCGCGCCAGCGCCCGGAGGACGTCGAGGCAGATCACGTTGCCCGACCCCTCCCAGATGCCGTTCAGGGGGCTCTCCCGGAACAGCCGCGGCATGATCGACTCCTCGACGTAGCCGTTGCCGCCCAGGCACTCGAGCGCCTCGCCCACCACCGTCGGCTGGCGCTTGCACACCCAGTACTTGCCCACCGCGGTCGCCACCCGCTGGAAGGCCCGCGCCGCCTCGTCGCCCCCGGCCGCATCGTCGAACGCCCGGGCCAGGCGCATGGCCGTGACGGTGGCCGCCTCCGACTCGACCGCCAGGTCGGCCAGCACCACGCGCATCAGCGGCTGGTCGACGAGCGCCGACCCGAACGCGGCCCGGTGGGCGGCGTGGTGCAGCGCCTGCGCGGTCGCCTGGCGGATCGTGGCCGTCGCGCCCAGCACGCAGTCGAGCCGGGTGTGGGCGACCATGTCGATGATGGTGCGGACGCCCCGGCCCTCCTCGCCCACCAGCCAGGCCGCGGCGCCGTCGAGCTCGACCTCGCTGGAGGCGTTCGACCGGTTGCCCAGCTTGTCCTTCAGCCGTTGCAGGCGGAGGCCGTCGTTGCGCTCGCCGTCGGGCAGCCACCGGGGCACGAGGAAGCACGACAGGCCCCCCGGCGCCTGGGCGAGCATGAGGAACAGGTCCGACATGGGCGCCGAGCAGAACCACTTGTGGCCCGTCAGCCGCCACACGCCGTCGCCGTCGCCCGGCGCCGGCTCGGCCTGCTGGCCGCCGCCGGCCGATCCGTTCGTCGCGGGCGGCTCGGCGCGGGTGGTGTTGGCCCGCACGTCGGAGCCGCCCTGCTTCTCGGTCATGCCCATGCCGCCGATCGCCCCCGGCTTCTCGCGGGCCGGGACGTTGCGGGGGTCGTAGGCCCGGGCCACGAGGCGCGGCTCCCACTGCTCGGCCAGATCGGGCTGGTTCCGCAGCGCGGGGACGATCGAGTAGGTCATCGACACCGGGCAGCCGTGCCCCGCCTCGACCTGCGACCAGGTGACGAAGCCCGCGGCCCGGGCCACGTGCGCCCCCGGGCGGTCGACGGCCCACGGCGACGCGTGCAGGCCGTGACCGACGGCGACCCGCATGAGCTCGTGATAGGCGGGGTGGTAGGCCACCTCGTCGATCCGGTTGCCGAAACGGTCGTGCGTGCGCAGCTCGGGCGGGTTGCGGTTGGCGAGGAACCCCCACTCGATGGCCTCGGGCGAGCCGGCCAGCCGGCCGAGTGCGTGCAGGTCGTCGGCCGCCCAGCCGGCGCCCTCGCGCTCGACGGCCTCGACCAGCGCGGCGTCGGCGGCGAACACGTCGTAGCCCTCCAGCGGGGGCGGCTGGTTCGTGACCTCGTGGGTGCCGGGCATGCCTCCATGCTGCACCCATCGGGGCCCCCGAGGGGAGGGGGGCCGGCGGCCGGACAGGACTCAGGGGACGGGGTTGGGAGGATCGCCGAAGTCGAGCAGATCCAGCAGGTAGGTGCCGTAGCCGCTCTTCTCCAGGGGACCCGCCAGGCTGCGCAGGTGGTCGTCGTCGATGAACCCCGCCCGCCACGCGGCCTCCTCGACGCAACCGATCTTGAGGCCCTGCCGCTCCTCGATCACCCGCACGAACTCGGCTGCGCTCACCAGCGACGTGAACGTCCCGGTGTCGAGCCACGCGGTGCCCCGGTCGAGCACCGACACCCGCAGCTCGCCCTTGGCCAGGTAGGCGGCGTTGACGCCGGTGATCTCGAGCTCGCCCCGGTCGCTGGGCGACAGTCCCCGGGTGATCTCGACCACCCGGTTGTCGTAGAAGTAGAGGCCCGGCACCGCGTAGCGCGACTTGGGCTTCTCCGGCTTCTCCTCGATGGAGATGGCCCGGCCGGCCTCGTCGAACTCGACCACGCCGTAGGCCGCCGGGTCGGCGACGGCATAGGCGAACACGCGGCCGCCCGCGAAGTCGGCCCCGGCGTCGTCGCGCAGCCGCCGCCCCAGGCCCACGCCGTGGAAGATGTTGTCGCCCAGGATCAGCGCCACGGGCTCGTCGCCGATGAACTCCTCGCCCAGCAGGAACGCCTGGGCGATGCCGTCGGGCCGGGGCTGGGCCACGTACTCGAGTCGCATGCCCAGGCGGGCGCCGTCGCCCAGCAGGCGCTGAAACTGCATCTGGTCCTCGGGCGTGGTGATGACCAGCACCTCGTGGATGCCCGCCATGATGAGCGTCGACAGCGGGTAGTACACCATCGGCTTGTCGAACACCGGCATGAGCTGCTTGGACACGGCCTGGGTGACCGGCCACAGCCGCGAGCCCGTGCCGCCGGCGAGGAGGATGCCACGCATCCCCGCGACCCTAGTGGTGCGTCGGCGAAGTGGCGGGGGGTCTCGGCGAGTCAGGTTCGCCGCTGGCAAGGACGCAGGAGGAAGGCGCAGCCGTAGCTGCGGCGACGACGAGGACGCCGCCAGCGGCGAACCTGGCCGGCGAGGCACCGTGCCCACTTCGCCGACACACCACTAGGCCAGGCCGCCACCCAGGTCCGAAGCCCAGGGCGCCAGCCGGTGGAGGACGACGGCGGCCGCGGTCGCCACGTTCAGCGAGTCGACCCCGGGCGCCAGGGCGATGCGCACGCGGCGGTCGGCCTTCGCCAGCGTGGCGGGCGTCAGGCCCGGCCCCTCGGCCCCGACGACCAGCGCGATCCGCCGGGTCGCGGCCGGACCGCCGGACGCCGCCACGTAGTCGTCGATGGTCGTGGCGTCGGGTCCGGGCGTGAGGGCGACGACCTCGAAGCCCCGCTCCCGCAGGCCGGCCAGCGCCCCGGGCAGGGCGGCCAGCCGGGTCCACGGCACCCGCAGGACATGGCCCAGCGACACCCGCACGCTGCGGCGGTACAGCGGGTCGGCCGTGGTGGGGTCGAGCAGCACCGCCCCGGCGCCCAGCGCCGCGGCGTTGCGGAACAGCGCACCCAGGTTCTCGTGGTCGCCCAAACCCTCGGTCACCAGCACCAGCCGCGAGGCGCCCAGGGTCTCGTCCAGGCCGGCCGGCGGCAGGCGCTCGGCGGCGGCCAGCACGCCCCGGTGGACGTCGAAGCCCGCCACCGCCGCCACCTCGTCACCGCTCCGCACCAGCACCGGGGCCCGGTCGCCCACCAGGGCCCGCACCCGCTCGGCCCGCCGCTCGGTGGCGAGCACCGACCGCACCGGGTAGTGCGAGCCGAGCAGGGCCTCCACGGCCAGCAGGCCCTCGACCACGAAGTACCCGCCCCGCCGTTCGACCTGGCGGCGCCGCGCCGGGTCGTTGAGCGCTCGGTAGTCGTCGAGGGGGTCGTCCGGTCGGGTCACCCCAGGCCCCGGGCGATGGCCACCACCGCGGCCACCGAGACGAACAGCAACACCGCCGGCCGCATCCACGCGCCGTCGAGCCGGCCCACCAGGCGGTTGCTGGCCAGGACGCCCAGCAGCGTCCCCGGCGCCAGGGCCAGCGCCAGCACCACCTGCCAGCCCTCGATGACCCCGGCCAGCGCCAGGCCGAGCACCGACACGACCGTGCCGAGGGCGAAGGTGGCGGCCAGGGTCGCCCGCAGCACCGGTCCCTCGTGGTGCTGGTAGAGCAGCGCCAGCGGGGGACCACCGATGGACGTCGCCGTGCCCATCGCTCCCGACACGACGCCGGTGGCGACCTGGGTGGCGGGCGTGACGGGGATGGTCGCGGTCGACAGCGTGACCGCCACCGCCACGAGGACGGCGACCCCGGCCAGCACCGACAGCGTGTCCGCGGCCACCACCGCCACCACCAGCGAGCCGGCCACGGTCCCCGGCACCCGTCCCGTCATCAGCCATCCGACGGCCCGCCGGTCGACGCCGTGCGCCTCGCGCCGCATCATCGCGACCGACAGCGGCAGGACCGGCAGCATGAGCGCCGTCGGCAGCGCCCCCGGCTCGATCAGGGCGAGCACGGGCGCCGCCACCAGGTTGGCCCCGAAGCCGATGGAGCCCTGCACGATCGAGCCGACCGTCACCGCGGCGAGCACGACCAGGAAGCCGGCGGGACTGAGGTGGACGAGCGACTGCACGACGTTCAGAGGGGCCGGTGCCGCCGGGCGGGGTCCGCGGCGACGGACCGGCCCGCCGCGGTCAGCCGGCGACCACGGGACTGTCGGGTCGGTCGGCCTGGTCGGGCTGGTCGGGCTGGTCCGTCTGGTCGGTCTGGTCTGCCGGGTCGGTCTGGGCTGCCTGGTCGGCCTGATCCGGTCGATCGGCGGGGTCGGCCTGGCCGGGGCGGTCCGGGCGGTCCTGGCGCTCGGCCACCAGGTCGGCGAAGCGGTCGAGCACGGTCAGCACCTTGTCGCGCGGCGCCGAGGGCAGGTCGAACACCACCTCGGTCACGCCCAGGCCGCGGTAGTGGTCGAGCTTGCCGTGGTCGGGCGCCACCGCGTACGGCACCACCTCGAAGTGTTCGGGGTCGCGCCCCGCCGCCGCCAGCGCCTCCCGCAACTGCGGCAGCGCCGCGCCCAGCCCGGCGCCGCCGATGGGCAGCCACCCGTCGGCGTACTCGACCGCATGGGCGAACAGCGTGTCGCCCGCGGCGCCGCCCATCAGCACCGGCACCGCGGTCCGTCCCTCGGCGTCGCGCTGTGCGGGCTTGGGCCACGACCACGCGGGCGGGAACGACACGTGCTCGCCGTCGAACTCGGCCACCTCGTCGTGCCACAGCGCCTGCATGGCCAGCACGTGCTCACGGGCCACGGCCCGCCTGGCCTGGAAGTCGACGCCGTGGTCGGCCATCTCCTCCTCGTTCCACCCGAAGCCGACCCCCAGCGCCAGCCGGCCGCCGGAGACGTGGTCGAGGGTGGCGACGGCCTTGGCGGTCACGATCGGGTCGCGCTGGGCGGGCAGCAGGATGCCGGTGCCCAGCCGCACGGTGGCGGTGGCGCTCGCCGCCGCGGCCAGGGCCACCAGCGGGTCGAGCGATCGCTTGTACTTCTCGGGCAGCTCGGCGCCGCTGGGGTGGGGCGTGCGGCGGCTGGTGGGGACGTGGGTGTGCTCGGGCAGCCACAGGGAGTCGAGGCCGCGCTCCTCGACGGCCCGGGCCAGCTCGACCACGTCGATCGACACGTCGGTGGCGAAGATGGTGACGCCGTAGCGCATGGCGGGGCTCCCCGTGATGAGTGGGTGGGCGGATGCCCGGGCCCGATCATGCCCCATGACCGGGGAGGCAGCCGTCTCTGACGGACCGTCAGGTCGTGTGCCATCATGCCGCCCATGACCGGCATCTGCGACGGGCGCGTCGTCATCGTCACCGGCGCGGGGCGGGGCATCGGGCGGGCCCACGCCCTCGAGTTCGCCCGCCAGGGGGCGCGGGTGGTGGTCAACGACATCGGGGCCGAGCTCGACGGCTCGGGCGGCTCGACCTCCCCGGCGGGCCAGGTGGTCGACGCCATCCGCACCGCCGGGGGCGAGGCCGTGGTGAACGGCGACGACGTGGCCGACTGGGATGGCGCCCGGAACCTGGTCGCCGGCGCCCTCGAGGCGTTCGGGCGCCTGGACGTCGTCGTCAACAACGCCGGGATCGTGCGCGACCGCATGCTGGTGTCCTGCGAGGAGGCCGAGTGGGACGCCGTCGTGCGCGTCCACCTGAAGGGCCACGCCGCCGTCGCCCGCTTCGCCGCCGACCACTGGCGGGCACAGGCCAAGGCCGGCGAACCGGTCGACGCCCGCATCGTCAACACGTCCTCGGGCGCCGGGCTGCTGGGCTCGGTCGGCCAGGCGGCCTACAGCGCCGCCAAGGCGGGGATCGCGGCGCTGACCCTCGTCCAGGCGGCCGAGCTGGGCCGCTACGGCGTGACGGCCAACGCCATCGCCCCGTCCGCCCGCACCCGCATGACGGAGACCGTCTTCGCCGACATGATGGCGGCCCCCGACGACGACGCCGCCTTCGACGCCATGGCCCCCGAGAACGTCGCGCCGCTGGTGGTGTGGCTGGGCTCGCCCGGCTCGGCGCACGTGACCGGCCGGGTGTTCGAGGTCGAGGGCGGCAAGGTGTCGGTGGCGGACGGATGGCAGCACGGCCCCGCGCTCGACAAGGGCGCGCGGTGGGACCCGGCCGAGCTCGGCCCGGTCGTCGACGACCTGCTGGCCAAGGCCCCGGCCCCGGCCCCCGTCTACGGCACGTCGTAGCCGGCCGCGGGGTCCGCCCCGCCCGCGCGGGCCGGGGCCAGTCAGAAGCCGCCGCTGGTCAGGGCGGCCGTCGCGACCAGGACGCCGACCGCCATCAGGACCGCCTCGACCGCCGCGGTGCGCCCGAGCAGCCGCCAGCCCGCCGGGTCGTCCTCGGCCACGACCGCGGGCACCACCCGGTGGTGGTTGTAGGCGCCGAGGGCGGCGACGCCCGCCACGAGCAGCAGCTTGACGACGAGCGCCCGGCCGTACGCCGTCGACACCAGCGCCCCGGGCGAGGCGAGCTGCGAGCGGGCGAGCACCGCGCCCGTCACCGCCGCGAGCCCGAGGGCGACGCCCGCCACGGTGCTGAACCGGGCGACCGCCTCGGCGGTGCACCGGGGGCTCCCCCAACGCCGCTGGCGCCCGATCTCGAGGGCCAGCACGGCGCCGCCCCCGAACCACACCGCCGCGGCCAGGACGTGGGCCGCCTGGGCCGCCACCAGCACGGGGCGAGGCTCGCTGGCCTGCGGGTGCCCGACCATCGAGAACGAGGCCAGGGCCGCGAGGCCGGCGGTGATGCACACCGCGCGCTCGACGGTCCGGGCCGAGATCGACCCGAACACCAGCATGGTGGCCCCGGGGCGGATGATCCGCAGCCGGCGCTCCCAGCCCCGGGGCGGCCGCGACAGCGTCAACCCGAACAGCACCAGCGCCACCAGGCGGAGGCAGGCGGCGTCGCCGAACCGGCTCGTCAGCACCAGCGCGGTCACGTCCGGGTCGAGCACCGCGGCCGCCCCGCGGCCCGACACGACGACGGCCCGCAGCGGCACGGTCCCCAGGCAGGCGACCACGCCTGCGACCGCCGCCGCCAGCAGCACCCGCTCGGGCCGGCCCCGCCCGGCGAACGGGGGGCGGCTGACGAACAGCCGGAACGCGGCGCCGCCCAGCAGCAGCAGGACGGCGACGTACTCGACCCAGGTCGCGGACGACAGCACCAGGTCGGCCTCGATCGACCGGGCGACCGCCGCGTCGAACGCCGCGGCCGGTCCCTCCCCGCCGCCGGGATCGGGCCAGCGGGCGACGACCAATGCCAGGACCGCGACCGTCGCTGCCGCCGAGCACCCCGCGACGACGGCCACCCGGGTCACCCATCGGCCCCGGATCACACCCCTGCCCGCGCGGGCCCCGCCCGGGTCGCCCCCGCTGTCGCTCGCCCCGCCGTCTGGCCGACCGTCGCCGGCGTCCCCCAGCGCGGTGGTGGGGAGTAGGCGCGACCGCGGGAACCGCGGCGGTCCACCGCCGGCGGCCGGGGAGCCGGCCGGGGGCGAGGGATGGGGGTCCCGGCCCGCCGCCGGCCGGGAGTACGAGAGCTCAACCACCGGCCGCCGGCCTCGACCGACCCCCATGCTCCCGGGCCACCCGGATGGGGATCGGCCGCCCCGGTCGCGACCGCAGGGCGCGCCGCAGGGTCGTCCCGGCGACCAGCGCGGTGACGATCGCCAGGGCCTCCGGCCGCCGGTCGGCGGTGCCGCCGCGCAGACCGTGGGGGGACTCCGGCTGCACGAGTCGCATCCAGCCTGTCGTGGCGGCCGCCACGCCGCTGACCTCGAACGCCAGGCGCCCGGCGATCACGTGGGAGTCCGCCGAGACGACGCGGAACACGAGCGTGTAGCCACCCGGCGCGCCGGCCGCCGGCGTGGTGCCGACCGATAGCGCCCGACCTCCCGGCTCGACGCGCACGTCGCCGTCGTCGATGCGGCGGCCCGACGGGTCGTACACGAGCAACGGGTCGCCCTCGGCGGTGGCGGGCTTGCCGCTGAACCGGACGGTCACGCGCGCCGGCAGGGCGGTGACGACGGCGCCGTCGGCGGGCTCGCTGCCCGTGACCCGAGCGTGGGCGGCGACGGTGGCGGACCTCTCGGAGGCGGCCGCCACGGTCGGCCGGAGGAGGGTCGTCCCGGGGACGAGGGCCGTGACGGCGACGACGGCCGCTCCGGCGGAGAGGGCCACGACGGCCCGCCGGGCCATCGTGGGTGCGATCACGGCGAGCCGGAGGACGGCCCGCCGACGGTCGAAGCTGGGCGTCATCGATCCCCCGATGTGGCGGTCCGCGGGTTGGTGCAGGTGCCGTTTCCTGGCACGGCACGAGGTCGGGCGGGGCGCCGGCTTCAGCGGCGTGGGGCAGCCGGCGCCCCGACCCGGAGCTTCAGGACCTCGTCACGCCGACTGGTCGATGTACAGCAGGACGATGCCCATCTGGTCGGTGACCGCGGCGGGCATGTTGTAGCGACCGGTGATGGTCACCCGCTGCCCGTTGGTCAGGGTGGTCACCGGTCTGTCCCTCGTGCCCGTGCACGTCGACATGCCGGACAGGTGCGCATCACTGTGGTGGCCGGTGTACAGCGGATCGCCGCCGTAGGTCGCCGTCGAGTTGCAGATGAGCTGCCCGGTGGTGTCGTTGCGCAGCGGGATGTCGATGCCGCCGTCGTGGATGTGACCACCGGTGCCGATGACGCGGCCCGGACGGTTGACGGTCCAGGTGTAGCTGCGCTGGCTCGGGCCGGCGGGAAGCGACACGTGCGACGTGCCGCACTGGTTGAGGTCGAGCCACACGGGCTCGACGTTGCGCATGCCCGGCGTCGATGCCGGCACCCAGTTCCACTTCATCGAGATGTAGAGGTTGTTCTGCGGTGTGGAGTTGTGGTTGGCCAGCTCCCAGATCATGTGCCACGAGTCGAAGAGGCCGACGCGGTAGCCGTAGCCCGGCGGGGCGATGATGGGCGTCCGCTCGTCGCCCGAGGCGAAGAACCGCTGCCCCAGGAAGCCCAGGAACGAGTTGCCGCACGTGGCGTCCGAACGGCCCCAGCTCTGGTTGAACAGCACCATGTGGTGCAGCTGGGTGTCGGTGCTCCAGCCGGCCCGGCGGCCGTCGGCGTACACCAGGTCGGCCGTCATGCCGGTGATGTAGCAATCCCCGCACGGCTTCTGGACGAAGAAGCTGAACTGGTTGCCGGTGTGGGCGTGGCCGTGGGTGCCGTCCGGGTTGGGGGGAGCCCCCTGCACGCTGTACGGCCCGTAGCGGATGGTCGTCGTCTGCGAGCCGGGCTGCGGCGGCGACGTGGTCGACGTCGACGTCGGCCGGGTGGTCGTGGTGGTCGGATGGTCGTGCTCGGTGGTGGTGGTCGTCGGGTGGTCGTGCTCCTGGGCGGCGCTCGTTCCCGTCCCGGCCGCCGCCATCAGCAGCACGGTGCCGAGCACCGCACCGGCGAAGGCACGACGCCTCTTCGTAGGTCTCATGGATCCCCTCCTGTGTGGACGGGAGCACCGGGGGCGGGCCGTCAGGTCGAGCGGGGCCGGTCGGCGTCCCGAACTGATAACAACATTATTCTTATTAGACATCAAGTCAACAAAATTAGGATCTAACGACGTTACTGACGGTGTCTCGCCCCCAGACGCGGCGCTGTCCACACCCTCCGCGGTCGCGGATCGACGTGGTCCCCTCACGCGGAGAGCGGGCGATAGCCTCCCGTCCTGCGATGGCTGTTCCCACGACCTCCCCGGCCCCACGGGCCGATGCCGCGGCCACCGACATCTCCACTCGGGACCGCCTGCTCGAGGCGGCGTACGAGCTGCTCGCTGCCCGCGGCTACCAGGCGACGACCGTGCAGGCCGTCGCCCGGCGGGCCGGCCTCACCACCGGGGCCATCTACGCCAACTTCGGCGGCAAGCAGGAGCTGATGGTCCACGCCGTGCTCGGCGAGTGGTACCGCACCGAGGCCGAGCTGTTGAACGAGTTCCTCGCGGCCTACGTCCCCGGGGTCGCTCCGGGCAACATGGAGGGGCTGGCCCAGGCCACCGACGAAGCCGAGCGGCTGGGCGCTGCCGCGCCCCTCGACGCGTTCACCCGCCTGCTGGCCGGCCATGTGGCCGCCCCCGCCACGCCGGAGCACCGACTGCTGACCGAGGTCACCGGCGCCATCGTGCGCGACGACCTGGAGGAGTCGCCGCTGCGGGTCAGCGTGGCGATGATCGAGCAGATCACACGCTCGTCCATCGAGGGCGGCAAGGCCGCCGGCATCATCTCGCCCCAGCTCAGCACCGACGCCCTGGTGGCCGTCACCGTCAACCTCTACCTCGGTGCCATCACGTCGAAGTCGCTGGGCCTCCCCCAACCGGAGTTCGAGGAGGCATTGCAGGTCATGCTCGCCGCCTCGGTCGGCTACGCCAACGGCCCCCCGGCCCCGGGCTGAGCCCGGCGGTAGCGTCCCCCGTCATGAGCGACCACAGCTTCGACACGCTGGCGGACGGGGGCACCTTCTTCGAGGGGCCGCGGTGGCACGACGGCCGCTGGTGGGTGTCGGACTTCTACCGGCACGCCGTGTACGCCGTCGCCCCGGACGGCGCCGTCGACGAGGTGCTGACGGTCGAGGCCCAGCCCTCCGGGCTCGGCTGGCTGCCCGACGGCTCGCTGCTCGTCGTCTCGATGCGCGACCAGAAGGTGCTGCGGCGCAGCCCGGACGGTGCGATCACCGTCCACGCCGACATCGCCGAGCACTGCGGCGGCCTCGCCAACGACCTGGTGGTCGACCTGCGCGGACACGCCTACGTGGGCAACTTCGGCTTCGACCTCATGGCCGGCGAGGCACCGCGGCCCACGGTCCTGGTCCACATCGCACCGGACGGCGCCACATCCGTGGCCGCCGAGGACCTGGCGTTCCCCAACGGCAGCGTCATCACCCCGGACGGCTCCACGCTGGTGGTGGGCGAGACGATGGGCGCCCGCTACACGGCCTTCACCGTCGGCGACGACGGCGCGCTCTCCGACCGGCGCGAGTGGGCGGCCCTGCCCGGCGTGGCGCCCGACGGCTGCGCGCTCGACGCGGAGGGCCACATCTGGGCGGCCGATGCGCTGGGCAACCGGCTGGTGCGGGTGGCACCCGGCGAGGGCGTGGTCGACGAGATCCCGGCGCCCGGCGGCCTCGGCGTGTACGCGTGCATGTTGGGAGGCGACGACGGCCGCACGCTGCTCGCCTGCTGCGCGCCCGACTTCGACGAGCACGCCCGCAGCGCCGCCCGCGAGGCGGTCCTGGTGACCACCACCGTCGACGTCCCCCACGCCGGTCTCCCCTAGGCCACCCGCCCCCTCGCACCCACCCACCGCCCCGCCCTCCCGACCCGCCCTCCCGACCCGCCCTCCCGAACTTGCGGCGGATCCCGTCGCCCAGGCACCGGATCCGCGGCACGATCCGTCGCACGAAGGCGCCCCGCCGGGCCGGCGCTATCGTCCCCGGACGGCTTCCCCCCGACCCGCCGACCCGCGCCTCGGGAGACGAAGCCATGTCCGACATCGACCGCCTGGTGGCCGAGCGTGCGACGACGCAGCACGCGCTCATCACCGCCGACCAGTTCGCCGGGTCGGACCATCCCCGGCAGAACGACGTCGTGCTGTCCGGGTGGACGCTGCTGCGCTACACCCGCCGGATGTACCTGCGTCAGCCCGAACGGATCGTGCGGGAGGTGCGGCGGGCGCTCGCCGGGTCGGAGGGAACACCGGCGGAGCCCGCCGGTTCTGGCGAGGGAACGTGCGGCGGATCCGGTGCTGTGGCGACGGGATCTGCCGCAAGTCCCGAGGGGACGAGATCGCATCGGGTGCCGGTAGATTCGTCAACTCCGTGACGGCCGACGACTCCCCCTCCCTCGCCGCACCCGCGCCCGGGGGCCCGGCGGCCGTGCTGTGGGACATGGACGGCACGCTGGTCGACACCGAGCCCTTCTGGCACCGGGCCGAGCGCGAGCTGGTGGCCGCGCACGCCGGCACGTGGACCGACGCCGACGCCCGCGCCGTGCTCGGCTTCGACCTGCTCGACGCGGCCGCCTACATCCAGAGCGCCGGCGGCGTGGACATGGAGGCCGTCGACATCGTGAACACGATGATGGAGCGGGTGGTCGAGCAGATGGCCGACCAGCCGCCGTGGCAACCCGGCGCACGTGAGCTGCTGGACGGGCTGCGCGACGCCGGCGTGCCCTGCGTGCTCGTCACGATGTCGTGGCGCCGCCTGGCCGGTGCCGTCGTCGACCTGCTGCCGCCGGGGACGTTCGCCGCCACCGTGGTGGGCGACGAGGTGCCCCGGGGCAAGCCCCATCCCGACCCGTACCTCGCCGCGGCCCGGGCGGTGGGCGCCGAGCCGTCGGCCTGCCTGGCCATCGAGGACTCGCCCACCGGCATCGCCTCGGCGCGGGCCGCGGGCTGTGTCGTCGTGGGCGTGCCCCACATGGTCGACCTGCCGGTGGGCTCGGTCGACGCGCTGGTGCCCACGCTGGCGGGTGTGGACGTGGCCGCGCTGCGGCGGCTCTACACCGGCTGACCGCCGGGCCCGGCCGGCTGCGATCAGGTCAGGACAGGCGCTCGAGGATCATGGCCATGCCCTGGCCGCCGCCCACGCACATCGTCTCCAGGCCGAACGTCTTGTCCTCGTCCTGGAGGGCGTGGATGAGCGTGGTGGCGATGCGGGCGCCGGTCATGCCGAACGGGTGGCCGAGGGCGATGGCGCCGCCCTTGACGTTGAGCTTGTCGATGGGGATGCCGAGATGGGCGGCCGAGGGGAGCACCTGGGCGGCGAAGGCCTCGTTGATCTCGACCAGGTCGATGTCGTCGATGCTCATGCCGGCCCGGGCCAGCGCCTGGCGGGACGCCGCGACCGGGCCGAGGCCCATGATCTCGGGGTTGAGCCCGGTCACGCCCGTGGACACGACGCGGGCGAGCGGGGTGATGCCCAGCTCGCGGGCGCGGGTGTCGCTCATGACCACGACGGCGGCGGCGCCGTCGTTGAGCGGGCAGGCGTTGCCGGCGGTGACCTGGCCGTCGGGCCGGAAGACGGGCTTGAGCTCGGACAGCTTCTCGACCGTGGTGCCGGCCCGCGGGCCGTCGTCCTTGCTGACCACCGTGCCCGAGGGCGTGGTGACGGGGGTGATCTCGCCGTCCCAGTAGCCGTTCTCCTGGTTGGCGACGGCGAGCTGCTGGCTGCGCGCCGCGAACTCGTCCATGTCCTGGCGGCCGACGCCCTCCTTGACCCGAACGTTCTCGGCGGTCTGGCCCATGGCGATGTAGATGTCGGGCAGGCCGGCGAGCGGCTGCCACGAGTCGGCGCCGTTGGTCAGCTCGGCGGTGCGGGCCTCGGCGTCGGCGAACAGGGCGTTGTGCGGGCCGCTGTCGGACATGCCGCTCATGTAGCGGCTGACCGTCTCGACCCCGGCGGCCACGAACACGTCGCCCTCGCCCGCCTTGATGGCGTGCGCCGCCATCCGGATGGTCTGCAGCGACGACGAGCAGTAGCGGTTGACGGTCACGCCGGGCACGTCGTCGAGGCCGGCGAGGATGGCCATGACGCGGGCCACGTTGTAGCCCGACTCGCCGGCGGGCTGGCCGCAGCCGAGGATGAGGTCGTCGATCGTGGTGCGGTCGAGCTCGGGCACCTTGTCGAGGGCGGCGGTGACGATGGCGGCACCCAGGTCGTCGGGCCGGCACTCGACCAGGGAGCCCTTCATGGCCCGGCCGATCGGGCTGCGGGCCGTGGCGACGATGACAGCTTCGGTCATGGCGGCTTCCTCCTGCGGATGCGGTCCCGCGTTGTCTAGTCAGGTTACCGGTCGGTCACCAACCCGGCCGTGGTCGGCATGACCGTCATGGGCGTGCACATGATGGCCGTGCTCGAGCCAACGGCGGAACCCGGCGGCGTTGGAGTGGATGCCGTTGAGGGTCTCGAGCTTCTCGCGCTGGGCGGGATCGACGTCGTCCAGGTCGGACGTGAACTGCTCGGCCAGCGCCTCGGCGATGTCGCGGCCGTCCTGCCACGCGGCCTCGGCGACCTCGGCCCACCGGGTGAGCGTCTCCTGCGCCTCGTCGAGGATGGCCGCCGGATCGGGCACGAGGCCGAAGTGGGCCAGGGCGATGCCGGCGGGGCGGCGGGCGGCGAAGCGGCGGAGCGACGTGAGGGCCTGGTCGAGGTCGAAGTCGGGCGGCGGGGTGGCGGGCCGCAGCACGCCCACGTCCGGCAGCCGGACGCCGACAGCGTCGCCCGCGAACAGCAGGCCCGAGTCGCTGTCGTGCAGGGCCAGGTGGTGCTTGGCGTGGCCGGGCGAGTCGACGGTGGTCAGCGTGCGGTTGGTGGACACCACCACCTCGTCGCCGTCCTCCAGCACCCGCACCCGCTCGGCCGGCGGTGGGGGTGAGCCGGCCGTACAGCGAGTCCAGCCGGTCGCCGTAGACGAGGGCCGCGCTGTCCACCAGGCGGGTCGGGTCGACCAGGTGGCGCGCCCCGCGCTCGTGGACGTACACGGTGGCCCGGGGAAAGGCGGCGGCCACGTCGCCCACCCCGCCGGCGTGGTCGAGGTGGATGTGGGTGACCGCCACCCCGGCGAGGTCGTCGGCGGCGACACCGAGGTCGGCCAGGGCCGCCAGGAGGTGGGGCACCGAGGTCTGGCTGCCCGTCTCGACGAGCACCGGGGCATCCCCGGTGACGAGGTAGCCGGCGGTGACCTGGTGCCACCCGCCGAGCAGCGTGTCGATCTGGACGACGCCCGGCGCGATCTCGGTGTGCACGGCGCCTCCCGGCGGCTCGGCCGCCCCACGGGCGGGGTCCCCGAGGGTAGCGGCGGGCCACCCACGCGAGGGACGGGGCGCTGGCCGTGCAGGGTCACGCGCGTCGGCCACGCCGGATCCCGACACCGCCCCCGATGACGCCGAGCGCCAGCACCACCACGCCGGGAACCAGCAGATCGGGGTACTCGGGGCACGGGTCGATGTGGTCGACGTTCCCGCAGTAGTCCTTACCGCCCACGGCCGCGAGCGTACGATCCGACGTCGCCCGAAGGGCATCGGCACATGGTTCGCCCCGGGCCCTGGACGCTGCGCCGACAGGCGCAGCCGTGGCCCAGCGGCCCGGCGCCGAAGGCGCCAAGAGCGGGGGTATAGCGTCGATCGACCTTCGGCGGCGAAGCCGCCGAATCCGCAGCGGGGCACCTATCCGCGGACCCGTTGGGTGTCGTACCCCGTGACTAGCGTGAGCGAGGCATGGCAAGACGCCCGTCCCCACCCGCCGGCACGCCCAGCGCCGCTGCGACGCCCACGCTGTGGGACGACCCCGGCGACCCCACGTGGTCGGTGCCCGAGCTGGGGCAGGCCATCGCGCACAGCCTGCGGGCGGCGTTCCCCGACGAGGTGTGGGTGCGGGGGGTCATCCGCAACCTCAACCCCAGCCGGCGAGGCGGCACCGTGTGGTTCGACCTGGTCGAGCCGGCGCGGGGCGGCGATCCGGCGCAACCCGCCCAGGCCACCCTGTCGGTGGTGCTGTTCAACCAGGAGCGGTTGCGGGTCAACGCGCGCCTGCGCGACGCGGGCGGCGGGGTGCGGATGACCGACGGCACCGAGGTGCGGCTGCGCGGCCGGGTCACGTTCTACGGCCGGGGGGGCCGGCTGCAGCTGCAGATGACCGACGTCGACCCGGCGTTCACGCTGGGACGGCTGGCCGCCGACCGCGAGCGGCTCCTGCGGCTGCTCGGGGCCGAGGGGTTGCTGGACCGGCAGGCCCGGCTCCCCCGCCCGGTCGTGCCCCTGCGGCTGGGCCTGGTCACGAGCGCGGGCAGCGCGGCCGAGCACGACGTGCTGGACGAGTTGCGGCGGTCGGGCATCGGGTTCTCGGTCGTGCGAGCCGACGTGCGGGTGCAGGGCGCACACGCGGCCGGCTCGGTGGTGCGGGGGCTGGCGGCCGTCGCCGCTCGGGCGGTCGACGCCGTGCTGCTGGTGCGCGGCGGCGGCGCCACCACCGACCTGGCCGCTTTCGACTCCGAGGCCATCGCCCGGGCGGTCGCCGGGCTCGGCGTGCCCGTGCTCACCGGCATCGGCCATGACATCGACCGCTCGGTGGCCGACGAGGTGGCGCACGCCAGCTACAAGACCCCGACGGCGTGCGCCCAGGCGGTCGTGGCCGACATCCGCGCCGTCGAGCGGCGCACCGCCCACGCGTGGCTGGGCATCGCCGCCGCGGCCCGCCGCCACGGCCGGCGCCAGGCGGAGCGGCTGCGCTCCTGCGGGCGCCACGTCGCCCTGGCCACGCGCCAGGGCCTGGCGGCGGCCGACCGCGACCTGACCAGCCGGGGCACACGGGTCGGCCACGCGGCGGCGGGCGCGCTGGCAAGGTCGACCACGGTGCTCGACAGGGCGGTGGGCCACCTCGAGTCGGGCGGTCGCGGCCACCTGCGCGCGCACGAGCAGGACGTGGCCACGGCGGCGTCCCGGCTGACGCAGCGTGGCCCCCGGGCCCTGGGCGCGGCGACGCGCGACCTGGCGGCGATCGAGGCCCAGGTGCGGGCCCTCGATCCGGCCCGGGTGCTGGCGCGAGGCTGGTCGATCACACGCGACGCCGACGGGCGGGTCGTCCGATCCGTGGGCGGGGTGGCGGCGGGCGAACAGCTCGTGACCACCCTGGCCGACGGCCACGTCCGCAGCACGGTGACCGGATCGGCTCGGCTCACCGGCGCCGCTCCCCACCCGGCGGGGCCCACGCCGACCGTCCGCCCGGCGGATACCGCCACGCGGCCCGCCGACCCGCCGGCCGACGACACCACTCCCCCCGGGAGCAGCTCATGACCGACACCTCATCCGACCCCTCCGCCCCGCCCACCGCGGGCGACGAGATCGGCTACGCCGAGGCCCTCGGCGAGCTCGAAGGCATCCTCGACGAGCTCGACGGCGACGAGGTCGACGTCGACGTGCTGGGCGCGCGTGTGCGGCGGGCCGCCGAGCTGCTGCGCCTGTGCCGGGCCCGCATCGCCGGCGCCCGGTTCGAGGTCGAGCAGGTCGTGGGCGAGCTCGAGGCCGAGGCCGACGCCGCCACGGCCGCGGCCGGCGCCACGTTCACCGCCGACGACCTCGGCGACGACAGCGGTGACGACGGCAGCAGTGACGACGACAGCTACGACGAGGACGAGGACGACGGTTCTGACGGGCTCGCCGACCTGGACGACCTCGACGGCGAGCCTGCCTGACGCCAACACCGCCGGACCTGCCAACCGGCGTCGCTCCCTCCCACCCCGGCAGCCAGCAACGCCAGAACACCCGGCCCACCACCGCCGCTGAGGTCAGGCCGGGCGCCGGGACGCGGCGGGGTGAAGGTCCTATCTGTCGTCGGCGTCGGTCTCGGGGCAGCGGGCCTCCAGGCGGCCCTCGATGCCGGTGCCCGCCGGGGCAGGCTGGGCGTTGAGCTCGGCGTCGAAGGTCACCCACGTGCCCTCGACGATCACGCGGTCGCCGTCGACCCGCACGTCGGTGATCTCACCCGCCGGACCGTGGTCCATGTCGGCCCCGAACGCCCCCATGATCCCGTCGCCACCCAGGTCGGCCGTCACGCCCGTCCGGTCGAACCCGCCCTCGCCCAGATCGGCCTCGGCCTGCAGCACGACCGAGTCGACGGTCCCGGCGAGCACCACGACGTCGTCCTCGCGTGCGCACGCCTCCAGCGGAACGGTGGCGGTGCGGCTGCCGTAGGTGAACTCGGCGGTGTCGGCCGCCACCCCCTCGCGCACCTCGACGCCGCTGCCGCCGCAGCCGGCGACAGCGAGCGCCACGACCAGCACACCTGCAGCTCGGGAAGCGGCGGGAAAAGGTCGGCGCACGACCCCGCACCGTAGCCACAGCGCGCGAGACTCCCAGCGCGCCTCCTCGGCGCCGCCACCACCTCACCCGCGCCGGAGACAGGCCATGTCCCTTCCGCCCGATCCCCACGACGACGACCTGGCCGATCCGTCTCCCGCGCCGCCTCCGCCTCCCGGCCCGACGCCCGACGGTGGGACTGCGGCCGGCACCGGCGCTGCCGCCGGCTGGCCGGCCGCCTCCGGCCCCATGGCGACCGCCCCGCCCCCGCCACCGCCTCCTCCTCCGCCACCTGCCGGCGCCCAGCCGGGCCCTCCCCCGTCACCTCCAGGTGCCGCCCACGCCGCGCCGCCGGCACCGCCGGGCGCCGCCCAGGGCCCGCCCCCGTCACCGGCCTACCCGCCGATCGAGCCCGCCGCCACGGCCACGACCGCGGAGATGACGCCGGATGCCACGCCGGGCAATTCCGGCACCGGTGGCCGGGGCCGCCTGGCGTGGATGCTGGCCGGCGTCGTGGCGATCGTCGCCGTGGCCGGCGTGGTGGTCGTCCTCACCGGTGACGACGGCAGCGACACCCCCACCGCCGCCGAGGAAGTCGACGGCGACGACCCGGCGACGACCCCGACGACCGACAGCGATGCCGGCCCCCCGGCGGGCAGTGAGCCCGAGGTGACCGACGCGCCCGCGGACTCCACTTCGGAGCTGACGCCCGTGGACGTGGCCGAGGGCTTCTTCGGCGCCGTGTCCGACGGCGACTGCCAGGGGATCATCGACCGCATGACGGTCGAGTCGTTCAGCACCGACGGCCAGACCTCCGCGCAGGCGGTTGCCGAGTGCGAGGCAGACGAGGAGGGGCTCAGCGCCATCATGTCGGCGGAGTCCTGGGAGGTGGAGCCCCTCACCGAGGACGGCGACCGGGCCGTGGTGTCGGTGACGCTGGTGGTCGACGGCAACGAGACCGTGCGCGAGCTGCCGCTCGAACGGGTCGACGGCGCGTGGAAGATGGACCTCGACCCCACGGCCGTCGCACCAGCGACCTGACGCCGGGATGCGCCGAGGGCGGCCACGGCTCCTAACGTGGGTGCGCCCATGCGCACCCGCTCCTCCCCGCCGAGCCTGAGCGCGCTCGCCGCCCGCGTCGATCGGCGGCTCGCCGACCTGCTCGACGGCGAGATCGCCCGCTGGCGGCGGATCGACCGCGACCTGGTCGAGCCGCTCGTCTCGCTCCGGCAGCTCGTGGACGCCGGCGGCAAGCGGCTGCGCCCGGCCTTCTGCTACTGGGCGTTCGTCGGCGCGGGCGGCGATCCGGCCGACGACCGGGTGGTCGATGCCGGCGCCGCGTTCGAGATGCTGCACGCGTTCGCGCTGGTGCACGACGACGTCATGGACGGGTCCGACATCCGCCGGGGCGAGCGCACCGCCCACCTGCGCTTCGCCGACCGGCACGACGCCGCAGCCTGGCGGGGCGAGGGCCGGCGTTTCGGCGAGGGCGCGGCCATCCTCGTGGGCGACCTGGCCCACGTGTACGCCGACCGCCTGCTCGGCGACGCGCCGGCTGCGGTGTGGTCGGTGTGGCACGAGCTGCGCCTGGAGATCAACCTCGGCCAGTACCTCGACCTGGTCGGCACCGCCCGCGCCGACCGCGACCCGTCGCTGGCGCGGCGCATCGCCCGCTACAAGTCGGGCAAGTACACGATCGAGCGGCCGCTGCACGTCGGTGCGGCGCTGGCCGGACGGCTGGCCGAGCTGCGCCCGGCGCTCTCGGCCTACGGCGACCCGCTCGGCGAGGCGTTCCAGCTGCGGGACGACCTGCTGGGCGCGTTCGGCGACCCCGCCCGCACGGGCAAGCCGGTGGGCCAGGACCTGCGCGAGGGCAAGCCCACCCCGCTGCTGGCGGTCGCCTGCGAGCGGGTCGCCGCCAGCGACGGGGCGGACCGGCAGGCCGGCGCGCTGCTCGACCGGGTCGGCGCCCCCGGCCTCAGCGACGCCGATGTGGCCGCCATCCAGCGGGTGCTGATCGACACAGGTGCGGTCGCCGCGATCGAGCAGCGCATCCACGACCTCACGTCGCAGGCGGTCGACGCCGTCGGCACCGCCGACCTGACGCCGGCGGCCCGCGCCGAGCTGGTCGAGCTGGCCTGGTTCGTCGCCTCCCGCGACGCCTGACCGCCCCAGGCGACCGGCTCCGCTGTTGCGAAATCCGCCCGAACGAACGCCGGTTCCCGCGCCAAACCGGCGTCCGCTTGTTGCGGGATTCGACACGAACGAACGCCGGTTTCGGCGACCCCACAGACCGGCGTCCGCTTGTTGCGGGATTCGGCACGAACGAACGCCGGTTCCGGGGGCGGGGGCGGGCCTGCCAGGATCGCGGCGTGACCACGACCGGCCGCGACGCGGCGGCGCTCGACGACCTGGTCCGGTTCGACCGGGACCACGTGTGGCACCCGTACGCCTCGATCCCGGCGGCCGTGCCGCCGCTCGTGGTGCATAGGGCCGAGGGCGTTCGCCTGCGGGTCACCACCGCCGACGGCCGGGAGCGTGAGCTGGTCGACGCCATGTCGTCGTGGTGGGCGGCGATCCACGGCTACGGGCATCCCCGGCTGGTCGAGGCCGCCGCCGCCCAGCTCGGCGAGATGAGCCACGTGATGTTCGGCGGCCTCACCCACGAGCCGGCGGTCGACCTGGCACGCCGGCTGGTCGAGATCACGCCCGGGCCTCTCGATCGGGTGTTCCTCGCCGACTCGGGCTCGGTCGCCGTGGAGGTCGGCCTCAAGATGGCGCTCCAGTTCTGGCGATCGACCGGTCAGCCCGCCAAGCAGCGGTTGCTGACGTGGCGGGGCGGCTACCACGGCGACACCCTCTTCGCCATGTCGGTGTGCGACCCCGAGAGCGGCATGCACGCGCTGTGGGGGGACGTCGTGCCGGCGCAGGTGTTCGTGCCGCCTCCGCCGGGCGGGTTCGACGTCCCCGTCGACCCCGGCTACGTGGCGACTCTGGCCGCCGGCATCGAGCAGCACGCTCACGAGCTGGCTGCGGTCGTGGTCGAGCCGGTCGTGCAGGGCGCGGGCGGCATGCGCTTCCACAACCCTCGGTACCTGGCCGCCCTGCGCGACCTGTGCGACGAGCACGGCGTGCTGCTCGTCTTCGACGAGATCGCCACCGGCTTCGGCCGCACCGGCCGGATGTTCGCCTGCGAGTGGGCGGGCGTCGTGCCCGACATCATGTGCGTCGGCAAGGCCCTGACCGGGGGGATGATGACCCTGGCGGCCACCCTGTGCACCGCCGACGTGGCCGGCGGCATCGCACGGGGAGAGGTCCCGGTGCTGGCCCATGGCCCCACCTACATGGGCAACCCGCTGGCGTGTGCGACCGCGCTGGCGTCGATCGACCTGTTGCTGGCCGGCGACCACCGGGCCACGGTCACGCGCATCGAGGCGGCGTTGCGGCTGGGCCTGGCCGGCGTGGAGTCGACCCCGGGTGTGGCCGACGTGCGGGTGCTGGGCGCCATCGGCGTGGTGCAGCTCGACCATCCGGTCGACGTCGCCGCGGCGACCGCGGCCGCGGTTGCCGAGGGGGTGTGGCTGCGACCGTTCGCCGACCTCGTCTACACGATGCCGCCGTACGTCAGCAGCGACGCCGACCTCGCCCGGATCTGCCGGGCCGTGGCGGCCGCGGCGGCGGCCGGCTGACCGGGCACGCAGGACTCCCGGCAACCGGCCGCTTCGGCAGTCGGACTCGGGCGCCCCGGGGTCAGACGACCTTGGCGAAGGCGTCGGTGCAGGTGGCGCTGGCTACCTGTTGCACGCCCGGCTCGGCGGCCACGGCCGCCAGCCAGGGAGGACGTACGAGCGCGGCGACGGCCAGCGGGCCGTCGAGATCCGACAGGTTCATCGCCTGGTGGGCGAACGCCACGGCGTAGTCCGGCGGGCGGACGTCCCGGCTCAGCTCGAGCAGCGCGTAGGGATCGGGCGTGACCAGCGACAGCCGCGTGCCCAGCACGTACCCGCCGGTCGGCTCGGCGCCGCCGCCGACCAGACCGGGCCCGTCGTCGAGGATGGCGCCGCGCACGAGCTCGGGCCGGGCACCGGCGATCAGGAGGGCGATGTAGGCGCCGAGGCCGCGGCCGTAGATCGTCGCCGACCCGAGGTGGTCGAGCGCGGCGTCGACGTCGCCCATGAGGAGCTCGCAGTGGTAGCCGGCGCCGGCCGGTGCGGTCGAGGCGCCGTGGCCGGTGAAATCCAGCGCCCATACGGGCCCCGGCCATGGTGCGAGGTGGGGCGGAACGGCCGCGGGAGAACGCTCGCCCAGCCCGTGCAGATGCAGGAGCGGCCGCCCCTCGCCCTCGGACCGGAGCAGGTGGAGGGCAAGGTCCACCTTGCTGTGACGCAGCAGGACGGGACCACCGCCGGCCGACGCTGTGGACCCGTCCTCCTCACCGGCCGGAGCGGCGCGGCCGACCGGTGCCGGGGGAGGCGGGGGTGCCGGGAGGGGCGGCGGTGCCGAGAGGCCGGCGTGCTCGGCCAGGAACTCGAGTGTCGCCGCCGCGACCCGGTGGGGTTGCTCGATGTGGACGAAGTGGCCGATGTCGTCGTAGGAGATCGAATGGCTCCCAGGCGGCAGCAGGCCGGTCATCTCCTCGGACGCCGGGCCCCAGCCCATGCGCTCGGGCTGCAGGCCGAGCACCGCCAGCACGGGCATGCTCAGCCCGGGCAACCGGTCCATCGCCCACTCCGGCCGCCACGGACCGAACCCGCCCATCCGGAGGGCGGGGTCGATCTTCCAGCGCCAGCCGTCGGGGTCGTGGCGGGCGCCCACCGTCACGAGGTAGCGCAGCCACTCGGTCGACAGACGGGGGTTCATCACCGCCCGCCGGGCGGCCAGGCCCTCGATCGTGTCGGGCCGGCGCTGCTTCGTGGCGGTCTGCCGCCGGAACGCGAGCCAGCCGGTCAGCTCACCCGCCAGCATCCTGGTGCGCTCGTGATCGGGCACGTCGGGCATCGTGCGCCGGCCGGGCAGGCCGTCGAGGTTGACCAGGGAGGTGACCCGGTGAGGCTGAGCCGCCGCGAACTGGAGGCTGACAGCGGCGCCCTTCGAGTGCCCGACGATCGGCAGCGCACCGGCCGTCACCGAGTCGACGACCGCCAGGAGGTCGCGCACGTCGGCGTCCCACGCGTAGAGCGCGGCGTGCTCGGAGTCGCCGTGCCCGCGCTGGTCCCACGACACGACCCGCCACCCGCCCGCCGCCAGCAGCGGGGCGAACACGTCGAAGGTGCGGGCGAAATCGAACCCGCCGTGGGCGAGCACCAGCGGCGGGGCGTCCGCGTCCCCCCATTCGTGCACGGCGAGGCGCAGGCCATGCGAGTCGACCGTGCGGCGCCGGTCAGGGGGGCGGGTACCGGGGAACGAGGCGGCGTCGGGCACGCCGGGAAGACTGACCTACGGGTCAAGTCGGCGGCAAGCGATTCACGCCGCCGCGGTCAGCGTTCTTCCGCCTCGCGGTGCGACGCAGCAGGCCACTCGGGCCACGGCCCCACCCACCCACCCACACAACCTCGCGCCGGCTCGCGCCGCCTCAGCGACCCACGGCGGCGGCCAGGCGGGCGGCGAGGCCGCCGGGGCGGCGGAGGTTGGCGTCGCGGGCCTGGTAGGTGGGGTGCTCGGTGGCGTGCCAGCGGTCGTGCCACGGCTGGTTGGTGATGAGGTCGATGCTGTCGATCTCCGGCCGGTCGCAGCACGAGCGCACCAGGTCGGCCATCAGCAGGTTGCTGGGCGACAGCTCGGACAGCTCCTCGTCGAACGCCACCTTGTAGAGCTCGAGCGTCCGTCCGGTGACCGTCGCCAGCTGCGAGGCCGCAGGGCGCCCGTCGAGCCGCAGGGTGTGCACCTCCGCGGCGCCCCGACCGGCCTCGTCCACCAGGAACGCCCGCAGGAGGGCGCGTTCGGACGGGCGGTTCACCAGGGCACCGGCCTCGCCCTTCCAGCCCGACGCCTCGACCTTGGCGAACTCCTCGTAGCCCGCCGCCACGTCGTCGGGCGTCGTGGCGGTCGTGACGGTGAGCGTGCCCTGGCGCTCGAACCGCTTGCGCGCCTTGCGCAGGCTGCCCCGGAGATTCTTTCCCGCCGCCGCGAACCACTCGTCGCCGCTCACCGTGGTGTCGATCACCGAGTAGCCGCCCCAACGCGTCTCGGCGGCGAGCCCGGAGGACCCTGCCGTCGCGAGCCGGAGCGTGCCCGACCCCGGGCGCATGCCGTTGAACGACAGCAGGTCGAGCGGCTCGCCGGCCGCGGCCGATGCCGCCAGCAGGGCGTCCCGCAGGGCGCGGGGGCGAGCCCGCGCCGCGATCAGGCTGTCGGAGAACTTGTCGGTGAGCATCGCCCGGACCCGCAGCGGGCCGTACCGGCGCAGCTCGACGTGGTAGGGCACCATCGCCAGGGGACCGTCGTCGTCCTCGGCGACGAACCAGCGGGAGCTGTCGTCCTGGACGTGGTCGCAGAGCCCGCGCGCCCACGCCGGGAGCTGGAGGTGGGAGGCGGCCGGCACCTCGTCGGCGAGCGCGGTGAAGGCGCGCTCGATCGTCGCCCACTGCCCCGGGCCTCGCACCGTCTGTGTCCGCACCGGAGCGACGCTACCGCCTCGGGTGGTCGACGCCCGAACCGCCCGGGGCGCCGCAGACGGCCGGGGCGACCGGTGCTGTGACTGACGTCATCTCGACAACAGGGCACGTGAGGAGTCAGATACCACCGATAACGTAACCTCGTTAACTTCGGGAGCCCGCACCATGCTCACGCGCCTCGCCCACCTCACGACCCGCCGCTCGCGCGCGGTGTTGATCGTCGCCCTGCTGTTCGTCGCGCTCGCCGGCGCGCTGGGCGGCGGCGTCGCCGAGAGCCTCACCTCCGGCGGCTTCGACGACCCCGCCACCGAGTCGGCCCGGGCCGAGGCCGCGCTGGCCGAGCGGTTCGACACCGGCATCCCCAACCTCATCCTCCTCGTCACCGCTCCCGAGGGCGCCGACGTCGACGGCGCCGAGGTCGCCGCCGCCGGCCGGGCGCTCACCAGCGACCTGGCGGCCGAGGCCGATGTCACCGACGTCGTGTCCTACTGGTCCGAGGGCAACGCCCCACCGCTGCGCAACGACGACGGCACCCGCGCCCTCGTGATCGGCCGGATCGAGGGCGACGACGACGCCGTCGACGACCGCGTCGCCGAGCTGGCCGACGACTACGAGAGCTCCGCCGGCGAGGCCGGCTCGGTGGTGGACGTCGAGATCGGTGGCTTCGCCGCGGTGTTCCACGAGGTGGGCACCACGATCGAGGAGGACCTGCTCACCGCCGAGATGATCGCTCTGCCCATCACCCTGATCCTGCTGGTGCTGATCTTCGGCAGCGTGGTCGCCGCCACCCTCCCGCTGATCATCGGGGTGATGTCGATCATGGGCACGTTCCTCGTGCTGCAGCTCATGGCGGGGGTGACCGACGTGTCGATCTACGCCCTGAACCTCACCACCGCCCTCGGCCTGGGCCTGGCCATCGACTACAGCCTGTTCGTGGTCTCCCGCTACCGCGAGGAGCTGCGGGCCGGCCACGAGCCCCGCCCCGCCGTGGTGCGGACCGTCCGCACCGCCGGGCGCACGGTGGCCTTCAGTGCCCTCACGGTCGCCGCCTCGCTGTGCGCCCTGCTGGTGTTCCCCGTCGCGTTCCTGCGCAGCTTCGCCTACGCCGGAGTGGCCGTCGCGCTGCTGGCCGGCGTGTTCTCGCTGGTCGTCCTGCCCGCGCTGCTGGCGGTGCTCGGGCACCGGGTCAACGCGCTGACGCTGTGGCGCCGCTCGATCACCCCGGCGGAGGAGGGCGTCTGGCACCGGGTCGCGGTCTTCGTGATGCGGCGGCCGATCCCGGTGGCGACCGGGGCCATCGCCCTGCTGCTCCTGCTCGGGGCGCCGTTCCTCGGCCTGCGCCTCACCCAGCCCGACGACCGGGTGCTGCCGCCGGGCTCGGACGGCCGGGTCGTGGGCGACGTGCTGCGCGAGGAGTTCTCGTCGGAGGAGGCCGGCGCCCTGTCGGTCGTCACCGCCGACCCGGCGACACCGCCCAGCGACGTGGAGATCGACGAGTACGCCGCCACGCTGGCCCTCCTGCCCGACGTGAGCCGGGTCGACGCCGCAACCGGCACGTACTGCGGCGAGGGGATCGCCGCGCAGTTCGGGTGCGAGCCCGGCCAGCTCGTGCTCGGTCCCGAGAGCGCCCCCCGCTACGCCGGGTTCCGGGCCGACAGCGGGAGCTACCTGTCGGTGGTGCCCGCCGTCGAGCCCATGTCGGCCGCCGGCGAGGACCTGGTCCACGCCGTCCGCGCCACCCCGGCGCCCGCGCCGATGCTGGTCGCGGGCATGTCGGCGGGGCTGGTCGACATCAACGACTCGCTGTTCGATCGACTGCCGCTGGCGCTGGGCCTGATCGCCGCCATCACGTTGGTGCTGCTGTTCCTGATGTTCGGCAGCGTCGTGATCCCGATCAAGGCCATCGTGCTGAACCTGCTCAGCCTGAGCGCCACCTTCGGGGCGATGGCGTGGATCTTCCAGGAGGGGCACCTGTCGGGCGTGCTCGACTTCACCGCCACGGGCGGGTTGGCGGCCGCCATGCCGATCCTGATGTTCTGCGTCGCCTTCGGGCTGTCGATGGACTACGAGGTGTTCCTGCTCTCCCGCATCAAGGAGGAGCACGACAACGGCGCCGACAACGTCACCTCCGTGGCGGTCGGGCTGGAGCGGACGGGCCGCATCGTCACCGCCGCCGCCGTGCTGGTGGCCGTCGTGTTCATGTCCTTCGCCCTCGGGCGGGTCAGCTTCATCAAGATGTTCGGCCTGGGGCTGACCCTCGCCGTGCTCATGGACGCCTTCCTCATCCGGGGCACGCTGGTCCCGGCGTTCATGCGCCTGGCCGGTGAGTGGAACTGGTGGGCGCCCGCACCGCTGCGCCGCCTCCACGACCGCTGGGGCATCAGCGAGTCGGTCGACCTCGATGACGAGTCCGGCGAGGACGACGAGGCCGGGGCCGGCGAACCCCGTGAGGACGGCGCCCCCGTCGCCACCGGGGTGGCGGCGGACGGCACGGCCGAGGCCGACCCGTGCCTCGCCACGTCGGCCGTGAGCGACAGCGACGAGCACCGGGACGGGAGCGCCGACCTGGTGGGCACGGGCGGGTCCCCCGGCCCGACCACCAGGCCGGGAGGTACTGTCGGCTCCGGATGAACGCCCAGACCACCGCCGCAGCTCGCCGCCACCGCCTCCCCCGAGGCGAGGGGCGGCAGCTGCGCGACGAGATCCTGGCCGCGGCCGAGAAGCTGCTTCTGGAGACCGGGTCGATGGCGGCGGTCTCGATCAGGGCGGTCGCCGACGCCGTGGGCGTGACCCCGCCGTCGATCTACCGGCACTTCGCCGACAAGAACGACCTGATCTTCGCGGTGTGCGCCCGCCACTTCAGCGCTCTCGACGAGCACATGGAGCGGGCGTGCGCCGGCATCGACGATCCGGTCGACCGCCTGATCGCCATGGGCCGGGCGTACATCGACTTCGGGTTGGCCAACCCCGAACCGTACCGGGTGATGTTCATGACCCGCCCCGACGACGCCCCCGAGCAGTACCAGGGCAACGTGCTGGGCGAGTCACCGTCGTTCGAGGCGCTGGTCGAGCGGGTACAGCACTGCATCGACGCCGGACGCTTCCGCCCCGAGCTCACCGACGCCCACCAGCTCGCCCTCGGGTTCTGGGCCCGGGTGCACGGCCTCACGTCGCTCATGGTGTGCAAGCCGGGCATGCTCTGGCCCGACGACCCCGAGTTCGTGTCCGGGTTCGTCGACGTCTGCCTCCACGGCGTCGCCGCCGACCGGCCCTAGGCCTCGGCCGGCCGAGCCTCAGGCGTCGGTCGGGTCGTTGCGCCAGTCGCGGTCGGGGGACAGGTAGATCAGGGGCAGGCTGAGCGCCGAGACCGCGCCCTTCACCGCCAGGTTGACCACGAAGATGTCCCACACCGCCGGCCATGGCAGGGTGAAGGCGTCGTCGGCCAGGAAGGGCAGGGCGCCGAAAGCCCCGACGGCGAAGATGGCGTTGTCGAGCGGCACGCTCACCGCGTTGCTGACCGCCACCCGGGCCCACTGGTAGCGGGTCGTCACCCGCGTCACGAACCAGTGGTACACCTCGCCGTCGACCAGCTCGCTGATCACCTGGGCGACGATCGACGCCACCACGATGCGCCACAGCGGGCCGAGCACCGCCTCGAACTCGTCGTTCAGCGTGTAAGAGGCGTCGGGCTGCACCGTCACCACCCAGCGCAGGTAGAGGGCCAGGAACAGGTTGACGCCGGCCGCGGTCACGACGACCGTGCGGGCCAGGCGCTTGCCGAGCGCCTTGTGCACGATGTCCCGGACGGTGAACGTCAGCGGGTAGACGAACGTGCCCATGTCGACGGCCCGCCCGAACGTCGAGCCGATCTTCACACTGGTCACGTTGGCGATGACCTGGGCGCCCACGTAGACGCCCACTGCGGCGACCGCCATGTGGGTGGCGGTGACACCCCGGCGCGCCGGGCGCTCGCCGGGGGGCGCGAGCGTGTCCGCGCCGGGGGAAGCGGGTTGCATGGGGGGTGACCTCCGGTTTTGGTCAGGCGGGTAGCCGGTACCGCCAGCGGGCCAGTGTATGTTCCGCGCCCGTGGCGTCTTCCCCCGCACGCAGGCGGTGGCCGTGGGTGGCGGTCGGGTGATGACCGTCGACGACGTCGGCGACCCCGCCGGTTTCCCGGTCCTCTACTTCCACGGAACCCCCGACTCGCGCCTGGCGCGCCATCCGGACGACGGGCTGGCGGCGAGGGCCGGCGTCCGCCTTCTGGCCGTCGACCGGCCCGGCTACGGCGGCTCGTCCCCCCTCCCATCCCCGATCACCCCGCCGCCGGCCGGGACCCCAAGCTCCTCCCCGCTCCTGTCCCCGGCGACCGCGGACCCGGGCGGCACCGAGACCTCGTCCCCGCTCCCATCCCCGGCGACCCCTCACCCGGGCGGCGCGCCGACCTCGTCCCGGCTCTCGTCCCCGGCGACCACGGACCCAGGCGGCGCGGATGGCACCGAGACCTCGGACCTCCGATCCCCGACCCCGGTGGCGTCGGACCCGACAGGCGCCCATGCCTGGTCGCCCGGGTGGCCGCGGGCGCTCGCGGCCGACGTGTCAGCGGTGCTCGACGCGCTGGGGGTGGAGCGATGCGCGGTGCTGGCCTGGTCGGGCGGCGCGCTCGGCGGGCGTGAGCGTCGCCGCCCTGCTGCCCGCCCGGGTCGCCGCGCTCGGCATCGTGGCCGGCCTCGTCCCCCGCCAGGCCTACGAGGACCCCGGCCTGAGGGCGTCCGCCGATGCGGGCCGGCTCGGCGTGATCGACCTGGCCGACACGATGCCGGCCGGCGCCCTGGCGGCCGATGTCGCCCCGCTGCTCGCCCCGTTCCCGTGCGACGTCGCCCTCGCCGCCGAGCACCAGGCCGAGCACCGGTCACCGGTCGACGCTGCGGAGCTGGCCACCGTGCCAGGCGGTGCCGACACCATGGCCGCGGCCCTGGTCGAGGCCGTGCGCCCGGGGTTGGCCGGCGTCGCGGCCGACGTCGAGTCGCAGGCCCGCAGGCTCACCGCCGACCTCGCCGCCGTCATCTGCCCCGTCCACCTCTGGTACGGGTCGGCGGACACCGTGGCACCGCCCGCCAACGGCCACTGGTACGCCGCCCACCTCCCCGGCGCCTCGCTCACGGTCGTGGACGGCGCCGGCCACTACCTCGCCTTCACCCGGTGGTCCGAGATGCTCACCACCCTGGCGTTCCCGTCCTCCCCCGCCATGGCCTGACAGGGCAGGGAGACGGCGTGTTCCGTCGGTGCGCGCGGGCGTGCTCCCGTTCGGGCGTTGCCGGCTGCGGTGGCGGCAGGGAGCGACGCCAGTTCGGGGGGATCCCACGAGCGTCCCGCCGGCTCGGGGCCGGCCCGGCGTCGCCCGGCGGGTGCCGTGGCTAGGTTGCGGCCATGCCCCGCCTGCGCCAGGTCAGCCGCCACGAGGCCACCGCGCCCATCGTCGGCGCCATGTACGACTTCATGTTCGGGCCCGATCGCGACCCGGTGGCCGACCCCGGCACGGCCACGGGCACGCCGGGCGACTGGTGGACCACGTTCGCCCTCGTCCCCGACGTGCTCGAGCACTGCGTCGGCGGCTTCGCCCTGTACCGCTCGCCCAAGCGCAGCCTGCCCGCCGAGCTGCGGGAGCTCGGTCAGTTCCGGGCCGGGTGGGCGCGCCAGAGCCAGTTCGTCTACAGCCAGCACGCCAAGGCGAGCCGGGCCCTCGGCATGCCCGAGGAGAAGATCGCCGCCCTGCCGCACTGGCCGGTGGCCGACTGCTGGTCACCGGTCGAGCGGGCGGTCCTCGCCTACACGGACTGCCTGGTGCTGGAGGGCGGGCGTGTGCCCGACGGCGTGTTCGCCACCCTGCGGGAGCACCTGAGCGACGAGCAGATCCTGGAGCTCACCTACATCACGTGCCTGTACGAGATGCACGCCACCATGAGCCGTGCCCTCCGCACCGAGTGGGACGACCGCGACGAGCCGATCGTCGAGGTCCCCGGCGACCACGCCTCGCTCGCCCCCGAGGTGGGCGTCGAGCCGGGCCGCACCGCCGCCTCCTAGGCCATCACCGCGAGCCGCGGGATCCACGTCGACGCCTCCGCCCACCCCAACGCGGCGCGGCGGCGCCTCGCGTCCGACCTCAACGCCGCCAACCCGACGGCGACCGCCCGACCCCGGGTCCGCGCCCTGTCACCAACTCCACGCCCGTCGCCGTAACCACCCCTCGGCGCGGCCCCTCCAGCGCCACCGGAAACCGCAACGCGACCGCCCGACCCTCCCCCGCGGCGGCCTACCCCGACGCGGTCGTCACCTCCACGGCGACCGCCCGACTCCCCGAGTCCCAGCCACGGCCGCCGCCCTACGGCGACCGCTCGAAGCGCTGGGATCCTACCGAAGCGACTCTGAGGCGAAGGCGATGAGGCGGTCGAACGGGGTCTGGTCGCCGTCGACGGCCGCGGTGGAGAAGCCCGACGCCACGTAGCCGTGCCCGCCGCCGGCGATGCGGTGGTAGTCGACGGGGACGTCCTCGGCCCGGGCGCGGGCCACCAGCGCGTCGCCGAGCGCCACCGGGACGATCTCGTCGGCGTCGCCGTGGACCGCGAACAGCGCAGGCTCGCCCGCCTCGAGCTGGTCGGCGGGGTCGGTGTCCGGCCCACCCGGGGCGGGGACGAAGATCCCGCCCCACAGGCTGGCCACGAACCGCACCTCCGGCCCCTCGATGCCGTGGTCGTCGAGCACGTAGCCGACGTGGTCGGCCGTGATGGCGCCGGCCGACGATCCGACCAGCCCGAGCCGGTCGACGTCGATGCCGAGATCGTCGGCGTTCCGCTCCAGGTAGTCGACGGCGGTCAGTGTGTCGTCGACCGCGGTCGCCACGGCTGTGAAGAAGGCCGTACCGGGCAGCACGTCGACCAGCGGAGCGACACGCGACGACGGCACCGGCTGCTGCCCGATGAGGCGGTAGTCGATGCTGACGGCCACGATCCCCTCCGCGGCCAGCGCACGGGCCAGCGTCACGAGGCCGGCGTCGGTCTTGCTCTGGCGAGCGAAGCCCCCACCGTGGATCAGGACGACCACCGGCCGGGCACCGTCGGGCTCACCCGCCGGCCGGTAGATGTCGAGCAGCAGGTCCGCCCGCGCCGGCCGCGGCGCTGCCACCTGGCCCGTGCCGTACACGACATCGCTGGACACCTCGACGGTCGTGGCACTGCTCGACGCGGCGTCGTCCCCGCTGGAGCCGGCCGAGTCCCCGGCGGTGTCGGAACCGGCGCCCGATCCCCCACCGTCGCCGGCGGCGTCGGATCCCGGGCCCGATCCGTCCTCTCCCGCCGTGGCGTCGCTCCCGCCCTGCGTGCACGCCGTCGCGCCGACTGCCGCCAGCGTGATCGTGGCCAGCAGGGCGACGATCACCCGGGCGGGTGACCGACGGCTCGTGATCAGGCCGGCACGGGAGTCCACTCGGCCCGCATGTGCTTGATGCCGTTGATGAAACCCGAGCGCAGGCGGTCGGGCTCGCCGACCGCCCGGATGTCGGGCAGCCGCCGCAGCAGCTCGCTGAACATGACCGTGACCTCCCGCCGGGCCAGGTGGGCGCCCAGGCAGAAGTGGGGGCCGGGGCCGCCGAAGCCGACGTGGTCGTTGGGGGTGCGACCGATGTCGAACACCTCGGGATCGGTGAACACGGCTTCGTCGCGGTTGGCCGACCAGTACCAGATCACGACCTTGTCGCCCTCGGAGAACACGTGGTCGTGGTCGCCGATGCGCACGCCGTCGCGGGTGACCGTGCGGCGGAAGTGGATCACCGGCGAGGCCCACCGCACGATCTCCTCGACCGCGGTGGGGGCCATGCCGTCGATGTCGTCGAGCCAGCGCTGCTTCTGCTCGGGATGCTCGGTGAGGGCCCACATGCCGTGGGAGATGGCGTTGCGGGTGGTCTCGTTGCCCGCCGCCACCAACAGGATGAAGAACGACGCCAGCTCGTGGGGGCTGAGCTTCTCGCCGTCGACCTCGCTCGTGACGAGCGCGGACACCAGGTCGTTGCGAGGATCCTTGATGCGGGCCTCGCCCAGCTCGGACACGAGCTGGGCCAGCTCGATCCCGGCCTGCAGGATGGCGCCCGTCACGGCCGCCGGGTCGTCGACGTCGGTCACGTACTCGGGATCGGTGAAGCCGAGGATGACGTTCGTGCGGTCGAACACGAACTGCTCCTGGCTGCGGGGGATGCCCATCATGTCGAGGATGATGCGCAGGGGCAGGCGGGCGGCGACCTCGGTCACGAAGTCGGCCTCGCCCCGCTCGGACATCTCGTCCACGATCTCGGCCGCCACGCCCTCGACGTCGGTCTTCATCAAGCCGAGCTGGCGGGGCGTGAACCCCCGGGAGACGATGCGGCGCATCCGGGCGTGCCGCGGGTCGTCCATGTTGATCATCGAGCCGAAGAACTCGACGAAGTCGGGCGGCAGGTCGGCGATGTTGGTGCCCTGGCCCGAGCAGAACAGGTCGGCGTGCCGGCTGACCTCGATGGCGTCGGCGTGGCGGGTCAACGAGTAGTAGGTCGTCTCGGGGAAGCCCATCTCGGGCATCCCCGGCAGGATCATGCGGGCGACCGGCCGCTCGGCCCGCAGGGCGGCGAACGCCGCGGCCCGCCGATCGAGCGGCCCCGTCCACCACTCGAGGTCGGACAGGTCGATGTCGTCAACTGCCGGAGCCGTCGCCATGCCCGCAGCCTAGTGGTGCGACGATGCCCGATGACGGGCGTGTCAGTGCCCGGGTATCACTGACGGATCCTGTCAGGGTGGCGGTCGTACTGTGCGGGCATGGCCACCTGGACAGAGTTCGCCGCGGAAGCACCCGAGATCGCCGAGCTGACCGAGCGCCGGCTCGTCGCCACCGGGCTGATGATGCTCGCCACGCTGCGCCGCGACGGCTTCCCCCGCATCAGCCCGGTCGAGCCGACCGTCGGCGACGGCCGCCTGACGCTGCACGACGACCGGCTGTGGTCGGGCATGATGCCCTCCTCCACCAAGTCACGCGACCTGCAGCGCGACGGCCGCTTCGCGATCCACACGGCCACCGCCGACAAGATGGTCGTCGAGGGTGACGCCAAGCTGTGGGGCGTGGCGACGCAGGTGACCGACCACGACACGCTGGCGAGGTTGGCCGACGACATCTTCGCCTCGGTCGGCCACCGCTTCGAGGTCGGCGAGTTCGACGCCTTCGACTTCGACCTGCTCGGCGCGTCATCGGTGGGCGTGCACGACGACGCCCTGTGGGTCACGACATGGCACCCGGGCGAGGGCGTCACCGTCACCGAGAAGCGCTAGGAGCAGGCTCCTGGGTCCGGGGCAGCCGGGCAGGGCGTCCGGGCCAGCCGTCACGGCGGGGCCCGATCGCCCCGCCGTGACCAACTCCACCCGCCTTCCGCCCGCCCCGCCCGTCCTGCCCGTTCTGCCGCCCGTTCCACGGTCCGCCGTCCGCCCACCGCACGTTCCGCACCGGGGACGGTAACCCCGGCGGGCGGGCTCGGGAAGCGATCCGCGTTGTCACCGGGTGCGCTTGCGGAGCAGCACCTCCTGCACGACCGTCGCCACGTGCGCGCCGTCGTCGGCGAACACGTAGCCGATGCTGACTCCCCGCGAGCCCATCAGCCCGTGGCATGTGAACGTCTGGAGGTGCCACCGGTCGGGCGCCATGGGGCGGTGGAAGTACATGGCGTGGTCGAGGCTGGCCGAGAAGAACTGGCCCTCGGGCGGCTCGCCCGGGACCCCGGGGCGCCACCCCGGATCGAGCGACACCACCGACTCGGTGGGCACGTCGTCGGACAGGTAGGCCAGCCCGCAGGCCCGGAGGGCCGGGTCGTCGCCGATGGCGTCGGCCACGCGCAGCCAGGCCGTGACCTGTCCGTGGGCCCGGGGAAGGGTGCGGCGCTGGAAGAGGGGGCTCCACGAGTCGTCGGGCGCCTCCGCCGCCGGGGCGACGTCGGGCATGACCGCCGTCTGCACCTGCGGGGCGTCCTCGTCGACCTGGTAGGAGGCCGTCATCTCCAGGATCACGCCGACGGACTGCCGGGCCGTGACCCGCCGGGTGCAGAACGACCGCCCGTTGCGGACCCGGTCGACCTCGAACCGGATCGGCTCGCTGTGGTCGCCCGACCGGATGAAGTAGGCATGCAGCGAGTGCACCCGGAACGCCGGGTCGACGGTGAAGGTGCCGGCCCGCAGCCCCTGGGCCACGATCTGCCCGCCGTACAGCCCGCCCCACGGGTAGCGGGGGCCGGCGCCCACCCACACGTCGGTGCCGTGCGGCTCGAGCGCCATCATCGTCGCGAAGTCCACGGGGCCAGTCTCCGCGGCGGCCCGACGCGGTCGCCACTCCGCGGCGGTGCGCCAGGATGGGATCGTGCCCGAGACCATGCTGGCCGACGTCGTGGCCACCACCGACGCCGTGGTGGCCACCCGGGCGCGGTCGACCAAGGTCGCGGCGCTGTCCGAGCTGCTGGCCCGGCTGGAGGGCGACGAGCTGGCGGTCGTGATCGCCCTGCTCACCGGGACCGCCCGGCAGGGTCGCATCGGCGTCGGATGGCGCACCGTCGCCGGGGTGGAGGCCGAGCCGGCCGCCGAGCCCGGCCTCACGGTGCTCGACCTCGATCACGCCCTCGACCAGCTGGCCGGCCTGCACGGGCCTGGGTCGCAGGCGGCCCGCACCGCGCTCCTGACCGACCTGCTGGGCCGGGCGACGCCGGGCGAGCAGGACCTGGTGCGCCGCCTGCTGGTGGGCGAGCTGCGCCACGGCGCCCTGGAAGGACTGGTCACCGACGCCACGGCCCGGGCCTTCGGGGTGCCGCTGGCGACCGTCCGCCGGGCCGCGATGCTGGCGGGCGATCTGGCCCGGGTCGCGGCGGTCGCCCGCGACGACGGCGCCGAGGGCCTGGACGCCATCGGGCTCACGGTGCTGTCGCCGGTCCAGCCCATGCTCGCCCAGACCGCCACCGACGTCGCCCAGGCGCTGGCGCTGGCCACCGGGGTCAAGGAGGGCCAGCCCCCGCCCCGACCGGCGTCGGTGGAGTGGAAGCTCGACGGCGCCCGCATCCAGGTGCACCGCGACGGCGCCGAGGTGAGGATCTTCACCCGCAACCTGAACGAGGTGACCGACCGCCTGCCGGGCATCGTGGAGCTGGTGCGGGGCCTGCCCGCCGACCGGCTGGTGCTGGACGGCGAGGCGGTCGGGGTGCGCGAGGACGAGCTCCCGACCACCTTCCAGGACACGATGAGCGCCTTCAGCCAGGAGGACGGGACGGCCGGCGCCGGGCTGCAGTCCCGGTTCTTCGACCTGTTGCACCTCGACGGCGAGGACCTCATCGACCGGCCTCTGACCGAGCGCCTCGCCGCCCTCGACCGGGTGGCCGGCGCGTGGCGCATCCCCGGGGTCATCACCGCCGATGCGGGCGAGGCCCAGGCGGTGCTCGACCGGTCGCTCGGTGCCGGCCACGAGGGCGTCATGGTCAAGGACGCCGCGTCGACCTACGAGGCCGGGCGGCGGGGCGGCTCGTGGCGCAAGGTCAAGCCGGTCCACACGCTCGACCTCGTGGTGCTCGGTGTCGAGTGGGGCAGCGGGCGTCGCCGGGGCTGGCTGTCGAACCTGCACCTGGGGGCACGCGACCCCGACGGTGACGTCGACGCCACCGGGTTCGTGATGGTGGGCAAGACGTTCAAGGGCCTGACCGACGAGCTGCTGACGTGGCAGACCGAGCGCTTCCTCGCCCTGGAGACCGGCCGCGAGGACCACATCGTGTGGGTGCGCCCCGAGCAGGTGGTCGAGATCGCGCTCGACGGTGTGCAGACGTCGACCCGCTACCCGGGCGGCGTGGCGCTGCGCTTCGCCCGGGTGCGCCGCTACCGCGACGACAAGCCGCCGTCCGAGGCGGACACCATCGCCACCGTCCAGGCGATGCGCCGATGACCGACACCCATGGGAGCGGCGGCCGCGACGGCGACGCCGGCCCGATTGCCTCGGCCGGCGACATCGACGCCGCGGCGATCCCGGGCGCCGAGGCCGGGCCCTCCGCGCCGGTCGCACCCGGCGCGGCCGACGACCACGCAGCCGCCGTGCCCGTGGGACCGGCCGTCCGGTTGCGGCCGCCCCGGCATCCGGTCGATCGGCGGGCGATCGCCCTGTGGTCGGTGCGCGCCGCGCTGAACGCGCTCGTCGTCCTGGCCGTGCTGGCCATCGTCGCCGCGATCGCGTCGCCGTCGGGCCCCGTGCTGGCCGTGGCCGGCGCCGCCGCCGTGGTGGCCGGCGTGGCCTACGTGGCGGGCATGCCCCGCCTCCGCTACCGGGTGCACCGCTGGGAGGTCACCGGGGAGGCCGTCTACACCGCGTCCGGGTGGCTCACGCACGAGTGGCGCGTCGCCCCCCTGTCACGGGTGCAGACCGTGGACGCCCGCCGGAGCCCGCTGGATCAGCTCTTCGGGCTGTCGTCGGTGCGGATCACCACCGCGTCGGCGTCGGGCGACGTCGCCATCGACGGGCTCGATCACCACCTCGCCGCCGACCTGGTGGAGACCCTCACCGCCCGCACCCAGGCGACCGCCGGCGACGCGACGTGAGCCAGGAGGGGCCGTGGAGCCCGGGCGGTCCATGGGCGTCGGTCGGCCTGGATCCGTGGCAGCGGCTCGACGGCCGGATGATCGCCGTCGACGTGACCCGCCTGAGCGTCTCGCTCGTGCCCCTGCTGATCGCCGTCGCGATGCGCAACGCCGACGCCGCGGCCGCGGCCTCGACCCTCACGACCCTGGCCATCATCGGCGCCGTCGGCTCGCTGCTCGACCTGTGGCGGTGGTCCACCACCTGGTACCGGGTGACCGACGACCGGATCGAGGTCCGCACCGGCGTGCTGAGCCGGCGCCACCGTTCGATGCCACGGGACCGGGTCCGCCGCGTCGACGCCTCGGCGAAGGTGCTGCACCGGCTGTTCGGTCTGGCCGTCGTCACGATCGCGTCGGGCGAGCAGGCGGGCACCCGCGGCGACGAGCTCCGCCTCGACGCGGTCGCGGCGTCCCGCGTCCGCGAGCTGCGACACGAGCTCCTCGGCCTGCGACCGTCGCTCGCGCCGGAGGCCGGACCAGGCCCACTCCCGAGCCCCGCGCCCTCGGACCAGCCGCCGCCCGCCGGCGAGGCCGGCACCAGCGGGCCGACCATCCCCGCGCTCCCGCCGATCGAACGACCGCCGGGCGGCGCCGGTCCGGCCGGTGCGGGGCCAGCGCCGCCGGTCGGGCTTGGTCGACCTCCCGCGTCGGCACGCGGCGGCCTACCGGAGCCGATCGGCCGAGCGGGGACGGGCCCGGCCCGTCGCAGCGGCACCGGGCCGGGGGAGGACGACGGGTCGGACGAGACCGTGCTCGCCTCGCTGCGGTGGGGGTGGGCGCCCTACGCCGTGCTCTCGTTGTGGACGCTCGCCGCGCCCGCCCTGGCCCTCGGCGCCGCCACCCAGGCGCTGTCGTCGATCGGGGTGACCGTGGACGAGGTGGTCTACGACGACCGGGTCGTGGGCCGGGCCCGGGACCTGAACCCGGCGGCGGCCGTGGCGCTGGCGACCGCCGTCGTGGTGCTCGTGGGGGTCGCAGGCTCCCTGTTGCGCTTCGTCGAGACCTGGTGGGGCTACCGCCTCGTGCGCGAGGCCGGGGGGCGCCTGCGCATCCACCGTGGGCTGCTCACCTCCCGCTCGATCTCCCTCGACGAGGCCCGGCTGCGGGGCGCCGAGACGGTCGAGCCACTGCCCCTGCGGACGGTGGGGGCCGTGCGGCTCCACGCCGTGACCACAGGTGTGGAGGGCGGTAGCGCCCGCGGCGAGCGAGCCGACGTGCTGCTGCCCGCGGCACCGGCGGCCGAGGCGCGCGAGCTGGCGGCGGT
The DNA here is from genome assembly GCA_963842395.1 of uncultured Acidimicrobiales bacterium. Lineage (GTDB taxonomy): Bacteria > Actinomycetota > Acidimicrobiia > Acidimicrobiales > VFJN01 > ZC4RG19. The sequence continues at coordinate 3,179,392 of CAWJGJ010000001.1, forward strand.
CGTCCTGGGCGAGGACCGGTCCCCGCTCGAGACCGGCGGGCTGCGCGGGCACCCGCCCGCGGCGCGGCGACGGCGGCTGGTCCGGGCGGCGGCGGCCACGACGGCGACGGCGGCGGTGCTGGCCGCCGCGAGCCGCGCGGCCGAGGTCCCGCCCGCCTTGTGGCTGGCCGTGCCCGTGGTGGCGCTCGCCGGGTCCGCCTGGGCCCGTGACGCGTACCGCAGCCTGGGACACGCCATCGACGGTCGGTTCCTCACGGTGCGCCGCGGCGCGGTGGTGCGGCGCACGGTGGCGCTGCAACGGTCGGGGATCATCGGCTGGACGGTCCGCTGCACTGCGCTGCAACGGCGCGCCGGCGTCGTGACGGTGGTCGCCACGACCGCGGCCGGCAGCGGTGCGTACGCACTGGTCGACGTCGATGCCAGCGACGGGCTGTTGGTCGCCGACGAGGCCGTCCCCGGCGTGCTCCGCCCCTTCCTCGTCGACGGATGACCGCGACCGACCGGCGGGCACCGCGACCTGGCGGGGCGGCGGGCACGGCGACGAATGCCCACCGGTGGCCGTAGGGTCAGGGCACGATCCGGCCGGGCACTCCGGGCGGCAGCAGGCACACCGGAGGGGACGAGCGATGGCGCACGAGGTACGCGGGGTGGTGGCCCGGGGCAAGGGCGAGCCAGTGGCGATCGAGACGATCGTGGTGCCCGATCCCGGCCCCGGCGAGGCGCTGGTCGACGTGCAGGCGTGCGGGGTGTGCCACACCGACCTGCACTACCGCGAGGGCGGCATCAACGACGACTTCCCCTTCCTCCTCGGGCACGAGGCCGCCGGCGTGGTCGCCGCCGTCGGCGAGGACGTCTCCGACGTGGCGCCCGGCGACTTCGTCGTCCTCAACTGGCGGGCGGTGTGCGGGCAGTGCCGGGCGTGCCGCAAGGGCCGGCCCCACCTGTGCTTCTCCACCCACAACGCCGGCCAGAAGATGACGCTGACCGACGGCACCGAGCTGTCGCCCGCGCTCGGCATCGGCGCCTTCGCCGACAAGACGCTGGTCGCCGCCGGGCAGTGCACGCCCGTCGACCCGGCGGCCAAGCCCGAGGTGGCGGGCCTGCTCGGATGCGGCGTCATGGCCGGGCTGGGCGCCGCCATGCTGACCGGGAACGTGCAGCGGGGTGACACCGTGGCCGTGTTCGGGTGCGGCGGGGTCGGCGACGCCGCCGTGGCCGGGGCCAAGCTGGCCGGCGCCACCACCATCGTCGCCGTCGACCTCGACGACCGGAAGCTCGAGCTCGCCCGCGGCTTCGGCGCCACGCACACCGTCAACGGCGGCACCACCGACGCGGTCGAAGCGGTGCGGGCGGCGACCGGCGGCCTGGGCGCCGACGTGTGCATCGAGGCCGTCGGCCACCCGGCGGTATTGGAGCAGGCCTTCTACGCCCGCGACCTGGCGGGGACGGTCGTGCAGGTGGGCGTGCCGACACCGGACATGCGCATGCCCGACATCCCCATGATCGAGTTCTTCGGCCGGGGCGGGGCGCTCAAGCCCAGCTGGTACGGCGACTGCCTGCCGTCCCGGGACTTCCCGCTGCTGGTCGACCTCCACCTGCAGGGCCGGTTGCCGCTCGACGCCTTCGTGTCCGAGACCATCGCCCTCGACGCCGTCGAGGAGGCGTTCCACAGGATGGAGCGGGGCGAGGTGCTGCGCAGCGTCGTGCTGCTGTGACCGGGGTGCGCTGATGCCCGCGGCACCCACGATCGAGCTGGTCACCACCGACGGCATCTTCGCCCTCGACGGCGGCGAGTGGGAGGTCACCAACAACATCTGGCTGGTGGGCGACGACCGCGAGGTGGTGGTCGTCGACGCCGCTCACGACCACGAGCCCATCGTGGCGGCGGTGAACGGGCGCCGGGTCGCCGCCATCGCGCTGACGCACGGCCACAACGACCACATCAACGCCGCCGCGGCGCTGGCCGAGGCGGTGGACTCGCCGGTCTGGCTCCACCCCGCCGACCGCATGCTGTGGGATGCGGTGCACCCGGGCCGGGCGCCCGACCGCGACCTGGCCGACGGCACGGTCCTGGGGGCCGCCGGTGCCGAGCTGACCGTGCTGCACACGCCGGGCCACTCGCCGGGGTGCTGCTGCTTCGCGCTCGGCGGGTCCGGGACGGGGAACGGCGAGGTGCTGTTCTCGGGCGACACCCTGTTCTGCGGTGGACCGGGCGCCACCGGGCGCAGCCACAGCGACTTCCCCACGATCATCCGGTCGATCCGCGAGCGGCTGCTGTCCCTGCCCCCGCACACGGTGGTCCACACCGGGCACGGCGAGTCGACCACCATCGGCGCCGAGGCTCCCCACCTGGAGGAATGGATCGCCCGCGGTCACTGACCGCCCACCTCCCGTGACCCACGGCGCCGCCACACCGCTCTCCGGCCACGACCCCCGATGCCCGAGCCGGATGGCCGGGCGGGGGGCGTCGCCCCGTATCGTCGGGCCGGTCAGCCCCGGGGCTGACCATCGACGACGGGTCCGGGCCTGGCGCCCTGGCCGTCTGCCGTGGTGCACGGCGGTGACAGGGAGGGAACCCGTGACAGAACGAACCGACGCACACGACCTGGCCGGCTACGCGGCGCTGGTGACCGGCGGCGGCAGCGGCATCGGCCTGGCCTGCGCCCGGCGGCTGGCGCAGGACGGCGCGTCGGTGGCCATCGCCGGCCGCTCGGAGGCGCGCCTGCAGGCGGGCGTCGCCGCGGTCGAGGAGGTCGCCGCAGCGGGCGCCAAGGTGCTGGCCGTGCCCGCCGACATCACCGACGAGGCGGCGATGACCGCCGCCGTCGAGGCCGCCGCCGGGCTCACCGGCCGGCTGGACGGCGTGGTGGCCTGCGCCGGCGGGTCCGAGACCATCGGGCCGCTCACGCAGACCGACGTCGAGGCGTGGCGCCGCACGGTCGACCTCAACCTGACCGGGACCATGGTGACGATCAAGTGCGCGGGCAAGCTGATGGCCCGCCAGGGTGGCGGGTCGATCGTGGGCGTGTCGTCGATCGCCGGGGTGGTCACCCACCGGTGGTTCGGTGCCTACGGACCGGCGAAGGCCGGCCTGGAGATGCTGTGCATGGTGGCCGCCGACGAGCTGGGGGCCAGCGGCGTGCGGGTCAACACCGTGCGCCCCGGGCTGACGAAGACCGACCTCGTGGAGGCCATCACGGCGCCGGGCCCGGTGCGCGACGACTACCTGGACTGCATGCCGCTGGGCCGGCTGGGTGAGCCCGAGGACGTGGCCGCGCTGGTGCGCTTCCTGCTGGGCCCCGAGGCGAGCTGGATCACCGGGCAGAACATCGCGGTGGACGGCGGCCACTCCCTGCGCCGCGGCCCCGACCTGTCCGGCCTCATCGGGCCGCTGTTCGGCGAGGAGGGCCTGCGGGGCATCGTGCCGGAGTGACGGCCGCGGCCCGCTGCGCTACTCCCAGTCGGAGGCCAGGTCGCGGATGAGCGACTGGGTGAACCCGGTGAGCGCGCCCAGCAGCTCCTCGGAGGTGAAGGGCGCGCCGGCGTTGCGCACACCCCACACGAGGTCACCCTCGGCGTCCCGTGACTTCACGAGCATCCACACCGAGAGGGGCTGGTCCCCCTCGACGAGCGGCTCGTCGGACATGGCGGCGATGTGTTCGGCGAGGGCGGCTGGGCCGGGCGCGTCGGTCTGCGACATGGCCACGGTCTAGACCACCGGCACGGGCCCGCACCACGCCGGCCGTCCTGGGGCGCCCCACCGGCCCGGCCGGGTCAGCGGCCGGTGAAGTCGGGAGCGCGCTTCTCGAGGAACGCGCGGGGACCCTCGCGGGCGTCGTTGCTGGCCATGACCTCCATGCCCAGCTCCGACTCGCGGCCGTAGGCGTCGGCCTCGGCCAGGGCGTCGGCCGCCAGCACCGACGCCTTGATGTTGCGCACCGCCAGCGGGCCGTTGCGGGCGATGCGCCCGGCCAGCTCGGTGGCCCGCTCGAGTGCGGTGCCGTCGGGGACGACGTGGCCGACCAGGCCCACCTCGTAGGCCCGCCGGCCGGTGATGGGCTCGCCGCTGATCAGCATCTCCATGGCCACCGTCCACGGGATCTGGCGGGCGAGGCGGACCGTCGACCCGCCCATGGGGAACAGCCCCCGCTGCACCTCGCTGACCGCGATGCGGGCGCCCTCGGCCGCCACCCGCACGTCGAAGGCCTGCAGGATCTCGATGCCCCCGGCGTAGCAGTAGCCCTCGACGGCGGCGACGATGGGCGTGGTCGTGCGGTACTCCTTCAGGAACCCCTTGTAGATGAGGCTGAAGTCCTGGCGGATGCGCTCCTCGTAGGCGTCCTCGGCGGGCTTGCCGGACAGCAGGGCGCCCACCAGGCGGTCGAGGTCGGCGCCGGCCGAGAAGTTGCCCCCGGCGCCGGTCATCACGGCGGCGCGCACGGAGTCGTCGCCGTCGATCATGTCCCAGACGTCGCACAGCCGGCACAGCATCTCGGCGTCGAAGGCGTTCTTCTTGCTGGGACGGTTGAGGGTGATGGTCACGATGTGGCCGTCGCGCTCCACGAGCACCGCGGGTTCTGACATACCGTCAGGTTCTAGTCGCGCCGGGGCCCGCGGCGCCGCCCCGCAGGCACGGCCACGCTCTTTCCGGTTGCGCCCGGGCACCACGTGGAATGATCTCACCATGACACTCGGTGGTCGTCCATCTCGCGTGGTGCGCCGAGGTGGCACCGCGCTGCTGGCCCTCGCTCTCCTGCTGGCCACCACGGCGGCGTCGTGCCGGGTCCCGCCGGCCTCGCTGACCGTGACCCGCGTGATACCGAACCTCGACCATCCGTGGGACATCTCCTTCACGCCCAACGGCTCGCTGTTCTTCACCGAGCGGGTGGGACGCATCAGCGCCGCCATCGGCGGCCAGGTGCGGACGCTGGCCAGCCCGGCCGACGTGGTGGCCGAGGGCGAGGGCGGGATGCTGGGCATCGCCGTCGACCCCGGCTTCAACAGCAACCGGCGCATCTACACCTGCTTCGTGTCGGACGCCGGCCCGGGCCTCGACGTGCGCGTCGTCCGCTGGCGGGTCAACGCCAACGCCACTGGGCTGACCGAGCGGGCCGACATCCTGACCGGGATCCCCGCCAACCCGTCCGGGCGGCACTCGGGCTGCCGGATCCGGTTCGGGCCCGACGGGTTCCTGTGGGTGGGCACCGGCGACGCCGCGGTGGGCACCAACCCCCAGAACCCGAACTCGCTGGGCGGCAAGGTGCTGCGCATCACGACGTCCGGCGCCGGTGCGCCCGGCAACGCCGGTGCGCCCTTCCGGCCCGAGATCTACACGTACGGCCATCGGAACGTGCAGGGCATCGCCTTCACCCCCGCCGGCAGGGCCTTCTCGATCGAGCACGGGCCCGACCGCGACGACGAGGTCAACCTGCTGGTCCGGCGGGGCAACTACGGGTGGGACCCCGTGCCCGGGTACAACGAGTCGGTCCCCATGACCGACCGCACCAAGTTCCCCAACGCCCGCGTGGCGGTGTGGCGCTCCGGGTCCACGACCATCGCCCCGTCCGGTGGCACGTTCCTGTCGGGCGCGCAGTGGGCGGGCTGGAACAAGGCCCTGGCCATGGCCGTGCTCAAGGGCCAGCAGCTCAGGATCCTCTTCATCAACGCCGCGGGCGCGGTGGAGCAGCAGTGGACCACGGTCACCAACCGCGGCCGCCTGCGGGTGGCCGTGCAGGGCCCGAACGGGAGCCTGTACGTGGCCGTCGACGCGGCGCCGGGCTCGATCCTGCGGATCACGCCCCACGCCTGACCGCCGCGGGAGCCGGCTACGCGGCCAGGCTGGCGATGACGGCGGCGACCTCGTCGGGGCGCTCGAAGGGCAGCATGTGGCCGGCGCCGTGCAGCTCGACCAGCTCGGCACCCGGCAGGTGGTCGACGATGGCGCGCGTCAGGACGTTGGGCAGCAAGCGGTCGAGCGTGCCCAGCACGACGACGGCCGGCAGGTCGACCGACTGCAGGCCGTAGCGCAGGTCCATCACCCGCATCGCCGCCAGGCACTCCTGGCGCACCGCGGGCAGCGTGGTGGCGAACTGGCCGCGGGTGGCGTCGACGTGGGCCCGGTGGGGGGCGAGGCCGAACGTGCCCCGCACGAGGGCGCATCCGAGGCGCTCGCGCACCATCAGCCGCTCGACGGGGATGGTGCGCAGCGCGGCCCGCACCACGGGCTGCCGGCGCCCGAGGCCATGGGCGGCGGTGGCGATCAGCGCCAGGCCCTGGGCCCGGTCGCCCACCCGGTCGGCGTGGCGGCACGCATGGGCCATGACCGTCATGCCGCCCATCGAGTGGCCCGCCAGCACCGCATCGCGCACGTCGAGCTGGTCGAGGACCGCACCGAGATCGTCGCCCAGGCGACCGATGGTGATCGGCCGGTGACCGATCGTCGATGCGCCGTGACCGCGCTGGTCGTAGAGCACGACGCGGTGGCCGGCGGCCACGAGGCGGCGGGCCACGGGCACCCACACGGCGCGCGCCCCGGTCCAGCCGTGGGGCAGCACGACGGTCGGCGCGGTGGCGGTGGCGCCGCCCGCGACGGTGACGGCCAGGCGGGCGCCGTCGTCGGTGGTGACGATCTCGTCCTCGCCCGCGGGCAGGGTCAGGTCGGTGTCGGGCAGCGGCGCGTCGGCGACCGCGGACGCCACGTCACCGCCGGCTCGGGGCACCTCCGCCGCGGGCGCCGTCGGGTCGGGGTCGCGCGGCGTGCCCGCCCCGACCTCGTCGGGAGCGGGCGGCGTGGTGGTCATAGCGCGTACCTCGCGATGAGCTGCTGGGCTTGGAGAGGGAGCAGGCGGTGGGCCCACCAGCCGAGTTTGGCCTCCCAGCCGACGGGGACGACAGCCCGGTCGTGCCGGATGCCGACGACGACGTCGCGGGCGACCAGCTCCGCGGGGTGGCCTCGGCGGGACGTGCCGCGCCGGCGGTCGATCGCGCCGGCCGCCGTCCTGGCCAGCACCGGGCGGGACTCGTCGGGCATGGCGATCACGCCGGGGCAGACGGCGGTCACGCCCACCCCCCGGCCCGCCCAGTCGGCCCGCAGGCACTGCGCCAGGGCCAGCACGCCGGCCATGGTGGTCGCGTAGGCGGGCTCGGTCGCCCGCATGACGTAGCCGAGGCCGGACGAGACGAGGACCACCTGGCCGCGCCCCCGCGCCAGCATGGCCGGGGCGAACGCGTGGCACGTGTGCAGCGCACCGTCGAGGTTGACCGACCGGACCCGGCACCAGTCGTCCAGCGTCATGTCGGTGAGCCGGGCGCTCAGGCCGGCGTCGGCGCTGCTCACCAGCACGTCCACCGGGCCGTAGGTGGCGCGCACGCGGCCGGCCAGGGCGCTCATGGCCGCCGCGTCGCGGACGTCGCAGACGAGGCCATGCGCCGCCGGCCCGACGTCCGTGCACGCCTGAGCGGTGGCCGCCGCGGCGTCGGGGCGCAGGTCGACGGCGAGCACCCGGGAGCCCCGCCGGGCCAGCTCGCGCGCGATGGCCCGCCCGACCGTGCCACCCGCCCCGGTGACCACCGCCCGCGCGCCGTCCAGGTCGAAGTCCACTCGTCTTCCCATACCGATCTCCGTGGCCGGCGTGGACCCCAGGTGTCCTTGCGGAACATTGAACCTTGTTGAACTGTTGGCCTGATCATCAACTCTATGTTGACTCCGAGTCAATAGCATTCGTTCATATCCCAGCAGCTCAAGCCACCGGCATCCGTTAGGCGCCCGGGACCCGGTTCTGGCGTCGCTGGCTGCCGTGACGGCAGGGATCAACGCCGGTCGGAGGAGCTCACGCCTCCCGTCCCCGGGACGCCGATTGTCGACTGCCGGGGCGTGTGACGGGAGTCGCCGGATACGGGGGTTGACACTGTCTACATGCGCGTAGACAGTGTCTACATGGAGTTGTCCGATGCGACCCGGGTGCTGGCCGGGATCCTGCTGATCAGCCTCGTCACGGTCGAGTCCGGCGGGGCGTTCATGTTCAAGGTCGTGACCGGGCGCCAGGAGGCCACCCCGCTGCAGACCTCGTTCTTCCGGGCCGGCCACGCCCACGCGGGCGTGTTCCTGGTGCTCGCCCTCGTCGCCCAGGTGCTGGTGGACGCCACCACGCTGACCGGGGTGACCGAGTGGGTGGCCCGGTCGTTCGTGCCGATCGCCGCCCTGTTGCTCCCCGGTGGGTTCTTCCTGTCGGCTGCCCGGCCCGGAGCCACCGAGCCCAACCGGCTGGTGATGCTCGTGCCCGCCGGTGCGGTGATGCTGGCCGTCGGCCTGCTCACGCTCGGCGTCGGGCTGCTGGTGGCGGCATGAGGCGGTCCCCGGCGACCGACTACGACCCCGGCGGCAGCGCCGAGCCCGGTGGCAACGCGACCGGCGGCAGCGCCGACCCCGGTGGCAGCACGGTCCCCGGCGGGAGCGCGGCGTCGTGAGCCTCCCGGCGGGATCGCCGACCGAGGCCGGCGGCGTGACTCCGGTCGGGGCATCACCGCGGGAGCGACTCCTGCAGGCGGCCCGGGACGTTCTGGCGGAGGACGGGCTCGAAGGCCTCACGCTGCGGGCCATCGCCCGCCGGGCGGGGGTGTCGCACGGGGCGCCCCTACGCCACTTCCCCACCCTTGCCTCCCTCCTGGCCGCGGTCGCCGCCGACGGGTTCGCCCGGCTGGTGGCGACCGTCGACGGCCACCTCGCCGCCGCCGAGGCCGCCGCAGCCGCCCGCGGCCCCATCCCGACCGGCGGTGCCGGCGATGCGGCGGCCGGCGGGACCACCGGCGGGCTCGGCCCGCGGCGACGACTGGCCGTGGCCGGCGAGGCCTACGTGCGGTTCGCCCTCGACGACCCCGGCGTGTTCTCGGTGACGTTCCGGCCCGAGCGCGTCGACGTGACCGACGACGACTACCAGGTCCAGGGCATGCGGGCGTTCGGGCAGCTCGTCGACCTCGTCACCGCGGTGCAGGCCGACGGCTGGCACCCCGACGAGCGGCCCGAGGTGCTGGCCGCGGTCGTCTGGGCCAACGTCCACGGGCTGGCCGTCCTCATCATCCACGGAGCCCTGCCCAACGTCGTCGGCGCCGACGACGTGGACCGGCTGCCCGCCCTCTCGACCCTGCTGGTCCTCGGGCCCGACGCCGTCGCCGACGCGGTCCCGACCACCGATCTCCCGTCCCCCCTGTTCCCACCAGCGTCACGGAGGCCCACATGACCACCACCGACACGTTCCTCGACGGCAACTTCGCCCCGGTCACCGAGGAGGTGACGGCCGTCGACCTGGCCGTCACAGGCACGGTGCCGCCGGAGCTGGAGGGCCGCCTCCTGCGGATCGGCCCCAACCCCAAGGCGGCGCCCGACCCTGCCGCGTACCACTGGTTCGTCGGCGACGGCATGGTCCACGGCCTGCGCCTCGCGGGCGGCCGGGCCGAGTGGTACCGCAACCGGTGGGTGCAGGGCGACCAGGGCGAGGTGGTCAACACCCACGTCATCGGCGTCGACGGCCGGACGTTCGCCGTGGTCGAGGCGGGCAGCCAGCCGGTCGAGCTGACCGACGAGCTCGAGACGGTCGGCACCTGCGCCTTCGACGGCACGCTGGACGGCGGCTTCACCGCCCACACGCACGAGGACCCGGCGACCGGCGAGCTGCACGCCGTCACCTACCACTGGGCCTGGGACCACATCCGCCACGTCGTGGTGGGCCCCGACGCCCGGGTGCGTCGCGAGCTGCACATCCCGGTGGCGGACGGGCCCATGGTGCACGACTGCGCCGTCACCGAGAGCTATGTCGTCCTGCTCGACCTGCCCGTGACCTTCAGCATGGAGGCGGCGGCCGAGGGCGCCCGCCTGCCCTACCGCTGGAACACCGACCACCCGCCCCGGATCGGCCTCCTGCCGCTCGACGGTCCGGCCGAGGCCGTGCGGTGGTTCGACGCCCCGTCGTGCTACGTGTTCCACACCCTCAACGCCTACGACGTGCGGGGGGACGGCGGCGACCACGTGGTCGTCGACCTGGTGCGGCATCCCCGGATGTTCGCCACCCGGTACAACGGCCCCGACGAGGGCGAGACCACGCTCGAGCGCTGGACGCTCGACCTGGCCTCCGGGCTGGTCAAGACCGAGGTGCTGGACGATCGCTCGCAGGAGTTCCCCCGGTGCGACGAGCGCCTGACCGGCCGGCCGCACCGCTACGGCTACGGGGCGGCGTTCGGCAAGGGGGTCGAGCACGGCCCGGCGCTCAAGCACGACCTGGTGGCCGGCACCAGGGAGCTCCACGATTACGGGCCCGGCCGCGTGACGCTCGAGCCGCTGTTCGTGCCCCGGTCCGCGGACGCCGCCGAGGACGACGGCTGGGTGATGTCGTACGTCTACGACGCGTCCACCGACCGCAGCGACGTGGTCATCCTCGATGCGCAGGACTTCGGGGGCGACCCCGTGGCCACGGTCCACCTGCCGGTGCGGGTGCCCTTCGGCTTCCACGGGAGCTGGCTCCCCGACGCCTGACGGGTCAGCGGCGGCGCACACCCACGAACGTGCGGCGCGTCCGGTCGCCATCGCACCGGATCCGCCGCATGTTCGGGCTCGTGTCAGTCGGCCGTGACGGCGCGGTGGTCGGGCACGGCGGCGATGTGCCGGCGGTCGCCCGCGCCGGCGGCGCGGGGCGGCGCCGCGGCGTCGGTGTCGCCTTCCGTCCACGTCCCACGCTCGAGACCCGCGCCCGAGAGGCCCGACCACAGGAGCTGGGTGAGGTAGCCCACCAGGTCGGCCTTGGACATCGACCGGCGCTCGAGCCACCAGCCGGCACCCGTGAAGGTCATGCCCACGATCGCGAAGGCCCACGGCTCGGCCGCCCCCGAGTCGGCCCCGGCCCGGCGGAGGGCGGTGCCCAGCGTGACGGCGATCTGGTTGCCGATGTCGGTCATGAGGCGGGGCCCGGTGCGGCCGGAGGGGCCCGGCTGGTGGAGCGCGCTCTGCACCAGGAACCGGTAGAGCTCGGTCTCGGTCTCGACGAATGTGCAGAAGGCCTCGATGGTCGAGGCCACCACCGCCCGCGGCTCGCCCTCGCGTGCGAGCGCGGCGCCGACGGTCGTGTTGAGGTGCTCGGCGACCCGCATCGTCAGCGCCCGGACCAGACCCGCCTTGTCGCCGAAGTGCGAGTAGAGGATGGGCTTGGTGACGCCCGCCTCGGCGGCGATCTCGTCCATCGACGCCTGGGCCCCGATGCGCCGGATGGCCCGCTCCGCGGCGTCGAGCAGCTCGGCGCGCCGCTCGTCGCGATCTCGGCGGGGCCCGCGGGGACGGCCCGGTCGGGCGGGCGCTCGGCGGCTGGTCATGTTCGGGCCAGGCTACTCCGCGTCGTCACCCATCGTCCGCGCCGGCGGTGACGAGCGCCACGATCTCGTCCCCGTAGGCGGCCAGCTTGGCGGGGCCGATGCCCGGGCAGGCGGCCAGCGCCCGGACGGTCGTGGGGCGCCGGTCGGCGATGCCCACGAGATGCCGGTCGTTGAGCACCACGTAGGCGGGCACGCCGTCGGCCTTGCTGCGGTCGCGACGCCACTCGCGCAGGGCCTTCTCGACCCGCGCGCCCTCCGGCCCCGACGCGACCGGGGGCGGCGCGGCCTCGCCCGAGCGGCCGCGGCTGCGGGAGCGCCCGCCCCCACTCCGCGTGGTCGCCGGGTCGGACTCGTCCAGTTCGCTCTCGGCCGCGGCGGCCGCGATCTCGTCCGGCGTCGCAGGGCGGTCGAGCTCGGACAGGAAGGGCGACGGCCGCGAAGCGTCGGCCAGCACCGCCACCCGACCGATGCCGCGGGTGATGGCGACGTGGAACACCCGCCGCTCCTCCTCCACCGCAACGACCCCGCGGGCGAGGCGGTGGGGCATCAGGCCCTCGCTGGCGCCGAACAGCGCCACCCGGGGCCACTCGCGGCCCTTGACGCGGTGGATGGTCGACAGCGTCACCCCCACCGCGGCGTCCGGCTCCGGCTCCGCGGAGTCACGCGGGTCACGGTTTCGGCTCGAGCCGGGCCCACGATCGAGACCCCCGCTGCCGCCGCCCACGAGGGCGGCGCGCAGCCACGGTTCGAAGCCGGTGAGGCCGGGATGCAGGTCGGCGACCTGGAGCAGGCCCTCCAGGTCGTCGCGGTGCGACTGCCCCTCGCCGCCGCCGGACGCATCGAGCAGGTCGACCGCCCGGCCCAAACCCACGACGTCGCGCACGTGCTCGAGGACCTCCCGGGTGGTGCCCGATCGGCCCACCGCCGCCAGGCCGGCCAGGTCCTCGGCGAGCTCGGCCAGCTTGACCGACACCTTGACGTCGTCGATGCGCTCGGACGCCCGCACCACGTCGTCGATCGACCGGCACCGTCCCAACCACTTGTCGATCCACCGGGGCAGCCCGCGGCTGGGGCGGCGGTGGACCTCGCCCAGGTCGACGGGGTCGATGTCGTCGGGCGCGGCGGCGACCCGCAGGTAGGCCATCGCGGCCCGCAGGCCGGTGCGGCCCAGGACGTCGGGCCGCAGGATCGACGACACCGGGATGCCCGCCTCGACCAGCGCCACGTGCGGCGCCAGCAAGAGCGAGCCCACCCGGGTCAGCACGGCGACGTCGGCCGGGGCGACGCCTGGCTCGTCCAGCCAGCCCCGCACCACGTCGACGAGCTCGACGGCACCGGCCTGGGGCAGGTGGCGCCGCACGGCGAACGACCCGGCGTCGGCCGCGGTGCGCGCCGGGCGGATGGACTTGGCGACCCGGACCTGGTTGCGGGTGAGCAGGTGGCGGGCGGCGGCCACGACCTCGGGCGGGCACCGGTAGTTGACCTCGAGCGCATGCTCGTGCGCGCCCGGGAAGTAGCGCCCGAACTCGGTGAGGAACCGCGGCGACGCCCCGGCGTGGCCGTAGATGACCTGGTCGTCGTCGCCCACGCCGAAGACGTCGAACGCCGGCGCCGACAGCAGCCGCACCAGCAGCACGTGGGCCGGGGTCAGGTCCTGGAACTCGTCCACCAGCAGGTGCCGGTGCCGGGCCTGCTGCGCCCGGCGGAACCCGCCGTCGGTCAGCAGCAGCTCGACCGCCAGCAGCACCTGCTCGTCGAAGTCGACGACCCCGGCGCGCCGGAGCTCGGCCCGGAAGGCGGGGAACGCCTCGGCGAGGCCGGGAACGTCGCCCCGTTCGTCCTCGACCTCCAGCGGGTGGCGCAGCCCGAGGCGCACCGCGGACAGCGCCTCGACGTAGGGCGCCAGGGGATCGGTGTTGAGGCGCCGCGCGCCCTTCGGCACCAGCGGTTCGAGGATGCGGCGCACGTCGCGCACGTCCAGCACCTCGGGTCGGCGGCCGAGCCCCGCCGCCACGATGTCGTACCCCAAGGCGTTGAGCGTGAGGATGCGCCCGCCCACGCCGGGCGTGCGGGACACCATCTCCTCGCGGGCCTTGCGGTTGTAGGCGACCGCCACCACCGACGCCGGCGGGTAGCCGCGGTCGATCACGAGATGACGCAGGCGCTCGGTGAGGACACGGGTCTTGCCCGAGCCCGCGGGGGCGATGACCCGCGCGGGCCCGGAGCCGTGGCTGACCGCGGCCAGCTGGTCCGGCGCCAGGTCGGAAGTCGGCGGGCCCGAGGCCGGGACCGTGGCCAGCGTGCCCTGCTCGACCGACGCCGCGGCCACCAGCGCCGCGCCGCCCACGTCGGCGGGCCCGACATCGCCCCGCGGGCCACCGTCGACCCACGCCGGCGTGCCGTCGGGCAGGACGACGTCGCCCGCGCTGCCGTCCCCCGACCCGTCGGCGGGGACCGCCCCCAACTTGGCGGCCTTACGGGACCACCACCACACCGGGTCGCCGCCCGCCCGGGCGTCGTAGGTGTTGGCCCACACCAGGAAGTGGAGCCGGTCGTGCCACAGCTCGAACCCCGGATCGAGCAGCCACGGGTCGCCGATCTCGTCGGTCGTGTAGGAGCGCGGGGCCCTGAACTCGCCGGGGTCGACCTCGAGGACCACCACCAGCGGCCGCCGCTCCGCCCAGGCGCGGTGGAGCTCGGCCACCACCGGCGACGGGGCATCGTGGGCGGCGTCGACCACGGCTCGGTCGACCACGACCACCGGCGCACCCGCCCAGGCCGACGGCACCGGGTCGCCCGGGTTGACGATGACTCCCCGCCCGAGGGCGGCAGGACCGGCGATCACGGACGGCCACGCTAGTGGTGGGGTGTGACATCGACGGGCCGAGCGGGATCGGCGCGGTCTGTCGGTCAGACTGGACACCTCGACCGAGCGGGAGGCCTGGCGTCAGTTGCTTCTCGCCGGGCCGCGGCGTACGGCGACAACGGGTGGAGGGCCATGGCTGGTTACGCGGTTGCACATCTGGACGAGATCGAGGAATTCGCGGACGCGGGATGTCACTACCGGCCGATCCGGCACCACCTGGGCATCACGGCGTTCGGGGTGACTGCTTGGACGGCCCGCGCCGCGGGCGACGTCGTCGTCAACGAACACGACGAGGACGACCCCTCCGCTGACGAGGAGCTCTTTCTCGTGCTGCGCGGCGACGCGGTGTTCGAGCTCGACGGCAACCAGGTCGACGCGCCGGCCGGAACTCTCGTCTTCGCCCCTCCCCGCACCAAGCGATCGGCCTCCGCCAGGGAGGCAGGGACGACCATCATCCTGCTGGAAGGCACGCCGGGAAAGGGGTACGAGGCCCGCGGCTGGGAGCTCTGGGCTCCACTCGCCCCCCTCTATCAGGCGGGCGAGTACGCCGCGGTCGCCGACCGCCTGGGTGCCGTGGTCGCAGCCTCTCCGCAGTACCCGATGCTGTTCTTCAACCTCGCCTGCTGCGAGAGCCTCTCCGGCCGGACGAGCGACGCGCTCGATCACCTCCGGCGCGCCATCGAGATGTCAGAGGAGTTTCGCGCTTCCGCCAAGGACGACTCCGACCTGGATCCGATCCGCGACGATCCCGCGTTCGAGCAACTGGTCCGCGGCTAGGACGCTGTTGAAGAATCTGCTGCTTGGTGCTCGCGTTTTGGGTGGGCGCGGGGGACACTCGGTGGGTGCTGGGTAAGAGCGACCCGAACGCTGAGCTGTTGGACGCGGCGGCGTTGTGCGGCCATCTGGTGGCCGCGGACTCGATGTACGCGTTCTTGGCCGATCATCGCCGCGAGCTGTTCCCCGACGAGCTGTTTGCTGACTTGTTCCCGTCCGGGCGGGGACGGCCGTCGGTGCCTGCCGATGTGGTGGCCACGGTGATGGTCCTCCAGGCCTTGGAAGGCCTGTCGGACCGCGAGGCGGCGGCAGCCTTGCGGACCAACATTGCGTGGAAGGTCGCCGCGGGTTTGGCGCTGGACGATGGCGGGATCCACTACTCGGTGCTGACCTACTGGCGCACGAGATTGCGGAACTCGGCGGCACCGGAGCGGATCTTCGACGCGGTCCGGGCGGTGATCGATGCCACCGGGGTGCTCAAAGGGCGCCGGCGGCGGGCGTTGGACTCGACGCTGCTCGATGACGCTGTGGCGACCCAGGACACCGTCACCCAGCTGGTCTCGGCCATCCGGCGGGTGCGGCGCCTGGTCCCCGCAGCGGCCGCGGTCGCCCTCGCCGCGGATGACTATGACGCGTCGGGCAAACCGGTGTGCGCCTGGGACGACCCCGACGCCAAGACGGCGCTGGTCACCGGGCTCGTGAATGACGCTCTGGCCCTCATCGCGGCGCTGGCGGGTGTCGCCCTCGACGGCGAGCAAGCCGACGCCGTGGGCTTGCTGGCCTTGGTGGCGGGCCAAGACGTCGAGCCCGGCGACGGGGAGGGCACCTGGCGGATCGCCCGGCGGGTGGCCCCTGACCGGGTCATCTCCACGGTTGATCCCGATTCCCGGCACATGCACAAGAGCGTCAGCACCTACCGGGACGGCTACAAGGCACACGTGGCGGTCGAACCCGAGACCGGGCTCATCACCGCGTGCGCGCTCACCCCCGCCAACGCTGGTGACGGCCCCACCGGCGCCCGGTTGCTCGACGGCGAGCCACCAGGCCTGCAAGTGCTCGCCGACTCCGCCTACGGCTCGGGCGAGGTCCGGGCCGCCATCCGCCGGGCGCGACACCAGGCCGCGATCAAAGCAATCCCGCTGCGGCGAGCCGTCTCGGGCGGGTTCGACCGCGACGACTTCACCATCGACCACACCAACCGGACCGCCACCTGCCCCGCCGGGCACACCGTCCCCATCGCCCCCAAAGGCGGCGCCACCTTCGGCGTCCGCTGCCGAGGCTGCCCCCATCGGGGCCGCTGCACCACCGCCAAAGACGGCCGGGTCCTCCACATCGGTGAACACGACGCCGAACTCGTCGCCGCCCGCCGAGCCTGGACCGATGGCGACTTCGCCGACGACTACCGCCGCTGGCGGCCCATGGTCGAACGCTCCATCGCCTGGCTCGTCGCCCACGGCCACCGCCGAGTCCGCTACCGCGGCCTCGCCCGCAACCAGACCGGCCTCGCCACCCGAGTCGCCGCCATCAACCTGCGCCGACTCATCAACCTCGGCCTCGACCACCACCACGGCCACTGGACCCTGGCGACATAACGGGCCCGGGGAGGCAAAGAGGGACCTCACCTACGGGCACAAGCCCTACCAGGGTCGCCAGCTCACACCCTCACACACCGGCTGTTCGGTTCGGCCATTCCCCGGACCCACCACGACCCTATGACCACCAGCCAACATGCGCCTTGTTCAACAGCGTCCTAGTGCCCTAGTCGCTGGTGGGAGGCAGGTCGGCGGGCGGCACGTCGGCGGGGGCGATGTCGAGGTCGAGGCCCATCTCCTCGGCCGCGAGCCGGTACTCGTTGATCTCGGACGCCTGGTTGCGTTCGATGCGGGCCGCCAGGTCGGCCACGTCGGGATCCTCGGCGAGGTCGGCACCGGCCTGGGCCATGTGGAGGCCACCGCGGTGGTGCTCGGCCATCCGTTCGAGGAAGAGGGCGTCGAGCTCGGCGCCTCGGGCATCGCCGATCTCGTCGAGCTGCTCGTCGGTGAGCAGGCCCGGCATCTGCTCCACCGGCACGGGCATGCCCATCCACGCCATGGCCTCGTCCGAGCGGTCGGCCGGCGTGTACCCCCAGTCGTCGAGCATCTGGGTCATGACCCCGATCTCGTACTGCTGGAAGGCGATGACGTCGATGGCGAAGCTGCGGACCGTCGGGTCCTCGCCGTAGGCGGCGGTCAGCACGGCGACGCCCAGCGCCTGCTCGTGGTGGGTGAGCATGTCCTGCAGGAAGCCCACGTCGGCCGAGTCGGGCCCGGGGGGCCGGTCGCGGGTGGTCACGAACCCGATCGCGAACCCCAGGAACGCCAGGGCCAGACCCAGCACGGCGACCTTGGCCCAGGTCAGGCCCCCGGCCTCAGCGCCGCCGTCGTCGTCCTCAGCGCTGCTGTCCCCGTCCGTCGCGCCGCCGTCGTCGAGGGCCATCGCCATCATGTTCGCGCCCGGGGCCGGCGGAACTTCGCTCCGGGTCAGGGAGACCGCTCGTAGCGCCACCCCGCCGGGTCCATGAACACGCGGTTGCGGGGCCCGGGCAGGTCGAGGTCGCCCGACTCGTACGCCGCGTCCGGGGCCCACAGCGTGACGAGCACCCCGGCGGCGTCAGCCATCCGGGTGGAGTAGTGGTCGATCGGCCCACCACGCACGTCGGCCAGCGCAGTGGCCACGTCGGCCATGCCGACGATGCGGTGCAGCGTCACCCAGGTGGGCGGCACCATCGCCACCTCGCCGGCCCGCTGGCGGGCGATGGCCGCCTCCGGGGTGGTCCACAGGTGGTCGCCGATCTCGCCGCCGTCGACCACGACGTCGGCTGCCCCAGCGGGCAGGCCACCGAGGAAGAACCAGGTGGCGAACCGGCGGGGGGCGTCGACGGGCGGGTTCCAGTGGGCGAAGGGCACCAGCGCGTCGCCCTCGAGGACGAGCCCGGTCTCCTCGGCGGCCTCCCGCACCGCGGCGGCCCGGGCACCGGGCAGGCCGGCGCCGTCGGCGTCCTCGACCCGGCCGCCGGGGAACACCCACATGCCCCCGAACGCCTGGCCCCGGTTCTTGCGCAGCATGAGGCACTCGAGCCCCGGGGCGGCGTCGCGGATGAGGACCACGGTGGCCGCATCGTGGACGGGGGCGTCGCCGGAGCCGCCGGTCAGCATGTCCGCCATCGCTGCAGGATGCCCGGCCGGCGCCCCACATGCACGCGGGAGCGGACCCGAGGCACCCGACCGGCCCCGAACGCCCGCGCCCGTCACGAATCCGTGGAAGGACGGCGGGACTGCGACCCGGGGGCGTCGACCGACGGAGGCGGGCGCGCGACGCTGCGCCCGTACACTCCCGCCGTGCCGGCTGGCTCGGAGACCCGCTGGGTGCTGCACGTCGACCTCGACGAGTTCCTCGCCGCGGTCGAGGTCGCCAGGCGCCCCGAGCTACGGGGCCGGCCCGTGGTGGTCGGGGGCGCCGGCGACCCGACGCAGCGGGCCGTGGTGGCGACGGCGTCGTACGAGGCCCGACGGTTCGGGGTCCACTCGGGCATGCCGCTGCGGACGGCGGCCCGGCGCTGCCCCGACGCCGTCTTCCTGCCGTCCGATCCCCCCGCGTACGACGCCATGTCGGAGCGGGTCATGGCGGCGCTGCGGACCCTGCCCGGTGTCGTCGTCGAGGTGCTGGGCTGGGACGAAGCCTTCCTCGGGTCGCCCACCGACGACCCCGAGGCCCTGGCCGCCGAGGCCCGCCGCGTGGTGGCGGAGGCGACGGGGCTGTCGTGCTCGGTCGGGATCGGCGACAACCGGCTGCGGGCCAAGATCGCCACCGGGTTCGCCAAGCCCGCGGGGACCTACCGGCTGACCAAGGACGACTGGGTCGAGGTGATGGGCGACCGCTCGCCGGACGCGCTGTGGGGCATCGGGCGCCGGACGGCGGCCAAGCTCGCCGACCTGGGCATCACCACGGTGGAGGCGCTGGCCCGGGCCGATCCGGCGGTGCTCGCCGCGGCGGTTCGGGCCCACGATGGGCCCCTGGTACCGCATGCTCGCGTTCGGCGTGAGCGGCACCGAGGTGTCGGCCGCGCCCCACCGGGCCCGCTCACGCAGCCGCGAGACGACGTTCCAGCGCAACCTGTCCGAACGCGACGAGCTCGATGCCGAGGTCGCCCTCCTGGCCCGCCGCGTGGCCGAGGACGTGGCCGGCGAGGGCCGCCCCGCGGTGCGGGTGGCGGTCAAGGTCCGCTTCGCGCCCTTCTTCACCCACACCCGCAGCGTCGGCCTCCGCGAGCCCACCAGCGACGCGGCGCCGATCGAGGCGGCGGCCCTCGCAGCCCTCGACCGGTTCGACCTCGGCCAGCCCGTGCGCCTGCTGGGCGTGCGCGCCGATCTGGCACCCCCGGCCTGACGGACCCTCCGTCACAGCGCCGCCACGGCCGCCACCGTGCGATCGAGCTCGCCGTCGGTGGTGAGGTAGTGGACCGACGCCCGCACCAGCGGGGGGAGGTCCCGCGCCAGGCTGTCGAGGAGGGTCGACGACGGGCCGGCCACCGACACGTTGATCCCCTGCCGGGCCAGCGTCGCCTGCACGTCGTCGGCCGCCACACCCTGCTTGGTGAACGTGACGATGCCGCTCCGGCGCCGACCCCGGTCGTGGAGCACCACCCCGGGCACCTCGGCCAGCCTGTCCCGCAGGCCGGCGGCCGTGGCCGTGACCCGGCGGCCGATGGCGTCGAGGCCCCACGACCGGGCGTACGCCACCGCCGCGCGCAGGCCGGCGTGAGCGGCCAGGTTGGCCTCCCAGCTCTCGAAGCGGCGGGCGTCGGGGCGCAGCTCGTAGCGATCGGGTGCCACCCACTCGGCCCCCAGCAGATCGAGGAACGCCGGCTCCAGCGGGCCGGGCTCGGTGCGGTCGAGCAGCGCCTGCCGCACGTACAGGAACCCGGTGCCGCGGGGCGCGCGCAGGAACTTGCGGCCGGTGGCCGTCAGCATGTCGCAGCCGATGGCGTCGACGTCGACGGGCATCTGTCCGACCGCCTGGCACGCATCGAGCAGGTAGGGCACGCCCGCGGCGCGGGTGAGCCGGCCGACGGCCTCGGCCGGGTTGACCAGCCCGCCGTTGGTCGGGACGTGGGTGAGGGCGACCAGCCCCACGGGCCCGCGCCCGTCGTCCAGCAGCCGGGCGAGCGCCGCGACGGAGACCTGGCCGTCCTCGTCGTCGGGGACGACCTCGATCCGCACGCCCAGCCGGCGCTCGGCCTGCAGGAGGCTGACGTAGCCGCTGGCGTACTCGGCGATGCCCGTGAGGATGCGGTCGCCCGGGCGCAGCCCCAGGGACCAGAAGGCCTGGTGCCAGGCGAAGGTGGCGTTCTCCACCAGGGCGATCTCGTCGGGCGCGGCGCCGACCAGCGCCGCGACCTCGGCGTAGGTGGCCGCGCGGTCGCCGGCGCGCCTGGCGGCGAGCTCGTAGCCGCCGACCTGCGCCTCGGCCCGGAGCCACTCGACCTGGGCCTCGACCACCACCTGCGGTGCCAGGCTGCAGCCCGCGTGGTTGAGGTGGATCACCCCCTCGCACCCGGGCGTGTCGGCCCGCGCGCGGTCGACGTCGATCGGCGGGTCGCCCCCGGACATCGTGGCCATGGAGCGGGACGATAGGAGGCGATCGAGTCGAGCAGGCCTGGCGCCGGGTGTGGGACAGTGGGGTCGCTCCGTGTTGACGGCGACCCTCAACGAGGAGGCTGGCGCGTGCTCATCGAACACATCCTCCACCACAAGGGCCACGAGGTGGCCACGATCCGGCCTGACGCGCGGGTGGCCGACGCGGTCGTGAGCCTGCGCGAGCACAACGTCGGCGCCTTGGTGGTGACCGCCGGCTCGAGCGCCACCGACAGCGACACCGGCACCGGCACCGGCGACGATGCGGGCGAGACCGCCGAGGAGGACGCCGACGCGGGCGAACGCGCGGCCGCCGGGGCGGCCGGCATCAGCGGCATCCTCTCCGAGCGGGACATCGTGCGGGCGCTGGCCGCCGGGCCCGACGCGGCCGCGGTGCTCGACCAGCCCGTGTCGGCCCTCATGTCGACCGAGCTCACCACCTGCGGACCCCAGGCCACCGTGGACGAGCTCATGCGCATGATGACCGACCGGCGCATCCGCCACATCCCGGTGCTGGACGGCGGCCGGCTGACGGGCATCGTCAGCATCGGCGACGTGGTCAAGACCCGCATCGACGAGCTCCAGACCGAGACCGACACCCTCCACGAGTACCTCTCGTCCGGCCGCTGAGCCGTACCGCAGCCCCGCCCGGCCCGGGGCGGTGGCGGCCCTCATCGTCTAGAGTCCCCGGCGAACCACGGTTCCGGGAAGCCGGTGAGAATCCGGCGCGGTCCCGCCACTGTGACCGGGGAGTGGACCCCATCTGTGCCACTGGGCTTCGGCCCGGGAAGGCGGGGCGAGCGGCGATCCGGGAGCCAGGAGACCGACCGTGGTCAGGTTCCACGTGGATGGAGGAGACAACCCGATGGCACAGACCACGACCACCGCAATCGACCCGGGCGTCGTCGTCGCACCGATCCCGGGCTGGGCCCTGGTGGCCCTCCTGGCCGTCGCCGCCCTGGCCCTGTGGCTGGTGACCTTCGACAACGGGCAGCTCACCAGCGTGCTGGCCCGGGGCGACCTGTTCTTCCACGAGTTCTTCCACGACGGCCGGCACCTCATCGGCGTGCCCTGCCACTGATCGCGCCCGCGACCAGTCCCCGAACTCGAGAGACGAACGATGCTCGCCCGCTTCGACTTCACGCGCCCGCGCACCATCGTGGCGGCGGCGTTGCTGCTCGGCGTCCTGGCCGGGCTGGTCGGTGCCGTGTTCCACGCGGTCGTGACCGAGCCCCGCATCGACGACGCCATCGCCATCGAGGAGGCGGCCGCTGCGGCCGATCCCGAGCCCACCGGCGACCATGCGGGGGACGCCGAGGACGAGGTGTCGGTCAGCCGCAGCGACCAGAGCGGGCCGGGCCTGTTCGCCGGCTACGCCCTGAGCGGGGCGGCCTTCGGCCTGTTCCTGGCCATCGCCTCGCTGTCACTGCGCACGACCACGGGCGGCCCGTTCCACCGGGTGGTCGTGTCGGGGGGCGTGCTGGCGGCTTCGGTCACGGTGGCCCCGTGGCTCAAGTACCCGCCGAACCCGCCGGCGGTCGGCGACCCCGACACCGTGGGGGAGCGCGAGCGCCTGTACCTCCTCGTCATCGTGCTGACGGCCCTGGTGCTCGCCGGCCTCGCCCACCTCTCGGCCCGCATCCGGCGTGAGGGCTGGCCCGACGACCGTCGCATCGCGGTGCTGGTCGGCCTGGGCATCCTGGCGTTCGGTGTGATGTTCGCCGCTCTGCCGCCGTCGCCCGACGCCGTGGCGGTGCCCGCCAACCTGGTGTGGCAGTTCCGGCTCAACTCGCTGACCGGCAACCTGCTGGTCTGGACCCTGCTCACCGTTGGCCTGGGGGTGGTGTGGACCGAGGCCGCCCGGCGCGCCGCCGCCGACCAGGCGCCCGGTCGGGGAGGCGCCGCGGCGTCGACCGCCGGCCCCGCCGCCGGGCCGGCCACGGGGTGAGCTCAGTACTCGATGCCCTTGAGCGCCGAGATCCCCCCGTCGAACGCGTGCTTGACCTTGCGCATCTCGGTGACCGTGTCGGCCACCTCCACCAGCTCGGCGGGGGCATCGCGCCCCGTCGCCACCACGCTGGTGCCGGGCGAGCGGTCGCGGATCGCGGCGGCCACCTCGGCGGCGTCGACCCACCCGTACTTCACGATGTAGGTCACCTCGTCGAGGATGAGCAGGTCGTAGTCGCCCGAGCTCAACTTGGTCGCCGCCTGGCGCCACGCCTCGCGGCCCAGCTCGGCCGTCCGCTCGAGGTCGCTCGACTCCCAGGTGAAGCCGTCGCCCAGCGTGTGCCACTCGATGCCCAGGTGGTCGGCCAGCTTGCGCTCGCCGGTCTTCCACTTGCCGCCCTTGACGAACTGGACGACGCCCACCCGCCAGCCCCGCGCCCAGCCCCGCGCCATCACCCCGAACGCGGCCGACGACTTGCCCTTCCCGTGACCGGTGTTGACGAGGACGAGCGACTTGGCGCGGGCCATGGAGGGCGAGCGTAGTGAGCGTGCCGACGCCCCTCCGCGGCGCGCTCGATGGTGTGCGGCACGACGAGTGACGCCGGCAAGTCGTTCGTGGTGGCCGGCCTGTGCCGGCTGCTGGCCCGCAGGGGCGTGCGGGTGGCCCCGTTCAAGGCCCAGAACATGGCGCTGAACGCCGCGGTCACCGCCGACGGCGCCGAGATCGGGCACGCCCAGTGGGTGCAGGCCGTGGCGGCCGGGGTCGAGCCCGAGGCGGCGATGAACCCCGTGCTGCTCAAGCCCACCGGCGAGCGGTCGAGCCAGGTGATCGTGATGGGGCGGGCGACGGGCGTGCAGTCGGCGGCCGAGTACCACCGCGCCAAGCAGGCGCTGCTCCCCGTCGTGCTCGACGCGCTCGCCGACCTGCGCCGCCGCTTCGACGTCGTGATCTGCGAGGGCGCGGGCAGCCCGGCCGAGATCAACCTGCTCGACGGCGACATCGTCAACCTGCCCCTGGCCCGGGCCGCGGGCCTGCCGGCGATCGTGGTGGGCGACATCGACCGGGGCGGGGTGTTCGCATCGCTGTACGGCACGGTCGCCGTGCTGCCCGACGACCTGCGGGCCACGGTGCGGGCCTTCGTGATCAACAAGCTGCGCGGCGACCCCGACCTGCTGGGCGACGCCTGCGCCGACCTCGAACGCCGGTGCGGCGTGCCGACGCTGGGCGTCCTGCCCCACATCGGCGTGGCCGACATCGACAACGAGGACTCCCTCGCGCTCGACCGCGCGATGTCCGACAGCGCGCGCGGGAGCGACGAGGTGCCCGGTCCCGCCCGCGCCGGGGACCACGCGGGCGCCGGGCGGGCCCTCGACGTCCTCGACGTGGCCGCGCTGCGATGGCCGCGGGTGTCGAACGCCGGCGACCTCGACCCGCTGCACCTCGAACCCCGCGTGCGGGTGCGCTGGGTGCGGTCGATCGCCGAGCTGGGGCAGCCCGACCTCGTGGTCCTGCCCGGCTCGAAGGACACCCGCGGCGACCTGGCCTGGTTCCGGGCCACGGGCCTGGCGGACGCGGTCGCCCGCGTGGCGGCTCCGGTGGTGGCGGTGTGCGCCGGCCTGCAGATGGTCGGCCTGCGCATCGAGGACCCGGACGGGGTCGAGGGCCCGCCCGGCGGGGACGACGGCCTGGGCTGGCTGGACGTGACGACGAACTTCCGGGGCGCCAAGGTGCTCGACCGCCCGTCAGGCTCGGCGGTTGCCGGTCCCGGTGCCGCCCGACCGGTGCACGGCTACCGGATCCACCACGGCCGGGTGAGCGCGTCCCCCGGTACGCCGCCGGCGCCGCCCCTCGCCGGCGCCAGCGACTCGGCGTACCCGCCCCCGCCGGGTGGCTCGGAGCCCACCACGCCCTGGCTGATCGGCGACGCGGCCGGGGGCGAGGTGCTGGGTTGGCGCCGTGGCCGCGTGCTGGGCACGACCGTGCACGGGCTGTTCGAGAGCGACGGCTTCCGGGCCGACCTCCTCCACTGGGTCGCCGGCCAGGTGGGCAAGGAGTGGGCCCCCGGCGGCATCGACTTCGCCGCCCGCCGGCTCGCCCGCCTCGACGCCATGGCGGACGCCATCGAGCGGCACCTCGACGTCGACCGACTGCTGGCCCTCGTGGCCGAGGCGGCGACGTGATCCCGACGCGGAGGCGGCGGAGCCCACGGCCGGCGTGCCACCGCCCGCGGTTCGGCCGCCACGACGCCCTCGCCCACCACTGCGACCACCGGAGCACCCCCGCCCGATGATCCTGTTCCTCAGCAATGCCGACACCGAGCTGCTCGCGCTCGGGTCGATCGTCCACCGCCTGCCGGCCGGGTTCCCGCCGGTTCGGGCCTCGCACCCCGGTCGGCTGGACGGCCCCCCGGGGCTCGACGGCGTCACCGCCGTGGTGGTGCGACTGCTCGGCGGTCGCAGCGCCTGGGAGGACGCCTTCGACGCGCTGCGGGCCGGGTGCGCCGAGGCGGGCATCCCGCTGGTGGCACTGGGCGGCGAGGCCGACCCCGACGCCGAGCTGACCCGGCTCTCGACCGTGCCCGCCGGCATCGCCCGCGACGCGCACCGCTACCTGGCGGCGGGTGGTCCCGACAACGTCGAGCAGCTCCTGCGCTTCGTGGCCGACACCGTGCTCGTGGGCGGCTTCGGGTTCGAGCCGCCCCGGCCGCTCCCCCTCACCGAGGTGTGGGACGGCGCCGGTCTCGGGCGCCCCGACGTGGAGCGCCGCCCGGACCGGCCGCTGATCGGCGTCGTCTTCTACCGCGCCCACCGGGTCGCCGGGAACACGCAGTTCGTCGCCGATCTCTGTGCGGGCATCGAGGCCGCCGGCGGCGACGCCCTCCCGGTGTCGTGCTACTCGCTGCGCCCGGACGCCGAGGGCCGGGTCGAGGCCCTGGAGCTCCTGGCCGGGCACGGCGTCGACGCCCTGGTCACGACGGTGCTCGCCATGGGCCGATCCGGCGCGGAGCGCCCGAACCCGGCCGCAGCTGCTGCCGCCACCACCGCCTCAGGCGAGGCCGGTGGGGGGTCGGACGGGCTCGGCGCAGGGTTCGAGCCGGACGAGGACGACTGGCAGGTGCCGCAGCTGGCCGCGCTGGGCGTGCCGGTCATCCAGGCGCCGGCCTGCAACCGGCCCCGCGACGACTGGGCGGACGACGGAGCCGGGCTCACGCCGCTGGACGTCGCCATGGGCATCGCCATCCCCGAGTTCGACGGGCGCATCATCGGTCCGGCCTTCGCCTTCAAGGAGCAGGTCGACGACGGCCACGAGCTGGGCACGCCGGTCATCGCCAGCCGCACCGACCCCGACCGGGTGGCCCGGGTGGCCGGGCTGGCGGTGCGCCACGCCCGGCTCCGGCGCACGCCGCCGGCCGACAAGCGGGTGGCCGTCGTCCTGTCGGCCTACCCCACGAAGCGCAGCCGGCTGGGCAACGCGGTGGGGCTCGACACGCCGGCGTCGGTCGTCGACCTGCTGCACGCCCTCCGGGACGAGGGCTACCGGGTCGACCGCATCCCGGCCGACGGCGACGCCCTGATGGCCGAGCTGGCGGACCGGCTGACCTACGACCGTCCCTCCCTCACGGCCGAGCAGGCGGCGCTCGGGGCCGGGCGCATGCCGGTGACGGACTACCTGACGTGGTTCGCCACCCTGCCCGCCACGGCCCGGGCCGAGGTGACGCGCATCTGGGGCGAGGCGCCCGGCGAGGTGTACGTGGTCGACACCGCGAGAGGCGGCCCCGACGGGCCCGCGCTCGTGTTCCCCGGGCTCGACCTCGGGGGCGTCCTGGTGACCATCCAGCCGCCGCGGGGCTTCGGCGCCGACCCCATCGGCGCCTACCACGCGCCGGACGTGCCGCCCCCGCACCACTACCTGGCCTTCTACCGCTGGCTCGACACGGGCTGGGGGGCCGACGCGGTGGTCCACGTGGGCAAGCACGGCACCCTCGAATGGCTGCCCGGCAAGGCCAACGCCCTGTCCGGCGCCTGCTACCCCGACGCCGCGCTGGGCGACGTGCCGCTCGTCTACCCGTTCGTGGTCAACGACCCGGGCGAGGGCACCCAGGCCAAGCGGCGGGCCCACGCGGTGGTGATCGACCACCTGGTGCCGCCGATGACGCGGGCCGAGGCCACCGACGACGTCGCCCGGCTCGAGACCCTGCTCGACGCCTACGCCAACGCCCAGGCGATGGACCCGTCGAAGCTGCCGGCCCTGCGCCGCCAGGTGTGGGAGCTGCTGGTCGAGGCCGAGATCCACCGCGACCTGGGCCTGGACGACGGGGTCGCCGAGGACGAGTTCGACGACATGGTGCTGCACGTCGACGGCTACCTGTGCGCGCTGAAGGACGCCCAGATCCGCGGCGGGCTGCACGTGCTGGGCCGGGCGCCGGAGGGCGAGGCGCTGGTCGACCTGGTGCTGGCTGTGACCCGGCTGCCCCAGGGCCGGGTGCCGGCGCTGCGGGCGGTCGTGGCCGAGGACCTGGGCTTCGACCACCGGACCGACCGCCGGCACGAGGTCGACAAGCTCGAGGCCGAGTGCCGCGCCCGGGTGGAGGCCCTGGCCGCCCGCGACTGGACCGCGCCCGCACCCACCGCCCCGAGCACCGACGAGTGGGAGGCGTTCTGGGGGTTCGCGGCCCTGCTCGGCATCACCCGGCCCCCCGTCCCCCCGGTGCCCCCCACCGCGGCCGAGCGGGTCGAGCGCTGGATCTGCGACCGGCTGGTGCCCGCGCTGCGGGCCACGCCCGACGAGATCGGCAACACGCTCGCCGCGCTGGCCGGCCGCTACATCGCCTCCGGGCCCAGCGGCGCGCCCACCCGGGGCGCCGCCCACGTGCTGCCCACCGGCCGCAACTTCTACTCGGTCGATCCCAAGGCCCTGCCCTCGCCCCTGTCGTGGCAGGTGGGCCAGGCGCTGGCCGACGCCCTGGTCGAGCGGCACGTCGCCGAGACGGGCGCGCCGCCCACCACGGTGGGCCTGGTGCTGTGGGGCACGGCGGCCATGCGCACCAGCGGCGACGACGCCGCCCAGGCGCTGGCCCTGCTGGGCGTGCGGCCGGTGTGGGACGACGACTCGGGCCGGGTGACCGGCCTCGAGCCGATCCCCCTGGCCGAGCTGGGCCGACCCCGCATCGATGTGACGCTGCGCATCTCGGGCTTCTTCCGCGACGCCCTCCCCCACGTCGTCGGCCTGCTCGACGACGCGGTGCGGCTCGTCGCCGGGCTCGACGAGAGCGACGCCGACAACCCGGTCCGGGCGGCCGGCTGCGACGACGCCCGCATCTGGGGACCGCCGCCCGGCGGCTACGGCACCGGCATCCTGCCGGTGATCGAGCGGGGCTCGTGGCGCACGGACGCCGACCTGGCCGAGGTGTACCTGACCTGGTCGGGGTTCGCCTACGGCCGGCACCGCTTCGGCGACCCCGCCCCCCAGGAGATGCGGCGCCGTTTCGCGGCCATCGAGGTGGCGGTCAAGAACCAGGACAACCGCGAGCACGACATCTTCGACAGCGACGACTACCTGCAGGACCACGGCGGCATGGTGGCCGCCGTGCGGGCGCTCAGCGGCCGGGCGCCGCGCTCGTGGTTCGGCGACACGTCCGACCCGACCGCGCCCAAGGTGCGCGCGCTGGCCGAGGAGGCGGCCCGGGTGGTGCGCAGCCGGGTCCTCAACCCCCGCTGGATCGGGGCGATGCAACGGCACGGCTACAAGGGCGCCTTCGAGCTGGCCGCGACCGTCGACTACCTGTTCGGCTACGACGCCACGGCCCAGGTGGTCGAGGACTGGATGTACGAGCGGGTGACCGAGGCCTACGTCGGCGACCCGGCCGTCCGGGCCTTCTTCCGGGCCTCCAACCCCTGGGCACTGCGCGCGATCGCCGAGCGCCTGCTAGAAGCATGTGAGCGCGGCATGTGGACGGCGAGCGATCGGGCACGGAAGACCCTCGTCGAGGCCGTGCTCGAGGCCGAAGGCTGGGAGGAACAGCGGACATGACCAGGGCACCGACATGAGCTCGTTGGCGAGGTTCCCCTTCAGTGCGGTCGTCGGCCAGGGGGAGGCGCGCCTGGCCCTGCTGCTCGCCGCGGTCGACCCGGGCATCGGCGGCGTGCTGCTGCGCGGCGACAAGGGCTCGGCCAAGTCGACCCTCGCCCGCGGCCTCGCGGGGATGCTGCCCGGCGGCGCCCCTTTCGTCGAGCTGCCGCTCGGCGCCACCGAGGATCGGGTGCTCGGCACGCTCGACCTCCGGGCCGCGCTGACCGACGGCGAGACCGTGTTCCGGCCCGGCCTGCTGTCGTTGGCCCACGGCGGCGTGCTCTACGTCGACGAGGTCAACCTGCTGCCCGACCACCTGGTCGACGTGCTGCTGGACGTGGCGGCCTCGGGCATCAACCGGGTCGAGCGCGACGGCGTCTCGCACTCGCACCCGGCGCGGTTCGTGCTGGTGGGCTCGATGAACCCCGAGGAGGGCGAGCTGCGGCCCCAGCTCCTCGATCGGTTCGGGCTGTCCGTCGAGATCAAGTCGCCGACCGACCCGGTGCAGCGAGCCGAGGTGGTCCGGCGCCGGCTCACGCACGACGCCGGCGGCAAGGTCGGCGGCAGCGAGGGCGACATCGTCCTCCGCGCCCGGCTGGCCGCCGCCATGCCCGCCGACCTGCCCGACACGGTGGTCGACTTCGCCTGCCGCCTGGCGGTGAGCGTGGGCGCCGAGGGCCTGCGGGCCGACCTGGTGCTGTGCCGGGCCGCGGCCGCGTTCGCCGGCTGGGAGGGCCGCTCGGTGGCCACGTCCGGCGATGTCGAGCGGGTGGCCTCGGTGGCACTCGGCCACCGGCGGCGGCGCCGGCCGTTCGACCCCCCCATCCTCAACCCGGCCGAGTTGGAGAAGGCGCTGCAGTCGGCCCGCCAGTCGTTCTCCGACGCCTACCGCCGGCCCGAGCCACCGCCCCAGCCCCCGGTGCCGGGCGAAACGACGGGCGCGGACGAGGGCCCGGGCGCCGCGTTCGGCGGTCCCGGCACCGTGGACCAGCCCGACTGGGCCACCTGGCCGGCCACCAGCCCGGACGTCGTGACGGACGCCGACGATCCCCAACTCACCGACGGCGACACCGGCGCCCCGGCGGCGACCGGGGAGGACGCCGCGCAGGACCCCCTCGCTCCGACCGGCCTCGGCGACGACGACCGCGTGGGCGACGGGCCCGACCTCGGCGCTGACGTCGAGGCGGCGCCCGGCGGCGACGCGGCAGGTCCGGACGACGAGGCCGACGACGAGTCCGCCCGCGACGACGGCACCACGGACGACGCCGACGACGACTCGGGCGGCGGCGACGCCGCGGCGACGGCGGACGAGGCGGACGACGCGGGCGGCGACGACGGCGAGGTGGCCGGGAACGACTCCTGGCCCGACGACGCCGGCTCGTCCGACCCCGCCGCCGGCGAGGACGGCTCCCCGACGGGCGACTCCTCACCGTGGGGCGGCGCGGCCGCGGGGACCGCTCCCAGCGGCACCTGGGCCGGCCTGTCCGGCTCGTCGTTCAACCGGCCGCCCCCGCCGTCGCCGCTCGACGACCTCGCCGAGCCGTTGCCGCCCCCACCCGACCCGGGAGAGGGGACCTCGACGCTCGGCGGCGAAGCCCGCTACGGCACCACCACGGCCCTCGCCCCCGAGCGCGGCCGGGTCATCGGCGACCGCGTCCCCGGTGCCGGGTCGATGTCGGGGGTGGCGCTCGCCGCCACGGTGCGGGCCGCGGCGCAGCGGCGCCAGGCCGACCCCGGGGGTCCTGTGGTGACGGTGGACGACCTGCGCGAGCCGGTGCGCACCCGCACCACCGGCCGCACGGTCATCGTGGCCGTCGACGCCAGCGGGTCGATGGGCACCCACCGTCGGGTCGAGGCGGCCACCGGCGCGGTGCTGGGCCTGCTGGCCGACGCCTACCTGCGGCGCGACCGGGTGGCGATGGTGACGTTCCGCAGCGACGACGCCGAGGTGGTGCTCCCGCCGACGGCCAGCGTCGAGCTGGCGCGCTCCCGGCTGGCCGAGCTTCCCACCGGGGGCGTCACGCCCCTGGCCGAGGGGATCACGGCGGGCCTCGCCCTGGCCCGACGGGCCGCGGCCGACGGCTGGCCCCCGCTGTTCGTGCTCATCACCGACGGGCGGGCCACCGGCAGCAGGGGCGCGCTCGACAAGGCCAGGGCGGCCGCCGCCGACGTGGCCGCAGCCGAGATCCAGGCGGTCGTCGTCGACGCCGAGGACGGCGCCACGCGCCTGGGCCTGGCCGCCGAGCTCGCCGCCACGATGGGGGCCCGCCACCTCAGGCTCGACGAGATGTCGTCCGCCCGGGTCGAGACGGCCGTCCGCGACGCCCTCCGCTGACTCCCGAGGCCCTGCCGACCTCCGGTCAGAGGTCAGAGAGATCAAACGTCAGAGGCTCCCGCGCTCTCGGGCCGGCACGCGGGCACGCCACCCCACCCCGTGCCACCGGCCGCCGCCCGCCGGGCGGCCGGCCCTGCCTCGGTGGGCCGCCGGGCCGCAGGACCCGCCGTACCCCGATCACCGCCAACGATCGGATGCCGGCAGGACCCTCACGGCCCGACACCCGTTCCACACCGCCAGCATGGTCGGGCTGCCCGTCGACAGAGGACTCCCTGGGAGTCAGCTGAGCGTTAGCAGAGACGGCCACACCAGTAGGATCCCGGTTCGTGTCGCGGCCCTACCGCTACGCTCCCCCCCGTCCCGGCCGCCCGCTGGTCAGGCGCAGTGGCCTGCTCCGCAGGGTGCAGGGTCGGTGGGACCGCCCGCTCACGGTGCTGGCCGCCGGGGCAGGCTTCGGCAAGTCCTCCCTGCTGGCGCAGGCGCTCGACGAGAACGCGCTCGCCCGTCGGGGCGACGACTGCTGGCTCGGCTGCGGGCCGGGCGACGACGGCGTCCACCGCCTGGCCGACGGCCTCGCCACGGCCCTCGGCGCCGACGTCACCCGCGTGCCCAGCCCCGGCGAGGCGAGCCCGCCGACCCTCGCCACGGCGCTGGCCGACGAGATGTGGCAGCGCTCGCCCCGGCAGGTGTGCCTGGTGGTCGACGACGTCCACGAGGTGCCGGCCGGCTCCGGCGGCGCAGACCTGCTGGCCGCACTGGTCGACGCGCTGCCCACCAACGGCCACCTGGTGCTGAGCGGCCGGCACGATCCCGCCGTTCCGCTGGCCCGGCTGTCGGTCCAGGGACAGGTCGAGCGCCTGGACGAGGACGACCTGGCCTTCGGCGACGACGACCTGGCCGCGTTCGCCGCCCTGCGTGAGGTGCCCGTGGGCCGGCTCTCGGGGCTGGGCGGGTGGCCGGCCCTGGTCGAGCTGCGCACCGTGGCCGCCGGGGCCAACGTCGACGACTTCCTCACCGAGGAGGTGCTCCCTGCGCTCAGCCCGTCCGACCGCCGGATCGTCGCCACGGTCGCCGCGCTCGGTGGGGCCGACCAGGCGCTCGTCGACGCCGTCACCGAGGGTGGGGCGCCGGTCGACCTGGCGGCGGTCATGCGCCACCTCCCGCTCGTGACCGGCAACGACCTGGGTTGGTTCGCCCTCCACGCCGTGTGGTCCGAGCGCCTGGCCGGCGACCTCGACCCGGACGTGCGCCGCGAGGTGCAGCGCCGCGGCGGCGTGGCCCTGGCCGGGCGCGACCTGCACCAGGCGGTCGACCTGCTGCGGGCGTCGGGGGCCGACGACGACCTGCGCCGGGTGCTGCGGCTCCAGTGCCGTGCCCAGGACCTGACGGCGTCGTCCGAGGGCCTCGGTCGTGTGCACGACGTGCTGCCCCCGGCCGTGCGGGCGTCGGCCGAGGGCGAGTTGGTGGCAGGCATCGCGGTGGCCGGCACCGACCTCGAGCGGGCCACCGAGCTCCTGTCGTCGGCCGCCCGCCGGCTGGCGGACGCCGGCGACGACGTCGGGCTGCTGTGCGCGGTCGAGCACCTGGCGCTGTGCGCCCACTGGCGCGAGGACGTGGACCTGCTCACCGCGCTGTGGGGCTACGGCGACCGGCTGGCCTCGCTGCCGGAGTCCCGGGGCCTGCTGGCCATCGGCCAGGCGCTGGTGGCCGACACCGCCGGCGACGCCCGCGAGGTGCTGGCCGCGCTCGACCGGATCGACCCCTCCGAGCTGGCGCCCTACTGGCTGGCGCCGGTGACGTGGCTGCGGGCGTCGGCCCAGCTGGCGTTGGGGTTCCCCGAGGCGGCCCGCCGCAACGTCGAGGTGGCGGTGGCCGCGGCCGGCCCGTCCCTGCGGGGGACGCTGGCGATGCTGCTGGTCAACGCGCTCACCTTCAGCGGAGAGGCGGCCGCGGCCCGGGACGCCATGGCCGAGATGCTGGTCGAGCTCGACCGGGGCGGCAACGACCACAACCGGGCGCTGGGCGACACCATGGCCGCCACCCGGTCGGCGTTCGACGGCCACCTGGACGACGCCGAGTCGCACCTGGCCCGCGCCCGCCGGCGCGCCGGCCCCGACCCGCGGCCCCGGCTGGTGGCGTCCCTGCGGGCCGCCGAGGCGGCGATCGCACTGGGCCGGGGCGACGAGGCCACCGCGGCCCGCCTGTTCGCCGAGCTGCAGGGCGGCCGCAAGATCGACGACGGCCGCCAGCGCTACGGCAACCTGCGCCGCCTGGCGATGCTGTACGTGCTGTTGCCGGAAAGCCGCGAGCAGTTCGCGGCCAGCGAGCTGGGACCGTGCTGGCGGGCGGGGCTGGCCCTGGCCCGGGCGCTGGTGGCGCTGCGCGAGGACGACGACCTGGCGCCCGCCACCGCTCTGGGGGCCGAGGAGTGGGCCGCCGCCCCCGCCTTCCTGCCCCTGACGTGGACGGTCGAGCTGGCCACGGCCGCGGCCGCCGGCGGGCAGGCGGGCGCCGAGGCGCTGGTGACCGACGCCGGCCCGACGGCCCGGCCGGTCCTGCGGCGCCTGGCCGAGGGGACCGTGGGCCCCCGGGCGGTCAGGACCTGGGCCCGGACGCTCCTCGACGCCCTGCCGCCGACGCCGGCGGCACCGCTCGAGGTGGCGGTGCTCGGCGCCACCACGCTGCGGCGCGAGGGACGGGTCGTCGACCATCCGCACTGGCGCCGCGAGCGGGTGCGCGCCCTGCTGTTGGTGCTGATGGCCCGGGGCGGGGGCACCCGCGAGGAGCTGGCCGGGTCGCTGTGGCCCGACCTCGAGACCTCGGCCGCCCTGCGCAACCTGCGTGTCACGCTCTCGTACCTCCTGGCCGTGCTCGAGCCCGAGCGGTCGGAGGGGGCGCCGTCGTTCTTCGTGCGCGCCGACGGGCCGACGCTCCGGCTGGCCACCGAGGGCTGGCTGCAGGTCGACGCCTGGACGTTCGAGGACCTGCTCGACCGTGCCGCCGAGGCCGAGCGCCACGGCGAGCCGTCCGCCGCCCTCGACCTGTACCGCCGGGCACTCCGGCTCTACCGGGGGCCCTACCTGGCCGACGCGGGCTACGAGGAGTGGGCCCTGCCCCATCGCGACCGCCTGGCCGCCCGGTTCGTCACGGCCGCGGTGCGGGCGGGCGAGCTGACGCTGGCGGGCGGCGACCCGGATGAGTCGCTGCGGCTGGCCGGCCGGGCGCTGGAGTCCGAGCCGTGGTCCGAGGGGGCGCACCGGCTGAGCGTGGCCGCCCATCTCGCCCGCGGCGACCGCGCGGCGGCCCACCGGGCCATGGAGACGTGCCTGGCCCAGCTCGACGACCTGGGCGTGCGGCCCACGGAGGACACCGAGATCGTCCTCCGCGCCATCGCCTGATCCCGCGGCCTGCGCCGCTACCAGGCGAGCTCGTCGCACCCCTGGTGGGTGTCCGGCTCGACCTGCAGCGTGGCGTGCTCGATGCCGTGGTCCCCACGCATGACCTCGCGGGCCCGGTCGAGCACGCCGTGGCTGTCGGTGCCCTCGCGGACCATCAGGTGGGCCGAGGCGACCTCCATCTCCGAGGTGAGCGTCCACACGTGGAGGTCGTGCACGTCGACCACGCCCTCGACGGCCCGGAGGTCGGCCTCGAGGCCCGCCATGTCGAGCCGCGGCGGCGCAGCCTGCACGAGGATGCGCAGGGCCTGGGCGCCGAGCCGCCAGGCGCGGGGCAGGATGAACACGCCGATGGCGACGCCCACCGCGGGGTCCACCCACTCCCACCCCGTGCCGCCGATGACCAGGGCGGCCACGATGACGCCGACCGAACCGACCAGGTCGGACAGCACCTCGAGGTAGGCGCCCTCGACGTTCAGGCTCTCCTTGGCGCCCGCCCGCAGCAGGGCGAAGGCGGCCAGGTTCGCGACCAGGCCGAGGACCGCCACCACCAGCATGGGGCCGACCAGGACCTCGGGCGGGTCGCCCCAGCGGCGCACCGCCTCGACGACCACGTACACCGCCACCGCGAACAGCAGGACGGCGTTGGCCAGGGCCGCCAGGATCTCGAGCCGGTACAGGCCGAAGGTGCGACGCCCGCCGGTCGGGGCCCGGTCGGCCACGTGGATGGCGGCCAGCGCCATCCCCAGCCCGACGACGTCGGTGAGCATGTGGCCGGCGTCGGACAGCAGCGCCAGCGAGTTGGCGACGAACGCGCCGACCACCTCGGCCACCATGACGCCCAGCAACACCAGCAGGGCGGCCAGCAGTCTGCCCTTGTGCCGGGCGCCCGCCCGCGCGCCAGCCCCGTGGCTGTGGCCGTGCACATGACCGTGCGCCGGGCCGTGAGCGTGTGCATGCGAGTGGCCCATGGTGGTTCTGGACAAGACTAGGGGCCGCACGGGCAGGCGTTGCCGGGTCGCAGCACCGACGCCTGCCGGCCGAGGGCGAGGAGTGGGGCATGCACGTGACCGATCTGCACCGCAGGAGCGTCGAGGGCTTCGTGGCCCTGGTGGAGGCGTTCGACCCGCCGGAGGCGGCGGCCGGGGGGTGGTCCGCCCCGACGCCGTGCGCCGACTGGGACGTGCGCACCCTGCTGAACCACATCGTCAACGAGGACCTGTGGACGGTCCCGCTCATGGAGGGGGCCACCATGGAGGAGGTGGGCGACCGGTTCGACGGTGATCTGCTGGGCGACCAAGCGCTGGCGGCGACGCGCGCGGCGTGCGACATGGCGGTCACGGCGACCGCCAGCGGGTGCGTGGCGGGCGCGACGGTGCACCTGTCGTTCGGCGACACGCCGGCGGAGGAGTACGCCTACCAGCTGGCCGCCGACCACATCATCCACGGGTGGGACCTGGCGGCCGCCACCGGCGGCGACCGCACCATCGACCCCGAGTTGGTCGAGGCGTGTGCGTCCTGGTTCGCCGAGCGCGAGGACCTCTACCGCAGTGCCGGCGTCATCGGCCCCCGGCCCGCCGGGGGCGACGACGGGGACGGCGGCGACGGCGGCGGTTCGGCGGCCGACCCCCAGTCCCGCCTCCTCCGCGCCTTCGGCCGCGATCCCGACTGGTCTCCCCCGACCTGACGCGGTCCGTTCTCCGAACCGGCGTCCGTTCGTCGCGGATCCCGCAACGGAGGAACGCCGGATCGG
The DNA here is from genome assembly GCA_963842395.1 of uncultured Acidimicrobiales bacterium. Lineage (GTDB taxonomy): Bacteria > Actinomycetota > Acidimicrobiia > Acidimicrobiales > VFJN01 > ZC4RG19. The sequence goes on from CAWJGJ010000001.1 coordinate 3,215,559, forward strand.
ACGCGGCGTCCGTTCGTCGCGGATCCCGCAACGGAGGAACGCCGGATCGGGCGCGTGGGGGTCGGGGGCGGGGCGGTAGCGTCGCCGGGCGTGGAGCACGGTGGCGCCGCCGACGGTCAGCTCGGGGCCCGGGTGGTGGTGGCCGGGACGCACTCCGGGGTGGGGAAGACCACCGTGGCCACCGGACTGCTGGCCGCGCTGCGGCGGGCCGGGCACCGGCCGGCCGCCGCCAAGGTGGGGCCCGACTTCATCGACCCCGGCTACCACGCGCTGGCCTGCGGGCGCCCGCCCCGCAACCTCGACCCGTGGCTGTGCGGGCCCGCCGCCGTCGCCCCGCTGGCGGCCCGGGCCGCCGAGGGGGCCGACGTGCTGGTGGTCGAGGGGGTGATGGGGCTGTTCGACGGCGCCTCGGACGGCTCGGCCAGCTCGACCGCCGACGTCGCCCGGCTGCTCGACGCCCCGGTGGTGCTGGTGGTCGACGCCCGGGCGATGTCCGGGTCGGTCGCCGCCCTGGTCAGCGGGTACGCCGGGTTCGACCCCGACATCGACGTCGCCGGCGTCATCCTCAACCGGGTGGGATCGGACGGGCACGAGGCCCTGCTGCGCGAGGCGCTCGCCCCCCTGGGCATGCCGGTCCTGGGCGCCCTCCGGACCGACGACCGCCTCACCTGGCGGGACCGCCACCTGGGCCTGGTGCCCGTGGCCGAGCGACCCACCGAGGTCGCCCTGGCCCTCGACCGGCTGGCCGCGGCCGTGGCCGAGCGGGTCGACCTCGACGCAGTCGTCCGCCTGGCCCGCACGGCCCCCGACCGGACGACCGGCCAGGTGGCGCTGCCGCCCCGGGTCGTGCCCCCCGGGCGCGAGGTGACCGTCGCCGTGGCCGCCGGTGCGGCGTTCACCTTCACGTACGCGGACACGGTGGACGCCCTCGTCGCCGCCGGCCTGACGGTGGCGGCATTCGACCCGGCCCGTGACGCAGCCCTCCCGGACGGCACGGCCGGGCTGATGGCCGGCGGCGGCTTCCCCGAGGTCCACGTCGCCGACCTGGCGGCCAACGCCCCGCTGCTGGCCGCGGTGCGCGCCCGGGTCGACGCCGGCCTGCCCACGTGGGCCGAGTGCGGCGGCCTGCTGTGGCTGTGCCGCACCCTCGACGGCACGTCGCTGGTCGGCGCCGTCCCCGCCGACGGCCGCATGACCGAGCGGCTCACGCTCGGCTACCGCACCGCCACGAGCACCGGCGCGGGCGGCTCGCCGTTGGGGCCCGCCGGCACCGAGGTGCGGGGCCACGAGTTCCACTACTCCACCGTCGAGCCGGGCGGCGACGCCCTGCGCCTCTCGTCGCGCTGGGGCGAGCGGGACGAGGGGTTCGCCTCGCCGACGCTGCTGGCCACCTACCTGCACGTGCACCCGGGCGGCGACCCGGGACCGGTCACGGCGTTCGCCCGCGCCTGCGCCCGCGCCGCCGGCACGACCGTTCCCGGCCCCGGCCCCGACGTCGCCAGTCAGCGCGTGACCGGGACGGCCGCCGCCGTGACAGCTGGGGCGCACGCCTAGCCTCCGGCGTGTGACGACGAGTGCGAGGCCGCCATCCGGCCCCGGCCCAGGCCCCGATCACGAGACCGAGCACGAGCCGATCGCCATCGTGGGTCTGGTCGGGGGCGAGTGGTTCGGGCGGGCGGCGGAGGCGGCGCTGCGCAGCGCGGACGTGCTGCTGGGGCACGGCGACCAGTTCGCCCTGCTCTCCGAGGACATCGCCGGCCGCCGGGAGGAGTCGTGGGGCGACCTCGGCGCGGTGGTCGACGCCGCGGTGGCGCACCGGGCGGCGGGCCGGCGGCCGTGCATCCTGGCGGCCGGTGACCCGGGCTTCCACGGGATGGTGCGGTTCGCCGCCGGCCGGCTGGGCCCGGACGGCATCGCCGTCCACCCGGCACCGTCGTCGGTGGCGCTGGCGTTCGCCCGGCTGGGCGTGGGATGGGACGACGCCGCGGTCGCCTCGGTGCGCACGCAGACGCTCGACGAGGTCGTGGCCCTGGCCGGAAGCCACCCGAAGGCCGCGGTCCTGGTCTCGCCCCGGCTGCCGCCCGAGGCGGTGGGCCGCGCGCTCGTCGACGCCGGCTGCGGCCCCCGGGCGGTGGCGGTGTGCGCCCATCTGGGCGAGCCCGGCGAGCAGATCGTGCGCACCGACCTGCCCGGCCTGGCCGCCGGTTCGTTCGATCCCCTCTCGGTCGTCGTCCTGCGCGATGTGGACGAGAATCCTGATCCATGAGGGAGCTCCCTCCTGGTGGTGCTCGATGTCGACCACCTACGCGGCGTCTACCGCACACCGTGAGCCTGGCTGTCGAGGTCGAGCCGTGGCTTTGGGAGCATGCTGACCTCCTAACCTGAGCAGGTGCGTTCCCGTGCCACTCGCCGCGCGCTCGCCTGCCTCGTCGTCGCGCTGGTGGCGCTGGTGGTCGGCCTGTTGGTGGGCGGCGCGCCGTCGGCGGGTGCCCACGCCACGCTCATCGGCACGGTCCCGGCGGCCGACGGCATGGTCGACGAGGTCCCCGCCGCCGTGGAGCTGCGCTTCGACGAGCCGGTCGAGACCACCGAGGGCGCGGTGCAGGTGTTCGATCCGGGCGGCAACCGGGCCGACCTGGGCACGGTCGAGGCCGACGACGGCGGTGCCACGCTGCGGGTCCCGATCGAGGGCGACGAGCAGGGCACCTACACCGTCGCCTGGCGGGTGACGAGCGAGGACAGCCACACGCTCACCGGATCGTTCGTGTTTCACAACGGCACCCCGACGGGAGCTGTCGACGTCGGCGACGGCGGCGGCAGCGCGGCCATCGACCTGGCCGGGGCGGCAGGGCGATGGCTCGGCTACGCCGGCACCCTGCTGGCGGTCGGCACCGCGGCGCTGGCCCTCCTCCTCTCCCGCCCGCGATCGTCCGCGGCGGGGGGCGCGACCCGAGGTGGGCCGGACGGCGGCCCCGCGCGCGGCGAGGGCGGGTCCGACGACCGTCCGCTCGCCGCCGGCCCGGCGGGCCGGCCCGGAGCCGGCGATCAGCGCGGCGATCAGGGCGGCGGCGATCCCGAGGGCGGCCAGCCCGCTCGGGGCGGGGCCGCCACCCTGGTCGGCGCCGCGGCGGGGACGGAGGGACCCGGCACCACCTTGGACGCCTCGGCCGACGAGGCGACGAATCTTCTTGCCGGCGACCCGACCGCGCCGGGCGGTACGCGGCGCTCCTCCGCCGCGGCGTTGGCCGAGCTGCGGACGTTGGCCATGGGGTCGGCACTCGCGGGCGCGGTCGGGGCCGTGGTCGCCCTGGTGGCCACGGTGGCCGAGAGCACCGGGCGCGGGCTCGTGGACGCCGCCACCATCGTGCCCGACGTGGCGCTCGACACGCGCACGGGCCAGCTGGCGGTGTGGCGCATCGGGCTGGGGTTGGCCGCGGTGGCGGCTGCGGCGATCGGTCCGCTGTGGCGCCGCTCGCCGCTGCCGGTGCTGGTGCTCGGAGCCGCGGCCCTGGCCGTGTCGTCCGTGGCGGGTCACGCCTGGACCGCGCCCGACCGGGCGGTGGCCGTGGCCTCCGACCTGGCCCACATGGGCGCCGTCGCGGTCTGGGTGGGCGGCCTGGTGGCCTTGCTGGTGGCACTCCCGTTGCTGCCGACGCCGGCCGACCGCCTACGGCTGGCGACCCGGTTCTCGGGGCTGGCGGTGGGCGCCGTCGTCGTGGTGGCGCTCAGCGGCACGGTGTCGGGCTGGCAGCAGGTCGGCAGCGTCGAGGGGCTGTTCTCGACGACGTACGGCCGCCTGGTGCTGGCCAAGGTCGCGGGCTTCGGCGGGCTGGTGGCCATCGGGTGGGGCAACCGCGCGCGGCTGGTGCCGCTCGTGGCGCGGTCGCTGGCGCCGCTGCAGCGGTCGCTGCGGTTCGAGACGCTGCTGGCCGCGCTGGTGCTGGCGGTCACCGCCGCCCTCGTCCAGCAACCCCCGGCCCGCACCGAGGTGGGCGCCGGGCCGGTCGACCTCACCGCCACCGCGGCGGGGGGCCAGGTCGCGACCGCCACCGTCGACCCCGCCACCCGGGGCCCGAACGACATCCACCTGTACTTCTACGGGCCGTCGGGCACCGAGCCGCTGCCGGTCGACGCGGTGCAGGTCACCGCCGGAACAGCCGGGGTCCCACCCCGTCGCTTGCAGGTGACCCCCATCACCACCAACCATGTAACCGTCGCGGGGGCGTCATTGCCCTCCGCCGGCACGTGGACCGTCGAGGTGACGGCCGTGCAGGCGGGCCAGCCGCTGGTCTTCACATTCGAGGTGCCAATCGCATGACTTCCCACTCCCGCCAGCTGTCCCCGAGCCGATCGGTGGGCCTGGTCGCGGCCCTCGCCTTGGCGCTCGCGCTGCTCGCCGGCCTGGTGCCCGGCCTCGGCGCGCCCGCCGGCGCCCACGACGGCGACGCGGTGATCGTCGTCGAGTCGACGCACCCCGCCGGCCTGCAGATCCACTACATCGTGCGCGTCACGTGGGCCAACGACGGCCATCCGGCCGAGGGCGCCACGGTCACCGCCACCGCCGTGGCCGAGGACGGCACCCAGGTCACGCCCGTCACGCTCGAGCCCGCCGACACCGACGGCCGCTACGCCGGCGCCCTGGAGTACCCGAGCGACGGCGCCTGGACCCTGCGGGTGACGTCGATCGAGCCGACCGGGACCATCGAGCAGCCACAGACGGTCACCGCCCTGCCCCCGACCACCGCGCCCACGCCCACCAACGAGGTGAGCACCAGCCCGGACGGCGACGCGTCGGGGGACGAGGCGAGCGACGACGGCTTCGCACCGGCGGACGACGGCACCGGTGGGGACGAGGACGCCGCCACCGACCCGGCCGGCGACGAGGGCGACGACGACAGCAGCATGCCGATCTATCTCCTGGTGGCCGCGGCGGCGGTCGTGGTCATCGCGGCGGTGACCGCGGTGAGCCTGCTCCGCCGGAACCGGCAGCAGGGCGACGGGACCGGCCCGGCCGGCGACGGCGACGGCGACGCAGCCAGCGGGGGCACCGCAGCCGGAGGGGCCACGGCGGCCGACGGCACGACCGCCGCCATCCCGGTGGGCGGCGCCGGCCCGCAGGCGAGCGGGACCGGCAACGGCACGGAGGGCGCTGAGGCGTCGAGCGGCACGACGTCGACCCCGACACCGTGATCGGCGCCCGACGCGCCGGCGCGGGCGCCGCCGCGCTGGTGGCGCTGGTCGCGCTGGTGCTCGGCGCCCGGCCGGCGGCGGCCGACCCGCCCCGGCCCAGCGACTACCGCTCGACCGTCGTCGCCGTCGCGCCCGAGGACGAGGGCGTCGAGGCCGAGATCGTCGGCGGCGACTCGTTCCTCGAGCTGCGGGTGAGCGACGGCCGCGAGGTGGTGGTCGAGGGCTACGGCGGCGAGCCCTACCTGCGCTTCCTGCCTGACGGCACGGTCGAGCGCAACCTGCACTCGCAGGCGACGTACCTCAACGAGGACCGCCAGGGCGCCGTCGACCTCCCGCCCGAGGCCGACAACGAGGCCGAGCCCGAGTGGGAGGAAGTGGCCGACGGGGGCGCCTACGCCTGGCACGACCACCGCATCCACTGGATGGGCGAGAGCCGCCCGCCGGGCGCCGAGCCGGGCGACGTCGTGCAGGAGTGGGTCGTGCCCATCGACGTCGACGGCACGCCCACCGAGGTGCAGGGCCGACTCGAGCTGGTCGAGGGCATCAGCCCGCTGCCGTGGGTGGCGCTGGGGCTGGCCGGGGGCGTCGTGGTCTTCCTCGTGGGCCGCCGGCGCCCCCAGCTCGTCTCCGCGGCCGCCATGGTGGTGGCGTCGACGGGCGCCCTGGTGGTCGGGTGGGGCCAGTTCTCGGTGGCACCGGCCGGCTCGGGCGTGAACCCGCTGCTGGTGGTGGTGCCGCTGGTCGGGCTCGTCGCCGCCGGGCTCGGCCTGGCACTCGTGGGCCGGACGATCGCGTCGACCGCCACCCTGGCCTCGGCCGCCGCCGTGCTGGGGTGGAGCATCCTGCGGGCCAGCGTCCTGTGGAAGCCCGTGCTGCCCACCGACCTGCCCGAAGGGTTCGACCGGGCCGTCACCGCCCTGGCGATCGGGGTGTCGGTCGCCGCCGCCGCCCTGGTGGTGTGGAGCGGCGGCCTCGCGTCCCGGGCGAGCACCCCGCGTCGCGGCGGCCGCCGGGGACGCCCCCGCCACCGAGCTCAACGACCCGTCCTGACCTCGGCCGCCTGCCGGCGGAGGCCCGGGACCGCGGGTCGGCCAGGGCCCGCCACCGAGGGTTTCAGACCGGGGCGTCCAGGGGCAGGCGGGGGGTGCGGGCCGGGTGCCGTCGGGCGTGGGCAGCCAGCTCGTCGACCAGGTCGGACTGCACGCCGGCGACGCCGGGGTCGTCCCACCGGTTGTCCTGCTGCCGCGGGTCGCCGGCCAGGTCGTACAGCTCGCCCTCGCTGCCGTCGTGGGCGGTGCCCGGGGCGTAGGTGGTGCACACCCAGCCGTCGCGGGTGACCGTGCGCAGGTGCACGTCGACGCCCAGCAGCTCGCTCTCCCACTCGGTGAACACGCTGCCCCCACCGGGGCTGGTCTCGGCGGCCGCGTCGGCGGCCGCGTCGGTCAGCGGCAGGGCGGCGCCCTCCATCCACGGGGCGGCGGCCAGGCCGGCGGCGGCACAGAACGTGGGGGCCAGGTCCAGCAGGCCGACCGGCCGGCTGACGACGGCCGGCGCCACGCCCGCCGACGGCGCCGGTCGCCAGACGAGCGGGAGGCGCATGAGGCCGTCGACGTGGTACGGCCCCTTGAACAGCAGCCCGAAGTCGCCCTGCAGCTCGCCGTGGTCGGTGGTGAAGACCACGTCCAGGTCGTCGCCCCAGCCCCGGGCGGCGACCGCCGCCAGCACGCGGCCCAGCGCCTCGTCGATGAGCTCGACCTCGACCGCGTTGCGGGCGTTGACCTCGCGGACCTGGTCGGCGGTGAGGGTGGCCGGCACCCACCGGGTGGGTGCCTCGTAGTTGGACACGAGCGTGCCGTCGTACCACTGGCGCCAGTGCCGGGGCTTGGCGTCGAGGATGCGTTCGCGCTCGTCCCGGTCCTCGACGTAGCCGTCGGGGAGCGGCACCTCGCGCCAGTCGACCCGGCCCACCTCCGACACGGGCGGATCCCACGGGTGGTGGGGGTCGGGGAAGCTCATCCAGCAGAACCAGTCGTCGTCGCCGTCGAGCCCGTCGAGCCAGGCGATGGTGCGGTCGGCCACCCAGTCGGTGTGGTACCAGTCGCGGGGCACCGGGTTGTCCTTCACCTGGGGGGCGCCCGTCGCCCCGCCGCCCACGGCGCTGACCTCGAGGTCGTCGTCGAGCACGGCGTAGAAGCCGCCCACGGCCCCGGGATGGTGTGCGTTCATCCAGCGGGCGTAGTGCAGCGGGCCCAGCGGCACGTGGGTGGCGAACTCCAGGTGTTCGAAGCCCCGGTGCGGGCCCAGGGTGCCGTCGTACCAGGGCGAGGTCACGGTGGGAACGCCCGCCGCCGCCAGGCCGTTCTCGGCGAAGCGGCCGAACGGGTCGAGGAAGGGCTGGAAGTGGGGCTTGCCCACCAACGCCGTGCGGTAGCCGGCCCGGTGCAGCAGGGCCGCGACCGACGGTGCGTCGACGGGCAGGGCGACCCCGTTCATCCACACGCCGTGCGTGCTGGGGTGCTGGCCGGTGACGATCGTCGAGCGCGACGGCATGCAGACCACCGACTGGGGGACGGCGCGCTCGTAGCGGATGCCCTCGGCCGCCAGGCCGTCGACGACCGGCGTGCGGCTCAGCACGCCCCCGTTGCAGCCCAACGTGTCGTAGCGCTGCTGGTCGGTGGTGACGAGCAGGATCTTGCGCCCCATCAGCCGAGGCTCCTCCCGCACGGCGCGGAGGACCCGGGCCCGACCGGCGACGGCCGGTCGACGCCGCGGGGCCCGCTACGCCCGTCCCGGTCCGCCCGGCCCGGGGCCTCGATGAGCCGCCGCAGCTCGGCGAGGGCGGCGGCCGTCGCCCCACCCAGTACCACGGCCATCGTGGCGGGCGCCGCGTCGGTGGCATAGGTGACGAGGCACCGGTGGTCGCCGAGCGACACCACGTCGATGGACGCGAGGTGCTCGGTGAAGGGGCCGTCGGTGATGCGGTACTGGAACCGGCGCTGCAGGCGATCGTTGGTCACGATCGTCTCGACCAGCGTGAGGCCGGTGGCCAGGGTGACGGTGCGCCGGTCGCCGTCGACGCGACAAGCCACCACGCCCGGGAACCACGAGTGCAGCAGCTCGGGGCGACCGACCACCTGCCAGGCGGCGTCCGCCGGCGCATCGATGACGACCTCGCGGCGGACCGACCCCCGCCTCACCGATCCCGCCCGGAGGCGGGATCCAGCAGGGTCAGGAGCGCCGTGACCATGGCGGCCGCCGCGTCGTCGTGACCGAGGCCCTGGTCGTTGCGCATGAGGTCGTAGCCCTCCCACGAGGTCAGCACGTCGGCCGCCGCCACGGCCGCCGCCCGCCGGGCCGGCGGCAGCGAGTCGAGCTCGGCGGCGAACAGGCCGGTGAGCTGGCTGCGGAGTGCTCGACGGACGCGCGAGAGCTCCTTGAGCAGGACCGGTTGCCGGACGGCGCGGGCGCGGGCGATGCGGCCCACCTCGCCCATGCCCTCGAGCAGCCGCACCCGCGATGCCACGAAGCTCTCGGCCCGCTCCGGCAGCGGCGTCTCGGGGGTGGCGTCGACCGCGAACAGCGGGGCGAGGTGCTCCTGCTGGCGGGCGATGGCCGAGCGGGCCATCGCCTCGCGGTCGTCGAAGTAGCGGAACACCGAACGTGCCGAGATGCCCGCCCGGGCGGCGATCTCGTCGGCACCCGGGTTCAGGACGCCCTCGCGGTAGAGGCCCAGGAGGGCGTCGACCACCGCCGCCCGGTTGCGGTCGCGGCGCTGGCTGCGCCCGTCCGGCGGGCCGGCGGCGGGCGTGGCGTGCGACGCCGTGGGACTGGCGCCCGTCGTGGTCGCGGCGGTCGGCGCGTTCGAGGCGGTCTGAGTGGTCGGGGCGGGCCGTGGCACGGTTAGCACCCTAAGCTATTGACACCACTCCTGCCAATACCTACGGTGGCGACGTGGTTACGACGACGGCCCCCGATCTCGTGGTCCAGTCGCTCCGGCGGCGCATCCGGGCGATGCACTCGTTGTACGCCGACGCCGTGGCCACCATGGGTCCCGAGCATGTGAACCACTTCGAGCGAGAAGGCGTGCTCCCCATCGCCTTCTCGCTCTTCCACTACACGAACATGCAGGACGTGTCGTTCGCCGTGATCAGCGGCGGGTCGGTGCTCTGGGACGCCGGCTGGCAGGCCCGGGTGGGCATGGCCATCCCCGACCACGGCAAGGCGCGCACGGTCGCCGAGATGGTGCACCAGCGCATCGGCGACTACCGGGCGTTCGCCGAGTACCAGCGGGCGGTGTTCGCCCGCACCGAGGCGTGGCTCGACGCCGTCGAGGGCGACGAGCTGACGCGGGTCATCATCCCCCGCCCGCTGCCGCCGGTCGTGGCCGACACGTTCAGCGCCCGGGTGGCGGGCGACGAGGGCATCACCGTGCTCGACGCGCTCGAGTGCTGGATCTACCAGCACGGGCTGCGCCACATGGGAGAGATCGAGCTGGCCCGGGGCCTCGTGGGCCTGGGCGGCATGACGAGCTGACGGCGGCGACGCCCGATCGGTCGGCCTGGCGGGCGGGTCGACCGGCCGGGCATCGCCGCCCGTCGCCGACCGTTCGGTCGTCTCCTCCACGGGCGGCCGCAGCGCCCGCCGTGGCCTACGCGGCAGGCGGGACCCTGCGAGGATGCGCCCCGTGATCGGGGACACGGTGCGGGGGGCGGCCGAGGCGCGGCGCAGCACCCGCGCGGGAGCGGGCCGCGGCGGCGTGCGGGCTGGGCGCGGCGGCGCTGGCGGTGCTGGTGCCGACGGTCGCGGGCGCCCGGCGCGACGGCTACAGCCACGTCCGCCAGGCCATCAGCGAGCTCGGCGAGCGCGGCGCACCGGGTGGCGCCGCCGTCAGCCACGTCGGCTTCGCCGCGATCGGGTCGTTGACGGTGGCGTTCGCGGCGCTGGCCGCCTCGGCCCTGCGACGGGGCCGCGGCGCGGCGCCGGCGGCCGGCGGTGGCCTCGTGACCGCGCCCCGGCGCGACCAGGCGCGGCCGGCGGGACGCGGACCGCGCCCGTACGGCGGGCTGGCGATCGCGGGGGTGGTGGGCATCGTCGGGGTCGGGCTCGCGTACCTCGTCGCCGCCGCGGCCCGCTGCGATCCCGGATGCCCGGACCGCGGGTCGACCACCCAGGCCGTCCACAACGCGGGTGGCGCGGTCGAGTACCTGTCCTTCGCCGTGGCGCTCGGCACCTTCGGCTGGGGGCGCGCCGCGACCCCCGCCTGGGGCGGCTCGCCCGGGCGAGCCTCGTGCTGATCGGGCCCTACCTGGCGCTGCTGGGCTGGGCCGCGACGCCGCGGTCGGCGGACGTCCGGGGCCTGACCCAGAGGGTGGCCGAGGTGGCGATCTTCGGGTGGGTGGCGGCGCTCAGCCTGCGGCTGTGGCGCGATCCCGCGTGGCGGGCTCCTACGCCTCGACCACCGCGAACGCCCGCACCGTGAAGGTGCCCAGCCCCTTCACCTTGGGCGGGGGGGCGCTGAACCGGAAGCCCACTTCGGGCAGCTCGTCGAGGTGCACGAGGTGCTCGACCACCGGGATGCCGGCGGCGAGCAGCCGCGTGTGCACCGGCCGCTCGCCGGTGTGGGTGCCGTCGATGTTGAGGCTGTCGATGCCCACCAACGCCGCCCCGTGATCGACCAGCCACTCGGCCGCCGCGTCCGTCAGGTACGGGTGGTCGGCGAAGTAGCCGTCGGTGCCCCAGTGGCGGGCGTGGCCCGTCTCGACCAGCACCGCCTTGCCGGCGACCTCGTGCCCGGCCACCACCCGTACGTCGATCTCCGGGCGCTCGCCCGCGGCCAGCCGGGCGGCCACCAGATCGGTGGCCCGCACGACCACGCCGTCGAGGTCGGCCATGCGGTCGAGGGGCAGGTCCGCCAGGTCGACGCCGTCGCGGTAGCGGTGGAAGGGCGTGTCGAGGTACGTGCCCGTGTTGGTCGCGAGGGTGATCATGCCGATCGTGAACTCGGTGCCCGGGGCGTACACCGCGGCCGCGTCGTCGAAGCTGAGGTGCACGCCAAGCTCGGGCGCGGGGACACCGGGGTAGGTGGTCATGCCGTCGGTGATCTCGTGGGCCAGGTCGACCACCCGGCGGGTGCGTGCGGGCTCGCTCATCGGCCCATGCTCGCGGCTGCCCGGGCCCGCTCCCCCACGAATTCGCCGACGCTCGCGCCCACGAGCCGGATCACATGAACACGACGGTGCGGCGCCCGTAGATCAGCGTCCGGTGGTCGATGTGGGCGCGCACCGCCCGGGCCAGCACGGCCACCTCCAGGTCGCGTCCCTTGCGCCGCAGGTCGGCCACGTCGTCGCGATGGCTGACCCGGATGACGTCCTGGTCGATGATGGGCCCGTCGTCCAGCACCGCGGTGGCGTAGTGGGCGGTGACCCCGATCAGCTTGACCCCGCGCTCGTGGGCCTGGTGGTAGGGGCGGGCGCCCTGGAACGACGGCAGGAACGAGTGGTGGATGTTGACGATGTTGCCCGCCCACTCGTCGCAGAACGCGGGCGAGAGGATCTGCATGTAGCGGGCCAGCACCACGAAGTCCACGCCGTGGTCGCGCAGCACCTGCCGCACCTCGGCCTCCTGGGCGGCCTTGTCGCCGTCGACGATGGGCAGGTGGCGGTGCTCGACGCCGAACCACTCGGCGGCGGCCGCGTGGTCGTCGTGGTTGCTCACCAGCACCGGTATGTCGACGGCCAGCTCGCCCTCCCGCCACCGGTGCAACAGGTCGTGGACGCAGTGCGGCTGCTTGGAGGCCAGCAGGCCGAGGCGAGGCCGGTCGTCGGAGAACCCGAGTCGCCACCGCATGCGGAAGCGCTCGGCCACCGGGGCGAGGCCGTCGCCGATCTCGGATCGCGCCAGGTCGAAGCCGTCGAACTCGAACTCGACGCGCAGGAAGAACGCCTCGTCGGTGTGGTCGGTGTGCTGCTGGAGATCGACGACGTTGCCGCCGTGCTCGGCGACGAACGCCGTGGCCGCGGCGATGATGCCGGGCTGGTCGGGGCAGGCGACGAGGAGGCGGGCGGTCGGGTCGGCGGCCACCGGCAAAGCCTGTCACGCACCCGTCAGCCCGTCACCGCCCCGTCACCGGCTCGCCGCAGCCCGGCGCGGCGCCGCCTGGCGGCGCGCTCCAGCGGGCGGGCGGAGCACGCCGACCAGGCGAGCACGCAGACTCTAGGTCGCCGGGCGGCGTCGAACCGGCAAGACCGTCGGGCGGCCACGGTCCGTCGTCGTCGACGGACCGTCAGCGGCCACGCCGGCCGGCCCGGGCGTCCGGCCCGGCGCGCCCCACCGCCGTCTCAGGCCGGGGCCGGATGTCGCCGGCTCAGGCCGGGGGCTGGATGTCGACCCGCTCGCCGAGGGCCGAGAGGTCGAACACGAGGTGCAGCGGCGGCCCCGCGGGCGACGAGGTGATCTCGACACGCGCCGGGGCGTCGGACGCGTCGAGGGTCAGCACCACCATGGCGTCGACCGGCTCGCGTTCACGCTCGATCTGGCCCAGCACCATCGCCGGGATGGTGGCGGTGAAGCGCCGGCGACCCGTCTCGTCGGGGGCGGTGTCGGCCGAGCCCACGGCCGAGGCCAACCACGTGGGCAGCAGGGCCGCCCCCCGGGCGGCCGAGGGCTCGCCGTCGGACAGGGCGGGAACCAGCTCGAACGGCAGGTCCGCCAGGTCGTCACGGGCGTCGGCCCGCCGGCCGAGGACCCGGGGCCCATCGGTGACGGTCTCGGCCGCCCGGCCGTCGCTGGCCACGGCCACCTCGCGCAGGCGACCGGCGTCGAGGGCGACCTGGCCCTCGACGGTCGTCTCGACCGACAGCCACAGCATGGGGCGCACGTGGCTGACGTCGGTGGCGCTGACCGTGCCCGCGTAGGAGAACGAGCCGGCGGCCGTGAGCCGGTCGGCGGCGACCGCGAACGCCTCGGCGGCCGTCGCGGGAGCGGGCACGGTGGTGGCGGTGGTCGCCGAGGTCGGCGCCGTGGTGTCGTCGCCGTCGCCGTCGAGCTCGCCGCCGCCGGCGGTGTCGGTCTGGTCGCCGCCCCCACCGTTGGCCACCAGCACGCCGATGCCGATCGCCAGCACCATCGCCACCACGCCCACGATCAGCGCCACCGGCCGCCGCGCCGACAGCGCCGCCGGAGCCGCCCCGGCGGCGTCGGGCCGGACCACATCTCGGGTGGCGAGGGCGGGACGAGCCGGCGGCCCCGCGAGCGAGGCGGCGGCCGCGTCGGTCACATCGGCGCCGCCGAGCGCGTCGAAGCCGTCGTCCGTGGCGAAACCGCTGGCGATGCCGGCTCCGTCGCCGTTGCCTGCCGCGGCATCGTCGGCCCACACCCGCCGCACGGCGTCGGCCACCGCGGCAACCGAGACCTCCTCGACCGGCGTCGTGTCCGCGGCGGCCCGGAGCACCGACCGGTCGACCACCACCGATGCCTCGCCGGCGTCGTCCGCCGCCGCGCGGTCGCTACCGGCGAGAGGCACGCCCGCCCGCTGCCCGGACACCGCCCGGGCCCAGGCCGCCACGTCCTCGTCGACCGGTGCGGCCGCCACCCGCGACGGGAGGGCCGGCGGGGGGCCTGCGGGCGGCTCGGCCAGGCGGCGCGGACCGGCGTCGCCGGCGGCCGGCCCGGGCACGGGAGGACGACCTGCGGGGCCGGCGGCCGGCGCGGACCGGCGGTGCCGGCGGCCCGCCACGGCGGCGACCACGACCGTGGCACCGGCCGCCGCGGCCACGAACGGGCCCAGGCGCCGGACGAAGCGCTTCGTTCCCCTCCCCGCCGCACTCTTCCCCATCGCTGGCAAAGATAGTCAGTGCGACTCGACCGGTAGGCAGGTGGGGCCGTCGCCGGCCACCCCCGCCACGCGGTGCAGCACGGCACGGGTGGGCTGCACCCGCACCGTGCCCTCGCCGTCGGGTTCGACGGCCGTGCCGTCGACGATCAGGCTGTAGTCGGGCTCGATCAGCGCCGGGGACCACAGGAACGTCGCCGCCGGGCGGGCGACGAGGTTGGCGCCCGTGCGCCGGCCGACGCTGGTGACCAGGTGGTCGTCCTGCAGCTCGACCGTGACCGACACCACGTGGGGCACCTGGTCGTCGGTGACGGTGAGGAGGTAGGCACGGCCCCCGTAGTCGGCGAGGCGCTCCCCCAGGGCTTGGATGTCGACGGCGACGCTCACCCGCAGCAGCGTACGCCGGGCGTCGGGGATACCTGCGTCCGAACGTGCGGCAGATCCGGCGCCGGCGCGACGCGCCGCGCTGCCGGTTCGACCGCGGCGCCGCCCGGGGGCCGCCCGGTCGGCACTGCTACGGTCCGTAACCCACGGGAGAGCCGGGCACGAGCAGGGGGACATCATGTCGAACGGGGTGCTGGGGGCGATGGGCATCGGGGTGAGCGACCTCGCCCGCTCGGTCGACTTCTACGTACGGGTGCTGGGGATGGAGAAGCTCACCACGTTCACGCTCCCGGACATGGACGAGGTGCTGGTCACCTACAACCGGGCCCGCGGACCGGCCCTGGCGCTGATGCACTTCACCGACGGCAGCGATCCCAGCTACCACGACCTGCCGGTCAAGGTGGTGGTCTACGTCGACGACCCGCCTGCCGTCGCCGATGCCATCAGGGCCGAGGGTCTGGAGATCACCCGCTACCCCGCGCCCGTGCCCGAGCTCGGCGACGCCGTGGTCGGCCTGGCGAAGGATCCCGACGGCTACGTGGTCGAGCTGCTCCAGCGGCCGCCGCGCGCCGCCCCCACCGCGTCCTGACGATCCCCGACTGCGCCCGTCAGGACCCGCTGCCGTAGGGGCGGGTGAGGATCTCCAGCAGGTGGCCGCTGGGATCGGGGAAGTAGACGCCGCGGCCGCCGTCGTTGTGGTTGATCCGGCCCGGCTCGTGCCGGCCGGGGTCGGCCCAGTGGTCGAGGCCCCGTTCGACGATGCGCCCGAAGATCTTGTCGAACTCGTCCTCGTCCACCAGGAACGCGTAGTGCTGGGTGACGACCTCGGCGCCGGGGGCCACCTCGGAGTAGTCGAGCGAGACCCCGTTGGCGGTCTCGACCATCACGAAGTGGTAGAGCCGCCGGGGCGCCGGCAGGTCCATGAGCTCGGACAGGAACGCCGCGGACGCCTCGGCGTCCCGGGCGGCGACGATGGTGTGGTTCAGGGCGACCGGCATGTCCCCACCGTAGGGCGGGCTCAGCCGAAACAGGCCTGCGCGGTGGCGGGATACGGGTTGACGGCCGCACCGCCGCCGGGCTGGATCTCGAAGTGCAGGTGGGGCGATCCGTCGGGGGCGTTGCCGCTGGCGCCGACGTAGCCGATGAGCGTGCCCGCCTCGACGTGCCCCGCGCCCTGGTTGGCGTAGCTCTGCAGGTGGGTGCCGTAGTACGTGTTGCCGTTGTCGCCGTAGACGTACCAGGACAGCCCACCGAGGCTGGTGCCCCGGTGCACCACCCGGCCGCTGACCGGGGCGACCGTCGGCGTCCCGTACGCGGCCATCATGTCGACGCCCTTGTGGGCCCGGCCGCCGGAGCGGGAGGCGCCCCACGTGTCGGTGAAGTTGACCGGCCCGTCGACGGGGCAGAACAGCACGCCCGCGTCGATCTTGCGCTGGCGCTCCTCCTCGGCGAGCCGCTGCGCCTCGCGTAGCTCGTGGGCCGTCTGCGCCGACAGCAGGGCGCCGCTGATCTCGGACAGGCGCTGCGCGTCCGCCGGATCCGTGGAGGCGGCGGCGGTGCCCTGCTCGTCGAGCGCGGACTGCACCGCGGTCACGAACTGGGCCTGCTCGCTGAGCGACGCCTCGAGGTCGGCCAGCTTGGCCTCGGCGGTCGAGCGGGCGGTCTCGGCGGCCTCGAGCGCCTCCTCCTGGGCGGCCTTGCGCTCCTCGAAGAGGGCGAGCGCCTCCTGCATCTCGTCGATGGCGGTGGCGCGCCGCTCGGCCTCGAAGTCGAGCAGCGTCTCCTTCACCGCGACGTCCTCGATGCTGTCGGCCGACAGCACCTCGAACGCGGTCTCACTGGGCGGCTCGACGAACACCTCGACGAGCACCTGGGCGCTCTCGTCGGACTTCTCCTCGATGAGGAACTGGGTCTCGGCCAGGTTCGAGTCCGCATCCGCGAGGACCAGGGTGGCCTCGTCGACATCGCCCCGGGCCGTCTGGAACGCAGCGAGCTGGTCGGCGATCTGGGTGCCGAGGTCGGCGAGCTCGGTGGCCACGGCCTCGGAGTTCGTCGACACCAGGACGTCGACGTCCGCGAGCGTGTCCTCGAACGAGCCACCCTCGTCGTCGCCGGGCGAGTCCTGGGTGGGTGAGCCCGGCGCGGCGGCTGCGCTCGTGGGTGCCATCGACAGCGCGACGGCGACGGCTACAGCGGCCCAGCGACGGACGACCTGGCTACGGGCGTCCAACGATCCTCCTTGGAGGCGGTGAGATTCGGGTTCCCCTGCTGGTTCCAGCATGACGAACGACGCCGTGAACGTAACAAAGCGTCACACCAGAGTCACGACAACCGCGATCAGCCGGGCGACGGTTACCACGCTACGCCCCCTCGGCGGACCGGCGATTGATGGTGACGTCGGGTTCATGTTAGGTTGATCCGACACCGCTGCACCCCACCGCCGAGCCCACCGCCCGGCGGCCCAGGGGCCCAGCAGACCGCCGAGTTGAGTCGCACGAAACGGCCGGGTGGCCGGGGGCCGAGGAAGGGCCGGGAAGGACTGTCCGCATGAGGGCACCGACGATCGCCATGCTAGGCGCACGACTCGCCGTGACGGCTGCCGGCCCGGGGGACACCCAGGCAGGAGTCCCGGCCGGCGGCCTCACGCGAGCGCCCGCCTAGCACACGTTCGTGGCGTGGGGGCGGGGACCCCTTCCCGCCCCGCCCCCGCCCACTACGCTCCTGACGTGGCCATTCAGGTCGATCCCGCTGATTCCGAGGCTCCCTCGGAGCAGCGCGGCGGGTCAGGCGGCGGGCGGCCGACTCCTCACCGCCCGGGGCCGGCGCACGCGGGCCGTCCTCATCGAGGCCGCACGCAAAGTCTTCGCCGAGACCCCGTTCCCCGACACCCGCATCGCCGACATCACGGCCCGGGCCGGGGTCGCCAACGGCACCTTCTACACATACTTCGACTCGAAGGAAGAGATCTTCCGCGAGGTGGCCGCCGGGGTGCTCGACGCCATGCTCTGGGCGCCGGTGCGCGGCCGCGACCGCGACGAGCGCGACCCCATCAAGGCCATCGAGCTGTCGAGCCGCCTCTACTTCCAGGCCGTGGTCGACAACGCCGTGGTGGCGCGGTCGATCGAGCAGCTCACCCCCGTCGACGCCGCCGTCGCCAGCGAGCGCCGGGCCACCATCAAGGGCGCGGTCAAGCGCGCCGACCGGTGGATCCGCTCGTTCCAGGCCAAGGGAATCTGCGACGACATCGACCCGTGGACCACCGCCATCGCACTGCAGACGATGACCATCCGGGTCGCCTACGACCACCTGCTGCCCCACGCCGGCGAGGCCACGGTCGACGTCGATGCCATGGCGCGCACGGTGAGTCGCGTCTGGGCCCGTACCGTGGGGCTGGAGAAGGTCGACTCCCGCGGGGAGGCGTGACATGGCGGCAGGGTTCGAGCTCAACGGCATCAACCACCTGGCACTGGTGTGCCGCGACATGCAGCGCACGGTCGACTTCTACTCCGGCGTGCTGGGCATGCCGCTCGTCAAGACCATCGAGCTACCGCTCGGGATGGGCCAGCACTTCTTCTTCGACTGCGGCGGCGGTGACTGCCTGGCGTTCTTCTGGTTCCCCGACGCACCCGAGCCGGCGCCCGGCGTGTCGGCGCCCGCGGCCCGGCCCGACCAGGGCGAGCTCACCAGCGCCATCGGCTCGATGAACCACGTGGCCTTCGACGTGCCGGCCGACAAGATCGACGACTACCGGGACCGGCTGCTCGCCGCCGGGGTCGACTGCACCGAGGTCGCCAACCACGACGACAGCGAGTTCGGCATCAGCAAGAGGATGCATCCCGGGGTGTTCGTCCGCTCGGTCTACTTCCAGGACCCCGACGGCATCCTGCTCGAGTTCGCGGCGTGGACCCGGGCGCTGACGCCCGACGACGTCCACCACCGGCCCGCCACGGCCGCGACGACCGCCGGGCCCACCTGAGGGCACCGCCGGTCAGGTCACGTCGGATCGGGGCCGGTTGATCTCGACGGTGTCGATCAGGCGGACCGTCGGCTCGGCGCCGTCGGGTGCGATCCACGACGCCTCGGGCGACTCGGACTGCGGCACGGCCCGCCAGCGCGTCACCGCCCGGTCGATGCCGAGGGCGTAGACGGTGAGCACGCCCGTTGCGCCGATGTGGAGCCGCAGGAAGTTCTTGTAGCCGGTGATGCGCGACGCGGCGAACGCCTCGTTCGCATGCGCGTGGAAGCCCGGGATCGCGACCGCCACCGCCAGGTAGAGGCCCAGGGCGAGCGAGCACGCCAGCGCGCCCAGCACGCCCGCGACCAGGCAGGCCACCACCGCGAACCACCGGCCCTCGACGACCGACGCCACGCGCACCGCCACCAGGCACACCGTGGCGACCGTGACCAGCTGCAGCGCCAGGTGCGCGGCGCCCATGGCGGTCTTGACCACCAGGGCCCGGCCGCCGCGCGCGGCCCATGCCGGCGGCCGGGCGAACGCCACCAGCGCCCCGAGCAGCACCAGCAGCATCACGGCCGCGAGCGAGTTGCGGAACATGCCGGCCGCCAGGTCGGTCCACGTCCACCCCTCGGCGGCCCGGGCGAAGCTCTCGCCCCGGCGGCTGAGGCTGCGCAGCCCGAACTGGATCGTGAGCAGCATCGCCACCGTGATCACGCCGGGTATCGGCAAGAAGCCCGGGTTGCGCCACGGCAGGGTCAGGGCGCCCAGCGACAACACGCGTGACCGCCCCGCGGACGGGTAGCGCTCCACGAGCTCGTAGCGCGCCGAGTCGTCGGGCCCGCCGCTCGCCCCGGGCGAACCGGGCGCCATGGCCAGCCGGGCATCGGAGGGAAGGTCGTGGGTGGCGTGCAGGAACGCACCGCCCCCGCCCGAGGTGATCTTGTAGGTGGGTCCCGCCGTCCCGGCGCCGGCGTGCTGGTAGCGGGCGTAGTGGTGGGCGTCGCCCGCGATCGTCAGCTCGAGCGAGATGCCGGCCGGCTCGAGCAGCGTCCGCTCGAGGTAGGCGAGGTTGCGGAAGGCGAGCGGGTCGCGCCGCAGCCGCGTCCACGCCGGCACGGCGGTCACCAGCACCAGCCGGTCGCCGGGATGGGCGTCCCGCGCCACGCGGGAGAAGAACGAGAGCTGGGGCTCGTCCACCAGCGCGTCGGGCTGGATGTCGATGCCCCACAGCCACCAGTGGTGCGGCAGCTTCACCGCGAAGTAGCTGCGGGTCTGGTGGGTGCGCCAGCCCCCGAACCACCGGTCCTGGCCGAACTGGCGGAGGAACCCGGTCAGCCCGTCGTACCAGTCGTGGTTGCCCGGGATGGCGTATACGGTGGGATGGGCGGGGTCGCGGGGGCTCGGGTCGGTCCACGAGAGCGCGGCGCGCCACGGCCCCTCGAGCCGGCTCTCGTAGCGCTCGACGCTGGCGCTGGGGTACACCTCATCGCCCCCGAGCACCAGGATCTCCCCGCGGGGCAGCGGCGCCGCGACCTCGGGCACCTGCAGCTCTGGCTTGGCCATCTGGCAGGCCACGGTGGCGGTGGCGTCGAAGCCGTCGCCCGTGTCGGCGACGTAGTCGAGCCAGAGCTCGTCACGGTCGGCGTAGCGGTCGTCGACCTGGCAGTGCCGGGCCACCTGCAGCTCGCGCTTGTCGAGGAACGAGCCGAACACGGAGGTGACGCCCTCGTGCAGCGCGGCGGCGGTCAGCACGCCCGGGTCGAACCAGCGGGTGGCCTTCTGGCGCTGGAACCCGAGGGCGTCGAGGCCGCCCGGCCGCGGCGGCGGGAGGTCCTCCTGGGGCCGCAAGCGCCACGGCGGCCCCGGTGCGCCGGGAGCCCAGCCCGGCGCGGTGCCGCCGGGATCCGGCCCCGCGGCCGACGCCGCAGGCGGGAGGGGCTGGCCACGCCCCGGCGGGTCCTCCGTGTCACGAGCTTCCATGGTTCCGCCTCCGAACACCTGCCGGCCATGTTGGCAGCGTCACGAGAGCCGTGCGCGCACCCCCCGCGCGATCTCCAGCTCCTCGCGTGCGGCCACCACCAGCACCCGTGCCGGCGCGCCCGCCGCGGTGACGTCCGCGTCGCCGGCGCCCGTCCCGGGGCCGGCCCCGGCGTTGGCCGTGGGGTCGACGGCGGCGCCGAGGAACGGCAGCCCCTCGATGGCCGAGGCCCGGACGGTCGGGGCGTTCTCCCCCACGCCGCCGGTGAACACCAGCGCGTCGACCCCACCCAGGCTGGCGGCCATGGCGGCGATGCCGCGCCGCAGGCTGTGCAGGTAGACGCCGAGCGCGAGGCCGGCCGCCTCGTCCCCGGCGCCGGCACGCTCGACGACCGCGGCCATGTCCGGCGTGCCGGCCAGCGCCGCCATGCCCGAGCGGTGCTCCAGCGCGTCGGCGACCTCGGCGGCGGCCAGGCCCTGCCGCTCGACCAGCCACAGCACCGCCCCGGGATCGAGGCTGCCCGACCGGGTGGCCATCACCAGACCGTCCAGCGGCGTGAAGCCCATGGTGGTGTCGACCGCCCGCCCGTCGCGCACCGCGGCCAGCGATGCCCCCGCGCCGAGATGGCAGGTGACCAGGCGGGCGGCGGGCGCCGACGCCGCGGCCAGCATCTCCGCCGCCCGGCGGGACGCGTAGCTGTGCGACAGCCCGTGGAAGCCGTAGCGCCGCAGCCCCAGTCGCTCCCGCCACTCGCGTGGCACGGCATACGTGGCCGCCTCGGGTGGCAGGGACGCGTGGAACGCGGTGTCGAAGCACGCCACCGCGGGCAGGCCGGGCAGCGCGGCGGACACGGCGTCCAGCGCCGCCAGCGCGGCGGGCTGGTGCAGCGGGGCGAGGTCGGTCAGCTCGGCCAGCCGGCGACGGACGCCGTCGTCAACCACCACCGGCTCGCGGAAGTCCCCGCCTCCGTGCACGATCCTGTGGCCGACCCCGTCGACGGCCGGCCCCGCACCGCCGACCTCGTCCAGCGCAACCTCCAGCGCGCCGTCGGCCAGCGCGTCGACGGGCGGCAGGTCGGCGCGGCCGACCACCCGGTCGCACTCGTCGACGAGCCGCAGCTTGAGGCTCGACGAGCCGGCGTTGACGACCAGCACCCGGGGGACGGGCGAGCCCGGCACGCGCACCGCTCAGTAGGGCCAGGACCAGTCGCGCACCTCGGGCAGGTCCTCGCCCGTGGTACGGGTGTGCTCGCGGGCGGCCCGGCGGCGCTCGACCATCTCGGCCCGTACGCCCACGGCGGCATCCCGCAGCGACGGCACGCGGTCGATGACGTCGATGACGAGGTGGAAGCGGTCGAGGTCGTTGAGCATCACCATGTCGAACGGGGTGGTGGTGGTGCCCTCCTCCTTGTAGCCCCGCACGTGGAAGTTGCCGTGGTTGGTGCGCCGGTAGGTGAGCTGGTGGATCATCGACGGGTAGCCGTGCCAGGCGAAGACCACCGGCTTGTCCTTCGTGAACAGGGCGTCGAAGCCGGCGTCGACCATGCCGTGCGGGTGCTCGGTCGGCGGCTGCAGCCGCATCACGTCGACGACGTTGACCACCCGCACCGCCAGGTCGGGCAGCCGCCGGCGCAGCAGGTCGACGGCGGCGAGCGTCTCGAAGGTGGGCACGTCGCCGCAGCAGGCCAGCACCACGTCGGGCTGGCCTCCCGCCGCCACGCCCGGAGACGAGGCCCAGTCCCACGGGCCCATCCCGATCCGGCAGTGCGCCACCGCGGCGTCCATGTCGAGCCAGTTGGGCATGTCGTTCTTGCCCGCCACCACCACGTTCACGTAGTCGACGCTGCGCAGGCAGTGGTTCATCGTCGACAGCAGGGTGTTGGCGTCCGGCGGCAGGTAGATGCGCACCACGTCCGCCTTCTTGTTGGCGACGACGTCGAGGAAGCCGGGGTCCTGGTGCGAGAAGCCGTTGTGGTCCTGGCGCCACACGTGGCTGGACAGCAGGATGTTCAGCGACGGGACGGGCGCCCGCCAGTCGAGGTGGCGGCTGACGTTGAGCCACTTGGCGTGCTGGTTGAACATCGAGTCGACGATGTGGATGAACGCCTCGTAGCAGTTGAACAGGCCGTGCCGGCCCGTCAGCGTGTAGCCCTCGAGCCAGCCCTGGCACAGGTGCTCGGACAGCACCTCCATCACCCGGCCGTCGGGCGCCAGCTTGTCGTCCCCGGGGACGGTCTCGGCCAGCCATGTGCGGTCGGTGACCTCGAGCACCGCGCCGAGCCGGTTGGACACCGTCTCGTCGGGCCCCATGATCCGGAACGTCTCGGCGTTGCGGACCATCACGTCGCGTAGCCACGAGCCCAGCACGCGGGTGGGCTCGGCGACGGTCCGCCCGGGAGACGGGACCGCGACCGTGTTCTCGCGGAAGTCCGGCAGGTCGAGGTCGCGCCGCAGCCGTCCCCCGTTGGCGTGGGGCGTGGCCCCCATGCGGCGGTCGCCCTGGGGCGACAGCGCCCGGATGGCGGGCAGCAGCGCGCCGTCGCGGTCGAACAGCTCCTCGGGCCGGTAGCTGCGCATCCAGTCCTCGAGTTGGCGGAGGTGGTCGGGCTCGGTGGCCAGGCCGGCCAGGGGCACCTGGTGCGCCCGGTAGGTGCCCTCGACCTGGCGCCCGTCGACGATGGCCGGGCCCGTCCATCCCTTCGGGGTCCGCAGCACGATCATCGGCCACCGGGGCCGCTCGCCGCTGCCGGCGCCCCGCCACGCCCCCTGGATGGCGGCGATGTCGTCGAACGCAGCGTCGAGCGTGCCGGCCAGGTCACGGTGGACCTGCTCGGGGTCGTCGCCCGCCACAACGTGGACGGTGTGCCCGTAGCCCTCGAACAGCTTGACCAGCTCGTCCTCGGGGATGCGGGCCAGCACCGTGGGGTTGGCGATCTTGTAGCCGTTCAGGTGGAGGATCGGGAGCACGGCCCCGTCGGTGGCCGGGTTGAGGAACTTGTTCGAGTGCCAACTGGCGGCGAGCGGCCCGGTCTCGGCCTCGCCGTCGCCCACCACGCACGCCACCACCAGGTCGGGGTTGTCGAAGGCGGCGCCGTAGGCGTGCACCAGGGCGTAGCCCAGCTCGCCGCCCTCGTGCACCGATCCCGGCGTCTCGGGGGCGGCATGGCTGGGGATGCCGCCCGGGAAGGAGAACTGGCGGAACAGGCGCCGCATCCCCGCCTCGTTGCCGGGCACGTCCGGGTAGATCTCGCTGTAGCTGCCCTCGAGGTACGTGTTGGCCACCATGCCCGGGCCGCCGTGGCCGGGACCGCAGACGTAGAGCACGTCCACGTCGCGCCGGCGGATGACCCGGTTGAGGTGGGCGTAGAGGAGGTTGAGGCCCGGCGTCGTGCCCCAGTGGCCGAGCAGCCGGGGCTTCACGTGGTCGAGCGTGAGCGGCTCGCGCAGCAGCGGGTTGTCGAGCAGGTAGATCTGCCCGACGGACAGGTAGTTGGCCGCGCGCCACTACGCGTCGATCAGCTCGAGCTCGTCGGCGGTGGCGGACGCGGTCGGACGAGCGGTGGTCGCCATGCGCACAGCGTCGCGCGTACCACGGAGGGCACGACGCCATTCGTCAGCAGACGCGAGGTGAACAGTTGGTACCTGAGCCGCCCCGGGCCGGCGCCGGGGGGAGGACTGCGGACGACGAGGGGCGGGCTGGCAGCATGGCGCCCATGAGCGGGACGACGGGAAGCGCCGGCGGGGTGGGCGCCACGATGGTGGCGTACCGCATCGTGGCGTGGGGCGAGCCGCCGCAGCTCGTCGAGGTGCCGGTGCCGGAGCCGGGCCCGGGCGAGGTGCTGGTCGAGGTGGCGGGCAACGGGCTGTGCCACTCCGACCTGGGCATGAGCGACATCCCCGGCGAGATCGCCGAGTCGCTGGGCTGGCACCTGCCCTTCACCCTGGGCCACGAGGCCGCCGGGCACGTCGTGGCCCTCGGCCCGGACACGAGCGGCGTCGCGCCGGGCGAGGCGGTCGCGCTCGTGTCCCCGGCCTCGTGCGGACGATGCCCGGCGTGCCGGCGAGGGCGCGACAGCGCCTGCCCCCACGGGTCGGCCGGGCGGGGCTACGGCCGCGACGGCGGCCTGGCCCGCTACGTCGTCGCGCCCGCACCGCGGGGTGTGGTGCCGCTCGGCGACCTCGACCCGGTCTCCGCCGGCCCGCTGACCGACGCCGGCGCCACGGCCTTCCACGCCGTCGACCGGGTGGTGCCCCGCCTGGCCGAGGGCTCGACCGCCGTGGTGATCGGCGCCGGCGGGCTGGGCGTGTTCGCCATCCAGATCCTGCGGGCGCTGACGCCGGCCCGCGTGGTGGCGGTCGACACCAACCCGGCTCGCCACGACGTCGCCCGAGCCCTCGGCGCCCACGACGTGGCCGACGACGTCCGCGGCGCCCGCGCGGCGATCGGCGGCGGCGGTGAAGGCGGAGACAGCGGGGCCGAGGTGGTGCTCGACTTCGTGGGCGTCGACGCCACCATCGCCGGCGGGCTGGCGCTCGTGCGGCCCTACGGGGCCTACGGCCTCGTGGGCGCAGGCGGCGGCACTCTGCGGCGCCCGTGGTTCGGCAGCCTGCCACGCGATGCAGAGGTGTTCACCTTCCAGGGGTCGTCGGTGGCGGACGTGCACGCGGTGGTCGCGCTGGCGCAGAGCGGCGTCATCCGCAGCGACGTCGACGTCTACCCGCTGTCCCGCGTGGCACAGGCGTACGCGGCGCTGGAGCGGGGCGAGCTGGTCGGCCGCGCGGTCGTCACGCCCGACGTCTGACGCCTCCGGGCGCCGCACCGGCGCAGGTGCCGCGCCTGCCGGGGCGACGATCGACCACACCGGGCCCACCCGGGCGCCACGCCGGCCAGGGACGCCGCGCCCGCCACGGCGGCGATCGACCACACTGGGCCCACCGTCCCGTCCCCCGCCAGGAGCGCCGCCCCATGGACCTGCTCGACGGCATCGCCACCACCCGGGCCATCCGCCGCTACCGGCCCGACCCCATCCCCGAGGACGACCTCGCCGCCATCCTGTGGCACGCCACCCGCGGCACCGTCGGGCTCCAACCGCCAGCCCGCCCGCTTCCTGGTGCTGCGCGACGGGCCCGCGGCCCGCGAGGCCAAGGCCCTCCTCGGCACCGCGTTCCGGGCGGGGTGGGGCGGCAAGCGGGGCGCGCACGGGTTCGACCGGGGCTCGGGCGCCGACCCGGCCTCGCCCAAGGCCCGGGCGACCCGGGCGATGGAGGCCTTCGTCGATCGCTTCGAACAGACGCCCGTCGTGGTGCTGGCCTGCATCGAGCGCTGGCGGAAGCCGCACATCTCCGAGGGCGGGTCGGTGTACCCGGCCTGCCAGAACATGCTGCTGGCGGCCCACGCGCTGGGGTACGGAGGCGTGCTGTCCATGTGGCACGGCCTGGTCGAGGCCGACCTGCGCCGCGTGCTGGGCATGCCCGACGGCGCGGTGATCGCCGCCACCGTCACGCTGGGCGTGCCCGAGGGTCACCATGGCCCGGTGCGGCGCCTGCCCCTGCGGGACGTCGTGTACGACGACACCTGGGGGGCCGACGCGGCCTGGGCCCTCGACCCGCCGGGCACGCGCTTCACCAGCGCCGGGCCCCGCACCGAGGCACCCGCCGCCGCCGGCCGCCCAACGGACGGCCCGGGCGACGGCCCGGCGGCGGCTGAGTGTGAGGCGGAGTCCGCCAGGCCCTCACGGTTCTGGCGTCGCTCCCTGCCACCGTCGCAGCAGGCGACGCCAGTTCCGTCGGACCACCGGAGCCCTCACGGTTCTGGCGTCGCTCCCTGCCACCACCGCAGCAGGCGACGCCAGTTCCGTGTTCCGGTGCTGATGGCTCAGCCGGCGGGAGCCTGGTCCATCACCATGTCGGCCAGGAGCTCGACGATCGCGGGGTCGGCCTTGGCCACCGAGCCGCAGTCGAACGGCGGCTGCGGGTCGTACTCGATGCCCAGCTGGATGGCCTTGGCGACGTCCTCGCCGGCGATCCGGGCGGCGAGCCACAGGGCCATGTCGATGCCGGCGGACACGCCGGCGGCCGTGACGACCTTGCCCTGCTCGACGATCCGCCGGTCGCCGACCGCGCGGGCGCACAGCGGCGCCAGCTCGTGCAGCGCCGCCCAGTGGGTGGTCGCCTCGAGGCCCTCGAGCACCCCGGCCGTGCCGAGGATGAGCGAGCCGGTGCACACCGAGGTCGTCCACTGGGTGCCGGGGTGTACGGCCGCGATCCACTCGTGCAGCGGCCCGCGCTCGAGCATGGCGCGGGTTCCCGGGCCGCCGGGCACGAGCAGCACGTCGGGGGCGTCGAGCTCGGAGAGCGTGGCGTCGACGGTGATGGCCAGCCGCCCGGTGTCGGTGCGCACGGGGCCGGTGCGCTCGCCCACGAACGTGATCTGCGCGCCCGGCAGGCGGGACAGCACCTCATAGGGGCCCACGGCGTCGAGGGCCGTGAAGCGGTCGAAGAGGGGGATGGCGATCTGCATCGTCGGTGCTCCTGGGTCGCAATGGCTGGATGAGGGAATGCCGCGTCAGGCCGGAACGGCCGTGGTGCCGGCGCCGAGATCGGTGGTGCCGGCGGCGAGATCGGTGGTGACATCGGGGCCGGAGCTGTCGGCGGTGGCGGCGCCGGCGGCGGCGAGGTCCGAGAGGTCGTCGGACACGGCGAAGTGACGCCGGTAGCTGCCGGGCGTGGTGTGGACCGTGCGCCGGAAGGCCCGGTGCATCGTCTCGACGGTGCCGAAGCCGCAGGCGCGGGCGATGTCGGCCGTCGAGCGCCCGGTGGTCTCGAGCAACCGCCGGGCGGCCTCGACCCGGCTCGCCTGCACGAACGAGGCCGGCGTGGTGCCCACCTCGGCGCGGAAGGTGCGGGCGAACGTGCGGGGGCTCATGGCGGCGAGGCGGGCCAGGGCCCCCACCGACAGGTCGCCGTCCAGGTGCTGGCCGACGTACGCGAGGACTTCGCGCAGCGGCTCGCGCTCGGGCCGCGCCACCGCGAGCTGGGTGCTGAACTGCGACTGCCCGCCGCCCCGGCGGGTGAACAGCACCAGCCGGCGCGCCACCTCCAGCGCCAGGGCCGCGCCGTGGTCGCGCTCGACCAGCGCCAGCGCCAGGTCCATGCCGGCGGTGACGCCGGCCGAGGTCCACACGTGGCCGTCGCGCACGTAGATGCGGTCGGCCTCGACCCGGACGGCGGGGTGGAGGTCGGCCAGCAGGTCGCACGCCGACCAGTGCGTCGTGGCCCGCCGGCCGTCGAGCAGCCCGGCGGCGGCCAGGATGAAGGCGCCGCTACACACCGAGGTCACCCGCCGGCTACGAGCGCCGGCGCGGGCCACCCAGGCCAGGAGGTCGGCGTCGGCCACCGCCCCCCGGGTGCCCGTGCCGCCCGCGACCACCAGCGTGTCGATGCGGCCCCGGTGCTCGGCGATGGACCGGTCGGCCATCACCGTGAGGCCGGACGAGGTCCGCAGCTCGCCGCCGCGGGGCGACACGACGGTGATGACGTAGGGCGGGGAGGCGCCCGCCTCGCCGGCGGCGGCGAACACCTCGAGGGGACCGGTGAGGTCGAGCGACTGCACGCCGTCGTAGACCACGATCGCCACGTGGTGCGGTCGCGCCGCACGCGAGGTCGTCGAGCCGGGCATGCCACCATCGTGGGCGCGGCGGCCGGTTGGCAGCAAGGACCAATGCTTGACGATTCCTGCCACCCGGGTCGCCCCCCTGTGCAGGGGATCCGGCGGTCGACGGTTAGGGTGCGGGCGGCCAGATCCCACCCCCGCCCTGGACTGACGATGACGCGGCGATCGTTCCTGCCGGTCGAGCCGCCTGGCCGATCGGTCACTCCGATCTCGACGAGGCACTACCGCGACGTGCCGCTGCGCGCCCTGATCGAGGCCAAGGCCGGGCAGACGGTGTCGGTGTGCATCCCCGCCCACGACGAGGCGGCCACCGTCGGATGGGTGGTGTCGCGGGTGCGCCGCTTCCTCGTCGACAGGCTGGGCCTCGTCGACGAGGTCCTGGTGATCGACGACCACTCCGAGGACGCGACGGCCGAGGTCGCCGCCGGGGCGGGCGCCAAGGTGGTGTCGGCGGCCGACATCCTGCCGGCGATCGCCGGCGGCCGGGGCAAGGGCGAAGCGCTGTGGCGGTCCCTGCACGTGGCCAAGGGCGAGATCGTGCTGTGGTGCGACGCCGACATCACCGACTTCGGCTCGCGCTTCGTGGTCGGCCTGCTCGGGCCGCTGCTCACCGACCCCTCGATCAGCTTCGTGAAGGGCTTCTACGAACGGCCGCGCACCGGATCGGTGGGCGGCGGTCGCACCACCGAGCTGATGGCCCGGCCGGTGATCGCCACGCTGTTCCCCCACCTGTCGTCGATCATCCAGCCGCTGTCGGGCGAGTACGGCGGCCGCCGCTCGCTCCTGGAGCGCCTGCCGTTCGTCCGGGGCTATGGCGTCGAGATCGGCATGCTCATCGACGTGGCCGAGACCGTGGGGGTCGAGGGCATCGCCCAGGTCGACCTCGGCACTCGCATCCACCGCAATCGCGACCTGGACGACCTGGGCCCCCAGGCGCTGGTCGTGCTGCAGGCGGCGCTCGACCGGGCCGGCGTGCGGTCGGCCAACCCGGCCACCCTCGTGCGCCCCGGCCGCCCGCCCCTGGTGCGGGGGTTCGCCGAGCTGCCTCCCGTCGCCAGCCTCCCGTGAGCGCCACCCCGCCCCCGCCGCTGGTGGTGGGGGGCCGGTCCATCGACCTGGCCGAGCCCGTCCTCATGGGCATCGTCAACGCCACCCCGGACTCGTTCTCCGACAGCGGCGACCACCCCACCACGGCGGCCCGGGTGGCGCTCGCCCTCGACCAGGTCTCCCAGGGGGCGCTGATCATCGACATCGGCGGCCAGTCGGGCATCACCGGCGTGCCCGAGGTGCCCGTCGACGAGGAGATCGCCCGGGTGGTGCCGGTGGTGGCCGGGCTCCACGACGCCGCGCCCGACCTCGTGATCTCGGTCGACGCCTACCGGCCCGCCGTGGTCGAGGCGGTGCTCGCGGCCGGGGCCTCGATCGTCAACGACATCAGCGGCCTGCGCTATCCCGAGGTGGCCGGCCTGGTGGCCGGTGCCGGTGCCGGGCTGGTCGTCATGCACACGCGGTCGCGGCCGAAGCACAAGGTGCTGGACGACACGCTCTACGCCGCGGCCGGCGGGGTGACCGCCGACGTGGTGGCGTTCCTGCGCCGGCAGCTCGACGCGGCCGTCGCCGCCGGGGTGCCGGAGGAGGCGGTCATCCTCGACCCCGGGCCCGACTTCGCCAAGACGCCCGCCCAGACCGTCGAGGTGTTGCGCCACCTCGATCAGGTGCGGGCCCTCGGTCGACCGCTGCTCCTCGCGCTGTCACGCAAGGACTTCGTCGGTGCGGTGACCCGGCGCCCGCCCCGGGAGCGCCTGGCGGGCACGCTGGCGGCGGTGGGGCACGTGCTCGGCCGGCCGGGCACCGTCCTGCGGGTGCACGACGTCGGGCAGGTCGCCGACTACCTGGCGGTGGCCGACGTCCTGGCCGGCCGCACCGACCTGCCGCCGGAGACCCGCCTGCCCGTCGCCCTCCGCCGCCAGCCGCCCCCCGCCACCTGACCGCCGGAGCGCGGCGGCCGAGGCAGCGGGGATGGCGGGAGGTGGCGGGTGGCGTGGCGGCGTCCCGGTCAGTCGCTGGCGATGGCGGCGAGCACGTCGAGGCGGGCGGCACGGCGGGCCGGGCGGACGCCGGCCAGGATGCCGGCCACGGACCCGACCACCAGCACGACCGCCAGTCGCCCGGCCGGCAGGGCGAACACGCCGAGGCCGCCCGATGCGGTGCCCACGGCCTGGACGAGCGCCCAGCCCAGGAACACCCCGAGCGCGATCCCGCCGACGGCGCCGAAGGTGGCGATGACCACCGACTCCCAGCGCACCATCGCCCGCACCTGGCGCCGCGTCTGCCCCACCGCCCGGAGCAGGCCCAGCTCCTGCCGGCGCTCGTGGATCGCCAGCGACAGGGTGTTGGCGATGCCCATCAGCGCGATGACGATGGCCAGCGCCAGCAGGGCGTAGACGATCGTGAGCATCATGTCGACGCCGGTGGTCATGGTGGCCGCGAACTCCTCGCGGTCCTCGACGTCGGGCCCGCCGAAGCGCTCGGCCACCTCGGTCACGGCCGCCTCGGCGTCGGCCACCGGCACGCCGTCGGCCGCCTCGATCACGACCAGCGAGTCGACGTCCTGCACGGCGTGCGGCGTCCACACCGCCCGGGGCACCAGGTAGCCGCCCACGACGTCGTCGGTCTCGTAGGTGGCGCCGATGGTCAGGTCCTCGGTCTGACCGTCGGCGAACGTCACGGCGACGGCGTCGCCGAGACGCCAGCCGTGGGCCTCGGCGGTGGCGTCGGACACCGCGAGCCCGGCGCCCTCCAGCTGGTCCAGCGAGCCGCCGGTGACGCCCACGTCGACGACGCGGGCCAGGAGGGCGGGCTCGGCGATCGCCAGCTCCTTGGTGTCGCCGTCGATGCGGGCGGCACCCTGGCCGATCCCGACGGCGAGCTCGACCTCGGGCAGCGCCGACACCTCGTCCGCCATCCGGGGGCTGATGCCGCCCCCGCCGAACGCTCCGGTGGTGACGACCAGGTCGCCGCCGAAGGACCGCTCGATGGTGTCGTCGAGCGAGGCCTGCAGCGAGGCGGCGAACACGGTGAACACCGTGACCACGGCGACGCCGACCATCAGCGCCGACGCGGTGCCCGCCGTGCGGCGGGGGTTCCGCATGGCGTTCTGCCGGGCCAGGCCGCCCGTGGTGCCCCGCAGCCGGGCGATGGGCGCGCCCAGCCAGGCGGCGGCCGGGCGGGCGGCGACCGGGCCGAGCACCACCGCGGCCACGACGGTGAGCACGGCACCGACCCCGACGGCGGCGAGCATGTCCTCGTCGCCGAGGGCGGCGATCAGCGTGGTCCCGGCGCCGATCGCGGCGAGGGCCGCGCCGGCGACCACCCGGGCGGGCGACGGCCGGGTGCGCTCGGCCGCCACCTCGCGGATGGCCGCCAGCGGGGCGACGCGCGACGCCCGGACGGCCGGGAGCAGCCCCGCCACCAGCGTCACCGACACGCCCGCGAGCAGGCCCGCGACGATCGTGCCCGGGGTGACGACGATGCCGCCGGCCGGGAGGGCGAAGCCCATGGCGTCGAACAGGCCCTTGAGCAGGCCCGCGATGGCGACGCCGCCGACCAGGCCGGCCAGGGAGGCGACGAGCCCCACCAGCAGCGCCTCGCCCACGACCGACCGCACGATCTGGCCCCGCCGGGCCCCGAGCGCCCGCAGCAGGGCGGCGTGACGGGTCCGCTGGGCGACGATGATCGAGAACGTGTTGTAGATCCCGAAGGTCGCCACCAGCAGGGCGATGCCGGCGAACGAGGTGAGGAACGCCGTCAGCAGGTCGAGGAACGTGGCGCCGATGTCGTCGGTGGCCTCGCCGGTGATGGCGGCGCCGGTGGTGACCTCGACGCCGGAGGGCACGACGGCGCCCACGCGCTCGGCCAGGTCGTCCTGCGAGATGCCCTCCTCGGCCCGCACGGCGATGCTCGACACGCCGTCGTCGGACCGGGCGATGTGCGCCATGGCGTCGTCGAGGTCGAAGGCGGTGAACGTCACGCCGCCGAGCCCGGGCTCGTCACCGAAGGTGGCGAGCCCCACGATGGTCACCTCGACCGGCTCCGGCGTGAGCACGGTCGTGGTGTCGCCGACGGCCAGCCCGCCGTCGTCGGCCGCGCCCCGGTTGACGACCACCTCGTCGCCGCCCCGGGGCGCCCGGCCCTCGACCAGGCGGTAGGGGTTGAGGTCGGGATCGGCGACCCAGCTCCCGGCGAGCTGCGGCGGCCCACCGCCGCCGACGGCCTCGCCGTCGCGGCCCAGCAGCTGGCCGAGGCCCGTGACGACCGGCTCGGCGGCGGCCACGCCGTCGACCTCGGTCACCCGGTCGACCAGCGACAGGTCGACGAGCCCCCGGGGTGCGTCCATCCCCAGGTCGGTGTCGCTGCGCACCACGACGTCGGTGCCGGCGTTGACCTCGGTGAACAGGTCGTCGAAGTTGGCGCGCAGCGTCGCGCCGAGCACCAGGGTGCCGGTGAGGAAGGCCACGCCCAGCACCACCGCGAGCGAGGTGCCGGCGAGCCGGCGCGCATGGGCGCGCATCTCGGTCAGCGTGAGCGACAGCACGGGTCAGCCTCCCAGGGTCGAGACGCGGTCGAGGACGGCCGTGGCCGTCGGGGCGTCGAGGCGGTCGACGATGCGCCCGTCCGCGAGGAAGAGGGCGCGGTCGGCCACCGCGGCGGCGAGGGGATCGTGGGTGACCATCACGACGGTCTGGCCCATCTCGTCGACGGCCCGGCGCAGCAGGCTCAGGATCTCGCCGCCGCTGCGGGAGTCCAGGTTGCCGGTGGGCTCGTCGGCGAACACGAGGTCGGGCCGTCCGGCCAACGCCCGCGCCACGGCCACCCGCTGCTGCTGCCCGCCCGAGAGCTCGGCGGGCCGGTGCGCCAGCCGGTCGCCCAGCCCGACGGCGCGCACGACCTCGTCGAACCAGCCGGCATCGGGGCGGCGCCCCGCCAGCCGGTCGGGCAGCACGATGTTCTCCCGGGCCGACAGGGTGGGCACCAGGTTGAAGGCCTGGAACACGAAGCCGATGCGGTCGCGCCGCAGGATCGTGAGCTCGCGGTCCGACAGCGCGCCGAGCTCGACGTCGCCGACGAAGACGCGGCCCTCGGTGAGGGAGTCGAGCCCCGCCACGCAGTGCATGAGCGTCGACTTGCCCGACCCGGAGGGGCCCATGATGGCGGTGAAGCGGCCGGCCTCGAAGTCGACCGACACCTCGTCGAGGGCCACCACCGCGGTGGCGCCGCCGCCGTACACCTTGGTGGCGTCGACCGCCCGGGCGGCCGCGCCGTCGGCGCGGACGGCGGCGGGTGTGGCCGTGGTAGCCGTGACGTTGGTGGCGGCCGTGGTCGGGGTGTGGGCGCTCATCGGTCGCCCTCCCGCAGGACGTCGCGCCGCACGCGGTACTCGTCGACGTCGATCTCGCCGCGGGCGTAGCGCTCGTCGAGGACCGAGTGGCCGGCGCGGCGGGCCCAGGGCGGGCAGCCCCGGCGGAAGCGGGTGAGGACGAAGGCGACGATCCCGACCCAGAGGGCGAACCAGAGGAACGGGACGACGATCCACCAACCGGGACCGCCGCCGTGGGTGGCAAGCAGTGTGCTCAACATGCCGTCGATCGTCCGCCCGGGCGGCCGCCGGATCGTCCCTCAGCGGGATGGTTCCGGCCTACGACGACCGTGGTACGCGGACGGCACCGCGGCACTCCCGCGCTCGCGGGTTCGTCAGCCCGACCAGCCCGGGCGGACGAGGCCCGACTCGTAGGCGAACACCACGAGCTGGGCCCGGTCGCGGGCGCCGAGCTTGGTCATCGCCCGGCTGACGTGGGTCTTGGCCGTCATGGGGCTGACGAACAGGCGGGCGGCGATCTCGTCGTTCGACAGGCCCTCCGCGACCAGGCCCATGACCTCCCGCTCGCGCTCGGTCAGGGAGTCCAGGGCCGGCGTTGCCGGCGGTTCCCGGGTCTGGGTGGCGAAGGCCCCGATGAGCCGGCGGGTCACGCCGGGCGACAACAGGGCGTCGCCCGAGGCCACGGCCCGCACGGCCCGGAGCAGCTCGACCGGCTCGGTGTCCTTGACCAGGAACCCGCTGGCCCCCGACCGGATGGCCTCGAACACGTACTCGTCGAGCTCGAAGGTGGTGAGGATGACGATGCGGATGCCGCTCAGGCGCTCGTCGCCCACGATCGCCCGGGTGGCGGCCAGGCCGTCGGTGCCCGGCATGCGGATGTCCATGAGCACCACGTCGGGGGCCCACCGACGGGACATCCGGACGGCCTCGTCGCCGTCGCCCGCCTCGCCCACGACCTCGATGTCGTCCTGCGCGTCGAGCAGGGCCCGGAACCCGGCCCGCACCAGCGCCTGGTCGTCGGCGAGCAGCACCCGGATCACGTCGCATCCTCCGGCATGCCCGCGGCTCGCGCTCCCTCGCCCGCCGCCGCGCCGGCGTCGCCCCGCCGCCCGCACCGGCGCCGGTGGCGGGTGCGGTCGCGGCGAGGCGAGGGGGCCGAGGCCTCGGCGGCGGAGGAAGAGGAGGTGACGCTGCGGGTCGGGAGCGGCAGCCGGGCCCGCACCCGGAAGCCGCGACCGGGGCGGGGCCCCGCCTCCAGCGAGCCGCCGAGCGCCAGCGCCCGTTCCCGCATGCCGGAGATGCCCTGACCGCCGGCAGCCGCGGCACCGGCTCCGGTGGCCGCGCCCTGCCCGTCGTCGTCCACCGTCAGCTCCAGCGCGTCGTGGCCCCGCCGCACCCGCACGGTCACCCGGGTGGCGTGGGCGTGGCGGACGACATTGGTGAGCGCCTCCTGCACGATCCGGAACGCGGCCAGGTCGACGCCCGCGGGCAGGCCCCCGATCGCACCGGCACCGGGCTCGTCGCCGGGCACGGCCGCGCCCGGCCGACGGTCGGGGGGTCCCGAGAGGGCGCCGTCGACCTCGACCGCGACGTCGAGCCCGGTGCCCCTGGCCCGCTCGACCAGCCCGCCGAGGTCGCCCAGGCCCGCCGTGGGCGCCAGCGGGGCCGCCTCGCCCTGGCGGAGCACGTCGAGCACCGACCGCAGCTCGCCGAGGGCGTCCTTGCTGGCGTCCTTGATGGCCGCCAGCGCCGGGCGCACCTGGTCGACGCTGACGGCCGTGGGCTGCTCGTCGATCAGGTGCAGCGCCACCCCGGCGCGCACGTTGATGAGCGAGATGTTGTGGGCCAGCACGTCGTGCAGCTCGCGGGCGATGCGCAACCGCTCCTCGCTGGCCCGCCGCCGCGCCTCCTCGGCCTCGGCCTGGGCCCGCTCGGCCGACCGCTGGAGCCACGTGTACGCCAGCTCGGTCACGGCGCCCAGGGCCAGCAGCCACGCGGCCAGCCCCGCCACGGCCCCCCAGTTGGGCCACGGCCCGTCCTCGACCAGCGCCGGAGCGACCCAGGCGGTGAGCACGTAGCCGGCGGCCAGGCTGGCCCAGGCCGCGTTGCGGTGACCGAGGAGCCGGGCCGTCACGAAGGCGATGCCGAGGGCCAGGAAGGCGGGGCCGCGCGGGTAGTCGATCAGCCAGTAGGTCATGGACGCCGCGAACGCCACGCCGAGGGCGAGCACCGGCCGGGACAGCCGGATCAGCAGGGCCGCCGGCCCCACCAGCAGCAGCGCCACCCCGAGCGCGTCGAGCGGCCCGGCCTCGGGCTGGTGCCGCCCGGCCACCGCGGTGATGCCCACCTGCAGGACGGCGGTGACCACCGCGGGCAGCACGACGCGTACCCACCACGGCAGCACGAACGCTGATACGGGCGGGCGGGCGGCGGTCACGGCAGCGCGGCGGCGGGCGCGGGCTGGCGGACGGCGGTCACGGCAGCGCACCGTACGACGGCGGAGCGTCGCCGTCATCGTCCACCGGTGGTGTCCGGCCCTACCGCGAGCGTGGTAGGAGGGCGCGTGGTAGACGGGTGCATGACGCCGGACGACCTGGTCGAGATCGAGCAGATCCATCAGCTCAAGTACCGCTACGTGCGGTTCCTCGACACGAAGCGGTGGGACGACCTGGCGGGGCTCTTCACCGCGGACGCCACCGCGTCCTACGGCGGCGGCGCCACGGTGCTGGAGGGGCGCGACGCCATCGTGGGCTGGATCAGCGGCGCCATGGCCGCCGAGGACATGCTGACCAGCCACAAGGTCCACCAGCCGGAGATCACCCTCGTCGCACCGGACCAGGCGACCGGCGTGTGGGCGCTCGACGACGTGGTGGTGCTGGGCTCGCTGGGCATGACCGTGCGCGGCGCGTCCTACTACGACGACCGCTACCGGAAGGTGGACGGCGATTGGCGCATCCACCACACCGGCTACAAGCGGGTCTACGAGGAGATCGAGCCCCGCTCCCCCGACCTGAAGCTCACCGCCAGCTGGTGGGCGACGGGCGGCCGCTCCTCCCTGCAGTGAGGGAAGGATGAGCGGGCCGGCAGGTAGGGACAACCCCACGTCGCGGCCACCGGCCCCCTCCATGGTCCGCCGGGCGGGCCACGCTTACGGTTGACCGCGTGATCCGTGACCTGATGCGCCCGTGGCGGGAGGCCTCCACGTGGTGGGCCCTCACCTACGTGCTGTTGGACGTCATGGTGGGCACCGTCAGCTTCACGGTCATGGTGGTCCTCCTGTCGCTCAGCGCGGCGCTGCTCATCACGTTTCCCCTGGCCCTCCCCGTGATCTGGGCGCTGTTCGTCGTGTCCCGGGCCCTGGCCGCACTGGAGCGGTCGCGCCTCGCCGCGCTGCTGGGCGAGACGGTGGCCGACCCGGTGCCCCCGCTCGCGTCGCGGACGCCGTGGGGTCGCCTGTGGGAGCGCGTCCGGTCGCGCGAGCGGTGGAAGGAGATCGCCTACAACCTGCTGCTCCTCCCCCTCGGCATGGTCACGACCATCGTCGCGGTCGTGGCGTGGTCCGGCTCGCTGGCGCTGCTGCTCCTGCCGTTGTACGTCGGCGCGCTGCCCGGCGACACGGCCAAGCTCTGGCTGGTCGACGTGGGGCAGGGGCCGGCGGCGCTCGCCGCCTGCCTGCTGGGGCTGGCCGGGCTGGCGGTGGGGGCCCCCTGGGTGACGCGGGCGCTGGCCCGGGTCGACGTGACCGTCGCCCGCTGGCTGCTGGCACCCCGCGACACCTCGCTGGGCGAGCAGGTCACCCGGCTCGAGACCAGCCGCGCCGCCGCGGTCGACAGCGCCGAGGCCGAGCGCCGGCGCATCGAGCGCGACCTGCACGACGGCGCCCAGCAGCGGCTCGTGTCGCTGGCCATGGGGCTGGGGGCGGCCCGCGAGCGCAT
Organism: uncultured Acidimicrobiales bacterium; assembly: GCA_963842395.1. GTDB lineage: Bacteria > Actinomycetota > Acidimicrobiia > Acidimicrobiales > VFJN01 > ZC4RG19. Next base: position 3,252,882 of record CAWJGJ010000001.1, read on the forward strand.
CGAGACCGACCCCGAGGCCGGCCGGCGGATGGTCGCCGAAGCCCACGAGGAGGCCAAGGCCGCGCTGAAGGAGATCCGTGACCTGGTGCGGGGCATCCACCCCGTCATCCTGGAGGACCGTGGCCTCGACGCCGCCCTCTCCGCCGTGGTCGCCCGTTCGCCCGTGCCGGTGCGGCTGGACATCGACGTGGCCGTGCGCCCGCCCGCCGCGGTCGAGAGCACCGCCTACTTCGTGGTCAGCGAGGCGCTCACCAACGTGGCCCGCCACGCCGCGGCGACCGGCGCCGCCGTGACCATCGCCCGGGCCGGCGACCGCCTGGTGGTGGAGGTGCGCGACGACGGCGTCGGCGGCGCCGATCCCGGCGGCGGCACCGGCCTCCGGGGCCTGCACGACCGGGTGACGGCGCTCGGGGGGACGATGCACATGATCAGCCCCCCGGGCGGGCCCACGACCCTGCTGGTGGACCTGCCATGCGCATCGTGATCGCCGAGGACTCCGTGCTGCTGCGCGCCGGCCTCACCGGCCTCCTGAGCGATGCCGGCGAGGAGGTGGTGGCGGCCGTGGACAACGCCGACGATCTGCTCACCGTCGTCGAGCGCCACCAGCCCGACATGGCGGTGGTCGACGTGCGCATGCCCCCGACGTTCACCGATGACGGGCTGCGCGCCGCGCGGCAGATCCGGGGGCGGTGGCCCGACGTGGGCATCCTGGTGCTCTCGCAGTACGTCGAGGAGGCCTACGCCACCGAGCTGCTGTCCGAGGAGACCACCGGCCTCGGCTACCTGCTCAAGGACCGCATCGCCGACGTCGCCGAGTTCCTGGCGGCGGTGCGCCGGGTGGGCGGGGGCGGCACGGCCCTCGACGCCGAGGTCGTGGCGCAGTTGCTGGCCCGCACCCGGCGCCGGGACCCGCTCGACCGGCTGTCGCCCCGCGAGCGCGAGGTCCTGGGCCTCATGGCCGAGGGCCGCACCAACGCCGCCATCGCCCGCGAGCTGGTGGTCAGCGACGGGGCCGTCGAGAAGCACGTCAGCAACATCTTCACCAAGTTGGACCTGCCCCCCACCCAGAACGACCACCGCCGGGTGCTGGCCGTGCTGCGCTGGCTCGAGAGCTGAAGGACCTGCGATGCCCGAGCGACGCGAGCGGACCACGAGCACGGTGCGCCGGCCGGCACGACGTGCCGAGCGGTCGGTCGGTGCGTCCCGAAGGGGGCACCGGTGAGCCTCCTCGACCGATTGGCCGCCGCCGGTGACCGCGCCACCGCCGGCGTCATGCGCCTGGTGGCGGGCCGCGCGGTGAAGGCGCTGTGGCTGGTGGCGGGGACCATCGTGGCCGTGGGCATGCTGGCTTTCGGGACGGTCCAGGCCGCGAGCGTGATCGCCCACGAGGAGGAGACCGTGGTGGACGAGGTTCCCGCGGCCGCCCTCGACGGGCTGATCGTCGAGAACCGCGCCGGGTCGACCCGGGTGGTGGGCGTGGAGGGCGCCGACGCGGTGACCGTGCACGCCCGGGTCAGCGACGGCCTGCGCCCGACCGGGCACAGCATCGGACAGCGGGACGGCTTCCTGGTCGTCGCCGCCAGCTGCCCGACGATCGGCTCGCACTGGTGCCGGGTCGACTACACGATCGAGGTGCCGGCCGACCTGCGCGTCGACGTCCACAGCCAGAACCGACTCACGGTCCTCGACGTGGCGGCCGATGTCGAGGTCCACGCCAACGACGGCTCGGTCACGCTCGAGCGGCTAGGGGGCGACGTGCGGGTGTCGGCCGGCTACGGCCACGTCGAGGCCACCGGCCTCACCTCCGGGTCGGTGGTCGTGGACACAGCCGACGGCGGGATCGATCTCGTCTTCGCCACCTCGCCGCGGGAGGTCGTCGCCCGGGCCGGGTTCGGCGACGTGGACATCGTGCTGCCCGACCGTCCCGCGGACGCCGGCATCGCGTACGCGCTGAGTGGTGATGCGGGAGAGGGCAGGACGACCGCCGCCATCCGCCAGGATCCGGACAGCGACCGGACCATCGCGGCGCGAGCCGGCGAGGGCAGCGTTGACGTCACCTACGCGCCGTCGTAGTCCTTTCACCCGTCCGGCGGCGGCCTGCCCCGTGCCAGGGGTGGGGTTGTCCCCACCCCGCAGACACCGGACCGCTCCATTCATCGTCGGACCGCCCGTCCGTACCGTCGACAGCATGACTCCGCACCATGTCCTGACGGGCCCGCCCGCCGACGCGACCGGCGCCCCGCCGGCACCCCGCCCGGTGACCACCGCGGCCGGGACGACCGATCCGACCCGACCCGCGGCCGCGCGGGCGATCGACGCGACCAAGGTCTACGGGCAGGGCGACACCGCCGTCCGGGCGCTCGACGGGGTGAGCGTCGCCATCCCGGCCGGCCGGTTCACCGCGATCATGGGGCCCTCCGGCTCGGGCAAGTCGACCCTCATGCACTGCCTCGCCGGGCTCGACACCCTGACGAGCGGCCGGGTGCTGCTGGGCGACGTCGACCTGGGCACCCTGTCGGAGCGGGAGCTGACCCGCCTGCGCCGTGACCGGGTGGGCTTCGTGTTCCAGGCGTTCAACCTGCTGCCCATGCTGTCGGCCGGCGAGAACATCACCCTCCCCCTCGACCTGGCCAACCGCAGGGCGGACGCCGGCTGGCTCGACCGGGTGATCGACACTGTCGGCCTGCGGCCCCGGCTGAAGCACCGCCCGTCAGAGCTGTCGGGCGGCCAGCAGCAGCGGGTGGCCGTCGCCCGCGCCCTGGCCGCGCGGCCCGCGGTGATCTTCGCCGACGAGCCCACCGGCAACCTCGACTCGCGCAGCAGCGCCGAGGTGCTCGGGCTCCTGCGCCAGGCCGTGGACGAGATGGGCCAGACCGTGGTCATGGTCACCCACGACCCCGGCGCCGCGGCGTCCGCCGACGACGTCGTGTTCCTCGGGGACGGCCGCATCGTGGACCACATCGCCGCACCCACGGCCGAGCGCGTGCTCGAGCGCCTCGTCGGGCTGGGGAGCTGACCGCCGTGTGGAAGACCACCCTCGCCACCATCGGCGCCCACAAGCGGCGCCTGCTCGCCACCAGCTCGGCCGTGCTGCTGGGCGTGGCGTTCCTCACCGCCACGCTGGTGCTGGGCGACACCATGGGCGCGGGCTTCCGCGCCATGTTCGCCGACGCCAACGCCGGCACCGACGCCGTCGTGCGGTCCGACGTCGAGGTGGGCGACGTCGACCTGGCCGAGCGCGGCCCCGTCGACGCCGCGCTGGCCGACCGCATCGCCACGGTCGACGGCGTCGACGTGGCGGTCCCCACCATCGAGGGCAGCGGCCGCATCGTCGGCGCCGACGGCGACCCCCTGGGCGGCAACGGCCCGCCCACCCTGGCCGGCAACTGGATCGACGACGCCCGCCTCAACCCCTACGACCTGGCGGAGGGCCGGGCGCCGGAGGCACCGGGCGAGGTCGTCATCGACCGCGCCTCGGCCCGCAAGGGCGACCTGGCGGTCGGCGACGCGACGACCGTCCGCACCCCCGACCCGGTGCCCGTGACAGTGGTGGGCATCGCCACCTTCGGCTCGGCCGACAGCCAGGGCCCCGCCACCTACGCCGCCTTCACCGCCGACTTCGCCGAGCAGGTGCTCATGCCCGCACCGGGCCTGGCGTCGAATATCGCCGTGGCGGCGGACCCGGGCGTCGGCCAGGAGGAGTTGGTCGACCGCATCGACGCGGTGCTGCCCGACGGCGTGGAGAGCCTGACCGGCGCCGAGGTGACCGCCGAGCAGGAGGAGATGATCGAGCAGGACTTCCTCGGCTGGTTCGAGACGTTCCTCCTGGTGTTCGCCGGCGTGGCACTGGTCGTGGCCGCCTTCAGCATCTACAACACGTTCTCGATCCTCGTGGCCCAGCGCAGCCGCGAGGCCGCCCTGCTGCGGGCGCTCGGGGCCTCGCGGGGCCAGGTGCTGCGGTCGATCACCGTCGAGGCGCTGGTCGTGGGCATCGTGGCGTCTCTCGGCGGCATCCTCGCCGGCGTCGGCCTGGCCGCCGGGCTGCTGGCCCTCATGGATGCCCACGTCATGGACCTGCCCGCCGCGTCGCTGGCGATCGCCGGCAGCACAATCGTGACGTCCCTCGTCGTGGGCGTGGCCGTCACGTTGGCGGCCAGCGTCGCCCCCTCGGTGCGGGCATCGCGCGTGGCCCCGCTGGCGGCGCTGCGGTCGGCGGCCGTCGACCGCTCGGGATCGTCGTGGCTGCGGGGCGTCGCCGGTGGGGTCTTCGCCGTCGCGGGCGGGGCGCTCACCTTCGCCGGGGCCACCGGCGGCACGGTGGGGCTGGCCGGCCTCGGGGCGCTCGGCCTGCTCGTGGGCATCGTGATGCTGGGGCCGGTCGCCGCCCGCCCGGCCGCCGCCGCCATCGGGGCACCACAGGCGGCCCGACCTGGGCTGAGCGGCACGCTGGCCCGCCGCAACTCGATGCGCAACCCCCGGCGCACGGCCAGCACCGCCTCGGCGCTGATGATCGGCGTGGCGGTGGTCTCGCTGTTCACCGTGATGGCGGCGTCGATCAAGCAGTCGATCGACGACACCGTGGACGCCCAGTTCGCGGGCGACCTGGTGATGGTGGAGGACTTCTGGGGCGCGGGCCTGAGCCCCGACCTGGCCCCCGCCGTGGCCGCCCGGCCCGAGGTGGACGCCGTGCTGGCCCTGGGGAGCGCGCCCCTCCGGCTCGGCGATCACGGGATGGTGGCCACCACCGCCGACCCCGCCGCCGTCGAGGACTTCGTCGACATGGGGGTCCGGGAGGGATCGGTCGCCGACCTGCGCGACGACCAGGTGGCCGTGTCGCTCGAGTACCTCGACCAGCACGGCGGGGCGCTCGGCGACGTGCTGCCGGTCGAGTACGCCGACGGCACCACGGAACGGCTCACGATCGGCGCCGTCTTCGCGAAGGACGACCTGCTGGGCGAGCTGATCGTGCCCCGCGACGCCTACCTGCCCCACGCCACCCGGCCGGCCGACCTGGCCGTGCTGGCGACGCTGGCCGACGGCGTGAGCGTGGCCGAGGGCGAGCGGGTGGTGCAGGGCGTGGCTGACGGGTTGGGCGGCCCGGACGTGCTGACCGCCGACGAGTACGTCGAGTCGGTGGCGGGCGAGGTCGACCAGTTCCTCACCGTCGTCTACGGCCTGCTGGTGCTGGCCATCGTCATCGCCCTCATGGGCATCGCCAACACCCTGTCGCTGTCGATCCATGAGCGCACCCACGAGCTGGGCCTGTTGCGCGCCGTCGGCCAGAGCCGCCGCCAGCTGCGGGCCATGGTGCGGGGCGAGGCGCTGACCGTGGCACTGTTCGGCACCGTCGGCGGCGTCGGGTTGGGCCTGTTCCTCGCCTGGGCGATGATCGAGGCGCTGTCCGACCAGGGGTTCACGTCGTTCGCCATCCCCACCACGTCCCTGGGCGTCGTGCTGGTGATCGGGGCGCTGGTGGGCGTGACGGCGGCGATCCGGCCGGCCCGCCGGGCCGCACGGCTCGACATCCTCGACGCCATCGCCGCGCCGTGACCTGCACCGGTCCGCGCCGGTCGCCCCGGCCGGACCCGTGCGCGCCGTGCAGGTAGCCCCGGGCTGACGGCGGGCTGACGGCGACGGCGCACCCTGTCCCCGTGACCTGACGGCGACAGCCCACACTCCCCCGTGGGCTGTCGCCGGGTCACCAGCTGCCGCCGCCACCGCCCCCGGCGCCGCCCCCGACCCCGCCGCCGCCGAAGCTCCCGCCGCTCCCGCTCGACGAGGGCGGCGTGGCGGTCGTCATGGTCGAGGCCATCAACAGCGGGCCGATGTACACGTAGCTCGCGCCCGCGATGTCCGGCGGGATGGCGGCGGCGGCCACGGCCCTCGACCAGCGGTCGATCTCTCCCAGCGCCAGGGCCCACGCCGTGTACTCGCGCAGAACGCCCCGCTTGGCGGCCTCCTCGGCGTGGTAGGCCTCGGACCCCGCCAGGAAGCGACGGAACGACTCGACCCGCAACCACAGGGCCGACCCGAGCGCGGTGCGGACCCGCAGCTCCGAGGCGCTCATCGCCAGGCCCAATCCGGCGCCGGCAAGCCCGCCGCCGGTGGCGGCGACCGCCAGCCCGCCTGCGCCCCGGCTCCCGGCCAGGACGCCCCCGAGCACGGTGACGGCCAGGCCGACCACGACGGCGATGATGCCCCCCACCAGGCCCACGACCCGGCGCCGGTCGGCTTTGAGATCCCACAGCCCGGACGTCTCCCGCCAGCTCTCCAGCTCGTCGCCGATGCGCCCCCAACCCGAGGCGAACGAGGCGTCGTACGAGCCGAGCTCGACCTCGCCCGCCTCGGCGAAGATCAGGTCGAGCACGGCCCGCTGGTCGGGCGTCGGCACGGTCGAGCCGACGAAGCGGATGTGGCTCTCGTCGATGTCGACGATGCCCTGGATGGCGAGCTGCAGCAGCCACGCCACCTTGTGCTCCTGGAGGACCTCCTCACGCAGGATGACGCCACCCTGTGAGGGCTCGACGCCGTCCGGCGGCGCGAACTCGGTGGTGGCCATCTGGGCCAGCGCCGCCTCGTCCAACCGCAGTTCGCCGACGGGCGGCGGCGCGTAGAGCTCTGGCGCGCCGGGCGGGGCGGGGAGCCCCGCAGGCGGGGGTGACGGCGGTGCGCCACCGAAGGCCGCTTCGGTGGCCCCACCGGGCGCAACCCGCTCGCGGCCGGCCCGCCGCACCACGGCGGTCACCGGCACGGCCGCGACCAGCGCAGCAGCGGCGGCGGTGCCGGCCGGCGGCACCAGCCCGGTGCTGGGGTTCTCGGGCCGGCCGGCGGGCGGGGCGGGCGCCGCGGGCGTGGCCGGCAGGGGGGCGCCGGCGGTGCCCTCGATCGACACCCCCTCGTGATCGCCGAGATCCTCCACGGTGGCCACCACATGTCCCGGCTCCACGGTGTTCAGGGTGCAGGTCCGGCTGGAGCCGGACCCCCCGACGAAGCAGGCACCGTCCACGAGCTCGAACGGGGTGACCAGGTGGACCTCGGCGCGATCCATGCCGACCTCCCACTCGCTCCCCACGGCCTCCCAGTCGACGGTGTCGCCCTGCCGGACACCCGGCAGCGTGTAGTCGATCTGGTAGCGACGGCGGCCGGTCACGGTGGTGGCGGGGTCGCCGATCCGGATGCGGATGCCCTCACCGCTCCCTGTGATCTCGGGGGTGACCTCGACATCGTCGGGCGCGTCCGGCGACGTCACGGTGACCGGTGAGGCGACGGTCAGGCCGGGGATGATCCGGAAGATGCCGTGCTTGTCGGTGGCGATGCCGAAGCTGTAGTCGATCACCTCGGTGACCTGGGCCGACCCGTCGTCGCCGACCTGGGCCGACGCCCAGTACCCCGTCACCCGTTCGGCGTCGCCGAGGACGGCGCCCACGGCCGCGGCCACACCGAGGACCAGGGCGCCGACCAGCAGCACCACCACGACCACTCTCCGCCTCACGTCGGTCCGCACGTCCGGATGCTAGTGGCGGGGCTTCCGGGCCCGGCCCCTGGGCGGTCCCGTGGCGCCCTCCTGGGCGTCGCGTCGCCGACGCCGGGCGCCGGGCCCGACCGTGTTCAGCCGTCGCGCGCCTCGCGCACGACCACGACCGGGCAGGGGGCGTGGTTGACGCACGCCATCGCCACCGAGCCCAGCACCATGCGGGACAGCCCGGTGCGGCCGTGCGAGCCGACCACCAGGAGATCGGCGCCCTCCGACACCTCCACCAGCGTCGTCGCCGCGCCACCGGGCAGGATCGTGCGCAACACCTCGGGCGGGCTCTCGCCCATGTCGTCGAGCGCCCGGTCCACCAGAGCGTCGACCGAGGCGCGGGCGGCCGCGTCGACCGCCCCCTCGTCGACCGGGATCACGAGCGTGGCGCCGAAGGGCAGCGCCGACAGCGGCGGCGACCACGCGTGGACCACCTCCACCGTCGCCTGCCGCACCACGCCTTCCTCCAGGGCCCACACCAGGGCGGCGGCCGCCCGGGCGGAGTCGTCGACCCCCACCACGATGCGCCCGCTGCTCACCGGGGACTCGGCCCCCTCCCCTGAGGGCGCCTCGGCGGGCTCGGAACCGGTACCAGGATCGACGCTCATCACCCTGAGGTCTAGCCCATCGCGGACCGTGCCGGTGGCGACCAGGCACGACCTCGGCGCCGGCGAGGGTCGGTCGCCGCGGACCGTCGAGTTGACCGCCGAGCGGGGTGGCTCTCAGCATGGGCCGATGGGCACGCCTGACCTCGCCGGCATCGGGATCATCGACACCATGATCGGCTTCCCCGCCGCCGACATGCGCGAGCTGTACAGGTTCATCACCCGCCAGACCAAGGACCGGGAGTCGCAGGAGGACTTCGAGTTCCCGGTCGAGTACATGTTCAAGGACGTGCCCGACAAGCAGCTCGAGCGCGGCGTCGACCCCGTGGGCGTGACCCTGCGGGAGATGGACCTGTGGGGCGTCGAGAAGGGCCTGGTCGGCGTGCACGGCGAGGACGGGGCCCGGGCGGTGCGCACCCATCCCGACCGGTTCGTGCCGTCGCTGTCGGTCGACGCCAACGAGGGCATGAACGCCGTGCGGGCCATCGCGGCGGCCCACGAGACGTGGGGCATCCGGGCGGTCGGCATGTTCCCCGCCGGGATGAACCCCCAGGTGCCGATCAACGACAAGAAGATGTACCCCGTGTACGCCAAGTGCGCCGAGCTGGGCATCGCCGTGTTCGTGTGCGCCGGCATCCCCGGGCCCCGGGTGCGCTTCGCCTGCCAGCACGTCGAGCTGATCGACGAGGTGTGCTTCGACTTCCCCGAGCTCACCTTCGTCACCCGCCACGGCTGCGAGCCGTGGACCGACCTGATCGTCAAGCTGATGCTCAAGTGGCCCAACCTCTACTACTCGACCAGCGCGTTCGCCCCCCGCTACTACCCGAGTGCCATCGTCGACTACGCCAACACCCGCGGTGCCGACAAGGTCATCTACGCCGGCTACTTCCCGATGGGCCTGTCGCTGGAGCGGATCATGGGCGAGCTACCCGGCGTCGGCTTCGACGATGAGGTGTGGCCCAAGTTCCTGCGCCACAACGCCGCCAAGGTCCTGGGGCTGTAGCGCACGACCCGCCTGCGCCGGTGCGTCACCGCGGGCGCTGGGGCCAGACGACGTCGACCACCAGGCCCGCGTGGTCGCTGGCCACCCGGCCCGTGAGCGAGTCGTCGAACGCCAGTGCCGCGGCGGTCACTCGGCCGGCGTCGCCCCGCCGCTGGAACGGGTCGCCCACGAACACGTAGTCGATGCGCTTACGGGGCACGCCCAGCGCGCCGGCGATGGGGTTGTTCCGCCAGTCCTGCGTGTAGCCCGGCCCGTCGCCCGCCACCCGCCAGGCGTCCTGGTAGTAGGTGGTGCGCCCGTCGAGGACGGTCAGCGACGACAGGAACCTGATCTCGTCGCTGTCGGGCTCCGCGTTGAAGTCGCCGCACAGGATCGCCGGCATCGCCTCGCGCCGGGCGCCGAACACCTGGGCGTCGAGATCGCCGCGGATGCGGCGGATGTGCTCGTCGATGGCCAGCACCTGGCGCACCCGGTGGTGGGCGTGGTGGGGCGCGGCGGCCAGGTGGGTGGAGAACACGTCGAGCCCGGCGGTGCGCACGTGGAGCAGCTCCCACGGCACGTCGTCCGCGAAGGGATCGCTGTGGTCGTCGGGCGCCAGGGGCAGGCGGTGGCACTCGTGGTCGTCGATCGGCCAGCGCGACAGGACGGCCGAGCCGAAGGACAGGGTTTCGTCGGGCCACACGCCGGGGCCGAACCCGCCGCCCCCGAACCGCCAGTGCCACCCGGCGGCGGGCATGTGGTCGACGATCCAGCCGGCGGTGTTGGGGCTGCCGCTGGCGGGGCTCTCCCAGATCTCCTGCAGGCACACGATGTCGGGCTGCAGGTGGTCGAGCCAGGCGACGATCACCTCCCGGCGCTCGTCCCACCCGGGCTCCAGCAGCGACCCCGCGTTGAGCTGCGCGACCCGCAGCATCCCCTCGGCCATGCAGCGACAGTAGGCGTCGCCGGCGCGAAGCGGCGCCGGGTGGTGCCCGCCGACCACCCGGCGCCTCTGGGCCGCCACCCGCCGCCACGGGGGGCAGAGCCGCCCTCCGGCCCGCCTCCGGAGGGGGTTCTCGGGGACCGGCCGCTAGCGCGGGCGGTCCCAGTCGACCAGCACCTGGTGACGATCGGCGCGGGCCACGTTCACGGGGATGGTGGCGCCCTGCTGCACCCGGGCCAGGTGGATCTGCGGGACCACCGTCTCGAGCGACAGCGGGTAGGGCGGCTGGCCGGGCACGGTCACCAGCAGGTCGAGGCGCACGGCCGGGTTGAAGTTCACCAGCGCCCCCGTCTGTGCCGCCGCCAGCACGGTGGCCGTGCCGGCCACGCCGTCCGCCATGATCGCCTGCCCGGCCTGGGCGTCGTGGGTCATCTGCGCCGTGAGGTGCGCCATCTGCCCCTGCGCGGTCGCCATCGTCGCCGCCGGCGACGGCATCGTGGCCTGCACCTCACGACCCATGTCGGACAGCTTCCTGATGTCCTTGAAGAAGCCCACCGCGTGCCCCCTCAGAGGCCCTGGTACAGCCGGTTGAACTCGAGCGCCACCGCCGGGTTGGCCGCCATCCGCTGGTTCCAGCCGGCCACCGCCGCCTGCCAGTCGGCCGCCGTGACGCCACGCTCGGCGGCGAGGCTCGGCGCCTGCTCCATCGTGTAGCCGCGGGCGCCGAGCTCGCGGCTGAGCTCGACGTACAGCTCGAGGCTCACGCCGCCGATCGGCGCCCGGTCGGCGTCGGTGAGGGCGCCGGGGGCCGGGGGCGGGGCGATGCCGGCGCCGATGCCGCCCAGCGGCACGCCCGCGGCCGCCGCCTGCGCCGCCGCCGCCTGCTGGGCGGCCATGTTCTGCTGGGCGGCCATCTGCTGGCTGGCGGCGGCGAGCTGCTGCGCCTGTTCGACCATGCCCGGCGCGGCTGCCACCGCTTCCTTCATGTCCTTGAACTGCTTGAACATGCCCATCCGCCGACGCTCCTCGTGGTGTGGGAGGGGTGCCGGGTCACGGTACGGAGCGGGCGCGCGCGTGTCAGTCTCGACCTGGTCTCAACCCCTCGCCGGGAGCGGGCAGAATCGGGCGATGGCACGCGGGGAGGCCCGGCTCGGCGATCACCTGGCATCGGTCGACGCCGCGCGGTTCACGGGGCGCCACGCCGTGCTGGGATGGCTCGACGGGCTGCTGGCGGGCGAGGGGACGACCCGGGTCGTGCTCGTGCACGGGCCGGGCGGCGTGGGCAAGAGCGCGCTGCTGCGGGAGGTCGGACGCCGGGCCATGGCCCGGGACCGGGTGGTGTGGTCGCTCGACGCCCGTGCCCTCGAGCCCGTCCCCGGCGAGCTCGAGCGAGCCCTGGCGGGCGCGGCCGACCAGCCCGGTGCGGTGGTGCTGATCGACTCGTTCGAGCGGACGCCCGCGCTCGCCGCGCTGCTGCGCGACCGCATCCTTCCCGGCCTGGCGGCCGAGGCCCTCGTGATCGTGTCGGGCCGCCAACAGCCGGGCCGCGACTGGTTCCGCGGCGGGTGGGAGCACGTGTGCGCCGAGGTCGCCCTACCGCCGCTCGCCACCGACGAGGCCCACGCCCTGCTGGCCGAGCGGGGTGTCACCGACACCGACGTCGTCGACCGGCTGGTCGAGTGGGCGGGCGGATCGCCGCTGGCCCTCACGTTGGCCGTGTCGTCGGGACATCCCAACGAGCAGGTCGACCTGGCCGGCGTCGACCTCAACCGCATGATCGTGCGCCGCCTGGCGGGCGACGAGCTGAGCGAGATCGACGCCGACGTCGTCGAGGTGGCGGCCGTGGCGCGGGCCGTCGACGCCCGGCTGCTCGCCGCGGTGCTGCCCGGCCGCCCCACCCGGGCCGCCAACGAGACCCTGCGCGCCAGCAGCGTGGCCGAGCTGGTCGGCGCCCGGGTCACCCTGCACGACCTCGTGCGGACCGCGCTGCGCGACGACCTGCGCCGGCGCGACGCCCGGCGCTACGGCGAGCTGCGCTGCCGCATCGCCGACCACCTCTACGTGAGGGCCACGGCGGGCGAGCCCCGGCTCCTGTCCGACCTCATCGAGCTGATCGACGACCGCGACGTGCGCTGGGGCATCGGCGGCAACGCCGGCAACACCTGCCGCGTCGACCTGTGGCGTCCCGACGAGGTGGGCGACCTGGTCGCCGCCTACCTCGACCACAAGGTCGACCGCGGCTGGTGGGACGACCTCGCACCGCTCATCTCCGCGGCCCCGGAGCTGGGGCTGGTGGCCCGCGACCTCGACGGCGCACCCCTGGGGTTCTGCGTCGCCACCGGCGCCGCCCACCCGCCTCCGGCCGTCGAGGGCGACCCCATCGTGGCGCCGCTGCTGGCCCACGCCCGGGCCCAGGTCGGCGGAGCCGACCGCACGATGATCTTCCGCGAGACGTTCGGCATGCCGGGCGCCACCGCGGACGGGGCCATCGGCGTGCTCAACCTGTCGGCGGTGCTGCGCTCGGGGCTGCCCAACGTCGAGCGCTCGTACATCATCGACTCGTCGCTCGACAACGCGCCGAGCGGCGCCTCGGTGGACTTCTTCGTGGCCGTCGGCGCCGTGCGCCTGGCCGAGCTCGACGCCGTGGTCGACGGGCGGTTGTTCGCCTGCTGGGTCATCGACCACGGGCCCGGCGGCATGCTCGGGCAGGTGCGCGACGTTGTGCGGGCGGAGGCCGGCCTGGGCGCGCCCGACGTCGAGCGCCGCCGGGCCGAGGACCTGGAGCGCGCCGCCCACGACGCGCTCCGCGCCCGCAACGGTGGGAACGGGTCGCTGTTCCCGCCCGAGGCGGTAGACGCCGCGGTGGCGGCCGCCTTCGGGCCCGGCGCCGAGGACCAGCTGCTGCGGCGGGTGGTCGAGCTGGCCGACCGCGATCCCACGGTCACCCACGAGGCCGCCATGGAGCGCCTGGCCGTCAGCCGTGCCACCTACTTCCGCTACCTGCGCCGGGCCCGGCAGCGGGTCGCCCGCACGCTGGTGGAGAGCCTGCCGCCCGGCGCCACTTGGTGAGCCGGGCACCGCGTCCGCCATGCTCTACCGGCGCTGGCGAGCGGTCGGCGCGCCACCAGGAGACAAGGGGAACGCGAGTGGACTCACGACGGAGCACGCGACTCGTGGCGGCGGCGTTCGCCGCCTCGCTGATCGTCGCCGGGTGCAGCGGCGGCGGGGACGACGAGCCGAGCATCCCCCAGTCCGGCGAGCGCGAGACCACCACCACCGAGGCCACCACCACGACGACCGCCGAGGCCACCACAACGACGGCGGCGGACGGCGCCGCGGCCACCACGACCACCGCCCCCTGACCCGTCACCCGCCCGAAAGCGGCGTCCCTGGGTGCCGCAACCACGCCGCTCAACGCCCACCCGTGTCCGCTGCGCCCGACCACCGGGCCTGCCGCTAGAAGCCCGCCACAACTGGCGCCGCTCACTGCCACCACAGCAGCCGGAAACGCCAGTCCCCGCTGCGCCCGGCCACCCAGCGCCGACGCTCGAAGCCCCGCCACAACTGGCGTCGCTCACTGCCACCACAGCAGCAGACGACGCCAGATCCCGCAGCCGCCGGCGGGTATGCCCGGGACGCCGGAAGCGCTGCGCATGCCGTGATGGGGCGCAAACGCGTGGGATGACGCTAGAGTCAGCGGGTCACTTTCCGGCACCCCCGCCGGTAGCTGTCGGCCCAGAGCGCCGACGGGGCCCGTTCGAGATTCCCGTTCGAATCGGCCTGCCTCGCCATTCGAGTAGGAGTCCCATGTCATCCTCGTTCGCCGACCTCGGCGTGCCCGCGCCCCTGTGCGCCACTCTGGCCCGCCGCGGCATCAACGAGCCCTTCCCCATCCAGGCGGCCACGCTGCCCGACGTCCTCGCCGGTCGCGACGTGGCCGGCAAGGCCCCCACCGGCTCGGGCAAGACCCTCGCCTTCGGCCTCGGCATCGCCCAGCAGGCCGCCACGGCCGGGCCGGTCAAGCCCCGCCGTCCCCGCGCCCTCGTGCTGGTGCCCACCCGCGAGCTGGCCGCCCAGGTCCAGCGCGAGCTGTCCGCCCTCATCGACGAACGCGCCCACGGCGCCGTCGTCTCCGTCTACGGCGGTGTGGGCTACGGGCCCCAACGCAAGATGCTGGCCCGCGGCGTCAGCGCCGTCGTGGCGTGCCCCGGCCGCCTGGAGGACCTGGTCGCCACCGGCGACGTCGTGCTCGACCGGGCCGATCTCGTCGTGCTCGACGAGGCGGACCGCATGGCCGACATGGGCTTCATGCCCGCCGTGCGCCGGCTGCTCGACCAGACGCCCGAACGCCGCCAGACGCTGCTGTTCTCCGCCACGCTCGACGGCGACGTCGACAAGCTGGTGCGCCACTACCAGCACGACCCCACCCACTACGAGGTGGCCGCGGCTGACGACGACGGCGCCGAGGTCGAGCACCTGTTCTGGAAGGTGCCCCGCGAGAAGCGGGTGTCGCTGACGGCCGACATCGTCAGCCGCACCGGGTCGACCATCGTCTTCACCCGCACCCGGCACGGCGCCGACCGGGTGGCCCGCCAGCTGGGCCAGGCCGGGGTCAAGGCCGCGGCCATCCACGGGCGGCGCACCCAGGCCCAGCGCGACCAGGCGCTGGCCCAGTTCAGCAAGGGCCGGGCGCCCGCGCTGGTGGCGACCGACGTCGCGGCGCGGGGCATCCACGTCGACGGCGTGGCGTGCATCGTGCACTTCGACATGCCGGACGACCCCAAGGACTACGTCCACCGCTCGGGCCGCACCGGCCGGGCCGGCGCCACCGGCGTGGTCGTGTCGCTGGTCGTCGACGACGGCCACAAGGCCATGCGGGCGCTGCAGCGCGAGATCGGCCACACCGAGCCGTTCACCGACCCCGACCTGGCCCTGCTGGACGCCACCGCCGAGGCGGTCGCGGGCGCGACCGCCCACCTCGTTCCCGTCCGGAACCGGCGGGCCGACGCCGACGGGCGGGCGACCGACGATCGGGCGACCGGTGGCGGGGCGACCGCTACGCCCGCTGTCTCGGGATCGATGCACGACGCCGGCACGGGCAGCCCCCATGCCGCGCCGGGCCGCACCCGCCCCGGGCGCCGCGAGCGCCAGGAAGGCCGCACGACGCGCGCCGCCGGCGACAGCCCACAGGATCGCACCGAGCGCCGCAGCCGGCGCGACACCCACACCGAGCGGGCCGGTAGGCCAGCTCACACCCACGACCGCGGCGAGCGTTCCGACCGCGGCGGTCGGGGACGCGACCGCGGCCCCGCGACGCGCTCGGTCGCCGGGACCGTGGCGAGCTACGACCCCGATCGCGGCTTCGGCTTCATCACCCGCCGGGGCGCCTCGGACGTGTTCGTCCACGTCTCCGCACTGGCCCATGGCGACACGCTGGAGGCCGGGCAGCGGGTGCGCTTCGAGCTGGCACCCGGCCGGCGAGGCCAGCAGGCGCGCAACGTCCAACGCGTGTCCTGACGCACGCGGCCGCGAGTCGGTCCGGCATCACCCGGTCGCAACTCCCGGACGGCCGAGGTCCCAACGCCGGATCGAGGCGGGCGGCCGCCGTCGATCGGCGCCCCCGTCCCACCACCGCGACGGGCCGACGACCCAACACGTGACCGACGCACCGGCCCGCAGTCGATCCGGCGCTCCCCGTCGCAACCCCGACGACGGGCCGAGGTCCCAACGCCGGATCGAGGCGGGTGGTCGCGCCATGGCGTCAACACCCCGGCGTCCCGCAGGTGCTGTCCGTGACCGACTGATGTCGGAATCGGCGTCGTCTCCTCAGAAAGTCCCGCCACGCGCGTGCTGCGTGACGTAGCGTGGCTGACAACCGCCGGGCGGCATCTCCCTCACAGGCCGCCGGGAAGGGGAGGTCTGGCTGTGGACGACGACGCCGTACTGCTCGAGGTCAAGGGGGGCGTGGCCGTCGTCAGCCTCAATCGCCCCGACGACCACAACACGATGGGCGAAGCGGTCGACGCCCTGTTCTTCCGCTATCTCGACCTGCTGCGCACCGATCGCGACGTGCGGGTGGTGGTGTGGCGTGGCAATGGCCCCTCGTTCTCGGCGGGCCGCGACATGTCCGAGCTCGCCCCCGACCAGGACGACGAGGAGCACCCCCGTCCCGCCCCCCGGTCGGGCGGACCAGGGCGTGCCAGGCAACGACCCCGGCGCCACGGACTCGGTGCCAGCGACTTCGAGGTCCTCGACCGCACGCACTGGGGCACCCGCCTCCTCTACGACTACCCGGTGCCGATCATCTGTGCGCTCAAGGGCTGGGTGCTCGGCACGTCGTTCGAGCGGGCCCTGCTGTGCGACATCCGGGTGGCGGGCGAGGACGCCAAGCTGGCGTTCGCCGGTCTCGACCATGGCCTCCTCCCCGATGCCGCGGGCGTCGCCAAGCTGTACGAGATCGGCGGCGCGTCACTCGCGCTCGACCTGGCCCTGACCGGCCGGCGGATCGCCGCGGCCGAAGCTCTGCGCCTCGGCCTCGTCTCGCAGGTCGTTCCCGACGACGACCTCGACGAGGTGGTGGCCGACCTGGCCCACGGCATCGCCGAGCGGCCGCCCCTCGTCACCCGGCTCGTGCGCGAGCACGTGGCCGCGCTGTCGGCCCCCGGCGTGCGCGGCACCCTGGGGCGCGAGCTCGTGAGCCAGGCGATGGTGCTGGGCTCGCACGACTACCAGGAGCAGCACGACGCGCGGGCCGAGGACCGCGAACCCCGCTACGAGCGTCGCTGACGACCGTCAGGGACGCACTCCACCACGCAGGGCCAGTCGGCCGGTGCGCCGACCGGTGGTCGGGACACCGGTACCCTTCGCCCATGGGGCTCGGGGGCGACAGCCGGGAGCGAGGTGGTAGCGGCGGCGTCGACACGCGGCGGGCGGCACGCCTGGGCGTGATCGGCGGCGTCATCGCGGTGACGGCCGTGTTCATGGCCCAGAACAACCAGGACGTCCAGCTCGACATCCTCGTGTTCTCGATCGAGACGTCCCTGTGGGTGGGGATGCTCGCCACCCTGCTGCTGGGGGCGGTCCTCGGTCAGGCCGCCGAGGTGCTGTGGCGGCGCCGCAAGGGCCGCGACGACAGCTGAAGCGCGGCGGCCCCGCTGCGCCTCCGGCGGGAGGACGCGGGCGACTGGCACTAACCTGACGATCCGTCAGATCAGCGCGGCCGTCGGCCGGAGGGGAAGCGACATGGGACTGCTGGACGGCAAGGTGGCGCTGGTCTCGGGCGCAGGCCCGGGGCTGGGCCGGGACGTGGCGCTGGCCTTCGGGCGCGAGGGGGCGACCGTGGTGGTCGCGGCCCGCAACGAGGAGCGGGTGCAGGCGCTCGCCGACGAGGTCGAGGGCCAGGGCGCCACGGCGCTCGCCGTGGCGCTCGACATCACCGACGCCACGCGCTGCCAGGCCGCGGTGGACAGGGTGGTCGACACCTACGGCCAACTGGACGTGCTCGTGAACAACGCCTTCGACGACGGCGACCACAAGCCGTTCCTCGACGCCGACCTGGCGCGCTGGCGGCAGACGATGGAGGTCAACTTCTTCGGGACCCTGCAGTTGACCCAGGTCGTGGGCGCGGCGATGGCCAAGCAGGGCGACGGGCGCATCGTGATGATCAACACGATGTCCACCGTCCGCATCCGCCCCAACTTCGGGGCCTACACGGCGTCGAAGGCGGCGCTCGCCGCCATCACCAAGACACTGGCCGCCGAGCTCGGCCCGCACGGCGTGCGCGTCAACGGCGTGCACCCCGGCTACATCTGGGGCGACAGCGTGGAGGTCTACTTCCAGTACCTCGCCCACAAGAAGGGCATCACGCCCGAGGAGCAGTACCAGGAGGTGGCGGCCGACACCGCGCTGGGCTACCTGCCCCCGTCCCGCGAGATCGCCGAGGCGGTGGTGTTCTTCGCCTCGGACATGTCGAAGCCGGTCACGGGGCAGGCGCTGGGCGTCAACGCCGGCCAGTGGTTCCAAGGCTTCTGATGGGCGGGCGCGGCCACCGGGACACGTCGGCGTGACCGACCTCGTCGGGCACACCGCCCTCGTCACCGGCGGAGCGCGCGGCATCGGGCGGGCCGTCGCCGAGCGACTGGCCCGGGACGGCGCCCGGGTCGCCGTCATCGACCTCGATCCACCCGACCCGCCGTTGACATCGTCTGCCGAGCCGGGCGCCCCGTCCGTCCCGGGCTCCGTGGTTGCGGCCGCAGCAGCTGGACCGGCCGGGGGAGCAACGCCGGGCGCGGTCGAGTTGGCGTTGCAGGCCGACGTGGCCGACGCCACCGGCCTCGCCCGTGCCATCGCCGACGCGGGGGAGGCGCTGGGCGGGCTGTCGATCCTGGTCAACAACGCCGGGTACGGCACCGCCAAGCCCCTCGACCGCTACACCGACGACGAATGGGCACGCCTGGTGGGCGTCAACCTGACCGGCGTGTGGCACGGCGTCCGAGCGGCGTTGCCCCTGCTGCGGGCCTCAGCCGAGGGAGGTCGCGCGGCCAGCATCGTGAACATCGCCGGCACCACGGCCACCCGGCCGACCCGGGGCGAGGGGCCCTACGCGGCGGCCAAGGCGGGGGTGGTGGCCCTCACCCGCACCGCGGCGTTGGAGTTCGCCCCGCTGGTGCGGGTCAACTCGGTCTCGCCCGGCTACGTCGCCACCCGCCTCACCCGCGCCGTCGTCGACGACGAGGCGCTGCGGGCGCGGGTCGAGCGGCGCATCCCGCTCGGCCGCATCGGGCACGTCGACGACGTGGCGGGCGTGGTGGCGTTCCTGTGCTCGGACGACGCCGCCTACGTGACGGGCCAGGACCTGGTGGTCGACGGCGGCAGCCTGCTCCCCAGCCATCAGTCCGACGACCTCCTCAAGGCCCTGCTCGACTCCTGGAAGTGACCGGAACCTGCGTCCGCCCAGGACGCAGGGACAGACCCGCGGTCCGAACGGGGGCGAGCCGCGGGGATCCGTCTGGTTGGGCACCAACCACTTCCGTCCCACCGGATCCGTGGCCACACCACCGCCACGCCGGCGGCTCGGGTCGGGTCAGGTCATCTCGGCGGCCGCGGCGGCGTCGGAGTCGCGTATGTCGGCGACGGCCAGGTCGGCGGGGACGGTGGCGACCTGCCGGCCGCCGGCCGGTGCCGGGGCCCCCGGCTCCGGGGTCCCGGGCTCCGGCGGCGCCACCGCCGGCGATGCGTCCTCCGGCGCCAGTGCGGCCTGAGCGCAGCGGGCGCCGACACAGCGGCCGAGCGCCTGATAGGCGTCGAAGGTCTCGCCGCCGAGGAGCTGGTCGGTTGTCGGGTGCACCGGGAACCGCCCGTCCTTGGCGGCGTACGCCCGCACGTCCCACGTCGCCGCGGTCGTGACCAGCGACTTGCCGTACACGAGGCGGCCCTCGGTCCCGTCCTCGTAGCGGATCGTGCCCGTCACGAAGTCGCAGGCGTTGGCCCCGTCCTCGACCTTGGCCATCGCCGACGGGTCGATCTCGATGGCGACGTTGAGGGTCGAGGCCGCCAGCGACACCGCCTCGCCCAGCGTCGAGAACCGGGTCGTCGATCCCCCGGCGGCGTCGAGGCACACGATGGTCGTGCACTTCCGGCGCAGCAG
Organism: uncultured Acidimicrobiales bacterium; assembly: GCA_963842395.1. GTDB lineage: Bacteria > Actinomycetota > Acidimicrobiia > Acidimicrobiales > VFJN01 > ZC4RG19. Next base: position 3,272,580 of record CAWJGJ010000001.1, read on the forward strand.
CTCGAGCAGCCCCAGGTTCTCCACGTGCCCGCCGTCCGTGATGTACAGGAACTTCGACCGCACACGGTGCCGGCCCATCACCTCGTACAGCAGGCGCACCTGCCGCGGGTTGGCGGGCAGCGACCGCCGCCGACCCGGCGACGGCGAGCACCCCGCGGGCATGTTTGCGGGGTTGGGCAGCCACACGCCGAGCCGGATGTTCGACAGGGCGAGCAGGAAGCGCAGCGGGGCCCGGGTCATCTTCCCCATCGACGGGGCGATGGCGGCACCCGAGATGGCGACGGCGGCCGAGAGGGTGATGTCCCGCGTCCGCCGGACGCCCACGCGCGACTCGTACTCGACCGTGTCGACCTCCAGCGGGCCGTAGGTGACCGTGTCGAGCTCCGTCTGCGCCGGGTACAGCAGCCGCTTCCACCACGACGCCGTGCTGGTGACCACGACCGGATTGGGATAGCCGATGCACCGGGGGCTGAACACGAAGCTCAGGCCGTTGCGTCCCGGCGGGGTCGTGCCGGGGTCGGACACGTTCACCGCCGCGCACACCAGCAGCTCGGGGAACGCCGGCCGCCCCGGTCGCCCGCCGGGGTAGCGCTCGGGTGCGAACTCGCTGAGGGTGAGCGGCTGCTCGTAGGGCAGCAGCGTGGCCTTGCCCCCGGGTGTGCCGTCGTCCACCCGCACGGCGGCGAACGTCCGCGACAGGCGCCACTTGTAGAACGGGTGCAGCGACCACGAGGTGACGTCGGCGAACAGCAGCATCACGGTCGTCAGCACCGTCATCACGGCCCACACGGCGATCTCGCCCCCGCTGGGCCGGGCCGCCTGGGCACCGCCGTTGAGGATCAGCAGTGCGACGGCGGCCAGGAACACCGGGCCGATCAGGCTGCCCAGCACCATGTTGGCCACGCGGCGCAGGCCGCGCGACAGGCGGGCGGTCCACCGGGTGGCCTGGCCGACGACGCGCACGCCGGTCCCGGCGACCGTCCGCAGCGGCCGAGCCACCTGGACGACGAGGGCGACGACGGTCAGGGCCCCACCGACGGTGGCGACGAAGCCGAGGTTCGCCGCCCCCTTGTCGGCGGACGAGCTCACGCCGGTCGACTCGCTCACCGGACCGGTCTGCGGCTGGCCGCCCAGCACGTTGCGGGTGAAGACGATCAGCTCGGGCAGCACCACCGTGACCAGCGCCACCGTGGCGCCCGCGATCACCAGCAGGGCCGACACCCGCCGCAACGTGCGCCGCACCGGCCACCGGGGCTCGAACATGCGGACGACGAGGCCGAGGATCACCCCCGCCAGGGCGATGCCGCCGGCGACGGCCGCCCAGGCGCCGAGCCCGGTGAGGCCCACCTGGTCGAAGCAGCCTTCGGCGGTGGCCGCCTCGGCCGTCTGCCCCGGCGTGCAGCTCGCGGGCACCCGCAGGGCGGGCTGCCATGCGGCATAGGCCCAGCCGAGCGGCCGGGCCAGCGCCCACAGCAGGGTGGTGAAGAAGATGACGTTGGCGACCAGTCCCACCAGCGCCGTGGCCACGACCCGGAGGGTGTCGCCGAAGCCGTCGGTGATGTACGAGCAGTGGTTGCGCAGCCAGCCCTCCTCGGGCGTGCCCGGCGCGTAGGCGGGCTCGCGGGCCAGCAGCTGGGGGTCGCTGTGGCGGCTGGCGACGGCGTAGGCCGAGGCGATGTAGGCGCCGCCGGACACGGCGGAGAGGAAGTCGGCGCGGCGCAGTACGCCCGCGGCGTCCAGCGATTGCAGTGCGCCGAGGTTGAACGCAGCCGAGCGCAGCCCGCCGCCGGAGCAGCTGATGCCGACCCGCTCGCCGGGGAGCACGCCGTCCTCGGCGGCGCCGGCGTCACTGTCCGCGTCGTCGTTGTCGGCGGCACCACCCGCACCGTCGCCGGCCGGGTGGTCACCGCCGTCCTGGGGGTCAGGTCGGGGAGTCACCAATCGGGTAGAGGCGGCTGATGCGCCGCTGATACGTCAGGCCTGGTATCTGGCGGCATGCCACGGCACTCTGTGCATGCGGGGACAGCCGACGAGGGCGGAGGGCAGACCCGAGGGATGGACGATCTCCAGGCCCGACGCGGCGATCCGTGGGAGCACGATCCCGGCCCGCCGCGCAACCGGCGGTGGGCCCGCCTGTTCGCCGAGACGCCCGACTACCGCGCGCTCGGCGCGGCCCTGGGCGGCGGCGTCGACGGCGGCGGCCAGGAGCGCTTCCGCTGGCAGTTCGGGCCGGTCTTCTACCGGGGCAGGCTGGGCGACAACCAGGTCAAGGTCCTGGTGGTGGGCCAGGACGGCGGTTCGGACGAGGCCATCGCGCACCACTCGTTCGTCGGCGAGTCGGGCACCCGGGTGCAGCACCTGCTCGCCCACGTGGGCATCACCCGCTCCTACCTCTTCCTCAACACCTTCGTGTACTCGATCCTCGGTCAGTTCGGCGGCCTGGAGCGCCTGGCCCTCGATCCGGCCTCCCCGGTGGCCCGGCACCGCCACCGCATCTTCGACTACGCCGCGTCCCGCAACGACCTGCGCCTGATCGTCGCCATCGGCCGCGCGGCCCGCGAGTCCGTCCTGGCCTGGAACAGGTCCCGGGGTGGCACCGGCGAGGCCGGCTCGGGTCGCCTGCACCTGCTCGACGGCTCGGCGATCGCCCCCCGGGTGCGGCTGGTCGACGTGGTCCATCCCGGGGCGGCCGCCCAGGGCGCGGAAGCCCTCGCCGAGGTCACGGCGTCGTTCGCGGCGGCGGCCGACCGGGTGCTGGGCTGGGTGCACGACGACCCGGACTGGCTGCCCGCCGACGCGGACGACCCGCGCGCCGCGGTCGGCACGTTCACCTACGAGCGGGCGCCGATCCCGAGGCACGACCTGGCGTTCGGCGCCACGTGCCGCCTCGGCGCCGGCGGCACGGCCACCGGGCGAGCCGACGGCGGCCGCAGCATCGAGCTCGGCCCGCCGGAGCCGGAACCGCTGGACCCGGAGCCGGAACCGCCAGACCCGGACGGCGACGACGAGCCCACGCGCCGCGACCAACGCGCGGGCCCGCCCCCGACCGGGCCCGACCGCGGAACGTCGGGCGGTGCACAGACCCGACCCTCCGCCGCAGCGCCGGCCGGTGCCGGGCCCGAACGGGCGTTCCCGGCCGAGCCGCCCGGCAGCCGTGACGGCTACGACGCCGAGGACGACGACCTGCCGTGGGAGCCGCCGCGCTCGGTGATCGAGTTCGACCGGGGCCCCACTCCCTCGATGGCCCGCCTGCTCGTTGGCGGGTCGGCGGGGCTGCCCTGGCCCGACTTCGCCGCCCTGGGCGTCCCCGGCGCGGCCGCGTTCGGCGCCGGTCCCCGCTACCGCGGCCGGTTCACAGGCGTGCGGCTGCTGGTGCTGGCCGACCAGGCGGGCCACGACGACCTGCTGTGGGGCCGGGCCTTCACCGGCGAGGCCGGCCAGCGCTTCCAGGGCCTGCTCGCGGCGCTCGGCATCACCCGCAGCTACCTGATCCTGCGCACCCTGCCCGTCGACACGGCCGGGCTGTCCGCCGGCAAGGTGTGGGCGCTCGCCGACCGGCCCGACGTGGTGGCGCTCCTGTCGGCCGTCGCCGGCCGCGTGCTCGACGACAGCCCGGTCGCCGCGATCGTGACCGTGGGGCCGCACGCCGAGCGCATCGCCGGCCGCCTCGACCTGGACGGGCAGCCGGTGGTGGCGCTGCCCCCGTGGACGGCGAGCGGCGCCCGGGAGGCGTGGATCGGGGCCCACGCCCGCCTGCGCTCCCTCGGCATCCCCCTCGACCACACGCCGACCGCGCCGGACTGGCACGGCGACCGGGCGCAGATCCCCCGGGCCGACCTGCCGTTCGGCCTGCCCCGGTGGCAGGGCACCTCGGGTGACCGGGTCGTCCGGTCGAAGCGGGTGCCGGGCGCCGACGTGCCGCCCGAGCCCGCCTACAAGGTCTGGTGCCCGCGCTGGCTCGACGACCAGCCCGTCGACCACCAGGACGAGGACCCGTAGCCGAGGACCACCAGCACCACCAGGACGAGGACCCGTAGCAGGCGACGCAAACCCCGCGCGCAACCCCAGGCGTGCGGCAGGAAAGGCAGGACAGGATGCCACCGACACCAGTGACCGAGCGGACGGTTGAGCGCTACGTGCTCGACGGGCGGGTCGTGACCATGGACGGCGCCTTCGCCGTCCTCGACAACGGCCGCGTCTACGTCGACGGCCGCGCCATCGCCGCCGTGCAGCCCGCCGACGCGCCCCCGCCGGACGGGTGGGATGACGCGCCCGTCGTGCGGACGGGCGACACCATCTACCCGGGCCTCATCGAGCTCCACAACCACCTCAGCTACGACGCTCTGCCGCTGTGGCAGACGCCCCAGCGGTTCGACAACCGCGCCCAGTGGATGCGCCACCGCGAGTACCGGCGCTTCGTCAGCGGCCCCGCGGGCGTGCTCGGGCGCACCCGGGGCTTCGTCGAGGCCGTCGTGCGCTACGTCGAGGCCAAGTGCCTGCTCGGCGGCGTGACCACGTCGCAGGGCCTGACCCTGTCGTCGAACATGGGCATCCGCCGCTTCTACAAGGGCCTGGTCCGCAACGTCGAGGTCAGCGAGGACGACGACCTGCCCGCGGCAGGCACCAGGGTCGACGACGTCGACGCCGCGGACGCAGCCAAGTTCCTCAAGCGGCTGGAGGGCGCGTCGTCGCTGCTGCTGCACCTGGCCGAGGGCGTGGACGACGCCGCCCGCGAGCACTTCCGCTCGCTGCGCATCGGACCGGACAAGTGGGCGATCACGTCGTCGCTGGCCGGCATCCACTGCGCCGGCCTGGCCGGGCGCGACTACCAGATCATGCGGGCCCGGGGCGGCTCGATGGTGTGGTCGCCGCTGTCGAACCTGCTGCTCTACGGGGGCACGGCCGACATCCAGCGGGCCGCCGACGAGGCCCTGCCCATGGCGCTGGGGTCGGACTGGTCGCCATCGGGGTCGAAGAACCTGTTGGGCGAGCTGAAGGCCGCGTGGTCGCTGTCCGAGCTGCGGGGCGGGGTGTTCGCGCCGCGCGATCTGGTGGCGATGGCCACCGTCAACCCCGCCCGGATGCTCAAGTGGGACGGGGCGCTGGGCTCGATCGAGGCGGGCAAGCGGGCCGACCTGGTGGTGGTCGACGGGCGGTCGGGCGACCCGTACGAGCACCTGCTCAACGCCCGGGAGAGCTCGCTCACGATGGTGGTGGTCGACGGCACGCCCCGCGTGGGCCAGCCCAAGCTCATGGCCCCCTTCACCGCCGGCCACCAGGTCGAGACCCGCTCGGTCGGCGGGTCCGAGCGGGTGATCGACCTCACCGACCCGGCGGTCGACCCTCTCGTCGCCGACCTGTCGGTGGCCGCGGCCGAGGCCCGGCTGGCGCAGGGGCTGCGCGACCTGCCCGAGCTCGCCCGGGTGCTCGAGAACCCCATCACCGCCGCCGGCGCCCTGGGTGCGAGCGACGGGGTCACCCCCGGCGTGTGGTTCCTGGAGCTCGACCACGACGAGCCGGCGGGCGGCGTCGACCGGCCCGCCCTCGGCGGGCTCGACGTGTGGAGCGGGAACGGGTGGCTCGAACCGCTGGGGGCGGCCGAGCCGCTGTCCGAGGTGCTGCGACCGCTCGACCTCGACCCGATCACCGTCGCCGACGACCCCACCTACATCGACCGGCTGGCCGCGGTGCCCGAACTGTCCGACGAGGGGTTCGAGGTGGTGCGGGGCATGGCCAAGCTCTACGGCCGACGGGCCCCCGCCCGCCGGCCGGTGCGCCGGCCCGCCGGGCCGGGTGGCTCCGGTGGCCCCGCGGGCACGCCGGACGGCGGCCGCGGCGCCCCGCAGGGTCGGCCCGCCGCGCCCGCCGGGCCCGACGTCGACCTCGGCCGCGCGGCCACCGGTGCCGCCCAGGGCGCGCTGCTGTCAGACTTCCTGACCGGCATCGGCGACGGGACGCTCACCCTGGCCGACCGCCGGGTGCTGGTCGACCAGGCGCTGGTGATGATCGAGCACTGCTACGTGCACCTGGTGCTCAAGCGGGCCATGCACGCGGTCGACCCCGTGCAGCGGCTCCGGCTGCTCCGCGACCGGCTGGGCATGCAAACCGAGGCGACCCGGGGCCCGGAGGTGGCGTTCCACCGCGAGCTGGGCGACATCTTCGCCTCGGTCCGCGACCTGCACACCAACTACCTGCTCCCCGCCCCGTTCCGGGGCCGCACCGCGTTCCTGCCGTTCCTGGTGGAGCGCTACTTCGACCCGCCCGCGGACGGTGGGGCCGAGCACTTCATCGTCACGAAGGTGGCGGCGTCGCTGGCGCATCCCACGTTCGTGCCCGAGGTCGAGGTGCTGCACTGGAACGGCACGCCGGTGCGTCGGGCGGTGGAGGCCAACGCCCGCCTGCAGGCCGGCAGCAACCCGTCCGCCAGCTTCGCCCGCGGCCTCGACGCCCTGACCATCCGCCCGCTGGTGCGCTCGCTGCCGCCCGAGGACGACTGGGTGGTCGTGACCTACCGGGGCCGGGACGGGACGGTGCGCGAGATCCGGCTCGACTGGCAGGTGGCGACCGCCGGCGCCATGGGCGACGGGACCGGACTGGGCGCGGGCGCCGCCTCGGTCGGCGCGCGGGCGGCCGAGGGCCTGGACATCGAGGTGCTGGCCGTCAGCGAGGCCAAGAAGCTGATGTTCGCGCCCCGCGCGGTCGAGGCCGAGGCCGACATCGCCTCGACGGCCACGCTCACAACCCGGGTGGCGGTGGCCAACGAGGACATCGCCACCAGCATGCCCACGGTCCTGCGCGCCCGGCCGGTGACCACGCCCGCCGGGACGTTCGGCCACATCCGCATCTTCACCTTCAGCGTGCAGGACGCGGACGAGTTCGTCGCCGAGTTCGTGCGGCTGGCCGAGCAGCTCCCCCAGCGGGGGCTGGTCGTGGACGTGCGGGGCAACGGTGGCGGGCTGATCTACGCGTCCGAGCGCCTGCTCCAGGTGCTGACCCCCCACGACGTGGCCCCCGAGCCGGCCCAGATGACGACGTCGCCGCTGATGCTCGACCTGTGCAGCCGGCATGCGCCGTCGCCGCTCGACCCCACGTTCGACCTGGGGCCGTGGGTCACCTCCCTGCGGCAGGCGGTGACGACCGGGGCGCAGTACTCCAACGCGTTCACCATCACCGAGCCGGCGACGGCCAACACCGTGCGCCAGCGCTACCACGGGCCGGTGGTGCTCGTGACCGACGCCCTCTGCTACAGCGCCACCGACATCTTCGCCGCCGGCTTCCAGGACCACGGCATCGGCCCGGTGCTGGGCCTGGACGGCAACACCGGCGCCGGGGGCGCCAACGTGTGGACCCACGAGCTGTTCAAGCTCCTGCTCGACTCGCCGCCCCCCGGCGACGGGTCCGGTGGCGGTGCGCCGAACCCGTTCGTCGACCTGCCGGCCGGCGCCGGGTTCCGGGCCTCGGTCCGGCGCACCGTGCGGGTGGGAGCCCAGCGGGGCGGCACGCCGGTGGAGGACCTGGGCATCGTGCCCGACGTGCCCTACCGGCTCTCGAAGGCCGACATCGTCGGCGCGAACGACGACCTGATGGCCCGGGCCGGGGCGCTGCTGGCGGCCCTGCCCGCCTACACGCTGGCGCTCGCCGACCCCCCGGAGAAGCGGCCCGACGGCCGGGTGCGCCTGCGCCTCACCACCGCGGGGCTCGACCGGGTCGACGTCGCCTTCGACGACCGGCCGGTCACCTCGCTCGACGTGTCCGACCGCACCGCGACGCACACGCTGCGCCCGGCCGCGGCCGACCCGAAGCGGCTCGACCTGAACGGCTGGTCGAAGGGGAAGCTGGTGGCCCGGCGCCGCCAGACCCTCTGACCTCCCACCGGCTCAGGTGGCGTCGGCCAGCGGTGGCTGGGCGACGTCCTTGGCCGAGATCTGCGCGGGGTCGGCGGTGTCGACCGGCAGCGGCCAGTCGATGCCCAGCGCCGGGTCGAGCGGGTTGACCGCCGTGCCCGCCATGCCCGGGACCCACTCGTGGTCGAAGCAGTAGACGTACTGGGTGGGCTCGTCGCTGACGGTCTGGAAGCCGTTGCCTACGCCCTTGGGCACCAGCACCTGGGTACCCGGGGTCAGCGCCACGGTGACCACCGCGCCGTAGGTCGCCGATTCGCGCCGGGCGTCGACGTAGGCCCCGAAGGCCTCGCCCGCCACCACGGCCACCAGCTTGAACATGTCCTCCGCGTGCAGGCCCCGCAGGGCGCCCCGCCGGGTCTCGGTGACGTTCACCTGCACCCACGGCCCGAGCGACGGCAGCCCGAGATCGCGGAAGGCCGACTGGCGGTAGAACTCGCGCACGGTGCCGCGCTCGTCGGTCACCTCCTTCATGGAGATGACCCACAGGTCGTCGATGGCGGTGCGGGTGACGCTGAGCTCGCGTATCTCGGGCACGCTGCCAGTATGGGCCGCCGGTACCTTCCAAAACGACGGGCACGAGCCTGGTCACGTGGCGTAGCGTGCCGCCGGTCAGGTGCGAGTGGATCGAGGTCCTGATGGCAGACCCGATGCAGTGGTTCTCGGTCAGGACGGTCGTGTCCCGTCCTGCCGAGGGCGTGTACGAGGAGCGAATCACGCTCTGGTGGCGCACCGACGCGGACGCAGCCGCCGACGCCGCCCTGGCCGAGAGCGCCGAGTATGCCGCCGACAACGCCGGCGAGGACTGCGGGCTCGCCCAGGTGTACGAGATCTACAGCGACGAGGTGGGCGGGCTGCGCGCGTCGGCCGACGGGTCCGAGATCTTCGCCCTCGTGCGCCAGAGCAACCTCCCCCCGAGCGAGTACCTCGACGCCTTCTTCGACACCGGACGCGAGCAACAGCACTCGATCTGAGCCCCGTCCGCCGCCCACCGGCCGAGACGATCGGCCGCCCAGCGTGCCAGGCTGGACAGGTGATCGACTGGTCAGGCATCGACTCGGTGGTCGGGCAGAACTGGTATCGGCTCGACCCCGACCTGCAGGCACGCGTCCGGCGCGACGCCCCGTCCGAGGACGCCGAGTGGTCGGCCGAGACGCTCGACGGGTTCGGCGCGCTCGTGGGCGGCACCATCGCCCGGGCGGCCGACATCGTCGACGCCCACCCGCCCGAGCTGGTGCGCTACGACCGCTGGGCCAACGAGGTGGGCGAGGTGGCGCACCACCCGGCCATGCTCGAGGCCAAGGCGGCCCTGTGGCAGGCGGGCTACCCCTCGGGCTTCACCCCCCAGGCCCGGGCACGGGGCCGCTCGGTCCCCGGGGTGGTGCTGGGCGGCGCCAGCTACCTGCTCTCCCAGGCGGACACCGGCATGGTGTGCAGCCTGGGCATGACGAGCGGGGTGGCCGGGCTCGTCGAGGCCTACGCCCCCGCCGACGTCCGCGACGAGCTGCTGGCCGGGCTGCGGGCGGCCGACGTCGCCGACGCCGTCGACGGCTCGATGTTCCTGACCGAGCGCGACGGCGGCTCCGACCTGGGCCGCACCGTGCACTGCACCGCCCGCGACGTGGGCGACGGCCGGGTGGAGATCACCGGCGAGAAGTGGTTCTGCTCCAACGTCGACGGGGCGGCCATCGTGCTGCTGGCCCGGCCCGAGGGAGCGCCCGACGGGCCCGCGGGACTGGGTCTCTACCTCGTGCCCCGGGTGACCGAGGACGGTCGCCCCAACCGCTACAGCGTCCGGCGGCTCAAGCAGAAGCTCGGCACGAAGAGCGTGCCGACCGGCGAGGTCGAGTTCCACGGCGCGCTGGGCTACGCCCTGCGACGCGGCGACGGCGCCGGCGGGGGCGGGCACCAGGACGGCGCGGGCGCCGGGAACGGGGACGGCGGCGCCGGCGAGCACCTTGCCGGTGGAGCCGACGACCCGCGTGACGCCGGGGAGGCGCGGACGACCGGCGGGGGCGACAGCGGCGGCCTGGCCCGGATGATGGAGATGGTCAACGGGAGCCGGTTCGGCGTGGCCCTCATGGGCCTGGGCATCGCCCGTCGCTGCGTGGCCGAGGCGACGGCGTGGGCGCACCACCGCGAGGCGAAGGGCCGGGCGCTGGTCGACCTGCCGCTCGTGCGCGAGCAGCTCGTCGACCTGCTGGCCGACCTCGAGGCCGCCACGGCGCTGGGCTTCGAGTGCGCGGCGGCGGGCAGGGTGGCGGACGGCGCGCGCCTGCGCCGCATCCTGGTGCCCGCGGCCAAGGTGCGCCTGTGCCGCCTCGGGGTCGAGGCCGCGTCCTACGCCGTCGAGCTGCACGGCGGCAACGGCTACTGCGAGGACTGGGGCCTCACGCGCCAGCTCCGCGACGCCCAGTGCCACCCGATCTGGGAGGGCAGCGAGAACATCTGCGTGCTCGACGTGCTGCGCACGATCCGCCGCGACGGGTCGCACGAGGCTCTGCTCGAGCGCATCGACGCCGCGCTGGGCACCGCCCGCGAGGGGGCGCCCGGCTGGGTGCAGCCCGGCATCGAGGCGACGGCGACGGCGCGCGGCCGCCTCGCCGATCGGATCGACAGCCTGGCCGGGATGCACCCGGACCAGGCCGAGGCGGTGTCGGGCCGGCTGTGCGCCCTGCTCAACCGCACCACGTCGGCGGCGCTGCTGCTCGAGCAGGCGGGCGAGGGTGGGACGCTGGCGGCCCACAAGGGCCTGGTGGCGTTGCGGTTCGCCCGCCGCCACCTGGTGCACGGCCGGGCGTGGGACGACGGTATCGCCAGCGCCGCGGGCCGCGACCTGCTGGCCTTCGCCGACATCGACGACGCCACCGCCGCGGCGGCCGCCGCCTGAACCCGGGGGTCCGTCCTTCGGCCAACCCCGGCGACGGCACCGGGGCTCCCGCCAGGTCAGGGTCTCGACGGGTCCTCGGGCCAGCGGTGCTTCGGGTAGCGGCCGGCCATCTCCTTGCGAACCTCGTGCCACGTGCCGGTCCAGAACCCGGCCAGGTCGCTGGTGATCTGCACGGGACGGTCGGCCGGTGACAGCAGGTGGAGCGTCACCGGTACCGAGCCGCCCGCCACCGTCGGCGTCTCGGACAGGCCGAACACCTGCTGCACGCGCACGGCCAGCACCGGAGGGTCGGCCGGCAGGCCCTCGCCGTAGCGCAGCCGCGCCGGCCGGCCCGTGGGGAGCGCCACCGCCTCGGGCGCCAGCCGGTCGAGGTCGGCCGCCTGCGGGTACGGGACCATCCCCCGTAGCACCCGCGCCATGTCGAGGCGGTCGAGGTCTGCCCTCCCGGTGGCACCGGCCAGCATCGGCGCCAGCCAGGTGTCGAGGCCCCGCCGGAGCGCGGCGTCGGACAGGTCGGGCCACCCGTCGCCCAGCCGCGCCCGCAGGAACCCGACCCGCGCCTGCAGCGAGCGGGCCGCACCCGTCCAGGGCAGCGCGGCCAGGCCGGTCTGGCGGACCCGGTCGACCAGCGCGGTGGTGGCGGGCAGGCCGGGCGCCGGCCGCCGCTCGACCGTGCCCAGGCGCAGGCGCCCGAGCGTGCGCTCCACGCGGGCGACCAGGTCGTCGCGCTCGCGGTCCCAGTCGAGGCGGGCGTGCTCGACCACCTGGTCCCCGGCGATCTCGTCCAGCTCGTCGGCAGCGAGCGGCGCGGCCAGGAAGATCCGGCCCCGGCTGCGGCGCCCGTCGACCTCCGCCACCGCCAGCAGTGGCTCGCGGGCGAGGGGATCCTGGGCGTCGAGCCACCCCTCCGTCCCGGCCCGCAACACGAACCGCCCCGGTCCGCCCCGGGCCTGGGCGATGCGGTCGGGGTAGGCGGCGGCCAGGAGCACACCGGCTCCGCCGCCCTCGCCCTCGCCCGCGCCGGCGCCGGCGGACGCGGGCGATCGGTCCGGCGAGACCCCGACACGGCGGGCGAGGTCGTTCGCCCGGTCGCGGGCACGACGGAGCGCCCGCCCGTCCGCCTGCGGGTGGCGGCGCCCCGGGTCGGTGAGCAGGGACAGCCGCAGACCGACGTCGGCCGGGAGGTCACCCGGCCGGCCCCGCAGCACGTCCCTGTCCTCGAGCAGCGCCGCCAGCAGGCAGCCGAGCCACCCCTGACCCCGCGCCCGCGCCACCAGCACCATGCGGGCCAGGCGGGGGTGCAGCGGGAGCGCCACCATCTCCCGCCCCGCATCGGTCGGCACCAACAGGGCGCCGGCGGGCGACCCCGTGCCGCCCGGCTCCCCCGACGCGGCGGGCGCCGGCGACCCGTCGGGCCGCTCACCTGTCTCGGTGGGCGGCGGGGGGGCGAGTCCGATCCGGGGGAAGGAGGCGAGGGCGCCCAGGTCGACCAGCAGCCGGCGCGCCTCGTCGAGCGCCCGGGCCGGGGGCGGGTCGAGGAACGGGAGGTCGGACACGTCGGTCCCCCACACGGCCAGCTCCAGCGCCAGGCCCGCCAGGTCGGCCTGGCGGATCTCGGGCTCGGTGAACGGCCGGCGGGCCGCGTGCTCGACCTTCGACCACAGGCGCACGGCTACGCCCGGCCCCAGCCGCCCCGCCCGGCCCGCGCGCTGGTCGGCCGAGGCACGTGACGCCGGGACGGTCTCGAGGCGGGTCAGGCCCGTGGTGGCGTCGAAGGCGGGCCGGCGGGCCACCCCTCCGTCCACCACGATCGTGACCCCCTCCACGGTCAGGCTCGTCTCGGCGATGTCGGTGGCGAGGACCACCTTGCGGCGGCCGGGCAGGCCGGGCACCAGCGCCGCGTCCTGGTCGCCGGCGGGCAGCGCCCCGTACAGCAGGTGGACGTCGACGGCCGCGTCGGGGCCGAGGGCGGTGGCCAGCTGCTCGCCGGCCCGGATGATCTCGCCCGCGCCGGGCAGGAACACCAGCACGTCGCCCTCGGGCTCGGCGCGCAGCACCTGGCGGACGGCGGCGACGGCAGCAGGCTCGACGTGGTCGCGGGGTCGACGCGGGGCCCAGCGCAGCTCGACGGGATGCGCCCGGCTGTCGCTGGTGATCACCGGGGCGGGCGGGCCACCGTCGCCGAGCAGCCCCGCGACCCGGTCGCCGTCGAGGGTGGCCGACATGACCAGCAGGCGCAGGTCGGGCCGCAGGTGGCGGCGGGCGTCGACGGCCAGCGCCAGGCCCAGGTCGGCCTGCAGGCTGCGCTCGTGGAACTCGTCGAAGATGACGAGGCCCACCCCCTCCAGGCCCGGGTCCCGCTGCAGCCGCCGGGTCAGGATGCCCTCGGTCACCACCTCGATGCGGGTGCCCGGCCCGACCTGGCGGTCGTCGCGGGTGCGGTAGCCGATGGTCTCCCCCACCCGCTCGCGCCGCACGGCGGCCATGCGCCGGGCCGCCGCCCGGGTGGCCAGCCGGCGGGGCTCGAGCATGACGATCCTCTGGGCGCCCGCCGGTCCAGGCAGCCACGGCTCGTCCAGCAGCGCCGGGGGGACGGCGGTCGTCTTGCCGGCCCCCGGCGGCGCCTGGAGGACGGCGACGCCGGGCTCGGCCAGGGCGGCGCGCAGCTCGTCGAGGCACTCGACGACCGGCAGCGTCATGCGCGGACCAGCCACTCGACGACCGGCAGCGTCACGGGCGGCCCGGACGTTCATCCTGGCTGGCGGGCTCGGCGCCCGTCAGGCCCAGCTCCATCACGAGCTGCTCGCGGGCACGCGCCACCCGCGAGCGGATCGTCCCCACCGGGCAGTCGCACACCTCGGCGGCGCCTGCGTAGTCGAACCCCAGGAGCTGGGTCAGCACGAACGCGGTGCGCCGGTCCATGTCGAGCCGGGACAGCATCTCCTCGGTCAGGGCGCCGTCGGCCATCGGCACCTGGCCGCCGTCGCCGGCGGCGGCCCGCCCCGCCAGCAGCTGCGTCAGCCGGCGGCGGCGGGTGGTGCTGCGCACCGAGTCGGCCGCCGCCCGCCGGGCGATCGACATCAGCCAGGTGCGACCGCCGGAGTCGCCCCGGTAGGCGGGCAAGGCCCGGAGGGCCCGCAGGTAGGTCTCCTGGGCGACGTCCTCGGCCTGGTCGTGCCCCGCCATCGCCCCGGCCAGCCTGGCGACGTCGGGCCAGGTGCGGCGGATGAAGTCGGAGAGCGCCACGCGGTCCCCGTCGCGTGCGGCGAGCGCCAGAGCGGTGACGTCGTCCACAGAGGGTTCACGTTAGAGGATGCGCCGACAGCGCAGCCGTGGCCCAGCGGCCCGGCGCCGAAGGCGCCAGGAGCGGAGGCACGGCGTCGTTCGACCTTCGGCGGCTGCGCCGCCGAGTCCGCAGCGGCGTACCCATCCACGCGCTCCAGTAGGACGTTTCGGGTTCCCGGGAACCAAACCGGGGCCTCGGACGACTATTGGATCCATGCGCTGCACACTGTTCCGGGAAGCCTTCTCGGCCCGGCTCGACGGTGAGGAGGTCGGGCCCGCGGTCCACGAGCTCGACGCCCACCTCGCCGGCTGCGCCGAGTGCCAGGCCTGGGCCCGAGCCGCCGGCGCGCTCGCCCAGGTCGTCTCGCACGCGCCCCGCGACCACGTGCCCCTCGACCCCGCCATGCTCGCGTCGCTCACGGCGCCGGTCGGCGAGTCCCGCACCGGCTTCCTGGCCACGAGCGAGTGGCGCATCGTGCTCGCCCTCATCGGCATCGCCCAGCTGGTGGTGGCCTGGCCCGGCCTGCTCCTCCACGACGGGCACGCCTCGGTCCACCTCGCCCACGAGCTGACCGCGTGGGACATCGGCCTGGCGTTCGGGTTCCTGGTGGCCGCCGTCCGACCGGCCCGCGCCTGGGGCATGCTGCCACTCACAGTGGTGTTGGTTGCGTGCATGGTGGTGACCTCGACGGTCGACACGCTGTCGGGCCACGCGCTGCTGGGCCGGGAGCTGGTCCACATCCTCGAACTGGCCGGCCTGGCCGCGGTCTGGGTGCTCGCCCGCCGCGGGCCCCGCCCTGCGGTGGTGCTGAGGCTGGCATGACCGGCACGATCGGTGGTCGGCCGGGCATGACCCGGCGGCGGCGTGGCGCGCTCGCGGCGACGGCCGCGGTTGTGGCCGCGCTCGCCCTGCTGCTGATGCCGGCGCGCGCCGACGCCCACGCCGAGCTGACCTCCAGCGAGCCGGCCGCCGGCGAGCAGCTCGACGCCCCGCCCGATCAGGTCGTGCTGCACTTCACCGAGTCGGTCGAGCTGACCGACGACACGCTCGAGGTGCTCGACGCCGACGGCGTGCGGGTCGACATCGGCGAGCCCGGGCACCCCGGCGGCGACGGCGCCTCGGTCGCCGCCTCGCTGCCCGGCGACCTCGACGACGGCGCCTACGTGGTCGCCTGGCGGGTGGTCTCCTCCGACAGCCACCCCATCGGCGGCGCCTTCACCTTCCGCGTGGGCGAGGCCGGCGCCGCGGCGGCCGACGACCAGGCCCTGATCGAGGACGTGCTCGGCGGGTCGCGCGAGGGCGACACGACGCTCGGCGCGGTGTTCGGCGTGGTGCGGTTCGTCGGGTTCGGCGGCGTCACCCTGCTCGTGGGCTCGGTGGCGTTCATCGCCTGGCTCTGGCCGGCGGGTGCCCGCGACCGCCGGGCCCGCCGCCTGGTGGGCGCCGCCTGGATCGCCACCGTGGCCGCCACCGTCGCGAGCATCCCGCTGCAGGGCGCCTACGTGGCCGCCGGCACCCTGGCCGACGCCGTCGGCCTCGACGTCGTCGCCGACGAGATGGGCGCCCGCACCGGCCGCGCCTGGGTGCTGCGGCTGCTCATCCTCGCCCTGGCCGCCGCCGCCCTGCCTCGGCTGGCGCGGGCGGCCGGCGGCACGGCCGCCCGGGTCGCGAGCGCGGTCGGGGGCGCGGCGCTGCTCGTCACGGTGAGCCTGACGGGGCACGCGGTCTCGGGTGACCTGGTCCCCGTCGCCTTCGCCGCCGACCTCGTCCACCTGGCCGGGGTCAGCGTGTGGCTGGGCGGCCTCGCCGTGTTGCTGTTCGCCGTCCTGCGCCCGGCGCCCGACGTTGCCGGCCCGGGGGGTACGGGCGTCACGGGTGCGGCGGGCGAGACCCACGGCGCGGATCCCGGCGGCGGCTCCCCACGGCTCGACGCCGACGGCATCGCCGCGGTCGTCGCGCGGTTCTCGCCAGTGGCCTTCGGTGCCGTGGTGGCCATCGTGGCCAGCGGCGCGATCCAGGGCTGGCGCCAGGTGGGCGGCTACGACGCCCTGCTGGAGACCAACTACGGCCGTCTGCTCGTCCTCAAGGTGACCCTGGTCGGCGGCATGCTCGTCGCCGCCGCGTTCAGCCGGTCGTGGGTGCGCGACCGCGCGGCCTCTCGTGCCGCCACGCTGGCGCTGTCGCCCGGGCCGGGCGCGGTGGCCCAGTCGCCCGACGCCGGCCGGGCCCGCCTGTCGGTGCTGCGCCAGTCGGTCGGTGCCGAGGTGGGGCTCGCCGTCGCGGTGCTGGCCGTGACCGCCCTGCTGGTCAACGCGGTGCCCGGCGCCACCGACGCCGGCGGGGGCGGGCGGGCGGCCCCTTCAGCACGCAGCTGACCGAGGACGACATCGTCCTCAGCCTGGATGTCGACCCGGCCGAGGTCGGCCCCGTCGACATCCACATCTTCCTCAACGAGATCGATGGAGCGCCGTACGTCGCGGAGGAGGTCACGGCCGAGCTGGCCCTGCCCGAGCGCGACCTCGGGCCCATCACGCTGTCGCTCGTCGACTTCGGACAGGGACACCTGTCGGCCGACGGCGCCGAGATTCCCCTCGAGGGTGACTGGGACCTCGAGGTGACGGTGCGCACCAGCGACATCGACCAGACGGTGTTCGACACCGTCGTCCCGGTCACCTGAAACCCTCACACAGACACCAGGAGCACAGACAAGATGAAGAACTTCCGACTCAGCCGGGCCGCAGCCGTGGCCGCCATCGGCGTCGTGGCACTGGCCCCGATGGCCGCCGCGCACGTCACGGTGGACCCCGGTGAGGCGCCCAAGGGCGGGTTCACCACCCTGGCCTTCCGGGTGCCCAACGAGCGGGACGACGCCACGACCACCTCGGTCGAGGTCAACATGCCCGAGGACAGCCCCATCCGCAGCGTGCGGGTGAAGCCCACCCCGGGCTGGGAGTACGAGATCGAGATGCGCACCCTCGACGAGCCGCTCGTCAACGACGAGGGCGAGGAGACCACCGAGGTGGTGAGCAAGATCACCTGGACGGGTGGCGAGATCGGGACCACGGAGTTCCAGGAGTTCGAGGTCTCGGCCGGACCGCTGCCCGAGGACGTCGACCAGATCTCCTTCCCGGCGATCCAGACCTACTCGAGCGGCGAGGTCGTGCGCTGGATCGACGAGGTCGTCGAGGGTGAGGAAGAGCCCGAGAACCCCGCGCCGACGCTGAAGCTGGTCGACCCGGAGGAGGGTGACGACGTCCACGGCGCCGGCGGCGAGGAGGCCGAAGGCGAGGAGGGCGAGGAGGCCGCCGAGGGTGAGACCGCCAGCGGCGCCACCGTCGAGAACACGGCCAGCCAGGACGACGTCGACTCGGCCAGCACGCTGGCCACCGTCGGCATCGTCGTGGGCATCCTCGCCCTGCTGGTCGGCGGCTTCGCGCTGATCAGCGGGCGCCGGCGCTCCGCGAGCTGAGCGAGTCGGCGGAATACTCCGGCCGCCCGGCGCGTTGACCGCACCGTCCGGCCACCCTCGGCCCTCGGGCCGACGGGGCATCCTGCGGCCGCCGCCACCGACGAACTCCCCCTTGTCGGTGGCGGCGGCAGGCAGTGTCAGCCCGGGCGCAAGCGGGCCCGGTACTCCTCCACGGGCACGCCACCGATGCCCCAATCCTCCGTCGCCACCTCGTCGATGAGGACGAACGTGGTGGCCGGGTCCTTGCCGAGGACGTCGACCAGCAGGTCGGTGACGCCGGCGATCAGGCGCCGCTTCTGCTCGGGCGTGGCACCCTCACGGGTGATCTGGATGTTGACGTACGGCATCACGCCTCCTCGGCGGTCTCGTCGACCTCGAAGTGGAACACCTTGCTGACGATCTGCCAGCGGCCGTCGATCAGCACCAGCGTCAGCAGGTCGGTGAACGACCGGGGGGCGATGGCGCACTCGACCCGGGCGAAGGCGGTGACCGGCCCCGCGAGCTCGACGCTGATCACCCGGTCCTGCCGGGGCTCGCCCTTGCTGGCCGGCGAGGGGCGGGCGTCCACGATGGGCAGGTACTCGTCCATCGACAGCGTGAGCAGGGTGCCGTCGCTGGCGGTGACGTAGCGGGCCGTGGGGTGGAACACCCGGGCCAGCCGCTCGGTGTCGCTGTGGTACAGCCCGTCCAGGTAGGTGCCCAGCACCTCGACGACGGCGCCCAGGCCGGCGCCGACGCTCGTGGGGGGATCACGGTCGGTCGTCGTCATGACGGCGACGGTACGGACGTCCGGGGCGTCGCACCACTAGCGATTCGTTGGTCTCTCCGTAAGCTCTACCAATGGATCGGGTACTCCCGTGATGGACCTCGACACCCGCACGCTCGAGCTGCTGGAGGCCATCGCCACCGACGGCACCCTCACCGCCGCGGCCCGGCGGCTGCACGTCAGCCAGCCCGCGCTCAGCCAGCGCCTGACCGGGCTCGAGGCGCGGCTGGGCGTCTCGCTCTACGAGCGGCAGGGGCGGCGGCTGGTGCCCACCCGGGCGGGCCGGCGGATGACCCAGGCGGCGGGCGTCGCGCTCCGCGAGCTGCGGGCCGCGGCCCGCGACCTCGACGACCTGCGCCACGAGCGTGAGAGGTCGCTGCGGCTCGTGTCGCAGTGCAGCACCAACTACCAGTGGCTCCCGCCGATCCTGCGGGCCTTCGCGGACCTGTGCCCGGGGGTGGAGGTCCGCATCGAGTCGGTGCTCGACGACGACCCGGTCGCGGCCCTGCTCGACGACCGCGTCGACGTCGGTCTGGTGGTCAAGTCCGACCGGCGGCTGGAGGGCCTGCGGGTCGACCCCCTGTTCGAGGACGAGATGGTCGCCATCGTGCCCGACGACCACCCGTGGGCCGGGCGGCACCACGTCGAGGCGGAGGACTTCGACGGCGTCGACCTCGTCGTCTTCGACAGCTACGACCCCGGTCGGACGCCCCCGCTGCCGCTGCCCATCCCGGCCGCCAGCCGGCCAGGCCGGGTGATCACCACGCCGCCGGTCGGAGAGCTGCTCGTCGACATGGTGACGGCGGGCCAGGGGGTTGCCGTGCTGCCCGCATGGCTGGCGACGCCCTACCAGCGGACCCGCCGGGTGAGCACCGTGCGCATCACGGCCACCCCGGAGGTGCGGACCTGGTCGTGCGTCACCCGGCGGGACGACCGACCGGCGCACGTCGAGGCGTTCGTCGACCTGCTGCGCGAGCGGTTCGCCGACGGTGCCGCCGGCGTCCGCCCGGCCGGCGCAGCGGACGCCTACGCCGTGTAGGCGGCGGTGGTGCGCTCGGCGGCCGCCTTGGCCTCTGCCGGGTCGGTGCCGGCGGCGATGCTGGCGTCGCGCCACCGCTCGCTGCTCGAGGTCACGAACGCCTTGCCGTCCGCCGAGGCGGTCCACGCGGCCACCTCGGCCGGGTCGACCGCCTCGCCCGACGCCAGGTGGAGGGTCAGACCGATCACGGCCAGGTCCCAGCCCACCCCGACCGCGCCGGGTCCGAACTCGGCCCAGCGGTCGTCGACGTGGGCGATGTGCTCGAGCTCGAACCGGGTGCGGTCGCCCGACTCGGGCGTCAGGCGCACCTCGATCCAGCTCACCTCGCCGCCGTACTCCCAGGTGGCGGCGAAGCCCTTGGGCGGGTCGCACTGCTCGATGGTGCCGCCGGCGTTGCCCTCGAGCTGGTAGCGGCCGTGCAGGCGCAGGTCGCCGGTGACGGGCAGGAACCAGCGGGGGATGCGCTCCGG
Source organism: uncultured Acidimicrobiales bacterium (assembly GCA_963842395.1). Lineage (GTDB taxonomy): Bacteria > Actinomycetota > Acidimicrobiia > Acidimicrobiales > VFJN01 > ZC4RG19. The sequence continues at coordinate 3,292,401 of CAWJGJ010000001.1, forward strand.
GTTGGTGCAGGCGTCCCACAGCTCGTCGATGGTGGCGTCGTAGCTCTGGCTGATGACGGTGGTGCGGGCCTCCCCGGCTTCCATCACCCTGCTGCCCACCTCCCGCCGCACGTTGTTGATCTGATGCGCCACGTCGATCATGCTCCGGTCTCCTGCTCGTGGTCCTGGTCTTGGTCCTGGTCCTGGTCTTGGTCACGTCGTGCATCGCCGTCGAGGCGGCGCCGGCGCCGCCCGCGGGCCAGCTCGGTGGCGAGGGCGTCGAGCGGCGGGGCCCAGTAGGCCCGGAACCGGTCGAGCCAACGGTCGACGTCGCGCAGGGACTCGGGCTGCACCGCGTAGAGCCGGCGTGTGCCCTCGGGCCTTACGGTGACGAAGCCGGCCTCGCGCAGCACGCGCAGCTGCTGCGACACGGCCGGCTGGGTGATCCCGAACTCGGACTGGACGGTCGCGCCGATGGCACCCGAGGCCAGCTCGCCGCCGGCCAGGAGCTCGAGGATCCTGCGCCGCACGGGGTCGCCCAGCACGTCGAACGCATGCACGGCGGTCACTATCTCAGGAGAGACTTATATAAGTCAATCCTGAATTAGAGGATCTCCGCGTCAGGCCGACCGCTGTGACCACCAGCGGGCGCCGGCCAGCACCAGGACCGCCCCGATCACCGAGCCGATGATCCCCGACGGGCGCAACGCGAGGCCGTCCCCGGCGATGAGGCTGGCCAGCAGGCCACCGACGAACGAGCCGACGACGCCTGCGATCAGCAGCTCGCCCCAGTTGTCGGTGCGCATGCCGCCGCCGAGCAGCATGTTGGCCAACCATCCGGCGACGAGGCCCCACAGGAGCAGCGCGAGCAAGATCACAAGGGCCTCCGTTGGTGCTTGGTCCCCGCATGTTGCCACGCCGGAAGTCCCCGGCGCGGGAACGCACGTCGGGTCACGAGCGGGCGGTCAGCCGCCGCCGGTCAGCAGGTCCGGCGCGTCGAGGTCCAGCGCGTGGCGGGCATGGCGGTCGGCCATGGCCATGAACATCCGGTCGCCCCGGTCGGTGCGCTCGACCATCATCGACGCCCCCACCGCCATGAGCAGGCCCGCCCAGGTGCCCCGGCGGTAGTCGCGCCAGCAGTCGTCCCAGACGTAGTCGACCCCCGCGGCCGTGAGGTCGGCGTGGTAGCCGCGGACCAGGTCGTCCTCGGCCACCCGGCGGTCGTCGGCCTGCAGGCCGGCGCCGATGAAGTAGGCCACGTCGGCTGCCCCCCGGCCGGTGGCGCAGGTCTGCCAGTCGACCACGGCGATGGGGGTGCCCCCGGGGGTGGGGTCGAACAGCAGGTTGTCGAGCCGGTAGTCGCCGTGGACGATCGTCACCGCCTCGGCGGGCGGCGCCTCGAGGTAGGGCGCGAGGTGGGAGAAGAAGATGTCGCCGGCCTGGTGCACGTGGTCGGGGATGTCGGCGCCGTAGCGGCCACGGAAGCCGTCCCACAGCGCCGGCAGCATCGCCAGCGCCAGCGCCCGCCCCTGCTCGGGGTTGGTCGCCAGCCAGTCGTAGCCGGCGAGCCCCGGGTCGCCCCACCGCGGCGCGTGCAGCCCGACCAGCTCGCGGACGGCGACGGCCGCCTCGTCGACGCTGCAGCCCGCGAGCTGGTCGCCCTGCTCGGCCGGCGCCATGTCCTCGAGCAGCAGCACGAACGCCGCCGTGGTGACGTCGATGTCGGCGTGGTAGGCGGCCGGGGTGCGCATCGGCAGGTGGGGGGCCAGGTGCTGGTAGAAGCGCACCTCCTTCTCGTAGCTGCGCAGCGACAGCGCCGTGCCCCGGCTTGTGGGGTCCGCGGCGGGGAGCTTCGCGACCACGGTGGCGGGGGCGTCGGTGGCCCGGTCGTAGGTGAGGGTGACCCGCACGCTGTCGCACATCTGCCCCGTGCCCAGCGGGCGCAGGTCGGCAGCCGTCACCCGGGCGTCGCCCAGCAGCCCCGCGTGCGCCAGCGCGTCGGTGAGCCACGCCGGGGTGAGCGCCTCGGGCGTGTCGGCGATGGGCACGGGCCCGGTGGCGGCACCGGTCACTGGTGCACCCTTCGGGAGCACCGGTGACCGAATCGCCACTTCGTGGCGCAGGGCCGACTGTGCTTATGGACCTCGCTTCGCTCGGTCACGGCAGGACCCCCTCGACGGTCGTGTCCGGGAAGAAGCGGTGGTGCCGGGCGCCCGTGACCTCGTAGATGGCGGTGCCCCGGCGCCCGTCGTCCGCGGTGACGGTCATGAGGTTGAGCCCGCCCCGCTGGAACGGCTCGTAGGGCCGGGCGAAGGTGCCCGCGGCCTCGATCGTCAGCGCCCGCCCGTCGGCCAGCACGAACCGGCACGTGCCCGACAGGCCGGCGACGGCCTCGCCGTGCTCGCCGTAGGCGGCGGTCTCGCCGCCGGGCCCGCGCCAGTCGACGTCGTGGTCGAACCGGACGACGGGCACGGGGTCGGAGCCGTCGGTGCCGGCCCAGCAGCCATCGGTGTACACCGGCGCGCCGTTGGGAAGCTCCCAGTGCCACACCCCGAGGAACCCGTCCTCGAACTGGAGCTGGAACCACAGCCACAGCGGACAGCGCCCGTGGTCGCGGATGCCCCACGAGTGATCGCGCTGCCCGGTCCAGCCGTCGACCTCGTGCACCGTCCCGCCCGCCGTGTACGTGCCGGCGTAGCTGCCCGACTGGAGGATGTGGCACTGGTCCCACACGATGTCGTCGCCCGCCCGCATGGTGCCCCGGCGCAGGCCGTAGGGCTGGGTGCGGGCCCGGAAGGTGAGGTCGACGCCGATGGCCGACGTCTCGGGGTCGGCCCACAGCCGCACCTCGCTCCAGGGCTCGACCACGTCGACCCGGACGCCCGGCACCGCCAGCGTGTGCGGATCGCCGTCGTACGCCCGATCGCGGAAGCCGATCAACTGCTCGCCGCCGACCCGGCCCATCTGCAACGAGTCCATGCGCTCGCGGGCGGGGTGGTGGGCCAGCGTGAGGAACACCGCGTCGCCCTGCCCCGAGGGGTCGTGGACGTCGAAGAACAGGCTCTCGCGCCAGTGGTCGTGCCGGGTGGCCACCTCGGGCAGCAGCTGCGGGATCTGGTGGACGAACTGCTCGTCCATGGCCGTCGGACGCCCCATCGCGTCACCCTAACGGCCGCCCGACGAAGGGTGCACTGTATCCAGCGAGGCCCCGCGCCGGGCGGCCGGTCAGGTCCGGAACCAGAGCGTCACCCGGGTGCCCCCGTCGGGGCCGAGCGGCGAGGCCACCTCGACGCCCTCGTGCGCATCGGCCACCTGCTTCACCACCGACAGGCCGATCCCGAGGCCCTCGCCCGGTGCGCCGCCTGCGCCCGGCCCGTCGCCGGGGCGCCCATCGGTGCCGCCGGTCCAGTAGCGGTCGAACACCCGGGCGTGATGGGCGGGATCGATGCCCGGGCCGGCGTCCGTGACGGCCACGAACGCCCGGTCCCCGTCGGTCCCGACGGCCAGGTCGACCGTGGTGCCCGGCGGCGCGTGGCGCACGGCGTTGTCGACAAGGCAGGCGACCGCCCGTCCCACCGGGCCGCCGTCGACCGCCGCCGTCAACCGGTCCGGCGCCTCCAGCCGCAGGGCGACGCCCCGGGCTCGGCCCATCGGCCCGTAGGTGTCGCCCGCGGCCCGGGCGATCGCCACGAGGTCGTTCCCCGAGCGCGCCGTCGTGTGGTGGCGGGCGCGGGCCTCCGCCAACAGGTCGTCGACCAGCGCCCGGAGCCGGTCGACGGTGTCCCGGCTCGCCTGCACGGCCGCCCGGAGCTCGTCGGCGCCGGCGTCGCGGTCCGCGAGGGCGACGTCGGCGTTGGCCGCCAGCACCGCCAGCGGCGTGCGGAGCTGGTGGCTGGTGTCCTCGACGAGCCGGCGCTGCACGTCGGAGGCGTCGGCCAGCCGGTCGAGCATGCGGTCGAAGCTGTCGGCCAGCGCCTGGACCTCGGCGGGGGCGTCGGTCAGGTGGATGCGCCGGTCGAGGGAGGTCGCCTGGATCTCGTCGGCGACGGCGGTGATGCGGCGGATGGGCCCGACCGCCCGGCCGGCCCACCACCAGGCGGCGGCCGCCGCCGGGACGGCGAGCAGCGCGGCGGTGACCGGCACCCACGGCGACAGGCCGCGGGTCCGCTCCGTCAGGTTGGCGGCGTCGTCGGTGGTCTGCGTCTCCTCCGAGACGAGCGAGACGACCAGGAGCACCGCCAGCGGCACGAGCACCCCGACCAGGCCCAGCGCCGCCAGCCGCCACCGCAGCGGCCACCGGGGTGGCCACCCCGCGGTCACGGCGCGTCCCCGGCCAGCGGGACGAGGCGGTAGCCGGCGCCCGGGACCGTGTGGATGAGCTGCGGCTCGCCGAGCTTGCGGCGCAGGCGGCTGAGGATGACGCGCACGCTGGTGGTGAGGCTGTCGGCGTGGGCGTCCCAGCAGTGCTCCAACAGGTCCTCGGCCGACAGGAGCGCACCGGGGTGGTGCGCGAAGTAGCGCAGCACGGCGAACTCCTTGCCGGTGAGGTCGAGCTCGGCGCCGCCCCGCCAGGCCCGGTGACGGACCACGTCGACGCGCAGGTCGCCCAGCTCGATCGGGCCGCCGGGCTCGTCGTGCCGCCGATCCAGGGCACGGATGCGGGCCACCAGCTCGTCGAGGTCGAAGGGCTTGACCAGGTAGTCGTCGGCCCCGGCGTCGAGGCCGGCCACCCGGTCGGCCACGGCGTCACGGGCGGTCAGCGCCAGGATGCGGCGGGGGCGGGCCAGGCCGTCCCCGCGGCGGAGGCGGCGGCACAGGTCGAGCCCGTCGCCATCGGGCAGCCCGAGGTCCAGGCACACGACGTCGTAGCCGGTCACGGTCGCGGCGTCGACGGCCTCGGCGCACGAGGCCGCCAGATCCACCGCCAGGTGGTGCAGGCGCAGGCCCTTGGCCACGAGCGGGCCCAGCGCCGGATCGTCCTCGACCACCAGTACCCGCACGCTGTCCTCCCGGGCTCACGACCCGCGGCGAGCGGCCACGGTGACCCCCGCCGGCCCGGTGACCGTCATGCGGGCACCGTCGAAGCTCACGGCCAGGTCGGGCCCGGTTCCGGCCGGGTCTTCGGGACGGTAGCCACCGTCGCCGTCGGGCACGAGCCGGAGCGTGGGCGGCGCGTCCACGATGAGGGCACCGGCGATGGCCCCCGCCTCGTCGAGGGCGTACCAGATCACGGTGGGCCCCCCGGCGGTGGTGACGGTGACGTAGGTGCGCACCTCGCCGCCGTCGACGATCGTGCCGATCGGCTCGACGCCCTCGATCGGCCCGAGGTCGTCCTCGAGCACCTCCAGCTCCTCGCGCCCGGCGCTCGTCTCCCCCGCCAGCGCCTCCAGCACCGCCTGCTCGTGGGCGGCCAGGTCGTCGGTCGTGAACCCGAGGGACGGCGGCCACAGGGCGGCCACCGCGTCCGGGCCCGTCCCGGTCACCACCGGGCCGTCGTCCCCTGCCCGCACCTCGAACGTCCCGCCCGCGCCGAGCGCGTAGGTCCCCGCCACCGCCGCGCCCGCGCCCGCCTCGCCCCCGGTCTCGTCCTCGGTCTCGCCCTCGCCGTCGCCGTCGCCGGCGACCGGTCCGTCGGGCCCCGGCAGCGGCTCGCCCGCCACGAAGGCCGGGATGATCGACCGGAGGACCTCCTCGGCGGTCGGCGTGGCCGTGTTCGACGCCAGGGCGATGACCCGCCCGGACGCAGGCAGCCAGGCCACCACGGCGTCGTGCCCGGTGTCGCCGCCCCCGCCCGCGGCCGCCAGCAGCGGCTCGCCGTACACGGACTCGTCGAACGCCACCCATCCCGGCGTCCCCCAGCGACCGCCGCCCTCATCGACGGCGGGGCGGCTGATGACCTCGACCGAGCCGGGCGACACGACCTCCCCGGTGAAGAGGGCGTGGGTCCAGGCCGCCAGGTCCCCGGTGGTCATGGCCAGGTCGCCGTTGCCGTCGAGCGCCCAGTGGGGCCCGGCGAAGTCGCCGCGCTGGCCGGCGCTCCCGTCGTCGAGGTAGCCGACCGCCCCGGGGCCCGGCGCCGCCGGCTCGCCGTCCCAGAACCCGCCCGCGGTGGCGCCGCCGGGCAACGCCAGGATGTTGGACGCCACGTGGTCGCGGTAGCCCCCGTCGGTGGCCTCCTCGACGATGAGGGCCAGCAGGGTGTAGCCGGCGTTCGAGTAGAGGGCCTCGCCCGACCCGGCATCGCCGACCCGTTCGAGACCGCTGATGGCCGCCACGGCCTCGTCGCGAGCGAGGGGCTCGTGGTCCTGGCCGTGCGCGCCGGTCAGGCCGCTCGTGTGCAGCAGGAGCTGCTCGACCGTGGCCTCGGCCGCGGGCCCACGGAGCCCGGTGACGAGGTCGCCGGCCCGCCCGTCGAGCGCAATGGTCCCCTCGTCCACCAGCGAGAGGATCGCCGCGGCGGTGAACGCCTTGCTGACCGAACCGATGCTGAACACGGTGTCGGGCGTGTTGGGCTCCCCCTCCTCCTGGTCGGCGAGCCCGTACCCGGCCAGGCAGTCGAACCGCCCCGCGGTCGAGACCGCGACCGTGCCGCTGAAGCCCGCGTCCGCCCAGGCGGCGAACGCCCCGTCCAGCTCGGGCGCACAGGTCGCCCTGCCGGCCGCCCCCTCGCCGGGCCCGGCCGACGGCGCCGGCGTGTCCACGTCCCGGGTGCAGGCACCGACCAGGGCGACCGCGACGATCAGGGTGAGGATCCGCTTCACTCCCCGACCGTACGGACCACCCTGTGAACCGGCCGTGAACGGGACTCGGGCGACCTCGGCGCGCCCTAGCGATCGACCGCCCGCTGCAGCTGGGCCTTGTTCATCTTCGAGCGGCCCTTGACGCCCTTGGCGCGCGCCTCGTTGTACAGCTGGTCGCGGGTGCGGCCGCCGGGTCCGCGGTGGGAGCGGAGACCCCCACGCCGACCGGAGGACATGTCGTCGGTCGAGGTCCGGCTGGACTCCCGGGCCTCCCCGGACCGGGCACGCTCCTTGTTGACGGTGCGGGCCGCGATCTCCTCGGCCGTGTCCTCGTCCTCGCCACGCTTCCGCAGCCCGGCCTTGATGTGCTCGTACTGCCGTTCCCGCTTGTCGCTCCACGCCTGCTGGGGCATGTCTCCTCCTGGCGTTCGTGCTCGACACTCGTCGGACGTGCTCCCCGTGCGGGACTGCGTCGACCAGGGGCTCCTACCCCGGCCGCCGACGAGCGATGCAGGGCCCGGGCGCACGGGGCGGTGCAAACATCGGGCGAACGCAGGAGCGGGGGAACGCCGGAGCGGGCACGCTGTGGCGGTGGAGGATCGGACACGATGACCGACGGGGGCGATAGGACCGACGGGGGCGACGACGGGGCCGACGTGGACGAGCACGGACGCCCGGAGCCTCCCGTCTCGGGGGACGAGGCCGCAACCCTCCTCGGCTTCCTCGACTACCAGCGCGCCACGCTGGCGTGGAAGTGCGCGGGGCTGGACGCGGCCGGGCTGCGGGCGACCGTCGGCGTCTCGACGATGACGCTGGGCGGGATCCTCAAGCACCTGGCCTACGTGGAGCACGCGTGGTTCTCCCGGCTGTACGGCCACGCCGCCGCGCCCCCGTGGGATGCGGTGGATTGGGACGCCGACCCCGACTGGGAGTGGCATTCGGCCGCCGACGACCCGCCCGAGCGGCTCCGCGCCCTCTGGCAGGACAACGTCGAGCGTTCCCGGGCGCTCACCGCGGAGGCGCTGGCCGACGGCGGACTGGGACTGGTGGCCCGCTACCGGTGGCCCGACGGCCGGTCACCCAGCCTGCGCTGGATCCTGGTCCACATGATCGAGGAGTACGCGCGGCACAACGGCCATGCCGACCTCCTCCGGGAGTCGGCGGACGGCTCCACGGGCGAGTAGCCGGCTCGTTGTGCTCATCGCACGAGCGGGCGGGGAAGCGGACGCGTCGTGTGGACGCGTCATATCGTCGACTCACCGATCCCGGGAGGAATCGCCATGGGCCCCGAGGCAACCCGACCGCCGAGACTCCCGCCGCCGTGGTTCGTGCACGCGGCGTGGCGAGTCCACCGAGCGCTCTACAAGGTCAGCGGCGGCCGCTTCCTGTGGACCACGTCGAACAAGCGCGGCTGGGGCTCGCTGCGCCTCACGACCGTCGGGCGCACGTCCGGGCGGGAACGCAGCGTCATCCTCGGCTACCTCGAGGACGGCCCGAACCTCGTCACCCTCGCGATGAACGGCTGGGACGAGGGTCATCCCTCGTGGTGGCTCAATCTCGAGGCACACCCGGATGCCGTCGTCCGGCTGGCGGGCGAGCAGCCGCGCCCGGTGCGCGCCCTGCCGGTCACGGGGGAGGAGCGCGATCGACTGTGGCAGCGCTGGGCCGAGGTCGAGCCGAAGCTCGACGGCTACGCCGGCCGGCGGTCGACCGAGACGCCCGTGATCGTCCTCGAACCACGCGACGAGACCGCGTGACACCCGCCGACGACTCGCTCGACTTGACATAGTTTCCAATCTGGGTAAATATTTCCCGTATGGACGAGCAGGTGTTCACGTCAGCCGTGCACTATCGGGATCCGAAGGCGGCGTTGGCGTGGCTGGAGCAAGCCTTCGGGTTCGAGGTCACGATGGCCATCGACGGGCCGCCCGAGGCGCCGGAGATGTGCCACTACGAGATGAGCTGCGCCGGACGCGGGCGGATCATGGTCGGAGCCGAGTGGGCGGAGTGGGTCCGCAGTCCCGCCAGCGTGGGTGGGACGAACACCCAGTCGGTTCACGTCGCCGTGCCGGGCGATCTCGACGAGCACTGCGAACGGGCGCGGGCCGCCGGCGCGGTGATCGCAGCCGACCCGGAGGACCAGTTCTACGGCGATCGGACCTACCGGGCCCTGGACCCCGAAGGGCACTGCTGGACGTTCTCGACCCACGTACGCGACGTCACCCGCGCCGAGGCCGAGGCCGCCATCGGACAGCCGATCATGGCCACCAGCTGGCAGTGAGCGAACCGGCGGCCGCCGGGCTGGACGACACGCTGGCTGCACTGGCTGATCCCGTCCGGCGTCGAGCGGTCGAGCTGCTCGCAGAGCGACCGCGACGGGCCGGGGAGCTCGCCCGCGAACTTCGCACCACGCCGTCGACGATGAGCAAGCACCTGCGGGTGCTGCGGCAACACGGCCTGGTCACCGAGACCCACCCCGACTTCGACGCCCGGGTCCGGATCTACGCGCTTCGTTCGGCGCCGATGACCGAGCTGCGGAGCTGGATCGACAACGCCGAGCGGGGCTGGGTCGAGCAGCTGACCGCCTTCGCCGCCCATCTCGAACGCGAGCCGTGACCGACGCATCACGGGTCCTCGTGGCGCTGCGAGTGCCGGTGCCTGCGGCGCGGGCGTTCGCGGCGTTCACCGAGCAGATCGCCGAATGGTGGCAGCCCAACGGCCTGTTCCAGTTCACCGACGCACGCACCGGCACCCTCGCCTTCGAGCCCGGCCCCGACGGCCGGCTGGTCGAGACCTACCCCGACGGCAGCTCGTTCGTCGTCGGCCACATCCGCGCCTGGGACCCACCACGCCACCTCGTCCTCAGCTGGCGCCACGCCAGCTTCAGCCCCGACCAGGAGACCGAGCTGCACGTGCGGTTCGACGACGTGGAGGATCCCGCCGGCGCCGTCGCCCAGACCCGTGTCGTCGTCGAACACTTCGGCTGGGACACCATCCCGCCCGAGCACGCGGCTCGGCACGGCCTCCCCCTGGCCACCTTCCAGCTCCGGTTCGCGCAGTGGTGGGAAGCGCTCCTGCGATCCCTCGGCAACCTGGCGCGCCACCATCCGGGCGCGCCGCCGTCCTCCGGCGGGATCTGACGACCCCGCACCCCATGATCAGGCCCGGGGCCCCGCGCGGCCTGCCTCACTGCTGCGCGATGTGGGCTCGGGGATCGTCACCTGTTCCCCGTCACGGCGTGGGTGGTCGCGGTGACGATGAGGGCGGCGACGGCGCCCGGATCGTCGGTCATGGGGACGTGGCCGCAGCCGGGGAGGGTGTCGACGTGGGTCCCGGGTGGGAGCTCGTCGAGGTGGCGGGACGGTGAGAGCAGCAGGAAGTCGCGGGAGCCGAACGCCACGGTCACCGGGCTGTCGATGGGTGACCCCGACACGTAGCGCCGTCGCGCGGCGGCCGTCATGGCGGTGTCGAACCCGGGACAGGCGCCCATGTCGCGGATGGCCCGGCGCGCATGGTCGGGGCTCACACGGGATGGCCGGCCGTGGGTCTGACCGAGGACGAGGATCCGCCCGAGGCGGTAACGCACGAGGTGGGACAGGGGCCGCTGCGCGTGTTCGGCGAACCATCGCGTGGCTCGCAGGCTGACCCGGTTGTAGATCGGTGTCCTGCCCCGCCACAGCCCTGCGGGCGACAGGAGCGCCAGCGAGGCGACGGGACGGAGGCCGGCGAGCTCGAGTGCGGCCCAGCCGCCGAGCGAGTTGCCGGCGATGTGGGGGGTGGCGATGCCCAGGTCGTCGAGGAGGTCCGCCACGGCGGCCGCCAGGGCCGCCGGGTGCGGTTCGACCTCAGCGGGCAGCGGTTCGGAGTCCCCGAAGCCGGGAAGGTCGACGGCCAGGACGTCGAAGTGCTCGGCGAGCTCGGGGATGACGGGGTCCCAGGCGTGGCGTGAGGACCCGATGCCGTGCAGCAGCACCAGGGGTGCGCCGGCGCCGCGGCGGGTGAAGGCGAGTGGGGCCATCGTCGTTCTCCGGTTCGTCAGGCGGCTGCTGTCTCCGACGACGCAGCCGGCCGGACTGTGACACGCATGCCGACGCCCCGCAGTCAGGACCGGCGCTACGGCGCCGGGTAGTCGGCGACGTAGACGGGAGCCCCCACCCTGGTCGTGTCGGCCGCGTCCCCCACGCCGTTGACGACGTGGTCCACGGTGCCGGCGCCGAGGTTGACCGTCATGACGTGGTGCAGGCGGACGCCCGGCCTGACCGGCACCTCGAAGCCGTTCTCCGTGTGGATCGCCGGGTTGTTCCGGTTGAAGACGTAGACGCCACCGCCGTGGAGAGTGTGGGTCCGCACCCGGTCGTCGACCTTGTATCCGGCCCACCCCTCGACGGCGCCGTTCATCCAGTCGGCCTGGGTCGGCGGGTCGTAGGGCAGCTCGTTCTGGTACAGGATCGTGGTGCCGTCGTCGCCGTTCCACACGGTGTTGTACTGCTGGAAGTGCTCCACGAACAGGCCGTTCGCGGTCACGTGGTCGCCGTTGACGACCACACCGTTGCGGCCGATGTTGGTGGTCCACCGCTCGGTGTCGGTCAGGCCCTCGACGCCGTGATCGGCCCGCCAGACCCACGTGTGATCGATGAGCACGTGGTCGCTGTTGACCTCGAGCGCGGTGCCGGCGCTGCCGAGGTGCGGGCCGCCCACGCGGAAGTACACATCCGACAGCGTGGTCGGGTTCCGCGCCGAGCCCTTACTCCTGCCGTGCCGGCCGCCCACCTGCAGCAGGACCGGCGATTCGTCGGGACCGGCGTCGATCGTCACGCCCGCGACGATGACGCCCGGGACGTCGGCGACCGAGAGCGGGATCGAGCCGTTCGCGGCCGTGAGCGTGGCGTGCCCGAGCCCGAGGACCACCGTGTCGGCGCGCTTGACCTTGATGGTCCGGGCGATGTCGTAGACCCCGGGCGTGAGGAGCAGGTGCCTGCCCCGGGCGAGCTGGTTGTTGATCGCCTGCACGGAGTCCGACGGCTTCGCGACGAAGAAGGCGCCGATCGGCAGGGTGCGCCCGGGCGTCACGCCGTCGGCCCAGGTCGTGCCGCTGGTGTCCGTGCGGGCGGCGGGGACGCGGACGTTGACGTCACCGTGCCCGTCGACGAACAGGTACGGCTTCTCCCGGCTCACCGGCGTGGTGTCGAGGGTCGTGTACGGCGGGTTGGGGAAGCCGGCGTCGTCCGGGGCGCCGACGACCCCCGAGAACACCTGGTTCCACACGCCATTGGTCCACCCCGCGATCTCGCTGTTGCGGGTCAGCCACTGCTGCTGCGATCCGTTGAGCGTGTTCGGCAGGCGCGAGTCCGCGATGAAGCCGCCGCTGGCGAACTGGGGACCCGCGGTGCAGTAGTCCATCAGGGACAGGGTGTTGCCGCTGATGGCCACACGGCGCATGGACGCCGCCTGCGACACGGCCCAGAAGTTCGCCGAGGCGCGGCAACCGTCCTGGCCGGCCGCGTTGACGTTGATCGACAGGTTGGACAGGGTCCGCCAGAAGTTGACCAGCGCGACGCAGTTGTCCGGCGCCAGGCAGCGGTTGTAGGTCTCCACCTTGCCGTTGATGACCACGTCGGTGGGTGAGGCGCCCAGGCCGGCGATCTCGGTGTAGTAGCCGACCTTGATCTGCAAGGGGTTCTCGGCCGTGCCGTACGTGCCCGGCAGGAACAGGTAGGCGTATCGGTCGGTGCCCATCTCGTTGTCGACCTGGGCCGCGTGGGTGGCGTCGAGGGTCGCCTGTATCTCGCTGACCGGCATGCTGGGATCGAAGACCGTGACGTTGGGCCCGAGCTCGGGGTCGTCGGCGCCGTGTTGCCGGGGCGCGGCGGCGGCCGTCCCCGGCGGGGACACGGCGACCGTCAGCGAGACGACGACCGCGAACGCGACGCCGACTGCAGTGGCGGTGACCGGAGTGGCGGTGTCCGGAGTGCGACGAAGGATGGTCATGCGCTCTTCGTTCCTCTCTGCGGGACCGGCGCGGGCGGCGACGACCGGTGGGCGGGCGAGAGAGCGCTCCCTCCGTAGGCATCGCGCCTCGGGGGGTGCGGCGTTCAGATTGGCGCAATGTACACCCCCAGATCCTCACGACGCTGGCGAGCGAGGTGCGGCTCGGCAGCCCCCGGCAGGTCCATCACGTCCGCCCCCGCGTCAGTCGATCAGCACGCCGGGGTTGAGCAGGCCGCGCGGGTCGACGGAGCGCTTGGCGGCCCGCAGCGCGGCGGCGAAGAGCTCGGGGCGCTGGCGGTCGTAGGCCGGGCGGTGCATGCGCCCCACGGCGTGGTGGTGGGTGATCGTGCCGCCGGCCTCGACGACGGCCTCGGACGCCGCCTCCTTCAGCTCGGCCCACTGCTGTTCCTCGCCGCCCTGGCTGCCCATGCCGGCGAACGTGTAGTACGGCGCCGGGCCGTCGGTGTAGACGTGGGTGAACCGGCAGCTCAGCAGACCGCCACCGCACACCTCGTCGAGCGCCCGGGTCAGCGCCGCCCGCACCGTGGCGTCGAAGTCGGGCCACCGGTCCCAGGTGACCGCGGACTCGAACGTGTCGGCCACGAGCCCGAGGCCCGTCATGCCGTTCAGGTCGAAGCCCACGAAGCTGTCGCGCCACGCGCCCACGGAGCCGCCACGAGCGGTGGGAGCGCCGGCGTCGGTGACCTTGATGTCGTCGTCGTCGATCTGCCCCCCGTGGTCGCGGGCGAGGGCGACCGCCGCCGCGACGTTGGGCTGCTGGGACACGTCGGCCGACTCGAACCCGACGATCACGAGCGCGGTGTTCCCGTCGAGACCGGCGCCCCGCTGGGCTTCGGCCGGATCGAGGATGCGGAGGTTGGCCGGCCACAGCTTCGCCTGGACGATCGCCTGCACCCCCCGCCAGCCCGCCTCCCACGACGGGAACCGGACGCCGGCGACGGCGCGGAACCTCGGCCGGCGCTGCACCCGGAGCCATGCCTCGGACACGATGCCGAGCGTCCCCTCGCTGCCGAGCACGAGTCGGTCCGGGCTCGGCCCCGCGCCGCTGCCAGGCAGCCGGCGTGACTCCCACCAGCCGGACGGGGTCAGCATCCGCACCGATTCGACGAGGTCGTCGATGTGGGTCTGGTTCGTGGCGTAGTGACCGCCCGACCGGGTGGCGATCCAGCCCCCCACCGTCGACCACTCGAACGACTGCGGGAAGTGGCGCAGCGTGAGACCGTGCGGCCGCAGCTGGTCCTCCACCGCGGGTCCCAGCGCTCCGCCCTGGATGCGAGCGGCCCGGGAGGCGTGATCGATCTCGATGACCCGGTCCATCTCCGTGAGGTCGACAGTCACCACGCTCGCCGCCTCGGCCGGCGGGTTCACGCCCCACACCACGGACGACCCGCCCCCGTAGGGGACGATGACGTGGCCGGCCGTGTGGCACCACTCGAGGACGGCCTCCAGCTCCGGCTCGTCGGCCGGGTAGGCGACGGCGTCGGGCGGGGCGTCGAACCGACCCCGGAACGCCCGCAGCCGATCGGTGTAGGCCATCCCGTACGTGTGCCTGGCCCGCTCCCAGCGGTCGGTGGTGCAGACGTCCGCCAGGGCGGCCGGCACCGCCAACCGGGGCGGTCGCATGTCTGCCTCCTCGAGCGAGGCGGCCGGCTCCACGCGTGGTTCCACGCCGTAGCGCCGGGCGAGCGATGCGGCCAGCCGGTGCCGTTGCTCGTCGGTCGGCTCGTCGGCGGCCAACCCCCACCCCCACAGGCTTCGCCGCCCCGAGGCGTTCCACCGCTGTCCGTGCCGTCCCTCCCGCATGCTGCCCAGGACAGCATGTACAGCCGCCGTGTGCAGCCCTAGGTTGTGGGATCGGAGGTTGACGAGTGCGGGTCCATGTCGATCGGGAGAAGTGCCAGGGCCACAACCGCTGCTATGCCCTGGCGCCCGAGCTCTTCGACGTCGACGACCTCGGCAACGCGTTCGAGCTGAACGACGGGCTCGTGCCCGAGGGGCTCGAGGACAAGGCCCGGCGGGCGGTGGCCAACTGCCCGGAGTACGCGATCTCGATCTCGGAGTGAGTGCGATGACGACCCGACACCCACCCGTGGCGGACTGGGCGACCGACTTCGACCACACCGACCCCCGGTGGGTCGCCGATCCGTTCCCGATCTGGGACGAGCTGCGCGCCCGGTGTCCCGTGGCCCATAGCGAGCGCTACGGGGGGACCTGGATGCCGGTGCGCCACGAGGACGTCGCCGCCGTGGCCTACGACACCGAGCACTTCACCTCGCGGTCGGTGGTCGTCAGCGAGATGCGCCCCGGGCCGGACGATCTCCCGGCGCCGATCGGGCTGTCACCTCCGATCACGTCCGACCCGCCGTTCCACACGCTGGCGCGCCGCCTCCTGCTCCCGGCGTTCTCACCGAAGCGCATCGCCGCCCTCGAGCCGTTCACCCGGGCGCTGTGCGTCGAGCTGCTCGACGCCATGGCCGGCCCGACGACGGTCGACGCAGCCGTCGACTACGCCCAGCACATCCCGCTCCGCGTGATCGTGCGGATGCTCGGCTTCCCGCAGGAGGACGCCGACCTGTTCCGCCGGTTCATCCGCATGGTGCTCGAGGACGTCGACCAGTCCGCCGAGGAGCGCCAGGCGCTGGTGGAGGAGGGCGAGCTCGACGCCTACATGGATGCCCGCATCGCCGAGCACCTCGCCGACCCCCAGGACGACCTGACCACCTACCTGCTCGACGCGGAGCTGGACGGACAGAAGCTCGAACCCGCCCACGTGCGCGGGACGATGGTGCTGCTCATGATCGCGGGGATCGACACGACCTGGTCGGCCATCGGGGCGGCGCTGTGGCACCTCGCCCAACACCCTGCCGATCGCCGGCGCTTGGTGGCGGAGCCGGACCTCATGGACACGGCGGTCGAGGAGTTCCTCCGGGCGTACGCACCGGTCACGATGGCCCGGCTGGTCGCCCAGGACTTCGACTTCCGCGGTCATGCCCTGAAGGAGGGCGACTGGCTGCTCCTGCCCTTCCCCGCCGCGAACCGGGACCCGGAGTTCTTCGACGACCCCGACACCGTCCGCATCGACCGGACGGACAACCGCCATGCCGCCTTCGGTCTGGGCATCCACCGATGCATCGGTTCGAACCTCGCACGCATGGAGCTGCGCGTTGCGATCGAGGAGTGGATGAAGCGCTATCCCGACTTCGAGCTGGCCGATCCCCCCGCGGTCAGCTGGTCGGCAGGCCAGGTACGCGGCCCGCGCACCATCCCGATGCGCATTCCCGGCTCGGCGTAGCCCCGCACGTCCTCGTGCGCGGCACGGCGCGCGACGACGTCGTCGCCGCCGACGGGCGCGTGGTCGTCGCCGACGGCGGCCACATCGAGGGTGACGTCGTGTCGCGGCACCGGCCCGTGGTGGAGGAGGGCGGCCGGCTCGACGGGTCGTGGGAGCGCTGGAACCCGCGTGCCTGGAGGGATGCCTCCGCCATCGCCGGGTGGCTGGCCATCTGGCTGGCCTTCACGTTCTCGACGCTGGTCCTGGGCCTGGGGCTGGCGCTGCTCGTGCCGCGGGCCGCGGCCGCGGTCGACGCCGCGGCCGACACCATCGGGCCGGTGATCCTCTGGGGCCTCGCACTGCTGATCGGGCTGCCCATCCTCGCGGTCCTGGCGATGGTCACGCTCGTCGGCCTGCCCCTCGGCATCGCGCTGCTGCTCGCGCTCGGGCTGATCTACGGCATCGGGTACACCGCGGGGGCGTGGGTCCTGGGTCGCCGGATCGCGGGCCACCTCACGCCGATCCTCGCCTTCCTGCTGGGCTGGGTCATCCTCCGGGTGCTCGCCTTGATCCCGTTCCTGGGCGGGCTCGTGTCGCTGGCTGCGGTCGTCGTGGGCCTCGGTGCGATCGTGGTGGCAGGCCACCGAGCCCGCTCCGTCGAGGTCGTCACCGACGAGCCGCGGGAGCCGGTGATCGCCGGTCCCGACGGGACGTAGCCTCACGTCGTTCGTCGAGTGCTCTACGGCCGGGGAACCGACAGCGCCTCTCTCGATCGATTTCTGGGCCATGCGTCATCCCAGGTGCGGGGGTGGTTCTCTTCCCCACGCGGACGATGGTGTCGATCAGTGCGTGCGTCGTTCAGGACCCGTTGACCAGGAGGGAGAACTCGGCTCCCGTCCAGGCGACCAGCGGGAACGGCCGCCAGTCGCCGGCCACGCGCACTGCTTCGATGACCTCGTCGACCAGCGACGAGCCCAGCCGGCCACGCCACCGGCTTCCAGTCGACGCCCGGCCCACCGCCGGTGAAGCTCGGGTCGGCGGTGCCGTAGGGCACCGGGAAGTGTGGATGCTCCAGCTCGAGCTGCGACACCAGCGCTTCCAATGGTGGACATGACGCCGGCTCGATCGGAGGCAGCGACACGAGCAGCCGCACCTCGCCACCATCGAGGGCGACCATCCCCAGCCTCGCAGCAGCGTTGACGAGCGACTTCATCGCGCGCTTGGACACCCGACCGTCCCGCCACACCTCCTTGGCTGGCACCGCTCCGCCCTCGAGGGCTCGCAAGAGCACCGCCTCGGTGCACAGGCCGGGACGATGCCGCGACTCGAACGCGCCGGACAGTGCCTCCACGAGCATCCGCACACTGTTGCGCGTCAAGGTCGCGTCTGTCCGGCGGGCGGGGCCTTTGACCTACGAGCGACCGGTGCGTGATCAGACTAAACTCTGATGAATATGCACGAGCCTAAAGACGAGGTTGCCCTGGATCTGGCGGAGGCCGCGCGCGAGCTGGGGGTGCACTACCAGACCGCGTACCGCTGGGTGCGCGATGGCTCGCTGCGCGCCGTGAAGGTCGGCAAGAGCTACCGGGTGGAGCGCCGGGACCTCGACCGGTTCGCGCAGCGCCGCGAACGCGGTACCGCGCCCCGCCCCATCCAGGTCCGGGACTGGGACCACCAGGTCGAGCGGCTGTACGCGGCGTTGCGCGAAGGCGAGGAGCGCGTGGCGAACGAGCTGGTGGACCGGCTTGTGAGCGGCGGCGTGTCCCCGGTCGAGCTGTGCGACGCGCTGCTCGCTCCGGCGCTCCACCGGATCGGCGAGGAGTGGGCCTCCGGCGTCAACACAGTCGCCGACGAGCACCGGGCGACCGCCATCTGCGAGCGTCTCCTCGCCCGGCTGCCCGCCCGGCGCACGAGAGTCCGGGGCACCGCCGTCGTGGCCGCACCCGCCGGTGAGCACCACGCGTTGCCCGCCCGCATGGCGGCCATCGCGCTCCGGTACGACGGGTGGCGCGTGCACGACTTATCGACCGACGTCCCCAGCGGCGATCTGGCCGCCTTCCTCCGGCGCGAGCGGCCGGAGCTGCTCGTGCTGTCGACGACCATGCCGAACCCGGACGCGACCGCGACGGCGCACCGCGCCGCCGATGAACTGGCCATTCCAGTGCTGATCGGCGTGCCCGGCCGGCGCCTGGAAGAACTCGTCGCGGCAGCGCGTGGCTTTTAGTCAAACTTAGTGTTATCATCTTCTTCGGGCGGACCACCCCCATGGCCGCACCCCACGACCGAAGGAGAACAGAGATGAAGACTTCCCGATGGATGGCCGGGATCGCGCTGGCGGGAACGCTCGCCCTCGTCGGCGCCGCCTGTGGCGATGACGACGACTCGGCGGACGAGGGCGCGACCACGACGGAGGCCGGCGCCGGAGAGGACACGACCTCCGGGATGAGCGATGCCGGCGAGGGCGAGGCGTCCGCTTCGGAGCAGCCCGACACCGTGGTCGACGTGGCGGCCGGCGACGAGAGCTTCTCGACGCTGGTGACGGCGGTTGACGCGGCCGGGTTGGCCGGCACGCTGAGCGGTGAAGGACCGTTCACGGTCTTCGCGCCGGTGAACGACGCGTTCGCCGCGCTGCCCGCCGGCACGGTGGACACGCTGCTGGCGCCAGAGAACCAGGCGCAGCTGACGTCGGTCCTCACCTACCACGTGATCCCGTCCAAGGTGCTGTCGAGCGATCTCAGCGACGGCATGACCGTCACGACGGTCCAGGGTCAGTCCCTCACGGTCGGCGTCCAGGGCGACGCAGTGACGCTGACCGACGCCTCAGGCAACACGGCCTCCGTCATCCAGGCCGACGTCGAAGCAGGTAACGGCGTCATCCACGTGATCGATCACGTCCTGCTGCCCTCCGCGGGCTGACCGGCTCTCCCCGGTGCGGGCCGCCGGCTCCCTACGGCGGCCCGCACCCGCCCCATGACCGGAGGTTCGAGCCTCCAGGCGACGGCCAGAACGTGGTCGACCTGCCCGCTCGGTCGAGGCCGGTTGCTGTAACGCCTCCGCCGACGCAGTTCAGAGGCCCTTTCCGCAGTGTCGGAGAGGGCCTCTCTGGCTCCGGAACCGACTTCGACTGCGGCGCTGCCGAGCTACATCGCGTCGACCTGCGGCATGATCTCCTCCCTCAGCCGCTTGAGGTCGTCCAGCGTCTTCGCAACCGGCACGTCCTGGAACGGCGGCCACAGGAGCGGCATCGTCAGCCCGACTTCCCTGTAGCGCTTGAGGTTGTCGGTGATCTGCGCAGCGGTTCCCGCCAACAGATTGCTCCCCTTGCCCTGCGGCGTCTGATCGGTCGCCTCGTCCGTGATGACGAACCAGACCATGCTGCAGATCTCGAGGTTGCCGACCGAACGGGAGCTCCCGAGCTCCTCGAGCTCCCGCTGGATGGCGCCGCGCCACTGCTCGAGCTCGTCCGGCGTGTCCTGGATGCCGATCCAGCCCGACAGGCCGTACCTGGCAATGCGGCTCGCCGAGCGCTTCGGGTCCTTCAACCCGCTGAAGAAGATCGGCGGGTGCGGCTTCTGCACAGGCTTGGCGCCGAATCCGCATCGGTCGAAGTCGGCGAACTCGCCGTGGTACTCGAAGAGGTCGTTCGTCCAGACCCCCTGCATGATCTCGATCGTCTCGCGCACATGCTTGTGCCGCTTCGGGAAGATGTGCGAGGCGCTCGACGCCGCGAACTCCTCGGGCATCCAGCCGGACCCGACGCCCACATTGACCCTGCCGTTCGACAACTGGTCCACGGTGGCGATCTCCGCAGCGAGGACGCCGGGCGCGCGGTAGGGCGTGTCGGTGATGCTCATCCCGATCCGCACCTTCGTCGTCATCGCGGCGAGCCAGGGGATGAGCGGCCAGCCTTGGAACCATGCGCCGCGGGAGGACACCGGCAATGCCTTCGGGAACTCGTCCATCATGCCGAACGAGTACTGGAGCTCCTCGCGGTCGGAGGCTTCCGGCACGACGATCCGGTCGAGCGTCCAGACGGAGTCGAAGTCGAGCTCCTCGGCGAGGCTCGTGAGATCTTCGAGCTCCTTGACGGTCACCTTGTCACGGAAGTTCGGCAGGTACAGAGCGAGCTTCATGAGACATGGCCCTCCCTCGAGCGTTGTGACTGCGACAGCCGACGCTGCGGTCGAGCGGCCCCCTTCCGCCCCGCCTGCCTCGGTCGACGGTAACAAACCTCCTGGCAGCCGGTCCGGCCGAAGCTGTCACCCGACATGCCGGGGTCGAGTGTCAGCCGGGTGCGCTCTCCTCCGCTTCAGCCCGGAGCCGGTCGCGCAGCTCCCGCTTGACGACCTTGCCGTAGTTGTTGGTCGGCAGGGCCTCGACGAACCGGTAGTCCTTGGGCCGCTTGAACCGGGCGATGTGGTCGAGGCAGGTCCGGTCGAGTTCCTCGACCGGCGGCGGCGCGGCGCCGTCGGCGGCCACCACGAAGGCCACCACCGCCTCGCCCCACTCCAGGTCGGGCCGGCCGACGATGGCGGCGGCGCGGATGCCAGGGTGGCGAAGCAACGCCTCCTCCACCTCCCGCGGGTAGATGTTCATCCCGCCGCTGATGATCAGGTCCTTGGACCGATCCCGCAACGTGAGGTACCCGTCGGCGTCGAAGCTGCCGACGTCGCCGGTGTGCAGCCAACCTTCCCGCAGCGCCTCGGCGGTGGCGTCGGGCTGCTTCCAGTACCCGGCCATCACCACGTCGCCCCGGACCACGACCTCGCCGACTTCGCCGACGGGGAGTTCGCGGCCGTCGCCATCGACGACGCAGACCTCGACGTCGGTGCGGGGAACGCCGACGCTCTGCATGCGATCCCGCCACCGAGGATGGTTCCGGCCGGCGTGGTCTGCCTTGGAGAGGGCGGTGATCGTCATCGGTGCCTCGCCCTGCCCGTAGATCTGAGCCAAGCGGGGGCCGAAGACGTCGAGGGCGTCCTCGAGGTCGGCCAGGTACATCGGTGCGCCGCCGTAGATGATCGTCTTCAGATGAGATTGGTCGGCGGCCGCGACGGCCCGGTCGCCAGCCAACCGCTTCACCATGGTTGGCGCAGCGAAGAACGACATGCCCGGCCAGCGCCGCAGCAGGGCGGCGATCTCGTCGCCGTCCACGCCCCCGGACTGCGGCACGACGCTCACCGCACCCCGGGCCACGTGCGGCAGCCCGTAGAGGCCCGAGCCATGCGACAGCGGAGCGGCGTGGAGGATGCAGTCCTGCGGCATCACCGGGTCGATGTCGGCGAAGTAGCTGAGCGAGGCCATGAGCAGATTCCGGTGCGTGAGCGTGGCTCCCTTGGGCCGTCCGGTGGTGCCGCTGGTGTAGAACAGCCAGGCCGGGTCCTTCGGCTGCCGGCCGACGAGCGGCGCCGGCGACGACGCCGTGAGCCGGTCCCACCGGTCACCGGGCGCCACCACCATCGCCTGCAGCGAAGCGACGGTGTCGACCAGCGACTCGACGTCGCCGGCATGATCGTCGTCGGTCACGACGATGGCCGACTCGCTGTCTTCGAGGATGTAGGCGATCTCATCGCGGTGGAGGCGGGCGTTGACCGGCACGGCCACGAGACCGGCGTGCCAGATGGCGAACAGCGCCTCGAGGTACTCGGGCCGGTTGCGCATCACGATGGCGACCCGGTCGCCGGGCGACAGGCCAAGGTCACCGCGCAGGCCAGCGGACGCGCCGACCGTCCGGGCGGCGAACGCGCCCCAGCCGGCGTGGACGCGATCGCCGTCCGCCAGCGCCGGGTCGTCGGGCCGCCGGCGGCCGTGGCGCTCCACCCAGACGGCCAGGTTCATCGCACCGTCCGACCCTCAACGGTGAAGGTGAGATCCGGGCTGCCCGGTTGCCCCGGCACCAGGCGAGCGTACGCCCCTCGGCCTCGGCCTGCCTTGGGCGCCAGCGGTGTCGGCAGTCGAGGAGTAGACCGGGCTCTCAGAATGTCCATGGCTACCGGTCCGCTGCGATGAGGCTCGCCGAGGACGAGGCGCGGGCCCGGCTCGCGGCCCACGACCACGGGATCCTCTGCACCGTCCACGCAGAACGGGGCGTCGACGCCGTGCCCGTCGCGTACGTGGTGGACGAAGACGGCTACGTCGGCGTGCCCGTCGACCGCGTGAAGCCGAAGGCGTCGCTTCGGCTGCAGCGGGAGCGGAACCTGGAGGCGGATCCGCGGGCGACGCTGCTGATCGAGCACTGGGACCGCGGCGACTGGTCGCGGCTGTGGTGGGTGCGGGCCGAGTTGCGCTGGCAGGGCGACGCCGGCGCCGCGCGGGCGGCGGCCCTCGCCGCTGGGCTGGCCGTGCGCTACCCGCAGTACCGGGACCAGCCCTTCGCCCGGGTGCTGGTGCTGCGCATCGTCGGCGTGGCCGGCTGGGCGGCCGGTGCCAGCTGATTCCGGGCATCGCCGGCCCGGGCGCGGACTGGTGGCCACCGCCGCCCGAAGCGGGTTGCTCAGTCGGCGAACACCTCTCGGCTGTGTTGGATGAAGTAGGTGTGGTCGTGGCCTCTGTTCTGGTCGTCGGCGTTGTACTTGGCGCCGGTCGCTGTCCCGTCGGGCACGTGCTCCTCGGAGTAGATCGCGCCGACGGGACAGACGTCGGGCTGATAGCAGGCCGTGCACGAGGTGCATTCCTCGAGGTTGACGTACAGGACGCTGTCGCCGAAGACCGCGATCGCGTCGGGGCTCGGCGTGTGCGTGTTCTCGATGACGCCGCTGCCGGCCTCCTCCTCCGAGAACAGCAGATTCTTGGCCGGGTCGAACTCGTAGATGCACTGCACGGGACAGACATCGACGCAAGCCCGATCCTTCACATCGATGCATGCTTCGGTGATGATCGCGAGGCCAGCCATGCCAGCTCCTTGTTGGTGAGCCCGAGCCACAGAGATCATTGCGCGCCACTGCCGGTACCGTCCCGAGCGATGGCTGACCCCGGAGTTGCGCGGCGACGCCGACTCGCCGACGAGCACGAGGAGAGCGGACTCGTTCTAGACGGCAACGACGCCTTC
>CAWJGJ010000002.1:0-1591189 GCA_963842395.1 uncultured Acidimicrobiales bacterium
GACCCTGATGCGTCTGTACAGTGCGAGGACAGTTCCCGTGCATGGGCGGGTCAGTCACCGCGAGGGGGGTCAACCGTGACGACGACCGACGAGATCACGTTTCCCGGGCCGGACGAGATCGAGGGTTTCTGGAACCTGGACAAGATGCACGCGCCCCGGCCGGTGACCCCGCTGTCGTTCGATCTGGTGGTACGCACGCTGGCCGAGGGGTTCACCAAGGCGCAGGCCGAGTACGACTGCCCGATCATGGTCAGCACCAAGGAGGTCAACCACTACTTCTACGTCGCGTTCCACCCGATTCCCGACGAGGCCGAGATCGCGGACCGGATGACCCGCTACCACGCCAAGCTCGCCGAGATGGTGCCCGGCGTCGGCAAGACGTGGGACGAGGTGTGGAAGCCGGCGGTGATCGCCAGCAACGTTCCGCTCAAGACCGCCGACTGGTCGGCGCTGAGCGACGGCGAGCTGGTCGCCAAGCTCGACGAGCTCACCGACCAGATGCGGCACCAGTGGTGGATCCACGGCCACATCAACTTCGTGCTGCTGTCCAGCAGCGCGTTCTGCGACCTCTACGACGCGGCCATGCGGCCGGACGACCCCACCGAGTCGTACCAGACGCTCCACGGCTTCCCGACCACCTCCGTCGACGCCAGCCGCGGGCTGTGGGCCCTCAGCCGCACGGTTCTCGCCAGCCCGGCGCTCACGGAGCTCTTCCAGAGCACCGAGCCCGAGAACCTGCCCGCGGCGCTCGACGCCGGCGAGGAGGGTCGGGCGTTCCGGCAGCAGTTCGACGACTTCCTGTTCGAGTACGGCTGGCGCCACGACGCCGTCTACGACCTCGCCGACGTGCCCTGGCGGGAGAACCCGGCGATCCCGCTGGCCAGCATCGCCAAGATGATGGAGCTCGACGAGAGCGACGACCCCGAGGTCGTCTACCGGCAGAAGGTCGCCCGGCGCGAGGAGCTGCTCGCCGCGGCCCGCGCCCGGCTGGCCGACGAGCCCGAGACGCTCGCCAGCTTCGACGAGCTCTACAAGCCGGCGCGCTACAGCTTCCCGCTCACCGAGGACCACGCCTTCTACATCGATCAGCTCTTCATCAGCGTGTTCCGCCGGTTCTGCCTCGCCGTCGGCGAGCGGCTCGTGGCCAAGGGCGTCGTGGACGAGCCCGACGACGTCTTCTTCCTCTACCGCGACGAGGTCGTCGCCACGGTCACCGAGGGCGGCGATCAGCGGGCCACGGTCGCCGACCGGCGGGCGAGCATGGACCGGGCGGCCCATGCCGACGCGCCCACGGCGCTCGGCACCCCGCCCCGCCCCCCGACGCCCCGGACCCGTTCATGGACGCGCTCGTCTCCCGGCTGCTCGGCTTCGGCCCGCCCAGGGAGAACCTCGATCCGGGCGCCCTCATGGGCGTGGCCGGGTCACCCGGCGCCTACACCGGGACGGCCAGGGTGGTGCGATCGCTGAACGAGGCGACCGACCTCGAGGACGGCGAGGTCATGGTGTGCGAGATGACGCTGCCGCCCTGGGTCCCGGTGTTCTCGGTGGCCGGCGCCATCGTCGCCGACGTCGGCGGCGTGCTCTGCCACACGGCGATCGTGGCGCGCGAGTTCGGCGTTCCCGCCGTGGTCGGCACCGAGGTCGGCACGACCGCCATCCAGACGGGCCAGACCATCACCGTCGACGGCACCAAGGGGCTCGTGTACCTCGACGGCCGGAGCGCGACCGAGGCGGCCACGGCCCAGACCGCCTGGTAGCCGCCGCCCCCGCCGGGGCCCTAGCCCCAGAGCTGCTTGCTGGCCCGGGCCGCGCCCTCGGCCAGCGCCCGGAACTTGGGCCAGACGACCGTCGGGTGCACCTCGGGGACATAGGTCGCCCGCGACGAGAAGCCGCAGTCGGAGCCGGCGATGACGTTCTCGCGACCTACCAACCCCGCGTACTTCATGATGTAGTCGGCAACGAGGTCGGGGTGCTCGACGTAGTTGGTGGCGTGCCCGATCAGGCCGGGGATGAGGAGCTTGCCGTCCGGCAGCTTCACGTCCTCCCAGATGCGCCACTCGTGGTAGTGGCGGGGGTTGGCCACCTCGAAGCTGTGGGCCCCGGCGTTGATCGCCAGCATGAACGGCACGACCTCGATGAGCGGGATGTCGTTCATCCGGGGGCCGTGGTTCAGGCCGTAGCACGTGTGGTGGCGAATCTGGTCCGTCGGGATGTCCCGCAGGGCATGGTTGAGCGCTTCGACGTGGATCCAGGCCATCCGCTTGCGCTCGTCCTGCTCCATGGACGGATCGCCCAGCATGTCGATCAGGAACGGGTCGTCGATCTGGAGGACGAACCCGGCCGCGACGATGGCCAGGTACTCCTCCCGCATCGCCTCCGCGACGGCCGCCAAGTACTCCTCGTGGCTGGCGTAGTACTCGTTGCGCCCGAACCCGCTCGGCCCGGTCGAGGGCATGAACACGTCGGCCACGTCGAAGGGTGCGACGGCCGCGCGGAGGTTGTCGATGTCGGTCTGCAGCAACTCGCGGCCGACGTAGCTGATCGGTCCCCGGCAGAGGATGCGGCGCAGCGGGGTGACGGTGGACGAGTACTTCTTGAAGTACTGCTCGTAGTACTCGGGGAAGTCGTCGACCTCCTTCTGCCACGACGGCGCCATGCGGGTCGTGTCCATGTCGGGCTCGAAGCCGCCCAGGCGGTCCTTGACGTAGCCGAGGAAGCTGACCTTGCTCATCTCGCCGTCGGTCACGATGTCGATGCCGTTCTCGACCTGCTGCCGCACCCGATCGCCGACGGCGTCGCGCACCTGTCGGTCGAGCAGCTGGGCGTCGTATGGTCGCCCGTTCTCGCGCTCCCTCATGGTGTCCAGCAGCTCGCCGGGCCGGGCCAGGCTGCCCGCGTGCGTCGTCAGGATGCGTTCGGTGCTCCGCTTCATCGGGTCTCCCCCGCTTCGTCAGGCGTGATTTGCGACCCTAACCCTGGCCTCCGGATCGGAGCCCCGGGCGCCGGGTGCCGCGATGGTCGCGGTCGTCGCGGCTACCGACCCTTGGCACACGTGATGTACGTCCAGCACGCCTGGAACTTGGGCCGCCCGTGGAACAGCACGTCCATGGCATGGCGGATGAGCGTCAGGCGGTCGCTGACGGCCTCGGGCGACGGCGCGGCGCCGTCGATCTTCTCGGTGCCGCCGACCCAGCCGAGCACGGCGTCGTGATAGGTGCGGAGCAGCTCGTACCACTCGTCGACCCGCGCCTCGATGCTCGCCTCGCGCACCGACTCGACCTTGAGGCCGGCCAGCTCCAGGGTCTCGATGTAGAAGTCCAGGGGCCGGGGCTGGAGGAACACGCGGTCGCGGTAGGCCGCGTGCGCCGCCATGCGCTCCTCGTCGTCCAGATCGGCCCGGTAGGCCCCGTACGCCGGGTCGTTGCGGACCAGGCCCTCGGCCAGGTCGCCGACGACCCCCACGGTCTCGTCGATGATCCACTCGTTGCGGCGGGCGCGCGGGTTGCGGATGTTGCCCGAGTTGATCAGCACGTAGCCGCCGGGGCGCAGGGCCTGCAGCCACGATGCGGCGGTGTCGGCCAGGTCCGGGTAGAGGTGGATCGCGTTGGTCGACACGATCGCGTCGACTCCCCGCTCGGCCAGCTCGGGACCGAGCACCTCGTGGAGCCGCTCGAGCCGTCGCTCCGGCTTCAGGAAGCGGAGCACCCGCAGCCCGACGTCGGGGTCGTCACGGAACTTCTCCATGGCCACACGCAGGAACTTCGGTGAGCTGTCGACGATCACCGCACCGGCGCGGGTGTCGAACATGCGCAGCTTGAGCCGATCCAGCAGGATGCCGGTCCCGCCCGAGTAGTCGACCAGGATGTCGCCGTCGTCGAGGAGGTGGGACAGCTCCTCGACCGTGGGGTCCAGGTTGGTGTACCAGCCGTGGTGGTCGAGGCTGTCGTACGCCTCACCGAAGGCATCCACCGGCTGGCGGGCCCAGTCGTCGTCGGGCAGGCGCTGCCAGCCGGCCGGCCAGGCGAAGCCCGGGCGCGCCGGGGTCGCCGATCGGATCGGGGAGGTCACGGCCCGATGCTGCTCGATCAGGGCCGCCACGTCGCCGGGACGGTGGCGGGCCCAGCCGCAGGCGGTGGCCACCCCGAAGTCGTGGACGAAGCGCTGCGCGGCGACGATCCGGGCCCGGGCCCCGAGCTCGCCGTCGGACGGATCCAGCAGGCCCAGGTACAGCCGCGTCTCGGGGTGGAGCCTCAGCGTGGCCAGCGTCTCGAAGAAGGGCAGGTCGACGGCGTGGCACTGCACCGGCAGATGGACCCAGTCGAGCGACCGGCCGAGGCTGAGCGACAGGGCGTTGGCCATGTCCACGAGGGGCTGGGCCCGGTAGGGCCGGTCGCGATGGTGGCTCTCGTGGCCGTGGCAGAAGTGATAGCCGAGCCGGACCCCGGCGGGCACGCTGCGACCGAGCCGGACCAGGCGCTCGACGATGCCGGCCCGGGGGTCGTCGAACCAGGTCGGCATGACCCCGTCGAGCATGGCGAACTCGAAGTTCGTGTCCCACTGGATCGCGAGCTGGTCATGCGGGATGCGCTCGAAGATGCCGGCGAGCTCATTGACCATCCGCTCCTCGTAGAGCGGTTCGACGCCGGCCTGGTCCTCCGGGGCGACGAACGCGGCGATGGGGGCCAGCGGCGTGGGCAGGGAGACCTGGAACCGGCAGTCCGCAGGGATGTGCCCGTCGCGCTTGCGGCGGGCGAACGCCTGGTACGACGAGATCGCCGCCTCGGCGTAGCCCAGGTCGTCGAAGCGGAGCGTGTCCAGCGACTCGCCGTCGCGGACCCGCAGGCGGGGCAGGGAACGATGGACCTGGTCGCCCGGGGGGCACACCTCGAACTCGGGGCGGGAGCTCAGCACGGGGTACTGCCACACGATCCAGTCGGACCGCGGGCCCGTCTCCCCGTCGGGGAGCTGAGTGAGCCGGTCGCCGAGCTCCGCCGCCATCACCTGGAACACCTCTTCGGCGCTGCGCAACGGCACGCTGCCGACGAGCAGCACCCCGCCCGTCGCCGGACCGCGGCTGGCCTCGAGCATGGGAGCCCCCTCTGTCCGAGTCAGCCCCAGTATCCGGGCGCCCGTCCCGCCCACCAAGGGCGGCGTTCGCCGGGCGCGAACGCGGGTGTAGCCACGCCGCCCAATCTCAGGGATGCTGATACCCTGCGCCTGCCGCGCCCGCGGTCGGGGCAGCGAAGTAGCTAGTGCAGAGGTGCGAGGCGCCGTGCGCCGGGCGCACCGTGGCCTTTGACCGGCCGGGGGGAAACCATGAAACGGTCACTGTTGGGCCTCATCGCAGTGGGCGTCCTGCTGCTCGCGTCGTGCGGGGACGACGACGACGGCGGGGAGGCCGCATCGCCGGACGAGACGCTGGCTCCGGACGAGACGGTGGCTCCGGTCACCGGGGGTGGCAACAACATCCAGGCGTCCGGGGAGTGCGGAGCCGGGACGGGCGAGGAGGCGACCGGGGAGCCGATCAAGATCGGCGGCATGGCCACGAACATCCCCGGCGTCGACTTCACCTGGATCACGGAGATGACCGGCGCGTACTTCGAGTGCGTCAACGACAACGGCGGCATCAACGGCCGCCCGATCGACTACATCGCCGAGGAGGAGCAGGTCGATCCGCAGCAGATCGCGTCGCTGGCGGTGAAGCTCGTCGAGCAGGACCAGGTGGTGGGCATCGTCGGAAGCACGAGCCTCATCGAGTGCAGCGTCAACGACGACTACTACGGCGAGCAGGGCTACCACCTGATCGTCGCCGGCGTCGCCCAGGACTGCTTCACCAGCCCGAACTTCTCGGCCGTCAACATGGGGCCCTACTACTCGAGCCTGGGTGGGGCGCAGGCCGCGCTCCGGGCCGGTGCGGAGGGGAAGATGGTCGTCGTCTCCCCCAACCAGCCGGGCTTCGACGTGATCAACAGCGGCGTCGTCGAGTTCGCCGAGGAGAACGACATGGAGGGCGTGAGCATCCTCGAGGAAGTCCCGATCAACGACCCGGCAGGGCTCGCCCAGCGCCTGGTCGCCGAGGCCGGCGACGGCGGCGGGGTGGTGCTCGACTTCACCGGGCCCACGGTGCTCCCGCTCCTGCAGGCGATCGAGCAGCAGGGCCTGATCGACGCGGTGGTCTGGGCCAGCTCCACACCGCCGAACGATCCCTCGCTCGCGGCCGAGCTCAGCGACGCCTGGAACGGCAAGTTCCTCATCAACGCCGAGTTCAACGTGCTCGACTCGGGCGAGCCCGACCAGGAGCACATGAACGAGGTGCTGGAGCAGTACGCACCGGACGTCCCGCTCTCGAGCTTCGCCCAGATGGGCTACCTCGCCGGGCGGATCGCCACCGACGCGATGCTCTCGATCGACGGCGAGATCACCAAGGAGAGCGTCAACGAAGCGTTCCTGGGCGTCACGAACTTCGTGAGCGACATCCTCTGCGCGCCGTGGTACTACGACAGCACCGTCGGGTCGAACGTCTCCAACAACGTCGACCTCACCGTGGCGCCCGAGGACGGCAACATGGTCCAGGTCGAGGACTGCTTCAAGATCACGGACCTGCCCGGCAACCCGCTCGACGAGATCCGCGCGGCCGAGGAGGAGGACGGCCTGAACACCGGCTGAGACGCCACCCACGACAGGGCAGAGACGTCGCGTCGACAAGGGAGACCAGGGTGCCGGGAGCTGCCCATGCCTGACCTCAAGCCGTTCCTCGTGCTGGGCTTCGCGCTCGGCGGGGTGTTCGCGATGTCGGGTGTGGGCCTCGTCGTCCTCTACCGGGCAACCGGCGTGCTGAACCTCGCCTACGGGGCCATCGGGGCCACGGGCGCCCTGATCACCTGGTCCCTGCTCGACGCGGGCTGGGCGCCGGACTGGGTCGCCTACCTGGCCTGCATCGCCTTCGGCGGGGCGGCGACCCTGGTCTACGGCGTGCTGTTCGGCCCGCCGTTCTCGGCCCGCGACCCGCTGGTCAAGGCGACGGCGACGCTGGGGCTCCTGCTGATCCTGCTCGGCACGATGCAATGGGTGTGGGGCCGCGACCCGCACGGGATCACCCTGCCGACGTCCCGCTGGAACTACGAGGTCTTCGACGCCCGGGTGAGCGGCACCCAGATCATCGGGGTGGTGTTCGCCATCGTCGTGACGACCGGCACCGCCGTGTTCCTGCGGGTCACGAAGGTCGGGACGGCGATGCGGGCGCTGGCCGACGATCGCGAGATCACCGCCACGCTCGGCGTGCCCGTGCGTCGGGTCGAGGCGGCGGCCTGGCTCGGCTCGGGGCTCGTGTGCGGCGGGGCGGGGCTGCTGCTGTCGAACCTGGTCGGGCTCGACATCGTCGGTCTGACCTTCCTCGTGATCCCGGCCCTGGCCGCCGCGCTGATCGGCCAGCTCCATTCCCTGTGGGTGACGCTGGCCGCCGGCTTCCTCATCGGCATCGTGCAGTCGGGCCTGACCGCGTTCTCGGAGGTCGCGGAGTACCGCACGCTGACGCCGTTCGTGCTCGCGATCGTGGCTCTCCTCTGGTTCGCGACGAGGCGAGGGCAGACACCGGCGCGGTCGTCGCGGTGAGCGAGCACGAGGTGCGGGCGAGCCATGACGAGCGCGCGCGGCTCGCCGCGACGCCGCGCTCGAGCACGCTCACGGGCGAGGAGGCGGTCTCGCCCGACGCGATCCGCGGGCTCCGACCGCGGCGCGATCCGGTGCGACTGCTCGTCGGCTCGGCGGCGCTCGCCTTCGTCGCGTTCGGGCTGCCGGGGATGCTCGACCGGTTCTGGCTGCAGATCGTGACCTCGGTCGTGATCTACAGCATCGTGACCCTGGGCCTCGGACTGCTGATCGGGCGGGCCGGCATGGTGTCGCTCTGCCAGTTCCTGCTGCTGGCCATCGGCGCCTGGGTCGCGTTGCGGCTCGACTACGCCACCTCCCTGCCGTTCCCCCTTCTCGTCCTGAGCGCCGGCGTCGTCACCGGGGTGGTTGGCGCGCTGATCGGGCTTCCGGCGCTCCGGCTCTCGGGCCTGTACCTGGCGCTGATCACGCTGATGGCGGCGGGCGCCATCACGGTCGTGCTGCGGATCGCCCAGTTCCCCAACGGTGGCGGTGGCTTCTTCGGCAACTCGGCGGCCGGCGGCGCGTCGTCACGCCTGCCCCGGCCGGCGATCGCCACCGGAGACACCGCGTACTTCCGCTACTGCGTCGCCGGGGCCGCGCTCATGTTCCTGGTGGCGCTGTGGCACGTCCGGGGCAAACCCGGACGGGCCTGGGCCGCTCTGCGCCAGAGCCAGGCGACCGCGGTCGCCGCCGGCGTCAACGTCACGCTCTACCGGCTGTGGGCGTTCGCGCTGGCGTCGTTCATGGCGGGCGTGGCCGGCGGCCTGCTCGCTGCGGCCAGCGGAGGCGTCAACATCAACCAGTTCCCGGTCCAGAACTCGATCCTGCTGTTGGCGGTGGTGCTGATGGGTGGCGTCTACAGCCTCGGGGGCGCCGTCGTCGCCGCCCTGCTGCTGCGGCTCCTCCCCGCGCTGCTGGACGACTGGGGGGTCTCGACCGAGCTGCTCACCATCCTGTTCGGCGTCGGCATCCTGCAGGTGCTGCTCACCGCACCCGGCGGCCTCGTCGACCAGGTGCCGAAGGATCTCGCCAACCTCGGTCGCGGGCTGCGCAGGCTGCTCGGGCCCCGGCGGGCCGGCGACGAGGCACCACCGTCATGATCGAGGTCGACGGCCTGACCGTCCGGTTCGGCGGCGTCGTGCCGATCGACGACATGACGCTGACGATGTCCGGAGGGACGTGCGGCCTGATCGGCCCCAACGGCGCCGGCAAGACCACGTTCTTCAACGTGCTCAGCGGCTTCGTCAAGCCGGTCGCCGGTGCGGTGCACGCGTTCGGCGACGACCTGCTGGCCCTCGCCGACTACCGGAGGGCCCGCTGGGGGCTCCGCCGGACCTTCCAGACCGAGCAGGCGATCGCCGATCTCTCGGTGTTCGACAACGTGCTGCTGGTGCGCGAGAACACGGCAGGCGGGCGGGCGACGCAGCGCCGGGACGTGACGGACGCCGTGGCCTTCGTCGGGCTCGAGCCCGAGGCGAACCTGCTGGTCCGCACGCTCGGCGCCGCCCAACGCCGGCTCGTCGAGGTGGCGCGGGCCGTCGTCGGCAGCCCGCGCCTGGTGCTGCTGGACGAGCCGGCCGCCGGCCTCCCCGACGACGAGACCGAGCATCTGGGCCAGCTGATCCGGCGCATCCCCGAGGAGTTCGAGGCGTTGGTGGTCCTCGTCGATCACGACATGAGCCTGGTGTCGGCGTGCTGCACGACCACCGCCGTGCTCGACTTCGGCAAGCTGATCGCCTCGGGCACCACCGCCGACGTCCTGCGCGACGAGCATGTCATCCGCGCCTACCTCGGCACCGAGGAGGAGCTGTGACGGCGACCGCCCCGACCCTGCACGTCGAGTCGCTGTCGGTGCCACGCGGCGGCCGCCCCGTGCTGCGCGACGTCTCGCTGGCGATCCCGCCCGGTGAGGTGACGGCACTGCTCGGCCCCAACGGCGCCGGCAAGTCGACGCTCGTCCTCACGGTTGCGGGCCTGCTCCGCCCCAGCGCCGGACGGATCCGCCTCGGCGATCGCGACCTCATCAGGCGCCGACCGGAGTGGATCCGGCGCGCCGGCGTGGCTGTCGTGGCGGAGGGCCGGCGGGTGCTGCCGCAGCTCAGCGTGGCCGACAACCTGCGCGTCGCCACCTACGGGCTCGACCGTGAGCAGGCGCAGGAGGGCATGGGACACGCGCTCGCCCTGTTCCCCGAGCTGACCCGTTACCAGGACACCACGGCCCGGTCGCTCTCCGGCGGCGAGCAACAGATGGTCGTGCTGGCGCAGGCACTCGTGTCGCGGCCTCGCGTGCTGCTCGTCGACGAGCTGTCGTTGGGGCTCGCCCCGGTGGTCCTCAAACGTCTCGTGCCCACGCTGGCGTCGGTCGCCGCGTCGGGCGTGGGGGTGCTGTTGATCGAGCAGTTCGCCCACGTCGCGATCGGGCTGGCCAACACCGCCTACATCCTCGAGGGTGGCCGCATGCGCTACCACGGGACGGCCGCCGAGCTGAAGGCCAATCCGGAGCTCCTGCACTCGGCCTACCTCCTGCGGGTCTAGCGGTGGACGATCTCACGGGCAGGGTCGCGGTGATCACCGGCGGGGCGTCGGGCATCGGCCTGGCCATGGCGCGACGCTTCGCCGGCGAGGGCATGAAGCTGGTGCTGGCGGACATCGAGCGACCGGTCCTGCAGCGGGCGGGCGAGGAGCTCAGCCGCACCGGCGCCGACGTGCTCACCGTGCCCACGGACGTCAGCCTCGAGGCCGACGTGGCGGCGCTCGCGGCGACGGCGCTCGAGCACTTCGGCGACGTGCACCTCGTCTGCAACAACGCCGGTGTCGGGAGCCGCGGCCTGCCGATCGCGGAGCTGCCGCTGGCGGACTTCGGTTGGGTCCTCGCCGTGAACCTCTTCGGCGTGATCCACGGCCTGCGGGCCTTCCTGCCCCACCTGCGGGCCAACGACGTCGGCCACATCGTCAACACGGCGTCGACGTCTGGGCTCTACCACCTCCCCCGGATGGGCCCGTACAACGCGTCGAAGGCGGCGGTCGTGGCGCTGAGCGAGACGCTGCGCTTCGAGCTCGCGGCCGAAGGCAGCCGGGTCGGCGTGTCCGTGCTCTGCCCGGGCCCGGTCCGGACGAACATCTCCACCGCCGACCGCAACCGCCCGGAGCGCTTCGCCTACGCCCTCGACACCGACCAGATGGCGCAGGTCGCGACCTACAAGGCCAGACGCAGGGAGCAGCGGGCCGTCGCCGCGGACCCGCCGGACATCGCGGACCAGGTGTGTGAGGCCGTCAGGACGAACCGCTTCTATGTCCTCACCCACCCTGCCAGCCTGGACGTCTTCGAGGCCCGGGCCCGACGCATCCTCGCCGGAGATGACCCGGTGGAGCCGCCGGAATGAAGGAGAGCGCACCATGACCGGAGACGCACGCAGTGAGCTGCTGGCCGAGGTGCTGTCGCGTTACGAGGGCTCGCCGAACCCGCGCCTGCGCGAGATCACCGAGGCCGCCATCCGCCACCTGCACGCCTTCGCCGAGGAGGTCAACCTGCAGCGCGACGAGTGGTTCGCCGGCGTCGAGTTCCTGACGGCCACCGGCCAGCTCTGCGACGGCAACCGCCAGGAGTTCATCCTGCTGTCCGACACGCTGGGCCTGTCCAGCCTCGTGGAGATGCTGACGCACGACGGGGTCGAGGGAAGCACCGAGAACACCGTGCTCGGTCCCTTCTACGTGCCGGGCTCGCCGGCGCGCGCGAAGGGCGAGTCGATGCTCGTCGATCCCGACGACGGCGACCGGGTCGTGATCCGCGGCACCGTCCGGGACATCGACGGTCAGTCGATCGCGGGCGCCGTCCTGGACTGCTGGCAGAACGCGACGGCCGGCTTCTACGCCGTCCAGCAACCCGGCGAGCAGTCGACCGAGAACCTGCGGGGCGTCTACACCACCGACGCCGACGGCAGCTACGAGATCCGCACCGTGCGACCCGTGCCGTACCCGATCCCGTCGGACGGACCCGCGGGCGATCTGCTCAAGGCCCACGGCCGGAACTGGATGCGCCCCGGTCACACGCACATGTGGGTCCGGGCCGACGGCTGCAAGGAGCTGATCACACACGTGTTCGACGCCCAGACCGAGCACCTGCGCGACGACGCGGTGTTCGGCGTGCGGGACAGCCTGGTCCGGCGGTTCGAGCCCGACGACGCCGGCGAGCTGGCGACGACGTTCGACATCGTGCTCGACCGCGCATGAGGCGTGGGCCTGCCACGGTCACGTCATGGCGAAGCGACCCGTGAGCGCGACGGAGATCACCGACGACGGCCGCGAGCCGACGCTGCTGTACCTCGTCGGGCGCATCGACCGTGTCGTTCGCCGGGCGATGGGCGAGGTCCTCAAGGCGCACGGGTTGTCGGTCAACCAGTACGCGACCCTGAGCGTGCTCGACCGGCGCAGCGGTCTCTCGAACGCCCAGCTCGCCCGGCGAGCACTCGTGTCGCCCCAGTCGATGAACGAGGTGCTCCTCGCGCTGGAGCAGCGGGGGCTCGTGCGCCGTCGGGCGCACCCGGACCATGGCCGGATCCTCCAGGCACGCCTCACGGCCAGGGGCCGGGCCCTGCTGGCGCGCTGCGATGCGGAGGTGCACCAGGTGGAGGCGCGGATGGTGAGCGGACTGAGCGAAGACGAACAGGCAGCGCTGCGGGGCGCGCTGCTCAGCAGCATCCGCACGCTGCAGGGCGGCCTGCAGGGATAGGGAGGAACGACCCGTGGACCACCTTCTCCAAGTCCTGAGCGTCAAAGGGCGGGCGACGCCGGAGGCCCTGGGGGCGGCCGTCGACGCCGACGCGGCGGCCGCGCTCGCGCAACTCGTGGCGACAGGCCTCGCCGAGGACACGAGGCTCGGCTACCGGGTGACCGAGCTCGGCGCCGGCCGCGTCGACGAGCTCTACGCACGCGAGCGGGAGCTGGCGAGCCGGGTGATCGACGACGTGTACGAGTCGTTCGCGCTCGTCAACGACGAGGTGAAGCAGATCGTCACCGACTGGCAGCTGCGCCCGGTCGGCGGACAGCTCGTGCTCAACGACCACCGCGATCGCCGCCACGACCTGATGGTCGTGGCCAGGCTCCGCCGCGCCGATGCGACGGCGTCGGCGGCTTTGGTCCCTCTCACGACCGCCCTGCCGCGCTTCGAGGTCTACCCCCGCCGCCTCCGGCGCGCTGTCAGGCTGGTCGGCGACGGGGACCACTCGATGGTGGCGGCACCGGTCAAGGACAGCTACCACACCGTGTGGTTCGAGCTGCACGAGGAGCTGATCATCCTGTCCGGTCGCAATCGCGCCGACGACGAGGCAGCGGGCTAGCGAGCCCCCCCCCCCCGGCGTATCAGGTCAGCATGGACGTCTACCTGGGCGTCGACCGGCGCGTCCACCACCGCCCGCCGGCTGTGTGACGAGGCCGTGACGAGGCCGTGACAACCGGGACGGGGGCTGTCCGCCCAGTAGTACCGTGCCCGCTAGTCGGACACTCGTCCGCAATGCAGGGGTCCAAGGGGGGAATCATGGCAACTCCGACAGTTGTCACGACGTCGACGGAGGAACGCAGCGCCGAGGTCGAGAAGGCCAGCATCGGCAGCGCGGCAACCTGGTGGTACGACTGGGTCGACGCCCGCCGGGTGGGCGCCGCCGTACTCGTCGGCGTGATCGCCACGCAGCTCGGCACCTACTTCGGCTACGTGTTCCCGGCCATCGGTCTGCCGACGCTGCCGTGGCCGGCGTACAACGGGCTGCTCGCCACGCCCGCCGAGGAGTTCGGCACGGCCGCGTCGTTCTTCCCCGGCCAGACGCTCCACTACGTCAACGGCATCGTCTTCGCCATCCTCTACGCCGTGCTGGCCCTACCGATGATGCGGTTCCGCAACACCCACGCCGGCAACGTGGCGAGCGGGCTGCTCTACAGCGTGGTGTTGACGGTCATCAGCCTCGGGGTGCTGGTGCCGTACGCCTACGTCCCCAAGCAGGGCTACGGGTTCTTCTCGTTCTACGGGCCCGACGGCTGGAAGCTCCCGGCGGCGGTGCTCCTCTGGCACCTGATCTACGGCTTCTTCCTCGGCACGCTCTACCAACTCCGCGGCAACCGGTCGTAACCGCAGACGGGTCACGCTCGTGTCCGGGTGGCCGCCGGCCCAGGCTCGGCCGGCCACCCGGACTCGCGCTCGGGGGATGCAGATGTCGCGGCTGGACGCTCAGCCGGGGCCACAGCGTCGCCGTGCGTGGTCAGCCTCCTTGTGCCCGCTGGCTGAGCCAGTCGTCGTACCGGGTCGCCGAGAGCCGGGCGCCCTCGCCCGGCACGAGGGTGCGCTCGCTCAGGGAGGGTTCGCGGCGGGCGAGGGGGCCTGGCCCGCCAATGACCACCGGGGCCGAGCCAACCGAGCTCATCCACGCCCACCACGCTGCCGAGCCGGCCGACCGGCCCGGCAGCTGTGGGAGGATGGCTGATCCCGCATGCACGAGGCAGAGGCCGGGCATGTCCGACGACCACGCGCTGATCAATGCTCACGCCGGTGACGACCTGTCTCCACTCGCCGGATCGTGGGAGGTCGACCCGACTCATTCGGCGCTCGAGTTCGTCGCCCGCTATGCCGTGTTCACGCTCGTGCGCGGTCGCTTCACGTCGTTCTCCGGAACCGTCGTGCTCGATCCGCCGCACGTCGGGGCGACCCAGATCGATGTCGACATCGACGCCTCGTCGGTCGACACGGCGATGGCGGTGCGCGACGACCACCTGCGCGGCGACGAGTTCTTCGACGTCGTGCGCCATCCCAAGATCTCCTTCCGGTCCCGGGGTGCGACGGTGCTGGCTGCGGGTCGCTACGCGGTGCACGGCGAGTTGACGATCCGGGGCATCACCCAACCGATCCGGCTCGATGTCGACCTGTTCGGCCGTGCGCCAGACGTGCTGGGCAACCCGCGGCTCGGCCTGAAGGCAACGGCCAAGGTGAAACGCGCGGTGTGGGACATCACGTGGAACGCGCCGGTCCCGGGAGGCGGTGTCGCCTTGGCCGAGGACGTCGACCTCGAGCTCGACGTGTCCCTGGTGCCAGCCACAACGCCGGGCCAGTCGTCGTGAGGGCGATCCGATCGCCTCGACGCGCGCGGGCCGGTCGCTGAAGTCATGCGGGTCTTGTTCGAAGGGTTCGCCCATTGTGGAGGCCGGAGGCGGGCCACAGCTTGTGGCGAGCCGCTGTGCGGGAGGAGAAGCGCGTGGCGGTCGTGAGTCGTGGGTTCCATGGTCGTCGGCGTCAGCCAGGAGCCGGGCTCGTGCCGCCCGGTCAGTACCTCGAGGATGACTTCCCGGTGCTGAGCGCAGGGCCGACGCCCGACGTCGCCGTGAACGACTGGGATCTCACGGTCGTCGACGACTCCGGGGCCGCCCTCGCCCGGTGGGGATGGGAGGAGTTCCGGTCGCTGCCGGCCGAGGAGATCACCGTCGACATCCACTGCGTCACCAAGTGGTCCAAGCTCGGCACCCGCTGGCACGGCGTCTCGGTGGACACGATCCTCGACGGCATCGACACCTCCGCGGAGTTCGTGGTCGCCTACAGCGACGGTGGGTACACGACGAACCTGCCGCTGGCGGATGTGCTCGGTGGGCAGGCGTGGGTGGCCCACCGCTTCGAGGGTGAGGACCTGGAGCCTGAGCACGGCGGCCCGGCCCGACTGCTCGTCCCGCACCTGTACTTCTGGAAGAGCGCAAAGTGGGTGCGGGGTCTGCGGCTCAGCGACGAGGACGAGCCCGGGTTCTGGGAGAGCGTCGGCTACCACAACTACGGCGATCCATGGCGTGAGCAGCGCTACTGGGGCGACTGACCGCGGTGCGCTGGCTGGTGGCCACCGTCGCCGAGACGGTCCCCGAGACCGCCCGG
Organism: uncultured Acidimicrobiales bacterium; assembly: GCA_963842395.1. Taxonomy (GTDB): domain Bacteria; phylum Actinomycetota; class Acidimicrobiia; order Acidimicrobiales; family VFJN01; genus ZC4RG19. The sequence goes on from CAWJGJ010000002.1 coordinate 15,548, forward strand.
GCGGTGACCCTGCGGCTCGACGTCCCGGACTGGCCGGGCCACCGGGCGGGCCAGCACGTCGACGTACGGCTGACCGCCGAGGACGGCTACTCGGCGCAGCGGAGCTACTCGATCGCGTCCCCTCCTGGATCCGAGCGGCTGGAGCTCACGGTCGAGCGGATCGACGACGGCGAGGTGTCGCCCTATCTGACCACCGTGGCCGACGTGGGCGACCAGTTCGAGCTACGCGGGCCGATCGGCGGCTGGTTCGTCTGGGACGGCACCAACGCCGCCCCGGTGCTGCTCGTGGGCGGCGGATCCGGGGTCGTGCCGCTGCGGGCGATCCTGCGCCACCATGCCGCCTCAGGCAGCAACGCGGCGATGCACCTGGTGCACTCGGCACGCACGCTCGGCGACGCCATCTACCGCCGCGAGCTAGAGATGCTGGCGGGCTCCCGGCGTGCGGTGACGCTGACCCTCACACGGGAGCAGCCGCCGGACTGGGCCGGGCACCGGGGCCGCGTCGACGCCCTCTTACTCGCCGAGGTCGGCTGGCCGCCGCCTGCGCAGCCGCAATGTTACGTGTGCGGGCCCACCGCGTTCGTGGAGGCGGTGGCCGACGCGCTGGTCGACTTGGGTCATGAGCCCGGACGAATCAGGACCGAGCGGTTCGGACCGACAGGAGGTTGACGTGGACACATCTCTGGACGGCAACGCGGCCGCCGGCGCACTCGGCGATCTGTTCGCCTTCGACGTCACGATGGCCGTGACGACATGCGCCACCTGTGGCGACGGCCGGTTCGTCGCCGAGCTGCGCGCCTACCTGGACGCTCCGGGGATCGTGTTGCGCTGCGCATCCTGTGGTGCCGCGCAGATCCGCGTCGTGCGCGCCGGTGACCGTGCCTGGCTGGACCTGCGAGGGGTCCAGGCCCTCGAGATCCATGGCGCCACCATCGCCGAGTGAACCGGGCAGGAGCGATGCTGAACACTCTGCTGCCGACGTCCGGCCGCCGACCCACCCCACTTCACCATCCGGCGGCCGTCGCCGGGAGCGGACGCGGCTGAGACAGCTCGGTCACCGTGACTGGACAACGGCCGTGACGCGCCGTGAAGGAGATCTCGTCGGCACCTGGCGCATGTAACACAGTGGTGAAGGTGAGCCCGCTCCGTTTGGGCACGCAGCCCAGGGGAAGGATGCCGATCGTGCAACGTGTTCTTCGTACTCCGACATTCTGGATCGCTATCGCAGTCGTGGCCGCTGTCGTGCTGATCTTGGTGCTGGCAGTTGGCGGCGGAGGTGGCAGCGGTGGGGGTGGTGTCGGCTACTGACGCGTCTGGCAAGCCGCGCCCCGACCTGCCGATCCGCAGTCGGCGGGAGCTCCAGCGCCTGGGTAGTGATCGCGTGTTGAAGGGTGCCCAGCGCGGCTAGGGCTTCACGCGCCGAGGGCGACGCGGCGGTGATCGAGCACGACCAACTCCCATGCGTCGCTGCGGAGGTCACGCGCATCGGCTCGCCACGCTGAGGATGCGCTCCATCACGACGACACCGTCCATACCCAGCGTGGGCGGCCGCGTGGACGACTCGACGAAGCCGTTGCGCCGGTACACCGCGATCGCCGGGTCCATGGCACCGCGGAGCGTCTCGAGCCACACCGTCGGGCACTGCCGCTCGGTTGCACCAGCGACAGCGGCATCGATCAGCCGATCAGCGACGCCGCGTCCACGTGCAACTGGTCGCACGTACATGCGCTTCAGTTCTGCGGTTCCGTCGGGCTGGACGCGGATGGCGACGACACCGACCGTGATCGCCCGCCAGGCCACGAGGTAGAGCGCAGCGTCGTCGGTGGCGTAGCGGTCGGCCAGGCAGGCCAGGTCCGCGTGCAACTGCGGTTGCGCGGCGACCGGGTCGATGCCGGCCCAACCTCGCACCCACTCGACGTAGTCGTACAGAAGCGCTGTCGCCTCACGCCAGTCGGCGCCGGTCGACGCCCGGTGAATGGTGAACTGCTCGCCACTTCTCTCGTCGCCGTCTCTCTCCACACCAGCTTTCGAAGCCGAGTGCCGGATCGGATTTACCCGGTATGTGCCGGCCACGGGCCACGCCGAGGCGGCCGGCGTCGGGGACAGGGATCCAGAGGGCGACAAGGGCGCCGCTCCCCCAGCGGCATCGTGTTCATCGCACGACGACGCGCACTCGTCCGAGGTTCAGGATCCGGCAGTGGGGCGTGCCCACGTCGACCGAGCGCTGGTTCGTGACGCGTACCGCCGGGAAGTACGTACCCGGCTCGGTGAAGGCAAGGGTGACCACCGAGGTGTAGCCCACGAGCGCCGAATCGAGACCGTCCTCAACGAGTGGGAACGCCGCGGTGCCGTCGAAGTCCCACGCCACCCCGACCACGCCCCCGGCACCGGGGGGGACCTCGATGTGCGCCTCGAACCGCACCTCGTCGCCAACCGCCACGTCAGCACGTGCCGCGCCGTTGGCCGTGGCGCGCACCACGGCTTGGGGCCCACCCCGTTCCGCTGCGGTGTCGGGAACGTGCACCTGACCGTCGTCATACGTGTAGGCCGTATTTGCGGGCGGGGCGATGCCGAGCTCAACCCAGGCGGCAACGTCTCGCAGCGCCTGCTGGAGCACGCCGAGGTACGACACCATTCGTGTCTTACGTGACGGGACCGTGTCGGGGAGGCTGAGTCCCGCGACCGGCTCTGCGCCGCCGGTGTGCATCGCGTGCTCGACGAACCAGAGCCGGTACTGGTCGTCCATCGCGTCGCCGAGCTGGGCTTCGACCTTCTTGCGGTACCAGAGGGCCTGCCACGGGTACGCCGCTTCGTCCATCAGCGTCTGGACGACGATCATCTTCCCGGCGAAGCGGCCGGACTGGCTGACGCCGGACCCTTGCCGGGCCATGATCGGGCCGATCTTGCGCGGTTGCTGCGGGTAGATCGGGTTTCGACCCTCGCAGAACTGCTGCCACGGCTCGAAGTCCGGGTCGACCTGGTGTCGGTGCATCGTCTGGAATGCCAGGTAGATCGAGTTGTCGACGAGCAGTTCGTCGCCGACCGCCACCTCCGCAAGCTCCTCGAAGTGGAGCTCGCCCATCCCGACGATCACGATGTCACCGCGAGTGCCGGTGAGGTACATGGCGTGCCCTGCTGCGTTGCCAGTGAGCAGCTCGATCCTGGCGCCGAGGGCCTGGCCCTCGACAGGCTCCGCGACACCCCCCGCGTCGCCCTCCTCCGATCGTTGTCCGGCACCCTCACTTTCCGTACAGTGATCTCTACTCACTGGGACGAGAGGGAGACCCTGGGAGGAGGAGGGGAGCGGTGCCACCTGTCCAGACCGACAGGAACGCCCAGTACGGGCCGCCCCTGGTCAACCAGAAGTACACCCCGCTGGCCAACGTCGTGTGGGCGCCGGCGGACACGCCGTTCTACAGCGGGCTGCTCGACTTCCGGCGCAACACCCTGTGGAACGCGAACTACCTGCCCAAGCCGCTGATGCTGCAGGCCCGCAACTGGGCCGCCATCGATGCCGCCGAGTCCGGCGTCGGCCGCCAGCCCCCGCTCGTGGTCGTGTCCAGCAACCGGGCCAACTGGATCGCCGGCGGCCTGGCCGCGGCGGACCTCGAGATGAACATGCAGAACGGCGGCAACAACTTCGCCGGCCCCAGCGACTTCCACGCCCTGGCCGCCTTCAGCGGGCAGAACCGGTCTTCGCCCATCTACACCCCCTGCCGGCAGGGCCCCGTCGTTCCCGGTGGGCCCACCCGCGGTGTCTACGTGGTCGTCCACGCCTCCGAGTACCAGACCTACCAGGCGGCGCTCGACCCGCCCGGTGCGCCCACCGGCATCACCGTGATCGGCTGGGACTTCCAGCGCCCGACCAACGCCCACCACTGGATCATGGGCTTCGGGGCCAGCCGCTTCGCCGCTATGGAGCTCTGCAAGGACCTGCGGGGCCGGCGCAACGCCACCTGGAACAAGACCTGGCTGATCGACGACAACGTCGTCTACGTCACCAACTTCCCAGGCTGGAACGCCATCGAGGTGGCGATGAACGCCGCGCCGGTGGCCTCGGCGGCCGCCTTCGTGGGCGGGACGCTGGCCGAGCCGTTCGCCGCGGCCCGCAACTACGCCCGCGCCAACATCAACCTGGCGCCGCCGGCCGCGGCGCCGGCGGTTCCGCCGGGGGCGGGCATCATCCAGCAGCTGGCCTGCTGGAACGTCGACAATTTCAACGCCAACCGCCGGAACTTCGGGGTGGTGTTCCTGGCGTCGGCCGAGGACCTCAGCATGACCAACCTGTTCCTCCAGCAGGGCATCCCCTACCGCTTCTACGGGAACATGCGGGTGGAGAAGGAGGTGGCGGCCCCCGACGGCGCCATCGCCGCGGGCAACCACCGGCGCGGCTTCAACGCCTGGATCACCGGCCTGGAGAGCACCGCGGCAGCGGCCCCGGGAGCCAACCCACCGCCCCCCATCCAGGTGCAGCCGGCCAACCCGGGAGACGGCGGCGTGCAGCTGCTGAGCGACTACATCGTCAACCGGGTGCTGCCCAACTCCATCCAGCAAGCCCGGGCCGGGGTGGTGGCGGTGCAGAACGAGGGCAAGTCGCACGGGGTCGAGCAGATCGCCACCGGCGCGATCCAGCGGGGTTGGGTCGCCCCGGCCACGATCCAGCGGACGTTCCAGCTCAACGGCCCGGCCACGTTCCAGCGCGTGGTCCGCGTGACCCGGGCCTGACGATGCGGGGATGACGCGTCCGCCAGAGGGCATTGCGGACGATACCTCACGTTGCGTACAGTTCTCACCACTCGACAGCGCGGCGGCGTAGGCGGGCTGTCGAGGCAGGCGGCAGACATCAGGAGAAGAGGCGGCCCGGGGTGGTCCGGGCCGAGGCAGCCACGTCGGGCGGGTCGTCAGGCCGCGCCCGGGCACCTGTGGCGGGGCCGCGCGCCCCGGAGGGGGAGCGATGGCGGTCAGCACCGACAAGAACACGGCCTACGGACCGCCCCTCGTCAACCAGAAGTACGCCCCGCTCCAGAACATCCAATGGGTGGCCGGCGACCAGGCCCTCTACTCCGGGATGCTCAACCTCCGGCGCAACGCCCTCGTCAACGCCAACTACCTTCCCCGGACCCTCGGGCTCGCCAGCCGGAACTGGGTCAACATCGACGCCGACGAGGCTACGGCCGGCCGGCAGCCACCCCTGGTCATCGTGTCGAGCAACCGCTCGGGCTGGATCCGCGACGGTCTGGCGGCCGTCAACGCCCAGATCGCCGGGCTCAACGTCGCGGCGGGTCACTTCAACGGCCCCAGCGACTACCGGGCACTGGCGGCCAACGCCGGCCAGCTGCAGGGCTCGCCCATCTACACCCCCCTCCGCCAGGGGGCCCCGCTGCCCCTCAACCGGGGCATCTACGTGGTCGTCCACAGCTCCGAGTACACCCGCTACCGCGACCGCCTCGACCCGATCGGCGCCCCCACCGGCATCAAGGTCATCGGCTGGGACTTCCAGCGCAACCCCGGCCAGAACGAGCGGGTCGTGGGCTTCGGGGCCAGCCGCTACGCCGCCATGGAGTTCTGCAAGGACCTACAGGCCAACCACGGCGCGGTGTGGAACAAGGCGTGGCTCATCGACGACAACGTCGTCTTCGTCACCAACTTCCCGGGCTGGAACCTGATCGAGCAGGCCATGAACGTCGCGCCGGTGTCCGCGGCCGGCGGGTTCATGGGCGGCACCCTGGCCGAGGCGTTCCTCACGGTGCGCAACTTCGCCCGGCAGAACATCAACCTGGCCCCACCGGGGGCGGTGGTGGCCCCGGGGCCCGCCAACATCATCCAGCAGCTGTCGTGCTGGAACGTCGACATGTTCGTCAACAACCATCGGAACTTCGGACCCGTCTTCATGAACTCGGCCGAGGACCTCAGCATCACCAACCTGTTCATCCAGCAGGGCATCCCCTACCGACACTGGCAGAACATGCACGTCTGGAAGGAGACCACCACCTACGACGGGGCCAACACGGTCGGCAACGCCCGCCGCAGCCTGGCCGCCTGGATCACCGGCCTGGAGAGCGCTGCTGCGGGCGCTCCGGGCGCCCCTCCGCCACCACCGATCGACGTGCAACCGGCCCAGGCGGTCGACGGGGGCGTCCAGCTCCTCAGCACCTTCGTGACCACCCGGGTCCTGCCCCACTCCTCGCTGCATGCCCAGGCGCTCAACGTCGACGTGCAGAACGAGGCCAAGGCCCACGGGGTCGAGCAGATCACCTGCGGGGCCATCCTCCGGGGCTGGATCAGCCCCCTGGCCCGCCAACAGACCTTCCAGCTCAACGGTGCTGCCGGGGCGCAGGTCATCAACCGGGCGAACGTCTGATGGCCGTCGACCTCGCCGCCGTCGCCCAGGGGCTCCGGGCCCAGGCCACCGCCTCCCGCACGCTAGTGCTCGATGGGCGGGTCCTGACCGACCCGGTGCGGGCCGACCTGCGGCTGGCCTTCGGCCTGGCGGCCGGGGCCGACGTGACCGTCGCCGGCGTGCAGGCGTCCGACGTCCCCGACCCGGTGGGCGGGACGATCACGATCACGGCCGGCACCGCGGCGCTCCTGCGCCAGACCGCGCTGCCTGCCACCCTGGAGCTCTCGGCCAGCCCCGACGGCCAGACGCTGGAGCTGGTCGTCGGGGCCACCATGGCCTCGGGGTGGGCGTTCCCCGCCTCGTTCCCGGCCGTCGCCGAGCTGTTCCCGTTCGACCTCCTGCCGGTGACCGGGGCCCACTTCCTGTTCGCCACCTCGGCCCGCACCGCCCACCCGTGGCCCGGCGACGCCTCGGCCTCGCTCGACCTGGCGGCCGGCCTCAACTTCGCCGGCCACACCGGGTTGTCGGCGTTCCCGGCCATCGGCCAGGTGCTCGGCAACCTTGTCGGCCCGCAGGACTACCGCCTGTGGGGCCTGTTCGGGCCCACGGCCACCGACCCCCTGCCCGTGGGCAGCATCCGGGCTCCGCTGGCGTCGGGCACCTTCGCGGTGGGCGCCGCCCCCAACGCCCTCACCCTGGCCAACCCGGCCGTGGCCGTGGTCGTCGGGCCCACGCCCGCCGACGGCGGCTTCCAGCCGGTCGACCTCCAGGTGCAGGCCGACTTCCAGGAGGTGCTGCAGGTCTCGATCAGCGTCCCCGTCGTCGGCACCACCATCGGCGTCGGCACCGACCCGCTCCCGAACCGGGGCGACATCGACACGATCATCGAGGCGCTGCCGGGCGGGCAGGGCTTCCGCCAGCTGGTCCCGGCCGAGCTGCACGACGTGTTCGCCGAGGTCGGCCTCGACCACTTCGGCCTCGTCCTCGACCCCACCACCCCCAAGGTCACCTACCTCACGCTGGCGCTGGGCACCACGGCGCCGTGGACGGTGATCGACGACGTCCTCGTGCTCGAGTCGGTGGGCCTGCGGGCCGAGGTCCTCGACCCCACTGGGATCGACCTGACCCAGGTCACGGTCACCGCCGAGGCCGACTTCCTGCCCGACGTGTTCCCCGGCCGGTTCGACTTCCTGGTCGCACTGCAGAAGGCGGGGGGCAGCGCCTGGGAGGTCGAGGCGGTCAGCGGCGCCTACTTCGGCCCCCTCGACCTGGGCACCCTGGTCGAGAAGCTGCTCGGCAGCGCCGACAGCGTCCCGGCCGAGCTGCACGACATCCAGATCGCCGACTTCGGGGTCGCCGCCCGCCGGCCTGCCGCCGGCCAGCCCTACGACTACACCTTCTGGGGGACGGCCCGGGCCGCCCTCCCGGCGGTGGACGGCAGCGCCTTCGGCGCCGAGCTCTACGTGCTGATGAGCAAGACGCCCACCAGCTACGCGGTGCACCTCGCGGGCGCGGCGGCCATCGGCTCGTCGGCGTTCACGGTCACCCTCGACCTGGCCACGGCCGGCTCCCAGCTGTCCGCCTCGTGGACCGGCACCGGCGACCCGCTGGGCTTCGCCGACATCGCGCGGGTGTTCGGCTGGTACGACCTCCCGGCCATCCCGCCCAGCTTCGACCTGGGGCTCGACTCGGCCGCCTTCACGCTGGGCTACCACGCCGGGGCCACCGCCTTCCTGATGGGCGCCCACTCGGTGAACTACGGCTCGGCCGTGTTCCAGACCGACGTCGTGGGCACCCAGCGGGTGATGGCCTTCGGGGTCGACGTGCCCCTGCACGTGACCCTGGCCGACATCCCGCTGGTGGGCGACAAGCTGCCCGGCGGCGACCAGCTCGGCATCGCCGGCATCGGCGCCTGGCTGGTGTCGCGGCCGCTGACCAAGGCCGAGGTGGGCCAGCTCAACCGAGGCAACACCCTGCCGGCCACCGAGCCCCGGCTGCCCGACCGCGACATCACCACCACGGCCACGCTGTTCGGCTCCCTGCTGCTGGGCGGCGCCGCCCAGGCCGTCGACATCCCGGTGGGCGCCCCACCGACCCCGCCTCCGCAGCCCCCTCGGGCCCTGCCCGCCCCGGGAGCGCCGGCCATCCCCGCCGCTCCCGCGGGGATGGCCGGGGGCGGCACCCCACCGGCGACGCCGTCGGACCTCACCACCTGGTGGAGCGTGGAGCGGACCTTCGGGGTCTTCACCATCCACCGGGTCGGCCTCGAGTACCGCACCGACGGCTCCAACACGCTGTTCGTCACCCTCGACGCCGCCATCGCCCTCGGCCCCCTCGCCGTCGACATGCTGGGCCTGGCCCTGGGCTCGCCGCTCGACCACTTCGCCCCCGCCTTCCAGCTCCGGGGCCTGGGCGTCGCCTACGACGCCCCGCCCCTCAAGATCTCGGGGGCGCTCTACGCCCTGCCGGCGAACCAGCTCGGCACCGGCGTCGAGTTCCAGTACGACGGCACCGTCGTGGTCGAGGCCGCCAGCTTTGGGCTGGCCGCCGTCGCCTCCTACGCCCAGCAGACCGACGGGTCAGCGTCGCTGTTCGTCTTCGCCCAGCTCCGCCTGCCCCTGGGCGGGCCCCCGGCGTTCTTCGTGACCGGGCTGATGGCCGGCTTCGGGTTCAACCGGGCGCTGACCCTGCCGGCCCAGGACGAGGTCCTGAGCTTCCCGCTACTGGTCCTCGACGCCGCCCCCGGCCCGGGCCAGCCCGCCCCGGCGTCGGACCCGGCCCACGTGCTGGCGGTCCTGGAGGGCACCGCCGCCCCGCCCAACGGGCAGGCCAAGGCGTGGATCGCCCCCCGCTCGGGGACCAACTGGCTGGCGGTCGGCCTGGAGTTCACGTCCTTCGAGCTGGTGCAGAGCCGGGCCATGCTGGTGGCCGAGTGGGGCGACGAGCTGGTCCTGGCCCTGCTGGGCCTGTCCACCCTGCGGCTGCCGCAGGGCGCCCCCGACGCCGAGACCTACGTGTTCGTCGAGCTGGAGCTGGAGGCGGTCCTGCGCCCCCAGACCGGCTTCTTCGGCCTCACCGCGATCCTGAGCCCCAACAGCTACGTGATCGCCCCGGCCGCCAAGCTAACGGGCGGCTTCGCCTTCTTCCTCTGGTACGGCGACAACCTCAACGCCGGCCAGTTCGCCATCACCATCGGCGGCTACCACCCGGCGTTCCGCCCGCCCCCGTTCTTCCCCCAGGTGCCCCGGGTCGGGTTCGGCTGGGCGGTCAGCGACCTGGTGTCGATCAAGGGCAGCGCCTACTTCGCCCTCACCACGTCGTGCGTGATGGCCGGCGGCGGCCTCGAGGTGCTGTTCCAGTCTGGCAACCTCAGCGCCTGGTTCACCGCCCAGGCCGACCTGCTGGTGTCGTGGAACCCGTTCTCGTTCCAGGCCGGGATCGCCGTCAGCATCGGCGTCGCCTACAAGCTCGACATCTTCGGGATCAGCAAGACGATCAGCCTCAGCCTGGGCGCCTCGGTCAGCCTGTGGGGCCCACCCACCGGCGGCACCGTGACCGTCCACCTGTGGATCGTGTCGTTCACCGTCGACTTCGGGGCCGGCCAGGGGTCGGTGGCGACCGATCCGCTGTCCAAGCCCGAGTTCGCCGACCTGCTGCCGGCCAAGGCCCTCACCGCCGCCGTGACCGGCGGGCTCAAGAGCTCGGCCACCGACCCCGACCACGCCGGCCAGGACGTGTGGGTGGTCCGCACCGGCGGCTTCTCGTTCAGCACCGAGTCGGCGGTGCCGGCCACCACCCTCGCCTACGGCGGGGCGAACGCCACCGCGGTCACCACGGTCGCCACCGGCGCCACCCTCGACGTACGGCCCATGGACGTGAAGGCCACCACCGCCACCCACACGGTGCGGGTCCAGCGCCTCGACGACGGCAGCTGGCACGACCTGACCACATGGTCGCCGACCGTCAGCCACCGCAGGGTGCCGGCCTCGCTGTGGGGCGAGCCCCACACCGACGCCCAGGGGCACTTCACCCAGCTACCGCCCACGCCCTCGAACGACCTGGTCGACGGGACGGCGGTCGGGGCCTCGTTCCGGCTGCCCGGCCCCGAGCTGGGCGCCACCACCGGGGTGATCGAGCTGCGCGAGGTGGCCTACGAGCCGGTGGCCGACCCGGGCCGGCTGCCGATCGACCCGGCCGTCGCCCCCACCGACGACTTCCTGCCGGTGCCGTCGGCCACGTCGATCGGGCAGGTGGCGCAGGTGGGCACCGGCAGCGCGGCCGGCGGCCGCACCGGGCTGCTGGGGGCGCTGAGCGCCGCCCAGCTCTACGACGGTGGGAGCGACCCGATGACGACGCTGGGCGCCGACGCCGAGCACCTGTTCACAGACCCGCCGCTGCTGGTGGAGGCGACGCCGTGACCGACACGTCGACCGACGCCCCGGCCGCCCCGGCCGCCCCGGCCGCCGCCGAGGCCATCCCGCCGGTGGCGGTGGGCGACGTCCAACTCTACGACGACTACGTCCCGGCCGTCTTCGGCGGCGACTACCAGATCACGGTCGGCCACGACGCCCCGGCCGTGCTGTCCCAGCCGGCCACTGCCGCCCAGCGCTTCACGGTCAGCGCCCCCCAGTTCGCCGTCGACCCGGGCGAGGTCGTCCAGTCCTACCCGCCCGACTGCAGCACCGGGCAGTTCGGCGACGTCCTCCCCTTCGTGGTGCTCTCCACCCCCGAGCTGCCCTGGGAGCGCGAGGTGCCCACCCCGGGCACCCCCTGGCTCGCGCTGCTGGTGCTGGGCGACGACGAGATCATCGGCGGTACCGGCCCCACCCGGATCACCATCGCCACCGTCGGCGCCTACCAGGGGCTGACCGACGCGCTCGTGCCGGTGGTGCCACGCGAGAGCGACGTGGCCGCCACCAGCGTGTGCAGCTACGTCGAGCTGTCGGCCGCCACCTTCACCGCCGTCGTGCCCCGGGCCGACGAGACACGCTGGCTCGCCCACGTCCGGGTGGTCAACCCCGGCGACAAGGCGCTGCAGGGCTTCGTGCAGGACGGCACCTTCTCGGTCGTGGTGGCCAACCGATTCCCGTCCACCCCGGCCGCCGACCAGCCCGCCACCCGCAACATCGCCCACCTGGTGTCGGTCGAGGGCTGGGCGCCGTGGATGGTCGACCAGCCCGTGTTCACCCGCTCCGGCAAGGTCGACGGCAACCCGGTGCTCGACAAGGTGGCGCTGGTGTCCCTGGCCAGCTGGACGTTCCAGTCGGTGGCCGACCCGGCCGAGGACTTCGCCGGCCTCGCCCTCGACCTGCTGGCCAACGAGTACGACCCCGCCACCGGCACCCACCACCCCGACGACCTGTGGCTCCGGATGCGCCCGCCCGCGCTCGACACCAAGGTGCCGACCAACGCCGAGGTCGTGCGGCGGGTGATGGAGGGGTTCGTCCCCCTGGCGTACAGCACCCGCACCGGCGAGGGCACCGTGGCCTGGTACCGGGGGCCGCTCGTGCCCGTGTGCACCGAGCCCGTGGCCAAGGACGGGCCGTTCCTCAGCGCCGACGCCGCCATGGCCTACGACCCGGCCCACGGCGTCTTCGACCTGTCGCTGTCGGCCGCCTGGCAGATCGGCCGGCTGGCCGCCCTCTCCGACCGCTCGTTCGGCACCGCCCTCTACGAGCTGCGCCGCCGCCTCCACCTGGTCACCGACCGGCTCGCCGACCGCCTGGCCCGCGACCACTTCGACACGCCCGCCGACCTGGCCGAGCTGGCCGCCTCCGGCCTGCTCGCCGATCAGGTCCTCAAGGTGCTCGACGCCGACCTGCTCCACGACATCGGCCAGGGCCACGCCCCCGTCCCCACGCCGCCGCCCGACCCCGAGCCGCCCGACAGCGACCCCAAGGCGGCGCTGGTCAACTTCCTGGGCGAGACCGCCAACCAGGAGGCGGTGCTGGGGCTGGTCGCCGACGACCTCGACCCGGTGGCCCAGTGGCTGGCCCGGCTGCTGCTGCTGGAGATGGTGCCGTTCGAGCACCTGGTACCCGACCCGGCCATGCTGCCGCTGGTCGCCCCGGCCGCCGCCGGCCCGGCGGCGCCGCCGGTCACGGGCTCGGTGCGGTTCTTCTACGTCGACCCCAACTGGACCGGGGCGCTGCTCGACGGGGCCACCAGCATCGGCCTCGGCTCCAGCCTCCAGACGTTCTTCCACCAGATGACCGCCCCCGTCGTGGCGGCGGCCGCTGCCGAGGCGGCCGCCGTGCGGCGCAGCACCCTCCAGGGCGCCGACCCCGGGCCGGGCGACGGGCCACCGGGCCTGGTGGCCGGGATGCTCCTCCGGTCGCCGCTGGTCACCGGCTGGCCCAACCTGGCCGTCCGGCCCCTCGAGGCCGACGGCACCACGCTGCTCAAGACCCTGCGCCTGGAGCGCATGGGGTCGGGCGTGCTGCTGGCCCTGTTCGACGGCGTGCCGTCGGAGGTGCTGATCAGCGAGCCCCAGGAGGGCTTCCGCTTCGGGCTCGACGAGGAGGGGCGGGTCGAACTGCGGAACCTCACCTCCACCGCCTCCAAGCTGGGCGCCCCGCTGGGGCCGCTGGTCGTGCGGCCGGCGGCCGGGCAGCCGGCGCCGTTCCTCCGGGCCGACGGGCGGGTGCTGCACCTGGCGCCCGGCTCGACCACGGGCCTGGTGCAGGGCGTGGTGGCGGCGCTGGTCGCCGCCGGCCAGACCGTCGTGCTCGGTGCCGGCCCCGGCACCCCGTTCGGGCCGGCGGCGTTCGCGCTGCAGGTCCTGAAGACACCCGAGGAGCTCAGCTTCGTGACGGGGACCGTGTGATGAGCACCGACCGACCGGACCCCCGGCCCCCGTCGTCGCCGCCGACCCGCTCGCCGGCCCCGACCCCGCCGTCCCGGCCGGAGCCGCCCCGGCCGGGACCGCGGCCCCCCGCACCCCAGCCCCCGAAGCCCGAGCCGCCGCGCCCCAGGCCCGAGCCGCCCAGGCCCGAGCCGCCGCGCCCCGGGCCCATGCCGCCGCCGGGGCCGAAGCCGCCGGATCCGCCGCCGATCGGCGATCCACCGCCGGCGCTGGTGGTGCCGGTCGACGTCCAGGCCATGGTTGTCAACCACGTGCCCCGGGCCTTCCGCCAGTGGCGGTTCAACTACGAGGCCCTCGGCAGCTACGACAGCCCCGAGCCCGAGGCGGGCGGGGGCCAGGCCACCACCACGGCCCGCTCCCCCGGCATCTACCTCCACTGGGACCTGCCCGACGGCCTCCGCCACGGCACCGGCGGCCAGGACGGCGACGTCACCTACCCGGCGGCGCCCAACCGCTGGCTGGTCGTGCGCTACTCGGGCCTCCCGGCCGCCTCCCGGGGCGTCACCGGCTGGGTGGTGGAGAGCGACTGCCCCAACGCCGACTCCCCGGCGCTCTACCTGGTCGACGACACCATCCTCCAGAGCTGGACCGCCAGCGGCGACCCCCGCCGGGTGCAGGGCGCCCAGGACGTCCGCCGCGTCGCCCAGGCCAACAACGGGGCGCTCGTGGCCCAGATCGGCCTGCCCTTCCCGCTGACCGCGTCCGGCGGCTGGAGCGAGCGCGCCGCGGGGACGTCGTCGTTCCTCACCGCCGTCGCCCCCGGCAACATCCTGTTCAGCCGGTACGAGACCCACTGCGCCAACGTCTTCACGTTCTACGACGCCATGACCGGGGTGGCCGAGGGCGACCTCGTGACCTACCTGGTGGTCGGCTGGTACGCCCACGCCGCCGACGACGTGCTCACGACCACAACCCCGACCGCGCTCGGCTGGGCCGTCCCCGCCGGCTTCGCCCCCACGGCCAGCGTCTACCAGGGCCTCGCCCTCGACGTGCCGTGGCTACCGTCGGCCGGCACGACGCCGCCCAGCCCGCTCGACGGCCTGACCGGCAACGTCCACGTCGGGGTGGGCAACACCACCGTCGACGCCTTCACGGCGCTGGTGGCCGGCCGCCTCGACCGCCCCGCCGCCGTCGATCTGCTGCAGGCGTTCCACTACGGGCTGCTGCCGGAGCTCGAGGCGATCAACGGCCCCGACCTGCTGGCCACCGCCGTCCACCAGGCCGCCTTCGGGTCGCAGCCGGGTGCCCTGAGTTGGGAGATCGTCGACACCACCGGCGACGGCGCCACCGCCGACCTGAGCCCGACCGTGGCGGCCTGGCTGGCCGACCTCAACGAGGCCCAGGCCACGCTCGACACCGCCCAGACGTCGCTCGACGCCCACCGCTGGGCCCTCTACGCGCTGTGGTGGAAGTGGCAGAAGGGCCTCTACCAGTCCGAGATCGTCCCGCTCGACGGGTTCGACCCCGACGCCTACGAGGCCGCGGTCCGCACCACGCTGCCCGGCCTGCTGTCGGCCGACCATGCCGCGGTGTCCGCCCAGTTGCCCAAGGTGCCCCAGCCGGTGGTGCAGCCCGGCGACACCCGCCAGCAGTCATTCGAGCGGGGCATCGCCGACCTGGCCGCGGCCCGGGGGCTGGGCGCGGGCATGGCGCTGCGGGCCGTGACCGGCAGCCGGTCGTGGCGCAGCGCCGACCCGGTCGTCGTCCTGTCGGGCATCAATCCCGGGCCCCTGCCCGACCCGTCCGCCACCCTGCCGTGCCGGCGCACCGGCGACCTGGTGGCCGAGCTGCACGTGGGCACCACGCCCGTCGGCGCCGCGCAGCTGGGAGCCGCCCGCCCCGCGCTGCCGGCGGCGGCCGCGGTCGCTCTGCCCGCCTTCGTCTCCGCCTTCGTGCTGGAGGCGTTCCTGCTCGACCCGGCCAGCGCGGGCGCCATCGCCCGGGCCACCGGCCTCCAGCCGGCCGCGGTCACCGCCGCCGTCACCGGCCACCCGGCCGCCTCCTACCCGGGCGAGGTGCTGCCGGCCAAGGGTCTGGCCACCTGGGCGCTGCAGCCGTGGCAGCCGCTGGCCATGGAGTGGCAGGTGGGCTGGGTGTCGATTCCCGACCAGACGTCCGGCGTCGACAACTGGGCCTTCGACGGCACCGACTACAGCTACACCGGCCCCTTCGGTCCCTTCGCCAGCGACAGCGCCGCCCCGGTGCAGGCGGTGGGCGGCATCTCGCCGCTGACACCCGAGGCCCAGTTCACGTTCCGGGCCCGGCTCCAGAAGTTCGTCGACGACTTCGTCACCGGCAACCCCAACGCCCCGGCCGACGCCGAGGCGCTGGCGGCGCTGGAGACCGCCATCGACCAGGCAGGCTCGTGGAAGTTCATGTCCCAGGCCCTGGTCGGGCTGGGCGACATCGTCGCCGCCCGCGACACCCGGGCCCACACCGGCCCCGACTCCACCATCGCCGCCGCCGTGGCCGGGCGCGCCGCGGGCGTCCCCTACATCCCCAACGGGCCCGAGCCCCGCTTCGACCCTCTGCGCCAGGGCCAGCTGGCCGTGCAGTTCCTGCTGGTCTACGACACGTTCGGGCAGGTCCTCCAGATCGTCGGGGGCACGGGGAGCGCCGACCCCCAGAACTTCGTGCCGACGGTGGACCCGGCGCTGCGGCCCGACAAGCCCGTCATCACCCGCAACCCTGGCCGTCTGGTCGAGCTGCGGCCCCGGCTGCAGCAGCCCTCGCGGCTCGACGTCGCCTTCGTCGACGCCCGCGACGACACGGTGGCCGTGGTGGCCGGGGGGCCGGCCAACCCGGTGGCCGCCTGGCTGCTGCCCAACCACCTCGACGACGGCATCCTCCTCTACGCCCCCGACGGGCGGGCCCTGGGCGAGGTCAGGCTGCTGGCCGACGCCGCCGGCACCCGCACCGCCCAGTGGCAGCCCCCGCCCCACGATCCCATCACCCTGGACGACGTCCGGGCGCTGGCGCCCCACCTGGCCGCCATGATCACCGCCCCGGCGTTCACGGCGGCGACCGCGTTCCAGACGCTCCTGACCACCATCGACACGACGTTGTGGTCGGTCGACCCCCTCGGGGACCGGGCCGACCAGAACCTGTCGGTGCTGGTGGGGCGGCCCCTGGCGCTGCTGCGGGTCGGGGCCCGGCTCAGCGTCGACGGGCAGCCGCTGGCGGCCCAGTCGGACTGGCCGAACGTGTGGCCACCGCCTGCCCCGGACTTCCTCACCCGCAAGTTCGAGGTCCGCCTCGGCGACCTGGCCGGCCGCCAGGACGGCCTCGTCGGCTTCTTCACCGGCGACGACTACGGCACGTTCAACAGCGTGGCCGCCCCCGACCCGGAGGTCACCCAGGGCTACGTCCGCCAGATCGGCCCGATCGGCCGGACCGACAACGGCAACTGGCTGACGCTGCGCTACGGCGACGCCGCCCCGACGTACCTGTCGCTGCTGGTCGACCCCCGGGCGGCCGTGCACTTCGTGACCGGCATCCTGCCCACCAAGGCCCTGACCCTGCCCGACACGTTCGTGCGGGGGGCGCTGTCGCAGCTCGAGCTGACGTTCCGGATCGGGTCGCTGCTCACCCACTCCGAGCAGTCGCCGGCCACCGGCGATGCCCCACCGGCGTTCCCCGAGTCGATGTGGTTGCCCCACCCCACCGAGCAGGCCGGGGCCTGGTCGTGGTGGGAGCCCGACCGGGCCACCGGCTCGGGCTGGGCGTCCTACGGCCTGCTCCGGGCCACCGCCGACGCCCGCCTGAAGGACTACGCCAGCACCCTGCGCGACGGGTTCCTGCAGTTCGACACCGACCTGGCCCCGCCCCCAGGCGGCGGGGCCGACGAGGAGGCTTCGTGAGCGACGACGTCCCCACCCCCGATACCGCCGACGACGAGGCCCCGGACGACGCGGCGCCCGACGACGAGGCGGTGGGGGGCGATCCGGCCCCGGTGGCCCTGCCCGAGAGCCTGTTCGACTTCCGGTTCGCCACCGTCCCGTCGCCGGTCCAGGCCAGCCCCCCGTCCCAGCCCGCCCCCGGGATGGTCAACTTCTGGGTCAGCCCCCCCACCGGGAAGACCGTGTTCTGCTCGCAGTTCCGGGTGGCGGTGCCGGTCGGGGGCACGCCCATCGACTTCTGCACCGACGTCCCCACGCTCACCCCTAACACACAGTGGTGGACGGTGAGCGGGGTGATCTTCGACGACGGTGCCGACCTCGGCCTGCCCCCGACCGACCGCGGCTACGCCATCTTCACCGTGATCTGCCCGTCGAGCGACCACTGGAAGGTCGACTACCGGCTCGCCTTCAGCCTCGGCACCAAGTCGATGAACCCGACGGCGGGCCCGTTCACGCTGGTGGTGCTGGAGTGGTCCGGCCCCGACAAGGAAAACCTGGTCGAGCGGCGGTCCGGCTTCGTCCTCACCAAGGCCGACCCCCAGCTCTACCTCGACAACCTGGTCACGATGTCGGCCGCGCCCGGGGCCCGGGCCGTGCCATGCACCGAGTTCCGCAACGGCGGGGCCATCCGCCTGACCTGGGGCAGCAACGGCAGCTCGTTCGCCCTCTACCAGGGCGGCTCCGGCACACCGGTGTGGACCGGCTCCGACACGTCGATCACGGTGGCCGGCGGGATCGCCACCGACACCACGTTCACCGTCGTGGCGACGCTGCCGGGCCCAGAGGGCGGCAGCCAGGCCTCGTCGTCGATCTCGGCCACCGTGGCCGACCCCACCCTCACCCCGGCCCGCGACACCGCCGGGACCGTCATCGTGGTGGGCACCACCCGGCTCGCCGCCACCACCGTCACCCCCGGCTCGGCCAAGGTCGACGGGCCGCTCACGGTGAAGAACCCCGCCCGGCTGGGCGCGGTCAAGGCGCCGACCCTCACCGTCACCGGCAACGCCGACCTTGGCTCCGCCACGCTCACCGGCGCCACCGTGACCGGGGGCATCGGCGGCGGCACGACCTTCAACGTCGCCTCCGCCGTCCTCGGGGCGCTGAGCGTCGGGACCGGGTACCAGGGCCTGGTCGCCCGGCCCGTCACCCCCGGCGTCACCTACACCGCGGCATGCGACGGCTTCCTCGCCGGCAGCGTGCTGTGGGCCGGCGCGTCGGGGGCCCAGATCGCCACCCGGATCTCGGGCACGTGCAGCGGCGTCGGGACGGTCTACGCCACCGGCGGCAACGCCTACCAGTGGCGTGACTCGAAGGGCGGCGTGATGTGGACCAACCCCCACAGCTTCCTGCTGCCCGTCCCCAAGGGATCGACCTTCAGCGCCAAGGTCGAGGACCGCTTCGGGGAGTCGGCCAACAAGGCCTTCAACTGGTACCCCCTGGCCGCCAACGCCACCTTGGAGGTGGTGGAGGGGCCCCCGGCCGGTGTCGAGGCGCCGGTGCCCGGCGGGCCGGTCGTCGTGCCGAGGCCCCGGCGCGACCGCCAGATCGAGCGGGTCGTCCGGGCGCTCGTCGACCTGTTGGGCGACGCCTTCACCCCCGAGCTGCAGCGCCGGACCGCGGCCGGGATCGCCCAGCTGCTGGCGGTGGCGCCCCCGCAGGACCGCGGTCGTGACCGCGACCGGGACCGCGACCGAGACCGCCGCTCCCACCCGTCCGACCCGTTCGAGCAGAGAGGCCCCCGATGAGCGACATCGACGTCCCGCCGTTCTACCTGGACAGCCTGATCGCCCACGTCCCGGGCTCGGTGGCCCCGGTGACCGAGTTTCCCAACGGCGCCCAGATCGAGCTGGTCTGGGACAGCAACGGCACCTCCTACACCGTGTACGCCGGCGGGGAGGCCGACCCCGTCTACTCCGGCACCGCCCCGACCTGCGTCGTGCCCGGCCGCAGCCGGAACACCACCTTCGTGGTGGTGGCCTCGGTCGCCGGCGGCCCCGACAGCGGCACGCCCAACCCCGGGTTCCAGACCGTCCAGCTGTCGGCCAGCCTCACCGTCACCATCCGCGACCCCGACCAGACGCCCAAGTCGGTCACGGCCGGGACGCTCGACGTCACAGGCACCACCACCCTCAAGAGCGACGCCACCGTGGGGCCCACCGTCGTGGGTGGGACCCTGGACGTGACCGGCACGTCGACCCTGGAGGCCGGGGCCACGGCCACCGGCCTCACCGTCACGGGGACCAGCAACCTCCAGGGCCAGACCAACCTGAAGGGCACGACGGTGAGCGGGCCCCTCACGGTCACCGGCAACGTGGAGGCCGGCGGGGCCAACGTCGTCGGGAGCCTCACCGTCAACACGTCGGTCACGATGTTCGCCCCCCGGGCGATCTCCACCGGCCAGTGGTACTCGGCCACCACCGACGGGCTCCTGGTCGGGACCGTGTGGTGGCCGTCCGGCGGCGCCGGCCTGAGGTGCTGCGCCATCATCAACGGCTACGGGCAGGGTGTCGGCTGGGTGTACGCCACGGGCGGCAACACCGTGGTGCACGCCGACACCTGGAGCACGACGATGTGGAACAACGCCAACACCTACACGGTGCCGGTGATGCGGGGTACGTCGTTCCAGGCCAACGCCACGCAGATCGGCGACAAGGCGGCCGACGCCCCCACCTCGTTCTGGTGGTACCCGATGGGCCGCAACGCCACGCTGACCGAGCTGACCGACGACGAGGCCGTGGCCCTCGGCGCCCCGGCCGGGCCGCCGCCCCTGCTGCCGGCGACGCCGCCGGCCTACGACCCCGGCAACGGGATCGTCGAGCTGGTCGAGGTGCTGCGCGACGTCCTCGGGGGCAACCTGTCCGAGCGCGACGAGCGCCGCTTCAGCGACGCCCTGTGGTCGATGGTCCAGACCGGCCCCCGCCCACCCGAGCACTGAGACCTGAAGACGGTCGCGGCCCGTGCCCAGCTGACGACGAGTGTTCTTCGGACAGGCCTCCTGAGAGGCCCCTGATCTGCGACGTGTGGAGCGGACGACGGGATTCGAACCCGCGACCCTCACCTTGGCAAGGTGCTGGGAAATCCGCTCCCAGGTGCTGAGCACGGCAGATGATGCGTGAGAATGCGGCGGCGACAGCGCATGCAGGCGTCTGCCAGCGAGAGTCGATTGGCAAGCTGATTGGCAAGCCGGCGGTTCGGCTGGCGGTGTTCCCTGTCCGGGCACTCCAGTGCCTCCAACAGACCCAGGGCGATTCACCTCGGCGGCCATCAGCCGCTGGGCGAACTCGCGGACTATCTCGCGCAACAGATCGTTCGCGTCGCCGGCTTGCGCAACCACATCAGCGCGTCCATCGTGTCGTCGACCACCGCGTTCTTCCTCTCGTCGCTCTTTCGCAGGAACGTCAAGAGGCTGACCTGGTGGTCATCCGTCCGGGGGACCTACGCCCGCTACACCACTACCTGGGACTCAACTCCGAGGTGAACGGCCGGCTTGATGTGGGACCGCCGAAGTCTGCGGCGGGGGTGCGGGAGTTGGCGATTCCGGAGGCGATCATCCCGGAGTTGCGGGTGGCGGTGGTGGACAGGTCGACGCCGGCGACGATGCACATGGCTGCGTGGCTGCCTGCTAGCGGACGGCGACGTCAGCGGACCCGGGCGACGTAGCGACCCACGAGGTTCTCCAGTCGCTCCTGACCGCCGGACACCCGGGTGGGCTCGCCGCGGTCGAACGCACGCTCGTGGAGCGAGGCAAGATCCGTCGTGCCGCCGAGGACGGCCCGGCCGAGCTCGCCGTCCCAGCCGGCGTAGCGGGTGGAGCGCTCGCCGTCGAGCTCCCCGCCCTCGAGGATGGCCGCGGCCACGAGGAGCGCCCGCGCCAGCGTGTCCATGCCGCCGATGTGGCCGTGGAACAGGTCGGTCCGGTCGATCGACTGACGGCGCAGCTTGGCGTCGAAGTTGAAGCCACCGGTGTCGAGTCCGCCGGCCCGGAGGATCTCGATCATGCCGAGCGTCATCTGCTCGACGGATACCGGGAACCGGTCGAGGTCCCAGCCGAGCCGATCGTCGCCCGAGTTGGCGTCGACCGAACCGAGGATGCCGGCGTCGGCGGCGACCGCGACCTCATGGGCGAAGTCGTGGCCGGCCAGCGTGGCGTGATTGACCTCGATGTTGACCTTGATCTCCGTGTCGAGGTCGTAGCGCTGCAGGAACGCGTGCACCGTGGCCACGTCGTAGTCGTACTGGTGCTTGGTGGGCTCGAACGGCTTGGGCTCGATGAGGATCGTGCCGGTGAAGCCGATGCGATGCTTGTGCTCGACGACCATGGCGAGGAACCGGCCGAGCTGGTCGAGCTCACGGTGCAGGTCGGTGTTGAGCAACGTCTCGTAGCCCTCGCGGCCGCCCCAAAGCACGTAGTTCTCGCCGCCGAGGCGATGTGTGGCCTCCATGCAGTGGGCCACCTGCGCGGCGGCGTAGGCGAAGACCTCCGGGTCGGGATTCGTGGCCGCGCCCGCCTGGTAGCGCGGGTTGGTGAACAGGTTGGCCGTGCCCCACAGCGGCGTGACGCCGGTGCGCTCCTGGTGCTCGGCTGCGAGGTCCACCATCTCGTCGAGCAGCGCCGCCGACTCCTTGAACGAGCCGCCCTCGGGCGCGATGTCGCGATCGTGGAAGCAGTAGTACGGCACGCCGAGCTTCGCGAAGAACTCGAAGGCGGCCCCCATCTTCTGGCGCGCCGCCTCGACGGGGTCGACGCTCCCGGAGGCGAACGTCGGGTGCCAGGGACGATCGAAAGTGCCGGCCCCGAAGATGTCGAAGCCGTCCCAGTTGAAGGAGTGCCAGTACGCCACCGCGAAGCGGAGGTGGTCCTCCATCCGCCGCCCCGCGACGACGCGGTCCGCGTCGTACCAGTGGAAGGCCAGTGGCTCCTCGCTGTCGGGTCCCGCGTAGCGGATCCGTTCGCGGACGTCGGTGAAGAACTCGGCCATGGGGCGTCCTCCCGTCGGTCAGGCGACCGTGACGGTCCCCTCGTAGCACTTCTCCGGGGGCCGACCCGACGGATCCGCCACCACGGACACGCTCCCCACCTCGACGAGCTCGGCGGACGAGGTGCCGACGAGTACGTCGAGCCGGCCCGGCTCGACCACGTAGGCGAGGTCGCGGCCGGGGAAGCCGAGCTGGCCCACGGGCGTCTCGAAGGTGACAGTCCTCGACTCGCCCGCGGCGAGCTCGACGCGCACGAACGCGGCGAGCTGGAGCACGGGGCGGGTCACGCTGGCGACCGGGTCCCGCACGTAGAGCTGGACGACGTCGTCGCCGGCGCGGTGGCCGGTGTTCGTGATCGTGACGGTCGTCGCGATGGCGTCGTGCCACGACAGCTCTGCCCGCGCCAGCGAGGCCGCGGCCAAGGCGAAGGTCGTGTAGCCGAGCCCGTGGCCGAACGGGTAGAGCGGCGAGGCAGGCGAGTCGACGTAGTCGCCCTTCCAGTGGGACCGCCCGCCGGAGATCTTGTGGGCGTAGTACACCGGGATCTGGCCTGCCCCGCGGGGATAGGAGATCGGCAGCTTCCCGCCGGGGCTCACGTCGCCGGCGAGCACCTCGGCGATGGCGCCCGCGCCCTCCTGCCCCGGCAGCCACGCCATCAGCACGGCGGCGCAGTGCTCGTGCAGCCAGGGGCTGGCGATCGGTCGACCGGCGACGAGCACGAGGACGACCGGCGTGCCGGTGGCGATCACCGCCCGCGCCAGGCTCTCCTGCACGCCCGGCAGGTCCAGGGACGCGGCATCGCGGCTCTCGCCGCTCGTGCAGTCGTCGGTCAGACCTGCCTTGTCCCCCATCACCATCACTGCCACGTCGGACGACGCGGCGAGCTCGACCGCCTCGGCGAAGCCGGCGCGGCGAACCGTCCGTCACGCCGCACCCCCGTGCGTGACGGACGTCCCGGCCGACGCGGGCGGCCAGCGCCTCGGCGACCGTCGACGCGTCCACGTCCACGTCGTCGGGCCGGTGGCGGGAGTCGAGCGGCATCGAGAACACGTTCTTGCCGCTTCGGAGCACTTCCTCGAGCGACTCGACATGGGCCGGATAGGTGTAGTCCCCGAAGAGGTGGCGCGCGTTGTCGGCGTTCGGCCCGAGGACGGCGATTCGGCCGGGCAAGGACAGGGGCAGGATGCCGTCGTTGCGCAGGAGGACGAGCGACTTGCGGGCGATCGCACGGGCGAGCCGCCGGTGCTCGCGGGTGTCGACCGCCACCGCCGCGTGCTCGGGGTCGACGTAGGGCCGCTCGAGCAGGCCGAGCTCGACCTTGGCCTTCAGCACCCGCGCCACCGCGGCGTCCACGGTCGCCTCGGGCACCCGCCCGGCACGCACCGCACGCAGAAGAGGCTCCCCGTAGCAGTCGGTGCCCGGCAGCTCCACGTCGAGCCCGGCCTCGAGCGCGAGCGCCGCGGCGTCGTCGGCGTCGACGGCGAGGCGGTGGTAGTCGGTGAGCTGGCGGACCGAGAAGTAGTCCGCGACCACGCATCCCTCGAAGCCCCACTCGTCGCGCAGGACGCCCGTGAGCAGGCCGTGGTCGGCGGCCACCGGAACGCCGTCGAGCTCGTTGTAGGCGTTCATCACCGCCCGCACGCCGGCGGCGCGGACCACGGCCTCGAACGGGTGGAGGTGGACCTCGCGAAGCTCGCGTGCGCCGATGTGCGGGGGCGCCCAGTTGAGGCCGCCCTCCGAGGCGCCGTAGCCCACGAAGTGCTTGGCCGTGGCGATCACCCCGGTGGTCAGATCGTCGCCCTGCAGTCCCCGCACGAACGCCATGCCCATGCGCGCGACGAGGTACGGGTCCTCGCCGAACGTCTCCTCGGTACGCCCCCAGCGCGGATCGCGGCAGACATCGAGCACCGGAGAGAGGCCCTGGTGTGCACCCGTCGCCCGCATCTGCCTCCGCTCGGCGGTCGCGAGCGCGGCGGCGAGGGCCGGGTCCCAGGTGCTGGCGAGCCCGATGGCCTGGGGGAAGATCGTGGAACCCCGGGCCATGACCCCGGAGCAGATCTCCTCGTGGACGATCGCCGGGATACCGAGCCGGGTGGACTCGACCAGGTGGCGCTGGATGGCGTTCGCGAGCCCCGCCGCGTCGCGGGCGGCAAGGCTGCTCGCCCCCGAGATCCGGGTGACCTGGCCGAGCCCGTGGCGCAGCAGGTCGGCGGCCCGCTCCTCGTCGAGGCAAATACCGTCGGCGAGCTGGAACACCCAGGCGCTGCCGAGCTGGGCGACCTTCTCCTCGAGGCTCATCCGGACAAGCAGGTCGGCGACCCGCTCACCGACGCCCAGCGACGGGTCCCGGAAAGCCGCGTCTGGGCCGACGGCGACAGCAGCGCCTTTGAACCCGGTCATCGCCGGACCGGCCCGCTGGACCCGCGGACGACGAGGCGGGTCGGCAACGTGATCTGCCGGGGTCGTTGCGAGTCGCCCTCGATCAGCTCGACGAGCAGCTCGACGGCCAGCCGGCCCATCTGCTGGATCGACTGGTCGATGGTCGTCATCGGCGGCTCGGTGAGCGCCGACTCCGGGATGTTGTCGAACCCGACCACCGACACGTCACCGGGGATGTCGAGCCCGAGCATGCGGGCGACGTGCATGGTCTGCATGGCCGACAGGTCGTTGGCGGCGAAGATCGCCGTCGGCCGGTCGTCTAGGGACAGGAGCGCGCGGGCCGGCTCGGCGGAGATCTCGAGGTCGTAGTCGCCCACGCGGATGAGCCCGGGGTCGATCGGGATGCCGGCGGCGCCGAGGGCGTCGCGATAGCCCTGCTCGCGCTGCCGGGCAGACTCGAGGTCTCGGCGGCCGGCCAGGAAGCCGATCCGGCGATGCCCGAGCCGGATGAGGTGATCGGTGGCAGTGATCGCTCCAGCGAGGTTGTCGGAGTGGATGCTCGGCAGGCTCGACGGCCCGGTGTGCGGGTCGACCGCCACCACCGGTGTGCCGTCGCTGACCTCGACGACCGTCGGCGTGACGAGGACGATCCCGTCCGTGAGGGTGCCGCCGAGCCGCGAGATGTAGCGGCGTTCCCAGCCGGAGTGGTCCTTGCCGTGGCCGCTGCCGGAGTAGACGATCAGCTCGTAGCCCCGCTCGCGGACCGCGGCTCCGGCGCCCTTCAGGAGCTCGGCGCTGAACGGCTCGATGTCCGCCACGAGGATCCCGATCACGTTCGTGCGCCGGCTGCGGAGGCTGCGGGCGACGAGGCTCGACTCGTAGCCCAGATTGTCGATGACCTCCTGCACCTTCGCCAACGTGGCGGGCGCGACGCCGTAGCGACCGTTGATCACCTTGGACACCGTGGCGGTGGAGACCCCGGCTTGGGCCGCGACGTCCCCGATCGTCACTCGTCTCACCGCCTGAGCATATCCAGGCGTCGAGAACGGTGTCGATAACGTTATCGATAACGATTGACAAGCTCCGCGAGCCTGCGCGACGCTCACCCGCGCACGGGAGTCCCATGCCCGTGCGGAGGGGGGAACCGACATGCACCGCAGGTTTGCCCGTACGGCAGCGTTGGTGAGTGTGACCGTGCTCGTCGCCGCCGCGTGCGGTAGCGACGACGACGGCTCGACGACGGAGGCCCCGGAGGACGCGTCCGGGTCCGGGGAGCCGGTCACCATCGAGTGGTGGCACATACAGAACAACGACCCTGGCCTCTCGCTGTGGGAGGACATCGCCGCGGAGTTCGAGGCGGAGCACCCGAACGTCACGGTGGACATCACCGTCTACGAGAACGAGGCGTTCAAGACCGCGGTCGAGCCGCGCCTGCAGGCCGGTGACCCGCCCGACCTGTTCCAGTCGTGGGGTGGCGGCGAGCTGGCGCAGCAGGTCGACGCCGGCCTCGTGCTGGACATCACGGACGACGTCGAGCCCTGGATCGGCGACCTCAACCAGGGCGCCGTGGGTCTCTACCAGGTCGACGACGCCCAGTACGGCATCCCGTTCGATCTCGGCATGGTGGGGTTCTGGTACAACACGGACCTCTTTGCCCAGGCCGGCATCGACGAGCCCCCGGCCACCTGGGACGAGCTGCTCGAGGACGTGCAGACACTCAAGGACGCCGGGATCACGCCGATCTCCGTGGGCATGGGCGACAAGTGGCCCGGCATGTTCTGGTGGGCCTACCTCGGGCTGCGCAACGGCGGGGCCGAGGCGTTCCCGGCACCCGGCGACGAGGCCGAGTTCGATAGCGAGCCGTTTGTCGAGGCCGGTGAGCAGCTCCAGGAGCTGATCGAGCTGGAGCCGTTCCAGGCCGGCCACATGGCCGCCGTGTGGGATGGCGCCGGAGGCCAGGCCGCGACCATGGCCACCGGGGGCGCGGCGATGATGCTCATGGGGCAATGGGCTCCCGGCACCATGAACGCCAACTCGCCCGACGGCAACGGCCTCGGCGACGCCCTCGGCTGGTTCCCGTTCCCCGAGGTCGACGGCGGCGACGGCGACCCGACCGACGGCTTCGGCGGCGGCAACGGCTTCGCCGTGGGCGCCGACGTGCCGCCCGAGGCGGTCGAGTTCCTCGAGTACATCTCGACCCGCGCCATCGCCGACCGGTGGGGCGAGACGAACAGCGGCATCCTGCCCGTCGTGGTCGGCTCGGAGGGCTCGATCACCGACCCGAACCTCACCGACGTTCTCGACGCCCGGGCCGAGGCCGACGTCGTGCAGCTCTACCTCGACCAGGCCTACGACCCGGCGTTCGGTGAGGCCATCAACGACGCGGTGGAGCTGCTCTACGCGGGGCAGGCGTCTCCCGAGGAGGTCGCCCAGATGATCGCCGGCGCCGCATGAGGGCCGAGCGAGAGCGTGAGGAGGCAGGGCTCCGCCCCGGAGCCGGACGTTCGCTCCCGGCCTGGCCATAGGGCCGGGAGCGGCGCGGCCGTGAGGCCGGCGTAGCCGAGATGCCTGCCCCCGCGGATGCGAGGAGCCCGGTGCCCTTCCTGGACGAGGAGTGGCCGCCGGGCAGCACCGGACCCCCACCCACCCGCCCCGACGCAGCAGCACCACCGAGCGCCAGGGTGACCGGCCGCGTCGGGGCGGTGTGGCGGAGGCGGGTCACGATCGCCGCCTTCCTGGCGCCGGCGCTGCTGCTTTACCTCGTGCTCGCGCTGCTGCCGATCTTCCAGGGGGCCTTCTACAGCGGCTTCGACTGGAACGGCCTGGAGCCGCTCGAGAACTTCGTCGGGCTCCAGAACTACCGCGATGCCTTGGCCGACCCCGTGTTCCTGGCCTCGCTGCGCCACGTCTTCGTGATCCTTGGCATGTCGGTGGTCCTGCAGTTGCCGTTCGCGCTCGGGCTCGCGGTGCTCCTCAACCAGCGCATGCGGGGACGCGCGCTGTTCAGGCTGCTCTTCTTCCTGCCGTTCGTGCTCTCCGACGTGATCACGGCGATCGTGTGGCGCCTGCTGCTCCAGCCGGCGGGCCTGCTCGACCGCAGCATGGAATCGGTCGGGATGGGGAGCCTCGTCGAGCTGTGGCTGGCCGACCCCGACGTGGTGCTCTACACCGTCTTCGTCGTGGTCTCGTGGAAGTACTTCGGCTTCCACATGATCCTCTACCTCGCCGGCCTGCAGCAGATCCCGGCCGAGCTGGAAGAGGCGGCCGCGCTCGACGGCGCGAGCCGCGCCCAGATCTTCCGCTACGTGACCCTCCCGCTCCTGGGGCCGACGATCCGGATCTCGGTGTTCCTGTCGATCATTGGGTCGCTGCAGCTGTTCGACCTGGTCTGGGTGATGACGAACGGCGGGCCGGCAGGCGCCTCGCACACGACCGTGACGTACATGCTCGAACGCGGCTTCGAGCGCTCCCAGTTCGGTTACGGCAGCGCGGTGGCAGTCATCGCGTTCCTCGTCTCCCTCGCGTTCGCACTCAGCTACCAGCGATTCGTCCTGCGCCGCGACGTCGCCGGCGCGCTGACCACGATGGGCGGGTGACCAGGATGGCCGTGTCCGCACCCCCCGCCGGTGCCCCCGGCCGGTCGCTCCGGCGGCCGCTGGGGCTGGTGGCGATGTACGCGATCGCCGCCGGCGTCGTGTTCGTCGTCAGCGTGCCGGTGATCTACGCCGTGCTGGGCGGGTTCCGCACGACCGGTCAGCTGTCGGATCGACCGGTGAGCCTTCCCGACCCGTGGGTGTTCGACAACTACCGCGAGATCCTCACGTCGAAGACGTTCTGGCTCCAGCTCCGGAACAGCGTCGTCGTGGCCGCCATCACGACGGCGGTCGTCGTGCCGTGCGCGTCGATGGCCGCGTTCGTGCTGGCGCGGTTCTCATTCCGGGGGCGCGAGGCCTTCTACGCGCTCTTCACGCTCGGCCTGCTGTTCCCAGTGACCGTCGCCGTCCTGCCGTTGTTCATCACCGTGCGGGGCGTCGACCTGCTCAACAACCCCCTCGGCGTCGCTCTCCCGCAGGCAGCCTTCCTCCTGCCGGTGTCGATCATCGTGCTCCGCCCGTTCTTCCGGGCCATCCCGCCCGAGCTCGAGGAGGCGGCGGCGATGGACGGCTGCGGGCCGTTCCGTTTCTTCTACCGGATCGCGCTGCCGATGTCGCGGCCCGTGCTCGCGACGATCTCGGTGCTCGCCATCGTCCACAGCTGGAACGCGTTCCTGCTTCCCCTGGTCATACTCGGCGACCCCGACATGTGGACGCTGCCGCTGGGGGTGACGAACTTCTCGACGCAGTACTCGTCCGACACCGCCCGCGTGCTGGCCTTCACCACGCTCTCGATGGTGCCGGCGCTCGTGTTCTACGTCATCGCCGAGCGCCAGATCGTCAGCGGGCTGGCGTCCGGGGCGCTCAAGGGCTGACGGACGGTCGTCGAGACTCGCAGGTGCACCCGGTGCGCCGGCGCCGAGGGGGAGGCACCGTGGCCGAGCGGATGGTCGAGGCAAACAGGTCGAGCTGTGCACCGAGGCGTTCGGCGACGGCAGGTCTGTCCGGGGCGATCACGGACGCGCTGGCCAGCCCCGACGGGCACGCGGCGGGCACGGAGGCCATCGGGCGGGGCGACGACGGCCCCGGGACGCGCATCAGGGGCCTCCGAAGAGGCCCCTGACCTGGGATTTGTGTGGAGCGGACGACGGGATTCGAACCCGCGACCCTCACCTTGGCAAGGTGATGCTCTACCAGCTGAGCCACGTCCGCGTGGGGCCAACACCATAGCAAGGTCGCCGGGCGCCCCCACCAGCGCGGCGGCGTCAGCCCGGCGGGGGTGGAACCGGCGGCGGCGGTGCCGCGGACGGCGGCGGTGCGGGGTCGAATCCGCCCTGGGCGTGGCGGATCCGCTGCGCCATCTCGACGGCGAGGCCCCGGTCACCGATGCGCTCGAGCACCTCGTGACGGTCGCCCGTCACGAATGTGAGCGCCGCGGTGCGGTCGTCCTGCCAGCCATGGACAGCCAGGTCGGCGTCGACCGGGACGACCACCACCTCCGGCTTCCACTGACGCTCGTTCACCAGCACAACCTTGCCCTCGACCAGGGCGGCGACGGCCGCCTCACCCCGGAATCGACCCTGGACGAGGACGGCAACCACCTCGCTCTCGTCGAGCACCGTGGCGAGCACCGCCAGCGCCACCTTGCCCGCCCGGCGAGCACCGCCGCCGAGCCGGCTGACGGACAGGCCCAATGCATGCGGGTCGACCACCACGGGACCGGGGGGCGGGCCGAAGCCCGCAGGACCCGCATATCCGGCCGGGCCGGCCGGGGGCGGACTCGTGGCGGGCGGCGCGCCAGGCGGCGGCGCAGTGGGCAGCACGGCACCCGGCAGCGGACCGGGCGGCACCGCCCCGGGATCGTACGAAGCGCCCGGGGGCGGCGGGCCGCCGGCGGGGACGCCCGTGGGCGGAGGCGCGCTCTCGGGTGGTCCACCCGCGGCCGGCCACGGCGGCGTCGGTGTGAGCTGCCACGGCGGCTCGGCCGGAGCCGCGTCCGGCGACTCCGCCGCCGGCACGTCGAGTGCGGACTCCCCGGGGATCGCCTCGCCGGGCTCCTGATCTGCCTCCGACGGACCCGCGGGCGCTGGTGGAGCCGGCGGGGGTGGCGGCGGGGCGGGCACCGCGTCGCCAGGAGCGGGGGGCGGTACTGCGTCGGGACCGGTCCACTCACCGGGCGGCGGCGGAGGCGCGGGAGTGCCCGTCCCCGCCCACTCCCCCGGCGGCGGAGGCGCAGAGGTGCCCGTCCCCGCCCACTCCCCCGG
Organism: uncultured Acidimicrobiales bacterium; assembly: GCA_963842395.1. Classification (GTDB taxonomy): domain Bacteria; phylum Actinomycetota; class Acidimicrobiia; order Acidimicrobiales; family VFJN01; genus ZC4RG19. Next base: position 45,865 of record CAWJGJ010000002.1, read on the forward strand.
CGGCGGAGGCGCGGGCGTACTCGTTCCTGCCCACTCCCCCGGCGGCGGAGGCGCAGGAGTGCCCGTCCCCGCCCACTCCCCCGGCGGCGGAGGCGCGGGCGTGCCCGTTCCTGCCCACTCGCCCGGCGGCGGAGGCGCGGGCGTGCCCGTTCCTGCCCACTCCCCGGGCGGCGGAGGCGCAGGGGTGCCCGTCCCCGCCGGGTCGCCGGACGGCGGAGGCGCAGCGGTGCCAGCCGTCGCCCACTCCCCCGACGACGGCGCAGGAGGGGGCTGCGAAGGAGCGGGGCCGGCGGGCCCGGACTCCGGGGCGTCGGGTGACGGGGGCCGGTCGTCGTCGGCCTCTGCGTCGGCCTCTGCGCTGTCGTTCTCGTCGCTCACGTCGATTTCCTTCTGCCGTCCCACGGACGCCCTCACCGAACGGGTCACGCTACTGCGTGGACGACCCGGCGAAGTGTGCCATCGACCGCCTGTTCTCTTGTCGCCCCCCGACGTCCTACTCGGCCGCCAACGCCCTCGCCAGGAGGGCGGCACCGGTGGCGGAGAAGGGCAGGTCGCCTGCGGCGGCCAGCGCCGCGGGGCTCATCTTCGCCGCCGTCTTGCGCAGGATGTCGACGATCTTGTCATCGTCGTCGAGCTGGGCCACGAGGTCGTCGAACTGGGTCTCGAGGAAGACGAGGCAGAGCGCGTCCTCGTGCACCTGTACGGCGGGGTCGCGGCCCAGGCCCTGCTTGCGAACGATGGCCTGCACGCGGGCGACGGCCGCCTCGTCGTAGCCCGCGGCGCTCATGATCGACGCCACGTCCGCGGCGTGCTGGCGGCGAAGGGCGGACCGCCAGCGCAGGTAGCCGGCCCGGTCGCGCGGGTAGCTGTCGCGCGGCAGGCTCCAGCGGCGCAGGTGGTGGGCCCGGGCCGCGATGAGCTGCTCGTCGCCGCACCCCGGAGCGAGGACCTGTACCCACCGGGTCATCATCTCGGCGTGGGCCTGCTCCTTCGGGCGCTCGCGACCGTCGACCACGATCGTGTGCGGATCGTCGGCGTTGGCCGCGTCGATGGCGGCCAGCGCCGACTGCAGCCGGTCGGGCGCGGCGACGGGGATGTCCATCGCGACAGCCTCGCGCCGACGCGACCAGGTCGCGGACCGCGTCGGCGGACCGACCGACCTCGGCGGGTCGACCGCGCTCGGCGGGCCCTCAGTACCCCTCCCGGAACATCAGGCTGATCCTGGCGCCGGCCGCCGCGCACTTGGGCACCGCGTGCTGCCAGGTGCGTTGGCAGGTGCCGCCCAGCACCACCAGGTCGCCGGCTGCCGGCGTCAGGCGCACCGACCGCCCGCCGCCGGCGGGGCGCAGGAGGAACCGCCGGGCGGCGCCCAGCGACACGATGGCGACGACGGTGTGCGCCCGCTGCCGGCCCACCCGGTCGCCGTGCCAGGCCACGCTGTCGTGCCCGTCGCGGTAGAGGTTGGCCGACACGGTGGAGAGGTCGCAGCCGTAGCGGGCCGACAGGGCCGCGGCCATGGCCGGAACCGGCGGAGGCGGATCGACCCAGTGGCGCGTCGTCAGGCGGGGTTCGGGCACCACGCGGTCGTACATCGGGCGCTCGTGAGCCGACCACGCCGCTGCCTCGACCACCGCGACGAACAGGCGGTCGGCCCCCGCGACCCATCCCGCCAGCACGTCGACCCAGGCACCCGACCCCAGGTCGCGCCGCCGCAGGCCCGTGAGCGACGGGTCGAACGCCGGGTTGCCGTCACCCAGGAGCGACGGCTGCCAGGTCGGGGCCACGGAGCCGAGGATATCGCCGAGGCACCCGGCATGCGAACGTGTGTACGGTGGTGGGGTGTGCACAGTCGGAGCCCCGCCCCGCGAGCCAGATCAGGGGAATCAGCAGATCAGCGGATCAGCCCGACGACTCCGCCTCGGCCGCCGGCGGGCGCAGGTCGACGCGCAGCACGAGCACGCCGTCCTCGATGCTGGCGGCGGCGTCGCCGATGATGGCGAAGTCCTGGAAGTCGGTCTCGGCCTGGCGGATGAACCGCAGTCGCTCCTCGCCCGCGACGGGCGGCAGCGTGCGACTACGGACCGCGTGGGCGCGGTCGCGGAAGCGCTGGATCATCGCGTCGACGTCGAGCGAGTCGGCCATGCACCGCACGGTACCGGACCTCGCGGGGCCTCAGCGGCGCCGGGGATTGCCCCACATGTCGACGTCGCGATCGTGCGCGTACGGCGCACCGCCTGCGGCCGGAGGGGTGCGCCCCGGTGCGGTCGGCGCTCCCCGCCCGGTGGTTCCGCCGCGCCGGACATCGGGCCCGGAGCCGCCACCGCGGCGACCGTCGGGCGCCGGGCGCCGGGCGCCCGATGGCCCCCCACGTCCCCCGGGGCCTCCCGGCATGCCACCCGGGCCTCGCGCCGGCCGCGGCCCCGGCGCGGGCGCCGGCGTTCCGGGCCCTGTGCCCGGCTGCCCCCAGAACGGATCGTCGGCGCCACCGGGGGCGCCCGGGCTGCGGCCAGGGCTCGACCGACCACCCCCCGCTGCCGGCGGCCGTCCGCGGCCACCCCGCGACCCGTCGCCGGCCGGCGGTCGGGCGCGGGCGGGGCCCCGTGGCGGCCCGCCGCGGCGACCGGCCGGCACCGGACCGCCCGGCAGGTCCGGGCGGCCACCCGGCTCGAGGCCCTCGTCGTCGTCGAAGGTGAGCCCCGGGCGGGTGAGCAGCCAGTAGCGCCAGGTCAGGAGCGCGACGAGCACGCCCACGCCGGCGAGCGCGGCGATGATCATCCAGATCGTGCGACTCTCGTCCTCGGCGTCGCTGCCGTCGGACGCCGCCGGGGCTGCGGTCGTGGTCGTGGTGGCCTGGACGCCCGACAGGCCGTTGCCCGGCACCAGGAGGTTGGCGTTGGTGGTGAAGGTCATGCCGCTCGGCGCCTGGGCGGACACCAGGTCGGCGGCACCGGCCTGCTCTTCCTCGGTGGCCTCCCCCCCGTCGCCGCCATCGCCACCCCCGCTGTCGCCGCCACCGTCGGGCGGCGGCGGCGCGGTCTGCTGCACCGGCGGCTGCGTCGCGGGCGGGGTCGTCGGCGGACGCGGCCGCGTCGTCTGCGGGGTGGAGGTGGTGACCGACGTCGCTGGCGTGGTCGTCGGCGTCGACGTCGTGACCGTCGGGTCCGGGCCGCCCTCCTGCGCCTCGACGGGTGATCGTGAGCCCAGCAGGACCCCGACGAGGACGAACGCCGCGGCGGCCGCCCACGAGAACCGCCGTCGCGCGGGCCCTCCCGCGGTCCTACCCGCCTCTGTTCGTCTGCCGTCGAGCATCCACTCCACCTTGTCGGCCCCCAGCCGGATCGAATGCTACCCGCGGCGCCGGTGCCGACTGTAGGACGCCTGACCTCGCTACGTGAACCACCCGCGCGCACCGACAGTGACGGGCGCCACACCCGGGTGGGCCCGCCCGCTCATCGCTGGTGCCGCGGGCAGCTCACCGTCGTGCGGCCGCCGATCCGCCGGCGGGTGAGCGGCGTGCCGTCGCGGGGGCACAGCCCGTCGATCGCCGCGGCCTGGCGCACGTCGCCGGTGTGGCTGCCACCCCGGGCCATCAGGTCGGCGAGCACCTCACCGATCGCCTCGTGCAGCCGGGCGCGCTCGTCCCCGGCGAGACCGCCGGCGGCGCGTGCCGGATCGAGGCCCGCGCGCCACAGGATCTCGTCGGCCAGGAGGTTGCCGATGCCGGCGATGCGCGCCTGGTCCATGAGGCGGGCCTTGAGCGGTGCGGTGCTGGTGCCGAGCGCGGCGGTGACCTCGTCGAGGCTCGCCGTCAGCGCGTCGACGCCGAGGCGGCTCTCGTCGGGATCGAGCGACACGCCGCCGAGCCGGCGGGGATCGCGGATGCGGAGATCGGTACCGTCGCCGAAGCGCAGCGTGAACCGGTCCCACGCGGCGACGTCGCGAGCGCTCGAGTACTCGAGGCGGTCGATCGAGGCCCGGCCGTCGACGATCAGCCGCCCGGTCATCCCGAACCGGAGTCCCAGCCGCGTGAACCCGTCGTCGCCCCGGTCGTCGCCACCGTCAGCGCCGCCGGCGAGGTCGAGCACGAGCAGCTTGCCGTGACGGCGGGCGGCCGCGACGCGCCGCCCGACGACCGCCTCGACCACCTCGCCCGGCTCGCTGCCCTTCACGAACCAGGCGTCGGGCGCGTCGACGGCCGCCACGGTGCGACCCACGACGCGGGCCGCCTGGCGACGGTAGGTCTCGACTTCGAGCAGCTCGGGCACGGCGGTGGCGCGACCTGGGGAGCGGGCGACCGGCGACCCGGCTCAGCCGGCCGCCGCCGCGTCGGTGGTCGCGGCCGCCAGCGCGGCGTCGAGGTCGGCCACCAGGTCGTCGGGGTGCTCGAGCCCGACCGAGATGCGCACCAGGCCGTCGGAGACGCCCAGCTCGGCCCGCTCGGCGGGCGTGAGGTGGGAGGTGATCGTGGCGGGATGGGTGAGCAGGGTCTCGGGGCCGCCCAGGGACAGGGCGATGCGCGCCAGGCGGGCGGCGTCGCAGAACCGGGCGGCGGCCGCGAACCCGCCCGCCAGCTCGACCGCCAGCAGGGTCCCGCCGCCGCTCATCTGCCGCGCCCACAGGTCGCGCTGCGGGTACGAGTCGAGGCCCGGGTAGCTGATCGACGCCACGGCCGGGTGGGCCTCCAGGTGGGTGGCCAGCGTGTGGGCGGTGGCGCACTGGCGCGCGACGCGGACGGGCAGCGTGCGGATGCCCCGCAGGGCGTTCCAGGCGTCGAACGGCGACGCCTGCCCGCCCTGCACCACGTGCCAGCCCCACACGGCGTCGACCAGGTCGCGGCTGCCGGCGATCACGCCCAGCAGGGCGTCGTTGTGGCCGGCCAGGCCCTTGGTGGCGGCGTGGAGCACCAGGTCGGCCCCGAGCGCGAGCGGCTGCTGCAGGACCGGAGTGGCGAACGTCGAGTCGACCACGGTGAACGGCCCGGGGATGGCGGCCACCGCCTCGATGTCGGTGAGCGACAGCGCCGGGTTGGCCGGCGTCTCGACGAACACGAGCTGCGTCCGTCCCGGCCGCACGGCCTCGGCGAACTGCTGCGGGTCGGTGCCGTCCACGAAGGTCACGTCGATGCCGAACCGGGGCAGGTGGGCGGTGAACAGGGTCGACGTCACCGAGAAGAGCTGGCGCTGCACCACCACGTGGTCGCCGGCCGAGCACAGGCCGAACACCACGCCCGTGATCGCCGCCATGCCCGACGCCGACGCCAGCGCCGCCTCGGCGCCCTCGAGGGCGGCGACGGCCTCCTCCAGCTCCTGCACCGACGGGCTGCCGAAGCGCGAGTAGTAGTGGGCCGTCCGGGGCACGCCCGCCATGGCCCGGTGGTCGTCCACCGTGGGCACCGCATAGGTGGTGGAGGGGAACAGCACCGGCGCCAGCGAGTCCGCGCTCCACGAGCGGCCGGCCGTGATCGCGCGGCGAGTCGAGGTGCAGGTCGTCGCCGGCCCCGGGCCGGGAGGTGGACGGGTCAGTCATGGTCGGCCTCCGGGCAGGCGAGGAACGGGCGGATGACGGCGCCGAGCCGGTCGGTCTCGATGAGGAACGCGTCGTGGCCGTGCGGGCTGTCGAGCTCGTGGTACGCGGCGGGGACGCCGGCCGCCTCCGCCAGCTCGACGATCTCCCGGGACTGGTGCGACGGGTAGAGGATGTCGCTCGTCACCCCGACCGACAGCAGCGGCGCCCGCAGCCGGGCGAACGCCGACTCCATGCCACCCCGGCCCCGGCCGAGGTCGTGCAGGTCCATGGCCTTGGTGAGCAGCAGGTAGCTGTTGGCGTCGAACCGCCGCACCAGCTTGTCGCCCTGGTACTCGAGGTAGCGCTCGACCTGGAACCGCTGCCACAGCGTGTAGCCCTCGACAGGCTCGACCACCTCGCGGCCGAAGCGGGCGCTGAACACGTCGTCGCTGCGGAACGTCATCATCGACATCATCCGGGCGGTGGCCAGGCCCTCGTGGGGCCCGTCGCCCGGGGCCGCGTCGTAGTACTCGCCGCCCCGCCAGCGGGGATCCATGCTGATGGCACGCCGCCCGCTGCTCCACCAGCCGATCTGCTGGGCGCTGGCGGCCGCCGCGGTGGCGATGGGGAGCAGGGCGCCCACCCGCTCGGGGTACATCACGCCCCACTCGAGCACCTGCATGCCGCCCATCGACCCGCCCGCCACCGCCGCCCAGCGGGAAATGCCCAGGTGGTCGGCCACGATGGCCTGCGTGCGGACCATGTCCCGGATGGTGACCACCGGGAAGCGCGACGCCCACGGGCGGCCGTCGTCGGGATGGGGCGACGCCGGCCCCGCCGTGCCCTGGCAGCCGCCCAGCACGTTGACGCACACGACGAACCAGCGGTCGGTGTCGATGGCCCGGCCGGGGCCGACGATGCCGTCCCACCACCCGGGCGCCGCATGGCCGGGATCGAGGCCGCCGGAGGCGTGGCTGTCGCCGGTGAGGGCGTGGCAGACGAGGACCGCGTTGCCGGCATCGGGCGCCAGCTCGCCCCAGGTCTCGTAGGCCAGCGTCACGCCCCGCAGCAGCCCTCCGCCCTCGAGGGCGAAGGGACGGCCCGGCGGCAGCGACAGGAACCGCCGCCGGCCGGCGGCGTCGCCGGGGCGCCACGCCCCGGTGGCGGGCAGGGCGCTCGGGTGGGCACGACGGAGCCCCGAACCGTTCTCAGCCATCGGTCGGGGGCCCGCGTCGAGGCGACGGCGCAACAGGCGGGCAGCGGTCTGCCTCGGTGGTCGGGTGGGATCCAGTGATCGGGGCATCGCGCGCCTCTACCTGTGTGGGCCGGAGGGCCCGGACAGCCGGTGGTGCGCTCCCCGAGGCGAGCACGGACACTTGGTTGCTCTGCATGAGCCGCATCCCCGGGTTGCCCCGGGATGGCACCTTGGCTGTCCGAGCCAGGTTGCCGGGCCGGCCCCGTCGCCGGGGCGGACCGCTCCTGATGTCGGCGGCCACGCTAGCCGTCCGCCGTGCCGGAGCGCACGACCGTTCCCGCCCGCTGCCGCCACCAGCGGTCGAGCGCCGCCGGCGTGCCGTAGGCCCGGCCGATCGCGTCGAGGTAGGCGTCGAGCGCCGCCGGGTCGCGCCCGGCGGCGAAGCGAGCGAGCGCATCCGCGGCCGCGTCCCAGCAGTCGCCGGCCGCCCCGGCGGGCAGCGGCAGCGCCGCCAGGTCGGGCGCGGCCACCTTGAGGGCGCCCCGCTCCAGGCCGGTGCCGGTCGCCCGGCGCACCAGCCACGCCGTCGCCGCCGGCGACAGCACCGCCGCCGCCAGGTGCCACAGGCCCAGGCCGGGGCCGGGGACGACGGCCAGGGCCGGAACGGACGGCACCCAGGCGCCCGCCGCGTCGACCGCCGCCTCGACGACCCTGGTCTGGGTCGCCACCACCAGCTTGGGCACCCGGGTGCGATCCACCCACCGGCGGGCGACCGCCGGGGCCGCGACCAACCGCTCGAGGTCGACCACCGGGGCGTGCCACCGCCGCTTGGCGTAGCGGACCGGGCGCTCGCGCCAGGTGCAGGCGGCCCAGTCGACGGCCCCGCTGGTGACGAGCGGCGCCACGCGACCCGCCGGATCGGCGGGGTCGAGCTCGCGGACCGCGTCCACCAGCCCGTAGTACTGGTCCCGGAACCCGGCGACCACCGTGGCCCGCGCCCCCAGCGCCGGACCGGCGCCCAGGTCGACGTCGGGCAGCCCGAGCGCTGCGGCCCATCGTGCCGCCCACGACCCCGGCGCACCAGGGCTGTCGCCCGCCCCGCCGTGGTGGGCCGGGCCGCTCGCCGCCTGCCCGGGGACGGCGGTGCGGCGTTCGAGCACGGGCGCGCACACCCGGACCGCGGCCGTGAAGACCCGGCCGTCGTCCAGCCACAGGTCCCTCAGCACGGCGAGCCGGTCGACGGCCTCGCGCACCGCACCGGCGTCGCGGGCAGCGACCACCGACTGGGGCTCGACCAGCACCACCCGCCCGCCGGGCCGCACCAGCTCGCAGCCAAGCAGCAGGAACAGCCAGGCCGTGTCCGTGTAGGCCCGCACGGCGCGGCCGTAGCGTTGCCGCAGGCGGTGGCGATCGGCGGCGTCGCGTGCGGTCGCCCGGCCGAGCTGGCTCTGGAACGGCGGGTTGCCCACCACTGCGTCGAATCCCGCCGGCGGTGCGGCGGGCCACACCGGCCCGCCGGCGAGCAGCGGATCGGCGACGACCAGGCGACCCGGCGGCGGCGACTCGCCGGCCCACAGCGCCAGGGCGGCCTCGGCGGCCGCCAGCCCGACCGGGTCGACGTCGGCGCCCCAGAGCAGCTCGCGCACCACCCGCCGCCGGTCGAGCCCGTGGGCGTGCAGGTGCCGGCGCGGCCGCCAGCAGGAACGCGCCGCCCCCGCACGCCGGGTCGCACACCGTCGGCCCTGCGCCCGTCCCGAACACACGACCGGGTGGGAGCGCCATCCCCACCAGGCGGTCGGCCAGCCATCCGGGGGTCACGTGCAGCCCGAGCGCCTTGCGCTCGTGGTCGACGGTGGCGGACTCGAGCGCGCGCCCGAGCAGGTCGGCGAGCCCGGGGCCGTCGGCGCCGGCAGCGCCCCGGACGGCCGCCCGCGACGGGCGGGCGGTCGCCGGCGAGGGACCAGATGACCAGCCGGTCGTCGAGGGTGACCCCCGCCTCGTCGGCCGCCGCCACCACCGCGGCGGCCACGGCCCGGGCCCGCGCACGGTCGGGCGAGAGCGAGGCGGTCACGACACCCGACGGTACCGTTCGGTGCCGTGTCCAGCAGCGACGCCACCAGCCCCCGCGCCGGGCCCGGCGAACCGCCGCCGGCACCCGTCGCGGGCGCCGGGCCGGCCGCCGTCTCGCGTGTCGCCCCCGCCGTCACCCATCCCCTGCGCGCCCGCGTGCTGCGGCCCGGCCGGCCGGCCGCCCGGGCGCGCCTCGCCGCCGACGACCACCCGGAGGCGGCGGCCTTCGCCGCCACCGACCGCTCGGGCACGGTCGTCGGCACCGCGATCGTGTATCCCGACGCGTGCCCATGGCGACCCGACCAGGAGCGCGCCTGGCGCCTCCGCGGCATGGCCACCGACCCCGGGTGGCGGAGCCGTGGCATCGGGGCCCGGTTGGTCGCCGCCGTCCTCACCCACGTCCGCGCCCGGGGCGGCACGCTCGTGTGGTGCCAGGCCCGCGTGCCGGCGCGGCGCTTCTACGAGCGGGAGGGCTTCGCCGCCCAGGGCGAGGAGTGGGTCGATCCCGAGATCGGTCCGCACATCGGCATGTGGCGCGAGGCGTGAACGAGTCAGGCCCGCCCGACCGCCGGCACCGGGCACTAGCGTGACCGGGTGCGTTGGACCGTGCATGGCGAGCGGGAGATCTACGACTCCGAGTGGATGCGCCTGGTCCTGGTCGACGTCGAGATCCCCGGCGTCGAGCGGTTCGACCACCACGTGATCCGGCATCCCCACGCCGCGTCGGGCACGGTCGTCCACGATCCTGACCAAGGGGTGCTGCTGCTGTGGCGCCACCGGTTCATCACCGACACCTGGGGCTGGGAGATCCCCGCCGGTCGGCTCGACCCCGGCGAGACGCCCGAGCAGGCGGCGGCACGCGAGACGCTCGAGGAGACAGGGTGGCGTCCCGGCCCGCTCCACCGCATGGGGTCGTACGCGCCCAGCAACGGCACCTCCGACCAGATCTTCCACGTGTTCGCCGCGGCGGGCGCCACGCGGGTGGGCGAGCCGAGCGACATCGGCGAGAGCGAGCGGGTGGCCTGGGTCCCCGTCGCCGAGGTCCGACGCCTGGTGATGGACGACGAGCTCACCGACGGGCTGTCGATCACCGCCCTGCTGTGGGCGTTCGCGTCGGGCGCGATCTGAGCCCGAGGCGTCCCGCCCGACGCGTCGTCAGGCTGCGCCCTCTTCGGCCGGGTCCCAGCCCGCCAGGTCGGCCAGACGCTCGTCGTTGGAGAACATCTCCACGATGGGCTGGTCGAGCCCCAGCCGGCGCTTCAGCCGCCGCACCTCGAGCTCCTCGTTCCACAACACGAGCGTGACCGCCAGCCCGGCGGCGCCGGCGCGGGCCGTGCGCCCGGAGCGGTGCAGGTAGGTCTTCGGGTCGGGCGGCGGGTCGGCCTGGATCACGATGTCGAGCTCGTCGATGTCCAGCCCCCGGGCCGCGACGTCGGTCGCCACCAGCACCGCCAGCTTGCCCTCGGTGAAGCGCTTGAGCGCCCGCTCGCGGACCTCCTGGCGCAGGTCGCCGTGGATGGCCTTGGCGTCGACGTCGTCGTCGGTGAGCTGGCGGGCCAGGCGGTCGGCCATCCGCTTGGTGTTGGTGAACACGAGGCAGCGGGAGCCCGAGCGGCCGATGGCGGCGATCACGCGGTGCTTGTCCATCTCGTGGACGAGCAGGAACCGGTGGGCCATCTTGTCGACGGTCTGCGTGGGCGAGCCGACCTCGTGGAACACCGGGTCGCGCTGGTACCGGTCCACCAGGCCCTGGATGCCGCCGTCGAGCGTGGCCGAGAACAGCAGGGTCTGGTGCTTGCCCGCGATGTGGCGGAGCACCCACTCGACCTGGGGCATGAAGCCCATGTCGGCCATCCGGTCGGCCTCGTCGATGACGACCAGGCCGACGTCGGACAGGTTGGCGAGCTTGCGGTCGATGAGGTCGATGAGGCGGCCGGGCGTGGCGACGACGATCTCGGCGCCCGCGTTGAGCGCGGCCACCTGCTTGGACATCTGGGCGCCGCCGTAGACGGCCACGAGCCGCAGGGACCGGGCCTCGACCAGGGGCCGCAGCACGTCGGTGACCTGGCCCGCGAGCTCTCGGGTGGGCACCAGGACCAGCCCGGTGGGGCGCTTGGGGGACGCGGGAGCGACCCGCTCGACCAGGGGGAGGCCGAACGCGAGGGTCTTGCCCGAGCCGGTCTTGGCCTTGCCGCAGACGTCGCGGCCGGCAAGGGCGTCGGGGATGCAGAGGCGCTGGACGGGGAAGGCGGAAGTGAGGCCGGCTTTGTCGAGCACGGCCACCAGATCGGGGGACACGCCCAGCGCAGAGAACGTCTCTTGTTCTTCGTTGCGCATGGTTCCGGCGGAGTGTACTGGCGCGGTCCCGTCCGGCCCCATTTCGCCCGCGGCCCCGCTCATCCCCCGGGCGCGGCGGCGGGACGCGCCAGCCAGGGACGGATGTGCTCCTCGATGAACCGCCACATGACGGGTGCGAACTCGGGGGTGAAGTGGATGCCGTCCTCGCGGGCGAGGACGCCGTCGACCTCGTGGGCGAAGCGGCCGCCCGGGCACAGCAGCGGCCCGGCGTCGACGACGAGGGCGCGCTCCCCGAAGCGTGCTGCTACCTCCGCCGTCCGGGCGTTGATCCAGGCCAGGTTCTCCGGGTGGTTGCGGCGGTCGTCGAGCCCGCCGACCCACATGTTGCGGTCGTCCATGCAGGGCACCGTCACGAAGGCGAAGCGGGCGTCGGGCGCGGCGGCGACAGTGCCGTCGATGCTGTCGGCCAGCGCCCGCTGGTAGGCGGCGGCGAACTCGGGGGTGCCGGCCCGCAGCAGGTGCTCGCCCTGCTGGTGGTCGTAGACCTCCCAGGCGCCCCACACCGCCACGACGACGTCGGGCTGGAAGCGAGAGGCCACGCGCTGCCAGGCGCCCCGCCAATCCGGGCACCCCGCGGTGTCGTCGATGCGCACCCCCTCGACGACCGCCTGGCCGGGCGTGACGGTGCACCCGAGGTAGGCGGCCTGCGCCATGACGACACCCGGGGTCGTCGACGGCTCGTCGACCAGCGGGAAGCCGAGCGACCAGCCCACCGAGTCACCGCCGACCATCACCCGGAGCTCCTGGTCGGGGGCGATGGCCGGGAGGGGATGGCCGGGCGCCACCGCCACCGTCGGCACGGGGCCGCCGGGCGGGGGAGGCGCCGGGGCCTGGGCCGCGGCGGACGCGGACAGGACCGACCGACCGGCGCCGTCGGCCGACACGGCGACGACCCCCACCACCGCCGCCCCGCAGGCGAGGGACATCGCGGCGGGGCGCAGCGCCGGCAGGCCGAGCCGCGTGGCCCGCTCGCACAGGCCGGCCACGCCGTGGCGGCGCACCGGCTGTTCGATCACCAGGTACGACACCGTGGCCAGCGCGAACGCCAGCCCGATCCGCAGCGCCGCCAGCTCCAGGCCGGCCCGCCCCGCCCGTTCGGGGGTGAGCCACAGGTACGCCGGCCAGTGCCAGAGGTAGAGCCCGTAGGACAGCCGCCCGACCGTCACGGGGACCGGCCGGCTGAGCAGCCAGTGGGCGGGCCCGTGCGAGCCCGGCAGCGCCAGCCCGGCCACCGCCGCGGCCGCGACCAGGGCCACGACCAGGAAGCCGCCCTGGTACAGCGACGCCTGGGTGCCGTCGACCTCGTGGAAGACCACGGCGAGGCCCAGCAGGCCGACCACGGCCAGCACCGGCAGCACGCCGGCCAGGCGGTGCACGACCGCGGGGAAGTGCTGCGACACGACGGCCAGGGCCGCGCCCACGAGCAGTGCCTGGGCGCGGGTGTCGGTGCCGTAGTAGGCCCGGGACGGATCGTCGAGGGGCGTGTAGACGGCCGCCATCCAGGCGGCCGACGCCAGCGCGCCGCCCACCAGCACCGCCAGCAGCAGGCCCGCACGGCGACCGACGATCGCGGCGAGCACCAGCAGCAGCGGGGGGAACAGCAGGTACCACTGCTCCTCGACCGCGAGCGACCACAGGTGCCGGTAGGGCGACGGCGCGCCGAACCCGGCGAAGTACGACTGCTCGGTGAACACGAACCGCCAGTTGGCCACGTAGGCCAGCGCGGCCAGCGCGTCGCCCCGGGTGGTGGCGCCGTCCACCGGCAGCCGGGCGACCCGCACCATCACCGCGGTCGCCGCGACCACGGCCCCGACGGCCGGCAGCAGTCGCCGGGCCCGCCGCAACCAGAACGCCCGCAGGTCGACCCGTCCGGTCCCCCGCCGCTCGGCCAGCAGCAGGGAGGTGATGAGGAACCCGGAGATCACGAGGAACACGTCGACGCCGAGGAACCCGCCCGACACGACCGGATCGCCGCCGCCCGGCCAGCGCAGGTCGGTGTGCTCGGCCATCACGGCCAGCACCGCCACCGCTCGTAGGCCGTCGAGCGCGGGTTGGTACGCGAGCCGCGGCCCGCCGCCACCAACGACCACACGCGCCATGTGTCCTCCCCCCGAGAGGCGCGTCCCCTTCCGGGAGGAGTATTGCAGGAGTTACTGCAATTGACTAGTCGAAGGGAGATGGCAGATTTACTGACGCTACGTCAGTAAGGCGAGGGGGCGATCAGTCCACGGAGAAGTGGTCCCGCTGCTCGCTCATGTCGACGACCTCGACGTGGCGGGAGAACCCGCGGATGACCTGGGGGCCGAGCTGGCGGTGGGCCAGGCCCTCGCCCGACGCGTCGAACAACGAGGCCGTGACGAGGATCTGGTGCGGCCGCGCCTCGTCACACAGCCGGGCCGCCAGGTTCACCGGCCTGCCGATGTAGTCGTCGCCCTCGAAGAGGATCACCCGGCCGGCCGCCACGCCGCCCCGGAGCGGAAGCGCGCAGCCCCGCCGATCGAGCGCCTGCTCCATCCGCAGCACCGCGTCGAGCAGCGGACGGGGCTCGGTCGCGACCAGCATCGCCCCGTCGCCGAGCCACTTGGCCACCCGGACGCCACGCCAGCCCGCCCGCTCGCGCACCACCGCCCGGAACGTCGAGAGCGCCGCCACCGCCGCACCCACGCCCTGCTCGTCGGTGAGGGATGTGAACCCGCACAGATCGATGAACGCGAAGTTGCGACGCACGAGCGCATCGGCGTTCTCGTTGTCCGGCAGCTCGTCCACGGCCCGGATGCTAGTGGTGGCGCTGTCCGCAGCCCGACCCCGCCCAGGCCCCGGCGACCCGGCCGCTACCGTGCCGAGCCGTGCCCGCACTCGACGCCATCGCCGGCTGGCCCGTTGCCACGGCGGCCGGCGCGGTGGTCGATCGCGGCGGTGCCCGTCAGCGCGCCGGCCCGGGAGGGTGGCAGACCCGCATCGCGTCCGTGACCAAGCTGCTGGTGGCGTACGCGTGCCTCGTCGCGGTCGAGGAGCAGACCCTCGACCTCGACGCGCCGGCGGGCCCGCCCGGGGCCACCGTCCGCCACCTGCTGGCCCACGCCTCCGGCCTGCCGTTCGAGGGCACCACTCCCCTGGCGGCCCCCGGGCGCCGCCGCATCTACAGCAACTCGGGCTTCGAGGCGCTGGGCGCGGCCCTGGCCGAGGCCGCCGGCATGTCACCCGGCGACTACGTGACGGAGGCGGTGCTGGCGCCCCTGGGCATGGCCGCCACCGAGCTGCGCGGCTCCGTGGCCAAGGACGGTTGGTCGACGGTCGACGACCTCGCCCGATTCGCCACCGAGCTGCTGGCGCCCGGCCTGGTGGCGCCCGCCACGCTGGGCGAGGCGACCCGCGAGCAGTTCCCGGGCCTGGCGGGCGTGCTCCCCGACATGGGCCGCTACGACCCCAACCCCTGGGGCCTGGGCTTCGAGCTGAAGGGGGCCAAGTCGCCCCACTGGACCGCACCCGGCGGGTCGCCGCGCACGTTCGGCCACTTCGGCGGCTCGGGCGGCTTCCTGTGGGTCGATCCCGATGCCGAGGTCGCCTGCGTGGTCCTGACCGACCGCCCGTTCGGCGACTGGGCACCGCCGCGCTGGTCGGCGCTGTCGGCCGCCGTGCTCGCCGGTTCAGCGTCCTAGAAGGCGGCCGCCAGCAGGTCGTCCGGGCCGGCCGTGACCGCAGGGATCAGGCCGGCCGCCTGCGGCAGGCACTGCTCGGCGTAGAACCGCGCCGTCACCACCTTCTGGCGGAGGAATTCGGCGTCGCCCTCGCCCGCGTCCAGCAAGTGCTGCGCCGCCAGTGCCGAGCGGCCGAGCAGCCACCCGCCGGTGACGATGCCGCACATTCGCAGGTACGGGGTGGCGCCCGCCAGCGCGTTGTTGGGATCGGCCAGCCCGTTGGCCAGCAGCCAGTCGGTGGCGGCCCTCAGGCCCGCCTGCGCATCGGTGAGGTGCTTGCCGATGCCGGCCAGCTCGCCGCCCGCCGCAGTCAGCTGGCCGGCGGTGGCCTCGATGCCCGCCAGGTGGTCGGCGATGACGCCGCCGGCCCGCATGGGCAGCTTGCGGCCCACCAGGTCCATCGCCTGGATGCCGTTGGTGCCCTCGTAGATGGCGGCGATGCGGATGTCGCGGTAGTGCTGCGCGACACCCGTCTCCTCGATGTAGCCCATGCCGCCGTGGATCTGCACCGCCAGCGACGTCAGCTCGTTGCCCAGGTCGGTGCCCCAGCCCTTGGTGATCGGCGTCAGCAGGTCGGCCAGCTCCTGGCGCCGGGTGCGGACGTCCTCGTCGGGGTGGTGGGCGGCGAGGTCGAGGCTCTCGGCATTGAGATAGGCGAGGCAGCGCAGGGCCTCGATGTGGGCCCGCATGGTGAGCAGCATGCGGCGGACGTCGGGATGGTCGACGATCGGCGATGGCGCGCCCGCCGCGGCACCCGGCGCCCGCCCCTGCCGCCGCTCGTTCGCGTACCCGACCGCCGCCTGGTAGGCCCGCTCGCCGAGCGCCAGGCCCGACACGCCCACCGACAGCCGGGCGTTGTTCATCATCTTGAACATGTAGCGCATGCCCCGGTTGGGCTCGCCGATGAGGTAGCCGACCGCGTCGTCGTAGGCCATCACGCACGTGGGGCTGGCGTTGATGCCCATCTTCTGCTCGATCGAGACGCACTCGAGGCTGTTGCGCTCGCCCGGGCTGCCGTCGTCGTCGACCAGGAACTTGGGCACGATGAAGCACGAGATGCCCTTCGTGCCGGGCGGCGCGTCGGGCACGCGTGCCAGCACCAGGTGGATGATGTTGCCGGCCAGGTCGTGTTCGCCGTAGGTGATGAAGATCTTCTGGCCGGTGATCCTCCAGGTGCCGTCGTCCGCCGGGACTGCCCGCGTGGTCAGCGCCCCCACGTCCGAGCCCGCCTGCGGCTCGGTCAGGTTCATGGTGCCGGTCCACTCCCCCGTCACCATCTTGGGGAGGTACACCTCCCGCTGGGCCTCCGACCCGTAGCTGGCCAGCATGTCGATGGCACCCTGGGTCAGCAGCGGGCACAACGAGAAGGCCATGTTGGCGGCGGTCATCATCTCCTGCATGGCGGTGGTGATCAGCCAGGGGAACCCGCCCCCGCCGTACTCGGGAGGGAAGGGGACGCCCGCCCAGCCCGCGTCGACGTAGCGGCGGTAGGCCCGGGCGAAGCCGTCAGGCGTGCTCACCGAGCCGTCGGCGTTGCGGCGGCTGTGCTGGGTGTCGCCCACGCGGTTGAGCGGCGCGAACTCCTGGGCGAAGAACCGCCCCGACTCCTCGATCACCCCATGGACCATCTCCGGCGTCGCATGCTCGAACCCGGGCAGCGCGGCCAGGCCCGGCAGGTCCACGAGGTTGTCGAGGACGAACCGCATGTCGCCCAGCGGGGCTGTGTAATCGGCCATGGCCCGAGACGGTAGGCCCGGCGGCCCCATGCCGAAAGATGAAGTGGGCGTCAGGTCACCGCGTCGGGGCGGTGGCCGGTCACGGCCAGCGTCAGCGCGTCCGCCGCCGCAACCACGCGCGCCGCGATCGCCCGCAGGTCCCGGCCGTCGACCGCGTCATCGGACAGTCCCGCCACCGAGACCGCCAGGTCCACCGTCCCCTCCGACCCGAACACCGGCGCCGTCACGTCGGCGGGGTGGTACGAGCGGCCGGCGGTCAGCTGGCCGACGACCAGGGGCTGGTGGGCCACCGCCCGCAGGAGCTCGCGCTGGGCCGCCGGCGTGGCGGCGTCGTCGACGAGCCGCCCGCGGGCAGCACCGCCGTGGGCGCCCGCGCCGGTCCGGGTGAGCGCCCGCCACTCGGCCGACGCCTCCATGACCGCGAAGCCCTGGCGCCGGATCGCGGGCAGCGCCTCGACCGCCGAGCCGACCGTCTCCCCGGCACCGGCTCGCGCCAGCCATGCCTCGACCGTCGGGGCGTCGCTCCACGCCATGAAGACCAGGCCCACGGGCGGGACGAGGGGGAGGCTCACCGGCGCCGGCGGGCCGCCGCGCTCGCGCTCGCCACCGGTCGAGTTGGCGCCGGGGCCCGCCTGGGCGACGCACACCATGTGGTCGCCCGACACCCGCCAGGCGCGGGCGCAGTGGCCGGTGGCCGCCGCCAGGCCGTCGAGCACCGCGGGAGCGAAGTCCACGGCGGTGTAGCCCCGGCGGGCGGCGTCGCCGATCGCGACCAGGCGCGGACCGAGTGAGTACCGCTTCTCGTCGGGGTGGCGCAGCAGCACCCCCCGCTCGGCCAGGGTGCTGAGCAGGGCGTGGGCGGTCGCCTTGTTGAGGGAGCAGCGCCGCGCCACCTCGGACAGCGTGAACCGCTCGTCCGGATGGCTGGCGAGGAGCTCCAGCACCGCCACCGACCGGTCGGCCCCGGGGGCCGGTCTCGCCACCCTCAGCCCGCGGCCGGCCGGGCGCGACGGCCCGTGCCGTGCCGTGATCGCGTGAGCAGCGACGACTGCTCGATGCCCGCTTCCATCTCCATGCCCGCCCCGTCGGCCGCGCCTGTCCGTTCCCGGCGGGAACTCTAGTGGGGCGGGACCATTCCGACCAGGGAGGGCGCGTTGCGGGCGGGCACCCTCCCCCGGTCGGACGTGCTGGGCGGCGGCCGCCGCGGTCCGGTACCGCTACCAGGTGCGGCTGCGCGCCTCGTAGAACCGCGTCGAGTCGGGCCGGTAGAGCAACACCAGGATCACCACGGCGAGCGCCAGGCCCAACAGCGTGAGGACGGTCGAGACCGCGGTGGTCGGCACGGTCAGTCCCAGCAGCGAGAACAGCACGTTGATCACGCCGAGGACCGTGGCCACGGTCCTGGCCCACTTCTTGCCCTTGCCGTTGGCGTTCGCCATCCACAGCCACAGGCCGATGGCGATGAGCGCGCCCACGACCGCGATGCCCACGCCCACCGTCACCGCGGCGTCGACCTCGTCGGAGGTGAAGCTGGGGTTGTCGTCCTCGATCTGGTCCCGGACGGAACCACTGGTGAGCAGGCCCAGCAGGAGGCCGAGACCGCTCAGGACCGCGCCGACGTACATGAGGCGCACCGCGGTCACGATGCTGGGCGGCTGCTCGACGAGGGCGCCGCCGCCGCCAGGACCGGGCGGCAGGTTGTCGGACGCCCACGGGCCGGGCTGGGGCGGAGGTGGGGATGGCCAACCCGGGGGCGGACCACCCTCGGGCGGAGGTGGCATGGTGCTCATCGGTACGTCCTCCCGGAACGGCTGCGTTTCCCCGCCATGATGGCCCACCGTGCCGCGGGCTCGCGGTCGCTGTTGCCCAGGCCCGCTGGCATCCCCGCAAGTCCCGGTACCCTCGGCCCCATGATCTTCGGCCGTGACAAGCAGCGGATGGTCGAGCCCGAGCGGGCGCTGCCAGGCCGCGACCACCGCGTGTTCCAGGTGCCCGAGCGCCACACGGTGCTCGGCACCCCGCTCGAGCCGCCCTTCCCGGACGGGCTCGAGCGCCTCGTCGTCGGGCTCGGCTGCTTCTGGGGCGCCGAGCGCCTGTTCTGGCAGGTGCCGGGTGTGTACACCACCGCGGTCGGCTACGCGGGCGGTCTCACACCCCACCCCACCTACGAGGAGGTGTGCTCCGGGCGCACGGGCCACACCGAGGTGGTGCTCGTGGTCTTCGACCCGGCCAAGGTCGCCTACGACGACCTGCTGCGGGTGTTCTGGGAGGGCCACGACCCCACCCAGGGCATGCGCCAGGGGAACGACGTGGGCACCCAGTACCGCTCGTGCATCCACGTCGCCGACGAGGTGCAGCGCAAGGCCGCCGAGGCCAGCCGCGACGCCTACCAACGCGAGCTGGCCGCGGCCGGCTACGGCGAGATCACCACCGAGATCGTCGACGCCCCCACCTTCTGGTACGCCGAGGACTACCACCAGCAGTACCTCGACAAGAACCCCAGGGGTTACTGCGGCCTGGGCGGCACCGGCGTGTCCTGCCCCGTCGGGCTCACCTGAGAAAGGCGGCGGGCGCCGGCTCCGCGAGACCGGTGGGCGCGGAGGGACTCGAACCCCCGACCCCCTCCTTGTAAGGGAGGTGCTCTAGCCGACTGAGCTACGCGCCCGAAGGCGCGAGGCTACCCGCGCCCGTGCCGGCGGCCATCAGCCACGCCGCGCAGGCGGGCGGACGCGGGCAGCGTTCGCACCCGAAATGTCGGACCATCCCTCTCGGGACCCGCTCGGCCAACTACGTTCGCCCGTGAAACGACCATATCGCCGAGTCACTTTCGCCCCGTCCCCGCCGATTCAGACCTGTCCCACCACCGAGATCGTCCGCCGAGCCTCCGGAGGGAACCCGCATGGTTGGCCGCCCCCGGCCCACGAGCGAGAGCGCCGTCGACCTCACCCGGCGCTACCTGGCCGAGCTGGGTTCGTACCCGCTCCTCACCGCCGAGGACGAGTCGACGCTGGCCCAGGCCATCGCCGAGGGCCGGGTGGCCGAGGCGCGACTGGCGGACCCGGCGGCCACCTACGCCCGGCGCGAGCGCGGCAAGCTCCAGGCGTCGGTGCGGGCCGCGGCCGAGGCACGGCGCCGGTTCATCCAGTCCAACCTGCGCCTGGTCGTCTCGATCGCCAAGCGTTACCAGACGCCGGGCATGTCCCTGCTCGACCTCATCCAGGAGGGCAACCTCGGGCTCATGCGGGCGGTCGAGAAGTTCGACCACCGCAAGGGCTTCAAGTTCTCGACCTACGCCACCTGGTGGATCCGCCAGGCGATCGGGCGCGGCATCGCAGACAAGGGCCGCACCATCCGCCTGCCGTCGCACCTGATGGACACGCTGGCCACCCTGTCGCGCTCGTCGTCGTCGCTGCTCAAGGCACTCGGCCGCGAGCCCAGCGCAGCGGAGCTGGCCGACGACACGGGCATCGCGCTCGACAAGGTCCAGGCCGCGCTGCGGGCCGCGCCCGACCTGGTGTCGCTGTCCGCGGCGGTGGGTGACGACGGCGACCACGAGCTGGGCGACCTGCTGGCCGACCCCACCAGCGAGGCGCCGTTCGAGGCGGCGGCCGCGTCGATCGAGCGCGACGACCTGCGCTCGCTGCTCGACCAGCTCGACCAGCGGGAGCGCGAGATCATCTCGCTGAGGTTCGGGCTGACCGACGACCGGCCCCTGACGCTCGACGAGGTGGGCCGACGGTTCAACCTCACCCGCGAGCGCATCCGCCAGATCGAGGCCAAGGCGCTGACCAAGCTGCGCCACCCCTGCTCGGCGCACCACCGCCGGCTGGTCGACGCCCTCACCCGCTGACCGGCAGCCGGGACAAAGGTCGGCGGCGCCCGGGCGGTCAGCCCGCCAGGCGCTGATCCGCGGCCCGGGCTGCGGCCCGTCCGAGGGCGCTGCCGGGTTCTGCCCCGTCGTCCGTGCCGGTGCTCGAGGCCAGCGCCAACAGCGCGCTCACGGCCTCGGCCTGCAGCGCGGGCAGCTCGTCGGCCGGGAACCACACCGCCTCGACCAGCTCGACCGAGCGGGCGTGCGCGTCGGCCGGGTCGACCCCTGCGGCCGGACGGGCCCGGAACACCACGTCGATGCGCTGGGGCCGGCTGTCGACGACCACGGCCGGCTCGCTCGTGAGGTCGACCGCCAGGCCGACCTCCTCCCGCACCTCGCGCCGGGCGCACTCGGCCACGTCCTCGTTGCGCTTGATCAGGCCGCCCGGCAGGCCCCACCCCCGGCGGTAGACGAGCCGCACGAGCAGGATCGCCCCGTCGTCGCGCTCGATCACACAGGCGGCCCCGACGGTGAACGACGGGGCGGCAAGGCGGACGATCCAGCGACGCAGCACGAGCGGAAGGCGACCCCAGACCACGAGGAGCGACCTCTGCACACGTCCGACCACGCCAGCCACGCTAGTGCCCTGTCCATGAACGTTTGCGCCCCGCCACGCCGGCCAGATCCGCCGCTCGCGGCGTCCTCGTCGTCGCCGCAGCTACGGCTGCGCCTTCCTCCTGCGTCCTTGCGAGCGACTGATCTGACTCGGCGTGGACAAGACGAACGTTCATGGACAGGGCACTCGTTCCCGACCTGCGGGCTCAGGACGGAACGGCGCGGCGCCGGGCGGCGAGCAGCGCCTCCAGCAGCGCCGGCGTCGCCCCCGCGACGGGCGTGCGCCGGGCGCCGTGGTCGAGCACGCACAGGTCGCGACCGGCGGCGTCGGCGACCGCCGCGCCGGCCTCGGCGCACACGAGCGCGCCGCCGAGGTAGTCCCACGGGCCGTGCGCGGAGGGGCTGGCGTCGACGTAGCCGTCGAGCGTCCCCTCGGCCACCGCGCACAGGTCGAGGGCCAGCGCTCCCAGGGCGCGGAACTGCCGCCATCCCAGCGGCTCGGGCGGCAGGCCCGAGATGCCCACCACGGCGTCGGCGAGCCCTGTGCAGCCGGACGTCGACAACGCGACCCCGTCCACCGACGCGCCGCCACCCCGCACGGCCGTGAACGTGCGGCCGTGGGGCAGGTCGACCACGAGCGCGGCCCGGGGCCCGTCGCGGTCGACCGCGCACAGGCTCACGGCGAACCAGGGGATGCCCTGGGCGGCGTTGGTGCTGCCGTCGAGCGGGTCGACGACGACCACCACGTCCCGGTCCGCGGCGTGCAGCCCCGACTCCTCGGACAGCACGCCCACCTCCGCAGAGCGCAGGACGCCGAGGGCGGCGCGGTCCGCGGCCAGGTCGCTGTGATGCTGCCCGGGCATCCCGCCGGTGAGCCCCCAGTCGTCGAGCTCGTCGAGCGCCCCGCGCACCGCCATCGCGGTCTCGTGCAGCAGCTCGACGAGCTGGTCGTCCGTGAGGGGCACCCGGGTGGGTCTACCAGGTCGCGCGTGGCAGGCTGGGCACGTGGCCGCCATCGACATCGCCGGTTTCGTGTCCGAGCTCAAGGACCACGCCATCGACCACGGCTTCCACGTGCACGACGAGCGGCACTTCGTGGAGACCTACTCCCTGCGACAGACGTGGGAGGTCGACCTGCACCCGGAGGAGGCGTGCGGTGGCCCGCTCGACCTCCACCTGGCCCTCGAGGTCGACCCCCGGGCCCTGCTGTCGTTCGAGGACGTCGTCACCGGCCTTCCCGAGGACGAGGACCCGCCGGACACCTTCCACTTCCCCCTCGTGTTCAACTGGGCGCTCCCCCCGTTGCCCAAGGGCCCCGACCTGCTGATCCTCGCCACCGAGCTGGCGGGCATCGGAGGCACGAACCTGCCGCTCGAGGTGTCGGCCATCGACTCGTACCCCTCGGTCACCGACGCCCCCGAGCGCAGCCTGGCCATCGTCTCCCGCATCGAGGTGTCGCTGGCCCGGGTGTTCATGGGCCAGGAGCAGATGTGCGAGGTGCTCGACACCTGCCTGGCGGTAAGCCGCTTCCTGCTCGAGAACGCCGACGGCTGGTTGGGTGAGGCCACGATCTGACGGCCCGCCAGGGGCCGGGCGGGTCAGCCCGCCTCGTCGCCGAAGACGAACGAGGCGAGGATGGCCTCGGTCTCGGGCTGGCCGAGGACGTCAATGATCAGTAGCTGCGACTCCGGCAGGAACCAGGCCTGCGGGCTGAACTCGAAGCCCGACCGCTCGCACACCGCGTCCCAGCGGCTGAAGTCGGCGGTGTGGCTGCCGACCGGGCGGGTCTCCCGCTCGGCCGGTGCCGTGTCGTCGTCCGCGGGACGCACGGAGTCGAGGGCTTCGCCGCCCGGGTCGATGCCGTCGGGGCAGGTCATCACGTCGGTGGCGTGGTACCAGCTCCAGTTGCCGTCGGGGTCGTAGGGCCCGAACCCCTCGTTGCCGGGGACGTCGCCGTAGAAGATCTCGAGCGTGCAGTCGAGGGGGCCCGGGTCGGCCGTCCGGCGGAGGCACATCGCCGTGTACGGGTGCCGTTCCGTCTCGGACCCGCCTGGCACGCCGGGGTCGGTCCAGTACTCAGGCTGGGGCTCGGCCTCCCAGCCCGTGGGCAGCTCGAACTCGGCGCCGCCGATCACCGTGGGGTTCGGCACGATCGGGGGGGCGCCCCCGTCGTCGGTCCCGCCCGGCGCTGTGCCGGTGGCGGGGGGCGTACCGTCGTCGGGCAGGGTTGCGTCGTCGTCGCCGGGCTGGGTCGAGAAGCCGGAGGGCTCGTCGCGGCCGCCCACGAGCGAGGCGCCCGCCACGGCCACCAGGGCCACCGCGGCGACGGCGGCCAACCGGGTCGCCGTCCGCTGGCGGCGACGGCGGGTGATCCTGCGCCCGACGCCGGAGTAGGCGCTGCCGTCGGCCGGCGCCGTGGGCGCCAGGTCGGCGAGTGCGTTGCGGATCTGGTCCTCGGTGCTCGTCATCGCAGTTCCTCCAGCCCGGACTCGAGTGCGGACAGGCCGCGGTGCAGGTGCGACTTCACCGATCCCTCGGCGAGGCCGAGGGTGGCGGCGATGTCGCGCACGGGCAGGTCGAGCCAGTAGCGCAACACCACGCATTCTCGTTGGCGCCTGGGCAGGGCGGCCAGCCGCTCGGCGACCACGTCCCGCCGGTGGCGATCCTCGGCGGCGTCGGGGCGGACATCGATGTCCCGGGCCGGCGGAGGCTGCTTGCGCCGTTCGAGGATGCGCCGCCGCACCCGGCCCCGGGCCAGGTTGCACACGATGGAGCGGAGGTACGCCACCTCACGGTCGGGGTCGAGGATGCGGTGGCGGGCCAGATGGAACTTGGCGAACCCGTCCTGCACCACCTCCTCGGCCGCGCCCCGGTCGTCGAGCAGCAGGCCGGCCAGCCCGACGAGCTCGCTGTAGTGCGCCCGGAACAGGCGCTCCGTGGTGTCGTCGTCCACGGCGGCAACGGCGCGTGGGGCGCCGGCGGCCGTGGTGCGTGCGAGGGTTGAGCGCCCGACTGTCACACCCCACTGACGCCGGGCTCGCACGAGTCGTTTACCTCGCGGCCGAGATCGGGCCCGGCCGGGACGTCAACCGACGGAGGGGCGGGGGTCGGCGTCCTGGACCGATGCGATCACGTCGTCGCCGAAGGGCAGCGGCTCGCACCCGTGGTCGTCCTCGCACACGAAGTCGAACTGGGGCTCGGCTGCACTGTGGCAGCTCGCACAGCTCGTGTTGGTGAAGCCGTTGACGACCTCGCTGCCGCCCCGTGACTCGATGACCGTGCCGTCGGCCGATACCGCGAGGCGGAAGAACTCCCAGTCGTTCGAGGCGGGATCGAAGCCCGGCGCCCGCTTGACCATCGCCTCGGTGGGGATGAGCTGGATGACCGTCCCCACCGGGTAGGTGCCCCCGTCGGGATCGTTGGCCACCGCCAGCGTGGCGTCGAGGTCGCCGCCCTCGTTGTCGACGAAGAACTCGCGCACCGGCGTCATGTCGGCCAGCGGCTTGAAGTCACCGGCCTGCATCTCGACGTCGGCGACGGCCTCCGTGGTGGTGGTCTCGTCGCCGTCGGCCTCGGTCTCGTCGGAGCCCGACGACCCGGACGAGCAGCCCACGACGAGGGCGAGGACCAGAGGGACGGCGACGAGGACGGCGTGGGTGACCCCCGCACGCCCGGGCTTCGGCCTGCGCATGTACTTACCCTAGGTAGGTTCTGGCGCCCGCGCCGCGCCAACCGGGGATTTCACGCGCGATCCCGGCCGCACAGGGGATCGGCTCTGCGTGCGCGGCCCTCCCGTACCATGGCGTCGTGGTGGACGACGGTGCGGCAGCGGCCGTGGGCCAGCCCGACGGGCAGGAGGGCTCGGGGACGCGCGGGTCCGGGGGCCGCGTGGCGCGCAACCGGCAACGGCGCACGGACGCGTTCCTGCGGGCCGGACTGCGCATCGTGACGGAGGAGGGGTTCGAGGCGCTGACCATGGGCCGCCTCTCCGACGAACTCGATACGGCGGTCGGCTCGATGTACCACTACTTCCCGTCCAAGGGCCATCTGGTCACGGCCATCCAGGCCGGAGCCGTCGAGCGGCTGACGGCCAGCTACGACGCCGGGGTGGACCCGGTCACCCGGGCGGTCGCCGGCCGCACGGACGCCGACCCCGCCCTCGTGCGCCTGGTGGTGGTCGGCCGGTGGTTCTGCGACGCCGCCGAGATGCTGCCCGAGGAGGTGCGGCTGCTCCAGATGGTGAACGCGCGCCGCAGCTCGGCCCTCCAGGACGGCGGTGGCGACGTGCTTCTGCCGCCCACCATGGCGCTGCTGAGCCGCATCGCCGAGGTGATCGAGCGGGCGCAGGCGACGGGGGCCATCCGCCCCGGGGAGTCCCTGGCCCGCACCGTGGCCTGGGCCTCGGCGCTCGGCGGGGTGCTGGCGGCCGACGACCTCGACCGCTACCTGCCGGGGATCGTGGGGGGCGGCCGGCTGGCCCGCCAGCTGAACGCCGACCTGTGCGTGGGCTGGGGTGCCGACCTCGACGCGGTCGAGCGGATCGACCGGGCCGTGGATGCGGTGACCCGGTCGATTCCGCTCGCCAGCCGGGACCAGGCCGGCGCGTCGCCGTCGCACTGACCGTCGCCCGGCGATCCCGTCCTGTCCTACGGGAGGTGGTTGCCGACCAGGCAGGTGTTCCGGACGGGGTCCGTCTGGGGGCACTGGAGGGTCGCCACGATCACCAGGTTGGCGAGGTTGTCGAAGCTCGCCGAGACCTCGTAGATCTGGCCGACCCCGACCTGAGCGGCCACGTCGAGGAGCGCCCGGTCGATCTGGCGGTCGGCACGGGCGACTTCGGCCCCCGCCGACAGCGCCGACGCCAGGTGCTGGTACCACGCCAGGTCGATGTCGTGGGTGGGGTTCTCCACCGTCACGTCGACGAACCAGCGCCCCGCGTTGTCCTTGTGCGTGCCCACCACGAGGTCGAAGTCGATGTCCACCGCGGGATCCCCGCCCGGGGCCTCGCCCATGAGGTCGAGATCGACCTTCGAGCGACGGGAGTCCCACCGCGTGACCTCGACGGCGTCGGGCGGTGCCCAGTAGGCCGAGGTGCCCACCATGGCGTCGCCGACCTGGCTCTCGATGCGGCCCTCGATCTGGTCGTGGCCGATCACGAGGGTCGCCGAGTTGGGGCCGAGGATGCTCTCGTAGGGGATGCGGTAGCCGGCGATGAGCCCGCTGGTCTCGGTGCGCTTGCCCCACAGCGGGTAGTCGTGCAGCGTGTCGTGCCCGATCTGCAGCAGCGGGATCGGTCCGTTCAGCCACTGGCACGGTGGGCCGAAGCCGCTGGAGAAGACCGCGGCGTCGTTGACCAGCAGCGTCACGTTGGCGACGCACCAGTCGTCGGTGCCGGGCTTGTAGAGCTCGATGCCCTCGATGTCGCCGAGGTCGGCGATGCCGGTCAGATTGATGAGGTCGTAGTTGCGGGTGGCGCCCCGCTCGAAGTCGTCGCCCGCGTGGTCGAGCCAGGTCGATCCACCGCTCTCGCCGTTGATCGGGCCGCCGACCCGCACCAGCACGTCGTCCTCGGTGTCGCCGCCGGCCACGTCGCCCGTGGTGATCCGCAGCTCCACCCGCCACAGCGAGCGCAGGATCAGCCCGTCCTGGGTGAAGGCGCAGGCGGTCTCGGACGTCTTGGTCGACCCTGGACGGCTGGCGACCACCCGGTAGCAGTGACGGGTGTCGCGGCCGAGCCCGCCGTGGCGGAAGTTGATCGCACCGCCCGGCCCCGACGAGTACAGGCTCGTCCACGCCGCCCCGTCCTGGTGCTCGAGCCGGTAGTTGGTGGCCGAGTCGGGCACGATCCACTCGACGTCGATGGCCGTGTCGGTGCGGCCGGTGACGTACACCACCGGGGGCGTCAACGGGGTGGGGCCGCCGCCACCACCTCCGCCTCCGCCGCCTCCGCCGCCGGGGTCGGTGTCGCAGCCCTCCTGATCGGGGCGGCAGGGCATCGCGCCGGCCGGCGCCGCGTTCGGGGCCGTGGACACGGCCGACAGGACCACGAGCAGTGCCGCCACCACCACCGCCACACGTGCCGCCGCCGGAACCCGAGCGCGCCGGGGCGCGCGCGGTCAGATCGCTTCGGTGTTCGTCTCATGAGCTCCGCCTCTCACATGAATGAGATTCAAAATATGAACCACAGTGGAACCGATGTCAAGGCGCGGAATTCGGCGGCGCCTGTCGATCCGGGCCGGTGGGCGGCGTCTTGATGGTGACGCCGCCCCCCGAGCGGCGAGACTGAACCCACCCGAGGAGACCCCATGCCCAACTACATGCTGCTCATGTACCAACCCGCCGAGGGCGGGCCGCGCAAGGCCGACGGCTCCCCCATCACCGAGCCCGAGGACTGGGCCGTCGAGAACAAGCGGTGGGCCACCTTC
Organism: uncultured Acidimicrobiales bacterium; assembly: GCA_963842395.1. Classification (GTDB taxonomy): domain Bacteria; phylum Actinomycetota; class Acidimicrobiia; order Acidimicrobiales; family VFJN01; genus ZC4RG19. Next base: position 73,278 of record CAWJGJ010000002.1, read on the forward strand.
ACCCAGGACCTGAAGGACACGGGCGCGCTCGTGTCCAACCACGGGCTGGGCGGCACCGAGGCCGCCACCACCGTGCGGGTGCGGGACGGCGAGACCAACATCACCGACGGCCCCTTCGCCGAGACCAAGGAGTACTTCGCCGGGTACTTCCTGATCGAGGTGGACGACCTCGACGCCGCCCTCGCCTGGGCGGCACGCGTGCCCAACGCCACCTACGGGTCGGTCGAGGTGCGTCCGCTCTGGGGATGAGCCGGGACGACCGGGGCGACGCGGCCGGCACCGCCCGCGCGGTCGAGCGGGCATTCCGCGACGAGCGCCCGGCGGTACTGGCCACGCTCATCCGCCACGTGGGCGACTTCCAGCTGGCCGAGGACGCGGTGCAGGACGCGGTTCGCGGCGGCCGTCGCCACGTGGCCCCGCGACGGCGTGCCCGACAGCCCGAAGGCGTGGATCACCACCACCGCTCGGCGCCGGGCCATCGACCGCCTGCGACGCGAGCGGTCGACGGCCGACCGGGTGGCCCGCCTGGCGGACCTGGCCCGCATCGACGCCCAGGAGCACCGGCCCGACGCCGACCCCGGCGCCGTCGTCGACGACCGCCTGCGCCTGGTCTTCACCTGCTGCCACCCGGCGCTGGCGCTGCCGGCCCGGGTGGCGCTGACGCTCCGCACGCTCGGCGGGCTCACCACGGGCGAGATCGCCCGGGCGTTCCTGGTCGGCGAGACGACGATGGCGCAACGCCTGGTGCGGGCCAAGCGCAAGATCGCACAGGCCGGCATCCCCTACCGGGTCCCGCCCGATGACGAGCTGCCGGACCGGCTGGAGGGCGTGCTCTCGGTCGTCTACCTCGTGTTCAACGAGGGCTACGGCGCGGCGGAGGGCGACCGGCTCGTCCGCGGCGAGCTGTGCAGCGAGGCCATCCGGCTCGGCCGCCTGCTCGCCGACCTCATGCCCGACGACGCCGAGGTGCGCGGCCTGCTGGCGCTGATGCTGCTGCACGACGCCCGCCGCGGCGCCCGCGTCGACGCGGCCGGCGCCTACGTCCCCCTGGATCGCCAGGACCGTGCCCGCTGGGACGCCGGGCGGGTGCGCGAGGGGGTGCGCACCCTCGACGCGGCGCTACGGCGGCGGCATCCGGGCCCGTACCAGGTGCAGGCGGCCATCGCCGCCCTCCACGTGCAGGCACCCAGCGCGCAGGAGACCGACTGGGGCCGCATCGCCGAGCTGTACGGCGCCCTGGCGCAGCTGACCCCGTCGCCGGTGGTGGAGCTCAACCGGGCGGTGGCGGTGGGCTTCGCCGCCGGGCCCGAGGCCGGCCTGCGCGTCCTGGCGCCGCTGGCAGGCGACCCGGCCCTGGCGGGCTACCAGCCCCTGCACGCCGCCCACGCCGAGCTGCTACGGCGATCCGGCGACGAGGCCGGCGCGGCCGACGCGTACCGGCGCGCCATCGACCTCAGCGCCAACGCCGTGGAGCGCGCCGAGCTCGAGCGCCGCCTCGCCACCCTCTGACGCGTAGCGTGGGCGCTCGCGATGGCAGTTGACGACGCACCGGCGGCCGGCTCCCCACCACCGCTGCGGTGGTACAAGGTGGCGACGCTCGACGACCTGCCCGACGGTCGGGTGACGACCGTGACGGCCGGGCGGCGCAGCCTGGCGCTGACCCACTGGCAGGGCCGATACGGCGCGCTGGACAACCGCTGCCCCCACCAGGGCGGCCCGCTCGGCGAGGGGTCGATCGAGAAGGGCTGGCTGCGGTGCCCGTGGCACGGCTACGACTACGACCCGCTGACCGGCGCACCCCCGGCCGGGTTCAGCGACGCCCCCCGCTGCGTGCCGCTGGAGGTGCGGGACGACGGCATCTACGTCGGCCTGGAGGACGAGCCGCCGCACGAGCGCACGGTCGCCGACGTCATGGTGGAGACCATGACCAACTGGGGCGTGACCCACGTCTTCGGCATGGTCGGCCACTCCAACCTGGGCTTGGCCGACGCCATGCGGCGCCAGGAGGAGGCGGGCAGGCTCACGTACATCGGCATCCGCCACGAGGGCGCGGCGTCGTTCGCCGCGTCCGCCTACGGCAAGCTCACGGGCCGGCCCGCCGCGTGCTTCGCGATCGCCGGCCCCGGCTCGACCAACCTCCTCACCGGGCTGTACGACGCCAAGGCCGACCGGGCCCCGGTCCTCGCCATCTCGGGGCAGGTCCCGTCCAAGGTGCTGGGCCGCGGCGCGTTCCAGGACGTCGACCTGACCGCCGCGTTCGCCGACGTCGCCGCCTACTCCAAGACCGTCCTCCCCGGCTCCGACCACGCCGAGCTCACGACGCTGGCGCTCAAGCACGCCGTGCTCGAACGGCAGGTCGCGCACCTGGTGCTGCCCGACGAGGTCCAGGTCCTCCCGGCCCCGGGGGCGCCCGCGTCCCGGCCGACCGGACGCGTCCCCGACCGGGAGATCTCCCCGCCCGAGGCCCCCCTCCGCGCCGCGTGCGACCTCGTCGCCGGCGCCCGCCGGCCGGTGCTCGTCGTCGGGCACGGCGCCCGCTTCGACATGGTGGACGTGCTGGCCCTGGCCGAGGCGCTGGATGCGCCGGTGCTCACGACCTTCAAGGCCAAGGGCCTCGTCTCCGACCACCACCCGCTCGGGTGCGGGGTGCTGGGGCGCAGCGGCACGCCAGTCGCCAGCTGGCTGATGAACGAGTCCGACCTGCTGATGGTGTTCGGCGCCAGCTTCTCGAACCACACCGGCATCGCCGACTACAAGCCGATCGTCCAGGTCGACTACGACGCCATGGCCCTCGGGCGGTTCCATCCGGTGACCGTCCCCCTGCTCGGGCACGTCGGCGTCACCGCTCGCCGGCTGCGCGCGGCGCTTCCCACCACCCCCGAGCGGGTCGACCAGCGGCCCGACATCGCCGACCGGTGGGCCATCTGGCGGGCCGAGAAGGAGCGGCGGCTGGCCGACGACCGGGGGCGAGGCGTGAGCTCGGCCGCGGTGTTCGCCGCCATGACCCGCCAGGTGCCCGACGACGCCGTCATCGCGGTCGATGTCGGCAACAACGCCTACTCCTTCGGCCGCTACTTCGAGTGCACCCGGCAGGCCGTGCTCATGTCGGGCTACCTCGGGTCGATCGGCTTCGGGTTCCCCGCCGCCATGGGCGCCTGGGCGGCGGCCCCCGACCGGCCGATCGTGGCCGTCACCGGCGACGGCGGCTTCGGCCAGTACATGGCCGAGCTGACGACGGCGGTGAAGTACGGCATGGGCATCACCCACGTCCTGCTCGACAACGCATCCCTGGGGAAGATCACCAAGGAACAGCGGGCCGAGCGCTACGACGTGTGGCAGACCTCGCTGCACAACCCCGACTTCGCCGCCTACGCCGAGCTGTGCGGCGCGCTCGGCATCCGGGTCGACTCGGCCGGCGAGCTGGACGACGCACTGGCGCGGGCCCTCGCCCACGACGGCCCCGCCCTGGTCGCCGTGACCTGTGACGCCGACCTGGTCTGAGGGACCGCTCAGGCCACACGGTCGATCACCTCTTCCGCGGTGCTCCAGGCGCAGGAGAGCCGGGCGTCGATGTGGTCGCGGTCGGGCCGCACCGAGTAGTCGGCCACCCAGTCGTCCCCCAGCAGCGGTATCTGGTAGACCGCGCCCTCGCCGCGGGGCTTGATGCGGGCCGTGCAGTGCTTGGTCACGTTGAAGAGGAACGGGACCGGGCCGAACCGCTCGTGCGTCTCGACCGACACGTCGGTGCCGTTGGGGTCGAGGTCGTAGCGCTCGCGCAACAGGTAGAGCGTGACGCCCAGCTTGACGATCCGCACGTCGTTGCGCGCGACCCCCGCCGGCGCCGCATCGGGGTCACCGGTCACCTCGGAGTCGATCCGCGCCGTGCCGAGCAGCCGGATGAGCCCGTGCATGCTCACGATGAGGAACAGGTTCTTCGCGCCGACCGCGGCCCGCCGGAGCTTCGCCCAGTCGGTCACCCGGAAGTCGAAGCGGCCGGTCCACCGCCCCCGCCCGACGTCGAAGTAGTACACGTGGCTCGCCTTGGTGGTCATCGCCTGGCTCCTTGTCGCAGGTGGTCCCCCAGCAGCGCGCGGGTCACCGCCCGCGGGTCCTGTTCCTCGAGCCGCCGCGCCAGTCGGGCCACCAGCGCCACCGGCAGCGGCGGTCGGGTGATCAGGTAGGCGAGCACCGAGGTCAGGCCGTCGAGCTCGGCGACGTACTGCTGCCTCGGCGCCGCGGCCAGGGGGTACAGCCGCTCGGCCGCGGCCCACGCCTGCGACCGCGCCACCCGCAGGGAGAAGTTGAAGAGGCGGCCGCCGCCCAGCGCCGCCAGCTCGGAGGCGAACCGCGACACGCGGTCCAGGTCGCGGATCACGGCGGTGAACGCCCCCGCCAGCACGTCGTTGACCGCCTCGAAGTCGCCCCGCACCGCGGCCAGCCCGCCCCCACCGTCGTGCGCCACGTCGACGACCGCCTGGGCGAGGTCGTGGTTGACGTGCGCGTTCGTCCCGAGCAGCAGGTGCTGCGCGATCAGCAGGTGGCGGTCCCCCGCCACGTCCCAGGTCGCCTGCCAGCACCGGGGGACGGGCACCTCGGCCCGGCGGCTCCGCAGGTAGTAGCCGGCGAACGCCCCGACCAGTGCCTCCATCCGCGCGCCGTCCTCGAACCGCCCGGCGCGCACGCCGGCCGCGACGTCGGCGGTCACGCGCACGTAGAGGGCGGGGAAGTGCCCGGCGGCGTCGGTCGCCGTCAGGGCGACCTCCCGTAGCTCGTCGATCGCCTGCTCGATCGCCACTCCACCACCGCCTTCGTCCCGGGCGCGGCCCCGTTGCCGCTCCCTCGGCGCATCCGTCGCCGACGCACCGGGTGGGTTCCGCGTCGCCCGCGGCCCGCCGCCGTGGAAGAGTCGCGGGGGCCCTGCCGGATACGCGGGCCGCCGACCGCGCTCCCCGGTGCGGACGGAACGCCGCCCGCCGCCGCCCCGCACCGACGACCCGTCCGCCCACGCACCACCCTGCGCTCGGCCGCCCGGCTCGCATCGGGCGCGGGCGGGCCGCGAGGATCGCGGTGTGACCGCACCGCCGACCACCGTCATCACGTCCGGCTGAGCCATGGAGCCGCAACTCACCGTCCTGCACGCCTCCGTCGGTCGCCTGCGCCAGATCGTCCAACCGCTCGACGATGCCGCGCTGGGGGCGTCGGCCTACCCGTCGGCGTGGACGATCGCCGACGTCCTGTCCCACATCGGCTCCGGAGCCGTGATCATGCAACGCCGCCTCGCCGACGGGACGGCTGGTCAGGAGACGCCCGACGACTTCTCGCAGGGCGTGTGGGACACCTGGAACGCCAAGTCGCCCCGCGACCAGGCCCACGACGCCATGATCGCCGACGGGGCGCTCCTGGCCGCCCTCGACTCGCTCACCGAGGCCGAGCGGGAGCGGTTCAGCTTCTCGCTCGGCGGGATGGCCTTCGACACGAGCGGCTTCGTGAGCCTGCGCCTGAACGAGCACGCGCTCCACACCTGGGACATCGCGGTCGCCCTCGACCCGGGCGCCGTGCTGCCGGCCGATGCCGCCGACATCGTGATCGACAACCTCGACCTGGTCACCCGCTTCACCGCCAGGCCCACCGGCGACACGGCCACCGTCACCGTGCGCACCAGCGAGCCGGACCGGACCTTCACCATCGGCCTCACGCCCGACGGGGCCACGATGTCGGCGACCACTGACGCCCCGGACGCGGGCATGCCGGTCGACCTGGAGCTGCCCGCCGAGGCGTTCGCCCGCCTCGTCTACGGCCGCCTCGACGCCGACCACACGCCGCCGTTCCGCGGCGACGGCGATCTCCTCGCCACGCTGCGCCGCGTCTTCCCCGGCCTCTGATCCCGGCTCCCGCCGTCAGGCGCCGCCGTCCAGCTCGAAGAAGTGACGGAACCACGGCCACCGGCGGGGCAAGACCCGCAGCACGGGCAGCCCGAACACCAGCGTCGACACGCTGCCGACGCGCTCGTAGACGGCGCCGTTGACCACGAACGAGAGCACGATCGCCCGCCCGATGATGAAGAACCAGCCGAGGGTGACGATCACCGCGCCGAGCGTGCCGTAGAGCTGGGACGCGCGGTCGAAGCGGTCGGGCAGGTAGAGCTGGCTGATGGCCTGCAGGGTGGCGACGGTGAAGCCGACGAGGATCGAACCCGGCAGGAGCGCACCGGGATCCGAGGTCGCCCGCGGCAACGCCAGCGTCAGCACCAGCCAGGCGGCGGCATAGATGGCGAAGGCGACGACGAACGAGACGCCCGCCACGCCGATGCCCAGGTCCTGGCGCAGACGGTTGACCAGCGTGGCGACGATGCCGATCCCGACGACGAGGCCCACGGTGGACCCCACGATCCGCACCGACGCCTTGGTGCTGACCGGGAGCCCCCACCCCAGGCAGCTCGCCGCGGACATGACCTTGCTCAGGGTCCGGCCGGTGGTGGCCATGCCGACGAGCCCGACCACCGTGGCGATCCATCGCGACGACGACGGCTGCGTCAGGGCGCCGTCGATCTCGCGGGCCAGGCTCCCGGTGATGCCCGCCCCGCTGACGTCGCCAGGGCCGATCTGCGAGGACAGGAAGCCCGCCAGCCCGACGACGAAGAGCAGGAACGGGACGAAGAACAGGAACAGCCGGAACGCCACCGCGCTGCTGACCACGGTGCCCGCGGTCTCCCGGTCGCGCTCGTAGATCCGGAGCGCGACGTCCACAGGCAGGCGGTGGCGGTTGTCGTCGAGCGTCCTCTGCGCCCTGCCGCGCACCGAGCCGGCGGTCGCCTGGCCCCAGCCCACCAGGGCCCGGACGCCCGACGGCTCGCGCGCCGGGTCGGCATCATGCCCCCCGCCTCCGTCGCCCCCGTCACCGGTCTCGCCGGCGCCGCCGGTGTCGTCCGGACCGAGGTCCTGTCGGGAGGCCACGCCACATCATGGCGCGGCGCGACAGGGCCGCGGTCGTGCGCGCCCGGCGCACAACTGCGGCGGGTCGGGCCGGCCCGCGCCGGGCGGGGGGCACGGGCCGGCCGGGGCGTCTACACGGTGCGGTGCGTCCGGCGCAGCAGCCAGTTGGCCGCCAGCAGGACCAGGACCGACCCGACCACGGCGCCGACGATGCCGCCGAGGTCGAACGCGTCGGTGTCACCGATGCCGAGGAGCCCCGCGAACACCAACCAGCCCACGAACGAGCCCACCAGGCCGAGGACGATCGTGGCCGCCCACGACTTCGCCCCCTCGAGGTGCTCGAACGCGTCGCCGGAGATCAACAGCCGGGCGATGGCGCCGGCCAGGATGCCGAGAATCAGTGCGCCGATCATGAGTCCTCCTCAGATCGCAGGCCCGTGGGTCACGGGGTGCTGCTGGTTCTGACCCGCGGAACGACGCAGGGTTACCGACAGACCGCTGTCCGTGCGGCGCGACGGTCAGGGCGTCCCGCGCGGTGCGGCCACCGTCGCCGCCTCGGCGAGGGCCCTCGCCAGGCGGTCGAGGAGCGGGCGGCTCGGGCGGCCGTCCACGATGTCGCCCGAGGTGGCGTACACGACGGTGGGAACCGCCCAGCCGTCGAGGCTGGCGACCAGGGCCCGGCCGCCGGTGTCGAGCGCCAGGTAGTGCTCGGGCACGGCGGCGGTGGCCGCCAGGACGACGGCGGTGCCGGCCAGCGCGCCGGCGGGGAAGCGGTCGAGGAACGCCTTCATCGCCCCGCTCACCGTGGCCCGGTAGACGGGGCTGGCCAGCACGAGGACCGAGGCCGCCGACGCCGCCGCCACGGCGTCGGAGACCTCGGGATCGTCGACGCGGCCCAGCAGCCCGTCCGCAGGCAGTCCGGACAGCTCCACGAGCCGACCGCCGCCGCCCACCTCGAGCGCAGCCACCGCCAGGGCCCGCGTGCGGGACGAGGAGGATTCACCGGCGTGGACCACGACGAGGCTCATGGTGCCGTTCCTAGTTGACGTTCGCCTCGGCGGTGAACTCCTGCCCGGCGACGACCTCGGACCGGAAGCCGTCGGGCCCGACCGGGCGGTCGCCGACCACGGTGACGCGGTGCAGGACGCGATCGACGTCCACGTGGTCGAGGTCCTGGGGACCGAGGTGGGCCGTCGAGCGGTTGTCCCACACGGCCAGCGTGCCCGGCGTCCACCGCAGCCGGACCGTGTACTCCGGCCGGGTCAGGTGCTCGTACAGCAGCTCCAGCAGGCGCCGGCTCTCCACCGAGGACAGCCCGACGATCCGCTTGGTGAAGCCCGGGTTGACGTACAGGGCGCGCTCGCCGGTCTCGGGGTGGACCCGCACGACCGGGTGGACGGACACGAGCAGGTTGGCTTCGACCCGCCGCGACAGCTCGTCGGCCTCGTCGCCCTCCTCCTGGCCGGCCAGGAAGCGGTGCTCGGCGCGCAGCCCGTCGACGAAGTGCCGCAGGGGCTCGGAGAGGCCCTGATAGGCCGCGACCGTGCTGGTCCAGGTCGTGTCGCCCCCGAACTCGGGCACGACCTCGGCGCGCAGGAACGACAGCCAGGGCGGGTTGACCGCGGCGGTGACGTCGGTGTGCCAGCCGGTGTAGTACGTGTACTGGCGGGCCGTGTAGCGCTCCCGGAAGTTCTGGCCGTAGCGCTGCTCGTAGCGGCGAGGGTCGATGGTGAGGATCTCGGGATGCTCGGCCGGCGCCTGGTCCTCGTGCGGGTGGGCGTGGGTGAGCTCGCCGAACCGGCGGGCGAAGGCGATCTGGGCGGCGTGGTCGAGGTCCTGGTCGCGGAACACGATCACCCGGTGCTCCAGCAGAGCCGAGCGCAGGGCGGCGACGGTGGCCTCGTCCAGCGGGCCCCGCAGGTCGACGCCGTCGACGTCGGCACCGATGTGGCCGGCGATCCGGCGGACGGTGAGGGTGGATGGTGCTACGGGCAGCGTGACGGTCATGGGGTTCCTCTCTCGGGGTTCGGGTTGGGGTTGGGGTTCGGGTCGGGATCGGGGGCGCGGCCGGGGCCGGTCGTGACCAGGTGGTCCTCGACGCCGAGCGCGCGCAGGAGGTGATCGCGGTGCTCGGCGAGACGGGGATCACGGGCCGGGCGGGGATGGGGGACGTCGATCGCGGTGTCGACGGCCACCCGCCCGTCGTGCAGCACGAGGACGCGGTCGGCCAGGACGACCGCCTCGTCGACGTCGTGGGTGACGAGCAGCACGGCGGGCCGGTGGCGGTCCCACAGCTCACGCAGCAGGCCGTGCATGCGGATGCGGGTGAGGGCGTCGAGGGCACCGAACGGCTCGTCGGCCAGCAGCAGCTCCGGCTCCCACACGAGCGATCGGGCCAGCGCCGCCCGTTGCGCCTCGCCTCCGGACAGCTCGCTCGGCCAGGCCCGCTCGCGCCCGGCCAGCCCCACCTCGGCCAGCGCGGCCCGGCCCCGGGCGTCGGCCTCGGGCCCGCGCGTGCCCAGCAGAACGTTGGGCAGCACCCGTCGCCAGGGCAGCAGGCGGGAGTCCTGGAACACGACCGAGATCCGCTCGGGCGTGTCCAGCTCGCCCTCGCCGTCGACGGCGTGGTCGAGGTGGGCCAGGGCCCGCAACAGCGTGCTCTTGCCCGACCCGCTGTGGCCGAGCAGGGCCACGAACTGCCCGGCGGGAATGGTGAGGTCGACCGCGTCGAGCACCCTGCGGGCGCCGTAGCGACGGGTCAGGCCCGTCACCCGCACGGCGCCGGGCGCCCGGCTCGCGGTCCGGCCCGGCGTCAGCTCGTCAACGTGCGGCGCCACGCCAGGGTCCTCCGCTCGATCAGCCGGACCACGCCGTCCGAGGCGAAGCCGAGCGTCCCGTAGATGACGAGCCCGACGATGATCACCGCCGTCTGCCCGTAGTTCTGGGCCTGGAACATCATGTAGCCGAGGCCGCTGGTGGCGTTGATCTGTTCGAGGACGACGAGGGACAGCCACGACCACGTCACGGCCAGGCGCAGGCCGACGAAGAACGACGGCAGCGCACCGGGGAGCACCACGTGGCGCACGAACTGCCGGCGGTTGAGCCCGACCGTCTCGGCCAGCTCGACATAGCGGTCGTCGATGCCCGACAGTCCCGCGTACAGGTTGAGGTAGATGGGGATGTAGACGACCACGGCGATGATCGCGAGCTTGAAGGTCTCGCCGATGCCCAACCACAGGATGAACAGAGGGATGAGGCCGAGGGTGGGCACGGACCGGTTGAGCTGGACGGCGCCGTCGATCACCGCGCCGCCCACGCGGCTGAGGCCCGCGACCACGGCCAGCAGGACCCCGATGCCGAGGCCGATGAGGAAGCCCCAGCCGGCCCGGTTGGCCGAGGTCGCCATGTCGGTGGGCAGGGTGCCCTTCGACCACAGGTCGCCGGCCGTGTCGAGGACGGTCCAGGGGGCGGGCACGACACGGGGGTCGAGCCGACCGGCCGCCGACGCCGCAGCCCAGATCGCCAGGAGCAGCGCGGGCCCCAGCAGCCGCCCGTACGGGATGCGCGGACCGGGGCCGAGGCGCCTGGTGCGGCGGGCCGCGGGGATGCCACGGCCGGGTCCAGGTCGGGGACCGGCCCCGGGGTCGGGGGCAGCGTCGGGGCCGTGCCGGGCGCCGGGGCCGGGACGGAGGGCGAGGTCGGTCATCGGTCAGCTCCGGTACTCGGCGGCCACGGCCTCGGCGGCCAGGGGCTCGAAGCGGCGGTCGAACAGCTCCTCGGCGTCGAACGAGTCGACGAACCCGCCCTCCGCCAGCAGGTCGATCGTCTCCTGCTCCCACGCCACCGCCTCGTCCCAGGTCGGGGGCAGCAGGGGCTTGTTGGACAGCTCGACGATCTCGGCCGCGGCCTCGGCGTCGATGTTCTGGGTCGCGACGTAGTACTCGTCGATCCAGGTCTCGGGGTTCTCCCAGACCCAGACGAGCCCCTGGGCCCACACGGGCACGTAGGCGGCCACGGCGGCGGCCTTGCCCTCGTCGGCGAGCACGTCGGTCGGGGCCCACAAGATGTTGAGCAGGTCGACGACATCGGTCTCGATCTGGTGAGCGCCGTCGGGGCCGTACTGGTCGAGGTAGGGGGGCACCTGGGCCAGGTACAGCGGGGCGATGTCGACCTGGCCGGCCTGCAGGGCCGTGAGGAACTGGTTGCTGGTGAGGGGCACGAGGTCGACCTCGTCCTGGGCGATGCCCGCCTCGGCGAGGGCGCGCAGCAGGACGACGCCCTGGGCCTGGCCCTGCGAGAAGGCGAGCTTCCGGCCGGCGAAGTCGTCGACCGTCTCGATGTCGCTCCCGGGCTTGGTGGCGAACACGTAGGTCGGCTTCCGGGTGAGGCTGACGGCGACGATGCGCGCGTCGAGACCCTGGTAGTGGGCCTGGATGGGTGGGATGCCGGCGTTGTTGCCCACCTCCAGCGCATCGGCCCGGAAGGCGTTGATGACGTCGGGGCCGGCGCCGATGTTGGGCCACGACGACACGGCGAAGGGCAGGTCGTCGACGAGGCCCGCCAGCTCGAGCTGCAGCTGCTGGGCGCCGGTGGCGCTGGCGATCGACAGCTCGGTCCCGGCCGGGACAGTGGTGGGCAGCGGCTCGGATGCCGAGGCGGCCGGGGTGGCGCCGGAACCGTCCTTGGCGCACGCGCCGAGGCCGACCACCGCCGCGCCGGCGGCGACGCCCCACAGGAAGGTGCGACGGGACATCCCCGCGGCGGGGACGAGGAGGGACGAGGTGCGGGCGGGCGCGATCAAGCCGGCGGTCACGGCAGGGCTCCTGACGGGTGGGGGCGGGCGCTCGGTCGGTAATACCGACTAAGTTGATCAAGTTTGTATCCTATGAACCGCCGAGACGCAACAGGCACATTCGGGACGGGTGAACGAGACTGGCCGCACGTCCCCGCTCGCTCATCCGGTCGGCGCCCACGGCTGCCCCGTTCAGCCGCCCGTCAGGTCTCGTCCGTCATCATCGGGGCATGACGTGGTCCCGCAGCGGCGGGACGGAGGAGGTTCACCCCATGGAGCACACGACGAGGCTGGTCGCCGCCGGCGCCACCGTCGTCCTCGCCATCGGTGTCGGGGCCGGCATCGCCGCAGCCGGCGGCGTCGGCGACGACGACGGCGAGGCGCCGATCACCGGGGAAGCGCTCGACCAGGCCAGTGCCGCCGCCCTCGCCGAGACCGGCGGCGGGCAGGTCACCGAGACCGAGGTCGGCGACGAGGAGAGCTACTACGAGGTCGAGGTGACCCTCGACGACGGCACCCAGGTGGACGTCCAGCTCGACCGCGACTTCCAGGTGGTCGGCTCGGAGGCCGACGAGGAGCGCGGCGGCGCGGACGGCGCGGACGACGACTGACACCGTCTGACACCGGTCGCGCCGAGCCTTAACGTCGAGCCGTGCGCGTGCTCGTCGTCGAAGACGAACGACGGCTGGCCGCCGGCATCCGAGCGGGGCTCGAGGCCGACGGCTTCGCCGTCGATGTCGCCCACGACGGTACGGACGGGCTGTGGCGAGCCCGCGAGCAGAGCTACGACGCCATCGTGCTCGACCTGATGCTCCCGGGCATGAACGGGTTCCGGGTGTGCGCCGCGCTGCGGGACGAAGGCGTGTGGTCGCCGATCCTGGTGCTCACCGCCAAGGACGGCGAGTGGGACGAGGTCGAGGCGCTCGACACCGGTGCCGACGACTTCCTGACCAAGCCGTTCTCCCACGCCGTGCTGGTGGCCCGGCTGCGGGCGATGATGCGGCGGGGGCCCCGGGCCCGGCCGGTGACGCTCGAGGCCGGCGACCTGCGGGTCGACCCGGCCCGCCGTCGGGCCTGGCGCGGCGACGACGAGATCGACCTCACCTCCAACGAGCTGGCCATCCTGGAGTACCTGCTGCGGCGGCGCGGCGACGTCGTGTCGAAGCGCGAGGTGCTCGACCACGTGTGGGACGACGAGTTCGAGGGCGACCCCAACATCGTCGAGGTGTACGTCGGGCGACTGCGCAACAAGATCGACCGGCCGTACGCCCGCCGGGCCATCGAGACCGTGCGGGGCGCGGGCTACCGGCTGGCCGACGATGGCGGCTGACCCGCCCCGGAGCGGCGCCCGCCGGCGGTGGTGGTCCCGGGGCCGGCGGGGCGGCGTGCGCGTCCGGACCACCGTGGCGGCGACGGCGGTGGTGGCGGCCGCGCTCGCGGCGGGCGGCGTGCTGCTGGTGGTCACGCTGCGCGCCGCCCTGACGGAGGGTGTCGAGGACTCGATCGACCAGCAGGTCGGCACCGCGGCCGCCGCCCTGGCCGACGGCCGGACGCCCGGCGTTCTCGGCGGCAGCGACGACGACGTCGTCGCCCAGGTGCTCGACGCCGACGGCCGGGTCGTGGCGGCCAGCGCCGCGATCGGCGACGCCGACGTCCCCCTGGTGACCGGGCTGCGGCCGGGGCAGACCGCGACCGTCACGATCCCCGGCGAGGACGACGACTTCCTCGCCGTCGCCGCCCGCGTGGACACCCCCGACGGGCCCCGCACGGTCCTGGTGGCCGGCACGCTGGAAGCGGTCGACGAGTCGTCCGGCGTGGTGACCTCGCTGCTGCTCGTGGGGCTGCCCGTGCTGGCCGCGATCGTGGCCGCCGTCACCTGGGCGGTCGTGGGGCGGGCGCTCGCCCCCGTCGAGGAGATCCGGGCGGCCACCGACGCCGTGTCGGCCACCGATCTCGGGCGCCGGGTGCCCGAGCCGGCCGCGGACGACGAGATCGCCCGGCTGGCGCGCACCATGAACGAGATGCTCGACCGCCTCGAGCGGTCGCAGCGCCGCCAGCGGCGCTTCGTGTCCGACGCGTCGCACGAGCTGCGGTCGCCGATCGCCGCCATCCGCCAGCACGCCGAGGTCGCCCGCGCCCATCCCGCCACCACCACCGGCGCGGCGCTGGCCGACGAGGTGCTGGCCGAGGCGGGGCGGCTGCAGCACCTGGTCGACGACCTGCTGGTCCTCGCCCGGGTGGACGAGCACGAGATCACCCTCCGGCGGCGGCCCGTCGAGCTCGACGACATCGTGCTCGACGAGGTCCGCCGCCTGCGGACGACGACCGACCTCGCCGTCGACGCGGCCGCCGTCTCGGCCGGGGCGGTCGACGGCGATCCCGACGCGCTGCGCCGGGTGGTGCGCAACGTGGTCGACAACGCCGCCCGCCATGCGGCCGCCCGGGTGTCGCTCTCCCTGGCGGAGGACGGCGGGACGGTCACGCTCGCCGTCGAGGACGACGGGCCCGGCGTGGCGCCCGCCGACCGGGCGCGGGCGTTCGAGCGGTTCGTCCGCCTGGACGACGCCCGTTCCCGGACCGACGGCGAGACGGCCGGAGGTGGCAGCGGCCTCGGGCTCGCCATCGTCGCCGAGCTCGTCGCCGCCCACGACGGCCGGGTGGCGATGACCGACGCCGGCCTCGGCGGCACGCGGGTCGAGATCGCCCTCCCCGCCCACCCGTGACGGTCCGGCCACCGGACCGCGCCCCCGCGACACCCGTGATCGACCCCGGGCCGCCCGTCCAGAGCACTAACGCCCGCTGACGGCGTCGAGGATGTCGAGCCGGCCGGCACGCCGGGCGGGCAGGACGCCGGCCAGGACGCCGACCAGGAGCCCGGTCACCGCCACGATCGCCAGGGGCACGACCGGGAGGGTGAAGGTGGCGATGTCGGCGCGGGCGTCCAGCGCCCGCACCACGCCCCAGCCCACGAACACCCCGAGCCCGATCCCGCCCGCAGCGCCGAAGGCTGCCACCAGCACCGACTCCCCGCGCACCATGGCCCGGAGCTGCCGCTGGGTCTGCCCCACCGCCCGCAGCAGGCCGAGCTCCCGCGTGCGCTCGTGGACCGAAAGCGACAGCGTGTTGGCGATGCCCATGAGCGCGATCACGACCGCGATCGCCAGCAGGGCGTAGACGACGTTGAGGACGCCGCTGACCTGGGACACCTCCGCGTCGACGAACCCGTCCCGGTCCTGGACGAGCGGGGCGCCCGGGCCCTCGGTGGCCGCCTCGACCGCGGCGCGGCCCTCGTCGGCGCCGACGCCGTCGGCCAGGCCGACGATGGCGAGGTCGAAGCCGGGCCGCCCCGTGTGCTCGCCCCACACCGCCACGTCGACCAGGGCGTCGCCGACCACGGCCTCGCTGCCGTAGGTAGCCATGAGCGGCAGGTCGACGGTGGTGCCGTCGGGGAAGCCGATCGCCACGGCGTCGCCGAGGTCCCAGCCCTGCTCGTCGGCGTTGTCGACCGAAGCAGCCAGCCCGCCGGCCGAGGCGGCGTCCGCCAGGTCGCCCCCCACCACCTCGAGGTCGAGCACGCCGGGCAGTGCCCCCAGGTCGGCGAACGCGAGGTCGTCCTGCTGCCCGGCGACCACCGCCGGGCCCAGCCCGACGCCGGCCGCGGTCTCGACCTCGGGCAGCGCGGCCACCGTGTCGACGACCTCCTGGGCGAGGCCGATGCCGTCGGCCGCCGGGGTGAGGGCCAGGTCGCCGGCGAACGAACGCTGCACCGCCTCGTCCACCGACCGGGCCGCCGACGCACCGAACACCGTGAACAGGCTCACGACGCCCACACCGACCAACAGCGCGGTGGCGGTGGCCGCGCTGCGCCGGGGGTTGCGGATCGCGTTGCGGACCGCCAGGTCGCCCTCCACGCTGCGGCGGGACAGCGGCGTGCCCAGCACCGTCAGCACCGGCCGCGCCGCCGCCGGCCCGAGCAGGACGAGCCCGGCGAGCAGCAGCACCGCGCCGACGGCCGCGCTGCCGAGCGACCCGCCGCCCGCCACCAGGACGAGCAGCGCACCGAGCACGAGCGCCCCCGCGCCGGCGACGGCCCGGGGGCGGGACGGGGCGGCATCCTCCCCTGACACGTCACGGAGGGCCGCGACCGGCGCGACCCGCGACGCCGCGCCAGGCCGCCGGCAGTGCACCGCCCACCGTCACGGCGACGCCGACGACCACGGCCGTCGCCATGTCGCCCAGCGACAGCACCAGCCCGTCCACCGGAAGCTCCAGCCCGATCGAGGCGGTCGCCGCCAGCAGCCCCGACGCCAGCACCACGCCGGCGGCGACGCCCACCGCCGAGCCCGCCACGCCGACCAGCACGGCCTCCACCAGCGCCGCGTGCAGCACCTGGCGCCGCGAGGCGCCGATGGCCCGCAGCAGCGCGGACTCGCGGACGCGCTGGGCGGCCAGGATCGTGAACGTGTTGACGATGCCGAAGGCGGCGACCACCAGCGACACGAAGGCGAACGCCAGCAACCCGGTGGTGAGGGCGTCGACGAGGTCGCCCTCCACCTCGGCCTGCTGCTCGGCCGTCAGCGCCGCGCCGGTCACCGCCTCGACACCGTCGGGCAGCACCTCCGCCACCCGGTCGGCCAGGTCGGCCTCGGACACGTCGTCCTCCCCCGCCACGACGACGGCCGACACCAGGTCGGGCGACCCCAGCACCAGGCGCTGGGCCTCCTCGGTGGTGAAGGCGACGAGGTTGGCGTCGGCGGTGCTGTCGTCCTCGCCGAAGGTGGCGATGCCGACCACCGTGGCCACGACCGCCGACGGCGTGAGCACGGTGACGTCGTCGCCCACCGCCAGGGCGGCCTCGCGGGCCATGGCCCGGTCGACGACGACCTCCCCCGGGGCGGCCGGCGCGCGGCCATCCGCGAGGCGCCAGCCCGTCAGCTCGGGCACGTCGATCCAGCTCTGGGCGGACACGGACGGCCGCCCGCCGTCGAGCGGTCGCCCGTCGGCGCCGACGAGCTGGGCCGCACCGTCGACGGTCGGGACGGCGTCGCTGACGCCCTCCACCCGCGCCAGGCCGCGGACGAGGTCGACGGGGATCGGCGGTCGGGTGTTCTCGACGCCACCGGTCAGCCGCTGCGACGACCGGACGTACGTGTCGACGCCCGCGTTGGCGGTGACGAAGGTGTCGCGGAAGCCGGCGCGGGCGCTGGCCCCGACGATCAGGGTGGCGGCCAGGAACGACACCCCGAGCACGACGGCGGCCACCGTCCCCGCGAGCCGGCGCTTGCGCTGCCAGGCCGACGTGAGTGCGAAGGCGAGCACGGCTCAGCCCCCGAGCCCGGTGAGCCGGTCGAGGACCGCCGTGGCGGTCGGCGACTCCAGGCGGTCGACGACGCGCCCGTCGGCGAGCACGAGCGCGGCGTGCGCCCACTCGGCCGCCGTCGGGTCGTGGGTGACCATGACGACGGTCTGGCCCAGGTGGTCGACGGCGTCGCGCAGCAGGCGCAGGACGCTGTGCCCGGCCCGGGAGTCGAGGTTGCCCGTCGGCTCGTCGGCGAAGATCACCTGCGGGCGGGTGGCCAGGGCCCGGGCGACGGCCACGCGCTGCTGCTGGCCGCCGGAGAGCTGCGACGGTCGGTGCCCGAGGCGCTCCCGCAGGCCGACCGCCTCGATGACCTGGTCGAGCCACTCGGGGTCGGGCCGCGTGCCGGCCAGGCGGGCTGGCAGCAGGACGTTCTCCAGAGCCGTGAGTGTGGGCAGCAGGTTGAACGCCTGGAACACGAAGCCGATCCGCTCGCGGCGCACGACCGTGAGCGCGGTGTCGTCGAGCGTCGACAGGTCGGCGTCGCCCAGCAGGACCGTGCCCGAGGTGGGCGTGTCGAGGCCGGCCAGGCAGTGGAGCAGCGTCGACTTGCCCGAGCCGGACGGGCCCATGACGGCGGTCAGGCGGGCGGCGGGCAGGTCGACGGAGACGCCGTCGAGGGCACGGACCGCCGTCTCGCCCCCGCCGTGGACCTTCACGAGGTCGATGGCGCGGGCGGCGACGGCGCGATCCTGGCGTGGGTCGGGCCACGCCTGGGTTGGAGCTGACATGCACCTCACGTTGGCCGGAGCGGGGTGCCGTCGCATCGGCCGACGGTGCCGTCCCACCCCCGACGAAAGTCGATGCCGAAGGGCTCGAGGTGTCGACCATCGGCCGTTCCGCCGCCGCGGGCCGCGGACCTATCGTGAGCCGATGGCGCAGGCACGGGAGCAGCTCGCACGGCTCGCCGACCGGGTCTCGCCCCGCGCGGCCGACGTGGCCGTCATCGTGCTGGGCGTGTTCCTCACGGTCGCCGGCTCGGACGGGCCGAACGCCTGGTCGCCGTTCCCGCGGCCGGTGGCGGTCGCCGCCGGTGTGGTCGGCAGCCTGGCGCTGTGGTGGCGCCGCCAGCGGCCCGTCGAGGTCGCCTATCTCAACGTCGTGGCGTTGGCCCTCTCGGCCAACCCCGTCCCGGCGCTCGTCGCCTTCTACTCGGCGGGCGCCGCGCGCCGGCGGTCCTGGGCGCTCGCCGGCGTCGTCGTCGGCGGCACCCTCGCCTATGCCGTCCCCGAGTGGGTCGACGCCGGCGGGGCCACGTGGCAGCCGGTGATCCCGGGCATCCTCCTCGCGGCCGCGCCGGTCGGTGTCGGCCTCTACGCCCGCACCAGGCACGACCTCATGGCGTCGCTGCGGGACCGGGCCGAGGGGGCCGAGGCCGAGCGTGAGCTGCGCGCCGAGCAGGCCAGGCTCGGCGAGCGGGCGCGGATCGCCCGGGAGATGCACGACGTGCTCGCCCACAAGGTGTCGCTGATCGCCCTGCACGCCGGCGCGCTGGAGGTGAACCCGGACAGCGGCCCCGCCCGGGTCGAGGAGGTCGCGGGCGTGATCCGCACCACCGCCGTCCAGGCGCTGGAGGAGCTGCGGTCGGTCCTCGGCGTGCTCCGCCAGGACGGCCCCGAGGACGTGCTGGCGCCTCAGCCGCACGCCGTGGACATCCAGCGCCTGGTCGAGACGTCCCGGGCCGCCGGCCTGCCCGCCGACTTCCACGCGGACGCGGGCGAGCTGCCCGACGGCGTGGCGCGCGCCGCCTACCGGGTCGTGCAGGAGGCGCTGACCAACGTGCACAAGCACGCTGCCGGCGCCCGCACGGTCGTCTCGCTCACCGGCGACCGGGCGGCGGGCCTCACCGTCACGATCGAGAACGAGGCGTCGATGCCCATTGGCTCGGCGCTGCCCGGCTCGGGTGCGGCGCTGCCCGGTTCGGGTGCGGGGCTGGTCGGGCTCCACGAGCGGATGCGGCTGCTCGACGGCACCCTGGCGTATGGTCCCCGGCCGGACGGGGGCTGGCGGGTGATGGCCTGGGTGCCCTGGTCGGGCGAGCGGGAGACGCTCGAGACCGTGGGCGAGGAGAGCGCCGCGACGTGATACGGGTGGTGATCATCGACGACGAGGCGCTCGTGCGGGCCGGCATGCGCATGATCCTCGAGTCGGCCGAGGACGTCGACGTCGTGGGCGAAGCCGAGGACGGCGCCGAGGCCGTCGAGGCCGTGCGGCGCTGTCGTCCCGACGTGGTGCTGATGGACGTGCGGATGCCCCGCCTCGACGGCATCGCCGCCACCACCGCGGTGCGCGAGCTCGACTCCGCGCCCGCGGTGATCGTCCTCACCACCTTCGACCTCGACGACCATGTGTTCGGCGCGCTCCAGGCCGGCGCCGCGGGGTTCCTGCTCAAGGACACCCCGCCCCGCGAGCTGGTCCAGGCCGTGCGGGTGGTCGCGTCGGGGGCCTCGATGCTGTCCCCCACCGTCACGCGACGGCTCATCTCCCACTTCGCCGACGGCGCCGGTGCGGCCTCGGGCCGGCGCCGGGCCGCGCTGGACCGGCTGACGGCGTTGTCCGCACGGGAGTCGGAGGTGCTGGCCGAGGTGGGGCGAGGGCTGTCGAACGCCGAGATCGGGACGACCCTGTTCATGAGCGAGGCCACAGCCAAGGCCCACGTGTCCCGGCTGCTCGTGAAGGTCGGCGCCACCAACCGGGTCCAGCTCGCCATCGTCGCCCACGACGCCGGCCTCACCGCCTGACGACAACGCTGGCGCGGGTCGAGGACGTCGAGGCGGCCGACGCTCACCCGCCGCCGGGCGCGCCTATGCGCCCTGCGGGGCCTCGGCGTCGAGTCCCACGGACACGGGGAGGCGCCAGTTGAGGGTCAGGCCCAGCTGCGCGTACAGCCCGGCCCAGTCGACGTAGTGCCGGAGGGAGTGCAGCTTGTCCTCGTCGGTCGGTGGCCCCAGCACGGTGAACCCGCGGATGGTGACCTCGAGGCCGCTGGCCGGCAGGCCGTTGAACGCGAACGGGACGTCGTGGACGCCCCGGTACTCCCATGCGACACCGAACGCGTTCTCGCCCAGGGGCCCGGAACGGTCGGTGTCCTCGACCCAGGCGCCTTCCGGGGCGGTGAACCACTGGCCGAGGACGATGACCGTGTCGGCCTCGACGAGCCGCAGGCCGAAGTCGGAATCGGGCCGCCGCAGCTCGGCCAGGAGCTCCGGCCAGCTCGAACGCAGGCTCTCGAAGCGGTCCCGCTCCCCCGCGTACCGGGCCTCCAACTCCTCTCGCCGTCCATCGGTCATGGCCCGACCCTCCCGTCGTGCTTCACGCCGCCGGCGGCCATCGACGGCGAGACGACGACGATGTCGCCGTCGCCCCGGTAGCAGGCGAGCTGGGCGATGCCCCAGTCGGCGAGGTCGCGGTCGTGGGCGCTGTTGACGATCACCGGGTCGGGCTTCTTCATCTGCCTCGTGTGGGTGACCACCCAGGTGCCGTAGGCGCGCGTCGCCGGCG
Source organism: uncultured Acidimicrobiales bacterium (assembly GCA_963842395.1). Classification (GTDB taxonomy): domain Bacteria; phylum Actinomycetota; class Acidimicrobiia; order Acidimicrobiales; family VFJN01; genus ZC4RG19. The sequence continues at coordinate 93,862 of CAWJGJ010000002.1, forward strand.
GGACAGCGGCGACGGTCGCATGGACGACGCCCGGCGCGCCGTCGAAGCCGAGCACCTGGTAGTCGGGCGAGTTGTTGGGCGCCCCGACGCCGTTGCCCTGCTGCACGTTCTGCCCGACGGCGAGGGGGCTCTCGGCCAGGTTGGCACCCTCGTGGGTGGGCGTCATGAGCAGCACGCTCACGATGCCCCTGTCGACGCCGCCGGTGGGGCGGTGGACCACCCACGCCTCGAACCAGGGTGCCAGGCACTTCCAGAACAGCTCGACGGGCCAGGGGCTGGCCCGGCCGGCCGGACGCTGATCGATGCCGTCGGGATCCCGCTCGTCGGGCACGTAGAGCGGGTCGTCGGGCCCGAGGCCGAGCGACAGCTCGAGCGCCCACCGGATCGAGCGCCGCATGATCCGGTGGACGTCGCCCTCGTAGGCGATCCAGAACCCGGTCGTCGACGGCTTCTTCGCCGCCGGCAGTGGCGCCAAGTGGCCGGCGGCATCCACCTGGCCACCGAACCAGCGTCGGACCAGCCGGTCGCACTCCTTCGTGCCGCTCCACTTGGGAGCGCCCTGGGGCACCGGCGTCGCCTCGAAGAGTGGCTCCTGCCACAGGCCGTTCGGGCCCCCGACGAACCACTTGGCGTCGTCGTGCTTCTCGGACTGCCGCACCACGGCGAGGTAGGCGAGCCTCTCCTTGCGGCCTCCCTTGTTGAGGTACCGCTCCATCAGGCGGAGGGTGCCCCCCTTTTCGAGCATGTACGGCATGTTGTCGCCCATCAGCGCCTCCCTCGGTGACCTCTCCGCCGGAGCGCGGGAGTCGGAGTCCTTCCTGCCGACCACCGGCCACCGCCGCCTCCCGCACTATGCGCCTCTAGACCACGATGCGAAAGACCTCAACCGCGGACGGTAGTCCCCGCAGGTCCTGCCGCCCGAGGCTGTCGGCTCGCACCCCAACCTCGCAGCCCTCGAGCACGCGGGCGGACACCAGGATCTCGCCCGGGGACGCCAACGCGGACAGCCGCGCCGCCTCCGACTGGACGAGGCCGAAGAAGTCCCCGCCCGACGGGATCACCGGGCCCCGGGCGATGCCGCAGCGGATCCGGAGCGCGAGGTCGGGCTCCGCCGCGTTCCACGCCCCGAAGTCGGCCGCCAGCGAGCGGGCGCAGTCGACCGCGGCGGCGGGCCGGTCGAAAGCGGCGTTCAGGCCGTCGCCCGTGTGCTTGACCTCCAGCCCACCGAACTCCCGCAGCCGCGCCCTGACCAGCCGATCGTGCACCCGCAGCTGTTCCAGGTAGAGGGCGTCGCCCAGCCGGGCGTTCGACGCCGTCGAGCTCACGACGTCGTCGGTGAAGATGGTGCGCTCCTGACCCACGCCCTCGGGCCCGGGCGTGGCCGGAAGCCCCAGCTCGCGTCCCTCCTCGTGGCAGCGGGCGATCCACCCGTGCATGGACAGGGCGTCGAAGCCGCGCACCGCCGAGGCGAGCAGCTCACCGGCCACGTCGGCGTCGCCGCGCGCAGCCGCCAGGCGGGCAGACTCGAGCATGACCTTCGCCCGCTCGGGCTCGAGCGCCTCGCGCTGCGCCAGCCCCAGGGCGTGATCGAGATGGCGCTGCGCGGCGCCGAGGTCGCCGGCATGCCGGCTCACGACGGCGAGCAGGCGGGGAACCGTCGCGGGCCACCCGATCGTGACGAGCACGCCCGCGTCGTACAGCCGGCCGAGCGCATCGGCGGCCAGGCCCACCATCGCGCCGTCGCCGAGCAGGGTTCCGACCTCGACGAGCGCCACCGGGATGGCGCTGGTGTGGACCGTGACCTCGCCGCGCAGGCCTCGGCGCCACCCCGCCGTGCGGACGGCGTCGCGGGCGGCACTTACGTCGAACGCCTCCACCGCCGCCAGCGCGGCGGTCACGGACGATGGGGACGGCAGGTCGGTCCCCGGGACCGGCTGCGCACGAGTGTCCGCGAGACCTTGCGTCCTCGCGCCGTGGCAGGCGATGACCCCGGACAGCAGCACGGCGATCCACTGCGCCCGGGTACGGCGCCACTGCCGGTGCGCCTCGTCGATCCGCTCCGCAGCCTCCGGGCGACCCGCCAACGTGTCGGCGAACGCGAGCTGTGCGGCGGCGAACCCCCACTCGCCCCAGGTGCCGTGGGCGATGGTCTGCTGTCGCACCGCGGCGAGCTCGCGCCTGGACCAGGCGATCTCCCCGCGCAGCAGCCCGCCGAGGGCTCGCCGTGACAGCGCCAGGTCTTCGGTGTGCACGTTGCCGACCCGGCGGGCGCGTTCGCAGCCCGACTCGAAGCAATGGTCGGCGCCCGCCAGATCGAGGATGGCCTGCCGGTGGATCCCCTCGGCGAAGTCGAGCCGACCGAGGGCGTCCGTCAGCGGGAGGGCGTCGTCGTCGGCGTCCCGCCCCGACGCCGCGGCGTCACGCCGGGCCGACGCCACGATCTCGAGGGCGGTCTCGGCATCCCCGGCCACGATCAGCGCCTCGGCGAGCCCGGCCTTGGCCTCGACCCGCGACGCGACATCGACATCGGGCTCGGATGCGAGGGCCTCCTGGAGCTCCGACACGTCGAGGTGCTCGCCCGGGCGGAACGGCTTGGAGCCACGCAGGCGCGCCAGCATCAGCGCGGCCCGCAGCCGCACGGCATCGTCGCGGCCGTCCCGCGCATCGGCGATCGCGTCCGCCCACAACGCCTCGGCGCGCGGGCTGTCGTGGTCGAAGTAGGCGGCGACGCCCGCCTCGAGCTCACGCGCCGCCAGCTCGGCCGGGGGCAGCCGGCCCCGCGAGGCACGGGCGGAGGCGGTCAGGAAGCGCGACGCCTGCGACCATGCGGTCCACCCCGTGGCGATCCGTCCGGCCTCGAGCGCGGTGGCCGCCACGTCGTCCGGCTCGACCCCGTCGCCGGCGCGCAACAGGTGGTCGGCCACGCGGACCGTCAGCTCGTCACGTTCCCCCCGCTCCGCCGCGACCGCCCGCAGGCGACGGGCGAACGACCGGTGCAGCCCCTGGCGCTCCGCCGCGGACATGAGGTCGAGCAGCCCCGTGCGGACGAGGGGGTGCGCGAACCGGACCACACCGCCGTCGCGGACCACCAGGCCCGCGCGGGCGGCTGCCGCCATGACGGCCGCGACCTCGACCGGATCGCGATCGGCGCAGCGCGCCAGCTCTGCGGGATCCCAGGGTTCGCCCAGCACCGCGGCCTGCTGGAGCAGGGCGACGGTCGGCGCGTCCACCCGGTCGAGGCGGAGGCGCACGGCATCGGCGAGGCTGCGCACCCGGGGACTGGACGAGCGCCGGGCTCCGCCGGGACGGCGGACGGGGTCGTCCTCTTCCGCCGCAATGTTGGCGAGGGCGCTCTCGAGGAGGAGCGGGAGTCCACCGGAGTCGGCCAGCAGGTCCGCGACCAGCGGGGGGCTCGGCTGGTGGCCTGCGGCCGCGACGAAGCTGAACACGTCGGCCTCGTCGAGACCGGCGAGCGACAGGCCCCGCGCCGAGGCCAGGCGGAGGACCCGGTCCGCCAGCCCGTCGGGCTCGACCGGCTCGCGGGCCGAGAGGACGACGAACAGCGACAGCGGGGCGCGGGCGGCCGCGTCGTCGAGCACGGACAGGGTGTGGTCGAGCACCTGCCCGGAGGCCCGCTCCAGGTCGTGCACGTCGTCGACGACCGCCACCACGGGGCGGCGCCGGGCGCGGGACGCCAACGCATCCGCGACGTGCCGTCCCAGCTCGTCCGCTCCGGCGGGGTCCGCGGGGAGTGCGGGCAGGTCCTGGTGATCGCGTCCCGGGAACTGGAGCGCCGGCAGCGGCACGAGCAGGCGCCGGAGCGCAGCGAACGGCAGCGAGGCCTCGTATCCCGACGTCCAGAGGAGCTCTGCCCCGGCGGACGTCGCGGCGTCGGCCGCCCACCGCAGCAATGCCGTCTTGCCGGCACCGGCCGGACCGGTCACGACAGCGATCGCCATGTGCCCGCGGCCGGACTCGCGGAGCAGGTGGAGCAGCAGCCTGCGCTCGGCCGCGCGACCGATGAAGCGTGCAGGGGAACCGGGAGGCTGTCCACCGGGCGGTGACGCCACGTCCACCCGTCCATGATGTCCCGCCCCGGGCCCCCGGGGCCAAGGACCCGGGCATCCTGTCGGACCTCCTCGTCCGTCCGCCCGCCGTGTCAACCGGCGGCATGGTGTGGGCGTCACTACTGGTAGGACAGCCCGAGGAGGTCGCTCCATGCGACGTTTGTTCGTTCTGGCGGCAGTGGTGTTGGCGGCGTCGGGCGTGGTCGCGCCCGTCTCGCCCTCGGCGGGGGCGGCGGCAGCGCCCTGCGCGGTGACGTGGGGGTCGCTGCCGAAGACCAGCGCGCCGATGACGAGCGCGGCGATCACCAACATCCGTGGCGGCCGCCATGCCTGCTACGACCGCCTGGTTTTCGACCTCGGTGCACCGCAGGTGGCGTTCCCCGGACAGGCCGCGGGCTACAGCGTGAGCTACGTCCCGCGCGTCACGCTCGACGGCAGCGGCCAGGCCCTTCCGCTGGCGGGCGGCGCGTTCCTCCAGGTCAACGTGCGCGCCAATGCCCACGACCTCGACACCGGCGTCCCCACCTACCGCCCGGCCAACCGGGCGCGAGCGGTCAACGTGACCGGGTTCCGCACCTTCCGTCAGGTCTACTTCGGGGGGACCTTCGAGGGCATCACGACCGTCGGGCTGGGCGTGCGGGCCCGCCTGCCGTTCCGGGTGTTCGTCCTGGCCGGCCCCGGCAGCGGTAGCAGGCTGGTGATCGACGTCGCCCACGCCTGGTAGCGGCGTACGAGATGCGGTGGGCGACCGCGCCGGTCCCGGTGGCCGGCGCGGTGGCGCGAACCGGGGAGGCTCGCGGCCCGTACCGAGGGGGTGAAGGACCGGTACCCCCGACCGTCCGAGGAGCCCACCATGACCAGCACCCGTCACCCCAATCGCCCGGCATCGCCCGCGTACTACCTCGGCCGCTCGGCCGCCGTGTGGCGCGAGGCCCTGTCGCGACCCCGCCGCCGCCCGCCGACCAGGCGTTGAGCGCCGCATTGGGATCGACCTCGGGAATCACCACGTCTGGGTGACGACAGCGAGCGCCGTGCTGCGTAGGGTCGACGATGCGGTTCGGGCCGCGCACCCGCGGTGCCGCCGCGACGTCGAGAGGACGCAGACATGGCAATCGGTCCCGTCGAGTACATCATCGTGGGGTTCCCCGGCAACCAGTTCAAGGGGGAGATCGCCCCGGAGTTGGCCAAGCTGGTCGAGAGCGGGACGATCCGGATCCTCGACCTCGTCTTCATCACGAAGGACGCCGACGGCAACGCGAGCGCCCTCGACTTCGAGGACCACGACGACGTCGCGCTGTTCCACGCCATCGACGGCGAGGTCGGTGGATTCATCAGCGACGAGGACATCGGGTACGCAGCCGAGGCCCTCGAGCCCGACTCGTCGGCCGCCCTGCTGATCTGGGAAGACGTGTGGGCCACCCCCTTCGTGGAGGCCATGCGCAATTCGGGCGGCGTGCTGATCGAGGGCTCCCGCATCCCCCACGACCTGATCGAGGCGGCCGAGGCCGAGCTGGCCGCCGCCGACGGCTGACCGCCGCCACGCTCCGCACCGATTTCGAGAACCGAGGAGAAGCGACATGTTGCGACGCCGACCCGTGGCGCGAGCCGCGGTGACCACCGCGGTCGTGGTGGGAACCGCCACCCGGACCAGGAACCGAGTCGAGCGCCGGCAGGAGCGCCGCCGGTAGCAGCGCCCGGACAGCGGCGACGGTGGGCCGACGTCCGCCGTCGTTGCTTGCGCGCCGGGGCGGCAGCCGGTCAGCGGTTGCGGGCCAGCAGCGCCAGCAGGCGCAGCAGCGTGATGTACAGCCAGATGAGCGTGACCATGAGGCCGTACGCCGCGTACCACTCCATGAATTTCGGCGCGCCGTTCTCGACGCACGACTCGATGAACGCGAAGTCGAGGGTCAGCGACAGGGCGGCGAGGATGACGCTGATCACGAGCACGATGATCCCGACCGTGCGGAACTCCTCCGAGTAGAGGAAGCCCCAGTCGAAGATCGCCAGCACCCACACGAACAGGTAGAGCAGCGAGAGCCCGCCGATCCCCGCGACGACGGCGAACGCCAGCTTCCGCGTCGGACGCACGATCCGCGTGACGTACAGGACCAGCGCCACGAGGAAGACGGCGACGGTGCTCAGGATGGCGGCGGCGACGATGCCGTCGGTCTGCGCGTCGAACGAGGCGGAGATCGCCCCGAGGCAGTAGCCCTGCAGGACCGCGTAGACGACGCCCAGCAGCGCCGCCCGGCGGGGGTTGATGGCGAGGAAGATGCCGACGAAGAAGGCGCCGAAGCTCGCCAGCCAGAACCCGCCGGGGATCGTGACCGTCGTGTTGGCGTAGCCGCCGCCGAGGTCGGACGCCACGGGGGTGACGGACGACGCCCATCCCCATGCCCCGCCCGCCACGAGCACGGCCAGGAACAGCAGCGTCTTGAACGACGTCCCGCCGACGGTCATGGTCCGCGGCTCGCGTTGCGCGAACAACGAGGCCGCGGCCGACGACCCGAGCGCCGGGTTGCCCGACGTGTCGTGCTCCATGGTCATGACGGAACCGCCGGGTTGGGACATGCGGCCTCCTCGCAGCACATGGGGCCTGCCTGTCCCGACCCCGACCGCCACCGTACGGACATCGGCGACGATCCCGATCACCCGGTGCGGGTGATCGGCTTGGTCGACCCGGGCCCGTCAGGCTCGAGGCAGGTGGCGCTCGGCGGGGGCGTCGTCGCTCAGGACGCGCCCTGTCCCGCCGCCCTGGCGAGGGCGGCCATCTGGCTGTTGACCTCCACCTGACGGGGGAGACCGTCCATGGCCGCGGCCAGGCCCTCGACGTCCCACCGGCCCTCGGTCGTGACCTCCTCGGTGATCGACCAGCCGGCGTAGATCCCGACCGACCCGCCGTAGACGCTGAACACCTGGCCGGTGAACGGGCACGTCTCGGCGGCCAGGCAGGCGACGAGCGGCGAGATGTTGTCGGGGTCGAACACCGCGGCACCCAACGCGTCGCCCATGCCCGGCGTCTGCAGGGTGAGCCGGGTGCGGGCGATCGGGGCGATGCAGTTGGCCCGCACGCCGTACCGGCCCAGCTCGAGGGCGTTGACGATGGTCATGGCGGCGATGCCGGCCTTGGCCGCCGCGTAGTTGGTCTGCCCGAGGTTGCCGTGCAGGCCCGAGCCCGAGGACGTGTTGACGATGGCGCGGTCGCCGCCCGCGCCGTCCTTGGCGCAGGTGCGCCAGTGGTTCGCCGCGTGGTGGGTGACGTTGAACGTGCCCTTGAGGTGCACGGCGACGACGTCGTCGAACTCCTGCTCGGTCATCGACACCAGCATCCGGTCCCGCAGGATGCCGGCGTTGTTGACCACGACGTGGAGGTCGCCGAACGCCTCGACCGCGGTCCGGACGATGGCGGCGGCGCCCTCGAAGCTGGCGACGCTGTCGGTGTTGGCCACGGCCTCGCCCCCGGCGGCCACGACCTCGTCGGCGACCGCCTGGGCGGCGCTGACGTCGGCACCCGACCCGTCGGGCGCGCCACCGAGGTCGTTCACCACCACCTTGGCGCCCAGCGAGGCGAACAGCAGGGCGTGCTCGCGGCCGATGCCGCGGCCGGCCCCGGTGATGACGGCGACACGGTTCTCGAGCACGTCAGCCCGCCTTCTCGTAGACGGTCACGACGGCGGCGCCGCCGAGGCCCAGGTTGTGCTGGATGGCGACGCGGGCGCCGTCCACCTGTCGGGGCCCGGCCTCGTCGCGGAGCTGCCAGGTGAGCTCCGTGCACTGGGCGAGGCCCGTGGCGCCGAGCGGGTGGCCCTTGGAGATGAGCCCGCCCGACGGGTTCACGACCCACCGCCCGCCGTAGGTGGTGGCGCCCTCGTGGACGAGGTCGCCGGCCTTGCCCTCGTCGCACAGGCCGAGGCCCTGGTAGGTGATGAGCTCGTTGGCGCTGAAGCAGTCGTGCAGCTCGATCACCTGGGCGTCCTCGGGCCCGCGGCCCGACTCCTCGTAGGCCTGGCGGGCGGCGGCTTCCGTGAGGTGGTAGCCGGCGACGCTCATGTCGCTGCCGTCGAAGGTGTCGGCGAAGTCGGTGGCCATGGCCTGGCCGGTGATCTCGACCGCCCGGGCCTCGAGCCCGTGGTCGCGCACGAAGCGCTCGCTGGCCAGCACCGCGGCGGCGCCGCCGTCGGAGGTGGGGCAGCACTGCAGCTTGGTCAGCGGGTCGAACACCATCGGCGCGGCCAGGATCTCGTCGAGGGTGTACTCGTCGCGGAACTGGCTGTTGGGGTTGTTCACCGAGTGGCGGTGGTTCTTCTCGCCGATCTTGGCGAATGCGTCCGCCGAGACGCCGTAGCGCTCCATGTACTCCCGCGCGGCGTTGCCGAACACCTGCGCCGCGGGCGGGGACTGGGCGAACCCCCGCCGCTCGATCATGTCGAGCATGTGCCGGTCCATCGGGTTGGTGCGATCGGTGAACTTGGCGCCGAGGCTGCCCTTCTCCATCTTCTCGAAGCCGAGGGCGAGCACGCAGTCGGCCAGGCCGCCCTGCACCCACTTGCGGCCGAGGTACAGGGCCGACGACCCGGTGGAGCAGTTGTTGTTGACGTTGACGGCGGGAATGCCGGTGAGGCCGAGCTCGTAGAGGGCCCGCTGCCCGGAGGTGGACTCGCCGTAGCAGTAGCCGACGAAGGCCGACTCGACGTCGGCGTAGTCGATGCCGGCGTCGGCCAGCGCGGCCTGGCCGGCCTCACGGCCCATGTCGGGGTAGTCCCAGTCGCGGGACTGCGGCTTCTCGAAGCGGGTCATCCCCACCCCGATGACGAACACGCGCTCTGCCACGTCGCCTCCTCTGACGCTCGTCGGCCCGGTCTCGCCCACCGCTGCGCGGCGGCCCGGCTCCCCTCGTCGACGGCCACCCTAGGGGCCGGAATTCACCCGAACCGGATGACGTGCCCGGAGAACGCGCGCCGCGTACGTTCGCCCCAACGCCTCAGGAGGTCGTCATGAGCACGCAGGACGCGCCAGCCGCGGATCCGCCCTCTAGCAGCCTGTTCGCACGACCACTGCCCCGGGACGAGTTCCCCGACGAGGGGATGCGTCCTCGCGATGCGCTCGACCTCATCCGCCTGGGGCTGAAGGTCGACGGCCAGCCGTCCATGAACCTGGCGTCGTTCGTGACGACCTCGATGGAGCCCGAGGCGCGGCTGCTGATCGCCGATGCCCTGCACACCAACCACATCGATCACGAGGAGTATCCGATCGCCAGCCGTGTCGAGCAGATCTGCGTGCGGATGCTGGCCGACCTGTGGAACGCGCCCGACGTCGACGACGCCGTCGGTGTGGCGACGATCGGTTCGTCCGAGGCGATCATGCTGGGGTTGCTGGCCCACAAGTTCTCGTGGCGCGACAAGCGGCGGGCGGCGGGGCTCCCGACGGAGCGGCCCAACGTGGTGTACGGCGCGGAGACCCACATCGTGTGGGACAAGTTCGCCGCGCTACTTCGACGTCGAGCCCCGCAAGGTCCCGATGCACGAGGACAGCTACGTGCTCCGGGTCGAGGATGTCGCGCCGCTCATCGACGAGAACACCATCGCCGTCGGTGCGGTGCTCGGCACGACCTTCATCGGTCAGAACGACCCGATCGAGGGACTGAACGAGCTCCTGGTGAAGATCAAGGCCGAGAAGGGCTGGGACATCCCGCTGCACGTCGACGGCGCGAGCGGCGGCTTCGTGGCGCCGTTCGCGCACCCCGAGGAGCAGTGGGACTTCCGGCTGGAGCAGGTGGCGTCCATCAACGCGTCGGGCCACAAGTACGGCCAGGTGTACCCGGGTGTCGGCTGGTTGGTCTTCCGCCACCACGACTTCCTCCCGGAGGACCTGGTCTTCAGCGTCAACTACCTCGGCGGCGCCCAACCGACGTTCACGTTCAACTTCTCCCGGGGCAGCGCGATGATCCAGGCGCAGCTGTACCAGTTCGTGCGCCTCGGCCGGGAGGGGTACACGGCGGTGGTCACCGCCATGCTGGACAACGCCCGCTACCTCAACGAGCAGCTCGAGGGCACGGGGCGGTTCGAGATCCTGAACCCCGGCCTCGCCGAGCCGGTCGTGACCTTCCGGCTGCGCGACACCGCGCAGTTCGACGAGTACCACCTCGCCGACCGCCTGCGCATGAACGGCTGGATCGTCCCCGCCTACACGTTGCCGCCCAACGCGGAGGACGTGACCGTCATGCGGGTCGTGGTGCGCAACGACATGAGCCGCGACAAGGTCGACATCTTCATGATGCAGCTCAAGGAAGCGTGCGAGTACCTCGACGGTCGCGACATGCCGGCGACCGAGCCCGAGCGGAAGGTCCACGATCACCAGCGGCGCCGCTGTTGAGCGCGCAGGCCGCGTCCAGGAGGCGCGAGACGGCGTGGATCTCGTGGCTGTTCATGATCGGCTCGGCGTGCTTCGCCGTCGCGTCGGTCCCGATGCTCGCCGCCGCGCTGCCGGTCGACGTCATCGGCGCGACCTACTTCGTGGGTTCGCTGTTCTTCACCACCGCCAGCGCCCTCGTCGCCGCCACGACCTGGCGCGACGTCGCGGCGGGTGATCCGTCCCGCTCGGCGGTTCGGGCGGTGGTCGGGAGCGTCGACTGGTGGGCGGCGATGATCCAGCTCGTCGGCACGCTGTGGTTCAACATCGACACCTACGACGCGATGCAGCAGGGGCTGACCACCCACGAGGAGAACCTCCGCATCTGGACACCCGACTTCGTCGGCTCGATCTGCTTCCTGGTCTCGAGCTACCTTTCGGTCTGGTCCGTCTGCCACGGGCCGTGGTGCTACTGCCGGGACGAGCGGGACTGGCGGATGGCGGCACTCAACCTCGCCGGCTCGGTGTTCTTCATGGCGTCGGCCTTCGCGGCCTTCGTCCTGCCGTCGACCGGCGATGCCCTCGACGCCTCGCTCGCCAACAGCGGCACGCTGGCCGGTGCGATCTGCTTCCTCGTCGCCGCGCGAATGCTGACCCAGGAGGACCGCACCGCGCCCACGAACGCCCCGGCCTGAGGCCCTGGTCCGGGTTGTCCGCGCGGGCGCGCGCGGGTCGTCTGCGTCGGCCGGTGACGCGCCGGCTCAGGGCGAGGCGGGCGCCCGCGGCCGGTAGATCGCCGTGTGGGTGATGCGGGCCACCGGCCGCTCGGCGTCGGCGAGCAGCCCCACGTCGAGCTCGACGAACCGGTGCCCCTTGTGGCCCCACTCCCTGGTGACGACCGCCCGGGCCTCGACGGCCTCCCCGTCCCGCACGAGGCCGTGGTGCCGGACCTCGGACTCGACGTGGATCCACGGGCCCAGGCGGACGTTCCGGGACAGCACGTAGTTCGCATCCCGCAGCAACCAGCCGGGATGGGCGACGCCGGCGTCCCGGTAGAGCGGGAGCTCCTCGCGGACGTCGGCCAGATAGCTGCCGGCGCGGTCGGCCTGGAAGCGGTCGCCGTCGAGGTGCAGCGCCGTCCCGGGGGCCAGCGACTCGGGGGACGCCGCGGGGGGTTCCGCGGCCGCGGCGACGACCGGCCAGGTCGACGGTCCGGGCCGGTCTCCGTCCGGCCCGGGGAGGCCCGCCCGGCCGGTGGCGCACACCGTGCCGTCCGGGGCCCGCAGCTCGATCGACATCGTGGGCCCGGAGGCGTCGGTCGCCGCCGGCTCGCCGGCGACGACCACGACCGTCTGACCCTCGTACACGGGGTGGAGCAGCCGGGCCTGCATGGTCCCGGCGGCCAGCCAGTCGAGGCCCCACGCCGCGGCGGCTGGCCGGGTCATGTAGGCGTACACGTCGACCCCCGGGACGAGGCCGCCGCCGAACCCGTAGCGGCGGGCCACCTCGTCGTCGTGGATCTTGTTGGCCGAGGTCGTCGCCGTGTTGTGCGCGATCACCTCGAACTCCTGGCCGGTCCCCACGGGGTCACGCTAGTGGCCGCGGTCGAGCTGCCACCGGCCGTCGGGTGGGAGGCCTACGCTCGGGCGGTGGCCGTCGCAGCGATCGCTCCCGGGTCGAACGAGGAGCGGAACCGGTGGATGCTGCGGGCCCGCGACGCGATCGACCGCGACTACGCCCGTCCGTTGGACATCCCGGCGCTCGCCCGGGTCGCACTGGTGTCCGAGGCCCACTTCATCCGCACCTTCCGGGCCACGTTCGGCGAGACACCCCACCGCTACCTCCAGCGCCGGCGGGTCGAGCGGGCCATGGCCCTGCTCCGCAACACCGACCGCAGCGTGACGGACATCTGCTTCGCGGTCGGATTCTCCAGTCTCGGCACGTTCAGCCGCACGTTTCGCGACATCGTGGGTCGGTCGCCGACGGGCTTCCGCCGGCACGCGCCGCAGCCGTACCCGGTACCGACGTGCTTCACCATGAGCTGGGCCCGACCGAGCAGTTTCGGAGAAGCCGCCGTCCGGGCCCCTGCCTAGGGTGCCGCCATGTTCAACAGCATCAGCCACTCCGGCATCTACGTGCTCGACCAGGACGAGGCGGTCGACTTCTATGTCGGCAAACTCGGCCTCGAGGTGAGCGCCGACTTCGACCTCGGCTTCATGCGCTGGCTCACGGTCAACGTGCCGGGGAACCCCGATCACCACATCCTGCTGCAGAAGCCCGGACCGCCGACGATGACGGACGACGTCGCGGCCCAGGTCCGCGACCTGGTCACCAAGGGCGCCCTCGGCCTGTCGCTCATCCTCACCACCGACGACTGCCGACGGACCTACGACGAGCTCAAGGCCAAGGGTGTGGAGTTCACCGACGAGCCGACCGAGCAGCCCTACGGCATCGACTGCGGCTTTCGCGACCCGTTCGGGAACCAGGGCCGCATCACCCAGCCGGCGGATGGCATGGGGGAGATCACCGACGAGGTGAAGCAGCGCTGGTCCGAGGGCGGGCCCGACCCCATCAGGTAGCGCGCGATCTCCCGCGTCGAGGATGCCCCGGCCGGCGACGGAGCGGTGCGTACGCTGACGTCATGGCGGTCAACCGGACTCGCAGGGCCAGGGCCGCCCGCCGGCGCAAGCGCCGCATGGATCGCGTCGAGCACGACCTCAGCGACCAGCAGTGGACGGCGCTCAGGGACGCATGGGGAGGCTGCGCCTACTGCGGCGTGACCGGCGGGCCGCTCCAGCGGGACTGCGTGCTGGCGCTCTCCCGTGGCGGGCGCTACACGCTCGACAACATCGTCCCCGCCTGCCGCTCCTGCAACACCAGCAAGTGCAACGGCGAGGTCACGGCCTGGCTGCGGCGAAAGCGGCTCGACGAGGGCACGTTCCTGTTGCGCCACCTCGAGATCAGGACGGCGCTCGCTGAGCAGGTCCACCCGCAAGACTGACTCGCCTCACGTGAGCTCCCGGTTGGCGGTCGACCGGCCGCCGTCGACGTCGAGGCGGGGCAGCAGCCGGTCGAGCCACCGGGGGATCCACCAGTTGCGGTCGCCGAGCAGCTCCATCGTGGCCGGCACCACCACCATGCGGACGAGGGTGGCGTCGAGCAGGACGGCGACCGCCAGTCCCAGGCCGAACAGCTTGAGCTCCCGCAGATCCTCGGCGACGAACGATGCGAAGACGACGACCATGATCGCCGCCGCGGCGGTGATGACCCGGGCCGTCGAGGCCAGTCCGTCGGCCACCGAGCCTGCGGCATCGCCGGTGCGGCCGTACTCCTCCTTGATGCGGGACAGCATGAAGACCTCGTAGTCCATGGAGAGCCCGAACACGATGGCGAAGAGCATCAGCGGCACGTAGGGGTTGATCGGACCGCCCTCGATGCCGAGCAGCTGATCGCCCCACCCCCACTGGAACACCACCACCACGACGCCGTAGGCGGCGGCGATCGACGCGACGTTCATGAGGACCGCCTTGAGCGGCACGAGCAGCGACCGGAACACCATCATCAGCAGCAGGAACGACACCGCCAGCACCGCGCCGAACAGGACGAACATCCGCCGGGCCAGGTGGTCGGTGACGTCGATGTCGGCGGCGGCGCTGCCCGTCACGTTGACGTCGAGTCCGGTTCCGGCCACCGCCGACGGGATCACCTCGTCGCGCAGGACCGTGACCAGCTCGGATGTGGCCTCGTCCTGGGGCGCGGTGGTCGGGATCAGCGTCATGACGTACGCCCCCGGCGCCGCGGGGTCGTCGGGCACCGCCGGCGTCACGGCCTCCACCCCCGGCGTCACGGCCAGCGCCCGCTCCAACGCCTGCACTGACCCGGTCAGGTCGGCGCCGGCACCGGGAGCGACGGCGGCGGTGACGACGAACGGTCCGTTGAACCCGTCCCCGAAGGCCTCGCCCAGTAGGTCGTACGCCTGGCGGGCGACGGTGTCCTCCGGCATGTTGCCCTCATCCGACCATCCGAGGCGGATGCCCGACACCGGTGCGGCGAGCACGGCCAGCACCAGCAGTGCGCCGACCAGCCACGCCCAGGGTCGAGCCTGGATGGTGCGGCTCCAGCGGAAGGCGTACGTCTGCCGCACCGGGCGCGCCGCGCGCCGCGGCACCTCCCCGCGTAGCGGGCGCACGGCGACGCTGGCCACGAGAGTGGCCACGGCCACGCCGCCGCCGAGCGTTGCCAGCGGCGCGGACCCGAGCCCCGCCCCGAGCACGGCCACGGCCGCGCCGCCGGCGGCGACGAGGCCGCGCCAGCGCGTCACCTCGACCCGCTCCCGCGCCAGGCCGAGGAGCGCCGGGAGCAGGGTCATCGAGGCCAGCATGGTGACCAGGACCGTCGTCGACAGCGCGAGGCCGATCCCAGACGACCCAGCCGATGCCCACCAGCAACAGACCGAGCATCGAGATGACGACGCTCATGGCCGCGAAGACGACGGCACGCCCCGCAGACTCGAGGGCCGCGACCGTGGCCTCGCGCGGCGACCGGCCGTCGTGGAGGCCTTCCCGGTAGCGGGTCACGATGAAGAGCGCGTAGTCGATCCCGACGCCGAGGCCGATCATCAGACCGAGCAGCGTGCTGGTGTCCGGGATGGTGAACACGTTGCTGAGCAGCAGGACAGAGCCGATGCTGGCCCCCAGCCCGCCGGCGGCCACCGCGAGCGGGAGGCCCATGGCCAGCACCGACCCGAAGGCGGCGATCAGCACGACCGCGGCGAAGGCGATCCCGATCAGCTCCGACTCCGGCGTCTCGACCACGGAGAGGTAACGCCCGCCCGGGAGCACCTCGAGGCCCGGCAGCGTCGGGGCGTGCGCCGCGATCGCCTCGCCGAGGAGGCCCGACTCGGTGTCGGTGACGTCGGCGGCCAGGTTCACCTGGGCGTAGGCGACCTCGCCGGCGAGCGGACCCTGGCGGGCGATCTGGCCCTCGCCCTGGGCCGAGTAGGGCGAGACGACCGTCGCACCCGGATGCGCCGGGACGCCGTCCTCGCCGGGGAACCCGGCGTCGACGAGCGCGAAGAGCTCCTCCATCGCCGACCTCACCTCGGGATCGTCGACGCCTTGGGGCGCCCGGAACACGATCGTTCCCGACCGCCCGCCGGTCCCGAGTCCGGGGAAGTTCTCCTCGAGCACCGCGAAGCCGTCGGCGCTGTCGGAGTCAGGGGCCTCGGCGGTGCTGCTGAAGGCCGGCCCGACCGCTCCGGCCGCGCCGAGGATCACGACCAGGGCCAGGAGCCACAGGCCGATGACCGCTCTCCGGTGGTCGAAGCACCAGCCACCGATCCGGCCGAGCGGCGTGGTGGTGGTGTGGGACGGCCCCGGGCGCGGGGGGCGGGTGATCGTCGATGTGCGCATGCGCCATGGTCAGCACGCGGGCATCGACGCCGCATCGGGCCTCCGGTCATGCGCGACCGGCCGATCGGACGACGGCCGGTTCGTGCTTTCGGCCGATCCGCCCTGGGCCGCGGTTCCGTACGCTGATCCCGTGATGAAGGACGCGGCGCGCTCACTGCTGGCCGAGCCTCGTGCTCCGGACCCGCCGCCCGTCGGGTGGCGGGACTGGCTCCTCGTCGGCGCGCTCACATCGGCGTCAGTGGTCGAGGTGTTCGTTCGGCAGGACGTGGTGTGGCCGGCGGTCTCCCTCCTCGTGGTGCCCGTGCTCGCGGCCGCCCTGCTCGTGCGGCGCGTGCAGCCGCTTGCGGCGGTCGCGGCGGCGTTCGCAGCCTTTGCGCTGGCCGACCTCGCGTCGGTCGTGGCGGGCGTCGAGTGGGAGGGGCTGAACGCGATCGGGTTCGCCCTCCTCCTGCCCTACGCGCTGTTCCGCTGGGGGTCCGGCCGCCAGGCCGTGATCGGGCTGGCGATCATTCTCGTCCCGGTCCTCATCGACCAGGTCGGCGCCTCCCCCGCCAGCGACCTCGTGGGCGGCGTGCTGATCGTGTCCTTCGCCGCCACGCTCGGCGCGTCGGTCCGCTACCAGGAGAACGCCCGCCTACGGACGGCGGAGCAGGTCAGGCTGCGCGGGCGCGAGCAGCTCGCCCGGGAGCTGCACGACACGGTCGCGCACCACGTTTCGGCCATCGCCATCCAGGCCCAGGCCGGCCGCACGCTGGCGACCTCGCGCCTCGAGTCCGCCCTGGACGCCCTCGATGTCATCGAGGAGGAGGCGGCGCGCACGCTGGACGAGATGCGCACGATCGTCGGCGCCCTCCGCCAGGGCGAGGATCCCGACCTGGCTCCCCTCCCCGGCGTCGCCGACCTCGAGCGACTGGCCATCCTGGCGGACGACTGGCCCCGGATCGACATCGAGCTCTCCGGCGACCTCCACGACCTGCGGCCGTCGGTCGACACGGCGCTGTACCGCCTGGCCCAGGAGTCCATCACCAACGCACGCCGGCACGCACGCAATGCCACCTGGATTCGGGTGGCCGTCACCGGCGACGAGGACCGGGTGCTGCTCACCGTCAGCGACGACGGCGACGGCCGCCCGGCGAGCGCCGGTTCGCCGGGCTACGGGCTCACCGGGATGGCCGAGCGGGCGCGGCTGCAGGGCGGCACCCTCGAGGCCGGTCCGGACCCTGACCGGGGCTGGACGGTGCGCGCCGTGCTCCCCAGGAACGGCATGGCCCGGTGACCATCCGGGTTCTCGTTGCCGACGACCAGGAGCTGATCCGCACCGGGCTCAGGATGATCCTCGACGCCCAGCCTGACGTCGACGTGGTCGGCGAGGCGGCCGACGGTCGCGCCGCGGTGGCCATGGCCCGCCGGCTGCGCCCCGACGTGTGCCTCTTCGACATCCGCATGCCCGACGTGGACGGCATCGAGGCCACCCGCCAGCTCGCCGGGCCCGGCGTCGCCGACCCCCTGGCGATCGTCGTGATCACCACCTTCGACCTCGACGAGTACGTGCACGGCGCGCTCAAGGCGGGCGCCCGGGGCTTCCTGCTGAAGGACGCGGGCCCCGACCTGCTGCTCCAGGCGATCCGCGCCGCCGCCAACGGCGACGCGCTGATCGCCCCCAGCGTCACCGTGCGGCTCCTGGCGGCGTTCTGCGACACGACCTCGGTGGCGCCGCCCGTGCAGCCCGTCGAGCCGCTCACCGACCGCGAGGAGGAGGTGGTGGTGACGGTGGCCCGCGGCCGGACCAACGCCGAGATCGCCGACGCGCTCCACATCAGCCTCAGCACCGTGAAGACCCACCTCGCCAGCCTCATGGCCAAGCTCGGGGCCCGGAACCGGGTCGAGATCGCCATGTGGGCCTACGAGACGGGTCGGGTGGGCCGCGTCGACACGCCGTGACCGGTTGCCACACGGCGATGGCGGCAGCGCCGGGCCGGGCCGTACGAGGGCGCATCACCCTGGCGCTCGCCGGCGTGTCGTGCGACGCTTGCGAGCGCCACCGCAGGTGGTTGGGAAGAGGGGGACCATGGGACGCGTCCGAGTGCGCACGCTGGCCAGCATCGTCGTCGCGGCAGCGATGCTGGTCGTCGGAGCCTGCACTCCGATCGAGAACGCGCCGCCCGGCGGCGGCCCGATCGTCGAGGGCACCTTCCGGCTCGGGCCGTTCAACCTTGCCCCGATGGGCCAGCCCGGCTCGGAGAGCGAGGCGACCCAGGCCAACGTGCCCCGCCCGCCGGGCGGCTTCGGGATGAAGACGATCACCTTCGACCTGGTCGACGCAGCCGGCACGCCCATCCCCCACAGCGCGGCCCACCTCCACCACGTCCTGCTCATGAACACGGCTCATCGGGACATGTTCTGCAACCGGAGTGAACGCTTCGCCGGCAGCGGCAGCGAGCGCACGCCGATCTCCCTCTACGACCCCTATGCCTACATGGTGGGCAGCAACGACCAGTGGAACGCCCTGTGGCACATCATGAACGAGAGCGACACGCCCCAGCAGGTGTACATCCAGTACAAGGTCGGCTACCAGCCCGGCGCCACCGCCCAGAACACCCGCGGGGTCACCCCCTTCTTCCTCGACGTGACCGGCTGTGGCAACTCGGAGTACGACGTGCCCGGCAACGGCGGACGCCGGAGGCGTGCACACCGCCACCCGGAGCTGGACCGTTCCCTGGAACGGCTACCACGTCACGTCCGGTGGACACCTCCACGGCGGTGGCATCGACATCACCCTGCGCGACGACGCCACCGGTGTCGGGTGCGCGATGACAGCCCGGTACGAGCACACCCACCCCGACGGCGCCCCGGGCGCGATCACACAGTGCCCGGCCCACAGTCGCGTCCTCCAGGGCCAGTCGTTCTCGGTGATCTCGCGCTACGACAACGCCGAGCCCCACCAGGACGTCATGGGCATCGTGCTCACCTACGCCTGGCAGGGCTCCCAGTAGATCGCCGGGCGTCGTAGGCGGCACGATTTGGCGGGCCCGACCGCAGGACAACAGGAGAGATCCGATGGCCACGATCACGGCGAGCCTGTTCACGGCCGTCGACGGCGTTGTCGACCCGGCTGTCGGCAACTGGCACTTCCCGTACTTCAACGAGCAGATGGGCGAGGCCGTGGCCGGCACGCACCACGCCGACGTCATGCTCTTCGGCCGCGTCACCTACGACAGCTTCGCGGGCGCCTGGCCCGAACGGGAGGCCGCCGGCGGGGAAGACGCCGCGTTCGCCAAGCAGCTCGGAGACATGCGCAAGATCGTCGCGTCGCACAGCCCCATGGCGTTCACCTGGCGCAACACGGAGCAGCTCCAGGGAGACCTGGTCGAGGCCGTCACGGCGCTGAAGAACGACCCGGCGATCGGGCGGATCGCGTTGAGCGGGTCGGTGTCGGTGGTGCGGCAGCTGCTCGACGCCGGTCTGCTCGACGAGCTGCACCTCTTCGTCCACCCGGCGGCCGCCGGATCGGGGCTCAGGCTGTTCGAGGAGGGCGGGCCCGCTCGCCACCTCAAGCTGATCTCCGCACAGCCGTTCGACACCGGAGTCGTGTACCTCGTATACGGGCCCGACCCGAACCCGCCGACCGGTTCGTACGACGAGGCGAAGGAGAGCCTGCCGCAGGAGTGAGACCGGCCCCGGGCGACATCGTGCCCGGGTCCTCCCGATCTCGCGTCAGGCGATCGCCCGCCGGGGCCCGGAGGAACCTTCGCGGCCGCCGCGGGGTAGGACGGGCGTGAGACGAGTGGCAGCCCTCGCCATGGCACTGGTGACCGTGGCGTGCACGCACGACGGATCGGCGGCGCAGGCTGATCGCTCCTCCCCCGGCCCGGACGACGCCGCCGCGGTCGAGGTCATCACCGCGGACCTGCTGGTGGCACCGCGGGCGGACTTCCGGGCAGACGATGAGGCGCACTGCGTGGCGACCCACGTCGTGACCGACCTCGGAGTCGACCGTCTGGAGGAGGTCGGGCTGGAGCTCGGGACCGGGACACCGCCGACGCTGTGGCAGCCCGAGCTGACCGAAGCCGAAGGCGACATGGTCTACGACGCCTACGCCGACTGCCTCGACCTCGAGCGACGCGACATCGAGGGCTACATGACCGACGGGCTCACCGAGGCCCAGGCGCGCTGCGTGTCCCGGGGCTACCGCGGGTCGGGCATCCCCCGTGTCCACATGCTCGAACCGCCCCACGGGACGACGCTCAGCCCGGACCGCATCTCCGCGCACGAGGATCTCGACGTGTTCCTGAATGCCGCGACGCAGGCATGCCGTGACTGGATCGCGAAGTGACCTGACGACGGGAGCAGCGGATCGACCAACCGGATCGACGGATCGACGACATCGAGGGGCCGCTCGTGCGGCGGGCTCGCCAGCACGACGCCGGCGCGTACGGCGAGCTCGTGCGACGCCATCAGTCCGCCGCGCTCCGAGTGGCGACGGTGGTGCTCGGCACGCCCGAGGGCGCCGACGACGTGGTCCAGCAGGCGATGGAACGGGCGTGGCGGGCGATGCCCCGCTTCGACGAGCGACGGGCCTTCCGGCCCTGGCTACTGCGGATCGTCGCCAACGCGGCCCGCAACGACCGCCGGTCCAGGGGGCGCTTCGCCCGGCTGGCCGTCCGCGCCGCGAGCCACGCACCCAACGGGAACGGTGCCGCTGACGCGGTCGGTCCGGAGGACGCCGTGGTCGCCGACGTCGAACGCCGGCGTGTGGTCACCGCGCTCAGCCGGCTGCGGGCCGAGGATCGGATCGTCATCGCACTCCGCCACTTCGAGCAGCTGTCCGAGCGCGAGATGGTCGACGTGCTCGACGTCCCGAGCGGAACCGTGAAGTCACGACTCTCGCGCGCGATGGCCCGGCTCCGGGCCGAGCTCGAGCGAGACGAGGAGGTGAGCCGTCATGGCTGAGCCGCTCTCCGACGAGCACCTGGCCGCGGTCCTGGCGAGCGTCGGCGACCACCTGGTGGTCCCCCTGATCGACGACGCATGGTCGCCCGCGCCGGCGGGACGCCGCCGTAGCGGCCGTCGTGTCGTCGGTGCGGCCGCGGGGGCGCTGCTGGGGGTCGCCCTGGCCGCAGGCCTCGGCATCGCGCCGGTCCGGGAGGCGGTGGCCGGCTGGTTCGGCTTCGGATCGACCGGGTTCGAGCGGGTCTCCCCCGACGAGGCGGACCCCACCGGGCTACCGCCGCTCGACGCCGACCTGCCGACCGTGTCGCGCGCCGAAGCGGAGGCGGTGCTGGGTCGGCCGTTGCCGCAGCTCGACGCCGCCCGGTTCGGTCTCGGCGAGCCCGACCGCATGGCCCTGCCGCCGGAGGGCGGCGTGCTGCTCGCCTGGAACCATGGCGCGACGACCCTGTGGGTGCGCACGACGGCGGATCCGGCGGACACGCGCATGCGCAAGCTGTTGGACGATTCCGCCGCGGTCCGGCCGGTGGTCGACCTGGGCGAGGGCGCGGTGTCCGTCACCGGCGACCACGTGCTGGCCACGCCCCACCGCCGGGTCGCCGCGGGCAGCGTGGTCCTATGGATCGACGAGGGCATCGAGTTCCGGCTGGAGTCGGACCTCGGCGTGGCGGCGACGGAGGCGATCGCCCGCCGCGTGGACCCGATGCCCACCCCGCGCTAGCGGTGTCACGCGGGGCCCGGCTGTCTCGACGCTCAACTGGTCTCCCGCAACGCCGCCGGAACAGCTCGGACGGTTCAGCGGCTGCCGATTCCTTGCTGGGGTGGCGGAGGTCTACATGGTCGACGGTGCGGCTCACCGAGGGGCCGGCCGCGATGAGGCAAGCCGAGGAAGAAGGTTGATCGCCGTGAGCATTCCCGCGACCATGCGCGCCCTGCAGCAGACCTCGTTGAAGGGTCCGCAGGACATGCGTCTGATCACCGACGCGCCGGTACCGAGCCCTGGCCGGGGCGAGGTCCTGATCCGGGTCGCCGCCGCCGGTGTCAACTTCGCCGACATCTCGAGGGCCTACGGCACGTTCATGGGCGGCCCCCAGCCACCGTATCTGGCGGGTTTCGAGGCCGCCGGAGAGGTCGCGGCGGCGGGCGAGGCGGTGACCGGTCCAGGATCGGGGACTCGCGTCGTCGGCGTCGGATACGGGGCTTTCACCGAGTACATGGTCCTGCCCGCAGCCGCGGCGGTGCCGGTGCCGGCCGGCTGGACAGCCGAGCAGGCGCTGGGCCTGGTCGTGAACTGGCCCACCGCCCTTGCCGCACTCAAGCCCCTGGGCCACATCGCCACCGGGGAGACGGTGCTGGTCCACGCTGCGGCGGGCGCGACCGGCCAGGCTGCGGTGACGATGGCCAAGCACTACGGCGCGACGGTCATCGCCACCGCCTCGCCGAGCAAGCACGACACAGTGCTGGCACTCGGTGCCGACCACGTCGTCGACTCCCTCGATGGCGACCTCGCCGCCGAGGTGCTGTGGCTGACCGGTGGTGCCGGTGCCGATCTGGTGCTGGAGTCGGCGGGTGGTGCCACCTTCAATGCCAGCCTGGCCGCGGCCAAGCCGATCACCGGCCGGGTCATCGTCTACGGCCTGGCAGGCGGCGAGGTCGCGATCACCAACTGGGAGCTGGTGTACAAGCACCAGGTCCACATCATCGGCCTCAACATCGGCGTGCTGATCCAGGCCGCACCCCAGATCTTCGGCGAGCTCATGGGTGAGCTGTCCGCCCTCATCGCCGCCGGCGTCCTTGGCCCCGCTCGCCCCACCGCTCACGACCTGGCCGACGGCCCAAAGGTCCTCGCGGAACTGGAAGCCAGGGCGACCGTGGGCAAACTGGCCCTACTGCCCTGACAACCCGGCCACGGCCCCGGATGCCAGCTGACCTGGGTTTCGATGACAATCGCCTGTCGATGGACGACCGGGATGCCTTCGCGCATCCGGCCGACCGGGCGCGGCCTAGCCTCGCGGCATGACCGCGCACGTGCGGGAGGCGGTGAACGAGGACCGGTTCGCCGCCGAGACCGAGCGGTTCCGCCGGGAGCTGTTGGCGCACTGCTACCGCATGGTCGGCTCGGCGCATGACGCGGAGGACCTGGTGCAGGAAACGTACCTTCGGGCCTGGCGTGCCTACGCTGGCTTCCAGGGCCGAGCGTCGATCCGGACCTGGCTCTACAAGATCGCCACCAACGTCTGCCTGACAGCCTTGGAGCCGCGCCGGCTCCGGGTGCTGCCATCGGGCCTGACAGGTCCATACGACGGACCCGATCGCCCGCCGAATCAGGCGGCGCCGGGCGAGGTCTCGTGGCTGGAACCCTTGCCGGACCGATGGATCGCCCCCGCCGCCGACGATCCGGCCGCGGCAGTGATCGCGCGCGAGTCGCTACGGCTGGCGCTCATCGCGAGCCTGCAGCACCTGCCCGCCCGCCAGCGCGCGATCCTCATCCTGCGCGAGGTGCTGGCGTTCTCTGCCGTCGAAACTGCGGAGATCCTCGGCACCACAACGGCAGCGGTGAAGAGCGCTCTGCAGCGCGCCCGCGCCCGGCTGGACGAACTGGAGCCAGAGCCCGAGGAACTGCTCGAACCGACCGACGAGCGGGCACGTGCGCTGCTCGACGGCTACATCGCAGCCTTCCAGCGCTCCGACGCTGAGCTGCTGGAACACGTGCTGCGGATGGACGCCACGCTGGAGGCGACGCCATTCCGCGACTGGCAGGCGGGCAGGGTGAAGTGCATCCACATGCTCGACACCTACGTGCTGGGCGCGCCGGGCGACTGGCAGATGACCGCCACCACAGCCAACGGCCAGCCCGCCGCCGCCGTGTACCACCGGGACGCGGACAACACCCTCCAGGCCCACGGCATCGTGGTGCTGGCCCCAACCGCCACCGGTGTCTCCCGCGTGGTCGAGTTCCACGATCCGGCGCTTGTCGCCACGTTCGGGTTCCCGGACGTGCTCGCAGACTGATCCGAGCGGGCGTGCAGCAGGCACGCCCCCTGGCGTCCTCCCCGTACGATGCTGCTCCGATGACGACCATCGACGGCAAGGTGGAGGCCGGCTGGGGCGGTGTGCGGGACGAGTTCGCCGCCAACTTCGACGAGCGGGGCGACGTGGGCGCCGCGGTCTGCGTGTACGTGGACGGCCGCAGGGTGATCGATCTGTGGGGTGGCGTCGCCGATCCCGCCTCCGGCCGCCCGTGGGCCGAGGACACGATCGTCCCCGTGTTCTCGTCGACCAAGGGCGTCACCGCGGTCGGCGCCAACCTCGCCATCGAGCGGGGCCTGCTCGACCCCGACGCCACGGTGGCGTCGTACTGGCCGGAGTTCGCCGCCGGGGGCAAGGCGGCGATCACCGTGCGCCAGGTCCTCAGCCACCAGGCCGGGCTGCCCCTGGTCGAGGGTGACGTCACGCTGGAGGAGGCGCTGGCGTGGGAGCCGATGGTCGCGGCGCTGGCGTCGCAGGCACCGCTGTGGGAACCGGGGACGCAGCACGGCTACCACATGCGCACCTACGGCTGGCTGGCCGGCGAGCTGCTGCGCCGCACCACCGGCCGGACGCCGGGCACGTTCCTGCGGGAGGAGGTCACCGCGCCGCTCGGCGTCGACTTCTGGGTCGGCCTACCCGACGCGGAGGAGCCCCGCGTCGCCATGCTGGTGCCGCCCGCCGACAGCCTCAAGGACGCCTTGGCACCGCTCGGCGACTCGCTGCTGTTGGCGCGCGTGTTCTCCAACCCCGGCGGCCACTTCGACTACGACGAGATGTGGAACACCCGCGAGCTGCACGCTTGCGAGCTGCCGTCGTCGAACGGGATCGGCGACGCCCGGGGCCTGGCGCGGCTGTACGCGTCCTGCATCGGCGACGGGGTCGACGGCCGTCGCACGCTGCAACCGGAAACCGTGGCGGCGGCGACCACGGAGCAGGTACGGGGGCCGGACGCGGTGATCAGGGTCGAGACGTGTTTCGGACTCGGGTTCATGCTCGGCGCCAGCTTCGGCGCCGCCAACCCGACGACCTGCTTCGGCCACGCGGGCGCCGGGGGCTCGCTGGCGTTCGCCGACCCGGCGTCGGGCCTGGCGTTCGGCTACGTGACCAACGACCTCCGCTTCGACCCCGCCGGCGACCCCCGCTCCGAGGCCCTCGTCCGCGCCGCCCGCACCGCGCTGGAGGGTTGAGCAGGCCGCCCCCCGCCCCCTACGGAACCGGCTGCCAGCGGGGCCCGCCACCGATCGACTCGTCCGTCACCACGCAAGCGGACGCGGACCCGTCCGGTGCGGCGACGTAGAGGCTGCCCTTGCGCAGGAACGCGAGCCAGCGGCCGTCTGACGACATCTCGGGATACGCGTCGCTGGGGCCGTCGGTGAGCTGCCGCTCGTCCTCACCGTCGACGCCAACCGCGAAGATCGAGCCGTCGCGGACGAAGAGCACCTCCCGGCCGTCGGGTGTGAACGAGGGCGCGTACTCGTAGGCCGGGGTGCCGACCAGCGTCCGCAGGTCACCACCGTCACTCCCGACCACGACGACGTCCTGGTTCCCGTCGCCGTCGGCGGTGACGAACACGACCGACTCGCCGTCCGGAGACCAGCGGGGGTCGGTGTCGAGCCCGGGCGTCGCCACCAGAGCGCGGGCACCCGATCCGCCCGGCCCGACGACCCAGATGTCGCTGTGGTCGCCGTCGCCGTGCTGGACGAACACGATCTGGCCGTCCGCTCCCCAGTCGGGGTGTGTCACGTCCCTCAACCCCGGGAGCGGCGTCGGCACGCCGCTGGTGGCGTCGACGAGCGCGAGCGTGCGGGGCTCGTCGACCGTGGTCGAGGCCGAGTAGACGATCTGGCGTCCGTCGGGCGACCACCCCGCACCACCGGTGAGGCCGAACGAGGTGACCACCGTTGCAACCTGGTGCGCACCGGAGACCAGCTCCACCCGGGTCGTGCCGCCACCCGGCGAAGAGCCGGTGACCAGGACCGGCCGCTCGAGCCGCAAGCCGGTGTCATCGCCCTCGCACGGCGGCCGGTACTCGCCCTCCTCGGAGACCGTCGCCGGGTTGTCCGCCAGGGTCGGCGGGGGCGCACCGACCGCGACCTGTTCGGCGGCGAAGGTCAGCTCGAACTCGATCGTCCCCTCCTCGGCGATGTTGAACCCGGCCCGGCTGTCGACGTCGATGCCGTAGTCGCCGCGCTGGATCCGGGTCGACCCGGCCGCCTGGATCGTCGGGCCGTTCCACCGGGCCCGGACGTCGAAGACGACGTCGTGGGTCTCGTCGCGCAGCGTCAGCTCCGCCGGCACGGCCAGCTCCACCACGTCGTGCGGTCGGCCTGGGTCGAACGCCGCGATCTCGACCGGCTCCGCAAGGCGCAGCCGGCCGGTCGGGAACTCGTCGACGTCGAGGGCCTCGCCGCGGACGAAGTCGTCCCGCCGCGAGGAGTTGCTCGTCAGAGACGCGAGGTCGACCGTCACGTCGAGCGCTGCCAGCGTCCCGGCCCGGAGGGTCGCCGTGCCGTCGACCCCACCGGTCCGCGCCACCGCGTCGCTGGGCGCGGCGATCGGCCCGAGCCGCTCCCGGACCCGGTAGCCGACGAAGTTCGTCGCTACGTCCGCCACGACCCACGTGCCGTCGGCAGTGGCCGGACCGCCGCCGCCGCCTTCGGGCGGGTCACCCAGCGCGGCGGGCCCGGGTGCGTCGCGGTTGCCGAGAGCGACGAAGCCGTACACCCCCACCGGCACCGCGACCACGACGGCTCCGAGCCCCGCGAGCAGCAGGATCGTTCGGCGACGCACGCCCCCTCCTACCCCGGGCCGACACTGCCGGTTCCCGCGAGACCACCCGCCGCGCCCACGCCCACAGATGCCGGCCCTGCCCCACGTGACCGACGCAGATTTCCACGCGGTATCGCCGGACGCGCAGCGATGGTGGGGCGCCCGGTGCTCAGGACGTGACCGGGTGCAGGAGCATCTCCTGCGCCATCGAGGCCACGATGAGACCCTGCCGGTTCCGGATCACACCGCGCAGCGTGCCGCGGCCGCCGGCGTTGACGAGGCTCTGCACGTCCTGGAGGTGCCAGTCGTCGGCGCGGGCGGGCCGGTGGAACCAGGCGCTGTGGTCGAGGCTGATCATGCCGGTGACGTCGCCCTCGAGGTGGAGGGGCCGGCCGCCCACGCCGGTCCAATCGGTGGCGTACCCGAGCAGGGCGGTGTGCAGGTGCGGCTCGTCGTCGAGCGGTCGGGGCAGGCGGAACCAGTGGCGGTGCGTCGCCTCACGGGTGCCGTCGGGTCGCATGGCGCTGGGCCCGACCCATCGCTCGTCCCACGGGCCGACCCCGTACTCAGGGAGGTCGGGCTCGGGGAGGTCCTCGGGCAGGGGCACGTCGTCGGGGATCCCCGACAGGTCGTAGACGTACCCGTCGGTGTCGGCGGTGAACGAGCAGGTCATCGTGATGACCGGTTTGCCGTCCTGCGATGCGGTGACGTGGTGCAGGTTGAACGCGCGTCCGGCCCTCACCACATCGCTGCGGAACACGATCTCCTGCCCGCCCAGCACGGGCCGGAGGAAGTGGGCGTGTACCGAGTGGAGACGGCTTCCCACCGGGGCATCACCGCAGGCCGCACTGATCGTGATGGCGAGCCCGACGCCGCCGAACACGACCGGCCCGTACCAGTCGGGTGTCCGTCCCACCCACGTGTCTCCCCGCCGCTCGTGCCGCAGCAACGCGAGGAACTCGTCGATCGCCGCCTGCTGCTGGTCGACCCGGTCGGTCACCTCAACGCCCGCGGAACTCGGGCGCCCGCTTCTCGATGATCGCCTGCACCGCCTCCTGCCCGTCCTCGCTGTCGAGGCCGGCCAGCGCGCTGCGGATCTCATCGGTCATGCGGGCGTCGACGTCGCTGATCAACGGCGTTCTGGCGACGAGATGCTTCGTGCGCCGAACGGCGAGCGGTGCCTGGGCGGCGACCATTCCGCAGAACTCCAGGAGCCGCCGGTCGAGCTGATCGGCCGGAACCACCTCCGACACGAGGCCGAGGCGGAGCGCCTCGTCGGCATCCACGAAGCGGGATTCGAGCAGGAAGCGCAGCGCGATCTCGTGACCGACGAGGGTCGGCAGCGACCATGTGAGTCCCCCGTCGGGCGACGTGCCCGCTCGCAGGTATCCCGGGTGCAGGCGGGCCGAGTCGGCCGCGATCCGGATGTCGGCGGCCATCGCCAGCGACAGACCCGCACCCACGGCCGCCCCGTTGATCCCGGCGACGACCGGCTTGTCGGTCTCGAACCGCAGCGCGAGCAGGAACCGTCCGACCCAGCTCTTCTCGTCGAGCATCTGCTCCTGGTCCGTCAGCCCGGTCTCGACCGGCGTGTCGTCACCACCACCCAGGTCGAGGCCGGAACAGAACGCGTCGCCGTTGCCGGTCAACGCGATGACCCGGACGTCGTCGTCCGCGTGGGCGTCTCCGACGGCCCGCACGATGCTCCAGCCGAGCGACGAGGTGAGCGCGTTCTTCCGCTGGGGACGGTCGAGCCTCAACACCCTCACGTGCCCGACGGTCTCGGCGGCCAGCTGCGACATCGCGCAAGGCTGCCATGCCCGACCGGCGCATGCCGTCTCCCCGAGAGCGGTGCGTGCAGCGTGTCGAACGCGCCGCACGCCATGCCGAGCCGTCGATCGTCGGCAGGCCATCGATCGGGTGTCACACCGACGGCCGGGCCGGTGTCTTCATGCCGAACGCCGATCGCTGGAGGTCGACATGCAGTCCAGCCCACGAGTCCCCGAGGCAGAGGATGGCGGCGTGCACGGGGCCCCGAGCGGCCGCCTGCCGAGCGGTCGCCACGTAGCCTCGCCGTCATGAACGCCGACGCGTTCGCCCAGCACCGCCGCCTGCTGTTCACCGTCGCCTACGAGATGCTCGGCTCGGCGTCGGATGCCGAAGACGTCGTCCAGGAGACCTGGCTGCGGTGGGCGAAGGTCGACCAGTCGATCGTGCGCGACCCGCGCGCCTACCTGGTCCGCATCGTCACCCGTCAGGCGCTCAACCGGCTCCGCACCCTCTCCCGGCGGCGGGAGGACTACGTCGGGGAGTGGCTGCCCGAGCCGCTCGTCACCAGCCCCGACATCGGCGACGACATCGAGCTCGCCGAGAGCGTGTCGATCGCCATGCTGACCGTGCTCGAGACGCTGCGCCCCACCGAGCGGGCGGTGTTCGTGCTGCACGAGGTGTTCGACACGCCGTACGACGAGATCGCCGAGGCGGTCGACAAGACGCCGGCAGCGGTGCGCCAGCTCGCGCACCGAGCCCGCGAGCACGTCGCCGCCCGCCGGCCACGGATGGATGTGAGCCGGGCCGAGCAGGAACAAGCCGTCGAGCGGTTCCTCGACGCTCTGCAGAGCGGTGACCTGCAGCGCCTGCTCGACGTACTGGCGCCCGACGTCGTCCTCGTCTCCGACGGCGGGGGACTCGTGGCCGCGGCCCGGCGTCCGATCGAGGGGGCCGACCAGGTGGCACGCTTCCTGTCCAGGTTCCCCACCGCGGCGCCAGGCGCGCAGGTGCACACGGTGCTCCTGAACGGCGCACCCGCAGCCCGGATCGACCCGCTGGGCGCGGCGGACACCGCGGTCAGCCTCGTGGTCCAGGGTGGGCGCATCTCCCGGATCTACGCCGTGCGCAACCCCCACAAGCTGGCACGGCTCGACACGGAGACGCTGCTCACCCGCTAGCTGCGACGCTCCGGCGTGACCGCACGAGTGCGGTGACGGACAGGCCGAACAGGGCGAGAGTCGGGATGGCCATGAGCCACAGCCGAGCGGCGCTCTCCGGGTTCTCGTAGTCATCCATGAGATAGAGGAGCTCGGCGATCAACAACATCAACGGGGTGGCGGCCACCGTGACGAGGAGCCAGCCCCCGACCTGCGGAGCGAGGAACCGCAGGCCGGCGTAGACCAGCGCAACGATGGCGACGCACGCCAGCAGGTACCAGAAGTCCGTCGCGCCGTTCGTGCCGAACAGGCCCCCGTACGGCTCGTCGTAGAGCGTGTAGAAGTCCACGTCCAGCGACAGGACGACGAGGAAGGACACGGCGATCGTTCCGACCTCGAGGCGTCTCGGCAACCAGCTCCCTCGACGCCAGGCACCGGCCCTGAGCAGCGCCAGGCCCGTCAGGCCCGAGAGCATCACGAGCCCGGCGGTCACCGTGGACCAGCCGTTGTCCTCCAGCAGCCATCCGTAGCCCGCGTGGCGCGTGGCAGCGCCGTCGCCGAGGACGAACAGGGACCACGGCACCGCGATGCCGAAGACGCAGGCCATGCTGCGCACGGCCCCGAGCGACGAGAGACGGCGCAGCCCGAGCATCGCCAGGGAGACGGCGCCGACGGTCACCAGTGCGATGCCACTCACCACCTCCGGCAGGAGCGGCCCGCCGGTGGCCTGGCGCCGCAGCGTGATGTTCTCACCGGTCTCGTACTCGATCGCGTCGATGAGACCGCCGTACGACACCACGACCGCGAGGCCGACGATCAGGCTGGCGAGGGCCACGCCGGCGGCCCACCAACGGCGATCACGCCAGCGGGACGGGCCATCGCCGCTCGGCCCCTCCCCTGGCTCGGCGACAGCCGGCTCCGCCTCGGTCGGCGGCGGAGGCACAGCCGCCTCGGCCTCGATCGGCGGTGGCAAGGGCCGAGCTGCGGCCGGTTCCGCCTCCGCTGGCTCAGCTATGGCCGGCTCCGCTACGGCCGGTTCCGCCCCGGTGGGCTCAGCTACGGCCGGTTCCGCCTCGGTCGGCGGTGGCGACGGCGCCACCGAGCGCTCCTGGCGCGGGCTCGGCGGGGGTGAGGCCTCGCGCGGGTCGGCCACCTCGGCCGGGCGCCCGACCGGCGCGCGGACGCGCACGCTCACCCTGATCGTCTTGAGCGCCCCGCCGGCCTCGCGCACGTGGACGTTGGCCCGGTTGGGCCCGGGGCGCGGATGCAGGTGGAGCACGACGGCCCCGCCCTCGGCCACCGGTTCGACCCAGCCGGCCGTCGTCTCGACGGTCCAGTCGAGCGTTCCGCCCCCGCGGTTGATGACGGCGATGCGCTCGGGCGGCAGGTGCTCGTCGCTGCCGACCTCCCCGAGGTGGATCGCCGTCTCCGAGAGGTCGAGGACAGGTGTGGACTCCACCGGATCGACGACGTCGACGGGCGGGCGCTCGGCCTGGGTCACGGCCCGACGGGCCAGGGCGACGTCACCGTCGCCCTCGAAGCGCTTCTGGGGCACCTGACGCCCCTCGTTGGCGAGCGCCGTGCGCACATAGTCGTACAGCTCGCTCAGCGTGACGATGCCGTCGTCGTCGTGGTCGACGGCGCCGCTCACGATGCCCTCGGCCAGGTGATGGGTGAACAGGCTGGCGTGATTGCGGACGTCGGCGTCGTTGGCCAGCTCACCTGGACGGCAGCTCGTCACGACGAACCGCCCCCGCCCCGACAGGGCCGCAGGGATGTCGCCACCCTTGAACCGGCCGCTGTGGCAGCAGTCCAGCACGACGACCATCGTCCCCGCGGACGATGCATCCATCATGCCCCGAAGGTCCGATGCCTTGACCGCTGTCGACCTCAGGCGGTCCGAGCGTGTGTCGCGCGTGCACAGGAACAGCTCGCCGGACTGATCGAGCAGCCCGTGGCCGCTGTAGTAGATCAGCAGGGTGTCCCGACGCGTCGCGCTGACCAGGAGATCCTCTGCCTCGCTCAAGACCTCGGCCATCGTCCGCTCGGTCACCAGCCGCACGTTGTCCGGGGCGAACAGCCCGACCTCGCGTTCGCACAGCGCATCACGCAACAGCGCCGGATCGTTCCGCGGTCCCTCGAGATCGGGCAGGTTGAAGGCGTCCGCGGGGAACGTCGAGTTGGCGATCAGGACGGCTCGATAGGTCTGGGCCGTCATGGCCCAGCCGGCAGCTTCTGCGTCACCGTCGCCAGGAGGTCGTCGAAACGGGCGCTGTCGACCGCCGAACCGGACAGCTCGATCGACTCGACCGCACCGGAGTCGGCGGACCACGACACCTTGAGCGAGCGGGTGCGGTCGCGGCTCAGCCACGAGCGCGCCAGCTCGATCATCGCGGTCAGCCCCCCGGCGGAGACGAGCGGGATCACGATCGAATCGATGGCACCCTTGGCGCCCGGCTCCGGCGCTCGTCGCATCGCCACGCCGCCGACCCCGGCCTGCAGTTCGCCGACGAGTCCACCGACCTGGTCCAGCCAGCGATCGTCCTGCATGTCGAAGCGCCCGCTCGCCGGTTCGAGCCGAAGCTCGACCTGCCCATCCATCGCGACCTCCTGGCCGCCGACGACGCCTGCCAGCGCCGTCGCCAGCCGGAAGTGTATTTCCCATTGCCGGCCAGCGGTAGGAATCGAATCCCTAGCGCCGCCCGGTCGCGGCTCGACCCGGGTGGCGCTAGCCGTTGACGCGGGCGGCGAAGGCGCCCGAATGGAAGACGCTCCCTGCCAGGAACACGTCCGGGCCGGACGCGGCGAATGCGGTCACCCAGGCCTCCTCGTCCTCGACCCGGAGCGTGCCCTCGGCGAGGCCGTCGCCGCTGAACGCCGGATCGGGTCGCCCTGACGGCAGGAGCCGGTAGACGAGCAGCGTCGGGTCGGGCTGCCTCGACATCTGGCGCACCACCGTCACCGCCCCGTCGGCGTGCGCCAGCACGCCCCGGTCGTCGAACGTGCCGGCATCGCGCGGGGTCGCGAGCGGGGTCAGCCCGGCCGTCCCGAAGGTCGTGTCGAGTCCGAGGGCCGCATCGAACCGGGCGACGAGCGGGCCGGTCGCGCCCCCGGGCACGGCCCCGTTGCCGTACACCACCACCCGGCCGGTGCCGTCGACGGCGAGGTCCGACGGGGTGAGCGTGGCGCCGCCCGGCAGCGGGCCCCAGGCCGACACCGTCCCGTCTGCCGCCACGCGCCGGACCTGTCCGTTGGCCAGCACGTAGGCGTCACCCGCAGGACCCACCCCGAGGGACCCGATCGAGATCGATGGCACAAAGCCGGTGACCGTGCCGAGCGTCGTGGTGCCGGCGGTCGCTCCGGACGGCGTCAGTGCCACGATCCGATCCGTGAAGGTGGCCGGAACGAACTGCCGCGGGGGGATGACCCGGGCGGGCACCACGTCGAGGACCGCCAGCAGCACGGTGCCGTCGGGTCGTACCGCGATCGACAAGGGCGCGCTCAGCCCTGAGGTGCCGGCTGCGACGCCGTCGTCGCCGAAGGAGGGGTCGACCGCGCCGTCGGCGTCGAGCTTGACCACGGCCCAGTCGAACGGGCCACCACCGAACTCCTCGAGATGGCCTGCACCCGACTTGACGAGGATGTAGCCGGAGCCGTCACCGGCCGCGGCGACGTCGATGACGCTGTTCGCACCGCGCAGGCGCTCGGGGAGCAGAACTGCCGGCGGGTGGTCGGTGTCGGGTTCGCCGCCGGCGTCGTAGCGGCCGGCGATCACCCCGTCGCCGGTGTCTCCGGCGACCAGCAGATCACCGCCGGGCAGAGCCGCCACGGCGACGAACCTCTCGCTCGACTCGCTCCCGATGTCGGTGCGGGCCCACCCGTCGTCGCCGAAGGTCGGGTCGGCGTCGCCGGCCGGCGTCAGGGCGAGCAGGTACTGGTCGCCCGGGTCGGCGAAGGTCCGGCGGGTGTCGCCGGCGACCAGCACCCCGCCTGGCCTCGCGAAGAGGCCGGCGGCGATGGTCGGAGTGGCGAGCTCGGCATGGGTGGCGATCCCGCCGTCGCCCCAACCGGGGTCGAGCGAGCCGTCGGCGGCGAGTGCTGCCGTCACGAAGTCGCCGGTCGTCCGGTCCTTCCCCGCCACGATGACCCGTCCGCCGGCGTCGTCGACCAACACCTCGGTCGTCTCGAAGATCAGCTCCCCGAGGCTCGCCACGCCCCCGCTGCCGAACGAGGGGTCGAGGGCGAAGGCGGGCGTGACGCGCAGGACATACCTGGTGGGCGTGCCGAACAAGTCGCTCACCGTGAGGACGACGGACCCGTCCTCGCCGACGTCCATGTCGTCGACATCCCTGAGGGGCGTGGGGGTGCCGGCCGTCGCCAGGTCGAGGCGGGCAAGGACGTCGCCTGTCGGGGAGATCCGCAGCACCCCGGCCGCCGTGTCCTGGGACCAGTTCCTGGAGGCGTACGACACGACGACGGCGCCGTCGGGCGCGATGCCGATCGCTCCACTGTCGCCGCCGCCCGAGATGTGCAGGATCCCGGTGCCGTCCGGGCCGAACGCCGGATCGAGCGTGCCGTCGGGGCCGAGGCCGAGCACGACCGTGTCGATGGCTCCCTCGGTCCCCTCGAACGCCCACGCCAGCAGGTAGGTGCGTTCGCCGGCGGTGGCGACGCCGAGCGTCCAGTTCTGGCCGCTGGCCCCGGCGACGTCGAGCACGGCGACGCCATCGACGCCGAACCCCGGGTCCGGCGTGCCGTCCGGCAGGAGGCGGGCGACGCCCCATACGCCCTGTTGCCACCGGCCGGGCACGAGGACTGCGCCGTCGGAGGCCACCGCGATGTCACCCATCGCATCGACGGCCACGGTCGCGACGCCGTCGTCGCCGAAGGACCGGTCGAGCGTGCCGTCCGGCAGGTACCGGGTGACCACCGGGAACCCGGACGTGACGACGCCGAGGGCCACGACCCGCCCGTCCGGAAGGCGGGCGGCGGAGGTCAGCGTGTCGTTGGTGCGGATGCGCAGCCCACCGAACACAGCCCCGCCGTCGCCTCCCCCGAATCCGGGGTCGAGCTCACCCGTGGCGGTCCCCACCTCGAAGTCGCAGGCGGCCGCCAGCAGCGCCAGCGCGACCACCCCGGCGAGCATGCGCCCGCCCCGCAAGAAGGAAAACCTCGCGGTCATGATGTCCCCCACGGCCGGTAGCTGTCCCCGCACGTACCGACCAGAGGCTACCCGTTGAATACGCCAGCGTCCGGGCGGCCTTTCGGCGCTCGACGTCACATCGACGTCGAGACGGCGCCCTCCTCGTCGACAGTCGCGGTGGGGCTCGCGGCGACCCGCTGCCGCCCGGCGATCCCGTACAGGGGCGCGGCGGCGGCCAGCACCACGCCGGCCGCCGCCAGCGCCCACGGGGTGCCGGCCCGGTCGGCGAGGACGCCGAGTGAGAGGGCCGCGACGACCCCGCCGGCCCGGCTGGCCAGGCTGCCGGCGGAGAGCACGGTCGTGCGGTGGTCCGCGTCGACGGCCCGGTGCACGAGGCCGTAGTGCACGACGTTGGCGGTGCCGTGGACCAGGTAGAAGCCGAGGTAGCCCGCGACCACCGCCGCGGGCCCGCCGACGACCGCCATGGCCAGTGCGGCGGCGCCCTGGACGATCCGCAGCCAGAAGCCGACCCGCACGGCCGATCCGCCGGCGAGCCGGGTCGCCCGCGCGGTGAGCGCGGCGCCGACGGCGGAGATCGTCCACCCGGCGGCCGAGGCGAGGGCGAAGGTGGCCACGCCCTCGGTGGCGCTGCCCACCAGGTCGACCAGCCGCGGGGCCGAGAACAGCTCCACGGCGACCAGGCCGGCGCCCCACGACAGCTCGACGGCGGTGAGCGCCAGCAGCACGGGCGACCCCGCGATGAGGCCGACCGTACGGGCCACGACCCGGGGGGCGTCGGCGGCGGCGGAGGCCAGCGTGACCGGCTGGCCGTTCTCGGCCCTGCGCCGCGGCTCGGGCAGGCCCAGGGTCAGCGCCGCCAAGTCGACGGCGCGCAGCGCCAGGGCGACGAGGACGGGAACGAGGAGCGCGTCGAAGCCCGCCGGCGGCCAGCGGGTGAGCGCCGCGGCCAGCAGGCTCCCGCTGGCGATGGCGACACCGATGGCCGTGCCGGCGCGGGCGAGGCCGGCCTCGATGTCGGCCCCGGGATCGGCGGCCAGGCTGGCGTCGACGAACCACGAGTCGAGCGGGCCGGACTCCAGCGCCCGGTAGACGCCCTGCACAGCGGCGGCGACCATGAAGGCTTCCGGCGAGTGGGCGAGGGCCACCAGTCCCACCGAGACCAGGTCGAGCACGGTCGCCGCCACCAGGACGGGTCGCCGGCCGAGGGTGTCGGCCAGACCGCCAGTCGGCAGCTCCAGGGCCAGGACCACCACGCCCTGGGTGGCCGCCACCAGCCCGACCTGGGCCAACGACAGGCCCCGGGACAGCATGAGCACCACGAGGACCGGGATGAGCACGCCGGTGGGCAGCCACCGCAGCGCCGTGAGCACCACGAACCGCCGCCCGATGGCGGCCGCGGTCACGGCCGGCCTCCCGCCCCGGCCTCCTCGGGCTCGTCCGGCTCGTCCGGTTCCTGAGGCAACGCGTACAGCAGGATCTCGACGGGCCGGGCCCGGCCGGCGGCGTCGACGTCGCCGGCGAGCGCGGCGACGGCCTGTTCGCGATGGCGGAGGATCGCCGCGTGGAGCTCGTCCATCATCGCCTTGGACTGCTCGGGCGTCATCACGATCCGGTAGTCACTCTGGTCGGCGACGGCCAGCCAGGCGGCCTCGGTCTCGGGACGCCGCGCCACCCAGTCGTCGATCAGGCCGACGGCGTGGCGTCCGAGGGCGCCGGTCATCCAGTCCTCGGCGGCCCGCACGTCGGGGTCGGCCTGGAACTGGCCGGGTGTCCAGGAGGTCATGTCGTGCCCCGCCCGCCACCATCGCTCGCGGCCCCGGCCACCGTGGGCCGCGGTGTCGTCGACGACGAAGCCGTGGGCGGCCAGCACGCGCAGGTGGTAGCTGGTGGCCCCGGAGCTCTCCCCCAGCCTCTCCCCCAGCCGGGTGGCGGTGGCCGGGCCCCGGCGGCGCAGCTCACCCAGGAGCCGCATCCGCAGCGGGTGGGCCAGCGCCTTCAACGACGGGCCGTCGAGGGTCTTCACGTCCATGTGCAAAGATTACTTGCATAACTTCTTTGCAACAACTCTTTGCATGAACCGGTTGCATCGAGACCGCGGCCGTGCCGGCCGGCTACGCGAAGCGCTCGAGCACGGCGAGGGCGGCCGCGCCGTAGCGGCCGCCGAACATCACCGTGTGGGTGAGCAGGGGTTCGAGCTGCCACAGGGCGAGGCGGTCGCGCCAGCCGTCGGCGAGGGGGAACGCCTCGTCGTAGGCGGCGGCGACCGCCGGGCCAGGGGCGCCGAACAGGTGCAGCATCGCCAGGTCGGCCTCCCGGTGGCCCCCGTACGCGGCGGGGTCGACGAGCCACGGCTCGCCCCGGCGGTCGACGTGCACGTTGCCGGACCAGAGATCGCCGTGCAGTCGCGCGGGCGCCTCCGGCGGCCCCGCCCGCGCCGGCAGGCGGGCGCCGAGCCGGTCCACCAGCGCCGCCGCCCGGCCGGCGAGCGCCCCGCGATCGACGGCCTGCGCCACGAGTGGCTCGATCCGGTGGGTGACCCAGAACGTGCACCAGTCGCCGGCACCCGGGGTGTTGCGCTGGGCGAGCGTCCCGATGAAGCCGTCGCGGTGCCAGCCGAATCCCGGGGCGCCGGCGGCGTGCAGGCTGGCGAGGCTGCGGCCGAGCTGCTCGTCGGTGGCGCCGCCGGCGGGTCCCGGCTCGATCCAGGCGAGCACCAGCACGTCGGCCGTCGCCGCCACGACGCCGGGCACGCGGGCGCCGTCGACCTCGCCCAGCCACCGCAACCCGGCCGCCTCGACCTCGAGCAGCCCCGCCGGCAGCCCGGCCGCCGCCTTGGCGAACACCGTGCGGCCGTCGGCCAGCGCGACCCGCCCCGCCTCGCTGATGCAGCCGCCGCCCACCGGTGTCACGGCCCGCACCTCCACACTGAGCGCCCGGGCCACCGCGGGGGCGAGGGCCTCGCCCACGTCAGCCTCGGGCGGCCCGGGCCGCGGCCACCTGGTCGAGCAACCCGCCGCAGGCCCTGTCCAGGATCTCGTACACCGCCGCGAAGCCGGCCCGTCCGCCGTAGTACGGGTCGGGGACGTCGTCGACCGTGTCGGCGTCGGGCCCGAAGGCCGTCATCCTGTGGACCTTCGCCCGGTCGGCACCACCGGGCGCGGCCCGCAACAGCGACCGCTCGACGGCACCGTCAGCCACCAGCAGCAGGTCGAACCGGTCCCAGTCGTCCGGGCGGACCTTGCGCGCCCGCTGGTCCCGCAGGTCGAGGCCACGCCGGTCGGCCTCGGCGATCGCCCGTCGGTCGGGCCGGTCGCCGGCGTGCTCGGCGCTGGTCCCCGCGCTGTCGATCTCGACCTCGCCCGCCAGCCCGGCCTCCTCGGCCAGACGCCGGAGCACGGCCTCGGCCGTCGGCGACCGGCAGATGTTCCCCCAGCACACGAACAGCACCCGCAGGGGACGGTCGGGCGGGAACGGGGGCAACGACGCGACCGGCATGGTCGGCGCAGTGTAGGAGGCGGAATCGGGTCCCAATCCGATCCCAATCGCCGTCGGCGACGCTCCGCCCGTCATCCGACGAACGAAACCCGAAGGAGCGAACCCGATGGCGACCCTGCTCGACCTCACCACCGAACCGACGACGGAGCCCCGGACGGAGGCGGCGAAGGCCGGCGGCCGCACCTGGCAGGGCCGGCTGCTGCCGAGGTCGAGCTGCTCGCCCGCCCGCTCGGCAGCGACGGGGCCGAGCACCTCGAACGTCACGAGCACCCGACAGTGATAGCAAGCCGCCCGTGTCCGGGCAGCCTTCAGCCGGGACGATCGAGCAGCCGGCCCGGCGACACGACCTCCGACACGACCTCCGTCCCGAGGCCGCGGCCCCCGGCTCGCACGCCGGCTCCTAGGGGACGAGCACGACGCGACCGAAGGCCTTGCGGTCCTCCAGGTGCGCGTGGGCGGCGGCGGCCTCGGACAGGGGGAACGTCCGGTCCACCACGACCTGGAGCTGGCCGGCTGCGACCAGATCGATGAGCCGGGAGATGTTGGCGTAGGCCCGGCCGGTCGTGATCAGCTCGGCGCCGAGGAACACGCCGGTGATCGACTGGTTGCCGGCCTTGAGCCCGGAGATGTCCACGGGCTGGCGGTCGCGGCCCGCATCGCCGACATAGGAGATGCGGCCCCGGTAGGCCAGCGATCGCATGCTGCCCTCGATGGTGGTCCCGACCGAGTCGACCACCAGGTCGACACCGCGGCCGTCGGTGAGGCCGCGGGCCACGCTGGCGAAGTCGTCGGTCCGGTAGTTGATGCCGTGGTCGAGCCCGAGCGGCTCCAGGCGGGCCAGCTTGTCGTCGCTCGACGCCGTGGCCAGCACGGTCGCTCCGGCCCGCTTGGCCAGTTGGATGGCGGCGATGCCGACGCCGCCCGCGCCGGCCTGGACGAGCACGGTCTCCCCCGCCTGGAGGCGGCCGAACTCGAACAGGCAGTCGTCGGCGGTGCCGAAGGCGATCGGGATGCAGGCGGCGAGGGCGAGGTCCAGGCCATCGGGGATCGGCCAGGTGAAGCTGGCCGGCACGGCGACCAGCTCCGCGTGCGAGCCGTGCATCATCGTGCACACCACCCGCTGGCCCTCGACACGGTCGGTCACCCCGTCGCCGACCGCGACGATCGTGCCCGCGCACTGGTAACCCACGATGTGGGGGGTGGCGGGCATGTCCCCGCCGAGGCGGTTGAGCGTGTCCCCGCCCTCGATGCTGATCGCGGCCACCTGGACCAGCACACCACCGGCGGCGAGGGTGGGGTCGGGGACGTCCTCGTAGCGCAGGACGTCGGGTGCTCCGGTCTCGTAGTACACGGCGGCCTTCATCGGCGCTCCTCGGATCGGCGACCGGCACGAGACTACGGGTGCGACGGACGGACGGCGTCGCAAGCTGGTCACGCGGGTCTCACTGCGGCGCAGCGCGATGCGGGACAGAGCGCGACGCTGGTGACGATGCTCGTGATCGACGCCGCCAACGTGATCGGGTCTCGGCCAACCGGCTGGTGGCGTGATCGGGCCGGCGCCACACGACGTTTCACGGAACAGGTGCGGGCAACGGTCGCCTCAGGACGGCTGGACCCGCCCGTCACGCTGGTGCTCGAGGGACGAGCCCGGGCGGGCGCCGACGAGAGCAAGGTGGACGGCGTCGAGGTTGTGCATGCGCCAGGCGAGGGCGACGACACGATCGCCGCCCTCGCCGAGGCGCACCGTGGGGCGGTCGTGGTCACCGCCGACCGGGGACTCGCCGATCGGGTACGAGCGACTGAGGCGGAGGTGGTGGGGCCGAGCTGGCTGCTGGATCAGCTCGTGGACTGAACCTGCCCGCTGCCCGGACCGCCCCCGCTCCCCTGCCCCGACACGCTCCCGCCGCCGGCGAGCACGGCGCGGGCGGGCCGGTGCGATCCGGCCGTGGTCACGCCCACCAGCTGGGTCAGGCCCAACAGCTGTAGGCGTGCACCATGCGCCACGTGACGCCTCCCACGATGCCGTCGACAGCGATGTCGGTGCGTCCCGTGGCGGCCCGGCACCAGCTTTGGATGTCGACCACCCGCTGGCGGGTCCGGGAGCCGAAGACCCCGTCGTAGCCGCAGCATCCCCGGGACTGGCCCTCCAGCCAGATGCCGAGCCGGCACTGCAGCTCGAGCACGTCATATCCCTGGGACCCGGTCCGCACCGTCGGGTGGCCGGGATGACTGCCGTTGGTGTGGCTGCACGAGATCAGGGTGGCCTCCAGCGCGGCCGCCGGTGTCGGCGCCGACCTCCCAGGACCGGCCGCGGATGCTCCCGCCGGCCCCGACTCCCACGCAGCCAACAGGCTGCAGGCCACAACCACCATGGCGAGGACACGCTTCGTCATGACCATATCCCCCTGCTGTTCGGCGCCGAGTCCACCTAGTGTAGTGGGCGCACGACGTACCGTGCTAGAGCCACTTTCGGTGCTCAGACGACGACTCCAGCGCTATTCCGCTCACCGGAAGAGCGGAGCTGGGAAGCCGCGGCCTCCGCACGCTGAGGGGCCAGTAGGCTCCGCGCCGGCGTCGGTGCAAGGGGATCGCCATGGGGATGACTCGCCGGGAGGCCACGCGCCGGCTGGGCGCGCTGGCGGTGCTCGCGCTCGTCGCGGCCGGGTGCGGCTGGACCCAGTTCCGGTCCGACCCCGCCCACACAGGCAGCATGTTCGAGACGACGCTGTCACCGGACAACGTCACCGACCTCGTGCCGCTGTGGTCGGTGACGGTCGGCGACGGCCAGTTCGAGGAGCAGGTGGGCAACCCGATCACGGTCGCCGGCGCCGTGGTGGCCCGCAGCGAGCGCGATGTCCGCGCCTTCGACGCGGTCACGGGCGCGCCCCGGTGGTCGGTCACCGTCCCGGGCCTGGGCCAGGGGTTCAACCCGACGATCACCGACCCGTCGTCGAGCAACGGCGAGGTCCGCATCGGCTACGCCAGCCCGTTCACCTCGGGCGGGGTGACCGGCCGGGTGATGCGCCTCGACGCCGGCACCGGCGCCGACCTCGGAAGCCTGCCCAACGCATCCAACGCGGCCGTCGTCACACCCGTCTCCGAGACCGGCGAGGACACCTGGTACGGCTTCGTCGTCGTCTTCCCCATGGCCGGGGGCCGGCTGGTCGGCGTGACGGGCGTGCTGGCCAACGGCCGCACGGTCCTGAACGTCCAGAGCCAGGCCACGTCCAGCCCGATCCCGTCCGCCCCGGCCGTGGCAGGCGGCGTGATGTACGTCGGCGACCCGGACGGCGATCTCGAGGCCTACGACGCCACCGGTGTCCAGGGCTGCACCACCCAGGGCAGCTTCTGGACGTGTACGCCGCTGTGGTCGGCCCATGTCGGGTCGGTGGCCGGCACCCCGGCCGTGGCCGGCGACACCGTCTACGCCGTGACCGGCGAGGGACTGTTCGCCCTGCCGGTCGCAGGGGCGCCCGGGCCGGGCCGCCCGCCGCTGTGGCGGGGCGCGGTCGCCGGCGGCACGGCGCCCGCGATCGAGGGCACCCGGGTGTTCGTCGGGGGTAGCGGCGGGCTCGCCGCCTTCCCGGCCGCCGGCTGCGGCAGCCCCGACCCGTGCGCGCCCGCCTGGACGGGCGACACCGGCGGCGCCGCCGGCGCGCCGACCGTGGCCAACGGCGTCGTGTACGTCACCGGCGGTGGGGAGCTCCACGCCTTCGCCGCCGCCGGTTGCGGGTCCGCCACCTGCGACCCGCTGTGGAGCGCGCCTGTGGCAGGCGGTCCGTCGTCGGACCCGGTGGTGAGCCGCGGCCGGGTCTACGTCGGTACGGCCACCGGCCAGCTCATCGCCTTCGGGCTGCCGGCCTGACCCTCGGGTCCGGCGCCTGGAAGCCCAGGGTGTCACCGAGGTGGACGCTCTCCCGGCCGTCGTTCACCGTCTCCTCGATCCCGTCCTCGGCCCTCCGACCCTCAGGCGGTAATCCGGGGTTGACCTCGAGCGCGCTCGAACCCGTAGCGTGCCCCGGGGCAGGTGGATGGCGT
This sequence comes from uncultured Acidimicrobiales bacterium, assembly GCA_963842395.1. GTDB lineage: Bacteria > Actinomycetota > Acidimicrobiia > Acidimicrobiales > VFJN01 > ZC4RG19. The sequence continues at coordinate 136,058 of CAWJGJ010000002.1, forward strand.
GTGATCGAGGAGGCGTAGGTCTGTGACAAGGCTCGGCTATCAGATCCCCAACTTCAACTACCCGGGCGTCGGTCCGGACGGACTGTTCGAGGCGGTGGCGCGCCAAGCCGAGGCTGCAGAACGGAGCGGGTTCGACACCGTCCTGGTGATGGACCACTTCTACCAGTTGCCCATGCTCGGCCCGCCCGAGAACTACATGGTCGAGAGCTACACGATCCTCGCCGCTCTGTCCCAGCGCACCTCCACGGTGCGCCTCGGCACGCTCGTGACCGGCAACACCTACCGCAATCCGGCGCTGCTGGCGAAGACCGTCACGGCACTCGACATCGTGTCCTCCGGCCGGGCGCAGCTCGGCATCGGGGCCGGCTGGTTCGACGTCGAGCACGACGCCCTCGGCTTCGAGTTCGGCACCTTCACCGACCGCTTCGAGAAGCTCGAGGAGGCCCTGCAGATCATCCTGCCGATGCTGCGCGACGAGCGTCCGACGCTCGATGGGAAGCACTACACGGTCAAGGACGCCGTCAACCAGCCGCAGCCCGTCGGCCGCATCCCCGTGATGATCGGCGGATCGGGCGAGCGCAAGACGCTGCGGCTCGTGGCTCAGTACGCCGACGAGTCCAACCTCACCTGCCCGCCGGCCGAGATCCCCCGCAAGCTGGACGCCCTGGCCGCTCACTGCGAACGGCTGGGCCGCGACCGCCGCGAGATCACCGTGAGCGCCCAGCGGACCACCTGCATCGCGCCGACCCACGAGCAGGCCGAGGCGGCGGTGACCCGCTACGTCGGCGAGCGGGGCATGGACTTCGGCGATCCGGCCGTGCGCGAGCTCATCGAGTCGATGGTGGTCTTCGGCGATCCCGACGAGGTCGGCGAGCAGCTGTCCGCCGTCCTCGCGCTCGGCGTCGACGGGTTCACCTGCAACCTGCCGGCCAACGGCCACGATCCCGCGAACGTCGAGCTCCTGGGCGAGACGCTCACCAAGGTGATCCAGGCGTAGGGCGCGTGGCCCGACCGCCACGGGCCAGCGACCGCTCGCCCACGTCGTGACCGTCGCCTGAGCCGTCGGCCCGCCTACTCCCGCGCTCTACGGCCAACCGACCCCGGATGCAGGAGCGTCGACGACGAGCACCTGTCCGGTTCTCGCCGCGACCGTGTCGTCGATGTTCTCGGGCCCGCGCCAGTCCGCGACGAGCATGAACAGCGTCCGCCGGTCCGGACCTCCGAGCATGGTCGCGAAGCACGACCGGTCGAGCTCGACCGTCTCGAGCACCTCGCCCCCCTCGCGGATGCGCGCGCAGTCGTTGATCATTACGCCGGAGGACGCCCAGATGCACCCGTCGGCGTCGAGGCAGATTCCGTCCGGGCCAACCGGTTCGGCCCATGCCCGGCGGTTCGAGAGGCTGCCGTCGGACGCGATGTCGAAGGCGGTGAGCCGCTGGGCGAACGACTCCGCAACGATCAGGGTCGAGTTGTCCGCCGTGACGACCATCCCGTTGGGGAAGGCGATGCCGCCCGCGACCTCGCGAGCCTCGCCGTCCGGCGTCACCAGTGCGATCTTCCCGACTGCCGCGCCGGACGCGAGGACGTCGTCGAAGTCGGCGAAATCGAAGTTGATCGTGTTGACGTAGACGTTGCCGCGGCCGTCCACCGTGATCTCGTTCCAGCCGTGGGGCGAGATGTGATCGAGATCGGCATGCCGTGCCCGCGAGCCGTCAGGCTCCACGCGGCTCAGCTCGTCGCCGGTGATGAGCATCGTCCCGTCCGGTAGCCACCCGATGCTCCAGCCCAGGCCGTCTCGCCCGCGCCCCATCACCTCGCGGGAGCCGTCGAGGCCGACGGCGACGATCTCGGCTGCGCCCCAGTTGCACAGCCAGAGACGGCCATCATGCCACCGTGGAGACTCTCCGATGGCGAGGCCATCGACGAGAACGCGGGGCGTCGCGAGGTGTCGCATCGAGCACTTCCTCCGTGTCGGATTCCGCCGGTAGTGGTGTGACGAGGCCGCTCGCGGGGACTCATCGCCCGTCGCTCGCCGGCGGGTTCACGGACCTGACCCCGGCGTAGGTCGCGAACTCGGCTGTGGACGTCGTTTCAAGAACGAGGATCGTGAGGCCGCCGGGCGTCGTGCTGTTGTGGGTGACGCGCATGCCGACGGCCGGGCCCTCCTCGGGGAAGAGTCGTCGTCCTTGTCCGACCACGGCGGGGGTGACGACCAGGCGGAGCTCGTCGATCAAGCCCGCGGCCAGCAGGGTCTGCGCCAGCCGGGCGGAGCCGTGCAGCTGGAGCTCGCGCCCCGGCCGGGCCTTGAGCTGCGCGACCTGTGCGACGACGTCGCCACGCAGGATCGTGCTCGGTGACCAGGTTGCGTCCGTCAGTGTGTGCGAGGCGACGTACTTCGGGAGTCCGTTCATCCGTTCCGTGAAGGGGTCGTCGGGATCGGTGATCTGGGGCCAGGCGCGGGCGAACGCCTCGTACGTGCGGCGGCCGAGCAGCAGGGCGTCCGCGCGGGCGAGCCAGGTGGCGGCCTGGGCGATGAACGTCGGGTCCATGTGCGGCACCATCCAGCCGCCGCGGGTGAAGCCGTCGCTGGGGTCCTCATCAGGCGAACCAGGTCCCTGGTAGACGCCGTCGAGGGTGACGAACTGCGTGAGTGTGAGCCTCATCGGGAGCCTCCGGGGAGCTCGACCAGCTCGGCGAGCTGCTGGGTGACGGTTCCCCAGCCGTCGAAGAAGCCGAGCTCCTCGTGACGGGCGCATGACGCCCGGTCGCGGTGCCGCACGAGCACCCGGTAGTCGGTGCCGTCGGGATGGTCGTGCATGACGATCTCTGCGGTCATCGACAACGGATCGGGCGCTGCCGGCCGCCATCGACTGTCGACCGCGTTGGTGAACACGATCCGTTCACCCGCCTCGACGACGAGGAAGCAGGCGTCGAGGTGGGGCACGAACTCGATCCCGTCGTCGCTCATCGAGGTCACGAACGCGCCGCCGGGGACGGTGTCGAGCCGCTCGACGCGACACTGCGTCGGTGCGGGCAGCCACCAAAGAGCGAGGCTCGCGGGATCGGTCCACGCGTCCCACACGACCGAGCTGGGGGCGCGGATGATCCGGTCGAGGCTGAGGTCGAGGTCGGGGTCGGGGTTCACGAAGGCTCCCTTGGGTTGGTGACGAACTGCTCGAGACGGTCGGTGCGGCCTTCCCAGATCGCTCGCTGCTCGGCGAGCCAGCCGTCGACGACCGCGAGGCGCTCGCGGTCGAGCGTGCAGGTGCGCACCCGCCCGGCCTTGGCGGTGTGGATGAGCCCGCTGCGCTCGAGCATCCGGATGTGCTTCATGAACGACGGGAGCGTCATCGGCGACGACCGCGCGAGGTCACCCACACTCGCCGGGCCCCGCCCGAGCTCCCCGATCACGAGACGGCGCGTCGGGTCGGAGAGCGCAGCGAACACTGCGTTCAGCCCCGCCGGATACTGTGCCATGTAGCAAAGTATGGCGCTCGACAATACTTATCGCAAGGGATAAGTGTTACGAGGTCCGTGTGCTCCCGACCTCGGGGGAGACCGCCGGGGCCTCGCCCCGCTCGGCGACGCGGGCGTCGTACCGCTCGCGACTGGTGGTCACCTCGTCCATGTGCGCCTCCGCCCACGCCTTGACGCCGCGCATGACGTCTTGGAGCGAGGATCCGAGGTCGGTCAGCTCGTAGGTGACCGTGACGGGCACGGTCGGCGTGACCGTGCGGGTGACCAGGCCGTCCCGCTCGAGGGAGCGCAGCGTCTGGGTGAGCATCTTCTGGCTGACCCCGGCCAGCCGGCGGGAGAGCTCGGAATAGCGCATCGAACGCGGCTCGCCGACGCAGTCCCGGCCGGGGTACGGGCCGCCACTGCCGAGCGCGGCCAGAACCAGGGCCACCCACTTGTCGGAGATCCGGGCGAGGAGCTGGCGGCTGGGACAGCCCGCCAGAAACGCGTCGTACTCCACCTTGGCCCGCGCCCGCTTCTGCGCCGCCGTCCTCGTCGACATCGACCGCTCCTTCCTGACCTCGCGGCGAGTTACGCACTTCGAGGTGCCTACTTCCCAATAGAGAGTGACTCGTTCAATGTGGAGGCGCAAGACCCAGATGTCCACAGGAGGCGAAATGGCCACCACGTTCCGCGCCGCGGTCGTCCGCACGCCCGGCGGCCCCGATTCCATCGAGATCATCGACATGCCCGTCGTCGAGCCCGGGCCCGGCCAGGTCCGGGTCGAGATCGCCGGGGCCGCGGTCAACCCCGTCGACCTGGCGCTTGCCGCCGGGGTGTTCCACGGGCTCGGGCTGATCGACCAGCCCGCCCACGCCGGCCTGGGCTGGGACTTTGCCGGCACCGTCACTGCGGCCGGGCCGGAGGTCGACCTCCCGGTGGGCAGCCGCGTCGCAGGTCTGGTCGCCGGGTTCGACCGCGACTTCGGCACCTACGCCGAGCAGCTGGTCGTCCCGGCGAGCGACACCGCCCTCGTCCCCGCCGATCTCGACCTGGCCACGGCGGCCACGGTCCCGCTCAACGGCCTGGCGGCGGCCCAGCTGGTCGACCTGCTCGGCGACGGCGGCGCCCGGCGCCTGCTGGTGACCGGGGCCGCGGGCGCGGTCGGGGGGTACGTCGTGCCGCTCGCCCAGGACCGCGGCTGGCGGGTCACCGGACTGGCCCGGGCCACCGACGAGAAGTTCGTGCGCGGCCTCGGCGCCGACTTCACCACAGAGCCCGCGGCCGGCTGGGACGCGGTCGCCGACGGTGCCGGGCTCCAGGGGCAGGGCGTGGCGCTGGTCCGCGACGGCGGCATCTTCGTCGGCCTGCTGCCGGGTGCGGCACCCGAGGAGGAGCGCGGCGTCACCGTCCGCGTCGTGGAGACCCGGCCCGACGGGGCCCGCCTCGCCCAGCTCCTCGACGCCACCGCGAGCGGCCACCTGCCGGCACGGGTGCACGCCGTCGTCCCGCTCGACCAGGTCGCCACCGCCCACCGCGCGGTCGCCCACGGCGGCGTGCGCGGGCGGTACGTGCTTCGGCCCTGACGCCCGCCGGTGCGTCCGGCAGCGCTGTGCGCACACATTTGACCGCTGAATGCGATCAATATGTTGCGATTTCGTGAAGCTGGCGCGATTGTGGCAGTCAGCGTGTCGCTTCCTGCGGCACGCGAGGAGGGCGACATGTACCTGTTCACACGCTCTGGACGCTTCGCGACCGGGTCCACCCGCGAGGTGGTCTCGTATGTCGGTGAGGTGACCGAAAAGGTCCGCCAGGAGACCGGACTGAGCGTCGACGCCTGGTCGTCGACGTTCTCGCCGGACCTCGGCACGGTCGTCTGGGCGGTCTTCGCCGAGGATCTCACCGTTCTGGAGCAGGCCAACGACAAGCTTGCGACGTCGGACAGCTTCATCGACCTGATCGATCGGGGCGCTCAGCTCTTCGCTGGGCCGGTGTCGGACGGCCTGGCGCAGGTCATGTCCGGTGAGATCGATCCCGCGGCCCCGACCCCGCAGTACGTCTCCGTCGCCCGGGCGGTCGCGGCCAACGGGCAGCTCCGGGCCGCGCTCGCCGGCGGCGTGGAGATCGCAGAGGCGTCGACGCGGATCACCGGCGTGCCGACCATGTTCCTCGTCGACGCCACCGGCCCGTACGGCGGCTGCGCGTGGACGAGCGGCTTCGCCGACGTCGGCGCCCTTCAGCAGGCCGAGGCGACCCTGGCCGCGGACGCCGGGTGGCTGGACCTGATCGACCGGGTCGGGCCCGCCTACCAGTCGGGAGCGTCGCAGGCGATCTACCGCCACGCCAGAGCTCGAGCGTCGAGCCGACGGGCGTCGTCAGGAGGTCGACGAGAGCGGTGCGCTCGGCGCTCGGGCGCTTGCGGTCGGCCGCGACGGCGGCGGCGAGGTGCCATCCCCTGGCGTCGGTGGCCGACGGGTCGGCGCCTGCGTCGAGCAGCAACCGGGCGATCGCGACACGATCGGCCCGGGCACCGGAGCGCAACAGGTGCCACAACGGCGTCAGGCCCCCGTCGTCCGGCGCGTTCGGATCCGCACCCGCGGCCAGCAACGCGGTTGTCGCGCCCACGAAGCCGGCCTTGGCCGTGAAGTGCAACGCCGTCTTGCCGAAGGCACGGGCGTGGACGTCGGCGCCCGCGTCGACCAGCGCGGTCACGAAGGCCGGGTCGTCCTTGTTGCCGTTGTTGCCCGTGCACGACCGCCAGATCCATGACTCCCAGCGCGTGGGCGCGTGGTTGACGTCCGCACCGGCGGCGCGCAGCAGGCCGGCGCACTCCCGGTCGAGGATCCACCGGCCGGGGGTGACGAAGCGAGCATCGGCGCCGATCTCGAGCAGTGTCCGGACGGCCGAGGCGCGTCCCGCGTCCGCGGCGTGCCGGAGCAGGCGGTGCCCGTGGGCGGGACAGCGGGCACCGAGCTCGGCCAGCACCGTCAGCGTGTCGTCGGGGGCGGCACCCTGGACCGCATGGTCGACCACGGTCGCCCGGTAGAAGTCCGAGGCCGGATCCGGCTCGTTGGCGAGCGCAGGGTCCGCCACGATCGCGTCGCGGAGCTCGTCCCCGTGACCGAGGAAGGCGGCGGTGAACACGTCATCCACGGCACCGGCGTCGAGCAGCAGCGCCGCCGCCTGGTGCCTGCGATGCGCCCTGGCCCCGCACAAGGGGGTGAGCATGAGGGTGCCGTGCCCGACGCGTCCCGGCTTGTCGACGTCGGCGCCGCGCTCGATGAGCACCCGCAACACGGGCACCCGGCCCCTGCTCGCCGCGGCGTACACCAGCTCGGCCGACCCCGGATCGCGGGGCTCGACGAGCTGCGGCCGCTCGTCGAGCAGGCGGACGAGCGCCTCGCTGTCCCCCCGCTCGCACAGGGCCACCGCCTCGCGCGTCGGTCGATAGCGCTGCTCACGCAGCGCACCACGCTCGGCCGGCGCCTCCTCGTTCACGAACGCCTCGGCGATGGGGCGCAATGCCTCCACCACGCGGGCCGCGACGGCCTCGCCCGCGACCTCGGCCAACGCCCGCCGCGCGTGACCCAGCCAGCGACCCGCATCGGCGGCGGTGATGTGGATGAAGCGGTGCGAGCCCGCCAGGTCGTGATAGGCGAACTGCGTGTTCCACTCGGGCGGGCCCCCGAAGATCTCGATCAGGAACGCGCCCAACTTGCGGCGCTCGGCTTCGAGGTCGCTCCCGAACTTCGGGCGCAGCGTGCGATCACCCTCGATGCCGTCGTAGAGGCGCTCCACCACCGCCCGGATCGCATCGGCGCCACCGATGCCACGGATGTCGGCGCCGTCGACGCCCGTCCGGGTCGCTGGCACGGCGCCGACGGCGCGATGGGCGAGGAGTGGGTGGGTCATCGAGGCGGGGCCGTACGCGGCAGGAGTCCATCGAGCGGAGCATCCCTGGTGGCGACCGTCCGAACGGCGCCTGCCAGGTGGTCTCTGGCGTAGTCGAGGCTCATCGGGTGGACAGCCTCGCACCCCCGACCGTCCGGCGCAGCGAGCGACACGCGAGGACAGCCACGGTGTCGACCTGATGGCGCGGCGGTCCGGCCTCGTACGCTCGGGCGAGGGCGGGCGTGTCGACGAGGAGGTCGTGTCATGCCGAGGGCCGTCCGGTTCGAGCGCTACGGCGATGTCGATGTGCTGCAGGTGGTCGACGTGCCCCGTCCCGTGCCGGAGGACGGCCAGGTGGTGGTGCGGGTCGAGGCGGCCGGCATCAACCCCGGGGAAGCGGCGATCCGCCGTGGCCTGCTGCACGAGAGGTGGCCGGCCACGTTCCCCTCGGGGCAGGGCAGCGACCTGGCCGGGGTCGTCGACGAGCTCGGCCCCGGGGTGGAGGGGGTGGCGGTCGGCGACGAGGTGATCGGCTTCACGCACGACCGGGCCAGCCACGCCGAGGTGGTCGTCGTCGACGTCGACCACCTGACTCCGCGCCCCGCCGGAGTGCCGTGGGAGATCGCCGGCGCGCTCTTCGTCGCCGGTGCCACGGCCCACGCCGCGGTGCACGCCGTGGCCGCAGCCGAGGGGGACACGGTCGTCGTCTCCGGCGCCGCCGGCGGCGTCGGGACGATCGCCGGGCAGCTGGCGGGCCACGGCGGCGCCACGGTGCTCGGGCTCGCCAGCCCGCCCCACCACGGCTGGCTGCGCGATCACGGCATCGTGCCGGTGGCATACGGCGACGGCGTGGAGCAACGCATCCGGGACGCCGCAGGGGCGGTGGACGCGTTCATCGACACGTTCGGCGGCGGCTACGTCGACATGGCCGTCTCCCTGGGCGTCGCCCCCGACCGCATCGACACGATCGCCGACTTCGCCGCCGCGCAGCGCCACGGCGCCAAGACCGACGGCAACATGGCCGGCGCCCGCGCCGAGGTCATGGCCGAGCTGGCCGGCCTGATCGCGTCCGGCCGCCTCGAGGTACCGATCGCTCGCACCTATCCCCTCGCCGAGGTCCGCGCCGCCTACCGCGAGCTGGAGCAGCGCCACACCCTCGGCAAGATCGTCCTCATCCCCTGACGTCCGACCCTCGCCGGCGCCGCGCGTGCGCCATCATCCAGCGTCCGCCGCGACCGTGGGGTCACGCCGATTCGAGCTGCCCGCGGACGACGTTGAACACCGTGCCGTCCATCCGCAGCGAGTCATCGGTCTCGTATCGACTCCGCAACTCGCCGAAGCGGGCGTCGGGGTCCACGGTCAGCTCCGCCACGGTGTCGAAGCAGTCGAGCACGGCGTCGGTGGGTTGCTCGCCCGGTTCCCAGCCTGCTCCCCAGACGTCCCAGGGAAGCATCTCGACCTTGTTCAGGGACGCGAGATCGAGCCGCAGGTTGCCCGCGATCCAGTGCGCACCGTGCACGTCGATGGCGGACAGCCCGCAGCGGCCGGCGTCGAGCTCGCCGCGGCGCCACGCCTGCCAGGCATGTCCTGCGGTCACGAACTCCGTCGCCGAGATCGCGAAGCGGTCGCCCTCGAAGTCGATCATCCGTCGCCAGGTGGCATCGAGCTGCGCGTCCACCATCTGCCACCGCGCGGCCGCTGCGTCCCAGTACTCCGCGACCCAGTGATCCTCGAGCCATCCCGGCCGGAAGTACGCGCCGAACCCGCAACGCGCTCGTGCGGGTACGCCGGCTCCTCGGAGCAACGCCACCGTCAGCCGGCTGAACGCGTGGCAGCGGGCGCCGACCCGGTTGGCCGCGGGCCGGGCCTCGCGGAGCGGACGGGCGTCCACCGCTCGGGCCGCCGCCAGGAGGCGAGCCGAGTCGCGTTCGTGGATCGTGTCGGCCTGCCGGGGGGTGAGCTCGACGCCGTAGAACGGCTGGGCGACGACGTCGTAGATCAGCAGGCCCTGTACGACGTCCACGACCTCTCGGAGGTCGCCGGAGCAGAGATCGCTGTCGTCGAGGGCGGTGAAGCGGCCGGGCGTGGCATAGAAGTCGAACGTCTCCTGATCCACGCACCAATGCTCCCACGGCCAGTCTCCTGCCGTCGTCGGGGACGAGCGTGGCGACCGGTCCGGCGCGCCACCGATGCCGCTACGAGGTGCGGTGGCGGACCCACCAGTAGCAGGCGAACGCGAGGGCGACGCCGAGGCAGCAGAAGATGACCGACTCCCACACCTGCAGCGTCCAGAACTGACTGCCCGGGTGGGCCTTGACCACCTCGTGGAGGCCGAGCTGGTCGGCGCACTGCATGTAGCTCGCCTCGGAGCTCGTGCGCGTCAGGTTGCACGCTTCTGTCAGCACCCGGTCGGCTGCGCCGCCGGGGAGCACATGGCCGGATCCGTCGACCGTCGAGCTCGACATCACCCAGGCGCCCGTGGTCGAGGCGTGCTCGTCGGGCGGGCCGAACAGGGTCAGGGGGCGCGTAAGCGTGACGGTGTCGACGAGCCGCGGCCTCACCACCCACTGGAACGTGAACCGGGCCACGAAGAACCCGACGAGGGTCACGGCCATGGCGGGCAACGTCCGGCGGACGATCGCGCCGACCAGCGCGCCGAGGGCGAGGGCGAACAGCGCGTAGGCGACGGGGGCGATGCCGCGCTGCCCGAAGTTCGCGGTGCCGATCCGGTTGCCGTGCGCGTCGAGGGGCAGCGACCACCACGTGAACAGCGCGGCGAACACCGCGGTCACCACGACCGTCGCGGCAGCGAGCACGACGAGCTTCGTCCCGAGCCACCGGCCGCGCGTGACCCCCTGTGTCCACGCGAGCCGGTGGGTCCCGAGCTCCAGCTCGCGGGCGAGCAGCGGCGCGCCCCAGAAAGCACCGATCGCAGCGGGCACCCCGATGAGCACCGTGCCCAGAAGCTGCAGCGACGAGTAGACCGTCGAGAGGTTCTCCTCGGGCGTGGATGCGATGTGATCCCGGGTGGCGACGAGGACGACGGCCACTGCCGCCACCGCCCCGACGGCGAACAGGGCCTGGGCTCTGGCCTGTCGCCAGGCGAGCCACGTCATGACCGCACCGCCGCGAGCGGCGCCGGTTGGCGCGTCGGGTCGGTGCTCGCCATGTAGGCCAGCACGAGCTCCTCGAGCCCGACGTCGGTGACGGCCCAGGACGGGTCGAGGATCGGCTCGGCCGTGCGGACGAGCACGGTGGTCTGGCGGTCGGTGTGGGTCGCCCGCACCACGGCCTGGTCGTGGGGCATCGACCGCATGTCACGGCGCGGACCGGTGAGCAGCTTGTGCCCGCTCAGGAGCTCATCGACCGAGCCGGCGAGCTGCACGTGCCCCTCGGTCATCACGATCAGGTGGTCGCACACGCGCTCGACGTCGGAGAGCAGGTGCGACGACAGGATGATGGTCGGCTGCCGGTCCGCCATGAGCTCCATGACGTCGGCGAGGAACGTGCGTCGAGCAAGCGGGTCGAGGCTGGCCACAGGCTCGTCGAGCACGAGCAGCTCGGGCTGCTTGCCGAGGGCGAGAGTGAGCGCGAGCTGGGAGCGCTGGCCGCCGGAGAGCTTGCCGGCCCGCTGGGCGAGGTCCAGCCCGAGTCGCTCGATCCGCTCGGTTGCCATCGCCGCGTCCCAGCCGGGGTTCATGTGCGCACCGAGGCGCAGGTGATCGGCGACCGACAGCCACGGGTACGCCGGTGCGTCCTGGGCGACGAAGCCGACCTTGGCGAGCTGTGCGGCATCCGCTCCCGGGCGCCCGCCGAGCACGACGAGCGAGCCCTCCGTGGGTTCCAGCAGCCCGGCGGTGAGGTGGAGGAGCGTCGACTTGCCTGCGCCGTTGGCGCCGACCACGCCGACCACGGACTCCTCGGGGATCCTCAGCGTGCAGTCCCGTAGTGCCCACCGCCTGCCGTAGCGCTTGCCCAGGGCTTCAGCGACGATCGCGCTCACTCACGCCACCCCCTTGTCGGAGGAGGCGTGAAAGGTGCTCTCGAACAGCGCGGAGATGCTGGCGTCGTCGAGCCCCGCCCGGCGGGCCTTCTCCAGCCACCGGCTCAGCTCCGACCGCAGCCCCTTGTGGGCGGCGACCGATTCCTGCGCGAGGGACCTCGTGACGAACGTGCCCAGTCCCGGGCGACCCGCCGCGAGACCCTCGTGCTCGAGCTCCCGGTACGCCTTGAGGACAGTGTTCGGGTTGATAGCCACCTGGCCCACGACGTCCTTGACCGTCGGGAGCTGATCGCCCTCCCGCAACAGCCCGAGGTGGAGCGCCTGCCGCACCTGGTGAACGATCTGGCGGTACGGCGGCACCCCGGAATGGAGGTCGATGCGGAACTCGATCACCCGCTCCACCATTCATCTATTGTCATAGAGGAATAGTGGAATCCAGGTGGGCCCGCTGTCAACCCCTGCGGGTGGCGGCGACCGCGCGGGGTCAGGGCTGGTAGGTCGCCAGGATGATCCCGTTGCTCAGGACCCTCGAGTCGGTGAGCTCGAAGGTCGCCGTCGTCCCGGGGCGGTACAGCAGGTCGGCGGCGTCGCTGGGCCCGACCAGCTGCGGATGGATCCACAGCTGGAGCTCGTCGACCAGGCCGTTGTCGAGCAGGAGGCGGGAGACGTCGCCGAAGCCGTAATGCACGATGTCGCCGCCGTCCTCGCCCTTGAGGTCGCGGACACGCCCGACGACGTCGCCGGCGATCACCTCGGTGTTCGCCCACTGCGGATCGGTGAGCGTGGTGGAGACGACGACCTTGCGCATCGTGTTGATGCGGTCCGAATACGGGTCGCCGCTGCGGCTCGACCAGGCGGGGGCGAACCCGTCGTAGGTGCGGCGCCCCATCAGGACGATGTCACAGGTCTCCAGCAGGTCGGTCTGGATCCGGTCGCCTTCGCCCGACGTCCCGGCCTTCAACGGGGGCCAGAGGTGCGGGCCTTCGACCACGCCGTCGAGCGTGATGTACATGGAGTTGATCAGCTGTCGCATCGGATGTGGTCTAGCCGCGGTCGGACGCGCCGTCTTGAACGCCAGCGACAACTATCGGTCCGGCGCCGAGCCCGCGATGTGCGACGGGGTCTGCCCGACGAAGCGCTTGAGGGATCTCGTCAGGTGGGGCTGGTCGGCGTAGCCGGTCCGGCGCGCCACGTCGGGCGCGGGCACGTTCCGGGACAGCAGCTCGACCGCCTGCTCGGCCCGCCGGATCCGCCCGATGGCGCCCCGGCTCAGGCCCATGGCCCGTGCGATCCGTCGTTCCAACGAGCGGGTGGAGAAGCCCTCGACGTCCCCCCGCAGGGCCTCGGCCACGATCGGGTCGTGCACCAGCAGGCCCGCGCTGACGAGCTTGTCGACGAAGGCGTCGGCGGTGTCCGGGCCCGGGAGCTCCCAGGCCGACCCGTCGAGCCGGAACGACATGGGCGTCGTCTCCGGCATCGTCAGCGCGCGGTCGACCAGCCGGCCCGGCGGCAGGCTGGGCATGAACGTGCCGGTGCTGAACTCGATGCCGAAGAACTCCGCGTCAGGGGGGATCGGCACGGTCGTCGCCCTCGTCTCGGGTCCCCGCACGGTCAGCCACGCTGCGCCCCGTTGCCGCGTGACGACCATCTCCCAATGGGCGGCGGCCACCGAGATGAACGACTCCTCGGGTTCGCTCCGGGACCGCCACGTCACGTCGACCAGGGTCGAGCGTGACGAGCGAGCCTCCAGTGCGAACAGCTCGACGGCGCGCTTCATGGCCACCACGACGGACGGCGGGCGGGGAACTCATCGCTCCCCCGCCGTGACCGTCGGCTCGACCGGCCGCCGCTGCCCGCCTGCAGAAAGGTCATAGGTTCGTGGGATGCATCTCGCGATCTACTTCCCCGGAGGGTCCATCCCGGGGCAGGACCCGTTCGACGACCGCCTCGCATGGGTCACGATGCGCGCCCTCGAGCAGGCCGGCGCCCTCGTCGTGCCGGTGCACTACGACGACTCGGTGATCGCCGGCGACCGTGATCGGTTCGAGTCCGGTGTACGACGCGAGATGCGCGGGGCGTTGGCGCACTACCAGCCGGAGCGCCTCACCGTCGCCGGGAAGTCGCGTGGCACTCATGCGCTGCGCCTGCTGTGCGTCGAGGACTTCGCCCTGCCGGCGGACACCCGCTTCATCTGGCTCACGCCGGTCTGGCGGTCGGACGAGTCGTGGCGGGCGGCGTGCTCGTCGACGATACCTGCGCTCCACATCGTGGGTGGGGCCGACCACCAGTATCACGACCCCGAACGGCACGATGCGGTGCCTGGCGACACGGTCGAGATACCGGATGCCGACCATCGTCTGGAGGTCGAGGGGGACGTGTTCGCAACGTTGCGCTCCTGGCAGACGATGGCCGAAGCCGTTCACCGCTTCGCCGCCCGCGTGTGACGCCGAGTCGAGGCGACAGGATGGCGACGTGCGTCGCCTTCCTCACGGCTACACGAACCTCACCCGCCGGCTGCCCGGTGCGCGGGTCGAGAAGCGCTACGAGGGGTCGGACCGCTCCGAGCGAGCCGATCGCGAGTACACCTGCCTGGTGAGCCTGGCTCATCGTCTTCCCGTGCCGGACGTGGTCGAACGGGACCGTGCGGTACCGCTCCTCATCGTGCGCGAAGCATCCGGAACGCACGGCCAGGAGATGATCGACGCAGGTCGGGCCGCGGAGGTACTGCGACTGCTGGGTGCACTGCTGGTCACCCTCCAACAGGTTCCGACCGGGGCCGTGCCCGGCCTCGTCGGCACGGGGCCCGTGATCGTCCACGGCGACTTCGGCCCCCAGAACGTGCTGATCGAGGGCGACAGGATCACCGCGCTCCTGGACTGGGAGTTCGCGCACATCGGCCGGGCTGTCGAGGACCTCGCATGGGCGGAGTGGATCATTCGCACACATCACCCTGCTGCTGCGGACGACCTCCCCGAGATGCTCGACGCCTCCCACCTCGGCATGACGTGGTCGGCTCGTCATCAGGCGATGATCGCGAGGTGTGAGGAGCTGGTGGAGCTCTCGACTGTCTCGGGATCGCCTGACGCCGCCGCGCTCTGGAGGGACCGGCTGCGGGCCACCGAACGATGGAACGAGTGAGCCTCCCAAGAACCCGCGTCGCTCGGCGCCGACCAGGGGGCCTCGTCCTCGGTCACCCGGTGGAGCGCCCCAGGGTGTCGGCCGCGTAGGCCTCCCGCTCGCCGAGGGGCCGGGCGGCGCCGGTGGTCGTGTCGGCGACGGTCTGCCGCTCGAGCTCGCAGTTGAGCTCGGCGCCGAGGATGACGACGTAGGCGGTGATGTACAGCCACAGCATCACGACGACGATCGCGCCGAGCGAGCCGTAGGTCTCGTTGTAGTTGCCGAAGTTGGCGGTGTAGAGGGAGAACGCGATGGAGCCGGCGACCCACACGACGGTGGCGAGGATCGCACCCGGCGACACCCAGTCGAGGCGCGCGGCGTCACGGTCAGGCGCCCAGCGGTAGAGCAGCGACAACGTCACCATCGCCACGACGGCCACCACCGGCCACCGGACGACCTGCAGGACGGAACGCAAGGTGCCTGCGGTCCCCGAGTCGTCGAGGGCGGTGGGTGCCACCATCCCCGCGACGACGAGAGCGAGCACCGCGATGCCGCCGAGCGTCAGGGCCAGCGCCAGGCCGCGGAGCCGGAGGAACTTCCGGTCCTCGGTCTCGTCATACGCCAGCGTCAGTGCACCCATCAGGTGCTTCATCCCGCTCGATGCGGACCACAGGGCGAGGAGCGCACCGCCGATCACGCCGAGCCGCAGACCCGAGGGATCGCTGTTCACCACGCTCTCCAGCTGCGAAGACACGAGATCCCGGACCTCGGCGGGCGCCGCCCGGAGGGCGTCGTCGACCGTGCTCTGCACGTCCGCCGGGTCGGCGATCAACCCGTAGATCGACACCAGCGCCACCAGCGACGGCACGAGCGCGAGCAGGCCGAAGAAGGCAACTCCTGCGGCGAGCAGCGGCACGTCGTCCTCCTGCAGCTGTCGCTTCAGCCGGACCGCCACGTCCTTCCAGCCCCGACGCGGGACCTGGCCCGGCGTGGCGGCCTCCCGGCCCCTTCCGGGCTCGCGGCGGACCTCGGAGTACGGCGCGTTCTGGCTCATGCCGTACTGCTACCCGCAGATGCGCGGCTGACGCATCGTCCTGGCCCGCCGAGGAGGCGGCCGCCGGCGCCACCGCTTCCCCGGCCGTCGCCGACCGGCGGGCCCGACCGGCCGACCGGCGGGCCGATGGGCGGGCCGATGCCCGCTCCCGGCAACGCATCAGCGCTCGGCGCGCTCCACCACATCGACCTCATGGTGATCGGCCCGGCGTGGCACACCCGGGGTGGCACGCCGCACCGCCTGCTGCCACGTGGCCGCCGACCGGCCCCGGTAGTAGGCCGGGGTCAGGCCTGACGACGGTGCGGTCAGCCGCTCGGGCCGCATGACGTAGAGGTCGCCGGCCCGCACCTCGACCAGCCGATCGAGCACGGCGTCGAGGTCGTCGTGCACCGACAGGTGGCGGCCGGACAGGGCATCGCCGTCGCCGGCCGCCAGCCGCAGGATCAGCTCGACGGCCTCGCCCGGCTCGGCGCCGCGGCCCTCCGCCAGCTCGCGCAGCGCCCAGTCCCGGACGTGCGCCTCGTAGGCGTCGACCGGCGGCCGGTGCCGCGAAGTCCTCGGACATGCCGATGGGCAGCAGCCCGGGGTGCACGCTGAAGACCCGGACGCCGTGCCGGCCGACCTCGTGGGCGAGGTTCTCGGTCAGCTTCACCACCGCGGCCTTGGACACCGAGTAGGCGGACACCAGCGGCCAGCGGTAGGTGCCGGCCTGGCTCGCCATGTTGATGATCCGGCCGCGGCCGCGGGCCACCATCTCGGGTACCACCAGCTGGGTGGTGAGCAGGAGGCCCCGCAGGTTCACGTCCATGGTCGTCCACCAGTCCTGCGGGTCGGTCATCCACATCGGCCCGATGGGGCCGACGATGCCGGCGTTGTTGACCAGGAGATCGACGGGGCCGAGCCGCCGGCGCAGCTCCGCCAGGGCGCCGGCCAGCGCGTCGCGGTCGGTGACGTCGGCGGGGACCGCGGCCGCGGTGCCGCCGGCGCGGCCGACCAGCTCGACCGTGCCGGCCAGCTCGTCGGGCGACCGGGCCACGAGGCCGACGGCCATGCCCCGGCCGGCCAGGGCCTGCGGCCAGCAGGCGGCCGATGCCGCGGCCGCCGCCGGTGATCAGGGCCACCGGTCGCTGCGGACCGGTGACGGTGGTGGCAAGGGTGACGGGGAGCGGGGTGGAAGGGAACATGCGCCCAGGGTGCGACCGCGGGCCCGCCGCAGTCCTGAGCAGCCGTTGCTCAATCGCCGGCCGTCTGCCGGCGGGCAGCCGGCGATTGCTCAGCCTCCCCCGCCGGGCCATCGATGCCGAGGGCCCCGGCCAGCTGGCGGCGGCCGCTGACGCCCAGCTTGGAGTAGGCGCTCTGCAGGTGGTTGTTCACCGTGCGGACCGACAGGTACAGGCGGTCGGCGATCTCCTTGCTCGACTCGCCCTGGGCGGCCAGCGCCGGCGATGTCCCGCTCCCGGTGGGTGAGCGGCACGACGACGACCGGCGCGGCCAGGCCCGGCGTGCGGGCCCCCTCGCAACCACGCCGCCAGGGTCGTGGCCCGCACGCCGAGGGCGGCGGCCCGTCGCCGGTGGCCCTGGCGGCGCAGCGCCTGGGCGGCCTCGGTGGCCGCCTCGGCCGCCAGCAGCAGCGCCCCCAGCGCCTCGAACCGGTCGGTGGCGGCCACGAGGCCCTCGGCGTCACCGGCGGCGGCCGCCGCGGCGTGGGCGGCATACGCGCCGACCAGGTCGCCCTCGCACCGCTCGGCCAGACCCGGCCAGGCGAGCGGCCACCGCCGCCGGCTCGCCGAGGCGGGCCACGTCGTGGAGCATCCACGCCTCGCACACCCGGTAGCCGTCGGCCGCAGCGCGGTCGGCCGCAGCCAGCAGCACCTGGCGGGCGCCGGGCAGGTCGCCGGCGGCCACCTTGGCCCAGGCCCGGCCCAGCTCCTGCTCGGGCCGGGTGAAGGGGAACTCCGGCAGCCGGTCGAGCTCGCGCACCGCGGCCTGGGCCGCCTCGCTGTCGCCCGACGCCCGGCCGCGGCGGCGGCCAGGGCGGACAGCACCAGGCACCGGGGACCGTCGATGCCGTGGGCCTCGGCCCGGGCCGCGGCCTCGCCCAGCCAGCGCTGGGCGGTCGCCAGCTGCCCGGCCAGCAGCGCGCACGCGGCCGATCTGGTGGGCCAGCCACATGCGGGCGTCGGGCGGCGCGGTCGCCGGCGTGGCCTCGTAGGCCGCGGTGGCCAGCGCACGGGCCTCGGCCAGCCGCCCGCACTCGGCCAGCGCGTAGGCCCGGATGAGGATGTGGTTGCCGGGGCCGGGGATGGCGATCTGGTCGGGCAGCTCGGACTGGTCGACGAACGCCTGCGCCAGGCCCTCGGCGGCCGGTGGCGCACCGGCCCGGTCGCCACCAGGGCCGGCAGCTCGGCCAGCGCCCGCAGCGCCCGGGCCCGGGGGTCGGGATCGTCGGGCACCGGCCTCAGCACCTCGAGGGCGTCGCGCGGCCGGCCGGAGTAGGTGAGCAGCAGCGCCTCGTTGAGCGTCGAGCTCCCGGACGCCCGGCCGGGTCGGCGACCCGCTGCGCGGGTCTCGTCGTTGACGGCCAGGGCCTCGTCGTGGCGGCAGCAGGCCCCACATCAGGTTCCGGGTGCGGATCTCGGTGATGTAGACGAGCAGCGCCTCGTCGTCGGGGTCGGTGCACGCCTCGTGCGCGGCGTGGAGGACGTCCGCGGCCTCGGCGAACCGGCCCAGCTCGTGGAGCGCCTCGCCCAGCAGCAGCCCGGCCTCCGGCGTGATGCCGTCGGCCACCGCGGCCCGGGCCAGCCGCTCGACCTGCGGGAAGTCCTGGCCGTAGCGGGCCAGGCGGGCGGCCCGGACCAGCAGGGCGGGGTCGGCCGCGCCGGACGGCGTCGAGCCGGGCGGTGGCGACCCGGATGGCGTCCTCCCGGCGGCGGGCGCCGTAGCCGTCGATGCGGTCGGCGTGCTCCAGCAGGAGGCGGCGGCGGGTCAGGGCCGGGCATGCGATCCCGGAGGATCTCGCCGTAGAGCGGGTGGGCGAGCCGCACCTCCTGGCGGCGGCCGTCGGTCCGCACCGTGAGCAGGCCGTGGCGGTCGAGCAGCTCCAGCTGGGCGGCACCGACGATGGCCTCGAGCGTGGCGAGGCCGGCCGGCTCCCACACCGCCAGCATGTCGAGCGCCGCGACCGTCGCCGGCGGCAGGCGGCCGAGGCGGGCGGCGATCAGCTCCCGCAGCCGGGGCGTGGTGACCAGCGGCCCGACCAGGCGCCACACGCCCCGCTGCTCGACCAGGTGGCCGCGGTCGAGGGCGCCGAGCACCAGCTCGCGGACGAGCAGGACGTTGCCCTGGCTGGCCGTCCAGATCTCGGCCACGCTGGCTCGCCTCGACCGGTCCGCGCAGCACCAGGTGCGAGCAGCGTGCCGACCGCGGCCCGGTCCAGGTCCTCCAGGTCGACCCGCCGCACCCGGGCCCGGTGCCACAGCGCCTCGACGCCCGCCGGCAGCGGGGCTCGTCCGATCGCACGGTGGCCACCAGGAAGACGAGGTCGGCATCGACGAGCTGGGACACGAGCGTGGCCGAGGTGGCGTCGAGCAGGTGGAGGTCGTCGACGAACAGGACCAGCGGGCCTGCCGGCGTCTGGTCCTCGGAGCACCGGGCGCAGCTCGGCCACCACCGCCACCAGGTCGCACCGCTCGTCGCCGATGCCCGGCGGCAGCAGGTGGGCCAGCGCGCCGAGCGGCGCCGACTGCGGACCCCTCGGTGGCCGTGGCCCGGGCCACGTTGCGGCCGTGCTGGTCGGCGAGGGCCAGGCACTGGTCGGCCAGGCGGGTCTTGCCCACGCCCGGGCGGCGCCGTGGATGACGAAGCCGTGGGCCCGGGGGTCGCCGAGGCCGGCGACGAACAGGTCGAGCTCGTCGTGGCGGCCGACGAGGGGCCACTGGAGCGGGCGGCGGGCTCGCGGCGGGGGCGGAGCGTGCCCTGGCCATCGGTGCCACGGTACCGGCCGCCGCGCTGCTCATGCCGGGGCGACCAAAAGTTCGGCAACCGCGACCCGGGTCCTCGAGTCCCACATCGGGTCCCCCCGGGTACCCGGCCTGGCCCGACGCCGTACGCTGAGGTGGTGACGGCGGGGCGCGATCTGTGGGCCACCGCCGAGCGGGCGATCAGGCACTGAAGGGACGGACGTGGAGTTCGGCGCGCACCTGCCCCTGATGGACTTCGGTGGGCACCCGTTCACCCTCGACCACCTGACCGGCTACGCCCGGCGGGCCGCCGAGCTCGGGTTCGCCACGCTGGCCGCCAACGATCATCTGGCCTTCGCGGTCCCGTGGTTGGACGGCCCCACGGCCCTCGCCGCGGTGGTCGGCTCGTCGGGCTCCATGACGCTGGCCACGACGGTGGCACTGCCGGTCGTGCGGGGACCGGTGGCGCTGGCCAAGGCGGTGGCTGCCATCGACCGGCTGTCCGGCGGCCGGGTGGTGGTGGGTGTGGGGCCGGGATCGTCGCCGCTCGACCACGCCGCGGTCGGCCTCGACTTCGACGAGCGCTGGCGGCGCCTCGACGAGGCGGTGCGGGCGCTGCGGGCGCTCTGGCAACCGGACGGCGAGCCGTTCGTCGGCCGGTTCTACTCCACCGCCGGCATCGAGCTGCGGCCCGGGACCAGCCCGGCCGTCGGGCCCCCCGATCTGGATCGGCAGCTGGGGCTCCGACGCCGGGCTCCGCCGCACCGCCCGCCTGGCCGACGGGTGGCTGGCCTCGGCCTACAACACGACGCCGGCGACGTTCGCCCGCGCCTGGACGGCGTTGCGGGGGCTCCTCGCCGATGAGGGCAAGGACGCCGCCACGTTCCCCAACGCGCTGGCGACGATGTGGTTCCACATCACCGACGATCCGGTGGAGGCCGACCGGGTCATGCGGGACCGGGTCGTCCCGGCGGTTCACCGGCCGGAGGCGGTGCTCCGGGAGCGACTGCCGGTGGGGCCCGCCGGCGCGTTCGCCGAGAAGCTGCACGCATTCCGCGAGGCCGGGGTGCAGCAGGTGCTCGTGTGGCCGGTCGCCGACGAGGCCCGCCAGCTCGAGCTCTTCCGCGACCGGGTCGTCCCTCTGCTCGGCTAGGCAGCGCGGGCGCGGCGGGCGCTCAGCTCATGGCGGTGGGGACGCAACCGGTGCGCTCGAAGCAGAGCCGACCGGGTCGCCACCCGACCCGGCGCCATCCGCCGCAAGCTTGCGCATCGCGGGCGAGGGACGGTTGGCGAGCGTCCACCGGGGCGGGCGCGCCGGCCTGTCGCGGGGCGTCCGCACCGTGACGGCCGCGACGAGGAACACCACGCCGCCGCCCAGGAGCGCCAGGGCGGTGGCGCGCCGCCCGGCGAGCCCGCCCTCGATGCCGCAGGTCTCCGGGCTGCCGGCGTCCTCGGCGGAGAACGGCGAGCCGCACTGGAGGTCCCCGGCGTTGACGGGCGTCATCCCGATTAACAGGCCCATGGCCAGCAGCGCCACGCCGATCACCGTGAACCAGTGCACCGTGAGCTGACGCAGGGGGTCGGGCGCGGGCTCGGGCTGTAGGTCGTCGGTCGGGTCCACGGCGCCGGAGCGTACGCGCCGGGCCCGCCGGGCGGACCGCGGGAGGACTCGGGCCGCCCAGGTCGAGAAGCGCCCACGACCCAGGTCGCGGTCGGTCCTCCGTCGCACCTCAGCGCGGCCGGATCTCCCCCATCGGCCCCCAGCCGTCGACCTGCGGCGCGTCGATGTAGATGATGCTGGGCTGCTCGGCCACGAGGTCGGGACCCCTGTCGATCAGCTCGGCGAAGTGGGCGGTGCCGACGTGGGCCTCGCCGGCGCCGGCATCACGGAAGCCCTCGACGGCGACGAACACGGTGGGGTCATCGAGGCTGCGTGACCACTCGAAGAACAGACAACCCTCTTCGGCCTCCACCGCCTCGGCGTAGGCCGTCGCCAGGCTGATCCACTCGTCCACCTTCTCGGGGCGGACCGGGAACTTCACGTTGATGAGGATCATGCCGCTGTCTTACACGCCCTCGCCCCGGGCCCGACCACCGGGCAGCCGTCGGCCGTGCTGACCGGCCGCCGTCTCCGGCTCGATCGGCCCAGACCCCGGCGGGACGTCCGCTTCAGGGGAAGGGCTGGAGGTTGATCTGGAGGTCGTGGACCCGGACCTCCTGGCTCGCCGAGTCGAGTCGGCCGCAGTCGTCGGTGACGGTCAGGGTGACCGTGTGGAGGCCGACATCGTTCATGCCGAATTCGGCCCACATCCAGGGAGCGGGCGGGCCGTCCCAACCCACGGTGCCCTCCCACTCCGTCCCGCGATCCAGCCTGACCTCCTGATGGACGATGCGGCCCGTCGACCGATCGGCGACGACGAGGAGCGGCTCCCCCAGATGGACAAAGGTCGCCACGTCGCCGAGGACCGCCACCGGCCGCTCGAAGAACGGCGAACAGGCAACCGTGGCCGGGGGGACCGACGGTCCGGGCGGTCGCTGGCTGGCGTGAGCGACCGTCGGCACACCCGCGACCGACGCGATGGCAACGAGAGCTCCGACGAGCCCACGGCCCGCCCGATGGATGCGCATGACGATCGTCTCCTGCGACGTGGTGGTGACGCCGCGGTGTACGCACCCATCGCCGACGCGGTTCACGACCATCTACCAATCTGGGTTGATGCATCGAATCCCCTTGATGTAAGTTCGGGGTGTGAGCGCATCGCATGACCGGTCTGCATCGACTCCTGCTCGGCGGGCCCCATGAGCGCCACCGCAGAGGGGCTCCCGCTGCTGCTCACCCCCGGGCACCACGATCCCGACATCGACCGGGTGCTCCAGACCGTCCTGTTCACCGACATCGTCGGCTCGACGGAGTGGGCCGCGCAGCTCGGCGACCGGCGATGGCGCGACCTGCTCGACGCGCACGACGCTGCCGTTCGCCGTGCGCTCGAGCGCTATCGGGGGGTCGAGGTCAAGGCGACCGGTGACGGGTTCCTCGCCGCGTTCGACGGGCCGGCACGCGCGATCCGCTGCGCCCAGACGATCATCGAGGATGCCCGACTGCTCGGACTCGCGGTCCGGACGGGCCTCCACACAGGCGAGTGCGAGGTGCGAGGCGAGGACCTCACCGGCATCGCCGTGCACACCGGCGCTCGCGTCGCCGCCCTGGCGCGTTGCAGGCGAGGTGCTGGTCACGAGCACCGTGCGCGACCTGGTCGCCGGCTCGGGGATCGAGTTCACCGACCGGGGCCGCCATGTGCTCAAGGGTGTTCCCGGTGACTGGCGGATCCTGGCGGTGAACGCGTGACGGAGGCGACGCGGACGCAGTGTGAGCGTGATCGGCCAGGTCGGGTTCGAGCGGAACACGCGTAGCCTCTGACTCTGCGAGCCCATGGAACTCGAGGTCCGAATGACCCCAGCCGAACTTCGTGACTGTTGTCTGAGCAAGCCCTGCACGTCGGAGGACTTCCCGTTCGGCGAGCAGGTCTCGGTGTTCAAGGTCGCCGGCAAGGTGTTCGCGATCACCGACCTCGACGGCCTCCCGCTCGAGGTGAGCGTGAAGTGCGATCCGGATGTGGCGGAGGCGCTCCGGTCGACGCACACGGCGATTCGTCCGGGCTACCACCTCAACAAGCGGCACTGGAACACCGTGACCCTTGACGGCTCGATCAGCGACGGCGAGATCGAGGACATGATCCAGGACTCGTACGACCTCGTCGAGGCCAAGCTCACGCGCGCCCAGCGCGCGGAGATCGGCCTTTCCTGAACGAGGCCGCCCCCAGCGTCCGCACCTCAAGGCCGCTCCGGACAGCGCACGGCCAGCAGATCGCCGATCGGGCGCGACGTCGATCAGCCGCTGGGATTCAGCCCACGTTCCTCACGAACCGGCGTATCTCCGTCGCACACGCCTCGGGGTCTTCCACCACGCACGCGTGGCCGAGCCTCGGGAGTGCCGCGAGCTGCGACGCCGGGATCGCCGCGTGGAGCATTTCGGCGTTCGCGAGCGGCGACCGAGCGTCGGCCTCGCCGTGCAGAACGAGTGTCGGTACGTCGACCGTGGGCAGCACCGGGCGGAGGTCCGTCTCCGCGCCGATGTGGCCCGCCGCTCGAATGGTGTCCGGGCGTATGTTCTCTCGCATCATCGTGACCAGCGCCGCGGCGCGGTCGGCCGGTATGAGCTCCGTGAACAGGCCCGGGTAGGACGTCGGGTCGAACGCGTCACCCAGGTCGGCCATGCCGAGGAACATCTCGAGCCGTCGTGCCACCTCCTCTGGTGGCAGAGACCCTGCCCAGCCCGCATAGCCACCGATGAGCACGAGACCGGCCGGCACCGCCGGGTGGTGCTGGAACAGCGAGAGGGCGACCATCGTCCCGAACGAGTGGCCCACCAGGTACGGCCGCTCGAGGCCGAGCGCGGCGATGAAGGCGGCGAGGGCATCGGCGAACCACGCGGCGCGCCAGGTGTCGTCGATGTCGGACGACTGGCCGAAGCCCGGTGCGTCCCAGGCGATGACGGTGTGGTCGCGTGAGAGGTCCGGGAGCATCCACTGCCACGTGCGGCTGTCGGCCGGTGCGCCGTGAAGCATCACGAGCGGCGGGCCGGAGCCCGCGTGGGCGTAGGCGATCCGGGTCCCGCCGACGTCAACGTGCTCCATGCGTGAATCCTGCCGCAGAACCGACGCCGGCGCAGCGCGCGCCGATCCTCGTCCACCGCTGAGGAGCTGGACGTGGACGGCGTCCCGACGGTCGAGGGACCCGGCGGACGGTCGGTCGTCGTCTACTCGCCGTGCAGGAACAGGCAGAGCGGATGACCGGCCGGGTCGAGCATGATGCGCAGGCGGTCCTGGTTGCGGTCGGGCGGTTGCCATGACGCCTCGGTGCCGCCCGCCTCGACCGCACGGGCCACGGCGACCTCCAGGTCGTCGACCTCCACCTCGAAGTGCATCATCTTCGCCTGCTGCTCGGGCTTCTCGGGCCAGGTGGGCGGCACGTACCCCTTCATGCCTTGGATGTTGAGGTGGACGCCGCCCGCCGGGTCCGACAGCTGCGCCCAGAACGGACCCACCTCGCGGACCTTGAAGCCGAGCAGGGCCTCGTAGAAGTGCGCCATCGGCGGCGCCTCCGCGCAGTCGATCGCGAGCCCGACCCACCGCACCGTCGCACCAGACGTCTCACCGGTCATGAACCGAGAGTCTCGCCAACGCGAGCTACGCGAGCAACAGGTCCGGCGACCATCAGAGCGGCCAGCGGATGATGCAGAACTCGTTGCCGAACGGGTCCTTCATGACGGCCCACTCGAGGAGATCCCTGCCCTCCGGGGCGTACATGCCCGGCCACCTCACGACGACGCCGCCGATCGCCTCGATCTCTGCGACCGCAGCGCCGACGTCGTCCACCCGGAAGTCGACATGGGTTCCTCCTGGCCCGCTCTGCTCGGGGACCAGCTGCAGCAGGATCCACCCGTCTGACTCCGCGGGGTCATCCGCGTCGAGGACGGAGAACTGACCATGTCGCCCCTGAGGCGACAGCCCGGACACCGCCGACCAGAACCGCTCGCCCTCGTCCAGGTCGGTCACGTTGATGACGGGCTTCCAGAGCTTCGCGATACCGGCCACGGGAACACGATGCCCCGTGGCCGGCGCGTCCTCAATGTGCGTTCGGCGGTGAACCCGTCGTCGCTCACGCCGACGTCGCGGACCTGGCGGAGGGTTGCGCCAGCGGCAGCGCGCACACCTTGGAGAACCCTTGGGACTCGATCCCCAACGCCGTGTTGCCCCTCGTCGTCGAGTTCGCGAATCCGACAACGGCCGTGAGCTCCACCAGGGCCGGCGCTCCCAGCTTCTTGAGCAGCCGGGCGGACAGCTCGTCGGTGACCCGCGGGGGCGTCTCGCTCATCGCCTCGGCGTACTCCATGACGTCACGCTCGAGCGGCGTGAACACGGTCGACTCACGCCACCGGGGCACCTCGCTGGCCTTCGCCTCGTCGAGTCCCTCGTTGTGGGCCTTGAAGTAGTTGAAGTCGAGGCACCAGGAGCATCCGACCAGCGAGGCGACCGCCATGTGGGCGAAGGTCTTCAGGTCGGGATCGAGCTGGTCCCACTTCTCGACCTTGCGGCCGAACCCCATGGAGCTGAAGAGCACCGCCCGGTTGTGCCACATCACTCCGGCCCCCTCGGGGACCTCACCGAGAAGCTTTCGGCTGAATCGCTTCAGCATCCACCCGTAGAAGCCGGTGATCTCGGCCTTGGGAATCCGAGGTGTGCTCGCCATTCTTGTTCCTCCTGTCGATGTCTTCGACATGAAGACACCGCCCGCGTCCCGTGTGTGACAGCCAGGCACGCCCGCCCCACGACCCCTGAACGTCCTCATGCGGGAAGGCGGCCCGACCACGAACCGTGGCGAAGGCATCTGCGTACGACCACTCGGTAGAGCGCACGCTTTGCGCAGCCACGTGAGCATCGGAGCCGATCATGCCTGCACATGTCGTTCACACCAACGCCCGCACTGTCGCCGCCCGCAGGGGGCGAGGCGCCCGGCTGGCCGACGACTTCACCGATGCGGCCGCCATGCCGCGCATCTGGTCGTGGCCTCCGGCCCGTCTGTGGCCGCCACCCGCTGAGCTGATCGAGGGAGCGTCGGCTTAGCCGACGCTGGCGGGCCGGTGATGAGCCCCATCCGATGTGGCGCGTTCGGGAAGGCTCGTCCCCGGGTCCTAGAGTCGCATCGGTGGTCCTGTCAGTTGACGATGTCGTGCCGTTGCACCTCGCCGACGTGACCTTTCCGGACGGGCATCCCTTGCACGGTGCGACGGGAGCGGTGCTGGCGTTCGCCTTGCGACACCCGACCGGCTTGCTGCTGTTCGAGACCGGCATCGGCACCGGCAATCAGTTCATCGACGACCTCTATCAGGTGCAGCAGCGGCCCATCGACGGCGCGCTCGCCGCGCACGGTCACGACGTCGACGACGTGCGGCTGATCGTCAACTCGCACCTGCACTTCGACCACTGCGGCAACAACTCCCGCTTCCCGGGCGTGCCGATCTATGTCCAGGCCGCCGAGTACCAGGCGACCCGGGAGCCGTACTACACCGTGCCCGAGTGGGTCGACTTCGACGGCGCCGAGTACGCCGTCATCGACGGTGACGCACAGGTCGCCGAGGGCGTGCGCGTCCTGTCGACTCCTGGTCACTCACCCGGCCACCAATCCGTCGTCGTCGACACTGCCGATGGCGGCGTCGTGCTCGCGGGACAGGCGATCTACTCGAGGGCCGAGTACGAACTCCTGCAGGCAACCACCAGTGGGTCCGAGGACGCTCCCCCGCCCGACCGCGAGCACTACCTCGCATCAGCGGCTCGCCTCATGCAGCTGCGGCCCCGTCGCGTCCACTTCAGTCACGACACGGCCGTGTGGGAGCGGTAGCCGCGCCAACCTCCGCCAGCGGGGGCCCACGTAGGGTGCCTTGACGGTGACTCGTTGCGCGGTGAACGGCTCGATCAACCGGCCCCTTCCGCGGCCCGGGGGTAGTCGTCGAGGACCCGCTCGTAGTCCCGGGGCGGAGCCACGGCGGACGGGTCGTAGTCGGGCTGGTACACCCACTCGCGCGCCTTGGCGGAGAGGGCCGCGACCGCGGCGGCCGCTTCCAGCGCCCGGTGGTTGGACGCCTCCCGCTCCTCGTCGGACATCCCCGCCCGGTCGATCTCGGTGATGTGGACGGCGGCGGCGAGGACGTGCTCGGCGTTGTGCTGCCGGTTGAAGGTGGCCCCCTCGGTGCGGAGCCGGAACGCCTCATCGGGCCCGCAGAGCCGGCGCAGCACGTCGTGCACGACCGCCCGGTGCTCGAACTCCTCGGCCATGTGCCACGTCCATAGCCGCATCGGCGTGGAGCCGTGGTCGCCGCAGATGGCTGCGATCCCGCCGTCGATGAAGCCCCCGGCCAGGGCGCAGCCGGTGGACTCAAAGCCCTCGCAGTAGGCCAGGTTCCAGGCCAGCGAGCGGTTCTCCAGGAAGTCCTCGAGGTCGGCGGCGAAGGCGGCCTCGAACTCGCGCAGGCGTGGGTAGCGGGTGGTCAGCATCTCCATCAGGCCGTTGTGCAGCTTGTGGTGCTGGCCCTCCTGCTTGTTGAAGAGGTCGATCTCCTCGATGAGGTCGGCGTCGGCGACCGGGTCGAGCTGCTGCTTGGCCAGCCGCATCACCCGGATCAGGTACCGCTCGATCGGCGACGGGATGATCGCCCCGGCGTTGAAGATGGTCACGGCCTCGACGTTGTCGCCCCAGTGCGGGACGCTGTCGGAGAAGTCGAAGTCGGGGCGGCGGACGGTCAGCATCGGGTGTCTCCTCAGGCGCTCGATCGGGCGCGCCGGACGAGCCGGCCGGGCCAGCGCGTCGGTGCGGTCATCGTGGTCGATCGTCGGGACGCCGTCGACGAATGTCGCCACGTAGCCGACCACGCGTCGCGCGAGGCGGCCGGCGCCGCCGGGCAGGCTCAGCAGCGCATCGCCCATCACCGGGGTTGCGATCACCGCTCCCTCCTCGACTCGCTCGCCACCCGGCTGGCGGACGAGATTACCTACCGCGGGCGCCCCACCCGCGTCAGGCGCGAACCCGGTTGCCGCGGGTCCTTCACGTTGAGAGCATCCTTCGATGTCCTCCGATCTATCCGGCTGCGTCATCGTTACGGGAATGCCCGGCGCTGGGAAGTCGACCGTCACCGGTCTCGCCGCGAGCTTGCTGCCGAAGGCAGCGCAGGTGAAGGGCGACGACATGACCCAGATGATCAGGAGCGGCTACGTGGGGTGGATGGGCGAGCCAGCTGACGAGGCGCTCCGCCAGGACGAGCTGTGCAACCGCAACATGTGCGACCTCGCCAACAACTTCCTCGACTTCGGGTTCACCGTCATGATGGACACCGTCCTCGCGGACCGGGCGGAGCTCGACTTCTTTCTGGCGCTGCTCTCCCCGAGGTCGGTGCGCCTGGTGGTCCTCACCCCGGGAATCGCAGTCTGCAAGCACCGGAACGAAGCTCGGGATCCCGCCGAACGCTTTGACTTCGATGGCTACGAGCGACTTCAGGACGACATGAACCGCGAGTTCGGCGACTCCGGATGGTGGTTCGATACATCGGCGCTCACGCCCGCCGAGACGGCGGAACGAGTGGTCACCGAGGCGGTCGCTCGCACGGAGCCGCTCGCCGCCGGCTGGCACGCCTGGCTCCGACACCTCCACGACGTGTAGGGCGGCGTGTCAGAGGAGGGCGGCGGCGAACTGGTCGTTGTGGTCGATCCACCAGCGGCGCCGGCGGTCATAGCGCTCGCTGCCACCGGTCCGGTTCCACAGCGCGATGGCGTTCGGGGCACCAGCGTCGACGCTGCGCCGGACGGCCGACTCGATGCGGGCGATGGCATCGCTCACGGCGGTGAGCAGCTCTGTCCGACCGTCCCGGTTCAGTCCGTAGGCGTCGGCGACGAGTCGTAGCCGTGCCGGCCGGTCGGCGGGTCGCCAGCCGAGCCGGGCCTGGTCGACGTCGTCGTCGATCGGTACGCAGAGACGGGCCAGCTGGGCCAGGTCGTAGACGGGTCGTCCAGGGGCAGCGAACTCGAAGTCGAGCAGCGCGACGGCGATGCCGCCACGGAAGACGACGTTCTCGGGACACACGTCGTTGTGGCACACGAGCGTCCCGCCCGCAGGGTCGGCCAGAGCGTCGTCCCAGGTGAGACCGTGAGGATCGAAGCCGCGGGCGGCGTCGTGCAGCCCGCGCAGCAGCCTGGCGACGGACGCCAGCGCGGTGTCGGACTGGCCCCAGTCCGGATAGGGCGGCACGGGGACCTCGCCGTCGATGAACACGAGGCGCTCGCGTCCGTCCTCGTCGATGCCGACTGGTGACGAGGCGCCCTCGAAGCCGGCGTGTCGCACCGCCCGCAGGAAGACGTGGATCGAACCCGAGTGCGGCGTCGCCGGGCGAAGCACGTGCGCACCGACGCGGACGACCTTGCCCGCGTTCGCGATCCCGCCCTCGAGCTGCTGCTCGGTCACACCGCCACTGTGACAGGCGAATGGTGCAGCGGCAGCTCTGTCGACCGGACGGATTCCCGCATCCACGCTGGCCGCGCGGCCCGCTGTCCGCGCGGCGAGGCAGATCGGAGCCAGTGGGTGCGAGCCGTCTTGGCGCCGACGTCCGACGGTGGATCCGTGACGTTCAATAGACGTCGGTGTTCTCGGCGTTCGGGTCGTAGAAGATCCGACCGGGGTCTCGCTCGGCGTGATCCGTGTCGCCGGGCGACGGGTCGAGCATCCCGCCGGCGGTCGCGCCGACTGCGGCGAGCGCCAAGGCCGCCAGAACGATTCCGAGCTTGCGCATGGTCCCTCCCGAGGAACGATTCGTCGCCCTGCGTTCGAGCCTGCCCGGAACGCCGGATGTCGGCTCGCCGTGCGAGCGGTCGCCTGCACCGATGAGTGGTCGGCCCCTCGAGGGCCCGATCGAAGATCTGGGCGACGGTCGCTTCCGAGCGGTGCTCGCCTCTGCACTCGACCAGACCAACCGTCGCCAGATGCGCGGATGCGTCGAGGACTGGGCGGTCGATCACGCCCTCGTGGACGTCGTCAGCCTCGGGCCCGGCTGAGCCGCCTGCGGGCTCCGCTGAGCCGCCTGTGGGCATGGCGACCGGCCCGCATGCCTGGAGCGCACGAACCGTTCAGCGCCGGCGACGCCGAGCACCGCCAGCAGCAAGCCGCCCACCACATCGGACGTCCAGTGGACGCCCAGCCAGACGCGGCTGACCGCGACCGCGCCGGCGAGGAGCCAGACTCCGATGGCGACCGTCCACCACACCAGCCGGCGGCGCGTGTAGAGCGCGACGACGAGCGGCAGCATCCCCCAACTCGCCGCCGTCGCGAGCGGATGGCCACTCGGGAACGACGGGCCGTTGCCGGGGACGAGACGGTCACCCGCGGGCCGGTCGCG
The DNA here is from genome assembly GCA_963842395.1 of uncultured Acidimicrobiales bacterium. Classification (GTDB taxonomy): domain Bacteria; phylum Actinomycetota; class Acidimicrobiia; order Acidimicrobiales; family VFJN01; genus ZC4RG19. The sequence continues at coordinate 166,534 of CAWJGJ010000002.1, forward strand.
CGAGACCAGCTCCTTCAGGCCCCACTCCGCAAGCGGTCGGGCGAGCGCGATGACCACGATCGCGATGGCAAGCTGCGGGCACCGCCGCCAGGCAAGCAGGGCTGCGACCGCTGACACTGCGAGCACGACGCGCGTCGACCCGAGCGACGACACACGGAGGAACAGCCAGTCGACCTCCGGGCCCCGGGCATCGACGGCAGCGCCCGTGATGGGACGGTCCCACGGCAGGGCGTCCGCCCACGCGCCCACCGCCAGGGCGAGGAACACCGCGCCCACAACCGGCAGCAGCCACCGATGCCGGGCCTGCACCTGCATCAGCGTCATCGGTGCGTCGACGTGGAGGTTCGCCGCCATGGCACGCCCACACTACGACGGACCAACGGAGTGCGGGCAAAGCCGCGCGCCCGGCTCCAGCGCCGTCAACCCCTTATCGCATTGCCGGACCCTGCTCAGGCAGGCGCGCCGCCGGGACGGTGGCCCTCGCGGTCGAGCGACGTGTCAGGCCACGTTCGTCCGGCGGACGCCCGGTGTTCGTCCGGCGTTCCCGTCGCGGCGCCCGGGTCGGCACCGTTCCGGCGATCCGACGCCTGAAGCACCCATTCAGGGTGATGTTCCGGCCCCCGTTCGGGTGGACAGTCGACCCGGGTGGCTGCGGTAGCCCTGAACGAGACCAGACCATCAGCGCCGCGCTCAGCCTCGAACCCAATGACAAACGGAGGCTCGACATGATGCGTCGTCGTAGGCCCATCGCTCGAATGGCAACCACCGCAGTCGTCGCGGGAACCGCAGCCCACATGGGGGCCAGGTCGGCTCAGCAGAGCGCGGCCGCCCAGGCGCCGGCTGCCCCACCCGCCCCGTATCCAGAGGCGGCACCGGTCGCACCCGCGCCTCAGGAGAGCCCGCAGATCGAAGAGCTCAGGCAGCTCGCCGCCCTCAAGGACCAGGGCATCCTCACCGAGGAGGAGTTCGCCGCCAAGAAGGCACAGATCCTCGGAATCTGATCCGACCGCCGGAGAGGCGCAGCTCTTGACTGGCAGCCAACCCTGCCGGTGCTGACGCGTCGACCCTGTTCACGACGGTGAGGGAGCGGCTTGCCGCCCCATGACCTCCTCGAACAGGTCGAGCATCGCCCGCCACGCCCGGTCGGCGGCCACCGGGTCGTAGGCGAGCCCGGGGATCCCGGCCCGGTCTGCGCGTGGGTGGGTGAAGCTGTGCTGCACCCCGCCGTACAGGTGCATGCGCCAGTCGACGCCACCGGCCCGCATCTCGGCCTCGAACGCGGCACGCACGTCGCCGTCGACGTAGGGGTCCTCGGAGCCGACGCAGACCAACACCGTGCCGGTGATGTTGCGAGCGTCGTCGGGCCGGGCGGTGCCGAGGCCAGGGTGGAACCCGACCACGGCCCGCAGGTCGGCCCCGCCGCGGGCGAGCTCGATCACCAGGGTGCCGCCGAAGCAGTAGCCGATGGCGGCCATCCGGGACGCGTCGACCCGGGGATGGCTGCCGCAGCACCCCGAGCGCCCGGTCGGCGATGGCGCGGGCCCGCTCGGGGTCGTTGCTGATGGCGGCCACCCGCTCGCGGATGCGGGGATCGCCGAGCCGGGATCGCCCGCCGCCGTGGGCGTCGAGGGCGAACGCGACGTAACCAAGCTCCGCCAGCCGGTCGGCACGCTCACGATGCACGTCGTCGAGGCCGGGCGCCTCGTGGGCCACCAGCACGGCGGGCAGGGCCGCACCGGCGTCGTCGTCCGGCACCGCCAGGTGCCCGACCATCACGAGCCCGCCGTCCGCCTCGTACTCGACCTCGCTCGTCGTCACCATCCACCCGAACCTACGCCCGGAGCGGCACAACGCGCAACCAAACTGTTGCGTATTCGGCCCGCCACGGCCGTCAGGTCCTGCGGTCGGCGGCCGCCTTCTTCACGAAGAGCGCCGGCAGGATCAGCCCGGCCACCAGTGCCCCCGCCCAGACGATGACGGTCGCGAGCAGCCAGGTCATGGCGCCGCTGATCGACAGCCCGTCCGAGACGAGCGTCGTGACCACGAGCCCGACGAAGGTGGCGATGAGCGCGGAGCTCCCGAGGATCGCTCGGCTGTGGCGCACGCCGATCTGGGTGATCAGCGGCTGGATCACGACCTCGACGACCGTGAAGATCACGACCGCGAGCACGAACGCGCCGCCGTCGATCGTCACGTCGTCCAGCACCGCGTTGGTGATCAGCAGCGCGATGGCGTTGGCGACGAGGTAGATCACCGCCGAGACCAGCAGCCGGATCATCGGACCCCAGCCTGTCCACGCCGGCGCATGAGCCGACGATGGGCTCCCGGGCTTCGGGGAGCGTCACCCCCGTCGGGTGATCTCCGAGCCCGCGTGCGATGTGCATCAGGAGCCGAGCGGCGCCGCTCGGGTCAGCACATACTGTCCGCGTGGAGGCCGTACTGCTCACCGGTTTGTTCGGTGTGGGCAAGTCGACGATCGCTGCCGAGATGGCCGACCTTCTGGAGGAAGCAGGCCTGCCGCACGCGGCGCTCGACCTCGACTGGCTGACGTGGTGCAACGTCGGCGACGGTGACCGAGCCAGCGAACACTCCATGTTGTTGCGCAACCTCGACGCCGTCGTGGCCAACTATCGCGAGGCCGGTGTGCGCTACTTCGTGCTCGCTCGATGGGTCCAGGATCGCGACGAGCTTGGAAGCCTCACTGCCACGATGGCGATGCCGGTGCACACGGTTGAACTGCTGGTGCCGCTCGACGAGATCAAGCGGCGCCTCGCGACCGATCCGACGGCCGGACGGCGTGATGACCTCGCCGAGTCGGCCGCGTGGGTGGAGCAGGGACGCGGCGGGGGCTTGGCCGACTACACGGTCGACAACGATCGTCGCGTTCGCGACGTCGCGGCCGACGTTCTCCGGAAGCTGTCTTGGCCACTGCAGGCAGGCGGGTGACGACGCCCCAGGGTCCACACCGCCGCAACGCTGGGCCACGGACGCGTTATCGCCCGGGCCCGGGCGCTTACCTGCCGGCGCTTGCGTCGTCGTGAAGCACAGCACGTTGCCGGGCAGACCATCCCGCCGCGCACCGGCGGCCCGGTAGCGTTCCGGCATGACCGTGCTCACCCCGGAGGCCCGGGACGTTCTGACCAGCGGGCGGCTCGCCCACCTCGTGACGGTCAACGCCGACGGCAGCCCGCAGGTCAGCATCGTCTGGGTCGGCCTCGACGGGGACGAGATCGTGAGCGGCCACCTCGCTGTCCGCCAGAAGCTGCGCAACGTCGAGCGCGACCCCCGAGTGGTGCTCTCCCTCGAGAGCGGGCACCGAAACGCCATGGGTCTCGACGAGTACCTCGTCGTGCGCGGCACCGCCCGGGTGACCGCGGGCGGTGCGCCCGAACTGCTGCAGCAGCTCGCACACGTCTACCTCGGCGCCGACGTGAGGTTCCCGCCGGTCGACGATCCGCCGCCCGGCTATGTGCTGCGCATCACGCCCGAAAGCATCGGCGGCGTCGGGCCATGGTCGAGCTGACGCCAGCCGGCGCCGGCTCCCGGCCCGAGCGCGGTGGGCGCGCCGACCAGCACTGAACCACACGCCGCCACGGCCGCCCGCCGTTGCCTGTGCGGGCAGACGCGAATCCCGCAGCACGACGATGGCGTGGCGAGCGCCTCCTGGGTAGCACCGCGGGGACGTGGCGCTCATCCGATGGTGCGTAGGAACGGGACAAAGGTCTCGACCAGTGGATTCTGCGAGGTCTCGACCCCCATCGGGTCGGTGTGGGTGAGCCGATCGCTCTCGTCGACCAGCGTGAGCTGGCTGTCGGGGATGCCCGACTGCTGGGCCAGCAGCCGGGCGCCGTTCAGCACCCGGCCCTTCCCGAAGGTCGTCTCCAGGGCGTAGATCGGCAAGTCCAGTTCGGTGCCGTGGATCGCTCGCACACCCAGCAGCTCCTGGGCCGGGTTCTCGACGCCGCCGTTGACTGCCCCGCTGTCGATCGACAGGCGCCTCGGGTGGTACCAGGCGGTGCCGTCGATGCCGAGGCTCTCGTCTCCGTCGGCGCCCTCCACCAGGCCCGAGAACATGCGAGCAGCACGCTCGACCGGCACCAGATCGTCGTCGACCCAGCCGCGAGGATCGCCGCTGTCGGCCAAGCGGCCGATGTGCATCTGGACCAGCTCGAGGCCGTCGGGGCTGGTGTCGACGTCGAGCGCGTAGCCGTACTCCGCGGCGTTGGTCGGTGCCACCGGCGGCTTGAGGTTCTGCGGGATGAGCGGCGACGCGTAGCCGATCGACGGCTCGTCGGGCTCGAGCACGGTGGCGGTCGATCCCAGCGAGTTGAACACCCCTGCCGCCCACGGCAGCCCCAACCCGACGATGTCGTTGAACGCCGACCCGGTCTCCAGCTCGGTCAGTTCGGCCTGCGCCTCCTCCACCGTGGGTGCCTGGCCGGATCCGCTGCCCCCGTCGATGAGCGCGAGCCCGCCAGGTCCTCAGCACCCGCACGGCCCTCGAAGTCCCAGGTGGCGTAGGCAACCGTGATCGACCCGCCCAGCGAGTGCCCACCCAGCACCACCTCGCCGCCAAGGCTCGCCGCCTCCTCGATGACGGCGTGTAGGTCGTCGATCGCGACCGCCATGCCCCACTCGCGGGCGAAGTCCACTGACGCCTGGTCCCCGCCCACGCCACCGACCGGCTCGAAGTGCTCGGCGATGCTGTCGTCGCCGAGCCAGCCGAGGTAGTAGTCGAACGTCTCCTGCGTGGTGGCGTCGCCGGCCACCCGGTCGTCCAACGTGCTGTGGTCTTCGAGCAGGTTCTCGCGGCGGTCGATGGACCACACCTGCCAGCCGTCGAGCACGTCGACGATGTCCAGCGCGACCGGCGTGAAATAGGCGGCGCCCGCCGACGTGCCGGGCACGAGCACCAGCACGTTCTCGGCCTCGGCGGGGCCATGCTCGATGACCCGCACCCGGTTGTACTCAGCCGGCCCAGGACCGGCCTCCACCTCGACCGTCTCGACCCGCACCTGGGGACCAGAGGTCTCGGCACCCGTGGCGCCGTCGTCATCACCAACCGGCGGTTGGGCAGCCCCGTCGTCATCCCCGCCGTCGTCACCCCCGCCGCAGGCGCCGGCTACCAGCACCGAGCGCGGCGCTCACCGCCATCAGCCGTCGCCCGGTCGTTCGCACCATCCTGTCGTCCCCCTCTCGACAAAACAGTACACTGGTGTGCCACAACGCGGCGGCAGGTCCCCGGTCGTCAGCGGCCGACGCGCCGCTGGCGAGCACGGACGAGACGATCGCCCGCACATCGGCATCGGAGGTGCGGCCGCGGCGCAGCAGCTGGCGATAGAAGATCGGCCCCGACAGCAAATCGACCATGAGGCCGGCATCCGCGTCCGGCGAGATCTGACCCTCGGCGATGGCCACCAGCAATCGCTCGACGATCGGCGCACGTCGATCCTCCACAAACGCTGCGTGCAGCGCCGAGATCACCGGGTCACGCTGCGCCGCCACCAACAGCGCCGGCAGCGAGCGCCGCATCGTCGCCGACTCCACCACGTCGCGCACACCCACGAACAGCCCCACCAGGTCCTCGGCCAGATCGTCGGTGTGCGGCACCCGGTTCGACGGCGCCACTCTCCCCCACGCCTCCGAGATCAACTCCGACGGGCTCGACCAGTGCCGGTAGAGCGTCGTACGCGACACCCCCGTCTCCCTGCTCACCCGACCGAACGTCACGCTCCCCAGGCCCTCGGTCCTGAGCAACCGCTGCACGGCATCGAGCACCTTGGCCACAGTGCGCTCGACACGCGCGTCCCGCCGATCCGTGATCGCCATCGCCCGGCACCGTACAAGCACGCCGCGCAGAGTGACCGACGTCACTGTTCTCTCCCGAGCGACTGCACCACGCGTCGCGCCCTCGTCCCGTGGCTGGGAGGACCCGTCTCCTCGGATGACCTCGAACCGTGCGGCGGCGGTCGACGCGTACAGGCGTACCGATTCGCGTACCGGTCACCTCGGGTGGTCGAGTCGACAACACCGAAATTTGTACCGTGGCCAGGGAGTTTGTGTCGTGGGCCCGGTGGGGATCGAACCCACGACCTAGCGATTATGAGTCGCCTGCTCTGACCACTGAGCTACAGGCCCAGGTCGTGACCAGCTCCGGGGGTGGGGCTCGAACCCACGACCCACGGATTAACAATCCGTTGCTCTGCCAACTGAGCTACCCCGGAAGGGAAGTCAGACCATAGCAGCACCCGCCAGCGGAAAATCAGGCGCCCTCGAGGTACTCGCGCAGCTTCTGCGACCGGTGAGGATGGCGCAGTTTGGCGAGCGTCTTCGACTCGATCTGGCGGATCCGCTCGCGGGTCACCCCGAAGTGCTTGCCCACTTCTTCGAGCGTGCGGGGCTGCTCGTCGTCGAGGCCGAACCGCATGATGACGACGTCCTTCTCGCGCTCGTTGAGCTCGCCGAGGACGTTGCGGACCTCGTTCTGGAGCATCTGGCGGGTGGCGGCGTCGTCGGGCTCCTCGGCCCCGTCGTCCTTGATGAAGTCGGCGAGGTACGAGTCGTCCTCCTCGCCCACCGGCGAGTCGAGCGACAGGGGGTCGAGGGAGATGCGCTGGATCTCGCGCACCCGGTCGGGCGTCATGCCGACCTCCTCGGCCAGCTCGTCGACCGTGGGCTCGCGCTCGAGCTGCTGCACCATCTGGCGCTGCACCCGGTGCACCCGGTTGATCGACTCGACCATGTGCACCGGTATCCGGATGGTGCGCGCCTGGTCGGCGATGGACCGGGTGATGGCCTGGCGGATCCACCAGGTGGCATAGGTCGAGAACTTGAAGCCCTTGGTGTAGTCGAACTTCTCGACCGCACGCATGAGGCCCATGTTGCCCTCTTGGATGAGATCGAGGAGCTGCATGCCCCGACCCACGTAGCGCTTGGCGATCGACACGACCAGCCGCAGGTTGGCCTGGATGAGGCCGCTCTTGGCATCGTCGCCGTCGTCGGCCAGGTGCTGCAGCCGGCGGGCCTCGTCGGCGTCGAGGCGGACGAGCTCGCCGGCGGCGTCGAGCTCGGCGAGCTGCACCGACGCCTCGACCCCGGCCTCGATGCGCTTGGCCAGCGACACCTCTTCCGCGGCCACCAGCAGGGGCACCCGGCCGATCTCGCGCAGGTACATGCGCACCGGATCGGACGTCCCGGTGGCGCCGCGCTCGGCCGCCTGGGAGGCGTTGAGGCGGCTGCGCCGCCGGAGACCGGCCGACGTGCGCCGGATGTGGGCCGGATCGGTGATGCGGGGACCAGCACCGGCGTTGAAGACCACCACGGTGGCTTCGCCGCTGTCGGCGTCGGCCAACACGACGTCGCCCACGGGCGAGCCGCCGGAGCCGATCTCGGTGACCGCGGCGTCGCCGAGGTCGACGTCGTCGAGCTCCTCGACCTCGATGCCCGCGGCCCGGCACCGCCGGTAGATCTCCTCGAGCACCTCGGGCGTCATCTCGACGTGCTGCAGGGCGTCGACCAGGTCGTGCTGGGAGATCCGACCTGACTCGCGTGCGCTCTCGACCAGCTTGGTCAGCTCGGCCTCGGCCAAGCCGTTCCATGTGTCGAGCCTCGATGGCACGTCGCTCACCCCTCGTCTCCGACCCGTTCTGCCAGCCAGGCTAGCAACCGCTCGGCCGAGCCCGCCGCCGATTGCCCGTTGCGCAGGCCGTCCACCACCCGCGTCAGGGTCGCGAGATCGGTCAACGCCTGGGTGCCGTCGGCCTCGCTGGCACCTACCAGGCGCACGGCCGCGATCTCCCGGCGGGCCACCTCCATGTGCAGCAGGCGCACGGCGTCGAACGGCTGGGACTCGGGCTCCGCCACCAGCAAGCGGGCCAGCAGGTCGGCCACCTCGGGCGGCGCCGAGGCCAGCGCGTCGGCGTGGGTGTCGGCGTCCAGCAGCGCCTGGTACACGCCCATCTGGACCGGGTCGTCGAACATCGCCGGGGCGAGCCAGCGGGCCACGGCACCGGGGTCGTGGACGGCGTGGCGCAGCACCTCCAGCGCCGGGCCGTCGCGGAGCGGCGGCCGGGCGGCGGGCGGTGTGCCGGATGCGGCCGAGCCGCCGGGCGGGGGAGCCTCGCCGTCGGGACGGTTCTCGACCGCCCGGCCCCCGCCGGAGCCGCCCGATGCCCGGCCCCCGCCGGAGGCGCCCGCCCGCCCGGCGCCCGACGCCCGGCCCCCGCCGGCGTCGGCGGGCCGGCGGGCGGGCCGCCGGCGTTGCTCGTCGAGCATCGTCCGCAGGCGGTCGGGCTCGACGCGGCACCGGGAGGCGACATCCATCAGGTACTGGTCGCGCACGAGCTCGGTCGGGTGCTCGGCCACGATCTCGAGCGCCCGCTCCGCCGCCCGGGCCCTCCCCTCGTTGCTGGCCAGGTCGGCGGCGGCGAACACCCGGTCGAGACGGAAGCGCAGGAACGGCGTGGCACCCTCGACCGCGGCGGCGAGGCGGGCCGGGTCGGTGCGGGCCACGTCGGCCGGGTCCTGTCCCACGGGCAGGTCGGCGACGGCCACCTCGAGGTCGTGGTCACGCTCCCACCGGTAGAACCGCTCGGCGGCTGCCTGACCGGCGCCGTCGGCGTCGAACGCCAGCACCAGGCGCTGGGCCGCGAACCGTGTGAGCAGGGTGACGTGCTCGTCGGTGAGCGCCGTGCCGCACGTGGCGACGGCCAGCGGGACGCCCGCCCGGTGGAAGCCGATGACATCGGTGTAGCCCTCGCAGACGACGGCCGTGCCCTGGCTGACGATCGAGGTCTTGGCCCGGTCGAGCCCGTACAGCACCTTCGACTTGTTGTAGAGGCGCGTCTCGGTGGTGTTCTTGTACTTGCCCTGGTTGCCCGGGCCCTCGCCTCCCGGCAGGATGCGCCCGCCGAAGCTGATGGGATCGCCCCGGTCGTCGTTGATGGGGAACACGATGCGGGCCCGGAAGTGGTCGTTGAGCCGGCCCCGGGAGTTCTCGCGGGCCAGCCCCGTGCCCTCGCCCAGCTCCTTGTCGAGCCGCAGCGCGCGGGTGAGGGCGTCCCAGGCGTCGGGGGCCCAGCCGATCTGGAAGTCGCGCACCACGTCGCCGTCGAGGCCCCGTTCGCGGAGGTAGCGGCGGGCGGCCCCCGCGTCGGGCCCGGTCAGCAGCCGCTCGTGGTACCAGGCGACGGCCCGGGCCAGCGTGTCGACGTAGCGGGCCCGGCGCTTGCGGCTCTCGCCCTGGTCGCGGTCGGTGTAGCGCAGGGTGATGCCCGCCTTGGCGGCCAGCCATTCGACGGCGCCGGTGAAGTCGAGCTGCTGGCGCTCGCGCACGAAGGTGATGGCGTCGCCCTGGGCCTGGCAGCCGAAGCAGTAGTACAGGCCCTCGCCGGCGTTGACCGAGAACGACCCGGTCTTCTCGGTGTGGAACGGGCACAGGCCCACCCAGCGTTGCCCCACGCGCCGCAGCGGCGTGTGCTCGCTGATGATGGCCACGATGTCGGACGCGGCCTTGACCGTGGCGACGTCCTCGTCGTGGATGCCCATCGAGGCGAGGTTACCGGCGCCTGCGCTGGGCCTTGAGCTTCTCCACCAGCTCGTCCCGCACGCCCTTGACCTGCGCCTTGGCCGCCTCCTTGGCGGCCGCCTTGGCGTCGTCGATCGGCTGGCGGGTCTCGGCCTTGATGTCGGCCTTGGCCTGGTCGGTGGCGAGCCGGGCCTGCGCCTTGAACTCGTCGCGGATGCGGGCCAGCTCGTCCTTCAGGCTGGCGATCTCCTCGCGGTGCGCCTCGAAATGCTCCTTCCAGCCGCCCGGGGAGCCGTGCCCGCCCTCCCGCCCGCCGCCCCGGTGCTGGCGCGTGCGCTGGGCGGCGGCCCGACGGGCCGTGGCGCGCGCATCGGGCTGGTCGGACAGGGTGGCGTCGTAGTCGGCCTGGGCGGCCGCCATCTTGGTGAGGAGCCGGGCCACCGTCTGTTGCTCGCTCGCGGTGAGGGCGTCGAAGCCGCTCCGCGGCCCGTAGACCTCGGTGAGGGCCCACTCCCGGGCGTCGATGCCGGCGGGCGTGAGCTCGACGGTCTTGATGCGCCGGTCGTAGGGCGCGACCCGGCGCTCGGCCAGGCCCGCCGCCTCGAGGCCGTCGCTCACGACGGTGACGAACGAGGCGTCGCACTGCCACTGCTCGGCCAGGTCGCGCATGGGGACCGCCGAGCCCGGCTCGAGCTCCAGCAGGGCCTTGAGCGCCGGGGGCTGGAGGCCGAGGGCGTCGGCGGCGCCGTGGAACTTCTGCTGGTTCTCGGCCGAGAAGAAGAGCTGGGTGACCGCCTCGATGATCTGGCGCGCCACCGCGTCCCGGTCCATGGGGCCGATGCTACCGGCGGCACCACTTCGTTGACAGGCTCGATCATTGTGACATAGGTATCGTTGACTCAACTCAACAATTGGCGCGAGGGTGACCGACATGACTTCCCCCGCCTCCCTGCCGGGTGCCACGCCCGGCGCACGACCGGCCATCCGGGTCGAGGGCCTCACCAAGCGTTTCGGTGAGGTCGAGGCCCTGCGCGGTGTGGACCTGTCGGTCCCCGCCGGCACCGTCCTCGGCCTGCTGGGCCCGAACGGCGCCGGCAAGACCACGGCCGTCCGCATCCTCACCACCATCCTCCGGCCCGACGGTGGCCACGCGGAGGTGCTCGGCCTCGACGTCGCCAGCCAGCCCCAGGCGGTGCGCGAGTCCATCGGCCTGGCCGGGCAGTACGCGGCCGTCGACGAGAACCTGACCGGCCGCGAGAACCTGCGGCTCGTCGGGCGGCTCGCCCACCTCCCCCGGGGCGAGCTGCGCCGGCGGGCCGACGAGCTGCTCGACCGCTTCGGGCTGACCGACGCCGCCGACCGGACCGCCAAGACCTACTCCGGCGGCATGCGCCGGCGGCTCGACCTGGCGGCCGCCCTGGTGCACCGCCCGCCCGTCCTCTTCCTCGACGAGCCCACCACCGGGCTCGACCCTGCCAGCCGCAGCGACCTGTGGCAGGTCATCGAGGAGCTGGTGGCCGACGGCACGACCCTCCTGTTGACCACCCAGTACCTCGAGGAAGCCGACCGGCTGGCCGACCGCGTCGCGGTGATCGACCAGGGCGTGGTCATCGCCGAGGGCACCCCCGCCGAGCTCAAGTCGGCGCTGGGCGGCACGGTGGTGGAGATCGCCCTGGCCGACCCGGCTGCCGCCGCCCGGGCCGCGTCCCGGCTGGCGTCGGCGCTGGCCCTCGACGCCGACCGCGACGGCAGCCATCTCGAGGTGACCGTGGCCGACGGCCCCAGCGCCGTGGTCGAGATCCTGCGGACCCTCGACGCCGCCGACCTGGCGCCGGTGGGCCTGACCGTGCGGGAGCCCAGCCTCGACGACGTGTTCCTGTCGCTCACCGGCCACCGGGCCGAGGCGGGCGACGCCGACGACTCCGACCTGCAGCGAGGTGCGGCATGACGGCCACGACCTTCCCCTCCCCCGTCGCGCCGGTTCCCGTCCGGCCGGCGACGACCCCCCGCCGCAGCGCCCGCAGCTACGCCGTGTCCGACGCGGTGGCGGTCACCTGGCGCAACCTGCTCGCCTACGTGCGGCTGCCCGAGCTGCTGGTGTTCTCCACCATCCAGCCGGTCATGTTCGTGCTGCTGTTCCGTTATGTGTTCGGCAACTCGATCGTGCTGTCCGACCCCTCGATCGCCTACGTCGACTACCTGATGCCCGGCATCATGGTGCAGACGGCCGTGTTCGGCGCCGCCGGCACCGGCATCGGGCTGGCCGAGGACATGGCCAAGGGGCTGATCGAGCGGTTCCGCTCGCTGCCCATGGCCCGGTCGGCCGTGCTGGCGGGCCGGACGATGGCCGACTCGGTGCGCAACGTCTTCGTGATGGTGCTCATCACGGCCATCGGCATGGTGGTCGGGTTCCGCATCCACGACGGCGTCCTCGCCTATGTGCTGGCGGTCGGCCTGATCCTGCTGTTCGCCTTCGCCCTCTCGTGGGCGGTCGCCACCGTGGGCCTCGGCGCCCCCAACGGCGAGGCGGCCCAGGCCGCGATCTTCCCCATCCTCTTCCCGCTCACCTTCGCCTCGTCGGCCTTCGTCGACACGGCGTTCATGCCGGGCTGGCTCCAGGCGTTCGCCAACCACCAGCCGGTGACCGTGACCGTGAACGTCGCCCGCGACCTGGTCCTGGGGCAACCGGTCGGGTGGGGTGTCGTGGGCTCGGTCGCCTGGTCGCTCGGCATCCTGGCCGTGTTCGTCCCCTTGGCCGTGCGGCGCTACCGCAGGGCGGCCTGACTCCCACCAGCGCCGCCCGCCGGCCGGGCCACCCACCCGCCTGGTGGTCCGGCCGGTCCCCCTCGCAGGGCGGGCACCCGTGACGCGGCGGTCGCGGGTGCCCGCCCTCGAAACGCGCGCCGGGAGGCGTGGCACACTGGCGCCGGCGTCGGAGGTGCCGGCATGGACGGGACGAGCACCAGAGGGCCGGCCGGCGGGCCGCCCCTCACCCCCCGGGAGGCGGCCGCCTCCGTCGAGGACCTGGTGGCGGGCGCCACCAGTAGGGAGCCGTTCCGCAACGCGGACGGCAAGTCCGGGTCCCGGTTCGAGCGGGTCGAGATCGGCGGCGAGCGCTACGTGCTCAAGGTCATGCACGTGGACGACGACTGGATCGCCCGCTCGTTCGGCGATCTCGCCTGCCTCCAGGTGACCGTGTGGGCCGCCGGCCTGCTCGACGCCCTCCCCCCGTCGCTCGACCACACGGTCGTGCGCGCCGCCCGGGGGTTCGGGCGCAACCGGTGGGGCGCGGCGCTGCTGATGCACGACGTGGGCGACCACCTGGTGCCCGAGGGGGACGCGCCGGTGCCGTTCGACCAGCACGCCGCCTTCCTCGACCGCATGGCCGAGCTGTCGGCGCGGTTCTGGGGATGGACCGACACGGTCGGCCTGATGCCGCCCACGACCCGCTGGTCGTTCTGCGGCCCCGGCATGCTGGCCTGCGAGCGCGACCGGGGCTGGCCGCACGAGGTTCCCGTCATCGCCGAGCGGGGCTGGCAGGCCTTCGCCGAGCGGGCGCCGGCCGACGTGTGGGCCGCCGTCGAGGCCGTGCGGCACGAGCCGGCGCTGCTGGTGGACGCCGTGGCCACGACGCCGTCGACGTTCCTGCACGGCGACTGGAAGATGGGCAACCTCGGCAGCCACCCCGACGGTCGCACCATCCTGATCGACTGCGCCTATCCCGGCGAGGGCCCCGCATGCCACGACCTGGGCTGGTACCTGGCCCTCAACCGGGCGCGCCTGCCCGAGCCGAAGGAGGACGCCGTCGACCGCTTCCGCGGCGCGCTGGCCGCCCACGGCGTCGACACCGACGGCTGGTGGGACCGCCAGCTCGACCTGTGCCTGCTCGGCACCGTGGTGCAGCTGGGTTGGGAGAAGGCCCTCGGCGACGACGACGAGCTGGGCTGGTGGACCGACCGCGCCCGCGAAGGCGCCGCCCGGCTATGACGTCTTCGACGTGGTGTCGGTGTCCACGGCGTCGGGATCGGTGACGTCGGGCGCGCCCGGATCGTCGCCCTCGGCCCCACCGCCGGCCGCGGCGATTGCCGCCTGGTCGCGGGCGTCCTTGCGGATCGACAGCCAGATCGCCCCGGCCAGCACGCCGGCGATGACGGCCAGGCTGAGCGGCGTGGGGATGTGGTACCACTCGGCCACGATCATCTTGACGCCCACGAAGGCGAGGATGATCGCCAACCCTTCCTGCAACAGGCTGAACTTGTCGCGCAGGTCGGCCAGCAGGAAGTACAGCGCCCGCAGGCCGAGGATGGCGAAGGCGTTGGAGCTGAACACGATGAACTGCTCGCGGCTGACCGCCAGGATGGCCGGGATCGAGTCGACCGCGAACACCACGTCGCTGGTCTCGATCACGATCAGCACCGCGAGCAACGGCGTGGCCAGCAGCTTGGCGTTGCGCCGGGTGAACAGCTTCTGGCCGTCGTACTCGGAGGTCGACGGGATGACCCGTCGCACCAGCTTGAGCGCCGGGTTGTTCTCGGGATGGACGTCCTCCTCGTCGCCGTGCCGCAACATGCGGACGGCGGTGATGAGCAGGAAGGTGCCGAACACGAACAGCATCCACTCGAACCGCTCGAGCAGTGCCACGCCGGCGAAGATGAAGATGAACCGCAGCACCAGGGCGCCGAAGATGCCCCAGAACAGCACCCGGAACTGGTAGGCGCGCGGCACCGCGAAGTAGCTCATGATGAGCGCCCACACGAACACGTTGTCGACGCTCAGGCTCTTCTCGATGAGGTAGCCGGAGATGTACTCGGTCGCGGCGGGCCCGCCGTGCCAGACGTACATCACACCGGTGAAGGCCACGCCGATGCTGATCCACACCGCCGACTCGATGGCGGCTTCCTTGGTCGTGGGTGCGTGCGGGTTGCGGTGCACGATCAGCAGGTCGGCGACCAGCAGCACGGAGATGAACACCAGGAAGGCGACCCAGATCCAGGGCGCGACGTCGAAGCTGGCGAAGTTGCCGTCCGACGAGGACGACTCCTGGGCCAGCACGGCGAGGGACGACAGGGACAACGCACTACCTCCGGCTGTGTGCCACGTGGACTACCAGCCGAAGGTCTCGCCCGCCACTAGGGCCGTGGACCCCGGGCCTCCCGGCGCTTCCCGCCGCTCGGCCGTCCTGACGATGATCCACGTCGAGGGCTACTCCCCTTCGGTCCGCGGGAGTGTATCGCCCCGACCCCCGGTCCCCCCTCCTGCGGCAGCCGGGCGTCACCCGGACGGAGGCGCGCTGACGACGATCACCCGAGGTCCGGGGCCACCAGGTCGCCGCAGTCGACCCGGCGCGCGTCTTCCAGGAAGTCCTCGACGCCGTCCGCATCCTTGTCGCCGGCCGCCGCGGCCACGACCTCCTCGGGGCCCTTGACCCAGAGGTCGTCCTGCCACGACAGCGTGCTCTGGTTGACCCTGGGCTCGCCGTCGTCGGCGAAGTACGCGTACTCGAGCAGCACGTCGGTGCGGCCGTCGTGGTCGACGTCGCGGCACGAGAACCCGCTCGCCGTCCCCGCCCGGCCGTCGACCAGCAACGGGCCGGCGACGTCCTCGCCGACGAGGTGCAGCGCGCCGGTCCGGCCCCGCCCGAGGAACCCGACCGAGGCGACCCGATCGCCCTCCGGATAGCTGTAGGCGATCTCCTCGCGGCCGTCCCCGTCGACGTCGGTGACGCCGAGCAGCACCGCGGCGTCGACGCCGGCGGGCACGGCATGGGTCTCGTCGGCGCCCGTGCCGTAGACCACGCGAACGTCGAACGTCTCGACGAGGCCGGCGGGCGGATCGACGTGGTCGGCGTACAGCGCGACCTCGTCGGTCGTGCCGTCGCCGTCGACGTCGCCCGAGTCGGTGTCGAGGCAGATGACGTCTCCAGCGGGCGGACAGGCGGGGCCCGACACCGCCACGGTGGCGCCGGAGCCCGTCGCGGCCTCGGCCTGAGGGCGCGGCACGTCAGAGCCCGGGACGGGCGGCGCGGTGGTGCCGGAGGCGACGTCGCCGCCGGTTGTCAGGCGATCCCGAGGGTCCTCGCGTGCCGTCAGCGCCGACACCCCGGCGATGGCGAGCGCGCCCGCCGCGACCGCGAGCAGCCACCGGCCCGGTCGCGGCGCCGCGGGCCACCTGCGCCCCCCGGGCAGGGCCGCGTCGGTGCGCGCGGTGATGCGGTCCCAGGCGGCGGGGTCGGTCGTCGTCGTGGCGGCCAGGTCGGCCAGCCGGCGCGTGACCTCGGATTCGACCAGCGCGGTGTCGTCGATCATCGCACCACCACCTCCCTCAGCTGGCCCAGGGCCCGGTGCAGCATCGACTTGACCGTCCCCGTCCTGCACTCGAGGACGTCGGCGATCTCGCCGAGCGGCAGGTCGGCGTAGAACCGCAGCACGACGATCGCCCGCTGGCGCGGGGTCAGCGCGTCGAGCGCCGCCCAGGTCTCGTCGAGCTCGGGCATCGCGGCCACCGGCAGGGGCTCCGCCCGCGTGAACCGCGCCACGGTCTGACGCCGCCGCAGGCAGCCCCGGCACCCGTTGACCACCGACCGGTACAGGTACCCGCCGGGGTTGTCGATCGTCGTGTAGCGGGGATACAAGGCGACGAACGCGTCCTGCACCACCTCCTCGGCGACCTCGTTCGACCCCGTGATCAGGTGGGCGACCCGGGTCAGGGGTGCATAGCACTCGCGATAGATGTCCTCGAACGACCGGGCCTGTGCCGTCGCCGGCCCGCTCGCGGTCGTGGCCTCGTCGTCGCCTCGCATCGCCCGTGGTGGCCCCCGCTCGGCGCTGCGTTCCGCCGTCGGCATCAACGTCACACCCGTTAGATGCACGAGGGGCGCGTTTGGTTCACACCGGCCCGGTCACCCGGCCCGGCGCCGGCGCGGCTTCAGCGGCTGGCGTTGGCGGCGACGATGGCCTGGGCGGCGGCCAGGCGCGCGATCGGCACCCGGAAGGGCGAGCACGACACGTAGTCGAGCCCGACCCGCTGGAAGAAGGCGATCGACTCGGGGTCGCCGCCGTGCTCGCCGCAGATGCCCAGCTTGAGGTGGCGGTTGGTGCGCCGCCCCCGCTCGACCGCGATCGCCACCAGGTCGCCCACGCCGTCGACGTCGATGGTCTCGAACGGGTTGCGGCGCAGCAGGCCGTGCTGGAGGTAGAGGGGCATCACGCGCGACTCGACGTCGTCGCGGCTGAACCCGAACGCCATCTGGGTCAGGTCGTTGGTGCCGAAGCTGAAGAAGTCGGATACCTCGGCGATCTCGTCGGCGCGCACCGCGGCCCGGGGGGTCTCGATCATCGTGCCGATGGTGATGTCGAGCCGCCGGCGCGACCCCTTCATCGCCTGGGCGATCGCCTCGCTGACCCAGCCCCGGGCCTCGGCCATCTCCTCGCGGGTGACCGTGAGGGGGATCATGATCTCGACGATCGGCTTCCCGCCCGTCTTGGCCCGATCGAGCGCGGCCTCGACCAGCGCCCGGACCTGCATGGCGTACAGACCGGGCTTGATGACCCCGAGGCGGACGCCCCGGGTGCCGAGCATCGGGTTCTGCTCGTGCCACGACCGGGCGGCGGCCAGCAGGACCTGGTCCTCGTCCGACAGGCTGCCGACCGCTTGGCGCACGATCAGGTCCTCGAGGTTGGGCAGGAACTCGTGCAGCGGCGGGTCGAGGAGGCGCACGGTGACCGGCAGGCCGTCCATGGCCTCCAGCACCTCGACGAAGTCCGCTCGCTGGACAGCGAGGAGCTTGTCGAGGGCGGCGGCCTCGGCGTCCGGCGTGTCGGCCAGGATCATCTCCCGCACCACCGGCAGCCGGTCGTCGCCCAGGAACATGTGCTCGGTGCGGCACAGGCCGATGCCCTCGGCCCCGTGGCTCCGGGCGGTGGCGGCGTCGGCGCCCGTGTCGGCGTTGGCCCGTACCCCGAGCCGCAGCCGGCGGGGGTTCTTGCCCCCGCGGATGCTGTCGGCCCACGCCAGCAGCGTCTCCAGCTCGGGGGGCGCCTCGCTGGCGGACACTGCGACCTCGCCCAGCACCACCTTGCCGGTGGTGCCGTCGAGCGAGATCACGTCGCCCTCGGCCACGGTCGTGCCGCCGGCGGTGAACGTCCGACCGGAGATCTTGACGCTGTCGGCCCCCACGACCGCCGGGATGCCCCAGCCCCGGGCCACCACGGCCGCGTGGCTGACGAGGCCGCCCCGGGCGGTGAGGATGCCCTGGGAGGCCTGCATGCCGTGCACGTCCTCGGGCGAGGTCTCGCTGCGGACCAGGATGACCTTGGTCCCGTCGGCCGCCGCCTCGGCCGCGGCGTCGGCCGTGAAGTACACGGCGCCCACCGCGGCGCCGGGCGAGGCCGCCAGCCCGGTGGCGATCACCTCGACGTCGGCCGAGGCGAACTGGGGGTGCAGCACCTGCTCGATGTGGTCGGCGGTGATGCGCGACAGCGCCTCGCCCCGGGTGATGGTCCAGCCCCGCCGTCGCTGGTTGGTCATCTCGACCGCCATGCGCAGGGCGGCCCGACCGGTGCGCTTGCCCACCCGGGTCTGCAGCATCCAGAGCTTGCCCTGGTCGATGGTGAACTCGGTGTCGCACATGTCGCGGTAGTGGGCCTCGAGCCGGGCGAAGATGCCGATCAGCTCGTCCTTGACCCCCGGGAAGTGCTTGCCCAGGTCGTCGAGGTCCTCTGTGTTGCGGATGCCGGCCACCACGTCCTCGCCCTGGGCGTTCACCAGGAAGTCGCCGTAGGGCTTGTCCTCGCCCGTCGCCGCGTTGCGGGTGAAGCCCACCCCCGTGCCCGACTGGTCGTCGCGGTTGCCGAACACCATCACCTGCACGTTCACGGCCGTGCCGAGGTCGTGCGGGATCTTCTCGCGCTCGCGGTAGGCGCGGGCCCGCTGGCCGTCCCACGAGCGGAACACCGCCTCGATGGCCCCGCGGAGCTGGCGCTGGGGATCCTGGGGGAACGCCTTGCCCGAGCCCTCCTTGACCACCCGGCGGTAGATCGAGCACAGGTCCTTCAGCGCCTCGGCCGGGAGGTCGGCGTCGGTGGTGACGCGGGCGTTGGACTTGGCCCGCTCGAGCTCGGCCTCGAACGGCTCGCCGTCGAGGCCCATGACGATGCGGGCGTACATGGCGATGAACCGGCGGTAGGAGTCGTACGCGAAGCGCTCGTCGGTCGGTGACGCGGGCCAGGCCCTTCACGCTCCGGTCGTTGAGGCCGAGGTTGAGGACCGTGTCCATCATCCCCGGCATCGAGAACTTGGCGCCCGACCGCACGCTGACCAGCAGGGGGTCGTCGGGGTCGCCCAGCCGCCGCCGCATCGCCTTCTCCAGGCGACCTGTGTGGCGGCCCACCTCGTCGGTGAGGCCGGCCGGCCAGCCGGAGCGCATGTGGTCGCGGCAGGCGTCGGTGCTGATCGTGAACCCGGGTGGCACCGGCAGGCGCAGCACCGAGGTCATCTCGGCCAGGTTGGCGCCCTTGCCGCCGAGCAGATCCTTCATCTCCATGGGCGGCCGCTTGTGGCGATGGTCGAACGCGTAGGCGTAGGGCACGTGGATCCCCCGATCTCGTGCGTCGACGGCAGTCGGGGCCGAGCCTACGCCCGCACCGCCTGCCGCCCACGGACCGCGGCGTCCCGACCGGCGAGGGCCGGTCCCGGCTGCTGTCGCGCGACCGGCGAGGGCTGGTCTCGGCTGCTGTCGCGGCTCGTCGTGGCCGGGCTACGGTCGCCGGATGGTGGCCGCCGGGCGCATCGCACTGTGGGTTGCGCTGGCCACGGCGGCCGGCGCGGGGCTCGCCCCTCTGCTCGGACGCGCCGGGCGCGCCCGGGCACTGCTGGCGGTGTCCGCCGCGGCCGCCGTGCTCGCGACCGCCGCGCTGGGCCGGGCCCTGGTCGTCGGCGACTGGTCGCTGGTGTACGTCGCCGACTTCAGCCGCCGGGGGGCCACCGCCCCCTACCGGCTGGCCGCGCTGTGGGGTGGCATGGCCGGCTCGCTGCTGGCGCTAGCCACCGTCGTGGCGCTGGCGGGCCTGCTCTCGGCGATCCGGCTGCGGGCCCGGCCGGGCGACGGCCCGCGCCCCGGCGACCTGGTGGCCGCCGTGACCGGTGCGGTGGTGGCGGCGCTGCTGGCGCTGGTGGTGGGGTTCGCCGATCCGTTCAGGACGCTGGCGGTGCCGGCCATCGACGGCGGCGGGCTCACGCCGATCCTCGAGCACCGGGCGATGCTCTACCACCCGCCGCTGCTCTACCTGGGGCTCGCCACGCTGGTGGGCCCGTTCGCCCTCACCGTGGCCGCGCTGGCAGGTCGGCGGCTGGACGACGGGTGGCTGGACACCGCCCGCCGCTGGTCGCTGGTGCCATGGACCCTCCTGGGGGTCGGCATGGTGGCCGGCGCCCACTGGGCCTACGTCGAGCTGGGGTGGGGCGGCTACTGGGCCTGGGACCCGGTCGAGAACACAGCCCTGCTGCCATGGCTGGCGCTGACCCTCTTCCTGCACGCAGCCCGCGGCAGCCGCACCGACCGACCGCCGGTCGCCCGCCCGGCGGTCGCCGCGCTGGCGTGCCTGCCGTTCCTGCTGGCGCTGCTCGGCAGCCTGATCACCCGGTCGGGTGCCACGTCGTCCGTGCACGCCTTCGCGGAGTCCCGCGCCATCGGCCGCGCCCTCGTCGCGGTGGTCGTGGCCGCCACGGTCGGTGTCGCCATCCTCGTGCGCCGCGCCGGCAGGGGCCGGCGCCACGACGACCTCGTCGAGGACGGCCGGCGGCCGCCCGTGACGGTGGCACGTCTCACCGCCGCCCACCTGGTGGTGGGTGGGGCGCTGCTCGCCGTGGTGCTGACCGGGACGCTGTGGCCGCTCGCGGTCGACCTGAGGGGCGGCGACGGCATCGCGGTCGAGGGCACGTACTTCGCCCGCTTCGCCGGGCCGCTCGTGACCGCCGCCCTCGCACTCGCCTGCCTGGTCCCGGTGGCCGTGGCCGCCCGCCGGCCCCCGCCCGGCGCCGCGGTCGCCACCGCCGCGGCGCTCGGGGCCTGCGCCGGCGCGGGCCTCGTGGCCGCCGCCGCCCCCGTGGTCACCGCCCCGCCGGTGGTGCTGGCGGCGGCCGCGGGCGCGTGCGCGGCGTCGGCCGCCGTGGGCGCCGCCCGGGCGGCCCGGCGGGGCGCGCCGCTCGGCGGGCACCTCGCCCACGCCGCGATCGGGCTCCTGGTACTGGGCATCGCCGGCACCACCACCGGCGGGACGCTGCTCGTCCCCCTGGAGCCGGGCGAGGAGGCCCACGTGCTCGGGCACGTGGTGGCCTACGACGGCGTCGAGATCACGGACGGCCCGGTGACCGGGTCGAGCGCGGTGGTCGCCGACGTCACCGCCGACGGGCACCGACTGCGCCCGTCGCTCGTCGCCTACCCCGAGCGGGCGATCGTGCTGGCCGAGACCTCCCTGCGCTCGACGCCCGCCGTCGACGTGCAGGTGATCCTGCGCACCGCCACCGACGACGGCGCCGCCGTCCTGGAGATCGGGGTCCACCCCCTGCAGGTGGTCGTGTGGTGGGGCGGCCTCGCGGTGGTCCTCGCCGGTGCCTGGGCCCTGGTCGAGGCGTCGAGGACAGTCGGCCGCCGGGCCGGCTCCGCGGCCCCCGACGCCGCCCACCCCCCGAAGGACCTCCCAGCGGGCATCCGCGGCGGATCCCCGGGGCACTAGCGACGTCGACGGGAGGCAATTGCGCTCGGACGCCGGGTTCCGACGCGGCTAGCGTCGTCGTCCCCGTCGCCACGGGCGCGGCGGGGAGGGACGGTCGGGATGCGGCTCTTGTGGGAGGTCGCCCGCCGCAGCTTCCGGCGCTGGTCGACGTACCGGCTGGCGACGGCCGCGGGCGTGATCACCAACACGGTGTTCGGCTACCTGCGCGCCTACATCCTGATCGCGGTGGCCGTGTCCGCGGGCGGCACCGCCGGCGGCTGGGACGAGGCGACGCTGGTGACGTTCTCGTTCGTGACCCAGAGCCTGATCGCGGGCACCGGGGCCTTCGGCGAGTCGGAGCTGGCCGAGCGGGTGCGCACCGGCGACGTCGTGGTCGACCTGTACCGCCCCATCGACCTGCAGGCGTGGTGGCTGGCGTCGTGGCTCGGGCGCTCGGCGTACACGTTCCTGGCCCGGGGCGTCCCGCCGCTGGTGCTCGGCGCCATCGTCTTCGAGCTGGTCGTGCCCACGTCCCCCGGGCAGTGGGCGGCATTCCTGGTCTCGGTGGCGCTGGCGTCGGGGATCGGCTTCGCGCTGCGCTTCTGCAGCAACCTCTCGGCCTTTTGGCTGCTCGACAACCGCGGTGCCGACCAGCTGCTCACCCTGGTGCTCATGTTCTTCGGCGGTCTGCTGGTCCCGCTCGTCCTCTACCCGCCCTGGCTGGAGGCGGTGGCGCGTGCCCTCCCCTTCGCCGCGGTGGTGCAGCTCCCCGCCGAGATCTTCCTCGGGCGCCACGACGGGGCGGCGGAGCTGGCCGGCGTGCTCGCCGTCCAGGTCGCCTGGCTGGCGGTGCTCGTCGGGGCGGGGCGGCTGATGCTGGCGGCCGCGACCCGCAAGGTGGTGATCCAGGGTGGCTGAGGCGCGGTCGCTCCTGGCGAGCTATCGCCGCCTGGTGGCGGCCAAGATCCGGTCGGACTGGCAGTACCGCACGTCGTTCCTGTTCTTCCTCGTCTCGCAGACGGCGGTCACCGCCCTCGACCTGGCGGTCATCCTGGTGCTGTTCGACGTGGTCCCCTCGATCGGTGGCTGGAACGTCACCGAGGTGGCGGTGCTCTACGGCCTCGTCACCCTGTCGTTCGGGATCGGCGACCTGTTCATCAGCCAGGTCGAGGCGGTGGCCGTCTACGTCCGGGAGGGCACGTTCGACCGGATGCTGCTGCGACCGCTGCCCACCGTCGTCCAGCTCTCGGCCGGCGAGTTCGCCCTGCGCCGCATCGGGCGCTCGATCCCCGCCACGATCACGCTGGTGGTGGCGCTGGTGGCCGCTGACATCGACTGGTCGCCCGGCCGGGTGGCGATGGTGCCCGTGACCGTCCTGTCGGGGACGGCCATCTTCGGCGCGGTATGGGTGGTCACCTCCGCGATCTCGTTCTGGGCGGTCGGCGCCCGGGAGGTGGCCAACTCGTTCACCTACGGCGGCGGCTTCGCACACCAGTACCCGCTGCAGGTCTACGCCCGCTGGGTCCGCACCGTGCTGGGGTGGCTGGTGCCGATGGCCTTCGTGGCCTACGTGCCGGCCGTGTACCTGCTCGACGCGGCGAACCCGCTCGACCTCCCCAGCTGGCTGGCCCTGACCCCGCCGTTCGTGGCGGTCGCCGCCGTCCTCGTGGCCTGGCGCGTGTGGGGCGCCGGCATCCGCGCCTACCAGAGCACCGGGAGCTGACGTGCCCGACGACCAGCCCGTCATCCTGTGCGACGGCCTCGACAAGACCTTCACCGTCCGCCACCGGGCCGGGCGGCTGCGCCGCCGCCGGGTGGAGGTGGCCGCGGTCGACCACGTGTCGTTCACGGTGGGCGCCGGCGAGATGGTCGGCTACCTGGGGCCCAACGGCGCCGGCAAGTCGACCACCATCAAGATGGTCACCGGCATCCTGACGCCCACCGCCGGCCGGGTCGAGACGCTGGGCCTCGAGCCGGTGCGCCGCCGCACCGAGCTCGCCGGGCGCATCGGCGTGGTGTTCGGCCAGCGCACCCAGCTGTGGTGGGACCTGCCGCTGGCCGACAGCTTCGAGCTACTGCACCACGTGTACCGCACCGACCGGGCCCGCCACGCCGAGAACCTGGCGGCCTTCGTCGACCTGCTGGAGATGGGGCCGTTCCTGGCCACGCCGGTCCGCCAGCTCTCGCTGGGGCAGCGGATGCGGGGCGAGCTCACGGCGGCCCTGCTGCACGACCCGGCGCTGGTGGTGCTGGACGAGCCCACGATCGGCCTGGACGTGGTGAGCAAGCACGCGGTGCGCGACTTCCTCCTGACGCTCAACCGCGAGCGGGGCACGACCGTGCTGCTCACCACCCACGACCTCGACGACGTCGAGCGGCTGTGCGACCGGATGATGATCATCGACCACGGTCGGGTGATCCACGACGGCGGGGTGGCCGAGTTCAAGGCCACCTACGGCACCCGGCGCACGGTGGTGGTCGACCTGGTCGAGCCCGCTCCCCCGCTCGATGTGCCGGGCGCGACCGTGGCCCGGGTCGACGGGCCCCGGCAGTGGCTGTCGTTCGACCGGCGCGAGACCACGGCGGCCGAGGTGGTGGCCGCGATCGTGGCGCAGGCCGCCGTGCACGACCTCTCCGTCGAGGAGCCGGAGATCGAGGACCTGGTCCGCCGCGTCTACACCGGCGCGGCGGGCGACGCGCCGGCCTGAGCCCCGCCGGTCAACCGGGTTCGTCGTCCCCGCCGTCGATCCCCCGGCGGCGGCGCTGCGAGGCCAGCAGCGCGCCCAGGCTCTCCGACGGCGCGCCCGCGGGATCGGGCGGGCGGGCGACCGCCGCGCCCCCGTCGCCGCCCTCCTCGTCGGTGCTCTCGGAACCCGGAGCCGGGCCGCGGCCGGCGCGCGTCGCCGCCCCGGCGCCGGACCCCGGGCGAGCCGGCGCTCGACCCGGGAGGCCCGGGGCACGCGTCCGCAGCCACGCCCGCGACGACGACCGCGCCGCGGCCAGCGACCGGGCGCCCGCCCCCGACAGCGACAGGCGGGACACGGCCACCGCCACCGGCCAGACCAGCGCCGCCGCCAGGAGGAGCCAGCCGGCCAACGGCACCCGCGACCGGCCCGCCTCCAGGTCGTCGGGGTCGAACACCAGGTCCGCCCCGATCTCGCCCCGGCCGCCCGTGGCGTCGGAGACCCGGGCCAGCAACGCGGCGTCGGGCTCGCCCGGCTCGTACTCGGCGCCGTAGGACAGGTTGGTGAGCGCGGTCCCCCCGGCGAGCTGCACGCCGGTCTCGTCGGTCACGGTCGACGCCACCGCGTAGCTGCCCGCCTGGTCGGCCGGCACCTCGCCGGCGAAGGTCGTGCTGTCCACCCGCTCCAGCCGCACCTCCGTGGCGGTGAGGTCGGGGCCGGTGACGCGCGCCGTGGCCTCGCTGCCCTCGGGGAAGGCCGCGTCGCCCTCCATCGTCACCCGCAGCGCGCCGTCGACGACCTCGGCCGTCACCCCGCCCAGGCCGTCGCCGCGGGGAAGGTGTCCTTCACCACGGTCGACCAGAAGTCCACGTACCCGGCCCACGACGCCCACGAGGCGGCCCAGCGCTCGCCGCCGTCGCTGGTCCACGAGGTGGCCCGGCCCAGACCGACGTTCCACGAGACCAGCAGCGGGTCCTGGTCGGGGCCGATGCGCAGGTGGGTCGTCGCCTGCGGCTTGGCCGTGGTGGCGACGTAGCCCCCGAGCGGCGGCGTGGCGTCCAGGTCGGCGACCACCACCTCCGACGAGGTCACCGTGGGCAGGAACTCGCCCTCGGTGACGAAGTCGCGGGACGCGATGGTCGCCTCCTGCTGCATGATCTGGGGGATCTCCTCCAGGTTGCGGCCCGGGTAGAAGCGGCCGCCGCCGGCCTCGGCGATGTCGCCCAGCTCGGTGGCCGAGCCCTCGCCGGTGGCGAGGACCGAGACCGTGATGCCCTCCTCGCGCAGCTCGGCGGCCTCACCCGCCAGCCCCGCGAGCGCAGCCGGGTCGGTGAAGCCGTCGGTGAACAGGATGATGTGCTTCAGGCTGGCGTCGGACGCGGCGCAGGGCCTCGGCCGCGGTGGCCAGCGAACGGGTGAGGTCGGTGCCCTGGCCGGTGGGGCTGAGCGACCGGAGGCCCTCGGTGACCACCTCCTCGGCCGGCAACTGCTGGAGGTCGAGGATCCAGCCGCTCGTCGGTGTCGACCGCCAGCACGCCGACCTCGTCGCGCTCGGACAGCGCCTCGATGGCGCGGGCGGCACCGGCGCGGGCGATGTCGGTCTTCTTGATCCCCCCGAAGGCGCGGTTGCCCTCGGTCGGGATGCCGTTGGCCCCCTCGGCGCAGTGGCAGGCCCCCATCGAGCCCGAGGTGTCGACGGCCAGCACCTCGGCCACCGACTGGCGGCGCTGGGGATCGAGGATGTCGGAGACCACCGGCAGGATCTGCTCCAGATCGCTGCCCAGGTAGCCACCCAGGCCGTAGGACTGCGTCCCGCCCACGCTGACCAGCCCCCGCCCCAGGTCGCGGGTCGGCGAGCGACAGGGCGGACACCTGGTCGGGCGACAGGGTCGACGCATCCACGTCGACGAGCACGACGGACGAGTAGCCCGCGAGCTCGTCGACCGGCGGCACGGCGGTCGCGTCTGTCACATCGACCGTGAGGGACGCCGCCCGCAGCGCACCGGCCAGCGAGTCGCCCGCACCGGGCCGCCCCGCCAGGACGAGCACCCGGGGCGGGCCCTCGACCTGGACGGCTGCGTAGCCGACGTCGTTCTCGGCCACCGCGTCCGACGCGGTGGTGACCCGCACCTGGTACCGGGTGAGGCCCGGCTCGCCGCCCACCACCGTGAACGTGACCGGATTGGGACCGGGCAGGAGCTCGACGTCCTTCTCGGCCACCACCTCGCCGTCGCTGAGCAGGGTGACCAGCGCGGGCCCCGCCCGGTCGGCGTCCACGGTGGCCGTGATCGTGACCGACTCGCCCTGGCGCACGCGTCCGGGGGCATCGATGCCGGCCACGGCCGTGTCGGGCCCCGAAGCCCGGGCCACCATGTGCACGTCGACCTCGACGCCGACGTCGCGCAGGCGCTCGGCCTCGGCCACCACGTCGCCGGACGTGGCGCGCCCGTCGGACACCAGGACCACCCGCCGCCGGGCGTCGGACGGCAGCACCGCCGCCGCCAACCGCAGCGCCCCGGCCAGATCGGTCTGGGACGGGTCGATCTGCACGGCCGGTTGCCCGAGCCGGGGATCGGACTGGACGATCGTCTCGAGCCGCGCCTCGCCCCCGAACAGGGCCACCCCGGCGCGGGCGTCTCCCGGCATCCCGTCGAGCGCGTCCCGGGCGAAGTCGACCGCCTCGGCCTGGCCGCCCAGCCCCAGCGAGTCGGACGCGTCGACCAGGAGCATCACGGCCACGTCGCGGCCCGGCCGGACGACGGCCAGGTCGGCGAGGGCGGCGACCAGGGCCACCGCCACCACCACCCGCAGCGCGGTCGCGGCCCGGAACTGCCGGCGGGACACGCCCGAGCGCCGGCGGGCCAGGGCCCACTCCGCCGCCAGGACCGCCAGCAGCGGGAGCACCACCCAGGCCAGCACCGAGCGTTGCCCCCGGGGCGGCGCGTCGGTGTCGAGGCGGCTGCGCTCGCTGACCAGCAGGCTGGGGGCGGGCGTCAGGTCGGACTCCGACGGCGCGGCGTTGACGGCCACGGCCCGCTCCGCGCGACCGGTGGCCGCCACCGACCAGAAGCCGACCTGGTCGGCATGGGGGGCGGCCGCGCCCGCGGGCACCTCGATGCGCAGGTCGCCGGGGCCGGTGACCACGTTGTCGCGCGCCGGGTCGACCGGGAGCGGCTCGCCGGCGGACACCGACTGGGGCGGCAGCGCCGAGCCGCCCAGCTCGGACACGATGCGGTCGCCCAGCAGCGGGAACGCGTACTGCAACGGCAGGTTCGAGTCGGCCAGCGCGAAGCCGAGGTAGACGTAGGGCCACTCCCCCGCGGTGCCCCGCACCAGCAGCGACGTGCCCTCGGCGGCCACCAGCGACTCGGCGGTGGGGGCGTCGAGGCGCTGCGCCGTCAGGATCCCGACGCCCGACAGGTCGACGTCGGCCAGGAGCGGGTCGTCGGTGCGGACCAGCGTGGCCGCGGGCTCCTCCACCTGCCCGGCCACGGTGACCCCCGGCGCGCCGGCGGGCGGGGCGATGGCCCAGAACGGCGCCTGGGGGTCGGCCGGCACGGCCACCTGGTTGTAGATGGCGAGGTCGGCGTCGGGCGCCGGCACGCCGGTCGCGGACCGCGTGACGGTCACGCCGGGGATGGCGGCCAGCAGCGCGTCGAGCAGGGGGTCGTCGGGGCCGGCGACGAGCACGTCGAGGTCGCGGCGGCTCGGTGCGACGGCGTAGGCGCGGTCGTCGACGTCGAGCAGGTCCTCGCCCTCGAGGAAGGCCTGCACCCGCTGGCCGGGTGGCAGGTCGGCCTCGACGTCGACGCTCTCGCCCGCCGGCACCGTGACCTCGCGGGTGACCGCGGTGACGCCGTCGACGTCGAGCCGCACGGTCTGGGTCGCCTCCGGCCCGCCCGTGTTGGTGACGGTGACGAAGGCGCGCAGGCCCGAGCTGGCCGGCTCGACGGTGAGGCGGGTGATGGCCCGGTTGGTCGACTGGTCGCCGATCGGCTCGTAGGTGGTGCCCGGCGGCAGCAGCGCCTGCTCGGCGTCGGTCAGCCCGCCGTCGGAGACGAGCACGAACGCGATCGAGTCGTCGGTGGTCTCGAGGCTCTCGGCCAGCACGGCCGCACCCGCGAAGTCGGCGGCGCCCGCGGTGGCCGCCAGAGGCGCGAGCGCGGCCTCGAACGCCTCGCGGTCGCTGCTGGCCGTCAGCACCACGCGGGGGCGGGCGTCGGCGACGACGATGCTCGCCACCCCGCCCGTGGGGATCTCGCTGCGCAGGCGCCGGGCGGTGGCGACCGCGGCGGCCAGGCGGTCGGGATCGCCGTCCCGGGCCGCCATCGACCCCGAGGCGTCGACGATGAACACGGTGTGGTCGGCCACCGGCGCGTCGGTGAGGCGCACCGGGCGGGCGACGGCCAGCGCCAGACCCACGACAGCCAGCAGCTGCAGGAGGAGCAGCAGCGAGGGGCGGAGCCGCTGCCACGGCCGGGCCGCCGACACCGGGGCCTCGACGTCGCGCCACAGGAACACCGACGACACCACGACCTCGTCCCGCCGGGGCCGCAGCACGTGGAGCGCCAGCACCGGCAAGGCGAGCAGCGCCAGCCACAACCCCGCCGGGTTGGCGAAGGTCACCGCAGCACCCCGGCCGCCCGCCAGCCGCCGAGGAGCAGCGGCTCGAGGTCGTCGTCGTCCAGCACCCGCACGTAGGCGGCACCGACCTGGCGGCAGCGCAGGGCCACGCGGTCGGCCCACGCCAGGGCCAGGCGCTCGTAGCGGCGCAGGGCGTCCGGCGACAGGCTCACCGGCACCCGGGACCCGGTCTCGCTGTCGACCAGGTCGAGGTCGCCCACGAGGTCGGGGCGCACCTCCTCGGCGGCCAGCAGGTGCACCACCGTCAGGTCGCCGCCGCGGGCGGGCAGGCGGGTCACGCCGTCCTCCCACTCGGCGGTCAGCAGGTCCGACACCAGCACGGTGAGGCCCGGCGGGCCCGGCCGGGCCAGCAGGTCGCGGGCCGCGGCCACGACGGGCGTGTTCCCGGCGGGCTCCAGCGCGGCCAGATGGTCGAAGAGGGCGTTCGCCGCGTGGCGGCCGGTGAAGCGGGGGGCGTGACGGGTGGCGGGAAGCGTGTGGACCGTGACCGCGTCGCGGCGGACGAGGGCCACGAAGCCCAGCGCGGCGGCGATGCGGCGGGCCTGGGCCATCTTGTCCCCGGTCGCCATCGAGGCCGAGGTGTCGACCAGCAGGCGCAGCGTGAGGTCGTCCTCGGCCTCGTACAGCCGCACCAGCAGCTGGTCGAGGCGGGCGAGCGCCGCGTAGTCGATCCGCCGGAAGTCGTCGCCGGGGTGGTACTCCCGGTACTCGGCGAAGTCGAGGGTGGCGCCGTGCTGCGGCGACCGGTGCTCGGCGGCGAGGTGACCGGCCAGGCGCCGCCGGGTGGCGATCTGCAGCCGTTCGAGCCGGGCGAGCAGCGCCGGCTCGAGCAGGCTCACGGCGCGCCCCGCAGCCCGGCGGTGGGCAGCGGCACCGCCTCCAGCACCTCGTCCACGATCGCGTCCGCGGCGACGCCGTCGGCCACGGCCTCGTACCCGAGCACCAGGCGGTGGCGCAGTGCGCCGGGCGCCACGGCCCGGATGTCCTCGGCCGCCACCGACGGGCGACCGTCCAGCAGCGCGGTGGCCTTGGCCGCCAGGACCAGCGCCTGCGCCCCGCGGGGGCTGGCGCCGAAGCGCACGTAGCGGCGGACCTGCTCGGGCGCGGTGTCCTGGTCGGGATGGGTCGCCACCACCAGGTCGACGGCGTGGGCGACCAGGTGCGCGGGCACCGGCACCTCGCGGGTGAGGGCGATCATGGCCTGGAGCTCGGACGCGTCGGCGACCGTCGAGGCCTGCGCCTCGTGACCGCTCGTGGTGCGCTCGACCACCGCGACCAGCTCCTCCGCCGTGGGGAACGGCACCAGGACCTTCAGCAGGAACCGGTCGAGCTGCGCCTCGGGCAGCGGGTAGGTGCCCTCCATCTCCAGCGGGTTCTGGGTGGCCATCACCAGGAACGGCCGGGGCAGCGGGCGGGTGGCGCCGGCCACGGTCACCATCCGCTCCTGCATGGCCTCGAGCAGGGCCGACTGCGTCTTGGGCGTGGCCCGGTTGACCTCGTCCGCCAGCACCAGGCTGGCGAAGACGGGCCCGGGGCGGAAGCGGAAGTCGCGGGTGCCGTCGGGCTGCTGCTCGAGCACCTGGGTGCCCACGATGTCGGCGGGCATGAGGTCGGGCGTGAACTGCACCCGGTTGAACTCCAGGCTCACGGCCGACGACAGCGTCTTGAGCAGCATGGTCTTGCCCAGGCCGGGCACGCCCTCGAGCAGCGCATGGCCCTCGCAGAGCAGGCACACCAGCACGTTGCGCACGAGCGCCTGCTGGCCGACGATCACCTTGCCGATCTCACGCTCGATGGCGGCGGCGGTCTCGGCGTAGCGCTCGGGGGTGATCGGGGTCATGCGTCGATCCGTTTCGCTCGGGGTGCCGGGTGGGTGCGGGTGGTGGGGCTGGGCGGAGGGCCGCCGGGGTGGGGCGGGACGGTGGCGGTCAGTCGTCGAGGCCGGCGATGACGTCGAAGTACGTCTCGACCAGTTCGCGGGAGGAGGGCGGCACCTCGCCGCGGGACAGGGCGGCCGTGACCTGGCGCTGGTAGTCGGCGATGACCTGGCTGAGCGGGACCTGCACCTGGCCGGACCCGCTGGCGCCGTTGGTGCGCCCGACGGTCTCGCCGGGCCGGCCACCGGAGTTCCCGGCCCCGGCGACGGCCTGGTCGCCGTCGGTGTAGTCGGGGTCGTACACGAGCACGTCACCGGCACCGCGCTCCTGGCCGGCAGGACGGTCGCCGGCCTGGCCGGAGCCGCCGGTGGGCCGCCCCACGCCGCCCTGGCCGCTGCCCGAGCCGGACCGTGTCCCCCCGGCGCCGACGCCGCCCGACGGGCTGCCGCCCGCGCCCTGGCCCTGGCCGCCGGAACCCTGTCCCTGGCCCTGCCCCTGGCCCTGGCCGGCACCCGATCCCTGGCCCTGCCCTTGACCCTGGCCGGAACCGGCCCTGGCCGGAACCTGGCCCCCTGGCCCTCGCCCGCCTGCTCGCCCCGGCGGGCGACGTCGGCGGAGGATGCGTCCACCGCCCCGACGGCCGCCTGGGCGGCCTCGCCCGCCCGGGCCGCCTCGGAGGCCGCGGCCTGCGCCGCCGCCGCCTCACCCAGCGCGGCCGCGGCGCCCGGCAGGTCGCCGGCGGCCAGCGCGGCGGCCGCCGCGTCGAGCGCCTGGGCGGCGTCGGCGTTGCCCACCTGCTGGGTCGCGGCCAGCTCGCCC
This sequence comes from uncultured Acidimicrobiales bacterium, assembly GCA_963842395.1. Lineage (GTDB taxonomy): Bacteria > Actinomycetota > Acidimicrobiia > Acidimicrobiales > VFJN01 > ZC4RG19. The sequence continues at coordinate 197,795 of CAWJGJ010000002.1, forward strand.
AGCCGCTCGGCCAGCGCAGCCTGCTCCTCGGGCGACAGCCCGTCGAGCGCCTCGGCGAGCTGGGCCAGCTGCTCGGCGGCGGACCCGCCCGAGGTGCCGGGCAGCGGCGTCGCCTCCAGGCTGCGGTCCAGCCCCGTCGTGGCGGCCTTCTGGGCCAGCAGCTCAGGTGACACCTCGGCGGCCAGCTCGGCGCGCGCCTGGGCCAGGGCCTGCTCGCCCTGCTCGAGGGAGCCTGCGGCGTCGAGCTCGTCGGCCAGGTCGCGCAGGCGCTCGGCCAGCGCCTCCTCGGCCTCGCCCGCGCCGGGTCGTTCGGTGAGGGCGTCGGCCGCCTCGCGCAGGTCGTCGGCCTCGGCAGCGAGCGCCGCCTGGTCGGCGGCCCGGTCGTCGCGCACCGCGTCCTGGGGGTTGGGCGCCCACGCCAGGGCGACGGCGCACAGCGCGGTGAGGCAGGTCACGGCGACCCGTCGCCGCGCCCGCGGCAGAGGGACGGCCTTGCGGGCCGTGGCGTCGGCGGCCACCGCCTCGGCCCGGGCCCGCACCCGGTCCGGCAGCAGGCCGGGCCCGTCGCCCACCTCGAGCGCGGCGGCGAGCGCGTCCCGGCTCGCGAGGCCCCGGTCGGCCGAGCGGGCCGCGATCAGGTCGGGGATCCGCACCACCCGGGCGACGACCACCACGATCGCGACCGCGAGCGCGGCCACGACCAGCGCCGCGGGCTCGGGCCAGGCGTAGGGCCGTAGCCGCCCGGCCAGCACCAGCGCGAGCGCGGCGGCCGCCACCGCGGGCCCGAGCCACTGCAGCGTGGCGACCATCCACGTCCAGCGCAGCCGGCGGCGCACGGCGGCGAGCAGGTCGAGCACAGGGCGCTCCTAGCGCTCCACCGCCGCGGGCGCCCGGAGCCGGCGGGACCCGACGACCACCCCCAGCACCCCTAGCGCGGCCAGCAGGCCCATCGACTGCCAGACGAACCCGACCCCGAGACCGTCGTCGGGCTCGCCGATCGCCCGTCCCGGCGCGACGGGTGGGCCCACGGCGCCGCCGCCGGCGTCCTCGACGACGATGAAGGCGTCGTCGCCGGGGTCGTCGGGCTCGATGAGCGTCACCAGGCCGTCGAACGGTGACGTCGAGGCCAGGCCCTCGACGCCGCCGTCGTCGCTCTCGATGACGTCGGCCACGGCCGCCAGGGGGTTGGGCGTCAACAGCCACCCGGGCGCCTCGGCCCGGTCGCTGCCCCGCGAGGCGTCGACGAGGTTGGCGGCCGCGTACACCAGCAGCGTCCCCGCCACCAGCAGCAGGGTCAGGCCGTAGGCGAGCACGGTGGCTGCCTGCACCCGCCGCACGCAGGCCGAGATGCCGGCCGTCATGGCGGCCAGCGCCAGGCCGACGAAGGCGATGCTGGCCACGGCGCCGAGCACCTGGCCGATGGAGACGCCACCGATCAGGTAGCTGACCGCCAGCAGCGGCGTCGTCGCGACCAGGAGCAGCAGCAGGAACACCGTCGACGCGGCGATCTTGCCGAGCAGGATCGACCGGGGGCGCAGCAGCGTGATCTGCAGCGGGACGAGCGTCTGGCGCTCGCGCTCCCCGGCGATGGCTCCCGAGGTCACGCCGGGCACGAGGAACAGGACCAGCAGCAGCATGAAGAACACGAGCCACTCGAAGATGCCGCGCCCGGCGCCCGCCACCTGGCTGACCGCCGAATCGAACTGGTCGGTGCCGGCCTCGCGGGTGACCCGGTAGACCAGGTAGAAGATGCCGGAGAGCAGCAGCAGGTAGACGGTCAGGACGACGGCGGTGCGGCCGCCGCGCGTGCGCTCGATCAGCTCGCGCCGCAGCACCGGGTTGACCGGGATGGTGGGCACGTTCACTGCACCTCTCCTGTCGTGATGCTCATGAACAGGTCCTCGAGCCCGTGGCCCACCTCGCTGAACTCGAGGACGTCCTCGCCGCCCTCGATCAACGACCGCAGCAACGCCACCTGGCCGGCCTCGTCGGCCACGTCCTCGACCCGTTCCTCGCCGCCGGCCAGGCGCACCCGCACCCGGCGACCGCCGCCCGAGCGGTCGCGGATCTCGGCGGGCGTGCCGGAGGCCAGCAGCCGCCCCTTCTCCATGATCCCCACGGCGGTGCACATCTCGGTGAGCTCGGCGAGGATGTGGCTGGAGATCACGATGGTCTTGCCCATCGTGCGCAGCTCGACCAGCAGGTTCCGCAGCTCGACCCGCGCCCGGGGATCGAGCCCGGACGCCGGCTCGTCGAGCACGAGCACCTCGGGGTCGTGGACGAGCGCCCGGGCGAGCGACAGCCGCTGCTTCATGCCACGGGACAGCGAGTTGACCATGGCCTCGCGCTTGGTGCCGAGGTCGACCAGCTCGAGCAGGGTGTCGACCGTGGACCGCCAGCGGGTGCGGGGCACCTGGTACGACGCCGCGAAGAACTCGAGGTACTCGTCCACCCGCAGCCCGTCGTACACGCCCATGGCGTCGGGCATGTAGCCCAGCTTCCGGCGCACCTCGCGGGCGTGGCGGTTGGGGTCGAACCCGGCGATGCTGACGGTCCCCGACGTCGGGCGCAGGAGGCTGGCCAGCACCGAGAAGGTGGTCGTCTTGCCCGCGCCGTTGGGGCCGATGAGGCCGAAGACCGAGCCGCGGGGAACCTCCAGCGACAGGTCGTGCACGGCGACCAGGTCGCCGTAGCGCTTGGTGAGGTGGTCGATGTGGATGGCGGTCTCGGCACTGCGTGCCGAGGCCGCTCCGTGCTCATGGTTCGCTCGCTCCGCTCGCTCATGACGCCCCCCTGACCTGCAGCGTGATCCGGGGAGCGGCGTCGACCCTGACCGCCGCCCGCACGTAGACCGTGCCGTTCGCCACCGCGCCCGCCGGCAACGGGGCCACCCGCATCGGGCCCGTCGGGTCGCCCACCGGGAACGCGCCCGCCCCCTGGTCGGGGCCCGACGCTTCGGCCAGGGCGAGCTCCACCCAACGCCCGCCGCTCCACACCTCGGCCCTCGCCACCGCGCCTGACGCATCCAGGGCCAGCGGCGTGGCCGGGTCGGTGCCTTCGGGCAGCGTGAAGCGGGCGATGGCGCCGGCCGCCGGGCCGAGCTCCCCAGCCGCCACCTCCCCGTCGAGCTGCACGGACACGGGGCCGCGGACGAACTCCCGGCGCACCGCCGCCGCCGGCAGGGTCCCCGGTTCGGCCGCGACCACGGACCGGGCGACGATCACGGTCCGCCCCCCTTCCATCCCCCCGCCGATCTCGACCGGGGGCGCCCAGTCGTCGGTCCAGCCTGCGGCGAGGGCGATACCCGGCGGGTAGGAGTCGACGTCGCCGGCCAGCTCGGCGGCGTACACCGCGTAGTTGACCGGCGAGTCGAAGTCGATCTCGCCCATGTCCCCGATGGCCGACCCCCACGGCCGTTCGACGGCCATCCACGGGTCGCGCCCCTCGGCGGGGAGGTCGGCGCCGAGCTCCCACTCGACGGTCTCGCCGGCCCCCACGGGCCCGACGCCGAGCGCGGTGTCGGCCACCACGACGATCGTGTCGGTCAGGTCGACGTCGGAGGAGTTGGTGACCGTGCCGCGCACCGCGCCCCCGCCCGCCGCGGTGGCGGTCACCGACAGCGGGTTCTCCTCGTCGAGCCGGCCCCGGGCGGCCACGATGCCGAAGTCCCCGGTGTTCAACGGCAGCCGGAACCCCGGGCGCCCGTCGTGGCCCGCCACCGGCTCCGGCTCGGCGAACCCGCTCACCGGGCGGCCGGACTCGTCGAACGTCACGTTGCCCGAGGCCAGCAGGGCATTGGCGCCGAGACCACCGGCCTGCCACCCCTCGGGTAGGAACCCGGTCGGGTCGGTGCCGTCGCGCGACACGATGCCCACGTACGTCGCGACGCGGTCGCCGAGCGGCGAGGTCTGCACCACCGTCCCGTGGGCGGCGCCCGCGCCGGCCCGCAGGCTGGTGCCGGCCACGAAGGCCACGCCGGTGAACAGCACGGCCACCAGGGGCACCGCCACCCAGGTGAGCGTGGTGCGCCCGGAACGCCGGATCAGCAGGAACGTGACGGGGCCGACCACCACCACGTACGCCGCCAGGAACCCCACCAACCAGCCGATGTCGGGCACCCGCAGGCCCGCGTCGCGGGCCACCGAGTCCGGCACGCTGGGCGGGCAACACACGGAGAACTCGGTGAGCTGCGGGCCGAACTGCCGGGTCGGCTCGATGATGTCGGCCCACCGGCCCCGGGCCGCGGCGCCATCGGTGAGGCGCACCCAGCCGTCACCGGCGGCGGCGCGGGCGCCGGCGGGTTGCCACTCCTCGGGCAGGCCGGCCACGGGCGAGCCGGGCGGGGCGTCGACCAGGAGCTGGCCGCCGTCCTCGACCCAGGCCAGCACGTTGTCCTGCGATCCGGGGGGCAGCGAGCTGATGCCGTCCGGGCCGGTGACGATCGAGCCGAGCGGTCCGAGCGCCCCCGGCGTCGCCAGCAGGTCGGCGTCGAGCTGGGCGAACATGGCCCGCCCGAGGCCCATGGGCAACGGCACGGGCTCGGGGACCTGGGACGCCAGCCCCGGCAGGAGGCCGACGGACTCGACCGTGTCGTTCCACCCCAGAGCGTCGGTGCCGGTCACGGTCTCGTCGTCGGTGGTGAGCGTCACGCGCACCTCCGAGGGACCCACCGCACCCGACCACGCGGTCGGCATCACCAGCAGGTACTCCTTCACGCTGCCGCCGGCCACCTCGACCTCGGCACTCACCGACTCGCCGGCCTCCCCGAGCGCGTACGGGGTGGCGGTGAGGGTGCCGGTGGCCAGCTGGTCCGACCGCACCTCGACCCGCACGGGCACGGGCCGGCCCGGGACGATCTGGCCGTCGGCATAGCCGGCGTCGACCTCGATCGCGGTGTCCGCCGCCGCCGGTGCGGCAGCCGCCAGCAACGTCCCACACATCGTCACCAGGGCGGCACCCGCGAGGGGCACTGCTGTTCTCGTGCGCATCACACCTATGACGCCCGACCGTCGCCACACGTTCCGTAGCACCCCGATTCCCCACCATCTGATGACACCCAGCCTGTCACCAGTCGTGCCACGATCGCGCGCGGGGTGAGCCCGCCGCGAATCCATGGCGGGGGTGTCACAGGACACCTATATGGTCGTGAGGTGATGTCCGCGCGGCCCCAGGAACCGGATCCGATCCCCGGCCGTGCGGCCGAGGAGTCGGGCGACGGCGAGCCGCTCATCCAGGGCAAGGCCCTCACCAAGCGGTTCGGCGACCAGGTGGCGGTCGACGGCATCGACTTCTCGGTGCGGCCGGGCGAGGTGTTCGGGTTCCTGGGCCCCAACGGTGCCGGCAAGACCACCACCATGCGCATGATCGCCTGCGTCTCGCCCATCACCGACGGCGAGCTGTCCGTGCTGGGCATGAACCCGGTGCGCGACGGCGCTGCCATCCGGGCCCGCATCGGCGTGGTCCCCCAGGAGGACAACCTCGACACCGAGCTCACGGTGTGGGACAACCTGCTCATCTACGGCCGGTACTTCGGCATGCCGGTGGCGGTCATCCGCGAGCGGGCGGCCGAGCTGCTCGCCTTCGCCCGCCTGGAGGACCGGCGCGACTCGCGGGTCGACCCGCTGTCGGGCGGCATGAAGCGCCGCCTCACCATCGCCCGGGCCCTGGTCAACCAGCCCGAGGTGCTGCTGCTCGACGAGCCCACCACCGGCCTCGATCCCCAGGCCAGGCACGCGCTGTGGGAGCGCCTGTACCGGCTCAAGCGCGAGGGCGTCACCCAGGTGCTCACAACGCACTACATGGATGAAGCGGAGCAGCTCTGCGATCGCCTGGTGATCATGGACGAGGGCCGGATCGTTGCCGAGGGGTCGCCCCGCGAGCTCATCGAGCGGCACTCCACCCGCGAGGTGGTCGAGCTGCGCTTCGCCACACCCGAGCAGCAGGACGAGGCGGTGCCGCGGCTCACCGGCACGGGCGATCGGATCGAGCCGGTGGCCGACCGGGTGCTCGTCTACACCACCCACGGCGACGACACCGCGAACCGCATCAGCGAGCGGGGCATCCACGCCGACGCCGTGCTCGTGCGGCGCGGCTCGCTCGAGGACGTGTTCCTGCGGCTCACCGGGCGGTCGCTCGATGAGTGAGGCGCTCCAGAGCGTGCCCGGTGGGGCCGGGGCGGCGGCGGCTCCGCCCGACGGCGCGGGGCCCCGGGGGCGGCGGCCCGAGAGCACCGTCCGCCGGGTGCTGCACGTGACCGAGCGCGAGGCCCGGGTGTGGCGCCGGTTCTGGTACACGTCGGTCATCACCGGCACCCTGGTGCCGCTGATGTTCGTGCTGGCCATGGGCGGCGGGCTCGGCGACCTCGTCGACAGCAACCAGGGCACGGTCGACGGCCTCAGCTACCTGCTGTTCGTCACGCCCGGCATCATGGCCGCCACCGCCATGCAGGCGGCGACGGGCTCGTCGCTGTGGCCGGTCATGGGCGGCCTCAAGTGGACCCGCACGTTCCACGCCGCCGCCGCCACGCCGGTGGCGCCCGGCCACGTGTACCTCGGCTATCTGACCTGGATCTTCGCCCGCCTGAGCCTCAACGCCACGCTGTTCCTGGTGGTGGCCGCCGCCCTCGGCGCCGTGCCGTCGCCCTGGGGCGTGGTGGCGGTGCCGTCGGCCGCCCTCGGCGGCCTGGCGCTCGCCGCGCCGCTGTGCGCCTACTCGGGCGCCCAGGACTCCGACCTCAGCTTCACGGTGGTGTTCCGGCTGCTGGTGATGCCGATGTTCCTGTTCTCGGGCACGTTCTTCCCCATCGAACAGCTCCCCGGCTGGGCCCAGCCCGTGGCCATGCTGACCCCGCTGTACCACTCGGCCGAGCTGTGCCGGGGCGCCACAACCGGCACGCTCGGCGCGATCGACGCCGGCGTCCACCTGGCGGTGCTGGCCGCCTACATCGGCGCGGGCGCCTGGTTCGGCACCCGCATCTTCCGGTCGAGGTTGGCGGCGTGAGCGAGCCTCGATGAGCGAGCGGAGCGAGCGAACCATCAACACAGCGTGCTTCCCGGCCCGCCGGGCCGAGCGCTCATCGCGCGCATCCCGAAGGGTGCGCCGATGAGCGCCACGGTGGCGCTCGGGACGCGCCACGCCCTGCGGGTCGTCGAGCGCAACGGCCGGTCGTACCTCCGGCAGTGGCCGGCGTTCGTCAGCGGGTTCTTCGAGCCGATCCTCTACCTGCTGTCCATCGGCATCGGCGTCGGCGAGCTGGTGGGCCAGGTCCAGGCGCCCGGGGGCCAGCTCGTCGACTACGACCAGTTCGTGGCGCCCGCCATGATGGCGGTCGCGGCCATGAACGGGTGCGTGCTCGACACCACCATCGGCTTCTTCTTCAAGACCAAGTACGCCCACGTCTACGACGCCATGCTGGCGACGCCCCTCGGGGTACCCGACGTCGTGCGCGGCGAGCTGACCTGGGCGCTCAGCCACAGCCTCGTCAACGCAACGGTGTTCTTCGCCACCATGGCGGCCCTCGGGCTCGCGCCCTCGGCGTGGGGCATCCTCGCCATCCCGGGCGCAGCGCTGGTGGGGTTCGCGTTCGGCGGCGCCGGCCTCGGTCTCACCACCTACATGCGGTCGTGGTTCGACTTCGACTACGTGAACATCGCCATCTTCCCGCTGTTCCTGTTCTCGGCCACGTTCTTCCCGCTCGACCAGTACCCCGACGCGGTGGCGTGGGTCGTGCGGCTGAGCCCGCTCTACCAGGGCGTCGCCATCGAGCGGGCGCTGGTGCTGGGCGATCCGTCGCCGGTGCTGCTGCTGCACGCCGCCTACCTGGTGGCCATGGGCTGGATCGGCGTCCGGGTGGCGGGTCGGCGTCTGGGCCGCTCCCTCCAACCCTGACCGCCAGGCCGGCCGGTTCGCTCACGTCCGCTCCCGCTGACCGAACGTGCGGCGCCTCCGGTGCCATCAGGTCGGAACGCGCCAGCCGGGTCGTGCGCGATCGGGGCCGCAATGAGCAATGGGGTGGTGCCCGCCCGCCGTGCGGCGGCAGGCTGGGGCGATGCCCGCGACCGACGGCGACCTCACCACCACCCGGGGCCTGACGCTGCCGGCGGCCGCGCTCGACGAGACGTTCGCGCGGGGCTCCGGCCCGGGCGGTCAGCACCGCAACGTGACCGCGTCGGCGGTCGAGCTGGTGGCCGACCTCAACGCCCTCGACGGGCCGGGCGCCGACCGGGTGCGCCTGGTCCTCGGCGAGCTGGTGCGCGTCCGGTCCGACGACTCGCGCTCGCAGTGGCGCAACCGCAGCATCGCCCGCGACCGCCTGGTCGAGATGATCGACGCCGCCGCGGTGCCCGTCGCGCCCCGCCGCCCCACCCGGCCCTCGCGCCGGGCCCGCCAGCGCCGGCTCGACGACAAGGGCCGCGCCTCGGCCCGCAAGCGCGACCGCTCCTGGCGTCCCGGCGACGACGCCTGAGGCGCCCGTCACCCACCCCCCGCCAGCCGGCGCGCCAGCTCGTCGACGGCCACGTCGCGGAGGTGCTGGGCGAAGTACCACTCGTGGCCCTCGGGATCGCGGGCCAGGTAGATCCGGTCGCCGTAGGGCTGGTCGCTCGGCTCGTCGACGATCTCGGCGCCTGCCGCCCGGGCCGCCCGCCAGTGTTCGTCGACCTCGTCGACGAACACGTAGACGCCGGACCGCACGCGGTCGGGCGGCGGGCCCGCGTTGCGGGGGCCGACGTTGCCGAGCATCACCAGCGCGCCCTCGCGTTCGAGCTCGGCATGCACGACGAACCCACCCGGCGCGGCCAACCGGAACCGCTCACGGAAGCCGAACGCCCGGACGAGCCAGTCGATCGCCGCGGCCACGTCGCCGTAGTAGAGGAACGGCACCGCCGCCCGGTGGCGGGATGTCGTGGCCGTCGCGCCCGTGTCTGCCATGGGCGGCAACGTACCGGCCATTGCGGACAGCGCCGGTCCGCGTTGGCGGCCTCCCAGCGCCCGGAGGACCGGCCCGGCGTGTCAGAGGCCGAGGCGGGGGCGGAGGTGGTCGAGCAGGCCGGCGATGGGCACCCGGTCCTGCGCCATCGAGTCGCGGTCGCGCACCGTGACCGCCTGGTCGTCCAGGGTGTCGAAGTCGACGGTCACGCAGAACGGTGTGCCCAGCTCGTCCTGGCGGCGGTAGCGACGGCCGATGGCCTGGGTCTCGTCGTAGTCGCACATGTAGTGCGGCTGGAGCTGGGCCAGCACCTCGGTGGCCGGGCCCTGCAGCTCGGCCTTCTTCGAGAGCGGGAGCACGGCCACCTTGTACGGGGCGATGCGGGGGTGGAGGCGCAGCACCGTGCGGACGTCGCCCTGGCCCTGGCCCTCGCGGGCGACCTCCTCCTCGTCGTAGGCGGCGAGCAGGAACGCCATGGCGGTACGGGTGGCGCCGGCGGCCGGCTCGATGACGTGGGGGATGTAGCGCTCGCCGCTGGCTTGGTCGAAGTAGTCGAGCTTCTCGCCCGAGTGGGTGGCGTGCTGGCGCAGGTCGTAGTCGCCCCGGTTGGCGATGCCCTCGAGCTCGTCCCAGCCCCAGGGGAACACGAACTCGACGTCGCTGGTGCCCGACGAGTAGTGCGAGAGCTCGTCCGGGTCGTGCGCCCGCAGCCGCAGGCTGGAGCGCGGCATGCCGTGGTCGACGTACCAGGCCAGCCGCTCGCTGCACCAGTACTCGTACCAATGCTGGCTCTCGGCCGGCGGCACGAAGAACTCCATCTCCATCTGCTCGAACTCGCGGGTGCGGAAGACGAAGTTCCCCGTCGTGATCTCGTTGCGGAACGCCTTGCCCACCTGGGCGATGCCGAACGGCGGCTTCTTGCGCGACGTCTCCACCACGTTCCGGAAGTTGAGGAACATGCCCTGCGCGGTCTCGGGCCGCAGGTAGACCTCGGCGCCCGCGCCCTCGACCGGGCCGGCGAACGTCTTGAACATGAGATTGAACTGGCGGGCCTCGGTGAAGCTGTGCGTGGCCTTGCAGTTGGGGCACACCTCGGGGTCGTCCAGCTTGTCGAGGCGGAAGCGCTCGTGGCACTTGCGGCAGTCGACCAGCGGGTCGGTGAAGTTGGCCAGGTGGCCCGAGGCCTCCCAGATGGCGGGGTGCGAGAGGATGGCGGCGTCCAGGCCCACCACGTCGTGGCGGAGCTGCACCATCGACCGCCACCACGCGTCCTTCACATTGCGGAGCAGCAGCACGCCGACGGGGCCGTAGTCGTAGGTCGAGCGGAAGCCGCCGTAGATCTCGGCCGAGGGGAAGACGAAGCCCCGCCGCTTGCACAGGTTGACGACCTTGTCGAACAACCCGGGATCGGGTGCAGCGGGAACAGGGACTTCCGACATGGCCGCCCAGTGTACGGACCGTGGTCGGAGGCCCCGAACCGATTCGCTCTGGCCCGTCACGAAGAGGGTGGGCAACGGTGCTAGAACGACCTGCGTGAACGCGTATCAGTATCCGGCGGCGCCCCCCGCCTACGCAGGGACGCAGGCCGATCCGACCGCGGTGATGGGTCGCCGGACGGGCGCGTGGGTCATCGACTTCCTCCTGTGGCTGGTCCTCGCGGCGTTCCTGGGGCCGACGCCGCTCAGCCCCTTCGCCGAGTACGTCGACACGAGCAACACCCCCAACCTCGACTGCGAGGTCGTCCGGCGGGCCGCCGACACGTCGAGCTGCCTCGAGATCGGCGATCGCCTCTACTTCACCGAGAACGGCGAGGCGGCGATCGGCTTCGTCGTGCTGTGGATCGCGGCGCCGCTCGTCTTCGCGGCGCTGCAGGGCGCGACCGGCCGCAGTGCCGGCAAGGCGGCCTTCGGGGTCAAGGTCGTGGACGAGCAGGGCGGGACGCCGGGCTTCGGCAAGTCCCTGAGCCGCACCGTGCTGTGGATCGTCGACGGCATCCCCTGCTTCGTGCCGGCGGTCGGCTTCGTCTGCGGTCTCACGTCCACGGGCCATCGGCGGGTGGGCGACATGGCCGCCAAGACGTTCGTGGTCGCCAACGCGCACAACGGCCCGGTGGTCGTGGCGGGCCTCGCCCCGCCCGCGGGAACGGGCTACCCCGGCTACGGCGCACCGGGGCAGCCGTCGTGGGGCGTGCCCGGCGGGGCCGGCCCCGGAGGCCAGCCCGGCCAGCCCTGGGGCGCTCCCGTCCCCGGGCCGCCGACGGCCGCACCCGGCTCCTGGGGACCGCCGGCCGGCGCGGCACCGGGTGCGCCCCCCGCCGCAGGTGCGGCCGCAGCAGCCGGGGCCGGATGGGCACCGCCGGGCGCCCGGCAGGCCTCGGGCGACACCCCGCCGCCCGCGTCCCCTCTCGCAGGTTCCCCCGCCGCCGCCCCTCCCCCGGGTGCGCCACCCGCCGCGGCCGGCAGCCCCGGCGCCCCGTCGGCGCCCCCTGAGTCCGGCAGCGAGACCCCTGCGGTGCCGGTCGACGCGCCCACGGCAGACGCCGGCCCGCCCTCGGACACCGCATCCGGCTCGCCCGGGCCAGGCGATGCGCCGAGCAGCCCGCCGACGACGGCCGAGCCGTCGCCGTCCCCCGCCCCGGGACCAGAGTCTGCCCAGCCCGCCGAGCCCGCCGCCGCCCAGCCGGCACCGGCACCGCAGGCCGCGCCGAGCAGCTACAACCCCCAGTGGGACGCGGCGCGCGGCACCTACATCGTGTGGGAGCCCAACCGGGGCAAGTGGCTGGGCTGGGACGAGCCGGCCAAGGAGTGGAAGCCGCTCTGATCCCCGGCACCCGGGAGGTCCGCGCCGATCGGCGGGCGCCCGTCACCCCCGGTGGAGCGTGGTGATCGACCGCAGGCGCCGCTCGACGTGGTGCTCGAACGCCCGCACCACCAGGTGGTCGACCTCCGACACCACCCGGCCCCGGGTCTCGTTGAGGGCCGTGCCCAACCGGCCTCCCAGCATGTTGCGCAGCACCTCCACGCCCTCTGGGCTCACTGCGGGGCCCAGGCGGTGGGCGGCGCACCGGAGGCCGCCCTCCTCCGCCGGCCACGAGACCAGCGGCCCGTCGCTGCCACAGGCCACGCACGCCTCGACCTGGGGGCGGAAGCCCTCGAGGGCCAGCGCCTTGAGCAGGAAGGCGGGTACCACCAGCGGTGCGTCCTGGTCGGCGAGGGCGCGCAGGGCCCCCACCAGCAGGTCGTAGAGCCGGGGGCTCGGCTCGCGCTCGAGCGCGAGCTGGTCGGCAGCCTCGAGCATGGCCACCGCCCGTCCCAGCCGGTCGAGGTCGTCGCGCAATCGGCGGAAGTGGTCGACGGTCTCGGCCTGGGAGACGATGTCGAGCTCGCCCCGCCCCTCGTAGATGAGCAGGTCGGCGTGGCTCGCCGGTTCGAGGCGCCCGCCGAACCGACTCTTGGTCTTGCGCACCCCCTTGGCCACCGCGCGCACCTTGCCGTGGCCCTTGGTCAGCAGCACAACGATGCGGTCCGCCTCGCCCAACTTGTACGTGCGCAGCACCACTCCCCGGTCGCGGTACAGCGGCACGCCGGGCTCACCCGGTCCCGTGCGCCTGGACGCCGCCGAAGCGCCGGTCGCGGCGCTGGAACTCGCGCACCGCGTCGAAGAGGTGCTCACGGCGGAAGTCGGGCCACAGCGTCTCGGTGAAGACGAGCTCGCTGTACGCCAGCTCCCACAGGAGGAAGTTGGAGATGCGGAACTCGCCCGACGTGCGTACCACCAGGTCGGGGTCGGGCATCTCGGGGTCGTAGAAGTAGTGCTGGAGGCGCTTCTCGGTGATCTTGTCGGCGGGGACGCCATCGTCGACCATGGCTCGCACGGCATCGATGATCTCGGCCCGGCCCCCGTAGTTGAACGCCATGGTGAGCGTCATGCGGCGGTTGCGGCGGGTCAGCTCGACCGCCTCGTCGATGCGGCGCAGCACCCGGCGGGGCACCCGCCAGTCGCGGCGGCCGATCGACCGCACCCGCACGCCCTTCTCGTGCAGCTCGTCGCGCCGCCGGATGAGCAGCGACTCGTTGAACCCCATCAGGTACCGCACCTCGTCGGCCGGGCGGCGCCAGTTCTCGGTCGAGAACGCATACACCGTCAGCCAGTCGATGCCCAGGTCGAGGGCACCCTCGACCGTGTCGAGCAGCGCGGTCTCGCCGGCGGCGTGCCCGTCGGTGCGCGGCAGGCCCCGGCGCTCGGCCCACCGCCCGTTGCCGTCCATCACGCAGGCGATGTGGGCCGGGATGCGCTCGGGGTCTATGCCGTCGGGGATCACCTGGGCAAACTACCCGCTGCCGGGTAGTGGACAGGTGTGCCCAGGTGGTCGGTGAGGCCCATGACGACGAGGTCGATCGGTGCTCGAGCGGCTGCGTGAACGGCTGCCCTGGCTGGGCACGCCGCTCGCCGTCCACCAGCGGGTGGGCGACGTGGGGGGCGGGCCCCTGAGCTCGTCGATCGCGCTGGCCGGGTTCCTGTCGCTGTTCCCGCTGCTGCTCGTGGGCATCAGCATCGTGGGCTTCGTGGCGGCCGGCGACACCGACTTCGTGAGCAACGTCGTCGAGCAGTTCGGCCTGACCGGCACGGCCGCCGACCTGGTGGTCGACGTCATCGAGAACGCGGAGGACAGCCGCCGGACCGCCTCGCTGGTGGGCCTGGCCGGCCTGCTGTGGGCCGGCCTCGGGGTGGTCGGCACGCTCGCGCAGGCGTTCAACGCCACCTGGCAGGTCACCGGCCTGGCGGGCTGGAAGGCCAAGCTGTTCCACCTCGCCTGCCTCGTCGGCGGCGCCGTGCTGTTCGCGGCCTCGACCGCGCTCGGCTCGCTGGCCGCCGCGCTGCCGGGACCGGCGGTGCTGCCCACCGCGCTCGGCGGCGTGGCGCTGGACGTGGCGCTGTTCCTGTGGCTGTTCCGGCTGCTCACCAACGTCGCGGTGCCGCTCGGCGACCACCTCCCCGGCGCGCTGGTGGGCGGCGTCGCGATCGGGGTGGTGAAGCTGGTCGGGACGGTCTTCCTCCCCCAGGCCGTCGCCAGGTCGTCCGCGCTCTACGGGTCGATCGGGGCGGTGTTCGCCATCCTGGCCTGGATGGCGGTGAGCGCCCGGGTGGTCGTCTACGCGTCGGCCTTCAACGTCGTGCGCCACGAGCAGCGGCACGGCACGGTCACCGTGCAGATCAAGGTCCCCCACATCGAGGGTGAGGTGCCGCTCGAGGTCACCCGGGGCGGTGCGGTGTCCGAGACCGACGCCGAGCCGCCCGAAACCGTCACACCCCGTGCCTAGCCTGGCACCCGTGCCCTTCGCGGTCGTCACCACCCCGTACGGACGCCCGGCCCTGCTCGCGCTGCGCGACACCATCGCCGCGGCCAAGGGCGGCGACCCGCTGGCGCCCGTCACTGTGGTGGTGGCCAGCAACCACGTCGGCGTCACGGCCCGCCGGCTGCTCGCGGCGGGCACGCTCGGCCCGGTCGCCCCCGGGCTGGCGGGTGTGGCCGCGGTCGGGTTCCTGACCGCCTACCGGCTCGCCGAGCTGCTGGGGTCGTCGGCGCTGGCGGGCACGGGGCGACGGCCGGTCTCCACACCCGTGGTGGCGGCGGCCCTGCGGCGGGTCCTCGCCGAGGCTCCGGGCATCTTCGCGCCCGTCGCCGCCCACCCGGCCACCGAGCAGGCGCTGGTCGCCGCGTTCGCCGAGCTGTCCGACGTCACCGCCGAGGGCCTGGCGGCGCTCGGCGGCGCCGGCCGGCGGGCCAACGACGTGGTGCGCATCTGCGGCCGGGCCCGCCGGCTGCTGGCCGGCGACTGGTACGACGAGGCCGACCTGACGGCCGCCGCCATCGACCGGGTGACCCGGGGTGGCGATACCGGGCCGGCCGCCGAGCTGGGGCACCTCGTGGTCCACCTGCCCCAGGACCTGCTCCGCCGCCAGGCCGAGTTGCTGGCGGCGGTGGCGGCCGCGGTGCCGTCCACCGTGGTCGTCGGCACCACCGGCCGGCCCGATGCCGACGCGGGCGTGGCCCGTTCGCTCGCCCGCATCGGCGTGCCCCCGCCTCCGGGCCTGGCGGTCGACGACCCGTCCGCCGGGGCATCGTCCGCCGGGGAGGCGCAGGCGGCGGCCGTGCCCCTGCCCGTGGCGGTCGGGACCACGCGCATCGTCACCACGTCCGACGCCGACGACGAGGTGCGGGCGGCGGTCCGGGCGGTGGTCGACGCCGCCCGCGCCGGCACGCCGCTCGATCGCATCGCCATCCTGTTCGGCTCGCCGACGCCCTACGGCCGCCTGGTGCACGAGCACCTGGCGGCGGCCGGCGTCGCGCGCAACGGCGCCGCGGTGCGGCCCCTGGCGGCATCCGCGCTCGGGCGGGTCGTGCTCGACCTGCTCGCCCTGCCGGATCACGACTTCCGGCGGGCCGACGTCATGGGCCTGCTGACGCGGTCGGTCGGCGGGTCGGCCGCCGAGCCCACCGCGGCGTGGGAGCGCATCACCCGCCAGGCCGGCATCGTGGCCAGCCGCACCGACTGGGACCACCAGCTCGACCGGACGGCCCACCAGCTCGAGGCCCAGGCCAGGTCCCTCGACAAGAGCGAGGACGACCGCGACCAGGCGGCCGCACCCTTCCCCCGCCGCCAGGCCGAACGCGCGGCGCGGCTGCGCGACCTGGTCCTGGAGCTCGTCGACGGGCTGGCCGAGTCCCAGGCCCGGCCCGTCTCGTGGGCGGCGCGGGTGGCGTGGCTGCGAGCCCTGGTCGACCGGCTGACCGGCGGTGCCGTCCGGCGCGACGACTGGCCGGACGACGAGGTGCGGGCGGCCACCAAGGTCGAGGCCGCCCTCGACCGCCTGGCCGGCCTCGACGCGGTCGAGCCGGAGGTCTCGCTCGCGGTGTTCCGCCGCACCCTCGAGGTCGAGCTCGACGCCGACATCGGGCGGGTGGGACGGTTCGGCCAGGGAGTGCTCGTCGGGCCGCTGTCGTTCGCGGTCGGGCTCGACCTCGACCTCGTGGTCGTGCTCGGCATGGCCGAGGGCACGCTGCCCGGTCCCGTGCGGGACGATGCGCTGCTCACCGACGCCGACCGGGCGCGCGCGTCGGGCCAACTCGACCTGCGCCGCCAGCGGGTCGGGCGCGACCACCGCCGGCTCGTCGCCGCGCTGGCGGCCTCCCCCGCCCATGTCCTGTGCCTGCCCCGGGGCGACCTGCGGGCCAGCAGCGAGCGGGTCCCCTCGCGCTGGCTGGCGGACGTGGCCAGCCAGCTCGCCGGCACCCGGGTGTCCACCGACGCGATCGTCGGGCAGGGCGGCACCTGGCTCGACGCCGTGCCGTCGTTCGCGCACGCCGTGCGGCACTGCGCCTTCCCCGCCACCGAGCAGGAGTACCGCCTCCGCGCCGGCGCCGGCGCGGAGGCCGACGAGCGCACCCGGCTCGGCGAGTCTCTCCTCCGGGCGCGGCGCAGCGGCGCCTTCACCCGCTTCGACGGCAACCTGGCGGGCGTCGGGGTGCCCTCGCCGCTCGACGGCGTGGTGTCGTCCACCCGGCTGGAGGGGTGGGCCAAGTGCCCGTTCGCGTACTTCGGCAGCCGCCTGCTCGACGTGGCCCCGGTCGAGGATCCCGCCGAGCAGCTGGAGATGTCGGCCCTCACCCGGGGCAGCCTGGTGCACGAGGTGCTCGACGAGTTCATCTCCGACGTGCTGGCCCGGCCGCCCGAGCGTCAGCCCGCTCCCGACGACCGGTGGACCGAACACGACCATGCCCTCATCCGCCGCATCGCGGACCAGGTCTGCGCGCGCTACGAGGAGCGGGGCCTGACGGGGCGCCCGGTGTTCTGGCACCGGGACAAGGCCCAGATCGTGGCCCTGGCCAGCCGCTTCCTCCGCGAGGACGACGACAGGCGGCGGGCCGCGCGGGCGCGCCCGCGGGCCGCCGAGCACGGGTTCGGCTTCGACGGAACGACGCCGCCGGTGGAGATCCCGCTGGCCGACGGGCGCCTCCTGCGGTTCCGCGGCTCGGCCGACCGCATCGACACCACCGACGCCGGGGGCCTGGTGGTGCTCGACTACAAGACGGGCAGCGACCGGGGCTACGGGTTCACCGCCGACGACCCCGACCTCGGCGGCACCCGCCTGCAGCTGGTGGTGTACGCCCAGGCGGCCCGGGCGTTCGTCGGGCACCCCGACGCACCGGTCACGTCCGAGTACTGGTTCGTGTCCGACCGCGTGGGGTTCACCCGCAAGGGCTACGCGGTCGACGACGAGGTGCTCGCCCGCGTGACGACGACGCTCGGCACCATCGTCGCCGGCATCGAGCACGGGACGTTCCCGCCCCATCCGATCGAGTCGTTCGGCCCGTTCGTCCCCTGTTCGTACTGCGATCCCGACGGCATGGGCGTCACCGAGCTGCGCCGGGGGTGGGAGGCCAAGCGCGGTCACCCCGCCGTGGCCCCGTACGCCGACATGGTCGAGCCCCAGGAGGCGCCCACGCCGGAGCCGGTGCCGTGACCGGCGCACCGCCCGACCAGGCGGCCCGCGACCGCATCCACCACCAGCTCGACCAGACGCTGTTCGTGCAGGCGGGCGCCGGCTCGGGCAAGACCCGGGCCCTGGTCGAGCGCATCGTCAGCCTGGTCGCCGGCGGCACGGCCGGGCTCGACGGCATCGCCGCCATCACCTTCACCGAGAAGGCGGCGGCCGAGCTGCGCGACCGGGTGCGACGCCGGCTCGACGACGAGCGCGAGCAGGCGGCCGGTCGCGACGACGAGACGGTGGCGCAGCGGTGCACCATGGCGCTGGCCGAGCTCGACAGCGCCGCCATCGGCACGCTGCACAGCTACGCCCGGCGCCTCCTGACCGAGCACCCCATCGAGGCCGGCCTCCCGCCCCGCGTCGAGGTGCTCGACGAGGTGGGCTCCGCGGTCGCGTTCGACGACCGCTGGTCGCTCTTCCTCGACCAGCTCCTGGCCGATCCCGCGGTCGAGCGCCCGCTGCTGCTGGCGACCGCCGGCGGCATCAAGACCACCCATCTCCGCCTGATCGCGCTGGCCTTCAACCAGAACTGGGACCTGGCCGAGGCGCACGCGCCCGCGACCGCCCCCGACATCAGCCCGTGGGAGGGTGCGCTGGAGGAGCTGCTCGACGACATCACGGCCGCGCACGAGGAGTGCCCCCACTGCCTCGACGACGACGACAAGCTGCTGGCCCAGCTGGGCGAGCTGGCGGCATGGGCCGACCGGGTGCGCGCCGCCGGCGACGAGCTGGCGAAGCTGCCCCTGCTCGGTCGCTGGGCCGGCCGGCCCCGGCCGTCCGCCCAGGGCCGCAAGGGCAACTGGCCTCCCGACTACGACCTGCGGGGGCTGAAGGAGCGCTACAACGCGTTCGACGGCCGCATCGGCGAGCTCAGCAACCGGGTCGTCGACCAGGCGCTGAGGCTGCTGGGCGTCGAGCTGCGCCGGTTCACGCTCGAGGCGGCGGCCGAGCGTCGCGCCGCCGGCGAGCTGGAGTTCCACGACCTGCTGGTGCTGGCCCGCCAGATGCTGCGGGATGCCGTGCACGGCGCCGCCGTGCGCGCCGACCTCCACCAGCGGTACCGGCACCTGCTCATCGACGAGTTCCAGGACACCGACCCGATCCAGGTCGAGCTGGCGGTGCTCATCGCGGGCACCGCCGACGGCGCCGGCACGGGCGGCGAGACGACCGACGCCCCGTGGCACGACATCGAGACCAGGGACGGCCAGCTGTTCTTCGTCGGCGACCCGAAGCAGTCCATCTACCGGTTCCGGCGGGCCGACATCTCGCTGTTCCTGCGGGCCGCCGAGCGCTTCGGCGCCGGCGGACGGGCCCTCTCCCTCACCACCAACTTCCGCACCGGGTCGGCGGTGGTCGACACGGTCAACACCGTCTTCTCCGCGCTCATCGCCGAGCGGCGCCACGGCGACCTGCCCTCGCAGCCCGCCTACGAGGCGTTCACCGCGGTGCGGGGCGACGCCCCGGTGGGCCCACCGGTGACGGTGCTCGGGCCGGCGAGCCACACCGATGCGCCGGCGGCGGGCGAGGTGCGCCGGCGCGAGGCGGCCGACGTGGCCGCCACGATCGAGCGCATCGTGGGCGAGGGATGGCTGGTCGACCGCCGGCCGCACGGCGGCGAGCCCGACTGGCAGCCCGCCCGGGCCGGGGACGTGACCATCCTCGTGCCCACCCGCATCTCGCTGCCCGCGCTGGAGGACGCCCTCGTGGCCGCCGGCATCTCGTACCGGGCCGAGTCGGCCTCGCTCGTGTACGCCAGCCGGCTGGTCCGCGACCTGCTGCTCACGCTCCGGTCGATCGACGACCCCAGCGACGAGCTCGCCACGATCTCGGCCCTCCGCTCGCCGCTGTTCGGCTGCGGCGACGACGACCTCTACCGGTTCCGGCGCGACCACCAGGGCAGCTTCGACCACACCCGGGCGCTGCCCGAGTCGGTGCCGCCCGACGACCCGGTGGCCGCCGGCCTGACCTACCTGCGCGACATGCACCGCGCCCGGCGGTGGCGGTCGCCCAGCGAGCTGGCCGACCAGGTGGTCCGCGATCGCCGCGTGCTCGAGCTGGGCGAGGCCGAGGGCCGGGCCCGCGACCTGTGGCGCCGCATCCGCTTCGTGGTCGACCAGGCGCGGGCGTGGACCGACACCACCAACGGGACCCTCCGCCACTACCTCGGCTGGGTGCACCAGCAGACCACCGAGGGCAGCCGGGTGTCCGAGGCCGTGCTCCCCGAGACCGACGACGACGCGGTGCGGATCATGACCGTGCACGCCGCGAAGGGCCTCGAGTTCCCCATCACCATCGTCGCGGGGCTGTCGACCCAGCCGATGACGTCCCGGGCCGGCGCCGAGGTGATCTGGCCGCCGGGCCAGGACTGCATCATCCGGGTCGGCAAGCTGGTCGCCTCGGACGAGTTCGACGCCTGGCGCCCCATCGACGAGCAGATGTCGCACGACGAGCGCATCCGCCTGCTGTACGTGGCCTGCACCCGGGCGCAGGACCACCTGGTCGTGTCGCTGCACCGCAAGACCCGCAAGGCCGAGCCCGCCGACGACGCCAAGCTCACGAGCGCCGAGCTCCTGGCCAAGACCCTCGGCGACGGGCTGGCCCACCTCCCGACCATCGCCGCCGATCCCGAGCGCGCCGCCCGGGCCGGCGACGGCGACGCGGCCCACCCCGCGCCGGGGCCGACCGACCCGGCAGCCGGCGGCGACCTGCCGTCGTTCGACGAGTGGCGGCGCGAGCGGGACACCGCGCTGGCCGCCAGCGGCCGGCCGCGCACCGTGGCCGCCACGGCCCTGACCGAGGAGGGTGGGCCGGACGCGGCCGCCGACCACGGGCTGCAGAAGCGGGCCCGCGACCTCGACCTGCCGCCGTGGCAGAAGGGCCGCTACGGCTCGGCCATCGGCCGGGCGGTGCACGGCGTGATGCAGAGCATCGACCTCGTCACCGGCGCCGGCGCGGCCGAGGCGGTGGCGGCCCAGGCCGCGGCGGAGGGCGTGATCGGCCACGAGGCGCAGATCCGTGCCCTGGTCGACGCCGCGCTGGCGTCCACGACGGTGGCCGAGGCGGCGGCGAGCCCGCACTGGCGCGAGCTGTACGTGGGCGTCCCGTTGGGGGGCGGCCGCGCCCTCGAGGGCTACGTCGACCTGCTCTACCGGCGGCCCGACGGGTTGGTGGTGGTCGACTACAAGACCGGCCCCGCGAGCCCGGATACCGATCTCGACCCCCTGGTGGCGCGCTACCGCGCCCAGGGCGCGTCCTACGCCCTGGCCGTGGCCGACGCCACGGGCGAGCCGGTGGTCGGCGTCGTCTTCGTCTTCCTCACCCCGACCGGTCCCGTCGACCGAGCTCTGCCCGACCTGCCGCAGGCGATCGCCGACGTGCGGCGCATGGCCCTCGCCGACGACGACTCGCTGGTCGTCGCGTGAGCGAGCGGAGCGAGCGAACCATGAGCACAGTGCGGTACTCGGCACGCAGTGCCGATCGCTCACTGCGTGCATCCCGAAGGGTGCACCAGTGAGCGCGGCGACGATCCACCGGCGCGACCGCCCTCCGGGGCTACCGTCGCCGCCCATGCCCCACCACGACGTCGCCACCGCACTGGCCAACGTCGTGGCCGCCCTGCCCGCTGGCGGCGAGGACCGGCCGGGACAGGCCCAGATGGCCCAGGCGGTGGCCGGTGCCATCGCCGACCGGCGACACCTGGTGGTGCGAGCGGGCACCGGTACCGGCAAGACCCTCGGCTACCTGGTGCCGGCCATCCTCTCGGGGCAGCGGGTGGTCGTGGCCACCGCCACCCGCGCCCTGCAGGACCAGTTGGCGGCCAAGGACCTGCCGTTCCTCGACCGCACCCTCGGGACGCCGTTCACGTGGGCCGTGCTGAAGGGCCGGTCCAACTACGTGTGCGTGCAGCGGCTCGCGGAGCTGGGCGTGTCCCCCACCGCCGGCGGCGACGCGGGCACCGCCGCCGACATGTTCGGCGATCCGGCGGGCGGCCGGTCCGCCCAGGCGCAGCTCGCCCTGGACGGGCTCGCCGAGCGGGCCGACCCCGACGAGCTGGCCGCCATCGTCGCCTGGTCGGCCGGCACGGACACCGGCGACCGGGCCGACCTCGACGCCGAGCCCAGCGACGCGGCGTGGGCCGCCGTCAGCACGACGTCCCGCGACTGCCCCGGCGCGGCGCGCTGCCCCGCGGCGACCGCTGCTTCACCGAGCGGGCGCGGGACCGCGCCGCGCAGGCCGACGTGGTGGTGGTCAACCTGCACCTGTACGGGCTCGACCTGGCCAGCGACGGGGCGATCCTGCCCGAGCACGACGTCACCGTCATCGACGAGGCGCACGTCACCGACGACATCATCTCGGCCACCACCGGGGTCGAGGTGGGCGCCGGCCGGTTCACGCACCTGGGCCGGCTGTTGCGGGGCATCCTCGCCGAGGCGGGCGACACGATCACCGGCGTGCACGACTCGGGCACCGTGCTCACCGGGGCGTTGGCGCCCTACCGCGACCAGCGCCTGACCCGCCCCCTGCCCGACGCGCTGGCGGGCGCACTCGCCGCGCTGCGCCGCCGGGTCGAGCAGGCGCAGGTCGCGCTGCGCGGCATCCCCGACGACGCGGCCGACGACGTCACGACGCGCGCCGTCCGGGCGCGCCAGGCCGCCACCGCCCTCCTCGACGACCTGGACGCGGTGGCCGCGCCGGGCGACGAGCACGTCCTGTTCGTGACCGGTCCCGAGCAGGCCCCGCTGCTGCGCCTGGCACCGCTCGACGTGGCGGGCCTGCTGCGGGAGCGGCTCTGGTCCCGCCGGTCCGCCGTCCTCACCAGCGCCACGCTGGCACCCGGCCTCGGGTCCCAGTTGGGGCTGCCGCAGCGCGACGACGAGCTGCTCGACGTGGGCAGCCCCTTCGACTACCCGGCCAACAGCCTCATGTACTGCGCCGCCCACCTGCCCCGCCCGACCGATCCCCGCTGGCCCGACGCCGCCGTGGACGAGCTCGAGGCGCTGGTCCGGGCGGCCGGCGGCCGCACGTTGGCGCTGTTCACCAGCTACAAGGCGATGCACCGCGCCGTCGACGCGCTGCGCCCCCGGCTCGAGTACCCGCTGCTCGTCCAGGGCGACCTGCCCAAGGCCGCACTCGTCGCCCGGTTCACCCGCGAGCCCGAGACGTGCCTGTTCGCGACGATGAGCTTCTGGCAGGGCATCGACGTGCCCGGCCCGTCGCTGTCGCTGGTGACCATCGACCGGCTCCCGTTCCCCCGCCCGGACGACCCGCTGCTGGAGGCCCGGCGCGAGAAGGTGGGCCCGGGCGCGTTCGTCACCATCGACGTGCCCCGGGCGGCCACCCTGCTGGCCCAGGGCGCGGGCCGGCTGATCCGCACCGCGACCGACCGCGGCGTCGTCGCCGTGCTCGACCCGCGCCTGGCCACGGCCCGCTACGGGCCCAAGATCGTCGCCACGCTCCCCAAGATGCGCCGCACCCGCGACCGCGCGGAGGCCGAGGCGTTCCTGCGCACCCTGGCCGCGGCCCCGACCCCGGCCGCCTGACCCGGCGCCGTCGGTCAGAAGCCCAGGCGGTCGAGCGAGCCGGGGCGGTGCTGCCAGTCCTTGTCCACCGTCACGTGCAGCTCGAGGTAGGCACCGTCGGGAAGTTGGCGGCGCACGGCGGTTCCCACCTGCTTGAGCACCGCGCCCTTGCGCCCGATGACGATGCCCTTCTGCGAGTCGCGCTCGACCAGGATCTCGCACCGGATCACCGGCCACTCCCACTCGGTGACCCGGGTGGCGATCGAGTGCGGCAGCTCCTCGCGGGTGATCGCCAGCAGCTGCTCTCGCACCAGCTCGGCCACGTGGAAGGCCTCGGGCACGTCGGTGACCATGCCCTCGGGGTAGTAGCGGGGGCCCTCGGGCAGCCGGGCCACGAGGTGGTCGACCAGGGCGTCGACGCCCTCGCCGGTGCGGCCCGACACGGGGAAGTACTCGGACATCTCCAGCTCGCCCGCGGCCCGCAGCTGCGCGAGCACCTCCGCGGGCTGGGCGGCGTCGACCTTGCTGACCACCACAACGGCGTCGGGGGGGACCCGCGCCGCCACCCACCGGTCTCCCCGCCCCAGGGGCTGGGTGGCGTCGATGACGAACGCCACCACGTCGACGTCGCCGATGGTCGCGGTGGCCGCGGTGTTGAGCCGCTCGCCGAGGGGCGTGCGGGGCTTGTGGATGCCCGGGGTGTCGACGAACACGGCCTGGGCGCCGGGCAGGGTGAGGACGCCCTGGATGCGGTGGCGGGTGGTCTGCGGCTTGTCCGAGACGATGGCGACCTTCTGGCCCAGGATGCGGTTGAGCAGCGTCGACTTGCCGACGTTGGGCCGGCCCACGATGCTCACGAACCCCGATCGGAAGCCCTCGGGTGCGGCGGCGATCTCCGTCGGCCGTGGTTCGTCGCCTGCGGGTGGTTCGTCGCCTGCGGGTGGTTCGTCGCCTGCGGGAGAGTCCACAGGGCGACGCTAGTGGCGATCACGGAGATCGCCACCAGCGTCGGCGGCCTGCGGATGTGGGGGCTGCGACTCGCCGGGCGGGATCAGTGCCCGACGTCGCTGGTGGCCATGTTGATGGCGGGGTTCTCCCCGCTGAACAGGCCCCAGGACGACTCCCAGCCCGGGACCTGCCACAGGTGGCCCATCCACATGTGGTTCTCGAACGGCATGCCCTTCTCGCCGCCGACGGTGTCGCACATCTCCTCCGGCGTGATGTCCGGCCCGACCACCATCGCGTCGACGATGCACAGCGACGGATGCTCGTGCCACTCGTCGTTGGGGCCCACGAAGCCCTCGGGCGCCTCGTCGGCGAGCATGCCGTAGCTGAGCCCGACCAGCGCGGAGGTCGGTTCGTTGCCGTTGTAGAGCAGCATCTCCGGCTTGGCCGGGTCGAACTCGCCGTCGGTCAGGAACCCGACGTTGAGGTAGTGGGCGCCGATGCCGGGCACGTAGGGCGTCACCTGGAAGTAACCGGCCCTCATGGCGTCCGCCGCGGTCGACACGGTGGGGATGACCGTGCCGGCGGCCTGGAGCTCGGCCTGCAGCGCGAGCTGGTCATCCGGGTCGGTGATGGGCACCCAGGGGTTGATGCCGTGGCTGTGCATGGTCGCGGCGCCGTCCTCGGGCGGTGCCTCGGCAGTCAGCGCGTTGTCGACCGACCAGGCTACGAACTGGGAGATGATGGCCTCGCGCTCGGACTCGGGGACGGACGAGAACGCGTCAGACCGCTCGCGGATCACGGCGGCCAGGTTGTCCATGTTGACCTCGCGCAGGCGCGCGATCTCGTCCTCGGGCAGCCCGCCCGTGAGCGCCGCCAGGCGGACGGCGGCGAAGTCCTCGGACGCGGCGTCGGCGGAGCCGTGGTGGTCGGCGGCCATGTCGCCGGCGGCACCGTGCGCGTGGCCGTCGGCCGCGGCACCGCCGTGGCCGTGCCCGCCACCGAGGGCCGGCACCACCGAGGCGGTGACCATGGCGGCCATGGCGACGGCCGGGACGGCGGTGAGGGCGAAGCCGCGGCGCCCGACCGAGCGGTTGCTGAGCCACCCGAACGCCACGCTCAGCGCCGCCAGGGCGGCCAGCACCTCGAGGCCGGTCGCGAGCGAGTCGGGGAAGGCGACGGCCTCGGGCTCCTCACCCGGCAGGCCGGCGGTGCGGGACAGCAGCCAGAGGGCGGCGATGCCGAGGTTGAGGCCGGCCGTGCCCAACAGCCACGCCCGCTGGGGCCGCCACCGGAAGGCGAGCGCGGCCGCGCCGAGCAGCTGCGTCCAGCCCATCACCAGGAAGAACGCGCCGTGCGACGTCTGCTCGCTGAGGTGGTCGGGCGCGAAGGCGAAGTGGATGATCGAGGAGCCGAGCATGGCGACGGCGGCCACGGTGCGGGCCACGTCGCGGACCGTCGTCGGCGCGTGCTCGGCCGGCGGTCGACTGTCGACCGCCGGCTCGGACCGCGGCGCCGGCGGGTCGACGCCCCGTGGCTCGCTGGTGGTGTTCGTCGTCGTGATGGTCACAGCGTCTCCTCCCCCCGAGGCGTAGTGCCTGCTCGGCGAATGTTACTTGGGGTAAGAGGCGCCGCGCCATGACTTTGGGCACACGATACGTGTCGGATCGAACGCCTAGCGCGCCTGCTCGATGCGCATGCGGGCGCCCGCCGTGATCCGCTCGAAGCCGATCATGCCGCCGATCGAGGGCGGCACGAACCGCGGCGGCACCGCGACCGCCCGACCGACGACCACGTCGGCCAGGCCGTCGCCGTCCTCGTCGACCAGCTCGAGCTCGATGACCGTCGACGGCCGCCGTCCCATCTCGCCGAGCGAACCCTCGGCCTCCGCGGCGATCACCTCCAGCTCGGCGGCGTCGACCGACCGGCCCGCCGCGGCCGCCCGCGAGACCGCATCGCTCAGCGTCGCCCGCAGCGTGGAGGTGGCGTAGAGCCCGAACATCACCTGCATGGCGAAGAACAGGAACAGCAGGAAGACCAGCAGGCCGATGGAGGCGGAGAAGACGCCGGCGCCGCGATCATCGCCCCCGCACGTGCGGGACGGCACCGGGGTGCTCAGCTGCCCACCTCGCTGATGCGGTCGTTGGTGTCGGACTCGATGTCCTCCCACATGCCCTTGAAGGCGGTCCACATCAGCGCACCGATGGCCGCCATGATCAGCACGACGATGGCGGCCGAGATGACGCCCTCGCCGCGGTCGTCGGCGCGCCGGCGGGTGCGCCCCTCGCCCAACCGGTGGCGGGCGACGGTCCAGGCGGCGCTGGCCTGGGCGTAGAGCCGGACCGACGGGTCGTACGGGCTGAGCATGGTGGTCGTCCCTTTCGTGTGTCGGATCTCCCAGGCGCGGGCGCGCTCAGGAGTTGGAGAAGAGGCGCAAGGCCTCGATGAACGGCACCGCCAGGAAGATCACCCCGGGCACCAGCGCCGCCACCGTGACCGGGATCCACACCTGCTGGCCGCGCCGCTCGATCGTCTCGACCAGCTCGCGGTGCACGTCGCGGCGGATCGAGCGGGCCTCGTCGCCGATGAGCCGGCCCAGATCGCCGGCCTGGCGGTTGAGCGACAGCACGCCGACCAGGCGCCGCAGCGGCTCGACGTCGGCCACCGACGCCCACTCGCGCAGGGCGTCGACCTCGGTCAGGCCCTGGCGGATCCGCCCGGTCACCCGCTCGAGATCGCGCCCGCAGGCACCCGTGCCCCGCGCCGCCAGGCGTGACAGCGCCGCCCCCAACGAGTAACCGGCGCCGAGCAGCATGCCGAGCTGCTCGGCCACCACCGGCAGCTCGAGGAAGATCCGCCGCTGCCACCCGGCCGACGCGGCGGCCAGCCGCTGCTCGACCACCAGGAACGCCAGCACGGCACCGCCGAGGACGAACGCCAGCGCGATCGGTCCTGCGAGGCCGACGGCTGCGGCGAGCGCACCGGCGCCGACCAGGCCACCCATCGCCCAGGCGAGCTGCCGCACCCGGAACGCGGTGACGTCGAGGGGCGAGTGCACCCGTTCGAGGCGCACGGCCAGCGGCTCGGTCACGCCCACCGCCCGCGCCAGCTGCTCCCCCACGGCCTGGGCCAGCGGTGCGATCACCTGGCCGAACGAGGCCGCCGACATGACCGCACCGCGGCGCCTGGCCGCCGCCCCGCCGGGGAGGTAGGGCGCCAGCCGGTCGACCAGGGGGCGGCGCCGGAACCACCGGAGCTCGCTGAGCACCAGCGTCGACCCCACGAACAGGGCCAGACCCACCAGGGCGGCCGCCTGGGCGCTCATTCCTGGAACACCCTCTCCTCGACGGGCAGGACGAGCAGCCGCCCGGCCCAGGCCCAGCACGCCACCACCGAGGCGATGCCGACGACCACCATCACCTGCCCTCCCGGCGTGGCGTAGGCCGCCCGGCCGTTGCCGATGCTCATGCCCACGAGCGCCATGCCGAGCGGCACGAGCAGCACGAACCGCCGGGCGAACCGCACGCCCGCCTGCTTGGAGCGGGCGTCCTTGCGGCCCTGGACGTCGATGACCCGGTCCTCGATCAGCGCCTCGAGCCTGCGGTCGAGATCGGTGCCGCCGATCTCGTGCGCGACCAGCAGCGTCTCGCAGGCGGCGTCGGCCGTGGGATCGGCGAGGCCCGCCTTCAGCACCGCGACCGTGCGCTCGAAGTCGGTGGACAGCACCCACTCGCGCTCCGCGGCCAGGAAGGCCGGCCGCAGGGTGTCGGGGGCACGCCGTCCCGCCTCGAACAACGCCTGGGGCACCGAGCGGCCGAGCGACGACGTGAGGATGCGGATCTCCTCGATCATGCGGGGCCACGACTCCTGCGCCGCAGCCCGCCGCTGGACCTGCCGGACGCTCGCGGACGCGAGCGGCACCGACCCGAAGCAGACCGCCAGGGCCAACCCCGGCAGCGCGCCGCCGAACACCGCCAGGCCGACCACCGCGCCCGCGAGGGCCAGGCCCCCGGTCACGACGGCGAACTGGCGGAGGTCGACCTCGTCCAGCCCGACCTGCGCCCATCGCCCACCCAGCCCGCGCCCCCGAGCCAACGGTCCGCCCACGGCGGACCGGCCGGGAGCCGGGCCCGGGCCGACGCCGCGCCAGCCGAGCGCCAGCGCGGTGTAGAGGTAGAACACGCCGGCCGAGGCGCACAGCGCCAGCACGAGGCCGGTCACCCGTACGCTCCCCGGGGCTCGAGCAGCACGCGGATGTCGTAGCCGGCATCGGCCAGGGGCCGGACCGCACGCGCCGGCACGTCGCCCGTCCACGCCAGCGGCTGGTCGGGGCCGGGCCGGCGGAACACCTCGGTGAGCGTGAAGTGGGTGGCGTCCGCCCCGCCCGTCAGGTCCTCGACCATGGCCACCTCGGTCACCCGCGGGCCCGCCGGCGTGCGGGTGCAGTGCACGACCGCGTCGATGCTCTCGCTGACCAGCGAGTTGAGCGCGGCGAGGGGTAGGCCGCCCGACGTGTCGGCGAGCTGGCAGATGAACCGCAGCCGGGTGAGCGCCTGGCGCGCCGAGCCGGCGTGGATCGTCGTGTAGCCCGTGACGCCCGACGAGAGCGTGAGCAGGAGCGGGAGGGCCTCGCGGTCCCGCACCTCGCCCACCACCGCCACGTCGGGCGCCATGCGCAGGAAGCCGGCGACCAGCCGGCGCAGGTCGACGGCCGGCCGATCGGCGCGGGCGGCGCGGGTCTGCATCTGGGCCACGTTCGGCACCGGGACGTCGGACTCGAACACCTCCTCGGCCACGACCACCCGTAGGCCGGGGTCGAGCTCGGCGGTGGCGCAGCTCAGCAGCGTCGTCTTGCCCGAGCCGGGTGGGCCGCAGAACACGATCGAGAGCCGGGCGTGGACGCAGGCGGCCAGGAAGTTGGCCACTTGTCCAGTCAGCATGTCGCGCTCGACCAGCTCGTCGAGCGACCGGAACGGGATGCCGGTGAACTTGCGGATGTTCACCAGCACGTGGCCGCCCCGCGCGATGTCGCCGTGCACGATGTGCACGCGGGCACCGTCGTCGAGCTGCGCGTCCTGCAGCCCCTCGGCGGGGTCGAGGCTGCGGTGCGCGGTCGACGCGTCGTCGAGCAGCTTGGTGAGCGTGCGCAGGACGTGGTCGTCGTCGTGGAAGACCTCGTCGTGGTAGCCGGACGGGCCCCGGTGACGGCGAACGAAGATGGCGGTCGGGGCGTTGACCATGACCTCCCACACGTCGTCGTCGGCCAGCAGCGCCGTGAGCGGCCCGTACCGGGCCAGGTTGCGGAACGCGCGCTCGACGACCAGCTCGGGGTCGGGCAGCTCGACCGCCCGCCGCCCCCGGCGGTGGTCGTCGTTCCAGTGCGCCACCTCGTCCGCGATCAGCGCCCGCAGCTTGGCCTCGCCCCCGGGCGCGTTCATCTCCAGCGAGATGTCCTTGGCGCGCTCCTGTGCAGCTCGTTCGATCTCGGCCAGCGGCGACAGCGGATCGGCTCGGCCACTCACGACCGACCCCCGCCCGTGCCGGCGAGCCCGTCGTCGGGGTCGCCGGGGCGACGGCCGCCCCACGCGCGGTCGCCTCCGGCCTCGCGCTCGCCCTCACCGCCGTCGTCGTGCCAGCTGCCGAGCGACCCGGGCGCCACCAGCACCGGCGCGGCCACGACGGGAGCGGGCGCGGGCGCCGACGCGTGCCGGGCCCGGTCGAGCAGACCCCGGACGGCCCCGACCAGCGGCTTCACGAGAGGCGCCGGGGGCGGGACGTTGTCGCGCACGGCCTCGGCGAGCCGGCGCCGCTCGGGCACGAACACCGGGGTCGACGCCAGGGCCACGCCCGGCACGGCCGCCGCCATGAGCGCGGCCATCGCCCCGCCCACCTCGGCGCGCGCCCGGGGCGACCGGGGGGCGCGGTTGACGACCGGCACGATGCGACCGCCGTCGACCCCCAGCTCGACGAGGTCGCGCACGATGCGCAGCTGGGCGTGGACGCCGGCCACGCCGGGCACGCCGACCACCAGCACCAGGTCGGCAGCGCCCAGCGTCTGCCGGGCGAGCAGGTTGCGGTCCTCGACATCGCTCGAGCCGCACTGCTCGTCGCCCTCGACGTCGGCGTCGACGTCGGCGACCACCTGCCGGTAGGTGCGGCACAGGCTGTCGAGCCCGGCGCGGAAGGCCCGGGGCCGCAGCGCGGTCCAGTCGCGGTGGCGCCGCAGTCCGAGCAGCAGGTCGTAGCCGCGGTCCGGGAGCGCGAAGCACAGGCCCCGCACCTCGTCGGGCGGCAGCACCGCACCCCGGTGGGCCTCGACCAGGTCGAGCAGGCCGGGCACCACGTCCCCGGCGTCGTGGAGCAGCGCCTGGTGGGCGTCGAGCGCCAGGTCGGCGAGCACGACCAGGCGCCGGTCGCGGGGATCGGCCGCCAGCCCGGTGGCCAGCGCCATGGCCAGCGTCGACCGGCCGACCCCGCCGGCACCGGTGACGGCCACCAGCCGCCCGCGCCAGGTGGCGGGCCCCCCGTCGTCGGCCGCGGTGGGTGCCACGAGGTCCTCGCCGCGCTCGATCGGGCGGGAGACCGCCCGCAGGGCGTCGAGCAGCTGGTCGGGCCCGAAGCCCGCGGGCAGCACCGCATCCACCCCCAGGTCGCGCCAGGGCCGGTTGGCGCGACCGTCGTCGGCGGCCACCACCGCGCAGCCGTGGTCGGCCGCGAGCTCGACGAGGTCGCGGTCGAGCGCCGCCAGCCCGGCGTCGACCAACAGGCCCGAGAACGGGCGCCCCGACAGCAGCCGGGCCCGCGCCTCTTCGACCGAGACGACCTTGACGAAGTCGACCGGCAGGGCTGCGGACGTCGCCCACCGGGCCACGTCGGCGAACCAGGTCGCCCGTACCCCGGCCAGCCCCAGCACGACGTAGCGGTCCGCGGCCATCAGCGCCCGCCCACCGTGGTGGTCGGCCGACCACCCGCCCGCGCTGCCGTCGTGTCCGCTCCCCCGGCCGTCGGCGGCGGCGCGCCCGTTCCCCCGGCCGTCGGCGGCGGCGTCGTGGCCGAGGAGGCGGTCGGCTCGGACGCCGAGGACGTCGCGCGTGCGACATGGGTCGTGCGGACGAGCGTGACCTGGCCCTCGCGGGCCGCGTCGATGACCGGGATGCGCTGCGATGCGTTGGTGAGGGCGAGGGTGACCGTGAGCTCGCTGCCGTCGTCGAACGAGCTCCCGCCCTCGGTGACGGAGATGACCCGCACCCCGGAGGCGACGACCTGCGTGCCCTCGTCGTAGGTGGCGTACACGTCGACGGTGTCGCCGGTGGCCAGACGGCCGTCGACCGCCAGGTCGCGGGCCAGCGCCACCGACACCTCGGCGGCGGGTTCGGCCTGCGCCTGGTCGCTGACGGCCCCCTGCTGCACGAGCTCGCCCTCGCCCACGGGCGCGACGAGCACCCGGCCCTCGAGCTGGGCCGCGGTGGTGAACGCGGCGGCGGCCACGCCTGCCGGCAGGTCGATCGGCTCGAAGCGGACGGCGTCGGCCGTCACCGGGTCCCCTGGCTCGAGGGTCCGGGTGGCGACGGCGTACGACTGCCCGGGCGCGCCGGACGCCTGCTGCCACGACACGAAGGTCCCCACGCCGGCCAGCGCGATGAGTAGCCCGCCCAGCACCGCGCGGCTGCCGGGCAGCCCCGGCAGCCGTGCCACCACGCGCTGGGGCGCGGCGCCTCGGCCCTCGGTCGTCACGGTTTCGTTGGCCGGCCGCGTCATCACCATCCGTCGTTGCCACCTCTCCCAGCTTCAGCACACGTGGGGACGGGCGGCAGCTCGCCCCGATCTACCACGCGATATCCGCGGCACGCGTGGTGACGTCCACACCATACGTGGTGACGCGACCATCGCTAGGGGTTGACCGAAAGATGCCCAAACACCATGCGAGGGTGTAAGGTCGAGGCGTGAGAAACGACGAGACCGATTGGCTCTCGACCCAGGAAGCGGCGCGGCGCCTCGGTATCACCCCGCGGACCCTGTACCGGTTCATCGACCACGGTGAGCTGCCCGCATACCGCTTCGGGCGGGTCATCCGCCTCCGAGGTCATGAGGTCGACGAGTTCATCAACAAATCGCGGATCCAGCCCGGCGAGCTCGAGCACCTCTACCCCGAGCCGGCCACCCGCGGCGACGCCGAGAGCTGATCACGTTCCCGGCGGCGGGCCGCCGCTGTGGAGAACTTCCTAGATTCACAGGGTTGCACCCCTCGTCGCCCACAGGCTCCTCGCCGTACCGTGCACCCATGCCGACGTTCGAGGTGACCTTGCGGGACCGCACCGTCGAGATCGTGGGCGGCGCCGACGCCTACCAGCAGGAGGGACCGATGACCACGTTCTTCCGCCGGGGCGACGGCCGCGACGTGATCGACTCGTGGAGCACCCGGGTGGCCAGCTTCCGCACCGCCGACCTGCTGGCGGTCCGCCGGCACGAGGGCGCCGCAGATCGCAGCGTCGATCCCGTGGTGCACGCGCTGGCGGTGTGACGTCGTCCGGGCGGTGGCTCAGGTCCCGTCCGCGCTGAAGTGCATGTAGTCGGGCTCGGACCAGCTCCCGCCCCAGCGCCAGCCCATGGCGCCGAACGCCGACGCCACCTCGCCGCCCGGCGCCAGCATCCCCGGCCGCAGCGCCGCCCGGTCGAGGTAGGTCGAGGCCAGCCCGGGCAGCAGGCGACCGTTGCGCCAGTACGGGTTGTGGAACGGGTTGACGTCGACCGCCAGCCCGTAGGCGTGCTGCGACCACGACGACGACCCGCGGGTGGCCCGGCACACGAACGCGCCGCTGGGGTTGCCGTCACCGGTGTCGGGGGCGTCGAGCTCGGCCGGCGTCGTCACGTGCATGTCCTCGATCGGGAAGCGGGTGTCGAACATCACCCGGAAGACGCCCGCCACGGCGTCGGCCGCGGTGCGATGGACGAGCAGCTCGCCCGTGTGGACGCGGTCGTCGAAACCCCAGAACGACACCGTGACGTAGCGGAGGTCGTCGAGGGTGACGGGGCAGCCCGGATGCCAGGTCGAACGCGCGGCGACGTCGGGGGGCACGGGCCGCACCGAGGCGTGGAAGCGCCCGTCGCGGGGCGGGGGCAGCCGGTCGACCGTGGCGAGGTCGCGGGGATCGAGCTCGGAGGGCGTGGGCGGGGGCGACTCGCCCGGAACGGTCGTGAGCACGCGCGTGCCCAGCCAGTCGGGCGGCTCGTCGGCCGCGGCCTGCGTGGTGGGCGGGGCCGTCCCTGGCGTGCCGGTGGTGACGTCATCGGCCGGCGCCGGCGCCGTGGAGGACGGGGCGGGCTCGGTGGCGCCGGCCGCGTCGGCGGCATCGTCGGCTCCCGAACCGTCGTCGGTGCCACCGCACGCGGCGACGGCGCCGACACCGACGATCGCCACCACGACGGCGACCAGGGCACGGGCGCCGAGCAGGCCTCCCAGCACCACGCGAGGCCGACGAACACGCACTGCAGCCACGGTAGCGGGCCGCTCCCGAACCCCACGCGCCGCCCCGCCGCCACCCGACCGGGCGACGCGGTGATCAGCCGCCGACGACGATCTCGGTGATGGCGTCGAGGGGCAGGTAGGTCACCGCGGGCGGGTCGCCCGTGCCGCGCACCACCGCCAGGTCGCGGCCCACCGACGCCAGCACGCCGGTCGCCGCCTCGCCTCCCGCCGTCGCCACCCGCACCTGCTCCCGCTCGGCGGCCAACCCGACGATCACGTCGAGCAGCCGTAGCGCGGCGTCGATCCGGCGGTCGCCTGCCACGCGGCGCGTCCCCGGACCGGTGCGCACCGCAGTCACCGCCGCCAGCGCCACGACGACCTCCCCGCCGGGCCCCGCCGCGGGGGCCAGCGCCACGAAGTCGGCGCCGACCGACCGGACGATGCCGCCGTGCCGACCGCCCGCACGGGTCGCGACCGTGACCGCGGCGCCGGCCTCGCCGAGGTCGGCCAGCACACCGGCGAGCGAGCCCTCCTCCTCGGCCTGGGCCCGCAGCCACCGCTCGCGTGAGCGGGCGCGGGCGGCCTCGTCCACCCGGGCCTCGGCCGCCCACCGCTCGAGCCGGCTCGCCAGCCCGTCGCGCCGGCCCAGCGATGGTGGGGTCAGGCCGTCGAGCCGGGTCGGGGGCTGGTCCACGGGGGGCGACGCTACCGGCACGGACCGGGCGCGCCGCGCGCGTGGGCGATGTGCCTAACCTGGGAGCCTCGTGGCGACGACCCAGGTCAAGATCTCCGTGCCCGGCAACCACCTCATGGCCGACCTCCTCGGTCAGCGCGACGAGTTGCTGCGGGTCGTCGAGTCGTCGTTCGCCGGCGTCGAGATCCACGTGCGCGGCAACGAGATCGCCATCACCGGCGACGAGGCCGACAAGGTGGCGCTGCTGTTCGAGGAGCTGGTGCTGCTGCTCGAGCGGGGCCAGCGGCTCGAGCCGGCGAGCGTGGTGCGCACCATCGACATGGTGCGGGCCGACGAGCGGCCGTCCGAGGTGCTCACCGCCGAGGTGCTGCGCTCGGCCCGCGGTCGCACGGTGCGTCCCAAGTCGGCCGGCCAGAAGCGCTACGTCGACGCCATCCGCGACAACGTGATCACCTTCGGCATCGGCCCGGCCGGCACCGGCAAGTCGTGGCTGGCCGTGGCCATGGCCGTGCAGGCGCTCCAGGCCAAGCAGGTCGAGCGCATCATCCTCACCCGCCCGGCGGTCGAGGCGGGCGAGCGCCTGGGCTTCCTGCCCGGCGACCTGGCGGCCAAGATCGACCCCTACCTGCGCCCGCTGTACGACGCCCTCTACGACATGGTCGAGCCGGAGGGCGCGCAGCGCCTGCTCGAGCGGGGCACCGTCGAGGTGGCCCCGCTGGCGTTCATGCGGGGTCGCACGCTCAACCAGAGCTTCATCATCCTCGACGAGGCCCAGAACGCCACGCCCGAGCAGATGAAGATGTTCCTCACCCGCATCGGCTTCGGCTCGCGCGCCGTCGTCACCGCCGACATGACCCAGGTCGACCTGCCCACCGGGCGCAGCGGGATGACGCGGCTCGAGCGCACGCTGGGGGGCATCGACGGGCTGTCGTTCGTCCACCTCGGGGCCAAGGACGTCGTGCGCCACCGCATCGTCCAGGACATCGTCAACGCGTACGAGCGGGCCGACGCTTCGCGCGAGGCCGCGGACGCTCCCGCCGAGCGGTCGTGAACCCCCCGCCGGACACCCCCCCGCCAGGGGCGGCCCACCCCGGCGACGACGCCGGCGTGACCCGACCCGAGCCCAAGCCGCTGCGACGCGGGCCCGAGGGCGACGTCGCGGTGTTCGGCGCGGACGAGCAGGACGCCGCGCCGGTCGACGTCGACCGCTGGGTCACGCTCGCCCGCGAGGTGCTGCTGGCCGAGGGCGTGCAGGGCGAGGCCGAGCTGTCGCTCCTGTTCGTCGACGAGACGGCGATCGCCGAGCTCAACGCCCGGTTCATGGAGGCCGACGGCCCCACCGACGTCCTGGCCTTCCCCATCGACGACCCGGTGGTGTCCGGGCGCTGGCCCGACGGCGGCACCCCCGGGCCCGACCGCGACGAGCCCGACATCGGCGACCTGCCGCTGCTGCTCGGCGACGTCGTCGTGTGCCCCGCCGTCGCCCGCCGGCAGGCCCCCGAGCACGCCGGCAGCTACGACGACGAGATGGCGCTGCTGGTGGTGCACGGCGTGCTCCACGTGCTGGGTCACGACCATGCCGAGCCCGACGAGGCCACGGTCATGCAGGAGCGCGAGCGGGCGCTGCTCGACCGCTTCCACCACCGGCGGTAGGGCGGTGGAACGGCGGCACTCGTGGCGGTGACCTTCACATCGACCGACCTGTGGCTGCTGGTGGCCATCGGGGTGCTGCTGGCGCTGGCCGTCGTGCTCGCCGCGGCCGAGACGGCGCTCACCCGCGTCTCCCGCCCCCGGGCCGAGGCCCTGGCCGAGCAGCACGGTCACCGGGGGGCCGCCCTCGTCGAGCTGGTCGGCCGCCCCGAGCAGTTCGTGACCACCGTCGTCTTCGTCCTGCTCGCGTGCCAGATCGTGCAGGCGACCCTCGTCGGCATCGTCGCCGACCGGGTGTTCGGCGTGGTCGGCATGGTGGTCGCGATCGTGGTCGACGTGGTGGTGGTCTTCGTCCTCGCCGACGCCGCGCCCAAGACCTGGGCGGTGCTCGACCCCGAGCGCGTCGGCCTGGCGGTGGCCCGCCCGGTGCGAGCGTTCGCCCTGTTCCCGCCGCTGCGGCTGGCCGCGCGGGGCCTGATCGGCCTGACCAACGTCGTGCTGCCGGGCCGCGGGCTGAAGCAGGGGCCGTTCGTCTCGTCGGAGGACGAGCTGCTGGCCGTCGCCGAGCTGGGGGTCGAGGAGGGCGTGATCGAGGAGGACGAGCGCGCCCTCATCGAGTCGATCATCGGGTTCGGTGACACGCTCGTGCGCGAGGTCATGGTGCCCCGGCCCGACATGGTGACGGTGGCGGCGGACTTCCGGGTGGCCGACGTCGTCGAGGTGTCGCTGCTCAACGGCTACAGCCGCCTGCCGGTGTGTGCCGACGGTCCGGACGACGTGGTGGGCCTGGCGTACGCCAAGGACCTGATGGGTGCCGAACGGGACGGCAAGCAGGACGTGCCCGTGCGCGATTTGGCCCGACCGGCCCGCTTCGTTCCCGAGACCAAGAGGGTGCCCGAGATGCTGCGCGAGATGCAGCGCGACAAGTTCCACATGGCGATCGTCGTCGACGAGTACGGGGGCACCGCCGGCCTGGTGACCCTCGAGGACCTCATCGAGGAGCTGGTCGGCGAGATCGCCGACGAGTTCGACCTCGAGGGCCCGGTCGTCGAGCCGCTTCCGGGCGGGGGCATCCGGGTGCACGGCCGCACCCCGCTCGACCAGGTCAATGACGTGCTGCGGGCCCGGCTGCCCGAGGGCGACTGGGACACCATCGGCGGCCTCGTCTACCACCGGCTCGGGCACGTGCCGGTCGAGGGCGAGTCGGTGCGGGTGGGCACCTGGCGGCTGACCGCCCAGCGGATCCAGGGGCGCCGCATCGGCCGGGTGAGCATCCTCCCCGAGGCGGGCGGTCCCGCCCGCCGGCGCGACGACCGCGGCCAGGTCGGGGGCATCGAGGCCCTGCCCTTCGGGATCCTCGTGTTCGTGATCGGCGCGCTCCTCGTCGCCAACGCGTGGGCGGTGATCGACGCCAAGCTGGCCGTCGACGCCGCGGCCCGCCAGGCGGCGCACACCTTCGTCGAGTCGGAGGTGGGGGCGTCCGGGTCGGCGGACGACGCGGAGCGGGCGGCGGTGCGCGCCGGGCTGGCCGCCCTCGACGCCCACGGCCGCGATCCGGCGCGGGCGACGGTCGGGCTCAGCGACCTCGAGGACAGCGGCGGCCAGGCGGGCTTCACCCGCTGCGCCCGTGCCACGTTCACCGCCACCTACGAGGTGCCGGCGCTCACGATCCCCTGGATCGGCGGATTCGGAGGCTTCGACGTCTCCAGCAGCCACAGCGAGCTGGTCGACCCGTTCCGCTCGGGCGTGCCCGGGTCGGCCGAGGCGTGCGGATGACCCCGCCGCCGCGTCGGGTGGACGGCCGTCGCAGCCGGAGCCTCCGCTGCTCCCGGCGTACGGGGCGTGACCGGGGCTCACAACCTGACCGGTGTGCCGTGAGTGACCGGCGTTCCCCGCGTGCCTGGCGTGACCGGCGTACGCGGCGTGACCGGGGTGCCCCTCGTGACCGGCGTTCCCCGCGTGCATGGCGCGACCGGGGCAGCACGCTCATGCTCGTCCCGGCGGGCTTCCTCGTGGTGCTGATCATGGCCTCGATCGCCGTCGACATGGCGCTCGTCCAGCTGCGCCAGCGCCAGGCCCACGACCTCGCCGCCGGGGCCGCCAACGACGCCGCCACCGCGGCGGCCGACCAGGCCAGCCTGCGCGCCGGCACCCACGTCGTCGATGCCGACCTGGCGCAGGTGGTCGTCGAGCGCATCGTCGCCGCCAGCGACGAGGCACCCGACGTCGTCGGCTCGCCCCGGGTGACGGTGGCCGACGGCCGGGTCGAGGTCGAGGTCTCGCTGTACGCCGACTACATCTTCTCGGGCGTCGTGCCGGGGGCGCCGGACGGACTGACCGTCACGGCCACGGCCTCCGCCGTCGCCGAGTCACCGTGATGGCCTCTGAATAGAACACGTTCCTCAAAGATCACCCTCTTGGGCTCTTGACAACTTTCGGTCGCGTTCAGCAGTCTTCAGTGCCATGGACGTGCACATCCGGGTCGACCTCGACGACGACGGTCCGGTGGTGATCAAGTCGGCGGTGGGCGCGGCCGCCGCCGACCAGTTGCGGCACGAGCGCGAGCGGCTCCGCCGGGCGGCACACCCGGGCGTCGTCGCACTGGTCGCGCCAACGGGCGACGGCGCCGAGCTGCGCACCCGGTACGCGGGCGAGCCCGTCGCCCGGTGGTCGGGCTCTTTGCCCGCGGTGGCCGGGCTGGGCGCAGCCGTGGCCGTCACGCTGGCCGACCTCCACGCCCTCGGCATCGTGCACGGCCGGCTGGACGACGGCCACATCCTCCTCGGCGACGACGGGCGGCCCCGGCTGTGCGGGTTCTCGCCACCGCCCGGCGACGCCCGCCCCGCGGACGACGTCGCCGCGCTCGGTGTCGTGCTGGCCGACCTGCTCGCCCGTGCCCCGACCGGTCGCCGCAGCCGTC
This sequence comes from uncultured Acidimicrobiales bacterium, assembly GCA_963842395.1. GTDB lineage: Bacteria > Actinomycetota > Acidimicrobiia > Acidimicrobiales > VFJN01 > ZC4RG19. The sequence goes on from CAWJGJ010000002.1 coordinate 236,465, forward strand.
GTGCGGGGCCCGGGCCCCGCCGCGGCGGCCGGCGGGGCGGCGAGGGCCGGGCCCTCGGTCAGGTCCTCGAGCGGGCGGTCGACCCCGTCGCGACGCGGCGCCCGTCCGCCGCCGCCCTGGCCGACGCCATCCTGGCCGCGGTCCCGGCCGCGGGCCTGCCGAACCGGGACGAGGCCGCCCCGCCCGCCCGGGCCGGTGCGGCACCGCCGGGCGCCGCCGGCCGCGCCGGCCAGCCCGGTCCCCCCGCCAGTCCGGCGCGGCACGACGAGCCCGACACGCTCGACCGCATCTGGGCGTTCGCGGGCGACGAGACCGAGGACGAACGGTGGGCCGCGGCGCTCGGCACCGGGCCACCGGACCTCGACCCCACCCGGAGTCTCGACGCGACGACCGGCGTTGATCGGGCTAGGCCCGACGTGACCATCGCGCTTCCCCTGGCGGCGATCGACACCCCGGCGTGGCCGTCCTCGGCTGCCGAGGGCGCTACGCCACCACCGAGTGCCGCCGCCACTGCCGGACGCGCCGACTCTCACTGGCCCAGCCCACCAACCGACACACACGACACCAGGCCCCGCCCACCAGCCCGGACGGACGACACCTGGCCCAGCCCACCGTCTGGGGCCGGCGACGCCTGGTCCAGTCCGGCATCCGGGGCCGGCGACGCCTGGCGCGGAGCCGCGGCCCTCACGGGCCAGCGACCGCGGGCGGACGCCGGCCCTGGTGCGCGGCACGACCGGCCGGCCCCGGCCGGCGGGGACGGCCAGCCCACCGCACGCGGCTGGAGCGACGACCCGGCGACCCCCGACGGGGCCGACGGCCTGTCCCCCGCCCCCGGAGCGACCGCCGACCGCCTGTCCCGCACCGCGGGCGCGAGAGTCGACGGCCCGTCGCCCACCGTCGGGCCCGCGGTCGACCCGGCCACGGGCGACGCCCTCACCCGCGAGCGCCGACCGGCGGCCGGGCGCGTGGCGAGCGGGCGCACGTCAGCGCCGGACCCTGACGGTCCCCGGGGTCCGCGCCGCCGGCGCTGGGCCATGGTCGCCGGCGCAGGCCTGGGCGCCGTCGCCCTCGTCGCCGCCGGGGTGACGGTCGCCGGGCCGGGGGGCGGCGCCGACACCCCCCGGCCCGCGCCGCCGGCCCGCGACGACTGCCCGGCGGTCGACGGTCCGGTGGCGGACGTCGACGGGGACGGCTGCCCCGAGGCGCTCGTCGTGGTCGGCTCGGTGGTCGACGCCGGTGTGGCCCGCTGGTCGCTGGGCGAGCCCGGCGACCTGGCCACGGTCGGCGACTGGGACTGCGACGGCGAGGCATCGGCCGCCCTGCTCCGCCCGAGCACGGGCGACGTCTTCGTTTTCGCCGCCTGGGCCGCGGCGGGCGAGCCGGTGACGGTGACCTCAACCCGGCGCGTCGACGGCGGCATCGGCATCCGGGCCGAGACCGACAGCCGGGGCTGCGACCGGCTGCTCGTCGACCTGCGAGCGGGCGGCGCCGCCGCGGTCGAGACCGCCGGGCCCACCGCTGTCGAGCCCGCCGCTGCCGAGACCGTCGGGCCCCCCGCCGTCGAGACCGTCGAGCCCACCGCCGTCGAGCCCGCCGCCTCCGAAACCGTCGAGGCGTCAGGGTGATGGGTGCCGGCCTGCGATCCACGGTGCGGCTCGCGCTGTGGTCCGCCGCGCTCGTCGTGATCCTGCGCCTGCTCCTGGCGGCAGGCGGGCCGACGCTGTCGGTGCCGCTGACCTCGGTCGACGGGCTGACCGCCTGGACGGCCGACACACCACCGCCCGACATGGCCGTCGCGGTGCTGCGACTCGGTGCGCTCGCTCTGGCGGGCTACCTCCTGGCCGTCACCGTCCTCGCCGTCGTGGCGCGGCTCACCCGGTGGCGCGGCCTCGGCGCCGCGGTCGAGCGCGTCAGCCCCGGGATCGTGCGGCGGGTGGTGACCGGCGGCTCGGGCATCGGGCTGGCCATCGGGGCGGTCGCCGGCGCCGTGCCCGCACCCGATGTCGGCGCGCCGCCCGCCCCGGCGACGGTGGCCTCCGCGGCGGCCCCCACGCCGGGCGCATCGGCCACGCTCACCCGCCTGCCCGACGGCACCGCCACGATGACCAGGGTCGACGAGGCACCGCCGTCCGCCACCATGACGCGCATCGATCACGGTGCCAGGGCCCCGGCCGACCCCGGTCGCTCACCGGCGCGGGCTCGCCCTGCGGACGACCGGGCTGACCGGCCCGCCGCCGTGCTCGCTGCCGTACCCGCCACGCCGAGTCTGCCGGCGGTCGACCTCACGACCTGGGTCGTCGAGCCGGGTGACTCCCTGTGGTCGATCGCGGCCGAGGTCACGGCGCTGCCCGACGGGTCGTCGCCCGGGGAGCGAGCCGTCGCCCACTACTGGCGCCGCCTGGTCGAGGCCAACCGGTCGCACCTGGTGGACCCCGCCAACGCCGACCTGCTGATCCCGGGCCAACACCTCGTGGTCCCCCCGCCCGGCGGCTGATCGCCGCCGGCCATCAGCCGGGTTCGAGCCAGCGCGCCGTCGCCCGATCGAACCTCGTGACCCGCTCCCCCACGACCGCGGCATCGAGGGCCCCGGCGACCGCGGCGTCCAGGGCCGTCTGCCCCTCGGCGATGACCTCGTCCACGATGCCGAGCGCCGCCATGTCGGCCGAGGTGAGCCGCAGGCGGTCGGCGACGACCGCGGCCATGCCCGGATCGCGTTCGAGGATGGCCGCCGCACCCTCGGGGCCGATGACCGAGAACACCGCGTGCTCGACCATGAGCAGGCGGTCGGCGAAGCTGAGGGCCAGGGCCCCGCCGCTGCCACCCTCGCCCACGCACACCGAGACCACCGGTGTCGGGCACTCCGCGATGGCGGCGAACGTCCGGGCGATCTCGTGCGCCAGCCCGTCGGCCTCCGAGGCCGGCGAGGGATCGGCGCCCGGCGTGTCGACCAGGGTCACCACCGGGAGGCCGAGTCGCCCGGCCAGCCCGACGGCGCGCTGCACCAGCCGGAAGCCCGCGGGCCGGGGCCGCCCGTCCCGGTGGTAGCGGTCGGTCGCCACCACCACGCACCGCCGTCCGGCCGCAGACGCCAGTCCCGCCCGCACCACCGCGTCCCCGCCCCGGAGCTCGAGCCAGGAGGTGCACAGCCGGGCGGCGCGGTCGATGCCGGTCGGTCGCCCGGCGGCACGGGCACGCAGCACCTCGCCCCAGGCGCCCTCCTCCGGTGGCGCGGTCCATGCCGGGAGGGGTCGGGTGGGTAGGGGCCGGTCGGCCAGGCCCAGGGCCACCTCCACCCACGGGCCGGCCTGATGGGGAGCGACCAGCTCGTCGACGAGCGCCTCGTCGTAGGCCGCCTCGGCGGTGTGCGAGCCGGGGGGCAACACCTCGTCCAGGGCCGCCTCGGCCACGCGGGGCCCGGCGAAGCCGATGACGGCGTGCTCGACCGCGGCGCGCACGTCGACCAGCGAGCCGTACGAGGCGTACACGCCGCCGGTGGTGGGCGACCCGTAGACGCCGACCGAGAGCAGCCCCGCCCGGGCGTGCCGGCTCGCCGCCGACGCGGTGCGGGCCATCTGGGCGAGGGCGACCATGCCCTCCTGCAGCCGCGCCCCGCCGGTGCGGGTGGCCACCACGACGGGCAGGCGCAGCTCACGCGCCCGGTCGTAGGCCCGGACGACCCGTTCGCCCACCGCCGCGCCCATCGTGCCGCCCAGCACCTCGAAGCGGCCGTCGATGTAGGCGTAGTGCTCGGTGCGACCGGTGGTGACGGCCTCGCCCGTGGCCGTGAGCGCGTGCCGGCGCTCGTCGTAGCCGGGGAAGCCGAGGGGGTCGCCTGCCAGCAGGTCGGCATCCCACTCCTGGACGGAGGGGTGGAACGGCATGGCCGGGAAGTCTCGCACCCGGCAGGCGGCGGCGACCAGAACGCTCGCGGTCCCCACTGTCGGGCTGCGCCGCAGCGGCACGGACCCGCCGGTCACCGGAGGCGGAGCGCCACCTCGTTGGCGAGGAGCCGGCCCCGCACGGTGAGCACCACGCGGTCGCCGGTCGGCTCGACCAGGTCCTCCAGCTCCTCGACCGGCAGGGCGGCGGCCGGCACGCCGTCGCGGGTGCGGACGGCCAGTTGCAGCGCCTCGAGGCGCCGATCCTCGGGGTCGAGCTGCTCGCCCGCCGCCTCGGGGCTGTGGCCGGCGGCTAGGGCGTCGATGTAGCGCTCGGGGGTGCGGACGTTCCAGAACCGCCGGCCCGCCCGGTGCGAGTGACCGGCGCAGCCGAACGCCTGGTAGTCGCCCATCGACCAGTAGAGCCGGTTGTGGCGGCACTCGTGGCCGGGGCGGGCCCAGTTGGAGATCTCGTACCAGGCCAGGCCCGCCGCCTCCAGCGCCGTCGCCGCCGCCAGGTACTTGTCGGCCTGGTCGTCGTCATCGGGATGGCGGGCGGGGTCGTCGGCCAGCGGGGTGCCGGGCTCGACCGTCAGCCCGTAGGCGCTGACGTGGGGCGGGTCGAGCGCCAGGGCGTCATCGAGGGTGCGACGCCAGTCGTCGAGCGACTCGCCGGCGCCGCCGTAGATGAGGTCGACGTTGAACGTGGGGATGCCCCCGTCGCGCACGACGTCGACGGCACGACGGACGTTGGCCGGATCGTGCGTGCGGCCCAGCCCGTCGAGCACGTGGTCGACCATCGACTGCACCCCGAGGCTCATGCGGGTCACACCGCCCGCCGCGTAGGCGGCCACCAGCTCGGGGGTGACCGTGTCGGGGTTCGCCTCGACAGTGACCTCGCACCCCGGCGCCCGGGGTACGGCGTCGAGCACGGCGATCAGCCGCGCCGGCTCGACCAGCGACGGGGTGCCGCCACCGACGAAGATGCTGGTGGCCGGGGGCAAGCCGACCGCCACCGCCCGCTCCACGTCGACGCGGCAGGCGTCGAGGTAGGCGTGCTGCAGGTGGTGGCGGTCGGTCCAGGTCGCGAACGCGCAGTAGTCGCAACGAGCTGCGCAGAACGGTACGTGGAGGTAGACCCCGAAGGGTGTCGGGCCTTCAGGTGCGCGAGGCGACGTGGCGGCCCGACCTCGCCTCAGCGGACCAGGCAGAGGCCCAGGCTGTCGAGCCGGGCCGGCACTTGGTCAGGGTGGCAGTCGAGGATGCAGGCCACGGCCCGCAGGTCCTCGCGCCGGATGGTGAGCATGCGGCCGTTGTAGTCGCCCCGCTGCACCTGGATCATGCGCAGGTAGCGGGCGAGCATCTCGCCCTCCTGCCCTCCCAGTTGCTCGACCGCGCCCAGGTCGATCGTGACGGGGCGATCGTCGCGACGCGGGCCGCGCATTCGCTCCGTGAGATCGACGACCTGCTCGTCGCCCGCAGGCGAGCGGATGCCGAGCTCGTCGTCGCTGGGCAGCATCTGGTCGACCGGTACGCGATAGAACCGGGCCAGCCGCTGCAGCCGCGGTACGGAGATGGCGCGCTCGCCCCGTTCGTAGGCCCCGAGCACCGAGGCTTTGAACTCGTGTTCGGATGCCGCCTCGACATCCTGCAACGACAGATGCTTCTGACGTCGGATCGAACGAAGCCGCGCGCCGACTTTTGCGGCATAGCCACTGTCGCGCTCGACCTCGAGATCGGTGTCCATGGTTTTCCTCCCTCGGCCGTTCCCCAGAAGTACGGCCAGACCCAGGCGTGCCGGCCCGGAACTGCTCGGGGCAGGCAAGTCCCTACTCTACGCACCGATGTGCATGCCCGACAATCACTGCGAGTGCGCCTCCACCACAACCGCAGCCCCCATGATGACACGAAAAGTGCACTAATACTACAATTAGTGTTAATTTACGAGGCGTAACCCACAAGATTTTCGCGGAGTGCAACCATCAGTGCACCTGCCGTGATGGCCGCCGTCTCCGCACGAAAAACATGAATCCCGAATCGGGTTGTCGGCAAATCGGCCGCGAGCTCGGCCTCGGACCAACCTCCCTCGGGGCCGACGAGGATCGTCGGCCGCGTCAGCGCCGGCGGGTCGCCGTCGAGGTCGGCGAGCGTCGCCCCGGGCAGAAGCGCCACCTCTGGGAACGTTCCCACCCCGTCTATGCGGGGCAGCCGGATGCGCCGGCACTGCATCGCCGCGCCGCGCGCAATCGCGGCCAGCCGTTCGCTGTGCCGCTCGGCCTTGGCGGCGTCCCACCGGACCACGCCGCGGTCGGCCACGAAGGGCACGATGCGGTCGACGCCCACCTCGGTCAGCTTCTGCACGGTCAGCTCGGGACGGCCGCCCTTGATGAGCGCGAACGCCACGGTGACGGGGGGCTCCGGTGCGAGTTCGGCGGCGATGTCCCCCGCCACCTCGACCCGCGGCCCGTCGGTGAGCACACCGGCCCGCCACCGTCCGTCGCCGTCGCCGACCGTCACCTCGGCACCCGGGGGCAAGCGGAGCACGCGCACGAGGTGGTGGCGGTCGCCGGCGGCCAGCTCGGGGGCGTCCAGGTCGTCCACGAACACGTGGGCGCGCGCCCGACGGGGCGTGAGCGGCCCGGCCGGCCGGCGGCCCGCCCTGCCGGCCTCACCGCCTGTCGGGGGCACCGCGCGCCCGCCTACTTGAACGCGGAGCGCAGCTTGGAGATGAGGCTCGACGGCGGCGGCGCCACGTCCTCACCCCGCAGTTCGGCGAGGCGACGGACGACCTCTTCCTCTTCGTCGCTGAGCTCGGTGGGCACGTCGACCACGACGTCGACCAGGAGGTCGCCCCGGTGGTGGCGCTCGAGGTGGGGGACACCCCGGCCGCGCAGGCGGAACGTCGTCCCCGAGGCGGTGCCGCGGGGCACCTCGATCTGCTCGGTGCCGTCCAGGGTCTCGAACTCGAGCGTCGTGCCGAGAGTGGCCTGCGTGTAGGGCAGGTGGACGGTGCTGTGGAGGTCGGTGCCGTCGCGCTCGAACCGGGGATGGGTCTCGACCCGCAGGTGCACGTAGAGGTCGCCGGATGCCCCGCCCCGAGGGCCCACGGCCCCGCGGCCCGAGAGCCGCAGCGTCGACCCGGAGTCGACCCCGGCCGGGATGTCGACCGTGTACTTGCGCTCGTCGATGGTGCGTCCCTCGCCGCGGCACTCGCCGCACGGGCTGGCGATGATCTGGCCCGAGCCGTTGCAGCGCGCGCACGGGGACGAGGTGACCATCTGGCCGATGAGCGACTGGCGCACACGCTGCACCTGCCCGGTTCCCTGGCACTCGTAGCAGGTGACGGGCTCGGTACCGTCGGCCGCACCGGTGGCCCGGCACGCCGCGCAGGCGACCGCCGTGCGCACGGACACCACGTGCTCGCAGCCGAACACGGCCTCGGTGAACTCGAGGTCGGCCACCACCTCGAGGTCGGCCCCCCGGGGCGGGCCCGCCTGGCCGCGACCCCCGCGCCCGCCGAACGGGCTGCCCCCGAACAGCGACTCGACGAAGTCGCCCAGGCCGCCGCCGCCGAAGCCGAACGGGTCGACCACCGGCCCGCCGCCGTTGACCCCCTCGGGGCCGTAGGCGTCGTACCGGCGGCGCTTGTCGGGATCGGACAGCACCTCGTAGGCGTGCGCCACCTGCTTGAAGCGAGCCTCGGCCTCGGGGTCGCCGTGTCCGGTGTCAGGATGCAGCTCGCGGGCGAGGCGCCGGAAGGCGCGCTTGATCTCGTCCGGTGTGGCGCTGCGGGAGACGCCGAGCAGCTCGTAGTAGTCGGTGGCCACGGTTCTCTTTCTCAGCCCTCGGTGAGCCGGTCGGACAGGCGATTGCTCACCACGGCGACTGCCGCCAGCGCCTGCGGGTAGTTCATGCGGGTGGGGCCGAGCACGCCGATCGTCCCGGCGCGCACGCCCTCGACGTCGTAGGGGGCCACCACGATGGCGCACTCGGCGAGCGGCGCCACCCCGGTCTCGGTGCCGATGGCCACGTGCAGGCCCCGGTCGATGACGTCGCGCAGCAGCGACACCACCACGAACTGCTGCTCGAGGATGCCGAGCACCGAGCGCACCGTCTCGATGGCGTCGAACGCCTGGGCCATGCGGGCGGTGCCGCCCACGTACACGTGCTCGGGGTCGCCGCCCTGGTGACCGGACAGCGCGGCCAGCGCGCGGGAGGCCAGGTCGTCGGTGGCCCCGTCGCCCGTGGCCGGCACCGCGGCGTGCACCCCACGCGGCAGGCCCGACAGGTGGGCGGTGAGGTGGGCGCTGGCCGCCGCCACCCGCTCCTCGCCCGTGGTCTCGGGGACCTCGAGGGTGTGCTTGTCGACCGACCCGTCGCTGAACACGGCCACCAGCACCGCGGCGGTCGCACCGAGGGTGACGAGCTGGACCGAGCGCAGGGTCGCCTCGGCCGGGCCGGGGGCCACGACGACGCTGGCGAGGTTGGTCAGGTTGGAGAGCAGGCGGCTGGTCTCGGACAGCATCTGCTCGGCCTCGCCGTGCGCCCGTGCGAAGAAGTCGCGCACCTGCTCGGCCGAGCGGCCCGGCAGCCGGGCGGGCTCGCGCATGTGGTCGACGAAGAAGCGGTAGCCCTTCTCGGTGGGCACGCGGCCGGCCGACGTGTGCGGCTGGCGCAGGTAGCCCTCGGCCTCGAGCCCGGCCATCTCGTTGCGCACGGTGGCCGAAGACACGTCGACCCCCGGGGCGTTGGCCACATGGCCGGACCCCACGGGCTGCGCCGTGTCGATGTACTCCTCCACCACTGCCCGGAGGATGGCCGATTTGCGTTCGTCGAGCATCGTCGTGCCGAGCGGCCAGCGGCCATGCACCGCTGCGTCCGCCAGGTAGCAGTCGAGTGTACCGAGTGCTAGCCCGCGGGCGGAGGGCGGACCTCAGTCGTCCAGCCGGAGGGCGCTGATGAACGCCTCCTGGGGAACCTCGACGCGGCCGATGTTCTTCATGCGCTTCTTGCCCTCCTTCTGGCGCTCGAGCAGCTTGCGCTTGCGGGTGATGTCGCCGCCGTAGCACTTGGCCAGCACGTCCTTGCGCTTGGCCTTGACGGTCTCCCGCGAGATGATGCGCCCGCCGATGGCGGCCTGGATGGGCACGTCGAACATCTGCCGGGGGATCAGCTCACGCAGCTTGTCGGTCATCCGGCGGCCGTAGTCGGTGGCCTTGTCCTTGTGGGTGATCGAGCTGAAGGCGTCGGCCGCCACCCCGTTGAGCAGGACGTCGACCTTGACGAGGTCGGAGGGCGCGTACCCGGCGGGCTCGTAGTCGAGGCTGGCGTAGCCCTGGGTGCGGGACTTCATCTGGTCGAAGAAGTCGCGCACCACCTCGGCGAGGGGCAGCCGGTAGACCAGCTCCATCCGCTCGGGCGACAGGTACACGATCTTCGACATCTCGCCCCGCCGCGCCTGGCACAGCTCCATGAGCGTGCCCGTGTAGTCGGTGGGCGTGAGGATGGTGCAGGTGAGGAACGGCTCCTCGATGCGGTCGATCGACGCGGCGGGCGGCATGGCCGAGGGGTTGTCGATCTCCACGACGTCGCCGGTCACCGTGTGCACCTGGTAGGCGACGGACGGTGCCGTGGCGATGAGGCTGAGGTCGAACTCGCGCTCGAGGCGCTCCCGGACGATCTCCATGTGCAGCAGCCCGAGGAACCCGCAACGGAACCCGAAGCCGAGCGCGCCCGACGTCTCTGGCTCGTAGGTGAAGCTGGCGTCGTTGAGCCGCAGCTTCTCGAGCGCGTCCCGCAGGTCGCTGAACTGGTCGCCGTCGATGGGATACAGCCCGCAGAACACCATCGGCTTGGGGTCCTGGTAGCCCGAGAGCGGCTCGGCGGCCGGGCGGCCGGCCAGCGTGACCGTCTCGCCCGAGCGGGCCTCGCCCACGTCCTTGATGCCGGCGATCAGGTAGCCGGTCTCGCCGGGGCCGAGCGCCGCCACGGGCACGTTGTTGGGCGTTCGCACGCCGACCTCGTCGGCGTCGTGGATGGCGCCGGCCTGCATGAATCGCAGGCGGGCGCCGGTGGCCAGCGTGCCGTTCACCACCCGCACCGACGAGACGACGCCGCGGTACGCGTCGTAGTGCGAGTCGAAGATCAGGGCCTGGAGCGGCTCGTCGAGAGCGCCGGTCGGCGCCGGCACCCGCTCGATCACCGCGTCGAGCAGCTCGCTCACGCCCGCGCCGGTCTTGGCGCTGATCTGCAGGATCTCCCCCGCGGGGATGCCCAGCACCTTCTCGATCTCGGCCGCGTAGCGGTCGGGGTCGGCGGCGGGCAGGTCGATCTTGTTGAGCGCGGCCACGATCTCGAGGTCGTGCTCCATCGCCAGGTAGCAGTTGGCCAGCGTCTGGGCCTCGATGCCCTGGGCCGCATCGACGAGCAGGATCACGCCCTCGCAGGCGGCCAGCGAGCGCGACACCTCGTAGCCGAAGTCGACGTGGCCGGGCGTGTCGATGAGGTCGATCACGTGGTCGCGGTAGCCGAGCCGCACCGACTGGAGCTTGATGGTGATGCCCCGCTCGCGCTCCAGCTCCATGGAGTCGAGGTACTGCTCGCGCATGTCGCGGGGATCGACCGCGCCGCACAGCTCGAGCAGGCGGTCGGCGAGGGTCGATTTGCCGTGGTCGATGTGGGCGATGATGGAGACGTTGCGGATGCGGTCGAGATCCATAGGGGGTCACGCGAGCGTAGCGGCGGCCTGCTCCGGCCCCGTCGCCTGGACTCCGGCCGCCTCCGCCGGGCCCGGAGGTGACATCACGCCGCGCTCGCCGCTAGCCTGTACCGGCTATTTGATCGCAACGAGCAGGAAGAGCAGGACGAGCCTCCGTGGCCAACATCAAGAGCCAGATCAAGCGCAACAAGCAGAACCTCGTGCGCCACGAGCGCAACAAGGCCGTCCGCTCCGAGCTCAAGTCACGCACCAAGTCGGCGGTCGCGGCCGCCGAGACCGGGGCCGACGATGCCGCCGAGCGCCTGCGCCTGGCCATCAAGCGCATCGACACCGCCGCGGCCAAGGGCGTCATCCACCGCAACGCGGCCGCCCGGCGCAAGTCCCGCCTGATGGCGCGCGTCAAGCAGGTGTCAGCCCAGGCCTGAGAGGGTCCGCGGGGCACGCTCAGCGGGCCAGGTTGCCCAGGCGGGCGACCAGCACCTCCATCACCAGATCGTCCGGCCAGGCCTTGCCGCCGCGCAGGTCGAGGTCGGCCGCGGCCAGCAGGTCGATCGCCCGCACCACCCGGTCGTGGCCCAGCCTCCGGGCCTGGCTGAGGGCCTTGCGGGCCGGGAACGTCGACCCCTTCATCCCGAGCAGGGCCGCGGCGTCCTTCTCGCCCGCCACCGCCGCGCCGTCCAGGCTCAGCATGCGCCCGTAGTGGTTCTGCAGGGTGGCCATGACCTGCAGCGCGTGGCGCCCACCGCCGGCCGTCATGCGGCGCAGCTTCGTCAGCGCCGTAGCTATGTCGCCCCGGTCGAGCGCATCGGTCAGCTCCCACGGCGGCACCCCACCCGCCTCGCCCAGGTAGGGCTCGATGTCGGCCTCGCCCAACCGGGCACCGGGGCCGAAGCTGCCCAGCAGCGTGCCCAGCAGGCCCACCAGGCGCTGGGGGTCGTCGCCGAGCCACCCGACCAGGCGGTCGGTGGCCGCCCGGTCGAGCTTCAGGCCCGTGGCCGCCACCTGCTCGCCCACCCACCCCTCGATCTTGCGGCCGGGGCCGACATCGACCTGGACGCCCTTGCACGCCTTCACGGCGTCGACCAGCGACTTGGGCACCCGTCCGCCGGTCCACACGAGCACGAGGGAGGTGGTGGGCAACGGATCGGCCAGGTAGTGCACGAGCGGGGCCACCTGGGCGGCCCGCGTGAAGATCTCGACGTCGCGCCCGACCACCACGCGCCGCTCGGTGAGGAACGGCGGGGTCTGGGCGGCGTCGACCAGCGGCACGATGCTGATCTCGGCACCATCGACGCCGGTGAAGCGCTCGCGGCCCACCTCCTCGACCGCCAGGCCGGCGTCGAGGTCGCCGGTGAGGGCGTGGACCAGGTCGCGGGCGGCGTCCCGTACCAGGACGTCGTCGTCGCCCTTCACGAAGTGGACCGGCGCGTCGAGCTTCACGTCCGCCACGTCATCTCCCGTCCTGGCGCGTCGGGAGGCCCGCCGCGGTCGCTCCCGCCGGGCGGCGGGCCGCCAGCAGCGCCGCCATGACCTCCGCCACCCGCCGGCTCCGGCGCACGTCGGCGGAGCGCAGCACCCGGCACCCGCCGGTCACCGCCGCGGCCTCACGCGCGGTCGCCGCCGCGCCCGACCAGCGGGCGGAGTCGAACGCCAGCGCCGCCCCCAGGCGCTCGGCCTCGGCGCGGGCCCGCCCCAGCTCGGTCACGTCGTCGACCACCACGGCCAGTGCTGCTCCCCCGCCGGCATCCTGCGCCGCTGGCGCGGGGTCGGCCAACTGCGCGGCGACGGCCGGGGGCACCAGCACCACCGCCGCGCCGAGGGCGCGGGCGGCGGCCACGCCGTCCTGCGAGTCCGCCCGCACGGCCAGGGGATGCCCGCGTCGCGCCGCAGCCCCGGCGAGCCGCGCCGGAGCGGTCACGTCCGCCAGGTCCGCCCCGCGGGCCATCACGTCGGCGACGCCCGCCTCGACCTCTGCCTCGCGTCCGAACCGGGGCGTGGGCACGACGCCGGCGACCAGCACCCGGCAGCTCAGGTCGACGCTCACCCGCCCGATCAGCACGGCCGGCTCGACGCCGGGCGCGGGCGGGTGGGCGGGCACGATCACGACGGCCGAGGATAGGTCGCCGCCGGCCCCACCCGAGCCGGGTCCGGGCGCCGCCTACACGGTCCGGGGCTGAGTCGAGGGGCGCGGGCCGCAGCATGGGCGCTTCGGGCTGCGCGGTCGGCAGAGGGCCCGGGCGCGGCCGCCGAGCGCGCTGCCCCGCGGGCACGGGCCCCGAGCGCGGCGGCGAGCGCCCGGCGCCGAACGTTCTGGCCGCGGGCGCGGTGGCGGGGCGCGGGGTGACCTCGACGTCGAGGTGGCCGCCGGTGTTGGACAGGACGGTCAGGCGCAGGCCGCCCACGTCGAGCACGGTGCCCGCCGGCGGGCTCGGCCCCGCCGCCGGTCCGGGCGCGGATGCCGGTGCGGTCCCCGCTGCGGTCCCGCCGCCCGGGGGCGCCGGCGTGAGCACGGTGCGGACCGGCCGCCCCCGGCGCAGGACGGCGAGCACGTCGTGCGCCGCCCGCGCGCCCGACCGCAGGACGACGACGTCGACGCGGCCGACGCCGGCATCGCGGAGCCCGGCGAGCAGCGGACCGGCGCGGGCACGGCCGTCCACCACGAGGACCGCCGCTCCCCCGCGCACCCACAGCGTCGCCCCGGCGCCCAGCGACCGGCCCTCTCCCGACATCGCCGGCCCGACGGTGCCCGTCCCGCCGCCCGGCAGCGCGGCGGCGACGAGGACGGCCGCCAGCGCCAGGCCCCCGGCACCCACCGCCCGACGGCCGCGGCGTGCTGAGCCGGCGGATCCCCGGGCGGCGAGCGACCGGCCCGCGGCGACCAGCACGGCGGCCGCGGCCAGTCCGGCGAGGTGACCCGCGCGCAGGTCCCCGATGGGCCGGCGGGCCGCCGTCATGGCCACCCCCTCCAGCCAGGCCAGCAGCGCCCGGCTGGGGAGGTGGACGATCGCCGCCACGCGGTCCCCCAGGACGCCGGCGGCCAGGCCAGCCGTGATGCCCCAGACCATCAGCGGTCCGGCGGCGGGCACGGCCAAGAGGTTGGCCGGCAGCGAGGCCAGGGGCACGGCGCCGAACGCGGCCACCAGCAGCGGCGACACCGCCGCCTGGGCCGCCACCGTGACCGCCAGGGGCGCCGCCAGCCAGCGCGGCCCCGGGAGCAGCGCCTCGATCCGGTCGGCGCCGACCACGATGCCGGCTGCGCCCGCCACCGACAGCCGGAACCCCAGCGAGGTGGCCAGCAGCGGGTCGACGAGCACCATGAGGACCACCCCGAGGGACAGCGCCCGGACCGCCGACGCGGGGCGGCCGAGGGCGACGCCCACCGCGGCCACCGCCGCCATGGCCACCGCCCGCAGCACCGAGGGCTCGGCCCGGGTCACCAGCGCGAACAGCGCGAGCACGGCGATCGTGGCGACCAGCCGGGGGCCGAAGCGCAGCCGCCCGAGCAGCGGCGCGGCGACGACCATCACGAACGCGACGTTCTGACCGGACACCGCCAGCAGGTGGGTGAGGCCCGCGGCCCGGAAGGCGTCGGTCAGGTCGGGCGGTTGGGCCCGGTCGTCGCCGAGCGTGACGCCGGCCAGCAGGCTGGCCTGGCGAGGCGACAGCACCTCGGCGCCGCGGGCGAGCGTGCGCCGCAGCCCGTTGGCCAGGCGGGTGACGCCGTCGCCGGGACGCCAGCCGACCACGGTGTCGACGACCAGTCGGCCCGCGAGGTGGCGATGGCGGACCAGACGCTCGTACGGCCCGGGCGGCCGCACCTCGCCGACCACCGTCACCCGCTCGCCCGCCAACCGGTCGTCGAGGGCGGCGGCCGCCGCCAGCCGAGCGGTGCCGTGCAGGCGGCGGCCGTCGAGCCGGACGTCCACCCCCACCGCGCCCCGCCCGTCGCTGACGGGGTCGCCGACCAGCACCACCTCGGCCACCACCGGTCCCTCCGCCAGCGGGGCGCTCAGCCCCGCCAGGGACCGCTGCGCCAGCGACCCGGCCAGCAGGGCGGCACCGATGCACAGGACCGCCGGGCGGAGGCCCGGCCGTGCGGACGCGACCAGCCAACCGCCGGCCGTCACCACCAGCGCGACCGCCGGCGCCACGCCGCACACGTGGCCGTCGACGACGGCCAGCGCGCCCGCGAAGACGGCCACCGCCAGCACCACCGCCCAGCGATCGGGCACCGGTCACACCGTGACCAGGTCGCGGAGCTGGTCGAGCTTGGCCTCGCCGATGCCCCGCACGTCGAGCAGGTCCTCGACCGACCCGAACGGGCCGTGCTGCTCGCGGTGGGCGATGATCGCCTCGGCCGTGGCCGGGCCCACACCGGGCAGTTCGTCGAGCTGGTCAGCCGTCGCCCGGTTGACGTCGACCGGACCGGCCGAGCCCACGGCAGCTCCCGACGGGTCGGCCTGCCCGCCCGCTCCCGTCAGGGGCGGGGGCGGGACCTCGCCCTGCCGCAGCACGTAGACCTGCTGGCCGTCCACCACGAGGGCCGCGAGGTTGAGCCGGGCCAGGTCCGCGTCCGGCAGGGCACCGCCCGCGGCATCCACCGCGTCCACCACCCGGGCGCCCGCCGGGAGTCGCCGGACCCCGGGCGCCGCCACCGCGCCCACCACGTGCGCCACGACCTCCCCCTCGCCCGCCGCCCCTCCGGCCGCCCCCGCGACCTCGCCTGCCGGCCGGGGCTCGGTGCTCCCCGCCGGCGCGGTCTCGCCACCGCCGGGACGCGGCCCGCCGCCGGCCGTCCCGGGGCCCCCGCCGCCCGCGGGGTCGGCGGCCCCGGTGCCCTGCTCGGCGAAGGGCAGGTCCATCTCGGGCGGGGCGGGCGGCGGGGCGAGCACACGCCACCCCACGACCGCGAGCACGAGGACGGCGACGGCGCCTCCCAGCACCCGCCCCGGAGAAGGGGCGGACGCCAGCAGGTCGTCGAGCCGGTCCCGCCCTGTGCGCGGCGGCGCCGGGCGCGGCGGGTCGCCACCCAGGTCGTCGGCGCCGAACCAGAACGGGCCGTCGGATGGACCGCCCAGCCGCGGGTCGCCACCCAGGTCGTCGGCGCCGAGCAAGAACGAATGGCCGTCGGGTGGACCACCGGCGAACGGGTCGTCGGGTCGGCCGCCCAGGCGCGGGTCGTCGGGCACGCCGGCCAGGTCGGCCGGCCGGGACAGGTCGGGCATCGCGGCCCTCCGGGTTCACGATGGCGCGGCACGGGCCGCGCCCATCAGCAATCGCAGGAGCCGCCCAGCGGCGAGGGGAGGGACGGAGCCGCCGGCGTCCCGTCAGGACGGGCGACGCACCCGATCGGCCGGACCCGGCGAGTACAGGAGGGGCGGGTTCGCCCCGGGACACGCCGGCCCGGCGCGGGTCACGGTAGCGCGGCGGGAGGACCGCTCAGTCGCGCGGCCGAGGACCGGGCCGGCGGCCCGAGACGGCATGATCGCGGGGTGGAGCTCACGCCGCAGGCCGCCATCGCCAACGCGGACGTCTGGTTCGAGATCAACAGCGGCTGGGCGCCGCCCGACGAGGACACGCTGGCCGAGTGGGTCGACGACGGCGTGTGCCGCTGCCCCGACGAGTGCCTGGTCGCACCCGACGGCTGGTGCGAGCACGGGCTCGCGTCGTGGTGGCTCATCCTGGGCGCGCTGACCTGAGCCCGGCCGGACCTGCGCCCGGCGTCCCCGGTCCTCCCGGGGTCGCCCGATCATCGACGGCGCGGCGGGCGATCCACTCGGCCTCGATCTCCTGGGGGATGCGCCGGTACGCCCCCCAGTGCGGGTATCCCTCGGCCCGCCAGCGCAGGTAGGCCCCCAGGTACCGGACGAGGAAGCCGGTCACGCCCTGCTCGCGCCACTGGCGGACGTGCTCGAGCTCGTGGCGCAGCAGGCGGGCATTGCCGACGCCGCGGCGCCGCATGAAGATCACCGGGCCGAGGGTGGTCGCGGCGGCCCCGGGCGCGGCCACGCCCACGACGAGCCAGTAGCCGTCGTGCCGTTCGAGCCGCACCGTCTCCCTCCCGAGCGCCCGCCGATCGGGCCGCTCCCGACGCTAGAAGAGCTGGCGGGTCAGGCGCTTGCGGTAGTCGGCCGTGCGTGGGTCGTCGGGGCCCAGCACCTCGAGCAGGTCGACGAACTGCTGCCGGGCCTCGTCGTCACCCTTCACCCGGTCGAGCAGGCCGTCGAGCGTGGCGGCGATCTCCGCGCCCGGATCTGCGCCGTCGTCCACGCTGTCCCCGCCCGCCCCGTTCCCGGCCGCGGCGCCGACCCCGGTGCGGGCCAGAGCCGCCACCCGGCGGGTCTCGGCCGTCTCGGGGATGCGGCCCACGAGCGCCAGCGCCTCGTCGAGGTCGCCGTCCTGGCGCCGCGCGGCCAGCAGCTCGGCCAGGGCGACGATGGCGTCGTGATGGTCGGGCTTGAGGTCGAGCAGCTCGCGCAGCGAGGCCTCGTCGCCTGCCGCCAGAAGCTCGGCCATCCGTCGCTCGGCCTCGCTGGGGAGCAGCCCGTCGACGAACTCGCGCACCATCGGCTCGGGCTGGGCGCCCACGAAGCCGTTCACCACCTTGCCGTCGGCGAGCGCGTACACCGCGGGGATGCCCTGGACGCGGAACGCCTGGGACACCTGGGGGTTCTCGTCGACGTTGACCTTGACCAGCACGACCTGGCCGCCGGTCTCGTCGACCACCTTCTCGATGATGGGCCCGAGCGTGCGGCACGGGCCGCACCAGGGCGCCCACAGGTCGACCACGACCGGGGTCGTGGAGGAGCGCTCGATCACCTCGGTCTGGAACGTCGCGTCGGTCACGTCGATGGCCATCGGGGTCCAGGCTACCGGCCGTCCCCGGCGCGCCGACCAGCCGCGGCCTCTACGGTGAACCTCGATGCCCTCCAGTGCCCTGTCCATGGACGTTCGTCTCGTCACGCCGAGTCAGGTTCGTCGCTGGCAAGGACGCAGGAGGAAGGCGCAGCCGTAGCTGCGGCGACGACGAGGACGCCGCCAGCGGCGGACCTGGCCGGCGTGGCGGGGCGCAAACGTTCATGGACAGGGCACTAGCGTGAACCTCCGATGACTGACGCGCCCACGACCGGCACCGACGTCCCCCGAGGCATCGACCCCGCCCGGGTGACCGAGTGGTTCCAGCTCCACGCCTCCGGCGTCGAGCCGCCGCTCCGGTTCGAGCTCATCGCCGGCGGGCGATCCAACTTGACCTACCGGGTCAGCGACGCCGCCGGGCAGGCCTGGGTGCTGCGCCGCCCGCCGCTGGGCCAGGTGCTGGCGACTGCCCACGACATGGGGCGCGAGCACCGCATCATCGCCGCGCTGGCCGCGACGGACGTGCCGGTGGCGGGCACCATCGGGCTGTGCACCGACGAGGCGGTCAACGGCGCGCCCTTCTACGTCATGGAGCTCGTCGACGGCCTGGTGGCACGCAACGCGGAGGCGGCCGCCGGGCTGGCACCCGAGGCTCGGGCGCGGGCCGGCGAGCAGATCGCGGACGTGCTGGCCCGCATCCACGCCGTCGACCCGGACGCCGTCGGCCTCGGCGACCTCGGGCGCAAGGAGGGCTACGTCGAGCGCCAGCTCAAGCGCTGGCACGGCCAGTGGGAGCGGTCGAAGACCCGCGAGCTGCCGGTGGTCGACGAGGTGCACGCCGCGCTGGCCGCGAGGGTGCCCGAGCAGGGCCCGGCCGCCATCGTGCACGGCGACTACCGGCTCGACAACTGCCTGCTGAAGCCGGACGGCGACATCGCCGCAGTGCTCGACTGGGAGCTGTGCACGCTGGGCGACCCGCTGGCCGACGTCGGCCTGCTGGTCGTCTACTGGACCGACCGGGACGACACCCACACCGCGCTGCTCGAGGCGCCGACCGCGCTCGACGGCTTCCCCTCGCGGGCCGAGGTCATCGCCCGCTACGCCCAGACCTCCGGGCGGGACGTCAGCGACGTCGACTACTTCGTCGCCCTCGGCTACTGGAAGCTGGCCTGCATCGTCGAGGGCGTGTACGCCCGCTACAAGGGCGGGGTGATGGGCGAGTCATCCGGCTACGAGGCGTTCGCCACCCAAGTCGAGATACTGGCCCGAGCGGCACAGGCCGCCGTCGACGGCCTCCCGCCCGCCTAGGGCCCTTCCCCCACCGAGAGACGACCCATGGCCCTCTACGAGCTCATCGAACGACCGGACCTGGACGAGCCGCTGCTCGTGCTCGCCCTCGAGGGCTGGATCGACGCCGGGCTGGCCGCCGCCAGCACCGCCGAGCTGCTGTGCGACCAGCTCGACACCGTGACCGTGGCCCGCTTCTCGACCGACGACCTGCTCGACTACCGGGCCCGCCGGCCGGTCGCGCACCTCGTCGACGGCGTGCTGCGCAGCCTGACGTGGCCCGACATCGAGCTCCGGGCCGCCAGCGACGGTGCGGGCAACGAGATCCTGCTGCTGGTCGGGGCCGAGCCCGACCGGCTGTGGCACCGGTTCACCGACGAGGTGGTCACCCTCGCGCTCGACTTCGGCGCCCGCATGTGCGTCGGCCTCGGCGCCTATCCGTTCGCGGCGCCCCACACCCGCTCGCCCCGCATCGCCTGCACGGCCTCGACGCCGCAGCTGGCGGAGGGCACGTTCCTGCGGGCGTCGCTCGACTTCCCGGGCGGCATCCAGGCCGCCATCGAACAGGGGTGCGACGAGCGGGGCATCCCCGCCGTCGGGCTGTGGGCGCAGATCCCCCACTACGTTCCGGCCAACATGCCCTTCCCGGCGGGAAGCCTGGCGTTGGTCGAGGGGCTGAGCTTGGTCGGCAACCTGACGCTCCCGATGGGCGACCTGGCGGCCCGTGCCGACGACACCCGCACCCGGCTCGACGAGCTGATCGCCCAGAACCCCGAGCACCTGGCCATGCTGCGCCAGCTCGAGGCCGCGTGGGAGCGATCCGAGCCGCCGCAGTCGGCGATCGGCCTGTCCGACCTGCCCACGGGCGACGAGCTGGTCGCCGAGCTGGAGGAGTACCTCCGCGACCAGCGCAACGACTAGCTCCGGGTCATTCAGGGCACTCTTCCCGCCCGGCACTTGACCTCGCGGTCAAGGTGCGGGCTAGGTTCGGGGCATGAAGATTGACGGCGGTCTGTTCGGCGGTCTCGACACGGCGGCGGCCTCGGCCGCCGAACACGAGAAGAGGGGATACGACGGCGTGCTCGTGGCCGAGACCAGCCACGACCCGTTCTTCCCCCTGCTGCTGGCGGCGCAGGCGACCGAGAGCCTCGAGCTGTCCACCGCCATCGCCGTCGCCTTCGCCCGCAACCCGATGACGCTGGCCGGCACGGCGTGGGACCTGCAGGCGGCATCCGAGGGGCGCTTCATCCTGGGCCTCGGCAGCCAGATCAAGGCCCACATCACCCGCCGCTTCTCGATGCCGTGGTCGCACCCGGCCCCCCGCATGCGCGAGATGGTGCTGGCCATCCGGGCCATCTGGGCCGCCTGGAACGACGGCACCAAGCTCGACTTCCGCGGCGACTTCTACACCCACACGCTGATGACGCCGTTCTTCAACCCGGGGCCCAACCCCCACGGCAACGCCCGCATCTTCCTCGCCGGCGTGGGAAGCATGATGACCGAGGTGGCCGGCGAGGTGGCCGACGGGTTCATCTGCCACGGCTTCACCACCCGCCGCTACCTCGACGAGGTGACGCTGCCCGCGCTGCAGCGCGGGCGCGACAAGGTCGGCAAGACCATGGAGGGCTTCGAGCTGTCGGGCCCCATGTTCGTGGTCACGGGCCGCGACGAGGCGGAGATGGCCGCGGCCGCCAACGGCGTGCGGGGCCAGATCGCCTTCTACGGCTCGACGCCCGCGTACCGGCCCGTCCTGGAGCTGCACGGCTGGGGCGACCTGCAGGACGAGTGGAACCGCATGTCCAAGGAAGGCCGCTGGGGCGAGATGGGCGCCCTGGTCGACGACGAGATGCTGGCCGAGTTCGCGGTCGTGGCACCCGTCGAGGAGGTGGCGGCCGGCCTGATCGACCGCTGGGGCGACGTGCTGGGGCGGCTCAGCTTCTACACGCCCTACGCGTCCGACCCCGGCCAGTGGGACCAGGTGATCGCCGACCTCAAGGCGGCCTGAGGCGACGCCGAGGGCCTCAGCCTCCCCCGGCCTCGTCATCGAGGTCGGCACCGAGGTCGCCACCGAGGTCGTCCACGGCCGCGGCCATCGCGGCACGCGCCTGGTCAGCCTCGTCCGAGCGGCCGAGAGCGTCGAGCACCCGGGCGAGCTGGCAGTACGCCTCCTCGGCGCGCACGGCGCGCAGGAGGGTGTCGACCCCGGGATCCCCGGCAGGCGGGACGACCGCGACCGCCCGGCGGGCCCATGCCTCGGCCTCGCTCGGGCGCTCGAGGCGGTCGGCCAGGAGATACGCGGCGAGGGCGGCAGCCATGGACTCCCCGGCCCACGAGCCCGACCGGGTGTGCCAGTCGGCCGCCTGGCCGGCGGTGGCGGCCGCACCGGCGAAGTCGCCGGCGTCGGCGAGCAGGCGCGCCGACATGTCGTCGACCTCGCCGAGCTCGAAGCACAGCGCGGCCTGCAGCTCGCGCCGCTCGACACCCTCGTCCACCTCCTCACCCTCGACACGGTCGACGTCCGCGACGCTCTCGTCGGCGCCTACACGGCCGTCAGCGTCGACCTCGTGGTCACCGTCGGCACTCAGTGAGCCTTTGTCACCGGCAGCGTCGGCGTGCTCCAGGGCCGCCACCAGGGCCGACCGGGCCCGCTCGAGCGACCGCGCGGCCCGGTCGGCGGCGTCGCCGCGGACGTGGGAGGCGGCGGCGCGCCGCAGGGCGTGGGCAAGGCCCACCGTCGCACCGATGGCGTCGTCGTGGTCGGCCGCCCGGGTGAAGGCGTCGGCGGCATCGGCGGTGCGGCCGGCCTCGTCGAGCGCCTCCCCGGCGGCGAACGCGCTGTCGGCCGCCGCCCAGCGCTCGTCGTGAGCCTCGGCGATCCGTGCGGCCGCGATGTGCTGCGCCGCGGCCCCCGCCGGGTCGTCCACCCCGGCCAGCGCGTCGCCGAGCAGCCGGCGGATCCGGTACTCGACCGCATGGCCGGCCTCGGCCGCGGGCGACGTGAGCTGCTCGGCCAGCTCGGCCGCCTCGGCCGGACGATCGAGCTCGAGGTAGTGGCCGACCAGGTCGACGTAGCAGCGCAGGCTGCCGGCCGTGTCCTCCGCCGCCTCGAAGGCGCGGGCCGCCTGCAGCGCGTGATGGGCGGCGACCGCCGGCCGATCGGTCGCCCCTGCGACGTCGGCCAGCGCCTCGGCGACGTGGGCGAACGCCACCCGGTCGTCGTAGACGCGGGCCAGCTCCAGCGCGTGCGCCAGAACCGGCTCGGCCTCGTCGTGGTCGCCGGCCGCCATCAGCGCCCGCGCCAGCGCCCACCGCGCCGGCAGGCCCAACCACGGTGTGTCCGAGCGGTCGGCATCGGCCACCGCGGCACGGCCGCAGCTCACACCGTCGGCGTCGGGGGCGCCGAGGCCACGGGCGCGGAGCACCGTGAGCTGGGTGCCGAAGTGGGCCGCCGCGCTCCAGTCGGCGCGGGACGTCGCGTCCGCGCACGCGGTCGCCATGTCGTCACGACCGCTCACGGCACCCTCGTCGTCCCCCTCCCGGGCGGCCGCCTCGGCCACGGCGTGCCCGCGGCAGGCCAGCACGAGCGCGGTCAGGGCGTCGTCGTCGAGCGGATCGGCCAGCGACGCCGCGC
Organism: uncultured Acidimicrobiales bacterium; assembly: GCA_963842395.1. Classification (GTDB taxonomy): domain Bacteria; phylum Actinomycetota; class Acidimicrobiia; order Acidimicrobiales; family VFJN01; genus ZC4RG19. The sequence continues at coordinate 258,834 of CAWJGJ010000002.1, forward strand.
GATCGGCGAAGGGCCGCCCGTCGTCGCCTGCGTAGGTGGCGGAGTCGGCGGCGTCCGCGTAGGCCCTGGCGGCCAGCGCGCCGTCCCCCGCCCGCTCGAACGCCCCGGCGGCCGCGGCGATGGCCTGCGCCGCGGCCGCGTGCTCGCCGGACGCGGCCAGCCGGAGGCCGCCGGCGTAGGCGACCACCGCGGCCAGGTACGGGTCGTCGGGCGGCTCGCGGTCGGCGGCGGCCACGACCGCCCGCCATGCGGCGGCCTCGGCCGGATGGCGGGCCTGCATCAGGGTCATCGCCCGCGCCGCGTGGTCGGCCAGGGGTGCACCCGCCGCCACCGTCGGCGCGGGGCACGGTGCGGCGACCGGGGTGCCGGCCTCGTCGCCGGCACTCGAGGCGGCGCCGAAGCCGGGCGTCCCGCCGCCGAGGGCATCGGGCGGCGCCGCCGCGCCCAGGTCGTCGAAACCCCCGCCGGGCCCGCCACCGCTCCGCGGGGTGACGAAGGACAGCCGGTCGACCACCGGCTTGGCCCGGATCGACTCGTCGACGAGCCACCGGTAGCGGTCGGTGCCGTTACGGGCGTCGAAGCGCGCGGCGATGGCATAGGCATCGGCCGTGACCTCGGTCCGCAGGGCACCGACCGTCGTCGACGCACCCCCGCGTCCGGCCACCGTGCGGTCGGGGCCCAGCGTGGCGTGGCTCTGCTCGAGCAGGGTAAGGAGCCCCCGCAGCAGGTGGAGGTGGGCGGCCGGCTCGTCGGTGGCGTCGAGCAGCGCCGCGTTCTCGGCCCAGAGCGTCAGGCCGCGCTCGACGTTGCCCGTCAGCGCGCAGAACTCCACGTGGAGGCCGACCCGCTTCTGGTCGGTGGCCTCGCCCCGCACCAGCCGGTAGCCGCGGATGTGATTGGTCCGGGCCTCGTCCAGCTCGCCCAGCCGGGCGAGCGGCAGGAGCGAGGTCGCGAGCGCGTTCTCGGGCTCGTCGCCGCAGGTCAGGTCGCCGGTCGTCACGATGCGCAGCAGCTCGACGGCCTCGGCGTCGCGGCCGTGCTCGACCAGCCACTCGGCCTGCAGGCTGGGACCGCAGGCCTCGCAGTGGCTCATGTCGTCGGGCTCACTGGCCAGCCAGCGGTCGTAGGCCGCGGCCGCCCTCTCCTCGTCGCCGGTGCGCCAGGCGATGCTGAACTCGCTCGTGTGGACCGCGTTGAGGCTGTAGCCGGCGCTCGCGTAGCGGTGGCGCATGTCGGCGAGGACGCCCTCGATCTGGGCCAGCGACACCTCGGGATGGTCCTTCATGCCCGAGGACATCCACTTGAACGACCAGAACAGCGAGTGGGTGTCCATCATGCCGAACGAGCTCGCATCCTCGTCGTACAGGCGCAGGAGCCGGGCGAAGGGCACGAACGCCTTGGCGCTCTCGGTCGACAGGTAGTACGCCTCGACGAGCTCGAGCAGGGCGTAGACGAGCAGCTCACGGCGGTCGCTGGCCTCCGCCAGGGACACCAGCTCCTCGGTGCGGGCCGAGCGGGCGCGGCCGGGCGGCTGGTCGCGGCACTCGGCGAGGCCGGCGTAGATCTCGGACGGATCCATGGTCATCCTGTCTCCTCCCCCGGGGGTGGGTGGGGCGTCGTCGGGGCGGGCCACCGCCGACCGCGCGTGGGTCGACGGGCCGGGCCCGCTGAGGGTCGGTCAGTCGAGGTCGTCGTCGAGGTCGAGGACGTCGTCGAGGTCGCGGTCGTCGTCGCCGTACAGGGCGTCGTAGGCGGCGTCGCACCGGGCCCTGGCCACCGCCGCGTCGTCGCCCCGACCCATGCCGAGCAGCACCCGCGCCAGGGTCGCGTAGCCCGCGTCCAGGCACCGCGCCCGTACCCACTCGGCCTCGCCGGGCGGCACCTCGTGTGGCGCGACCACGCAGGCCCGGCGGGCCCACGGCTCGGCATCGGCCAGGCGGTCGAGGCGGTCGACCAGCAGGTCCGCGGCGAGCCGGGCCGTGGCGGACTCGTCGGCCCACGAGCCCGACCGGGCGTGCCACGCCGCCGCCCGGCAGGCGAGGGCCACCGCGGCCTCGGCGTCGTCGCCCGCGTCGGCCAACCGGGCGGCGAGCCGGTCGACCTCGCCCATCTCGTAGGCAAGTTCCGGCGGCGCCTCCGCCGGCACGACCACCGCCGCACCGGCCGCGTCGCCGGCGGCGCGGCCCCGGTCCCCGGGCGGTCCGTGGCCGGCCGATCCGATCCCGGTCGGCATGGCCGCCCACAGCGCCGCGCGCGCCCTGCCGAGCTCCCGGCGCGCCTCGTCCGCCGTGCCGGCCTGCTGGAACGCCACGGCGGCCTTGCGCCGCAGCTGGACCTGGGCGGCGAGGTGCCCCAGGAACAGGTAGTGATCGGCCGAGCGGGCGAACGCGCCGCCGGCCTGGCTCGGGCGGCCGCTGTGGAGCAGCGCGATGCCGGCGTCGTCGGCGGCGCCGGCCGCCTCCTCCAGGTCGTCGGTGCGCTCGGCCACCCGCGCGGCCACGCTGTGCTGCACCGCGGCAGCGGCGTGGTCGCCGAGCGCGGCGAGGGCCGCGCCGAGCACCCTGAACGCCTGGATCGCCGGGCCCGAGCCGGCCTCGCTGGCCACGGGGAGCAGCTGCTCGGCCAGCTCGGCGGCCTCGGCGGGGCGGCCGAGCTCCAGGTAGTAGCGGGCGAGGTCGAGATAGCAACCCACGCTCCGGCCGGCGTCGGCCAGCGTCTCGAACGCTCGGGCGGCCGCCAGCGCGTGCTCGGCCGCCGCCGCGGGCCGGCCGTCGGCGGCCGCCGCGTGGGCGGCGGCACGGCGCGCCGCCGCCTCCGCCGGGTCCACCTGGTCGCCCGTTCCGCGGGCGTCGAGCGGTGCGCCGGGGTCGCCGCTTCCGCCGGGGTCGAGCAGCGAGCCACCGCCCGGGCCCGCCTCGCCCCGACCTGACGCCCCGGCATCGGAGGCGCCACCCGGGCCAGGGAGGGCGGGGCCGACGAACGGCACGTGGTCGACCACGGGCTTGGCCGCCGCGGCGTCCTCGACCGTGTGGCGGTAGCGGTCGGTGCCGTTGCGGGCGTCGAACCTCCCGGCCAACGCCAGCGCCTCGACGGTGACGAGGCGCAGCAGGTCGCCGACCGTGGTGGCGGCACCCCCTCGGCCCGCCACCGCACGGCCGGCCCCGGCCTCGATCAGCGCCGCCTCCAGCAGCGTGACCAGGCCGCAGAGCAGCTCCAGGTGGGCCATCGGGGTGTCCGCGGCGTCGAGCAGCCCGGTGTTGGCGGACCACAGCCGGAGACCCCGCTCGACGTTGCCGGTGCGCGCGCAGAACGCCAGGTGCTGGCCGATCTCCTTCTGCATGGCCGGATTGCCCTTCACCAGCCGGTAGCCGCGGATGTGGTTGGCGCGGGCCTCGTCGAGCCGGCCGAGGCGGGCGAGCGGCAGCAGCGACCGCGCCAGGGCCCGCTCGGGCTGCTCGGCACACGTGAGGTCGCCAGCGGTCACCGTGTGCAGCAGCGCCACCGCCTCGGCGTCACGCCCGTGCGCCGTGAGCCAGGCCGCCCGGAAGGTCGGCACGCAGGCCGCACAGTCGCTCATCTCGTCGCGCTCGCCGGCGACCCAGCGGTCGAAGGCCGCGGCGGCCCGCGCCTCGTCACCGATGCTCCACGCCACGTCGAACTCGCACATGTGCACGGCGTCGGCGCCGTAGCCGGCGGCCCCGTAGCGCCCGCGCATGTCGGCGAGCGCGCCCTCGATCTGGTCGAGCGAGACCTCCGGGTAGGCAGCCATGTGCGACGTCATCCACTTGAAGGACCAGAACAGGGAGTGCGTGTCCCAGGCGTCGAACGCCTCGGCCACCGTGTCGTACAGCCGCAGGGCCCGGGCGAAGGGCACGAACGCCTTGCCGCTCTCGCCCGAGAACACGTACGCCTCGACCAGCTCGAGCAGGGCGTGGGCCACCAGCGCCGGATCGCCCGACGCGTCCGCCCGGTCGACCAGGGCCTCGGCCTGGGCGTTGCGGGCCCGGCCGAAGGGCAGGCCCGCGTTGCCGATGATCGCCATGCGCAACGTGTCGGGATCGCCGCTCACGACCCGCCCCCGCCCGGGGCCGAGGCGTCCGGGGAGTGGGTGGCCCAGTCGAGCAGGCCGGTGAACGCCCGGTTCAACGCGGCGACGTCGGCCGGCTGGAGGGGCTGGTGCGCCATCAGCAACGACTGCACGTACAGCGACTCGACGGCCAGCGTGACGAGGTCGTCGGACTCCAGCTCGGCCACGCGGCGCACCAGGGCGTTGCGGTGGTTGAGGACCAGCCGGGCGCGGGGCGCGTCGCGCTGGAGCGACGTCAGGATGCCGGCCCACAGGTCGTCCGACTCGTCGGCCACCTCGGCCCGCCGCCGCTCGTGGGCGGCCTCGCGGTCGTCGAGGTACAGCCCGGGGAGCGAGATGGGGTCGAACGACCGCACGGCCACGTCGCAGCGCAGCCGGTCGAGCACCTTGCGGGCGCGATCGAGGAAGCCCAGCAGCGCGTGCTCCTCCCCGGGCGCCACCTGGTCGAGCCGGGCGGTCAGCGCGCCCGGCTCGAGGCGCTCGACGGTCGTGCCGGGGGCCACCGTCGGCAGCCGTTCGAGCAGCTCGGCGTCGTACACGTAACCGCCGTTGACGACGCCGAGCCCCTGGGCGGCGGCCACGGCCGAGACCCGGCGGAACTCCTCGACGGTGTCGGTGTAGCGGACCTCGGGATGGACCTTGCGGAACTCGTCGAGGGTCACCCGGCCGATGGTCGTCTCGAAACCCAGGAAGGGAAGGACGGTGGCGAGGAGCTGGTCGTCGTGCTGGGCCAGCGCCTTGACGCCGAGGTGGTGCACGGCGAGGAAGCGCCGGAGGGTCTCGTCGTCGGTGACGGCCAGGTCGGTGATCCAGCGGCGGATCTGCGCGCCCAGCGCCTCCTGGGTGTCGACCAGCAGGTCGTCGGCGTAGAGGGACTCGCGCGACGCGGTCGGCCGCACCTCGGTGGCGTCGACCACGCAGCGGACGAAGAACGCCCACTCGGGCAGCAGGCCGTCGACCGTGTCACCCAGCAGCATGCGCTTGAGGTAGACCCGGTGGCGGGGCCGGCGGGCCGGGCTGGCGGCGGTGGGCACCACGTGGGCGACGCCCCGCACGCCGGGAACGTCGAGGTCGAAGCTGGCCAGCGGCAGGAACCCGAACGTGGCCTCGCAGTGGGCGGCCAGCGCATCGGCCCGCTCGCGGGGGCTGGCGTGGGCCCGCTCCCAGGGGGCGGGGCCGTCGGTGACCGGGATCGAGCCGCCCGGGCGGTCGACCACCACCTCGTAGGGCAGCAGCGAGCCGAACTCCCGGGCCAGCTCGGTCACGCGGTCGGCGCCCAGCCACTCCTCGCTGCCCCGCCGCGCCACCAGCGTGACGGTGGTCCCCGCCTCGCGGCGGGCGCCGGCGGGAGCGGGGCCGGTCTCGTAGCCACCGTCCGCCCGCCCGACCCAGGCCACCGGCTCGGCGTCGGGCGCGCGGGCCGACCGGGTGACCACCCGCACCTCGTCGGCCACGACGAAGCTCGAGAGCAGCCCGATCCCGAACTGGCCCAGGAAGTCCGACCGGGCGAAGTCGAGCTCGTCCCGCTTGGACGACCGGCCGATCGTGGACAGGAACCGGTGGACCTCGTCCTCGTCGAGGCCGATGCCCGTGTCGTGCACCTCCAGCCGGCCGTCGCCCACCACCAGCCGCACCTGGGCCGGGGCGTCGGGGTCGAGCTCGCGGCGGGCGGTGATGGCGTCGACCGCGTTCTGCAGCAGCTCCCGCACGTAGACCCGCGGGCTTCCGTAGAGGTGGTGGCTGAGCAGGTCGACGATGCCGCGCAGGTCGACCTGGAAGTTCGACGATGACAACGATGCCCCCAGCGGTGACTGACGTAGAGATGGCCTGTGTCCGCTCAGCACCCCACCGCGCAGGGACAGTCCCGCCACCTTAGGCACTCGGCGAGGTGAATCCACCGCGCCGCGAAGGCGACGCGCGGCCACCGGGGAGGCGCCCTCCGTGGCGTCGGCGGCCGACCGACGTGCCGCCGTCCCGGCGGCGTCAGGCGTCGACGAGGACGAGCTGGCCGTCCTCGTAGCGCCGGCGGCACAGCGACCGCTGCAGCTTGCCCGAGCTGGTCTTGGGGAGGGTTCCCGGCGACACCAGCACGACGTCCCGAGCGGGCACGCCCACCACCTCGCGCACCCGCTCGGCGACCTGCTTGCGCACCAGCGCCAGGTCGTCGGCCTTGGACTCGGCCACCACCACGAGCGATTCGCGGCCCCGGTCGCCGTCGACGCCGAAGGCGATGACGTTGCCCGCCCGCACGCCGTCGAGGACGCCGACCGCCCGCTCGACGTCCTCGGGGAACACGTTCCGCCCGCCGACGATGATCACGTCCTTGATGCGGCCGCACATGACGAGCTGGCCGTCAAGGGTGTAGGCGAGGTCGCCCGTGCGGAGCCAGCGGCCGTGGAACAGGTCGGCGTTGGCGTCCGGCCGCCGGTAGTACCCGGGGGTGACCGAGGTGCCGCTGATCTCGAGCTCGCCCACCTCGCGGGTCGCGCAGGGCCGCGCCCGTCTCGGGGTCGACGATGCGGATCTGGAGGCCCGCCACCGGCCGCCCGAGGAGGGCGAGGCGGCGGCTGCCCGGGGCGGCCGGATCGGCCTGCACGGCGTAGCGCTCGGTCTCGAGCACCCGGCGGTCGACGCAGTCGGTGACGAGGCCCGCGCCCGGCTCGGGGAACGTGCCGGCCAGGGCGACCTCGGCCATCCCGAACGCCGGGAACACTGCGCCGGGCCGCAGCCCGTGGCGGGCGCCCGCCTGCACGAACGCCTCGACCTGGTCGGGGTCGATGGGCTCGGCGCCGTTGAGGGCGATGCGCAGGCGCGACAGGTCGTAGCTGTCGTCCCGATTGAGCGCCCGGGTGGCGAGCACGTAGCTGAAGTTGGGCCCGGCGGTCGCCGTGCCGCCGTACGTGGACAGCCACTCCATCCAGCGGGCCGGGCGGGCGGTGAAGTCCTGGGGGGCGCCGAGCACCAGCGCGGTGCCGGTCGACATGGGCAGCGTGAGCAGGCCCACCAGGCCCATGTCGTGGTAGAGCGGCAGCCACGACACCAGCACGTCGTCGTCGACGTCCAGGCCCGCCGCGCCGGCGATGGCGTCGAGGTTGGCCCGCAGCACGCGGTCGGGGAGCATCACGCCCTTGGGATCCGACGTCGAGCCGCTGGTGAACTGCAGGATGACCAGGCGGTCGGGGTCGTCCTTCGGCCGGCGCCACGCCGACGGGTCGCCGGTGGCCAGGGCGTCGAAGCCCACCATCGGCGGGTCGCCCGGCTGGGGCGTGACGAACTCGGCCAGCTCGGGGTCGATCACGCACAGGCGGGTGTCGGCGTTGTGGAGGCGCTGGCGGGTCTGCGCCACGAACTCCTCGATGGAGGACAGCCGCATGGGCAGGGGCAGCACCACGATGGCGGCCCCGGCCAGCCAGGTGGCCTGGATGGCTGTGACCAGCTCGCGGGTCGTCGGCGACAGCAGCGCCACCCGGTCGCCGGGGCGCACCCCCCGGGCCTGCAGCGCCGCCGCGTAGCCCCGGGCCTGGGCGTGCAGGTCGCGCCAGGGGACGACCTCCTCGCCTCCCCCGACGACGAACGTGATGGCGGTGTCACGGCTGGCGGCCTGCTCGAGGCGGCGAAGGAGCGACGGCATCGTTGCTAGGACTCCCCCTGCGGGACGGTCGTTACACATCCGACTGTCGGGGTTGGGCCGTGCCCAGGCCCGTGCGGATGCGCTCGGATCGGCGCCCACCGGGCGGGCGTGACCGCGGATCCCAGGCTTCGGCGGCCCCGCGACCAGGGCGATCCGGGTTCGGGCCACCCGGGACCGCCCGGTACCCTTCGTGGCCATGGCCCAGCCCGCGCCGCCGAGCAGCGAGACGACCCGATCCGACACGCCCCCGCACCGCTACACGGCCGAGCTCGCGGGCCGCATCGAGGTCGACTGGCAGGACCGCTGGGAGCGCGAGGGCACGTTCCTCACCCCCAACCCCGTGGGCGACCTCAGCGCCGGGTTCGACAAGGCCGCGGGTGCGCCCAAGCTCTACGTGCTCGACATGTTCCCGTACCCCAGCGGCACGGGCCTGCACGTCGGGCACCCGCTCGGCTACATCGGCACCGACGTGTACGCCCGCTACCAGCGCATGACCGGGCACAACGTGGTCCACACCATCGGCTACGACGCCTTCGGCCTGCCGGCCGAGCAGTACGCCGTCCAGACCGGCCAGCACCCCCGCACCACCACCGAGGCCAACATCGCCACCATGCGCCGGCAGCTGCGGCGCCTGGGCCTCGCCCACGACCCCCGCCGGTCGATCAGCACCATCGACCCCGGCTACTACCGGTGGACGCAGTGGATCTTCCTGCAGATCTTCAACTCCTGGTACGACACCGAGGCCGACCGCGCCCGCCCCATCGCCGACCTCGTGGCCGAGCTCGACGCCGGCGAGCGCCAGCCGGACGAGGGCACCGACCCGTCCGGCCGCCCGTGGGCCGACCTGTCCCCCACCGAGCGCCGGGAGGTCGTCGACGCCCATCGCCTGGCCTACGTGCAGGAGGCGCCGGTCAACTGGTGCCCCGGCCTGGGGACGGTGCTGGCCAACGAGGAGGTCACCGCCGACGGCCGCAGCGACCGGGGCAACTTCCCGGTGTTCCGGCGGCCGCTCCGGCAGTGGATGATGCGCATCACCGCCTACGCCGACCGGCTGCTGAACGACCTCGACGTGCTCGACTGGCCCGAGCCCATCAAGCTGCAGCAGCGCAACTGGATCGGGCGGTCCGAGGGTGCCGTGGTCACGTTCCCGACCGTGGGCGACGACGGGTCGGCGGGGCCGGGCATCGACGTGTTCACCACGCGGCCCGACACGCTGTTCGGCGCCACCTACATGGTGCTGGCGCCCGAGCATCCCCTGGTCGACGAGCTCACGGCGGCCGCCTGGCCGGACAACATGCCCGGTTCCGGCACCCCCGCGGCCGCGGCGTGGACGGGCGGCCACGCCACCCCGGCCGAGGCGGTCGCCGCCTACCGGCGCCAGGCCGGCGCCCGCTCCGAGGTCGAGCGCCAGGTCGAGACCCGTGAGAAGACCGGCGTGTTCGTCGGCAGCTACGCGACCAACCCCACCACCGGCCGGCCCATCCCGGTGTTCGTGGCCGACTACGTGCTGATGGGCTACGGCACCGGGGCCATCATGGCCGTGCCCGGGCAGGACGAGCGTGACTGGGCGTTCGCCGAGCTGTTCGACCTGCCCATCGTGCGGACCGTGCAGCCGCCCGAGGACTGGGAAGACAAGGCGTACGTCGGCGAGGGGCCGGCGATCAACAGCGCCAACGACGAGATCAGCCTGGACGGGATGGGCGTGGCCGAGGCCAAGCACGCCATCATCGGCTGGCTCGAGGCCAGGGACGCCGGCACGGGCACGGTCACCACCAAGCTGCGGGACTGGCTGTTCAGCCGCCAGCGGTTCTGGGGCGAGCCGTTCCCGATCGTCTACGACCCCGACGACGGGCTGCCCCGCGCCCTGCCCGAGTCGATGCTCCCCGTCGAGCTGCCCCACATCGACGACTACGCGCCCACGGCGTTCGCCGAGGACGACGAGACGTCGGTGCCGGTGCCGCCCCTGGCCCAGCGCGACGGACTGGGTCGACGTCACGCTCGACCTGGGCGAGGGGCCCAAGACCTACCGCCGCGAGACCAACACCATGCCCCAGTGGGCCGGCTCGTGCTGGTACGAGCTGCGCTACCTCGACCCCACCAACGAGACCGCGCTGGTCGACCCCGAGAACGAGGCGTATTGGATGGGGCCCCGGTTCCCCGGCGACTGCGGCGGCGTCGACCTGTACGTCGGCGGGGCCGAGCACGCCGTGCTGCACCTGCTGTACGCCCGCTTCTGGCACAAGGTCCTCTACGACCTGGGCCACGTGTCGTCCTACGAGCCCTACCGGCGGCTGTTCAACCAGGGCCTGATCCAGGCCTACGAGTACACCGACCGCCGCGGCCAGTACGTCGACGCCCACGGCATCACCGAGCACGACGGCGCCTGGTGGCACGAGGGCGAGCAGGTGAACCGCCAGCTCGGCCGCATGGGCAAGAGCCGCAAGAACGCGGTGGCGCCCGACGAGATGTACGACAGCTACGGCGCCGACACGCTGCGGCTGTACGAGATGTTCACCGGGCCGCTCGACCAGAGCCGGCCATGGGACACCACCGCCATCGTCGGCACCTACCGGCTGCTGCAACGCATCTGGCGCAACGTGGTCGACGAGGACACGGGCGCGGTGACGGTGGCCGACGCCCCCCTCGACCCCGACACCGAGCGGGCGCTGCACCGGGCCGTCGACGCCGTGCGCGAGGGCATGGAGAAGATGCGCTTCAACGTGGCCATCGCCAAGATCACCGAGCTCAACAACCACCTCACCGCCCGCTACCCCGACGGCGGGGTGCCACGCGGGGCGGTCGAGCCCATGGTGCTGCTCCTGTCGCCGCTGGCGCCCCACATCAGCGAGGAGCTGTGGTCGCGCCTCGGCCACCGCGACTCGCTGGCCACCGAGCCTTTCCCCCGCGCCGACCCGGCGTGGCTGGTGGACGAGACGGTCGAGGTGCCGGTCCAGGTCAACGGCAAGGTGCGGGCCCGGGTGCACGTCCCGGCCGACGCCGACGCCGAGGCGCTGGAGTCCGCAGCCCGCGCCGACGCCGCCGTGGCGGCGCTGCTCGAGGGCAGGATCGTCCGGCAGCGTCGTGGCCGTCCCTGGCCGCCTGGTCAACTTCGTGGTGGGCTGATCCCGCACAGGTGTTCGCCCGCCCCGGGGTTTGAAGGGCGCCCGCCGGCCGGTGCTAGGGTGACGCTTCCCCACGGGGCCGTAGCTCAATTGGTAGAGCGCGTCCATGGCATGGACGAGGTAGCGCGTTCGATCCGCGTCGGCTCCACCCACAGTGGTCGCCACCTGCGTCGGGTGGCGGCCGTCGGCGTTCTACGGTCGTCCCGGGCGCGGCCCCGTCAGGCGCCAGGGCCGGTGGTGGCGGGCTCGGCCCACTCCAGCCGGGGCACGTCGCTCCACAGGCGCTCGAGCTCGTAGTAGCGGCGCGTCTCCTCGAGGAAGACGTGCACCACCACGTCGCCGTAGTCGATCAGCACCCAGTGCCGGTCGGCGAGGCCCTCGACCCGGAGGGGTCGGCCGTGGCCGGCCTCGTCGACGGCCCGCTCGACGTCGTCGACGATGGCCTTGACCAGCCGGTCGTTCGAGGCCGACACGACGACGAACTCGTCGGCCACGACCAGCACGTCGCCCACCTCGAGCACGACGATGTCCTCCCCACCCTTGGCATCTGCCGCTCGGGCGGCGACGAGGGCGTGGCGTCGGGCCGAGGCTCGGTCGTTGCGGTCAGTCAGGTCGGTCTACCTTTCCATCAGGTCCTCAGCATCATGGCCGAGGATCACGGTCACGTCGATCTCTTCGTCCGAGGCCACCGGCGCCCGGCCGGCCTCGTCGCCGAGGGGCACCTCCTCCAGCGTGCCGCCGCCGAAGAACGTCGACAGCCAGGTGGCGGACGCCTCGTGCTCGGCGCCCGTGTAGGCGAAGGTCGTGCCGTCCTCGTCGAGCGACTGTGCGTTGCCGGCGATCGAGATCTCGGCCCCGGCGGCCACCAGCTCCCGGGCCGCCAGCTCGGTCAACGCCGGGTCACCGGTGCCGTTGAGCAGCCGCACCCGGATGCGGTCGCCCGGCGCCGGGGAGGTCGGGAAGGGCACGGCCGCGGCCACGAAGTCGCCCAGCAGGACCCCGTCGGGCTCGAAGGTCACGCCGGCCGCGTCGCCCTCGCGCCGGACCGGCAGCTGAGCCGCGGCGCCGTCACCCTCGGCCACGCCCAGCACGAAGCGGCCGACGCCCGAGCCGACCTCGCCCGGCAGGGCGTCGGGCCCCACCTCCGCCACGCGCGGCAGCCACGCGTTCCAGAACGTCTGCTGGCGGTCGAGGCGGTCGAGGTCGGTCTCGTCCTCGGCCCGGGCCGACAGGAACGGGCCCACGTCCTCCGGTGCGAGCGTCACCGGCCCGGCCGGCCACTCGCCGACGGGGTCGTCGAGGGTCACGTCCACCGTGCCGACGGGCTCGAGCAGCCGGGTCCAGCGGTCGTCGTCGACCTCGGTGAAGTCGTCGACGCCCACCGTGAGGACCCGGCCGAGCGCCTGCCGCGGCCGCAGCCGCTCCCTGGCTCCGGTAGACCTCGGCGATGGTGACACCCTGGGCGGCGCCGGTCGCCGCCTCGGCCGGGGCGCCGTCGGGGCCGCGGGCGGGAGGGGGGACGACCGTGGCGGGCGGCACCAGCAGCACCGACCCACCGTCGTCACCGGGCTCGAGCGACAGCAGCGACGCCCCCACCAGCACGCCGCCGGGCCCGCGTTGGAGCACCGCCATGGTGGGGGTGGGCACCACGGACGCCTGGTACCCGGGATCCTCGGGTGCGGCGGCCTGCTGGTAGTCCCCGGCCGTGCTGTTGCGCACCGCGGACAGCCCGGTCGCGACGAGGCCCACCCCGGCGGCGGTGAGGACGACCATGCCCGCCAGGACGACGGCGCGCTGGCGGCCCCGGGGACGCGACCGCCGCGGCCGCGGCCCGGGCGACGCCCGCCGCACGCGTTCACCGTCACGGGTCACCGTCACGGGGTCACCGGGCGGTACAGGCCCAGGCACTGGACGGTGGTGATGACGTCGGGCGTCAGCAGGTAGTCGAGGGGCCGGCCGTCGGCCACCCGCGCTCGCAGGTCGGTGCTCGACACCTCGAGGCGTGGCACCTCGACCCGCACCCACCGCCACCCGGGCAGCGGCTCGGCCTCGCGGGCGCCGGGGCGTTCGACCACGACGATCGTGGCGCCCTCCCGCACCTCGTCGGCCCGCTCCCAGCTGGGCAGTCCGACAGCGGCGTCGCTGCCGAGGACGACGAACAGCTCGCGGTCGGCGGCCTCGGCCCGCAGGGCGGCCAGGGTGTCGGCCGTGTAGGAGAGGCCCCCGCGGTCGATCTCGATGCGGCTGGCCTCGAGGCCGTCGACCGAGCCCACCGCGGCCTCCACCATGGCGTAGCGGTCGGCGGCGGCGGTGATGTCGCGGGTGCCGAGCTTCTGCCACGGGTGGGCGTTGACGACGAGCAGCACGCGGTCGAGCCGCAGCTCGTGCCGCACGTTCACGGCGGTGACCAGGTGGCCGACGTGCGGAGGGTCGAACGTCCCTCCGAAGATGCCCACACGCTCGGTCATGCTGTCCCGCGGGGTGCGGCGGCGCGGTCGGTGCGGGCGAGGCCTGGGGCATGGGCGCCGGCGCCCGTGGTGGCCGGTCGGGTGCGACCGTCGCCGGCGTGCCGGCGGGCCCGCGCCGCCAGCTCGCCGAGGCCCGGCGACACCTCGACCCGCCAGGCGGGCGGGGCGTCGGGGCCAGGGGCGGTGTCGGCTGCACCGCCCGATCCAAGCTCCGGCTCCAGCGAGCGCAGGGCGGGGGGCAGCCAGGCGAGCGTGTCCATGGCCCGCCGGCGGATGCGGTCGAGCGACTCGGCCGCCGTGCGGCGCCCGCCCGTCATGACGGGCACGAGCAGGGGCCGGCCGCCGGGCACGTCCTCGCCGGCCAGCGCCACGACGTCGTGGTCGTCCCGCCGCCACACCTGCTTGCGGCCCGGCAGGGTCACCTTGCCGGCGGCCAGCTTCATCCGGGGGCCGCCCGCGTCCTCGACCAGCTTGTACACGGCGCCCAGGCTGGGAGCGTCCCCGCTGGTGCCGAGCTGGGTGCCGACCCCGAAGGCGTCGACCGGGGCGCCCGCGGCCAGCAGGGCGGCGATCCGGTGCTCGTCGAGGTCGCCCGAGGCCAGGATGGCCACCTCGGGGAGCCCGGCCTCGTCGAGCACCGCCCGGACGGCGCGCGCCAGGCCGGCCACGTCGCCCGAGTCGAGGCGCACCCCGGCGACCGTGATGCCCTCGCCCGCCAGCTCGCGCGCGACCTCGGCCGCCCGCCGGGCACCGGTCACGGTGTCGTAGGTGTCGATGAGCAGCACGGCGGACCGCGGGAACGTCCGGGCGTAGGCCCGGAACGCGTCGCGCTCGTCGTCGTGCGACATGACGAACGAGTGCGCCATGGTGCCGCTGAGCGGGATGCCCCAGCGACGACCCGCGGCCACCAGCGAGGTGCCGGTCGCACCGCACATCCAGGCCGACCGGGCGGCGGCCATGGCGGCGTCCACGCCGTGGTCGCGCCGGGCCGAGAAGTCGACGAACGACCGGTCGCCGCAGGCGAGCGCCACGCGCGCCGCCTTGGAGGCCAGCATGGTGTGGCTGGCGATGCGGTTGAGCAGCCAGGTCTCGACCACCTGGGCCTCGACCACCGGCGCGGTGACCCGCACCAGCGGCTCGCCCGCGAACACGGCCTCGCCCTCGGGCACGGCCCACACGTCGCCGGTGAACCGCATGCCCCCCAGCCTGTCGACGAAGCCGGGGGGGAACACGTCGAGACCGGCGAGGTAGTCGAGGTCGCCGGGGCCGAAGCACCACGTCTCCAGCCCTGCGAGGGCGTCGTCGAGGCCGGCCGCCACCAGAAAGCGGCGCTCGGGCGGCAGGCGCCGCACGAACAGCTCGAAGGTGGCCTCGTGGTCGATGCCCCGTGCCTGGTATGCGGCTGCCATCGTCAGCTCGTACAGGTCGGTGACCAGGGCGGGCGACACCGGCGGTGCCGGCGGCGTGGTCACCCGAGCGTCACACCCGCGTCGGCCATCGCGTCGATGGCCCGCTGCCCGTCGCCGACCTCCAGCTCGACGGGACGCACCGCGGCCAGCACCACGGTCGTGTCGTAGCCGAGCCGGGCGGCGTCGAGGGCGGTGTCCCTGACGCAGTAGTCGGTGGCCAGGCCCACGACCACGACCCGCTCGATGCCCCGCGCCCGCAGGTCCTCGTCGAGCCCGGTGCCCGTGGTGGCGCCACTCACCGGGTCGGCCATCGTGAAACCCGAGTACCCGTCCTCGCCCCCCACGCCCTTGCGGACCTGGTGATCGCCGGGCGCCAGATCGGGGTGCAGTTCGGCGCCCCACGACCCGGCCACGCAGTGCACCGGCCAGGTCCCCCCGTCCTTGGCGAAGTGCGGGGTGTCGGCGGGATGCCAGTCCTGGGTGGTGACGACCAGGGCCCCGGCCCGCCGAGCGGCGCCCACCTCGGCGTTGGTGGCCTCGACCACCGCCTCGGCGCCGCGCACGTACAGGCTGCCGGCCGGGTCGGCGAAGTCGTTCTGCACGTCGACGACCACCAGCGCGGAGTGCGGGTCGTAGGGGGCGGCCACGGAGCGAAAACTACTGCGCTCCCGGCGGTCCGGTACGCGCCGGGGGCGGCCGACCGGCGGTCGCGACATTTCGGCTGGGAGCGCGGGTGCTCCGCGTCGTACTCTGGACCCCGTGGGGCGCCCCCGGCCCCATGCCATCTCCCCATCGATGACGAGGGTGCGGCTCTCTCCCCCGAAGCTGCAGCACGCCGAAATCCGCTCTCCGCCGTCCGGCAGCACGCCGGCACCTGTGGCAGCACCACAGGGCATCCTGCCCACCGCTGTCGCGCCCTCGACCTCTGTCCCCGGCGGTACAGGCATCCGGATGCCCATGCTGCAGCGAAAGGAAGGGTGACAGCGCCCTCCAGCGCCGCAGGCCGGGACCTGTGGCCACAATCCAGGTTCGTTCGCCACGGAAGCGGGAAAACCCGAGTGTCCGGGGAATCCCACCGCCGCCGCGGTGGTTGAGGAGTAAGTCATGAGCGATTCGGTCGGCCAGTACCTCAACGAAATCGGCCTCGTGCCTCTTCTGACCGCAGACGAGGAACGCGAGCTGTCGCAGATCATCGAGCGAGGGCGTGCCGCCCGCGAACGGCTCGACGCGGGTGAGCGCGGGCGCGACCTGCGCAAGGCCGCCGCGGCCGCCGCCGCCGCCAAGGATCGGTTCATCCGGGCCAACCTGCGCCTGGTGGTCAGCATCGCCCGCCGGTACCCCCTGCCTCCCTCGATGGAGCTGCTCGACCTCATCCAGGAGGGCAACCTGGGCCTCGAGCACGCCGTCGACAAGTTCGACTGGCGCAAGGGCTTCAAGTTCTCCACGTACGCCACGTTCTGGATCCGCCAGGCCATCGGCCGGGCGCTCGATCAGAAGGCGAGCCTGGTCCGTCTCCCCGGTGACCGCTCCGCTTCGCTGCGTGCCGCACTGCGGCAGGCGTCGGGCGACGGCGAGGAGCTCGACGACGAGAACGCCCGCCTGTACCGCCTGACCACGCCCACGTCGCTCGACCGCCCCGTGGGCGACGACGACGGCAGCGAGCTGGTCGACCTGCTGGCGGCCGACGTGCCCAGCCCCGAGATGGTCATGCTCGACCGCGAGGAGGAGCAGGCCCTGCACGACCTGCTGGCCGTGCTCGACACCCGGGCCCGGTACGCCGTCGAGCAGCGCTTCGGGCTCACCGACGGGCGCAAGCGCAGCTACCGCGAGGTGGGCGAGGACCTGGGCGTCACCGCCGAGGCAGCCCGCCGCCTGGTCAAGCGGGCCGTCGACGCCGTGCGCGAAGAGGCGATGGCCCGCGCCAGCGCCGCCTGACGCCGCGCCGACCCCGTGACCCCCACCGCCGTGCGTCCCCCGCTGGGGGCCGGGTCGCCCCGTGGCACGTGCCGTTCCCGACGCCCGCCGGCGCCACCCGCGTCGCCCTCGCGTTCCCTGCCCCGGCCCCCGCTGACACCGGCGGGGCGCACCTGGTGTAACCAGGGGGCGTGCACTCCCGATCATCGTTTGGCCAGGTTGTCGCCACCGCTGCGCGAACTGCTTTGCCTCCCCCGGCGCATGCCGACCACGATGGTGCATCATGACCAGTGACTGGGCCCCTTCCTCGTGGCGTGACCGGCCCGCGGCGCAGCAGCCCGACTGGCCCGACAGCGGCGCGCTCGACCGAGCCCACAAGCACCTCAGCTCGCTGCCGCCGCTCGTGTTCGCGGGCGAGGCCCGGGCCCTGACCGACCGCCTGGCCGACGTGGCCGGGGGCAAGTCGTTCCTGCTGCAGGCGGGCGACTGCGCCGAGTCGTTCGACTCCTTCTCGGCCGATGCCATCCGCGACAAGCTCAAGGTCATCCTCCAGATGGCGGTGGTGCTCACGTACTCCACCGGCGTCCCGGTGCTGAAGGTCGGGCGCATCGCCGGCCAGTTCGCCAAGCCGCGGTCGAACCCCACCGAGACGGTCGACGGGGTCGAGCTGCCCTCGTTCCGGGGCCACATGGTCAACGACGTCACGCCCACCGCGGCGGCCCGCGTGCCCGACCCCGAGCGCCTGGTCCACGCCTACCACCAGTCGGCTGCCACGCTGAACCTGGTGCGGGCGTTCACCAAGGGCGGCTTCGCCGACCTGTCCCGGGTGCACCAGTGGAACCAGGAGTTCGTGGCGTCCAGCCCCGAGGGACGGCGCTACGACCGGGTGGCCGACGACATCAGCCGGGCCCTGCGGTTCATGGCGGCGTGCGGCATCAACACCGAGAGCCAGCCCAACCTGCACGAGGTCGACTTCTTCACCAGCCACGAGGCGCTGATCCTGGGGTACGAGGAGGCGCTGACCCGGCAGGACTCTCTCACCGGGCGCTGGTACGACTGCTCGGCGCACATGCTGTGGATCGGCGAGCGGTCACGGCAGATCGCGGGCGCGCACGTGGAGTTCCTGCGGGGGGTGGGCAACCCGGTCGGGTGCAAGATCGGCCCCACCTGCACGCCGGACGATCTCGTGGCGCTGGCCGACGCACTCAACCCCGAGCGGGTGCCGGGCCGGCTCACCCTGATCTCCCGCATGGGCGCCGAGGCCGTCGCCACCGCGCTTCCGCCGCTGCTGGCTGCCATGCGCGACGCCGGCCACCCCGTCGTGTGGGCCTGCGATCCGATGCACGGCAACACTTTCACGTCCGACACCGGGCGCAAGACCCGCGACTTCGACGCCGTGCTGGCCGAGATCGCCGGGTTCTTCGCCGCCCACTGGGCCGAGGGCACGTGGCCCGGGGGCGTCCACATCGAGCTGACGGGCGACGACGTGACGGAGTGCCTCGGCGGCGGCGACGCCCTGGGCCACGCCGACCTCGACGACCGCTACGAGACCATCTGCGACCCCCGGCTCAACGGCCGTCAGTCGATCGACCTCGCCTTCCAGGTCGCCGAGCTCCTCGACCGTCGCTGAGACGGCCGGCGCGGCCCGGGAGGTCGGCGCGACGACCCCCGATCGGTGTCCAGAGGTGGCTCAGGTGGTCGCGGCCCGGCGGCGGCGGCGGGTCAGGAAGACCAGGCCGGCACCGACGGCCAGCAGCGCCGCACCGATGCGGGCCACGGGGACCGGCTCGCCGCCGGTTCGCGGCAGGTCACTTGTCCCGGTTCCGGCAGCGGCCGTCCCGTCGTCGGTGGCCACGACCGTCACGTTCGTGGACACCGACAGGGGCTCGCCGTCTGCCCCGGTGCCGTTCGCGGTGACGGTGTGGGTGCCGACCGATGCCTGGGGCACGGTGGCCGTCAGCGTGGCCACGCCGTCGGCATCGACCGCGGCGGAGCCCAGGCCGACCGGCTGGGAGAGGAACGTGAACGTCACGTCGGTGCCCGACAGGTAGGTACCGCTGGTGATGGTGAACGTCTGGCCGGGCACGAGCGTGGTGTCGCTCACCGTGAGGAAGTTCGCGGCGGGGGGATACGGCGCCTGCCCCTCGGCGGGTGCCCCGGCCACGATGAGGACGACCACTGCGACCCCGGTGGTCAGTGTTCGTCTGATCATGGCTGTCTCCCTTACGCCACCGCGAGTGAGGAGCCCGCCCCGTTCGGGGGCCAGTTTGCCTGACATCACCACAGAGCGCAATGGTCTGCCACGTAACGTGGCAGATGGGCTCAGGACGCGGCCTCGACGCCGAAGCGCGTCACCTCGTCGGTCAGCGCGAGAGACGCGACAGCCCGCTGGCCGTCGGCCGCCAGCGGTGCGCCCGCCTCCACCCCACCGCGGCCGACGACCTGGACCGCGACGTCCAGGCGGTCGGGGGTGACGAGGGGTTGCGTGGTCACGTCGAGGACGTAGTCGGCGCCTCGCGGGATCTGGCCGTGCAGCTCCAACGTGAGCGTCCGCGTGCCCCCGGCCGGGGGAACGTCGACGAACAAGGAGTAGGCGAAGCGTCCCCGCTCGTCCTGGCGCTCGATCTCGACCGGCGCGCGGTCGAGGCGGGCGGCGTCGAGCTCCCAGGGGCTGTAGACGGAGACATACGAGCGATTCGTCCCGCGGGGTGGGCTGTCCTCGGCAGGCAGGGAGCTGCCGATGACGTAGCCGGGCAGTCCCGACGCCGGCGCCGAGTTGGTCAGCGTGACGGTGGCCGTGGCGTCCACGGCCCCGGTCGCCGGGTCCCAGCGCACTGCGTAGTCGAGGTCGCGCTGCAGGAACAGGTCGATCTTGTTGCCGATCGCGTTGTTGGTGACGACCCCGAAGGTGTCCCCGACGACGGCCGGGAGGGCACCGTCGACGCCCAGGTCGGCGAACATCGCCTGCTGGTCGGCTTCGCTGGCGTAGACGTGGATGTGGCCGGCGCGGACGACGGGGGCGAGCACGTCGGCGATCTCCCCCGGGCCCGGTAGATCGCCCGTCGTCAGCCGGTCGAACGTCGCGCGCGACAGGTCTTCCAGGGTGTCGATGCGCGCTTCGTTGTCGCCGGCGAGGTACTGGTCGCGCAGCAGGTAGTCGGCGGCTGTGTCGGCGGTCAACGGCTCGGCCCTGCCCGGCACCCGGATCGGTCCGGTGAAGCGCATGAGCGCGGCGAGGCCGACCGGGTCGACCGCGATCACCCCGTCCACCGGCTGCCCGCCCGACTGCGGGTAGAGCTCGGTCAGCACCTGGCCGACGCTCGGGAAGTCGGGCGACATCGTCACGTTGCGCCACGTGGTCGCCGGCTCGAACCGGGCCCAGCGGGCGAGGTAGTCGTCGGGGCCGGTGAGGACCCGGTCGGGCCCGGGCGTGCCCCCCGACTCCAGCTCGGACGTGCGACCGAAGCGGGTCATCTCGACGTCACCGTCGACCGCGGTCAGCTCGGCGAAGTTCCCCATGAACCCGGTGCGTCCCCGCGCCTCGACCGGGGTGACGAAGGCCACGAGCCAGCGGGCCGCGCCCTCGCCGCCGAAGAGAGCGGGAACGAGAGAGGCGGCGTCCACGGCGACGTCCACGTCCGGCCGGACATCGGTGACCTCGTCGCGCACCCGGTCGAGCTGGTCGGCGACCGGTGGGAGGAGCCAGCTCGTGTCGGCGACGGCCAGGTCGTCGTCCGCGGCGGCGAGCACGCCGGCGACTCCCGCGAGCGGCCCCTGCAGCGCCCGCACCCGGTCGAGGTCCAGGCGCCCGTCCACGACGGTGAGCGTGTCGATATCGGCGGCGAGGGCGGCGTCGGTGCCATCGCGGGACACGTCCGCGGCCGCGGCCGCCATGGTCTCGGCCGCCCGAGCGTTGTGCCCCACGACCGGCAGCACCCGGGCGGGGGCGGCGTACCACGACCCGAGGCGGTCGTCGGCCTCGCCGAACGCATCGGCGGCCTCGTCGAGGCGGGCGATCGCCTCGTCGTCGTCGCCCGCCCGGGCTGCGGCGACGCCGAGGCGCAACTGCTCGACGCCTCGCTCGGCGGGCGAGCGGGCGCTCGCCGCAGCGACGACGTACGCGCCGCAGATGCCGAGCGCCACCCCCGCGCCGGCGGCGACGGCCAGGCGCCCGCGGCGCTGGGCTCGTTGCCCGGCGTGGCGGTAGCCGGAGGCCAGGAGCGGGGCCGTGGCCGCGGCCGTGAGCAGCGCGGACGACCCGTGGAAGCCGATGTCGTCGGCGCCCAGGAGGGCGAGCCCGGCCAGCGCGCCGACCGCGGCGCCGACGGCCGGCGCCGGGCGGACGGGACCAGTCGACAGCAGGGCGAGCCCCAGCGCCGCCGCCGCGCCCACCAGCGCCAGCCGCTCATCGGCCAGTGCGAGCGCCGCCCCGGCGGCGACGAACCAGGTCCACCGCTTGGCCGCCGCGCCCGCCGTGGCGCACAGCGCGACGAACCCCGCGGCCAGCACGCGATCGGCCCATCCGGTCCCGGACGGCGAGACCTCGACCAGGGAGCCGGCCACCGCGGCCGCGGCGACCACCGCCCGGACGGCCCAGACATCACGTCGGTGCCGGCTCGAACGGCGAGCCCGGCGCATCGCCGGTCCGGGCGCCTCGGAGGGCGCTGCCACCCCGAGCACCGACACGGTGCCCGCGCCCGCCCGCGGCTCAGTAGGCACCCCGCCCCCGCAGGACGGTGAAGGGCGTGCGGACGAGGATGCCGAGGTCGAGCCCGAGGGACCAGTGGTCGACGTAGTACATGTCCAAGGCCACGGCCTGCTCCCACGGGATGTCCGACCGGCCGCTCACCTGCCACAGGCCGGTGATGCCCGGTCGCACCCGCAGGCGCCGGCGCTCGTCGCCCTCGAACGCCTCAGAGGGCACCGGCAACGGGCGGGGCCCCACCAACGCCATCCGACCCACGAGCACGTCCCAGAGCTGGGGGAGCTCGTCCAGCGACATGCGCCGCAGGAAGCGGCCCACGGGGGTGACCCGCGGGTCGTCGCGGACCTTGAACATGTGGCCGTTGCTCTCGTTGAGGTCGACGATGGCGGCTTGCTTCGCCTCGGCGCCGACCTGCATGGTGCGGAACTTGTGGAAGCGGAAGGGAACGCCGTACCGCCCGGCCCTCTCCTGTGCGTAGATGACCGGCCCGGGCCCCGACAGCCGCACCGCGAGTGCGACGGCGGCGAACACCGGCGACAGGAGCACCAGGAGGAGCGCCGCCAGTACCCGCTCGATCGCGCTCTTGACGAGGAGGAGGCTCCTCTGCTGCCGGCACTCCTCGACCCGCAGCAGCACGGCGCCGCCGACGGTCTCGACGACCACCCGCTGTTGGGCGAGGTCGGGCACGGCCGGTGCGATCATCAGCTCGGCGCCCGTACCCTCGAGCGCCCAGGCCAGGGCGCGCACCTCGGCGGGCGGCGTGCCCCCGGCGACCGCCAGCATGTCCGCGCCCGAGGCCGACATGGCGGCGAGCACTGCGTCGCCCGCCTCGCTCCCGTCCGCCCGCCCGTCGTGACCATGGCACGAACCCACGACATCCACGCCCAGCACCGGGGCGGCGAACTGGCGGGCGAGGTCGGCAGTGGCATCAGGCGAGCCGTACAGGAGCGCGCGGTGGCCCCAGCGGTGCTCCCGCCGGGCGCGCTGCACCACGCCGTCGGCGACGAGCCGGACGCCGAGGGTGAGGACGACCAGGACCAGGACGAGGATCGCCACCAGTCGGCCGGAGAGGTTCGTCCCGAGCAGCAGGTGGACGGTGGCGACGACCGCGAACAGGCTGATGCCGGCCTCGACCACGCGGCCCATCTCGTCGGGGCCGGTGCCCACCACCGAGCTGCGGTAGGCGCCCAGCGCAGCCAGGACGCCCGGCCAGGCCAACCCCACCACGAGGAGGGCCGGGAGGTACGGCACCGCGCCCGCGCCCACCCGGAGGTCGGGCACCTCGGCGCCGAACCGGAGCCGCATCGCCAGCAGCACCGCCACGACGGCGGCGACGAGATCGACGCCCGCGAGCGCCAAGGGCAGCGTGTGCCGCCATGCCGGCGCCACGATGCCGGTGGCGGTCGGGGCGGGCACCGCTGGTCGTTCGACCGCGCCGCCGAGGTCGGCCGCGGCGGTGGTCGTCATCGGCCTGCCGTCGGATGGTTCGGTGCCCCAGCCTCGATGCCGATGCCCGAGGCCATGAACGAGATCCCCTTCTGTGACCGGGCGCCCACGTGTAGTGGTCGGCGGACACTCTCCCAGGTGCGTTCCGGTTTGCCAAGCGTGCGGTCGTGTTACGACGGCCCGCTGGGACCGAGCTCACGCCGGCGCCGCCCCACCGCGTCGCGTGCGACCAGCCAGACGAACCGCGGGTTGTTGCGGACGTACCGTCCGGCAAGCCGGCGGGGCTCCCGGGCCAGGCGGACCGCCCACTCCAGGCCCGCCTGCCGGGCCCAGCGCGGCGCCTGCCGTTTGACGCCCGCGTGGAAGTCGAACGCGGCACCTACGCCGACGAGCACGGGGGCGTGCACGTGGCCGGCGTGGGCCGCCATCCACCGCTCCTGCTTCGGGGTGCTGAGGCCGACCCACACGATGTCGGGTCGGGCGGCCGCGATCTCGGCGTCGATCTCGCGCTCCTCCGCGGTGTCGAGCTCGCGGAACGGGGGGCTGAGCGCCCCCACGACAGACGCGCGGGGGAAGCGGTCGGCCAGATTGGCGCGCAGCCGCTCGAGCGTCCCGGGGCTGGCGCCGAAGAGGAAGTGCCGCCAGCCCGTCGCCTCCGACCGCTCGAGGGCTCGCAGCATCAGGTCAGGTCCGTAGACCCGCTCGACGGCGGTCCCGCGCGGGACCCGCCGCCGGCTGAGCCAGACCAGCGGCATCCCGTCGGTGGTCACCATCCCGGCCTGGTTGTGGATCCGCCGCAGCTCGGGGTCGTCCTGGCTCTCGATCACCCCGTGCACGCCGGTGACGCAGACGTAGTGCGGCTCTCCCGCGGCGATCCACTCCCCCATCGTGTCGACGGCATGATCGACGGTCTGGGCGTCGACCGTCACCCCCAGGATCTGAATGCGGGCGCGGGCGGACACCGGTCAGCCCCGGCGAGCGGCCAGCGACGGGGCCCGGTGCGGCGCCGGTGCCCCTGGGCCCAACGGGTGGGCGGTCGCCCACCACAAGAACCCGATGAAGCACCAGAGGACGATGCCCCCCTGCGGCGACTCGACGTAGATGTCGGTCATCCCGGTCGTGAGTGCGGCAGCGATTCCCCCGCGCGCAGCCTGCACGGCCGGCGCCAATCCATCTCCCGGAAGCGGCCGGCGGAACGTCCGAGCGATGGTCAGCACGGGCACGGCGAGGAAGCCCACGGCCGTCAGGAGGCCCGCACGCCCGACGAGCGAGAAGAAGAGGTTGTGCGGCAGGCGCAGGACGCTGGGGTCGTCGGCGATGCTCGCCGGCACCACGCCGTGACGGACGGCGAGGTTGTCGCCCCAGCCACGGCCGTGCACGATCATCCGCTCGGCGCGGGCGTCCTCCCAGATCGACGTCCACCAGTCCGCCCGCCAGTTCCGGGTCGCGAGGTAGTTCGCATCGCCGAACTCCTCGGAGCCGCTCCGCGCGACCGACTCGACCGACGCGACGAGCGCGTCGAAGCTCAACTCTCGGCTCTCGACCCGCAGCTTGAGGCCCGACACATAGAGCAGCAGGACGACGGTCAGAGCCGCCAACGCCAGCTTGACCACGCGGACAGCCTGGGGCCGCCCGACGACCGTGCCCACCACTAGCGCGAGCAGGGCACCACGGCTCCGCACGGACACCCGTACCGCCGCCAGCAGCAGCAACAGGAGGAGGAGCGACCGACCCCGCCGCGAGTGGCTCGGCGTCGACCGCGTCGCAACCATCGGCGCCAGCACGACCAGTGCCACGGCGACGTCTCCGGACTTGTAGAACAGCATCGGTGTCGTCGATCCGGGCCATGTCGGCCCGCTCGACGGTGCGACGATCTGCAGGGCGATCAACCCCACGAGCGTGACGAGCAAGGGCGGGGCACAACGTTCCAACGCCCGGGCGATGGCGGCTGTCGCCCCGGGACGACCGATCGACTGCTCGTAGCCGCGGAACAGGGAGTACACCGCGAAGGCGAAGGCGCAGTAGTAGAGAGGTGCGACCCCCCGGACCGTCTCGAGCAGGGGCACCGTGCCGTGCATCGTGTCGATGGCCACCTGAACGACGGCCAGTGCGATCAGCCCGACCGTGACGAGGGCTGCCGGGTGACGTGGAAGCCGTAGCGACTTGGACAGGGCAGCGGCGGCGACGACGACGAGCACGACCTCCCCGACGAACACCGGCGGCCAACCCGGCATACGCGAACCCCTTGCCGAAGGCCAGGTAGAGCAGCACGGCGAGGAACGCCACAGCCAGCGCCGCGGGAGCCCGGCTCGTGCCGGCACCCCCGATCCGACCACCTGCTCGACCTTCGGTCTGAAGAGATGGCGACGCCACTCAACGGACCTCGTCGTCGCTCGCGTGCGCCGACGACGTCGCGTGCCGACGGAACCATTCCCCGTCGGGCCGAACGCCGGACGTTCCTCCTGCTGCCAACCAGGGGTGCAGACCCGTGGTGCCACCGCGCTTGTCGGCGGCCACGGCGAGCGCGTTGGCCTGGCTCGGCGCGACCCGCAGGATCAGCCGAGCCAGGGGCACCGCGGCCCTCGCGAGCGTCGAGGCGACCGGGCTCCTCACCGCGGCGGCAGCATCGCCGGGCACCCGAAAGTCGTAGAAGCACCGCAACCGTGGGCGACCCGTCGCATCGAAGGAAGCAAGCGTCTTGCGGACCTCCCGTCGGGTCCAGCGGTACACGAAGTTGGGCACATCCGTGTTCTGCACCCCGCCCCAGTGCAGGTCGTTGCCGGCGACGGCCGCCACCTCGTACTCCTGCCCGATGCCGACGCGAACACCGAGGCGGGTGAGCAACGTCTCCTGGGGTTCGAACAGAACGACACCCCGCCGTGCCACCCGGTACAGCTCGAGCAGGCCACGGTGCGGCGATCGGCAGTGGTGCAGGCCCTGGTGCACGATGCCGATGTCGAACGAGCAGTCCTCGTAGGTGAGCCTCTCGGCGTCCTGGCGGCACCACGCGAACGGTGCGAAGGCGTCGGCTCGCATCCGCTCGTCCAGATTGGTGATCGTGACCGAGCGCATCCCGGCGGCGGCGAGCACGTCGCGGTCGTTCTCGCCTCCCGCGGTCACGAGGACGTCGTCGTCGGGACGGAGCCAGCCGTCGACCAGCAGCGACCGCACGGTGTCGAGATAGAACTGCTCGGGCACGGCCACGCGCCTCCGGAGCGGCGATGGAGCCGGAACTGCAATCGCCAGTGACGGAGAGGGAAGTTAACACCACCGTGAGAGGCCGGAGGCGCCCGACGCGTTCACGTCACCGAGTCGTAGACCTGTTCCGTCGCCTCGGCGAGCGCTTGCCAGGACCACCGCTCGGTCACCTTGCGCTGACCGGCCGACCCCATGCGGGCGGCCAGATCAGGCCGGTCGAGCAGCCACAGGAGCCGATCCGCGATCGTGCCGGGCCGCTGATCGACGAGGAACCCGTCGACACCGTCGTCGATGACCGCGCGCACGGCAGGAGTGTCGCCCCCGACGACCGGGCGCCCGAAGGACCACGCCTCGGTGAACACCCCGCCGAAGCTCTCCTGGAGTGAGGGCACGCACAGAACGTCGCAGGCGGCGAGCGCATCGGTCTTCGTCTGCAGGTCGACCGCGCCGATCCGCCGCACCCGCGGATCGCAACGCGTGAAGGCCCGCTCGGAGTGCCCCACGGGGGGCCCGGCGAAGACGAACGTCGTGTCCGGCTGACGGCGCCACACCGCGGGCGCCGCAGCGAGGAGCGACCGGAAACCCTTGTACCCGAAGTGCTGGCCGAGGAAGAGCACCATCGGTCCCACGATTCCATGGCGGCGCCGGAAGGCCGGGCCGTCCGCCTCATCTGCGATCACCGGCCCGATGCCGGTGACCGCGACCCGGTCGGGCGAGACGCCGAGATCGACCAGGGCGTCGCGTTCGGCCGAGCTCAGTGCGATCAGTCGATCCGCTCGGCGGTACAGATCCAGGTACACACGATGGCGCCGCCGTACCCAGCGCGGATGGTGCAGCGGTGTGAACACGAAGGGACGCTGCCAGCGACGGGCCACCGCCTCGCTCGCGAGGGCCAACGGCTCACGCCCGACCCGCACGCAGTGGACGACGTCCGCGTGCTGCGCCCTTCCGTCGAGAGCGCCGGCCAGCCGTCCCGCGAGCCGTCCCGCGGACCACGCCGTGGCGCCGTAGTAGGCGACGACAGCCGGCACCGTGCCCGCCCGCTCGGCGAGGCTGAGCCCGAGGCGGTGTACGGGGATGCCGTCCACCTGCTGGTCCTGCGCGTGCCGAGGAGCGCGCACCGTGGTCCCGAGCAGCCAGTCGGACCTGTTGCGGTCCCACCACGCCACCACCTCCGGGTCACTCCGCGGCAGGCTGAGGAGGAGGCGGTGCAGATAGATCTGCGCGCCGCCGATCGACGGGGGGTAGGCGGTGATGGTCGCCAGAACTCGACGCATCACTGGGCAGGGCCGAGCAGGGCGGCCAGTAAACGTGGCCGGGCAAACGTGACGTCCCTCGTGCCATGGTCGACCTGCAGACGCCCGGCCGTGGCCTCCTCGGGCGAGATGCGGTGCCGCGACGTGCCGCAGACGACCGCGGACTCGTAGCCGACGTCCCGCGCGAGGTCGCGCAGGAACCGTCGCAACCTCACCGCATCGTCACGGATCTCCACCACGAGTGTGGGCGCGGTCTCGACGATCCACGGGCGTGCGCTGCTCAGCACCTCGTGCTCCATCCCCTCGATGTCGAGCTTCA
Source organism: uncultured Acidimicrobiales bacterium (assembly GCA_963842395.1). Classification (GTDB taxonomy): domain Bacteria; phylum Actinomycetota; class Acidimicrobiia; order Acidimicrobiales; family VFJN01; genus ZC4RG19. Next base: position 286,389 of record CAWJGJ010000002.1, read on the forward strand.
GCAGGTCAGCGCCGGAGATGACGTCGCCGGCGGTCACCGCCGGCACAGGGTGCGCTCTCGTTGCCGGCGCATGCAGGTCGATCGCGCCGTCGACGAACGCGCCCGCGGACGCTGCATAGGGATCGCGGTCCGGGAAGCGAAGCGCCACGGTCGGCCCACGTGGCGGGCCCACCACCGCGGCTTCGATCACCTCGACCCCCTCCAGGCCGTTCAGCGCGAGGTTGGCACGGAGCACCGCGGAGGTGTCGCGATTCGGCTCCACGGCCCGGTACCTCTCGTCTCCGGCCGCCAGGGCACCGACGACGGCGTAGAGGCCGATGTTCGCACCGAGCTCGAGGATCGAGCAGTGCCGGCGCACCAGGTCTGCCCACCATTCGGGCCCGCCCGGCTCGTACGCGTCCATCCCCAACCAGAAGACCTTCCCCGCGACGTATGAGTCGCTCGGCATCAGGCGCACCCCGGGAGCTCCCGGAACCTCGAAGGGGCCGGTCTGGGGGATGCCGCGGAGGCGCACCACGTCGAGAACCGCTCGCCGCCACCGGCGTCCGAGCGACGACGGCGTGGCGTCGAGGTAGCCGTCGCGGAGTGCCAGGAGCCAGGACACGGGAAGGCGTCGGACGACCTCCACGGTGATGCGACGCATCGCGAACCAGGCTGTCGACGACGACTTGCTCCTGGTCGCCACGACTCACCTCTCCTCGCTGCCGATGCGTACGTCTGGCCGCGCTCCGGCGGACGCTCGCGACGTGGTCACCGACGGCACCGTACGACAAACCAACGCTCGGGCGAGCGCACAACGCAGTCATCTGACCACTCCCGGTGTAGGTTCTCGCCCGGTGCCCACCGGCGATGCCTCCCCATCCGCGGTGGTCCGACCGCGTGCACGCGCGCTCCGGGCCCATGGCGCGGTCGCCGGCCATGCGTCGTGGGTGATCACGTCACAGGGGCTGTCGAGCCTGGCCAACTTCGGCGTGACCGTGATGGTCGCGCGGGCCGTGTCACCCGACGCGTTCGGCTGGTTCGCGGCGGCGTTCGCCATGTACGCCGCGACGCTCGTGTTCACGCGTTCCGCGGTGGCGCAGCCGTTGGCCATCCGCTTCGCGGCGAGGCCTGATGCCCAACGCGAGGAGATCGCCGCCGCTGCCGCGGCGGCCTGCGTCCTGGGGGCCGCGGGCGGGCTTCTCACCGCCGCCTTCGGCGGCGTGGTCGCTGTCACCGGCGGCGACGCCGGCTCTCTCCTGGTCGTCGCCGTGTCGATGCCGGCCCTGATGCTGCAGGACCTGTGGCGCCTCGGGTTCTTCACCGCGGGCCGAGCACGGAGTGCCGCCGGCAACGACCTGGTGTGGGTTCTGTCGCAGGCGGCGCTGATGTGGCTGATCTACGTGGGCACCGACGCGACGCCGGGAGCGGCGCAGCTCACCGCATGCTGGACCGTCGCCGCCGGCGTCGCCGCATGGTTCGGCGGTCGCCAGATGGGCCTGCGGCCGCGATGGCGGCAGGGAGTGGCCTTCCTCCGCCGGCTCGACAGCCTCGCCGGGGCTCTCTCCCTCGCCGCGGTCATTCATCTGGTCGGGGCGTACCTGGTGATCGTCGCTCTGGTTCCCGTGGTCGGTGCGGCCGGCGTGGGCGCTCTGCGCGGCGCGCACGCCCTGATGGGTCCCTACGTCGTCATCACCATGGGATTCGTCACGGCCGGACCGGCCGAGGCGAGTCGCATCCTCGCCCGGCGCCCGGCCGGCCTCCTTCCCGCCATGACACTGGCCAGCGGCGGTCTGGCAGTGGTCGCCTCCACCGTCGGCATCGCCATGCTGCTCCTCCCGACCGCGGTCGGCGAGTCGCTGCTCGGCGAGAGCTGGCCTGTCGCGCACACCCTCATCCTCCCCGTGGCCTGTGCCGCCGTCGCACAGGCAGTCAGTCTCGGTGGTCTCGTCGGGCTGCAGGTCACCGAGGCCAAGGCGGACCTCGTCCGGGTGACACTGGCGTCTCAGAGCACATCGGCGATCCTGGCCGTGTCTGCCGGCATGATCGGCGGGCTGCGCGCCGCGGCCTGGGGTCTGGTGTGTGGCCCGTGCGTCGCGGCCGCCCTCGCGTGGCGACGGCTCCCGCGGATACTCGCCGACCGCCGCTGGCCCGCCGTGAGGGGCGGCGACCAGGTTGCCTCCGTACCCGCGGCCGAACTGGCCGGCCCGTGACGATCAGCGCGGCATCGCCGTCGAACAGCTCACGCTCGGCGCCGATCACTCGTGAGATGTCGCACACAGCGTCACCCTTGCCACGCAATGCGGCAGGGGTACGGTTGTCGCGAGCACGAGACGTCACCGCCGACAGAACCGCGGCCCATGCACGATCCCACGCTTCAGGACTACATCGCCGTCCTCCGCCGTCGCCGGCGCCTGGTCATCCTCTCGGTGCTCCTCGCCGTCGCGGTTGCGCTCGCCATCTCGCTCGTGCAGACGCCCGAGTACCGCGCGGAGACCGAGCTGCTCCTGCGCCGCACCGCGAGCGAGGAGCTCCTCATCGACGAGGTGGGACAGGTGCGGTCATCCAGCGACTCGGCCCGGGAGCTCAACAACGAGATCAGGTTGATCGAGTCGCAGACCGTGCGCGACGCCGTCGACGATGACTACGACGGCCCGATCGACGTCGACCGCGTGTCCGCCGCCGCGACCTCGTCGGAGGACAGCGACGTCCTCACGATCTCCGTGGTGTCGGCCGACCCGGCCGCGGCGGCGGACCTCGTCAACGTGTACGCCGACACCTACATCACCGTGCGCCAGGATCGTCAGATCGAGGAGCTGCTCTCCGCCTCCGAGGAGATCCAGACCCGGCTCGACACCCTCCGGGAGAGCATCGCCGAGGTGAGCCAACCCCTCGACGAGATCACCGCCAGGGTGAACGCCGCGGAGCCGGGGACGGCGGCCCGGGAGGCGCTGGAGGACGAACGCCTACGAGTGCTGTCCCAGGTCCTCCCCCAGCTGGCGCCGCTGCAGAGCCGAGAGAGCTCGTTCCGCGGTGAGCTGGAACAGCTCGAGGTGACGCAGGACCTGTCGAGGGCAGGCGGCATCGAGGTGCTCGCACCCGCCGAGGAGCCGACCTCGCCCATCTCCCCGAACCTGCCCGGGAACCTGGTCGTCGGCGGCCTCATCGGCCTCCTCGGTGGGATCGCCCTGGCGTTCGCTGTCGAGTACCTGGACGACTCAGTGGGCTCGAAGGATGTGGCGGAACAGCTCACGGGACTACCGACGCTGGGCGTCATCGCCAAGCGCTCCGCGGGTGCGGCGGGATCGGACCTGGTGGCGATCACCGAGCCGTCGTCCGGTGCGGCCGAGGCCTACCGCTCGCTGCGCACCTCCGTGAAGTTCCTGGGCCTCGACACGCCGGTCCGCACCATCCTCGTGACCAGCACCGCCGCCTCGGAGGGCAAGACCGTCACGGCGGCCAACCTGGCGGCCGTGCTGGCCCAGCGCGGGGACCGCGTGCTGCTCGTGGGGGCCGACCTGCGCCGGCCGCGGGTGCACACCCTGTTCGGTGCCCCCCAGAGCCCCGGTCTGACCACCGTGCTGGTCGGCGACGCCACCGCCGAGGCGACCGTGTACGCGGTCGCGGAGGTTCCGGGGCTGCACGTGATGCCGCCCGGACCCACGCCGCCCAACCCGGCGGAGCTGCTCGATTCGGCCCGCGCCGGCGAGCTGTTCACCTCGCTGGCCGAGGCCTATGACACGGTGGTCATCGACGCGCCGCCCGTGCTTCCGGTCACCGACGCCCAGGTCCTCGCGCGCAGCGCCGACGCCGTTCTGCTCGTCGTCGCGTTCCGGGAGACGTCGAAGCGGGGCCTGACCCGGGCCATCGAGCTGCTGGGCCAGGTCGAGGCGCCGCTCGAGGGAACCGTCCTCAACCTCGTGCCCGCCAAGGAGGGCTACGCCGGCCAGCCCTACCGGTACGAGACCTACCGCAACCGCAGCGAACGGCGCCGCCAGCGCGACGCTCGCGGCCATGCCGAGCCGGGACCACGGTCCCCGGCCCAGCACGTGGCCACGAGCGACCGTGATGCCGGGGCGGCGGAGCAACTGGTGACCGGCGACGGTGATCGAAGCTGACTGACGAGCTCAGGCATCTGGCAAGTCGACACGCACACGGACGGCGTGCCCGGAGGCAGCCGTCGACCGCCGCCGCGGCACGACCACCGCTCGCGAGCGCACGCCCAGCGCCTGACCCAGGCCGCCAGGACGGAACCCCGATCGCCGGCGGGGACACCGCGACCCCGCTCAGCGTCCACAAGCGTCTTGCGGTGCTGCGCGACCGCCTTCCTGACGGCTCGTCACGAGTCCTGGATTGCGGGTGCGGACGCGGGGGTTATGTACGCGCCATGCGGGTGGAGCACGGCCTCGCAGCATTCGGCGTCGAGTTCCAGGCGGAGAAGATCCTGGACGCGCGCCTGCCAGATCTGCGGGGAACCGTTCTACGAGGCGACCTCGGTCAACTCGGCCTGCGCGACCACCAGTTCGACGCTGCGCTGGTCAACGAAGTGCTCGAACATGTGCCGTCCGAACACCGGGCGCTCGTTGAGATCCGCCGGGTGCTGCGACCGGGAGGCACCCTCGTCGTCATGTCCCCGAACCGTCTCTACCCCTTCGAGTCTCATGGCGTCATGCTCCGTGGATCGCACAAAGCCGTGCCGCTGTTCGTGCCGTTCATCCCGTACCTCCCGCTCGCGCTCGGACGGCGACTGTTCATGTACAGGGCGCGCAACTACTGGCCTTGCGAGCTTCAAGCGATCGTCGAGGACGCCGGATACAGCGTCGTGACCACAGGGTTCGTGTGGCAGACGTTCGAGGACATCTCGAGACAGCAACCACGCCTTCTCCGGACGGCGAGGCCCGCGCTGCAAGCCGTGAGCAACCGGCTCGAGCGAACCCCATTCCTCCGACGGTTCGGCGTATCGCAGCTGGTCGTAGCTACCGCGTAGGGAGCCAATCGGCGGCGAAACTGCAACGCCCAACACCGAGCACTTCGTGAACTTGTGGACCGCGCAAGACGTTGTTCGAGGCGGCCCCGCGCGGCACTGCGGGAGCTCCCGCCCGTGGGGGGCTGCTCCCAGGAGGACGGGCCGAAGGCGCGCGGGCCATGCTCTCGCGATGGCTCCCGTCCCGACCAGCGCCGATCTCTACCTCGACCTGCTGGCCGGGTGCCTGACCCGTGACCTCTTCCTGGACGAGGAGGTGCGCAACGCCAACCTGCGCGAGTGGCCGGGCGGCGAGCCCGAGGGGCTGCGGGACGTGCTGCGGGCCCAGGGCTGGCGGGTCGTCCGGCCCGGTGCCGAACGGGCCACCCGGGCGGTGGGCAACGACTGGCCCCCGCACGCCGAGACCATGGTCGGCCTGGCCCGGCTCGCCAACGTGCGCGACTGCGTCACCACCGCGCTGGCCGACGGGGTGCCCGGCGACCTGGTCGAGACCGGCGTGTGGCGGGGCGGCACCGCCATCTACCTGCGAGCCATCCTCGCGGCGCTGGGCGACACCGACCGCACCGTCTGGGCCTGCGACTCGTTCGCGGGCCTACCGGTCGCCGACCGCGACCGCTACCCCGTCGACGTGCCGCTCCGCCTGCACGAGCACGCCCAGCTCGCGGTGGGCCTCGACGAGGTCCGGGCCAACTTCGACCGCTACGACCTCCTGGACGACCAGGTGCGGTTCGTGCCCGGCTGGTTCCGGGACACCCTGCCCGGCCTCGGCGCGGCGATCGACGCCATCGCCGTCCTCCGCCTCGACGGCGACATGTACGAATCGACCATCGACGCCCTCACCCACCTCGAGCCGCTCGTCTCCCCCGGCGGCTTCGTGATCGTCGACGACTACGGCGGCATCGAGGCCTGCCGGCAGGCCGTCACCGACCACCGCGCGGCGCGGGGCATCACAGCGGCCATGCACGAGGTGGACTGGACCGCCGTATGGTGGCGCACGCCGCTCGACACCGGCTGAGGGCGCCATGTCGTCGGACGACGAGCTCTACGACGACCACTTCTTCTCGGGCATCCACACTGAGTCGTACGCGTCCGCCCGGGTCATCGTCCCCCGGGTGCTGGGCCTGACGGGCGCCCGCTCGGTCGTCGACATCGGCTACGGGTCGGGCGGGTGGGCGAGGGCGCTTCGCGAGCTCGGAGTTCCGGAGGTGGTGGGCGTCGACGGCGCCCACGTGCCGGCCCACCGCCGCGAGCACGCCACGTCCTTCGTCGAGCGGGACCTCGCCGTGCCATTGCGCCTCGACCGGAGCTTCGGCCTCGCGCTGTGCGTCGAGGTGGCCGAGCACCTGCCGCCCGAGCGGGCACCGGGGCTGGTCGCCGACCTCACGGCGGCAGCGCCGATCGTGCTGTTCTCCGCGGCGGTGCCCGGCCAGGGCGGGACCGGGCACGTGAACGAGCAGTGGTCCGAGTATTGGGTGGCGCTGTTCGAGGCCGAGGGCTGGTCCTGCCGGGACGCCATCCGGCCCTGGGTGCGGGCCAACACGAACGTCGCGTGGTGGTACCGGCAGAACCTCTACCTGGCGGTGGCGCCGTCGGTCGAGCAGGCCTACACGTCGTTCCCGCGCCTCGGCGCCGAGCGCCCCGAGCACCCGGTCGACTTCCTCGTGCGGCCACCGGGGGATGTGATGACCGCCCCACTGCCGCCCCCAGCGGACGGCTCCGACGAGCCGGACGACGAGGCGGCGCTGCCCTGGCCCGGCAACAGCGCGGCCTCGGTCTTCCCGGTCGAGCCCGCCGACCGCGACGGGCAGATCGACACCGACAGATCGACCATGACCGCCTCGGCCGACGCCGAAGGCGCCACCCACGTGCCCGCGTGGCTGGCCGACGGGGCCGCAGCGAGTCCTCACCCTCCCGCCGGGGCGACCCCCGGCGGACCGGAGGCCGCCGGGATGGTGGCCGACGGCGTCGAACCCGGCGCTCCCGCAGGCGACGGCGCCGAACCCGGGCCGGCCTCGGCTGCCCGCGACGGGGCCGACCGCCGGCCGGACGCCGGCCGCCCGGGAGCCCGGTGGCGACGAGGAGCCGATGTTCCCCGAACCACCTGGTTGGGCCGCACTCCAGCGGCTGGCGGGTCGGGCGCGACGCCACTTCCGCAGGTGAAGCCGCCAGAGCAGCGTGCGTGCCGAGAGATCCGTCTCCCATCGCCGGCGGGAATGTTGACACCGCCACTCGGGTTTAGCTGTACTGGACAGCCGAACCCTGAGAATTCTCGTCAGGTTTCTCAGGATTCGTTCGCCGAGAGGGGAGCCACCCATGGCCCAGAGCGAGATCGACGCCGCACAGCTCGCCGACGCCGCCAAGTTCGAGGAGATCCTCACCCGGCACCTGGCGGGCGACGTGCCCGACGACGCGTTCCGCATCTTCCGGCTCAACAACGGCATCTACGGCCAGCGCCAGGGCGGCCACAACCAGATGGTGCGGGTCAAGATCCCGTGGGGCGGCATGCTGCCCGACCAGCTCGATCTCATGGCCGATCTCGCCGACACCTACTCCCGGGGCTGGGGCCACATCACCACCCGCCAGAACATCCAGTTCCACTACGTGCAGCTGGAGAAGATCCCCGAGGTCATGCGGCTGCTCGGCACCGTGGGCATGACCACGCGCGAGGCGTGCGGCGACACCGTCCGCAACGTGCAGGGCTGCCACCTGGCCGGCGCCTGCCCCCACGAGAAGCTCGACGTCACCCCCTGGGCCGAGGCCGCCTACCAGCACTTCGTGCGCAACCCGCTGGGCCAGCGCCTGCCCCGCAAGTTCAAGATCAACTTCTCCGGCTGCGCCACCGACTGCGGCCAGGCCATGTTCAACGACGTGGGCGTCATCGGCGCCACCCGCACCCTCGAGGACGGCTCGGTCGAGTCGGGCTTCAAGGTGTTCGTGGCCGGCGGCCTGGGCGCCAACCCCCACCCCGCCCTGGCGCTCGAGGAGTTCACCGCCAAGGAAGACCTCATGCCCACCATCGAGGCGTGCCTGCGGGTCTTCAACAACCACGGCAACCGCGACAACAAGCTCCGCGCCCGCATGAAGTGGCTGGTCGACACGCTGGGCTGGGACGACGTCCAGGCCCGCATCATCAAGGAGCGCCGCCTGCTGCTCGGCTCGTCGTCGTGGCCGGGCGGCATCCCGGACGAGGTCGCCAAGATGGGCGACGCGCCCGCGGGCGTGGCCGCCGACGTGACCCCCACCCCCATGGGGCAGGGCGTCCCCGTGCAGATCACCCGGCGTGACCCGTACGAGCAGTGGGACGACACCAACGTCGTGCGGGGCGCGGCCAAGGGCACCGTGTCCGCCATCGCCTACGCCCGCCTGGGCGACGTCACCAGCGACCAGTTCCGGGCGCTCGCCGCGATCCAGCGCGAGATGGGCCTGGAGGTGCGCCTCACGAACCGCCAGAACATCGCGTTCCGCGGCCTCACCGAGGAGCAGCTGCCCGTGCTCTACGAGCGGCTGGACGCCGTCGGCATGTCCCGGCCCGGCGCCGAGCTCGTGCGCGACGTCGTCGCCTGTCCCGGTGCCGACACCTGCAACCTGGCCGTGACCCAGAGCCGCGGCCTCGCCGCCGCCATCGGCGAGAAGCTCGAGGACGAGGGCCTGGCCGAGGTCGGCGGGCTGCGCATCAACATCTCCGGCTGCACCAACAGCTGCGGCCAGCACCACACGTCCGACATCGGCTTCTTCGGCGCCGAGCGCCGGGCCAACGGCCGTTCGGCCCCCGGCTACCAGATGCTGCTCGGTGGCTACGTCGGCCAGGAGAAGATCCACTTCGGCGACAAGGCGCTGCGCCTGCCGGCCAAGAACGCCGCCGAGGCCACCGCCAGGGTCGTGCGCCGGTTCGCCGGCGAGCGCCAGGCGGGTGAGTCGTTCCGCGAGTGGCTCGACCGCTCGGGCGGCGCCAAGACCATCGCGGGCGAGCTCAAGGAGCTCGACAACTTCCCCGCCCCCGACGAGGCACCCGACTTCTACGTCGACTACGACGAGACCGGCCCGTACGAGGCCGAGGTCGGCGTCGGCGAGTGCGCCGGCGAGTGACGGAGGAGCATCCATGAGTTTCCTGGTCGAACCTCCCGCGCTGCCCGTCCCCAAGTTCCACGACGAGGAGCTGGCCGAGCTCAACCGCGAGTTCGAGCGGCTGTCGGCACCCAAGATCATCCAGTGGGCGGTCGACAACTTCGCCCCCCACCTGTGCCTGGCGGCGTCGATGCAGGACGCCGTGCTCATCGACCTGGCCACCAAGGTCGAGCCCGGCATCGAGGTCGTCTTCATCGACACCGGCTACCACTTCCCCGAGACCCTGGACACGGTCGAGGCCGTACGCCGTCGCTACGGGCTGAACCTCCGGATGATGACCGTGGCCCACCACGACGAGGAGCTGTGGAAGGTCGACCCCGAGAACTGCTGCTCGGCGGTCAAGGTCGGGCAGCTCGACCGGGCGCTGGCCGGCAAGGCGGCGTGGATGAGCGGCGTGCGCCGCGAGGAGGCCACCACCCGGGCGGGCGCCCCGATCGTCACCCGCGACCTGCGGGGCCTGGTCAAGGTCAACCCCATCGCCACGTGGAGCGACCTCGACGTCGCCGGCTACATCGCCGATCACGACGTGCCGGTCAACCCGCTGCTCAACCAGGGCTACACGTCGATCGGCTGCCAGCCCTGCACCAGCTTGCCCTCCGACGCCGACGACCCCCGCTCGGGTCGCTGGGCCGGCAAGGGCAAGACCGAGTGCGGCATCCACGACTGAACGACGTCACCGGCCCCACGCGCCGCCCTCACCGGTGGTCGTGCATCAGCCGCGGTGGGGCGCCTCCCCGGAGTCGCCGTCGGCGTCGCGGCGGAGGAAGCCCATGAGCTTCGTCACCGTGTCGATCTCGTCGTCCGCGGTCGTGTCGTCCTCCGCCTCCACCTGAGGTGCCCCCGCCTCGTCGTGCAGTGGTGGTTTGGACCTCCGCCCGGCGAGCCGACTGGGGTCGGCGTCCTCAGTCCCGGCCATGCACTCCCTCTCCATCCTCCGCCCGGCGGATCCCCGCGTGAATCAGGACTCCCAGTCTCCGTGACGATTCGCTCGGTGCCTCGGCGACGGGCGTGCCGATCGCGTTGCGTTCGTCTCGAAACGGTCACCTGGACCGCCTGGGTGGCAGACGCGCCGCGGGGCGATGTCGGGAGCGGGCGGCGACGGCGAGGTGCGCGAGGAGCCGGGCATCTATCGTGTCCGCTCTGATGGTCGCCACCGAGGCTGGGGAACGCGTCCACGACAGCGACGACACGGCCACTCCGGCGCCACGACCGGAGGGTGGTCCGACCACGCCATCGGCCACCGACGGGCTGACGGTCACCGACCGGCGGCGGCTGCGCCGCGCGTGGTGGGTGGGCTCACTGCCGATGTTGGTGATCTACACGTGGATCCTGACCGGCGGCACCTGGAACTTCTTCGGCCGCCGCTTCTTCGACGACTTCTTCGACATCCAGGCCCGCGCCCTGCTGGAAGGCCACCTCGACGTCCCGACCGGATCGCTGGCGTTCGAGGGCTTCATCATCGACGGGCGCACGTACCTCTACTTCGGGCCGGTGCCCAGCCTGCTGCGCATGCCGGTGATGCTGTTCACCGACCGCTTCGACGGCCGGCTCACCATCCTCTCGATGCTGCTCGCGATGGTGCTGTTCACCGTCGGCGCCTTCCGCCTGGGCTGCGTGCTGCGGGCCATGGTGCGCGGCGAGGCTCCGGTCGGGCGACGGGAGCTGCTCACCACCGCCGGCCTGGCCGTGGCGGCCGTCGCCAGCCCGGTGTTCTTCCTCGGCTCGGTGACCTTCGTGTACCACGAAGCCGAGCTGTGGGGGGTGGCGCTGACGATCTGGGCGCTCGTCGCCGTGGCCCGGTGGCAGCGCGAGCCGAGCGCGCGCCGCCTGGTCGCGGCCTCGCTGTGGATACTCGCCGCCCTGCTCAGCCGCCAGACGGTGGGTCTGGCACCGCTGGCGGCGCTCGGGCTCGCCGGCGCGCTGGTGCTGGCCCACCGGTGGCGCACGAGCGACCGGCCCGACCGGCCCCGCGTCGTGGGGCGGCTGGCGGGCGCGCTGGCCCTGGCCGGGCTGATCCCGCTCATGATCTCGTTCGCCACCAGCTACGCGAAGTTCGGGCAGGTGGCCGGTCTGCCGATGGACAAGCACGTCTTCGTCGAGACGTTCCCCGAGCGGCGGGCGGTCATCGAGGCGAACCCCACCTTCGTCGGGCCCGAGTACATCCCCACCACCGTGATGCAGTACTTCAGTGTCACCGCCCTCGACGTCCGGTCCGACTTCCCCTACCTCGACTTCCCCCGGTACCGGCCCAAGCTCCACGGCGAAGCCGTGTTCGACAAGCTCGACTGGACCTCCAGCCTGCCCGTCGCCGCGCCGGCCCTCGTCGTGCTGGGACTCGGGGGCCTCGGCTGGGCGGCCGCCACCCGGCGCCGGCGCCGTGGTGATCCCAGCCGGGCGCTGTCCCCGCTCGTCCTCGGCGGGTTCGTGGGCGGCGCGGTGGTCCTCGCGTGGGCCTACGTCGCCAATCGCTATCTCTGCGACCTGGTGCCGTTCGCCCTGGTGGCCGCCATGATCGGCTACCACGCCGCGGGCAACGCGTCGGCACGTTGGCGTCCGGCGTTCCGGCGGGCCGCGATCGCCACGTTGGGCGTGCTCACCGCCTTCGGCGCACTCGTGAACATCGCCCTCACCCTCGAGTTCCACTACGAGCGGGGGCCCTCGATCCCCGAGGACATCCGCGTCGACTGGGTGGAGGCCCGCCTGGCCATGCCGGGCTCGCCCGACGTGGTGCAGGTGGCGGCCGGTGACCTCCTCCCTGCCGTCGCCGACGGCACGCTGGCCGTGGTGGGCGACTGCGACGGGCTCTACCTGGGGGTCGGCGACGAGTGGCACGCCATCGAGCGCGGGCCGGGCGCGGGCGTGTACGAGGTGGAGGTCGACCTCGACCGCCTGCCCGACGAGGGACGGGTCCCCCTGGCCACGTTCGGCACCGGTGACCAGTCGACCGTGGTGGCGATCGGCAGGGTCGACGACGGCGACGTCCGCGTCGACGTGTTGCAGCCCGAGTTCTTCGAGCCGGAGTGGACCGAGGGGACGCCGGTCGACCTCGACGGCACCGTCACGCTGCGCATCGACGACGACCCCCGCCAGCAGTCGCAGGGCGTCCACCACGAGCGGACGATCCTGACGATCGCCGGGGTGCTGGCGCGCGGCGGGGCGACGCTGGGCGAGGCACCCGACCGGCCGGGCGTGGCGTCGACCTACCCCGGTGGGGTCACGCCGATCGAGTCCGACGGCTCGCTCTGCCGCGACGCCCTCGGCTGACCGACCGCCCCGATCGAGCGCCGCGGCCGATCGCCACGGCCCCGTTCCGTTGACAGGGCGCCGACCGGTCGGGTCTACTGTCGGTCGTGGGCGACACGACCGTCGGAAGAACGACCGATATCGGCTCGGCCCGCGACGGCGGCATCAGCGACGTCGACCTGCCCACCCGGATGCTGGTGTTCGGCGTCGCCCGGCACGACGGCAGCATCCTCGCCGCCGAGGTGTTCGCCGTTGCCGAGGCGTGCCACCGCTCGACCGAGCAGGTGCGCTCGTGCCTCCGACGCCTGGTCGGCGAGGGCCTGTTCGAGCGCGAGGGCGTCGGTCAGCGGGCGACCTACCACCCCACCGACGACGGGCTCCGGGCGCTGGCCGACTTCGGCGGGCGAGCGGTGCAGGCCCACGTCCAGGACAGCGCGCCCAGCGCCTGGGACGCCCACTGGCACCTGGTGGCGTTCGCCGTGCCCGAGGCGCGCCGCGCCGCCAGGGACGCCCTGCGCGACCAGCTCGGCCAGCTCGGCGGGGCGCCGGTGCACAACGGCCTGTACGTCAGCCCCCACCCGTGGGACAAGGACGTGGTCGCGTGGGCCGAGGAGCTCGACGTGGTCGACCACGTGACCCTCGCCCGCACGGACCACCTGGTCGTGGGCGGCGTCAGCGAGCCGCGCGACCTCGCCGCCCGGCTGTGGCCGGTCGCCGACGTGGCCGACCGCTACCGCGCCTTCCTCGCCCGGTGGTCGCCGGTGATCGACCACATGGCGACGATGCAGCGCCACCACGTGCAGCTTCCCGACGCGGCCTTCCTCCCCGGCGCGCTGGCCATGGGGCTTGCCTACCGCGACTGCCTCGACGCCGACCCGCTGCTGCCCGCCGAGCTGCTGCCTCACCCCTGGCCCGGGCGCGAGGCCCGCGACCTGCTGGTCGACAGCCGCCGGCAGGCCCTGCGCATCCGGGCCGAGAGCGGCAGGCCGGCCCTGTTCGCCACGTTCGACGACCTGCTCCGCACGCTGCCGGGCGGGGGCAGATCCCACCCGAGTCCAGGAGGCCCGCAGTGAAGTTCGGCATCTTCTACGAGCACCAGCTCCCCCGCCCGTGGGCGGCCGACAGCGAGCACAAGCTGTTCAAGGACGCGCTCGACCAGATCGAGCTCGCCGACAACCTGGGCTACGACTACGCCTGGGAGGTCGAGCACCACTTCCTCGAGGAGTACTCGCACTCCTCGGCCCCCGAGGTGTTCCTCGCCGCCGCCAGCCAGCGCACCACCCGCATCCGCCTCGGCCACGGCATCGTCCCCCTCCCGCCCGCCTACAACCCGACGGCCCGGGTGGCCGAGCGCATCGCCACCCTCGACCTGGTGTCGGACGGGCGCGTCGACTTCGGCACCGGCGAGACCTCGTCCGAGGCCGAGCTCGGCGGGTTCGGCGTCGACCGGGCGCTCAAGCGCGACCAGTGGGACGAGGCCCTCGACGCCGTCACCCGCATGTTCGTGGAGCAACCGTTCGCCGGCTACCAGGGCAAGTACATCGACATGCCGGTGCGCGACGTCCTGCCGAAGACGCTGCAGAAGCCCCATCCGCCGCTGTGGGTGGCGTGCAGCCGGCGCGACACGATCCACCTGGCGGCCACCAAGGGCATCGGGGCGCTGAGCTTCAGCTTCGTCGAGCCCGACGAGGCCCGCATGTGGGTCAATGACTACTACGACACCATCGCCTCCGAGGAGTGCGTGCCCGGAGGGTTCGCGGTCAACCCCAACCTGGCCGTGGTGCTGCCGATGATGTGCCACACCGACGAGCAGACGGCCATCGACCGGGGCCTCGACGGCGCCCACTTCTTCGGTTACAGCCTGGGCCACTGGTACCTGTTCGGCGAGCACACCCTGGGCCGCACCAACGTGTACGAGGAGTTCGAGCGCAACCGCGACCGGTTCGGGTTCAGCCGCGAGACCGCCGCCCAGACCGGGCAGGTGCTCGGTGCCCAGCTCTTCCAGCGCGGCATCGGCTCGCTGCGGGGGGCGGTGGGGACGCCCGACCAGCTGCGCGAACTGGTGCGCGAGTACGAGGAGGTGGGCGTCGACCAGATCATCTTCGTGTCACAGGCCGGCCGGAACCGGCACGAGCACATCTGCGAGTCGATGGAGCTGTTCGCCCACGAGGTGATGCCCGAGTTCGCCGAGCGGGCCGACGCCGTCGAGAAGGCCAAGCTCGAGCGGCTGGCCCCGGCCATGGAGGCGGCCCTCGCCCGGCGGGAGCCCGCCCGGGAGGCGCCCGACACGGTGCTGAAGCCGGTCTTCCTCGGCTCGTGACGACCCACAGCGATCCCCCGGCCGGCTGAGGTCGCCGGCACGACCGGTCCGGCGTCGCTCACGTGCCCAGGCAGCACGGAGCGACGCCGGTCGGTCCATCCACCGCCGGCCCTGCGGCTCTGAGCACACGGACGCTCACCGCCGGCACCACGAGTCCCCGTTCTGGCGTCGGTGGCTGCGGTGGCGGCAGGGAGCGACGCCAGTTCGGGCCCGGGAGCCGGGCAGCGCCGTTCTGGCGTCGCTGACTGCCGTGGTGGCAGGGAGCGACGCCGGATGGGGATTCCTCGTCCCCGCTGTCAGGGATCGTGGGTCTCGTCGTCGCCGTCGACGTGCTCGGCGTGGCCGCCGTGGTCGGTGACCTGGGCATCGCCCCACAGGTGGAGTGCGGTGACGAGGGCGGGATCGTCGCTGACGTACGTGATGCGGCCGCCGGCCCGCACGTCTGTGTACGTCACCTCGACACCGGCGGCGCCGGCTACGAGCGCGGCGAGGCCCGGCATCTCGTCACCGTGGATCGTGGCCGGATCGCCGAAGTCGCCCCGGGCGAAGCTCTCGGCCTCGGCGGACAGGTGCTCGCGCACGAGCGCCACCTGGTCGTCCCCGCCGGGGGCGTCGGGCACATCGACCACCACGGTCTGCACAAGACCGTCGTCCGTCTCCTCGAACCGGTGCGTCGTGGCGTCGAGGTCGAAGGGCATCACCGCGGCGCCGCGCCCGGCCACCTCCGCCTCCCGGTCCGCGGCCGCACCGGCTCCCGCGGGGGCCTCGTCCCCGTCGGGCCCGGACGGACCGCACGCCACGAGGGCCGGCAGCACGACGATGACCGCGACGACCCCGACGAGCCGACACCGGCGGGGACACCGGCGGGCACCGGGGCGGATGCCGGGCTCCCGCCGGAGGTGCTCACAGTCAGGGCTCACGGGCGGCCTCGGCGAGGGTGTCTAGGGCGGCGAGGACCGCCGGCCGCCGGCCAGGAGGGATGCGGTCGAGCAGCCGGGTGATCCGCGCCGAGCGCGCCTGTGCCATCGTCGCCGCGGCCGCCTGCCCCGCGGGCGTCAGCTCGACCGTCCGCCGGCGGGCGTCGTCGGGGCTGGGCCGCCGCCGGGCCCAGCCCCGCACCACCATCTGGTCGACGAGGCGACTCACCGTGGACTTGCCGAGGGCGAGGTGCTGGAGCAGCTCGGACTGCGTCATCGGGCCGAGCTCCGCCAGCAGCGACACCGCGTGGGCCTCCGACACCGGGACCGGCGAGCCGCACGGCGTCTCGTCCGGCCGGTGCAGCCCGAACGCCCGCACGAACCCGATGATCCGCTGCTGCAACAGCGCAGCATCGTCCGGGCCGGGCGGCTGGGCGGAGATGGCCGCGGTTCTGGAGGTGGGAAGGGACATCGGTTCGACCATACAACCAAATAGTTCGGTCGCAGAACCGATTTCCCGAAGCAGTCGGCAACCCGTCGGGGGCGAACGGCCCGATGTCCGGGGTGGCGAACGCGGGACTACGATCCCCTCGTTCGTCGACCTCCCGACGTCCGGTCGAACCGGGGCGACCGGTCGCTGGGAGAGCAGCCATCAGCACGCGCCCATGGACTCAGACACGCCCGAACCCCCGGCCGCCGAGCACGGCCCGATCCCCCAGGCTCGGCTGCGCCCACCGCCCCTCCACGCGCTGGAGCGCGAGCGCCTGCTGACGGCGATGCTGCCCGAGCGGGGCCACCGGCTCACCCTCGTCACCGGTCCCGCCGGCAGTGGCAAGACGACGCTGCTGGCGCAGTTCGCGGCGCTCCATCCCGGCCCCGTCGCCTGGTACCGCGCCGAGGTCGACGACGAGGCGCCCGAGGTGCTGTTCGATCACCTGGCCCACACACTCGGGGTGGCCGTTCCCGGACTGACCCAGGGGTGGCGCTCGGTCGACGACGCCGTGGCCACCCTGGACGCCGGCCCGCCCGGCGGCGCAGACGTGCCCGGCGGCGCGGGGGTGGTGCTGGCCATCGACGACCTGCACGTGATCGTCGGCAGCGAGGCCGAGGAGGCCCTGGGCCGGCTGGTCGAGGCGCTGCCCCCCTGGCTCCACGTCGCGGCCACCTGCCGCGAGGCACCCCACTGGAACCTGTCCCGCCTGCGGGTGTCGGGCGCCCTGGCCGAGATCGGCGCCGACGACCTGCGCTTCCGCTCGTGGGAGGTCGAGCGCCTCTTCGGCGACGTCTACGGCAAGCCCCTGCCCCCCGGCGACCTGGCGCACCTGACCCGCGGCCTCGAAGGCTGGGCCGCCGGTCTGCAGCTCTTCCACCTCGCCACCCGCGACAAGCCGGTCAACGAGCGGCGCCGGGCGGTGGCGTCGCTGCCGGTGCGCTCGATGCTCGTGCGCGAGTACCTCAGCGGCAACGTCCTCGACGGCCTGCCCCCCGACCAGACCGACTTCCTGGTCGACACGAGCGTGGTCGGCCGACTGTCGCCCGGCCTGTGCGACGAGCTGCTGGGACGCGACGACAGCCGGCGGATGCTCGACGAGCTCGAGGCCCGCCAGGTCTTCGTCTCCCGCCAGCACGGCGACGACACCTACCGCTACCACGAGGTCTTCCGCTCGTACCTGGAGGGCCGGCTGGTCGAGCGCGACGGCGAGTCCGGAGCACGGGACCGGGCCGCTCGGGCCGCGGGCCTCCTCGAAGCCGACGGCCGCTTGGGCGACGCGCTCCGTGCCTACTGCCGGGCGGCCGACTGGACGTCGGTGGCCCGGGTGCTCGAGAAGGGCGGCGCCGAGCTGGCGGGCGATCCGGGCGATTGGCTCGACGCCCTGCCCCGGTCGCTGGTCGACGACGACGCCTGGGTGATGCTGGCGACAGCCCGGCGGGCCACGGCGACGGGGCGCTTCGCCACCGCCCTCGACATGTACGACCGCGTCCTGCGCAACCCCGCCACCGCATCGTCCGAGGCGACCGGCCGGCGCGAGCGTGCCGCCCTGGCGGCGTGGCTCGACCCCTCGGCCACGGCCCCGCCCGGTTGGGCCGGCCGCGCCCGCCAGACGCTGCGCCGGCCGGGCGCGTCGGCCCGTCCCGGCGTCGGGCGGTCGGAGCCCGTCGCCGCCGCTGGCGAGCTGCTCGCCGACGGGCTCGACGCGCTGGCGCGGGGGCAGGTCGCGCCCGCCGCCCAGCTGCTCGGTGCGCTGGCGGGCGACCCCGAGGTCAGCGCCGTGCTGGCCGCCACCGCCCACCTCGCCCTCACGCTCGCCCATGCGCTGGCGCCCGACGCGTTCGCCGCCCCCGACGGGACCGAGCTGCTCGAGCTGGTCGAGGCGGCCGAGGTGCCCTGGCTCGCGTGGATCGCCCGGGCCGCCCCGGCGCTGCACAGCTCCCGTCCCTGGGCCGAGGCGACCAGCGTGGCCGCCACGCTCGACCGCCAGGGCGACGGCTGGGGCAGCGCGCTGGCCCGCGTCCTCGGCGCCGTGGGCGCCGCCACCACCGGCAGCACCACGCCCGCCGAGGCCGACGAGATGCGCGACCTGTGCGCCGACCTGCGCGGTCTCGACGCCCCCGTCCTCGCGGTGTGGGCCCATGCGTGGCGGGCCTCGGCGCTGGCGCGGGCCGGGATGGCCGACGACGCGCGTGCGGCGGCGGGCGAGGCCGCCACCCTGGCCGCCCGCCACGGCCTCCCCGGCGCCCGGGTCTGGGCGCTGGCGACGGAGGCCCAGCTCGCAGTGGGTGAGCGGGCCGCCGAGCTCGAACGCGAGATCGCGACCATCCGCCGCCAGAGCAGGGTCGACGTGCGCGTGCCCCGCGTCGACGCCGGCCGGGCTCCGGGTGCCCGCGACCCCCACGCGACGTCCGCGTCCCCCGCCCCGGCGGCCCGCGACCACAGGCGCGGCGAGGACACCGGTGCGGCGTTCCGCCCCGGAACGGGCGATGGGGTGCCCGACGCCGGGACCGGCCCCGAGGTCGGCGCCTCCGGGGTCGCTGCTCCTGGTGAGCCGTCCGACCACGCTGCCTCCGGGGCCGGCGTCCTCCCCGGCGGCGCGCCCACCGGCGCGCCCGGCGACGCCACGCTCCCCGCCATGACGTTCGGGGAGCCGCCCTCCGGAGGCGGCGCCGGCGCCGACGGGAGGTCGGCCGGCGAGGACGGGGCCTCAGGCGGCTCACCGCCGTCCGGGGCCACCGCCGGCGGGGCAGCGGTTGGATCGGAAGCCGGCCGTCCACGCGGCCCCGGCGAGGTCGGGGCGCCTGTCCTGGTGCGCACGCTCGGCGGGTTCTCGCTCGTTCTCGGCGGGCAGCCCATCGACCTGAGCGAGGTCCGGCCCCGCGCCCGCTCTGTGCTGCGCTACCTCGCCGCCCAGGCCGGGCGGCCCGTGCACAGCGAGACCCTGGCCGCCGCGCTGTGGCCCGACGTCGACGGCGCGGCCGCCAAGCGCAACCTGCAGGTGGCGCTGTCGTCGCTGCGCAAGGTGCTCGACGCCTGCCCCGCCGCCGGCGGCGGGCTCATCCGCCGGGACGGCGCCACCTACGCACTGGCACTGCCCGGCGGGTCGGACCACGACCTGGTGACGGTCGCCGACGCGATCGAGGAGGCCCGGGGACTCGCACGGGTCGGCGACGCGCCCGGGGCCGTCGCCGCCGGCGGGTGTGCGCTCGCGGCCTATGGGGGTGATCTGCTCCCGGAGGAGGGCCCGGCCGAGTGGGCGGTCGAGCGCCGGCGGTCGCTCGACGCCGAGCTGTTGGAGTGCGCCGCCCTCGTCGCCGAGCAGGCGCTGGAGGCGGGGCAGCCCGAGTCGGCCGTCGCCGCGTGCCAACAGGGCCTGGGCATCGACCGCTACCACGACGGGCTGTGGCGGCTGCTCATCCGGGCTCAGGTCGCGAGCGGCGACGTCGCGGCAGCCACCCGGACCCAGGACCGCTACCGCGCCGTCCTCGACGAGCTGGGCCTGACCATCTCCTGAGCGCCGGGCGCGGGCCGCGCCGGCTGAGCGACGGGAGTCGGCGTGGACGCGCCGCTCTCGATCCTGGCGTCGATGACTGCCGCGACGGCAGCGAGCAACGCCAGTTCAAGCCTGACTGGCGGGCACCACCGTGCTGGCGTCGATGACTGCCGCGACGGCAGCGAGCAACGCCAGTTCGAGCCTGGCGGGCGCCCGGGTCGGCGTGAGCGGCCACCCCTTGGTTCTGGCGTCGATGACTGCCGCGACGGCAGCGAGCAACGCCGGTTCGAGCCTGACTGGCAGGCACCACCGTTCTGGCGTCGATGGCTGCCGCGACGGCAGCGAGCAGCGCCAGCTCGAGCCTGACTGGCGGGCAGCACCGTTCTGGCATCGATGACTGCCGTGACGGCAGGGAGTAACGCCAGCTCGAGCCGGGCTGGCGGGCAGCACCGTTCTGGCGTCGACGGCTGCCGCGACGGCAGCGAGCGACGCCGGTTCGAGCCGCGGCGGGTGCACGCCCGGGTCGGCGTCACGGCACCAACCTTCCTCTGGAGTCGACGGCTGCCGTGACGGCAGCGAGCGACGCCAGTTCGCATGGCGGGCCTCGCCGGTTGGCGGGGGGCGACGCCGGGAGGCCCGGCTCGGTCGGCCCGAACCCCGGCGGCGGTGGCGAGATCTACCGGCGGGTGACCCTCGCGGTCAGATGAGGCCCTGGCGGAGGGCGTAGGCGACGGCGTGGGAGCGGTTGCGGAGATGGAGGCGGGAGGTGACGTCGTGGATGACGTTCTTCACCGTGCGCTCGGAGTACGACAGCGAGTTGGCGATCTCGGACGTGTCGCAGCCGTCGGCCACCAGGCGCAGCACCTCGACCTCGCGCTCGGTCAGCCCGCTGAACGTGAGCCCCCGGGGCGAGAGCACCTGGCGCTGGAGCTTGCCCACCTGCTCCAGCAGCCGTCCCAGCAGGTCGGGCGGCACGGTGCCGTCGCCTGCCGCCGCAGCCGTCACCGCGGGCACGAGCCGCTCGGGCACCGCCTCGGACCGGCGGAGCAGCCCACACGCGCCCGCCTCGGTGACCCCCAGCACCGACCCGTCGTCCAGCCGCCCCGCCACGACCACCACGCGCTGCGGGCCGTTGCGGATGATCGACCGCACGGTGCGGGTGGCGTCGTCGTCGACGTCGTCGACCACCACGACCGCCACCTGGGCCCGCCCGCTCGACCCGTTGGACACGACCTCGACCTCGGGCCGGCCCCGCAGCTGGGCCTCCACGCCCGACCGCGACACCGGGTCGTCGGAGTGGACCAGGACCGGGACTCGCATGCTCACCACCACGCCTCCTGCCGCCGGCGCCTGCCGCCATGGCCGCCCGAACAGGGTGCGCCCGCCTCCTTGACGGGCACTCAACGCCTGCTCAACGGGCGGTCCACCGGGGAGGTGTGCGCTTCCCCTTCGGGCAGACCTTCCCCCGCGGGGGGTCCGCAGGGGCGACGCCGCCTTCCCGTTCGGGCAGACCTACGCGCCTGTAGGGCTTCCTCGCCGCCCCTGGTGGGCCGGTCCTGCCCCGTCCACCGTGGGGGCACGTGACAGCCACGGTCGCCGGCCGCGGCCGCGGTCCGGCCCACCCATCGCAGCCAGCCACGGCACACGCCGCCGGCGCAGGAGGATCGACATGGAGGCATCCCCGGCCCCGTCCGCCCTCGACGAGATCGAGCGGCAGATGCGCCATGCCAGCTTCTTCACCCAGGCATCGCTGGAGCAGCACGGCCGGCTCACCGGCAAGCTCGACGTCTACGTCACGAGCCTGATCGAGCTGCTGCTGGCCCGCGGCCTGCTCGAGGCCGACGACCTGGCCAGGGCGGTCGAGGCCAACCGGGCGGAGGCCAGCGCCGAGGCCCGTGCCCGCTACGAGACCGACGGCACGCTGCCCCCCTGGCCCACCGTGATGGTGCGCCACGACGCCCCCGTCGACGCCGGGCCGGACGGGGGCGGAGCGAACGGCGCGACGGGCGGGAGCGACGGCACGGCCGGCGCCGGGGGGATGGATGCCGTCGGCGCCGGGGGCGCGCCCGAGGTCGAGGTCGACTGCGCCGCCCGCATGCACGTGTGCAAGGCCGTGTGCTGCACGCTGCCCTTCCCCCTGTCGGCCGAGGAGGTCGAGGCGGGCGACGTGCGCTGGGACCTGGGGCATCCGTACGTGATCCGCCAGACGGCCGAGGGCTACTGCGTCCACAACGACCAGTCGACCGGCGGCTGCGACGTGTACGACCGCAGGCCGGGCGTGTGCCGGGGCTACTCGTGCGCCGAGGACACCCGCATCTGGTCGGACTTCGACAACATGGTGCTCAACGAGGAGTTCCTGTCGTCGCGTCGCCGGCCCGACTACAGCTTCCACCCCGCCACCGGGGACGCCGTGGCGGTGACCATCCGCCCGCCCCGGCGCCGGGAGCCCGGGGCGGCGGCGTGATCCACGACGTCGACGAGTCGATCCGGGCGCTCATCCGGCGGGAGCTCGGCGACAGCGGCGAGGTGGAGGTGGTGTTCGACGCCCCCACCAAGGAGTGGGCGTCGCGCCGCAACGCCCCCACCATCGACCTGTACCTCTACGACGTGCGCGAGGACATGCGGCGCCGGCAGGTGGGCATCGTCGACCTGCCCAACGCCGACGGCCGCACCACCAGCCGCCGGCAGCCGCCCCGGTTCTTCAAGCTGTCGTACCTGCTCACGGCGTGGACGCAGCGACCCGAGGACGAGCACCGGCTGCTGTCGAGCCTGCTGTCGTGCTTCCTGCGCAACGACGCCCTGCCGGTCGACAGCCAGGTGGGGACGCTGGCCGACAACGGGATGGCGCTGCCGCTGAGCCTGGCGATCCCCCCGCCCGAGGACCGGGCCCTGTCGGACGTGTGGTCGGCGCTGGGTGGCGAGCTCAAGCCGTCGCTCGACCTCGTCGTCGTGCTGCCTTGGGACCTCGACCGCACGCGGCCCACGGCTCCCGGTGTCACCGGGCGCGGCGTCGACATGCGCGACCCCCCGCCCGGCCGCGGCCTGCCCCAGCCCGTGCCCGCCCCCGACCCCGCGTCGGCGGCGGCGCCGGTCAACGGCGGCGGCCGGTGACGCCGCCCGCGCCCGCGGTCCGGACGGCTATCCCCGAGCGGGCGTCGCTGACCCACCTGCTGGGGCGCCTGCGGGTGCTCGAGGCGGCGGTGCGCCAGGCGGTGGCCGCCCGGCGGGCGGTCGACCCGGGCCTCGACGACCCGTTCCGGGGCCTCTACATCGGCGACGACGACGTCGACCGCCTGCTCGCCGGGCCGCCGGGCAACGGGTCGGGGGCGACTGCCTCGCCGGGCGGGGGGCGCCCGGCCACCGACGAGGGCGCCACCATGCCCGCCGGCGCGGACCGCACGGTCTCCGGCAGCGACGACGACGGGGCCCGCGAGCTCGCCGCCGCCCGGGCGCGGGTGGACGCGACCGCGGACGGGCACGAGGCCGGCGGCCACGACGTGCGACTGCGGGGGCTGACCGGGCGCTGCGGCCTCGACGACGTGGACGTGGAGATGCTGGTGGTGGCGATGGCGCCGGACGTCGACGCGCGGTTCGAGCGCCTCTACGGGTACCTGCACGACGACGTGACCCGGCGCCGGGCCAGCGTGGGCCTGGCGATCGAGCTGGCCGGCCTGCATCCTGCCGACGTCGGCGCCCGGGAGCGCCTGGGCCCCCGGGGCCCGTTGGTGGAGGGCAGCCTGGTCGAGCTGGACGACGCCGAGCGGCCCTTCCTCACCCGCACCCTGCGGGTGCCCGACCGGGTCACGGCCCACCTGCTGGGCAGCGACGTGCCCGACCCGGCGGTCGCCGGCCTGATCGTCACGCCCGTGGCCGTCGAGACGGACGACGACGACGGCCGGCTCGGCGCTCTCCTCGCCCGGCGGTCCGACCGGACCGAACCGGGCGCGACGCCGCCGCTCGTGTACGTGGTCGAGCCGGCGGGCGCCAGCGGGCGCAGCTTCGCCGCCACCGCGCTGGGCGGCGCGGGCCACACGACCCTGGTGGCCGACCTCGACCGGCTGGCGTCGACGAGCGAGCCGGGGGCGGCGGCCGTCATCGTCAGGGCGCTGTGCCGCGAGGCACGGCTCCGGGGCGCGGTGCTGGTGGCCGGGCCCGTCGACCAGCTCGCCGAGTCGGCGCCCGAGGGACTGCGTGCCATCGTCGACGGTCCCGGCCCGGTCGTGCTCACCGGGCGCCGCCACTGGGAACCGGAATGGTCGACCCGTGTTCCCGTGGAGGTGACGGCGCCGGTGCCGCTGGCCGCCGAGCGGGGCCGGGTGTGGCGGTCGCACCTCGACGGCCGGGTCGCCGAGGGCGTGGACCCTGCGGCGGCCACCGCCCAGTTCCGGCTCACGCCCGAGCAGGTCGCCGACGCCGCCACCGCGGCACTCAACCAGGCGCTGCTGGCGGGGGAGCCCGTCGATGCCGAGGGCCTGCGGCGCGGCGCCCGGTCCCGCAACGGGGCCGGGCTGGAGCGCCGGGCCCGGCGCATCGAACCCGCCGTCGGATGGGACGACCTGGTGCTCCCCCCGGCCAGCATGGAGGGCCTGACCGACCTGGCCCTGCGGGTGCGCCATCGCGACCAGGTGCTGAGCGAGTGGTCGATGCGCCCTGGCGGTGGACGGGGCCGCGGCGTCACCGCCCTGTTCGCCGGCGACTCGGGCACCGGCAAGACGATGTCAGCCGAGGTCATCGCCGGGCACCTCGGCCTCGACCTGTACGTCATCGACCTGGCCACGGTGGTCGACAAGTACGTGGGCGAGACCGAGAAGAACCTGGAGCGGCTGTTCGGCGAGGCCGACGGGGTGAACGGCGTGCTGCTGTTCGACGAGGCCGACGCCATCTTCGGCAAGCGCTCCGAGGTGCGCGACGCCCACGACCGCTACGCCAACATCGAGGTCGCCTACCTGCTCCAGCGGATGGAGACCTTCGACGGCCTCGCCATCCTCACCACCAACCTGCGCGCCAACCTCGACGATGCGTTCACCCGCCGGCTCGACGCCATCATCGACTTCCCGGTGCCCGACGAGGCGCAGCGCCGGGTGCTGTGGGAGCGGTGCCTGCGCCCACCGCTGCCGGTGGCCGGCGACGTGGACCTCGGCTTCTGCGCCCGCCAGTTCGAGCTGGCCGGCGGGCACATCCGCAGCGTCGCCGTGACCGCGGCCTACCTGGCCGCCGGTCGGGGCACGCCGGTCGGCATGGCCGACCTGGTGCAGGCCATCCAGCGCGAGTACCGCAAGCTCGGCCGGCTGGTGGTGCGCGCCGAGTTCGGCGACTGGCTCGACGCCGCTGACACCACGGCCGCTCCCACCCCCTGACCCGTCCCGGACCCGGACCGCCCGGCGCCCGTCTGCCCGAAGGGGCAGGCGAAGGGGCAGGGCCACGCGCACCCGCCACGGTGCGCCCGGC
This sequence comes from uncultured Acidimicrobiales bacterium, assembly GCA_963842395.1. Taxonomy (GTDB): domain Bacteria; phylum Actinomycetota; class Acidimicrobiia; order Acidimicrobiales; family VFJN01; genus ZC4RG19. The sequence goes on from CAWJGJ010000002.1 coordinate 311,391, forward strand.
GCTGGTCGGATCGGGATCGCGGGCGGACACTGTCGGCATGCACGAGCACGACCTCGACGGCGACGCCGCGGGCGCGGCCGCCGCCCACCACCACGAGGAGCACGTCGCACCGTCGGAGCACGACATCGGCAGGAGCGCCGAGGCCGGCCGCCCGGACGCGCTCGGGGCCGGCGGACTGCTGCACCTGCAGCGGATGGCGGGCAACGCCGGCGTGGCCGGGCTGGTGGCCCAGCGGCGGGCGGGCGGCGGCGCGGCGGGCAGCGACCGCGAGGACGAGGCAGGCGCGGCGCCGCCCACGTCGCCCGTCCACGACGTGGTGGCGTCCGGCGGCTCACCGCTCGACCCCGGGGTCCGGCGTGACATGGAGACCACGGTCGGGCACGACTTCGGCGACGTGCAGGTGCACACGGACGCCCGGGCGGCGGAGTCGGCCCGATCGGTGCAGGCGCAGGCCTACACGGTCGGCAACCACGTCGTGTTCGGGGAGGGCCGCTACCGCCCGGACACGCCCGAGGGGCGCCACACGCTGGCGCACGAGCTCACCCACGTCGTGCAGCAGCGCCAGGGACCGGTCGACGGAACGCCGGCCGCCGGCGGCATCAAGGTGAGCGACCCGAGCGACCGGTTCGAGCAGGAGGCCGAGAGCGTGGCCCGCCGCGTCACGACGGGCGGGGCCGCCGACGCCGAGCCCCCTGCGCCGGCGCCGGCCGCCGACGTGCAACGGCAGGCCGAGGCCGCGGACGAGGGGGTCGTGCAGCGCCAACCGGCCGAGGAGGAGGAGGCCGAGGAGGGGCAGATGCCCGAGGCCGCCCCCGCCCCGGAGACCGCCGGCGCCGAGGCCGCCGCCGCCCCCGCAGGCGAAGCACCCGCGGTGGAGGGGCCCGCGCCGGAGGAGCCGGCCCAGGAGGCCCCCGCCGGCGAGGCGCCCGCCGAGGGGACCGAGGTCGACGAGGAGGAGAGCGTGACGGGCGACTGAGCACCGCGCCCCGACGCCCGCTCTGTCCACCTTCCGGCGTCGCTCACTGCGCCCACCGCTGCCAGCGACGTCAGAACGGTGCTGGCCGCGAGCGAGGCTCGAGCTGGCGTCGCACCCTGCCGCCACCGCAGCCAGCGACGCCAGAACGGGGAGGTCCGTCCCGCGTTGCCCCGCCGACCCGGAACCGGCGTCGATGACTGCCGCCACGGCAGCGGGCGACGCCGGAAACCGGGCGCCACAGCGGCCGCTGCCCGTTGGTGCAGGGCGCGGTTCCCCTGCGCCCGGCCGCCCGGACCTGGCGACACCGCCCCGGCTGGGGCACCCTCGGAGTGCGGCGGCCGTGCGCGGTCGCCCGCAGTACCTCAAGTACCTCATCCCGTCCGGTCCGTGCCTCTTGGAGGGGCGATGCCTCAGTACCTGTCACCCGGGGTCTACGTCGAAGAGGTCGACTCCGGAAGCCGCCCCATCGAGGGCGTGGGAACGGCCGTGGCCGCCTTCGTCGGCATCGCCGCGTCCGGCCCCCTGCACGAACCCACCCTGGTCAGCAACTGGACCCAGTTCACCAACGTCTTCGGCGACTTCGTCGAGGGGTCCTATCTGGCCCACAGCGTCTACGGCTACTTCATGAACGGCGGCGGCAACGCCTACGTCGTCCGCATCGGGTCCGACGGCGGCAAGGGCGCCGCGCCGGGCACGGTCGCCCAGGCCGCACTCCCGCCCGGCGAGGGCGCGAAGGAGCCCCCCTACGAGATCACTGCCGTCGAGGCGGGGCCCGCGGGCAACGACATCACGGTCGAGGTCACCCACCCCCAGCAGGAGGAGGGCCAGGAGCCGCCGGCCTCCGACATCTTCAATCTGATCGTCCGCCGGGGCGGCAACCTGGAGGAGACCTTCGAGGGGCTCTCGACCCGCCGCACCAAGAACAACGCGGTCACGGTCGTCCGGGAGCAGTCCAAGCTCATCCGCATCGAGGCCACCTCGGGCAGCATCGAGCGGCCCGCCGCCGGGTCGGTCGCCCTGTCGGGCGGCAACGTGCCCGCCCTCCCCGACCGCATCTCGCCCGACGAGTACGTGGGCGACGTGGCCGACCGCACCGGCGTCGGCTCCCTGGAGACGGTCGACGAGGTCACGATGGTGTGCGTCCCCGACCTGTCCGCCGCCTACGACCGGGGCGCCATCGACGCCGAGCAGTTCAAGGCCGTGCAGCTGGCGATGATCGCCCACTGCGAGCTGATGGGCGACCGGTTGGCGATCCTCGACCCGCCGCCCAACCTCACCCCGGCGCAGATCAAGGAGTGGCGGGTCGAGAGCGCGGGCTACGACTCGAAGTTCGCCGCCCTGTACTGGCCCCGCATCAAGGTCCTCGACCCGGCCAGCGGGCAGACGATCTTCATCCCCCCGTCGGGTCACCTGGCCGGCATCTGGGCCCGCAACGACGCCGAGCGGGGCGTGCACAAGGCGCCCGCCAACGAGGTCGTGCGCGGCGCCATCTCGCTGGAGTCGACCATCACCCGCAACGAGCACGACCTGCTCAACCCCGAGGGCATCAACTGCCTGCGCTCGTTCCCGGGCCGGGGCGTGCGGGTGTGGGGCGCCCGCACCCTGTCGAGCGACCCGGCCTGGCGGTACGTCAACGTGCGGCGGCTCTTCAACTACCTGGAGAAGTCGATACTCCGGAACACCGACTGGGTGGTGTTCGAGCCGAACGACCGCAACCTCTGGGCCAAGGTCCGGCGCACGATCGCCTCGTTCCTGGTCATGGAGTGGCGCAAGGGCGCGCTGTTCGGGACCACCCCGTCCGAGGCCTTCTTCGTCAAGTGCGACGACGAGACCAACCCGGCCGAGGCCATCGACCTCGGTCAGATCACCTGCCAGATCGGCGTGGCGCCCGTGAAGCCCGCCGAGTTCGTGATCTTCCAGCTCGCGCAGCTCCAGGGCGGCGTGAGCCTGGTGAGCGAGTGACCGCCATGCCGCAGACGGCACAGAGAGACGGAGGTACGGGTCCGTGGGCCTGATCGACAAGTTCGACGCCATCATCGGTGCGTCGTTCGGCTTCGAGTTCGACAAGCACCAGGCCAAGGGGATCATGGAGATCTCCGGCCTGAAGCAGGAGTTCGACATGATCGAGGTCAAGACGCAGACGGCCGACGGGAAGTACGTGATCAACAAGATCGTCGGCCGGGCGAAGGCGGGCACGGTGACCATCACCCGGGCTCTCACCGAGGACACCCAGTTCGCCGACTGGGTGAAGGAGGCCGGCGAGGGCAAGCTGCCCCGCACCAACGGCTCGGTGATCGTCTACGACACGATGATGAGCCCGGTGGTCCGGTACTCGCTCCTCGACTGCCAGCCGGCGTCGCTGGAGATCGGCACGCTCAAGGCGGCCGACACCGCGGTCACCACCGAGAAGCTGACGCTGCACCACATCGGCCTGCAGATCGAGAAGGGCTAGGACGATGGCCTGGCGGACGGTGGGCGGTGGCGCCCTCGCCGCACCGGTCGAGCCGGTGGACGGCGCCGGGGCCGGGGCCGGGGCCGCAGGAGGGTCGGTCGCCACGGCGGTGGCGTCGGCACCGCCGGCTGCGGCACCGCCGGCCGAGGCGCCGTTGCGCACCGAGTTCGACTTCGTGCTCCCGCGGGGCTACGTGGACGGCGACGGGCGGGTGCACCGCCACGGGCGCATGCGCCTCGCCACCGCCCGCGACGAGCTGCTGCCGCTGTACGACGGCCGGGTCAAGGAGCGCCCCGAGTACCTGTCGGTGGTCCTGCTGGCCCGGGTCATCACCCGACTCGGCGAGGTCGAGGTCACCGACTGGGTGATCGAGCACCTGTTCGCCTCCGACCTGGCCTTCCTCCAGGACCTGTACCGGCGCATCAACCAGGAGGGGCACACCCGCGCGGCGCTCCAGTGCCCGGCGTGCCGGCACGACTTCACCGTCGACCTGTCCGGCGGTGCGGGTGGCGGCCTGGGGGGATCGTGACGTACGCGGCCTCCCGCCTCCACGAGGAGATCGCGTACGTCGCCTACCACTTCCACTGGGGGATGGACGAGATCGTCGATCTCGAACACCCCACCCGCCGGCGCTTCGTGGAGGAGATCGCCAAGATCAACCGGCGCCTGTCGGAGAGCGACGGGGATGGGTGATCGATGGGGCTGTTCCGGCGCGCACGCCCGGACACCGAGCCCGCGGGCCCGGTCGAGCCGTCGGGCTCGGCCCCCGGGGGCGACGGCATCCCCACCGGCGACGGTCCCGTCGCCGGTGACGACCGCGGCGCGCCCGCAGCCTGGGAGACCGTCGGGGGGCTGACCACGACGCTCACACCGCCGACGCCGACCTTCAAGATCGGCGAGGCGGTGAAGCCCGACCTCGTCGCGCTGGCCTCGCCCCGGCTGAGCACCGGCATGGGGCACCTGGTCAGCGGCGACGGGCCGCCCGGCGTGGTGTCGGGCCTCGCCACCGTCGGTGTGCAGCGCCGCGCCGACGCGCCGGCATCCGACCCGGCCGGCCCCGGGGCCGGCTCGCCACCGGCGCCCGACGGGGCGGGCAGTCCCGGGTCGTCGCCGGCGGACGCGGACACCGCCCGGTCACCCGCGGCCGCCGACCTGCCCGTGGTCACCGGCTGGTCGCCGCCCCTGGCGGCGGGTCCGGGTGCGGGCGCCGGCGCGGACGACGGCCTCCTGCGGCCGGTCGACGCGCCGCCGGTCGAGTCCCCCACCCGCAACCTGCCGCTCGTGCTGGCACCCGTCCAGCGCCGGAGCGACGGCGACGGCACCGGCGCGTCCGGCATCGGCGGATCGAACGGCGACCGGGGCGGGCCGTGGGCCTGGCCGGGCGATGGGGACGGCGGCGGATCCGCGGACCTCGGCGCAGCCACGAGCAGCGCCCCCGACAGGACCGACCACGCCCGAGAGGCGGGGGCGCCGTCCGGGACCGAGGGCGGTGGGACGGCCGCCGCGGCCGCCGGCGCCGGTCTGGGCGTCGGCGACCCGCCGGCCGGTCACGACGCGGCCGAGTCCGCCGCCCCCGGCACGTCGGAGAGCACACCGCCGGGCGGGAGCGACGCCGCACTCCCCACCGTGTCGCGGCAGGTCGATCTGCACCGCCTCGTCGAGCCCGGGACCCGCCCACGGACCGGCGGGCTCGGCCCGCCCATCGAGCTGCGGGGTGCGGGCGACGGCGCCGGCACGGTGCAGCGGTCGATCGAGCCTGCGGTCGCGTCCCCTGGCCTCCCTGCTCCCGCCCTACCGCCCAGCCGGCCCGGCACGGAGCTGCCCATCGTGCAGCGCACCCGCGCCACCCGGCCGTTGCCGGACTCCGCCGGCCTCGGGGGCGCCGGGCTCGGTGCCCGTGGGACGGATCCGGCTGCCTGGCAAGCACTTCCGTCCCAACAGCCCGACGCCGCGCCGGGCGCCGGGGAGGCGCTCCCGCTGGTGCAGCGCACATCCGAGGGCGAGGCAGCGGCAGCCGCCGCCACCGCGCCGGAGCCGGCGCCGGTCGTCGGCGCCGCAGGCACGGCGGCCGCGGACGCCTCGGGGCTCGGCGCCGACAGCACCGCCGCCATCCCGAGCCCGGCTGACGAGGGCACGGTGGCGGCCAGCCCGGAGCCCCCGGGCACCCACAGCACGGCCGTAGATACCCCTGCTCCGCTCCCCGTCGACGACGGCGACGGCGCCGGCACCCGGCCGACCCTGGGTGCCGACCACGACACCGGGATCCGCCCGACCGTCGGCGACGGCCACCTCGGCAGCCTCGACCACGAGGTCGGCACCGCCTCCGACGCCGTCGACGTCTCCGACTCCGGAGCCGGCCTCCCGGCCCCCGCCATGCCGGTGTCCGCCCTGCAGCGCCAGGCGGACACGGGCGGGCCGGACGCAGGCCTCCTCCGGCCCGGGGATGAGGCGGGCCTACCCGGCACCGGCCCGGCACCCGGCGCCGACGTCTCCGTCCAGGCCATGCAGCTGGGCGCACCTCCGGCGGCGGCCGGTCCCGGCTCCACCGCCGACCGGGCACCGGCCGCCCCGGCGTCGACCGATCCCGCCCCGTCCACGGGCCCGGTCGGTAGTCCCGCCACCCGCCCCGACACCGCCGGCCCGGCCGGCGCGCACGGCCTCGGCGGCGCGGCGCCCGTTCTGCAGCGCCTCGGCACGGCGCCCGCCGTGGCCATGCCGCTGGCGGTCCAGCGGTCGCTGAACCCCGCCCTGTCGGCAGCGACGGCCTCACGAACCCGGCCCGAGGGCGCAGGCGGTGCCGACGTGGTGCCGCGGCCGACCTGGTCGACCGAGTCCCGGCCCACGGCGCCGCCGCCCACGGTCCAGCGCTGGCCGAGCCTCGACAGCCTGCGCGACGCCGGTCGGGGCGCGCTCGGGGCGGGGCGGGACGCCGTCACCGGCGCCACCGGGGCAGGCCGGGACGCCCTCGCGGGTGTCACCGGGACCGCCCGCGACACCCTGGCCGGGGCCACCGGCGCCGGCCACCAGGCGCTCGCGGACGCCGCGGCGACCGGGAGCGACGCCCTCACGCTGGCGACAGGCGCCGCACGCGACACCCTCACCACCGCCGCCGACGCCGGGCGGGACGCGGTCGGCGCGGCGCTCGCCTCCGGGCGGGAGACCGTCGGCGGGATCCTGGAGAGGGCCGGCGGCGAGGCCGCAGGCTGGGCCGGCCGCGGGCGGGACGCGGCCGCCGGCGCGCTCGCCGGCCTCCCGGAGGGCGTCGGGCCGCTGCCGCTGCCGGGCGGCATCCAGGCGCCCGACCTCGGCGCGCTCCCGGCGCTCGACCTCCCGGACGTCCCGGGCCTGCCGGACCTGCCGGCCGCCGGCGCGCTGCCCCTGGCCATGCCACGGGCGGCGACGGGCGCGCTCGGCGCGCTCCGGGGCGGCGCGGCCGGCACGCTCACGTCGCTCGGGACGGGCGCCGCGGGCACGCTGTCGGCGCTCCGCGGCGATGCCGCGGGTGCCCTCACCTCGCTCGGCAACGGCGCCGGTGGGGCGCTGGCTACGCTGCAGGACGGGGCCGGGGCGCTCGCCGGCGGCCTGCCGGGTAGCGGGGATCTCCAGAACGCCGCCGCGGGCGTGGCGTCGGCGTCCGGTGCTCCCCAGGCCGAGTTCACCTTCCCCCAGCCGCCCGCACCGGAATCGGCGGGGGCTGGCGGCGCGGGCGGGACCGCCGGGGGCGGGGGTGCCGGCGCGGCGTCCGGCGCCGACCTCGACGAGCTGGCCCACAAGCTCTACGACCGCATCCGCTGGCGCCTCCGCTCGGAGCTGCGCCTCGACCGCGAGCGGGCAGGACTCGGCGCCGGGGTGCGCCGCTGAGGCAGGAGTGGACCAGTGAGCGAGCGCAGCGAGCGAACCATGAGGGTGCACCAGTGAGCGAGCGCAGCGAGCGAACCATGAGTGCAGTGCGGTACTCGGCACGCAGGGCCGATCGCTCACTGCGTGCATCCCGAAGGGTGCACCAGTGAGCGACACCGTGCAGCGCGACCCCGCCGTCGCCTACATGTTCAAGGTGAAGATCGACGGTCAGGAGCTGGGCCTGTGGAACAGCTTCGAGGGCCTGGGCATGGAGACCACCATCGAGACCCGCGAGGAGGGTGGGAACAACCAGTTCGTCCACCAGCTCCCGGGCCGCCTCAAGTACACCAACGTCAAGATCAGCCGGCCGGTCGGCACGGACAGCTCGCGGGTGGCGAAGTGGCTGTCGAGCATGGCCGGCGGGGTGCGCCGCACCACGGCGGTGATCGCGGCCCTCGGTCCCGACAACAAGGAGATCGTGTCGTGGAGCCTGGACGGGGTGGTCCCGGTGAAGTGGACGGGCCCGGCGTTCAACGTCGACTCGCCCAAGGTGGCGTTCGAGACGCTCGAGCTGGCCTACCACGGCTTCCTCGAGGCGGCGAAGCCCGCGGTGGGGGCCTGAGGTCCGCCCATGGCCGACACCCGCGAGAGCGTCCTCAAGGCCTCGCTGACGATCCTCGAGCCCAAGGCCGGCGGGGCGACCAGCGAGATCGACCACGTCGAGTTCCCGTTCAACCCCCGGGAGTGGGCCATCACCCACGCGGCCGAGTGGAAGACCGAGACCACCAAGAAGGGCACACCGCCCCCCGAGTTCAAGGGGCCCAAGCCGGCGTCGGCGTCGGTCGAAATCTTCCTCGACGAGAGCGACCGCGACGGCGGCGACATCTCCAAGACGGTCGCCAAGCTGCGCAAGCTCGTGTCCCCCGAGCCGGGCAGCGTCAGCGGCAACAAGCCGTCGGCCCCCCACGTGCTGTTCGAGTGGGGCGAGGCCATCCGCTTCAAGGGCTACGTGGACTCGGTGGCGGTGAAGTACACGATGTTCCGTGGCCAGGGCACGCCCATCCGGGGCACGGTCACGGTCGCCATGAAGGAGTTCCCGGAGCCCACGCCCAAGCAGAACCCCACTTCCGGCGGCTCGCCCGGCCGCCGCACCCACCGGGTGGTGGCCGGCGACACCCTCGCCTCCATCGCCTACGCCAACTACGGCAACCCCAACGACTGGCGCCGGCTGGCCGGCGCCAACGCGATCGACGACCCGATGCGGCTGCGCGACGGCGCGCTGCTGCACGTCCCCCCGGCATGACCCCGACCCGCACCTCCGCCCCCGCCGCCGCAAGGCCTGCGCCATGACCGACGAGGTCCGCCAGCGCACGTCCTCGACCTTCGCGGTGACCGTCGACGGCACCGCCCTGCCCGCCGACGTCGAGCAGATCATGAGCCTGGCCGTGGTCGAGGACAACCTGAACCTGCCCGACATGTTCTACCTGTCGTTCCTCGACCCCGACCGGGTGGTCGTCGCCAAGGGCGGGTTCAAGATGGCGTCGAAGGTCACGATCGCCGCCCGGTCGGAGGCCGACACCGCGGGCGAGCCGCTCATCTCCGGCGAGGTCACGGCGATGGAGTGCGAGTTCGAGGGCGGCAAGACCCGCACGGTCATCCGCGGCTTCGACCGCTCCAACCGCCTGTACCGCGGCCGCCGCACCCGGGCGTTCAAGGACGTCAAGTACTCCGACATCGTCAAGCAGGTCGCCACCGACGCCGGCCTGGAGCTCGGGCGGGTCGACACCCCCCAGGGTCGCCCCCAGCCGCACGTGGCCCAGGCCAACATGACCGACGCCGAGCTGCTGGCGTCGCTCGCCGGCGAGGTGGGCTTCGTCCTGCTGGTCGAGGACGGCAAGGTGCACTTCCACGCCCCCACACGCTCCGACGACGCTCCCGACGAGGGCGACCTCGACAGCCAGGGCCCGCTCCAGCTCGTGCAGGGCGACAACCTGCTGCGCTTCAACGCCATGGTCACCGCCGATGCCCAGGTGAAGGACGTGACGGTGCGGGGCTGGGACATCGCCCGCAAGCAGGCCATCGTCGCCACCACCCCGGCCGCCACCGAGAGCGCGGCGGTCGGGCTCAGCCCGGCCCAGCTCGCCGGCGCCTTCGGCGACCACACGTTCACTGCCACCGACGTGCCCTACGGCGAGAACGAGCAGGTCGAGGCCGCCAGCAAGGCGCTCGCCGAGCAGCTCGCCTCGGTGCACGCCCAGATCGAGGGCGTGGCCCGCGGCAACCCCCGCCTGAAGGCGGGGACGGCCATCAGCCTGGGCCAGGCCGGCGAGCCGTTCGAGGGGAAGTACACCCTCACGGTCAGCCGCCACGTCTTCGACAACGGCGAGTACCTGACCCACTTCGCCTCCACCGGGCGGCACGAGCGGTCGCTGCTCGGGCTCGCCTCCACCGGTGGTTCCGGAGGCGCCGCGGCCAGCCCCGCCAGCGTCACCGCGCCCATCCCGTCGGTGCTGAGCGCTGTGGTCTCCAACGTGCGCGACGACGAGGGCATCGGCCGGGCCAAGGTCACGATCCCCCGCCTGGACGACACGTTCGAGAGCGGTTGGCTACGGGTGGTGCAGCCGGGCGCCGGGCCCGAGCGGGGCGCGCTCGTGCTGCCGGAGGTGGGCGACGAGGTGCTCGTCGCCTTCGAGCAGGGCGACATCCGCAGGGGCTACGTGCTGGGCGGCCTCTACAACGGGCAGGACAAGCCCGCCACCCCGGCCTACGAGGGCACGGTGGGGAGCGACGGCGCCGTGGCCAAGCGGTCGTTCACGTCCCGCAAGGGCCACACGCTCGTGTTCTCCGACGCCGACGGCGACGAGTTCGTCGACATGGCGACGAAGGACCGCGATTTCGCCGTGCAGGTGGCGCGCGACGCCGAGGGCGGCATGGTGCTCGTGACCAGCAAGAACCTGATCAAGATCGACGCCCAGGGCGACATCACGATCAAGGCGCAGGGCAAGGTCGAGATCGAGTCCGTCGCCGACATGACGCTCAAGGGCCAGACCGTGAAGATCGAGGCGGTGTCGACACTGGACATCAAGGGCCAGACGGTCACCGTCGACGGCACGGCCGCCGCCACGCTCAAGGGCGCCCAGACCAAGGTGGGCGCCACCGCCCAGCTCGACCTGGACGGGGGCGCCAGCGCCAACCTGCACGCCGGACTGGTGAGGATCAACTGATGGCTGCCGAGTTCGTCGGGAACGGCCTGGGCTTCCCGCTCCGCATCGACCCCACCGGCTCGCTGGCCCTGGTGTCGGACCACGCCGAGATCCGGGAGTCGATCCGGCTCATCCTGGGCACCGCCTACGGCGAGCGGCCGATGCGGCCCGAGTTCGGCTGCGGCATCCACGACCTGGTGTTCGCGCCCGCCAACGCCCGGACGGCCGGGCGCGCCGCCTACGAGGTCCAGGCCTCGCTCCGGCGCTGGGAGCCCCGCATCGAGGTGCAGGACATCGACGTGTCCTTCGAGGAGGCCGCCGTGGGCGTGATGTTCCTGTCGATCACCTACACGATCCGGGGGACCAACGATCCCCGCAACCTCGTGTTCCCCTTCTACACGCTCCCCTCGGACGAGGACTGACGCCGCATGCCGCTCCCCGCCCCCCACCTCGACGACCGGACGTTCCAGTCGCTCGTGGACGACGCCAAGCGGCTGGTCCAGCAGCGCTGCCCCGAGTGGACCGACCACAACGTCCACGACCCCGGCGTCACGCTCATCGAGACGTTCGCCTACATGACCGACCAGTTGCTGTGGCGGCTCAACCGGGTGCCCGAGCGCACCTACGTGAAGTTCCTCGACCTGCTGGGTGTCCGCCTGCGGCCGCCCACCGCCGCCCGGGTGCCGGTGACGTTCTGGCTGTCCGCGTCGCAGACGGCGGCGCTGGTGGTGCCCGCGGGCACGCAGGTGGCGACGGCCCGCACCGAGTCCGAGCCGGTGGTGTTCACGACGCTGGCCGACCTGTCGATCGTGCCCTGCGAGCTGGCCGTGGCCGCCACCGCCGTCGACGGCCAGCAGGCCGACCAGAGCGAGGCGCTGCTCGGCGGCGACGGCTTCCACGCCTTCGGGCCGCCGCCCCGCACCCCCGAGCCCGGCGACTGCTTCTACGTGGGTCTGTCGAACGCGGTGCCCGCGTGTGCGGTGACGCTCCGGTTCCAGTGCCCGACCTCCGGCGTGGGCATCGACCCCCGCTACCCGCCGCTGACCTGGGAGGCGTGGGACGGCGAGCGCTGGGTGGGCTGCGAGCTCGACCGCGACGGCACCGGCGGCTTCAACTGGTCGGGCGACGTGGTGCTGCACGTGCCCGCCTCGCACCGCGCCCACGCCGCCATCGTCTCGCAGGCCGCCGGGTGGCTGCGGTGCCGGGTGATCGAGGCCGAGACGTGGCAGCCGACCTACGAGACCTCGCCCCGGATCCTGAAGCTGTCCGCCTTCACCAGCGGCGGCACCACCGAGGCGGTCAACGCCCAGATCGTGACCGACGAGATCGTGGGCGAGGCCGAGGGCGTGCCGGCCCAGCGGTTCCCGCTGCGCCACCGGCCCGTCGTGCCCGGCGAGCGGCCGCTCGACCACCAGATCGAGGTCAGCGGGCCCGACGGCTGGGAACCGTGGACCGAGGTGGACGACTTCGCCGGCTCCGGACCCGACCGACCGCCACGTGGTGCTCGATGCCACCGCCGGCGAGATCGTGTTCGGCCCGGCGGTGCGCGAGGCCGACGGCTCGTTCCGCCACTACGGGGCGGTGCCCGCCAAGAGCACATCGGTGCGCATCCGCAGCTACCGCAGCGGCGGCGGGCGCCAGGGCAACGTGGCCCGGGGCGGGATCCGGGTGCTGAAGAGCTCGGTCCCCTTCGTGGCCGAGGTGAGCAACCGGCGCCCGGCGCTGGGCGGCACCGACGGCGAGGACGTCGAGAACGCCAAGCTGCGCGGGCCCCTGCTGCTGCGGACCCGCCAGCGGGCGGTCACCGCCGAGGACTACGAGAACCTGGCCCGCGCCGCCGCCCCCGACGTGGCCCGGGTGCACTGCGTGCCGGTCGAGGACCCCTCCGGCGTGGGCGGCGTGCGCGTCCTCGTGGTGCCGTCGGTGGAGGACGGGGCCAACGGCAGCATCGAGTTCCACCAGCTGATGCTGGCGGGCGACGTCTACCAGCGGGTGGTCGACTACCTCGACGAGCGGCGCACCATCGGCGCCCGCGTGCTGGTGCAGCCGCCCGACTACGTGGGCGTCACCGTGGTGACCCGCCTGCGGGCCCGGGCCAAGGCCGATCCGCGGGCGCTCGAGCGCGACGCGCTCGCCGCGCTGTACGGGTACTTCCACCCGGTGCGGGGCGGCCCCGACGGCGACGGCTGGCCGTTCGGCCGGGCGATCGTCGGCGGCGAGGTCTACGCCGTGCTGCAGCGGCTGCCGGGGGTCGACTTCGTCGAGGAGGTGCGGCTGTTCCCCGCCGACCCGGTGGAGGCCACCCGCGACCCCCAGGTCGACCGCCTCGACCTTGGCCCCCACGACCTCGTGTTCTCGTGGGGTCACCACGTGATGGTGCAGACGTCGTGAGGCTGTCGTGAGAGCCACCGTCGACGGGCTGGCCAGCCCGCATCCGCTCGGGATGCTGCTGCCCGGCCTCTACCACGACAACGACCTGGCGCAGCGGTTCACGGGTGCCCTCGACGTAGTGCTGGCCCCGGTGCTGGCCACCCTCGACAGCGGCGAGGCCTACGTCGACCCCCTGCTGGCTCCGCTCGACTTCGTGGAGTGGCTGGCCGAGTGGGTGGGCGTCGAGCTGGACGCCTCGTGGCCCGAGCCGCGGCAGCGGGCCCTCGTGGCCCGGGCCGCCGAGCTGTACGCCTGGCGGGGCACCGTCCGGGGCGTGACCGAGGCCGTCGCCATCTACACCGGCGTGGTGCCCGAGGTGGCCGAAACCGGGGGCACCGCGTGGATGGGCACGCCGCCGCCCACGGGCGAGCTGCCGGGCGACCCCCGGGGCCTGCTGCTGGTGCGGGTGCGGGTGGCACCGGGCGAGCCGATCGACCGCGCTCGCCTCGACCGGCTGGTGGCCGCGGCCAAGCCGGCCCACATCGCCCACCACGTCGAGATCATCGAGGATCCCGGCCTCGCCCCCGCGCTGCCGGGCCCCTCCCCCGCCCTCGGCGCCGCACCCGTGCCCGACGACGTGCCCGAGGACCTCGACGCCGACATCGCCGACCAGGGCGAGCTCGACGAGGTCGCCGAGCTCGACGACCGGTTGCAGGACGACTGGCGCGCCGACGAGACGGCCACCGAGGAGCAGGCCCCAGCGGTGACGCCCGCCCGCGGCATCGCCCCCACCGTCGTCCCCCCGCACGCCGACGACGAGCCCGACCCGGCCGAGGGGCACGACCCCGGCGACGGGCCAGAGTGGGCCGGCAACGACACGGAGGGCGGCGGCCGGCATGGCACTGGCCGGCGTGGGGACGACCCGGCCGGCGGCGACCAGGCCGGCGACGACCCGGCCAGCGACGACACGCACGGGGAGGGCTGAGCCGTGCCGCCCGGGCCGTCGCTGCGCGCCGGCGATATGTGCGTCTGCCCCCTGATGGACGGCCCCAAGCCGCACGCGGGCGGGCCCATCACCCCGGCCGCAGCCGTGCCCACCGTGATGATCGGCGGCATGCCGGCGGCGGTCGCCAACAGCGTGCCCGGCGGCATCGTGTGCGTGTCACCGGCACCCAACGGCATCGCCGTGGGCAGCGCCACGGTGATGATCGGCGGCTTCCCCGCCGCCCGCCTGGCCGACCTGAGCATGCACGGCACGCCCATCACCCCCGGCCCCGGCTGCCCGACGGTCATCATCGGCGGCTGAGGAGCCCGGTCCTCAGCACGTCCTTGAAGAGCTTCCGACCCTGACGCCAGGCACTCCTTCAAAGACCGACGACGCCTGTCCGGCCCAGGAACGGCGAGACGCGCTAGTCGACCTCGACCCGTTCGATGAAGATGCCGGCGACGTCCTGCGCCTCGGCGGAGGCGGCGGCGCGCACCCGGCTCTCGTCCGGCAGGGGCTCGTCGTGCCCGCGGATCTCCTTCTTGGCGTCCGTGTGGTCGGCCCGGATGGCCTTCGCCGTCTGTTGGACCCTGGCTGCCATCACGGCGGGAAGCTTCTGCAGCAGGCCCTGCTTGATGGCCTCGGCGTTGGCCTGCTGGTTGGCCCGCATCTCGTCGAGCTCGGCCGGTGACAGCTTGTCCTGCAGCCGCCGGGCCCGCCGCGAGCCGCCCCGGACGTCTGCGGGCATGCCGGTCCGCACCAGCGCCTTCAGCTGGTTGACGAGCAGGTTGTCGGCGCCCTCGGCCCCGACGGTCTTCCCCGAGGCGGCCGTCTTGTAGATCATCACCGTGTGCAGTCGGTTGTCCTCACGGCTGCCGCGCCTGATCTTCACCATCCCGGCGAGACGCTCGAACAGCAGGGAGACCCATGACACCGGGATCACGTGCTCCGACTCGAGGTGGCGCTCCGGCACGTCGCCCCGGTTGCTCGACCCCTGGCTGCCGTGGGGTGCGATGTTGCCCAGCCCGTCGGGCCGGTCGCTCCGCTTCTCGACCTCACCCGCGCCCAGCTTGACCACCAGATCGGAGATCGCGGCTCCCAACGCGTCCAGCTGCTGCTGGGCGAGCTCCGACTTGCCCTCCTTGGCGGCCCGGATGCGGGCCGACACGGCCGATGCGGTGGCGAGAGCGGCCGCACCCCGCTGCTCGGCGTCCGGAACACCCCGGCTCTTGGCCGTCTTCACCCACCGCGCCACCTTGGCGGATAGAGGCTCGTCGACCGAAGCCATGCGGATGGCGCCGGTCCCGGTGTCGACGCTGAGCGTGTGGCTCTCGCCAGCAACGTCCACCGGCCGCTTGACGATGCCCAGCGCCTCGCCGACCGCCCGCGCCTTGTCCTTGGCCCACTCCTTGCCCTTCTCGTACTTGCCCTTGACCCAGGCCTTGCCCTGCTCGTACTTGCCCTTGACCCAGGCGGCGCCGCGCTTGGCGAGGTTGATGATGGGGCGGGCCAGCTTGAGGGCGCCGTTGATGACGAAGTCGACGGCGGCCTCGACGGGCTTCTGGACCTTCTCGAGGATCTCCTTGATCTTCTCGCTGATGCCGCCGAGGCCGAGCAGGCTGGCGAGGAAGCCGAGCAGCAGCGGCAGGATCTTGGCCAGCGTGTTCTCGATGTGCTTGGCCACCGCACCGACGCCGCCGCCGACGATCGACTCGATCGAGTCGAGCACCGAGTCGACGAACTCCTTGATCTGGCTGCCCTTCTCGACGAAGAACATCACGACGTCGTAGATCATCTTGCAGGCCTTGATGAAGGCCGCCGCCGGGTTGAGCGCCGAGATCAGCCAGGTGATGCCGGCCTTGACGATCTTGACCACCACGAAGTCCTGGATCGCCGACATCACGGTGTCCTTGAGGTCGGACAGCTTGTCGAGCAGGAACTTCCACAGGCCGCCCACGCCTTCGGTGACCAGCGTCTGGAAGATGTCGACGCCCTTCTCGACCGCCTCCATGGCGGCCTCGCCGATGCGCTTGACGATCTTGGTGCGGATCCGGGTCCAGGTGAGGCCGAGGATCGACAGGACCAGCTTGATGATCCCCTTCAGGTCGAGCGTCTCGGGGATCTCGATGCCGGCGCTGCCGAGCGCCCCGAACAGCCAGCCCTGCAGGCCCGTCTTGAGGTGGTCGACGATGTTGGCGGCGAACCCCATGACGCCGGCCTTCACGGCGTTGATCAGGTTGCCGAGGAAGCCGATGGGGTCCTTGATGATCTTCTCGATGGCGCCCGCGGCGCGGGCCAGGACGCCCATGCAGCATCGTCCTTCAGCTTGAGGATGGTCTCGATGGCCCCGCCGACGGCGTCCTTGGCCTTGTCCCACAGGCCCTTGTTCTCGTCCTGGAGCGCCTTGATCTCCTCGTCGACGGCGTTGCGGGCCTCGACGTAGCGCGTCGGCCAGGTCGTCGACGAGGCTGGCTCCTGCTTGTCGTCGACCTCCGACTCGAGCTCGTCGAACTTCTCGCCGATCTTCGTCGCTGGCCTCGCCGACGATCTTCTGCAGCTCCTTGGGCTCGTTGGCGACGTACGTGGTGATCTCCTGGCGGCCCTGGGCGATGCGGTCCTTGGCCCGGCCCAGCTCCCGGCCGATGAGGTCGGCCACGTCGGAGATGACGACCTCCATCTTCGACTCGTAGAGCTTCTGCGACTCGAGGAAGAGCTGGTTGGCCTCGGCGGGCATGCCCGCGAACTTGTCCTTCACCCACCGTGCCGCGCCGTCGAGGCCCGAGTAGCGCTGGTCCTTGTAGCGCTCCATGCGGCCCTTGTGGTCGGCGGTGAAGGCCGCCTTGGCCACCTTCTCGCCCTCGTCGAACTTGGCCCCCACTGCGGTGTCGAGGTCGGTGAGGATCTTCGTCGACGTCGGTCTTGGTGGCGGTCGAAGACCTCGTCGATCTTGGCGTTGATGCGGGTCCGGGCCTGGGTCGTCCTCGGTCTTGGCCGCCTCCTTCTGGCCGCCGACGTCGCTGGTGGCGTCCGCCTTGGCGCCAGTCATCTGGCCGACCATCGCCGCGGCGGACTGCGTTGGCCCCGCCGGCCGCGCCCTGCAGCGTGGCCGCCTCGCCTGCCCGCACCGGGGCCGGGCGCGGTGGCGGAGTGCTCCTCGCCCGCCTTCTTGGCCGCCAGGGCGCCCGTGAACTCCGGCTCGTTCGACTGGGCGAGCTGCTCCTCGGTGACGTCCGCCTCGGCCATCTGCCCGTCGGTCTCGGACTTGCCGGCCCCCAGGTCGGTCTGCTCGGGCGGTGCCGGCGCCGGCATGCCCGCGCCGGCCGCGGGGGTGGCCGGCTTCGGCGCGGGATCCTGGGTCAGGGGCGTGACCGGCTTCTCGCGTGGACTTGGAGGTGTCCGGGGCCTCGTTGGTCTTGTCGGCGACGTCCTTGGCCGACGCCTCCTTGCCCTTGGTCACGTGGCCCATGACGTCTGACCGCACGCCGTCGGCCTTGCCCGACTCGGCGAAGTTGTCGGCCTCCTCCAGGTTCTGGGGCGCCTTGGCGGCGATCGCGGCCTTGACGGCGGCGACGAACGCGGCCTTGTCGAAGGTGCCCGGCTTGGCGCCGCTCATCTTGTCGGCCTGGGCGGCGTTGGCCTGGGTGAGCTTGTCGCCGGGGGGCGCCGAGGCCGCGGCCGAGGCCTTCTTCGCCTCGCCCGCCGCCGGCGGGTGCGCCCGCAGCCCCTTGGCGGTGCCGCCCACCTGCTGGGTGACCTTGGCGAAGCGGGGGTCGGCGTGGGGGTCGGCCGGCGTCGGGGCCGGCGGGGGCGACGGGTGGGTACCGGCGAGCCGCTGCACCACCGCGGCGTTGCCGGCGCTGCGCTGGAGGCGGAGCAGCCCCCGGGGCGTGAACCGGCGTGCGGCGGCCGGTGACGCGGCGCCGACGTCGGTCGCCACGGCGCCGGCCGCGCCCTGGTCGTGCCCGGTCTCGGCGGCGGCGCGCGCCGAGGCGTGGCCGGCCCCGTCCGCCTTGTCGGCACGGTCGGCGACGACCTTCATCCGCCACTCCTGCCGTGGCCGCGGGTGCGCAGGTCGGTGTGCATGCTGCCTGTCCCGAGTATCGATCCGCCGGGCCCGCCGCGGTACGGCACGGCGAGCGACCGTCGGGGCACCCTGGCTGCCCGATCGGGCAGGCCGGCGGTCACGGGTCGTAATTGCCGGATCTGCCGGTGCCGGACACGCCGTCGCCGTTGGCGGCGTTCGCCGTGACGAACACGGACACGTGGTTCGGGCGACCGTTGGCGGCGTCGCACGGTATGTAGAACGTGAACGTGTGCGAGCTGCCGCCCCAGCTGCCCTGATCGGTGACACCCGACCACTGCGACCCGTCGTTGCAGCCGTAGGACCCCGTCTGGATGGTGTAGCTGACGGAGCTGATGCCGCTGTCGGGGTCGTTGCCGCTGACGGTGACCAGGATGACGGTGAAGACGCCCTCGCGCGTCCGCGTCACGGAGTCGATCGACACCGACGGCGGCGATCCGTCGCTGCCGTCGCAGGCATTGGGGACTCCGTCGCCGTCCTGGTCGTTGTTGTCGTTGCCGCCCGGGCAGCGGTCGCTGCCGTCGGGCACGCCGTCGTTGTCGTCGTCCCCGTCGCAGTCGTCCGGGGCGCCGTCGCCGTCGGCGTCGTTGTTGTCGTTGCCGCCGGGGCAGCGCTCGCTCTCGTCGGGCACGCCGTCGCCGTCGTCGTCGGGATCGCACGAGTCGAGCACGCCGTCCCCGTCCGGATCGCCGCCAGTGCACACCGGGCCCGGCGGCAGCGTCGAGCTCGTCGTCGTGGTCGACCCGGTGGTCGACGTGGTCGAGCCGCCCGGGCCGGTCGGGGTCGTGCCCGACGTGGAGGTGGTCGTGGACGACCCTGGGTCGGGAGGGCGCTCGTCGGGGCGGGGCGGCCGGGTGCCACCGGGGCCGGACGGTGGACCGGTGCCGCCCGGCGGCGTCCCGGCCTGGTCGGGCTGACCAGGCGGGACCGGGGCCGCGTCGGCACCCGGCGGCGTGGGGGACGGCGCCCGCTCGGCCTCCCCGGGCGGGGGCCGGTCCTCCTCGGGGGGCGACTCCTCGTCGCGGGGGCGGTTGTCGATGCCCTCGTCGGGGGCGGCGGGGTCGTACTTGCGCGTCGCCGCCACCGTGCCGTCGACGTGGATCACGCCGGCCCGCTCGGAGTCACGGTCGTTGTAGAACACGATGCCGTCCTGGTCGAACAGCTCGAAGGTGCCGTCGGCGACGGGATCGTCGGTCACCACCACCTGCTCGTCGTCGAGGTCGACGACGGCCACGGTGCCGGTGGTGAAGTTGGGCACGAACACCCGGCCCCGCGCCTCGACGGGGGCACCGAGCTCGTCGCCGGGATCGAACAGCGGGATCGCCACCGCGGAGCACCCGCCCGACGCCAGGTCGCTCACCCGGAGGACGCCCTGGTCGCCCGAGACGGCGAACACCAGCGGCTGCCCGTGCGATCCGCCGAACCGCACGGACTCGTCCCCGGCGCCGATGTCGAGGCACGCCGCGTCGTCCAGCCGCCCGTCCGCGCCGACGCGCCGTACCGACCGGGCGACCGGGTCGACCAGCACCGGCACGCCGTCGACGGCCACGAGCTCGGCGGCGGCCGCGTCGTCGGTCACGGCCGGCCGGTCGTGACGCTCGCCGCGCTCGAACCACACCAGGTCGCCCGACGCCTCGCCGAGCACCCACAGGCGGCCGTCGCCGTCCACCACGCTCGAGCCCACCGCCTCGGCCAGCGACCCGCCCGCGCCGCCGTCGCCGCCACCTGCCGGGGACTCGGTCTCGGGGCGGGGGTGGCCGGGATCGGTCACGACCACGCGGCCCCGCTCGTCGTCGATCAGGTAGAGGTCGCTTCCCGTGGCCCGGGCCGATACGTGGCCCGACGCCCGGGCGACGGCGACCACCGGGGCGGCGGTCTCGAACGTGCGGGGGTCGACCCGCACGACCGTGCCCCGCTCCCCGTCGACGGCGTACCCCACCGGCCCGGCCTGGGCGGCGACCAGGCCCGCCGACCCGTCGCCCACGTCGACGCGCGCCACCACCTCCGCCGTCTCGCCGTCGATGAGCGTGAGCTGGCCCACCCGCGAGGAGGCCACCCACGCACCGCCCGCCTGGAGGTCGAAGCTGGTGGGTGGCGAGCCGTCGCCCGCCAGCGCCGCTCCGGCCAGGGTCGCGATCAGTGCCAGCGACACCCCGGTCGCCAGCGCGCGCCGGCCCCGCCGGCCGGCCAGCCACGCGCGTGCCCCACGTCCCGCCCCGGCCAGCCCCCGGGGTCCCCGGGGTCCCTGCCCGCGGTGCGGTCCGCCCGCGCCCACCGGGGACGCCACGCCGGGCGACACCGGGGAAGGCCCACGGGACGGCGCAGGGTCGGGGGTGGGGGTCATCCGTGCCTCCTCGGCAGCAGGGGGCGGGGATCGACCCACGACCGGGCCTGGCGCCAGGGGCCGGTGATGGCCCGCAGCTCGGCCCGGGCGGCCCGCTCCCACTGCCAGGCCTGGCGGCCCCAGTCGTCGGCGGGTTCGACGGGGGCGTACATCGCCAGCGAGGCGAGGGTCGCCAGCGGGGCGACCGAGGTGACGGCGCCGTCGAAGCGGTCGTCGGCCAGCGACGCCACCTCGGTGGTCGTGTGTGCGGTGTCAACCCGTACTCCGTTGCCCGCCAGCAGGTCGAGGGTCTCCCGCCACGCACCGACCACCTGGTCGGCGCCGTCGCCCCCGGTGCGGCGGCGATGGCGGCGTCGGGCCCGCAGCAGCGCGGCGGCCAGGGGCACCGCCAGGCCGGCGGCGACCAGCGCCAGGCCGCCCAGCGCCAGGCCCTCGCCCACGGGCACCCCTCCGCCACCGGCGCCGCCCTCCCCGTCGACGACGATGCGGGGCTCGCTGGGGCGCACCGTGGTGGCGTCGGCGTCGGTCGGGTCGGGCGCGATCTCGGGCACCTCCTCCGCCGCGTCGCGGGGCGTACCGATGCGGCTGACGTCGGTGGGCTCGACCGCCACCCAGCCCCGGCCCTCGATCGCCACCTCGGGCCAGGCGTGGGCCTGCGCCTCCGTGACCGTGTACGAGCCGTCGGCCCCGGCCTGGGGCAGGAGGTAGCCGACAACCAGCCGGGTGGCGAAGCCCCGCTCGCGGGCCAGCACCGCGAAGGCGGTCGCGAGCTGCTCGGCGTAGCCGGCCCGCTCGTCGGTCTCGCCGGTGAGCATGCGCAGCAGGGCGCGGTACGAGTGCCCGGGCGGGGCGTCGGCCGAGTCGTCGTAGGTGACCGCCAGGAGGTGGTCGCGCAGCGTCAGCAGCTCACCGCCGTGGCTGTCGGCCTCACCCGCCCACCGCAGCGCCAGGTCGGCCAGCTCGGGGGGCATCTCGGGCGGCCGGGTGCGGTAGCGGTCGAGCACGGGGTCGGCCGCCGCCTGCAGGTCGGCCAGGTCGGTGTCGTCGGCCACCGTGACCAGGTCGCCCACCTCGCTGCGCACCTCGTACCGGTAGCCGTCGAGGTCGGCGTCGGGGTTCACCAAGGTGCCGGTGACGCTGTCGAACCCGGCGCCGTCGGCGTCGAGCACGACCGGCCGGCCCAGCGCGGGCAGGAACGGGCCGTCGAGCCCGTCCACCGTGACCCGCATGCGCACGGGCGACGGGGCGCGTCCGGCGCCCAGGCCGAGAGGATCGCCGGGGAGCTCGTCACCCGCCAGCCGGTATTCCGCCGTGGAGGTCCAGCGGGCGCCGTCGTACGTGTCCAGCACGGCCGTCCGCACCCGGTCGACGCCCGGCGGCAGCCGGTCCACCTCGATCCGGAACAGGTCGTCCGGGGCCTCGGCGCCGATCTGGCGTTTGAGTGCGACGAGAGGGCTGACGGTGTCGTCGATGTCCAGCCGCTGATCGCGCAGCTCACGCGGGTCGAACCGCTCGCCACCCGTCAGCGGGACGACGGCGGCCGCCACCGGGCCGAGCACCGCCAGGACCACCACGACGGGAGCCCCGAACGCCGCGTGCCCCGCCACCATGTGGCGGGTGCGGCCCGGGCGCCCGGACCCGGTCGCGGCCAGGGCCGTGGCCACGGCTGGGTCGGCGCCGGCCCCGGTCCCGCCTACGGCATCGTCCCCGGACCCGCCGGACCCGCCGGACCCGCCCACCTCGTCACCGGGCGCGCCGGCGTCCGCCCCGACGGCCAGCCGGCCCGCCCGCACCAGCACCAGCGTCAGGGCAGTGGCCAGGAACAGGGCGGTCACCAGGAGGTGCGAGCCGCCCCCCGCGGCCGCCAGGCCCAGGCCCACCACCAGCGCGACCGTGGCCGGTGCGACCGGAGCGAGCGGCGAGGACGTGCCCCGGCACAACAGGCCCGCCCCCGCCGCGACCAGCCACGTGACGACCACGGGGCCGACCAGGAGGTCCGCCCGGGCGTCGGCCGGCAGCCCCACGGTGAGCATCTGCGCCCACCCGTCCCGCAGCCCCCCGGCAAGCGCGGACCAGGCGGCCGGCCCGGGCAGGCCGCCGTCCGTCGCGGGCCAGTAGACCGCCCACACGGTGTACAACGCCAGGACCGGCGCCAGCGCCAGCGCGGCCCGGCCCGTCGGCCACGCGGCCCGCACCACGAGGACGGTGGCCCCCGTCGCCACCGCCGCCGCCCCCACCACCGGCGCCGCGAACGACCAGCCGGCGTAGAAGCCCGAGTACACCAGGCCCGCCACCGCCGCCAGCACCCCGGCCAGCACCACCTCGGCGACGACGGCGGCCCCGGCCCGCCCGCCGCTCGACGCCGCCCCCTCGGGTCGCGACCCGGTCACCGGCGCACCGCCTGGTTCCACAGCAGGGCGAAGTCCCCGCTGGTGGCGCAGTTGACAACCAGGGCCCCGGCCACCGCCGGTCCGGGGCGGCCGAACTCCTCGCCGACCGCCACCACGCTCACCATGTCGAAGCGCCCCCGGACGGCGGCCACCGCCGGCCAGCTCGTCGTGCGGGGCCTGGCCCGTCACGACGCCCAGCGACACCATCTCGTCGGCAGGCACCAGGTCGATCAGCTGCGCCAGGCCCGGGTCGTCGGCCGACCGCTCGACACCGGCCAGCAGGTCCAGGACGGCGCCCCGGCCCTGGCCGTCGCGGTCAGACGCGGCCCGCGCCCCGCCCGTGGTGTGGAACCGCAGCGGGAACCCCGACCGGCAGGCCGCGACGCACAGCGAGGCCGCCGCCCGCACGGCGTCCTCGAACGATTCCTCGGTGTAGGGCGCGGCGCTGGTGTCGAGCACGACCATCAGGCGGGGCTCGTTGGGCACCACGTTGTGGCGCACCATCAGCTCGCCGGTGCGGGCCGTCGACCGCCAGTGCACCAGCCGCAGGTCGTCGCCCGGCACGTAGGGGCGCAGGCTGTGGAACGCGATCCCGCCCTGGGGCGCCGACAACGACGTCGGCCCGTCCATGTCACGGGTGCGGCCGGTGGGCACGGGCTCGACCTCGTGCACGCGGGGATGGACCGCCAGCACGGAGGGAGATGCGTGCTCCTGCGCGGCGGTGACCAGGCGCAGGGGGTCGGCGCGGGCCATCGTCAGCGGACCGACCGGGTGCAGGCCGCGTCGATCGGTCGGCAGGTCGTAGGCGGCCACGTGGCTGGCGCCCGGCGCCAGGCTGGGCAGGGGCACGGCGACCCGGCGCCCGCCCACGGCCTCGACGGCCAGCAGCGGCGGGCTGCGGCGGCCGGCGACGTTCGTCAGCGTGAGGACGCCCCGGGCGCCGTCGCCCTCGGTCACCCGGGCGGGCGAGATCTCGCGGCACGGCCACCAGCTCGGGCCGCGAGAGCATCCACGCCAGAGCCACGACCAGGGCACCGGCGCAGGCGACGCCGAGCGCCACCAGCTCGGGGTAGTCGGCGGCCGCACCGGCGGCCGTGAACGTCACCGCGGCGACCGCGACGGCGCGACCGGAGGGCGTGAGCACGGTGCGGGCGGATCCGGGCAACGTGGCGGCAGGCCGGGGCACGGTCAGGCCCGGGCCCGCTCCTGGGGCACGGGCACGGACGACAGGATCTGGGCCACCAGGGCCTCGGCGGTGTGCCCCTGCACCTGGGCCTCGGGCCGCAGGATGACGCGGTGGGCGAGCACGTTGGGGGCCACGGTCTTCACGTCCTGCGGCGTCACGAAGTTGCGGGCGTTCGCGGCCGCGAGGGCCTGGGCGGCGACCGCCATGCCCAGGCTGCCGCGGGGGCTGACGCCGAGCCGGCACTCGGGCAGCCGGCGGGTGGCCGAGGCGATGGCCACGATGTACTCCTGGACCGCGGGTGCGATGTAGACGTCCTGGGCGACGGTGGCCATGCGGGCCATCTCCTCGACGGACAGCACGGCGCTGAGCTGTTCGGGGGTCCGGCCCTGGGTGCGGTTGGCGATGATCTCGCGTTCGGCGGTGGCGCTGGGATACCCCACCTCGATCCGCATCAGGAACCGATCCAACTGCGCCTCCGGCAACCGGTACACACCCTCGTGCTCCACCGGGTTCGCCGTCGCCAACACCACAAACGGCACCGGCACCGGATACGCCACCCCATCCACCGTCACCTGCCGCTCATCCATCACCTCCAACAACGCCGACTGCGTCTTGGGCGACGCCCGATTGATCTCATCCGCCAACACCACATGCGCGAACACCGGACCCGCCCGGAACACGAACTCCCGGCTCCGATCATCGAACACCTGCACACCGGTCACATCGCGTCGGCAACAGATCCGGCGTGAACTGCACCCGCCGCACCGACGCCCCAAACGACGACGCCAACGCCTTCGCCAACGACGTCTTCCCCACCCCCGGCACATCCTCGATCAACAGATGCCCACCCGCGAACACACACACCAACGCCGCCCGCACCACCTCCGGCTTGCCCCGGATGAACGACTCCACATTCCGCGCCAGGGCCTCGTGGCGCGCGGCGAACCACTCGACGCCACCGCTTCCGCCGTTGTCACTCACGTCGTCCTCACCGGGTTGTGCCGTCACCGTTCTCCGTCGCGCGGGGGCGCGTGGAGCACCCCCGATCATCACGGGGGGCAGCCCTCGACCACCCCCGGCGAATCCCTGGTTCGGCACCCGGGATCGGGCCGAGGGCGCGAACGACGCCGTGTGGCCCGGCACTACGATCGCCGTGGTCACCGTGGGGGGGAGCACCAGGAGCAAACATGCCCGCACCCGGGACGGCATCACCGACAACACTCCTCGGGCGTGAGCCCGAGTTCCTCGCGCTGTCCGCGGTGCTCGACAGCGTGGCGAGCGACCGGCCCTCCGTGGTCGTCGTGCGGGGGGCGGCGGGCCAGGGCAAGACCGCGTTGCTCGACTGGACGGACGCCGCCGCGGCCGACCGCGGGTTCCAGGTGCTGCGGGCGACCGGCGTCGAGTTCGAGTGGGGCCTGACCTTCAGCGGGCTCACGGCCGTGCTGCGGCCCCTGCTCGGCATGGTCGACGGCCTCGTCGGCCCCCAGGTCCAGGGCCTGCGGGGGGCGCTGGGGCTCGAACGGGCCGAGGCCCGGCCCCTCGACGTCAACTCCGGCACCCTGTCCTTGCTGTCGCTGGCCGCCGAGGGCGCGCCGGTCGTGGTCGTGGTCGACGACGCCCAGTGGGTCGACCCGTCCAGCCTCGGCGCGCTCGCCTTCGCGGCCAGCCGCAGCGCCGCCGACCGGGTCGCCTTCGTGTTCGCGGAGCGCGACGGCCTGCCCTGCGTGCTCGACGACGCCCGGTTCCCCCGCATCGAGCTGGGGGGCATCGACGAGCGGGCCACGATCGACCTGCTCCGCGCCCTCGGCGTCGCGCCGGGCGTCGCCTCCCGCTGCTGGCACCTGACCCTCGGCAACCCCCTCGCCCTGATCGAGGGTGTGCGGGGGCTGACACCGGCCCAGCGCCAGGGCCAGGCGCCGCTCCCGGGGGTGCTCCCGGTGGACGGCTGGCTGCTCGACAGGTTCCGCCGCGAGCCCGCCGGCCTGGAACCGCCGGCGTTGCGCGCGCTGGGCGTGGCGGCGGTGGCCGCCGACGGCGACCTGACGGTGATCTCGGCCGCCCTCGACGACCTGGGCGGATCGCTCGCCGACCTGGCCCCGGCCGAGAACCAGGGGATGATCAGCCTGGCGGAGGGGCGGGTCCGGTGGCGCCATCCGCTGCTGCGGTGCGCCGTCCACGACGGGATCGAGGCCACCGAGCGCCGCGAGCTGCACCGGGCGCTGGCGGCGGCCGTCGTGGCCACGGGCGACGAGGACGCCGCGGTCTGGCACCTGGCCGAGAGCGTCGTCGGCCCGGACGACGCCATCGCCGACCGGCTGGCCGCCACCGGGGCCGCGGCCTACCGGCGCGGCGCCCTCGCCGCCGCCGCCGAGGCGCACGAGCACGCCGCCCGGCTGGCGGGATCGACTCACGACCGGCACCGCCACCTGCTCGACGCCGCCGACGTGCGGTGGGCCGACGGCGACTTCCGGCGCGCCGCCTTCCTGCTCCGGCCGGTCGTCGATCGCACCGACGATCCGGTCATGCGGGCCGGGATGGCGGTCATCCTCGGGCAGACCGAGACCTGGCTGTCGGGGGTGCTCCGGTCAGCCGAGCTGCTCGAAGGGCACGCCCGGGCCGTGGCCGAGCTCGCGCCCGGCCTCGAGCGCGATCCTCTGCCTCCACGCGGCGATGTCGCGGATGATGCGCTTCGACATGGACGGCGCCCTGGCCGCGGCCGAGTGTGCCGCCTCCACCGCCGACCGGTGCGACGACATCACCGCCCAGTTCGGCGCCCACGCGGTGCGCAACCTGACCGCGTTCTTCGCCGGCGGCGGGCCGGCCACCGAGGTGGCCATCGAGCCGATCGGCCGGCTCGCGCTCGGGAGCCTCGATGACAAGGACGACCAGGGCGTCGCCGTGATCGTGTCCCTGTGCGCGTACGCCCAGCTCACCCGGGGCGAGGCCGACGCGGCCATCGACCTGCTCACCCAGGTCATCGACAGCAGCGAGGCCTCGGGCATGCTGGCCCGGTCGGTGCTGGCCCGCATGGTCAAGGCCGAGGCGCTGTGGCGGCGGGGCCGCTGGCCCGAGAGCCTGGCCCTCGTCACCCACCTCCAGTCGCTGTACGAGACGACCGACCGCACCCAGGTGCGGATGTGCGTCTCGGCCGTGCTCGCCCGCGTCGAGGCGGGCTTCGGGCACGAGGACGAGTGCCGCCGCCACGCCGGCGAGACGGTGGCCGCGGCCTCGGCGCTCGGCATCGACCACCTCGAGACCTGGGCCCTCAGCGGCCTGGGCCTGCTCGAGCTGGGAGCACAGCGCTACGACGCCGCCGCCGCGGTGTTCGACCGCATCGTGGCCATGGCCGGTCACGTCCGCGAGCCCGGGTTCCTGTGGTGGCACGGCGACGCCATCGAGGCCTTCCACGGCGCGGGACGGCCCGCCGACGCCCGGGCGCTGCTCGACCAGCTCGACGACTGCGCCGCGGCCACCGGCCGGTCGTGGGCGCGAGCCACCGCCGACCGGTGCCGGGCCGTCCTCGGCGCGGACGACCAACCGGACGCCCTGCTCAGCACCGCCGTCGACGGCTTCCGCACGCTGGGCGCGCCGTTCGAGGAGGCCCGGACGCTGCTGGCCCGGGCCGAACACCGGCTGGCCGCGGGCCGCACCGGTGAGGGCGCGCTCGACGCGGCCACCGCCCGTACGATCTTCGCCCGCCTCGGGGCCCGGGTGTGGGGCGACCGGGCGTCGTCCGTGCGGGGCGAGGTGGCCAGGGAGGACACGTCGCTGGCCTCGCAGCTCACCCGGTCCGAGCTCCGGGTGGCGCTGGCCGTGGGCCAGGGACTCTCCAATCGCGACGCGGCCGAGCAGCTCTACGTCAGCCCCAAGACCGTCGACTACCACCTGCAGAACATCTACCGGAAGCTCGGGCTGCGCAGTCGTACCCAGCTGGCGGCCCTGGTCGGCGCGGAAGGCACCGGCCCGGCGCGGGACCCCCTGTGACCTGCCCTCCCCCACGCCTCGGCACACGAACAGGGACTTCTCCCGGGGCGCCCGGCCGCCCGCGGGCGGATGCTGTGGGTGCCATGCGAGACCACTGTTGCGAGCTGATGCGCACCCACGTGCAGGCGATCACCGAGCCCGCAGCACTGGTCGCCTCCGATCGCGCCGTGCTCTACGACGTGGTCTTCGACGAGTACTGCCTGGCTGCCCAGGGCACCACGTTGGCCACCGAGGTGCTGATGTTCTGCCCCTGGTGTGGCGTCGACCTCCCGGCCTCCAAGCGCGAGCGCTGGTTCGACGAGCTGGTGCGGCTGGGCGTCGGCCCCGACGATCCCGGCCTCGACGACCGGTTCCGCTCCGATGCCTGGTGGCGCACCGACGACGGCGCCGGCGCCGCACCCCGACCCCACGGCCGGGTGACCGGTGGCGTCGACCTGCGAACCAACGGGCGGGCCGGGTGAGCGGCCCGTGACCTACGCCGTCGGCATCGACGTCGGCACGACCTACAGCGCCGCCGCGGTGTGGCAGGCCGGGCGGGCCCGCACGGTGCCCCTGGGCGACAGGGCCCACACGGTCCCCTCGGTGCTGTTCCTGCGCGAGGACGGCGAGATGTTGGCGGGCGAACCCGCCGTGCGCCGCGCCGTCGCCGACCCGGCGCGGGTGGCGCGCGACGTCAAGCGCCGGGTGGGTGACAGCGTCCCGGTCGTGCTGGGCGACCGGTCGTACGCAGCCGAGCAGCTCACCGCCGAGATGGTGCGGTGGGTGGTCGACCGGGTGGCCGAGCGCGAGGGCGCGGCGCCCGAGTACGCCGTGTTGACCCATCCCGCGGGCTGGGGCGAGTACCGGCGCACGCTGCTGGCCGACGCCGCGGCGCGGGCGGGGCTGCGCGAGGCCGGCCTGGTGCCCGAGCCGGTGGCCGCCGCGCTGTACTACGCCGTCGGCGACCACCTGCCCGCCGGTGCGGTGGTCGCCGTGTACGACCTGGGCGGTGGGACCTTCGACGCCACCGTGGTGCGGAAGACCGCGACGGGTGTCGAGATCGTGGGCGTGCCCGACGGCGACGACCGTTGCGGCGGCCTCGACATCGACGAGCTGGTCCTCGGCATGGTCCGCAACGCGCTGGGCGACGCCTGGCCGACCGACGCCGACGACCCTCTGACCCTCCGGGCCCTGGCGCAGGTGCGCACGGCGGTCACCGAGGCCAAGGAGGCGCTGTCGTCCGACACGGCCGCGGTCGTGCCGGTGGTGCTGCCCGGTGTCGTCCGCGAGGTGCGTGTCACCCGGGGCGAGCTCGAGGAGGCGGTCCGGCCCACCGTCGACCACACGGTGGCCGTGCTGCGGCGGGCGTGCACGGCCGCGGCCGTCGACCCCCGCGACCTGCACTCGGTGCTGCTGGTGGGCGGATCGAGCCGCATCCCTCTCGTCGCCCAGACGGTCACCCGGGCGCTCGGGCGGCCCGTCGCCGTCGACGCCCACCCCAAGTTCGCGGTGTGCCTCGGCGCGGCCGTGGCGGGCGCGGCGCGGCTGCCGGCGGCCGCCACGGCGACGGCGATGGCGGGACCACCCCCGGCGGTGTTCGCGGCGGCCGCCCGGGCGCCCGGAGGCGCCGGGGCCGCCGACCTCCTTCCCGCGGCGGCCCCCGTGGCCGTCGACGCCGACCTCGAGGTGGCCGGGCTCACCGCGCCGGCCGACCTGCGCCTGCCGCGCCCGGGCCGGCCGCGCGACCCGGTGGCGGCGGCGCCCCAACACGCACCCCTGGTGGTGCGGGTGGGGCGGCCCACCGGTGGGGGTCCGTCGACCACCGTGCCGGGCCGCCTCCCCCGAGCCGCGCTGCTGGTGGCCGCCGGCGCCGGGCTGGCGGCGGGTCTGGCCGCCGTGCTGGTGTTGCGGTGAACGGTGGCGTGACAGGAGCGCGTGCATGGATCCCTTGGTGACGGTCGACAGCGAGGCCGTCACGGTCGAACCGGGCGGGCAGGCCAGCGTGACCGTGCGCGTCCGCAACCTGTCCTCGATCGTCGAGGGGTTCCGGCTCGACGTGCTCGGCGACGCCGCGGGGTGGGCCCAGGTGCTGCCCGGGCGCATCGAGGTCCTCCCCCAGGGCGAGGCCCAGGCCACCGTGCTGTTCGCCCCGCCCGCCGGCGGGACGACCCGGGCGGGCCAGGTCCCGTTCGCGGTGCGGGTCGTGTCGCAGGTCGATCCGGCCTCGTCCGCGGTCGCCGAGGGTGACCTGCACGTCGGCGGGGTGGCGCAGTCGCAGGCCCGGATCACCCCGGCCACCGGGAAGGGCCGCTGGTCGGCCAAGTACCGGCTCGAGTTCTCGAACTGGGGCAACTCGCCGATGCGGCTGGCGCTCGAGGCGTCCGACCCCGACGAGGCCCTGGGGTTCCTGCTCACCCCCGACTTCCTCGACCTCCCGCTCGGGACCGCCCGCAGCGCCCGCCTGAAGGTCCGGGCCCGCAAGCCGTTCTTCCGGGGTACTCCCCTGCGCCGCGCCTTCCGCGTCGTGGGCCGGCCGATCGAGCCCGGCACCCGCCTGCCCGCCCCCGGCCCGGGCCCGCAGCCCTACGGCTACGACCCCACCCAGCCGGCGGTGGACGGGGCGTTCGAGCAGCGGGCGATCGTGGGCCGGGGCGTGATGCCTCTGGCGGCGCTGCTGCTCGTCGGTGCCGGCGTCGCCGGCTACCTCGCCTCCCGTCCCGGTGACGACCCGGCCGACGAGTCGGTGGCCCCGCCGCCACCCCAGGAGCTGACCGTCGAGCCCATCGGCAGCACCAGCGCCCAACTGAGCTGGCAGCCGGGCGACCGCGTCGACAGCTACACGGTCTACGACGTCGACCCGACGACCAAGACCGCGTTCGAGCCCGTGGCCCTGAGGACGTTCGAGGACGTGCCCGGCGAGCAGGGCCGGTTCGAGGTGGGCGAGCTGAAACCGGCCACCGAGCACTGCTTCCAGGTCGCGGCCATCCGGGGGGAGGCGAAGTCGGGTCGAACCCAGCCCGAGTGCATCACCACGCCCGCCGCGCCGCCGGCCGGCGCACCCTCCACCCCCACCGACGTGACCGCCGAGCGCCAGGACGACGGATCCGTGCTGGTGACCTGGGCCGACGCGTCGGGCGGCACCGCCAGCCATCTGGTCCTGCAGGGCGCGACGGTGCTGGCGTCCGTGGAGCCCCCGCTCGGCGTGGCGACCGTTACGCTCGCCGAGGGCGAGGACTGCGTCCGCGTGGTGGCCAAGCTGGGCGACCTGCAGTCGGACCCGTCCGAGGAGGCGTGCGCCGAGGCCGCGCCGGCGGGCGCGCCCAGCGGCGCCGGCGGGACACTCGGTGTCATCGCGGTTCCCGACTACGGCTTGGCGTTGAGCGATGATCCGGGACATCCTCAGATTGCAGCGGACGCCCTCGCAAAGCTGAAGGCGCTCGATCCCACGGCATCGGTCCTGGCGGTCGCCGACTACCCGGATCTGCAGGCGCAGTTGCCGAGGGCCGCCTACCTCGTCTACATCCCGGGGTTCGACGACGCCGCCCAGGCGCAGGCGAGATCCGCGGCGCTCGGCCTGACGTGCGGCGTCTACACCCCGGGGGCACCCCGCGCGGGCGCCGCCGTACCCACGCTGCCGGCGCCCGACCCTGCCGCGACCGGCGGCGCCACCCCGACCACGGCCGCACCAGCCACGACCACGACGACGCCCCCCTGACCACCCCCACCACCGCGACGACGCCCCCTGACCGCCACCCGGCGGGCAGGTGGCCTGACCCGCGAGGGCCGGCTTCGAGGCGGGCGTGGGCCCGCCGGTCGGGCTATTTCGGGGTGAAGACCCGGATCTCGCCGATCGACACCAGGCCCCGGGATGCCGCCAGGTCGGTGGGCGGGGCGGCGTCCAGCACCGTCACCCGGACGGTGCCCGACCGGGGCCGGTCGAGCCGGTGGCCCTGGAAGCCGGCCTTGTCGGCCAGGTCGAACGTCGTGCAGGACCCGTCGTCGAAGCGCAGCTCCAACAGGGTGGGCTGCCACTGGGCGGCCCGGCCGGGATCGCCGGCCGCCAGGCCCGGCTGCACCTCGATCTTCGACACCTCGGCCTCGTCCGGCAGCGTCACCACGAGTGCGGCCTCGCCGCCCCCGGTCCCGCCGTCACCCGGCGCGCTCGTGGTCCCCGTCGCCCCGGCGGGCGCGGTGGTCGCCGTGGGATCGTCGTCGGTACAACCCTCGAGGGGCTCGGCACCCGGCTCCCGCTGCCAGGTGGTGGCCCAGGCGGTGCCGGGGTCGCCGTCGACCGCCGCGCCCGGGGCGAAGTTGGGGTCGACGCCGTCGGCCGGGACGGCCTGCGCCGCCAGCTGGCCCACCAGCTCGTCACGCGGGAAGAAGCGGTCCCACAGGCCGCGCGCCCCCGAGATCGGGTTGACGCCGGCCAGGCCCAGGCTGCCTGCGAGCAGCCCCACCCCGGCGACGGCCCCCATGACCCGCATGACCCGGTAGCGGACGTCCAGGCTCTGGCGGTACGCGGCGCGTGCGGCGCGGGTGGGGGTCGCGGCGGGATCGCCGGGACGGCGCTCGGCGCCGCGGCCGGTGAGGCGCTGCCACAGCGGCGGCCGCCCGGGCGCGGCCGCGGGGACCGGCGCCACCTCGGAGCTCGGCGCGGTGGCGGCGCCGCAATGGCGGCAGAAGCGGCGGCCGGGCGGGTTGGCCGTGCCGCACTGCCCGCAGAGGGGGCCGCCGGGAGCCACCGCGACCTCCGCCCGCTGGGGCCGCACCGGCCCGGGACGCGGGCGGGCCTCGGCCGGCTGCTGCCCCGGCGCGGGCACGGGCGATCGGCCCGCCACCGCCGGGGGGCGGGCCTCGACATGGCTGGGCGGCACGGCGGCGGGAGCCGACGGCGGCCGGGCCACGAGCCCGCCACGCGCCGCAAGGTCCGCGGCGGCGCCCGCGGGCCCGCTCGGTACGGCGCCCGGGTCGCTTCGGGCGGGCGCCGCCTCGCCCCCGTCGATCGACGGCGGGCGGCCGCTCAACGCCACCAGGTCGAGGGTCGAGCCGCACCTCCGGCAGAAGCGGCGGTCGGGCTCGTTGCGGCCCCCACACTCCAGGCACACCACGGAGCCGCCGGCCGGCACACGCCCGGTGCCCACGCTCGCGGGGACCGGCCCGCCGCCGGCCGGCCCGGGTGCGGGCGGCACGTCGTGGGCACCCGGCGCCGCACCGCCGGCCATCGGCGCCGGCCGGTGGAACGTCTCCCCCGGCCGGGGCGGCGAGGAGGGCTGGGCTCCGCCCCCGGGACCGGAGCGGGGCAGCCGGGGGCCGGGGCCGGCCGCACCGGGGCCCGCGGGGCCGGGCCGGGAGCGAGCGGGTCCGGCGGGCGCGGCACCCGACGTGGACGGATCGGCGCCGGGCGGCGGGGCGCCCGGGGCGGACGGACCGGCGCCGGACGGCGGGGCGCCCGGGCCGGCGGGGGGCGGGCCCGGGTCCGGGACACGGTCGCCGGTCTGCGGGGTGGCGGCCCGCGCCGACGGGTCGACCGGCGGATCCCCCGACGCGGGGACAGGATCGCCCTCCCACTCGAGGAACGCCCCGCACGACGGGCAGAACTCCACGCCCGCCTCGGCGCCCTGGCCGCACTGGCGGCACACGATCACCATCGCCGGCTCGCCTCCTCGACACCGCCGGCACCCGGCCCACCGTCGTCGCCGCGACCCACGCCCGGGGGGAGCTCGGCCAGCTCGGCGAGGATGCCCTCGCACGTGCGGACCGCGCCCCGCGCCGCGGCCTTGACGGGGATCGGCGACAGCGGGTGCTCCGCGAGCTGCGACCAGCGCTGGCGGGCGACACGCGCCGCGTCGACCACCCGGGCGACGTCGACGTCGCCCTCCAGCCCGAGCCGCTCTGCCGCCCCGCCGCCGTGGCCCCCCAGCAGGCGCTCCAGCTCGGCTGCCTGGTCGTCGTCCCGCAGGGCCAGCTCGCCCAGCCACAGGTCGGTGAGCAACCGCACCTCGACGATCTCGTGCGCACTGGAGGCGATCATCTCGGCCCGCAGCATCAGGCCCTCACTGCCCGGCCACGGCCGCGTCCGCAGCAGGCCGCTCAGCGCGGCGAGGGCCGAGCGGGCCTTCAGCGGCTGGCTGCGCCCGGTGAGCTGCGACTGCAGCGCCCGCCGGAGGTCGTCGATGCCGCTGGCGGCGATCAGCTGATCGGCCAGCTCGGGTGCGGTGTTCGCCCGGCCGGTGCGAAGCAGGTCGAGGGCGAGCCGCACGCCGAACAGCCCGCAGCGCCGCAGCAGGTCGGCGCGGCGCTCTGCCGGCACCACCCCGTCGGCCGCGGGCGACACGAAGCGGTCGGCGGTGAGGGCCAGCTCGCCGGCGTCGATGTCGCGGTCGGTGGCCAGCTTGGCCAGCTCGCGGAACTCGTCCTCGCGCAGGGTGGCACCCGCCTGGGCCAGCAGCCCCGCCACCGGGATCACCGACCGGCAGAGCTGGCGGATGCGGGGGTCGTGCCCGTAGCGCTCGGCCACCCGCGCCGCCACCGCCATGGCCCCGAGCCGGCAGGACCCGATCTCGTCCGCCCGCGACAGCACGCCGACGGCGTTGACGGGCGTGCTGCGGGCCAGGTCGTCGTCGTGGAACGCCTCCAGGAACCGCACGTCGGTGTTGTGCAGGTGGCGGACCAGGTAGAGCACCGCGTCCGCCGCCGACGGCTCCTCGTCGTCGGTGGTCAGGAACGAGTAGGTGCGGGCCGACATGTCGGTGGTGATCGACCCGATGCCGGGCGTGTCGATGAGCGTCACGTCGGCCAGCCGCGACGACGGCCACCACACCACCAGCCGGTCCAGGTCGTCGACCGACGCGCCGCCGATGTCGACCTCCAGCTCGCCGTCGCGCAGCCGGAAGGGGCACTGGCGCGACCATCCGTCCCGGCCGAAGGCCTCGACGCGGTACGTGTGCGCGTTGCGGTACCAGGTCACCACGCGGGTGCACTCCCGCGTGTCGGTCGGGGCGAGCTGGTCGCCGACGAGGGCGTTCAGCAGCGTCGACTTTCCGGCCTTGACCTTCCCGGCGATGGCGACCCGCAGGGGCTCGTTCAGCCGCTCGACGATCTCGTCGACGGCGTCCGCCGACGGGGCGTCGGGGGCGCCGGCCCGCGCGTCGGCCAGCAGCCCGGTCAGCTCGGCGAACAGACCCGTCATCGCACGCCACCCATCGCCGGCCGGGGCGGCGGCGCCGGGCCCATCGCCACCTGGCCGAGCCCGCCCAGCTCGTCGACCTCCCGGGCGGCGTCGGCCAGCGCGGCCTCGCGGGCCGCACCCGCCTCGGGGCCGAGCTGCATGGCCTGGCGGGCCTCGGCGAGCGCCCGCGCATCGCTCTGGTGCAGCGACCGGGCCCGGGCGGTGAACTCGTCGCGGAGCTGGCGCTGGGTGCGCCGCAGCGCGTCCTTGCACTCCTTGTCGACGAGCAGGCCCACCTCGCCCGCGTAGCGCTGGAGCGCGGCGCGGGCCTGGGCCTGGTTCTGCTGGTGCTGCCGCTTGCGCTCCTCTCGCACCGACCTACGCCCCAGCGCCAGGCTGAGCGCCATCACCACCGGGGCGGTGAAGGGCACGTGCAGGAGGCTGCCGGCCATCCCGAACATGAGCATGCCGCCGTAGGAGCCCCGCGCCGCCGACAGCAGCACCGACGAGCGCCGGCCCGCGCGCTCGAACTCGCCGCCGAGCTGCACGCTCTCGAGGGCGGCGACCGGGGCGGAGATCGACAGGGCGATGGGGTCGTCGGACTCGCGCTGGAACTGCGCCCCCACCCGGTCGGTCAGCTCGGTCGCGAGCCGGCCCAGCAGGTCGTAGGTCTCGACCGCGGACGTCACGACCTGGCGCCGCAGCCACACCTCGAACTCGGCCCACGAGTCCGACGGGTCCGACCGGGCGATGATGTCCTCCCCGGCGCGCACCACCTCCTTCAGGCGGTTGCGCAGGTGGTGGTCGACGTTGGCCACCAGGTCCTGGATGCCGTCGGCCAGCACCTGCTGCCACTGGGCGCCGGTGCGCTGCAGCGCGGCCGACGCCTCGGACGCCTGGACGAGGGTCTGGACCACCTCCTCCGCCCGCTCGGGCCGCGCCAGCACCGCGGAGGCGGCGCGGGGCGCCCGGGCCAGTGACCGGGCCACGAAGTCGACCTCGGCCGCCACCTCGGCGACCCGCTGGGCGCGGCCGGCGGCCACCACCCGCGTGCGGAGGTGATCGAACAGCGCGGGGAAGCCCGACTCGGCGTTCATCGCGTCGTCGTTGGTCGACGCCGCCCGCATGCGGAGGAAGGAGGTGACCGGCAGCACCGGCACCTCCAGCCCGGCGTCGGCCAGGTGGGCGCGGTCGAGCTCGACCATCCGCCGCCAGTCGGCGTGCAGGTCGGTCTTGGTGACCACGCACACGACGTCGGGGCAGCGGGTCGCGGCCGCCTGGAGGAAGCTGATCTCGGCCCGGGTCAGCTCCTGGGCCGCATCGGTGACGAACAGCATCGCGTCGGCCATGTCGGTCACGCCCAGCACGATGCTGCCCTCGGCCGACTCCAGCCCGCCGACGCCCGGGCAGTCGACGAACGCCAGGCCCGCCTTCAGCACGGCGCGGGCGAGCCGCACCTCGACCGACCGCACGTCTCCCCCGCCGTCGTCGTCGGCTGCGCCCTCGCCGCGCACGTAGCGGCCGACCTCGTCGAGGCCGATGGCCGTCGCGGTGCTCGCGGCGGCGGGGGGCCCGTCGGCGGGGGGGCCCGGGGCGGCCGCCGCGTCGACTCGGTGCACGAAGGCGGCAGGCCGCTCGCCGTAGCGCACGATCGTGGGGAGGGCGGTCACGATGTCGTCGTCGACCGGGCACACCTCGGTCTTGACGATGGCGTTCACCAGGCTGCTCTTGCCCTGCTTGTACTCCCCGGTGACCACCACGGAGAGCTCGCGGTCGGCCAGCCGGGCGCGGGCGGCGTCCAGCCGGTCGACCAGGTCGTCCCGGCCTTCGGCCCGGGCCTTCGCCAGGCACAGCTCGAGGTCGCCGGCCACCTTGCCCGCCGGGCCGCCCGCGGGGGCGGCTGCGGCGCCGGCCGCGGCGGGCGCGTTGGCTGGCGCCGGCCCCGCCCCGGGGGACCTGCCCGCCGCGCCGGCCCCTTCGGTACCGGCGCCCGTGGTCGTGGTCCCGGCCTCGGTCCCGGCCTCGGTCCCGGCCGTGGTCCTGGTCGCCGGCGACGAGCCCGCGCCCGTCCCGCCGGTGCGGGCAGCGGTGGCCGGGGCCGCCCGCTTGGGCGCGGCGGGGGCGCGGGGGGCCCGCTCGGCGGGCGCGGGCGTCGCCTTGGCTGCGGGGGACGCCGTGTTCCACTCGAGGAACACGTCACATCGCTCGCAGAACGTGAGGGCCTGGTCGTTCTCGTGACCGCACCGGGCGCAGATGATCATGCGGTCGCTTCCTCGTCGACCCTGTGAGCCAGCCTGACCTCATGCCGACCACACACCGTGTAGCTCACCCTACTGCGGCGCGACCACGGGGCTGAGAGCAGGGCGGGTACCGTGGAGGGCGCCGAGAAGGAGGCGAGGAGGAGGCCGAGACGGTGCCCACGTTGACGCCGACCGAGATCTACCAGGTGTGCCTGACCGCCGGATTCAACCCGGACCAGGCGGTCACCTGGACGGCCATCGCGCTCGCCGAATCGGGCGGCAACACCGATGCGCACAACCCCAGCGGCGAGGACTCCTGGGGCCTGTGGCAGATCAACGTCGACCCCGCCGTCCGGCCCAACCACTGGGGCGACCTGACCGATCCCGTCAACAACGCGCGTGCCGCGCTCGAGGTCTCCGGCGGCGGCACCAACCTGCGACCGTGGACCGTCACCCACGCCAGCAACCAGGGCACGAGCCACGACTACCGCGAGTTCATGGAAGAGGCCCGAGCCGCGGCCGGCGGGGCGTACGCCGGCGACTTCTCGGGTGTGACCGGCTACGACGACCCCCTGCCGGGGGGCACCGGGCCCGACCCGCTGTCGGGTGGTGGTCGGTCGGCGCCGGCGCCCACCGTGCCGGAGGCCGACACCGACCTCGACGGCGCCCCCGACTCGTTCGAGATGTCGCACGGCACCGACCCCCGGGTGCCCGACACCGAGCACGACGGCCTCACCGACGGGTTCGAGGCCTTCATCGGCACCGACGCCCACGCCCTCGACACCGACACCGACGGCCTGAGCGACGGCTACGAGGTCGAGGTGGGCAGCAACCCGCTGCTGGCCGACAGCGACAGCGACACCGTCGACGACTCGGTGGAGCTGGCCAGCGGGGGCGACCCGAGCCTGGGCTTCGCACCGGGCACCGAGGTGCCGGCCGTCGACAGCGACAGCGACGGCCTCAGCGACGCCATCGAGGCCCAGATCGGCAGCAACCCCCTCTCCGCCGACACCGACGGCGACCACATCGGCGACGCACTCGAGCAGGCCCAGGGCACGGACGCCCTGCGCATCGACAGCGACGACGACGGCATCCTCGACGACGCCGACGCCGATCCGCTCCACGCCGCGTTCGGCGTCATGATGCCCGGCGCCGCCGCGGCCGTGCCGGGGCTGGCGGGGTCGGGCCTGCCGGGACCGGGCTTCCAGACCCCGGGCCTCGACGGCACGGGGCTGCCGGTCGCCGGCGTCGAGCTCCCCGCAGTCGTCGGGGCGCCCGGTGTCACCGAGCCGGCCCCCGGCGAGGAGGCCGAGTCCGGGCGGGTCCGGGAGTTCCTCGACCTGGCCCTCGCGCAGACGGGAGACTCGTACGTCTTCGGGGGCGAGGCCCCGGTCTCCGACCCCGACCCCGAGGTGTTCGACTGTTCCGAGCTCGTCCAATGGGCCGGCGGCCGGATGGGCGTCGAGCTGCCCGACGGCTCGTGGCTGCAGTACCTCGAGCTCGAACGGCAGGGTGCCCTCATCCCCGTCGAGGAGGCCGTCCACACGCCGGGAGCGCTGCTGTTCAGCTTCGACCGCGAGCCCACCCCGGGCGGGGGGCGACCGGGGTCGGCGCACGTGGCCATCAGCCTGGGCGACGGCAACACGATCGAGGCGCGGGGCACCGAGTACGGGGTCGGCACCTGGGAGACCGGCGACCGCTTCCAGTACGCGGCCGTGATCCCCGAGCTGGGGGGCGGCGACCTGGTGGCGGCCGCAGCGCTGGCCGAGCCCGCGGTCACGGGCGTGGCCGGCCCGCCGGCGCCCGCACCCGACACCGACCACGACGGCGCGCCCGACGACTTCGAGATGTCGCGCGGCCTCGACCCGGCGCGCCCCGACAGCGACGACGACGGCCTGATGGACGGCTTCGAGCTGGCGCTGCTGACCGATCCGCTGGCGGGCGACAGCGACCACGACGGTCTGTCCGACGCCTTCGAGGTGCAGGCCCGGCTCGACCCGATGCGGGCCGACAGCGACGGCGACGGGATGACCGACGCCTACGAGCTCGCCGCCCACGGCGAGGTGGGTGCCGCGCCGGTCATGGCCATGGCCCCCCTCACCCTCCCGGACGGCACCCTGCTGGCGGCGCCGGACGGCGGCGTCCCGGGAGCGACCGTGCTCGACAGCGACAGCGACGGGCTGTCCGACGCCTGGGAGTCGACGCTCGGCACCAATCCCCTGCATGCCGACACCGACGGCGACAGCATCAGCGATGCCCTCGAGGTGGCCCAGGACGGCGACCCGCTGGTCCCCGACGACGAGCCGGACGACGACCCCGCCGACCCCTAGCGCGAACACCGGGACGCTGCCCCGCCGGCGCACCCGGGCTTGACCTGTCGCGCTGCGGCTGCTCTCATGAGAGCGCTCTCACGCGTGGTCCCACGACGCTCCCCCAGGAGCGCTCGCCGCGTGGGAGCCGTCCGGCGGATGGAGGAGCGACGTGGCGAACCTCGAAGCGGGCCATCGCCCCAGGCCCGATCCCGGGCCTGAGACCAGGCCCGATCCGGGGCCCGATCCCGGGCCCGCGGGCGCCGCGACCGCCGCCCCGGCGGCAGGCACCGCCGCCGGCCAGTCCGGCGGCGCGCGCCACTTCCCCGTCGGCTTCGTGTGGGGCGCGGCCACCTCCGCCTACCAGATCGAGGGCGGTACCGACCTCGACGGCCGGGGACCGTCGATCTGGGACACGTTCGCCGCGGCCGGCCACGCCAGGGGCGACACGGGCGCGGTCGCCGCGGACCACCGCCGGCGGATGGCCGACGACGTGGCGCTGCTGGCCCGGCTCGGCCTGCCGGCCTACCGGTTCTCGGTGGCCTGGCCCCGGGTCCAACCGGACGGTTCGGGGGCGATCAGCACGCAGGGCCTCGACTTCTACCGGGCGCTGGTCGACGAGCTGCTGGCGCACGAGCATCGAGCCGTTCGTGACCCTCTACCACTGGGACCTGCCCCAGGCGCTCGAGGACCGGGGCGGTTGGCCGGCCCGCGCCACCGCCTTCCGCTTCGGTGACTATGCCGCCGTCGTCGGCCGCGCCCTGGGCGACCGGGTGCGCCACTGGACCACGGTGAACGAGCCGTGGTGCGCGGCCATGCTCGGCTACGGCGAGGGCGCCCACGCCCCGGGGCGGCAAGAGCCGGCCGCCGCGGTCGCCGCCGCCCACCACCTGATGCTCGGCCACGGCCTGGCCGTCGACGCCCTGCGCGACGCCGTCCACGGCGCCGACGGGCCGGGTCATCGCGACGGAGCCGGCCACCGAGATGGGCCGGAGATCGGCATCACCCTCAACCCCTATCCCGTGGTGACGAGCGGCGATCGGGACGCCGACCGCGACGCGGTCCGCCGCATCGACGGGATCGCGAACCGGCTCTGGTACGACCCCCTGCTCCGGGGCCGCTATCCCGACGACGTGCTGGCCGACATGGCGTCGGTCAGCGACCTGGCCCACATCCGCGACGGCGACCTGGCCCAGATCGCCCGGCCGATCGACGCCCTCGGCCTCAACTACTACCGCCGCTACCACGTGCGCCACGAGCCGGGCTCGTCAGCCCCGCCGTCGGCGTGGCCCGGCTCACCCGACGTCGCCTTCACGCAGGCCGTCGACCCGCCGACGTCCAACGGGTGGGCCGTCGAGCCGGCGGGCCTGTTCGAGTCGCTGGTGCGGCTGACCAGCGACTACGACCCGCCGCCGCTGTACGTCCACGAGAACGGCGGGGCGTTCCCCGACCGGGTGAGCGATGACGGCCGGGTGCACGATCACGATCGCCTCGCCTTCGTCGAGGGGCACCTGCGGGCGTGCCACGAGGCCGTCACCGCCGGCATCGACCTGCGCGGCTAC
Organism: uncultured Acidimicrobiales bacterium; assembly: GCA_963842395.1. Taxonomy (GTDB): domain Bacteria; phylum Actinomycetota; class Acidimicrobiia; order Acidimicrobiales; family VFJN01; genus ZC4RG19. Next base: position 352,460 of record CAWJGJ010000002.1, read on the forward strand.
TTCGTGTGGTCGCTCCTCGACAACTTCGAGTGGGCCGAGGGGTACGCGCAGCGGTTCGGCATCGTCCACGTCGACTTCGCCACGCAGCGCCGCACCCCCAAGGACAGCGCCCTGTGGTTCCGCGACGTGGTGCGGGCCAACGCCGTGCCGCCCCCGGGGAGCGGAGCCGGCGGGTGACGCCTCCGGCGCAGGCGGGCGGGGGGCGCTGCACGCTCGAGGACGTGGCGGCGCGCGCCGGGGTGTCGCGGGCCACCGTGTCGCGGGTGGTGAACGGCAGCCCCCGCGTCTCGCCGGCGGCGCGCCGGGCGGTCGACGCCGCCGTCGAGGCCATGGGCTACGCACCCAACCGGGCCGCCCGGTCGCTGGCCGGGCGGCGCAGCGAGACGGTGGCACTGGTGGTGTCGGAGCCCAGCGTGCGGCTGTTCGCCGACCCGTTCTTCGCGGGCACGACGCTGGGCATCACCGGGGTGCTCGGCGCCACCCGCTACCAGCTGGTGCTGGTCATGACCCAGAGCGACGCCGACCGCGACCGGGTCGAGCGCCACCTGCTGCGCGGCGGGGCGGACGGCGCGCTGGTGCTGTCGGCCCGCGCCGACGATCCGCTGCCGGGCCGGCTGGCCGCGGCCGGCATCCCCTGCGTGGTCGCCGGGCGGCCGCCCGGGGGCGCCGCGGTCGGCTTCGTCGACGCCGACAACGTGGGCGGCGCCCACCAGGGGGTCTCGCACCTGCTGGCGGCGGGGCGGCGCACGGTGGCCACGGTGGCGGGACCGGCGGACATGGCCGCGGGTGCCGACCGGCGCACGGGCTGGGAGAAGGCGCTGCGCGACGCCGGGCTCGCCCCCGACGACACCCTGGTGGCCCACGGCGACTTCACCCGCGCGGGCGGGGCCGCCGCCACCCGCGTCCTGCTCGAGCGCCGGCCGGCGCTCGACGGCCTGTTCGTGGCGTCCGACCTCATGGCCCTCGGCGCCCTCGACGCGCTGCGGGGGGCCGGCCGCCGCGTGCCCGGCGACGTGGCGGTGGTCGGGTTCGACGACAGCGAGCTGGCCCGCTCGGCCGATCCCCCGCTCACCACGGTCCGCCAGCCCATCGAGACGCTCGGCAGCACGATGGCGGCCCTGCTGCTCGACCAGCTCGACGCCGGCGCCCCGCCCACCGGTACGGTCCTCCACACCGACCTCGTCGTCCGCGCCAGCGCCTGAACCCTCAGGGCGCGCCGCGCCGCGCGGCGTCCGTCAGGCCGGCGGGGCGGCCCGGGCGGCGCGGCGCTCGGCGAGGTGGTCGGCGATGCCGAGCGACGTGAACGGGAAGACCGGGGCCGGCAGCAGCGCCAGGCCGCCGACCATGTACACGAGCAGCAGCGTGTAGGCCGACGCCGCCAGGACGGCGACGGCGCGGGCCCGCACCGTGTGGTGGTCGTCCATGCGCAGCGCCGGGATCCCGCCCGCGCCCACGCCGGCCACCACGGCAGTGACCGGGTCGCCGGCGAACGACCACACCATGACGCCGACCAGCAGGCTCAGTCCCATCGCCCGCAGCACGGCGCCGGGCGCCCGCGGGTGCTCGGACATGAAGGCCAGCACGATGAACACGAAGGGGATGAGCGCCAGCCCGAACGCCACCGCCGCGGGCCCGTTCAGGCCCGCCGGCTCGGCCGCGTCGCGGTCGTCGGTGGCCATGGCCACCAGGCCGGCCATCATCGACCAGAACGCCGGCACCAGCACCACCGTGGCCAGCGTGATCGCCCGCCACTTGCGCTGGGGCGGCAGCGGGTCCATCCCCATGGGCCGAGCGGCCGGGCGCGTCCTACCCCTTGACGGCACCGGCCGTCAGGCCTCGCACGAAGTAGCGCTGCAACGAGAAGAACACCACGAGCGGCAGGATCATCGTGATGAACGCGGCCGCGGTGAGCAGGTGCCAGTTCTCTCCCCGCGATCCCGCCAGATTGGACAGCGCGATCGTCAGCACACGGTTCTCGGTGGTGCCGCCCAGGAACACGTAGGCCACCAGCAGGTCGTTCCACACCCAGAGGAACTGGAAGATGGCGAAGGCGGCCAGCGCCGGCACCGACAGCGGCACGACCAGCCGCCAGAAGATCGTGAAGTGGTCGGCCCCGTCGATCTTGGCCGACTCGATGAGCGACGACGGCAACGACCCGATGTAGTTGCGCAGGAGGTAGGTGGCGAGGGGCAGACCGAAGGCGGTGTGGGCCAGCCACACGCCGAGGAACGTGCCGTTGAGGTCGAGGTCGGCGATGATCTGCACGTCGCCGAGCGACGCGCCGCCGGTGTAGAGCCGCAGGATGGGGATGAGCGCCATCTGCAGCGGCACCACCAGCAGGCCCACCACCAGCACGAACAGCACGTAGCGGCCGCGGAACTGCATCCACGAGAAGGCGTAGGCCGCGAAGGCGGCGATCGTGATGGGCATGACGGTCGAGGGAATGGTCACGGCCAGGCTGTTGAGGAAGGCGTTCTCGAAGCCGCCCGTGTCGAGCGCGAGCCGGTAGTTCTGCGAGCGTCCACTCCGAGGTGCGGAACGGGTGGCCGAGCACCGTCCACCAGCCTGTGCTGTCGGCCAGCGCCTCCGGCCGGAACGACGTGATCAGCACCCCGGCCGCAGGGATCATCCACAGCAGGACGACCACGATGATGGTGGTGCGGGTGAACCATCCGCCCTTGCGCACTCCGACCGTCTCGGTGCGGGACGAGCGGGTCGTCGCCGGGGCCTCGTCGGTGCCGTCGGTCTCGGTGGGGAGAGGGGCCGTCAGGGTCACCTGATCGCCTCCTGCTGGCGGAACTGGCGCACGTTCCACATCATCACCGGGATGACGGCGAGGAACAGCACGACGGCGATGGCCGCGCCCCGGCCGTCGTGGTTGCTGAGGAAGAACCACCGGATCATGCGCTCGGCGATCACCTCGGTCTCGTTGGTCTCGGCGTTGCCCGACACGAAGACGATGTCGAACACCTTGAGCGCGTTGATGAGCATGTAGGTGGTGACCACCACGATGGTGGGCAGGATGCTGGGCACGGTGATGTGCCGGAACACCTGCAGCTCCGAGGCGCCGTCGATGCGGGCGGCCTCGATGATCTCGTCGGGGATCGACTTGATGGCCGCGGACAGCACCACCATGGCGAACCCGGTCTGCATCCAGACCATGATCACGATCAGCAGCAGGTTGTTCCACGGCTGCTGCGACAGCCAGGGCACCGGCTCCTGCCCGAGGCCGATCTTGATGCCGTTGAGCAGGCCGACGTTGCTGCCGAAGCCCGTCGGGCGGTAGCTGTACACCAGGCCGAACGTGACCGACGCGCCGACGAACGAGATCGCCATGGGCAGGAAGATCAGCGACTTGGCCACCGCCTCGCCCCGCGACAGCCGGTCGGCCAGCGTGGCGAACACCAGGCCGATGCTCACCGCCACCGCGGGGACCAGCACGATCCACAGCGCGGTGTTGCGCATCGAGCGCAGCATGCTCTCGTCGGTGAACACGAACTCGTAGTTGTCGAGCCCGACGAAGGACTGGGAGTTGGCGTCCTTGAAGCTGATGATGAAGGTGTTGATCACCGGGTAGACGAGGAAGACGGCGAGGATGACCAGCGCCGGGCCCACATACACGTAGGGCCGCACGCCCTCGCGGTACGACGCGGGCAGCAGGTTGACGGCCCGGTCCATGGCCCAGAACAGGCCGAAGACACCGCCCACCCCGACCACGATCGCGACGCCCACGACGATGAAGCGGTTGGCCTCGTTGTCGCGGAGGAAGTCGAACGCGAGCCACAGCCCCAGGAACCCGACCACCGGCACGACGAGGGCGCCCACGATGCGCAGCACGGCCGTCGCCACGCCGCGGGCCGCGGAGCCGGGCGCCACCGTAGGCGCTACGGGCTCGGGCTCAGGTTCTGGTGGTGCTGTCGGTTCGTCCGTCGAGATCGCCACTCGCCGTCAACCTCCCTCGTCTGGCGAGCACACAGGGCCGACCGGGGGGAGCGGCCGCCTCGCAGCCGCTCCCCCGTGCCGGATGACCGGGATCGTCCCGGTCGCCGCTGTCAGCTACTGGGCCAGCTGGCCTCGATGTCGTCGAGGACCGTCTCGACGTTGTCGGGACCGCCGGTCATGTACTCCATCATGCCCGTCCAGAAGCTACCGCTCCCGACCTCGGCGGGCATGAGGTCCGAGGCGTCGAAGCGCCCCGTCCCCGACGAGAGGGCATCGGTCAGGATGACCGATGCGTCGGCCAGGATCTCGTTGGCGTAGCAGTCCGGCCCCACGTCGACGTTGGGCGAGATCCGGGACGACGCCTGGACGCCGCCCATCTCGCACTGCACGTCCTCGGCGATGAAGCGCTCGAGGAAGTCGACGACCTCGGGTCGGTTCTGGCCGGCCACGGTCAGCTCGCCGGCGTACAGCGTGCCTTCCTGGTCGATGGGGGGCAGGGCGAACCAGTCGTAGTCCTCACCGGCCACCGCGTCCTCGGGGAAGTTGGCGTTGATGAAGCTCGCCTGGCGGTGCAGCCAGCAGGCGGGCGGGTCCTCGAACATGGGCGCCGGAGCGTCGCCGAAGGCGATGCTCGGTGTGGCCTCCGCCCCGCCGAGCACGTAGCCCTCGCCGAACATCACGTCACCGAACGTCTCGGCCGCGGTCAGCACGGCCGGGTCGTTGAACGGGATGTCGTGCGACACCCACTGGTCGTAGGTGTCAGGCCCCGCGGTGCGGAGCATGATGTCCTCCATCCAGTCGGTGGCGGGCCAACCCGTCGCACCCTCGCTCTCGAAGCCCACGCACCACGGGGTGCTGCCGTCCTCGACGATCTGGTCGCTGAGCGCGATCAGATCGTCCCAGGTCTCGGGCACCGCGTAGCCGGCGGCGTCGAAGGCGGCCTTCGGATACCACACCATGCTCTTGAGGTTGATGTTGGTGGGGATGCCGTAGTGCTCGCCGTTGTGCTCGCCGAGAGCCATGAACGACTCGCCGAGCTGGTCGTTCAGCTCGTCGATGTCGAAGCCCATGTCCTCGAGGGACACGATGGAGCCGGCGTCGGCCAGGGCCGGGATGGCACCCGGCTGGGGAACGGCGGCCACGTCGAGCGTGCCGCCCTCGGCCCGGATCTGGAACTGCTCCTCGAAGTTGCCGACCGACTCGATCTCGACCTCGTAGTCGGTGTCCGAGTTGATGAGGTCGTCGAAGATGGCCTGGTAGGCCTCGACCTCCTCGGGCTCGCCGGCGCTCATGAGGTTCACCGTGCCGGTGTCCTCCTCCTGCTCGGCGCCGGTACCGCTGGCGCTGGAGCTGTCCTCGTCGTCGCCGTCGTCGCCGCCGCAGGCGGCGAGCAACAGCATCGCGACGGTTGGCAGGGCCAACAATCGCCGATGTCGCATGGTGCTCTCCTTAGCTGTCGTGTGCTTGGTGGGATGTGTCGTCGTCGGGATCGTCGGCGGTCGCCGGCGGCTGGGCGGCCGGCTCCCCGCCGTAGATGGCTGCCCCGCCGTCGGGGTCGAAGAAGTGCAGGCGGAGTGTGTCGACCTCGAGCTCGATGCGGTCGCCGGTGGCGGCGAGGGTGCGGGGGTTGAGGCGGGCGATGACGTTGGTGGTGCTGGCCGCGGCCACCTGCTGCTGGGCCTCGCTGCCCACCCGGCCGGCCGCCACCGCCAGCTCGACCACGTCCTCGGTGGCGGCGGGCGGCGCGTCGAGCGAGAAGTGCACCAGCACGTCGGAGCCCAGCGCCTCACGCAGCTCGATCGTGGACGAGATGCGGCGATCGGGCGGGGCGTCGGACACCAGCGACGCGTCCTCCATGTCCTCGGGCCGGATGCCCAGGATGACCGTGCGGCCGGCGTAGCCGGCGAGCGCCGGCCGCTCGGCCATGACCTCGGGGGGCACGGGCAGCCGCGCTGCGCCCAGCTCGACGACCAGGCCGTCCCCGTCGGCCCGCGCCAGGTCGACCTGCACCAGGTTCATCGCGGGCGACCCGATGAACCCGGCCACGAACAGGTTGGTCGGCTTCTCGTACAGGGCCTGGGGCGAATCGACCTGCTGGAGCAGGCCCTTGCGGATGACGGCCACGCGGTCGCCCATGGTCATGGCCTCGACCTGGTCGTGGGTGACGTAGATGGTGGTGACGCCCAGGTCGTGCTGCAGGCGGGCGATCTCGGCCCGCATCTGCACGCGCAGCTTGGCGTCGAGGTTGGACAGCGGCTCGTCCATGAGGAACGCCTGGGGGTGGCGCACGATGGCCCGGCCCATGGCGACCCGCTGGCGCTGACCGCCCGACAACGCCGCGGGCTTGCGGCGCAGGAGCTCGTCGAGGTCGAGGATGCGGGCCGCCTCGCGCACCCGCTCGTCGATCTCGGACTTCGGCATCCGCGCCAGCTTGAGCCCGAACGCCATGTTGTCGTACACGCTCATGTGCGGGTACAGGGCGTAGTTCTGGAACACCATGGCGATGTCCCGCTCCTTGGGCGGCACCTCGTTGACCAGCCGGTCGCCGATGCGGACGGCGCCCTTGGAGATCGACTCCAGCCCGGCGACCATCCGCAGCACCGTCGTCTTGCCGCAGCCCGACGGGCCCACCAGCACCATGAACTCCCCGTCGGCGATGTCGAGGTCGAACGACCGCACTGCCTCGGTGCCGTCGGCGAACACCTTCCACACGTCCTCGAGAACGATCTGACCCATGGCCTATGCCTTCCCCTCGGCGTCGTCCGTCACGCCCGCCCCGGCACCGGGCGCCGACGCGCGGGCCCGATCCCGGTCCTCGTCCTTACCACGATCAACCCTGCCCCGGTCCCGACCCGGCGCTGGGCCGCGGTCGCGCGTGCGGGGCGCGGGCGGCGGCGCGGTGGTCGAGCGCTCGACCAGCTCGATCGACAGCTGGTGGCGCCCGGCGGCGGGAGGGTGCTCGGCGTCGACCGCCTCGAGCAGCAGGCGCGCGGCCAGCTCGCCGCTCTCGAACAGCGGCTGGCGCACCGTGGTCAGCCCCGCGTAGCCCGAGACCTCGACGTCGTCGAAGCCCATCACCGACACGTCGCCCGGCACGTCGAGGCCGCCGCCCCGCACCGCCTCGAGGACGCCCAGCGCCTGGGTGTCGGACGAGGCGAACACCGCCGTCGGCCGATCGCGCCGGGCGAGGAGCTGCTCGGTGAGCCCGCGGGCGACCGAGCGCACGTGGGGCCCGTGCAGCACGTAGCCGGCGGGGACCGGCAGGCCCGCGTCGGCCATGGATCGGCGGTAGCCCTGCTCGCGGTTGGTGCCGGCGGTGAAGCCCAGGGGGTTGTCGGGGTCGTCGCCGATGAAGGCGATCCGCTGGTGCCCCAGGGCGAGCAGGTGCTGCGTGGCCAGGCGGCCGCCCTCGACGTCGTCGGTCACCACGGCGGGCACGCCTTCGCCGGTGGCGTCGAGCAACACGACCGGCACGCCCGAGCTGGCCAGCCGCGCCAGGCTCGCCGGCGGCGTGGGCAGCGACATGATCAGCAGGCCGTCGGCCCGGTCGCGGCGGGTGAGGGTCGCCAGGTGCTCGTCGCGGTGCAACGGCGACTCGACGTTGAACAGCACCAGGTCGTAGTGGCTGCTGTCGAGCGCCGAGACGACGCCGCGGAGCCGCTCGACGGCCGAGGCGTGGGTGAAGAAGGGCACCACCACGCCGAGCGTCTGGCAGCGGCCGCGGCTGAGGCCCCGGGCCAGCGGGTTGGGCCGGTAGTCGAGCACCTCGATGGCCGCCAGCACCCGGGCCCGGGTGGTGTCGCTCACCCGGGGGCTGTCGTTCAGCACGCGGGAGACGGTGCCTGCGCCTACGCCTGCGTGCGCTGCGACGTCCGCGATCGTGACCACCGCCCCTCCCCTCGTCCGTCCGGTGCGCTGGTGTGTGCGTTCTTGTCGGTTGTGTGCCGGGCGAGCTGCCGAACCCGGCATCGGGGGCCGTGGAACCGCTTCCATCGGCCTGCGTCGCACCATAAGTGTCGGATGTCACTCTGTCAATGGAAGCGCTTCCACGCCGGGGCGCGCGCCCTCGCACACCCTGTGCCCTCCGGGTGACGCCCCCCGGGCTCAGGACCTGAGCGGATAGGTTCGCCGCTGCGGATTCGGCGGCCTCGCCGCCGAAGGTCGAACGACGCTGCATCTCCGCTCCTGGGGTCTTCGGCTCCGGGCCGCTGGGCCACGGCTGCGCCGATCGGCGCAGCCCTTACCCTGGTGCCAGTCGAGGCGAGGTGGGACACACATGTCGACAGCGCTGATCGAGTTCCCGGTGGGGGAGGGCGACGCGGCGGCGTCCATCGCGTTCGCGGTGCCCGACACCGACCCGGGGGTGCGACGCGTGGCGCGGGGACCCGGCGACGTCATCCCCGGCCCGACCCACCTCGAGGCCGCCCTCGCCACCATCCGGATGGCCGCCGAGGCCGTGATCGAGCAGATCCGCGGCCTCGAGAACCAGCCCGAGGTCGAAGTCGAGTTCGGCATCCAGATGAACGCCCGCTTCGGTGCGGTGATCGCCACAGGCGAGGCGGGCGGCCACCTGCGGGTGAAGATGCGATGGCCGGCGACGACCTGACGGCCAACCCGCCGTGGCTGGCGCGCATCGACCACCCCGACGGATGGGTGCTGGGCGCAGGGTTCCTGATCGACGAGACCACGGTCCTGACCTGCGGTCACACGGTGCCCGCACCCGAGCCGGGCGGATCGACGCCGGTCGAGGTCCGCTTCGTGCACTCGGCCGACCCCGCACCGGTCCCCGGCCGCGTGGCCGCCGCCGACCACCACCTCGACGTGGAGGGCCCCACCGACCTGGCCGTCGTCCGGCTCGAGGCCCCACCCCCACCCGGCACCGTCCCCGCGCCCCTGGTCGGCCAGCGCCATCTCGCCGGCCACCACGTCGTGCTCACCGGGTTCCCCGAGGTCCCCGGCGACTGGGGCGACCAGGGCGAGTGGGGCAGCCGGGCCGAGGCCGTCGTCTCGACGCAGGGCGGCCCCCGCCACGGCTGGTGGGAGCTGCTCGACCGCTCCCCCGGCCCGGCCGGCGCGTGGGTGGCCGAGGGCTTCAGCGGCGGCCCGGTGTGGTCGACCGCCTCCCAGGGCGTGGTGGGGATGACTGTCGCCGCCTCCGAGAGCCGGCGCCAGGCCTACGCCCTGCCCCTCGAGATGCTGGTCGAGGCCGAACCCACCCTGCGGTTGCGGGTGCAGCCGCCGCCCGACGACGCCGACGTCGAGGCCGATCTACGGGACGAGCTGGCCGCGCTCGAGGCGCGCCTGCCCGCCGCCGACCCCCGCCTGCCCGGCGCCCGCTTCGGCCTCGCCATCACCCTGCTCAACAGCGACCGCGACCAGGACGAGACCGCCCGGCTGCTGGAGCAGTGCATCGCCGACGTCGAGGCCTACGACCATCCGCCGGCCCGCACCTACGGCATGTGGCTGGCTCTCACCGACCTGCGCCTGGGCCAGCGCCGCGACGTCGACGCCGGCGACGCTCTCGCCCGGGCCCGACGGGTGGGCGAGGCCGCCTTCGGCGCCGACGACCCGCGGCTGGTGGCCGTGGTGGCGCGCGAGGGGATCGCCCGGCTGCAGATCGGCGACGTGGCCGGGGCCGACGCCGCCGCCCGCCGGGCCCAGCGCCTGGCGGGCGGCGGGGTGGCCGAGATGCTGGCGGAGGCCCTCTTCGTCCGGGCCCAGGTGGCGGCGAGCGTCGATCCCGGCGAGGCCGAGCGGCTGACCAAGCGCCTCTACGAGCTCGGGCGTCGGGTCCTGCCGCCCGAGCACCCGGCCCTGGTGCGGCCCACACTGCTGCGGGGCCACTCCCTGGCCGCACTGGGCGAGCGCGAGGCCGCGCGCGCGAGGTTCGACGAGGCGCTCGCGCTCGCCGACGCCCGCTACTCCCGCTCCCACGGCGAGGTGGCCGACTGCCGCCTGGCCCTCGCCCAGCTCGACATGACCGAGCGCCCCGGCACCAGCCTCGACGCCGGCCTCCGGGCCCTGGACGCCGGCGAGCAGGCGTTCCGGAAGCGCCCGCCCCGGCTCGTGCCGTACCTCCTGGCGGCCGCTTCGGCCCGGCATGCGTCCGGCGACCTCGCCGAGGCGTTCGCACTGGCCGATCGCGCCGTCGAGATCGCCACCGCGGCCTTCGGCGACGACCACCTGGCACTCATCGAGCCGCTCGCGGCACGGGCGCAGACCTGGCCGCCGGAGACCGCGGCCGCCGAGTCGGTGGCCGATGCCGAGCGCGTCCACGCCATCGCCCGTGACCGGGCGCCCGACGTGGTGCCGGTCATCGTGCCGGCGCTCACGCTGCTCGCCGGGGCGCGGCTGATCGAGCGGCGGCCTGACGACGCCGCGGAGGTCGCCGCCCGGGCCGTCGCCCTGGTCGACGACTCGCCGTTCGCCCGCCTGCCCGTGGCCGCAGCGGCGGAGCGGGCGCTGGGACTGGCCTGCTACCACCGGGCCGAGCTGGACGCCTCGGCGCGCCACCTCACCGCGGCCCGGCGGATCTACGAGAGCTTCTTCGGTACGTCGCACCTGGTGGTCGGCCAGTCCTACCTCGAGGTGTCGGAGTGCGAGCGCCGGCGCGGCGACACGAGGGCGGCCGAGGCGGCCCGCACCAGGGGGCTCGCCATCCTCGACGAGGCCCTACCGCCCGGTCACCCCCAACGACGCCAGCTCCAGTGGGCGTCCCGGGCCGCGACCGTCACGGCGCCCGCCGAGCGCCTCGCCCGCTGGTTCCAGCGCCGCCCCACCGCGCGCTGACGACGCGCTCGCACCGACCCACTCCGGCTGGGGCGACCCGACAGCGAGCCGATGGGACCGAAACGGTTGGAGAGCAACCACCAGGGTCCCGGCCGGTCAGGGTGGGAGCGGTCACAGCTCGTGGGGGACGAAGTCGTACCACCACGAGGGAGGCGGACCGTCGTCCACCAGCACGTAGAGGCCGGTCCGCTCCTCGATCTCCACCGGCGGCGGGTACCGCACCAGACGGCTCTGCGAGGGCCCGCCCTCGCACCGGATCAGCATCCGCTCGCCGTCCTGCATCACCCGATTCTGCCCCGCCGCCGCAGGCCGCGACGGGGCACGCGCTACCCGGGGGTGGCGAGAGGGTTGACCCACCGCACACCGGGAAACCGGCCGAAGTCCGAGTCGTTGGAGTGCACCTCGCCGTCGAGGTCGATCGCGTAGGCCGCCAGTTGGGCGTCGGTCGTGAGGTTCCCGGCGGTGCCGGCGTCCTCGAGCAGCCCGAACGCGATGTCGAGGTGCCGACGCCCGGGCGTGAGCCGTTCGACGGTCGGGTGATCGAGCCACCTGCGCACGGTGGCGAGCGCGTCGCTCACCGCCATCGGCGACTCGAACATGCGGGCGTTGGTCGACAGGCGCACGAACGCGAACATCGCAGGGTCGGCGAGACCGACCGTCGCGTCGCCGTTGATCGTCCCCTCCCACCAGGCGCGCGCTTGCTCGTGCTTCGGGTATGCGTCGATGTGCGCGTAGAGCAGGAGGTTGACATCGACGACGATCACGTGTCACGCCGAAGGGTGTCCATGATCGCCTCGTCCTCCAACTCGTCGGCGAGGCGGTTGAGGTGCTCGACGTCGAACCCCGGCCGCAACTTCGCGTGGTGGGGCACGACCCGGTAGGGCTCGCGTGGCTTCGGCCGCTCGGGGGCGAGGCCACGCCGCAGTGCGTCGTTGATGACCTGCTTGGTGGGACGGCGCTCGCGGTGGACGGCGTCCTCGATCAGCTTGGCGACGTCGTCGTCGAGCGTCAGCGTGGTGCGCGGCATGAAGGCATCATGATGCCGCGGCGCGGAGCGCGTCAAGATGCCTCGTCGGGGCGGAACCGGCTACACCAGGTGGTCGACGAAGCGTTCGAGCTGGCGCAGGTTGCGGCACTCGAACACGCCGTCGCAGTGGGTGGCGTACTCGCCGATGATCGAGTCGCCGGTGTTCCAGTAGCTGCGGGGCTCGGGGTTGAGCCAGTAGACGTGGCGGGCCCGGTGCCGCATCTCCTTGACCACCCACGCCTGGGTGGCGTGGTAGTTGTTGCGGGCGTCACCCAGCAGGAGCACGGTCGTCTTGGGGCCGATGTCCTTGCCGTAGCGCTGCCAGAACACCTCGAAGGCGTGGCCGTAGTCGCTGTGGCCGTCGACCCAGATGACGTCGGCCTCGGAGTTGACCCGGTGGACCGCCTGGCCGATGTCCTCGGTGCCCTCGAACAGCCGGGTCACCTCGTCGATGCCGTCGATGAACACGAACGACCGCACCTTCGAGAACTGGTTGCTGATCGCGTACACGAGGTGCAGCGTGAACCGGGCGAAGGCGGCCACCGACCCCGAGATGTCGGCCACCACGAAGATCTCGGGCTTGGCCGGCCGGGGATAGCGGAACCGGGGCTCGATGGGCACGCCGCCGGTCGACAGCGAGTGGCGCACGGTCGAGCGGAAGTCGAGCGGCCCCTTGCGCCCGTGCCGGCGCTTGCGGGCCAGCCGCACGGCCAGCTTGCGGGTGAGCGGGTAGATGGCCTTGCGCAGCGACGCCATCTCCTCGCGGCTCGCGTGCATGAAGTCGACGTCCTCGGGCAGCGGCTTGCGCAGGGTGCGGGCCATCGCCTCGACGCCCCGGTCGGCGACCAGCCGGCGACGGATCTCGGCCTCGATCTCCTTGCGCAGCTGGTCGACGCGGGACTCGTACTCGTCGCGCTCGAGGCGTTCCTCCAGCGGCGTGAGCGGCTGCGGCGCCTGGTCGCGCGCCTGCTGCATGAGCCGCTCCATCACGCCGTCGAGGTCGAGGTTCCGCAGCGTGCGGTACAGGTAGTAGGTCCCGCCCACGGGCCGGCCCGGCTCCATGCCCGCGTACCGCCGCACGGCCTGGCGGGCCAGCGCCCGCATCATGGCCTCGTTGCCCTGGGCCAGGGCCTTCATCAGCATCTCGGCCAGTTCCTCGGGCGTCATGTTCTCGCCCATGCCGCCGGCGCCCGCCTGGTCGCCCTGCTGGTCGGACTGCATCTCGTCGAGCATCCGGTCGAGGTCGGCCATCGCCTCGGCCTGCTCGTCGGTGAGCGCGTACTCGCGGCCCCGCAGCGAGAAGTAGACCTCGAACACGGTCTCGAACACCCGCCAGTGCGAGGCGTTCTTCACGAGGGTGGCGCCCAGCGCGTACTTGAAGGCGTCGCGGTCGTCGAGGGGGATGTGCTGGATGGCGGCCATGGCGTCGAGGTTCTCGGTCAGGCTGACCGGCAGCCCGGCGGTGCGCAGCTCGACGATGAAGCCCGACAGCAGCTCGGTCAGGGCGATGCCCGAGCCCATCTCGGCCAGCCGCTGGTCGGCCTCGGTGAGGGAGCGGGGGCGGCGCGAGGCGCCGTTGTCGACGGCGGCGGCGCGGCCCTCGGTGCCCGGGGCGGCGCCCACGCCCGCGTGCTCGCGGTGGCGCCCCGCGGTGATGCCGGCGTCCTCGGCGCCCCGGGAGGACCCGTTGCCGGGCGAGGCGCCGTTGCCGGGGGCCGGCGGGCCGCTGGGCTCAGCCATTGCGCTGCCAGGGCTTCGCCCCGGCGGCCGCCGCCTCGCCGCCGAGGGCGGCGTCGGACTCGAGCTCCTTGCTGGCCTTGGTGATGTCGCTCTGGTACTTGAGCAGGATGTTGGCGGTGCCGGTGGCCGTGGCCGCATCGACCTGCTCGACCCCGAGCAGCAGCAGCGTCCGGGCCCAGTCGAGCGTCTCGGACACCGACGGCGGCTTCTTCAGCTCGAGCTGGCGGATCGACCGGACGATGCGGGCCACCTGGTCGGCCAGGCTGTCCGTGATGCCCGGCACCTTGGCCAGCACGATCTCGCGCTCGCGGTCGAGGTCGGGATAGTCGACGTGCAGGAACAGGCAGCGACGCTTGAGCGCCTCGGACAGCTCACGGGTGTTGTTGGAGGTCAGGAACACCAGCGGCACCTGGCGGGCCGTGACCGTGCCCAGCTCGGGGATCGACACCTGGTAGTCGGAGAGGATCTCGAGCAGCAGGGCCTCGGTCTCGACCTCGACCCGGTCGACCTCGTCGATGAGCAGGACCACCGGATCCTCGGCCCGGATGGCCTCGAGCAGGGGCCGCGTGAGCAGGAACTCGTCGGAGAAGATGTCGTCCTCGACCTCGGACCAGGTGGCGCCGTCGTTGCGCTCGGCTTGGATGCGCAGGAGCTGCTTCTTGTAGTTCCACTCGTACAGCGCCTTGGACTCGTCGAGGCCCTCGTAGCACTGCAGGCGGATGAGCCGCGAGCCGCTGATCTCGGCCACCGACTTGGCGAGCTGGGTCTTGCCCGTGCCCGCCGGGCCCTCGATCAGCACCGGCTTGCCCAGCCGGTCGGCCAGGTACACGACGCCGGCGATGCCGTCGTCGGCCAGGTAGTCGACCTTGGCGAGCGCCTCGCGTACGGCCGGGACGGACTCGAAGCGATGGGGGTCGCGCGACGCCGGATCGGTCATGAGCACAGGCTAGTGGGAAACTTGACCCGCGGGTCAATCTGATTCGGGCGTGCAGACCCCCGGTCGGGCACCGGCGAGGCAACGGGGAGGAAGCTGCCCCACCGGCGACCGACGGTCCCAACGGACGAGCCGGCCAGGACCATCGGGATCGGAGGCGGAAGGCGGGCGGGCGGAACCAGCCTCCGACCCCGTGGCCTGGGGCTCCGGGGGGATGGTGGTGACCATGGAGCACCACCACCACCCACCCTCTACCTCGCCAGGTTGGACAAAGGTTGGTCGCTCCGCGTCGCGTTTGACGCCGCGCGGAGTGTGACAACGGCGTACACTCGTGGGCACCAAGAAGGCGGCATGCGTCGAGGCGCACGCGAGATCGGTGTGAGCGGGGCATGAGGGAAGACCTCGTACGTAGACGACAGACGATCGATTTGGCCAAGGCCGAGCTGCGGTCCGGCGACGGAGGCGGTGCGGACGACACGGTCGACCCCGTCGTCCACGCGTCGTGGCAACGCTGCGCCCCGGGCCTCGACGACGAGTTGAACGCCGCGCCCGTCGGCGCCGAGGACGACGCGCGCGACCGCTGGGACGGGTCGCCGCTCCGCCGCGCGGTGCCGGGCCTGGCGGAACAGCTCGGCCAGGCGTCGAAGTCCGGCGATCTCATCGCGCTCGTCACCGACGCCGACGGCCGGGTGCTCTGGCAGTCGACACCGCGCTGGCTGCGCAGCGGCGCGGCCCGCATCGGCCTGCAGCCGGGCGGCGTCTGGCACGAGGGCACGTCGGGCACGAACGGCATCGGTACCGCGCTGGCGGCCGACCGGCCGGTCACCGTGTTCGCCACCGAGCACTGGCTCAGCCCTGTCCAGGACTGGGTCTGCTACGGCGCCCCGGTCCACGCCCCCGACGGCACCCAGGTCGGCGCGATCGACCTGTCGACCACGTGGAAGCACGCCAACCCGCTCGCCCTGGCCACCGTCGCGTCCATGGCGCGCCTCGTCGAGCACGAGCTGCGGCTCAACCCGTCGGCCGCCGGGCTGGTGGGCCCGGGGATCGACCTGCGGGTCCTCGGCACGCCCTCCGTCAGCATCGACGGGGTGCCCCTCCGCCTCACCCTGCGCCAGATCGAGATCCTGACCATCCTCGCTCTGCGCCAGCAGGCCACCCTCGGCGAGCTCCACGCCGAGCTGTACGGCGATCGGCCCGTGGCCATGGCCACCCTCAAGGCCGAGATGTCCCACCTCCGCAGCGCGCTCGGCGACCGCCTGATGTCGCGGCCCTACCGGCTCGCCGTGCCCGCGCGGGTCGACGCCGTGCGCCTCCTCGAGCGGCTCGACACGGGCGACATCGAGGGTGCGGCGCGGCTGTACCGCGGTCAGGTGCTGCCCGCCAGCGAGGCGCCCTACGTCACCGAGCACCGCCACCACGTCGACGTCGCCCTGCGCACCGGCCTGCTGCGCCGTGGCACCGCGGCCGACGCGCTGCGCTACACCGCCGTCCACCCCTACGACGTCGAGGTGCTCGAGCACGCGCAGGTCGCGGCCCCGGACGACGACCCGTTGGTCCCGGCGCTGGTGGCCCGCCTCGCGGTGGCGACCGACGGCTGAACCGCGCGCCACCGCGCCTTGGCATACTCGGGCCATGCGTGACTGGCAGCACGACAGCGAACACGTCCACCGGCGGCGCTGGCTCACGCTGGCGGTGCTGTGCTTCAGCCTCGTCGTCATCGTGGTCGACAACAGCATCCTCAACGTGGCGTTGCCCACGCTGTCGAGGCCGGTGGCGCGGGGCGGGCTGGGCGCCGTCGACAGCGACCTGCAGTGGATCGTCGACGCCTACATCCTGGTGTTCGCCGGGCTGCTGCTCACCGCCGGCAGCCTGGGCGACCGCTTCGGCCGCTACCGGGCGCTGGCCTTCGGCCTGGTGGTGTTCGGCACCGGCTCGGCGCTGGCCGCGTTCTCCGGGTCGTCGTCCGCGCTGATCGCGGCGCGGGCCGTCATGGGCGTCGGCGGCGCCTTCATCATGCCGGCCACGCTGTCGATCATCACCAACGTGTTCACCGATCCCCGGGAGCACGGGCGCGCCATCGGGGTGTGGGCCGGCGTGTCCGCGCTGGGGCTCGCCATCGGCCCGGTCACCGGCGGCCTGCTGCTCGAGCACTTCTGGTGGGGGTCGGTGCTGCTCGTCAACGTGCCCATCGTGATCCTGGCACTGGTGGGCGGCTGGCTGTTCGTCCCCGACTCCCGGGACCCCGCCGCGCCCCGCATCGACGTGCCCGGCGCGCTGCTGTCGATGGCCGGGCTGGCCGCGGTGCTCTGGGGGCTCATCGAGGCGCCGACCGAGGGCTGGACCTCGACGGGCGTGCTCGCCGCGTTCGCGGCGGGGTTCGGGCTGCTCGTGGTGTTCGTGTTCTGGGAGAGCTGGACCGACCAGCCCATGCTCGACATCGGCTTCTTCCGCAACCCCCGGTTCAGCGTGGCCAGCGCCGCGATCACGCTGACCTTCATGTCGCTCATGGGCGTCATCTTCGTCCTCACCCAGTACCTGCAGACCGTGCTCGGCTACAGCCCGCTCAAGGCGGGGGCGATCCTCATCCCCATGTCGCTCGTGCTGCTGGTGCTGGCGCCCACCTCGGCCCGCATCGTCGAGCGCGTGGGCACCAAGGCGGTGCTGGGGACCGGCCTGCTGCTCGTGTCGACGGCGCTGGCCCTGCAGACCACCTTCGAGGTCTCGTCGTCGACGGTGCACGTCATCGCCGTCACGATGGTGCTGGCCGCGGGCATGGCCAACGTCATGGCGCCGGCGACCGAGTCGATCATGGGCTCGCTGCCCCGCGCCAAGGCCGGCGTCGGCTCGGCGGTCAACGACACCACCCGCCAGATGGGCGGCGCCCTGGGCGTGGCGCTGCTCGGCAGCCTGCTCGCCTCGGTCTATCGCCACGACATGCAGGCCGAGCTGAACGGCACGGGCGCGCCCCCAGCCTGGTCGACCAGGCCTCGTCGACCGTGCAGGCCGGGGTGGCGATCGGGCAGCGTGCGGGGAGTGCCGTCGGCGACCAGGTCGTCAACGCGGCCAAGGCGTCGTTCATGTCCGGCTACCACCTGGCCCTGCTCGTCGCCGCCTGCTTCACCCTGGTCGGAGCGCTGGGGGTGTTCCTGTGGCTGCCCGCCCGGGCCGCCGATGCGGGGCCCGGCACCGCGGCGGGCGGCGCGCCCGTCGACGGGAAGCAGCCCACCGACGGAGAGCAGCCCACCGACGTGACGTCCACGGACGGCGAGCACACGGACGGCGCACCCGAGGACGGCGTGGCACAGCCCGTGGCGGCGCCCGACGGCGCCGGCGACGGGTCGGTCGACGATCCCGTCGGCCACGGCCCGGTCGGCTGACCACCGTCGGCCCGCGCCCCGCCCACGGGCGCGGCACCGATCGGTGTTTGACACACTGGTCGGGTGGACGGAACGCCCGACGCCGTCGCCGTCGTGCACCACGGCAGCGACGACTACACCTGGACGATGGCGCACGGCCGGCCCCACCCCGAGCTGGCCGGCATCGTCGCCGGTCGCTACTGCGGCTACCTCGAGGACGCCCGGGCGCCCGTCCGTCGCCGCGAGGTGGCAACCGGCCAGGTCACCGTCATCCTCAGCTTCGACGAGCCGCTCGACCTGATCGAGATGACGTCGTCGTCCTCGGCCGGCCAGCGGCTGACGTCCTTCATCGTCGGCCTGCACGACGGCTACGCGGTGACCGAGCACGGCGGCGAGCAGGGCGGCGTGCAGATCGACCTCACACCGCTCGGCGCGGCGCGGGTGTTCGGCGGTCCGCACGAGGTCGCCAACGAGTGCGTGCCGCTCGACGCGCTCCTGGGCCCGTTCGCCGGCGAGCTCACCGAGCGGCTGGCCGCGGCGCCGGGCTGGGCCGAGCGCTTCGCGCTGCTCGACCGGGTCCTGCTCGACCGGGCCGCCGAGGGTCCCGAGCCCGACCCCGCCATCGTGTGGGCGTGGCACCAGCTCGCCCGCTCCCACGGCCAGGTCAGCGTCGGCGTGTTGGCCGACGAGATCGGCTGGAGCCGGCGCCACTTCGGCGCCCGCTTCCGCGCCGCCGTGGGTCTGTCGCCCAAGCCGACCGCCCGCATCCTGCGCTTCCGGCGGGCGGTCGCGCTGCTCGACGCCGGCCCGGTGCGCTCGATCGCCGACCTGGCGGCGGCATGCGGCTACAGCGACCACAGCCATCTCGTCCGGGAGTTCCGGGCGCTCGGCGGTTGCACGCCCTCGCAGTACGTGAGCTCGCTCATGCCCGGCGGCGCCGGCGTCAGCGGCTGACCGCCACGCCAGGACGCCGTCCGCGGCGGACCCCGACGCCCAGATCACATTCGTCCAAGCCGCGGTGGCCGGCCGCGTCGTACCGTCCGACCATGCCCCTTGATCCGGACCGACCTGCCATCTACCCCGTGCTGCGCTACCGGGACGCCGATGCCGCCATCGACTTCCTGTCCGCGGCGTTCGGCTTCGTGCCGGGGGAGATCACCCGCGACGACGACGGCAACATCGTCCACGCCACCCTCACGTGGGCGAACGGCATGGTGATGCTCAGCCACACCCGGGGCCTGGCCGGCGACCCGTTCGACCTCGGCCCGGGCTGCCTCTACCTCGTCGTCGACGACCCCGACGCTCACTTCGCCCGGGCCACGGCGGCGGGCGCCGAGACCGTGATGGAGCCCACGGACCAGCCGTACGGCTCGCGCGAGTACGCCGCCCGCGACGCCGAGGGCCACGTGTGGTGCTTCGGCACCTACCAGCCGGCGCCGACCGCGATGGGGGCGTCGGCATCAGGCTGAGAGGCGGCGCCGCCGGCGCTCAGCCGCGGTCGGCGGCGACCCTCTCCCCGGCCGCCGTGGCCGCGTGCCGGCCCCGCACCACCGCCAGGAACCGCTCGACCGCGTGCACCGTGTGGTGCACGCGCACGGACGGCAGCGCGTCGAACGCGTGCTGGGCGCGGGGTAGCTCGGCGTACACGACGGGCTGGTGCGACCTGGCGCGCAGCATCGAGGTGAACGCCCGCGCCTGCTCCACCGGGACGATCGTGTCGTTGGTGCCGTGCAGGACGAAGAACGGCGGCGCGTCGGCGCCCACGTGGTGCATGGGCGAGGCCATCTCCCATGCGTCGCGGTCGTCGGCCAGCGTGGTCTTGAACACCCGCTGGGCCAGCAGCAGCTCGAGGCCGCGGTTGGCCACGCCGTCGCGATCGGTGAAGTCGTACACGCCGTAGAAGGGCACCGCGGCGGCGACCCCGGTGTCAGCGTCCTCGAAGCCGGGCTGGAAGGCGGCGAGGCCCGGGGTGAGGGCGGTGAGGGCCGCCAGGTGGCCGCCGGCCGACCCGCCGGTGATGACGACGGTGCCGGGATCACCACCGAACCGCCCGATGTTGTCCTTCGTCCAGGCGACGGCCCGCTTGACGTCGGCCACGTGGTCGGGCCAGGTGGCCCGGGGGCTCAGCCGGTAGTTGATGGTGACGCACACCCAGCCCCGCTCGGCCAGGTGGGCCATCAGCGGGTGGGCCTGCCCCTCCTTCTGGCCCACGATCCAGGCGCCGCCGTGGACCTGCAGCAGGACCGGCGCCCCGCCGTCGGTCGGCAGGTCTGCCCGTCGCCACACGTCGAGCTGGTTGCGGCGGCCGGCCTCGCCGTAGGAGAGGTCCCGCCCGTCGGCCGAGACGTAACGGCGCCGCGACCGCATGTCGGGCAGCAGCAGCGACCGCCGGGTGAGGGGCGTGGGGGGCAGCGGGACGTGGTCGGGGCTCATCCTGTCCCGGTAGTCCCCGCCCAGGCCGTCGACGAGCGCCTGCTCCAGCACCCGCTCCGCCCCGGCGCCGTCGCGCTGGAGCCGCCACAGGCCGGCGGTCGAGGCCGCGGTGAGGGCCAGCCCGGCCGCCCCGCGCCAGCCCCGCAGCCCCCCGCCCCGGCTGGTCAGCAGGCCGAGCCCGCCGCCCAGCGCAGCCGCGTGCAGCGGCAGCTCGGCAACCGGCAGCCCGAGCGCGAACTCGGGCAGCGTGACCCGGCCGAAGCGGGTGGCGGGGCGCAGGGCGTTGGCGGTGAGCGCCGCGGTGGCGCCCGAGGACAGCAGGAAGCGGGTGCGGGGGTTCACGGTCGATCGTGCTCCTCGGTTTCTCGTCCCGTCCAGCCTAGGGAGCCACAGGCGCCGGTAGCTTTCCGGTCATGCCGCTGCAGGGTGACTACGAGCCGAGCCCGTGGGACCTGGTCGCCGACCAGGTCCGCGTGTACGAGGACAGCGGGGGCACCGAGGGCACCACGCTGGAGGGCGCCCCCTGCGTCGTGCTGACCACCCGGGGACGCCGCACGGGCAAGCTCCGCAAGGCGCCGCTCATGCGGGTCGAGCACGAGGGCGCCTACGCGGTCGTGGCCTCGATGGGCGGCGCGCCCCACCATCCGGTCTGGTACCACAACCTGGTCGCCAACCCGGGCGACGTCACCATCCAGGACGGCCCCGACGTCCACGACCTGGTGGCCCGTGAGGTGGAGGGCGACGAGAAGGCCACGTGGTGGGCGCGGGCGGTGGCGGTGTGGCCCCCCTACGACGAGTACCAGGCCGGCACCGAGCGCCAGATCCCGGTCGTCGTCCTCGAGCCCGCCCGCTGACGACACGCCCGCCGCCGACACACCGGGCTCACGCCGCGCCGTGCCGCGCCAGCAGCGCGCCGCGCCGGCCGGGCTGCCGGTTCGCCTTCGTGGCGTCGCCCCCGTAGTGGGCCAGCACCCGGGCGTCCATGACCCGGCGCCACAGCGGTGGCACGTACGCCAGGCAGATCATCGAGCGCGTAGCCCGACGGCAACTGCGGTGCGTCGTCGAAGTGGCGCAGCGACTGGTAGCGACGCGTCGGGTTGGCGTGATGGTCGCTGTGGCGCTCGAGGTGGTAGAGCACCAGGTTCGAGGCGACGTTGTTGCTGTTCCAGCTGTGGCACGGCTGGCAGCGCTCGTAGCGCCCGTTCGCCACCTTCTGCCGGAGCAGGCCGTAGTGCTCGATGTAGTTGACCACCTCGAGCAGCGAGAAGCCGAACACGGCCTGGACCACCAGGAACGGCAGGACGGCCGGCCCCAACCACGCCACCGTGGCGGCGATCAGCGCGACCGACAGCGCCCACACGTTCAGCACGTCGTTGCGCAAGGACCACACCCGCTGGCCCTTGCGGCGCTGGGCGGCGGCGGCGATGCCCCAGGCCGAGCGCACGCTGCCGCCGACGGTGCGGGGCAGGAAGCGCCAGAACGACTCGCCGAAGCGGGCGCTGGCGGGATCGTCCGGCGTCGACACCCGGCTGTGGTGCCCGCGGTTGTGCTCGACGTAGAAGTGGCCGTAGCCGGTCTGGGCCAGCGCCACCTTCGACAGCCGCCGCTCGAAGCGGTCGCGCTTGTGGCCCAGCTCGTGGGCGGTGTTGATGCCGATGCCGGCCACCGTGCCCACCGTGAGCGCCAGCCCCACCTGTGCGGGGACCGAGAGCCCGCCGTGCACCACGGTCCACGCCCCCCAGGCGAAGCCCAGGTACTGCAGCGGCACGAACAGGTAGGTGAGGCGGCGGTAGTAGCGGTCGGCCTCGAGCTGGCCGACCGCCCACTCGGGCGGGTTCGACTCGTCGGTGCCGAACACCGTGTCGAGGATGGGCACCAGCCCGAGGACCCAGATGGGCCCCATCCACCAGAAGCCCGTCCAGCCGGTGCGCTCGACCATGGCCGCGGCGGCGAACGGCAGCAGCGGGACCACCAGCCCGAGGGCCCACAGGTGCCGCTTCGGGTCGCGCCAGCGCTCGCCTGCGCCCGCGGCGTCGTGGTCGTCCGGACCGCTCATCGCGCCTCCTCGACGGCCGGGTCATCGGCGAGCCCGTCGGCGCGGCCCGCCGACGCGCTGCCGGTCGCCGTGCCGCCGGGCAGGGTGACGACCCCGTCGGTGATCATCGCCGCCAGCAGGCCGGCGACCACCTCGGGCGGGTCGTCCGGCGGGTTCAGCGCGTAGCTGACGACCAGGCGGGCCAGCATGTCGGCCAGGCGGCGCACCACCACCACGTCGAGGTGCGGCAGCTTGCCGGCGACCATCAGCTCGACCGGCGCGCGGATGGCGGCCGTCACCGGGCTGGCGTCGGTCGTGAGCAGGGGCACCAGGGCCTCGGGCTCGGTCCGCACCACCCGGTCGAGCAGCGGGTGCTGTCGGACGAGCCGCAGCGCCAGCAGCACGCCGGCCTCGAGCGCAGCCCGCGGCTCGTCGATGCCCTCGACCACGGCAGCAACCGCCTCGATCATGGCGGTGGCCTCGCGCTGCACGGCGGCGGCGACGAGCGCGTCCTTGGAGGGGAAGTGCTTGTAGAGGGTGGGTCGCGACAGCCCGGCGCGCTTGGCCACGTCGGCCACCGACAGCCGGGTCAGGCCGTGGACGGCCGCCGCCTCGACCGTCGCTGCCAGGATCCGGTCGCGCCCCTCAGCCACGTTGACAGATTTACCAGTCGTGTCAACCTGGCAAGAACGGGCCGATCCGCCGTCTGCAGGTCAGCGGGTGACGATGGGCCGGGACGGCAAGCTGGTGCCGGCCAGGTCCAGCGACTCGACCACGCCGAAGCGCCCCACCAGCGAACGCGGCCGCTGCTCGCTCTTCGCGGCCTTGGCGCCCGCAGGCGTCCGGCCGGCCGAGCCGCTGGCCTGCGCCACGGGCTCGTCACGCTTGCCCGCGGGCGCCCGGCGCACCGCCGGGACCTTCGGCTTGGGCTTCGGCTTGGGTGCGCAGCCCATCTCCGGCCGGACCGTGTCGCACAGGTCGGTCCCCTCGGCCCAGTGCAGGCCCGACTGGGGCTGGCCGTCCATGGGCCGGGCGTTCTGCCCGAGCAGCCGGCGGGCCACGAGGTCGACCGGGTAGCCGGTGTCCTCGGACATCCAGTGCCGCTCCTCGTAGCCGTTGCGCTTGACCACGTAGAACGGCGCGGTCAGGGGAGCCTCGCCCGCTGCGACCGTGCCGCCGCTCGGGTCGTCCTTGGCCCACCAGTTCGCCCCCTGGGCGAGCGCCGGGTTGACGTAGTCGCACGGCGTCCTGGCCCCGGCCACCACGCAGGTGCGGGCCTGCATGCCGCCGGTGTTCTCGATGCCCTCGACCAGCCCGATGTTCGAGAAGGCCGGCCGTCCGACCGCCACCATCTCCTGCAGCAGGGCCTCGCTCTTGGCCACGCCGCCGAGGCCCGACCAGGGCTCCCAGGCGGCCGCCCGGCGGGCGTAGCCGTCGCCGCCGGCGGCGCAGTAGCGGTTGGCCATGCCGGTGGCGACGTCGCGGGCGATGAACTCGACGTTCATCATCTCGGCGGCGGTGTACGGCGCACCCACGCCGGCGACGTCGTACTGGAAGATGCCGATCCCCGGGTTCCAGTAGGCGCGCTTGTACGGCGTGCCGTGGGGGTCGCGGAACGCGTAGAGGCCGTAGTTGGCGTTCATGTTGGTCGAGCCCGAGACCTTGCCGGTCCACTCGTCCCAGCGCGACAGGGTCATGGGCGAGGGCGCGCTCTCCGGCGACTCCGCCATCGAGACCTCTTTGAAGATGGGGGCCATCACGAGCGCGGTGAGGGTGTCGTCGGGCAGATCGCACGTCCGGGGGGTGGCGGCCACGGCCGCTCGGATGCCCTGGTAGGCACCCTTGCCGAAGTAGCGGCTCACGCCGGGGCTACCGACCGGCTGGGGTTCGGCCGAGGCAGGGGAGGCCCCGCCGAGCGGGCCGGCGCCGACGACGCTGCCGAGGCAGGACAGCGCGACGGCGAGTCCGAGGGCGGCGGCGGTGCGCCGTCGTGTGGTCGTACGAGCGTTCAGCGACATGGGGGCCCGGTGTGTGGGAGGGCGCGACCGGTGGCGCGCGGCGGAACCGTCCACGTCGAGGGCGACGCGCAGCGCGAATGTCCGCTTCGCTCGTCGTCACCGACGGGCCCTTCGCTGCGGTCCGGTCCGGATGGCCCTGCCTCAGGGGCCCCGGCACGTGGATGCGTTTACAGCGTAAGGTTCACGCTTCGTGATGCCAACATGGCATCTGTCACAGACGGTGCCACAATCTGGCCACTGTTCGTGGTCGGGATGACCCGAGGTCCCGCCGCCTACCCTGGGCGGGCATGGGGTCGGACCTGCCGCTCGTCGATGTCGGCCCGCTGCTCGCGGCCGCGCCTGACGACCCTGCGGTCGCGGCCGTGGCGGCCGAGATCGACCGCGCCTGCCGGGAGGTCGGATTCTTCCGCCTCGTCGGCCACGGCGTCGACCCCGCGCGCCGGGACGCCCTCGAGGAGAACGCCCGCGCGTTCTTCGCACTCCCCGCCAGCGCCAAGGCCCGCATCGCCATGCACCACGGTGGACCGGCGTGGCGGGGGTGGTTCCCGCTCGGGGGCGAGCTGACCTCGGGCCGGCCCGACGACAAGGAGGGCGTGTACTTCGGCGCGGAGCTGGCCGCCGACCATCCCGCAGTCGCAGCCGGGCGCCCGCTGCACGGGCCCAACCTGTTCCCCGACGACCCCGCGGGCCTGCGCCCGGCGGTCCTCAGCTGGATGGCCGACATGGCGGACCTCGGCCGGTTGCTGCTCGACGCGCTCGCCGTCGGCCTGGGCCTGCCCGCGGACTGGTTCGCCACCACCGTGGCGGCCGAGCCCACCACGCTGTTCCGCATCTTCCGCTACCCGCCCACCCGCGCCGGCGGCTGGGGCGTGGCGGAGCACACCGACTACGGCCTGCTGACCATCCTCGCCCAGGACCGGCACGGCGGCCTCGAGGTGCGCGGCCCGGACGGGTGGATGCCGGTGCCGGCCGAGCCGGACGTGCTCGTGGTCAACCTCGGCGACATGCTCGACCGCATGACGGAGGGTCGCTACCGGTCGACACCCCACCGGGTCCGCAACACCAGCGGGCGGGAACGCCTGTCGTTCCCGTTCTTCGTCGACCCGTCGTGGGATGCCGTCTGCCAGCCGCTCCCCCTCGCCGGGACGCCCCCCGCCGACGACGCCGGTCGCCGGTGGGACAAGACCAGCGTGCACGCCTGGGAGGGCACCTACGGCGACTACCTCACCGCCAAGGTGGCCAAGGTCTTCCCGTTGCTCGGCCACCACCTCCGCGACGGGACATGACCGTGCCCGGGCCTTGAGGCTGCGCCCGATAGGCGCAGCCGTGGCCCAGCGGCCCGGCGCCGAAGGCGCCAAGAGCGGAGGTACAGCGTCGTTCGACCTTCGACGGCGAAGCCGGCGAATCCGCAGCGGTGCACCTATCCGCTCAGCTCGTTACGCGGAGTGCGCCTCGATGACCTCGACCCCGTAGCGGACCACGGTGTCGGGCTGGGTCCGGACCCGCCGGCTGCAGAGCGGGCAGATCGTCCCGCCGTCGCCGTCGGTGCATCCCGCACGGAGCTGCCAGCCCGAGGCGCCGCAGAAGCGGTCCCGCTCGTCGCGCCGGACCACGCGCCAGGCCCGCACGATGCGCTCACCCATGGCGGCGAACGCCGGGCGCGAACGGGCTCGGGGGCTGCGGGAGGGCGTCGAACTGGGACACCTGGCGCTCGTAGGCGACCTGCCGCGCCATCGCCTGGTAGTGGGCGACGGTGAAGGGCTTGTCGAGCGGACGGGGCCGGGGCGGATCGCCCGCCGGATCGGGCCCGGGCGGCAGGACCACGCTCGGCTCGCCCGCGTCGGTCGAACGATGGAGGACCGGCGGCGACGGGGGTGCCGAGGGCGGGGCCGCAGGGATGCAGTCGCGGCCGGCGACGTACGCCTCGACCGACCTGACCACCGCGATCAGGCGTTCGCGGGTCCAGCGGGGCGATCCCGCAGGCTCGGCAGCGTGCGCCTGGTGTGCCGGGGCTGCGGCACCGCTCGTGGTGACCATCTCCGTCTTCCTTTGCGCTGCGTGGCTACAGAACAATGCACCGGTCCGCCCATGCACCTGTACTGTCCAGATTGCTTGATCGTGCCCCAGTATCTGCCGGTACGGCACGCAGCGCAAGGATTTCCTGACGGGCCGTACCGTGGGCCGAAATCGGGGAGAGAACGTCAGCGGGCGGCCGTGATCGGCCGCCCGCTGATAGGTCATAGACGTGCTGTTTCCCCAGCTCAGAGGCTAGATGAGGTCGAACTCGCCCTGCCGGACGCCACCGACGAAAGCGGACCACTCACTGGGGGTGAACTCGAGCACAGGACCCTGCCCGTGCTGCTTCGTGTCACGGACGCCGACGGTGCCGTCATCGGCGAAGCCGACCTCGACACAGTTGTCGCCGCCGCTCGACAGGGTGGACTTGTGCCATCCACTGAAGGTGCGCTCGTGCATTCTGCGTTGGTCCCTTCTGCATGTACCCGCGCCGTGGTCTGCACAGCGAGCTGTACAGCCCACAGATCGACAACGTACTAGACAATGACGCGTCGCCACCACGCAGGGCGCCGAGATTTTTTCGGCGCTCGTCGCCGCAAATGCCCTCAAGCAGGGCATACGGGTGAAAGACGGGCAGAAACTTGTTCTCCCGTTCTCACGCAGAGTGTGAGCCGGGACGCAGAGGACGGCGCTTTCGCGGCCCGCTGCGAGCCGGGGGCGCTACGACCGGAGCTTCTTGGCGGCGTCGATCAGCACGTCGAGGCTCTTGTCCTCGGGGTACGCCGCCGCCCGCAGCCGGTCGTACAGCTCGGCGTAGCGCTTCACGTCGTCGCTCTCGGTCAGCACCAGGTCGTCGGTGACGGTGTCGACGGCGACGACGGTGGGATCGCCGGGGTCCTCGAAGGTGTAGATCGAGTAGGCCGAGCGCGGCACGCTGAAGCCCTCGATCCGTGCCTTCACCGGCAGCACGCGCACGAAGATCCTCTCGCTGCCGTTGACCGTGGCGGTGATGTGGTACAGCTGCGACTTCATGACCTCGGGCGGTGCCGACAGCCGGGTGATCGCCAGCTCGTCGATGATCACCTCGTAGGCGGGCCCGTGCGGGCGGCGCAGCATGCGCTGGCGGCCCAGGCGGCCCGCGGCCGCCTTCTCGGCGTTGAGGCTGGGCGCGCCCGCCACCCTGTCGGCCTCGCCCCGGGCCATGGTGAAGTCGGACGTCTGGAGGAGGCCCGGGATGAAGGTCATCTGGAACTCGCGGATGGTCTGGGCGCCGGCTTCGAGGTTGGCGTAGAGCGACTGCCGCTCGCCCATGAACCGGTTGGACTCCCACCAGCCGCGCTCGCCCGCCTCGCGGGCGATCGTCATGATCTGCGTCCAGCGGTCGTCGTCGACCCCGAGCGCGTCGAGGATCTTCATGACATCGTCCTGGTCGACCACGTGGCCGTTCTCGAGCCGCGAGATCTGCGCCCGGCTCTGCCCGATCTGCTTGGCGAGCTGAACGTGGGTCACGCCCGCATGTGTACGCAAAGCCCGAAGCTCGGCAGCCAGCCGCAGCCGGCGCACGTAGGGGCTGATCATGTCGCCTCCCAGGACACCTGCCCTGCGTGAACACTAGCGGATGTTGGACAGCCGGGGTTGGTGGACGCACCTCGCCGTCAGTGCCGGCCGCATCACCGCAGGTCAGGACCGTAGCCGCCCCACTACGATCGGGGGCCGCGCGCTCTCAAGAAGTGCCCGCGAAGCTGGCGCGGACCCCACCCAGCGGGGTATCACTGTGTCTCATTGGGACGGGCGTCCCGTGGAACGACCGGTCGCGCGCTGTCGAACACGTTGCGAATGATGCTGGGGTTGGCCTGATGGGGACTGTCGTGTCGGGGAGCAGAGCAGTCGACGCAGGCCTGTCGGCCAAACGGATCGACGGGCGCCGAGGTGGCCATGTGCCCCAGCATGCCGCACCGCCCGAGGCAGGCGAGGCCGAGGGCGAGCAGCGCCACGCCGGGCTGCTGGCCCGTGCGGTCAGGACCTTCCTCTTCTACCTGCCCCGCGGCAACACGCTCGACGAGGAGACGTTCCAGCGGCGCCACCTGTTCCTGTGCTGGGTCCTCGGCCTGCACGTCCCGGCGCTCATCGTCCTCGGGGTGTGGCAGGGCTACCCCCTCGGCCACCTCCTCCTCGAGATGACCGTCCCCGCGTCCTGCGTCGTGTTCGGCCGCATGGCCCGCAACCGGCGGCTCGCCGGCTTCTTCATCACCGCCGGGCTCGTCTTCTGCTCGGTCGTGCTCGTGCACCTCAGCGGCGGCGCCATCGAGGCCCACTTCCACTTCTTCATCCTCATCGGCCTCATCGCGCTGTACCAGGACTGGATCCCGTTCCTGTGGAACGTCCTCTTCACCGTCCTGTCCCACGGCCTGGGCACCGTCATCAACGCCAAGCTCATCTTCGGCCACACCGCGGCGCAGAACCGCCCGTGGACGTGGGCCCTGATCCACGGCGTCGCTGTGCTGGCCGCCTGCGTCGGCGAGATCATCTTCTGGAAGCACACCGAGCGGGAGCAGGAGCGCAACGTGGCGCTCGTCGCCGACCTCGCCGCGGCCGACGCCGCGCGGCGCGAGGCCATGTCGGAGCTGCTGGTCAACCTGGCCCGGCGCAACCAGTCCCTGCTGAACCGCCAGCTCGAGGTCATCACCGACCTCGAGGTCCGCGAGCGCGAGCCCGAGACGCTCGAGGAGCTGTTCCGGCTCGACCACCTCGCCACCCGCATCCGCCGCAACGCCGAGTCGCTGCTGGTGCTGTCGGGCGACGACCCGGCGCGTCGCTGGGGCAAGCCGGTGCCGCTGGCCGACGTGGTGCGCGCCGCCGCGGCCGAGGTCGAGGACTACCGGCGGGTCGAGGTGCTGGTCAACGACCACCTCGAGGTGGCCGGCAAGGCCGTCGCCGACCTGGCCCACCTGCTGGCCGAGCTCATCGAGAACGCCACGACGTTCTCGCCGCCCACGTCCGACGTCCGCGTGCGCAGCCACCTCTCCGCCGGCGAGACGATCTCGACCGTGGTCTCCATCGAGGACTCGGGCATCGGCCTGCCCGAGGACGAGCTGCGCAAGGCGAACGCGCTGCTGGCCGAGGCGCCCGAGGTCGACCTCGGCCGGTCCACCATGCTCGGCTTCCACGTGGTCGCCCGCCTCGCGAAGCGCTACGGGCTGG
The DNA here is from genome assembly GCA_963842395.1 of uncultured Acidimicrobiales bacterium. Taxonomy (GTDB): domain Bacteria; phylum Actinomycetota; class Acidimicrobiia; order Acidimicrobiales; family VFJN01; genus ZC4RG19. The sequence continues at coordinate 381,954 of CAWJGJ010000002.1, forward strand.
AGGTGCGGCTCGCCCCCACCCCGGGCGGCGGGGTGACCGCGATGGTCACGCTCCCGAGCGAGCTGGTCAGCGAGCGTCCCGCCGGCGCGGTCGCCCCCGACGCCCTCGGCCAGAACGGCAACGACCGCTACCAGCAGGCGGCCGTGCTGGCCCGCAGCACCAGCAACGGCCGGCGGCCCAAGCTCGACGGCGTCCGTGGCGCCCGCGACATCGGCCGGGGAGACCAGGCCGGCCTGCTCGCGGACGCGACGCGGAGCCGCGCGTCCGACCTCGTCAGCCCGTGGCGCGAGATCGAGCTGCCCGGGCGCGACGCCGACGTGCCGGCCGATCCCGACGCCGACCCGTTCTCCACCGTGGTGGCCCGATGGCGCCAGGCCGAGATGGAGGCGGCCGAGGCCGAGCGGCTGACCGCGCCCGGGGCGTCGGGCATCGACCTGAACGGATCGGCCCTGGCGCCGGACGGCCAGCGGGCTCTGCCCGCCGGCCGGGCCTTCGAGCCCGCGCCGATCGAGCCGCCCGACTGGTGGTGGGAGTCCGAGGCGCTGGTCCACGGCCCCCACGAGCCGGCTCCCGCGGCACCCACCGCGTCGCCCGCCATGGCGCCCATCGTGCCGCCGGCGCCGGACCTGTCCGACAGCGGTGTCGGCGCAGTCGCGCCCCCGCCGCCCCCGGACTCGGTCCCGACCCTGGCCAACGGCCTCGTGCGCCGTGTCCCCGGTGCCCACCTCGCTCCTGCCCTGCGCCGTGACACGACGCCGACGCCCCCGGGCGCGCCACCCGCGGCGCCGGTGACGACCGAGCGTGACCGCAGCCAGGTGCGGTCGGCCCTGTCGAGCTTCCAGTCCAACCAGCGCGCCGGCAGGGCGGTCGCCGACGCCGACACAGCGGAGCCGCCCCCGGAGGGCCTATGACGATCATTCCCAACGACAATCGGGAGCTCGACTGGCTGGTCGGCAGCTTCGCCAACCGGATCGCCGGCGTCACGAGCGTCGTGGTGCTGTCGACGGACGGGCTCGTCCTCGCCGTGTCCGAACAGCTCGAGCGCAACCTGGCCGACACGCTGGCAGCGGTGGCCTCGGGCCTGGCGAGCCTGACGGCCGGGGCCGCCCGCCACATGCAGGCGGGCAACGTCAACCAGGTGATCGTCGAGATGGACGGCGGTTACCTGTTCATCACCTCCATCAGCGAGGGATCGGCACTGGCCGTGATGTCAGGCCCCGACGCCGACATCGGGTTGATCGGCTACGAGATGAGCGTGCTGGTCTCGCGCATCGGACAGGTGCTCACGCCTGAGCTGCGGGCGGAGCTGTCGGCGCGTCCAACGCGATGAGCCATGGTGGCGACCCGGACGGGCCGCGCGTCGTGCCCGTCTATGCCCTGACCGGCGGGCGCGCCCGGTCCAGGGGCCACGATCTGCACCTCGAGACCCTGGTGTCCACCACCCGCGACGGCATCGCCTACCTGGCCCGGCTGCGATTCGAGCAGGCCCGCATCATCGACCTGTGCCGTCGCCCCACGTCCGTCGCCGAGGTCGCCGCCGAGCTGAAGGTTCCGCTCGGCGTCGCCCGCGTCCTCGTCTCCGACCTCCACGCCGACCACCTGCTCACGATCCACCAGCCAGCCGCCAGCCACGGCCGTCCGAGGACCGAGATCCTCGAACGCCTGTTGAGCGGGTTGAGGAGCCGTTGAAGTGCACGACCCCATCGCGGTGAAGATCGTGATCGCCGGGGGATTCGGCGTCGGCAAGACGACCTTCGTCGGCGCCGTGTCCGAGATCACGCCACTCACCACAGAAGCGCCCATGACCCAGCTCTCCGTCGGGCTCGACGACGTCAGCGGGGTCGAGGCCAAGACCACCACCACGGTCGCCATGGACTTCGCGCGGCGCACCATCGACGAGGAGCTGATCCTCTACCTGTTCGGCACCCCGGGCCAGGACCGCTTCTGGTTCATGTGGGACGACCTCGTGCGGGGTGCCGTCGGCGCCGTCGTCATGATCGACACCCGGCGCATGGCCGATGCCTTCGCCGCCATCGACTTCTTCGAGGACCGGGGCATCCCGTTCGTGGTGGCGGTCAACGAGTTCGACGGCGCCGAGCGCCATCCCGAGTCGGTCCTGCGCGAGGCGCTCGCCCTCGCCTACGACGTCCCGCTGGTCACCTGCGATGCCCGCAGGGGCGACACCGTGATCGCGGTGCTGGTGACGCTGGTCGAGCACGCCCTCGCCCGGGCCCACGCCTCGACCTGACCACAACGACCGACCGCAGCGCGAGGGCTGCGGTCGCCCATCCGGCGTCAGCAGCCCCGGGCCAGGACGGCGGCCAGCCAGCGGGCGACCGTCCCCTCGTCGGTGGGGCGGGTCAGCCGGGCCCGCGCCGCCGCCACCGCGTCGGCGCCGATGCGATCGACCCGCGCCGCCAGCAGCACGTCGGTGTACGCGGGCACGAACTCGGGATGGGGCTGGACACCGACCGTCGTCGGGCCCACCGCCATCATCGCCACCGGGCAGTGCGCGGCCCGGCCCAGCACCACCGCGCCCGGCGGGGGCACCACCACCTGGTCCTGGTGCATGAAGTGCAGCGCGAGGCAGTCTGCCGGCGGCTGCATCCACGGCTCGGTGCGCTCGACCGCGACGTCGAGGATGCCGGCGCCCCAGCCCGACGCCGCGCGGGCGACCTCGCCGCCCAGCGCCTGCGCCAGGAGCTGGTGCCCGAAGCAGATGCCCGCCACGGGCACGGCCGCGTCGTGCGCCCCGCGGACGAGCTCGGCGAGCGGGTCGATCCAGCCGCGCTGGTCGTCGTCGTACACGGAGTACCGGGAGCCGGTGATCAGCCAGGCGTCGCACTCGTGGACCGAGTCCGGCAGCTCGCCGCCGATGACGTCGACCGGCACCAGCTCCAGCCGGGGCGCGTGGGCGGCGAACAGCGTCGTGAACATGTCGGTGTAGTCGCCGGCGATGGCACGGTTGCGCTCGCCGACGTGGTCGCACTCCAGCACGCCCAGGGTCACGGTCGACGTCACAGGGCCGTCCTCAGGTGGAACGACTTCGGGCGCGTGACCGCCCGGAAGCCGAGGGTCGACAGGCTGACGCCCCGGCCGGAGTCCTTGACACCCGTCCACGCCAGGGCCGGGTCGAGGTAGTCGCACCGGTTGAGGTACCAGGTGCCGGTCTCCACCCGGTCGCCGATGGCGACGGCGGCGTCGACGTCGGTGGTCCAGATCGAGGCGGTGAGCCCGTAGGCGCTGTCGTTCATGTGGGCCACCGCCTCCTCGTCGCCGTCGACGGCCATGATGCCGACGACCGGGCCGAACGACTCCTCGGTCATCACCCGCATGCCGTGGTCGACCTGCACGAGCACCTGAGGGGCGAGATACGGGGTGCCGGGCTCGTCGCGCGGGAAGCCCGCCGGGTCGACGAGCGCCCGGGCACCGGCCAGGACCGCCTCGTCCACCTGGCCCCGGACGAAGGCGGCGGCGCCCGCCCGCACCAGCGGGCCCAGCGTGGTCGCGGGATCGAGCGGGTCGCCGAGGACGTAGCCGCGGGCACCGGCCACGAAGGCCTCGACGAACTCGTCGAACAGGGGCCGCTGCACGTAGATGCGCTCGACGCCGCAGCACGACTGGCCGGCGTTGAAGTACACCCCGTCGACCAGCTCGGCGACGGTGGCGTCGAGGACGGCGTCGGCCCGCACGTAGGCCGGGTCCTTGCCCCCGAGCTCGAGGCCGGCGCCGACGAAGCGCTGCGCCGCCGCCCGCTGCACCGCCCGGCCCCCCGCCACCGAGCCCGTGAAGGCGACGAACCCCACCCGGGGGTCGGCCACCATGGCGGCGACGCCGTGGTGGTCGCTGTGGACGAACTGGAACACGCCGTCGGGCAGCCCCGACGCGGCCAGCCCCTCGGCCCAACGCTCGGCCACGAGCGGCGTCTGCGACGACGCCTTGAGCACCACCGCGTCCCCGGCCAGCAGGGCGGGCACCACCGCGTTGACCGAGCACAGGTACGGGTAGTTCCAGGGGGCCACCACCAGCACGACGCCCACCGGCTCGTGGCGGATGAACCGCCGCAGCCCCCCGGGCGAGCGGGCCGGATCGGCCCCGCCGTCGGCGTCGCCGACGGGGCCGTCGACCTCGTCGTCGGCCAGGGCACCGGCGGCGGCACCGGCCAGCCAGGTGGCCCGCTCGGCGAAGCCCCGGGTGATCTCGGCGGGCGCGTAGGCGACCGGCCGGCCCATCTGCCAGCTCAGCTCGCGCCCGATCTCGCCGGCCCGGGCGGTCATCCACGCCACGAGGGCGTCGACCACGGCCACCCGTTCGGCCAGCGGCACCCGGCGCCACGACCGCTGGGCGGCGGTGGCGCGGTCGAGCACGGCGTCGATGTCGGCCGAGGTGGCGAGCACCCGCTCGGCCACCACGGAGCCGTCGACCGGGCTGACGGTCCGCTGGACCGGCTGGTCGGCCGCGGCCATCAGGCCGGCTCGGGGGTGACGTAGGCGGCGGTGAGCCCGCCGTCGACCACCAGCTCGGCGCCGGTCATGAACGACGCGTCGTCCGACGCCAGGAACAGGGCGGCCCGGGCGATCTCCACCGCCTCGCCGAAGCGGCCCATCGGGATGTGGACCAGCCGGCGCCGGCGCTTGGCCTCAGTGTCGAGGAACGACATCAGCAGCTCGGTGCGCAGCGGCCCGGGGCACAGGGCGTTGACCCGGATGCCCTCGCGGGCGTGGATGACCGCCAGCTCCCGGGTCAGCGCCAGGACAGCGCCCTTGCTGGCCGTGTAGGCGATCTGCGGGGTGGCGGCGCCGACCTTGGCGACGAACGACGCCGTGTTGACGATCGACCCACCGCCCGCCCGGCGCAGCGCGGCGATGCCGTACTTGCAGCCCAGGAACACGCCCTTGGCGTTGACGTCCATGGTCGTGTCCCAGGTGTCGAGGTCGGTGGCGACCGCGTCGTCGTCGCCGCTCAACATCACGCCGGCGTTGTTGAACAACACGTCGAGGCGGCCGAAGCGCTCCTCCGCGGCGGCGACCATCGCCGCGCAGCCGTCGGACGAGGCCACGTCGGCCACCACGGCGACGGCCGGCGGTACGCCGCCCGTCACGTCACCGTCACCCCGCCCGCCAGGGCGGTCGGCCTCGACGATCAGGTCGACCGTCTCCGCGGCGGCGTCGCCGTTGCGGTCGACGGCCACCACGGCGGCACCCTCGGCCGCGAACAGCCGCGACGCCTCGCGCCCGATGCCGCTGCCGGCGCCCGTGATGAGCGCCACCTTGCCCTGCAACCTCACGCTCGCCGCCCCTTCACGCCCATCTCCTGTTCAGCCTGCGGAACATCTTGCGCTGCGCGCCGTACAGGCGGGGCAGCTCGGCGGACAGCCGGTCGTACACCCGGTGGTTGGCCTCGTCGGGCGTGAAGGTGGCGTCGACGTCCACCAGGTCGCGCACCTCGCTGCGGTCGACGTAGCCGAGCGACATGCCGGCCAGCAGGGCCGCGCCGCGCAGCTGGGCGAGCATGGGATCGGCCACCCGCTCGATCGTGCGCCCCATGACGTCGGCGTGGATCTGGCACCACAGGTCCGACCGGGCGCCGCCCCCGACCAGCCGCACCGGGTCGAGGCGCCCGCCCGCGAACTTCTCCACGTAGCCGTGCAGCCAGTGGTCGTTGTAGGCGACGCCCTCCATCACGGCCCGCACCAGGTCGGCCCGGGTCGAGGCGAGCGACAGGTTGTGGAACCCGCCCCGCAGGTGGCTGTCGCTCACGGGCGTGCGCTCGCCCTTCAGCCAGGGCGTGAAGATCACCCGCCCGGCGCCGGGTGGCGACGTCGCCGCCAGGGCCGTCAGGTCCTCGAAGCTGCACCCGGCCCCGGCGCCCGGGCCGACCGGCAGGCCGTCATCGGGCGCCACGATGCTGTCGCGCAGCCACTGGAGGCACAGGCCCGACGTGTCGTGGTTGTTGGCCAGCAGGTAGCCGCCGTCGAGGCCGGGGACCGCCGCCATCCCGTGGCGCACGTCGGTGCGCTTGCGGCCCAGGGGCACGCTGATCCACGACGTGGTGCTGATGGCCATGTGGGCCTGCCCCTCGCCGAGCGCTCCCGAGCCGACCGCCGCGGCGTGGAGGTCGGGCACGCCCGCCACCACCAGCACCCCGGGCGGCAGGCCCAGGTCGTCGGCGACGTCGGCGCGCACCGGGCCGACGACCGACCCGGTGGCGACCAGCGGCGGCAGCTTGCCGGCGTCGAGGCCGGCGTGGCGCACCAGCGCGTCGTCGTAGGCCAGGTGGTCGAGGCGGCGGTTGTCGGTGATCCAGGCGGCGGTCATCGACGCGTGGCTGGCGGCGGCGACGCCGGTGAACCGCATGGCCAGGTAGTCGACCGGCTCGAGGTACCAGCGGGCGGCCGCGGCCACGTCGGGATGGTTGGTGGCCAGGTTGAGCATGTGGCCGACCGGGTCGTTGCCGCCGGGGACGCCGCCGGTCTTGCGCACCCACTCGGCGAGCCGCCGGGGGTCGTAGCCGGCGACCCGGCCGCCGATCCGCTGCCGCACCAGGCGGATGCCCCGGTGGTCCTGCCACATGATGCAGTCGCCCACCGGCTCGCCGGCGGCGTCGACCGGGACCGTGCTGGCCCACTGGCCGGTGATGCCCACGGCCACCACCCGCCGGGCGTCGACGTCGCCGTTGGCGATGGCCTTGCGCACGGCGCCCGTGACGACGCGCCACCACTCGTCCGCGTCCTGCACCGCGCCGCCGCCGTCGAGCCAGCGGGTGTGCACCGGGACGTGGTCGTGCCAGCCCTGCCGCCCGGTGACCGAGACGAAGCCGACCTTGGGCCCTCCCGTCCCCAGATCGATGGCCAGCACCAGCGGCTCGGCCGCCGGATCGTCGGGCACGTCCGGGCCGGTCACGACGGGATCGACGACTGGCGGTCGAGCAGCGAGGACATGGCGCCACGGATGAGCTCGTCGGCCTCGTCGGTCAGCCCGCCGTCCACCCCGCCGTAGATGGCGGCCGAGAACGGCGCCTCCCCGCGGTGGGCGCGGGCATGGGCGACAGCGTCGGCCAGGTCGGCCGCGAACGCGCCGGCCACGCCCGGCTGGGTCTGCGGCCGGGTGACCGCCATGTGGATGGCGTTGGGGTACTGCTGGCCGTTGAAGCGCCAGCCTCGCTCCCGCATGAAGTCGTTGACGTGGTAGATGTCGAACTCGTCGGACGTGAACGAGAAGCAGAACGTGGGGCTGCCCATGATCCGCAGCTCGGGATGGGCGCGCACCGCGTCCATCATCTCGGCCGCCGTGGCGAAGATGGCCTCGGCGTAGCGCCGGTAGCCGGCGCGGCCGAGCTGGACCATGGCGGCCCAGGTGGCGGCGAGCAGGCCGCCCGAGCGTGAGCCCTCGATGCCCGGCGACATGTACTTGCCGCCGGTCCAGCCCGACACGAAGAAGTACTGGCCGTTGCGCAACGCCTTGTCCCGGAACAGCAGGGTGGAGCTGCCCTTGAAGGCGTAGCCGTACTTGTGGGTGTCGGCCGAGATGCTGGTCACGCCGGGCACGCGGAAGTCGAAGACGGGGATGGGCTCGACGCCCAGCTCCTGGCCGAACGGGAGGATGAAACCTCCCAGGCACCCGTCGACGTGCAGCCCCACGCCCCGCCGCTGGGCCAGCTCCCCGAGCTCGGGGATGGGGTCGATCGTGCCGTAGGGGTAGTTGCACGCCGACCCCATGACGGCGATGGTCTGGTCGTCGACCAGGTCGGCCAGCGCCTTCAGGTCGACCGTGGTGGTGACCGGGTCGACGGGGGCGGTGCGCAGCTCGACGCCGAACAGGTGGCACGCCTTGTCGAAGGCGGGGTGCCCCGTCTCGGGCTTGACGAAGTTGGGCCGGGTGACGCCCCGCAGCGCCGTCGCCTGCTCGCGGTAGGCCAGCACGGCGTGGAGGATGCTGCCCGTGCCGCCGGTGGTGACCAGCCCGGCGGGCTCGCCGTCGGTGACCGCGTCGGCGTGGAACAGGTCGAGCGCCATGGCGATGACCTCGGCCTCGAACTTCGTGGCGCTGGGGCACATGTCGCGCTGCAGCACGTTGACGTGGGCGAACAGCCCGAACGCCTCGTTCATGAAGTCGTAGTGCTCGTGGTCGCCGCAGTACATGGTGCCCGAGCACTTGCCGGTCTCCCAGAAGGCGTCCTCCTCCGTGGCCATGGCCTGGAGCTCGGACAGCACCTCGGCGCGGGGGCGTCCGGTCTGGGGCAGGGTGCGGTTGACCGGGTAGCGGTCCTGGTACGGGAAGCTGGCCATGGCGGACTCCCACGGGACGAGGTCAGGCGAACGTAGCACCACCCTGGAAGACCTTCCAGAGTTCCGGTACGGTCCCTGTCGATGGCGGTGCCCCACCCCGATCGCCCCGATCCGCCCCGGCGCCACCGGCCGCGCGCCCAGGCGCGGCGGGACGCGCTGCTGCGGGCGGCGGTGGAGGTCGCGGCGGAACGCGGGGTGGCGGGCACCACCCACCGGGCGGTCACCGAGCGGGCGGGGCTGCCGCTGGCCACGGCGTCGTACTTCTTCGCCTCGATCGACGACCTCGTGGCCGAGGCCCTGCGCACCTTCGTCGCGGAGGAGGCGACCCGCCTGGAGGCCATCGCCGACCGGGTCGACGTCCGCCGCACCCGCGGCGATGACGGGGGCGACCACGACGACCGGGGCGACCCCGACCGTGACGAGGACGGCGGCCCCGGGGAGGACCGCGGCCCCAGGGAGGAGGGCGGCCCGAAGGCCGGCGCCACCGGGCTCGCGGCCGCGCTCAGCGAGGCCTCGATGCCGACCGGGCCGCTGCCGTGGGCACTCGCCCAGTTCGAGACCTATCTCCACGCGGCCCGGGACCCGGCGCACCGGGCGCCCGTGGGGGAGGCCATCGCCGCCTACGAGCACGTGGCGGAGGTGGCTCTGCTGGCCGCGGGAGCCCCGCCGGAGGCGGCGGCCGCGGCGGCGCCCGCCTTCAACGCGCTGTCCGACGGTTTCTCGCTCCACCACCTGGCCCGCCCCGGGCCTGGAGACGTCGAGGCCCTCCGGCGCGCCCTGCACATGCTGTTCACCGGTCTCCTGGTCGAGCAGGGAGAGGTCGAGCGGGCGGTGGCGCTGGCCCGCGTCCCGCCCCCCTCGTCCCGGGCAGAGCCCTCGCGCCCCCGTCGCCGGTGATCCGCCCGCCGGTGGTCGACACGGACGGGTGGTGTCGTCATGCTCGACGGGATGGGAGCAGAACGCCGCGTGGCCGTCGTCGGGGTCGCCGACCACAGCGGCTGGGCGAACCTGGTGACCGTGTCCATCACGCCCGACGGGGGGAGCGGGCCGGGTGGCAGGGTGGTCGTGGTGGACCGCCGCCGCAGCCGCGTGATCGACGACGACCTGCCGCGCCAGCCGTACCACGCCGCCGCCGGCCTGGCCGCCGACGACGCCGAGCAGCTGGTGGCACAGGTCGCCGGGGCCGCCGCCGCCGGGGCCGCCCGCCAGCTCGGCGCCCTGGCCGACGAGTTGGGTAGCGATCACCGCCTCGTCGCGCTGGCCGTCCGATCGGGCGTCGACCGCCCGCTGCCCGAGACGGTCGCCGAGGTGACCGCCAACCACACCGCGATGCACGTCGCCGAGGGCGAGCTGTACCGGGACGTCTGGGCGGACGCCGCCGCCGGGCGGGACCTCGGCGTCGCCCTCTACCCCCGCAAGGACGCCATCGGGGATGCCGCCGCCGTGCTCGGCACGACCGCGAACCGCCTCGGCGACGTGCTCGCCGCACTCGGGCGCGAGCTGGGCCCGCCGTGGCAGAAGGAGCACCGCGAGGCGACGGCCGCCGCGCTGGGCGAGCTGTCGCGCCACACCGCGGTGCGACTCCACGCGTGACGCCCCGGTCGCCGCCGTGGCGGGTGACCCCGTGACCCGTGCCCGTGACGGCTGGGTGGTGACGTGTGATCCGGGCGTCGACGACGCGGTCGCGCTGGCCGTGGCGGCCGGTCGCCCCGATCTCGAGGTCACGGCGGTGGTGGCGGGCGCCGGGAACGTCGACGTGGCGACCGCATGGCGCAACGCGGCCGGTGTGGTCGCGCTCGCGGGGCTGGACGTGCCCGTGACGATGGGCAGTCCGACCACCGTGACCGGGGCGCCGATCCACCGCGAGCGCACCAGCCACGGCGCCGACGGCCTGGCGGGGCTCGCCGGTGCGCTGCCGGACGTCGCGCCCGGTCGAGGCGACCTCGTCAGCCGGGGCCGTCGCGGCGGTCACGACGGTCACGACGGTCACGACGAGGACGACGACCCACCCGCCGCCCGCGGGCAGGTGCTGGCCACGGGGCCGCTGACCGACGTGGCGCTCGCGCGCCGCGCCGGTCGACCGGTCGACCGGGTCGTGTGGCTGGGGGGATCGCTCCCCCGCCCGCCGGGCGCGGCCCGGGAGGCGGCTGAGTTCAACGCCGCGGCCGATCCCGCGGCCGTCGACGACGTGCTGGCGGCGGTGCCGGACGTGCGGATCGTTCCCGTCGACGTCTCGGGCCTGGTCGTCCTGACCGCCGGCCACCGGGCCCGCTGGGCTGCGGGCCCGCCCCTCGCCCGGTTCTGCGCCGAGCTGGTCGCGGCCCGGCACGGCCCCCGGGGCGGCCCGCTGCATGACCCGGTGGCCGTCGTCGCCGCCGTGGCGCCCGACCTCTTCGGGTGGGAGCCCGTCCGGCTGCGCTGCGCGACGGATCGTGCAGTGCCGCCGGGCACCCTCGTCGTCGACGGCCGGTCGCCGAAACCCACGCAGCTGGCCGTCGCCGTCGACGCGGCCGCGGTCGCCGATGCCATCGTCACCGCCGTGCTCGACGCCGGGGGCTGACGGGCACGACCACACGCCTCCCCGCGGGTCGGCGGGCGCTGACGGGCGCAACAGATTGGCGACAGCTACCTGACGTCTTTCCTTCACGGACGGGAAACGGTGGGGACCCCGCCCGTACCTACGGTCGCCGCCATGTATGCAGCGCCGTATGCAGCCGGCCTGGGGCCGCGCAGCCAGCAGGCCTACGCCACCCTCAAGCACCGCCTGCTCATCGGGGAGTTCCCGCTGACCCAGCGGCTGGGTGAGGAGGCGCTCGCGGTCGAGTTCGGCGTGTCGCGCACCCCGGTCCACGAGGCGCTGTCCCGCCTCCACGCGGAGCACCTGGTCGAGCGGCACCCCCATGGCGGGTACTTCCCCGTCGCCCCCGACCTGCAGGAGATCCACCAGCTCTACGAGGTGCGCCTCGCCCTGGAGGCCGACGCCGTGGCCCGCCCGCTGCGCCTGGGCACCTCGCACGACCGCGACGAGCTGCTGGCGCTCCGGGACGACTGGTCGGCGCTCGAGGCACCGTCGGGCGAGGCGGCGGACCCCGAGTTCGTGCTCGTCGACGAGGACTTCCACATCCGGCTGGCCGCCGCCTCGGGCAACCTGGCGCTGGCCGACATGCTGGCCCGCCTCAACGAGCGGATCCGCCCGGTGCGCAGTCACGACTTCCTCACCGCCGAGCGCATCCGGCTCACGATCGAGCAGCACCTCGGTGTGCTCGGCGCCCTCCTGGCCGACGACGCCGAGCTGGGCGCCCGGCTGCTGCGCTCGCACATCGGCGAGTCGATGGACGTGGTCGAGCAGCGGGTCGCCGCCGCCTTCGCCCGCATGAGCCGCCGGGCCCCCACCGCCACACCGCCACGCCGGACCTCCCGCGCCGCCGGCCCCCGTACCACTCGCGCCCGCGCCAGGAGGACGACGCCGTGACCGCTCCCGACGACATGACGGACGAGCCGGCCGCCGACGAGCCGGAGCCGGATGCGGCCCTCGAGGCGCGCCGGGAGCCCGAGCCCGGCGAGGCGCCCGGAGGCGCCGCGACGCCCCTGCTCGCCGCCCGCGGCATCACCCAGCGCTTCGGCGCGCTGGTCGCCAACGACGCCGTCGACCTGGAGGTGCTGGCGGGCGAGGTCCATGCCGTGCTCGGCGAGAACGGTGCGGGCAAGAGCACGCTGATGAAGGTCCTGTACGGCGTCAACCTGCCCGACGAGGGCATGGTCGCCGTGGCCGGTGAGCCGGTGACCCTGGGCTCGACCCCCGCCTCCCGGGCGGCGGGCATCGGCATGGTGTTCCAGGACCTGCGCCTCGTCCCGGCCTTCACCGTGCTCGAGAACGTCGAGCTGGCCCTCGGCAAGGCCAGCGGCCGGGTGGACGTGGCCGCCCGTCGCCGCCAGATCGTCGAGGCCGGCGAGCGCTTCGGCATCGCCGTCGCCCCCGACCGGGTGGTGCGGGACCTGTCGCTGTCCGAGCGGCAGCAGACCGAGATCCTGCGGGCGCTCCTCCTCGGCGCCCGCATCCTCATCCTCGACGAGCCGACGAGCGCCCTCGCTCCCCAGGAGGTCGACGCCCTGCTGCGGTTGGTCGACGAGCTGCGGGCGAACGGCCTCGGCATCGTCCTCATCACCCACAAGCTGGCCGAAGTCCGCAAGATCGCCGACCGGGCCACGGTGCTGCGGGGCGGTCGCATGGTGCTGTCGGGCGTCGATCCCGCAGGCATGACCGACGCCGCCCTGGTGGAGGCCATGGTCGGCTCGGTCCCGCCACCGCTGCCGGCCGAGCGCTCCGAGACCGGCAAGCAGCCCCGGCTGGTGGTCAACGGCGCATCGGTGCGGGGCAACGACGGGCGCCTGGCCGTGCGGGAGGCCACCTTCGAGGTGCGGGCCGGCGAGCTCGTCGGCGTGGCGGGGGTGTCGGGCAACGGCCAGCGCGAGCTGCTCGAGGCCGTGCTGGGCTGCCGGCCGCTCGTGGCGGGCACCGTCCACATCGACCGTCACCCCATCGACCGCGCCGAGCCCCGCCAGGCACTGGCCGCCGGCGCCGCCGCGGTGCCCGAGGACCCGGTGACCGACGCGGTGGTGCCCGGCCTCGACGTGCTGGCCCACCTGGTGCTGGGCGGGCAGGGCATCCCCCGCAAGGGCATGAGCGTCGACTGGAAGGCGGCCCGCGCCCACGTGGCGGGCCGCACCGAGCCGACCCGCCTGAACCTGGCCGACCTCGGGCGGCAGGTGGGCTCGCTGTCGGGCGGCAACATCCAGCGGGTCGTGCTGGCCCGGGCGTTCATGGCCGACGACGCCGACCTGCTCGTCGTCGCCTACCCGAGCCGGGGCCTCGACATCGCCTCGGTCCGCGCCACGCAGGAGCTGCTGCTCGAGCGGCGGGCGGCGGGCGCCGGGGTGCTGATGGTGTCGGAAGACCTCGACGAGCTGATGCTCCTGGCCGACCGCATCGTCGTGCTCCACCACGGCGAGGTGGCCGGCATCGTCGACCCCGCCACCACCGATCGCCAGGAGATCGGCCGGCTGATGCTGCAGGGCGAACAAGGAGAGGCGGCATGACCGAGATGACCGACGCCCCGGCGGTCGTCCCGCCCGACGAGGTCGCGCTCGACCGCGACGGCGACGGGGCGGGCCCCGACGGCGCCGCCGCCGACGCCACGAAGGACGGCGCCGCGGTGGACGACGCCGCCCTCGGGGCGGGAGAGCCGGAGCAGGCGCGACCGTTCACCGGCACCGTCGTCGCCACCGCCCGACGGGCCGTGCGCTGGCTGGTGCCACCGCTCGTCGCGCTGGCCGTGTTCGCCGTGTTCCTGGTGATGAAGGGCGCGAGCCCCGCCTCCGTCCTCGAGGCCATGTGGGACTCGGCCTTCGGCGATCCCGAGAGCACCGGCGAGACGCTGCTGCGGATGCTGCCCCTGCTCATGGCGGCCCTGGCGGTCGCCGTGCCCGCCCGGGCGGGGCTGTTCAACATCGGCGGCGAGGGCCAGCTCGTGCTGGGCGCCGTCGGGGCGATGGCCATGTCGATGGCCCTGGACGGCGCGCTGCCCACGGCGCCCACGCTGGCGCTCATGGCCGTGGGCGGAGCCGTCGCGGGGATGGCGTGGGCGGCCATCCCGGGCCTGCTGCGGGTGTTCACCAAGACCAACGAGGCCATCACCTCGCTGCTGTTGAACTACGTGGCCTCGATCCTGCTCGCCTGGCTGGTGTTCGAGCCGTGGAAGGACCCCCAGTCTCTCGGCCAGGCGTACTCCGAGGAGCTCACCGGCGGCGCCCGGCTGCCGGTGATCTGGGGCGACCGGGTGCACCTCGGCGTGGTGCTGGTGCTGGTGGTGCCGGTCGCGCTGTGGGCGCTCCTGCGGTTCACGCCGTGGGGGTTCAAGCTGCGGGTGGTGGGCGGCAACCCGGAGGCGGCCCGCCGGGCCGGGCTCCGGGTCGGCGGGCTGGGCCTGGCCGCCATGGCCGTGGGCGGCGCCCTGGCCGGCCTGGGCGGCATGCTCGAGGTGGCGGGGGTCGAGGGCCGGCTGCGGCCGGACATCATGGTCGGCTACGGCTACATCGGGTTCCTGGCCTCGTGGCTGGCCCGCCACGACCCGATCAAGGCGGTGGGCGCCTCGCTGGCGCTGGCGGCCATCGCCGTGGGCGGCGTCGGCCTGCGGCTGTCGTCGGGGCTGTCGGGCGCGGCCGTGAACGTGCTGATGGCGCTGCTGCTGCTCGCCGTCCTCGGGTGGAGCCAGAAGGGAGCCCGCACATGATGCTCGAATCGGTGCTGGCCGGCGCGGTCGCCGGCGGCACGTCGATCCTGTACCCCGCGCTCGGCGAGGTCGTCTCCGAGCGCTCGGGGGTGATCAACCTCGGCATGGAGGGCTCGATGTTGTGCGGGGCGCTGGCCGCCTACGCCGTCGGCATCGAGACCGGCAGCCCCTGGCTGGGGGTGGCGGCCGGGTTGATCGCGGGCGCGCTGCTGGCCGCGGTCCACGCGTTCGTCGTGCTCCGCCGGGGCGCCAACCAGCTGGCGACCGGCCTGGTCGTGACGTTCCTCGGCCTCGGGCTCACCTCGCTGTTCGGGCAGGACTACGTCGGCGTGGGCGTCATCCCGCTGGCCGACTGGGACGTGCCCGGCCTGTCGTCCCTGCCGCTGGCGGGACGGGTGCTGTTCCAGCACGACCCGTTGACCTACCTGTCGATCCTCGCCGCCGTCGGCGCCTGGTGGGCGTTGCGCCGCACCCAGGCGGGCCTGCGGCTGCGGGCGGCGGGCGAGCGGCCCGAGGTGTTGTCGACGTTCGGGTCGTCGCCCCAGCGGGTCCGGTTCGTCGCCGTCGTGGTCGGCGGGGGCCTGGGCGGCGTGGGCGGGGCGCAACTGGCGACCGCGTTCACCCGCAACTGGTCCGAGAACATGACCGCCGGGCGGGGCTTCATCGCCGTGGCCCTCGCCATCTTCGCCGCCTGGGACCCGCTCAAGGCGATCGCCGGCGCCTACCTGTTCAGCGGAGCCGAGGCGCTGCAGCTCCAGCTCCAGGCGCAGGGCACGGACCTGTCGCCCTACCTGCTCCAGGCGTTCCCCTACGTGCTCGTCATCGTCGTGCTGGCGGTGCTGAGCGGGCGGCGCCTGGGCCGGGCGCCCGAGGCGCTGAGCCGGGTGTTCGAGGGCCGTGCGGCCTGACAGCGCTCGCCGGCCCGACCGGCCCGACCTTCTCCAAGCCAACGACAGCCACCATCAGGGAGGACACACCATGTACCGGACCAGGAAGGCGCTCGCGCTCCTCGCAGCGCTGGCGCTCGTGGGCGTCGCGTGCGGCGGGGACGACGAGGCGGCCTCGGGGGGCGACGACGACGGCCTGACCGTCGGGTTCATCTACGTGGGGCCGAAGGACGACTTCGGGTACAACCAGGCCGCCTACGAGGGCAGCCAGGCGGTGGCCGACGCATTCCCCGACGCCGAGATCCTGCAGGCCGAGAACGTGCCCGAGACGTCCGAGGCGGAGCAGGCCATGGAGGACATGGTCGACCGCGGGCGCCGACCTCATCTTCGCCACCAGCTTCGGTCACCTCGAGTTCGCCCAGGCGGTGGCCGAGCGCCACCCGGACGTGGTGGTGGTGCACCAGGGCGGCCTGGAGGAGGAGCCCGGGCTCCCCAACCTCGGCACCTACTTCGGCACCGTGTACGAGCCGGTGTACACCGCGGGCGTGGCGGCCGGGGCGGCCACCGAGTCCGACAAGCTCGGGTACATCTACGCCTTCCCGATCCCCCAGACGCTGGCCAACATCAACGCCTTCACCCTGGGCGCCCAGTCGGTCAACCCCGACATCGAGACGATCACGGTCGCGACCGGCAGCTGGTGCGACCCCAGCCAGCAGGCGACCGCGGCGCAGAGCCTGATCGACGAGGGCGTCGACGTCATCACCCAGCACCAGGACTGCACGAAGACCATCATCGAGACGGTCGAGGAGGCCGGTGCCTTCACCGTCGGCTACCACGCCGACGCCCAGGAGCTGGCGCCCGACGGCTGGCTCACCGGGTCGGAGTGGAACTGGGGCCCGCTGTACACCGACATCGTCGAGACGGTCGAGGCCGGCGAGTTCGAGGGCAGCGACTACGACGGCAACTTCCGGGTGGGCCTGCAGACGGGCGAGAACCCGTTCGTGCAGTCCGAGTTCGGGACGTCGGTGAGCACCGAGACGCAGGAGCTCATCGAGGCCGACCGCCAGGAGTTCGTCGAGGGCGGGTCGCCCTTCGCCGGGCCGGTGACGAACCAGGACGGCGAGGTCGTGTGGGACGAGGGCGAGCAGCCCACCTACGACGAGGTCGAGACGATGGACTTCTTCGTGGACGGCGTCGTCGGGCAGATCGGCTAGCGGTCGGCGGGCGGAGGGCCGGGAGTGCGCGGCCGCGCTCCCGGCCCGGGCCGCCCCACGCCGGCCCCTGGCCCCCCACCCTCGCTGACGGTCACCCTCGGAGGAGACGCATGACCTGGCTCGGCCCCGTGGCGGGCACGACCCCCTATCCGTGGCCCTACGACGGGGGCTGCCCCGGCGAGCGCCTCGCCCTCGTCCTGGCGGGCTGGGACCCCTGGTGGCGCGCCGCCGTGCCCGCCTCTGCCGCGGCGCACGCCACGGAGGCGGGGGCGGCCGACCTGGCAGCCGCGATCGCCGCGGCGGGCGGCGGCGTCCTGGCCGTCGACCACGCCCCGCCCCCGCGCGCCGGAACCGGGGCGCGGCGATCGATCGCGGGCCCGCCCGACCCGCCCTCGGCCACGGTGCACCGCGCCGCCGGCGTCGACGGGTTCTACGGGAGCGGCCTCGACGCCTCGTTGCGGGCCCGGGGTGTCACCCACCTGCTCGTCGCGGGCCACGGCCTGGAAGGCCCGGTGCACTCGACCCTCCGCAGCGCCAACGACCGGGGCTACGAGTGCCTGCTCGTGCTCGACGCGGCCTCGTCGCTCGG
The DNA here is from genome assembly GCA_963842395.1 of uncultured Acidimicrobiales bacterium. Taxonomy (GTDB): domain Bacteria; phylum Actinomycetota; class Acidimicrobiia; order Acidimicrobiales; family VFJN01; genus ZC4RG19. The sequence continues at coordinate 399,221 of CAWJGJ010000002.1, forward strand.
CCCCGGCCTCACCGGACCCGCCCGCTCGATGGTCGAGATGTCGGGCGGAATCTTCGGGGCGGTCGGAACGATTGCGAAGGTGCTGGCCGCGCTCGGCCTCGTCACCACCACAAGGAGCTCAGCATGACCCTCTATCCGCAGGTCGAGGCCGACCCCTACGCCTGGCCGTACGACGAGGCCATCGACGTCACCCGCACCGCGCTCGTGAACATCGACTGGCAGACCGACTTCTGCGGCCCCGGCGGCTACGTCGACGCCATGGGCTACGACCTGGACCTGACCCGGGCGGGCCTCGAGCCCACCGCCCGGGTGCTGGCCGTGGCCCGGGCGCTGGGCATGATGGTGATCCACACCCGTGAGGGCCACCTGCCCGACCTCAGCGACTGCCCGCCCAACAAGCTGTGGCGCAGCCAGCGCATCGGGGCGGGCATCGGCGACGCCGGCCCGTGCGGCCGGATCCTGGTGCGGGGCGAGCCCGGCTGGGACATCGTCCCGGAGGTCTACCCCGAGCCCGGCGAGGTGGTCATCGACAAGCCCGGGAAGGGCTCGTTCTACGCCACCGAGCTCGACCTCGTGCTGCGGACGCAGGGCATCACCCACATCGTCCTCACCGGCATCACCACCGACGTGTGCGTGCACACCACCATGCGCGAGGCCAACGACCGCGGCTACGAGTGCCTGCTGCTGTCGGACTGCACGGGCGCCACCGACCGCGCCAACTACCTGGCAGCGCTGGAGATGGTGAAGATGCAGGGCGGGGTCTTCGGTGCCGTGGCCCCGTCCGACGCCCTGCTGGCGGCGCTCAAGGACTGACGGTCGGCGCCGTGTACCCGGCGAAGTAGCGGCGGTTGCGCTCGAAGTCGTAGTCGACCTCGGCCCCCGTGTCGTCGTCCCACTCGCTGCGCCCCGTGCCGTCGGTGATGTCGCCGCCGTACACGTGGATGGCGCCGGTGAACGTGCGGAGCGGGTTGGTGACGGCGTGGATCGTGTCGTCGCCGAGCAACGCCACGTCGCTGGTGCGCAGCTCGCGCCCGCCGGAGGGGGCGATCCCGTCGCCGACCCGGCGGTAGAAGGCGTTGTCCTCCTGCCCGCCGTAGAGCCCGATCGCCGCCCACATGAGGTGGTTGTGGGGCCTGAAGCGCATGCCCGGCGCCCACACGACCTTGAGCACGCTCAGCTCCTTCGAGGCGTAGAGGGGCACGAGCTCGGCCCGCTCGGCGGGCAGCGCCCCGACGATCTGCTCGGGCCGGCTCACCGCCCGCTCGAGCACCTCCTTGATCGCCTGGCGCGGCTCGGCGTCGGCCAGCGCCAAAGTGCAGTCGGCCACGAACTCGTCGATGTCGAACACGGTGTGCCTCCCTCTCGTCCTCGTGGCGGCCAGACTGGACGAGGCCGCTTCCACATCGCTTCCACATCGCCACCATCCCGCAACGCGGCCGCCGGAGCGAGCGGCGAAGGGAGACTGCGTGCCCGGCATATCGGTGCTCGGCCCCGTGACGCTGGAGGGCGGCGACGGCGACCCGGTGGTGCCGGGCAGCCGGCGCCAACGCCTCCTGCTGGCGCTCCTGGTGGGCCGGGCCCCGCGCCCGGTGACGGCTGACGCGCTGGTGGAGGCGCTGTGGGGCGACGGGGCGCTGCCGGCACATCCCGCCGCCGCGCTGCAGTCGCAGGTCTTCCGGCTTCGCCGGCAGCTGGGGACCGCGGGGATCGACCTGGTCACCGAGGGATCGGGCTACCGGCTGGCGGTGACGTGCGACGACGTCGACGCGGACCGGTTCGCCCTGCTCGTCGCCCGGGCCGGCGAGCCGTCGGCGGCCCCGGCCGCGGCCCTCGCCCTGCTCGACGAGGCGCTCGGGCTCTGGCGGGGCCGGGCCTACGAGGAGGTGGCCGACCACGACGCCGTGCGCGGCGAGGCGCTGCGCCTCGAGGAGCTGCGGGCCGAGGCCTCCGAGGCGCGGGCGGCGCTGCTCATCGGGGTGGGGCGGGCCCACGAGGCGGCGCGGGCGATGGAGGCGCTCGCGGCCGACCACCCCTTCCGCGAGCGCCCGGTCGCCCTGCGGATGCAGGCCCTCGCCGCCACCGGCCGGCACGGCGAGGCACTCGCCGCGCTGGCGGCGTTCCGGCGCGAGCTCGCCGAGGAGCTGGGACTCGAGCCGTCACCCGAGCTGGCGCGGCTGGAGGGCGAGCTCGTGCGCCACGAGCGGCCGGCCGTCGCCCGTCCCGGGCTCCCCGGCAACTCGCTCGTGGGACGCGAGGTCGAGCTGGCTGCGGTCACCGCCCGCTTGCGCGCCGGGCGCCTCGTGACGCTCACCGGCCCCGGCGGCGTCGGCAAGTCCCGCCTCGCCCTCCATGCCGCGGTCCGCGCCGCGCCCGAGCACCCCGACGGCGTCTTCCTCTGCGAGCTGGCGGAGGTGGTGGCGGACGAGGCGGTGGCGCCCGCCGTGGCGACCGCGCTGCGGATCCAGCGCGGCGGCGGGGCGACCGACACCGACGGGATCGTCGACGTGCTGGCCACGCGCCGGGCGCTCGTCGTGCTCGACAACTGCGAGCACGTCCTCGACGGGGCCCGGGCGCTGGTCGCCGCGGTTCTGGCCGGTGCGGCAGAGGTCGACGTGCTCGCCACCAGCCGGCGGCGGCTCGGCGTCGAGGGCGAGCAGGTGATCCCGGTCGCTCCCCTGCCGGTGCCCGAACGCGACGATCCCGAGGCCCCCGCGGTGGTGCTGTTCGTCGACCGTGTGCGGGACCTGCGCCCGGACTTCGCGCTGGACCGCGCCACGACGGCCGCGGCCTGCGCCCTGTGCCGGCTCGTCGACGGCCTCCCGCTCGCCATCGAGCTGGCGGCCGCCCGGGCCGTCGCCCTGTCGCCGGCCGAGATCGTCGCCGACGTCGCCGGCCGGCTCCACCGCCTCGGCGATCCCGCTCGCTCCCGGGAGCGCCACCGCTCGATCGAGGCGGTCGTGGCGGGGTCGTACGACCCGCTGCCGCCGGTGGAGCGACGGGTCGCCCGGACCGTTGCGGTGTTCGCCGGCGGCTTCACGCTGGGGGCGGCCGCCGAGGTGGCGGGTGTGGATCCCGGTGAGGCGGGCGCCGCGCTCACCTCCCTCGTCGAGACATCGCTGGTGGTCGCCCGCGACGCCGGCGGCATCACGAGGTTCTCGATGCTCGAGCCGGTCCGCCAGTTCGCCGAGGCGCGCGCCGCCGAGGACGGGACGGCCGAACGGGCGCGGGCCCGGCACGCGGCGTGGGCGGCCCGGTGGATCGAGGCGGCCGACGCGGGGCTGCGAGGCCCGGACGAGGCCGCCTGGGCCGGCACGATCGGCGCCGAGATGGCGAACCTGCGCGCGGCCCATGGCTGGTGCCTGACGAACGACCTCGCCACCGCCGTCCGCATCGCCGGCGCCCTGTACTGGCACGGCTACTGGTACGGCGGGACCGAGGCGTTCGGGTGGGCGACCGCCACCGTCGCCCGGGCCGGCGCCGGCGCCGGCCCCTCGGGCACCTCGCCGCCGGACCAAGGCCCTCCGGGCCGGGGGACGCCGGTGCCGCCGTCTCCCCCGGCGGCGCTCGCCGCCGCCTACGGCACCGCCGCCCTGGGCGCCGTCCGGCGCGGCGATATCGCCGAGGCCCGGGCACTGGCGGGCCGCGGCATCGCCCTCGCCGACGACCCGACGAGCCGCTTCGCCTGGGAGGCGCTGAGCAGCGCCGAGTTGCTGTCCGGCCGGTACGAGCAGGCCATGGCGTGCCAGCAGCGGGCGCGAGAGGGGCGCAGGCGGTCGGGGACACCGCGCAGGCGGCACGCGAGCACACGGCCCGCGCTCTGGTGCTCGGCTACCTGGGCCGGGGCGACGAGGCGGTCGCCGAGCTCGCGGCGGCGACGGCGCGGGCGACCGCGGCGGGCAACCCGACGGTGGCGGGGTTCTGCGATTACGTCGGAGGCGAGATCCGCATGGACACGTCGCCCGCGGAGGCGCTGCCGCGGCTCGTCGCCGCCCGGGACGCGGCCCGGTCGGTCGGCAACTCGTACCTGGCGGCCATCGCGGGGCTGTCGGCGCTGTCGTGCGGCGCCCGCATCGGCGATCCCGCGGAGAGCCTGCACGGGTACGCCGAGCTGCTCGACTACTTCGACCGCACGGGCTCGCCCGCCCAGCAGTGGACCACGGTCCGGACGCTGATCGAGGCGTTGACCCGCCTCGGGCACGACGAGCCGGCCGCGGTCCTGAGCGGCGCCCTGGCCGCCAGCCCCGCGGCCCTGCCCCTGATCGGGCCCGATGCCGTCCGCATGCGGGAGGCGACGGCCACCCTCGCCTCCCGCCTCGGGCGCCCGGCGTTCGCCCGGCTCTCCGCGGACGGCGCGGCCCTCGGCGACGACCACGCCATGGCCTATGCCCGCCGGCACACCCTCGTCACCGGTGCGGGCCGCGCGGCGGGCGCGGCGCTACCGGGGTGACGGCGCCGGGTACGGGACGAACGGCACCGGCGGCCCGGGTGGCGGGGGCGGCGTGTGGGGGCCGGCCAGCGGGCGCCCGAGGACCACGCGTCCGAGCCGCCAGCACGACCGGATCAGCAGCACGACCGCGACGAGCCCGAACGGCAGGAGCAGCGCACCGGCAGCCCAGGGCTCGCCCGCGCCGAACGCCGGGGTCGCCGCGGTCACGTCGGCCCGGGTCTCGAGCGCCGCCTCCAGGACGAGCCCACCCATCGTCGCGGCCGGCAGCAGCGTGAGGCCCAGGACCAGGTCGACGCCCGCGGCGGCGCCGGCGTACCCGCGCACGACCGGTCGGCCGGCTCCTCGCCGCAGGATGGTGGCGGTGGCCACGTGCATGGCCGGCAGGCCGACCAGCAGCAGCGTGGCCAGCCAGGTCGCCTGCGATGCCTCCCGGTAGCTGTCGAGCTTCTCGGCCGCGGTCGCCGAGACCCGGTCGACAGCCTCGTAGTGCGCCACGAGCTCGTCGCCGAACGTCTGCGCCAGCCACAGGTACACGACCAGCGCACCGGACATGACCGCCAGCACCCACAGCCGGCGCACGGAGCTGGTCGCACGCGGCAGCGGCACGTAGCGCGGCTGGAGCGCCGGGGCGGCCGCCCGCCGCCGGCGGCGGTCGGTGCGCGCCGCGTCCCGGCGGCTGCGGTCGGCGGCACGCGCCGCCTGGCGCTCGCCGTCGGACAGCGAGCGGGCGCGCTCGGCGGTCAGCACCGCGAGGACGGCGGCCGCCGGGTCACGCTGGCCGTCGGCCGCGAGCTGAGCCCACCAGGCCTGCCGCTTGGCCGACGTGCGCCGCGCGGCGTCGAGGCGGCGAGCCAGCCGCAGGTCGTGGTCGGGGTGCACGGCGCACAGCAGCAGGGTGGCGGACGCGCGCTGGCGCTCCGCCGGCCCCAGCCATCCGGCGTGTCCGCGGTGGGCCGCCACCCGGCGGGTGAACGACTCGACGCCGGCGTGCCACCTCTCGTCGATGGCGGCGGCGCGCTCCATGCCCGGCAGGCCCCGCCACAGGCGCAGCACCCGGGCGGCGCCGATGGCCGCGAGCCGCTCGCCCGACCCGTCACCGTCGATGACGGCCTGCGCCGCCGCCACCAGGCCCTCGGGTGTGAGCCACAGGGGGCCGACGCGGGGTTCGATGCCCGGGTCGATCGCCAGGATCAGCCGGGCCATGGTGGCCGCCGCGGGCGCGTCGCCGGTGCCCGCGGCGACGATCCGGTCGGCCTCGTCCCGGCCGACGGCCTGGAGGAACGAGCGCAGCTCCCCCAGCCAGATGGGGTCACGGCTCTCGAACACCTCCACGCGTGCGTCGTCCCACGTCGCCTGGAGGGCGGCGGCCAGGCTGGGGGCCGTGTGGTGCTCCTGGCCGGCGTACCAGAAGGCGGGGACCAGCCCCGCGCCGCGGCGCTCGTCCCGGGCCGGCCTCGGGATCGACCCGCGGTGGGGCTCGCCGACGCGGGGGTCCCCGCCGGGGGCCGGCGCGCCCGGCGCTTCCGGCACGACCGGGACCACCGGCGCACCATTGGCGCCCGCAGGGACAGAGCGGGGCAGGCCGCCCGGGCGGGCGGGCAGGGCGTCGACGCCCCACCCGAGCGCCACGATCGTGGGCACGACCTCGGTCCGGTCGGTCAGGGTGGGGCCGAGGGCGGTGGTCCCCGCCGCCGTGACCTCCAGTGCGCCGGCAGTGAGCGTGGCCAGCAGCTCGGCGACGTCGGGGCGCTGCCGCGGGTCCTTGGTCAGCGCGGCCCGCACCAGATCGCCGAGCGGCGAGGGCAACCCGGGCAGGTCCGGCGCCTCGTGGACGACGCGGTAGTGCACCGCGTCGGGCCGACCCCGCCCGAAGGGCAGGCGCCCGGACGCGGCGTAGGCGACGACCAGGCCCCAGGAGAACACGTCGGTGCGGGGACCGCAGCGACGGCCCCGCACCTGCTCGGGCGCCATCCAGCCCGGCGTCCCGACGGCCATGCCGGTTCTCGTGAGCGCCGGCGCCTCCCGCAGCACCGCGATGCCGAAGTCGATGACGACCGGCGTGTCCGCCGTGAGCAGGATGTTGGCCGGCTTGAGGTCGCGGTGCACCACGTGGGCACGGTGGATCGACGCCAGTGCGTCGGCCAGCGCCACGGCCAGCGCGGTCAGCCTGTGCCCCGCCATCGGCCCGTCGGCGTCGACGGCCTCCTTCAGCGTGGGCCCGTCGACGAAGCTCGTCGCCAGCCACGGGGGCTCGGCGTCCGGATCGGCGTCGACCACGCCGGCCACCCGGGGGCTGCGCACCAGCCTGGCCGCCTCGACCTCGCGCCGGAAGCGGGCCCGGAAGGACGCGTCGGCGGCCGCGCCGTCCCGCACGAGCTTGAGCGCCGCGGGACCGCGCTGCGGGTGCCGGGCCAGGTACACGACGCCCATGCCACCCTCGCCCAGGCGGCCGACGACCTCGAACCCAGCGACGTGGCGCGGATCTCCGGGACGGAGTCGGCCCACCGCACGCCAACGCGCCATCTCAGCCAACCCGGGCGAGCCTACCGGGGGCATCCGCGCTTGCCCGCGCGGCGCCCCGGGCTCAGCCCGCGGGCCTCACGGATCGGGCGGGCCTCACGGATCGGGCGACGGCTCCGGCGGCCACGTCCGCCGGGACTCGTCCAGCGGACCCATCAGGCCGACGTCGTTGCCGTCGGGATCGGCCACGATCGCGTAGCGCGCGCCCCAGAACGCGTCGAACGGCGGCTGCCGGCCACGATGGCCGGCCGCCACCAGCGCCGCGTAGCGCTCGTCGACCGCCTCCGGGGTGGGCAGCGCGAAGCCGAGAACCACCCGCGGCGTCGTGGGGTCGGCGCGGTGGCCGGCGTGCCAGACCGTCGCCGACTCGGCGGTGTCGAGCTCGAGGCTGAAGCCGCCCGGCGACCGCACCTGGACGTGCACCCCGGGGTCGTCGTCGCCGGCGGGCACGTCGACGCCGAGACGGCGGTAGAAGTCGAGGCTGGCCGCCATGTCGCCGACCACCAGGTTGAGCATGTGGAGATCGGGAGGACCTTCGCTCATGTCGCGCGATCCCGCTTGGCTCGCCAGCCGGCGAGGTACCGGTCCCGCGCCGCCCGGCAGCCGTCGTCCGCGTCGGCGGCCAGCGCGCGCTCGACGTCGGGTGCGGCGTCGGCCGTCGACGCCGCGGCCTCGGCGAGGCGGTCGACCTCGGCCAGCACCTGCTCGACGACCAGCCGGGGGGTCGTGACCACGCCCTGGGCCAGGCGGTCGACCGCGGCGTCGAGCTCGTGCTCGGGCACCGCCTCGGTGGCCAGGCCCCAGGCGGCGGCCTGCGTGCCCGTGAACTCGCGGGCGGTGAGCACGAGGTCCTTGGTGCGCATCGGTCCGATCTCGCGGACCAGGCGGGGCAGGGTCCCCCAGGGGATCGGGAGGCCCATGTGCGCCTCGGGCATCGACAGGACGGCGTCCGCCGCCACCACCTGCAGGTCACAGGCCAGCGCCAGCACCACGCCGCCGCCCCGCGCCCGACCGTGGACCCGGGCGATGGTGAGCGCCTTCATGCCGCTCACCGCGTTCATGGCCTGGCGCCCGAAGTCGATGCCGGCCGCGAACGTGCCGTCCAGCGGGATCGGCCCGCTGCCGAACATGTTGAACCCGCTGCAGAACACCTTGCCCGCCGACTCGACGACCACGACCCGCACGTCGTCGCGGGCGTCGAACCAGGCGGCACCGGCGATCAACCCGCCGAGCAGCGGATAGTCGATCACGCTGCGGCCGTCGGGGCGGTCGATGCGCAGCCGGCCCACGGCGCCGTCGGCCGTGACGGAAACGCCGTCGAAGTGGTCTCCCCCCACGTGCCGGCACGCTAGTGCCCGTCGCCCGGGCCCGGATGCCGACGCGGGTGCGGCACCCGGGCGAACCGGGGTGGCCCGACGGCCGCCGGTGTCGACGGGGGCGTCGACACCGGGTCGGCCGTCAGCGCGTGCCGATCAGTGCCTGGCCGTCACGGTGAACGGGATCTGCGTGGATCCGCCGCTGAAGGTGTAGACGCCGACGTACCAGTAGCCGGCGGCGGGGTTGGCGACGGTGCACACCTCGTTGGCGGTCGAACCCTGCGACCGGCAGGCGAACGTCGAGGTGGTGGGACGGGCGCCCTGCCGCACGAACAGGTCGAGGTCCGGGTTGCACCGGAACCCGGACGGCTGGCACGTCCCGGCCAGGGTGACCGACAGCGACGCCGCCCCGGACGGGACCTGGATCTTGTAGTAGCGCCAGGTGCCGGTGGCCCCGTTGCTGCCGGCCGTGGCCACCCCGTTCGTCAGGTTGGGCGTCGACGGGTCGGGATCGGGGCCGGGACCCGGGCCGGGACCGGGCCCGGGCGTGCCGACGAACCCACTGTAGAGCAGGCGGTTCGGCGAGCCGCTGCCCGGATTGCCGACCCCGCCGGCGGTGGCCTTGGTGACGATGGCCGACGACACCGCGGCCGGCGAGGCGGCGGGCGTGGTCTGCAGGTACAGGGCAGCGACGCCGGCCGCGTGGGGCGACGCCATCGACGTGCCGTTGATCGTGTTGGTGGCCGTGTTGCTGGTCGACCACGACGACAGGATGCCGACGCCGGGGGCGAACACGTCGAGGCACGTGCCGAAGTTCGAGAACGACGCCCGGGCGTCGTTGCTCCCGGTGGCACCGACGGTGAGGGCCTCGGCCACTCGGGCCGGCGACGAGTTGCAGGCGTTGGCGTTGCTGTTGCCGGCGGCGATGGCGTAGGTGACGCCGGACGCCACCGAGTTGCGCACGGCGTTGTCGAGGGCGGTGGAGGCGCCGCCGCCGAGGCTCATGTTGGCGACGGCCGGGCGCACGGCGTTGGCGGTCACCCAGTCGACCCCGGCGATGACGCCGGAGGTGGTGCCGCTGCCCTGGCAGTTGAGCACCCGCACCGCCACGAGGGTCACGTCCTTGGCGACGCCGTAGGTGCCGCCGCCCACGGTGCCGGCCACGTGGGTGCCGTGTCCGTTGCAGTCGGTGGCGTTGTTGTCGCCGTCGATCGTGTCGCGCCCGTGCACCGCGCGGCCCCCGAAGTCGACGTGGGTGGTGCGGATGCCGGTGTCGATGATGTAGGCGTGGACGCCCGTCCCCCGGGCGTTGAAGGTGTACGCCCGGTTGAGGGGCAGGCTCGCCTGGTCGATGCGGTCGAGCCCCCACGGCGGGTTGGCCTGGGTGTCGAGCGCGTGGACGACCGCGTCCTCCTCGACGTGGGCCACGAAGGGGCTGCGGCTGAGCCGCTGCGCCTGGGCCGCGGTGAGCTCGGCCGAGAACCCCCGCATGACCGAGCTGTACACGTGGTCGAGCCGGCCGGCGTGGGCGCCGACGAGCGCCCGCGCCCGGGCCCCGACCTGCGACCGGGCGGTGTCGCGCAGCGTGACGATGTAGTTGCCCGGGACCGGCTGGTCCGCCTGCTCGACATAGCCGGGACCGGGCTCGGGCTCCTGCGCCCCTGCGGCGGTGGCTCCGGCGGTCCCGGCGCCGGCGGCGGTGAGCGCCACGACGAGCGCGGCAAGACATCTGCGTAGCATCGGTCAGTTCCCCCTCCGGTGCCGCCCCAGAGGGACGAGCACGTCACGTGGTGTTCCCGCCACCGCATGTGCGTCCCGGGCGTACACTCTACGGCTACGCTCCGGGCGTGTGAAGAGACAATCCGTGCGCCACGAAAGGTGGTCGCTGAGCGCGGTTGGCGTCGTCACCCAGGTCGACTGGTCAACGTGAACACTGTTGCACCGGCGACGGACGCGATGTGGGCTCCGCTTGAAAGACATAGGATGCATTGACCTGTCTGGTCATGTCATGTCCAAGCATCTAACGTCCGGAGCATCACCGACCCGACACGATCCGAGCGCCCGTCCTACGACTGGCTGTCGCCCACCGAAGCCGCCCTCAGGCTGGGCGTGCCTGTCCGCACCGTCTACCGCCTGATCAACGAGGGTGTCCTCGCCGGCTACCGCATCGCCGGCGAGGTCCGGCTCCTGGCGCATGAGGTCGAGGCCGCGTGCGTCGAGTCGATCGAGCAGCCCGACCCGTAGGCCGGGCTCTACGCTGCCGGCGGGCCACCGCCCCGACCCGGGCGGGCGCCCCGAACGGCCATGACCGACTCCTCCCCGGCGCTCACCTACAGCTCGTACCTCGCCCTCGACGAGGTGCTGGCCGCCCAGCGCCCCCGGTCGGACGAGCACGACGAGCTGCTCTTCATCGTCATCCACCAGGTGTACGAGCTGTGGTTCAAGCAGATGCTGCACGAGGCCGCCCACCTGCAGGGTCGTCTCGAGGCGGGCGACACCGCGCACGCACTGCACACGCTGCGGCGGTTGCTCACGATCCTCAAGGTGGCGGTCGCCCAGATCGACGTGCTCGAGACGATGACGCCCCGCCAGTTCCTGGGCTTCCGCGACCGGCTCGACGCCGCCAGCGGCTTCCAGTCGGCCCAGTTCCGCGAGCTCGAGGCCGTGCTCGGCCGGCGCGACCCGGACGTCCTCCGGCACCACCCCCGGGGCGGCGCCGGGCGCCGTCACATCGCGGCCGCCATGGCCCGGCCGTCGCTGTACGACTCGTTCGTGCGCTACCTGGCCACGCAGGGCTACGCGGTGCCGGCCGGCGTTGCCGAGCGCGACGTCAGCCTGCCCGCCGAGCCCTCCGCCGAGGTCCAGGCGGCGCTCCTGGCCGTCTACCGCGACGACGGCGGGCCCGCGCAGGTCGCCGAGCGGCTGGTCGACCTCGACGAGGGCATGCAGGAGTGGCGCTACCGGCACGTCAAGATGGTCGAGCGCACCATCGGCACCAAGCCCGGCACGGGCGGCTCGCCCGGCACCGCCTACCTGCACACCACCCTCTCCACCGCGGTGTTCCCCGACCTGTGGGCCATCCGGAGCGCCTTGTGACCGCACCACCTGCCCCTGTGATCCGCCCGACGACCGCCCCGCGTGCCCCGGTGATCCGCCCGATGACGGGCCCGGTGACTGCCCGGTGATCGCCCTCGCCGACCTGGCCGCCACCCCCAACGCACTGGCCCGCCACTACGCCCGCTTCGCGCTCGAGGACCGGATCCTCCTCACCGGGCACTCCCACCAGGCCTGGCCCGACGTCGCCCGCGACGGCCTGGTGGAGGCGTACGACGACGCCGCCCGCCTCGTGGACGACAAGTGGGCCGCGGCCGACGCCAAGGCCGACGACGTACGGGCGGGGTACCAGCGCCTGCTGCACGACCCCGGCGGGTCCGTGGCGCTGGCCGAGAGCACGCACCACCTGGTCGTCCGGTTCCTGTCGGGCCTCGACCTGACCGGCCGCCGGGCGCGCCTGGTCACGACCGACGGCGAGTTCCACAGCCTGCGCCGCCAGCTCGCCCGCCTCGCCGAGGCGGGCGTCGAGGTGACGCGGGTGGCCGCCGAGCCGGTGGACACGCTGGCCGAGCGGCTGGCGGCGACCGCCGACGACCGCACCGCCGCGGTGCTCGTGTCGGCGGTGCTGTTCGAGTCGGCCCGCATCGTCCCCCACCTGGCCGGGCTGGCCGCCACCTGCCGCGACCGCGGCGTCGAGCTGCTGGTCGACGCCTACCACGCCCTCGGTCCCGTGCCGTTCCCGCTGCACGAGCTGGGCCTCGGCGACGCCTGGGTCACCGGCGGCGGCTACAAGTACCTGCAGCTCGGCGAGGGCAACGCGTTCCTGCGGGTGCCGCCGCACGGGCTGGCCATGCGGCCGGTGATCACGGGCTGGTTCGCCGAGTTCGACACCCTGTCCGACCCCCACCCGCCCGACCTGGTCTCCTACGCCCCGGGCCCGCAGCGCTTCGCGGGGGGCACCTACGACCCGGCCAGCCACTACCGGGCGGCGCGGGTGTTCGCGTTCTTCGCCGAGCACGGGCTCACACCCGAGCTGCTGCGGGCGTCCTACCGGCACCAGGTGGAGGTGCTGGCCGGCGCGTTCGACGCCCTCGACGCGCCCGAGGCGCTGATCACCCGCGACCGCCGAACCCCGCTCGACCGCCTCGGCGGGTTCCTGGCGTTGCGCTCTCCCCATGCGGCCCGCCTGCGGGACGAGCTGCGCATCCGGGGGGTGCTCGTCGACAGCCGCGGCGACATCGTTCGCGTCGGACCTGCGCCCTACCTGTCCGACGACCGCCTCACCGACGGCATCGCCGCCCTGGCCGACGCCCTGGCGCTCCTCCCCGTCTGACAGTGATGATGTGGCGGGCGCCGGCCCGCCAACCTCACCGGGGACGGTCAGCGGGGCTCGTGCTCGGTGCCCCGCCCGGGGGTGATGAAGATCGTGTCGCCGGGCTCGATCACGTCCGCCGTGTGCCACACCCCGGGCGGGTTGATCACGGCCTGTCCCGGGTGGAGGGTGATGCGGCGCTCGCCGGTGTCGGTGCGCTGCACGAGATCGATCAGGCCGGACAACAGCACCACCACCTCCTCGCCCGCGGGATGCCGCTCCCAGCTGGTCCACGACTCGGCGCTGTGGCCGAGGGTGACGAGCCGCCCCTCGTCCCCGTCGCCGGCGAACCGCGCGCCGTACGCGGCCAGGTACTCGCGCGACCACTCGAAGTCGGGCAACGGCACGGCGCGGGACCCGAGCCCGAGGTGGATGTGGGTGGACGCCAGGTCGAAGGCGCCGTCGGGGGCGGGTGGCATCGTGGATGGATCCTGTGTCATCGCGACCTCCGTGATCACCCCGGGACCGTACGTCGGCCTGCGTCGCGCCGCTTGGACGAATGCGACCCGGTCGCCCTCGGGCCCGAGCCGAGCGGTGGGTAGCCTCGGCGTCATGTGCCGGAACATCACCACGCTGCGGGGCCTCGAGCCGCAGGCGACACCCGAAGAGGTCGAGGCCGCCGCCCGCCAGTTCGTCCGCAAGGTGAGCGGCGTGCAGAAGACCTCCGCCGCCACCGAGGCCGCCTTCGAGCGGGCTGTGCGCCAGATCGCCGACATCACGGCCGAGCTGCTCGCCGACCTCCCCGAGCGCAAGCAGCCGCCGCCCACGCTCCCGCCGCTGCGCCGCATCGCCGCCCGCACGGCCTGACGCCCGCCCCGGGCCCCTGCCCGGGCCGGTCGCCGGCTCCGGCGACCGGCATGACCGGCGCCGTCACTCCTCCCAGGTGAGGACCTCGCCGCCCTTGCCCTGCATCAGCGAGCCGGGCTGCAGCCGCAGCCGCCACGGGGTGAGGCGCAGGCCCGCGAAGGCGGGCGAGGTCGGTCCGCCGGCCCAGGGCTCGATGATGGCGGGGTCGAAGCCCACCGGCGCCGGGGCGTCGTGCAGCGCCTGCCACACCGCCCGGCGACCGTCGTCGTCGAGGATCCACTCGGCCCGGCACTCGGCGACGCAGGTGTCCTGCTCGGGCCACCAGTAGTGCACCGAGAGGAACGGGCTGTTGTCGAGGTGGGCGCGCTTGGTGGGGGTCGGGCTGGTGCCCACGATGCCGGTCAGCGCGGTGCCGTCCCAGGTCCAGAACGGGTGCAGCACGCGGCTGCGGGGCCGGCCGGCGGCGTCCACGCTGGCGACGGAGGCCCACACGATGCGGTGGGCCATCTCCACGAATGCCGGGGCGACGGTGGCGAGGTCGGACATCTCCTGATCCTGGCACACCCCGGCGAAGGGCAGCCCGTGTCCCAGCCCGTGCCCGCGTCGCCCTCGGTCAGGAGGGCGGCGGGAGCGGCAACGGGACGTCGGCGCCGACGTCGTAGACCACGCGCCCGCGCCGGGCGTCCAGCCGGGCGCCGTCGGTGAGCCGATGCGCCACCAACCGGCCGTCGTGCATGAGGTGGCCGACCTCGGCGCCGTCGATCAGCACGGCGGCGTCGGACAACAGGCGCCGGTGGCAGCGCCACCAGACGGTCTCCGAGCACATGACGGCCGTGCGGCGTGTCGCCGCCTCGGCCAGCACCGCGTCGAGCCCGGCCCGGAACTCCTCGCCCGTCATGTGGTCGGCGTAGCCGCGGAAGGCGTCGTTGCGGAGCGCCGCGTTCTCGCTGTCGGGACGGGCGCGGCGCCGACCGCCCAGGCGCCGCTCCCACCGGTAGTCGATGCCGGCCCCGGGTACCCAGGCCTCCATCGCCTCGCGGCCAAAGTGCGGGTGGCGCCGGCTGCCGGGGAACGACCGCACGTCGACCAGCAGCGTCACCCCCGCCCGCTGCAGCAGCTCGGCCAGCGCGTCGGCGGCCAGCGTGCCGTGGCCGACCGTGAGCAGCGGGGTCAGTGGCGGCTCAGCCGCGGGTCTGTCCCTCGCCCCGCACCACGTACTTCTCGGTGGTGAGCTCGCGCAGCCCCATCGGCCCGCGGGCGTGCAGCTTCTGGGTGGAGATGCCGATCTCCGCACCGAAGCCGAACTCCTCGCCGTCGACGAACCGGGTCGAGGCGTTGACCACCACCGCGGCGGCGTCGACCGCCCGGGTGAACCGGTCGGCGGCCGCCAGGTCGCGGGTGACGATGGCCTCGCTGTGGCCCGAGCCGTAGCGGGTGATGTGCTCGACCGCGGCCTCGAGGCCGGGCACGACCCGCACGGCGAGCTTGAGGGCCAGGAACTCGTTCGCCCAGTCGTCCTCGCCCGCGACCCCGACGCGGTCGGCGCCCAGCACGGCCCGGCTGGCGTCGTCGCCCACGAGCTCGACACCCCCCAGGCGTGCGGCCACGAGCGGGAGGAACTCGGCGGCCACGGCGTCGTCCACCAGCAGCGTCTCGGCCGCGTTGCACACCGAGGGCCGCTGCGTCTTGGCGTTGACGACGATGTCGGCCGCCATCGCCAGGTCGGCCGAGGCGTCGACGTAGACGTGGCAGTTGCCGTCGCCGTCGATCACGTAGGGCACGGTGGCGTTGTCGAGGATCGAGCGGATCAGCGACGGCCCGCCGCGGGGGATGAGGCAGTCGACGTGATCGCGCTGGCGCATGAACTCGACCGCCGCCTCCCGCGAGGTGTCCTCCACCAGGACCAGGGCGTCCTCGGGCAGGCCCACCTTGGCCAGGCCCTCCCGCAGGACACCGGCGATGGCGATGTTCGAGCGGATGGCGCCCGACGAGCCCCGCAGGAAGGCGGCGTTGCCCGACTTCAGGCACAGGCCGAAGGCGTCGCTGGTCACGTTGGGGCGGTTCTCGTAGATGATCGCCACGACGCCCAGGGGCACCCGCACCTTGGTGATGCGCAGGCCGTTGGGACGGGTCCACCCCTGCGTGACCTCGCCCACCGGGTCGGCGAGGGCGGCGACCTGGCGCAGGCCCCCGGCCATGCCCTCGACCCGCGCCGCGGTCAGCCGCAGGCGGTCGACGACCGTGGGCGACGCGCCGGCGGCCGTCTCGCGGTCGACGTCGGCGGCGTTGGCGGCCAGCAGGTCGTCGGCGCGCTCGACCAGCAGGTCGGCCCCGGCCAGCAGGGCGGCGTCCTTGGCCTCGGTCGAGGCCGTGGCCAGCGCCCGGCTGGCGGCCTTGGCCCGGGCGCCCAGGTCGGAGACGGCAGACATGGCCCCAATCCTAGGGGCGGCGACAGATAGCCCCCGCTGCTCAGCCTCGCAGGCCGGTGATGGCGAACCGCTCGACGTCCTGGACGTGGCCGCCCGTGAACACCACGACCGTGACGGCCGCGTCGACGACCTCGCCGGTGACCTCGACGGTCGCCTCCCAGGGCATCACCTCTCCCCCCGCGGGCAGGCAGCAGCTCTCGCCGAGGAGCTGGGGCGACGACTGCTGGCGTACCTGCACATGCAGGCTCTCGTCGACGCCGGTGACCGTGCCGCCCACCGTGAGCGGGGACGACAGCGGGGACCCGTAGCCCCCCGGCGTCTTGAGGGCCAGCGTGGTGTCGCGCGTGCCGACCACCTCCCACGGGGCATCCGCGTCGGGGCCGAAGCGGAGGAGGTGGACCACGGCCGCCGTCGCCGCGTCCGCACCGGGCTCGGGCACGTAGCCCACCCCGATCCACGCCTCGGTCGCGCCCACCTCCCGGGTGGTGACCTGGTCGATCTCGGCGAAGCCCAGGTAACTCTGCGTGAACAGGAGCGCCGTCTCGTCGGCGCTGTCGTGCCACGGTTGGTGACCGCCGGGCGCGCCCTCGGTCAGCCACTGATCGGCCTCGGCCCGGGTCCGGAAGGGCCACAGCGGTTGGGAGCCGAACTCATAGGCGGGCTCACTGGGTGCTGTGGTGGCGGTGGTGGCGGTTGTGGTCGGGGTGGTCGAGGTGGTCGGGTCGGGTGCTTCGGCGGTCGGGTCGGGCGCCTCGGTGGGAGCGGGCGTGTTGTCGTCCGAGCCCGTGCTGACGTCGGGATGCGACGCCCCGTCGAGCAGCGGCACGGCCACCGCGATCGCCACGAGTGCGACCATTCCGGCGCCGGCCACCGCCGCGCGCCGGCGCCGGCGGGCGGCCCTCGCCCGGGTGCGGATGGCGTCCAGGCTGCCGTCGCCCGGGCGCACGGCGTCGGCCTCGGCGGCGAGTGCGGCCTGGACCCGGGTCTCGAAGTCAGGGATCGGATCCGTCACGGCGCCTCCTCCCCCAGGTGGCGGGCCAGCGAGGCCAGGCCCCGGTGCAGGTGGACCTTGACCGACCCGGCCGACACGCCCATCGCCGCGGCGATGTCGGCCTCGGGCAGGTCCATGTAGTAGCGCAGCACCACCGCCTCGCGTTGGCGCTCGGGCAGGCGGCGCAGGGCCGCGACCACGCGCTCGCGCTCGGCGTGGCCCAGCGCCGACGACTCCGGTGTCATCGACGCGGGCGCCGCGGTCCGCCGGGCGTCGTGGCGCTCGCTGACCTTGCGCCGGCGCAGGTGGGAGCGGGCCCCGTTGAGCACGGCGCTGCGCAGGTAGGCGGGTGCCCGGTCGAGCTGGCGCAGACCGCCCCACCGCATGTGCAGCTTGACGAACGCGTCCTGGGTGAGCTGCTCGGCTAGGCCGACATCGCCCACCACCAGCGTCGCCAGCCGTACCAGCGACGTGTAGTGGTCCCGGTGGAGCAGGGCGAGGCGGTCGCGCTCGACCACGACCGCGCCCGAGTCGTCCCACGCCCGAAGCCTGCCCGTCGGCTCCGCGCCGCGCCGCACTCCCTCGGGCTGGAAGCTCATCACCGTCATCATCCCCTACCGACGCCAGCCGGGCGCCAGCGGTTGACACGACAGGTGCCGGCGTTCCCCGTCCCACCCGGACATCCGTGGGTCTGGGGCCCGGGACCGGTGCGGCCCGCCCCGGGCGGCGTGGCAGGCTCTCGCCATGGTCGAGGTGAGGTCAGCCGCGGCGGAGCGGCGTGCGCCCAGCGGATGCGCCCCCCGGTGAGCGGCAGCGACGGGCGGGAGGCGGCCGGCGCGCTCGAGGCCGCCGTGCGGGCCTTCGTGGACGAGGTGGCGCCGCAGGTCGAGGCGCTCGGCGCCGCGGTCGACGACGTGGACGTCGGGCGGCTGCGGGCCGACGTCGAGGTCGAGGCCTACAACCTGGTGTGCGCCTTCGTCGACGCCGACGGCCTGCACACCGACGACGAGCTGTGGGCGCTGGTGGCGGTGTTCGGCCACCGGTTGCCGTCGGCGCTCGGCCGGGCCACGCCCGCCCACATCCGCGACGCCGGGCTGGTGGCGGGGCGCCGGGCCGACCTCGACCGCCCGTCGGCCATGCTGGAGGTCCTCGCGGCGGCGGACGCCCGCGACGGCGGAGCCCGCGCCGCGGGCTTCGGGCGCCGCGGCGCGCAGATCGGCCACGCGGTGGCGGCCCTCGACCTGCACCCGTCGCGCACCGAGCTGGCGGCGATCGAGACCTTCCGGACGAGCGTCCGCCGCGCGCTCGCCGGGGCGGCGGCCGCCGAGCCGGGCGCTGCGACGCCGGCCGCGACCCACACCGCCCCGCCCGCGGCGCCGATCGTCGAGGAGCTGCCGCCGCCGCGCCCGCTGGACGAGCTGCTGGCCGAGCTCGACGGACTGGTGGGGCTGGCCGGCGTGAAGCGCGAGGTCCACCTGGTCAGCAGCCTGTTGCGCGTGCAGCAGATCCGCCGCGACCGCGGCCTGCCCGTGCTCGACCAGAGCCGCCATCTCATCTTCACCGGCAACCCCGGCACGGGGAAGACCACCGTGGCCCGCCTGCTGGCCCAGATCTACCGCACCCTCGGCGTGGTCGAACGGGGCCACCTGGTCGAGACCGACCGCGCCGGCCTGGTGGCCGGGTTCGTGGGCCAGACGGCCGGTCGGGTCGTGGCCGCCTTCGACCGCGCCGAGGGCGGCGTGCTGCTCGTCGACGAGGCGTACAGCCTGGCCCGGGGCGGCGAGGACGACTTCGGCCGCGAGGCCATCGATGCGCTGGTCAAGCTGGTCGAGGACCGGCGCGACCGCCTGGTCGTCATCCTGGCCGGCTACCCCGACGAGATGGGCGAGCTGGTCGAGGCCAACCCGGGCATGCGGTCGCGGTTCCCGAAGACGATCCACTTCCCCGACTACAGCGACGACGACCTGCTGGCCATCGTCGCGACCCTCGGCGCCGAGGGACGCTACGTGCTCGACGACGCCGGCCGGGCGGCGGTGCGGCGCTGGTTGTCCGCCCAGCCCCGCGACCGCGGCTTCGGCAACGGGCGCCTGGCCCGCAACCTGTTCGAGGCCGCGGTGGCCAACCAGGCCACCCGGCTGGTGGCGCTCGACCGCCCGACCGACGAGCAGCTCACCACGCTCACCGCCGCCGACGTCCCCGCGGTGGAGGGCTCACCGGGCGCCTGACGACGGCTAACGTCGGCTCGCCGGTGGCGGCGGGTGGGAGGTGGCAGTTGGCCAGCGTCACGTTCGAGAGGGTCACCAAGCGGTTCGGCGACGTGGTCGCGGTCGACGCCCTCGACCTCAGCGTCGAGGATGGCGAGTTCATGGTGCTGCTGGGCCCGTCGGGGTGCGGCAAGACCACGGCGCTGCGCATGGTGGCCGGCCTCGACGACATCAGCGACGGGACGCTGCGCATCGGCGAGCGGGTGGTCAACGACGTCGATCCCGCCCGCCGCGACGTGTCGATGGTGTTCCAGAGCTATGCGCTGTACCCGCACATGACCGTGCGGCGGAACATCGAGTCGCCGCTGCTGGTGCGCCGTTACCGGGCCGACGGTCCCGACAGCGCGGCGCGCAAGCTCACCGGGACCGAGCGCACCGACCGCGTCGGGGAGGCGGCCCGGGTCCTGGGCCTGGAGGAGCTGCTCGACCGCAAGCCCGCCCAGTTGTCGGGCGGCCAGCGGCAGCGCGTGGCGCTGGCCCGGGCGTTCGTCGGGCGCCCCCAGGCGTTCCTCATGGACGAGCCCCTGTCCAACCTGGACGCCAAGCTGCGGGCCGCCACCCGGTTGGAGCTCGTCGACCTCCACCGGCGGGTCGAGACCACGGTCGTCTACGTGACGCACGACCAGGTCGAGGCCATGACGATGGCCGACCGCATCGCCATCATGTCCGCAGGGCGCCTGCAGCAGGTGGGCACCCCGCAGGAGGTGTACGAGGCGCCCGCCAACCTGTTCGTGGCCCAGTTCATCGGCACCCCGCCCATGAACACCCTGCCGGGCACGGTCACGGTCGCCGGCGACGGGGGCGCGCCGGGCATCGACGTGGGCGGCGGCCGCCTGCCGCTGCCGCCCGACCTGGCCACGCGCCTCGAGGTCGGCCGGCCCGTGGTGGCCGGCGTGCGGCCCGAGCACCTGCAGGTCACGGCCGACGGCCCGGTGGAGCACAAGGTGCGGGCCATCGAGTGGCTGGGTCACGAGTGCCTGGTGTTCGGCACGGTCGGCGAGGCCGAGGTCGTCGTGCGCCAGACCGGCATGGCCCACCTCGATCCGGGCGGGCCCGCCCGGCTGGCGGTCGCGCCCGCCCAGGTCCACGTGTTCGACGCCGACTCGGGGCAGCGGCTGGCATGAGCCGCACGCAGCGCCGCGGCTACTCGGCCAAGGAGATCGGCCTGGCCGCGCTGCTGCTGTCGCCCTCGATCGTCGTGTTCGTGGCGTTCTTCTACCGGCCGTTCCTCAACCTGATGTACTGGGGGACGTTCGAGAGCCGGCGCAACGGCGCCTTCTGGGTGCCCGTCGGCCTCAGCCAGTACCGCGAGCAGCTGACCGACCCGGACTTCCTCGAGGGCCTCTGGCACAGCGTGCAGTTCGTGCTGTACACGGTGCCGGCGGGCCTGGTACTGGGCGTGCTGCTGGCGGTGTCGGCCCACCGCCGGCTGCGGGGGATCAAGGTCTTCCAGACCATCTTCAGCTCGACGCTGGCCAGCTCGGTGGCCGTCACCTCGGTCATCTTCTTCTACCTGTTCAACCCGCAGGTCGGGCTGTTCGCCACGGACTGGCTCAACAACCCCGACACGGCCATGTTCGCGGTGTCGCTCTCGACGATCTGGCAGAACACAGGCCTCGCCTTCGTGATCGTGCTGGCGGGGCTGCAGGCGGTGCCGGACGAGGTGGTGGAGGCCGCCACGCTCGACGGGTACGGGCCGACGCGCCGCCTCCTGCGCATCACCCTGCCGCTGATCTCGCCCGTGCTGCTGTTCCTGCTGGTGGTGCTCGTCATCCACGGGCTGCAGGCCTTCGCGCAGATCGACATCATCACCGGCGGCGGCCCGGTGCAGTCGACCGAGACGCTGGTGTTCAAGATCAACCGCCTCAACGGTCCCGACCTCGGCATCGGTGCCGTGTACTCGGTGGGCCTGTTCTTCGTCACCCTGGCGGTGACGGCCATGCAGTTCGTGATCCTCGACCGGAGGGTGCACTATGCAAGCTGACGTGCGCGGCGCCCCCGCGCCGGCCGGCCTGGACGTGGTGACCCCGCCCGATGTCCTCGGCGCCCCACGCGAGCTGACCGCCGCCACCATCGGGCAGTCCTCGGCCCGCCACCGCTGGGGCCTGGTCGGCCAGTACACGGTGCTGGTGCTGCTGGCGGCGCTGGTGCTCGGGCCCGTGCTGTTCACTCTGCTCCAGGCCCTCTCCCCGCCGTTCGACTACCTGCGGGCGGGCAAGCCGCTGCACCCGGTGGCGGTCGAGTGGAAGGACCGCACCTGGCTGTCGGGCGGGGCGGTCTCGGTGGTGGCTCGCACGCTGCTCGTCGCCCTCCTGCTGGCGTGGGTGCAGCTCAAGGCGGCCGGCGGCGGCATGCACGACCTGGCTCCGCTGGCGGCGCCGCGGCGCGTCGCCGCCGTGGTCGGGGGCGTGGTGGCGGTGGCCGTGCTCACGGGCTTCGTGTGGGCCGCCTCCTTCGATCGGGCCGCGTCGACGTCGTGGTGGTGGATCGCCGCCATCGCCGTGGTGGGCGCCACCCAGTTCCTCGGCTTCGCGGGCCGGGGGCCCTGGTGGCGGCCGTGGCTGCTGTCGGGGCTGGTCGGTGCGGGGCTCGTCGGCGCGGTCGTGGTGTTCTGCGGCACGGCGGTGTGGAACCGCGCCTGGGACCAGGGCAGCCTGAGCTCGGCGCTCGGCCGCAGCTTCGTGATCGCGATCCTGATCACGGTCGCCCAGGTGCTGACGTCGATCCTGGCGGCCTACGCCTTCGCATTCCTCCGCTTCCCGGGCAAGGCCCTCGTGTTCGGCTTCTTCATGGGCACGATGCTGCTGCCGCTCGAGGTGACCCTGCTCGCCAACGTGCAGACCATCCGCGAGCTGGGATGGATCAACAGCAACGCCGCCCTGGTGACGCCGTTCGCGGCCACCGCGTTCGGCACCTTCCTCATCCGCCAGGGCTTCCGCGGCGTGCCCCCCGAGATCCAGGACGCCACCCGCCTCGACGGCTACGGCCACATGGCCTTCCTGTGGCGCTTCGCGGTGCCCCTGACCCGGCCGGTCATCGCCTCGTTCACGGTCATCGCCGCCCTCGGCGCCTGGAGCCAGTACCTGTGGCCCCAGGCGGTCATCGACGACGACCGCTTCCAGACCGCCCAGATCCGACTCAAGACCATCGTGGGCACCGACCTGGCCAACGCCAACGTGGGCGTCGCCGCCGCGCTGATCGTGGCCCTGCCGGTGGTGCTGCTGCTCATCGCCTTCCAGCGGCAGATCATCCGGGGCCTGACCGCCGGGGCGGTGAAGGGATGAAGCAATCCGGAGGTGTTGCCGCCCTGGCGGCCGCCATGGTGCTCGTGGTGGCGTGCAGCGAGCCGCCGACCACGGGCGGAGGTGACGCCGTCCAGGCGGGCGGGGACGGCGAGGGGGCCACCCTGCCCGAGTGCCCCGTCGAGGCACTGGCCGAGGCCGACGGGCCGGTCGAGGTGACCCTCTGGTACGGCGGCATCGGCGGCCCGGTGAAGCAGACCCTCGAGGACATGGTGGCCGACTTCAACGCGAGCCAGGACCAGGTGGTGCTCACGGCCAGCGACCAGGGCAGCTCGTTCGAGGAGGTGTTCCGCACCTTCGAGAGCGCGGCCGCCGCCGACATGACCCAGCTCCCCGACCTGCTGATGGCCGACACCAACCAGATCCAGTCGCTGGCCGACAGCGGGCTGGTGCTGCCCGCCCAGGCCTGCATGGAGGCCGACGGCTACGACATCACGCAGATCGAGCCGGCCGTCCGGGCCGCCGCCAGCATCGACGACGTCATGTACCCCGGCTACGTCAACGTCAGCTCGCAGGTCCTCTACTACAACAAGGCCCACTGGGTGCAGGCCGGGCTCGACCCCGACGACCCGCCCGAGACGCTGGCCGAGCTGCACGAGCAAGCCCGCGCGCTGCGGGACGCCGGCGTTTCCGACCAGCCGCTGTCGTTCAAGATCAGCAACACCGTGTTCGAGAACTGGCTCAGCGGCGACGGCATCGAGGTGGTGAACAACGGCAACGGCCGCGACGGGCTGGCCACCGAGGCCACGTTCGCCGTGCCCGAGGCAGAGGCCGCGCTCGCCGAGCTGCGCGAGATGTACGACGAGGGGCTCGTGAACGTGTTCGCCAGCGTGGAGGGCGGCATCGACCACTACCTCGCCCTCGCCACGGAGGACTCGTCGATGCTGATCGAGACCTCCACCGCCTCGTCCGCCATCGCCGAGCTGCTGGGCGGCGACCTCACCGCCGAGGAGGCGGGGGTCGACTTCGACGCCTCGGCCATCGACCCGGGCGACCTGGTGCCCGGCACCGGGTCGTTCCCCGGGCTGAGCAGCGCGGGGCAGGTCCACCCCGGCGGCGGCGGGTTCTTCATCATCGACGCTGCGCCACCGGCCGAGCAGGTGGGCGCGTGGGAGTTCCTCGAGTTCATGCTCCAGCCCGAGAACGCCCAGACCTGGCACCTGAGCGGGGGCTACCTGCCCATCGTGAAGTCGGTGCAGGAGGAGCCCGCCGTCCAGGCCTTCTGGGAGGACGAGCTGGCCGGCGTGCTGCTCAAGCCGGCGGTCGACCAGCTCGACGACGCCGACCCCGACGAGCCCGGGCCCCTCATCGGCCCGTACAGCGACTTCAACGACACGGTCGAGGCCGCCATCGAGGGGGTGCTCCTCGACAACGCCGACCCTGCCGAGGCGCTGGCGTCGGCCCAGGACGAGGTGACCGAGTCGCTCGAACGCTACGAGGGGAGCTGACCGCGCGCCGCGCCCGGCGGGACCGGCCGATACGCCTCGCCCGGCGAACGCACGCCTAACGTGAGCGCTACCTATGTCGGGCTCCTCGCTGCGCGACCGCCTGCTCACCCACCAGGGTGCACGGGCCCTCCTCTCCCCCGTGGGCCTGGTGGCCGGCATCGCCCTGGCCGTCGTGGCGGGGGTGGCGGGCCTGCCGGTGGTGGCTGCGGCCGTCGTGGGCATCGCCGTGTGGGGCGCCAATGCGTGGCGCCTGCTGCCGCACGGCGCCCGGCCCGAGCGCATCGACCCGTTCACCCTGCACGACCCGTGGCGCCGCTTCGTGCAGGAGGCGTTGCAGAGCCGGGCCCGCTTCGCCCAGGCCGTCGAACGGGCGCCCGGGGGGCCGCTGCGCGACCGCCTGCGCGAGATCGGCGAGCGGGTGAACGCCGGTGTGGAGCAGTGCTGGCTCATCGCCCGGCGCGGCGAGGCCCTCGTGGTGGCCCGCCGGGGCATCGACACCGCCGAGCTCGACCGGCAGATCGCCGGGCTCGGGACCGAGAGCGCCGAGCCGGCCGGCGGCGCGCCCGACCCGGCGCTGGCTCGGCTGCAGGAGTCGCTGACGGCCCAGCGGGCGGCGGCCGTCCGGCTCGACCAGGTCATCGACCGCGCCCAGACCGAGCTGCGCGTCCTCGACGCCCGCCTCGGCGAGGCGGTGGCCCGCACGCTCGAGCTGTCGGCCCACGCCGGCACCGACACCGCGGGCGACGCGGTGGCCGGGCTGATCGACAACGTCGACGGCGTCGTCGGCGAGATGGAGTCGCTGCGCCAGGCGCTCGAGGAGACCGACACGGCCGCCGGCGGCCTCGGGACGGGGAATGGCCCGGCCACAGGGAACGCGGGGACGGGCGACGGCACCGGCGGCCGCCTCGGGACGGGCAACGGCACCTCCGGCGACCCCCAGACCGGCCCCGGCAGGACGGGCCACGCCGCAGAAACAGGGGACACCGCGGCGCGTGGCGGCCGGCGCGCGGGTGAGCCGCCTCCGGACGGGACCGGGTGAGCGACGGGCCCCCGACCGGGGGACCGCCCGCCGGCCGCCGCCGCACCCGCTACGAGCCCGACGACCGGACGGGCGAGGTCGTCGTGCCCATCGACATGTTCGGCCTCGCCGTCGAGTCGCCCGGGGTCGCCCAGCAGCCGCTCGCGCCGTGGATGACCGGCGAGCACCAGGCGATCAGCCTCGACGAACCGCCGCCCTACCTGGACGAGGCCCGCCCCGACCTCGACGAGCCGCCCGGGCCCACGCGACGCGTGCGGGCCTACCGCGACGGTTCCCCGCCGCACGGCGACGACGCCCGGTCCGTACCGCCCCCGGCGCCGCCGTTCCCGGCCCCGATCCGTCCACCCCCCGGGCCCGGCGTCGCTCCCCCACCGCCGCCTCCCACCCGAGCACCGTGGCCGGCCGCACCGCCGCCCGCCGGCGGGCCCGGTCCACCCGGCCCACCGCCGGCCGTGACGCCGCGGGCACCCGGGCCGCCGGGCCCGCCCGAGCCCGACCTGGCCACCACCGGCCCGCCGGCGAGCGCCCAGCGCGGCTCGTTGCTGGTGGCCGCCGGCATCCTGCTCTCCCGGTGCGCCGGCCTCATCCGCGAGGTGGTGATCGGCGCGGTCCTGGGCACGAGCCCGGCCGCCGACGCCTTCAAGGCGGCGCTCCGCATCCCCAACCTAATGCAGAACCTGCTGGGCGAGGGCGTGCTGTCCGCCTCGTTCATCCCCGTGTACGCCCGCCTGCGGGCCGAGGGGCGCGACCGGGAGGCGGGCCACCTCGCGGGCGCCATCGCCGGGTTGCTGGCCGCGCTGACGGGCGCCATCAGCCTGGTGGGCTTCGTGCTGGCCGAGCCGCTGACCAGCCTGCTGGTCCCCGGCTTCACCGGGCCCAAGCACGACCTGACGGTCCAGCTCACCCGCATCATGTTCCCCGGCATCGGCTTCCTGGTGCTGTCGGCGTGGTGCCTGGGGGTGCTGAACAGCCATCGGAAGTTCTTCCTGTCCTACGTCGCTCCCGTGCTGTGGAACGTGGCCCAGATCGCGGCCCTGGTGGGCGGCGTCATCGTCGTCGGCGGCTACGAGACCCCGTCCGACCAGCGCAGCCTGGCGGTGGCCCTGTCGTGGGGCGTGCTCGTGGGCGGCATCCTCCAGTTCGGCGTGCAGATCGGGCCGGTGCGCCGCCTGCTGGGGACGATCGAGCTGAGCCTCGACGCCACCAGCGAGTCGGTGCGGACGGTCATCAACCGCTTCGCCCCGGTGGTGGTGGGCCGCGGCGCCATCCAGATCATGGGCTGGGTCGACCTGTGGCTGGCCAGCTACCTCGTCTCGGGGGCGATCTCGTCGCTCACCTACGCCATGGTCCTCTACCTGCTGCCGGTGAGCCTGTTCGGGGTGAGCGTGGCGGCGGCCGAGCTGCCCGACATGTCCCAGGTCGAGGTGCACGACCCCGAGACCCGGCGGCGCTTCCGCCTGCGCCTCGAGGCCAGCATGGGCCGCATCGCCTGGTACGTGGCCTTCACCGCCACGATGTTCGTGGTGGTGGGCGACGTGATCGTCGCCGCCGTGTTCGAGCGGGGCGAGTTCGACCACGGCGACACGGTGCTGGTGTGGCTCACGCTGGCCGTGCTGGCGGCCGGGCTGCTGCCGGTGACCGCCAGCCGGCTGCTGCAGAACGGCCTGTACGCGCTCGACGACCCGCGGACCCCCGCCCGACTGGGCGTGCTGGGCGTGGTGCTGTCCGCCGTCATCGGCGTGCTGTTCATGTTCCCGCTCGACCGGGTGATCGTGGGGCCCGACGGGCTGGAGGGTTGGGGCGAGTTCTTCGCCGCCGGTCCCCTGCCGCCGGCCGCCCGCCTCAACCCGGCGGGCGTCTCCCACCTGGGCATCGTCGGCCTGGCCATCGGCGCCTCGCTGTCGCGCTGGATCGAGTACCGCCTGCTCAGCAACGCCCTGGCGTGGCGCGTGGGCCGCACCAAGCTGGCGGGCCGCTGGTTGGGGCCCATCGCCATCGGCTGCGCCGTGGCCGCCGCGGTCGCCTTCTTCACCCAGATGGCCTTCTCCGGGCTGCCCTCGCTCGTCGAGGCGGCGCTGGTGTTGGGGCCCGCCGGCCTCTCCTACCTGGCCGTCACCCGCCGCCTCGGCGTCCCCGAGGCGCTGGCCACCGCCGAGCGGCTGGGGGCCGTCGCCCGCCGCGTGCGCCCGTGACCCGCCTGGTGGCTGACCCCGCCCGGCGCGAAGCGCCAGGAGCGGGGAGCACGGCTACCGCTCCCCGTGATGGCATGAGCTCTCCGTTCAAGTTCTAAGGTGCAGGCCATGTTCAAAGTGTTCCGACGGTGGTGGGCCTACGTCACGGCCAAGCTGGGCATGTCGCTCGAGGAGCGGGCCGATCCCAAGGTCCAGCTCGAACAGGCCATCGCCGAGGCCCAGGACCAGCAGCGGCGGCTCAAGGAGCAGGCGGCCAACGTCATCGCCCACCAGAAGCAGACCGAGCTGCGGCTCAACCGGGCGATGGTCGACCTCGAGAAGGTCAACGGCAACGCCCGCCAGGCCCTGCTCATGGCGGACGAGGCGGCCAAGGGCGGCGACCAGGCCAAGACGACGCAGTACACAGCCACGGCCGAGAGCTTCGCCAACCGGCTGATCGCTCTCGAGCGCGAGGTGGAAGACCTCAAGGCCCTGCACCTGCAGTCGACCGACGCCGCCAACCAGGCCAAGGCCGCCGTGCAGCAGAACTCGTCCGCGCTCCAGCAGAAGCTGGCCGAGCGTCAGAAGCTGCTCAGCCAGCTCGACCAGGCCAAGATGCAGGAGCAGATGAACGAGGCCATGACCTCGCTGTCCGAGACGGTCGGCCAGGACGTCCCCACCCTCAACGAGGTGCGCGACAAGATCGAGGCCCGCTACGCCAAGTCCAAGGGCATGGCCGAGCTCACCGAGACGTCGGTCGAGAGCCGCATGCTCGAGGTCGAGCAGGCGTCGATGAACAGCGAGGCGATCGCCCGACTCGACCAGATCCGCTCCCAGCTGGGCCTGACCAGCGGCAACGAGGCCGTCGGTGAGCTGCCGCCGCAGATGCCCACGCCGGCCGACGCGCCGGTCGAGGGCACCCCGGGCACGGCCGGGGGCGGCGCCGGCACTGCCTGAGCGGGGCATCGGGCCCGGTCCGGGCGCCGGTGCCGGCGAGGAGACCGACGCCGCGGCGGTCGGGGTGGGACCGCACCCGCCGCCGTGGCCCGACGACCCGCGCTACGACCCCGACCTGCTGGCGGAGGGCGACACCCGCAACGTCGTCGACCGCTACCGGTACTGGCGGGTCGAGGCCATCGTCGCCGACCTCGACGGCCGCCGGCACCCGTTCCACGTGGCGGTCGAGAACTGGCGCCACGACCTGAACATCGGCACGGTGGTCCGCACCGCGAACGCGTTCTGCGCGGAGGCGGTGCACATCGTGGGCCACCGGCGCTGGAACCGCCGGGGCGCCATGGTGACCGAGCGCTACCAGCACGTCGTGCACCATCCGACCGTGGACGACCTGGTGACGTGGGCCGCACGCGCCGACCTGCCACTGGTGGGCGTCGACAACCTTCCCGGCTCGGTACCACTCGAGACCGCCGCCCTCCCCCGCCGGTGCGTGCTGGTGTTCGGCCAGGAGGGCCCCGGCCTCTCGCCGGCGGCGCGGGCCGCGTGCACCGAGGTGTGCTCGATCGCCATGTTCGGCTCCACGCGATCGATCAACGCCGGCGTGGCCTCCGGGATCGCCATGCACACCTGGATCCGCCAGCACGCCCTCGACCCGGAGCGGTAGACCGCGCGTACAGCGCGGGTCAGTGCGTGCCGGCCAGCGTGGTCAGGTGGGCGACGGCGCCGGCGGTCGGGACGTCCTCGCGGGTGCCGGTGGCGCGGTCGCGGACCTCGATGGTTCCGGCGGCCAGGCCGCGGCCGACGACCACGACCGTGGGGACACCGATCAGCTCGGCGTCCGCGAACTTCACGCCCGGGGACACCCGCACACGGTCGTCGTAGAGCACCCGCACGCCCGCGGCGTCGAGGTCGGCCGCGAGGCGGTCGGCGTGGTCGGTCACCGCCGCGTCCTTGCCCGCCGCCACCAGGTGGACGTCGGCGGGGGCCACCGCCCGGGGCCAGCACAGGCCGGACTCGTCGTGGTGGGACTCGGCGATGGCGGCCACCGCCCGCGACAGCCCGATGCCGTAGCTGCCCATGGTCACGGTCACCAGGCGCCCGTTCTCGTCCAGCACCCGCAGGTCGAGGGCCTCCGCGTACTTCCGGCCCAGCTGGAAGATGTGGCCGATCTCGACGCCCCGCGCCAGGGCGAGCGTGCCCTCGCCGCACACGCACGGGTCGCCGTCGCGCACGTCGGCGGCCTCGACCGTGCCGTCGCCGGTGAAGTCACGGCCCGCCACCAGGTCGAACACGTGCCGGCCGTCCTCGTCCGCCCCGGTGACCCAGGCGGTGCCGGGTACCACGCGGGGGTCGAGCAGGTAGCGGACGCCGCTGGCCGAGGCCGTGCCGAGCGCCCCCGGTCCGATGTAGCCCTTGACGAGCGCCGGGTGGGCGGCGAAGTCGGCGTCGGTGAAGGGCACCACCTGGGCCTCGCCCAGACTGGCGCCCAACCGGTCCGTGTCGAGCTCGCGGTCGCCGGGCAGGCCCACGGCCAGCGGTTCCCGGCGCCCGTCGCCGTGCACCACGGTGACCAGCACGTTCTTGAGCGTGTCGGCGGCGTCCCACGGCCGGTCGGGCCGCGGGTACCGGGCCTCGGCCTCGGCCACGAGGGTGGCGATGGTGGGGGTGCCGGGCGTGTCCTCGACGTGGGCGGGCGGCAGGCCCGACAGCGGCCGCACGGGCGGCACCGGCGTCCGGACCGCCTCGATGTTGGCGGCCCGGCCGCAGGCGGCACAGCGGGCGAAGGTGTCCTCGCCGACCTCCAGCGGGCAGAGGAACTCCTCGCTCCGGCTGCCGCCCATGGCCCCCGACACGGCCGACACCACGACGTAGTCGAGCCGCAGCCGGTCGAAGGTGGCGACGTAGGCCCGGCGGTGCGCCTGGTAGGACCGTTCGAGGCCGGCGTCGTCGACGTCGAAGGAGTACGAGTCCTTCATCACGAACTCGCGGCCCCGCAGCAGGCCGGCCCGGGGACGGGCCTCGTCGCGGTACTTGGTCTGGATCTGGTAGATCGACAGCGGCAGGTCCTTGTACGACGAGCACTGGTCCTTGACCAGCAGGGTGAACATCTCCTCGTGCGTGGGCCCCAGCAGGTAGTCGGCCTGCCGGCGGTCCTTCAGGCGGAAGAGGTGGTCGCCGTAGTCGGTCCAGCGGCCGGTGGCCTCGTACGGCTCGCGGGGCAGCAGGGCCGGGAAGTGCACCTCCTGGAACCCGGCGCGGTCCATCTCCTCGCGCACGATGCGCTCGACGTTGCGGTACACCAGGTAGCCGAGCGGCAGCCACGTGTGGATGCCGGGCGCCACCCGGCGGACGTACCCGGCCCGCAGCAGCAGCCGGTGGCCGGGCACCTCGGCATCGGACGGGTCGTCGCGCAGGGTGCGGACGAGCAGGGTCGACATGCGCAGCACAGGCGCCAGACCGTAGGTGCCGTGCGGGTCGGCCGCTACGCGGATTGCGCCGGGAGCGCCCGCGGTCGGTCGTGCCCACGCACCACCGTCGGTCGACGGGCGCCGGCCCGGCGGCGAAGCCGGCGAATCCGCAGCGGTGCACCTATCCTCGGACCCTCGTAGAGTCGGCGGCGGCGTGGGGGCGGGCCCCGCGGGAGCGCAGGGGGAAGGCATGATCCTCGACCGGTTCCGGCTGACCGATCGGGCCGCGGTGGTGACGGGCGCGGGCCGGGGCATCGGCGCCGCCGTCGCCGTCGCCCTAGCCGAGGCGGGGGCGGACGTGCTGATTTCGTCCCGCACCGAGGCCGAGCTGGCGACCGTCGCCGCGCGGATCGAGGCCGCCGGCCGGCGGGCGGTGGTGGTGCCCGCCGACGTGTCCGACCTCGACGCGGCGGCCGGGCTGGCCGAGGCCACCCACCGGGCGTTCGGCCGGCTCGACATCGTGGTCAACAACGTCGGCGGCAGCATGCCGCGGCCCTTCGCCAAGACCGCGGCGCGCCACATGGAGCAGGCGTTCCAGTTCAACGTGGCCACCGCCCACGCCCTCACCCATGCCTCGGTGCCGTACATGGTGGCCGACCGCGGCCCGGACGACGCCACGGGCGCGGTCGTGAACATCAGCTCGGTGATGGGGCGGGCCACCGGTCGCGGCTACCTGGCGTACGGCACGGCCAAGGCCGCGCTGGCGCACTACACGCGACTGGCCGCCCGCGACCTGGCGCCCCGCATCCGGGTCAACGCGATCGGGGTCGGGTCGGTGGCGACCTCGGCCCTCGACGTGGTGCTCACCGATCCGGGCCTGCGCACCGCCATGGAGGAGGCGACCCCGCTGCGCCGCATCGGCGATCCCGACGACATCGCCGCCGTCGCCCTGTTCCTGGCCTCCGACGCGGGCGCCTACGTCACCGGCACCGTTGTCGACGCGGACGGCGGGCTGGACCGCCCCAACCTCGACCTCGGGTTCCCCGACGTCTGACGCTGCCCCGCCCCGTCCACCCGGGCCCTCAGCCGCTCACGCCTCGCGCCGGCACGCCCGCATCGGCCGTCATCGCGTCGGCGCCCGGCTCGCCGCGATGTCGGCCAGGGCGCCGATCAGCATCAGCAACACCCCCAGGTGCAGCTGCAGGGCGGGCACCACCAGGTGGCGGGCCGTCTCCATGCCGTCGCTGTGCCAGGCGAGCAGCCCGTGGGGCACGGCCACGCCCGCGGTGATCGTGCCGGCGACGATCAGCGGGGTCCAACGGCGGCGGCCGATCGCCCAGCCGACCGGGAGCGCCACGACGACCACCACCAACGGCGTGGGCCGCGCCAGCACCATGTCGACGACGGGCACCCGGGGCATGTCGACCGGCCGGTAGAAGGAACGGTCGCCGAGCGCGTTGTTGAAGGCCCGCTCGGGCGAGCGCAGCGGCTCCGCGACCAGGTACAGCGGGTGGCTGGCCACGAACCGGGCGAACGTGGCCCGGCCGTCGGTTTCGACCCAGTCGAGCCACTCGGTCAGCTCGGGGTCCTCGTCGCCCACGTACATGACGGGAGGGATGCCGGGCTCGACCGCGGGCACCCGGGCGCCGGGGCCGGCGAAGACCTCGGCCTGGGGCATACCGCGGTCGGCGAACCACTCGACCCGGTCCGGGTAGGGCAGCACCCGCACCTCGTAGACGTTGCGCATCGGGAAGGCGTGGCGCTCGCCGTGCGCCGACGCCCACATGACCACCAGGCCGAGCACGAGGATCCCGGCTCCCAGCCACACGACGACGGATCCCGCTCCGACCCGGCCACCGGCGGGGCGTGGCGACGCGAGGTGCCTCCCGTTCCGTCGGAGGAACGGGACGGCGCCGGTCTGCTCGGCCGCGCCGCCACCGACCAACTCCGGCACCTCCGCCCCACCCGCATCACCGACGGCTGTGGGCGACTCGGCCGGCGCGGCGTCGGCGGGCGCCGGGGCCCGCACCGGTCGGGCACGCCACCAGGCGACCGAGCCGACCGCGAGCGCCACGCCGCCCGCCACCAGGGCCACCACCGCGTGGCTGTCGCGGGTGGCCAACCACGCGCCGAGCGCGATCAGGGCGGCGGCCGCCCGCGCCGGCGTGACGCCGCGGGCGAGCTGGACGACGGTCGCGACCACCAGCGCCAGCGTGGAGATGGCCAGCGACTCGGAGAGGACGGACCGGTCCCACATCGTCACCGGGGTGGTGACCGAGAACGCCGTGATCGCCGCGGCGGTGAGCCAGCGCGCCCCGCGCCCCGCGACCGCCGTGGCCGCCGAGGCGGCCAGCACCGCCCAGCACGCCGCGCCCAGGACCGCCTGCGCCCGGATGTATGCCTCGGTGTCGCTGCCCACCAGCTTCAGCACCACGGTCGCCGCCGGCGGGCGGGCACCGGCCCACAGGTCGAGGCTCGTCCACGGCGACCGGGCAGCGGCCAGGAAGTCGGCGGTGTCGTTCCACCCGAGCGAGATCCGGCCGGAGATCTGCCACCACCTGACCGCCGCGCCCACGACCAGGGCGACCAGCCCCACGAGCGCCGGCCCCGCCGCCGGCACCAGGGACGGCCGGGGCGACCCCGACGAGGCGGGCTCGGACGGGGCGCGGCCGCCGCCCCGGGAGCCGCGCCGGCAGCGGCGCCGGCGCTGTCCCCCACCGCGGTCACGAGGTCAGGCTACTGCCGGGGGTTCCTTGTGGTCAGGGCAGGACCACCAGGTCGTCGCGGTGGACCACCTCGTGGGTGACGCCCTCGGGGAGCTCGTAGGTGCGGCGGCCGGCCACCTCGCGCAGGCCGGCGGCATCGAGGCGGCACAGGCCCTTGGCGAACACCGCCCCGTCGGGGCCGGCGATCTCCACGGCGTCGTCGGCCTCGAAGCTGCCCTTCACGCCGGTGACCCCTGCGGGCAGCAGCGAGACGCCCCGCTCCAGCAGGGCGCGCTTGGCGCCCTCGTCGACGACCACGATGCCCGACGAGCCCACGGCGAAGGCGATCCACAGCTTGCGCGCGGGCAGGCGCCGGCCGCGGGGCACGACCACGGTGCCGACCCCCACGTCGCCGGCCACGGCCTGCACCAGCACGTTGTCGCGGTCGGCCTGGGCGATGACCGCCCGCACGCCCGACCAGGCGGCGATCTTGGCGGCCGCCAGCTTCGAGGCCATGCCGCCGCTGCCACGATCGGTGCCGACGCCTCCGGCCAGCGCCTCGAGCGAGTGGTCGATCTCGACGATCTCCTCGATGAGCGAGGCCTCGGCGTCGAGGCGGGGGTCGCCGGTCAGCAGCCCGGGCTGGTCGGTCAGCAGTACCAGCAGGTCGGCGCTGATGAGGTGGGCCACCAGCGCCGCCATGCGGTCGTTGTCGCCGAAGCGGATCTCGTCGTCGGCGATGGCGTCGTTCTCGTTCACGACCGGCACGACCCCCAGCTCCAGCAGGCGGGTCAGCGTCGAGCGGGCGTGCAGGTACTGCTGGCGCACCATGAAGTCGAGCGGGGCCAGCAGCACCTGACCGCCGATGAGGCCGCCCCGGGCCAGTGCCTCGTCGTAGACCCGCATCAGGCGGCTCTGGCCCACCGCCGAGGCCGCCTGCAGGGTGACGGCGTCGCGGGGTCGCGTCGCCGACCACCCCAGTGCGGGCAGCCCGGCGGCGATGGCGCCGCTGGTGACCATCACCACCCGGTGGCCGCCCCGGCGCAGCGCCACCACGTCGTCGCAGAACTTGGCGATGGCGTCGTCGTCGATCTCGCCCGACTCGCGGGTGATCGACGACGTGCCCACCTTGGCGACGACGATCATCGGTGCAGGTCCCCGTCGTCCTCGTAGTCGAACACCAACCCACCGATGCGCACGCTGTCACCCGACTGCGCGCCCGCCCGGGCCAGCGCCCGGTCGACGCCCAACCGCTTGAGACGGCGGTGGGCCTCGTCCAGAGCGTCGATGCGGGTGAGGTCGGACAGCGCCACCGCCCGGACCGCCTCCCGTCCCTCGACCAGCCAGCCCGCCCCCTCGCGCCGGATCTCGTAGCCCTCGCGCACCGGGCGGTGGACCACGAACTGGCTCGGCTCCTCGACCGCCGCCCGGGCGGCGCGCACGGCGTCGGCGAGCCGACCCCGCAGCGTGGCGATGCCCTCGCCGGTCACGGCCGAGATGCGCAGGTCGACCGGGACGTCACTCGGTGCGTCGTCCGGGCCGGCGTCGCCGCCGCCCGGTTGCGGGCTCAGGTCGGCCCGGCTGCCGACCACCACGCGCTCGCGCTCGAGCAGGTCGGGCTGGTAGGCGCCCAGCTCGTCGAGCAGCACCGCGAGCTGCTCGGCCGGGGGGCGCTCGGCCACGGGCGCGAGGTCGAGCAGCACGCACAGCACCCGGGCCCGCTCGATGTGGCGCAGGAACTGGTGCCCGAGGCCCCGGCCCTCGCTGGCGCCCTCGATCAGTCCCGGGATGTCGGCCACCACGTACTCGTACCCGTCGTCCAGGCGCACCACCCCGAGGTTGGGCACCAGCGTGGTGAAGGGGTAGTCGGCCACCTTGGGCTTCGCCGCCGAGATGCGGCTGATCAGGGTCGACTTGCCCACGTTGGGGAACCCCACCAGCGCCACGTCCGCGAGCAGCTTCAGCTCCAGCCGCAGCCAGTGCTCCTCGCCCAGCTCGCCCTGCTCGGCGAAGGCCGGCGCCCGCCGGCGGTTGGACAGGAAGCGGGCGTTGCCGCGCCCGCCCCGGCCCCCCTCGGCGGCGAGGTAGCGGTCGCCCGGGTGCACGAGGTCGGCCAGGACCACCCCGTCGCGGTCGCGCACCACCGTGCCCACCGGCACCGGGACGGTGACCTCGTCGCCGCCCCGCCCGTGGCGGCCCTTGCCCATGCCGTGGGTGCCGTCGCCGCCCCGGCGGAACGGGTGGTCCTTGAAGGCCAGCAGCGAGGCCACGTTGTGGTCGGTGACCAGCCAGACGTCGCCGCCCGGCCCGCCGTCGCCGCCGTCGGGCCCGCCCTTGGCCACGTGGGCCTCGCGCCGGAACGACACCGACCCGGCGCCGCCGTCGCCCGCCTTGGCGTGCAGGTTGCAATCGTCGACAAACTGGGCCACCGCTTGGGAGTATGACGGCCCCGCGACCACCGTGCGAACCCGCCCGGCCTCGCCCGAACCGAGGAGGACCATGGACATCGAGTGGACCGGCGGCACGGGCGTCGTGCACCTGGGCGACGGCGTGAACGCCTTCGACTCGGTCTGGGTGGGCGAGCTGCACGCCGCGCTCGACGTCGTGGCGGCCAGCGAGGGGGCCCGGGCGATGGTCACCGTGGGCGGGGGGCGCCACTACTCCGACGGGTTCGACATCGACTTCCTGTCGTCGCTCGAGGGGCAGGACCTGCGGTCGTTCATGGACAGCACGACGGGCCTCCTCAGCCGCCTGCTCACATTCCCGGTGCCGACCGTGGCTGCGATCAACGGCCACGCCTTCGGTGTCGGCGCCATGCTGGCGCTGGCGCACGACCGCCGCACCATGCGGGCCGACCGGGGCTGGTTCTGCCTGCCGGAGATCGACCTCGGCATGCAGTTCTCGCCCTTCCTGCTGGCCCTCGTCGTCCACCGCCTCGGCCAGCCGGTGGCCGAGGAGGCCATCCTCACGGGGCGCCGCTACGGCGGGGACGGCGCGCGCGCCGCCGGCATCGTGCACGCCACGGCCGGTCCCGACGAACTGGTGACCGCGGCGGTCGCCCAGGCCGAGCCGATGACCGGCAAGGCGGCCGACATCGCCGTGGCCCACAAGCGGGCGCTGCACGCGCCCGTCCTGGCCCACCTCCCCACCTGACAGTGAGCGAGGCGAGGTCGCGGCCCGGGGTGTCGGGATCGCGACCGCCCGGCGCCGGCCGTCACGCGCCGATGCCCCCGCAGGGGCGGGGGCATCGCCAGGTGGTCGGGCCGGCGGGCCCGGCGGTCAGTCGGCGGGAAGGATGTCGACGAGCTTGCGGCCCTTGCGCGCACCGAACTTCACGGTGCCCGTCGACAGCGCGAACAGCGTGTCGTCGTTGCCGCGGCCCACGTTCTCGCCCGGGTGGATCCGGGTGCCCCGCTGCCGGACGATGATGGTGCCCGCATTGACGGCGGTGCCGTCGTACACCTTGACGCCGAGCCGCTTGGCCTGAGAGTCGCGCCCGTTCTTCGTGGAGCCGGCGCCCTTGGTCTTTGACATGTCGTCGGCCTCCTAGCCCTTGGAGATGCCGGTGATCTCGATGGTCGAATACCGCTGGCGGTGGCCCCAGCGCCGGCTCTGGTTGCTCTTGTTCTTGTAGGTGTAGCCCGTGACTTTGGGGCCCTTGGCCTCGCCCACGATCTTGGCGGTGACCTTGGCCTTGCCCAGCGCCTTGGGGCCGGCCAGCACCGTGTCGCCGTCGACGACCAGCACGGGCGTGAGCTCGACCTGCTCGTCGTCGCCGACGCCCAGGAGCTCGACCTCGAGCTGCTGGCCGCTCTCGACCCGGTACTGCTTGCCGCCACTCTTGATGACTGCGTACATGCGATCTGCCTCGTCAGGCGCGCCCGCGGGCACACGCTTGCCTCGAAGGGGGACGGGTCAGCCTACCGAGCCGCCCGCCGCACCCGCCACTCAACCCACTCAGTCGGGCAGCAGCTCCTTGTCGACCACGACCCCCCGGCCCTCGCAGTCGGGGCAGCGGCTGGTGAACGATTCGAGCAGGCCCTCGCCGATGCGCTTGCGCGTCATCTCGCACAGGCCCAGCTCGGAGATCTCGAACACCTGGGTGCGGGTCTTGTCCCGGGACAGGGCGTCGCGGAACACCCGCACCACCTCGTCGCGGTTGCCCATCTTCTCCATGTCGATGAAGTCGACGACGATGATGCCGCCGACATCGCGCAGCCGCAGCTGGCGGGCGATCTCGACCGCCGCCTCGAGGTTGTTCCTGAACACCGTCTCCTCGAGGCTCGACCGGCCCACGTTCTTGCCGGTGTTCACGTCGATGACGGTCAGCGCCTCGGTGTGCTCGATGATCAGCGAGCCGCCCGAGGGGAGCCACACCTTGCGGTCGAGCGCCCGGTGCACCTGCTCGTGCACGTGGTGGCGCTCGTAGAGGGGCAGGCCCTCGACCGCCGGGTCGTAGTACTCGACCCGGTCGGCCAGCTCGGGGTTGATCGAGCCGACGTAGTCGCGCACGGCGGTGAACAGCGCTTCGTCGTCGATGAGGACGCTGCGGTAGTCCTGGCTGAACTCCTCGCGGATGACCCGCACGGCCATGTCGGGCTCGCGGTACAGCAGCGTCGGGGCCTTGGACCGCTTGGCGAGCGCCTCGATCTGCGCCCACTGGTCGAGCAGGCGTCGGACGTCGTCCTCGATCTCGTCGGTGGTGACGTTCTCGGCCGCGGTGCGGACGATCACGCCGTGCTGGGCGGGCTTGACCCGGTCGAGGATCTGGCGCAGCCGCTTGCGCTCGTCGTCGGGCAGGCGCTTGGAGATGCCGTACGTCGACGAGTTGGGGATGAGCACGACGAACCGGCCCGGGAGGGACACCTCCTGGGTGAGCCGGGCGCCCTTGGCGCCGATGGGGTTCTTGGTGACCTGGCACAGGATGGTCTGGCCGGCGCGCAGCACGTCCTCGATGCGGGGGCGGCCCTTGCCGCCGCCCCGCTCGACGTCCTCGGGGTCGTAGTGGACGTCGCCGCGGTACAGCACCGCGTTCTTGGGGGTGCCGATGTCGACGAACGCCGCCTCCATGCCCGGCAGCACGTTCTGCACCCGGGCGAGGTAGACGTTGCCGTGGATCTGCGAGACGTCGTCGGAGGGCCGCGACACGTAGTGCTCGATCAGCGAGCGGCCCTCGAGCACCGCGATCTGCGTGGCCTGGCCGGTGACGTGGACACACATCGAGTAGCGGCCGACGGCCCGGCCCTTGCGCTCGCGGCCCCGGCGCCGCTCGAGCGTCTCCTCGTCGAGCTCGGTCGGCTCGTGCGACAGGACGGCCTCGACCGGGTTGCCCTTGCGCCCGCGCCGGGACGACTGCTGGGGCTGTGAGGCCTTGCCCTGCGCCGGCTGGGCGTCCCTGCCGCCACCGGAACGACCGCGGCCACCCCGGCGGCGACGACGCTTGCGGCCGTCGCCCTGCTCGTCGTCGCCGTCACCGGACACGGCGTCGCCGCCAGCCTTCCGCTCCATCTGGCGGAGCACCTCGGGCGGGATGCTGTCGCCGATCTTGGGCTTGGGCGGGGGCGCCTTGGGCACCAGCGCCGCGGTCGCGGCCTCGACCGAGGACGGCCGCCCCTCGCCGTGGCGATCGGGCAGCTCGGGGTTGCGGTCGGGTTCGCCGTCAGCCGCGCCGGCGGGCGCCCGGTCGCCGGCGGCATCGCCGCCGGTCCGCTCGCCGGCGGGGCGCGTGCGGCCGCGGCCCCGACCCGGGGTCGCGGTGCCGTCGCCGGCGGAGCGGCGTTCGCCACCGCCCGAGCGGGACCGCGCCGGTGCCGAGGCTCGCTGGCCGTCGGCCGCGGTACGTCCGCCTTCGTCGCCGGCCGCGGCGCGGCCGCCTCGGGCCCCGGTCGGCGCCCCGGCCGCGCCCGCGGCTGCGTCGCCGTCGCCCTCGGTGTCGTCCTCGCCGTCGCCGTCGGCGTCGGTCTCGCCGTCGGCGCGGGGCTTGCTGCGCTTGCGACCGCCCCGTGATCCCCGCCGCCGACGCTTGCGGGCGGCGTCGCCGCCCCCGCCCGCGCCCTCGGCGCCGGGTGTCTCGTCGCCGTCGCTGTCGGTCACCGCCGCGCCATCGGCGGCACCGGCCGGCGTGGCCGTTGTGGGAGCACCGTCACCGGCGGGGGATGTCGTGTTGGTGGCGCCGCCCACAACCGGGGCGGCGTCCTCGTTCGGTTTCGGGGCCGTTGTCGCGGGAGTCGACGCGGCCGCGGGCGTGACCGGTTCCTCAGGGACCGGGTTCGGCGCCTCCGGGCCGGACAGGTCTGTCTCGGACATGGGTGAGTTCCCTTCTCATGACGCACGCCTCTCGGCGTGCGGAGGCGGCGTCGCTGCCGGCCCGAGGTCCATGACCTCGTGCCGGGCGCCGCCGGCCTGCGTCCATTGGTGCATGCGAACGACCCGCGTCACGACCCAGGTGGGGTCGAGCGCGGTGACGAGCTCGGCCGGGCGGAGCGCACGCGGCTGCGTGGCCAGCTCGGCCTCGAGGGCGGTGGCGACCGCCGACGTACGGGGGGCGAGGGGGGCGACGACCTCGGTCACCGGCCCCACCACCGCCAGGGCGAGGATCGCGGGCCGCACGTCGTCGGTGACGGCATGGCCCTTGCGCTCGCGGGTGAGGGTGAGCTCGGGCGCGGCCAGCGCCCGGGCGACGGCGAGCGTCGCCTCCGGCGGGGCCACGTCGCCGACCTCGACGTGCCAGGTGCAGCTCGTGACGGCCTGCTGCAGCGAGTCGGACCCGGCGGGCAGGGCCTCGGCCGACTGGATGTCGATGCCCTCGGGCAGGGCCGGGCCGACCAGGGCGGGCAGCGCCGCCACCGCCGCGGCGTCGGGCGCCTCCCGCAGCGCGACGTCGAGGTACTCGCCCTGCGACTCGTGACCGGTGCTGAGCGCGAGCCCGAAGCTGAGCTT
Source organism: uncultured Acidimicrobiales bacterium (assembly GCA_963842395.1). Taxonomy (GTDB): domain Bacteria; phylum Actinomycetota; class Acidimicrobiia; order Acidimicrobiales; family VFJN01; genus ZC4RG19. The sequence continues at coordinate 439,387 of CAWJGJ010000002.1, forward strand.
GGGCCGGGGCGAGAAGCCCTCGGTGTAGGCGATGGGGACGCCGGCCCGGCGCAGGGCCCGCTCCCAGATGCGGGCCACGTCGCGATGGCTGGTGAAGCGCACCTTGCCGTGCTTGGCGAAGCGGATGCGCACCCGCGGCGCGGGCGCAGTCACTGGTGCACCCTTCGGGCGCACCGGTGGCCGCATCGCCACTGCGTGGCGACATGGCACCTGTGTTCCTGGACCTCGCTTCGCTCGGTCATGCCTGCGCTCCGGCGAGGGGGCGGGTGCGCAGCGTCACCGGCACGGGCCCGGGCAGGTGCCCGGTGGACAGGTCCTGGCCCGTGCCCTGGCTGCCGCCGGCCGGCGGGGTGGCAGACGCCACCACGTGCTCGATGCTGTAGCCGGTGCAGGCGCCGCAGTCGTAGCACGGCGTCCACCGGCAGTCCGGCAGGCCCACCTCGGCCAGCGCGTCCTGCCAGTCCTGCCACAGGAAGTCCTTGTGGAGGCCCGCGGAGATGTGGTCCCACGGCAGGATCTCGTCCTCGGTGCGGTGCCGGTGGACGTACCAGTCGACCTCGAGGCCGTGCTCGGCCATGGCCGTCAGCCACAGGTCGAGGCGGAAGTGCTCGCTCCACTCCTGGAACGTCCCGCCCTGGCGCCACACCTGCTCGATGACCGGCCCCAGGCGGCGGTCGCCCCGGGAGGCCAGGCCCTCGACGAGGCTGGCCTTGGGGTCGTGCCAGGTGAGCTGGACGCCCTTGGCCTTGCGGCCGGCGTCGCGCAGCAGCGAGATCTTGCGTCCCAGCTCGTCCGCGGTGTTCTGGCCGAACCACTGGAACGGGGTGAACGGCTTGGGCACGAACCCGCCCACCGAGGCCTTGACCGAGGCGGCGCTGGTGTGGGCGCGGCCGATCTCCACGCAGTTGCGGGCCAGGTCGAGGATGCCGAGCGTGTCCTCGTCGGTCTCGGACGGCAGGCCGGTGAGGAAGTAGAGCTTCACCCGCCGCCAACCCGAGCTGAAGGCCGACTCGACCGCGCCGTAGAGGTCTTCCTCGCGGATGAGCTTGTTGATGATCTGGCGCATGCGCCAGGTGCCCGCCTCGGGGGCGAAGGTGAGGCCGGTGCGCCGGGCCTTCTGGATCTGGCCGGCGATGCCCACGGTGAACGCGTCGACCCGCAGGCTGGGCAGGCTGACCGACACCTGGCCGCAGCTGCCCGGGTCGTCGACGATGCCCTGGACCACACCCTCGATGCCCGAGAAGTCGGCGGTCGACAGGCTGGTGAGCGCCACCTCGTCGTAGCCCGTGCGGCGCAGGCCGTCGGCCACCATCGTGCGCACCTGGTCGGCCGGGCGCTCGCGCACCGGGCGGGTGATCATGCCCGCCTGGCAGAAGCGGCAGCCCCGGGTGCAGCCCCGGAACACCTCGACGTTGAGCCGATCGTGCACCACCTCGGTGAGCGGCACGAGCTGCCGGCGGGGGTAGGGCCACTGGGCCAGGTCGGCGATGGTGCGCTTCTCGACCCGCTCGGGCACGTCGGGGAACCGGGGCGTGATGGCGCGGATGCGCCCATCGCCCGGGTCGTAGTCGACGTCGTAGAGCGACGGCACGTACACGCCCTCGACGTGGGACAGCTCGCGCAGCACCGCCGCCCTGCTGCCCTCGGTGCGGCCCGACGCCTTCCACCCCGCGATCACCGCGGTGATGTCGGACACCACCTCCTCGCCGTCGCCCAGCACCACGAAGTCGAGGAAGTCGGCCAGCGGCTCGGGGTTGTAGGTGCAGTGCCCGCCCGCCGCCACCAGCGGGTGCTCGGGCCGGCGCTCGGCGGCCCGCACCGGCACCCCGGCCAGGTCGACGCAGTTGAGCAGGTTCGTGTAGGTCAGCTCGGCCGACAGGTTGAAGGCCAACACGTCGAACTCGTGCCCGGGGCGGTGGGTGTCGACCGAGAACAGCGGGATGCGCTCGCGCCGCATGACGGCCTCGAGATCGCCCCACGGGGCGTACGACCGCTCGGCCACCGCGTCGTCGCGCTCGTTCAGGATCTCGTACAGGATCTGCAGGCCCTGGTTGGGCAGGCCGATCTCGTAGGTGTCGGGGTAGGTGAGCAGCCAGGACACGGCGCCCTGACCAGGGACGGGACGCTGCGCGCCCAACTCGAGCCCGATGTAGCGGGCCGGCTTCTCCACGCCCGCAAGGTGCGGTTCGAGCTGCGTCCAGACGGAAGACATGTCGGCCCAAGGGTAGCGGGGCGCCGCAGCGTGCCCCGAACCCCGCCCTCAGCGAGGTCGGCGGCCCTCCGCGATGATCCACGGGAAGGCCCGCACCACCCGCACCTCGGCGAACGACGCGCCGAGCGCCCGACGCAGCCGGCGCGGCGTGAACCACTGCACGTGTTCCGGGTCGTTGCCCAGGCGGCGCACGTTCTTGCCGCGGCCCAGGTTCCCGAGCCGGAACCACGGCTCCCACGGCACCGAGACGACGCAGCGGTCGGTGGTGACCCGGGCCAACTCGGCCACCGCGGGCGCCACGCCCGGCAGGTGCTCCAGCACCTCGATGCAGGTCACCAGGTCGGCGGCCCGGTCGGGCACCGGCAGCATGCCGGCGTCGGCCACCACGGGGGTGACGCCGGGCAGGCGCCGGGCGACCCGGGCCTTGTCGAGGCGGTACTCGACGCCCATCACCCGCACCGGCGTCGCCGGCGAGGTGCCGGCAGCCGCCTCGGTGGGAGACCCACCGGCGGGAGACCCATCGGCAGCAGCCGCACCGGCCGGATCAGGGCCCGGTGCAGCCGGCGGCCGGAGGAGGCGCTCCAGGCACAGGCCCTCACCCACACCGACGTCGACGACGGCGCCCTCCAGCGGCCCGACCACCGTCCGCAGGCGGCCCGACCAGCGGTCGAGAAGTCGGCGGACGATCGGGTTGGAGGACCCGTACTTGGCCGCGTCCTGCCCCGCCGCCTCTTCGGGCGCGCCCGGCGCCAGGCCGATGGGCCGGGAGCGGCGCGGCTCGGCCGGGGCGAGCGTCATGCCCGGGGGATCGCCGCGCCGGAGCCGGCCGCGTCGTGCACGTCGACCTGCTCGGAGGGCCGGCGCCGCAGGTGGACGCTGAGCTCGGCCAGCAGCCCGAGCAGCACCATCTGGACCGCGACCACCACCAGCAGGACGCCCGCCAGCAGGGCCGGCCGGGTGCCGATGGGGTTGCCCATCAGCTTCTCCACCAGCATCCAGGCCAGGAGGCCCGACCCGGCGACCCCCATGAGCACGCCCAGCCCCCCGAACAGGTGGAAGGGCCGGCCCGTGTAGGTGGTCAGGAACTTCACGGTGATGAGGTCGAGGAACCCCCGCCAGAACCGCGCCCGGCCGAACTTGGACGCGCCGTGGCGGCGCTCGTGGTGGTCGACGTCCACCTCGCCGACCCGGAACCCCTGCCAGTGCGCCAGCACGGGGATGTAGCGGTGCAGCTCGCCGTACAGCTCCAGACCGACGGCCAGCTCGCGCCGCATGGCCTTGAAGCCGCTGTTGAAGTCGCGCCCGTCGACCCCGGTGACCAGGGACGTGACCCGGTTGTACACCCGCGAGGTGGTGCGCTTGACGAACCGGTCGTGGCGGACGGCGCGCCGCCCGGTGACGAGGTCGAGGCCGTCGTCGGCGTCGAGCGCGGCGAGCAGGCGGGGGATCTGCCGCGGGTCGTCCTGCCCGTCGGCGTCCATCAGGACCACGTACTCGCCCTGGGCCCGGGCCAGCCCCGCACTGAGCGCCGCCGACTTGCCCGCGTTGCGCCGCAGCCGCACGTTCACGACGTCGGGGCTCTCCAGCTCGCGCATCAGCTCGGCCGTGCCGTCGGTGCTGCCGTCGTCGACGACCACCACCTCGAAGGTGACGCCCGCGCCGCGCAGCGCGGCGCCGGCCTCCGGCACCAGCTCGGCCAGGTTGTCCCGCTCGTTGTAGGCGGGCAGGACAACCGACACCTGCGTCCCCAACGCGCTCCCCTTTGATCGGCTACCGCAGAGGGTAGTGGTTGAGCACCGGCGCGAACGGGTCGAGAGCACGCGCCGCGGGATAGCGTCACCGCCGTGGGGAGCGCCGTCGCGGGGAAGGCCACGTCGACCGTGTCCGCGCGGCCCGACGGCAACGGCGAGGCGGCGGCGCCCGACCGCCCCCACCCGCCGGCGCGGCCCGTCCACCGCTGGCGCGACCTCGACCGGGGAAGCCGGCGCTGGGCGCTGGCCGTGGCCGCCGCCCTCGTCCTCGCCCCGGTGATGGCCTTCGCGCTGTTCACCCCCGACTGGACGCCGCAGGGCGACCCGGCGCTGATGGCGTTGCGCTCGCTCGACGTCGGCACGTCCCGCACGCCCCTGCTCGGCCAGCCGTCGCAGTCGATCGAGTACGCCGGCACCGTGGCGTCGGTGCACCACCCCGGGCCGCTGCACTTCTACCTGCTGGCCCTGCCGATCCGGGTGCTGGGCGGCGCCCTCGGGATGTCGCTCGTGTCGGTGGCCATCGTGGCGACCTGCCTGGTCACGTCCGCGTGGGCCGTGTTCCGGCAGCTCGGCCGCACGGCCGGCGTGGTGGCCGCGGTGGTCCTGGCGGCCGTGACCTTCTCGACCGGTGCTGCCAGCATGATCAACCCGGTCAGCTCCAACATCGCCGGCTACCCGCTGCTGGCGACGGGGGTGCTGATGTGGTGCGTGGCGTGCGCCGACGTCCGGCTCCTCCCGGTGGCCGCGGCAGCCGTCAGCTTCACCGCGCAGCAGCACTTGTCGGTCCTGCCGGCCACCGCGGTCGTCGCGGTCGGGGGCCTGGCGCTCGGCGCCGCGGCGTGGTGGCGCGCCGGGGGCCGCAGCGACCCGGTCGCGCGGGCCGAGCTGGCCCGGTGGGCCCGTCGGGCGGGCCTGGTCGCGCTCGTGCTGTGGGCCCCCGTGCTGGCCCAGCAGCTGTTCGGCGCCCGCGGGAACCTGGGCGAGATGCTGTGGTTCGCCCGCAACGGCGGCCACGACACGCTCGGCCTCGCCCCCGCCACCTGGCAGCTGGCCCACACGCTGGGCCTGCCGCCCCTGCTGGGGCGCACGGAGGTGACCGGCACCTGGCTGAACACCCGTCCCTCGGTGCTGGCCTGGCTGTCCGCCGGCCTGGTGACCGCCGTGGTCGTCGGCCTGTGCCTGCGGTGGCGCGCGGCGCGGCCGCGGGCGGCGCGGCTGGGCGCCATGGCGGGGGTGGTCGCGCTCGCCGGCCTGGTCAACGGGTCGTCGGTGCCCACGGGCCTCGAGCAGAACCGCATCACCTTCTACCACTGGTCCTGGGTGCTCGCCTTCCTCGTGGCGCTCGTCCTCGGCCTGGCCGCCGCCGAGTGGGCGGGGCGCGCCGCCTGGGCGACCCGCCCGGCGGCCGTGCCGGTGCTCGCCGGGCTGGCGGTGGTGGTCGTCGCCGTCCCCGCGGTGGTGAGCGTGTCGCTCGACCGGCGGGCCAACACGGCGGCCGCCGCGTACTCGTCGCTCGACCGGGATGTCCTCGAGACCCTGGCGAGCGCCGCCGCCGACCACGCCGACCAGCTCGGCGACCGGCCGCTGGTCATCAGCCGCGACGAGCCCGCCTACGTCATGTACCGCGAGACGCTGGCGTTCGCCCTCATCGAGCGGGGCGTCGACGTCCGCTTCCCGCTGACCAGCCGCTTCTTCGTGCACGACGACCACCTGGTCGACCGCGACCGGCTCGACGGCGGCCTGGTCCTGGTGGTCGACCGTGCGGTGGCGGCCGACGCGCCCGACGGCGAGCTCATCGCCGAGGCCGACCTGCGCCCCGGCGCCGAGGGCATCGACCTGACGGCCTACCGCGCCCTCCTCGACGAGGCCGGCGCCGCCGACCGGCTGCGTCTCGGGCCCGCGGTCACCGCCGAGCTGGCCGAGGACGAGCTGATCTTCGTCACCACCGCGCTCGAAGGCCTCGTCGACGACCCCGAGGACACGCTGCTCGATCCCGTGGTGCTCGCCTTCCTGGCCGGCCGCCCGCAGCTGGCCGAGCCCGCCCTCGATCCCGTGCTCGCCGGCCGCCTGCTCGACTCGATCGAGGCGGCCGGCGACGACGACTGGAGTCCGGAGGCGGCCACGGGGCTGCGGCTGTACCTGGTCGACCGCGACGAGATGCTGGACTTCGCGACCCCCCAGGAGCTCGGCCGCCCCGACGGCTGACGGGGCCCGACGCGGGCCGGGGGGCGGCGGATCAGCCGAACCGGCGCATGTGGACGTTGAGCACGAGGCCGATGGCCAGCCACGAGGTGATGACCGACGACCCGCCGTAGCTCATGAAGGGCAGGGTGATGCCGGTGATCGGCATGATGCCCATCGTCATGCCCACGTTCTGGAAGATCTGGAACACCAGCATCGACAGCACGCCGACGCAGATGAGCATGCCCAACCGGTCGTGGGCGATCTGCGCGGTGCGCCAGATGCGCACGCACATGAGCGCCAGCAGCCCGAGCACCGTGGCCGAGCCCACGAAGCCCAGCTCCTCGCCCACCGCCGTGAAGATGAAGTCGGTGTGCTGTTCGGGCACGAAGCCGAGCCGCGTCTGGGTGCCCTCGAACAGGCCCTTGCCCGACGTGCTGCCCGACGCGATGGCCGCCTTGGACTGGTCGAGGTTGTAGGCCTCGGCCTGCAGATCGGTGCCGTCCTGGTCGAGGAAGCCGGTGAGCCGGTCGCGCTGGTACGACTCGAGCACGTCCGAGGTGAGCACGCCCACGACGGCGATCACGCCCACCGCCGTGAGGATGACCACGTGGCGGGCCCGGGCCCCGCCGATGAGCAGCATGCCCATGGCGATGGCCACGAACACGAGGGCCGTCCCCAGGTCGGGCTGCAGCATGATGAGGGCCGTGGGCACCGCGAACAGCAGCAGCGCCAGGCCGACGCGCCGGGCCTGGAGCGGCACCTCCGAGCCGGCCAGCACCGCGGCCACCGCCAGGATGACCGTCACCTTGGCCAGCTCGGCGGGCTGCAGCTGGAAGGCGCCGATCTGGAACCACGCCTGCGTGCCGCGCTGCTCGGTGCCGAGCGGCGACACCACCAGGGCGAGCAGCGCCAGCCCGGCCGTGTAGGGCAGCCACGCGAAGTCGCGCAGGCGCCGGTAGTCGACGAGGGTGACGATCACCATGCCCACCGCGCCGATGGCGAGGAACAGCACCTGGCGGCGGAGGAACGACGTGTCGTAGGTGTCGGGATCGGTGCCCCGGGTCGACGAGAGGATCATCAGCGCGCCCAGCGCCGAGACGGCGGCGGTGCAGGCCAGCAGCACCACGTCGACGTGGCGCCATGCGGCGGGGGCGCGGTCCCGGAACAGGCTCTCCTCGCGGCGCCGGCCGCGGTCGCCGGGACCGCGGAGCTGGCGCTCCCGGGTGGGGACGCGGCTGAGGTCGAGGGCCGTGCGGGCCATCACCCCACCCCCGACGGCGCACGCTCAGTCATAGTTCCCCCCGGCCGCGGTGAGCGGCGCTGCGGCGCCGACCGGGAGCCCGTTGGGCCCGGCCGGCGTCAGCGGCACGAGGCCCGACAGGGCGTCGAACAGCGCCCGCGCCACGGGCGCCGAGGCGGTGCCACCGAACCCGGACTCCTCGAGGAACACCGACATGGCGTAGCGGGGGGCCGGCGCGGGACCGAAGGCGGCGAACACCGCGGTGTCGCTCTTGTTGTCGACCTGCGCGGTGCCGGTCTTGCCGGCGATCGGGTAGGTGTCGAGCGGGAAGCCCGAGAACGCCCGCACCGCGGTGCCGCTCACCGGCACGCCGACCAGCCCGTCGTAGAGCGGCTGGCGGAACTCGGGCGGCAGCGGCACCTGCTCGGCGACCTTGGGCGCGAACTCCCGGGTCACGCGATCGGTCTGGTACGCCTGGGCCCGCAGCGCGATCTGGGGCACGTAGCGGGTGCCGCCGTTGGCGAAGGTCGCGTAGCCGTTGGCGAGCTGCAGGGGCGTGACCAGCACGTCGCCCTGGCCGATGCCCAGGTTGACGCTGTCGCCGGTGCGCCAGACGCCGTCGCCGTCGACCCGCTCGGCCCACTCGCGCTTCCACGTGGGCGTGGGGACGCGGCCGCTGGCCTCGTCGGTGAGGGCGATGCCCGTCTCGTCGCCGATGCCGAACGGGCGCAGGTGGGACTGGAGGCCCTCCTCGCCGCCGAATCGCTCGGGCTGCAGCCAGAACTGGGCGCCCACGTTGTAGAAGTACGCGTCGGACGACACGGTGATGGCCCGCTGCACGGTCACGTTGCCGTACGACGCCCCGCCCGCGTTGCTGCGGTAGCACTTCTCGCCCGTGCAGCCCGGGATCTGGTAGCCGCCGCGGTCGGAGAACACGGTGTCGGGCGCCATCACGCCCGCCATCAGCGCCGCGTAGCCCACGAACAGCTTGTAGGTCGAGCCGGGCGCCCACTGTCCCTGGATCGCCCAGTTGTTCAGCGGGAAGTGGTTGACCGGGTCGTTGAGCTGGGCCCACTCGGCGGTCCCGAACCCGTCGACCGTGATGTTGGGGTCGTAGGACGGGTACGAGGCCATGGCGATGACCTGGCCGTTGTTGGGGTCGAGCACCACGGCCGCCCCCTTGGTGGCGGCGTTGCGGCTGCCGTCGCGGTTGGGGCGGGCCCGGGCGTCGGCCAGGCCCTGCTGCACCTTCTGCTCGGCCAGAGCCTGCACGTCGACGTCGATGCTGAGCACCAGGTCGTCGCCGGCCTGGGGCGGCCGCTCGCTGATGACCCGCACCGGGTTGCCCTGGGCGTCGACCTCGATGCGGCGCAGGCCGGGCGTGCCCCGCAGCCATCGCTCGAACGTCTGCTCGACCCCGCTCTTGCCGATCTCGTCGTTGAGCGTGTACGGCTTGGCCACCTCGTCGCCGTGGAGGGCCAGCTCCTCGGGGTCGATCTTGCCCACGTAGCCGAGCACGTGCGCGGCCAGGGGCCCGTAGGGGTAGTGCCGCAGCGCCGCGCGCTCGACCACCACCGACGGGAACTCGGCGGCGTGCTCGTCGAGGTAGATCTTCAGCTCCTCGGGCACGTCGACGGCCACGGGCACGGGCGCGTAGCGGTTGAACCGCAGGTCGTCGAGCAGCTCGAGGATGGCGTCGGGCGTGAGCGGGTGCCCCGCGCCCGTGAGGTTCAACGCCAGCCGGTTGATGACGTCCGCCTGCCGGGCCTTGGACAGCTCGCCCAGCACGCTGCGGTCGACCGCCACCACCACGGCGACCCGGTTGTCGACGACCACCTTGCCGTTGCGGTCAAGGATCCGGCCCCGGGGCGCGGGCACCTGCACCTCGCGCACCCGGTTGGCCTCGGCCTGCACCTGGTAGTCGCCGGCTCCCACCACCTGGAGGTCGTAGAGCCGGGCGAACAGCGAGGCGAACAGCGCCACGGCCACGACGGCCACGATCGACAGCCGGAGTCGGGGCCGCTGCTGGTCGTCGTGGGCCGCGTTCATCGCCACACCACCTCGAGCCGGTCGGGCTCACCCTGCCCGTGGACCCACCAGAGCACCCGCAGCATCGGCACGACCAGCAGTGCTTGGCCCACCGCCATCACGAGGGCGACGTGCGGCACCGCCCCGAAGGGGTAGGCCACGCCCACCAGGTTGCCGAGGCTGGTGTAGAGCGCGACCTGGGCAGCGCCCGCCGCGGCCGCGATGGCCACCGGCCACCAGCCGCTGGTGCGGCCGAGCGCCGCCGCCGCCCAGCCCACCGCGTAACCGACGAGCGCGTAGGACAGCGCGGACAGCCCGAACGGCGTGTCGAGCACCAGGTCGTACACGAGCCCGGCGGCGAACCCGTAGGTGACACCCCTGTCGGGGCCGCCCGTCACGCCGGCCGCCACCACGACGGCCAGCACCAGGTCGGCGATGGCGTCGCCCACACGCAGGTCGGCCACCACGGCCACCTGCAGCACGACGGCGGCCAGCACGACCAGCGCACCACGGGGCCAGATCCAACGACGCCCAGACATCGGCGCCTACTCCGGCTGCCACTGGAGGACGGTGACGTAGCTGAACTCGTCGGTGCCGACCAGCGGGTCGACCACCAGCTCGAGCGCCAGGCTGCCCGAGCCCTCGCGCACCGAGTCGACCTTGCCGACCGGGATGCCGGGCGGGAAGGCGCTGCGGTCGACCCCGCTCGTGACGACGCCGGTGCCCGCCTCGACCTCGGTGCCGGGCGCGATCGACGAGTCGACCGTCAGCGGCTCGTCCCGGCCCTGGCCCTGGGCGGTGCCCAGGGCGCCGGTGGTGGCGAGCCGCACGCCCACCCGGAACTCGGGGTCGGTCAGCAGCTCGACCCGGGCGGTGCCGGACGTGGCCTGGCTGATGCGTCCCACCAGTCCCCCACCGGTGACCACCGGCATGCCCACCGCCAGCCCGTCGTCGGTTCCCTTGTCGATCTCGAGGGCGTACGAGAAGTTCGACCGGGGCCCGGACACCACCCGGGCGGTCACGGCCGGCACATCGCCCGCGAACGGCAGGTCGAGCGATGCCGACAGGTCCGCCAGCCGGTGTTCGGCGTCGGACTGGCCGATGGCGGCCGCCTCCGACTCGGCCAGCTCGGCCCGGAGGCGGTCGTTCTCGGCCCGGACCTCGTCGTAGTCGGTGATGCCGTGCCAGGCGTTGCGGACCGGGCTGGTGACCGTCGAGATGGCGCTCTCGACCGGGCTCAGCACCGTCGCCGCACCCTCCCGCAGGTCGCGCACCACCGGGACGTCCCGCAGCCCCACCACCACCAGGGTCACGGACGCGAGCACGAGCACCGTCATGCGCGTGCGCGAGCCGGTCGGGGGCGACAGGGCCATCAGTAGCCGGTCGAGCTGAACAGCACGCTCTTCAGCGCGTCGAACTCTTCCAGCGACTGGCCCGAGCCCACCGCCACGGCGTGCAGGGGGTTGGGCGCGACCACGATCGGCATGCCGGTCTCGTGGTGGAGGCGGGCGTCGAGCCCGTTGAGCAGGGCCCCGCCGCCGGCCAGGCAGATGCCCTTGTCCATCACGTCGGCGGCCAGCTCCGGCGGCGTCTTGTCCAGGGTGACCTTCACGGCGTCGACGATGGCCGACACCGGCTCCTCCATCGCCTCGCGCACCTCGTCGGTGGTGGTGACGATCGTCTTGGGCAGGCCGGTCATGAGGTCGCGGCCCCGGATCTCGGCCTGCAGCTCCTCGAGGAGCGGCCACGCCGAGCCCAACGCGATCTTCACCTCCTCGGCCGTGCGCTGGCCGATGGCCAGGCCGTACTCCTTCTTGACGAAGTCGATGATGCCCTCGTCGAGCTCGTCGCCCGCCACCCGCACCGACTGGCTCGTGACGATGCCGCCGAGCGAGATGACGGCCACCTCGGTGGTGCCGCCGCCGATGTCGACGATCATGTTGCCCGTCGGCTCCTGGACCGGCAGGCCGGCGCCGATGGCCGCGGCCATGGGCTCCTCGATGATGTAGGCCGGCTTGCGGGCCCCGGCGTACTCGGCCGCCTCCTGCACCGCCCGCTGCTCGACGCCGGTGATGCCCGAGGGCACGCAGATGACCATGCGGGGCTTGCCCCACCGGCGGTTGTGGGCCTTGCGGATGAAGTAGCTGAGCATCTTCTCGCAGATCTCGAAGTCGGCGATGACGCCGTCCTTCAGGGGCCGGATCGCCTCGATGTGACTGGGCGTGCGACCGATCATCCGCTTGGCCTCGACCCCCACCGCCACCGGCTTGCCGTCGCGCACGTTGAGCGCGATGACCGAGGGCTCGTTCAGCACGATGCCCTTGCCGCGTACGTAGATGACGGTGTTGGCCGTCCCGAGGTCGACGGCCATGTCCCGACCTGTGAAGGAGGAGAAGAAGTTGTCGGGCATGCGTTGGCATCCTCCGCCGATGCTGTGGAGGGCTTGCCGTAGGTTAACCGTCGGCCGGGCCCGTGAGCGCGACCCCGACGAGGCGTGCGCCCGGGGAGAAGGGCGCACGCCTCGTGCTCGGAATCGCACTCAGTGCCTGGTCAGGACACCTCGAACTCCGCCACCATGCCGTGCATGAAGTGCCCGTCGTCCTCGGGCAGGGGGGCACCGGAGGCCAGGGCCTCGGGGGTGGCGCCCACCGGCACGAAGCAGATCGCGATGTGGCGACCGGGCTCGAGGTCCGCAGTCACGTAGTTGGCGGCGCCGGGGGGTGCCATCGAGAAGGCCTCGTCGGTGATCAGTGCGTCGATCTCCTCCTCGGGCAGCGCCATCAGCTCCTCGAACGGCCGCTCCTCGCCGTCAGCCACGCTGAACAGGACGACCTCGTGGAACTCGGTGCCGTCGTTCGCCAGGTTCAGCACGGTCGGGCCGGCCTCGACCGGCTCGTCCAGGCCGGCGAACGCGTAGTTCGTGGCCGTGACGTCGACCGTCTGCACGTCACAGTTGGCCGAGAGGTACTCGCTCACCTGGACCGCGGCCGGGTAGAAGGCCTCGCTCGGCATCGGGGGCGGGCCGTCGCCCTCGGGCGGCGCGGCCGCCATGGTCCGGGCGTCGGACACCATGGTCCCGACCTCGTCGGCGAGCTCGTCCGGCGCCGTGTCCTCGGCGGCCACGTAGGTCGCCTCGAGCTCGTCCGGCGTCGACTCCCCGCTCTCCATGCCCAGGCTGACCTCGTCCACCGTCAGCGCGGCGTCGCAGAACGCAGCCGCCTCGGCCGCGCTCGCTTCGCCCCCCAGGCCGGCGTCGGCGCCGGTTCCCGCCGCCTCGCCGCCGTCGTCGTCATCACCGCACGCACCCAGCCCGGCGATCAGCACGCCCGCCGCCACCAGGGCACCCGCCCGTCGCACTGTCCGTCCCATCACTGCGTCCCTTCGTCGGAGCATCTGCCTTCGGCGGGGCCCTCGAGGAGGTGGAGGAGCTCGAGCCACCCGGAGAAGCGCACTGGCACTCCCCCGGGCAGCGTGAGCCGGCCGACCACGCGGCCGTCGCCATCCCGCCCTATGTCCAGAAGGACCCGCACGCCCCGACTCTCCGCCCGGACGGGGCCCGTTCGCATCGGGAGGACCCCCGAGGGGCCGAGGATCAGGGTGCGGTCGGGGTGCCCGCCGTCACGTCCACAACGCCCGCCAGCTCCGTGCGGGTGCGCACCCCCAGCTTGGCGTAGACCCGGGAGAGGTGGTGCTCGACGGTCTTGATGCTGATGAACAGCTCGTCGGCCGCCTCGCGGTTGGTCGCGCCCCGCGCCACCACGTGTGCCACGGCCTGTTCCTGGGGTGTGAGCTCCGCTGCCCCGGCCGGGCGGGCCGCGCCGCGTCGCACCCGCCGGCGCCCACCGACCGCGCCCGGCGCCCTGTCGACCGCGGCGACCCACGGCTCCGCCCGCAACCCCACGAACCGCCGCCGCGCGGCGGCGAGGGCACGACCGGCCCCGTCGTCGTCGCCGACCGCCGCGAGGGCGCGGGCCGCCACCAGCTCGAGCTGGCCCCGTGCGAACTCCCCGGCCGACGCGGCCGGAGCATCGGGCGCCACGGCGCGCTCGGCCAGTTCGGCCGCCCGGCCGGCCTCGCCCACCGCGGACGCCACCGCGATCTGCGCCCGGTCGAGATCGGACCGCACCAGCGCGTGGGGGGACGTCGCCGCGTCGGCGCCGAGCCAGTCGAGCACTGCGCCGGCCTCGTCCACGCGGCCCAGGCCGGCCAGCGCCTCGGCGAAGGCGGCACGCCAGGGTGCGATGGCCTCGTCCCTGGGTGAGGCCGGGCGGGTGGGGATGCCGCCGAGGGCCTCGGCCGCGGCCACGACCGCGGCGGGGTCGTGGCGCGACTCGGCCAGGCGCAGCGCCGCCAGCCCCGCCCACAGCCGCGCGGCCCCGCCCCGGGTGGCGTCGGCGGCGGTGCGGGCGGCCGCCAGGTGGTGGCCGGCCCGGTCCCACTCGCCGCGGGCCGCCAGCGGGAAGACCGCCACGGCGTGGGGGAAGGCGGCCAGCCACACCTGATCGGTCTCGTCGACGATGGCGGCGGCGGTCTCGGCGGTCACCACCGCGTCGTCCCACCGGCCCGCTCGGTAGTGCACCTCGGCCAGGAAGTAGCGAGCGCTCTCGCGGGCCACGAAGGTGCCGCCCCCGCCCCACGCCCCCAGGCACGCGGCCAGGTCGTCGGCCGCGGGCCCGAGGTCGCCCGCCCACAGGCGGAGGACGCCCCGCCCCAGGCGGAGGTCGGTGACGGCCGCCCCGCTGAGCGGTGGCGGGTCGAGGGCCGCCGACAGCTCGTCGATGCCGGCCCGCACCTCGCCCACCAGCGCGCACGACATGGCCAGCATGTGGCCGTGGTTGCAGTCGGCGGCCGCCTCGGGGGCGAGAGCGAGCGCCCGCCGGGCCCACACCATCCCGGCCGCCCCGTCGGTGCGGTCCACCGCGGTGGTCGCCCGCAGCGCCGCGATGCGGCCCGCCAGGTCGGCGTCCGCCGGCGTGCCCTGCCCCTCGACCTGGTGCCAGGCCTGGTCGAGGTGACCGTCGGCCTCGCGCCGGGGACCGAGCACGTAGCACAGCCGGCCCAGCAGGAACGACCGCAGGGGCCCGTCGCCCGCCGCCTCGACCGCGGCCCGCTCCCGGGCCGCGGCGGTGAGGTCGCCGGCGAGCAGGTGGTGGTCGACCGCCCGCAGCCGGGCGTGCTCGCGATCGGCCGGCGCGGGTGCCACCCGGGCGACCTCGGCCCAGAGCCGCGCGGCCGAGGCGAACGCCCCGCGGTCGGCCTCGGCCCGTGCCTCGGCCTGCGCCTCGGCGGCCAGGCCGGCGTCGTGGCCTGCGCAGCCGGCCAGCCGGTGGCGCATGCCGGCGGCACCCGGCACCGTCGCGCCCGCGGCCCGGTGCAGCGCCTGGCGCCGCGACACGGGCAGGTCGCCCAGCACGGCGGCCCCGATCAGCGGATGGGCGAACACCAGGGAGCGCTCTCCCGGCTGCTCGATCAGCGAGGCCATGCCGGTGTCGAGCACCTCGTCCAGGGCGGCCGACCCGATCTCACCGGCCGGATCGAGCCCCGCGGTGGCCATGGCGGTCGTGAGCGCCGGGCGGCGGTCGAGCACCGCCAGCGCCTCGACGAGCCGACGGGTGCCCGGGCGGCAGGCGGCGAGCCGCCCGAGCACCAGGGTTGCGTACGACCGCGGGGCCGGCAGCGGCGTGCCCGCCTCCAGGTCCCCGGGTGCCAGCTCGCGCAGCAGTGTGGTCACATGCAGCGGGTTGCCGCCGGTGTGGGCTCGCAGCCGCTCGGCGGCCGGGCCGGGCAGGGGCCGCCCGGTCAACCGGAAGGCCAGGTCGGCGACCATGCCCGCGTCGAGCGGAGCCAGCTCGATCCGCAACCCGGCGTCGACCAGCCGGGCGAGGCCCGGCGGCAGCCGGTCGAGCCCCTCCGGCCGGCAGGTCAGGCACAGGACCACCTGCTCGGCCCGGAGGCGCCGCGCCGCGAACGTCATGGCGTCGAGGGAGGCGCGATCGGCCCACTGGGCGTCGTCCACGACCACGACCAGGGGCGCGTCGAGGGCCAGGCTGTCGACGAACCGCATCAGCGCCGCGCCGGCGACCAGCGGGTCGGTGCCCGACCGGGGCACCAGGTCGTCGAGCGCCGAGCCGTCCAGAGGCGAGCGGCGCACGAGCTGGTCGAGCACGCCGTACTCCAGCTCCGCCTCGGCCTGGTCGCCCTCGGCCACCACGGCCACCGCGCCGCTCAGGTCGAGGGCGTGGCGGACCAGGTGGGTCTTGCCCATGCCGCCCTCACCGACCACGAGCACCACCGGTGACCGGGGCGCGGGCCCGGGCCGGAACGCGTCGACCACCTGCGCCAGCTCGGCGTCGCGGCCAACCGGCGCGTCGGGCGCCGCGCTCAACCCTGCCTCCGGACACGGGGATCGCCCGTGCCGCCGGACGCGGGCACGTGCCGCCGTCCGCCGCCCTCGCCCGCCCCGGGCCCATCCCCCGACGCCTCACCCGCCGCCCCGTCCGCGGCCAGGCGCGCCGCCAGCTCGGTGCGGGAGCGAAGGCCCAGCTTGGCGTACACCCGGCCCAGGTGGTGCTCGACGGTCTTGGTGCTGATCACCAGCTCGGCCGCCACCTCGCGGTTGGTCCCGCCCTGGGCCACCAGCCGTGCGACGAGCCGCTCCTGGGACGTGAGCGCCTCGTCACCCACGGCGGGGACCGAGCGTCGCCGAGGTCGCAGCCCGCAGGCAGCGGCCTCCTGCGCGCACCTCGACACCCAGGGCATGGCGCCGAGCGCGTCGAACCGCGCCATCGCCTGCTCCAGCAGGGCGGCGGCGGCCCGGCGGCTGCCGACCCGGCGCTGGTGGGCGCCGGCGGCCAGCTCCAGGCGGCCCCGCTCGTAGGGCCTGCTGCCGACGGGGTCGAGCGCCAGCCCCGCGTCGAATGCCTGCCAGGCCACCGCGTGGTCGCCCTGCGCGGCGGCCACCGCCCCGGCCGCACGGGCGGCGTCGGCCGCGACCGACACGTCGGCCCGCTGCGCCACGTCGTCCGCGAGTGCGGAGGCCACGGCGGCCGCGTCGTCGACGCGGCCGAGGGCCAGCAACCCGTCCACATAGGCGGCCCGCCAGTGGTGGATGCCCTCGGGGAAGGCGTCGAGGCCGTCCGCGACCACGGCGTCGCCCGTCCGCACGACCTCGTCGTGGTCGCCCACGCCCACCGCCAGGCGCAGGCTGGCATGTGTCGACCACAGCCGCGCCGGCAGCAGCCCGGTCGTCTCGACGTTGGCCCAGGCGGCGTCGAGGTGGGCCTGCGCCTCGGTCGGCCGCCCCAGGCCGGCGAGCACGAACACGGCCACCGCGTGGGGGAGCGCCACGAACATGGGGTCGCCCGAGTCGTCCACGATCGAGGCGGTCGACTCGGCCAGGTCGAGCGCCTCGGCCCAGCGCCCCGCGCGGAAGGCCGCCTCCGCTCGATACGACCGCACGTCGACCCGGGCCAGCAGCGAGTGGGGCGCGCCCGCGTCCGTGTCGACCGCCGCCAGGTCCGCGGCCGCGCCCTCGAGGTCGTTGGCCCACACCCGCACGACGCCCCGGCCCAACAGCGCGTCGGCGCGCAGCTCCGGGGCGGGATCGCCGGCCAGCAGCCCTGTCATCTCCGCCTCCGCCTCGGCGAAGCGACCCTCCAGGGCCAGCCCGTGGGCGCCGAGCGTGGCCGACAGGCCCGACCGGCTGCCGGCCTCGAGCGCCCGGCGCGCCCAGGTCACGATCGCCCCGGCGTCCTGCCGGTGCAGCGCCAGGATGCCCAGCAGGTCGGCGACGGGCGCAGCGAGCGGCCGGGCGTCGTCGCCCGGAGCGGCCGTGCGTGCCCGCTCCCAGGCGTCCACGAGCAGCCGCTCGGCGCCGCCGGGATCGCCCGCAGCGAGGGCCGCCCGGCCCAGCACGCAACTGCGCAGCGCGCCCGCCCGGCCGGCGGCGACCTCGTCCACCAGCCCGTCCACCGGCGCCCCCGCCATGCTCAGGTGGGCGGCGGCCAGCGCCACCAGTCCGGCGCGCTCGTCCGGCGCGCTCGCCAGCGGCGCGGCGGCGAGCAGGTGGCGGCCCGCCATCACGGGCGCCCCGGCCGCGATCAGGGCGCCCGCCCGCCGGCGGACCGTGTCCACCAGGTCGGCGTCGGGTCCCAGCGCGGCCGCCAGCCGGTGACCCAGCGCCTCGTCCCCCGCCGTCGCGGTCGCCGCCGCGGCGTGGAGCGCCGATCGTCGCGACGGCGACAGGTCGGCCGCGATGCTGGCCCCCACCAGGCCGTGGGGGAACGCCACGACGGTGCCCTCCGGCCGGGTGCGCAGCTCCACCAGGCCGCAGGCGACCAGCTCGTCCACCGCGGCCAGCGGGTCGCCGCAGCCGGCCACCCGGGCGACGTCGGGTACCGGTGCCGGCCGGCCGAGCACGGCCAGCGCGGCCACCAGGTCGCGGGCGCCCTCCCCGCACCGGGCCACCTGGGCCAGCACCAGGCTGGCGTAGCTGCGGGGCACCGGCAGCGACGACGGCTCCGCCGACGCGAGGACATCCAGTGGGAGCTCGTCGAGCAGCGCCCGCGTGTGCAGGGGGTTGCCGCCGGTGTGGGCGAGCAGCCGCGCCGCGACGCGGGGCGCGACCGGGCGCCCGTAGGCGCGCCGGGCCAGCTCACCCACGGCGGCCAGGTCGAGCGCGCCCAGGTCGAGCCGCACCCCGGGCGCCCGCGCCAGCCGCAGGAGGCCCGGAGGCAGCCGGTCGGTGGCGTCGTCCCGGCACGTCACGCAGAGGAACACCCGGTCGCCCTCCAGCCGGCGGGCGGCGAACGTGAGGGCCCGCAGCGACGCCTCGTCGGCCCACTGGGCGTCGTCGACCACCACGGCGAGCGTGTGATCGAGCAGGAGCTCGTCGACGAGGGCGACGAGCGCCGCCCCGACCTGCACCGGGTCGGCGCCGGGACCGGCGGCGAGTGCCGCGCGGGTGCGGTCGTCCAGCGGTGCCTGCCGCACCAGCTGGTCGACGACCCCGTGGGCGAGGTCGGTCTCGGCCTCGTCGCCGGTGGCGACGACGACCAGCACGTCCTGGCGGGACGGTCCGCGGGTCCCGCTCAGCACCGCCCGCCACAGCGAGGTCTTGCCGATGCCGGCGGGACCGGTCACGACCGCCACGCTGGCGTGCCCGGCGCGCGCCGCGTCGAGCGCGCCCTGTAGACGAGCGGTGTCCGCCTCCCGCCCCACGATGCTGTCGCTGTGTCCGCCCATGATCCGCCTTTGGCGGTCTCATTGTCTCACTCGCCGCGCGATCAGTGCACTTCCGTGGTCACGGAAGGCGATGTCCATGCGCGGTGGGTCCCGCTGTCCGCCCGGTGCGTGGCGGCGCGCCCGAGGCGGGTCAGCCGAAGCCGGGGAACCAGAGGGCGATCTCGCGGGCGGCCGAGTCGTGGCCGTCGCTCGCGTGCACCAGGTTCTCGGTGGTGATCGTCGCGAAGTCGCCGCGGATGGTGCCCGGCTCGGCGTCCTCGACCTTGGTCGCGCCGACGAGCTTGCGCACCAGCAGGAAGGTGTTGTCGTCGGGGCCCTCCACCACCATGGGGAACACCGGTGAGCGGGTCACGAAGTCGACCAGCTCGCCGAAGAAGGGCTTGTCCCGGTGCTCGTCGTAGTGCTGCTCGGCGAGGGCGCGGTCGACCGTGCGGAGGTCGGCGGCGACCAGGGTCAGGCCCTTGCGCTCGAGGCGGGAGACGACCTCGCCCACCAGCCGCCGCTCGACGGCATCGGGCTTGCACATGACGAAGGTGCGGTTCTTCACAGTCGGGGAAGGGTAGGCGTCGGGCCCCCGACCCAGGAAACCCGCCCACCCCCGTGAGCGGAGCGTCGGGGTCAGGCGAGGAGGCCCAGGTGGCGGCAGGCGGTGCGCGCCGCGCCCACCGTGTAGAGCGAGCCGGTCACCATGACCAGGTCGCCGTCGCCGGACTCCTCGGCCCGGCGCCAGGCCCGCTCCACCGCCCGGTCGACCTCCGGGACCGCCTCGACGTCGATCTCGTGGGCGGCCACGACCGCGGCCAGCTCGGACGCGGGCACGCCGCGGGGCGTCGGGGGCGTGCAGGCCACCACCCGGTCGCCGGGGACGAGGCCGAACGCCGCGACCATCTCGTCGAGGTCACGACCGGCCAGCAGGCCCAACACCCAGTGACGGGTGCCGGCGATGGCGATCTCGTCGGCCAGCGTGTCCGACGCCGCCCGGGCGCCGTCGGGGTTGTGGGCGGCGTCCAGCACGAGCAGCGGCGCCCGGTGCAGCACCTCGAACCGGCCGGGCAGCGTGAGGCCGGCGAACGCCTCGGCCACCACCTCGCCGTCGAGCGCCCGGCCGAAGAACGCCTCGACCGCCGCCACCGCCAGCGCCGCGTTCTCGGCCTGGTGGGCCCCGTGCACCGGCAGGAACACCTCGTCGAGCTCCCCGAACGGCGTCCGCAGGTCGACCACGTGCCCGCCGAGCGCCACCCGGTCGGTCGCGACGCCGAAGTCGTCGTCGCGCACCCACACCTCGGCCGCACCCTCGCCCGTGAACAGGTCGCGCAGGTCGGGATCGGCCTCGCCCAGCACGAGGTGGCTGCCGGGCTTGACGATGCCGGCCTTCTCGCCCGCCACCCGCCGGCGCCAGTCGCCCCGGCCGTCGGTGTGGTCCTTGCCCACGTTGGTGACCACGGCGACCCGGCCGTCGGCCACGTTGGTGGCGTCGTACCGGCCGAGCAGGCCCACCTCCAGCACCGCGGCGTCGACCGCCACCTGGCTGAACCACGAGAAGGCGGCGGCGGTCAGCAGCTCGAAGTACGAGGGTCGCGCCTCGAAGAAGGCCTGGTCCTCCAGCGCGGCGATCTCGCCGACCACGCCCGCCAGCTCGGCCGGGTCGATCGGCTCGAGGTTGCGGGAGATGCGCTCGGTCACGTGCTCCAGGTGGGGGCTGGCGTAGGTGCCGACCGAGAGCTGGTGGCCCGCCAGCAGCGCGGTGATCATCCGGGCCGTCGACCCCTTGCCGTTGGTGCCGGTGATGTGCAGCACGGGGTAGTCGCGCTGCGGGTTGCCCAGCACGTCGACGACCTGGCGCATGCGGTCGAGGGACAGCCCGGCCACGTGGCCCGCGGAGATGCCGGTCGTCTTCTCGAGGTCGATGTGGGCGTCGAGGTACGCCCGGGCGCGGTCGAAGTCGAAGTCCAAGAAACCTGGCGCCGGCGGGCTACGACGCGGCCCGGCGCGGCCGCTGCTGGCGCGGGGCGTCGGTGCGGGGCACGAGGGTGGGGTTCACCCGGTCGAGCACGACGGCCCGGTCGACCACGCACCGGCCGACGTCGCTGCGGCTGGGCAGCTCGTACATGAGGTTGAGCAGCACCTCTTCGAGGATGGCCCGCAGGCCCCGGGCGCCGGTGCCCCGCAGGAGGGCCTGGTCGGCGATGGACTCGAGCGCGTCGTCGGTGAACTCGAGCTCGACGTCCTCGAACTCGAAGATCTTCTGGTACTGCTTGGTGAGCGCGTTCTTCGGCTCGATCAGGATGCGGATGAGGGCCTCGTGGTCGAGGCTGGACACGGCCCCGATCACGGGCAGGCGCCCGACGAACTCGGGGATGAGGCCGAACTTCAACAGGTCCTCGGGCTGCACCTGCTCGAGCAGCTTGCCCAGGTCCTTGTCGTCGTAGCGGGTCACGTCGGCCGTGAAGCCCACCCCGTTGCGACCGATGCGGCTCTCGATGATCTTCTCGAGGCCCGCGAACGCCCCGCCGCAGACGAACAGGATGTTCGTGGTGTCGATCTGGATGAACTCCTGGTGGGGGTGCTTGCGGCCCCCCTGGGGCGGCACCGAGGCGGTGGTGCCCTCCAGGATCTTCAGCAGCGCCTGCTGCACGCCCTCGCCCGACACGTCACGGGTGATCGACGGGTTCTCGCTCTTGCGGGCGATCTTGTCGATCTCGTCGATGTAGATGATGCCCGTCTCGGCCTTCTTGACGTCGTAGTCGGCGGCCTGGATGAGCTTGAGCAGGATGTTCTCGACGTCCTCGCCCACGTACCCCGCCTCGGTGAGCGCCGTGGCATCCGCGATGGCGAACGGGACGTTGAGCATGCGGGCCAGCGTCTGGGCCAGCAGCGTCTTGCCGCAGCCCGTGGGCCCGATGAGCATGATGTTCGACTTGGACAGCTCGACGTCGCCCGACGGCGTGCCGCCGTACTGCACCCGCTTGTAGTGGTTGTAGACGGCGACGGACAGGATCTTCTTGGCGTGGTCCTGGCCGATGATGTAGTCGTTCAGGAACTCGAAGATCTCGGCCGGCTTCGGCAGCTCGTCGAAGCGCAGCTCACTCGGCTCGGCGAGCTCCTCCTCGATGATCTCGTTGCACAGGTCGATGCACTCGTCGCAGATGTAGACGCCGGGGCCGGCGATCAGCTTCTTGACCTGCTTCTGGGACTTGCCGCAGAACGAGCACTTGAGAAGCTCGCCACCGTCTCCGAACTTGGCCACGTCGATCGCTCCTCGTTCGCCTCTGCTAGCTGGCCCGCGTGATGGGACCCGTGAGATCGGCCGCTTGCCGCGACGAGATCACGTCGTCGATGATGCCGTACTCCTTGGCTTCCTCCGCGCTGAGCACGAAGTCGCGCTCGGTGTCCTTGTGGATCCTCTCGGGGGTCTGCCCCGTGTGGCCGGCCAGGATCTCGTCGAGCAGCGTGCGCATGCGGAGGATCTCCTTGGCCGCCAGCTCGACGTCGGTGGCCTGGCCACCGGCCTGGCCCCAGGGCTGGTGGAGCAGCACCCGGGTGTGGGGCAGCGCCAGGCGCTTGCCCGGCGCGCCCGCCGCCAGCAGCACCGCGGCCGCCGACGCGGCCTGCCCGAAGCAGATGGTGCTGATGTCGGGCTTGATGAACCGCATCGTGTCGTAGATGGCGAACAGCGCCGTGATGTCGCCACCGGGGCTGTTGATGTAGATGTTGATGTCCTTGTCCGGGTTGTCGGACTCGAGGTGGATGAGCTGGGCGCAGATCAGGTTGGCGATCGTGTCGTCGATCGGGGTGCCCAGGAAGATGATGTTCTCCTTGAGCAGCCTGCTGTACAGGTCGTAGGCCCGCTCGCCCCGGTTGGTCTGCTCGACGACGGTCGGCACCAGGTAGTTGCGAATGATGCCGTCGTGCCGGTGGGTGGGGTCGATCACCTGGCGTCGCTCTCCGTCTCGGGGTTCTCGTTCGTGTCGGTCTCGTCGGCCTGATCCACGGGATCCGGCTGTGCGGTGGTGTCGCTCTCGGGGGTGACCTCGAGGTCTGCCCGGTCGATGGCGTGACCGTCCTCGTCGACGATCTCGACCCGCTCGAGGAGCCAGTCGAGCGCTTTGCGCTTGCGCACATCGGAGCGTACTGCGGCCAGGTTGCCCCCGCGTTCGAACTCGGCACGCACCCGCGCCACCGACTCGCCCACCCGCTCGGCCACCGTCGACAGCTCCGCGTCGAGGTCGTCGTCGGTGCACTCGAGCTGCTCGGCATCGGCGACCGCCCGGAGGGCCAGGTCGACCTTGGCGGCCGTCTCGGCGCCCGCCCGCAGGTCGGCGGTGAGGTCGTCGGACGACTGGCCGGTCATGGCCAGCCACTGCTCGGCGGTGAGGCCCTGGGCCTGGAGGCGCATCGCCAGCTCCTGCGCCCGGTGGTTGAGCTCGTGGGCGACCAGCGGCTCGGGCACCTCGTCCTCGACCAGCTTGGCCAGGGCCTTGCCGGTGGCCTCGCGCAGCGCCGACTGGGACTGCGCCCGACGCACGAGCGTGCCCCGCTCGCGGATGGACTCGCGCAGGCCCTCGATGGTGTCGTGGTCGCTGTTCTCGTTGGCCCACTCGTCGTCGGCCTCGGGCAGGACCCGCTCGCGCACCTGCTTGACCAGCACCTTGAACCGGAGCTGGCGCTCCTCGTCGGCGTCGGGATGGGTGGCGTCGAACTCGAGGATGTCGCCCGCCTTGGCCCCGGTGATCTGCTCGTCGACCTCGAGCGTGATGGCCTTGCTGCCGACCATGTAGCTGTAGTCGTCGGCCGTCAGCCCGTCCTGGGCCTCGCCGTCCAGCGTGCCGGTGATGTCGATGGTGACGGCGTCGCCCTCCTGGGCGGGCCGGTCGACGTCGGCCAGGGTGGCCTGCACCTGGCGCATGCGGTCGATCTGCTCGTCGACCTCCTCGTCGGTCATCTCCGGCCGCGCCACCTCGACCCGCAGGCCGCCGTAGCCCGCCACCAGCACCACCGGGCGCACCTCGACCGTGGCCTCGAAGGCGACCGGCCCGTCGTCCTCGCCGGAGGTGATGTCGATGTGGGGGCTGTCGATGGCGTCGACGTCGTTGTCGGCGATGGCCTGCGCGTAGTACTCGGGCAGGGCGTCGTGCAGCGCCTGCTCGCGGCCCACCTGGGTGCCGAGGCGCCGTTCCAGCACCTTGCGGGGCGCCCTGCCCGGCCGGAAGCCGGGGATGCGGACCTCCTGGGCGATCTTGCGGTAGGCCGAGCTGAGCGCCTTGTCGAACTCGTCCTCGTCGACCTCGACGGAGAGCTTGACCTTGTTTCCCTCGAGGGGTGCGACGATGGTCTTCACAGAGGCGAGAGTGTAACGGGGGTGTGTCCTGGCCCCGACACCCGGATTCCCACCGGCGGTCGCCGGGCCGCCACCAGCCGAACCGGTCGGACCGGACGGCCGGCCGGCTGTGGCGCTCCGGTACGCTCCGCCGGGCGGCGCGAGCTCGCGTGGCGAGTACGGGGAGTGGCGCAGTGGTAGCGCACCTGCTTTGGGTGCAGGAGGTCGGGGGTTCGAGTCCCCCCTCCCCGACGTAACCGGTCAGCCGGATGGCGCGGGGCCGGGCGGTCTGGGCACACTGTCAGCGGCCTCCCGCCCCACCGGGCTGGGCGCCCCTGCGGCGGTAGCTCAATGGCAGAGCCACGCCCTTCCAAGGCGTTGACGCGGGTTCGACTCCCGTCCGCCGCTCCCCCGCCGGGCCCCCACCAGGGGCCCGGCGCCGCTCCGCCGCCCGTCCGACCCCGACGGGGAATGGCGCTCGGGGGCGAGGCGTTCGCGGGAGCATGGCAACCGAACAGCGAGGGCGCGTCCGGGTCGAGCCGGGCGCCAAGCGGGTACGGGCGTTCCTCGGGGGCGAGGTGGTGGTCGACACCGTCCACCCCCTGCTCGTGTGGGAGGCCCCCTACTACCCCACCTACTACGTCCCCGCCGCGGACGTGGCGGCCGAGCTGGCGCCCACCGGCGAGGTCGGGCACTCCCCCAGCCGGGGCGACGCCGCGGTGCTCACGGTGCGGACCGCCGGCGGGGCCGAGGCGCCGGCCGCAGCGCAGCGCTATGACGACAGCCCCATCGACGAGCTGCGGGGCCACGTCCGCCTCGACTGGGCGGCCATGGACGCCTGGTTCGAGGAGGACGAACAGGTCTTCACCCACGTGCGCAGCCCGTACACCCGCGTGGACATCCTGCCCACCTCCCGGGAGGTGGTCGTCAGCCTGGGCGACGTCGAGCTGGCCCGGACGACCCACGCCCACGCCCTGTTCGAGACCGGCCTGCCGCCCCGCTGGTACCTGCCCCGGGTCGACGTCCGGATGGACCTGCTGGCACCGTCGGACACCGTGACCCAGTGCCCCTACAAGGGCGAGACGGTCCACTTCTCGGCCCGGGTCGGCGACGAGCTCGTGCCCGACGTGGCCTGGTCGTACCCGACGCCGCTGCCCGAGAGCGAGCGGATCGCCGGCCTCGTCTCCTTCTACGACAGCCGGGTCACCGTCACCGTGGACGGCCAGGTCCAGGGCTGACTCCCCCCTGGGCCCGGCCGTCCCCACGGGAACGTGCGGCCGTGCCGGTCCTCAGGCGGCCGGCACCAGATCGGCGAAGAGCACGAAGCTCGAACCCACCCGGTTGATCTCCACGAGGGACAGGTCGAGGCCCGCGAACTGCGGCAGCGGGAAGCTGGGCAGCACGTCCTGCACCGTGGCGAACACCTGCGGCGAGAGCTGCTGGAACACCGAGCCGATCAACGCCTCGGGCAGGCCCAGCGGGTTGGAGGTGATCGTGGCGGTCATGTCCTCCTCGGCCGGCTGGGCGAAGGTGAAGCCCAGGCCGCCGTCGACCAGCTCGAGGCCGATCCCGGTGCGGAAGTCGAGCACCAGGCCGAGCAGCAGCGTGGGCTGCGGCCCCACGGTCTTGATCGTCACCCGGTAGCCGCTGAACCGCAGCTCACCGGTCGCCCCGGCGGGCCCGGGGCCCGTGGTGACGATGGGGGCGACCTCCGGCCGCAGGGAGATCACGATCGGCTGGTCGGCGGTGATGAGCCCACCTGCGCCCACCAGGTCGAACAGCCCCTTCAACGTCAGCTGCTGGCCGTTGAGCTGGGTCACGTCGACGTTGAGCAGGCCCCGCTCGGTCTCGCCCGCCAGGAGCTGGTTGAACCCGGAGGCCGAGGCGCCGACGGCGACGTCGTAGGGGCGCCCGCCGGGGGTGGCGGTGGGCAGGGTGCCGAGCACCTCGCCGGGGTAGCCGACCGATCCGGTGAGGTCGGGCGCCTCGGGGGCGACGCCCAACGAGGTGAACGCCGCCGTGGCCCGCAGGGCGATGCCCGCCGGGTCCTCGTCGGCGGCGGTCAGCGTCGACTCGAGGTTCAGGCCGAGGGCGCTGCCGATGTCGCCCGCGATGTTGATCTTGGCCAGCGCGGCCTCGACCGCGTCCGCCACGGGGGCGTCGAGCGGCCCGTTGCCGTCGCGATCGCCCAGCAGGGTGGTGAGGTTCTGCTGCATCAGCGTCTTCACGTCGGGCAGGAACAGGCCCACGATCTGCTCGATCACCGGGATCGAGCAGATGCCGCCGGTGAAGTCGTCCGTCACGTTGCCGAGCGTCACCACCGGACTGGTCCCCACCAGGTTGACGTCGAGCAGGTGGGGATCGGCGGCGTTGGGCTGCAGGGCGTAGTTGCCGTCGATGGTGATCGTCTGCGCGTCGACCTCCAGGTCGCAGCTGGCCGGGATGCCGGCGATGCGGGCGTCGACGTCGATGGGGATGTGCACGCCCGTGAGGGTGACCACGGCCCGGACGTTGCCCTGGTTGCTGTCGAGCGCCACGCTGAAGTCGCCGATGGTGGGCGGCGCGGCGCTGGCGGCCCGCGCGTGCAGCGTGCAGACGATGATCTGGGTGATGCACTCGTCGAGGAACACCGTGCCCGTCGGCGCGATGGCGGCGGCGTCGATGGTGGTGAGCGTCTTCACCACCGTGCTCAGCTTGGTGAACGAGCGCTCGTTGATGCGCAGGCCCACGGCGCTGTCGAGCGAGGCGCCGGCGGGCAGCACCTCGGCCGTGTCGCCGTCGCCGTAGACGACCGTGCGCCGCTCGCGGATCACCTCGCCGCGGCCGTAACGGGCGACGACGTCGACCGAGTTGAGGATGGCGGCGCCGTCGAGCGGCACCTCGGCCGAGTAGCGGTCGCCGTCGACCGTCGCCGCGACGCCGTTGACCGTCAACGACACCAGCGTGTCGTCGTCGGCCACGTCGATGTCCCCGGTGATCGTCTGCGTCGGCGACGACGTGTAGACGCCCCGCTGGTCGACCGTCATGCCGTTGCACGCGGCGGCCACCACGACCACCAGCGCGATCGCGGCGAGACGCAGCCTGTGGTTGATGCGCACGAGTCCCCTCCCCGGGCCCCACGCCTTCCCGCTCACCATGGACGCCCTGTCCGAGCGACGCGGTGCCCCCTCGGCGCCGGCCCTCCACCGGGCGCCGGCGGCAACTTACCGAGCGGTACGGTCCGGCACAAGCGGTCGCGCGCCGCTCCCCGGTGGGCTCGGCAGGTCAGGTGGGAGCGGTCCCGCTGCCCTGTCCGTTGCCCTGTCCGTTGCCCTGGCCAGTGCCCTCGCCGGGCGCCGCAGGCGCGGCGCCGGGTGTCGCGCCCGTGCGGACCGTGAGGCTGGTCCACGCCCCCATCAGAATGCGGTCGCCGGGGGCCAGCGGGTGAGCGGCGCCGTCGGCGAGGGGGTCGGTCGCATCGTTGATCCACGTCCCGTTGGCGCTGCCGGCGTCGCGCACGGTCCAGGTGGCGCCGTCGCGCTCGAAGATGCACTGGTGGTGGCTGATGGCGGGGTCCGCGGCGCTGCCCGTGAGCACCAGGTCGACGCCGGCCGGGTCGGCCCCCGCTCGCACCCGGCCGAGCATCGCCCGGTCGCCGGTCAGCTCGAGGCTGAGGGTGGGCGAGGCGCCGGGGAACGCCGGCTCGCCGGAGCCCACCATGCGGTCCCAGTGGGCGCGGTCGGCGCCGAGCACGAGCGTCACCGGCGCCGGGCCGGCCGGGGTGCCCGACTCGAGGTCGTAGCCGCACGACTCGCAGAAGCGCGCCGCCCCCACCGGCTCGCCACAGCCCGGGCACGGCGTCCCCGCGGGCGCCTCCGCGGCCGCAGGCGCGGCGGCCGGGGCCTCGGTCTCGCTCGGGGCGGCCCCGCCCCCTGCCGGGGCCTCGCCGGTGGTCGCCGCCTCGCCCGGTGCGGTCCCGCCGGCGGCGGGGGCGCCGATCGGCGCACCGCAGGTGTCGCAGTAGTCGGTCGTGGTCGAGCTGTGCCCGGCGGGGCAGGTCGCGGCCATCACCCACCGCCCTCCGGGTCGGGCTGGGCCGGATCGGGCTGGGCCGGATCGCCGGCCGCGCCCTCGCCGGCCTGCTCCTCGCCCCCCGCCTCGCCCTTGCCCTTGCCCAGCCGGACGGTGCGGGTGGAGCGGGTGTCGAGGGTCATCTCCGCGGCCTTCTCGGTGCCCTTCTTGAGGCGGATGGTGCCGCTCTCGGCGTTGTCCACGTCGACCACCTTGGCCAGGAGCTTCATCGTGTCCTCGTGGCCCGACGCCGCCGCGAGCTGGACGGCGCGGCCCAGCTTGACCGTGGCGGTGGCGTCGTCGCCGGCCTTCGCCGCGGCCAGCCCCTCCTGGATGGCGTCGGCCAGCTCGACCTGGCCCGTGTAGTGGGCGACGTGGCGGTCCATGCGGGTCGACTTGGCGGTGTCGTCGGTCCACACCGCCTTCACCAGCGCCTGGGTCGCCACCGTGCCGTCGGCCAGCACCAGGCTGACCCGGCCGGCCAGCATCTCGTCGCCGACGCCCCCGGGCTTGACGGTCACGCGCAGGTGGTAGTCGCGCGACTCGCCCGGCGCCCAGCCGCCCAGCAGGAAGTCGCGGGCCAGCGGCCCGGAGGCCGTGCCGGTGGCGGTGAGGTCGAGCACCTCGGGTGCCACCTGGCGGACCGAGTCGACCACCGCGCCCTGCGGGGCCCACAGGCGCAGCCTCACGTCGGGGAGCGCCCGCGACTGGCTGGAGCTGATCATGGCCCGGAAGTCGGCGGCCAGGTCCTCGGGGTCGGCCACGATGTCGACCGTGCCGAGGAGCGCGGTGGCGATGCCCCGCATCTCGTCGACCTCCCAGTCGACGCCCACGCCGCGGCAGTCGCACTGGAACAGCCCCCGGCAGGCGGTGATGGCGGCGGCCAGCTCGTGGGGCTGCTGGTGCTCGTTGCGCCCGTCGGTGAGCAGGATGGCGTGCCGGGCCGGAGCGGTGCTGTTGGACAGGATCTGGCGGGCCAGGTCGAGCCAGGTGCCGATGGCCGTGCCCCCCGCCGCCTGGGTGGCGGCGATGGCGGACTTGGCGCCCGCCCGGTCGTCGGCGTCGGCCACCCCCAACCAGCGGCCGTCGCGCGGCCAGATGAGCTTCGCCTCGTGGTCGCCGGCCACCACCGCGAAGGCGACGCCGTCCTCCAGGCTGTCGACCGCCACCGCGGCCGCCTCCTTGGCGGCCTCCATCTTGCGGGCGGTGCCCATCGAGCCGCTGCAGTCGAAGATGATCACCTCGGCCCGCCCCGGCCCCGCGGTCGGCGCCGCGGCGGCGGCCGTCGCGTCGCCCGCCGCGGACACGGTGACCACGGCGTCGACGGTGTCGACGCCGGCCGCCAGGTACTCGTTCTGGTAGGTCTCGGCGGTGAACGGCGACGCCGCCTGGGGGCCGGTGGTGCTCACGGACTCTCCTCCAGCTCGCTGGGTTCGGGGTCGGGGTCGGGGTCGGGCCCGCCGTGATCGGCGGGATCGGCGATCGGCGGGATCGGGAGCGGCGGCGGCCGAATCGGCGGCCGCAGGATCCGGCGGGATGCGCGGCACCGCCGCGGCGGCCGGGTCCGGCGCCACCGGCACGGGGGCGACCGCGACCGTGATGTTGTCGGCGCCTCCCTGCTCGTTTGCCCAGGTCACCAGCCGTTCGCAGGGATCGCCCAGGTGCTCGCGGTCGAGCCCGCCCGGCGGCGCCAGCTCGGTCGTCAGCAGTACGGACATCGCCTCGTCGGTGGCCGCGTCGTTCCACAGCCCGTCGCTCACGGCGAGCAGCACGTCGCCGGGTGCGGCCGGGCGGCTGGCGACGTGCGGCGCCAGCTGGGGGGCGTCGGCGCCCAGCCAGGCGGTGATGCCGTGACCGCCCGGCAGCGCCAGCGCCACGGCGACGTCGATGCCCTGGGACACCGCGTGGGCCGCCACGCTGTCGTCGGTCGAGAGCTGGACCGCCGCCCATCCCGCGCCCGCCGGTGTGACGAGATGGGCCCGGGCGTCGCCCACGTTGGCCACGTGCACGGCGTCCGGCGTGGCGACCGCCACGACGATCGTGCAGGCCGGGTGCGAGCCCTCGCTGGTCCACAGCGGGTCGCCCTCGGGATCGATCCCCGAGGCGGCGGCATGGGCGTCGGCCACCGCGGCGACGAGGTCGTCGTGGCCCGCGAAGGGCCGGCCCGCCAGCCGCCGGGTGGCGGCGGTGACCGCCGCGGCCGATGCCTTGTGGGGGTTCGGGCTCACCGACACCCCGTCGGACACGACCAGGACCGGCCACCCCTCGCTCGTGGCGCCCATGGCGGCCGAGTCCTCGTTGCGGGGGTGACGCCGCCCCCGGTGGGTGGCGTATGCCATGGAGCCCCGGTCGTCGATCGTCACGGGCTCGAGCGCCCGGTGACCGCAGGACGTGCAGTAGCCGTCGGCGCCGACCTCGGCGCCGCAGCGCACACACCCGCCGTCGCCCGGGGCCGGGGCGGTCTCGTTGTCGTGGACACCGCCCGAGGGCGGCGCCTCCCGACCGTTGGCGGCTGCGGCGGTGCTGCCGCCCTCCGGCGGGGCGCCGGTGCCGAAGGCGTCGTCCACCTCGGTGGTGAGGTCGTCGCCGCACGCCTCGCAGAAGCGGGCGTCGGCCACCAGATCGGCCCCGCACACGGCGCAGGTGACGGTGGGCCCGGCCGCCGGCTCGGAGCCGGCGCTCACCACAGGCTCCACGGGCGGGTGCGGGCGGCGTCGTCCAGCAGGTCGTGGCGCCGGTGGCTGTCGGGCGTCGCGGCGGCCATGTCCAGCAGGGCGGCCTCCGCGCCCCGCGCCAGGGCCGCAGGCTCGGCCTGCACGTCGCCGATGTCGTTCACCTGCTCGCCCCGCGTGAGCGCGGCCAGCGCCGCCGCGAACAGGGCGGCCGCCAGCTCGGCCTCGGCGGCCGTGCGGGCCCCCGGCTGCGCGGCCCGCACCCGCTCGGCGGCCGCGGCGGCGACCTCGGGGTCGTAGGGCCCGGCGGCCATCGTGCGGCACGCCACGGTCAGGGCCTCGATCCGCAACGGGTGCAGGGGCGGCACCGCGGTGAGCACCCGGGCCGCGTCGGCCCGGCGGTCGAGCGCCTCCAGCGTGCCGGCCAGGCCGGAGATGGCCGGCGCCCACGAGGGGTCGGCCACGGCCACCTGCTCGAACAGGTCGGCGGCCTCCTCCAGCCGGGTGCGGTCGCCCGAGGCCACCAGCGCGACGGCCAGGGCCAGCGCGCACGCCGCCTCGCCCGGCGCGGAGGCGTAGGCGTCGTCGAAGAAGCGGGCGGCCCGCGCCCCGTCGCCGGCCGCCAGGGCCGACAGCCCGTGGAGGTAGGACCGGACGTTGTCGATGACGGCCGAGAACTTGGCCGCATCGGGGGTGCCGGAGTCGAGGCGCCCCACCACCGAGTCTGCGGCCGGGAAGTCGCCGAGCTCGCACAGCGCCCGGGTGACCGCGGCGATGTCGGCCCAGCTCAGCTCCTCGTCCTCGCCCACCATGCTCACCACAGCGTGGGGATCGCCGTCGGCGACGCCCGCCACCCGGTTGGCGAGCCGGGGGTGGTTCGGCAGCAGCGGGCTGGGCAGGGCCTGCCAGCCGCGCCCGTCGAGCCGGGGGCGCGGAGGGCTGTAGCGCCCGCTGGTCCGGGGGCGGGGCTGGCTGTCCTCGGACGCCGCTACCTGTGACAGCACGCCGTGCAGCGCGTCGGCCATCTCGTCGGCGTCGACGAACCGCTCCGCGGGATCGGTGGCGCAGGCGCGCTCCAGGAACCGCCACAGGCAGTCGTGCTCGACCAGGACGTCGTGGGCGGCCCGGTCGGGCAGCTTGTCGACGTCGGCGCTGGTCCAGCCCGGCCAGTCGAGGATGAGCACGGCCAGGGCCCGGCCGACGGTGTAGATGTCGCTGGCCACGGTGGGCCCGGTGCGGGGCACCTCGGGCGCCTGGTAGCCGACGGTGCCGAAGATGGCGGCGTCGGGATCGTCCCAGCGGCGGACGCCGCCGAGGTCGATGAGCTTCACCTCGTCGCCCTCGTGGATCACGTTGTCGGGCTTGAAGTCGCAGTAGATGAGGCCGTGGTCGTGCAGGTAGGCGATGGCCGGCAGCACGGCCAGCATGTACGCCGCCGCCTCGGTCACCGGCATCGGACCGCCGCCGGCGTCGCGGCGGCGCTTCGCGAGCTGCTTGATGCTGGGGCCGCCCACGTACTCCATGACGATGTAGCCCTGGCCCTCGTGCTGCACGAAGTTGTGGATGCCCACGATGGCGGGGTGCCGGACCTCGGCCAGGAAGCGCTGCTCGGCCACCGCGGCCTCGGCGGCGTCGGGGTCGGCGGTGTCGAGCAGGCCCTTGAGGACGCACCACCGGCCGGACACGTTGCGGTCGCGGGCGAGGTAGATCCACCCCATCCCGCCGTGCGCCAGCGCGCCGGCCACGTCGTACTGGCCGGCCACCAGGTCGCCCGCGCCCAGCTTGGCCCCGAAGTCGAAGCGGGCCCCGCAGCTCGGGCAGAAGCCGGCCGAGCGTCCCGGCCGGTCGCCCTGGGTGCGGCCCACCGGGCTGTCGCACCGGGTGCAGTACCGCCGGTTCTCGGGGACGCTGGGGTCGGCCATGACCACCGTTGCCGGGTCGGCGGTGGTGACGGGCTCGATCTCGATGATGCCGGCCCCGACGCGGCTGCGGCGACCCGTGCCGCTGCTGGTCTGGGTGCGGCGGGAGGTGAGGCGGCCGACGTCCACGCGGCCCGACAGGCGCCCGGTCTCGCCACCGGGGCGGGCCGCGCTCGACGCGACGGTGCCGCCGCTCGTGCGCGAGGGCGCCAGGCCGCACGTGTCGCAGTAGCCGTCGACGATGGCACCGGCGCACCCGTCCCGCCCGCAGGCGGTGGTCGTAACGCTCACCGGTGCACCCTTCGGGATGCACGCAGTGACCGATCGGCACTCCGTGCCGAGTACCGCACTGTGCCCATGGCTCGCTCGCTCCGCTCGCTCACTGGTCCTCCTTCGGGCGCGCGGTCAGCACCTCGGACAGCCGGGCCAGGGCCGCCTCGGCCGCCGCGAGGTCGCACGGGGCCTGCCACAGCAGGTCCTGCGCCGCGGTCAGGGCATCGGACACCTCGGGCTGCTCGTCCAGGCGGCGGGCGCCGGCCTTGGCCCTCAGGGCGGTCCACAGCCCCTGGCCCTCCTTCCGGCGGCGCATGCGCGTGCGGCACGCCGCGAGCGCGGCGTCCAGCTCGGCCCGGCGGGCCTGCTGCGCGGCCGTCCACCCGGCCAGGTCGGCGGCGGCCCGCGCCCGGTCCGGCGAGCCGGGGGCGCCGGCGATGGCGGTTATGCGTTCGAGCCAGGCGCCCAGGTCGTCGAGGTCGGGCACAGGCGGGGTGGCGCTCACCCCCACGACCCGGGTGGCGGCGTGGGCCAGCTCGTCGCCGGCCGCCGCCACGTCGGTGCGCAGCGCGGCCAGATCGGCGCCGGCCGCGGCCAGGTCGCCGTCGAGGCGGGCCAACGCGGCCTGCGAGGCGGCATGGCGGCTGCCGCTGGCGGTGGCCCGCTGCTCGACCGCCGCCACGTCGGGCTCCTCCACCGCGAACGGGTCGGTGGCCACCAGCTCGGCCAGGCCGGCGGCGGCCCGCTCGGTCGCCTCGTCGCCGGCGGCCCCCGCGGCCGTCCGGGCGGCCCCCACCCGGGGCACGAGCCGCCCCCACGTCTCCGACAGGCGGTCGGCGACCGCCGTCGCCCTGTCCACCGCGCCGGTGGCGGCCGTCAACGCGGAGGAGGGATCGGCCGGCACGCCGCCGGCGCCCGGCACCCGGGCCGCCGTCAGCAGCTCGGCCGCCCGCTGCGGCGTGGCCTCGGCGCCGGCCAGCACCTGGTCGAGCACCCGGTAGGTCTCCCAGGCGTGGGCCAGCCCCGCCTCGGCCTCGGCCCAGGCGGCGGCGGTGGCGCCGGCCAGGATGCCCGTCCGGGCCACGGCCACGTCGGTGTGCGACTCGAGGTCGACGAGCCGGCTGCCCAGGGCGGCGTGGGCGCTGCGCCACTTGTCGAGGTTGGGGTCGGTGGTCGCGGCCACGGTCAGGAGGATGCCGTGTCCCGGTACGTGGCGGGCGGGGGTGCCTGGTCACCGAGGCGCTCGGTGAACCACGTGTCGTACATCTCGTCCCAGCGCCCCGACGACCGCACGTCCTCGAGCACGGCGTTCACGTACCGCACCCACTCGGGTCGGTCGGGGGGCAGGCCCAGCCCGTAGGGCTCGGCGCTGAGGTCGTCGCCCCTCACCTCGAGCGTGGGGTCCTGGGCCACCATGCCGGCCAGGATCGTGTCGTCGGTGCTGATCCCCTCGATCTGGCCCTGCTGGAGCAGGACCAGGCACGCGCCCTGGCTGGGTGCGTCGACGATCTCGGGCGGGTCGGGCAGCGCGTTCATGTTGTCGATGCTGGTCGAGGCCGTGGGCGCGCACGCCCGCCCGCCGTTGGCCGCGAACTCCTCGATGGAGGCCGAGGGATCGTCGGCCCGGACCAGGAGCCGTTGGTGCGACTCGAAGTACACGCTGGAGAAGTCGATCTCCGCGTCCCGGGCGCAGTTGATGGTGAAGGTGTCGGCCACCATGTCGACCGCACCCTCGCCCAGCAGGACGTCGACCCGCTGGGCCTTGGGTACGGCCACCAGCTCGAGCGTCTCGTCGGTGGCCTCGCCGAACAGTGCGATCGCCACCTCCTCGGCCATGTCGACGTCGAAGCCGCTGAACTCGCCGTCGCGGGGGTCGACGATCGAGAACAGCATCGTCGAGGTGTCGACGGCCACCCGCAGGCGGCCCCGCTCGCGGATGGCGGCCATGTAGCTGCCGGCGGGCACGTCACCGGTGCTCACGGCGGCCAGCGCGGCGGCGTCCGGCCGCAGGCTGGCGGTGACGGTGGCCGGGTCGCAGTCCGGCGTCTCCGGCGGCGGGGCGGCGGGCTGGGTGGTGGCGGTCGTCGGCCCCGGGAGCGACTCGGGCACGTCGGTCTGCGCACACGACGCCAGCGCGAGCGCGGCGACCAGCAGGGCGGCCGCCCAGGGCGCCCGGCCAGCATGGGGCGCCCGGCCGGCCCGGGGCGCCAAGCCGGCCCCGCGGGCCCGGCCCCGCGCGGCGGCGACGGAGCGGGAGATGCTCACCGGTACCTCCTGCCTCGGGCCAGCGTGCCGGCGGCGGCCAGCAGCGCCGCCACGGCGCCCAGCACCACGGGCACGATCGGGGCGACCCCGGCCGCCTCGGCGGCGTCGAAGCGGTCGCGCAGCTCGTCCACCTCGCGCTCGACGTTGGCCCCCGCCACCTCGTCGGCGGCCTCGTACGCCGTGGCCGACGTCGACAGCGCCAGGTCGGCGGCGCCGCGGTTGTCACCGGACTCGTCGGCGGCCTGCACGTCGCCCACGGCCGTGGTGTACGCGTCGACCGCGCCCTGCAGGTCGGCGATGGCCGCCTCGTCGCCCGGCGCCTCGTCGAGCTCGGTCGCCAGCGCCTCGGTCTGCGTGGCGAAGTCCTCGTAGAACGCGGCGCCCCCGCCCCGGGCGGCCACCGCGTTGATCTCGGTGACCCGCAGCCCGGCCAGGTCGCTGGCCGCCGTGTTGGCCGCCACGTACGCCTCGACGTCGCCCGTGGCCGCCTGCCGCAGCTCACGGACCTGGGAGAGGATGCCGCTCGTCACCACCACCAGGGCGCCGACAGCCACCACGGTGGCGACCAGCAGGGCGGGGTGGGCGACCCGCCGGGTGCGGCCGGCGATCACGACGGAG
This sequence comes from uncultured Acidimicrobiales bacterium, assembly GCA_963842395.1. Classification (GTDB taxonomy): domain Bacteria; phylum Actinomycetota; class Acidimicrobiia; order Acidimicrobiales; family VFJN01; genus ZC4RG19. The sequence continues at coordinate 475,159 of CAWJGJ010000002.1, forward strand.
CACCCGACCAGCACCACCAGCCCGCCCACGAGCAGCACCACCGCCAGCGCGCCGATCGGCCCGCCGACGCTGTTGACCGCCTCGGCCATGCGCCGTTCGCCCTCGCGCCGCAGGCGGGCGGCGGTGGGCACGAGCTGGTCCTGGGCCAGGTCGTGGGCCTGGTCGAGGTAGGACGCGGCGACAGGGAAGCCCTGGCGGGCATTGGCCCGGGAGGACTCGACGAGGCCCGCGTAGTCGGCCAGCCCCTCGTTGAGGGTGGCCAGGTCGTCGCGGTCGGCGTCGGTGCCCACGAGCCCGGCGTCGGTCAACGCCTGGGACGCGGCCCGCAGGTCCTCGTCGTAGAGGGTGCGGGTCGTCCGGTCCTCGAGGCCCCCGGAGATCAGCGTGCCCGCCGCCCGGGCGTCGGCCGCGGTGAGCGACGTGTCGAAGTCGCTCACGGCGGTGGCCAGGTCGAGCCCCTGCTCGCGAGCATCGGCGATGACCATGGCGTTGCGGTTGGCCACCCAGCCCGCTGCCAGGCCGCTGACCGCCAGCGCGGCGGCCGCCACCAGCGCCAGGGTCACGAAGAGTCGGCGGGTCGGCAGTGGCACCCGCCAGGCTGTGCGCTCGACCCTGTCGAGCAGCCCGCCAGCAGGTGGTGCCGCCTTGGTGGCGGTGGACACGTCATGAACGTAATCGCTCGGAGCCGCGGGCCGCGCGCGACGTGCCGGGCCGACCCACCCGTCCACCAGCGGGTACGTCGGCCCGCGGTCGGCGCCCACGACCTGCCGGAACCGGCGTTCGTCCGTCGCGGATTCCGCAACAGCCGAGCGCCGGTTCGGGGGACGGGCGCGGCTTAGCGGCGGGCGGGGCCCTGGCCGGCGCCCGTGCGGGCGATGGCCTGGGCGATCTCGTCGTGGTCGGCCCCGTCGAGCTCGAGCGCCGCCGCCGGCAGCCAGCCGTCGACCTGCTCCGGACGCCGGGCCCCGACGATGGCGCCGGTCACGCCCGGCCATCCCAGCACCCAGGCCACGGCCACGGCCGCCACCGGCACGTCGTGACGGTCGGCAACCGGGCGGAGCGCGTCGGCGAGCGCGAGGTTGCGGGCCAGGTCGGTGGTGAAGCCCGAGCTGCCCTTGCGCCAGTCGTCGTCCGGGAGCGCGGCGACGCGGGCGGCCGACCAGGTCCCGGTCAGCAGGCCCGACTCCATCGGCGAGTAGGCGATGACGCCGGTGCCGTGCGCCGCGCTCCAGGCGACCTCGGGCGCCGCCGCGCGGTCGAGGGCCGAGAAGTGCGGCTGGATGGCGTCCACGTGGGCGATCCGCTCGGCGGCCGCCAGCTGGCCCACGTCGTGGTTCGACAGCCCGATGGCCCGCACCTTGCCCTCGGCACGGAGGCCGGCCATCACCTGCCAGTACTCCTCCAGCGGGGTGGCGAGGTCCTCGCCCTCGGTCTCGCCGGCGTCGTGGCCCCCGTAGCCGATGAGCGCGCCGTCGCCCGGCCAGTGCACCTGGTAGAGGTCGATGTGATCGACGCCGAGGCGGCGCAGCGACGCCTCCACCTCCCGGCGGACGCTGTCGGCGCGCATGACCTTGCGGGGCGGCGCCGACGGGTCGGCCGCGTCCCACACCAGGCCGACCTTGGTGAACACGAGCGGCCGGTCGGGCTCGGGGATGTCGGCGATCGCCGCACCGACGATCTCCTCGGAATGGCCCAGGCCGTACACCGCCGCGGTGTCGATCCAGTTCACACCGGATGCCACCGCGTGGCGCACGGCGGCGACCGACTCGGCGTCGTCCTGCGGGCCCCAGCCGTAGCGCCAGCCGTTGCCGCTGATGGCCCAGGCGCCGAAGCCGACCGTGCTGATGTCCATGCCGGTGGTGCCGAGCGGCCGGGTGCGTAGCTCCAGGGACTGCATGTCCGTCCTCGTCTCCTCGTCGTGGTGGGTCCGCCTGCGCCGGGCATGCTGCGGGCCACCGCGCCGGCCAGCCAGGCCGCGATCCGCCCCCGGCCCGGGGTACCTAGGACCGGCAGGACCAGTCAGGGCGCCCGCAGCGGCGCAGGGGCCCGGCACACTGGCCCTCATGCCGCGGAACGGGGACCTGGGCGACTTCCTGCGGGTCGCGCCGGGCGCGGCTGCAGCCCCACGACGTGGGCCTGCCGCCCGCCGGCAGCCACCGCCGGGTGCCCGGTCTGCGCCGGGAGGAGCTGGCGCTGCTGGCCGGGGTGAGCGTCGACTACTACGTGCGACTCGAGCAGGGCCGCAGCCGGGGCGTGTCGGATGCGGTGCTCGACGCCATCGCCCGCGCCCTGCGGCTGAGCGACGACGAGCGGCGCCACCTCCGCAACCTCGTGCGCCCGCCCGAGGCGCCCCGCACCGGTCGTCGCCGCCCGAGCCGGGCCCGGCCCGAGCTGACGCGCCTCCTCGCCGCCATGGACGGCGTGCCCGCCTACGTCATCGGGCACCGCGCCGACATCCTGGCCTGGAACCGGTTGGGCGCCGCCCTCACCGTCGACTTCGACCGCCTGGCGCCGGAGGAGCGGAACTGGGCCCGGCTGGTGTTCCTCGACGACGACGCCGCCGCGCTGTTCGTCGACTGGCACAGCAAGGCCCGCGACACCGTGGGCTTCCTCCAGCTCAGCGCGGGCCGCCATCCCGACGACCCGGCGCTCGCCGCACTGGTGGGCGAGCTGTCCGTGCGCAGCGAGGACTTCCGCCGGATGTGGGCCGCGCACGACGTCAAGGACAAGACCCACGGCCTGATGGGGTTCCGCCACGCCGTCGTCGGCGAGCTGCACCTGCAGTACCAGACCCTGCACCTGGCCGACGACCCCGACCAGGCGCTCATCACCTACACCGCCGAGCCCGGCACCTCCGATGAGGCGGCGCTGCAGCTCCTCGCCAGCTGGACCGCCCAGCCGGGCATCACCGGTCCGGACGACCGCCGCGCGGCCTACGACGACGAGCGCCCCCGGTAGGACTCGAACCCACGACCCGCTGCTTAGAAGGCAGCCGCTCTATCCACCTGAGCTACGGAGGCCTGACGCCCTTTCACGCTACTGGCACTCCCCCGCTGCCGGCGGCCGCCGAGCGTCCCCGATCCGGCTGGCGGGGCCCCCGGGCCGGTCGAGTACGCTGTCGATTCCCTTGGTGGCCGTAGCTCAGGTGGTTAGAGCGTCAGGTTGTGGCCCTGAAGGTCGGGAGTTCGAGTCTCCTCGGTCACCCCAGGTGAGAGCCTTGCGGCTCGGAGCGGACCACACCGAGAGTCCCGAGCGGCAACCGGGCGACAGGCCCGCCCGCTCGGGCGCTCTCCGGAACCGACCCGCCCGGCTCAGCTGTCGGGCAACCTCACCTCAGGGGCGAACTCGGCGAGCAGGGCGACCCCGTCCTCGCCGGCGAAGAGCCGCCGGGTGAACTCGGACCACCGCAGCGCGGGCCGCATCTCGATCCGCAGCCGGACCGGGCCCTCCGTCGGGTTCCAGGCCAGGTGGCGGACGCCCCGGGGCACCACGACGACGTCGCCCGGCCCCGCCTCGGACTCGACGCCGTCGATGCGGAAGGCGGCCCGCCCCTCGAGCACCTCGTACCGCTCCTCCATCCCCGGGTGGACGTGCTCGACCGCCCGGTACCCGGGCCGGGTCCAACAGGTGTGCATGACCAGCAGCTCCGGCGTCTCGGCGAGCACGTCCACCTGCTCGCCGGTCCGGGGGTTCTCGATCATTCCCGCGAGCCTATGACCGTTCGCTCTCGGGCATGCCGCACGGCCGATCACACTCGGCCTCGAGCCGATGCTCGTCCGGAGAGGGCGCTGGGCGCGTGTGTGTAGGGTGGCGCGCAGACGGTCCGGACCCCGCCGAGCATCGAGACAGCACAGCTGATCTCGTGGGACCGCCGGTGGGAGTTCGACTGTGACTGACGGCGAGGAACCGGGGCGCCGAGCGCTCACGGTCGTGTGAGTGTGTGGACTCGGATCGGATGGCCCGGGTCGCCGACACCCTGGGTGACGTCGACGGTGCGCCGGTGCTCGACCGGCTGCTGGCCTTGTGCGTCGACATGCTGCCGGTGACCGGCGCGGGCATCGCGGTGGTCCGTGACGGACAGCATCGTGGCGCCGTCGCCGTGTCCGATCGGGTGGCCGGCGCGGTCGACGACCTCCAGTTCACCCTGGGTGAGGGGCCATCCGTCGCGGCCGATCGATCCGCGGGCCCCGTGCTGGAACCTGATCTCGTGCTCGCCGTCGGACAGTGGCCCGCGTTCGCGCCGGCCGCGCTCGGACAGGGCGTGCGGGCCGCGTTCGCGTTCCCGTTGCGGATGGGGGGGATCCATCTCGGCGTCCTCAGCCTCTACCGCGACACCGCCGGCGAGATCAGCGGCACCGATCTGCGGGATGCGATCGCGCTCGTCCCGCATCGCCACCCATCTGGTCCTCGACCTCGAGGCCAACCTCGCGCCGGGAACGCTCCCGGACCAGCTGGCCGAGATCGTCGACCACCGTGCCCAGGTCCACCAGGCAACCGGGATGATCGCGGCGCAGCTCGGCAGCGACGTCGCCGCGGCGCTCGGCCGCCTGCGCGCCTTCGCGTGGTCCCGGGACCGTTCCATCGATGACGTTGCCGCCGCGGTCGTCGCCCGCACGCTCCGATTCGAATGACGAGGACCTCATGACACAAGCGGGACGATTCGGTGAGGATTACCCTCACGTCGAGGCGGCGCCCTTCGTCGCGATCACGGAAGGAGGGCTGTGATGGCCGACACACAGCGCCTCAGCCGGGTGTTCGTCGAGCTGGCCGACACCCTCGTCACCGACTTCGACGTCGTCGACTTCCTGACCGTCCTCGCTCATCGTTGCGTCGAGCTGCTCGGCGCCAGCGAAGCCGGTGTCGTCCTGGCCGACGAACGAGGATCCCTCCGTTCGGTCGCCTCGTCCCACGAGTCGGCGCGCCTGCTCGACCTGTTCGAGATCCAGAACCAGGAAGGGCCGTGCCTCGACTGCTATCGCACCGGCGAACAGGTCGTCAACGTCTCGCTCGCGCCCGCCGAGGAACGGTGGCCCAGGTTCGGCGAGGAGGCCCGGCGGCTGGGTTTCACGACGGTCCACGCCCTGCCGATGCGGCTCCGAGGCCAGGTCATCGGTGCGATCAACATGTTCGCGTCGAACGCGACGGCCCTGACCGCGTCGGAGATCGAGGTCGGTCAGGCGCTCGCCGACGTCGCCACGGTCGGTCTCCTCCAGGAGCGCAGCATCCGCGAAGCCCGTCTGCTGAACGAGCAGCTCCAGGCCGCGCTGAACAGCCGGGTCGTCATCGAGCAGGCCAAGGGCATGCTCGCCGAACGCCGCGTCATCGAGATGGACACCGCGTTCGAGACTCTGCGCAGCTACGCCCGCAACACGAACCAGAAGCTCAGCGACGTGGCCCACGCCGTGGTCGCCGGCACGCTGAACGCGGAGACCCTGCCGACTCCGTGACCGGGGCCGTCCGCTCGGTGCTATCGTCCGCCTAGCGCTCGTACCTGTCGCTCCGGACCCCGGCGACGTTGCCCGTAGGGAGGCGTCGACGTGGCGACAGCGCCGGCTGGAGTGCCGGATTCCGTGAACCTCGAACCCGATTCCGGTGCTCGGCCTCGCCCGAGCACCGATATCGCCTTGCTCGAGGTCGTCCACCTGGTGCTCGACGAGGCCTGGTCACCGAGGGTCGCGGCCAACCGTCTGCTGGACGCGGTCGACGGCGATTTCATCGTGCTGCGCCGCGCCCGCGCGCGGGTGCTCCGCGGTGCGACCGAACGACCCGACCCGGATCACTGAACGCGCACTGGCCACGCTCGATCTCGCCCTCTGCAGGGCGAGTCCGCCGCGGTCGCCCGACCCGGCGAGTCCCGGGCCACAGATTCAGACCACCAGCGCTCGATCGAGCCGGGCCGTGACCCGGACGACACACCCCCGAACGGCCGCAGGCCGAGCCTGACGGCAACGGTCCCCAGGCACCGGGTGGGCTTCCGCTCCCTCCCCAGAGCGGAATCCCACCCTGGTGTTCTCCTCACCCACGCCACGCTGTCGTGCGATCACCCGGAACGGAGGATGGCGGCCCGTGCTTGGGCGCACACAATCCTCGGGTACGCGGCGGACCCGAGGCGACGATTGGCGTAGCCTGGCGGCTACCCGACCGGGGAAGGATTCGACGATGTCCACCGGCAACAAGTCTGACGAGGCACTCCCAACCAACTCTGCGGACGAGGACGCGGCGACGCGGTTGACGCGCGGCATCGTGGATGGCTTCACCGAAGCCTCCCAGGCGTTCTCCCACGAGCTCGAGGGGACGAACCGGTTCCCCGTGCTCATGGGCCGTTCGGTGGCCGGCGTGATCCGGGCCAACGCGCGCCTGCTCGACGAGGTCGCGGACGCCGTTCGCCACGCAGCCGACGAGTGGGCCGAACGGCCGCCGTCGGCCGACGGCGACGACTTCGACTACGACCGTCTCGCCGATCTCGTGGCCGCGCGGCTCAATGCCACGGGCTCGGCCGCCGGCGACGCCGCGCAGCCGGACGCGGCCCAGGCCAGGCGGAAGGCATAGATCGCCCGCGGGCCGTCGCTCAGGTCGTCTCCATCCTCCGGATGAACGAGTTCAGGACGAGCACGACGAGCACGCCGGCCCCCAGATAGGGCCACGGGTTGTCCTCGATGCGGAGGCCGAGCCGGCCGAACGCGCTCGCAGAGGAGAAGTCGGGCTCGATGGCCGCGAGCCCGATCACGCCGAGTATCCCGAGCACGGCGGCCCGGCGCAGCAGCCGCAGCGTGTGGGGGATGAGACGCTCGCCGGCGGAGAGCGTGCGCAGGCCCTGACGGCCGATGTCCGGGAGTCGCCGCATCAGCCACTCCATGGTGTCGACCGCCGCCATCGGTGCGCGTGCGAGGCGGAACCAGGTGTACGGGGACGTGATCGGTTGCCGCACCTCGTTCTTGAGGAGGTCCCCGGACAGGTCGTGGAGGAACCGTTGGAGGTGACCCTTCCAGTCGATGGTCGGGTAGAGGCCGAGCATCACGATGTCGGCGACCAGGATCGTCCGGTACAGCTGGACGGTGCTCGAGGTCATCGGGAGCCGGTTGCGGCGCAACGTCTCCAACGTCCTGAGCAGGAACGACCCCGTGCTCTTCTCGCTCAGCGGCGCGCTCGGGTCGGCGGACGCGATCAGGTAGTCCCGCAGGCTCCGCTTGATGTCCTGCTCGAAGCGGGTGAGATCGCGGAGCGGCAGCGGCTCCATGGCCTCGAGCAGGGCGAGGTAGGCCTCGTGCAGTCGATCGTGCGCGATCGCCTCCCGCAGGCGCAGCTGCAGCTCCCACTGATGCTCGTCGATCCAGCCGACCAGGCCGAAGTCGACCCAGTTCAGGGTGCCGCCGTCGCTGACGATCATGTTCGAGGGATGCGGGTCGGCATTGAACACCTGGGTGCGCATGGTCTGCTCGAGCACGGACCGCAGCAGGATCACGGCGGTCCGCTCGGGGGTGATCCCCGGGCGGCCCATGACGCGAGGGCCTGCTCGTCGCGGTTGGTGATCGCCGTGAGCATCTCCCGCACGGTCACGCCGCGGATGCGCTCGAGGGTCAACACGGTGCGGCCGGACAGCTGGCGGTACACCGCGGGCGCGTAGTGGGCGATCGGGTCCGCCGCCATCACGCCGTGGATGTGGGAGGTGTAGAGCGCCTCGCGCCGCAGGTCGAGCTCGTCGACGGCAGTGCGGGAGAGCTCGTCGACCGCATCGTCGAGGTCGAGGCCGTGGAGCACCGGAAGGACGCTGATGACCCGCGCCGTGAGCCGCAGGAACGCCAGGTCGATGCGCACCTGGTCGCTGATCCCGGGCTTGAGGACCTTCACGACGACGTCGTCGCCGTTGGCGAGGACGGCCCCGTGCACCTGCGCCAGAGATGCCGTAGCGATCGGACGGGACTCGAACGCCGCGAAGATCTCGGCGGGCGGGCGCCCCAGCTCGCGCTCGATCACCTGGGCGATCTTCGCGGTCGGGACCGGGGGCAGCGAGTCGAAGAGCTTGCCGAGCTCCTCGGTGTACTCGGCCCGGAGGAGGTCGTACCGGGTGGCGAGCAGCTGTCCGACCTTGACGTAGCCGCCACCACAGGTCTGGAAGTACCAGCGCAGGATGCGGGGTCCGGCGGTCGGGCCGAAGAGGTTGCGGAGCAGGAGCGCCGGGGCCGTGAGCACGCTGAGGAACAACAGCCAGCTGAGCCGGGCGACCGCGCGGGCCGCGAGCGAGACGCGGTGGCGCTTCGGCGGCCGTGACGGTCGCTGGCCGCCGAGGCTCGGGAGTGCGCCACCGTTCTCCAGCGATGGGGTGGCAGACAGCTGCGCATCATCGCCGGCTGGCCGTTCGATCACGACGCCGAGGTGGGGCTCCTCGACGCGCTCGCCGTTGACGTACACCGCTCGCCTCCTGCGGTTGTGCCGAGCACCCGCCACGCTACGCAACGCGGCTCCTGGGAGACGGATCGGCCCGTCACCGGCGCCCGCACGTCGGCCCCGGCGGGCGGCGTTGCCGGAGGGGACGCGACCCGACCTCGGCACCTCTCACGACAACTACGCCGCACCCATTGGTCGTGCGTCACGCCGTGGCCCGGGCGATCCCGTTCACGAGTCGTCCGACGTCACACCGTCGCGACGAGCGGCCGACCCCAGGCGGCGTCGTCGAAGGGCTCTTGCAGGGCGCGGTCGCCGGGTTCGTCAGCCCAGGCGTGGAGGGCCTTCCACAGCACTTCCCCGTTCGTCTTCAGGACCTCGACGTCCACCGCCTCGCTGTCGTTGGCCTCGATGGCCGCCTCGACCTCGGCGATGACCGCGTTCAGGTTGCGGTCGAGACTCTCCCAGCTCTTCAACCCGTCGCGGCGGCCGGCGGCGGTCGCTCCGTGGCGGCCGGGTGAGACCAGGGGGATCCGGCCCCACCCGGCCGGCAGGTCGAGCCTGTCGCGCGCTACGCCGATGAATTCGCTGGCCACCGGGCAGGCGTCCTCGGCTGCTTTCTCCCCGTTGCCGCCGTGCGGATGCGCCACCACGCCCGTCGCAGTCTGGGTCATCTCGCGCATCGCGCAGAAGATGTCCCGATCGGCCTTGAGCTGGCCACGCAACCGCACCCGGGGCGGTCGTCGACGTTGAGGTCCGCCAGGCGACCGCCGCGGCGGACGCCGCCATGGCGATCGCCTGCCAACCCGGATGACGCAGGCTCCGCCATAGCTGCGGTCGTCGACCAGGTTCACGTCGCACAGACGCTTACGTCCTCACGCCCGGCCGCAAGGTCAGGATCCACCCGAACCCAGGCAGCCTCCAGTTGCCGCGCTGCCGACGGATCGCGGAGGCACACGTGCAGGTGGGCGACGACGTCTCTGGCGTATGCGGATGCGCCGGCGGGATGGAGCCGGGAAGCCCTCCCGTAGAAGCAGGCAGCGTTGTAATGCGCCTGCCAGCCAACCGGGTGCGACCCATCGTCACCCGTCGGCAACGGCGCCTCCTCCAAGAGCCGTTCCTCCAAGCTGGCGAGCTCGCTCTCGATGTCGTCCGGGGAACGGAGCGCGGCGAGCCGGAGCTCGATCACCAGCGACGCCGTCCTCACCGTGCCGCGCATCGTCGAGCGGCCGGTCGTAAGGCTGGGCCGCCGCTCTGTCTGATATGGCCAGTAGGTCCTCCAGGCATAGGTTCGCGGCGACAGGTCGTCGTCAAGCCGGGAGATCTCTTCCAGGCTCTGCCGGAGCTTGCCTTCGGCACCGTCAGGGTCGGTCTCCGCGGCCATCGCGAGTGCGATCGCGCCGCGGTAGCGGGCAACGAGCAACCCCGGATTGGCCTTCACGGCCATGGCGTAGCCGTCGGCCGCGTCGCGCGAGCGGTCCTCCATCTCGTCCAGCTCGGCGAGGGCCAGGCGAACGTGGACGTTGGCCGGCTCGAGGCGCCGTGCACGCTCGAGGTCCTGCCGGGAGGTGCGGAGGTCGCCCTCGTGCTTGGCGCGGCGGGCGCAGACGACAGCGGCGATGCTGCCGCCCGACGGGTCGGTGTAGGTCGCCCAGCGGGGCGCGCGACGCCAGCGGGCGTACGCACGCTGCGCTGCGTACACGCCGGCCAGCTCGGCAGCGCCCTCCGGGCGGGTGTGCCAGAAGGTCTCGAAGCCCTCGACCGTGTGGGTGCGGGCGTCGAGCACCTCGACCGCGATGCCGTGGCAGGCGTCGCCGCCCGCGGACAAAACCGTGGCGTCGACGACGAGGCCACGCGGATCCGCAGGATGTTCCCCGCCAGCGCCAGCAGCGAGCCGATCCAGCTCGACCGGGGGTCCTCCGCGAGCTTGGCGGGCAGGTCGTCGACGCTCTGCTCCTCGCCTCCGGGCAGACTCCCAGGTGTCGTCAGACCTGCCTCGGCGATCACCTGGCGGAGCTGGGCCTTGATCTCGTCGGGCTCGCCGGCGGCTTTCCGGGCAGCGTCGTACACGTTCCGCACGACGACCGGTCCCAGGCGGTTGCGCGAAGCCACTTGCTCCAGGCCGCGATAGGTCAGCAGCGCCACGAGCAGCACGACGCCCCACGCAAAGGGTCCCAGGCTGAGCTCGAGGTCATCGTCGACCCGTGCGGCGAGGTTCGACACGCCACCGCCGACCTCGTCGACGAACGCGTCCTCGACCGGCTCGGTCTCGCCCGCCAGTGCCCGCAGGCCCGCCTCGGCACAGCCGTGCCCGGCCTCGTCGTCCTGGCGGAGAAGGCTGACGTACAGCCGGCGAGCCTCGTCCGCGGCACCGGCGGCGAGCAACCGGTCGGCGGCCGCGCACGGCGCCGCATCGCCTCGGCGGTCGCCGTGACGCGTCCGGGCGTCTCCGGGCCACTACCGCAGGTCTCGATCAGGGACTGTCGGGTTCTCGTGTGGCGACGTGGCGGGCGAACCACGTCGCGATGGATGACGCGACGAGGTCGGGATCGTCACACATGGGGAAGTGGTTGCCCTTTGGGACGGTGAGCTGGTGGGCATCGGGGAACCGGGCCCTCCACTGCGGTTGGAAGCGGAGGGGGTCGTTGCGTTCGCCGAAGATCGTCAGCACGGGCCGGCCGGCCAGCGCGGCGACCGCCTCGTCCACCCCGCGGTAGTCGTGGCGGCGGGCCGACTGCATGTAACGGTGGAAGCTGCGCCGCTGCCGGCGCCCGAACCCCTGCCGGTAGGCACGGCGGGTCGGGCGGTCCCAGTGACGGGCGACCCCGAGCCGGGTGGCGCTGGCCCGGGGCAGCCATCCGGTGAGCACGTCGATCTCCCGCATCACGGGACTGCCCATCACCGCCAGCATGCCCCGGAACAGCGGTCCGGACGGCCGCCAGCCGAACCCGTTCACCACGACCAGGCCGGCCACCCGGTCCGGCCAGCGGGTGGCCGCGTCGAGGGCGGCCGGTGCACCGAGATCGTGGACGACGAGGCCGATGTCGTTGAGGTCGAGTGCCCGAACCACGGCATCGATCGCCGCCGCCGCACCCGCCAGCGTCGGCTTTCCTGGGGAGGCGGGGCTGGTCCCGGTGCCCGGGACGTCCAGGGTGACGCACCGGAAGCCGGCCACGAGCCGGCCGATCACGTCACGCCAGATGATGGACGACATCCCGACGTTGACCAGCAGCAGCACCGGCCCCTCACCGACGTCGGTGTAGGCGACGGCGGGGGCCGCGCCGCCGGCGTCGAGGACGTGGCGCGGGAACGGCCAGGCGGCGTCGATCAACCAGGCGGGCCGCGGCGCGCCGGGGGCGACCGTGCGGTCGGAGGTGAGGAAGCTGTTGGTCATGGATCCAGGACGATCGACCCATCGGCGGTGTGACATCGTGCCGGCATGTCACACGCGGGGACCTTCGATCGTCCTCTGGACTGATGGACACCGACCGGGTGGAGGCGGCATGGCGCGACGACCGGCGCCGGGTGATGGACGTCGCGTACCGCCTACTGGGCAGCCTCCGCGACGCGGAGGACGTCGTCGGCGAGGCGTACGCCCGGCTGGCGGCCAGCGACCTCGACACCATCGTCGACACCCGCGGCTGGCTCGTCACCGTCACCGGCCGGCTGTGCCTCGATCGGCTCCGATCGGCCGAGGCCACCCGCCGGGCCTACCTGGGGCCCTGGCTCCCCGAGCCGATCGTGGACCTCCCCGGAAGCGAGATCGATCCCGCCGACCGGGTGACGCTCGACGACACGGTCCGGATGGCGCTGCTGGTCGTACTCGAGCAACTGTCCCCGGCGGAGCGGACCACCTTCGTGCTCCACGACGTGTTCGGCCTGCCGTTCGAGGAGATCGCCGAGCTCGTCGGTCGAACCCCGTCCGCCTGCCGCCAGCTGGCGGTGCGCGCCCGCAGGCGCATCGACGCCGACGACCCGGCCCGCAACGCGGTCGACGCCGCGGAGCAACGGCGGGTCGCTCACCGCTTCGCCCGGGCGTGTGCGTCCGGCGACGTGGACGCGCTCATCGCGGTCCTCGATCCCGACGCGGTCGGCGACTTCGATTCCGGTGGGACGATCCCTGACGCGCCACTCCAGCCCGTGCGGGGCGCCCACCCGATCGCCCGCCTGCTCGAGCGGTCGCTCATGGACGCCGGATGCGACTTCGGCGTTGCCGACGTCAACGGCGAGGCCGGCGTCGTGGTGAGGCGCGCGGGCCGGGTGGTCGCGGTCATCGTGATCGGCGTCAACGCCGGTCGGGTCGACCACGTCCACGGCATCGGCAACCCGGACAAGCTGCACGGGATCGGCACCGGGCAGTAGGCGACGGGGGTCGGGGCGCTGGCCGCACCGCGCTCCATCGGCCATGCTGCGCGCCATGAGCCCCAGCACCCCGCCGACGGCGCTCCGCGTCGAGGACGACGGCGGCGTCCGCCACCTCGTCCTGTGCCGGCCCGGCGAGTACAACACCATCACTCCCGGGCTGCGCGACGAGCTCGGCGCCGCCCTCGACGACGCCGGGCGCGACGACGGCGTGAAGGTGGTCCTCCTGCGGGCCGAGGGGCCGGCCTTCTGCGCCGGCTTCGGGCTCGACTGGTCGACAGTGGGCGACGGCGCCGCCGGCCGCAGCGCGCCCACCCGGGTGTGGGACTCGGTGGCCGACGTCGAGATGATCGGCACCTTCGGCCGGACGTTCGCCAAGCTGCACGAGATCTCGAAGCCGACCGTCGCGGCGGTGCAGGGGTGGTGCATCGCGGGCGGCACCGACATGGTCCTCAACGCCGACCTGATCGTGGCCGGCCGCTCCGCCCGCTTCGGGTACCCGCCCGCCCGGGTGTGGGGCGTTCCGGAGGCGCCGTGGGTGTGGGTCGCACGGCTCGGGCTCGAACGGGCCAAGCGCTACCTGTTCACCGGCGACGAGATCGGTGCCGAGGACGCGGCCGCCATGGGGATGATCCTGGAGGTCGTCGACGACGACGAGCTGGACGCCCACGCCACCGCTCTGGCCCGGCGCATCGCCCTCCTGCCGTCGAACCAGCTCAAGATGATGAAGTGGATGCTCAACGACGTGGCCCGCCACCAGTACCAGCCCGACACCAGCCGGATGCTCGGCTTCGTCTTCGACGGCGTGGCCCGCCACACCCAGGAGGGGCTCGACTTCGTCAGCCGCGCCCAGGAGGTCGGTTGGCGGGACGCCGTGCGCGAGCGTGACGCCCCGTTCGGCGACTACGGCGAGCGCCGCGACCGCCCGCGACCCTGACGCGGCTCATCGCCCCGCTCAGACCGAGACCGAGGGCGAGAACAAGCACGAGGTCGAGGTCGAGTTGGGGGATCCTCGACCTCGACCTCGAGGTGTTCACGACCGCGGCGCGCAGACCATCACGACGATGCCGGAGCCGAAACGAACGCTGTCGACCAGCTCGAAGTGGGTGAGGTCCAGCCCGTCGAGCAGGCGGTCGCCGCGGCCGGCGACGAGGGGGAACGTCCACAGGTGGAGCTCGTCGACGAGCCCGTGGCCGAGCAGCGCCCGGTCCAGCTCGCCGGTGCCGAACTTCAGCAGGTCGAGGCCCTCGCCGTCCTTCAGCCGGGCGACCTCGGCGGCGACGTCGCCGGAGATCACGGTCGCGTTCCAGGTGGCGTCCTCGAGGGTGTTCGAGGCCACGAACTTCGGCATGGCGTTGATCCGGTCGGTGTAGTCGTCGCCGCTGCGCGTCGGCCACGCCGCGGCGAAGCCCTCGTAGGTCGCCCGCCCGAGCAGCAACGCATCGGCGGCGAAGAGGAGCTTCGACGCGTACGCGGCATGGTCGTCGTCCCAGTAGGGACCACCCCAGTCCTGGGGTGCGCTGATCACACCGTCCAGCGTCACGAACGTCGACTCGATGAGCTTGCCCATGGTGCCTCCTTGCATGGGAGATAACTGCGTCTCTAGGAAACAGTTACCGAAAGACGCTATTCTGTCAAGGGGTTGACGGGCCATCGAGGAGACGATCGTCGTGACCACAGCAGACGCGGCTTCCGACACCGGCGACGCGGAGCTGCTCGCCCTCCTCTGGGGTCGGCGGGCCCCGGCGACCCGCGGGCCCAAGGCCAACCTCGGGCTCGACCAGATCGTGGCGGCGGCGATCGCGGTCGCCGACGCCGAGGGCCTCGATGCCGTGTCCATGCAGGCGGTGGCCACCGCGCTGGGCTACTCGAAGATGTCGCTCTACCGGCACGTGCCCACCAAGGAGGGCCTGCTGGCGGTGATGATCGACGCCGCCATCGGCGCGCCGCCGGACCTGCGCCGAGTGCGCGGCGGGTGGCGCCGCCGCCTCGAGGCCTACGCCCGCGCGCTCTGGGACACCTGGCAGGACCATCCCTGGCTGCCCGGCGCCACGGTCGGCGGGAGGATGATGGGACCCAACGAGGTGGGGTGGGTCGAGCAGGCCGTGCGCGCCCTCGACGGCACCGGACTCACCGGCGACGATCGCATCGACGCCGTGCTGCTGGTGAGCGGCCACGTGCGCACAACCCACTCGCTCGCGTCGTCGGGCAGCTTCCCGTGGACGGCCGAGCGCCGGCTCAGTCCGCCGATGACGACCCTGCTGCGCGAGGAGGCCGAGCGCTACCCCGCCATCCTCCGCGCGGTGGACACCGCCGCGCCCCGGCCGGTGCGCGGGGTGGACGACGGGCTCGGCCTCGGCTGCATCCTCGACGGCCTGGAGCTGCGCATCGGCCGGCGTCGGGGCTGACACGGGCCGCCCCGCCCGCGGGCCCTACCTGGTCGTGACCGGGAGGATCTGGTCGACGATGGCGGGGGCGATCTCCGGCCCCACCGTCTGGGTGAGCAGGAGGCGACGGAGCAGGATCGGCCCGACCATCGCGTCGGCCAGGAGCTCGGGATCGGCGGTGGGCGGGAGCTCGCCCTGGGTGACGGCGTCGCGCAGCAGCCCCACCAGGACCGCACGCCGCTCGGCGCTGAAGGTGGCGTGGAAGGCCCGCACGTTGGGGTCGCGCTCGGCGGCCTCGATGAGCGCCGGCATGCACGCCGAGTACGTCGACTGCTGCACGAGGCCGGCCACCTGCCCGATGACGCTGATGACCTTGTCGCGCAGCGACCCGTGGTCGGGGACGACCACGGGCGCCTTGAGCGTGCGGAAGGCGTCCTCGACCAGGTCGAGCTTCCCGGGCCAGTGCCGGTAGATCGTGCTCTTGCCGACCCCGGCCCGGGCGGCCACCGACTCGATGGTGAGGGCGCCGTACCCCACCTCCCCGAGCTCGCACAGGGTCGCCTCGAGGATCACCCGTCGCGACCGCTCGACCCGGGGGTCCCGCTCCGCGGTCGCGACCGCGGCGGGGGACCCGATGTCGGGCGTGCCGGGGAGGTCGCCGGCGGACGGGTCGGCCATGCGGTCATTCTCGCAGGTCGCCGGCGCCGACCACAGCCAGGTCGAGTCCGGCGTCGTCGAGGATGTCGTCGACCGCCGCATCGTCGGCGGTGTCGCCCCGGCCCCGCCGGGAGACGGCCAGCACCGCGACCGCGGCGGCGAGGGCGATGCCCAGGGCCACCGTGCTGGCGACCGTGAAGGCGTCGGTGAATGCCGTGGCCGCCTGGGCGATCAGCTGCTCGCCGCCACCGGGCACCCGCTCGGCGATCAAGCTGGCGGCGCCGATCGACTCGCCCGCGAGCTCCCGCGCCTCGGCGGGCAGGGGCAGGCCGTCGAGGTCGACGCTCGAGCGGTAGGCAGTGTTGGCGATGCTGCCCAGCAGGGCGATGCCGAGCGCGCCGCCCAGCTCGCGGGTCGTGTCGTTCACCGCGGACCCGACACCGGCCTTGGCCAGCGGCACCGACGTCATGATCTCGCCCGTCGCGGGGGCGGCGGTGATGCTCATGCCGGCACCCAGGATGGCGAAGGCACCGCCGATGAACAGGTACGGCGTGTCTGTGGACAGGGTCGTGAGGACGCCGAAGCCGGCGGCGACGATCGCCAGGCCGAGCGCCATGACGCGGGCGGCGCCGTAGCGCTCTGCCAGCGCCGCGCTCCGGGGCGAGAACACCAGGAAGGTGAGGGCCAGCGGGAGGCTGGCGAGGCCGGCCTCCAGCGGCGAGTAGCCCCGCCCGAACTGCAGGTACTGGGTCATGAGGAAGAAGAACCCGAACATCACGAAGAACGCCACGGTGATCACGCCGCTGGCCACGCTGAAGCGGCGGTCGCGGAAGAGGCCGAGCGGCAGCATCGGGTGCTCGGCGCGCGCCTCCCACGCCACGAAGAGCGCGAGGGCCAGGAAGGAGACCAGGAAGGCGCCGGTCACGAGACCGCTGGTCCACCCGTCGTCCGGGCCCTGGATGATGGCGAAGATCAACGTGCTCAGGCCGACCAGCGACAGCAGGGCGCCCGCCGGATCGAGGGGCGTGTGGTTCTCGTCGCGCGAGTCGGGGGCGAACACCCATACGGCGGCGAAGATGGCGACCACCACCGGCACCGCCACCAGCAGCGTCGATCCCCACCAGAAGCCCTCGAGCAGCGCGCCGGTGACGATCGGGCCGATCGTCGCGCCCGCGCCCGCGAATCCGGCCCACACGGCGATCGCCCGCCCCCGCTCCTCCGGCGGGAAGATCGAGGTGATGATGGACAAGGTCGCCGGCATCACGAAGGCGGCGCCGATGCCCATGACCGCCCGGCTGGCGATGACCTGCGTGGCGCTGGTCGAGATGCCGCCGAGCAACGACCCGGCTCCGAACACCGCCAGGCCCGCCAGCAGCGCCTGCCGCCGGCCGAACCGGTCGCCGATCGCGCCTGCGGTCAGCAGCAGGCCGGCGAACACCACCGCGTAGGCGTCGACGATCCACTGGAGCTCGGAGGCGGAGGCGCCGAGTGCGCGCTGGATGGTCGGCAGCGCCGTGTTGAGCCCCGACACCGACATGACGACGAGCACGAGCGACAGGCACATGACGCCGAGGAGGAACCAGCGTCGGGCGTGGATCGCCGGCTGCTCGTGCAGCGGGACGGGCGATGGGGCGACCGTGGGTGAGGTCATCGTGAGCTCCTTGCGCCAGAGGTGCCTCGAACGAGACGTTGACGTATCGCAATGGAACGCTAGCGTCTCGTAGCGATACGTCAACGTTCTACTTTGTGTCGTTCGTCACCTCGCCACCGGACAGCGACACGGCCGCCGCCCGCGAATGCCTGGCCGACGCGGCGCGGATCGGCCAAGCTGCCCGGATGCGCACCCGCCGCCGTCGCGTCCTGCCCCTGGCCCTGCTCGCCGTCGCACTGCTCGCCGTCGGCGCGTGCCGCACGCCCCACGGCGGCGGCGGTCGGGGCGCGCCGGTGCGCCTCAACGAGATCCAGGTCCTGGCGTCGCACAACAGCTACCACGTGCAGCCCGAGCCGGCGCTGCAGGAAGCACTCGCCAACTTCCTCGGCGCCGAGGCCGAGGGGTTCGAGTACACCCACCGGCCGCTCCCCGAGGAGCTCGACGCGGGCGTGCGCCAGATCGAGCTCGACGTGTTCGTGGACGAGCCGGCCGGGGGCCGCTACGCCGATCCCGTCGTCGTGGACCTGCTGGGCGTGGCACCCCCCGACCCGGCGCTGGCCGGCCCCGGGATCAAGGTGCTCCACGTGCAGGAGGTCGACTTCCGCACGACGTGCCCGACCTTCGTCGCCTGCCTCACCCAGGTGCGCGACTGGTCCGACGCGCACCCCCGCCACCTGCCGATCACCATCCAGATCGAGGCCAAGGACGGCGTGATCCCCGACCCGGGCCTCGGGTTCGTCCAGCCGCTGCCGTGGACCGGGCCCGACTTCGTCGCCCTCCAGGCCGAGATCGACTCGGTGTTCACGCCCGACCGGGTGCTGACACCCGCCGAGGTGCGGGGCCGCGCCGACACCCTGGCCGACGCCGTGCGGAAGGGCCGCTGGCCCACGCTCGACCGGGTGCGGGGCCAGGTGCTGTTCGTGCTCGACGACCACGGCGCCAAGCGGGACGCGTACCGGGCCCAGCTCCCCGACCTGACCGACCGGCTCGTGTTCGTGGACGTGCCGGAGACCGACCCGGACGCCGCCATCATGGTGGTCAACAACCCGGTGGCGGACGGCCAGCGCATCCGCGACCTGGTGACGGCCGGGTTCATCGTCCGCACGCGGGCCGACGCCGACACCGTGCAGGCCCGCACGGGCGACACCACGATGCGGGACGCCGCGTTCGCCTCCGGTGCCCAGTACGTGTCGACCGACTACGTCTTCCCGGACGACCAGTTCGGCACCGGCTACGTCGCCGACCTGCCCGGCGAGGGCGCGGCGCGCTGCAACCCGGTCAACGCCCCCCGGCGATGCGCCAATGCCGACCTGAGCGGCTGATCGCCGCGTCCCGGGCGTCGCCGAACGTACCTGGGTGAGCGCGTAGAGTCACTGGCGGCGATGTCCGGGAGCTCGACGTCCGTACCCGCGATGCGACACGGGAAGGCCCCCGGGTCGCGGGTCACGGCGAGCGACACGACGACGAGCAACACCGCCACCGGTTGAGGAAGGCAGCCGCCGCATGTCGTTCGCAGCACCCATCTTTCTCTGGTACTTCATGCCGGCGGTCCTGCTGGCGTACTGGGTCCTGCCGAGGTCCACCCGGAACGCGCTCATCTCGGTCGCCAGCCTGTTCTTCTACGCCTGGGGTGCGGGCCCGTACGTCTTCCTGCTGCTGAGCTGCATCGCGGTCAACTACGCCGCAGGCCTGGCGGTCGACAGCGCCCGGCTGGCCGACCGGCGCGGGGCGCGCAAGGCCGTGCTCGTCGCGGCGATCGTGTTCGACCTCGGCATCCTCGCCATCTGGAAGTACGCGGGGTTCGCCTCCCGGCAGGTGGCGGCGATCGCGACCGCGCTCGACCTGGGAGACGTCTCGCCCGTGTCGCTGGCGCTGCCGATCGGCATCTCGTTCTTCACGTTCCACCACCTCTCCTACGTCATCGACGTCCACCGGCGCAGTCGCCCCGCCCAGCGGAGCATCGTCCAGTTCGTGACCTACATCGCGATGTTCCCGCAGCTCGATCGCGGGCCCGATCGTGCGCTACCACGAGATCTCCGAGCAGCTCGCGGACGTCATGCCGCGACCGCATGGCCGACTTCTCCCTCGGCTTCCCCCGCTTCGCGCTCGGCCTGTCGAAGAAGGTGCTGGTCGCCGACACCGTCGGCCCGCTGGCCGACGCCGCCTTCGCCACCTCGGCCGGCAACCTGACCACGGCGACGGCGTGGCTGGGCATCCTCGCCTACACGATCCAGATCTACTTCGACTTCTCCGGCTACACCGACATGGCGATCGGCCTCGGCCAGATGTTCGGCTTCCGCCTGCCCGAGAACTTCGACCGGCCCTACTCGGCGGCCAGCATCACCGACTTCTGGCGGCGCTGGCACATGTCGCTGTCGCGCTGGTTCCGCGACTACGTCTACATCCCGCTCGGGGGCAACCGCGGCGGCGAGCGCACGACGTACCGCAACCTGTTCATCGTCTTCGTGCTCACCGGCTTCTGGCACGGCGCCGAACTGGACCTTCCTCGTCTGGGGCCTGTTCCACGGCGCGCTGCTGATCCTCGAGCGGATCACCGGCTACGGGGCGACGGAGGCCCGCACGGCGGCGGGCGTCGCCGGACGCCGGGCGGTGACGCTCCTGCTGGTCGCCGTGGGGTGGGTGTTCTTCCGGGCCCCGGACATGGGCGCGGCGGTGGCCTACCTGCGGACGATGTTCGTCCCCACCACCGGCCCGGTGCCCGACGCCATCCTGGCCGTCCAGACCAACCAGCGCATGGTCGTCCTCGCGCTGGCCTCCCTCGTGTTCCTGATGCCGGCGGACCTGGTGGTGGGGCGGCTCGTCGAGCGCTTCGACTACCGACCGGCCGCCCTGGTCCGCGCCGCCGTGATGTTCGTCGGCGTGCCGTACGCCGCGATCGCGGTCGCCGCCGGCACGTTCAGCCCCTTCCTGTACTTCCAGTTCTGACGCCGAGGACCGTGATGCCCGATCCCCCGCTCAGCCACACCGACACCGAGACCCAGCTCGACCTCGACCTCGACGAGGCCGAGATGCACGACGGCGACGAGGCCACCGTCGTCGACCAGTTGGAGGAGCCGGCCGACGAGGCCGACCCCGCGCCCGACGGCCTGGTCAGCCCCCATCGCCCGCGGGTCGTGACGCTGCCGTTCGCGGTGGCGCTGCTGTTCTTCTTCGGCCCCGCCGTGGCGTTCGTGCTGGGCAACCGCCCGGAGGCGATCGACAACCGCCCACTGGCTGCGCTGCCCTCCGTCACGCAGGGCTGGGCCTTCATCCCGGAGTTCACGACGTGGGCCAACGACCACCTGCCGCTGCGCGCGCAGGCGGTGCGGACCGGCACCGAGCTGTCGGAGGCGCTCTTCGACGAGCCGCCGCAGTACGGCCAGGGCACCGGCGGGCAGACGGCGGCCGGGGCCCAGGGCGCACCAGCCACCCCGGGCGCGGCGACGGAGCAGGGCCCCGACACACCGGCCTCGGCCGGACCGGTGATCATCGGTGAGGACGGGGTGAACTACCCGCGGGTGATCACCGGGTCGGACGGGTGGCTGTACTTCGGCGGCGACGTCTCCGGCGTGTGCAACCCGTCGCGGTCGGTGGCCGACACCGTCAGCGCCCTGGCTCGGCTCGACGCGGCGATCAGCGCGTCGGGTCGGACCCTGGTGCTCGCCGTGATCCCCGACAAGAGCACGATGGTGCCCGAGCACCTGCCCGGCCGGTACGCGGGCGAGGGGTGCGCGTCGGCGCGCAAGGCCGAGTTCTGGGACGCGGTGACGTCGGCCGGGCTGCCGCTGATCGACATGCGCGGGCCGCTGGCCGACGCGCAGGAGCGCACCGGGGATCCCCTCTACCGCAAGACCGATTCGCACTGGAACCTGCAGGGTGCGTCGGTGTTCGTCGAGGAGGTCGTCTCCCGCCTCGACCCCGGCCTGCTGGCGGGCGACCCGGGGCCCATCGTCACCCGTGGGCAGGTCGACCTGTCCGGCGACCTGGGCGGCATGCTGGGGACGCCCACTGACGAGACGGTCGCCGCGGTCACCGTCGAGCGGCCCGGCGTGACCCTGGCCGTCGACGGGCAGCCCGTCTCCGCCGCCGACATGCCCGGGCTCGAGCAGCATCCGATCGTCATCGACGCCTCCTCCACCGGTGCCGCGCTCTACCCGGGGAGCACGGCGGTGCTCGGTGACTCCTTCTACGGGTCGGCGCGGCCCCTGCTGACGCCGTTCTTCGACCAGCTCACAATGCTCCACAACCAGTCCGACCCCCGGGTGATGGCCCAGGTGATGGTCGACGCCGACACGGTCGTCATCGAGATCGTCGAGCGATCGGTGGCGGCGGGTGACGTCCACGTCGCGACCCCGAGGGTGCTCGCGGTCATCGAGCAGGAGCTGGCGGCGCACCCCCGTTGACCCGCCGCCGGTCGCCTGGGGCCCGCCCTCGAAGGGGTATGTGTTTGGACGTCGTCGGGTGCGCGTCAGGTAGGGTGTTCGGCCCACGGCTGGCGCTTGTGCGCCCCCGTCGAGGGCCTGCGCCCCTCTAGCTCAACTGGCAGAGCAACGGACTCTTAATCCGCAGGTTCTGGGTTCGAGTCCCAGGGGGGGTACACCACGAAGGCCCTGGTCAGCGCCGCTGACCAGGGCCTTCGTCGTTTCTGGCGGATCACGACGACCATCAGCGTGGTACACCGTCCGGTACACCCGCTCGCGAGCGCATGGCTCGCCGGAGGCGGAGAGCCTCCGCGGGGTGGGGCGCCTCGACCATGTCGTTCGCCGTCATGAGTGGGCTGGGATCGGCCGCCACGCCGCGAACGACGTCGTCCGGACGCCGTCGGATGACTGAGGCACCACGCTCAGAGCGCGGACCCGGTTGGATACGCTGTCGCCGATGGCCGTCGACCGCGACATCGTCCTCCAGGAGGCTCTCAGCCTGCCGAGCAGCGAGCGCGTCGACGTCGCAGCGGAGCTCCTGGCCAGTCTCGACGAACGACCACCGGATGACCCTGAGGCCGTTCGCACTGCGTGGGCCGACGAGCTCGAACATCGTGCGCGGCGGGCGCGGTCCGGAGACGCCGGCGTGCCGTGGCGAGAGGTGCGGGACCGCATCCGCAACAACCTTCATCGGTGACGCTGCCGGTCCGCCTGTCGGCCGAGGCCGTCGCCGAGCTGGACAACGCGGCCATCTGGTACGACGAGAAGCGGGTCGGCCTCGGCGGCGAGTTCATGGATGCCGTCGAAGAAGCCGTGGAGGCGATCGTGCGCTGGCCGCGCTCCGGCTCACTGGTCGACGGTGTCCCGGCCGACCTCGAGGTCCGACGCCTACCCGTCATGCGTTTCCCGTACCACCTCGCCTATGCCGTCGACGACGATCAGGTCCGGATCTTGGCCATCGCCCACGACCGACAGCGGCCCGAGTACTGGGCGCCTCGGACCGACGGCTAGTGCCCTGTCCACGGACGTTCGCTACGTCCAGGCCGAGTCATGTTCGTCGCTCGGAAGGACGCAGGAGGAAGGCGCAGCCGTAGCTGCGGCGACGACGAGGACGCCGCGAGCGGCGAACATGGCCGGCCTGGCGGGGCGCAAACGTTTGTGGACAGGGCACTAGTTGGTTCGGGGCTGCCGCGCTAGCTGCTGCGACGAGCCCGACATCAGTGGGACCGAAGGCGACTGCATGCGGAGCGTCGTAGGTGACGTCTGCACCATGCAACCGCCAGCCTTCGGCGGTGAGGTCGGCTTTGGAGCACCTCGCCGAGGTCGAGGAGCACGGGCTCGCCAACCTCGGCGGGTCTGCGCCAGCGGCGACCCGATTCGCCAGATCGACCGAGGCGTTCCACTCGTTGCTGCTACCGGTGCAACTCCACGTCTCGTCCATGACGCACGAGTGTGCCGGCCATGTGACGATGGCACGGAGGCGGGACCTCGGCCCTGGTTGACCGACGGCGCTCGGCCCGCTACTCGTCGCCCTCGCTCCGGCGGAGCTTCCGCTCGGCGATTCTGTCCGAGAGCTTGCCCTTCACCGAGCTCGCCTGGCCGCGGGCCTCGCCCCCAAGCCGCTTGACGCCGTCGATGCCCTGTGCGCCGGTCGCACGTGCCTTGTCCCAGCGCTCCGCGGCCGCTTCGCTCCACCGTCTCGCCTCTGACGACTCGTGACCAGACTCGATCCCGAGCAGTTCGTGAAACTCGTGGACCTCGATCGCGACATGGTTGCTCGACCTGACCACAGCCGGCGACTGCTTCGGGTTGAACAGCACCTTCGAGTTGGCCATGCCAACAGCCGCGTTCATGCGGTCCAACAGATGCTCGGTCCTTTCTGAGATGAGGTCCAGCCGGTCACGCCGGGCGGACTTCAGTCCGAGGCGATGTCGGTCGAGCTCGTCCGGAGACGCGTCCAGTACGCGGTCGAGCTCGAGCACGCCGACCGCGTCGTGTAGTTCGAAGCAACGAGCCAGCACGACCAGCCACTTCTGGACCTCCGCCTCCGCTTCCTTCGTCCTCTCGGCGAGATCGCCGATCTTGCCCTTCGCTTCGAGCTTGTCCGCGAGGTCTCTGAGCTGACGCAACGCGTACCCCTGCGTCTCATGGATCGTCTGCGCGGAGTTCTGCACCTTCGACCAGGTGACCTCCGAGACCCGGCCCACCGCGTCGCGGACACTCATCGCCTCCCTGACCGCGAGGTCGACTCCGTCCAGGCGTGCCAACACCTGGTTCGTCTGGGCGCGTAGGACGTCGTCGAGCTTCTCGTCGATCGCGGCGAGGTAGTCCATGATCGCGTCCATCTGCTGCTGCATCGCCATCTGAGCCATGATCCCGGCTGCACCCGCGAGCATCGCCGGGTTGGTCACCATCGATCCGGGCGTCTTCACGATCTGGATCCACTGCTTGATGTCTCCCGGCTGACCCACCATCGCGTGGCTGACGCCTGGCGTCTTGGTGTCCATCAACCCGAACTTCTTGACCTCCTGCGCGGACTCCTTCGTCAGCTTCACCCAGCGCCCCGAGTTGGCCGCGATCTCGGAACCGGTTTGCGCGACTGAGGCCCCGGCCCTGAAGGCAGATCCACGGCGGGACCCTCCAACGTCCGACAGGCCCACAGACGCCATGAAGCGCTCCACGGCCGAAGGCTCCCCAACGATCGCCAGCCCGTCGCCGTCGCTGATGAGCTCCAACTTGTCGTCCACCGACACTTCCCCTCGGTCGTCTGCACCGCCCTGCCACTATGGCGCGGCACAGACGAGCCCGGGGCGTCCTCACGGAGGACAAGGTCAGACGGAGAAGGCACGCATCCTTCGGGGAAGCTGACCTCGGGACCTGCGACGCCCCGACGACGGGTACATCGCCCAGGTGCTTATCCAGGCGCCAAACTCCAGCGACACCAGGCGGACAGGACGGCACCAGATGGACGAGCGGATCGACAGAACCGCAGGTCAGCGCACGTGCCGGCACCAGACGGCACGGCCGGGAGGGGACTCTTAATCCGCAGGTTCTGGGTTCGAGTCCCAGGGGGGTACAGCACGAAGGCCCTGGTCAGCATCGCTGACCAGGGCCTTCGTCGCTACTGCGCTGCTCTAGCGTTGCGGCTCTCGTGCAGCTCGGGTGCTCTAGACCTCCCGCTAGACCCCGCCTAGATCGGAATTGCTTATAAGCAAGGCTTGTGCGCAACACTCTACGTAGCCGGCCGCCGCCGCCCTGGTGCCGCGTGCCGATGTCAGCCATGGCGTCGAGCCGACCGATCGGTGGCAGGCGCTCTGCTCTCAGTGCCACATGTCGTCGGACAGATCGCTGATTGGTGTTGTCCCGTCTGGGGTCGAGAAATTGTTGCTCGACGTCGGTGACGGCCCCGAGATCGAGGGTGAACTGCGCGGTGGGGGTGGTGCGTACCCGTCGATGTCCGACGACGGGTCGGACCTGAGAGGGGAGTGTCATGGCGGCGATGACGATGATCCAGGGGTGGCGGGCGAGGGCGCTGGCGGGGGCTGCCGTGGCCGTGCTGGCGGTGCTGCCGTCGGTTCCGGCCGGTGCGAGCGGTGATCCCCAAGCCGGCCACACCGAGGACGTACCGGTCGACCTGTCGGATGCGACCGCGACGTCCCCGGCGGACGGGATCCCGTACGAGCCATTGACCGATTGCTTCGATGATCCCATCGCGTCGGGGACCACGCTGTACGTGCCCGACACCAGCCCCTGGACCCACTGGTTCTACGGCACGCCGGGCGACGACGTGATCATCGGGACCAGCGGCCCCGACATGATCGACGGCGGGGGCGGCCACGACGTGATCTGCGGCTACCAGGGTGGCGACACCCTGATCGGCGGCGAGGGCGACGACTACATCGACGGTGGCGGCGGCTACGACGACGTCGTGGGCGACGAGGGTGACGACCACCTCTGGGGCAGCGCCGGCGGCGACTCCCTCTTCGGGGGCGAGGGCAGCGACGACCTCTTCGGCGAGCTGGGCGGCGAGTACTTCGACTGCGGCGACACCGGCACCGACTCCGACATCGCGATCGAGGGCGAGGGCTTCAGCGAGTGGGTCATCGACTGCGAGGTCTTCATCCCCTGACCTCCCAGTGGCGGCGGACGGGGCGGGTACGTCACCCGCCCCGTCCCTGCCAATGGCTGAGATGTGAGATCAGCTCTTTGTCGGCGCAGTTCGGTAGCGCAAGAGGACAACGCCCGAAGCGAACTGACGGGTCTCCTCGAGCTGCAGCCCTGGAACGCCGATCGCGTCGGTGAACAGTCGGTGACCTCGGCCGATCACCACGGGATAGACGAAGAGCCGGTACTCGTCTACCAGGCCCGCTGCGATGAGGTCGCTCGTCAGCATCATGCTTCCAGTTGTCACGATGTCTGCGCCGGGGCTCGACTTGAGCGCCTGGACCTCCTCGAGGAGGGGGCCTTCTAGGACCGTGGTGTGCGCCCAGTCGGGCTCCTTGAGCGTGGTGGAGACCACGTACTTGGCCACGTTGTCGAGGTAGTGGGTGATGCCGGTGGTGTCGTCCGTCTGCAGTGGCCAGTAGCCACGCATCTGCTCGAATGTCACCCGCCCGAGGAGCAGGGCGTCGGCGGCCTCGCGCTGTTCGCGTAGCGCGTCGAGCACGTCGGACTGATCGGTGTCGCCGTCGTCGCCCGGCGCGAACCAGCCCCCGGCTGCATCGATGACGCCGTCGATGGTGATGTTCTCGGTGACGATCAGCTCCTCATGTCTGCTCCCGTTCGGTCGCGTTGCCTGTGCCGTTCGATCGACTAGTGGTGCACGGTGGCGGCGACGCAGAGCGCGGCCGCGACTTTCGACCACGACAGGTCCACGAACTCCCTGATGTATACCAAACCGACGAGTAAAGTATCGGCGGTGTCTCTGGATCGCACGTTCGCCGCTCTCGCCGACCCTCATCGCCGCCTGATCCTCGACCGTCTCGCGACGGGGCCAGTGACCGTGTCGGCGTTGGCCGAGCCGCTCGGCATGTCGATCCCTGGGGTGTTGAAGCACGTTCGAGCCCTAGAGGCGGCGAGCCTCGTTGGGACGCACAAGCTGGGCCGAACGCGTTGGTGTCAGCTCAGCCCGAGTTCCCTCGATGAGGTGGCCGGGTGGATCGAGGAGCATCGAAGCCTCTGGAACCGGGTTCTCGATCGGTTCGAGCAACACATCGAACGGACGAAGGGCTCGAGCGGTGGGTGATCGCGACATCCGCCTGCAGCGCTTGATCGATGCACCGGTCGACGTCACGTTCCAACAGTGGACAGACCCCGAGTCCCGGCGCCACTGGTCCGCACCGGAAGACGGCTGGTTCACCGAGGCCAGCTCGGACCTCCGTGTCGGCGGCGCGTGGCGCGTGACGTTCGGACCCACCCCCGACGAGATGTACACAGTTGACGGGATTTACAAGGAGGTCGACCCGCCGGACCGCCTCGTGTACAGCTCGGTGTTCCGGTATCCCGATGGCCGGTCGTTCGAGACACAGACGACCGTGACGTTCGAAGCTCGCTCGTGCCAGACGCTGCTCACGTTCGTCGATGCCGGCTTCCCCGCCGGGGAAGACCTTGGGATGTTCGAAACTGGAACCGTCGCCGTGCTCGACGCCTTCAATCCTGCCACACCATGCTGGCGCAGCGGTTCAGACCGCACAGCCACTGGACCGACCCCAGGGACTCAGCCTGCAGCTCCGCCGGGTGACGATCAGGTCGGCGGCTCGTAGGACGGCGGCGTGGGAGCTGGCGGAGGGCCAACGTTCTGGGCGGTATCGCTGGTCGGCAATCGCGTGAGCGCGATGGCCGTCGACGGGCGGTGGTCACTGCCGACCGCCCGTCGATGCGGCGACTAGTAGTAGAGAACCGGGTGGTAGCCCTCCTCTTCGGGCGCGCACTCACCCCGCCAGCTGAGGCTCCAGAGCGTGGTCCTGCGGGGAAGCTGTATGGCGGTGGGTTGGCCGGCGTTCTGGTACTGCAGCGGCCCGTAGTGCAGGCACGTCCACCAATAGCCTGGGACGTTCGCGGTGGTGAATGTGGCCTGGATGTGGTCTGCACCCCACCAGGGCATGCCGTTGTTCCACAGGACGAAACTGTCGGCGCCGCTGTCCATCGGCTCCCAGAGGCCGTGGGGGGAGTCGTAGACGACGTTCCCGCCGTCCCACAGCAACACGCAGACATCGCCGTAGTCGCAGCTGTAGTCGGTGGCGCCGGCGGGCGGAGCCAGGGCGACCGTGCCCGACAGCGCCAGCGTGGCTACGGCCGTGAGCAAGCTCAGCCGCCGGCGCATGCCGACGGGTCTACGGGGTTCGATCTCGATCGCTGCCATGACGCGCGTGTCCTCCTCGGATCTTCGGGTCGTCACCTCGCTTCGTAGCAAGGGCGGAGCTGGATAGCCCCCGGAGGTTTCCCAGAACCGGCACCAGCAGGCTCCTGGGGCGTCCCTCAGACCCGCTGCGCACGAAATCGGCTATTCACTGCGGAGAGCCACGAGGGCGGACAGCGCCCCGACATGCCCGGCGTAGGCGGCGCGTCGCCACCAGATCTCGGCCTCGGCCAGGTCGCCCTCGTCGCCCCGGCGCTCGAGCAGGGCCCCGAGGCTGTCATGGCGCCGGTGTCGCCGGCGTCGGCGGCGCGCTGGAAGCAGATCTCGGCCTCGGGCAGGTCGACCTGGCTCCGGAGCAGGATCCCGAGGTTGTTCATGGCTTCGGTGTTGCCGGCGTCGGCGGCGCGTCGCCACCGGTGTTCGAGATCGGCCTCCAGACCGAGCTCTCTCGCCAGCACTGTCTGCAGGTCGGTGGTGTCGTTGACGATGTTGAGGACGAGTGCCTTAGCTCGCTCGCGGCGCACTGGTGTGATTCGGTCGGTGAAGAAGGCCACCGGCTTTCCGAGGCTGCGGAGGCCGGCGCCGCCCGCCGCTTCTAGGCGCGTGCCCGGCATCGCCGGTTCGACCTCGCCGTGCAACCCGCCGCTTCTCCTTCGACCCTGCGGAGATCGACCGGGCGCGGGCCTTCGTTCGAGACATGTAGCGCGCATGGGGGGATGGACGGCGACATGGTGCTGTTCGAGCTGGCGGTCAGCTAGCTGGTGCCCGACGCCATCGCCCCCGGCGCCGGTGAGGTCACGGTGACCGTCTGCCGGACCGACGACCACGTGCGGATGGAGGTGACCGACGAGGGCACAGGGACCGGCCCGTGTCGCCAGCCGGCCCGGCTCGCCCGCAGAAGCGGGCGGGTGGGGCCTCCAGATCGTCGACGGCCTCTCGGACAGCTGGGGGAGCCCGACGCGACGCCGAGGGCACGTTGGTCCTATGGAGCACCGCGTCCGGGGAGTCGCTGGGGTAGACCTGGCCCACGAGGTGCGAGTGGCTCGGTGCCCTGCGGCACGGTCCCGTCAGTTGAGCAGGTTCTTGATGCGGGCGATGACCTCTTCGGCCTTCATCGACAGCGACATGGCGGGGCCGCTGGTGGCCTGGAGCGAGATCATGCGGCAGCGTGTGTCCTGGGCCCAGCGGAGGTGCTCGTCTTCCTGTACTTCGATCTCGTCGACGGCGGCGTCCAGGGCGTCGTGCACCTGGCCTGAGGGGAGGTCTTCGACCATGGCGGCGAGGCACGACCAGTTGGCGTGGTCTTTGGCTTCGGCCAGTAGCACGGCGTCGAGCATCACCAGCTCTTGGGTCATCAGGTCGATGGAGCCGCCGAGCATGAATGTCGACTCGAGCAGGGCGGTGCCGGCCGTCTCGGTGGCCCGGGCGGCGGGGCTGACGTAGGCGGGATCACCACCGAGCTCGGTGATGAGTCGCTCCAGTGCGGCGACGTGCTCGACGGTCTCCTCGCCGAAGTGCTTGTAGCGCTCCTCGAGGACGGGGTTGTTCGTGCGCTGGGCGACGGACCGGTAGAGCTGGGCGCCGCAGCGCTCGTGAGCCAGCATGTCGCTGAGCAGGTCGGCGACGAAGGGTCCGTTCAGGTCGGTCCCGGCCAGGAAGCTCTGCTGCTCGTCGGTCGGCAGCGTGCGGGCGGGGTCGACGACGGTCATCGTCTCGGGCACCGAGCGGGCGCCGGTGGCGGCGGTGGGGATGAGGGTGGGCATCAGTGCTCCTGGTCAGGTCGCGTGCACGGGGCGTAGGTCGGTGACCGGGTGGTCGCCCTCGGTCTCGTCGCGGTAGTCGCGGCCGGAGCGGGCCCTGTTCTCGTCGATGACCTGCTCGGACGGGTTGCCGCCGGCGTTCACGGTCTTCTGGTAGGTGAAGTAGCGATGGTCGGGCGGCAGCTCGTCGACCGGCACGAAGTCGAGGCCGTCGGCCTGCAGGTCGACCTGGGCGGCGAGGACTTCGCGGACGTAGTCCTTGTTGGGCTCGAAGGTGACGGGTACCTCGGGCAGCGCCGCGGGCAGGAGGTCGGCCGGTTCCCGGCCCTCCAGCTGGCGCATGAAGTCGCACGCCACCTGGAGCTGGCCGATCTCCATGTCGCAGTGGAGCTCCCACATCGCCTTGATGCGGCGGTCGCTCTCCTGCTTGAGCATGGACCAGTACAGATAGACCTCGTTGTACTCGTGGAACACCCACTGGGCGATCCAGCTGTCCAGCGGGTCGAGCAGCGACTCGTAGTGGGTGACGTGCTGCTCCTCCACCATCGAGATCTCGGCGTAGAGGCCCCGGGCGATGGGCTCGATCCAGTCGGCGCCGTGGTTCATGTAGAAGTTCATCGTCTGTTGCTCGGCCGCCGTGATCGTCATCACGTGCAAGCGCGACAACGGATCGACGGCGTGCGTCTCGAAGTGACGGCGGACGTCGTCGCCGGGATGCCGGTGCTCGGCAAACGTGGGCCGTCCCGGGGTGATCTCGGTCAGGTGCTGGGTGATCTCGTCGGCGTGGCCCCCGTGCAGCAGCTCGTACAGGTTGGCGTACCGGTACAGGTGGTCGAAGTCCTCCAACAGGGCGAAGTCGAGCGCCTGGCGCAGGTAGGGGTCGGGCTCGTGCCGAGCCAGCCATGACGTCAGGTCCACGGCCACCTGCTCGTAGCCGATGGTCGTCTCGAGCGGCGTCTGCTCCCCCGGGTTGAGCCCGTTGACCGCCCGCTGCTGCTGCGCGTCGGCCCGCCGGCCCTCGGCCAGGGCGCGTTTGAGGTCGGGGTGATCGGTGTGGCGGGCGAACTGATGGGAGAAGAGGATCGACTCGACCTCGGCACCGTTCATCAGGATCACCCGGGTGCGGGTGTAGGGATCGACCGTGTGCTTGTCATAGGGCGTCACGTTCAGCTCCGACCAGTTGCGGAACTGGTCGGGCACGGCGATGCCCTTCTGGTCGAGGGGGTTGAAGGCCATGGATCCTCCGGATCGGGGGTGAGCGCGTGGCGGGGAGTTCAACTCCGGGTCTGGCGGCGGGGTTCAGCTTCGGGCCTGGTCCTGCAGGTCCTGGGCCGAGGACCGGACGTCTTCCTGCACGGTGCCGGCGGCATCGGCGGCACGCTGCTTCACCTGCTCGGCACCGTCGCGGGCCGTGGACTTCACGTCCTCGACGACTTGCTGGCCGGCTTGCCTGAGCTCGTCCTGCAGGGGCTGCGACTGCTCTCTCAGGCTGCCGGCCAGCTGCTGCTCCGGCTCGCTGGGAGGCACGAGCGAGGCGACCAGCAGCCCGGCCCCGAACGCCAGGATGCCGGCCGCGATGGGATTGCCCTGCGTCTGCTCGGTCACCGCGCCGGGCACGCCCCGTGCGGTATCGATCACCGAGCCGGCGGTGTCCCCGGCCGAGTCCGACAGGTTCCGGGCGTGGTCGCGTGCGGTCCCGCCCGTGGTCTGGGCGCGGCCCATGACCCGCTCCCGCACGGACCGCCAACCGGCGGCCACACGCCGACGCCGCCGGTCGATGATGCGCCGGGGACTCGTGCGGTCGGCGATGGCGTCGATCGTCTCGGACATGTCCTGTCGGGTGTCCTCGATCTCGGCTCTCACTTCACTTGCGCTCTTGCCCATCGGGCATCCTCCTTCAACGTCTCCACGGTCTCCTCGGGCACCGGCTGCACCTCGCGCAGCTGGTCCCGGCCCTTCATCACGAGCACGCCCCCGATCGCGGCGACGACCACGCCCACGATCAGGAAGGCCCAGCCGGCGTCGACCACCTCGGCCAGCCCCCAGGCGGCCGCCATGGCCAGCAGGCCGAGCCCGAGGTAGGCGATCAGACCGCCCGCGCCGAGCATGCCCGCCGCCCGACCGGCCTTGGCCGCCTCCTCCCGGATCTCGACACGGGCCAGCTCCATCTCGGAGCGGAGCAGCTCGCTCAGGTCCGATGTCAGGTTGCCGAACAGGTCACCGAGCGACTGGTCCGCGCCGGGCTGCTCGTAGGATGGACCCACGGCCCGGTCCTCCGCACCCGCGCTCATCGGGGCCCCTCCGGCTCGGCCAGAGGCGAGTCCGAGCCGGTAGCGTGCCTCGCGGCGCCGGTCGTGATCGGCGGGACGGGTGAGGTAGGTGGCGTCTGGTTGGTGCCCTCGAGCGCCTGCACAGACTCTCCCTGGCCGCCCCCGATTTCCGGAGCTCGGGGCGATGACGTCTCGGACGACGACGACTCCTGGGCACCGCGGAACAGCCGCCCGGCAACGAAGCCGGAGGCGGCAGCGATGGCGAGGAACGCGCCGGGCCGCCGCCGGGCGAACGCCTGCACGTCATCGACAACGCCGTCGACGCCCTTGCTGTTGAGCCGGTCGGCCATGGAGCGAAGGCGGGCACCGGCTTCGTCGGCGTAGCGGCCGAGCGCGCCGGCACCTTCGGGGTCGCCCTCGGCCAGCGCCCGGAACTGCGAGCCCAGGTCACCGAGAGCCCCGGACGCCCTCTCCGTGCTCTGGCGGGCCTGGGTGCGGAGCGCCGAACGGGTGCTGTCCACCACATTGTGGACCTGCGTGGCTGCCTCCGAGGCGACCGCCTTCGCCTCGTCGCGGACATCGCCGGCGACGTCCCGAGCCTCATCCCGGGCCACGCCGGCCACCTGGCCGGTGCGCTCAGCGACGCCGGGATCCTGTGTCGTCATCTGGTTCGCCATACGGCGACCTCCTGCTCCGCTGGTCGGGACGTGCGACTCCTACCCGCCTATTGATCGCCCATCCGCACAAGTCGCGACTGTCAGTGGCCAACCACACACGGAGGGCACTACGGCGTCACCCGTTCGCGGTAGACACCGCTTCGCCGGCCACCGACCATGAACATGTATCCGGACGAGCAGATGCGCCCGGCCAGGTCCTGGCCTTCGCTCGACCGGGCCGGCCTGAGCACGAAGGAACGCTGTCGCTTGCGTTCGGGTCGCGGTAACGCGGATCCCGCGTCAGGGCGCTTCCCGCTCGCCGGAAGGGCCGTCACACGTGGCGATCCCACTGGCGCACTCGCAGAGGAGAATCTCGTCGTCGAAGCCGGCGAGGACGGCGCGCAGTCTCCGGCGCCTTCGGGCAAGGACGGCTGTGGCGACTGCGGGCGCTTCCTCGAACATGGCTTTCCGCTACCCAACATTCCGGCAGGTAAGCGCTATCGCCCCTGGATCGGCGGTGACTTTTGGCACGTGTCAACAGTTGTTTCGACGCCTCAAAATCGGGCAGCAATGGAGTTCACAAACCACTAGCGAAAGAACAAAATCAATGGCAACCCATCAGATGGACCTCGACACCGGTGTAGCGGGCCGACGAACCGATTGGGACACGGAGCGCAGCGCGTTCACGGAGACGAAGTCCGGGTTCAAGACAACGGAGTTTCTGCTGACTACCGGCGCGATTGTCGCAATCCTGGTCGCCGTGTACGTCGGCGATGCAGACCTCGACGCCTCGGATGGCTGGCGTTACGCCTCGTGGGTTGCGGCTGCGTACATCGTGAGCCGGGGCCTCGCCAAGCTCGGCACCCGTGAGCCCTATACGCGTGAGGACTGAGTTCCCAGCGGGCACGATCCCGACGAGTCGGGAGAATCCCTCACGTCGCGCCACGGCCGGGGTCCGGTATCCGGGTCCCGGCCGCGGGCGGCGGAGGCGATGCCGTCCACCTTCGCGACATCGTGCTCGCCGCGATCCTCTACGCGGTCACCGGACACGGTGTGACCGTCGGCTTCCATCGCCTCTTCACCCATCGCGGGTTCACCCCCAAGCGGCCGCTGAAGATCGCGCTGGCGATCGCCGGCTCGATGGCGATCGAGGGCTCGGTGGTCAGCTGGGTGGCCAACCACCGGCGCCACCACGTCCACAGCGACCGCTCCGGCGACCCGCACTCGCCCCACACCTCGCCCCGCGGCGCCCTCGGTCCGGTCCGCGGGTTCCTGCACGCCCAACATGGAGTGCCGCCATACCCGCCCTGCCCCGGCCGGACCACCAGGTATGGCCGCGCCGGCCGCGGGTAGCCGTTGATGGCGGCGGTTGCCCCGGAGGTGCCCATGGCCGATGTCGCGTACGCCCTCTCCAGCGAGGAGCATGACGCCCGGACCCTCGTGAACGCGGCACGCCGCGCGGAGGCGGCCGGGTTCCGGTCGCTGTGGATCTCCGATCACTATCACCCTTGGATCGACCGCCAGGGCCAGTCGCCATTCGTGTGGTCCGTCATCGGCGCCATCGCCGCGACCACGGAGCTGACCGTCACGACCGCGGTCACATGCCCGCTGATCCGGATCCACCCGGCAGTGATCGCTCAGGCAACGGCGACGTCCGCCAACCTGTTGCCGGGACGCTTCCGGTTCGGGGTGGGGACCGGCGAGGCCCTCAACGAGCACATCCTCGGCGACCGCTGGCCGGCTGCCGACGTGCGCCTCGACATGCTCACCGAGGCGATCAGCGTGATCCGCTCGCTGTGGACGGGGGAGACCGTCACCCATCGGGGCGAGCACTACACCGTCGAGCAGGCCCGCATCTACACCACCCCGGGCGACACGATCCCGGTGCTCGTCTCGGCGTTCGGACCCAAGGCACTGGAGGTGGCGGCCCGTGTCGGGGACGGGTGGATGACGACCGGTCCGGACGCGGACATGCTCGACCGCTACCGGACGTCGGGAGGGACGGGGCCGGCGCTGGGAGCGCTGAAGGTGTGCTGGGGCAACGACGAGGCCGACGCCCGCAAGCTGGCCTACGACCTGTGGCCGACGAGCGGCGTTCCCGGCCAGCTGAGCCAGGACCTGCCGACGCCCGCGCACTTCGAGCAGGCTGCATCAATCGTCACCGAAGAGCTCGCGACCGACGGCGTTCCCTACGGCCCGGACCCCGAGCGCTACGTCGAGGCGGTCAGGTCGTACGCCGAGGCCGGCTTCGACGAGGTCGCCATCACCCAGATCGGCCCCGACCAGGACGGGTTCCTCGACTTCTACGAGCGCGAGCTGCGCGGCCGCCTGGCCGGCTAGACGACGGACGGACCGGGATCCGCTCGGCCCGGCGGGAGATCCGGGACGCTCACCCAGGACTCAGACCTGCCGCGCGCCGGGGCCGTCGGCGGCGGGCGTGAGGATCCGGTCGAGCCCGCACAGCTCGAGCAGCCAGCGGGCGTAAGGGGACGGACGACGAATGACAAGGCTCCCGGTCTTCGTGCCAGGCGGCACCCAGGGGGCGGGGCGCGGCACCCCGGTATCCAGCCAGGCGCCCCCGGGGACCAGGGGTCCGGGGGCGCCTGCAGTTCAGCGGTCGGGGTTGACCACGTCCTTGGCCTTGTCGGCGGCTCGGTCGAGCTTGTCCTTGACCGACCCGGTCGCCTTGTCCACCTTGCCTTCATCCTTCAGGTCGTCGTTGTCGGTGAGGTCACCGACCGCCTCCTTGGCGCGGCCCTTCATCTTGTCCACCTTGCCGTCACTCATCGCGGTCTCCTTGGGCTCGTAGGTCTTGGACGTCAGCGGGGGCTGACGGTGGCGGCGAGCTCGTCGTGATCCATCGACGATCGGCCGGGGATCTTCTGCTCGGTCGCCAGGTCGTGGAGCTGCTCGTCGCTGAGGTCCTGCTTGTCGGCGAGCACAGGGGCCCCCAACGCGGCCTTGCGGGCGTCGAGGTCGCGGCCGAGCTGGTCGCGGGACTCGGCATCGGTCGCCCCGCGAACCTGCGGGAAGAGCTCGGCCTCCTCTTCCTCGGCGTGGTGCTCGACGTTCTCGATCACCACGGTGACCTTGGCGACCCACTGCGGGTCGCCGGGCTCGAGGTCCTGGATCTCGTCGAGCAGCGTCTTGACGACGTGATGCTCCTCGATGCCCTCGTCGACCACGCTGGCGATGTCGTCGGACAACTCGTGCGCCCACGGGTAGAAGACCGTCTCCTCGATATCGGTGTGGACCGTGAGCTCCACAGCGATCGTGCGGGCCAGGTCGGCCATCTCGCCGACGTCGCCCGACTTCTCAGCCTCCTGGAACCGGGCGAACACACCGCGTACGCGGTTGTGGTCGGCAGTCAAGAGGGTCAATGCATCCATGGTTCTCTCCGTGATCTCCGCCGCCACGAGGAGTGCTACCCCGTGTACTGAGAACGAACCGCTGCATCGGTACGCGAGCCGCGCATCGTCTCCCGGGTGGCGGCCGGCCCGGGTCGCCCGCGGTGTGACTCGGTGCGGCTGACCGTCGGGTCCAGTCGCCTGCCGGGCGCGTAGCCGCTGTCCGCGGCGGACGGCCCAGAGAGCTCACGGTGCCTGGCCTCGAGCCTGTGGTGCCGGTCTGGAGTCGACGACGTCGATGGTTGGCAACGGCTCTCTCCCGCCATCTCCTGGCGGACCTCGATGTGATGGTGGCAGCGCGGCTACACCTGGGCCCGTTCAGTGACCGTCGGGGCGTCCGTGCCGGATCGGCGCTCAGCCTGCTGGCGGCGGGCGTCGATGCGCCGCAGCACCGGCGCGGCCGACACCCCGTGAACGAGGACCGACACGAGGATCACGAAGGCCGTGACCGCCCACAACAGCTCGGCGTCCGTGAAGTCGGTCTCGTTTAGGGCATAGGCCAGGTAGTACACCGAGCCGACGCCGCGAATGCCGAAGAAGGCGACCGCCCAGCGCTCGCCACGCCGGAGCGGACTGCGCAGCAGCGACGCCCATCCCGCCAGGGGGCGGATCACCAGCACGACCGCCAAGCCCACCAGGGCTCCGTCGACGCCGAGCGGGGACAGGGCGCCATCGACGACGGCCCCGCCCAGCAGCACGAGCAGACCGGCGCTCACCAGCCGCTCGATGCTCTCCGCCGAGGCGTGAAGCACCTCGTGGTAGTCGTGACCTCGCTCGTGGTCACGGATGACACAGGCGGCCACGAACACCGAGACGAACCCGTAGCCGTGCAGCAGCTCGGCTACGCCGTACACGAGCAGCGTGGCGGCGAGAGCGACGAAGCCCTCGGTGGACTCGGCGATGGCCCGAGTCGTGGGCAGGCGGAAAACCACGGCTCCGATGGCCCGCCCTCCCGCCACGCCCACGACGAGGCCCACGACCAACTTCACCACGACGTCGTCGAGGACCCACCCACCGAGCCACGACCCCACCCCGGCAGAGCCGGCGACCGCCATGGCGATGGCGGCGTTGACAAAGGGGAAGGCGAGCCCGTCGTTGAGCCCTGCTTCGGACGTGAGGCTGAACCGCACATCGTCCTCGGCCTCGCCGCCGGGCGGCCCCACCTGCACATCGCCGGCCAGGACCGGATCGGTGGGCGCCAATGCCGCACCGAGCAGCAGCGCGGACGCCGGCACCAACCCTGCTGCCGCCCACCCCAGCACTGCGCTACCGGCAATGGTCAGGGGCATGGCCACGACCAACAGGCGGCGGGTCGTCAGCCAGGAGCGCCATCCGACCCGGCGGTCGAGCTTCAGCCCCGCGCCCATCAGCGACACGATCACCGCCAGCTCGGTCATGCGCTCGACAACGTCGCCCTCGGCCAGCGGGTCGATGGACGGCAGTCGCAACGGCAAGGCGAAGACCGCCATCCCCAGAGCCACATACACCACAGGGAACGACAGCGGTCGTCCGGCCAGCAGCATAGGCAAGAGCGCGGCGCCCAGGATGGCGGCACCAACGAAGGCCAGGGTCAGGACATAGGGATCCACCCACGATCCCTACCCCGTCCTGGCCCGATATGCGCTACTAGCCAGGTGTGGAAGGGGTCCTCGACGGACGGGCCGTCCCACACCCGTCCCATGTCGCGTTCGCGACCCTGTCGGCAGCCATCGCGAGCTGCCCACCACTGGCGATCGATCGATGCGATCGGTGTCACCGCGCCTCTCAAGGCCGAACCGGCGCCCCCGGCGCATAGACCACGACATCCGACTCGTACCGCTCGCCGACTGTCCCCGGGTCGATGACTACCCCGACGTCGACGATGGCGTCGACGACCTCGGCCCCGGCCCGCACCACCGCCCCGTCGAGCACGACGCTGCGCCGCACCACCGCCCCCTCCTCGACCGTCACGTGCCGCCCGAGCACGCTTCCCTTTACGGTGCCGGCGACGTCGACGCCGGGGCCGAGCAGAGACTCCGCGACCCGGGCCGTGGCGGCTACGCGGGCGGGACCGACGCTGACGTCGCTGGTGAGGAACGGCCAGTCGGGGTCGTCGAGGGTGATGGGCGGGTCGGGCGCGGTCAGCTCCATGTGGGCTCGGTGGAAGGCGGCGATCGTGCCCACGTCGCGCCAGTAGCCCTCGAGCCGGTGCTCGACTACGCCGCCCGCCGCTACGAGGTCGGGCATCAGCCGGTCGCCGTAG
Source organism: uncultured Acidimicrobiales bacterium (assembly GCA_963842395.1). Taxonomy (GTDB): domain Bacteria; phylum Actinomycetota; class Acidimicrobiia; order Acidimicrobiales; family VFJN01; genus ZC4RG19. The sequence goes on from CAWJGJ010000002.1 coordinate 513,712, forward strand.
TCGCCGGCCGAATCGTCGCCGTCGAGGGTGTCGAGACGGGCGAGCAACTCGGGCCCGTCGAAGGCGAAGACCTCGGTGCAGATGCGGTCGCCGTGGGGCTCGTCGGGCTTGTACGCGAAGTCGACCACGTCGCCGACACCGTCGACCGACACCCAGGCGAAGCGGGTGGGGTCGTCGCCGGCCGGCGGGTCGGTGGTGACGATCGTGAGCCGGGCGCCGGCCCGCTGGTGCGTGGCCAGGACGTCGCGCAGGTCGAGGCGGTACAGGTGGTCGGCACTGACCGTGATCACTACATCGGGGCCGAACTGCGCGATGGCATGCCGCTGGTGGACCAGGGCGTCGGCGTTGCCGGCGGCCACGGCCGCGCCGCCGTCACCGTCGCCTCGGCGCTGGTAGGGCGGCAGGATCAGCAGGCCGCCGCGGGTGCGGTCGAGGTCCCACGGCCGGCCATTGGCCAGGTGGTCGTTGAGGTCGTGGGGCTCGTACTGCTCGACCACCCAGACGTCCGTGAGGCCGCTGTTGGCAATGTTCGACAGGGTGATGTCGATCAGCCGGAACATGCCCGCGAACGGCACCGCCGGCTTGGCCCGCGTGGCGGTGAGCGGACCGAGGCGGCTGCCGGCGCCGCCGGCCAGCACGACGGCGAGGACGCGCGGGCGGAGGGGCGCGGGCGACGACATGCCGTCCGCCTACCCGCCGCCCCGCCCGCCAACCCGTGACACCTACACACCGCAGCGTTTGCCGACCGTCTCGGGCCGTTCCACCCAAACAGCGATCGGAGTGCCCCGGATGATGACGACGCCGACCCGGCTCAGGACGGGGATCTGCGACGGTCCTTCGTCGGTCCCGAGCCAGCTGTACTTGGACTCAGTGTTCCGTCATTCAGCGGGTGAGGGGCCGGCTAGCGGTCTGCATGAGGCGGATGGTGATGAGCCCGTAGGCGCGAAGGCCAGGGGGAACCAGCCTGAGCGGAAGGCACGTCCGCCAACTCGCCAACGGCCACCTCGATCTCCCCGGTCTGGGTGCTCAGGCCCCACGTGCCGAGCGTCTGCCGGACGAAGCGGCGAGCGGTCCCGATCTGTGCCGCGTCGGGGAGGAGATGCAGTGTCGACGATGCGTTCGAGTCGTGGCCCGTCGCTTCATCAGAACCTCCGGCCATACGACACCTCGATCGTTGGTGACGCCGATGGTCGGAGGTCGCGGCGCCGACGCCGTCGAACCGCCGCCATCCCGCGGCCTACCTCATCGGGATGGTGCTCATACGAGCGATCCCCCTATTGGGCAGCGGCGGGCCGGCCCCGCGGTGCGTCTGCCCTGGTCCTTCGGGCGCGGCCGCCTGACTGCCTCCCTATCCAGGCCGGAGACCAGGAGATACGGTTGGAGTTGACGATCTCGTCCGATCGTGGTGGCCCCGGTCGGGGCCCCGGCCCGGTGCTTTGGACCCTGGTAGCGCGTCGACATCATAGGACCAGGAGAGCGCCATGGAGCAGCCCGAGACGCAACCGGTCGAACGGCCGCAGGTGTTCGTCGTTCTGGCCAACGACGCCACGGAGGACACGGTGGTGTGGCTTGCCGGGGAGCACGATATGAGCTCGGCCGGGGAGTTGATGCAGGCGATCGCCACGGCAGTGGACTCCGGGCGGTCGGATGTCGTCATCGACCTCAGCCGTGTCGAGTTCATGGACAGCACGACCATCGTCCAGATCCTGGCGGCCCGCACCCGCCTCGGGGCGCAAGGCCGGATGGCTCGCGTCCGTGACCCGTCGCCCGCGGCCCGCTACCTGCTGGAGGTGTGCGACCTGACCGATCTGGTCGCGCCCTGACGTCGATCTCGCGACGACGGGAGAGGACGCTCCGCTACCTGCTCGACGGTGCGTCGGGCGAGGTGGTGACGGACCGCTTGTGCGCGACCTGCTCGGTGCTGACCGGTATGAGCGGGGCGGGGATCATGCTGATGCCCGATGACGTCGCCAAGGGGTCACTGTGCACGACCGATCCGACGAGCGCTCTGATCGAGCAGGTGCAGTACACGCTGGGGGAGGGGCCCTGCGTGGACGCCCACTGGCAGGGCCGGCCGGTACTGGAGCCCGATCTCGCCGGGGCCGGATCGGGCCGGTGAACCGCCTTCGCGGAGCCGGTCGTGGCCGCCGGGGTCAGGGCGATCTTCGGCTTCCCGCTGCGGGTGGGGGCCGTGCGGTTGGGTGAGAACGTTCTTCACTCGGTGAACTTTCTTCAGCGGGTCCGCTCTCAGGCCAGACAGGCCTGGACGGCCCGGACGTAGGCCTCCGAGCGGTCCGAGCCGATGATGCCCGGCGCCATCTTGTTCATCATGTAGCTCATCGTCGTCCGGGTGTCGAGGTCGGCGATGATGACCGAACCGCCCCATCCGCCCCAGTAGCACGCACGGCCCTGGGGGATGTACGGCACGGTCACGGTCTCGGGGAGGGCGAACCCGATGCCGAAGCGCAGCGGGACGCCGAGGACGAGGTCGGGGCCGTGGCTCTGCTCCTCGAAGATCAGCGCGATGGTGTCCGGCGACAGCAGCCGGACGCCCTCGACCGTGCCGTCCAGGGCCAGCGAGGAGAGGATGCGGGCGACGGACCGGGCGTTGCCGTGGCCGTTGAGCGCACCGAGGTCGGCTCGACGCCAGTCCGGGGTGTTGGCGTTCTCGGCGTCCGCGGGCGGGCCGGTGAAGGTGCGGAACGCGGGGCTGGCGTGGTCCATGCTGTCGAGGTCGAAGGGAAGCGGAGGCGGCGGGGTGACCGGCGCGATCCGGTGCCAGTCGGCCTCGACGGCGCCGATCTGGAAGTCGGCGCCGAGCGGCCCGGCGATCTCTTCGGCGACGAAGGCCTTGAGGGACTTCCCCGTGACGCGGCGTACGAGCTCGCCGACGAGGTGGCCCTGGTTCTGGGCGTGATAGCCCGACGCGGTGCCCGGTTCCCACCAGGGAGCTTGCGCGGCCAGCCGGCTGGTGGCGAGCTCCCAGTCGTACATGTCCTCGCTGCGGAACGGGGGGTCCCACCCGGACACGCCGGAGGTGTGCGCGAGGAGGTGGCGGACTTCGACATGGTCCTTGCCGTTCTCGGCGAACTCCGGCCAGAACTTGGCGACCGGCGCGAACGGGTCGAGCAGACCCCGGTCGACCAGCACCAGCGCGGCGAGGTTGGTCACGGTCTTGGTCGTCGACCAGACGTTTGTGATGGTGTCCCGGGTCCACGGGCGGCGGTGCTCGGCGTCGCACCAGCCACCCCAGAGGTCGACCACCGTGCGGCCGTCGACATCGACCACGATGCTCGCACCCATCTCGTTGCCGGACTCGAGCTGCTCGGCGAGAGCACCTCGCACCGGCTCGAACCGGGCGTCGCAGCTTCCCTGCACGTCCACCATGCCGACATCCCTTCTGACACACGAGGCGGACTGGGCCGCGCGATGCAACACAGGTGCCTCTGTGTTGCATGGTGGCATCGTGGGAGGCCTGCTGCATCCCCGGCCGGTCAGCCGGGGCCGGTTCGGCTGGCACAGAGTTGTGAGCGGCGACGCTCATCTATCGGCACCCCACAGCCTGGGTCGGAGCGCGTGCGCGCTCGATGCCCTTGTGCTTCCCTCCTACGACGTGTTACCAAATGGCTACATGTAGCTAGATGGCTACGCGACTGGAGGACGACGTGCCTACAGAGATCAGTCCGTACCACGTCCGGCGGTGCGCATGGATCGACGCTCCACCCGACGTCGTGTGGAACGAGTTCACGACCTTCGACCGCATGCGCACGTGGTACGGCACCGGCCACACCCTCACGGAGTACGAGCCGCGCGTCGGCGGCATCGTCGAGACGACGGTCACGATCGACGGCAAGCTCGAGCGCTTCCGTGGCGAGGTGCTCAGCTTCGAGCCGGGCGTGGAGATCACCTTCGAGCAGACGTGGATCGGCTCCGACGACGAGGGGCCGACCCAGGTCACCATCCGGCTGACCGCACTCGACGGCGGCACCCTCATCGAGCTGTTCCACCACGGCTACGAGCGCCTCGGTGGCAGCCTCGCCGACCACCTCGCCGGCTACGAGGACGGGTGGACCGTCCGGCAGGTCCATGCCCTCCGCGATCTCGTCGCCGCCTGACGCCGCGTTCAACGCGCTCGGCGACCCGACACGGCGGCGGGTCCTGGAGCTGTTGCGCGACCAGCCCACCCTCACGGCCGGTCAGCTCGCCGCGAAGTTCCCGGCGATCAGCCGGCCATCCGTGTCCAAGCACCTCCGGATACTCCGAGAGGCACGACTGGTGATCGCCGAGCAGGTGGGCCGGGAGTGGCACTACCGGCTCGACCCCGCCCCGCTCGCGGCGATCCACCACCAGTGGCTGTCGACGTTCGTCCCGCTCTTCGACGAGAGCCTCGGTCGCCTCAAGATCCGGGTGGAGTCCCGCCACGGGCATCGTCCGTGAAGCGCTCGCGCGCCCTCGGGGTCGTCGACGCCGATGACGGTCCCCGGTCTGGCGCCTCCTTCGTGAGGAGGAGGGGACTTCCGTTCTCGGGAACGGTGCCGGCCGTGAGGCGGAGTCGTAAGTTGGCAGCGTGCGTGCCGCCGTCTGGTCCGTGATCGGGCGGGCGTTGCCGTGGGCGGTGGGGTTCGTGCTCGTGGGAACCGCGATGGACACCGCCGAGGGCGCGGCCATGTGGCTCGCGATCGCCACGGGCGTCGGGCAGGCGGTGCTGCTCCACTGGCGGCATGTCCACCCGACCGCAGTGACGCTGGCCGTGCTCGCACTGGCGGCCGTCTACCACGCGCTGGCGCCCACGTCGCTCGTGCCTTACGGCGCCATGGTGGCGGTGTGGGCGCTGGCCTCGGTCGAGCCCCCGCAGCGATCGCTCGTCGGCCTGGCAGGCCTCGTGGGCGTCACCGCCATCGGTTTCGCCGGGGCGCCCGCCGAGGACGTCTGGTTCATCATGGTCGTGTGCGTGTGCCTGTGGGCACTGGCCGAGGCCCGCCGCAGCCGGCGGGCGGCCATCGAGGACCGGGCCCGGCGGGCGGTGCGCGACGAGCAGGCCCGCATCGCCCGTGAGCTCCACGACGTGATCGCCCACAGCGTCACCGTGATGGTCGTGCAGGCGGGCGCTGCGGGCGACGTGTTCGAGCGGCGGCCGGACCAGGCGCGGGCCGCCCTCGCGTCGATCGAGGAGGTCGGACGCGCCACGCTCGTCGAGCTTCGCCGGCTGTTGGGCGGCGTCCGCCCGTCCGTCGCCGACCTCGCGATCGGCACCGCCGACGACCCGATCGGCATCGCCGAGACTGCGGCGCCACCTCAGCCGAGCCTGAGCCGCATCGGCGAGCTGGCCGGACCGCTGCGTACGGCCGGGGTCACGGTCGAGGTCGTCGAGGAGGGTGCGCCCCGCGCCCATCCGGCCGGGATCGAGGTGTCGGCGTACCGCATCGTGCAGGAGGCACTCACCAACGTCCTCCGTCACGCGGCGGCGACGCGCGCGGACGTGGCGGTCCGGCACCTGCCCGACGCGCTCGAGATCGAGGTCGTCGACGACGGCGGGCTGGGCGCGTCGCCACGGCCGGCCGACGGCACCGGTCCTGGCCTCGGACTGGTCGGCATGCGGGAGCGCGTCACCCTGCTCGGCGGCCACCTCGACGCCGGGCCGACCGCGCACGGGGGCTTCCGTGTGCACGCCGTGCTGCCGCTGGTGTCGCCACCGTGACGATAAGGGTGCTCCTCGCCGACGACCAGCGCCTGGTTCGGGCCGGGTTCCGCATGGTCCTGGAGGGCCGCTACGACATCGAGGTCGTCAGCGAGGCCTGCGACGGCGACGAGGCAGTGAAGCTCACGCTCGAGCACGAGCCCGACGTCGTGCTGATGGACGTCCGCATGCCCGGCACGGACGGCATCGAGGCGACCCGCCGGATCGCGGCCTCGGCGAGCGCGGCCCGGATCATCATCCTCACGACCTACGACCTCGACGAGTACGTGTTCGCCGCCCTGCGGGCGGGCGCCAGCGGCTTCATGCTGAAGGACGTCCGCCCCACCGACCTCGTGGAGGGCGTGCGGGTCGTGGCCCGCGGCGACGCCCTGCTCGCCGCCACCGTCACCCGGCGCCTGCTCGACCGGTTCGTCGCCGTGTTGCCCGACCCCTCGGCGGCACCGCCGCAGCCCGATCAGCTCACCGCACGCGAGGTCGAGGTCCTGCGCGACGTGGCGACCGCCCGCTCGAACGTGGAGATCGCCGCGAAGCTCTTCGTCTCGGAGACCACGGTGAAGACGCACGTGTCGTCGATCCTGCGCAAGCTCGGACTGCGGGACCGCGTCCATCTGGTCGTGTACGCGTACGAGACCGGGCTGGTGCGCCCGTCCTCCTGACGGAGGAGGCACCAACCGTCCCCACGCCTGATGTCCGTCGCCGGGCGGCTCCGTACCGTCGATCCCGATGAGCACAGCGATCGAGATCGACGGACTCTGCAAGCGGTTCGGGTCGGTCCAGGCCGTGACCGACCTGAGCTTCACGGTCCACACGGGACGGGTGACCGGGTTCCTGGGTCCCAACGGCGCCGGCAAGAGCACGACGCTGCGCATGTTGCTGGGCCTGATCCACGCCACCCGCGGCACGGCCACGTTCGGCGGCCGGCGCTACGCCCAGCTCGCCCATCCGAGCGCCCACGTCGGCGCGGTGCTCGAGCACGCCAGCTTCCACCCTGGGCGCACGGGGCGGAACCACCTCCGTGTCCTCGCCGCCGCCGGCGCCCATCCGCCGCAGCGGGCCGACGATGTGCTCGAGGCGGTCGGGTTGACGAGCGCGGCCGACCGGCGCGTGAAGGGCTACTCCATGGGCATGCGCCAGCGCCTGGCCATCGCGGCCGCGCTGCTCGGCGATCCGGCCGTGTTGATCCTCGACGAGCCGACCAACGGGCTCGATCCGCCCGGCATCCGCTGGGTCCGGGACCTCGTACGGGCACAGGCTGCCCAGGGTCGGGCGGTGCTCATCTCCAGCCACCTCCTGGCCGAGGTGGCCCAGAGCGTGGACGACGTCGTCGTCATCGCCGGCGGTCGGCTGCGGGGCGCCGGGCCGCTCCACAGCGTGCTGGGCGGCACCGAGGAGACGTTCGTCCGCAGCGCCGCGGCCTCCCGGCTGGCCACCCTCGTCGCCGACGCCACGCCCGGCGCCGACGTCGTCAGCGACGGTGCCGACGGGCTGGTCGTGTCGACGTTGTCGCCGGCCCACGTCGGGGCCGTCGCCGCCCGGCACGGCGTCCCGCTCATCGAGCTACGCCCCCACCAGCCCTCGCTCGAGGACGCCTTCCTCGCCCTCACCGGAGACGAACGATGATCCCCCTCCTCAGCGCCGAGCTGCTGAAGCTCCGCACCACCCGCACGTTCGCCGGCTTCGTGGCCATCTCGATCGCCACCTCGCTGCTGATCTCCGTGCTGGTCGCCATCCTGACCGAGCCCACCGAGGAGTCGGTCCTCATCGACGTCTACGCGTCCGACACCAGCAGCTTCTTCATCCTCATCCTCGCCGTCATCGGCATCAGTGGCGAGTGGCGCCACCGGACCATCACGAGCTCGCTGCTGGCGAGCCCCGACCGGGTTCGGTTCCTGACCGCCAAGACCGTCGCCTTCGTGGCCGCCGGCGTGAGCCTGTCGCTGCTGATCGCGATCTCCGTGGCCGCCCTCGGCACCACGATCCTGACGATCCGGGGACTACCCCTGCCGGACGCCGGCGCGCTCGTCGAGCAGGTGGCGCGCAACCTCGCGGTGGCCGCCGCCCTGGCGGCGCTCGGTGTCGCCTTCGGCGCGCTGCTCCGCAACCAGGTCGCGGCGGTCGTGTCGCTGCTCGTCGTCATGTTCGCGGTCGAGCCGGTCGTGGTCGCCCTCGCTCCCGGTGTCGGCCGATACGCACCCCTCGGCGTGCTCCCCGTCGCCGCCGCCGGGCTTCCGCCCGAGGACGCGGGACTGGGCGACGTCGACATGCTCGGCGCCACGGCCGCCACGCTGGCGCTGGTGGTGTGGATCCTCGCGACCCTCGCCGTCGCCGCCGCCCTGCTGGCGCGCCGCGACCTCGAGTAGGTGGACGGGCCAGCAGATGGATTGGTGATGCCGCCTTCGATGAGCGCGGGCCGCCGGGTCGGCCGGGCGGCCGACCCGGGGCAGCGGCCTACTCCAGCAGGTGGTCGAGCGCCCGCCCGAGGACGTCGGCCCGCTCCTGCGGTGTCGCCAGGGCCTCGATGCCGTAGCCGAACAGCACGGTGTCCCGGGTGGCGACCGCCGCGCTCACCGCGATCGCCTCGGAGCTGATCGCGAAGCCGCGCCCGTTCGCCGGTGGGCTGCCGGCCGGCGGGCCCTCCGGGGTCCACAGGCTGGTCTCGCCCTCGAACCCGTCGGCGTCGAGCGTCCCGGCCGTCGTGGTGACGCGGGTGTCGTCGACGAACACGCCGACGCCGTTCTTGGCGCCCACGTCCGCGTTGGCGACGTAGCTGATCTTCACGTCGACCGACCCGCCCACGTACGCCGACAGGTCGAACGCGGCCTCACGCCAACCGCCGGATTCGTTGGTGAAGGCGTTCCAGGTGCCCGTCGTGCCGCGCGGCGCGCAGGGCGTGCCCGCCGTGAGGTAGTGCGACAGGAACGGATGGGTGGTCAGCAAGTCGATGGGGCACGGGGACGGCGGAGCGGGTGACGTGCCGCCACGCAGGTCGCGCAGCGTCGTCCACTGGTCGGTGCCCGACGGCGCCGCCTCGACGATCACGTGGTCGAACGTCACCGTCGTGCTGAAGGACAGCCGCGTCGACAACGTCGGGGCCTCCGCCGCGGTCACGCCGGAGAGGTCGACGGTCCGCCCCAACCGCTGGTAGGTGCCGTCCGCGTGGAGCGCCGCCGCGTACCGCCGGCCCTCGACGGGGCCGAACGGGTTGACGCCCGCGGCGCCGGTGTAGCTGCCGGCCGCCACGCCGGCGAACAGGGGGAAGTCGTCCGCCGGCAGCGTGTCGCTGGTCAGGCTGAAGGCACCGGCCTGGTCGAGCGGGTTGTCGGCGACGGCCGGGCCGCCGATCGCCGCGGTCGTCCCCCGGAGCGGCCCCGCGCCGTTCACGCCGGTCGGCCGGGGGATCTCGACGCGCTCCTGGACGCCCAGGTAGTACTGCGCGAAGTCGTCGGACAGCAGGCCGCAGTCGGTGAGGAAGTCCCGGGTGACGCGGCAGTCCTGGTCGGGGGCACCGTCGAGGCCGTAGAACAGGCCGCCGAGCGCCCGGCCGATGAGGCCCTGGTACTGCGCGCTCTCCCCGGCCTGGACGAGCTTGCCGCCCTCGTTGAGGTAGTCGCGCACGGCGAGGGTCAGGAACTGCTGGCGTTCCACGACGGCGATGTCCGGGATCGGCCCCAGGACCGTGTCGGTGATCCGGTCCTCGGGCGCCTGCGGCAGGCGGTCGTCGCCGCTCTCCCACACGACAGCGTCGAAGTGGCCGAGGACGCCGAGCGGGTGGGGCACGCCCTGGGCGTCGACGTCCCAGGTGGCGTGCGAGATGTCGTTGGCGTCGAGCGCCGCCGCGTACTCGTCCACGTACTTCGGCGCCGCGGTCCCCGCGGGGTACGTCGGGTTGACGCCGGTGTAGTCCTCGTTGGCGAGGATCAGGGCGTCGGCGGCGGTCGTGGACGCCTGCGCGTAGGTGAAGTGCTCGCTCTCGACCGCGCGGTTCCTGTCCCGCAGGGCGGTGAACCACACCTCGACCTGGTCCCCGGCGCGGGCGCCCCGGACCCGGCCCCGGAACTCGGCGAAGTACTCGTCGCGCTCGTCCCCATAGCGCTCGCCGCCCCGCCATTCGGACGCCGACACCCGCTGGGTGCGGCCGCCGTTGATGCGGTAGTTGAGGCGCAGCCGCGACTGGTCGCGGCGGGCGACCACGGCCACGGGCTGCGGCGAGCCGTAGGAGACGTCGAAGGCGTCGACCACGAAGTCGGGCGTGTCCCGGCCGACCACCGACACGGGTTCGTCGGGGTCCTGGGCCGAGCGGGCGACCGCGAGCGCGAAGGGCACGTTCTTGACGAACTCGGCCGCCACCAGGTCCTCGTCGTCGGGGAAGGAGAGGACGCTCGGGCAGGCGGCGGGCTCCCACTCGTCGGCGGGGTCGGCCGCGCTGGCGGTCTGGCACGACGACAGCTCGGGGGTCATGGCGAGCGCCCCGTACTCGACATGGGCGTGCTCGGTCGTCTCGCCGTTGGCGACGTCGTTCTCCGCCGACAGGTCGGGGTCGAAGCCCGGCACGGCCGGCCGGGCGTCGTCGCCCGCCAACGCCTCGTAGATCACGTCGTCCGGCGTGGGCGTGGCCACCTGCCAGGCGGTCCCGTAGAGGATCTGCTCGCTGGGCGAGTGGTAGTTCAGCATCAGCTCGAAGCCGACGTCATCCAGCAGCCCGTCGAGCGCCCGGGTCTCGGGCTCGGACGCCGCCCGCGGGCCCCGGTAGGTCTCGGAGACCGGGTTCGACTGCGCCCCCTCCTCGTCCTGGAACCACCGCGTCGGGAAGTTGCGGTTGAGGTCGACGCCGTCGCCGACCGTGATCCGCCCGTCACCGTTGTTGTCGCGCAGGTTCTTGCGCCAGAAACGGTTGCCGGGCGTGAAGGTGAAGTCGTAGCCGTCCGGGTTCACGACGGGCAGGAACCACAGCTCGGTGGTGGCGACCAGGCCGCGCAGCTCGGCGTCGGTGCCGTAGCCGTCGACGATGTGGTGGGCGAGCCGCCGCACCGTCTCCGGTCCGATCCACTCCCGACCGTGCTGGCCGCCGGCGTAGAGCACCGCGGGCCTGCTCCCGTCGCGCACCTGCCGCGCCCGCTGCGTCACCCTCAGCGCCACGATGTCCTGGCCGCGGACGGTCCGCCCCAGCGTGACCAGCTCGGTCGTGCGCGGGTTGTCCTCCGCGATCTGCTCGAACTCCTCCTTGAGGCCGCCGTCGCCGCCGTAGGGCCGGAACACCTCGTTCGCGGGCGGTTCCGGCGGCACTGCGGGCCCATCGCCGCGGGGTGGGGCCCCGCTGTCCCCGCGGGGCGTGAGAGGCACGCCCCGCCCGGCGAGCTCGCCGGCCTGGTCGGGGGACAGCACGGCCTCGACGGACGGGGACCCGTCGGGCGCGGGGGTCGTGGCGACCTCGTGGGCATCGATGCCGGCCGCGGTGAGGGCGCCGCGGGCGCCGGCAGGGGCCGTGTAGACCTCGAGTGGGCCCTCGTCCACCTTCGACGGCGCGGGCTCGGCCGCCGCGGGCGGCGTGAACTCACCGAGCGTGTCAGGCGGAGGGGTGTCCACCGAGGCGGCCGCCAGCAGGCCGCCGCCCAGCAGGCTGGTGACCAGGACCGCCCAGATGCGGCGCGTGCGCGTGCGCATGTCTCTCCGTCCGTCGTCCCGTGCGGCGCGCGGGGTCGCGGCCGTCACGAACCACTGTTCGGAGCCGGGAGCGACCCGGGATGACAGAGCCGGCTACCGGCCGCTGAAGCGGGGCTCGCGTTTCTCGAGGAACGCCTGGGCGCGGCGCCCTTGCGGCGATCGTCGGTGGCGAACAGGACGGCGTGGCCGACTTCACCCGCGCGCCCGCGCCGCACGTGTGGCGGCGGTCCGAGCGACCCGCGGCGAGGCCGGGCGCCCGGGGTGAGGTCGCACGAGGGTCCGTCGATCGACGGGCCGCCGAACCGATGGGGCCGGCTGTGCGTAGTGGTCGGTGATCCCACGAGGGTCCCGATCGAGGGGAACACCTGTCATGACGACCAGAGTGAAGCGGCGCCGCGGTGCTGCGATCGTCGGGGTGGCGGCGTTCGCGCTGTCGACGGTGGCGATGGCCGCGCCGGGCGGAGCGACCGATTTCGAGGTCATAACGGACTGCTTCGGCCAGCCGATCAGCAGGTGGACGACGATCTACGTGCCCGCCGGCAGCACGGACTGGGTCCACGGCACGTCGGGCGACGACGTGATCATGGGCACGAGCGGCGACGACCGGATCCACGGCGAAGGTGGCAACGACACCATCTGCGCCGGCGGCGGCGAGGACACGGTCTTCGGTGACCTCGGCAACGACCAGATCGACGGCGAGGGCGGGCACGACATCCTCTTCGGCAACGAGAACGAGGACGAGATCCACGCCGGCCGAGGCCACGACACCATCGACGCCGGGGACCACCGCGACATCGTCTACGGCGGCAACGGTGAGGACGAGATCCACGGCGGCGGCGGCACCGACTCGCTGTACGGCCAGGACGACGACGACGAGGTCCACTGCGGCGAGGACGCCGACGGCCTCGACACCGACTTCGCCATGGGCAACGAGGGCTACGACTGGCACAACGATTGCGAGACCTGGTGGACCGACGACTTCCCCGGGCCGGAGTGAGGCCACGGCCCGGCACCTGACGGTCGGTCTCGACCACCTCCGTTCAACGCCGAGGTCCGCACGTGGCGCAGCGTGCGGACCTCTGGTGTGCTCCTGCTTGATGAGCTCCGGGAGTCGCAATCGAACCATCAGGCAGCTCGGTGTGCGCCGCCGTGTGCCGCGTCGTGATCTGCCAGGTGGCTGGTTGGCACGCGCGCACGAGGTGGTCCGCGTCGACGGTCATGTCGTGCACCGCGACGACCTCGTCCTGCTGTAATACCTTCGTGGACGAGGCGGAGTTCGAGCGGCTGTACGGCCCGTGGCACCCCCTCGACCCCGCCGAGGCGCAGCAGTTCCTCGCCGACTTCCCGGGACCGTGGTGGGTGGTGGGGGGCTGGGCGGTCGAGGCCTTCTCCGGAGTCCACCGCAAGCATCACGACGTGGACGTGGCGATCTTCAAGTACGACATCCCTGCCTTGCTCGACCTGGTGGGAGACCGGTACGACGTGTGGAGCGTGAGCAGCGGCTCCTTGCGTCCGATCAACGAGACGTGGCCCGAGCCTCCCCCGGACGCGGGCCAGGTGTGGCTGCGCGAGCACGCGCAGGCGCCCTGGGTGATCGACCTGCTGATCAACGAGGACCGCGACGGGCATTGGGTGTCACGCCGCGAGGAGTGGTCCGCGCCGCTCGATGAGGTCACGTGGGTCGCGGACGACGGCATCCGGTACCAGAACCCGGAGGTCGTGCTGCACCACAAGGCACTCGGGAACGAGGAGAGGGACCGCGCCGACCGGGACGCCGCCTGGCCGCTGATGGACGACGTACAGCGGGCCTGGCTGCACGAGGCCGTGCTCCGGGTGTACGGCGCCGACCACCCGTGGCTGGCCTGGATGGACGGGCATCCCACCGCCACGTGACACACGTGACGTGAAACATTTCGTCGGACCCGACCAGCGCACAATGCCCGCTCTGGGGCGGGAATCGCGCCCGGTCCGTTTACGGGCCGCACGGCGGGTAGTAGTGACGAGGTGGGCGAGTGAGTCTCACGATGGGGAGCGAGACGATGCCCTGGATTAGCTACCCGAGCCGTACCACCTATGCCTGGCAGAACGTGCCCTCCGACAAGGTGCCGAGCGACCGGGAGATGAAGTCCGCGCTCATCCACCGGCTCAACGAGAACCTGTACACGCAGGACGCCGAGATCAAAGTGGACGTCGACCACCGGGTCGTGGTCCTGGGCGGCGAGGTCGATTCGCCGGACGCTCGCCGAGCCGTGGTCGACGACGCCTGGGACGTCCCGGGCGTGGTCGATGTCAGCAACCAGCTCGTTGTGGCCGGGTCGCACTGACAACCCCGTTGCCGCGCCGGCCGAGGGCGCCGGGCCGAGCCTCCCCAGCGGCCGCCCGGCGCCCTTAGCGCGTCCAGCTCGATCCCTGTGTCCGCTGCTGGCGGTGATGGGCGCAACGACGACCGCCGCGACTGCGGGGACCGCCAACAGGGCGAGAACTGCGTAGAGGGGGTACTCACGGTCACTCCCAGCTCGGTCGAACCCGTCTAGCTCGGCAGGAGCCGAGACCTCGCTCGCAGCGGCGTGTTGTCGCCGCAGGCGAACGGAGAGCGGGATCAATGGGGCCTGACAGCCGTGGTTCGCTGTCATGGGGAACGCTGACCGCTTGGTCTACTGGTCTCCGACGCACAAAGTGCGTCGCTCCGAGCGGCCCTCGCCCGGCGGATCGTCGGCACAGAACGAGGCGGCGCCCGAGCGGCAGGTCTGGCGCCTGCAAGCAGGTCGGGTCAGGCTTACGTGTGCCCACGAACTGCGAACGGTGCGGTGCTGTCCATGGCCCGTGGGGCACCCACGCGGGGAAAGGCGCGACCGTTTACGAGATCTGGGTCGAGGAGACCGGGTCGGTCGAGTCGGCCCTGACGGTCGGTCGAGAAGCCCGTGCCACCGAGCGCGAAGCTCGGAGACGGTTCGCCAGACAGCTCGGGCGGTTCGTCTCTGAGGAGCGCCCATCCACGCTCGGGATACCGACGGTGGTCCTACATCTCGAGTTCGACGCCGCTACTCCGACGGGGCCGGGATTCGGACCGCTTGCTGCGCCCGAGCACCTCCACCGTCCCCTCGGCGAACTCATCGACCTCGCACTCCTCGACCTATCCGCTGGGTAGACCTCGGCCAGGCGCTTCCGGCGGCACGAGCAGGGTGCCCGCGGCGTCGTCCGCGTTCGGTCGGCCGGTTGGTGTATGGATCCGGCCGTGTCGTGCGTGGATGAGAAGTGATGGGCTACCTCTCGTCCTCTCGCGAGCAGCCGGTCACCGACCGGGCGGAAGCCTTCGCCACGTTCTACGAGGCCGAGGTCGTGCGCCAGGTCCGCAGCGCGACGCTGATCCTGGGCTCACGCCAGGCTGCCCAGGACGTCGTCCACGACGTGTTCACCGAGGTCTTCCAGCGGTGGGACACCGGGATCGCCGATCCCGGCCCGTACGTGCAGCGGGCGGTGGTCAACCGGTGCCGTGACACGTTGCGGAGGTCTGCGGTCGCCCGTCGCCACCGCGCCATGTTCCGCCCCGAGGACGTTCCCGCCGTCGACGCACCGCTGTACGACGCCCTCGCCACGCTGCCGTTCAAGCACCGGACGGCGGTCGTGCTCCGCTACTACCTCGGGCTCACCGAGGTCGAGATCGCCGGCCACCTCGGATGTCCGAGCGGTTCGGTGGGCCCGTGGATCCGCCGCGGCCTCGACCGCCTCGCCACCGAGCTGCGCCTGCCCCCGGAGGATCGATGACCAGCCACGAGACCGCCATCGCCGAGCGGCTGCGCGTCGCCGCCGACCGCATCGAGGTAGACGCCGAGGCCAGCCGAGTGACGGAAGCCGGGCCGACGACCGACGTCGGGCAGCCACCCGTGCGCCGGCGCCGCGTGCTGGCCTGCCTGGCGATGGCGGCGAGCATCGCGGCGGTGGTCGCCGCCGTTCGGCTGGTGCCGGGCGACGGGACCGTGGGGACTGGTCCGCCGGACACCGCCGCGGCTGCGCCGGCCGGCGGAGGCACAGAGCCGTCGTACGCGGCCCACATCGCGTCGCCCCCCGACTGGTTCGGCGAGCCGCGGGGTGGCTACAGCGACGGAGGCAATCGCACCGGTCGGTGGGTGAGCATGGCGATCGGGCGCGAGTCCGCCGGCACGGTCGCCCAGCCCATCCAGATCTCGGTCTTCGACGGGCGCTACCTGCTGCTGGACGGGGCAGAAGCCGTGACGATCGACGGCGCCCCTCGCCGATCGGTCCACATCGAGGGGTGGCAGGCCCTCGCCACCGTCGGCACGCCGACCCTCGTGGTCAGCGGCTTCGCCGACGAGCGCACGCTCGCGGCCGTGCTCGACGCGGTCGAGGTGACCGATCCGTCGGGGGACTTCTCCCTGCGACTTCGGAGTCGTCCCGAGGGCTACACCGACGTCGTGTCCCCACGAGTGCTGGGCCCGGATCCGCCGATGCGGCCGGTGCTGGCCGGCAGCTCCCCCAACTACGGGATCAGCATGTTGTCCGACTGGACCGACCCGCTGCTCGCTGCGGTGGGGAGCGGCGCGGACCTCACGGCGGTCGACGTCGACGGTCGGACCGGATGGACCGGCCTCGCCACGGGCAACCCCCACGGACCCCTCCGGTTCCTCACGTGGTCGCCGCGGCCCGGTGTGGTGTTCGAGATCACGACCGACGATACGGGACGCTCGGTGGCCGATCTCGTCGAGCTCGCCCTGGCGACGTCTGCGATCGAGATCGACGAGTGGGAGCGGATCTACGACGAGTGAACGACATGCCGTCGGCGATCGGCGCTTCCGCGGTTCGCGGCGATCCACGTGCCCGAGAACAGCACCGGCGGGACCAACGGGACGTCGGGGAACGACGTGATCATCGGGACGAGCGGAGCCGAGTCGATCAACGGCGTGGGCGGCGACGACACCATCTGCGCCGGCGTGCGGCAGGAGCTCGTGTCGCTCACTCTCCCCGGTCGACGTACTTCTTGATGCAGTGGACCACGCCCTGGCGGCGGGCGAACGGACCGAAGTCGGCCAGCGCGTGGACGGTGAAGCCGAGGTCGTCCCACAGGTCGGCCATGTGGCTGTCCAGCACCGCCAGGTCAGCGTCGTCACCGTGGCCGTATGTCGGGAGGTAGACGTGGCGCCCGACCGACGCGCTGTCCTCCACCAGGCAGTTGTTCCAGGTGACGTGGTGCCACTCCCGCACGTGCACGGGCGTCGTGTCGACGGCGCCCACCGCCGCCAGGTCGTCGACCGCGTCCGCCAGGTCCTCCCCGCCGGGGCCGGTCGCCAGGTCCTTCAGGCGGGCGAGGGGGAGCACCTGGCTGACCGTAGGCCGATGGACGA
Source organism: uncultured Acidimicrobiales bacterium (assembly GCA_963842395.1). Classification (GTDB taxonomy): domain Bacteria; phylum Actinomycetota; class Acidimicrobiia; order Acidimicrobiales; family VFJN01; genus ZC4RG19. The sequence continues at coordinate 530,431 of CAWJGJ010000002.1, forward strand.
GGGGGTTCCGGTGCACCGACAGCCCGGCCCGACGCAGTGCGGCCGCCAGGTTGTCGTACACGTCGTGCAGCGCGAACGGCGAGGCCGTGCCGAGCAGCCTGTCGGCCTGCCGGGGGCTGCCGACGAGCGCGGTCATCCGGCCGTCCTCCCCCGGTCCGACGAGCGTGACGAACATGTCGATGTGGAAGATCGGCTGGAAGGCGCCGGCGCCCCCGGACGGCAGGTCGAGGTAGTAGTCGTCGCCCTCCCGGGTGCCGACGAGGTCGCGCAGCGGGATCGGCTTCCGGGTCCCCACCACGACGAGCCGGCGGGCGGCGTCGACATAGTCGGTGAACAGGTCGCGGGCGAACGCCGCGGGCTCGGTGCCCGGCGGGACCTCGACCGGCGGCCGAGGGCCGGTGAGCAGCGCCACGGTGTCGGCGAAGTAGTCCTTCCCCAGCAGCCAGAGATCGGGCCCGACGAGGCAGTTGCCGCCCTGGAACACCAGCGGAGCGCCCGACGCCCGCAGGTCGGTGTGCTCCTCGACGGCGTCGGCGATGAGGGCGTCGCCGCCCCGGCCGAACGACCACGGCTCCATCAGCCACCCGGTGCGGTCGACCCCGTCGTGCAGCGCCACGTAGGCGTCCTCGGCCCAGTCGGTCAGCTGCACGTAGTCGGGGAGCGGTACCCACGCCACGTCGTCCGCCGAATGCCCGCCGTTGGTGAACCACGGCTCGACGTCGGGACGGGCCGACTCGTTGTGGGCGACGACGAAGCGGGTGCCCGGGCGCAGCGCCCCGATCACCGACCGGTACCCCGCCACCAGGGCGGGATCGGTCACCGCCCACGCCGGGAAGCAGAACAGGATCCGGTCGATCGAGCCGGCGTACGACGACACGAGACGAGGCGCCTGCAGGCCGGGGACGACCTCCCGCACGGCCGCGGTGCGGGCCCGGAGGGCCGGGTCCCGCACCTCGTCCACCTCGGTGCGCCGGTGCCGGGGCGCGGCCGGCACGAGCGACCGGTGGAGCGAACGGGTCAGCATCGATCGGCCTCCTCACCACGGTCTGCCGCAGACGGCACGACCCCCGACGCTAGAGGGCTGGAGGTGAGGTGCCGCCCCGGCCCGTGGCGGGAACAGCAACTGGAGCCACGGCGACAAGGTCCAAGCCAGGCGCAGCTCACCGTTCGGCGAACGTCACGCCCCGGCCTCGACGATCCGGAGGTCACGTTCGGCGCCGTCGTCGAGGGCGTTGAGCGCGTCCTGGTAGGCGGGGCTCTCGTAGGCGGAGACGGCCTGCTCGACGCTGTCGAACTCGATGACGATCGTGCGTTCCATGACCCCTGACTCGAACACCCGTGCCGGCATCCCACGCGCCAGGAATCGTCCGCCTGAGGCACGCATCGCCGGACCGGCGAGTTCGACGTACGCCGCCAACTTCTCCGGGTCGCGCACCGAGCGGAATGTGTTGATCCAGTAGGCCTTGGCCACCGCTGCGACCTCCATCACGATGTACGGATGCGGATCCCAGGCTATGGCCGCACCGGCTCGACGGTGACCGGCACGCCCGAGTCGCGCACCATCCCTGTCACCGGATCGATGTTTCTTACCCGTCTCCGGAAGCACGGCGTGGCGAGCGGTGTGGGCATGCGGCACGCACGCACCCTCCAGCCCGACGGGTCGGGGCAGCCCGGCTGCCCGGTCTCTACGATCACGTCGTGAGCCTTGAATGGGAGCAGACGAACATCGATTCACGCGACCCTGCCGCGCTCGGCAACTGGTGGCGAGAGGCGCTCGGTTGGATTGTCGTCAACGACGACCCCGATGAGTTCGAGATTCGGCCCGCCCCAGATCGCCTACCGGGGCTCCTGTTCGTGCCTGTCCCCGAGCACAAGACGATCAAGAATCGGCTGCACCTCGACTTCCGGCCAGACGACCGAGACGCGGAGGTCGAACGGCTGCTTGCGCTGGGAGCTACGCGAGCGGACGTCGGACAGGGCGAGCAGTCATGGGTGGTTCTTGCGGACCCTGAGGGCAACGAATTCTGCGTGCTCCGATCGCGCGGTCTCTGAGCCGGCGCCAGCTACGACGAGGACGACGGCGAATCCGCGACCTCGGCGGGCGGCGTTCGTCGACTCGGCGCTCGCTACGGTGCGGGTGGCCGTCGTTACACTCGGGAGCCGACGACGGCGCGCCGACCAGACCGCCGCCCTGGTAGGCGGCAAGCTTTGCGGCCGCGTGGGCCGGCTGCCGTAGCGGGGTTCCTGGACGGGGCGAGTCCCCCCGAGAGGAGGAATCGTGGGAGAGCTGTCGCGCCGGAGCGTGCTGAAGGGGCTCGCCGCCGGGGTCACCGTCGTGGGGTGGAGCGCCCTCGACCGGGCATGGATCCCGGCCGGGGCCAGCGAGGCGGCCCTGGCCGGCACCAAGCCGCTGCCGCCGCTGGACGGCACCGTCGAGATGTCGCCCGCGGCGCTGGCCGCCTTCTCCGGCGACTTCGGGCGCCTCGTGACCGGCACGCCGACGGCCGTGCTGCGGCCGGGATCGGTCAAGGACGTCGTCAAGATGGTCCGCTATGCCCGCAGGAACGGGCTGGCCATCGCCATGAACGGCCAGAGCGGCACCGACGACGAGTTCGAGTCGCACTCCAACTTCGGTCAGGCGCTGGTGCCTGGGGGCATCGCCATCGACGCCCGCGGCCTGCGGACCATCCACGAGATCGACGACCGGTGCGCCGATGTGGACGCCGGCGTGACCTGGTCCGAGCTCGACGCCGCCGCATCGGCGGCCGGCCGGACCCCGCCGATGCTGACCGACTTCGTGCACCTGTCGATCGGCGGGACGCTGAGCGTGGGCGGCACGGGCGGGACCATGCAGAAGGTCGGGGCCCAGGTCGACACCGTCCAATCGATCGAGGTGGTCACCGGCGAGGGCAAGCGGGTCGAGTGCTCCCGCGACCACAGGGCCGACCTGTTCGACGCGGTGCTCGCCGGTGCCGGCCAGTGCGCCGTCATCGTCCGGGCCAAGGTGGCGCTGGTCCCCCGGCAGACGCACGTCCTCGTCTTCAACCTGTTCTACGACGACCTCGCCACCTACCTCGCGGACCAGCTCACCCTGCTGGGCGACGGGCGCTTCTCCTACCAGGAGGGCCAGATCGTCCGCCGGCCCGACGACACCGGCTGGCGCTACATGCTGGAGGCGGCGTCGTACCACACGCCGCCCGCGGTGCCCGACCAGGCGGCGCTGCTGGCCGGGCTGTCCGACAACCGGGCCGAGGCGGTGATCACGACCGTGACCTACCCGGAGTGGGTCCACCGGGTCGACCCTGCGGTCATGGCGCTCAAGGCCGCCGGCTTCTGGGCCCAGCCCCACGCGTGGGTGAGCCTGTTCGTGCCCGCCTCCCGGGCGGCCGAGTTCGCCGCCTTCGTGACCCAGCGGCTCACCCCGCCCGACGTCGGGGCCGGCCTCGCGACCTTCTTCCCGATCGCCACCGCCCGCCTCGAGCGCCCGCTCATGGTCGTGCCCCGCAGCGAGCCGGCGGCCTTCCAGCTCAGCCTGCTGCGCTTCCCGTTCCCGTTCCCCGGGCAGCCGAGCAACGAGGCGATGCTCGCCCAGAACCGGGCCTTCTTCGACAAGGCCGTCGATCTCGGCGGCAACCGCTACATCATCGGGGCGGTTCCGGACATGACGCCCGCCGACTGGGAGCACCACTACGGGGCCGTGCTCCCGTTCTTCCAGCGGGCCAAGGCCGCCAACGACCCCGACCGCATCCTCACGCCAGGCCAGCACATCTTCGCCTGACGCCGAACGCGGCCCCTGCTGCACGGTTCGCAACCGCGCGAGGTCTCACCGCCGCCAACACCGTCGGTGGGTCAGCGCGACCGGTCAGTGTGTCTGGCCAGGGCCTTCGTCGTTCCCGGCATCGGTCGCGAGGCGGAGCCGGTCGGGCGGGAGGAGGCGCTGTGCCACCTTCAGGACGACAGACCGCTCTGCTCGCCAGACGCCGCGCTGCTCGAACGGCCAGGCGTAGGTCATGGCCCCGTCGCGGATGCAGTAGCGCAGTCCCGGCTCGCCGAGCTCGTGGGCGGACCAGTCGTAGATCTGCTCCAGCCTGGGGAGAATCACGCCAAAGTCCAAGAGGCGGCCGAAACCGAGCTCAGCGGACCGATAGGAGTCAACGTCGCCGGTGAGTGGGTACTCGTCGGGAAGTATGCGCGACAGCTGGAGGAAAATGCCCGTCATCCCCAGCCTCGGGTCGCCGAGGAGCGGCGCGAGTGGGCGGAGCCATCCGAGCGACATCCGTGGCGCGGCGACGAGCGCATGGGTGTACAACACCCGGCACAACACGACGTTCATGAAGAAGCGCTCCGGGGCGTTCTCTGCCTCGGCCAGGTCGCGATGTTCGAGGTAGGCGGCGACGACGCTCGCGTTGTGCGCCCGATACCACGTGCGCGCCGTCGGGTGGTCGGCGAACGACACCCAATGCTCGACAGTTCGCGACGAGGCGGGGCCGGCCCGGTCACCGCTCAGCGCGACCGCTTCACAGCCGTCACGCAGCAGGCGCTCGTTCACTGCTCGCCACCACGGACTCCCGGGCCGCTCGTTGTGCATTGGCTCCAGCACACCGCGGCGTAGCTGCCAGCGCATGAACGACATCGCGGCTCGCCGATACGGCAGGTGCCGGGGCGCCCTGCCGAACGGCCCGTGATAGAGGCGTTCCACGAGTTCGATTCGAGCGGCCGGGTCGTCGCGCACCGCCGCGACCTGCTCGTCGGCCCAGTCCGCCGTCGACCCCTCACCGGTCACGTAGCCAAGTCTTCCGTGCCGGGCCTGTCAGGCCTCGGTGGCGAGGCGGAGCTGGTCGAGGACGACGGGGTCGATCCTGCCGTCGTGCCAGCGCTCCTCGTAGTTCTCGCGGCCCATCCAGTCGTAGAGGTCGCGGGCGACGTCGCCGCTGCCGTAGCCGGTGGCGGCCAGGCGCCGGGCGACTTCGCCGACGAGCGGGCCGTCGAGCGGCAGCAGCTCCTCGTCGGGCGTGGTGCCGAAGTAGAGGTCGTGGAGGTCGAGCATGCGGTCGATGTCCCCGATGGGCTCGGGCGAGTCGTCGCTGCGCAGATCGACCACCACGTCGGACAGGCCCCCGTAGCCGGCCCCTGGAGATACGACCAGCAACGCGGCCGCCTGCTTGCCTCGGGGATCGCCGCCCGCGTCCTGGCCGGCCCGCAGCGCCGCCATCAACCGCCGGGCGAGCGGCGCGTCGCGGTGCCCCGCGAGCCACGCCTCGACCATCGCGTCGATCACCTCCGGGCCCGCCAGCATGTTGCCCTGGGCGGCGAAGGCCCCGGCCGGGTCGGCGCGGGCGATGCCGCCGGCCCACGGCTGGCAGCGACCGCCGGTGAAGGTCGCGGTGCCACCGCGCCCGTCGACCACGCCGGCCTGGCGCTCGGCCTGTTGGGGGTCGGCGGCGAAGAACTCGTCCAGCACCCCGGATGCCGACGTGCCGCCGGCCAGCATCTCCAGTCCCCGGGTGCGCAGCTCGAGGTTGCAGTGGGCCTGGGTGGCGAGGGCGCCGGCGCCGGCTGCGGCGGCGGGTACGTAGGCACCGGCGGCCAGGAACTTGCTGGCCACGGCCACGCCCATCTCGGCGCCGTCGGCGCTGCGCCCCACGATGGAGAACGTCATGCCGACGATTCTGGCGGCTGCGGCCCGCCCCGTGCTCTCCTACGCTGCCCCAGCGTGACGATCGAGCCGGAGCCCACCCTGCCCACGGAGCCCCCGGGGCGTGTGGAGATCACCGTCGGCGAGCTCACCTTCCGGGCGCGGTGCGCGGGACCGGCGGGCGCGCCGGTCGTCCTGCTGCTCCACGGCTTCCCCCAGACGTCCCGGTGCTGGATCGCACAGATCGTCGCCCTCGCCGAGGCCGGCTACCGCGCCGTCGCCGTCGACCAGCGGGGCTACTCCCCCGGCGCGCGGCCCGACGATCCCGAGGCCTACGCCATGGCCCACCTCGTCGACGACGTGCTCGGCATCGTCGACGCCCTCGGAGTCGACAGTTTCCACCTCGTCGGCCACGACTTCGGCGGCTCGGTCGCCTGGACCGTCGCGGGCCATCACCCGGGCCGGATCCGCTCCCTGACGGTCGCCTCCACCCCGCATCCGCTGGCCTTCGTCCGCGCCTACCAGGCGGGACAGTCCGGCCAGGCGGGACAAGCCGGCCACGCCGAATCGACGTCGACCGGGTCGGATCAGAACCAGCGCTCGGGCTACATGCGTGCCTTCCGCGAGGCCCCCAGGGGCCAGATCGAGTCCCAGCTCCTCGCCGACGACGCCGCCGGCCTGCGATTCGTGTACCGCGGCCTCCCCGACGACGTGGCCGACGCGCACGCCCGGGACATGAGCGAGCCCGGCGCCCTCGTCGCCGCCGTCGACTGGTACCGGGCCATGTCGGCCAAGGCCAGCGCCGCCGTCCCGGCGTGCGCCGTGCCGGCGCTCTACGTGTGGAGCGACGCCGACCCGGCCATCGGCCGCGACGCCGCCCTCGCCACCGGGCACCACGTCATCGCCCCGTACCGCTTCGAGACCCTCGAGGGCGTCGGCCACTGGATCCCCGAGCAGGCCGGCGCCGCCTTCACCGCCCTCCTCCTCGACCACCTCGCGGGCCCACCCGCCTGACCCGTCACCGTCGGACGGGCGTGGGCATGGCTCGGGCCGCGCCCGGGAGCGGATCAGGCCGTCGGCGCCGGCTCGGTGGGGGTCACGCCGGGGCCGACCGGCGCGCGGGGGTCGCCGACCGCCGCCTCCGCGGGCATGACGTCCGACAGGAACCAGAGCAGTGTGCGGTTGACCTCCTCGGGCCGCTGCTGGTGCACCCAGTGGCCGGCGCCGTCGATCAGCACCGTGCCCCGATGATCGTCCACCCAGCCGTCCATCAGCGCGGGCGGGCAGGCGAGGAGCAGCGGATCTGCGGCACCCGAGACGTACAGCGTGGGCTGGGTGATGTGCACACCGGCCAGCTGCGGCGTCAGCGCCCAGTTGCGGTCGAAGTTGCGGAACCAGTTGAGCCCGCCGGTGAACCCCGTCCGGGTGTACTCCGCCACGTAGTGCGCGAGATCGTCGGGGCCGAACCAGTCGGGCAGCGCGTCGACGTCGACGAGACGGTCGACGAGGTTCCGGGGCTCGCCGGGGCGCTGGGGGCCGACGATCGCCTCGAGCCGGAGGCCGGTGTACATGCGCCGCATCGTGCGCTCGACGTTGCGCTCCATGTCGCGCTCGGCCACCCCGGGCTCCTGGACCCACAGGAGCATGAACCACTGCTCACCCGCGAAGTGGCGCAGCAGCGTGGTGGGCTGGGACGTCCCCCGGGGCAGGAACGGGACGCCGATCCCCGCCGCGCCCGCGACCCGCTCGGGGGCCATCAGGGCGAGCGCCCACACGACGAGGGCACCCCAGTCGTGGCCGACGAACGCCGCCTGCTCGACCCCGACGTCGTCGAGCAACGCCACCATGTCGCCGACGAGGTGGTCGACGTCGTAGGCGTCGGGTGCGGCCGGCCGGTCCGAACGGCCGAAGCCCCGGCCGTCGGGGGCCAGCACGTGGTATCCCGCGTCGGCAAGGGCCGGCACCTGGTGGCGCCACGTGTAGGACAGGTCGGGGAAGCCGTGCAGGAGCACGACGGTGGGCTGTGCGCCCGGCTCACCGGCCTCGACCACGGCGAGGCGGACGCCGTCGCTCGACTCGACGGTGCGCGTGTGGTGGCTGTGGGCCCTCATCTTTCCCCCCCGGGTCTCCCCGTCCTCGTGCGCTGCCACACCCTACTCATAGCGAGCCTCTTGCCGCGCTGGGCGAACACCTGCCGACGGGCCGAATGTGACCACGGGGCGCGGTCGAGACCGGCTTCCTGTAGGCAGGCGTGTCAGGCCGGGGTCGGCTCGGGGTCGCGGGGAAGGCCCAGCAGGCGTTCGCCGATGACGTTGCGCTGGATCTCGCTCGTTCCCCCGGCGATGGTCAGGCAGCGGTTGGCGAGGAAGCCGTAGGTCCACTGACCGCCGGCACCGACGGTGGTGGCGCCCTCGGGGCCGAGCACCAGCAGGCCCAGCTCCTGGGTGCGCTGGTCGTGCTCGACGCCCAGCAGCTTGCGGACGCTGGCCTCGGGGCCGGGCGCCATGCCGCTCAGCGAGCGCGCCGCGGCCCGCAGGCCGATGGCGGCCACCGCGTGGGCCTCGCCGACCAGCGTGCCCAGCTCGTCCAGCAGCCGGGCGTCGGGCGCCGGCTCCCCGGCCTCGACCCGCTCGGCGACCAGGCGGACCAGGGCTTCGATGCCGCCGCCGAACGACGAGCCGCTCCCCATCGACACCCGCTCGTTGGCCAGCGTCGTGCGGGCCAGGGGCCACCCGCCGTCGACCTCGCCCACCACGCAGTCGTCGGCCACGAAGACGCCGTCGAGGAACACCTCGTTGAACATGGCCAGGCCGGTGATCTCCCGTAGCGGGCGGACGTCGATGCCCGCCGACCGCATGTCCACGACGAAATAGGTGATGCCCAGGTGCTTCGGCGCGCTGGGGTTGGTGCGGGCCAGGCAGATGCCCCAGTCGGCCTCGGCGGCCATGGTCGTCCACACCTTCTGGCCGTCGAGCCGCCAGCCGCCGTCCACGCGGGTGGCCCTCGTGGTGAGCGCCGCCAGGTCGGAGCCCGCCTCGGGCTCGCTGAACAGCTGGCACCAGGCGATCTCGCCGTGGAGGGTCGGCCCCACCCACCGCTCCTGCTGCTCGGGCGTGCCGTGCACGGCGATGGTGGGCGCGGCCCAGGCCCCCACCACCAGGTGCGGCACCCGCACCCCCGCCCGCCGCATCTCCTGGTCGATGACGACCTGCTCCACCGCGCCCGCGCCGCGCCCCCAGGGCGGTGCCCAGTGGGGCACGAGCAGCCCGGTGTCGGCCAGCCGGGCGCGGCGCTCGCCGGGCGGGAGGGCAGCGATCGCCTCGACCGTGACCCGCACCTCGTCCCGCAGCGCCTCGGCCTCGGGCGGCAGGGCGAGGCCCAGGTGGCGACGGGTGCCGTCCAGGGCGGCCCGGGCCGCGGCCGCCCGCCACGGCGTGGCGCCACCGAACAGCTGGCGTACGGCGAGGGCCCGGCGCAGGTAGAGGTGGGCGTCGTGCTCCCAGGTGAAGCCGATGCCACCCAGCACCTGGATGCAGTCCTTGGCGACCGTGGCGAAGGCGTCGAAGGCCACCGCACCCGCGGCGGCGACGGCGAGGCCCGCCTCAGGGCCGAACGGGTCGTCGCCGTCGAGGGCGGCGGCCGCGTCCCAGGCCACGGCCCGGGCCTCTTCGAGCTGCACGAGCATGTCGGCGCACCGGTGCTTCACCGCCTGGAACTGGCCGATCGGCCGGCCGAACTGGCGCCGGTCGCGGGCGTAGGCCGCGGCGGTGTCGACGCACCAGGCCGCACCACCGGCGCACTCGGCGGCGGCGAGGGCGACGCCGACGGCGTGCACCCGCGCCCGGGTCACGCCCGCCAGGACGGTGGCCGGCGCGTCCGTCAGGTCGAGGCGGGCCAGGCCCCGTGTCGGGTCCAGCGGGCCCAGCGGGGTCGCGTTCACGGTCGCGCCCTCGGCCGACGTGTCGACCACGACCCAGCGCTCGTCTCCGTCGAGGGTGGCCGGCACGACCACGACGCCGGCGAGACCACCGCACAGCACCGGTCCAGCGGTACCGGTGAGCCGCACCGTTCCCCGTCCCCCGCCGGTCGCGACCTCCGCGGCCTCGAACGAGCCGTCCAGGGCCACGGCGCCCACCCGCCGGCCCTGCGCGAGGTCCGCCCGGAGCTCGCCGTCCACCAGCGCCGCCGCCCACACGGTGGGCAGCACCGGTCCCGGGGCGACGGCGCGGCCGAGCTCCTCCAGCACGACGGCGAGCTCGGCGACGCCGTAGCCCTCGCCGCCGTCCGCCTCGGGGACGGCCAGGCCCAGCCAGCCCAGGCCGGCCAGCTCGTCCCAGAACGGGGGCAGCGCCTCGACCTCGGCCTCCATGGCCGCCCGCGCCACCCCGGGCGGGCAGCGGTCGGCGGTGAAGCGACGGACGGTGTCCAGCAGCGCGAGGTGGTCCTCGCCGATGGCGATGCTCACTGGTGCACCCTTCGGGATGCACGCAGTGAGCAGTCTGCACTGCGTGCCGAGTACCACACTGTGCTCATGGTTCGCTCGCTGCGCTCGCTCACACGGGGCCGAGCATCTCGAGGACGTTGTCCCGCATGACCCTGCGGGTCTCCTCGGGCGTGAAGCCGGGGATGTCCTTCACGAACAGCACAGGCTCGGGCAGGCCCTCCGTGTGGGGGAAGTCGGAGCCGAACAGCAGCCGGTCGACGCCGAGCACGTCCTTCAGCAAACCCATGTCGTCCTCGTAGTAGGGGGCGACCCACACCTGGCGCCGGAACTGCTCGACCGGGTGCTCGGCGAAGGCGAACGGCATCTTGCCGTGGGCGTCGCGCAGGTTGCGCAACAGGTCGGGCACCCACATCGCCCCGTTCTCGATCGAGGCGAGCCGGAGGGCGGGGAACCGCTCCAGCACGCCGTGGCAGATCAGGGCGGCGAACGTGTCGGAGATGCCCCGGTCCTGGAAGGCCACCAGGGGGAAGGCCGCGTGCTTGAACGCCGTGAACCCGCCGCCCCCGCCCTCGCCGCCCGACCGCCAGAACCGCCCGTAGTGGCCGACCCCGCTGAGCCCCGCGTGCAGGGCCAGGGGCACGCCGGACTCGGCGACGAGCCGCCACACCGGGTCGAACATCGGGTGGCCGGGCGATCGGTAGCCGCCGTCGCCGTCGGGCACGGGGCCAGGGACGGCCACCAGGATGCGGGCGCCGGCCTCGAGCACCCGCGCCACCTCCGCCACCGCCAGGGCGGGGTCGGCGAAGGCGATCATCGGCGCCGCGTACAGCCGGCCGTCGCCCCGGTCGAAGCCCCAGTCCTCGTCGAGCCAGGTGTTGAAGGCGGTGAACGCGGCGTGGAGGGCGGGCAGGTCGTGGCGCAGGGCCTCCTGCATGCCGACGCCGAGGGTGGGGAACAGGAGTGCTCCGTCCATGCCCTGCTCGTCGAGCAGCGCCAGCCGGGCGTCGCGCTGCCGGTAGCCGGGGTGCTGGTCGATGGGCTCGAGCTCGCCGAACATGGTCTTGAGGTCGAGCCCGCCCTCGTTGCGCCCGCGGAAGTAGTCCTCCAGGCTGCCCGGCCGGGCGATGGGGTCGAACGTGGGGTTGGGGATGAACTTGTTGATCCTCCCCGCCACCAGGAGGCGCCGCTTGCCGCCCACGTCGGCCCACTGCATGCACCGCTTGGCCATGGCCGGGTCGATGTGGCGGATGAAGGCGTCCTCGGCCTCGTAGTAGTGGTTGTCGGCGTCGAACGGCCGGAACCCGAGGTCGACCATGGCGGGATCGTAGCCGCCGTACTAACACTCGTGTCAGGTAGTGTCCGGCCATGATCGTGGACGGCTGGGTGAACGTGATCCCCGAGGCGTTCGCCGAGCGGTGGGTCGCCCAGGAGTCCCAGCAGGGAGCGGTCGAGCTGTTCGGTCCCGACCTGGCCAAGGGGCACACGGTCGACGGTCTCGTGGCGGCCATGGACGACGCGGGCGTCGACGTCGCGGTCGTCACGTCGGGCCTCGCCGCGCCCGAGCGAGCCCGCCGCGACGGGGGTCTCGCCGCCGAGGACTTCCTGGCCGCCGCCGACGAGCACCCCGGCCGCCTCCTCGTCGCCCCCAACGTCGAGCGGGCCGCGAAGCCCAGCCGCAACTGCGCCCGCCTCCGCGAGCTGGCCCAGCACCCGGCCGTCGCGATCGTGCGCATCACCCCGCTGGTCGAGCAGTACGAGCTCAACCACCGCCTCTACTACCCCGTGTACGCCACGTGCGAGGAGCTGGGCCTGCCGGTCTCGATCAACGTCGGCGTGCCCGGTCCGCAGGTGCGGTCGCGCTGCCAGGACCCGGTGCTGCTGGAGGACGTGCTCATCGACTTCCCCGGCCTCACCGTCGTCGGCGCGCACATGGGCCACCCGTACGAGGCGCTGCTGATCCAGTACATGCTCAAGTGGCCGCAGCTCCACCTGATGACGTCGGCCTACCTGGCCACCTACATGGACCCGGCGCTGGTGCGGTTCATGGACTCGTCCCGGGGCCGGGGCCGGGTGCTGTTCGCATCCGACCACCCGGTGCTCCCCGTCGGCAAGGCCCTCGACGCCGCCCGCCGCCTGCCGCTGTCGGACGAGGGGATGGCGCTGTTCCTGGGCGACGCCGCCCACCGCCTCCTCACCGCCCGGGCCGAGCGACCGTCGGCCGATGGCTGAGCACGTCATCCTCTCGACCGCGCCGCTGCGCGGGCCGGGGCTCGACGACCTGCGGCGCCTCGGCGAGGTCGTCCTCGACCCCTGGATCGACCACCGGCCGCTGCGGATCTACTCGGCCGAGCAGCTGGCGGACCGGGCGGCGGAGGTCGGCGCGTCGGTGATCATCTGCGAGGCCGACCGCTGCGCGGGCCCGGTCCTCGACCTGCCGCTCGCGGCCATCGGCGCCACGCGGGGCGACCCGACCAACGTCGACCTGGTGGCAGCCACGGCCGCCGGCATCCCCGTGCTGCGGGCGCCGGGGCGGAACGCCGACGCGGTCGCCGAGCTGACGGTGGGCCTGCTGCTGGCCGCCACCCGCGGCCTGCTCGCCGCCGACCGGGACGTGCGGGAGGGCGAGGTCTACCGCGACGGCTCGATCCCCTACCAGCGGTTCCGCGCCTGGCAGCTGCAGGGCCGGACCGCCGGGTTGGTCGGGCTGGGGGCCGTCGGCCGGGCCACCCGGTGGCGGCTCGAGGGCCTGGGCATGCGGGTGATCGCCGCCGATCCCTTCGCCCACGACGCCACCCACGACCTCGACGACCTGGTGGCCGAGGCCGACGTCGTGTCGCTGCACGCCGCCGTGACCCGCGACACCGTCGGGCTCATGTCGGCCGAGCGGTTCGCCGCCATGCGGGACGGCGCCGTGTACGTGAACACGGCCCGGGCTGCACTCCACGACCTCGACGCCCTCACCAAGGAGCTGGCGTCGGGCCACCTGGCGGCGGCAGGGCTGGACCACTTCGAGGGCGAGGCACTCCCCACCGACCACCCACTGGCCGCGCTGCCCAACGTGGTGCTGACCCCCCACATCGGCGGGGCGACCTACGACACCGAGGCCAACCACACCCGCCTCATGGCCGACGGGCTGGCCGCGCTCGTCCGCGGTGAGGCGCCGCCCAACCTGGCCAACGCCGAGGTCCTGACCGGTGGCTGACTCCCCCACCACCACCCGGGAGGCGGTGCTCGACACGGCCCGTCGGATGCTGGCGGACGGCCTGGTCGAGGGGACGGCCGGCAACATCTCCGGCCGCCTGCCGGGCGATCTGGTCTGCGTCACCCCGTCGTCGGTGCCCTACGACACGATGACCCTCGACGACCTGGTGGTGGTCGACCTCGACGGCACCGTGGTCGACGGCGGCCGTGCGCCCACCACCGAGAAGGACCTCCACCTCGCCACCCTCCGCCGCTACCCCGAGCTGGGGGCGGTGATCCACACCCACGCCGTCTACGCCACCGCCTTCGCCCTGGCCCACGAGCCCATCCCGGCGGTGATCGAGGAGGTCGTCGTGTACCTGGGCGGCGACGTCCCGTGTTGCGACTACCGGGGCACCGGCACCGCCGAGCTGGGCGACGAGGTCGCCGGTCGCCTCGCCGACCGGGGCGCCGCCCTGCTCGCCAACCACGGCCTGGTCACGTGCGGGGCGTCGCCCGAACGCGCGCTGCACAACGCCGCGCTGGCCGAGCGCACCGCCAAGATCGTGTGGGCCGCCCGGGCGATGGGGGCCACCATCCACCCGCTGCCGGACAAGGTCGGCGCCGACATGGCCGGCGTGTACCGCTACCTCCGGGACGAGGGCGTGAGCCCTTGGCCGGTCCGCCGCGGCCACGGCCCCCGGACACGTGGGCAAGCCGGGGGGCCCGGGGCGGTGAGCGGGGCGGTGCCCGAGCGGATGGCGGCGGCCGTGCTGCAGGGGCCCGGCCGGCTCGCGGTGCAGGACGTGCCGGTGCCCGCGGTCGGGCCCGGGGACGTGCTGGTGGCCGTCGACCTGTGCGGCGTGTGCGGCACCGACCTGCACATGGTCATCGAGGGCTGGGGGCAGCCCGGGCGGCTGGCAGGGTCACGAGTGGGTCGGCACTGTGGCGGCCGTCGGCGACGGCGTGACCCGCTGGTCCGTCGGCGACCCGGTGGTGGGCGGCCCGACCGCCCGGTGCGGCACCTGCGCCGCATGCCTGTCCGGCCGGCCGTCGCTGTGCGCCCGCCGCGACGCTACCGGCGTCGGACCCGAGCAGGGGGCCTTCGCCACCTACACGCGGGCGGCCGAGGACGAGCTGATCGCCATGCCGGCCGGCCTCGACCCCCGGGCCGCCGCCCTGGCCGAGCCGCTGGCGGTGGCGCTGCACGGCATCACCCGTTCGGGCGTGCGGCCCGGGCAGCGCGCCCTGGTGCTGGGCGCCGGCCCGATCGGCGCGCTGACCGTCGCCGCGCTCCGGGCCCTCGGCGTCGACGACGTCGCCTGCGCCGAGCCGGGCGAGCCCCGCCGAGCCCTCGCCGCCGCGGTGGGCGCCGGGCGGGTCCTGCACCCCGACGAGCTGGAGGTGCCGACCGTCGCTGAGCCCGGTCGGGTGGTCGACGGCGCGGTCGACGTCGCGCTGGAGTGCTCGGGCAAGCGGGCGGCCATGGAGGCGGGCCTCGCCCAACTGGCGCCGGGCGGCACCCTGGTGCTGGTGGGCGCCGGCATCGACCCGCCCCGGTTCGACCCCAACCGCATCCTGCTCAACGAGCTCGTGATCACCGGCGCCTTCACCTACGACCAGGGTGGCTTCGCGGACGCGCTGGCCCTCCTGGCCGGCGGCCGCCTGCCGGTCGACGACCTGCTCGAGCCCGGCGTGGTGCCGCTCGCCGGGCTGCTCGATGCGATGGTCGGCCTCGCCGAGGGCCGGCTGGCCGGGAAGGTGCTGGTGCAGCCATGAGCGAGCGACCGCGACGCAGCGAGGGGGAGACATGACGGGACCCGAGTTCGCCAAGCCGCCCCGGTTCAACCACGTGGCGTTGTCGGTGCCGGCCGACCGGCTCGACGCCGGGGGCCGGGCGGCGCTGGCCGAGTTCTACGGCGACGTGTTCGGCTTCGAGGAGTACCCGGACCTGACCGAGGACCGGCGCCGCCTCGTCCTCCGCGCCCACACCCACGAGCAGTTCGTGTACCTCATCGCCGACGACGAGCCGATGACCGCGCCCCACCTCGACCACTTCGGGCTGTCGGTGTCGTCGCTGGCCGAGTTCGAGGAGGTGGCCCGGCGGGCGGCGGCGTGGAAGGACCGGGAGCCCGACGAGGTCGAGCTCATCGAGCCCACGGTCGAGGAGTACGCCGGGGCGCTCCGGCTCCACAGCTTCTACGTGCGCTACCGGCTGCCGCTCATGGTCGAGACCCAGCACTTCGAGTTCCTGCGCTGACCGCCGCCGCGGTCCGCTCCCGGAACACCAGGTAGCGCCGCTCGGCCGCGGCGACCCAGGCGGGATCGGGGTCGACGGTGTGGGCGGTGCGAGCCCAGCGGGCGGCGTCGGTCATGGCCACCTCCCGCCCGGCCACGCAGCGGGCCACGAAGGCCGAGCCCAACGCCGCGCCCTCGGGGACGGCGGCCACGTCGACGGGCAGGCCGGTCGTGTCGGCCAGCGACCGCATCCACACCGGGACCTGGGTCCCGCCGCCCGTCGCCACGATGCGCCGGGGCGCCAGGCCCGCGTCCCGGGCGAGGTCGAGGTGGTGGCGCACGACGAACCCGGCCGCCTCGTAGGCGGCCCGCAGCAGGTGGGCCGGCGTGTGGTGGAGGGCGACCCCCTCGACCGAGGCCCGCAGGTCACGCCGGTGCAGCGGCGTCCGCTCGCCCCGCACGTAGGGCAGCCACACGGGCAGGTCGTCCGGCCCGACGTGGTCGACGCCCGCCGACGCACCGGATCCCAGCCAGCGGCGGACCGCCCCCAGGAACAGCCCGCCGGCATTGCTCGGCCCCCCGATCAGGCTCCTGCCCGCCGCCGTGTGGGGGATGGTCCACAGGCCGTCGACCTCCCGCCAGTCGTCGAGCACGCCCCACGTGATCTGCGTGGTGCCGCACAGGACGAGGACGTCTCCCGATCCGTCGGCGCCGGCCACTAGCTGCTCGGCCAGCGCGTCGATCGTGCCCCCGCCGACCAGGGCGCCCGCGGCCGGGAGCCCGTCGCGCATCTGCCCCGCCGGCTCGACCCCGGAGACGATGGCCGGCAGCTGTCGGGCGGCGACCCCCGCGCCGGCGGCGAGGCCCTCGTCCCAGCCGGTGAAGTCGAACAGCGGGTGGGCGGTCATGGCGGTGGTGGAGTCGATGACGCCCCGGCCGGTGAGGGCGTGGTTGGCCACGGCCTGGGCGGGCCAGAACCCGGCGGCGCCCGGTGAGCGGGCGGCGTGCCAGGCCAGGAAGGCGAGGAGCTCCCCGCTGTCGCCCGGCCCTTCGCCCAGGTGCACGCCGCGCCCCTCGCCCCGGTGGTCGCCGTACAGCAGCCCCGGCCCGACCGCGCGACCGTCGCGGTCGACGGCCGCGAGCGACGGCACCATGGCCGCCACGTTGACCGCGCCCACCTCGGGCCCGCTCGGCCCGCCGAGCCCGTCGACGACCTGCCCGAGGGCGGCGAGGACCCCGGCCCGCCACGCAGTGTCGACGTCGTGCTCGAACGCCCCCGCCACCGGGGTGCGGACCTCGTGGGGGACGCGGGCGCGGGCCAGCACGGTCCCGTCGCCGTCGGCGGCGACCGCCTTCACCGCGGTGGTCCCGACGTCGATGCCGACGGTGACGTCGCCCCGCCCGCTCGTCGGCGACGTGCGCCGGGGCGCCGTGGGGGGCATGGCGGGAGCGTAGGCACATTCCTGCGACGGAACATGCGGCATGCAGGGTCGCCGGACAACGGCATCCATCGCATGTTCGGGACTACGGTCGCCCGGGTGGAATGGGGTGGCGCCACGACCATCGTCACCGGCGCGTCGCGGGGCATCGGGCGGGCCGTCGCCGAGGCCGCCGCCGCCCGCGGCGCTCGTCTCGGGCTCATCGCCCGCAGCGAGGACGACCTGCGGGAAGTCACCCGTGGCCTCGGCGGGCCGGCCCGCCACGCGGTGGCCGACGTCGCCGACCGCGAGGCGCTCGCCGCCGCCATCCGCCGGCTGGAGGACGACCTCGGCCCCGTCGACGTCCTGGTGGCCAACGCCGGGATCGGTGCGTACGGCGCCTTCGCCGACCTCGGCGCGGACGAGGCGGAGCGCATCGTCGCGGTGAACGTGCTCGGCACCGTGCACGCCCTGCGGGCGGTGGTCCCGGGGATGATCGAGCGGCGGCGGGGCCACATCGTCACCATCGGCTCGATCGCCGGGCGCATCGGATCGCCGTTCGAGGCCATCTACTCGGCCACCAAGTTCGCCGGCGTCGGGCTGACCGAGGCGCTCGTCACCGAGCTCGAGCCCTACGGCATCGGCGTGTCGCTGGTCGAGCCCGGGCCGGTGGCGACCGGCTTCGCCGCCGCCCGCGGCCACCCCTACGACCGCCGGCGCCCCACGCCCGTGCCGCCGGAGGACGTGGCGGCCGCGGTCGTCCGGGCCGTGGAGCGGGGCCGCCACGAGCAGTACGTCCCGGCCGCGTTCCGGCCGGCCGTCGTCGCCAGGCACCTGGTGCCGCCGCTGTTCCGCTGGGGCACCCGGCGCAGCTTCACCCGCGAGCTGGCGGTCGACCGGGAGCGGCGGTGAGGGCGCTCGTCTTCGGCACCGACCCCGAGCCCTGGGAGCCGCCCGGCGGCGCGGACGGCGCCTCCCCGCTGGTCCGCAACCTGGCCGCCACCCCCTGCGCCCTGCGCGACCTGCCCGACGCCCGCCCGCTGCGGCCCGACTGGGTGGTGGTCCGACCCCGGTTGACCGGCATCTGCGGCTCGGACGCGAAGCAGGTGCTGCTCGACTTCGGGGGCGACAGCGACAGCGCCATGAGCGGGTTCTGCTCGTTCCCCCAGGTGCTCGGGCACGAGGTGGTGGCCGACGTGACCGCGCTCGGCCCCGACGCCGGCGGCGTCGAGGTCGGCCAGCGGGTCGTGCTCAACCCGTGGCTGTCGTGCGCGCCCCGGGGGATCGTCCCCGCCTGCCCGGCCTGCGAGGCCGGCGACCTCAGCCTGTGCTGGAGCTTCACCGAGGGCACGATCAGCCCCGGCATCCACACCGGCGTGTCGAGCGACGCCACCGGGGGGTTCGCCGAGCTCATGCCGGCCCACCCGTCGATGCTGTTCCCGGTGCCCGAGCGGCGTCGACGACGAGCACGCCGTCCTGGCCGACCCCTTCGCCGTCTCGCTCCACAGCGTCACCCGCCATCCCCCGCCCCCGGGCGGCCGGGCCCTGGTGTGGGGGGCGGGCGCACTCGGCTCGTGCGCCGTGGCCATCCTGCGGGCGCTGCACCCCGACGTCGAGGTCGGCGTGGTCGCCCGCTTCGAGGCCCAGGCCGACCTGGTCACCAGGCTCGGCGCCCACGCCGTGTTCCCCACCGGCGACCGCACCGAGCTGGTGGAGCGGCTGGCCGCCTGGTCGGGCGGCGTGCTCCGGCCCACGATGGAGGGTCTCGGCGGCATCCCCATGTGCCACCCTGGCGGCATCGACGTCGCCTACGACACGGTCGGCAAGCCGGAGACGTTCGAGGTGGAGGTCCGGGTGTTGAGGGCAAGGGGCACGCTGGTCAAGAGCGGCGTGCACGCGCCGGGACGCTGGGAGTGGAGCCCGCTGTACTTCAAGGAGATCAGCTGGGTGGGCTCCAACGCCTTCGGCATCGAGGAGGTCGACGGCGTCCGCCGCCACGGCATCGAGCACTACCTGGACATGGCGGCGGCCGGCCGCGTCGACCTCACCGGCCTGCTGACCCACACGTACGGGCTGTCCGACTGGCGGGCCGCGTTCCTGGCGGTCGCCGACCAGGCCGCCAGCGGCGCCGTCAAGGTCGCCCTCGACCCCGGTAGGTGACGCCATGCCCCACCCGCTCGACCCGCTGACCGCCGACGAGATCGCGGCGGCGGTGGTCGCCGTCCGGGCCACCGGCCGCCTGCCCGACGCCGCCTGGTTCTCGACCGTCACGATCGACGACGCCCGCCGCAACGGCACCGGGCGGGCACCGGGCGTCGACCACGGCACCGACCAGGGCGCAGGCCGCCAGGCCCGGCTGGTGATCGTGCCGGGGCCCGAGGCGACCGTGATCGAGGCGACCGTGGCGCTCGCCACGGGCGAGGTCGTCGGCTGGGCGACCCACGACGGCGCCCGCCCGGCCATGGGCTTCGGCGAGAGCCTGATCGCCATCGCCGCCCTGCACGAGCACGAGGGGGTCCGGGCCGCACTCGCCGCCCGCGGCATCACCGACATGGGCACCGTGCAGGTCGACCCGTGGCCCACCGGCGACTTCGGCATCGCCGCCGAGGACGGTCGCCGGGTCGCCCGCTGCCTCTGCTTCCACCGCCCGCAGCCGGGCGACAACGGCTACGCCCGCCCGATCGAGGGCCTCCAGGTGTTCGTGGACATGGCCCGCGGTGAGGTGATCGACCTGGTCGACACCGGCGTCGTGCCCCTGCCGGCTGACCCGGGCAGCTACTTCCCGGAGGACCACCCGCCCCGGCCCGGCCTGGCGCCGCTCGCCATCACCCAGCCCGACGGGCCCGGCTTCACGCTCGACGGCCACCAGCTGGCCTGGCAGGGCTGGACGCTCCACGTCGGCCTCGACCCGCTGGAGGGCATCGTCCTCCGGGACGTCGCCTACCTCGGGCGCTCCATCCTGCGGCGGGCGTCGATCAGCGAGATGGTCGTGCCCTACGGCGACCCCGGCCCGGCCCATGGGTGGAAGAACGCCTTCGACATCGGCGAGTGGGGCCTCGGCCGGCTGGCCAACTCGCTCACCAACGGCTGCGACTGCCTGGGGGAGATCCGCTACCTCGACGGGGTGCTGGCCGGCGAGCAGGGCGAGGCGGGGACGGTCGCCAACGCCATCTGCGTCCACGAGGAGGACACCGGCATCCTCTGGAAGCACCACGACTTCCTGAGCGGGCGGACCGAGGTGCGCCGGCGGCGACGGCTGGCGGTGTCGTCGATCGCGACCGTTGGCAACTACGACTACGGCTTCTACTGGTACCTGTACCAGGACGGCACGCTGGAGCTGGAGGTGCGCCTCACCGGGATGCTGTCGACCGCGGCGACCGACGGCCCGTCGAACGCACCCGACCCGCCCGACCCCTGGTTGCCGGCCATCGCGCCCGGGTTGGCGGCGCCGGTGCACCAGCACCTGTTCTGCGCCCGCCTCGACATGGCGGTCGACGGCCCGGTCAACGAGGTGCACGAGGTCGACGTGGTGCCGCTCCCGGCCGGTGCCGCCAACCCTTGGGGCAACGGCTTCTCCCCCGCCGTCACGCCGCTGACCTCCGAGGGCGGCGCCGCGCGTCTCGCCGACCCGGCGCGGAGCCGGACGTGGCTCGTCGTCAACCCGACGGTGCGCAACGGCCTCGGCCGGCCGGTGGCCTACCGGCTGCTGCCCCGGGCCACCCCCACCCTGCTGGCCGGCGAGGGCTCGTCGATCGCCGCGCGGGCCGGGTTCGCCACCCGCAACCTGTGGGTCACCCCGTACGACCCCGATCAGCGGCGGGCCGCGGGCGACTTCCCGAACCAGCACCCGGGCGGGGACGGCCTGCCGGCCTGGACCGCGGCCGACCGCTCGCTCGTGGGCACCGAGGTGGTGGTGTGGCACACCTTCGGCGTCACCCACGTCCCGCGGCCGGAGGACTGGCCGGTCATGCCGGTCGAGACGACCGGCTTCCAGCTGCTGCCGGCCGGGTTCTTCGACCGCAACCCGGCCCTCGACGTCCCTCCGCCCGCCCACTGCGATGGCTGACTGGCCTCGGTGGGCCCGGGCGGTCCGGCGCCTCCGGCGTCGGACACCGCCGTCACGGCAGCCAACAACGCCAGTTCAGTCGCCCCGGAATGGCCACCGCTTCTGGCGTCGGACACTGCCCTCACGGCAGCCAGCAACGCCAGTTCCGTCGCCCCGGACCGGCCACCGCTTCCGGCGTCGGACACTGCCCTCACGGCAGCCAGCAACGCCAGTTCGGGGACCGCAGCCGGCATGGGCGGTTCCGTCGTGAGCGAGGCGCCGGTCGCCTTCGTGTGCGCCATGCCCATGGAGCTCGTGCCGCTCACCCGGCGGCTCGGGCTGCGGCGGACCGAGCTCGGCGGCGCCCCGGCCCGCACCGGCACGCTCGACGGGCGCCCGGTGGTCGCCGTCGTGACCGGCATGGGGACCGAGCTGGCGGCGGCGGGGACGGCCCGCCTGCTGGGTGCGGTGACGCCGGCCCGGGTGGTGGTGGTCGGCATCACCGGGGCCGTGGACGACGAGACGCCGATCGGCACGCTCGTGCTGCCGGAGCGGGTGATCGACCACGCCAGCGACCGGGAGCACGAGCATCACCTGCTTGGCCCGGGCGAGACGCACGGCGCCCTGTGGACCACCGACATCATCACCCCCGCCGCCGACCTGCCGGCGCTGCGCGCCCGCGGGGTGGTGGCGCTCGACATGGAGACCGCGGCGGTCGCCCTGGCCTGCGAGGAGCGTGGCGTCCCCTGGACCGTGTTCCGGGCCGTGAGCGACCGGGCCACCGACGGCACCGTCGACGACGAGGTGTTCCACCTCAGCCACCAGGACGGCACGCCGGACCCGATGGCGGTGGCCCGGTACCTGGTCCGTCACCCGGGACGCATCCCCGGCCTGGTGCGGATGGCCCGCGACTCGCGTCTGGCCGCCGGCCGGGCCGCCGGCGCCGCCATCGCCGCGGTGCGGGCCGCCGATGCAAGCACCTGACGCCGCCGGCGACGGGGCACACGGGCTGGGGACAGGGCGCCTGACGTCGGCGTCGACCTGCACCCGGGGACGGGCCGCGACGGCGGGGCGGGCGATCAATCGAAGCCGGTCGGCTCCGGCTCCGACCAGGTCAGGTCCTCCAGGCTCCAGCACAGCCACGGCGTCTCCGGCGGGGCCACGGTCGTGAACTCGCCGTCCTCCACCCGCACGACGACCGAGCACTCCGCGCCGGTGTCGACGTCGCGGGTGTCCGGCGTGTAGGGCGTGTGGGCGGTGGTCCAGTCGACGGGCTCGGTGAGTCCGCCGGCGTCGAACCCGGTCATGGCGTTGGTGGCGGCGGTGACCGAGTCGCGGTCGAACTCCGGCCCGGCGGCCAGCAGGCCCTCGTACGCCAGCGTGGCGTTGATCCAGCCGACCATGGCCAGCTCGGACACCTCGTCGCCCTGGCGCTCCATCCACGTCTCGAAGTCGCCGAGCGCGCTGTCCCCGGGGTCGGCCTCGAACGGCCGGAACCCCACGGTCACGAGGTCGCCCTCGAACAGGTCGCCGGCCTCCTCGACGAACGCCTGGTTGTAGGTGTTGGGGTGGAAGAGGACCACGTCGTCCATCCCCTGGCGCCGCAGCTCCTGGGCCAGCGTCTTCATGCCGTTGAGGTCGATGCAGGTGGCGATGAAGTCGACCCCTGCCTGCTTCATGGCGGTCACCTCGGGCCCGATGCCGTTGGTCAGGCCGTAGGTCAGGTCGTCGTTGGTGTACGCCAGCTCGACGCCGGTGTCGTCGGCGTACGTCTCGATGGACTCGGCCGTCGTCTGGGTGCACACCTTCGAGTTCTCGGTCGCGCCATAGCCGATGGATGCCGCCCGGGTGGCGCCGGAGAGCTGGGCGCCGTAGGGGACGGTCCGCCCCGTGCAGCGGTCGCAGGGGATGACCGCGCTCGGGTAGACGTGCGGGCGGTTGGCGGCCTCGGTCGCATGAATGCCCCAGGCGTATGTAGGGATCCCGGCGCTGTCGAGGTCGCCCCAGCCGGTCGCCAGCAGCGTCGCCTGGAACGCGCCGAACGACCGGTTCCCCGAGATCACCTCGAGCGAGCGCACCTGGTTCTGCGACAGCTCGTCGTCGAGCGTCTCGCCCACCACCAGGTCGCGGCCGTAGATGCCGCCCTCCGAGTTGCGGTAGGCGAAGTAGGCCTCGATGCCCTGCTGGTAGCAGTCGAGGATGCAGGTGCCGAGCGGGTTGCCGGTCTCGGTGCCGATGACGGCGAAGGAGATCTCGTCGTCGCTCACGCCGGGCACGCCGTCCAGCGCCACGAACTCGTCGCGCCGGGCCTCGCCGCCCTCCGCCGCCGCGCCGTCGCCGGCGGTCGTGTCGGGCGAGCTGGTGTCGCCGCCCGAGTTGCCGCACGCGACGAGGACGACAAGAGCCGTCGCTACAAGGACACGCCCTGCTCGGAACACGGTTCCCCCCTGGTGGTGCCGGTTGCCGTCGGGAAACTGACACGAGTGTTCGACCGACAGTACCGCCGATCGCGGGGACGTGCGCCCTGGCCGCGTCCCGCCGTCGGCGGGCGCTGGGCAGCCGCGCTCGCGGCGGGAAGCGTCCCTCCCGGCCCCGTCAGGCCGCCGTCGTGCCAACCAGGCGATACCCCATGCCGGGCTCGGTGATGAAGTACCGGGGACGCGAGGGCTCGGGCTCGAGCTTGCGGCGGATGTTCGCCATGTGGACCCGCAGGTAGTTGGTCTCGTGGCCGTAGGCCGGTCCCCAGACGTCCTGCAGGAGCTGGCGCTGGGACACGAGCTTGCCCGGGTTGCGGACCAGCACCTCCACCAGGCCCCACTCGGTGGGGGTGAGCCGGACCTCGTCCCCGTCGATGCGCACCACCTTGGCGGCCAGGTCGACGGCGAAGTGCGGTGTGGTGACGATCGCCGACTCGGGCGCAGGGAGGTTGCGGCGCAGCGCCGCCCGCAGCCGCGCCAGCAGCTCGTCCATGCCGAACGGCTTGGTGACGTAGTCGTCGGCACCGGCGTCGAGGGCGGCCACCTTGTCGTGCTCGGCACCCCGGGCGGACAGGATGATGATCGGCACCGTCGTCCATCCCCGCAGCCCCTCGACCACCTGGATGCCGGAGATGCCGGGCAGGCCCAGGTCGAGGATGACGGCGTCGGGGCGGTGCCGGGCGGCGAGCGTGAGCGCGTCCTCGCCGGTCGGCGCGACGTCGATGGCGTAGCCCCGCGCCCGCAGGTTGGTGGCCAGGGCCCGCACGATCGGCTGCTCGTCGTCCACCACCAGCACGCGGGTGTGCGGCGCGGCGCCTGCCTCCGGCTGGGGGGTCGGCGGCGTCACGGTGCGGCCTCCAGCTCGACGACCATGGTGGTGCCACCGCCGGGGGTGTCGTCGATCGTGAGCTGTCCTCCCATGGCATCGGTGAACCCGCGGGCCACGGCCAGCCCCAGCCCCACACCCGCGCCCTGCGACGGGCTGTCGTGCAGCCGCTGGAACGGCTGGAACACCAGCTCACGGGCCGCAGGCGCGATGCCGGGGCCCCGGTCGACGACGCGGATCAACACGCGGCGGCCCACCTCGCCGGCCTCGACCCGCACCGGGCTGCCGGCGGGCGAGTGGGCGACCGCGTTCTGGACCAGGTTGGCCACCACCCGTTCGAGCAGGACCGGGTCGGCGGTCACCGGGGTCAGCGTCTCGGGGACGTCGACCTCGACCGCATGGCCCGGCGCGCCCAGGCCGGCCACCGCCGCGGGCACCACCTCCTCCAGCCCGACGGCCCGGGGCGAGGCGGCGACGGCGCCGGCCTGGATGCGGCTCATGTCGAGCAGGTTGCCGACGAGCGCCGTCAGGCGGTCGGTCTCGTCCTCGATCGTGCGGAGGAACTCGTCCCGGTCGCCGGCGGACCACTCGATGTCCGGTTGGCGCAGGCTGCTGGCCGACGCCTTGATGCCCGCCAGCGGCGTCCGCAGGTCGTGCGACACCGCCTGCAGCAGCGCGCTGCGCAGCTCGTTGGCCTCGCTCAGCGCCGCGGCGGTGGCGGCCTGGGCGCCCACCTGCCGCCGGTCGATGGCCGCGGCAAGCTGGGCGACGAAGGCGTTGAGCACCCGCAGGTCCTCGGCCGCCAGGTCGCCGCGCACGGCGAGCACCAGATCGTCCCCGAGGTCCCGCACCTCGTCGGCCTCCGCGGGCGTGGCCGGCGCGGCGGCACCCGACGCGGCCTCGGCCTCCCACCGCTCGCCCACCTTGCGCAGCAACGCCACCCCCGGCAGCCCGAAGGCGTGGCGCAGGTGCTCGACCAGCGCCGGTAGCGGGTCGGGCTCGGCCACCGTTCCGGCCAGCGCCGCCAGCGTGGTGGCCTCGGCGGCGGCGCGCGTGGCCTCGGCGGTGCGGCGGGCGGCCGCGGCCACCAGCGCGCTCACCACCACGGCGACGATGAGGAAGACGAACAGGGCGAGGAGGTTCTCGGCCTCGGCGACCGTCCATTCGTGGATCGGCGGGGTGAAGAGGCGGTTCACCACCAGGAACCCCACCAGCGCCGCCACCAGGGCGGGGGCGAGCCCGCCCACCGTCGCCACGGTCACGATCAGCAGCAGGAAGAGGAGCAGCACGCTGGGCAGGCTGACCTCGTCCCGCAGGGGCACCAGCACGGCGCTCAGCATCGGGATGCCGACCGCGGCGAGCGCCCAGCCGTAGAGCCGGCGCCGCGGGGCCAGCGCCGCGGGGCGGCGGCGGATGCGGGGCACGACCGCGCCGGCACCGGTGCCGTCGTCGGCCTGGTCGCGGTGCGAGATCACGTGGACGTCGATCGGGCCGGACAGGCGGACCACCCGGTTGATGACCGACCCCCGCACCAGCGCCGCGGCCCACGACCGCTGGCTGGCCCCGAGGATCAGCTGGGTGGCGTTCTCGGCCCGGGCGAAGTCGACCAGCGCGGCGGCGACGTCGCTCCCGGCCGTCTCGTGGTAGACCCCGCCCATCTCCTCCAGCAGTCGCCGCTGGTCGCCGACGTGGCCGGCGGCGTCGCGCAGGCCGTCGTCGGACCGGACGTGCACGCCCAGCAGCTCGCCGTGGGTGCGCGAGGCGATGCGTGCGGCCCGGCGGATCAGGTCGGAGGCAGTCGGCGCGCCCGTGACGGCGACCACCACGCGCTCGCGCGTCTCCCAGGGCTCGGTGATGCCGTGGCGGGCGCGGTAGTCCTCCAGCGCGTCGTCGACGCGGTCGGCCACCCACAGCAGGGCGAGCTCGCGCAGCGCCGCCAGGTTGCCGGGCCGGAAGTAGTTGGCCAGCGCCGCGTCGATCTTCTCGGCGGCGTAGATGTTGCCGTGGGCCATGCGGCGGCGCAGGGCCTCGGGCGACATGTCGACGAGCTCGATCTGGTCGGCCGAGCGCACGATCTCGTCGGGGAGGGTCTCCCGCTGGCGCACGCCGGTGATGCGCTCGACCACGTCGTTGATCGACTCCAGGTGCTGGATGTTGACGGTGGAGATGACGTCGATGCCGGCGTCGAGCAGGTCGCGCACGTCCTCCCACCGCTTGGCGTGGCGCGACCCGGGTGCGTTGGTGTGGGCCAGCTCGTCGACCAGCGCCACGTCGGGCCTCCGGGCCAGCACGGCCTCGGTGTCGAGCTCGTCGAAGGCGGTGCCCCGGTACTGGACGGCGCGGCGGGGCACGACCTCGAGATCGCCGACCTGCTCGGCCGTGCGCGCCCGCCCGTGGGTCTCGACGAACCCCACCACCACGTCGGTGCCCCGGGCCTGCCGGCGGCGGCCCTCGTTGAGCATGGCGAACGTCTTGCCGACCCCCGGCGCGGCGCCCAGGTAGATGCGCAGCGAGCCTCGTCGGGCCCGCCGGTCGTGGGCGTCGCCGGTGGAGGCCGGCTGGGGCTCTGTCGCCGTCACCAGGCCACATCGTGCCCCACCGGGGTCGGCGTCGCGCCGTCCGGACCGGCCGGGCTCCGGCATCAGGACGCCTCGTCGAGCGCCAGGTTGAGCTCGAGCACGTTGACGCCCTTCTCGCCCAGGAACCCGAGCGACCGGCCGGCGGTGTGGTCCTCGACGAGGTCCAACACCTCGGCGGTGGGCAGGCCCCGCTCGTCCGCGACGCGCTCGGCCTGGAGGCGGGCGTTGGCCAGCGAGATGTGGGGGTCGACCCCCGACGCCGAGGCCGTGACCGCATCGACCGGCACCAGGGTGTCGTCGGACAGGCCGTTCACGTCGCGGTACTCGACGATGCGCTCCCCGATCGTGGCGAGCAGCTCCTCGTTCGTCGGGCCCAGGTTCGACGCCCCGGACGCTGCGGTCGAGATGTCGTCGGCGCTCGCCAGCACGGTCTCACCCGTGGGCACGCCGGCCTCGTCGAGCACGTCGAGCTCCGAGCCCGAGGCACCGCCGCCGGCCGCCGACGGGCGCCCGTGGAAGTACTCGGGGCTGCTGAACGTCTGACCGAGCATCTCCGAGCCGACCACCTCGCCGTCCCGGCGGATCAGCGACCCGTCGGCCTCGCCGTCGAAGGCCAGCTGCGAGAGCCCGGTCACCACCAGGGGGTACGCGATCCCCAGCAGCAGGCTGAAGACGACGACCGTACGCACGGCGGCCAACAGTTGAGCGCGCATCACGAGACTCCCAGGGCAGTGAGGACGATGTCGATGGCCTTGATGCCGATGAACGGGGCGATCAGGCCGCCGACGCCGTAGATGAGCAGGTTGCGGCGCAGCACGGACGCGGCACCCATGGCCCGGAACTTCACGCCCCGGAGGGCGAGGGGGATCAGGGCGACGATGATGACGGCGTTGAAGATGACGGCCGACAGGATCGCCGAGCGCGGGGACTGCAGATCCATCACGTTGAGCGTGTCGAGCTGGGAGAACACGCCCACGAACATCGCCGGGATGATGGCGAAGTACTTGGCCACGTCGTTGGCGATCGAGAACGTGGTCAGCGAGCCCCGCGTGATGAGCAGCTGCTTGCCGATCTCCACGATCTCGATGAGCTTCGTCGGGTTCGAGTCGAGGTCGACCATGTTCCCGGCTTCCTTGGCGGCCTGGGTGCCCGTGTTCATGGCCACGCCCACGTCGGCCTGCGCCAGGGCGGGGGCGTCGTTGGTGCCGTCGCCGGTCATGGCGACGAGCCGACCACCCTCCTGTTCCCTGCGGATCAGCGCCATCTTGTCTTCCGGGGTGGCCTCGGCGAGGAAGTCGTCGACGCCGGCCTCGGTGGCGATGGCCCGGGCGGTGAGCGGGTTGTCGCCGGTGATCATGACCGTGCGGATGCCCATGGCCCTCAGCTGGTCGAACCGGAGAGCCATGCCCTCCTTGACGACGTCCTTGAGGTGGACGACGCCCAGGACATCGACGCCGTCGACCGCACCGGCCTCGGAGTCGGTGGCGACCCCAGGGTCACCACCGACTCCGGGACGGTCGGCGCCGTTGCCGGAGGTGCGAGCCTCGGCGACCACCAGCGGCGTGCCGCCGGCGGTGGCCACCCCCTCGACGAGCGGCAGGAGGTCGTCGGGGGCCTTGCCGCCCTGCTCGATGACCCAGCGGCGCACCGAATCGGCGGCGCCCTTGCGAACTCGATACAGATAGGCACCTCCTTCGACATCGCGAAGATCACGCGGGTGCCTATCTGTATCGACTGAGACACCGTCGACATCGAGCCCGCTCATGCGGGTCTGGGCGGTGAACGGGACGAGCGTGGCGTGGCCGACGTCGCGCTCCCGGATGCCGTAGCTCTGCTTGGCCAGCACCACGATCGAGCGCCCCTCGGGCGTCTCGTCGGCCAGGCTGGCGAGTTGGGCCGCCGACGCCAGACGCTCCTCGCTGATCCCGGCGAGAGGCAGGAACTCGGCGGCCTGGCGGTTGCCGAGCGTGATGGTGCCGGTCTTGTCCAGCAGCAGCGTCGAGCAGTCGCCCGCCGCCTCGACGGCCCGGCCCGACATGGCGAGCACGTTGTGCTGCACCAGGCGGTCCATGCCGGCGATGCCGATGGCCGAGAGCAGCGCACCGATCGTCGTCGGGATCAGGCAGACCAGCAGGGCGATCAGGGTGATCACGGTCTGCTCGGCACCCGAGTAGATGGCGAACGGCTGCAGGGTGACGGTGGCCAGCAGGAAGATGACGGTGAGGCCGGCCAACAGGATGTTGAGCGCGATCTCGTTGGGGGTCTTCTGGCGGCTGGCGCCCTCGACCAGGGCGATCATGCGGTCGAGGAACGTCTCGCCCGCCCGGGCGGTGATGCGCACGACGATCTGGTCCGACAGCACCCGGGTGCCACCCGTGACCGCCGAGCGGTCGCCGCCCGACTCGCGGATGACCGGGGCCGACTCGCCGGTGATGGCCGACTCGTCGACCGAGGCGATGCCCTCGACGATCTCGCCGTCCGAGGGGATCATCTCTCCCGCGTTCACCACCACCACGTCGTCGACCGACAGGTTGGAGCTGGACACCGGCTCGAGCGAGCCGTCGGCCAGCCGGCGGTTGGCGACGGTGTCGGACCGGGCCTTGCGCAGGGTGTCGGCCTGCGCCTTGCCCCGACCCTCGGCCACCGCCTCGGCGAAGTTGGCGAACAGCACGGTGAACCAGAGGAACAGGGCGACGAGCCCCGCGAAGAGGTTCTCCTCGCCGGTCGAGTCGCCGACGTCGCGGAAGAACAGGAGCGTGGTGACGATGCTGCCGACCCACACGACGAACATGACGGGGTTGCGCACCATCAGCCGGGGGTTCAGCTTGCGGAGGCTGTCGACCGCCGCGTTGCGCATGATCGTGGGGTCGAAGAGCGACTTGGTGGCCCGGCCGCCGACGCGCTGCGGACCGGTCGGGCCGGTCGGGGCGCTGCTCCGGGAGATCGAGGGTTGCGTTGGTCATCGGACGCCTCACAGACCCAACTGCTCGACGATGGGGCCGAGCGCGAGTACGGGGAAGTAGGTCAGGCCGACCACGATCAACACGACACCCACGAGCAGGCCGGCGAACAGCGGCGTGCCGGTGGGGAACGTGCCGGCCGACGGGGGAACGGTCTGCTTGCGGGCCAGCGAGCCGGCCAGGGCCAGGGCGGGGACGATCAGGATGAACCGTCCGAACAGCATGCAGATGCCGAGCGTGGTGTTGTACCAGTCGGTGTTGCCCGTCAGGCCACCGAACGCCGAGCCGTTGTTGTTGCTGGCCGACGTGAAGGCGTAGGTCACCTCCGTCAGGCCGTGCGGGCCCGGGTTGAGGATCGATGCCTGCGAGGTGTCCATCACGACGGAGATGCCGGCGAACACGAGCACGAGGATCGGCACGGCCAGGATGTAGATCGTGATCAGCTTCATCTCGGACGCCTGGATCTTCTTGCCCAGGTATTCGGGCGTTCGACCGACCATCAACCCGGCGATGAACACCGCCAGGATGGCGAACACCAACATGCCGTAGAGGCCGGCACCGACGCCGCCCGGACTGACCTCGCTGAGCATCATGTTCACCAGCGGCACGGCACCGCCGCCCGGGGTGAAGCTGTCGTGCGCGGCGATGACCGCGCCCGTCGATGTACCCGTGGTGGACGCCGCGAACAGGCCCGATGCCGCCGGCCCGAAGCGGACCTCCTTGCCCTCGTAGTTGCCGCCGCCGGCGGTCTCGGCCGCGTTGTGCTGATCGGCCCCGAGGGCCTCGAGCTCCGGGTTGCCCCCGGTCTCGAACGCCGGGGCGATGATCGCCGAAGCGAACCACAGGATGAACATGGCGCCGAAGACGGCCCAGCCCTGCTTGCGGTCCTTGGCCAGCTTCCCGAACGTGTAGGTGAACGCGAACGGGATCACGCAGCAGCAGGAACATCTGGAGCAGGTTCGTGAACCCGTTGGGGCTGCCGAAGGGGTGGCCTGAGTTGGCGTTGAGGAAGCCGCCGCCGTTGGTGCCCAGCTCCTTGATGACCTCCTGGCTGGCCGCGGGGCCGCCGGGGATGAGCTGGGTCGCGCCCTCGAGCGTGGTGGCGACCGTGAAGCCGTTCAGGTTCTGGATGACGCCCTGGCTCACGAGCACGAACGCGCCGACGATCGAGATGGGCAGCAGGATGCGGGTGACCGCCCGGGTCAGGTCGACCCAGAAGTTGCCGATCGTGTTCGACCGGTGCCGGACCAGGCCCCGGACGAAGGCGACGGCGACGGCCATGCCCACGGCGGCCGACACGAAGTTCTGCACCGCCAGCGCAGTCATCTGCGTGAGGTGGCTCATCGTGATCTCACCCGCGTAGTTCTGCCAGTTCGTGTTGGTCACGTAGCTGACCGCGGTGTTGAAGGCGAGCGCCTCGGGAACGGCACCGACGTCGGTCGGGTTCACCGGGAGCGAGCCCTGGATGCGCTGCATCAGGTAGACGAACAGCACCGAGACCAGGCTGAAGGCGAGCAGGGAACGGGCGTAGACCGTCCAGCGCTGCTCGCGCTCGGCGTCGACCCCGGTGAGGCGGTAGATGCCCCGCTCGATCGGAGTGAACACCCGATCGCCACGCGGGGTGCCCGCGGTCTCAGGGCTGAACACCTTGGCCATGTAGCCACCGAGCAGCGGCGTCGCCCCGGCGACGAGGGCTACCAGCACGGCGAGCTGCAGCCAGGACGCCCCGGACATCACAGCCTCTCCGGAACGATGATGGCTGCGACCAGGTAGGCGGTCAGGAGCACAGCCAGCACGAGGCTGATCAGGTTGTCTGCGCTCACGGCCTGGCTCCCGTCGCCTCGAGGGCGCTCGCCGCGTCGTCGGCGTCGCTGTCGACCAGGGCTTCGGCCCCGGCGTCGCGACCCACGATCAACTCGCACCCCTTGACGTAGGCGACCGTGAGGGCGAAGAACGCCACCACGACCGCTACGAAGATCAGATCGCCCATCACGTACACCTCCGCGGCACGACCCTTCGTGCCCCTCCGGCGTTGTAACTCCCGGGATCCCCCGATCAGAGGGCCTTGACGCGTTGTTGACGCGTGGGCGGCGCTTCCTGTCGTCGCCTTGACCCGGAGTGGGCGGACAATGGACCCATGAGGGCTCCGGGCACACGCAGCGACGAGCAGGAAGGACGCACACCCATGTCAGACGACCTCTTCGACGCCGGCAACCTGCTCAACGGCAGCCTGGTGACCGTCGCGGTCGGCCTGGGGCTGGTGCTCGCGCCCAGCCCGGTCGCGGTGCCGGTGCTCGTGGCGCTCGCCTTCGCGTGCGCCCGGACGGGCGGCCGCGACGTCGGCCTCGGCTCCGTGCTGGCCGGCTCGCTCATGTTCGGCTACGCGATCACCGAGCCGCACTTCGTGTGGGCCATCGAGAACAGCCATGACATCGTCCTGCTGATCGTGCTCTTCTTCGGGTCGCTGGCCGCCTCGGAGACCGGCGCACGCCGCCGGCTCCGGGCACGGGCCCGCCGCGAGCACCCCGTCGACCCCACGTCGGTCTGACCAGGCCGGCGTCGGCCGGATCACCCTCTCCGGGCGATGCCGTCGCGGCGCCGCCGCGGTCCGATGGCAGGGACGCCCGGTGACCCACCGAGTCCTGCCCGGATGATCGACGAGGAGATCTGACATGAAGCTGGCGAAGGCCACGACGGTCCTGGTGGCGGTGTGCCTGCTCCTCGCAACCGCCTGCGGTGACGACAACGACGACAGTTCGAGCTCGGCGTCGGGGTCGGGTTCGGGCACCGCGTCCGAGGCGGACTCGGGCACCGCGAGCGACCTGTGCCCGACCCTGGAGGCACTCGACCCGACCGTCGCCACCCTGACCGGCACCGGTGACGACAGCGACGGGGACACGACGGTCGCCGACGCCAAGGAGGCGATCAGCGACTTCGAGCAGGACCTCCAGGACGCGCAGGAGGACGACAACGCGGAGCTCCCGTCCGGCGTCGAGTCGGCGCTCGACAGCGCGGCCGCCGGCCTGCAGGACGCGTTGGACGATCTGTCCGACAGCGAGGCGCTGGACGACGCGGGCGACGCGGTGGCCTCGGCCCAGGCCGCCATCGCCAGCGCCTGGACCAGCCTGCTCGAAGCCCTGAACTGCTCGCCGTCCTGAGGTCCACCCTGCGGGTCCCGGTGCGTCCGTGAGCGTCGTCGTCGCCGTCCTGTTGGTGGTCTTCGCCACCGGCGGGGCGATCGCGGCCATGCTGGTGGTCCGCCGCACGGCGCCCGACGGCAGCTACTTCAACGACGGCGACCGGGCGGCGGGCGTGTTCGGCGTGCTGGCCACGGGCTTCGCGGTCCTGCTCGGCTTCGTCGTGTTCCTGGCGTTCTCCAGCTACGACGGGTCGCGGGCGGGGGCGGAAACCGAAGCGCTGACCGTGACCCAGCAGATCGAGACGGCCCAGCTCCTGCCCCCTGCGGTCGCCGACGACCTCACCGTGGATCTCATCTGCTACGCGCGGTCGGTGGCCGGCGTGCAGTGGGACCGCATGGAGGCGGGGGACCTGGACGAACAGCTCAACCCCTGGTCGGTCGACATGTTCGAGACGATCAACACGGTCGAGCCGGACACGGCGAGCGAGGAGGCCGCCTACGCCAAGTTCCTGGACCAGACGTCCGACCGGGAGGCGGCCCGGTACGACCGCATCCACGGCGCAGCCGGGGTCATCCCGACGCCGCTTTGGATCGTCCTGTTCTTCACGTCGTCCGTCATCTTCCTGTACATGCTCTTCTTCGCGGACAAGGGCGAGCGGGCGATCGTCCAGGCGCTGCTCATGGGCACCGTCGTGTCGGTCATCACCGCCCTGCTGATCCTGTTGCAGTTCCTCGACAACCCGTTCTACGGCGGGCCCGGCAGCCTGCAGCCCGTGGCGATGGAGCGCTCCCTCGTCGTCATCGACGAGGAGTTGGCGGCGGTGGACTTCGACGCACCGCTGCCCTGCGACGCCGAGGGCAACCCGCTCGACCGCGACGGCGAGCCGTGAGGTGGCTCACCTCGCTGCCGCTGGCGGTCCTGGTGGTCGGCTCGATCGCGCTCTCGGTCCTGGTCGCGGCGGGCAGCCGCCGCGCGGTCATCGCCCTGGTCCCCGAGGACGAGCGCGGCGAGGTCGCCACCACCGCCGGCCCGCTCATGCCCGTCCTCGGCGCGACGTTCGCGGTGCTGGCCGCCGTGACGCTGGCCAGCGAGGCCGGCTACCTGCGGATCGCCCAGGACGTCGTCAGCACCGAGGCGGCCCAGGCCTCCCGCCTCGGGTGGGCCTCGACCTCGCCGGGCGTGCGCTCCGAGCCCATCCAGTCGGCGCTCGTCGACTACCTGCGGGCGACCCGCGCCAACGAGTGGCGGGACGTCGACGAGGGGCAGCGGGCCGACGACGAGACGGCCGAGGCCATCACCGCGCTGGAGCAGGCGGTGCGGTCCGAGGCCGCCCGCAGCGAGCTGGGCACGCCGGCCAGCACCGAGCTGCTGGCGGCGCTCGATGGCGTGACCGTCGCCCGCCGCTCCCGGCTGGCCGTCGCCGAGCGGGGCCTCCCGGGGTTGTACGTGATCACCCTGGTGGCGAGCGGCCTGGCGCTGGTGGGGACGGCCGGCGCCCTGGCCTACCGGACCCGGTCGCGGGCGCCGCAGGTGCTGGTGGCGGGTCTGGCCGGCGTGGTCGGGCTCAGCCTGGCGCTGCTGCTCGCCATCGCCGGCCCGTGGGACGGACCCCTGGTGGTCAGCGGCACGTCGATCGACACCGTCGTGCGCGACATCGAGGCCGGCTACTTCACGAGCTGACGGGGCGGGACGGCGGTCACGGCCCGGCCCGGCGGCCCGGCGGCCGTTCACCCGATCCGCCGTGCACACCGGGACGGTCCTCCTCGACGACGACACCACGATCGAGGCCTTCGACACCCCGCTCGTGCTGGCCGGGGCCACGTTCGCCGAGTACCGCGACGGCCGGATCTCGACCTTCCGCCACTACTTCGACGACGCCGCGCTGCTGGAGCAGATGCTGACCCCGCTGGTGACCGGCGCCGCGCCGGAGTAGCGATCCGGGCAGCGGGTCGAGCGTCGCTCGCCGCCGCGTCAACGGCCGGTCGGCGCCTGACCGTCGGGCCAACCCTCCGGCGGGGAGGCGACGCCCGGGGCGTCAGGCCCGTCCCGGTGTTCGAGCGCCGAGTCGACGTCGTAGCCGAGCGAGAGGGCGAGGTCCGCGGCGGCCGCCACCACGCGGGCCGTCCCCACCACCGGCGCCACGCTGGTGAGGACGGCGACGACCTCGTCGTCGGTGGCCCCCGCCGCGAGGGCCAGGGAGACGCACGACTGGTAGGCGGCCGTCGGCGACGACAGGGCGATGAGGCTGGCGAGCTGCACGAGCGCCCGGTACTTCTGGTCGAGGCCCGAGTCGTCGGCGGCGCCGAAGTCCACCGCGCAGACCAGAGCGAGCGCAGTGCTCTCGTCTGCGAGGGCCAGCCGTCTCAGGAGAGCCTCTTGCTCGTGTCGCACCAACGTCACCTCGCACCCCCAGTAGGACAGCGGCACGCCTGGACGGCATCGCCCGCTCTGGATGAAAGGGGCTACCCGCTGTCCGAATCGCCGATCCCCGCCGCGCGGCCCGGCCCGGGGTTCACCCTCCGCGGATGACGCATCTCCATGTCATAGGGCCTAGCGTCGAAGCGGAACGACACGTACCGAGGACAGGGGGCGAGGGCCGATGCCAGGCACCACGGATTCGCTGGTCGGCGGCGAGCGCGAGCTGACCGAGGTGATGTCGGTGCTCGGGGGCGCCGACAGTGTCGAGCTCAAGCTCAACGTCCCAGAGACGAGCCGGCAGGCCGTCATCGACGCCCTCGACATCGACCCGCTCGACGCCCAGTTGCGCCAGGTGTTCTTCTTCGACACCCCGGACCAGGCGCTCAACAAGCAGGGGGTCGTGGTGCGCGCCCGCCGGGTGCAGGGCCGGGGCGACGACACGGTGATCAAGCTGCGCCCGGTGGTCCCCGATCACCTGCCGGCCAAGCTGCGCGCCATCCCCGAGTTCGTGGTCGAGGTCGACGCCATGCCGGGCGGGTTCGTGTGCAGCGCGTCGTACAAGGGCGCCCTCGTGGAGCCCCTGGTGCGACCCGCGGTGCGCGGCGAGCACAAGCTGCGCAAGCTGTTCACCAAGGCCCAGCGAAAGTTCTACGCCGACCACGCCCCCGAGGGCCTGGAGATCGACGACCTGCAAATCCTCGGCCCCGTCACGGTGTTCAAGCTCAAGGGCACTCCGCCCGGCTTCAACCGCAAGGTCGTCGCCGAGATGTGGGTCTACCCCGACGGCTCGCGCATCGTCGAGCTGTCGACCAAGTGCCGCCCCGACGAGCCGTTCCAGGTGGCGGCCGAGGCCAAGGCCTGGCTGGGGTCCAAGGACATCGACCTCGGGACCAAGCAGCTCACGAAGACCAAGGCGGCACTCGACTTCTTCACCGAGACGGAGCCGGCCGACACCTGACGGCGGCGCCTCCGGGCACCGACCTACTCGACGATGGCCTGCTGAGCCGGGTGGAAGGGACCGTAGGTGAACGCGCCCAGGACGGACTCGCAGTCGCCGTCCCAGTCGAGCGCCCGCACCTGGTCGAGGCTCCGGCGACCGGTGAGCGCCCGCATCAGCTCGAACGGGGCGGCCGTCAGCGACGCGGCGGCGTCGTCGGGCCCGACGCGCGGCCCGTCTGCGACCTTCACACCGACCGCGATCCCCTGCTCGGCGGCCGCATCGACGAACCGGGTGGTCAGCCAGCCCAGCCCGATCCGCACCGCGTCGGAGTCGCGGGCGCCCGGCCGGCCGAGGGCGGCGCGGATGTCGTGCTCGTGGGTGGTCGTGTCGAGCACCGCCTGCCGGCCCGGATCGCCGATGGCGTCGAGGATGCCCTCGAAGCCCGGGGCGTTGGCCTGCCACTCGGCGACGATGCCGGCCACCGGCAAGCCCTGGCGGGCCTCGACCTGGGCCGCGGTCCACGGATCGGTGGCCACGCCGTCGAGCCGGCCGGCCAGCGCGTCGTCGACCACGCCGCTCAGGTGGGCGAGCACGTCGTGGACCGACCACTTGGGGCAGGTGGGCACGACGGCGGCAGCACCGGCGGCGTCGAGGCCGTCGACCAGCTCGACGATCCGTGCCCTGCACCCTGCGTACGCGTCGGCGACCTCGCCCATCGTCGTCTCCTCTCGCCCGGCGCCCGCCCGGGCGCTCCCTCGACCGGGCGAGCGTAGGTCATGTGGCAGGCTGGCGACGTGAGCGAGGCCGACGCGAACGGCACGTCCGGCGCACCGGGCGAGCCGCCCGCCGACGGCATGGCCTGGGTGCCCGGCGGCACCTTCACGATGGGCGCCGACGACCAGTACCCCGAGGAGGCACCGGCGCACGCGGTGCGGGTCGACGGGTTCTGGATCGACCGCTGCGCCGTGACGAACGACGCCTTCGCCGGCTTCGTGAAGGTCACCGGCCACGTGACCCTGGCCGAGCAGGTGCCGGACGCCGCCGACTACCCCGACGCCCGGCCCGAGATGCTGGTGGCCGGGTCGTCGGTGTTCCGGCGCCCCCGGCAGCAGGTCGACCTGAGCGACCCCTACCGGTGGTGGGTGTGGGTGCCGGGTGCCAGCTGGCGCCATCCTCGGGGGCCGCAGAGCTCGGTCAAGGGGCTGGGCGACCATCCCGGTGGTCCACGTCGCATGGCGGGACGTCGAGGCGTACGCCACCTGGGCGGGCAAGGAGCTGCCGACCGAGGCCGAGTGGGAGCGAGCGGCCCAGGGCGGCCTGGAGGGCGCCGAGTTCGCCTGGGGCGACGAGCTGACGCCCGGCGACCGCCACATGGCCAACGTCTGGCAGGGCGACTTCCCACACGACAACACCCTCGACGACGGCTGGGAGTACACCGCGCCGGTGCGGTCGTTCCCGCCCAACGGCTACGGCCTGTTCCAGGTGACCGGCAACGTGTGGGAGTGGACGTCGGACTGGTACCAGGACCACGCCGGCAACGTCCCCGAGCACCCGTGCTGCACCGTCGACAACCCGCGGGGTGCCGTCCGCGAGGCCAGCCTCGACCCCGCCGACCCCGGCGGGATGGCCCGCCGGGTCATGAAGGGCGGCTCGCACCTGTGCGCGCTGAACTACTGCCGCCGCTACCGCCCCGCGGCCCGGATGGCCCAAGCCGTCGACACGTCGACGTCCCACCTGGGCTTCCGTTGCATCGTGCGCACCTGAGCAGCATCCCGGCGTTCACCCGTACCGACGGCTGAAGCGGGACGGGGCCAGAGCAGGTTGCACCCGACGGCGAAGGACGCGGTCACGCCTTTCGCCGCCGGGCGCAGTGGGCGGGCTAGAGGTCGCCGCCGGCCGCCCCTTCGCGGCCGCCGTAGCTCGCCAGCCCGTAGATGACGAGCAGCGAGATCAGCGTCGCCACCAGCGACCAGATCGGGTACTGGTAGATCCACAGGAACGACGTGATGGACGCGAACGCGGCCACGACGATGCCGAACCAGCGGGCCCACTCCGAGCCGGTGCCGACGGCGAAGCCGGCGACGATGAGCAGGATGCCGACGATCAGCCACAACCACCCGTAGGCGGCCAGGTTGTCGTCGAAGAGCATCGTCTGCAGACCCTCCCCGATCTCGTCGTCCTTGTCGAAGGCCCAGAAAGCGTCGAAGACCCGCATGATGCCGGCGGTGATCAGCACGATCGACGAGAACAAGAGCCAACCTGTGCCCTGACGCTCCTGCGCTGGATAGGACATGAGCACAACCCCTTCCTTCGTGGAAGGGCGGCCTGGGAACGGCCACCCCTGTCGCGCCAGCGTCGCCACGGACCCGCGGCCCGGCATCACCCAGCGGGGGTGGTACGGCCACCGTCACGCGACCGTCACAGATGCTCGTTGCGCTGCAGCCACCGCATCGCGAAGAAGCCCCAGATCGGGGGCAGGTAGAAGGTCGCCAGCCGGTACAGGATCACCGCGCCGAACGCCGCCTCCTCGGGCATCCCCGCGCTGACGAGGCCGAAGGTCAGCCCGGCCTCGGACACGCCGATGCCCCCGGGGATCGGCAGCAGGCCCGCCAGCAGCGCCACGCCGATGTTGATCAGCAAGGCCTCGCCCAGGCCGAGGCGGAAGCCGAGCGCGGCGGCGAAGGTCGCGAGCGCCATGGCGAACAGCAGCTCGCTGCCCAGGTTGCCGCCGAACAGCATCACGAGGCGCCGGGTCGAGCGCAGGCCCCGCACGGCGGCCCACGCCTCGGACACGTA
Source organism: uncultured Acidimicrobiales bacterium (assembly GCA_963842395.1). Classification (GTDB taxonomy): domain Bacteria; phylum Actinomycetota; class Acidimicrobiia; order Acidimicrobiales; family VFJN01; genus ZC4RG19. Next base: position 569,527 of record CAWJGJ010000002.1, read on the forward strand.
GTGCCCCACCCATCCGAGCACGACCCGCCGCCACGGCCGCACGACCACGACGACCAGCACCGCCAGCACGGCCACCGCCACCACCAGCGCCACCAGCTCGATCACCCTGCCCGCGCTGCCGCTGTCGAACTGGAGGTCCAGGGAGACCGGGTTGACGAGCAGGAGGAACACCAGCAGGAACGCCTGCATCAGGAAGCCGGCGAAGCCGTCCAGCGCCCCCACGGTGACCGCCTGGGCGGCGCCCACGCCGTGGCGCTGGAAGAAACGCACGTTCACCGCCATGCGACCGGCGGCCGAGGGGACAGCCAGGTTGACGTACGACACCGTGAGCTGCAGGGCGTAGACGGGGCCGAGCGGCAGCGTGATGGGCGAGGCTCCGAGCGTCGACACCGCCTGTGGGACACGAGGGAGCTGGGCGACCACGACGCCGACCGCCACCAGCCACCACGAGGCATCGCTCAGGGCCTCGAGGACCTCCTCGCCGTCGACGCCTGCCGCCGCCGTGATGAGCGCGAAGAGCGCCACGGCGGGCAGGAGCACCGAGATGACCGTGCCCAGGCTGAGGCGACGGAGCCGCTCCAGCTTCGGGGCTTCCCCACCGGCCAGCTCGGCGGCCCGGTCACGCACGTCGTCCAGGTCGACGTCCGCCGCCTTGAGGCCCGCCCGCTGGGCGGCCGTGAGTGCCGGACGCTGGAGGTAGGGCAGCACCGCGGTCAGCCGGTCGGGACCGAGGACGTCGACCGCGGCGGCCAGCGCGGGCTCGACGCCCATCCCCAGCACGGTCGCCACGAGCAGCTGAGCCTCGTCGGCGCGACGCTGCGTGGCGGTGGGCGCCACCGCGCCGCCGTGGAACTCGACGAAGCCCACCGCGCCGTCGTCGGCCACCAGGTGGTCGCCGTCGATCTGCCCGTGGACGATCCCGGCGTCGTGCATGCGGTCGAGTGCGGCCCACGCGGCACGGGCGGTGGCGCCCCCCGCCGTCCAGTCGAGCGGCCTCCCCACCCGCCGGAGGACGAGCAGGGCATCGCCCGTCTCGGTCTCGCCCGCCGTCACCACCCGATCGGTCACCACGCCGGCCTGCGCTGTCAGCAGCGTGAGCAGGGCCTCGCGCTCGACCTGCTGCAGCCGCCCGAGGTGGAGCTTGTTGGCCTGGCCCCGGTACCAGATCGACCGCCACAGCGTGGCGACCAGCGCCGAGTCGTGGGCGTCGCGGCCGTAGACCTTGACCGTCAGGTCGTCGCCCGCGCCGTCCCGGGCGTCGACGGCGAAGACGCCGGTGAGCTGGAACTCCGCCACCCCCACCGTCTGCACCGGCACCCCCAGCTCGGCGAGCGACGACTCGACGTCGGCGAGGCTGGGCCGGCCGCCGCTCGACCCGAACACCAGGTGGGTGACGGCGGCCGCGGCCACCGCCACCAGGAGCCCCGCCGCCGCGCCCGTCGGGGTCGTCGCCTCGAGCGCCAGCACGCCCACCGTGGCACCCGCCACCAGGCACCAGCCGAGCCGGCGCCAGGGGCGGGTGAGGTGGGGCGAGGCGGTGATGACCACCGCGGCCGGGACGGCCAGCCGGGGGGACGGATACCAGGGGGGCGGGGCCGCCGAGCGCAGTCCGTCCCACACGGCGGGCCACGACCCCTCGACCAGGCGACCGACCACCATCCACAGCACGCCGGCCACCACCACGGCCATGACCAGGTCGCGGGTGACGCTGAGGCGGCGGCGCACCACCGTGGCCACGATCAGGCCCAGGGCCAGCAGGCCCAGCACGTCGAGGGCCACCTGCCACGCCGCATCCAGGAGGTCGGGCAGGCTGGCGGCGAACGCGGCCAGGGCGCGGGCGAACCCCGGTGCCGGCGGCGACTCGGCCAGGCTGGCCAGGATCAGGCCGAGCAGCGCCGCCGCCAGCAGCACCGCGTCGCTGGCGCGGCGGGCCCGGGGCTCGTCGCCGGCCGTGGCGAACAGGCGGACGCCCCGCCGCCCCGGATCGCCGGTTGCGGGACCCGCGTCGCCGGTCACGTCGAGCCGGGGCCCACGGGATGCGTCGACAGCACGGACCAACACGGCTCCCCCGGGGCGCGGCACCTCCGCCGCCCTGGCGCGATGGGACACCGGCCCCACCGTGGGGCCATCACCCCGGCAGGGTGAGCCTCCCACGGTCATCCAGCCGCCGCGGTGGGCGCGGTTGGCACCAATTGGGGATGCCGCCGCGCCCGCCGCGGGCGACGATCCGAGGGCTGCGGCGCGGCATCCGCGCCGCCCTCACGGGAAGGAGCAGACGTGGCCGAACGGGTGCTGCGCAGCGAGACCGAGGTGTACTGCTGGGATGGCCTCAAGGCCAAGATGACCCTGGCGGGCAGCACCCTCGGCACGGTGGTCCTCACGGACCAGAACCTGCTGTTCCTGTCGAGCGGCGGCAACGACATGGGCCGGCGCATCCGCTCGGCGATGATCGGTGGGGCCCTCGCCGGCGAGCTGGCGGCCCTGCGCACACCGCTCGACCTGGGGGCACTCGACAACCCGGGCAGCTTCGCGGTGGCGCTCCACCACGTCGACGAGGCGCGGGTCGCCAAGCGGTGGGACCGGACGAAGTACCTCTCGTTGCGCCTCCGCGACGGCGACGGAACGCCCTTCGAGTGTGCCCTGATGCGCAAGATGGGCATGCCCGACGCGGCGGGATGGGCGCAGGCTGTGGGCGCGGCCCGGTCGGCCGCGCCCCGCTGACGCCGCCTCAGGGCGTCCCTCCCGCCACGCTCTCCCCCAGCATCGCTGGCTCGACGACGGGCGGTCGTCGTCGGGCCGGCGATGCTGTCGCGTCAGGGCATGCCATGTCTCGCTCCGGGTGCCGCGTGGTACACCTGCCCCGTGCACGGCCCTGTCGTGGTCCGCCTGCTCGGGCCGGTCCGACTGGCTACGGGCACCGGCGAGGTGGGTCTGCGCGGCCACGCGGCGCGGCTGCTCGCCTGGCTGGCGCTGCGCCCCGGCCGGGCATGGGCGGCCGACGACCTGGTCGAGCGCCTGTGGCCCGCCGGCCCGCCCCCCACCGCCCGCACCGCCCTGCAGGGACACGTGGCGCGGCTGCGCCGGGCGCTGGCCGACGCGGACGGCGCCGCCATCGACACGGTGGGCAGCGCGTACGCCCTGCGGGTCGACCCGGCCGCGGTCGACGCCGACCGGTTCGACGCCCTGGTCGAGCGGGCCCGCGTCGCCCTGGCGGAGCACCGGGCCCAGGACGCGGTGGCCGACCTGACCGCGGCCTGCGACCTGTGGTCGGGCCCGGCCCTGGCCGACCTGCGCGACGACGCCGGCCTGGCGGTCGAAGCCGCGGCGCTCGACACCCGCCGCACCGACGCCGAGGACGAGTTGGCCCGGGCGCTGGTCGCGGCGGCGGACGTGACCGCCGCGGTCGAGCTGCTGGAGCGGCTGGTGGCCGCCGAGCCGCTGCGCGAGGCCCGGTGGGGGCAGCTCATGGTGGCGCTGCACCGAGCCGGCCGCCAGACCGACGCCCTGCGCGCCTACCAGCACGCGCCGCGGCGGTGCTGGCCGAGGAGACGGGCCTCGAGCCCGGGCGCGAGCTGCGGCGGCTGGAGCGGGCCATCCTCGTGCAGGACCCCAGCCTGGACGGTCGGCGCTCCTGGTCCTCCGCGGCACTCCCCGCCCCGCTCACCCGGCTGGTGGGCCGCGACGCCGAGCGGGCCGAGATCCGCGAGCGGCTGCGCACCTCGCGGCTGGTCACCCTGCTGGGCCCCGGCGGGGTGGGCAAGACGGCCACGGCGCTCGACGTCGCCGCCGGCATCGCGCCCGCCATGCCCGACGGGGCCGTGGTGGTCGACCTGGCCGGCGCGTCCGACGCCGGTGCGGTCGCCGAGGTGGTGTCGACGACGATCGGCGTCAGCGAGGCGGCCGACGACGATCCGCTGCGCCAGACCGTCGCCGCCCTCGACGGCGCGCGAGCTGCTGGTGGTGCTGGACAACTGCGAGCACGTGGTCGACGAGGCGGCGCGTGTGGCCGTCGCACTGCTGCGCGCCAGCGCCGCGCTGCGGGTGCTGGCCACCAGCCAGGAGCGCCTGCGGGTGGCGGGCGAGGCCGTGGTCACCATCGAGCCGCTGGCCGTGCCCGGCGAGGGCGCCACCGCCGAGGAGATCCGGCGGTCCGGCGCCGGGTTGCTGCTGGCCCAGCGCCTGGACGCCCTGGGCCGGCCCCCGCGGAGCGACGACGACTGGCGGGCGGTGGGCGCCGTGGCCCGCGGCGCGGGCGGGCTCCCGCTCGCGCTGGAGGTGGCCGCCGCCTGGGGACGGGCCGAGCGGCTGGAGGTCGTGGCCGAGCGGCTGCGGGGCGACGAGGTGCTGGGTGCCGAGCCGCCGGTGGGCGCCGGCCGCCGGGGCCTGGGGATGGCGCTCGACGCGGCCGTGAACCGCCTCGGCGCCGACGGCCGGCAGGCGTACGCGGCGGCCAGCCTGTTCCCCGCCTGGTTCGGGCCCGGGGCCACCGCGGCGGCGGCCGGCCTCGCCGACGGGGCCGCGCGCGACGCGCTGGCCGCGATGGTCGACGTGTCGCTGGTCCTGGTCGATCCCGACCAGGACGCCCGCTTCCGGCTGCTGCCGCCGGTGCGCCGCCACGCGGGCCGGCTCCTCGCCGCCGAGGGCGAACCGGCCGCGGCGATGCAGGGCCTGACCGGGTGGTGCCTGGCCACCGCGGCCGAACTGGGCGCCGAGGTCATCGGGCCCCACCAGGCGGAGGCCGTGCGCCGGTTCACCGCCGACCTCGCGACGTTCCGCATGGTCCTGCGGCGGGCGCTGGACGACGGGCGCGTCGCGGACGCCGCGGGCCTCTACGAGGGCCTGGCGTTCTGCTGGGCCAGCTCGCCGGCGGCGCCCGAGGCGGCCCACTGGGGCGCCGAGGTGCTCGGGCAGGCCGACCGGATGGCCCCGCACGACCGGGTGCGGGTCGAGGTCACGGTGATGCAGACGGCCGACACGTTCGACAAGACCGCCGCCCACCTGGAGCGGGCCGAGCTGGCGGTCGTCGCCGCCGACGCCGTGGGCGACGTCACGACCGCCGCCCTGGCCCGCCTGGTCGTCGCCATCGGCCTCGGCTGGCGGGGCGACGAGCTCGATCGGGCCGACCGGCTGGTGGCCGAGGCCCGGGAGGCCACCAGCGCGTGCGGCGACGCCTTCTGGGCCGCGGAGGCGCGGGCGTGCCAGGGCCTGCTCGCGCTCCGCCGCCTCGATCTCGTGACGGCGACCGCCCGCCTGGAGGAGGCGCTCGCCGAGCACCAGGCCGTGGGCACGCCCGTGGGCCAGGCCCGCACGCTGCTGTTCCTCGGGTTCGCCCGCCGGTGGATGGACGACCTCGACGGCGCCCGCCGGGCCTTCGGCGAGGCGCAGCGCCTGCTCGTGCGCGGGCGGGTCACCACCTGGCTGCGGGCCACGGTCGGCCTGGCCCAGACCGAGCTGGCGGCCGGCGACCTCGACGCCGCCGAAGCGGCGTTCCGGGCTGCGCACACCCGGGCCACCGACGTGGGCGACCTCCGGGCCGCCCGCGCCGCGCTGTCCGGCCTGGCGGCGGCCGCCCGCCGGCGTGACGACGGCGACCGGGCCTCGGGCCTGCTGGCGGCGGCCGCCCGCAACGCCCTGAGCAGTGACGACCGGGCCGACGCCGCCACCGCCGCCGTCAACCTGGCCGACGTGCTCGGCGAGCGGGGCGACCACGACACCGCCGCGCTGCTGATGGGGGCCGCGTCCCTGGTGCCGCCCGAGCTGGGCGTGCGACTGGACGCCACGCCCGCCTCCGACGCGGGGGCCGTGGCCCGGCGGTTGGCCGCCGCCATGGGCGACGAGCGCCTGGACCGGCTCCGGGACGAGGGTCGCCTGCTGGGCCTCGAGGCGGCGCTGGCCCGCGCCGAGGGCTGACGGCGCTGCGTCCGGTCGCCGCCGCGATTCGGCCGCTCCGTGGTGCGGCCGCCCCCGCGTGCAGGCCCGGCTGGCCGCCCGCACCAGCCGGGCCCGACGGCCCGCCACCACCTCGAAGACCGAGTGCTCGAGGCCCGCCTGCACCAGCTCGTCGTGCACCCACCCGCCCGGGAGCACCACGCCCCCGCCCGCACCGCCGGCGATGGCGTGCCCGACGGGGTGCCGTTCGAAGTACACCGCGACCGCGTCCCCGCGGGATGCGGGCCGGGCGTGGGCGTCGATCTCGCGCACCAGCGCGTCCAGGCGCTCCTCGGAGCAGCCGACGAGCGCGGCCGGGAAGACCGCGTAGATCTGCCCGCCGAGGTCCCCCTCCAGCACCACCACGCCGTCGCGGACGTCCTGCGCCTCCGCCAGCGAGCGCAGCGCCCGATAGTCGGTGCCGGCGGCGTCGGCCGCCAGCCGGCGCACCGCGCTCTCGTGGGCGGGGATGACGGCGGCCATGGTCACCGGGCCCGCCCGGCCGTCGTCGTGTCACCCCGCGGGACACCGCCCTCTGCCGGCGTTCCGTGCCCCCGTTGCGCCCACCGCCCGACCGCCTCGGCCGTGGTGGTCGCACCCAGCGCGTCGCGGGCCTGGTGCAGGCGCCGGTGGGCGGTGCGCAGCGACATGTTGGCGGCGCGGGCCGCCGCGCCCACCCGCCAGCCGCGCGCCAGGCCGTCGAGCAGCCGGCCGGTGTCGTCGTCCAGCCCGTAGGGCACGGGGTCGGGCGGCGGTCCCGGCCACACCCCGGCGCCGATGCGCACGGCGTCGGCGAGCACGTCGTCCCACCGCCCGGCCCGATCCGCCGATCCCGCGCCACCGCCCGTGGCGCCTCCCTCCGCCGGCGGTGCCAGGACGACGCCCGCACCGCGGGCGAGCATCATGACCACGGCGTCGGCCGGGCAGTCCCGCCCGGTCACCACGAGGACGCCGGGTCGGGACCAGGGGTGCACCGGTGGCAGGCTGCGCTGCACTCGCCAGCCGGCGGCCCGGGCGGCGCGCGCCCACTGGGGGACCGGCTCGAGCACGAGGACCGGGCCCTCGCGGGGCGCCGGAAAAGGAGTCAGCACGCCCATGCGGCCGCCGCCGTCCGGGTGGGCACGCCGAGCTTGGTGCGGATGGCCCGCACGTGCGACTCGACCGTGCTGTCGGCGATGCCCAGACGGGCGGCGATCTGGACGGTCTTGGCCCCCGCCGCGATCAGCTTCAGGACCTGGGCCTCGCGAGTGGTGAGGGCGGCCGCCGGCGACCTGGTCGCGGGCTGTGCATGAGCCGGCCGGTCGGCCAGCTCGGTGGCCGCCGCGGCGGCCGCCGTCACCAGGGCATGGGGCGACCCGCCGGCGCACGCGACCAGACGGGCGGCGTCGTCCTCGGGGAGCGCGGGCGCGATGCGCCGAACCAGGCGCCGAGCCGAGCCGGGATCGAGGGGCGCCAGCTCGACGAGCTCCACGCCGGACCAACCGGCGAGCGTGCGACCCAGGTCACCGGCACCGGGGTGGTCTGTCGCCAGGGTCACGACCAGGGGGACGGCTCCGGCGAGGAGCTCGAGGACGGCGACCGTGGCGGGGTGGGTCAGCTGCAGGTCGTCCACGGCCAGGGCCCGTCCACCCAGGCCGCCCGCCACCCACTCGGCGATGTCGCCGACCTGACCCACCCCGCCCGGGGCCTCCGCCGCGAGCGCCCATTCGAGCGCCGCGTACGGCCGCCCCGCCAGGGTGGCGAGCCCGCCGCCCCACGCCGCGGCCCGGGTGTGGAGCGCGGCTCGGGCCAGCGCGGTCCGCCCCGTGCCCGCCGCCCCGGTGATGGCCACCGGGTGCCGGTCACGGAGCGCCGCCCGCACGTCGCGCAGCTCGCGACCCCGCCCCACCAGGGCCGCGACGTGTCGCGTCCCGCCACCGCCTCGCCCGCCCACCGCCATGCCGCCCGCCTTCCCACGCGCCGCCCGAACTGACAGGGCGAGGATCTCCCCGGCCGCCAACGATCCGCTAACGGCGGCCGGGCCGACCGGGGGCAATGGCACGAATCGGGGGTGCCCCACGGCGGCCGCCCGCCGACGATGGGCCCGGCAGACAGGCGATCCATCACACAAGGGCGGACACGATGACAACGACCTCTCCCCCCGACCGGCGTCCACGCCGGGCGGCATCCCGGCAGGCCACGCGCCTGGCAGCGGCGCTGGCCGTCGCCGCCGTCCTGGGGACCGCGTGCACCGACGACGGCGGCGGGACCGTCGATTCGGCGGGTGCCGCGACCGGCGCCCCCGCGGATCCCACCACGACCACCACCACCGGCGGCCTCTCCGAGGACGCCCGGGAGCTGCTCGAGGACTACGCCCTCGACGAGGCCGACTGCACCGAGCGCGACGTCTCGGGCGCCGGCGCGGTCGCGGCGCTGACCTGCGACCTCGACCCGGTGACGTACGACATCACCCGGTACGAGGACGCCGCCGCGCTGCGGGCCGGCTTCGGCGGGATCGTCGACGAGAACGAGGCCGAGACCCGGCGGTGGTGGTACGACAGCGACCCCGACGTGGTGATGGGCCAGATGTTCTCGGTCGCCGAGGCGGGCACCGCGCACATCCACTGGACGAACGAGGACGAGCTGGTCGTCGGGCACGCCTCCCGCCCGGGTCGGGCCAACCTCGAGGCGCTCGAGGAGTGGTGGGGCTCGGACGGCTCCACGCCCGAGGAGCAGGACGCGGCGCCCGCGGCCTTCACAGCCGGCGACTGCGTCGACCTGCCCGCCTCCGGGGCCGGCGGTGAGCCCGTGGTCGTCGACTGCGGCGACGCCGCCGCCGAGGCGGAGGTGCTGTCGGTGTCCACCGGGACGACCGAGCCCGACTGCGGGGCCGACTCGGACCGCAGCTACGGGTTGGAGACCACCGACGCCGACGGCGACACCCAGGCCTACGCCCTGTGCCTCGCCTCGCTGGCGCCCGCGGTCGACCCGGCCGACAGCGACGGCGTCCTCGCCGTCGGCTCGTGCCTCCAGGCCGTGCCCGACGGGCCCGACAGCCACACGATCACCGAGTATCCGTGCGGCGACCCGCTGGTCACGCACCAGGTGACGGCATCGGTGGCCGAGGGCGCACCCTGCCCGGCCAACGAGCCGCTGTCGTTCAACAAGAGCGATGCGGAGGTCACCGCGTCGGGCCCGGGCGCCTGGTGCCTGGCCCTCCACTGACCGCCACCCGAATCCCAGAGACCACCGAGACAGACCGAGGAGATTCCCATGACCAGCTACGACATCAACACGGACGGGATCGTCGACCAGGTCGCCACCGACACCAACGGCGACGGCATCGAGGACACCTGGGCGACCGACGCCAACCAGGACGGCTACGTCGACGAGACGGCCACCGACACCAATGGCGACGGCTACGCCGACACCTGGGCGCTCGACGCCAACCAGGACGGCGTGGCCGACGGCGTCGCCTACGACGCCAGTGGCGACGGCTACGCGGACAGCTGGGGCACCGACGCCGACCAGAACGGCGTGCTCGAGGGCGTGGCGGGCGACACCGACGGCGACGGCCTCGTCGACACCGCGGGCGTCGACACCGACCAGGACGGGATGGTCGAGATGGGCGTGCTCGACCTCGACCGGGACGGGGTGCTGGAGACCGCCGTCTACGACCTGAACGAGAACGGCGTCGAGGACAGCGTCGAGGCGTCGCAGTCGGTGACCCAGAGCGTGCCCACCGACGGGTTGGGCACCGGCTTCGGCCCCGACACCGGCCTCACGCCGTACGGAGACACCTCAGACGTGGACATCGACGTCGCCGACGAGCCCGACGAGGCCGACTGGGACTTCGACGGCAAGCCGGACAGCAGCGACGTCGACCCCTTCGTCGACAACCGGGACGACAGCGACTTCGACGGCTCGCCCGACGTCTTCGACCCCGACGGCCGGGGCATCTTCAACGACGAGGGCTGATCCGCCCAGGCGGGTGCGGGGCCGGCACGACGTCGGCCCCGCACCGCCGCGTCCGGAGCGGGCGTCGGGCTGACGCCCGGGGCGTCCGGAACAGGGCGGGGACGGCGCCCGGAGCCGGGGGCGGGGACGGCGCCCGGGGCGTCAGGCGGGTGAGGCGGCGGCGGTGAGCCGCTCGACCGTGGCGTCGCAGGTGCGGATGAGCTTGGTCAGGTCGTCGACCCGGGACCGGGCCCGGGACGAGGCCGCCTGCCGCTGCTCGCCGTCGCGGGCCGCCTGCCGGTTGAGCTCGGCGACCGACGCCTCGAGCTCGGCCTTGCGGGACCGGATCCACTCGCGCACCGCCCGCAGCGCCAGGGCCTTGGCGGTGGTCACCCGTTGGTCGACCACCGCCTGCAGGTCGCTGCGGGCCTCGACGACCCGGGCCTGCAGCCACTGCAGCCGCTCGTTCACCTTCGACTGCCGCCGGGCGAACACCACCGCAGCCGCCGTCGCCGCCACGGCCAGACCAAGGCCCGGCACGAAGCTGGCGACGCCCGTGGCGCCGGCGACGGTCGAGCCGAGGCCCGTATACCCGGCCAGCATGAACCCGCTGGTGCCGCTCATCGCCAGCGGCATCGTCTGCGAGGGCTGCAGCCGTCCCTCCGCCACCAGGTCGCGACCCCGCCGGAGCTGCACCACCTGGTCCGAGCGCGCCGCCGTCTCGAGCGCCAGCGCGAACGCGGGGCTGGTCACCGCGTCGCCCACGATGGCGCGCACGCCACGGTCGACGCCGGCACCGATGCGGGCGCCCATGGCGCCGAACTCCTCGGCCAGCAGCCGGTTCACGTGCTCGGTGAACGACGCCGGGGTGACCGCCGTGTCACGGGCGAGGGACGTGCCCTCGTCCTGGACGGCCCGCATGGTGCGGTCGAGGCGGTTCACCTCGGCGCCCCGCAGGGTCGTCAGCTCGAGGTCGAGGTCGGTGCGCCAGCTGTCCTCCACCGAGGCGAGGCGGGCGAGCTCGCCCTTCTGGGCGATCAGGCCCTCGCGCCGGTCGTCGCTCGGGTCGGCCATCAGCGCCACCCGCTCGGCGGCCAGGTCGCGCAGGTTGACGGCGGTGGCCTGCATGGCCTTGACGTCGTTGGCCGCCTCCAGGGCCCGGACGTGGTCGCCCACCGCGCCGGTGAGGTGGTCGACCACCGCGTCGAGACCGGACCGCAGCCGGAGCGCCTCGGCGGCCGAGGGCGGGAGCGACGGGTCGAGCGAACGCTCGGCCAGGGGGGCGGCCACCGCCAGCCAGGGCGCGCCGGCCAGCTCGGGCGCCCGCTCGGCCACCAGCGCCCGGTCCTCGGCCATGACCTCGCGCCACGCGGTGTGCTGGTCGACCTTGGTGAGCACGAACGCCACCAGGGCGACCCGGGCCGTCGCCTCCTCGAGGAAGGCGAGCTCGGGCGCCGAGAGGGGCCGGGCGGCGTCGGCGCAGAACAGCAGGGAGGTGGCCCCGTCCAACGCCGCCAGCGTGGCCCGGTCGTGGGCGCCGTCCACGCCCCCGACGCCGGGCGTGTCGACCAGCACGACCCGCTCGAGCAGCGGCGCCGGCAGCGTCACCTCGACGGGCCGGGGCGACACCGGCGCCCGCGGGTTGGACCGCAGGCCCTCGACCGACGTCCAGGCCGCCAGCTCGTCGAGGTGGATCTCCTCGGCACCCGCCGCGCCCTCAGGGAACACCCGGGCACCCGGCGTGCCGTGGCGGATGGCGATGTAGGTGGCCGTGGCCACGGCGTAGTCGACCGGGGAGAGGCCCGGCCGGCCCACCAGGGCGTTGACGAGCGTCGACTTGCCGCCCTTGGGCTCGCCCACCACGACCACCGTGGGCACCGCGGCGCCGGCGGGCTCGGCGGGCGGCATTGGAGCGTCGAGCTCGCGGGCCACCCGTGACAGCGCGGCCCGGATGCGGGGCACGGTGTCGAGGGGCGACACGGGTGCGGGGGCGGCCGGCCTCGCCGTCGTGACGGTCGTCGCCGCGGCCGCGGGGACCCGGGCGGTCACGATGCACCGCCGGCCGCGTGGTAGGCGTACACGACGACCTCGGGCTGGCGCACGACGGCGCCGTCCGGGGCCCGGTAGCCCACGCGCTCGACGGCGGCGATCACGCCGCCCAGGCCGGGCTCGCCGGTGGGCTCGCGATCGACGGCCACATGGTGGGCGGGGTCGAAGCGGTCGCCACGGGGATCGAGGGTGGTCCACCCGGTGGCGGCCAGCCCGGCGGCCAGCCGCTCGGCCAGCGCGGGGCTGCGGACGCGGTCGCGCACATCGATGGCCGCCTGCGCCAGCGGCTCCGCACCGCCGGCCGGGCCGCCCGCCCGGTCCGCGCGGCCGCCCGCCGGTCCGGTGCCGCCACCCGATGCGCCGGCATCGCCGTCCGGGGACGGGCCCTCCCACAGCCGCTGCACCAGGGCGACCAGCGCCGCCCCGGCCAGCGCGGCCACCAGCACGAGCGCCAGCACCGCGGGCACCGCCACCCCGTCACCGGGCGCCGCGGCGTCCGGCGCCTCAGTGGTCGCCGCCACCGTCGTGCCCGTCGGTGCGTCCGCGGTCGGCGGGCCGGCGGTCGGTGCGTCCGCGGTCGTCGCGTCGGTCCGGGGCGGGTCGCCCGCGGCCGTCGTCGCGTCCGTGCCGGGCGCGCCGCCCGGCGCCGTCGCCGAGGGGGCCGCAGTGGGCGGGGGCTGGTCCGCCGACCCGCCCCCGCCCCCGGGCGCGGGCTCCGCCGCCCGCCCCGCCGTCACCCGACCCACCGTGGTCCCGTGTCGTGCTGACATGGCTCCGCCCTGTCCTTCCCGGTCGTGTCCCGTCCCGCCCCGTCGCTCACCTGCCGGCCTGCCGGCGCAGCGTGAGCGTGCGGGTGACCACGCGGGCGAAGCGGGCGACGTGCGGCCCGGTGGCCAGCACCTCCACCTCGCGCCAGCGGTCGATCGCCGCGTCGCCGTCGGCCGCGGCGCCGCCCGCCAGCAGCGCCGCGCCCTCCTCGGCCAACGCCGGCGGCAGCGCCACCAGCCCGGCCTCCAGGTCGTCGAGCGCCGCGGTCTCCTCCAGGACGTGCAGCTCGGGGCTGGCCCGCAGGCCCTCGATGACGTCCCGGAGCGCGTCGCCGGCGCCGGGCTCGTCGTAGGCGATCTTCTCCGCGTCGACCAGCATGCGGGCGGCGCGCACGACGTCGGCCCGCCGCCCGAGCCGGATGACGGCCGCGTCGAGCGGCGCGCGCCCCGAGAGCTCGTCCAGCGCGGCCGCCAGCCGGGCGGCCCCGCGGGCGCCGGCCTCGCTGGCCTCGACCGCCCGGCGGGCGCCCGCAGGCGCCAGCAGGTCGACGACGCGCCTGCGGCTGTCGGGGGCGACGGGGGCGTCGAACGAGGCGAACAGCTCGCCGTCGGCGAGGAGCACCGCCCGCGTGCCCTCGTCGAGCGCGGCGACCGCGTCGACGGTGGCCGCGTCGGCCTCGCGCAGCCGGCCGCACGCGACGGTCTCCGCCACCAGCGACCACACGGGCACCACGGTCGCCAGCCGGTCGCAGAACCGCGCCGCCAGCTCCGCTGCCAGGACCCGTCCCGCCGCCGGGTCGCCGCCCGCCACCAGGTCGGCCTTGCCCAGGACGCCGATGGCGGCGTCGGCGCGACCGCCGGCCCCGGCGCCGAAGGCGGCCAGGTCGGTGGCCTCGTCGGCCCGCGCGGTGTGGCTGAGCACGTAGATCACGGCGTCGGCCCGGGCCACCGCATGGCGGGACGCCTCGTCGAGGCCGAGGTAGGCGTCGGCCCGGCCGCCGGCCTGGCTGGCCGAAGACACGCCCGGCGTGTCGACCAGTTCGACCGAGCGCAGCCGGGCGACGGCGAGCGTGACCTCCAGGTGGTCGACCTCCTCCGGTGGCACGCCCAGGCGTGCGGGCAGCGCGCCCCGTCGACCAGCCCCAGGGGAACGGCCTCGCCGTCGTGGGTGTGGACGATCGCCCGCTCGGACCGGCCGAAGCGGAAGTGGGTCACCACCTGGGTGCACTCGCCGGCGCCCGTAGGTGCCACGCGCCGGCCCACCAGGGCGTTGACCAGGGTGCTCTTCCCCGAGGACACGCGGCCGGCGACGGCCACCGCAGGCGGCGCCCCGGCCCGGGCACACACCCGGTCCACCCGTTCGGCCACTCCGGCGCCGAGGCTCCTGCTCGCGTCCGCGAGCGCCCCCGCGACCGCGGCGGCGGCCGGGCCGCTCACCGGCGCACGGCCCCGGCGATGCGCGAGGCGGCGAGCACGGCGGGCACGACGACCCACCCGTGCGGGTTGCCGAACAGGCCGCCACGGCGGCCGATTCCCCGGTCCGCCGCGTCCGACACCACCAGCAGATGCTCGCGCACCGGGTTGCCGTACTCGTCGACGCTGGTCACGTCGTCCCAGGCCTCCTCCAGCGCGGCCAGCGGCACCTCGAGCTGCCGACCGTCGGGCGTGCTGCTGTCGGACAGCACCGCCACGCCCCGCTCGACGTCGACGGCCACCACCCGCACGAAGTGGTTGATGCCGTCCGCGGCGCTGTCCTCCGCCTCGTCGCCCCCGCCGGCCCCCTCCCAGTAGTCGTAGGCGTCGACGGTCATGACCACCGAGCGGCCCTCGGCCAGGTAGCCCACGATGTCCTGCCAGGTCTGGTCGGTCTGCACGGTCGCAGGCACGCCGAACCGGGTCAGCAGGTCGGCCAGGCGGTACGAGTCCATGCCGTCCTGGCCGAGCCAGCCCTGGTCGGCGGCATAGGCGGCCACCACCGCCTCGCCGCCGAGGTCCACGCCGGTGAAGTCCTCGATGATCTGGGTGGCGGCGGCGGGGCCGCAGGTGACGTCGGCCGACTGCCGGAACCAGAAGTCGGCGTCGGCCACGTCGCCGATCACGTCGCCCGCCACGTCCATCCTGTGGCCCGACACGTCGGACTCGACCAGGGTCGCCTGCCACGCGACGTAGGCGTCGCTCGTGGTCACGTCGTCGACGGTCACCAGGTCGGCGTCGAGGGGCACCTGGCACACCATCCGGTCGTCACCCCACGGGCAGCTCAGCGGCAGGTTCTCCCGCACGGTCAGCTCGGCCACCATCTCGACCACGCGGTCGCCCGAGACCTGCACCACGTCGCCGTCGGCGGTCACCGTCTCGGCCCCGATCACCACGCCCCATGGGTCGTACACCAGCGAGACGCTCGACCCGTCGTCCTCCCAGTGGTGCAGGACCGTCTGGCCGGTGACCGCGTCGTAGGAGGACATCGTCATGCCGTCGCCCGGGTCGTGGGTCACGCCCCGCCGGCCCGCCGCGCCGTCCACGATCGACACCACGTCGGGATCGATGTCCATCGTCGAGCCTCCTCGAAGGGCCGAGGCCGGGCGACCTCCCGCCGAACGTACCGGCGGCCCCGCGCCGGCCGGATCCCCGGTTCGTGCCATCGGCCGAACTGGCACGAATCGACGATGCCCGGAGACCAGGTCCGTTCGTACGGTGCCGCCATGAACGGCGCTCCCCCGCCCGGTCAGCCCGGGCGCCCCGCGACCTGGTCGCTGGCGATCGACTTCGGTACGACCGCCTCCGTGGCCGCGGTCGACGACGGCATGCAGGTGCGCCTGGCCACCTTCGGCGCCAGCACCCGGCTGGCGTCGGGCGTCTTCGTCGACGACGACGGCGCGCTCGTGGCGGGCACCGTGGCCGCCAGCCGGGGAGGGGCGGCCCCCGGCCGCTACATCCGCACGCCCAAGCGGCACGTGGGGCGCGACCGGGAGGTGGTCGTCAGCGGGCAGACCATCGAGGTGGCCGACCTGGTCGCCGCCGTCCTGGCCGACATCCGGGCCCGCGTCGTGCAGCAGATGGGCGGCGCTGACCCCGCCCGGGTGGTGCTCACCCACCCGGCCCGGTGGGGCTCGACGGCGCGCCAGACCCTCCTCGACGCCGCCGAGCGGGCGGGTCTCGGCGCCGCCGACCTGGTGCCCGAGCCGATCGCGGCCGGCCACGGCCTGGGCGTGGCCACCGGAGTCGACGCGGCCGTCGCCGTGTACGACCTGGGTGGCGGCACGCTCGACACGGCGGTGCTGCGCGGCAGGCCCGACGGGGGCTGGGCCATCGCCGGTCCGCCCGGCGGCCTCGATCCCTTCGGCGGCGAGACCTTCGACGCGTTGGTGCACCACCACCTGGTCGACCAGGTGGCACGGCGTGACCTGGCCGCGGCCGCCCGCCTGCAGGCGCCGTCCAGCTCGGCCGAGCGGGGCTACGCCCGGACCTGGTGGCGCGACCTGCGCAGCCTGAAGGAGGAGCTGTCGGAGACCGTCTCGGGCCAGATCGCCGTGCCGGGGACCGACCACACCGTGCTCCTGACCCGCGACGAGGTCGAGCACCTCGTGGCCGACCCGGTGCGCCGGAGCGTGGCCGAGCTCGTCCGGACCCTCCAGGCCGCGGGCACGCCGGCCTCGAGCCTGACCCGCATCGTGCTGTCCGGCGACGCCGCCCGCATGCCCATCGTCGACCGCCTGGTGCGCGAGCACCACCCCGACGCCCTGGTCCGCTCGGCCGACGACCCCAAGGGCGTCGTCGCCACCGGTGCCCTCGCCCCCGCGCTCGCGGCCGCATCGGCCGGCCCGGTCCCGCCCGGCGCCGTCCCGCACCGGCCCGTCCCGCCGGTTCCGCCGCCGCCTCCCCCGGAGGCCCGGACGGCGCCGCCCCCGCCCCCGCCGCCGCGGGATCGCCGGTCGGCGGTCGCACCGACGTCCCGGTCGCGGTCGCGGGTCGCGGTGCTCGCCGCGTCGGCGATCCTGCTGGTCGTGGCGGTGAGCGGAGCCGTGGCCGCCGGTGCCGGCGGCGATGGCGACGGTGCCGGTCCCGGTTCCGGTGCCGGCGCCGCCGGCCCGGGGACGACCGCCGTCAACGGCGCAACCACCACGACCGCGACGACGAGCACCACCGCGAGCACCACCACCGTGACGCCCGAACCCCCCACCGGGCGCACCGCGGTCGAGCGCCATCTCCAGACCTGGGCCGACCTCGACGAGAACTGCGCCGCCGGCGCCGACCTCCCCGCCGGCGCCCTGGTCCTCTTCGACTGCAACGGGGTGGTCGCGGGCACCGACGAGGCCTTCGAGTTCGGCTGGATGACGTTCGAGTCGGCCACGGCGCTGGCCGGCTACCTCGACGGCATCCCGCAGTCCCAGGTGGTCGAGCGGGGCCCGTGGAACTTCGACGCCGGCAACGACCTCGGGGAGTACCTCGTCTACGACGAGGACGACGGCTCGGGCGGGATCGTGTGGACCTTCGATGACGACCTGGTGCTGGGCTACATCGTGTCGGACCTGGGGTCGGAGCGGGCCGACGAGCTGTGGGGAACGGACGGGAACGCGGGGGTGGCGTGACCCGGCGTCGCCGCGGTCACCCGGCGATGACGGGGTCGCCCCACAGCTCGGTGCGGCGGGCGTCGAAGATGTCGACCGCGCCGAGCAGCTCGGCGACGGCGTCGACCGGCGGCAGCTCGCGGGTGCGGGCCCGCTCGGCCTCGGTGACCGGGACGACGTGGATGACCCGGACCCGTCCGTCGGCGGTCTCCAGGTAGTCGGTGCCGCCGGGCGTGAGCGGCCCCGACAGGAACACGGCCGGGCACCCCGGGAACGTGGGGAAGTCGCCGGCGAGCCCCACCGTCTGCCCCCACGCCACCGGGTCGCCCGTCGACCACGGGTGGACCGCCAGGTTGGCGAGCCGGGCGGCGACCGCCCGCTCGTCGCCCGGGTCGAGCCGGCCCCGGCGCGAGAACCACAGCTCGGCCCGGCTGCCGCCGCCGCGGCCCGCGTCGCCGGGCATCACGCCGGCCGCCATCCCGACCGTGCAGAACGAGGTCATGCCCAGCTCGTCGTTCGGCCGGTAGACGAGCACGTCGAAGCGCCCCAGCGGCTGCGGGCCGCCCTCGAAGACGAACCCCTCGTCGGGCACGCCCCAGCCCTGCTCCATGTGCACGAGCACGTCACGGCGGATGCCGTCGATGGTCAACGCCGCCGCCTCAGAACGCCACGGAGCCGCTGCAGTCGTCGTGCGGGATGACGCACGACGAGCCATCGGGGACGTGGACCACCAGCTCACCGACCCGGTCGCAGTAGAAGTGGCCTGTGTAGAAGTGCACGAACGTCGACCGGACGAGCTCGGCCGACCGCTCCAGCGACAAGTCGTCGGCAAGGCTCCCCAGCTCGATCTCCAGCGGCACCCGACCGCCGTCGTGCTGCAGCGCCGGCGCCACGAACCGCCCATGCAGCACCTGGGTGGCCCGGGCGCGGTCGTCGATCCCGAACCGCGAGTGGACGACGCCGTCGACGTCCTCGTCGTCGCACGCGTACGCCTCGTAGTCGGCCAGGTCGGCCTTGTAGCGCCCGTAGTCCTTGAGCGGAAGCTCCATGGGCGGGCACGCTACCGCCGCGCCCGCCGGGCCGGATCGCGGCCGCGGGTCGCCTCGAGGCTGGGCCAGGTGCTCGTCCGGGGTGATGTTCTGCTCATGACGGGCCCTCTCGTTGCGACCTCGGCGGAGCGGGCTCCGCCTCGACGACGACGGCGATGCCCTGCCCGACGCCGATGCACATGGCGGCCAGGCCCCACCCGCCGCCCCGGCGCGCCAGCTCGTGCACGAGCGTGGTCATGATCCGGGCGCCCGAGCAGCCGATGGGATGCCCGAGGGCGATGGCGCCCCCGTTGGGGTTGACGATGGCGCGGTCGAGCTCGGGCCACTCGGCCAGGCACGCCAGGGCCTGGGCCGCGAACGCCTCGTTCAGCTCGACCACGGCCAGGTCGTCCCAGCCGATGCCTGCCCGATCGAGGGCCCGCCGGGCGGCCTCGACCGGGCCGATCCCGTAGAGGTGGGGGTCGACGCCGGTGGTCACGCGGGCGGCGATGCGGGCCAGCGGGCGGCAGCCCAGCCGGTCGACGGCCCGCTCGCCCGCCAGCAGCAGGGCGGCGGCGCCGTCGTTCATCGGCGACGCGTTGCCGGCGGTGACGGTGCCGGCGGGCCGGAACACCGGGCGCAGCCGGGCCAGCCCGTCGAGGGTGGTCTCGCGCAGCGACTCGTCCCGCTCCAGGTGGGCACCGGGCACCGGCACCACCTCACCGGTGAAGCGGCCCTTGCGCCAGGCCGCTGCGGCCCGCTGCTGGCTGCGCAGGGCGAACCCGTCCTGCACGGCCCGGCTGATGCCGTAGCGCTCGGCCAGGATCTCGGCGCCCTCCCCCAGCGCCACCGTCCACCGTTCGGGCATCTGCGGGTTCACGAACCGCCAGCCGAGCGTGGTCGACACCATGGTGCGGTCGGCGCGCTCGAAGCCCTGCTCCGGCTTGGCCACCACCCACGGCGCCCGGCTCATCGATTCGACGCCCCCGGCGATGCACAGCTCGGCGTCCCCGGCCGCGATCTCGCGGCTCGCGGCGGCGACCGCCTCGAGCCCGGAGCCGCACAGCCGGTTCTCGGTCACGCCGGGCACGCTGGTGGGCAGCCCGGCGAGCAGGGAGATCATCCGGGCGACGTTGCGGTTCTCCTCGCCGGCCCCGTTGCCGTTGCCGAAGTGCACGTCGTCGACCGCGGCGGGATCGAGGCCGTCGACGCGGGCCACCAGCGCGCGCACCACCGTGGCGCCCAGGTCGTCGGGCCGGACCCGGGCCAGCGCCCCGCCGATGCGGCCCACCGGGGTGCGCACCGCGTCGACCACGTACACGCGCTCGGTCATCCCTCGCCTCCTCGGCCCGCTCGCCCGCCCGGTGCCGCGGTGCCCGGGCCCACCAGCCGCCGGCGCACCGGGAAGAGCTGCACCGGCCGCCAGCGCTGCACCAGCCCGTAGATGCCCCGGGGGGCGACGATCGCCATCACCGCGGCCACCATGCCGAGCACGATGAACCGCCAGGCCTCGGCGTCGGCGAGCTGCTCGTCGATGGCCCAGAACACGAGCACGCCGATGATGGGCCCGGTGGTGCTGCCCACCCCGCCGATCACGGCGACGAAGATGACCAGCGCCGTCCACCGCAGCACGCTGAACGCCGAGTCGGCCCGGGCGGACGGGCTGTTGAGCAGGATCACCGCCCCGGTGGCGCCGGTCCAGAACGCGGCCACCACCCACACCACGAGGCGGGTCCGGGTCACGTCGATGCCCAGCCCGCGGGCGCCGTGCTCGCTGTCGCGCACGGCCCGCAGCGCCAGGCCCAGGCGCGACCGCAGCGCCAGCACCACGATCGTCGTCGCCCCCACGGCCAGCGCCAGCGCCAACCAGTAGGTGATGTCGTCGCGGGCGTCGCGGGAGTAGGCGCCGAGCGACGCGCGGGTGAGGCTGCGGACGTCGCCCCCGGCCAGGTCGTCGCTCTCGACCACCAGCAGCCGCACCACCTCGGCGATCACCCAGGTGCCGATGGCGAAGTACCCGCCCGACAGGCGGAAGGCGAACAGCGCCACCGGCACCGACAGCGCGGCGGCCACCAGGCCGGCCAGCACCACCGAGAGGTAGGGGTCGACGCCCCGGTCCTCGGCGAAGGTGAGCAGCGCGTAGACGCCGACGCCGACGAACATCTGCTGGCCGATCGACACCAGCCCGGCGAACCCCGCGAGCAGGTTCCACATCTGGGCCAGCGCCAGGTAGATCAGCACGGTGACGAGCGTGGCCTGCAGCGCGCCGTCGGCGTCCCACCACGGCAGGGTGGCGAGCGCCACCGTCGCCAGGCCGAACCCGATCAGGCCGCCGGTCGACTCCGGGGTGCGCCGGCTGATGCGATGCCCCGGCGCGGGTGCCGCCTCGCCGGCGACCAGGGTCATGCCCGCTCCCGGCGGCCCAGCAGGCCCTGGGGCCGCAGCGCCAGCACGGCCAGGAAGATGAGGTGGCCGTACAGCGTGCCCGACAGCAGGTCGTACTGGACGTCGACCTGGTTGCCCACGGTCTGGGCCACGCCCAGCACGATGCCGCCGAGCAGCGTCCCCCACAGCGAGCCCAGCCCGCCGATCACCACCGCCTCGAAGCCGATGAGCAGCGCCGCGGGGCCGTCCGCCGGCCCGAAGGTCTGACGCATCCCGAGGAAGACGCCCGCCACCGCCACCGTGGCGAAGGCGATGGCCATGATGCGCGCGTAGACCTTCCGGTCGTCGATCCCCATGAGGCGGGCGACCGCCGGGTCGTCGGCCGTGGCCCGGAAGGACCGCCCGGCCCGCGTCCGGGAGAAGACGAGCTGCAGCGCCACCAGCACGGCCACCGCCACGGCCAGCGTCAGCAGCGGGAACCACCCCACCGAGATGCCCTCGGTGAGCCGCACGCTGGCCTCCTCGATGGCGCCGGCGTCGAGGCCCCGCGAGTCGGCGCTGTAGTGCTCCAGCAGGGCGCTCTGGATGACCACGCCCAGCCCGAAGGTCACCAGCACCGAGGGCAGCGGATCGTCGCCCATGGTCGGCGCGAACACGTACCGCTGCAGCACGTAGCCGCCTACCGCGAAGCCGGGCACGATGACCAGCAGCGACAGGAAGGGGTTGACGTCGAGTGCGGCCGTGACGGACACGGACAGGAATGCCGCCAGCACCGCCAGGTCGCCGTGCGCCAGGTTGACGAAGCGCATGATGCCGAACGCCAGCGACAGCCCGGTGGCGAACAGCGCGAACAGCCCGCCCAGCAGCACCCCCTGCACGACGGCGTTGGCCCAGGTCACTGGTGCACCCTTCGGGCGCACCAGTGACCGCATCGCCACTTCGTCGCGACAGCCCGACTGCGCCCATGGACCTCGCTCCGCTCGGTCACGGACGGCCCCCGAAGTAGGCGGCGGTGATCTGCGCCCGCTGCAGCCCTGCGGGCGTGCCCTCGAGCGAGATCCGCCCCTCCAGCAGGCACACCACCCGGTCGGCGACTGTCAGCGCCTGCCCGATGTCCTGCTCGACCAGCAGCACGGTCGTGCCCTCCCCGAGGATCGACGGCAGCGCCGCGTACAGCGCCTTGACCGCCACGGGCGCCAGGCCCAGCGACACCTCGTCCAGCAGCAGCAGTCGCGGGTTGGCCATGAGCGCCCGCCCGATGGCCACGGCCTGCTGCTCGCCCCCCGACAGCACCCCGGCGGGCCGGCGCAGCAGCGGACCCACGAGCGGGAAGGTCTCGACCACCCGGTCGACGGTCCACAGGCCGGGGCGACGGGTGTGTCCGCCCACCAGCAGGTTCTCCTCGACGCTCAGGCTGGGGAACAGGTGGCGCCCCTCCGGCACCGAGCGCGATGCCCCGGTCGACCCGCCGGTGGTGGGGCACGGCCAGCAGGTCGCGGCCCTCGAACCGGATCGACCCGGCGGTGGCCTCCACCAGCCCCGCCACCGTGCGCAGGAACGTGGTCTTGCCCGCCCCGTTGGCCCCGATGACGGCCACGGTCTCGTGCTCGGCCACGGCCAGGTCCAGGCCGAACAGGGCCTGGAAGCCGCCGTAGCCGGCGTCGAGGCCCCGGACCTCCAGCAGCGCGCTCACTCGACCCTCATTCCGGCGCCACGCCCAGGTAGACCTCCTGCACCGCGGGGCTGGCCATCACCTCGTCCGGCTCGCCCTCGGCGATCTTGCGCCCGAAGCTCATGGCCATCATCCGGTCGACCACGGCCAGCAGGGCGTGGACCACGTGCTCGATCCACACGATCGTCGTCCCGTCGGCGCGCAGCGCCTTCACGTCGTCGATGAGCTCGGCGACCTCGCCCTCGGTCAGGCCGCCGGCGATCTCGTCGAGCAGCAGCACCCGGGGCCGGGTGGCCAGCGCCCGGGCCAGCTCCAGCCGCTTGCGCCCCAGAAGGCCGAGATCGCCGGCCCGGTCGTTGGCCCGGTCCAGGAGGTGGGTGCGCTCCAGCGCGGCGACCGCGCAGGGCGTGGCGTCGCGCTCGCGCCGGGGGGCGCCCGCGCCGAACACCGCCGCGGCGAGCACGTTCTCGAACACGGTCATCTGCTCGAACGGGCGCGGCACCTGGGCGGTGCGGGCCAGCCCGTCGCGGCACCGGCGGTCGGCGCGCCGGTGGGTCACGTCGCGGCCGTCGAGGCGGATCCGGCCCTCGTCGGGCCGCAAGTCGCCCGCGACCAGGTTGAGCAGCGTCGTCTTCCCCGCGCCGTTGGGGCCGACGATGCCCAGGGCCTCGCCCGCCTCGACCGCGACCGACAGGTCGTCGATCACCTTCACGCCGAAGCTGAGCGAGACGCGCTCGACCTCCAGCACCGTCGTCCCCACCACGCCCTCCTAGGAGATCAGCTGGATCTCGCCGTCGACGGTCAGCTCGGGGAGCTGGCCGTTGACGTTGACCGCCAGCTCGAGCGGGTACTCGGCGCCCGTGACCCACTGCCCGGCCACCAGCGGCGTCTTCGCCAGCTGGGGCACGGGCCCGGTGCTGAAGTCGACCTGCCCGACCACGGTGTTCAGGTTGGTGGCGCCCAGCGCCTCGTTGAGGGCGTCGGCGTCGGCGCTGCCCGCCCGGCGCAGCGCGTCGATGGCCACCTCGAACAGCGCGTGGGCGAAGCCGAGCGGCTGGGTCCACTGCGAGCCCTCCTCCTCGTAGGCGGCGGCCAGCTCGGCCGCGGTCTGCCCGGTGAGCGTCGAGGAGAACGGGTGGTCGGCGGTCCACCAGATCTCGCTGGAGAGCCCCTCGCCCTGCGGGTACGACTCGACCGCGCTCGGGAAGAGCAGGGCCTTGCCCACGGTCACCACCGGCGGGTTGAAGCCCTGCTGGCCGGCCTGGCTCTGGAAGTTGGCGAAGGTGGGCGGCGGCAGCACGCCCGACACGATGGCCACGCCCTCGGCGCGGAACCGGCTGATCTGGGCGCTGAAGTCCTGCAGGTCGACCGGGAAGCGCCCGGGGTCGACCACCGTGAACCCGGCCGCCTCCAGCGCCGGCGGGAAGCCGACGTTGGGATCGCTCCACGCGTTGCCGTCGGGGTCGTCGGGCCACAGGCCGCCGACGATCTTGTCGACCCCGGCCTGCTCCCACAGGGCGACGAAGTTCTCGATGACGTCCTCGAGCCCCCAGAAGAAGTGCCAGTTGTACGCCGAGGCCGCCGCCGGCTCGACGTCGGGGCCCAGCTCGCCGCCCAGTCCCAGGTAGTGCGGCTGCCACGGGGCCACGGTCGAGATGCACGGCACCTCGCCCAGGTCGCAGGCCGAGGCCACGGGCACCGTGGTGTCGGGCGTGGACGACACGAGCACCAGCTCGACGCCCTCGCTGATCAGCTCCTGGGCGACCTCGCCGGCCCGACCCGAGTCGGACTCGCTGTCGACGTCCACGATCTCGACCGCATCGCCCAGCTCGGCCCGCATGGCGGCCAGCACGAAGGCGTCGGCCTCGCCGAAGGGCGCCAGCGCCCCGGTGCGGGGGGTGACGTAGCCGATCTTGGCCGACGGGATGTCCCCGCTGCCCCCGCTGCCGCTTCCACTCCCCCCGGCGCTGCCGCCGTCACCGTCGTCGTCGCCGCAGGCGGCCAGCACGCTGCCGCCCACGCCGATCGCGGCCATCCCCTGCAGGAACCGCCGCCGCGACGGCGCCGCCCCCCTGGCCCGGTCGTTGTCCGTCATCTCATCCCCTCGCTGTCCGCCAGCCGTCATGACTGGGTGTGCGTCGCGGTCGCCGCCCCGCCTGCCGCGGGGCGCGCCGCCGTCCGTGGCGCCGCCGGCCGGCGCCCCGCGTAGGCGTCCTCCAGCAGCCGCCGGGCGCCCGCCACGTCGATCGGCCGCACGTTGCCCGCCGCCTCGGCCACGACCCGCTCGGCGGCGGCGTCGACGCCGTCGGCCGGCATGCCGATGGCGGCCAGGCTGGTGGGGGCGCCGATCGCCGCGGCCAGGTCGTACAGGGCGCCTGGCGCGTCATCGGCGCCGGTCCCCAGCGCGTCCCCGATCTCGTCCATCACCCCGGGCACGGCGGGCGCGTTGTAGGCCAGGGCGTGGCCCAGCACCACGGCGTTCATCGACCCGTGGTCGAGGCCGAACATGCCGCCCAGCACGTGGCATGCCTTGTGGTGCAGGGCGGTACCGCCCGAGGCGAGCGCGATGCCGGCGAGGTAGGCGCCGTACAGCGCCTCGGTGCGGGCGGGCAGGTCGCCGGGCGACGCGCACACGGCGGGCAGGCTGCGGTGCAGCGCCCTGATGCCCGCCAGGGCCATGAGCGAGACGACCGGGTTGGCACCGGGGCCGTACAGCGCCTCGACGCAGTGGGCCAGGGCGTTCATGCCCGACGGCCCGGCGATGGCGGGCGGCAGCGTGAGCGTCAGCTCGGGGTCGTAGACGACGAGGTCGGGCTTCACGCGGGGGTCCTTGCCGGTGCGCTTGCGATCGCCGTCGGTCAGCCCCCAGATGGTGGTCATCTCCGATCCGGCGTACGTGGTGGGCAGGGCCACCTGGCGCACGTCGAGCGCCAACGCCACCGCCTTGCCGAAACCGGTCGCCGAGCCGCCGCCCACGGTCACCACCGTGTCGGCCCCGAGGTCGCGGGCCTGGGCCCGGGCCGCCTCGGCGGCGGCCACCGGCACGTGCTGGACCACCTCGCGGAAGCGGCCGGCCACCCGGTCGCCCGCCAGAGCGGTCACCTCGGCCGCCAGCGCGTCCTCGTCCGGCGAGGCCACCACCAGCACCCGGCGGGCGCCGAGGGCATCGAGCTCGCCGGGCAGCCGGCGCCGGGCGCCCGCGCCGAACACCACCCGCCCGCCGATGGCGTCGTACGCGAAGGGCGCGACGGTCACGCCGCCCGGCCCCGGGTGGCCTCGAGGCGGCGCAGCACGGCCAGCTCGTCGGCCGTGGGCGGCGCGGTCTCGGCCACGTCGTCGGCGACCGCCAGCTCCCAGCCCGTGGCCGCGCGGGCGGCCGCCACGGTGGCCCCCGGGTGCAGGGTCGTCAGCACCAGCTCGGCGCGGGAAGGGTCGCGCTCCAGCACACCGACGTCGGTGATCACCGCGGTGACCCGGTCGCCGAGCGAGGTGCGGAACCCCACCCGGTCGACGAACGCACGGGGCGACTGGCGCATCACGACCAGCACCCGGCCGCACGACGCCGCGATCTCCGGAGCGCCGCCGGACCCCGGGAGGCGGACCCGGGGCTCGCCGTAGGGACCGATGACGGTGGTGTTGATGTCGCCGCGCCGGTCGAGCTCGGCCGCGCCGAGGAAGCCCACGTCGATGCGCCCCGGCTGCAGCCAGTAGTTGAAGATCTCGGGCACCGACACCACCGCGTCGGCGGTGTCGGCCAGCTCACCGTCGCCGATCGACAGGGGCACGGTGCGGGGCTTCGACCCGATGGTCCCCGACTCGTACACCAGCACCAGGTCCGGCGCATGGGTGCGGCGGGCGAGGTTGGCGGCGGTCGACGGCAGGCCGATGCCGACGAAGCACACCTCGCCGTCGGACAGGTGCCGCGCCGCCGCCACCGCCATCATCTCGTCCGCGGTCCATCCCTCCGAGGTCACGTGCTGTCGCCGCCGTCGAGCCAGGGGTAGCGGGCGGTGTCCTGCCCCGCGTAGTCGGGGTCGAGGTAGATGAACACCCGCTGGATCAGGAAGTCCCGGATCTCGAACACGTCGCACCAGCGGCCGGCGGCCCAGTCGGGCACGCCCGCCCGCCACGGCCCGTCACGGTGCTCGCCGTGGCTCGTGCCCTCGCACACCACGACGTCGGACCCCGAGAACACCCAGTTGAACTCGGTGTAGTGGTGGACGATCCCCTTCAGCGTCCCGCCGACGTCGCCGAACAGCTTGCCGATCTCCTCCCGACCGGTGGCGAGGCCCCACTTGGGGAAGTACACCTGCGCGTCGGTGGCGAACAGGTCGAGGATGCTGCCCCCGTCCGACGTGACGCCCCCGTTGTCGAACGCCTTGAGGTACTCGATCGCCACGCTCTTGCGCTGCTCGTCGGTCATGCTGCCGGTGGTGATGGCCATGTGGGTCCTCCCCCTCGCTCACGGTGCGCTGGGCACCAGGTCGAGCACGTTGGCGCGCATCCAGGCCAGGAACGTCTCCCGGTCCCGGCTGATCGCGTCCCAGGCCGCGTAGGCGTCGTCGTCGCGGACCGAGTAGCCGTGCGCGTAGCTGGGCGCAGCCCCGCCGGGGACGACGGCCACCGCCGTGACGACCCACGACGGCAGCACGACGGCCAGGGGGCGCGGCTCCAGCTCGTCGACCAGCTCCTCGACGGTGACCAGCGAGCGCTCGGCGGCGAGCACCGCCTCCTTCTGCACCCCGGTGATGCCCCAGAGCTGGACGTTGCCGCGACGATCGGCCCGCTGCGCGTGGATGATCGTGACGTCGGGGCGCAGCGCCGCCACCGCGGTGAGCTCCTCGCCGGTGAACGGGCAGCTCACCGTGGCCACGTTGGCGGTGTTGGCCACCAGGTCGGTGCCGGCGTAGCCCCGCAGCACGGCGAACGGCAGGCCCGAGGCGCCGGCCACGTAGCGGTTGGCCATGCCCGCGTGGCTGTGCTCCTCCAGGTCGAGCGGGTGGGGCCAGCCGTGCTCGACCGCGTCCCGGAAGCGGTGCAGCGAGCCCACCCCCGGGTTGCCGCCCCACGAGAACACCAGCTTGCGGGCGCAGCCCATGCCGATCATCTGGTCGTAGACCACGTCGGGGGTGAGCCGCACCAGGGTGAGGTCGCGCCGGCCCTGGCGGATGATCTCCTGACCGGCGGCGTGGGGGATGAGGTGTGTGAACCCTTCGAGCGCGACCGTGTCGCCGTCGTGGACGAGGTCGGCGACCGCCCGGGCGAGGGTGGTGATGACCGCCACGGTCAGCCCCGGGGATACCAGGCGGGGATGTCGGCGTCGACGTTCACCCACACCGACCGTGGCTCGGTGTAGCCCCGCATGGCCTCGAACCCCATCTCCCGGCCGTAGCCGGAGTGCCCGACGCCGCCGAACGGCGAGGCGGGGTTCGCCCGCTTGTAGCAGTTGATCCAGACCATGCCGCTGCGCATGGCCCGGGCGGTGCGGTGGGCACGCGCCAGGTCACGCGTCCACAGACCGCCGCCCAGGCCGTACTCGGTGCCGTTGGCGATGGCGAGCGCCTCGTCGTCGGTGGCGAACGTCGACACCGTCACGAACGGCCCGAACACCTCCTCCTGGCACACCCGCGCGCCGGGACCGGCCGCGACCACCGTCGGCAGCACGTAGCAGCCGTCACCGAGCGCAGGATCGTCGGGCTCGGTGCCCCCGCACAGCACGGCGCCCCCCTCGTCGGTCGCCACCTTCACGTACGACAGCACCCGGTCGCGATGGGTGGGCGAGGTCAGGGGGCCCATCTCGGTGCCGGGCGCCAGCGGGTCGCCCACCCGGATCGACCGGGCCAGCGCCAGGAAGCGGTCGAGGAACTCGCCGGCGATCGACTCGTGCAGCAGCAGTCGCGAGCCGGCGATGCAGGCCTGCCCCTGGTTGTGGAAGATGGCGAAGGCCGAGCCGTTCACCGCGGCGTCGAGGTCGGCGTCGCCGAACACGATGTTGGCGCCCTTGCCGCCCAGCTCGAGTTGCAGCCGCTTGAGGTTGCCGGCCGACGCCTGGACGATCGAGCGGCCGGTGGCGGTCGAGCCGGTGAAGCTCACCTTGCCGATGCCGGGGTGGGCGGCGATGCGGGCGCCGGCATCGTGCCCGTACCCGGGCACCACGTTGACGACCCCGGGCGGGAAGCCGACCTCCTCGATCAGCTCGCAGAGGCGCAGCGTCGACAGGGGCACCAGCTCGGACGGCTTCATCACCGCCGTGTTGCCGGCGGCCAGCGCCGGGCCCAGCTTCCAGCTCGTGAACATGAGTGGGAAGTTCCAGGGCACGATCTGACCGACCACGCCGATGGGCTCGGGCCGCACATAGTTGAGGAAGCCGGCCTCGACCGGCACCACCGAGCCCTCGACCTTGTCGGCGATGCCGCCGAAGTAGCGGAAGGTGGCGGCCGTGCGCGGGACGTCCAGCAGCGTGGTGTCCTTGAGCGGGTGGCCGGTGTCGGTGGACTCGAGGCGGGCCAGCTCCTCGGCGTGGTCCTCGATGGCGTCGGCCAGGCGCAGCAGCAGCCGGCCGCGGTCGGCCGCAGCGGTGGCGGCCCAGCCGGGGAACGCCTGCTGGGCCGCCTCCACCGCCCGGTCCACGTCCGCAGCCCGAGCCTCGGCCACCTCGGCCAGCAGCGACCCGTCGTGGGGGTTGCGCACCTCGACGGTGGCGCCCTCGACGGCGTCGACGAAGCGGCCGCCGATGTAGAGCTTGTCCTGCACGTCGGTCACCGTCACCGTTGCCCGGCCGGCTCAGAACTGGACGGCGGTCTTGGGCGCCTTGCCCTGGGCGATCAGATCGGGGATGTCCGGCGACCCGTTCTCCCACACGAGCAGCATCGCCCGCTTGGGCGAGTAGCCCTGGTGGCGGATGTCCGCAGGCATGGCGGCCACGTCGCCCGCCCGCATCACCACGTTGGCCCGGGGCTCGCCGGACTCGCGGTCCTCGACCTTCCAGTGGATCTCGTCGGAGAGCTGCACGAACCACTCGACCCGGTCGTTGCCGTGGATGATCGGGAGGATGAACTCCTCGGTGGTCGGGCAGTACAGGCTGTCCCTGCACACCGACACCACCGACGGGTTCCAGGTCACGTCGCTGCGCGACAGGTAGGCGTACAGGTTGAACGACGCCACCTCGCCCTCGTAGCCGGGCTCGGCCTCGACGGTGGGCTCGGTCTGGTCGACGTCGGCAAACATCCGGTTGACGGAGTGGCCGGTGGCGTCCGACCGCAGGGGCTCGTCGCCGGGCACGCCCACCATGCGCGCCGCGGTCACCCGGGTGCGGGTGATGGCCGCCATGTTGTCGCCGTTCTTCTCGCCGAAGGGCGAGCCCGTCTCCTGGGGGGCGGCGAAGGGGTCGTAGCCGTCGTTGGTCCAGTCGGCGAGGATCGCCCTGAACGTCGTGATGATCTCTTCCTCGGGGAAGGTCTCCTGGTGGTCGAGCTCGGCCTTGCGGTAGGCGTCGTTGTAGCGGCCGGCGAACAGGTCGACCGTGCCGTAGTGGTTCATCGTCCCGATCACCGAGTCGAAGTTGACGATGCCGTAGAAGAAGTTCCAGGCCACGTCGCGCATGAGGGCCTTGAGGAAGGCCTCGATCGACAGGACGTGGCGGCCCGTGGGCCACTCGATGTGGGCGAAGTGCTCGTCGCGGCGGAAGCTGAACCCGCCGAGGCGGAAGTCGTGGTACCCGTGCTGGTTGAGCTCGCCGACCTCGACGGTGGGCTCGGCGGGCGCTGCGGTGTCGGTCATCCTCGGTCCTCCCGGCTCACGCGGTCTGGCAGATCTCGGCCCAGCGGTAGACGGTGCCGGGACCCTCGATGGTCTGGAGCAGGATCACGCCCGGCTGCGCGGCGGTGAACCGGTAGCAGCGGCCGCCCGGGAGCAGGGTCATGTGGCCGCGGCCGGCCACCACCCGGCCCATCGGCGTGCCGGCGGGCTCGCCGTCGACCGCCACGGAGCCGGTGTCGCCGTCGCCGGTGTAGGGCGTGTCGGGGTCGAGCAGGTCGATGGTCACCTCGCCGTCGACCACCAGGGCGAACTCATCGTGGGCCGCGGCCCGCCACTCGGAGGTGCCCTCGGCCCGGATGACCTCGAGCACGTACGCCATGTTCTTGCCGACGGCCACCTTCTCCCACGGGCGCGCGGCGGCAGCCACCTCGAACATGTTCGAGAAGACGTAGTTCCGGGGGTCGTCGTTGATGATCTCGACGCCGCCCTTCTCGAAGTCGTCGAGTGATCCGAAGCGCGTCGTGTAGGTGGCCATGTTCCCCCTCGCTACCGTTGCCGATGTTCGCCCATTGTTCGCATTACGCACAGTCGTTCGCATTGAGAACACACCGACACTCGCGTAGGGTGTGATCGATGTCAAGGCCCGAGTTCGTCCAGTCCCTCGAGCGGGGCCTCAAGGTGATCCGGTGCTTCGACGCCGAGCACCCGAGGCTGACCCTCAGCGAGGTGGCCGCACTGACGGGCCTCACCCGGGCCACCGCCCGGCGGCTGCTGCTCACCCTCGACGAGCTCGGCTACGCGTCCACCGACGGGCGCCGCTTCTCGCTCACGCCCCGCGTGCTCGACATCGGCTACGCGTACGTGTCGTCGCTCAACATCCAGCAGATCGCCCAGCCCTACCTGGAGGCGCTGTCCGAGCAGGT
Source organism: uncultured Acidimicrobiales bacterium (assembly GCA_963842395.1). Classification (GTDB taxonomy): domain Bacteria; phylum Actinomycetota; class Acidimicrobiia; order Acidimicrobiales; family VFJN01; genus ZC4RG19. The sequence goes on from CAWJGJ010000002.1 coordinate 600,538, forward strand.
CACCGAGTCGGTGTCGGTCACCGTGCTCGACGAGGCCGACATCATCTACGTCGCCCGGGTGCCGACCACCCGCATCATGACCATCTCGCTGGGGCTCGGCAGCCGGCTGCCGGCCCACTGCACCTCGATGGGGCGGGTGCTGCTGGCCGAGCTCTCCCCCGAGGAGCTGCACACCGTCCTGCCGCCCGACCTCGCGCCCCGCACCGACCGCACGATCACCTCCCGGCGCGCGCTGGAAGATGTGCTCGACCAGGTGCGCCTCCAGGGCTGGGCCCTCGTCGACGAGGAGCTGGAGATCGGCGTCCGGTCCATCGCCGCCCCCCTGCGCGACTCGACCGGGCGGGCCATCGCCGCCATGAACGTGTCGACCCACGCCGGCCGCACCACGGTGGACGAGCTGCACGAGCAGTTCGTCCCGGCCCTGGTGGCCACCGCCAAGGAGATCAGCGACGCCTTCGCCAAGCGCTGACGGCCCGCCGGCGGAGCTCCAGGCGTACGGGGCGGTCGGCCGGGCCGTGTGGGCCCGGGCGCAGCGCCTGACCGGCGAGCTGCGGGCGTCGGGGGCCGAGGTGGCGCTGTCCGAGCTGCTCGACGCCGCCCGCGCCCTGGCGCACGTCGACCTCGGCAACCGGGCCGAGCTGCGGGCCGCCCTGCGCTGCGTGCTGGTGAAGTACCCCCACCACGAGGCGGCGTTCGAGGCCGCCTTCGACCGCTGCTTCCCGACCCGCTGGGCCGCCGGTCGCACGCCCGCCGGCGACCCGGGGCCGGCCCCGCCGCCCGCCGCCGGCTCGACCCCGGGGGACGCCGGCACGGCGACGCTGGACGACCGCCTGAAGGCCGCGCTGGCGCCCGACGGCGACGCCGACCTGCGGCTGCTGGCCGAGGAGGCGGTCGACCGCTACGGCGGGTTCGACGACGCCGTCCGCACCGAGCGCTACCACGTGTACCGGGTGTTGCGGGCCCTCGACCTGGCCCGCCTGCTGCAGGAGGCGGTGCGCCGGGCGCGCGAGCTCGGCGAGCCGGTCCCCCGCGCCGAGCTGACCGCCCGGGTCGAGGCGCTGCGCCGGCTCGTGACCGAGCAGGTGCGGGCCCGGCTCGGCGAGGCCGGGCCCGGCGGCGCGGGGCCGCTGGCCGGCGAGTCCGGCCACGACCTCGACACCGCGCTCGACCTCGACATCGTGGGCGCCACGGTCGCGCAGCTGGAGGAGATGCGGGCGGTGGTCCGGCCCCTCGTCCGCCGGCTGGCCGCCCGCCTGCGCCACCGCCGCCAGAGCCTGCGAACGGGCCGGGTCGACATGCGCCGCACCGCCCGCCGCTCGGTGACGACCGGCGGCGTGCCCCTCGACCTCGCGTACCGCCGTCCCCGGGCCCACAGGCCCGAGCTGTTCGTGCTGTGCGACGTGTCGGGGTCGGTGGCCGAGTTCGCCGGTTTCACCCTCACGCTCGTGTCGGCCCTGGCCGACGAGCTGGCCGGCACGCGCACGTTCGCCTTCGTCGACGCGGTGGACGAGATCACCGAGCTGGTCACCGGCGCGTCCCGCCCCATCGAGCCCTGGCAGATCCTCCAGCACGGTCGGGTCATCGGGCCCGACGGGCACTCCGACTACGGCGCGGTGCTCGCCGCGTTCTGGGAGCGCTGGGGCCACACCGGCCTCACAGCGCGGTCGACGGTGGTGATCGCGGGGGACGCCCGGACCAACTACCGCCCGGCGGCCGCGGCCACGCTCGCCGCCGTCGCCCACCGGGCCCGGGCCGTGTACTGGCTCGACCCCGAGCCCCGCGCCGAGTGGGGCACCACCGATTCGGCGCTGGCCTCCTACGCCCCCCACTGCGCCCGGGTGTTCGAGGTCCGCACACTGCGCCAGCTTGCGGACGCCGTCGAGTCAATCCTCTGAGCCCGACCCTCGCAGTCGACCGCTTCTCGGAGTCCTGAGCCTCGGGACCGAATCCCTCTCAAACCTGGCCAATAGGTGACCATGTTTGACTCGTACGGTCGGGGTAACCAATCCAGGGTCACCTTCCCGAGGAGAGCGACATGTCCGCACGCACCGACTACCCGCACGGCGTCCCCTGCTGGGTCGACATCGTCGAGCCAGACTTCGACACCTCCACCGCCTTCTACGGGCAGCTCTTCGGCTGGTCGTTCGACGTCCGCACGCCCGACGACGCGCCCGTGCGGTACGCCTACGCCCGCCTCGACGGGACGGTCGGCGGGGTGGGCAGCGCCCCCGAGGGCCAGTCGCCCACCTCCGGCTGGACGCACTACGTCGCGGTCGACTCCGTCGACGACACCGTCGCCGCGGTCGAGGCGAACGGCGGCAAGGTCATCGACCCGCCCGGCGACGTGCCCGGTGCGGGCCGGTCGGCCGTGTGCGCCGATCCCGAGGGCGCCGTGTTCGGCTTGTGGCAGGGCGCGGAGAACCGTGGCGCCGAGGCCGTCAACGGGTCCGGCATGTGGGTGCTCAGCGAGCTGAACACAGACGACCCCGAGGGCGCCGAGCGGTTCTACCGCGCCGTGTTCGGCTGGGAGCGCGGCTCGTTCGGCCCGGAGGCCGGCGTGTCCGGGTTCTGGCGGCTGCCCGGGTACGGCAAGTACCTGGCGGACAGCGACCCGGAGATCAGGGAGGCGCAGGCGACGGAGCAGGGGCCCGAGGGCTGGTTCGACGCCGTCGCCATCGTGCAGTCCGCGGGCGCCCTCGGTGGCGACGCCCCGGCGACGCCCCGGTGGACAGTCACCTTCGGCGTCGCCTCGGCCGACGAGGCCTACGCCCGGGCCCTCGAGCTCGGCGCCACGGCCGTCACGCCGCTCTTCGACACGCCCTGGACCCGGCAGGCCACCATCCGCGACCCGCAGGGCGCCGAGCTCACCATCAGCGAGTACCGCCCTCCCCAGCAGGGCTGACCCACAGCCCCGAGGCGGCCGCCTCCGGTAGCAGCCACCGGCGTGCCTCGTCGTGCCCGGCACGCACGGCGGTGGCGCTGACGTGGTGGAGGTCGGTCGGCAGGTCCAGCAGCTCCACGTCCCCCGGGTGCTCCCCCGCCCGGGGGGCGACGAGCACCCGGGGCAGGCGGGCTACGGCCGCGTCGCGGGCCTCGACCGACCCGCCGTACCAGGCGGGGTCGTTGACCTGGCCCCACTTGTCGGCGCCCATCACCACCGCGTCGTAGCCGGGCGTCGCGTCGACGATCAGCCGGGCGTCGCTGACCACGACGCCGAGCCACGGGCGGGACGCCGCCACGGCGTCGAGCACCGCCGCCCGCTGCTCGACCGTGGGCATGGCGAGTTCCTCCTTGCCCAGGGCCAGCCGCGAGATCACCAGGTCCACCCGGTCGAGGCCGCCCTGGCGGAGGGCCGCCTCGGCCACCGCGAGGTGGGCGACGGTGGGCGGGTTGAAACTCCCCGGATAGCACCCGACCCGCGGCACCGCGCTCACTCCGGCGGCGGCACGGCCTCGACCACGGTGTCGAGGGCCAGCTCGGCCAGGGCGGCGAACCCCGTCTCCCGCTCGGCCGACGACAGCTCGCCGCCCAGCACGATGTGGTCGCTCACCGCCGCCAGGCACAGCGCCCGGCCGCCGTGGGCCATCGCCACCCGGTACAGCACCGCCGCCTCCATCTCCACCGCCAGCACGCCGAGGCGGATGAGCGCCTGGGACACCTCGGGGTCGCTGTCGTAGAACGAGTCCGACGACAGGATCGTGCCCACATGCGTGGGCACCTCCCGCTCGCGTGCCAGCTGCACCGCGGCGGCGACCAGGTCGAAGTCGGCGGCGGGGGCGAAGTCGATGCCCCGCACCTGGTGCCGGTTCATGGCCGAGTCGGTGTGGGCGGCCGTGGCCACCACCAGGTCGCGCAGCGCCACGCTCTCCTGCAGCGCCCCGCACGACCCCACCCGCACCAGCGTGGTGACGCCGTAGAACCGCATCAGCTCGGTGGCGTAGATGGCCGTCGAGGGCATGCCCATCCCCCCGCCCTGCACCGACACGCGCCGGCCCCGGTAGGTGCCGGTGAACCCGAGCATGTTGCGCACGCGGTTGTAGCAACGGGCGTCGTCGAGGAACCGGTCGGCGATGGCCTTGGCCCGCAGCGGGTCGCCGGGCAGCAGCACCACGTCGGCGATCTCGCCGGCCCGGGCCTCGATGTGGGCGGTCGGAGGTGGGGTCATCGCCGGGGACCGTACCTGCGGCAGACCGCGCCCGCGACGGCCGCTCGGTCAGGCGGGCTCGAGGACCAGCAGGCCGTTGTGGGTGTTGGAGGTCGGGACGTGGGTGGCCCGGTACACCTCGCGCACCGCAGGCGTGAGCGCGCCCCGCATGACCAGCCACATGACCAGCTCGATGCCCTCGGACCCGGCCTCGCGCAGGTACTCGACGTGGGGCACGGCGGCCGCGGCCTCGGGGTCCGCCACCAGGCGGTCGAGGAAGGCCAGGTCGAACTCGACGTTGATCAGCCCCGCCCGCTGGGCCTGGAGCTGGTGCGACAGGCCGCCGGTGCCCACGACCACCACCCGCTCGTCGCCCTCCCACGCCGTGATCGCCCGCCGGAGCGCCTGACCCAGCCCGTAGCAGCGCCGCCCCGTGGGCGGCGGGTACTGGACCACGTTCACCAGCAGGGGCACCACCCGGCACGGCCACGCCGGGGGCTGGCCGAACAGCACCGACAGGGGCACGGTCAGCCCGTGGTCGACCGGCATCTCGTTGACCAGCGTGAGGTCGAACTCGTCGAGGATGAGCGACTCGGCCAGGTGCCAGGCCAGCTCGGGGTGGCCCGTCACCGGGGGTACCGGTCGAGGGCCGTAGCCCTCGTCGGCGGGGGCGAACTCGTCGGCCAGGCCCAGCGCGAAGGTGGGGATCACCTCCAGCCCGAAGGCCGAGGCGTGGTCGTTGTAGACGACCACGCACACGTCGGGCGCCAGCTGGGCCATCCAGTCCCGGGCCGGGGCGACCTTGGCGAAGTAGGGCGCCCAATAACCGTCGGCGGTCTGGCCCTTGTCGATGGCGACGCCGACCGCCGGCACGTGCGAGCACCCCACGCCGCCGACCACGGTGGCCATTCAGCCGGCGCTCCCGGCCCCGGGCTCGCCCACCCGGCGGTTGCCCTCGATGCTGCGGCCGCCGGCCAGCATCATCTGCGCGAACTCCTCGCGGGTCATGCCCGTCTGCCGGCCGGCCAGGTCCTGGAAGGACATGCCGTCGCACGCGGCGAGCTTGTAGGTGTAGTAGACGTTGCCGCCGACCTCGAGCAGTCCCAGCCAGTCACGGTCGAGCACAGCCCGCCGCTGGTCGGCGTCGAGCGCGAACCCGTCGAGGTAGCCCGCCTCGTCGGCCCGGAAGGCGTCGCGGTTGCCGGCGTCGTTGAGCGACATGAGGAACTTGTTCAGGCCGTAGCCACGCCGGCTGCGGCGCCCGTCGAACACGAACGTGCCCGGGATGTCGTCGTAGTCCCGTCGTGCCGGCACGAGCCACCTCCCCTCGCCACCGAAGAACGCCGCGAGGCTAGCATCGCTGTCGACAAGATTGTCGACAATGTGGGGCGTCTGATGATCATCGATTGCCACGGGCACTACACCACCGCTCCCCTGCAGCTCGGCGACTACCGCGACGCGCAGCGCGAGGCGCTCGCCGCGGACCCCGGCCACGTCGGCGCCAAGGGCACGGTCGCCATCAGCGACGACGAGATCCGCCACAGCCTGGAGGGCGCGCAGCTCCGCCTGCAGCGCGACCGCGGCACCGACCTCACGCTGTTCTCGCCCCGGGCCAGCTGGATGGGCCACCACGTCGGCAACACCCACACCAGCCGCTTCTGGACCGAGCACTGCAACGAGCTCGTCCGCCGCGTCTGCGACCTCTACCCCGCCAACTTCGCGCCCGTGTGCCAGCTCCCCCAGTCGCCCGGCGCGCCGCTCGACCCCTGCGTCCGCGAGCTGCGGCGCTGCGTCGAGGAGATGGGCTTCGTGGGCGCCAACCTCAACCCCGACCCGTCCGGCGGTCACTGGTCGGGCCCGCCGCTGTCGGACCGCTCGTGGTACCCGCTGTACGAGGCGCTGTGCGAGCTCGACGTCCCCGCCATGGTCCACGTCAGCGCCGCCTGCAACCCCAACCTCCACACGACCGGGTCGCACTACCTCAACGCCGACACCACGGCGTTCATGCAGCTCCTCACGTCCGACCTGCTGACCGACCTGCCCGAGCTGCGCCTGGTCATCCCCCACGGCGGCGGGGCCGTGCCCTACCACTGGGGCCGGTTCCGGGGCCTGGCGCAGGACATGGGCAAGCCGCCGCTCGACGAGCTGATCGACGGGAACGTCTGGTTCGACACCTGCGTGTACCACCAGGCCGGCATCGACTGCCTGCTGGCCGTGGTGCCCGCCGAGAACATCCTGTTCGGGTCCGAGATGGTGGGCGCGGTGCGGGGCATCGACCCGGAGACCGGCTACCACTACGACGACACCCGCCGGTACCTCGACGCCGCCGGCCTGGACGATGCCACGCGCACGTCGATCTACGAGGCCAACGCCCGCCGGGTCTATCCCCGGCTGGCGGCCGCGTCGCCGGCGTCGTCGGCGCCGTCTCCGTCCGCACGGCTGTCCGCACCGCCGGCGTCACCGCCGGGCCCGTCGCCGTCCTCGGTGACACCGTGACCGCCCGGCACGTGGTGGTCCGCACGGTCGACCGGGCGCCGGCCGAGGTGGTCGACGCGCTGGCGCCGCTCGGCACCGCCACCGTGCACGAGGCGATCGGGCGCCGGGGGTTCGCCGGGCCGGACCTGCGGCCGATCCAGCAGGGAGCCCGGCTGGCGGGCACCGCGGTCACCGTGTCGAGCCACCCGGGCGACAACCTGATGCTCCACGCCGCCGTGGAGGTGTGCCGGCCCGGCGACATGCTGGTGGTGACGAACACGGCGCCGTCGACCCACGGCATGTTCGGCGAGCTGCTGGCCACCTCGCTGGCGGCCCGCGGCGTCCGGGGGCTCGTCATCGACGCCGGCGTGCGCGACACCGCGGACCTGCGGGAGATGGGCTTCGCCGTGTGGTCGCGCTACGTCTCGTGCCAGGGCACCGTCAAGGCCAGCCCCGGGTCCGTGAACGTGCCCGTGGTGCTGGGCGCGGTGATCGTGCACCCCGGCGACGTGGTGTGCGCCGACGACGACGGGGTCGTGGTCGTGCCCCGGGCCGAGGCGGCGTGGGCGCTCGAGCGGTCCCGGCAGCGGGTCGCGAACGAGGACGAGACCCGCGCCCGGCTGGCCGCCGGCGAGCTGGGCCTCGACATGTACGGCCTGCGCGAGACGCTGGCGGCGCTCGGCGTCACCTACGTCGACCGGCCGGAGCCGCCGGGGTGAGCGGCGCGACCTGCATCTGCGTGTTCGGGCTGGGCGAGGCGGGCTCGCTCATCGCCGCCGACCTGGCCGCCGCCGGGGTCGAGGTGCGGGGCTACGACCCGGCGCCGGTGGCGACGCCCGCGGGGGTCACACGCCACGACGACCCCCGCACCGCCGTCGACCGCGTCGAGGTGGTGCTCGCCCTCACCGCGGCCGCCGACGCGGCCGGCGCCCTCGATCAGGCGCTCGACACCATCCCCGGCGACGCGGTCTACGCCGACCTGTCCACCGCCGCGGCGGGCCTCAAGCAGCGCCTGGCGGCGACGGCGGCGGGCGCGGACCTCGGCTTCGTCGACGTGGCCCTGATGTCGACGGTGCCGGGCACGGGCCTGCTCACGCCCGCCCTGGCCTCGGGCCCGGCGGCCACCGCCTTCGTGGCCGCCATGGCGCCGCTCGGCATGCCCGTCGAGCACGCGGGCGACGAGGCCGGGCTGGCCGCCACCCGCAAGCTGCTGCGCAGCGTGGTGATGAAGGGCCTGGCGGCGCTGGTCATCGAGTCGATGCGGGCGGCCGCCGCCGCGGGCCTGGCCGAGGAGACGTGGCACAACCTGGCGGCTCAGCTGGAGGCGGCCGACGAGGACCTCATCCGCCGCCTGGTGACGGGCACCGCACCCCACGCCGCCCGCCGGCTGGACGAGATGGAGGCCGCGGCCGAGCTTCTGGCCGAGCTGGGCATCGACCCGGTGATGACCCGCTCGACGGTCGCCCACCTGTCGCTGCTGGTCGACGGCACGACCGAGGTCCCTCCCGTCCCCGGGTAGGCGATCGCCGGCCCGGCGCACTCACGCCTGGCCGTCGAACGCCTCCCAGTGCCGCAGCACGTCGATGACCGAGGCCAGGTGCTCGTGCATGGCCCGCTCGGCTCCGTCGCCGTCGCCCGCGCACACGGCGGCGACGATGGCGCGGTGCTCGGTCAGCGACTCGCCGGCCCGGCCGGGCACGAGCGCCAGCCGGAACTGGTGGTGGGCGGCCCGGTTGCGCAGGTTGGCCACCAGGTCGTCGGCCACCCCGTGGCGCGCCACCCGGCGCAGCGTGCCGTGCAGGGTGCGGTTGAGCTCGGAGTAGCCCAGCTTGTCGTCGGACCTGACCGCGGCGGCCATCTCGTCCACCACGGCCCGCAGCGCCGACCGCTCGTCGTCGCCGGCGCGCTCGGCCGCCCGCCGGGCGATCAGGCCCTCGAGGACGGCGCGGGCCTCGGTGATCTCGATGGCCTCCGCGACGCTGATGCGGCGCACCGCCGCGCCCCGGTTGGCCTCGCGCTGCACCAGACCCTCGGCGTCGAGCTCGACCAGCGCGGCCCGCACCGCGGCTCGTCCCACGCCGTAGCGCTCGGTGAGCTGCAGCTCGATGAGGCGCTCGCCCGGAGGGAAGGCGCCGCCCAGGATGTCCTCTCGCAGCCGATCGGCTACCGGCAGGTGCGTGTGCATCGTCTCGCCCGAATCGTCAACAGTATTGTGCACAACACGGCCAGCGTAGAGGAGGGGGCATGGCCAACCGCATCGGGGTGGTCCTCGCCGGCGAGGGGGCGATCGCCCGCAGGCACGCCGCCGCGCTGGGCCGCATCGACGGGGTGGACGTCGTCGCGGTGGCCGGCGGCGACGCCGCGGACACCGCCGCCTTCGCCGCCGAGTTCTCCATCCCCCGCCATGGCCTCGACCTCGGCGAGATGCTGGCGCTGCCGGGCGTCGACGCCGCGGTCCTCACCACCCCCACGCCGCTCCACGCCGACCAGGCCGTGGCGACGATGGAGGCCGGCAAGCACGTGCTGGTCGAGATCCCGATGGCCGACAGCCTGGCCGGGGCCGAGGCGGTGGTGGACGCGCAGCGGCGCACGGGGCTCACCGCCATGGTGTGCCACACCCGCCGCTTCAACCCCGGCCACCAGTGGGTCCACCGGCGCATCGCCGCCGGCGAGCTCGCCCTGCAGCACCTCGTCGCCGAGACGTTCTTCTTCCGCCGCGAGAACACGAACGCGCTCGGCCGGCCCCGGTCCTGGACCGACAGCCTGCTGTGGCACCACGCCTGCCACACCGTCGACCTGTTCATCCACCAGACCGGCGCCGTACCCGAGGTGGCCTGGGCCCAGCAGGGGCCGCCCCATCCCCGGCTCGGCATCGCCATGGACATGACCGTCGGCCTGCGCTCGCCGTCGGGCGCGCTGTGCACCCTGGCGCTGTCGTTCAACAACGACGGGCCCCTCGGCACCACGTTCCGTTACATCGGCGACACGGGCACCTACGTGGCCAGCTACGACGACCTCGTGGACGGCAACGGCGCACCGGTCGACGTGTCGGGCATCGGGGTCAGCAGCGACGGCATCGAGCTGCAGGACCGCGAGTTCGTCGCCGCGGTGGCCGAGGGCCGCGAGCCGCTGGCGAGCGCCGCCCAGTGCCTGCCGTCCATGCAGGTGCTCGACCGCCTGGCCCGGGCCCTGTGAGCGAGCGCAGCGAGCGAACCATGAGCACAGTGCGGTACCCGGCACGCAGTGCCGATCGCTCACTGCGTGCATCCCGAAGGGTGCACCAGTGAGCGAGCGCAGCGAGCGAACCATGAGCACAGTGCGGTACCCGGCACGCAGTGCCGATCGGGGCGCCGTCGACGTGCCCGGGCGGGTGCCGGTCGTCGTCGTCGGCGGCGGGCCGGCCGGCCTGCTGCTGGCCCTGCTGCTCCACCGGGCCGGCGTCGGCGCGGTCGTGCTCGAACGCCAGACACGCGGGCACGTCATGAGCCGGGTGCGGGCCGGGGTGCTGGAGTGGGGCACCGTCGAGACGCTCCGGGCCGCCGGCGTCGGCGGGCGCATGGACCGCGAGGGCACCGTCCATGCGGGGGTGGGCCTCAGCTTCTCGGGGCGGCACGTGCGCGTCGACTTCCAGGGGCTGGTCGGCCGGGGCGTGATGATCTACGGCCAGACCGAGGTGACCAAGGACCTCTACGCCGCACTCGACGAGGCGGGGGTGCCGGTGGTCGACGAGGCGGCGGACGTGGTGCCGCACGACGTGGACGGCGACGCGCCCTACGTCAGCTTCACCGCCGCAGGCGGCACCGGGGCCCACCGCATCGACTGCGAGTACGTGGCCGGGTGCGACGGCTACCACGGCATCAGCCGCACCGTGTTCCCGCCCACGGTGCTCCGCACCTACGAGCGGGTCTATCCGTTCGGCTGGCTCGGCATCCTGTCCGAGACCCCGCCGGTCGACCACGAGCTCATCTACGCCCACCACGACCGGGGCTTCGCTCTCTGCTCGATGCGTCACGCCACGCTGAGCCGCTACTACGTGCAGTGCCCGGCGGACGACGCCGTCGACGGGTGGCCCGACGACCGGTTCTGGGAGGAGCTGACGGCCCGCCTGCCCCCCGAGGCGGCGGCCCGCCTGGTGACGGGCCCGTCGATCGAGAAGTCGATCACCCCCCTGCGCAGCTTCGTCGCCGAGCCCCTGCGCCACGGTCGGCTGTTCCTCGCCGGCGACGCCGGCCACATCGTCCCGCCCACCGGGGCCAAGGGCCTGAACCTGGCGGTGTCCGACGTCCACTATCTGGCCGGCGCGCTGACGGACGCCGTGACCGGCGCGTCCACCACCGGGCTGGACGAGTACTCGTCCCGTGCGCTGGCCCGGGTGTGGAAGGCCGTCCGCTTCTCGTGGTGGCTCACGACGCTGATGCACCGCTTCCCCGACCGCACCGACTTCGAGCACCGCCTCCAGGAGTCCGAGCTCGACTACCTCGCCGGCTCCGAGGCGGCCCAGCGGAGCTTCGCCGAGAACTACACCGGACTGCCCCTCTGACCACGATCGCCGACGGCGCCTGGCCCGCCGCCAACCCTCGACCTGGACCTCGACCTCAGGTCGAGGGTGGTGTCAGACCAGGGGATACAGCCGGCTCGGGTTGTCCACGAGGATGCGGTGGCGGGTCACCTCGTCGGGGGCGAAGTCGGCCAGCAGGTCGACCAGGTCGCCGTCGTCGGGCATGTGGCGGACGTTGGGGTGGGGCCAGTCGGTGCCCCACAGGACGCGGTCGGGCGCGGCGGCGATCAGCGCCCGGGCGTAGGGCACCACGTCGTCGTACGGAGGCGAGCCGCCCGCGGTCAGCCGCTCGGCGCCCGACACCTTGACCCAGCAGCGCTCGTCGGTGAGGAGGTCGAGCAGCGCCCGGAACGGCGGCTGGACGAGGCCGGCGGACGCGTCGACCCTGGCCATGTGGTCGATCACGTACGGGCACGGCATCCGGTCGAGCAGCGCCCGGTACCGGGGCAGATCGGCGGCGTCGAAGTGCAGCACGACGTGCCAGCCGAGCGCCGCCACCCGGGCGACGACGCGGTCGAACCGGTCGAGGTCGGGGGCACCGCCCAGGTGGGCGACGAAGTTGAACCGGGTGCCCCGCACGCCCGCGTCGTGGAGCCGGGCCAGCTCGCCGTCGGTGACCCCGTCGTCGACCATGGCGACGCCCGCGTAGCGCCCGCCCGACCGCCACAGGGCGTCGACCATGGCGGCGTTGTCGGTGCCGTGGCAACTCGCCTGCACCAGCACGGCGCGGGACAGCCCGAGCCGGGCCTGCAGCCGGGCGAAGTCGTCGGCACCGGCGTCCGGGGGCGTGTAGCTGCGGCCGGGCGCGAAGGGGAACCGGTCGGCGGGGCCGAACACGTGGCAGTGGGCGTCGCAGGCGCCGGGCGGCGGGGTGAAGGCCCGGGGCGGGTGGGGGTCGGGATGCGGGGGCGGGATGGTGGGCAGCGTGCGGTCCATCATCCCCGCTCACCGCCGGGCCGGGGGGCGGGGGAACACGGTGCCGTCCATGAGCTTGCGGGCGGTGCGGATGATCCCCGCCCGCCGCACCACGACCTCGCCGTCGGCCACGACCAGGTCGACGGCGGCGTCGAACGTGCCGGTCGGGTGCTCGACGGTGACGACCCGCCCCGGCCCGCCGCCGTGGGGGCCACCGGCGACCTCGGCACCGCCGCCGGTGCGGTCGCCCTCGCCGCCGGCGCCGAACCGGGCCACGGACGCGGCCGGGCCCTCGGGCAGCAACGCGGCGGTGGCGACGCTGACGGCGCCCAGCACCCCGATGGCGTCGTGGCACCGATGGGGGATGAACGTGCGCGTGGCGAGGTGGCCGCCCGCGGCCGGCTCGGCCACCAGCGTGAGCTTGGGCACCGTGGCCCCTGCCACGTCACCGAGGCGCATCAGGGGTCCGGCGGCCAGCCGCACCCGCTCGAGCGTGGCGCGCAGCCCGTCGTTCGCCTCCAGCTCCGCGGGCGTCTCGCCGCCCGTGACGCCCAGGTCGGCGGCCCGCAGCACCACCACCGGCATGCCGTTGTCGACGAGCGTGACCGCCAGGCCCGCGACGTCGTCGACCATGCGCCCGGTCGGCAGGAGCGCGCCGCACGACGACCCGGCCACGTCGGCGAAGTCGAGCCGCACGGGAGCGGCGGTGCCGGGCACGCCGGCGATGGCGGTGGCGCCGTCGTAGCGGGGTCGACCGTGCCGCACCGGCACGGTGGCGGTAGCGAGGCCGCCGGAGTTGACCATGCGGATGGTGACCTCGACCGCGGCGGCGTCACGGTCGGGCGCCGGCACCAGTCCCCGCTCGAGGGCGAAGGCGCCGACCCCCGCCAGCAGGTTGCCGCAGTTCTGCCGGTCGGTCACCACCGCGTCGTCGACCACCACCTGCAGGAACAGGTAGTCGACGGCGGCGCCGCGGGTTCCCGGGCCGATGACCGCCACCTTGCTGGTCAGCGGGTGTGCGCCGCCGAGCCCGTCGATCTGGCGGGCGTCGGGCGAACCCATCACGCGCAGCAGCAGGTCGTCACGGGCGGCCGGGTCGGCGGGGAGGTCGTCGGCCAGGAAGTAGAGGCCCTTGGAGGTGCCGCCCCGCATGACCATGCACCGCAGCCCGTCGACCACGGCGCCAGTGTGCATGGCGACCGGTGTGCGCGCAATCTTGGCGACAATCTCTGGTGTTGCGCTTCCGTGACAACCGGTCCGCCATTCGTTACATTCGCACGAGCGGTCGGAGCTGGGGAGCTTGGAAGGCTGATGGGACGACGGGGCTGGCGACGCGCGACGAGCAGGGTGCTGGCCGCCGCGATCGTGGCCGTCACCACACTGACCACGGCCCCGAGCGAGGCCCAGGAACCCTCCGCCGAGGATCAGCTCGACGAGGTGCGGTCGCGGGGCGAGGAGGTGGCGGCCGAGATCGACGTGCTCGAGGCCGAGGACGCCGAGATCCGCACGGCGCTCGCCGCCCTGCAGACCGAGGTCGCCGGGCAGCGGGTCGTGGTCACCGCCGCCGAGGACGCCGTCGCCTCGGCCGAGGCCGAGGTGCTCACCGCCACGGCCGAGGTCGATCGGCTCGAGACCCAGATCGCCGACCTCGACCGCACCACCGAGGAGATGCTCGTCCAGGCGTTCGTCGACCCGCCCGTCAACCACGCGCTCGACGCGCTGCGGGTCGACACGTTGACCGACGCCACGGTCAAGGAGGCCATCGTGGGCCTCCAGGCCGACGCCGACGCCCGCACGCTCGAGGAGCTCGCGACGGCCCAGGCCGAGCTCGAGGTCGTGCAGGCCGACAAGGAGGACGCCGTCGCCGCGGCCGCCCAGCGCAAGTCGGAGGCCGACAACGCCCTGGCCGAGCTCAACACGGCGCTGGACGCCCAGACACAGCTCGCCAACGAGGTCGAGGGCCGCATCAACAGCCGGCTGGCCGAGGCCGAGGCCCTGCGGGCCTACGACGCCGAGCTGTCCCGCCAGATCGCCGCAGAGCAGGCGGCACTGGCCGCGGCACTGGCCGCGGCCGCCGCGCAGCCCGACCCCGCGACCGGGTCGACCGTGGCACCGGCACCGGGCGGCCTGGCCACCGTCACCTGCCCGGGCGGCGGGTCCATCACGGTCGCCGGCTCGATCGGCGGCGACGTGCAGGCCCTGCTCGACGCTGCCAGCGCCGACGGCCTGTCCATGTGCGGGGGCGGCTACCGCGACCCTCAGGCGCAGATCGACCTGCGCCGTGCCCACTGCGGCACCTCCGACTATGCGATCTACGAGATGCCCTCGTCGCAGTGCAGCCCGCCGACCGCCCGGCCCGGCTCGTCGATGCACGAGCTGGGGCTGGCCATCGACTTCACCTGCAACGGGGGCGGCGCCATCGGCTCGGGAAGCCCGTGCTACGACTGGCTGGTGAGCCACGCCGCGGAGTACGGCCTGATCAACCTGCCGTCCGAGGCCTGGCACTGGAGCACCAACGGCAACTGATGGGTGCCGCCCGGCTGTCAGGTGAGCGGCAGCGGGAACTGGAGCCAGGCCGGCCGGTCGCTCGGCTCGACGCTGGTCACCCACTTGACCCACCACGGCCCGCGCCGGCCGGGCACGATCAGCCGCACCGGCGCACCGTGGCCAGGGCGCAGCGGCTCGCCGCCGTAGCCGACCGCCAGGTAGATCTCGTCCAGGGCGCCGTGCCCGAACAGCCGGTCGTAGCCGGTCCGCGATGCCACCCTGACGCTGCGGCCGCCGGGCTCGGGGAGCAGCTCCGACAGGGGCACCGCGTCCCAGCTCTGCTCGCTCCACCAGCCGCCGGTGCAGTCCAGCCTGGCCACCACCGGCCTGGCGCGTTCCCGCAGCGAGGCCACCGTGACCGGTTCGCCGCCGACGACGAGCGGCCAGCCGTCCGCGGCCGTGTCCGAGGGACGGCGGTCGTCGAGCCAGATGACCGTGGGCATGGCCGCAGGGTCGTACGAGGCGACCTCGTGCGACCCCGTGCCCCGGCGGGTGCCGCCGTCGAGCCCCGCCACCCGGGTGATCGTCTCCTGGGACAGGTAGACGCCTGCCGCCGCGCCCGCGACGAGGCCGCCGCCGATCAGCGAGCGGCGGTCGAGGTCGGTGGCCCGTGGGCGCACCGGCCGGCTGACGAGGTGCCACACGAACAGCGGGATCACGGCGAACCCGAACAGCTCGTGGGTCCACAGCGGCGACCACGTGCCCACGCCGTGCCACACGCCGGTGGCGTGGGCCAGGCCCAGCCCGGCGGTGGCCAGGACCAGCACGCCGAAGCCGGCCGACACCCATCGGGTGGCACGCCCCCGCCGGAAGCCGGTCGTCACGGGCCCCCGCAGCTTGGCCGGCACCAGCAGCAACAGCGACAGCCCGATCACGCCGTGCGCGGTGGTGAGCCAGATGCTCCACCGGTCGCCGACCGCCCACGACGCCAGCCCGCTGACGACCGCGGCCACCACCAGCGCCTCGAGGAGGAGGTTCACCTGCCGGGGCCGCAACCGCGGTCCTCCGGCCGACCGCGTCGGTGGCGCTGCCGTGCTGGTCATCGGTCCGTCACCTCCCGCGTCGTGCGTGGCGTATACTCGCCACAAGTATACCGAACGACTGACTAGCACAACCGAATAGCACGACAGAGTCAGCGCCATCGAGTCAACGTCAGCGAGTCACATCACGGAGACATGACCTCACCGCTGCGAGAACCCACCTACTTCGTCCTCACCGCCCTGGCGGCCGGGCCGGCTCACGGCTACCGCATCCTGCGCGCGGTCGAGGACCTGTCCGGCGGCCGGGTGAGGATGCGCGCCGGCACGTTGTACGCAGCCCTCGACCGACTCGAGCGGGACGGCTACATCCGCTTCGTCGGCACCGACTCCGACGGCGGCCCACCCCGGCGGTCGTTCGCGCTCACCGATAGCGGGCGCGAGCTCCTCACGGCCGAGGTCGACCGGCTGCGGGCCAACGCGGACGTGGGCCACGCCATGCTCCGCCAGGGCCTCGCGACATGAATACGGGCGGCAATGCGCACGTGGGTCCCGCCCCCCGGCCGGGGCGGGGCAGCGCTGCCCTCCGGTGGACCGCCCGGCGCCTGCCCGGCGTGGACGAGCGGCTGCGCACCGACCTCGTGGCCTCGGCCGACCAGCTCGCCGAGGGATCGGGCCGGCTCGACGCCGCCCTGGAGGTCGCGAGCCTGGTGGGCTTCGCGCTGCGGGCGGCGAGCCGCCGGGGCACGCGCGACGACCGCCACGAGCTCGTGCGGCAGGGCGTGCGGGTCGGTGCCCTCGTGCTGACGGTCGTCGGTGCGCTGGCGGCGTGGGCCGCGGTGTGGACCGCCGGCCACGCCGGGCACGACCCGGGGGCCACGGCCGCAGCCGGGCCGTTCCCCGCCGGCGTGCCGGTCGCACTGGCCGCAGCCGCCCTGGCGACCCTCCTCGCCGCGGCCGTCGCTGGCGGTCTCCGCACCGGCGCCGTGGTGCTGGCCGCCGTCCAGGTCGGCGCCGTGGCCCTGGCCGTCGTGCCCGGGCCGGCGGGGGTGGGCGACGCACCGCTGGCCCTCCCCCTCGTCGTCCTCGGCGCGGTGGTGGTCGGCCACCGCTACGACGCCCGCAGCTGCCCGGGGGGCGCCGCCCTCGCCGCGGCCGCGATCGGGCTGGCGGGCGCGGCCGCAGGCCTGGCCCCGCACGGCACGGTGACGGCGGTGACCGTCGCCGGGCTGGCGGTCCCGGCGGCCCTGCTGGTGGTCGGGTGGTTCGATCCCCGCTATGCGGTGGCGGCCACCGTCGTGTGGCTGTGGCGGCTGGTCGCTGTCGACCTGGGCGAGCTGGCGGGTGCCGTCGACGCGCTGGCCGACGAGCTCACGTTCCGGCTGTTGCTCGCCCGCTGGCTCGCCATGGGGCTGGGCGTCGTGCTGGCGTGGCAGGTGAGCAGCGCCGCCATCCGCCGGTGCCTCACGGTGTTCCGCGACGGCTGATCAGTCGGCGGCGGTCACGTCCGACGGGCTGACGAAGCCGAACATGATGCCCAGCAGCGAGACGGCCAGCTTCGCCACCTTGCGCAGGCGCGACGGCGCGTTCTCGGCATGAGCCATCGTCTGCTCCCCCTCTCCCCCTGTGCGTCGGCGACCGGCGCCCCTCCGGCCGATTGCCATGAACAGTTGTCGCGCCGACGCTCTTCGTGGCGCAAGGGGGAACTGTCGTGCGTCCCGGTGCCGTGCCGAAGGTCACGACCACCGGCCCTTGAGCCCGCCTGGAGTTGAGCATACGCTCAAAGCGTTCGCTCACGGCCGGCCCCCGCCCCCCGACAGGCCGGAGGAGATCAGATGCACGACGTCCCGCCCGACCGCGTGATCACCCTTCCCCGTGACCCCGGCACCGCGCCCGCCGCGCCCGAGGTGGCCGATCTCTCGGCCGAGGGCCTGGCCCGCCTGTTCGGCATCGCCGACCTGCCCGAGCGTCTGGCGGCCGTCGATGCCCGCATCACCGACGTGCTGGGCCACGACGGCGCGCTGCTCGGTCCCGCGGCGGTGCGGGTGGCCGAGTCGGGGGGCAAGCGGCTGCGGCCGCTCCTCACCATCGTCACCGCCGCCACCGGCGACGTCTTCGACGATCGGGTGGTCGACGCCGCCGCCGCGGTCGAGCTCGTGCAGGTCGGCTCGCTCGTACACGACGACATCCTCGACGACGCCGCCACCCGGCGGGGCCGGCCCACCATCAACGCGGTCGAGGGGGTCAACCACGCGGTGCTGGCCGGCGACTACATCCTCGCCCGGGCCGCCGAGCTGGCCGCCGGGGTGAGCCAGGAGGCGGCGCGGCTGGTGGCGACCTCGCTCGGCGAGCTGTGCGAGGGCCAGGTCCTCGAGATGCGCGACGCGTTCGACGTCGGGCGCACCGTCGAGGCCCACCTCGCCTCGGTCCGCGGCAAGACGGCCGCGCTGTTCGAGTGCGCCTGCCGGCTGGGCGGCCACTGCGCCGGCCTCGGGGACGAGAACGTGGCCGCGCTCGCCCGGTTCGGCCTCGCGTTCGGGATGGGCTTCCAGGTGCTCGACGACGTGCTCGACCTGATCGGCGACGAGGAGCGGCTGGGCAAGCCCACCGGCAACGACGTCGCCAGCGGCGTGTACACGCTGCCGGTGCTCGCAGCCCTGCGGGGACCCGTCGGCGACGAGCTGCGGGCGGCGCTCGCCGCCGGCGGGGGCGCGCGCGCCGCGACGGGTGCCGACGTCGACCGGGCGCTCGACCTGGTGCGCAAGTCCGGCACGATCGCCGAGGCACTGGCGGCCGCCGACCGTTACGGCGACGACGCCCGCCGGGCCGTCGGCCACCTCAACCAGACCACCGTGGGCGAGGGCCTCGGCCTGCTGCCCCGCACGTACTCCACCTGGGCGCTCGCCACCCTGATGGACCCCCGCTACCACCAGATCCCCCTGACCGCGCTGGCGTGAAGGGAGAACACGACCGTGCCCGTCACCCCCACCACTCCGACGACCACCCCGGCGCCGGTGTCGGCGCCCGCTCCCCCGGTGCCGGCGCCGCGCCGGGCCCGCCCGGGCGCCGAGCAGACGCGGGCCCGCATCGTCGACGCCGCGCTGCAGGCGCTGCGTGACGAGGGCATCGCCGGCATCAGCGCCCGCGCCATCGCCCGTCACGGCGGCTTCAACCAGGCGCTGATCTTCTACCACTTCGGTTCCGTCGACGGCCTGCTGGTGGCCGTCGCCCGCAGCGAGAGCGAGCGCCGCTCGGCCCTGTACGCCCCCGCCCTCGCCGAGGTGACGTCGCTGGCCGGGCTGGTGGCCGTCGCCCGCCGCCTGCACGACGACGAGTTCCAGGCCGGCACCGTCGCGACGCTCACCCAGATGCTGGCGGGCGCGGTGGGGTCGGAGGAGCTGTCCCGGGGCATCACCGAGTCGCTGCGGCCGTGGACCACCCTCGTGGGCGAGACCATCGACCGGCTGCTGGCCGACGTGCCCTTCGGCGAGCTGCTGTCCCGCGACGACCTCACCGCCGCCGTGGCCGCGCTGTTCCTCGGCATCGAGCTGCTCTCGGGGCTCGACCCCGGCATGGCGGGCGGCTCGTTGTTCACGACCATGGAGTCGGTCGCCACCGTCGTCGACGGCCTGCTCCGGGCCGGCCCGGGACCGGCGCGAGGCCCGTAGAGAGTGCGCGGATAGGTACGCCTCTGCGTACTCGGCGGCTCCGCCGCCGAAGGTCGACCGACGCTGTACCTCCGCTCCTGGCGCCTTCGGCGCCGGGCCGCTGGGCCACGGCTGCGCCTATCGGCGCAACCTCTTAGGCTGACGGCTTCCGTCGAGCCCGAAGGAGCATCCATGGCCCCCACCTCGCCCAGTGGGATCGCGATCGACGAGCTGTCCGCCGACGTGCGGCCGCAGGACGACCTGTTCCGCCACGTCAACGGTGCCTGGCTGGCCACCGCCGAGATCCCCCCGGACCGGGCCGCGCACGGCGCCTTCCACATGCTGCGCGACCAGGCCGAGCTCGACGTCCGGGCGCTGGCCGAGGAGGCCGCCGCCGCCGACGCGCCCGCCGGCAGCGACGAGCGCAAGGTGGGCGACCTGTGGGCCGCGTTCATGGACGTCGACGGGGCCGAGCGGCGCGACGCCTCGCCGCTCGCCGACGACCTGGCGGCCATCGCCGCGGTCGCCTCGACCGGCGAGCTGATCGCCCTGCTGGGCCGGCTGCAGCGCCACGGCACGCCGGGGCTCGTCGAGTGGTTCGTCGACAACGACGGCGACGACGCCACGCGGTACATCGTCAACCTCGTCCAGAGCGGCCTCGGCCTGCCCGACGAGGCCTACTACCGCGAGGACGCCTACGCCGAGGTGCGCGACGCCTACGTCGAGCACGTGGCCACCATGCTGCGGCTGGTCGACGTCCCCGAGCCCGAGGACGCCGCCGCCCGGGTCATGGCGCTCGAGACGGCCGTCGCCCGGGGCCACTGGACCACGGTCGACAGCCGCGACGCCCTCAAGACCCACAACAAGCACACGCTGGCCGCCCTCGGCGAGCTGGCGCCGGGGCTCGACTGGCCGGCGTGGCTCGACGGCCTCGGCTCGCCCGCCGGCGCCTTCGACGAGGTGGTGGTGCGCCAGCCCGACGCCGTCGAGACCGCGGCCCGCCTGCTGGGCGAGATCCCGCTCGCCGACTGGCAGGCGTGGCTCACCTTCCACCACGTGCGGGCCTCGGCGCCGTTCCTGTCCAGCCGGTTCGTCGACGCCAACTTCGCGTTCTACGGCACCCGCCTCTCGGGCATCCCCGAGCTGCGCGAGCGCTGGAAGCGGGGGGTCGACGTGGTGGAGGGCGCGCTGGGCGAGGCGCTCGGCCGGCTCTACGTCGCCCGCCACTTCCCGCCCGAGCACAAGGCCCACATGGACCGCCTGGTCGGCTGGCTGGTCGAGGCCTACCGGGTCGACATCGAGCGGCTCGAGTGGATGTCGCCCGAGACCCGGCAGCGGGCCCTCGACAAGCTGGACCGGTTCACGCCCAAGGTCGGCTACCCCGACACCTGGCGCGACTACTCGGCCCTGGAGGTCGAGCGCGACGACCTGCTGGGCAGCGTGCGCCGGGCCGACGCGTTCGAGGTCGACCGCAACCTGGCGAAGATCGGCAAGCCGATCGACCGGGGCGAGTGGCACATGACGCCCCAGACGGTCAACGCCTACTACAACCCGGGGATGAACGAGATCGTCTTCCCCGCGGCGATCCTGCGCTCGCCGTTCTTCGACCCCGGCGCCGACGACGCCGTGAACTTCGGCGGCATCGGCGCCGTGATCGGGCACGAGATCGGGCACGGCTTCGACGACCAGGGCAGCCGCTACGACGGCGACGGCAACCTGGCCGACTGGTGGACCGAGGACGACCGGGCCGGGTTCGACACGCTGACCAAGACGCTCATCGCCCAGTACGACGGCTTCACGCCCGAAGGCCTCGACGGCCACCACGTGAACGGCGCCCTGACCGTGGGCGAGAACATCGGCGACCTGGGTGGCATCACGATCGCCCACAAGGCCTACCTCCTCAGCCTGCAGGGCGAGGAGGCGCCCGTCATCGACGGGCTGACCGGCAGCCAGCGCGTGTTCCTGGGTTGGGGCCAGGTGTGGCGCATGGCCACCCGCGAGGCCGAGCAGATCCGCCGCCTCGCCATCGACCCCCACTCGCCCCCGGAGTTCCGGGCCAACGTCGTGCGCAACCTGGACGAGTTCCACGAGGCCTTCGCGGTGCAGGACAGCGACGGCATGTGGCTCCCCGAGGACGAGCGCGTCCGCATCTGGTAGCGCCCCGGGCCTGGTCGGCCCGCACACGGCGAGCCCGCGGGACGGAGCTGGTTGCTGACCAACCACAACCGTCCCAGCAGGTGACGGATCACACGCGGTCGGGGCGGCGGTGGGGTTCGGAGTGGTCCCAGTCGGCGACCAGGGTGCGCAGCGCGGTGAGGAGGATGAGGGGCTGGTCGAGCATGGCGTGGTGGCCGGCCTCGGGGATCTCGATGACCGGGGCCACGCGGCCGAGCTGCTCGTACATCTCGTCCCCGATGTCCTCGGTGACCAGCCCGTGCTCCGAGCGCAGCAGGGCCAACCGGCAGCGCACCTGGGCGAGGTAGGGCAGGGCGACCGACCGCATGCCGCCGACGAACTGGGCGAACACCTGGCGGTCGAACTTCCACTGCCAGCCCCCGTCAACCTGGCGGGCCGAGCGCGGCGCCACGTGGTCGATCACGTAGTCGAGGTAGTGGTCCTGCGGCGGCACGGTGCGGAAGCGGGCCAGCGCCGCCGCGAGCGTGGGATAGGTGCGGGGCGCACCGAAGGCGCTGCCCACCTGCGAGGCGTCGACCTCGGGGTCGGGCGCGGTCACCGGCGAGTCGCACACCACCGCGCCGGCCAGCCCGTGGGGGTGCAGCGCGGCGGTGGCGATGGTGACGAAGCCGCCCATGCTGTGGCCCACGATCACCGGCGGCCCGTCGATGCCGCCCGACCGGGCCACGGCCATGACCTCGTCGGTCCACTGCGCGAGCGAGTACTCCGGCCGGTGGTCGCTGTCGCCGTGGCCCGACAGGTCGAGCGCGAGCACCCGCAGGTCGGCGGCGAAGGCGGCGGCCACGTGGGTCCACCAGTGGGCGTGGGCGCCGCCGCCGTGCACGAAGACCAGGCCCCGCCGCCCCGGACGGCCCCAGGCCAGGTAGTGGACGGCCGCCCCGTCGACGGTCACCGTCTCGTCGGTGAAGGGCACGGCCAGGGCCCGCCGGAACCAGTCGGGCGGCGCGGCGGGTTCGGTGGTCACGCGGCCAAATTAACGGGGGTCGACCGGACGCCAGGGGAAGGGCGCCGCATGGACGGCCCGAGCCGGCGACGCCGCCGGGCGGCCGGCACGCGGCGCCGCCCGCCGACCGCGTGCCGGCAACGCCGCACGGACAGCGCGGTCGGCGGAGACGCGGTCAGCGGTAGGCGCCCGGGTTCGGCGGCAGGCCCGCGTCCTGGACCTCGACCAGGTAGCGCCAGGCGTCCGGTTGGCTGCCGTCGACGTCGGTGAAGCCGTACTCCCGGGCGAGCTGGCCGCTCGAGAGGGACTGCTTGTTCCAGCGGGCGACGTCGGGGTCGGCGGCCAGGGCGGCGACGGCCCGGCCGCTGTAGGCCGGGGTCTCGGAGATGCCGAAGTGCCCGGGATGGAAGCCCTCGCCGTCGAACGGCCGGTCCAGGACATCGCGCCAGGTCTCCTCGGTGACGCCGTAGTGCTCGAGCATCATCTCCGAGCGCAGCCAGCCCGGCGTGAGGACCACGGCGGTCGACCCCCGCGGCGCCAGCTCCTCGCCGAACGCGTACGCCAGCCTGATCGCCGACCACTTGGCCAGGTCGTAGAAGGTGGTCAGCCGGTAGTTCGCCAGGTTGTAGTCGTAGGTGCCGTCGGTGACCTCGACGACCAGACCGCCGGGCCGGCGGGACAACAGGCCGAGGGCGAAGTGGCTGGTGACCAGGTGGGTCTCCACGGCCAGCCGCAGGGTGCGTAGGCCCTTGTCGAGGTCGTGCTCCCAGATGGGCGTGTTCCACTGGGTCAGGTTCTCCGCGCCCCAGATGTCGTTGACCAGGATGTCGAGCCGGCCGTGCTCGTCGTCGATGCGGGCGACCAGCGCCTCGACCTGCGGCGGCTCGAGGTGGTCGACCTGGACGGCGATGCCGCGACCGCCGCTCCCGCTCTCCCCGGCGGCGGCGTCGACCAGCTCGGCCGTCTCCTCGATGGTCTCGGGGCGGTCGTACTCGGAGCGCTCCGTGCGGGTGGTGCGGCCGGTGCCGTAGACGGTGGCGCCCGCGGCCCCCAGGGCCACCGCGATGCCGCGCCCGGCCCCGCGGGTGGCACCGGCGACCAGGGCGACCTTGCCGGCCAATGGTGCTGTGGTGCTGTCGGTCATGCCGTCACCGTCGCGCCGGTTCCTGACAGGTCGTGTCAGTGATGGCGCGTAGTCTGGCGACATGCGATCGGCCCGCCTGCTGGCGATGCTGCTCCGGCTGCAGCGCACCGGGCCGGCCACGGCCGGCACCCTGGCCGCCGAGCTGGAGGTGTCGGAGCGCACCGTCTACCGGGACGTCGCCACCCTGCAGGCGGCGGGCGTGCCGCTGTGGACCGAGACCGGGCCCCACGGCGGCATCCGGCTGCTCGAGGGCTGGCGCTCGCCGATCGACGGCTTCACCGCGGCCGAGACCGTGGCGCTGACGCTCGGCCCCGCCGGCGCCGCCGACCTGGGCCTCGGCGCCGTGCTCACCGCGGCCCGCTCGAAGCTGCGGTCCTCGGCGCCGGACGCGCCGGGCACGCCGGGACGGCAGGCCGACGACCTCGCCCACATCACCGAGCGGTTCCTGCTCGACGCGCCGGGATGGTTCCACCACGCCGACGCGAACACCGCCCTGGCCACCGTGGCCGAGGCCGTGTGGGACGGCCGCCGCCTCGACATCAGCTACGACACGCGCGGGCGCACGGTCGAGCGCCGGCTGGACCCGCTGGGCCTGGTGCTCAAGGCGGGCACCTGGTACCTGGTCGCCGCCCGCCGCGAGCAGCCCCGCACCTACCGGGTGTCGCGCATCGGCGACGCCACGGTGCTCCCGGAGCCGGGCTGGCGCCCGGAGGGGTTCGACCTCGCCGACTGGTGGGCGGCGTCCGCGGCCGAGTTCGATCTGGCCATCCGGCCGCTCGCCACCCGGCTGCGCGTCAGCCCGGACGCCGCCCGGCTGCTGGCCCGCGCCGTCCCCGGATCGGCCACCCGGGTCGCGCTCGCCGACGGCACGCCGGGCGACGATGGGTGGACCGAGATCGAGCTGCCGGTCGAGTCGGTCCGCATCGCCGTGACCCAGCTCGCGGGCGTCCCGGGGGTCGAGGTGCTGTCCCCCGTCGAGCTGCGGGCCGCGCTGGCCGCCCTCGGCGAGAGCATGGCCGCGCTCAACGGTTGACGGCCGCGGGCCCGGGGATACGGTGGCCGGCATGACCACCACCGACACCTCACAGGGCACCAGCGCCACCGCCACCGCGCTCCGTCCGGGCCGGGCCGAGACCGACAGGCTGGCCGGTCGGGTGGCGGTCCCCGCCGAGGGCCGGGAGCGCCGCGCGGTCACCTCACCGCTGACGGGCGAGGTCGTCGGCGAGGTGCCGGTGGGGACCGCCGACGACGTGGCCGCCGCCGTCGCCGCCGCCCGCGCCGTGCAGCGCGGGTGGGCCGACCTGCCGGTGCGCGAGCGGGCCGCCGTCCTGCTGCGCTACCACGACCTCGTGCTCGACCTGCAGGACGAGCTGATGGACCTCATCCAGGCCGAGAACGGCAAGGCGCGGGTGTGGGCGTTCGAGGAGATCCTCGACCAGGCGGTGACGGCGCGCTACTACGCCCGGCTCGCCCCGCGGGCGCTCAGGCCCCATCGGCGGCTCAGCGCGCTGCCCGTCCTGGTGTCCACGCACGAGCACCACATCCCCAAGGGCGTGGTCGGCATCATCTCTCCCTGGAACTACCCGCTGGTGCTCGCCGTGTCCGACGCCCTCGCCGCCCTCGTCGCGGGCAACGCGGTCGTGATCAAGCCCGACTCGCAGACGCCGTTCACCGCCCTGCGCGCCTTCGAGCTGCTCGAGCAGGCCGGGCTGCCGGAGGGCCTGGTGCAGGTGGTCACCGGCCCCGGGTCGTCGGTGGGCACCGCCATCATCGAGGCGGCCGACTACATGATGTTCACGGGCTCGACCGCCACCGGCCGCGTGGTGGCCCGGCAGGCCGGCGAGCGGCTCATCGGCATGTCGGCCGAGCTGGGCGGCAAGAACGCCATGGTGGTCACCGGCGACGTCGACCTCGACCGCGCGGTGGAGGGGGCGGTGGTGGGCTCGTTCGCCAACACCGGCCAGCTCTGCATCTCCATCGAGCGCATCTACGTCGAGGCGTCGATCGCCGACCGGTTCACCGACGCCTTCGCCGCCCGCACCCGGGCCCTGCGGCTGGGGGCCGAGCAGGCCTACGGGCCCGAGGTGGGGGCGCTGGCGTCGCCCGACCAGCTCGCCAAGGTCCGTGCCCACGTCGACGACGCCGTCGCCAAGGGCGCCCGGGTGGCGGCCGGCGGCAAGCACCGCCCCGACGTGGGGGACCTGTTCTACGAGCCGACCGTGCTGACCGGCGTCACGCCGGCGATGGACCTCTACCGCGACGAGACCTTCGGCCCGGTGGTGGCGGTGTACCCGGTCGCGTCCGACGACGAGGCCGTCAGCCAGGTGAACGACAGCGAGTACGGGCTCAACGCCAGCGTCTACTGCGGCGACACCGCACGGGGCCGGGCCATCGCCGCCCGCATCCTGGCCGGCACGGTCAACGTCAACGACGGCTACTCGTCCGCGTGGGCCAGCCTGGACGCGCCCATGGGCGGCATGAAGGCGTCGGGCATGGGGCGCCGCCACGGGCGCGACGGGCTGCTGAAGTACACCGAGTCGCGCACCGTGGCCGTACGCACCCGGCTCGCCGAGAAGCTGCAGGACCCCGCCGGCGACCCGGGCGGCTACGCCCGCCGCTTCACCGCCATCCTGCGCAAGGCCAAGCACCTGCCCCGCTGATCCGGCCCCGCCCGCCTGGCCCCCCGGCGCGGACCGGCGCCGCCGGCGCGTATGATCACGCCGGGCGGGCATGTGAAGGGCTGGGGGGCCATCCATGACCGACGAACAGCCACGCGAGGTCGCACCGCAGCGCGCCCGCTGGCGGCGCCGTTCGGTCCTCGCCGGGATCGTCGGCACCGGGGTCACCGCCACCATGGTGGCCGCGACCCAGGACCTGCCCTCGCTCAACGATCCGGACCCCCGGCCGGCCGGCGACCCGGTGCGCAGCCCGGCCGACGCCAACGGGTTCGCCGACCGGGACGAGAGCTATGCCAGCGCCCAGGTACCCACCGAGCGCATCGCCTCCACCGAGGTCTCGGCGGCCAAGCGCGTCTTCCCCACGGCCGGCGAGGCGGCGGCCGCCACCACGGTCGCGACGCCCACGCTGCTCGACGCCTCCGATCCGGCCGTCCACCTGCTCCGACGGACCACGTTCGGGCCCACGCCCGCGCTGGTCGACGAGGTGCACGCCGCCGGCGTCGACGGCTGGCTGGCCGCCCAGCTCGACCCCGCCGGCATCCCCGACGACGAGGCCGACGCCGTCGTCGCCCGCCTGCCGCTGGCGATGCTCGACCAGGCGGGCGTGCGGGCGACGCTGCCCCGGGGCAAGTGGACCGCCGCCATGGAGTACTCCCAGGCCACCGTCGCACGCCAGGTGTGGTCCCGCCGGCAGCTGCTCGAGGTCATGACCGACTTCTGGGCCAACCACCTCAACGTCACCACGCCCGGCGACGCGTCCTGGGACACCTCGGCGTCGTACCACGACGGCGTGATCCGCCACCACGCCCTCGGCTCCTTCGCCGACATGCTCGTGGCCGCCATGCGCCACCCCGCCATGCTCCGGTACCTCACCAACGTCGGGTCGACGAAGGACGCGGTCAACGAGAACCTCGGGCGCGAGCTGCTCGAGCTTCACACCGTGGGCGTCGCCTCCGGCTACGACGAGGAGGACGTGCGCAACAGCGCCTACATCCTCACCGGGCGCACCGTCCTTCCCGACGACGCGCCCGGGGCGGGCGGCTTCGTCTACGACCCGGGCCTGCACTGGACCGGGCCGGTGTCGGTGCTCGACTTCACCCACCCCAACGCGACCCCCGAGGGCGGTCTCGACGTGGGCGACGCCTACCTGCGCCACCTGGCTGCGCACGAGGCGACCGCGCAGGCGATCGCCCGCAAGCTCGCGGTGCGGTTCGTGTCGGACAGGCCCCCGCCGGAGCTGGTCGAGCGGCTGGCGACCGCCTACCTCGACGGCGGCACCGCCGTCGTCCCGGTGCTCGACATGCTTTTCCGGTCCGCCGAGTTCTGGGAGGCGGTCGGGCAGAAGGTGCGGCGCCCCCACGAGGACATGGTCGCCACCGCCCGTGTGCTCGGCCTGCGGCCGGCGGCCGGCGACGATCCCCAGGTGCAGCCGCTGGTGTGGTGGTCCAACCGCATGGGCCAGCAGCCGCTGGCCTGGCCGGCGCCCAACGGGTACCCCGAGGTGCACGCGGCCTGGCGCTCGGCCGGCGGCCGCCTGATGGCCTGGAACTACCACGCCGGGCTGGTGCAGGGCTGGGACGAGCTGCCCGTCGTCCCGCCCGCCGAGCTGGCCGCGGGCCGGCCCCAGGGGACGGCCGGCGAGTACGTCGACAGCCTGTGCCTGGCGCTGTGCCTCCAGACGTTCGAGCCCGCCCACCGCGAGGCCCTGCTGGCGTTCGTCGGTGCGCAGGACGCCACCCCCACCGGCCAGTCGGCCCTGCCCGGGAAGCTGCAACACCTGGTCCCGCTCGTCCTCGACGCGCCCTACTTCCTGCTGCGGTGAGGTGAACCGACCGTGACCGACCACGCCAGCGCTCCCCACGTCCGCCCACCCCACGAGCGGTCACGCCGTCGCCCCGACGGCGTCGAGGGCGCGCTCGCGCGCCCGCGCCGCCCAGGTGGCGGCCGAGCGGCGCCGGCGCACCGAGCTGTGGAGCCGCGGCTTCACCCGCCGGCGCTTCCTCGCCGGCGCCGGCATGGCGGGCGTCGCCGGGCTGGGCGCCCAGCTCGCCACGGTCCGCGCCTCGTACGGCCTGGCGCCGGGCACCGGCACGCTGGTGGTGGTGTTCCTGCGCGGCGGGGTCGACGGCCTGTCGATGCTGGTCCCGGCCGACGACCCCCACCTGCTGGCCGCCCGGCCCGACGTCGCGGTCCCCGGCGGCGCGTTGCTGCCGCTGGCCCGCGGGTTCGGGCTCCATCCCGCGCTCGCCCCGCTGCACGAGCTCTGGCGCCAGGGCCGGTTCACGGCCGTGCCCGCGGTCTCGACGCCGGACGTTTCGCGCAGCCACTTCCAGGCCCAGGACTGCCTCGAGCGGGGCGGTGCGGGGCCCGGCGCCACGGAGGGATGGCTCGACCGCGTGCTCGACGTGCTGGGCCCGGGGACGACCTTCCGGGCGGTGGGCGCGTCCGCAACCGTGCCCCGCTCGCTGGCCGGCGACCAGCGGGCGCTGGCGGTCAGCCGGGTGTCGGAGTTCCAGCTCGGGGGCTGGGAGGGCGTCCGCGCCGAGACGACGGAGGCGCTGGCGGCCCTCTACACCGGCCTCGACCACCCGATCGCCCAGGACGTGACGACCACGCTCGACGCCCTGGGCACAGCCCAGTCGCTGGCGTCGAGCGGCTACCAGCCCGCCGCGACCTATCCCGACGGTGCGTTCGGGATCGGCCTCGCGTCGCTGGCCCAGCTGATCAAGGCCGACGCCGGCCTGCGGGTGGCCAGCATCGACGTCGGGGGCTGGGACCTCCACACCAACGCAGGCCGGGTCGAGGGTGGCGCCATGACCCGCCACCTCACGACTTTGGGCGAGGCGCTCGGCGCGTTCGCCCGCGACCTCGGCCCGCGCCTCGACGATGTGACGGTGGTGGCCATGACCGAGTTCGGTCGCCGGGTCGAGCAGAACGCCAACGGCGGCACCGACCACGGCCACGGCGCCGCGGTGCTGGTGCTGGGCGGCGGCGTGGCCGGCGGCGAGGTGCCGGGCGCCTGGCAGGGGCTGGCCCCCGACGCCCTCGACCGGGGCGACGTGCCCGGATGGAACGACTACCGCGACGTCCTCGGTGACGTGGTGAGCCACAGGCTGGGCGTCAGCCAGGCCGGCCTCGCGAGCGTGTTCCCCGAGCACCGTGTGCAGCCGGTGGGCGTCATGCGGTGAGCGAGCAGAGCGAGCGGACCACCCGCACGGTGCGCGGCCACGGCACCGGTGACCGGCGGGAATGCGTGGCATCACCTGCGTGGTTACGTAGGCTGGACCAGTTCCCTAGCAGTGAGGATCGACCGTTTGGCGAAAACCAAAGACGACGCTTTCATCCTTGAAGGACGCACCGAAGAGGCCCTCAAGGGAGGGCACTTCCGCATCTGCCTCGACAACGGCCACATGGTTCTCGGCCACCTCAGCGGGAAGATGCGCAAGAACCGCATCCGTATCCTGCCGGGCGACCGGGTGCAGGTCGAGGTGTCGGCCTACGACCTCAGTCGAGGCCGGATCACCTACCGGTACCGCTAACCGGGTCCGGATCAGATATCTTTGTTGCCCTGAGTTGGTCGCGCGGATCGGCTCGATACTGAAGAGAGAGACATTTGGCTACTGGCACAGTGAAGTTCTTCAACGCTGAGAAGGGCTTCGGCTTCATCTCACGTGAAGATGGCGACGACGTGTTCGTGCATTTCTCGAACATCCAGGGTGAGGGCTACAAGACCCTCAACGAAGGTCAGGCGGTCGAGTTCGACATCGGACCGGGCCGCAAGGGCGACGAGGCCCAGAACGTCCGAGTGGTCTGACCCACCCGGTCCAAACATCCAGTCGAACCGCCGGCAATGGCCGGCGGTTCGTCAGTTTCCCCACGCGGGGGCGACACCACTCACTGTGAGTGGCTAGTGTCTGCCCCGGACAGATGATCCACGATGCCGAACTTCCGGACGTCGTCGACGCGGCGGGACGCGGTGAGCACTGGGCGCTCACCCAGCTCTTCCACGCGTACCAGCCGGCGGTGCTCCGCTACCTGCGAGCACAGGCACCGGGGGCGGCCGACGACCTGGCCAGCGAGGTGTGGATCGGCGTCGCCCGCGGCCTGCCCCAGTTCACCGGCGACGAGGCCGCCTTCCGGGGCTGGCTGTTCACCATCGCCCGCCGCCGGGTGATCGATCACCGGCGGCGCGCGGTCCGCCAGCGCACCGACGTCGTGTCGAGCGACCGGCTGGACATGCCGATCGAATGGGGCCCCAGCGGCGATCCCGCACGTACGGTGCTCGAGCGCCTGGGCGCGCAGGGGGCCATCGACGATCTGGTGGACGAGCTGACCCCCGAGCAGGCCGAGGCGGTGCTGCTGCGCGTGGTCGCGGGGCTCCCCGTCTCGGAGGTGGCCCGCATCATGCAGCGGCGTCCCGGCGCCGTACGGGTGCTGTGCCACCGAGCGCTGCGGCGGCTGGCCGTGCGCTTCGGCGACGAGGTGCGGACCGCATGACCGAGCGTAGCGAGGTCCATGAGCACAGTCGCCCTGTCGCCACGGAGTGGCGATGCGGTCACCGGTGCGCCCGAAGGGTGCACCAGTGACCGTCGACCGCGACGAGCTCTGGGTCGACATGGCCCAGTTCGACACCCGACTCGCCGACGGGGTGTGGGACGGCGAGGCCGCGGATCCGGACGCGCCCCGCTGGGTCTCGGACCTCCGCGCGCTGGTGCACCGTGCCCGTGGGCCCGCCGAGCCGCACGAGCTGATCGACGAGCCCACGGTCGTCGACTCGATGCGCCGCGCCACCCTGGGCGAGACCCTGGCCGAGCTGCCGCACCGCCCGGGCGTGCGTGCCCTCGGTCGCGTGGTGGCGATGAAGGCCGCCGCCGCCACCACCGCCAGCGTGATGACCGTGGCCGCCGCGGCCGCCACCACCGGCCTCGTCGCCACCATGGCCGCGACGGTGGTGGTGCCGGTCATCCACGAGCGCGTGATGCCCATCATCCGCGACGAGGCCGAGGCGCCGGTCGAGATCCACGAGACCCCGGCCTCACCGTCGGCCGCCGCCGCCACCACCCACCCGTGCGGGCCCCAGGGCGACGTGTGCATCGTGGCGCCCGGAGACCGGCCCGTCGTCAAGGTCCCGGCGCCGGACCCCGCGGTCGAGCCGGCGATCGAGCCCGCGACGGTCGCCCCGGCCCCGGCCGAGCCCGCACCGGCGGTCGAGCCCGTCCCCGAGCCCGAGCCGGTCGTCGCGGCGCCGGTCGAGCCGCCCGCCGAGACGCCGCCGGCCGTCACGACCGAACCCCCGCCCGAGCCCCCGGCCGAGTCCCCGACGACGACCACCACCGAGCCGGAGCCGCCGGCCCCCGATCCACAGCCCGAGCCGGCCGTACAGACCGAGCCGCCACTGGCCGAGTCCGCAGCCGCGGAGCCGGCGTTCCCGGGCATGCCCGACGCAGTGCCGGCCGAGCGTGGTCGCGAGGGTGCAGGCCGTCGTGCAGGCGGTCGTGCAGGACGACCTGCCCGGCGCGCTGGACCTCCTGGTACCGCCCGGCGTCTAGGAGCCTCAGCAGGCGCCTAGCGGCGCCCCCCGCCGTCGGCCAGACTTTGAGGGCCGTCTTGCGGGCGGTTGGCTCCGGGGGTCGAGATCATGAGTTCCGTTGGGGATGTCGATCCGGGCGTGACCGCGCCCGGCGACGACCTGAAGCAGCGCGCCACCGCAGCCGCGCGCGCCTTCGCCGCCCTCAACCTCGACGCGACGGCGTCCGAGCCCGTGGAGGAGATGGCCGTCCCGGACGCCGGGATGGTCGAGGCAGAGGTCATCGACGCCGAGGTCATCGACACTGAGATCGTCCACGCCGAGGTGGTCGACGCCGAGATCGTCGACGCCGAGGTCGGTCGACGCCGAGGTCTTCGAGCCGGAGCCCCGGGTCGAGCCCGACGAGGGGCCCCTGCGACCCGACGCCGTGTTCCACGACTTCGTGGTGGGCGCCGACCCGCGCACGACCAGGCGCCCGGGCGCCGGGCGGGACGACGACGCGACGTCCTGGGCTCCCTCCCCGGGCCCGGCCTCCCCGCCCGACGCCGGCGGGCTCGCGGACCGAGCCCGTGGCGCCGCGGGCTCGGCGACCACCGTGACCACCGCGGAACGCCGGGCGGAGGCGGCCTCGGAGGCAGCGACGGCTGCGACCGACACGGCGGCGTCCCCGCCGCCGGGATTCGATCCGCCGGACAGCCAGGCCGACCGCCACCTGCTCGACCTCGGGGCCGGCGTGCTGGCCACAGGTGCCTTCGTGTCCCCGGGCCCGTGGCTGGCGATCGTCGGCGCCGCCGTGGCGGCGGGGGTCGTCGTCCGCGGGGTTCTCGACCATGGCCTGAGCCCCGGCGTCGTGGCCCGCGGCGTGCGCGCCCGGGCGCACCCGCGCTCGCTGGGCAGGCTGGCCGGGCTGGTCGCGGGTGGTGCGGTCCTGGCCGTCCTCGTCCCCGCGGTGGTGTGCGCCGTGGTGTGGGCCGTCCGCTACGGCAGCGACGGGACCGCCGCGGCCGCCCGCGTCGGCGTCTGGGCCCACACCCCCCGCTTCGCGGTCGTGCTGGCCTGCTACGTGCTCGTCGCCGGCACCGGCGCGGCCCGCGAGCGGCGGATCGGCCACGTGCGGCAGATGACCGGCCAGGTCAGCGGGTCGGCGGTCGCCGCGCTCACCCTGGGCGCCGTCGTGGTCGCGGGCTTCGTCGCCACGGTCGTCCCCCGGTCCGAGCCGGGTGGCCGGGGCGGCGACGGCGTCGGATGGCTGCCCCCGTCGCTGCACGGCCAGGCCGACCGGCTGCGCACCGTGGTGGTCGAGACCGAGGCGTCGGCCGTCGGCGGCTGCCTGACCCAGGGCCAGCACCTCCACTGGCACGCGCTCCATCCCCGCGGCAGCGACGAGGTCTCGCTCGTCCTGCTCGACGGGGAGCCCGGGCAGGGCGACGTCATCACCGCAGCCGTCGCCCTCCACAACCAGCTGGCGCCCTGGGTGGCCACCATCGAGATCGCGACGGCCGACCGCTCGCTGCTGGTCCTCGAGCGCGACACCCTGCCGTCCGCCGTACCCGTGGAGGGCCCGGCGGCGCTGCGCGAGGCGGCGACGACCGGCCGGGCGCTGGTGGAGGACGACGCGGCCGCCTTCGACCGCTCGCTGGCGCTGGACTGCTCGGTGTCGCCGGTGCTGTGACGCCCTATGCCCGGGCCAGGGCGTCGAGGAAGGCGGCCACGGCGGCCGCGGAGTGGTGCCGCCACACCGCGACCGGGTCGCCGCCGGGGGAGGCGGCCAGGGCCGCCAGGGGCTCGGCGAAGCGGGCTTGCTGCGCTGCGACCAGCGGCGCCACGTCGACCGCCAGGCGACCGCATACGACCAGCTTGAGGAGCAGTGCGTTGCGCACGTCGCGCAGGTGCTCGACCGGCTCGCCCAGCCAGGCGACCACGCGCTCGCGCCCGGCGGCGGTGGCCTCGTAGACGTGGCGGGGCGGCCCGCCGGCACCGGGCTCGGCGGGCCCGGGCTCTGCCAGGCCCAGAGCCGTCAGCCGGTCGAGGGCCCGGTAGACGAGCTGGCGCGGCACCCGCCACACGATGCCCAGCTCGGTGCCGGGTGCGAGCTCGGTGGCGATGTCGTAGCCGTGGCGAGGACGCTCGACCAGGCATGCCAGCACCGCCCACTCGTTCAACGACAGCGACTCCCGGCGCTCCACGCCCGCGATCCTTCCACTCGCGGCGAACCGCGGTGCGACTGGTATCACCGCGACTAGTGTCCGGGGAACTCGTGGCCGCCAACGCGCCACGTCAGGGATGATCTGGAGGGCACTCATGATCCCAGGCCTGCGCACGGTGCGCGCGCTCAGCGTCTGTCTGGTGCTGGCGCTCGGCGCCGCATGCGGCGACGACGGTGGGGACGACACGAGCTCGGACGACGCGGCAGCGGACGACGCTGCCGCCGACGCGCCCGAGCTCGACGGCACCATCACGGTGTACGCCGCCGCCTCGCTGACCGACGCCTTCGAAGAGGTCGGCGACGCGTTCACCGAGGCCAACCCGGACGCCACCGTCGAGTTCAACTTCGCCGCCTCGTCGGCCCTGCGTGAGCAGATCCTGTCCGGGGCCCCCGCCGACGTCTTCGCGTCCGCCAACCCCTCCAACATGGACCAGGTGGTCGAGGCCGGCGAGGCCGAGGGCGAGGGCCAGGTGTTCGTGAACAACTCGCTCGAGATCGCCGTGCCCGACGGCAACCCGGGCGGCGTGGAGGGCCTCGAGGCCTTCGGCGAAGAGAGCCTCCTGATCGGTCTGTGCGACGTCGAAGTACCCTGTGGCGAGTTCGGCCGTGAGGCGCTGGCCAACGCCGGCGTCACGCCCGTCCCCGATACGGAAGAGCCCGACGTGCGCAGCCTCCTCACGAAGATCGAGGCCGGTGAGCTCGACGCCGGCCTCGTGTACGTCACGGACGTGCAGTCCACCGACGGCGTCGAGGGCATCGAGATCGCCGACGACGACAACGTCGTCGCCGAGTATCCGATCGCCGCCCTGGCCAACGCCGGCGAGCCCGAGATCGCCGCCGCATTCGTCGAGTTCGTGCTCTCGGACGACGGCCAGGAGATCCTCGAGTCGTACGGGTTCGCCCCTGCATGACGCGCGGTCGTGGCGCCCGGCGAGCGGGAGCGGGCGCCACGAGGCCGCCCTGGGGGCTGATCCCGGTGGCGGTGCTCACGCTGGCCTTCCTGGTGGTGCCGTTCCTGGCGCTGCTGCAGCGGGCACCGTGGTCGTCGCTCGGTGAGCTACTGGGCCGGCCGCTCGTCACCGACGCGCTGCGCCTGTCGCTCATCAGCGCGCTGGCCGCCACCGTGCTGTCCCTGGTGGGCGGCGTGCCCCTGGCCTGGATGCTGGCCCGCACCGACTTCCCCGGGCGCTCGTTGGTGCGGGCCGTCGTGATCCTGCCGATGGTGCTGCCGCCGGTGGTGGGCGGCGCCGCGCTGCTGTTCGCCTTCGGGCGCCGCGGGCTGGTGGGCGGGCCGGTCTACGACGGGACCGGGTTCCTGTTGCCGTTCTCGCTCTGGGGGGTGATCGCCGCCAACACGTTCGTCGCCCTCCCCTTCCTGGTCGTGACGGTCGAGGCCGGGCTGCGATCGGCCGACCGCCGCTACGAGGACGTGGCGGCCACGCTGGGGGCGGGCCGGTGGACGATCTTCCGGCGGGTGACGCTGCCGATGATCCTCCCGTCGATCGTGGCCGGGGCCGTGCTGTGTTGGGCCCGCGCGCTCGGCGAGTTCGGCGCCACCGTCACCTTCGCCGGCAACCTCCAGGGCCGCACCCAGACCATGCCGCTGGCGGTGTTCCTGGCCCTCGAGTCCGACCGGGACGCCGCCATCGCCCTGTCGCTCGTACTCGTCGCCGTGTCGCTGGCCGTCCTCGTGCCGCTGCGCGACCGCTGGCTGGCGGGCTGAGGCCGCGGGCGCCGAGTGCTGCACGCCGCCATCACGCTCCGGCTCGGCGAGCTCGACCTCGACGCCACCGTCGACGTGGCCGACGGCGAGGTCGTGGCGCTGCTCGGCCCGAACGGCGCCGGGAAGACCACCGTGCTGCGGTGCGTCGCCGGGCTGCAGGCGATCGACGGCGGGTGCATCGAGGTCGACGGCCGGGTGCTCGACGACCCCGCCGCGGGGGCGTTCGTCCCCACCGCCGAGCGGCCCATCGGCGTCGTGTTCCAGGACCACCTCCTGTTCCCCCGCCTGTCGGCCGTCGAGAACGTCGCCTTCGGCCTGCGGGCCCGGGGCCAGGCCCGGGCGGCGGCGCGGGCCGCCGCGCTGGGGTGGCTGGCGCGGGTGGACCTGGCCGACATGGCGGGAGCCAGGCCCCGGGCGCTGTCGGGCGGCCAGTCCCAGCGGGTGGCGCTGGCCCGGGCGCTCGCCACCGAGCCCCGCGTGCTGCTGCTGGACGAGCCCCTCGCCTCCCTCGACGCCCGCACCCGGGTGCACGTGCGGGCCGAGCTTCGGCGCCATCTGGCGACGTTCTCCGGCGCCCGGTTGCTCGTGACTCACGACCCCGTCGACGCCCTGGTGCTGGCCGACCGGCTGGTGGTGCTGGAGGCGGGCCGCGTCACGCAGCGGGGCACGACCGCCGAGGTCGCCCGCCGGCCACGGTCGCGCTACGTCGCCGAGCTGGTGGGGCTCAACCTGCTGCACGGCGTGGCGGCGGGCGACCACACCGTCCGGCTGACGGGCGGGACCGAGCTGACCGTGGCCGACCGCCTGCCGGCCGACGAGGTGGCCGTGGCGGTGCGCCCCCAGGCCGTCACCGTGTACCGGCACCGCCCCGACGGCAGCGCCCGCAACGCCTGGCCCGCCGTCGTGGTCGACCTCGAGGCCAACCACGACCGCGTCCGGGTGCAGCTGGGCAGGCGGGCCGGGCCGGAGGACGGGGTGGTGGTGGTGGAGGCGGCGGTGGGGGCGGCGGCGTGCCCACCGTGGTCGCCGAGGTGACCCCCGCCGCGGTGGCCGAGCTCGACCTGGCGCCCGGCACCGAGGTGTGGGCGTCGGTCAAGGCTGTCGACCTCGCGGTCTACGAGCGCTGATCCCCCGCCCGGTCGAAACGGGTCACCACCTCGACGTGGTCGGTGTGCCGGAAGACGTCCACGAGCGTCGCCGACGTGAGCCGGTAGCCCGCCGCCGTCATCAGGCCGGCATCACGGCCCAGCGCGTCGGCGTCGCAGCTGACCAGGACGACCCGGGCGGCCCGGGTGCCGGCCACCGCCCGCACGCCCCGGCGGCCGAGGCCCGCCCGGGGCGGGTCGGCGACTACGACGTCCATGCGCCGGGGGTGCCAGCGGGCCACGTCGCCCCGCACCGACCGGGCCGGCAGGTCGCGCAGGTTCACCCGGGCGTCGGCCGCCGCCGAGGCGGAGGCCTCGACCGACACCGTCCGTGCCCGGCGGCCGACAGTTGCCGCGAACAGGCCCACGCCGCCGTACAGGTCGGCCAGGCGGTCGTCGGGACCGAGCGGTCCCGAGGCGTCGCCCACCGCGGCCACCAGCGCCTCGGCGGCCTCTGGGCCCGCCTGGAAGAACGAGCGGGCCGAAACCCGCAGCCGCACCCCGGCCACCTCCTCGTGCAGCCACGCCCGCCGCCCGGCGGCCAGCTCGGCCCCGGTCACCACCCGCACGCCCTCGGGCACGACCACGGCTGCCGGATCGTCGGGCGGATCCGCGGCACGGTCGACCACGACGAGGCGCTCCCCCGTCCTCGCCCCGGCCCGCACCGTCACATCGGCGCCCGGCGGGAACCGGCCCGCCGCCAGCACCTCGTTGACCAGCGGGTGGGCCACGAGGCAGTCGGGCACGGTGACCAGGTCGTGGCTGCGCCGGCTCCGGAGGGCGACGCGACCGTCGGCATCGGCCACGCCCCGCACCGTCGTCCGGTAGGCGGTCGCCGCCAGCTCCGGCCCGGGGGCGACCACGGGGTCGACCAGCGCGCCCGACCGCCCGAGGGCGCCGACGATCGCCTCGACCTTGAGGCGGCGCTGGGCGCCCAGGGCGACGTGCTGCCAGCCGCAGCCCCCGCAACCCTGCGCCACCAGCGGGCACGGTGGCGTCACCCGGTCGGACGCCGGCAGGCCGGCAACGGGGCTGGTCACGGCCTCACTCTAGGATGGGCCCGTGGACATCCCCCGCAGCGCGACCGCCGGCGACCGCCCCATCGAGATCGTGCCGTCGGTGCTGCCCGCCGACTTCTCGCGCCTCGGCGACGAGGTGGTCGCCCTCGAGAAGGCGGGCGTGGACCGCATCCAGTGGGACGTCATGGACGGCCGCTTCGTCCCCAACCTCACCTTCGGTCCCGACGTCATCGCCGCCTGTCGCCCGCACGCCACGGTCCCGTTCGAGGCCCACCTCATGGTCGAGGAGCCCGACGCCCTGATGGGGCGCTACGTCGAGGCCGGGTGCGAGCTGCTGCTCGTGCACGCCGAGTCGACCCGTCACCTGCACCGGTCGCTGGGCCACGTGCGCGACCTGGGGGCGCGCGCCGCCGTGGCGCTCAACCCGGCCACGCCGGCCGAGGCGGTGGCCGACGTCCTGGACCTGTGCTCGATGGTGTTGGTGATGACCGTCAACCCGGGCTTCGGCGGTCAGGACTACATCGCCACCATGGAGCCCAAGATCGCCCGCATCCGCCGCATGATCCTCGACGGTGGCCACGACTGCGACCTCGAGGTCGACGGCGGCATCGGGCCGGCAACGGTGGCGGGCGCGGCCGGGGCCGGCGCCAACGTGCTGGTGGCGGGCTCATCGCTCTACCGCGACCCGCAGGGCCTCGACCACGCCGTCGCCGAGCTGCGCGACCTCGCGGCCGACGCCGTCAGAGCATCTCGCCCCGCTTGACGATCACGTTGTCGATGATGCCGTACGCCTTGGCCTGCTCGGCAGTGAACCAGCGGTCGCGCTCGGAATCCGCCGAGATCTGATCGACCGTCTGGCCCGTGTGGAAGGCGATGCGCTCGGCCATCAACTGCTTGACGTACATGAGCTGCTCGGCCTGGATGGCGATGTCCGTCGCCTGGCCCCGGAACCCGCCCAAGGGCTGGTGCATCATGATGCGGGCGTGGGGCAGGGCGTAGCGCTTGCCCTTCGCGCCCGCGCACAGCAGGAACTGGCCCATCGACGCACCGAGGCCCATGCACACGGTCGCCACGTCGGGCTCGATGAACTGCATCGTGTCGTAGATGGCCATGCCCGCCGTCACCGACCCGCCGGGGCTGTTGATGTACAGCCACACGTCGTCTTCGGACTCGTCGCCGGCGAGGTGCAGCAGCTGGGCGCAGATCACGTTGGCCAGGTCGTCGTCGACCTCGGTGCCGAGGAAGATGATGCGCTCGCGTAGCAGCCGGTTGAAGATCTCGTAGGTCGGGTTGATGGAGGCGTTCGCCTGGGCGGTCGGGAGGATCAAGCTCACGGCCGCAGAGGGTAGCGGCGCCGCAGCCCGCTCCCGCACCCGACGCTCGCCCGGGCGCCGCCGGCCCGCCCGTAAGCTGGCCCGGCGAGCCGGCGTAGCCCAACGGCAGAGGCGCGTCCCTTAGGAGGACGTCAGTGTGGGTTCGAATCCCACCGCCGGCACCGTTGTGATGTCTCATGACATCCCGGGCAGTCCGAACTCACAATCGGTCAGAAGACGTGGATGGCGTCCAGGACCCGGGCTGGCGGCCTCGGCGTCCCCGTCGATGGCGACGTCGCGCTCCCGCCACGGACGGCGATGCGTGGCCCAGATGATGAACTCGGTCGCGGGAGACGTGATCGTCGCCACCTCCTCACCGGAGGTGCCGTCCACGACCTCGACCTCGGTGCCCTCGCCGGTCCGCAGGGTCCACCCGCCTCCGCCGGCGCCTGTGAGGCGGAGGGCGACCGGACGGTCGAGCCCCTCGAACAGCGAGGCCGGGCTCATCTGCGGGAGACCGGCGATGAGCCACTCGATGGTGGCGTCGACACGCAGGGCGTCGGCCGGCGGTGCGGGCCGGTCGATGGGGCCGTTGGGCCTGAGGATGTCGTTGCGCAGGTGACAGAAGTGGTCGAAGGCCAGCGCGTTCGCCAGCCGATGGAGGGGATGGCTCCCGAGGTCGTCGAGGGGGACGACGGTGTCGGCCATCGGCCCCGTCACGAGACCGGCGAGCGCCTCGATGCCCTTGCTGCTCATCTCCTCGTAGTCGGCCAGGACGTGATCCGAGGTCCATGCCTTGCACGCCGCGACCGCGGCATCCTGGGTCGCCTCGGTCTTGCCGGGGACGCCCGGCGGGAGGGCGGTGGGGTCGACGAAGGTCCGGAAGACGTTCGCCATGTGGTTGACGACGTCCTGCACGCGCCATCCGGCGCAATCGCTCGGTTGGGACCACTCATCGGGCGAGAGCGTGCCGGCAACCGCCAGAACCTCCTCGCGGTCTGCTCTCAACGCCGCAAGTCCCTGCTCGCTCACGCCGGAGACCCTACCGGCACCTCATCGCCGGCGGCCGATGCTGCCCGGGAGCCGAGCGCTCATCCCCGGCCGCCATCGGCCTCCGCAAGACGACCCCTGGTCGGCCCCCGTCTCGGTGGTCCATCTCGTCGCCGACGAGGACAGCGGTCGCAAGACCCGGCCCCTCCCGACTGACGTCCGCCAGCCGCGGAGGGGTGCCGGCGCCGGACGCGGCGCCTACGGGTTGGTTGCGGGGTCCGGTGCGCTGGACGACGTCGTCGAGCTGCTGGTCGACGACGAGCTGGTGCTCGGCGCGCTGGTGTCCGAGCTCGGGGACGGGCTGGTCGACGTCGTGGTCGAGCTGTCGGTGGTGGGCGGTCCGGTGGTGCTGGTCGACGGGCCCGGGGTCCAGGTCGTCGGCGGCACCGTCACCGTCGTCGGCGCCGGGACGGGCCGGGTGGTGGACGACGTGGGCGGTGTGGTCCGGGCCTCGGGGTCGCGGGTGCCCCGCGGCACCTGGGCGGGGTCGGCCGGAGCCGTCGACGGCGCCGTCGGCTCCCAGCCCTCGGGGATCGCCCCGGCCGGGATGGACACGATGCCCGCGGGCGCCCCGCCACCGCCGCCGGCGGCCATGGTCAGCGGCGCCATGAAGGCGAGCATGGCCGACTCCGCGGTGCGGGCGCAGTTCACGCCCGGCGGTGTCACGCCGCCGCTGTAGTAGCGCAGGGCCACGATGAAGTCGCCGCACCGCATCATGTCGCGCCGCCCGCTCGGCTGGAAGCCGATGGCGATGTTGACGGCGGCCATGTCGAGCTGGTCGGCCGCCATGTTGATGTTGCGGGCCATGGTCCAGTACCAGGCGGCGATCGCCGGGCTGGCGAGGGCGTTGAGCGCCACGTCGGGGTCGTCGAGGAGGTCGAGCCCCAGCGCCTCGCCGGCCGACCGGTAGTTGGCCTCGCCCGTGAGCTGGATGAAGCCCCGGCCCCGGTACTCGCTGTCGTTGCCCGCCTCGAGGGCGTCGAAGCGGAAGCCGCTCTCGCTGCGCAACGTGGCCAGGAAGGCCGCCTTGCGGGACGGCGTGCTGATGCCGGCGGCCATCATGGCGGCGTTCAGGGCGGGCAGGCCCTCGACCACCTTGGCCTCGTCCGCGATCGTGCCGTAGATCTGGCGCAGCTCGTCGAGCGTGACCAGGTCGCGGCCGTTCCAGTCGCCCGCCACCGGCAGTGCGCCGGGACTGCCGCCGACCCGGATGTTGCGCACGGCCGCAGGGTCGGCCTCCGCTGTCGCAGGGTCGGCCGTGGCCACCGCGGGATCGGCCTCATCGGCGGCAGGGTCGTCCTCGGCGGCGGTGCCGAGCGGGGCGACGCCGGCCGGGTACACCCCCGGCAGATCGAAGGTCGCAGTGTCGCTGTGGAGGACGCCGACCTCGTCGCGGCCGTCGCCGTCGAAGTCACCGGCCAGCGGGAAGGTCTTGCGCCCGGCCGCGGGCGCCCGGAGGGTCGCCATCTGCTCGCCCTCGTCGTCGAAGCGGGCCACCGCCCCGTCGGACTGGCGGTAGAGGCCGATCGAGTCGCGGCCGTCGCCGTCCCAGTCGCCCACCACCGGCAGCATCGTGCGGTCGCCGGGGGTACCGACCCGGACGGCGTCCGACTCCTTGCCCGGGGCCAGCAGCACCACGAACGTGGCCTCCTGCTGGGCGTACAGGCCGATGGTGTCGCGGCCGTCGCCGTCGAAGTCGCCGGCCACGGGCCAGACGTCGCGCCGCCCTGCGACCCCGAAGGGGACGGGCCGGTAGCGGCGGCCGGCGTCCTCGCGCAGGTGGAACGTGGCGTCGGTGCGCCGGTAGAGGCCGACCGAGTCGCGGCCGTCGCCATCCCAGTCTCCGGCCAGCGGGACCGAGCCGTCGGGCCCGGACCCGTTGGCGGCGTCGAAGGGGAACGCCGGCAGCGGCGAGCCCGCCTCGGTGCGCTGCCCGAAGGCGGCCGTGGACGGCTGGAACCAGCCCACCGCGTCGGCGCCGCCGTCGACCAGGCCCTGGCTCCAGGTCCGCAGGTAGGGATGGGGGTCGACGGTGCACGGCTCGGTGCTGTTGAGCTCGCCGCACACGTTGATCTGGAAGTGGATGTGGGGTGGGGTGGTGCGGGCGTTGCCGGTGTGGCCCACCCGGGCGATCATCTGGCCCCGCGCCACCCGGTCGCCCTCGGCCACCAGGTTCACGGAGTTGTGGGCGTAGTAGTAGGCGACGCCCGAGTCGCCCCGCAGCCAGACGGTCAGGCCGCCCAGGCCGTCGTCGGTGTTGTCGACCTTGGCGATGACCCCCGACTCGACGGCGACGGCGGGAGCGCCCTCGTCGGTGAGCAGGTCGTTGCCCTTGTGCTGGCGGCTGCAGCCGTCGCGGCACGCGTGCCAGGTGTCGTCGAAGTCGACCTGGTGGGGCATGGGAACCGGGAACAGGTTGTCGACCGGCGGCCGGGCGGGCGCCTCGACTCCCGGGCTCGCGGCGGGCGCCTGGGCGGCGGCTGCGGTGGTGCCGGCGATGCCTGTGACCAGGGCGAACGCCATGATGGCGCCTGCCAGCCGGTGACTTTTCCGGCGCCGTGACACCGCGTCGTCTTGTCGTCGCACTCGCTCGTCCCTCCGGGGAAGCACCCGTCGAACCTCGTCGTTCACTCTACGGACCCACATCCGGGTGTGGATGCGCGAGAGGGCTGCGGCTCCATCATGTCCGCCCCGTGCCGCCGAGTACACCCCTCGCGTTCACCGGCCCGTCTCCGGCCCGTTTCCGCCACCGCGAACAGGCGCGGCGGGCGCTCCGCTACGGTGCGCGGCGATGGCAGCAGCGCGGGATGTCGAGGTCGTCGAAGCGGCCGGTCGCGAGGTGAGGATCACCAGCCCCCACAAGGTGTTCTTCCCCCAGCGGGGCGACACCAAGCTCGACCTCGTCCGCTACTACCTGGCGGTCGAGCAGCCGATCATGGCGGCCATGCGCGGCCGGCCCACGCTGCTGCAGCGGTTCCCCGAGGGGGCAGGCGGATCGTCGTTCTTCCAGAAGCGGGTGCCCGACAACGCCCCCGACTGGCTGGAGACGGCGACGGTCAGCACGGTCAACGGCACCACCTCGCGGGCGCTCGTCGCCGCGGACGTCGCCCACCTGCTCTGGGCCGTGAACCTCGGCTGCCTCGGCTTCCACGTGTGGCCCTACCGGGCCGACACCGGCGACGAGGACCACGTCGACGAGCTGCGGCTCGACCTCGACCCGCAGCCGGGCACCGGCTTCGCCGAGGCGGTCGTGGCGGCGGGCGAGCTGCGGGCCCTGCTCGACGAGCTGGGCATCGCGTCGTACCCCAAGACCACCGCCAGCCGCGGCGTGCACGTCTACGCGCGCCTCGAGCCCCGGTGGGACGCGTACCAGGTGCGGGCCGCCGCGGTGGCCGCGGCGCGCGAGCTCGAGCGGCGCCGCCCCGACATCCTCACCGCCGCCTGGTGGAAGGAGGAGCGGGGGCGGCGCATCTTCGTCGACTACAACCAGAACGCGCCGCACAAGACCGTGTTCGGTGCCTGGTCGGCCCGCGCCCGGGTGGGCGCCCAGGTGTCCACGCCCGTGACGTGGGACGAGCTGGCCAGCGTCGACCCCGACGACCTCACCGTCGCCACCGTGCCCGGCCGGATCGAGCGGGACGGCGACCCGTGGGCCGCCAGCGCCGCCGCGCCGCAGTCGATCGAGCCGTTGCTGGCGATGTCCGAGCGCGACATGGCGGCCGGGCTCATGGACGCGCCCTGGCCCCCCGTCTACCCCAAGCAGCCCAACGAGCCGCCCCGCGTGGCGCCCAGCCGGGCGCGCGAGCAGTAGCCGGCGCGGGGCCTACCATCACCGCAAGTGTTCATCACCAACCATGCCCTGGCGGGGGCGGCTCTGGGGTTGCTCATCCGGCGGCCCGTCATCGCGTTCGCCGGCGGGCTGGCGTCCCACGTGGCGATGGACATGGTGCTGCACTGGGGCGACGACCGGCTCGACTGGGACGGCTTCGTCGAGGTGGCCAAGGTCGACGGGGCCGTCGGGCTCGCCGTGTGCGCCGGGCTGCTGGCCGCGGCCCCGCCGCGCGCCCGTCCGGCGGTCGCCGCCGGAATCACCGGGGCCTGCCTCATCGACATGGACAAGCCGGGCCGGCACTTCTTCGGGCGGTCACCGTTCCCCGGCGGCCTCGACCGCTTCCACGCGCGCATCCAGTGGCAGCGGCCGGCCGGGTGGATAATCGAGGCGGGCATGGCGGCCGGCCTCGTCGCGCTGCTCGTATCGAGCCGCCGCCGCGGTGGGTACGGTGCCAGGGAACGCCTCCCGGGAGGTCACCCATGGCAGCCATCGACGTCCGCGGCCCGCTCGACGCCGGGGGCGAGCGCTACGAGATCCATCGCCTGAGCGGTCTGGGTGCCGACGTCGGTCATCTGCCCTACTCGCTG
Source organism: uncultured Acidimicrobiales bacterium (assembly GCA_963842395.1). Lineage (GTDB taxonomy): Bacteria > Actinomycetota > Acidimicrobiia > Acidimicrobiales > VFJN01 > ZC4RG19. The sequence goes on from CAWJGJ010000002.1 coordinate 645,164, forward strand.
AAGGTCCTGCTGGAGAACCTCGTCCGCCACAACGACGGCGTGCGGGTCACCGACGACGACGTGGCGGCGCTGGCCGGGTGGACGGGCGGGGCCGACGACGACAGCCGTGAGATCTCGTTCCTGCCGGCCCGCGTGCTGATGCAGGACTTCACCGGCGTGCCCGCCGTGGTCGACCTGGCGGCGATGCGCCACGCCCTGGCTGCCCGCGGCGGCCGGGCCGAGGACCTCGACCCCCTCATCCCCGCCGACCTGGTGATCGACCACTCCGTGCAGGTCGACGTGTTCGGCCGGCCCGACGCGGCGACCCGCAACGCCGAGATGGAGTACGAGCGCAACATCGAGCGCTACCAGTTCCTCCGCTGGGGCCAGCAGGCGTTCGGCCGCTTCTCGGTGGTGCCGCCGTCGACCGGCATCTGCCACCAGGTCAACCTCGAGTACCTCGCCAGCGTCGTCGCCACGCGTGACGGGACGGCGTTCCCCGACACGCTCGTGGGCACCGACTCGCACACGCCGATGGTCAACGGCCTGGGCGTCGTCGGCTGGGGCGTCGGCGGCATCGAGGCCGAGGCCGCGCTCCTCGGCCAGCCCATCTCGATGCTCATCCCCGAGGTCGTGGGCTTCAAGCTGGCGGGCGAGATGCCCGAGGGCACCACCGCCACCGACCTGGTGCTCACCGTCACCAACATGCTGCGGGCGCACGGGGTGGTGGGGCGGTTCGTCGAGTTCTTCGGCCCCGGCGTCGCCAACGTGCCGCTGGAGAACCGGGCGACCATCGGCAACATGTCGCCCGAGTACGGCTCGACCATCACCGTGTTCCCGATCGACGGCGAGACGCTGCGCTACCTCCGCTTCACCGGCCGTGCCGAGGCCCAGGTGGCGCTGGTGGAGGCCTACGCCAAGGAGCAGGGGCTGTGGCACGACCCCGCCGCCGAGCCCACGTTCACCGAGACGCTCGACCTCGACCTCGGCACGGTCGAGCCGTGCATCGCCGGCCCCTCGCGGCCCCAGGACCGGGTGCCGCTGCGCGAGGCCCGGTCGCGGTTCGCCGCGGCGCTGGTCGACTCGCTCCCCGAGGGTGCCGACGGCGGGCCCGCCGGCACCCGGGTCGGCATCGGGGCCTACGACACGGCGGATGCGCACTCGTTCCCGGCCAGCGACCCGCCGTCCGCCACCCGCAACGGTCGGCCCCGGCCCGAGCCGGCCGGCGACGGCGACCACGTGCCGGACGCCGGGCGGCGAGGTGCCCCGGCGGCCGCACCGGCGGGTGCCGGTCCACCTGGACGCCACCTCGGGCCTCGACGCCGACGTGGACGTCGAGCTCGACCACGGCCACGTCGCCATCGCCGCCATCACCAGCTGCACCAACACGTCCAACCCGCAGGTGATGGTGGCGGCCGGCCTGGTGGCCCGCAGGGCCGCCGAACGGGGCCTCACCCGGCGGCCCTGGGTCAAGACGTCCCTGGCGCCGGGCTCGACGGTGGTCGTCGACTACCTCGACCGGGCGGGCCTCCTCTCCGACCTGGCCAAGCTGGGGTTCGACGTCGTCGGCTTCGGCTGCACCACCTGCATCGGCAACTCGGGGCCGTTGCCGCCGCCCGTGGCCCGGGCGGCCGCCGAGCACACGCTGGCGCTGGTGTCGGTGCTGTCGGGCAACCGCAACTTCGAGGGCCGCATCAACCCCGACGTGCGCATGAACTACCTGGCCTCGCCCCCGCTGGTGGTGGCGTACGCGATCGCCGGCACGATGGACGTCGACCTGCTGGAGGACCCCCTGGCCGACGACCCCGAGGGCCGGCCCGTCTACCTGCGCGACCTGTGGCCGAGCTCGGCCGAGGTCAACGAGGTGGTCGAGAGCGCGCTGGTGTCGGACATGTTCCGGACCGCCTACGGGCAGGTGTTCGACGGCGACGACCTGTGGCGGGGCCTGCCGGTGGCCGCGGGCGGGGCCTACGAGTGGTCCGACTCGTCGACCTACGTCCGGCGCCCGCCCTACTTCGACGGCATGCCGGCCACGCCCGCGCCGCTCACCGACATCGAGGACGCCCGGGCCCTCGCCGCGCTGGGCGACAGCGTCACCACCGACCACATCTCCCCCGCCGGGGCCATCCACCCCGACAGCCCGGCCGGGCGCTGGCTGATCGACCAGGGCGTCGAGCGGGCCGACTTCAACTCCTACGGGTCGCGCCGCGGCAACCACGAGGTGATGATCCGGGGCACGTTCGCCAACGTGCGCATCCGCAACCGGCTGGCGCCGGGCACCGAGGGGGGCGTCACCGTCCACCAGCCCTCGGGCGAGCAGATGCCGATCTTCGACGCCGCCGAGCGCTACCGCGCCGAGGGCGTGCCGCTGGTGGTGCTGGCCGGGAAGGAGTACGGCTCGGGGTCGTCACGCGACTGGGCGGCGAAGGGCACGGCCCTGCTGGGCGTGCGGGCGGTCATCGCCGCCGGGTTCGAGCGAATCCACCGCTCCAACCTCATCGGCATGGGGGTCCTGCCGCTCCAGCTGGCCGACGGCGCCACGTTCGAGGCCCTGGGCGCCGACCCCGCCGGCACCTTCACGGTGCGGGGCCTGGCCGGTGCGGACGCGGCATCGCTCCTGGGCGCCCGGCTGACCGTCGAGGCCGAGGGTGCGACGATTCCCGTCGTCGCCCGCATCGACACCCCCACCGAGGCGGCGTACTACCAGCACGGCGGCATCCTCCAGTACGTCCTCCGCCAGCACCTGCCCTGAGCGGCCGAGGATCCCGCCGCGGGATCGGACGCCATGGCGTCCGGATCCGCGGCAGGTTCGCCGCGGGACTCGCTGGGAGTCACAGGCGGGCTCGGGCATCACGCACTCTGCGCACGACGTCGTGCGGGCGGTGCCATACGTCGGCGTCGGTGACCTCGACCACGGCGAAGCCGGCGGCCCGCAGCGCCGCCAACCGCCGCTGGTCAGCCTCGACGTCGGTGAGGGCGGAGTGGTACGTCTCGCTCTGCACCTCGACGACGAGCGGGACGTGCGCATCGCGGAAATCGACGCGACCGACCCAGTCGTCGCCACCCGCGTCGACCTGGCGGCGCATCTCGGGAAGGCCCGCCCTGGCGATCACGGCCGCGAACCGGCTCTCCAGGTTGCTGGCCGGCGGGACGTAGTCGGCGCCGCGGGCGTCGAGCAGCTCGCGGAGCACCCTGAGCCCCGGGCGCCCCTGCACCGACGCGTCCTCCAACAGGCAGCGCAGGGAACGGCCCGAGAGGAGGCGCCGGCGCCAGGCATCGTCCAGCGCCAAGGCCGCTCGGCGAGGATGCTGTCCCGCACACAGGTCGAGCACCATCCGCTCGGGACGCACGGTGGGGATGCCCTGCACGGTCGTGACGTGCCACGGCAGGAGGCCTTTCACCTCGTGAAGCACGGCCAGCGACGAGCGACGACCGCTGATCCCACGGGCCCGCATCACGTGCACAGGCCGGAGCTCGTAGCTCGACACGCCCCACAAGGCCGCAGCAGTGGTGCTACATGCGAAGGCACCAGGCGCGGCGTCGAGCACGGCGATCAGGACCTCCTGGAGCTGCGTGCGGGGCGCGCCAGGCGCGCGCAGCACCCGGGGCGTGATCGTGTGGACCCGGCCCGTCGCGGAGAGGTGCCGGAGTTCGCGGGCACTCACCCCGGCGGAGCGCACCGCGTCGACGAGCGCTACCCCGTGGGCCTCCGAGGCGAGATCGTTGACAATGGAAAATGCTGACATGATCGGAGATCATGCAGCAGGGGTGAGACATCGGGCCGGCCCCGAGAATCTTGCCGCGGGATCCGACGCCATGGTGTCCGGATCCGCGGCAGGTTTTCGTCCGCACCGGGTGTGGAGCTCTTCGTCAGCGGTCCCCGAGCTGGGGCAGCAGGGCCCGGAACGCGCGGCCCCGGTGGCTGAGGGCGTGCTTGTCGGCGTCGGGCATCTCGGCGAACGTCCGGCCGTCGCCGTCGGCGGGGATCACGACCGGGTCGTAGCCGAAGCCCCCGGTGCCCCGGGGTGCGCCGGCCACCGTCCCCTCGACCGTGCCGCGCACCACCACCTCGCACGTCTCGCCCACGCCCGACCGCAGCCCGGCGGCCATGCGAGGGGCCCGCACGGGCCACACCGCCGCGGCGGCGCACACGTAGCGGCAGGCACGGTCCGTCGTACCGAGGTCGGCCAGCTCGCGCAGCACGCGGGCCACCCAGTCGCCCTCGGTGGTCCACCGGGCCGAGTGGATGCCCGGCGCGCCGCCCAGCGCGTCGATCTCGATGCCGGAGTCGTCGGCCAGCGCCAGCTCGCCCGAGGCCTCGGCCAGGGCTCGCGCCTTGATGAGCGCGTTGGCCTCGAAGCTGTCGCCCGTCTCGGCCACGCCCGTGTCCTGGGCCACCACCAGCCACGCCGGGCCGAGGATCGCCTGCACCTCGGCGGCCTTGTGGGGGTTGCCCGTGGCCAGCAGGATGCGAGTCGGAGCGGTGGCCGGGGTGCCGCCCGTCACCGGGGCCCGGCGACCGGCCGGTACGGCGGCGGGTCGGCCACGACCTGGCGTTGGCGCTCGATGATCTGGGCGATGCCCTTCTCGGCCAGGCCCAACATGGCGTCGAGGTCGGACCGGCTGAACGCGGCGGCCTCGCCCTCGGCGGTGCCCTGCACCTCGACGAACCGGCCCTCCGAGGTCATCACGACGTTCATGTCCACCTCGGCGGTGCTGTCCTCGCGGTAGGGCAGGTCGAGCACCGGCTCGCCGCCGACCACGCCCACCGACACGGCGGCGCAGAACGACGTGAGCGGATGCCGGGCGATGACGCCCTGGTGCTCGAGCCGGGCCAGGGCGTCGTGGAGGGCCAGGTAGCCGCCGCAGATCGCCGCGGTGCGGGTGCCCCCGTCGGCCTGCAGCACGTCGCAGTCGACGATGACCTGGCGCTCGCCCAGGCGGCCCATGTCGCACACGGACCGCAGGGCCCGGCCGATGAGGCGCTGGATCTCCTGGCTGCGGCCGGAGGGCTTGCCGTCCTTGACCTCGCGGCGCACCCGCTCGGGCGACGAGCCGGGCAGCATCGAGTACTCGGCGGTCACCCAGCCCGAGCCCCGGCCCCGCATCCACCGGGGCACGTCCTCATCGATGGAGGCGGTGCACAGCACCCGGGTCTGCCCGAAGCCGACGAGGCACGAGCCTGCGGCCATCTCGGTGAAGTCTCGCTCGAAGGCGAGAGGGCGCAACTCGTCGGGCGCTCGTCCGTCGGCTCTCATCGCCCCGCACCGTAACCGAACGACCCCGCCACGCAGCCAACCGGCCCGGGGGCGCGGGCGGCGCCGGCGACCGGGTCAGACCGTGAGCGTGGCGCCGACGGCCGCCAGGCTGACCGGGCCGCGGAAGGCGGCGTCGGCCAGGCGGAGCTGGTCGTGGCCGTCGATCCCGGGCGGCACGTGGGTGAGGACCAGCCGCTCGGCGTCCACCGCGCCCGCCAGGTCGGCCGCCTGGCGGGCGGACAGGTGCTGATGCGTGTCCTCGGACGCGGGGCTGAACGACGCCTCGCACAGGAACGTGGTCACACCGCCGGCCACGTCCTCGCCCCGCCACGCCGCGCCGGTGTCGGCGCTGTAGAGCAGCGTGCGCCCGTCGCGGTCGACCCGCACCGCCAGCGTCTCGACCGGGTGGTCGGTCCGGCTGAACCGCACGTCGAGGTCGCCGATCACCAGCGCCGAGTCGCGGTCGACGGTGTGCCACAGCAGGGTGGGGGCGAGCTCGTCGATCAGCGTCGACGCCAGGGCGTGGGTGCCGGCCGTGCCGTACACCGGCAGGTCGCCCAGCTCGAGGATGTAGCGGAGCGCGTTGCGCATCAGCGGCAGGTCGAGCCAGTGGTCGGGGTGCTCGTGGCTGAGGACGACAGCGTCGATCTCACCGAGCTCGACGTGGCGCTGGAGGTTGGCGAGCGCGCCGGGGCCCAGGTCGACGACCACGGTGGCGCCGGGCGACCGGACCAGGTACCCGCTGCACGCCCCGCCCGGGCCGGCGTAGGTGCCCGAGCACCCGAGGGTGGTGACCGTGAGTTCGTCGGTGGTCGCGTGCGCCACGCCCGTCAGGCTAGGCACTCGGCCGGCCGGCCGGTGCGGCGACGGTCACGCCGCGGGCGCGGCCTCGACCCAGGTGCCGTCCTCGCGGCGATGGACCGAGCCCAGCGCGTCGAACCCGGCCAGGAGGTCGGCCGCGCCGGGCCGGTCGCCCACGAAGTGGCTCACCTCGTTCCAGGTGTTCTCCAGGGCCATGCGGCGGTTGCTGCCGAGCGACTGCGCGAGCGCCCGGTCCCACACCCGGCCCACCAGGTCGGTACCGGCATGGCGCCTGCCGCCATCGCCCACGATGGTGCGGTCGCGCAGCTCGGCGAGCGCGGTGCGCAGGTAGTCGACGTGGGGGGTCTCGTCCGCCCGGATGTAGGACACGAGCCGGGCGGCCTCGCCCTCGCCCGCCACCAGGTCGGGGTCGGACAGCAGCTCCTCGGCCCAGGCGAAGCCGTGGAACGCCGAGATCTCGATGAGCAGCAGCCGCACCATGCGGGTGATCATGATCTCGAAGTCGAAGTCGACGTCGTCGGGCCACAGCCGCTCGGCCATCATGGCGGCGCGGCGGGCCGCGGGGTCCGGGTCGGCGCCGGCGGGCCCGGTGATGCCCATCCGCTGCAGCATCTCGGCCCGCATGTCGTCGGTGAGCGGGTTCTCGAAGGCGATGTCGCGGGCGGCGAACCACATGTGGTCGTGGCCCGCCTCGTCCTCGAACCCGGCCTCGTCGCGGGCGTGGGCCTCGAACAGCCCCCCGTCCAGGTGGGCCAGGGCGGTGCCCCGGACATCCTCGTCGACCACCTTGGTGAAGTCGGGGACGACGGAGTAGCGGATCATCCCGCCGAAGCCCTCGACGGTGCCGATGCGGGTGAGCGTGGCGATGATCGGCCCCGGCACGCCGCTCTCGATCAGGAACCGCCCCTGGGCGACGTTCGGGTAGTGCGCGGGCCAGGTCTCGAGCGGCAGGTGCAGCGGCTCCGTGCCGAAGTCCTTGCGGTGCTTGGCCTGCCATGCGGCGATGGCGGGGACGCGGGTGGCGGTGCGGGGCGAGCGGTAGTCGCCGTTCTCGTCGAAGCCGCCGTGACAGCGGACGCCGCCCGCCACCAGCGGCTCCGCGTAGGCGTGCGACGCCAGCAGCTCGTCGCCCTCGAAGGTGACCTGGTCGTTCGTGCCGTCGATGCTCACGGTGTTCACGGTCGTCCCCCTCGGGGTCCCTGTCCGGCTCGACGTCACCGGCCGGCGATGTTCTTGCACAGTCTATGCACAAACTATGGCCGAAGGCACGCGCCGTGATTGGCGACCCGCTCCGGTCCGACCGTACGGTCGCCTGCCCGAGCGCAGGAGGTCACATGGAGTCACTGCTCGCGGCCATGGGCCTCGTGTTCGTGGCGGAGCTGGGCGACAAGACGCAGCTCGTCGCCCTGGGCTTCGGCGCCCGCCACCGCCTGGCGCCGGTGCTGACCGGGGTGACCATCGCCTACATGGCCACCAACCTGCTGTCGGTGGTGGTCGGCGGCGTGCTGGGCGCCACGCTGCCCACCCGCGCCATCGGGCTGGGCGGCGGCGTGCTGTTCCTGGCGTTCGCGGCGTGGACGCTGCGCAGCGGCGACGATGGCGACGAAGCCGAGGAGGTCGCCGGCGACGACCGGTCGGTGGTCCTGTCGGTGGCGGGCGCCATGTTCGTGGCCGAGCTGGGCGACAAGACCATGCTGGCCACGGCCACCCTGGCGGCTCAGGGCAGCCCGGTGCTGGTGTGGATCGGGGCCACCGTCGGCATCATCCTCGCGGGCGCGCTGGGCGTCCTGCTGGGCCGCTTCTTCGGCGCCCGCCTCCCCGAGCGGGCGACGCGCATCGGCTCGGCCGTGCTGTTCGCGGTGTTCGGCGTAGCCCTGATCGTGGCCAACCTCTGAGCCGGGCCCGGGCCACGATCCGTCCCGCTGTCCCGGGTGAGCCGGCGGAGCGGGCCCGATCAGTTCTCCAGCGGGAGGACGGCCTCGGCCAGCTCCCCGAGCTCGGCCTCCCAGTCGTCGGGGTCGGCCAGGGGGACGACCACGAACTTCGAGGCCCCGACCGCGATGAACCGTTCGAGCTGGCGTCGCAGGCCGTCGACGCCCGTCGGCACGACCTCGTGGGGATCGAGGTCCGGGCGCCGCTTGGTCACCAGGGCGGCGACGGCGTCGGGCAGCGGGCCCCGCGTGTACGGGACGAGCGCGCCCAGGTGCTCGTCCTCGATGGCCCGGCCGTGCTCGGACGCCACCCGGCTGATGGTCGCCCACCCGGCCTCGACCTCGCCGGGCACGGTGAACGACGGCAGCCAGCCGTCGCCCAGCCGTCCGGTGCGGCGCAGCTCGCTGGGGGCCGAGCCGCCGAGCCACACGTCGATCGGCTGCTGCAGCGGCCGGGGCCGCAGGGTCACGCCCTCGACGTGGAAGTGCTCGCCGTGGTGGTGGACGTCGTCCTCGGTCCAAAGGCGGCGCATCAGCGTCACGGCCTCGTCGAACAGGCCGGCCCGGGCGCGACGATCGACACCGAAGGCGCGGTGCTCGGCGGGCACCGGTGTGCCGAGCCCGACGGCCGGCAGCAGGCGACCGCCGGACAGGCGATCCAGGCTGGCCAGCTCCTTGGCCAGGACCACCGGGTTGCGGCCGGGGACGACCAGCACGCTGGTGCCCAGCTTGAGCTTGCGGGTGCGGCCGGCGGCCACGGCCAGCGCGATCAGCGGGTCGGGGGCCGGACCGGTGAGCCGCTCGCTGAGCCACAGGGAGTCGAAGCCGCGCCGCTCCAGCCCGTCGACGAAGCCACCGAACCGCTCGGCGTCGCCGGCGAGCGTCTGGGTCCCGAGCCCGAGCCCGATGCGCACCTTCACGTCACGACGACCATGTCAGATGCGTGCCTTCACGTCACGACGACCATGTCAGAAGACGATGAGCTTCTCGGCCAGGGCGGCGACCTCGTCGATGTCGCCGGTCCACGCGCCCGTCGAGAGGTACTTCCAGCCGCCGTCGGCCAGGATCACCACGATCGTCCCGGACTCGATCTCGCCGGCCACCTTGGCCGCGCCGGCCAGCGCGGCGCCCCCGGAGATGCCGGAGAACACGCCCACCTCGACCAGCCGCCGGGTCCACTCGATGGACTCGCGGGGCCGCACGATGCGCTTGCGGTCGAGCAGCTCGGGGCCGCCCCACTTCTCGTACACCGGCGGGATGTAGCCCTCGTCCAGGTTGCGCAGGCCCTCGACCCGCTCGCCGAGCGGCGGTTCGATGGCGATCACCTTGACGTCGGGGTTCTGCTCCTTCAGGAACCGGCCCACGCCCATGAGCGTGCCCGTGGTGCCGAGCCCCGCGACGAAGTGGGTGACCTCGGGGCAGTCGCGCCAGATCTCGGGGCCGGTGCCCTCGTAGTGCGCCCGGGGGTTGGCCTCGTTGGCGTACTGGTAGAGGAACGCCCACTCAGGGTGCTCGTCGGCCAGCGCCCGGGCGTGCCGGACGGCGCCGTTCGAGCCCTCGGCGCCCGGGGTGACGATGATCTCGGCACCCCACACCTCGAGCGCCTGGCGCCGCTCGGGCGACACGTTCTCGGGCATGACGATCTTGATCGGGTAGCCACGGGTGCGGGCGATCATCGACAGGGCGATGCCGGTGTTGCCCGAGGAGGGCTCGATGATCGTGCGACCCGGCGTGAGCGTGCCGTCCGCCTCGGCGTCCTGCACCATGTTCCAGGCGATGCGGTCCTTGATCGACCCGGCCGGGTTCTGGCCCTCGAGCTTGGCCAGGATGCGCACGCCGGGGTTGGGGCTGAGGGCGCTGATGTCGACCATCGGCGTGTTGCCGATGAGATCGAGGATCGAGGAGTGGACGGCCATGTCGGAGGGGCCTGTTCGGTTCGACGGTGGCGGGACAGCGAGCGGCCGAATTACGACCGGTCCGGTCGACAATGCTAGCGACCGTCGAGCCCGACCGCCTCCTCGGCGATCTCCCCGTCGACGATGCGGTACGAGCGCAGCACGGCCGGCGAGCGCTTGAGCGAGACGATCACGTAGTGCCATGCCGGGTCGGGCGCCTGGGTGACGTCGGTCGGCGACGGGTAGGCCTCGGTGTGCGTGTGGCTGTGCATCACGCCCACGATCTCGAGGCCCCGATCCTCGGCGTCGCGGTCGGCCCGCAGGTGGTCGCGGGCGTCGACCGTGTAGACCCGGCTCGACTCGGCGGCGTTGCGGCACGGGTAGAACGCCGTCGCCTGGCCGGTGGCCGGGTCACCGGCCAGCAGCCCGCACGCCTCGTCGGGCAGGCCCCCGTAGGCGTGGCCGACCATCTGGTGCCACACGTCCTCGCTCAGCGACAGCACGCCGGGAGGCTACCGCCGAGGCCGCGCCCGCCTGGCGGGCGCCGCTCTATACGATCGGCGGCGAGCGGGGACGAGCAGGGGGATGGAGCGGGGGACGCACCGCGGTTCCCCCGAGGAAGCGGGACGGAACATGTCTGCACACACTGGGGACGGCGGCGGCACGGCAACCGTCGCACCACCGCCGCCACCACCGGCGCCGGACGGCGGACGCGGCCACCCCGGAGCCGTCGTCGCCGTGGTGCTCGGTGCCCTACTGCTCGTCGCCAGCCTCGTCACAGCCGTCGTGGCGCTCGGGGCCAGAGCGGATGCCGTCGCGGACGAGCGCGACCTCCGCCGCGGGCGAGGCCAGCCTCGAGGTCGTCGGAGAGGATCTGATCGGCGCACTGCAGGACGAGCGCTCGTTGGCCGCCACCTACCTGCTGGGAATGGAGGACGCGATCGCTCTGCCCGTCGCGGATCATCAGCAGGCCCGCGCGGCGACGGACGCAGCGATCGCCGAGGCCCGCACCGCCCTGGACGACCACGCCGACCAGGTGGGCGACGCCTACGCACCGGCGCTCGAGGCCGCCGCCGGCCTCGCCGACACCCGCGCGGTCGTCGACGGCACGCCGGACGCCGAGCGGACGATCGAGCAGGCCGCGGCGAACGACGTGTTCGATCAGTACACGACGGTCATCGACGCAGTGTTCGCGGCCGACGGCAGCGCTACGTCTCGTCGGACGACCCCGAGATCCAGCAGGGTCTAGGAGCTCGCCAACATCGGCGCCCAGCAGCAGGAGCTCACGGCGGTGCTGGCCCGGGCGATCCTCGTCACCTCGGTCACCTCCGGGCCCACCGCCGAGCAGATCGAGGCGTTGGCGGCCGACCTCGCCCGCTTCGAGTCCAACCAGTCCACGCTCGCCTCCCTGGCGAGCGGCGGCTACGAGCCGGCGGTCGACGCGCTCCTGGCCGTGCCGGCCGTGCGTGACCTTCCCGAGCTCGCCGGCGGCGTGCTGAACGGTGATGCGGCACCGATGGCCGAGCTCCTCAACATCGATCCCGGCGCCTCGGCCGCCTTCGCCGCGTTCGAGGACGTCGTCTCGGCGCGGGTCGCGGATCGCCAGGACGAGCTCGTGGACGCGGCGCAGGCGCGCGTTCGCCGCTACGAGTGGGTGGCCGGCGCCGCGCTGGCCGGCGTCCTGGTCGGCCTGGTCTTGCTGACGCTCGGGCTCCTCGCCTGGTCGAGGGGGCGGAACGCCCGGTTGCCGGCTCACTGACCACCGACCCAGCGCCGCCGGGGGCGGCCGCGGGTGGCCCGCGGCGGTAGCCTGACCAATCCCCCCATGGCACGCACGCACCCCGCCTCCGACCGGTCGTCCGGCACCAAGCTCATCGCCTCCAACCGGCGCGCCCGCCGCAACTACGAGGTGCTCGAGACGTCGAGGCCGGCCTGGTGCTGCGGGGCAGCGAGGTGAAGTCGCTGCGCGAGGCCCAGGCCCAGATCGGCGACGCCTTCGTCCGCATCGAGGGGGGCGAGGCGTGGCTGGTGTCGATGCACATCGGCGTCTACGAGCACGCCCGCGACTACTCGGGCCACGAGCCCGAGCGCCGGCGGAAGCTGCTACTCCACCGGTCGGAGCTCGACCGCCTGCGTCATGTGGTCGACGAGCAGCACCTGTCGCTGATCCCCCTGTCGCTGTACTTCAAGGACGGCCGGGTGAAGGTCGAGCTGGCGCTGGCGCGGGGCCGTAAGACCTACGACAAGCGCCAGGTCCTGGCCGAGCGCGACGCCACGCGCGAGGCCGCCCGTGCCGTCGCCCGCGCCGGCCGTGGCGACTGACCCCGCCGCGCCCCGGGCCGCCGCGGCGGAGCGCCGGCGGCCACCCGGAACCGGCGTTCCTTCGTCGCGGAAACCGCAACAGACGAACGCCGGATCGGGGTCGGGGGCTACGCGGGCCAGCCGACGATGGGGGCGACCAGGTCGTCCGGGTCGGTGACCAGCGCGACCCCGTCGCGCTCCGCCAGCCAGGCCCGATTGCGGACGTGGAGGTCGTCGTCGGGATCGAAGCGGTTGAGCACCACCGACACCGCCCACCGGTCCAGCGGGGCCAGCGACAGGCGCACGGCGTTGATCGTGCCGAGCCCGGCGTCCGCCACCAGCACCACCCGCTCGGGATGGAGCGCCTCGGCCAGCGACACGCTGTCGCCGTCCGCCGCCACCGGGGAGCGGACGCCCCCCGCGGTCTCCACCAGGCCGACGCCCAGGCCCGGCGGCCAGCCCAGCTCGGCCGCGAGGTCGGCGACGGTGAAGGCCGGGCGGCCCAGCGCCTCGGCGGCCATCGGCGGGGCCATCGGCGCCGGGTACCAGCGGTGCTGGGGGCACACGATGGCCGGGTGGTCGCCGGTGGCGTGCGCCAGCAGGGCGGCGTCCGTGTCGGCCAGGTCGTCGCCCGGCGCGTAGGACTGGGCGGGCTTGCGGGCCGCCACGATCAGCCCGCGGCGGCGGAGCGCCCGGGCCAGCCGGCACGCCACCCAGGTCTTGCCCACCTCGGTGCCCGTGCCCACCACCAGCACCAGCCGCTCAGGCCGGTGGCCCATCGGCCGGCCTCCCGGGTGGGCCCGCCAGGTCGGCGAGCGCGGCCAGCAGGGCGTCGACGTGGGCGTCGGTGTGGGCGGCCGACAGCGTGACCCGCAGGCGGGAGGTGCCGACCGGCACCGTGGGCGGGCGGATGGCCGGCACGAGCAGACCCCGGTCGAGCAGCGCCTCGGCCGCCGCCAGCGCCGCCGCCTCGTCGCCGAGCACCACGGGGACGATGGGGCTGGGGTGCCCGGGCCGGAGGCGGTCGACGTGGCCGCGCAGCCGGGCGACCAAGCGCGTCGCCCTCGTCCGAGCGGACGACCCGCAACGCGGCGAGGCCCGCGGCCGCGTCCGCCGGGGTGGGAGCCGTGGTGAAGATGAACGGGCGGGCCCGATTCCGCAACAGGTCCACGTACGGCTGCGGGCCGGCCACGAACCCCCCGAGCGAGCCGAGCGCCTTGGACAGGGTGCCCATGCGCAGGACGGTGACCCCCCGGTCGGCGGCGCCGGTCAGGTCGACGGCGGGACCGAGGACGGCGTGGGCCTCGTCCAGCACCAGCAGGGCGTCGTGAGCGGCGCACAGCTCGATCAGCCCGTCGACGTCGGCCGCGTCGCCGTCCATCGAGAACGCGCTGTCGCTCACCACCACGCGGGCGCCGGGCGCCGCCTCGGCGTCGACCAGCAGCTTGGCCAGGTGGTCGAGGTCGGCGTGGCCGTAGACGGCGACGTGAGCGCGGGCGAGGCGGGCGCCGTCGACGATCGATGCGTGGTTGAGCTCGTCCGACAGGATCGTCACGTCCCGCCCGCCGAGCGTGGCGAGCAGGCCCATGTTGGCCGCGAACCCCGTCGGGAACAGCAACGCGGCCGCGCCGCCCTTCCACGCCGCGAGCTCGGCTTCGAGCTCGGCGTGCAGCGGTCGGGAGCCCACCACCAGCCGGGACGCCCCGGTCCCGGTGCCCCAGCGGTCGAGCGCGGCGTGGGCCGCGGCCCGCACGGCCGGATGATGGGTCAGGCCCAGGTAGTCGTTGGAGGCGAACGTGACGACCGCTCGCCCATCCACGTCGCCCGTGACCGGACCGGTGGTGGCGAGGTCCCGGGTGACCCGCCACCGGCCTGCGGCCCTGATCTCGTCGAGCTGCGCGGCGACCCGCCCGTCCCAGTCCCCGCTCACCGGGGGCCGCCCCACCGTCGGCGGCCCGCGTGCCTCGTGGTGCTCATCGGCGGGCAGCGTACGTCCTGTGCGGGGCGGCACCTGCGGCCGGGGCCGGTACACTCGTCAGGCTGCTTGACAAGGGGCTGATCGGTTTCGACGTCGGGACCGGAAGTCGAATCGTGCGACCGGAGTTGCTCAGACTCCTTAAACGGGGCACCAACACAACTGCCGATGAGCAGTTCGCCCTCGCCGCCTGATCACTCAGGTGGACGAGAGCACCAGCGACCAGCGATGGCACGCGGGGCCGGATCACCGCAGCCCGGCAACAGAAGCGGTGGTTGACGGCGGGAAAGACCGCTGACGGCGAGAAAGACCGCTGACATCGGGGAAAGACCCGGCGGCGGCCTCCTCCGCGAGGCCCACCGACCCGGCGGTGCGGCAGCCGTAGAGCCGTAGGAACTCGGGAATGGTCGTAGCGCGGTCGGCAACCGCTCGGCGGACGGGGGTTCGATTCCCCCCAGCTCCACGTTTGTGATGTCTCGGACATCCCGGACAGCCCGACCCCTCATCGGGGTTCGGGCTGTTGTGGTTTTCGGGGCGCGAGACGGATGGCCGGCCTCGCCGGGGTGTCGAGCAGGACCGTCATGCCCGGGTGCGACGAGTTTCGTGAGCTCAGGCTTGGTGCTGGTCGGGGCCCTCCTCGGCCAGCCGGCGGGCCCGACCGGCGGCCGCCGCGACGGCGCCCGCCACGAGCAGCGACGCCGCGAGGGCCACCAGGTCGCCGGTGTGGTCATCGCCGGTTGCGGGCAGGGTCCCCTGGCCGGTCGCGCCGCCGACCGCCGGACCCGGCGCGGAGGTCGCAGGCCCGCCGCCGGGCGCGCTCGTCACGGTGCCGCCCGGGGCGGTGGTCGGGCTCGTGGGGTCGGGCACGGTCGTGGTCGTCGACGAGGTCGTAGGCGGCGGGCCCGCCGCGCAGGCGCCCGGCGGCGGAATCGCGACCTCGGCCCGCACCACGTTCGTCTGCGCGCCGGACTCGATGTCGAGGATCTGGCCGCCTGTCTGGCTGGTGTCGAAGAACACGATCGGGGCGCCGGCGTCGCCGGTCATCGTGCCCTGGTTGGCGGTCGTGCCGGTGAACAGGTACCCGCCCGTTCCGGTCACCCCGCCGTTGTTCGTGAAGCCGGCGCCCGACGTGACGGCCGCCGTAGCGGGCTGATCCCACGACCCGCTGCCGTTGATCAGCAGCGTGCCGTCGCCCAGCGTCACGACCCCCGAGTTGGTGACGGCACCGTTGTTCGTCACCCCGTCGCTGGTCAGCCGGCACGAGTTGTCGACCACGCCCTGCGCGTTGAGCGTCAGCAGGCCCCCGACCGTCATGTCGCCGGTGTTCGTCACCGTGGCGTCGGAGGTGAGCGAGCCGCCGATGCTCAGGGTGGCGTTGTTGGTCACGCTGCCGCCGTTGAGGTTCACCGACCCCGCGACGTCGATGACACCGTCGTTGGTGAGGGTCAGTCCCGGTCCCAGCGACACGGAGGCCCCGGCCACGGTGATGGTGCCGGTCGTGCGGTTGAACACGGTCGCCAGCCCGTTGACGTTGGGCGGGGCGGTGAAGGTGACCGTGCCCTCGTTGTCGAGCACGGCCCCCGTTTCGGCGGCCAGCGCCGGGAGCGCGGCCGTGCCGCGCACGAGCAGGTGGACCTGGCCGTTGATCGTGCTCGGGGCGAAGGTTGCGGCGGTGTCGACGCAGATCGTCGCCCCGCCCGCGTTCACCGGCCCCAGGAACGTGCCGGAGGTGAGCAGGACCACGTCGGCGGCAGTCAGGTCCAGGTCGGCGGGCATGGTGGCGGCGTCGAACACCTGATTGGGCGCCGCGCAGTCGACCGGCCACTGGGCCTCCGCCCGCCGACCGGCCACCAGGACGGTGGCCGCCAGCGCGGCCAGGGCAACTACGACCGCAGCCGGTCGGGTGAGGCGCCCGCGCTGCACACTGGGAGACTACCGACCACACACCGTGGTGTCCCGGGTGACACCGCGGCACGACCGCAACCGCCTCGGAGTCTGCCAGGCTGCGGAGATGCGACGGGGAACCTGTGTGAAGTGCGGAGCGGCCAGCGTCTGGGCGGCGGCGAACGGCATCCACCTCGGAGACGCGACGAAGGCGGGACTCGCACCCCACGTCGAGCCGGGGTTCCGGGGCGCCTATCGGCTGCACCAGACCGACCTCTGGTCGTACGCGTGCACCACCTGCGGCTACGTGGAGCTCCACCTGGTCGACCCGTCGGCCCTGGCCTTCGTCACCCAGCAGTGGCTGGCGGTGCCGGTCGTTCCCGCGCCGTCGCCGGAGCCGTAGCCGAGCAGCCGTGCCCGCGTCAGTGCTGCTCGACGCCGCCCGCCGGGCGCCGGTCGGGCCGGGCGTCTACCTGTTCATCGGGAGCGACCACGATCTGCTCTACGTCGGCAAGGCCGCCAACCTGCGCCGGCGGCTGCAGGGCCACGCCCGTGCCCCGGCGGGAGTCGACCTCCGCGGCGACGCCCGGGTCGACCGCGTGGCCGCAGTGGGCTGGCAGGAGTGCGCCACCGAGCGCGAGGCCCTGCTGCGGGAGGCCGACCTGATCGTCGCCCTCCGCCCGCCCTACAACGCCGTCCGCGCCCACGGGCCGGCCGCCACCTTCGTCACGCTGGAGCACGACGCCGGCACGCCGGGCGCGGTCACGTTCGGCCTGGTGGTCGCCGCCCCGACGCCACGCGGGGAGGTGGCCGTGTACGGGTCGTTCCCACACCTGGCCAAGGGCGGCGCCTCGAGCCCCGCCAAGTGGACCAAGCGCGGTTTCACCGCGCTGCTCCGGCTGCTGTGGGCGGCCCAGGGCACGCCCCGCGCGGCAAGCATCCCCCGTGGCCTCGCCGGGGCATCGCCGCCCATGCGCGCGACCGTCCCGCTCGACCCCGGCCTGCGGCCCGCGCTGCACCGGTTCCTGACGGGACGGAGCGGCCGGCTGCTCGACGAGTTGCGGCCGGTGGTGACCGGCGGCGGCCTGCCCAGCTACATGCACCCCCGCCTACTGGTCGATCTGGACGAGGCCGGGGAGTTCTACGAGATCGGGCCCCGCCGGCTCGCCGCGTTCAGGCGGCGCCACCGGTTGCCACGGCCGCCGGTCGAGGCTGGGACCGCCGCGTCGGCGCTGCTCGACGAGGTGCGCGGCCTGCTCGGCGACCCCGACCTCGATGTTGGACACAAGAAAGGCAGGTAAGTCTTGACAGGAGTTTCTTTCTAGACGGATAGTCCTTTCATGACCACTTCCACTGTCCAACTCCGCTCCACCGTGCCGGTCGTGCCCGTGAGCGACATCGCCGAGGCCATGGCCTTCTACCGCGACAAGCTCGGCTTCGCCGTCGTCTTCCAGCAGGGCGAGTACGCCGGCGTGACCCGCGATGACGCACACCTCCACCTCGACGGCGTGGTGAACAAAGGTGCCGGGCTGGTGACCTGCCGGGTCGAGGCCGAGGGCGTCGACGAGCTGTACGCCGAGCTCGAGGCCCAGGGCGTCATCGATCCCGAGGAGCCGATCCGCGACACGCCGTGGGGGTCGCGCCAGTTCAGCGTGATCGACTGCTGCGGCAACCGCCTCACCTTCGTCCGGTCGTCATGAGCACGAGCGGTGGCGACACCCGGGTCGAGGTCCTCGACGATCCCGAGCAGGTCGCGGCGCTGGCCCATCCGTTGCGGGTCGCGATCCTGGACGCGTTGCGCGAGCCCGGCTCGGCGGCGGCCGCCGCCCGGTCGATCGGCGAGCCCCGCCAGAAGGTCAACCACCACGTCAAGGCGCTGCTCGACGCCGGCCTGCTGCGGTCGGTCGGCGAACGCCGGAACGGCAACTTCATCGAGCAGCTGTACCAGTCGGTCGCCGGCTCGTTCATGGTCTCGTCCCGGCTGGCGCTGGGCGGCGACCGCCGGGCCGAGGCGCTCCGGGCCCAGATGCCGCTCGAGCACCTGACCCGCCTCGGCGAGCGCATCCAGCACGACGCGATCGAGCTGCTCGACCGGGCCGCGTTCGACGGCGAGGAGATCCCGAGCCTGGCGATCGAGGCGACGGTGCGGTTCCCGGACGCGGCCAGCCGGGCAGCGTTCATGGAGGAGTACCTGGACATGTTGAAGCCGCTGCTGCGCAGGCACGGCGCCCGCAAGGGCGACGGCTACCAGGTCGTCGCCGCCATCTACCCGGAGGGGGACACGTGATGGACGACTCGATCGAGGAGAGGTACCGGGAGGACGGCTTCGAGGTCACCTTCACGGTGAGCACGCCGCGGGCGCAGGCGTGGGAGCGCCTGGCCGGGGCCACACCCGCGTCCGACGTGCTCAAGCCCGCCCGGCCGGGTCAGTGGTGGATCCCCGGGGTCGAGGGTCCCGCCGACGAGCTGGAGGTGGTGCCGGGCGAGCTCCTGCGGGGTCGCAAGGCCGTGTGGCCCTGCAAGGGCACCGAGATCGTGGTCACCATGGAGGACGCCGACACCGGCACCCGGATCACCTTCGTACAGACCGGCTTCGGCGACGGCTTCGCCGCGCAGCGCCCGTGGCTGGAGGCGGGCTGGTGGTCCATCCGGGCCGACCTGTTCGTGTTCTTCGAGCACGGTGTGTCCCCGGGCCGGCACCTGCGGCCGTGGGCGAGCATCGGCTGCGACGTCCACGAGACGCCGGGCGGCCTGACCGTGGGTGACGTCCAACCCGGCGGCCTCGCCGATCAGGCGGGTGTGCGGGAGGGCGACCTGCTGCTCACCGTCGGCGGGGCACCGGCGGTGAACGTGCGGGAGCTGGCGGCGGTGGTTCGCACCCTGCGCTCCGGCGCCGAGGCGAGGCTGCGCTACCTGCGGGACCGGGAGGTGCGCGTCGGCAGCGGGACCGTGTGACCCGCCGACCTCGTCCACCCGGCGATGCCGCCGATCGGTCCGCCTCTTGTTGTTTACTGACGTGTCAGTATAGGTTCCACGTGACGAACAACACAGAGGGGGAACACATGCGCACTTCCGCAGTGACCGGTCGCCGGCGGCTAGTCGCGCTGGTGATGGCCATGGCCATCACCGGTGGCGTACTGGCCGGCGGTGCACCGCCGGCCGGTGCCGCCGGCCCGTTCGATCGGGGCCCGGCACCGACCAACGCCAGCATCGAAGCCACACGCGGCCCGTTCGCCATCGCCCAGACCACGGTCTCGTCCGCCGTGGCCGGCTTCGGCGGCGGCACGATCTACTACCCGACGGACACGAGTCAGGGCACCTTCGGCGCGCTGGCCATCTCACCCGGCTTCACGGCCCGGCAGTCGAGCATCGCATGGCTGGGACCCCGCATCGCCTCACAGGGCTTCGTGGTGTTCACCATCGACACCAACTCGATCTACGACCAGCCGGCCAGCCGGGGCACCCAGCTCCAGGCGGCTCTGAACTACCTGGTCCAGAGCAGCTCCGTACGCACCCGCATCGACGGCAGCCGCCTGGCGGTCGCCGGCCACTCGATGGGCGGCGGCGGCACGCTGGCGGCCGCGAACAACAACCCCAACCTGCAGGCGGCCATCCCGCTCCAGGGCTGGCACACCGACAAGACCTGGCAGGGCGTGCGCGTCCCGACGCTGGTCATCGGTGGCCAGAGCGACACCATCGCCTCGGTGGGCTCGCACTCGGAGCCGTTCTACGAATCCATCCCCGCCTCGTCGGAGAAGGCGTACCTCGAGCTGCGTGGTGCCAGCCACTTCGCCGCGAACTCGCCCAACACCACCATCGCCAGGTCCATGATCGCCTGGCTCAAGCGGTTCGTGGACAACGACACCCGCTACGAGCAGTTCCTGTGCCCGCCTCCGGGGACGTCCACCGCCATCTCGGAGTACCGGAACACCTGCCCATCTGCCTGAGCACGGCCGACGGCCTCACCGCTCCGGTTGAACGCTGACCGGCCGAGGCCCTCCCGCACTCAGCACGAGCCCTGCGCTCTCAGCACGAGCCCTGCGCTCACCCGCCCGACGGCGGCCCACCCCTCAGGTGCGGTCGCCGTCGGCGCGCGCGGCGCCGTCATCGACTCGCCCGCCGGGGGGTGACGCATCGGGTGATGCGACGGCGGTGCGGCACGTATCAGGGCACGTCCGGCGACCTCTGTCCCTTCGGACGCCCCGCACCCGGCGGGGTGTGCAACGCGTCGACGACGACCTCCCGAAGGGGCGACCACATGGCGGCAGCGAAGCGAACCAGCAAGGCGACCACGGCCCGCAAGGCCGGTAAGGCCACGGCCTCCCGCGCCAAGAAGGCCGGCGGCGGCAAGGCCGGCTGGGCGGGTCCCACCGCGCAGGTCCGGGTGTCGGCACACCAGGCCGCGGGCAACGGCGCCGGCGCCGAGGTCACCGCCCGGCGGGCGGGCGGCACCGCCCGCATCCTCAACTGCCTGCCCTCCCCCGACCAGGGCGAGGACTGGACCTTCGCCGCGGCCGCCGCGTCCGGCGTCGTGGCGGCACGGGCCGCCCTGCCGACGTCGGTCGACCTGCGGGCGCCGTGGTGGAAGGTGGGCGACCAGGGGGCCACGGGCTCGTGCGTCGGCTGGGCGACGGCCGACTCGGTGCTGCGCTGGCACTTCCACAAGAGCGGGAGCCTGTCCGACAGCGAGAAGCTGTCGGTGCGCTTCGTGTGGATGGCGGCCAAGGAGACCGACGAGTTCAGCAGCCGGCCCACCACGTTCATCGAGCCGGAGGGCACCAGCCTGAAGGCGGCGCTCGACGTCAGCCGCAATTACGGCGCCGTCCGCGACAGCGACCTCCCCTTCGCACGCCCCAAGCTGTTCGGCGGCGAGGCCTCGGCGTTCTACCTGCTCGCCGCGCAGCTCAAGATCGCCGCGTACGTGAACCTGGGCAGGGACCTGAAGGACTGGTGCAAGTGGCTCGCCACGAAGGGACCGATCCTGACCCGGTTGACCTGCGACGACACCTGGATGCAGGCCAAGTCCACCAAGGGCGAGCTCGAGACGTACGACTGGGCGAGCGCCTCGGGCGGCCACGCGGTGGCCCTCGTGGGCTACACCGCCGACCACTTCATCGTGCGGAACAGCTGGGGCACGACGCAGTGGGGCGACAAGGGCTTCGCCTACGCCAGCTACGGGTACGCGGCCGACGCCTTCACCGAGGCGTACGGCGTCACCGTGTAGCCGGAGGACACTAGGGGGCCGCGGTCGAGGCGGTGGTGACGACCTCGGCCGACTCGGCGGGGATGGTCTCGCCGGTCGGCCGGGGCGCGGCCCGGTGCACGTGGTGCCGAGGGCACCCAGCCCGATCACGACGACGACGACAGCCAGATACCACAGTGCGCGCACGGCCGGTGACCGTAGCGCCCCCCGGTGCCGGGACGGCAACGGGCTTACTCGAGCGCGGGCGCGCCGGACACGGCCGGCTCCGTCGGGCTGGACCGCACCACGAGCACGACACCGACCCCGATGAGCACCCCCGCCGGGATGGCCGACGCGGGGGGCACCTCACCGAACGCCAGCCACGCCAGCAGCGCGGCGCCCACGATCTCGAACAGGATGGCGACCGACACCAGCATCGGGCTGGTGGTCCGCAGCACCCGGTTCACGAGGGTGTGGCCCAGCAGCTGGGGGCCGACGACGGTGCCGAGCAGGGCCAGCCACGTGGTCCGGTCGTAGCCCGCCAGCTCCTGGCGGAACACCAGGCACACGACCAGCAGGGCCGCGGCCGCGACGGCGTAGCAGACCGTGGCGTAGACGGCCGTCGAGACCGTGCGCCGCACCTCGGCTCCCACGGTGACGTAGGCGGCGGCCAGCGCCCCGCCCACCAGCGCCAGCAGGTCGCCGAACAGGGCCCGGGGGGAGATGGAGAGGTCGACGCCGGTCAGCACGACCACGCCGGACAGCGCCGCGCCGATGCCCCACCAGGCGGCGCGGGGCACGTGCTCGCCGCGTGCGCGGGCGATGAGCGCGGCCCACACCGGCTGGGTGGCCACCAGCGCCACGGACGAGGCGACCGACGTGTACGACAGGCTCGGCACCCAGGTGGCGAAGTGCGCAGCCAGGAACAGGCCGGCCACCAGCGAGAGCCGCCGCTCCCGGCGGTCGAGGCCCCGCAGCTCGCGGCGCCGGCTCCCCCGCGCCACCACGAAGGCGCCGAGCACGGGCAGTGCCAGGGCGTTGCGCCAGAAGGCCACCGCCAGCGACGGGGCGTCGGCCACCCGGATGAGCGGTGCGGAGGTCGACACGGCGACCACGGCCACGCCGAGGAGGGCCAGGTCGATCGTCGGGGGCCGGGCCGTCGGCGCGGGACTGGGCATCGTCGCGCAGCAGCCTGGCATCCCGACATGATCCCTTGCACTTGCACCACCCGTGCACAAACCTGTCGCCATGGATGCGGACGCGACGACGGTGACGGACCCCACACCCGAGCCCGTGATGTTCAACCCCTTCGACCCGGGGTTCGCCGCCGACCCGTACGCGCAGTACGCCGAGATCAGGGCGAGCGGGCGCATGCACCGCAACCCGCTCGGGCTCCGCGTCCTGTCGCACTACGACGACTGCTTCGAGCTGCTGCGCCTCGCCGGCACCAGCGTCGACGAGCTGAAGGCCCCCGACATCCCGCGTCCGCCCCTGCCGCCCGACCTGGCGGAGCAGATGGGCCAGCGCACCCGCTCGATCCTCAACCTCGACCCGCCCGACCACACGCGGCTGCGGCGCCTGGTGTCGAGCACCTTCACCGTCCGCCGCATCGAGCGCCTGCGCGAGCGCGTGCGCGAGCTGGTCGACGGGCTGCTCGACGACCTGGCCGCGGCCGGCCGCGACGGCGAGCCCGTCGACGTGATCTCCCGCTTCGCCTTCCCGCTCCCCTTCGTCGTCATCAGCGAGCTGCTGGGCATGCCCGAGGGCGACCGGGTCCAGCTCCGGGCGTGGTCGCACGAGATGACCAAGCTGCTCGAGCCGTTCAACGAGGAGGCGACGCTCCGCGGGGCCGTCGAGGCCGGGGAGCAGATGTTCGCCCACATCACCGACGCCATCGAATGGAAGCGGCGCAACCCCGCCGACGACCTGCTGAGCGGCATGATCCTGGCCGAGGAGGACGGTGACCGCCTGACGCCGGACGAGCTGCACGACCAGGTGGTGCTGCTCTACCTGGCGGGCCACGAGACCACGGTCAACCTCATCGGCAACGGCACCTGTGCGCTGCTGCGCCACCGCGACCAGTTCGAGCGGCTGGCCGCCGACCCCGCGCTCGACGCCAACGCCGTCGACGAGCTGCTGCGCTACGACAGCCCCGTGCAGATGTCGCGGCGCATCACGACGACCGCGGTCGACATCGCCGGCGAGCAGGTCGACGAGGGGCAGATGGTGCTGACGATCCTGGGCTCGGCCAACCGGGACGAGGGGAAGTGGGGCCCCACGGCGGCCGACCTCGACCTCGGCCGCGAGGGGGCGAGCACCCACCTGTCCTTCGGCAGCGGCATCCACCACTGCCTGGGCTCGGCGCTGGCGCGCCTGGAGGGGGCCGAGGCCGTGCCCGCGCTGGTGCGGCGCTTCCCGCGGATGGAGCTGGCCACCGATGCGCCCGCCTGGAACGGCCGCATCATCCTGCGCGGGCTGGACGAGCTACCGGTCACGCTCGCGAGCTGAGCGGCGCCAGCGCGACGCCGGCGCCGCCTGCGGCTCACACCCGGAGGAAGCGGCTCAGTGCCCAGCCGGAACCGGCGGCGCCGATGACCACGCCGAGGACCACCACCACGAACGCGGTGAAGTAGAGGTCGGACGAGGTGGCCACGAAGCCCTCCATGATCGCCCGGTACTCCTCGTTCTGCGACGCCGACTGCATGAAGCGGTCGACGCCGAACACGAACACGAGGGCCAGGCAGGCGCCGACGAGACCCTGGATGATGCCCTCGAGCATGAACGGGACGCGGATGAACCAGTTGGTCGCGCCGACCAGCTTCATCACCTCGACTTCCCGGCGGCGGGCGAACATGGCCATGCGGATGGCGTTGAGGATCAGCAGCAGCGCAGCCGCCAGCAGGAAGCCGCCCCCGACGAGCATGAGGGTCTGGGCGAAGTTGGACACCCCGGTCACGGTCTTGACGCTGTCGCTGACGTCGCGGACGGCGAGGACCCCCGGCTGCGCCGCGAGCTGCTCGCCGAGGCTGGCCATGAGGTCGATGTCGCTGGACGCCGGCTTGAGCCGGTAGGAGTCGGGCACCCGGGCGCCGCCCTCGATCTGGGCGCGCATGCCCTCGCTGCGGGCGAAGAGGCGCAGGGCCTCGGCCCTGCTCTCCTCGAGGTCGACGTAGCGGAACTCGTCGATCGTCGCCGGGGTGTTCTCGTCGAGCAGCTCCTCGATGGCCGTGCGCTGCTCTTCGGTGATGTCGGACTTGAGGAAGGCGATGAGCTCGATGCCGTCGCGCCACCGGGTGGAGACGTTGTCGACGCCCTGCTTGATCAGCAGCGCCGAACCGAAGAGGGCCAGCGACACGGCGACCGTCATCACGGCCGCGAAGGTGAGCGTGATGTTGCGGCGCAGGTTCGTGGCCGTCTCGCGGGCCACGTAGTCGAACTTCACTGGTACACCCCCCGGGCCTGGTCGCGAACGATCCCGCCGTGATCGAGCTCGATGACCCGGCGCTGCATCGTGTCGACGATGGACCGGTCGTGCGTGGCCATGACCACTGTCGTCCCCGTGCGGTTGATGCGGTCGAGCAGGCGCATGATGCCCACCGACGTGGCCGGGTCGAGGTTGCCCGTGGGCTCGTCGGCCAGGAGGATCAGCGGGCGGTTGACGAAGGCGCGGGCGATGGACACGCGCTGCTGCTCGCCGCCCGACAGCTCGTCGGGCAGGTTGCGGGCCTTGTCGTCGAGGCCGACCAGCTCGAGGATGGCCGGCACCTGGGCCTTGACCACGTTGCGGGGCCGGCCGATGACCTCCAGGGCGAAGGCGACGTTCTCGTAGACCGACTTGCTGGTGAGCAGCTTGTAGTCCTGGAAGATGCAGCCGATGTTGCGGCGCAGGTAGGGCACCCGCCACGACGACAGCCGGGCGATGTCCTTGCCGGCCACGAAGATGCGGCCCTTGTCGGCCGTCTCCTCGCGGTTGATGAGCCGCAGCATGGTCGACTTGCCCGACCCCGACGGGCCCACCAGGAAGACGAACTCACCTTTCTCGATGGTGGCCGAGGCGCTGTGCAGGGCCTCGACGTTGCCCTTGTAGATCTTGCTGACCTGTTCGAACGTGATCATGTTCCTCGCCCGCGTCGCCCGCGGAAGCGTCGAGTGCGTGTGTCCCCAGTCATTGCGATGAGGTTACAGATGCCGCGCGGTACCCCGAACATCGCGGATCAACGGTACCTGCGCCCGTCACGGCCCGTACGGATGCTCATCCGACGGGTGCGCCGCCACGGCGCCACTGGAGGTAAGCCTCCATGAACGGGTCGAGCTCGCCGTCGAGCACGGCGGACACGTTGCCCGTCTCGTGGCCCGAGCGCAGGTCCTTGACCATCTGGTAGGGCTGCATGACGTAGCTGCGGATCTGGCTGCCGAAGCCGACCCGCTGCTGGTCGCCCTTGATCTCGTCCAGCTCGTCCGCGCGCCGCTGGCGCTCGATGTCGGCCAGCTTGGCCACCAGCATGGCCATGGCCCGGTCGCGGTTCTGGAACTGGCTGCGCTCGACCTGGCACGACACCACCACGCCGGTGGGCAGGTGGGTGAGGCGCACGGCCGAGGACGTCTTGTTGATGTGCTGCCCGCCCGCGCCCGAGGCCCGGAAGACGTCCATCTTGATGTCCTTGTCGTCGATCTCGACCTTGGCGTCGGCGCCGTCGAGCATCGGCACCACCTGGAGGGCGGCGAAGGCGGTCTGGCGCTTGCCCTGGGCGTTGAACGGGCTGATCCGCACGAGGCGGTGGACGCCGCGCTCGGCCTGCAGGTAGCCGTAGGCGTGGCGGCCCTTGACCACCAGCTCGGCGGAGCTGATGCCGGCCTCGGAACCGGCCGTGACCTCCTCGACCTCGACCTGGTAGCCGCGTCGCTCGGCCCACCGCGTGTACATCCGCACCAGCATCTCGGCCCAGTCCTGGGCGTCGGCGCCGCCCTCGCCCGCCTGCACCGACACCAGCGCGTCCTGCTCGTCGTGGTCGCCGGTGAACATCGACCGCAGCTCGACCCGGCGCAGGTCGGCGTCGATGGCGGCGACGGCCAGGGCGACCTCCTCGACGGCGGGCTCGTCGCTCTCCTCGCGCGCCAGCTCGTGCAGCGTCTCCGCGTCGTCCAGGCGGCCGGCCAGCTGCTCGTACTGCTCGATGTCGTCGATCACCGCCGACAGCTCGCCGGTGACCTGCTTCGCCCGCTCGGAGTCGTCCCACAGGTCGGGGCGCGAGGCCTCGGACTCGAGCTGGGGTCGCCGGGCGCGCAGCTCGTCGACCTTGAGGTAGCCCACGGCCTCCTGCAGGCGGGCGCGCAGCGCCTTGAGGTCGTCGCTTAGGTCACGCATGGGGAGCGGTCAGCCCTTGCCGTGGCACAGCTTGTACTTCTTGCCCGAGCCGCACGGGCACGCCGCGTTGCGCGGGGTCCTGTCCCACTCGGACTTCACGACCGGCGTGTTGGTGCGGGCAGCGTTCGGTTCTGCTTCGGCCCCGTTGCCGGAGGACGCCGGCGGGCCGGTGACCACCGCCTGCGACCGGGCGGCGGCGTCCATGGCGGCGGCGCCGCCCGAGACCGAGGGGTCCTCGGGCGACGAGTACTGCACGTCGCGCAGCCCGTCGTCCGCGGTGGGAAGGGCGACCTCGTCCCCGACCGCGAGGGGCAGCCCGTCGATCGGCGTGCCGTCGGGCGCGCGCGGCCCGACGGCGGCCGGCTTGGCGCCCTCGGCGCCGGGGCCCACGGCGTCGGACGGCGTCGGCACGGCCGGTGTGCGGGTCACGGTGACGTCGGCCAGCATCACGTAGCGGATGAAGTCCTGCCAGACGAGGTGCATCATCTTGCCGAACATGTCGAAGCCCTCGCGCTGCCACTCGACCAGCGGGTCCTTCTGGCCCATGGCCCGCAGCCCGATGCCGGCACGCAGGTAGTCCATCTCGTGGAGGTGGGCCCGCCAGCGCTGGTCCATGACCTGGAGCATGACCCGGCGCTCGACGTCGCGCATGAGCTCCGGGGTCAGGTCGGTCTCGCGCTTCTCGTAGTGGCCGAGCGCCTCGTCCATGAGCCGCTCGTACAGCTCGTTGGTCGAGGTGCAGGCGCCGAGGTCGCCCTGGGAGAGCTGGGAGGGCCAGAAGGTCCGCACGTCCGCCAGCAGGCCCTCGAGGTTCCACTCCTCGTTGAAGTCGCTCACGCAGTGCGTCTCGACGAGGGTGTTGACGGCGTCGGGCAGCGCCTCGGTGATGAGCCGCTCGCGCAGGTCGGACTTGTCGAGCGACTGGTCGCGCAGCGCGTAGACGACCTTGCGCTGCTCGTTCATGACCTCGTCGTACTTGAGGACGTTCTTGCGCGTCTCGCCGTTGCGCTGCTCGACCGTGGTCTGCGCCCGCTCGATGGCCTTGGACACCATCTTGGCTTCCAGGGGCACGTCGTCGGGCAGCGTCTTGCCCATGACCCAGTTCACCGCGCCCGTGGCGAACAGGCGCATGAGGTCGTCTTCGAGGCTGAGGTAGAAGCGGCTCTCCCCCGGGTCGCCCTGGCGGCCGGAGCGCCCACGCAGCTGGTTGTCGATGCGGCGGGAGTCGTGACGTTCCGTGCCGAGCACGTACAGCCCGCCGAGCTCGCGCACCTTGTCGCCCTCGGCTCTGGTCTCGGTCTCGTGCTTGGCCGTCAGCTCGGCCAGGCGGGCCTGGCCCTCGTCGCTCTCGGGATCGAGCTCCTCGGCCCGGACGTCACGCTTGGCCATGCCCTCGGCGTTGCCACCGAGGATGATGTCGACGCCGCGGCCGGCCATGTTGGTGGCGACGGTCACGGCGCTGAGCTGGCCCGCCTGGGCGATGATCTCGGCCTCCCGGAACTGCTGGCCCACCTTGGCGTTGAGCACCTCGTGGCGGATGCCCTGCTTGTCGAGCAGGCGCGACAGCTTCTCGGACTTCTCGACCGAGATGGTGCCCACCAGCACGGGTTGGCCCGCCTCGTAGCGCTCGGCGATGTCGTCGACCACCGCGCCGAACTTCGCGTCCTCGCCCTTGTAGATGAGGTCGCCTTGGTCGACCCTGGCCAGCGGCCTGTTGGTGGGGATCGGCACCACCTGCAGCTCGTACGTGCCGGCCAGCTCCGCGGCATCGCTCTGCGCGGTGCCGGTCATGCCCGCCAGCTTGTCGTACATGCGGAAGTAGTTCTGGAGGGTGACGGTGGCGAGGGTCTGGTTCTCCTCCTTGATGCGCACGCCCTCCTTGGCCTCGACCGCCTGGTGCAGGCCCTCGGACCAGCGCCGACCCTCGAGGATGCGGCCGGTGAACTCGTCGACGATCTTCACCTCGCCGGAACTGACCACGTACTCCTTGTCGCGGCGGTACAGCTCCTTGGCCTTGAGCGCCGCCTGGAGCTGGTGCACCAGGTTCTGCGTCACGCCGTCGTAGAGGTTCTCGATGTCGAGCTGGCGCTCGACCTTCTCGATGCCCTCCTCGGTGGGGACGACCGTGTGCTTCTCCTCGTCGACCTCGTAGTCGTCGTCGCGCCGCAGGCCGCGGACGATGGAGGCGAACTTGTAGTAGAGCTGGGCCGCGTCGGCCACCCGGCCCGAGATGATGAGCGGCGTGCGGGCCTCGTCGATGAGGATCGAGTCGACCTCGTCGACGATGGCGTAGGCGTGGCCCCGCTGCACCTGGCGGGCCCGGGCCACCGCCATGTTGTCGCGCAGGTAGTCGAAGCCGAACTCGTTGTTGGTGCCGTAGGTGATGTCGGCCGCGTACTGCTCGCGCTTGACGGCCGCGTCCTGGTTGCCGGGCACGACGAGCCCCGTGCTCAACCCCAGCCACGCGTGGAGCCGGCCCATCCACTCGCGGTGGAAGGTCGCCAGGTAGTCGTTGACCGTGACCAGGTGCATGCCCTTGCCCGTCAGGCCGTTGAGGTACGCCGGCAGCGTGGAGACCAGCGTCTTGCCCTCACCGGTCTTCATCTCGGCGACCCAGCCGAAGTGGAGGGCCGCGCCACCCATGAGCTGCACGTCGAAGTGGCGCTGGCCGAGCACCCGCGTGCCGGCCTCGCGCACCACGGCGAACGCCTCGATCAGCAGCTCGTCGAGCGCCTCGCCGTTGTCGAGCCGCTGGCGGAACTCGCCCGTCTTGGCCCGGAGCTGGTCGTCGGACAGGGCCTGCATCTCGGGTTCGAGCTCGCCGATGTCGGGCACCAGGGATTGGAGGGCCCGGACCTTCTTGCCCTCACCGGCACGGAGGAAACGGTCAAACAGTGACATGCGTTCGCTGAGTGTACCGGCGGCCCGCACGGGGCCGGATCTCGGGTCGGCGGGTCTGGGGGAGCGCCATCGGGCGGCGTCAGCTCGCGGCGGGCGTCGACTCGGCGACGAGGTGGGTGACGGGCAGGTCGAACTCGCGCCGGATGCGGCTGACGGCGTCGAGGCCGAGCCATCGGGACACGCCGGGCGGCAGCGTGGACACGATGATGCCCGCCCAGTCCTCGCCCTCCCGGGCCCGCAGCGCGGTGGCCGCCGCGTACACCGGGTTGCCGTCGCCCACCTCGCCCGTGGCCTCGGCGCCCGCCTGCTCGAAGGCGGCGACGCCCTCGTTGAGGCGGCGCTGGGCCGCGGCGCTCACCTCGCCGTCCGACCACGCGTGGTCGCGGGGATGGGTCACCGGCACCACCAGGTGGAACCGGCGCTCCCCCGCCTCGCAGAGCCCGCGGACGTGGTCGAGGAGGTGGTCCCCGATCAACGTGCGATGGGCGACGACCAGATACACACCCATGCTCAGCCCCTCCGAGACGTGGCGGCCGGATCACTCAGGGAGAGAGTACGACGCGCAGCATGCGTGCGGGAGGGGAGCCTGTCCGGCGGCCCCCGAGAGCTCGGGCGGCGACGTCAGGCCGGGGCGTCGAAACCCGCGCCGCGCAGGGCCATGTCGGCGATGGCGTACGACGACGGCCGCTCGCCCGCGGCCAGCCGGGCGGCGGCCGCGGCGACGAGGTGGGTGCGGGCGGGCGGCAGGCCGTCGACCACGGCGACGGCCCGATCGATCGCGAGGGGCGTGACACCCGCGGTCAGGGCGCACGTGGGCCGGCTCGACCGGTGGCGGGACGGCCGCGACACACGGGACACGCGGCGGGCACGGCGCCGCACGGCGCCGACTGCCCGGGATCCGTGTGAGCGTGCGACCCCCATCACGGCCCTCATCGGCCCGAGCGGGCACGAACTTGAGCGAATTGTTGGACATGCGGTGACACCGCCGGCACGCATGGGGGTGCCTCTGCGTGGCCCGGCGTGCGGGCTGCCGTGAGGCCCGCCGCCCATGCCACGTCGACCTCCCGCAGCGCGCGCGCCGCCGCGGTGAGCGTGGAGCCCGTCGTGACCACGTCGTCGACCACCACCACCGGCGCTCCCGCGGCCGCACGCGAGCCCGCCCGGGCCAGGAGCAGCGGGCCCGTGCGCCGGTCGGCCAGCGACCGGCCGGTCTGCGGTGGTCCGGCCCGGCGCGAGAGCAACGGGCGGCAGGGCGCCGACCACCGGCGCGCCACCGCGCGGGCCAGCAGCTCGGCCTGGTCGAAGCCGCGCCGGCGGCGGCGGGCCGCCGTGGTGGGCGCCCACGTGACGACCACGCCGGGAGGCGGCTCGACGAGGCCGGCCATGCCCCCAGCCAGCCCGGCCAGCGCGGCCCGGTCGCGCCGGTACTTCAGGTTGGTCACCAGCAGCCGACCGACGCCCTCGTACGCGAACAGCGACCGGCAGATGTCGAGCCCCGCCGGGACCGGGCCCGGCGGGGGCGGTGAGAGCCCCGCCGCGCAGCGCTCGCACAGCGCCGGGCCGGCCGCCCCGCACCCGGCGCACCGCGCCGGCAACAGCGTGCTGAGGAACATGACCGCACCCTACGAACGGGGTATGACATCGAAGCGGCGCGGCGGCATCCGGCGCCCCGCGGGCAGGCCACATCCTGCGGAATGGACCGTGGCACGAGCCCCGCCGGTCCGTAGCGTGCACGCCCGTGCGCCTCCTCCGCCCCCACGACCGGCTGCGTGAACGGCTGCCGCGCCTCGTTCCCGGCCTGGTCCTGTGCGGGCTCGGCATCGCCTTCATGGTGGCCGCGGACCTGGGGCTGGCGCCGTGGTCGGTCCTCGATCAGGGCATCCACGAGCACACGGGCATCCCGATCGGCACCGTGAGCATCATCGTCGGGGCGGTGGTTCTCGCGGGGTGGATCCCGCTGCGCGAGCGGCCCGGCCTCGGGACCGTCGCCAACGTGGTGCTCATCGGCGTCACCATCGACCTGGCCCTGCTGGTGATCGACACGCCCGGCTCGACCGCCGGCCGGGTGGCGTACCTGGCGGTGGGCGTGTTCCTGTGGGGCCCGGGCACCGGCCTCTACATCGGCGCCGGCCTCGGCCCCGGGCCCCGCGACGGCCTGATGACCGGCCTCCACGCCCGGGGCGTCGGCTCGATCCGGCTGGTCCGCACCGGCATCGAGCTCGCCGCGCTGGTGTCGGGCTGGCTGCTCGGCGGCTCGGTGGGCATCGGCACGGTGGCGTTCGCGCTCACGATCGGCCCCAACGTCGCCTGGTTCCTCCCCCGTCTCACCGTGGCCGAGCCCGACGAGGACGGCGACGACGACGTCGCCACCACCTCAGGCGGGCCCGGGGTCAACCCAGCGTTCGAGGGCTGAGCGGGCCCCGCCGGCCACGTCCGACGTGACCGACCAGGTGGCACGCGCGACCGTCCGGAACAGCGCGTGGCAGGCCCAGATCGTGACGAACGTGGCGGCGATCGCCACCGGCGCCCAGCGCCACGACAGGGTGAGCAGGATGCGCTCGGCGGTCGAGTGGGGCTCGGTGACAGGCTCCCAGCTGTTGAGCCGGGCCACGCGCCCGAGCACGACCCCGACGGCGCACAGCGCGTGCAGCACCACCTCGACCGGCAGCGCCCAGCGGGCCAGGCCGCCGGCGGCGAGGTAGCGCCGCATCTCGGACAGCACCACGGCGTAGGACGCGAACCCCGCCACGACGAAGGCGCCGTACACCGGGAGCACGGCGTACACGACGGCCATGTTGGTGTCGGCCAGCAGGACGTCGCCCCGCAGGTGCACCAGGTCGGTGATGACGTACGGGGCGTTGGGCAGGAACAGCAGCACCAGCGCGGCGCCCGCCCACCAGGCCGCGGTGCGGGTGCCGCGGTGGCGGAACACCGCGGGGGCCAGCACCGCCGGGAACAGGGCCAGCAGCAGGTTCCAGGTCATCCAGAACCCGTTGCGGCCGACGACCTCGACGAGGCCGTCGGCCGCGGTGGTGAGGGTGCGCATGGCACCCATCATCGCTCCCGATCAGTAGCGGTAGTGGTCGGGCTTGTAGGGCCCCTCCACCGGGACGCCGATGTAGTCGGCCTGCTCGCTGCTGAGCTTCGTCAGCTTGACCCCGAGCGCGTCGAGGTGCAGGCGGGCGACCTTCTCGTCGAGCTGCTTGGGCAGCACGTACACGCCGAGCGGGTAGTTGCCCGTCTTGCCGAACAGCTCGAGCTGGGCGAGCACCTGGTTGGTGAAGCTCATCGACATCACGAAGCTGGGATGTCCCGTGGCGCACCCCAGGTTGAGCAGCCTGCCCTCGGCCAGGATGATGATCGAGTGGCCGTCGGGGAACACGAACTCGTGCACCTGCGGCTTGATCTCGACCTTGCGCACGTCGCTCATGCGGGACAGGCCGGCCATGTCGATCTCGTTGTCGAAGTGGCCGATGTTGCCGACGATGGCGTTGTGCTTCATCCGGGCCATGTGCTCGGCCGAGATGATGTCCTTGTTGCCGGTGGTGGAGACGAAGATGTCGGCCGTCGACACCACCTGGTCGAGCGTGTTGACCTCGTAACCCTCCATGGCGGCCTGCAGCGCGCAGATGGGGTCGACCTCGGTGACGATGACCCGGCAACCCTGGCCCCGCAGCGACTGGGCCGAGCCCTTGCCCACCTCGCCGTAGCCGCAGATCACGGCCACCTTGCCGCCGAGCATGACGTCGGTGGCCCGGTTGATGCCGTCGACCAGGCTGTGGCGGCAGCCGTAGAGGTTGTCGAACTTCGACTTGGTGACCGAGTCGTTGACGTTGATGGCCGGGAACAGCAGCTGGCCGTTCTCGAACATCTGGTACAGGCGGTGGACGCCCGTGGTGGTCTCCTCGGTGACGCCCTTGATCGCCGCCGCGGTCTCGGCCCAGCGGCCCGGCCTCTCGGCGATGGTGCGCTTCAGCAGGTCGACGATGACGTGCCACTCCTCCGGGTCGTCCTCGGTGGCCTCGGGCACCGCGCCCGCCTTCTCGTACTCGACGCCCTTGTGCACGAGCAGCGTCGCGTCGCCGCCGTCGTCGAGGATCATGTTGGGGCCGGCGCCGTCAGGCCAGCGCAGCGCCTGGTCGGTGCACCACCAGTACTCCTCCAGCGTCTCGCCCTTCCAGGCGTACACGGGCACGCCCTGGGGAGCGTCGAGGGTGCCGTTGGGGCCGACCGCCACGGCGGCCGCCGCGTGGTCCTGGGTGGAGAAGATGTTGCAGGACACCCAGCGCACGTCGGCGCCGAGGACGGTGAGGGTCTCGATGAGCACGGCCGTCTGGATGGTCATGTGCAGCGAGCCCATGATGCGGGCGCCCGCCAGGGGCTGGGCGTCCGCGAACTCGGCGCGCAGCGCCATGAGGCCGGGCATCTCGACCTCGGCCAGCTCGATCTCCTTGCGACCCCAGCCGGCCAGGGACAGGTCGGCGACCTTGAAGTCGCCGTCGTTGAGGGTGGTCATGGGTTCTCCCTGATGACGTCGATGATGTGACCGCGGCGCCCGGGGCGCCGGCGGCATGTCCGTCATCGGGCTGGGTGCAGCAGCACCACCCATGTCAGCCCGAGGCACACGAGCGTAGCGGCCCGGTGCCGCCCGGTGGCCAACCAGCCCGGCCTCGGCGTCGGGCCACGGTCTGCCACGATCGGGCGGTGACCGATGCGACCGACCGCCCGGGCGAGGCCGAGTTCCTGGCGGCGGTGCTCCGCAACCCGCAGGTGGACGAGGTGCTGCGCCGGGCCGACCGCCTGGCCCTGCCCGACTGGTACCTGGCCGCCGGCTGCCTGTTCCAGACCGTGTGGAACGTGCTCGACGGGCGGGAGCCGACCCACGGCATCAACGACTACGACCTCATCTACCACGACGGCCGCGACCTCTCGTGGGACGCCGAGGACGTCGTGATCCGTCGGTGTGCCGACGCCTTCGCCGACCTCGGCATCGTGGTCGAGGTGCGCAACCAGGCCCGGGTGCACCTCTGGTACGAGGACCACTTCGGCGTGCCATGCCCGCCCCTGCGGACCAGCGCCGAGGCGGTCGACCGCTACGCGGCCCACGCCTGCCGGGTGGCGGTGCGGCAGGCGGGCGACCGCTACGAGGTGTACGCACCCTCGGGCTTCGACGACCTGTTCGCGTTCGTCGTGCGGCCCAACCCGGTGATCGCGCCGCGCCACGTCTACGAGACGAAGGCGGCGCGCTGGGCGGGCCTGTGGCCGCGGCTGGAGGTCCTGCCGTGGCCCGACGTCCCGTCCCCGCCGGCCGCCGGCTGACGGAGGGCGCCGGGCGCCGAGCGGGGCTCGATCGGGCCCCGAAACTCGCTCGGGCCGGGTGGCCCCGCGGCCATAGGGTGAACAGTCCGTGTCGCGTCCACTCCCCCACCCTGACGGGCGGGCGACGCGTTTGCTCGCCGCCACCCTCCGGCCCGAGGCCGGTCCGATGGCGGGCATCCTGGCGGTGCTCGGCACGGCCATGGCCCTGCGGCTCACGCTGCCCCTGCTGCTCGGCCGGTTCGCCGACGACGCCCTGGCGGGCGCCACCACATCGGACCTGACCCGCCTGGCGGTCCTCTACGTGGCGGCCGCCCTGGCCATCGCGGTGCTCGACCTGGTGGTGGTGTGGTGGTCGGCCCGGGTGTCGTGGCGGACGGGCAACCGGCTGCGGGAGCGGCTGGCGGCCCACGCGCTGCGGCTGGAGCAGGCATGGCACGCCCGGCACAGCCCCGGTCAGCTCATCGAGCGCATCGACGGCGACGTCGAGGCCATGGCCATCTTCTTCGCCGGCATGGCGGTGCAGATCGTGGGCAACGCCCTGCTCATCGTCGGGATGGTGGCGGTGGCCTTCACGATCGAGCCCGTCACGGCGGTGGTCCTCGGCCTCACCGCGGCGGCCGGGGCGGCGGTGATGATCCGCCTGCGGGTGGCGGCCGTCACGGCCCGCGAGGCCGAGCGCGAGGCCAACGCCCAGCTCTACGGCGACCTCGAGGAACGCCTCGGCGGCCTCGAGGACCTGCGGGCCAACGGCGCCGGCGCCTACGCCGTCCACCGCCTGCACCACCACAGCTCCCGCTCGTGGCGGGCCGCCCGGCGGGCATCGGTGCGGGGCGACGGTGCCTACGCGGTGTCGGCGGTCGTGTTCGCGGTGGGCACCGCGGCCACGCTGGTGGCGGGCATCGTCCTGCAGCAGCGGGGCGCCATCACCGTCGGCGCCGTCCTCACGCTCTACCGCTACGCCGACATGCAGCGGCGTCCGCTCGAGCTCATCGCCGAGCAGCTCAAGGAGTTCCAGAAGGCCATGGCGGGCGCCCGCAGGGCGTCGACCATGCTGGCCACCGCGCCCGCCATCGCCGACGGGCCCGACGACGGCGCCACCCTGCCGGCGGGGGCGCTGGCCGTCGACCTCGACCGCGTGACCTTCGCGTACGACACCGCCGGCACGCCCACGCTGCGCGACGTCGACCTGCACCTCGCGCCGGGCACCCACCTCGGCCTGGTGGGGCGCACGGGCAGCGGCAAGACGACCGTGGGCCGCCTGCTGACCCGAACCTGGGACGTGCCCCGGGCCGGCGGTTCGGTGCGGCTGGGCGGCACCGACGTCCGCGACCTCACACGGGACGCGCTGCGGGCGCGCGTGGCGGTGGTGACCCAGGACGTCGAGCTGTTCCGGGCCAGCGTGCGCGACAACCTCACCCTGTTCGGCACGCGCGACCCCGGGGACGAGCGGCTCACCGACGTGCTCGACCGGGTGGGCCTCTCGGGCTGGCTCGCCACGCTGCCCGACGGGCTCGACACCCTGCTCGAGGGCGGCGAGGGCCTGTCGGCCGGCGAGGGCCAGCTCGTGGCCTTCGCCCGGGCGTTCCTGGCCGACCCGGCCGTGGTGGTGCTGGACGAGGCGTCGAGCCGCCTCGACCCGCTCACCGAGCGCCGCATCACCGTGGCGACCGAGGCCCTGCTGGCGGGCCGCACCGCGGTGATCATCGCCCACCGCCTCGACACGCTCGACCGCGTCGACGAGATCATGGTGCTCGAGGGCGGCCGCGTGGTCGAGCACGGGCCGCGGGCCGAGCTGGCCGCGCGGCCGGGCAGCCGCTACGCCCGGCTGCGGCGCGGCGCCCCGGGTACGGCGGCGCCGGACGGCGGAGTGCGCATCGGCGCCTACGAGATCGACCTCGCCGAGGGCGAGCAGCCGGCGGCGCAGGAGGACGGCGCCGAGGACGGCGCCTACGAGGTCGCCGAGGAGGCGACGGCATGACACACGGCACGATGGCCAGCACCCGGGCCCCCGTCACCGCGCACGGTCGGGACTCGACCACCCGCGTGGCCATGCGGCTGGCCCGCAACGAGCCCGTCAGCTACGCCACCACCTGGGTCGGGTGGGTCTGCTTCTTCGCCGTCCCGCTGCTGACCGGACTGCTGGTGAAGGTCGTGCTCGACCGGGTGGCGGACGGCTCCACCTCCGGCGTGTGGGCGTTGCTGGCGGCGGTGGTGGGCATCGAGGCGGTCCGCTGGGCCTGGCTGGTGCTCATCGCCGTCCAGTGGCACGGCTGCTGGGTCGGCTGGCAGACGGTGCCCCGCGTGAACATGCTGCGCTCTCTGGTGACCGACCCCGGGCCCACCGCAGGGCGCCTCCCGGGCGCGCCCGGCGAGGCCGTGAGCCGGTTCCGCGACGACGCCCAGGACCTGGCCATGGTGCTGGACGTCTGGCTGGACCTGTCGGGCAGCCTCGTGTCGGCCGTCGTGGCCACCGCGGTCCTGGCCTCGATCGACCCGGTGGCGGCGGCCGCGGTGGTGGTGCCGGTGGCGCTGGCCGCGGGTGGCGCCCTGTGGCTGGGGCCCCGCCTGCGTGTGTGGCGGCGCGAGGCCCGCGAGGCGACCGCGCGGGTGACCGGGTTCATCGGCGACACCTTCGGCGGGGTGCTGGCGGTGCAGGCGGGCGGGGGCGAGCAGGCGGTGCGGCGCCGCTTCGCCCAGCTCAACACCCAGCGGGCCCAGGTGGGGCGCCGCGACCAGGTGGGCTCCGAGCTCGTGCGGTCGCTCGGCTACGGCACCGGCGAGGTGGCGGCCGGCGTCGGCCTGGTGATGGTCGCCGCCGCGTTCCGGGGCGGCGACCTGTCGGTGGGCGACGTCGGCCTGTTCGCGGCGTACGCCCTGCTCATCGCCGATCTCCCCAAGTGGATCGGGCGCTACATCGTGTTCCTGCGCCAGGCCGACGTGTCGATCGACCGGCTCGCCGAGCTGCTGCGCCGGCCCGACCGCCGGGCGGTGGTGGCGCCCACCGAGACCCACCTGCGTCACGGCCCGCCGCCGCTGCTCGTCGGCGGCCGGCGTGACGCCGACGGCGACGGCACCGATCGCACCGATCGCACCGATCGCACCGACGGCAACGGCCGCACCGACGGCGACTACGACGGCGACGGCATGGGCGACCACCGTGCTGCCGGCGACGAAGACCGCGCCGGCGACCGGCTGGTCGAGCTGCGGGCCGAGGGCCTCACCGTCCGTCACCCCGGGTCGCGCCGGGGCATCGAGGGCGTCGACCTGGTGGTGCGGCGGGGCGAGCTGGTGGTCGTCACCGGCGCCGTGGGCTCGGGCAAGACCACCTTGCTGCGGGCCCTGCTCGGCCTCGTCGACACGGACGACGGCACCATCCGCTGGAACGGCGCGCCGGTGGACGAGCCCTCCACGGTCATGGCGCCGCCCCGGACCGCCTACCTGCCCCAGGTGCCCCGCCTGTTCAGCGAGCCGCTGGCCGACACCGTGCTGCTGGGCCTGCCCCCCGACGGCCTCGATCACGCCCTGTGGCTCACCTGCCTGGACGAGGACCTGCAGACCATGCCCGACGGCTCGGCCACGCTGATCGGTCCCCGCGGCCTGCGGCTGTCGGGCGGCCAGATCCAGCGGGCCGGCGCCGCCCGGGCCCTCGTGCGGCGGCCGGACCTGCTGGTGGTCGACGACCTGTCCAGCGCACTCGACGTCGACACCGAGGCGCGGCTGTGGGACCGCGTGGCGGGCGGCGGCCTGGGCACGGCGCTGCTGGTCAGCCACCGGCCCCACGTGCTGGAGCGGGCCGACCGGGTGGTGGTCCTCGACCGGGGCCGCGTGGTCGAGGTGGCGTGAGGGTCAGACCGCGACGGCCACCGGGGCGACCTCGACGGGGATGCCGTTGAGCACCGCGTTGCCGGTGAGGGGCTCGATCAGCTCCTCGTCG
The DNA here is from genome assembly GCA_963842395.1 of uncultured Acidimicrobiales bacterium. Classification (GTDB taxonomy): domain Bacteria; phylum Actinomycetota; class Acidimicrobiia; order Acidimicrobiales; family VFJN01; genus ZC4RG19. Next base: position 683,910 of record CAWJGJ010000002.1, read on the forward strand.
GCCAGCAGGTTCGAGTTCACGCCGGGGTAGCGGCGCGCGACGCCCAGCTCGACGCCGTCGACGTCGTGCCCCCATCCGTGCGGGATGCTCACGACACCGGGCCGGATGGCGTCGGTCACCTCGACCGGGATGGTCACCTTGCCGGTGCGCGACGCCACCTCGGCGGGCTCACCGTCGACCAGGCCCAGGCGGGCCGCGTCGTCGGGGTGGACGTGCAGCGTGCAGCGGGGCTTGCCCTTGACCAGCACCTCGACGTTGTGCATCCACGAGTTGTTGGACCGCAGGTCGCGCCGGCCGACGAGCGTCAGGCGGTCGGCGTCGCCTGTGGTCGCCGCGCCGAGCGCGGCCCGCAGCCGGGCGAGGTCGGCCACGATCGGCTCGGGCGCGAGCTCGACCATCCCCGACGGCGTGCGCAGCACGTCGGGCAGGCGCGGCGCCAGCGGCCCGAAGTCGACGCCGTGGGGGTTGTCGAGCAGCACGTCGAGGGTGAGCCCCCCGGGCGTCGCGCCGAAGCCGTCGCCGTAGGGGCCCGTCCGCAGCATGAGGTCGATGAGACGCTCGGGGCCGGTGCGCTCGCCCAGCAGGCCGATGATCTCGTCGGGATCGCGGCCGGCGATGGGGCCGGTCTCGTCGGCCACCGCTGCGCCGACCAGCGTCTGCACCATCAGGTCGTCGACCAGCGCCGGGTCGGCGTCGGCGCCCATCCCCTGGGCCACCAGGGCGAGCCGGGCCAGGATGTGCCACTCGTCGAGCTGGTCGTCCTCGAGCGGCAGCACCGGCGGGCTGTAGTTGGCCACGTTGCGGATGGCGAGCTGCAACAGCGCCAGGTCGTAGTGGCCCTTCTGCAGCGGGGTCGGCGGGGGCAGGATCACGTCCGCGTGGCGGGTGGTCTCGTTCACGTACGGATCGACCGCCACGAAGAAGTCGAGCATCGCCAGCGCCGCGTCCATGCGCGCCCCGTTGGGCGTGGACAGCACGGGGTTGCCGGCCACGGTGAAGAGCGCCCGGATCTGGCCGTCCCCCGGGGTGTCGATCTCCTCGGCCATGCATGCCACCGGCAGCTCGCCCAGGGTCTCGCCCAGCTCGCGCACCCGGCTCCGGCGGCGGTGGATGGCGACGCCCCGGCCGTAGCGGGGCGTGCCCCGGGTGTTGGCGCCGCCCGCCGCGGCCCGGGCGAACATGGCGCCGCCCGGCTGGTCGAGGTTGCCGGTCAGTGCGTTGAGCACGTCGACCAACCACGAGGTGACCGTGCCGTACAGGGCGGTCGTGGTGCCCATCCGGCCGTAGACGCACGCGGTGGGGGCCGCGGCCAGGTCGTGGGCCAGCGCGCGGATGGTGGCGGCGTCGACGCCCGTGACGCCGGCGACCGCCTCGGGGGAGAACGGCTCGGCCAGCGCCAGCACCTCGTCGACCCCCGCCAGGAACTCGCCCGCGGGGCCCGTGTCGACCAGGCCGTCGGCCGCCAGCACCTGGACGAGCGCCAGCAGCAGGAAGGCGTCGGCGCCGGGCCGGATGGCGATGTGGGTGGTGGCCACCTCGGCGGTGCGGGTGCGGCGGGGATCGACCACCACCATCGTGCCGCCCCGCGCCAGCAGCGCCTCGATGCGGCCCGGCCAGTCGGGCGCCGTAGCCAGGCTGCCGTTGGACGCGTACGGGTTGGCGCCCAGCATCAGCAGGAAGTCGGTGCGGTCGACGTCGGGCACCGGCACCGTGATCGCGCCGCCGAACATCAGGCCGGCCGCCACCTCCTTGGGGCGCTGGTCGACCGTGCTGGCGGAGAACACGTTGGGGGTGCCGAGCGCCCGGATGAGGGGCCGCAGGTACAGCAGGCCGGACAGCGAGTGGGCGTTGGGATTGCCCAGGTAGACGGCGGTCGCCTCGCGCCCGTGGGCATCCACGACGGCGGCCAGGCCCCGCGCCACCTCGGCGAAGGCCTCGTCCCAGCCCACCTCGACGAAGCGCCCGTCGCGCTTGACCAGCGGGCGGCGCAGCCAGTCGGGGTCGTCCTGGAGCTGCTTGAGCGACGAGCCCTTGGGGCAGATGAACCCGTGGCTGAACACGTCGTCGCGGTCGCCCCGGATGACCGACACGCGCTCCCCGCCCTCGCTCGCCTCGTCGCCCGTCAGCCGGATCTCGAGGCCGCACGTGGCCTCGCACAGCGGGCATGTCCGGAAGGCCGTCCGGGTGGTGGTCGTCATCGTTCCCTCCAGGCAGGTGCTGACGGTCGCATCAGCGGCACAATGCTGCCACGGCCGAACGGCGATCGGCGCCTACCTGTGAGGTCGTCCCCCGACGTTCGCGGCCGAGTCACCCCGCCCACACCGTGCCGCCCCCCGGTCGGCCGGCGCCAAGAGGTCGTCTCGACCCAGCTCGACGGGCTCGTCGGAGCGGTAGCGCTCGACCACGAACTGCCCGAGGGCGACCCGCTCCTCGAGGCGGAAGTCGGCCGCCACGGGCTCGGGCAGGGGCGCGCCCAGGAACACGAACGCGCACGCGCGCCCGACGAAGAAGTTGCAGGGCACGTCGGAGGGCCGGGCCACCAGCACGTCCACCCGGTCGGTGACGACGGTCTGGTCCCCGGCGAGAGGCGCGGCACCGGGCAGGTAGCGGACCAGAGGACTGCTCTGGCCGCCACCGACGCTGACCACGAGCGCGCCCTCGATGCCACCGTCGCGGCCCTCGGCGTCGACCGCGCCCGCCACCGCGCGCCAGTCGGCCCGCTGGAGCTCGGGGGCGCGGGCGACGTCGGCGTCGACGGCCAGCCAGGCGAGCGCGACGACGAGAACCACACCTCCGCCCAGCCACGATGCGACGCGGGGCCCCCGCAGGCCCGGCGCCAGCAGCGCCACGGCCACGGCGACGAGCAGGGGCCCCAGCGCGGCGATGAGGTAGCGGCCGAGGAACACGTCGATGCCGACGGCCGCGACCACCAGGGGCGAGACCACGGCCAGGCCACCGACCGCGGCCACACCCAGCGCCGCACGGCGGTCGGCGGGCGGGCCACGCCACGCCGTGACGACGACGCCCCCCGCGATCAGCACCAGGACCGCCACCCACAGCCAGCCGAACCGGGGACTGGGCCCGACCAACGCGGTGCGGACCGCCTCGTCGACGCGCGACCGCAGGGAGAACCCGGAGATCCACTCGCGGTTGGCGGCGTGCGAGTACTGCTCGACGGCGACGGGCGCCAGGGCCGCCAGCACCACCCCGACAGGCACGGCCGCCAGCAGCAGCAGCCGCGCCGGGATGCGGCGCCGTGCCAGCAGGGCGACCGCCTCGGCTGCGACGAGGAACAGCGCGTAGTAGTGCACGGCCACGGCCGCCGCCGCGGCCACGCCCCACAGCACGACGTCCGCCCGCCTGCCGGTGCGGTCGGCCCGCGCGGCGGCGAGCAGCGACACGGCGCCGGCCAAGGCCAGCAGGCTGTAGGGCCGCGCCTCCTGCGAGTACCAGACCAGCATGGGGTTGACCGCCACCAGCAGGGCGGCCGCCCGAGCCGCCGGCCGACCCCTTCCCACCTCGCGCACCAGCGCATAGGCGACCGGCACCGTCGCCGCCCCGGCCACCAGTGAGAACGAGCGCAGCGCGGCGTCCCCGTCGCCGACGACCCGGGCCCACACCCACATCACGAGGAAGTAGGGCGGGGTGATGCCCTCCCGGTCGGCGACGTGGTGCACCAGGTCGCCGAGGCCACCGGCGGTGCCTTCGCTGGTCAGCCACTCGTCGTACCACAGGCTCTGCGTCCCGAGGCCCCACGCCCGCACGAGGACGGCCAGCACGACCGTGGCGAGCAGCACGCCGTCCCCCCACCCGAGCGACCGGGCCCACGAGCGTGGCTCAGTGGGGTCGGCGGTCGATTCCGGTGCTCGCCCGACCGCCTCTACGTTCGCCATCGACGTCCCCACTGGTCGCGTGCTCGCCGGGCCGACAGTAGCGACCGAGCCGCGAGCCGGCCGTGCCGAGGCGGCGGCCGGGCCCGAGCGGGACCGACCGCGCACCCCGGGTCGCGGCTCAGGGGCCGGCGAGCGCGCGCTTGAGGTCGTCGAGCACCGGGATCGGGCCGGGGTCGATGCCCTCCTGCGCCGCCATGTGCAGGGACACGAAGTCGCCGACCAGGGTGAGGTCGAAGAGCTGAGCCAGCGGGCCCTCGCCCTCGGCCCGCACCTCGACCACCTCGTGCACCACCTCGGCCATCAGATCGCGCACCAGCTCGAAGCGGCGCTGCTCCTGGGGGTGCTCCTCGTCGTGGCGCAGCTCGACGAGCGTGAACACCTGTCGGGTCATGTCGCCGTGCTGGCCCCAGCCGACGATCTCGTTGTGGCACAGCTCCGGGAAGGCGGCGGCGAACGCAGGGGCCTTGGCGTTCTCGTTGACCTGGGCCTTCCACCGACCGGCGGCCACCGCCCCGAGCGGCCCCGCCCCGAACACCAGCGGGATCGTGCGGCCGATCGTGCGGGCGATGCGGGGGGCGTCGTCGCCCTGCGCCAGCGCCGCGGCCCGGACACCGAGCTGCGCCACCGCGGCGTCGACCCATCCCGAGGCGCCGGGGAACAGGCCCACCTTCTCGAGCAGCAGCACGAGGGGCACCGCCAGCGCGCCCAGCCCCGCCCGGGGCATGGGGACGTCGAGCGGCAGCGGCACGTGGGGTGCCTGCCAGCTGGGCAGCGAGCGCGGCCAGCTCGCCGCCGGAGGTGACCACCACCATGCGGGCACCGGCCACCGCCGCGGTCTGCGCCGCCTCGAGCGTCTCCTCGGTGTTGCCCGAGTACGACACGGCGAAGCACAAGGTGCCCGGCCCGACGAACGACGGCGGCGAGTAGCCCTTCGCCACGACGATGGGCACGGGCACGAACGGTCCCCCCACCGCCGACAGCACGTCCCCGGCGATGCCGCTACCGCCCATGCCCAGCACGACGACGTTGTCGACCTCGCCGGCGGCGGGCAGGCCCTCGACGCGGGCGGCGGTGCGGGCGGCGTCGGCCACCTGCCGCGGGAACGCCGCCGTCACCCCGAACATGTCGAGGCTGTCGAGCACCTGGCCGCCCACCTGCGTCACGTCAGGCCTCGAACGTGGGCGTGATGCCCTCGGCCGCCGCCTTGGCCTCGAGCCGCTGGTGCTCCTCGTCGTCGACCGTCTCGGCCTCGTCGACCAGCATGATCGGGATGTCCTCGCGGATGGCGTAGCGGCGCTTGAGCCGGGGGTTGTACAGCGTGTCCTCGTCGGGGAAGTACAGCAGCGGGCCCTTGTCCTCGGGGCAGGCGAGGATCTCGAGGAGTTGCGTGTCGAGTGCCATGGATCAGTCCCTGTCGGTGATGAGGGCCCGCACCTCGGTCACGTGCGTATCGCACGCCTCGCGGGTGAGGGCCTCGAGGTTCAGCCGCAGCAGCGGCTCGGTGTTGGACGGTCGGAGGTTAAACCACCAGTCCCCGTGGTCGACGGTGAGCCCGTCGACCCGGTCCTGGGCGGCGTCGGAGTAGGCGGCGGCGACCCGTTCGATGACCGCGGCCGCGTCGTCGACCACGGTGTTGATCTCGCCCGACGCCGCGTAGCGGTCGTACGGCTTGCGCAGCGTCGACAGCGGGACGCCGGCCTTGCTGATCTGCTCGAGCACCAGCAGGGCGGCGATGGAGCCGGAGTCGGCCCGGAAGTTGTCGCGGAAGTAGTAGTGGGCCGAGTGCTCGCCCCCGAAGGCGGCGCCGGTCTCGGCCATGACCTCCTTGATGAACGAGTGGCCGACCCGGGTGCGCACCGGTATGCCCCCGCGCTCGCGCACCACCTCGGGCACCGCGTGCGAGCAGATCAGGTTGTAGAGGATCGTCGAGCCCGGGGACCGATCGAGCACGCCCGCGGCCACGATGGCGGTGGTGGTCGAGCCCGACACCGGATCGCCCTGGTCGTCGACGAGGAACACGCGGTCGGCGTCGCCGTCGAAGGCCAGGCCCACGTCCGCCCCTGCGGCCCGCACGCGCGCCTGGAGGTCGCGCAGGTTCTCGGGCTGGATCGGGTCGGCCGGGTGGTTGGGGAAGCTGCCGTCCAGCTCGCCGTACATGATCTCGAGATCGAACGGCAGCCCGGCGAACACCCGGGGCACCACCAGGCCGCCCATGCCGTTGGCGGTGTCGGCCACCACCCGCAGCGGGGCCAGCACCGAGGCGTCGACGAAGCTGCGGACGTGGGCGGCGAAGTCGTCCAGCAGGTCTGCCGTGTCGACCCGGCCCGGCGTGGTGGGCGCCGGCTCGACACCCGCCCGGGCGAGCCGCTTGATCTCGCCGAGGCCGGACTCCTCGCCCACCGGCCGGGCCCCGGCCCGGCACACCTTGACGCCGTTGTAGCCGGCCGGGTTGTGCGAGGCGGTGAACATGGCGGCCGGCGCGTCGAGCGTGCCCGAGGCGAAGTACGCGAGGTCGGTCGACGCCAGGCCGAGGTCGACCACGTCGACGCCCTGGCGCTGCACACCGAGGGCGAACGCGGCGGCCAGCTCGACCCCGCTCGGCCGCATGTCGCGGGCGACCAGCACCCGTTCGGCCCCGTCCGCGTCGACCACGAAGCGGGCGAACGCGGCGCCGATGCGGCCCGCCAGCTCGGCGTCGAGCTGGTCGGGGACCGTGCCTCGGATGTCGTAGGCCTTGAAGATGGCGTCGAGCGAGTCGAGGTCGGCCATGGGCGATCAAACCTAGTCCGGCGGGGTGGCCCCGCCCTGAACGGTGGGTGACGCCGGAGCCACGGTGATCGGGGGCAGCGGCGGGTCGCCGCCGGCCTCGTACGCGCCCTCGGCCGACCAGTGCCGGATGCGGAACAGGTCGGCCACCAGGTTGGCCGCGTCCTGGGCGGCCCGCACCGTCGAGCGGGTCGAGTTCGTGACCTCGACCGGCACCTCGACGAGCGAGAGCTGGTGCCGCTCGACCAGGTGCAGGACCTCGATGTCGAAGGCGAACCCGTCGACCCGGCTGCGGGCGAAGAGGAAGCGGGCGACGTCCGAGCGGAACGCCTTGAGCCCGCTCTGCGTGTCGCGGTAGCTGCCCAGCAGCACCGCGTACCCCAGCCAGTTGATGAGCCGGCTGCCGATGGCGCGGAGCCGGGACGGCGCCACGAGCGTGCGGGTGTCGGGATGGCGCCGGTCGCCGATGGCGACGTCCCACCCGTCCTCGACCGCGTCGAGCACGCGGATCACCTGGTCGGGCCCGTAGGCCAGGTCGGCGTCCGTGAAGGCGACCGTGCGGCCCCGGGCGGCCAGCACCCCCACCCGCACCGCCGCCCCCTTGCCCCGGTTGCCGGGCTGGACCACCACCTGGGAGGCCCCCGCCGCCAGGGCGGCGTCGGCGGTGGCGTCGTCCGACCCGTCGTCGACCACCACGATCTCCACGTCGCCGGCGGCCGCGACGCCGGCCAGGCCGTCGCGCAGCGCCTGCACCGTCGCCCCGATGCGGTCGGCCTCCTCGTAGGCGGGCACGACCACGGTCAGCCGGCACGCGCCCGGCGCCGGCGGCCGGTCCCACCGTGCCCGGCGCGCCCGGGTGTGCTCGCCGAGCAGCACCCAGCGGTAGCCGACGAGCCGCACCACGCCGGCCACGACCAGGGCGACGACCTTGGCCTCGACGAGGGACGCCGTGGAGCTGAACCCGGTGCCCGCGAACAGGGCCCGCAGCACCACGACGTCGACCAGGGCGGCCAGCGCGGCGACGCCGACGAAGGCCGCGGGCACCTCGACCCAGCGCACGTACGGATCGCTGTGGAAGGTGACCACGCGGTGCAGCGCGTAGGACAGCAGGCTGGCCGAGCGCGATGGCGGCCAGGTCGGCCACCACCAGGATCCAGCCCAGGCGCTGGCGGAACAGCACCAGCAGCATCACGTCGGCCAGCGTGGGCACCACGGCCACGACCGCCAGCCGGCGCAACCGCCCGGTCAGTCGCCGGCCTCCCCGCCGTCGCCCGCGCTCCCGTCCGCTGTGCCACCCGCACTCACGTCCGCGCCGTCGTCCGCCCCGCCGTGCATCTCGCCGGTGCCGACGCCCGCCCGATCGTCCTCGTCCTCGTAGCGACCGTCGCCGCCGTCGCCCGCGATCTCGTCGACCCCGTCCCCGTCGATCCCGTCCCCGTCGACACCGTCACCACGCTCGCGGCCGCCGGGGCGCGAGCCGGCGAACCGGACGCGGGGGTGGCGGAGCAGCAGCACCAGGCCGACGAAGCCCACCAGCGTGAGCGCGTAGGACAGCCACTCCACGCTGGTGCGGCCGTAGGTCAGCTCGACGTGGGTGTCGTCGGGGACCACCACCATGAAGTTGGGGGCCACCCGGAAGGGGCCGTCCGCGCCCGTGGCGTCCCAGTTGGGGAAGTACGACATCTTCACGAGGACGGGCACGCCCACCTGGTCGACGTCGAAGGAGATGCCGTCGTCGGTGACCTGGGCGTTCGACACCTCGACCTCGTCGAGGGGCCGCTCCTCGGGCGGCTCGCCGACCGACACCCGCTGCCACTCGTCGGGACCGCTCGAGGCCAGCGGCACCGTCCACTCCTCGGGGTCGACGAACCAGCTCACCGCGGGGCCGCCGAACCGGCCCGACTCGTCGAGCGGCTGCTCGACCCAGTCGACCTGGGTGTCCTCGATGCCCTCGATCACGGCCGGCTCGTTGACGAGCGGCGCCACCACCTCGCTGTCGGCCACCTCGAACACGACCCACGGGCCGGACGCAGCCACCTCGGTCAGGTCCGGGTGGGTGCGGGCCTGGGCGATGGCGTTGTCGGACGTGGCCATGTAGTAGCGGACGCCCATCATCTGCAGGTGGTCGACGCCCTTGTTGATGTCGAACTGCCCGTAGGGCAGGTCGCGCTGGGCGGCACTGGGGGCCGTCGACAGCTCGACCTGGGTGAGGAAGTGGAACGGCGTGGTGGCCGACGCCTCGAAGTACAGGCCCTCCATCGAGCCGATGCAGCCGTCGGTCCAGTGGGGCAGCAGCATGAGCGCCATGGGCGTGCCGTAGCGGTCGAGCTCGGACTCGTACTCCCAGAACGCCCGGCCGCAGCCCCGCTGCTCGCCCACCTGGTCCATCGTGGTGACGATGTCGCGGTACTCGCGGTAGGCGTCCTTGCCCTCGTAGCCGCTGTAGTTCCACTTCGCCCACGACGGCACGAAGCTGGTCGGCGTCGCCTGCACCCGCCAGGGCGAGAAGCTGGGCCAGGCGTACCCGTTCTCGATGGGCCGGCTGAAGGGCAGCTGGCCCATGGGCAGGCCGATCATCAGCACCGCGACGCCGAGCCCGACCACCAGGAGGGGCACGCCGGCGGCCGCCGGGGCCCGCCGCCCGTTGCGGGCCAGGTCCGCGATGGTGCGCGCCACCTCGGACACGGCCAGCGCCGCCAGCAGGATGGTGGTCAGGTAGTAGAAGGGCAGCAGGCGCCCGTTCCACAGCCGGCCCTCGGGGACCACGATGAAGGCGATTCCCGTCGCGAGCGTCGTGACCAGCAGGAAGATGCCGAGGCGGTGGCGCATGGCGATGCTGAAGGCGGCGCCGAGCAGGGCCAGGGCGAACGCCCAGCGCAGGTCGACGTCGGGCGTCGCCCGGGGGAAGAGGTGCTGGGCCCACTCGGCCGTGCGGTCGAGCTCGTCGCTGGGCGTGGGCAGCTTCTCCCACCCCATGTCGTTGAGGTAGGCACGGCGCAGGTAGAAGGGCCCGACCCACCAGAACGACAACAGGCCGCCCACCACCATCGTGGGGGCCAGCCAGCGGAGGCTGTCGGACACGTACCACAGCCCGACGGCCACCGCCGCGAGCCCGATCCCGGCGAGGCCCAGGCCGATGGCGTCGACCGCACCGCCGGCCACCGCGTAGAGGCCGACGCCGGCGACCAGCGAGAACAGCCCGCCGACCAGGGCGGGAAGGCCGACGGCCAGGCGGTCGTGCACCAGGCGGAAGCGCACCATGACGATCACGGCGGTGGCACCCAGCGCCCAGAACGCGGGGATGAGGTGGCACAGGCCCGTGACGGCGAGGAGCACGGCCGCCAGCGCCCGGTAGCGGCCGGTCTCGAGGCCCTTGAACACCACGCCGAGGTACAGGAGGGCCACGCTGAGGGACATCGAGAACGCGAACTCGCCGGCCAGCGTCGACGCGACGTTGCCGCCGTAGATCGTGAAGCCCCGGTAGAACAGGAACGCCAACGAGCCCACCGCCATCGCGGCCGGCGTGGGGAACCGGGCGCCCGACAGCCGCCCGAGGGCGTAGGCCGAGATCGGCAGCGTGGCCACCCCGCTGACCGTCACCAGCTTGAACGCCACGCCGTAGGGCAGGCCCACCAGGGCGAGAGCCACGACGGCCGCCACGAGGGCCACGGTGCGCACCCGCCGGTCGCGCCACCGGGCCACGGCGAGGGCGACGCACCCGACCCCCAGTGCGGCGGGCAGGGCGGCCGCCCAGCCGTGCACACCCGCGTTGAGCAGCACGATCAGCAGGGAGGGCAGCACCATGTAGAACTGGTACGCGGGGAACCCGGCGTACCAGGCGCCCGTCCAGCCCGCGACCTGCCCCTGGGGCAGCAGGTGGTCGCGCAGGTAGGCGGGCCCCCACACGTGGGCGCCCATGTCGCCGCCGGCCGGCGTCGAGTTGGTGAGCAGCAGGTCGGGCTGCAGGTGCCAGAGCGTGAACAGCACGCACGCCGTGAGCACGGCGACGTCGGCGACGGTGCGGACCGTGCGGCGCCGGGCGCGCCAGGCGGCGTCGTCCGCCGCGTCGTCCCGGGTGTCGGCGGCGGGCGCGGCGGGCTCGCCGGTGGCGACGGCCCCGCCGTCCGGCCACTCGTCGTCGCCGGTGGATCCGGGCGCGTCACCGGCCGACGTCCACGGGGCCGCGGCCGGCCCGGACGGGTCGACCACCGTGCCGTCCCTCGCCATCAGGTCGTCACCAGCAGCGAGATGACAGCCGTCATGTTGAACACGACGTGGGCGGCGATGGCCGGGCCCAACCGCCCGGCCCGGTGGGCGAGGACGCCGAACAGGGCGCCCGCCAGCACCAGCGCCGGGAACTGGAGCGGCTGGAAGTGCACGGCGCCGAACACCACCGAGGTGATGGCGATGCCCCAGAACACGCCCACGCGCCGGACGAGCGACCGCTGGACCAGGCCCCGGTAGAAGATCTCCTCGACGATCGGGGCACCCACGCCCACGATGAGCACCAGCAACACGACCCCGAGCGGCCCGGTCGCCTTGTCGGTGAAGTCCTTCGCCGGCTCGGCCAGGTCCTCCTGGCTGACGTCGGAGAGGAGGCTCATGGGCAGGTAGACCAGCCACAGGATCGCGAACTGGCCCACCAGCCCCGCGACCCCGCCCCGCACCACGTCGACCCATTTGGCCGAGACCCCGAAGTCCCGCACCATGCCGTTGCCCTTGAACCGGGCGGCGAGGTAGGGCGCGCCGAGCAGGCCCACCCAGAGGCCGAGCTGGGCCACGGCGACCCAGCCCAACGGCAGCGCGTCGAAGTCGTCGACGCCGCTGAGCACGAGCACGAGGTTCGACGTGAGGCCCCCGCACACCAGGCCCACGAGCCAGCCGGCCGCGGCGTCGCCCAGGCCCCAGCGCACCCGCCGCTGCTGGTCGGGCGCGCTCAGGACAGGTTCGGGCTCCGGCACGCCGCCAGGGTACGCGGCGTCCCCTCGGGATCCCTGCGCACCGGCCGCGCCCTCATGCCCATCGCGTGCGTCGATGCCCACGGCCAGCAGGCTACGGGGCCGGGCACCCGCGCCGCTACGCAGCGTGGAGTGGCGTGCGAGCGATGACCACACCCCGCACATCCGCCCGTATCCTGTCTGCATGAGCGAGCAGCCACCGCCTCCCCCGCCGCCGCCCCCGTCCGGGCGCTCCCCGCGCGGCGCGGGCTCCGGGGGCCGCGACCAGCTGCCGCGCTGGGCCATCTGGGTGCTGGTGGGGGCACTGGTCTCGATGTTCGTGCTGCCGAGCCTGCTCCCCCGCGACAACGGCGACGACGTGTCCTACTCCGAGCTGCGGGCCGCGGTGGCCGAGGACAAGGTCGAGACGATCACGTGGTCGAACGACGGCGGCAACATCACGGGCACCTACACCGACGGCGAGGAGTTCACGTCGAACGGCCCGCCCGAGCCGCTCGAGGACGACATGGCGCTGTTCCGCGAGCACGACGTCGAGGTCGAGTTCGACAACCCCCAACCCTCGATCTTCGAGACCCTGCTCATCCCCCTGCTCATCCCCGTGGCGCTGTTCGTCGGCATCTTCTGGCTGATCCAGCGGCGGGCGCAGAACCAGATGGGCGGCATCATGTCCATCGGGCGCAGCAAGGCCAAGACGTACTCGACCGAGCGCCCCGGCACCACCTTCGCCGACGTCGCCGGCTACGACGGCGTCAAGCAGGAGATCACCGAGGTGGTGGACTTCCTCAAGCACCCCGAGCGGTTCGCCGAGATCGGCGCGCGCATCCCCAAGGGCGTGCTGCTGGTCGGCCCGCCGGGCACCGGCAAGACCCTCATCGCCCGGGCGGTGGCGGGCGAGGCCGGGGTGCCGTTCCTCTCGGTCACCGGCTCGGACTTCATGGAGATGTTCGTGGGCGTCGGCGCCAGCCGGGTGCGCGACCTGTTCCAGAACGCCCGCAAGCTGGGCCGCGCCATCATCTTCGTCGACGAGATCGACTCGATCGGCCGCAAGCGGGGCGCCGGCCTGGGCGGCGGCCACGACGAGCGCGAGCAGACCCTCAACCAGATGCTGTCCGAGATGGACGGGTTCGAGGCCACCGAGGGCATCGTGATGATGGCCGCCACCAACCGGCCCGACATCCTCGACCCCGCCCTGCTGCGCCCCGGCCGGTTCGACCGCCAGGTGGTGGTCCCCCTGCCCGAGCTCGACGAGCGGCGGGCCATCCTCGCCGTGCACAGCAAGAGCAAGCGCATGGCCTCCGATGTCGACCTCGACGTCGTGGCCCGGGGCACACCCGGCATGAGCGGCGCCGACCTCTCCAACCTGGTCAACGAGGCGGCCCTGTTCGCCGTCCGGGACGGCCACGACGAGATCCGGGCCGCCGACTTCGAGCAGGCCCGGGACCGGGTGCTCATGGGGGCCCGGCGCGAGTCGATGGCGCTCTCCGACCCGGAGAAGGAGGTCATCGCCTACCACGAGGCGGGCCACGCGGTGTGCGCCGCGGTGCTGCCCACCGCCGACCCGGTGCACAAGGTGACGATCCTGCCCATCGGCATGGCGCTGGGCGTCACCCAGCAGCTCCCCGTCGACGAGAAGCACATCTACCGGCAGGACTACATCGAGGACAGCCTGGTGGTGCGCATGGGCGGCCGCTGCGCCGAGGAGCTCGTGTTCGGCGTGATCTCCACCGGCGCCAACAACGACCTGGTCGGCTCCACCGAGCTGGCCCGCAAGATGGTGGCGGAATGGGGCATGTCGTCCCGGGTGGGGCCGATGGCCTGGGGGTCGAGCGGCCAGGTGTTCCTGGGCGAGGACCTGATCCACACCCGTGACTACTCCGACGAGACGGCCCGCGTCATCGACGAGGAGGTCGAGCGCATCCTGCGCGACCAGGAGGACCGGTGCCGCCAGACCCTGCGCGAGCACCGCAACGGCCTCGACCTGGTCGCCCGCGCCCTGCTCGAGCACGAGACCATCGACGGGTCCGAGGTCACCCGCCTGATCAACCTGGCCAGCCGGTCCAGCGCGGACGCGCCGGTCGACGCGCCCTCGGGCAACGGCGACGACCGGGCCGACCGGGGCATCGACATCGGCCCCGGGATGGGGCCCGACGCGCCGGTCGCCGCCCCCGGCGACGCGCTGGCCGGTTCGGGGCAGCCGCAGCCCCGGCCGCCCGCTCCCCCGACCTGACATCGCATCCGGACGTCGCGGCCCGACGAGGGCCTGGCCTCGCGGCCTGACGTCCCGGCGGGCGCTCAGGCGCCGGGCGGCGTTCCCGGGGGCGCCGGGGCGACCCCGTGGTCGCACCCCTGCGCCGGCAACGTGCCCGGCTCGCGCAGCTCGGCGACCGTCGCCCACAGGTCGGTGGCGGTCACCGGGCCCAGGAAGGCGGCGCGCACGTCGCCCGAGGCGTCGGCGACCACCAGGGCGGGCACGGCGGTCACGGCGTAGCGGGCGTGCAGGTCGCGGGCCGCGCCGAGCTCGGCCTCGTGCACCGCCACGTCGTCGCTGGCCAGGTGCCGGGCCTTGTCCCACACGCCCGCACAGGTCGAGCACGTCGGCGAGGTGAACACCGCCACCAGCCACGGCGCCTCGGGGCGGGGGAAGTCGCGCCGGTCGACCCGGTCGGGCAGGGCGTGACCGACGTTGGTCGGCGCGTCGGGCCGGCGGCGGCGCTCGATGACGACCGCCACCGCGACGGCCACCGCGACCAGCACCACGACCAGCACGAGGCGTTCCACGTCCCGATCGTCGCGCCGGGGGCGGGCCGCGGCCAACCACGGCCCCGCCGGCGCGGGGTCGCGGGCGCGCCGGGCGCCGTCAGGGGTAGGCGGTCGCGGCCAGCGCGCCGCCGGGCTCGGACGCGACGAGCACGGCGTCGAGCGCCAGCGGGATGCCCGGTCCCATGGCCACGCGCTGCCCGCCGGCGCCGCGGGCGATGCGCTCGACCACGACCGGGCCGTCGGCCTCGACCAGCGCGGCCTCCATGCCGGCGGCCGTCGCCCCGTCGACCTCGATCGCCGCCCGTCCCCCCGCCGGCACCGCCACCGCGGCGATGGCGTCGGCGGCGCCCCCGATGGGCGAGACGACGGCGCGCAGCGGGCGGTCCCCGACGGGGTTCATGACCGCGAACGTCACCGGGCCCTCGCCCCCGAGGCCCGCCACCGAGGGGAACAGCCAGCGGGGCGCGGCCACCCGGCTGCCCGCCGACGTGCTGATCTCGCCGCCCGGGGAGTCGTCCGCCACGTCGACGGTCGCCCGCTCGACGACGACCGGCTCGGCGCCGGTGGCGCGCACGACCGTGGCGTGGGGCACGCCGGCCGTGATGCGCTCGTGCTCTCCGTAGTCGATGACCTCGTAGCCGCCGGGCCGGATGCTCAGCGAGAAGGGCGGGATCGCCGGCCCGGGCTCCTCGGTGGTGGGGACCACCTCGACCTCGACCTCGGCCCGCTCGTCCCCCGGGTTGTAGACGACGATGCGCTCGCTGGTGGCCACCGGGGCCTCGGACTCGTCCTCGGTCGCGTCGTCGTCGCTTGCCTCGTCGTCCGCCGCCGCCTCGTCGTCCTCCTCGTCGCGGGCGGGCTCGTCCCCGTCGTCGGTGCCCTCGTCACCCTCGCCGACGGTGCTGCCCACGTCCTCGGCCGCCGGGGTGGTGGGCGCGGGCGACGAGGCCTCGCCGTCGGCGAACACCCAGGTGTCGGCCGGGGCGGGGATCCCCGGGCTGACGGACAGGCCCTCGACGCCGAGCGAGCCGTCGAACTGCTGCAACCGCTCGACCACCACGCGGCCGGTGCGGGCCTCGAACGTGCCCGACACCTGGTCGCTGCGCGTGACCTCGGTGCCCAGGTCGACCCCGATCAGGCTGCCTGCGGGCACCGGGAGCCCCTGCAGGCGCACCGGCTCGCGCCGGCCGTCCGGGGTGGTGAAGATGGCGTCGACCGTGGCCGGGCTGGGGAACGGGTTGAACAGCACCACGATCTCGCGCGCGTCGCGGGCGGTGCTCCCCGACGCGAGGTGCCAGGTGGTGGCGGCGAAGGTGGTGCACGCGGTCTCGTCGGCGCCGTGCTCGCCCTGGACCCGGTGCTCGACGGCGATCCCGCCCCCGTCGACCTCGACCAGGGCCGCGGCCAGCGGCGCGTCGACCAGGTCGCCGAGGCGGACCTCACGGTGCCCGCCGGCGGGCACGGTGACCTGGCGGGCGACCGACGGGTGCTCGGCCGGCGGCGGCGGTGCGCCGGTGGGGCCCGGGGGAGCCCCGAGCGGCGCGGGCGCCATCAGCCCGCCGGCGAACACCGTCAGCGTCGCCTGGCGGGGCCGGGCCGTGAGGTTCAGCACGATCACGGTGTGGTCGGCCATCCCGCCCGCGCCGCGGTCCCCGCCGCGCAGAACCAGGTGGACGACTCGCGCCCACCCGGCGCAGAGGCCACCACCAGGGCGGGGGGCTGGTCCGGTGCGGCGCTCGGCTGCGGGTCCCGCCCGGGGTCGTCGAGCGCGAGCGCGGCGGCGAGCGCGCCGCCGGCCACCAGCACGAACGGAAGCCGGGTGAGCAGGCTCCGCCGGTCGGGCCGGCCGCGCGCCGCGGGCCGGGTCCGGCCACCGTCGCGGCGGTGATGCGCGGGCGGGCCGTCCTCGTGGTCGCTCATTGCTCCCCGCTCCTGGTGCTCCGCACCGGGCCGCTCGGGCCACGCTCGCTGCACTGCGGACGCTCGCTCATTGCTCCCCGCTCCTGGTGCTCCGCACCGGGCCGCTCGGGCCACGCTCGCTGCACTGCGGACGCTCGCTCATTGCTCCCCGCTCCTGGTGCTCCGCACCGGGCCGCTCGGGCCACGCTCGCTGCACTGCGGACGCTCGCTCATCGGCCCGGCGCTCCGGTCCCGGCCGGCACGAGCGCCGCGGTGGTGTCG
This sequence comes from uncultured Acidimicrobiales bacterium, assembly GCA_963842395.1. Taxonomy (GTDB): domain Bacteria; phylum Actinomycetota; class Acidimicrobiia; order Acidimicrobiales; family VFJN01; genus ZC4RG19. Next base: position 700,468 of record CAWJGJ010000002.1, read on the forward strand.
TGCGGCCCCTCGGACTCAGCGGGCTCCTCCCCCGGTCCCGGGGCGGGTGGCCGCGGTGTGACCCGGTGCCGCCGGCGGTCCCGCGGGCGGCGCTCACCCGGACCGGCGCCCAGGCGGAGCGCCAGCACCACGGCGGCCAGCCACAGCGCCGCCTGACCGACGACCAGCGCACGGGCGCGCGCCGGAGTGCCGCCCGGGGCGCCCCGGGTGGGGACGTCGCCCTCGCCGGGGACGAACGCGGTGTTGCGGTACAGGACCATGGCCCGGTCGACGCCGACCTGCTGCAAATCGAGCTGCGCGGCCAGGGTGGCGACCAGGGCGCCGGTGGGACCTCTCCCGACGGGGCCGCGGTCGGTGTCGTCGGACGGGGCGAGGCGCAACGGCACCGCCACGTACTGCACACCGAGCGGTGCCAGGAGCCCGCCCAGCCGCGTGGTCTCACCGGCCAGCGCCGCGTCCAGCGCCTCGCCCAGCGGCTGGTCGCCGTCGCCGGTGGGGGGCCAGAGGTCGGCGACGGCGGGAACCGCTCCCGCGGTGGCCGTCGTGTACGCGAGCCCGCCGCCGGCGTCCCACCCGGCCCGGCCGGGGAGCAGCTCGACGTCGCCCGCCCACAGCACCCGGGCCGGTGCTCCGGCCGCGTCCGCGTCCACGACGCCCAGCAGCCCGGCGAAGTCGTCGGGCGGCATGCCCCACCGCCCGTCGAGCGACGCCACGACCGGGGAGGCTGTTGCCCCGACCAGCGCCAGCACGCCGATCCCCACGGCCAGCCGGCGCAGGCCGAAGCGCCACGAGCGCCCCCGCACGTCGTGCTCGACGGCCGCCATCCCGAGGCCCACCGCGAGGGCGAGCCCGGCCGCGGCCGGGGCCAGCATGATCCCCGCCTCCGGCAGGCGGACCGACACCCACCCCTGCTGGTGGGCCCAGACCAGGGCCCACGCCGCGAGGGCGACCGTCCAGGCCCGGATGGCCCACGCCAGCCGCCAGCGCCGCCCCACGAGCAGCGGCACCGCGGCGGCGACGGGCACGAGGATCGCCAGGCCCACGAGCAACGTCGAGCCGGTGCGCAGGCCCAGCAGGTCCAGGGCCCGCAGGCCCGCGGCCGGGCGGTCCGGCCCCCGCCAGGCGTCGAGGCCGCCCGGGTTGGACATCAGCCCGACCGTGGTCGGCAGCAGCAGCAGGAGCGACACGGCTGCGCCGCCCGCGCCGGCGGCCAGCAGCCGCCCGAGGCCGCGCACCTCGCCGGCCAGCAGCGACCCGACCGCCAGGCCGAGGGCCATGCCCACCAGCAGCGCCGGGGCCGGGGGCACCAGCGTCCCGGCCAGCGCGGTCACCACGCCGGTCAGCACCGCGTGGCGCACCAGCGAGCGCGGCCCGCCGGTCCGGTCGTAGGGCGCGGCGCCGGAGGCGCGGGCCAGCCGACCCAGCATCCACGGCGCCGCCGACCAGGCGGCCAGGGCCGACCAGCGTCCGGCGGCCAGCGCGTCGTAGGGCAGGGGCACCGCGGCGTAGGCGACCGCCGCCGCCACCTGGGCGCGCTTCGATCCGGTCGGCGCGGCCATCCGGTGGGCACCGAGGATGCCGAGGGGAACCAGCCCGACCATCAGCACGGTGCGGGCCAACCCCACGTGGCCACCCAGCACCGTCGCCAGCAGGCCCAGCGCCCCGGCCAGCGCAGGCGTGGCTCCCTCGGCCCCCATCCCCACCGGCCGCCACCCGCCCCACCAGGCGGCGAGCAGGTCGCCCGCGCTCCCACCGGCCGGGACCAGCTCCCCCACGACCGGGATCCCCCGGGTCAGCAGGTGCCGGCTGCCGAACGCCACCACGGCCGCCACGCACACGGCGACCGCCACCGCGGCGGGCGACCAGGCCGCCGGGTCGACGTCCATGTGGCCCCGCACGGGCACCGCCGCGGCGCGGGGCGACCGCCGCCCGCCGCCGGTGGTGCCGGGGTCGGCACCGGCGTCGTCGCCGGGGCCGGCACCGTCGCCCGGGGCGTCACCGGGGCCGTCGGCGCCCAGCCGCCGCAGCGTCAGCCGGGGACCGACCAGGCCCTGCACCTGGTAGCGGCGTACCTCGCGATCGCTCACCGTGCGGAACGAGGCCACGTGCCGGCGGGCCGCCTGCAGCGACGACAGCCGCCGCAGGTTCCACGGCCACGCCCCCAGCGCGGCCCGCGCCCGGGCGAGGCTCCCGCCGGCGAGGCCCCGGGCGGCCTCGACCGCGGAGAGGGCGAGGGCCTGGGGGACGACGGTCACCAGGCTGCGGCCGGAGTAGCTGGTGAGCAGCACCCGCACGCGGTGGCGGGCGGCCGTGCCGGCCGCCGCGGACTCGTCCCCGGGCCGGGTGCACGCCTCGGCATGGCGCACGGCCGCGGCCGACGTGACGAGCACGCGGGCGCCTGCCACCCGGGCGCGCCAGGAGAGGCTGAGGTCGTCGCCGACGCCGCTGATCTCCTCGTCGAACCCACCGATCTGGGCGAACCGCTCCGCCCGCACCAACGTGAACCCGCCCGGGACCGCGAACACGTCACGCAGGCCGTCGTGCTGGCCCTGGTCCAGCTCGCCGGGCAGGACGTACGGCAGCGACTCGCCCACCTTGTCGACGGTCAGGCCGAACTGGGCGAACCGGCGGGGGTCGTCCCAGCGCAGCAGCTTGGGCCCGACGATGTCGGCCTCCCACCGCTCGGACGCCGCCACCAGCGCCGAGACGGCTCCCGGCTCCGGGCAGGCGTCGTCGTGGCAGAACACATAGGCCGTGGCGCCCATGACCGCGTCGAGCACGGTGTTGGCGGCGGCCCCGGAGCCCGCCGCGCCCTCGGTCCGGCGGACCAGCGCCGCAGGCAGCACGGCACGCACCCGCTCGGCGACGTCCGAGGTGCCCGCGTCGACCACGAGGACGTCGAGGTTGGGGTAGTCCTGGGCGGCCAGGGCCCGCAGCACCTGGTCGAGCCGCTCGGCCGGGGCATCGCGGGTCACCACGACGGCGACCACGGGCGGCGGCGGAGTCGGTTGCTCTACGGGCTCCACAACGCGCGGACCGTACCCGCTGGGGCCCGGGCTCCCGCGGACCCCGGCGCAGCCCGGTAGGGTCGACGGCGCATGCCGACCCCCTCCGCCGACGACCTGGCCACCGCCGTCGAGAACACGGTGTACACGGCCGTGGGGCTGGGAATCCTGGGCTACCAGCACCTGCAGGTGCAGCGCCGCGAGCTGCAGCGCCAGCTCGCCTCCGCCGCCCGCGTGCTGGCCGGCGAGGTCGAGCGCACCGTCGGCCGCTGACGCGACCCCGGAGCACCGCGGACTCGGTCATCGGCGTCGGGCCGGCCCGCCCCTACACTTCCGCGCCGTGTTCACGTCGCTCCCCGCCAAGCCCGACCACGACGCCATCGAGCGCGCCATCCTCGAGCGCTGGGAACGCGACGGCACCTTCGAGCGGCTCCGGGCCCGCAACGCGGACGGCCCCCGCTTCAGCTTCATCGACGGTCCCGTCACCGCCAACAAGACGCTCGGCGTGCACACCGCCTGGGGGCGCACGCTCAAGGACGTGTTCCAGCGCTACAAGGCCCTGCAGGGCTTCCACCAGCGCTACCAGAACGGCTTCGACTGCCAGGGGCTGTGGATCGAGGTGGGCGTCGAGCGCGAGCTGGGCCTCAACTCCAAGCGGGAGATCGAGGAGTACGGCCTCGAGAACTTCGCCCGCAAGTGCCGGGCCGTGGTCGAGTGGTCGTCCCGCGAGCTGACCGAGGGGTCGATCCGGCTCGGCCAGTGGATGGACTGGGGCCGCGACTACTTCACGTTCTCCGACGTGAACATCGAGTACATCTGGCGCTTCCTGCGCCTGGTGCACGACCGCGGCTGGCTGTTCAAGGGGCACCGCGCCACCGAGTGGTGCCCCCGCTGCGGCACGTCGATCTCGGCGCACGAGCTGGCCGGCAACTACGTCGACAAGGAGGACCCGTCGCTGACGGTGCGCCTGCCGCTGGTCGACCGGCCGGGCGAGGCGGTCGTCATCTGGACCACCACCCCCTGGACGCTGCCCGCCAACGTGGCGGCCGCCGTCAACCCCGACGCCCGCTACGGGCGGCTGCCGTCGGGCGACTGGGTGGCGGTCGAGCGGGGCGGTGACCGGCCCTTCGAGGAGGTGGTGCGGGGCGCCGACATGGTCGGCTGGCGCTACCAGGGACCGTTCGACACGCTGGCCCCCGGCGCCGCGGTCGACCACCGGATCGTCCGCTGGGACGAGGTGAGCCTCGAGGAGGGCACCGGCATCGTCCACATCGCCCCCGGCTGCGGCGTCGACGACTTCGACCTCGGGCAGGCCAACAAGCTGCCCGTCCTCACCCCGGTGGACGAGTCCGGGCGGTTCACGCCCGACTACGGCTGGCTGGCCGGCCTGTCCACCACCGACGCCCGCGACCGGATCATCGACGACCTGCGGGAGCGGGGCGTGCTGGTCGACGCCGGCACCATCACCCACCGCTATCCCGAGTGCTGGCGCTGCCACACCCCCCTGATCTTCCGCATCTCCGACGACTGGTTCATCTCGGTCGACGAGATCCGCGAGCCCATGCGGGAGGCCAACGCCACCGTCGAGTGGACCCCGGGGTACATGGGCAAGCGCATGGACGACTGGCTGGTCAACATGGCCGACTGGAACATCTCCCGGCGCCGGTACTACGGCCTGCCGCTGCCCTTCTACCCCTGCGGCTGCGGGCACCTCACGGTCATCGGGTCACGGGCCGAGCTGGCCGAGCGGGCCACCGCGCCCCTCGACGGGCTGGAGGAGCTGCGCCGCCCGTGGATCGACGCGGTGAAGGTCTCGTGCGAGGCCTGCGGCGCCGCCGTCGAGCGCATCACCGAGGTGGGCGACGTGTGGCTCGACGCGGGCATCGTGCCCTTCTCCACGCTCGGGTGGGAGAACCCGACGTGGGAGGACGAGGGCTACGGCGCCGGCGCCGCCGCCGGCCTCACCCGGGCCGACCTGCCCGACCACGCCTACTGGGAGCAGTGGTTCCCGGCCGACTGGGTGTCGGAGATGCGCGAGCAGATCCGCCTGTGGTTCTACTCGCAGCTCTTCATGTCGGTCGCCATCACCGGGCGCGCCCCGTACCGCAAGGTGTTGGGCTACGAGAAGATGCTGGCCGAGGACGGCCGGGAGATGCACGGCTCGTGGGGCAACATGATCAGCGCCGACGACGCCTTCGCCCGGATGGGCGCGGACGTCATGCGCTGGCTCTACTGCCAGCAGCCGCCCAACCAGAACCTGCTCTTCGGGTTCGGGCCGGGCCAGGAGGTGCGGCGGAAGCTGCTGACGCTGTGGAACAGCGTCACGTTCCTCGTCCAGTACGCCAACATCGCCGGCTTCACGCCCGACCTGTCCGACCTCGACGGACCGGCCGCGGGCGGGGACGGCGGTGCCGACGGCGGGGGCACGGTGGACGCCGGCTCGCTCGACCGCTGGCTCGCCCATCGCACCCGGCGGCTGGTCGCCGAAGCCACCGACGGCTACGAGCGCTACCTGACCGTCGAGGTGCTCCGCGCCTACGAGCGCTACGTCGACGACCTGTCCAACTGGTACATCCGGCGGTCGCGGCGGCGGTTCTGGGATGGCGACGAGGCGGCCCTGCGCACCCTGTGGGCGGCCCTGGTGCAGAGCCTGCGGGTCATCGCGCCGGTCATGCCCTTCCTCGCCGAGCACCTGTGGCAGGCGCTCGTCGTCGAGGTGTGCCCGGACGCGCCCGAGTCGGTCTTCCTCGCCGGGTGGCCGGCCACGGGCGGGGGTCACCGCGGGCGTCACCGCCGCCGGCGAGGCCGCCGAGATCGACGACGAGCTGCTGGCCGACATGGCCGCCGTCCGCCGCGTGGTCGACCTCGGCCGCCAGGCCCGGTCCGCCTCGCGGCTCAAGCTGCGCCAGCCGCTGCGCGAGCTGGTGATCGAGGGCGCCGACCGCGTGGACGGCTACCTCGACCTCATCGCCGACGAGCTGCGCGTCCGGACCGCCCGCACCGGGCGCATCGACGCCACCCAGCTGCGGGTGCGCCCCAACCTGCCGGTGCTGGGGCCCCGGCTCGGTCCCGAGGTGGGCGCGGTGCGCCGCGCGCTCGAGGCGGGCGACTTCGTCGAGCTCGACGACGGCGGCGTCGAGGTGGCCGGCCACCGCCTCGCGGCCGGCGACATCCTGGTCGAGCGCACCGAGAAGGAGGGCTGGGCCGTGGCCTCGGACGAGGGCGTGACCGTGGCCTTCGACACGGCCCTCGACGACGATCTGGTGCGGGAGGGCCGGGTGCACGAGCTGGTCCACCAGGTCAACACCATGCGCAAGGACGCCGGGCTGGAGCTGACCGACCGCATCGCGCTCACGCTGCCCGCGACCGACGGCGACCTGCTGGCCGACGGCGCCCACCGCGAGCGCATCGCCGCCGAGACGCTGGCCACCAGCATCGACCTCTCCTCCGACGGCGGCCTGCACCTCACCGCCGTGCCCGCGGGGTAGCCCGCGGCGGGCGGTGCCGGTCGGCCGGGCCCTGCCCGTCCCCCGGGGCCGGGGCGGTAGCGTCGGCCGCCGTGCTCCGGGTGGCCGTCGACCTGACCTCGCAGCTCACCCCGCTGACCGGGGTGGGCGTGTTCGCGCACGAGGTGGTCGAGCGGCTGGCCCGCCGGGACGACCTGGCCCTCACCGGCTACGCCGTCACCTGGCGGGGACGGGGGAGGCTCGCCGACGTCGTCCCCCCGGGCGTGGCGGTCGTCGACCGGCCCATGGCGGCCCGGCCGCTGCACGAGGCGTGGCGCCGGACCGACCATCCCCTGCTCGACCGGTTCATCGGCCGCCACGACGTCGTGTGGGGTCCCAACTACGTCGGCCCGCCCACCCGGGCCGCCGAGCTGGTGAGCGTGCACGACCTCACCACGCTGCACCATCCCGAGCTGGCCAACGCCATCACGCTGTCGTACCCCGACCTGGTCCGGCGGGCGCTGGGCCGGGGCGCCTGGATCCACACGCCGTCGCACTTCGTCCGGGACGAGGTGCTCGAGCACTTCGGCGCGCCGCCCGAGCGTGTGGTGGCCGTGCACCTGGGCGCCCGGGGCACCGCCGCGGGCGATGCCGCCCGCGGCCGCGCGCTCGCCGGCGGCGACCGCTACGTGCTGGCCCTGGGCACCGTCGAGCCCCGCAAGGACCTGCCCACCCTGGTGCGGGCGTTCGACCTGCTGTGCGCGGGGGACACGGCCCTGCGGCTGGTGGTGGCCGGGTCGGACGGCTGGGGGGCCGACGCCTTCACCGACGCGGTCGCCGCCTCGCCCGCGCCCGAGCGGGTCGTGCGGCTGGGCCGGGTCGACGAGGCCGACCGGGCCGCGTTGCTGGCGGGGGCCGGTGTCTTCGCCTACCCGTCGGTGTACGAGGGGTTCGGGCTGCCGCCGGTGGAGGCGATGCTGGCGGGCGTGCCGGTGGTGTCGACGCGGGCCGGGTCGCTGCCCGAGGTGTGCCGCGACGGCGCCGACCTGGTCGACGTGGGCGACGCCCCCGGCCTGGCCGCGGCGCTGCGGCGGGTGCTCGACGACGCCGGGCACCGCGGGGTTCTGGTCGAGCGGGGCCACGCGGTGGCCGCCGGCTACAGCTGGGACCTCACGGCCGACCGGCTCGCCGCGCTGTTGGCCACCGTGGCCGCCGCCGACCGCTGAGGGTCGACCGCCGGTTCCAGGGCGGGGTGCGCCACCCCCTACCATCAACGCCCGTGAGAGCCCTGGTCACCGGAGCTGGGGGCTTCGTCGGTGTTCACCTGGTCCGCCATCTCGAGGAACAGGGTGACGACGTCATCCAGCTCGAGCGCACTGTCGACGGCATCGACATCGCGGACGCGGACGCGCTCACCGACGCGGTCGTCTCGGCCAAGCCCGAGGTCGTCTACCACCTGGCCGGCGCCGCCGACGTCGGCGGCAGCTGGTCGGCGGCGCGCGAGACCTTCCTGTCGAACGCGCTCGGCACCCTCAACCTGCTCGACGCCGCCCGCCAGGCGGGCACGGGCCGGGTGCTGGCGGTGACCAGCGCCGACGTCTACGGCCGCGTGTCCCAGGACGAGCTGCCCATCAACGAGGACCAGCCGCTGCGTCCCGTGTCGCCGTACGCGGCCTCGAAGGTGGCGGCCGACGCCCTGGCCCAGCAGGCCTGGCTGGGCCACCGCCTCCCCGTCATCCGGGTGCGGGCGTTCAACCACCTCGGCCCCGGGCAGAGCGACCGGTTCCTGGCCCCGTCGCTGGCGGCGCGGATCGCCCGCAACGAGCGCGACGGGGGCGACGAGGTGCCGATCGGCAACATGACGCCCCGGCGCGACGTCACCGACGTGCGCGACGTGGTGCGGGCCTACCGACTGCTCATGGCGGCCGGCGAGCCGGGCGCGGTCTACAACGTGTGCCGGGGCACGGCCGTGTCGGTCCGCCAGATCGCCGAGGCCCTGCTGGGCATGGCCCGGCGGCCGATGCGGCTGGCGTCCGACCCCGAGCTGCAGCGACCCGTCGACATCCCGGTGCTGGTGGGCGACAACGGCGCGTTGCGGGCCGCCACCGGCTGGGAGCCCACGATCCCGCTGGACCGAACGCTGACCGATGTCCTGGAAGACTGGCGGGCACGCCTTGGTGCTGACAACCTGGCACGCCCGCGGGAGGAGACCTGAACGTGACCAAGAGAGCGCTCGTCACCGGCATCACCGGCCAGGACGGCTCCCACCTGGCCGAGCTGCTGCTCGACAAGGGCTACGAGGTGCTGGGCATGGTGCGGCGCACCAGCACCGTCAACTGGGAGCGCATCGGGCACCTGCAGGACCGCATCACCTTCGTGCACGGCGACCTTCTCGACCAGGTGTCGATCCTGACCATCCTGCAGGAGTACCAGCCCGAGGAGGTCTACAACCTGGCGGCGCAGTCGTTCGTGCCGACCTCGTGGCAGCAGCCGGTGCTGACCGGCGAGTTCACCGCCATCGGTGTGACCCGCATGCTCGACGCCATCCGCATCACCGACCCGTCGGTCCGCTTCTACCAGGCGTCGTCGTCGGAGATGTTCGGCAAGGTCGTCGAGGTGCCGCAGCGGGAGTCGACGCCGTTCTACCCCCGGTCGCCCTACGGCGTGGCCAAGGTCTACGGCCACTGGATCACGGTCAACTACCGCGAGTCGTACGACCTGCACGCCACGAGCGGCATCCTGTTCAACCACGAGGGGCCGCGCCGGGGCCTGGAGTTCGTGTCCCGCAAGATCACCAACGCCGTCGCCAAGATCAAGCTCGGGCTGACCGACGAGCTGCGGCTCGGCAACCTCGACGCCAAGCGAGATTGGGGCTACGCCGGCGACTACGTCGAAGCCATGTGGCTCATGCTCCAGCAGGACGAGCCGGACGACTACGTGGTCGCCACCGGCGAGACACACTCGGTGCGCGAGTTCTGCGAGCTCGCCTTCGACCGGGTCGGGCTCGACTGGGAGAAGTACGTGGTGGTGGACGAGAAGTTCTTCCGCCCGGCCGAGGTCGACCTGCTCGTCGGCGACTCGTCCAAGACCCGCAAGGTGCTGGGCTGGGAGCCGAAGACCACCTTCGAGGGCCTGGTCAACCTCATGGTCGACGCCGACGTCGAGCTGCTCGAAGGACGCCTCAAGGGCATCGCGTGAGCGAGCCGAGCGAGCGAACCATGACCACCGTGCTCGGCTGAGATGCCCCGCGTCGCGGTGCTGTGCGGCGGCGTCGGCGCCGCCCGCCTGCTGGCCGGCCTGATCCGGGCCGTGCCCCCCTCCGAGGTCACCGCCGTCGTCAACACGGGCGACGACATGGTGCTGCACGGCCTGGCCATCAGCCCCGACCTCGACACCGTCGTCTACACGGTGGCCGGCGCGATCGACCCCGAGCGGGGCTGGGGCCTGCGCGACGAGTCGTGGCAGGCCATGGCCACCCTCGAGCGCTACGGCGGCGCCACCTGGTTCGGGCTGGGCGACCGCGACCTCGGCACCCACCTGTACCGCACCCAGCGGCTGGCCGAGGGCGCCCGGCTGTCGGAGGTGACGGCCGAGGTGGCGCGGGCCTGGGGCCTGGAGCTGGCCGTGGTGCCGGTGACCGACGACCCGATCCGCACCCGGCTCACCCTGGCCGCCCCCGGCGGGCCGGGCGAGGAGATCGCCTTCCAGGACTACTTCGTCGCCCGGCGCCACGCCGTGCCGGTCAGCGCGGTGCGCGTCGCCGGGGCGGAGCAGGCCCGGCCCGCGGCCGGCGTCCTGGCGGCGCTCACGGCGGCCGACATGGTGATCGTGGCCCCCTCCAACCCCGTCGTCTCCATCGGCCCGGTGCTGGCCGTGCCCGGGGTGCGCGAGGCCGTCGCCGCCCGGCGCGACTCCGTCGTCGCCATCTCGCCGCTGGTGGGCGGGCGGGCGCTCAAGGGCCCCGCCGACCGGCTGCTGCGCGAGCTGGGCCACGACGACTCCGTGGTGGGCGTCGCCCGCCTCTACGCCCCCTTCGCCGGCACGCTGGTGATCGACACCGCCGACACCCACCACGCCGATGCCGTCCGAGCAGCGGGTTTGCGCTGCGTCGTGACCGACACGATCATGCGTGACCCCGACGCCGCCGCCGCACTGTGCGCGGTGGTGCTCGGCGCGTGACGGAAGGGGATCCGGTGGGAGCTCGCGGTCTGGAGATCGTGCCCGTGGAGGGCGTGGGCGAGGTGCGCCCGGGAGACGACCTGTCCCGGTTGCTCGCCAAGGCGGCGCCCGATCTGGCCGACGGCGACGTGCTGGTGGTGACGCAGAAGGTCGTGTCCAAGGCCGAGGCCCAGCTCGTGCCGATCGACCCCAACGACCCCGGGAGCAAGGCCCGCATCGTCGAGGGCGAGTCCGTGCGGGTGCTGCGCCGCCGGGGCGAGCTGATCATCAGCGAGACCCGCCACGGCTTCGTGTGCGCCAACGCGGGCGTCGACCTGTCCAACGTCGAGGACGGGTGGGCGGCGCTGCTGCCCGAGGACCCCGACCGCTCGGCCCGCCGGCTGCGCGACGGCCTGCGGGGCCGGCTGGGCGTGACGGTCGCCGTCATCATCAGCGACACGTTCGGCCGCGTGTGGCGGCGGGGACTGACCGACGTGGCCATCGGCTGCGCCGGCATCCGGGCCGTGGTCGACCTGCGGGGCACGTCCGACGCCATGGGGCGCGAGCTGGCGGTGACCGAGATGTGCGTGGTGGACGAGCTGGCCGGTGCGGCCGAGCTGGTGATGGGCAAGTCGAGCGGCATCTGCGCCGCCGTGGTGCGGGGCGTGGAGCCGTCGTGGCTGGGCCGGGGCGAGGTCAAGGCCGAGGTGGTGCGCCCGGCCGACGAGGACCTCTTCCGCTAGGAGCCTGCTCAGCAGGCTCCTAAGGCCGCTGGTCCTCCAGCCACTCGACCACGCGGGCGATGCCCTCGGCGAGGGGGGTCCAGGGCGACCAGCCGAGCTGGATGGCGGCCCGGCCGGGGTCGAGCGCCGAGCGGGCCACGTCGCCCGGGCGGGCCGCGGCCGTCAGGGCCGGGCGGTCGACGCCGACCGTGGCGGCCACGGCCGCGTACAGGTCGTCGATCGTGGTCTGGACGCCGGTGCCCACGTTCACCAGCAGGCCGTCGCCCCGCCCCACGGCGCGCACCAGGGCGTCGACGCAGTCGTCGACGAACACGAAGTCGCGGGTCTGCTCGCCGTCGCCGTGGACGGTGCACGCCTCGCCCGCCAGCAGGCGGGACGCGAAGGCGGCCACCACCGCGGCCTCGCCGTCGGGACGCTGCCGCGGGCCGTACACGTTGGCGAGGGCCAGCGCCGTGTGCTCCAGGCCGTGCAGGTGCCGGTACACCCGCAGGTACTCGAGCACGGCGCGGGCCGACGCCCCGGCCGGCGAGCAGGGCGCCAGGGCCTGCGACTCCTTGGCCGGCAGCTGGCGGGCCGGGACCTCGCCGTAGAGGCTGGCGCTCGACGCGACGACCACCTTGCGGGCACCGGCCCGGCGCGCACCCTCCAGCACGTTGACCGTGCCCACCACCGTCGCGTCCGCGTCGGCGGCCGGCCGTGCCACCGCGGCCGGCACGTGGGCCTGACCGGCGAGGTGGAGCACCACCTCGGGCGCCCGACGGACGACGAGGTCGACCACGTGCGGATCGCGGACGTCCACCTGGTGGAACGCGAACCGGCGACTGCGCTCGGCGCGGGCGTCGGCCAGGTTGGCGAGCGAGCCCGTGCTCAGGTCGTCGAGCGCCTCGACCTCGTGGCCCTCGGCCACCAGCCGGTCGACGAGGGCGGAGCCGATGAAGCCCGCGCCGCCCGTGACCAGCAGCTTCATGGACAGGCGGCGGGCTGGCGGGCGCCGTCGAGCACGGCGCCGGGGGCCACGACCTCGTCGTCGCCGACGACGCTGCCCCGCACCACCACCGCGCGCGCCCCCACCTGCGCACCGTGGCCGACGATCGAGCCCTCGACCACCGCGCCGGCGCACAGCCGGGCCCCGTCGAGCACCACGGCGCCCTCGACCCGGGCCCCGGCCTCGACGGTGACGCCCGAGCCGAGCACCGACCGCCGCACCTCGGCCCCGCGCGCCACCACGGCGGTGGCGTCGACGGCGGCCAGCGGCTCGCCCCGCAGGCCGGCGGCCAGGTCGAGCTGGGCCTGGATGTACTCCTGGGGCGTGCCGGTGTCGATCCAGTAGGTCTCGCCGTCGAGCGCGAACAGGCTGCCGTCGGCGACCATGGCCGGGAAGACCTCGCGCTCCACCGACATCGGCCGGTCGTCCGCGATGCGGTCGAGCACCGCGGGCTCGAACACGTAGGTGCCCGCGTTGATTAGGTCGGTGGGCGCCTCGCCCGGCGGTGGCTTCTCGACGAACGCGACCACCCGGCCGTCGGCATCGGTGGGCACGACGCCGTAGCGGGAGGGGTCGGCCACCTTGTGGAGGGCGATGGTGCCCTCGGCCCCGGACCGCTCGTGGAAGGCGACGAAGGCGCCCACGTCGAGGTCGGTGAGGATGTCGCCGTTCAGCACCAGGAACCGCTCGTCGATGCCCGCGTCCTGCGCCGCGAAGCGGATGGCGCCCGCCGTGTCGAGCGGCGCGGGCTCGACCGCGTAGTGCAGGGTGGCGCCCGCGCACCGGCCGCGGGGATAGGCGTCGCGGAAGACCTCCGGCCGGAAGCCCAGCGACAGCACCACGTCGTCGATGCCGTGGTCCGCCAGGTGGCCGACCACGTGCTCGATCATCGGCCTGTCGACGATCGGCAGCATCTGCTTGGGGCGGTCGCAGGTGAGCGGCCGCAGCCGCGTGCCGAACCCCCCGACCAGCACGACCGCGCGCACTACTCCTCCGGCGGTGCAGTGGTGGCGGTGGTGGCGGTGTCGTCGGCCGGTGCCGTCGTGTCGGACGTGTCGTCGCTCGGCGCCGTGGTGTCGGTGCCCTCGGGCGGCGCCTCGCCCTCCGGGAGGCTGGTGGCCGTGGCGGCATCCAGCGAGCCCAGCTCGGCGAGCTGCCCCGCCGACTCCGGCTTGGGGATGTCGGTGGTGCCCTCGGGCACGAAGGCGATGGTGTACCCCTCGCCGTCCTCGCGGAAGCGGATGTCGTCGAAGTCGCGGGTCAGGAGCGCCGGGTTCTCTTCGGTGCTCTGCACGTCCTTCCACTGGGCCACCACCAGCTCGGCGGCCTCACCGTCGCAGTCGTCCTCACCCTCCTCCCACGACTCGTCGCCGATGGTGAGCTTGGTGTCGGTGAGCTCGATGCCCGCCCCCTCGAGGAAGGCGCCCAGGGTGGCGTTCTCGCCCGCCCCGCCACCGGTGAACGGGTGGATGTGGATGACACCGTCACCGTGGGTGTGGATGCCGATGGGGCTCTCGAACTCGGGGATGGCCGGCTGGAACTCGCCGCAGATGTAGACACCGACGGCGGCGTGCCAGTGGTCGACGTTGGCGACCGGCGGGATGTCGTCCTCCGACTTGCGCTCGCTGGCGGCGAAGGCGATGAGCCCGGTGCCGACGAGCACGATGCCGCCTATCACGCTCGGGAACAGCAGGTTCCGCTGCGTGCTGCCCGACGAGCGACCGCCCGCTCGCGCGGCGCGGGCAACCTTCTTGTTGGAGGAGGCCTTTCCCATAAGTGACCGAGGGTACCGCCCGGGTCAGCGCCGCCGCGAACGCAGCTCGTCCAACAACGCTTCGTACTGGCCGGCCACCGCCGCGGGCGACGCCCAGGCCTCGACGAACTCGCGTCCGGCCGCCCCCATCGCCCGGGCGCGGGCGGGGTCGTCGAGCAGCGTGACCAGGGCGGCGGTGAACGCCTCGGCGTCGTCGGGCGGCACCGCCAGGCCCGCCCCGGCCTTCTCGACCACCCGCGCCACCTCGGTGCCCTCGTCGACGCTGGCCACCACGGGACGACCTGCGGCCAGGATCGAGTAGGTCTTCGACGGCACGCTGGAGCGGGCCAGGCCCCGGCGCAGGGGCACCACGTGCACGTCGGCCGCGGCCAGCACCTCGGGCAGCCGCTCCTTGGGCTGGAAGTCGACGAACACCACGTTGTCGAGGCCCTCGGCCTGCTCCTCCAGCTGGGGGCGCGCCGACCCGCCGCCGTTGACGACGAACACCACGTCGTCCATGCCGGCCCGCTGCCCCAGGGTGCGGGCGGCGGCCAGCACCAGGTCGAGCGACTGGGAGAAGCCCACGTTGCCGGCGTACATGACCACCCGCTTGTCCACGAGCCCGTACTCGGCGCGGTACGTCCCCGCCGCGGGGTCCGCGGGGGTGATCCGCACCGTGTCGACGAAGTTGGGGATGACCCGGATGCGGTCGTGCGCGTCGGGCACCGTGCCCCGGATCTTGTCGACGAGGTTGTCGCGCAGGTCGTCGGACAGCACGGTCACGGCGTCGGAGCGCCGGTAGCTCCAGCGCTCGAGCCACGACGCCAGGCGGATGACCCGCGGATCGGAGATCGCCCCCAGCTCGACCGCCACGTCGGGGAAGACGTCCTGGATGTTGAACACGAACGGGACCCGCCAGCGGCGGGCGGCCAGCCAGCCGGCCCCGCCCAGGGTCAGCGGCGGCGACATGGCGAACACGGCATCGGGCCGGGAGCCCGGGCGCCCCCGCAGCCCCATGGCCGACGACAGCAGCGTGAACCCGGCGAACGCGGCCGCCCGAGCCGGGATGTTGCGCTTGTCGGTGGGGAACGGGTGCACGCGGGTGACGCGGCCCCAGGCGGTGTCCTCGTGGCGCACCACGCGGCCCTCCCAGCCCGGCTCGATCTCGTGGTGCTGGTACCAGGGCAGCGAGGTGACCACGTGCAGCTCGTGGCCCCGGGCGACCAGCTCGGTGGCGATGCTGGTCATCACCTCGCCGGTCGGGGCGGTGTCGGGGGCGAAGTGGGGGCACAGGACGAGCAGCTTCACGTTGCGACTCCGTCGTCTTCGTTGGCGTCGACCGGCTGGGCGACCGGGGCGGGCTCGGTGACCGGGGCGGGTTCGGCGACCGGGGCGGGTTGGGCAACCGGGGCGGGCGAGGAGGGCGGGGCGGGCGAGGAGGCCGCGTCGACCTCGGTGGCCGCCGCCGTGTACGCCGCGACGGTGTCCTCGGCGGTGCGCTGCCAGGTGAAGCCGGCGACGTGCACGAGCCCCAGCTCGGCCAGCCGGCGGCGCTCGACCCCGTCCTCGAGCAGCCGCACCATGGCGTCGGTCCAGGCCTGGACGTCGTCGCTGGGCAGCATCAGCGCGGCGTCGCCCACCACCTCGGGCAGGGCCGCGGCGTCGCTCGACACCACCGGGGTGCCCAGGCTCATGCCCTCCAGCACGGGCAGGCCGAAGCCGTCGTACCGCGAGGGCCAGGTCAGCGCCACGGCGCCGCGGACGATCGCGAGCACGTCGCGCCGCGGCACCAGGCCGGTCCGGCGCACGCGGCCCCGCAGGCCGAGGCGCAGGATCTCGTCGGCCACGCTCTGCTCCGCCGGGCCCTCGCCGCCGGTCAGGACGAGCATCACGTCGTGCTCGCGGGCGGCCACGCCCGCGAACGCCCGCAACAGCATGATGTGGTTCTTGTGGTTCCAGGTGAACGACGGGAACACGAACCACCGCCGCGGCAGCCCGTAGCGGGCCTGCACCTGGGCGACGCTCATCTCGTTGCCGGGACGGTCGACCCCCCAGCGGGCCACCAGCACGTGCTCGGGATCGACGTCGAAGCGGTCGAGCACGCCGCGGCGGACGAAGTCGGTCGGCACCACCACCCGCACCGCCCGCTCGACGGTGCGGGGGATCGACCGCTGCAGGTAGAGGCGCTTGGTGGGCGTGAAGTTGGCCGGCAGGTCGAACGGCTGGAGGTCGTGCAGCGTCACCACGCCCGGCGCCACCTGCACGAGCGGCAGGACGCCGCCCATGTGGTGCATGAGGTCGACACGGCCCCGGCCGCGCTGCGCCAGCCACGTGTTCTCGGCCGCGACCCGCAGGGCGCGCACGCGGCCGGTCATCGGCAGGCGCTCGGTCGGGAAGCTCGCCACTACGTCGGGGTAGGCCTCGCCCAACGCGTCGAGGACGTACAGCGACAGGTCGACGCCGGGGGGCGGCTGCGCGGCGAACTGGCGCAGCAGCGACACGGTGGCCATCTCGGTGCCGCCGACCCGCCCGGGGACGAGCCACAGCAGGTTGAGCCCCACCCTCACCGGCCGGCCACCTCCCGGTAGGCGGCGACGGTCGCCTCGGCCGTCGCCCGCCAGGTGCTCGCGGCCGCGCGCGCCCGCCCGGCGGACCGCAGCCGCTGGGCCAGGCCCGCGTCGTCGAGCACCCGGGCGAGGGCGGCGGCGATGGCGTCGGGGTCGCGTGGATCGACCGCCAGCCCCGCGCCGCCCGCCACCAGCTCCTCGGTGGCCGTGCCGGCGGAGGTCACCACCGGCGCGCCCGCGCCCATCGCCTCGGCCACCGGCAGGCCGTACCCCTCCCACAAGCTCGGATAGCAGACCACGCTGGCACCACGGTAGAGAGCGGCGAGCTGCGGGCGGGGGACGAAGCCGGTGAGCCGCACGCGATCGCCCAGCCGGGCCGCCGCCGCGTCGAGCGAATCGCCCCACCCCGACGGCCCCACCACCACCAGCGTCACGTCGTCGTGCGGCAGGCGGGTGAAGGCGTCGATCAGGCGGGTCAGGTTCTTGCGGGGCTCCAGCGTGCTCACCGACAGCACGTAGCGGCCGGTCAGGCCGAAGCGGTCGCGCGCGTCGGCCACCTCGGCCTCGGTCACCTCGACGGTGGTCATCCCCAGCCGCACCAGGCGCAGCCGGTCGCGGTCGATCCCCGCGGCCTCGCAGTCGGTCACCGTCGCCTGCGACGGGCACAGCACCAGGTCGGCGTCGTCGATCACGCACCGCAGCCCGGCCTCGAAGAAGCGCACACCGTTGCGGGTGAACATCGAGGGATCCCGCCGCCAGGCCACGTCGTAGATGCTGACGACCAGCGGGGCGGTCCGGGGTGGGATGGCGTAGCCGGTGGCGTGCACGACGTCGACGGCGCCGGTGGCCCGCTGGACTGCCGGCCAGCGCCAGCGGTGCCAGGTCTCGTACAGGGCCCGGCGGGGCAGCGGCAGGTGGCGGACGGGCACCGCCGGGCGCCACGCCTCCGGCGCCGGCTCGCGGTGGTGCGCGGCGACGCCCACCTGCTCGACGTCACCGACCTCGGTGACGGCCGCGACCTGGTCGAGCGCCGCACGGGCCGTGCCGCCGGGCACGCGGTGCCAGCACTGCTCGATCACCACCGCGGCACGCATGGCCGGGCATCCTCGCGCGCCGCACGGGCCCGGTGACACCTCGCCACCCAACGCGCGATCCGACGCACACCAAGCGCGCCGGGCGGGACCAGTACGCTGTGCGGCCATGTCGCAGCAGTGGTCGGGTAGCTCCGTGGTCGTCACCGGCGGTGGCGGGTTCCTCGGGCGGGCGGTGTGCGCCCGCCTCCGGCGGCGCGGCGTCGAGCGCCTCGTGGCCCCGTCCTCGACCGACTACGACCTGCGCCGGCCCGACGACGTGGCCCGCCTGTTCGCCGACGCCCGGCCCGACCTGGTCATCCACCTGGCGGCCCGGGTGGGCGGCATCGGCGCCAACATGGCCGCGCCGGCCGACCTCTACCTCGACAACCTGCTCATGGGCACCTACGTCATCGAGCAGGCCCGCCTGTCCGGCACGGCCAAGACGGTGGTGGCCGGCACGATCTGCTCGTACCCCAAGCACACGCCGGTGCCCTTCAGCGAGGACTCGTTGTGGCAGGGCTACCCCGAGGAGACCAACGCGCCCTACGGCGTGGCCAAGCTGGCCCACCTGGTGCAGGCCCAGGCCAACCGGGCGCAGTACGGCCAGGACGTCATCTACCTGATGCCCACGAACCTGTACGGCCCAGGCGACAAGTTCCACCCCGGCGTCAGCCACGTCATCCCGGCGCTCGTCAAGAAGTGCGTCGACGCCGTCGAGAGCGGGGCCGACCACATCGAGGTGTGGGGCACCGGCGCGGCGTCCCGCGAGTTCCTCTACGTCGACGACGCCGCCGAGGGCGTGGTGCTGGCGGCCGAGCGCTACGACGGCGCCGACCCCGTCAACCTGGGCACCGACGAGGAGCTCCCCATCCGCGACCTGGTGGGCCTCATCGCCGCCGCCACGGGCTTCACGGGCGAGATCCGGTGGGACGCCTCCAAGCCCGACGGCCAGCCGCGGCGCCGGGTCGACCCCAGCCGGGCGGCCAGCCTGTTCGGCTTCAAGGCCGAGGTGCCCTTCGCCGACGGCCTGCGCCGCACCGTCGACTGGTACCTCGCCCACCGGGACGAGGCCGTGGCCCGCGACCACTGAGTCGCAGGTCGCCCCAGCGACGGCCGTGACGTAGGCGGAGACCCGGGCGCGACGCGGGAGGAGACGGACCGGGAGACGGCCGGTCCGTAGGGTCCGCCGCGTCGCTACACGGGAGGCCGAGATGGACCCAGCAGACCTGGTCGCGAGCGAGGGCACATCGCCGTTCGCCGGCGGCGGCCTGGCGGTCGTCGCACCGCCGGTCGCCGCGCTCGCCGGCACGACCGAGATCGCGTCGTCGCTGGCGTCGCCGTTCGCCGAGGCGTTCGACGAGACCGGCGGCGCCGGTGCTGCGACTGGCGCCGACCTGCTGCTCGGCGAGCTGCAGGACGAGGCGTTCGACGAGGCGCTGGACGCGCTCGTCGACGAGGTGGCCGCGCGGCACCTGTCGGCGATGCCGTCCTGGTCGGCCGGGGCGTCGGTGCCCGATCTCGCGGCCACCGAGGCCGAGGCCTGGGTGGCGACGGTGGCGGCGCGGGCCGACCGGTACCTGGAGCAGTTCGAGCAGCAGTACGCCGACCGGGGCGTCGACAGCCTGGTCGAGGGCGAGGTCGACGCCGCGTCCGCCCAGCTCGCGTCCGGCGGAGGGCCGGCGGACGCGACGGAGCAGTTCCTCGGCGGCATCGTGAAGAAGGTGTTCAACACGGCCAAGTCCGCCGTGAAGGCGGGCATCAAGGCGGCCGGGAGCCTGCTGAGCATCGGCAAGCTCTTCGGGCTGGCCCGCAAGCTCGTGCCGTGGCTGCTGCGCCGAGTGCTCGACAAGGCGTTGAACCGCCTGCCCAAGCACCTGCGCGGCCCCGCCGCCCAGCTCGCCGGGAAGCTCGGGGCCGCGGCGGGCGCGCCCCAGAGCGAGGGCGAGGCCCTCGCCGCCGAGTTCGACAACCGGCTGTCCCGCACCGTGCTCGCGCCCAACGAGGCCGCCGCCGACCAGGTGATGGCCGAGGCGGCCGAGGAGGCGGCGGCCGCCTCCAGCGAACCCGTCGCGGCCCTCGACGCTGCCCGCGCCCGGTTGACGACCCAGCTCGCCGAGGCCACGCCCGGGCAGCCACCGGTCGTGGAGATCGAGCAGTTCGTCCCGGCCGTGATGGCCGTCCTGCCGCTGGTGCGCACCGGCATCAAGATCTTCGGCCGGGACCGGTTCCGGGGCCTGGTGGCCCGTGGCATCTCGGCGCTCATCAAGGGACACATCGGGCCGCAGGCGGCACAGGCGCTGGCGCCCCGCATCGCGGACGTGGGGATGAAGCTGCTGTCGCTGGAGGCCGAGGACCCCGCCACGCTCGGGGCCGAGGCGCTGGTGTCGACGGTCGAGGACACGATCCGCGAGGTCGCGGCGCTGCCGGACGAGTCCCTCGGCGAGCCGCTGCGGCTGCAGACCGAGATCGAGGAGGCGTTCGCGGCGGCAGCCGCCCGCCATCTGCCCACGCGGTGCTCGACCCGGACGCCACGGCCTTCGAGACCGACGACGAGGCGGGCGAGGCCGCGGTGTGGGTGGCGATGCCCCGCGCCCGCCGCCCGCACTACCGCTACCGCAAGTGCACGCGGGTCTACCGCGTGCCGATCCGACGCCCGCAGGCGCGGGCGATCGTGCTGCGCGGCGAGGACACGCTCGAGGACCGCCTGCTCGACGCCGGCGTGGGCGCCTGGCCGGTCGAGGCCGAGGTGCACCTGTACGAGGCCGTGCCGGGAACCCGGCTCGGGCACATCGCGGCGTTCGAGGCCGAGGAGCCCGGCGAGGCGTCGCCGGGCCCGCTCGGGACCGACGAGATCGACGAGCTCACGCCAGAGACCGCGGCGCTGCTGCTCGGCCAGCCGGGCCTCGGGCGTCCCGGGGGGCGGCCCGGCCGCGGCGGGTCGCTCCGTCCGGGCCAACGGTTCTTCCGGGTCGTGGTCCCGGGGATGCGCGTGCGACGACGCCGGCGCCGGATCCTGGTCCGCCTCGACGCCGCCACCGCGCGCCCGGCGCTGAGGGTCCACCTGCGCCTGAGCGAGCGCGAGGGCCACGACGTAGCGGCGGACCTCGCCAAGAACGCGCACGCGGCGGTGGTCCGGCGGTTGCGCGGCATCCTCGGCGCCCGCGCCCGCCGCAGCCTGGCCGAGCGCCTCGGCCGGCACGCGCAGCGTGCCCTGGGGGCGCCGCTGCCCCCGGGTCGCGCCGACGCACTGGCGAACCAGCTCGCCGAGGCCATGCTGACCGCGGTGGCCCAGCAGGTCGCGTCAGCGGCGGCGACCCTCGGCGGCGCGGCCCGGGACCCCGCGCCGGGCCTGACGCTCACGTTCGCGTTCACCTTCGCGGACAGGGCCGCGGTGGGGACGGGCGCGCCGGACGGCCCCACCCTGTCGATCCGATCCGGGTACCGCCGTGACTGACGTGCCGGCCCGCGGGATGGCCGGCGAGATCGGCGACGCATCGACCCGCCGGCAGCTCGCGACCGAGGTGGCGCACTGGCGCCACGCCATCGAGGCGCTTGGCGACCTCGACGGCCTCGTCGCCGCCGAGGCGTGGGCGGGCCTGGAGGACTATCTGCGCCTGCGGGTGCGCGGGCCGCTCGAGTCCGCCGTGTCGGGCCTGGCGCTCGAGGCTGCCGGCCTCGAGGCCGCGCTCGCCGCGGCGGCGCGCGCGACGACCTGGCCGGCGCCCGCCGCCGGCTGCTCGACCTGCGCCAGCGCTACTTCCGGGTCGAGACCGTTCTCGACTTCTACGGCGACGCGGTCGCCAGCCGCACCAACCCGCCGTTGGCCGCCGTGCTGCGCGGCCTGGACACGTTGGCGGCCGACGGTCTCGAGGTCGTGCTTCGCCCGCTCGGCATCGAGGCGCCGGCCTGCCTCGTCTACATCGACAAGGGCCTCGGCGCCTCGATCCTCCGAGCGGGCGTGCGCCTGTGGGACCAGCAGAGCGTGTCGCCCGTCGCGGCCATCAAGCTCACACGCCACAACCTGGCTCACCCCACCGCGCTGCTGCACGAGCTGGGTCACCAGGCGTTCCACCAGTGCGGCTGGGTGAGCGAGCTGGGCGAGGCGCTGGAGAACGCTCTGGCGCCCCGGTCCCGCGAGCTCGCGGCGGTGTGGCGGAGCTGGGCGAGCGAGCTGGCCGCCGACGTCCACGCCTTCGCGCTGGCCGGCTGGGCACCGCTGCCCGCGCTCGCCAACGTGGTCGACGGTCCCACCACCGCCGTCTACCGGATCGTGCCCGGCGACCCCCACCCGTTCCCATGGATCCGGGTCATGGTGAACGCCGCGCTCTGCCGCTCGTGGTACGGCCCGGGCCCCTGGGACGTCATCGCCCAGGCCTGGCGGGATCGGCACCCACCAGAGCGTGCGCCCGGCGAGGCGGGCGACCTGGCTCGAGCGAGCGTGCCCCTGCTCGGCGAGATCACCGACATCTGCACCCGCCGGCCGGCCGCGGCTTTCGGCGGCCGGCCGCTGCACGCCCTCGCCGACCCCCGCCGCGTGTCGCCTGCCGCGCTCGACGAACTGGCGCAGCGAGCGGGCCCGTCCTTGCTGACGTCCACCTACCTCGCCCGGCGCGAGCCGCTGCGGATCCTGGCCTGGCTGGCCACCCGCGCCGCGCTCGACACGAGCCGGTCCTCGGTCCACCGCCGGCGGCTCCAGGCCTGGCTGTGCCGCCTCGGCAGCGGCGCCCCGCCCGTCGCCGCCGCTGCCCCCCTCGCCCGATCCGCATGACCCGATCGACCCCAAGGAGCGATTCCGTGCCACCCAACCGGTCCAACGAAACCGTGAGCGTCTCGGCCCAGTCGATCGAGGAGGTCCTGGCCGCGATCAAGGGCGTCGCCGACGCCATCGCGGCCAACACCGCCGTGATCTCCGGCACCGACTCAGGCTCGACGACGACCCGTGTCGCCTCCGTCGACCAGGCCCGCGCCATCCTCGACTACCTGGTGGTGAGCCAGCTCCTGGCGCGCACAGGGTTCGACGACCGGGTGGTGAGCGCCGCCCGCGAGGGCAACGTGATCCACCTCACTGCGATCCCCACGAACATCGACGGGGTCGACGTCCAGATCACCCAGGCGCTGGTCACCGGCCCAGGGGCAAAGTCCGACCTGAAGCCCCTCGAGGACGAGCCGACCGACGGGCCCTTCGACGGCGGCAAGAGGGTCACTCTCGACGAGAACAAGATCCCGAACGACCTCGACGTCATCCGCATCGAGCTGCAGGACGCCGAGGGCGTCCCCGGGCCCTCGGCCCCCGGCTCGGCCCCGACGACGGGTTCATCGTCGATCTCGTCCGCCGCGGACGGCGCAGCACCCGGCCGCGCCGCACCAAGGGAGGCACCTGATGTTCCGCAGTCTCGCCCAGCTCCTCGCCAAGACCGGGGGCCGGCCGCGCAGCGACGTCTTCCTCGTCCACCCGCTGCAGCTCAGCCGGTGGCTCGACGAGGCGTGGACGTCGTCCACGACCGTCCCGTCGTTCGACCCCAAGGCCGAGGGCAAGCCGCCCTTCCTGGGAAGCGACGCCATCGTCGAGGCGCTCGACCTGCCCGACCCCGACGCCCTGGGCGGTCAGGCACCGGTGCCCTCGGGCATCGACCGCACCGACGTGGACGTGTTCACCAACGAGGTGTTCGACTTCGACCAGCTCCCGGTGTTCGAGACCCCCGGGCTGCTCGCCGACCACCTGGCCTACGCCTACCTCATCGAGAGCACCGGCGTGTTCGAGATCATGGCCGACGTCGTCCGGCGGCTCGTCGTCGGCGAGACGCTCGACACCTTGTCGGCGGCCGGCGTCAAGTGGTTGCGCGCCACCGAGGAGCTCTTCTTCCGCGAGCCCCCGCTGTTCTCGATCAGCGGTGTGCTGAGCGAGGTGCGGCCCCAGCACCGCGTGAACCGGCTCAACGCCTACTGGCGGATGTTCGCGCTCGAGCCGCCCCACCCGATCCCAGCCCGGTGGGCCCGGCCGGCGGGGGTCGACGGGACCCAGCCCTGGAAGGCCGACATCGGCGGCGGCGTGAACACCGACTTCCGCGAGAAGTGGGCCGAACTGCTGCGCCAGGTGTGGCTCGGCATCGAGAACCAGAACAACGGCGTCGGCCCCAACGCCACCGACGCTGAGTACGTGGCGTTCCTGGCCAAGGCCCTGCGCGACATGCTCGGCATGCGCCGCCGCGGCGGCCAGCTCGCACGCGAGGAGTTCGCGTATGTCGCGGTGATGAGCTGGTTCCACCTGACGGTCGAGTCGGACACCCCGATCGTGGTCGACCTCAAGGCCGAGGGCACCAGCGCAGCCGACCGCCTCGCCAAGATCGCCCAGCGCGTCGGCATGGCGCCCGCGGCCCGGGCACGGGAGCTGTTCGAGCTGTCGGACCTCATGTCGGCGCTGCTGCGGGCCATCGAGCTCGGGCTGTACGACACCGGCGACGCGGCGCAGACGCTGTTCCTCCGGTTCGGCACCAACGACAAGGTCGTGAGCGACATGAACCGCATCATCGACCTGTGGCAGTCCGCCACCGGGGAGCGCGTCAAGGACCGCCCAGCCGGCACCGTCGCCGCGGGCGGCGGCGCTCAGCCGGTGCGGCTGCCGATCCCGTCCCGCCTCGCCACCGCGGCACCCGCGCCCTCGCCGGCCCCGGCCATGTCGGGCCCCTCGTCCGACGGCGTGGCGGCCGGACGCGGCGCGGGCGCGCCGGCGACCGGCGGGCCGGCGACGCCGGTAGGCGCCGCGGCCGGCAACGGCGCGTCGGCATGAGGAGCGTGACGCAGTGAGCAGCGTGTGGGCTGACGAGGCGCTCACCGCCGAGCCGACCCCCGCGGCGCCGGGCGAGGACCGGTGGGCCTCGCCGTTCGCCACCGACCGGGAGATCGACCCGCCGCAGGAGCAGGAGCGGATCGGCGACGACGACGACCGCCAGCACGTGGCGGACACGTTGGCGGTGCCGTACCGCTGGATCTGCTCGCTTGACGTGACGTTCAACCGCCCCTACCCCCGCGGGTGGAGCTCGGGCTTCGCGCGCGGGTCCGGGCTCCTCGTGGGCCCTCGGCAGGTGCTCACCGCCGCCCACACGATCTACCCCGACGGCGAGACGCGGCCCGCGTCCGTGTTCGTCGCCCCGGGCCGGAACGGCCGCCGTGACCCGTTCGGGCGGGTGAAGGCCGTGGCCTACAGCGTGTCGAGCAACGCGTTCGGGCGGTTCGGCGTCGCCCGCGAGCACGACTACGCGATCGTGACACTCGAACGGGACATCGCGCACGAGCGCCGTGCCGTGCTCGGCGACCAGCCCCTGGGACACTGGGGGCACGACCGCCTGGGGCAGGGCACGGTGCTCCGGGCCCTCGGGCGAGACTTCCTGCTCGGCAAGCGGGTGATCGTGTGCGGCTACCCGGGGGACCGGTGCGGCACCGCCGTCTACGACCCGGCGAGCCGCACCTGCGACACGGCCGACCAGGCCACCACCCAGTGGATCCACAACGGCGTCGTGAGCCACATGCCCCGGTCGACGCGCCTGCTGCTCCACACCGCCGACACCGCCAAGGGCCAGTCGGGGTCGCCCGTGTGGATCAAGTTCACCAACGGCCAGCGCTACCTGGTCGGCGTCCACGTCGACGCCCACCGCGTGACGGTCGACGACAAGGTGCGGGTCGACCACAACATCGCCGTCCACCTCTCGGACCACGTGCTCGCCATGGTCCGGAGCTGGATCACCTGATCACGCCCGCATGGAACGGAGGCAACCCGATGGAGACGATCCCCTGGGACGAGGCGGAGGGCGACCGGGCCGGCCCCGCGGGCGAGGTGGCCGTGG
Organism: uncultured Acidimicrobiales bacterium; assembly: GCA_963842395.1. GTDB lineage: Bacteria > Actinomycetota > Acidimicrobiia > Acidimicrobiales > VFJN01 > ZC4RG19. The sequence continues at coordinate 726,039 of CAWJGJ010000002.1, forward strand.
CGCTCACCCCCGACGAGGAGGCGTACCTCGCCCGCGAGGCCGGCATGCCGAACGCGGCGGCGTACGGGGACACCGAGACCGCGGTGCCGTACGAGGCGGCCTACGGGGACACCGAGACCGGCACGCTGGACGAGGCGCCGTACCTGGACAGCGACACCGGCCCGCAGTACGAGGAGGCCTACCAGGACACCGAGACCGGCTCGCTGGACGAGGAGGCCTACCCGAACACCGAGGCGGGGAGGCCCGACCAGGCGGACCGGACCGACGGCGAGGCCCCGCTGCCAGCCGCAGAGCCGCTCGCGGCAATGGAGCAGGGCGCGCTGGGGCTGAGGGACTTCGAGGAGGAGGGCGAGGGCAGGGCGGTGGCACCGGGCGTCTCGCCCCTGGCACTGCCGGCCCCGAAGCAGTGGGACGCCGGCGACCGGCCCAAGGAGTGGCAGGACCGCGTGTTCGGCCTCGTGGTCCACACGACGGGCAGCGGGCTGCCCGCCCGGGCCCGAGCGAACGGCGTCTACCACACGATCGAGGCCGTCGATCACTACAACCGGTCGCACGGCTGCCACTACGTCAACGGCTGGCGCGGCGTCGCCGGGGGCGATCTCCTGCAGGTCGCCAACGAGCGGGAGCAGGCCCACGGCGTCGGCGTCACCAACAAGGACGACCCGCGCAAGGACCAGCGCCGCTCGATCGACGCGGGCAGGTTCGAGGCCGACCTCCCGCCGGTGCTCGTGCGGCTGTGGCGGGCGCGCTGGCCGGGGCGCCAACACTCGCTGGAGCTGCTGCCGGGCACGCGCACGGCGAACTCGAGCTACGTGCACGTCGAGTGCGTGCCGTGCGTGTACTCCTACCAGAAGCGGTGGGTCACCGATGCCGAGCCCCTGCGCTCGGGCCTGCGCTTCACGCAGGCCCAGCACGACGCCGTGGCGCTGCTCGCCTGCGACGTGGCGCGCCGCAACGGCTGGCCCCCGGGGGAGCGGTGGTGGCGCACCCCACGCCTGCTCGGCCACGAGGACCTGACACCGATCTCCCGCTATGACAGCCGGGGCGGGTGGGACCCGGGAGGTCTGCGCGAGGCCCCATACTTCGACTGGGAGCACGTCTACGCGGCGATCGAGCGGATCCAGGCCGGCGGTCCTGGCGCCCCGTCGCTGCCGCCGGTGTCTCGGCCCGCGCCGTCGATCCTGTCGGCGCTCGGCTCGGTGGTCGACCGGTTCCGCAGCCTGCTGCTGAACGGCCAGGAGCTGATGGCGGTCCGCCTCGCCTACGAGCGCGGCGTCCGCGAGCCGGACGCCCTCACCAACCTGGTGTTCTTCGCCCGACACCCCGAGATGGACGGCCGCAAGATCCGGCCAGACGAGACAAGGCTGGCGCGCGAGTGGCTCGACATCCGAGACCGCCTCGTCGTCCCGGCGCTCGGCGACCTCGGGCGGCGCCGCTGAGCGAACGGCGGGTCAGCGACCGACCGCGGTCGACACCAGCGACACCAGCTCCGGCGACGGCCTGAGCCCGAGCTCGTCATCGAGCAGCCGCTGGTATGCCGCGAGCTGGCGGGTGGCCTCGCTGCGGTTGCCCTCACCCAGGTGCGCCCGGATCAGCGCCGCGTGGGCCGACTCCCGCAACGGCTCGGCCGTGATGGCGGCGAACGCGGCGTCCACCGCGTCGGCGAACCGGCCCGCGGCCACGAGGCGCGAGCTCAGGGCCTCGAGCGCGTGGATGCGGAGCTGGCGGTGGCGCTCGCGCTCGAGCAGCACCCAGTCGTCGTCCCAGCCGGGCAGGATGTCCGCCTCCAGCAGCCGGGACGGGGCGCTGAGCACGTCGCCACCGATGTCGGCGTGGTCGAGGAGGCGGCGGGCGAGGGCGACGCTCGCGTCCAGATCGATCGCCACGTCGTCGGCGAGCCGCACGCCGTCCCGATCGGCCACGACGAGCCGCCGATCGGCCTGGCGTATCCGCCACAGCGCGTTCCGGAGGTTCGCATGCGCCCGCGTGTGGGACGACCAGGCCCAGACCTGTCCCGCGAGGGTCTCCCGCCGCTGGGCCGGACCCGCGACCGCGAGGAAGGCCAGCACCTGCCGGCCACTGGCACACAGGGACAGGGTGCGACCCCCGGCCTGGAGTGCGAACTCGCCGAGCACCCGCAGGGTCGGCACCGCCATGTCGTGAGCCATCCTGTCCTCCGCCGTCGGTGGCCCGAATGCTTGGGAGGCGTGACGCGGCCGTGCCGTCGGATGGCACACGCCTGCGGCACCGTCGGGCGGGCGCCGGGTCAGCGACCGCCGGCCGCGGTGCCGGCGCCCTGCGCCCGGCGAACCGTCCAGCGGACCCCACCCCCGGGCGCGGTCACGAACATGCACGTGGCGCCCGTCGTCACGCCCGCCGCGCAGGACCTCCCCGATCACGGGATCGGCGGCTGCGACCTCGTCGATCGCCCGTTTGATCGCCTTGCGGACCGAGGTGCGCGCCCGCTCGTGGTCGTCGGCGAACGCCCGCGGCCGTCCGCCGAGCCCGGTCGCCGCCTCGAGCTGCTCCGCGACCGCGTCGAGCTCGATCCGCAGGCGCTCGGCGCGACCGAGGTCGTTGTCGGCCGCTGCGGCCGCGACGTCGGCGGCGAGCTCGCGCGCCCGCTCGGCGTAGGCGTCCCGGGCCCGGGTGTCGATGAGCTCGTGACGGAGGTCGAGCCGCGCGTCGCCCCCGGTGGCGAGGGTCCGCGCCGACACCGGCTGCCCGGGGCGGGTGACCAGCTCGGCCAGGTAGGTCATCCCGACGAGCGCCGGCACCACCGCTCGGCGCTCGCCGACCTGCACCAGCCAGCCGCGACCCTGCCGGCAGAGCAGCCCCTCGTCGTCCGCCACGGGGCCGTCCGCAGGACGGTCGGTGAGGTCCAGCACGGCGTCGGTGGCGGGCGCCCGTGCGGCCGCGCCCCCCGCCCGCCACGCCTCGGCCCTGTCCGTCATCCCCAGGTCGTCGGCGTCGCGGACGGCCCGCTCCCAGAGCCTCCGGGCGCGTGCCGCGTCGCCCCTCCCGCCCCGCCGGGCGAGTGCGGCGCCGAGGTCGGCGGTCGCGATGGTGGTCAACGGATGGTTGCCGAGCCGACGATTGGCGGCGACCGCCTGCTCGAGGTGGCGGACCGCGGCGTCCGGGTCGTCGGTGGTGAGCGCGGCCAGCCCGAGGTAGCGGTGGGCGGAGCCGAGGCAGATGACCGCGAGGGAGGGCATGACCGGTAGGTCGGCGAACGGCGCGAGCAGGTCGTACGCCTGCTGGGCCACCGCGACGTCGCCCTCGACCGCGGCCGCCTCGATCAGGGCCGCGATGCCGGCCAGCCACGTGCTCGAGCGCGGGAGCGCCGCGACCCCGTGGCGGCAGAGGCGCTCGAGCGCCGCGCGGGCCCGGTCGTGCTCCCCCGCCCGGGCGGCCACGGCGGCGACGGTCGCCCGGAACCCGAACTCGGCCTCCACCAACGTCGGCGACGTGGCCACCTCCTCCGCGGCGTCGAGGATCTCCGCGTCCCGGCCCTGGATCCAGCGGATCGCCAGGGTGTGGGCCCCGAAGTACGCCACGGCGTCGACCTCTCCCACCGCCGAGCCCAGCTCGAAGGCGCGCCCGGAGGCCGCCTCTGCCGCGTCGAGCCGCCCCTCCCGGATGAGCAGCATGATGTCGAGCACGTCGGCGATGTAGACGATGTTCTGGCAGGCGAGGGCGTCGGCACGCTCGCGCAGCTCCCGCAGCGCGCGCACCCCGCGGGGGTCACCGAGCAGGAAGAGGTCGACGGTCCGCCAGCACAGGCCCATGAGGGCCAGCACCCCGCACCCAGCCTCGGCGGCCACCCTGATCAGCTCGTCGGCGAGGCGGAGCCGACGGCGCGCGTGCTCGGGCGCGAGGAGCGCATGGTGGCAGAGCGACAGCGCCTCCGCGAGGGCGGGGCCGTCGCCAGTGGCGCGGGCCGCCGCCAGCGCCTCGTGCACCGGCTCGAGCGGTGCACCGTCGTAGACGGCCTCGGCCGCCAGGCGGGCCGCCAGCCGCGCCCGCCGGGCGCCGTCGTCCCCCGGGAGCTCGGCCAACGCCCGGCGTTGGAGACCGAGGACCCTGGCGCGCTCCACCGGGGCGCGGTGCTCGTTGAGCCAGTGACCGCCGAGCCCGAGCGCCGCCTCGGCGAGCAGCACGGGGTCGCCGGCCTGCTCGGCGGCGGAGGCGGCACGGTCGAAGCGGGTCCGGGCCTCACCGAGGCGTCCGCACAGCAGCGCCGCCTGCGCCCACCGCAGGACCAGGTCGGCGGGCGGTTCTCCCAGCGTCGCCGGGCGGTGCATGTCGATCGCCGTGGAGAGCAGTTCGTCGGCCCGCTCGTAGGCGAACCCGCCGACCATCGCGGCGGCGGCCTCTCGGCACGCCTCGACGGCCAGCCGGGCATCGGCCGGCGACCGGGGGGCCGCCGCCAGCGCGTGCCGGGCACGCCGGGCGAGCCGCTCCACCGGAGCCGCACGCCCCGCACCGGGTGTGGTGGCGTTGGGGGCATCGCTCGCGGTGACCGCGGCGGCGGCCCGAGCGTGCGCGTCGAGGCGGTCGCCACTCGGGAGACCGGCCTCGAGGGCGGAGCGCACGAGCTCGTGGCCGAAGGTGAAGCGCTCGGGCGCCGAGTCCACGGGTTCGGCGACGAGACCGGATGGCGCCGCCTCCGCGACCGCCTCCAGCACCGCCGCGGTCGCCACCTCGGCCACCGCCGCCACCTCGGGCACCGCGGGATCGGGACCGACCACAGCGCCGGCCCACAGCACCCGGCGGGTCGCCGGGCTGAGCGCGGCCAGGGCGTCCTCGATCGCCACCCGCAACCCCACCGGCAGCGGCCGAGACGGGTCGGGCGGACCGAGCGCCGCGACGCGCCGCAGGAACAGCGGATTGCCGCCGGTGACCCGGAGCACGGCCAGGCCCAGGTCGGACGATATGTCCCGCCACCCGTGCGCGGCGAGGAAGGTGAGCGCCTCGTCGAGATCGAAGTGACGGAGCGCGACGGGCACCGCCTCCTGCTCGATCTCCTCGACCAACCGCGCCGCGAATGGATCGGGCGTCGGCTCGCCGGTCCGCCGGCTGAGCACCACGACGATCGGTGCCCGGTGCAGCGAGCGGGCCACGAACCGCGTCAGCAGCAGCGTCCCCGCGTCCGCGGCGTGGATGTCGTCGATCACGACGCAGACCGGCGCGGCGGTCGACACGGTACGCAGCTCCTCCACCATGGCGGTGAACCGAGCGAAGCGATCCGCGTCCCCGGAGAGCTCCACGCCGTCGGCGGCCGGCGGCTCCGACGCGTCGTCGCCGCGGAGGTCGGCGAGGATCGCCTGCCACGGCCACAGCGGCGGCGCGCCGCCCCCGCCCCAGCAGCGGGACATCGCCACGGCGAGGCCCGCACGCCGGGCCCGAGCGACCACCTCGTCGCAGAACCGCGACTTGCCGATGCCGGCCTCTCCCGACACGAGCGCCACGGCCCCCCGCCCGGAGGGGGCGGAGGTCCACAAGCGCTCGATCCTGCGCAGCTCGTCAGCTCGCCCGACGAACCGCTCCGCCGCGGATGCGAGGTTCGCCACTCCCAGTAACTGTACGACCCCAGGAGCGGTCACCCAACGCGCCCCGTGCCACGCGACGGCACGCTCGGACCGCGCACGTCACGCCTCCCCGGAGAGGGACGAGACCGTGATCCGAACCTGGAGGCGCGCCATGACCACCGACGCCCGATCTCTCGACGCCGGCAGGCTCGACGCCTTCGTCGGGCGGTTCCTCGACGACCTGGGCACGGCGCTGCACCTGCCGACCGTGCTCGTCGGCGACCGGCTCGGGCTCTACCGCGCCATGGCCGACGGCCGGCCGGTGACCCCGGAACGACTCGCCGCCACGACGGGCACCGACGAGCGCTACGTGACGGAGTGGCTCGCCGCGCAGGCGGCCGCCGCCTATGTCGACCACGACCCGGGCACGGGCACGTTCCGGCTGCCCGCCGAGCACGCCGCCCTGCTCGTCGACCGGGGCGCGCCGGAGTTCATCCCCGGTGCCTTCCAGCTCGCCGCGTCCACCATCAAGGACGAGCCCCAGGTCACCGAGGCGTTCCGCACCGGCGACGGCGTGGCCTGGCACGACCACCACCCCGACCTGTTCACGGGGTGCGAGCGCTTCTTCCGGCCCAGCTACGCCGCCCACCTCACCAGGGAGTGGTTGCCCGGGCTCGACGGCGTCGAGCACCGGCTCCGGTCGGGCGCCACGGTCGCCGACGTCGGCTGCGGGCACGGTGCCAGCACCGTCATCATGGCGACGGCCTATCCCGATTCGACGTTCGTCGGGTTCGACTTCCACGCCGACTCCGTCACCGCCGCCCGCCACGCCGCGGCCGCGGCCGGCCTCGGTGACCGGGCGCGCTTCGAGGTCGCGACCGCGCAGGACTACCCCGGCACGGGCTACGACCTGGTGGCGTTCTTCGACTGCCTCCACGACATGGGCGACCCGGTGGGCGCCGCCCGCCACGTGCTGTCCAGCCTCGCGCCCGACGGCACCGCCATGATCGTCGAGCCGTTCGCGCACGACCGGCTCGAGGACAACCTCACCGCCGTCGGCAAGATCTTCTACTGCGCGTCGACGTTGATCTGCACGCCGGCATCACGCGCCCAGGACGTCGGGCTCGCGCTCGGCGCCCAGGCCGGCGAGGACCGCATCCGCCGGGTCGTGACCGAGGCCGGGTTCACTCGCTTCCGCCGCGTCGCCGAGACGGCGGTCAACATCGTCTATGAGGCCCGGCCATGAGCCAGGTTCCCGCGATCCCACCCACGCCGTCGGCGGGGGCTCGTGGTCGGCGGCGTGCCCGCTCTCGACCCGTGCCCGGGTCAGTCGAGGGCCTGGCGGAACCAGGAGGCGGTGCGCCCGAGGCCCTCGCGCAGCGTGATGCGGGGCTCCCAGCCGAGCGCGGTGCGGGCCAGCGTGATGTCGGGCTGGCGCTGGGTCGGGTCGTCGACCGGCAGGGGCTGGTAGACGATCTCCGACGACGAGCCCGTCACCTCGAGCACCTGCTCGGCGAGCTCGCTGACGGTGAACTCCGTCGGGTTGCCGATGTTGACCGGGCCGGTGATGTCGCCGTCGAGCAGCGCCAGGAAGCCCCGCACCTCGTCCTCGACGTAGCAGAAGCTGCGGGTCTGGCTGCCGTCGCCGTAGATGGTGATGGGCTTGCCCAGCAGGGCCTGGTGGAGGAAGTTGCTGACGGCTCGGCCGTCGTCGAGCCGCAGCCGGGGCCCGAAGGTGTTGAAGATCCGCACGATCCGCACGTCGAGGCCGTGGGAGCGGTGGTAGGCCATGGTCATCGCCTCGGCGAAGCGCTTGGCCTCGTCGTACACGCCCCGGGGGCCGATGGGGTTGACGTGGCCCCAGTACGACTCGGGCTGGGGGTGCACCTGGGGGTCGCCGTAGACCTCGCTGGTGGAGGCGAGGAAGAACCGGGCCCGCTTGGCCAGCGCCAGGCCCAGGCAGTTGTGGGTGCCCAGGCTGCCGACCTTCAGGATCTGGATGGGGATGCGCTCGAAGTCGGCGGGCGACGCCGGGCTGGCGAAGTGCATCACCGCGTCGACCTCGCCCGGCACCCACACGTACTGGCTGACGTCGTGGTCGACGAACGTGAAGCCGCTGGTGCCGAACAAGTGCTCGATGTTGCCGACCGACCCGGTGAGCAGGTTGTCGATGGCGACCACCTCGTCGCCCCGGGCCAGCAGGGCCTCGCACAGGTGCGACCCCAGGAAGCCGGCGCCGCCGGTGACGACGACCCGGGCCATCAGCGACCGATGCCCGCGTAGGTGAAGCCCCGGCGCTCGAGCGCCGGCTTGTCGAGCAGGTTCCGGGCGTCGACCACCCGGGGCTGGCGCATGAGCCCGCCCACCTTGTCGAAGTCGAGCCAGCGGAACTCGTCCCACTCGGTGAGCACCACCAGCACGTCCGCGTCCTCGCACACCGAGTAGGGGTCGGCGGCCGGGTCGACGCCGCCTACCGGCGCCTTCACCGCCGGGTCGTAGGCGTGGACCTCGGCGCCCTCCTCGGCCATGAGCGACACGATGCGCAGCGCCGGCGAGTCGCGGGTGTCGTCGGTGCGGGCCTTGAACGTCAGGCCCCACACGCCGACCCGCCGCCCGTCGAGCGAGCCCCCCACCTGCTCGCGCACCTTGGCGACGACCCGGTGGAACTGGTCCTCGTTGACGCTGATGACACCCCTCAGCAGGTCGAACGCATAGCCGGCGGTGTCGGCGATGTGTACGAGCGCACGCGAGTCCTTGGGGAAGCAGCTGCCGCCCCAACCGGGACCCGGCTTGAGGAACTCGTGGCCGATGCGCTTGTCGTAGCCCATGCCCAGCACGACGTCCTTGACGTCGGCGCCCACCGCCTCGCACACCGCGGCGATGGCGTTGACGAAGCTGATCTTGGTGGCCAGGAAGGCGTTGGAGGCGTACTTGATGGTCTCGGCCGACGGGGGGTCGGTGACGATGATGGGGGCGGTGACCCCGATGTAGAGCGACGCCACGCGCACGGCGGCCGACTGGTCGTCGCTGCCGATGACGATGCGATCGGGGTTGAGGAAGTCGTGCACCGCCGACCCCTCGCGCAGGAACTCGGGGTTCGACACCACGGTCACGTCGTCGCGACCCAGCACCCGCTCGACCGCCCGGGTCGAGCCCACGGGCACCGTCGACTTGTTGACCACCACCGCCTCGGACGGCAGCACCGGCCCGATCTGGCGGGCCGCGGTCTCGATGTAGGACAGGTCGGCCGACCCGTCCTCGCCCTGCGGGGTCGGCACGCACAGGTAGGCGAACTCGGCGGCCCGGGCGGCGTTGGCCGCTCCCACCACGAACGCCAGCTTCCCGCCGTCGATGCCCTCGCGGACCAGGGCGTCGAGCCCGGCCTCCACGATCGGGACCTCGCCCCGCTGCAGGCGGGCGATCCTCTCCTCGTCGATGTCGGCGCACACGACGTCGTGGCCGAGGGACGAGAAGCACGCCGCCGTCGTCAAGCCGACGTAGCCCGCCCCGATCACCGCGATCTGCGCCATTCCGTATCCTCCTGTGCCAGCTGAGCTCGATACCGTCGGCGGCGTCCCACGGCAACGCATCGTTCGAACCGGTCACGGTAGTGGGCCGGCGTCAGCGGGATGCCATCGCCATGGGTGGCCCGACGGGTCGGTCGACTAGCCTCTCCGTGTTCCGTCGCGGCCTGGCCGCGAACATGTTCGGGCCGGTTCTGGGGCCGTCCCACGAGCTGGACGCTATTGCAGAGCGAGGTTCGCGGTGCGCAACTCCCTCGGGGCCATCCAATCGCTGGTCGTCCTCGGCGGCTCGTCCGACATCGGCGCCGCCATCGCCGAGCGGCTGGTCGCCGGCGGCTGCCGCAGCATCGTGCTGGCCGGGCGCCACCCCGACGCCATGGAGCCGGTGGCGACGCGCCTGCGCGCCGCGGGGGCCGCGGTGGCCGTCGTGGCGTGGGATGCCACCGACATCGCCGGCCACGCCGACGCCGTCAAGGCGGCGTGGGAGGACCTCCCGGGTGCCGAGGCGTCGCCCGACGTCGACTGCGTGCTGCTGGCGGCCGGGGTGCTCGGCGACCAGCAGCACCTCGAGGACGACCCCGGCGCCGCCGCCGAGCTGGCCGTCGCCAACTACGCCGGTCCGGTGTCGACGCTGCTGCACGTCACGCAGCGGCTCGAGGAGCAGGGCCACGGGACGATCGTCGTGCTCAGCTCTGTGGCGGGCGAGCGGGTGCGCCAGTCCAACTTCGTGTACGGCTCGTCCAAGGCGGGCCTCGACGGCTTCTGCCAGGGCCTGGGCGACTCGCTCGAGGGCTCGGGCGTCGACGTGATGGTCGTCCGGCCTGGTTTCGTGCACTCGTCGATGACCGAGGGCAAGGACGCGCCCCCGCTCGCGACCACGCCGGAGGCGGTGGCCGAGGCCGTGGCCGACGGGCTGGCGGCGGGCAGGCACACGGTCTGGGTGCCGAGTACGTTCCGTTACGTGATGGCCGGGTTCCGTCATCTCCCCCGCCCCCTGTGGCGCAAGCTCTCGGCCCGGATGTGAGGCGCCGATCACGATGAGCACCGTGTCCGCCTCGTCCGCCGGCGCCGCTGCGGCGGGCGCACCCGGGCCGGAGGGGGACGACCCCGCGCCGGACGGAGCAGGCCGCCGGATGTCGCTGCCCGTCGGCCTCGTCAAGCTGGCCCGACCCAAGCAGTGGGCCAAGAACGTGCTCGTGTTCGCCGCCCCGGCCGCCGCGGGCGTGCTCGACAACCGGACCTTCGCCATCGACGCCCTCATCGGGTTCGTCTGCTTCTGCCTGGCGGCCTCGGGCACCTACTACATCAACGACGCCCGCGACGTCGAGGCCGACCGCCTGCATCCCAAGAAGCGGCGGCGGCCCGTCGCCTCCGGGGTGGTGCCGGTGCCCCTCGCCTACGCGGGCGGCGCCCTGCTGGTGGCTCTGGCGATCGGCCTCGCCTTCACCGTCAACGGCGCCCTGGCCGCGACGGTGGCCGGCTACGTGGCGCTCACGACGGCGTACTCATCGGTGCTCAAGCACGTGGCCGTGGTCGACCTGGTGGCGGTCGCCGCCGGCTTCGTGCTGCGGGCCGTGGGCGGCGCGGCCGCGACCGAGGTCCCCATCTCGGACTGGTTCTTCATCGTCACCAGCTTCGGCGCGCTGTTCATGATCTCCGGCAAGCGGGCCGCCGAGGCCAAGGAGATGGGCGACGGTGCCCGCGACTTCCGGTCGGTGCTCGCCGCCTACAGCGTCAGCTACACGGCGTACCTGCGCTCGGTGACGTCGGGGGCCGTGCTCGTCGCCTACTGCCTGTGGGCGTTCGAGAAGGCCGAGACCGTCGCAGCCACCACCGTGCCCTGGTACCAGCTCTCGATCCTGCCCTTCGTGATGGCCGTCCTGCGCTACGCGCTGGTGCTCGACCAGGGCCGGGGCTCGGCGCCCGAGGAGATCGTGCTGGGCGACCGACCGCTGCAGCTCATCGGCATAGCCTGGGCGCTCGTGTTCGCGATCGGGGTCTACACGGCATGAGACGAGGTCGGCGGCGACCCTCGCGAGCACAGCAGCGAGGGTCGCGAGGTGGTGACGGGCTGGGGTTGCAACCCCTCGTCGGTGTCGCACGTGGCACGGCCGCGCACGCCCGACGAGCTGGCCATGGCCGTGAAGGCCGCGGGCCCGCGGGGCGCGATCGCGCGGGGCCTGGGCCGGTCGTACGGCGACCAGGCCATGAACGCCGGCGGCACGGTGGTCGAGTCCACCGCCGTGTCCGGGCTGATCGAGCTCGACCACCAGGCCGGCACCGCGCGGGTGCTGGCCGGCACGTCGCTCAGCGCGCTGCTGCGCGAGATCGTGCCGCTGGGCTGGTTCGTCGAGGTCACCCCCGGCACCCGGCATGTCACCGTCGGCGGGGCCATCGCCAACGACGTGCACGGCAAGGGCCACCACGCCAGCGGCACCTTCGGCGCCCACGTCCACTCGATGGTGCTCGCCCTGCCGGACGGCACCCGGCGGACGCTCACGCCCACCGGCACGCCCGCCGAGTTCTGGGCCACCTGCGGCGGCCTCGGCCTGACCGGCACGATCGTCGAGGCGACGATCGGCCTGCGCCCGGTCGAGACCAGCCTGCTCAAGGTCGACAGCGACCGGGTGCCCGACCTCGACGCGCTGCTGACGATGCTGCTCGAGGGCGGGCGCCGGTACTGCTACTCGGTCGCGTGGATCGACTGCCTGGCCCGGGGCCGGTCGCTCGGCCGGGCGGTGCTCGACCAGGGCGACTTCGCCGTGCTCGCGGACCTGCCCGGCGGCAGCCGCCGGCGCCGCGACCCGCTCGCCTACCGCCCGCCGCCCACCGTGCCGGCCCCGCCGGTCGCCCCCAACTCGCTCATCAACCGCGCCACCATCGCCGCGTTCAACGAGATGTGGTTCCGCAAGGCGCCCCGCCGGCGGCGCGACCACCTCATGACGATCGACAAGTTCTGGTACCCGCTCGACATGGTGGGGGGCTGGAACCGCATGTACGGGCCGCGGGGGTTCGTGCAGTGGCAGTGCCTCGTGCCCTTCGGGGCCGAGGACGTGCTGCGCGAGATCGTCGAGGCCATCGCCGACCACCCCGCGCCCAGCTTCCTGTCGGTGCTGAAGTACTTCGGCGAGGCCAACCCGGGGCCGCTGTCGTTCCCCGGGCCGGGCTGGACGCTGGCCATCGACGTGCCCACCGACGTCGACGGTCTGGCGCCGCTGCTCGACCGGCTCGACCTCCGGGTGCTCGACGTCGGCGGCCGCATCTACCTGGCCAAGGACAGCCGCATGCGGCCGGAGCACCTGCCGGTGATGTACCCGCGGCTCGGCGAGTGGCGCGCGGTGCGCGACGGGCTCGACCCCGACCGCCGGCTGAACAGCGACCTGGCCCGCCGCCTCCACCTGCTGGGCTGATCGCCCCGGCGTCCCGGTGTCGCCGGCGTTCCCTGACGACCCCGCCGACCGGGACGTCGCCGCCCAGGTAGCCGGAGGCCCCCGTCCTAGGCCGTGAGACGGGCCACGAGGCGCTCGAGGCTCTCGTGGAAATCGGGCAGGAGGGGGAAGCCGGCCAGGCGCAGCGCGGCGTTGTCGAGCACCGAGTTGGCCGGTCGGGGCGCAGGCCGGGGTGGGTCGAGCTCGGCCGTGCTGATGGGCCGCACCTTGGCCGGGTCGTGCCCCGCCGCGCTCAGCACCGCCTGCACGAACTCGTACCAGCTCACCGCGCCCTGGTTGGTCAGGTGGAACAGGCCGGGCACCCGGGCCGCCACCAGGCGGCGGATGCCCACGGCCAGGTCGGCGGTGAAGCTCGGGTGGCCCCGTTGGTCGTCGACGAAGGCCAGCTCGGGCTGGTCGGCCAGCTTGAGCACGGTCTTGACCATGTTGTTCCCGTGCTCGCCGCACACCCACGAGGTGCGCACCACGCTGGCGCCGGGCGCGTGCACCGCGACCTCGTGCTCACCGCCCCACTTCGACCGGCCGTACGCCGACCGCGGGCTGGGCCGGTCCCACTCGACGTAGGGCGAGTCCTTCGTGCCGTCGAACACGTAGTCGGTCGACACGTGGCAGAGGTGGGCGCCCACCCGGCGGCTGGCGTCGGCCACCCAGCGGGTGCCGAGGGCGTTGACCCGCCAGGCGCGATCGGGGTCGCCCTCGCAGGCGTCGACGGCCGTCCACGCCGCAGCGTGCACCACGACGTCGGGCTCCACCCCCGTCACGGCCTGGTAGACGGCATCGCGGTCGCCCACGTCCAGCGTCGCGTGGGTGGCGGCCACCACCTCGTCGCCCTGCGCCTCGCAGTGCAGCTGCAGGTCGCGGCCGAGCTGCCCGCCCGCGCCCGTGATCAGGACCCTCACGCCAGGCCCGCCCGCTCCTTGAGCGGGCGCCACCACCACTCGTTGGCCCGGTACCACGCCACGGTCTGCTCGAGCGCCTCGTCGAGGGTGCGCTGCCTGCGCCACCCGAGGGCCGTGACCTTGCCGATGTCGACCGAGTAGCGGCGGTCGTGGCCCAGGCGGTCGGTGACGTAGCTCACCATCTCCTCGCCGGCGCCGAACATGGCCAGCAGCTTGTCCACCAGCACCCGGTTGGGGGTCTCGTTCCCGGCCCCGATGTTGTAGACCTCGCCCGCCGCACCCCGCGCCAGCACCAGCGCCACGCCGGCGCAGTGGTCGTCGACGTGCAGCCAGTCGCGCTCGTTGAGGCCGTCGCCGTACAGCGGCACCGGCCGGCCGTCCATCAGGTTGGTGGTGAACAGGGGGATGACCTTCTCGGGGAACTGGTACGGCCCGAAGTTGTTGGTGCAGCGGGTGACGGTGACCGGCAGGCCGTAGGTCGAGAAGTACGAGAGGGCGATCATGTCGGAGCCCGCCTTGGAGGCCGAGTACGGCGACCGCGGCTCCAGCGGGTCGGTCTCGAGCGACGAGCCGGTCTCGACGGAGCCGTACACCTCGTCGGTGCCGATGTGGACGACCCGGGGGATCTCCAGCCGCCGGGCCGTGTCCATCACCACGTTCGTCCCGAAGCAGTTGGTGTTGACGAAGTCGTCGGGCCCGGCGATCGACCGGTCGACGTGGCTCTCGGCCGCGAAGTGGACGACGGCGTCGTGGCCGGCCATCGCCTCCTCCAGCGTGCCCGGGTCGCAGATGTTGCCCTTGACGAAGGCGTAGCGGGGGTCGTCGTCGACGTCGCGCAGGGTCGACAGGTTGCCCGCGTACGTGAGGGCGTCGTACACGGTGACCTGGTCGTCGGTGTTGGCCAGCACCCGGCGGACGTAGTTCGAGCCGATGAACCCGGCCCCGCCGGTGACGAACTGCTTCATGTGGGCTCCTGGATCGGGGACGGAACAGTCTTACCGCTCGAGCCCCCTCGGGGCTCAACCCACGGGCAGTCCCAGGTCGCGGGCGATCACCAGGCGCTGGATCTCGCTGGTGCCCTCGCCGATCTCCAGGATCTTGGCGTCGCGGTACTGGCGGGAGACCAGCGTCTCGTCCATGAACCCGTAGCCGCCGAAGACCTGGGTGGCCATCCGGGTGGCGGTGACGGCCGACTCGGTGGCGTACAGCTTGGCCATGGCCGCCTCGCGCTTGTAGGGCTTCCCCGTGTCGCGCCGCCAGGCGGCCTGGTAGGTGAGCAGCTCGGCGTTGGCGGCCATCACCGCCATGTCGGAGCAGGCGAAGGCCACGGCCTGGTTGGCGCCGATGGCCCGTCCGAACGCCTGGCGCTGGCCGGCGTAGGCCACCGACTGCTCGAGGCAGCACCGGATCACGCCCACGGACAGGGCGGCGATGGCGATGCGCCCCTCGTCGAGGATCTGGAGGAACTGGGCGAAGCCCCGGCCCTGCTCGCCCAGCAGGTTGGCGGCCGGCACCCGGCAGTCGCTCAGCGTGAGGCCGTGGGTGTCGGAGGCGTGCCAGCCCATCTTGCGGTACGGCGGCTGCACGGTCAGGCCCGGGGTGCCCGCCGGCACGACGATGGTCGAGATCTCGGGCGTGCCGGCGCCGCTGCCGCCGGTGCGGGCGGTGACCGTGACCAGCGACGTGATGTCGGTGCCCGAGTTGGTGATGAACGCCTTCTCGCCGTCGATGACCCACTCGCCGCCGCCGTCGCCTCGTCGCCGCCGTCCGGGCGGCCGGGCCCGTCCCCGGCGTTGCCGCCCCCGCCCTCCAGCCGGGCGGTGGTCCGGGTGCCGCCGGCGTCGCTGCCGGCGTCCGGCTCGGTCAGGCCGAACCCGCCCAGCGCCCGGCCCGCGCACAGGTCCGGCAGCCACTCCTGGCGCTGGGCCTCGGTGCCGAACCGGTAGATCGGGTTGGCGCCGAGGCCCACCGCGGCCTCGAGCGTGATGGCGAGCGACTGGTCGACCCGGGCCAGCTCCTCGATGGCGATGCACAGGGTGGTCAGGTCGGCGCCGCCACCGCCGTACTCCTCGGGGAACGGGATGCCGAACACGCCCAGCTCGCCCAACGCCAGCACGACGTCGGTCGGGAACGTGTGCTCGGCGTCCCAGCGCTCGGCGTGGGGCGCGATCTCGCCGTCGGCGAAGTCGCGGACGACCCGGCGCAGGGCCTCCTGCTCGTCGGTGAACTCCACGTGCACGAAAGGGATGCTACGGCCGCCGGCCCCGGCTCCTAGGCTCCGAACAGTGATGGCCCCCGACGTCGCACCTCTCGCCGTGGTGGGCGGGCGCCTGCTCACGGGCCTGGTCGACGTCACCTCCGACCTCGCAGCGCTGGAGAGCCAGGGGTTGTGGGCCGTCGTCCTCCCGTTCGAGGGCGCGCCGGTGCTGGCCCGGTTCGCCGACGCCCGCCCGGCCCGGCCGTGGCCCGGGCCGCCCTGGCGCGGCCCCGATCCCGACGCGTGGACCACGACGCTCGACCGCGACGGGTTCTGCGCCGGCGTCGACGCCATCCGGGCCGCCATCGCCGCCGGCGACGTCTACCAGGTCAACCTCACCCGGCGGCTGTCGGCGCCGCTCCCGGCCGGCGCAGACGTGGCCGCCCTCGGCGCCGCCCTCGGCGAGGGCAACCCCGCGCCCTACTCGGCGGTGGTGCGCGTGCCCCGGGCGGGGTGCCACGTGGCCTCCGCCTCGCCCGAGCGGTTCCTGCGCCGCGACGGCGACCGGGTGGCCTCGTCGCCCATCAAGGGCACGGCCGCGGACCCGTCGGGCTTCCTGCCCAAGGACCGCGCCGAGAACGTCATGATCGTCGACCTCGTGCGCAACGACCTGGGCCGGGTGTGCGAGTGGGGATCGGTCGAGGTGCCGCACCTGTGCGCCGTCGAGCACCATCCCGGCCTGGTCCACCTGGTGTCGACGGTCACCGGCCGGCTGCGGCCGGGCGTGACGTGGGGCGACGTCATCGCCGCCACGTTCCCGCCCGGGTCGGTCACCGGCGCGCCCAAGCTGGCGGCCCTCGACCACATCGCCCGGCTCGAGCCGCTGGGTCGCGGCGTGTACTGCGGGGCGGTGGGCTGGGTCGACGCCGACCGCCGCCAGGGCGAGCTCAACGTCGCCATCCGCACGTTCTGGTTCGAGGACGGCCGGCTGCACTTCGGCACCGGCGGGGGGATCACCTGGGGCTCGACGCCCGAAGGCGAGTGGGCCGAGACCGAGCTCAAGGCCCGCCACCTCCTGTCGGTCGCCGCGGGGATCCCGGCCGCCGCCGGCGCCGGCCACGGCCCCGCCTCGCCCTGGTGACGAGGCCCGCGCCGGCTCGCCCCGTGACCGACTACCCGACGACGGGCGACCCGACGACCAGCGACCCGACGACCAGCGGCTCAGGGGCGGGTGACTCGACGGCGGGGCAGCCGCTCGACTTCGATGGCCGCATGGACGCGGGCGCGGTGTGGATCGACGGCGAGCTGGTCGGTGCCGACGAGGCCCGGGTGTCGGTCTTCGACCACGGCCTGACCGTGGGCGACGGGGTGTTCGAGACGCTGAAGGTCATCGGCGGCCGGCCCTTCGCCGTCCGCCGCCACCTCGAGCGGCTCCACCGTTCGGCACGGGGCCTGGGGCTCGACGTGCCCATCGCCGACCAGGCGGTGCGGCGGGCGATCGACGAGGTGGTCGCCGCCGCCGGGCTGGCCGACGCCCGCCTGCGCGTCACGCTCACGGGAGGCGTCACCCCCCTCGGCGCAGGCCGGGGCCGGGCCCGACCGACGCTGATCGTGGCGGCCGGGCCCCTCGCCCCGTGGCCGGCCGAGACGGAGGCGGTGACCGTGCCGTGGCCCCGCAACGAGCGCTCGCCGATCGTGGGGATCAAGGCCACGTCCTACGCCGAGAACGTGGTCGTGCTCGCCGAGGCGCACAAGGTCGGCGCCAGCGAGGCGCTCATGCCCAACACCCGGGGCCACCTGTGCGAGGGCACCGGCACCAACGTCTTCGTCGTGCTCGAGGGCCGCCTGCTCACACCGCCCCTGATGTCCGGCTGCCTGCCGGGGGTGACACGGGCGCTGGTGCTGGAGCTGCTGGCCGACGCCGACGAGGAGGACGTGCCCATGGCGGCGCTGGCGGAGGCGGACGAGGTGATGCTCACCTCGTCCACCCGGGACGTCCAGCCGCTCCGGGCGCTCGACGGCCGGTCGCTGCCGGGCGTCGGCGGTCCGGTCGCCCGCCGGGCCGGCGAGGCGGTGGCCGCACTCCAGGCCCGCGACATCGACCCCTGAGCGCGACGACGGCCGACCTCCGGGGAGATCGGCCGTGCGACGGATTGCAGGTGTCGCGCGCTGATCAGCTCAGCGGGCGGCGCCCTGGAGGGAGCCCGTCACACCGCCGGCCGGATCGGCGACGATGCAGAGCAGCTCGCGGTCGCCTTCCTCCCACGAGGCCGAGGTGGGCTCCAGCCACGTCAGCTCCAGCGCCGACGCCTCGTAGGCCACGCCCACGAAGGTTTGGAACTGGGGCACGCACTGGGCGTCGACGTGCTCCTGGAAGGTACCGGGGAACGCGTCGGCGTCCGGGACGAGGTAGCTGAAGTAGATCTCGCTGTCGTGGGCCTGGTCGCAGGGCACCACGGGCACGTCGGACACCTCGCCGGTCGCGCCGGCTTGGTCGCTCAGGCAGTCGCCCACCTTGAGGGTGAAGACGTCGGCGTCGCCCTCTTCGGTGATGGCGCCCGAGTCGTCACGATCGGGCTCGTCCGAGCAGGCGCCGAGCCCCAGGACGAGCGCACCCGCGGCGGCGGCAGTGCCGAGCGCGGGCAGGGAAAAATAGCGGATAGGCACAGTTTCTCCAGCAAGTGGTTGTACAGGGAAGGTGCAGGTGCACCAGGGGCAGGAAGATACATCCGTTGCAGCTCCCGCTGTACGCGGCCCACACGCCCCGTCGGGCCCGTGACGGGCGCCGTCAGGCCCGGCGCAGGTGGACCACGTCGCCGACCGCCAGGGTGCGGCGGACGCCGTCGAACGTGTCGACGACCAGGTGCCCCTCCGCCGTGACGTCGACCGCCGTCCCCTCGATGTCGTCCGCGCCGAGGTCGACCCGCACCCGGCGGCCGATCGTCACCGAACGCCGGCGCCACTCGGCGGCCAGGGCGGTCGCGCCGTCGCGCACCAGCACGCCGTAGTGCGCGTCCAGCCGGCGGAGGAAGGCCACCAGCAGGTCGGCACGGTCGGCCCGCGACCCGACCAGGTTGAGCGCGGTGGCCTGACCGGCCAGGTCCGCCGGCACGGCCGGCCAGTCCACGTTGAGGCCGACGCCGACGACGACCACGGCACGGTCGTGCGGCCCCGGCGGGCGGTACCCGGCCGAGATGGCGCTGCCGGCCGGCCAGTCGGCCTCAGCCAGGATGCCGGCCACCTTCCGCTCGCCCCCGGCCGTGGCCACCACCAGGTCGTTGGGCCACTTCAGCCCCGCCGGCACGCCGGCGTCGCGCTCGACGGCCTCCGCCAGCGCCACGCCCGCTGCCATCGTCACGGCCGCGGCCAACGCCGGCGGGGGGCGGAGGAGCACCGACACCAAGAGTGACCCCCCGGGCGGCGCCACCCAGGTGCGGTCCCGGCGGCCCCGGCCCGCCGACTGGTGGTCGGCCACCACCACGACGCCCTCCCGCTCGCCGTCGCGGGCCAGCTCCATGGCGTCGGCGTTGGTCGACCCGGTCGTCGCCAGCCAGCGCACGTCGGCGAAACGGGTGGCGGCGAGCGCCGCCCGCACCCGCTCGACGTCCGCGGGCTCGCCCCCACCGGAGCCCCGCCCGGCAGCCGGCCCGGCGTTGGGGCGGCCGCCTTCGGCGTCGTCGCCGTCGCCGAATCTGGCACCACCCTCCGACATCCCCGTAAACATATGGCGTGCTCTCGAAGATCCTGATCGCCAACCGGGGCGAGATCGCCGTCCGGGTCATCCGGGCCTGCCGCGATCTCGGCCTCGCTTCTGTCGCCGTCTACTCAGACCTCGACCGCGACAGCCTGCACGTGCGGCTGGCCGACGAGGCCTACGCGCTCGGGGGGCAGACCGCGGCCGAGAGCTACCTCGACACCGCCAAGATCCTCGACATCATCGAGCGGTCGGGCGCCGACGCGGTCCACCCCGGCTACGGCTTCTTCAGCGAGAACACCGACTTCGCCCGTGCCATCACCGCCCGCGGCGTCACGTTCATCGGCCCGCCGCCCGAGGCCATCGAGGTCATGGGCGACAAGGTGTCCTCGCGCATCGCCGCCCAGGAGGCGGGCGTGGCGGGTGTGCCCGGCACCACCGAGTTCCTCGCCTCCGGCGACGAGGTGGTGGCCTTCGGCGAGCAGCACGGCTGGCCCGTGGCCATCAAGGCGGCGTTCGGCGGCGGCGGCCGGGGCATGCGGGTCGTGCAGTCGGCCGCGGAAGCCGCGGAGGCGCTGGCGTCCGCCCAGTCCGAGGCCGAGAAGGGCTTCGGCCGGTCGGAGTGCTACGTCGAGCGCTACCTGACCTGGCCCCGGCACGTCGAGATGCAGGTGTTCGCCGACACCCACGGCAACGTCGTGTGGCTCGGCGAGCGCGACTGCTCGGCGCAGCGCCGGCACCAGAAGCTCATCGAGGAGAGCCCCGCGCCCCGTTCCCCGACGACGTCCGCCAGGCGATGGGCGACGCGGCGGTGCGCGTGACGCGGGCGTGCGGCTACGTCAACGCCGGCACCGTCGAGTTCCTCTACCAGGACGGCGAGTTCTACTTCCTGGAGATGAACACCCGGCTGCAGGTCGAGCATCCCGTGACCGAGCTGGTCACCGGCATCGACATGGTGGCCGAGCAGATCCGGGTGGCGTCGGGCGAGCCCCTCTCGTTCACCCAGGACGAGATCCTGCGGCGCGGCCATGCCGTCGAGGTGCGCATCAACGCCGAGGACCCGGCCGGTGGCCGCTTCCTCCCCTCCCCCGGGGCGATCACCCGGCTGCGGGTGCCCCAGGGTTACGGCGTGCGCTGGGACGGCGGCTACGAGGCCGGCGACGAGGTCAGCCAGTACTACGACAACCTCATCGGCAAGCTGGTGTGCTGGGGGGCCGACCGCGAGACCGCCATCGCCCGGACCATCCGGGCGCTGGGCGAGCTCGATATCGCCGGGCCGGCCACCACCGTGCCCGCCGACCTCGCCATCCTGCGCCACCCCGACTTCGTGGCCGGCGAGCACTCGACCCGCTGGGTCGAGGACAGGCTCGACCTGTCCGACACGGTGGCACCGGCGGGTCCCGCGGGGCTGTCGGTCGGCGAGAACGGCGACGGCGAGGAGCCCGAGCCGAAGGTGCGGCGCGACGTGGACGTCGAGGTCAACGGTCGACGCTTCGGCGTCACCGTGTGGGTGCCCGAGTCGCAGGTGGGGGCCGTCGCGGCCGCCGCCGGCTCGGGCAAGGTGGCGCCACGGCCCCGCCGGTCCGCCGGCACGTCCGCGGCCTCCGCCGGCAGCGGCAGCGTCGCGGTGCCCATGCAGGGGACCATCGTCAAGGTGCTGGTGTCGGTCGGCGACACCGTCGAGGAGGGCCAGACGGTGTGCGTCCTCGAGGCGATGAAGATGGAGAACAACATCGCCGCCGACAAGTCCGGCACCGTCGCCGACGTCAAGGTCGAGGCCGGCCAGTCCGTCGGCTCCGGCGACGTCGTCGTCGTCATCGAGTAACCCACCGCCCCTGTCAGACCCGCCGGCCACCACCCGGAGGCCCGGCCCGCCCGGAGAGCGCGCCCCCGCCCCGGAACTGGCGTAGCTCACTGCCGCGACGGCAGCCATCGACGCCAGAACGGGATGGTGGTGCGGTCAGCGGCCACTGGCCGTCAGCCGCCCAGGTCTCTGGCGTAGCTCGCTGCCCCGACGGCAGCCACCGACGCCAGAACGGCGGGAGGCTCCACCCGCCGCCAGCCGACGAGGACTCTGGCGACACTCACTGCCACCACCGCAGCCAGCGACGCCAGAAGGCGGACAGTCGCCGCCACCGGCCGTGAGCCGCCCAGGTCTCTGGCGTAGCTCACTGCTGCGACGGCAGCCACCGACGCCAGAACGGCGGGAGGCTCCACCCGTCGGCAGCCGACCGAGGACTCTGGCGACACTCACTGCCACCGCCGGCAGCCACCGACGCCAGAACGGGATGGTGGTGCGGTCAGCGGGGTCCGGATGGGCGCCTATCGTGAGCATCGCGGGCCGCGCGGACGACTGCCGCGGATCCGGGATCGGGGCGCACGCGTCCCCTGCGACCACCACACGCAGGAGGACGGATGGATCCCCTCTGGCAACGGCTCACCGACTTCGCCCGCGCGCACCACGGCGTGATCACCGCGGAGGAGGCCCACGACCTGGGCATCCCGACGTACCGGTTGGCGCAGTGGGCTCGCACCGGGCGTCTCATGCCCGCCGCGCCCGGTGCCTACATCGTCGCGGGCCTGCCACCAACCTGGCACCAACGGGTGCGGGTCGCCACGGGCTCGGGCGCCGCCTGGGCATCGCACCGCACGGCCGCGGCGCTGTGGGCCCTCGACGGCTTCGACCGACGGACCGTGGAGGTGCTGACCGACCGCGGACGGCGCCGACCACGTCGCAGCTGGACGGTGCACGAGAGCAGGACCCTCCGCGCCGTGGACGGCGCGCTCGTCGACGGCCTTCCAGTCACGACGATCGCCCGGACCATCCTCGACCTGCCCGCCATCGCCCATCCGTACCTCGTGGGGAAGGCTCTCGACCACGGGTGTCGCGCCGACGGGTCGCTGCTCCGCTCCATCCTCGCCCGTCATCGCGAACTGCCCATGCGGGGCCGTCGGGGTGCGCGGCTCATCAGCGAGATGTTGGCCGAGCGCATCGGCACGAAGTTCACCGACTCCGACTTCGAGACCGCCACGATGCGGCTACTGCGCTCCGTCGGGGTGCCCGACCCCGTCCCCCAGCACCAGGTGCGGGACGGCGACTTCGTGGCGCACCTCGATCTCGCATGGCCGGACATCATGTGGCTGGTCGAGTGCGACAGCCTCGCCCACCACTCCGGCAAGGCATCTCACGAGTGGGACCGGAGGAGGCGACGGCGCCTCAAGCGCCTCGGGTGGGACGGCGTCGAGGTGACCTACGACGACGTGACCAGGCGCGCCGGCGAGACCGCGGCGGAGCTCCGCGAGCTCTACGAGATCCGGAAGGCGACGGTGGCGGCCCGTGGTGGATCGCCGAGCCCGCCCATCCTGGCGTCGCTGGCTGCCACCACGGCGGCCACGCGACGCCAGAACAGGGATCTCCCTCCCGCACAGCCCGACCCACCCGGAACCGGCGTAGGTGGCTGCCACCACGGCAGCCAGCAACGCCAGAACCCGGAGCGCCGAACCGCGCAGGCCAACCCACCCGGAACCGGCGTCGGTGGCTGCCGCCTCGGCAGCCAGCGACGCCAGAAACCGGGGGTTATTCGGCGGCGTCGGCGAGGGCCTCGGCCAGGGACGGGTGCACCAGGAGGCTCTCGACGATGTCGGTCACCCGCAGGCCGTTGGTCACGGCGACGGCCAGCACGGAGATCAACTCGGCCGCCTGGTGCCCGACGATCGAGCCGCCCAGCACCACGCCGGTGGCCGGGTCGGACAGGATCTTCACGAAGCCCTTGGTCTCGTTGTTGATGAGCGCCTTGGCCGACGCCGAGAACGGCACCTTGGTGACCCGGAGCTTGCGGCCCTCGGCGAACGCGTCGGCCTCGGCCAGGCCCACGTCCGCGATCTCGGGCTCGGTGAAGATGGCGGAGGCCGCCTTGTCGTAGTCGAGGTGGCGGTGGACCCGCGTGTGGAGACCCATCACGTGCTCGGCCACCTTGCGGCCCTGCATCGACGCCACCGACGACAGCGGCAGCTTGCCCGACAGGTCGCCCGCCGCGTAGATGTGCGGCACGTTGGTGACGCAGTGGTGGTTGATCGGCACGTAGCCGCCGTCGTTGACCTCGACGCCGGCGGCGTCGAGCCCCAGCCCGTCGCTGTTGGGAACCGAGCCGATGGCCAGCAGCGCGTGGCTGCCCGCCGCCACCCGGCCGTCCGAGCAGCGGACGGCCACGCCGCCGCCGTCGGTGCGGTCGATGCCCTGGGCGCGGGCCCCCTTCAGCAGCTGCACGCCCCGGCGCAGCAGCTCGGACTCGAGGGCGGCCGCCACCTCGGGGTCCTTCTGCGGCAGCACCTGCTGGCGGCTGACGATGAGCGTGACCTGGCTGCCGAGCGACGAGAACATGTGGACGAACTCGACGCCGGTGACGCCGGACCCGATGACGACCAGGTGCTCGGGCAGCTCGACGGGCGGGTAGGCGTCGCGGGTGGTGAGGATGCGGTCGCCGTCGATCGCCGCCCAGTCGGGGATGCGCGGGCGGCTGCCGGTGGACAGCAGGATGGCGTCGGCCTCGATCTCGCGCACGCCCTCGGGCCCGTCTACCACCACCTCGTGAGGGCCCTTCAGGCGGGCTCTGCCCTGCAGCATCTGGACGCCCTGGCTGCGCAGAAGCTCGACGATGTTGTGCTCCAGCCGGGCCTCGATGGACTTGATGCGGTTGCGCAGGCCCTCGAGGTCAAGCCGGGCCTCGGAGACCGACAGGCCCATGCCCGGGCTGGCGTCGACGTCGCCCATGGCGCCGGCGGTGGCGATCATCGCCTTGGAGGGGATGCAGTCGAGCAGGTGGGCGGCGCCGCCGACGATGTCGCGCTCGATCATCGTGACCTCGGCGCCCAGACGGGCGGCGGTGGTGGCCGCGGTGTTCCCGGCCGGACCACCACCGACGATCACGAAGCGAAGGGGCATGTGCCCAGGGTACGGGAGTGCGTCCTCCGGCTCATCCCCCGGGGTCAGGTCATCGGCCGGCGGTGGGGTCGGCGGCCGGTGGTGGCACACCGGCCGGAGCGGGCGAGGCGGATTCGGCGGTCGGTGGTGGGCTCAGCGGCCGGTGCGCGCGAGGCGGACGAGGCGGTGGTCGGGCGTGAACAGCTCGCGGGTCAGGCCCAGCCCGATGACCACGACGTTCGTGGCGACGCACCCGAGGATGAGGTACATGAGGGCGGCCTGCACCAGCACGGCGTCGACGGGGTCGGCGCCGGCCAGGATCAGGCCAGTCATCGCCCCGGGGAGGAACACCAGCCCGACCGCCTTGGTGTTCTCGATCTGCGAGGTCAGCGCCGTGCGCAACGCCGAGCGGACGAACGGCTTGGACGCCTCCTGCCACGGCTGGCCCAGCGCCAGGCGGGCCTCGACCTCGGGCCGGCGGTCGGCCAGCTCGGCCAGGATGCGCCGGGCGGCCACGACGATGCTGCCGATCGAGTTGCCGATCATCATGCCGGCGATGGGCACGACGGTCCGCCCCACCGCCGGGTAGACGCCGAGACCGAACACCACCGACAGGCTGAGCAGCGCGGAACCGGACGTGGCGATCAGGGTGAGCCGGGTGATGCCCGGCACCTCGGGGGCCCGACGCCGGACGGTGAGGGCGGCGACGGCCAGCATGACCACGACCCACAGCCAGGCCCAGGCGATCGACGTGTCCTCGTCGACGATGAACACCAGCAGGTAGCCGACGGCCAGCAGCTGGCCGAGCGAGCGGGCCGTGGCCCAGATCATGTCGCGTTCGAGCCGCAGGCCCTGCCACAGGGACAGGCCCACGGCCACGGCCACCAGGATCAGCGACAGTCCCAGGCCGGCCCAGCCGATCGCGGCCTCATCCATGGGCACCTCCCGGTTCTGCCGGGCCATCGTCGTCGTGCCCGTCGCCGCCGTGCCCGTCGCCCGCGGGCGGCGACGCGCCACCCTCCGCCGGCTCGGCCGTGTGCCCGGAGGTGCCCGCATCCGGCGACCGCCCCGCGTCGGCGGCATCGGTCATGGGCTCCACGAAGCGGGCGCGCTCGGCGTCGCTCGCCACGTGCCCGTCGACCAGCGCCACGAGCGCGTCGGCCAGGCGCTCGGCCTGGGGCAGGTCGTGGGTGACCCACACGACGGGGCGGCCGCCGTCGGCCAACCGGCGGGCGGTCCGCTCGAGGGCGCGCCGGGCGTCGGGGTCGAGTGCCGAGGTCGGCTCGTCCATGAGCAGCGCGTCCGGCCGGGTGACCAGGGTGCGGGCGAGGCACATGCGCTGGGCCTCTCCGCCCGACAGGTCGTCGGCCGACCGGTCGAGGAAGCCGGCGTCGAGCCGGGCGTCCGCCAGGGCCGCCACGAGGTCGGCCTCCGCGGCCGTGGGGTCGGCGACGAGGAGGTTGTCGCGCACCGAACCGGGGAACGGGGCCGGCCGCTGGAACACCATCCCGACCCGTCGCCGCAGGTCGAGGGGGTCGAGGGCGTCGAGGGGCCGGCCCCGGTAGCGCACCTCGCCCGCGGACGGCACCTCCAGCCGGTTCAGCAGCCGCAGCAGCATCGACTTGCCCGCCCCCGAGCGGCCCACCACGACGGTGATGCCCGTGCCGGCGATCGTCAGGTCCACCCCGTCGAGCACCGGGGTGCCGTCGATGTCGAGGCCGACTCCGACCAGGTCGTACAGGGGGGCGGCCACCACCGGCGGATGGCGGCCGGGCTCAGCCGCGTCCCGGCCCGCGGGCGGAGCCGTTGCCGTTGGCCGGCGCCGCTCCGGTACCCGACCCGCCGGGACCCGCGGACTCGGGCACCGAGGCCGGGACCGCCGATTCGAGCGAGTCGGGCGCATCGGATGCCCCGGACCCGGCGCGGACCGGTGCGCGGTCGGGCGCCGGCGACGTCGGGACGGCCGGCGGCGGGAGGAGGCGCTGGCCGGTGCCGGAGAACTTGAGGATGCACCACACGGCCCGCACGCCGTCGCGCCAGCCGATCTTCTTGCCCTCGGCATAGGTGCGGCCGTTGTAGCTGATGCCCACCTCGTAGACCCGCCAGCCCTGACGGGCGACCTTGGCGGTGACCTCGGGCTCGAAGCCGAACCGGTCCTCCTCGATGGCCACCGCCTGGATGACCTCGCGGCGGAAGACCTTGTAGCAGGTCTCCATGTCCGTGAGGTTCAGGTTGGTGAACATGTTCGACATCGTGGTGAGGAACCGGTTGCCGACCGAGTGCCAGAAGTACAGGACCCGGTGGGGCCGGCTGGAGATGAACCGCGACCCGTAGACCACGTCGGCGAGGCCGTCGACCAGCGGGCCCATGAGGGTGCCGTACTCGGCGGGGTCGTACTCGAGGTCGGCGTCCTGGACGACGACGTAGTCGGCTGTTGCCTCGGCGAAGCCCCGGCGCAGCGCGGCGCCCTTGCCCTGGTTGTGGGGCTGCAGCAGCACCCGCACCGCGGGATGGGACACGCCGGCGAGGATCTCGCGGGTGCCGTCGGTCGAGCCGTCGTCGACGACGACCACCTCGGCCACCCAGGGCGAGGCGACGACCTGGTCGATGACGGTCGCGATCGTCGCCCGCTCGTTGTAGCAGGGCACGACGACGGTCAGGCAGGGGTACGGGTCAACCACGGTGCGAGCCTCCAGCCAAGGGCACCCCGGCATCGTAGTGACCGGCGCCCACCCGGGGCGTCCTCGGGGTCAGGGCCACTCGACGAGATCCAACCGGCGGCATGGCGGGCGGAGCCGTCAGGGCCCCAGCGGATGGAGCGTGACCGTGTCGCCGCTGCGCTCGACCTCGTAGGCCACGATCTCGTCGGCGCCGCCCTCCACCTCCGGGCCCAGCAGCCCGGTGAAGCTCCAGGCGCCGTCGCCGGCCTCCACGTAGCCGCCGATGGTGCCCGAGATCACCCCGTCGACGGCCACCACCAGATCGGAAGGGGCGGCGTCGGAGCCGGCCACCTGGCCCCGCAGCTGCACGGGGACCAGCCCGCCGGCCGCCACCGGGTCGGCCAGCGCCTCGGCGCCCTCGAACGACCAGGTGAGCCCGCTCGGGGCACCGACGGCGTGGTCGGCGACGCGCTGGCCCACCACGTCGCCGTTCTCGCCGATGCCGAGCACGCTGCTCCACCCGTCACCCGGTTGGAGGCGGGCCTGCTGGTCGGCCACGTAGTCGAGCAGAGGCGCGTACTCGTCACTGGTGACCGCCCGGTCGTAGCCGGCCTCGCTGCCGTCGAACAGCGAGTGCCCGTCCATCTCCCAGTCGGTCTCGATGCCCAGCAGGTCGATGAGCGACGGCAGCACGTCGAGGGTGGTGGCGGTCTCGTCGCGCACCTCGCCGTCCGTCTGCCCCGGGCCCTTGATGAAGAGCGGGATGCGCAGGACCCCGTCCTCGTTGTCGTCGTGGACGTCACGGCTGAAGCGCGGTCGGGTGATGTCGACGCCGTGGTCGGACGTGACGACGAGGGTGCTCGTGTCCCAGGCGTCGAGGGACCGGAGGTGGCCGACCAGCTCACCGATGATCTGGTCGACGGCCGCCACCTGCATCGCCTGCATGGCGTAGAGCTCGTCGAAGGCGCGCTCGTGGTTGGGCCGGTCGGGCTTGGGCATGCCGGAGGGCAGCCAGGTGTTGGCGTTCGTCACCCCCCACGGCGTCAGGACGTAGGGATGGTGGGGCAACAGCACGTGGATCACGTTCACCGATCCGCCGGCCGGCACGAGCTGCGTCTGACGACGGATGGCGCCGGCCTGGCCGGGCCGGCCGCTGTCGGACTCGGGCACCAATCCCAGGCGGGCCATGGGATCCGGGCTCGCCCGACGCGGTGGTGACGGGCGGGGCGCTGGGCGCCGCCGGGGCCTCGGTGGCGGCGTCGGTGCCGAAGTCGCCCCACCCCTGGTCGACGGCGGGGAGGTCCTCACGCATGGCCTCCGGCAGCACCCGGTGCTGGTACACGACCGACGCGTCGGACAGCGCCTGGCGCAGCGGCGACGGCGGCTTCTGCCCGCACGTGTCGGGCGGGCACAGCTGGGTCACGACCTCGTAGGTGTTCACGGGGTAGCCGGTGCCGAACAGGGTCACCAGGTTGCGCGGGTGGTCCTGGAAGGTGGGCAGGTCCTCCTCCTCCGACCGCACGCCCGAGAGGATCTCGGGCACCGACAGGTAGGTGGTCGGCCACTCGGCGGAGGCGTTCCGGAACCAGCTCGACTCCCCGGCCAGGGCCGCCAGGTTGGGGTAGCGGACCTCGTTGATCGTGCCGTCCGGGCGGAGGATGGCCGCCAGCGGGAACTCGTCGAGGACCACCACCGTGACCGGGCCCTCGAGGGCGGGGACGCGCACCGCGCCCGCGTCGGCGTAGACGGTGCCGGCCAGCAGCTCCGAGGCGGGGCTGGTGAACAGGAACAGGACGAGGAAGAGCACGTTCCCCAGGGCCAGCCAGGAGAGGTAGCGCCGAGCTACGGCGTACCGCGCCTCGGCCCACGCGATGCCGATGCCGAAGGCGAGCGCCACCGGGAGGGCGAGCAACACAGGGTCGAGGCCGAGCGAGCGGCACAGCACCAGCCCCAGCAGCCCGGCCAGGAACGCGACCCCGACGCCGTGCGCGACCGCGGCCACCCGCCGGCTGATCAGCCCGGGCAGCGCGGTGGCGAGGAACACCACCAGCGCGGGCACCACGGCGATGACCACGGCGAACGCGACGACCTGGCGGCGCCCGTAGTTGCCGGCCACGAAGAAGGTGGGGTTGCGGCCGAACAGGTCGAGCAGCGGCTGGGTCACCGCCAGCCCGGCCAGGCCGAAGATCACCGCCGCGTCCACCGCCCAGCGGTGACGCGATCGCGCGCGACCGTCCTCCCCCGCGGACACGTGCTGCGCAGTGGGCGCATCGTCCTCGGGAGCCGATCGCGCCGCGCCGGAGGCATCGCCATCGAAACTCTGCATGACCCCGGGCTGAACCATCGGTGAATTATGACGCGACCGATGGCGCGCTGTGACACTGCGCCCGCCCGCCGCGCGACACCTGCGCCGTGCCCGCGGCCAGGGTGGCCAGTCGATCACGGACGAGACCGGCCGGTTCGTCGGTGCGCGAGCGACCTCCGTAGCATCGACGGCGTGACCGATCAGCCGAACCTCGACGACTGGCGGACGTTGGCGAGCAAGGACCTGAAGGGCGCCGACCCGGACGGCCTGGTGTGGCGCACGCCCGAGGGCATCGACGTCAAGCCGCTCTACACGGCCGACGACCTGGCGGGCGTCGACGGGCTGGACGCGCTGCCCGGGTTCGCCCCCTACACCCGAGGCGTGCGGGCGACGATGTACGCCAACCGGCCGTGGACGATCCGCCAGTACGCCGGGTTCTCGACGGCCGAGGAGTCCAACGCCTTCTACCGCCGCAACCTGGCCGCGGGGCAGATGGGCCTGTCGGTCGCCTTCGACCTGGCGACCCACCGGGGCTACGACAGCGACCACCCCCGCGTCGAGGGCGACGTGGGCAAGGCCGGCGTGGCCATCGACTCGGTCGAGGACATGAAGATCCTGTTCGACCAGATCCCCCTCGAGAAGATGTCGGTCTCGATGACCATGAACGGGGCAGTGCTCCCCACGCTGGCCAGCTTCATCGTGGCCGCCGAGGAGCAGGGCGTGGACCAGGCCCAGCTCAGCGGCACCATCCAGAACGACATCCTCAAGGAGTTCATGGTCCGCAACACCTACATCTACCCGCCCGAGCCGAGCATGCGGATCGTGGCCGACATCATCGAGTACACGGCGCACAACATGCCCCGGTTCAACTCGATCTCGATCTCCGGCTACCACATGCAGGAGGCGGGGGCGACGGCCACCCAGGAGCTGGCGTTCACCATCGCCGACGGCCTGGAGTACGTGCGCTACGCGCTCGGACCGGGGCCTCGACATCGACAAGTTCGCCGGGCGGCTGTCGTTCTTCTTCGCCATCGGCATGAACTTCTTCATGGAGGTCGCCAAGCTGCGGGCCGCACGGCTGCTGTGGCACCGGGTCATCAGCCGGTTCGACCCCCAGGACCCCCGCTCGGCCATGCTGCGCACCCACTGCCAGACCAGCGGCGTGTCGCTCACCGAGCAGGACCCCTACAACAACGTCGTGCGCACCGCGGTCGAGGCGATGGCCGCCGTGCTGGGCGGCACCCAGAGCCTGCACACCAACAGCTTCGACGAGGCGCTGGGCCTGCCCACCGACTTCTCGGCCCGGATCGCCCGCAACACCCAGCTCATCCTGGCCGAGGAGACCGGCATCCCCCGGGTGGTCGACCCGCTCGCCGGCAGCTACTACGTCGAGGCGCTCACCCACGAGCTGGCCGAGGCGGCGTGGGCGCTGGTCGAGGAGGTCGAGGAGCTGGGCGGCATGACCAGGGCCGTGGCCTCGGGCATGCCCAAGCTGCGCATCGAGGAGTCGGCGGCCCGCCGCCAGGCCCGGGTCGACCGGGGCGAGGAGGTCATCGTCGGCGTCAACCGCTACCAGCCGGCCGACCCCGACCACGTCGACATCTTGGCCATCGACAACAGCGACGTGCGCCGCCAGCAGATCGCCCGCCTCGAGCGGGTGCGGGCCGAACGCGACGAGGACGCCTGCCAGGCAGTGCTCCGGCGCCTCACCGAGGGCGCGGCGGGCAAAGAGAACCTGCTGTCCCTGTGCGTCGAGGCCGCACGGGCCCGGGCCACCGTCGGCGAGATGAGCGACGCCATGGAGCGGGTGTTCGACCGCCACAAGGCCGAGATCCGCTCGATCCACGGCGTCTACGGCGCCGCGTACGAGGGCGACGACGCCTTCGAGGCCACCCAGGCCGCGGTCGAGGCGTTCGCCGAGGCGGAGGGGCGTCGCCCCCGCATGCTGGTGGTGAAGATGGGCCAGGACGGCCACGACCGGGGGGCCAAGGTGATCGCCACCGCCTTCGCCGACCTCGGCTTCGACGTCGACGTGGGCCCGCTCTTCCAGACCCCCGACGAGGCCGCCCGCGACGCGGTCGACAACGACGTCCACGTCGTCGGCGTGTCCAGCCAGGCGGCCGGGCACCTCACGCTCGTCCCCCAGCTGGTGTCGGCGCTGAAGGCCGCGGGTGGCGAGGACGTGCTCGTGGTGTGCGGCGGCGTCATCCCGCCCCAGGACTACGACCGGCTGCGGGAGGCGGGCGTGGCGGCCATCTTCGGGCCCGGCACCAACATCCCGACCGCCGCCCGCCAGGTGCTCGACCTGCTCCCGGCGCCGTCATCCGCCGCCTGACGGCGTGACGCCCGCCCGGCGGGCGGTGACGACCGTGGCTCCGGCCGCGGCCAGGGCGCCCAGCGCGGTGGCGACCACCAGTGCCGCCGGCCAGGGGCTCCAGGCCAGCATGCCGTCGAGCGCGCCGAGGCGACCCTCGCCGGACCACGAGCCCTGCACCACGACGGTCAGCGCCCAGGCCTGCAATGCCACCACCACGGCGAGCACGCCGACCACCGCCCGGCGGCGGAGCACGTGAGTGGCACCGAGGGCCACCGTCGCCATGGGCGCCACCAGGCCGGCGAACAGGTAGCGACCCTGGATGAACGACAGCAGCCCCGTCGTCTGGTACAGCCCCCACGCCCGCCGGGCCACGAACAGGCCGAGCAGCACGCTCGGGAGCCACGCGAGCAACAGGTCGGCCCGGCGGGGGCCGGCCCCCGGGTCGCGCCCCCGCGCCCGCGCGCACCGTGGCCACGCCCACGGCGACGAGCACGCCCACGGTCAGCAGCGCGACCACCAGCGAGGGCAGCTCGAACTTGGGCGTGCGGTACCCGATCCAGGCCCAGGTGCGTGAGATCAGCCGACCGGAGAACGTCCACAGGAACTCGGCGGGATCGGGCGCGAAGCCGGGGGGCCGGGTGTCGCCCGTGCGGGTGAGGTTCTCGGTGGTCGGCGCCGGCTCGCCGAACCGCACCCAGTTGGCGATCCACCACCAGCCGCCCACCACGCCGGCCACCACGCCGCTCACGGCGAGGGCCGCGGCGGACTCGCGTCGCCGGCGCGTGGTCCAGGCGCCGAGCGCGTAGGCCGCCACCACCCAGGGCACGAACATGAGGGCGAACGCCTTGGTCAGCAGGGCCAGGCCGACCGCGACGCCCACCGCCAGGTCGGTGCGACGGGTGCGCCGGCCCCTTGCCACGCCGATGAGCAGCACCGCCAGGACGCTCCCCAGCAGCAGCAGGAGGTTGTCGTTGTTGAGGGCCGCACCGATGTGGACCAGCTGCGGGAGGCCCAGCGGGAGCAGCGCGGCCACCACCCCGGCGCGGTCGTCGCCGCCGAGGCGCGCCACCGCCAGCCACGCCAGCCACGGCAGCGGGGCCACGAGCAGGACGTTCACCAGCCGCAGCAGGCCGAGCTCGCGATCGAGGCTCGGCACGCCGTCGCCCGGCAGCACGAGCCGCTCCAGCCCCAGCACGCCGGCCATGCCGGCGTAGTACAGCGGCGGGTGCTGGGGCATCTGGTTGTAGACGTACGGGTAGTCGACGCGGTCCTGATCGGTCGGGCGGGCGTCGGCGTCGGGCTCGGTGCCGCCCAGGTCGTCGACGTCGGGCCGCTCGCCCCGCGGCGGGGCGGCGCCGGCGTCGAAGCGCGGCCACGGCGTGCGCGAGTCGATCAGGTGGTGCTCGGTGTCGAGGCCGATCGCCTCGCCGAAGTACCGGCCGTCGAAGCCGGGGTAGGGGTGGCCCTCGGCGAGGTACAGCACCAGGTCGAGGTGGGCCGCCTCGTCGGGGGGCCGGAACGCCGGCACCGCCACGGTCCACAGGGCGGCGACCAGGACGAGCAGCAGCGTCGCCCACCCCACCGCAGCCGGCGGCCGGCGACGGGCCCCGCCGATCTCGGCGGGCGGGCGCTGCTCCGGCCGGCCCACCCCGTCCCTCGCTCCGGTGGTCGCCGCCGCGCCCGGCGCGGCCTCGGCCGCCACCACGGTGGCCGCCACTGCGGTGCTCGCCGCGGTCGCCGCCGCGGTCCCCGCCCCCGGGGCCACGGCCATCAGGCCCCGTCCCCGGCGAAGCCGAGCGAGGGGGGCTCCTCGGTCGAGGGCGGGGACGGCGGGTCGAAGGCGAAGATGCGCACGGTGCGGCCCTCGGCGGTCACCTCGTGCACGAATCGCAGCCCGGGCATCTCCTCGTGCTCCAGCACCTCGAGCACCGGCATGAGCCGCTCGATGGTGTACCAGTCGGCGATCAGGTAGTCGGCGCCGTAGTGGCGCCCGAACCGCAGGATCTCGTCGACCTCGGCGTGGGGGATGGCGACCGTGGTGCGCTCGGCGTAGAACGACACGATCATGCTGCGGGTCATGATCCGCGCGTCGGGTTCGGTGTGGGCCGCGAGCCACTCCCCCGCGAGGCGCTGGTCGGTCTGCTCGACGGGGTGCCACCACCCGGCGACGTCCCCTCGGAAGGTCAGCACCGCCTGCACGGCGAGGAGCGACACGAGGCCGACGCCGACGACCCGGCGCAGGCGCGTGCCGAGCGAGGCGATCGCCGCGCCGACCAGCACGGTCGCCAGCGCGATCGTGACCACCAGGTAGCGCTTGTTCACGAAGAAGATCAGCGAGGTCGCCGCCGGCAGCGCCCCCACCGCGAGCACCAGCAGGACGACCCGCGACCGCCGGTACCGCCAGGCCCCGAGCAGCGCGAGCACGGAGCCCGCCACGGTGATCAACGTCCGGTCGACCGCGGCCTCGTACAGGCTGTGGGCGTTGGTGCCGAGGATGGCGGCGTAGCCCGACGGGTCCTCGCGGGCGAGCGCAGGCAGCGACCGGAACTCGGCGGAGAACGACAGGCCCGACTCGTCCAGGGCGTAGAGCACCTCGTTGCGCGCCTCGCGGTCGCCGCGGGCCACGGCGTGCCAAGCCTCGATCGATGCGTCCTGGGTCTTGGCGGTCAGCTCCCACCGGCCGGTGTGCCCGTGCAGGTACGCGGCGTACGGCGCGACGCACAGGACGATGGGGACGGCGAACGCCGCGGCCGCCGGTGCCACGGCCCGGGCTCGGGATGCCCCGCCGCGGGCGCGGAGCGCGCTCACCACGACCGCCAGGCCGAGGGGCACGGCCGTGAACAGGCCCTCGGGCCGGGTGAGGAAGGCGAGCCCCACCAGCAGTCCGGCCGCGGCGACCCGCACCAGCCGGCCGCGGCCCCGGTGGTCGCTGGCCGCCACCACCAGCCACAACGCGGAGACGACCAGGAGGGCGTACTCGGCCTCGGACCCCGTGCCCCTGACCTGGGGCATCGTCGACAGGCCGGGCGCCACCGCCGCCACCCAGGCGGTGGCGACCGCCCCGGCCGGTCCGGCGATCCGCCGCCCGAGCAGGGTGAGCGGTACGAGCAGCGCCGTGCCCGAGAGCACGGTGAGGGCGACGGCGCCGGTGTGGGGATCGTCGAGGACACGTCCCACCACGCCGAGCAGCGCGGGCAGCAGCGGCGGGAAGTGCAGCTCGGGATCGCCGTCGCGCTCGAAGCCGTCGCCCCGCACCAGCGACGCGCCCGACTCCTGGTAGGCGGTCTCGTCGGTGGACGCGGCGTCGTCCGTCAGGCCGATGGCGAGCCGGATGGCGAATCCGACGACGAGCGCGGCCAGCACGAGCGCCCGGTACGGCGACCGGCGGGGCGCGGGGACGGGACGGCCGGATGCGACCGGCGGCTTGCCGGGGATCCCGGCTGCGGCGGCGGTGCCCGGCGGGCTGGTCCCGGGCGCGACGGTGACGGTCATCGTCGTGGGCCGCCGCCCCGTCGGCGCGGGGCGGCGATCGTGCCGGTGAGGACGGCTCTGTTCATCGGTCGTCTGCTCCGGGGCTGTCACGTGGGAACAGGGCTGGCGGCCCCCCAGCGGGGCCGGGCCGGGCGGCGGCGCCGGACCCGAGCGGACCTGAGCTATCACGCCATCTCGGCCGGGACGGCCGGTGTCACCAACGGATCGCCCGCCGCTGGTCGAGTGTTCATCGCGGCGACCGCCACCGTTCGCCCGCGGCTGGCCGGATGGTCCCCCTCGTTCGAAAGAGTGGCGCCCGTGATCCGCCATCCCCAGGAGACCCCGGCGCGGCAGGCCGCTGCGTGAGCGAGCGCAGCGAGCGAACCATGAGCCCGGTGCGGTGCTCGGCCCGCAGTGCCGATCGGTCACTGCGTGCATCCCGAAGCGTGCACCAGTGAGCGACGACAGCCACCCGGTCGCCGCGGCGACGACCCACCGACGGCTGAGTCGCCCGCGGCGCGCCGTGGCCGCCAGCGCGGCCGCCGGCGTCGTCATCGGGCTCACGTGCGCCGCGTTCGTGTTCGAGCGCATGACCGTGCAGTGGGCGGAGGTGCGCGACCACGTCTCGGAGGCCTCGGCCGGCTGGATCGTCGCCGGCGTCGTGTGCGCGGCCGCGGGCATGACGTGGATCGCCGGATGCTGGCGCCGGGCCATCGGCCTGTCGGGCCCGCCGCCAGGCCTGCGAGCCGCCATCGCCTGGTACTTCACCGGCGAGATCGGCAAGTACGTGCCGGGCGCGGTCTGGCCGGTGCTCGGGCGTGGCGAGCTGGC
Source organism: uncultured Acidimicrobiales bacterium (assembly GCA_963842395.1). Lineage (GTDB taxonomy): Bacteria > Actinomycetota > Acidimicrobiia > Acidimicrobiales > VFJN01 > ZC4RG19. The sequence continues at coordinate 761,838 of CAWJGJ010000002.1, forward strand.
CCGCCGGGGTGGTGTGCCCCGGGCCCGTGCCTACCCCAGCGTCGGCCTGTCCCTGGTGGCGCTCTACCTCGCGGCGCTGTGCGTGGCGTCGGTGCTGGTGCCGCTCGACATCGCCAAGCAGTCCCAGTCACCCGGCGCCCTGGCCCTGCTCGCGCTGCTTCCGGTCGGGCTCGCCGTCCTGCACCCCCGCGTGCTCGGGTGGGGCCGGGACCGCGTGGCCCGCCTCGCCGGCCTCGGGGACGGGATCGTGGTGCCGCCGTGGCGGGCCACCGTCGGGCTGGTCCTCGCCTACGTGCCGGCCTGGTTGTTCATCTGGGCCGCGACCTGGTGCGTCGCCCGGGCGCTGCTGCCCCACCCGCCCGCCCTCCGCATCGGCATCGCCACCACCTTGTCGTGGACGGCCGGATTCGTGGCGGTGCCCGTACCGGCGGGCGCCGGCGTGCGCGAGGCGGTGTTCATCGCCGCCGCGGGCCTTCCGGCCGGGCTCGGGGCCACCATCGCCGTCGGCAGTCGCCTGGTCTTCCTGCTGGTCGACGTGGCCGGCGCCACCGTCACCTCGCCGTGGCACCGCCGCCCCTCGGCCGACCTCCGCGCGGTGGCCACCGGCACCCACGCCGCCCCGGGCGCCACCTCCGACGCCGGCGCGCGCTGACCGGTCCGGACGGAGGGGGCGGCACTCCGGGCATCCCGGGGCCGTACCGGAGCAGGTGGCGCCACCGGACTCCAGGGCCGGGCGCGCGGGCACGACTGGCTTGACGGCCCCACCCATCCGACAGAATGGCGCCGTGACCTGCCATCGGCCGGAGATCTCAGCGCAGCAGGCCACGGCGTGAGCGTGGACGGCCGTGTGGCCCCCGAGGCCGCCGCCGAGCGGGATGCCCTGCAGCGGTCCCGGCGGGCGGTGGCGGCCGGCGTCGCCATCGGGGCGACGATCGCGCTGATCTGCCTCGGGTTCGTGATCCAGCGCATCGTGTCGCAATGGTCGGAGGTGCGCGACCAGGTGGCCGACGCATCCCTCGGCTGGATCGCCGCCGCGCTGGTCCTCGCCGCCGCCGGCATGACCTGGATCGCCGGCTGCTGGAGCCGGGCCATGCGACTGTCGGGCCCGGCACCGCGACTGCGATCCACCATCGCCTGGTTCTACGCCGGCGAGATGGGCAAGTACGTGCCGGGCGGGGTGTGGCCGGTCCTCGGCCGGGGCGAGCTGGCGCACCGCGGCGGCGTCCCCCGCGCCCGGGCCTACCCCAGCGTGGGCCTGTCGCTGGTCGCCGTGTACCTGGCCGCCCTGGGCGTCGCGGCGACGCTGGTGCCCCTCGACCTGGCCCGGCAGTCGGAGTCGCCCGCGGCGCTGGCGCTGCTGGCCCTGCTCCCGGCGGGCCTGGCCGCCCTGCACCCCCGGGCGCTCGGCTGGGGCCGCGACCTGGTGGTCCGGCTCACCGGGCGGGGCGAGGACATCGTGGTACCGCCCTGGGGAGCCACCGTCGGCCTGGTGGCGAGCTACGTGCCGGCCTGGCTGTTCATCTGGGCCGCCACCTGGTGCACGGCCCGGGCGCTGATGCCCGACCCGCCGGTGCTCCGGATCGGCATCGCCACGACCCTGTCGTGGACCGCCGGGTTCGCGGCCGTTCCCGCCCCGTCGGGCGCAGGTGTGCGGGAGGCGGTGTTCGCCACCACCTCGGGCCTGCCGATCGGGCTGGGCGCCACCGTCGCCATCGGCAGCCGCCTGGTCTTCGTCGTGGTCGACGTGGCGGGCCTGGTGCTCACCGCGCCGTGGCACCGCCGCACCACCGACGCGAGAGCCGATGCCGGAACCGATGCGGGCGCCGATGCCGGTGCCGATGCGGGTGCCGCCGCATGACCGCCGCCGACCAGGTCCCCACCGACCTGCGGGACCTCGCCGAGAGGGTCACGGCCGGCGACCGCCGGGCGCTCGCCCGCGCCATCACGCTGGTGGAGTCCACCCGGACCGACCGCCGGGCCCAGGCGGCGGCCCTGCTCGACGCGGTGCTGCCCTCGACGGGTCACGCCGTGCGGGTGGGCGTCAGCGGCACGCCGGGATCGGGCAAGTCGACGCTCGTCGACGCCCTCGGCTCCCAGCTCACTGCCGCGGGCCACCGGGTGGCCGTGCTCGCCGTCGACCCCTCCAGCCAACGCAGCGGGGGGTCGATCATGGGCGACAAGACCCGCATGGACCGCCTCGCCCGCGACCCGGCCGCGTTCATCCGCCCGTCGCCCTCGGGAGGCACTCTGGGCGGCGTTGCCCGCCGCACCCGTGAGGCGGCGCTACTCTGCGAGGCAGCCGGGTTCGACGTCGTGTTGATCGAGACGGTGGGGGTCGGCCAGTCCGAGACCGCGGTGGCCGACATGGTCGACTGCTTCGTCCTGGTGGCTGCGCCGGGCGGGGGCGACGAGTTGCAAGGCATCAAGCGGGGGATCATGGAGCTGGCGGACGTCATCGTGGTCAACAAGGCCGACGGCGACCTGCTGGCGGCCGCGCGCCGGGCCGTGGCCGACCACCGCCAGGCCGCCCACCTGATGCGCCCGAAGCACCCGGGCTGGACGGTCCCGGTGGTCGCCGTGTCGGCGCTGCACGACACCGGCGTCGACGAGGCGTGGGCCGAGGTCCGGCGCCTCGACGAGCACCTGCGCGTGGACGGCGCGCGCGACCGGCTGCGGTCCGCCCAGGCGGTGGCCTGGATGTGGGCCGAGATGCAGGACCGGCTGATCGACACGTTCCGCCGCGACGACCGGGTCGCCGCCCGGCTGGCCGGCGCCGAGGACGAGGTGCGGGCGGGGCGCGTGTCGCCCACGACCGCAGCGCACGAGCTGCTGGCGGCCCACGGGCTCGTCGGCGAGGATGACGAGGATTGACCGACGACGATGCTGACGACCGATGAGCGCCCCGATCTGCTCCGGCCGCGAGGTGCCGACATGAGGGCGACCGCCCGTGGCCTCGCGTACACCGCCTACCGCCGGGCCGGGAAGGTGGGCCGCTGGGTGTTGGGCCCCAACCCCAACGCCGGGCCCAAGCCGCCTACGGGCCCCGACGTCGACCTGCCGCCGTGGGTGCCGCTGTCCGAGGGCACCGGCGTGCTGTGCAACGTGTGCCGGTGGCAGGGCCCGGCGTTCGACGGCTCGGCCCACGTCGAGCTGGCGCTGTGCCCCCGCTGCGGCAGCAACGGCCGCGACCGCTTCCTGCACTGGTGCCTCACCCAGCGGCTCGAGCTCGGGCCTCACCTGCGGGTCATCGAGTGCAGCCCCCGCCTGGGCGACGCCTACCGCCGGGCCATGCACACGTGGTTCTTCTACCGCACCAGCGACTACGACCTGCGGGCCCACGCGGGCAACCTGCGCCTCGACCTGCAGGACATCGACCTGCCCGACGACTGCCTCGACGTGGTGCTGTGCGCCCACGTGCTCGAGCACGTGCCCGACACCGACCGGGTCCTGTCCGAGCTGCGGCGCGTCCTCGCCCCCGGCGGCCACCTGCTGCTGCAGGTGCCGGTGCTGCAGGGGTTGACGGCAAAGCCCACCGAGCCAGAGTTCCACGGCGACCACACGCCCGTGTACTGGCGCTTCGGGTTCGACCTGACGGCCCGGCTGCGGGATGCCGGATTCGTGACCGACCTGCTGTGCACCGAGGAGCTGGCCCACGCGGTCACCTCCGGGGACAACCCCTGGACCACGTGGGCGGGCGAGTTCGACGTGCCCGACATGCTGGCGGCTGCCCGCATCGACGGCCGGGCCGACGACCTGATCATCGTCGCCGACCGGGCCACCGCCACCCGCATCGGGGTCGAGCCCGCCTACCAGTACCTCACCTGGGACTGCCTGGTCCGGGACTGACCCGCGCCGCGGGCCCGGCGACCGGCCGCCGTCAGGCCACCCGTTCGAGCCAGATGTTGCCGCCGGGGTTGCGGTCGATCCACGGCAGGCGCGCCACCACCGCCTGGTGGCGGGCCCACAGGTAGGTCTGGAACCAGCGCACCGCGAAGGCCTCGTTGAAGGTGAGGAACGCCCGCAGCAGGTAGGCCTCGTGCCAGGCCCGCCCCTCGCGCACCCACGCCTCGGGGTACTCGAACGGGAAGAAGATGTCGTGGAGGTGCACCCACACGCCCGGGCGCAGCCGGGGCAGCACCTCGAAGAACAGGTGGTTGACGTCCGAGCCCGCCTTCACCACGTGCGTCGAGTCGACGAACAGCACGTCGCCAGGCCCGAGCGCCTCGAACACCGCCGGGTCGACGTCCTGCACGGGCTGGCGGTGGATCGCCACCCGTCCCTCGTCGCCCGGACGGAGCAGGCCCTCGACGAGGGCCGGGTACGGCTCGACGAACGACACCTCGGTGCCCGGCAGCCAGCCGTCGACCGTGTCGAGGATCAGGGCCGACGAGAAGCCCGACCCCACCTCGACGATGCGCGACGGGCGCAGGTGGCGCAGCATGGCGTGCAGCACGACACCGTCGCCGTAGGCGTAGGCGAAGTTGTCGAGCCAGTAGCGGCGATCGCCGCGGTCGTCCTCGTGCTCGACCAGGTCGAGGCCGGCGCTGCCGCCGGCGCCATCGCCCTCACCGGGGCCGTCGCCCTCGGCCGCCGCCACGATGGCGACCAGGGCGTCGGCCAGCGCCAGCTGCTCGTCGACGTGCAGCTCGACGCCCACCAGCTCGCGACCGGGGTCGAGCAGCCCGCCCACCCGGCGGCCGTACTCGGCCAGGTCGGGGAAGGGCGAGTAGAAGTGCCCGGCCGGCACCCAGGCCCCCTTCTCGGCCCGCAGCTCGGCGTTCTCGCGCTGCAGCGCCAGCACCCGGCGGGTCGACAGCGGCAGGCGGGCCAGCCGGCCGGCCACCGCCCGGGTCGACGCCACCGGCGTGCGGGCGGCCCGGACCGCCCGGCGGGCGATGGTGGCGGTGCGGGCGGCGGCGCCGGCACCCGGATCGGCCTCCGGGGTGGTCGGCTCGTGCGCGGTGGCGGTCACCGGCCGATGATGTCAGCTACGGGCGCACGGCGGCGACACGCCCACCCGGCGGTCAGTCGTACCACAGGCCGTCGGTCACCGAGCCGGAGCCGTACCAGAAGATGTCCCGGCCGGCGGCGGCGTCGAACGCACCCACCAGCGGCACGTAGCTGTTGTCCAGCATCACGTCGCCGTCGCTGGTGAAGGCACCGCCCGACCCGCCCAGCCACACGCTGTCGGCGGTCGTGCCGGGTGCGTACCACACGACGTCGGCGCGGCCGTTGCCGCTGATGTCCCCGACGACGGGCTGGTACGTCCCGTTCACGGTCAGCGCCCGGGTCTGGGCGGCGGCGGCCGGTTGGGACAGCCACAGGAAGTCGGCGTCGAACCCCGGCGCGTACCAGATCACGTCGTCGAGGCCGTTGCCGTCGTAGTCGCCCACCAGCGGCTCGTAGACGCCGCCGACCGACCGGCCCGAGGAGATGAACGAGCCGCCGGGTCGCCCGAACCACACGGCATCGGCGCCCGCCCCCGGCGCGTACCAGAAGACGTCGCCGCGGCCGTCGCCGTTGAAGTCGCCGGTGAAGGGCTCGAAGCCGTCGGCCACCGTGCGGGCCGAGGTGGTGAAGCCGGCCGGCCCGCCGAGCCACAGCTGCTCGGGCGAGGTCGCGCTGCCCACCGGCGCGTACCAGAGCACGTCGTCGCGGCCGTCGCCGCCGAAGTCGGCCACCAGCGGGTCGTAGTCGCCGTCGACGGCCACGGTCGACGAGGCCCAGGTGCCGGGCCCGGTCGACACCCACAGCCCGTCCGGCGCCGGGCCGGCCGCGTACCAGAGGATGTCGTCACGGCCGTCGCCCGTGTAGTCGCCGACCAGCGGCTCGTAGGTGCCGTTCACCGCCTGGTTCAGCTTCACCGGCGCGGCACCGTCCCGCCACAGCCACAGCCCGTCGGCCCCGGTGCCCGGTGCGTACCAGAACACGTCGCTGCGGCCGTTGCCGTCGAAGTCGCCCACGACCGGCTGGTAGGTGCCGCCGACCGAGTCGTAGCGCCACCGCTTCCAGGCCGGGGCGCGCAGCTCGCAGGCGCCGTGCAGGGTGGACAGGTCGCACATGCGGTCGCCGGTCGCCCAGGACATCGTGAGCCGGGGATCGGTGCCGACGTCGGTCGACGCGGTGATGTCGGGCCCGTAGCCCGTGTCCTCGCTCAGCCAGTAGCGGCGCTCGGTGTCGCCCACCCGGATCACGTAGAACGGTGAGCTCAGCGGATTGGTGCTGAACGTGGGCGCCGTCCAGTTGCGGTTGCCCTGAGCCACCCCGGGGTCGACGTAGAGGCACCGGACCGTCGTCGTCTGCCCGACGAGCTGGCACGTCCGGAAGCGGGCGCCCCCCAGGCGGGTCACCCCGTCCTGCAGCGTGAACCCGACCAGCGTGTCGTCGTCGACGCCGGCGCCGTTGGCCCGGTAGTGGTCGAGGAAGATGGCCCGGCAGGCCTCGCCGGGGACGGTCGTGTCGCAGCCGTGCCACGGCCGCACCGACCAGGCGAACTGCGTGAAGCCGGTGGCCGAGGTCCAGGAGCAGAAGCGCCCTGCGATCACCTGCGCGGCGAGCTGGGCGGACTGCGCCGTGTCGATGCGCTCGGCCGCCGTGTTGTCCCACGGGTGGTCGAACTGCCACAGGCCGATCCCGGGGTGCCAGAAGGCCGTGCGGTAGGGCGTGTCGGTGCGGCCCAGCGAGTAGAGGGCGGCGGAGCCGTCCCAGCGGCTGAGGGTCATCGGCGAGGGCGCCACCACGCCACTGGCCAGCGGCCCGGCCTCGGTGAAGGTGATCGCCAGCATCATGCCGGCCAGCCGGGCGTTCGACAGGGTCGTGCACCCGGCCGTCCGCCGGGCGGCCGCCTCGACGGCGGCCATGAAGACCGCGTCGTCGTAGGGCTGGTGCCCGAAGGCCCGGACGGTGGCCAGGGCGGCCGCCCGCTCGGCCGCGTCGGGCGACTGGGTCGGCGCCGCCGGAGGCGGGGACGAGGGCGCGGCCGCCCCGCCCGGCGGAGCCGTCGCCGTGGTGCTCGTCGTGGTGGCCGCGGCCGCCTCCTCGTCACCGGGCACCGCGGTCGTGGTGGTGGCGGTGGACGTGCCGGTGGTGACGGTGGTGGAGGGCACCAGGGAGGTGGTGGTACCGGTCCCGGCGGGAGGCGCCTCCTGGGCCGGCGCCGTAGGCGACGCCGCGGCGGGTGCCGCCGGGGCAGCCGAGGCCGCCAGCGTCACCATGGACGCGAGCACCAGCGCAGGCAGGGCCCGGTGGACGGCCCACCTTCCCGAGTGCTTACGGAACGCCATGGCCTCCACCCCCTGTCCTGCGCCACGACCGTAGCGCCGATCGGCACGGAGGGTGAGATTGGGGGCGCTCAGGCGGTCCGCGGTCACGCCCGCGCGGGGAGGGCCGCGACCTCGGCGCGGACCCGCTCCACGAACCGGTCCCACGAGAACCGCTCGGCCGCGGCCTCGGCCGCCTGCGACATCGCGTCCCGGGCGGCCGGGTCGGCGACCAGGCGGCGGGTGTGGGCGACGAGGCCGTCGAGATCGCCGAATCGGTAGCCGGTCACCCCGTGCTCCACGACCTCGGTCTGCCCCGCGGCGTCGATCACCACGGGGACGACCCCGGCCGACATCGCCTCGACCGTGGTGATGCCGAAGTGCTCGAAGCGGTCGGGGTGGCGCTCGGGATGCTCGCCCAGGCCGGCGGCGTGCCAGAAGATCGACGCCTCGGCGTACAGCGCCCGCACCTCGTCGCCGGATGCGTCCGGATGCAGCTCGACCGGCAGGCCCCGGGCGGCGGCCCGCACGTCGTCGAGGTAGCTGCGATGCTCGGGCGCGCACCCGCCCACCAGGTGGTATGTCCACCCCTCCGCACCGCCGGCCTCGACCAGCCGGCGGAAGGCGCCGACCATCTCGAGCTGCTTCTTCTGATGGCCGGTCCCGGGCAGGAAGAAGCGGCCCACCGACAGCACGATGGGGCGCTTGCGCCCCCGGGGCAGCAGCGTGACCGGCGGGTACAGCACGTCGCTCGGCCGCTCCCACAGCCGCTCCACCCAGCCCTGGGTGTACGCGGAGTTGGACAGGATGCGGTCGTAGGTGTCGAGGAAGTCGAGCCGGTTGCGCCCGGCGGTCAGGGTGGGGACGGCGGAGGCCGCCGCGCCGCGCCAACCGCCGCCCGCGTGGGCGCCGATCACCGGGACGCCGAGCTGGCGCGTGTCGGTGCCGACCCCGTGGTCGCGCGGCACCCAGGCCCGGCTGCGCAGCGTCACCACCCGCGGGCTCGCGCCGGCGGGTGGCACCTCGAACGCCAGCACCTCCACCCGGCGCCGGTCGGTGCGCGACCGGGGGGCCGTGACCGTGGCCCGGCCGACCACCCGCCCCTCGATCTCGGCGGTGACCTCCTGGGGGGCGACCTGGGGCGGCAGGAACCGGCCGAGCAGCACGGCGACGGGCACCGGCGCCCCCGCGTCGGTCGGCACCGTCACGGCCAGCGTGGCGGTGCCCGCCGTCCAGTGGATGGCGTGCCAGCGGGTGCGTTCGGGCAGGTAGAACCCGTCGCCGAAGGCCACCGTCGCCGGGCCGTCGAGCAGCGGGGCCGCCCGCCGGGCGACGGCGCGCTGCGCCCGCTCGAGGCGCCCCGGCGCCGCGCTGGGGAAGTGCACCACGTACAGGCCGTGGCGGGCACGGTTGGGATCGCCGCTGCGGTAGGACGCGTTGACGAACAGGTCGTAGCCGGCCGAGGCCCGCGACACCGCGCCGGCGTCCTCGGGCTGGACGTCGACGCCGATGCCGGCGAGGTCGAGCCGCAAGCGCTCGCCCAGCCACGCGGTGTCGACCGCCCCGTGGGCGACTAGCGACACGTCGTGCTCACCGGCCAGGGCGGACGCGATGCCGCCGGCGAACGTCTCGCCGCCCCCGGCCGTCGGCCAGTGCCGGTCGTAGACCGCGACCCTCACGCCGCACCCCGCACGCTGCGCCCCCGGACCCCGGCGTCCGTGGCGCCCCCGGCCCTGGCGCCCGGCCCGGCGGGCGGGGTCATCGGGGGGTGAGCCCGGATCGGATCTGGTCGTACCCCACGCTGGCGCGGCGCCGGATGCGCCGCCGGTCGACGAGCATCGCCGGGGCCAGCCGGAGGAACCCCGCGAACGACCCGGCGCGCCGCCGCACCTGTTCGAGCTGGGGTCGGTGCCGGGCGAGCACCGGGCGCACGAGGTCGCGCCGGGCGTAGGACAGCGTCACCAGCGCGTGGCGCCACACGGCACGGCGAGCAAGGTCGGCCGGCGCGTTCTTGACCAGCATGAGCAGCCGGTTGCGCTCGACGTAGTGCTGGAACACCCAGGTGCCCTCGCCCGAGGAGGCCGCGTGGACGTGGCGGGCCACCGCCTCGGGCACGTAGCGGTAGCGCCAGCCGCGGCTGCGCCCCCGCCAGGAGAGGTCGGTGTCCTCGTAGTAGAGGAAGAAGCGCTCGTCGAACAGTCCCACGTCGGAGAGGTAGCCCGGGCGGAACAGCACGCTGCCGCCGCACCAGGCGAAGACGTCGGCCGGCTCGTCGAACTGTCCCTCGTCGGGCTCCTGGAACCCCCGGTCGGCGCCGTAGCCGTCGTCGAACACGACCGAGCCGGCGTTGTTCACGATGTCGCGGGCCGGGCCGCCCAGCGGCAGCTCGACCCACACCGGCTCGTGCCCGACCGTGACCTCCCGGGTGGCGTCGCCGCAGCGCAGGGTCACCGGGACCGGGGACGAGGCCGGCCGCCCTGACGCCAGGCACAGCGCCCCCGTGGGCACCTCCGCAGCGGCCGGCTCGGGGAACGGCACGGGCAGCCGCACGAGGGCGCGGCCGTCGGTCCAGTGGAACGTGCCGCCGTCGCGCGCGTGCTCGATGCCCCACCCGCCGTCGGCCACCTGGACGTCGCGCCAGCGGTCCACGCCGTCGACGCGGGCGCCGCAGACCCGCACCCCGAGGGTGCGCTGGTCGGCCGCCCCCGGCACGAACGTGGGCGAGGCGACCTCGACGTCGACGAACCGGTCGGCGAACACCATGCGGGCGCTGGCCGCGCCCAGGCGCTCGTCCGCCTCCAGGGCGGCGACGAGCGGCCGGAGCCAGCCGGGCTCCACGAACGAGTCGGCGTTGACGAGACCCACGAAGTCGACGCCGTCGAGGTCGCGCAACGCCAGGTTGTTGGCCGGGAACCCGCCGTTCACGTCGTTGCGGACGAGCCGCACCGACGAGGCGAACCGCTCGGCGATGACGGCGGCGCTGCCGTCGCTCGAGGCGTTGTCGACGACCACCAGGTCGAGGCGGTCGGCCGGCCAGTCGAGCTTCTTCAGCGCCTCGAGGCAGCGGACGAGCAGGTCGCCGCCGTTGTAGTTGAGGACGACGAGGCGGACGAGCGGGACGTCAGGGGCCACGGTGCGACGGCGCCGCCGCGGCCGCCCGGGCGGGCCCGTCGGGCGCAGGCTCGGACGCCGAGGACTCGGACGCCGGACGCTCGGATGCCGGGGACTCGGCGGCCGGACGCTCGGGTGCCGGGGGCTCAGATGCCCGGGGTTCGGGGTCGACGGGCCCGGGCGCCGGCGTGACGCCCGCCCGCCGGTCGCCCGGCAGGTAGTGCGACGCGGGGACGCCCAGCTCGAGCTCGATGCGGCGCACCCGCTCGAGGGTGCGCTGGCTGACCACCCGGTGCGAGGCGATGAGCTCGGCGATGACCCCGAGAGCGAGCACCTGGAAGGCGGCGATCAGCAGGACGCCACCGAGGACGATCGACTGGAGGTGGCCCGACCGGTCGCTGTGCACGATCCAGTCCCACAGGAACGGGCTCCAGGCCAGCACGGCCCCCACCAGCAGCACGCCGGCCAGCATCGAGAACACGCGCAGCGGCTCGTAGGCCGTGTAGATGCGGAAGATCGCCAGCATGTTGCGGCGGATGTACGACCACATCGAGTTGAACAGGCGCGACTCGCGCATGACCTCGTTGGTGCCGACGGTCACGTGGTCGACGGCCACCAGGCTCTTGCCGGCCTGGATGAGCGACTCGAGCGTGTAGGTGAACTTCGAGACCACCGTGAGGCCCAGCGCCGCCTCGCGGTTGTAGGCCCGGAAGCCCGACGTGGCGTCGGGCACGTCGGTGTCGGACGCCTGGCGGACGACCCAGCTGCCGAGGCGCTGGAGCTGCTTCTTGGTGGCCGAGAAGTGCTCGATCGACATCACGTCGCGGTCGCCGATCACCATGTCGGCCTCGCCCGCCACGATCGGCGCCACCAGGGAGGGGATGTCCTTGGCCGAGTACTGGTTGTCGGCGTCGGTGTTGACCACCACGTCGGCGCCCAGCTTCAGCGACGCGTCGAGGCCGGCCTGGAACGCTGACGCCAGGCCCTTGTTGTTGGTGAGCTTGACGATGTGGTCGACGCCGCTCGCCCTGGCCACCTCGACGGTGGCGTCGGTCGAGCCGTCGTCGATGACGAGCCACTCCACCTCGTCGAAGCCGGGCACCGAGCGGGGAAGGTCGGCCAGCGTGGTGGGGAGCTGGTCCTCTTCGTTGAGGCAGGGGATCTGGATGATGAGCTTCATAGGAACGGCCCGTGGCCGCCGGTGAACGATACTCGCAGGACGATGCACGATGGTCACACCGCGCCGGACGGGGCCGACGCCCCCCGTCGACGCCGACTCGCCGCGTTGGCCGGGCTCGTGGCCGCGGTCGCACTGGTCGCCGGCACGGTCGGCCCGCCGCTGGTGGGCAGGGGTGTCTTCCTCACCGGCGACACGATCTTCTACTCCTCCCCGTGGCGGTCGATCGAGAGCCCTGCTGCGCTCGACGTCCCGGACCACGGCCCCACCACCGACACCGTCGACGCCATCTACCCCACCCGCGTGCGGTTCGCCGAGCACGCCCGCGACGGCGCCTTCCTCGGCTGGGACCCGCTCGCCGCCGGCGGCATGGCGGTCGGCAGCGAGTCCACCAGCGGCGTGCTCGGCCCGATGGCGTGGCCCTACCTGCTGCTCCCGTCCTGGTACGCGCCGGCAGGCGCCAAGGTGCTGCAGATGGCGGTGGCCATCGGGTTCACCTACCTGTTCTGCCGGCGCATCGGCGCCGGCCCCTTCCCCGCGCTGTTCGCAGGACTGGCGTTCGCGGGATCCGGCTTCCTCGTGATGTGGACGAACTGGCAGCAGCCGGAGGTCGCCGCCCTCGTCCCGGCGCTGTTCTGGGCGGCCGAGCGCCACCTCCAACGCCAGGAGGTGGCGTCCGTCGTGCCCGTGGCGGTCGTGCTGGCGGCGATGCTGCTGGGAGGGTTCCCCGCCGTGGCCGGGTGGGCGCTGTACGTCCTGGCCGGCTACGTCGTCGTGCGCCTGGTCGCGGCCCGCGACCGACCCCGGCGCGAGCGCCTGGTGGCCGCCGCGGGCGTCGGAGCGGGCGTCGCCGCGGGCGTGCTGCTGGCCGCCGCGACGCTGCTGCCCTTCGCCGCCCACCTGGGTGACCTCGACCTGAGCGGGCGGGACGAGGCGCCGGGCGACAGCCTGGGCGTCGCCACGCTCGTCACGACGATCGCCCCCCATGCGCTCGGCCTGTCGACCGAGGGGGCCGAGGCGGCGTGGTACGGCGTCCGCAACCAGATCGAGGGCGTCTCGTTCGTGGGCGCGACGACGGCACTCGCCGCGGTCGCCGCGCTGTGCCTCGCCCGTCCGCGGGCGACACCGCACGGCGCCCGGGCGGCGCTGGCGCTGGCCACCGTGGGCCTGGGCTGGGCGACGTTCGCCGGCGGGCCGCCGCTGTGGCTGCTGCAGCACCTCCCGGTGTTCGGCGACAACTACATCGGGCGCCTGCGGTCGGTCCTGGGGTTCACGGTCGCCGCGCTGGCGGCCCTGGGGCTGCAGGCACTGATGGAGCGCGAGCCGCTGGCCGACCGCCGGGCCCGACGCCTGGCGGGCGCGGCGCTGGCGGCCGCCGCGGGGGTCGGGGCGGTGGTCGTCCTGCGGGCCCACGACCTGGCGGTGGACGCCGGGCAGGCCGACGTCCTCCGGGCCGGCCTGGTGCTCCCCCTGGCCGTCGCGGCCGCGGCGGCCGTGGCGATCGCCCTGATCCGGTTCGCCCCGAGGCGGGCGGCGGCGGTCGCGGTGGTGGCGATGACGGGCCTCCTCGTGGTCGAGTCGCTGCGCCTGTCCCTTCCCCTGTTGCCCAACGAGGACCGCAGCCTCCTGTACCCGACGACGCCCGGGATCGACTTCCTGGCGGCGCAGGCCGGGGCGGACAGGGTGGCGCCCGAGGGCTTCACGCTGTTCGGCAACGCCGCCGCCCTCTACGGCATCCGGTCCGCCGCCGGCCACACCTTCTACGCCACGACGTGGAAGGAGGCGCTCGAGGCCGCCGACCCCGACGCCTTCTCCCGGTCACCGACCTACGCCTCCTTGCGGGGCGATCCGGACGTGATGACCTCGGCCGTGCTCGATCGCCTCGGGGTGCGCTGGTTCGCGGCCACCCCCCAGCACGTGCCCCCCGGGCCACGGGAGGACCACGGGCTCGCCACCGCCACCTGCGAGCGCCCGCAGCCGCTGTCGTCGCCGGTCACGGTGGCCGTTCCCGCTGCCGGCGGTGTGCGGGGGGTGGTGGTGGTGACCTGCGACCCGGTGGCGTTGCCCGACGGGGCCACGCTCGACATCACGGTCCGGCACGACGGCGACGCCGCCACCGGCAGCCTGCGCTCGACCGGCAGCGTGCTGCCCGCGCAGGCGGTGGCCCTGGCCGTCCCCGCCGAGGAGCTGGCCGGCGACGGCGACGCCGCCATCACACTCGGCCTCGCCGGCGCGGGCGGATCGTCGCCGTCGCTCGCGACGACGCCGGCCGGCGAGGTGGGGCTGGAGGTCGTGCGCCCTGCGGACGACGGTCTGCGCCTGGCGTTCGCCGACGACCTGCGCATCTACGAGCGCACGACCGCGCTGCCCCGGCTGCGCTGGGCCGGTCGGTCGACGGTGATCGGGGACCGCCGGCAGCGGCTCGGCGCGCTGGCCGCCGGGACGGTGCCGGACGACACGGTGGTCCTGAGCGAGCCCGACCCGACGGGCGGCGAGGAGACGTCCGCCGCCGCCGGTGCGGCCACCACCGACGTCACCGCCGACCTCGACGTGGAGGCCGACACGCCGACCGCCATCGAGCTGGCGGTGGACGCCGATCGTGCCGGCCATGTCGTCGTGGCCGACGCGCTGCAGGCGGGCTGGGTGGCGACCGTCGACGGGCGGGAGGCCCCCGTCGTGGACGCCGACCACGCCGCCGTCGCCGTGGCCGTGCCGGCCGGGCGGCACCAGGTCGCCCTCCACTACCGACCCCGGGGCCAGCGGGTCGGCCTCGCGATCTCGGCCGTCACGGCCCTGGGCCTGGCGGTGGCCGCCGGGTGGGGGCGGCTGCGCCGCCGCCACCGTCCATGACCGGCCCGCCGCCCGGCGGCCGGTACGATCCTGCATCGTGACCGACCAGCCGTCCGCTCCCCCGGGTGCCGAGCGGCACGCCCCGGCGACCCCCCCGGGCGACGCCGGTTCCGGACCCGGCCGCGCCGCGGTGGGCGAGCCGGCCGGCGGCGAGGTTGCCGCGCTCCGCGCCGAGCTGGCGGCGGCCCGCAAGGAGGTGCTGCGGCTCCGTGACCTGGTCATCGGCCACGAGGCCGAGCTCGGCACCGCCCGGGGGCGCATCACCGAGCTGACCGCGGAGCTGGCCCGCTACACCCACATGGAGAGCCGCCTCGACGCGATGCTGGCCTCGCGGTCCTGGCGCCTCACCCAGGCCCTCGGCGCCCCGCTGCGCGCGGTGCGCCGCCGGAGCGGGTAGGTGCCCGGCCCCCGCTTCTCGGTCCTCACCCCGGTCCATGACCCGCCCCCCGAGGTCCTGCGCGCCGCGGTCGCGTCGGTGCGGGCGCAGACCTTCGGCGACTGGGAGCTGTGCCTGGTCGACGACGCGTCGGCCTCGGCCCCGGTGCGCTCGGTGCTGGACGAGGCCGCGGCGGCGGACCCCCGCATCCGGCTGACACGGCGCGCCACCAACGGCGGCATCGCCGTCGCCTCCGCGGACGCGCTGGCCATGGCCGGCGGCGAGTGGATCGTCCTGCTCGACCACGACGACGAGCTGCACCCCGAGGCGCTGCGCCGCGTCGACGAGGCGATCACCGCCCGACCCGACACCGACTACGTCTACACCGACGAGGACAAGATCGACGAGACGGGCCGTCGCTTCGGGCCGTTCTACAAGCCGGACTGGTCGCCCGAGCGCCTCCGCACCCAGATGTACACGTGCCACCTCAGCGCGCTGCGGGCCGCGGTCGTGGCCGAGGTCGGCGGGTTCCGTGCCGAGTACGACGGCTCGCAGGACTGGGACCTGGTGCTCCGGGTCACCGAGCGGGCCCGCCGCGTCGTCCACATCCCGCAGGTCCTGTACCACTGGCGCACGGTGACCCGCTCGGTCGCCGGCGGGGGCATCGCCGCCAAACCGCTCGCCTACGAGGCCGGCACGCGGGCGCTCCAGGCCCACTGCGACCGGGTCGGCTTCCCGGCCCGGGTCGAGCACAGCCAGGAGCACCCGGGGGTGTACGAGCTGGTGCCCACGCTCGACGCCCACCCCCGGGTGAGCATCGTCATCCCGACACGCGGGACGCACCGGGAGATCGAGGCCGAGCCGGCCTGCCTGGTCACCCGGTGCGTGCGCAGCATCCTGACCGCCAGCACCTACCCCGACCTCGAGATCGTGGTGGTCGCCGACACGGCCACCCCACCCGGGGTGGTGGCCGAGCTGTCCGACATCGGCGGCGACGCGCTGACCGTCGTGCCGTACGACCTGCCGTTCGACTACTCGGACAAGATCAACACCGGCGTCCTGGCCAGCAGCGGCACCCACGTGCTGATGCTCAACGACGACACCGAGGTGGTCACGCCCAACTGGATCGAGCGGCTGGTGATGTACTCGGGCTTCCCGGGCATCGGGGCCGTGGGGGCCAAGCTGCTCTACGGCGACGGCCGCCTCCAGCACGTGGGTGTGACCGTCACCCGGTCGCTGCCCCAGCACCCGTACCGCGGCTTCCCCGGCACGGCGGGTGGCTACTTCAACGTGGTGCACCTCGCCAGCGACTACTCGGCGGTGACGGGGGCGTGCCTGATGACCCCGCGCGAGACGTTCGACCAGGTCGGCGGCCTGTCCCCGCTGCTCCCCCACAGCTTCAACGACGTCGACTACTGCCTCAAGCTGGGATCGATCGGCCAGCGGGTGGTGTACGACCCGGGCACGGTGCTGCGGCACCACGAGTCGGCGTCCCGGTCACCGGCCGCCTCCGACGAGGAGCTGCGCATCCTGCGCGATCGGTGGGAGCACGTGATGCACGCCGACCCCTACGAAAGCCCCAACTTCCACCCCGGCTCGCGCCACCAGGTGCCGCCCGTCTACCACTCGGACGGCTCGGTGCTGATCTGATTCCCGGCGGGTCGGCCGGGGGGCTCACGCCCGCCGGAGCAGGCGGCCGAGGCGGTGGCGGAGGCGGGCGGTCAGGCGATGCTCGTAGCGGGCGCGCAGGGAGCGCGACTCGTCCCGCTCGCGGGTGAGCTGCGCGTCGCTGTCCCGGAGGAGGCGGGACAGCGTCTCGGCCTGCTGGCGGGCGGCACCGAGCTGCTCGACGAGCCCGTCGCGCTCGGGGACCACCCTCGTCACGTCGTCCCGCAGCGCCAGCAGCTGCGAGCCGGCGCCCTCGGGCAGCAGCAGCGGAGACAGGCTGAGGTGCTTCTGCAGCACCACGAGATCGGTGGCCAGGTTGCGGGGCACCGACGGGTGGACCACCACCGCGCAGTCGTCGGGCCGCACGATGCCGCACATCTCGATGGCACGGAGCAGGAACAGCGAGGCGGCGCCGTCGGCGGCGTCGGGATCGAAGCGCAGCCCGTTGGAAAGGCACACGTGGCGGGGCACGGCATGCGCATCGAGCACGACGTCGCCCCACGGCACACGGCTCGCCAGGTCGAGCGGGTCGAGGTCCACCGGCTGGTGCGCAGGACCGCCGGCGCCGGCGGGCTCGCGCGGCGAGGCCGTCGCCGCCCGCACCTGCACCACCCGGCCGGGCAGGGCGTCGACCGCCTGCTGCACGGTCTCGACGTAGCCGTCGGGCAGCCGGGTGCGCTCGTCGAGGAACGCCACGTAGCGCCCGCGCGCGGCGCGCGCCCCGGCGTCCCGCCAGTCGCGGTCGAGGCCGACCGTGACGGTCCGCACCAGGGGGCCCGGCGACCCGTCGGGCGCGGCCGCCGGATCGGTCGCGCCGTCGACCCCGTCGGTGTGGTCGAGGTCGTCCATCACGTGGCAGACCAGGACCTCGATCTCGCCCGCCGGCTGGCGACCCACGTCGTCGAGCAACCCGGCGAGCCGGGCGTCGTCGGGGCCGGTGCCGCGCACGGCGACGGTGAGGAAGCACCCGTCGGCGTCGATCGCGGCGCGGTCCTCGACCTGCGTCGCCGCCGGGTCGTACGCGTAGCGGCGCACGAACTGGTAGGTCTCGCCGTAGGGATCGGCCCCCATGCGGACGCGCCACATGATCTGGCGCAGGGGCGCCCCGGGCCGCAGGGCCGGCGCGTCGGCCGGGAACAGCTGGTCGCTGAAGGCGTTGACGACGTCGTTGGCGTCGACCTCCACCCAGCCCGCCCGGGCGAACGTGGCATCCACCACCGGGCCGCTGAAGAAGCGGAGGTGGGTGTCGTCGAGCAGCCCGATCTCGGTCATGTCCCAGCGGCCGAGGAGAAGCTTGATCCCCACGTCGACGTGCGTGGTGTTGGGGATGCTGACCACCAGCTGCAGGCCCGGGTGGGCCTGGGCCAGGCGGGACATGCACGCCAGCAGCGGCTCGGCGTCGACCAGGTGCTCGACGACGTCGAACAGCAGCACGGCGGCCGGGGCGCGGCCGTCCAGCACGGCATCGAGCGCAGCCGCCAGCTCGTCCTCGCCCAGCGACAGGTCGAGGACGTGGCCCTCGAACCCCCGGGCCCGCAGCTGGTCGACGGCTGCGGCGTCGATGTCCGCGCCCACGTAGCGGTGGCCGAGGCCCGTCACCTGCTCGGCGAGCGGCCCTGCGGCGCACCCGAGGTCGAGCACCACACCGCCGCCGTCGCCGAGCGCGGCGTCCGCGAGGAGGCGGAACCCGTGTCCGTGCGCGCCGTCCTCCTCGAACGATTCCTGATAGCGCTTCACCAGCTGGCCCCCTCCCCTGCGGGATTGCAGAGGAAATCATGGACCGAACCGAGCGCCACCTCCCAGTCCCCGTGCCTTTCCGCGATGTTCACCAGCGCCTGTTCGCCGAGGCGCTTGCGCAGGGCACCGTCGGTGGCGATGCGGGTCAGTGCGTCGGCAAGCCCGTCGGCGGTGCGCGGGCATCGGAGCGCGTTCTGCTCGTGGTGGAGGATCCAGTCGCCCGCCGGGTTGTCGAACGCGACCACCGGGGTGCCGCACGCCATCAGCTCGAGCGGCAGGTAGGAGGGGTGGGCCGACAGCGTGAGCGCGATGCCGGCGTCGCAGCTGCGGTACAGCTCACCGGTGTCGCGGTAGTCGAGCAGGCCCAGGTGCTCGATGCCCTTGCCCAGATCGTCGGGCCGCGCCCACGAGCCGGCGGTGACGATGCGCACGCCGCTCCCGAGCCTCTGCTTCAGCTCGTCGAGCGCCAGCGAGGCGATCTCCCAGCAGTTGCGCCAGTGGCCCGGCCGGGCGTACAGGAACACGGTGGCGGGGCCGTCGTGGTCGAGCGGGCGCCGGCCGCGGGCGTGGAACACCGTCGGGTCGACGGCCGGCATGAACGAGGTGCCCTCGCCGCCGTACTGCGACGTGTAGATGTCGAGCAGCCGCTGCGTGTTGCACAGGCCGTACAGCCCGAGCCGGTAGGTCTCCTCGGCGAGGGCGTAGTTGGTGCCGGCCGGGTAGAACATCGGCTCGAAGTCCTGGATGAGGTAGAAGCGGCGCCGGGTGTGGGGGAAGTGCGCCACCGAGTAGGCGGTCACCCACAGCGTGGCGATCGAGACGTCGGCGGGCGAGATCGTCTCGAGCCGCCCGCTGCGGTTGTCGGGGAAGAACTCGATGGCGGCGTCGCCCAGGCGCGGGAACGAGGCGGCCAGGGCCGACCGCAGGAACGGCTCGTTCTCTGCCGCCATGACCACGAACCGGTTCTCGACGCCGTGGTTGCGGGCCAGCTGGTCGGCGATGCGGAACGCGGTGTTGATGCCCCCGTAGAACGGGCTGTCGATCTCGGGGATGAACCAGTTGACCGAGCGGACGTCGAAGGGCGCACTCTCGGCCTGGTGCTGGGCGATCACGCTGGCACGCAGGGCCTCGTCGGCCCGGCAGTTGTCGGCGAGGTAGAGCGACTCGGCCTCGTCAGCGCGCTGGCGGAACACGGTGAAGTTGCGGTCGAGCACCCGGCCCACGGCGTCGAGCGGGCTCGGCTCGTCCCGCGGGCGCAGGCGGGGCACCGTGCTCTCCAACGACAGGTTGGGCGAGTAGTACGGGTCGCCGCCCCGCAGCCACTTCTGGTAGCGCCAGTAGCTGGCGGGGAAGTCGTCGGGATGGGCGTTGGGGCCCCGGGTGGCCGACTCGAGGTGCCGCACCTCGGCGAACGGCGTGACGACGTTGCGCAGCCCCAGGAACCGCATGTCGAAGCCCAGCACCACGTCGCTGCCGCACAGCACGAAGCGCTCGTCGAAGCCGCCCACCTCGGCGAAGCGCGCGCGCTCGACGGCGACGCAGGCCGCGGTGACCGACAGCGAGTTGCGGTACCAGAGCGTCGAGCCGATGAGCGAGTCGTCTCCGGGCCGCATGCGGGCGAACAGGTGGTCGGCGAAGCCGCTCATGCCCAGCACGACCCCGCCGTGCTGGATGGCGCCGTCGGGACCGGTGAGCTGCACGCCCACCAGCCCGATGTCGGGCTGGCGCACCCACGACACCAGCTCGCGCATCCACTGGGGGTCGAGCAGCTCGGTGTCGTCGTTGAGGAAGATCAGGACGTCGCCCGTCGCCTCGGCGGCGGCCGCGTTGTTCACCGCCGAGTAGTTGAACGGCTCGTCCCACCAGCGCACCGTCAGGTCGAGGCCCGCCGGCTCGGTCTGGTACCAGGCCTCGTTGTCGGCGGTGCGCTCGCCGTTGTCGACGATCACGACGTCGAAGGACGGGTAGTCGGTCTTGGCCAGGCTGGGCAGGCAGGTCGAGAGCATCGCCCGGTTGTGGCGGGTGGGGATGATCACCGTCACCGACGGGAGGTCGGCCAGGCTCCACGACACGCGCACGCCCGCCGGGGTGGCGGACGCCGTGCCCGGGCGGCCCTGGCGGTCGAGGTGGGCCTGGACGACGGCGATCGCCTGGTCGTCGGCCGGCCGGGGCCGGCGGACGAGGTGGTGCAGCACCCGGGGGACCCGGCCCACCTGGGCCTCGGCGGGGTCGAGCCGCAGCAGCAGGTCCCACCACGCGGCGTCGGCCAGCGCGGCGTCCGGCGGGCCGACCTCGGCGAGCCGGTCGCGCCGCACCGCGAACGAGCGACCCAGGTAGTTGGCCGACAACAGCATCTCCGGCGACCACGCCGGCTTCATGCGGGGATCGACGAGGAGCGGCCCGTCGACGACGTCGTCGTCCCAGTGCACGAGGGTGACGAACGGGTCGTTCCAGGCGCAGTCGGCGACCCGGAACACGAAGTCGGGGTCGACCAGGTCGCCCGCCGCCAGCACGACGACCAGGTCGTGCGGGTCGCCGGCTGCCGCCACCCCGGACAGCACCGCGCCGAGGGGCCGGTCGACGACGCTGGTGATGCGGGGATCGTCGACGACCGGGGCGCTGCCGACGACGGTGGCCCGCCAGCCCCCGAGCGTCTGGCCCACCAGGGCGTCGAGCGTGCGCTCGAGGTGGGTGGGGTCGGCCGCGTCGACCACGCACTCGACCTGCACGCCGACCTTCCCGCTGACGGTCAGCGCCGTCTGGCTGATCAGCTCGTCCACCGGCGGCTGGTGGTCGCGGCGCCAGGCCCGGTAGTCGGGGTCGCCCGGGCTGGGCGCCTGGGCCATGCCCCACACGTCGCGCAGGTGGTCGCCGTAGCGGACGCCGTCGTGCACCACCTGCCGAGCCACCTGCAGCACGGCCCGCGTCGACGATCCGGGCGGGGCGACCTTCTCGATCATGCCCCGGGCACGTCCGGTACGGCCGGCGGGGGTTTGAGCATCGTCCGAGCTCACGACTACTCCTTGGGGGTCTCCACCGCCGGTTTCCAGGTACCCATCATCTCGACGAGCCCGTACACGAGGTGGGCGCCGGGCTGGACGCGCAGCGGCAGGAAGCGCTCGCGCTTGTCGAGCACGGTGGTGCCCGCGTGGTCGTGGGCGGCCACGCTGAGCGTGTACTGGCCGGGCCCGAGCACCAGCTCGTCCATCCGGTAGTCGATGTAGCCCCGGCCCGGGGACAGCTCGCCGTCGGCGGTCGCCGTGCGCATGCCCGGGTTGGCGACGTAGACGCCGGCCTCGCTCTCGACCGCGAACGAGAACAGCGGCACCGGCTGGGCGACCTTGCTGTGCCAGTGCAGGCGGATCGTGAGGGGCTCCATGGGCGTGGCCACCACCGTCGGCCGGCCCTTCCCGTCGAGGATCTCGACGTTCTCGATGGTGAGCAGCTCCTGCGCCGAGTGGATCTCGCCGCCCTCGCCCGGGCCGGCGTCCTCGATGCGCTTCGCCTCGACCTCGTTGACCTGGTCGAGGTACTCGTGGACGACGTCGGGGGCGGATCCGGCCGCCCGCAGCTCGCCGTGGTCGAGCCAGGCGGCGTTGTCGCACATGCTCTGCACCAGGTTCAGGCTGTGCGTGACCATGATGATCGTGGCGCCGGCGTTGCGCAGCTTGTACAGGTGGTCGAAGCAGCGACGCTGGAAGTCCTCGTCGCCGACCGCGATGACCTCGTCGATGATGAGGATCGTGGGGTCTACATGCACCGCCACCGAGAAGCCGAGCCGCACGAACATGCCGCTCGAATAGATCTTCACCGGCGAGTCGATGAACTCCTCTATTCCGGCGAAATCGATGATCTCGTCGATCTTCGAGTTGATCACGCGGCGGCCCAAACCGAGGATTGCACCGTTGAGATAGATGTTCTCCCGCCCGGTCAGTTCGGGGTGGAAGCCGGCGCCGAGCTCGAGCAGCGCGGACACCCGCCCGTCGACGTTGATACGACCGCTGGTGGGCCGATGGATGCCGGCCATGAGCCGCAGCAGGGTGGACTTCCCCGAGCCGTTGTGGCCGATCAGGCCGTAGGTGGTACCCCGCGGGACCTCGAGGGAGACGTTGCGGAGCGCCCAATAGTCCTCGTGGACCGAGCCCTTGAGGCGGGTGAACCGCTCCTTCAGCGTGGTCGACTTGTCGCGGTAGAGGCGGAAGCGCTTGGAGACGTCGTCGACGACGATCGCCGGCTGGCGCGTCGCATCGGACCGGCGGTCGCTCAGCAGGAGGGTCACAGCTCCTCGCTCACGTCACCGGACTTGGCCAGGAACACCAGCGACCCGAGCACGAAGGTCAGGACCGAGGTCACCGTCAGCCCGACGATGCGGGACAGGTCGGGCACCTCGAGGAGGTAGAAGATCTGCTGCGAGGCCGTCACGA
Source organism: uncultured Acidimicrobiales bacterium (assembly GCA_963842395.1). Lineage (GTDB taxonomy): Bacteria > Actinomycetota > Acidimicrobiia > Acidimicrobiales > VFJN01 > ZC4RG19. The sequence continues at coordinate 784,440 of CAWJGJ010000002.1, forward strand.
AGTGGGTCAGCGGGTTGAGCTGCACCATGGTCTGGATCCACTCCGGCGCGTTCTCCTCGACCAGGCTGTAGGTGTAGACGATCGGCGTGCCGTAGAACAGCAGGCTCATGCCGATGCCCACCAGGTAGTTGACGTCGCGCAGGTAGACGTTGGCCAGGCTGAGCACGAGCCCGATGCCCAGCGAGAACATCCCCAGCAGCAGCAGCAGGTAGGGGAAGAGCAGGAACGTCCAACTGACGTTGCCGAGGACGATCAGCACCGTCACCAGGATGAGCGCCTCGAGCCCCGTCTGGAGCAGCACGGTGAGAACGTTGGCGATGACCGGGCACTCCGGGGGGAAGTAGACCTTCTTCAGCAGCGACCCGGCGCTGATGAGCGAACCCATCGAACCGACGACGACGCCGTTGAAGAAGTTCCAAATGACGAGGGCGCTGAACAGGAAAAGGGCGAAGTTGACGAGCGTTCCGTTGCCGGCGACCGGAGGCGGAATGCGCAGCACCGTGCCGAAGACCATCGTATAGATGAGGAGCGTGGCCGCCGGATTCAGCAGTGACCACAACCAGCCCAGGACGCTGCGCTTGTATTTGCTCTTGAGCTCTCGCTGGGCCAGGTGACCGATCAGGCCCCGATAACTCCACACCTGGATTGTGTATGCCATCAGGTTTTTGCGCCAATCACGGTGTTACATCTAAATGACAAGACAGAGCAGGGTAACGCGGGCCATCGCGCGCCGCCAATCACCGACCGCGCGTGAGCCTACCGCGGGCGGAGAGGGCCCGAGGACAACCCGGCCCACATGAATGGAGGGCCGTGAGGCTACCTGGTAGGTTCCGCGACTTGTCCGTGACCGACGATCGCCATGCGCGCGCGTCCGGCTCCACCGGGGAGACGGAGCCCACCACGGAGCCCCCGCCCGGCGGCGACGAGGGTGCGCCCGACCCGGGCGAGGCGCGCCACGAGCGGCGCGTCCCAGCGATCGTCTGGTGGATCGTGTCCCTGCACGTGGTGGTGCTGGGCGCCTACTCGATCCTCCTGCCCACCTACCGGGCGCCGGACGAGCCGCTGCACATCGACCTCGCCCACCACTGGTCCGTCGACTTCTCGTACCCGGCGTGGGACCAGCGCGAGACGGGGCTCGACATCCTCAACTCCCTCCGGCTCGTGCGCTTCGCCGGCCGGGCCGCCCACCTGACGACCGACGAGGCGCCTCCCAAGGACGAGCGCCCCTCCTACGAGCAGTTGGCCCGGATCCCGGCGGCCCAGGGGGCCAACCACCTGCCCCAGCACCCGCCGCTGTACTACATCGTGGCGGGCACGGCCGAGCGGGCCGCCGAGGTGGTCATCGGCGACCCCGACTTCACGTTCGAGACGTGGTTCTACCGGCTGGTGAGCATCGCGATGGTGGCGCCCCTCCCGTTCGCGATCTGGAAGGCCGGCCGGGTGATCGGCCTGCCCGACCCCGTCACGGTGGCCGCCATGCTGGTGCCCCTGGCCATCCCCCAGTACGTGCACATCGGGGCCTCGGTGAACAACGACAACCTCCAGTTCCTCACCACGTGGCTCATGGCGCCACTGGTGCTGCGCGTCGCGCGCGGTGATCTCGGCCGCCGCCTGATGATCACCGCCGGGGTCGTCACGGGCGTCGGCCTGATGGCCAAGGCGTTCACGTTCGTGATCCCCGCCTGGATGGCGCTCGCGCTCGGCCTGGCGCTGCTGCGCCAGGGCCGCGCCGCGCTGCCCGCCGTCGTGCGGGCGGGGCTGGTCTACTCGGTCCCCACCATGCTGATCGGCGGGTGGTGGTGGGTGCGCAACATGATCCTCTACGGCTCGCTCATGCCCACCCGGTACTTCGACATCGTCGACCCCGTGCCCCGAGAGGAGCTCGACATCGTCGACTACATGCGCACGTGGTGGTCGGCCACGATCGGCCGGTTCTGGGGCGACTTCGGCTACTACGACACCCGCATCCCGCGCCTGGCCGTCACCCTCGCCACGACCGTCGTCATCGTCGCCCTGCTGGTGGCGATCATCGGCCGGGACCGGGTCGCGCAGACCCGCCTCGGCGACCGCCTGCTGCTGTTCGTGCCGCTCCCGCTGCTGATGGCCATGCAGCTGCAGACGGCGCTCGGCACCTACCTCGACATCGGCCAGTACGCCGCCCTGCAGGGCCGCTACTGGTTCGGGGCGATCGCACCGCTGTGCGTCCTCATCGGGCTCGGCCTCGCCAAGCTCGTCGGCACCCGGGGCCGCCGCTGGCTGCCGATCGGGGTCCTGGTCGCCGTCGGGGTGATGCAGTTCCTCGCCATCGACGCCATCTTCAGCTTCTACTGGGGCGCCGCCGGTGCGCCCTACGCCGACCGGCTGCGAGCGATGATCGCCTGGGCGCCCCTGCCGGGCGAGGTGATCGCCGTAGCCACCGTGGTCGCCGCCGTGGTCGGCGTGTTGGCGGTGATCCAGATCGGCCGGGTCACACTGGCCGGCCGCGGCGACGGGGCGCCGCCGGACGTCGCCGCGGCGACCCCCGCCTGAACGACGGACGGTGACCGCGGAACAGCTGATGGCACCGGCTATCGTGCGCCGGCCGTCACGGTGACGGCATGCTGGAGCAAAGGATCAGCTGGGAATGCGACGACGCCGTCTCGTGGCGCTGTCGGTGGTGGCGGGGGTCTGTGCCGGGATGTTCGGCCCCTCCGCGACGCCTGTCAGCGCTGCCGTACCGACCGACCACGCGATGCTCGCCGGCAACTTCGCAGGCGGGCCCCGCGACGAGCTGTTCTTCTACGCGCCGGGCGCCCCGACCGAGGCGCTCGTGACGATCGCGAAGTCCGGCACCACGGCCCCCGTGTTCACGACGCAGGGCGAGTTCGACGTCCGGGGCACCTACAAGCCGTTCGTGGGCAACTTCGACGGTGACGGGTTCGACGAGATCCTGTTCTACGCACCCGGCTCGGGCCAGGACTACATCTGGAACTTCAACAGCTACACCTCCGTGAGCTCGCGGGCGTTCCCGGTCTCCGGCAACTACCGACCCATCCCGGGCGACTACAACGGCGACGGCATCGACGACATCGTCTGGTACACGCCGGGCTCGGGGCCCGACTACCTGTGGCGCTTCCGGGCCAACGGCACGTTCACCTCGGGCCGGCTGGTGATCAACGGCGTCTACCGGCCCGTGAGCGGGTCGTTCGGCAACGACCGGACCGACGACATCTTCTGGTACTCCCCGGGCTCGGCGCCCGACTACCTGTTCGACTTCACGCCCGGCGGCGCCACCCGCAACGTGCGGTACGCCGTCAACGGCGGCGGCTACCTGCCGTTCTCGGCCGACATCTACGGTGACGGCCCCGGCGGCGAGGACATCGTCTTCTACGCCCCGGGTGCGGCGGCCGACGGGCTGTGGGACTACTTCGCCGGCGAGCTGTTCCGCTCGACGCTCCCCGCGATCGACGGTGAGTACCTCACCGCCTCGGGCGACTTCTTCGGCGACGGCGCCGAGGACCTCGTCTTCGAGAACAACACGACGCTGGAGCTGTGGGACAACACGCCCATACCCGGCGTGCCCGACGTGGACGTCACCATCTGGGTGTACACCGCCGCCCCGGCCGCCGCCGGCGAGCGGGGGGCCGCGGGGGCCGGCGGGGCGACCGGCCTGCCGACCGCCTCTCCCGAAAAGGTCGGCGAGACCACCGTCAGCCGCTAGTCCCTCCTCCGCAGTCCTGTCCACGTGACGACGGTGGTCCGGCCCCGAGCGGCCGGGCCGCTGTCGCGTCCGGCGGTCCCCGCCTCCGAGCGCCTGCCATGCGGCCGCATCGACACAGGCTGCCGGGGTGATGTCCGCGCGCCGTGTCGGGCAGCTACGTTCCGCTCGGGTCGGTCGCGGGGACAGGCTCGACATCGCACGAAGGGCAGAGGTGGGATGGGACGACGACGCGTTGTTGCACTGTCGGCGGTGATCCTTCTGTGGACCGGTCTATCGGCGCAGCCCGGGACGGCCGCGCCGGCGCCGGCAGCGGCCCCAGCGGCGGCCGCTGCAATACCGACCGACCACGCATTGCTGGTCGGGAACTTCGCCGCCGGGCCCCGGGACGAGGCGTTCCTCTACGCCCAGGGCACCGCGCCGGAGGCACTGTTCATCTTCACGCGGCTGTTCGACGAGCCGCCCGAGCTGTCCGTGCGGGGCCAGTTCGCGATCGACGGCACCTATCGGCCGTTCGTGGGCAACTTCGACGCCGACGCGTTCGACGAGATCTTCTTCTACGGCCCCGGCGCCGTCGAGGACTTCGTGTGGAACTTCACGAGCTACACGCAGGCGCAGTCCGTGCCGTCCAACGTCGGGGGGAACTTCACCCCGATTCCTGGCGACTACAACAGCGACGGCACCGACGACATCGTCTGGTACACGCCCGGCTCGGGCGCCGACGCCATGTGGCGGTCCCGGCCGGGCGGCGGCTACTCATCCATTCCCATGAGCATCAACGGCGTGTACCGGCCGGTGAGCGGCTCGTTCGGCGGCGACCGCAGCGACGACATCTTCTGGTACGCACCGGGGACGGCGGCCGACTACCTGTTCGACTTCAACCCCGGGGGGAAGACCCGCACCATCCGCCAGGCGGTGAACGGCGGCAACTACCTGCCGTTCTCGGCCGACACCTTCGGTGACGGCCCAGGCGAGGAGGACATCTTCTGGTATGCGCCCGGCCCCGCGGCCGACGGTCTGTGGGACTTCTTCCAGGGGCAGGTCTTCAAGGCGACCATCTCCCCGAACGTGACGGGCGAGTACGTCACCGCCGCCGGCGACTTCCTCGGCGACGGTGCCGAGGACTACCTCTTCGAGAACGACGACATCATGCAGTTCTGGGACAACCTGCCCGGCACCTTCGACGGCTTCATCTACGAGTACATCCCCGTCCGGCCGATGCCGCCGGCGCCGGGGGCCGTACCCGGCGAGGCGCCGGCCGGGGCGCCGATCGAGCCCGACGAGGTCGGCAGCTTCTCGATCTCGGGACGGTGATCCGGTCGTGACGCTGCGGGCCCGCCCTCCGGGGCGGGCCCGTGCGGCGTCCGACGGCACCGCCCGGCTGAACCGGCGCGGGCCCGGAGCTCAGCGGGTGGCGACGGCGAGCTGGTTGAGGCCGAGGAGGAAACGCTTGTAGCTGGACGGCTTCAGGCCGGCGGCCTCGAACGCGGCCTCCAGGGACTCGCGGTCGAAGCACGTCTCGTGCTCGTCGTGGGCCTCGTCGCTGGTCAGTCGCAGCTTGGCGGCGATGCCGTGCAGCGGCTCGTAGCGGTCGTAGGGCGTGGTGAGCACGACCTGCCCGCCCGGCTCCAGCATCCCCGCCCAGCGCCGCAGCCAGCCCTCGGGGTCGGGCACGTGCTCGATGACCGCCAGGGCGACGACCGTGTCGAAGCGCTCCCCCTCGTCGAGCTCGTCGAGGCCCATGAACACATGGTCCGGATGGGCCGCCCGGGCCTCCACCAGGATGTCCGGGTCGAGGTCGACGCCGACGTAGCGGTCGGCGGGCACGCTCTCGGCCAGGTGGCCCTCGGCGCACCCGACGTCGAGCACCCGACCCGTCAGCAGGGGCCGGGCCATGGCCAGGCGCCGGTTGCGAAGGTACGGCGACAGCAGGCCGTGGTACTTGGTCTTGGTCGTGCTCATGGAGTTCCCTGCAGGTCAGGTGCAACGGTGTCGGTGCCGGGGTCGGATGGAGCCCGTGGCGCGAGCCTGTTGGCGCCCAGCATCACGATCTCGACGGCGATGGCGGCCAGCCGCTGCACGACGGCCGCGGTGACCACCGTCGCGGCCCCGGCGACCGGGTGGAGGATAGCGACGAGCACCCCCTCCCGCACGAGCAGCCCCGACGGCACGGGCACCGCCAGCAGCCCCAGGCCGAAGGCCATGGCGTTGGCGCCCAGCGCGGCGAGGATCGGCACATCGTGGTCGAGCGAGCGCAGCAGGACCGCGAAGCTGGCGCCCTGGAGGAGGGCGAACGCCACCTGGAGGGCGAACCCGCGCGCCAGCGGCCCCTGGCCGGGGAGCGGCCCGACGCGCCGCAGCCGGGGGACGACCCGCTGGGCCACGCGCAGGCCGAGAGCGAGGGCCGGGCGCCAGACCGAGACGACCGACACCGCGGCCAGCGCCCCGGCCGCGAGGGCCCACCCGGTGCCCACGGTCGGGGCCTGGGTCACGAGCACGCCGGCGGCCACCAGCGACCCGAGCGCGGCGTGCCCGGCATAGACGAGGTAGGCGGGGAAGGCGGTGGCCATGGGGATGCCGATGCGGGTGGCGATGGCCACCTGGCCGACCGCCTGGACGAGGCCGCCGGGCACGTACTTGCCCAGCTGCGACGCGTAGACGCAGCGGCGCAGCTCGACCGGCGGCGCCTCGCCCGGCAGCAGCGCCGCCCAGGCCGACGCCGAGCACCGCAGGGCGGCGGTGAGCGCCACGGCGGCGAACGCGACGGCCCGCAGCGACGGGATGACCCGGCCCTGGGCGCGGTCGAGCGTGGACGCCACGGCCACCAGGACGAACACCGCGGACACGGTGTAGAAGATGCGCAGCAACCACTTCAGGCGGGCGACGCGCGCCTCGTGGTCGCCGGAGGGCGAGCCGCCCGGTGCTCCGGGCTCGGGTCGAGGAGGCGACGCCCCGGTCGCCACCGTCATCCCGCCGGCGCGCGACGCCGGGCCGACAGCATCGTCCACGGGAACGGCGACCGGGCAGTGTCGACGTCCAGGTGCGCACCGACCTGCCGGCGGAACGACCGCTGCGACCAGTGCTGGATGTGGCCCGGCGTGTTGCCCAGGTCGCGCAGGTACTTGCCGCGCGCCATGTTGGCGACGCGCCAGACGGGCTCGTGGGGCACCGAGAGCACGAAGCTGCCCCGGCCGACGCGGGCGAGGTCGCGCAGCGCGGCGTCGGGGTCGGGCACGTGCTCCAGCACCTCGATGGCCAGCACCAGGTCGAAGCTGTCGGAGGGGAACGGGAGGTGGGCGATGTCGGCGAACGCGCCGGCCACGCCCTTGTCGTCCCACGCCGAGGCGAGGCCCTCGTCGGGCAGGTCGATCCCGACGATCGAGGCGCCCGGGTAGCGGTCGCGGACGCGGGCGGCGATCTCGGCCTCGCCCATGCCCACCTCGAGGATGGTGGTGGGGGCGGCGGCCGGCAGGCAGGCGTCGAGCGCCCGGAAGAACCCCTGCATGAGCCGGCGCTCGATCGGGTTCGACGCCGTGTACTTGTCGTAGGCGTTGCCGATGGGCACGGCCGTCGCCGGTTGTGTTTGAGCAGACATCGCGGCCCCATGGTAGGGCGCCACGCGACGCGGGCCGGCACCAACGGCTCCCGCCCGGCGGCGGGCTCAGCGGAGGGCGACGTTGGTGGACGAGGCCCGGTCGAGCACGCCGGCGCCGTGCCACCACACGACGTCCCGGCCCGGCGAGGCGTACCACAACACCTCGTCCCGGCCGTCGCCGTCGAGGTCGATCGGCCGCACGCTGCGGAACGGGCCGGAGACCGCGGGGGCGGCCTGCGAACGCACCGCGAACCGTTCGATCATCCAGATGTGGTCGGGGGCGGGGCCGGCGGCGTAGAGGACGACGTCGTCGTCGCCGTCGCCGTCGTAGTCACCCGCGACCGGCACGTACGACCCCGACATGGTCGGCGCGTTGCGGGCCCGGAACGTCCCGCCGGACGAGGACCAGAAGATGTCACGCACCCCGCGCGGGCCGTGCCAGAGAACGTCGTCGTCGCCGTCGCCGTCGAAGTCGCCGGCCGCGGTGCGGTAGTCGCCGTTCACGGCGCTGGTGGGCACCGAGCGGAACCGGGACCCGGCGGCCAGCCACAGGAACTCCTGCCCCGATCCCGGCGCGTACCACAGCACGTCGTCGTCGCCGTCGCCGTCGACGTCGCCCACGACGGGCCGGTAGCTGCCGTTGACGGGCCCGGCCCGCGCCGCGAAGAACGTCCCGTTCCCGCGGCTGTACCAGACCGCGTCCGGCACCCGGCCGGGGCCGTACCACAGCAGGTCGTCGAACCCGTTGCCGTCGAAGTCGCCCACGAGCGGGCGGTAGCTGCCGTTGACGGTGAAGAGCCTCGGAGCCGTGAGGCGGCCCCCCGAGGCGGTGAACAGCAGGTCGGGCAGCACGCCCGGCTGGCGGACGAACACGTCGTCGGCGGCGCTGCCGGCGAAGTTGCCGACGAGGGCCAGCCCCGGCAGGGCCAGGCGCGGCCACCTGCTCGCGGCGGACGCCCGGATGACACCGAGCGCCGGGTACAGGTTGCGGCCCGGGCACGCGGTGAGGCCGACGTCGCGGTGCCCGACGATGCGGTTCAGCGTGACGAGCGAGCCGGGCGCGTACCGCGGGCTCCCCTCGCCCGCCCGGATGGTGACGGCGCCGCGGGGGTCGACGTCGTGGCGTGCGAACTTCCACGCGATGAGGGCCGCCACCGCGTTCACCGCCGCGGCGGAGGGCGAGGCCGTCTCGAAGTTCCCGAGCACCACGACCCCGGTCGATCCGGTGTTGAACCCGCGGGCGTGGGCGCCGATGACCGCCCTCGTCACGCCGCCGGCCCGCGCCTCCCAGATGCGCCCGAACCGGTCGATCGCGAAGTTGTACCCGATGTCGCTCCAGCCGTTGGCGTCCATGTGGTACGCCTGCACGCCCCGGAGCAGGGAGGGGACGTCGGCGCTCGAGTAGGCGTTGGTCCCCGCCGTGTGGTGGAGCACCGCCGTCCGCAGCCCCACGGAGGCCACCGACGGCGTCGCGGCCGGCGCGCGGGCGCCCCAGGACGAACGGGCCCGGATCCCGGGTGCCGCGGGATCGGCGCCCGCCGGGGCGGTCTCGGCCACCGCCACCCGCCGGGTGGTCTCGTAGACGAGGTGCACGGCCGCCGCGGGGGCGCTCGCTGCCGGTAGCTCGAGCTCGTAGCGGGTGGCGTCGCCCACCCACAGGGGATCGCTGTGCAGGCCCGGCGCGCCCTCCTCGGGCTCCTGGGGCACCGGGGCGCCGGGGACCGGGGCCAACGCCCGCTCGGCGTCGATGTCCAGCTCGTGCCAGGGCGACCAGGCGCCGTCCGCCGTCGCGGTGCGCACGAGCACCGGTCCGGGCGGCGGCGCGGCCAACGTGACGCCGATCAGGTTGAAGTCACGCGTGTCCTCCGCCAGCACGACCCGCCCGACGATGGATGCCGGCGGCTCGGCGGCGCCCGGAGGCCCGGCCGTCGTGGAGGTGGTCGACGCCGCGGCGCCGTCGCCGGTGCCGGCGGTCCCGGTGGTGCCCGTGGTGGCGGTCGTCGGGACATCGCTCGGCGGGGCGCCGGCAGTCGCGGCATCCGTCGTCGTGTCGGTCGACGCCGCGACGGCGGTCGTGTCCGTCGTGTCCGTCGTGGGGACGCCGGCGGCTCGGCGGCGCGCACCGCGGTGGGATGCCGGGTCTCGGTGGCCATGGCCGGCCGGTCGACGAACCGCGGCGGGGGCACCACGATCCCGATCGCACCGATCGCCACGGCGACGGCCGCCTTGACCGCCAGCGCGCGCCGCCAGGATCGCTTCGTGTGAGCTTGCGGCGCCGCCGGCGCAGCCGCACTCGGTGGTCGGGGAGCCACAATGCATGGTTACCGTCTCACTCCGCGTGCGTCCAGAGGCAAGGTCTCGCCCTCCGTCACCGCCGGTGACGGGTCAGGCGGGAGGCGGCTGGAGCGGGTGGGGCGTGCAGTGCTCGTCGTACTCGGCGATGACGATGTCGGCCGGATCGATCGAGCAGGCCGGGCACTCCGCGTCGCGCAGCACCTTGTACGTGCGGAACGACTGCTCCAGCGAGTCGTACGCCACCAGCCGGCCCGACAGGCTGTCGCCGATGTCGAGCAACAGCTTCAGCGCCTCGACGGCCTGGATCGAACCGACGATGCCGGGCAGGACGCCGAGCACCCCCGCCTCGGCGCACGAGGGCGCCATCTCGGGCGGCGGCGGCTCGGCGAGGAAGCACCGGTAGCACGGCCCGTCGTGGGGCTTGAAGACGGTCGCCTGACCCTCGAAGCGGAAGATCGACCCGTGCACCACCGGGATGCCCACCTTCAGCGCCGCGTCGTTGAGCAGGTAGCGCACCGGGAAGTTGTCGGCGCCGTCGATCACCAGGTCGTAGCCGGACAGGATGTCGACCACGTTGTCGGCCCCCAGGCGCACGTCGTGGGTCACGACGTTGACGTCGGGGTTGAGGGCGGTGAGCGTCTTCTTCGCCGAGTCGACCTTGCGCTCGCCGATGCGGTCGACGTTGTGCAGGATCTGGCGCTGCAGGTTGGAGGCGTCGACGACGTCCATGTCGACGATGCCGATCGTCCCCACGCCCGCGGCCGCCAGGTAGAGGGCGGCCGGCGAACCGAGGCCGCCCGCGCCGAGCAGCAGCACCCGCGAGTCGAGCAGCTTGAGCTGGCCCTCGACGTCGACCTCGGGCAGCAGCAGGTGGCGCTGGTAGCGGTTGCGCTGCTCGGGCGACAGGCTGCGGGGCGTCGCCCAGTCGCGACCCTCGTCCTTCCACTTGTTGAAGCCTCCGACCACCGACACGACGTCGCTGTAGCCCATCTCGGTGAGCGTCCTGGCCGCGAACGCCGAGCGCACGCCACTGGCGCAGTGGACGATCACCGGCGCGTCGTGGTCGGGCAGGCGCCCCTCGACCGAGCCCTCGAGCGTGCCCCGGGGGATGTGCACCGCACCGGGGATGGCGCCCTGCTCGTACTCGTCGGGCTCGCGCACGTCGAGCACCACGGCGCCCGGGCGGCCGCGCAGCTCGTCGGCGGTGGCGGTGTCGACCTCGCGGATCTGGGACTTGGTGGCGGCGAGCAGCTCACGGAAGCTCGGCATCGGGCACCCTCTCTGGCTGTGCAGGTGGCGCGCACGACGCGCGCGAACGGTCGTGCGACGGAAAAGCCTAGCGACCCGATCAACAATCGAGCCAGGCCCGGTGTTCCCCGCCGGCGGACGCGCCGGCGGCGGGACCGGTCAGGGCTCGATGGGAAGGTCGTGGAGGGCCTCGATCAGGTCGCCCGAGTCGACCGTGAGCGGCCCGGCGGCCGAGAGCCGCCGCAGCAGCAGGCAACCCATGACCAGCAGGGCGACCGCGCTGCCCACCAGCAGGCCGACCTCGACCCGCAGGAACAGGTTGTCGTTCGCGGCCAGCAGCACGGTGACCATGAGGGCCGTGAACCCCGCCGCCCAGCCCAGGGCCTGGTCGCGGTGGCCGCCGAGCGCGATCACCGCCTGCGCGCAGGCGAGGGCCAGCATGTACAGGCCCGAGCCGGCGGCCAGGAGGCCCATGGTCCGCCCCGACAGGTCGGCGTCGGGGAACATGATCTCGACGACGAACGGACCGAGCAGGAACCCGGCGAGGGTGCCGACGGCGGCCAGGGCGGCCACGACGACGAGCAGCCGCTTGAGGCCGCGGCGGAAGTCGACGAGCTGGCCCGAGTGCGCCAGCGCCGACAGCTTGGGCAGCAGCGAGGCCTGCACGGCCTGGAACAGGAACAGCGGGATGCGGGCCACCACGACGCCGTTGACGAACCGACCGGCCGCGTCGGCCTGGGCCTCGTCGGCCATGAGCTTCACCAGCACGGGGCCGATGTTCATGAGGGCGAAGGCGAATATCGACGCCATGAGCAGGTAGCCCAGCCGCGCTCGACACCTCGCGGAACGCCGCCTCCGGCCCCTCTTCCAGGTCGGGGCGCTGCACGCGCAGCGCCACCGGCACGGCCAGCAGGCCGGCGATGCCGATGGCGATGCCGAAGGGCCCCGCCGTGTTGACGCCCACGACCACGCACAGCACCGCGCCGAGGACCCGGATGAAGCCGTCGGCCCCCAGGTAGGTGCCGTAGCCCTTGAACCGGCCGGTGCCCGACAGGCAGCCGCGGGTGAGGTGGCCGGCCAGGGCGCCGGCCAGGCCGAGGGTCAGGCCGACCAGCAGCAGGATCTGGCCGTCGAAGAGCCGGTCGGTCGTCCAGCGCGCCGTGGCGATGAGCAGCACCAGCACGCCGAGGCCCAGGCCCACGCCGATGGTGGCGGCCCGGCGCACGACGGGCAGTCCGCCCTGGTGGCGGGCGCGTCGCTCGGCCAGCGCCCGGCTGATCTCCTGCTCGAGCGGCAGGAACAGGCCGGGCCCGGCGAGGAAGACCAGGCTCCACAAGGTGCCCAGGGGCGAGTACTCGGTCTCGCTGATCGCCTTGTGGGCGACGAAGAGGAATCCGTAGGCCGATATCCCGGCGACGATCAACCCCGCTCCGACCGCGGCGGTGCCGGTGGGAAGGGGATTGCGGCGCTTCGCAGCCTCCAGCAGCGCAGCCATCGGGTGGAACGATACCCACATCGCGTGACCTCGGGCACAAATTGTGGTCCTGAGCAGGACCTTGGATGTGACCGTTCGGTAATTTCGTCAGGGCGCGGCGAGCCGCGGCAGCAGGTCGCCGATGCGCCCGCGCAGCACCGCGTCCGCCATGTGGTCCATCGCCGTCTCGTCGCCGTTGACGATGACGATGCGGGCGCCCGACATCCGCGCCACCGGCACCACCTCCGCCACTGGATAGACCGCCAGCGTCGAGCCCACGGCCAGCAACAGGTCGGCCCGGCGGGCGGCGGCGCCCGCCCGCTCGAGGTCCTCGGGCACGAGGCTCTGGCCGAAGCTGATCGTCGCCGACTTCAGGATGCCGCCGCACGAGCGGCAGGGCGGGTCGGCCTCGCCCGCCCGCACCCGGTCGAGCGCGCGCTGCATGGGCGCCCGCTCGTCACAGGACATGCACACCACCTCCCGCGAGGTGCCGTGGACCTCGATCACCCGCGCCCGGGACGAGCCGGCCGCCACGTGCAGCCCGTCGACGTTCTGGGTGATCAACGTGTCGAGCTTGCTGCGCCGCTCGAGCGCGACGAGGGCGTGGTGCCCGGCGTTCGGTTCAGCGGTCCAGGTGGGGCTGTCGAGGCGGAACCGCCACGACTGGCGCCGCACCTCGGGGTCGGACATGTAGTGCTGCAGCGTGGCCCGCTTCTCGGCTTCGGGATCGCGGGTCCACACGCCCTCAGGGCCCCGGAAGTCGGGGATGCCGCTGTCGGTGCTGATGCCGGCCCCGGTGAGCACCACGACGCACTGCGCCTCCGCGATCCACCCCCGCACCTGCTCGACCAGCGCATCGTCGCCGAGCTCGGTGTCGGCCGGGTCGGCGGACACGGTGCCGTCAGATCCGGCGCGGTGGCTCGCTGCGCGGGCCGCCGAAGCGGTTGGCCTGCTCACGCGCGGCCCGCGCCTCGTCGGCCTGCCGGCGGGCCTCGTCGACGACGCGGCGCAGCTCGTAGATGACCAGCCCCTTGATCGTCTGGCCCCGATCCGCCGCCAACTCCCTGATGTCGTCGTGCAGGTCGTCGGGAATCACGAAATGGAGCCTCGCCACGTCGGACACGTTACGCACCTCCCCCACAATCACTCGCCATCACTAACCGAATGCCTGGTGGACAATAAGCTACCCATTAGCTACTGTCGAGACGATTCGTGCGGGCGGCCGTACGGATCGTCAGGTCCGAGGCGCCAGGCCCGAGTCGCCGTCCCGTGCCTCGGGCGTGGCCCCGACAGCCCCGTCGCCCGTCCTGCGAGGTCCCCATGGCCAGCGCCCCGCCTCCCGAGCCCAAGCCCGCCGGCATCGTCGCCCTCGAGATCTCCGTCGCCACCGTGCAGCTCTCGGTCGACGACCTGCTGGACAGAGCGTCCGAGCTGACCGAGCCCATGAGCCGGCGCTGGACCGACGTGGGCCTGGCCATCCGCCAGACCCTGGCCAGGGCGCTCGACGACCACGAACAGCAGTATGCCCCGTGGACCCGAGCCGCGCCATACTCAATAGAAGACATCTGATCGGGCTCGTAGGTCTTGACAAGGACTGCAAAACGTGAAAAACACTGAAACATAGAGAGCGACTTCCCCTGAACGTCAGTCGTTCCCCTCGCTGGAGACCCATGCACGCCTCCGACATCCCGCCCGACCTACCTGCCCTCACCGTCCTCCCCTGGCCTGACGCCGTCATCGACCGGGTCGGACACGACCCGCGCACGCTGTACGTCGAGCGCTTCTGGCTGGGCATCCTCGGCCCGAGCGCCACCTGGCTCACGCGTCACCTGGTCGAGGGGCTCGACGCCGCGCCCGACGGCTTCGAGCTCGACCTCGACGAGTGCGCCGCCAGCCTCGGCCTCGGGCGCCGACCCGGCGCCAACGCCGTGCTGCCCCGCACGCTGGCGCGCTGCTGCCAGTTCGGCGCCACCCGCCTGATCGGGCCCACCATGCTCCAGGCCCGGCGCAAGCTGCCGCCGCTCACCCGCCGCCAGATCGCCCGCCTGCCCGACACGTTGCAGGCCGAGCACGCCCGCTGGGTCGACAGGGCGCCCCGCGCCGACGCCGGCGACCTGCGCGATCGGGCCCGCAGGCTGGCGTTGTCGCTGGTCGAGCTGGGCGAGGACGGCGCCGGCACCGAGCGCCAGCTCCACCGGTGGCGGTTCCACCCTGCGCTGGCCAGCGAGGCCACCGCCTGGGCGCTCGACCACCACACCCGCGCCGCGCATCCCGGGGGGACCGCCGCCTGAGGATGCCGAGCCCGCCCGGCGGTGCCGGCGCCCGTCCGCCACGGGTGCCGGGGTGGCAACGGCGCCATCCCGGCCCGCGGTCGCCGGCACCCCTCCCCCAGCCGGGCACGAGGTCATGGGTTCCGCACGGGCGGGCCCCAGGTCATAGGTTCCGATGCCGAACCTGTGAACGCACCCGCCCGCTGTGGGACCCATGACCTCGCCTCGCTCCCGACCCTCCCGATGACGACCCGCCGGCGCCCGCGCGCGGGCGGTGCTCGCGTCGGCGATCGCCGCCTCCCTCGTCGCGGCGTCGTGCTCGGGCGACGGGGGCGACACCGCACCGGCCACGCGCGAACCGGAGACAACCGTGACCACCGTCCCCACGCCCCGCCTTGCACCGCGCACCGACCCGCTGCCGGTGGTCACGCCCACGCCGCGGGACCTCCGCTGGCTGGGGCCCGACGTGCCGGTACCGACGACGGTCATGCTGGTCGCGCCACCGGCAGCCGACCCGGCCGCCGTCGACGTGGTGGCGGAGGTGCTCGAGCGGGCGGGTGCGACCCGCGTCGTCCGGGCCGAGCCGCGCGACACCCAGCGTCCCGGCCGTCAGGACGACGACGGCGACGACGGGAACGGCGACGAGGGCGGCGAGCTGCGGGTCTACGTCGGGGCGGCGAGCGACGCCGACCTCGCCGGCCGCCTCGGGGACGTGGGCGTCGAGGTGCCGGACGACCTCCCGCCCGAGGGATACGCCCTGGCCGCCGTGACCCGCAGCGACGGATCCGGCCAGGTGGTCCTCGCCGGGGCCGATGCGGCGGGCACGTTCTACGCCGCCCAGACGCTACGCCAGCTCACGGGCGACGGCGCCGTGGCGGGCGTGGCGGTGCTCGACCGGCCGGCGATGCAGCACCGCGGTGCGATCGAGGGCTTCTACGGCAGCCCGTGGACCACCGACGAGCGCCTCGACCAGCTCGCGTTCTACGGGCGGTTCAAGCTCAACACCTACATCTACGCCCCCAAGGACGACCCGTTCCACCGCGACCGCTGGCGGGAGCCCTACCCAGCCGACCGGCTGGCCGACCTGCAGGCGCTCGCCGACGCGGCGGCGGCCAACCACGTCCGGTTCACGTTCGCGGTCTCGCCCGGGGTGTCGATCTGCTACGGCGATCCGGCCGATCGCGCCGCCCTGACCGCCAAGCTGGATGCCGTCCACCGGCTCGGGGTGCGCTCGTTCTCGATCGCCCTCGACGACATCGACCACACCCGCTGGAACTGCGACACGGACGCGGCCCGCTACGGCCCGCCCTCCACCGAAGCGGCCGCCCGGGCCCAGGCCGAGCTGCTCAACGCCGTGCAGCAGGGCTTCGTCGCCGACCACGCCGACGTGCGGCCCCTCCAGATGGTGCCGACCGAGTACCGGGGCACCGCCGACAGCGCCTACCGCCGCGTGCTGCGCGAGCAGCTCGACCCCGCCGTCGAGGTGATGTGGACCGGCGCCTACGTCGTGCCCGACGAGATCACCGTCGCACAGGCCCAAGCCGCGGCGGCGACCTTCGGGCGGCCGCTGTTCGTGTGGGACAACACGCCGGTCAACGACTTCCCCGCCACCGAGGGACGCCTCATCCTCGCTCCCTACGCCCGCCGGGAAGCCGGCCTGTCGGCCCAGGTCACGGGCATCGTGCTCAACCCGATGAACCAGGCGGCGGCCAGCAAGGTCCAGTTGGTGGGCGGCGCCGACTTCGCCTGGAACGACGCCGGCTACGACCCGGCTCGCGCCCATCGCGCCGCGGCCGAACACCTGGCCGGTGGCGATCCCCGCACGGTCGACGCCCTGCTCGCCTTCTTCGACCTCGAGAACCTGGCGCCCACGTCGGCCCGCACCGGCCGCCTGTCCCAGCCCCAGGCGCCCACGCTCGATGCCCGGCTGGACGGCTTCCGGGCGGCGTGGGCGGCGGGCGATCGCCAGGCGGCGCTCGACGCCCTGCGCCCCTACGCCGAGCGGATCGCCGGCGCCCCCGCGCTGATCCGAGCCCACGCCGAGCCCGCGTTCGCGGCCGACAGCGGGCCATGGCTCGACGCCACCGCCCTGTGGGGGCAGGCGCTGGTCGCCAGCCTCGACGCCGTGGCCGCCGGGCTGGCGGGCGACGCCGCCGGGGCGGCCGCCGCCCGAGCCCCGGTCGCCGACCTCGTGTCCCGCGCCGCCGCCGTCCGCACCATCCCCGGCGAGACGAAGCCCGAGGGGCCGGTGCGGGTGGGCGACGGCGTGCTCGACAGCTTCATCGCGGAGACCGCGTCGCTGCCTTAGGAGACCGCTGAGCAATGCCGGGGTGATCGGGTGGCCGATCTCGTGGAAGGCTCGGCGTGTGTCGCCGCTGCCGCCCGACAACCACGTGCATACCGAGTGGTCGTGGGACGCGGTGGCCGGGTCGATGGAGCGGTCGTGCGCCGAAGCGGTGCGGCTGGGGTTGCCGTCTGTCGCATTCACCGAGCACGTCGACGCCAGCCGCTGGGTGCTGGCCCCGGAGGTACGGGATCTGATGCCGGCGTCGGTGGTCGGCTCCGACGGGAGGTTCAGTCCGGTGCCGTTCGACACCCAGGGTTACCTGGCCTGTGTGGAGCGCTGCCGCGACCGGTTCCGCGGCCTGCAGATCCTGTCGGGCGTCGAGTTGGGCGAGCCCCACTGGTTCGCCGATGGGAGTGCGGCGCTGCTGGCGACGGGCGCCTTCGACCGGGTGCTGGGGTCGCTCCACTCGCTGGAGATCGACGGGGAGCTGTGGCTCGTCGACCACCTCTACATGGCGGGAGCACCCGACGGGGTCACACCGGCGGGGATCGTCCGCGCCTACCTGGACGAGACGCTGCGCATGGTCGAGTCGTCCGATGTCTTCCAGGTGCTGGCCCACATCGACTACCCGGTGCGGCTCTGGGGCGCCGGCATGCCGTTCGACCCCTTGGACTTCCAGGATGAGTACCGTGCCGTGCTTCGAGCACTGGCCGGGTCGGGCCGGGCTCTGGAGGTGAACACCCGGTTGCAGTTCCGGCCGGAGATCGTGCGCTGGTGGCATGAAGAGGGCGGCGGGGCGGTGTCCTTCGGTAGTGACGCCCACCAGCCCGACCAGGTGGCCCACGGATTCGCCGCTGCTACCGCCATGGTCGAGGCCCACGGATTCCATCGTGGCCGCGGCCCCAACGACTTCTGGTTCCGCTCGGCCTCGACCAGCCGTTCTTAGCTTCGCGAGCCGGGGTTGCTGACGATTGGCGGCCGGGTGCTCAGCAGCCTCCGAGGGATCGTGGGCGGCCGGACCGTCATCCGTCGGAACGCCGCCACGCGGCGCGTAGGTTGGGCCCATGACCGCGATCTCGATCTCGGGACTGGTCAAGACCTTCGGCCACGTCCGGGCGCTGGACGGGCTCGATCTCGAGGTGGCCACCGGCGAAGTGCACGGCTTCCTCGGCCCCAACGGCGCCGGAAAGTCGACCACCATCCGGGTGCTGCTGGGGTTGCTGCGCCCGGACTCGGGTGAGTCGGTGCTGCTGGGCGGCGACCCGTGGCGCGATGCCGTCGAGCTGCACCGCCGCCTGGCCTACGTGCCCGGCGACGTGAACCTGTGGCCCAACCTCACCGGGGGCGAGGTGATCGACCTGCTCGGCGGGCTCCGCGGTGGCCTCGACCGCGCCCGGCGCGACGAGATGATCGACCGCTTCGACCTCGACCCTCGCAAGAAGGCCCGTACCTACTCGAAGGGCAACCGCCAGAAGGTGGCGCTGGTGGCCGCGCTGGCCGCGGACGTCGAGCTGCTCGTCCTCGACGAGCCGACGTCGGGCCTCGACCCGCTGATGGAGGCGGTCTTCCAGGACACGGTGCGGGAGACGACAGGCGACGGGCGGACGGTGCTGCTGTCGAGTCACGTGCTGGCGGAGGTCGAGGCGCTGGCCGACCGCGTGAGCATCATCCGTGCCGGCCGCACCGTCGAGAGCGGCACGCTCGCCGAGATGCGTCACCTCACGCGCACGGCCATCTCGGTGGAGACCGAGGGCGAGCTCACCGGCCTCGACCGGCTCACCGGACTGCACGACGTCGTCGTCCGTGACCACCGGGCCGACTTCGACGTCGACACGGCCCACCTCGACGATGCCATGCGCCACCTGGCCACGCTGGGCATCCGCAGCCTGGTCAGCCAGCCCCCCACGCTGGAGGAGCTGTTCCTGCGCCACTACGGCGACGAGCTCGAGGAGCGGGAGGAGGGCATCACCGGGGCCCGCCGGGGCGCGGGCGGCGACGGGCACGGGGGCGGCGCGGCGACCGGCGCGGGCGCAGGTGACGGCGCCGGGAGTGCCACCGGGTCCGGCGGCCGCGACGTGGGCGGCGAGGACGGCGCCGGGTGAGCGCCACCGCCCTCGCCGGCGCCGACCGGGCCGGCCCGCGACCCGCGGCGGGAGGCGCCCGGCGGCGCAGCCCCGCCACCCTGGCCGGGACCTGGCGGCTCGCACGGTTCATGTTGCGCCGGGACCGCGTGCGCATCCCGGTGTGGATCGCCGGCATCGCCGGCACGGTGTGGTTCTCTGCCGTCAGCATCGACGCCCTGTACCCGACCCAGGCCGACCTCGACGCCGCCGCGGCACCGCTCTACGACAACGCCGCGGTGATCGCGCTGAATGGTCCGACCTACGCCATCGACACCCTGGGCGGCCAGATCGTGTTCAACATCGGCGCCTTCGGCTACGTGACGATGGCGCTGATGGGCATGTTCCTGGTCGGGCGGCACACCCGGGCCGACGAGGAGGAGGGGCGCACCGAGCTCGTGCGGGCCGCGGTGGTGGGCCGCAACGCGCCGGTGACGGCGGCACTGCTGGTGACCAGTGCCGCGCTGACGCTGACCGGAGCGCTGATCGCGCTGGCGATGCTGACGCTCGACCTCGCCGTCGCCGGGTCGGTGGCGTACGGCGCGGCGATGGCCGGCTTCGGCGTCTTCTTCGCGGGCGCGACCGCGGTGGCCGCGCAGGCCAACGAGCACAACCGCACGGCCTACGGCCTGACCGGCGCGGCGCTGGCGCTGTCGTTCGTCCTGCGCGCGGTGGGCGACGTGGGCAGCGGGGCCCTTTCGTGGCTGTCGCCCATGGGCTGGGCCCAGTCGGTGCGACCGTACGCGGACGAGCGCTGGTGGCCGCTGGCGCTCCTGGCCGGCGGCACGCTGGTGCTGCTGGCCATTGCCTACGAGCTGCTGTCGCGGCGCGATCTGGGCAGCGGGATGATCGCGCCCCGTCCGGGCCCGCCGGTCGCCGCCGCGTGGCTCTCCCGACCCTGGGGCCTGGCGGTGCGCCTGCAACGGGGCGCGCTGATCGCGTGGATGGTGGGGCTCGCGCTCGGCGGGGCGGCCTACGGCTCGCTGGGCGAGGACGTGGCCGACCTCGTGGGCGACAGCGAGCAGCTCAACGACATCCTGGCCCAGGCCGCCGGGAGCCTCACCGACTCGTTCTTCGCGACCGCACTGCTGACGCTGGCCGTCGTGGCCGGGGGCTTCACGATCACGTCCGCCCTCCGACCCCGCAGCGAGGAGGCCAGCGGCCGCGCCGAGCAGCTGCTCGCGACCACCCTCTCTCGCTGGAGCTGGGCCGGCTCGCACCTGGCGGTGGCCGTCGCAGGCAGCGTGTTGCTGCTGGTCGCCCTCGGCGCCGGCATGGGTGCGACGTACGCGCTCATCATCGGCGACGCGGGCGAGGTGGCCCGGCTGACCCTGGCCGCCCTCGCCTTCGCGCCCGCGTTGTGGGTGCTGGCGGGCCTGGCCATCGCACTCGCGGGCCTGGTGCCCCGGGCCACCGTGGCCATGTGGGCGCTGTTCGCCTGGTGCGCGCTGGCGGCGTTCCTCGGCCCGCTCCTCGGCCTGCCGCAGTGGGCGATGGACCTGTCGCCGTTCCAGCACGTGCCGCTCGTGCCGGCCGACCCGGTCGAGTGGCTGCCCCTCGCGGCGCTGACCCTGGTGGCCGGGGCGCTGGCCGCGGTGGGACTGGTCGGGCTCCGCCACCGCGACGCGGGGTTCTGAGCCGGGCGCGCCACCACCGGCTCCGGGCAGTCCGTCCGGGGGCTCCGTCGGTCGGGCACAGCGGGCACGTCACGGCCGGCACGCTGCAGCAGGCAGGTCGCCACCGGCACGGCGACGCCGGGACGGCGGACCCGATCACTCAGGAGAGCTTCGGCGCCCGCCCGGGCTTGCGGAAGGTCGACAGCAGGTGCAGCAGGGTGCGGACGCCGAAGCCGGTGCCGCCCTTGCGGGTCTCGCCGTCGTCCTCGGAGGCATCCGCCGGGCCGGCGATGTCGAGGTGCACCCAGGGGATGCCCTTGCCCACGAACTCCTGCAGGAACAGGCCCGCGACCAGCGCCCCTGCGGCCCGCTTGCCGCTGACGTTCTTGATGTCGGCCACGTCCGAGTCGATCGACGACCGCAGCTCGACCGGCAACGGGAGGGGCCACACGGGCTCGCCCTCGGCGTCGGCCGCCGACCGCACCTGGTCGGCGAAGGCGTCGTGGTTGCCCATCAGCCCGGCGATCTTGGGGCCGAGCGCCACCATGCAGGCGCCGGTGAGGGTCGCCAGGTCGACGATGGCGTCGGGGCCTTCGTCGCTGGCGAGCGCCAGTGCGTCGGCCAGCACCAGCCGGCCCTCGGCGTCGGTGTTGAGCACCTCGACGGTGGTGCCGTTGCGGATGCGCAGCACGTCGCCGACCCGGGTGGCGTCGCCGCCGGGCATGTTGTCGGTGAGGGGCAGGTAGCCCCGCACCTCGACGGGGGGCTGCACGGCGTCGAGGGCCGAGAAGGTGGCCAGCACGGCGGCGGCGCCGGCCATGTCGCCCTTCATGCCGATCATCCCGTCGCTCGTCTTGAGCGACAGGCCACCCGAGTCGAAGGTGATGCCCTTGCCCACCAGTGCCACGGTCCCCCGCGAGGCTCCCGGCGGGCGCCACGACAGCTTGACGAACCGGGGCTCCTCGACCGACCCGCGGTTGACACCCAGCAGGCCGCCCATCTCCTCGGCCTCGATCCCCGCCCGGTCGAGCACCTCGACGTCGAAGCCCTTGAGGTCGGCCAGCTCCTCCGCCCGGCTGGCGAGGGCCGTGGGCGTCAGGGTGCCCCCGGGCTGGTTGACCAGGTCGCGGGCCACCCGCACGGCCTCGCCCACCGCCCGGCCCCGGTCGAGCGCCGCCAGCACCCGCTTGCCGCCCCGGCCCACCACGGTGAACGACTCGATGTGGCTGCGCTCGGGGTCGGATTTGAGCGCCGTGTAGCGGTAGGCGCCGAGCACCACGCCCTCGGCCAGGGCCTGCGCCACGGCCGGCCGCTCGACCCCCTCGGGCACCGCGTCGAGCACGTCGAGGGCGAGGTGGGTCTGCCGCTGGGAGGCCCGGGCCAGGGCCGCGGCCGCCTTGCGGTAGGTGGCCGTGGTCGCGGCGGCGCGGGAGCCGAGCCCGAGGGCGACCACCACCTTCCCGTCCGCGCCGGGCACCACGCACGCCTGGCCGGGCTTGGCGGTGAACCCCTGCGAACGGAGGAACGCGGGATCGAGGCGCTCGTCGAGGTCGGCCTCGCCGAGATCGTCGGCGAAGACGCCGACGCCGACCGCGTCGACGCTGATGCGCCCCTCACCGGGGGTCCCGTCGGGCGCGGGGAGGGCGCGGGTGAGCTCGATGGCGATGGACATGCCTGAAGAGTACGGGTGACGGGCGCCACAGGCGCGTTGCACCGCCCGAGCCCCTGTCCCCTCCCCCCGACCCGGACCTCCGGCTTCTGGCGTCACTGACTGCCGAGGTCGCAGCGTCCAACGCCAGTTACCCGTGGTTGGGTGGCCAACCTGGTACTGGCGTCACTGACTGCCGTGGTGGCAGCGTTCGACGCCAGTTGCCCCTGGGCACCCACCACGTTCTGGTGTCGCTGACTGCCGCGGTCGCAGCGTTCAACGCCAGTTGCCGGTGCTGGGGAGAGGACGGGGCTTCTGGCGTCACTGACTGCCGCGGTCGCAGCGTGCAACGCCAGTTGCCCGTGGGTACGCACCTCGTTCTGGCGTCGCTGTTCTGGCGTCGCCGACTGCCGCGGTGGCAGCGTGCAACGCCAGATGCCCGTACTGAGTGGAGAACCGGGCTTCCGGCGTCGCTGACTGCCGTGACGGCAGCGTGCGACGCCAGCTGCCGGTGCTGGGGAGAGAACGGGGCTTCTGGCGTCGCTGACTGCCGTGGTGGCAGCGTGCGACGCCAGTTGGCCGTGCTGGGTGGAGAACCGGGCTTCCGGCGTCGCTGACTGCCGAGGTCGCAGGGTGCGACGCCAGTTGCCACGGCCCGCTGTCAGTCGGGCGCCTCGTACTGCACGGAGGCTCGTTGGGCGACCGCAGGCTCGACCAGGTCGCGGATGAGCGCCCGGTGATCGGGATGATCGCGGTAGGTGAGGAACGAGTCGGCCGACGCGAAGTCGGCCACGACCACGTAGTCCCAGCTCGCCGGGTTGATGCCCAGGTCCGGCCCGTGCTTGTAGTCGGCGGGATCGACAGCGCCGGTGGCGGCTGGCATGCCGTCCAGTCCCCGGGCGAGCGCGGCCCGTTGCTCGTCGGTGGCGTCGTCCCGGAAGCGGAACATCACCACGTGCCGGAACCCCATGTCGTCTCCTCCGTTGGTCGCTGTCGTCAGTCGCTCGGCGCCGCTCGTCGAGCGTCCGGCGCCGGCTCGCAGGCAGACGTGCCGGCTCGCCAGCCCGGCCGAGGCCGGGCTACTGCAACCCCTGGTAGCTGCCGCCGTCGACCGGCAGGGCCGCGCCGACCACGAAGCCGGCGTGCGCCGAGCAGAGGAACGCGACGACGGCGCCGAAGTCGGCGGGGTCGCCCAGCGTGCCTGCGGGCAGCCCGGCGCCGGCCGCCGCGGCGCCGGCCTCGCCGCCGTACAGCCGCACGGCCCGGTCGGTGAGGTGGAGCCCGGGCTGCACCGAGTTGACCGTGACGCCCCGCCCGGCCACCTCCAGCGCCAGCGTCTTGAGGAACGCGGTGACGCCGGCCCGGGCGGTGTTGGACAGGATGAGCGAGCCGATGGGCTGGCGCACCGACACCGACGTGATGGCCACCACCCGCCCCCAGCCCCGCTCGCACATGCCGGGGACGGCGGCCTGGCACATGGCGACGGTCGAGAGGAGGTTGAGCTCCAGGGCCGGGACGTAGGCGTCGATCGGGGTGGTGGCGAAGGTGCCCGGCGGCGGGCCGCCTGCGTTCGCCACCAGGATGTCGAGGGGGCCGAGCGCGGCCGCGGCCTCCTCGATGAAGGCGGTGGCGCCCGCCGGGGTCGACACGTCGGCCACCAGCGGGACGGCGCCCTCGATGCCGGCGGCCGCGGCGTCGATGCGGGCACGGTCGCGCCCGCAGACGGCGACGCGCACGCCCTCGGCCGCCAGGGCCTGCGCGGCCGCGAGCCCCAGGCCCGACGACGCCCCGGCCACGGCCGCGGTGCGACCGGCGATGCCCAGATCCATGAGGCGGGACCCTACAGCCGCCGGCGCCGGCCCCGTCCGTCCCGCCTCTGGCGTCCTGACTGGGGGCCTGTCCAGCGCCTCCCGTGCAACGCCGGTCCGGGCCTCGCCCGACCAACACCAGTCCGGGGCGGTCCGAGTCCTGTCCCGACCAACGCCGGCCCGGAGCGTGTCCGGGGCCTCCCGAGACCGGAGCCGCGGGTGTCAGAGCTCGGGGTCGACCTCGCGGCTGAGCAGGTGCTCGCCCTCGACCCAGCGGGCCTGCACCCACAGCAGCGACGACAGCCGGTTGAGGTAGGGCAGCACCTGGGAGCCCGCGGTCGCGGCGGCCACCGCCTCGCGCTCGGCCCGCCGCACCACGGTGCGGGCCACGTCGAGCTGGGCGGCCAGGGCCGTCTGGCCCGGCACGACGAAGTTGGCCGGGGGCTCGAACCGGCCGCCGACGTCGTCGACCAGCGCCTCGACCGCCTCGACCATCGCGACCGACACCCGCGTCTGCCCGTCTGCCAGCTTGGCCCGGTTCTCCGGCAGCGTGGCCAGCTCGCCCATGAGCACCCACAGGTCGCGGCAGACGTGGGTGAGCTGGTGGTCGAGCTCGCCGTCGCGCTCGCACAGCGACCGGGCCACGCCCGATGGCGGCCTGGGCCTCGTCGACGGCGCCGACGGCCCGCGGATGGGCCGAGTCCTTGGCCACCCGGCCGCCGAACAGCAGGCCGGTGGTGCCGTCGTCGCCCTTGCCGGTGTAGAGCCGGGTCACCGGGCCGACCCTACCCGCCGGACGTGACGGCGGCAGAAGCCCAGGTCACGACCAACCCTCGAACTACTGCTCGAGCCTCGACCTCGACCTGAGATCGATGTCCGAAGGCCCGTCAGGCCGCCATCCGTAGACTCTCAAGGGCCGCCGGACCGCCATCGGCGAGGCCCCGTCGAACCGCCGATACCCGCGGGCCCGGCCGATCATCCGGATCGAGCCAGGAGCGCCTCGGTCCGGTCGAGCGTGGTCCGCAGGTTGTCCTCGGCCACCTCGGCCCGGGCCTCGTCGAGCGACATCCAGCGGACCGGGGCATCGGGGCGCTCGGGCCGGGCATCGTCCGGCCGGTCGGTGGCGAGGACGTAGCGGAGGTCGGCGTGGTGGTGGGCGGGCTCGCCCTTGCCCGCGGGCACGGGCACCACCACGACGTGGACCAGGCGGGGCAGGGTCGGGTCGGGCCAGGGCACCAGGTCGCGCAGCCCGGTCTCCTCCTCGCCCTCCCGCAGGGCGATGGCCAGCGCGCTGTGCTCCCCCGGGTCCCCGTGACCGCCGACCTGCAGCCAGCTCGCCATGCGCTCGTGCCAGCGCAGGAGCACGCGGGCGGTGGGCGGGTGGACGACGAGGGCCGAGCCGGTCACGTGGACCGGCAGCCCGCGGCTCCACGGGTCACCGCCGCCGGCCGCCAGGGCGCGGACGGCGGCCACGTCGGCGGCCTCGGCCGCATCATGGGGCGTGAAGGCGTCGAGCTCGGCGTCCAGGTCCATAGGGGCGACCTCCTCGTTCTCGTTCTGCACGTCGTGTCGTCGGCACCGGTCGACGACACGACGGTGCCCACCGGTCGGTGAAATCCCGTCCGAGGCCGGGCCTCGGCGTTCGCCATCGCCTCGACATCCACGGGCTGCGGCCGTCCGTCAGTAGCCGGCCGCGGCGTCGACGGGGCCGACGAGGGGGCGGCCATCGGCCCAGCGGCGGACGTTGTCGGTGACGCGGGCGGCCAGCAGCGGGACCGCCATCTCCGGCGTGTTGGCCGTGTGGGGCGTCACGATGGCGTTGGGCAGGGCCCACAGCGGGTGCCCGTCGGGCAGCGGCTCCGGCTCCGTGACATCGAGCCCGGCGCTGCCCAGCGGGCCCTCGCGCAGCGCGGCCACCAGGTCGTCGGTCACGACGTGGCGGCCGCGGGCCACGTTCACGAGGCAAGCGCCCTCGGCCACGAGGTCGAGCCGGCGCCGGTCGATCAACCCGTCGGTGTCCGGCGTCAGGGCGAGCGCCAGCACCACGACGTCGGCGCCGGCCAGCGCGCCGTCCAGGTCGGCGGAGGCGACCACCCGGGAGGCGCCCGCCATCGGCCGGGTGGTCCGACGCACCACCGTCACGTCGCAGCCGAACGGGGCCAACATGCCGAGCAGGGCCTCGGCGATGCCGCCGCCGCCCACGATCGTGACCCGGGCGCCCACCAGGTTGCGGCCCTCGGGGCGCCCCCACGAGCCGGCCCGGGCGTAGCGGTCGAGCCGGCGGAGGCCGGCCAGGGCGAGGCCCAGGGCGTGCTCGGCCACCGGGGCGGCGTACACGCCCTTGGCGCACGTCCAGGTCCGGTCGGCGTGGGCCCGTATGACCCCGACGTAGGGCTCGATGCCCGCCCACGGGAGCTGGACCCAGCGCAGCCCGGGGTGGGCGTCGAGCACCTCGCCCAGGCCGTCCGGGTCGGCGGGATCGGTCCACACGAGGGCATCGGCGTCGGCCGGGTCGACGATCTGTCCCCCGCCCGCCTCCACGGCGGGCCCGACGAACGCCCGCCACGCCGCCGGCGCGACGGCGATGCGGGGCGGGCCGGCCAGGGTCACGGGCCGAGGCTAGATCCCGTCGGACCCGGCCCCGACACCGATTCGCGACGCCGGTCCCCGGCGACGGCGACGCCGCGGTGTCGGGCCATGCGCACCAGCGTCCGGGCGTTGCGGACCGCAGCCCCGCCGTGGTCGTTGTTGAAGTACACGAACACGTCGGCGCCCGGTTCCGGCCAGGCGTCGGCCGTGCGATCGAGCCACGACGCCAGCGCCGACCGGCCGTAGGACGGCCGCGGCGACGCCCGGCCCTCGTGCAACCGCACGTAGCCCCACTCGGCCGTGCGCCACAGGGGCGTGACAGGGCGGCCGCCCCGGTCGGCCCAGCACAGGGCGCTGCCGTGGCGTTCGAGCACCAGGCGCACCTCGTCGGTCCACCACGACGGATGGCGGGGCTCGACCGCGACGCGCGCCGTGCGGGGGAAGGCCCGCAGGCAGGCGTCGAGCCGGTCGGGCGCCGCCCGCAGCGTCGGCG
This sequence comes from uncultured Acidimicrobiales bacterium, assembly GCA_963842395.1. GTDB lineage: Bacteria > Actinomycetota > Acidimicrobiia > Acidimicrobiales > VFJN01 > ZC4RG19. The sequence continues at coordinate 811,580 of CAWJGJ010000002.1, forward strand.
GCAGCTGCAGGAGGAACGGGCCGCGGCGCGGTCCCAACCCCGCCGACCGTTCGACGAGGCGGGCGACGGGTTCCGCGGGCTCGGCCAGCCGCCGGATGTGCGTCAGGTAGCGGCTCACCTTGACCGCCACCACGAAACCGTCGGGGGTCTGCTCGCACCAGCGCTCGAACACGGACCGCTCGGGCAGGCGGTAGAAGGCGGTCCTGGTCGCTACCACTCGGTAGATTGTCCCTTCGACTATGAGCCGCTTCCTCGACCTCGTGAACGAACGCGTCGTGGTCTACGACGGCGCCACCGGCACCAACCTGCAGGAGCTGGGGCTGACCGCCGACGACTTCGGCGGCCCGGAGCTCGAGGGCTGCACCGACATCCTGTCGGTGACCAGGCCCGACGTCATCGCCGAGCTGCACGAATCCTTCTTCCGCGCCGGGTCCGACGTGGTCGAGACCAACAGCTTCGGCGCCTTCTCGGTGCCGCTCGGCGAGTACCAGATCCCCGAGCGTGCCCACGAGATCAGCCTGGCCTCCGCCCGGGTCGCCCGCGAGGTGGCCGACGGTTACGGCGGGTTCGTGGCCGGGTCGATGGGGCCCGGCACCAAGTCGCCGTCGCTGGGGCAGATCGGCTTCGTCGAGCTGCGCGACGCCTACGAGGTGATGGCCCGCGCGCTCATCGAGGGCGGGGTCGACCTGCTCATCACCGAGACCCACTTCGACCTGCTGGCGGCCAAGGCCGCGGTCATCGGCGCCCGCCGGGCCATGGCGGCGCTGGGCACCACGGTGCCCATCCAGCTCCAGGTCACGATGGAGCAGACCGGCACGATGCTGCTGGGCTCCGAGATCGGCGCCGCGCTGGGCGCGCTCAGCGCCCTCAAGCCCGACATCTTCGGCCTCAACTGCGCCACCGGCCCCTCCGAGATGCACGAGCACCTGCGGCACCTGTCGGCCAACGCCACCATGCCGATCTCGTGCCTGCCCAACATGGGCCTGCCCTCGGTGGTCGACGGCAAGATGCACTACGACCTCAGCCCGGAGGAGCTGGTCGAGTACCAGACCCGGTTCGTCACCGAGCTCGGGGTGCAGGTCGTGGGCGGCTGCTGCGGCTCGACGCCCGAGCACCTGCGCCAGCTCGCGGCGGTGGCCAAGGACCTCACCCCGGCCCGCCGCCAGCCCCGGCCCGAGCCGGGCGCCACCTCGATGTTCAGCGCCGTCCCGTTCCACCAGGACGCCAGCTTCCTGATCATCGGCGAGCGCACCAACGCCAACGGCTCCAAGAAGTTCCGGGAGCTGATGCTGGAGGGCGACTGGGACGCCTGCGTGAAGATGGCCCGCGACCAGGAGCGCGAGGGCGCCCACGTGCTCGACGTGTGCGTCGACTACGTGGGCCGCGACGGCGCCGTCGACATGGACGAGGTGGCCAGCCGCTTCGCCACCCAGGTCACGGTGCCCCTCGTGCTCGACTCGACCGAGCCCCCGGTCATCGAGGCGGGCCTGCAGCGGCTGGGCGGCAAGGCCATCCTCAACTCGGCCAACCTCGAGGACGGCGAGGCGCCCGGCAGCCGCTTCGACCGGGTGTGCTCGCTCGCCGCCGAGTACGGCGCGGCGGTGATCGTGCTGCTCATCGACGAGGAGGGCCAGGCCCGCGACGTCGAGTGGAAGATGCGGGTGGCCCACCGCATCCACGACCTGGCCACCCAGCGCTACGGCATCCCGCCCGAGGACCTGATCTTCGACGCCCTCACCTTCCCGCTGTCGACCGGCGACGACGACCTGCGCGGCGACGCCATGGCGACCATCGAGGCGATCCGGCGCATCAAGGCCGAGCTGCCGGGCGTGAACACGGTGCTGGGCCTGTCCAACGTCAGCTTCGGCCTCAAGCCCGCGGCCCGCCACGTGCTCAACTCGGTGTTCCTGCACGAGTGCGTGGAGGCGGGGCTCGACTCGGCCATCGTGCACGCGGCCCGCATCATGCCGCTCAACAAGATCCCCGAGGACCAGGCCAAGGTCTGCCTCGACCTCATCTACGACCGCCGCGACCAGGCCACCGGGTACGACCCGCTGGCCGCGCTGCTCGACGTGTTCGCCGACGTCACGGTGGCCAAGGCCGAGAAGGAGGACCACAGCGGCTGGCCGGTCGACGAGCGGCTCAAGGCCCGCATCATCGACGGCGACCGCGAGGGTCTCACCGACGACCTCGACCAGGCCATGGCCGAGGGCATCGCCCCGCTCAGCATCATCAACGACATCCTGCTCGCCGGCATGAAGGTCGTGGGCGAGCTGTTCGGCTCGGGCCAGATGCAGCTCCCGTTCGTGCTGCAGTCGGCCCAGACCATGAAGGCGTCGGTGGCCCACCTCGAGCCGCACATGGAGCGGGTCGAGGGCGACTCGGGCAAGGGCCGCATCGTGCTCGCCACCGTCAAGGGCGACGTGCACGACATCGGCAAGAACCTGGTCGACATCATCCTCACCAACAACGGCTACGAGGTGCACAACCTCGGCATCAAGATCGGCATCGCCGAGATGATCGAGAAGGCGCTCGCGGTCAAGGCCGACGCCATCGGCATGTCGGGCCTGCTGGTCAAGTCGACGCTCATCATGCGCGACAACCTCGAGGAGCTGAACACCCGCGAGCTGGCCGACATCCCCGTGCTGCTGGGCGGCGCCGCGCTGACCCGCAGCTACGTCGAGCGCGACCTGCGCGACGTCTACGCCGGCCGGCTGTTCTACGGCAAGGACGCCTTCGAAGGCCTGCACGTGATGGACAAGCTGGGCGCCATCAAGCGCGGCGCCGAGGCCGACGACCCCGACTGGGGCCGGGTGCCGTCCGAGTCGCGGGTGCCGTCGCGGGCGTCGCTGGGCCTCGGCGAGAAGGGCGACAAGCCGCCGCCCGACCTGCCCGCCCGCTCGCCCGACGTCGTGACCGACAACGAGGTGTTCACGCCGCCGTTCCTCGGCTCGCGGGTCGTGAAGGGCCTGCCCATCGACGAGATCGCCGGCTACATCAACGAGACGGCGCTGTTCCGCAACCAGTGGCAGTTCCGGCCGGAGACCGGCGCCGACGGCACGACCGAGAGCGACGACGAGTTCAAGGCCCGCATCCGCCCCACGCTGCGGGACGAGCTGGCCAAGGCCAAGGCCGACGGCCTGCTCATCCCCCAGGTCGTCTACGGCTACTTCCCGGCCAACGGCGACGGCAACGACCTGGTGATCTGGACCGACGAGACCCGCACCGCCGAGCGGGCCCGGTTCAGCGTACCCCCGCCAGACCAAGGCGCCCTACTACTGCATCGCGGACTTCTTCCGGCCCGCGGCCGGACATGCTGGGCAATCCATGGTCGACTACGCCGCCTTCTCCATCGTCACCATGGGCCCGGCCATCTCCGAGCGCACGGCCAAGCTGTTCGCCGACGACCGCTACCAGGAGTACCTGCTGCTCCACGGGGTCGGCGTCGAGATGGCCGAGGCGCTGGCCGAGTACTGGCACCGCCGCATCCGCGAGGAGTGGGGCTTCGCCCACGAGGACGGCCCGTCGCTGGCCGGCCTGTTCCGCCAGCAGTACCGGGGCGGGCGCTACTCGTCGGGCTACCCGGCCTGCCCCGACCTGGAGGACAACATGACCGTCCTCGCGCTGCTCGAGGGCGAGCGCATCGGGCTCCAGTGCGACGAGGAGACGGGCTTCCAGTACCAGCCCGAGCAGACGACCTCGGCGCTCATCTGCCACCACCCCCAGGCCAAGTACTTCGTCGCCCGCTGAGGGCGCGCATGTTAGGGCCGGGCACGGTCGGCGGCGGTGCTTGCGGGCGACAGGGGGCACTAGCATCGCCGCGGGTGGACCTCCTGGCGGCCGAAGCGATCGGGGTGCTGCGGGCCAACGACCGGGGCACCTGGACCCGCCCCTCGCCCCGCCTCTACCCCCACCAGTGGAGTTGGGACGCGGCGTTCGTCGCCATCGGTTGGGCCCACTTCGCCCCCGAGCGGGCGGTCACCGAGCTGCGGTCGCTGTTCCGAGGGCAATGGGCCAGCGGCATGGTGCCCCAGATCGTGTTCGACGCCTCCGTGGCCGTCGGGGCCTACGAGCCCCGCCAGCGGACCTGGGCGACCGCCGGGCTGTGCCCGCCCCGCGTCGCCACCAGCGGCATCTGCCAGCCCCCGGTGCACGCCATCGCTCTGGCCCGGGTGCGCGCCATCACCGCCGACCGGGCCGAGGCCCGAGGCGGTGCGGTGGGAGGCCCGGACCGCGGCGATCGCGGCGAGGGCGGGTGGCGAGCTGGAGATGGTCGACCGCGCCATCGCCGACCTGTACCCCCGCCTGGCCGCCTGGCACCGATGGCTGCACACCGCCCGCGACCCCGACGGCACCGGCCTCGTCACCGTGTTCCACCCGTGGGAGAGCGGGCTCGACAACTCGCCCCGGTGGGACGAGGCGCTGGCCGCGGTGGCGGTCGACGAGGAGACGTCGGGCGACCGTCCCGACCTGGCGCACGTGGCCGACCCGTCCGAGCGCCCGTCCGACCTCGAGTACCGGCGCTACCACACGCTGGTGCGTTCCCTGGTCGACCTGGGCTACGACCCGGCCCGGGCCCACCGCGACCACCCGTTCCGCGTGGACGACGTGCTGTTCACCGCCATCCTGGCGGCGGCGGACGACGCCCTGGCCGAGCTCGCGGTCGTCGCCGGCCACCCGCAGGCCGCGGACCGTCACCGGGCCGACGCCGAGCTGAGTCGCCGGGGCCTCGACGCCTGCTGGCATCCGGGCCGCTGCGCCTGCCTCGACCGTGACCTGGTGGGCGACCGCTGGGTGGCCGCCGACACCGTCGCGGGCTTCGCCCCGCTGATCGCCGGCTGCGACCGCGACCGCCGCGAGGCGCTGGCGGCCCGCCTGGCCGGGCCGGCCTACGCGGGCGCCGCCGGGCTGCGCTGGGCGGTGCCGCCCTCCACCGCGGTGGACGACCCCGCCTTCGACCGCCGCTCGTACTGGCGGGGCCCGACGTGGCCGGTGATCACCTGGCTGCTCTGGTGGGCGCTCGACCGCGACGGCTGCGGCGACCGGGCCGAGGCGCTGCGGTCGGCCGCCATCGCCCAGCTGCGGGCGGGTGGGTGCAGCGAGTACGCCGACCCGGTGACGGGCGAGCCGCTCGGCTCGACCGCCCAGTCGTGGACCGCGGCGGTGGCCCTCGACTGGCTGGCCCGCGACGCGCTGGGTGCCTCCCCCGCCGCGGCACGGCCCTCGCCGCCACCAGTGCCGAACCCGACCTGACACCGGCCCCGCCGCCGACCTCACCCACCGGATCGGGCGAGCGCTCTGTGTGATCTGTGGTAGCGGAACGTGAGATCGGGTATAGATGCGAGCCATGGCCGCACGTTCTGCCCTGGCGGGAGCGATCACCACCGTGGGGCTGGTCGCGGTCCTCGGCAACCCGGTGGTGGTGGACCGGGTGACCGAGAACGGGGACAGCGGGCTCGGCGCCACCCTCGTGCGCTTCGCCAACTGGGACGTGTTCTCCGCTCCCGGCGAGGTCGTCCGCGGGGCCGTCCTGCGGCTGGTGGTGGTCGTGATCGCGGTGGCCCTCCTGGCGGCGCTGGTGAAGCGGGACACGCCGCGCGGCGCCGCGTTCCTCGCGGGCTGGGCGGCGCTCGTGGTGGCCGCCGCCATCGCAGGAGCGGTGAACTACGTGTACGTGGTGGAGGTCATCCTCGACGGGCGCACCCTGGGGCCCAGCTACCTCGACGGGCTGGTGCAGGAGGTCAACGGGGCCGCCGCGTTCGGCCTGTGGACCGGGTGGATCGTCGGCGCGGTCCTGGCGATCGTCATGGTCACCCGGGCGGCGACTGCACCGGCGCCGGCGCCCGCGCCGTGGGGCGCGGCGCCGCACCCGCCGGCCGACCGCGCCTTCGCGGAGCCGCCGCCGCCGTGGTGGGCCCCGACCCGGGTCGACGATCGCGGCGCGGTCGTGCAGCCGGGCCCGTCGGTCTTCCCGCCCGGCGGTCTTCCCCACCCGCGCCCGCCGGCCGCGGACCCGGCCCCCGCCCCAGCGTCCGCCGCGCCCCCGCGCCCGACGCCGCCCGCGAGATGACCACCGCCTCCGGGGATCCCCACCCCTCCGATCCCGACGCCACCCAGGCCGTCGGCCTCCCTCCCCGCACCGACGAGGCGGCGTCCGATCCGGAGGCCACGACCACGATGGACACGGCCAGCCCCGACCGCACCATGCCCATCCCGCAGCAGCCCGACTGACCGGCCCCACCCGGCGGTCGGGAGGCTGCCCGCCGCGGGCCTCGCGTGCGCAGCGGGGCCGCCGCGGCTACGCCCCGGGCGCCAGGCTCGGGAGGTGTTGGCGGAGGGTGAGCGTGGGAGCGAACAGGTCGCCCCCATCCGCCACGCGGTCCAGCACGTCGCCGGCCTCGAACGCCAGCGGCGCGCCGTCCGCCGCCGCCTCCACCTCGTCCCACGACACCGGGGCCGACACCGTCGGCCGGGGACGGGCCCGCAGCGAGTACACCGCCACAGTCGTCTTGTGACGGCTGTTCTGGCTCCAGTCGACCAGCACCCGGTTCCGGCGCAGGCTGCGCTTCATGTTCGACACCACCTGGTCGGGATGGGCGCGCTCCAGCACCTGGGCCACGGCGAGGGCGAACGACGAGGCCTGCTCGTGGGTGTGGGGCGTGTTGAGGGGCACGTAGACCTGCATGCCCTTCGACCCCGACGTCTTGGGGAAGCCCGCCAGCCCCACGCCGTCGAGGACGTGGCGGATGTCGAGGGCCACCTCCGCGCACTCGGCGATGGCGGTGCCCTCGCCGGGGTCGAGGTCGAACACGCACATCGTGGGCGTGTCGATGTCGGCCTGCGCCATGGGCGCATGGATCTCCAGGGCCGCCATGTTGGCCGCCCACACCAGCGCCGGTGCCGAGTCCAGGCAGCAGTACTGGATCGTACCGTTGCGGTCGCCGGGCCCCGCCAGGGTGCCGAGCCAGGCCGGCCGGTGGCCAGGGCAGCGCTTCTCGAAGAACGACCCGCCCTCCACCCCGTCGGGGAAGCGGCGCAGCGTGACCCCGCGCGACGCGAGGTGGGGCACCATGGCCGGCGCGATGCGGGCGTAGTAGTCGATCACCTCGGCCTTGGTGGTGCCCGTGTCCGGGTAGAGCACCTTGTCCAGGTTGGAGAGCCGCAGGGTGCGGCCCTCCACCTCGACCGCGGTGTGCTGGGCCACGCCGCCGGTCCCGGGTCAGGCCGACTTGCGCCGGGGCGCCGCCTTCGCGGTCTTGGACGCCTTCGTCGCCTTGGACGCCTTGCCGGCCTTCGCCGCCTTCTTGGCGGGCGGGCCCGTCGGCGGGGCGCCTCGTCCTCGTCCTCGTCGTCCTCGCCGGCCGAGTCGTCGCCCACCGCCTTGGCCGTGGGGTGGCGGCCCCGCGCCTGCTTGGCGTCGCGCACGCTGGCCTCGAGCGCGGCCATCAGGTCGACCACCTTGTCCTCGGACACCGGCACCGGCGCGGCCACGACGTCCTCGCCGGCCGCCTTGCGCTCGATCAGGTCGAGCACCTGGTGGCGGTGGGTGTCCTCGAACTTGTCGGGCTCGAAGGGCTCGGTCAGCGACTCGACGAGCTGGGCGGCCATCTTGAGCTCACGGTCGCTGACCTCGGCGTCGGCCACGTCGTCGCCGTCGACCAGCTGCTCGGTGCTGTTGAGCTCGTCGGCGTACACCATGGTCGACATGACCAGCACCCCGTCCTTGGGGCGCAGCGCGGCCAGATACTGCTTCGAGCGCATGACGAAGCGGGCGATGGCCACCTTGCCCTGCTCCTCCATGGCCCGGGTGAGCAGGGCGTACGGCTTACGAGCCGCCTTGTCGGGCGCCACGTAGTAGGCGGAGTCGTAGTAGAGGGGGTCGATCTCGTCGAGGTCGACGAACTGCTCGATGTCGATGCTGCGGCTGGCGGCGGGGTCGAGCGCGGCGAGCTCGTCGTCGCCCACCAGCACGTACTCGCCCGAGCTGAGCTGGTAGCCCTTGGCGATCTGCTCGCTCGGCACCTCCTCGCCGTCGGCGGCCGACACCTTGCGGTACTGGATCCGGCTTCCGGTGCGGGTGTCGATCTGGTTGAAGCTGACGCTCTTGCGATTGACCGCTGCGAACAGCTTGATCGGGATGTTCACCAGCCCGAAGCTGATGGCGCCGCTCCACATGGCTCGAGGCATGAAGGCAGTATTCCCCGGAAGGGCCCGGTTGAACAGGTCAATCGTCTGCAGGACCGCCCATGCGACCCACCCCGTGCCACAACGCGCGGGTCAGAACCTCGGTGGCCTCGTCCAGGCTGCACGGCCGTTCGGCGATCCATTCGGTGGCCGACGCCTCGAGTAGGGCGACCAGACCCCGGGCCAGCAGCTGCTCGGCCGGTCCCCCGCCCCACATGTCGGCGATGCGCCGGCAGCGGGCGTCGCGCGCCTCCCGCACCGCCGGGTGGTCGATGGCGCCGGCCGCCGCGAACAGGCGCCACGACGCCGCGTTGGCGTCGGCCAGCTCGAGGTAGTGGCGCACCACGGCCCCCAGCCGGGCCTCGTCCACCGGCACGTCGACGAGCAGCGACGACAGCTCGGCATCGAGGTCGCCGAGGCTGTGGAGGTGGACGGCGGCGATGAGCTCGCCCCGGTCGCCGAAGTAGGCGTACACGAGCGAGCGCGACACGCCCGCCGCCCGCGCCACCTCGTCGAACCGCACGCCGGCCGGGTCGCGGTTGCGGAAGACCTCGGCTGCGGCCTCCACGATCTGTGCCCGGCGCGCCTCCGGGTCGAGGCGTGCACGGCGAGCCTCCGGCGGTGTGGTGGAGGCGCTGGTCATGTGGCGCCTATGCGCGCGGTGCCTGGACGGTCGGAGCGTCGACGGGTGCGTCGTGCGCCGCCAGCGCGTCGGCCGGTGGCGCCCCTTCCCCGACCAGTGGGAAGTGGCACGCCACGTAGTGCCCGTCGCCCACCGGGCGGATCAGCGGTTCCTCCTCGGCGCACCGCTCCTGGGCCCGGGGGCACCGGGTGCGGAACCGGCACCCGCTGGGCGGCGACACCGGCGACGGCAGGTCGCCCGGCATGAGGCCGCTCGACACGGCCGTGACGGTCGGGTCGGGCACCGGGATGGCGGACAGCAGCGCCGCCGAGTAGGGATGCGCCGGCGCCGCGTACAGCTCGTCGGGCGCCGCCAGCTCGCACACCTTGCCCAGGTACATGACCGCCACCCGGTCGCTGACGTTCTTGACGACCGCCAGGTCGTGGGTGATGAACACCAGCGTCAGGCCGTAGCGGGCCTTGAGGTCCTCGAGGAGGTTGAGGATCTGCGCCTGGACCGACACGTCGAGCGCGGACACCGGCTCGTCGCAGATGATCAGCTTGGGGTCGAGCACCAGCGCCCGGGCGATGCAGATGCGCTGGCACTGGCCGCCCGAGAACTCGTGCGGCCGCTTGTCGCGGGCCACGCCGGGGTCGAGGCCCACCGCGTCCAGCACCTCGTCGACCCGCGCCCGGCGCTCGGCCTCGCTGCCGATGCCCCAGATCTTGAGCGGCGCCGCCACGATGTCGCCCACCCGGCGCCGCGGGTTGAGCGAGCTGATCGGGTCCTGGAAGACCATCTGGAACTGCGGCCGCAGCGCGCGCAGGTGCTCGCCGCTCTCGCGCACGAGGTCGTGACCCTCGAACCAGACCGACCCGCCCGTCGGGCGCGGCAGCTGCATGACCGCCCGGGCGGCGGTGGACTTGCCGCAGCCGCTCTCGCCCACCAGCCCCATCGTCTCGCCCTCGGCGACGTCGAAGCTGACGCCGGCCACCGCGGACACGAACTTGCCGCCCGAGGCGGGGAAGTTGACCACCAGGTCCTCGACCCGCAGCAGCACGTCGCTGCCGGAGCGGAGGTGCGCCGTGCCGGTGCCGGCCATCAGCCCGCCTCCACCGTGAGCTTGCCGGTCACCGCCGCCGCGGCCTGGGGCACGTTGGCCCGCAGGTTGCGCTCCAGCGCCTCCTGTCCGGCGGCCGTCCCGACCGGGTACCAGCACCGGTAGAAGTGGCCGGGCGTGTCGGCCTCGATGAGCGGCGGCTCCTCGACCTTGCAGCGCTCCTGGGCGTAGGGGCAGCGGGGGGCGAACCGGCACCCCCCCGGCGGGTCGATCAGCACCGGCGGCCGACCACCGATGACCGCCAGCCGGGTGTGGCTGGGGTTCTCCAGCCGGGGCACCGACTGCAGCAGCGCCTCGGTGTACGGCATGCGGACCTCGGAGAACAGCGTGGCCGTCGGCGCCTGCTCGACGATCTGCCCGGCGTACATGACGGCGATGTCGTGGGTGCGACCGGCCACGACGCCGAGGTCATGGCTCACCAGCACGACCGCCATCTCCCGGTCGCGCTGCTGCTCCTGCAACAGGTCGAGGATCTGGGCCTGGACCGTCACGTCGAGCGCCGTGGTGGGCTCGTCCGCGAACAGGAGCTTGGGCCCGCAGGCCAGGGCGATGGCGATCACCACCCGCTGGCGCATGCCGCCCGAGAGCTCGTGGGGGTACTGCTTGAGGCGCCGCTCGGGCTCGGGGATGTGCACCGACCGCAGCAGCGCCAGCGCCGTCTCCCGCGCCTGGTTGCGGTCCATGTCGGTGTGGACCTCGAGGGACTCGGTGATCTGCTTGCCGATGCGCATGACGGGGTTGAGCGAGGTCATCGGGTCCTGGAAGACCATCGACATCTGGCTGCCCCAGTAGGCACGCATGGCGGCATCGTTGAGCCCGTCGATGCGCTCGCCCCCGAACACGATCTCGCCCTCGCGGCGTGCGGTGCTCGGCAACAGGCCCATGACCGAACGCGACAGCACCGACTTGCCGCAGCCGGACTCGCCCACCAGCCCGAGCGTGCGTCCACGGGCCAGGTTGAACGACACCCCGTCGACCGCCCGGACCATGCCCCGCGGGGTGTCGAAGTGGGTCTTGAGGTCGTTGACCTCGAGGAGACCCGAGCGGGCGATGTGGAAGTCGTCTGCGCTGGTGTGGACCTGCCGGCGTTGCCTCATCACAGCGCGCTCTCCCGGACGTCGAAGCGGGCGCGCACCACGTCGCCCAGGTAGTTGAGGGCCAGCACGGTGAGGAAGATCGCCACACAGGGGATCAGCACGATGTGCGGGGCGTCGCGCAGCTCCGACCGGCCCTCGGCCAGGACGTTGCCCCACGACGGCGTGGGGAGCTGCACGCCGTAGCCCAGGACGCTGAGCCCGCCCTCGGCCACGATCACCACCGCCATGCCCAGCAACGAGATCGAGAACATGGCGGGGAAGACGTTGGGGAGCACCTCGCGGAGCATGATCAGCCGGTTCCGCGCCCCCATGGCGCGCGCGGCGGTCACGAACTCGCGTTGCGACCAGGCGAGGGTGTTCGCCCTGGTTATGCGCGCGAGCACGGGGATCGACACCACGCCGAGGGCGAAGATGATCACCACGGTGCGCCGGGTCGCGCTGACGGGGTTGCCGGCCTCGTCCGTGCTGGCGAACACCGTGATCAGCGAGAGGGCCAGGATGATCTGCGGGAACGACAGCAGGACGTCGAACCCCCCGGTGAGAACCCGGTCGGTGCGCCCCCGGAAGTACCCGGCGACCAGGCCCAGGATCCCGCCGGCGACCAATCCGATGATGATCGACGCCACGGCGATGACGAGTGACGTGCGCGCGCCCCAGATCATGCGGCTGAGCATGTCGCGGCCCGAGGCGTCGCCGCCGAGCACGTGACCGTCGGTGCCCGGCGGCTCGCTGACGATCGTCGCGAAGTTCTCGGTGGGGTCGTCGAGCGGGAGGACCGGCGCCAGGACCGCCAGAGCGGTGACCACCGCCAGCCATCCGATGGCGAACATGCCGAACACGCCGAGCCGCCGCTGGCGGGCGGACCGGCTCTCGGGGTGGAGCCGCTGGTCGGCCGCCACGAGGTCGACCGGCTCGAGCGCCTGGGTCGGCGTCAGCGACGGCAGCTCGGGCGGTGCCTGGGGGTCGGTCTGGACGTAGCCGTCATCGGGCATTGCGGATCCTCGGGTCGAGTACGGCATACAGGATGTCGACCATGAAGTTCACCAGCACGTAGCCGACCGCGACGATGGCCACCAGGCTCTGGAGCGCGATGTACTGGCGGGCGTTGATGGCCTCGACGAGGAGCAGGCCCACGCCGGGGAGCGAGAAGATCACCTCGACCACGACGGCACCGCCGATGAGCGTGCCCACGTTGAGACCGGCCACGGTCAGCAGCGTGAGGCTCGACGGCCGGAGGGCGTGCCGCCACAGCACCCGCCGTGGCGACACCCCCTTGGCCTTGGCCATGGTGATGAAGTCCTCCTGGAGCGTGGCGATCATGTCGCTGCGCAGCAGGCGCATGTACACGGCGATCTGTCCGACCGCGAGGCTGATGGCGGGCAGCGCCATGGTGCGGAGGTGCTCGATGAAGTCCTCGCTGGGTTTGGTGTAGCCACTCACCGGCAGCAGCTCCAGCTGCACGCCCACGTAGTAGGCGAGCACCAGCGCCAGGGCGAAGTTGGGGATGGCCAACATGCCGAACGCCGTGGCGTTCGCGGCCCTGTCCCCCACCGTGCCCGCCCTGTAGGCGGTGATCACACCGGCCGGGATGGCAATGACCAGTGCCAGCAGCTGGGCGTACAGCATCAGCTGCAACGTGACCGGCAACGACTCGCTGACCCGGTCCATCACCGGCCGCTCACCGGAGATGGAGTAGTAGTTGCCCAGGTCGCCGGTGACGAAGTTCCCGAGCCACCGGGCGTACTGCACGATGACCGGGTCGTCGAGCCCGAGGTCCTCGCGCAACACCTCCTTCTGCTCCTCGCTGGAGAACCCGGCGATCGCACTGACCGGGTCGCCCGGAAGCTGGCTCGTCAGGAACGCCACGAACAGCGTGACGAGGAACAGGACCAGGAGAAGGTGGACGAACCGCCGCAGCAGCATCCGCACCGTGTCGCCCCCCGCCTACTGCTCGACCCACATGTAGGTCACCGGGTGCCCGGTCGCCAGTCCGGGGAACGGCTCGGCCGCAGTCGGGCCCTCGCCAGGCGCGCCGTGCACCTCGGGCGCCGTGGCGATGGTCCACGGCGTGTACCACAGCCAGATGTTGTGCACCTGCTCGGCGAAGCGACGGTTCAGGTCCTCGTAGATCTGGTCGCGCCCGTCGGCCGTGGTGCGGCCCTCGTCGAGCAGGGTGTCGATCTCGGGGTCGCTGAACCGGCCGAAGTTCACCGGCGAGCCCGTCTTCCACCAGTTGTATTGCTGGTCGGGGTCGCCACCCGGGTGGTTGCGCCAGCCCACGGCCTCGAACTCGCCCGCGAGGGCGGTGTCGATGAGCGTCGACTGGTCGACGGTGGTGATCTCGACGGCGATGCCCGCCGCCTCGGCCTGCTCGGCGAGGAGCTGGGCCTGCTGCACGGTGGCCTGGCCGGCGACGGTGGAGTAGGTGAACGAGAGCTCCTCGCCCGTCTCCGCCTCGTACTGCTCGACCAGGCTCTCCGCCTGCTCGAGGTCGTAGGTCGGGAAGCCCGTGTCGTCGAGGTTGCCGACGTTGCCCGGCGCGAACGGTCCGGTCGCCTGGGTGACGATGCCGGCGTTGAGGATGGCGTTGATCTCCTCGAAGTCGACCGCGTACGCCAGCGCCTGGCGGGCGATGATGTTGTCGAACGGCGGCTTCGACTCGTTCAGCATGATGTAGCTGACCTCGCCGAAGTCGGACGACTCGTACAGGTTGACCTCACCCGACTCGCCCAGGCCCCGCAGGTCGTCGATGGTCTGCGCGTCGCTGGTGTGCATGGCGTTGATCTCGCCCGACTCGAGCGCGTTCTGCCGCTGGTCCACCTCGATGATGGGCCGGAACTCGATCTCGTCCAGGTACGGGAGCTGCTCGCCCGCGGCGTCGGTGGCCCAGTAGTCGGGGTTCTTCACCGCGGTGAAGCTCTGGTTGGGCACCCACTCGGGGTCCATGAAGGGGCCCGTGCCGATGAGGTTCTCGGCGCAGGTCTGCGTGTCGTCGAGCTGAGCCTGGGCCATGATCCCGAAGCGCCCGCTGCCGTAGAGCTGGGCGTCGAAGGACACCCACGACTGCTTCATGTTGACCTGCACCGTCAGCGGGTCGACGACCTCGACGCTCTCGATCGGCTCGAGGACGAAGATGAACAGCTGGGGGGACCGGGTGGGGTACGCGCCGCGGTAGGCGTCGATGTTGTTCTTCACGACCTCGGCCGTCAGCTCGCTGCCGTCGTGGAACGTCACGCCCTCGCGCAGCTTGATCGTCCACTGGGTGGCGTCCTCGTTGGCCGTGACCTCCTCGGCCAGCCACGGCTCCATCGTGCCCTCGGCGTTGGGGCGCATGAGCGTGTCGTAGATCGAGTCGGCGACCATGATGCCGCCGATGGCCAGCTGGGCCTCGGGCAGGCACCAGCCGTCCGCCGTCTCGGCCTCGAGGCCGTAGACCACGCGGCCGCCGGGGGTTGGGGTGCCGGCGTCCTCGCTGCCGGACGCGCCGCCGCCGCCGTCGTCGTCACCGCCTCCACCGCACGCGGCGGCCGCCGAGCGCGAGCGCGACCAATGCCGCCACCCGCTTGAACCCTCGCCCCTGCCTTGCAGTCGACACGGTGTGCCCCCTCGTACGTGCTGTCGTTGACTGGCTGTCGTTGACGCTGTCGTTGACTACGCGGGTCAACACGTGACCCTGGTCACAATCTAGCGGGAAGCTAAGGCCCCCCTGGAATCGTGTCAACAGTCGATCGCGTGACGGCCGGCCCCGTCCAGCTGTATGCAATCTCACGTTCACACACACGCCGACCAGGCGATCGCCTGTCCGCGGGAGATACTCCGCCACCGCCCGGCGCGGATCACTCTCTCACGGGCGGATCTCGTAGAAGGCGTTGACCGGGTGGTCGACGTCGAGGCGCCGGAAGCGGGAGAAACCGGCCTCCCTGGCCATCGACTCGGCACGCGAGGCGGGCAGGCCGAGGGTGCCCAGCCCCGCACCGCCCGGTTCGGCCAGAGCGGCCGCCATGCAGGTGAGGACGCTCGTGCCGTACATCATCGCGGCCATCGGGTTGCGCTCGACGTTCTCCGCGAACGTGTCGTGGGCCTTCATGTCCGCCAGCAGCCAGGTGCCGTCGTCGGCCAGGGCGCGCCGGATGGCGGCCACGACCCCCGCGGGGTCGGTCATGTCGTGCAGGCAGTCGAAGGTGGTGACGAGGCCGAGCGAGCCGTCGGCCGGCAGCGGTGCGCTCGACGGGTCGCGGAACGAGGCGTTGGCGAGCCCGCTCCCGGCCAGGAGCTCCGCCGCCCGGTCCAACGCGTGGTGGGAGGTGTCGTAGCCCGCGAACCGGCTGGCCGGGAACGCCCGGGCCATCGCCAGGACGGCGCGGCCCGCACCGCACCCGACGTCGGCCACGCCGGTGCCCGCCACCAGGCGGTCGACCACCCCGTCCAACAGTGGCAGGACGTCGGGGACCAGGTGCGCCCCCATCCAGGGCTCGAAGGTGCGGTCGATGCCCGCCGCCGTCTCGGCGCCGCAGCTGTCGTAGTCGTAGCCGATGCCGGTGCGGAAGCTCCGGGCGAGCTCGTCGAGCTTGCCCATGACCTGGGGAAGCTGGTGGAACATGCCGACGAGGTGCATGTCGTGGGCCTGGTCGACCAGCACCGGCAGGGCCTCGGGCGCCAGCGAGAACCGCTCGTCGCCCGCGTCCCGTCCCGCGGCATCGGCCACCAGGAGGCCGGCGGCCGCCTGGTTGTAGGCCCACTCGCGCACCCAGCGCTCGGACAGACCGGCCGCCTCGGCCAGCTCGGCGCTCGTGAGCTGGCCCGGCGCGGCGGCCAGCGTCGCGTACAGGCCCAACCGGTCGCCGATGTGGACCATCGCCGCCGTCACGGCGCCGGACATCTGGCTGACCAGCCGGAAGGCGAACAGCCCGATCTGCTCGTCACTCGGCGGGCCCGGCGCGGCGGTCGTGCCGTCGTCCCTGCCGACTTCCACGCCCTCGTCCACGCCGTCCCCCTCGTCCACGCCGTCCTCCTCGTTCACGTCGCCGACCTGCTCCGCTCGGTGCACCTCGTGCTCCGATCGCGCACGCAAAATCGACTCCTGGGCAGTCTCGGCCCGTCAGTAGCCTGGCTCGCCGTGGATCTCGTCGCCTCGTTGCCCGCCTTCGTCGCCGCCGTCGTGCTGATCTCGGCGTCGCCGGGCCCCGCGATGGCCCTGACGGTGCGGCGGGCCGCCCTGTCCGGTTGGCGCGGGGCCGTGCCCACGGTGCTGGGCCTCGAGGCGGGTCTCTTCCTGTGGGCGCTGGCGGCGGCCGGCGGCTTCGCGGCCCTGGTCGCCGCGTCGGAGGTCGCCTTCACGGTGCTGCGGGTGGTCGGCGCCTCGTTCCTGCTCTTCCTCGGGACGCGCGCCCTGGTCGGTGCCTGGCGCCGGCGGGCGGGCGACGACGACGGCGCGCCCGCGGTCGATCCGGTGGCACTCGCCGGCCGGCGCGGCTGGGCCCGGGCGTTCGGCGAAGGGGCGGCGGTGCAGCTCGCCAACCCCAAGGCCGCGGTGCTGATGCTGGCGCTGTACCCCCAGTTCGTGCCTCCCGACCGGCCCCTGTTCGTCACCACGTCGCTGCTGGCGCTGCTCCAGGTCACCATCGAGACCGGCCTGTACCTCGCCCTGGCGGCCGGGGTCGGCCGGGCGGGTGACTGGTTCCGCCGGCCGGTCATCCGCCGGCGCACCGACGCGCTCATGGGCACCGTGCTGGTGGGGCTGGGTCTCCGCGTCGCCGCCGCCCGGCGCTGACCACGCACGGAGCGTCACACCAGGCGGCGGTCGGTGGCCCAGCGGGTGAGCTCGTGGCGGCTGGAGAGCTGGAGCTTGCGCAGCACGGACGACGCGTGCGTCTCGACCGTCTTGATCGACACCTCGAGGCGGCGGGCGATCTCCTTGTAGGTGTAGCCCCGGGCCAGCAGCCGCAGGACCTCGCGCTCGCGAGGGGTGATCTGGTCGAGCTCCGGGTCGGTGGCCGCACCCGCCGGCACGTCACCGGCGAAGGCGTCGAGCACGAAGCCGGCCAGGCGGGGAGAGAACACCGCGTCGCCGTCGCGCACGCGGGCGATGGCGGCCGCCAGGTCGTCGGACGAGATCGTCTTGGTCACATAGCCGCGGGCGCCCGCCCGGATCACGGCGATGACGTCCTCGGCGGCGTCGCTCACCGACAGGGCGAGGAACACCACCTCGGGCCGCCGTCGGTGCACCGCGTCGATGACCGCCCGGCCGCCGCCGCCGGGCAGGTGAACGTCGAGCAGGACCACGTCCGGCGCCGTGGCCACGATGCCCTCGACCGCTGACTCGACGTCGACCGCCTCGCCCACGATGTCGACCGCCACGTCGTCCCGGTCGGCGAGCTCGGTCCGCACCCCCGACAGGAACAGCCGGTGGTCGTCGACGAGGAACACCCGGATCTGCTCGCCGGCGCCCGTCACCCGGGGCTCCCAGGCTCGCAGGCCATCTCGAAGATGACCTCGGTGCCCTGGCCGGCCGCGCTGGTCACCACGGCGCGGCCGCCGTGCCGGGCCATGCGGCCCACGATCGACTGCGCGATGCCCTGACGATCGTCGCCCACGGCCGCGGGGTCGAAGCCGCGACCCCGGTCCCGGACGTAGGCCTCGACGCGCCCACCGGCCACCTCGGCGTACACCGACACCTCGGACGCCCCGCTGTGGACGGCCGCGTTGACCACCGCCTCGCGCACGGCTCTCACCATCGCCTCCACTCTCGGGTCGAGGGCGCAGTCGCCCACCATGACGACGTCGACGGCCACCCCCCGGTGGTCGGCCTCCACCTCGTCGGTCATCTGCTCCAGCGCGCGGGCAAGCGTGGCGGCGTCGCCGTCCGCGCCGGCCCGGCCGCGGCCGTCGTAGAGCCAGGCCCGCAGCTCGCGCTCCTGGCGGCGGGCCAGGCTGCGGGACTCGTCGGGCACGTCGGCGTGGCGCTGGATGAGGGCCAGGGTCTGCAGCACCGAGTCGTGCAGGTGGGCCGCCATGTCGGCGCGCTCCTCGCTCCGGATGCGCTCGCGCCGCTCGTTCCGGAGCTGGCGGACCAGCCGGACGATCCAGGGCGCGAACACGACCGCGAGCCCGAGCGCCGTGGCCAGCACCGCGATGCCCACCTGGCCGACGGCCGAGAACGCGTCGTTGGCGGCGAGGAAGCTGGCGATCCCCAGCATCAGCAGGCCGGTGCCGACCACGATGCGCAGCCACAGGGCGCGGCCGCCCCGCAGGACCTCGACCGGGTTGCCGGGCAGGCGGGACGCCGCCTCGGCCCAGCGGGCCCGGTCCTGCTCGCCCACCCGGGTGAGCACCAGCCCGGCACCGAGCGCGGCGATGGCGGCCGGCCAGACCAGCCGGTCCGGGAAGAACGGCACCGACCACCGCACGAGCACGAGGATCCCGAGCGTGATGCACCCGACCGCCAGCGTCAGCTCGGCGCTGGGCCCCCGGGCGGCGCCCGCGCCCTGGCGCCCGCGGGAGGGCGCACCTCCAGGCTCGGCAGCACCGGCGGTCCGGTCGTCGGTCGCGCCCGGGGCGATCTGCTCGCCGGCGACACCGGCGCCCGTGGCGCCGCCCGCACCGGCGGCCCCCTGGGGGGCGGCGCCGTCGGTCGTCGCGGCACCGGCGGCACCGTCGTGGACCGCACGCCCGACACCCGCACCACCGCCGGCCGCATCGACGGCCGCACCAGAACCGGCGGCCCCCTCGACACCGGCACCCGCCGCACCGCGGGCATCGCCCGGCCCACCGGTCGCCGCCGGATCGGGGCCGGCCGGGACGGGTGACCCGGGGCGGCCGGCCGCCGCCGCGGTGGCGGCGGCATCGCCGGGCGGGGCGGCCGGCGCGGCCCACCACGGCGAGGCGGTCGGGCCAGGCGGGGCCGGCGACTCAGGTACCTCGGGCGACTCGGGCGCCTCGGGGAGCACCATCCAGGCCACCAGGTAGCCGACCGCGCCGACCCCGTTGGCCAGGGTCAGCAGCACCGTCGCCAACCGCACCACCACCGGGTCGACGCCGATCCACCGGGCCACGCCGGCGCACACCCCGGCGACCATGCGGTCGTCGGCGGAACGGGCCAGCGCGGGGGCGGTCCGAGGATGCGGGAGCGGGAATGAGCGGCCATCGGCTCCTGCCATGATGACGCCGCCGGGGCCGTCGCGCCTCGGGGGCGGCCTCGGGGACATCCCTGATTGCCGTGCCGACCGTCTCCGCGGATCATGGGCTCGTGGACCAGACGTCTCCCGCTCCGTCTCACGAGGCACCGCGCTCCCCCGCAGGTCGGCGGCGCCTGGTGCGCGAACCCGACGACCGGAGGATCGCCGGCGTCTGCAGCGGCCTGGCCGACGCCGTGGGCGTCGATCCCAGCCTGGTGCGGATCGTCGCGGTGGTGCTCACGTTCGTGACCCCGGCCGCGCTCGTCGCCTACGTGGTGTTGTCGCTGGTGCTCCCGGAGCGTCGGCCGGACCAGCCGCGCCACCGGGCCGACTGTCCGTACTGGGGGCGGGCCCCCCACCCGGTCGTCGTGGTCGGCGCCGTGGTGGTGGTCGCGTCGATGATCGACGGCGCCTGGTGGCTCGAGCCGTTCCCGGCGGCGGTGGCGCTGGTCGGCGTCGGCGTGTGGCTGCTGGTCCGGGACCGGGACGACCGCGATCTCTGGGCCACGCCGGTGCCGGCCCCCGCGCCCCCGTCCGCCCCCTCGATGTTCGACGCCGGACCGGCGGGCGGGAGCGCCCCCGTCGGCGGCGGGCCCGACGACGCGACCCCGTTCGGCACGGCGCCCGGGTTCGACGGCCCGGTCGACGCGAGGCCCGCCGGCACGACCCCTGTCGACGCGCCGTCGAGCCTGGCGACGGCGGCCCCGACGACACCATGCCCGACGACACCGTGCCCGACGGGACCTCGCTCAACGGCACGACGCTGCGCCACCCGATGGCCGGGAGCCCCTGGTACGACGCATCGCAGGACGCCGGGGACAGCGGCGGCGACCGCGCCCCAGGCGACGGGCCGACCGCGCGGTACGGCTCGCGGCCATGGTGGGAGGTCGGCGCGGAACCGGAGGTCGAGCCGGCGCCCGTCACGGCGTGGGTCGCCCCCGCACCGGCCCGCCGGTCGCGCCTGGGCCGGGCGACGCTCGCCCTGCTGCTGCTCACCGGCGGTGCCTTGTGGCTGGCCGCCAGCCTCGACCTGTTCACGATCTCGATCACCGACGGCCTGGCGCTCGGCCTCCTGGGGGTCGGCGTCGCGCTGGTCGTCGCCGCCTGGGTCGGCCACGCGTACGCCCTCATCCCCGTGGGCGTGCTCCTCACGGCCGCGCTGGTGGTGGGCGAGCTGATCGACATCCCGCTCGACGCCGGCGTCGGCGACCGCACCGTGGTCGTCACGACGGCCGAGGAGATGGCCGCCACACACCAGCTCGTCGCCGGCGATCTCACCCTCGACCTCTCCGACGCGCCGCTGGCCCCCGACGGCGGCACCCCCACCGTCGAGGCCGAGCTCGGCGCCGGCGACCTGGAGGTGATCGTGCCCCGCGACGCCACCGTCGAGCTGCACGCCGCCAGCCGGGCGGGCGACCTCCAGACGCCCGACGACAGCGCGACCGTCAAGGACGAGATCGGCCTGGACGAGACCCTCACCCTCGAGGGCGAGCCAGGCGGCGGGCAGGTCGAGCTCGACCTCTCGGTCGACGTCGGCGACGTGATCATCACCCGCAGCCCGGCCGGGTCCGACGGGCGCTCGCCCATCGACGACCCGACGACGCCGACGTCGACCGGTGGGGCGTGACCAGGTGACCAGACACCGCTTCGATCCCGTGGCGCTGGTGCTCGGTGGGTTGGCGCTGGCGGCGGGCATCGTCGTGCTGGCGGGAGGGTCGCTCACCGACGGGGCGCGGGTGCTGCTGCCCGCTGGCCTGATCGCCCTCGGGGCGGCCCTCCTCCTCCGGGTCGTCCGGCGGCAGCCCCGTGCGGTTCCGGCCGTGCCCCCGCCCCCGGAGGCGGCGAGCGCGGGCTTCGACGACGACGCCCTGGGCGACCTGGACCGCGATCTGGCGTTCGGGTCCGACCCGAGCCGGTCCACCCCCGATCCCTGGTCCCTCTGACCCGCGGCACGCGCCGACCCTGGCCGACCCGCCGTGCGCCCGCTCAGGTCGGCGAGCACGGCCCGGGCCACCAGGTCGGTCCCGAAGGCCGTGAGGATCGCCAGGTAGAGCAGACCGGTGGCCGCCATGACGGCCGAGTAGTACCGCTCCCGCAGCGCGGCGCGGGTGACCACCACCAACGCGATGGTCGTGACGGCGCACGCCACCCAGAACCAGCCGAAGGTGCCCCCGTAGCCGTCGTCGATCGTCCCGTTCAGCACCGAGACCATCCCGACCGGCCACAGCAGGAGGACGACCTCGAGGGGCCAGATGATCCCCGTCCACCGCACCATCTCCAGCAGCGGTCCCCGGGCCAGGCCCGGCTGCACCAGGTACCAGTGGCCGAGCAGCATGGCGTCCGAGATGGAGCCGAGGAACGCGGCACCCACCAGCACCCGCGCCACCGACAGCAGGGCGGGGTCGCCGGCCGCGATGCCCGCCGCGATCAGGCCCGGCACGCCGACCAGCGGGGCGATCAGGTCGAGGGCGGGCGGGAACTCGGCGGCGTCGGGGTCGGGGCCGTCGGCGCGCCGGTCGATGCCGGTCATGGCGGCGACCCGTGCCGACCGCTTCTCGACCCGGGCCCGCTCCCCCGCGACGCCCGCCTTGCGCCGGACGATCGAGACGCCGAGCGCCACGCTGCCGGCCACGCACACCGCGAGCGCCGACGCCTCGCGCACCGGCACCGGTCCGAGCCACATCCCCAGCGCGAAGGCCCCGCCCGCCATGAGGATGTAGGTGCCCCGCAGCAGCCAGCCGTAGCCGATGCCCACCTCCCGACCGCGGGTGGTCACCCACAGGAACAGCAGCCCGCCGACGGCCCACTGCAACAGCACCGTGGCGGCGTCGAGGCGGATCACGGCGAGCGAGGGTAGGGGCGCCCGCGGGCCGGACCGCAATCGGCCCCGGGTCGGTCAGCCGTCGACGACGGCGAGGGCGTGGTCGGCGAGGTTGAGCTCGTCGGGGCCGGCCGGGGCGGCCACGAGGATGTCCTCCAGCCGCAGGCCGAACCGGCCCGGCAGGTAGATGCCGGGCTCGACCGAGAAGGCGTGGCCCGGGGCGAGCGCGGTGGCGTTGCCGGACACGATGTAGGGATCCTCGTGCTCCTCGACGCCGATGCCGTGCCCGGTGCGGTGGATGAACCGGTCGCCGTAGCCCGCGGCGGCGATCATGTCCCGCGCCACCTGGTCGACCCGCTCGCAGGTGGTGCCGACCACGGCGGCGGCCACCGCAGCCCGCTGGGCCTCGTGCAGCACCGCATAGGCATCGGCCACCTCGGCGGGCGGCTCGCCCACGTGCACGCACCGGGTGATGTCACTGCACCACCCGACGCCCTCGTCGTCGAGCATGGTCCCGCCGAAGTCGCACAGCACGACCTCGCCGGGAGCGATGACGCGCTCGCCCGCCTCGTGGTGAGGGCTCGCGGCGTTCTCGCCGGCCGCGACGATCGCGAAGTTCACGTGCTGGTGGCCCTCGTCCACGATGCGGCGCCCCAGGTCGGCCGACACCTCGGCCTCGGTGCGGCCCACCAGGGCGACCCCGCCGGCCTGGAGGTCGGCGGCGATGCGGTCGACCGCCGCGGCGGCCCGCCGCAGCGCCTCGACCTCGGCCGCGTCCTTCACCGCCCGCAGCGGCCCCGTGACCCTGCTCGCGCTCGAACCGGGCGCCGGGCAGGGCCGCCTGCAGGTCGAGCACGAACCGGGCCCAGGTGTGGTCGCCGACGCCGACCGTGCCGGCGCCTCCCACCAGGCCGGCCACGATGGCGACCGGGTCCTCGGTCTCACCCCACGGTCGCATGGTGAACACGTCGGGACGCTCGACCACCCGGGGCGCCTCGAGCCCGGGCACCACCAGCGTGGCGTCGGCGTCGCGGGGCAGCACCAGCATCGTGAGCCGCTCCAGCGGCATCGCCCGGTACCCGGTCAGGTAGGGCAGGTCGGGCCCCACCGACAGCGCCAGGACGTCGACACCGGCCTCGGCCATGGCTGACCGCACCCGGGCGGCACGTTCGGCGAGCATCCCGGCAGTCTAGGGAGCGGCCCCCGGTGCCCTGGCCGAGTGCACCCGGCCGGCCGGGCTGGGCGATGGCAGGCCCGGCAGGCCGTCGATGCTCTCGGCGTTCTTCTCGGCCCAGTAGGCCTCGACGCCGGCAGGCCCCCGGCGCTCGGCCCACTCGTGCAGCATGGTCCGGTCGGCCTCGTAGGACATGAGCGGCACGGCGTAGCCGCACGAGGTCGAGACCCGCTCGACGGCCACCAGGACGACCGCCCGCACCCCGGGGACGTCGGCCGGGAAGCGGGCGCGCAGCGCCGGGAACCGCTCGTCGGCGGGCAGGACCGGCTCGCCCCGCCCGTACAGCCGGACGATCATGGGCGGTCCCTCGAACGTGCAGAACATGACCGTGATGCGGCCGTTCTCGCGCAGGTGGGCGATGGTCTCGACACCGCTGCCGGTCAGGTCGAGGTAGGCGACAGTCGTCGGGTCGACGGCCGCGAACATCCCGGTGCCGCCCTTGGGCGACACGTTGACGTGGCCCTCCCCACCCAGCGGCGCCGTGGCCACGAAGAACACCGGCTGCCGGCTGACGATGGCCGTGAGGTTGGCGTCGAGCGCGTCGAGGACCTTGCCCATCGGGGCACGCTACCGGCCGCCGGGCCGGCGCGGCTCCGCGCGGACCCGTGTCAGGTGGCGGTCGTCGCGGTGGCCGCGGCGGCGGCGCCGGCGCCGGCGGCCTGGCGGGCGTGGTAGCTCGACCGGGTGAGCGGGCTCGACTCGACGTGGGGGATGCCGAGGCCCTCGCCGGCCGTCCTGTAGGCCTCGAAGGTGGCCGGCTCGACCCAGCGGGCCACCGGCAGGTGGTGCGTGGTGGGCCGCAGGTACTGGCCGATGGTCACGATGTCGATCCCGACGCTCCGCAGGTCGGCCAGGGTGGAGACGACCTCGTCGTCGGTCTCTCCCATGCCCACGATCAGGCCCGACTTGGTGACCAGGCCGGCCTCGCCGGCACGAGCCAGCACCGCCAGGCTGCGGGCGTAGCCCGCCGAGGGCCGCACCGCCCGCTGCAGCCGGGGGACCGTCTCGACGTTGTGGTTCAGCACGTCGGGCCGGGCGTCGAAGATGGTGGACAGCGCGGCCTCGTCGCCCTTGCAGTCCGGGATGAGCACCTCGACCTGCACGGCGGGGGTGCGGCTGCGGATGGCCCGGATCGTCCGGACGAACCCCGAGGCGCCCCCGTCGTCCAGATCGTCCCGGGCCACGGCGGTGACGACGGCGAAGCCCAGGCCCATGCGCTCGACCGCCTCGGCCACCCGCGCGGGCTCCCCCGGATCGAGCGGCCCGGGACGCCGGGTGTCGACGAGGCAGAACCCGCATGCCCGGGTGCAGCGCTCGCCGTTGATCATGAAGGTGGCCGTGCCGTCCGACCAGCACTCGAAGATGTTGGGACAGCCGGCTTCCTCGCACACCGTGACGAGCCCCAGGTCGCGCATGGTGTGCTTGAGGCGCAGGTAGGAGGGGTCGGTGTGGAACCGCGAGCGCAGCCAGTCGGGCTTGCGGGTCGAGATCTGCAGCCCGTCGGTCACGCCCGCCTCGGCGAGGCGGCCCTTGAGCCGCACCGCCACCCCCTCCCCGCGGACGGCGCCGCCGCGGCCCGCACGGGCCGCCCGGCTGACGGCGGCGAGGCGGTGGGACCGCCGCGGTGCGGCCGGTGGCCGAGATCGCCCGGCCGGGGCCCTCGCCCCGGCTGAACGCGGACAGGTCCTCGGGCCGGTGGCGCCACACGACGTCCCGCCGGTCGACGTCGCCGCGCCCCCACAGCGTCGCGGCCCGGGTGGCGACCGCGTCGGTGACCTGGCGCAGCGAGGCGTCCACGCCCTCCTCGGCGAGCGAGGTCACCCGCTTGTCGGGGATGCCGCACGGGACGATGTGCGAGAAGTACGCCATGTCCGGCGCCACGTTGAGGGCGAAGCCGTGCATCGACCGGCCCCGGGTGAGCCGCACGCCGATCGCCGCGATCTTGCGGGGGTCGTCGCCGTCGGGGTCGACCCACACCCCCGGATAGCCGGCCAGCCGACCGGCGCCGGGCAGGCCCACGTCGGCCAGCGCGTCGATGACGAGCTGCTCGACCGACCGCACGTAGGACACGGTGTCGGCCATGCCGTGCCGGCCGCTCCCCCGCTTGGCAGGCAGCGACACGATCGGGTAGCCGACGAGCTGACCGGGCCCGTGATAGGTGACGTCGCCGCCACGATCGGTGCGCACCAGGTCGGCACCGACGTCGGCCGGCGGAACCAGCACGTGCCCCATGTCGGCCCGGACGCCGAGCGTGTAGACGTGCGGGTGCTCGAGCAGCAGCAGGTGGTCGTCGGGCGAGCCCGCGTGCAGCGCCCGCTGCAGGGCCCACGCCTCCCGGTAGGGGACCCGGCCCAGCCAGCGCACCCGGAGGGTCATGCCCCGTCCTGGGGAGGGCCCGGGAAGAACACGGTCAGGCCAGCTCCGCGGCCCAGTCGCGGGTCTCGATCACCGTCTTGACCTGCCGCAGGAAGGACGCCGCGTAGGCGCCGTCGAAGGCGCGGTGGTCCCAGGTCAGCGTGATGTTGCCGACCGAGTGGATGGCGATGCCCTCGCTGCCGTCCGGCAGGTCGACCACCACCGGGCGGCGCTTGACCCCATCGGTGGACACGATGGCCACCTGGGGCTGGTTGATGATCGGCAGCGTCATGGTCGTGCCGAACGGGCCCGGATTGGTGATGGTGAACGTGCCGCCCGCGATGTCGTCAGGCCCGAGCTGCTTGCCACGGGCCCGCCTGGCCAGGTCGCTGGTCTCGCGGGCGAGCGCCCGCAGCCGCTTGCCGTCGGCGTCGTGGATGACCGGCACCATCAGACCCTTGAAGTCGAGGTCGACGGCGATGCCGAGGTTGACGTAGTTGTGCACGACCAGCTCGTCGTCGCCGAAGCTGGCGTTGACCTCGGGGTACTCGCGGATGGCGTCCACCACCGCCCGGCTGATGAACGGCAGGTAGGTGAGGCTGAACCCCTCGGCGGCCTTGAAGGCCTCGCGCTGGGCCGCACGCACCTGGTCGACGCCCTCGAAGTCGACCTCGATCGAGGCGTAGACGTGGGCCGAGGTGGCCAGCGAGCGCGTCATGTGCTCGGCCGTGCGCCGGCGGATGTTGGTGTGGGGGACCGCGGTGTCGCGCTCGCCGGCCCGTGCCACCGGCTGGGGAGCCGGCGCCGAGGGCCGGGCCGGGGCGGCGGCCGGCTGCGCGGGCGCCGCCGGCTGCGCCGGTGCCGGCGCGGCGCGGTGGCGGCCGGGGCCGCGGCGGCGGCCGCGCCGCCCTGGTCGAGCACGGACAGCACGTCGTTGCGGGTGATGCGCCCGCCCGGGCCGGTGCCGGTGATGGCCGCCGGGTCGAGGTTGTTCTCGCTGATGAGCCGGCGCACCACCGGCGACAGCAGGCGACCGCCGTCGGACGCCGGAGCGTCCTGGCCGTCGGGCGCGGCGGGGGCGGCGGGTGCGGCCGCCTGACCGTCGGCGGCGGGGGCCGCCGCGGGGGGCGCCTCGGGCTCCGCCGGGGCGTCCGTAGCCGCAGGGGACGACTCGCCCTGCGCGCCGTCGGCCTCTGTCTCGCCGGGTGCCGGCGCGGACCCGGCCTCGCCCTGGTCCTGCGTCGCCTCGGCCCGCTCGCCGCCCTCCTCGGGGGCGCCCTGCTCGGGTGCGGCCGTCTCGGCGGCGCCCTGCTCGTCGCCCTCGCCGGCCGGTGCCTCGGTGGCCGATGCCTCGCCGGCCGGGGCGTCGCCCACGCGGGCCAGCACCACGCCGACGTCGACCGTGTCGCCCTCGGCGACGAGGATCTCGGACAGGGTGCCGCTGACCGGGGACGGCACCTCGGAGTCGACCTTGTCGGTCGACACCTCGAACAGGGGCTCGTCCTCGGCGACGGCGTCGCCCACCTGCTTGAACCACTTGGTGATCGTTCCCTCGGTGACGGTCTCACCGAGCTGGGGCATCTGGATGTCGGCCATCAGGCCTCGGCCTCCGTGTCGTGTGGGGCGCAACGCCGCGCCCCGGTGTCGCTGGGGAGAGGGAGGGGGACCATCAGTGGAGCCGCCGACCGGTGAGGTCCTGCACCGTGTCGCCGAACAGCTCGGACAGCGTCGGGTGCGGCTGGATGAACGCGGCCACCTCGTCGACCGTGGCCTCCCAGTTCACCGCCAGGTAGCCCTGGCCGAGCTGCTCGGTGACCCACGGGCCCACCATGTGGACCCCGACGATGGTGCCCGCGCGGCCGTCGGCCCCCTTCTCGGCGATGACCTTCACCAGGCCCTCCTGGTCGCCGACGATCTTGGCCCGGCTGTTCGCGCTGTAGCGGTGCTTGGACGCCACCACGTCGAGGCCGGCCTCGCGGGCCGACTCCTCGGAGTGGCCGGCGAAGGCCACCTCGGGCCGGCAGTAGATGCCCCACGGCACCTTGCCGTAGTCGATGGGCATGGCGTCCTCGCCGAGGATGCCGTCGATCGCGACCATGGCCTCGGCGAAGCCCACGTGCGCCAGCGCGGGCGTGGCGATGCAATCGCCCACCGCCCACACACCCTCCTCGCCGGTGCGGCACAGCTCGTCGACCTCCACGAAGCCGCGCTCGTCGATGGCGACCTGCGTTCCGTCGAGCCCGAGGTCGGCGGTGGCCGGCCTGCGCCCCACGGACACGACCACCACGTCGGTCTTCACGGGGTCCGACCCCTCGATGGCGACCACCGTGCCGCCGTCGCCGGGCTCGTGGCCGGTGACGTTGACCCCGGTGCGGACCTCGATGCCCCGCTTCTTGAACGACCGCTCCACCACGGCGGTGACGTCCTTGTCGCAGCCGGGGAGGATCTTGGGCAGCGCCTCGAGCACGGTGACCTGGCTTCCCAGGTCGGACATCATCGACGCGAACTCGCAGCCGATGGCCCCGCCGCCGATCACCACGGCGGTGCCGGGCACCTCGGGCATGGACAGCACCTCGTCGGAGGTCATGACGACGGTGCCGTCGACGTCGAACCCCGGGATCGTGCGGGGCTCGGAGCCCGCGGCGATGATCACGGCGTCCCCGGTGACGGTGACCTGCTCGCCGCCGTCGCTGGGGTCGATCGTCACGGTCCGCCCGGCCTGCAGGCGGCCGTGGCCCTCGTACACCGTCACCTTGCGGCCCTTCAGCAGCATCCCGATGCCGCCCACGAGCTCGTCGACCACCGCCTGCTTGCGCTGCTGCGTGACCGACCAGTCGATGCGGGGCGGGCCGGCGTCGATGCCGAACGCCGCCGCCTCGGACACGGTGCGGTAGACGTGGGCGGTCTCGAGCAGCTCCTTGGCGGGGATGCACCCCACGTTGAGGCAGGTGCCGCCGAGCCAGCGCTTCTCGACGAGTGCGATGTTGAGCCCGGCGCTCGCGCCGTAGAGCGCCGCCGCGTAGCCGCCGGGGCCGCCGCCGATGACGACGACGTCGAAGTGTCCGGCCGTGGGGACCACCTCCAGGGAGTGACGTGGGGCCGCTTCCGTTTGCGACTCTACCGGCCTGCGCGGCCCCGTCGATCAGGACCGCTGCGGGTGCCCGGCAGCGTGGCGCCGAGCCACGCGGTCAGAGGACGAGGGCCACCTGGAGGGTGAACGCCACCAGGATGGCGAGCCCGCACAACAGTGCGGCGAAGATCAGCCGGCGAGTGCTCATGGAGGGCTGTCAGGCTACCGCCGGCCGCCGCCTGCACCGCCATCGCCGACCGCCTGTGAGCACCGGCTCTGCGGTGCCGGACTACCGTGCGCGGGCGCATGACCGCCCTCGCCGCCTACCGACCCCGCCTCGACGGGCTGCTGGCCGATCTGGCGGCCGAGCACGGCCCGCCGGGCGCGGTGTGCGGCGTGCTGGCGGGCGACGAGGTCGAGATCGTGACCTGGGGCGTGACCAACATCACCACCGGCGCGCCGGTCATCCCGTCGACCCTCTTCCAGCTCGGCTCCATCACCAAGGCGTACACGGCCACCCTCGTCATGCAGGCGGTCAGCGCCGGGGTCATCTCGCTCGACGAGTCGGTGCGGGCTCAGCTCCAGGAGTTCACCGTCGCCGACCCCGGTGCCACGATCGAGATCACCCCGCGCCACCTGCTCACCCACACGAGCGGCATCGAGGGCGACCACCTCATCGACACCGGCTGGAACGCCGACGCGCTGAGCCGCTACGTGGCCACCCTGGCCGGGCTGGGCCAGATCCACCCCACCGACGAGGCCTACAGCTTCTGCAACACGGGCTACGCGGTGGCCGGGCGCCTGCTGGAGGTGGCCACCGGCGAGCACTTCGACCGCGTGCTCCGCCGCCGCCTGGCCCGACCCCTCGGCTGCCGGGCGACGCTCACCCTGCCCCAGCACGCGCTCCTCCACAGTGTGGCGGTCGGCCACGTCCAGGCCCCGGGCGGTCCGGCCACGCGGCAGCCGCGCTGGGCGCTCACCCGCTCGAACGGGCCCATGGGCGGCGTGATGGCCCCACCCGGCGAGCTGCTGACCTTCGCCCGCATGCACATGGCGGGCGGGCGCGGGCCCGACGGCGCCGACCTGCTGGCGCCCGCGGCGGTCGATGCCATGCAGCGGCCCCACACCGAGACGCCGGTGCCGGCCGAGGAGCAGGCGCTCGGCTGGACGGTCACCCGATGGGACGACCTGGTCTGCCTCGGCCTGGACGCCGACACCTTCGGCCAGCGGGCCATGCTTCGGGTCGTCCCCGAGCGCGGCGTCGCCGTGTGCGTGATGGCCAACAGCCCCACGGGCGCGCCGCTGGCCCAGCAGCTCATCGAGCGGGTGGCCGCCGATCTCCTGGACGCCGACGCCGCGCCCCGTCCCCGCCCCGGGGCAGGTCCCCCGGGGGCCGAGGTGCCGCCCGCGTCCGCCCTGGCCGGCACCTACGACCGCCTCCACCAGCGCATCGTCGTCTCCGCCGCGGGTGAGGCCGGGGGGTCCGACGGCGCCGAGGGCGCCGAGGGCGCCAGGATCGTGCTGGAGACCGAGCCGTCGGGCGTCCTGCAGGCCCTCGGCGTCGGCCACGCCCGGCTCGAGCTCGACGTCGTCGAGCTCGATGACCACCCCGCGGGGCCGCGCACGGTGTGCTCCGGGCGCGACCCCGTGAGCGGGCAGTTGGTGGCGGCGGTGTTCACGCCGGCCACCGAGGCCCAGCCCGCGGGCGTCTACCTCGCCGGCCGCCTGCACCGCCGCATCGCCTGAGAAGCCGACCTCAGGGAGACGCCGACCTGAGCGAAGTCACGACCTCAGGCCGTCACGACCTCAGACCCCGGTGAGCAGCTTGCGCACCTCGTCGATGCTCTCCGCGGTGACCAGCACCAGCACCTCGTCGCCGACCTGGAGCCGCGTGTCGCCCCGGGGCACGATGACCCGGTCGTTGCGCAGGACGGCGACCACGGTGGAGTCGCGCGGGAAGTCGAGGTCGACGATCTCGCGGTCGGTGGCCTGGCTGTCGCCGGCGAGGGTGACCTCGATGAGGCTCGCCCGCCCGCCCTCGAACGACAGCAGCCGCACCAGCGAGCCGACGCTGACGGCCTCCTCGACCAGGGCGGTGAGCAGGTGGGGCGTGGACACGGCCACGTCGACCCCCCAGTTCTCGTTGAACATCCATTCGTTCTTGGGGTTGTTGACGCGGGCCACCACCCTGGGCACCGCGAACTCCTGCTTGGCCAGCAGGCTGGTGACCAGGTTGTCCTCGTCGTCGCCGGTGACCGCGGCGACCACGTCGGCGTCGGCCATGCCCACGGCCCGCAGGCTGTCCACCTCGCAGGCGTCGGCGACGTGCCAGGTGACGCCCTCGGGCTCGCCGTCGGCCTGCATCCGGGCGACCCGGTCGCCGTCCAGCTCGATGAGGTGGACGTCGTGACCGGCCTCCTGCAGCTCGCCGGCGATGAACGTCCCGACCGCCCCGGCGCCGGTGATGTACACCTTCATCGGACACCCTCCGCCAGGTGGGCGTCGACGTCGTCGAGCCGGCCCACCGCCACCGCGAGGTGCACGACGTCGCCGTCCTGGGTGACCAGGTCGTCGGTCGCCAGCTGGGCGGTGCCCATGCGGTTGACGGCCACCGCCCGGGCCACGCCCGGGATCTCGACGTCGGCCAGCGGGCGGCCGGCCCAGCTGGCGGCCACCGGGCGCTCGACCATCATCACCTGGGCCGTGGGGTCGGTCCAGTCGTCGCTGCTGGGGTCGGGCACGAGCTTGCGGACCACCCGGTCGATCGTCCACTGCACGGTGGCGATGGTGGGGATGCCGAGACGCTCGTAGACGACGGCCCGCCGAGGGTCCTTGATGCGGGCCACCACCCGGTCGACGCCGAAGGTCTCGCGGGCCACCCGGGCGGTGAGGATGTTGGAGTTGTCACCGCTCGTGACCGCCGCCACCGCCGCCGCGTCGCGGATGCCCGCCGCCTCGAGGCGGTCGCGGTCGAAGCCGACCCCCACGACCTGCGTTCCCTGGAAGTCGTCGTCCAGCCGCCGGAACGCCTTGGGGTCCTTGTCGAGGATGGCGACCGAATGGCCCTGCTCCTCGATGATGCGGGACAGGCCGGAACCCACGCGGCCGCAGCCCACGATGACCACATGCATGGGCGGCGACGCTACTGCACGCCCCGCCCCACCCCGAACTCAGCACCGGCCGTCTCGCCGGCCTGCGCCTTGACACACCCTGGGGCGCGTAAGGCATGCTTACCTCCGCATGAGCACGGACGTTCTCGGGCACGAGAAGGTGAGCGAAGCACCGGGTAGCAGGGTCGCTACCGGGCGTCTCGTCAGGCGCCGCCCGTGATCGTCTGCCACTGCGAGGTCGTGAGCGACCGGCGCATCCATCGCGAGGTGCAGAGCGGTGCGTGCGACGCCGAACAGGTCGGCGACATGTGCGGCGCAGGAACACGGTGCGGCTCCTGTCGGCCTACGATCATGGCGCTCCTCGCCGCGCTTCAGGCGCCGGAGCAGGTAGAGCCGGCGGCCTGACTCCCCAGGCGACCGCCGGCCCGTCGCTCATGCCGGAGGTCACACCATGCAAGGGCCCCCCGAGATCATCGAGTTGCTCAACGAGGTGCTGACGGCCGAGCTGACGGCCGTCAACCAGTACTTCGGGCACGCGAAGATGCAGAAGAACTGGGGCCTGAACCGCCTCGCCGAGCACTCGCAGAACGAGTCGATCGACGAGATGCGCCACGCCGACGCCCTCATCGAGCGCATCCTCTACCTCGAGGGCACGCCCAACCTGCAGCGCCTCGGCTCCGTCCGGCTCGGCGAGCACCCGGTCGAGCAGCTCCGCCTCGATCTCGAGGTCGAGCGCGAGGCGGTCGACCGCTTCAACCGCGGCATCGCCCAGTGCGTCGACCTGGGCGACAACGGCACGCGCGAGTTGCTGGCCGACATGCTCACCTCCGAGGAGGAGCACGTCGACTGGCTGGAGACGCAGCTCGACCTGGTCGCGCGGATCGGCGAGGAGAACTACCTCAGCGAGCAGTTGGGCAGCTGACCGTCACGGACGCGCCGACGACCCGCCGTCGCCCCGTCCCGCCTGGGCCGCCATCAGGTCGCGGATCTCGGCCAGCAGCACGGCCTCGTCCGACAGCTGGGCATCCTCGACAGGCTCCTCGCCCCGGCGCCGGCGCTCCTGCAGGTAGTTCATCGGCTTGACGACGAGGAAGAACACGACGGCGGTGACGACGAGGAAGTAGATCACCGCGTTGAGGACGATGCCGTACCGGAACTCGCTGTTGTTGACGGTGAAGCTCATGTCGCCGTAGGCGGTGCCGAACACTGCGGCGACCAGCGGCGTGATCAGGCCCGTCGACCACCGCGGAGACCACAGCGGAGAAGGCGGCGCCCACGACGAACGCCACCGCGAGGTCGATCACGTTGCCCCGCGAGACGAAGTCCCTGAACTCCTTGAACACCGACACGTCGTCCTCCCCATCAGCCGGCTGACCGCCGGCGGCGTACGGTACCCAGTCCGACCTACCCCAGGAGCAACCCGCCCATGCAGCCTGCCAGCAGGACGGTGGCCGTGACCGGTGCGACCGGGCTCATCGGGTCCGCCCTCACGCGGTCGCTGCGGGACGCCGGCCACACGGTGCGCCCGGTCGTCCGCCGGCCGTCCCCCGACCCCGGGGCCGTCCTGTGGGACCCGGCCGCCGGCACGATCGACGTCGCGGGCCTGGCCGGCGTCGACGCGGTGGTGCACCTGGCCGGCGCGGGCATCGGGGACAAGCGCTGGTCGGCCGCCCGCAAGCGCGAGATCCTGGACAGCCGCACCCGGGGAACCGACCTGATCGCCCGCACCGTCGCCGCCCTCGACCCGCCGCCGCGCGTGCTCGTGTCGGGCTCGGCCATCGGCTACTACGGGAGCCGGGGCGACGAGGTGCTGGACGAGTCCAGCCCGCCCGGCGACGACTTCGTGGCCGACGTGGTGCAGGCCTGGGAGGCCGCCGCCCGACCGGCGGCCGAGGCCGGCATCCGCACCGCCTACCTGCGCACAAGCCTGGTGCTCGACCGCCACGGCGGGGTCCTGCCCCGCCTCGCCCTGCCGTTCCGGCTGTTCGCGGGCGGACGGTTGGGCTCGGGCCGGCAGTGGATGAGCTGGGTGACGCTGGCCGACGAGGTGGCGGCGATCCGGTTCCTCCTCGACGGCGACCTGTCCGGTCCCGTCCTCGTCGCCTCGCCGCACCCGGTCACGAACGCCGAGATGGCCCGGGCCCTCGGGGCCGCCCTTCACCGCCCGAGCGCCGTCCCGGCCCCCGCCTTCGCCCTGCGGCTGGCGCTGGGGGGCGAGCTGGCCGACACGCTCCTGTTCGCCAGCCAGAGGGCGCGGCCCGCGGCGCTGAGCGCGGCGGGCTTCACGTTCGCCCACCCCGACATCGCCACGGCGCTCGCAGCCACGCTGGGCGGTGAGCGATGACCCCGCACGGCGTCGCCGCGTTCGACTTCGACGGCACGCTGGCGCGCCACGACACGCTGGTGCCGTTCCTGCGGGGGGCCCGGGGCACCCACCGCGTCGTCCTCGCCGCGGGCCTGGCGGCGCTCGGGCCGGCGGGACGGCGCCGCGACCGCGACGCCGTCAAGGTCGCCGCCGTGGGGCGGCTGTTCCGCGGGACACCCGCGGCCGACCTCGAGGAGCGGGGGCGGGCCTACACCCCGACGCTCGTCGAGCAGCTGCGGCCCGAGATGGTCGAGCGGGTGCGGTGGCACCGCGACCAGGGGCACGCCACGGTCATCGTCTCGGCGTCGCTCGGCGCCTACCTCCGGCCCCTGGCCGAGCACCTGGGGATCGACGCCGCCCTCGCGGTCGAGCTCGTGGCCGGCGTGGACGGGATGCTCACCGGCGACGTGGTCGGCGGCCTCAACACCCGGGGCCCGCACAAGGTGGCCCGGCTACGGGCCTGGACCGACGAGCGGCTCGGGTCGGACACCCCGTTCGAGCTGTGGGCCTACGGCGACTCGTCGGGCGACGAGGAGCTGCTGGCGCTGGCCGACCATCCCACGTGGGTCGGCCGCCGCGCCGTACCCGGGCCGGCGGAACCCGGGACCGGGTCCCGCGGCGTCAGGCGAACCCCTCCCGCACCACCCGAGGTGGGCGCCGGCTGATCGCGAGGGCCACCGGCACGCCGGCCAGGGCGGCGACACCGAGCACGACCCGGGCCACCGTCGCGAGGGGGCCGGGGTCGTCGCCGCCCGACGCCGTCGGCTCGGCCGCCTGCTGGGCCGCCCCCGCGCCGGACGCGCCACCGTCCGGCGTGACGCCGTTGGCCTCGGCCGTGTCCTCGAACATCGCGGGCGCATCGGCGGGCACGCCGGGTCCGTCGAGCGCTGTGAGGTCGCCCCCGCTGCCACCGGCGCCGGACGCCGTGCCCGCGCCGGCGGTGGTGCCCGCGCCGGTGCCCGGCGTGGCCGGGACGGCGGCGGGCGTGCCGGCGGCCGGAGCGCCGGCGGCCGACCCGCCTCCGCTGGTTCCCCCGCCGGAGCCGCCGGTGCCTTCGCCGCCGGTGCCACCGCCCCCATGACCGCCCGGTCCGGCGGCGCCGACCACGATGGTGGTGCGCAGGAACAGCGGCGCCAGGTTCGGGTCGAGGCAGGCCCCGGACACGGTGTGGCGGCCGGGCGCCAGGCGGGACGGCAGCCGGATCGTGGCCGTGGCCACGCCGTTGCCGCCGACCCGGGGCGTGGCCACGAGGGCCAGGTCGAGGCCGATGAGCGCGACCGTCCGGGCCCGGCACGTCTGGAACGTCACGGTGATGCGCTGGCCCGGCACCGGTGTCGGGTCGTCGACCGTGATGGCGTTGTGCGGGGGCGGGTACGTCTGCGCCGCCAGGGGCGCGGTTCCCAGCAGCGCCACACCGACCATCACTGCGATCGCGGCGACGACACGCTTGGCCATGCTCATCCCCCTGTCACGCCGTCCCCGTCCGGCGCTTCCCCGGCACGTCGCGGAACGACGTGCCCGAGCGGTTTATCACATCCGGGGAGGACGTCGGGTCAACAACCGACCCTTATCACCGCACAAGAGTCAGTTGTGGCGGTCAGCCGGCGGGAACCGTCACTGAGAGCGACCGGGCGCGATCGAGCGTGGTGGCCCACGTGGCGACGTTGCCGTCGACCGTCGCCTCGCGGCTGACGACGTCGTCGACGCCCACCACCTCCACCGCCACCTCGACCTGGTCGGTGGACGCGAAGGGCTGCACCGGCATGGCGAGCTCGTAGCGTCGGCCCTCGATCGTGCCCTCCAGGTCCAGGGCGATCTCGACCGAGCCGCCCGGGGGGATGTCGACGAAGGTCGAGTACACGTTGCGCCCCAGCTCGAGCTCGGCCTGCACGCCGATCGGCTGGCCGCCGAGGCGCGCCTCCGAGACCTGGAACGGGCTGTAGATCGAGACGAACGACCGGTTGGTCCCCCGCGGCAGGCCCACGCCGTTGCCGATGACGTAGTCGGGCCGGCCCGAGGCGGGGGCGGTGTTCTCGAGCGTCACCGTCAGCGTGCCCTTCACCTCCCCGGTGGCGGGATCCCACCTCACGTCGTACCGCTCGCGGCGGTTGAGGAAGAGGTCGATCTTGCTGCCGCCGGCGTTGGCGGTGGTGACCGACACCGAGTCGGTGCCCTCGGCCGGCGGCGCGAACCAGCCGCTGACGCCCAGCTCGTTGAGGATGCCGAACGAGTCGAACGACAGCGTCGTGAACTGGATGTGACCACCGTCGACGATGGGATCGAGCCCGTCGCTGATGGCCCGGGG
The DNA here is from genome assembly GCA_963842395.1 of uncultured Acidimicrobiales bacterium. Classification (GTDB taxonomy): domain Bacteria; phylum Actinomycetota; class Acidimicrobiia; order Acidimicrobiales; family VFJN01; genus ZC4RG19. The sequence continues at coordinate 848,037 of CAWJGJ010000002.1, forward strand.
CCCCGGCAGGTCGGCGCTGGTGAGCCGGTCGAAGGTGGTGCGGGCGACGTCGTCGAGCAGCTCGAGGCGCTGCTCGTTGTCGGTCTCGAACTCGACGTACTGGTCGAACAGGAGGAACTGCTCGGTGTTCTCGGCCGTGAGCGGCTCGCGCCCGGGGACCTCGATGGGCCCGGTGTAGCGCATGATCGCCGCCAACCCCGCGGGATCGACGCTCAGCACCCCGTTGATCGGCCGGCCGCCCGACTGCGGGTAGAGCTCTGCCGCCGCCACCGCCAGCGACGGGAAGTCGGGGGTCATCGTCAGGTTGCGCCAGGTGTCGGCGATGCCGAAGCGGCCGTACCGGGACACGAGGTCGGGGGGCTGCGTGAGGGTGCGGCCGGAACCGAGGCCCGCCGCCTCCAGCTCGGCGACGCGACCGAACACGGGCATCGACAGCTTGCCGTCGTCGAGCACCAGCTCCGCGTAGTTGCCCGGGAAGCCCGTGCGGCCACGCGCCTCGACGGGCGTGGTGAAGAGGACCAGGTAGCGCTGCGGCCCGTCGGCGCCCAGCAGGTGGGGCGCGATGCTCACCGCCTTGATGGCATTGTCGGCGTCGGGCAGCGCGTCGTCGATGCGTTCGTCCAGCACGTCGATGCGATGGGCGACCGGAGTCACCAGCCACGGCGACCGGGCATCGGTGACCTCGGCCGTCAGCGAGTCGAGCGCCGCCCGCACGCGCAGCAGGGGGTCGAGCATGGCGCCGACGGCCTGGGGGTCGAGGCGCCCGTCCACGAACTTGAGGGCGTCGACGTCGGCCTCGTTGGCCGCCAGCGAGCTCACGTCGGCCACCTCGCCGGCGCGGGCGGCGAGCGAGCCCACCGCGTCGATGTTGGGGCCGACGATCGGCAACGACATGGCGGGCGCGACCAGCCAGCTCGACAGGGTCCCGTCGGCGTTGGCGAGCGACCGCGCCGCCTGGGCGAGCTGCTCGGCCGCCACGTCGTCGTCGGCGTCACGGGCGGCCGCCATGCCCTCGTCGACCGCCCGGATGCCGTGGGCGAGCTCCCGCTGCACCGAGATGATGCCCAGGGTGGCGCCCACGAGCATGAGGCCGATGACCGCACCCGAGGCCAGGGCGATCCGCCGGGCCCGGCGCTGCACGCGGCGGCCGGCGTGGCTGTAGCCGGACACGATCATCGGCGCGATGGCCCCGGCTGTGACGAGGGCGGTCAGCCCGTGGAAGCCCACCGGGCCGGCCCGCAGGAGGGCGATGCACCCGAGGGAGGCCACCAGCGCGCCCCGCGCCCGGCTGCGCGTGTCGCGCAGCACCGACACGAAGGCGATGGCGATCGCCACCGCCGCGCACGCCACCGCCAGGGAGTCGCCGGCGAGCATCGCGCCGAGGCCGGCGGGCAGGAACCAGGTCCAGCGGCGGGCCGTGGCGCCGAACGACGCGGCGACCGCGACGAGTGCGGCGCTCCAGAAGGCGTCGGCGCTGGTGAAGCCCGTCGGGTGGGCATGGCTGAGCAGGGCCGCGGCCAGCGCTCCGCCCGCCACCGTGGCCCCGAACGCGACGGTGCGCGACCGGCGGGTCACGAAGACCCTGGGCACCTTCAGGCGGCGGAGCGCGACGGACATGGAAGGGGTCAATCTAGCGATCACGGCCTCGCCACCACCCATCGTGAGAACGGGGTGGGCGCCGGTGATCGCTCAATAGGCGCCCTTGCCGCGGATCACGGCCGAGAAGGTCTTGGCGATGATCGTGAGGTCCATCGTCGGCGACCAGTGGTCGACGTAATAGAGGTCGAGCCGCACCGCCTCGTCCCACGGAAGATCCGACCGGCCGCTCACCTGCCAGAGCCCCGTGATGCCCGGCTTGACCAGCAGCCGCCGGCTGACGTGGCCCTCGTACATCTCCACCTCGCGGGGCAGCGGCGGGCGCGGCCCCACCATCGACATCTGCCCGCGCAGCACGTTGACGATCTGGGGCAGCTCGTCGACCGAGTAGCGGCGCAGCCAGCGGCCCACCCGGGTCACCCGGGGGTCGGTGCGCAGCTTGAACAGGAGTCCGTGCGCCTCGTTGCGGTGCTCGAGGTCGGCCTTGAGGCGCTCGGCACCGGTGACCATCGTCCGGAACTTCACCATCGAGAACGGCCGGCCGTCCCGGCCCACCCGCGTCTGGCGGAAGAAGACGGGGCCCCGGCTGTCGAGCGTCACCGCGACGGCCACCGCCAGGAAGACCGGTGCCAGCACCACCAGCGCCAGGGCTGCGCCCACCCGGTCGAACACCTCCTTCGCCAGCCGCTGCGGCCCGGTGAAGGTCGGCTCCTCGACGTGCAGCAGCGACAGTCCGGCGGTGTCCCGCTCGACCATGCGGGGCCCGACCACGTCGGCGATGCGCGGGGCGACGAGCAGGTCGACGCCGGCACCCGCCACCTCGCTGACCAGCGTCTGCAGGTCGCCGGGGATCGCGTCGCCCGTGACGGCCACCGCGTCGGCCCGGCACCCGACGACCGCGGCGGCCATCTCGGAGGGCCGGCCCACGACCGGCACCGACCCGGCGCCGACCGCCAGCGGGGTGGCGTCGCCGTCGACGCACACGCCCACGAGGCGATAGCTCGACCACTCGGACCGCAGGAGCTGCTGGGACACGTCGGCCACGGCCGAGCGCGGCCCCACCAGGAGCAGTCGGTGCACGTAGCGGCCGTGCCGCCGTTCCCGGCGCAGCCACGCCCGGAGGGCGACGCGCACGAGGAGCGTGAGGACGAGGGCGACCGGGATGAGCATGCCCACGTAGCCCCGGGCGATGACCAGCTGGCCGAGGAAGTGGGCCAGCGCCACCACCGCCAGGAAGTGGACCCCGCCGTTGAGCACCCGGCGGTACTCCTCGGAGCCGACGCCGAGGATCCGCCGGTCGTAGCACCCGGCGAGCGTCAGCACGCCCAGCCACACGGGCACCGCCAGGACGCCGACCAGGATGTAGGTGACGTTGGGCCCCGGGAGGAGGCCGGCCGACACCCCGAAGCGCAGGAGGTGGGCGAAGCCGAGCGACACCGTGATGGCGGCGGCGTCGGCCAGCACGTAGGTGACGGTGGGCAGCATGTCGCCCGAGCCGCGTTGCCGGTGCGGTGGCCGCGCGCTGGCGGCACCTGGCGCGCCTGACGCCGGCTGCATCGCAGCTACCCCCATCCCAGTCACTCGTGACGCAGCTTAGGAGCCATCCGGGCGAGACGCACTCAGCGCCACCCCGCGCTCAGCTCACTTGGGCTGCATGCGGACGCCGCCGTCGACCCTGATGACCTCGGCGTTCATGTAGCTGTTGCCCAGCAGCTCGACGGCCATGCCGGCGAACTCGTCGGCGGTGCCCAGGCGCTTGGGGAACAGCACGTCGCGCTTGAGCTTCTCCTTGAAGGCCTCGCTGGCCTCGCCGGTGCCGTAGATCGGCGTGTCGATCAGCCCGGGGGCGATGCAGTTGACCCGCACGCCGACCGCCGACAGGTCGCGGGCGACCGGCAGGGTGATGCCGACGACGCCGCCCTTGGACGCCGAGTAGCTGGCCTGGCCGATCTGGCCGTCGAAGGCGGCGACCGAGGCCACGGTCACGATGGCGCCCCGCTCGCCGTCGTCCAGCGGCTCGGTCTGCGACATGGCGGTGGCGGCCAGGCGGATGCAGTTGAACGTGCCCACGAGGTTGACCTCGATGACCTTCGAGAACATGCCGAGGTCATGGGCGGACGCGTACTGCCCGTCCTTGCCGATGGTGCGGGTGGCCCAGCCGAAGCCGGCGGCGGTGACGAGGCCGCGCAGCGGGCCCAGCTCCTTGGCCGCCTCGACGGCCGCGGTGACCTGCTCGGTGTCGGTCACGTCGGTGGGAGCGAAGATGCCGCCGAGCTCCTTGGCGAGCGCCTCGCCCTTGTCGGCCTGGCGGTCGAGGTCGGCGATGACCACCTTCGCACCCCGCGCCGCCAGGCGGGTTGCCGTGGCGGCACCCAGGCCCGAGGCGCCGCCGGTGACGATGGCTGAGATCCCGTTGAGGTCCATGCCCCGGACTGTATTGACTCGCCGGTCAAGGGGTCGAACCGGGCGGACCTGCGGCCCGCTCGTCGGGCCCCGGGGTCCCGGCGGGGTCTGCCGGATCCGCGGGGTCGGCGGCGCCGGCGTGGTCCGCGGGCCCACCGTCCGTGGCCGACCTGCTGCCGGCCTGCGTCCACTCGTCGAGGTCCGCATCGCGCTGGATCACCACCATCACCAGGCTGACCGGCTTGCGCCCCGCGTTGCGGTAGCCGTGGTCGCGGTCGGCGTGGAACATCGCCGCGCCCCGCGCGGCACCGTGTGGCTGGTGCCGCCGACCTCGAGCGTGAGCGTGCCCGCGATGACGTGCACCATCTCGCGGGTGCCGGGAGCGTGGGCGTCCGAGCCATGGTCGTCGCCCGGGGCCAGCGTCCAGTGCCACAGCTCGAGGTGATCGCGCTCGTCGCTCCCCACCAGGAGGTCGCCCCAGCTCCCGGCGTCGCTCTCCCAGAGGCGGACCACCTCGTCGGCCCCCACGACCCGCACGGCCGGGACCTCGTGCAGCTCGACCAGCCCGGCCAGCGACACCCCCAGGGTCTCGGACACCTTGCACAGCGTGCCGAGGCTGGGGTTGGTCCGGGCCTGCTCCAGGTGGACGAGCATGCCCTTGCTGACGCCGCTGCGCGTGGCGAGCTGGTCGAGGCTCCAGCCGCGCGCCGTGCGCAGGCGACGGGTGTTGCGCGCCACCGCGGTGGCGACGGCTTCGGGGGATGGCACGCGGTTCATGGTAGCGACCGGGTGGACCAACAGAGTGACCGGTGCTCTAGAGTGACCCGGTCGGTCGCCTCAGCGATCCATCCCCTCCTCTGTCCCGGACGCCGGAGCTTCGTTCCCATGGCCGCACTCCTCGCCCTCAGCGCTGCCGTCGCCTACGGCGTCGGCGACTTCCTCGGGGGCGTGGCGTCGCGGCGGGTCCCGCCGACCGCGGTCGTGCTGTGGTCGCACATCGTGGGCCTGGCCATGCTGGCCACCCTGGCGCCATTGCTCGGCGGCGAGGTCAGCAGCCAGGCGCTCACCATCGGGGCCGCGGCAGGCCTCATGGGCGGGGCGGGGGTCGCGCTCTTCTACCAGGGCCTGGCGGTCGGCTCGATGAGCGTCGTGGCCCCCATCGCCGCGCTGCTGTCGGCCGCCCTGCCGGTGGTGGCCGGGCTGGCCACGGGTGAGCGGCCGTCGCCCGCCGCCCTGGCCGGAATCGCCCTCGCCCTCGGCGCCGTCGTGCTCATCTCCCGCGAGGCGCCGGCGACGCGGCGCGGTCCGCTCCACTGGCAGGCGCTGGCGCTGGCGGTGGCGGCCGGTCTGGCCTTCGGCCTGTTCTTCGTGGCCATCGACCAGGCGCCCGACGGTTCCGGCATCTGGCCGCTGGTCGGGGCCCGCATGGCCTCGGTCGGGTTGTTCGCCTGCCTCGGCGCGGCCGGGGTCACGTCGGCCTCGCTCCCCCGGGGCGTGACCGCACCCGCGGTGGCGTGCGGGGTGCTGGACGCCGCGGCCAACGTCTTCTACGTGCTCGCGCTGCAGCACGGCCTGCTGTCGGTCGTGTCGGTGCTCACGGCGCTCTACCCGGCCGGCACCGTCCTGCTGGCACGACAGGTGCTCGGCGAGCACCTCTCACCCGCACAGCGGGCGGGCCTCGGCATCGCCGGCGTGGCCGCGGTCCTCATCGCGATCTGACCCCGTCGCCCGCGCGGACCGCCCGCGTGCGGGCAGCCCTACGATGCGGCGATGCCCCTCCCCGCGCCCGCCGCCGACCGCACCGCCGTCGTCACCGGGGCGTCCTCCGGCATCGGCCGCGAGCTCGCCCGCAACCTCGCCCGCCGAGGTCACGGCGTCACCCTCGTGGCCCGGCGCGAGGAGCGGCTGGCGACCCTGGCCGGCGAGCTGGGGGACGCGCACGGTGTGCGCGTCGAGGTGGTGCCGGCGGACGTGGCCGAGCCGGATGCCCGGGACGGGATCGCCCGGGCCGTCGCCGACCGGGGCCTCGTGGCCCACGTGCTCGTGAACGCGGCGGGGCTGAGCACCATCGGCGCGGTCCACCGCGGCGATCCCGCGGCCGAGGTGGGCATGCTCCGCGTCGACGTCGAGGCCGTCGCCCACCTGTGCAGCCTGTTCCTTCCGGGCATGGTCGAGCGGGGCGCCGGGTCCGTGCTCAACGTGGCGTCCACGGCCGCGTTCCAGCCGCTGCCGGGCCAGGCCGGTTACTCGGCGGCCAAGGCGTTCGTACTCGCCTACAGCCAGGCCACGCGGGCCGAGCTCAAGGGCACCGGCGTGTCGGTGACCGTGCTGTGCCCGGGCCCGGTGGACACCGAGTTCGCCGAGGCGGCCGGGTTCGACAGCGCCGAGGCGGAGTCGGCGCTCCCAAGCTTCATGTGGGTCAGCGCCGCGGACGTGGCCCAGGCGGGGCTCGACGGTCTGGAGAAGGGCCGGTCGATGGTGATCCCGGGAGCGGCCAACCACGTCGGCGCGGTCGCCGCCCGGTTCGCCCCCCGCTCGCTGCTGCTGCCCGTCCTCGCGCGCCAGCACCCCGCGTTGCGCGTCTGACCGGCGCCGCGTCGTCGCGTCCGGCGTTGCCGGACGCCGGTGCCCCGTTCGGCGGCGCTGCCGGGCGGCGGCGCCCCGTTCAGCGTCCGGCCAGCCGGCCGAGCCCGTCCCGCAGGAACGCCAGGGCGCGGGATCGGCGCTGCGGCTCCGGCAGCGTCACGACGTCCGCGCGGCGCAGCACCGCGCCGAACGGCGCGTTCCAGTAGCCGTCGGGACCCGGCCGCGCGGGACCGTGCGGCCCGACGTACAGGTACGGCAGGGGTTCGCCCCCGTCGCCGGGGGACACGCCGACGTTGGCGGCCACGGGCTCGCCGCGCTCGCCGGCGAGAGTGAGGGTCGCGGCATGGTCGAAGTGCTCGGGCCACAGCTGGGCGATGGACGCCGTCTGGACGGCCGGAGTGCCGTCGCCACCCGCCGCCACCTCGTCGATGAGCGACGCGCCGAACCCCCACCAGCCGGCGAGCAGGAACGCCGCAGCCGGATCGACGGCTGAGCGGTGCGTCCGGATCGACCAGCGCGGGCGTGTCGTCGCCCACGGAGAACGGCGCCGCCAGGTCGACCCCCACGACCTCGGCGGCCCGGCCGAGCGTCGTGAGGGGCTCCCGCCGGGCCTCGCCGCCCCGCTCGACCACCAGCGTCGCCCCGCTGGTGCGGACCACCTCGATCTCCTCGCCGAAGGCGGGCGTGGCCAGACCGCCCGGGCTGGGCCGGAGGCCGAACCGCCCGCACACCGCGTGGCGCCGCCGGGCGAGCACGTGCACCGCCACCTGCTGCAACGACAGCCGGGTGGCGACGCACCCGTCGGCCGGGACGTTCTCCGAGGGGTCGCTCATGCCCCCATCCTGCCGGGCCTTATCGGCTGAGGACCTGGCGGCCGCTGAAGGCCACGAGGCGGTCGAGACGGCTCGCGTCCGGTGGAGCCTCGGTCTCGGCCGCGAACGTGTCGCCGTCGCGCATCGCCGGCTGCACGAAATCGCGAGCGAACGCCTCGACCTCGGCGACGAGGTCGTCGGGCGGGTCGTAGGGAAGACCGGTGGCCCGGGACAGATCCCAGCCGTGGACGAGACCGTCGAACGCGGTGTAGCGGGCGAACGCTGCGACCGGCACCTCGCCGAAGGGGGCGGTGACCGTCCGCTCCTGAGCGCCCGGCGAGTGCAGCGAGCTCAACAGCTCGGCCATGGCTCGGCTCCACCGATCGATGAGCTCCCCTTCAAGGGGCGCTGCGGACCCCGCTGCCTCGCCACGGAAGGCAGGCGAGAAGTGGGTGGCGCCACCGATCATGTGCTCCAGGACGCCCGTCACCGTGAACTTGGTGCACGCCGTCGGGTTGTCGAGCTGGTCGGGCCTGATCTGCTCGACCACCGCCTCGATCAGGGGGATGATCTCGTCGAGCTGTTGGACACCGTCCACAGGTCCTCCTTGATTGCTGGTTCGCGTCGCCGCGGCGACCGCCTCGCGATCTCGGCCGAGGACGATCAGGTCGGTGATCGACTCCATGCGTGCGTCGTGCTGGTCGCCATCGGTCATGAGGGCATCCTGCGCTGCCTCACGGGACAAAGCATCGGTCAGATCGGCCATCATCCCGGTGAGGAATGGCGTGATCTACCCACGCGTCGGGCGGTGGGCCGCGCCAGCTCTGGGCGGTCTGGCCGATGCGCCACTGCTCTCCCCGGTCGCACGATGGGTGGCAGGGGCTCGGCACCAGTCGGGGCCACGAACGAGGAGCAACTGCTGTGCGCTACGGCTTCAAGGAGATCCCGTTGGAGATGGAACAAGACGGGATCGAGACCCGCGGGGTCGAGTGCGGCGATGTGTACAGCCGCTACATCGACCTGCCCGCCGGCGTCGATTTCAGACCACTGCTCGTGGGTCTGCCGCACGATCAGTGCCAGTCCCCGCACTGGGGGTACGTGCTGGAAGGCTCGATCACCCTGCGCTTCGCCGACGGCCGGGAGGAGACGAATCGGGCCGGCGACGTCTACTACTGGCCGGCCGGGCACACCGCGTGGACCGACGAGGGCGTGACGTTCGTCGAGTTCAGCCCGACCGCGGAGATCCTTCCGGTGCTGGATCACCTCTCCAAGCAACTCACCGGCTGACCCCGACGCGCCCACGGTGGACCAGACTGACGAGGTGACCGCGACCCCGCCTGACCCATTGGAGGCGGCCCGCATCCTCTTGGCCTCTTGGGCTTGGACCGAGGCGCTCGACGCGGCCCGGTCCGCGGTCGTCCCGTCCGGCCGAGCCGAGGCTGACCGTCTCGACATCGTCGCGGAGACGTCGTGGTGGCTCGGCCAGATGGATGAGTGCATCGACGCTCGCGAGCAGGCCTACGCCCTGTACGAGGCGCAGGGCGACGGCCTGCGCGCGGGCCGGTGCGCGGTGTGGCTCTGGGAGCACCACAAGCTCAAGGCCCGTCCGTCGATCGCCGGCGGTTGGTTGCGGCGGGCCCGCCGTTCTCTGGACGCCGACACGGAGTCGGTCGCGTTCGGCGACCTCATGCTCCGAGAGGCCGAGGTCGCGCACGGATCCGGCGAGCTCGACCGGGCGACCGCGCTGGCCCGCGACGCCCTGGCCCTGGGACGACGGCTGTCGTCGATCGACCTCGAGGCGGCGGCGCTCCAGACCCTCGGCCGGCTCCTCATCGACGCGGGCAACCCGACCGACGGCCTCGGCCACCTCGACGAGGCGATGCTGTCCGCCGTCGAGGGCAAGCTCAGCCCCTACACGACCGGCAAGGTGTACTGCAGCCTGATCAGCGCCTGCGAGCAGCTCGGCGACCTCAGCCGCGCCGCGGAGTGGACCGATGCCACGCTCCGCTGGTCGGAGGACCACCCGATGGCCATGTGGCCCGGCATCTGCCGGGTCCACCACGCCACGCTGCTCCAGCTCCGCGGCGACTGGCGCGCGGCCGAGCGAGAGGCGCGACGGGCGTGCACCGAGCTCGACGGGTTCCACGTGCCCAACGTCGCGGCCGGCTACATCGAGATCGGCGAGATCCGTCGCCGGCTGGGCGACCTGGATGGAGCCGAGGCGGCCTTCGCCACCGCCGAAGAGCTCTGCGGCCAGCAGAGTGCGGGGCTGGCCCTCGTGCGTCTCGCCCAGCGTCGAGTCGACGCGGCTACCGCCATCATCACGCAGATGCTCGACGACCACACCTGGAACCGGCTGGCCCGGGCCAAGCTCCTGCCAGCACGTGTGCAGATCGCGGTGGCCGCGGATGACCTCGACGCCGCGATTGCCGCGGCCGACGAACTCGAACGCATCGTCACCGAGTACGACAGCCCGGCACTGTTGGCCGCGGCGCTGTCCTCCCGCGGCAGGCTCCAACTGGCCCAGGGCGACGACGGCACCGCGTGCGCGACGCTGCGGGAGGCGCTCCGGCACTGGCAACAGCTCGAGGTCCCCTACGAGGTTGCCACCGCCCGCCTCCTGCTCGGGCAGGCATGCCGAAGCTGTGGTGACGAAGACGCGGCCTCCAGCTCGTTCTCCAGCGCGGCCGCCATCTTCGATCGGCTCGGGGCCGCCCTCGATTCCCGTCACATCCGGGATCTCACGTCGTCCTCGTCGCTACCGGCGGACCTCACGGCACGAGAGGCGGAGGTCCTCGGCCTCGTCGCCTCGGGAGCGACCAACAAGGACATCGCCGCCGCCCTCCACCTCAGCGAACGGACGGTCGCTCGCCATCTCTCCAACATCTTCACCAAGATCGGCGTGGCGTCGCGCACCGCTGCCGCCGCCTTCGCCTACGAGCACGACCTCGCCCAGCCCGCCCCCAGCAAGGGATGACCCGCTGGCCCTTGGCCATCGTCGGCTCAACGCCGGCGTTGGCACCCGTGCCGGTGAGAGATGACTGCAACAGAGCGCCGGCCGACCAACACATGGCGTCGGTTGCGTCCGCTCTGGACAGCCCGGCTACGCCCGCTCATATCCGACGAGCCGCTCTATCCGGTGTCCCCGCCCCGCGCCGGCGGCCACCATGGGTGCCGTGTTCACGGTGTCCACCGCCTGGTACGACGCGATCTACGCGGCCAAGGACTACCGCGGCGAGACCGAGGTGCTGCTGGACATCGTCGGCCGCCTGCGACCGGGCGCCGAGACCCTGCTCGACGTGGCGTGCGGTACGGGTGGGCACCTCCGCCACCTGGCCGCCCACCTCCGGTGCGAGGGCGTCGACGTCAGCGAGGACATGGCGGCGCTGGCCCGCGAGCGGGTGCCGGGGGTGACGATCTCGGTCGGCGACATGGTCGACCTCGACCTCGGCCGCCGGTTCGACGTGGTCACCTGCCTGTTCAGCTCGATCGGCTACGTCCTCACCACCGAGCGGCTCGGGCGGGCGTGCGCCTCGATGGCCCGCCACCTCACGCCCGGCGGGGTGCTGATCGTCGAGCCCTGGATCCTGCCGGAGGACTGGATCGAGCCGGGCACCAACCTCGTCCAGCACCACGACGAGGGCGACCGCACCTACGTGCGCGTCATCTCGAGCCGCCGCGAGGGGCGGGTCTCGCTCCTCGAGATGCACTACGCGATCGCCGAGGGCGGCCGCATCGAGACGGCCGACGAGCACCACACGCTGGGACTGTTCGACCGGGCCGACTACCTCGACGCCGTCGCCGCCGCGGGCCTGTCCGCCGAGTGGATCGACCCCGGGCTGATCGGGCGCGGCCTGGTCGCGGGCCGGGATCGCACCCCGGCCCGGCCGCCGCGGGACGGCGTGGCGTCGCCCGGCTGACCGCCCGCGGCACCCGCTCTCCCCCCGATCGGGTGGTGCGGTCCGGCCGGATGCGTGCCGACGATGGCGGGGCGGACACCGGGAGGATAGGAACTGGACATGAACGAGCAGGCAGGTGACGCCGCGGCGACGGCCGATAGCCCCGTGAGCCACGGCGCGGGGCGCGACGGTCCGGCGGCAGTCGATCGGAGCGACGGCTCAGCGGGCGGCACGCCGGACGTCGACGATCCGGCGGGCGGCACCCCTTCGGGCGGGACCGAGGTGATCGAGACCCCCGGGCCGGCGGTCGAGCGCTCGCCGTCGGACGTGCTGCGCGTGGTCGTCGCCGGCACGCTGCTGGCGATCCTGTTCGCCGTCCAGGCGCTGTTCGGCGACACCGTGATCGCCTTCCTCGACGAGCTGCTGCGAGGGCTGGACGCGCTGCCGTCGTGGATCGCCCACACGATCGTCGTGGGCACCCGCATCCTGGCCGCTGTCCTGCTCGTGGGCGGCCTCGTCGTCACGGTCATCCGGGGCCGCGGCCGGCTGCTGGCCACGGTGGTGACCGCCGGCGTCGTCGCCGGCGTGCTGGCATTGCTCCTCGACCCCCTCTCGCCCGACTCCGCCGGGGCGGTGGTCGACCTGAACGAGGACGCCGTCGGACCGTTCACGGCCCGGGGGTTCCCGACCGCGGCCGGCGTGGCGGTCGTGGCCGCGGTGCTGACCGCCGCCGCCCCGTGGCTGAGCCGGCCGTGGCGACGGCTCGGGTGGCTGCTCGTCGCCGGCGTCGTCGTGACCCGGTTCTTCACCGCGCCCGTCTCGTTCGACTCGATGCGCAACGCCCTCATCGGCTGGTTGGTGGGGGCAGCGGTGCTCGTGGCCCTGGGCGGGCCGCGGCGGCGCCCCACCGGTGCTGCGATAGCCGAGGGGATGGCCGCGGTCGGGGTGCCGCTCCGTCGGCTCGAACAGGCCAGCGTCGACGCCCGCGGCTCCACGCCCTACTTCGGGGTCGAGGTGGGCGGGCGGCGGCTGTTCGTCAAGGCGCTCGGGCAGGACCAGCGCAGCGCCGACCTGCTGTTCCGGGTGTACCGGTGGATCAACCGGCGCGACCTCGGCGACGAGCGACCGTTCTCGTCGCTGCGCCGCGCGGTCGAGCACGAGGCCCTCGTCGCCCTGGCCGCGCGCGACGTGGGCATCCTCACGCCCCGGCTCGTGGCGTTCGCCACCGCCGAGCCCAACGCGTTCGTGCTCGCCTACGAGGCCATCGCCGGCCGCAGCCTCGATCGGCTCGAACCGGACGAGGTGACCGACCAGGTGCTGGCCGACATCTGGGACCAGGTCGGCGCGCTGCGGCGGCACCGCATCGCCCACCGCGACCTGCGCCTGGCCAACGTGTTCATCGCGGACGACGGGGCCGTGTGGATCATCGACTTCGGGTTCAGCGAGCTGGCCGCCTCGGACCTGCTGCTCACCAACGACGTCGCCGAGCTCGTCGCGTCCTCGACCCTGCAGGTCGGGCCCGAGCGGGCGGTGGCCGTCGCCCACCGGTCCGTGGGCCCCGGAGCCCTCTCCGATGCGCTGGACAGGCTGCATCCCTGGGCCCTCAGCGGCGCCACCCGGACCGGGCTGAAGGAGGAGCAGGGCCTGCTCGACGAGCTACGCCGCGAGGTGGGCAAGGTGGCCGAGGTGGGCGACGCCGTTGGGACAGATGGGACGTCATCGATGACGTGATCGCAGCCCCGGCCCGGCTTGTAGCTACAATGCCTGCATGGAGATGGCTACATCACGCGTCGAGGTCGGGGTGCGCGATCTCAAGAACAACCTCAGCCGGTACCTGGACCGCGTCCAGGGAGGCGAGGAGGTGATCGTGACCGAACGTGGACGGCCCATCGCCCGCCTGTCGTCACTGGATCACCCCAGCGATCGGCTGGCGGCTCTCGTCGCGTCGGGCGCGGTCCGCCCGCCGCGCAGCACGGCACGACACCGTCCCGTCCGACGGATCGTGGCGAAGGGCTCCGTGAGCGACCTCGTCGCCGAACAGCGCCGGTGATCACCTATGTCGACACGTCGTCGGTGCTGAAGCTGCTGATCGACGAGACAGGCTCGGAACGCGCGGGGCTGATCTGGGACACCGCAGACGTCGTCGCCTCGTCCGCGCTGGTCGTGGTCGAGGGGCGCGCGGCGCTCGCCGCGGCGGTGCGCGGCAGGCGTCTCACCGCCGTCCAGCACCGAAGGGCCAAGGTCGAGCTCGCCGCCTTGATCGACGAGCTGACCATCGTCGAGATCACCGGCGAACTCATCGCCGCAGCGGCTGATGTCGCGGAGGAGGACGCACTCCGGGGATACGACGCGGTCCACCTGGCCGCCGCGTTGACGCTCGAGGCCACGGTGCTGACGAGCGCCGATGCCGACCTGTGCCGTGCTGCAGAGCGCCGGGGACTCCACGTCGCGAACCCGCTCGACCCGTGACGGTCGCGACCGGCCGGTGAGCGCTCGTTCCTAGGGAGCGCGATCGTCCGGGCTTCCCTCGGTGACATCGGCTCCTCCCCAGCCGCCGCCGCCGGGGGTGAGCATGCGGAGGACGTCGCCGGAGCGCAGGCGGATCGTGCACTTGTCGGGCAGGCGCTCCGCGCGGGCCTCGTCGCCGGCGGGGAGGAGCCAGTTCTCGCCGACCGCACCTGGTCCGCCGCCGGCCAGGCCCCACGGCGCCGATACCCGGCGCTCGGTGATGAGCGAGACGGTCACGTCCTCCAGCATCTCCAGGTCCCGCTCGATGCCGTCGCCCCCCGGCGATGCGCCCGTCCCGCCGCTGCCGTCCCGCAGGCGGTAACGGAGGACCCGCAACGGGAAGGCGCGCTCCAGGGCCTCGATGGGCGTGTTCTTCGTGTTGGTCATGCCGGTGTGGACGCCGCTCATCCCCGCCGCGCCGGGGCGGCCGCCCTGCCCGCCGCCAACCGTCTCGTAGTAGACCCAGCCGGCACCGCCCACCAGGACGTTGTTCATGGTCCCCTGGCCGGCCGCCGGCACCCGGGCCGCGCACGGCTCGGCCAGGGCGCCGAGGCACACGTCGGCGACCCGCTGGCTCACCTCGACGTTGCCGGCGCCCACCGCGGCGGGCGGGAGGGCGGCGACGATGCTGCCGGCGGGCGCCAGGACGGTCACCGGGCGCATGACGCCGCCGTTGGCAGGGATGGTGGGATCGACGGCCGAGCGCAGCGCGAACGACACCGCCGACACCGTGACCGCCTCGACGGCGTTGACGTTGCCCCCCGACTGGGGGGCGCTGCCGGTGAAGTCGACCACCACCTCGTCTCCCGCCACCGTCACCGCCACCACCACCGGGGCCGGCTGCTGCTGCTCTGGGGCGGCCCCGGTCGAGTCCAGCACGTCGCGGCACCTCCACGTCCCGTCGGGCAGCCGCGCCAGGGCGGCCCGCATCCGCCGCTCGCCGTAGTCGACCACCTCGCCGAACGGGGCTCCGGCCAGGACCGCCAGCCGCTCGACGCCCACCACGTTCGCCCCCACCTGGGCGGCGAGGTCGCCGACCCGCTCGTCCGGCGTGCGGGAGTTGGCGAGCAGCAGTCGCCGGAGCCCGTCGTCGAGGAGGGTGGGCGGGATGCGGAGGCCCTCCTGGTGGATGTCGGTGGCGTCGGCCGGGATCGAGCCGGGAGCCGCCCCGCCCACGTCGGCATGGTGGGCGCGGTTGGCCGCCCAGCCGACCAGGCGCCCGTCCACGACGCAGGGCGCCACCAGCGTGATGTCGTTGAGGTGCGTACCGCCCGCGAACGGGTCGTTGAGTACCACCTGGTCGCCGGGGCCGATGCCGTCGCCGAACGCGTCGATCGCCGACCGCACGCTGGCCGGCATCGACCCGAGGTGCACCGGGATGTGCTCGGCCTGCACCAGCATCTCGCCGCTCGCCGTGAACAGCGCGGCCGAGCAGTCGGCCCGCTCCTTGATGTTGGGGCTGAACGCAGCCCGGCGCAGCACCGCACCCATCTCGACCGCCACGCCCGTGAGGCGCGAGATCAGCACCTGGAGCTCGGCCGGCCCCAGGCTCACGGCCGCCCGCCCGACGCCGGGCGGCCCGACCGCTCGAGCACCAGCGCACCGGCGGCGCCCGGGCGGGCCGTCCAGCCGGCGGCGACCCACACGGTGCAGTCGGGCCGCGCCAACACGATCGGGCCGGCGACCGGTCCGGTCCGCTCCGGGCCCGCCCCCGGGGCGACCGCCGGCGCCGGGAGGTCGGCGGCGGCGACCGCCGGCGGGCGGGTGGCCGTCGCCCGCAGGGCCACCACCTCGACCGGCTCGCCGGGCCGGGCGTAGCCGTTGCGGCGCCGGTGCTCGTCGTGGAAGTCCTCGACAGTCGGCACCGTGAGCTCGTGGCTCTGCCCCCGGTAGCGGCAGTCGACGGCGGTCTCGAGCGCCACCTCGGCGTCGGGCGCACCGGGGCCGACGGCGCGGCCGTTGTCGCCTCCCATGACGAGGGTGCGGGCGCGGTCGGCAAGGGCCGCCAGGGCCGGGCCCAGGTCGCCGTGCTCGTCGGGGGTCGGCCACGAGCGCACCAGGTCGCGCCTGCGGGGCGCCGTCAACAGCCCGACCGCCGAGAGCACGCCCGCCCGCCCGGGCACCACGACGACGGGCATGTCCAGGGCGTCGGCGAGGGCGCAGGCGTGCAGGGGCCCGGCACCGCCGAACGCCACCAGCGCCAGGCCCCGCGGGTCGACGCCCCGCTCGACCGACACCGCCCGCAGCGCCTGCTCCATGTTGGCGTCGACCACCGCCAGCACGCCGTCGGCCGTGACGCCGGCGCCGTCGAGGGCGGCGACCGCCGCCGCCCGGTCGAGCGCCAGGCCGCCGAACGCCGCCTCCGCGGCGATGCGCCCGGCGACCAGGTTGGCGTCAGTGACCGTGGGCGCGGTGCCCCCGCGTCCGTAGCAGGCGGGCCCGGGCTGGGCGCCGGCGCTCTCGGGCCCCACCACCAGGGCGCCACCGGGGTCGATGCGGGCGACGGACCCCCCGCCGGCACCGATCGTGTGCACGTCCAGGGCCGGGAACCGGACCGTGAACCCCGCCACCTCGCGCTGCGCGGCCGGGGCCGGGGCGCCGTCGAGCACCAGGCAGACGTCGGTCGACGTCCCGCCCATGTCGAAGGTGACGGCGTCGGCGAACCCGTTGGCGACGGCCGCGGCGGCCCCGGCCCGCACCCCGCCCGCGGGGCCCGACAGCAGCAGGGCGGCGGGCAGCTCGGCCGCCTCGTCGGCCGGGACCAGGCCGCCCGACGACGTCATGACCAGCACCTCGTCGGCCACGTCGGCGACGCCGCGCAGGTAGGCCCGGCACCGCGGGCGCAGCGAGGCGTTGACCACCGTGGTCACCGTGCGCTCGACCTCGCGCATCTCGGGCGACACCTCGTGGGAGCAGCTCACGTCGTGGCCCCGCGCCCGCAGGGCGGCGGCGACGGCGCGCTCGTGCCCGGGCTCGAGGTCGGCGTGGAGCAGGCACACCGCGACGGCGTCGGCGGCGGCGTCGATGTCCGGGAGCGCCGCCGGCTCGACCGGCGCGAGCTCCGAGCCGTCGGCGGCCAGGCGCCCGGGAACCTCGTACCGCAGGTCCCGGTCGACCAGCGGCCGGGGGCGGGAGGCCAGGTGGTCGTACAGGGAGGGCCGGTCCTGGCGGCCGATCTCGATGATGTCGCGCAGCCCCTCGGTGGTGACGAGCGCCACCGTCGCACCGCGGCGCTCCAGCAGCGCGTTCGTCGCCACGGTGGTGCCGTGCGCCAGGAGCGCCGGCCGTTCGCCACCCCCGGGCCTCGGGGCGCCGGCCACCACCTCGCGGATGGCCCGGGCTGGGTCGTCCGGCGTCGAGAGGACCTTGGCGACGTCCCCCGTGGCGGTCACCAGGTCGGTGAACGTGCCCCCGGTGTCGACGCCGACCTGCACGGACCGGAACCTAGCGCCCGGTGGGGCCGGCGCCCCGGGCCGGAGATGGGTCCGGCTACCGGCCCGGCCCGGCGCCGGTGCGGCCGGTCTGCGACTGGGCCGCGGCGACGGCGAGGGCATCGACGAGATCGTTCATCTCGTCGCCCGAGTGCCCCTTCACCCACCGGAAGGTCACGTCGCCCCTTTCGCGCACCAGGTCGATGAAGGGCTCCCACAGGTCGCGGTTGGCGACGGGCTTGCGGGCCGTGTTCTTCCACCCCCGCCGGATCCACCCCTCCCACCAGCGGTTGCGGAAGCAGTTCACGACGTAGGTCGAATCGCTGACCACCTCGAGTGGGCCGGGATGCGCCTTCACCGCCTCGTACGCGGCCGTGATCTCCATCCGCTGGTTGGTCGAGCGGTGCTCGGCCCCGCTGGCGAAGGCGCCGCCCGGCTCGGCCCACGCCCAGCCGCCCGGCCCGGGATTGCCCAGGCAGGCACCGTCGGTGAACACGATCGTCGGAGACGGGGAAGGCACGGCCGCACGGTAGCGTCCGCCGCCGGCGGTCCCGGGCAGGGGGCGAATCAGCCTCTGGGGCGGGTCGTCTCACCCTCGTCGGGCCGGCGGGAACGCCGCGGTGGCGGGGCCGACCCGGCACTCGGGCCGTCAGGCATCGTTCACCGTGGCAACAGCAACGTTCCGTTACCCGGGAGATGGTGCCAGCATGGACGCATGATCATTGACGGGTTCGTGCACCAGCTCCCCGACACCGACCCGACGGAGACCGACGAGTGGCTGCAGTCGCTCGACGCCGTGGTCGATGCCCATGGCAAGACCAGGGCCCGCTTCCTCATGTCCAAGCTGCTGGAACGCGCCCGTGAGCTGCAGGTGGGCACCCCGGCCACGGTGTCGACGCCCTACGTCAACACCATCCCGCCCGAGGAGGAGCCCTGGTTCCCGGGCGACGAGGAGCTCGAGCGACGCATCCGGGCCTACATCCGCTGGAACGCGGCGGTCATGGTCATCAAGGCCAACAAGAAGGCCGACGGCATCGGCGGCCACCTGTCGACCTTCGCCTCCTCCGCCGCCCTCTACGACGTGGGCTTCAACCACTTCTTCCGGGGGAAGGACGACGGTGGGGCGGGCGACGCCGTGTACATCCAGGGCCACGCCGCCCCCGGCATCTACGCCCGAGCGTTCCTGGAGGGCCGGCTCACCGACCACGACCTCGACCAGTTCCGCCAAGAGGTGGGCGGCGGCCTGTCCAGCTACCCGCACCCGCGCCTCATGCCCGAGTTCTGGGAGTACCCCACGGTGTCGATGGGCCTGGGGCCGCTCAACTCGATCTACCACGCCCGCTACCTGCGCTACCTGCACAACCGGCGCATCGACGACGCCAGCGGCACCCGGGTGTGGTGCTTCATCGGCGACGGCGAGGTCGACGAGCCCGAGACCCTGGGTGCGCTCACCCTTCCCGTCCGCGACCAGCTCGACAACCTGATCTGGGTCGTCAACTGCAACCTGCAGCGGCTGGACGGGCCGGTACGGGGCAACGGCAAGATCATCCAGGAGCTCGAGGCCGTGTTCCGGGGCGCGGGCTGGAACGTCATCAAGGTGGTCTGGGGGTCGAAGTGGGACGAGCTGCTGGCCCTCGACCGCGACGGCGTGCTGCTCAACAAGATGAACACCACCGTGGACGGCGAGTTCCAGCGCTACGCGGTCGAGTCGGGGGCGTTCGCCCGCGAGCACTTCTTCGGTCCCGACCCCCGCCTGCGCAAGATGGTCGAGAAGCTGTCGGACGAGGAGATCCGCAACCTCCCCCGCGGCGGCCACGACTACCGCAAGCTCTACGCCGCCTACAAGGCGGCCACCGAGCAGCGGGGCGCGCCGACGGTCATCCTGGCCAAGACCATCAAGGGGTGGACGCTCGGCCCCGACGTCGAGGGTCGCAACGCCACCCACCAGATCAAGAAGATGACGATGGACCAGATGCGGCTGCTGCGCCAGCGGCTGCACCTCACCGACGTCATCCCCGAGGAGGACCTCGCCGACGACAAGGAGCCCCGCTACATCCGCTTCGTCGAGGGCTCCGTCGAGCAGCAGTACATGCTCGACCGGCGCAAGGCGCTCGACGGGCCGCTCCCCCGCCGGGTGGTCCGCACCCGCAAGCCCCTGAAGATGCCCACCGACGGCCCCTTCGACGAGGTGCTGGCCGGGTCGGGCCGCCAGGAGGTGTCGACCACCATGGCCTTCACCCGCCTGCTGCGGAACCTGCACCGCGATCCCAACGTGGGACCGCGGGTGGTGCCGATCATCCCCGACGAGGCCCGAACGTTCGGCATGGACGCCCTGTTCAAGGAGTTCAAGATCTACGCCGCCCACGGCCAGGCGTACACGCCGGTCGACGCCGAGCTGCTGCTGTCCTACAGCGAGAGCCGCGACGGCCAGGTGCTGGAGGAGGGCATCACCGAGGCCGGGTCGATGGCGTCCTTCATCGCCGCCGCCACCTCGTACGCCCACCGCGGCATCCCCATGCTGCCGTTCTTCACCTTCTACTCCATGTTCGGGTTCCAGCGGGTGGGCGACCTGGTGTGGTCGGCGGCCGACTCCCGCGCCCGCGGCTTCATGCTGGGTGCCACCGCCGGCCGCACCACGCTGCTGGGCGAGGGCCTCCAGCACCAGGACGGCCACAGCCTGCTGCTGGCCTCGACCGTGCCCACCATCGAGGCGTGGGATCCGGCGTTCGCCTACGAGATGGCCGTCATCGTCCGCCACGGCATCCGCGAGATGCTGATCGACGAGCGCGACGTCGTCTACTACCTCACGCTGTACAACGAGAACTACCTCATGCCCGCCATGGTCGAGGGCGCCGAAGAGGGGATCATCCGGGGCCTGTACCACTGGGCGCCGGCGCCCGAGGGGCCCGCCCGGCGGGCGACGATCCTGTTCTCGGGCACCGCCCAGGGAGCGGCGCGGGCCGCCCAGGCCGAGCTGGCCGAGCGGTGGGACGTGGGCGCCGACCTGTGGTCGGCCACCAGCTACAAGCGGCTGCGCGAGCAGGCCCTGTCGACCGACCGGTGGAACCGCCTGCACCCCACCGAGGCACCCCGCACCCCGGTCGTCACCGAGCTGCTGGCGGGCGAGGGGGCGCCGGGCACGGTGGTCGCGGTCACCGACTTCATGAAGGCGGTGGCCGACCAGATCGCGCCGTGGGTGCCCCAGCCGTTCGTGACGCTCGGCACCGACGGCTTCGGCCGCTCCGACACCCGCGAGCGGCTGCGCCAGTTCTTCGAGGTCGACATGCGCCAGGTCGTGGTCGCAGTCCTGTGGGGGCTCGCCCGCCAGGGCGAGGTCAAGGCCGAGACGGTCGCCGAGGCCATCGCCCACTACGGCATCGACCCGGACCGCACCGATCCCCGCGCCTTCGACCTCTGAGATGCGACGCCGGACGTGACCCGAGCCGGGCGCGTCCCGGCCGGCCCCTGAGGATCCAGGGCCGGGCGCGTCCCGGCCGGCCCTCGGGATCCGGGGCCGGCCGGTCGGCGCGCACGGCTACAGGGCGCCCAGCCGCTCGAGCGGGAAGGGCGGTCGGGCCAGCGGCTCGACCGCGATGCGTACCAGCAGCAGCGGGCTGTCGTCGCCCGCGGTGCGGTTGAGGTGCACGATCCCGCAGCCGCGGCAGCGGTGGACGAGCACCCACTCGCCGTCGCCGCGCACGGTGATGGCGATGGGCTCCATCGACGCACCGCACGTCACGAGCGCGGCGCGGTCGCCCGGCGAGTCGTCGACGTGACGGCTCCACAGGCAGTTGGGGCAGTGGTTCCGGTGGGCGGTGCCGGGGGCGTCGGTGGGGACGTCGAGCCGGCAGTTGCGGCACCGGAACGATCCCGGCGCGCGCCGGGACCGGTTGCGCTGGTCGCGCGACAAGAAGAGACCTCCGATGACGAGATGCGGATGCGACAGCACACGCGTCGCGCCTCGCAGCGGGCGCCCTCGTTGCCTCGTCGCCTGGCATGCCGGCCGCGGGGCCGGGCGGAGGTCAGGCAGGGAGCGGGAGCGGCCGGAGGCGCGACGCCGAGACCGTCGTGGTCCTAGACATTGCTCACCACCCTCTCCGGCTGCTGGGCACGCCGGCCCTCATGGCGGCGTGGTCGGGCGCACTTCATCAGGCCGGCCGGCCGGCGGCAAGCGAATTTCCCGCGGGCACGGGCGGTACGGTGCCGGCATGAGCCCTGCCGTCCCCGTCACCGGCGATCCCGAGGCCGACCAGCTCCTCACCGAGGACCCGCTCGCGCTCATGATCGGGATGCTGCTCGACCAGCAGATCCCGATGGAATGGGCCTTCGCCGGGCCGCTCAAGCTGCGCGAGCGCATGGGCGGCAGCCTCGACGCCGCCGAGATCGCCGCCTGCGACCCCGGGAAGTTCGAGGCGGTCTTCCGGGGCCCGCCCGCGCTCCACCGGTTCCCCGGCTCGATGGGCAAGCGCACGCAGGCCCTCTGCCAGCACCTCGTCGATCACTACGACGGGTCGGCCGCTGCCGTGTGGACCGGTGTCGACGACGGCCGCGAGCTGGTGAAGAGGGTCCGCGACCTGCCCGGGTTCGGGGGCGAGAAGTCGAAGATCTTCACCGCCATGCTGGCCAAGCGGTTCGGCGTCCGGCCGGCGGGGTGGGAGGAGGCGACCGCCCCGTTCTCGGACGGCGAGCCCCGCTCGGTGGCCGACATCGACTCGGCCGAGTCGCTCCAGCGGGTCCGAGCCTGGAAGAAGATGATGAAGGCCCAGAAGAAGGCGAAGTCCGACTCCCCGGGCTGACCCACCCACCCTCCCACTCCGTTCCGGCGTTCGTTCGTTGCGGATTCCGCAACGTCCGGACGCCGGTTCGGGTCCCCACCCGTTCCGGCGTTCGTCTGTCGCGGATTCCGCAACGTTCGGACGCCGGTTGGGAGCGGTGGGCGTGCGGGCGAGGCGGCGGCAGCGGCTACCGTCGCCGCTGACTTCCCCCGAGTCACGCCGCCATCCGGGAGAAGTCCGTGCCGCCTGCACCCCCGTCCAGCCCGCTCCAGCGCGCCCTGGCGCTCGCCTCCACCCAGCACGGCCTCATCTCCGCCGCGCAGTGCCGCACGTCGGGACTCTCGCGTGGGGCCGTCCACCGACTCGTCGCCAGCGGCAGATGGGTGCCCGACGGGCCCGGTGTGTACCGCATCGCCGGGAGCCCACGGACGTGGCACAGCCGAGCGATGGCCGCCGTGCTGGCCGCCGAGCCCGATGCGCTGCTCTCGCACCGCAGCGCTGCCCACCTGTGGGGACTGGAGGGCTTCGGCGCGCCCGGGCGCATCGAGGTGACCGTGCCCCGCCACAGCCGGCCCCGGCGGCGGGCCGGGGTGACCGTCCACGAGTCGAACGCGTTCCGCCTCGCCGCCCCCAGCCGGCGCTGGGGCATCCCGGTGACCGGGCCCGCCCGCACGATCCTCGACGTCGCGGCCGTGACCGACGGTCCGACCGTCCTGCGCGCCATCGACGAGGTCAGGCGCCAGACGCTCGCCACCTGGCCCGAGCTGTGGGAGGCGCTCGTGCTCCACACGGCACGCGGTCGTCCCGGCATCGCGATCGCCCGCGCCATGCTCGACAAGCGCTACGGCCGGTCGGTCCCGCACGCGGAGTTCGCCCGGCTGTTCCTCCGCCTGCTCGAGCGGGCCGGACTGCCGGAGCCCGTGTCCGAGCACCCGGTCACGCTCGCCGGCCGCCGCCACCGCCTCGACGCCGCCTACGTCGCCGAACGCATCGACATCGAGCTCGACGGCGGCGGGCACCGCACCGAGGCGGCGTTCGAGGACGACCGGGTGCGCGACAACCGCCTCAGGCTGGCCGGATGGACGGTGCTGCGGTACACGTGGGCCCGGTTCACGGCCCGCCCCGACGAGATCGTCGACGAGGTGCGGGCCGCGCTGGCCCAGGCCCGTCGCGAACCGGCGTCCGAACGTTGCGGAGTCCGCGACAGACGAACGCCGGAACGGGTGGGGACGTGAACCGGCGTTCGTTCGTTGCGGATTCCGCAACACGCGAACGCCGGAACGGTGGGGGCGTCAGCGTGAGCGTCAGCGGTGGAGGGCGTGGCGCTGGCGGTCGAGCCAGCCCAGCAGCACCGCGACCGTCCGGGGGTCGTGGCGCAGCGAGTGCCCGGCCCCGTGGATGAACCGCAGCTCGGCCGAGCCGTGGGCGTCCGCGAGCACCCGGGCGTCGAACGACGGCACCACGTCGTCCTCGCTGCCGTGCACCACGAGGAGGGGACGCGGGGCGTAGGCGTCGACGCACGCCACGGCCCGGATGGCGCGCAGCTCGCGCGACCAGGCGTCGAGCGAGGCGGGGAAGGCCGGGTCGGTGATCACGCCGACCTCCCGCCCGTGGTCGAGCAGCCGCCGGGGGTGCGAGGCCCAGTCGTCGAAGTCTCCCGGCGCCCCCAGGGCCGCCACCCCCTGGATGTGGGGGTCGGCCGCGGCCGCGCACACGACCAGCGAGCCGCCGGTGCCGAAGCCGGCCAGCCACGTGCCCGACGGGCGCACGGTCCCGTCGATGAACGCCACCGCGCTGGCGATGTCGTCCATCCACCCGGCCAGCGAGAACTGGCCTTCGGAGTCGCCGCACCCCCGGTAGGCGAAGGCCAGCGCCGCCCAGCCCATCTCGGTGGCGATGCGGTCGGCCAGCTCGGGCATCGACTCGGGCGCGCTCGCGGCGGTGCCCGTCGAGGGGTAGCCGTGGCACAGCACCACCGCCGGGAGCGGTCCGCTGGGACGCCCGGGCGGCCGGGCGAGATGCGCTGCGAGCTTCAGACCACCGGACCGGAAGCGCTCGTCCACTGCGGGCGGATCAGGCCGGGGTGGTTTCGTCCACGCCCGCGGCCGCGCGGGCCCGCCGCGACGCCCGGGCCAGCCGGTAGCCGCGATTGCGGGCCTCGGGCAACGTGTCGGGGCCGAAGCAGGCGAACGTCTCGGCGGCCATCAGGTCGGCGACAGCGGCCTCGACCGCCTCGTCGGTGTGGTCGAGGTCGTACACGACCTGGCGGCGCTTGTCGCCCAGGTACCGGTTGTGCTCGAACTTGGTCGGCCGCTCCATGCGCCCGGACGGTACACCGGGCGGGACACACCCGATAAACGGGTGCGGCAACCGCTCTCGGTCCCGGCAGACTCGCAGGAGCATGTCCGTCGCCGACCCTCCCGCCCCGCCCATCGCCGGCGACGGGCCCGTCCCCGAGGCCCCGTCGCTGTTCCGGCGGGGCGTGCGGCTCCTGTGGCGCAGCGTGCGGGCTCATCCCCGGCCGTTCGTGGTATCGATCCTGGCCGCGGTCCTCTTCAGCACGATGGCGGTGGCCGGGTCGTGGGTGCTGGGCCGGGTGACGGACGAGGTGGTGCTCCCCGGCTTCGAGGACGGCGTGAGCGGCTCCACCATCCTGCTCGGGGGCGCGGCCATCGTGGGCGTGGCCGTGCTGCGGTCACTGGGGGTGGTCGGCCGCCGCTACTTCGGTGTCATGGGCATCCGCGGGATGCAGCGCACGTGGTTCCGGGGCGTGACCGACACCTACCTGCGGGTGCCGCTCAGCTACTTCGGCCGCCACCCCACCGGCGAGCTGCTCGCCCACGCCGACGCCGACGCCGAGCGGGCCATCACCGTGCTGCAGCCGCTGCCCTTCTCGATCGGCGTGATCGTGCTCGTGGGCCTGTCGATGGTGAGCCTCACGCTGATCGACCCGCTCTTCATGCTGGTCGGCCTGGCCCTGTTCCCGTCGCTCGCCCTGCTCAACCACGCGTACAGCCGGCGGGTCGAGGTGCCCGCCGCGCTCACCCAGGCCCGGCTGGGCGACGTCTCCGCGGTCACCCACGAGTCGTTCGAGGGCGCGCTGGTGGTGAAGACGCTGGGGCTGGAGGACCGGGAGGTCACCCGCCTCGAGGAGGCGGCCGACCAGCTCCGCTCGGCCCGCCTGCGGGTAGGCCGGCTGCGGGCCACGTTCGAGCCCGGCCTCGACGCGCTGCCCAGCCTGGGCACCGTCGCCCTGTTGGCGGTGGGCGCCTGGCGCATCTCGACCGACACCATCACCACCGGCGAGCTCGTGCAGGCCATGGCCCTGTTCGGCATCCTGGCCTTCCCCATGCGGGTGGTCGGGTTCCTGCTGGAGGAGATGCCCCGGGCGGTCGTGGCCGCCGACCGCCTCGAGGCCGTGCTGGCCGCCGATTCCCGCCCGGCGCCGCCGGCGGCGGCGGCCACCTCGCTGCCCGGCGGTCCGCTGGCGGTCGAGGTCGAGGGCCTGGCGTTCGGGTACGGCGCGGAGCCGGTGCTCGACGGGGTCGACCTGACGCTGGCACCCGGCGAGGTCGTGGCGCTGGTCGGCGTGACCGGCTCGGGCAAGTCGACCCTGTGCTACCTGCTCGACCAGCTCCACCGGCCGACGGCCGGGACGATCCGGCTGGGCGGGGTCGACTTGGCGGACGCCGAGCCCGCCTCGGTGCGGGCCCGGGTGGCGCTCGCCTTCCAGGAGGCGTTCCTCTTCGCCGCGTCCGTGCGCGAGAACGTCACCCTGGGCGAGCCGGTGGCGGACGACGACCTGCGCTGGGCGCTCCGGCGGGCCCGCGCCGAGCGGTTCGTGGGCCACCTGCCCGACGGGCTCGACCAGCAGATCGGCGAGCGGGGCGTCACCCTCTCGGGCGGCCAGCGGCAGCGGCTGGCGCTGGCCCGGGCCCTGCTGCGCCGGCCGGGGCTGCTCATGCTCGACGACGCCACGTCCGCCGTCGACGCCACGATCGAGCGCCAGATCCTCGACGGCCTGCGGGCCGACCTGCACGCCACCACGCTCATCGTCGCCCACCGCACCTCGACGATCGCCCTGGCCGACCGCGTCCTGTTCCTCGACCGGGGGCGCATCGCGGCCGCGGGCAGCCACGACGAGCTGCTGGCCTCCGTGCCCGCGTACGCCGCCCTGGCTCTTGCCTACCAGGACGACGGGCGATGACGGCGCCCGTCGACGACACGCAGGGCCGGGCCCGCGACGGGGCGCCGCCCCCGGGGTCACCCGGGCCACCCGGCGCCGACCGCGACGCCGGGCCGGTCGACACCCGGGGTGCGGCCGCCGAGCTGATGGAGCGGACCCTGCCGGCCGGGATGGTCGACGGCGACGACCACTGCCGGTCGGGCGCCGGCGCGGCGTCGGATGCGTCGCTCCCCGGCGACGGCCCGGAGGACGACCGGCCGCAGGTCCTCGACGCCGGCGCCATCGAGGTCCTGCGCAGGGGCCTGGCCGTCACGCCCGAGCTGCGCCAGGGCATCGTCATCACCCTGGCCATGGCAGCCGTCCTCTCGGCGGGGAAGCTGGCCGTGCCGGTGCTGATCCAGCAGATCCTCGACCGCGGCGTGCTGGGCGACAACGGCTTCGACCCGGGGTTCGTCTACCCGGCCTGCGCGGTGACGGCCGTGTTCGTGATGATGTTGTACGTGGTCGGGCGGTCGACCTACCTGCGGCTCATCCGGGCCGCCGAGGCCAGCCTGCTCGCCCTGCGCGTCCGCCTGTTCGACCACATCCACAAGCTGTCGTTGGCCGAGCACACCGACCAGCGCCGCGGCGCCCTGGTGGCGAGGGTCACCAGCGACATCGAGTCGCTGGCCCAGTTCATGGAGTGGGGCGCGGTCGCCTGGATCGTCGACAGCGTGCTCATCGTGGCCACGTTCCTGCTGATGCTCGTGTACGACTGGCGCCTCGCCCTACTGACGCTGGTGTGCTTCGGTCCCCTGCCCCTCGTGCTGCCGACCCTGCAGCGGCGCCAGCTCGCCGCCCAGGACCAGGTGCGCACCGCGGTGGGCGACTCGCTGTCGGAAGTGTCCGAGACGATCACCGGCGCGGCGGTCATCCAGGCGTACGGCCTGGAGGGGCGGGCGCGGACGCGGCTGGGGGCGGCGATCGACCGGCAGTACCGGTCGTACCTGCTGGCCGCCCGGTACTTCGCCGCCATCTTCCCGCTCGGCGACCTGTTCGGGTCGCTCGCCCTGGCCGTGGTCATCGGCGCCGGGGTGACCTGGGGCCAGGGGTGGGGCCTCGAGGTGGGCGAGCTGGTGGCGTTCACGTTCCTGATCGGCCTGCTCCTCAACCCCATCGCCGTGCTGTCGGAGATCATCGACCAGACCCAGATCGCCATCGCCGGCTGGCGCAAGGTGCTGGGCGTCCTGGCCACCCCGCTCGACGTGCCCGAGCCGGCGGACGGGGTCACGCTCCCCCGGGGGCCGCTGGAGGTCCACGTCGAGCGGCTGGGCTTCGCCTACCGCGACGGTGGCCCGGTGCTGCAAGACGTCGACGTGCGGCTGCCCGCGGGCGGCACGGTGGCCATCGTGGGCGAGACCGGCTCGGGCAAGACCACGTTCGCCAAGCTGCTGTGCCGCCTCGCCGACCCCACCGAGGGCACCGTGCGCGTGGCGGGCGTCGACCTGCGCGGCGGTGGCACCCGAGCAGCGGCGCCGGGCGGTAAGGCTGGTGCCCCAGGACGGGTTCCTGTTCGACGCCACGATCGCCGACAACGTACGGGTCGGCGTGGCCGGCGCGGACGTCGCCCCCG
Source organism: uncultured Acidimicrobiales bacterium (assembly GCA_963842395.1). Taxonomy (GTDB): domain Bacteria; phylum Actinomycetota; class Acidimicrobiia; order Acidimicrobiales; family VFJN01; genus ZC4RG19. Next base: position 875,845 of record CAWJGJ010000002.1, read on the forward strand.
CTGGTGACGGCGGCGGCGCCCACGACCGTGACCGCGGGAGTCGCGCCGTCGGCGACGACGAGGTGCGCGAGGCCTTCGTCGCCCTCGGCCTGGACTGGTGGCTGGACGAGCTGCCCGCTCGGCCTCGCCACGCCCGTGGGCGAGCGGGGCGGGAACCTCTCGGTGGGCGAGCGCCAGCTCGTGGCGCTGGCCCGGGCCCAGCTCGGCGATCCGGGGCTGCTCGTGCTCGACGAGGCCACCAGCGCCGTCGACGCCGAGACCGAGCGGGCGCTGACGCGCGCTCTGGACCGGCTGTCGGCCGGCCGGACCATGGTGTCCATCGCGCACCGGCTGTCGACCGCCGAAGCGGCCGAGGTGGTGCTCGTGTTCGCCGACGGGCGCATCGTCGAGTCCGGCAGCCACGCCGAGCTGGTCGCGGCGGGCGGCACGTACGCCTCGCTGTACGAGAGCTGGCTGGGCAACACGCGCGACGGCGCGCCGGCCGGCGGGAGCGACCAGGGGACGGGCGGCGGCGACCGGGACGGTCAGCTGGCCGGCGGGCCCACCGCGCCGATCTCGGCGAGGTAGCCGTGGAGGGCGGTGATGACCTGGTAGACGTCCTCGTCGCTCACGTCCAGGCCGGCCGCCTCGGCCCGGCCCAGCACCACGGCCACGGCGTCGTCGTCGGCCAGCACCACCTCGGGGGTGTCGCCGCCCGGTAGCTCGACCTCGTGCCCCGGCCGGGCGAGCACGCCGGTGGTCTCCAGGCGGTCGAGGGCGGCGACGATCAGCTCCCGCACCTCGTCGTAGGTGAGCCGGGCCTGCGCCTCGGCGGGCAGGGCGTCGGCCACGGTGGCCACCGCCTCGTCGATGTCGAAGATGGTGGGCGGCGGCTGGTGGCCGAGCCGGAACGCCTCGCGCCCCACGGTGGCGGCGGCGATGGCGAAGACGAGCACGGCGGCGAGCACGGCGAACAACCAGACCACGGGCGCACGGTACCGCCCGCCACACCCGCCGCCGCCAGGCCGGGGCGTGCCGCCGGCGACTGTGGCGCGACGCCCGGTCCCATGCGGCGCGATGATCGTCGCGTGCCCGGACAGGCCGTCGCCCCCTCGCTCCCGGCCCTCGTGGGCCGGGCCGACGAGCTCGACGCGCTCGTGGGCGCCTTCACACAGGCGGCCGGCGGGCAGGGAGCCACGGCGCTCGTGGGCGGCGAGGCGGGCGTGGGCAAGTCGCGCCTGGTGAGCGAGGTGGCCGCCCAGGCCCAGCGGCGGGGCGCCCGGGTGCTGGTGGGCCAGTGCCTCGATCTCGAGGAGGGGGGCCTGCCGTACGCACCGGTGGTCGACATGCTGCGGGCCCTCGAACGGGACCTCGGTCCGGAGGAGGGCGCAGCCACGCTCGCGCCCATCCTGGCGCAGCTCGGCCGGGGTGAGGGCGCCGCGGCCGATGCCGGCGACCAGGTCGGGCAGGCGCGGCTCTTCGAGCTGTTGCTCACCGTCATCGAGCGCCTGATCGAGGCCGGGCCGCTGCTGCTGGTGTTCGAGGACCTGCACTGGGCCGACCGGTCCACCCTCGACCTGGTCGCGTTGCTGGCCAGCGCCACACGGGCGCTGCCGGTGCTCACCGTCGGCACCTACCGCAGCGAGGACACCCCGCCCCGGCACCCTCTCCGCCCGGTCGCGGCCGAGCTGACCCGCCGGGGGGCCCGCCACCTCCAGCTCGAACGGCTGGGCGCCGGCGAGGTGGCCGAACTGCTGGGGGCGTTGCTGCCGCAGGCACCGCCGGCCGAGGTGACCGCCAGCGTGGTCGAGCGCTCGGACGGCAACCCGCTGTTCGTCGAGGAGCTGGCCGATGCGCTGGCCGCCGATCCCGGCGCGCCCATGCCCCCCCACCTGCGCGACGCCGTCATCAGCCGGGCCGAGCGGATGCCCGAGGACGCCGCCGCCGTGCTGCGGGCATGTGCGGCGGGAGGTCGCGAGGTGGAGCACGACCTGCTCGCCGAGGTCGTCATCCCCCGCTCGGGCGCCGACGGCGGCGACCCGGCGCCCGCCCCGGTGGCGGGGCTCGATCCCGCGGCGCTCGACCGGGCCCTGCGGACATGCGTCGACCATCGCCTGCTCGTCGCCGACCAGGCACGGGGCAGCTACCGGTTCCGTCACGCTCTGGTGCACGAGGCGGTCCTGGCCGACATCCTGCCCGGCGAGCTGCACCGGCTCCACCGGGCGTACGCCCTCACCCTCGAACGCCGGCAGGCGGCCGCCGGCGCAGCCCCCGCGGCCGGCGGGCCGGGGCGCGGCCAGCAGAGCTGGGCCCGACTGGCCCACCACTGGGCCGCGGCCGCCGACTTCGACCGGGCCCTGGCCGCCGCCGTGCGGGCGGGCCGGTCGGCCGAGGCCTCGTTCGCGGTGCCCGAGGCCCACCGCTACCTCGAGTGGAGCGTCCGCCTGTGGGACCGGGCCGTCGACCCCGAGACCGCGGCCGGTTGCGACCGGGGCGACCTCCTGGCCCGGGCGGCCGACGCGGCCAGCCGGGCCGGCGGCGTGGTCCGCGCGCTGACCCTGGTCGACGAGGCTCTCGCCGCGCCCCCGGTGGAGGGGGATCCGGTGCGCTCGGGCCTGCTCCAGGAGCGCCGCGGCTGGTACCTCTACCGCACCGGCCGGCCCGACGAGGCGCTCGCCGCCTACGAGCTGGCCGTGGAGCTCGTGCCCGCCGAGCCCCGTTCCGCTGCCCGGGCCCGCGTGGCCCACGCCTATGCCCACGCCCTGGTGCGAGTGGGCCGCAACGCCGAGGCGCGCGCCCGGGCCGAGGAGGCGATCGCGTTGGCCCGCGAGGTCGACGACCTGGTCGACGAGGGCCAGGCCCTGCACGTGCTGGGCCTGGTGCTGGCGACCGAGGGCCGGACGGACGAGGCGGTGGTCACGCTGCACGAGGCCGGGCAGATCGCCGGCCGGGTGGGCGACCTCGCCGAGGTGGCGGGGGCCTACGTCCATCTGTGGCGCACCCTGGTGGAGGCGGGCCGGGGCGGCGACCTGGTCGACCTCGTCCTCGCCTTCGGCGTCGACCCGTCGGGCGCGGGCGCGCCGACGCTCATGGGCAGCATCGGGGCCGCCGCGCTGCACATGCTCGGCCGGTGGGACGAGGCCGAGCGGCTGCTCGGCGACGCAGGTGGTGCGGGCGGCTCCGCCGACGCGAGCGGGCTGACGGCGGCCGCCCGCACGCTGGTGGCCGGCGTGATCGCCGTCGACCGGGGCGACCACGAGCAGGCCCGGGACCGGCTGGAGACCGCCCGCGCCTGGTGCCACCAGGTCGGCGACGGCCGGCTCAACGGGCTGCTCCACCGGTCGCTGACCGAGCTGGCGCTGTGGCAGGGACGCTACGACGACGCCCGTCGCGAGGCCGCGACCGGGCTCGATCTGCTGGCCAACACGGGCGATCCCGAGCTCGCCGGTCGCATCGCCGCCGCGGGGATCAGGGCCGAGGCCGACAGGGCCGACTTGTCGGACCACGTACGCCGCACGGGCGGCCGCAGCGACGACAAGGACGCCCTGCGGGTCGCACGGGCGCTGCTCGACCGGCTCACCGCCTTCGCGGCCACGGTCGAGGCCCGCAACGCGCCGGACTCGAACGAGCTGGTGGCGACCCTGCGCACCGGCGAGGCGGAGCTGAGCCGGATGGGCGAGATCCCCGAGCCCGACGCCTGGGGGCGGGCGGTCGAGGCGTGGGAGGCGATCGGCTTCACCTACCAGGCCGCCTACTGCCGGTTCCGCCAGGCGGAGGCGGCGCTGGCGGCCGGCGACGACGGCGGAGCCGCCGCCGAGCTGAGCGCCGCGCGCCAGACAGCCGAGCGCCTGGGCGCCCGGCCGCTGCTGGGGGCCATCGACCGCCTGGCCCGCCGGGGTCGGGTGGCCCTGGCCCGGGCGGGCGCCGGCTCGCCGGCCCGACCCGGTGCCGCCCGGTCCGGGGCCGCGACCGCGGCGGGCGGCACGGCCGCCGACACGCTCACGCCCCGCGAGCGGGAGGTGTTGGCGCTGGTGGCCGAGGGCCGCACCAACCGCCAGATCGGCGAGGTGCTGTTCATCAGCGAGAAGACGGCCAGCGTCCACGTCTCGCGCCTGCTGGCCAAGCTGGGCGCGTCCACCCGCGGCGAGGCCGCCGCCATCGCCCGCCGCTCGGGCCTCCTTGGTTAGCCCGACCGCTGATCGTCCGAGGGCCGGTGACGGTCGGCCTCACAGGCAGGCGTAGAGGGCGTCGACCAGCGCCCGGTTGCGGGTGCTCTGCCAGCGCGGGATGACGTGGTTCATGACGTAGCCGAAGGCGACGCCTGCGTCCGGGTCGGCGAACCCCAGCGCGCCGCCGGTGCCGAAGTGGCCGAAGCTGCGCGGGTTGGGCCCCAGCGGGCGCCGGGCGGTGGTGGGCGCGAAGCCGAGGCCGAACACGACCTCCTCGCCGAGGATGGGGCAGGGCCCCACCGACTGCGGTCGCGTGGCCTCGGCCAGCAGGTCCGCCGGCAGCACGAGGTCGGGCGCCAGCAGCGCGTCGTAGAGCCGGGCGAGCCCGCCGGCCGACCCGTGACCGTTGGTCGACGGTACCTGGGCCGCCCGCCACCGGGCCGTGTTCACGACGCCGATCGAGGAGTACCCGGGCGGGTTGAAGTGGGCGAGCGCGTTCATCAGGGCGTCGTCCTCGAGTCCCCGGAAGGGGACCTCGTCCACGGGCACCGGCGGCGCCCACAGCACGTCCGCGCAGCGAACCTGGTGCTCGGGCGGGACACCGATCCACAGGTCGACGCCGAGGGGCTCGGCCAGGCCGCGCAGCCGGTCGCCGGGCCCCTCCCCGCTCACGCGACGGACCGTCTCGCCGACCAGGTGACCGAACGTGTTCGTGTGGTAGGCGTGGCGGGTGCCGGGCTCCCACCAGGGCTCGGTGCCGGCCAGCGCGGCCGCCATGCGGTCCCAGTCCCACAGGTCGTCGTCGGTCAGTCGCTCGCGGATCGCCGGCACGCCCGCCCGGTGGCACAGGGCGTGGCGCAGGGTGGCGCGGTGCTTGCCGCCCTGGGCGAACTCGGGCCACACCTCCGCCAGCGGCGTGTCGAGCGTGATCCGGCCGTCGGCGACGAGGCGGAGCGCGAGCGTCGCCACCACGGCCTTGCCCGCCGAGTACACGTTGACCAGCGTGTCGGGCGTCCACGCCCGCGTGCGGGCCTCGTCGGCCCAGCCGCCCGAGAGGTCGACGGCGACCTCGCCGCGCACGATCACACACAGGCCCGCCCCGACCTCGCCCCGCTCGGCGAAGTTCTCGGCGAAGGCCCGCCGGACCGGTTCGTAGCCGGGCCGGCACCGCCCGCTGATCGGCGCGTCCACTTAGGACCTGAGCGGATAGGTGCTCATCTGGGACTCCATCGGTTGCGCCAGTCGATGAGGCGGCCGACGATGAGGATGGCGGTGGCGAGGCAGAGAGCGGCGTGGCGGTGGCGGGCTCGTCGGTCCGTGTTGCGTCGGAGCTGACCGTACAACTGATGAGATCGGTGCGGTGGTCCCGTCTAACCGAGCGTCGACCTACCTTGACCCGCCTTCGGGGGACACCGTGTCCACGGAAGCGGGACAAGGTCAGGCCCCAGCCCCCGTCAAGAAGGGAACCGCGATCATGACGATGACAACCGATGAGGTCATCGACCGCTTCAACCGGGCGTTCCAGGAGCGGGACGCCACCCTCCTCGAGGACATCATCGCCCCCGACTGCGTCATGGAGAGCGTCCAGCCAGCCCCCGACGGCACCCGCTACGAGGGCCATGACGCGTCGTTCAGCTCGTGGAAGGGGCTCATCGAGGACACCACCAGCCACTTCGAGGTCGAGGACGTCCACACCGGCGACGAGTGGGCGCTGATCCGCTGGCGGTACGTCTGGGGCCCGGGTCCCGACGACTCGGTCCGTGGCGTCAACGTGATGCGGGTGATCGACGGCAAGATCGTCGAGGCCGCCGGCTACTCGAAGACAGCGCCGGTCGTCGCCGCCCTGGAGAGCTGACCGACCGATGACCACCGTCAACGCCAATGAAGTCGCCTTGGGCATCGAGTCGTTCGGTGACGACGACGCGCCACTCGTCCTGCTCGCGGGCGGGACGACGATGCTCTCCTGGCCCGACGCGCTCTGCGAGCGCCTCGCCGCCGGCGGGCGCCGTGTGGTGCGCTACGACCTGCGCGATAGCGGCGAGTCGACGACAGCGGACCCGGAGGCGCCCGCCTACACCCTGCGCGACCTCGCCGCCGACGCGGCGGCCCTTACCGACGCGCTCGGCGGCGGGCCCGCGCACCTCGCGGGGATCGGCGTCGGCGGGATGGTCGCCCAGGTCGCCGCGATCGACCATCCCCGCGTGTTCTCGGCGCTCACCCTGGCCGGCACGCGCCCGGTCGCGCCCGGCAAGCCCGACGCTGACCTCCCCGACCACGACCAGGCGACGATGAAGCGCCTGTTCACGCGTCCGATGCCCGACTGGACCGACCGCGAGGCGGTGGCGGACTTCGCCGCCGGCGGCGCGGAGATCCTCGGCGACGACCCCGGCGCCGCACGCGCGACCGCCGCGCGCATCTGGGACCGCACACCCGGCACCGCACCTCCGATCCAGATGGCCAACCAGCTCGGCATGGTCTTCGCCAAGCTCAACTGCAAACCCCGCTGGCGCGAGCGCCTACCCGGGATCGCCGTCCCCACGCTCGTCGTCCACGGCCGCCGCGACCCGTTCTTCCCCGTCGGCAACGGCGAGGCGATCGCCCGCGAGATCCCCGAGGCCCGGCTGCTCGTCCTCGATGACGCCGCCACCGCCATCGCCGACTCGGCGGCCGGCGAGGTCGCCGAGGCGATGCTCACGCTCGGGTAGCCGATCGCCGATCTGCGCGGCTCCTTGGTGTCCCAGGTGGGATCTTGGCGGCAGGTCAGGGGCCGGCGGTGCCGCTCCCGGGCGTCGCGGCGACCAGGTCGACGATCACCCGGGCCAGCTCGGGACCGGCGTCCTCCTGCAGGAAGTGGCCGGCGCCGGCGATGGTGGCGTGGGGACGTCCCCGGGCGCCCGGCACCCGCGTCTGGAAGGGCCGCTCGCCGGCCCTGGTGATCGGGTCGCGGTCCGAGAAGGCGGTGAGGAGCGGCTTGTCCCACCGTTCCAGCACCTGCCATGCCGCCCTGTTGGCGCCGGCCGCCGGGTCGTCGGGGCTGGTCGGCACCAGTGTCGGGAAGGCGCGGGCACCCGCCTTGTACGAGTCGTCCGGGAACGGGGCGTCGTAGCCGGCGATCACCTGCCGCGCGAGATCGCTGGTGCAGCCGCCGGCGACGATGCCGCCCACGGGGAAGTCCTCGGCCTCCTGGGAGAAGCGCTGCCAGGCCAGGAACGCGTCGGTGGGCGCGCGATCGCCCGTCGGCAGTCCGCTGTTGGCCACGACGATCCGGGCGAAGCGGTCGGGGTTCTCGGCCGCCAGCCGCAGGCCGACGAGGCCGCCCCAGTCCTGGCCGACCAGCGTGACGTCGTGCAGGTCGAGCTCGTCGAGCACTGTGGCGCGCATCCACTCGACGTGGCGGGCGTAGCTGTGGTCCGACCGCTCGGTCGGCTTGTCGGAGCGGCCGAACCCGACCAGGTCGGGAGCGACGCAGCGCAGGCCGGCGGCCACGAGCACGGGGATCATGTGCCGGTACAGGAAGCACCAGGACGGCTCCCCGTGCATGAGCAGCACCACGTCCCCGTCGGCCGGTCCCTCGTCGAGGTGGTGGACGCGGAGCCGGCCGCCGTCGCCGTCGGCCACGTCGACGTAGTGCGGGGCGAAGTCGAAGTCGGGAAGGTCGACGAAGCGGTCGTCGGGGGTTCGGAGGGTCTGCACAGCGTGCTCCTCTGCGTCGGCGGGCGGTCGGATCACTGGTGGGCCATGAGCTGGCGCAGCTCCGCCGCATCGTCGACGGTGGCCTCGCCCACCGTGTCGAGGACGACGCGCCCGATCTCGCCGGTGAACCGGAACGGCGGTCGGAACGCCGCCGGGTCGACCGAGTCGGCATGGGCATAGCCGCAGGTCATCCCGTAGAAGCCGGTGCTGGCCACGAGCGAGTACGGCAGGTCGGTCGCAGCGACGAGGGTTCCGCCCACGTACAGCTTCGAACGGCCGGGGACCCCCCGGCCGGTCAGCATGTCGACGGGGCCGCCCGTGCGCTCGAACTCGTAGCGCAGCACATGGGGCCCGGCGGGCACCGGTTCGGGCGACGTCACCCGGAACTGCTCCAGCCCCACGTAGTTGAGGATGTGGTGGAGGCGTCCGTGCTGCAGGTACAGGGCGAAGCCCACGTGGCGGCCGCCCTGGGTGAGGAGGACCCCGTCCGCCCCGCCCGTGGGGATCACCACCTCGGCGGTGATCGAGTACGAGCGCCCGACGATCCGGGGCGCCATGGTGAACGCGAGCGGGGCCGCACCCGGGAGGAACTCGACGGTGACCGGCGACCGCTGCCCGTCGGGCCGGGGCCGCGCCCGCCCGCGGGGCGAGGAGATGGGCAGCACGCCGTAGCGCTCGGCCTCCTCGTACCAGAGGGCGATCATCCGCGCGAGCCGTTCCGGCTCGGCCGCCGCCAGGTCGGTCGTCTCGGCGGGATCGGCCCGGAGGTCGAACAGCTCCCAGTCGTTCCTGTCCATGTCGTCGAGGAGCTCGGGCGTGAGCTCGGTGAACCGGAAGTCACGAGCCCGCTCCGCGGCCTCGGCCAGGCTCGGCCCGCCGAACGGGCACACGGCCCGCCAACCGTCGTGGTAGAGCGCCCGGTACGCGTGCATCTCGAAGTACTGGGTCGTCCGCGGCGCCGGTGCACCCGCGTCGGCGAACGACGGCGCCAGGCTCGCCCCGTGCAGCGGCTGCTGCGGTGCCCCGCCCACCACCTCCGGCGAGGGGACGCCGGCCGCGTCGAGCAGGGTGGGGAGGATGTCGATGGCGTGGGCGTACTGGTGGCGGACCGCGCCGTGGTCCGCGATGCCGGACGGCCAGGAGACGATGCAGGGCTCGCTGACACCCCCGCGGTACGTCTCCCGTTTCCAGCGGCGGAACGGGGTGGTGCCCGCCCAGGTCCAGCCCCACGAGTAGTGCGGGAACGTGTCGACCCCGCCCCAGCCGTCGTGGTGGCGGAGGTTGTCCTCGAGGCGCTCGGGGACGAAGTTGAAGAACAGCGACTCGTTGAAGGTGCCCGCCGGCCCGCCCTCGGCGCTGGCGCCGTTGTCGGAGACGGCGACGACGATCGTGTTGTCGAGCTCGCCGAGGCGGTCGACGAAGTCGAGGACGCGGCCCACGTGGTGGTCGGTCTGCGTGAGGAACCCGGCGTACACCTCCATCTGGCGGGCGAACATGCGCCTCGACTCGGCGTCGAGCTCGTCCCACACGGGCACGTCGGGGTCGCGCTCGGACAGTCGGGCGTGGCCCGGCACGATGCCGGTGGCCACCTGACGCTCGAACACCTCGGCGCGGTAGGCGTCCCACCCCTGGTCGAAGCGCCCCCGGTACGGCGCCACCCACTCGGGCTCCACGTGGTGGGGCGCGTGGCCCGCCCCGGTGGCGTAGTAGAGGAAGAACGGCTTGTCGGGCGCGGCCACGTGCGCGTCCTTGATCATCTGGATGGCCTGGTCGGCCAGGTCGGCGTTGAGGTGGTAGCCCTCCTCGGGCGCGGCCGGGGGTGCGATGGGCGTGTTGTCCTGCACCAGGTCGGGGAACCATTGGCTCGTGTCGCCGCCCATGAAGCCGTAGAAGCGCTCGAAGCCCCGGCCGAGGGGCCAGGTGCGGTACGGCCCTGCGCTCGACGTCTCGCTCGGGGGGCTGAGGTGCCACTTCCCGACGGCGAAGGTGTTGTAGCCCGCGTCCCGCAGGATCGCCGGCAGGAACGCCTGGTCGGCGCCGGCCATGCCGTGGTAGCCGGGGAAGCCCATCGACAGCTCCACCAGCGCGCCGACCCCCACGGCGTGGTGGTTCCGCCCGCTGAGCAGGCAGGCGCGCGTCGGCGAGCACAGGGGGGTGGCGTGGAAGTTCGCGTACCGCAGCCCGCGTGCCGCCAGCCGGTCGAGCGTGGGCATCTCGCACCCGCCGCCGAACGGGGACGGCTGAGCGAAGCCGACGTCGTCGAGCACGAGGAGCACGATGTTCGGCGCCCCCTCCCTCGCCTGGGGGATCGCCGGCCACGCCGGCTCCGAGTCCTGCAGCGTCCGCCCGATCCGCCCGGCGAACGCCGAGCCCTCCGTGCTGTCTCCTGCGATGCTCACCCTCGTGCTCCCCCTCGCCCGCGGCCCCACAAGTATTGACACACTTCGTGCCAACTGTCTCGGGTCGCGTCGCGCCGCCGTCAGTCGGCCAGGGCGGCGTAGGTGCAGGTCCAGAAGTCCTGGATGGTGGCGGGGAGCGGGTACGGGGCGGTGAAGGCGTCGGTGGTGAGCACCACGCCGACCAGGCCCTCGCCGGGATCGTTCGCCCACGAGCTGCCGAGGCCGCCGTCCCACCCGTAGCTGCCGACCCCGCGGGCCGGGCCGGTCCGCCGGACCTGCACGCCGACGCCGAGGCCCCAGCCCGACGACCCGTCGGGGGTCGGCCCCGACTGGGCCGAGCCGACGTCGATGTGGTCGACCGTCATGGCGTCGACCGTGGCCCGGGACAGGAGGCGCGTCCCGTCGGGCAGCCGGCCGCCCGACAGCAGCAGCGACCCGAAGGCGGCGACGTCGTCGACGGTGCTCAGCAGGCCCCCACCCCCGGAGGGGAAGGCGGGCGGCCGCGCCCACTGGCCGTCGGGCGGGTCGTACACGGTCCGCTCTCCCGTCGCCGGATCGGAGGCGTAGCACGTGCCGAGGCGATCGACCTGTTCGGTCGAGAACCCCGTGTCCACCATGCCCAGCGGCGTGAGCAGCCGCTCCTGCAGGAAGGCGTCGAGCGGCTGCTCCGCCGCCCGGGCGATCAGGACGCCCAGCACCTCGGCGCCGGTGTGGTAGAGCCAGCGCTCGCCGGGCTGGTAGAGGAGCGGGAGCGTCGAGAGCCGGCGGATCCACTCGTCGGGCGCCGGGGGCCCCGACGGCGAGGGAGGGCCGTCGCCCAGGCCGAGCCCGCCCATCGCCTCGAGCAGCGGCTGGGGCCAGGGCGCGGTGAAGTCCATGCCCAGTCCCAGGCGGAACGTCAGCAGGTCGCGCACGGTGATCGGGCGCTCGGCGGGGACGGTGGCACCGTCGAGGGGCCCGCGGGGGTCGACCAGCACCCGGCGGTCGGCCAGCTCGGGCAGCAGGTCGTCCACCGGGTCGTCGAGCCGCAGCCGGCAGTCCTCGACGAGCAGGAGCGCGCCGACCGCCACCATCGGCTTCGTCATCGAGGCGATGCGGAACAGCGAGTCCCGGCGCACCGGCTCGGCGTCACTGCGGGTCAGGGTGCCGGCGACGCCGGCGGTCACCTCCCCGCCGCGGGCGGCAAGCCAGGCGACGCCGCCGACGTCGTCGTGCTTCACGTGCGCGGCCATCACCGCGTGCAGTCGGTCGAGCCGATCGGGGTCGAAGGCGGTCATGCCGGTTGAGACGCCGCGCCCGAACCGGACTCATCGCGGCGACGCGCCCGCCGGGGGCCGCTCACAGCAGCACGGCGGGGTCGGGCCACACGACGCGGATGCCGACGGCCGAGCCGTCGCCCGGGGTGACGAAGCGCTCCCGATCGCCGAGCTCCCCACCCTGGGCCACGTAGAACGCCTTCGCCGGCTCGTTCGCCTCCAGGACCCACAGGTACAGCCCGCTCCCGGAGCCGGAGGCGACCACGTCCGCGGCGGCGCGACGGAGCAGACAGGCGCCGGTGCCGCGGCGCTTGCGGGTCGATCGCACGTGGAGGTTGTCGAGCAGGGCGCCCCACTCGGGGTCGTCGTCGAGGATCGTGTGGACGAAGCCCGCGAGCTCCGGACCCTCCATGGCCACCACGGTCCGGTCGCGGGGCGACGGGTCGGCCAGCCGGGCGGTCCACACGGCCAGGCGCTCCGCACCGACGTCGCCGTCGAGGAACTCGTCCGGGAAGCCACCCCGGTAGTGGAGCCGCCAGCTCTCGGCATGGAGGGCGGAGATGGCGGTCACGTCGTCGGCCGTCGCTGCCCGGTACTCCATGCCCGCATGCCTACCGCAGGGCCGCCGGACGCGGCACGTCCATTCGCCCCGGGCCCGGCGGTCACCCGTCACCCGAGCCCGGACGCGGTACCGCCCGCCCGGGGCGGGGGCGGGCGGTACCGAACCGGGTGCTCAAGCGGTGAGCAGGCGCTGGAAGAACCGCGGTAGCGGCGGAACGCCAGCCGCAGGTCCTCAGTCGAGGCCTCGTCGCCTCGCGACCACTGGTCCTCGAGGTCGGTCCGGGCGGCCGCGAACACGGCGGTGATCTCGTCGATCACCTCGGCGACCAGCGCATCGGCGTCGGTCACCGACCGCCGAGGCTCGTCGACGAACGCGGCCTGGATGTCGTCCCACCGCGACTGGTAGCGCAGCGGATCGGAGAGCAGGTTGTCCCAGGCGTTCTCGCCGTCGTCGGGATCGGCATCGCCGGCTTCGGCCTCACCCTCGCGTCCCGCGGGCTCGCGGCGGGCCTCGGCAGGTTCGCCGTCGTCGACGTCGTCGTCGTCGTCAGCGTCAGCGGCGGCGCCGTCCCAGGCGTCCGCGTCGACGTCAGCGGCGGCGCCGTCCCAGGCGTCCGCGTCGACGTCAGCGGCGGCGCCGTCCCGGGCGTCGGCGTCATCGTCGGCGCCGTCCCGGGCGTCGGCGTCATCGTCGGCGCCGTCCCCCCGGGCATCCGGGCTCGTCGTGTCGCCGAGGTCCTCGGCCTCCGGCTGGCGGGGATAGCTGCCGGAGCGGACGTTGCGGTCGGCGCGGCCGCCGTCCCCACCGTCCGACGCGGTCGGCGCATCCCCGGGCTCGGCCACCTCCACGCGACGATCGTCGTAGTCGGTCGATGTGCTGTCAGCGGACATCGCTGTCCTCCTCGTGTTGTGGTCCCTCGGGGACAGCCGCCGGACGACGGTCGCCGCTCGAGTCGTCGAGCAGGCGCCCGAACAGGTCTCGGTAGTGCTGGAAGCCCTCGCGCAGCTCGTCGACCGAGGCCCCGTCCTGATCGCTGCGCTGCCGGATGGCGTGGGCCGACCGGTAGTCCTCGGCCAGCTCGGGGTGGTCGGCGACCACCATGCCGGTGCGCTCGTCCGGGTCGTCGACCGGGTACCCACGGGCGGCCATGACCTCGACGACCAGGTCGTCGGCCATGACGACCGACTCCGCCGGATCGTCGACGAACCCGAGCTGCACCGTCCGCCACCGCTCGACGAAGCGACCGCGGACGGCAGGGTCGAGCTCCCGCAGGTCCAGCTCGTCGCGGCGGTGCTCGAGCCGGCGCAGCTCGGCCTCGCCGGCCCGGCGACCCCCCTGCTCGTCGACTGCCCGGTAGTACTCGGGGCCGTAGCGGCGGGACATCGACACCGACCGTTGCCTCATCACGATGAGTGCGGCCAGCGCGGCGACCACCACGATGACCAGCACCAGAACGAACCACTCCATGTCAGAACCCCCCTGGGCGCTCCGCAGCCTGTTGTGCCCTGGGGTTACCCGCACTGGGTCGGGCGATACGTAGGAGGGTCCGTGGACAGGCTCGCCGTTCGGCGCCGGGCCGCTGGGCCAGGGCTGCGCCTGTCGGCGCAGCCTCCAAGTAAGGGGTGGGTAGGGCATCCTGCCGATGGCGTCGGAGGGCGCCCGGAGGATGCTGACGGCACGCCGACATCACGACAGACCCCGTCCGAGCCCCCCGCAAGGAACCCTCCATGCCTGCTCTCCCCCGTGCCCGCCCGCCGCATGCTGTCGTCGTCGGCGCCAGCCTCACCGGCCTCGTCGCTGCCGAGACACTCGGCCGCCACGTCGAACGCGTGACGCTCGTCGAGCGTGACGACCTGCCCCAGGCGCTCGTGTCGCTGCGCGGCGTGGCGGGGGGACACCACCACCTGCGCGCCCTCCGGCGAGTGCTGGCAGCGCCTCGCGTCGTCGTGCGCTCCGGCCTGGAGGCCTCGGGCCTGGAGGTCGAGTCGGGCCGCGTGCGGGGCGTCGAGGTGCGACCTCGGTCGGTCGACGCCCGGGGCCCTGCGCTCACGCTCCACGCCGACCTCGTGGTCGACGCGAGCGGCCGGGCGACCGCCGCGCCGCCCGTCCCCGACGGTCTCCTGGTGATCGAACCGACCGACGACCCGGGTACCGCAGCCATGATCGCCGTGGTGCTAAACCGGTGCCTGACGGAGCACCTGAGCCGCGGGACCGACCTCACCGGATTGTCGGCCGCCGCCACCTCCCGGGTGGCCAGGGCCAACGCCCATGCGCCGGGCAGGCCCGCGGACGCCGCCACCGATGCGGTGGAGGCTTGTTGACCATGGCAGGAGGGCGAGCACACACCGCGATGAGCCACCGGCAACCCGACCTACCGCAACGCTTCGCCCGCCGGGACGAGCGGGCGCTCGCCGAGGCCTTCGACCACTACGCGGGGCCGATGCTCACCGTCGCGTCGCGCATGCTGGCCGACCGGCGGCTGGCCGAGGAGGCCGTCCAGCAGGCATTCGTCCAGGCCTGGCGCTCCGCCGACCGCTACGACCCCGCCCGCCCGCTCGGCCCCTGGCTGTTCGCGATCGTGCGCCGCACCGCTGTCGACGCCTGGCGTCGCGAGCGCCGGCACGACGCCCACACCATCGACGACGTGGCGGCCGCCGACCTGCCCACCGTGGCGCCACCCTCCGTCGAGGACGCGTCCGATGCGTGGGAGCTGCGCCAGGCCCTCGACCGGCTCCCGGAGGCCGAACGCGAGGTCGTGCGCCTGGCCCACCTCGAACAATTGACCCAGCCCGAGATCGCCGCCCGCCTCGACATCCCGATCGGGACGGTCAAGTCGCGCACCCACAGCGCGTACCGAAAATTGCGATCCGCGTTGTCTTCCGCCGTCGAACAGGTATGACTTGACAGGAGCAGACATGCCGTTCGAACCGAACATCCGCCGCAACCCGTATCCCCGAGCGTGACGACCACCGAGCCTGGCGACCCCCGCCACGACACCGTCGTACGGTTGCTCGACGACCCCGCCATGTGGGCGGAGGTCCCGTCGGGCCTCCGTGAGAGCGTGCTGGCGGAGGCGCTCGGCACACAGCTCGGCACCGACGACGAGGCCGGCTCCGGCGAGGTCGACGACGACCTCGGCCAGCCGGCGCCGTTGCACGCGGCCCGTCGCCGGCGCGAGGCACGGTCCCGGCGCCTGCCCGCGTGGTTGGCGGCCGCGGCCGCGGTCGTGGTGGTGGCGGGCCTGGGCGTGATGGGCGGCATGCGCCTGGCCGAGGACGACACGCCCGAGCCGTTGCTGGAGGTGGCACTGGCCGGCACCCCGGACGCGCCCGGATCGTCGGCCACCGCACGGCTGACCCAGCAGCCCGCCGGCGTCTCGGTGACGCTCGACGTGTCCGACCTCGAGCCGGCGCCCGAGGGCACCTTCTACGAGGTGTGGCTGGTCGGCGAGTCGGGCAAGGTGTCGGCGGGGACCTTCCACATGCGCGGCGACCAGGACGAGATCACGATGTGGTGGGGCGTCGAGCCCGACGGCTACGACGCCGTCACGGTGACCCGCCAGCCCGTCGACGGCGGCACCACCGCCGAGGGCGTGGTCGTCCTCCGCGGCGAGCTCCCCCCGAGCTGACCCCCGGGGGCGGGGCCTGCGAACCGGGGGCCGGCGCGGTGCGTACCGGGCTGCGTGACGTGTCGACACGAGGCGACGTCACTGTCACTGTGATCCCGGGAGGACACACCATGAGCTCGACCCCAGGCCAAGACGGCTTCGCCGACCGCGGCTGGCCGCCGCCGGCGCCGAACCCACCCCCGCACCAGGGGCCGGCGCCGACAGCTGCGCCTCCACCCTGGTCTCCCCCAGCGCCCACCGGGCCCACCGGAGGGGAGCCCGACGCCCAGCCCAGCGGCGCCCTGCCGCTGGCAGCCGCCGCCGTGGCGGGCGCGGCGGTGGCCCTGGCGCTCGGGACCTACGGCCGCGTGCACACCCCCACCGGCGACAGCATCGCCACGTTCGGCTTCCCGGCGGTGCTGCCCATGAAGGCGTGGTTCGCCACGTTCGCCGTCGTGCTGGCGCTGGGCCAGCTCGTCAGCGCCCTGGCGATGTACGGCCGGCTGCCGGGCCTGCGCACCACCCCCCGCTGGGTCGCGCCCGTGCACCGCTGGGCGGGCACGGCCGCCTTCGTGGTCTCGCTGCCGGTGGCCTATCACTGCCTCTGGTCGCTCGGCTTCCAGGACACCGACACCCGTGTCCTCGTGCACTCGATCATGGGCTGCGCCTTCTACGGCGCCTTCACCACCAAGCTGCTGGCGTTGCGCATCGAGCGGCTCCCGGCGTGGGCCCTGCCGGTCATCGGCGGCTCGCTCGTCACCATCCTGACCTCGATCTGGCTGACCTCGTCGCTCTGGTTCTTCACCAACATCGGGTTTCCCGGCGTCTGACCGAACCGTTCGCCGCGGGCCGGCGTACCCGACGGCATGACAACGCGGTTCACTGCCTCACTCGTCGTGTGCGTCGCTGCTGCGGGCGTCGCATTGGGGGCTCTGGCACTCGAGTCCGACGACACGCCGGCCCCGGCATCCGGCACCCCCACCACCGCAGCACCCACCGGAGGCTACGGCGCCGCCAACGACGCCGGAGCCGTGGCCGACGGTGGTGACGGTGGTGCGGCCGCCGGGGCGACCCTCGACGTCCGCGACTTCACGTTCGCCTCGGTCAGCGTCGCCCCGGGAGGGCAGGTCACGGTCGCCAACGGCGACGACGCCCCCCACACGGTGACGGCCGATCGCGGCGAGTTCGACACGGGCGAGGTGCCCGGCGGTGGTTCGTCCACCTTCCAGGCACCGAGCCAGTCCGGAACCTACGGGTTCATCTGCCAGATCCACCCCGGCATGACGGGGACTTTGACCGTCGGCTGACCGCCGGCGACCACTCCGGGAGGAAATCCAATGAACATCCGCTCCATCTCCGTCGCCGTCGCAGCCGCCACCATGGTGCTGACCGCGGCCTGCGGAGGAGACGACGACACGGCGACCACGTCGCCCGCCGCAGAACCGGCCCCAGCCGGGGCGGGTGCGGCGGCCGGCCAGGCCATCGCCGCCCGATCGGGCGACTCCGCCCTGGGCGAGATCCTGGTGGGCGAGGACGGCCTCACCCTCTACGGGTTCACCAACGACACGGACGGCACCAGCACCTGCACCGGCACCTGCGCCGACGCCTGGCCGCCCGTCGTGGTCAGCCCCGACTGGGAGGTCGGTCCCGGCCTCGACAGCGGGATCTTCTCGACCATCCGCCGCGACGACGGCACCGAGCAGCTCGTGGCCGGCAAGTGGCCGCTGTACTACTACTCCGGCGACTCGGCGGCGGGCGACCTGGCCGGCCAGGGCTCGGGCGAGGTCTGGTACGCGGTCGGCATCGACGCCAAGCTCATCACGGACCCCGCGCCGGCGGGCGCAGCTCCCGACGCCGCCCCGGTCAGCGCCCAGCTGGCTGACAGCCCGCTCGGCCAGATCCAGGTCGACGGCGACGGCAACACCCTCTACGGGTTCACCAACGACGGCGACGGCGCCCCCACCTGCACCGGCGACTGCGCCGCCACCTGGCCGGCCCAGCTGGTCGAGGGTGCGCCCACGTTCGGCGAGGGCCTCGACCCGGCCGTGTTCACGGTCGTGCCGGGCGCCGAGGGCGGGCAGCAGCTCAAGGCGGGCAAGTGGCCGCTCTACCACTTCTCCGGCGACGCGGCGCCGGGCGACGTCAACGGGCAGGGCTCCGGCGGCGTGTGGTTCGTGGTGGCGGCCGACGGTTCGCTGATCAAGGACGCCCCGGGCGAGGGTTCGGCGGGATCCGCGGGCGGAGGGGACGAAGCCGACGGCGACGGCTACTAGTCCCTCCCGGGGAGGCGACGGGGGTGCCACACGGCACCCCCGTCGTCGCGTCCGGATACCGGCGCGCCGGCCGGCTGCAGCTCAGATGCCCAGGCGCTGGGCGAGCAGCTCGCGGTGGTAGGTGGGATCGCCGAACAGCAGCTCCGACGACTTGGCCCGCTTGAAGTACAGGTGGGCCGGGTGCTCCCAGGTGAAGCCGATGCCACCGTGGATCTGGATGTTCTCGGCGGCCGAGTGGAAGTAGGCCTCCGAGCAGTAGGCCTTGGCCAGGCAGGCCACCTCGGGGAGCTCGTCGTTCAGCTCGGCGGCGCACCAGGCGGCGTAGTAGGCGGCCGACTTGGCCGACTCGACCTCGAGCAGCATGTCGGCGCACTTGTGCTTGATGGCCTGGAACGAGCCGATGGGCCGGCCGAACTGCACCCGGTCCTTGGCGTACTGGACCGACATGTCCAGCACCTTCTGGGCACCGCCCACCTGCTCGGCGGCCAGCGCCACGGCGGCCAGGTCGAGCACGCGGCCCAGCACGTCGCCACCCTTGCCCTGCTCGCCGACGAGCGTGGCCGGCACGCCCGAGAACTCGAGCTTGGCCTGCTTGCGGGTCTGGTCCATGGTGGCGAGCGCGGTGCGGGTGAGGCCCTCGGCGTCGCCGTCGACCTTGAACAGCGAGACGTCGTCGCCGGTGCGGGCCGCCACGATGATCAGGTTGGCGACGTGGCCGTCGAGCACGAACATCTTGGTGCCGTCGATCGTCCAGCCGTCGCCCGACGAGGTGGCGGTGGCCTCGATGCCGGTCGTGTCCCAGCGGCCGTTCGGCTCGGTGAAGGCCAGCGTGGCGATGGTCTCGCCCGAGGCGATGCCCGGGAGCAGCTCCTTCTTGGCAGCCTCGTCGCCCGAGTGGAGGATGGCGTTGGTGGCCAGCGCCACGGTGGAGAAGAAGGGGGCGGCCAGCAGGGCCCGGCCCATCTCCTCGAGGACGACGGTGAGCTCGACGTAGGTGAAGCCCTGGCCGCCGTACTCCTCGGGGATGACGAGCGACTGCAGGCCCAGCTCGTTGGCCATCTGCGACCACACGGCGGCGTCGTAGCCCTCGGTGGTCTCCATGAGCCGGCGCACCTCGGCCTCGTCCGACTTGGACTCGAGGAACTGGCGGGTGATGCGGCGGAGCTCTTCCTGCTCCTCGGAGAATGCGAAGTTCACGGTGACGTCCCCTCCTGGGTGGGTCCTGGTGTGGGCTCGTGAGCTGGGCCGGAACCGTAGGGGCATCCGCGGCGGCCCGCCAGCCGCCTTGTGTACACATGTGCTACGGTCGACCGGCGTGGAACGGGTCGGCGTGCGCGAGCTCCGCAACAACGTGGCGGCGGTCGTGCGCCGTGCCGGGGCGGGCGAGCGCATCGTGGTCACGGTCGACGGGGTTCCCGCCGCCCAGCTCGGGCCGCTCGAGGCCCCGTCGGCCCTGTCCGTCGACGACCTGGTGGCTGCGGGCCTGGCCCGATCGCCCGGCCGCACCGACCGGCCCGGCCCGCCGGAGGCCGAGGACGCCGCCGTCGACGTCCGTCCCGAGCGGGTGCTCGACGAGCTGCGCGGCGGCTGAGCGGCGGCTGAGAGGACACGCCGTGACGTTGTTCGTCGACACCTCGGCCCTCGTGCGCCGCTACGTGCAGGGGCCCGACCGCGAGCTCGTGCTCGAGGCCATGGCCGGCGACCCGACATGGTGCGCGTCGGCGCTGTGCCGGTCGGAGACGCTGCTGGCGCTGCACCGCATGGCGGTCGGCCCCCGCCAGCACGAGCGGATGTGGGGCCGCCTACGGGACGACTGGGACGCGTTCGTGGTCATCCCCGTCGACGACCGCTGCCTGGCGCACGCGGTCGAGCTGGGGGCCACCTACGGCCTCCGCACGGTCGACGCCGTCCACCTGGCGGCCGCCGACCGGCTGCCCCGGCCCGCCACCTACCTGACCTACGACCGCCACCAGATCCCGGCCGCGGCGGGCCTCGGGTTCGACGTCCGGTCACCGCTGGCCGGCTGAGCGGCCCGGCCACCCCCGGACCTCCCTGTGGTCCCGGGCCCCGTAGGGCCCGGACCACCAGGGGCTCTGCCTTCGCAGCATGACCCCGGGGCGGTCGGTCCCGGGCTTCTCCCCAAGACCGGAACCGACTCGCCTCTGGGAGCGACTCAAGGCCGTGGCGGTCGGCCCGTCGCCCCGTACGGGGGCTCTGCGGTGGGCATGAGCGGTTGCAGTTTCGCCACTCAACACCCTGATCGACAAGACCCTACGTGACGTGAAATGTGTCACATCGCTGGTGGTTGTCCCACAACCACCCTGAGTGACTCAAGGGGAAGGCCCGTTCGTCAGGTCAATCGTGCCGTCATCACGAGCGCGATCCCTCGGTCTCGGAGCTCCGGACCGGTGCCCATTGTGGGTAGTCGAGGCCGGCCGCCCGGTTGATCACGAAGCCCTGGACGACCATCAGCACCACGGCGAGCATCAGCACCGCGAGCTGCCAGGGCTCGTCCAGCACGCCCAGCGAGACGATCAGCGTGGTCGCGCCCGCGGGCGGGTGGGGGCGCTGCAGCCACACCATGAAACCGCTGGTCAGGGCCAGCGACAGCGCGGCGGCCCCCACCCGGGCGGCGGTGACGCCCTCGACCAGCGTGGACGGGCTGTCGGTCAGCCCGAACAGCACCAGCGACAGGTAGCCGGCGGTCACGCCGATGAAGTGGCCCTCGATCGTGTTGCGCGGGCACGCCGAGACCAGCATCGGGGTGCTGAACAGCAGGAACGCCGTCGGGCCCAGCGACGGGAACAGCGCCGGGACGTCGGCGACCATCGCCACCACCGCCAGGATGCCGATGGTCAACAGCCCGTTGACGAAGGCGAACGCTCCCATCACCCACCGGCGGGGGTAGCGCTCGACGAGCGAGGTCAGCCGCAGCCGGCGGGCGAGCTCGGCCATGTCCCGAGGGCGGTCCGGCTCCATCTCCCGGCGCCCCGTCAACGGCGGCCGATCAGCCAGGCGATGAGGACCACGCCGGCGGCCAGCACCACCGACGTCGCCGCCGCGCCCCACGCGAGGCGGGCGTCGTAGCCGTGGAAGCCCTCGAGCGCCACGGTGAGCAGGAAGATCTGCACCACCAGCAGGACCAGCACGTACACGCCCACCGCCGACGCTTGCGGCGAGCCGCCCACGCGCCGGTCGGCCGGACCGCGCCGCCGACCGCCGCGCCGACCCGGACCCTCAGTCATGGTCGATCCCCACCGCCCACACGGTGCCGTCCCGGACCTCCGTGGTGATGCGGGGCAGCGGCCGCTCCGGAGGCCCGAACACCACGTCGCCGGTCGCGGCCGAGAACCCGCCCTCGTGACACGGGCACAGCAGCTCGTCGGCCGGCGCGTCCAGGTACACGACGCACCCCAGGTGGGTGCACTTCTGGCTGTACGCGGCCACCTCGCCGTCAGGGCGCAACAGCAGGATGGCGGGATCGCGCTCGGTCGGGTAGCGGAACAGGAAGGGCTGGTCGCTGCGCAGGTCGCTCAGCGCCACGAGCTCACGCTCCCCCGCCTCGGGGTCGCCCCGGGCCGAGGTGAGTGCGGCCACCCCGACGGTGCCGGCCGCGAACGCACCGGACCCCAGCATCAGGAAGCGCACGAACTCGCGCCGGGTCACGTCGTCCTCGCCCGCCGAGGTGACGGGGAAGTCGCGCCGCCACACCGGGACCTCGGTCACTGGTGCACCCTTCGGGATGCACGCAGTGACCGATCGGCACTGCGTGCCGAGTACCGCACTGCGCTCATGGTTCGCTCGCTCCGCTCGCTCACAGCGGGTCCTCCAGCCCGAAGGGATCGTCCAGCCACTGCCGCGGCGCGGTCCGTGCGCCCAGCACGTCGAGCGGCCCAGGATCGTCGTCCACGACCACCTGCACCTTGGTGGTGATGCGCTGGTTGCCGAACACGAAGGCGCTGCCCAGGCGACCCCGGCGGGTGGTGGCGAACTCGGCGGGAGTGCCGTACCAGAGCGCATCGCTCGGGCACACCGACGCGCACATGGGCTTGGCGCCCACCGAGGTGCGGTCGAGGCAGAGGTCGCACTTCATCATCAGGTCGATCTCGCCGATCATGCGGGGCACCCCGAACGGGCAGGCGATCACGCAGTTCGAGCAGCCGATGCACCGGGGCTTCAGCGCCGACTGCACGACCCCGTCCTCGTTCTGCTTGATGGCGTCGGCGGGGCACACCTGGGCGCACGTCGGGTCGGTGCAGTGCATGCACACCGTCGGGGCCGTCTGCCGGGTGCCGGCCGGGCCGCCGTCGACCTCGTCGAGGTGGATCATCGACCGGCCCCGGTGGGTGCCGCACTCCTCGCAGGCGTGCACGCAGGCCCGGCAGCCGATGCACCGGCTCTGGTCGACCACGAACATGGCGTCGTCGAACGTGCCGCCGCCGGTGGCGGGCGGCGCGAACGGCGGGTCGTCGGTCACTGGTGCGCCCTTCGGGAGCACCACTGACCGAATCGCCACTTCGTGGCGCAGGGCCGACTGTGCTTCTGGACCTCGCTTCGCTCGGTCATTGCGGGCGCACCTCCTGGCTCGCCTCGTCCCAGGCGCCGGGCGGCGCGGCGGCCGGGCCCAGCCGCTCGACCCGGACCGCGCACACCTTGTACTCCGGGATCTTCGACTCCGGATCGAGCACCGGGTTGGTGAGCTGGTTGGCCGCCTGCCGACCGCCCCAGTGGTAGGGGATGAACACGGTGTCGGGGCGGATCGTCGAGGTCACCCGCGCCGGCAGGTCGATCGAGCCCCGGCGGCTCGTCACCCGCACCACGTCCCCGTCCGCCACGCCCAGGTAGTCGGCGAAGCGGGGATGCATCTCGCACAGCGGTGCGGGGCTCTGGTCGAGCAGCGGGCCGATGCGGCGGGTCTGCTCGCCCGACAGGTAGTGGTTGACCAGGCGGCCCGTCGTGAACCACATCGGGTAGTCCTGGTCGGTCTGCTCGGCCGGGGGCCGCCAGGGCGTGGGGACGAAGCGGGCGCGACCCGAGGGAGTCGGGAACTCGTGGCCCTCGAACAGCCGGGGCGTGCCCGGATGGTCCTCGCGGGGGCAGGGCCAGAAGATGCCGTTCTCGGCCTCGAGCCGCTCCCACGTGATGCCCGCGTAGTCGACGACCCCGCCGGCCGACGCCCGCCGCAGCTCCTCGAACACCGCCCGGTTGGACGTGAACAGGAAGTACTGCCCGGCGCCCAGCCGGCGGCCGAGGTCGATCAGGATGTCGGTGTCCCGGCGGGCGTCGCCGGGCGGGGGGACCGCGGCGTTGATCTTGACGACCCGGCCCTCGGCGGTGGCCACCACCCCCTCGTCCTCCTCGTGCAGCGAGCCGGCCAGCACCACGTCCGCGTGGCGGGCCGTCTCCGACAGGAAGAAATCGATGACGGTGAAGTGCTCCAGCTTGTCGAGCGCCGCCCGGGTGCGGGCCGTGTCGGGCAGGCTGACGAGCGGGTTGAAGCAGATGCAGAGCAGGCCCTTGATCTCGCCCCGCTCGATCGCCTCCAGGATCTCGTAGGCGGTGTAGCCGGGGCCCGGCAGCTCGTCGGGGTCGCAGCCCCACACGGCCGCCACCTCGGCCCGGTGGCGCGGGTCGGCCAGGTTGCGCCCGCCGGGCAGCTGGTCGCACTTCTGGCCGTGCTCGCGGCCGCCCTGGCCGTTGCCCTGGCCGGTGATCATGTTCACGCCGCTGCCGGGCCTGCCGATGCGCCCGCAGGCGAGCGCCAGGTTGATGGCCGCCGACACGTTGACGACGCCCTTCGACTGGTGCTCGAGGCCCCGGGCGTGCATGAGGATGCCGGTGGCGGCGTCGCCCCACAGCTCGGCGGCCTGCTCGATGCGGGCGGCGGGCACGCCGGTGATGGCCGCGGCCCAGGTGGGCGTCTGCAGCTCGACCGCCTCGACCGCCGCCTCGAAGCCCTCGGTGTGGGCCGCGATGAAATCCCTGTCGAGCAGGTCGCGCTCGATGACGTGGTGGAGCATGGCCGACAGCAGCGCCGAGTCGGTGCCCGGCCGCAGCCCGAGGAACACGTCGGCCGTGCGGGCGATGGGCGTCACGCGGGGATCGGCGACGATCAGCTTCGCCCCCCGGTCGCGCGCCTGCCAGATGTAGCCCGTCGTGATGGGCGCGCAGTCGGCGATGTTGGCGCCGATCACGAACACGACGTCGGCGAGCGGGATGTCGCTCCACGGGTTGGGCGCCCGGTCGATGCCGAACGCCTTCTTGTAGCCGACGCCCGCCGACACCATGCAGAGCCGGCCGTTGTAGTCGATGTGCCGGGTCCGCAGGGCGAGCCGGGCCAGCTTGCCGAGCAGGTAGGACTTCTCGGTGGTGAGGCTGGCCCCGCCGTAGACGGCCACCGCGTCCGACCCGTGCTCGTCCTGGATGCGCTGCAGCTCGCCCACCGTGCGGCCCAGCGCCTCGTCCCACGACGTCCGACGGAAGCCGTCCGGCGTGCGGACCATCGGGGCGAGCAGGCGGTCGGGATGGTTGTCCTGCAGGTAGCGCTTGACGCCCTTGGGGCACAGCTTGCCCCGGTTGAAGGGGAAGTCGTAGCGGGGCTCGAAGCCGACCACCCGCCCGCCCGCGACGTTCAGCGTGATGCCGCACTGCTGCCCGCAGAAGCAACAGTGGGTGTCCACCTGGCGCTCGATGGTCACGTTGGCCTGCCACCCGTCGGGCGGGGCGTAGGCCGCGTGGGGGCCGAACCGCTCGATCAGCGCGTCGTCGTCGAGGCGGGGTCGGGCCATCAGCCGAAGCCTCCGACCCGGGCCGACTGCGCCAGCGCCACCAGCCGCCGCCGGCACCGGGGGCACACCTCCTGGTAGCTCCTGTCGCCCGGCCGACCGTCGCCGGTCCCGACGTCGTAGTCGAAGCCCACTTCGGGGAGGACGGCCCGCAGGTCGCGCACCTGCGATGCCGGGGCGAAGGCCTCGCCGCACTCGCCGCACACGGCCGGCGGCTCGTCGTGCCAGCGGGCCCGGGTGTAGGCGAGCCCGACCGTCGCCGGCCGCTGGAAGATGTGGAACAGCTTGCCGAACGGGATGTAGAGCAGGCCCAGGATGACGGTGGCCGCGTGGACGGTGGACAGGAACGTGTACAGGCGGCCGTCCAGCCACAGGCTGGACACGGTGAGCATCAGGCCCGTTACGGAGACCGCGAACAGGCCGGCGAGGGCCAGGAAGTCGTTGCTGCGCTCGACCGCCAGGGCCCCGGGGTCGCGCAGGCGGCGGGCCAGGAACACGAACACGCCCAGCAGGACCAGCACCGCCGCCACGTCGAGGGCGTGGAACATCAGGAAGCCGAACGGGCTGCGGGCCTCGAACTCGACGGTGCCCCACCCGGCCACGAAGGCCTGGTAGCGGCCGTCGTCCTGGCCCACCGACTCGAAGTGCAGCCAGCCGAAGGTGAGCGGGAAGGTCACGAGCGCCGCCAGTGCGCAGCCCCAGAACAGGCACTGGTGCGCGAACCACCGGCTGAACGACCGGCGCATGATGAAGCCCTGGCCGACCAGGTGTCGCCACAGCACGTCCGGCAGGTGGACGATGCCCCGCAACCGGCGACCCCGGCCCCAGAATGCCCGCCACCCCCGCGCCCGCAGCACGCGGGTGGGCGGGCGGTCGACCCACACCACGTACCGGTATGCGACCGCGAACGTGGCCAGCAGGGTGCCCATCAGGTAGCCGGACAACGCGGCGTCGAACCAGCGCAGGCCCTGGCTGCCCACGTACACCAGCGCCAGGAGCACGACGACGAACGCCAGGCCCGCCAGCAGGCCCCGCCGGTCGAGGCCGGCGACCTGCGGGCGGGTGGCCCGGTGACGTGGTCGATCGATGTCGCCGGCGGGCACCGCCATGCGCACCTCCGGGGGGAGTTGCCCGCACGATACGGCACCGGCCACGAACCGGCATCCGTTGTGCGACCGCGGGGAGCGGCGGCGCCACCGCGAGCCGCACCGCGCTGCGGCCGGCAGTCGAGCGCGCTACAAACGCCGCAGATGCCTCGATCACGCCGGCACGCCGTCCCCGACACCCGCCGGCCCGGCGCCCGCGCACCCCGACGTACCCGGGCCGCGGCCGCCGCGCTCGGCGTCGCCCTCACGGTCGGGTCGGGCCTCGGCGCCTGTACCGCCCCCTCCGAGCCGCCACCGACCGCGCCGCCGTCGACGCCCGCCCCGCCGGCCGGCATCGCGCTCCCGCCCGCCGGCGCACGGTTCGACTACCAGATCGGCGAGGCGTACGAGCCCCCGCCCGGCACCGCCATCGTGTCCCGCGACCGGGAGGCCCCGACCGCACCGGGGCTGTACAACGTCTGCTACGTGAACGCCTTCCAGGCCCAGCCCCACGAGCTCGCGTGGTGGGAGGACGCCCATCCCGACCTGCTGCTGCGCGACGCCGGCGGCTCATTCGTGGTGGACGGCGCCTGGGACGAAGTGCTGCTCGACATCTCGTCCGACACCACGCGCCGGGCGCTCGCCGAGGTGGTCGGCGGCTGGATCGACGGTTGCGCGGCCGACGGCTACGACGCCGTCGAGCCCGACAACCTCGACAGCTACACCCGGTCGGACGACCTCCTCGACCAGGACGACGCCGTCGCGTTCGCCACCCTGCTGGCCGCCCGCGCCCACGCCGCCGGCCTGGCCATCGCCCAGAAGAACGACACCGACATGGCCCCCCGGGCCCGCACCGTCGGGTTCGACTTCGCGGTGGCCGAGGAGTGCGGTCGCTGGGACGAGTGCGACGCCTACACCGCCCCCTACGGCCGGCGGGTGCTGGTCGTCGAGTACCGCGACGAGGACCTGGCGGCGGCCTGCGCCGGGTGGCCCGAGCTCTCGATCGTGCGGCGCGACCTCGGCGTCGGCGCGCCGGGCTCGCCCGGCTACCGCTACGCGGTCTGCTGATACGCGGTCTGCCGACCGCCGCGGCAGACTGGCCGCCATGGGCACCCTCTTCCACACCGACGACCGCTTCGAGGTCCACAAGGTCGTCGTCGGCCCGATGGACAACAACGTGTACGTGCTGCGCTGCACCGAGACCGGCGAGGCCGTGCTCCTCGACGCCGCCAACGAGCACGACCGGCTGCTCGACCTGTGCCGGGGCCTCGGCGTGGGCTCGGTGCTCGAGACGCACGGCCACTGGGACCACATCCAGGCGGTCCCCCAGCTGCGCGACGCGGGCTACCAGGTGCACGTCACCGCCGAGGACGCGGGCATGCTGCCGTCCTACGACCAGATCCTCGACGACGACTCGGTGGTCGAGGTGGGCCGGCTGCGGCTCCGCACCATCCACACCCCGGGGCACACCCCCGGGTCGATGTGCTTCCTGGTGGAGGGGTCTCCCGTGCTGTTCAGCGGCGACACGCTGTTCCCGGGCGGGCCGGGCAACACGTCGTTCCCCGGGGGCGACTTCCCCACCATCATCGAGCAGATCGACAACAAGCTGTTCACGTTGCCGGGCGAGACGCGGGTGCTGCCGGGCCACGGCGACCCGACCACCATCGGGGACGAACGGCCCCACCTGCAGGAGTGGATCGACCGGGGCTGGTGATGGCGGGCCCCCTGCGCTACGACGAGCGGCCCTACGACACCACGCCGCTGCACACCGCCGATCTGCCCGCCACCCCGGTGCGCGACCGCAACATCCCGGCGTCGGCCTGGATCGAGGCGCCCGCCGCCGTGCTGTCGCTGGGTGCCGACCTCCCCGGCACGCCGGTGGCCGACTACAAGCGCCGGATCGGGCCATGGCTGCTGTGGCGGGCCGGCCCCGCCGCCGGCGCCGACGCCCGCTACTGGGTGGCCCGGGCCGACGACCTGACCGTGACCTTCACCTTCCGGCTGTTCCCGACGGGCGACGGCTCGGGCGTGGGCCCGAGCGGCACCACCCACACCCGCTTCCGCAGCTGGAAGGAAGACCTGCGCGACGCCGAGTGACCCGCCGGGCCCGCTCCACCGCGTGCGTCACCTGAGTCACCGGAGGCGATGTCGAACGTTCGGGCGAGCCGGACGCCTCCGGGTGGATCACTGGTGCGTTGCCGTGAGGACCTCGGGCTCCCGCTCCCGCTCCGGCTCCGGCTCCGGCGGCATCGCCGACAGCGCCGGTGACGGCCGGGGCGGAGTGGCGACCGGCACCGGCGTCGTCGTCGGCGCCGCCGGGCGATGGATGCGGCGGACGTGGACGGCGACGGCGACCCCGGCCAGGCCGATGGCGAGCAGCACCGGCAGGCGCGCCGGGCCAGGCACGCCGACCTCGATCATGAGCGTGCGGGCGTTGGTGACCAGCAGCAGCGTGCCGACCACCACGCCGAGCACCGAGGCGTCGGCGTGGCGCACCAGCCAGGCGGCGATCGGTGCGGCCACCACACCCCCGGCCAGCAGGGCGAGCACGAGGGGGGCCTCGATGCCCTCGCCGCCGAGGCCCACGAGGAAGCCGGCGCTGGCGGCCACGGTGACCGCCAGCTCGGCGGCGCTCACCGAGCCGATGACCAGCCGGGGCTCGACGCGCCCCGCGGCCAGCAGCGTCGGCGTGGCGACCGGGCCCCAGCCCCCGCCGCCCACGGCGTCGATGAACCCGGCGCCGAGGCCGAGGGGGGCGAGCAGGCGGCGGCGGAGATGACCGGGATCGTGGCGCTCGCCCCGCAGGTCGCCGCGCACCGAGCGCACGATCACCACGGTGCCGAGGCCGAGCAGCACCACGGCGACGGCGGGTGTGAGCCACGCGCCCGTGAGGGAGGTGAGGACCGTGGCGCCGGCGAACGCCCCGATGGCGCCGGGGATGCCGATGCGGCGCACGAGCGGCCACGACACGTTGCCGAAGTGCCAGTGGGAGATGCCGGACGTGAGGGTGGTGCCCACCTCGGCGAGGTGCACGCTGGCCGACGCCACCGCCGGCGAGAAGCCGTTCGAGAGCAGCACCGTGCTGGTGGTCACGCCGAAGGCCATGCCCAACGCTCCGTCGACGAGCTGCCCGAACAGCCCGGCCAGGGCGAACACCAGCAACCGACGCACGCTCACCTCCGGGTAGGTCGGGGCGTCCGGGCCGCGTGACGTCGCCTGCCAACGCCCCGATTGCCACTATTCCGACGGACTTGGTGGAGAATAGCGGCACCGACGGCATGATCCAACCCGGGAGCGAACCGGTCGTTGCGCAGGTCGCCCCGCCGGTGGCGAGGGGGCGGCGGGCGTGACGGCGGGTGGTCAGGTGCCGGCAGCGAGGGGGCGGCGGGGCTCGGCCACGACCTCGATCGCGCTCGGCAGGTCCTCGACCTCGACCCGGTCGCCGTCCACCGAGACGGTCACCGTGCCACCCAGCAGCGGGATGCGCTCCACCCGCAGCGACCGGATGGCCTCGGGCAGCACGGGCGACAGCCACAGCTTGCCCTGGGGGACATAGGGGTCGAGCCGCAGCAACGACCGCAGGTGGAGCAGGGGCGCGGCCGCCGACCACGCCCGCGTCTCGCAGGCGTCGGGGAAGCGGACCGGCGCGCCCAGGTCCTCCCGGTCGAACCCGCACAGCACGGACATCCGGCCGCCGTCGCGGTCGGCCGCGCCGAGCTGCGCCAGCAGGATGCGGTGGGCCTCGTCGACGAAGCCGTACCGCATGAGCCCCGCGACGCACAGGGCGTTGTCGTGGGGCCACACGGCACCCGTGTGCAGCCCCAGCGGGTCGTAGGCGGCGGCCGACGCCGCCAGCGTGCGCACACCCCACCCGGAGAACAGGTCGTCGGCCAGCAGGTGCTTGACGACGACCGCGGCCTTGTCCTCGTCGACGATGCCGCTCCACAGGCAGTGGCCGATGTTCGACGCCAGGGTGGTCACCGGCGCCTTGTCGCCGTCGAGCGCCAGCGCGAACCAGCCGGCCTCGTCCACCCAGAAGTCGCGGTTGAACGCCACCCGGAGGTCGGACGCGCGCGCCGCCCACCGCCGGGCCTCCTCGTCGTCGCCCACCTCCACCGCGAAGTGGGCGCGGGCGCGGTAGGCGGCGTAGGTGTAGGCCTGCACCTCGGCCAGCGCCAGCGGCCCCCGGGCGGGCGTGCCGTCCACCAGGGGGACGGGCGCGACCGAGTCCTTCCACGCCTGGTGGCGCTCGCCCCGGTCGGTCGCCCGCTGGTACTCGACGTAGCCGTCGCCGTCGCGGTCGCCCCGCTCGACGATCCAGTCGAGCGCCCGGTCGGCGTGGGGCAGCAGGCGGTCGACCACCTCGTGCGCCATGCCCCAGCGCCGCAGCTCGCCGAGGAGCATCACGAACAGCGGCGTCGAGTCGACCGAGCCATAGCTGATCGGGCGGGCGGTGCCGCCGGCGGGCGCCGTGAAGCCGGCGGCGCCGAAGCGGACGCGGTGGAGGATGCGGCCGGGCTCCTCCTCGGTGCGCTCGTCGACGTCGCTGCCCTGCAGGCGGGCCAGCGTCTCCAGGGTGCCGAGGGCGAGCTCGGGATCGACGATCAGGCTCATCCACGCGGTGAGCAGGGCGTCGCGGCCGTGCAGCGCCAGGTGCCAGGGCGCGGCGGCGGCCACCACGGCCCGGCCGGGATACTCGGGATCGAGCACGCGCAGCGAGCCCAGGTCGCGGGCGCTGCGCCGCACGGCGGCCAGGAGCGGCTGGTGGTCGCTGGCGATGTGCGGCACGCCCTGGTGCCAGCGGACGAGCTGGCGGGCCGACTCGCTGCGAGGGGCGCCCGGGGCGAGCAGCGGCCCCGGGACCAGCTCGGCGCCCGCCACCACGGGCGCCACCACCAGCGTGAGCGACCGGCTGCCCCGCGCCGGGACGATCGCCTCCCAGCGCAAGGTGCCGCCGTCGGCGGTGAGCCCGTCGGTGCCGGTCACCCGGCAACCGACGCGTGTCGCACCCCGGCCCCGCACCAGCAGCAGCCCGCCCCCGGCGGCGTGCTCGGGCTCGACCGCCTCGGGCGCTACGGCACCCGACCGCACGGTGGCGACGGTGGCGAGGTCGGCGGCCACCTCGACCGCCACCTCGACGTAGCTGGGCTCGTCGCCCGGGTTGCGCACCTCGATCTGGTCACGCAGACCGGTGTCGAGGGTCCGGCGCCGCACGACCACCAGCCCGGGCCGCCCGGCTCCGGCCGGCCCCGCCGCGCCCGACCCACCCGCCTCGCCCGGTCCGGCCGGCGAATCGTGGCCACCCCGGGCGACCCGGGCGACGAACGTGGCGGCGGCCGGGTCGTCGTGGTGGTGGTCGACGGGCTCGACCCGGTGGTCGTTCACGCTGAGCACCAGGCGGGACAGCAGCCGGCGATCGGCGACGTACAGCCCGTGACCTGCACCTTCGCTCGCCCCGGCGATGTCGCCGGAGGGGCCGGAGACACAGAACGAGCCGCCCTCGACCAGGGTGACGAGGGTGCCCGGAGGTTCTGCCCGGATGCCCATCGGCCGTGACCTTAGACCCCTCCCGTCAGCGTGCAAGGCGGTATTTCTCCTATCCGCGTAGTGCGAATACACTGGGCCTCATGCCTGCCGCTCCCCTCTTCCAGATCGAGGACCTCCACGTGCGCGTGGCGGGTGGCGACGGCGCTCCGGGCGCCGAGATCCTTCGCGGCGTCGACCTCACCATCGGCGCCGGCCAGGTCCACGCGCTCATGGGCCCCAACGGCTCGGGCAAGTCGACCCTGGCCAACGCCCTCCTGGGCAACCCCGAGTACGAGGTCACGCAGGGCCGCATCCTGTTCCGGGGCGACGACATCACCACCTGGGACACCGACGTGCGGGGCAAGGCGGGCGTGTTCCTCGCCTTCCAGTACCCCCAGACCATCGCCGGGGTGTCGGTCATCAACTTCCTGCGCCAGGCCCTGTCGGCGCGCAAGGGCATCGACCTGTCGGTGCTCGAGCTGCGCCTGGCCATCATGGAGTGGATGCAGCGGCTGGACATGGACCCGTCCTTCGCCGACCGCTACCTCAACGAGGGCTTCTCCGGGGGCGAGAAGAAGCGCAACGAGATCCTGCAGATGGCCATCCTCGAGCCCGAGATCGCCATCCTCGACGAGACCGACTCCGGCCTCGACATCGACGCGCTCAAGGTCGTGGCGCACGGTGTCGATGAGGTGCGTAGGGACCGCCAGGAGCTCGGCGTCCTCGTCATCACCCACTACCAGAGGCTCCTCAACTACCTGCAACCCGACCGGGTGCACATCCTGATCGACGGGCGCGTCGTCGACAGCGGTGGCCCCGAGCTGGCCGAGCGGCTCGAGCGCGAGGGCTACGAGAGCTGGCGGACACCAGAGGTGACAACGTCGTGACCGCAACCGTCCCCATCGCGCCCGAACCCCTCGACGTCGAGCGCATCCAGAAGGACTTCCCCATCCTCGATCGCGAGGTGCGCGGCCGCCGGCTCGTGTACCTCGACTCGGCCAACACCTCCCAGAAGCCCCGGGCGGTGATCGACGCCATCGCCGGCTTCTACGAGCGCACCAACGCCAACGTCCACCGGGGCACCTACCTCCTCGCCGAGGAGGCCACCGCCGCCCTGGAGGGCGCCCGCGCCAAGGTGGCCCACTTCATCGGCGCCCGGTCGACACGCGAGGTGGTGTTCGCCAAGAACGCCACAGAGGCGCTCAACCTGGTGGCCAAGGCCTGGGGCCGGTCCCACCTGCGGGCGGGCGACCCCGTGGTGATCACCGAGCTCGAGCACCACGCCAACATCGTCCCCTGGCACCAGCTCCACGACGAGATCGGCATCGAGCTGCGGTGGATCCCGGTCGGCGCCGACGGCCACCTCGACCTGACCGACCTCGACCGCCTGCTCGACGGCGCCCGCGTGCTGTCGTTCGCCGCCATGTCCAACGTGCTGGGCACGCTGACGCCCGTCGAGCGCCTGGTCGCCGCCGCCCACGCCGCCGGGGCGCTGGCGGTCATCGACGCCAGCCAGTACGTGCCCCACCTGGCCACCGACGTCCGCTCGTGGGGGGCCGACTTCGTGGCCTTCACCGGGCACAAGATGTGCGGCCCCACCGGCATCGGCGTGCTGTGGGGCACCGAGGAGGCGCTCGACGCCACCCCGCCGTTCCTCACCGGCGGCGAGATGATCCTCAACGTCACCAAGGAGGGCTACACGCCCAACGAGCTGCCGTGGAAGTTCGAGGCCGGCACGCCCCCCATCGCCGAGGCGGTGGGCCTGGGCGCCGCCGTCGACTACCTGACCGGGCTGGGCATGGAGGCGGTGCGCACCCACGAGGTGGGGCTCACCGCCTACGCGCTGCGCTCGCTGACCGAGCGGTTCGGTGACGACCTGGCCATCCACGGCCCCTCCGAGCCGGCCGAGCGGGGCGGCGTCCTGTCGTTCACCTACGGCGACCTGCATCCCCACGACCTGACCCAGGTGTTCGACGAGCACGGCGTCTGCGTGCGCGCCGGGCACCACTGCGCCAAGCCCCTCATGCGCGAGCTGGGTGTCACCGCCACGGCCCGCGCCTCGTTGTACGTCTACAACGACGAGTCCGACGTCGACGCCCTGGCCGACGCCATCGACGCCGCCGCCGAGTTCTTCCGCACCTGACATCCGCAGTCACATGCGCTGACCTGCGGTGGCGCCTCGTGACGCCACCGCCGATAGGATCGCGATCCGCATGCCCGGCCTCGAAGACCTCTACAGAGAGATCATCCTCGACCACTACCGCAACCCCCGGAACCGGGGCGAGCTGGAGGCGCCGCCCGCGACGCGGGTCGAGGGGTTCAACCCGCTGTGCGGCGACGAGATCGTGCTCTACCTCGACGTCGAGGACGGCGTGGTGCGCGACATCCGCATCGGCGGCCAGGGCTGCTCCATCAGCCAGTCGTCGGCGTCGATGATGTCGTCCGCGGTGAAGGGCAAGTCGCTCGACCAGGTGCGGGCGCTGTCGCGGGCGTTCAAGGGCATGATGTCCATCCACGAGCAGTCACTCGACGGCGAGCCGGACGACGGCGCCGGCGAGGGGCCGGGCGGCAACGGCGACCAGAGCGGGACGGCCGCGGCCGACGCCGCCGTGAAGCTCGGCGACCTCGAGGCGCTCCGGGGCGTGGTGAAGTTCCCGGTGCGCATCAAGTGCGCCACCCTGTCCTGGAACACGCTGCTCCAGGGCCTCGACCAGACGGTCTCCTAGCCCGACATCCCGGCGTCACCTCCGCCTGTTACCTTCCGGGTGCCTCGGCTGAGGCAGGCGGGCCATACAGCAGGGGGAGACATGCGGCGGAGTGGACTCGTGGCGGGCGTGCTCACGCTCGTGCTCAGCGCGTCGGGGTGTTGGCTGCAGCCGCAGCTGGACGCGGGCAACACGAACTTCGTGAGAGGCGATCCCGAGCTGACGGCGGCCACCGTCGTCGGGCTGACCGAGCTGTGGTCCACCGACCTCACCACGTCGGAGCTCGTGGTCGGGGAGGTGATGGCGCCGGTCGCCATCAACCAGGACGTCTATGTCGCAGGCGTGTCGTTCACCGAGCCGATCGACGCGATGGCGGCCGCGCTCGACCTGGACACGGGCACCGTGCGCTGGACGACGCCGCTCGACGTCGCCGCATCGTTGCGAGCCGACCTCTACGATCCCGCGTGGGTCGGGGGCAACGTGCTCGTCCCCTACGTCGAGGCCGACCCCGCGATCACCGGCGGCGGCCGCTTCTCGATCGACGCTGCGACCGGCGTTCCCGCGGCGTTCGGTGTCGGAGGCGGCGGCCACCTGGCCGTGGCCGATGACCGGGTCGTGTCCCAGACGGTCACGGTGCTCCGCCAGCCTCCGCCGGCCGTGGTCACGACGGTGAACTGGGGCCCGTTCAACCCTGTCTGGGGGCCGACGACCGCGCCCCTCCGGACGGACTATGCGGTGGTGGGCAACCGGATCGCCTGGACCGACGACTCCACGGGCGCGACGGGGTACTCGGCGAGCTGCGGCGGCGGCGGCAACACCACGGCCTGCCTGCCCGACTGGCGCACCGTGCTGGGCGGCGGGCGCGTGTCCAGCCCCACCGCGCTCGGCGACGACCGAGTCGTCTACACCGACACGTCGGGCACGGTGAGCGTGCTCGACATGGCCACCGGCGCCGTCGCCTGGCAGGCCGACCTGGGGTCGCTGGGGGCGAGGACGCCGGCCACCGTCACCCCCGAGGTGATCCTGGTGGGCACCTCCGATCGCCGGCTCGTGGCGCTCCCGGCCACAGGCTGCGGCGCCGCCACCTGCGCGCCGCTGTGGTCGGGCACGACCGACCAGACCGTCACGTCAGTGGTGGCCGCGGGAGACGTGGCGTACGCGGCCACGTCCGAGGGGTCGATCCTCGCCTTCGACCTGGCCGGCTGCGGCGCCACGACCTGCGAGCCACTGGCCCGGGTGTCGATCGGCCCGGCCGTTTCATCACCGGCGGCCCGATCGTCCACCACGGCCGCGTGCTCGCCGGCACGGCCGACGGTCGCGTTGTGGCGTTCGGCCTGCCGGGCTGACCTGGTGTCGCTCGTCGCCTCCCGGGCGCCCGCCCGGGGGGCCGGAGCCTACTCGCCGAGCGCGCGGTTGACGGCCGTGGCCAGCTCGAAGCAGCGGTCGGAGATGCCGCCGTCCTCGTGGCTGCTGATGTCGATGACCACCTTGTTCCACACGTTGGACCAGTTGGGGTGGTGGTTGAGCTTCTCGGCCGCGAGGGCGACCATCGTCATGAAGCCGAAGGCCTCGACGAAGTTGCGCAGCTCGACCTCGCGGTGGAGCGCCCCGTCGGTGATTCCCCAGCCGGGGATGTCGGCCAGGTGCTGCTCGACTTCGTCATGGGTCAGGCGTGCCATGCGGCCATTGTCCACCCCCACCGACCGCCCTGCCACGCATCACCCGGCGTGAGTCGGAGCGCCGTGGGAGCGCTGGTGGTAGCTCGGGGCGAGGTGTGGTGGGCCGAGACGCCCGACGAGAAGGGCCGACCCTTCCTCGTCGTCAGCCGGGACGCGGCCAACCAGGTCATGGCCCGCGTGCTGGTCGCTCCGGTGACGACCCGCGTCCGCGGCGTGCCGAGCGAGCTCTCCCTCGGGGGCGACGAGGGGTTGCCCCGGGCATCGGCCGCCAGCTTCGACAACCTCCGGCCGTTCCCGAAGGCCATGCTGGTCCGCCGCCTGGGCGCGCTCGGTCCGGGCCGGCGCCACGAGCTGTGCGCGGTGGCCGCGGCCACCCTCGACTGCTGAGGTGTGACGCCGCGCCGCCGGTCCGGCGGCTCGTCGGGCGGGGAGGACCGGGATGGGCCGGCGGCCGGGACGATAGGGTCGGCGCGTTCGCCGACGCGGAGTGGGGGGCCACATGACGACGGACGTGGACGAGCTGGCCGGCGCCCTGGCCGACATCGTCGGAGCCGACAACGTGCAGGTCGGGGACGCCATCAAGGACGACCACACCCACGACGAGGCGCTCACCGCGGCGCCCCAGGTGCCCCTCGCCGTGGTGCTGCCCGCGACCACGGCGGAGGTCGCCGCCGTCGTGACGTGGGCCGACGCCAGCGGCGTTCCCGTGACCGCCCGCGGCTCGGGCACCGGGCTGTCGGGCGCGTGCACCCCGCGGCCCGACGGCATCGTCGTGTCGTTCGAGCGCATGGCGGCCATCGTCGAGATCGACACGGCCAACTTCGTGGCCGTGGTCGAGCCGGGCGTCCGCCTCGACCAGCTCGACGCCGCCCTCGCCCCCCTCGGCCTCGTCTACCCGGTGTTCCCGGGCGAGTACAGCGCCAGCCTGGGCGGCAACGTCGGCACCAACGCCGGAGGCATGCGGGCGGTCAAGTACGGCGTCACCCGCCACCACGTGCTGGGCATCGAGGCCGTGCTGGCGTCGGGCGAGGTGCTGCAGTGCGGCGGCAAGGTGGTGAAGGTGTCGACCGGCTACGACCTGACCCAGCTGATCATCGGCTCGGAGGGCACGCTCGCCCTGGTCACCAAGGCGTACCTCAAGGTGTACCCCCGGCCGGCCCACCAGGCGACGGTGCTGGCGCCGTTCACCACGCTGGAGGCGGTCACCGCCGCGGTTCCCGAGATCGTCCGCAGCGGTGTCGGGCCCCTGATACTCGAGTACATCGACATGCTCACCATGGCGGCCGCCACCGCCTACGTCGGGCTCGACCTCGGCATCCCCGACGAGGTCAAGGAAGCGGCTCTGGCCTACCTGGTGGTGGCGCTGGAGGGCACGCACGCCGACCGGGTCGACGCCGACACCCACGCGGTCGCCACCCAGCTCCACGAGCTCGGCGCCATGGACGTGTACGTCCTGCCGCCAGGCGCGGCCGCCGGGCTGATCGACGCCCGCGAGAAGGCCTTCTGGGTGGCCAAGGCCAACGGCGCGGACGACATCGTCGACATCGTGGTGCCCCGCGCCGCGGTGCCCGACTTCATGGCCGAGGTGCGCGAGATCGCCGACGCGCACGGGGCGTGGATCGCCGGCTGCGGCCACGCGGGCGACGGCAACGTGCACCTGGCGGTGTTCCAGCCCGATGCCGAGGCCCGCTCGCGGGTCCTGCACGCCCTGTTCGCGGCGGGCATGGGCCTGGGCGGGGCCATCTCGGGCGAGCACGGCCTCGGCACCGAGAAGGCCGGCTACTTCCTCGAGCTCGAGGACCCGGCCAAGGTGGCGCTGATGCGCCGGGTCAAGGCCGCCTTCGACCCGAACGGCATCCTCAACCCGGGCACGATCTTCGGATGACCCGGTACCCGACCCCGCGACCGAACGAGCGACCGAACCCGCGACCGAACGTGCGGCACGGCCGGCGCTCCTGGGGCCGGATCGGCCGCACGTTCGCACGCCAGAACCCGGAGGACCGGCAGCGACATGGCTGACAGCACCGAGACCAACGGCGCCCAGGCGCTGATCCGCACGCTGGTGGACTGCGGCGTCGACACCTGCTTCACCAACCCGGGCACGTCCGAGATGCACTTCGTGGCCGCCCTCGACGCCGTGCCGCGGATGCGGGGCGTCCTCGCCCTGTTCGAGGGGGTGGCCACGGGCGCGGCAGACGGCTACGCCCGCATGGCCGGCAAGCCGGCCACCACGCTGCTGCACCTGGGCCCCGGCCTCGGCAACGGGCTGGCCAACCTGCACAACGCCCGCAAGGCCCGCACGCCCGTCGTCAACATCGTCGGCGACCACGCCACCTACCACAAGCAGTACGACGCCCAGCTCGAGAGCGACATCGAGACGGTGGCCCGCAACGTGTCGCCCTGGGTGCGCTGGTCGCACGCCCCGGGCGACGTGGGTCGCGACGCCGCCGAGGCGGTGGCGGTGGCCTCGGGGCCGCCGGGCCAGGTGGCGACCCTGATCCTGCCTGCAGACGTCAGCTGGTCGGCGGGTGGCGTGACGGCCGAGCCCGTGCCCGCCCGCTCCCGGACGCCGGTCGACGGCGACGCGGTGGACGCGGTGTCCAAGGCGCTGCGCTCGGGCGAGCCGTGTGGGCTGCTGGTGGGCGGGTCGGCCATGCGCGCCGACGCCCTCGTGGCCGCCAGCCGCGTGGCCAACGCCACGGGCGCCCGGTTGCTGGCCGAGACCTTCCCCGCCCGCACCGAGCGGGGCGCGGGGCGGCCGCCGGTCGACCGCCTCGCCTACCTGGCAGAGTTCGCCTCCGGCCAGCTTGCCGGGCTCCGCCACCTGGTCGTGATCGACGCCAAGGCGCCCGTCAGCTTCTTCGCCTACCCGGGCAAGGACAGCTACCTGGTGCCCGACGGGTGCGAGGTGCACACCCTCGCCGGCCCCGGGGACGACGCCGCGGCCGCGCTCGAGGCGGTGGCCGAGGCCGTGGGCGCCGGCGCCGACGCCGCCACCCTCCAGCCCTCGGCGGTGCCAGACCTCCCGAGCGGTGAGCTGACGCCGGCGGCCGTGGCCCAGGCGGTCGGGGCCCTGCTGCCCGAGGGCGCCATCGTGTCGGA
Organism: uncultured Acidimicrobiales bacterium; assembly: GCA_963842395.1. Lineage (GTDB taxonomy): Bacteria > Actinomycetota > Acidimicrobiia > Acidimicrobiales > VFJN01 > ZC4RG19. The sequence goes on from CAWJGJ010000002.1 coordinate 914,665, forward strand.
CGAGGGCAACACGTCCGGCCTGTTCGCGCCGGGGTTCACGGCCGGCTCGCCGCCGCACGACTGGCTGTGCCTCACCGGCGGCGCCATCGGCCAGGGGATGCCCGTCGCCACCGGCGCTGCGGTGGCCTGCCCCGACCGGCGGGTGGTGAGCCTGCAGGCCGACGGCAGCGCGCTGTACACCCTGCAGGCGCTGTGGACCCAGGCCCGCGAGGGGCTCGACGTGGTGACGATCATCTACAACAACCGCTCGTACGCCGTGCTGAACATGGAGCTCGACCGGGTGGGCGCCGAGGCGCCGGGCCCCCGGGCCAAGGACCTGCTCGACCTCACGCGGCCCGACATGGACTTCGTGGCGCTGGCGCAGGGCCTGGGCGTGCCCGCCACCCGGGCCACCACCGCCGACGAGCTCGGCGACCAGCTCGCCCGGGCCCTGCACGAGCCCGGCCCGTCGCTCATCGAAGCCATCGTGCCGCCGATCACCTGACGGGCGGGAGCGCTCCCGCCCGCGTGCAGGGGCCGGGCTCCATGCGACGGTGGGTGGACGTAGAGTCGCACGTCGTGCCCGACGTCCTCACCGTCCTGCGCGTCGATGTCGACGCGCGTCACGTGGCGACGGCACGCGCCACCGTCGAGTCGGCGCCCGGCACGGCCGCCCCGTCCGAGCTCGTGGCCGACGTCAGGGCCGGCTCGGCCACCCTGGTCGTCGCCTTCCACCTGGCGGGCGACGCGGTCACCACCGCCCTCCAGCTGGCCGCCGCGCTGCCCGAGGCCGCCCGATCGCGCATGGCACTGGCGACGGGCGAGGTCACGCTGTCCGACCCCGGCCCGCAGGGGCCCGCCCGCCGACGCGTCGACGCGCTGGCCGGCCACGCCGGCGACGGGCGCGTGCTGCTCGCCGCGTCGACCGCGGTGATGGTCAGCCCCGCACTGCCCCCGGGGGTCGACCTGGTGGACCTGGGGCTGGTGTCCGCCGGCCCGCCGGGCCACGAGCGCACCTACGAGGTGCGGGTCACCGGGGTGAGCCCCGGCGGCGCCGACGACGACCGCGGCGCCTCGAACCTCGGTTGGGCCCACCGGGCCGCGGCCCGCAGCGTCGTCGGCCGGCAGGGCCAGCTGGCGCGCCTGGAGCAGGCGTGGGCGGCGGCGAAGGACGGCGGCCATCACCTGGTCGCGCTGTCGGGCGACCCGGGCATCGGCAAGACCACGCTGGCCGCCGAGCTGGCCCTCCGGGTGCAGGCCGAGGACGGCACCGTGCTCTACGGCCGCTGGGACGAGGAGGGCCACGCGCCCTACCAGGCGCTCCGCGAGGCCCTCGGCACGTACGCGGGCGCCACCCCGCGCCGGCTGCTGCGCCAGGACGTGTCAGGTCACGCGGACGAGCTGGCCCGGCTGCTGCCGGACATCGGCGCCCGCATCGGCGGGGTCCGGCCCCCGCTGGCCGACGATCCCGAGGCCGAGCGCATGCGCCTGTTCGACGCCGTGCGCGACTGGATCGGCGCCATCGCCCGCCGCCGTCCCGTGCTCGTGGTGCTCGACGACCTGCAGTGGGCCGAGCGGTCGTCGCTGCTGCTGCTGCGCCACCTGCTCGACTCCCCGCCCGACGGCCCGGTGCTGATCGTCGTCACCCTCCGGGACGGCCAGGTCGAGGGCATGGGCCCGCTGCACACGCTGGGCCTGTTCGAGCCCAGCGCCGCGGTGGACCGCATCGAGGTGCCGGGCCTCGGCCTCGACGACGTGACCGAGCTGGTCGTCCGCACGCTGGGCCGCCCCCTGGCCGGGGACGAGGAGGCCGAGGCCGCCGCCTGGCTCACCGACGAGACCGCGGGCAACCCGCTGTTCGTCCGCGAGATCCTCCAGGGCCTCGACCCGGCCGATCCCGCCACTGCCCTGGTGGAGGCCCGCACCCGGTTGCCCGAGCGCGTGCACGACGTGGTGCGATGGCGGCTGGCGGGCCTGTCGCCCGAGACGAACGAGGCGCTGGCGGCCGCCTCCTTCGTGGGCGAGGAGTTCTCTGTCGAGGTGCTGGCCGCGACCGTGGGGCAGCGGGTGATCGACCTGCGCCACCGCCTCGACGACGCGGTGCGGGCGGGCGTCGTGCGCGACGCCGACGACGGCCACCGGCTGGCGTTCGCCCACGCGGTGGTGCGGCGGGCGCTGCAGGACGACGTGCCGGCCGACGGGGCCGGCGACCTGCACCAGCGCATCGCCCGGTCGCTGGCCCGGAACGGCGACGCGTCGTCCGCGCCCGAGATCGCCCACCACTACCTGCAGGCGGCCGACGACAGCACGGCTGCGCTGGCCGTCAAGTGGGGACGGGCGGCGGCGGACCAGACCCGCCAGGAGACCGCGTTCGAGGCGTCCGTCTGGTTCCTGGGGCGGGTCATCGAGGTGCACGACCGGTTCGGGGGCCGGAGCATGGCCGCCGAGCGGGCGCGCGAGCTCGCCTGTGAGCTGCGGCTCGAGCTGGCCGAGGCCCACGACCGGGCCGGCGAGTTCACCGCTCGCGACCGGCGCCACCTCGAGGCCGCCGAGCTGGCGCGCGAGCTCGACCGCACCGACCTGTTCGCCCGCGCCGCGCGCGGCTACGGCGGCCGCCTGCCGGCGGCACCGCCTCCCAACCCGACGGCCCGCCGCCTGCTGGACGAGGCGCTCGCCCGGCTCTCGCCCACCGACGGCCGCGCCCGGGCCTTGACGTTGGCCCGGCTCGCCCACGTGCTGCACGCCGACGCGCCCCACGCCGAGCGCCGGGCGCTGGCCGACGAGGCCGAGGCCATGGCGCGGCGCCTCGACGCGCCCGTGGTCCTGGCCTCGGTGCTGGTGTCGCGGGTGCTGGCGCTCGACGGGCCCGATGACGTGGACGACCACCTCGACATCGGGTCCGAGGTCATCGGCATCGGCCAGCAGACCGGCGACCCCGACCTCGTGCTGCAGGGTGCCCGGGCCCGCATCCACCCGCTCTTCGTGGTGGGCGCCCACGACGCCGCCCGCGACCTCGCCGCCATGTTCACCGACCTGGCCGGCACGGTCCGCCACCCCGACCACCTGCGCATCGCCGCCATGTGGCGGATCATGTGGGCGGCGCTGGAAGGGCGCTTCGCCGAGGCGGACGAGCGGGCCGACCAGCTACGGGTGCAGCTCGAGGTGGCGGGCCACTCGCAGGCCATCACGATCTACTTCGCCCAGGGCTTCGTCTCGCGCTGGCTGCGGGGGACGGCGGCCACCATGCGCCCCGTCGTCGACGCCGGTCTCCACGTGACTCCCGACTCCTTCACGTGGTGGGCGCTGCGCACCTGGATCGAGGCGGGCTCGGGGAACGGCGACGCCGCCCAGGCCGCGCTCGACGAGCGTCGCGTGACCGACCTCGCCGAGCTCGACGCCGGCTACCTGTGGCTGTTCGCGGCGGTGGGCGTCGCCGCCGTCGCCACCACGGTGGGCGACCGGCGCTGGGCCCGGGCCGCGTACGACGCCCTCGAGCCCTACAGCGGGCGCAACTGCGTGTTGGGCTACGCCGCCTACCTGGGCGCGGTCGACCACCACCTCGGCGCCCTGTCGACGGTGCTCGGCCGGAACGACGACGCCGTCGAGCACCTGGAGGCCGCGCTCGAACGCCACCGTGTGCTCGAGGCCCGTCCCTGGGTGGCCCTGTCGGCCGCCTGGCTGGCCAACGCCCGGCTCGGGCGCGACGCCCGGGGCGACGCCGAGCGGGCGGGCGCCCTGCACACCGAGGCCAGCGGCCTGGCCCGCAGCCTGGGGCTGACGGTCCTGCCCGTGCCCCACCCTGACCTCAGCGGTTGAACCGGTCGTCCCCCACCCCGAGCTCAGCGGTTGAACCGGTCGAGGTGGTCGCTGAGCAGGGGGTACACGTCGGTGGCCGCATCGCGGCCGACCAGTGCGTCGAGGTGGGCGTAGCCGGGCAGCACCACCCGCTCGTAGAGCGACGGCTCGTTGGCGGTCTGCAACCACCGCAGCGTGCGCACGCTGCCCGCCGGGCGGAAGATGTAGTTCTTGTCGCCCTGCACCAGCAGGATCGGCAGGCGCAGCCGTTCGGGGTGGCTGGTGTAGGCGTCGTGCCCATCGCGGTCGACCGCCAGGCGCCGGTGCAGGATCGTCCCCATGTGGCCGAGGGCCGTCAGGTCGCCCACGCCGAACATCCCGTCGAGGGCGTCGTGGGTGGCGTCGTCCAGCTGGTCGTGGGTGTGGGTGCAGCCGTAGATGGCGTTCACCCACCGGCACAGCGCCTTGCCGCACCGCTCGGCCCGGGGCATGGGCACGGCCCGCAACAGCAGGTCGAGGGCGGTGTTGGGCACGTTCGGCCCGGTCAGCGGCGCCACGCTGCGCAGGCCGATGCGGCCCATCAGCCTGTCGACCTTGGCCGCGGCCTTGAACTGGTTGAGGTACGACGTGTCGGGGTGCAGCGTGAACTGCATGCACACGGCCGACCGCACGTCGCTCAGCCCTGCGGCCAGCGCCATCATCAGCGAGACCGAGCCCACGCAGTGGCCCAGCGCCTGCACGCTGCCCGCCCCGGTGACGCGGCGCACCTCCGCCACGGCGTGGGGCCAGTCGACCCGAGCGATGTCGTCGAGCGAGAACGCGGTGCGTGACGAGGGCAGGTCGATGCCGGCCCGGTAGTCGAACAGCCACACGTCGTAGCCCCGCTCGACGAGGTGCTCGGCGAGGTTCGTGCCGACGGTGTCCAGCAGGAACGACGACGCCGACATGCCGAAGCCCGGCGCCAGCAGCACCGGGCCGCGGCGCCCGCCCTCGTAGCGGACGAGGCGCAGCCACGCGCCGGCGCCGACGCGGCCGTCCTCGCCGCCCTCGTGCCAGCGTCCGTCCGCGTCGCACCAGCGCGGGCTCGGGGGCCGGCAGGCGCAGACGCCGCCGGCCGCCGCCGGAGAGGGGGACCGGCGCGGCCGGCAGCGCGGGGAACCGGGCGACGTCGTCGAGGCTGCCGTAGACCTGCTCGAGCGAGCGCGGCGAAGCGCAGGCCGAAGCGGGCCAGCCAACGGGCCTGCTCGAGTCGCCCCGTCACGCCCGTGACCCGCATGGTCGAGACCTGGCGGGCGAAGTCGCCGGGAGCGATCCGCATCACGCCGGCGGCGACGGGCCGGCCGTCGTCGTCGCTGATGGTGACGTACAGGGTGGTGGTGTCGCTCCAGATGTCGAGACCGAAGCGGTCGTGCAGCACCTTGTGCCCGACGAACCGGTAGTGGCGGCCGTCGTCGGCCACCAGCCGCATCTCGTAGGTCATGTGCCACGTATCGACGTGGGTCGGGTCGTGCCGGGCGAGCACGAACGACCCGTCGACCACCCGCATGCGCCGCGGCGAGACCGCCGGCGCCACCACGGTGCCGCTCAGCCGCCCGGGCGTGGCGGGGTCGGCCAGCATGGCCGGCAGGTCGTCGATGTCGACGGTGAGCACGAACTCGATGCGGCTGCCGTCGGCCTCGCCCCGCGCAGCGCCACTGACCGAATCGCCGCTCGTCGAGGCGCCTGCCCATCCCGCCATGCGCTCGGTGAAGTGCACTGCGGGCCGCCCGCCGCCTGGCGCCCGCACCAGCCGGGGCGTCGGGCCGTCGTCCACCGGCCAGCCCCGGTCGGCGGCCATGAGGGCGGTGGCGCGCTCGCTGAGGGCCGAGATCGTGAGCAGCGGGTTGACCGCCAGAGGGCGGGGCACGATGGCGCCGTCGGTGACGAGCAGGCCATCGTGGACCTCGTCGCCCTCGCCGGTGAACACCCGGCCCCGGTGGTCGACCACGCCCTGGGCGCCGTCGTCGGCCATCGCGCAGCCGCCCAGCGGGTGGACGGTCATGAGCGACTCACGCAGCATCGGCGACCACAACGGGTTGGCCACGTACTCGCCACCCATTGCCGCGGTGGCCCGCTTCAGCACGTCGGCGTTGTGGTCGAACACGGGCAGGTCGCCCACCGCGGGCCACTCGACCCGCAGCGACTCGCCGTCGAGCCGCAGCCGGCCGTCGCCCACGTCGTCGCTCATGACGAGGTAGGTGAGCGACCGCTCGGCCGGCCCGCCCGTGGGGTCGAGCACCGCCTCGGCCGTCGCCTTCACCCGGCGGGCCAGCCGGCGGGTGAAGGCGAGCGAGCCGCCGCTGTGGTCGACGCCGGCCGCCACCGCGAAGGCGGCTGGCATCAACGGGCGGAGGGCGCCGGGGATGGCGCCCTCCTCGACGAGCACGCCCTTGCCGGGCGTCGGGGTGCCGGTCAGGTCGATCACGCCCGTGATGCACGGTCCGACCTCGTTGTCGGGAGTGATCGCACGCCGGCCGGTCCCGATCCCCCGTAGGGGGGGCGGGTCACCCTCGACGCCGAAGGCGAAGGCGAGCACGTCGCCGTTGCCCGTGAACCGGTCGCCCAGCCGGGGGGAGACGGCCAGGCCACCGGAGCGGGAGTTGAGCAGGATCTGGGTCGAGCCGAGCGTGCCGGCGGCCAGCACCACCACGTCGGCGAACACGAACGACGACGGGGAGGCGAACCGGGCCCGGCCGCCGCCGGTCGCGTCGAAGACGACCGTCCAGCGGCGGCACGCCCCGGAGGGGGACGGCGCGACCGACCGCACGGTGACCTCGCAGAACACCTCCGCCCCGTGGGCCACCGCGTCGGGCAGGTAGTTCTCGGCCACCGTGTTCTTGGCCCGGTGGTTGCACCCGGTCACGCAGTCGCCGCACAGCACGCAGGCCCGCTGCTCGACGCCGGCGGCGTTGGGGCCGTCGGCAAAGCTGATGTTGAGCGGGGGCCGGCTGACCGTCGCGCCCACGCCGGCCGCCGCCCGGCCCAGCGCGACGAGCTTCGTGGGCGTGGGCATGGTGTCGGGATAGGGCGTCGACCCGAGCATGGTCTCGGCCCGCCGGAAGTAGGGCTCGAGCTCGGCGGGCCCCCGCTCGGCGCCCTGCAGCGCCGCCGGCCAGCGGTCGTCCTCGAACACCCAGTCGGGCGGCCGGAGCGCCACCCCCGCGTTGATGAGCGAGGTGCCGCCCAGGCCGCAGCCGACCATCACGTTGAGGTCGTCGCCGGTGTGCAGGTCATACAGGCCGCTCGCCCGGCCGTACCGGCGCGGGCCCCGCCGCACCTGGAGCTCGCGCACGGCGGCCAGGGCGGACGTGGGGAAGTCGCCGGCGAGCAGCTCGCGGCCCCGCTCGAGGATGCACACGGAGCGTCCGGCGCGGGCGAAGCGCGACGCGGCGATGGCCCCGCCGTACCCCGAGCCGACGACGACGACGTCGTAGCGCTCGGCCATCCGGTCGTGCGGGCGCGCCAGAGGGACGGCCGGCGGTGTCGTCACGTCCCCTGCACTCGTCATGGCGCCCAGCCCCTGTCCCTTCGCCCTTGGCTGATCTCTGGTCTCGCTACCTGTCCACGAAGTCTCTGTCCCGTGCAAGTGGGCCGGCCCCGCCGCAGGCCGGCCCACTGCCGGGGTGCGACCAACCGCTCGCCTGTCCCGTCAGGATCATCCGCCACGATCTGCCACCGCAGCGAGTCTCGGTCGCTTCCTCGAGAGCACTATGCAGAGCGAGGCGCAAACGGCGCGCAAACGCCTGCATGCAACCCTGCGACGGTGCGGCTGGCCTGGGGATTTTCCGCGGTGGCAGACTCACCGCCGACCGGGGCGGGCTGCGACGAGCACGACGAGGAGGGCAGTGCGACTCGAGATCACCCTCGCCGGTGACGTCACCGTCGACCCGGGCGGGGAGGCCAAGCCGCAACTGGTGACCGGCCCGCCCCGCATCGTGCTCGCCGCACTGGTGGTCGAGCGCGCCACCGGCGTGCCGCGCGACCGACTGGCCGACATCCTGTGGCCGGAGGGCATGCCCAAGACGTGGGCCTCGGCGCTGCGCACCCACGTCAGCAAGGTGCGTACGCTGCTGTCGGCGGCGGTGGGCGGTGCGGGCGAGACCGTCGTCGCCGGCGAGTCCGGCTACCAGCTGGCCCTCCCGGCCGGCTGCGCCCTGGCCGTCGACGTCGACGACGCCGAGGCCGACCTGGCGTCGGCACGGCTGGACCTGGGCGACGATCCCGGGAACGCGCAGATCCTGGCCATGCGCGCCGCCGCCGGGGTGCGGGCGCCGTTCCTGCCCGGTCACGGTGGCCCCTGGGTCGACGACATCCGCGCCCGCCTCGGCGAGGTGCTCCTCAGCGCCCTCGAGGTCGCCTCCCGGGCGGCGACCGGCGCCGGGGACGTCGACGCGGCGGTGACCATGGCCGAGGAGGTCGTGCAGCGGGCGCCGCTGCGCGAGAGCGCCCACCGCTCGCTCATGGCCGCGCTGGGGGGCGCCGGCAACCGGGCCGATGCGCTGCGTGCCTACCAGCGGCTGCGCCGGGTCCTCGCCGACGAGCTCGGTGTCGACCCGTCGCCCGAGACGGAGGCGGCCTACCTCGACCTGCTGGGCCCGGCCCCGCCGCCCCGGCGGGCCGCACACGGCGCTCCCGCCGGGGGGCCGCTCCCCGCGTCGCGCCGGTACGGCCCCGGCGCCGCGCCGGTGCCGTTCGTCGGCCGCGCCGCCGAGCTATCCGCGCTGGCCGAGGCGTGGGAGCAGGCCTCGGGCGGCGGCCGGCACGTCGTGGTCGTGACCGGCGAGGCGGGCATCGGCAAGTCTCGGCTCACCTCCGAGGCCGCCCTGGCCGTCAGCCGCGACGGCGGGCTGGTGCTCTTCGGGCGGTGCGACCAGGAGGCGATCATCCCCTACCAGCCCATCGTCGAGGCGCTCGACGGGCTGGTGGCGGCCACGCCGGCCGACGAGCTGCCCAGCCTGGGAGACGCGGCCCGTGCCGAGCTGGCCGCCGTCCTGCCCTCGCTCGACGCCCCCCGCCGGGCGACGACGCCCGACCGGGGCCAGCTCTTCGGCGCGGTGACCGACCTGGTGGTGGCCGCGGCCGAGGAGCGACCCCTGCTGCTGGTGCTCGACGACCTGCAGTGGGCCGATGACGACACGCTGCTGCTGGTCCGCCACCTGATCCGCCGCGCGGGCGACGCCCCGATCCTCGTCGTCGCCATCTGCCGCGACCACGACCTCGATCCCGGCCACACGCTGGCCGACGTGATCCAGTCCCTCGACCGGGACGGGTGGGTGCGGCGTCTGCCCCTGCAGGGCCTCGAGGAGGCCGAGGTCCGGGAGCTGCTCGCCCACATCCACCCGGACGGCGGCGACGTGCGCGCCGCGGCCCGCGAGCTGCTGGCCGAGACGGCGGGCAACCCGTTCTTCCTCACCGAGCTCGCCCGGGCCTGGGCGGCGGGAGTCCCCACGAGCGGCTCGGCGCCGAACGGCCAGCCGATCCCACCCGGGGTCCACGACCTGGTGAGCAACCGGCTGGCCCGGCTCGGCCCCGGCGCCGACCTGCTGCGCGCCGGAGCGGTCGCGGGCGCCCAGTTCGACCTCGACGTCGCCGGCGCCGCCGCGGGCCTCGACGGCACCGACCTGCTCGACGCCGCCGACAGCGCCCTGGCGTCGGGCCTGGTCATCGAGGAGACGACCGACCGCTACCGGTTCCCCCACGACATCGTGCGGCGGACGCTGGTGGCCCAGCTCAGCGGCGCGCGGCGGCGGGCGCTGCACAACCGCACGGCGGGGGCGATCGAGCGGCTGCGCTCCCCCACCCTCGACGAGCACGCCGCCGTGCTCGCCCACCACAGCTCGGCCGGCGCCCACCCCGCGGGCGACGCGCGGGCGGTGCGCTGGGCGCGGCGGGCGTCGGCCCAGGCGGCCCAGCGCAGTGCCCCCACCGAGGCGGTGCGGCTGTGCCGCCAGGCGCTCGCCCATCTGCCGCCGGACGACGGCCGGCTCGAGGCCGAGGTCACGATCGAGCTGGGCGCGGCCCTGCTCGCAGCCGGCGACCAGAGCGGGTCGCGCACCGTCGTGCAGGGCGCCGGACTGGCCCGCCGCCTGGGCAGCAGCGACCTGCTCAGCCGGGCGGCCGTCGCGCTGGCCGACGCCGCCGCCCACCAGCCCGAGCTGAGGACCGCGGCACGTGACCTGGTGGCCGACGCCCTGGCCGCCTCGCCCGCCGGCCCGGCGACCAGCCCCACCGACGGCGATGCCGCGGTGCAGCGCGCCCGCGCACTGGTGCGCCACCTCCGGCTGTCGGGCCCGGCGGGCGCCCAGGTCGCGGTGACGGCCGCCGACGTGCGCGCCCTGCACACCCGCGTCGCCGCTCTGGCCCACCCCAGCGACCTGGACGAGCGCCTACGCCTGGCCGACGAGCTCGCCGTCCTGGCCGACGCGGCCGACGAGGTCGACCTGCGCGTCGCCGCCGCACACGAGCAGGCCATGGCGGGCGCCACGCTGGGCGACACCCACACGGTCGGCGCCGCGCTGGCCACGCTCGCCGCCGCCATCACCGGCCACGCCCACCCCTGGGGCGAGGCGCTGCTGGCGGAGCGGAAGGTGGTCGAGCTCACCGGCGACGGGCGTCTCGACGACGCCCGCACCGCGCTCGACGCGGCGCGGACGGCGGTCGCCGACCAGCGCGGGACCGACGGGCCCGACGGCGCCGACGCCGTCGCCGAACGGCACGGGACCGTCATCGCGTGGATGGGCGGCGACGACACGGCACCGGCCTTGGGGCGGCACGCCGAGCCGGGCGACCCCGCCTACCTGCATGATCTCGGCGTGGCTGCCCTGGTCGCCTGCGAGGGCGGCGAGCCCGGCACGGCCCAGGAGGTGGCCGCACAGCTCGCCCCCTACGCCGACCTGGCCTGCGGGCTCGGCTACCGCACCTTCTGCGGGTCAGCGTCGTTCCACCTCGGCCGGCTGGCGGCCGCCACCGGCGACTGGGCCGACGCCGAGCGGTACCTGCTCGTCGCGCTGCGCCAGCACAACGCCTTCGGCGGTCGGGCCTGGGTCGCGCTCACGCAGGCGGCCCTGGCCGAGGTCCTTGACGGGCGTGGCCGACCCACCGACCGGGACTGGATCGCCGGCCTGCGGTCAGAGGCGGGATGGGTCACCGGCTCGCTGGGCCTCCGCCCACGCTGACGATCCCGACGCCCGGCCGACCTCCTGGGCGAGGCACTAGGCGAGCGGGTCGGCGAAGGGGTCGCCCGACGGGCCGCCAGGGCCACCCGGGCCGCCGAAGGGATCGTCGATGGTCGGGCGGATGCTGACCGCCGTGGCCTGCCCGGGGTCCTCGCCGGCCAGTTCGGGGCCCAGCATCCCCGCGTATCCGCTCTGCTCGAGCTCGAGCGCCAGCTCCGGCCCACCCGAGCGCACGATGATGCCCTTGGCCAGGACGTGGACGCGGTCGGCCCGCAACACGTACAGCAGGCGGTTGTAGTGGGTGATGGCCAGCACGCCCAGGCCCCGGCCCCCGGCCTCGACGGGCTGGGTCTCGGCCTCGATGCGGCGGGCGCACGCCCGGAGGGCGTCGACGTCCAGGCCGGAGTCGAGCTCGTCGAGCACGGCGATGGCCGGCCGGAGCACGCCGAGCTGCACGGTCTCGTTCTTCTTCTTCTCGCCGCCCGACAGGTCGACGTTCAGCGGGCGGTCGACCAACCGGGGATCGAGCGCCAGCCGCTCGACCTCGTCCGCGATGGCGGCGTCGACCGCCGCGACCGCGTCGTCGGACCCGCCTGCCGCCCGGGCCGCGGTCTCCAGCAGGTCGTGCAGCGACACGCCGGGCACCTCGGTCGGGTACTGCAGCGACAGGAACAGCCCTGCCTGTGCCCGCTGCCAGGGGGCCAGGGCCAGCAGGTCGACGCCGTCGAACGTCACGGTCCCGCCGAGCACCTCGTAGCCCGGACGGCCCATCAGCACGTGGGCGAGCGTCGACTTGCCCGAGCCGTTGGGCCCCATCACGGCGTGCACCTCACCCGACCGCACGGTCAGGTCGATGCCGCGGAGGATCTCCTTGCCGGCCACGCCGGCGCGGAGGCCAGTGATGACCAGCTCGTGCGGTGTGGTGCGGTCGGCCACCAGGTCGGGCATCGCCACCTCAGTCATCGAGCACCACCACGATCTCGCCGTCGTCGATCCGGACGTCGTACACCGGCTCGGGTTGGGTGGCGGGCAGGGTGAGGGCCTCGCCGGTCTCGAGCGAGAACGCGCTGCCGTGCTTCCAGCATTCGAGGGTGAGCTCGTCCTCGTCGATCTCGCCCTCGGCCAGCGAGATGTTCTGGTGGGTGCAGACGTCGCCCAGGGCGTACACGTGGTCGCCGATGCGCACCACGGCGATCTGGCGCTTGCCCACCTCGAAGCGGCGCGCCGTGCCCGACGCCAGCTCGTCGAGGGGGCAGAGAGTCACCTTGGCCACTCAGCGGTCCTTCCGCTCGAACTTGCCGGCGATGGTGGCCCGCAGCCGCGGCGCCACGCCGGCCACGGGCAGGCGGGTGAGGACCTCGTCGAAGAACCCGCTCACGATGAGGCGCTCGGCCTCGTCGGTGGGCACGCCCCGGCTCTCCAGGTAGAAGCGCTGCTCCTCGTCGACCGGGCCCACCGCCGACGCGTGGCTGCAGCGCACGTCGTTGTTCTCGATGACCAGGTTGGGCACCGACTCGGCCCAGGCGCCGTCGGACAGCTTGACGTTGCGGTTGGTCTGGAAGGCGTTGGTGCCCCGGGCCTGCTTCCCCACCCGGATCATGCCGGTGTACACCGAGCGGGACCGGCCCCCCACCGCCCCCTTGAACAGCAGGTTGGACGTGCAATCGGGGGCGACGTGGTCCTGGAACGTGCGGAAGTCGAGCGTCTGGTCGCCCTCGCCGAAGTACACCGCGTCCAGCTCGCCGGTGGCGCCCCGGCCGACCATGCGGCAGTCGGTGCGCAGCCGGGCGTAGCCGCCGCCGAAGCTGATGCTGGTGGAGCGGAGCGTGGCCTCGGCCTCGACGTGCGAGACCTGGGTGCCGAGCTGCCAGGTGGCCAGCCCGAGCTGCTGGACGGTGACGTGGCCCACGCGGGCGGCCCGCCCCACCAGGATCTCCGTGATCGGCACGACCAGACCCGGCCGGTCGCCGGAGGCCTGGACCTCGAGCACCGCCACCTCGCTGTCGGCCCCGGCCCGCACGACCAGGTGCGGGAAGGCGGCGACGCCGTCGCCGTCGGTCACGTGCACCACCACGACCGGCCCCGGCAGCGTGACGCCGGCGGGGACGTCGACGACCACCGGCTCGGCGGCGAAGGCGTCGTGCAGCGAGACGAAGGCGTCGAGCGCCTGGCCGATCGCCGCACCCACCGCGTCGGCGTGGTCGTCGCCTGCGGGGCCCACGGTCACCCCGCGGGCCGCCAGATCGGGGGCGACATCCACCGCCACGACCCGGCCGTTGCGGGCCACCACCAGGGCGGCACGACCGTCGACGGCGTCGACGACGGCCTGGGCGGAGGCCGGCAGCGCGAGCTCGGCGGGAGGGGCCGTCGGCTCGGCGCCGGCGGGCGCGAAGTCGTCGAGGTCCAGCTCGTCGATGCGGCTGTACCGCCAGATCTCCTCCTCGGTCGAGGGGAGCGTGGAGTCGGCGAAGGCGGCGGCGGCCACGGCCCGGCGCTCGCGCAGCCAGATGGGACCGCCGAGCGCGGCAGAAGCTTCAGGTGTGAACGTGCTCAGCGTCGATCCTTTCGCAGCTCGCCGGCACGATGCCGGCGCCGCGGCCAGGAGAGTCAGCCTACCGGCGCAGGTCGATTCGCCCCAAGGCTCCGCCAGGGAGCTCCGGTCCGCCGCCGTCGCGTCACTTGCGGCGCAGCCAGCGGCGCCAGCGGGGGGTCGCGTCGCGCACGCGCTCTGCGGACACGTCGGCCATCACCGTGGGCCCGGCGGCGTTGACGATCTCCTCGGCCTCGTCGAGCAGGCGGGCGACCGAACCGTCGCCCCGGTCGAGCGCGTCGAGGGGCTCGTCAGGCGTGGCCGGGGTCACGAGCGTGCCGTGCGCCCAGTTGACGTCGGCCAGGCGCCGCTCGTAGCGCGGGCAGTCGGCCGGGCAACGCCACGGGGCCTCGGGCGCGAGGTCGAGGTCGCACTTCCGCACGGTCTCGCCGTTGCGGTAGGTGCGTGACTCGAAGTGCTTGCAGTCCTGGCGCATGGGCACGCCGCCATTCTGCCAGCGAACACGCAGGTCGCGGCAACACGACGGCACCTTGTCATCGTGTGCCCAGCGGGCACCCAGCCGACGCTCAGCCGACCGAGCCCTCCATCTGCAGCTCGATCAGGCGGCTCCACTCGACCGCGTACTCCATGGGCAGCGTGCGGGTGACCGGCTCGATGAAGCCGTTCACCACCATGCTCATCGCCTGCTCCTCGGAGAGGCCCCGGCTCATCAGGTAGAAGAGCTGCTCGTCGGCCACCTTGGACACCGTGGCCTCGTGGCCGATGTCGGCGTCGCGGGCGCCCACCTCCATGTACGGGAAGGTGTCGCTCACCGAGTCCTCGTCGAGGATCAGCGCGTCGCACTGGACGTGGCTCTTGCAGCCGTAGGCGTCGTCCTCGACCCGGACGAGACCCCGGTACGACGTGCGGCCACCGTCCTTGGAGATGGACTTCGACAGGATCTTCGAGGTCGTCTCCGGGGCGGCGTGCACCATCTTGGCGCCGGCGTCCTGGTGCTGGCCGGGACCGGCGTAGGCCACCGACAGCACCTCGCCCGACGCCTTGGGGCCGACCATGTACACCGCGGGGTACTTCATGGTGAGCCGGCTGCCGATGTTGCCGTCGATCCACTCCATGTGGCCCTCGGCCTCGACCCGGGCCCGCTTGGTGACCAGGTTGAACACGTTGTTCGACCAGTTCTGGATGGTCGTGTACGTGACCCGGGCGCTGGGCTTGACCACGATCTCGACCACGGCCGAGTGCAGCGAGTCGGTGGTGTACACGGGGGCCGAGCAGCCCTCGATGTAGTGCACCTTCGAGCCCTCGTCGGCGATGATCAGCGTCCGCTCGAACTGGCCCATGTTCTCGGCGTTGATGCGGAAGTAGGCCTGCAGCGGCATCTCCACCTCGACGCCCGGCGGCACGTAGATGAACGACCCGCCCGACCACACCGAGGTGTTGAGCGCGGCGAACTTGTTGTCGTTCTTGGGGATGATCGTGCCGAAGTACTGCTTGACCAGGTCGGGGTACTCCCGCAGCGCGGTGTCCATGTCGCAGAAGATGACGCCCTGCCGCTCGAGGTCCTCACGGTTGCGGTGGAACACGACCTCGGACTCGTACTGCGCGGTGACGCCGGCCAGGTACTTGCGCTCGGCCTCGGGGATGCCCAGCTTCTCGTAGGTGTTCTTGATCGACTCGGGCAGCTCGTCCCACTCGTCGACCTGCCCGGTGGTGGGCTTGACGTAGTAGTAGATGTCGTCGATGTAGATCTCGGACATGTCGCCACCCCACGTGGGCATGGGGCGCTTCTCGAAGTGCTTCAGCGACTTGAGCCGGTTCTTGAGCATCCAGTCCGGCTCGCCCTTCATCCACGACATCTCGCGGACGATGTCCTCGCTCAGGCCCTTCTTGGGCTTGAAGACGTAGTTCTCCTCGTCGGACCAGCCGAGCTTGTAACGCCCCAGGTCGAGATCGGCGACGGCCATGTGCGGTCCCTTCGTGGCTCCAGGAGTGGTCACGCGGTGGCGGACGAATTTCTCCTACGCCGATAGTAGCAATCCAGGCGGCAGGCTCCACCAGCCAGGTCGCCGCCGCCCTATTCCGACCAGGGGGTACTGCCGCAGTCCTGCAGCTCGCCGTCCACCACGATGTCGACCCGCTCGTTGAAGAAGCACATCAGGCCCGCGATGCGGGGGCACTCGACCACGGGCTCGGGGTAGCTCCACACCAGGTCACGGTGCACGTCGTCGCCCTCGGCCGCCGGCACGGACCAGTAGCGGGCGGTTCCCTTGTAGGGGCAGCTCGTGGCCGTGTCGGACTCGGTCAGCAGGTCGCGGTGCACGTCCTCGGGCGGGAAGTACCAGCGGGTCGGCAGGCTGGTCTCGAACAGGGCGTGGGCCCGGCGCGACTCGGCCAGCACGCGGCCGTCGAGCTCGACCCGCACGTGGCGGTCGCTGGGCAGGACGTCGACCCGCTTGTGCGGGTCGCGGGCGTGGACGTGCACCTCGAGGGCCTCCTCGAACCACGACAACCCGTCGTCCCAGGTGAACGTCCACATGCCGTCGACGCCGTGCAGCGGCGAGGGCGGCGACTGCAGGACCATGGCGCCCTTCTCGACGACCCGGTCGCCCGCCACCACGTCGTGGGCGATGGTGAACGGGACGTCGCGGCCGTAGGCATGGCCCGGAGCAGCGGGGGTGGAGGGCCGCAGCAGGTCGGTGCGCACGTCCTCGGCCGGCAGGCAGTACGTGGGCAGCATCCCTGGTCCGTACCAGGCCAGGAGCACCGCCCGGGTGCTGTCGCCGACCACCGTGTCGCCGACCCGCACCCGAATCCGCCGGGGGCTGGGATCGACCCGGGGCTCGATCCCCCAGGCGACGAGATCGGTCATGGTCCGACCCTACGGCCGTCACGCCGGACCGCCAACGCCGTGCGGCCCCACTCGCCCCTCGACGAACCGGCGTCGCTGGCTGCCCCGACAGCAGCCACCAACGCCAGAACCATCGCACCGGACCGCCCCACCGGAACTGGCGTCGCTCCCTGCCACCACCGCAGCCAGCGACGCCAGAAGCCCGAGCGAGCGAGCGGCCCGGGTCAGGCGTCGACGGGGGCGTTGGTGCCGGTGCCGGCCATCCAGGTGGCGTACAGCGCGGCGTAGGCGCCGCCGCTGGCGACCAGGTCGTCGTGGGTGCCCAGCTCGACGAGCCCGCCCGCGTCGACCACGCCCACCATGTCCGCCCGCTCGCTGGTGGACAGGCGATGGGCGATGACCACCACCGTGCGGCCCACGAGCAGCCGGTCGACGGCGGCCTCGACCAGCGCCTCGGTGCCCGGATCGAGGCTGGACGTCGCCTCGTCGAGCACCAGCACCGCCGGGTCGGCCAGGGCCGCCCGCGCCAGCGACACGAGCTGCTTCTCGCCGGCGGACAGCCGGCTCCCCCGCTCGCGCACCTCGGTGTCCAGGCCGTCGACCAGCACCGAGAACCGGTCGTACGCGCCGACCGCCCGCAGAGCGTCGTCGACCTCGTCGTCGGTCGCATCCGCCCGGGCCAGCCGCACGTTGTCGCGGATGGTGCCGTTGAACAGGAATCCCTCCTGGGGGATGACCACGATGCGGCCCCGCAACGACGACAGCGTGGCGTCCCGCAGGTCGACCCCGCCGAACCGGACCTCGCCCTCGGTGGGGTCGTACAGCCGGGCGGCCAGCTTGGCCAGCGTCGACTTGCCGGCCCCCGTCGGGCCCACGAGCGCCAGCCGTGAACCGGCCGGGATGCTGAGCGTCACGTCGTTGAGCACACGCGGGCCGTCCCCGTAGGCGAACGACACGTCGTCGATCTCGATGTCGCCGACCTCGGGGAGGTCGACGGCGCCGGGCCGCTCGGCCACGTCGATCTTGGTGCCGAGCAGCTCGTACAGCTTCTGCAGGCCGGCGCCGGCCGACTGGACGAGGTTGAAGAGCTGGCTGAGCTGCTGCACCGGCTCGAACAGGTTGTTGAGCGTGAGCACGAAGAAGGCCACCGTGCCGATGGTCAGCGTGCCCTCGTGCACCCACCAGCCGCCGACGCCGAGCGCCAGCGCCGTGGTGCCCCACCCGGCCAGCTCGATCACGGGCAGGTACCAGGCCGAGATGACCACCGACCGCATGTGGCTTTCGTAGAGCTCGCGGTTGCCCTGCTCGAAGCGATCGACCTCGATGTCCTCGCGGCCGAAGGCCTGCACCACCCGCACCCCGGCGATGCCCTCCTGCAGGTGGGAGAGCGTGTTGCCGATGTTGTCGCGCACCTCGAGGTAGGCCGTGTTCGAGTCGCGCTGGAACTTGATGCTGGCCAGGATCACCGGGGGCAGCGCCAGCGAGCACACCAGCAGGAGCTGCCACGACACCGAGGCCAGCACCGCCAGCGACACCACCAGCAGCAGCGCGCTCGACACGAACATGGCCAGGCCGTTCTGGATGAGCTCGGCCAGCGAGTCGACGTCGGAGGTCATGCGCGACACCAGGACGCCGGCCTTGGACCGGTCGTAGAACGGCATCGACAGGCTCTGCAGGTGGTGGAAGACCTTGTTGCGCAGCTCGCGCAGGAAGTCCTCGCCCACCCGGCTGATGAGGGCGATCTGCCGTCGGTTGGTCATGTACGCCAGCACGGCGACCACCACGTAGGCGACCACCGCCATGTTGAGGGCGGCCGCGCTCTCTCCCTTGATGCCCTCGTCGATGCCGTAGCGCACGAGGAACGGGCCTGCGAGCACCGTCATCGTCCACAGCACGACCATCACGACGGCCCCGATCACCCGCCGCCGGTGGGGGCGTAGCAGGTGGGCCGACCGCCGCAGGACCCGGGCGGCGGAGGCGGCGTCGAGCTTCTCGTCGGCGCTGACCGCGCCCATCCGCATCATCGCCGGCCTCCCGGAGACACGCGCTCGTCGGCGCCGGTCCCGTCGGCGGGGGCACCGCCACCGTGATCGTCACTGTTGCCGTCGCCGTCGGCGGCACGCGCCGCCCGAGCGCCGTTCCCGTCACCGTCGCCGGCCGCGGCCGGCACGGCCTGCGCGCCGTTTCCGTCCCCGTCGCCGTCCGCTGGCGGCGCGCCGGTTCCGTCCCCGAGGAGCGTGCCGGTCGCGGCGTCGGCAGGGACTGTGATCTCGGCCTCGCGCTGGGCGGCGGAGGCGAGCACCTGGCGGTAGCGGGCGCTGGTGGCGAGGAGCGACTGGTGGGTGCCCTCGGCCATCACCCGGCCCTCGTCGACGAGCACGACGCGGTCGGCGAGGGCGATGGTCGCCGGCCGGTGGGCGATGACGATGGTGGTGCGGCCGCGCATCACCTCGGTGAGGGCGTCGCGGATCTCGTGCTCCTTGGTGGGGTCGACCGCCGAGGTGGCGTCGTCGAGGATGAGCACGCGCGGGTCGGCCAGGATGGCCCGGGCGATGGCGATGCGCTGGCGCTGCCCGCCGGAGAGGGAGTACCCGCGCTCGCCGATGCGGGTGCGAGTAGCCCTCGGGCAGGTGGGAGATGAACTGGGCGGCGCCGGCCAGGCGGGCGGCACGCTCGACGGCCTCGACCGGCGCGTCGGGGTCGGCGAAGGCGATGTTGGAGGCGATGCTGTCGCTGAACAGGAACGTGTCCTCGAAGACGATGCCCACCGAGTGCCGGAGGCCGCGGAGCCGCAGGTCGCGGACGTCGACACCGTCGATCGTGATGGCGCCACCCTCGACGTCGTAGAAGCGGGGGATGAGCCGGGCGACCGTGGTCTTGCCCGCTCCCGTGGGACCGACCAGCGCCACCGACTCGCCCGCCTTGACGGTGAGCTCGAAGCCGTCGAGCACCGGCTGGGGTCGCCCGTAGCCGAACCGCACGCCGTCGAAGTGCACCTCGCCCCCGCCGGCGGGGAGGTCCTGGGGGTTGGGAGCGTCGGCGATCTCGGGGTCGGTGGTGAGCACCTCGTCGACCCGCTCGCCCGCGGCTGCGGCCCGCTGGGCCTGGGCGACGATCATGCCCAGCATCCGCAGCGGCCACACGAGCATGGCGATGTAGACGTTGAACGCCACCAGGGACCCGAGCGACAGGTTGCCGTTGAGCACCTGGTGGCCGCCGTAGCCCAGCACGGCGATGAGGCCGATGTTGGGGAGCAGCTCCAGGCCCGGGGAGGAAGCGGGCCCGGATCATGGCCGCCGCCATCGACTCGTCGTAGACGTCCTCGGCCTCGGCGGCGAGGCGGCCGGCCTGGACCTCCTCGGCGCCCAGGCCCTTGACCACCCGCACGCCGGCCACCGACTCCTCGACCACGGCCGCCAGCTCGGCCGACTCGCGCTGGATGCCCATCACGTGGGGGTGGAGGCGCCGCGAGAAGCGCGTGGCCAGCACGTTCAGGAACGGCAGCGAGCCCAGGGCGAGCAGGGTCAGCACCGGGTCGATGGTGGCGAGGATGACCGTCACCAGGAGGACCGTCATGCCGTTGCTGATGGTGAGGGGGATCATCACCACCAGGGCCTGGATCTGCTGCAGGTCGGTGTTGGCCCGGCTCATGAGCTGACCGGTCTGCACCTCGTCGTGGTAGGCGAAGTGCAGGCGCTGCATGTGGGCGAACAGCCGGTCGCGCAGGTTGGCCTCGACGGCCCGGGCCTCGCGGAACGCCCAGTAGCGGCGCAAGCCGGTGAACAGCGCCGAGGCGACCGCCACGCACCCGAGCGCGACCGACCAGTTGCGCAGCGCGGTCATGTCGTTCTGCTCGATGCCGCGGTCGATGGCTCGCTGGACGATCAGGCCGGTGCTGACCTTGGCCCCGGTCCACGCCAGCCCGACCGCCACCCCGATGGTGATGCCCTTCCAGCGACGCCTGGCCTCGCGCAGGATCAATGCGAAACCCCTGCGTGCACCGGTGGTCTCCGACATGAGCTCCCCTCGCTGCGGGCTGGCCGGCACCCGCGTTTCTTGACCCACGGGTCAAGTTTAGCGGCTGGCGGGGCGGCGTCCGCAACGGAGATTTAGGCTGTCGCCCGTAAGGGGCAGCCGAGGCTCAGGCGTCGGGACGCAGTAGGCGAAAACGGTGAAATGGTGGTGCCGATGAACGATGCCGTCGTCGCCCGTCACCGTGAACACGCCAGCCGTCCCCGCCGTCGTGATGCGTGAGGTGGATGCTTGACCAGGGCGGTGTGGCCCGAGTACCCGCCGCCGACGATGAGCCGTCCGCCGGCCGGCAGCCCGCCGGTGACAGTGGCGTTCCCGTTCGTGACCGGGTCGTACCTGTCTGGCCCTGCGACGACGGTGATGGTGCTCACGGCCCCCGAGGGCCCGGACGGCCCCGACGGACCGGAGGGCCCGACTGGACCCGCGGGACCCGACGCGCCGACCGGGCCCGTGGCACCCGACGGACCGCTCGCCCCTGCCGGGACCGGCGGGCCGGCAGGACCGGCTGGCGCCGACGCGCCGGCGGGACCGGTGGCCCCGTCGCACCGGCTGGACCGGCCGGGCCCGACGGACCCGGATCCGCCGGCACCGCCGGTCGGCCCTGTGCCGCCGGTCGGGCCCGACGGACCGATCGGCCCGCTCGGCCCGGACGGACCCGACGGACCTGACGGACCCGTGGCACCGGTCGGCCCGGTGGCGCCCGACGGACCACTCGCACCGGTCGCACCCGACGAACCACTCGCACCTGTCGCACCCGACGGGCCGCTGGCACCGGTCGCGCCCGCGGGACCAGTCGGACCGACCGGTCGCGACCCGACGGACCCGACGTCGCCCCGGTCGCGCCCGACGGACCCGTCGCACCGGTCGGCCCGCTCGAACCCGAAGGCCCCGACGCCCCGGTCGGCACCGGTCGCACCCGACGGACCGGTCGCACCCGTCGCACCCGTCGCACCCGACGGGCCCGGTCGCACCAGTCGCACCCGTCGCACCCGCGGGACCGGACGCGCCCGGTCGCACCCGTCGCACCGCGTCGCACCGGTCGCGCCCGTCGCACCCGACGGACCCGCTCGCACCGGTCGCGCCCGTCGCACCGGTCGCACCCGTCGCGACCCCGTCGCGCCCGTCGCACCCGTCGCACCCGCGGGACCGGTCTCACCCGTGGACCCGTCGCACCCGGCCGGACCCGTCGCGCCCGACCGGACCCGTCGCACCCGCTCGGACCGGTCGCACCCGTCGGCACCGGTCGCACCCGGTCGCACCCGTCGCACCCGACGCACCCGTCGCACCCGTCGCACCGGACGGACCGGTCGCGCCCGGTCGCACCCGTGCGGACCCGTCGCACCCGTCGCACCGGACGGACCGGTCCACCGGACCCGTCGCACCCGACCGGACCAGTCGCACCCGTCGCACCCGTGGCACCGGTCGCACCCGACGCACCCGTCGCACCCGTCGCACCCGTCGCACCGGTCGCACCCGACGGCCCGGTCGCACCCGTCGGACCCGACGGACCCACCGGACCCGTCGCACCCGGCGGACCCGTCGCACCCGTCGCACCCGTCGCACCCGTCGGCACCGGTCGCACCCGCGGACCGCGTCGCACCCGGCGGACCCGTCGCACCGCGACCGCACCCGTCGCACCGGTCGCACCCGCGGACCCGTCGCACCGGTCGGACCCGACGGACCCACCGGACCCGTCGCACCCGACTGCGGACCCGTCGCACCCGTCGCACCCGACGGACCCGTCTCACCCGTCGCACCCGTCGCACCCGACGGACCGCTCGCACCCGTCGCACCCGGCGCACCCGTCGCACCCGTGCGGACCCGTCGCACCGGTCGCACCCGACGGACCCGCCGCACCCGTCGCACCCGTCGGACCCGTCGCACCCGGTCGCACCCGGCGGACCCGTCGCACCGGTCGCACCGGTCGCACCCGACCGGACCGGCTCGCACCCGTCGCACCCGACGGGCCCGGTCTCACCCGGTCGCACCCGTCGGACCCGACGGACCCACCGGACCCGTCGCACCCGTCGGGCCGGTCGCACCCGTCGCACCCGTCGGACCGGTCGCACCGGTCGCGACCCGTCGCACCCGACGGACCCGTCGCACCGGTCGCGCCCGTCGGACCGGTCTCACCCTGCGGACCCGTCGCACCCGTCGCACCCGTCGCACCGGTCGGACCGGTCTCACCCTGTCGGACCCGTCGCCCCGGTCGCACCGGTCGCACCCGTCGCACCCGTCGGACCCACCGCACCGGTCGCCACCCGTCTCACCCTGCGACCCGTCGCACCAGTCGCACCCGCGGCCCGGTCTCACCTGTCGCACCCGTCGCACCCGGTCGGCACCCGTCGCACCCGTCGCACCCGAGGGACCCGTCGCACCGGTCGCACCGGCCGGACCCGTCGCACCCTGCGGACCCGTCGCACCCGGTCGCACCCGTCGCACCAGCCGGACCGGTCTCACCCGTGCGGACCCGTCGCACCAGTCGCACCCGTCGCACCACGCCGGCACCGGTCTCACCCTGCGACCGGTCGCACCCGTCGGACCCGACGGACCCACCGGCCCGGTCGCACCCGACCGGACCCGTCGCACCCGTCGCGACCCGTCGCACCGGTCGCACCCGTCGCACCAGCGGACCCGTCTCACCCGTGCGACCCGTCGCACCGGTCGCACCGGTCGCACCCGCGGCACCCGTCGCACCCGACCGGACCGGTCGCGCCCGGCCGGACCCGTCGCACCGGTCGCACCGGTCGCACCCGTCGCACCCGTCGCACCGGTCGGACCGGTCTCACCCTGCGGACCCGTCGCACCCGGTCGCACCGGTCGCACCCGACGGACCCGTCGCACCCGACCGGACCGGTCGCACCCGACCGGACCCGTCTCACCCGTGCGGACCCGTCGCACCAGTCGCACCCGACGGGCCCGGTCTCACCGGTCGCACCCGTCGCACCGGTCGCACCGGTCGCACCCGGTCGCACCCGTCGCACCCGACCTCGGACCGGTCGCACCCGACCGGACCCGTCGCACCCTGCGGACCCGTCGCACCAGTCGCACCCGTCGCGCCCGCCGGACCCGTCTCACCCGCCGGACCCGTCGCACCGGTCGCACCCGACGGCCCGGTCTCACCCGTGGCACCCGACGGACCGCTCGCACCGGTCGCACCCGTCGCACCGGTCTCACCGCCGGACCGGTCGCACCCGACGGACCCGTCGCACCCGTCGCACCCGACGGACCCGCCGACCGGTCGCACCCGACGGACCGGTCGCACCCGACGTCGCACCGGTCGCACCCGACGGACCCGGTCGCACCAGTCGCACCGGTCGCACCCGCGGACCGGTCTCACCCGTCGCACCGGTCGCACCGGACGGGCCACCGCACCGGTCGCACCCGACGGACCCGTCTCACCCGTCGCACCCGTCGCACCCGACGGACCCGTCGCACCGGTCGGACCAGACGGCACCAACCGGACCCGTCGCACCCGACGGACCCGTCGCACCCGTCGCACCCGACGGACCGGTCTCGCCGGTCGCACCCGTCGCCCCGGCTGGCACCCGACGGACCGGTCTCAGGCACCCGTCGCCCCGGTCGCACCCGAGGGCCCGGTCTCACCAGTCGTGCCCGTCGCACCCGACGGACCGCTGGCACCCGTGGCACCCGACGGACCCGTGGCTCCCGTCGGACCGGAAGGACCGACCGCTCCGGTCGCACCCGAGGGACCCGTCGCTCCGGTCGCACCCGACGGACCCGACGGCCCTGACTCGCCGGTCGCACCCGTCGCACCGGAGGGGCCGGAGGGTCCGGACGGGCCGATCGGACCTATCGCGCCGGCAGGACCGGGCGCGCCGGGGGCGCCGGCCGGGCCAGGCGTACCGGGCGCACCCGGGGCACCGGGCGCTCCGGCAGGACCGATCGGACCGGGACTACCGGG
Organism: uncultured Acidimicrobiales bacterium; assembly: GCA_963842395.1. Classification (GTDB taxonomy): domain Bacteria; phylum Actinomycetota; class Acidimicrobiia; order Acidimicrobiales; family VFJN01; genus ZC4RG19. The sequence continues at coordinate 939,009 of CAWJGJ010000002.1, forward strand.
GGCTCCCGGAGCACCGGGAGCACCGGGAGTGCCCGGCACGCCGGGTGGGCCGGCGGGGCCGGGGGGACCGCTGGGTCCCGGGAGTGCCGTCTGGATGCAGGGCGTCGGCGACGTGCCCAGCTGGTCGCCGTCGTTGGCGTAGCCGTCGGGGCCCGACGGGCCCGACGGGCCCAGCACGACGTCGCAGGGCAGGACGTAGGCCGCCCACCCGGTCGGGCAGGACCCGTCGGCTTCCTCGACCATCACGGGCGACCCACCCGGTGCGATGCACAGGCTGCCCAGCGCGACGGGCGCCGAGCTGGTGGAGACGCCGGCGACCGCTGCCGGCGCGGGATCTTGCGCCGAGTCCGCCGGGTCCGACTCTTGCGCCGACTCCGCCGGATCCGTCTCCTGCGCCGCCGCGGGGCCCGGCGTCACGAGGGCCGCGGACAGCCCGATCAGTGCTGCCGCGATCCCAGCCCACCACGGCCACCCTCGATGGCCCGACGACGGCATGGAGTGAACGATAGCCATTCGCGCGCTGTCCGTCACGGAAGCGACGACATTTCACTGCGTACAGTGGTCAACCATCGAACACCGCTCCGAGCATCGCACCTTCCCTCGCTGCCACCGATCGCGCGCAAAACACCACGAAGATCGGTGGGCAGCGGTACGGTACGGCCATGTTCGGGCTGCGGACACGTGTAGCGCTCGTCGTCCTCCTCGCCTCGGTGCTGCTGCTCGCGGGATGCAGCGACGACGACGGCGGAGACGACAGCACCACCCCAGGCACCGAGGAAGACAGCGGCGAGGACGAGGCCTCCGACCTGGTCCAACAAGGCTTGGACGCCCATGCCGACGGCAACCTCGACGAGGCCGAGGACCTGTACCGCCAGGCCATCGAGGCCGACGACAGCAACGAGCTCGCCTTCTACAACCTCGCCCTGGTCGAGCAGACCTCCGGGAGGAACTCGGACGCCGAGCAGAACTACCGCCGCGCACTGGCGATCGATCCGAACCTCGCGCCGGCAGCCTTCAACCTCGCCATCCTGCGCACCCAGGCCGGGGCCGCCGCCGAGGCGGTCATCCTCTACGAGCAGGTGACCACCCTCGAGGAGGACAACGCCGCCGCGCACCTCAACCTCGGTCTCCTGCTCGAGCAGCTCGGGCGGAGCGACGAGGCCGCCACGGAGCTGGCCCGCGCCATCGAGCTCGACCCCGAGCTCGCCGACCGCATCGCCACGACCGAGCCCGGCGCACCCAGCGGACCGACCTAGCAGGAACCGCCCGTACCGGCTACCCGACCGCCGCCGGCTCGGCCTCGGTGGCGGGATCTCGGCGGGCCCTCGACCGTCGCCAGCCGGTGGTCGCCCCGTCCGACGACCGGGCACCGCCTCCCAGCGGGCGCCGATGGTCCGGTCGACCACGACGAGGCCGGCGATCGCCGCCATCCCCACGGCGACCAGCCCGAGGCGCAGGCCGAGCGGGAACCCGGCGAACCGCACCGTCACCTCGTGGCGCCCGGCGGGGACCTCCACCGCGAGCAGGCCGGGAGCCACGGCGACCGGCTCGACAGGCTCCCCGTCGACCGCCGCGGACCAGCGCGGGTGGAAGCTGGTCTTCACCAGCAGCGCACCGAGCCGCTCGGCCGACACGGTGGCCGTGTACTCGTTGCCGCCGTCGTCGACCTCCACCGACGCCACCTCGCCGGGCGGGCCGTCGACCGAGCCGGGCAGCAGCGTCCCGGCGCCCGCATCGGCGCCGTCGAGCGACAGCAGCGGGTAGCGCTGTTCGAGCGGCATCGTCGAGTTGAAGAAGGCGGCACTGACCACGGCCACCTGTGCCCGGTCGGTCCGGAGCGCGGACGTCGTGTCGATCATGGCGACCGGGCCCGTGGTGTCGACCCGCCACAGCACGTGGCGGCCCTGGCTCGCCACCCGTTCGCCCGCGGGCGGGCCGGCCATCCCCGCGGGCCGGATGTGCCACCGCACGTCGAACGCCTCCGACTGACCGGCCGCCTCGCCCGTGTAGCGCGCCTCGGACGGCTCGGTGAGGGCCGGCACCCGCCCCGTGAAGCCGACGCCGTCGACCCCCAGGTTGAGTAGCTCGATGTACGCCGGCAGGTGGCCGATGCGGTAGGAGTCGCCCCAGCCGCCCCTCGTCCCGGCGCTGATCCGCCCCCCGCCGCCCGCGGCGATGCCTGCGAGCGCGGCGAAGTCGCGGCCGTCGGTGGCCTCGACCGCCCGCTGCTCGTCGATCCACTGCTCCTGCTGGTGCATGAACGCGCGCACCTGCGTCCACGCCGGCGCCATCACGGCGAGCACGACCAGCGCACCCGCGACGGTCGCCACCGCCGGACGCGACGCGACGGCCGCGAGTGCCGCCGCCCCCGCCGGGCGGGCCGCGTCGGGCCCGGACCGACCGGGGGCCCAGCGGGCCGCCACGAGACCCGTCAGGCGGGCGACACCAGCGCCGGCGGCCCGCAGCAGCGTCGCGCCGCCCACACCCGCCATCACCACGCCCCCGAGATGCACCCCCACCACCGCCCGGTGCAGGAAGAGCATCTCGCGGCCCGGGATGCGGTCGACGATCGGGCCCACGACCGTCGCGCCGAAGAACAGCGCCAGGCTGACACCGGCGAGCACGAGCACCGCCCGGGCGTTGTCGTCTCTCCGTGCCCGCCGCACGAGCACCGCCAGACCGACGGCGGCCAGGACCGTGAGGACCGGCCACCGGCCCTGGTCGAAGACCTCACCCCGCCACAGCCACGACGTCACGCGCCCCACGCCGTACGAGTCGCTCCACTCGGTGCCCGGCGGGTTGTCGAAGTACGTCGCCTCCCGGTCGACCAGCGACGGCACGAGCAACCAGGCGCTGGCCAACCCGGCGCCCCCCACGACGGCCGCCACCCGCCACGGCTGCCGCACCCGAGTCGCCGCCGCCAGCACGCCCCAGGCCGCCACCACGGCCGCGACCAGGAGCCCGGTCAGGACGTGGCTGGTGAGCGACGCCGCCAGCAGGACCGCCGCCAGTGCCATCGACCGGCCCCGGAAGATCGACCGCCAGCAGCACGCCAGCGCCAGCGTCCCCAGCCACATGCCCCATGCCTGGGTCCACATCCCCGAGCCCCGCCACACGTAGCTGCCGAGCTCGAACCCGTACCCGGACACGCTCATCACGAAGGGAGCGCAGACGGCCGCACCCGCCGCGGCCCACCGGTCGAACGCCATCAGCCGCAGCGAGGCGTACAGGCACACCGGCCACAGGACCAGCAGCAGGTAGAGCACGGCCACGTACGTGTCCTGCACGCCGAAGAGCCACGCCAGCGGGGCGGTGAGCAGGTAGGGCAGCACCTGGTAGTGCTGGAACAGGGGAAACCCGAGGCCGAGCGGCGTGAAGATGCCGTCGAGCGGGCTGTCCCCCGCCGCCACGCGATCGGTGGCCCAGCCGAGGTAGGCGAGGTGAAAGCTGCCGTCGTTCGGGTAGTGCACCGGAGCCAGCTCGCTGCGGAGGATCCAGGCGTTGAAGGCGACGACGGCGAGGAGGACCAGCGTGGGCGCCCGCGGCACGGTGAGCCGCCGCCATGACGTCTCTCTCTCCGGTGGGGAGCCGCCGGGCCCGTCTCCCGCGACGCGCAGGCTCATAGAGCGTCACGTTACCGATCAGGACATGCACCCAGAGAGATGATCTCGCTGCAGATGGTGTGTAGTTGGCCGAGAACAGTGAGATCATCCTCGTCCGGGATGTCCTTCTGACGTATCTTGTCGGCGTGGTCCCACGCAGCGTCCTCGCCCGAGCAGCGACCGCGGTCGTCCTCACGCTGACCCTCGTCGTCGCCGGTTGCGGCGACGACCAGAGCGAGGCCGAGCGCACCCAGGCCGCGGCCGAGGCCGTCGAGGAAGGCCTGGCCGCCCACGCGGCCGGCGACCTCGACGAGGCCGAACAGCTCTACCGCGACGCCATCGACGACGACGATCGCAACCCGTTCGCCTACTACAACCTGGCGCTGGTCGAGCAGACGACCGACCGGGCCGCCGACGCGGAGGAGAACTACCGGCGCGCCATCGAGCTCGATCCCAACTTCACGGCGGCCCTGTTCAACCTGGCGATCCTGCGCACCACAGCGGGAGCGATCGACGAGGCCGCGACGCTCTACCAGCAGGTCATCGCGGTCGACCCGGGCAATGCGGCCGCCCACCTCAACCTGGGCTTCCTGTACCAGGAGCAGGGGAACGACGCCGATGCGGAGAGCGAGTTCGACGCCGCGGTCGACATCGACCCGACCATCGAGAGCCGCATCCCGGACCGTGCCGCCGCCGACGAGGAGCCGGCGGACGAGCCGGCCGACGACACCACCGAGACCACCGAGCTGCCGGCGGACGAGCCGGTCGACCAGCCCGCGGACGGGTAGTCAGGCGGCGCCGAGCCGGTCGCGCCGCGACCAGCCCGCGGGCGGGTCGGTCAGGCGGCGACCAGCGCGGGGGCGAGGGTGCGCCAGGCGTCGAGCGGCAAGGCGGCCACGTCGGCCTCGACGACCTGGATGCACACGTGGTCCGCGCCGGCGCCGCGGTGCGCAGCCACCCGCTCGGCGATGGCGTCGGGGTCTCCCCACGCCACCAGCGCGTCGACCAGCTTGTCGCTGCCGCCGTCCGCCAAGTCGTCGTCGCCCCAGCCCAGGCGGCGGAGGTTGTTCACGTAGTTGGGCAGGGTGAGGTAGATGGCCATGTGCTTGCGGGCCGCGTCCCGGGCGACGTCGGCATCGGTGGTGAGGGCCACGGCCTGCTCGACGAGGAGCTTCGGCCCCGCACCCAGGTGCTCCCGGGCCGCCAGCGTGTGCTCGACCGGCACGAAGTAGGTGTGCGCGCCCCAGGTCTGCTCGGCCGCCAACCGCAGCATCGCGGGACCGAGCGCGGCGATGACGCGTGGCGCAGCCTCGGCCGGGGCGGGCGAGATGGTGAACGCCGCGTCGAGCGCGGCGAGGTAGTCGCGCATGCGCGTGACGGGCTTGTCCCAGCTCTGGCCGAGCATGCCCTCGACCATCGGCGCATGGCTGACGCCCAGGCCCAGCAGGAAGCGGCCCCCCGAGTCGTCCGCGAGCAGCCGCTGGCCGTACGCCGCGGCCACGGGCGTGCGGTTGAAGATGTTGGCGACGCCGGTGGCCACCACCAGCCGCTCGGTGGCGTCGAGCAGCAGGCCCGCGTGGGTGATGGCCTCGCGGCCGACGGCCTCGGGCACCCACAGCGCGGCGTAGCCCAGCTCCTCGATCTCCGCCGCCAGCTCGCGCGCCCGCGCCGCGGGCTGCAGGTCGAGCTGCGCCGTCCAGATGCCAATCGCTCCCAGGTCCATGGCGGCCGACGCTACCTTGGGCGCCGATGCGCCCTGCGATCGAGTGGCGAGTGGGCGCCGCCCGCGGCGCCGAGACCACCGCCGCAGCCGCGCCCACTGAACCGCGCATCCCCGCCCCCTCCGACCCACACACCACCCGTCCCACCGACCTCGCCGCACCGGCCAGGCCATTCGCAGCCCCGGGCGGGCGGGGCTCGATGACCGGTCGGCAGCGCGCCGGTCGGGCAGGCGGGCTGGGCGCCGCCCTTGCGCTCACCGCGTACGTCGGCCTGGTCGATCCCGCCGGGGGCGGGGCGTTCCCCCCGTGCCCCAGCCAGGCCCTGTTCGGCATCGACTGCCCGGCGTGCGGCGGCCTGCGGGGCACGCACGAGCTGTTGCACGGCGACGTCGTCGAGGCGCTCGACCACAACCTCCTGCTCCCCGTGCTCCTGGGCGTCGCCGGGGTCGCCCTCACGCTGTGGCTCCTCCCGGCGTTGGGCCGGCGGGCGCCGACGATCTCGCCGCCCCGCTGGGCGCTGGTGGCCGCTGCGCTGGTGGTCGCCACGTTCACGGTGCTCCGCAACCTGCCCCTCGCCGGTCTGGAGTTCCTCGCCTCGGGCGCGTGAGGGCTCGCCCGCCAGCGTGGGTCGCAGTGCCCGCGCCCGAGCCGGTCCTCAGCGGCCGCTGGGCGGCGGGCCCCACGTCCCGTGCCGATCGAGCAGCCGCAGCCACCCCGCGATGAGCGGGCCGGCGGCGATGGCGAACCCGGCGGTCCCCAGCCCGAGCGCGCCGCCCAGGACCCAGCCCACGGTCAGGGTGGTCACCTCGATCACCACGCGTGCCCGCACCAGCGGCACCGAGCGGTCGGTGGCCACCAGCATCACCATCTCCAGCGGCCCGACGCCGATGTCGGCCCACACGATCAGCGCCACGCCAAGGCACACCACCGGCACCCCGATCACGAACAGCAGCAGCCGGAGCGCGGTTCCGCCCGGTTCGCCCAGCACCGCCAACCCGGCGTCGACCGCCGCGCTCACGGTCACCAGCAGCACGGCGTTGCCCCACCCGGGCAGCCGACCGAACGGCGCGCACAACAGATACACGGCGATGCTCAGGGCGGCCCCCGCCACGCCGACGGACACGTCGGCCCGACCCGCCACCGCGGTGGTGAGCACGTCCCAGGGGGTGACGCCGAGGGCGGCCGCGATCATCGCCGCCGCGCCGACGCCGATCAGGACGCCGCCGGCCGCCACCAGCCCGAGCGTGCGAGGGCCCGACGGGGCGCCCGACGACGCGGCGGACCCTCATCCCTGCTGGTCGACCCACTTCCTGGTGGGCGGTGGGGCCGTCCAGGCGGCCAGGGCGTCGAGCATCGCGACCGGGTCCTCCTCCACCAGCACCAGCTCGCGGTGGCCGGGCCGGAGGAAGCCCTCGTCGCGGGCGGCGTCGAACAGCTCGACCAGGGGCGAGTAGAACCCCGCCACGTCGAGGAGCCCGCACGGCTTGGGCACCGGGTGCAGGCCGAGCTGGCTCCAGGTCACCACCTCGCAGAACTCGTCCATCGTGCCGAAGCCTCCGGGCAGCGCCACGAACCCGTCGGAGAGGTCGGCCATCAGCGCCTTGCGCTCGTGCATCGTGGCGACGACGCGCAGGTCGTCGAGGCCGGTGTGCGCCACCTCGGCCTCGACCAGCGAACGGGGGATCACGCCGGTGACGTCGCCGCCGGCCTGCAGGCACGCGTCGGCCACCACGCCCATCAGCCCCACGTGGGCGCCGCCGTACACGAGGCCGATGCGCCGCCTGGCCAGCTCGTCCCCGAGCCGGCGCGCGGCTTCGTGGTACTCCGGCCGCGCCCCGAGGCTCGACCCGCAGAACACGCACAGCCGCCGGAGCTCCATCCAGCCACCCTCCCACGGGTGAGCCGCGGGCCGCCCCTCAGATCTTGCGCGTGGCCGTCGCCGTGCCGCGGCTGTCAGTCGAGGCGGCGGAGCTGCTCGCGGTAGTACGCGCCCCGCTCGACGTAGCTGAGCATGCCCATGCGGATCATGGTGTCGGGGTTCACGGCGTCGGGCCGGATCTTGGCCGGGATGCCCAGCGCCATGGCCCGCGAGGGCACCTCGACCCCGCCCGACACGACCGCCCCGGCGCCCACCAGCGCCTGCGTGCGCACGACGGCGTTGTGGAGCACGACCGCGCCCGACCCGACGAGCGCGCCGTCCTCGATCGTGCACCCCTCCAGGTGGACGAGATGCCCGATCACGCACTCCTCCCCCACCGTGGTCGGGTGGACCGGGGTGACGTGGAACACCGAGCCGTCCTGCACCGACGTGCGGGCCCCGACGGTGATGGGCGCGCCGTCGCCGCGCAGCACCGCGCCCGGCCACACCGACGCCTGGGGCCCCAGGTGGACGTTGCCGATGATCACCGCGTCCGGATGGACGTAGGCCGTGCCGTCGATGGTCGGCTCGGTGCTGCCCAGGGCGTAGATGGGCATCCGCTCAGGGCGTGTAGCGGCCGAAGCCGCCCCGGAAGAACACCAGCGGCCCGCCCTCGTGGCCGATCTCCAGGTCGAGGACGCGGCCCACCACGATCCAGTGGTCGCCGGCCGAATGGACGGCCTCGATCTCGCAGTCGATCCACGCCAGGACGTCGCTCAGCACCGGTGCGCCCGTCCGGGCTGCGGGCCGCCACCCCATCCCCGAGAACTTGTCGTCGCCCTTGCCGGCGAACACGCGGGCCACACCCTCCTGGTCGTCGCCCAGGACGTTGACGCAGTAGTGGCCCGCCGCCTGGATCCTCGGCCAGCTGGTCGACTGTTCGCCCGCACAGAACTGCACCAGCGGCGGGTCGAGCGACACCGACGAGAACGACCCCACGCACATGCCGACCGGGCCCTCCGGCGTCGCCGCGGTGATGACGGTCACGCCGGTGGCGAAGTGCCCCAGCACCTGCCGGAACCGGGCGCCGTCGGCGGCGGGATGGCCGGGTGCGCCGGCGGGGGGCGGCGTCGTCGAGGGGGACGGTTCGGCACTCACCCGGGGCACCCTAGCGAAGGTGACGCCGCGTCAGATGGTCCGGGGCGCCCCCGCGGCCGGGCCGGCTGTCAGCCCGCGAAGGAGACGGTCAGGCCCTCGTACGCGGCCATGACCTCGGCCAGGCCCGTCGACTCGGCCGTGCGGCGGGCGTGGGCCAGCAGGCCGTCGACCGCGTCGTCGTCACGGGCCGGGTCGTGGTGGAACAGGGCCAGGCGCTTGGCCCCGGCCTCGTGCGCCACGAACACCGCGTAGTCGACCGTGCAGTGACCCCAGTAGTACTTCTGGGCGAACTCGGCCTCGGTGTACTGGGCGTCGTGGATCACCAGGTCGGCGCCGTCGCACAGCTCCAGCACCGCGTCGGTGACGGTGAAGCTGCCGTCATGGGGCATCTGGTGGTCGGACAGGTAGGCCACCGTCGCGCCCCCGACCTCGACGCGGTAGCCGTTGTTGGCGCCGATGTGCGGCACCGGGCGCACCCGCACCTTGGCGCCGTCGATCTCGAGGTCGCAGTCGGCCACGTCGTGGAACACGATCTGGCCGTACAGCTCGGACACAGTCACCGGGAAGAACGGCGGGCGGACGAACTGGTGGAACGCCTCGTCGAGCGAGCCGCTCTCCTGCGGCGGGCCGTACACGTCGAACTGAGCGCCCGGCACCAGGATCGGCGCGAAGAAGGGCAGCCCCTGCACGTGGTCCCAGTGCATGTGGCTGACGAGGGCGGAACCCCTGAACGTGCCGTCGGCGGGCAGGTGGCCACCGAGCTGGCGCAGGCCGGTGCCGAGGTCGAGCACGATCGGGTCGTGGCCGGGCGCGTCGAGCTGCACGCACGAGGTGTTGCCGCCGTACCGGCGGTTCTCGTCGCAGGGACAGGGGGTCGAGCCCCGGACACCGAAGAAGGAGACGTTCAGCAAGATTTCCCCTCTGTGCGCCACGAGCGCTTGAGCGACGTTATCCAGCCGCAACCAGCGGAGGCGCAGGGTGTGACCACAATCACCGGGCGCGTCCGCCCGGCACGGGCTGAGTTAGGGTCGCCGGCCATGACCGCAGCCTGGGAAGGGTCCGTCAGCGAGGGCAGCGTCGAGGCCAACGGCCTCACGTTCGCCTACCTGTCCGCCGGCGAGGAGGGCGCGCCGCTGGCGCTGTGCCTGCACGGGTTCCCCGACTCGGCGTGGACGTGGCGGCATCTGTTGCCCTCTCTGGCGGCGGCGGGCTACAGGGCCGTGGCCCCGTGGCTTCGAGGGTATGCACCAACGACCGTACCCGAGGATGGTCACTACCAGTCAGCCGTGCTGGCGCTGGACGCCTGCGCGTTGCACGCCGCGCTGGGCGGGGGCGAGGACGCGGTGCTCATCGGCCACGACTGGGGCGCGCTGGCCGCCTACGCCGCCGTCCACGAGCCGTCGACCCCGTGGCGCCGGCTGGTGACCATGGCCGTGCCGCCGCCGGCCACCGTCGCGAACGCGTTCTTCTCCTACGACCAGTTGCAGCGCTCCTGGTACATGTTCTTCTTCCAACACCCGCTGTCCGACCTGGCGGTGCCGATGAACGACATGGCGTTCGTCGACCGGCTGTGGGCCGACTGGTCGCCGGGCTACGACGCCTCCGAGGACCTGCCCCACGTGAAGGACGCGCTGCGGGACCCCGCCAACCTGGCCGCGGCCATCGGCTACTACCGGGCCACGCTCAGCGGCGTGGGCCTGGACGACAGCCCCGAGGTGGTCGCATTGCAGGACGCCGCCAACGCGGCTCCCCCGCTGCCCACCCTGTACCTGCACGGCCACGACGACGGGTGCATGGGCGCCGACCTGGCCGCGTCGGCGGCCGACGTGCTGACCCACGCCGGCTCCCGGGTGTCGCTGGTCGAGAGCGCCGGCCACTTCCTGCAGGTCGAGCAGCCCGAGGTGGTCAACCGCCTCGTCCTCGACTTCCTCGCAGAGGACTGAGCCGGAGCGGGCGCAGGCGGAGGTTCAGGGCAGGCGGCCGAGCCGTCGGGCCTCGGCCACGACGGCGTCGAAGCGATCCCGCGCCAGCGCCGCGCCCTCGCGGCGCACGTCGCCGGGGGCGTAGCGGAGCACCCGGTCCGCGTTGGCGAAGCTCGGGCGCCGGTCGCGGTCCCAGCCGCCCACGCCCACGTCGACCCACTCGTCGGCGTCGCGCTTGTGGTGGGGGTCCTTGCTGCTCAGCGGCACGGCGAGCAGGCGGTCGGCCTCGCCATCGCGGCCCGGCCCGTACCCGACGACCAGCACCGGCCGGTCCTTTCCCTGGTGGGGATCGTCCTCGTACGGCACCCACGCCCAGACCACCTCGCCGGGATCGGGATCGCCGTCGCGCTCCGGGGCGTACGCCACCTGCGCCGAGCCGGCCGCCGGCGCCGCGCTGCGGCGGCGTGTCAGGAGCGAGCGGAGGCGTCCCATGGCCGGGCCATCGTACGCCGCCCCCTCCCTGCCCCCGGACGCGCCCCTCGACGCCGTCCCCGGCCGGACCGGCGTCCGCACGTGCCGGAAACCGCAACGGGCGAACGCCGGAACGACGGGCCACCGAGACCGGCGTCCGTTCGTGCCGGAAACCGCAACGAGCGGACGCCGGAACGGGGTCGACCAGGCGGCGCGAGGTCAGGGGAGGCGGAGGGTGGCGCCGTCGAGGACGGCGAGGCCGTCGGCCACGAGTCCCGCCACCGCCCGGTCGGCGCGGGCAGGGTCGTTCGGCCAGCCGGCGACAGCCGCCACCTCGGCGACCGGCACCGGTCCGCGGCGCAGCGCCTCGACCAGCCGCCCTCGGCCCTGGCGGTCGGAGCCCTCGAACCGGGGCTGGCCGGTGCTCACCCCCGCCGACCCGTCGGCGGGATCCGGCGCAGCCAGGCCGGCCGCCGCCCACCCGCACCACGCCCGCGCCGGGCACCGGTCGCACTCGGGACGCCGGCGCCGGCACACGCGGCCGCCCAGTTCCATCAGCGACTGGTTCCACGCCCACGACCGCTCGGCGGCGCGAGCGGCCAGCTCGTCGGCCAGCGCCTGCGCCTCGGCCGGTCGGAGCGCCCGTCCCTCCCATCGGGCGAGCACCCGGCCGACGTTGGTGTCGACCACCCCGACGGGCCGCTCGTAGGCGAACGCCAGCACGGCCCGGGCGGTGTACGGGCCCACGCCGGGCAGGGCCAGCAGCGCGCCCAGGTCGTCGGGCAGGCGGCCCCCGTGCTCGGCCACCACCGCCCCGGCGCACCGGTGCAGGTTGAGGGCCCGCCGGTTGTAGCCGAGCCCGGCCCACAGCCGCACCACCTCGCCGGCCGGCGCCGCCGCGCACGCCGCGGGCGTGGGGAAGCGGTCGAGGAAGGCGTGGTAGTAGGGGACGACCCGGTCGACGCCCGTCTGCTGGGCCATCACCTCCGACACCAGGACCGCCCACGGGTCACGGGTCGCGCGCCACGGCAGCGGGCGCAGATGGGCGTCGCCCCAGGCGAGCACCCCCTCCGTCACACCGCTCCCCGGCTGCGCCAGGCCACAAGCGCTCCCGACGACCTACGCCAGCGCGCAGCGGTAGACGCGGGTGGTGTACGGGAACGGGAAGCGGTCGCGGCCCGCCAGCGCCGGGTGGGTGGCGGCGAGGCGGCGGATGCGGTCGAGGACCCGCTGCTTGTCGTCGGGCGCCAGCGAGCCGACGACGCTCACCGACTCGGCGCGGGCGACCAGCAGGTCGGGGTCGCAGGGCTGGTCCCAGTCGTGGGTCCACAGCTCGACGGGGGTGAACCCGCCGGCGCCGGCGACGAGGCCGGCGTAGTCGACGTCGTAGTAGCTGTCGTAGGGCCGCTCGAGCGTCGGGGCCGTCGACCAGCAGGTCGCCGAACTCGCGCACCCAGTCGTGGTCCCGGTCCCGCGTGTTCCACACCAGGAACAGGTGCCCGCCCGGCCGCAGCACGCGGCGCAGCTCGGCCAGGGCCACGGGCGGGTCGAACCAGTGGAACGCCTGCGCCACGGTCACCGCGTCGACGGAGCGGTCGGCGAGGGGCAGCGCCTCGGCGGTGCCGTCGTGAACCTCGACCGACGCGAGCGCGGCGACCAGCCGCTCGCGCATGGCGGCCACCGGCTCGACGGCAACCACGTCGGCACCCGTGGGCACGAGCAGGCGGGTCAGCTTGCCGGTGCCGGCGGCCAGGTCGAGCACCCTCCGGCCGGGGCCGATCCGCCCGTGGCCGACGATGTGCGCCACGGCCTCGGCGGGGTACGAGGGGCGGGCCGCCTCGTAGGCGTCGGCGTTGCTGGCGAACCCGTGGGCCGCGTCCCTGATCTTCGGCATCCGAGCCTCCTTGCTCGGGACGAATGATACAAGTTGCAGACAAGTGCCGCCAGCGGGGATTGCCCTCTACTCCTCGGCGTCGGCGAACACGCCGTCGTCGTAGGGGTAGCGGCGGGCGGGCGCGAACTCGCGCTTCCACACCATGAGGCTGCGCGTGAAGGAGCAGACCTCTTCTTCGCGCTGGTTGATCCCCTTGGTCTCGACGGTGACGATGCCCCGCTTGCCGTCGGACGTCTCCTTCGTGGCCAGCACCTTGGTGACGGCGTAGATGGTGTCGCCGTGGAACGTGGGCTTGGGGTGCTTGAGCGACTCGATCTCCAGGTTGGCGACCGCGGCCCCGCTCACGTCGGGCACCGACATGCCCAGCACCAGCGAGTAGACGAGGTTGCCCACCACCACGTTCTGCTTCTGCACCGTCTCGTTCTCGGCGAACCACTCGTTCGTGTGCAGCGGGTGGTGGTTCATCGTGATCATGCAGAACAGGTGGTCGTCGTACTCGGTGATGGTCTTGCCCGGCCAGTGGCGGTACACGTCGCCCACCTCGAAGTCCTCGAGGTGACGCCCGAACGGTCGGTCGATCGTTGCCATGCCGGACACGCTACGAAGCCGCCCCGCCGCGGAGCCAGACCGCCGCCCGCGCGCCGCGCCGGTCCACTCCTACACTTGGGCGCGTGGGCGGCCCCTGGGCGAGCCGGATGCGTCGGGCGGCGACGGGTGTCGCCGCGATGGCGTGCTTGATGGCAGTGGGATGTGCCCGGCCCGCCGACATCGACGTCGCCACCGGCGCCGAGGCCGGGAGCGAGACGGAGGTCGACTCCGGTCTCCTCGCCGCCGCCGTGGCCCGGTCGAGCGCCGAGTCCTACCGGTACGAGGCGGTGACGACGCGGACCGGTCCCGGCGGCGACGACGAGGGTGCCGAGGCCGTGGTGACGATGACGGGCGTCGTCGACGGCGATCGCCGTGCGACGACCACCCACCTCGGCGCCCAGCTCGGGGCCCTGCCGGGCATGCCCCCCGGGGGCCTCGACCTGACCATCGAGATGGTGATCGACGGGAGCACGATCTACATGCGCGACCCCGGCGGTGAGGCAGGCACCGACGACGGGCTCCTCGGCATGGGGCTGTTCCCCGGGCTGTCCGCCCTCGACGGGAGGTGGGGTCGGATCGAGCTCGGCCCGGACTGCGCCTGCCGCGAACGGGATGGCCGGCACCGGCGGCCACGACATCTCCCTGTACCTCGACGCGATCTCGGGAGCCACCGATCAGCACGACCTGGGTGCGTCCGAGGTGCGGGGCGTCGCCGTCGAAGGTATCGGGGCCACGGTCACCGTCGGCGACCTCATGCTCCCCGGCGGCGCCGACCCGGACGCCGCTGTCGAGGAGCCCCCGGAGCCGGGCGGGTTCGTCGACCCCGACGCGGTCGCATCGCTGCTCGACATCGAGGTGCCCGTCGAGGTCTGGGTGGACGGGGACGGACTCATCCGGCGGCTGGTCGTGGAGACGGACGTGAGCGCGCTCGCCGGCGCGATCGCCGGACCAGGCGACCCGCCGGCGCGGCTCGACGCGCCGAGCTCGCGGGAGGTCACCGACTTCTTCGACTACGGCGACCCGTTGATCGAGGTCACCGTGCCCGCCGAGTCGGTCGACATCACCGACGAGATGTTCACGGACAGCTCGGTCCTCCTGATCCCCTCGTCGGGCGACCCCCAACGCTCCTGATCTCCCGCCGCAGCCGGCGCCCGCGCCGGGGCGGCTTCGCCGCCGACCCGGCCCCCGTCTAGCTTTTCGGCCCATGAGCGCGCCCGACCTCCCTGCTCCCGACCTGAACGCCGCGGCGGCCGCCGTCGACCTGGCCCGCGACGTCGTGCAGCAGGCGCTGGCCCACCTGGCCGCCACCGGGTCGGTGGACGACGACCAGGTGGTCGCCTATGACCTGGCGCACGCCGCGGCCGGGGTCGAGACGGCGCGCACGCTGGTCGACTACGGGGCCAAGGGGGACGAGGAGGCCCGCATCACCTGCGCCTTCGCCGCCGACGCCGTGGCCGACGTCGCCACCAGGCTCTTCGGCCGCGAGGCGGCCTGGGGCGTCGACGCCGGCTCCCTCGATGCGGCGCGCCCGTTCGTGGCCGCGTACCGGGCCCCGGCGTTCCTGGCCTCGATCGAGGGCGCCGGGCCGCGCCACCTCGACGACGACTTCGAGATGGTGCAGGACGCCTTCCGCCGCTTCGCGGACGACAAGATCCGGCCGGTCGCCGAGCACATCCATCGCCACAACGCCGACATCCCCGAGGAGGTCGTCGCGGGGCTGGCCGAGATCGGCGCCTTCGGCCTGTCAGTGCCCGAGGAGTACGGCGGCTTCGCGGCCGGCGGCGAGAGCGACTACATGGGCATGGTCGTCGCCACCGAGGAGCTGTCGCGGGGCTCGCTCGGCGTGGGCGGCTCGCTCATCACCCGGCCCGAGATCCTCACCCGGGCCCTGGTCAAAGGCGGCACGGAGGAGCAGAAGCAGCACTGGCTCCCCCGCCTGGCCAGCGCCGAGGACATGGCCGCGGTCGCCGTGACCGAGCCCGACTACGGCTCGGACGTCGCCGGCATCAAGACCACCGCCACCCGCACCGACGGCGGCTGGCTGGTCAACGGCGTCAAGACCTGGTGCACCTTCGGCGCCCGGGCCACCGTGCTGATGCTGCTGGCCCGCACCGACCCGGATCGGGCCAAGATCCACCGCGGCCTGTCGATGTTCGTGGTGCCCAAGCCGGTGTCCGACGGGCACGGCTTCGAGCTCACCCAGGAGGCGGGGGCCGACGGCGGCGCCCCCGGCGGCGGTCGCATGGAGGGCCGCCCCATCGACACCATCGGCTACCGCGGCATGCACTCCTACGAGATCGCCTTCGACGACTGGTTCGTGGCCGACGCCAACCTGGTGGGCTGCGAGGGCGGCCTGGGCCAGGGCTTCTACCTGCAGATGGCTGGCTTCGAGAACGGCCGGCTGCAGACCGCCGCCCGGGCCATCGGCGTCATGCAGGCCGCCTACGAGGACGCCCGCCAGTACGCGCTCGACCGGTCGGTGTTCGGGCGGCCGGTGGGTGACTTCCAGCTCACCAAGGCCAAGCTGGCCCGCATGGCGGTCACCATCCAGGGCGCCCGCCAGTTCAGCTATGCGGTGGCCCGCATGATGGCCAAGGGCGAGGGCTCGATGGAGGCGGCCATGGTCAAGGCCTACGTGTGCAAGGCGGCCGAATGGGTGACCCGCGAGGCCATGCAGGTGCACGGCGGCTACGGCTACGCCGAGGAGTACGCGGTCAGCCGGTACTTCGTCGACGCCCGCGTCCTGTCGATCTTCGAGGGCGCGGACGAGGTCCTGTGCCTGAAGGTCATCGCCCGCCGGCTGGTCGAGCAGGCCGGCGGGTAGCCCGTCAGGGCGGGTTACCCGCCGGGCCGAGCGGCGGCCAGCTCGTCGACCCGCCGCTGCCAGCCCGCCAGCATCGTGGCGAAGTGGGCGGGGTTGTAGACGTCCTCCTCGTAGGACCACAGCCCGTCGCCGGCGTAGTGCAGGATCGTGATGTTGGCCGCCTGGTGCACGCTGCCGTCGCCGGGGTCGTCCATCCGGTTCTCGACCTGGCAGATGATCCAGCCCCGCTCCTCGTCGACGACGTACCAGTCGAAGTCGAAGTCGGGCATCCGGTTGCCGGGGAACGTGCTCATCGTCTCGGTGATCCACGCCCGGATCGCCTCCCGGCCCTCCATCCGGCCGTAGTGGTGCTCGACATAGGTTGCGTCCTCGGTGAACTGGTCGGCCCAGGCGCTCCAGTCGCCGCCGGCGCCCGCAGCCTTCCCCGCCCGCCCGTAGGCGGCGAACGCCTCCTCGAGCTCTCCCCGCGTGAACTGTCCCATGCCGGGCACACTAGAACGCGTTCTCGGACTGTGCTCTGAGGCGCCGCGTCGCCGATCGTCGAGCCGGAGGCTGACGGTTGTGTCACCAGGCCCGCCGACGCCTACCGTCACCGGCGATGGACGACTTCACGGGCAAGGTCGCGGTCGTGACGGGAGCGGCGTCGGGGATCGGCCTGGCGCTGGCCCGCCGGTGCGCGGGTGAGGGCATGCGGGTGGTGCTGGCCGACGTCGAGCGCGACCCGCTCGACGCCGCGGCCAAGGACCTGGCCACCGAGCACGGCGACGACCGGGTGCTGGCCGTCCCCACCGACGTGCGGGACGCGGCCGCGGTCGACGCGCTGGCCGCCGCCACGTTCGAGCGGTTCGGCACCGCCCACCTGTTGTGCAACAACGCCGGCGTCGGGGTGGGCGGGCTGGCCTGGACGGTGCCCGCGGACCGCTGGCGCTGGATCGTCGAGGTGAACCTGCTGAGCGTGGCCCACGGCGTCCGGGCGTTCGTGCCCCGGATGATCGAGCAGGGCGAGGGCCACGTCGTCAACACGGCCTCGGCGGCCGGGATCCTGACCGGTCCCGGCATGTCGCCCTACTACGCCACCAAGCACGCGGTCGTGGCCCTGTCGGAGTCGCTGTTCTTCGACCTGCGCCTGACCGGCGGCGCGGTGGGCGTGTCGGTGCTCTGCCCCGAGTGGGTGCGCACCCGGATCGCCGACTCCGAGCGCAACCGCCCCGAGGGCGTGTCGGCCACCGACATGCTGGGCCAGCCGGTGCCCGAGCCCGTCCCCGGAGCCGAGGGCGACGACGCGGCCGCGGCTCCCGGGCTGCGGGACGTCGTGCAGGGTCTGGTCGACGGCGGGATCGATCCCGACGAGGTCGCAGCCGCGGTGGTGGACGGCGTGCGTGCCGGCCGCTTCTGGATCTTCACCCACCCCACCACGGTGGACCGGGCCCGGCTGCGCTGGGACGCCATCGCCACCGACGGCCAGCCCAGCATGTGGGACCTCACCAGCGGCTGACGCGATCTGTGACACTTCTGGTACCACTACTGGTACCGTCTCCGGTATGGCGACCAACCTCCGCCTCCGGCCCGACGCCGAACAGGCACTCCGCGCCGAGGCCGCTCGCACCGGACTGTCCCAACAGGAAATCCTGCGCGAAGCGGTGGACGTCTACCTGGGCCTGCACCAGGGTAGGCCGGCCCGCACCGAGGCCGACGTGCTGATCGCCAGCCGGGTGGTGCTGCCGCCCCGTCGCCCGTTCGCGGAGTCGGAGGAGCTGGCGGAGCTCGGACCGGGCACGACCACCCTCGACCTGCTCGAGCGCGACGACCGCTTCTGACGGTGCGCATCTACGTCGACAGCAGTGCACTGCTCAAGCGGGTGTTCGCCGAGGACGAGTCGCACGCGCTCGTCGCCGCGCTGAGGACCTACGTCAACGACGGTGAGGCGATCGTCGCATCGTCGCTCGCCTGGATCGAGGTCTCGCGGGCGGTCCGCGCGTACGTCCCCAACGCGCCCTCGGTGGACACCGACCGGCTCGTGGACCTCGCCCTCTCGGGTGTCCACGAGCAGCCGATCAGCCCCGAGGTCGTCGCCCTGGCACGCCGGCTCCAGCCCAAGGTGTTGCGCACCCTGGACGCGATCCATCTATCGTCCGCGCTCCTGCTGGATGCCGACCTCGTCGTCGCGTATGACCACCGCCTGACCGACGCCGCCCGCCAGAACGACCTGGCCGTTTCCTCGCCGTCAGGCGGGTGACGGCTCGGGCGAGGTGCCTGCGGGCCGACCGAGGTGCGCCGTCGACCGGCGTGCGACGTAGCTCCGGCGGGTGGTCAGCCGGCGGCGGGATGTGGGTCAGGCGGTGGCGAGGGCCTCGATGGCGGCGGTGACGGCCAGCGTGCGGCGGGCCTGGTCGACGTGCAGGTTCTCCACCATGCGCCCGTCGACCGTGACGACGCCCCGGCCCTCGGCCTCGGCCTCCTCGAACGCCGCGATGACGCGCCGCGCCCGGTCGACCTCGTCGGCCGTCGGCGCGAACACCCGGTTGCACGGCTCGAGCTGACTCGGGTGGATGAGGGTCTTGCCGTCGAAGCCCATCTGGCGGCCCTGCACGCACTCGGCCTCGAAGCCCTCGGCGTCGCCGATGTCGTTGTAGACGCCGTCGAGGATGACCTTGCCTGTGGCCCGGGCGGCCAGCAGCGCCAGCCCCAGCCCCGTGAGCAGCGGCGCCCGGCCGGGGACGTGCTCGGCCTGCAGCTCCTTGGCCAGGTCGTTGGTGCCCATCACCAGCACGGCCAGGCGGTCTGACGCCGCCGCCACCTGGGGGGCCTGCAGCATGGCGACCGGGGTCTCGATCATGGCCCAGACCATGGTGTGGTCGGGTGCGCCCCCGGCCTCCAGCGCCTTGCAGACCCGGTGGACGTGGTCGGCCGAGTCGACCTTGGGCACCACCACCGCCGCGGGCCCGGCGGCCGCCGCCGCCCGCAGGTCGTCGTCGTGCCACGGCGTGCCGATGCCGTTGACGCGGATCGCCACCTCCCGGGGCCCGTAGCGGCCCGACCCGGCGGCCTCGCACACCCGGTCACGGGCGTCGGCCTTGGCGTCGGGCGCCACGGCGTCCTCGAGGTCGAGGATGAGGGCGTCGGCGGGCAGGCCCTCGGCCTTGGTGAGCGCCCGCTCGTTGGCGCCCGGCATGTAGAGGACCGAGCGGCGGGGGCGCAGGGCGCCGGGCAGGGCGTCAGGCATCGTCGGCCTCCGCATAGGACTTGGCCAGCTCGGGATCGCGCTCGGCCAGCGCGTCGGCGAGCGACACCATGACCCGGCACTGCTTGACCGAGGCGTCGTCCTCCATCTTGCCGTCGAGCATGACGGCACCGGTGCCGTCGCCCAGGGCGGCGATGACCCGGCGGGCGTGGGCCACCTCCGCCGGCGAGGGTGAGAACACGCGGCGGGCGATGTCGATCTGGGCCGGGTGCAGGCTCCAGGCGCCCACGCACCCCAGCAGGAAGGCGTTGCGGAACTGGTCCTCGCAGGCCACCACGTCCTTGATGTCGCCGAAGGGCCCGTAGAACGGCAGGATGCCGTGGGCCGCGCAGGCGTCGACCATGCGGGCGATCGTGTAGTGCCACAGGTCCTGCTGGAACGACGTGCGGTCGGCCTCGTAGTCCCAGGTCGGCCCTCCGGCCTCCGTGTCGACGAGGGGCGGGTCCTGGCGCACCAGGTAGCCGGGATGGCCGCCGCCGACGCGGGTCGTCTTCATGCGGCGGCTCGCGGCCAGGTCGGCGGGGCCGAGCGACAGGCCCTGCATGCGGGGGCTGGCGCCGCAGATCTCCTCGACGTTGGCCACCCCGCCCGGGGTCTCGAGGATGGCGTGCACGAGCAGAGGCCGGGTCAGCCCGGCCTTGGCCTCGAGCTGGGCCAGCAGCCGGTCCACGTAGTGGATGTCCTCGGCGCCCTCGACCTTGGGGATCATGACGACGTCGAGCCGGTCGCCGATCTCGGTGACCGCGGCGGTCAGGTCGTCGAGCGCCCACGGCGAGTCGAGGCTGTTCACCCGGGTCCACAGCTGGGTGCCGCAGCCCGGGTCCCACGCCCGCCCGACGTCCAGCAGGCCGGCCCGGGCGGCCTCCTTGTCGCTGGCCCGGACGCCGTCCTCGAGGTTGGCGAGCAGGATGTCGACCTTGGCCGCCATCTCCGGCGCCTTGCCCACCATCTTGGGGTTCGAGGCCGGGAAGAAGTGGATCATCCGCGACGGCGGGAACGGGATCTCCCGCACCGGATCGGGGGCACCGACGGCCAGCGGGCGGAAGAAGTCCTTCGGCGAGCGCATGGGCCAACCCTACGGGGAGGCGCGGACGGACCGCATTTCAGCAGCCGTGGAGCGTGAGCTTGTTGCTGGCGGTGGCCTGATTGCCCGCGTTGTCGACCGCGGTGACCGTGAAGGTGACGGTGGCGGACTGGCCCACCGCGAGCTGGCTGTCGGGGAACGACCCGATCGTGCCGGTCCAGCTCCCGCCCGAGCCCGACATCGCTCCCCCGCCGCTCTGCCCGTTGCCGCTGTAGCTGAGGGTCACGCTCCTGACGCCCGACGGCGTCGGTGACCCGGGCCGTGGCTACCGCCGTGGTCGGGGCGCGTGCAGAACTCGAAGCCGTTCTCGTCGATGTCGGTCGGCGACGCCACCAGCGCGCCGATGACCGGCGGCGTCGTGTCACGCGGGGCCGTCGTCGTGGTGGTCGTGCTCGCCGTCGTGCCGGGCGAGGACGGCGGGTCGCCGGGCGCCGTGAGGCCGCCGGGCGCGGCACCGGGGTCGACCGGCGTGCCCGGGTCGGCGGGCGTGCCCGGATCGTCGGCGCCGGGCAGCGTGGTCGACGAGTCGGGCGTCGTGGTCGTGGAGGAGGCGACGGTCGTGGTGCTGGCGTCGTCGTCCGCATCGTCCTCCGTGGTGGCGACGTCGTCGTCCGGCTCGGTCACACCAGGGCCGGCCGCCTCTACCGAGTCGTCGTCGCCACCACCCGTGCCGCCGGCCGCCACGGCGCCCACGACCACCAGCGCCGCCAGCGCGGCGAGGGCGCCGGCGACGAGGCCCTTGTTGCCGAGCAGGCCGCCGAGCGCACCGGGGAAACCCCCACCCGAGGAACCACCCGACTTCAGGCCCTGGCCGGGGACGGTCTTGTCGCGCAGGGCCGTGGCGCCGTTGTCGAACAGGGCCTGGCCGGCGACCGATCCCACACCGTCGCCGGCCGCCTCCCCCGACAGCGCGGCGCCCACGGCCGCGCCCGCGCCGACCGTGCCGGCAGCGACGTCGCCCACGGGCGGCACATGGCCGGCCAGGAGGAAGGGACCGAGCAGTGCGAGGCCTGCCGCGTCGAGGCGCCGCTCGGGGCCGCCCGCCAGCAGCGCGGCGCCGAGCGCGGCCGCCAGCTCGGGCTGCGGGTCGATCACCGTGCCCACGCCCGTGGCGACGCCGGCCTGCACGGCGAGCTGGCCGAGCCAGGCAGGCTCGCCCGCCAGCACGATCGTGTCGATCGCGGCCGGCGTGGCGCCCGCCCGCGCCAGTGCCGCGTCGAGCAGGCCGACCGCGCCGTCGAGGTGCGCGGCCAGGTCGACGTCGTCGCCCGCCGGCGGCAGCGCGGCCGGGAACCCCGCCAGCTCGACCGCGCCGTCGCGTCCCCGTCGCACCAGCGCCACCGAGACCGCCCCGGCGTCGACCTCGAACACGGCGAGGGTCACGTCGTTCGGGCGGAGGTTGTGGTGCAGGAACCAGGCCGCCACCGCCACCGGTCGCGGCACCAGCAGGGGCGTCGGGAAGGCGGCCAGCGCCGCGTGCTCGGCCAGGACCCGGGGACCGTCGTCGGGGGTGACGGCGAAGGCCACCCCGACCGCGTCGACGGCCTCGACGGGCTCGCCCGGCATCGCCCGGTCGGCGACGGCGGCGAGCATGGCGCTCATGGCGCCCGCGGCGTCGGTGACCGCGCCCACGCCGGCCGGCATCACGTCGACCGCGGCGGCGGTCGCGGTGTCGCCACCGAGCATGCACGGCTCGACCTCGTCGCCCCGCCGGCGCGCTCGCCGCGCACACGGCCACGCGGCAGATCGATCCCCAGTGCCTCACCCATGTCCCGCCTCGCTGTCTCCCGACCGGTGTCGTCTCCGACCCGGCGCCCAGAGGGTAAGCCCTACCCCAGATCGGCGGGTAGCACCTGCTCGGTGATCAGACGCTCGAACCGCCCGGGCTCGCCCCCAACGTAGCCGCGGCACATCCGCAGCCCTTCCGTGTAGCAGTGGCTGTACGCCCGCCACGTCTCGTCGGTGAGGAACGACACCGCCTTGGTCGCCCGGTTGCGGGGCAGCAGCGCCCACCGCTCGAGGTACGCGACCACGTCGTCGACCGGCGCACCGCGGTCGTGCAGCAGGATGGCGGCGTTGGAGCGCACCCACGACAGCGCCTCGCCGGCCTCGGCCACCGCCGCCGCCACCTCGGCGTCGTAGCGGACGCCCAGCGGCGCCAGGTGCTCGGCGACGGCGGGCTCGGGCCGCCGTCCCAGGGTCACCTCGGCGCCGAGGTCGGCCAGGCCCTCCGCCAGCGTGCACTGCGGGGTGCCGACCAGGAAGATCGTCTCCTCCAGCCAGCGGCGGCGGCGGACGAGCCCGACCTCCTTGCGGGTGTGCTCGGTGTGGTGGCCGGGGTAGGCCTCGTGCGCCACGAGGTGCCCCAGCGAGAGCGACAGCACCGGGAGGTCGACGTTGATGGCGACCCGGCTGCGCAGCCCACCCTCGTAGTAGTTGAAGCCCGACCAGGGCTTGTTCGTCTCGAAGACCCACTCGACGTGCTCGCCCTCGGGCAGTCCGAACAGGGTGTGCGTGCGCTCGCGCAGGTCGTCGGCCAGCGAGCGGATCGCCGGTTCGAGCTTCTCGGGCGGCACCGCGTGGGCCTCGCGCCAGGCGATGTAGCGCTCCCGGAGCGGGGCGTCGCCGGGCAGCACGGCGTCGAGGCGCCGGTGGGCGGCGGCGAAGTCGTCCTCGGGCACGAGCGCGGGCCGCGCGCCGTAGCAGCGCTCGACCTCGTCGAGGTAGTCGATGGGCTCGCCGGCCAGCTTGGCCGCGCTGGTGTGCAGGCCCCTCACCTGGGCGCGGAGCCAGCGGCGGCGACCGGCGTCCGGAGGCTCGCCCCCGGCGGCCGCGACCGACCCGGAGCCCGCGGACCCGCCGGACGGGCCGTCGCCGTCGTCGGCGTCGAGGTCGGCCAGCAGGCGGGCGGCGTCGGCCCGCAGCGCGGCGGGCGGACGGACGGGCTCGGCGCCGGCCCTGTCGGCCAGCCCGGGCGGCCCGTAGTAGGCGTCGACGAAGCCGTCGACGTGCCGTCCCAGCCGCAGGCCCAGCTCGAGGTAGCGCTCGACGACGTCGCTCACCGATGCTCCCCGCTCCGCTTCCTCACCCGCGATCCCCCGCTCAGCCGAGGGTGGTGCGCAGGAAGTCGACCGTCTCGGTGAAGCAGGCGGCCGACGCCTCGGCGTCGTGCACCTCGGGCCGGGTGTCGTTGAAGAAGGCGTGCTCGGCCCCGGGCACGACGTGGAGCTCGGCCTCGGTGCCCGCCGCCACCAGCGCCTGCTGCAGCTCGGCCACCTTGGGCGGGTCGAAGTACGCGTCGTTCTCCGCGTAGTGGCCCAGCACCTTGGCGTCGAGCTGCGTCCAGTCGGGCTGGGCGTCGGGCCAGGGGATGAGCCCGTACCAGGGGACCGCGGCCTTGACCTTGTCGGGCCGGCGGGCGGCCAGCACCAGCGCCAGGCCGCCGCCCATGCAGAAGCCGGTCACACCCACCTGGTCCCGGCCGGCCACCTCGGCCACCTTGTCGACCGCGCCGCCCATGTCCTTGGCCGCCTGCTCGATGTTCATGGCCATCATGAGCTTCCCGGCCTCGTCGGGCTCGGTGGTGGTCTCCCCGTGGTACAGGTCGGGCGCCAGCGCCACGAACCCCTCGGCCGCGAACCGGTCGCACACGTCGGTGATGTGGGGGACGAGGCCCCACCACTCCTGGATCACCACCAGCGGGATGCCGGTGCCGGCGTCGGGCACGGCCAGGTATCCCTGCGCCGTCCCCCCGTTGCTCGCGAACTCGACGATCTCACCCATGCCGCCAGACGCTAGCCAGCCGACCGGCTGGCTGGCTGGGCCCGGAGCATCACGCAGCCGGCCGGCCTACCGGCGCAGGAGCTCGGGCGGGACCGGGCAGCCGACCCGGCGGGGCTCGATCACCCGCTCGGCCTGCGCGCAGGCGACCACCTCGACGCCGTCGTCCAGGCCGGCGCCGATGCCCCCGCCGCCGAACGTGCCCGCCGCCCCGAACCGGCCGCGCGTGCGCGCGCCGTACCCGCCACCGCCACCGCCCGCGCCGCGCCCGGGGGCCGACGCGGCGGCGACGGCCCGGTCGGCGACCACGTCGAACAGCGCGGGCGGCAACCGGCGGCCGATGTCGACCACCAGCCACACGGGGACACCGGCGTCGCGGGCGGCCTCGATCTCGTCACCCGTGCCCGCCGGTGCGAGGAAGCGGTCGGGCCCCGCGGCCCCGGCCTCGACCAGCAGCACCCGGGGCTCGTCGCGATCCGCGTGGAGCGCCCCCGGGTCGTGCGCCACCACCAGGTCGTCCCGGCGCCGGTTCAGCTCGTACGCCAGCTCCGAGCCGCCGGCTGCGTCGGGCACGACCGCCACCACCACGCCGCTCGGCAGGTCGAGCGCCAGCGCGCCGGCCGCCGGCTCCTCGGACAGGTCGCGGTCGATGGCCCGGGCCTCGGCGCGCACGTCGCCGGCGGTCAGCAGTCGGGCGCAGGCCCACCACAGCGCGCCGGCGCCGGGATGGCGGTCGAGCAGGCGGCGGCACGATGTGAGCAGTCCCGGCAGATCGCCGGCGAAGCCGCCCAGCACGTCGGCCGCCTCGCGGGCGAGCAGGGCCTGGTCGACCTCGCGGGCCCGGGCGACGGCGCGCAGCCGCTCGATGGGGTGCACCCCCGGCACGCTACAAGCCGGGCCCCGGGATCGGAGACGCCCGGACGGCGGCCCACCGGCGGATCACCGCCGGGCCGCCGCCGGGTCGCCGCCGGATCACGGATAGCCGGGCTTCCAGATCATCACGTAGAGCATCGCCACCAGCAGGAGCGTCATGATCTGCTGACCCGTGACCACCTTCGACTCGTCGCCCTGGCGCTGGCCGGCCAGCACCAGCGCGTGGAACACGCCGTTCATGGCGATCCACACCACGAAGGCGAGCGAGATCCAGGTCTGGCTGAACTCGAACACGTCCTCGCTGGTGACGATGCAGGCGATGCCGAACAGCCCGGCCAGGATCAGCGCGGGCGCGTACACCTGGCGCCCGGCCCGGTCGAGCAGCCCCAGCGCGCCGTCGCGGCCCCCCGGCAGCACGGCCACGAGCGCGGGGGCGAACGCCACCACCACCGTGACGACGTGCAGGAAGAGGGAGATCTTGAATCCGGTGCTCACAGGGCCTCCCGACCGCGGCGAGATGGATGGTTCGCCGGAACCTAGCGGCACCGCCGGGGCAGGGCGCGGAGGCGTGATCTGCCCCGTGAGAACGCCATCCACTACTTTCTCGGCCGTGGCTACCGACCCCCCTGGTGACCTGCAGCTCGCGCCGCTCAAGGGCGAGCCGCGCACCCTCGACGGCTGGCTGACCACGTTCCACCTGGCGGCGGTCATCCTCGATCCCTACACCTACGAGAGCGCCTGGCTGCTCGAGACGGCGGGGCGCATCCTCGACAACTTCCAGGGCGCCGACTGCCGCATCGCCTTCGTCGTCACGGCCGACGCCGAGGACGCCGCGCAGTTCCTCGGCCCCTGGGCCGAGCGGGTGCTCACCTTCGCCGACCCCGACCGCGACCTGGTCAAGGCGATCGGCATCAACGAGCTGCCGGCCTTCGTCCACCTGCGCCAGGACCGCTCGGTGGCGGCGCTGGCCGAGGGGTGGGACCCACCCGAGTGGCGCCACGCCACGTCCGAGCTGGGCAAGGCCATGAGCTGGTCGCGGCCCCTCATCCCGGCGGCGGGCGACCCCCAGCCCTACCCCGGCTCCCCCGCCCTCGGCGCCTGACCCGCCGCCCCCGCGCTCGGCGCCCGCAGCCGCGGTGCCGCTCGGCCCATCGCCAGCCGGCGTCGCTCCCTGCCACCATGGCAGCCAGCAACGCCGGAACTCCGGAGGGTCCGACAGCCACGCAACCGGCTACCTGCGGACGCCGCCCTCGGTCATGCCCAGCACGTCGAGCGCCCGGTCGACCTCGTCGTCGCCGAGCAGGCCGCGCTCGACCACGATCTCGCGCACGGTGCGACCGGTGCGGATGCTCTCCTTCACCACCTCGGTGGCGGCCTCGTAGCCGATGTAGGGGTTGAGCGAGGTGCCGAGCGACGGGCTCGACTCGGCGTAGGCCCGGCACCGCTCGACGTCGGCCTCGATGCCGGCCACGCACCCTTCGGCGAACAGCCGCGTCACGTTGGCGAGCAGGCGGATCGACTCCAGCAGGTTGCGGGCCATGACCGGCAGGTACACGTTGAGCTCGAAGTTCCCCTGCGAGCCGGCGAAGGCCACCACCGCGTCGTTGCCGATGACCTGGGCCGCCACCTGCGTCATGGCCTCGACCAGCACCGGGTTGACCTTGCCCGGCATGATCGACGAGCCCGGCTGCAGGTCGGGCAGCCGGATCTCGGCCAGCCCGGTGCGGGGCCCGCTGGCCATCCACCGCAGGTCGTTGCCGATCTTCACCAGCGCCACCGCCAGGGTGCGGAGCGCGCCCGACAACCCCACGAGCGCGTCGCGGGCGCCGTGGGCGGCGAAGTGGTCGCGGGCCTCGGCGAGCGGGAGGTCGAGGTCGCGGGCCAGGCGACCGATGACCGCGGCAGCGAACCCCGGCGGGCAGTTGAGCCCGGTGCCCACGGCGGTGCCGCCGAGCGGCAGCTCGCCCACCGCCGGGAGCGTGGCCCGGAGGGCATCGGCGGCCTGGGCGACCTGGGCGGCGTGCCCGCCGAGCTCCTGACCCAGCGTGACGGGCGTGGCGTCCATCAGGTGGGTGCGACCGGACTTCACCACGCCCGCGAACTCGACGGACTTGGCCCGTAGGGCGTCCGACAGCTGCCCGAGCGCCGGCAGCAGGGCGCCCGCGAGCTGGTCGGCGGCGGCCACGTGGATGGCCGAGGGGAACACGTCGTTGGACGACTGCGAGGCGTTGACCTCGTCGTTGGGATGGACCGGCCGGCCCAGGCGCTCGGACGCCAGGCGGGCCAGGACCTCGTTGGCGTTCATGTTGGAGCTGGTGCCCGAGCCGGTCTGGAACACGTCGATCGGGAAGTGGTCGTCGTGGTCTCCCGCCGCCACCTCGGCGGCCGCGGCGGCGATGGCCTCGGCGGCGTCCGCGTCGACCACCCCGAGGTCGGCGTTGGCCAGCGCCGCCGCCCCCTTGATGCGGGCCAGCGCCGCGATCAACGACCGCTCGAGCCGGACCCCCGACACGGGGAAGTTGTCGACCGCCCGCTGGGTCTGCGCCCCCCACAGGGCGCTCGCGGGCACCCGGACCTCGCCCATCGTGTCGTGCTCGATGCGGAACTCGTCGGTGCTGGCCACGGCACCGACGGTACCGACACCGGGGGGCCGGTGGCGCCCGGAGACCGCGGCCGACCCCCAACGTGACCCCGGCCGGTCGCCCGCCTACGGTGCCGACCGATGACCGAGTTCGCGTACACCGAGCTGCTGCCTCTCGGGCCCGACGAGACCACCTACCGGCTGGTGTCGACGGAGGGTGTGGGCAGCCTCAGCGCCGGCGGCCACCGGTTCCTCACGGTCGAGCTCGACACGCTGACCGAGCTCACGGCGCTGGCCATGCACGAGATCGCCCACTACCTGCGCCCCGGGCACCTGGGCCAGCTCCGCGCCATCCTCGACGACCCCGAGGCGTCGGCCAACGACCACTTCGTCGCCCTCGACCTGCTGAAGAACGCCTGCATCTCGGCGGGCGGCGTGCTGCCCATGTGCCAGGACACGGGGACGGCGATCGTCAAGGGGAAGAAGGGCCAGCTCGTGTTCACCGGGGGCGGCGACGAGGCCGCCATCGCGCGGGGCATCCACGACACCTACCAGCGCGACAACCTGCGCTACAGCCAGATGGCCCCGCTCACGATGTGGGACGAGGTCAACACGAAGACCAACCTGCCCGCCGAGATCAAGATCTCCGCGGTCGACGGCGACGCCTACAAGCTGATGTTCATGGCCAAGGGCGGCGGCTCGGCCAACAAGAGCTACCTGTTCCAGGAGACCCGGGCCCTGCTCAACCCCGCCTCGCTGGCGGCCTTCCTCGACGAGAAGCTGCGGGCGCTGGGCACCGCCGCCTGCCCGCCGTACCACCTGGCGGTGGTCGTCGGGGGCACGTCCGCCGAGATGGCGGTCGAGACGGCCAAGCTGGCCTCGACCCGCTACCTCGACTCGCTGCCCACGGTCGGCTCCGAGCTGGGCCACGGCTTCCGTGACCTGGAGATGGAGGCCGAGGTGCTGGCCCAGGTGCAGGAGTTCGGCATCGGGGCCCAGTTCGGGGGCAAGTACTTCTGCCACGACGTGCGGGTGATCCGCCTGCCCCGGCACGGGGCCTCGTGCCCGGTGGCCATCGCCGTGTCGTGCTCCGCCGACCGGCAGGTGCTGGCCAAGATCACCCACGACGGCGTGTACCTCGAGCAGCTCGAGCACGACCCGGCCCGCTTCCTGCCCGAGGTCGAGGACACCTCCCTGGGCGGCGACGTGGTGCGAGTCGACCTGGCCCGGCCGATGGACGAGATCCGGGCCGAGCTGAGCCATTACCCCGTGAAGACGCGCCTGTCGCTGTCGGGGCCGATGGTGGTGGCCCGCGACATCGCGCACGCCAAGATCAAGGAGCGGCTCGACGCGGGCGAGGGCATGCCCGACTACCTGCGCGACCACTGCGTCTACTACGCCGGCCCGGCCAAGACTCCGGCGGGCATGGCGTCGGGCTCGTTCGGGCCCACCACCGCGGGCCGCATGGACGCCTACGTAGATGAGTTCCAGGCGGCCGGGGGCAGCATGGTCATGCTGGCCAAGGGCAACCGCAGCCGCCGGGTGACCGAGGCCTGCAAGAACCACGGGGGCTTCTACCTGGGCTCGATCGGCGGGCCGGCGGCCCGCCTGGCGCAGGACTGCATCCGCAAGGTCGAGGTGCTCGAGTATCCCGAGCTGGGCATGGAGGCCGTCTGGCGCATCGAGGTCGAGGACTTCCCCGCCTTCGTGGTCGTCGACGACAAGGGCAACGACTTCTTCGCCGAGGTCAGCCGCCCGGTGCGCCTCCGCCGGTGAGGCCCTGGTCGGGGCCGCGGCCGCGCCGCGGCGGGGCGGTGTCGGGGGCGCTGTCGAACGCGCCTGACCCGGCGGTCAAGCGCGGCTAGCTTGCCGGCCATGAAGTTCGGCATCGCCTTCGCCAACACCGGTCCCTACGCCGCCGCCGAGGGCGCCGTCGCGCTCGCACAGGCGGCCGAGCAGGCCGGGTTCGAGTCGCTGTGGACCGTCGAGCACGTGGTGGTGCCCAAGGACTACCAGTCGACCTACCCCTACTCGCCCACCGGCAAGATGATCGGCGGCGGCGAGTTCGACATCCCGGACCCGCTCATCTGGCTCACCTGGGTGGCCGCCCACAGCACCACCCTCACCCTGGCCACCGGCATCATCATCCTGCCCCAGCGCAACCCGGTGGTCCTGGCCAAGGAGGTCGCCACCCTCGACGTCCTGTCCGGCGGGCGCGTGCACCTCGGCGTCGGCATCGGCTGGCTGGAGGAGGAGTTCGACGTGATCGGCATCCCCTTCGCCGACAGGGGCCCGCGCACCGAGGAGTACGTGGCGGCCATGCGGGCGCTGTGGTCGCAGGACGAGCCTGCCTTCGCGGGCGAGACCATCAGCTTCACCGGCGCCGTCATGCGCCCCCGCCCGGTCGCCCGGGCCGTGCCCATCACCGTGGGCGGCCACACCGCCGCGGCCGCCCGCCGGGCCGGGCGCATCGGCGACGGGTTCTTCCCCGCCAAGGGCGACCTGCCGTCGCTCCTGGACACGATGCGGGCGGCGGCCGACGACGCCGGTCGCGACCCCGACGCCATCGAGGTCAGCGCCAGCGGCGCCAGCCTGCTCACGGGCGGCGAGGCCGCGGTCGACGAGGTGGGCCGGCTCGCGGAGCTGGGCGTCGGGCGGGTGATGGTCCCGCCGCTGACCTACGACCCGACCCAGGCCGCCGAGGTGCTCGGCCGCTTCGGCGAGGACGTCATCGCCCGCTCAGGCTGAGCACGACTCCAGCGTGAAGGGCCCGTCTCCGGGGGCGGCCACGACGCGGGCGTCCGGCTTCTCGTCCGCCCACCGCTCGAACGCCTCCCGCAGCTCCGCGGTGTCGGCCGGGTCGTCGCCGACCATCGCCACGGTCACGCACGAGCGGTCGCCGTCGCGCCAGGCCACGCCCCAGTCGCCGCCCCAGCCGGTCGCGGCCTCCCGGGCGGCGTCCATGCCCAGCTCGTCGGCCAGCACGAGCAACAGCAGCAGCTCACCGACGACCCCGTCGTCCACCACCTCGCCGGGCACGTCGGGCACCGGCACGTCGACCCTGGCCTCGCCCGCCCGGTAGCGGGCGGGATCGAGCACCTGCTCGCTGGTGCGGGGCGGGTCGGCGAGGGCCTCGCCCACGGCCTCCTCGCCGCCCTCGGCCGCCAACCCGGTGACGAACGGCTCGCCCAGCACGTAGGGGGCGCCGATGAGGTCGACGAGCACCAGCGGCACGTCCCCCAGGTCGACATCGCCGCCCAGCGCCAGCTCCTCAGCGTCGGCCGCGGCGCGCTCGTCCTCGCCGAGGGACGCCCGGTAGGCGTTCTCGACGCGGCGGGCATTGCCCTCGACCACCGCGCTGAACCCGAACGCGATCTCGTCGTCGGCGTCGTCGTAGTCCGGGCGGTCGAGGTCGTGGTGCTGGTCGTCGAGGGCGTGCACCAGCTCGTGGGCGATCGTGGTCCTCACGTAGGGCGTCAGCGCCGCGCCCCGCACCACCAGCTCGGCCGTCTCGGGGTCGTAGAAGCCGACCACGCCGCCGCCCAGGAGCGAGCGCATGGCCTCGACGAGGTCGGTCTCGGGGTCGACCATCCCGAGGCCCTCGAGGAACACCTCGGTCTCGCGCAGCTCGTCGGCGTCCTCGTCGAAGTCGGCGAGGAGGCGGTCCTGGAACTCGCCCTCGCCGGCCAGCTCGACCGCGACCGGCTCGACGAACGGCACGCCCCGCTCCTGCTCGACGAACGTGCTGATCTCGGCCACGGCGGCCTCGATCTCGGCCTCGGTGGCGGGCTCGGCGGGCGGGGCCTCCGCGGCGCCAGCGTCGCCGCCGTCCGACCCGCCGCCATCGTCGCCCGAGCCCGCGTTGCGGGCGAGCAGGCTCGACGCCACGAGCGCGGCGACCACCAGCAGGCCGATCACCACGACGGGCCAGCGCCGGCGGGCGCTCGTCCACTCGTACTCGACGTCGAGGTCGTCGTGGTCGGCGCCATCGCCAGCGCCGTCGCCGCCGCCATCCGGCATGGGGTCGTCGTTCCCGCTCCCGTTCCCGTTCCCGTTCACGTGGAGCGGCACGGATGCGGGCGGCTCAGGCGGGACGGCGGGACGCGACGGGGGTCGCTCGGGTCGGACATGGCCGGCCGCACGGTAGCGGCACGCCGGCCGCACCGGGCACGACCCCAGGTCAGGACAGGGTTCGGCGGGTGCCGTCCCCGGGTACACACCCAGCGACGCCGCCCGTGGAGACGCCATGCCCGCACCCGAAGACCCGCCCCCGACCCCCCGCAGCCCCTCGGACCGGGACGACCCCGACGACGACCGGGCCCGGGCCCAGGAGATCTACGAGGAGGTCGTCGCCGACGACCCCGACCCCATCACCCGGCGCGAGGCCGTCGAAGGCGAGCTCGAGGACGAGGGCCTGTCCGAGGCGGGCGAGACGCTGGGCGAGCACAACGAGTGAGGGCCCGATGACCCTGGTCAACCGCATCCTTCCCGCCCGGCCCCATGCGACGCTCGACGAGTGGCGCGCGCGGCGGGCGGTGGCCGTGCCGTCGACGCCGCCCGGCGGGTCGAGCCGGAGGTGCTGATCGCCGAGGTGGAGGCATCGGGTCTGCGAGGCCGGGGCGGGGCCGGGTTCCCCACCGGGGCCAAGTGGCGCACCATCGCCGCCCACCGGGCGGCCGACCTGCCCACCACCGTGGTCGTCAACGCGGCGGAGGGCGAGCCCGGCACCTACAAGGACCGGACCATCCTCCGCGCCGACCCCTACACCGTGCTGGAAGGTGCACTCGTCGCCGCCATCGCCGTCGGCGCCGCGGACGTGGTGGTGGCGCTCAAGGACGGCGAGGACGTCGAGCACGGTCGCGTGACCGCGGCCGTCGCCGAGATGGGGGACGCCGGCATGCTGGGCGACGTCGCCGTGTCGGTGGTGACCGGCCCGCACGAGTACCTGTTCGGCGAGGAGACCGCGCTGCTGGAGGTGGTCGCGGGCCGGGCGCCCCTGCCCCGCATCGCCCCGCCCTACCGCCGGGGTGTCGTGGAGGTGGTGGACGACGTCGACGACGTGGACAGCGGCAGCGGCCTGGCCGCCCCGGTCGAGATGGCCGGCCCCGGGCCCGGGACGGTGGCGCCGCCCGCGCTGGTCGACAACGTCGAGACGCTGGCCAACGCCGCCCGCATCGTCGGGGAGGGCGCCGCGTGGTTCCGCGCCCTCGGCACCGACGACTCGCCCGGCACGATCGTCTGCACGGTGACCGGCGACGTCCGGCACGCCGGGGTGGGCGAGGTCGCCCTCGGCACGACCGTGCGGGAGGCGATCGCGGCGATCGGCGGCGGCCCGGCGCCCGATCGGCCGATCGTCGCCGTGCTCAACGGCGTGTCGGCGGCGCCCCTGCCGGCGGCGCTGCTCGACACCCCGCTCTCCTACGAGGCCATGGCGGCGGCGGGCAGCGGGCTCGGCACCGCCAGCCTGATCGTCGTGGCCGAGGGCACCGACATGACGGCCGTCGCCGCCGGCGCCGCCCGCTTCCTCGCGGTCGAGTCGTGCGGGCAGTGCACGCCCTGCAAGGCCGACGGCCTGACCATCGCCGACGCCCTCGAGCGGCTGTGCGGCGGTGACGGCGACCACCACGACGTGGAGACGGCCACCAAGGCGCTGGCCACGGTCGCCGACGGCGCCCGCTGCAACCTCGCCAGCCAGCAGCAGACCGTCGTGGGGGCGATCCTGGCCGGCTGGGACGACGAGATCGCCCGCCGGGCGGCCGGCGGCGTCGAGTCCGTGAGCCCGGTGTTCATCGCCGAGGTGACCGGCCTGGCCGACGGCGAGGTCAGCCTCGACGAGTCGCGCCGCACCAAGCAGCCCGACTGGAGCCACGACCAGGACTGGTCGGGCTCGTACCCGGCGGACGAGCTGGCCGACCACCGCGAGCGGCCGCCCGCCGGCGACTGACCCCGGCCGTCGACGGCTCAGCGCCGCCTGCGGCCCAGTCGCTCAGCTGCTCAGCGCCGCAGGAGGTAGAAGCGGAAGAAGTCGTCCTCGATGGGGAGGACGTCGACGCCGGCGAACCCGGCGTCGACCGCGTATCCGGCGAAGGTGCCGGGGCGCATGACGGTGCCGGTGCCGACCGAAGGCCCCTGCGACAGCCCGTCGCCCAGGCAGCACATCAGTGAGTAGCCGTACAGGAGCTGCTCGACCTCGCCGGCCGGCGCGGTGAAGCGGTCCTCGGTGCGCTCGTCCATCACCACCACCACGCCGTCGTCGGCGGCCAGCCGCCTCATGGCCGCCAGGACCGGGACGGGGTCGGGCATGTCGTGCACGCACTCGAAGGCGAACACGGCGTCGTAGGCGCCCGCGTGGTTGTCGTCGAGGGAGGCCGTGTCGGACACGTGGAACCGCACGCGGTCGCCCACCCCCGCCTCCTCGGCGTTGCGGCGGGCCGCCACGACGGACGGCTCGTCGATGTCGAACCCGTCCACGGTGATGTCCGGGTAGGCACGGGCCAGGCCGATGGCCGACCAGCCGTAGCCGCAGCCCACGTCGGCGACGCGCCGGGCCGAGCCCAGCCGGGCGTGCACGTCGGGCGCGGCGGGCAGCAGCTCCTGGCCCAGCCGGTGCAGGAACAGGGGCCGGTTGGCGGCGGCCTGCGCCTCGCGGGCGTCGTCCCCCAGCTCGTCCCAGCTCAGGCCGACCCCGCTGCGGTAGCTGTCGGCGATGCGGTCGACGAAGCGGCCGGCGGTGGCCACGAACCGGGCGATCGGCGTCATGAAGGCCGTGCTGTCGGGATCGGCCAGGACCGCGGCGTGGGCCTCGGGCAGCGTGAAGCGGCGCTCGCCGGGCGGCGCGGCCTGGTCGTCCACCGTCAGGTAGCCGCACACGGCCTGCTGCTCCAGCCACTCCCGGGCGAAGCGCTCGGCCGTCCCGGTCTGGGCGGCCAGCTCCCCCGCCGTGCGGGGCGTGCCGTCCGCCAGGGCGCGGTACCAGCCCAGCCGGTCGCCCAGCTCGATGGCCTGCACCTGCTGGGCGCCCAGGACGGCGGCGAAGATCTTCTCGGCGAACTCGTCGGCGGTGGTCGTGCTCATGATCATCCCTTACGACGTAAGGCGGGCAGCGGTTCGATCATCGCTCGGGACCCCCGTCGGGCGGGCGGCGGTCAGTCCTCGATCGGTGGCAGGGTGGCGAGCGGCAGCAGGTCGTGCGCCCACGACACGCGGTAGTTGACGGCGGGCGCGAACACCTCGCAGTACTCGCGCTCGACCTGCAGCCCCCGGAACCTCATGGTGGCGATCTCGCGCTCGATCAGGTGCTCGATGCTCTCCAGGTGGGCGACGCCGCGGCGCTCGGACAGGCCGGCGTGCAGGCGCAGGGCCTCGATCTTCTGCTCCCACGTCTCCTCGACGTCGACGTAGATCGTGCCCTGCGAGTTCAGCCCGCTCGTGGTCTCGGAGTAGAAGAGGTTCCCGATCTTGTGCGGCTCGTGGTCGGACTCGAGCTCGTCGACGCGGGCCAGCAGGGACGCCGCCAGCACCGCGCGTGACAGGGCCCGGTGGTCCGGGTGGTAGTCGGTCGGCTGATGGGTCACCACGACGTCGGCCTTGTGGCGCCGCAGCATGTCCATGATCTTCTGCGTGTGGGGCGGGTCGTCGAAGATGGCGCCCTCCTCGAAGTCGAGCCATTCCTGGCTGGCGCCCAGGCGGGCCGCGATGTCGCGCACCTCGTCGGCCCACTCGTCCTCGAACGACGCGGACACGGTCACCACCGTGTCGCCCCGCTTGGCGTACTTCGCGAGGGTGCCCCCCGCCTGGTAGGGCATGTCGAACGGATCGGGATGGGCCCCGATGGCGACGATGGTGAGGGGTCGGTCGAGGTGATCGGCCATGCCCTCGGTCTAGCCGTCGGGCACGCCCGCGACCAGGGATGCCGGGGCGGGCAGAGTGCGCTACGGGCGACGGTTGCGGCGGACCTTGCCGGCCAGACGCCGGGCCGCACCGCCCGCGGGCCGGCTCTCCAGCTCGGCGAGGTCGTCCTCGGTCAGCTCGAGGGCGGCCGCGGCGACGTTGTCCTCCACGTGGGCCACCGACGACGTGCCCGGGATGGGGAGCATCTGCGGCGACCGGGCGAGCTGCCAGGCGATCGCCACCTGCACGGGCGTCACGCCGTGGCGCTGTGCCACGGTCCGCAGCGCGGAGCCGGTGCCCGGCTGGTTCCCCCCGACCGGCGCCCAGGGGATGAAGGCGAAGCCCAGCTCCTCGGCCAGGTCGATCACGGGGTCCGACCCGCGGTCGTCGACGTTGTATCGGTTCTGCACCGAGACGACCGGCGCGAGCGCCCGGGCCTGCCGGACCTGGTCGGCGCTCACGTTGGAGAGCCCGATGTGGGCGATCTTGCCCTCGTCGCGCAGGGCGACGAGCGCCCCGACCGACTCGTCGAACGGCACGGCCGGGTCGGGCACGTGGAGCTGGTAGAGCTCGATGCGGTCGACGCCCAGGCGGCGCAGGCTGCCCTCGCAGGCCTCGCGCAGGTGCTCCGGTCGCCCGTCGGGCCGCCACCGGCCGGGCCCGTCGCGCAGGAAGCCGCCCTTGGTCGCCAGCACCAGGTCGTCCGGGTAGGGGCGGAGCGCCAGCGCGATCAGCTCCTCGCTGACGCCGGGGCCGTAGCTGTCGGCGGTGTCGACGAACTGCACGCCCAGCTCGACCGCCCGCCGCAGCACTCCGAGGGCCTCCTCGCCGTCGCGGGGCGGGCCCCACACGCCCTCGCCCGTGATGCGCATGGCCCCGAACCCGAGGCGGTTGACCACCGGGCCGTCGCCAAGCGCGACCGTTCCTGCGGCGCCCGCCGCCGTACCCTCAGCCATCGTGCGCTCCTCGCCCCGGTCGGCCGCCCCGCGGGCCGACGCTAGCGCCCACCCGCCCCCGATCCACCAGCGGCGTCCCCCTCCCCCGCCGAGGCCATGGCGAACGGTCCGTGGCATCCCGCCGGGCGGGTCGGGCACGCACCCTGTGCGCCCCCGCTACCGTGGGGAGCGATCGAGGAGGTGCGAATGTCCACCATCCAGGGGCTGCGGCCCGTCGAGCGCCGAGTGCTGCGCCTGGCCGACGACGGCTTGGACGACACCGAGATCGGCCGCCTCTTCGGTCGAGGCGAGCAGTGGACCGCCCAGGTGCGGATGCTGGCCGACCTCGACCGGCCGCTGTCGTCGGTCCCGGAGGCGGGCACGCTGCGGCCGCTCGAGCGGCGCGTGCTGCGGTGGCGCGAGCAGGGTGCCGACCTCGACGAGCTGAGCCTGCGCTTCCGGCGCAGCCCCGAGCACCTGGCCCGGGTCGAGGAGTACGCCCGCTACAAGCTGGCCGCGGCCTCGTAGCCCGCGTCGCGCCGGCCGGCCCCACGCCGGCCGACGCCGCGCCCCGACCGGCCGTGGCGGTCGCTCAGACCTTCAGCTCGCTCTTGGTGCGGCCCTTGCTCGACCAGTAGCTGTCGGTGCGGCCCAGGCGGAAGCGCTCGGGCTTGTCGTCGTCGGCGATCACGTCCGTCTCGAGCCACAGCCGCTTGAGGTGGCGGATCTTCCCCGCCGCCCGGTCGTCCTGGTAGGCGTCGCGGCCGTGCAGCACGTGGTAGTTGTTCACGAACTGCATGTCGCCGGCCTGCATGCCCATGGCCACCCGGTACTGCGGGTCGGCGCACATGGCGTCGAGGCGGTCCATGGCCGCCCGGCCGAGCGACGAGGGCCGCGGGGCGTCCTCGTGGCGGCGTGACGCCTCGATGTAGGGCCGGATGTAGCGCACGAACAGGCGGTCACCGCACCGGCTGAACACGGGCATCGTGTACCAGCCACGGGCGCCCGGGGCCTGCTCGCCCCGCAGGTCGTACGGGAACGGCTCGTACAGCGCGGCGGCCAGCTGGGGATCGTCGCGCACCAGGTCGTTGTGGATGGTGACGGCGTTCGCCACCAGGCTGTCGCCGCCGGCGGCCCCGGCGTCGAGGCAGAACAGCCCCACGAGGTCGGACCCGTCGGAGTGGAAGGGCAGGGCGATGCCGCCCAGCTCGTTGCCCCGGGCGGTGGGGTCGTTCACCGCCCGCCCCTGGTCGGTGACGTCGCCGAGGAGGTGGCCCTTGGCGTTCTGCGGCCACGGCAGGCCGAGGTGGGCGCCGACGCCCCAGTAGATGGCCGACGCCCGCTCCTTGCTGTAGCGCTCGACCGGCAGGCCCCGGATGAGCACCATGCCGCGGCCGTCGACGAGCTCGTGGGTGATGGCGGCGAGCTCGGGGCCGAGGGTGGGCAGGGGGAACAGCTCGCGGGTGATGTCCAGCACGTCGTCGACCTGCGACTCGGCCGCCACGAGGGCGGCGTCGAGCTCGGCCAGGTGCTCGCCGGTGAGCCGGAAGATGTAGCTGTCGCCCACCTCGTCGGTGCGCCACTCGCAGGCCGGTTCCAGCGGCTCGGGCGGTGCCGGCGCGTCGCCGGCGCGGTCGTCGGTGGTGGTCATCGGGCGCCTCCGGTGGCGGCTGCGGGGGCAGGCTGGGGGCCGCGGACCAGGCGGCCGGGCAGCGGTCCGGTGGCCTCGCCGTTCTCGTAGGTGACGTGCCCTGCGACGACGGTCGCCACGTAGCCCTCGGCCGCCTGGACGAGGCGGCGGCCGCCGGCGGGGAGGTCGTGCCGCATCTCGGGGCGGCGGGCGGTGAGGTGCTCGAAGTCGATGACGTTGACGTCGGCCCGGTAGCCCGGAGCCAGCACGCCCCGGTCGAGCAGGCCCACGGTCCGGGCCGTGTCCTGGGTGTGCTGGCGCACGAGGTAGGGCAGCGCCAGCCGGCCCCGGTCACGGTCGCGGCCCCACAGCGCCAGCAGCGTCGTGGGGAACGAGGCGTCGCAGATCGTGCCGAGGTGGGCGCCGCCGTCACCGAGGCCCGGGACGGTGTGGGGGTGGGCCAGCATCTCGCCGGTGGCGTCGAGGTTGCCGTCGGTGTAGTTGAGGAACGGCACGTAGAAGAACGCCCGCCCGCCGTCGGACACGAGGTGGTCGTACACCAGCTCGATCGGCTCGCGGCCGGCGCGCTCGGCCAGGCCGGCCACGCTGGTGGCCGGGTCGGGCTCGTAGTCGGGCGGGTCGCCCAGCAGGTACATGTGCTCGAAGGCGCCCATGACCCGGCCCGCCCGCCGGCCGTCCGCCGCCGCCTCGTCCAGCACCCGCCGGCGCATGGCCGGGTCGGACAGCGCCACCACCTGCTCGTCGAGCGGCAGCCCCGCCACCTCGCGGTACACGGCGTTGGTCATCAGCGGGTTGAGGGTGCACTGCAGACCGAGGAGCAGGCCCACCGGCCGCGGGGCCACCTGGGCCGACATGACGACGCCGGCGGCGTTGGCCTCGGCCAGCAGGTCGAGCTGGCGCCGCCAGTCCTCGCCCCGGGCCTGCACCAGGGTGAACGACAGCGGGCGCCCCGACTCGGCCGCCATCCGTCGGAAGATGGCGAACTCGCCGTCGACGTCGGTGAAGTCGGACACGACCTGCAGGACGCCCCGCCCGGTGTCGCCGATGGCGCGGGCGATGCCGACCAGCTCGTCCGCCTCGGCGGTGAGGGTGGGCGTGGGCTCGCCCCGGCTGGTGCGGTGGTTGAGCGTGCGGGACGTGGTGAAGCCCATCGCGCCGGCCTCGACCGCCTCGGCGGCGATGCGGGCCATGGCGGCGATGTCGTCGGGCGTCGCCGCCTCCCGGGCCGCACCCCGCTCGCCCATGACGTGCAGGCGCAGGGCGCCGTGGGGCAGCTGCAGGGCCACGTCGATGTCGAACGGCCGGCCGTCGAGCACGTCCATGAACTCGGGGAACGACTGCCAGT
Source organism: uncultured Acidimicrobiales bacterium (assembly GCA_963842395.1). Taxonomy (GTDB): domain Bacteria; phylum Actinomycetota; class Acidimicrobiia; order Acidimicrobiales; family VFJN01; genus ZC4RG19. The sequence continues at coordinate 978,427 of CAWJGJ010000002.1, forward strand.
TCCATGCCAGGCCCTCGGACAGCACCACCCCGGGGATGTCCTCGACCCCCTCCATCAGCTCGATGAGCCGGCCGTGGTCCTGGGGGTGCACGGGCGCGAAGCCCACGCCGCAGTTGCCCACCACCACCGTGGTAACGCCGTGCCACGAGGACGGGATCATCCGCTCGCCCCACGAGGCCTGCCCGTCGTAGTGGGCGTGGATGTCGACGAACCCGGGCGTGACCAGCAGGCCGTCGGCGTCGATCGTGCGGGCCGCGGTGCCGGCGACGCGGCCCACCTCGGTGACGACGCCGTCGCGGACGGCCACGTCCGCGGTGCGGGCGGGGTCGCCCGTGCCGTCGAGCACGGTGCCGCCCCTGATGACGAGGTCGTGGTCGGTCACTGGTGCACCTCCCGGCGCGGCCGGCCGTGCGTCCGCATCTCGCTGCGCTCGGTCATTGGTGAACCTCCTGGTGCAGGGCGGGCAGCAGCTCGTCGACGAGCAGCCGGCCGGCGGTGCGGGCGTGGTCGCGGTCGGCCCCGAAGCTGGGGCCGGTGACGACGAAGCGGTCGATGCCGAGGTCGGCGAGGGCCCGGAACCGCGCTGCGCACGTGTCGGGCGGGCCGACGATCGCGAAGCGGTCGACGAAGTCGGGGCTGAGCGCCTCGGTGTGCCCGGCCCGGTTGCTCAGGTGCTGGCGGCTGTCGTACCGGCGGCCCACCTCGGCCACCACGGCGCGGTCGTCGGGCCGCAGCCCCGCGCCGGTCGACCCGGGCATGGACGAGAAGTGGGCGAAGGCGGCCACGCCGCCCGCGATGAGGCCCCGGGCCACGTCGCGGTCGGGGTGGCAGCCGACGTTGACGTAGGCGCCGAACCCGATGTCGCCGGGATCTCGGCCCGCGTCGGCGGCCGCCTTGCGGGCCAGGTCGAGCGCCCAGGCGAGGCGGTCGGGGTCGGCGCCCACCGCCAGGGTCATCCGCTCGGCGGTGCGGGCGGCGAACTCGATGACCCGCGGCCCGGACGCGGCGACGTCGAGGGGCACCTTGGGCTGGCGGGCCCGGTCGAGCCACTGCATGCGGCTGGGGAAGCCGTCGCAGTCGACCGTCCCGTTGCCGAGGTACGTCTGCACGTCGGTGACCAGCCGGGCGAAGCGGGCGACCGGCATGGGCTTCAGGCCGAGGTGGAACAGCGCCGTGTCGCCCCGGCCGATGCCCAGCACGAAACGCCCGCCGGAGGTCTCCTGCACGGTGGCGGCCACGTTGGCCAGGGCCGCGGGGTGGCGGGTGTGGGCGTTGGTGACACCGGTGGCGAAGCCCAGGCGCTCGGTGGCCGCGGCCGCCAGCGCCACGGCCACGAACGGGTCGCCGATCAGGTTCTGGGAGTCGGTGAAGGTGACGCCGTCCCACCCCTGAAGCTCGGCCCGCCGGGCCTGGTCGACCGCGGTCGCCGGCTCGGGCAACCGGGTGGTCCACAACTCCATGCTCGTCCCCCTCGGCGGCCGGGAGCGGCGGCACTCGACACCCGGCGACCTCCGCACTCTAGAATCGAACCACGTTCGAATCAAACGCTGTTCGAATTGGACGCACCGCTCGGATGACGGCGGGACGACGGCCGCAGCAAGGTGGCGGCCCACGGCGGCGGCCCACGGTGACGGCAGCAGGGTGACGGCAACACGATGACCAGGCCCACGACGGCGACCACCACAGCCCCGGCCGGAGCCGACCCCGCCTCCCCCACCGCCGGGCCGGCGACGGCGACACGATGGGGCGACCGGCGCCAACGACGCATCGACATCCTCGACGCAGCCCGGGCGCAGATCGCCGAGCGCGGGTACGCCTCGCTCAACATGCGCGACCTGGGCGCCGCCGCCGGCGTGAGCCCCGCCACGCTCTACTCGTACTTCGCCACCAAGGAGCAGCTGTTCGCCACGCTCTACGCCGAGGCGATCCGCACCCACACCGAGGCGTACCGGCCGGTCGCCGGAGCGGGCCACGGCCTGACCGAGCTGCTGGCGCTGGTGATCGAGGGCCACATCGGGCTCTACCGGACCTACGGGCGGTACTTCACGCTCTGGTCGGCGCTCCGACGCGACACCGCCGCCCAGTCGGGCGGCTTCCCACCCGAGCTGGTCGACGAGCTGCGCAGCGCCACCCGGGAGCACAACCGCCTGCTCATGGACAGCATCCGCACCGCTGCGGCCCGAGACGGCCGGCAGGTCGCCGACGAGCGCCTGGTCCCGAGCTTCCTGTGGTCGGCGCTGACCGGGCTGTCCGACCACGTCACCAGCGAGCGGCGGGCCCTCGACGGCTATCCCGCAAAGCACCTGATCCGGTTCGCTGCCGAACGCCTGGCCCTGGCGATCACCGACGCGGCTCCGCCCCCGCCTGCAGCGACCGGCCCCGCGCGCTGACGATCCCCTGGAACTGGCGTCGCTCACTGCCACCACCGCAGCCACCAACGCCAGAACGACCGGGCCGGCGGGCGCCCGGGGTTCCCGGGGCCTTCGGGGGCCGATCCGTACCGTCAGGCGAAGGTGCGCACCAGGTCGAGCACCGCGTCGGCGTCGGGGCCCTCGCCGCGCAGCTCGGTCTCGGCGGCGTCGGCCCGCTGGCCGGCCACGGTGCACAGGTCGAGCGCCGGGCCCTCGATGGTGGTGAGCGCCGGGTCGTCCGGCTCGAAGACCCACGTGTCGCCGTTGGGCGCCTCCAGCGTGAACGCCACAGGCCCGGCGGCCTGGTACCCGGCCTGACCGAAGGCGTAGGGCAGCGTGCGCCAGGCCAGCCGGGCGATGTGCCACAGCCGGTCGTCGGCGATCATCTCGTGATCGAGGGCCGGCGCGATGTCGCCGGTGTGGATCCACGTCTCGGCCAGCCGGGTGGTGGCCAGCGTGCGGGCCGACAGCTCGCCCGCCACCCACGTCACGCGGTGACCGGGCTCGAGGCCCGCGAGCTCGTCCCGCAGGGTGCGGGCACTCGCCTGCCAGCGGCTGAAGACCTCGGCGCCGGACGCGCCCCGCTCGTGGGCCACCAGCAGGCCGGCGCCCTCGTTGACCGACGTGGCGGGCGGGAGGCCGTCGTTGAGCGCGTCGGTCACCTCCGCAAAGGTGCCCCGGGTGCTGCCGATGGCCATCTCGTTGGTCTGCGCCAGGTGCAGCACCACGTCGGACACCGTCCAGCCCTCGCACTGCGACGGCAGCAGCCACCCGGACTCGTCCAGCGATGACACCATGCCGCCGAGCTCGTCCTGTTGCGCCGCCAGTGCGGCCACGATCTTGTCCACGCGCCAGTGGTAGCAGAGCGGGGACGGTCAGGCCATGCGGGCCGACGAGCCCTCGCGAGCGACCGGCGACGCGGCTCCGGCCGTTGTGACAGCCATCGACGGGGCGACGTCAGGGGGGACGGGCACGCCGGGTACGCCGGCACCCGCGTGGTCGGCCGCCAACTCCGCCGACACCCCGGCCGACAACTCCGCCGACACCTCGGCCGGCACCTCGTCCGCCACGGTCGACGGCCCGGCCCGGCGCACCACGGCGAGGCCCCACGCGCCGGCGCCCAGCGCGGCGATGCCGCCGAGCGCGACGCTCCAGCGGGAGCCGAACTCGTCGGCCACCCACCCGACGATCGGACCGCCCACGGGTGTGCTGCCCAGGAACAGCATGGCCTGCAGTGCCAGCACCCGGCCGCGGATCTCGGGAGCGGACAGGGTCTGCACGATGGCGGTCGACGCCACCAGGAACGTGATCGACGAGAGGCCCAGCAGGACCGCGATCACGGCTGCGACCGGCACCGTCGGCGCCACCGCCATCATGCCCATCGTCACGCCGTAGGCCAGGGCGGCGTAGCTCACCCGGTCGACGCTGACGATGGAGCGGCGTGCCGCGATCAACGCCCCCACGAGCGAGCCCACGCTCGTCACCGAGAAGATCACGGTGAACGTGGCGTCGCTGCCGTGCAGGTCGCGGGTGACGAACAGCGGGAAGACGGTCTGGAAGTTGTACGAGAGCGTGCCGACCACGGCCATCATCACCAGCGGCACGAACAGCTCGGGAACGCTGCGGACGTAGCGCAGCCCCGCCCGGATCTGGCCCTTGGCCTTGGGCGTCACCGGCGCCGGGCGCAGCTCGGATGTACGCATCATCCACAGGCCGATCAGCACGGCGATGTACGAGAGGCCGTCGCCCAGGAACGCCCACCCGTAGCCCACCGTGGTCACCAGCAGGCCGGCCAGCGCCGGGCCCACCACCCGGGACAGGGTCATGAGTGCGCTGTTCAGGCTGACGGCGTTGTTCACGTGCTCGACCGGCACCATCTCGACCACGAAGCTGCGCCGGGCGGGGTTGTCGAAGGCCATGCACAGGCCACCGAACACCGCCACGGCGTAGATGGCCCCGACGGGCGGGCTGCCGCTGAAGGCCAGCGCCGCCATCACGAACGACTGCACCATGGCCAGGGACTGGACGACCAGGAGCAGCTTGCGCTTGTCCGAGCGGTCGGCGACCAGGCCGGCCCACGGTCCGAACAGCAGGATGGGCCCGAACTGGGCGGCCGCCAGGATGCCGAGCGCCACGCCGCTGTCGGTCAGCTTGAGCACCAGCAGCGTCTGCGCCACCAGCGTGAGCCAGTTGCCGCACTGGGAGATGCCCTGGCCGACGAAGAACAGGCGGAAGTTGCGGTAGGCGAGGGAGGCGAAGGTCTCGCGGGCGGCGCCCTTCAGCAGCCTCACGCCTGCACCTGGCCGGTCAGCTCGTCGATGACGTCGAGCGCCGCGGCGAGCCGGGCCCGCTGGTCGTCGCTGAGATCGCTCAGGCGGGCGGCCAGCCACACGTCCTTGCGCTGGCGCACCTCGGCCAGCAGCGCGACACCCGCCGGCGTGATCGACACCCGGGCCACCCGCCGATCGCAGGCGTCGGCCCGGCGGACGACGAAGCCCTGCTCCTCCAGCTTGGCGACCACCTTGGTCACGCTGGGCGGGGCCACCCGCTCGTAGTCGGCCAGGGCGCCGAGGGTCATCGGCCCGTGGTGCTCGATGGACGTGAGGGCCGAGAGCTGGCTGGGCGACATGCCCGTGTCGGCCTGGCGGCGCAGCAGCCGGGCGAGCCGGGTGGCGCTGATGCGGAGGTGGGCGGCCATGAGCCCCACGTCGTCGAGCGGGCCGGCGGGGCCGCCGGCGTTCGCCTCGCCGGCGAGCGAGGTGGGGGTCGGGGCGGTCACGGCGACCACCCTACCGATCATTTAGCCAAGTTAACCAACTGCCCGCCGTCAGCTCGGAGGGCGGGGGGCGAACGCCGTCTGGATGACCGGTCCGGCGGCGCGGGTGCCGTCCCAGAAGCCGTAGGTGCCGTGATCGAGCAGCTCGCGGCCGGCCTCGATCACCGCGCCCACGGCCACCCGGAAGAACCCCCCGCCCACCGAGATGCGCCCCACGCCGATCTCGCCGAGCTCGGCGATGGTCGGCGTGCCCGGCAGCACCAGCACGCTGACCGGGCAGTCGACCTCCGACACCAGCCGCCGCAGGTCGTCGGCCCCGGTCACCCCTGGGGCGAACACCACGTCGGCGCCCGCCTGCTGGTAGCCCTGGAGGCGCGCGATCGTGTCGTCGAGGTCGGTCACGCCCCGGATGTGGTTCTCGGCCCGGGCCGTCACCACCAGGTGCACAGGGCCAGCGTGGGCGGTCTCGGCCGCGGCCGCCACCCGCTCGACCGCCAGGCCGCGCTCGTAGAGGCCGTTGGTGTCGGTCAGCTCGCCCGGCCCGCCGGCGTAGTCCTCGACCGAGCAGCCGGCCAGTCCCGCCGCCAGCGCGCCCGTGACGGTGGCGGCCACGCCCGCCGGGTCGTCGGCGAAGCAGTTCTCCAGGTCCGCGGACACCGGCACGTCGACCGCCTCGACGACCGCGGCGGCGTGGGCCAGCGCCTCGTCGCGCGTGACCGTGCCGTCCAGCCGTCCCATCGTGCCGGCGAAGCCGCTGCTGGTGGTGGCCAGGGCCGGGAAGCCCAGGGTGGCCAGCAGCCGCGCCGAGCCCGGATCCCACGGGTTGGGCATGAGCAGGGGCGTGTCGCCGCGGTGGAGGGCCAGGAATCGCTCGGCCTTGTCGGCCTGCGAGGGCGCGTGCGTCGTCATACGATCGGAACGTACTGCCCGCCCTCCTCGTGAGGTTCCCGCGTTTCGCCCCCTGACCAAGCAATCGCGCAACTGATAGGTTGCGAGTCATGCTCCGCTTCGGTGTCTCCGACCCGTCCGCCGCTCGGGCCGACGACGCGCTCTCGTGGCCCGAGTGGCCCGAGCGGCTGCGGGCGTTCGAAGCGGCGGGATTCGACACCTACTGGGTGCCGGACCACGTCGGCATCGCCGATCCCTTCGTCGCCCTCACCGCCGCCGCCGGTGTCACACGCGGGATGCGCCTCGGCACCTACGTGCTCAACGTCGAGTTCTGGAACCCGCTGCTGCTCGCCCGGACGGTCGCCACGGCCCATGCGGTCACCGGCGAGCGCCTCGTCGTCGGGCTGGGCGCCGGCCACAACCGGGCGGAGTTCGAGCAGGCCGGGCTGCGCTACCCGCCGGCCGGCGAGCGGGTCGACCGGCTGGCGGCGACCGTCGTCGCTCTGCGCGCGCTGGCGGCCGGCGAGACCGTGGACGACGAGCGCCTCGGCCTGGCCGGCGCGACGACGGGGCTGCCGCCGGCCAGCCCGCCGCTGCTGGTGGGCGGCAACGGCGATCGCGTCCTCGACGTGGCGGGCCGCACCGCCGACGTCGTGGGACTCACCGGCTTCACCGCCGGCACCGGCAGGCACCACACCGACCTGTCGCACTGGGGCTGGGACGGCCTCGCCGATCGGCTGGCGCGGGCCCGCGCCGCCGGCGCCGCCGCGGGCCGCGATCGCCTCGCCGCCGACATCCTCGTCCAGCGGGCAGCGGTCACGGACGACCCCGGGGCGGCCCTCGCCGACTTCCTGGACGAGGGCCTGGCGGAGGACCAGCTCGACAGCCCGTTCCTGCTGGTGGGCACCGAGGACGACCTCGTCGCCCGCCTCGCGCGCCTGGAGGGCATGGGCGTGGACGGCGTCACCGTGTTCTCACGCGACGCCGACGCCTTCGCACCAGTCATCGCTCGCCACCGGGACTGAGTCGCCCGTCTTCAACCAAATGGTTGACAACTAGACCTTCGCCGTCGTACGTTGTGTTCAACCAAGTGGTTGAAGAAGGAGAGGCGCAACGACGCCCCGTCCACCTGGAAGTGGAGGTGTTCGACCTGATGACGATGTGGATCGAGCGCCACCGCCGGCGGGCCGAGGAGCGCTACCAGCGCCTCGACGACCTGCTGGCCGCCATGCACGACGACATCGAGCCCGTCCCTCCGGCCGAGGCCGGACCGTCCCCCACAGGAGAACCCAGATGACCACCAAGACCCTCGAGACCCAGATCACCGCCGATCCCGATGTCCCGCTCGTGCGCCTCGTGCGCGAGTTCGACGCCCCGCCCGAGAAGGTCTTCCGCGCCCACACCGATCCCGAGCTCGTGGTCCAGTGGCTCGGGCCCCGTGACCTGACGATGCGGATCGACCACTTCGACTGCCGCACCGGGGGCTCGTACCGCTACATCCACGCCCGCGACGGCGAGGAGTACGGCTTCCACGGGTGCTTCCACGAGGTGCGCCCGTCCGAGCTGATCGTCCAGACCTTCACCTTCGAGGGCCAGCCCGACGGCGTGGCGCTCGAGAAGCTGGAGCTGGAGGACCTGGGCGACGGGCGCACCCGGCTGACCGCGACCTCGCTGGTCGACAGCTTCGAGGTCCGCGACGCCGTCCTGGCCAGCGGCATGCAGGAGGGCATCCACCAGGGCTACGAGCGCCTCGACGAGCTGCTGGCCCGGTAGCGGTTCGATCGAACGGCCGCGGTGCCCGGGCCTGCGGCGGGCCCGGGCACCCCGGTGATGAGTCCCCGTGGCCCGGCGGTCACGAGAAGCCATGTCCGACCTCGCCGATCACCGCCCGGCCTGAACGTCGCCGGCCGGCGACGGACCGCGCCAGGCGAGGGCAGCCTCCAGCACGTCGGTCGGGAGCGCGGTGAGCGGGACCGGAGCCTGCGGGGCCCCGATGGCGGACGACGCCAGCCCGCGCTGCCACCACCCGACGTCGTGCCACGCGCCGAGCTTCCAGCCCACCGCCCGGTACACGCCCACGGGTGCGAAGCCGACCGACTCGTGGAGCCGGACGCTCGCCGGGTTGGGCAGGGCGATGCCGGCCATGGCCTGGCGATATCCCTGAGCGACCAGCACCGCCAGCAGTGCCTGGTACAGCGCACGACCGATGCCCCGCCCGCGGGCCGACTCGGCCAGGTAGATGCTGGTCTCGACCGACCAGTCGTACGCGGGCCGGCCGGAGAAGCGGCCGGCGTAGGCGTAGCCCGCGATCGCGCGGCCGTCGCCATCGCCATCGCTCTCGCCCTTCGCCGCCGCCACCTCGGCGACGAGCCAGGGGTGGGCCGGCTGGCGCTCGACGATGCGGACGGCCATCTCGTCGAGCGACGGCACGACCAGCTCGAACGACGTTGCGCTCGACTCGATGACGGCGCCGTAGATGGACCGGGCCGGAGCGGCGTCTCCGGCAGCGGCGAGGCGGATGCGCACACGCCTGTCGTCGCCCGTTCGCACGCCGACCCCCGTGATCAGATGGCGTGGCCGGCGTCGGCGGCGACCGGTTCGACCACGTCGGCATCCGTCGGCTCGGGGACGCCGGCTGCTCGACCGGCGCCATCGCTGTCGCTCTCGGGCACCCCGTCGACGAAGGTGACGGTGTTGGTGCGCACCGCCGGCGTGCGGGCACCGCGGATGACGACGCCCGTCAGGTTCAGCGGGTCGCACACGTTGACCACCACCCGCTCGCCGTTGCGGGGCAGCTTGCGCACGGCCTTGAGGCCGTCGACCGCCGCCGGCAGGGCGTACTGCTCGCCGCTGAACCCGGCGACGAACCGGCCGCCCCGCACCAGGCCCCGGTCCTCGAACCGGCGCAGCGCCCACTGCAGGTCGCGCCACGGCACGGCCAGGCCCTCGTGGACCGCCAGGTCGCGGAAGACCACGCCCCACCGCTGGAGGAGCTGGTCGGCCACCACCTCGGCCAGGCCCTCGCGGTCGTCGACCGGCTCGACCGCCTCGACCAGAGACCAGCGCCCGGCGGCCAGCGAGGGGCCCCGCGCACCGCGCCGGCGGCGGCTCACCGAGCGCGCCGGCGCGGACGGCCGGCGACGCTCCTCGACCAGCGACCGGACCGCGGCGAAGCCGTCGGCGGTGAGCAGGCCCCGGGCCACCCCGTCCCACAGGGCGCCCTCGATGTCGGTGGCGAGTCGCCCGGTGTCGGCCGCCAGCTCGGACAGGAAGCGGGCCCCCTTGGCGGTCAGGGCCTCGACCACCTCGGCCGTCGCCCCGACGGCGGGCACCTCGGGCCGCCCGGCCGCCGCGTCGTCGGCCGGCCCGTCGTTGCCGACGCGGGCCGCCTGCAGCAGCCAGGGCAGGTCGTCGCGGAAGGCCAGGCTGACCGGGGTGGCCTTGGACGGGCTGGCGCGCCGATCGCTCGCCGGCTGGGGCAGCGACAGCCGCAGCCAGGTCACCTCGCCGTCGTGGCACAGCCGGTCGAGCATCGAGGACCGATAGCCCTCGACGCGGCCGGCCAGCAGGTGGGGCTCCCAGGCGGAGACGGCGGCCTCGAACCCCTGGAGCTGCTCGACGACCTGGCGCACGCCGTGGTGACCGCGGACCTTGGTGCCGGGCGCGGCGTGCTGCCAGCGCAGCAGGAAGCGCATGAAGTCCTGCGCCGTCACCGGCTCGACGGCCTTGCGCCGGGTCTGCCGCGAGTACGAGTGCATGCGGGCCAGGAGCCGCCGGGCACACCACTCGACCGCACGGTCGGCCCCGTCGAAGCCATGAGCCCCGTCAGCCCCGTCGGAGCCGGCGGAGCTACCGGGAGCGTCGGAGGGGGCGGGAACCTCGGTCGCCGGCTCGGTGAACGTGCCCCGGAGTGCGAAGCCCTCGTTCTCGAGCACCGCCAGGCCGGCGGCCACCACCGGTGCCGACAGCCCCGAGCAGCGGGCCAGCTCGGCCTCGGTGACCGGGCCGAGCGTGTCGAGGTGGCCCCGCAGGGCCGCGGCCGCCACCAGCTCGCGGGGATGGGCCTCGTCGGCGCGGTCGTGCACCAGCACCGCCGCCTGCGCGTCGAGCTCGGTCGTCCACCACAGCTCGCGCCCCGAGGCGTCGCGCGGCGTCGAGCTCACCCGGCCCCGGGCGGCCAGCGCGTCGAACAGCGGCCGCCAGTCGTCGCGGGCCGGGGTGACGATCAGGCCGGAGAGCAGGTCGTGCAGCTCGTCGGCACTGCGGGGCGACGGGGCCACCTCCTCGCGGACCCGATCGATGGCGGCCGGGTCGAGCCGGCCGATCGTGGCCAGGTCGACCGGCAGACCCCGGCGCAGGGGAACGGCGTTGGTGCGGCGGTCCTGCAGCTCGGCGTCGTCCAGGAAGGCGTACGGCCTGGCCGTGAGGATCTCGTGGCTGAAGGCCGACGGCTCGGTGGTGTCGCGGAAGTGGACCTGGACGCGCCCGGTCTCGATGCCGTCGAGCAGCTCGGTCAGGCCGTCGATGTCGAGGCTCTCGGTGAGCGTGTCGTGCATGGTCTGGCGCACGATCGGGTGGTCGGGCGGCTCGATGGGGCCGCTCGCGTTCTCCTGGCAGGCGGCGGCCTGGGGGAACAGGGCCGCCATCATGTCGTCGGACTCCATGCGCTGGATGGGCGGCGGGTTGCGCCGACCGCCCTTCCACCGCAGGACGACCAGCGACCGGTTGAGGTTCCAGCGCCAGCGGCTCTGGAACATGGGCGAGGGCGGGGACAGCACCGCCTGGACCAGCACCTCGCGCACCGTGGCCGAGTTGAGGAAGCGGGGCACATCGGCCAGCGGGAAGCTGTGCTGCGGCCCGAGCGACAGCACGACGGCGTCGTCGCTGGCCGCGGCCTGCAGCTCGAAGTCGAACGACACGCAGAACCGCTTGCGCAGGGCCAGCCCGAGGCCCCGGTTGACCCGGCCGCCATAGGGCGAGTGCACCACCAGGTGCATGCCCTCGACCTCGTCGAAGAACCGCTCGAACACCAGGTCGTCCTGGGTGGGCACCACGCCGAGCACGGCCCGGCCGGCGGCCACGTAGGCCAAGATCTGCTCGACCGCCGCGTCGTCGAGCGGTGCCACCGAGTGCAGCCATGCCCGGGCCCCCTCGGCGTCGCCGACCGCCAGGAAGGCGTCGAGCGTGGCCCGCAGCGACGAGACGTGCTGCGACAGCTCGGCGGTGCGGGCGGGCGCCTCGCCCAGCCAGAACGGGATCGTGGGCGGCTTGCCCTGGGCGTCGGCCACCCGCACGACGCCGGAACCGATCTGGCGGATCTGCCAGGCGTGGGTGCCGAGCAGGAAGATGTCGCCGGGCATCGACTCGGTCGCCCAGTCCTCGTTGACCGTGCCGACGAACAGGTCGTCGGGCTCGAGCACCACCCGGAAATCACCGACCTCGGGGATGGCGCCGCCGGAGGTGACCGCCGCCAGGCGGGCCGACGGCCGGGCCCGCACCTCGCCGTTGACCGCGTCGAGGTGCAGGTAGGCGGCCCGTCGGCCCCGGCCGGTGGTGATGCCGTGGCTGACCATGGCGACCACCTCGTCGAAGGTGGCGCGCGGCAGCTCGCGGTAGGGCTGGGCACGGCGCACGAGCTCGTACAGCTCGTCGAGCTTCCACCCCCCGTCGTCGTCCGCCGCGCTCACCTCGTCGGACGCAGAGGCGGAGGCAGGGGCGGACGCCGAGGTCGGGGCGGAGGCAGGAGCCACCGAGGCCACCTCGGCCACGATCTGCTGCGCCAGGATGTCGAGCGGCGCCACCGGCGGGCAGAGCGCGTCGAGGGTGCCGTCGCCCACCGCGGCCAGCAGCGCCGTGGTTTCGACGAGCTCGTCGCGGGTGAGCGGGAACAGGCGCCCCTTGGGGATGCCCTGCAGGCTGTGGTTGGCCCGGCCCACGCGCTGGAGGAAGGTGGCGATGCTGCGGGGCGAGCCCACCTGGCACACCAGCTCGACCGGCCCGATGTCGATGCCCAGCTCCAGCGAGGCGGTGGCGACCAGCGCCCGCAGGTCGCCCGCCCGCAAGCGGGTCTCGACCCGATGGCGCCGCTCCTTGGACAGCGACCCGTGGTGGGCCGACACCACGTCGTCGCCCAGCCGCTCGCCCAGCTGGTGGGCCAGCCGTTCGGCCATGCGGCGGTTGTTGACGAACACCAGCGTGGTGTGGTGCTCGGCCACCAGTTGAGCGATGCGGTCGATCACGTCGCCCATCTGCTCGCCGGAGGCGACCGCCTCGAGCTCGCCCTGGGGGAGCTCGAGCGCCACGTCGAGCAGGCGCTTGTGGCCGGTGTCGACCACGGCGCACGGTGCCGGCGCGCCGGCGCCGGTGAGCAGGTCGGCCACCAGCGAGATGGGCCGCTGCGTGGCCGACAGCCCGATGCGCTGGGGGCGCGCCGCGCAGGCCCGTTCGAGCCGTTCGAGGGTGAGGGCCAGGTGGGAGCCCCGCTTGTCGCGGGCCATGGCGTGGATCTCGTCGACGATCACGGTGTCGACCGTGCGGAGCATGTCGCGGCTGCGCCCGGCCGTGACCAGCAGGTAGAGCGACTCGGGCGTGGTGACCACGAAGTGGGGCGGCCGACGCACCATGGCCGACCGCTCGCCGGCCGTGGTGTCGCCCGTCCGCACGCCGACCCGCAGCTCGGGTGCGTCGCAGCCCAGCTCGGCCGCCACCTCGGCGATCTCGCGCAGGGGCCGCTCCAGGTTCTGGGCGATGTCGACCGCCAGGGCCTTGAGCGGCGAGACGTAGGCCACCTGGGCCCGGCCCGCCACGTCGACCCCGGCGGCGTGGGCGCGGTACAGCCGGTCGATGCCCACCAGGAAGCCGGCCAGCGTCTTGCCCGACCCGGTGGGCGCGGCGATGAGCGTGTCGTCCCCTGCGGCGATGCGGGCCCAGCCCTCGGCCTGCGCCGGTGTGGGCCCCCCGGGGAAGCGGCGCGCGAACCACGTGGCCACGGCGGGGTGGAACCCGTCGGTGGCGAGGCTGAACAAGGAGGGCGTCTCGAGGGTGACCATGCCTGCCCACGAGCGTATCGACCCCCTATGACAAGTAAGAGGCGAACCCCGGAGGGCACCGGGACGCACCCTCGTGGCGCGGGGCGGCCGCTACGCTCCCGGCTGCAGGCGCCCGCCGCGGGGACGGGTCCGAGCCTGGGAGGCGACTCGTGAGCGACCGAGATCCCGGAACGCGCCGCTACCCACGCGATCCACGTCGCCCGCCCGAGTCGTGGTCCGACGAGCCGGCGGCGGCGACCAGGGCGTCCGCCCGGGCTCGAGCGTCTTCGGCCCGCCCGGCGCGCCCGCCGCCCCTGCCCCTCGGGGCCCGGCCGGCTACCCGCCCCCGCCACCCGACACCGCACCGCGCCCGCACGACACCTGGCCCCAGGGCTACCCGTCCCGGCCACCGGACACCGCGGCCTACCCGGCGGAGACCTGGCCGCCCGGACACCGCGGCCTACCCGACCGAGACCTGGCCCCCGGGACCCGCCGCCCGCCCTGCCGGGCGACGCCCGCGCCCGCCCCAGGGCCCCGCACGCCACGATCCGGGGCCGCCGGACCCGTGGTCGGCGGACGAGGACCGGGCCGCGCGGCGGGGCGGGCGGCGGTCGCCCGTAGGTGCCGGCGCGCTGATCGGTGGCCTGGGCGCGGCCGCGCTGGTCGCCGCCCTGACCGTGCTGCCCTGGTTCGAGGCGCTCGGCCAGGAGGTGGGGCTCGACGACATCCGCACCGCGTTCACCGTCACCGAGACCGATCCCGACGATCTGCTGCCCGCCGACGGGGCGCCGCCGTCGACCCTGCCCGACGGCGTCCCCTCCCCCGACGAGGTGACGGGCGCGGTCACCGACGCCGTCGAGCAGCGGGTCCGGGACGAGGCCGCCCGGGCGGCCGCCGCCGCGCTCGACAGCGGCCGGGCCCGCTACCTGGAGCTGTACGCCGACACGCTGTGGCTCGTCGTGGCCGGCGCGGTCGTGGTGGCCGTGGTGGCGTCCACCGTGTTCGCTCCCCGGTCCGCCGCGCTGTCGCTGCTGCTGGGCGTGCGCCGCCTGGCCGGCGTCGTCATCGTGCTGGCCGCGGCCGCCCACGGCGCCGCGCTGTGGGTCGTGTTCGGCGGCACCGGGCCGTCTCCCGCGGCCGGCGTGTGGGCGGGCGTCGCCGGCCTGGCCGCGGCGCTGGTGGGCTGCATCGTCGGCCCGCGCCGGGCCGGTGGGTGACGCGGGGCCAACCCACCGACGACCGTGACACGGCCGCGCTCGGTCGGTCGGCCGGGTCGCCGGCCCACGTCACCTCCGCCGACGCAGCAGCAGCTTGTGCAGCTCGCCGACCACCAGGACGGAGCCGCCGAGCGCGAAGCACACGCCCCACTGCTCGAGCGACAGGCCGGTCGTGTCGAACGCGTCGTTGAGCAGCGGGATGTGCACCACCGCCACCTGCAGCAGGAGGGACACGGCGATGGCCGCCCACAGCAGCGGGTTGGTGAACAGGTGGTTCACGAAGCTGGACCGGTCGCTGCGGGCGTTGAAGCAGTTCCACAGCTGGGCCAGCACCAGGGTGGTGAAGGCGACCGTGCGGGCCTCGGTGATGCCGCCCGAGCCGTCGATCAGCCCGCCCGGGAGGTACATGTCCAGGCCCAGGAGCGCGGCCGCCGCCATCGTGACCCCCACGACGACGATGACGACCTGCATCTCCGGGTCGATGACCCGGTCGGTGAGGCGGCGGGGCGGGCGGTCCATCACGTCGTCGGGCGGCGGGTCCACCCCCATGGCCAGCGCAGGTCCGGTGTCGGTGAGCAGGTTGATCCACAGGATCTGGGTGGCGAGCAGCGGCACCGCGACGGCGTCGCCCTGGCCCAGGCCGATGATCCCGGCGCCGACGACGCCCAGGAACATCGTCAGCACCTCGCCCGCGTTCGACGACAGCAGGTAGCGCAGGAACGAGCGGATGTTGGCGAAGATGCCGCGCCCCTCCCGCACCGCCGACACGATGGTTGCGAAGTTGTCGTCGGCCAGGATCATGTCGGCCGCTTCCTTGCTGACGTCGGTGCCGGTCACCCCCATGGCCACCCCGATGTCGGCCGACCGCAGCGCGGGCGAGTCGTTCACGCCGTCGCCGGTCATCGCCACGATGTTGCCGTCGTCCTGCAGGGCGTCGACGATGCGCAGCTTGTGCTCGGGCGCCACGCGGGCGAACACCGAGGTCTCCCGCACCAGCGCCCGCAGCCCGTCGTCGTCGAGGCCCTCGAGTTCGGTGCCCACGCAGGCGGCCGCGTCCTCGGGCGCGATCCCCAGGTCGGCAGCGATGCGGGACGCGGTGCGCGGGTGGTCGCCGGTGATCATCACCGTCCGCACGCCGGCGCGCCGGGCCTCGCCGATGGCGACCCGCGCCTCGGCCCGGGGCGGGTCGATGATGCCCACCACGCCGAGGTAGATGAGCTCGCGCTCCAGCCCCTCCAGCGTCCCGGCCGCGCCCTCGCCGCCGGGGGCGCCGCTGCCGTCGCTGCCGTCCCCGGCGCTGCCGTCGCTGCCGTCCCCGGCGCTCCGGCCGTCCCCGGCGGTCGGGACGGTCGGGCTCGGCGGCACGGTGTCGGGCAGCGACCGGTAGGCGACGGCCAGCGTGCGCAGCGCCAGGTCGGCCAGCCGGTCGACGTCGGCGCCGACGGCGGCGCGGCGGGCGTCGGAGAGGGGGCGGACCTCGCCGGCCACCCGCTCGTGCGTGCAGCGGGCGAGCAGCGCGTCGGGCGCACCCTTGGTCACGACCTGGATGCGCCCCTCGCGCTCGACGTCGGCCTCCAGCGTGGTCATGAGCCGGCGCTCGGACGTGAACGGCACCTCCCCGACCCGCGTGAAGCGCGCCCGGCGTGCCTCGTCGACCCCGAGCTTGGCCTCGGCGACCAGGAAGGCGCCCTCGGTGGGGTCGCCCTGCACCGTCCAGTCGCCGCCGTCCTCGCGCAGGGTGGCGTCGTTGGCGAGGCTGCCGCCACCCAGCACGAACCGCACCTCGTCCAGCAGCTCGGCGTCGTCGCCGTTCGTGCCGTCAGCGCCGTCGGCGCCGTCCGGGTGGCCCGTGCCCGCCGCGCCGGCCGGGCCTGCGGTCAGCACCCGCCCGTCGACCCGGGCCTCGCCCTCGGGCCGGTAGCCGGTGCCGGTGAGCTCGACCTCGCCCGAGCCAGTCACCACCGTGGTGATGGTCATCTCGTTGCGGGTCAGCGTGCCCGTCTTGTCGGTGCAGATCACCGACGCGGAGCCGAGGGTCTCGACCGACGACAGCTTCTTGACGATGGCCCGCTCGCGGGCCATGCGCTGCACGCCCAGGGCCAGCACCACCGACAGGATGGCGGGCAGGCCCTCGGGCACGGCGGCCACCGCCAGCGAGACGCCCACCAGCAGCACCTCGACCACGTCGGAAGCGCCGTCGATCTCGGAGGTCAGCAGGATGGCGGCGACCACCACGACGGCGATGATCACGACGGCGATGCCCAGCGTGCGACCCACCAGGTCGATCTCCCGCTGCAGCGGCGTGCGCTCCTCCTCGGTGCGGCCGAGCAGGCGGGCGACGTGGCCCATCTCGGTGCCCATGCCGGTGGCGGTGACCACGGCCCGGCCCCGGCCGCTCGCCACGGCGGTGCCGCTGAACACCATGCCCAGCCGATCGCCCAGGCCGGCGTCGGCGGGAAGCGGGGCGAGGTCCTTGAGCACCGCCTCGCTCTCGCCGGTGAGGGAGGCCTCGGCCACCTTGAGCACCGACGCCTCGACCAGCCGGGCGTCCGCGGCCACGGCATCGCCCTCCGCCAGCACCAGCACGTCGCCCGGCACCACGTCGGTGGCCGGGACGCGCTCGACCTGGCCGTCGCGCAGGACGCCCGCCTGGGCGGCCGCCATCCGGGCCAGGGCGGCGACGGCGTGCTCGGCCCGCGCCTCCTGCGAGTAGCCCAGCACCGCGTTGGCGATCAGCACGGCGAGGATGACGATGACCTCGAACGGCACCTCCTCGGCGCCCTCGATCAGCCAGGCGACGAGCGACACCACGACGGCCGCGAGCAGCAGGTAGACCAGCGGGTCCTGGAACTGCTCGAGCAGCTTGCGCCAGGCGGGCACCGGTGCCGTGGCCTCGAGCTGGTTGGGCCCGTGCCGGGCCAGGCGGGCCGCGGCGTCCTCGCCGGTCAGGCCCCGGCCGGGATCGACGCCCATCCGCTCGGCCACCGCGGCGGGTTCCTCGGCCCACGGCGCAGGGGTGGTGTCGGGCCCGGCGGCCGGATCCGCCGGCGGCCCGGTGCCCGGTCCCGCGCTGGGGGAGGTCATCGCGACCGACCATACGGTCCTAGAGTCGCCGTGTGAACGATGAGTTCCTGCTGTTCGCCGGTTCGGCCAGCCCCCGGCTGGGCCGGGCCATCGCCGCCTACCTGGGCTGTGAGGTGGGGGCCTCCGAGACCCTCCGCTTCTCGGAGGGCAACCTGTTCGTGCGGGTGGGCGAGAACGTGCGCGGCCGCGACGTGTTCCTCGTGCAGGGCACCGCGTTCCCGGCCAACGACAACTTCATGGAGCTGCTCTTCTGGATCGACGCGCTCAAGCGGGCGAGTGCAGCCTCGGTCACGGCCGTGATCCCGTACTTCAGCTACGCCAAGGGCGACAAGAAGGACGAGCCGCGGGTGTCGATCCGGGCGCGCGTCTGCGCCGACGCCATCGAGGCGGCGGGCGCCGATCGGGTGGTCACCCTCGACCTGCACGCCCCCCAGGTGCAGGGCTTCTTCCGCATCCCGGTCGACGACCTGTACTCGCTGCCCGTGCTGTGCGACGCCATCGCCGCCAAGGACCTCGGCGACCTCGTGGTCGTCGCTCCCGACGCCGGGTTCGCGAAGAAGGCGCGCGAGTGGGCCAACCGGCTGCAGGCGCCCACGGCCATCGCCGACAAGCGGCGGGTCGACCACTCCGAGTCGGCCGAGATCGTCGAGCTGATCGGCTCGGTCGAGGGACGCACGGCGCTGATCGTCGACGACTTCACCATCTCGGCCGGCACGCTGGTCGACGCGGCGCGGGTGCTGGTCGAGCGGGGTGCCACCGCGGTGTACGCCGCGGTCAGCCACGGGCTGCTGGCCGGCGACGCCAACCGACGGCTCGAGGACAGCCCGATCGAACGGCTGTTCATGACCGACAGCGTCGAGACGCAGCCGGTGCCGCTGTCGCCCAAGGTCGAGGTGGTGTCGGTCGCAGGCCTGTTCGGCGAGGCGATCCGCCGCATCGCCCGCCGCGAGAGCATCTCGGTGCTGTTCGAGTAGGTCGCGCGCGCCGCGGCTACGCGGCTGCGACCTGGAGCGGGCGGAGGGTCTCGGCCCCCGGCTCGCCCTCCACGAGATAGGCCGTGACCTCGTTCTCGGCGGAGAACGGATCGGGCAAGAGCAGCGCGTGGAGGTTGGGGGACCCGAAGCCGCTCGTCTGGATGGGGGCGACGGCCGTCACCTCGCCGTTGACGGCCAGCACCACCTCCGCCGGCGCCGGCACGTCCACCCGTGCGATGACCTCGAGCATGGGCGGCTCCTCGCCCTGCTGCTCGATGCGGTCGAGCCGCTCGATCTCCACCGTCCCGCCGGCGTCGCCCGCCACCCGCAGGGCCGCCACCTCCCGCCCGACCAGAGCCCCGTGCTCGCCCCGCTGCCAGACCCCCATCTCGCCCTCACCGGGGACGAAGTCGGCCGCCAGCACTCGGTCGAAGCCCTCGGCCGCGTCGAGCACCACGAGGTCACCGCCGTCGACCGGCTCCAGCTCGTTGACGTCCTGGTCGATCATCGCCTTGTCGTCGGCGGCCCGGCCCTCGGGCAGGTCGGACGCCGGGATGCCGTCCGCGGACCAGGGCAGATCGATGCCCAGCATGTCGGCGATCGTGGGCACGAGGTCGATGTTCCACATGTTCCCGTCGTCGATCACGCCCTCGTCCTGGTGCGGGGCCTTGACGATCATCGGGGTCCAGGCCACCTGCTCGTACTGCGAGGCGGCGAGCCCCCGCAGGGGTGCGTTCTCCTCCAGGGCCTGCCCGTGGTCGCCCGCCACCACGATCAGGGAGTCGTCGTACGTGCCGGCCTCCCGCAGCCGGTCGAACAGATCACCGAGCATGCGGTCGACCGCCTGGGTCTGCAGCACCTGGCGTTGGCGGCCGACGTCGGGCCCGACGTCGCCCCACAGGCTGAAGAAGAGGCCGTACGGGTCCTCGCCCGCCGAGTCGTAGCGAGTGCCGTCGGGCAGCAGGTCCCACGGCTCGTGCGGCAGGACCAGGTGGTAGAACCACAGGCCCGGGCGGTCGCCGGCCGAGAAGTCCTGCCGGTCGACCCAGCGTGTGAAGCGCCCGGCCCGGTCGGGATCGAGCGCACCGGGCAGGAACTGCGCGCCGCCCTCCTCCTCGGTGCCGGTCCCCGCGTCGAGCCCGCCGTGCCACCAGTCGACGGCGTCGCCGAGCAGGGACGGCAGCGCCGAGCCGTCGGGCGCCCCGCACGCGTCCGTGGGGCACAGCCGCGTGATCTGCTCGACCGCCTCGATGTCGTGGGTGCCGGAGAACAGGGTGAACAGGTTGTCGGGGAAGGCCCGCGTGTCGGGCAGCGTCAACGTCGTGTCGGGCATGCGCCCCGACAGCAGCGACGGGACCACCTGGTAGGTGAACGAGCTGACGGTGGTGTTGTTGCGGTACCAGGTGGCGTCGTCGGCGAGCCGGCCGAGGTTGGGGTAGAGGGCGCTGTCGATGTGACCCGTCCCGTCGAGCAGGCTGACGGTGGGAAGGGCGTCGAGCACGACCACCACGATGGGGGGTGGGTCGTCGCCCGCCGCTGCGACCGCGTCGGCGGCACCGTCCGCGGCGGCCGGTCCGTCGCCGCCGCGCACCAGCGCGGACGCGGGCGAGAACACCAGGAACTGGGCCACGAACACCACCGAGGCGGCGCCGAGGTAGCGCAGGTAGGTGGCCATGGGGCGGACCCGGTGCCGGGCCACGGCCAGCACGGCGCCGACGGCCACGGCCAACCCGAGCACGAGGGGCGCTCGCCCTGGGGCAAGGTCCGCTCCGAACCGGGCGGCGGCGACCGCGGCCAGTACGCCCACGATCCCCACCTGGGCCCAGCGCCGCACGCGGCTGCCCGCCAGGCGCGTCGCAGCGGCCGAGAGGCCCACGACCAGCGAGGGCAGGAGCGCCACCACCAGGGCGAACAGCACGACGTCACGGGTCGAGGCGTGGCGGGCGATGAACGTCTCGGGCGAGCGGCCGAAGCTGTCGAGCACCGGCCGGGTGAACGCGAGCCCCGCCAGCCCGCACACCTCGAGCGCGGCCAGCACCTCCGCCCGCAGCACGCACCGGCCGGACCCACCCTCGGGCGCCGGCGCGCCGCCGGCCGTCCCGTCATCGGGCGCGGCGACGGCATCGGCGGGAACTGCGGGCACGCCACGAGGATAGTTGCACCGACCATGCGAGCTTTCGACGCCTCACGATGTGGCACCGTGTGCCTCACCGCGGGAACCGGATCGGGGTGACGCGTCGTCCAACCCCCCGATGGCAGCACACATGCGCAGACAGGGGACGGGCATGCGCCTCAGGACCACCCTCGCCGCCTTGGCGGCGACGACCATTCTGGCGACCGCCTGTTCGGGCGGGAGCTCACAGTCCGCACCGTCCGGCGGGGACGACCAGTCGCCGCGGTTCCTGCTGGCCAGCAGCCTGCAGCCCGTCGAGTCGTGCGACGAGCTCGGGAGCTGGGTGGCCGAGGAGCTGGCGCCCCGCGTCGGCGCCTACGGCTTCGACGGCGTCCCGATCATGCCGGCGATGGAGGAGGCGGAGACCGCCGCGGGGGCCGGGACCGACGGCCGCGCCGCGGCGCCCCTCGCCGACGCCGACACCGGGAGCGTCGCCGGGTCCGGCGCGGACGGGTCCTTCGCCCCCGGCGGCGAGTCGGCGCCCGACGCCTCCTTCTCCGACACGAACGTCCAGGTCGCCGGCGTGGACGAGCCCGACGTCGTCAAGACCGACGGCGAGCGCATCCTCGCCATCGCCGAGGGCCAGCTCCACCTGGCCTCGGTCGGCGAGGCCCGGACGCTCGACTCCGTGCGGCTCCCCGACGCCATGTACGACGCCGAGATGCTGCTGGCGGGCGACCGGGTGCTGGTGATCTCCCGCAACGGCTACGTCGGAATCCAGCCGCTCGCGGTCGCGGAGGACCAGGCCCGGATCGCCCCCGAGGTGGGCACCCAGGTCATGGAGGTCGACATCGAGGGCGGCTCCCTCGTGGTCCGCGACACGTTCGTGCTCGACGGCACCTACGTGTCGGCCCGGATGACGGGCGACGTGGCCCGGCTGGTGGTCCACGCCGAGCCGTACCTGCGCCTGCCGCTCGTCACGCCCGCCAACCCGTCCCCGGAGGCCGAGGAGGCGGCCCGGCTGCACAACCAGCAGGTCGTCGAATCGATGGCGCCCGAGGACATGCTGCCCACCTGGCGCCAGCTCGGCGACGGCGGCGAGGTGACCGACGAGGGCCCGCTGCTCGGCTGCGAGGACGCCCACACCCCCAACACGTTCTCGGGCTTCGGCATGCTCACCGTGGTCAGCGTGGACATCTCCGACGGGCTGGCGGGCGGGCTCGCCTCGGCCAACGGCGCCGGGGTGCTGGCCGGTGGGCAGACCGTCTACGCCTCCGCCGAGCACCTCTACGTCGCCGCACCCGAATGGGTCGACTGGCAGGCGCTGCCCGCCGACCAGCGCGAGGCGGCCGGCCAGGACTACGGCACCGACATCCACCGCTTCGACATCACCGACCCGGCCGCCGCCACCTACGAGATGTCGGGCCACGTGGACGGTTCCCTGCTCAACCAGTTCGCCCTGGACGAGCACGACGGCAACCTCCGCGTCGCCACCACCACGGGCACGCCGTGGCTCGATGGCGCAGGCGAGTCCGAGAGCCGCGTGACCGTCCTCGCCCCGGGCGACGGGGCCCTCCGCGAGGTCGGGCGGGTGTCGGGCCTGGGCCGGGGCGAGACCATCCGTTCAGTGCGGTTCATCGGCGAGGTCGGCTACGTCGTCACGTTCGAGCAGACCGACCCGCTGTACACGATCGACCTGTCCGACCCGGCGGCGCCCGCCGTGACCGGCGAGCTGAAGATCCCGGGCTACTCGGCCTACCTCCACCCGGTGGGGGACGGCCTGCTGGTGGGCGTGGGTCAGGACGCCACCGAGGACGGAGCCACGATCGGCACCCAGGTGTCGCTGTTCGACGTGCGTGACCCGGCCGCCCCCGCCCAGATCGCCAAGACCACGTTGCCCGGCGCCAACGCCGCGGCCGAGTGGGACCACCGGGCGTTCCTGTGGTGGGCCGGCGACGGCCTCGTGGCGCTGCCGGTCAGCATGTTCCAGAACCCCGAGACGTTCGAGGGACTGGTCGGCTACACGGTCGACCTCGACGCCGGCACCATCGTCGAGCGCGGCCGCGTCGCCCATCCCCCGACCGGGGTCGACGAGCCGGTCCCCCTGCCCACCGAACCCGGCATCGGCGACGGCACCGGCGGCACGTCCTCCCCCGTGCCGCCCGCCGACGACGTCTTCGTGTACACCCCGCCGATCGTCCGCTCGTTGGTGATCGGCGACCACCTGTGGACGCTGTCCTCAGGGGGCCTCGCAACGAGCGAGCTGACCACGCTTCAGCGGACTACGTTCGTGTCGTTCGGCTGACCCCGGTTTCTCCTCACACGACCACTCTGTGCGAGACTGGTCGCCCGGTGATGTGGGGCCCAGGCCCTGGGGAAGGACAGCTCGCGTGTGGCGGAACCCCATCTCCATCCTGCTCGCGGTCGTGGCCGTCGCCACGACGGCAGCTTGCACGACGGGCGGCGATCCGGCCGCCCAGGTCGAGCTCCCGACCTCGCCGACCACGGAGGGTATTCGCAGCCTGGAGCGACCGGACGGCCCGGCCGCCGACCTGGCCGGGCCTCTGACCGCCGGCGACGGTATCAACCTCGCCACCGCCCCGTCCGTGCCCGACCTGGCCGCCGCCGGGTGGGTCGTGGAGGAGTACACGGCAGAGGGCGTCGCCACGTCATATCGCTCGCGGGGCCCGCTGCCCACCGACGGCACGTACATGCTGGTCGAGGACATGGTCGACCGCTACCGCACCCGCATCGTCGTCCGCCGGCCGAGCGACGCCCGCGACTTCAACGGCACCGTCGTGGTGGAGTGGCTCAACGTCAGCACGGGGGTCGACACCGACCCCGACTTCGCCTACACCGCTGAAGAGCTGGTGCGGGGCGGGTACGCGTGGGTGGGCGTGTCGGCCCAGATGGCGGGCGTCGAGGGCGGGCCGGTCGCGGTGTCCGTGGCCGGCGCCGAGGACACGGCGGGTGCCGGCCTGCGCCAGCTCGACCCCGAGCGCTACGGCATGCTGACCCACCCGGGCGACGGCTACAGCTACGACATCTACACCCAGGTGGCCCGTGCGCTGCGCGAGCCGGACGAGATCAACCCTCTCGGCGACCTCGAACCCGAGCGCCTGCTGGCCGTGGGCGAGGCGCAGTCCGCCTTCGCCCTCACGACCTACGTCGACGGGGTGCAGCCGCTCACGCAGGAGTTCGACGGCTTCCTCATCCACAGCCGCGGCGGCGCCGCCGCACCGCTGGGGAAGGCCCACGAGGCGATCGACCTCGCGGGCACGATCGGCGGGCCGCCCACCCGCATACGACCCGACCTCGACGCCCCTGTGCTGGTGCTCGAGACCGAGACCGATCTGCTGACGATCCTCAACTACCACCCGGCGCGCCAGGCCGACAGCGCCAACTTCCGGCTGTGGGAGGTGGCCGGCACCGCCCACGCCGACGCCCACCTGGTCGGCCGGATGGGCGCCGACGTGGGTTGCCCGTCGACCATCAACGCCGGACCCCACCACCTCGTGGCCAAGGCGGCCCTCCGCAGCCTCGACACGTGGGTGCGCACCGGCGAGCGTCCTCCGCGGGCCGCGCGGCTCGAGACGGACGGCACACCCGCCTTCGTCCGCGACGGCCACGGCATCGCGCTCGGCGGCATCCGCACGCCGCTGGTCGACGTGCCCGTGGCGACCCTGTCGGGCGAGCCCGCGGACACGTCCTCGGTCCTCTGCCTGTTGATGGGCTCGACCACCGCGTTCGACCCGGCCCGACTCGCCGCCCTCTACCCGACGCCCGGGGCTTACCTGCTGGCGTACACCCAGGCCGCCGACGCCGCCGTCGCGGCCGGCTTCGTGCTGCCGGAGGACCGCGCGGCCCTGCTGGCGGCCGCCCAGCCCGGTGTCATCCCGTCGCCGGCGCCCGCCACTTGATGCTGCAGCCGATGCTGGGGCGCTGCTCGGCCGGCACCGGCGTGCCCTCCAGCAGCGCGGTGACCGCCGCGCCCAGGTCGGCTCCGGTGACGGGGGTGCCGCTGTTCGGCCGGCTGCCATCGAGCTGGCCCCGGTAGGCCAGGCGGCGGTCGGCGTCGAACAGGAAGAAGTCGGGCGTGCAGGCGGCGCCGTACGCCCGCGCCACGTCCTGCGACTCGTCGACCAGGTAGGGGAAGGTGTAGCCCGCGTCCCGGATCTCGTCCGCCATGCGCTCGGGCGCGTCGTCGGGGTAGGCCGTCCAGTCGTTGCTCTGCACGCCCACCACCGCCAGGCCCCGCTCCTGCCAGTCGCGGGTGAGGGTCGCCAGCGCATCACGGATGTGCTTGACGTAGGGGCAGTGGTTGCAGATGAACATGACCAGCAGGCCCGGGGCGGCGCCGAAATCGTCCCGGGCCCACACCCGGCCGGCGGGATCAGCGAGCGCGAAATCGGGTGCCGCCGTGCCGAGCGGCATCATCGTCGACGTGGCTGCCACAGTTCCTCCTCCCCCGCGGGCCGGTGACGTGGTGACCGGTTCGAGCTGAACCGGTCACCACGGCCGGAGCGGTCGGTCAGGCGAGATCGAACCGATCGAGGTTCATGACCTTGTCCCAGGCTGTCACGAAGTCACGGACGAACTTCTCGTTCGCGTCGTCACACCCGTAGACCTCCGCAAGGGCCCGGAGCACGGAGTTCGAGCCGAAGACGAGATCGACGGCGGTGGCGGTCCGCGTCACCTCGCCGGTCACGCGATCGCGACCCTCGTACACGTTCTCGGACGAGACCGACGGCTTCCACTCGGTGCTCATGTCGAGCAGGTTCACGAAGAAGTCGTTGGTCAACGTCCCGGGCCGGTCGGTGAAGACCCCGAGTGCGGACTGCCCGACGTTGGCGTCGAGGGCCCGCATGCCGCCGACGAGGACCGCCATCTCGGGAGCGGTCAGCGTCAACAGGTCCGCCCGGTCGATCAGCAGCGTCTCCGGCGACGCCTTCTCCCCGGCCCGGAGGAAGTTGCGGAACCCGTCGGCGGTCGGCTCGAGCACGGCGAACGCCTCCACGTCCGTCTGCTCCTGGGAGGCGTCCGTGCGCCCGGGCGCGAACGGCACCGTGACGTCGTGCCCGGCGGCCTTCGCCGCCTGCTCGACGGCCGCGCACCCGCCCAGGACGATGACGTCGGCGAGCGAGACCTTCGTTCCGCCGGACTGTGCGTTGTTGAAGTCCTGCTGGACGCCCTCGAGGGTCTGCAGCACCGAGGCCAGTGCGGCCGGCTCGTTGGCCTCCCAGTCCTTCTGCGGTGCCAGGCGGATCCGCGCCCCGTTCGCGCCGCCCCGCATGTCGGTGCCGCGGAATGTCGCCGCCGACGCCCACGCGGTGGACACCAGCTGCGAGACCGACAGCCCCGATCCGAGGATCGTCTGCTTGAGCGAGGCGATGTCCTCCGCACCGATCAGGTCGTGATCGACCGCGGGGACCGGGTCCTGCCACAGCTGCGCCTCGGGGACCCAAGGGCCGAGGTAGCGCGCCACGGGCCCCATGTCGCGGTGCAACAGCTTGTACCAGGCCCTGGCGAACGCGTCGGCGAGCTGGTCGGGGTTCTCGTGGAAGCGCTTCGCGATCGGGCCGTAGATCGGGTCCAGCTTCAGCGCGAGGTCGGTCGTCAGCATCATGGGCGCGTGCCGCTTCGACGGATCGTGCGCATCCGGCACGGTTCCCTGGGCCTCCGGGTTCGTCGGCGTCCACTGCTGCGCGCCAGCGGGGCTCGTCGTCAGCTCGTAGTCGTAGCTGAAGAGGTTGTCCAGGTACCCGTTGTCCCACTGCACCGGGTTGTTGGTCCAGGCGCCCTCGAGCCCGCTGGTGATCGTGTCGGAGCCCTTGCCGGTGCCGCCACTGTTCATCCACCCCAGGCCCTGGTGCTCGACGGGGCATCCCTCGGGCTCCGGGCCGACGAGGTCGGGGCTGACCGCACCGTGGCACTTGCCGAACGTGTGGCCGCCGATGATGAGCGCCGCCGTCTCCTCGTCGTCCATCGCCATGCGGCGGAAGGTCTCCCGGATGTCGCGGGCCGACGCCAGCGGATCCGGGTTGCCGTTCGGCCCCTCCGGGTTCACATAGATCAGGCCCATCTGCACGGCGCCGAGCGGACCGGCCAGCTCGCGGTCACCGCTGTAGCGCTCGTCGCCGAGCCAGCTGTCCTCGGGGCCCCAGACCGTCTCGTCGGGCTCCCAGATGTCGGGTCGCCCGAAGCCGAAGCCGAACGTATCGAACCCCATCGACTCCAGGGCGACGTTGCCGGCGAGGACCAGGAGATCGGCCCACGTGACCTTCCGGCCGTACTTCTTCTTGACCGGCCACAGCAGGCGGCGCGCCTTGTCGAGGCTCGCGTTGTCGGGCCAGCTGTTGAGGGGGGCGAAGCGCTGCGCGCCCTCGCCGCCGCCGCCCCGGCCGTCCGCGATCCGGTACGTGCCCGCGGCGTGCCAGGTCAGCCGGATGAAGAGCGGCCCGTAGTGGCCGTAGTCGGCCGGCCACCAGTCCTGCGACGTCGTCATCACGTCGACGATGTCCTGCTTCAGCGCGTCGACGTCGAGCGTCTTGAACTCTTCTGCGTAGTCGAAGTCCGCGCCCATCGGATTGGACTGGGGCGTGTGCTGGTGCAGGACCTGCACGTTCACCTGGTTCGGCCACCAGTCCTGGTTCGAGTGGGGCCGGGTCGGCTTGGTCGTGGGGGAAGGGATTGCCGGGTTCTCGCTCTCGCTACCGCTCTCAGACACGTCTCGTTGTCCTCTCTTCGTGTTCCTTCGGATGGCTGCTTGCTCTCGACGCTGGTTGCTCTCGCTCCAAGGCTGTGCTGCCCAGCTGGTGTCGCACGCGGCGTGTCCGCCTCATCCGGCGGGGACAGGCGTCGCTGTGACGCACT
Organism: uncultured Acidimicrobiales bacterium; assembly: GCA_963842395.1. Classification (GTDB taxonomy): domain Bacteria; phylum Actinomycetota; class Acidimicrobiia; order Acidimicrobiales; family VFJN01; genus ZC4RG19. The sequence goes on from CAWJGJ010000002.1 coordinate 1,005,791, forward strand.
CGGGGCATCGGCCCCAATAGATGACCTCCGCTTCGTCGACCTCGTAGCCCGAGTCGTCCGCAGCCGTGAGGCACGGGGTGTCGCCGACCGCGCAGTCGACGTCGACCATCCGGCCGCAGGCTCGGCAGATGAGGTGGTGGTGGTTGTCGCCGACGCGATCCTCGTAGCGGGCCGGCGAGCCGGCGGGCTGGATGCGCCGGAGGAGGCCCTTGTCGGTGAGGGCCGCAAGGACGTCGTACACGGCTTGGCGGGAGATGGCGCCGATCTCGGCCCGCACGAGGTTGTAGATGTCGTCCGCCGTGCTGTGCGGTCGCGCGGTCACCGTCCGCAGAACGGCCAGGCGCTGGGCCGTGACGAGCAGGCCGTGGCGGCGGAGCAGCGCATCGTTGTCGGCGGACGTCCCCCCGGACATGCCCGGAGCCTAACCCTTTCGTGGTGCTTGTCCAGATCCGGCTGAATCCCAGTTCCCGACTCGATCGTCATCCGCCCCCTGCGCGACCATCCATCGCCGAATGGGCGGGGGTCGGCACAGGTGCCCGGGGCGGGGATCGAACCCGCACGGCCTTGCGGCCAGAGAGGTTTAAGCCCTCCGCGTCTGCCAGTTTCGCCACCCGGGCCGGAGGTCGAGGCTCTCGAAGGCTACGGCGTGGGGTCCCAGCCCGCGAGGTCGCCGTCGCCGCGGAACAGGTGCCGAGTGCCGTCGCTGAACCGCAGCAGGGCCCGGCCCGACAGCTGGGAGCCGTCGAGCGCGTCGAGCCGCAGATCGTGCTCGCCGGGCCGCAGGCGATGGTCGCGGCTGGTCTGCAGCGTGACCTCCCAGTCGTTGGGGCCCGGGCCCGACTCGCCGTCGCGCACGACCACGAACACGTCGGCGTACGAGATGGCGTCGGCGTCCATGGTGTCGCCGCCGACCGACACCCGCTCGACCAGCATCCGGGTCGACCTCACCTCTCCCACGGTACCCATCCACGGTCTCGTGGCGGATCGTGCGTCACGCCGCCAGGTCGCCGACCTCGGTGGCGACCCGCCACAGGCCGGCACGCACGTGGTCGGCGCGGACACCGGCCAGGCGGTTGGCCGCCACGACCCCCTCGACCATGTCGGCGACCACCGCCGGCCAGGGGCGGTCGCGCAGCGCGACCGCCACCGTGACCGCCGGTCCGCGCCGCACGATCGAGCGCGTCACGTCGGGGATGCGTGGCGGGCTGCGGAACGTCGGCGCGCGCAGGCCCTGGGCCCGGGCGGCCTCGGCCAGCGACCGGGCGAGGCGGGCGAAGCGCAGGGAGGTCGGCTCCATCACCGCCATCATCCCCGCGCCCTGTGACACTCAAGACTTCCCGCGACCGCCCGGCACGCACCGCGGTCGGCGGGCGTAGCATGCGCCCATGGCGGCCGAGCGTTCCCCCGGTTCCGGGCGATCTCGGCCGCGGCGCAACCTGGCGGCGGTGCCCACCGACCGCCAGAACGGCGACGGCGATGCCGGCGGCGACCGCACCAGGCTGAGGAGCGCCGCCGAGCCCGGCATCGGGCCCGCCGGCGACGGCACCCGGCGGGGCGAGCGGCTCTCGGACGTCGACGAGTGGGGCCGGTCCCAGCACCTGCGCGACATCCTGGCCCGGCTCTACGACCCGCTGTACGACCGCTGGTTCCGGGTCGAGTGGGAGGGGTTCGACAGGATCCCCCGGGAGGGCGGTGCCCTCCTCGTCGCCAACCACGCGGGCGCCATCCCCGCCGACGCCCCGTCGATCATGCACGGCATCGAGCGCGAGCTCGACCGGCCCGTCTACGGCCTCGCCGACGAGATGTTCAAGAAGGTCCCGGTCGTCAACGTGGCCTGGTCGCGCCTCGGCGGCGTGCAGGCCCACCCCGACAACGCCTACCGCCTGCTGCGCGAGCAGCAGCAGCTCGTGCTGGTGTTCCCCGAGGGGTCGAAGGGGCCGGGCAAGACGTACGGCGAGCGCTACCAGCTCCGGCGGTTCGGCCGGGGCGGGTTCGTGCAGATCGCCATGCGGGCCGGGGTGCCCATCATCCCCATGGCCATAGTGGGCAGCGAGGAGACCATGCCCATCATCGCCAAGGTCCCGGGGCTGGCCAGGCGGCTCGGCGTGCCCTACGTGCCGATCACCGCCAACATGGCCTTCGGCCCGCTGGGGATGCTGGTGCCGTTCCCGGCCAAGATGCGGATCAAGGTGCTCGACCCGGTCGTGCTCGACGTGCCCCCCGACCAGCCCCGCTACTCGCGCAGCCGCATCATGGACACGTCCGAGGCCATCCGCAACGCCATCCAGCAGGAGCTGTACGCGATGCTGCGGCGCCGGCGGGGGGTGTGGAGCGGCTGATGGGACGGCGGGTGCTGGTGACGGGCCTGGGGACGTTCTGGGGCGGGCGGGCCGCCCAGGCGCTGGAGCGCGACCCGTCGGTCGACGTGATCATCGGGCTCGACACCCGCGAGCCGACGGTCGAGCTCGACCGCACCGAGTACGTCCGCACCGACGAGAGCTACTCGATCCTGTCGCGCCTGGTGCGTGCCACGCGGGTCGACACGATCGTGCACACGTTCCTGGTGGTCGACTCGTCCCAGGTGTCGGGCCGGCAGATGCACGAGATCAACGTGATCGGCACCATGAACCTGTTCGCCGCCGCCAGCCAGCCCGAGAGCCGGGTGCGCGACGTGGTGGTGAAGTCCTCGACGCTGGTCTACGGCTCGCACTTCGCCGACCCGGTGTGGTTCGGCGAGGACAGCCGCCGCTCCGCGCTGCCCCGCCACCGGGTCGAGCGCTCGCTCCTCGAGGTCGAGGGCTACGTGCGCGACTACGCGTCCGACAACGCCGACGTGACGGTCAGCGTGCTGCGCTTCTCGAACGTGCTGGGCGAGGACATCGACACGCCCATCACCCGGGCGCTCACCCTGCCGGTGGTGCCGTCGATCTTCGGGTTCGACCCGCGGCTGCAGTTCGTCCACGAGGACGACGTCGTCGGGGCGCTCATGTTCGTGCTCGACCACGGCGTCGGCGGGACCTTCAACGTGGCCGGCGACGGCCTGGTGCCGTGGAGCGAGGTCGCCGCGCTGTGCGGGAAGCGCCTGGCACCCCTGCCACCCGTCGGGCGCGGCCTGGCCGTGGCGGTGCTCGGGCGATTGGGCGTCGACCTGCCGCCGGAGATGATCGACCTGCTCACCTACGGCCGCGGCGCCGACAACCGCCGCCTCAAGGCGGCGGGCTTCACCTACGGCCACACCTCCGCCGGGGCGGTCGCCGCGTTCGCCGAGGCGAGCCGGCTAAGGAGCACCGTGGGCGACCGGCCCCCGTACCGCTACCAGGGGGACGTCGAGCAGTTCTTCCGCCACTCCCCCGCCGTGGTCCGCGACCGCACCTGATCGCCGGGGCGCCGGCTCACTGGCCGGTGGTCGACCAGTGCCAGGGCTCGCTCGGCAGGTTGTACAGCCCGTAGCGGCCGGCGTTGGCCGCCAGGAAGTTCCAACACGAGTTGCCGCGGCGGATGGCACCGCCGCCGTTGCAGCTGAAATCGATGGCGAGGCCGCGCTCGTGCAGCGACGACCCCGGCCGCGCCGTGGGCGGGCTGCACTGGGACGACGGCCTCTGGTAGATGTCGTAATAGGACGGACCGCAGTTCTGGCGGCGCAGCGCGATCTGCTTCGCCGGGCTGCGCCACCCGCTGCTGGCACACAGCGACACGCCCTGCGAGGCGGCGAGATCGAGCAGCGCCTGGACGTTGCCGGCGATGGTGCCGGCCACCTGCACGGAGCCGCCGTACGGGCAGGTCACCGTGGCCAGGCCCCCGGGCGCGGGCTGGATGACCGACGGGGTCGGGCCCCCGCCACCACCACCGCCGCCACCACCACCACCGCCACCGCCACCACCGCCACCACCGCCACCACCACCGCTGGGCGCGGGCGCCGCGGCGGCGGCCCGCTGGGCGGCGGCGGCCGCGGCCGCCTCGCGGGCGGCCTGGGCGGCGGCGGCGCGCTGGGCGGCGCGCAGGCGGGCGGCCACGATCGCCTGCTCGCGCACGAGCTGGTCGGCGAGCGCCCGGTCGAACGTGCGCAGCGACTCGGCCTCGGCCAGCTTGGCGTTGAGGCGCTCCTCGACCGCCGCCGCGAACTCCTCCTGCTCGGCCAGGGCGTTCTCGACCTGGGTCAGCTCGGCCTCGGCGGTGGCCCGCTTCTCCTCGGCCACGGCGGCGAGCTCCTCCTTGTCGGCCTTCGCCACCTCGAAGTCCTCGTGGGCCTGTTCGAGCTGGTCGAGGAGGTCGGCGTCCGAGTCGGATTGGATGTCGACCAGGGCGTCCTTGACCATGGTGTCGGAGATGGTGTCGGACCGGAAGGAGTCGAGCGCGTTGTCGGAGGGCGGGTTGACGAAGGCCTCGACCACCATGCCCTCGGTGGCGACGTCCAGGGCGTCGATCGAGGCCTGGCCCCACACGACGGCGTCGGTGGCGGTCTGCACCTCGGCCTCGGCCTCGGCCAGGGCCCGCTCGGCCTCCTCGAGCTCGGCCTGCTGGGTCGCCACGTTGGTCTCGAGCGTGTCGAGGGCCTCCTGCACCTCGCTGGCCCGGGCCTCCAGGGCGTCCACCTCGAGTCCGACCTCCCCGCGGGCCTCGCGCACCTCGGCGAGCTCGCGCTCGGTCTCGGCCGGGTCGGGCTCCTCGGCGGAGGCGGGGGTCGGTGCCACCAGCGCCGCGGAGACGCCCACCGCCATGACGGCGCGGGCGACGACGAGGAGCCGGCGGCGATTGGCGGGCACTCCTGGCACCTCCCGTGGTCGGCGACCGCGTGGTCAGGTGGCGTACGCCCTGTGCGTAGCCAAAAGTGCCCGGGAATGTAACGAACCGGCCGCGGATTGTCACCAGTCCGACAACCGCTTCGTGTGAAACCGCAGGTCAGCGCGGGTTACTTGCCGTCGACCGACCAGTGCCAGGGCTCGCCCGGCAGGTTGTAGAACCCGTAGTCGGCGGCGTGCGCCTTGAGCCAGTAGTAGGGCGAGCTGCCGTAGTCGATGGTGCTGCCCCCGCCCCCGTAGGTGAAGTCGACGGCCAGGGCCTGCTCGTGGAGCGACGTCCCCGGGCGGGCAGTGGGCGGGGAGCAGTACGACGAGGGCGCCTCGTAGATGGCGTAGTTGGACGAGCCGCAGTTCGACCGGCGGACGGCGATCTGCTCGGCCGGGTCGCGGTAGCCGTTGCCGCACATGCCCACGCCGGCCTCGTAGGCGTCGGCCAGCATGCGCTCGAGCGAGGCCTTGATGTCGCCGGCCACCTGCACGGTGCCCCCGGCCGGACAGGCCACCTCGGTCACGCCGCCGGGCACCGGCTTGATGCCGGGGACGGTCTTGTTGGCGTCGGCCTGGGCCGCCAGCTCGGCGGCGCGGGCCTGGGCCCGGGCCGCCTGGACCTCGGGGTCGAGCTCGTTGAGCGCGACCGCCAGCTCGAGCTCGCGGGCACGGATCTGCTCGGCCAGCTCGGGGTTCGTGCTCTGCAGCGCGTCGGCCTCGGCGAGGTGCTGATCGAGCCGGCGGTCGACCTCGACCGCGAACGCCGCCTGCTGGCTGACCGCCGACTGCATGTCGGCGAAGGCGGCGGACGCGTCGGCCTCGGCATCCTCCGCGGCCTCGGCCGCAGCCTCGCGGGCGGCCTGCTCGGTCACGAGCTGCGCCTTCAACGCCTCGTACTCGCTGAGGGCGGAGGCGTTGCCGTCGGCCTCGCGGTCGAGGATCGACTGCTTGACCGTGGCGTCCACCAGCGACTCGGCGGTCAGCACGTCGAGCGCCGACTCGATGGGCGGGTCGATGAAGCTCTCGACCACGACCAGGCCGGCCTTGTTGTTGACGGTCGCCAGCCGCAGCTCGGTGTCGGCCAGTGCGGCCTCGGCCGCCGTGAGGGTGGCCTCCGCCAGCGTGAGCGCGTCCTGGGCCTGGGTGAGCATCGCCTTCTGGGTGGCGACGTTCGAGCGGATCTCCACGAGGGTGTCGCCCACCTGGGTGTTGTCGGCACGCAGCACGTCGACCTCGAAGGTGACGAGCCCGGACTGGTCGCGGAGGTCGTCCCGGTCGCCGGGATCGTCCTGGGCGGCGCTGGGCGCGGACGTGGCCAGCGACGTCACCACCAGCCCGACCAGCGCGCAGGCGGCGATCGACCAACGACGAGCGAACTTCACGGCAACACGTTCCCCAGACCCAAGACACAGCCGGTGACGGCTGCGGCGAATGTAACGAACCACGAGGCGCTTGTCATAGACCCACCAGCCGCCGGTCAGGTGCCGTCGTTGCTCCAGTGCCAGGGCTCGCTGGGCAGGTTGTAGAGGCCGTAGCTCGCGGCGTTGCTCTGCAGCCACGGGAAGCAGGGCGTCGACCGGCCCATCGCCCCGCCGCCGTTGCACGTGAAGTCGACGGCCAGGCCCAGCTCGTGCTGCGAGGTGCCGGGTTTGGCGGTCGGCGGCGAGCACGACGAGGACGGGGCCTCGTAGATGTCGTAGTCGGACGTGCCGCAGTTGGCGCGGCGAACCGCGATCTGGGCGGCCGGGTCGCGGTAGCCGTTGCCGCACAGGTTGAGGCCGTCGGCGGCCGCCGCGCTCATCATCGCCCCGAGGTTGGAGGCCAGGGAGCTGTCGACGGTGATCGACCCGCCGGCCGGGCACGGCACCGAGGCCAGGCTGCCGCTGGCGGGGCCGAGCGTGGTGGCGGGCCCGGCCGGTTGGGCCGCCGCCTGCTCCTCGACCGCGGCCTGCTCGGCGGCGTCGGCCAGCGCGGAGTAGAACGCCTGCTCCTGCTCGATCCGCTCGCGGTCGGCCACGATGCCGGCGATCGTGTCGGCGATCTCGCCCTCGCGGGCCCGGAGCGCCCGGGCGGCCTCGGGGTCGAGCGTGGCGACGGCGTCGGCCTCGGCCAGGCCCTCCTCGACCCGGTCCTGGACGGCCAGGACGAACAGCGCCTCGGCGGACTGGCTCGCGACAAGGTCGTCGAGGGCGGCGGCGGCCTCCTCGGACCGGTCGCGGGAGGCGGCGGCCGCTTCGTCCTGCTGCGCCTTCACCTCGATCAGCTCGTCCCGGGCCGCCTCCAGCCGGTCGAGCACCGAGGCGCGGGCGTCGGCCTGGCCGTTGAGGATCGTCTGGCGCACGGTGGCGTCGGCCAGCGAGCCGTCGGAGAGGGTCTCGAACACGTTCTCCACCGGCGGATCGATGAAGGCGTCCACCACGACCTCACCGCCCTGGTCGGCCAGGTCGTCGATCTCCTGCTGGGTCTCGGCCACGGCGGCGTCGGCCGCTGCGAGCGCGGCGGCCGCCGACGCGGCCGCCCGCCGGGCGGTGACCACGGCCGTGACCTGCGTCCGGATGTCGGTGTCCATCTGGCCGAGGGAGGCGACGATGCCACCCGCGGGTCCGCTCGCCCGCAGCAGGTCGACGTCGATGGGGCCGGGCGACGCCCCGCCGGTGTCGTCGCCTCCGCCGCCGTCGGGCGCGTCCTGCCCGGGAGCGGCGAGGCCGGCACGGGGTGCGAACACCGGCGTGACGGCGACGACGGACACGGCCAGGAGGCGTGCGGCCCGCCAGCGACGACTCTGCTTCACGTATGGAACCCCAGACGAGTGCGTGCGCCCCTCCGCCTGCCGGATGGGGTCGACACGAGAATGTAACCAGATCGCGAGCCGTCCGCCACCAATCCGCTACGGATCGGCTCGAATTGGCCTAGTTCGCCCACAGTGAGTGACAGACCTCGCGACGTGGTCGGCCCTGGCCACGGGTGCCAGACTGCGGCATGCCCGAGGTCCTGACCGACATCGCCGACGGCGTCGCCGTCGTGACGCTCGACGCCCCCGACCGCCGCAACGCGCTGACGCTGGCCATGGTCGGCGAGATCACCGCCGCGCTCGAAGCGGTCGAGGCCGACCCGGGCGTCGGGGCGCTGGTGGTGACGGGTACCGCACCCGCGTTCTGCGCCGGCGCCGACCTGTCCCACCTCGGCGACAGCCAGCGCGAGGGCCTGCTGGCCATCTACGAGGGCTTCCTACGCATCGGGAGGTCGCCGCTGCCCAGCATCGCCGCGGTCAACGGTGCCGCCGTGGGGGCCGGGGTCAACCTCGCCCTCGTATGCGACGTCGTCGTCGCCGCCGCGTCGGCCCGCTTCGACACCCGGTTCCTGCAGCTGGGGATCCACCCCGGCGGCGGTCACACGTGGATGCTGCAGCGGCGGGTGGGCCCCCAGGCGGCGGCCGCCATGGTGCTGTTCGGCGCCGTGCTCGGCGGGCAGGCCGCGGCCGACGCCGGCCTGGCGTGGGCCTGCGTCCCGGACGACGAGCTCCTGGCCACGGCCCGGGGCCTGGCGGCGGTCGCCGCGGCGGCGCCCCGCGACCTGGTGGCGAAGATCCGCCAGACCATGATCGACGTCCGGGCCATCGACGACCACGGCGACGCCGTCGAGCGCGAGCTCGAGCCCCAGGTGTGGTCGATCAACCAGCCCGCCTTCCAGGAGAAGCTGGCCGCCCTCCAGAGCCGCATCAGCTCGCGCGGCTGAGAGAGTGCGAGGATCGCGCTCAGCCCTCCGGGGCGAAGGCCAGCGTGCCGGCCAGCCGGGCGGCCAGGTCGTCGTGCACGGTCGGGTCGTCCGAGGTGACCACGACCGACCACACGATGCCGTCGTCGCCCAGCACCAGCGTGTCGGTCCCCCGGGCCTCCTCGCCGTCGCCGCCGACGGTGAACCGCAGCCGGACCGTGGGCCGCGCCGCGCCATCGACCGTCTCGATCTCCGGGTCGCTGCGACCCGCCTGCTCCGCCAGGTCCCGGGCGTAGTCCTCCAACCCGGCGACATCGGTGACGCCCGTCCCCGGTGCCGCCCGCACCAGCACGTCGCTCACCTGGCCCGCGTCGTCCTGGCCCGCGGCATAGACCAGGCCGCCCCCCGTCGCCGCCGCGTGGGCGCTGTCGACGAAGCCCTCGACCGCGGGCGCGGCGTTGGCCGAGCGCGGCCAGACCCTGTTCCGACAGCACCGTCGCCTCCCACCCGGGCGGCACCGCGAGGCCGATGCCGAGGTCGGGCAGGGGGATCGGCTGCCAGCCCTCGGGCACGTCGATCTCGATGCCCCCGGCGGCGAGCGTCGTCGACGTGTCGCCGTGCCCGGCGGCCGCCGCGCCGTCGCTTCCGCCGGCGCTGTCGTCGTCGCCGTCACCGGGGACGACCACCAACAGGACGGCGACGACGCTCAGCACCACCGCCGCGACCAGCGCCAGCTTGGCCCGCACGGGCAGCGCCGCCACCCGCCGGGCCCACCCGCTCAGGACAGCCATTCCCGGGTCAGCTCGTCGCGGCGGTCGTGCCACTCCTCGACGGTGAGCGCGTAGCGGACATGGTCCTCCCACACGCCGTTGATCTCGAGGTAGCGGAGGGCGATGCCCTCCTCGCGCAGCTTGAGCTTGTCGACCACCCGCCGGCTGCGGTGGTTGCGGGGGATGATCGACACCTGGATGCGGTGCAGCCGGACCTGCTCGAAGGCGAACCGGGCCACCAGCACCAGCGACTCGGACATGTAGCCGTGGCCGGCCTGGCTCTGGTCGATCCAGTAGCCGACGTAGGCCGACTGGAACGGCCCCCGCTGCACCGACGACAGGTTGATCTCGCCCGCGAACCGCTGGCGGGCCCGGCGGCGACCGACCGCGGGCTCGCGCACGAAGATCCCGAACCCGAAGCCGGTGCCGAGCTGGCGCTCGCGCTCGCGGGCGCTGCACCGCATCGCGAACGCCTCGCTCGACTCGACGACGTCGGGCAGGTTGGGGTTGCGGGCGGGCTCCCACGGGGTGAGCCAGTCGCCGTTGGCCCGCCGCACGTCCTGCCAGGCGGCGAAGTCGGTGGGGACGAGCGGGCGCAGGGTGACCCTCGGGCCGGAGAGCTGGGTCATCGCCCGTCCATCAGCTCGGCGAGCGCGCCCAGCAGCAGCGTCACGTTGCGGGGCCGGGCCGTGTGGCCCATGCAGCCGATCCGCCACACCCGGCCGGCGTAGTCGCCGAGGCCGCCCCCCACCTCGATGCCGTAGCGGTCGAGCAGGGCGGACCGGGCCTTGGCGTCGTCGACGGCCTCGGGCACCCATACGGTGGTGAGCTCGGGCAGGCGGTGGCCGTCGGCGGCGAACAGCGCGAAGCCCAGCTCGGCCAGCCCGTCCTGCAGCAGCCGGCCGCACTCGGCGTGCCGGGCGATGGCGGCGTCCAGGCCCTCGTCCAGGATGGCGCCCAGGCCGGCGTGCAGCGACATCACCATCGACACCGGCGCGGTGTGGTGGTACGTCCGGGCCCCGCTGGCCGGGCCCGTGTAGCGGCCGATCATCCGCAGGTCGAGGTACCAGCTGGGGCTGCGCTCGACCAGGCGCTCGCGGGCCCGCTCGCTGAGGGTGAGGGGCGCCAGGCCCGGCGGCACGCCCAGGCACTTCTGGGTGCCGGCGTAGGCGACGTCGACCCCCCAGCCGTCGACGTCGAGCTCGATGCCGGCCACGCTCGTGACGCAGTCGACCAGCAGCAGCGCGTCGCCCTTGGCCTCGCCCAGCGGGGCGATGTCGGACCGCACCCCGGTCGACGTCTCGGCGTGGACGACCGCGAGGATGCGGGGGGACGGATGGGCGGCGAGCAGCCGCTCGGGGTCGACCGGCTGGCCCCATGGCACCTCGACGGCCACGACCTCGGCCCCGCAGCGGGCGGCCACGTCGCACATGCGGGCGCCGAACACCCCGTTGACGCCCACCACCACGGGGTCGCCCGGCCGCACCAGGTTGACGAACGCCGCCTCCATGCCCGCCGAGCCCGTCCCCGAGATCGGCAGCGTCATGGGGTTCCCGGTGCGGAACACGGTGCGCAGGCGATCGCACGTCTCGTCGAGGATGGCCACGAAGTCGGGATCGAGGTGGCCGAGCATCGGCCGCGCCAGCGCCTCGACCGCCTCGGGATACGGATTGCAGGGCCCAGGCCCCATCAGGACGCGATCGGTCAACGGCATGTGGCCCAAGACGGTAGCGATGCGTAGCGGGGCCGGCCTACTCGACCAGGCTCAGGGCGAGCCCGTCCAGGATGTCGGCCTCGGACACGATCATCTCGTCCACGCCGAACCGCCGGAAGATGGCGACGAGCACGCAACACCCGCCCACGATCACGTCGGCCCGGGCCTCCTCGAGGCCGGGATTGTGGATCCGGTCGGCCCGCGGCTCGGTGGCCAGGGTGCGGAACACGTCCTCGGCCGCGGCGCGGGTCAGGCGGAAGTGGTGGATGCGGTCGCGGTCGTAGGTGGCGAGCCCGATCTCGACCGCGGCGACCGTGGTGATGGTGCCGGCCACGCCCACCAGGGTGCGCGCCTCGGCCGTGCCCGGGACCTCGCGCATCACGTCGTCGAGGTAGGCGTCGGTGAAGCTGATGCAGGCGGACAGCTCGTCGGGCTGGGGCGGGTCGTGCGCGATGAACTTCTCGGTCAGCCGGACGCAGCCCACGTCGATCGACATCACCCCCTCCACCTGGTCGGTGCCGGCGATGAACTCGGTCGACCCGCCGCCGATGTCGACGACCAGGAACGGCCCGAGCGCGCGGTCGAGCTCGCCGGTGGCGCCGACGAACGTGAGCCGGCCTTCGTCGGTGCCGCTCAGCAGCTCGGGGCGGGCGCCGACCACCTGCTCGACCGCGTCGAAGAACTCGTCGTGGTTGGCCGCGTCCCGGGCCGCCGAGGTGGCGGCGATGCGCACGCGGGCGACGTCGTGCTCGTCGAGGATGCCGCGGTACCCCCGCAGGGCGGCCAGGGTCCGCTCGATCGCCTCGTCGGCCAGGCGGCCGGTGGCGTGCACGCCCTGGCCCAACCGGGTGATGGTGTTGCGCCGGTCGAGCACGTCGAGGGCGCCGCCCGCGCCGCCCGCGCCGGGCGGGCCACCAGCACGCGGGTGGAGTTCGTCCCCAGGTCGAGCGCGGCGATGGCCGTCATGGCCCGGAATCTAGAGGCTCGGGTCCGCCGGGTCCGAGGTGGGCCTCGACCCAGCGGCCGACCGGGTCGTCGCCGCCGGCCAGCAGCCAGGCGAGGTGGGCGTGGAGGCACTTGACGCCCTCGCGGGTGCCGCCCACGCCGCCCGACGGCCGCGGCCCGCGGTGTCCGGCCGGCAGGGCGGCGTCGCGCTCGGCCGCGTACCGGCGGTGGGCGGCGGCGAGGGCGACCGGGTCGACCTCGGCCTCGGCCCGGGCCACGCCCCCCTCGCTCTCGAGCCGCGACACCCAGGTGCGCTCGGGCTCGCCCACGAGCCAGTAGCGGGTCGGCATGGGCCGGCCGTCCTCGAGCAGGGGCGCGTTGCGGATCACGAGCGGGGTCCCGTCCGGGTGGCGCACCGCCACCTCGAAGGCCCCCTGGGGGCGGCGCCCCAGCAGCCGCTCGACCTCGGCGGCGTCGTCCTGATCACTCACTGGTGCACCCTCCGGGATGCACGCAGTGAGCAATCGGCACTGCGTGCCGAGTACCGCACCGTGCTCATGGTTCGCTCGCTGCGCTCGCTCACGCCGGGGCGTGTGACCAGGTGACGCGGTGGATCCGCCAGGGCTCGGACAGCCCCTTCAGCTCGACCTCGGCAGCCGGACCGAACGACAGGTCGCCGCCCGACACGGTGAGGTCGCGGGTCAGGCCCGACACCACGATCTCGCCGGGCGCGGCGTGATCGGTGATCCGCACCGCCACCACCACGTTCTGGCCGAACACGTCGCCGTCGACGTCGACGATCTCGCCCGTGTGCAGGCCCACCCGCACCTCGACCGGCGTGTCGGGGTTGTCCTCGCGGTACTCGCCGAGCGCCTGCTGCACGCCGACCGCGGCGAGGATCGCCCGCCGGGCGCTGGCGAACACCACCAGGAACCCGTCGCCCTGGGCCTTGACCTCGGTGCCGCCGTAGCGGGCCACCTGGTCGCGCACGAGCCGGTTGTGCTCGCTCAGCACCTGGATCCAGCGGCGGTCGCCCAGCCGCTCGGCGTACACCGTCGAGTCGACGATGTCGGTGACCATCATCGTGAGCGTGCCGCTCGGCGTGTCGCCGTTGCGGCGGGCGCCGCCGTCGTCGGCGGCGGGGGGCGGCGTCGTGGGCACGTCCGGTGACGGCGGCGCGGGGGGCGCAGGGGGCGCGGGGGTGGCCGGCGGAGTCGGCGCCTCGTCGGAGGCACCTCCGCCACCTCGGCGGGGCGCGGGGACCCGCTGCCGTCCCGGCGGGCCCCACGGTGATCCCGGCCGCCCGGGCGCCCCGGGGCCGGGGATGCGGGCCAGCGCCTCGGCGACCTCGTCGAGGATGCGCTGCGGCAGGGCCGGCGGCGGGGCGTAGACCCGGTCGCGTGCGGTCGCCGCGGCGTCGGGGTCGGCGTCGCTCGGCTCGTCCTGCGCGGAGGGCGGGCCGGCGTGGCGGTGGTGGGCGTCGGACCAGTCGTGCCAGTCGCTCCAGCCCCCGATGCGGTCGCGCTGGCCGGCCATACCGGTCGCGCGACCGGCCGCCGCGTGCGCGGTCGCGCGACCGGGGACGCTTGACCACGGCGCTGACCCCACCCCACAGACCTCGGGCGTGGATGCGGACGACCGGCGACTCGGGCGTGACGTCGACCGCGCGGGGCTGGTTGGCGCCCCCCATGATCACCATGCCGTCGACCTCGACCGCGACGCCCTCGCCGACCAGCACGGTCACCCCGCCCATGATCGCCCAGGCCGAGATCTCGGTCACCTGGCCCTCGAACTCGGCCTCGCGCATGTCGAGGACCACGCCGCCCCAGAAGGCGAACGCGGTGATGAAGCTCGGGACCCTCCAGCGGCCCTTGGCCGTCGACCCGCTCATGACGGCGATGAACTTCCGGCTCGTCGCGCCGGCACCCGGGGACGCCGACGGCGCGGGCGCCGGGCGGGGCGCCCGGCCCGGGGTCGCCGGGGCGGGGACGGGCTCCGGCAGCAACCCCGGCGGCAGGTTCTGGGCCACCGCCTCGAGCTCGCGGTAGGTCTGCGCCGCGTACACCTGGCTCGCCAGGTCGCCGAACTCGTCGAGCGTCAGCCGGCCCGCGCCGGTGTGCGCGCGCAGGAGGTCGATGGCCTGCTGGCGCTCCGCATCGCCGATGCGATGATCCCCCGGTTCGGCCATGGCGAACAGTCTCGCGCCGCCGCGCTGCCCCGCGGGCACAGGACGTGGGCAGATCCGCACAGCTGAGACAAACGTCACGGGGCTCGCCTCTCTACCTACTGGTAGGTAGGCTGGCGCCGTGCCCGCCGCCACCATGCAAGCCGACGCCTTCGTCGCCGAGCTGGAGCCCACTGTGGCCCGGCTCCTCGACCGCCACCTCGCGCAGACCAAGGAATGGTTCCCGCACGAGCTGGTGCCATACAGCCGGGGCAGCGACTTCGCCGCCGACTACGAGTGGTCGCCCGACGAGGTGCCTCTGGCGGAGGCCGTGCGCTCGAGCCTGTTCGTCAACCTCCTCACCGAGGACAACCTCCCGTACTACTTCCGGACGATCGAGAACATGTTCGGCCGCGAGTCGGCCTGGGGCGAGTGGAGCCGCCGTTGGACCGCCGAGGAGGGCCGCCACTCCATCGTGATCCGCGACTACCTCACGGTCACGCGGGCCGTCGATCCGGTCGCCCTCGAGCGGGCCCGCATGGCCCAGGTGAGCTGCGGCCAGGTGCCCGAGCCCAGCACCCCGCACGAGGGCCTCGTGTACGTCACCCTGCAGGAGCTCGCCACCCGCATCGCCCACCACAACACGGGCAAGCTGGTCGAGGACCCGGTGGGCTACGAGATCATGAAGCGGGTCGCCGCCGACGAGAACCGGCACCACCTCTTCTACCGCGACCTGTCGACCGAGGCGCTGGGCCTCGACCCGTCGGGCATGGTCATCGCCATCGAGCGCCAGGTGCGCGAGTTCGAGATGCCGGGCACCGGCATCGTCGACTTCGACGCCCACGCCCGGGCCATCGCCAAGGCCGGCATCTACGACTTCCAGATCCACCACGCGCAGATCCTGCTGCCGGTGGTCGTGCGTCACTGGGGCATCGAGAACCTCACCGGCCTCAACGACGAGGGCGAGCACGCCCGCGACTCGGTGCTCAAGCGCATCGAGCGGATCGGCAGGGCGGCCCGGCGCCTCACCCGGCGCCGGGCGGAGTCCGAGTCCGAGCTCGGCATCGAGGCGTCCGAGGGACAGCCGGCCCGGGCGGACGACGAGCGCGTCCCCACCCCGGCCTGAGCGTCTCTCCCGGCCGGCGGGGCGGCCTGGGGGTCGGTGGGGTCAGCCCCCGGGCTCGGCGTCGTCGCCGCGGTCGGGAGGCGCCTCGGGGCCGGGATAGATGCCGTACAGCTCCTCCCCCGGCATGACCAGGCCCAGCTCGCGGGCCAGCTTCTCGATGAGCTCGTCCGTGCGGAGGTCCTGGGCCTCCTGCTCGAGCCGGGCGTTCTCCTCCTCGAAGACCTCGAGCTGCTCACGGGCGCGGTCGGCATCGGCCCGCTGGTCGATCCAGGTGCGGACCGGGAACACGCTGTAGACGAGCACGGCCACCAGGCCGACGGAGGCGACCAGGGACGCGCTCCGCCGGAGCCGGAGCGCGCGGCGGGCCCGCGCCTCGTCGTCGGGCGGGAGCAGCCGGTCGAAGTTCACCCCGGCCAGCGCCTCGGCGACCCGTCGCACCCGCCCGGGAGTCGGGGCGCCACGCACCGGGACCAGGCGGCGGGCGGGCTCGGCGGCGTCGCCCCGGCCGTCCTCGCCCGTCTGGCCGCCCTCGACGTTCTCGCCGTCCTCGGCCTCGCTGCCTGCCGCGGCGCTGACGGCGCTCGCCGGGCGGCGGCGGGGCGGCAACGGGGTGACCGACGCAACCGGCGTCTCCTGCCGGCGGCGCCGGCGGGCAGCGCGGTCGTCGGCCGCGTCGGCGAGCAGGGTGGGCGTGAGCAGCACGGCCCCCGGCGCGCCCGGGATGCGGCGCGGTCGCACTCGCGGCCGCCGTGCGCCCCTCTGGGCATCGGGCCCCTGGCGGGCGTCCCCCCGCCCGTCGACCACCTGGCCGTCGACCACCTGCGAGTCGTCCTCCCGGCCGTCGACCACCCGGCCGTCGGGCCCGCGCACGACCACGGCCGGCGTGGTCCAGGCGCCGTGCACGCGCGCGCCGTCGGCGCCGTCGCCCGCCCCGCCGGGCGAGCTCGTCGGGTTCTTCGGGCCGTCCCGCCGCCGGCCGCCCGTCACGGCGCCGCGCCTCCCGCACGGGCCAGCGCGGCGCGGCCGCGGAACGCCGCCGCCTCACCGAGCTCGTCCTCGATGCGCAGGAGCTGGTTGTACTTGGCCACCCGGTCGCTCCGGGCCGGAGCCCCCGCCTTGATCTGCCCGCAGTTGGTGGCGACGGCCAGGTCGGCGATGGTCGAGTCCTCGGTCTCGCCCGACCGGTGCGACATCACGCTGGTGTAGGCGGCGCTCGCCGCCAGGCCGACCGTGTCGAGTGTCTCGGTGAGCGTCCCGATCTGGTTGACCTTGACCAGGATGCTGTTGGCGACGCCCGCGTCGATGCCGCGCTGCAGGCGCTCGACGTTCGTCACGAACAGGTCGTCGCCGACGAGCTGGACCCGATCGCCGACCGCCGCGGTGAGCGCGGCCCAGCCGTCCCAGTCGTCCTCGGCGATGCCGTCCTCGATCGACACGATCGGGTACTTCCCGCAGAACTCGTCGAGCAGACCCACCATCCCGGCGGCGTCGAGCGACCGGCCCTCGCCCGCCAGCGTGTAGGTGCCGTCGCCGTAGAACTCGGACGAGGCGACGTCGAGCGCCAGCGCGATGTCGTCGCCCGGCGTGAAGCCCGCCTTGCCGATGGCCTCGACCAGCAGGACCAGCGCCTCCTCGGTCGACGCGAGGTCGGGGGCGAAGCCGCCCTCGTCGCCCACGGCGGTCGACATGCCGCGGTCGTGCAGGATGCCCTTCAGCACGTGGTAGGTCTCGGCCCCCCAGCGCAGCGCCTCGCGGTAGCTGGCGGCGCCGACCGGCATGATCATGAACTCCTGGAAGTCCACGTTGTTGTCGGCATGGGCGCCGCCGTTGAGCACGTTGAGCATGGGCACGGGAAGCACGTGCGCGTTGGTGCCGCCGACGTAGCGGAACAGGGGCAGCGCCAGCTCGTCGGCGGCCGCCCTGGCCACGGCCAGCGACACGCCGAGGATGGCGTTGGCGCCGAGCCGGCCCTTGTTGTCGGTGCCGTCGAGGTCGAGCATCTGGCGGTCGATCTCGCGCTGCTCGGTGGCGTCGAACCCGACCAGCGCCTCGCGGAGGTCGGCGTTCACATGGTCGACGGCCGTCGCCACGCCCTTGCCGCCGAAGCGGTCGCCGCCGTCGCGCAGCTCCACCGCCTCGAACTGCCCGGTCGAGGCGCCGGATGGCACCAGGGCGCGCCCGTGTGCCCCCGAGGCGAGGTAGACCTCGACCTCGACGGTGGGGTTGCCACGGGAGTCGAGGACCTCACGGCCGACGACGTCTTCGATGCTCGACATCGCTGATTGCGCTCCTGGGGTGAGTGCGGTTCACGTTACTTGCGGGTGGGTGGTCGATCGGGTTCATACCGTGGCATCTCCTGCTCGCGGTACCGGTCGCGCACGTGCTCGGCGGCGATGCGGAGCTCGGTCTCGGCGTCCTCGCCGGCCAGGCGGGCGGCGTCCACGGCTTCGAGAAGGGCGCGGCCGCTGGGGCTGAGCCCGGTGTCGCCGGCCAGCAGGCTGCGCCAGTCGACGCCCTGCGAGTCGGCCTTCTTCTGGACCTTGGAGGCGTACAGCAGGGCCGGCAGCGCGGCGGGGATGCCGTCCATCACGCTGGCCCGGCCCTTCTCCGCCACCTTGGTCTGCTCCCACCGGGTGGCCAGCTCGTCGACGTCGTCGACCTCGACGCCGCCGAACACGTGGGGGTGGCGGGCCACCAGCTTGGCGACGATGCCCCGGGCCACGTCGGCCAGGGTGAACCGACCCTCCTCCGCGGCCAGCGCCGCGTGGATGGCCACCTGGAACAACAGGTCGCCGAGCTCCTCCTCCAGGGCGTCGAACCCCTCGCCCGCCTCGACGTCGAGGTGGTCGAGGGCCTCCAGCACCTCGTACGCCTCCTCGAGCAGGTGACGGCGCAGGCTGTGGTGGGTCTGCTCGCGGTCCCAGGGGCAGTCGGTGCGCAGGCGCCGGACGAGCTGGTCGAGGGCCGCCACCTCGCCGGCGACCGGCGCGGCCAGCGTGGGGATGTACACGGACGTGAGGTGGTCGGGCGCGACGACGCGGTCGAGCTCGTGCCACGGGACCTCGACCACCGACTCGTCGGGCAACCCGAGTCGCTGCAGCACCACGACCGTCGGTTCCCGCCCGTCTCCGTCGGCCGACACCGCTCCGGCGGCGCCGGGCGTCCCGCCGTCGACCACGTCGCCCAGGGCCAGCTTGATCTCGGACAGCACGTCGAGGTGGTCGCACTGGCCGACCAGCAGCGGGCCGCGCTCGCCGGCGGCCTCGACCGCGAAGCGGTGGCCGTCGACCAGGCGCACGCCCCGCTCGAGCGGATCGACCCCGAGGCGCACCCAGGCCAGGTCGACGAACGACAGGCCCGGGACCAGCTCGACCGCCACCCGGTCGTCGACCACCAGCAGCTCGACCGTGTGCTCGGCCACCACCGGCGACCCGGGAACGGCGTACAGCACGCGACCGTGCGCGACCGCGGCGGCGACCAGCGCCTCGACGATGCCGTCGTAGACGTCCTCGATGCCGGCCGCCTGCTCGTAGAGGTGGTCGAAGCTGGCCGCGTCCCCCACCGCCGGCGCGGAGGGGTGGCGGGTGGTGCGCAGGTAGCGGTGGGGGATGTGCTCGACGGCGGCGGTCACCCCCGCCGTCACCAGGTCGGCGCCGCCCGGGCCCAACCCGCACACCACGATGGTGGGACGGTCGGGCGGCGGCGTCACCCGGCGCTCGGGTCCTCGGGCTGTGGCGCGTCGGTCGGCGCGGTGTCGGCCCCGTCGCCGGCGTCGTCGCCGCCCCCAGGCGCGACCGGCCCCGCGGGCGGGACGACCGCGATCTGCTCCGGGTCCCACTCGCCGTACTGGGTGCGTACCGAGATGTCGGCGGCGGCGAAGGCGTCGGTCATGGCCGTGGAGAACCCCTCCTGCCCGAGCTCGCCCTGCAGCAGCGAGAACGTCGCGACGTCGTCGATGAACGCGTCACGCCGGTCCTCGGGCACGGACGACACCCCGCCGGGCACCTGCTGGGCGATGAGCTGCTCGGCCTCGGCGCGGGCCTCGTCGGTGAGCTCCAGGCCCTGGTCGGCGAGCACGAGCTCGGCGACGATGAACTGCACGCGCAGGCCGGCGACGGCGGCCACGTAGTCCTGGGTGAAGCTCTGGCCGAGCTCGCCCCGCAGGTCCTCCTGGGCCACCTCGCCGAACACGAAGGTGCGCAGGTCGTCGTTGTCGTAGTACAGGTCGAGCTCGTCCTCGAAGTCGGGGCGCGACACCGTGACGTCGTCGACCTGGACGGCGGCCGCCTGCTCGGAGCACGCGGTGGCCGCCAGGCCGGCAGCCGTGACGGCGGCGATCAGGGACACGAGGCGACGGTTCGGCACGGGCCCGATGCTAGGGACTGGCGCGTCCCGCCACGAACCTGGGCCGTCCCGACTCCGTCAGGCCGCCTCCTTGACCGGGAACAGCGACGACAGCAGCTCGACCAGCTCGGTGGCCACGCCCCGGCCGCCCGACACCGGGATCACGAGCTGGCCCATCTCGGCCTTGTAGAGGCCCTTGGGCATGAGGCGCTTCAGCCGCACCTCCTCGGACACCTTCAGCTTCACGGGGCTCATGCGGGCCGTCCACACCGCCGCCCCGATGCCGGTGACCTTGACCACGTTGAGCTCGCGGATGTCCAGCCGGGCGGCCTCGGCCCGCAGCCGGGCCACGTCCAGCAGGGCCGCGGCCTCGTCGGGCACCGGGCCGTAGCGGTCCTCCCACTCGGCGCGGATGTCGTCGACCTCGGCCTCGGTGGTGACCGTGGCGAGGCGGCGGTAGGCCTCGAGCCGCAGCTCCTCCTTGGCCACGTAGTCCTTGGGGAGGTTGGCGTCGAGGGGCAGGTCGAGCTTGATCTCCGCCGGCTCACGCAGCTCCTCGCCCTTCAGCTCGGCCACGACCTCGCTGACCATCTGGCAGTAGAGGTCGTAGCCCACCGCCGCCACGTGGCCCGACTGGCCGGTGCCCAGCAGGTTGCCCGCGCCCCGGATCTCGAGGTCGCGCATGGCGATCTTGAAGCCCGAGCCCAGCTCGGTCGCCTCGCCGATGGTCTTGAGGCGCTCGTAGGCCTCCTCGGTCAACGCGCGGTCGCGGGGGTGGAAGAGGTAGGCGTAGGCCCGCTGGCCCGACCGGCCCACCCGGCCCCGGAGCTGGTGGAGCTGGCCCAGGCCCAGCAGGTCGGCCCGGTCGACCACCAGGGTGTTGACCGTGGGCATGTCGATGCCCGACTCGATGATGGTCGTGCACACCAGCACGTCGTAGGCGCCCTCCCAGAAGTCGAGCACCACCGTCTCCAGCGAGCCCTCGTCCATCTGGCCGTGGGCGATGGCGACCCGGGCCTCGGGCACCAGGTCGCGCAGGCGGGCGGTCACCTCCTCGATGTCCTGCACCCGGTTGTGGACGAAGAACACCTGGCCCTCCCGCAGCAGCTCGCGGCGGACGGCCTCGGCCACGGCCCGGTCGTCCTGCTCGCCGACGTAGGTGAGGATGGGCTGGCGCTCGGCCGGCGGGGTGTTGAGCAGCGTGAGGTCGCGGATGCCGGTCAGGCTCATCTCCAGCGTGCGGGGGATGGGCGTGGCGGTGAGCGTGAGCACGTCGACACCGGTGCGGAACTGCTTGATCTGCTCCTTGTGGCTGACCCCGAACCGCTGCTCCTCGTCGACCACCAGCAGGCCCAGGTCCTTGAACGTGACGTCGCCGGAGAGGAGGCGGTGGGTGCCGATGACGATGTCGACCTCGCCGGCCTCGATCGCCCTGGCCACCTTGCGGGCCTGGCCGGGGGTGAGGAAGCGGGACAGCACCTCGACCCGCACCGGATACGCCGCGAACCGCTCGCTGAAGGTCTGGAAGTGCTGCTGGGCCAGCAGGGTCGTGGGGACGAGGACGGCGACCTGCTTGCCGTCCTGCACCGCCTTGAACGCGGCCCGGATGGCCACCTCGGTCTTGCCGAAGCCGACGTCGCCGCACACCAGGCGGTCCATGGGGGTGGCCTCCTCCATGTCGGCCTTGACGTCGGCGATCGCGGTGAGCTGGTCGGGCGTCTCCTGGTAGGGGAAGCCGTCCTCGAACTCGCGCTGCCAGGGGGTGTCGGGGGTGAAGGCGGTGCCGGTCTCGCTGAGGCGCTTCTGGTAGAGGACCACCAGCTCCTGGGCGATCTCGGCCACCGCGGCCCGCACCTTGGCCTTGGTGCGCTGCCAGCCGTCGCCGCCGAGGCGGCTCAGGGTGGGGCTGTCGCCGCCGGTGTAGTGGCGGACGGCGTCGATCTGGTCGGAGGGGACGTAGAGGCGGTCGTCGCCCTTGTACTCCAGCAGCAGGTAGTCGCGGTCGACGCCGCCGATGGCCCGCTTGACCATGCCGCCGTAGCGGGCCACGCCGTGCTGGTGGTGGACGACGTAGTCGCCCTTCTTGAGGTCGTCGAAGAAGCCCTCGGCGTCGCGCCGGCGGGGGCGGGCCCGGCGGTGGGCGCGGCGGCGGCCGGTGAGGTCGGGCTCGGCCAGGACGGCCAGCTTGACGCTGCGCAGGAGGGCGCCTCGCTCCAGCGGGGCGACCCGCACGTCGGCGCCGATGCCCTCGCCGGCGAGCAGGTCGCGCAGGCGGGCGGCCGAGCCCTCGCCGTCGGCGCCGACGACGATGCGGTACCCGTCGGCGCTGAGCTGGCGGAGCCGGGTCATGAGGCCGGTGCCGTCGCCCACGACCGGATCCCACCCGGAGCCCAGCACCTGGGGGGTGTCGGGGCTGTCCGGCACGCTCACCACGTGCCAGGCGCTGGCCCGGGTGTGGGCGAGCAGCCGGTCGAACGTCAGGTGCAGGCGGGGGAACCCGTGCTGGGCGCTGCGGTCCTCGACGGCCCCCCACGTGACCGCCAGGGTGGCGGCGAGGTCGGCCTCCTCGGCCAGGAGGTCGGCGGCCCGGTCGCGCATGCGGCGGGGCTCGCACAGCAGGACCTGGGCGTCGTCGCCCACCACGTCGAGCAGGGCGTGCTCGTCCCGGGTGAGCCAGGGGAGCCACGACTCCATGCCGTCGAAGACGAGGCCCTCGGCCAGCCGCTCCCACTGCTCGCGGCCCCAGGGCTCGAGGCCTACCAGCCGCTCGGCGCGGGCGCGCACCGCGGGAGTCGGCAGCAGCTCGCGGCAGGGGAACAGCAGGACCTCGGGCTGGTCGCCGGTGGACCGCTGGTCGGACACCGAGAACTCGGTCAGGCGGTCCACCTCGTCGCCCCACAGGTCGATGCGCACCGGCCGGTCGGCGGTGGAGGGGAACACGTCGACGATCGACCCCCGCACGGCGAGCTCACCCCGGTGCTCGACCATCTCCTCACGCCGGTAGCCCACGGCGACGAGGTCGGACACCAGGTCGTCGCGGTCGACCCGGTCGCCGGGCGTGACGCGGACGGGCTCGACGTCCTCGACGTGGGGGCCCAGCCGCTGGACGAGGGCGCGGACCGAAGCCACCACGACGTCGGGCGCCCGCCGCTCGTCCCGGAGGCGCCACAGCACGCGGAGGCGGCGGCCCATGGTCTCGACCCCGGGGCTGACCCGCTCGAACGGCAGGGTCTCCCAGGCGGGGAACAGCTCGACCCGGTCGTCGCCCAGGTAGGCCGACAGGTCGTGGGCGAGGCGCTCGGCCTCGGTGGAGGTCGGCACCGCCAGCACCACCGGCCGGCGCGTGGTGAGCCCGGCGAGGCCGGCGGTGACCAGCGCCCGGGCCGCCTCGGGGACGGCGAGGGTGGCGGTCGTGCGCCCGAGGACCCGCGCGAGCGCAGGCTCGTCACGCAGGGCGGCGGCGAGGTCGGCCAGGGGCGCGCCGGTGCGCGCCCCTACGTCTGTGGGGGCGGGTGTCATGGCCGGGCCAACGCTACCGGTTGGACGCCTGTGTGGGCCTCCGCCGGCCCCGATCGCCGCGTCGCTGTCGCGGCGGCGAGCCGGTGGGACCGAAGTGGTTGCCCACCAACCGTTTCTGACCCAGCCGCTCGCCCGACCGACCTCCACCCGACGTCGCCACCCACACCGAGCCGGTGGGACCGAAGTGGTTGCCCACCAACCGTTTCTGACCCATCCGCTCCGACGAGCGGGATGGGCGGCGATGGGGGTGTCAGCCCCAGCGGTCGGTCGGCGGCTCCGTCGTCGGACCGACGTGGGCGTCGAGCCAGGCGACCAGCGGACCGGACGCCCGCCAGGCGCCGGTCACCCGGTCGCCGGCCGCTTTGGTCCCCAGCCATCGGCCCGGCGGCCACGAGCGGAACGCGGCCAGGCTCTTGTGGCGCAGCAGCTCGATGCGGGGGTGGTCCCGGGGATACCCGCGCGGTGCCGTCTTGAGCGCATGCCCCTCGATGCGGAGCTTCTCGCCGCGGACCTCGGCCACCGCGGCGGCGAGCTCGTTGCCCGCGACCTCCTCGTCGACCGCGGCCCGGTACCGGGCGAGCTGGTCGTTGGCCATCATCCAGTAGCCGGCGCCGGCCGACAGGCCCTCGGCGGAGACCTCGACGTAGTAGTGGGTACCGCCGACCCCCTCGCCCACCGCGTAGCAGCGGGTTTTGTACGGCGTCTTGTCCTTGCTGAACCGGATGTCACGCTGGGGCCGGAACACCTTCAGCGGCCCGAACTCGTCGGCCACGAGGTCGCTCAGCGCCTCGAAGGGCGCCCGCACCTCCGTCTCGAACACGGCCTTGTTCGCGGCGAAGAAGGGACGACTGTTGTCCGCTTCGAGCCGCCGGTAGAAGTCGAGCGCGGCCTCGGACCAGCCGCGGAAAGCTGTCATGGGAACAGCCTGTCACGCCTCCCCGCTGGGACGACGACGCCCTGGGCTGGGCGCCGCCACTGGTGCCGATCTACGGGTCGTAGGTGACAACCGCCTGGAGTTCGGTGACGGTCATCCCGAAGGTGGTGGTCCGGCTGGCGTCGGCCAACACGCCGGTCGCTCCCGTCGAGGCCCGCCAGGTGATCGACCACTCCAACGTCGCGCTCGCCGCGTAGCGGCCGCCGGGCTCACCTGCCGACACGAACTGGTAGATGTGCTCGCAGTCGGTGCTCTGGGCGTCGTCGGCGACACTCGGGTCATACGGCGTGCCCGGCCCGTTGCACACGACCTCACCGCCGTCTCCCAGGTCCCACACAACCCGCTGTGGCTTCGCCGTCACCTCGACCCAGAACCCGGCGAGGTCGGCCCGCGCGGTCAGGTCACGCCAGCCACCGGGATCGATCCACAGCCAGGTCGGCAGTCCGGTGATCTGCTCACCGTCGATCGCCGGCGAGCTCACCGGCTGAGGGAACACGAACGCCACCTCGTCGAACGCCCGGCGGGCGAGCGCCTCCAAATCGGGCCCGGGGTTCGCCGGATCCCCCGGCGTGTACTGCCAGTAGCCCGACGACAACAGCTCCCCGGTCTCGGCGTCGATGCAGGTCTGGTAGTACCAGTCCCCCTCGACCAACGGCGGCACCGCAGGAACGAGCGCCCCCTGCTCGCTCGCCCCGCCCCCGGGACCACCCGGCGCCTCATACGCCTCACACGTGACCGGACCGCCCGCCACCCCCCGCCGGACCGCGCCCTGCCACCCGCCCCTGTGGCCCGCAGCTCGTCGTAGCTCACTGTCGCCTGCAGCGAGTCATCGGCCTCAAGCGCACCTCCGAACGGCTCCACCACCAGCGTCGATCTTCGACTCGATCGGGAGGCTCCTGGTCCCGGCTGTACCAGGCATGTCCTGGGCTCTGCGCGCGAGCGCCATTGACAACGAGCAAGCGCGGCAACCGCCACGCCCAATGAGTCGAGCGCCTGTCTCGGTGATCGCCTACTCCGGGCATGGGACCTCACCCTGCTCGCAGCACGATCGTGTCGATCTTGCTCACCATCCAGGACTCCGTCGATCAGGACGAGCCGTGGCTTCAAGAACCCTCGTTGACAGGCCTTCACCGACGATCGATCCCGTCGTCCCGATCGATCCGTAGTGTCGTTGCCCACGTAGCAGTCCGGAGAGGACGACCATCCGGTGCTCGGGAGCAACGACCGACATCACCCGATGTGACGTGCGGGGCCCGTCTCGACGATGTGGTTCTCGGCCTGCCATCGTCGTCAGGCTGTCCCGGAACGTGCCCAGCACTGGATCGGTGGCAAGCCGAGGCAGATCAGGATCGTCAGGATCCGGCTCCGGTCGTCAGCAGACGGTCCACTGTTGCCACGAACTCCAGGTACACCGCCTCCGCTGCCTCTTCCGGCGTCGGCGGGGCTGTGGTGGCCGGAGCGGTCGTGCCGGTCGTCTCCGATGCCGTCGACCCTCCGGCCTCCTCGTCCTCGTCATCGCCGGCGTCGTCACCGCCGCAGGCCGCTGCCAGTACAAGCGACGTCACGAGGCCGAACGCCATGGCGCGACGCATGACGATTCCCCATCGTCGACGTGGTCCGGTCATCTGCTACGGCACCTCAACCCAGCTCATCCCCGCCTGCGCCAGGTTCACCCTCAGCCAGTTTCAGCTGACGACCGCACCCAGAGCACCACGCAAGGTACCACCGTCCTCACGGCCTGTCTAAGGCACATGTGATCCACTCTCATCACTGGAGAACCACAGAGATGCCAAGCCCGACGGAAGACTCCGTACCTGTGCCACCGTCTCGGCTCCGGGGCTGGGCGCAAGCGACCAGGACGTACCCATGGGCAAGTTCGTGTCGAACTTTCTTCAGCTCGCTCGACGGGCGGTCGAGTCACCCGAGACATTGGCAGTCCCCTACTTCAACGACCAGATGGGCGCCCCCATCAACGAGGGCGCCCGTAGGTCCGACGCCTTTCCGACATGCCGCGCCCTCTACGACGAGTGGGTCGAGTCTGGCCCAAGCAGGATGTGCTGACCGCCCGCTTGGCCGTGGCGGCGGGCCCCGACTACGACGCCGACGCGGCGGTGCTCGCCGCCCGCTTGGCCGTGGTGGCCGTCCGCTTGGCGGTGGTGCGGGCCGTGCGTCCCGTTGTGGTCGCACCACGCTTGGCCGTGGTGGCCGTCCGCTTGGCCGAGCGGCGGGCCGAGGTGGCCGTGCCCTTGGCGCCTGACTTGGCCGCTCGCGCCGTGCTCGTGCCGCCGGCCTTGGCCGACGTGGCGGTGCGCTTGGCGCCGGACGCAGCTGACGACCCCTTCGCCTTGGCGGTGTCCACCGCGGACTCGCCGACACGCTGCGCCTTGCGGACGGTGTCGATGGCGGCGTCGGTGGCGGCCGCGGGAGCCGAGCGCACCCGGGCGGCGGTGCGGCGTGTCGACGTCGATCCACGCGGGGACCGCCGGGACCGCTTGCGGCGCAGCACCGTGTCGATCACGTCGCCGAGCGCCGACGCCCCGCCCTGGGCCAACCCGCTCACCGTGTCGCCGACCCGGTCGGCCACGCTCGCCGCGGCGCCCACCGCCAGGTTGCCGGGCGGTGTGTCGGGTGACCGGGGATGGGGGTGGGTGGGGGCGGTCTTCTTGGCCTCGACCATGGCGTCGCCGAGGTCGCCGAGGGCGTTGCGGCCGAGCTCGTCGCGCACCATGGGGAAGAGCTCCTTCTCCTCCTCCTCGACGTGGTGGCGGACGTTCTCCATGAGCACGGTGACCTTGGCGTCGAACCGCTCGTCCTCGGGCGACATCGAGTCGAGCTCGGAGAGCACCCACTTGACGATGTGGTGCTCCTCCAAGCTCTCCAGCGAGAGGTCCTCGGTTTCCGGCACGGTGGCTCGGATGACCGGGTAGAAGAGCTGCTCCTCCACCGCGGCATGCACCGAGAGCTCCTCGATGATGCGGTCGACCACGTTGCGCTTCTCGACGAGCGCCCGGTCGCCGGCCTTCTCGAACCGCTTGAAGAGCGTCTCGACCGTCTTGTGGTCGTCCTTGAGCAGAGTGATGGCGTCCATATGGTGGGGGCCTACCCGCCACCGGCCACGGTCAGACGCCTCCGCGTGACGGTCAGCGCTTCCAGGCGAGGCGCTCGGGGCCCCAGGGGTCGTCCTCGACGGTGCAGTCCTCGCGCCCGAAGAGCATGGTGGGCCGGGCGTCGAGGTCGTATGGCGGCCAGTCGGCCAGTCCCTCGTGGTTGGGGTCGCCGGTGCGGGCGAACGCCAACCAGGCGCCGGCCATCTGGTCGGCGAGTCGCTGGCGGCCCTCGGACGGGTGGATCACCGGCTCGTGGATGTTGTCGAACACGAACGGCAGCTCGTAGCCGTGCGCCGATCGCATCGGCCCGGCGGCCCAGGTGAAGAGGTACATCCAGACGGGTGCGTCGCCGCCCTCCCGCTTGCGCTCGGCCAGCCGGATCGAGGGCATGCGCATGACGGCGTCGGTCTGCATGGCGACGAGCAGATCGATCGGCGTGGCGTCCGGGCGGTTGGCCCGGTAGGCGGTGAGCAGCTTCTCCGCACGGTCGCGGAACATGCGGGCCCGATTGTCGAGGTCCTCGTCGGACATGAGCGTCGGATCGCGCAGCGCCGGCTCGCCGGCCATGAACAGCGTCGCCTCGTCACGCGTGGTGCCGATCATCAGCGGGACGTCCGGCGCCTGGCCGCCCTGGACGGCCTTGGCCGGATGCTGGGTCAGATCCTGCCCGTCGAGCACGGGGCCGAACCCGCCGGCCATGGGCGAGCGGCTCGCACCGGTCGCCGCAAGCTGCGCCGCCAGCAGGGCCTCGGCCGGCGTCGACCGCAGCCCGGCGATGGCATCGTCGTCGGACAGACCGAGCTCGCCCAGCACCTTGGCCGTGAGGGCAGCCGCCTCCTCGGGCGTGCTGAAGAACTGCATCGGTCCGCTCTGCACCACGCCGCGGTGGAACAGGCCTCGGGCCGCCGGCAGGGCCAGCATCGAGCACACCTTGGCTCCGCCGCCCGACTCGCCGAAGATCGTGACGTTGCCGGGATCGCCACCGAAGCGCGTGACGTTGTCGCGCACCCACTCCAGCGCCGCGACGAGGTCGAGGGTGCCGGCGTTGCCCGCGGCCCGCTCGGCCTCGTCGAGGTGGGCGAGGTGCAGGTAGCCGAAGACGCCGAGGCGGTGGTTGACGGTGACCACGACGACGTCGCCCTTGCGGGCGAGGTTGCTGCCGTCGTACAGCGGCCAGGACCCGGACCCGAGCGTGTAGCCGCCGCCGTGGAACCACACCATGACCGGGCGGCGGGCGTCGTCGGCGGCGGGGGTGAAGACGTTGAGGAAGAGGCAGTCCTCGTCGGTGGCGTCCTCGCCCATCCACCCGTCGGGCCGGGCCTCGGGCTGCGGGCACGACGGTCCGAAGGCGAGGGCGTCGCGCACGCCCTCCCACGGCTCGACGGGCGCCGGCGCTGCGAACCGCAGCTCGCCCAGCGGCGGCGCGGCGTAGCGCACGCCCTTGAACGTGGCCACGCCGTCGCTGGCGGCGCCACGCACCGTCCCGGCTGTCGTGTCGACGATCACGTCGTCCATCTGGTCCCCCTGGACGTCCCCGTCCCGGCCACGGGATGGCCGGGTTGCCCGACATCCTGACCCGCGGTCAAGTCGGTGTCCAGAGGGGGCGTGTGAGCTCATGAGCGTCACACCCGACGGCTAAGGTTCGCTCACCGGTTCGACGCCGACCGCACAACGGTGTCCTCCACATTCCACCCTCTGGAGGCCACCGTGACCCGTCCCCGCCGTCGTCCTGTCCGCGGCGAAGCCGACTTCCCTCCCCTGGCGCCCGACGAACAGCGCATCGTCGTCGAGCGGGTCATCCCCCCTCAGCAGCAGGACACGTTGCGCGGCCCGCTCAGGTGGGAGATCGCCCTCGACCAGCGGGCGTTCGGGCCATGTCGGGTGCTCGTCGCGGCTACAGATCGCGCCGGAACTCTTCTCGAGCTCATCCACGCCGAGCGGACCGACCCGCCCGAGCTGGCGTTCGGGCTGTGTCTGCGTACCGCCGGACCGTCCACGGTCGCTGCAGTCGCGTACTGCGACGAGCCTGTCGACATGGGCGCGTCAGCGACCGAGCTCAACGCGATGGTCGATCGCTTCCTCGATGCACGGCAGTTCGCCGCCAACCACTTCGGGGTGCATCTCGTCGACTGGATCGCATGCGACGACCAGAGGATGCGCTCGTTCCTGCTCCTACACGATCCAGGCGCCGACCAGTGGCCGATCGCTTGATCCGACTCGCGGGGCGCATCGTGCCCCGCGGCGTACCGGCCGGGACGTCCATGCCGATGGCATCGCCAGCTGTGGCAGGTTTCATTCCCCGGGCGACTGCGCCAAGAGGCGGCGGGCCCGGCGTCCCAGGTCACCGAGGTCGACACGCCCGGCGTCTGCGGCCGTGACCAGGCGCTCGGCCAGGTCGAGGGCGTCGTCGACGAGCGGAGACGCCGCGCTCGCGTCCTGGCCCATCTCGTGGAGGATCGTGCGCTCCGTTCGGGAGGCGACGATCGGGTCGGCGATGCCCTCGACCCACACCCGCGTGCGTCGCCCGTCGCCCCGCTCGTCGCCCCGCAGCGGCTCGAGCGCGTAGATCCGGTCGGCCCGGGCGAACTTCCCGAACCCCAATGACACCATGCGCGGCGCATCGGCCATGGGCACGATCATCCACCAATCGGTGTGCGGTGTGGTGGACGCGTGACCCCTCATCTGGCGATCAGCCGGTCGACTTCCGTGCCGCAGGGCGGTTGTCCGCGTCGGACGGGCGCGCTAGGTTGACAGGAAATCATCTGAAAAATACTGGAGTATGCGTAAATGCAGTTGGAGCTACCCACGCCCGTGGAGGCGAACGATGGTGTGATCGCTGTCGGCTTCCCGTGGACGTCGGCCGCCAACGCCCTGGCCGCGGTGCAGGGTGCGGCAGGCGGGCTGTCGGCGTCGCTCGAGGCCCGAGCGATGATGCGCCCGGCCATCGTCGACTGGGCCGGCGCCTACCGGGACGAGTTCGACGTCGCCTACCGACGTCTTGTCGCCGCGGCGGGAGACCTCGTGGAGAGGGCGCCGGGGCGCATGGGATCGGTGGTCGCCGCGGCCGAGGCAGCCAACGACCGGCAGCGGCGACGGAACGAGCAGGCAGCCGCCGACGACCTGGCGGACCGGCGCCTCCTGCTGGCGCGATGACCGGCACCACCAGCAGCGCCAACCCCGCCGAGCTCGCTCGGTTCGCGACCGATGGGATCTCGGTCGGCGCCACGCTGCAACTCGCAGCCAGACGCGCTCAGCACCGCGGTCGACGACCTGGCCGGCGCGGGCGGTGACGTCCCCGGGCTGGCCGGGTTCGCTGGAGACCTCCAGGACCTCGTGCTCGACTGGCTCCACCTCGACGAGTTCGCCGGAGCGGTCGCCGCGGGCTTCGCCGCCCACCTCGCCAGCAACGGGCTGGCCGGGAGCCCCGACGCGGTGCACACGATCGGTGACGATGCCCTGGCCGACCACCTCCGCGTCGGCTACGCCGACCGCGACCGGTCGATCCGGCTGGCGCTCCTCGTCGCCGCCAACCTCCGGTCGCTGCGTGAACGCGCCGGCGTCGACGTGGCCGACATCGAGCGGGCGCTGGACCCGGCCCGTATCGGGATGTACGACCCGGCGTTCGCCGTCACCCTCAGCGAGAGCCTGGGTGTCGACGGCTATGTCGACGTGGTCACGCTCATCCGCGAGACCAACCACGCCGAGCACGGCGCCGACGGAACGGACGACGCCCTCGGCTCCGTCGCCGTGCTCGCCACGATCCTCACCACGGCGCTCGGCCGAGCACGAATCGGAGTCGACGACGATGGCGGCGCGGACGGCGGCAACCGGCGGGACGACACGGGCGGCGAGGCCGACGCCCGGAACATGCCAGACGACCAGGTGCTCGACGCCGAGTTCGTCGACGACCTCGTGAGCGGCAACCACCCAGGGGGCGGCCACGCCGAGACCGACCTGTCCGTCCTCCTGGGCATGAGCGACCCGCCGACCGCGATCGCCGTCGACATCGCCAACCACCGGCTGTCGCCGCTGCTCCACGCTGCCACGCTCACCGACCTCCACGACGCTGTCGACCTGGCGTGGGGCGACCGCTCCGGCATCGCCACCAACTACGCCGAGATGCTCGGTCGCAACCCCGACGCCTCGGCCAAGTGGCTGGTGGCGAACCCGCCCGGGCCCGGCGGCGCCAACCTCGACCTCGTGCTCCGGCAGGACGGCGACCTCTACATCGACGACGGCAGGGCGCTCGCCTCGATCGTCGAGAACGGCGTGACCCACCCCGACATCCACACCCGCCACGACGTGGTCGAGCACGCCATCACCACCGTCGGGGCCGAGGGCGACCTGCTCGACAACCGCTACCTGCCCGACGCCCTCGCCAAGGGAGCCGCCGCCGACATGGCCTTCCTCGACCACCTGATCAACGTCGACTGGGACCAGCAGCACCTCAGCCAACTGCCGCCCGGGACGGCCCGCCACACGCACGGGTTCCTGCGGGAGATCATGCTCGACGAGTCAGCGGCCAACCGGGTCTACGCCGCCCTGGAGACCTACACGCTCGACCAGCTCAGCCAGGCGCCCCCAGCCGGCATCGACTGGACGCCGGGCGACGGCATCGACAACCGCACGCGCGAGCTGTGGCGGATCGGCTCCCTCCAGGGCACGATCGTCGCGGCCGAGGGCAACGCATACCAGGACTCGGCCGAGGCCTATCTCGAGGCCCAGAACGCCAGGGCGTCCGCGCTCGACTTCATGATCGGACTGGCCCCGTACGGCGCCATGAACGACCTGGCGGCGATCGATACGGGCGTCGGCGAGCTCGTCTTCCCGTCGGACGTCTCGGCCATGGTCGACGCAGAAGCGCACCAGTCGCTCCGGGACAGGGAGATCAGGCTCCACAACGCGATCCTCCTCGCCCTCGCCGAGCACCCCGCTCGCACCCCTCCCTCCCAGGTGAGCGGCCTGTCGGCCGACGAGAAGGTGGCGTTCGTCAAGTGGGCGCGGGGCTACTACGACTCGGCCGACCACAACGCGCTCGGGGCGGCCTACGGCAGCGCCTCGTCCGCCCTGCGAGTCGGATAGATGCGACGTCGACGCCAGGCGCTCGTCGCCACCACCACGGTCGTCGCGTTGGTGGCGGGGACGGCCATGTGGCGGGCCAGCGCCGACTCCGGGCCGAGGCTCGGCGACGCGGAGCTGCTCGCCGACGGGAAGGGGCCGACGGATCTGATCAGGCTCGCGACCCCCTCGGGCGGGCCGGTCGACGCGAACCTCGACGACCTCCCGATGTGGTACACGACGATGGTGGTGCCTGGCCCGGGCGACAAGGTCATCCTGCTTGTCGAAGGGCAACAGGAGGTCCTGGTTCAGACGACTGCGGCGGGGGCGGTCGACCGCGTCGGTCTCGGCTTCACCAGCACGGTCACCGCCGTCAACGTGGCGGAGGACGGCCTCTTCGCCCGGGCCCACGGGGCCGAGGTGACGACCACGGCCAGCGACTGGGCCGAGGGCGGTCGCGGTCGCCCGAGCATCGTCGCCCCGTTCGAGGTCGGTGCCATCCTGCCCGTCACCGAGGACACCGTGATCGTCGGCAGCCGCCACGAGCCGGTGATCGAGCAGGTCGGCACCGACGGCAGCGCGCGCCGGCTGCTCGGGCCTGCCGGTGACGCCGAGGCCCGGGTCACGACGGACGAGCCGCTCGGCCCCATCGTCGCCCTCACCCGTCTCGACGACGGACGCCTCGTGTTCGTGACCGAAACCCCCGACGGCTTCCAGATCTA
This sequence comes from uncultured Acidimicrobiales bacterium, assembly GCA_963842395.1. Classification (GTDB taxonomy): domain Bacteria; phylum Actinomycetota; class Acidimicrobiia; order Acidimicrobiales; family VFJN01; genus ZC4RG19. The sequence goes on from CAWJGJ010000002.1 coordinate 1,038,695, forward strand.
CCTCCTCGACGACGAGACGGTCCGCCCGCTCGACCCCACCGGGGACTTCCTCAGCCACGTTGTCGTCCGGGCCGCCGGCCACCCCGACTCCTACGTCATCTTCGAGCGCAAGGACCGGCTGCCGATGACGCCTCTGACCGCTGGCACCGACGACCAGGTCCTGACCATCGGGCTCGGCCCCGGCGACGTCCCCGAGATCAACCTGGTCGACGTCGACTCGGGCGAGGCCGAACTACTCGTCCGGCTCGACGGCGTCGAGCCCACGATCGCCGAACCCGTCTCCGCCGCCCTGGCCGGCGACGACCTCGTCTTCACCGCCCGCGGCAACATCTGGCGCCTCGACGACGCCGTCTGACTACGGGTGACGGACCCCACCACCGCCGGGTTGCGGAGCCGCTGGGACGGATTTGGTTGGTGGGCAACCACTTCGGACCCACCGGCTCCGCGTGGGTGGTGGGTTCGGTCGACAGCTGGCTGTGGAGGAGCGGCTGGGACTCACGTGGTTGGTGGGCAACCATCTCGGCCCCACAGGCTGCGCTCCGGCAGCCGGGGAGCAGCCGCGGTTGGGCGGACCTGCGAAGGTGGGGGATGGCTGAGGGACTGCCCGAGCTGACCGTGGCCGATGCTGCAGCCTGGCGGGCATGGCTGGAGGAGCACCACGGCGAGACCGGCGGGGTGTGGCTGACGCTCGCCAAGAAGGGCACGACCGAGCCGACCAGCCTGCGGTACGTCGAAGCCGTCGAGGAGGCGCTGTGCTTCGGGTGGATCGACGGCCAGGCGCGTAGCGGCGACGGCGCCACCTACAGCCAGCGGTACACGCCTCGCCGGGCCCAGAGCCGGTGGTCACAGCGCAACGTCGAGCGCATCGCCCGCCTCGAAGCCGAGGGCCGGATGCACCCCGCCGGGCGGGCCGAGGTGGAGCGGGCGAAGGCAGACGGCCGCTGGGACGCCGCCTACGCCGGGCCGGCGACGATCGAGGTGCCAGCTGACCTCGCCGCAGCACTCGCCGCCGAGCCCCGGGCGCAGGCGATGTTCGAGATCCTCGACAGCCGCAACCGCTTCGCCGTCCTGTACCAGGTCGAGACCGCCAAGCGGGCCGACACCCGGGCCCGGCGCATCGAGCGGTTCGTCGCCATGCTCGCCCGCGGCGAGACGCTGTACCCACAGAAGCGCACCCTCGATCCCTGACCACCGCCCCGGGCGGCCGCTGGCTGGAGGGTCCGCGAGCGAAGGCCCATGACTCGCGGCCGCACACAGCGCACGGGTCATCCGCCACGGACGGTGCTGTCGATGTAGCGTGCTCCGACGTTTCGTTGGCCTGCGTCGCCGGGCCGGACGGGGAGGGGTTGGTATGCGCCGCACGTTGATGCGCGTCGCGTTGTCGCTCGTGTTGCTCGTGTTGGTCACCGGGTGCGACCCGCTGGCCGAGCCGGAGGGCGCCGCCCCGTTGCGCTACCGGGACGACGTGTTCGCCGCCGTGACGAGGACCAACGGGATCACCTACGGCTCGGCGGTGAACCAGACGGGCGCGACGGTGAACCTCGCCCTCGACATGTACCAGCCGACCGGCGACACGATCACCAGCCGGCCGGCGGTCGTGTGGGTGCACGGCGGTTCCTTCGCCGGCGGCGCCCGGACGTCGGGGGAGCTCGTCGAGCAGGCGAACTACTTCGCCCGCAAGGGCTTCGTCAGCGTCTCGATCGACTACCGGCTGTCCGCGACAGGTTGCCGGCCGGGCGGTCCGCTCAACGTGTGCCTCACGTCCATCCAGCACGCGCGCGAGGACGCGCAGACCGCCGTGCGCTTCCTGCGGGCCAACGCCGCGCTCTACCGCATCGACACCACCCGCATCGCCATCGGCGGCTCGTCGGCCGGGGCGATCACCGCGCTCAACGTCGGCTACAGCCCCGAGAACCCGGGCCCGGGCAACCACCAGGGTTTCTCGTCAGCCGTGCGGGCGGCGCAGTCCATCTCCGGCGCCGAGCTGGCGAGCGGCAGCCCGATCAATGCCGGCGACGCGGCGGCCCTGCTGTTCCACAACACCATCGACCCCCTCGTCGGCTACAACTCGGCGGTGTCGACCGTCGATCGCGCCCACGCGGCGAACCTGGTCGCCGTCCTGCGTACCTGGGAAGGCGAGGGCCACGTGCCCTTCGGCGATCACCGGACGCAGATCCTGACCGAGACACGCAACTTCTTCTACTCCCAGATGGACCTGGCGCACGCCGCCCGCTGAGGCGGGCGCAGCCGGGCCCGGCGAAACGTCAGGCTGAGCGTCAGCCCGGGGCCAGGCCGGAGCGGACGGCCCAGGCGGCGACCTCGGTGCGGCTGGCCATGCCCAGCTTGGCCAGCAGGTTGGACACGTGCACCGCCGCCGTGCGGGGCGAGATGTAGAGCCGCTCGGCGAGCTGGCTGTTGGTCAAACCCTCGGCCAGCAGCGCGGCCACCTCGCGCTCACGGGGCGTGAGCTGGTCGGGGCCGGTCGGCTCGTCCCCCAGGCCGAGGCGCCGCTCGACCGCCCGGAGCTGCTCGACCCGCCATCCGCTCCACCGGGCCAGGTGGCGGGCGGCCTCGGCGACGTGGGGGCGGGCCTCGTCGAGGCGCCCCGCCCGCACCAGGTTGGCCGCCGCACCCACGTGCGCGGTGCCCCGGTGCCCGGCCAGGATCTCCGGCGCCATGCCCAGCGTGCGGGCGGCGGCCTCGAAGCCGGCGATGGCGGCGTCGACGTCGCCGGCGGCCTCGGCCAGCTGCGCCTCGAGCATCTGCCGCCAGGGGTTGTCAGGGTCGAGCCGGTGCCCGACGTAGTGGCCCACCCGGTCGACGAGCGGTCGCAACTCGTCCGCGCTCATCCCGGCCCCCAGCGCCGCCGCCAGCAGGTCGTGCGCCTGCGACGGCGAGGCGTAGCCCTCGGCGTCGGTGGCCGCCACCAGGTCGACCAGCAGCGCCCGGGCCCGGGCGAGATCGCCCCGCCGGCAGGCCAGGTGCAGGTCGAGGCCGATCACGCCGACCGCCGTACGGGTGGTGGCGGGCTTGGACAGCTCGGTGAAGAGCTCGGCCGTGTCGAGGTCGCCCGCCTCGAGCGCCAGACCGGCACGGAACACCGTGGTCCACCCCGCCTTGGTGCGCCGGGTGCGGGCGTCCGCGCCGCGGAGCGGCTCGTCGAGGTGGGCGATGGCGCCCGCGAGGTCGCCCTCGAGCGCCGCCAGGTGGGCCAGTGACCCGGCGACATCGGCGACGACCGCGGAGTCGAACCCCGCGGCGGTCGCCTCCGCTCTCATGCGCTCGATGAGCCGGCGCACCTCGTCCGCGTCGCGCCACTGGCGGGCGTGGGACACCAGGTTGTTGAGCGACCGCGCCGCCAACACGTGATCGCCCGCCCGCTCCGCCTCGTCGGCCGCGGCCTCGAGCAGGTCGCGGGCCTCCTCCGCCCGGGACGGGTCCATCAGCAGCGTCGAGCCCTTCTCGACCATCGCCGCCAGCCGCACATCGTCGAGGCCCTTCTCCTCGGCGAGCGCCAGCGCCTTGTCAGCCCACATGTAGGAGGCGTCGACCTTGTCGCGCAGCATGTACGACTGCGCCACCGCGGCCATCGCCCGCCCCCGCGCCTCGTCCCCCGGCAGACGGTCGATGATCTCCACCAGCGCGTTCGTGTGAGCGCTCATGGCGGCGATGTCGCCGCGCTCGTAGGCCACCCGGGCGCGCATGGCCAGCGCGGCGGCCTCGTGGTCGACGTCGCCCGCCCCCCGGGCCAGCGTCAGCCACCGCTCGGCGTGGACCTGGGCGTCGTCGAGCAGGCCGGCCAGCCACGCCGCCCGGGCCGCCAGCGACAGCAGCTCCTCGTCGTCGGATACCTCGGCAAGGCCGGTCTCGGCGAGCTGGAGCGCCTGGTACGACGAGCCGAGCGCCAGCGACTCCCGCGCCCCCAACCGGGCCTCGTCGACCATGTCGTCGAAGCGGCCGGCGCCCCGGGCGTGGTGGGCCAGCGAGACGTGGTCGCGGCTGCCCCCGGCCCGCAGGGCGTCCAGCGCGGCCTCGTGCAGCCGCCGCCGCTCGCGCCCCAGCAGGCCGCTCTCGACGGCCTCCCGGGCGAGCTCGTGGTGGAAGCCGAAGACGTCGGGATCGACCTCGACCAGCAGGCCCTGGTCCACCGCCACCCGTAGCCGGGCGATGAGATCGTCCTCGTGCGCCCCGGTCACGGCGGCCAGCAGGTCGAACCCGAACCGACGGCCGAGGACGGCGGCGGCGTTGACCATCGCCCGCACGTCGGGACCGAGGTCGGCCAGCTCGGACCGCACCAGCTCGGCGACCGTCCAGGGAAGCGGCGCGTCGGGCTCGTCGCCCGGCATCTCGCCCGAGCTGGCCATCAGCTCCTCGAGGAAGAACGGGTTGCCGCCGGTGCGGGTGTGCAGCGTGTCGACGACACGGAACGAGGGCTCGACGTCGTACACCGCGGCGAGGAACCCGCTCACGTCGGCCGGGTTGAGCCGCCCGAGGTGGACGTGGGTGACCGAGTGGCGACGCTCGATGCGGGGCAGCGCCTCGGCCGCGGCGTGGCGGCGCGACAGGCCGTCGGGCCGGTAGGTGCCCACCAGCAGCAGGGCGGGAGGGGCGACGTCCCCCGCCGGCGCCGGCTCGGCCAGCCGCTCGAACACCGAGACCGACTCGGAGTCGGCCCAGTGCAGGTCCTCGAACACCAGCAGCGTCGTGACGTCGGCCCCGAGCCGGCGCACGAGGTCGACGCCCGCCCGCACCCGCTCGTCGGCGGGCCGGTCGGCGTCGCGCACCACCGCCAGCAACCCATTGCCGGACCCGTCGCGGGCGCGGTCGTGGGATCCGTCGCCGACGACCACACCCCGGCCCCCGGCACGACTCGCCTCGCCGCCTCCGGCATCACGCGGGACGGCCGCGCCCGCGGGTCCCCGGTTCGCACCGTCGGGATCGGCCGCCGTCACCGCACCCTCGACCGCGTCGAGGAACAGCTCCATCGGCCGGCCGACCGTGCCGGGGTCGGCCTGGCCCGCCAGCACCAGCGTGCCGGGCGGGACCCGGCGGAGCAGCTCCTGGACCAGCCGGGTCTTCCCGATGCCGGCCTCGCCGGCCACCAGCGCCACGGCCGGTTCACGGCGGGCGCCGACAAGGCCGACGAGGCGGTCGAGCTCGGCCGCCCGACCCACCATCACGGGCGACAACCCCGTTCGACCCACGAGCACGCCATGAGCGTACGACCGCGTGCGGGTGCGGCGGGTGTGACGCCGGTCGCCGGGGGAACGAAGGCCGGTGTCACGCCCGTCGCCGGACCGGCGTGCGGGCCCACCGCCCGCCTCGGTCGGCGCGACCGGGCCGACGCCGAGGGTCAGGACGGCCACGACCGGCTACCTGGGACCGGGACCCGCGCGCGACCGGCCCCACCGGGCACGATGGGCGACGCCGGAGTCCGGCGGATCCCGTCGAGGCCGGTGGGGCCGATCGGGCGGATGGGGTAGGCAGTCAACGTCAGCGCCACCAGCGCCGCACGCTGTCGCGCCGGGAGCCGGAGCGCCGGTGAGCCGGACGGGACGAGCGGGCGGAACGGGCGAGGTCGTCGTGGTGGCTGTCGATGATCGTCTTGAGGGTTTCGTAGTCGTTGAGCATGGTCCGATCGTGCGCCTCTGAACCCCCCGCCCACATCGGACGATGTACGCGTCTTCCCCGCGCCCGACCTACGTAGGCGCGACCGGCCCGACCTACGTCGACGCAGTCGCCGGCGCTCGCCCACGCTCGGGAGCGCGTCGGGTACGGTCGCAACGTGCCCCGTCCCCCCGGAGCGTGGCGCCTGCTCACCCTCGCCATCGTGGTCACCGCCGCCGCGGGCTGCGACGTGCCCGGGTTCGGCGCCCCCGATCCCAAGTCGACCCAGGGCGAGAGCATCTACTCGCTGTGGCAGGGGTTCTTCATCGCCTCGCTGTTCGTCGGCGCGCTGGTGTGGGGGCTGATCGTCTACTCGATCATCCGCTTCCGGCGGCGCAACGACGACCTCCCCAGCCAGAAGCCCTACAACATCCCGGTCGAGGTCGTGTACACGGTGGCGCCGATCGTCGCCGTCGCCGTGCTGTTCGGCTTCAGCGTGATGACCGAGCGCGAGGTCACCGACCTCGAACCGGACCCCATCGCCCACATCGACGTGCTCGGCTTCCAGTGGTCGTGGCAGTTCGCCTACGTCGACGAGGGCGTCGTCGTCACCGGCGAACCGGGCGAGCCGCCGGAGATGGTCATCCCGGTCGGCCGGCCGGTGCAGCTCCGGCTCGTCAGCAACGACGTGGCCCACTCGTTCTGGGTGCCCGACTTCCTGTCCAAGCGCGACCTCATCCCCGGCGTCGACAACGAGATCTCGATCACCCCCACCGAGACGGGCAGCTACGTGGGACGGTGCGCCGAGTTCTGCGGCCTCGACCACTGGGCCATGAACTACACGGTGCGCGTCGTCGACGAGGACGAGTACGAGCGCTGGCTCGACGACCGGCAGGCCGAGGCCGAGGCGGCCGACGGCGGGGCCGAAGGAGAGCCGGCCGACGACGCCGGCAGCGGGACGGCGGCGCCGTGACGACGCTCGACGAACGCCCCCTCGCCGCCGAGGAGCCGCCCGAGCCCGCACCGGAGCAGCCCGCCGCCCGGGGCGTGCTGGCGTTCCTCACCACCACCGACCACAAGCGCATCGGCATCTCGTACATGCTGACCGCCTACGCGTTCTACCTGGTGGGCGGCGCGCTGGCGATGGTGATCCGCACTGAGCTGGCGGAGCCCGGCAGCCAGGTCGTCTCCCAGGGCCGCTACAACGAGATGTTCACCATGCACGGGAGCATCATGTTGTTCCTGTTCCTGGGGCCGTTCGCGTTCGGGCTGGCCAACTACTTCGTGCCGCTCCAGGTCGGCGCCAGGGACATGGCGTTCCCCCGGCTCAACGCCCTGTCGTACTGGTTCTACCTGTTCGGCGGCATCACGATGCTGACCGGGTTCCTCACCGCGGACGGCGCCGCCGACTTCGGCTGGACCGGGTACACGCCGCTGTCGTCGGTGGTCCGCTCCCCCGGCCTGGGCGGCGACCTGTGGCTGATGGCCGTGGTGCTCACCGGCCTGTCCGGCGTCTTCACGGGGGTCAACATCGTCGCCACCGTGGTGTCGATGCGGGCGCCGGGCATGCGGATGTTCCGGATGCCCATCTTCACCTGGAACATGCTGGTGACCAGCGTGCTGGTGCTGATGGTCTTCCCCGTCATCACCAGCGCGGGCGTGATGCTGTTCGCCGATCGCCAGTTCGGCGCCCACATCTACGACGCCGTCGCCCAGGGCGGCGTGGTGGGATCGCCGGTGTTGTGGCAGCACCTGTTCTGGTTCTTCGGCCACCCCGAGGTCTACATCCTGGTGCTGCCGTACTTCGGGGTGATCACCGAGATCCTGCCCGTGTTCTCGCGGCGGCCGGTGTTCGGCTACGCCGGGCTGGTCTTCGCCACCATGGCCATCGCCGCGCTGTCCATGGGCGTGTGGGCCCACCACATGTTCGCCACCGGGGCCGTGCTGCTGCCGTTCTTCACCGGGTTCTCGATGCTGATCGCCGTGCCCACCGGGGTGAAGTTCTTCAACTGGATCGGGACCATGTGGGGCGGGAGCATCGTGTTCCCCACGCCGATGCTGTTCGCGCTGGGGTTCCTGTTCACCTTCCTGCTCGGCGGGCTGACGGGCGTGATGCTGGCGGCGGCGCCGATCGACTTCCACGTCACCGACAGCTACTTCGTCGTGGCCCACATGCACTACGTGCTGTTCGGCGGCTCGGTGTTCGCCCTCTACGCCGGCATCTACTACTGGTGGCCCAAGGTGACGGGGCGGCTGCTCGACGAGCGCTGGGGCAAGGTGCACTTCTGGATGACGCTGGTGGGCTTCCACCTGACGTTCATGGTGCAGCACGTGCTGGGGCTGGAGGGCATGCCCCGGCGGGTGGCCGACTACCTCGACAGCGACGGCTTCACCGGCATGAACCAGCTGTCGACGCTGGGCTCGTTCCTGCTGGGGGCGTCGACGCTGCCGTTCCTGTGGAACGCCGTGCAGACCTGGCGGGGCCGCCTGGGCACCGAGGCGGGCGACAACCCGTGGGAGGGGCACACCCTGGAGTGGGCCACCACGTCGCCGCCCCCGGTCGAGAACTTCGCCGGGCCGCTCCCGCCCATCCGCTCGCAGCGCCCGGTGTGGGACCTCGACCACGCCGGCGGGCCGGGGAGCGACCATTGAGCAGCCACGGGGCCCGGCGGCCCACCGCCGACCGGCAGGTGCCGTGGCGCGTGTTCACCTTCATCGGCGCGGGGATCGCCACGCTGGGCCTCATCTACTGGTCGACCGCCTACGAGGAGGCGGGCGTGGTGATGCTGCTGCTCGCCGCCGTGGTGGCGCTGTGGATCGCCACCTACCTGTGGCTGCACCAGCGGACGGTGGCCGGCGAGGCCGACGAGCCCGAGGGTGTGCGGGCAGCGGGGGACGACGAGCACTACCTGCCCCACGCCAGCGCGTGGCCACTCGCCATCGGGTTGGGCGGGGCGACCGTGGCCAACGGCCTGGTGCTCGGCCTGTGGGTGATCGTGCCCGGAGTGGCCCTGCTGGCCCTGGGAGTGGGTGGTTTCGTCCGCCAGACCCGCCGGCGGGACTGAGCCTCGGCCCCGGGAATACTTGCGCGTACAATATGTTCTGTAGGGCAGCCCCACTTTGGAGGTACCCCATGCCCGCCATCACGGTCGACGATCCCCTCACGCTGCCCGCCGTCGCCGAGCCCGACCCCCGGGTCTCGACGGAGCGCCCGGTGCTGTCGGTCACCACCGCCCCGTCCGGCTTCGAGGGCGAGGGGTTCCCGGTGCGCCGCGCCTTCGCCGGCGTGGCCATGCACCTGCTCGACCCCTTCATCCACATGGACCAGATGGGCGAGGTCGACTACGCGCCCGGCGAGCCCAGGGGCACTGCATGGCACCCCCACCGCGGGTTCGAGACCGTCACCTACATGATCGACGGCACGTTCCAGCACCGCGACTCGGTGGGCGGCGGCGGGCTCATCACCGACGGCGACACCCAGTGGATGACGGCCGGCTCGGGCCTGCTGCACATCGAGCGCCCGCCGGACGACCTGGTGGCGAGCGGCGGCCTGTTCCACGGCGTGCAGCTGTGGGTGAACCTGCCCGCGGCCGACAAGTTCGTCGACCCCCGCTACCAGGACATCCGCGGCGGCGAGGTGAAGCTGCTGCGCTCGCCCGACGGCGGCGCCCTGCTGCGCCTGATCGCCGGCTCACTGGACGGCTACGACGGCCCGGGCGTCACCCACACCCCCATCACCTACGTGCACGCCACCGTGGCACCCGGCGCCCGGATGCTGGTGCCGTGGTCGCCCGATCACAACGCCCTCGTCTACGTGCTGGCCGGACGGGGCACGGTGGGCGACGCCAGCGGCGGGCGCCCCGTGCGCACCGGGCAGCTGGCCGTGCTGGGCCAGGGCGACCACCTCGCGGTGTCGGCCGACGCCGACCAGGACAGCCACACCCCCAACCTGGAGGTGCTGCTGCTGGGCGGGCGGCCCATCGGTGAGCCGGTGGCCCACTACGGCCCGTTCGTCATGAACACCCGGGCCGAGCTGGCCCAGGCCTTCGACGACTTCCAGGCCGGCCGCATGGGCCACATCCCCGCCGACCACCTGCACACCTGAGACTCCACGACGGTCACCCGGCCACCAGGGTCAGGTGGCCCCGGGTGATCGTGCGCGGCACGTCGCGACCCTCGTCGTCGCCCGCACCGACCTCGTCGTCCTCCTCGTCGAGGTCGAGGTCGAGCGCCGGCTCGCCGGCCGGGCCGGCGGCGCCCGGTCGGGCGTCGTCGGGCAGGGCCGCGCCGCCCCCCGGCCAGGCGGCCGGGTGCCACGCCGGCCCGGGCGGGTCGTAGCGGACCGGCGCGACCACGTCGGGCAGGCGGGCCCGCCACAGGGCGGTGCGGACGGAGCACCGGCGGAACTGGCCCACGCCCTTGGCCCGGGGCGTGGCCACGAACTTGTAGGTCTGCCCCGTGGCGTCGACGCACACGGAGCCCCGGTTCTCGTGGTGGTCGTAGATCCAGATGTCGGGCCGGCCCTGGCGCCTGACCCGCCCGGCCAGGCGGAACTCGTCGAGGTGCACGGGCCAGGGGAAGCGCTCGGCCCGGGCGTGACTGCTCACGAGCATGAGCGGGCGCCACCACTCGAGGAGGTGGGGCGCATCGTGGGGCGGGGACCAGAGATCCATGCCCCGAACCGTACGGAGGGGGTATGACAGTTTCGGTGGATGCCATCGTCGGGCCGCCGCGCCGGACAGCCTTGACCCGCCGGTCAAGCTGGTGTTGGATGGACTGACTCCGGTGTCAGCCGGAGCGCTGGCAGCCATGGAAACAAGGGGAGCGCGGCATGCACGACCTGGTGATCCGCAACGGACGTGTGATCGACGGGTCGGGCGGTCCGGCGCGCCGCGCCGACATCGCCGTCGACGGCGAGCACATCACGATCGTCGGCACGGTCGACGCCCCGGGCGTCCGGGAGATCGACGCCGAGGGCAAGGTGGTCACCCCGGGCTTCGTCGACATCCACACCCACTACGACGGCCAGGCCACGTGGGACCCGGAGATGACGCCGTCCAGCTGGCACGGCGTCACCACCGTCGTCATGGGCAACTGCGGCGTCGGCTTCGCGCCCGCCGACCCGTCCAAGCGCGACTGGCTCATCCAGCTCATGGAGGGCGTCGAGGACATCCCCGGCACCGCGCTCGTCGAGGGCATGTCGTGGAACTGGGAGACGTTCCCCCAGTACCTCGACGAGCTCGACCGCATGGCCCGGGTCATGGACATCGAGCGCGCTCGTGCCCCACGGCGCCGTGCGCGCCTACGTGATGGGCGACCGGGGCGGGCAGAACGCCGAGGCGACGCCCGACGAGATCGAGGCCATGGCCAAGGTCGTGCGCGAGGCCGTCGAGGCCGGCGCGGTCGGGTTCTCGACCACCCGCACGCTGTTGCACCGGGCGAAGGACGGCGAGCTGGCCGCCGGCACCACGGCCAGCGCCGACGAGCTGATCGGCATCGGCATGGCGCTGGGCGAGGCCGGGGCCGGCGTGTTCGAGCTGGCCAGCGACATGTTCACCCCCGAGTCGGAGTTCGCGTGGATGGCCACCGTGGCCCGCGAGACCGGCCGCCCCGTGACCTTCAACTGCCTCCAGGACGACGGCCGGCCCGAGCACTGGCGCCGCCTGATCGAGCTGGCCGACGAGGCGACCGCCGGCGGGGCGCGGATCGTGCCGCAGGTGGCCGGCCGGCCGGCCTCCGTGCTGTTCGGCTGGAACTCGACGGCCCACCCGTTCATGTTCCACGCGACCTGGCAGGGGATCGCCGGCCTGTCCCCGAGCGAGCGGATCGAGCGCCTGCGTGACCCCGAGGTGCGCGAGGCCATGCTGGCCGAGAAGATCGAGGCGGGCGGCATCGCGGCCTTCGTCACCTCGGCCTTCCACAAGCTGTTCCCGCTGGGCGACCCGCCCGAGTACGAGCCGGCGCCCGACCAGAGCGTCCTCGCCATCGCCGAGCGCGAGGGGCGCACGCCGCACGAGGTCACCTACGACCTGATGATGGCGGACGACGGCAAGGGCCTGCTGTACATCCCGCTGCTGGGCTACGCCCACGGCGACTTCGACGCCCTGCACGACATGCTGGTCCACCCCGGCACCGTGCTGGGCCTCGGCGACGGCGGCGCCCACTGCGGCCTGCTGTGCGACGCCAGCCTGCCCACCTACATGCTGAGCCACTGGGCGCGCGATCGCTCACGCGGCGAGCGCCTGGGCCTGGAGCAGGCCGTGCAGATGCAGACCCGGAACACCGCCGCCCTCTACGGGTTCGACGACCGGGGCCTGCTGGCGCCCGGCTACCTGGCCGACGTCAACGTGATCGACTTCGACGCCCTGGCCATCGACCCGCCCGAGATGGTGTACGACCTGCCGGCCGGCGGCCGGCGCCTCATCCAGCGGGCGCGGGGCTACGTGGCCACCGTCAAGCGGGGCGTCGTGGTGCGCGAGAACGACGAGGCCACCGGCGCCCGGCCCGGCCGGCTGCTGCGTGGCGCCCAGCCGGCACCCGCCGGCTGACACACCGGCTGACACGCCGGCTCTCCGGGCGGGGCGGGACGGCGTACCCTCGGCCGGGTGGCATCTGGGGACGCGACCACACCGCAGCGCAACGCACCGGGCACGACCGCGCCGGCGGGCCCCGACGCGCGGCGCGCCGCTCCCCCGGGTGACGACGACCTCGCCGCCCGCCTGGCCGACCCGGTGCTGGCGGCGGCCCGGGCCGAGCCGCCCCCGCCGGGCGATCCTCCCGACGTGTGGGGACGGCTGGCCGACGGCGCCCCCGCAGGCGGCCGGGGCCGCGGCGCGGCCGCGATCGACGACCGGGCCCGCGAGCTGCTGGACCTGCTGACCGTCCACGAGCGGCTGCACCTGCTGGCCGGAGACGACAGCGCCGGGCGCGGCGCAGGGCCGGGGGGCCGCGACGACGAGCGGGTGCCGATCGTGGCGGGTGAGCTGCCCCGGCTGGGGGTGCCCGGCGTCCGGGCGGCGGCCGGGCCCCGGGGCGCCGCCGTCGGGGTCGCCACCTGCTTCCCGGTGCCCATGGCCCGGGCGGCCAGCTTCGACCCCGAGCTCGAGGCCCGGGTGGGCGACGCCGTCGGGGTCGAGTGCCGGGCGCTGGGCGCCAACCTGGTGGTCGGCGTGTGCGCCAACATCCTCCGCCACCCCGCGTGGGGCCGCGCCCAGGACACGTTCGGCGAGGACCCCCACCTCGTGGGCGAGATGGCGGCCGCCCTCGTGCAGGGCAGCCAGCGCCACGTCATGGCCTGCGTGGGCCATCTCGCCGCGCCGGCCACCGAGGACGGCCGCGACACGGTGTCGGTCGCCGTCGACGAGGACGACCTGCGCGACCTGGACCTGCCCGCCCTCCGCCGCTGCGTCGACGCAGGTGCGGCCGCGGTGATGACGGGCGCGCACCGGCTCAACGGCGTCCCCTGCGGGCACCACGGCCACCTGATCGGCGAGGTGCTCAAGGACGAGTGGGGCTTCGACGGCTTCGTCGTGGGCGACCTGAGGGCGGGGGCGGGCTCGGCCCACGCCGTGGCCGCGGGCCTCGACCTGGAGATGCCGTTCCACCGGCGGTCCCGCTCGCTGGCCCGCCAGGTGCGGCGGGGCAAGGTGGCCGGTGCGCGGGTGGACGACGCCGCGCTCCGTGTCCTGCGCCAGCAGGTCCGGTTCGCCGACCAGGCCGCGGGGGCCGAACCGGGTCGCTACGCGCCCGCACGGGTGGCGGGCGATGCCCACCGGGCGCTCGCCCGCGAGGCGGCCGAACGGTCGATGGTCCTGCTGCGCAACCAGGCGGTGCGGGGCGCGCTCGGTGGGACCGCCGCGCCCGTCCTGCCCCTCGACCCGGAGCGGGTGACGTCGCTGGCGGTGATCGGCGGGCCCGCGGCCGAGCCCCTCACCGGCGACCACGGATCGTCTCGGGTGCAGGCGCCGGCGGTGGTGACGCTGCTGGACGGGCTACGGGCGGCCGGCGAGCGGTGGGTCATCAAGGTCACCCATCACGGGGGCGACGACCTCGACGCCGCCGGACTGGCCGCCGCCGGGGCCGACGTGGCGGTGGTGGTGGCCGGCTTCACGCACCGCGACGAGGGCGAGAACCGCTCGCGACCCTGGGGCCGCCGGGCGGGCGGCGACCGCCGCTCGCTGTCGCTGCCGCCGCACGACGAGTCGCTGATCCGCACCGTCGCCGCCGCCAACCCCCGCACGGTCGTCGTGCTCGTGGGCGGGAGCGCCGTCGTCACCGAGTCGTGGCGCGAGCAGGTCGGCGCCCTGCTCGTGGCCTGGTACCCGGGCATGGAGGGCGGTCACGCGCTGGCGCGGGTGCTGTTCGGCGAGGTCGACCCCGGCGGCCGCCTCCCCGCCACCTGGCCCCGCGGCGCCGAGCAGCTGCCCCGGTTCGACCCCCGCGCCCGGACCGTGCGCCACGGGCCGCTCCACGGCTACCGGCTGATGGAGGCGACGGGCCGGGACCCCGCCTTCCCCTTCGGCTTCGGCCTGTCGTACACCACGTTCGAGCACGGGCGGCCGGTGGCGAAGCGCACGTCGGACGGCACGGTCCGGCTGAACGTGCCCGTGGTCAACACCGGCACCCGGACCGGCGACGAGGTCGTGCAGGTGTACCTCGACGAGGCCCTCGGGTCCGAGCCGCGGCCCCTGCGCACCCTCCGGGGGTTCCGGCGCGTCACGGTGGCCCCCGGCGCCATGACCAACGTCGTGTTCGAGCTCCCGGCCGAGGTGGTCGCCCCCACCGCCGCGGCACACGGCGGGGCGGTGCGCCTGCACGTGGGCCGCGACGCCGACCCGACCGGTCACCGCACGGTCGAGATCTGACCGAGGCTTGACCGACTACGAGTCGGGCGAGGCGTCCGCAGGCGTGGCCTCGGCAGGCGTGGCGTCGGAAGGTGAGGCGTCCGCAGGTGAGGCGTCGGCGGGCGGACCGTCGGCCGCCAGCACGCCGGTGGGCACCGGTCCCACGGCGACGCCGTCCGGGTGCTGGCCGTTGGTCTTGGGCAGCGGCATCGCCACGGTGTCGTGCGCCTGGTGGGCGTCGACCACCGCGGTGTGGAACAGCTCCATCTGCTCGACGAAGGTCTCGTCGACGTAGGCGGAGCCGTCGATGAGCGGGCCCGCGGCCCCCTCGATGACCGCCACGACGTCCTCGCCCGCGATGGTCTTGTGGGTCTCGAGGGCATGGGCGACGCGCAGGACCTCGGCCCGGTTGTCCCTGAGCAGGGCCTCGGCCCGGTCCAGCAGGTCGGCCAGGTTGGCCTCGATGCGCTCGCCGAGGTTGCCCTTCAGCAGGTCGCGCTGGTCGTCGTCGTCGCCACCCGGCTTGCCGCCGCCGCCGATGCCGACCCGGTGCGTGACCCCGTGGGAGGCCACCGTGCGGCCCATGCCCCAGTAGCCCTCCATGAGCGTGGCCACCGTGGTGGCCGACTCGAGGTCGCCGGACACGCCCGACGAGTTGTCGCCCCCGAAGAACAGCCGCTCGCCCGCCAGCGAGGCGAGCGAGACCATGATGTCGGCCTCGTACTCGCTGCGCCACCGGGTGAACTGGTCCTCGGGCTTGATGCTCGCCACCATGCCCAGGTACGTGCCGCCCTTCTCGATCGTGGCCAGGTCGATGGAGAGGTGCTTGCGGGTGCGGTACGCGGCCACCGCGTGGCACGCCTCGTGCACGGCGATGGCGTGCTTCTCGCGCTCGATGTACTCGACGTCCTCGGGCGGGCCGAGCTCCTTGAGGTGCTTGGCGTGGATGACGTCGGTCCACTGGATGGTGTCGCGCCCGTCGCGGATGGCGTTGATGAGCGCTTCGTTGACCAGGTCCTTGATGGTGGCCCCGGTGGCGTAGGGCGTGATGGTGGCGAGCTTCTCGACCTCTTCGGGCGAGAGCTCGTGGCTGACCTTGGCCAGGTAGCCCTCGTAGGTGCGCGTGCGGCCCTCCTTGGAGGGGTAGCCGACCTTGTACATGCGGTCGATGCGCCCGGGGCGCAGCAGCGCCTCGTCCAGCGCCTGGGGCATGTTCGTGGCCATCATCACGAGGATGCGGTACTTGGGCGGCGGCTTCGGCTGCATGCCCAGCAGCTTGCGGCCGTAGCGGTTGATGATGCCCTTGGGCTTCTTCAGGCCCGAGAGCTCGGAGAGCAGGGCCTGCAGCGTGCCCATGCCCCCGCCGCCCATGCCGGCCATCATCACGCCGTCGCGGATGCGCCCGGGCGAGGGGTCGAGCGACGACGGGGCGGCCGAGGCGGCCAGCACGGCGGCCTGCGACTCTGGCGACAGCCAGCGCAGGTGCTCGCCGGCGTCGGGATGGACCGCGCCCACCTGACCGCCGAGGGGCCCGGGGGCCCCCGAGCCGCGGTTGCCCAGCGAGTCGGCCTCGTCGAAGAACACGATGACGCCGCCGTAACGGAGGGCGAGCTTGCGGAGCTTGCGGAACAGCGACTTCACCTTCAGCACGCCCACGCCCATGAACATCTGGATGAACGCGCCCGGGTCGACGAACACGAACGGGCGGCCGGTCTCGCCGGCCACCGCCTCGGCCATCAGCGTCTTGCCGGTGCCGGGCGGCCCCCACAGGAGGATGCCCGAGGGCACGTAGCCGCCCTTGTCCTCGATGGCCTCGGGCCGCTCGAGGAACACCATGTTCTCCTTGACCCGGTCGAGCACCGGGTCCTGGCCCCACACGTCGGAGAACCGGGTCTTGATCTCGTCGGGCATGTAGGTGTCGACGCCGCCCCGCGACAGGAACCAGAACAGGGCGACGAACTGCCCGATCACCATCAGCATCAGCAGGAGCACCTGCAGGATGGTCGGCAGGAAGGTCCATATCCGGCTGGGCAGCTCCACCAGGGCGGTGGCGGGCGTGACGTCGTAGATGGCGCCCATGACGACGCTCACCACGGCCAGCGCCACGACCACCTTGAACGCCCGGGCCGCCCGGTAGCGGTTCCAGTCGTTCAGCTTGCCCACCCGGCGCTCGAACCGCCCGAACACCTTCTCGGTCCAGAAGCGGTGGTAGCGCGCGGAGCGCTCGGAGATCAGGTAGTGGATCTGTCGGACCAGCTCGATGCCGCCCAGGACGAACAGCAGGCGCTTGCTGGCCGCCGTCTCGGACAGCGCGTCGCCGAGGGTGTTGAACGGGTTGGGATCGGAGTACTCGGACCAGACGAAGAACCAGAACAGCAGGAAGATCAGCACCAGGAACTTGACGCGGTCCCACGTCGGCAGCGGCTTGCGGGTGGTGCGCTCCGCGCCCGAGCCGACACCCATCTGGCCCGGCGCGGGCAGGCCCGTCCGGTCGCCTCCGTCGACGATCGCCACCCCGGTGCCGCCCACGTCGTCGCCGGGATCGTCCTCGGGCGGTGTCGGTGGCGTCATCTACTGCACCTCCTGGATCGTCCACGAGTCGACCAGGTCGGCGATCTCGTCCTTGTGGGTCTCGAAGTAGCAGGTCTCGCTGCAGCTCACCTCGAAGAAGGCCACCGCGGTGGTGGCGTCGTTGCGCACCGCGGTGCGGTCGACCACCGCCGTGGCCCCCTCGACCTCCATCTGGAACACCGTGTGCACGCCGCTGAAGCCGGCGGAGCCGAAGTCGATCGGCTCGTCCACCAGCACCCGCACCTGGGGCTGGCCCTCGGCCGGGGGGGTCGCCTCGAGCACGAGGGGATCGCGGGCGGGATCGCCCCGGCCCCGCAGCATGCTGAGGTTCAGCGCATCGCGCTGGTCGGACCGGAGGGCCAGGACCAGCACCCCGCCGGTGGGACTGGACGCACCGATGATCTGCGACCCCTCGACGCTGGGGTCGTCGGCGGCGTCGAACGTGCGGACCCAGGAGACCGCGCTCTGCTGGTCGCGCTCACGCTCCGAGTCGTCGGGGAACAGGTCGGCCTCGTCGTAGACGGTCCACTCCTCGGGGATACGGGCATAGATCCCGAGGTCGTCGTTCTGGACGTATTGGTACCCGGAGTCCCCGCAACCGGACGCGACGACCGCTACGAGGGCCCCCAACGCTGTAAGCGACCACGTAGACCGCATCCACATAGTGTCGCCGATCACATCACGAATAGCGACACGTCACGCGCCTTACGTCGCGGAATCTCCTGTTACGACAGGCTCACCACCGCGCCGCAGCCGACCGGGGATCTGCGCGCACGGTGACCGACGAGGCGGTGGGCACACCGTCGCGATCGGACAGCTCGCGGCACAGGCGGTAGGCCACCCATCCCACGATCGGCGGCGCCACCAGGACGAGGATCCGGAAGGTCCACAGGATGGCGTTGACCGACAGCCCGAACGTCGCGGCCAGGACGTCGGCGGCCCCGCCCAGGAACAGGACGGTGTAGAAGGCGATGGTGGCCGCCCCCAGCGCGGTGCGCACCGGCCGCTGCCGGGGCCGGTCGAGCAGGTGGTGCTCGTCGTGGTCCCCCGTCACCCGGGCCTCGAGGAAGGGCCACGCGTACAGCAGCGTGAACGTCAGCCCCGCCAGCAGCACCCCGGGGAAGAACGGGTTGGGGATCTCGAACCCGAAGGCGCGGATCTCCCAGCCGGGCATGATGCGCAGGGCGCCGTCGAGCCAGCCCATGTACCAGTCGGGCTGGCTGGCGGCCGACACCTGCGCGGGGTCGAAGGGTCCGTAGATCCAGATGGGGTTGATCTGGAACACGCCCCCGAGGAACGCCAGCACCGCCGAGGTGAGGAAGAACAGCCCCAGCGCCTTGGCCGCGTAGGTGGGCCACATCCGCTCGCCCACCACGTTGCCCTCGCGCCGCCCCGGCCCGGAGAACTGGGTGTGCTTCTGGCGCACCAGGATGGCGAGGTGGCCGGTGAGCAGCACCGCGATGGCCACCGGCACCAACAGGATGTGGATCACGTAGAGCCGCTCGATGATGTCGGGCCCCGGGAACTCGCCGCCGAACAGCAGCGACGCCAGCCAGGTGCCCACCAGCGGCACCGACAGGGTGATCGAGTACACGATGCGCAGTCCGGTGCCCGAGAGCTGGTCGTCGAGCAGGGAGTAGCCGAACAGCCCGTTCAGCAGGGCGAGGATCAGCAGGGTGCAGCCGATCACCCAGTTGAGCTCCCGCGGGCGGCGGAACGCCCCGGTGAAGAACACGCGGGCCAGGTGCACGGCCAGCGAGGCCAGGAACAGCAGCGCCGCCCAGTGGTGGATCTGGCGCATGACCAGCCCGGCCCGCACGTCGAAGCTGAGCTCCAGGGCCGAGCGGTACGCCTCCGTCATCTGCACGCCGTCGAGCGGCGCGTAGCTGCCGTCGTAGACGACGGGCCGGGAGCTGGGATCGAAGAAGAACGTGAGGTACACGCCCGTCAGCACCAGCACCACGAAGCAGTACAGGCCCAGCTCGCCGATCATGAACGACCAGTGGTCGGGGAACACCTTGTTGAGCGCGGTGCGGGCCAGCTTGGCCGTGCCGAGGCGCGAGTCGACCCAGCGGGCCATGCGGTGGGTGAGCAGCCGCTCGGGCCGCGGGCCGCCGCTCACCGGTCGCGGTCCCAGAAACCGGGGCCGACGGGGCCCGAGAAGTCGCCGGTGGCGAAGACGTAGCCCTCGTCGTCGAGCGCGAGGGGGAGCTGCGGGAGCGGCCGGGCGGCGGGGCCGAACACCGGGTCGGCGCCGTCCATGACGGCGAACGTCGACTGGTGGCACGGGCACAGCAGCAGGCCGGACTCCGCCTGGTACAGCCCGACCGGGCACCCCACGTGGGTGCACAGCTTGGAGTACGCGACCAGGTTGTCGACGGTCCAGTCCTCGCGGCCGGGCACGGGGGTGAAGCCCTGGTCGTCGCCGTAGCGGATCAGCAGGGTGGACGCGTCGGCGGCGTCGGTGTGCCCCTGGGGCCACACGGTGATGAAGCCGCCCGTCTCGAGGTCGTCGGGCCGGACCGGCGAGCCGTCCTCGCGCACGACCCGCAGGTTGCCGGCCTTGTACGGCGTCTCCTTCAGGCCCTGGCCCGGACGCGGGCCGAGCGAGCGGATGGGGAACAGCACCGCCACGCCCAGGGCCGCACAGGCGCCGCCCGCGGTGCCGAGCAGCACCCGGCGGCTGCGCAGGCTCGACTCGCCGGCCGCGAAGTCGGCGGCGAAGGCGGACACATCGTCCTCGCTCGACGCCAGCGGGGGGCGCTCCTCGGCCACCTCGTCGTCGGGCATGAACGCCTTGGCCCAGACCACGATCCCCACCCCGATCCCGCCGAGGGCGAGCGCGAGCAGCACCCCCTCGGCCTGCGGCTGGCCGCCCTGCCAGTAGACGACGGCGAGGGCGAGGGCGGCGAGCATCGACACCACGAAGGCGGCCGCCGCGCCCCACTCCGCCCGCCCGGAACCGGCGCCCGGGTCGGGCGCATCGACGTCGACGTCTGGCGCGTCCGGGTCGTGCTCGTCGGTCACGTCCGGCTCCGACGGATCGGGCTGCGGGTGCCGATCCACGCCACCAGCGCCAGCAACGCCACCATGCCCACCAGCCAGGCCACGAACCCCTCGGGGATGGGCCCGGTGCGACCGATGGGGATGCCGCCGGGGTCCTCCGGGTCCTGGAGGTAGTCGACGTAGGCGACCAGGTCGTTCAGCTCCTCGTGGCTCAGCGTCTCGGGACCGAAGACCGGCATCTGGCCCGGCCCCACCCGCACGGCCGCCCCCACCTCGGTGGGCGTCGCGTCGGACAGGCGGGGCGCGGCGCTGCCGTAGCTCAGGGCGCCGCCGCTGCCCGAGGCGCTGTGGCACGCCTGGCAGTTGGCCCGGAACACCTCGCCCCCGGCCGCCAGGTCGCCGGCCTCGGCGTCGACGACCGGCACCGGCGGCCCGTCGCCCAGCGAGCCGACGTAGGCCACCAGCGCCTCGATCTCGTCGGCGTCGTACGCGGGCTCCTTGCGGGTGGGCTGCTCCTCGCTGTTGGCGAGCGGCATGCGACCGGTCGAGAGGTAGTAGTACGCGGCGGCCTCGCCCGCCTGCTCCAGCGAGGGGCCCTGCGCGCCGTCGTCCTCGTCGCCGACCACGCCCTCGCCCTCCGGGCCGTGGCAGCTCGAGCAGCCGGTGGTGTACAGCTCGCGTCCCCGCTCGACCAGCTCGTCGTCCTGGCCCGCCGCCGGTCGCACCGGGAGGCACGACAGCAGGCCCGCCACCGCCGCCACCACCGGCAGCGCCACCAGCAGTCGGGCCGGTCGTGCAGTTCCCTCGTCGTGGATCCGGGTCATCGCAGCCGGGTCACCGCAGCAGGTACACGGTGGCGAACATGGCGACCCACACCACGTCGACGAAGTGCCAGTAGTAGGAGCACACCTCGACCGTCTGGTGGGTGGGCGCCCGCGACCGGCCGACGACGGCGGCGGCCACGGCCCCCATGAAGATCAGCCCTCCCAGCACGTGCAGGCCGTGGAAGCCGGTCATGAGGTAGAAGACCGAGCCGTAGGCGTGGTCGTCGATGCGGAACGGCGCCTCGACGTACTCGACCACCTGGTTGGCGAGGAACACCGCCCCCATCAGCGCCGTGACGCCGAGCCACCGGGAGGCGCCCCGCGAGTCGTCCCGCCGGGCCGCCACCACCGCCATGTGCATGGCCGCGCTCGACGCGACCAGCACGACCGTCGCCGCCGCGGTGCGGGCGGTGGCCAGCTCGACGTCGGCGGGGGGCCAGGTGTCGTTGACCGACCGCAGCGTGAAGTAGGCCGCGAAGAGCCCGGCGAAGAACATGAGCTCCGAGGCCAACCACACGACCACTCCCACCCCCAGGGGGGACGGGGGCGCATGGGCGGACGGGGTCGGCTCGACGGTGACCGACACGCCCGCCGTTGTAGCAGAGCGACGACCGATGGTGGGGCGATCGCCGCCCCGCCACCGGCACGTCCCGCTCCGGTCGGCCGGCCCGCACGCCGGGTACCGTGGCGGGCGGTGCCCGACCCCCGCGCCGCCGACCTGGCCTTCGGCTGGCAGCTCGACGCTGCGGCCCTGCTGCCGGCCGCGCTGGCGGCGGTGCTGTACGTCCGGGGCGTCCGCCGGCTGGCGGCCCGGGGCCGCAGGTGGCCGGCCGCCCGGGGCGCGGCGCTCGCCGGCGCCGTGGCGGTGGCCGTGGCCGCCACCCAGTCGGGCATCGCCCGGCACGAGGACGCCCGGCTGTGGGTCCACATGGTGCAGCACGCCCTGCTCGGCCTGGTGGTGCCGCTGCTGGTGGTGCTGGCCGCGCCCCTCACCCTGGCGCTGCAGTCTGGATCGACCGGCACCCGTGCGTGGCTGCGGTCGGCGCTGCGCAGCGCGCCCGCCCGCGCGCTCACCCGCCCCGTCGTCGCCTGGGCGCTGTTCGGCGGGAGCCTCGTTGTGCTGTACCTGACGCCGCTGCTCGACCTGGCCTCCCGCAACGACGCCGTCCACGTGGCGGTGCATGCCCATGTGGTGGCGACGGGGCTGCTGTTCCTCGCCGTGCTGGTGGGCGTCGACCCGCTCCCCCATCGCCCGCCCCCGGGCGCCCGCCTGCTGGCGCTGCTGGTGGCGGTGCCGTTCCACGCGGTCGTCGGGCTGGCGCTGCTGTCGGCCGGTGCGCCCCTGGCGCCCGACGCCTACCCGCTGCTGTCGGACCAGCGCACCGCGGCGGGCCTGTTCTGGGGCACGGGCGAGCTGTTCACGCTGGTCGTCGCGGCCGTGATCGCGCGCCAGTGGTGGGTGGCCGAGCAGCGGGCGGCGGCCCGCGACGACCGCCGCCTGGCCGCGGCCACACCCTCGGTCAGTCGGGGGCCGTGTTGACGCGGTTCATCGCCACGTCGACGCCGTCGGAGACGATCAGCTCGACGGCGTCGGCCGCCCGCTGAACCGCGACGTCGAGCTCGGTGCGGTCGCGCCGGCCCACCCGCTTGAGCACGTGATCGGCGCCCTGCTCGCGGCTGACGGGCTTGCCCACCCCGATCCGCACCCGCAGGAACCCGTCGTCGTGGAGGTGGGCCTTGATCGAGCGCAGCCCGTTGTGCCCCGCGAGGCCGCCGCCGTTCTTGACCTTGACGCGGGCGAGCGGCAGGTCGAGCTCGTCCTGCACGATGACGATCTGCCCGGGCTCGGTGATGCCGTGCCGGCGCACCAGCAGGGCCACCGACTCGCCGGAGAGGTTCACGAACGTCTGCGGGAACGCGAGCGTCACCCGCTTGCCGTCGATGTGGACCTCGGCGACGAGCGCCCGCTCCTTCGACCGCTTGAGCGAACCGCCGTGCCGCTGCGCCAGCAGGTCGACGACCTCGGCGCCGACGTTGTGGCGCGATCCCTGGTACTCGGCGCCCGGGTTGCCGAGGCCCACCACCAGCACGTCGGCGGGGGTGCCCCGGCGCTCGGACGCCCGGCCCCCCCGACCGAACAGTGCCATCGGCGGTGCGGGGGGCTACTCGGCGTCGGCGTCGCCGCCGTCGCCGGCGCTCTCGCCTTCGCCCTCGGCACCCTCGCCCTCGGCGCCTTCCTCGCCTTCGCCTTCGCCCTCGGCCTCTTCCTCGGCCAGGGCCAGGCTGGTGAGCTTGGCGGTGACGACCGTCTCGTCGAGGTCGACCTCGGTCGTGACGCCCTCGGGCAGCACCAGGTCGGCGACGGTGATGGTGTGGCCGATCTCGAGCTCGCTCACGTCGACCGCCAGGTGGCCGGGGATGGCGTCGGGCTTGGCCTGGATGATGAGGGCGTTCAGCACCTGGTCGACCACGCCCTGCTCGCGCAGGACCAAGATGGCCTCGCCCTCGAGCACGATCGGCACGTCGGTGGTGATGGCCACGTCGATGTCGACGGACAGGAAGTCGACGTGCAGCACGTCGCGCCGCACCGGGTGGCGCTGCATCTCCTTGACGATGGCCGTGGTCTTCGTCTTGCCCACCTTCACGGTGAGCAGGGCGTTGAGGCCCTTGTCGGTGGTGAGCGCCGTGCGCAGCTCGCGCCAGTCGACGGTGATGGGCTGGGGCTCGGCGCCCCGGCCGTAGAGCACGGCCGGCACCTTGCCGTTGGCCCGCAGGCGCCGGGAGGCGGCGGAGCCGGTGGTGCGGCCGGTCTCGGCCACCAGGATGATGTCGTCAGCCATCGGAGTCTCCTACTTCTGACGTCGCGCCGGAGCGCTTCGGTTGTGGATGAGAGCCGTCAGAGGCTAGCGGCGCCGCCGCGTCCGGGACGAACCCGCGCCGGCGGCTACGACAGGTTGGCGCCGTCGAAGATCTCGGACACCGACGTGTCCTCGAAGACCGCGTCGATGGCATCCGCGATGACCTTGGCCACCGACAGCACCTCGATCTTGTCGATCTGCTTCTCGGGCGGCAGCGGCAGCGTGTTGGTGACCACCACCTTGGAGATCACGGAGTTCTTCAGCCGGTCGATGGCGGGACCCGAGAGCACGCCGTGGGTGGCGGCCGCGCACACCTGGCTGGCGCCCTGCTCCATGAGCTGCTCCGCGGCGGCCACCAGCGTGCCGCCCGTGTCGATCATGTCGTCGATGAGCACGCACGGCCGCCCGGCCACGTTGCCGACGACCTCCTTGGCCTCGACCGTGTTCTTCTCGCCCCGCACGCGGCGCTTGTGCACGATGGCCAGGTCGGCGTGCAGCACGTTGGCGTAGCGCTCGGCGACCTTCACCCGCCCGGCGTCGGGCGAGACCACCACGAGGTCGTGGCCCATGTCCTGCTCGAGGTAGCGCACCAGCACCGGCATGGCCACGAGGTGGTCGAAGGGGCCGTCGAAGAAGCCCTGGATCTGGCCCGAGTGCAGGTCGACCGACATCAGCCGGTCGGCCCCGGCCGCGGCGAAGGCGTTGGCCACCAGCTTGGCCGCGATGGGCTCGCGGCCCTCGGCCTTGCGGTCCTGGCGGCCGTAGCCGTAGAAGGGCATCACCGCGGTGATGCGCTTGGCCGAGGCGCGCCGGGCGGCGTCGACCATCTGCAGGTGCTCCATGATGGTGTCGTTCACCGACATGTGGCCGCTGGCGCCGTGGCTCTGGATGATGAACACGTCCATGCCGCGCACCGACTCGCCGAACCGGCAGTGGATCTCGCCGTTGGCGAAGTCGGTGCAGTTCGCGTCGCCGAGCGAAACGTCCAGCGCCGCGGCGATCTCCTGAGCCAGAGGGAGGTTGGCCCGTCCGGACACCAGGTGCAGCTTCTTCTTGGTGACGAGCTCCATACGACCTCTCCCCCGGCTCCGGCCGGGCTGCTGCCTAGCCGGTGCCGCCAGTGTAGAAGGGCCCGGTCCGCACGCCCGAACCGACACGGGATCCGGGCTCGAGCACGGCGAACGGGCCCACGACCGCGTCGTCGCCGATCTCGGCCAAGGTGGCCACCGTCTCGTTGACCTTGGCCCGCTCGCCCACCCGGGTGTCGGCCAGGCGGCTGGTCGGCCCGACCTCGGTGCCCGCGCCGACCACGGTCTGCCCCTGCAGCACCGTGCCCGGGAAGATGACGACGTCGGGGGCCAGCACGACGGTGGTGTCGATGAAAGTCGACGACGGGTCGACCATGCCCACGCCCTCGCGCATCCAGTGCTCGTTGGTGCGGCGGCGCAGCTCGGCCTCGGCGACCGCCAGCTGCGCCCGGTCGTTGACGCCCTGGGTCTGCTGGGCGTCGTCGGCCACCAGGGACACGACGGGATGCCCCGCCTCGGCGAGGACGCCCACCACGTCGGTGACGTACAGCTCGCCCTGGGCGTTGTGGGGTGTCAGGCGGCGCAGAGCCGGGGCCAGCAGGCTGCGGCGGAACACGTAGATGCTGGTGTTGATCTCGTCGACGGCCAGCTCGGCCTCGTCGGCGTCCCGGTGCTCCACCACGCGGCGCACCCGGCCGTCCTTGTCACGGACCACCCGGCCGTAGCCGCTCGGGTCGTCCATGCGGGCCGTGAGCAGCGTGCAGGCCGCGCCCGACAGCCGGTGCTCGACCACGAGGTCGGCCAGCGACTCGGGGCGGATCAGCGGCGTGTCGCCGGGCAGGACCAGCACGTCTCCGTCGTCGGCACCGGGTGCGTCGAGGTCGTCGTCGGGCAGGCCCGTCAGCCCGACCGCCACCGCGTCGCCGGTGCCGTTCTGGACCCGCTGCTCGACGAACTCGAGGGGCACCGCGCCGGGGTCCTCCAGCAGGGTCTTGATGACGAGGTCGGCGCCGAAGCCCACGACCACCACCGCCCGGTCGGGGTCGCACCCCGCGACGGCGTCGAGCACGTAGCGCACCAGCGGCCGGCCGCACAGCATGTGCAGCGGCTTGGGACGGGCCGAGCGCATGCGCGTGCCCTGACCCGCGGCCAGGACGATGGCGGAGAGAGGACGCTCGCTCACTGCTTCCCGCTGACACTGATGCACTCGCTCATGTGCACAGTTGTAGCGCCCGCGGTGCCGCGACGCGCGCCACGGTCGGTGATCATTCGCCGAGGGAGGCGAGGACGGCGTCGTGGACCGCGCCGTTGGAGAACACGACGGGACCGCCGCCGTAGATGTCGTGACGCCGGTGCAGGTCGCTGAACCGGCCGCCGGCCTCCTCGACGATCACCGCCAGGGCGGCGAAGTCCCAGGGACCCCCGCCGAGCTGCACGCACGCCTCGACGCGGCCGTCGGCGACGAACAGCGCCCCGTGCTCGGCAGGCGCCCGGTACTCGGCCGACCGCTCGAGCCCGGCGACCAGCGCCTGTGACCGGGGCTCCAGCGCGTCCATCGGCGGGATGAGGCTGTACCGCCCCCGGGCCAGCTCGGTGCGGTCGCTCACCGCCACCGGCACGGCGGGGCCGCCACCGACCGAGAACCACGCCCCTGCTCCCCGGGCGGCCCACCAGCGCCGGTGGTCGGCGCCGCTGGTGCTGACGCCGATCACGGGCTCGCCGTCGACCTCGAGGGCGATCTCGGTGGCCCAGCCGGCCACGCCGGCCACGAACAGGACCGTGCCGTCGATGCCGTCGATGATCCAGCGCCGGCCCTTCGGCCCCGACTCGCCCACCTCCTCCCCCAGCAGGCCGTCCGCGGGCCGCTCACCGGCCACCAGCTCACGGATGCACCGCTCGACGGCGAGGTCGGTGGCGGACACCGGGCTGCCGTCCGGCTTGATCTCGTGGGCCACGGGGTCGCCGGTGAAGGCGGGGCCGCTCACGGCGTCGGCGGCGTCGGCGAGGCGGAGAGCGAAGGCGAGGTCGTCGGCGAGGTCGTGGGCCATGGCCGCAGTCTCGCCGACGGGCCGGGCGCGCCCGACAGCTCAACAGGCCGTCGTGGGCTCCGTGATGCCGAGGACGATGCACGCGGTGCCCTCGGCGGTGACCTGCTGCGGCCCACCGGGCAGCATGAGGAAGTCGACGGAGCCCTGCACCTGGACCGTGACCTGGTTGCCCTCGGCCGCGGCGAACGTGCCCGATCCGTTGCAGCTGTGGCCGGAGTGGGCGAGGAAGTCGCACGCGGCCGCCTCGGCCCCGGCCTCGTCGAGCACCTCGGCGCGGTTGGCGTGCAGCGCCTCCTCGGAGATGACCTGCGCGCCGGCCCGGGCCGCCGAGTCGGCCAGGTTGCCGGTGTGGCGGTGCTCCGCCAGCATCCGGCCTCCGTCGACCACCAGGCCCACCACGAACACGAGAGCCAGTGCGAACACGACCACGAACGCGGTGACCATGCCCTCGTCCGACCGCCCGCGGCGTCGCACCGCCCGCATCACTCGCTCCGGTGGGCGTCGATGGGCTCCCAGGCGTCCTCGCTGACGGTCACGACGCCGGGCAGCGCCAGCAGGGCCAGGTCCCCGGTCGGGACGTCGCAGCGCACGGTGACGTGCAGGGTGCCCCCGGGGCCGAAGCCGTCGACGGGCACCACGTCGACGACGGGCCCGCCCTGGCACTCGATCCCCTCGCCGGCCATGGTGGCGGCGGCGATGGACTGGGCCTCCGCCTCCGCGGCGCCCTCGCTGAACTGCAGCGACGCCA
This sequence comes from uncultured Acidimicrobiales bacterium, assembly GCA_963842395.1. Lineage (GTDB taxonomy): Bacteria > Actinomycetota > Acidimicrobiia > Acidimicrobiales > VFJN01 > ZC4RG19. The sequence goes on from CAWJGJ010000002.1 coordinate 1,066,228, forward strand.
CCCGGGCGGCATCGCTGGCCGCCGACACGACGTCGCTGCGGGCGTCGGTCAGCCGGCCGGCCGCGACCACCAGGAAGAGGAAGCCGATGAGCACGGGCATCACGAGCACGAGCTCGGTCGAGGCCGCCCCGCGGTCGGTCGCCGCCGCGCCGCCACGACCGCCGCCGCCGGCCGCCGGTCACGGGCGGACCGCCCGCGGCACGCCGCCACCAGGCCGGAAGACCTCGACCGGCGTCTCGGCCACCTCGTTCACGCTGATCGAGAAGTTCACCCCGGGGATGACGACCACCTGGGACACGTCGCCCTGCACCGTCATCCGCACCCGCTCGCCCCCGCCGACCACCTGACCGTTGACCACGGCGCCGGCGAGCAGCTCGGGCGCGAGCTCGTCCAGGAGGTCGCGCGCGGTCTGCTCGCCGGCCGCGGTGGCCGCCGCGGTGCCTCCCTCGAGGCTGGCGGTGTGGGCGCCCTCCTGCGCGGCGGCGCTGGCCACGCCGATGGCGTGGAAGTACAGGCCCGCCTGCACGATCAGCATGATCATGAACAGGAAGGCGGGCGCGGCGATGACGAGCTCGGTGGTCGCCGCGCCGTCGTCCCCGCGCAGCCGGCGGGCGCGCGGCCGGCGGGCGCGCGGCCGACGTGGCGTCATCCCAGGACGGCCAGCGCCCCGTCGATCTGCTCGCCGATGTCGGAGCCCTTGTTGGTCACGGCCTGCATGATGACCGTGGCGGCCGCGATGGCGCCGGCGGCCAGCAGGGCGGTGATGATCATCGCCTCGGTGGTCATCCCCCGGTCGTCGGCGTTCGCCTGCTGCAGCCGACCCCACAGCACGGTGATGAGCAGGACTATCGGTGCCAGCATGTGTGATTCTCCTTGGTGGGTGTCGGACGGTTCAGAGACCGGTCATGACGAGCTGAGCGGCGGGATAGCCGATCAGGATGAGGAAGCCGAGGAAGAGCAACACCACCGGCACGGCCATCTTCTCGGTGGTGGACTCGGCCGTCGCCTCGGCCTCGGCCAGTGCGTGGTCTCGCAGAGACGACGCCTTGACGGCGAGCGACTCACGCACCCGGGCCCCCTCGGTGCCCGCCAGCGACACGCTGGCCGACAGCTCGACCAGCTCGTCGACCCCGACCTCCCGGCCGAGGCGGGACAGCGCCGCCCACGGCGTCTCGCCGGTGAGCGCCGTGATGTCGAGTGCGTTGTGGAGCTGGGCGTAGGCCCAGCCCCGGCCCACGCCGGCTGCGTCGCGCAGCGCGGACTCGACGCCCGCGCCGCCCGCGAGGGAGATCACCACGAGGTCGAGGAACGACCCGAGGGCCCGCTTGAACTCCTTGCGGCGGTCGCCGGCCTCGCTGCGCAACGCCAGGTCGGGGCCGAAGAAGAAGAAGACCCCCAGGCCGAGCGCGGCGAGCACCGGCACGGTGAGCTTCACCTCGACCCCCGTGACCGCCCACACCAGCCCCAACATCATGGGCAGGGCCAGGCCGAACAGCCCCATCAGCACCTTCTGGGCCATGTGCTCCTCGACCGACCGGCCGACCAGCCGCAGGTCGGCTTCGAGCGAGTCGAGCCGGAGGCCGAGGGAGCGCATCAGCCGGGTGAGCGACGCGCCCACCGTGCGCCCGAGCAGGTCGTTGACGTTGCGGTCGCCCTGGTCGCGGTTGGTGATGCCCACCAGCTCGTTGCGGCGGCTGAGCCTGTCGATCGCGGCCTGGAGCGGTGGTGGCGCAGGGAACATCAGCCGCCAGGTGGCCAGGACACCGAAGCCGACCACCGCCCCCAACACCAGCGGGACGATCACGAGCCCGTCCCGTCGGTGCGCAGGAACCTCTCCTCGGCGTCGATGCGGAACGAGCGCGACAGCCAGAAGAACGCCCCGCCGAAGCACAGCCCGATGAGGGCGAAGACCAACTGGCCCTCGAGCGAGTTGTAGGGCTCCAGGTACTTGCGGTTGAAGACGACCAGGAACGTCGCGAAGAGCGTCGTGAAGACGGTGATGACCTTGACCGAGGTGCGGGTGCGGGCCCGGCCCGCCTCGATGCGCAGCCGCATGTTGACCTCGTCGCGGGCCGAATGGGCCAGACGGCCGAGGAGATCGCCCAGGCGCTTGGGGCTCTTGTCGGCCGCCAGCACGAGCGCGGCCACCACCAGGTCTCCCGACGGGTCGTCGAGGTCGTCGGCGAAGATGCGCAACGCGGACGCCAGGCGGTCGCGTTCCAGCCGGGCGGCCAGGCGCACGACCTCGGGCCGGATCGCCTGGGGCGACACGCCCGCGGTGGCGATGATCGACTGCTCCAGCCCGCCGGCCCCTGCCATCGTGTCGCGCAGCATCTCGGCCCACGACGCCACGCCCTCGACCCGGGCGAGCTTGGCCTTCCTCTGGGACTCGCCCCCGAGCAGGCTGGGGGCCAGGAACCCGGCCGCCCCCAGCAGCAGCGCCGCCATGGGCCAGCGGGTGACGGTCCCCACCACGACGGCGCACGTGACGCCGAGCGCCACCCGCAGCACGAGGTTCTCGAACCGGTCGCGGGCGGCGACCACCGGCTGGCTCCGCGGGCGCACCTCGCCTGGGACGACCGGCCGCATGGCGACGGCGAAGGTCACCAGCCCCAGGGCGAACAGCGCCCCCAGCACCGCGGCGATCATGGTCACCGGTCGACTACCCGCCGCCCGTGTTGATGGCCTGGGCCTCGTTGACCGGGAGGTCGGGGAGCGTGGCCGTGCGGGCCACGGCGTTGGCGATGGGGAAGGGCCCCGCGTCGTTGACGGTGTAGGTCCCCGTCCACAGGATCGTCGAGGTGACGGTGTAGTGCCCCGCCCGCTCATAGGTGTGCGTGCAGTCGGAGGTGGCGCCCGCCTCGTACGGCGTGCCCCGGCCCGCGCACTCCATCGTGGTCCCGTCGCCGAGGTCGAAGCGGACGGCACCCGGGCTGGCCGTGGCGGTGACGGACATGCCCGGAACCGAGGCGGTCGCCGCCACGACGTCGTCGGCGCCGTCGACCCAGAACCACGTCGGCACCCCCACGAGGCTGCGACCGCTCGGGCTGCGGCGGACGGTCTGGGTGGGGATCAGGGCCAGCGCGTCGTCGATGGCGACCTGCGCCAGGACTTGGGGGTTCACGGCCTGGAACTCGACCACGTCGACGAGCAGGCCCCACGGGCTCGACACGCCGGGAAGGAAGCACTCGAGGCGGTAGAACGTCGACGAGTCGTCGCCGCCGTAGGCGGCGTCCCAGTCCTCCTGGGCGACGGCCGTGAGGCGGTACTGCAGGTAGCCCTCGTGCTGGACGGTGCCGTCGTTGGCGCCGTCCTCGGTGCCCACGTAGTCGTTCGACTCGTCGGTGCAGGGCGGCGGGTCGTTGGCGACCGAGTTGAGCTCGGCCATCTCCGAGCGGGCCTGGGCCAGCAGCCCCTCCGGCGTGGGCGTCACCGCGCCCGTGCAGGTCGCACACGGGCCCGCCCCCGGCCCGTCCTGCGCCGCGGCCGGGGGACCAGCCGTGACCAGGCTCGCCCCGACGACCAGGGCGAGAGCCGCGCCGACCTTCAGGCCGGCCGTGAGGCAGCGGTGGATGCTCAGCCGGGGGTGCACGGGTCGGTCCTCTCGGTCAGGAGGGCGATCTTCCAGACGCCGTCGGCGCGCTCGAGCTGGACGTCGAGGTGCTGCACCGTCTCGCCCGCCTCGCCGACGGGCTCGCCGCTGGCGAGGTCGACCATCTGCGTGTGGTCGACCATGCAGTCCACGAGGGTGGCCGAGTCGCCGACGACGACGACGTCGCTGGGGTGCAGCTCGGTGGACGTGTCGGCCCCGGCGTTGATGCCGGCGTACTGCCGGAGCGTGCCCTGCAGCCGATCGAGGGTGTCGCCGGTGAAGCGTGCGAGGAAGTCGGGGTGCTCGGGGTCGGGCGGGTTGGCGGCGGCGGCGAAGGCGGCGAAGGCGGCCTCGTAGTCGCGCACCACCTCCTCCTCGGGTGTCAGGGCCTCGGTCGTGGTGGTGCCGGCCGGATCGTCGGCCCCGGTGGCGTCGGACCCGGCGTCGGCCGAGGTCGCGTCCTCGCCGGCCTCCGTGTCACCGTCACCACCACCCTCGCCGCCTCCACCGCACGCCGCCGGTCCGACCAGGACGGCGACGGCCAGCGCGGCGGCCAGCGCCCGGGCGCGCGCGGCGCGGCTGACCTTCCACCGACGTGTTGTCTCTCCCAGCACCCCAGTTACCCGCTTCCAGCCGCCCGCACGGCTCGTGCCCGCGAAACTAGCGGCTGCGACCGACCCCATGAACGCGCCGCGGCGTGCCGATCAGCCGAAGTCCTCGGCCACCTCGCGGATGTCCTCGTCGTCGGAGCGGCCCGCGGAGGCGACGACCCGGGCCAGCAGTGCGGCCTGGCCCAGCCCGTCGAGCAGCTCGGCCAGCCGGCGGTACGCCTCCCAGTCGGCGTCGACGAGGGTGCGGTCCACCTCGGGGCCGAGCGCCATCGACAGCCAGCCACCGTCGAGGCGGCCCAGCGCCTCGCGGGCGGGAAGCAGGATCTCGGCGCGCGACACCAGCGCGGCCCGGTACAGCTCGGGCACCAGCTCCCGCACGTGCTCGTCGGGCAGCGTGCGCACCAGGCGCAGCGCGGTCGCCTGCCCGGGGCCGTCGGGCAGCACCTCGCGGAGCACCGACAGCATCTCGGGCATCGTCAGCGCGGCGCAGGCGAGCAGGTACCGCCGCTCGGCGTCGACGACCGCCTGCCACCGCTCGTTCTCGGCGGGCGTCACTTGATCTTCCCTTCGTGCTGCCAGGGGAGGTCGTTGAACCCCTGGGTGAACTCCTCGGGCGGCATGTCGCGTGTCGGGTAGATCGTGTGGTGCGTCGGCGGCTGGGGCGACCCCGGGACGACGTCCGACCCGTCGGCCACCACCGCGAAGCCGTCCGGCAGGTCGGTGCCGGCCGGCAGGCGGTGGTACTGGCCCGTGAGGCCCGCCTGGTTGGGGTCGGCGAAGGTCGACGCCCCGTGGGGCAGCGGCGGCTCCTCCGCGACGAACACCCCGTCGACGATCTCCATGTCCGGGCTGGGCCGGGGCGGGCGCGGCGCGGCCCTGTTCCCGAACGCGTGGAGATCGACGGGCGTCGTCGTCTCGTGGTGGATCGGCGGCGCGTCGCCGCCGCCGGCCCCCGCCGTCGAGCCGGGACCGAAGCGGTACCCCATGCCGCCCGTGGCCGTGCCCACGACGGTCTCGATGGCGACGTTCTCCATGTCGAACTGCCCGTCGCTGCCGGGGAAGGGCAGCATGTCGTAGCCCTCGGTGAGCACGCCGCTGGTGGCGCCGGCGCCGCCGCCCCGCAGCATGGCGTTGGTCAGGCTGCTGCCGGCGCCGCCGAACGCGAAGCCGACCCGCCCCGTGACGCCGCCGACGAGGCCGCCCTTGATGATGGCGCCCGCGTCCCAGTTGCCGGTGGTGACGCCCTGGATCAGCCCCGGTGCCATGCCCAGCCCGGCGCCCACCAGCGTGGCGATGATCGGCCCGCCGGGGATGAAGAACGACGCCACCGTCAGTCCCACCAGGGCGACGGTGCCGATGTTCTGCCACTGCCAGCCGGTCTCCTGGGCGCGGATCTCGTTGTACTGGTCGATCGACAGCGGCTGGAGGCCGAGAGGGTCGGCGAGGCCCACGGGGTCGTTGGCGGCGTAGTGGTACGGATGGGCGGCCACCGGCACGCCCGGGACGCCGGGCAGCGGGTCGGGGGTCAGGAACTGCCGGGTGCCGGCGTCGTAGACGCGGTGCCGCAGCCAGGTGAGGCCGCCGAGGTCGAGCTCGCCGAGGAAGCCCGGCCCGGGCTCGGCGCCGGCGCCGGCCCCGTCGACGGCGTCCCCCGTCGGCGCACCCCACGGGTCGCGCTCGGCCGCGCCGGCGGCGTCCGCGGAGCCCCGCCAGTCGGCGCCCAGCCACCGGACCGTCTCGCCGGGACCGCCGGGCGGGTCGCCCACGGTGCCCAACGCCTGGCCCGCCACGGTCACGACCTCCCGGTCGTCGACCGCCACCAGCTCGGCGACGGGGCCGGTGGGATCCCATGCGAACCGGGTGCCGCCGATTCCGGCCAGGTGGCCGAGGGCGTCGACGTCGACGGCGCGCTCGCCCTGGCCGAGATCGACGCCGGTGAGGCGCCCGAGCCCGTCCCAGGCGAAGCGGCGGGACCGGGCGGGCCCCGTCTCCTCCGTGCGGCGGCCGGCGGCGTCGTAGGCGAACGCGGTGGTGCCCGCCGGGCCGGTGACGCCGAGGAGCTGATGAGCGTCGTCGTAGGTGTAGCTGGTGACGCCGTCCGGGCCCTCCTCCGCCACCAGGCGCCCGGCCTCGTCGTAGCGCCAGGTCCAGGCGCCGCCCGGCGTGACGGCCCCGACGAGCTGGCCGGCGGCGTCGTAGGCATAGCGGGTGACGCCCCCACCGGCGGCGGCCCCGCCGGTCGTCGCCTCGACCACCCGACCGGCGGCGTCGCGCACCAGCGTGGTGGCGCGCTCGCCCGCGGGGCCGGTCTCGCGGTACCCGACCACGACGCCGCCCGCGTCGCGGTCCCACGACCGCGCCACCCCGTCGGCCCGCAGCGCGACGAGCCGTCCGTCGAGGTCGCGGTCGAGCTCGACGGTGCCCCACCCGTCGCCCGCGGCCGAGGTCAGCCGGCCGGCGGCGTCGCGGGCGTAGGAGACGCCCCGCCCGGCCGGATCGGTGCGCGACACCACCAGCCCGTCCCGGTCACGGCCCCAGCGCGTGACCGCGCCGTCGACGTCGAGCGAGGCCAGCCGCCCCCCACGCGACCAGCCCAGGGTGAAGGTGCGGTTGCGGGCCGGCTCGTGGACGAGGACCGGGCGCCCGGCCCCGTCGCGGTCGAACACCACGGCGTCGCGCCCGTTGAGGCGGACGTCGGTGGCCCGGCCCCGGCCGTCGCGCCGCCACTCGACCACGTCGCCGGTGGGCAGCTCGCGGCGGACCGCCCGGCCGGCGGCGTCGCGCTCGGTCCGGGTGGTGCGGCCCAGCTGATCGGTCACCGCCACCGGACGGCGCATCGCGTCGTAGGTCGTGCTCACCAGGCCGCCGAAGGCGTCGAGCACGGCCACCGGATCGCCCCGCTCGTCGTACCGCATCCGCACCGTGTTGCCCAGCGGGTCGGTGGCGGCCACCAGCTTGCCCCGCAGGTCGTAGCGGTAGCGGCGGGTGGCCCCCAGCGGGTCGGTCACCGAGGTGACCCGGCCGGCGTGGTCGTAGCCGGCCCGCCAGGTGCGGCCGCCCCGGCTCGTGGCCACCACCCGGCCGCCCAGGTCGTAGGTGCGGGTCTCGGTGCGGCCCTCGGGGCTGGTGGTGGCGACCAGCCGATCGCAGGCGTCCCACGCGAAGCGGGTGACCGCGCCGCGGGCATCGGTCAGCGACGCCAGGCGGCCCGCCCGGTCGTACTCGCTCGTCCACCCCCGACCCTCGGCGGTGGTCGCGGTCCGTACCCTGCCCGCGGGCGTGTAGGTGTAGGCCAGGGTGTCGCCGTCCGGGAACCGCACGCGGGCCGGCCGGCCCCACGCGTCCCACTCGTAGGCGACGGTGGCGCCGCCGGGGCCGTCCTCTGTGACGAGCCGGCCCTGGGCGTCGCGGGTGTAGCGGGTGGCGTGGCCGGTGGGGTCGATCACCTCGGCCAGGCGGCCGGCGACGTCGTAGCGCTGGTGCACCTGGTCGCCCACCGGGTTGGTGGCCGCCACCATCCGACCCGCGGCGTCGTAGTCGTAGCCCCAGGTGCCGCCCGCCGGGTCGTGGACCAGCGAAAGCATGCCGGTGCCGGTGTAGCTGAAGCCCCACTTCGCACCGCCCGGCGCCGACAGCCCGGTCAGCCGCTCGAGGTGGTCGTGCGACAGCTCGAGCTCGGCGCCCAGTGCGTCGATGATGCGCTGGACCGCGCCGTGGGCGCCGTGCTCGAACGAGGTGTGCGCCCCGTCGGGCCCGACCAGCCCCGCGAGCCGGCCGGCCGCCGTCCACTCGACCGTGTGCTCGTCGCCGAGCGGCGTGCGCAGCGTCAGCATGCGGCCCGCGTCGTCGCGGTCGACCTCGTAGGTGGCGCCGTCGGGATAGGTGACCCGGCTGGCCAGGCCGCTGACGTGGGGCACGGTGGTCGTGGTGGCGCCCAGCCCGTTGGTGACGGCCACCACGTTGCCGTCCGCGTCGTGGTCGAACCGCACGGTCACCCCGTCGGCGTCGGTGAGCGCCGTGACCAGGCCTCCGACCGACTCGACCCGCATCTCCCACCCCTCGGGGCCGTGGAGGCGCGCGGGCAGCGGCGTGGCGCCGGCGTAGTCGATGAGCAGCTCGGCGCCGCCCTCGACCTGGTGGGACGTGAGCCGCCCGGCGTCGTCGTACGACCAGCGCTCGTCGACGCCGTCGGGGCCGACGCGCGTGGCCGACCGGCCGTCGGCGGCGACGTCCTGGCGCCGGACCGCACCGTCGAACCCGACCGCCTCGACACAGCGACCCTCCGCATCGAAGCGGCGCCGCATGTGGTGGCCCTGATGGTCGACCAGGCCCACCAGCCGGCCGGCGTGGTCGTGCTCGAAGATGCTGACCGGCCCGTCCTCGGTGTCGGACACCACGGTCCGGTTGCCCGGGTGGTACGCGAACCGGGTCTCGCGCCCGAACGGCGACACCTGCGCCCGGACCCGGCCCTCGGCGCCGTAGCTGTTGCGGCACAGCCGCACGCCGTCGCCGTCCCACACCTCCACCACCCGGCCGTCGCCGTCGGTCACGTAGCGGCGGGCTCCCAGCACCCGCGCGGCGCCCACGAGGTCGCCCGCGTCGTCGTACCGGTAGGACGCGGAGCGGCCGCAGGACGAGCGCACAGCCACGACGCGGGCGCCGTCCCACTCGAGCGCGAGGGTGCGCCCGCCCTCGTGGGCGAGCGACGTGAGCAGGCCGCCCGTGTACCCGAACGTGAACGTGCCCGTGGCCGGCGACGTGACCGTGGCCACCAGCCCGTCGGCCCCGAACGCCCACACCGCGTTCGGGTCGTCCGCGTGGCGGTCCCACCGCAGCTCCCAGCCGCCGTCGTCGCCCGGGTCGCGCACGAGCGTGGCCGCCACCCCGGGCACCCGCCGGTACCCGCCCGGCTCGTCGACCGCCAGCGACGGCACGAACACGGCGAGCTGGCCGTCCGGGCCCTGGTAGCCGACCGAGCCGTCGTCGCCCTCGAGCAGTGCGACCGACGCCCACGACGCCCAGCCCCGGCCGAACGGCCCGCCGGACACGAAGCGGGACGAGTAGGTGCGCCGCCACCGGAGCAGGGCGAGCCTGTCGGGCCAGGTGAAGTCGTCCTCGGCCTCCATGAAGTGCCCCGTGGCCGTGCACACGGGGTCGTTCACCCAGCCCGAGGTGCGGGGCGTCCCCGCCGCCACCGGGATGTCGACGGTCACCGCGGGCCGGTCGGCCAGCAGGGCGGCGGGATCGAAGCCCGCGGCGGTGGCCGCGGCGTCGAAAGCAGCCGAGAACGCGCCCTCGTCGACCACCGCCAGGCCGTCGCCCGTGAGGGTGGCGTCGGCGTCGAGGAAGGCCTGCCGCACCACGTCCACGAACGACTCGTCCAGCTCGTAGCGGGTCATGAAGCCCGGGAGCTCGACCTCCATGAGGTCGTAGTTGCCCACGTAGGACGACCCCGACCACTGGAAGCGGTCGTAGGAGGCACGCAGGCTCCTTATCCGGCCTGCGAGCTCACCCCTGATCGAGGCGGCGGCGTCGACGAACGCCTGCAGCGTCCCCGGCTTGGCGGATGCGGTCCCCATGGGGGCGATGAAACCACACCGGGGCGCTCCCGTAGACTCGCCCCTCCATGGGGGACATCTGGGCCGCCGCCAACGTCAACTTCGCCTTCGACGAGGCGCTGCAGGCCGCACGCGACCTGTACGAGCTGGCGGGGGTGGTCGACACGAAGCACGACGCCCGGGCGGACGAGGCCCGCACGGCGGTCGACGGCTGGGAGGGCGGCCACCGCCTGGCCTTCGACACGAAGCTGACGACCGAGGGCACCGACGCCGAGACCATCCGCGCCGCCCTGGTCAGCCTGGCCGGGACGTTCGCCTCCGAGTGGGCGGCCGCCCGCGGTGAGCAGGACCGCATCAACCACGCCCGCTACGTGAAGCACGAGAAGGACAACGACAGCTGGGCCGAGGACGGCGTCGAGTGGATCGCGGGCGAGGACGACTACGGCGCCCCGCCGGGCGACCCCGGCGTGCCCGAGCCGCCCGGCTACGAGCCCACCCGCGACCCCGTCCACCCGGAGTTCGAGAACGGCTGAGCGCCGGCGGGCGCGGTCGGGGCGACGTAGACGTTGACCTTCCCGACCGCTCCTCCCGGCGCCAGGCCCACGCCGATCACGGTCGTCTCCCACGCCGGCGCGGCCGCCGGACCGTTCGACGGCCGCCTCCAGTGCGGCCAGGGCGGTGGGCTCGCCGTGCCGCTCGACGATGTCGTATGCCAACCGGGCCATGCCCACCGCGTCGAGGCCCAGCGCCTTGGCGGGCAGGTGGAGCGACAACCCCTCGGCTCCGGAGTCGGTGCACACGAACAGCGGGCGGCGCCACACCCGATCGCCCACCTCGGCGCGGCGCAGGAGCTCGGCGACCGGGCCGAGCTCGGCACCGAACCGGCGGGCGACCACGGCCAGTCCGGCTGCGTTGGCGCCCCGGGTGCGCAGGTAGAGCTTGTGCGCCAGGTGCCCGGCGGCGTCGACCTCGACGGTCGTGAAGTGTGGCGCCAGGAACGCGAGGTCGGCCGACCTGCGGTGCAGGTCTGCCAGGGCGGGCCAGCGGCGGGCGAGCCGGTCGAGCGCTGACCCGGCGGCCTCCCGCGGCTCGGGGGCCGCACGCAGGTTGCCGTAGAGCTTGAGCCCCGCCAGCCCGGCCGGCACCCGCTCGTCGTGCACGATGCCGAAGGTGGTGGCGAAGCGGGTGCGGGCCGGCACGGCGGCCGGGTCGGGGAACAGCAGGTCGACGGCCCGCCCCAGCTCGTCGCCTGCGGCCCGTGCGCCGGCAGGTAGGCAGCGCCACCAGATCCGCCAGCGCCGCGCGCTGCGCCGCCAGGCGGGGCCCGAAGAACGGCATGCCCGTGGCGGTCTCGGTCACGTAGCGCAGCGCCGCCGAGGCCCGGTCGCCGCCCCCGGTGACGCTGGCCTCGAACGGCACGCCCGAGGGCGTGATGGCCGTGACCCGCAACCCGTCTCGTCCCCGCGGGCCGGTGTACCCCGCCGACGCGCGGGCGAACACCGCCCGTACGACCTCCCGGTCGCAGCCCGGCACGAGCCGCCGCGCCATCTCGTCCAGGAGCTCGGGCACCCTGTCCACGACCCCCGAAACCTAGTGCGCATCCGCGAGACTGGGCCGAGCGAACGAACTGGGGGAACCGCTGTGCCACCTTCCCGCATCCCGGTCGACGACGTCACGTACCCCGACCACATGCGCTCCGTCTACTTCCCGACCGACAAGGCCCGGGCGGCCCAGGCGGTGTGCGATCGCATCGCCGCCCTGGTCAACGACCACCTGCTGGCCCGCGCCGAGATGGTCGCCGGCGCCCGCGACGGCTGGGAGGGGACCTTCCGCACCGAGTTCGACGAGACCTGGAGCGTGCAGGAGGCGCGCCTCGACGGCCTGAAGCAGGACCTGCAGCGCCTGTCCGGCACGATCGGCACCGCGATCTCCACCGCCGACACCATCAACGCCCAGCGGGCCGCCCTGCGCCAGGACTACCGCAGCTCCCGCACCACCGCGACGACGGGGCCGGCCTCGTGAGCACCTCGTCGGCCAAGCCCGCCAAGATGCTCGCCTACCGCGACGCCGGCATCCCCCAGGTCGAGGCCTGGGAGCGCGAGGTCCCCCACCTCGCCACGGCGCTCGACGAGCTGCGCAGTGCCATGGCGACGGGCAGCGTGCCCGAGAGCTGCGGCTTCTCCGTGCTGTTCTACGACACGTGGTTCGACACGCTCGTGCGCAACCAGCGCCACCTCGACGAGTGGGTCGGCGACGTCGCCCGCGAGTTCATCCGGGCGGGCGGCGGCGACCCCGACGACCTGGGCGCCGACCAGTCCTTCACGGTCGACGACGCCCGGATCAGGGTCGGCTACGCCTCGCGGGCGGAGTCCGAGGCCCAGGCCCGCGACGACGCCCGGGCGCTGGACGAGATCCTGGGCGAGTACGGGCTGCTCCACCCCTACGACATCGCCAACGAACCCGACCTGCTCGAGGAGATGGCGGCGAAGTACCCGGAGCTGCGCGACATCCTGGCCCGGTCCGCCCGGTTCCGGAACGACGAGAGCTACGCGGTCGAGCTGGTCAACGAGCTCGGCCCGCAGAACGTCCGCACGATGGCCGACCTGGCCAACACCTTCGGCTACGCCCACGACCACGGCGTCGACGGCATGGAGGGCGCCTACGACGGCTACGTCGTGCCGCTGGCGGTCATCCTCGGCAACGCCGACCGCAGCGGGCGCATGGACCGGGAGGTGCGCGAGGCGCTGTTCGACATGGACGCCACCGACGAGCCTCCCATCGCCGGCACCGACGGCGACGTCGTGGCCGGTCAGCTCGCCGACATGCGCTACCGGTCCATGGCCCTGCTGTTGTACGCGGGCAGCTTCTCGTCGGCCACCACGGCGCAGATGGCCACCGCCATCATCCACGACGGCCCGGTCCACCCCGCCTTCTACGACCTGTCGGGGTTCACCGACATTCGCACCCTGGACGAGCACCGCGCCCTGGCCAGCAACGAATGGGCCGCGCTGGCCGCGCTCGAGCGCGACGACCACGCGGCCAACATCTTCTTCCAGACCGACAGCGACGAGTACGCCGGCCGCGAGAACCTCTACCTCATGAACGGCGGCGTCGGGGCCGGGGTGGCGGCCGAGCGGCTGGGCCTGTCCCACGACGACGTGGCGGCCGAGATCAACGAGGTGCTGGCCGACACGATGCGGGGCGGCATCCTCGAGTACCCGCTGGCCGCCGGCACCACCTACGCGCCCGAGACGGTCGACCTGGTGGCCGAGATGATCCGGGCCGCGGGCGACGACAGCACCGACGCACCCGACGTGGTGCGCCAGGCCATGGCCCAGATCTCCACGCCCTACACGATCGATCTCGCCATCGCCGCCGAGGGCGGCCACCAGGACCTGCCGGACGGGCGCCTGCCCGGCCTGAGCGAGGCCGACGTCGACGGCTTCTTCCAGGAGGTCTCCGAGGCCGAGAAGGGCCGTGTCGTGCTGTCCCAGAACGCGGCGGCGCTGGTCACCGACCTGATCGGCGCCGACGCCCCGGCCATCGCCGCCGGCAACGTCAACGCCTTCGGGCAGGGCAACCGCCTCGCCACCGCGTACTACCGCGAGCTGGGCGAGGCCTGGGACACGGTGCAGGTCGGCTGGGTCGAGCAACGGGAGGCCCTGGTGGCCGGCTGGCGCACCGTCACCGACCCGGTCGTCGAGCTGGTCTCGGGCAAGATCGTCGAGAAGATCCCGGTGGTCAACGTGGCCGCCGACCTGCCGATCGCGTCCACGGTGGTCGACGGCATCACCGACCACGTGACCGACCAGATCAACTCCGCCGTGTACGACAACCTGATCCCCGCGCCGGAGATCGAGGCGATGACGACGTGGCGGGACGCGGTCGAGCCCGAGGTGCGCGACGCCGTGGCCGCGGGCCTGTACCAGGACGAGACCGTGCGCCTGACCTTCCTGGCCGATGCCCAGGCGCGCGAGCCCGACGTGTACGAGCGGGTCACCGCCGACGGGGAGGTGACCCTGGAGGAGTTCCGCGAGCTGCACGGGGTGGCGAACGCCGTACTGACCCAGTCCGAGCGCATCATCGACGGCTTCGAGACCGACATGGCGTTCAACAAGGTGTTCGGCAGGTGAGTCGCGGGACGACCCGCCGGGTGGCCCTGCTCGCGCTGGTCGGCGCCGCGCTGGCCGCCACGGCCGTCGCCGGATGCGGCGACGACGACGATCCCGCGGCCGGCATCGACATGGTGGCGGTGCGCGACGCCCTCGACGAGACGGCCCGCGACACGATCGCTACCGCGCTGTACGAGAACCCGGGCAGCCGGGCCGACCTGCTGGCCGACGTCGCCGAGGAGGAGCCCGAGCTGTGGGCGGAGATCAACGCCGACGGCGAGATCACCCTCGACGAGTTCCGCTCGGTGCGCCGGGTCGCCGACGCGGTGCTCACCTACAGCGACGAGATCGTCGAGTCGTTCGAGGCCGACACGGTCGACCGGGCGGACGACGAGGGCTGAGGCCGCCGCCGCGGGCTCAGTGCCACCAACCGTCGGGACGGAGCAGCACGCCGGCGTCGAAGCCGGCGGCCGCCAGCTGGGACTGCGTGCTGTCGCGCAGGGGGGCACCGGGGACGGCCCGGCGGTCGTAGCCGGGCACGAAGATCTCGTTGGACATGACCAGCGGGCCCTCGGCCCCCACGATCTCGCGCACGGACGACACGTAGCGGCGCATGCCGCCCACGCCGCCCACCGCATCGGTGCCGATGTAGACGACGAAGTTGATGGCGTTGGCCACCATCAGGTTCGTCGCCTCGAGGTTCAGCCGCTCGGGCGCCTGCACCGCGTACATGGCCAGCTTCGAGAAGGCCGACGCCGACGAGTTGGCGTGGATGGTGCACATCGAGCCGTCGTTGCCCTGGCTCATGGCGTTGAGCATGGGGATGACCTCGTGGCCCCGCACCTCGCCCACGATCACCCGGTCCGGGTTCATGCGCAGGCCCCACCGCACCAGCGTGGACAGGTCGATGGCGCCCTCGCCCTCGACGTTCTCCTCCCGCGCCTCGAGCGCCACGACGTCGGGGTGCAGGTCGGGATAGCGGTCGAGCCCGATCTCGAGGCTGTCCTCGATGGTGACGATGCGCTCCTCGGGGCCGACCTCGTTGAGCATGGCCCGCAGGAGGGTGGTCTTGCCGGCGTCGACGCCGCCGCACACGATGAAGTTCTTCCGGGCCCGCACGGCGGCGGCCAGGAACTCGCGCAGGGCGATGTCGATCGACCCCAGGCCCACCAGGTCGTCGAGGAACACCTTGGGGAAGCGGTGGCGGCGGATGGCCACCGACGGCCGGGCGGTGACCGCCATCACGGCGAACAGGCGGCTGCCGTCGGGGAGCTGCAGGTTGAGCGACGGCGACCCGTTGTCGAACCGGCGCTCGGTGAGGCCCACCCGGGCGGCGGTCATGCGCAGCGTCTCCACCAGGTCGTCGTCGCTGTCGGCGATGGGCGGGGCCCGGTGCTTGCTGCCGTCGGCGCGGGTCACCCACACGTCCGCGTGGCCGTTGGCGTCGATGTTCTCGATCGACTCGTCGTCGAGCAGGCGCTGCAGCGCTCCCAGGCCGAACAGGGCGTCGTGGACGGCCTGGGCCAGCGCGGTCTCGTCCTCGTAGGACAGGGGCTCGCGGCCGAGCTCGATCTGCTCCTTGGCGTGGCGCTCGAGCCGGCGGTTGATGAGCTGGCGGCCGTACTGGCGCTGGTCGGCGGGCGAGAGCCGCGGCCGGTCGGCCACCTCGTCCGACCGCAGCCGCTCGGTCAGCTCGTCGGCGACCTGGCGCCGGAACTCCCGGACCAGCCCCGCGACCTCGGCGTTCATCGCCACGACTCCTCGACGTCGTCGCGGCGGAAGTGCTTGGGTGCCCCGCGGCCGACCCGGCGGGCCCCGTTCGCCTCGGCCTGCGGCTCGGCCGGGTGCGGCGGCGGCTCGGCCGGGTGCGGCGGCTCGGTCGGGTGCGGCGGCGGCCGGTCGGCGGCGGTGGCGGCGCGGGCGGCGCGCTCGCAGACGACGGCGGCGGGGGCGGAGGCGGCGGCGCGGACGGTGCCCCGGGCGCATGCGGAGCGCCGGCGCCGGGCGCCAGCCAACCGGCCAGCACCTCGGCCAGGGCGCCGGCGTCGCGCAGGAGATGCGACCGGCGCAGGACACGCGTCGCGGACGGGTGCCCGTCGGTCAACGCCGAGGCGGCGCGGGGGTCGACCGGCAGGGTGCCGAGCGGCGACGCACCCACCGTGGTCGCCACCTCCGACACCGGGTAGGGGCGGTCGCCCACCATCAGCACCGCCAGGGCGGCGGCCTTGATCGCGCCGACCCGGGCGGCCAGGTGCAGCACCTCGGCCACCACGGGCCGGGCCACCAGCACGAGCAGGTCGGCGCCGGTGGCGACGTCGTAGGCCGCCGACCCGGGGTCGAGCCGCCCGCAGTCGACCAGCACGTCGGCCCCGAGCGCGGCGAGCGCCGGGCCCAGGGCGCCGCGCAGGGCGGCGAGGGAGGCGCTGGCCTGGTCGGCCGACACCGGGCCGGCCAGCACCCGGCGCACCGGGCCGCCCTCACCGCCGGCGAGCGGCAGCGCCTGGGTGTGCGCCAGCAACGTGCCGGTGCCCAGCTCGCGGCGGCCCGCCGCCGCCAGCGTGACCAGCCCGGGCTCGACCGCCAGGCCGAAGCGCACCACCAGGTCGCCGCCGGAGGGGTCGAGCTCGGCCACCACCAGGTCGCGCCCGCCCGGCCAGGTGGCCGCCAGCGCGGCGACGGCGGTGGTGACCCCGGGTGAGCCCTTGGCCGACGCGAAGGCGATCGTGGCCACGCGCCGTCAGCCCGCCGCGGTCTTGACGATGTAGATCTGGTCGGAATCGACCGCTGCCGCGATGGACGGGGCGAGGCCCTCCGCCACGTTCACCGAGACCCGGACGTCGTTCGTGTTGTCGTCGTCGTCGGCGCCCCGCACCGACAGGACGACCCCGGTGCCGATGGTCTGGGGCCCCGCGCCCTCGGTCTGCCCGGCGGTCGCGGCCGTCCGGTAGATCCGCACCTTGTCGCCCGCCTCCAGCTCGTCGGGCAGGCGCACGAGCTCGACCGGTATGGCGATGACGGCCGTGCCGGCGTCGAGCCCGTCGGCGGTGCCCACCGCATCGGGCACCAGCAGGGTGCCCGCGAGCAGGTTCGCCGCAGCCGGGCGCCCGATGACCTCGTCGCGCGCCGAGGACGCCACGGGCGTGATCCCGCCGTCGCTCGACACCCGCACCACGGTGAGGTCGTCGGCGTCGATGATCTGGCCGGCGGTCACGTCGTTGCGCAGCGCCAGCACGGGCTTGCGGCCCCCCGCGTTGAGCCACAGCACCACGAACGCCAGCGCCGAGCCCAGGGTGACCAGCACCGCCACCAGGGCGAGCGACCAGCGGCGTTGGCGGCCCCCGCCGGGCACCATGGTCGGCGCCGGCCGGGCGCCGGGAGGCGGCGGTCGCGGGGGAAGCGTGGTCGAGGCCATCGGCGACTCCTGGGTTCCTGGTCGCTACTCGTCGTGCCCGGTGCGGGCGGGCTCGCCGGGGGCCGGCCCGGGAGGGGCGGCGAGCTCGTCGTCGCCCTGGCCGGGCTCGCCCGGCGCCGCGAGGACGGGCTGACCGTCGGGCGTGGGCAGCAGCACCATGCCGTCGAAGACGTGGGTGGCACCGCCGGTCGTCCCCTCGGAGACGAGCAGCACGTCGCCCCCGGCCGGCGGGCCCGAGCCGTCGTCGATGAGCACCATGCCCCCCTCGATGACGAGCGACGTGGGGTCCTCGGTCGGGTCCTGGCCCGCCGGCGCCTGGGCCGGCGGGGGCCCCGGAGGCGGCGGCGGGGCCACGCCCACCGCGTCGGCCGGGAGCTGGAGCAGCCAGCCGGCGTAGATCAGGTCGGGGTCGGTGAGGCAGCCGCCGTCGGCCTGGGGGCAGCCCTGGTTGATGGCGAAGATCTCCTGCCAGCGGAAGGGATCGCCGAGGTGGCGCTCTGCGATGTCCCACAACGTGTCGCGCCGCTGGACCTCGTAGGTGGGGCGTGCCGCGGGCGCCTCGGGCCGGTCGGGCGAGAGCGGCGGCGGGACCGGCGCCTCGTCGACGGTGACGGTGACGGCGGGGTGAGCGAACGGGTAGGGCTGGCCCGGCAGGCCGGCGGGCTGGTGCATGCCCTTGCTGGCGAACACGGCGCCGAGCAGCGCCACCGTGGCGACCAGGCGGGCGGCGCCCCGTTGCAGGCCGCCGGCCAGCGGCACGCGCCCGGCCTTGCGGCCGCGCACGTAGGCGACGGCCTCGACCAGCAGCGACGCCACCAGCTCGATCCACACCAGCCAGCAGACGAGCGCCAGGGCCTTGACCAGGAACTCGTCCGGTATGTACGTGTCGCGCAGCGCGGTCGTGACCTCCGACAGCGTCGGCACGCCGGCGGGGAGCGGCGACCCCACCCAGCTCGCGAGCGCCAGGGGCACCCCGACGACCATGAGGCCGACGCCGGCGAGAGCCAGCAGGCCGCGGCCGGCGTCGACGAGTCGGTTGGGCGTGCGAACCCTCATCTGCGCAGTCATCGGTGCCTCACCCCAGTCGGTGCCACCAGCACGCCCATGATGGCCGATGCGGCCGGTGCCGCGGAACGCGGTGCCTCGACCTCGACCCGGTCGCAGTCCTCGCCGTCACCGGAGCCCGGCGCCAGCGCCGCCTCGCCGCCGGCGGCGACCGCCTCGGTCGAGGCCGGCGCGTACGACTGGTCCTCCACCGTCGGCCACACGTCGAAGTACTGCACGGCCCCGTCGGCGGCCTGGTAGAGGCCCGGCGTGTCGACCCCGTCGCAGTTCCAGTCGCCCAGGACGAGTTGGTCGCCGGGCGCGCCGAGCCCGATGCGCTGGTCGGCGCCGCCCAGCCGGATGGTCAGCACCATGGCCGAGCCGCCGCCGGGCAGGGACTCGGCCTGGTACACGCCCGTCACCGGGCAGCCGCCGCCGTCGACGTCGCCCTCCACCATCTGGGCGCCGGCACCGGCGAGCGGCCTCGCGTCGGCCGGGCAGTCGTCGCCGGGACCCTCGCCGGCCCCGTCGCCCCGCGCCTCCGGCCGGTCCTCGTCCCCGCCCGGGGCCAGCGGCCCCCGGATCAGCACCACGAGCCCGGCCGCCACCAGGCCCACCGCCGCCAGCACCGCCACGCGGCGCCCCGGGCGCCGGGACGGTGCCGCCGCCGACGGCCGGGGCGGCCGGGGCCCGAACGTGTGGGTGAGCCCCGTTCCCGCGTCGCCGTCACCGGCGCCTGCCCCCACCGCGCCGGCGGGGCCCACGGCCGGCCCCGGCAGCCGCACCTCGCCCGCGGGCACCGTGGCCCGGAGGGCACGGGCGAGCTCATCGGCCCCGGCGAAGCGGCGCTCGGGCCGCCGGTCCATGGCCTGCTCGACCACCAGGGCCAGGGCCGGGGGCACCCCGGGCACCTCGCCGAGGGGCCGGTGATCGCCGGCGTCGGCCGCGCGCGCCACCGCGAGCAGCGCGGGGCCCGTGTACGGCGGCTGCCCGGCGAGCGCGTGGTAGCAGAGGACACCGAGCGAGTAGACGTCGGCCCGCGGCTCGGGCGGTGCGCCGTCGAGCAGCTCGGGGTCCACGTACGCGGCCGTGCCCGACACCAGCTCGCTGGTGTGGGCGCCGAGCGTGCGGGCCACGCCGAAGTCGGTGAGCAGAGGCTCGCCGTCGGAGGTGAACAACACGTTGGCCGGCGTGACGTCGCCGTGGAGCACCCCGCGCCGGTGGGCCGAGGCGAGGGCGTCGGCCACCGGGGCGGCCACGGCCACCACCTGGCCGGGCGTGAGGCGGCCCCGCTCGGCCAGAAGGTCACGCAGCGAGCCGCCCGGCGCGTGCTGCATGACCAGTGCCAGGCCGTCACCGTCCTGCACCACCTCGATCACCCGGACGATGTGGGGATGGTCAAGCTCGGTCAGCACCTGCGCCTCGCGCCGGATGCCGCGCCAGGTCCTCGGCGCTGCCGCCGGCCCGCAGCCGCTTGAGGGCGACGACCCGGCTGACCGGGCCGCGCTGGTGCGCCGTCCACACCGTGCCGGAGGCGCCGGCGCCGATCTGGCGGTCGAGGTCGTAGTCGCCGACGCGGGTCACGAGGAGTGCCCCTCCGCGCGGCCGCGACGCAGGCCGGAAGGGACCTGCGCCGCGGCGACGCGTACGACGGCGGGCGCCGGCGGGGCCGGGCCCTGCGGGCTCACGCCTCGTTGCCGCCCGCGGTCTGGATGTTGGTGTTGACGGTCATGATGTCGTCGCTCATCATGCCGAGCCGCTCCAGCGCCGAGTTGAGCGCCGCCTTGGTGTCGGGCCACTCGCTGTAGAACTGGTCGGCCTTGGCGCCGGCGAAGTTCTCGGAGTTGAGGCTGTCCCCGTAGCCGATGAACGTGGTGATGTTCTCGAGGAGGCCACCACTGATCGTGTTCTTCATGTTCCCGATCGCCGTGAGTGCATCCGGCGTCGACTTGACCACACCCTGGCCCATTGTTCACGTGCTCCTTTGAGCGTTGTCGTATCCCAGAGGAAGTTCGTGCGTGGTCGGCCCCAGGCCGATCCCCACCACCACTTCGCGGCCCGCGGGGACGAGAATAACGACACCCGTGACCCCTGTCCGATCGCCCGGTCAGCGCGGCAGGGCCACCTGGACGAGGTCGACGTCGCCCGCGGCGGCGAGGTAGCCGCGGCCCGCGACCATGCCCACCGGGGCCCGGCGGGGCAGCTTGGCCGCCAGGATGTCGCCGTCCAGGTCGACGTCGGGCCGCAGCAGCAGGCCCAGCTTCGAGCGCCGCAGCGGGCGCGTCCAGTGGGAGTAGCCCGAGCGGATGCCGTCGTTGCGTCCCGCCGCCACGAACAGCAGGTCGGCGCGGTCGCTGGTCGACAGCCGGTCGAGCACGCCCCCCACGTCGTCGATGGCCTCGGCGTCGTCGACCAGGACCAGCACGGGACCGGGGGCGTCGTCGACCAGCGGGCCCAGCCGCTCGCCGAGGGCCGACGGGGCCACCACCGTGCCGGCCAGCGGGTCGGTGGCCAGCGGCGAGCGGGGGCCGGCCACGGAGACGACGGTGATGTCGGGGCGGGCGGCGCGGCACACGGCCGCGACGGTCAGCAGCGTGGTGCTCTTGCCTGAGCGGGCCGGGCCCACCACCAGGGCGTGCTCGCCCTGGTAGGCGACGAGGCCGGCCGCGGCGCGGGTGCGCTCGGCCACCCCGACGGGCACGTGCCAGGGCCGGCCGTCGAGCCGGGCGACGCTCCCCAGCTCGGCGAGCCGCAGCTCGGTGGCCAGGGGCTCGATGCGCAGCGGCGGGCGGGTGGGCGGCCGGTGGCGGGCGGCGGTGCGGGCGGCGGCCGCCGCCACCCCGTCGCGAGGTCGGGCGATCTGCACGAGCTGGCCCGTCCCGGCCACCAGCGCCCGGCCGGGCGCCATGTCCGGCACCGCGCTCCCCCGGATGCCGAACGCCGTGTAGTCGCCCTTGTCGGCCAGACGCAGCGCCAGCCGCTGGCGCACCAGCGAGGCGACGGCGTTGGGCACGGCCAGCGCCCGGTCCGCGGCGACCAGGGTGTACAGACCGACCTCGGGCCCGTCGGCCAGCACCCGCACGAACGCCTCCCACACGGCGTTGCCCGCCATGTCGCTGTACTCGGCGGCCATGGCGCTCCAGCCGTCGACCAGGGTCACCACCGTCGGCTCGGCCCGCACCGCCGCGGCCCCCATCGCCCGCCGCCGGTCGAGCTCGGCGCGCAGGTGGCGGACCAGCCGGGTCTGGCGCTCGCGCTCGCCCGCCGCCACGACGCCGCCCACGTGCGGCAGCGGCTCGAGCGCGGCCAGCTCGCCGGCACCGAAGTCGAGCGCGTAGAGGTGCAGGTCGTCGGGCCCGCGGTGGCGCGCCAGGCCGAGCGCGACGCTGGCCAGCGCCGTGGTGGTGCCGCTGCCGCCGATGCCGTAGACGATCAGGTTCCCCTCGGTCGGGTTCCAGCCCACCGGGTACTGCGCCTGGGCGTCGGGGTCGTCGGCCAGGGCGAAGGGCACCGTGCCGCCCAGGTCGGCGTCCACCAGGGCGTCGAGGTCGATGTCGGCGGGAAGCGGCTCCGGCCAGGGACGGCGGGGCCGGGGCCGGCCGGTGCGGGCGAACGCCTCGCCGATGGCGGCCACCAGCAGCGAGAGGTCGGTCTCCGGCTCGGGCCGGCCCGCCGCCTCGGGCACGGTCGGGGCCGCCGCGGCCGGCGGCCGGGGCTCGGGGCCGTAGACGAAGGGCGCCACGTCGACGTGGGCGGCCGACGTGTCGTCGCGGGCGCCCGTCGACAGGGCCGACTGGATGGCCACGACCTCGCCCGGGCCCAGCCGGACGTACGCCCGGCCCGGGGCGGTGCGGGGGATGGCGGCGGCGTCGGGGACGTCGATGACGTCCTTGCGAGTCGTTCGTCTCCTGCACCCGCAGCGCGATGCGCATGTTGGTGTTGGCCCGGATGTTGTCGCTGATGGCGCCCTGCGGGCGCTGCGTGGCGAGCAGCATGTGGACGCCCAGGCTGCGGCCCCGCTGCGCCACGCCCACCAGGGCGTCGATGAACTGGGGCAGCTCGGCCTTGAGCGTGGCGAACTCGTCGATGATCACGAGCAGCCGGGGCATGGGCTCGGGCAGGCCCTTGCGCAGGTAGTCGGGCAGGTCGGTGGCGCCCACCTCCCGCAGGGTGCGCTCGCGGTGCTTGAGCTCGGCCTCGAGGCACCGCAGCGCCCGCTCGGCCAGGTGCTCGTCGAGGTCGGTCACCATGCCCACCGTGTGGGGCAGCCGGGCGCACTCGTCGAACGCGCTGCCGCCCTTGAAGTCGATGAGCACGAACGTCAGGTGGTCGGGGTCGACGCTGGCGGCGAGGCCCGCCACCATCGACCGCAGCAGCTCGGACTTGCCCGAGCCGGTGGTGCCGCCCACCAGGGCGTGGGGGCCGTCGGCCACGAAGTCGACGCGGAACACACCGTCCTCGGCCATGCCCACCGGGGTGGCAAGGCGGGGGTCGGCGCCCGCGGCCTTCCACCGGGCCAGCACCGCCTCGGGCGTGCACTCGTCGAGCTCCAGCAGGGGCAACAGCCGGATCGACGCGGGCAGGCCCGCGCCGACCACGTCGAGCTCGGGGTCCTCGAACCGCGCCAGGACGCGGGCGCAGTCGCGGGCCACGTCGTCGGCCATGCCGGCCGGGAGGAACCGCTCGACCCGCTGGCCCGCCTGCGGCAGCGTCAGCTCGGCGCCGCCGTCGGGGTCGACCATGTCGACCACGGTGGTGCACACCGCCGGCAAGCGGTCGACGGTCGAGGCGATGACGATGCCCGCCACCAGGCCGGCGTCACCCCGCAGCAGGCTGCGGGTGGGGGCGCGGCGGCCGTCGGTGAGCGACTCGTCGTCGACCACCACCAGCAGCGTGGGGCCCACCGGGCGGTTCTCGCCGCCCTGGCGCTCGTGCCCGTGGCGGTCGCGGGGCCCCGCGGCCCGCAGCCGCGACTCGGCCAGGCGGGTCGACAGCTCGGGGTCGGCCGACAGCACGCGCCCCACCCCGGTGGCGTCCCGGGTGTGGGGCAGCCACTTGGCCCAGTCCCAGTCGGCGCCCGCCTCGGGGCGGGCCAGCACCATGACGGGCAGGTCGGCGGGACCGTGCAGCGCCGCGGCCTGGCACAGCAGCGAGCGGGCCAGGGCCAGCGCCGCGGGACGGTCGCCGACGATGCCCACCACACCCCCGGCCGACAGGTCGACCGGGACCGGGCTGCCCTCCAGCGTCGCGGCCTCGGCGAGCAGGTCGGTCAGCTCGGCGGGCGTCTTCCCGGTCCGCGGCGGCTCGGCCACCGGCGGCCGCCACCGCACCGCCCCGACGCCCACGCGCAGCCGCAGGAAGTCGCGGTGCGCGGGCCGGCGCTCCCACAGCGTGGTGCTGGGCAGCGTCACCCGGCGCACGATCTCGGCCGGATCGGGGCTGGCCGCCTCGCGGCGGCGCCGCTCGCCGTCGGCCAGGTCGACGAGGGCGGTGTGCAGCTCGGCCAGCTCACGGGCGAAGCGCTCGCGCTCGCCCCGCTCGGAGCGCCGGCCCCGCCGCTTGCTGTCGACCGCGTTGACGATCGCCATGACCGGCGTCAGGGCCGAGAACATGAGGAACTGCACCTGCTTGAACACCGCGTACATCAGCCCGGCGAACGCCAGCGGGGCGAGGATGCCGAGGATCGGCAGCGCCGACTTGCCCTGGCCCAGGTTGGGGGCGGCGGGCAGGGCGACGTCGGTCGGGGCGGACGGCAGCGCGGGCCGGGGCGGCCGGTTGAAGGGGATGGTGCCCGCGGCGGTGGTGTGGCGCCGGGGGTCGAAGGCGAGGGGGCGGTCGTGATCGACCACCGGCCGCACCTCGACCTCGAGCGCCCCGAGGCGCAGCGGCACGCCCTCCCCGAGCGGCACCGGCGCCACGACCGGCCGGCCGTCGACCCAGGTGCCGTTGTGCGAGTCGAGGTCGTCGACGGTCACCTCGCCGCCGGGCGCGAGCGTGACCGCGGCGTGGCGGCGCGACAACGTGCCGTCGCGCAGCACCATCTCGCAGCCGGGGGCCCGCCCGATCACCATCGTCCCCGGGGCCAGGCGGAAGCGGCGCCCGGCGTCGAGCCCGTTCACCACCGCCAGCTCCAGGCGCCGGCCGGCCTCGTCGCCCGGGACCAGGGCCGGGGACGCCACCGCCGCCGCCAGCGGGCCGCGGGAGGCGGCGCCGGGATCGGCCAGGCGCACCTCGGCGCCCTCGTGCAGACCGGCCTCGATCAGGTCGAAGTCGGCGTCGACCGCCAGGCCGCCGATGAGCACGGCCCGCTCGGCCCCGCGGCCGCCGAGCGCGTCGGCGAGGTCGGCCACGGTCGCCGACGGATTGTTGACCCGGACATCGAGCTCGCGGCGGTGGTCGCCGTCGCGGAAGACGATCTGCACCAGCCGGTCACGCTAGTGGCCTGCCCACATCGGCCCGGACGCGCCGGTGCGCCCCGAGCCGCAGCCCGGGGCGCACCTGCAGGTCGTGTCAGCGACCGCCCGTGCCGACCGGCTCGGGCTCGCGCTCGGGCTCGGTCAGGCCCTCGGCGTCGGCCGTCGGCTCGGCGTGACCCTCGACGTCGATGTTGGGCAGGATGCGGTCGAGCCACTTCGGCAGCCACCAGTTGCGGTCGCCCAGCAGCTCCATCGTGGCGGGCACCAGCAGCATGCGGACGATGGTGGCGTCCAGCAGGATGGCCGAGGCCAGCCCGACGCCCATCAGCTTGACGGTCCGGTCGTTCTCCAGGATGAACGAGCCGAAGACGAACACCATGATGGCGGCCGCCGCCGTGATCACCTTGGCCGTCGCGGCCAGGCCGTCGGCGACCGAGGTGCGGCTGTCGCCGGTGCGGTGCCACTCCTCCCGCACGCGGGAGAGGAGGAACACCTCGTAGTCCATGGACAGGCCGAACACGATGGCGAACAGCATCATCGGCGCCCACGGCTCGATGGGCGCCGGCTGCACGCCGGTGATGTCGCTCAACCAGCCCCACTGGAACAGGGCGACCACGATGCCGTACGCCGCGCTGATGGACAGCAGGTTCATGATGACGGCCTTCACCGGCACCAGCAGCGACCGGAACACCACCATCAGCAGCAGGAACGACAGGGTGAGCACGGCCACGAAGAA
Source organism: uncultured Acidimicrobiales bacterium (assembly GCA_963842395.1). Taxonomy (GTDB): domain Bacteria; phylum Actinomycetota; class Acidimicrobiia; order Acidimicrobiales; family VFJN01; genus ZC4RG19. Next base: position 1,091,709 of record CAWJGJ010000002.1, read on the forward strand.
GTAGGGCAGGCGCTCCTCGAGGTAGTCGGAGAAGTCGACGTTCACGGCCGCCGATCCGGTGACCAGGACGTCGACGCCCGCCTGCTCCTCCACGGGCGGGAGCACGTCGCCGCGCAGCCGCTCGACCAGGTCGCTGGTGGCCGCATCCTGCGGGGCGCTCTCGGGCACCATCTGCCACATCACGGCCGTGGGGGCTTCGGGATCGTTGGGGCGGGCGTCGGACACGAGCGCGACGCCCGGGTCGGCGGCGACCGCCTCGGTGATGGCGGCGAGCGTCGTCGGGGCTGGTGCCCTCGGGCAGCTCGGCGGCCAGGATGAACGGCCCGTTGAAGCCGGGGCCGAAGCCCGCGACCAGCATGTCGTAGGCCTGGCGGGTGGTGGTGTCCTCGGCGAAGTTGCTCTCGTCGGAGAAGCCGAGCCGCAGGCTGAGCATGGGGATCGCCAGCACGAGCAGGGCGACGGTGCCGATGAGCGCCGACGTCCACGGCCGGTGCTGGATGATCCGGCTCCACCGGTAGGCCAGGGTCTCCTGGCGGGGCTTGGGCGGGCGCATCCGCACCTCGCGCTTGAGCGGGCCGAAGAAGAGGCCCGCGATGAGCACGATCACCGCCAGGGGGAAGCCCACCATCAGCGGGGCGATGTTGAGCCCCGCGCCGGCGAGGCCGATGGCGACCAGGCCCGCGGCGATGAGCCCCCGCCACCGGGTCAGCTCGACACGGTGGCCGGCGAGGCCGATGCAGCGCGGGCAGCAGGGTCAGCGAGGCGACGACGGTGACGGTGACCACCGAGGCGGCGCCGACGGCGAGGCCCTGACACGAAGCCGACGCCCATCACCAGCATGCCGAGCAGCGAGATCACGACGGTGGTGCCGGCGAACAGGACGGACCGGCCGGCCGTGTCGAGGGCCACGCCCACCGACTCGCGCACCGTGTGGCCGCCGTGGAGCTGCTCGCGATAGCGGGTGACGATCAGCAGCGCGTAGTCGATGCCGACGCCGAGGCCGATCATCGATGCCGAGGAAGGTGGCGAAGTCGGGGACGGGGAGCAGGTTGCTCAGCAGGGCGATGATCATGCTGCCGAGCCCGATGCCGAACAGGGCCACGCCGATGGGCAGGCCCATCGCCAGCACCGACCCGAAGGCCACGATCAGGATGACGATGGCGAAGGCGACGCCCAGGATCTCGGAGGACGGCTCCTCGAACTCGGCGAAGATGAACCCGCCCAGCTCCATGTCGACGCCCTCGATGTCGGGCGCCTCCTCCAGGATCTGGTCGCGGATGGCCTCGGCCTGCGGGAAGTCGATGTCGTCGGGCATCTCGACGTTGGCGTAGGCGATGGTGCCCTCGTTGGGCGGCTCGCTGGAGATCTGGCGCTCGCCGCCCTCGTCGTAGGGGCTCTCGACCCGGGTGACGCCGTCGATCTGGGCCACCTCGTCGAACAGGGCCGACATCTGCTGCTCGACCTCGGGGTCGTCGACGCCCTGCTCGGCCTGGAAGACGATGGTGCCGACGATGCCGGTGCCCTGGCCGCCGAAGTTCTCGTCGAGGACGTCGAAGCCCGTGCGGGACTCGACGTCGGGCAGGTTGAACTCGTCGCGGAAGCCGTTGCCGACGGCACCCGACACGACGGCGCCGAAGATCAGCACGCCTATCCACGCACCGACGACGAGCCACTTGCGGTCATGGCACCAGGTGCCTAGTCGGAAGAACACGAGAAATGCCTCCTGTATGCGGGCTCCGATGGGTGGGCCCCTGCCTTATGACGGGATCCCGCGGCGGTACTCATCGTGCAACTCAACCCTCGCGGTCATGAGTCCCCCGTGACCAGACATTTCGCTATGTCATCGGTCACAGTCGGGGGCGGGTCGCTCACGACCGGGAAGATGCCCGGTGCAGGCGGGTCAGGGAAGGGCGCATCGTCAGTGTCGTCACTCTACGGGGGGTAGCACCGAAGGAGCATGACGATCATGGCGGTACATCGATGGATCTCGACCGGACGCGCCCTGGCGCTGGTCGGAGTGGTGGCGGTGACGGTGGCGGCCTGCGGCGGCGGGAGCAGCGAGCAGGACACCGCGGCCGAGCAGTTCGAGGACGCCCTCGAGGATCTCGACGAGGCGCAGCCGACCGAGGACACGCAGTTCGAGGAGGAGCCGGCGCCCAAGGAGCCCGAGCTCACGCCCGTCGATCTCGACCTGCCCCGGGAGGCCGTCTACACGCACGCGACGTGGACGGTCGACGAGGTCACCTACCAGGGCGTCGGCGTCGACGAGTTCGGCGTCGAGACGTCGCCTGCGGCGGTCGTCGGCTTCACGGTCGCCAACAGCGGCGCCGAGGCGTTCGACATCCCCATGGCGGCCGACCGCCTGTGGCTGCTCGACGCCGACGACTTCGCCATCGCGGCCGAGTACGGGTCGGGCGGCGACGGCGAGACCCTGGCGGCCAACGGGCGTTCGAGCTTCGAGGCCGTCTTCCCGCTGGAGGACGGCATCGAGCCCGACGACCTCGAGGACTACTCGTTCAAGATCGGGCGGGAGGAGCAACGAGCCGGCCGATCATCCCCTTCTCGGGCGAGCTCCCGCCGCCGGACTACCCGCTGGTGGTCGAGCCGATGCCGACCGGGGTCGACGGGCTGGTCATCGGCAACGGCATCACCGCCGGCACGGGGTCGGCCACGCTGCGGACCATCGACGCCCAGGTCGTGCTCGACTACGGCGAGGAGCGGGCCGACGAGGGCACCCGCTTCCTGGTGATCAACGGCGAGGTCCTCATCAACGACGGCACCCAGGCCTACGTCCACAGCGACGACCTCGGCCTGTCGATCGACGGCGTCGTGGCCGATCGGGTCGACGCCGAGACGCCTCCCGCGACCACCGACCTCCCCGCCGGAAGCGTGGCCGCCGGCAAGTGGGTGTTCGTGATCCCGGCCGACGGCAAGGCGGGGGTCCTCCGCTTCGGCAGCGAGACCGAGCCTGGCGCCAAGGGCGGCGAGTTCACCCTGCCGGCGCTGCCCTGAGGTCACGCAAGTCCCTCCCCCAGGAGGGCCTGCCCCGGGGATCGCCCGTCCCCGGGGCAGGCAGTCTCGGCCCGACGTCGCTCGCTCGGGCGCCCGCTCTGGCAGACTCCGGCGCCATGGTCGAGACCCGTACCACCGAGCCCGCCAACCTGCGCACCGTCGCCACGGGGCTGCGGTTCCCGGAAGGACCGGTGGCGCTGGCCGACGGGTCGGTGCTGGTGGTCGAGATCGCCCGCGGCACCCTCACCCGGGTCGACCCGGACGGCACCACGACGGTGGTGGCCGAGTGCGGTGGCGGCCCCAACGGCGCCGCCCTCGGGCCCGACGGCGCCGTGTACGTGTGCAACAACGGTGGCTGCTTCGACTTCCACGAGCGGTTCGGGCTGCTGTTCCCCGGATCCCCGCCCCCGGCCTCCTGGACCGGGGGCTCGCTGCAGCGGGTCGACCTCGCCAGCGGCGAGGTCTCGACCGTGCTCACCGAGAGCGGCGGCGTGCCCCTGCGGGCCCCGAACGACCTGGTGCTCGACGCCGACGGCGGCATCTGGTTCACCGACCACGGGGTGCGGCTCGACCGCACCTCCGATCGCACCGGGTTCCACTGGTGCCGCCCCGACGGCAGCGAGGCCCGCGAGGTGACGCGCCCCCTCGACGCCCCCAACGGCATCGGCCTGTCCCCCGCCGGCGACCGGGTCTACGTGGCCGAGACCCACACCGGGCGGGTCCTGGCGTGGAACGTCACGGGCCCGGGGCAGGTCGACACGACCGACCCCGTCGGCGGCCCGGGGGGCACCCTGCTGGGCCACCCCGGGGCCGGCGCACTGTTCGACTCGCTGGCCGTCGACGGCGACGGCTGGGTGTGCGTGGCGACGCTGGGCGGCAGCCCGGGCATCACCGCGTTCTCCCCCGACGGCGGCCAGGTGGAGTACACGCCCTTCGCCGACCCGCTCACCACCAACATCTGCTTCGGCCCCGACGGCACCACGGCCTACGTGACCCTGTCGGGCACCGGTCAGCTCATGGCGTGCGACTGGCCGAGGCCGGGGGGCCGCACGGCGTTCACCTGAACGGTGGGGTGCGTCATCTCGTAGAGGCGGGCCAGCACGTCGGGCGGCACGGCCAAGTCGATCGACTCGGCGTAGAACAGCAGGCTGAGCACCCGACGGGGCCCGACCCGGGCCCGCCGGGCCACGTAGTCCCAGTCGAGCTCGCGCCGGGCGACCAGCGCGAGCGCGTCGTACCAGTGGCGGGGGTTGTCCTCGGTCGCGGCCATCGCCTTCACGACCAGCAGGTCCTCCGGGCACATCAGCAGGACCGAGGTGCCGCGGTAGTCGCGGCGCTCGCCCCGCTGCAGCATCTCGTCGTCGAGGTAGAGGTCGCCCGACGACCGGAAGATCACGTCGACCAGCACCCCGTCGAACCAGGCCTTGTAGAGCCAGGCGGGGTCGGTCTCCTCGGTGGTGTAGCCGGCGTCCGCCAGCGTCTCGAGCGCCCTCCTGGCGTCGCCCGGCTCGACGAAGACGTCGATGTCGTCGGTGCAGCGGGGCCGGGCGAAGGTCTGGGTCCCGGCGCCGCCGATGAGCAGGTGGGGGACGTCGCCACGGTCGAGCGCCGCGATCGTGCGGGCCACCACGTTGGTGATCTTCTCGTTCGACGGCTCGCATCCGTCCGGGTAGTGCGACATCACCTCTGTCCTCCGTCGTTCAGAACGGGGCCGGCGCCCCCGCCGCCTGGGCCCGCCGAGGGGGGCGAGCGGGGGGCGGGAGGCGCCGGCCGTCACCTGACGCAGAACGCCGGGTGGTGGGGGGTCAGATGCCCGGGTCGGGCGGTCAGGCGGTGCGGACCTCGCGGTGCTCCACCCGACGATCGTGACGGCGCTCACGGGAGACCACCAGCAGCGCCGCCAGCGCCAGGCCGCCGACGGCGAGGGCGATCGCCCAGCCCCGCTCGATGGCCAGGTCGCGGTCGATCACCTCGGGCTCGATGGCCACGACCGCGGCCACGATGCCCGCGGTCACCGCCACGAGCGCGGCGAGCATGCGGGCGCCGGCCAGGCCGGCGAGCACGAGCAGCACGCCCACGCCCAGCTCGATGGCGCCCAGCATCGGCGTGTGGTCGATGCCGGCCACCTCGACGACCGGGGAGTACCAGCTGGAGTTGATGCCGGTGCGCACCAGGGCGAGCGCCCCGATCAGCACCAGCGCGACGCCGGCGGCGGTGGCCAGCACCGAGCCGAAGTCCCAGCGCCACGAACGGGTCTCGACCGACTCGCGCCGCTCGAGCTCCTCGCGGGACTCGGGAGACTCGGTGTCGACTGGCCGGCCGAAGCGGAGCCGGCGGCGGCGGCCGGTGTCATCGCTGGCCCGGTCGGCTCGGGTGGCGTCGTCCCGCGCCTTGTCGTCGCGCACCACCGTGTCGCGGTCGTCGGTGCGCACCTCACCGTCGCGCACATCGTCGTCATGCCTGTTGATCAGGCCCATCGCTCCTCCTCAGAGTCGCCTCTGGACGAAGTGCTACCCACGTAGCCGGGCGGCAAACGGTGGGGTCGCCCGGCCGGGGTGGCGGCTCCCGCACCGGCATCCCCATCGGCGGGGTGGAGCTCGTAGATCCGGTAGGCGCTGCGCAGCACCGGCTGGGCCACGTTCCGCACCCGCACGCCGCCGGGCGTGATGCCCCGCTCCGACCCGCGGTGGGCGTGGCCGTGGACGACGAGGTCGGCGCCGACCCGGTCGATCGCCTCGGCCAGCAGGTAGCTGCCGAGGAACGGGTAGATCTCCGGCGGCTCGCCACGCAGCGTCTCCCGCACCGGCGAGTAGTGCAGCAGCACGACATGGGCGCCGAGGCCGCCGACGGCCGCGGTCCGGGCCATCGCCCCGGCCAGGGCGTCGGCCTCGGCCACGGCGTGGCGCGCGAACACCTTGACCTCCGGCTCGCCGAACTCGGTCACGCACGCGCCGGCGAAGCCCCCGCCGAAGCCCTTGGCCCCGGTCACCCCGAGGCGGCCACCCGGGAGGTCGAAGACGGTCCCGGCGCCGTCGAGGACCACGATGCCCGCGGCCGCCAGCACGTCGACCACCTCGTCCCCGCGCCCCGCGTGCACGTCGTGGTTGCCGAGCACGGCCGCGGCCGGTACGCCGGTGGCGCCGATCGCGTCGGCGACGACGCGCGCCTCGTCGGGATCGCCGCACCGGGTCAGGTCGCCGGCCAGCAGCAGCACGTCGGCGTGGTCGCCGAGGTGGGCGACGCCCTGGCGGAGGCGGTGGGCGGACGCGGGGTCGACCCCCGCGTGGACGTCGCCCACGGCCGCGACCCGCAGCGCGGGCATCACCCGAGGTCTTCCGCCGTGCTCGGCTCGGGGTTGGGCGGCACCTCGACCTCGTTGAGGACCTCCGCCCCCGGCACCAGCTCGCAGGCCACGTCGGTCACGGCCTCCCGCAGAGCGGGCGTCGAGACGGTCCCCTGGACCACGATCGTCCGGCCCCGCACGGTCACGTCCAGCCCCTGCTCGTGGACCCTGCTGTCGGTGGCGAAGGCGGCCCGCAGGTGCTCGGCGACGTACTCGGGGGCCTCGACCCCATCGCCGGGCATCACGCGAACCGTCGGCGCAGGCGGCGACGCGCCGCCGGGTGGCGGGGCGCCGCGGCGACCCGGTGCGGGACGACGTGGGACCGCGCCGCCCCCACCTGGGCGAGCGCGTCGACCACGACGTCCTCGGTGACGGCCGGGAGCTCGTCGTACCAGTCGGCGAGGTCGGTGGTGACCCCGCCCACCTCCAGGCAGACCAGGTCGTCGAAGCACCGGTACAGGTCGTCGAGCTCGAGCGCGGCGGCGACGGGCATCGCGAGGACGAGTCGGGACGCGCCGCGATCGGCCGCCTGGTCGGCTGCGGCGCCGGCCATCCGTGCGGTCACCAGCCCCTCGTCGACGATGACGGCGGCGCGTCCGGCCAGCGGCACCCGCGGGCGGTGGACGAGGTCGAGCGGCGCCGAGAGCACCCGGGCGGCGGCCCCGGCCACCGCGACGCCGCCCGGCGAGAGGGCCACGACCACGGGATCGTCGAGTCGCAGGGCCCGCAGCCGGTGCCCGAGCTCCCGCCCGGCGCCTTCGCGATGAGGGAAACGTGCCACGACGCGGTGATACCCGCTCCGCACGCTCCTACACCGATCCGAGCGGTCTACTGTCGCCGCGTGACCGCCGACCCGTCCTCGCCCAGCACCCCCGCCGTCTCCGGCGCGGACGCTGCCGGCGCCACCCCCGTGCCGGCGTCCACCTGGACCACCGCCCTGGTCACCGGGGCGTCGTCGGGCATCGGGCGCGAGATCGCCCGCCGGCTGGCCGCGGAGGGCAGCGACCTCGTCGTGGTGGCCCGCGACCGAGACCGATTGGACGCGCTGGCCCACGAGGTCACGCACGCGCACGACGGCGCCGAGGTCGAGGTCCTGGTCGCGGACCTGGCCGATCCCGCGGGCCTGGCCGCCGTGGAGGCCCGGGTGGGCGACGCCGAGCGACCGGTCGACCTGCTCGTCAACAACGCGGGCTTCGGCACCTACGGCACGTTCGTCGACCTCGACGTCGACGGCGAGGAGCGCGAGATCGCGGTGAACGTCACCGCCCTCGTGCGGCTCACGCACGCGGCCCTGTCGGCCATGGTCCCGCGTGGGCGGGGGGCGGTGATGAACGTCTCGTCGGTGGCCGGGCTCCAGGCCACGCCCGGCAACGCCACCTACGGGGCGACGAAGGCGTTCGTCGCCAGCTTCGGCGAGGCCGTCGCCGGCGAGCTGGCCGGCACCGGCGTCACCCTCACCACCGTGCTGCCCGGGTACACGCGCACGGAGTTCCAGGAGCGGGCCGGCATCGGGGGCCGCAACATCCCCGGTCCCGCGTGGATGACCGCCGAGGACGTCGCCGCCCGGGCCCTGGAGGCCACGCGGTCGGGCAGGCCCTGGTTGGTCCCGGGGACGTTCAACAAGGTGGCGGTGGCCGTCGCCGCCCCGGTGCCCCGCAGCGTGATGCGCCGCGTGGCGGCCCGCATCGCCAGCCGCGTCTAGGGTCCCGACTCGGGACCTAGGGCGGCCTACGCGAAGTCGATCGAGCTGAAGTGCGCCAGCTTGGACAGCTGGTGCTGGGCGTTGACCAGGCGCACCGTGCCGGACTTCGATCGCATCACCAGTGACTGCGTCGAGGCCCCCCGGCGCGAGAAGTGGACGCCCTTCAACAGCTCGCCGTCGGTGATGCCGGTGGCCGCGAAGAAGCAGTTGTCGCCGCGGACCAGGTCGTCGGTGGTGAGCACGGCGTCGAGGTCGTAGCCGGCCTCGACCGCCGCCCTGCGCTCGCCCTCGTCGCGGGGCCACAGCCGGCCCTGGAGCTCGCCCCCCATGCACTTGAGGGCGGCCGCGGTGATGACGCCCTCGGGCGTCCCCCCGATGCCGAGCAGGATGTCGGCCCCCGACTCGGACCAGGCCGTCGAGATGGCGCCGGCCACGTCGCCGTCGGGGATGAGGCGGATGCGAGCACCCGTGGCGCGCACCTCGGCGATGAGCTCCTCGTGGCGGGGCCGGTCGAGGATGACCGCGGTGACGTCGCGGGGGGTCGTGCCCTTGGCCCGGGCGAGCGCGGCGATGTTGTCGGCCGCGGACCGGGTGATGTCGATGGCGCCCACGCCCTCGGGGCCGACCGCGACCTTCTCCATGTACACGCAGGGGCCCGGGTCGTACATCGTGCCTCGCTCCGACACGGCGATGACGGCGATGGCGTTGCCCCGACCGAGGGCGGTGAGCGTCGTCCCGTCGATGGGGTCGACGGCGATGTCGGTGAGGGTGGGACTGCCGTCGCCGATCTGCTCGCCGTTGAAGAGCATCGGCGCCTCGTCCTTCTCGCCCTCGCCGATGACCACCACGCCGTCCATGGGCACGCTGTCGAGCACGATGCGCATGGCGTCGACCGCCGCGCCGTCGGCCCCGTTCTTGTCGCCCCTGCCCATCCAGCGCGACGCCGCCAGCGCCGCTGCCTCGGTGACCCGCACGAGCTCCATGGCCAGGTTGCGGTCAGGGCGCTGCTTCTCGGTCATGCAGGGAAGATAGTCGCCTGGTTAGATGTGCCCGTGGGCCAACGCTCCGATCCATTCGAGCAGGGTGAGGACGAGCTGGGCATCACCATCTCCGGCCTCCCCGGCGAGCTCGACGAGCCCGATGAGCCCCATGAGCCCGACGCGGCCGGCGACGGCCCGCTGAACGGCGCCACCCCTGCTGCGTCCGGGTGGGGCATCCTCGCGCCCGACCAGGACGAGGGCGAGGACGTGGACGTCGTGGTCTACGACCTCGACGACTGGAGCGAGATGGAGCGCACCGCCGTCACCGACCGCCTGACAGAGGCGGGCATCCCGCACGGGTGGGAGGGCACCTCCCTGCACGTGGCGGCGGCCGACGAGGCGCCGGTGGCCAACGTGCTCGACATCGTCGAGGGCGAGTCCGGCGCGGCGCTCGACGACGAGCGCGACCAGGTGGCCTACGACCTGTCCGACTGGGAGGACGACGCGGTGACCCGCCTCGTCGCCGAGCTGCGGGCGGCCGACGTCCCGTTCGGCTGGGGCGGCCAGGAGCTGTTCGTCTACGGGGAGGACGAGGAGACCGTCGACAGGCTGTTCGACCAGGTGGCCAACCCCGACCAGCTCGACGCCGAGCCCGACGACGGCCCTGCCGGTGCCGAGCTGCTCGGCGACATCTTCGTTGCCGCCGACCGGCTGCAGCACGACGCCGAGGACCCCGACGGCATCATCTCGCTGCTGGAGTCGAGCCAGGTGGTCGACGGGGCGGACCGGCCGTACGGTCTGGGCAAGCCCGAGTGGGAGCACCTCTGCGAGCTGGTGTCCGGGCTGAGCGAGCTGCTGCAGGCCGACGAGGTCGACGGCCCCGCGGTCGAGTCCTCGGCCCGCGACCTGCGCACCGCCATCCGCCCCTTCGTCTGACCCTGCGACGCGGCGCCCTAGGCTGCGCTGGTGCCAACGATCTTGGCCGAGCTGGAGGTCTTCCACTCGCGGGCCATCGCGCCGACGCGACGGCTCGCGCTCGGCGAGCGCGACCTGCCGGTCACGCCTGCGCCGGGCTTCGGCGGCATCCTCCTCGGGGGCATCGTGGCGGCCTACGTGCCGGCGCTCGACCCCGACCTGTTCGACGAGCTCGACCGGCTGACCCGCCAGCTCGAGGCCGGCTACCGCATCCCGCAGCCCCGGCTGCGCCACCGGTTGCAGACCGACCGGGTGGGGCTGCAGCGCAGCGTGCACCGGCTCCAGGGAGGCGGCGAGGAGCTGACGTACGAGATCGACGAGAAGGGCGCGCCGGCCCACCACATCCTCGCCGCGGTGTACGCGGCGGGCGGGCTGCCCATCGGGGCCCGCAGCCGGGTGATGGAGACCATCCGCAAGGCGATGCGCTGGTCGGGCACCATCGACGGGGCGCTGGTCGCCCACCTCTCGGGCCTGGCCCGCCATCACGAGTGGTCGGTCGACGCCCACCGCGACCCGGTCGGGTGGGCGCTGGGGGTGCTGGGCCTGGCGGGCGGCAAGCAGCAGCCCGGGCGCCGCGCCATCCAGCGCCAGTTCCGCGACCTGGTGCGCACCGCGCACCCCGACCACGGCGGCGACCGCCTCGAGGCCGCCGACCGCCTGGCCGAGCTGAGCGAGGCCCGGCGCATCCTGCTGGCGGGATGACCGAGGGCACGAGGAGCACCTGAAGCCATGGGCACCGTCGGCGGCCTGCTGCTGTTCCCCGGGGCGGGCACGGGGAGCGACCACCCGTCGCTGCGCGCCATCGAGCAGGCGGTGACGGCCGCCGACGGCCCGGCCCTGCCGGTCACCCGCGCCGACTTCCCCTACCGCCGGGCCGGCCGTCGCGCCCCCGACCGGGCCCCCAAGCTCGTCGCCAGCGTGCGCGAGGAGGCCGCCGCCATGGCCGCCGCCCACGGCGTCGCCCCCTCGGCGCTGGCGCTCGGCGGGCGGTCGATGGGCGGGCGCATGTGCTCGATGGCCGTGGCCGAGGGCCTTGAGGCCGCCGCGCTCGTGCTCGTCGCCTACCCGCTGCACCCGCCGGGACGGCCCGACAAGCTGCGGGTCGAGCACCTCCCCGACATCACGGTGCCGTGCCTGTTCGTGTCGGGCACCCGCGACCCCTTCGGCACGCCCGACGAGCTGACCACCCACACGGCGACGGTCGGGGGTCCCGTCACCCACGAGTGGGTCGAGGGCGCCCGCCACGAGCTGAAGGGCGTCGATGCCCAGGTGGCGGCCATCGTGGCCGACTGGCTGAATTCACTCTGAGCCGGGGGCCGCCACCGGCCAGGATGGTCGGCCATGTCCGGCATCGTCGCCTCCGAGCTCTGCTACGCCCACCCGGGCGGTGAGCCGCTGTTCGTCGACGTCGGCTTCACCGTCGCCCCCGGCGAGCACGCCGCCATCGTGGGCAGCAACGGCACCGGCAAGACGACGCTGCTGCGCGTCCTCGCCGGCGAGCTGACCGCCGAGGCCGGCTCGTTCGCCCTCGGCGGCCGCGCGCTCTACATGCCCCAGGACGTGGGCATGGCGGCCCGCGGGGCCACGGTGCGCGACATGCTCGTGGCCGCGGCGCCCGCCGCACTGCGCGCCGCCGGCGTCCGGATGCTGGCCGCCGAGCGCGCGGTGGCCGCGGGCGACGACGGCGGCGCGGGCCTCGACCTGGCCACCGCCATCGCCGACTGGGGCGACCTCGGCGGATACGACCTCGAGCTGCGCTGGGACGCCGCGGCACAGCAGATCGTCGGGGCCGGCATCGGGGCGCTCGGCGAGCGGCCCGCGGCCACCCTGTCGGGCGGCGAGCGCAAGCGGCTGGTGCTGGCCGTGCTGCTCGCCTCGGACGCCGACATCCTCCTGCTCGACGAGCCCGACAACTACCTCGACATCCCCGCCCGGGCCTGGCTGGAGCGCGAGCTCGACGCCTGCCGCAAGACCGTGCTGCTCATCAGCCACGACCGCACCCTGCTGGCCGACGTGGCCACCAAGATCGTGACGCTGGAGTCCTCGACGGCGTGGGTGCACGGGGGCTCCTACGCCTCCTATCCCGAGGCCCGCGAGCGCCGCCAGGAGCGGCTCGGCGACGCCCTCAAGCGCTGGCACGAGGAGGAGCGGCGCCTCTACCGCTACATGAAGCTGATGAAGCAGCGCGCCTCGCTCAACGACGGCAACGCGCCCCGCGCCAACGCGGCCGAGACCCGGTGGAAGCGGTTCGTCGACCAGGGACCGCCCCCGGCGCCCACCCCCGACCAGCACATCAAGGTGGGCCTGCGGGGCGCCGACTCGGCCCGCCGGGTCATCCGCCTGGTCGACCTCGCGGTCGCCGGCCTGTTCGAGCCGTTCTCCGACGACATCTTCTTCGGCGAGCGCATCGGCCTCGTCGGCTCGAACGGCACCGGCAAGACCCACCTGCTCGACGCGCTCTCCGCGCCGGGCGCCCCCGGTGCCCGCCACGGCGGCACCGTCGCCTACGGGCCCCGCACGTCGGTCGGGCGCTTCACCCAGGTCAACGACCGGCCCGACTTCCGCGGCCGCCTGCTGCTCGACATCGTGGTCGAGCGGGTGGGCGAGGAGGAGCGGTCGATGAAGGCGCTGGCCCGCTACGGCCTCGTGGGCGCCGCCCGACGCGAGTTCGAGTCGCTGTCCGGTGGGCAGAAGGCCCGGCTCGAGATCCTTTGCCTCGACCTCGAGGGCCACAACGTCCTGCTGCTGGACGAACCCACCGACAACCTCGACGTCGACTCCGCCGAGGCGCTGGAGCGCGCCCTCGACCGGTTCGAGGGCACCGTCGTGAGCGTGTCGCACGACCGGGCGTTCCTGGCCCGGATGTCGCGGTTCCTGCTCATCGCCGACGACGGCGCCGTGTTCGAGCTGCCCGACTACGACCTCGCCATGGCCGCGCTCGCCCGCCCCGACGACATCTACGAGGTCGCGCTGGCCAAGCCGCTGTCGTAGGGCCGCCCGGCGGGGCTACCCCGTCGGGCTACTCCACGACGTCGACCGGGGTGCCCAGCGGCAGGCCGATCGTGTCGACCAGGCGCGTCACGATGTCGCCGCCCACCGCGATCGAGCCGTAGCGCACGTCCCGACCGAGGCCGGAGGGGTCGCCCGTGCCGTGGACGGCCACCACCCCGTTGCCGGTGGTGAAGGCGTCGAGGTCGTTGTCCGACCCCGACAGGCCGTAGGCGTACGCGCCGTAGGGGCTGTCGGGGTCGGGGGTCTTGACCAGGTCCTTGATGAACAGCTGCCGGTCGCCGCCCGGCTCGGGTGCGTCGGGGCCCGACGCCCACCGGGGCGGTGAACGACTCGTGGTCGCCGGTGAACAGCGTGAGGCTGTGGTCGGACAGCGAGATCTCGATCCGGAACCGGTGGCGGCTGAGCGTGACGTCGTCGCGGGCCACCCAGCCGGTGCGTTCGACCTCGCCGGAGGGCAGGTGGACCTCGACCCACGACCCGATCTGCTGGGAGACGAGGCAGATGATCTTCCCGCTCACCTCGTCGGCCGCCGACAGCGTGAGCAGCTCGTCGGCGCCCTCCTGCGCCGCCTCCCTGACCACGAGCGTCTGGTCGACCGACTGGGCCACGACGAACGCGTTGTCGTCGGACTCGTCGGACTCGTCCGACTCGTCGCCGTCCTCCGAGCCGTCGCCCTCCTCACCGTCGTCGGCCGTGGCGACAGCGGCGTCGCCGGTCGTGACGGTGTCTGCCTCGTCGCCGGCGCGGCCTGCGTCGCCCGGCAGCGAGATCTCGGAACCCTCCGAACCGGAGCACGCGGCCCCCAGCACCAGCGACACCACCGCGGCGGCGACCCCGAGCCGCGTGCGCATCATGGGCGGCGATGCTAACCGGGCGCGCGGGTCTCGATCCCAGCCACGGCCGTCGACCCGTCCGAGGGCCCGTCCGCCGCCACCGCGTCGGGGAGGTCCTCGGGGTTCAGGTCCTCGAGCTCACGGCGGGCCGTCTCCGGGAAGAACGCCAGCACCACCACGGCCATCGCCAGCGGCGCCACGGCCAGGACGGCCAGCGCGGCGCCGAACGAGCCGGCCGCTTCCTCGATGCGGCCGAACACCACCAGCCCCGCCACGCTGCCCCCCATGGCCGCCGTGCTGATGAGCCCGTTGGCGCGGCCCCGCAGCGACGTGGGGAACAGCTCGGGGCCGTAGACGGTGATGGTGGGCACGAGTGCGGCGGCGAAGATGCCGCCCACCAGCGCGCACAGCCACATGGCCGGGCCGTCCACCAGGTACGACGCGGTGATGAGCACCGTCCCCACGCTGATGCCGGTGGCGCCCACCACACGTCGCCCCCGCGTGTCGGCCAGCCGGCCGCCGGCGAAGATGCCGATGCCGGCCGGCGTCGAGGTCGTGAGCACGAACAGCGAGACCACCGCCGCCGACATGCCGCGCTCGTCCCGCAGGAACTCGTTGCGGAACTGCGACTGCGGGGCCGCGAACACGTTCAGCAGGAACCCCGTCCCGGCCACCAGCAGCAGCCGCCAGTAGTGGCCGGACAGGCCCACGTTGCGGTGGGGGCGCACGAAGCGCCGGCTCTCGGGCACCAGCCGGCCGAAGTGCGCCACCACCGGCACGAACAGGATGGGCACCAGGTAGAGCACCCGCCACGACCGCAGGGACAGGTCGGCCACCGGCAGCAGCCACAGGGCGACGCCCGCGCCCAACGCCCCGGTCATGGACAGCAGGCTCAGCGCGTAGGCCCGGGCACCGGCCGGCATCTCCTCGGCGGCGATGATGGCCAGCAGCAGCGAGGCCGCGGCCCACGAGCCCCGGTTGACCCCCTGGGTGGCGGTCAGCACGGCCAGGTTGGGCGCCAGGGCGCCGAGCACGGTCGAGGTGATCGAGGCCAACAGCGCGGCGGTCAGGATGAGCCGCCGGCCGCGTCGGTCGGCGATCGCCCCCAGGCCGATCGCGATGATGCCGCCGAGGCGCACGGCCGCCAGCGCGTCGCCCTGGGCGGCGGTCCCGGCGCCGAACTCGTCGGCCGCGAACGTCATCGTCTGGGTGAGCAGGGTCCCCAGGTAGCCGGCGATCAGCGACAGCGTGGCCAGCAGCCCCAGCACCGTGGCGCCCCGGGCGTCGGGCCGCTGCGGCGGATACCACCAGGGCAGCTTGCCGTCGGTGCGGGGGTGGCGCAGTGCGGCGCGGAACGGCCGGTTCAGGAGGAACGGCCAGGTGCCCGGCGGAAGCCGATAGTCGAACTCCTCGGTCACCGTGGCCCGGGCCCGGTCGGTCGCGTCGGTCGCGTGGTCGGCGCCGTCGCCGCCCGCGCCGTCGTCCGGCGCCGCGGAGCTGACGGAACGGTGACGGTGCGCTCGTAGTAGGCGAAGGGGCCTTCGTCGAGGACCAGCCGCGTCCGGCCGGTCCCGTCGTCGTCAGCCGGGCGCTCGGCGACGACGTCGCGGCGAGGGGCGGCGATCCGGTCGGCCTCTGCGAGCCCGACCGTCCGAGTGACCGTGAAGCGGGGCACCGCTAACCGGAGGAAGGCCCGTCGTGCCCGGTGGCGTCGTCGCGGTTGCGCTCGCTCTCGATGGTGTCCGCACGGCGGTTCGCCATCACCAGGAGCCCCCCGAAGATGACGATGGGGACGAGCACCATGAGGACCTCGTCCCAGCCCCCCTGGTGGGCGAGCAGCAGTGCAGTCACGGCGCTCAGGTTCCCAGACCGGCGGCCCGGCCGCTACTCGGCGGAACCCCGGTCACTCGAGGTCGGTGGTCACCACCGCCACGACCGCGGCCGTCGCACCGGCCAGGCTCACCCCCAGCACCCACAGGGCGGCCACCGCCGACCGCGCTGCCACGGCCGGCCCGCCGCGGCGGGGGCGGAGCGTGCCGGCGGCGGCGACCACACCGGCGATGCCGCCGGCCATCGCCAACGAGAGCTGGGCCGCGCCCACGACGCCGGGCGACAGCGGGCTGAAGTCGACGGCCCGGTCGGCCGTGCCGAACAGGTCCCACCCCCGCCCGAACGGATCGGAGGCCAGCGCGAGCGCCACCTGGCCCTCGACGAGCAGCAACGGGATGCCGTGGGCGAGGAAGGCGCCGGTGGCCAGCGCCAGCCACGCCAGTCCCCCGGCCCGCCGCACCTGCCCGGCCTGCCCCGCCTCCCGCTCCCGGCCGACCGGCCTGCCCAGCCCGCCCGGCCCGACCGGACGCCCGCCTCGCCGCCAGCCCGACCGTGGCGGCCGCGAGCGCGCCGGCGAGGGTCACGGCGATCAGGAACCCGAGGGTGGCCACCGCGGTCCGCGCCCACCCGGACCGGGAGCCGGCCAGCTCGACCCAGGCGCGACTGCCGCTGAACAGGTCGAACGCCACGGCGCCCAGCCACACCGCCACCAGTGCCATCAGCGCCGCCGGCCCGGGACCGCCCGCCGTGCCGCGGCCGGGCCGGCGGGCGTCGGCCAGCGACCACGACAGCGTGCCGAAGCCCTCGCCCCGGCGCAGCCAGCCGCGGCCCTGCCATGCCGCCCCGCCGACGGCGGCGACGGTGTAGGCGAGCAGGAACCATCCGAGGGCGCGCGGCGAACGCGCGTCGTGATACGCCAGGTCCCACCAGGCGAAGGCGGCCAGGAACAACGCCGCCGTGCCCCCGCCCCACCGGGCACGCCGCTCGGACCCGGCGCCGGGGACCGCGGCCGAGAGCGTGCCGAAGGGGTCGAGCCAGCCCATCACGTCCCCCGCCACCACGCACACCAGCGGCAGCCCCACCCACCACACGCCCAGCACCGCGCTGGGTGCCGGGTTCAGTCCCGACTCCGGCCGGCCGGCGAGGGCGGCCGCCACCACCAGCCCCAGGGCGCCGAGGCCCAGGATCCGCCCCGACCATCGCCACGCACGCCGAGCGGCGATCGCCGGTGATCGGCGCGCGGGCGCCGTCCGGGCCGCGCGGCCCGGGGCGCCGTCACCCGGTGCGTCCCGTGCGGCCTCGACGACCATGCGGCCCCGCAGCGCGGCCGTCGCCAGCAGGACGAGGGCCGCCGCACCGTACGCGACCAGCCAGGGGGAAACGTCGAGGGCCGTCGCCCCGCCGGCGTGGGCGAGCATCCCGGCGATGGTACCGAGCGGCGCGGCCAATTGTTCGATTAGTCTTAGAACAATGCTGTTCCGGGTCGACCTCTCGGACGAGACGCCGCTGTTCCGTCAGATCGCCGCTCAGGTCCGGGCGGCGGTGGCCGACGGGCGCGTCGCCCCGGGGGATCGGCTGCCTCCCGCTCGCACGCTGGCCGACGCCCTGGACGTCAACATGCACACCGTCCTGCGCGCCTACCACGAGCTGCGCGACGAAGGTCTGGTCGACCTGCGGAGGCGGCGGGGGGTCGTCGTGCGCGAGGCCGCAGCCGGCCGGGCGCGGCTCGTCGAGGCGGCCGCGGCGCTGGCGGCAGAGGCCCGCCGGATGGGGCTGTCGCGCGACGAGGTCGCAGCGCTCGTCGAGGAGATGATGTGATGTCGAAGCGTCTGTGGGTGGCCGGCGGCGCGATCCCGGCGGCCGTCGTGGCGATCGCGCTGGTGCCCTGGGCGGCCGGCGTGGTCCGACCTGCCCGACCCCGTGGCGACGCACTGGGATCTGGACGGCCGGCCCGACGGCAGCACCCCCCTGCCGGCAGCGGTCGCGCTGATGGCGGTCCCGGCGGCGCTGGCCGCCCTCGTGCTGGCGGTCTCCGTCCTCCGGTCGCGCCACCAGGCCAGGCCGGCGACGCCCGGCGCGACCGCGGCGATCGGGGCGGCCGTCGGCGGCCTGTTCGCCACGCTCTCGGCCGCCACGGTCGTCGCCAACGCGGGCGCGGCGACGTGGCACGACGCGACGCTGCGCCCGGGCGCGGTGATCGCCACCGTGGCGGCCGGCGTGACCGCTCCGGTGGCCCTCGCGAGCTGGGCCCTGGCCCCGGCGGCACCGCCACCGGCGACCGACCGCTCGCTCGCCGGGCGCCGCACGAGCACGCGGGTGGCGTGGGCAGGCTCGTGCCACGCCCGCTGGCCGGGCCTGGCGGCCGCCGTGGTGGCCGGCGCCGCGATCCTGGCGTCGCTCCAGGCCCTGTGGCTGGCGGCGTACCTCGCACTGGCGGCGCTGGCCGTGCTGGCGGTCGGCACGGTGCACGTCACGGCCGGCGTGCGGGGCGTCCGGGCCGTCCCGCCCACGGCGTGGCCCGGCGTGCGCATCCCGCTCGACCGCATCGCGTCGGCCCGGGCGATCGACCTCCGCCCGATGCGGTGGGGCGGCTGGGGCTATCGCGGCAGCCTGCGGTTCCTGGGCCGGGCCGCCTGGGTGCTGCGGGCGGGCCCGGCCCTCGAGCTGACGTTGGTCGACGGCCGGGTGTTCGCCGTGACGATCGACGGCGCCGGCGAGGCCGCCGCCGTGGTCAACGAGCTCCTGTCCGGCGCCGGCGGGCCGGGCGACGGCCAGGGGCGCTAGCCGGAACACTTCGGTGGGCGCTGGTGTTTGCATGGGTGCGCCACCTTCGCGAGCATCGGCGCGCTCGGGAGCAAGGGAGACCATGTGGTCGACATCGACAAGGTGAGCGAGGTCATCGAGGTGATCCGCCCCGCCATCCAGGCCGACGCCGGGGACATCTTCCTGCGCGGTGTCGACGCCGAGACGGGCGTCGTCAGCGTGGAGCTGGTGGGCGCCTGCGTGTCGTGCCCGGCGTCGACCGTCACCCTCAAGGCCGGCATCGAGCGCATCCTCAAGGACCGGGTGCCGGGCGTCACGGAGGTCGTCGACGTCGGCGCCCCCACCGAGACCGCCGTCAGCCTCTGACGCCCCCGGGGCCTGGTTCCGGGCCGCACTAGCGTTCCCGGCGTGCCCGCCCCTGCTCCCGCCGACCTGGTCGAGGCCGCCCACCGCGGGCGACCGCGGCGCGTTGGCGCGCCTGCTGTCGATCGTCGAGCGCGGCGGCGACGGTGCCCGTGAGGTGGGACAGGCCGTCCACGGCCTCGGCACCGACGCCTACACCGTCGGCATCACCGGTGCGCCCGGCTCGGGCAAGTCCACCCTGACCAACGCCGTCGTCGACCTCGTGCGGCAGCGGGACGAGCGGGTGGCGGTGCTGGCCATCGACCCGTCGTCGCCGTTCTCGGGTGGGGCGATCCTGGGTGACCGGGTGCGCATGGGCGACCACGCCCTCGACGACGGCGTGTTCATCCGTTCGATGGCCACCCGTGGTCACCTGGGCGGCCTGGCGGTCGCCGCACCCGAGGCGGTGCGGGTGCTGGCGGCCACCGGCTACCCGTGGGTGCTGCTCGAGACGGTGGGAGTGGGTCAGGTCGAGGTCGAGGTGGTGGGCCAGGCCGACACCACGGTGGTGGTGGTCAACCCCGGCTGGGGCGACGCGGTGCAGGCCAACAAGGCCGGGCTGATGGAGATCGCGGACGTCTTCGTGGTCAACAAGGCCGACCGCCCGGGGGCCGAGTCGACGGCCCGCGACCTGGGTCGCATGCTCGACATGGCGGGCACGCGCGGCTGGCGCCCTCCCGTGGTGTGCACGACGGCCACGTCCGGCACCGGCGTCGACGAGCTGTGGCAGGCGGTCGCCGACCACCGGTCCCACCTGGCCGCGGACGGCGGGCTCGACGAGCGCCGGCGGCGCCGCGCGGCCGAGGAGGTGACCCGCCTGGTGGCCGCCCGCCTGCTCGAACGCGCCCGGACCATGACCACCAGCGACCAGGCGGCGGAGCTGGCCGAGGCTGTCGCTGCCGGCGCCCTCGACCCCTGGACCGCGGCCGGCCGGCTGCTCGACGACTCGGCCTGAGCACCACCTAGGGCCCTTGGTGGGTGACGGCGCTCGCTCAGCCAACCATCAGGGCTCGTTGCTACTCTCGAACTACACCGTCTCAACCGTCGGCGCTGCAGCAGACCTCGAGTTCCATCCCGTCGGGGTCCCGAAAGAACAGTGACCACTCATCGCCCAGCCGCTGGATGTCGCCCACCTCCTGGGCACCCGCGGCGGCTAGGCGTTCCTTGAGCATCTCAAGCGTGGCGTACGAATCGACCGCGAGCGCGTAGTGGTCGATGGCTCCGCGCCCGCCCTGCCGGCGCCGGTCGCCGATGATCTCGTCCGCCGGAACCTCGAAGACGTTGAGCGCGGCTCCGCCACCGAGGTCGAGGATCTTCATCCAGGGGTGGTCCTCGCGCTTCGGAACCTCGAGTGTCACCACCGCATTGAACGCCTGCTCATAGAAGCGGACGGTCAGGTCCATGTCGGTCGTGAGCGTCGCTACGTGGTTGAAGCCGTTCGTGAGGGGCATGCCGAGCAATGTACGTGTGGTGTCCGCGCGCTGAGGGCGGCGGCGACTCCCCCCTGGTTGGACGGAGTGATCTCGCCTAAGCCTCGGGCGCGGACGTGGATCACTTCCCCAGTGTCGATGTCGAACAGGTCGACGACGAGTAGCAGGCGCTCCCTCTTTTTCGGGACGAGGCACTGCGAGTGATCGCGAGCAACGGTCTCCGGGCTGAACGTCGCGCTCGGAAGGCTGAGCGCCCCTGGCGTCAGCCGGAGGCGTGTGGCCCTCGTACTGTCGTGTCGTGACGAGCTGGAGGCAGCGGCGGTGAGTGGCCGGCTGATCCTCCTGTGCGGACTGGCGGGCGCCGGCAAGACGACGCTGGCCAAGCAATTCGAGGCGGACGGCGCCGTACGCATGTGCCCCGACGAGTGGCTCGTCGCGCTCGGGTTCGACATCTACGACAAGGACGCCCGGGTCGCGGTCGAGGGACTGCAGTGGGAGCTGTCCCAGGCGCTCGTGCTGAGGGGCCTGACAGTTGTCGACGAGTGCGGGGTGTGGCAGCGCTGGGAGCGCGACCTGCGCCGGACGTGGGCGCGAGAGCACGGCATCCCCGTGGAGCTTCAGTTCCTCGACGCGCCCGTCGAGGTGCTGAGGGCCCGAGTGGTCGAGCGGAACCGCGCCCTGCCCGACGGCGCACCGCACATCGACCCCGCGCTCGTCGCCTTCTGGAACGATCGGATCGAGCGCCCGGACGCCGACGAGCTCGCGCTGTTCGACCCACCCACCGAGCACCGATCAGCTCACGGCACGGCTGAGCGATGAGTGGCACTGCGCCAGATCTGCACTCGGAGGAGAGTCGCACGCTGCGCACCTCTGCGCAGCGCGGACGCCGGGATGTCCCCGCGGCCGAACGGATCGCGCCTAAGCCAAGTTGCCGGCAGAACGATGCGATCGCCGACTGCGGCAGAAGGATCGCAAAGCGAGGGCCTGAAAGGTGACGGCGGCTCCCCATACGAGCACCGTGTATCCGACCCCGGCGAGTCCCCACTCGCCCGGTCCGAACAGGATGACCCCGCCGACGTAGGTAGCGACGTCTGCGCACAGCGACGTTGGAAACGTCACAGCGGAGAGCAGCCAAAACTGCCCGCTACTCGGCTCGCCTGGCACGAGGACGATCAGCATCAGGAGCGAGCACGCGACGAAGTACGCCTCGGGAATCCGATCTGTCCACCTTGCGTGCATCGTTCTCGCTTCGTCGATCTGCGGGGACAACTCTCGCATGCGGTCGTTCTGCCATGTAGTCCGCCATGGACGCTCACACCCGGCCGAGGACGGCGCCCCCTGGGCGCCGCCCGCAGGCCGGCGCCGGCTCTGCCGAGCCACAAGCAAACGCACCGATCGACGGCTCGGAGCGCGCCCGCGGCGTGCGCGCTGTCCCAGAAAGCACGCCCCTAACACTCGGCCTTGGTGTTGCCGGCGCGTCCCCGAGGTGCCGGTCCAGGGCGCTCGCGATGCCCAGGCGACCGGAGTCGGGCCATGACCCCTGACTGTCACGGCGCTAGCTGAGCAGAGCGTCGAGGGCGTGCTGTGGTGACCAGTGCGGTGCCCCGCCGCTGCGGGCGGCCGCGGTGTACCGGTCGATGCGGAGGCCGCTGCCGGCATGGCGCCGTCGCAGGGTGGGTGCCCCGCGGTCGGGATGGGGCGGCTGAGGGGCGGGCGGACCGACGCGGGTGCCGTCGGGCCGGAAGAACCGGGGCCGCCCGTCGACCATGGTGATCGTGTACCGACCCTCGTGGTGCAGCCGGTGATGATGGCGGCACAGCAGGGTCAGGTTGTCCAGCGCGGTCGCACCACCGTCGGCCCAGTGCACGACATGGTGCGCGTCCAGCCACAGCCGGGCGGCGCAGCCGGGGAAGGTGCAGGCGTCGTCGTCCCTGAAGCGCAGCGCCCGGCGCATGGCCCGGTTGGGCGTGCGCGTCGAGCGACCGACGTCGAGCGGAGCATCCGAGCCGCTGTGCACCAGCGGTCGGATCACGGCGTCGCAGCACAGCCGCCGAGCGGTGGCCACAGGGATCGAGCCGCCGCGGGCGAGGTGGCTGCGGCCGACGTCGGCGGCGCCGGTGAGCAGGGCCTCGTCGACGTGGAGGACCACCTGGGTGGAGTCGTCGGCGAGCTCGGGCACGCCGGGCTGCGCCGAGCGCGGTGCGCACCAGCGACACCAGCGCGTCCACCCGCCGGCACGCCACCGGATCGGCGGCCCCCAGCGTCGGATCGACCTCGCCGTCCCGCGCCGGCTCGGCTCCGGCCGGATGCCCACCGACGGGCTCGATCGCATCCACATCGACCGGCTCGGCGTCGGGATCGGCGTCACCGGACGTGCCGACGGCACCGCGTAGATCGGCATTGCTCAGGTCGGCGCTGTCCGCCGGGTCGGCGGCATCGGCCGCATCACACGGGTCGGGTGGGTCGAGCGTCGCCCGGGCGGGGGCGGTCTCCCGCCAGAGCAGCTCCTCGTGGGCGGCCAGCGCCGCCCGGACGACCGCGGCGTCGTCGGGCTCCAGCAGCGCCGTCAGGCGGACCATGCCGTCGGGCTCGGTGAACCACCGCAGACCCCGTCGCCGGTGACCCGCCTCGGCGCGGTCCGGATCGGCCTCGTCCTCGGACACCCGCCGGAAGGCGGCCACCACCCTGGCGAGCTGGCCGACGGACATCTCCCGGGCCAGCGCCAACCATCGACCCTCGCTCTCGGGCTCGACCACGCGGGCCAACAGGCGCACCTTGTCCCACCCGAGCTCGCCCGCCCGAGCCGCCGCCTCCACGGCCGGCACCGTCGCCAGTCGCACGCCGGCGGCGGCCAGCTCGTTGGCACGGACGGCGTCGAGGCCCAGCTCGATCGACGCCCAGTGCCCGATCGACCGCAGTCCCACCCCCTGCCAGCCCCCGGACGCCGCCAACTCGCCCAGCAACATCACCAGCTCGGCCGTCGCCGCGTGGATGTGACCCGCCAGCTCGCCCAGACGCGATCGCAGCTCGTCGTCGCGGGTGCGCACGACGGAGAGGTGCGTCCCGGCAGAGGGGGCCCCGTCAGCCGTGTCGGCGTAGTCGGCGGTCATCGACATGCCGTCATCGTAGGCGAACATATGTACGTATAACAAGACCAAACCCAAATGATTCCAACCACTTTCGCTGCTGACAGCCGGAGTCGGGAGTGGGTGATGGGTAGGGTCCGGCGATGCCCGCTGAGTCCACGCTCGTGCACGTCGAGCGCCGAGACGACGGGGTCGCCGTCGTCCGCCTCGACAACCCCAAGGTCAACGCCCTGTCGACCGAGCTGTTGCGCCAGCTCGAATCGGCCGCCGCCGAGCTCACCGCCGACCCACCCGGGGCGGTGGTGGTCACCGGGGGCGACCGCCTGTTCGCCGCCGGGGCCGACATCAGCGAGTTCGGCGGCCCGGACGAGGCCCGGCAGGTGGGCGGCTCGTTCGTGCGGGCCCTCGACGCCGTCGCCGCCATCCCCCGCTGCGTCGTCGCCGCCGTCTCGGGGTTCGCCCTGGGGGGCGGCTGCGAGCTGGCCCTGGCCTGCGACCTGCGCATCGCCTCGGAGAAGGCGAAGTTCGGGCAGCCCGAGATCCTGCTCGGCATCATCCCCGGCGGCGGAGGCACCCAGCGGCTGGCCCGGCTGGTCGGCCCGTCGCGGGCCAAGGACCTGATCCTGACCGGCCGCCAGGTGCGGGCCGACGAGGCGTTGCGCATCGGCCTGGTCGACGAGGTGGTGCCCCACGACGACCTGCACGACCGCGCCCTCGCCCTCGCCGGCGAGCTGGCCCGGGGCGCGGTGGTGGCGCAGGGCCTGGTCAAGCGGGCCGTCGACGAGGGGCTGCGGGGACCGCTGGCCGCGGGCATCGAGCTGGAGCAGCAGCTGTTCGCCGAGGTGTTCGCCACCGACGACGCCCGCATCGGCGTGGCCTCGTTCCTCGCCAACGGGCCCGGCAAGGCCACCTTCACGGGACGGTGAGATGACCACCGCCGAGGACGCCTACGCCCGCATCGTCGAGGACCTCGACGGCGAGCCCGGCGTCGCCACCGGGCGGATGTTCCGGTCGGTGGGCCTGCACCACGAGACCCGGTACTTCGCCCTGCTGAACGACGGCCGGCTGGTGCTCAAGCTGCCCGCGGACCGGGTCGCCGAGATGGTCGCGGCCGGCGAGGGCGAGCACTTCGAGCCCGGCACGGGACGGAAGCTGCGGGAGTGGATCACCCTCGCCGACGCGGGCGTGGACGGCTGGCCCGGGCTGGCGGACGAGGCCCTCGCCTACGCCAGGGCCCTCGGCCCGAAGCCGCCGAAGAAGCGCCGACCCCCCAGCGGCCGCTGACCGCGAGAGACGGACCGCCCGGGTTCAAGCCCAGGCGGCGAGGCCGAGCTCGGCGTGGGAGACCAGGTCGGGGTGGCGGGGCACGACCCGCACGGTGAAGCCGTAGCGGCCCGCGTGCTCGGTGCGCAGGGACCCCGTGTAGCGGGCGTGTTGATCGTCGGCGGGGCCTGCGTTCGTCATCGACACGATCGAGCGTGACGTCAGCTCGTCGGCCTGGCCCACGGGGCCGTGCACGAGCTGGACGTCCACGTCGTCCGCCGACGAGCGCGCCCAGCGCCACGACGGCCTCGACCGCGCGCGAGCCGCCGAGGTCGGCGGCCGACTGGTCGCCGTCGACCCGGTCGACGTGCACGCCGTGCCACGCCTCGCGCACCCGGGCCTTCCATGCAGCCAGCGCCCGGGCGCGGGCCCAGCCGTCCCCGGTGAGGGCGTCGGCTCGGGCTGCCGTCGGCTCGTACAGGTCGATGACGTAGTCGGCCACCATGCGCGAGGCGGTCACCTGCGGCCCGAGCGAGGTGAGCGAACGGCGCACCTTCTTCAGCCAGCGCCGGGGCACCGGGCCGCCGTAGCGCTCGTAGAACAGGGGCGCGACCTGCCGTTCCAGCAGGTCGAACAGGGCGCCGGCCTCGAGCTGGTCGCGCCGGTCGAGGTCCTCGACGTCCTCGGCGGAGCTGATGGCCCAGCCGTTCTCGCCGTCGAACATCTCGTGCCACCAGCCGTCGAGGATCGACAGGTTGAGGCCCCCGTTGAGCGCCGCCTTCATGCCGGAGGTGCCGCACGCCTCCTGGGGCCGCCGCGGGTTGTTGAGCCACACGTCCGCACCCTGGTAGAGCGCCCGGGCGACGGCGATGTCGTAGTCGTCGACGAACACGAACCGGTGGCGCACCTCGGGGTCGGACGAGAACGACTGGATCTGGCGGATCATCTCCTTGCCCTGCTCGTCGGCCGGGTGGGCCTTGCCGGCGAACACGAGCTGCAGGGGCCGGTCGGGTGACTGCAGCAGCGCCCGCAGGCGATCGGGCTGGGACAGCAGCAGCGTGGCCCGCTTGTAGGTGGCGAACCGGCGGGCAAAACCGATGGTGAGGACGCGGGGGTGGAGCACCTCGTCGGTCCAGTCGACGTCGGACCCGGTCAGCCCGCGGGCGGCGGCCGCCTCCTTGAGCCGCCGGCGCACGAAGCTGACCAGCCGCTCGCGACCCTGCTCGCGGGCCCGCCACAGCTCGTCGTCGGGCATCTCCTTGATGCGCTCCCACAGGGTCTCGTCGGCCTCGTCCCAGTCGGGCAGGACGTGGCGGCTGAACACGTCGGCCATCTCGGGCGACACCCAGGTGTGGGCGTGGACGCCGTTGGTGATCGACGCGATGGGCGTCTCTTCGGACTCGAGGTCGGGCCACAGGTCGCCGAACATCTCCCGCGACACCTCGCCGTGGAGCTGGGCGACGCCGTTGGACCGCCCCGCCAGCCGGAGGCCCATGACCGCCATGTTGAATGGCTCGTCGTGGTCGTCGGCGGGGCGGTGGCCGAGCGCCACCAGCTCCTCGACGGTGACGCCCACCTCGGCGGCCCAGCCGCCGAAGTACTTGTCCATGAGCTGGAGCGGGAAGCGGTCGATGCCCGCCGGCACGGGGGTGTGGGTGGTGAAGATGCACCCGGAGCGCACGGCCTCGATCGCCTCGGCGTACCCCAGGCCCTGCTGGACGACGAGCTGGCGGATGCGCTCGAGCCCGAGGAACCCGGCGTGGCCCTCGTTGGTGTGGAAGACCTGGGCCTCGACGCCCACCGCCTGGAGGGCCCGCACGCCGCCGATGCCGAGCAGGATCTCCTGCCGCAGGCGGTGCTCGGTGTCGCCGCCGTAGAGCCGGTCGGTCACCTGGCGGATGTCGTCGGGGTTCTCGTCCACGTCGGCGTCGAGGAAGTACAGGGGCACCCGGCCCACGCACGCCTTCCACACCTGGGCCACCAGCGGCGCACCGGCCAGGTCGACCTGGATGCGCACGCCGTCGCACGGGGTCAGCGCCATGACGTGCGGGTCGAGCAGCGGGTAGCGCTCCTGCTGCCAGCCGTCGGCGTCGAGGCTCTGGCGGAAGTAGCCGTGCCGGTAGAGCAGGCCCACGCCCACGAGCGGCACCCCCAGGTCGCTGGCGGACTTCAGGTGGTCGCCCGCCAGCACGCCCAGGCCCCCGGAGTACTGGGGGACGGCCTCGGCGATGCCGAACTCGGGCGAGAAGTAGGCCACCAGGCCGAGCGGGCTGTCGCCCCGGGCCTGGAACCAGCGGTCGCCTTCGAGGTAGCGCTGCAGCTCGCTGTGCACCTCGCCCAGGAAGCGGCGGAACCCGGCGTCGGCCGCCAGGGCCTGCAGCCGCTCGGGCGGCACCAGGCCCAGCAGCCGCACCGGGTCGTGGACGCTGGCGTCCCACAGGTCGGGATCGACCCAGCGGAACAGGTCGCGGGTCTGGTCGTCCCACGACCACCGCAGGTTGAAGGCCAGCTCGTGGAGGGCGTCGAGCTCGGCGGGCAGGGACGGTCGGACGGTGAAGCTGCGAAGGGCCTTCATCAGTCGCGCACGGTAGCGACCGCGGGCGGTGCCCGTCGCACCCCGGACCGGATCGGCCCGGGCTTCACGCCGCGTTCACGTCCAGCCCGTCCGGGGGCCGCCGTGCCTCCCGGACGGGCTGGACGTGTGCTCATGGCCGATCAGCCGGCGATCAGCCGGCGATCAGCGGCGATCACTCGCCGGTGCCGGGGTCGCCCAGCGCCACCTTGCCCGCATAGGTGAGGGCGACCTCGGCCGGGAACGGGTGGAAGGTGCCCGCCCGCACGTCGCGGTAGGCCCGCTCCAGCGGCGAGCTGCGGAAGTAGGCACGCCCGCCCAGGACGTCCATCGCCAGGTCGACGACGGCGATGGCGTCGAGCACCACCTGCCGCTTGGCCAGCATCAGCGTGGCCAGCAGCGGAGCCGAGGGCTTGTAGTCCTCGCCCATCTCGTCGATCGACCCCAGCAGCGCCCACCACGCGCCCCGCAGCTTGGCGTCCATCAGACCCACCTGGCGGTGGACCCGGGGCAGCGCCGTCAGGGCGCGGGGGCCGCGGGAGCCGCCGGTGGCCGTGGCCACGGCCTGGTCGCGGGCCCCGGCGGCGATGCCGAAGTAGGTGGCCGCGCCGATCGGGGCGAAGTGCAGGGCGGCGGCGACCAGCGGGCCGCTCAGCTCGCCGTAGGGCCGGCGGCCGGTGACCCGCTCCGCCGGCACCACCACGTCCTCCATGACGACGTCGTGGCTGGCCGTGCCGCGCATGCCGAGGGTGTCCCAGGTCTCGACGATGCTGACGCCGTCCGCCGCCATCGGCACCGCGAAGTGGAGGACCTCGGCCCCGTCGCCGGGCTCGCCCACCACCGCGCTGGTGGCGATGACACCGGCCTCGGGCGACTGGCTGCAGAACGCCTTGCGCCCCGTGACGTGCAGGTTGCCGTCGGCGTCGATCTCGGCGGTGGTGGTGGGCCACAGCCAGTCGGAGCCGCCGCTCGTGGCGATGACCAGGCCGTCCTCCACCACCCGCTTCAGGGCGACGGCGGCGTCGGCCGCGCCCTGGCGATGGCGGAACGCCTGCAGCGCGCAGAGGTAGGTGTGCATGGCCGCGGCCAGGGCCGAGGCCCCGTCGTGGCGGGCCAGCTCGGCCTGCGCGTAGGCGATCTGGCGCATGGTGGCGCCCTGGCCGCCCAGCTCGGCGGGCACGGCCAGCGCCAGGTAGCCGTTGGCGCGCATGGCCGCGTACGCCTCGGTGACGAAGCTGGCGTCGGCGTCGTGGTCGGCCGCGTGGCGGGCCGCCACCTCGCCGACCTCGGTGGCCAGTCCGACGAAGCGGGTGTCGTCGGGTCGGGTGGGCGTCGGGTAGGTGCCGGTGCCCGCGGGGGCAGGAGCCTCGATCGTGGTCATCAGTCCGCCTTGTCGTGTGTGCCGGAGGGGTACACATCGACCCTAAGAACCATCCGGCGCCCCCGATAGTTCAGGAAGTGAACTGCTCGACGGAGGTGTCAAACGACGAGGTGCGGCACCCAGCTGCCGTGGAACCCGCCGGGCACCCGGACGGGCAGGTGCACCCGGGCGACCGGATCGGCCTCGACGTCGTCGGCGGCGAGGACGAGCAGGTAGCTCGTGCCACGGCCCCGGTCGTGGGCGAACGACAGCAGGTAGCCGTCGTCCTCCCGCCGTCCCGGGGCGGGCGCCGCCCCGCCACCCCGGGGAACGAACACCGCCTCGCCGCACGTGTGGCCCCGGGGAAGGTGGTGCGAGGCGCGGGCCGCGCCCTCGGACAAGTCGTAGCGGTGGATCACCGCATGGTCCGGCTCGGCGTCGAGCTCGAAGCTGGTGGCGTAGGCGTAGCGGTGGGGGCGGCCCACCCGGGCCTCGGCGATGCGGGGGTACTCGGCGGCCGCGTCGTCGAGCGGGCCCTCCCGCACCGCGCCGGTCGCCAGGTCGAGGCGCCACTCGTACAGGGCCGGGAGGCCGCCGCCGAACCCGCCGGCCGCCGCGGCTGCGGCCGAGGCCGGCTCGCCGGCCAGCGGGGCGAGGCGGGTGCCGGTGAGCACCACCTCGTCACCGCTGTCGTAGGCGTTGGCGGTGTGGGAAAGGTGGCCGGGGTCGACCTCGAACCAGCGGACGTCGCCGTCGCCCCCCGTCCGGGGCATGACCCCCAGGCGCGCCGGGTGGCCCGGGTCCCAGCGCCACGGACCACCCCCGGCGGCCAGGGCGGCGGGGTCGAAGACGATTGGCGAGTCGGCGAAGATCGCACGCGTCGCGGTGATCGCGAAGTCGTGCATCAGCGTCGCCGCCGGCAGCGTGATCGGCACCGAGGCCAGGAGGTCGCCGGCGGCCGACGCCCGGTGGTAGGTCACGTACGGCGCCCGCAGCTGGTAGCCGAAGAAGAGCAGCTCACCGATGCGGGGGCACGCCTTGGGGTGCGCGGTCATGGGCGTGCGCAGGGCGCCGCCGAAGGTGTGCGGGCCGGTCGTGTCGAGCGTGGACGTGAGCTGGTAGGGGAAGCCGCCCTCCTCGAGGGCGAGCAGCCGGCCCGCGTGGGCGATCACGTGGGTGTTGGCGGTCGTGACCCGGTGGTCGACCCGGCCGGTGGCGGCGTCGACCGCGAGTGCCAGACGAGGCTCGCCCGGGTGCTCGTACAGCGGGGTGCGCACGTAGCGGTTGCGGTACCAGCGGGCCGTCCCGCCGGCCAGCGCCAGGCCGTGCACCATGCCGTCGCCCTCGAACAGGTGCGACGACCACCCGGTGCGGGGGTTGGGACCATTGCGCACGAACAGGCCGGCGAGGTCGCCGGGGATCGAGCCCTCCACCTCGGTGGGCACGACCGTCACCTCCTCGGCCACGGGGGCGTTGTTGCCGGCCAGGTGCAGCGGGGTGTCGGAGGCGGGGGCAGCCATCACCCGAGGTTGTAACGGTCGGGGTGGTCGAGGAACAGTCTTGATCTTCGCCCACACGTCAGCCGGTGGCGCGTGACGGCCGGGCGACGCCCAGGTGGGACACTGGTGCGGTGCAGAAATATGCCCAGTACTGCCCCATCGTCCGGGCGGTCGAGGTGCTCGGCGAGCGGTGGACCCTCCTGATCATGCGGGAGCTCATCAACGGCTGCCGTCGGTTCAACGACATCGCCCGCGGGCTGCCCGGCCTGTCGCGGGCGCTGCTGTCCCGGCGCCTCCGCCAGCTCCAGGCCGCCGACCTGGTGATACGGGCCGAGGACGGCGGCTACGACCTCACGCCCGCAGGCCGGGACCTCGACGTCATCGTGAACGGCCTGGCCGAGTGGGGCGCCCGCCACGCCTTCGGCGAGCCGCGCCCCGAGGAGCTCGACCCCGAGACGCTGATGTGGTGGTTCCACGGCCGCATCGACACGTCCGAGGTCACCCGTCGGGCCGTCGTGCAGGTCGACGTGTCCGACCGGCGGCGGCTGTTCTGGCTGGTCATCGAGCCGCAGGACGCATCGGTCTGCTACACCGACCCCGGCTTCGAGATCGACGCCGTGCTGCGCTCCGACCTGGCCACGCTGTACCAGATGTGGGAGGGCGAGATCGACCTCCTGGCGGGGGTCAAGGCCGGCGACATCGAGCTGACCGGGCCCCGCTGGATCGTCTCCGGCCTGCCGAAGTGGCTGCTGTTCAGCCCCATCGC
Source organism: uncultured Acidimicrobiales bacterium (assembly GCA_963842395.1). Lineage (GTDB taxonomy): Bacteria > Actinomycetota > Acidimicrobiia > Acidimicrobiales > VFJN01 > ZC4RG19. The sequence goes on from CAWJGJ010000002.1 coordinate 1,122,537, forward strand.
GCCCACCGTGCGGGCGGTGCGGGCCGGCGTGGCCGTCCCGCAGTCGTTGAAGTCGCCGGCGCCCGCGAGCTGACGCGCGCCCGTCCGAGGGCCGCACAGGCTGACGAGAGTCTGTCCGCGCCTCCCGGTTGCGTACCCTCTAGCCGTGCTCGGACGCATCACCATCGACGACATGCGCCCCACCACGCCCTCGCGTGAACACCCCGCCAAGGCGGTGGTGGGTGAGCGGGTCACGGTGGCGGCCGACATCTTCGCCGACGGGCACGACACGCTGGGGGCCCGGGTGCGGTGGCGGCGGGTGGGCCGGACCAAGTGGCAGTCGGCGCCGCTCACGGGCGACATCAACGACCGCTGGACCGGCACCATCGAGCCCGGCCAGGTCGGGCGGCACGAGATCGTGATCGAGGCGTGGCGCGACCGGTTCGCCACCTGGCGCCACGACGTCGAGATCAAGGCGGCGATGGGCGACGACCTCGACCTGGAGCTCGAGGAGGGCGCCCGCATCCTCGAGTCCTTGGCCGAGGGCGTGACCGCGCGCGACCGGCCCCGCGTGCTCGAGGCGGTAGCGGGGCTGCGGCGCCGGACGTGCAGCCTGCACGTGCGCCTCAACGCGGGCCTCGACGACCGGGTGGCGCGGCTGGTGGCCCGCGTGCCGGGCGTCGACGTCACCGTCTCGGCACCCCTGCCCCTGTGGGTCGACCGCCCGCGGGCCGCCGTCGGCGCCTGGTACGAGCTGTTCCCCCGCAGCGAGGGCGGCCTGGCCGGCGCCACCAAGCGCCTGGCCGCGGTGGCCGACATGGGCTTCGACATCGTCTACCTGCCCCCCATCCATCCCATCGGCGTCACCGAGCGCAAGGGGCCGGACAACACGCTGGGCGCCGGTCCCGACGACCCCGGCAGCCCCTGGGCCATCGGCTCGGCCGACGGCGGGCACACCGCCATCGCCCCCGAGCTGGGCACGCTCGACGACTTCCGCCGCTTCTGCGTCGAGGCCGCCGAGCGGGGCATGGAGGTGGCCCTCGACTACGCGCTGCAGTGCTCGCCCGACCATCCCTGGGTCAGCGAGCACCCCGAGTGGTTCTGGCACCGGCCCGACGGCTCGATCCGGTACGCGGAGAACCCGCCGAAGAAGTACCAGGACATCTACCCCCTCAACTTCTGGCCCGAGCGCGACGCCGACCGCGCCGCGCTGTGGAAGGCGTGCCGCGACGTCTTCCGCTACTGGATCGGCCAGGGCGTCCGCATCTTCCGGGTCGACAACCCCCACACCAAGCCCCTGGCCTTCTGGGCCTGGGTCATCGAGCGGATCCGCCGCGACCACCCCGACGTGATCTTCCTGTCCGAGGCGTTCACCCGGCCCAAGGTCATGGCCAGGCTGGCCGAGATCGGGTTCACCCAGAGCTACACCTACTTCACCTGGCGCACCGAGCCCTGGGAGCTGCGGTCCTACGTCGAGGAGCTGGCCTACGGCCCGACCGCCGATTACATGCGGCCCAACTTCTGGCCCAACACGCCCGACATCCTGTCCGGGCCCCTGCGCCATGGGCCGCCCGCCGCGTTCCTGATGCGCTTCGTGCTGGCGGCCACCCTGGTGCCCAGCTACGGCATGTACAGCGGCTACGAGCTGTTCGAGAACGAGCCGGCAGGCGAGGACAACGAGGAGTACCTCCACTCCGAGAAGTACGAGATCCGCCGGCGCGACTGGGAGGGCGCGCCGTCCATGGCGCCGGTCGTCACCCGGGTCAACGAGATCCGCCGCCGCCACGCCGCCTTCCGCTCGCTGCGCAACATCCGCTTCCACGGCAGCGCCAACGAACGGTTCCTGGTGTGGACCAAGGGTCATGCGGACGAGGGCGACCTGGTGCTGGTGGTGGTCAACCTCGATCCCCACCACGCCCAGGAGACGGTGCTCGACCTCGACCTCGGCGCGGTCGGCCTGCCCTGGCAGGGGCCGTTCCAGGCCCACGACGAGCTGGGCGGCGAGACCTACACGTGGGACGGCGGACGCCCCTACGTCCGCCTCGACCCCACCCGGGGCCAGGTCGCCCACATCATGTCGCTAGGGACGTGACCGGCTCCTCCGGGGCAGGGGTGGCAGCGCCGCGGACGCGGCGGCGCAGGCTCTGGGTGTGGGGCGACGGGTCGACGCCCAGGTCGGCCAGGGCGGCCAGGCTGCGGTCGAGGGCCCGGCGGGCGGCCGAGCGGTCGCCCCGGGCCAGCGCCGCGGCCACCAGCACGCCATGCGCGTCCTCGGCCCAGGCGTCGGCCGCCACCGCCCGGCGGGCCACGTGCTCGGCGCGGTCGAGGTCGCCGGCGCCGATCAGCAGCTCGCCCGCCCGGGTGGCGGCGGCCACGAACCGCGACCGGTAGTGCTCACGGTCGACGTCGACCCACTCGGCGTCGGCCACCCCGTCGTGTGCAGGCCCCCGGTACAGGTCGACGGCGGCCAGCGAGTGCTCCAGCGCCAGCGACGGCGTCCCGTCGGCCTCGGCGCGGGCGGCACGCGCCAGGTGGTCGTCGAACCGGTCGACGTCGATCCGCAGGCCCTCGCCCGTGACCAGGGTCATCGTCGCCCCGTCGCCCCGCACGAAGTAGGCAGGCTCGTTGGCGTTGCGCCACGGCTCGAGCAGCCGCTTCAGGTAGTTGGTCGTCACCCGCAGGTTGTTGGCCGCGGCCCGCTCGTCGAGGTCGGGCCACAGGGCCGCGGTGACGGCGGCCCGGCTGGTGGTGCGATGCCCCACCAGGTAGGCCAGCAGCGCCCGCACCCGCTCGCGACGGAGGTCGCCGTCGGTGACCACCGCCCCGTCGCGCACGAGCTCGAGGCGCCCGAGCACCGCCACCTCGGTGACCGAGCGCGGCGGGGTGGGCACCGCCGCCAGCAGCGAGCGGGCCGGGCGGGCATGACCGACCGGCGCCGCGGCCACGGCCCGGACGGCCTCGCGGCCCCGGTGGCCCATCGCCTCCAGCAGGGCCCCGCCCTCCGGGCGCCCGGCGGCCTCGAGGCCCAGTGCGAGCTCGACCGCGAACGGCAGCGGCAGCGAGGCCCGCACGACGCCCGGGTCGGGCAGGTCGAGGTCGCCCACCCGTCCGTCGCCCTCGCGCAGGGCGACGACCGCGGCGGCCAGCCGCCGGGCCACCGCCACGTGCCCGTGCTGGCGGGCGGCATCCCAGCGCGCCCGGGCGCCGGGCGACAGCACGTAGCTGAGCGCCAGCCCGTTGCGCCACGCCCGCCGCTCGGGCTGGCGGCCCAGCGTGGGCTCGGCGATGGCCCGCTCGAGGGCGGCCGCCGCGCCAGGCTCGTCGCCCGCGACCGCGAGATACGTCGCCTCGGCCAACGCCAGGCGGGGTGAGGGCGCGGCGTCGAGCTCGCCGGCCCCGGGCCGGGCTTGGTCGAGGTACGTCTCGGCGCTGGCGAGGTCACCGGCCCATGCGGTCACGAACGCGGCCTGGGTGAGCGCGATCTGCAGGTTGTGGGCGACGCCCGCGGCGCGAATCCGCTCGACGATGGACGGCAGCGCGGCCACCACCTCGTCGACGTGGCCCTGCGACCAGCGGGCGCCCAGCCGGCTGCCCTCCACGGTGAGCAGGAACGCCGGGTCGGACGACCCACCCATCTTGTCGAACAGTGTGACGGCGAGGTCCGCGTCGCCCATGCCCGCCACGACCGTGGCGCGCAGCCACTGCCCGACCGTCTGCCACTGCTCGTCGAGGATCCCCGGCTCGACGCTGTCGAGGTGGGCGAGCACCGCGTCGTCGTCGCCGTCGAGGTCGGCCAGCACCGCCCGCCCGATGCGCCCGATGGCGGCGGCCAGCGGGTGGCCTTCGGCCTCGAGCTCGAGCACCCGGGGGAAGATCCGGCCCAACAGCGCCAGGTCCGACTGCCACCATGCCACCCGGCCGAGCAGGGCGATGGCGCTCAGCTCGGCCTCGACGTCGCCCGCGGCGCGGCACAGGTCGACGGCCTGCAGCAGCACCTCGGTCGCCTCGACGGGGGCGGTCGCCGCGGCACGGACGCCGGCGGCCAACGCCGCGCCCGGCGTGCCCCGGGCCGAGGCCGGGAGGCGATCGAGCCAGCGGTCGAGCCAGCGGGTGGGCGGGCGGTCGGGGCCCAGCGTCGCGGCCCGCAGCACCACGGGCAGCGCGTCGTTCAGTCCGGCGCCGCTGGCCAGGGTGATGGCGTCGTCGAAGCGGTGCTCGTCCACCAGGTGGTCGACGGCCCGGGCGCGCACCCGCTGGCGCTCCCCGTCGGGGAGGGCGAGCGCGGTGGTGGACGACCACAGGGGATGGGGGACGCGCCAGCCGCCCGCGCCCTGGGCCACCAGGGGCACGCCGTCGAGCACGCGCCCCAGCTCGACCGGGGTGCCCAGCGCCGCGCTCGGCCAGGCCGTCGTCGGCGCCACCCAGGTCGGACACGACGGCCAGCGCCCGGCGGCGCTCGGGCCCGAGCGGCTCGAGCACCTCCTCCCATAGGTAGTCCCGGGCCAGGTCGCGCTCGACGCTGGCCGCCAGCTCGGCCATGGCGGGCCAGCCGCCACTGTCGTCGAGACGGGAGGCGTCGACGCCGCGGCGGGCCGCGAACCCGTTGAGCTCGTCGGCCGAGAAGCGCAGGTCGTCTCCGGTGAGGCGCAGCAGCGACCCCTCAGCGGCCAGCCGGGCCAGCGGCACGGCAGGAGCGGACCGGCTGGCCAGCATCACGTGCCCGTTCGCAGGCAGGGCGTCGATCAGGCCGGCCAGCCAGCGGGCGCCGGCCGATCCCGACGGCAGCAGGTGGGCGTCGTCGAACACCAGGCACACGGCGCGGGGGCTGCGCTCCCACACCGCGTCGGCCACGGCGGCCGGATCGGGCTCGTCGCCGTCGCCGCCCCCGGCGCTGCCCCCGCCCGGGCCGCCGGCGCGGGCGTCGGTGGCGCCCCCGGCCGGGGCGAGCAGCGCGGTCAGGGTGTCGCGGGCCAGGGCGTGGCCGTCGGCGTCGGCCGGGCCGAGGCCCAGCCACACGTCCTCGCCCCGCGGGGCCAGGCGGTTCTCGGCGACCGCCTGGGCCAGCAGCGTCGTCTTGCCCAGTCCGGGGCCACCCACGACGGTGGTGACGCGATGGTCCCAGCGCGCCATGAGCGTGCGCAGCAGCCGGGGCCGGGTCAGCGACCCGGGCCGGGGAACCGGCGGCTCGAACCGGAACGAGCGGGACATCGGCAGCGAGGCTAAGGCGAGCGGCGCCCATCCGTCCTGTGGAACGGCCATGACCTGCGGCTTCGCGCTCGCTAATCACGATCCGTCAGTCTGGGCTCACCCAGCGGTGGCGCCGGGGGCCGCCGGGACGGGCGGCAGGCCCCCGGCGACCCACCGATGACGAGCACGCTGCGGGGCGCCCGCGCCGGCGCAGGCACGAGGGACGGGACGGCGACTCCGATGGACGGCACCAGGCTCGACGAGATCGCGGACGGCATCTACCGCATCTCGACGTGGCTGCCCCACGCGATGGAGGGCCGCGGCCTCACGATCAACCGGTTCCTCGTGCTGGCGGAGGAGCCCCTGCTGTTCCACACGGGCCGGCGGGCCGACTTCGCCGAGGCCCTGGTGGCGGTCGACCGGCTGGTGCCGCCGGAGCGGCTGCGCTGGCTGTCGTTCGGGCACGTCGAGGCGGACGAGTGCGGCGCCATGAACGAGTTCCTGGCGGTGGCGCCCCACCTGGAGGTGGCCTTCGGCGCGCTCGGCTGCTCGCTCTCGCTCGACGACATGGCCGACCGGCCGCCCCGCCCGCTCGCACCGGGCGAGGCCCTCGACCTGGGCGGCCGCCGGGTGGTGATGGTCCCGACGCCGCATGCGCCGCACAACCAGGAGGCGCAGGTGTTGTTCGAGGAGACGACGGGCACGCTGCTGTGCGGCGACCTGTTCACCCAGCTGGGCGACGGGCCCCCGGTGTCGACCACCTGCCTCGTCGAGGCAGCCCTCGATGCCGAGGACGTGTTGTCCAGCGCCCCGCTCGGCGATGCGGTGCCCGCACGCGCTCGACCACCTGGCCGAGCTCGGGCCCCGCACGCTGGCGGTCATGCACGGCTCGTCGTTCGAAGGCGACGGTGGCACGGCGCTGCGGGAGCTGGCGGGGGCATGGCGGGCCCACGCCGGCGCCCTCGCCGGCCGGCCGCTCACCCCGGGGCGGCGGGCCGTCTGACCGCCACAGCGGCACGGCCCCGGACGGCAGGCTCTCCCCTCCCACCGTCCGGGGCCGGCGCCGCCGCGCGTGCCTGACACACCGTCAGGTCACGGGTAGCGTGCGCGCCGTGATCGGACAGACCATCCGGGAGTCGACGCCCACGTTCACGGCGCCCGCACGGCCGGCGCCGGGCGCGCCCAACGTGCTGGTCGTCGTGCTCGACGACCTGGGGTTCGGCCAGCTCGGCTGCTACGGCGGCGACATCGCCACGCCCAACATCGACGCCCTGGCCGCGGGCGGGCTGCGCTACCGGCGCTTCCACGTCACCGCCATGTGCTCCCCCACCCGTGCCTGCCTGCTGACCGGCCGCAACCAGCACCGGGTGGGCATGGGGTTCGTGGCCGACCTGCCCATCGGCTTCCCCGGCTACGACGGCCGCATCCCCCGCAGCGCCGCCGGCATGCCCCGCCTGCTGCGCGACGCCGGTTACAACACCTTCGCCGTCGGCAAGTGGCACCTGGCCCCCCGGTGGGAGCAGAGCGCGTCCGGCCCGTTCGACCGCTGGCCGCTCGGCCTGGGCTTCGAGCGCTACTACGGCTTCCTCAACGGCGACACCAACCAGTTCGCGCCCGACCTCGTCCGCGACAACGGCTTCGTCGACCCGCCCCGCACCCCCGAGCAGGGGTACCACCTGACCGAGGACCTGGCCGACCGGGCCATCCGCCTCGTCCAGGACCAGCAGCAGGCCACGCCGGGCAAGCCCTTCTTCTGCTACCTGGCCACCGGCGCCATGCATGCCCCCCACCAGGCCCCGGCCGCCTACATCGACGCCTACCGCGGCGCGTTCGACGACGGGTGGGAGGCGTGGCGGCGGCGGACGTTCGAGCGCCAGGTGGCGGCCGGCGTGGTGCCCGAGGGCACGACCCTCACCGACCGGCCCGCGTGGATCCCCGACTGGGACGGGCTGCCCGCGGACGAGCGGCGGCTGTACGCCCGCATGATGGAGGTGTACGCCGGCTTCCTCACCCACACCGACGCCCAGATCGGGCGGGTGATCGACCACCTCCGGCTGACCGGCAGCCTGGACGACACGCTGGTGATGCTCATCAGCGACAACGGCGCCAGCGCGGAGGGCGGCCCCACCGGCTCCCTCAACGAGCACCGCTTCACGCACGACCGGGTGGACGACGTGGCCGACACGCTCGCCCACATCGACGACCTGGGCGGGCCCCGGGCCTACAACCACTACCCGTGGGGATGGGCCTGGGCGGGCAACACGCCGTTCCGGCTGTGGAAGCGCTACTCGTGGCTGGGCGGGGTCCGCACCCCGCTGATCGCCCACTGGCCGTCGGGCATCGCCGCCGAGGCCGCCGGCCAGGTCCGCGACCAGTTCTGCCACGCCGTCGACCTGCTGCCCACCGTGCTCGACGCGACCGGGGTGGCGGCACCGGCGGTCGTCGACGGCGTCGACCAGCTCTCGCTCGACGGCGCCAGCCTGCGGCCCACCTTCGCCGCCGACGGCGACGAGGCCCCCAGCCCCCGCACGTCGCAGTACTTCGAGATCATCGGCTCCCGATCGATCGTGCACGACGGGTGGAAGGCGACCACCGACCACATCGGCGCCCAGATCAGCGTGGAGCGCGACCGGGTGCCGGGCAGCCACGACTTCGGCGCCGACCACTGGGCGCTCTTCGACCTCGGCAACGACTTCGCGGAGGCCCACGACCTCGCCGACGCCCACCCCGAGCGGGTGGCCGAGCTGGAGCGCCTGTGGTGGCACGAGGCCGGCCGGAACCAGGTGCTGCCGCTCGACGACAGCCTCATCGGCCGGGCGGTGGCGATGGAGCCGCGGCCGTGGCACGCCCCGCGGCGTGCCGTGTACCGGCCGGGCGGCGGCGGCATCGCCGAGGACTTCCTGCCGGCGATGGGCGGGGGGTTCCGCCTCACCGCCGTGGTCGAGGTGCCCGAGGACGGGGGCGAGGGCATCCTGTGCGCCTTGGGCGACCGCAACAACGGGTGGGCCTGGTACGTGCTCGACGGCCGGCCCGTCGCCGCCGTCAGCCTGTTCGGGACGGCGTACCGCGTGGCGGCGCCCCGGGCGCTGGCGCCGGGGCCGCACACCCTCGGCGTCACCTACTCCCGGGTGCCGGCGGGCGGCGGCCCGGTGGTGCTCCACGTCGACGGCGCACCGGTGGCCGAGGCGACGCTGGCCGAGGACCTCCCGTTCCGCTGGCAGATCGGCGGGGCCGGGCTGCGGATCGGCCGCGACGCCGGCCTGCCGGTCAGCGACGACTACCGGGTGCCGTTCGCCTTCACCGGCACCCTCGACCACGTGGCGGTCGAGCCCGGCCCGCCCGGCGACGGGGAGGCGGGCGCCGGCGGGGACGGGCGCCAGGCGCGGTCGGGCGGGGCCGACCGCGGCGGCGAGGCGGCGCTGGCCCAGGCCCGGCGGCGGGAATAGCCCCAGGTCCGGGGCCGCGACCAACCACCGCTCGGCCCGGCCGCGGGCGTACCATGCCCGCATGTCCACCGACGATCGCGACGACCCGGGCGCGGACACGGCGATGTTCCGTGCCTACGTCGAGCATCCCGAGGCCGAGGTGGCGCCCGCGGCCAACCGCACCCTGGTCATCGCCCTGGTGGTGGCCGTCGTGGTGCTCGCCCTGCTGGGCATCGTGCTGCTCGCGTCCTGACCTGGGAGGGCGCACTGTCGCCGCTCGCGGGTGGTGTCGTGTGAAAGCCTTTGGGCGATGCCCACGCCCATCGATCCGCGCGACGCCCGGTGGTACCAACGCGCCGTGTTCTACGAGGTCGCCGTGCGCGGCTTCTCCGATTCCGATGGTGACGGCTTCGGCGACTTCGCCGGCCTGACCCAGAGGCTCGACTACATCGAGTGGTTGGGCATCGACTGCTTGTGGCTGTTGCCCTTCTACCAGTCGCCGCTGCGGGACGGCGGCTACGACATCAGCGAGTTCCTGACCGTCCTGCCCGAGTCGGGCAAGGTCGACGACGTCGCCGAGTTCCTCGACCAGGCCCACCGCCGGGGCATCCGGGTCATCGCCGACATGGTGATGAACCACACCTCCGACGCCCATCCGTGGTTCCAGGAGTCCCGCCAGGACCGCACCAACCCCCGGGCGGACTGGTACGTGTGGGGCGACGACGCCGAGCGATGGGGCGATGCCCGGGTCATCTTCGTCGACTCCGAGCCGTCCAACTGGTCGTGGGACCCGCAGCGCGAGCAGTTCTACTGGCACCGGTTCTTCCACCATCAGCCCGACCTCAACTACGCCAACCCCCAGGTCGCGGACGCCATGCTCGACGTCGTGCGGTTCTGGCTCGATCTCGGGCTCGACGGGTTCCGGCTCGACGCCGTGCCCTACCTGTTCGAGCGGGACGGCACCAACGGCGAGAACCTGCCCGAGACGCACGCCTACCTGCGCCGGGTGCGCCGCATGGTCGACGACGAGTTCCCCGGCCGGGTGCTGCTCGCCGAGGCCAACCAGTGGCCGTCGGACGTGGTCGACTACTTCGGGCAGGGCGACGAGTGCCACATGTGCTTCCACTTCCCGCTCATGCCCCGCATGTTCATGGCCGTGCGCAAGGAGCAGCGCCACCCCATCACCGAGATCCTGGCGCAGACGCCCAAGATCCCCGACGGCTGCCAGTGGGGCATCTTCCTGCGCAACCACGACGAGCTGACGCTCGAGATGGTGAGCGACGAGGACCGCGACTACATGTACAGCGAGTACGCCACCGATCCCCGGATGAAGCTCAACCTGGGCATCCGGCGCCGGCTGTTCCCGCTGCTCGACAACGACGAGGGCAAGGCCGAGCTGTTCCACGCCATGTTGTTCTCCATGCCCGGCAGCCCGGTCATGTACTACGGCGACGAGATCGGCATGGGCGACAACATCTACCTGGGCGACCGCGACGGCGTCCGCACGCCGATGCAGTGGAGCCCCGACCGCAACGGCGGCTTCTCGACGGCCGACTTCGCCCAGCTGTTCCTGCCCCCGCTCATGGACCCGGTGTACGGGTTCCACGCCGTCAACGTCGAGGCCCAGCGGCGTGACCCCTCCAGCTTCCTGCACTGGCTGCAGCGCATCCTCGAGGTGCGCAAGCAGCACCCCGTGCTGGCCATCGGCGAGTTCGACGTGCTGCACGCCCAGAACCCGTCGGTGCTGGCGTACCTGCGCCGGGGCATCGGCGACGACGGGGAGGAGGACATCGTGTTGTGCGTCAACAACCTGTCGCGCTTCCCCCAGCCCTGCGAGCTCATGATGGAGCAGCTCGCCGGCAAGGTGCCGATCGAGCTGACGGGCCGGGTGCCCTTCCCGCCGATCGGCGAGCTGCCCTACTTCGTCACCCTGGCCGGCCACGGCTTCTACTGGTTCGAGCTCGTGGAGCCGCCCACCTCCGACGAAGGCCCCGGCTGAGCGCCCGCTGAGCGCTCGCACCTCGGCGACCTGGTCGACGTCCACGCCGTGTAGCAGTCGCCCTATGTGGTCGATGACCACGGACCGAATCGGGTCGGCAGCCGCGGAGGGGGCATGATGGCGCCATGATCCTGATGGCGGGCTTGGGGTTGATCCTGGTCGCGGGCGTCTTCCTGACGCTCCGGTGGGGTGGGACGCCCTACCGGACGTGGGATCCGGCCGCCCGCGCCGGCGGGCGCGACGACGGGGACGACCGCGCCGGGCGGCCCCCGTTGCAGAACGTCGTGCTGCGGTACGGGCGGGGCGTGGCCGTCGCGCTCGTGGCCGGCGTCTGGACCGGGCTCCTGGTCACCGGGCCGGCGATCCGGCTCATCATGCGACTGCTGGCCGTGACCGGCGGCGACGACGCCCAGGGCCGCATCACCGAGGCCGACGAGATCGTCGGCCGGATCGACCTCGGCGGCACCGTCGGCCTGATCCTGTTCGGCGGGGTGCTCCCGGGCCTGCTCAGCGCCGGCATCTACGTGGTGGGCCGGCGCTGGCTCCCGGCCGGCCGCCTGGGCGGGCTCACCTTCGGCGCGCTGCACCTCATCGTGGGCGCGACCAGGGTCGATCCCCTGCGGCCGGGCAACCCGGACTTCGACCTGGTGGGCCCCGGGTGGCTGGCGGTCCTCACCTTCGGTCTCGCCGCGCTGCTCCACGGCATGGCGATCGCCGCCATCGCCGACCGCTACAGCCGCAGCTTCCCGCCGGTGGCCGCCGACGCCCGCACGCGGGTGCGGGCGGTCGCGCCGCTCGTTCTGCCCGCCCTCCTGCTCATCCCCGGCGTGTTCCTGCTCCTCCCGATCGCCGCGGGCCTGGTCGTGGCGGTGGTGGCCTCGCAGATCCCGCCGCTGGTGCGGGCCGTGCGGGGTCGCACCGCGCTCGTGGCGGGCCGCGTCGTCGTGGGCGCCGCGGCGCTGCTCCTCCTCCCCGGGGCGGTCGTCGACGTGTACGACGTGGTCGTGCGCGAGGACGAGCCCGCCCTCGGTCACTGAGCCGGGCCGAGCGGCGACACGGAACCACCACCCGTTCTCCACGATCTCTCCAAGCCCTGAGCTGCGTGGATCTCCACCATGCAGTCATGCACCAAACTCCCCCTGCTCCCACCGGCCGCCGGTGGCACCGGCGTCACCGCCGGCCGGACATCGACCCGCTGCTCGCGGTCCCCGCGCTGCGGGACGCCGACCGCCGGCACCTCGCCCTCCTGGCGGCGCACGCCGATCGCGTGCGACTTCCCCCTGGTCACACGCTCGCCCGGGCCGGCGACACCGCCCGTGAGCTGATCGCCGTCGTCTCCGGGCAGGCGGCCGTCGTCGCCCCCGACGGGCGCGGCGCCGTGCTGCACGCAGGCGCGCAGATCGGCCTGGACGAGGTCGTCGGCGGGCGGCGGCACACCGCCACGATCGTGACCACGACCGAGGTCGAGGCCGTGGTCCTGACCGTGCCCGCCGTCCTCTGGGCCGAGCAGGTCGGCCTGCTCGGCCGTCCCACCGCCCCGACTCGCACCCGAGAGGAGGCATCATGGACCCCCTCTACATCGCGGCGCTGGTCGACGCGCACCACCGTGAGCGCGACCTCGCGCTGAACCACCGTCACCACCACGCTGCGCCACGACGGACCCGGCGACTCCGGATCCCGTTCCGGTCGCGACCGGAGGCCGCGACGCAGGACTGACAGCCTGGTCACGGCAGTGTCCCACGACGCTGTGGGACCATGGCCGGGTGGGCTTCCGGTTCGGAGAGTTCGTGCTGGACGACGCACGGTTCACGCTCTCCGGGCCCGAGGGCCCCGTCCACGTCGAGCCCCAGGTGTTCGAGTTGCTCCACCACCTGATCGTCAACCACGACCGTGTGGTGCCGAAGGAGGAGCTGCTCGACACCATCTGGGGCGACCGCTTCGTCTCGGAGTCGGCGCTCACGTCGCGCGTCAAGGCTGCGCGGCGTGCAGTCGGCGACGACGGGCAGTCCCAGCAGGTCATCAAGACCGTGCACGGCCGCGGCTACCGGTTCGTCGCCGCGGTGCGCACCGAGACCGGCGCGGCCCGCCGGGCGCTCCCCCGGCTGCGGAACGCCCCGATCGGCCGCGAACACGACATCGCCGGGGTCGTGCAGCGCGTCCACGAGGCGCCGCTGGTGACCGTGAGCGGGCCCGGAGGGATCGGCAAGACCACGCTCGCCCTGGCGGTCGCCGGCCGCCTGCAGGGCGAGCACGCCGACGGCGCCGTGTTCGTCGACCTGTCGCCGGTGGCCCCGGCGGCGGACATCACCCGGGCCGTGGCCGACGCCGCCGGCGTGGAGGGCGGCGCCTCCGAGTCGATCGAGCGCGTCGCCGACCACCTGGCGACGCGGCCGGTGCTGGTCGTGCTCGACAACTGCGAGCACGTGCTCGACCAGGCGGCCCGGCTCGTCGACCGCATGCTCGCAGGAGGCGACACGGCGCGGGTGCTGGCCACCAGCCGCGAGTCGCTGGGCGTCGCCGGCGAGCACGTGTGGCCCCTCGGGCCGCTGCACGAGGGGGCGCCGGCGCTGTTCGTGGAACGCGCCCGGGCCGCCGAGCCCCGCGGGACCTGGGACGCCGACGACCCGGCGGTCGTCGAGCTGTGCCGCCGGCTCGACGACGTGCCCCTCGCGCTCGAGCTCGCCGCCGGCCAGCTCCGGCGCTTCGACCTCGGCGAGCTGACCCGGCGCCTGGACGACCGCCTCGCCCTGCTGGCGGGCCGCGCGTCGGGCGACGGGCGTCACAGCACGATGGAAACGGCGATCGACTGGAGCTACCAGCTGCTCGACCCCGCCGAGCAGGGCCTGCTCCGCCACCTCAGCGTGTTCCCCGCGACGTTCTCGCTGGACGCCGTCGAGGCGACCGCCCCGCCGTCGACCGCCGCCGGGGTGGTGTCCGTGTTCGGCGGGCTGGTGGACAAGAGCCTGGTGGTCCGCCAGCCCGGCACCGGGCGCTACCGGCTGCTGGAGACGATCCGCGTGTTCGCGCGCGACCGGCTGGAGGAGGCGGGCGAGTCGGCCGCCGCGTTCGAGCGCCATCGTCACCACCTGCGCGACACGGTCGGCTCGGTGTCGCGGCTCGACCGGTGGCTGTCCGCGCGGCGGGCCGCCGCGTACCGGGCCCACCTGGACGACGCCCGGCAGGCCTTCCGGCTAAGCCTCGCCCACGGCCACGCCCGCGATGCCGTCGAGCTGGCGACCGGCGCCTCGTTCCTGTGGCGGAACGCGATCGGCTGCGCCGAGGGCGACGCGTGGGTCGACGAGCTCCTCGCGCAGGAGCTGGCGCCCGACGACGAGCTGTGGGTGCACATCCTCCGCGCCGACGTGGGCCAGGGACGCGGCGACCACCTCCAGCTGTTCGACGCCGCCGTGGTCGCCGGGCAGCTCATGGACCCGGACGGCGACCCGGCCGGAGCGTGCCTCGCCGCCCACTACGAGGCGCTCGCCCACCTGACCGAGCCCCGGCGTGGGAGGGACCGCCTGGCACCGGCGGTCGACCTGGCACGCCGCTCCGGCGACCCCCGCCTCGTCACGCTGATCGGGGCCTTCCTCGCCGTCGCCGACCTCGCCGCCGGCCGCTACGACGACGCCCGGGAGGCACTCGCCCGGCTCGACGCCGAGACCTCGGAGGACGGCTACGACAGCTTCATCGTGCACTGGGCGGGCTGGATGCTCGCGCTGGCCGAGCGGGACGGGCCGGCGGCACGGCGCTGGATGGGCCTGCAGCAGGACTACCTCGACCGCACCGGCATCGTCGAGACCTGGATCACCTCGTTCTCGACGGCCCTGTGCGACATCGTCGACGGTGGAGACTTCCGCACCACGCTGAGCCACGCCCTGGGCCTGGCCGGACGCGAGGGCTACCGGGCCGACGCCGACTGCGTGCTCGCCCTCGCCTACGCCGAGCTCTGCGCGGGTCAGCCCGACGCGGCGGCCGAGCTGGTCGGCACCGCCATGCACGGCCGGTTCAACGCCACCGCGCACTACGTCCTGTTCCGCGCCGTGCTCGACCGGCCGCTACGGGCGCAGCTGGAGCCCGCGGCCATGGCCGAGGCGGCCGAGCGCGGGCGGGACCGGACGGCGGCGGGGGCCCTCGCCGACCACGGCATCACCCGCCCCGGGGGAGGAACCTCGGCTGCGCGCGCGCCGACGCCGCCGGGCCGTGACCCCCGCCACAAGGGAAACGGGCGGTGGCCGAACAGTGCTAGGCAGGTGCGGTGCCGAGCCTCGACGATCTGGCCGAGAAGCTGGCTCCACTGTTGGGCGAGTTCCTGCCCCGGCAGCGCTGGTTCGCAGGCCACGAGCCACCGGTGGCGGTGGCGCTGACGCCCCTGGAGCTGCGCGACGGCGACCCCGTGCTGGCCTGGTACCTGGTCGACGTCACCGACGCGACCGGCGACCACGCCCTCTACCAGGTGGTGCTGGGCGGGCGGCCCGACCCCAGCGACCGGGAGTTCCTGCAGGGCAAGGCCCGGGTGACCGTCGGCGAGGTCGACGGCTGGATCTACTACGACGCGCTCGTCGACCCCGAGCTGGCACTCGACGTGCTGGCCAAGGTCGCACCCGACGAGTCGGCCGCGGTGGCCCGGCCCCTCGTGGTCGAGCAGTCCAACACGTCGGTGGTCTACGACGAGAGGCTGATCCTCAAGCTGTTCCGCCGGGTCCACACCGAGCCCAACCCCGACGTCGAGGTCGCCGAGACGCTCGGCCGCCTCGGGTTCCCCCACGTCGTGCCCCAGCTCGCCGAGCTGCGGGCCGACGGAACCGACCTCGCGGTGGTGCGCAGCTACCTGCTGGGGTCGACCGACGCCTGGCAGCTCGCCCACACATCGCTCCGTGACCTGCTGGGCACGCGGATGCCGCCCGAGGAGGCCGGCGGCGACTTCGGCCCCGAGGCCTTCACCCTGGGCGAGGTGACCGGCCGCCTCCACCTGGCGCTGGCCGAGGCGTTCGGCACCGGTCCGGCCGATCCCGCGGCCTGGGTCGAGGGGTTCCGCGCCCAGCTGAGCCGGGTGCCCGAGGGCGAGGTCGAGCTGGCCGGCGAGCCGGTCAAGGTGTCGGCGCTCGTCGACGTGGCCGCCATCGACGCGTCCCTGCCGGCCGTCACCGCGGTGTCCGACCCCGGCCGCGCCCTGCGCATCCACGGCGACCTGCACCTGGGCCAGTTCCTGCTGGCGGACGCCGGCTGGTTCGTCCTCGACTTCGAGGGCGAGCCGGGGCGGCCCGTGGCCGAGCGGACGGCCCCGTCGTCCCCGCTGCGTGACATCGCCGGCATGGTGCGGTCGTTCCACTACGCGGCCCGCACGGCGCTGCTCGAGCGGGGCCGCGACGTCGACCCCGAGCTGGTGGACCTGGCCGACGAGTGGGAGGCACGCGCCCGCGAGGCCTTCATGGCGGGCTACCGGCACGTCGAGGGCACCGCGGCGCTGCTGCCGGGCTCTCCCGGGGACGCGGCGACGCTCCTGTCCGCGTTCACGCTCGACAAGGCCGTCTACGAGGTCGTGTACGAGCTCGCCCACCGGCCCGACTGGGTCGACATCCCGGCCTCGGCCGTCCGCAACCTGCTGTCGTCGGGGGGCTGAGTGGGCCAGCGCACCGGCGACGGGATCGACGCCGGCCTCGCCTCCCTGGCGGCCGGCACCTGCCGGGATCCCCACCAGCTGCTCGGCATCCACCGCCGCGGCGACACCCTGGTCGTGCGCTCGTGGCGACCGGGGGCGGAGACGGCCTCCCTCGCCGGCCGGCCCATGCGCCGCATCCACGAGGCGGGCGTGTTCGAGGTGACGGTCGACGCCGAGCCGGAGCCGGGGTACACCGTCACGTTCGGCTGGGACGGTGGCGGGCGCCACACGGCGGTCGACCCCTGGCCGTTCTGGCCCACCGTCGGCGACCTCGACCTCCACCTCGTCGGGGAGGGCCGCCACGACCGGCTGTGGACCGCCCTCGGCGCCCACCCCCGCGTCCACGTGGGCACCCCGGGCACGGCGTTCGCCGTGTGGGCCCCGGCGGCCCGCGCCGTGCGGGTGGTCGGCGACTGGAACGGGTGGGACGGCCGGGTGCACCCGCTGCGCAGCCTGGGCGCGTCGGGCGTGTGGGAGATCTTCGTCCCCGAGGCCGAGCCCGGCCACCGGTACAAGTTCGAGGTCGTCGGGGCCGACGGCGAGACCCGGCTGCGGGCCGACCCGCTGGCCCGGGCCACCGAGGTGCCGCCGGCCAACGCCAGCGTGATCTTCCGGTCGAGCTACGAGTGGGCCGACGACGCGTGGATGGACCGCCGCGCCACGGCCCGGCCGTGGGACGACCGCATGGCCGTGTACGAGGTCCACCTCGGGTCGTGGATGCGCCACGCCGACGGCCGGGTGCTCGGCTACGCCGAGCTGGCCGACCGGCTGGCCGACCACGTCGTCGACCTCGGCTTCACCCACGTCGAGCTCATGCCGCCCACCGAGCACCCCTACGTGCCGTCGTGGGGCTACGGGGTGACGGGCTACTTCGCCCCCACCTCGCGCCACGGCGACCCCGACGGCTTTCGGGGCTTCGTCGACCACCTGCACCAGCGGGGGGTCGGCGTGCTCATCGACTGGGTGCCGGCCCACTTCCCCCGGGACGCCTGGGCGCTCGCCCGCTTCGACGGCACCGCGCTGTACGAGCACGACGACCCCCGCCAGGGCGAGCACCCCGACTGGGGCACCCTGGTGTTCAACTTCGGCCGCCACGAGGTGCGCAACTTCCTGATCGCCAGCGCCCGCTACTGGCTGGAGGAGATGCACGTCGACGGCCTGCGGGTCGACGCCGTGGCCTCGATGCTCTACCTCGACTACTCGCGCCGGGAGGGCGAGTGGGTGCCCAACCGGCACGGCGGCCGCGAGAACCTCGAGGCCATCGCCTTCCTGCAGGAGATGAACACCGTCCTGCACCGCGACGTGCCCGGCGTGATCACCATGGCCGAGGAGTCGACGGCCTGGGGAGGCGTCAGCCGCCCGGTCGACGCCGGGGGCCTGGGCTTCACGCAGAAGTGGAACATGGGCTGGATGCACGACACGCTCGCGTACTTCTCGAGCGACCCGGTGCACCGCAAGTGGCACCACGACCTGCTGACCTTCGGGCTCACCTACGCCTGGAGCGAGAACTACGTGCTGCCCTTCAGCCACGACGAGGTCGTGCACCTCAAGGGTTCGCTGCTGACCAAGATGCCGGGCGACCTGTGGCAACGCCACGCCAACCTGCGGGCCCTGTACGCCTGGATGTGGTCGCACCCGGGCAAGCAGCTCCTGTTCATGGGGGCCGAGCTGGCCCAGGAGCGCGAGTGGAGCCACGACCGGGAGATCGACTGGTTCCTGCTGGCCGAGCCCCTGCACCGCGGGGTGCGCGACCTGCTGCGTGAGCTCAACCGGGTCGAGGCCGCCCACCCGGCCCTGTGGTCGGCCGACACCGCGCCTGCCGGCTTCGCCTGGCTGGACGCCGACGACCGCGAGAACTCGGTGTACGCCTTCCTGCGCCTCGGGCACGACGGCGGGGCCGGCGACCGCGGGGTGGTCGCGTGCGTGGCGAACCTCACCCCGGTGCCCCGGCACGGCTACCGCCTGGGGCTCCCCCGCGGCGGCCGCTGGGTCGACGTGCTGAACACCGACGACGAGCGCTGGGGCGGCAGCGGGATGGTCCAGCCCGCCGTCGAGGCGGACGAGACCCCGTGGCAGGACCAGCCCGACTCGGCCGTGCTGACCCTCCCGCCCCTGGCCGTGCGCTGGCTGGTGCCGGCGCCGCCCGATGCCAACGGGTGACGGCGGGCCCGATCCCACCCTCGGTGGCCGGGAACAGGTTGGAGCACGACAGCCGGCGGATGGTATGCAATCTTCCGTCGTGTCCGGTGCTCCCCTCCCGCCCTCTCCCGGCAGCGAACGCGAAGCCAGCCTGCTGTCGCCCACGTTCGCCGTCGTCATCCTGTCGTCGTTCCTCTACTTCACCGCGCTCGGTTCGCTGCTGCCGACCCTGCCCCGCTACATCGAGGACGAGCTGGGCGGCGGCGGCCTGCAGGTGGGCGTGGGCGTCGGGGCGTTCGCCGTGTCGGCGGCGCTGCTGCGCCCCTGGATCGGCAGCGTGGGCGACCGGCGGGGGCGCCGCGTGCTGGTGGTGGGCGGGGCCGCGGTCGTGGCCGCGTCGATCTTCACCTACGCGTTCGCGTCCAGCCTCCTGCTGCTGATCGGGGCCCGGCTCCTCACCGGCGCGGGCGAGGCCGCCGTGTTCGTCGGCCTGGCCACCGCCGCGCAGGACCTGGCGCCCGACCACCGCCGCGGCGAGGCCGCCTCGTACTTCTCGGTGGCGCTCTACGGCGGCCTGGCGGTCGGGCCGCCGCTCGGCGAGCTGCTGCTGACCGGCCAGGGGTTCGACACCGTGTGGGCCGTCAGCGGTGGGTGCGCGGCGCTGGCCACGGTGGTGGGCCTCTGGATCCCCCGGGGCCGCACGGTCGACCACATCGGGGGCCGCAAGTTCCTCCAGCGGGACGCCCTGTGGCCGGGCGTGATCCTGCTGCTCGGCCTCATCCCGTTCACGGCGTTCGCCGCGTTCATCCCGCTCTACGCCGAGGACATCGGCTTCGGCAGCGTGGGCGGGGTGTTGGCGCTGTACGCGAGCCTCGTCCTGATCGTGCGCATCGTGGGCGCCCGGTTGCCCGACCGCCTCGGCTGGCAGGCGGGGTCGGGGCTCGCACTGTGCGGCGTGTCGGTCGGCATCACGCTGGTGGCCGTCTTCGGCTCGCCCGCCTCGATCTGGCTGAGCGCCGTCGGGCTGGGGGCGGGCATGTCGCTGCTGTACCCGTCGCTGTTCACCGCCGTCATGGCCGCCGCACCGCCCGACGAGCGCAGCCACGCCGTGGGCACGTTCTCGGTGTTCTTCGACCTGTCCCAGGGCCTCGGCGCCACCGCGGTCGGGCTGGTGGTGTCCCTGACGAGCGGCAACGAGCGGGCGGGGTTCGCCGCCGCCGGCGCCCTGGCCTTCGCCGGGCTGGTGACCCAGTGGCTGCTGCGCACGCGCATCGGCCACGCCTACACCCCGCCGGTGCCACCGGTCGTGTCAGGGGTCGGTGGGCCGGGCACCTAGCGTGGGGTGATCGCCGACGTCGCCTTCGTCCTCCACGGCCACTTCTACCAACCGCCACGGGAGAACCCGTGGACCGAGGCCGTGCCCCGCCAGCCCTCGGCCGCGCCCTACCACGACTGGAACGGGCGCATCACGGCCGAGTGCTACCGGCCCAACGGCTGGGCCCGCATCCTCGACGACCACGGCCGCATCATGGCCATCGTCGACAACTACCGGCGGCTGTCGTTCAACATGGGGCCCACCCTGCTGTCGTGGCTGGAGGACCACGCGCCCGAGGTCTACTCCCGCATCATCGATGCCGACCGGGCCGGCCGCCGGGCCATCGCCCAGGCCTACGGCCACGCCATCCTGCCGCTGTGCAACGACCGCGACCTGCGCACCCAGGTGCGGTGGGGCCTGGCCGACTTCCGCCAGCGCTTCGGCCGCGACGCCGAGGGCATGTGGCTGCCCGAGACCGCCGTCGACGACCGGGTGCTGGCCGTGCTGGCCGAGGAGGGCGTCCGGTTCACGATCCTGGCCCCGGGCCAGGTCGACCTCGCCGGGCACGACGGCGACGACGGTCACGGCGGCGGCGACCTCCCGGGCACGCTGCGCTGGCAGCATCCCGACCGTCCCGACCTCGGCGTCGACCTGGTGGTCTACGACGGCCCGATCAGCCACGACGTCGCCTTCGGCGGGTTCCCCAGCCAGGTGGTGGTCGACCGCATCGTCGGCCGCTCGGGCGGGGACCTGGTGTCGGTCGCCTGCGACGGCGAGACGTTCGGCCACCACCACACGTACGCCGACCGGGGCGTGGCGTACGCGCTGGCCATCGAGGCCGGCCGGCGGGGCGTGGCCCTTCCCCGGCTCGCCGACTGGCTGGTCGAGCACCCGCCGTCCCGCCAGGCCCGCGTGCGGCTGTCGGCCTGGTCCTGCGCCCACGGCGTCGGCCGGTGGCTGGAGGACTGCGGCTGCCACACGGGCGGCGAGCCGGGCTGGAACCAGGCCTGGCGGGCGCCGCTGCGGGCCGCGCTCGACCAGGTGCGCGACCACGCGGTCGCGGTGTTCGAGCGGCTGGGGCCGGCGGTGCTGCGCGACCCGTGGGCCGCCCGCGACGCCTACGTCGACGTCCTGGTGGGCGCCACCACCGTCGAGCGCTTCGCCGACCAGCACCTGGCCGCCGGGCTCGACGGGGAGGCCGACCTCGTCCAGGCGCTCACCCTGCTGGAGAGCCAGCGCATGGCCCTGCTCATGTACACCTCGTGCGGCTGGTTCTTCAACGACCTCGCCGGCATCGAGACCGTGCAGATCCTGCGCTACGCCGCGTGCTGCCTGGACATGCTGGCGGCGCTGGGCGAGGCGGGCGACACCGAGGAGGCAGTGCTCGCCACCCTGGCCACCGCGCAGAGCAACGACCCCGACGAGGGCGACGGCCGCGACATCTGGCGCCGCCAGGTCGAGCCCAGCCGGGTCGACCCGGGCCGGGTCGCCGGCCACGTGGCCATGACCGAGCTGCTGGCCGCCCAGAGCCTGCCGGCCGGATCGGGGCGCCTCGACGGCTACGACGTGGCCCGCGACCTGCACGACGCCGTCGACCGGGGTGGCGTGGCCGTGTGCGCCGGCCGGGTCGCGCTCACCCACCGGCGCACCCGGCGCACCACCGCGTGGGTCTATGCCGCGCTCCACCTCGGCGGCCTGGAGGTGTTCGGCGCGGTCCGGCCCGCCGCGACCGGCACCGACGAAGCCTCCGGTGACGACGACGCCGGCGACCGCGACGGCGATCGCGCCGCCGACCGCGACGCAGGCGACATCGCCGCGCTGGTCGAGGCGACCCGGCGGGGCGACCGCGTGACCGCGTTGCTCCGGCAGGTGGTCGACCGGTTCGGGCCCCGCGAGTTCGGCCTCGAGAGCGCGCTGCCGGGCGTGGGCGAGGAGCTGCTGGCGGCCACGGCCCAGGGCCTGGCCGACCGCTTCGTCGCCGCGTACGACCAGCTCCGGGCCGACCACCACGACACGCTGGCCGCGCTGGCGGTCGCCGGTACCCCGCTGCCGGCCGAGCTGCGGGGCCCGGTCGAGCATGCGCTCTCCCGCCGGTTGGAGGCGGCCGTCGACGCCTGCACCGGCTCGACCGACCCCGCCGACTACCGGTTGGCGCGGGCCGTGGCCCGCGACGCACGCGAGCAGGGGGCACACATCAGCTCGCCCGCGGCCTCGGCCGCACTCGAGCGATCGGTCGACCGGGCGGTGGCGCGGGCGGCGGCCCGCCCCGCTCCGGCCACCGTCGACGCCGCCCGGGGCATGGTGCGCCTGGCCCGCGAGCTGGCGCTCCACGTCCGCCTCGACGTCGCCCAGGAGCGCTTGCACGAGGCGCTCGCCCGGCCCGGCCTGGACGACGCCGAGCGCGAGGTGCTGGCCCCGCTCGCCCACCGCCTCGGGGTGGCGGCCCACCCCATCGACCTGCCGCGCTGACGGCCCTCGAGGTACCGGTGCCCTGGTGGGGGCACGGTACCGATAGCCTCGGCAGCGATGGCGACGACCGACGTGCAGACCTGCTATCGGCATCCCGACCGGCGCGCCGGCGTGATCTGCCAGCGGTGCGATCGCCCCATCTGCCCCGCCTGCATGCACCAGGCGTCGGTCGGGTTCCACTGCCCCGACTGCACCCACGGTCATCGCCAGAAGGTGGTGACCGCCCGGTCGCTGCAGAGCGCGGCGGTGGTCACCACGGTGCTCGTCGCCGCCAACCTTGCCATCTTCGTCACCGGGGCGTTCCTCGGCGGGGGCGGCACCGAGCTCGGCGAGTGGGGGGCCAAGGGCGCCCTGTACGGGCCGGCCGTCGCCGCCGGCGACTGGTGGCGCCCCATCACCGCCGGCTTCCTCCACGTCGGCCTGCTCCACGTGGGCTTCAACATGTTCCTGCTGTGGCAGCTCGGCGGCCTGCTGGAGCCCGCGATCAAGCGCTGGTCGTTCGTGGCCCTGTACGGCATGTCGCTGCTGGGCGGCTCCTTCCTGACCCTGCTGCTCGACAACAACGCCCCCACGGTCGGGGCCTCGGGCGCGGTGTTCGGGCTCATGGGCGCGACGGTGGTGGCCATGCGGTCGCGGGGCATCAACCCCTTCCAGACCGCGATCGGCTCGCTGCTGGTGATCAACCTGCTGCTCACGTTCGCCATCCCCAACATCTCGATCGGTGGCCACCTCGGCGGCCTGATCGCCGGCACGATCGGCGGCTACATCCTGTGGGTCGTGGGCCCGCGGATGGGCCCGCGGTCGCCGGCCCCGCTCATCGCCTGCGTCGCCATCTCGGCCACGCTGTACGTGGGCTGCCTGGTCGTGGCCCAGCCGCTCAACTGAGCGGGGGCCGCCGAGCCCGACGAACCTACGGCGCATCCGGTGGTCCGGCGACCGGAGCCGCCGCACGTCCGGTCGCACGGAGGGCGAAGCGGTCGAGGTTGCCCCGCCACACGGCGCGCAGCACCGGGCGGGCGGCAGCCGCCCCCAGGGGCCCGCCCAGCCACCACGGGAACCGCAGGTCCTCGCGCCACGTCAGGCGGCTCCGGCCCAGGCTCACGGGCCGCAGCACGAAGCGGCCGCTCCCCGTCACGAGGCCGCGGTGGCGGACCCCGATGGCCTCCCCCTCCCGCCACTCGGTCACCTCCATGACGTCGAGGGTGCGCAGCGGTCCCACCCGGGTCGCGCACACGAAGCGGGTGCCGACCCCCGAGCGGCGCTCCCCCACGAAGCGGAGGGAGTCGGCGTCGGCCATCCACGACACGTGGTCGCCGATGTCGGCGAGGTGGCGCCACACCTGCGCCGGCGGCGCGGCGACGACGACCTCGACGCGGATGGCGCTCACTGGTGCACCCTTCGGGATGCACGCAGTGAGCGATCGGCACTGCGTGCCGGATACAGCACTGTGCTCATGGTTCGGTCGCTGCGCTCCCTCACTGGTGCACCCTTCGGGATGCACGCAGTGACCGATCGGCACTGCGTGCCGGGTACCGCACTGAGCTCATGGTTCGCTCGCTGCGCTCCCTCACTGGTCCAGCGTGGCGAAGAGCTGGGGGATGAGCCAACTCCCGACCATGTCGGACGCCGCGTAGCTGAAGTGGACGCCGTCGCGCATGTCCGGGTCGAACGACTGGCGGGGCCAGGTCTCGAGCCACGAGGCCAGGTCGACCAGCTCGATGCCGTCGTGCTCGGCCACCACCTCGGCCAGCAGCGCGTTGAAGCGGTCGACCTTGGCGGGGTCGTTGATGTCCAGCGTGTCCCAGGCCCGGGTCGGGTCGGACGTGTCCCGCGCCCGCACGTGGGGGAACGTCATCCACACCACCGGCGCGCCGCCGGCCTCGAGCGCGGTGGCGACGTCGTCCATCCGCCCCCGCAGCCAGCGGTCGTGCGCGGGATCGCCCAGGTCGCGCCAGTCTCCCTCGATCTCCCTCCCGTTGAGGTCGAGCAGGCCCATGACCACGACGACCACGTCGGGATCGGACGCGGCGAGCGCCGCGGGCAGGTCGGCGCGCCAGGTGTCGCAGTCCGGAGGCGTCCGGTGCTCGTCGATGCCCCGCACGACGCCCGGCCCGCCGATCGGGCAGCCGAACGAGATGTGGGTGTCGACCTGGAAGGTGCGCTCGGGGCCGCGGGTGTTCCAGAAGTGGAAGGCGGTGCGCAGCGAGTACGCCACGGAGTCGCCGGCCAGGAACACCCGGACGTCGGCCGGGCCCCCGGCGGGCGGGGCCACCGCCGCGGTCATGCGCACGTCGGTGGCGGGTGGCAGCCCACCGCTGCGGTCGGCGACCGGCTCGGCGGCGGCCAGGTCGTCGAAGGCGGCCCGCTGCTGGGGCAGCAGGTAGGCCAGGCCCACGACCACGAGGGCACCGCCGGCCACCACGGCGGCCAGCCGGGGCCGGGGCATGCGCAGCCGGTACCGGAACGGGGCCTCGATCACCGCGTAGGACAGGGCGGCAGCCGCCACGGTGGCGGCCAGCCGGAGGGCGAACAGCGCGGGTCCGGTGAGCGTCACCCGGGGCGGGGCCAGCACCAGGAAGATCGGCCAGTGGAACAGGTAGGCGGCGTAGCTGACCTTGCCCAGCCCGCGCAGCGGGGCCATGCCGAGCACCCGGTCGAGCCGCCCGGCGTGGGCGATGGCCGCCACCAGGACCGCCGTGCACACCGCGTTGAGCACCGTCGCCCCGTGGAACAGGCGGGCGTCGCCGATGGCGATGCCCGTCCACAGCCAGGCGAGCACGGCCAGCGCCGCCAGCCCCGCCAGGTCGGCGAGGTCTGCGAACGGGACGGTCACCGACCGGCGCCGCCCCCGGCGCCTCGCCTGGTGCGCCCCCGAGTGCCGCTCCCCGCCCCCCGCCTGGTGCCGCGCTGGGTGCCGATCCCGGTGCCGCACCACCAGGAACGCCAGGCACACCCCCACCAGCAGCTCGCCCGCGCGGGTGTGGGTGCCGTAGTAGGCGATGCCGTCGTTGCCGTCGCGGTCGGCCACCGCCCAGGCGGCGCCGAACGACGCCAGCGCCGTCACCCCGAACAGGGCGATCGCCACCCCGGCGCGCCGCCCCGCTCCCGCCATCGCCATGACCCCGGCGAACACCAGCGGGAACACCACGTAGAACTGCTCCTCGATGGCCAGCGACCAGAAGTGCACCACCGGGGAGGGTGCGGCGAACAGGTCGGCGTAGCCACCGTCCGCCAGGGCCAGCCGCCAGTTGGCGCCGTAGCCCAGCGCGGCCAGCACGTCGCCGCGGAAGCGGGGGCCCGAGCCCGTCCCCGCCCACGCCTGGAGGACCAGCACCGCCGCCAGGGTCACCAGCGCCGCGGGCAGCAGGCGGCGGGCCCGGCGCTCCCAGAAGCGCCGCCACGAGAGGCGCCCGGTGCGCCGCCACTCGATCAGCGCCAGGGTGGTGATGAGGAACCCGGACAGGGTGAAGAACGACGACACGCCCAGGTAGCCACCGCGCGCCCCGGCCAGCCGTGGTGGAAGGCCAGGACGGCCAGAAGCGCCAGGGCCCGCAGCCCGTCGAGGCCGGGCCGGTAGGCGAACACGGTGGCGGCGGCCTCGACGGTCTGGTCGAGGCCGTCGGTGCGGGACTCGTCCCCGGCGGTCGCCACCTGCGGCACGACGCCGTCGGCCGGCGCCGCTGTGCTCGTCCCCACGAACCCCTCCCAGCCACCGCCCGGGCCCCCCGGCGGCGTTCCCGGCGGGAGGCTACCAAGCGGTAACGTGCGGTGGGTTCAGGCCCTGTTCAGCCCGTGTTCAGGCCCCGGGGTTCAGCCGGCGTCGTCGGCCGGCGCACGCTCGATGCCGAGCACCTCCAGCACCTCGGGCGTCAGCCATGCCGCGGCCCGGGCGGCCCCGGTCTCGGTCAGGCCGGTGCCCTCCGCCCGGTCGGCGGCACCGAACTCGCCCTGCGGCAGGCGCTGCGCCCAGTCCTGCATGTCGGCCACGACGAAGTCCTCACGGTCGGCGACGACGTGGCGGATGATCTCGTTGAGCCGGTCGACGCGCGCCGGGTCGTTCTCGGGGAGGTCGCTCCAGTAGCCCTCGACATCGCCGCCCGGCGCCAGGCGGACGTGCGGCGAGGTGGCCCACAGGACGGGCACGCCGGCGTCGGCCAGCGTGTCGGCCAGCGCACCCAGACGGTCGACCAGCCACGCGTCGTACACCGGGTCGCCGAGGTGCAACCACTCGCGGTCGATCTCGCGCTCGCCCAGGTCGCCCACGCCCGGCACCACCACCACCGCGTCGGCGTGCGCCGCCGACAGCAGCTCGGGCAGCCGGGGCCCGAAGCCCACGCACTCGAGGTCGTCGCCCATCACCTCACCGGCGATCCGCACCGGGCCGGGGCCCGACAGCGGGCATCCGTCGGAGATGTGGGTGTGCACCGTGACCTGCTCGTCGGTGTGCTTGGCATTCCACGCCTCGAACCCCGGGGGGAGGTCACCGGCGAGGGATCCGCCCACGAGGGCGATCGACGCCGTGCTCGTCCCGCCGGGCACGACGACGTCGAGGTCGCCCGCACCGCTGCCGTCGTCGACGGCGAGGCTCACGCCCGCCGGCGGCTGCTCGGGCAGGACGAGTGCGGCGGCGGCCACCAACGCAGCGCACACGCCGAGGGCGAGGGCCAGCCGGGGCCGGGGGAGGCGCACGCCACGCCGGAACGGGCGCTCGACGCCGTAGGTGAGCAGGGCGCCCCCGGCCAGCGTGGCCGCCAGCCGGACGGCGAACAGGGCGAGGCCGTCGATGCCCACGCGGTCGCCGTCGAGGAGCAGGAACAGCGGCCAGTGCAGCAGGTAGGCGGCGAAGCTGACCTTGCCGATCGTGCGGAGGGGCAGGCTGCCCAGCGCCGTGGCGGCCGGCCCGGGCAGGGTGACGGCGAAGACGACCCACGCCGTGAGCACCGCGTTGAGGGCGGTGATGCCACCGAAGAGGTTGGTGCTGTACAGGCTGGTGGTGGTCCAGAGCACCGCCAGGCCGACCAGCGCCAACGGTGCGCCGTACCGCACGGCCTTGACGCCGCCGGGCGAGGCGATGGCCCGCCGCACGCGGGGGCTCAGCACGGCGAAGGCGAGCACGGCCCCGACCAGCAGCTCGCCGGCACGCGTGTGGGTGCCGTAGTAGGCGATCCCGTCGTTGCCGCTGCGGCCGGCCGCGAACCAGGCAGCGGCGAAGCTGCCCGCGGCGGCGAGCGCCACGGTCGCGCCCGCGACGCGCCAGCGCTTGCCGGTCACCCTCATCAGCCCGACGAACAGCAGCGGCAACACGACGGTGAGCTGGACCAGCAGCGACAGCGCCCACAGGTGCTGCACCGGCGAGGGGTTGATCAGCACGCTGTCGAACCCGTCGCCGCTGATCACGAAATGCCAGTTGAGGACCTGGCCGACCGCGGCCAGCACGTCCGCCCGGAACCCGGGTCCGGCGCCGACCCGGAGTGTGGCCTGGAGCACCACCACCAACCCGATCGTGACGAGCAGGGCGGGGAACAGACGGCGGCCGCGGCTCTCCCACATCCGGCCGAGCTCGAGGCGGCCGCTCTGCGACCACTCGGCCAGGGCGAGGGTGGTCAGCAGGAAGCCCGACAGCGTGAGGAAGCTGGAGATGCCCAGGAACCCGCCCCGGGCGAAGCCGAACCCCTGGTGGAAGGCGAGGATCGCCAGGAGGCACACCGCCCGCAGGCCGTCGAAGCCGCCGACGTAGGGCAGCTCGGGCCGGGGTGCCGGCTCGGGCCGGGCCTCCGGCGTGGCGCCACGGCCACCCCGGCGTGACCGGGACGCGCGGTCGCCCGCGGGGTCGACGTCGTCGAGCTCGTCGTCCTGCTCCCAGGCGGGCGGGGCGGAGGGCGCCTCCCAGCCGCGGTCGAGCACCTGGGCGCCGGGACCACCGACGCCGGTCGGACCGCGACCGGCACCCGCCAGCCCGACGGGACCCCCCGACCCGACGAGCCCGACGGGACCTGTCGGGGCGGTGTCGAAGGACCGCTCGGGCACGCCGGCCGGCACCCGGGAGGGCGTGCCGGCGAAACCCGCAGGGTCCATCGGGCCCAATCGGTCGATCTGATCCGGCGCGCCGGCGGGTGCCCGGGCGACCGGGGCGCCGGCGGGACCGGGCGGCATGGTCGGGACGCGGGTCGTGGGCCCCGCAGCGGTGCGCCGCGGCGGCGGGCCCTCGACCGCCCATCCTCCCCCGGGCTGACCGGGGGGCGGACCGTCGACGCCGCGGCCATCCGGAGGCCGGCGCGGCGGCGGGCCGTCGGCACCGCGGCCACCCGCGGGCCGGCGCGGCGGCGGGCCGTCGACGCCCCGGCCTTCCGCGGGCAGGCGCGGCGGGGGGCCGGCAGGCCCGGCGGGGCGGGGGCGGGCGGGCGTGCTGCGGCCCTCGGCGCGGGCCTGGGCCTGGCGCTCCCGCCAGCCGGACAGCTCGCTCGGATCGGACAGGTCGTCGTCCCAGCGCGCGCCCGCAGCGGGTCCGCCGGGACCGTTGCGCCCGCGGCCGGCGGTCGGCCGCGACAGGGGCGGCGCCGCCTGCTCGTACCAGTCGGGCATGCCCCCGCGGGGCGCGGCGGGGCCGCGTGCCCCACGGGCGCCACCGTCGCCGCCTTCCCAGCCGCCCATGTCGCGCCACTCCTGTCCGTCGACCGCCCCGGCGCCGTCTGCTCGTGGCGCCGGTCGACGGGCCGGCGGGCCCTGTCGGCGGGGATCGTCGCCCCGTCGGGCCTGGTCCGCAGGCGGTCCCTCGGCGGGTCCCGGGCGTCCGCGCCGGCGGGGCGGCGGCGGTTGGGAAGCGCTCAGCGTCGTTCCTCCAGGGGTGCGGCGGCACCGGCGGTCCGCGCCCCAGGCGTCGTCGCCTCGCGGTGGTCCCGGCCGGTCGGTCGGCCAAGACTAGCCAGGGCCGCGCGCGAAGTGCCCACCATCCCGGGTCGTAATTCTGTCCACGACCACGCGCGGTACGCAGTCGACCGGCCTGCGTCGCTCCAGGCCGGCAGTAGCCTGCCGTCGTGGCCCGCTTCTACGTGACGACCCCCATCTACTACGTCAACGACGCGCCCCACATCGGCCACGCCTACACGACGGTGGTGGCCGACGCCGTCGCCCGGTGGCACCGCCTGGCCGGCGACGACACCTACTTCCTCACGGGAACCGACGAGCACGGACTCAAAGTTCAGCGCGCCGCCGAGGCGAACGGGGTGACCCCCCGCGAGTGGGCCGACGTCACCTCCGAGCGGTTCCGCGATGCCTGGGCCCAGCTCGGCATCACCAACGACGACTTCATCCGCACCAGCGAGCCCCGCCACCACGCCGCGGTGCAGCGCTTCCTCCAGCGGGTGCACGACAACGGCCACATCGAGCTCGGCACGTACGAGGGCCTGTACTGCGTGGCATGCGAGGCCTACTACACCGTCGACGACCTGCTCGACGGCGAGCGCTGCCCCATCCACGACCGGCCCGTCGAACACGTGAAGGAGGACAACTACTTCTTCAAGCTGTCGCGCTTCGAACAGCCGCTGCTCGACTGGTACGCATCCCATCCCGGCTTCGTGCGGCCGGAGACCAAGCGCAACGAGGCCCTCGGCTTCATCCGCAGCGGGCTCGACGACTTCTCGATCAGCCGCAGCTCCATCACCTGGGGCGTGCCCATCCCGTGGGACCCCGCGCACGTCACCTACGTGTGGTTCGACGCCCTCGTGAACTACCTCACCGCCGTCGGCTACGGCGACGACGACGAGCGCTTCGCGGCGTGGTGGCCCGCGGCCCACCACGTGATCGGCAAGGACATCCTGCGGTTCCACTGCGTCTACTGGCCGGCGATGCTCATGGCAGCAGGCGTCGAGCCCCCGGTCGACGTGACCGTGCACGGGTTCCTGCTGGTGGGCGGCGAGAAGATGAGCAAGACCCGCCTCAACCAGATCGCCCCCGCCGACCTGGTGGGCGAGTTCGGGGTCGACGGGTTCCGCTACCACTTCCTGCGGGACACGCCGGTGGGACCCGACGGGGACTTCAGCTACGAGCGGATGGTCGAGCGCTACAACGGCGACCTGGCCAACAACTTCGGCAACCTGCTGTCGCGGGTGACCACGGTGGTCGGCCGCAAGTGCGGCGGTGTCGGGCCGGCGCCCCGCACCGACAGCCCGCTGGCCGAGGTGGCCGCCGACGCCTACGCCGCCACCGCGCGGGGTTGGGACGGCATGGCGCCCTCGCTGGCGCTCGAGGCGACCTGGCGGCTCATCCGCGAGACCAACGGGTTCCTCGAGGACAACGAGCCGTGGAAGATGGATCCCGGGCCGGCCGTGGACGCCGTGCTGGGCGACGCGTTGGAGGCGGTGCGCATCGTGTCGGTCCTCGCCAGCCCGGCCCTGCCGACCGCGTGTGCCGAGGCGTGGTCGCGGATCGGCCTGGACGGCGCACCGCAGGACCAGCGGGTGCCCGATGCCGCCGCCTGGGGCGGCTACCCCGGCGGCCTGGCGGTCGCCAAGGGCCCGCCGCTGTTCCCCCGCCTCACGCCCACCCCCTGACGCCGCCCGGCCGGGCCGGTGACGCCGGCCCTCCGGCGGGCGCGCGAGGGCGCGGCGGTAGCGTGGTCGCTCGTGCCGCTGCGCTGGACCGACGACCACTGCCACCTCGGGCACGACAACGGCGGGCGGGCCGACCCCGGCGAGGTCGACGAGACGGTGGCCGCCGCACGCGCTGCAGGCGTCGAGCGCCTGATCACGGTGGGGACCGACGCCGCCAGCTCGGCCCACGCCATCGCCGTCGCCGCCCGCCACCCCGGCGTGGTGTGGGCCACCGTCGGGCTGCACCCCCACGACGCCAAGGAGGGCCTGGACGGCCTGGCCGGGCTGCTGGCCGAGCCGGGCGTGGTGGCGGTGGGCGAGTGCGGCCTCGACTACCACTACGACCACTCGCCCCGGCCCGTGCAGCGCGCCGTGTTCGCCGCCCAGGTGGCGCTGGCCCACGAGCACGACCTGCCGCTGGTGATCCACACCCGCGAGGCCTGGGACGACACGTTCGCCGTGCTCGACGCGGAAGGCGTGCCCGAGCGCACGGTCTTCCACTGCTTCACCGGCGGGCCCGACGAGGCCCGGGCCAGCCTCGAGCGTGGCGGCCACCTGTCGTTCTCCGGCATCCTCACGTTCGGCTCCGCCGACGACGTGCGGGCGGCGGCCGCCGTCTGCCCACTCGACCGAGCGCTGGTCGAGACCGACAGTCCCTACCTCGCCCCGGTCCCCCACCGGGGCCGGCCCAATCGCCCGGCGCTGGTGCCGGTGGTGGGCGCCGCGCTGGCGGCGGCGATGGGCGCCGAGGTCGAGGCCGTGGCCGAGGCCACCTGGGCCAACGCCGAACGCGTCTACCGCCTCGGGTGACCGCTGGCCTCCGGAGCCGGGGGGCTTCCGGCGTCGCTCAGTGCCGCCACGGCAGCGAGCGACGCCAGAACCCGGAGGACCACCCGGCTCCACCGAACTGGCGTCGCTCAGTGCCACCACGACAGCCAGCGACGCCAGGTCCCGGACGAACCACGAAAGCCGCCGTCGGGCGCGCAGGCCGTAGCCTCGGGCGGTGACCCTCACGCCCCGGCAGGTGCGCGCGCTGCTCGACGAGCACGGCCTGTCGCCCAGCCGGGCGCTCGGGCCAGAACTTCGTCGCCGACCCCAACACCGTGCGCCGCATCGCCCGCCTGGCGGAGGTGGGCCCGGGCGACCGCGTGGTCGAGATCGGGCCGGGCCTCGGGTCCCTCACGCTGGCGCTGGCCGAGACGGGCGCGGCCGTCACGGCGATCGAGCTCGACCGCCACCTCCTGCCCGCCCTTCGCCAGGTCGTCGAGCCCGCGGGCGTCCGCATCGTGCACGGTGACGCCATGCGCCTCGACTGGGACGAGGTCCTCGGGACGTCGGACGACGACATCGACGGCGACGACGACAGCCACGGCGGCGACGACGTCGGCGGGCCGTGGGCGCTGGTCGCCAACCTGCCCTACAACGTGGCGACGCCGCTGGTGCTGGACCTGCTCGCCGGCGTGCCCGCCGTGGACCGCATGCTGGTGATGGTCCAGAGGGAGGTGGGCGAGCGCCTGGCCGCGACGCCCGGCAACAAGTCCTACGGCATCCCGTCGGTCAAGTTGGCGTACCGGGCCGTGGCCGAGGTCGTGGGCCGGGTGCCGCCCACGGTGTTCATCCCGCCGCCCCGCGTCGAGTCGGCGCTGGTGCGGGTGCGCCGCCTGCCCGCCCCGGCGGTCGACGCCGACGCCGACCGGTTGTTCCGCCTGGTCGAGGCGGGCTTCGGCCAGCGCCGCAAGATGGTGCGACGGTCGCTGGCGGGGCTCGTCGACGCCGACGGGTTCGTGCGGGCGGACGTACGTCCCGACGCCCGGGCCGAGCAGCTCGACCTGGCGGCGTGGGGCCGGCTGGCCCGGCTGGCGCCGGGTGATGTGGCAGGGTGAGACCTGTCTCGGCAGCGGAGGAACGGCCACCATGAGCAACCCCCAGGATCCCTACGGGCAGCAGCAGTACCCGCAGCCCCAGCAGGGCTATCAGTACCCGCAAGCGCACTACTCCGGCTATGTGGCGCCCGGGCGCAAACCGCTCGACCTGGCCAAGATCGTCACGATCTCCGGGTGGGTCGTGCTCGGGATGTACGGGCTCAGCTTCCTGTACTCGCTGACCCAGGAGGACGAGTTCGGCCCCGACTTCGGCGACCGGCTCTTCGGCGGCCTCACCTCCCTCGCGCAGGGCATCTTCTACGCCGCCATCCTCCTGGCCATCGGCGTCTGGCTCCGCAGGCAGCAGCAGGACGCCGGCTGACCGTCCTCACCGCGCCCGCGAAGCTCACCGTCTCCCTGCGGGTGACGGGCGTGCGCGACGACGGCTACCACCTCGTCGACGCCGAGATGGTGAGCCTCGACCTGGCCGACGAGCTGGTGCTGTCGGAGGGTTCCGGGCTGGTGGTGGTGGAGGGCCACCGCCTCGGCTACGTGGACCCCGACGACAACCTGGTCGGCCGGGCGCTGGCCCGGGTGGGCCGCAGCGCCCACGTCGAGCTGCGCAAGCGCATCCCGGCAGGGGGCGGCCTGGGCGGCGGGTCGTCCAACGCCGCCGCCATCATGCGCTGGGCCGGGTGCCACGACCTGGCCGTGGCCGTCTCGCTCGGGGCGGACGTCCCGTTCTGCCTGCGGGGCGGGCGGGCACGGGTGCGCGGGATCGGCGAGGTGCTCGAGCCGCTGCCGTTCGTGCCCCGCACCTTCACCCTGGCGATGCCGCCCTACGGCTGCTCGACTCCGGCCGTGTACGCGGCGTGGGACCGGCTCGGCGGCCCCCGGGGCGACGGCGACAACGACCTCGAGCCCGCCGCGCTGGTGGTCGAGCCCCGCATGGCGGCGTTCCGTGAGGCGCTGGGCGACGACACGGGCGAGACGCCCCGCCTGGCCGGGTCGGGCTCGACGTGGTTCGTGGAGGGATCGTTCCCCGGTCCCGGGCGTCTCGTCGCCCACACCACCGCCCCCTACGGCTGACCGGCCGTGCCGTGACGCGCGCCGACCGCCCGGCGAGGGGCGGTCGGTCAGAGATCGGTTGCAGGTGGCGTCGGGCTACTTGCCGGCGGCGCGGCGCTGCCAGCGCGTGCGCTTCAGCATCTTCTTGTGCTTCTTCTTGCGCATGCGCTTGCGGCGCTTCTTGATCAGAGAACCCATGAGGCCCGAGACACTAGCGGCGGGTCGCCAGTGCCTCCAACCTGGGAAGCCCGCGCGGGCGAGCGGTCCGGCGGGGGTACCGTGGATGGCACCGTCGGGGGTAGTTCAACTGGTAGAACGCTGGCCTTTGGAGCCAGTTGTTGCAGGTTCGAGCCCTGCCCCCCGAGCGCAGCCAGGCGACCGACCACCGACCGTCCCTGACCACCTGCGCGCCGGGGCTCGGGTGCCAGGATGGTGGGGTGGACGACTCGGGGCCGCCCTCGCCCGACGCGCATCCGGCCGGGGCCGGCCCGGCGCGGTTGGGGCGCGCCGAGCGGCGGGAGCGGCTGCTGGACGCGGCCGGCGCGCTGGTGGACGCCGGCCCGCTGGACGCGGTGTCGATGGAGGCGGTCGCCGAGCGAGCCGGCGTGAGCCGGCCCCTGCTGTACAAGCACTTCGCCAACCGCAACGAGCTGCTCGGCGCGGTCTACCAGCGGGAGGCCGCGCACCTGCACGACCAGCTGACCGCCCAGGTGAGCGCTGCGGACTCGCTCGAGGAGATGTACCGCGCGCTCGTGCGCGGCGTGTTGCGGGCGGCGGACGAGCGGGGGCACGTGTTCGCGGCGCTGCGCTCGGCGGGGGCGTGGACCCGCGAGGTCGCCCGCGAGCAGCGGGCGCGCGACCGGTGGACCTCGACCGCCTTCGCCGACCGCGCGGTGCGCGACCTCGGGATCGAGCGACGCACGGCGCGGGCGGGCACCGCGATGCTGCTGTCGTTGGTCGATCCCGTGCTGGCCCAGTGGAACCTCAAGCCGACCCCCGACCAGGCGATCCTGCTCGAGGAGACGTTCATGACGATCGTGGCCGCGTCGCTGAAGGCGATGGCGGCCGGCTGACACCACTTGCGCGCCGGGGGGCCCGAGCGCGATCCTGCGGGCCTGGGTGACAGATTGTCACTACGCATCGTGCCGGGGGAGGCCACCCTATGACGTATGCCGGAGAGCGAACGATCCTGGACGCCGACAGCCACGTCATGGAGCTCGCCGACTTCCTCGACGACTTCATCGATCCCGAGTACCGCGACCAGCTGCGCCGGCGGGGGATGGATGCCCTGGCACCCCTGTTCGAGCGGGTCACCGACAGCGCGGCAGAGCGCAGGGCCGACCCCGGCAAGCGGGCCGAGGCCGAGTCCCGCCTCCTCCAGGACAAGGGGTGGCAGGCGGTCGGCGCCTTCGACCCTGCCGAGCGCAGCCGCGTGCTCGACCTGCTGGGCTTCGAGGGACAGCTCGTGTTCGCCACGTTCGCCACCACGATGTTCGCCGGACGCGACGTCGGCCGCCTCTACGCCGGCGCGTCGGCCCAGAACCGCGCCATCGCCAACTTCTGCGCGGGCGACGACCGGCTCCTCGGCGTGGCGTTCGTGCCCCTCGTCGATCCCGACCAGGCGACCGCCGCCGTCACCGAGGCGATCGACGCCGGGTGCAACGCCGTGATGGTGCCCAGCACCGCCGCCGGCGAACGCGCGCCCACCCATCCCGACCTCGACCCGGTGTGGGACACGCTGGCCGAGGCCGGCGTCCCGTTCGTCCTGCACGTCGGGGGCGGCGGCCCGCTGCTCGACCGCGCCTTCCACAACAACGAGATGCCGGTCACCGACCACCTCGGCGGCGGCGAGAACATCAGGTCGAAGGACTTCCTCGCCATCGCCGACTCGCCCGCCCTGTTCCTCGGTGCGCTCATCTACGACGGCCTCTTCGACCGGTTCCCCAAGCTGCGGGGCGGCTGCATCGAGCAGGGCGCGGGCTGGGTCGTGTCGTGGATGCACCACCTCGACTACGGCCAGCGGGCCTTCCGGCGCACCGAGGAGCCCCTCCGCGACCTGGCGGACAAGCCCAGCGACTACGTCCGCCGCCACCTCAAGTTCACGCCCTTCCCCGGCGAGGACGTCGGCTGGATGATCGAGCAGTCCGGCCCCGAGCTGTTCATGTTCTCGACCGACTTCCCCCACCCCGAGGGTGGCAAGGACCCGCTCGCCAAGTTCGAGGAGACCCTCACGGCCACCGGCCCGGCCGACCAGCAGCGCTTCTACCACGACAACATGGCCGAACTGCTCCACGGCGCCGCCGCGTTCGCGTGAGGCGCGCGCCGCCCCGCGTCAGCCGGGGGCGCCGGGCGGCAGCCGGCGGCGGGTGAACGCCGCCTCCGCGATCGGCCGCCAGACCCGGCCGCGGCCTTCCTCCAGCAGGTGGACGGACTCGATGCGGACGTCCACCACGAAGTCGGCCAGCGCCGCCACCGCGGCGGGGATGCGGACCGCGTCGACCTCGTCGGCCACCGTCACGTGCGGGACGAACGGGTGGGTCAGCGGCCGCTCGAGCGGCGGGCGGAACACCCGCTCCCGCAGCGCCTCCACGCCCGCCAGGTCGCCCGCCACGGTCAGGTAGACGACGGGCGTCACCGGGTGGAACGTCGCCGCCGGACCGATCCGCAGGTCGAGCGGAGGGGTCGATGCCGCCGCCGTCCGCAGGAGCTCGACCGCGGCCGTCACCCGGTCGGGGCGCACGTTGACGGGCGGGACGAGCGTCACGTGGGCGGGGATGCGCGCCCGCGCCCCGTCGCCGAGGGCGCGCCGAAGCCCGTCCACCTCGGTGGCGACGGGCTGCGGGACGAGGAGCGCGACGCCGAACCTGCGCCGGGACATCGCTCGAAGATAGTCAGGCGCAGGAGGACACGGCGGGCTCGCCGGCGAACCGGTCGGCGATCCAGGACAGCCCGTCGGCGTACAGCTGCGGCGCGGCCTCGCCGTGACCCCCGGCGTCCTCGTACACCCGGCGCTCGACCTGCTGGCCGAGGTCGCACATGCGGTCGAACATGATCTGGCTGAGCACCGGCGGCACCACGTCGTCCTGTGCGCTGTGCAACACCAGGATCGGCGAGTCGGACGTGACCCGGCCCGGGTCGTTCTCGTCGGCCAGGGTGGCCCACGGCTCGACCGAGCCGGGGTCGGGCTTGACCAGCTCGTCGCTGGGCGTGCCGGCGACGGCCGACATGACCTGGCCCGTGCAGCCCTCGTCGACGGCCGACAGGGCATCGACCCCGGCCGGGGTGAGCAGCAGCGACGGGTCGGCCTCGCCGGGGTACGCGGCCTCGAACCCGGCGACGATCATGTACAGGAACCCGGCGGTGGGCAGCGCGCCGACCG
This sequence comes from uncultured Acidimicrobiales bacterium, assembly GCA_963842395.1. Lineage (GTDB taxonomy): Bacteria > Actinomycetota > Acidimicrobiia > Acidimicrobiales > VFJN01 > ZC4RG19. The sequence goes on from CAWJGJ010000002.1 coordinate 1,159,606, forward strand.
CGTTGATGATGATCCCCAGCTCGGTGGCCGGCGCCCCGGCGAACGTGCCGACCAGCTCGAGCTCGGGCGTCCACTCGGCGGCCAGCTGGCCCGCCCACAGCGCCCCGTGGCCGCCCTGCGAGTAGCCGGCGATCGCCATGCGGTCGCCGGCCTCGGCGTCGGGGAGCTGGCGGACGGCCCGCGCCGCGTCGAGGACGCCCCGGCCCTCGCTCTCGCCCACCAGGTAGGGGTGGCGCCCCGGGGTGCCCAGGCCCTCGTAGTCGGTGTCGGCCAGCAGGTAGCCGTCGTCGATGGTGGCGCCCGCCAGGGCGTCGGCCGCACCGCCCTGCTCGGCGTACTTCGACGGGGCGCACTCGTCGGCGATGCCGCTGGTGCCGTGGGCCAGGGTGAGGGTGTCGCGCCCGCCCGGGGGCGCCTCGGCGTCGGGCACCAGCGCCGTGCCGGTGACGGCGATCGGGTCGCCGGGCACCGACTCGGACAGGTACATGATCCGGTAGCGGGTGGCGCCCTCGATCGGCGCGTCGTCCAGCGGCTGGTAGCGGATCAGGTCGCCGTGCGTCCCTTCGGGGAGAGGGTCGGGGACCTCGTAGAAGTCGCCCTCCTCGAACAGCTCGGGCTCGGGGCGGGCGGCGTCGTCGGCCTCGGCGGCGTCGTCGGCCTCGGTGGCGGTGTTCCCGTCGGCGGCGGCGGGCTCGGCCTCGTCGACCCCGGCGTCGTCGTCCGCAGACCCCGAACCCCCGCTCGTACACGCCCCCAGCAGGGCTGCCGCCACCAGCGCGGCGACAGCCTTGTATACACCCGTCGTCATGGGCTGGCAGCGTACCGGCGCGCCTCGGTTGTCACCCAGGCGAGCCGGGCCGACCCGGTCAGTGGCCGGCGGCGGCCAGGCGCACGTGGGCCCGGCGGGTGGCGCTCTCCGCCTCGGCGTCGTGCTCGCCGTGCGCGTGGGCGTCGGCCCGCTCGCTGGCCTCGCGGGCCCGCTCCACGTCGATCTGGCTGGCCAGCTCGGCCACGTCCGACAGGATCGTCACCGTGTCGTCCGACACCTCCACGAAGCCGCCGTGCACGGCCGCCATCTCGTCGCCGTCGGCGGCGCGGATGGTGACGGTGGCGATGTCGAGCGCGCCCACGAACGGCGCGTGCCCGGTCAGGAACGCGATCTCGCCGCCGCCCACCGTGCGGGCGATGACCATGTCGGCCTCGCCCGAGTAGAGGATGCGCTCGGGGGAGACCAGCTCGACCTGGAGGGTCATGTCCTACTCTCCCGCCGTGCGGCGCAGCTCGTCGGCCTTGCGGCGGACGTCGTCGGCGCCGCCGACGTTCAGGAACGCCTGCTCGGGCAGGTCGTCCAGCTCGCCGTTGACCAGCGCCTCGAACGAGGCCACCGTCTCCTCGACCGGGGTGAACACGCCGGGCAGGCCGGTGAAGGTCTCGGCCACGAACATCGGCTGCGACAGGAACCGCTGGATCTTGCGGGCCCGGGCCACCGTGACCTTGTCCTCCTCGGACAGCTCGTCGAGGCCGAGGATGGCGATGATGTCCTGCAGCTCCTTGTAACGCTGCAGGATCTCCTGCACCGAGCGGGCCACGTTGTAGTGGCCCTCGCCGACCACGTCGGGCTGGAGGATGGTGGAGGTCGAGGCCAGCGGGTCGACCGCCGGGTAGATGCCCAGCGCGGCGATGTCGCGGGACAGCTCGGTGGTGGCGTCGAGGTGGGTGAAGGTGGTGAACGGCGCCGGGTCGGTGTAGTCGTCGGCGGGCACGTACACGGCCTGCAGCGAGGTGATGGACCGACCCCGGGTCGAGGTGATGCGCTCCTGCAGCTCGCCCATCTCGTCGGCCAGGGTGGGCTGGTAGCCCACCGCCGACGGCATGCGGCCGAGCAGCGTCGACACCTCGGAGCCCGCCTGCACGAAGCGGAAGATGTTGTCGACGAACAGGAGCACGTCCTGGCCCCTGGCGTCGCGGAAGTACTCGGCGATGGTGAGGGCGGCCAGCGCCACCCGCAGCCGGACGCCCGGCGGCTCGTCCATCTGGCCGAACACCAGGGCGGCCTTGTCGAGCACGCCCGACTCCTGCATCTCCAGGAAGAGGTCGGTGCCCTCGCGGGTGCGCTCGCCCACGCCGGCGAACACCGACACGCCGCCGAACTCCTGTGCGACCCGGCGGATCATCTCCTGGATGAGCACGGTCTTGCCCACGCCGGCGCCGCCGAACAGACCGATCTTGCCGCCCCGCAGGTACGGGGTGAGGAGGTCGATGACCTTGATGCCGGTCTCGAACACCTCCTTCTTCGGCTCGAGGGTGTCGAAGTCGGGGGCGGGGCGGTGGATGTCCCAGTGGTCGTCGATCTTGTCCGCGTCGAGCGCGGGCACGTCGAGGGGCTCGCCGATGACGTTGATCACGTGGCCCAGCACGCCCTCGCCCACCGGCATCGTGAGGCCCACGCCCAGGTTGCGCACCGCGGTGCCCCGCACGAGGCCGTCGGTGGGCTTGAGGCAGATGGCCCGCACCCGGGAGTCGCCGATCTGCTGGGCCACCTCGGCGCGCACCGCAATGCCCTCGCCGTCGACCGTGACGGTCATCTCGAGCGCGGTGTTGATGGCGGGCACGGCGTCGGACGGGAACTCGACGTCGACGACCGGGCCGGCGATGGCCACCACGCGCCCGTCCTTGAGGGCCTCGGCGGCGTCGGTGCTGGTGTCGGTGACGGTCATTCCGTTGCTCCTTGTGAGCGCGAGCGGTTGAGGGAGTCGACCAGGGCGTCGGCCGACATCAGGACGTGGTCGACCAGCAGGTCGCCGCCCTTCGACTGCGCGGCGCGCATGGCCTCGGCGCCGCCGACGATCTCCATGATCTCGGTGGTGATGGCGTCCTGGCGGGCCCGGTTCATGGCCCGGCTGTACTTGACGATCAGCTCCTCGGCGTTGTCGGTCGCCGACTTCATGGCCCGCTGCTGGGCGGCGAAGAACGACGCCGCGCCCTCGAGCAGGGCGGCGTAGAGCCGGGCCTCGGCGTAGCGGGGCAGCAGGCGGTCGAGGATCTCCTCGGGGCCGGGCTCGAACTCGTAGTCGGCCGTGGGGCCGTCCTGGGCCTGCTCCAGCATCGAGACGTCGAGGGGCACGAACCGGCGGATCGCCACCTGCTGGCTGGCGGCGGAGAGGAACCGGGTGTACGCCAGCTCGACCAGGTCGTAGTCGCCGGACTCGAACCGGGTGGTGATGTGCTCGGCGATGCGACGGGCGTCCTCGTAGGCGGGGGTGTCGGACACGCCCACGTAGGCCTGGTCGATCTCCCAGCCCCGGAAGCGGAAGTACGACTGCGCCTTCTTGCCGACCGTGACGAGCCGGGTCTGGCGGCCCTCGGCCCGCTGGCGCTGCATCGAGCGCTCGGCGGCCCGGATGACCGCGCTGTTGTACGCGCCGCACAGGCCGCGGTCGGCGGCGATCACCACGTAGGCGACCGTGCGCACCTCGTCGCGCTCGGCCAGCAGCGGCGAGCCCTTGCCCGCCCCGGCTGCGGCCAGGTTGCGGATGACCTCGGTGATGCGCTCGCTGTAGGGGCGGGCGGCGGCCACCCGCTGCTGGGCCTTGAGGATGCGGCTGGCGGCGATGAGCTCCATCGCCTTGGTGATCTTCTTGGTGGACTGCACCGACCGGATCTGGCGGCGCAGCGCACGCTCTTTCCCACCAGCCATTCAGGCCTCCGCTTCGCCCTCGGGAGCGTCGGCGGGGGCGGATTCGGCCGCCTCGGTCCCGGCAGCGTCGTCGGCCGCTTTCTCCCACGAGAACTGTTCGGCGAAACCGGCGATGGCGGCGTCGAGCGCCGCGACGTCGGCGATGTCGCCGGTGGTGCGTACGGCGTCGAGGATGTCGCCGTGGCGGGTGCTGAACCACTCCAGCATCTCGGCCTCGAAGCGGCGCACCTCGTCGACCGGCACGGCGTCGAGGTGGCCGTTGGTGGCGGCGTACAGCGACACCACCTGCTGCTCGACGGGCATCGGGCTGTTCAGGGGCTGCTTGAGCAGCTCGACCAGGCGGTAGCCACGGTCGAGCTGGGCCTGCGACACCTTGTCGAGCTCGGAGCCGAAGGCGGCGAAGGACTCCAGCTCGCGGAACTGGGACAGGTCGCCCTTGAGCGTGCCCACGGCCTTCTTCATGGCCTTGATCTGGGCGGCGCCGCCCACGCGGGACACCGACAGGCCGGTGTCGAAGGCCGGTCGCACGCCCGACTTGAACAGGTCGTCCTGCAGGAAGATCTGGCCGTCGGTGATCGAGATGACGTTGGTGGGGATGTAGGCCGAGATGTCGCCGGCCTTGGTCTCGATGATCGGCAGGGCGGTCAGCGACCCGCCGCCGTTCTCGTCGGACAGCTTGGCTGCCCGCTCGAGCAGCCGGCTGTGGAGGTAGAACACGTCGCCGGGGTAGGCCTCGCGGCCCGGCGGGCGGCGCAGCAGCAGGGAGATCTGCCGGTAGGCCTCGGCCTGCTTGGACAGGTCGTCGTACACGACCAGGGCGTGCTCGCCGCTCTCCATCCAGTGCTGGCCCATGGCGCAGCCGGCGTAGGGGGCGAGGTACTTGAACGGCGACGGGTCGGACGCGCCGGCCACCACCACGACCGTGTAGTCGATGGCCCCGTGCTCGGTGAGGGTCGACACCGTGTTGGCGACGGTCGACTCCTTCTGGCCGATGGCGACGTAGATGCACTTCACGCCGAGGCCACGCTGGTTGAGGATCGTGTCGATGGCGATGGTGGTCTTGCCGGTCTTCCGGTCGCCGATGATCAGCTCGCGCTGACCCCGGCCCACCGCCGTCATGGCGTCGATGGCCTTGATGCCGGTCTGCAGCGGCTCGTGCACCGGCTTGCGGCCCATGATGCCGGGCGCCTGGATCTCCATGCGCCGGTCCTGCACGCCGGCCAGGGCGCCCTTGCCGTCGATCGGCTTGCCGAGGGCGTCGACCACCCGGCCCAGCAGCCCGTCGCCGACCGGCACGGACAGGATGCGCCCGGTGGCCTTGACGGCCTCGCCCTCCTTGACGGCGGCGGCCTCGCCCAGCACGACGGCGCCGATGGACTCCTCGTCCAGGTTGAGCGCCAGGCCCACGTCGCCGCTCTCGAACTCGAGCAGCTCGTTCACGGCCGCGTCGGGCAGCCCGCTCACGGTGGCGATGCCGTCGCCCACCTCGGTGACCCGGCCCACCTGGGCGGTCTCGACGCTGGGCTTCCAGTCCTCGAGGTTCTTGCGGAGCGCCGAGGCGATGTCGGCGGTGTTGATGGTCAGCTCTGCCATCGTGGTGTCCTCATGCTCTCGGGGGTGCTCAGAACGCGTTCTTCAACTGGTCGAGCCGGCTGCGCACCGTGCCGTCGATGACCGTGTCGCCCACCTGGGCGACGATGCCGCCCATCACGGACGGGTCGACGATCACCTTGACCTCGACCTGCTTGCCGGTGGCGTTGCCCAGGGCCTCGGCCAGCCGCTTGCGCTGGTCGTCGTTGAGGGGCACCGCCGAGCGCACCTCGGCGACCTCCTTGTTGGCCTCCGCCGCGCTCATGTCCACGAGCCGGCGGATGATGTCCGGCAGCTGGCGGGCGCGGCCCGTGCCCACCACCAGGGACACCAGCGACACCGTGATGGGGCTGGCCTTGCCGCCCACGAGGTCCTCGACGATCTGCTGGCGGCGGCTGGCCGGGATCGAGGCGTCGGTGAGCGCGTTGCGCAGCTCGTCCGACCCCTGCAGGGTCTGGCTGAAGCGGAACAGCTCGTCCTCGACCTCGCCCAGGGTCCCCTCGGCGCGGGCGACACCGAAGAGAGCTTCGGCGTATGCAAGTGTGCGGTCGTCTGCCATCGGATCGTCCTCGGGAGGCGCGTTCGGGCGGGTGAGTGGTGGTGGCCGGCGCCCCTACGAGCGCTGCGCCGCCACCTGGTTGATGTAGTCCTCGACGAGCTGGGTCTGCGTCGCCGAGTCGAGGCTGCGCTGCACCACGGTCTCGGCGGCGCCGATGGCCAGTGCTGCGACCTCGCTCCGCAGGTCGTTCATGGCGTGGGCCTTGGCGGCGTCGATGTCGGCGACCGCCCGGGTGCGCAGGTCGGCCAGCTCGGACTGGAGGCGGGACTCCTGGTCGCGCTTGATCTGGTCGGCGACCTGGCGGGCCTCCTCGATGATGCGCCCGGCCTCGGTCTTGGCCTCGTTGAGCTGGGCCCGGTACTCGTCGAGAACCGTCTGGGCCTCGGCCTTGGCGGTGTCGGCGGCCTCGAGCTCGGCGCGGATGCGCTCGGTCCTGGCCTCCATGCCCTTCTTCACCGGCGGATAGGCGAACTTGTAGAGCAGGAACAGCAGCACCGCGAAGCTGAGGGACCCCCACACGAGCTCGTCGGTGGCGGGCAGGATCAGGTTCGGCGACTCCTGGCACGCCTCGGGGTCGTCGGCCTCCTCGGCCAGGTGGATGCACTCCTCGGTGTCCTCCGAGAGCTGCTCCTCACCCTCTCCCTGCGCGGACGCGGCGGGTGCCAGCGCCACCAGTCCGGCGATGGCGAGCAGCAGGCTCGCGAGCATTGTGCGGGTGCGCACGGTGGCCTCCTCAGCCGGAGATGATGAACGCAAGGACGAAGCCGAAGAGCGCGAGGGCTTCGGTGAAGGCGATGCCGAGGAACATGGTGGTGCGCACCATGCCGGCGGCCTCGGGCTGGCGGGCCATCGCACTGATGGCGTTGCCCACCACGAGGCCGATGCCGATGCCGGGGCCGATGGCGGCGCCGCCGTACACGATGCCTCGACCGACGGCGGTGAGGCCCTCGACGAGTTCGCCGGGATCCTGCTCAGCAAGGATTTGCATCACGGGACTGTTCTCCTTGGGTATGCGTCTAGTGCGCGGGGTTCATGGCGTCGGCGATGTAGACCGACGCGAGGATCGTGAAGATGTAGGCCTGCAGGAACGCCACCAGGATCTCGAACGCGCTCAGGAAGACGAGCAGCCCGAACGGCAGCGCCGCGCCGACGATCGTGGCCTCGAACAGCGCCTGGGTGATGACGGCGAAGCTGACGAGGAGCAGGTGGCCGGCGAGCATGTTGGCGAAGAGACGGACGGCCAGGCTGAGCGGCTGGGTGATGAACTTCGTGACCAGCTCGATGGGCGTGAGCAGGAAGTACATCGGCCACGGCACGCCCGGCAGGAACATGATCGACTTGAAGTACTTGATCGGGCCCTGATGCCTGAGCCCTGCCGCGTGGTAGATCACGTACACGACCAGCGCCATGAACACCGGCAGTGCGATGCGGGCGTTCACGGGCATCTGGACGCCGGGGATCAGGCCCCAGACGTTGCAGGTGAGCACGAACGAGAACAGCGTCAGCAGGAACGGCGTGTAGCCCAGGCCCTGGGGGCCCATCGTCTGCAGGACGACCTGGTCCTGCACGAACTCGACCGCCGACTCCGCCACGTTCTGGACGCCGGTCGGCACGAGCGCCGTCTTGCGCCCGGCGAGGAAGAACAGCGCCAGCACCATGAACACGGAGATCCACATCAGCAGGATCACCTTGTTGACGCCGAAGGCACCGTCGCCGAACAGCGTCGGCCACTCGACGACGTGGCTGATCGGCGGGAACTCCAACCCGAAGATCACGAGGGCACTGCCTCCTTGTCACCCGGCTTGAGCGCCGGAAAGGCGAGGGATGCGGACACGTAGCGCAACTCCCAGAACAGGAGCCCGAGATGGGTGACCAGCACGGTCACCCCGAGTGCGGTGAGGTCGATCCACGGCTCGTCCTTCACGAGCAGCAGCACGACCGTGACCAGGCCCATGCGCACGAGGAAGCCGCCGAGCGCGACGGCCATGACCAGGGTGAGCGACCGGCGCGCCGCCCAGGACAGCGAGACCGCGGCGAGCACGAGGTTGACGAGCACGACCGCGATGGCCACCGCGGCCGACGCCGCGCCGTCGCTGCCCCAGATCGCCGTGGCGGCGATGAGGATCGCGGGAGCGAACCAGATGCCGCGCTTGAGCATGTCGAAGGCGATCTCGCGCTCGACCGCGGGCGCATCGGGCACCGGTTGGTGGAGGTCGGCGGCGCTGACCCTCACGAACCCGGCTCCTCGCGGCGAGCCAGGCCCTTCACCTTGGCCTCGTGGCCCTGCATCTGCGCGTCGTAGCGCACGAACAGCTTCCAGATCTCGTAGCCCATCGTGAACAGGAAGAGCACGAGCAGGAAGAGCGGCGTCGTGCCCAGCTTGGAGTCGATCCACCAGCCGATGAAGGCGAAGACCGCAGGGGTGACGGCCAGCTCGATGGCCGTCGACAGTGCATCGCCCGCCCCTCGATGAAGTTCACGTTTGGCGGAGAGATCAGCCACCCTGTGCTCCTTGCCATCGGGCCACCGGCCGACGCGAATGACCCTTGTGAATTGATTCGCAATCTACCGGACTCAGTCTCCCTGCAGGCAAATCAGCACCCTCAGGGGACGGCGGAGCAGATTAGCAACACCGCGACTCGAAGTTCCCAAACGGCAAACCTGCTGCCGTGCGCACCCGCGCGGCGCCCGCCGGCCGCCGCCGTGACGGGGCCGATGCGATTACGCTGCCGCCCGATGACACCGCCGGAGCCGGATGTGGCGGGGGGAGCGGCCGGCGGTACGCCGGCCGGCGCATGGACGCCGGAGCGGCTGCGGGACGAGGTGGCCACCCGCACCTGGTTCCACACCATCGATCTGGGCGGCGGCGTGGTGACCCCGGGGCAGAAGGACACGGTGGCCGAGGCCGCCCACATGCGGCTGCCCGCCGACCTCACCGGCCGGACCGTGCTGGACATCGGCACCTACGACGGCTTCTACGCCTTCGAGGCCGAGCGGCGGGGCGCCGACCGCGTGCTCGCCACCGACAGCTGGACGTGGAACTGGCCCGGAAGCGACGCCCGCCGCAACTTCGAGCTCGCCCACGAGGTGCTCGGGAGCCGCGTCGACTCCCAGGTCGTCGCCGTGGAGGACCTCACGCCGGACGCGGTCGGCGGCCGCTACGACGTCGTCCTGTTCCTCGGCGTGCTCTACCACGCCCCCGACCCGCTCGGGTACCTGCGCCGCCTCCGCGACGTCACCGCCGGGCTGGCGGTCGTCGAGACGCTGGTCGACCTGCTCGACGTCGACGTGCCCGCCGCGGCCTACTACCCGGGCAGCACCCTGCACGGCGACGCCAGCAACCACTTCGGGCCCAACCGCGCCGCGGTCGAGGGCCTGCTGCTCGACGCCGGCTTCGCCCGGGTCGACGCCTTCCCGCCGTGGACGGCCAGCAAGGAGTGGGCGGTGCGCGCCGAAGCCGACGTGCTACCGAGCGGCGCCCTCGCCCGGGTGCGGCGCAAGCTGCGCCGCCGCCCGCGCAGCGGCCGCATGGTCTTCCACGCCCACGTCTGACCAGGTCGGCACCGGCGCCGCCCCCCGATCACCGCCCGTCCCGCCCGGCGGGCCCGGGTCGACGCCGGCGGAGGCGGCGTCGACCGCGCGGCGGCGCCCGTCGCGCCCGGGCGCGAAGAACGTGAACAGCACCAGGCCGAACGCCGCGGCCACCAGCGGCACGGCGAGCGCGATCGACCCCGTGTAGACGGGCACCAGCACGGCCCCCGACAGCAGCGCGGTCCAGGTCCACAGGATCAGCACCGCCCGCCGCTGCCCGTGCCCCAGGTTCATCAGCCGGTGGTGGAGGTGGCCCTTGTCGGCGATGGTGACGCCCGACCGGCCCTTCGCCCGCCGCAGGATCGCCCAGGCGGTGTCCGCGATCGGCACCCCCAGGATCACGAGGGGCAGGAACAGGGGGGCGAAGAAGAAGAAGGTCTGACCGCCTACCTCGGCGTCGGTGTTGCCGCCGATGGCGATCGTCGACGCGGCCATCAGCAGCCCGAGCGTGAGCGCGCCCGCGTCGCCCATGAAGATCTTGGCGGGGTGGATGTTCCACGGCAGGTAGCCCAGGCAGGCGCCCACGACGCAGGCGGCGATGAGCGCCCCGATGTTGTCGTCGCTGATGATCGAGTCGCGGTTGTCGAGGTGCTCGGCGAACATGAGGATGGCCCCGGCCCCGATGGCCACCACCCCCGCCGCCAGGCCGTCGAGCCCGTCGATGAAGTTGACGGCCTGGGCCATGCCCACCACCCACACCACCGTGATGAGCGGCACGAGGTCGGGGGGCAGCGCCACCAGGCCGACGAACGGCACCCGGAAGAAGAGGATGGCCACGCCCGAAGTGGCGAGGATGCTGCCCGCCAGCACCGACCCCGCCATCTTGGCCGGCGCCGACACGTCGCGCAGGTCGTCGATCTGGCCGACCACGTACATGGTGAGGGTGGCCAGCACGACGCCGAGCGGCGGGGCGATCGTGCGGAACACCGGCTGGAACTCGCCGGTGAGCCAGGCCACGCCCATGCCCACCAGCACCGCCGCCACGATGCCGGCGCCGCCCAGCAGCGCCGTGGGTTGGGTGTGCACCCGGCGGGCGTCGGGGTGCACGACGGCGCCCACCCGGAACGACAGCCGCCGCAGCAGCGGCATCGACGCGAAGCTGACCAGGAACGCGGCGGTGATGACGGCGATATAGCCCTTCATCGCCCGCGCCCCGCGACCGCCTCACGCCGGGTACGGCGCGAACTTCGAGCAGAGGGCCGCGACCTGGTCGCGCACCGCGGCCACCTCGGCCTCGTCGTCGCGCCCGACGAGCACCCGGTGGATCAGCCCGGCCACCTCGCCCATCTCGGCCTCGACCATGCCCTGGGTGGTGACGGCCGGTGTGCCGATGCGCAGCCCGCTGGTGATGTACGGGGGCCGGGGGTCGTCGGGCACGGTGTTCTCGTTGAGGCTGATGCCGGCGCGGTCGAGCGCGAGGCGGGCCTTCTTGCCCGACAGGTCGGGGTCGAAGCTGCGCAGGTCGACCAGCATGAGGTGGTTGTCGGTGCCGCCCGACACCAGCCGCAGCCCGTGGCCGGCCAGCCCCTCGGCCAGCGCGGCGGCGTTGCGGACGATCTGGCGGGCGTAGGTCGTGAAGGACGGGTCGGCCGCCTCGCGGAAGGCGACCGCCTTGGCGGCGACGACGTGGTCGAGCGGGCCGCCCTGCAGCCCGGGGAACACCGACTTGTCGATCTTCTCGCCGAGATCGGCCCGGGCCAGGATGGCGCCGCCCCGCGGGCCCCGCAGCGTCTTGTGGGTGGTGAGGGTGACGATGTCGGCGTCGGGCACCGGGTTCGGGTGAACGCCACCGGCGATCAGCCCGGCGATGTGGGCGGCGTCGAACATGAACAGCGCCCCCACCTCGTCGGCGATGGCCCGGAAGGGCGCCGCGTCGATGATCCGCGGGTAGGCGGTGGCGCCCGTGACGATGAGCTTGGGCCGGTGCTCGAGCGCCAGGTCGCGCACCTGGTCGAGGTCGATGCGCTCGTCGCTGGGGGTGACGCCGTAGGACACGAACCGGTACAGGCGCCCGCTGGCGTTCACCGGCGAGCCGTGGGTGAGGTGCCCGCCCTGGTCGAGCCGCAGGCCCAGCACCGTGTCGCCCGGCTCGAGCAGCGCAAAGTACACGGCCATGTTGGCGTTGGCCCCCGAGTGGGGCTGGACGTTGGCGTGCTCGGCGCCGAACAGGGCCTTGGCCCGCTCCCGGGCCAGGTCCTCGACCTGGTCGATGACCTCGTTGCCGCCGTAGTAGCGCTTGCCGGGGTAGCCCTCGCTGTACTTGTTGGTGAGCACCGAGCCGGTGGCCCGCAGCACGGCCGGCGAGGTGAAGTTCTCGCTGGCGATGAGCTGCACCGTCGTGTTCTGGCGGTCGACCTCGCGACCGATGAGGTCGAACAGCTCGTCGTCGGGGGTCGTGGGCCAGGGCATGGCGGTTCCTCGTGCTAGGGCGAAGGCGGACGGCAGCGAGGCGAGGCTAGTCCCAAGGTCACTCGAGCTCGATCTGGGCGATCTGGGCGATGCGACGGTCGTGGCGGCCGCCCTCGAAGGCGGTGGTCAGCCACAGCGTCAGGATCTCGTCCGCCAGCGCGGGGGCGACGATGCGGGCGCCGATCGCCAACACGTTGGCATCGTTGTGCTCGCGGGACATGCGTGCCGTGTAGAGATCGTTGCACAGCGCCGCCCGCACGCCGCGGACCTTGTTGGCGGCGATCTGCTCGCCCTGGCCCGAGCCGCCGAGCACGACGCCGCGGTCGACCTCGCCCTTGGCCACCTGGCGGCCCACCGCCGCGCAGATGGGCGGGTAGTCGACCGAGGCCTCGCTGTCGGTGCCCACATCGACGACGTGGTGCCCGAGCCCGAGGAGGGTCTCGGACAGGTGGGTCTTCGAGCGCGAAGCCTGCGTGGTCGGATCCGATCGCGACGCGCACGTCATCTCCGCGAGTAGCCGGTGCCGGTGCCGGGTGCGGTGGGCACGTCGTCGGCCCGCCGGATGACCCCGCCGCGCAGCCGGGACCCGTCCGCGTAGGCCGCGCTGCGGGGCGGGCCGCCGGCCAGCAGCACGACGAACCGGCGCAGCTGGTCCTCCAGCTCGTTGGCCAGGTCCTCGAACACCGAGCGTGGCCGGCCCACGGGGTCGGCGATGTCGTCCTCGGGGCCGTCGCCCATGAGGTCGGCCGGGCGACGGCCCGCGGCCACCCGGGCCAGCCAGGGGTACACCGACTCGCCGTCGATCCGGGCGCCCACCTCCTCGCCGCGGCGCACCAGCTCCTTCAGCGTGAACGTGCGCTCGATGGGCGCGCCGTAGCTGGCGCACGTCTCGCGCACGTGCTGGCGGGTCATGCCGATGATGAGCGGGGTGTTCTGGGCCAGCTCGCTGGTGAGCAGCTGGCTCTGGTGCCCGCGCAGGTCGACGCGGCGATGGGCCATCGTGACGATGGCCTCGTGGGTCGCGGGAGAGCCACCGGGCAGGAGCCCGGCGGACCCGACCGATGCGCCGACCCCGGCATGGGACAGCAGCCTGCGGAGCAGACCTTCGGCCATGGGGGAACGGCACTGGTTGGCTGTGCAAACGAACAGGATGTCGATGCCCTGGATTGTAGGGGCGCCCCGGGCGTTCCTACAGTCGATGAACCAGGCACTCTCGACTTTGTCGTCGTCAAGGAGAACAGATGGCGCTTTCGCCGCGCACCCCGGTCCTCGTCGGCACCGGTCAGTGGAGCAACCGGGTCGACCAGGGTGCGACCGCGGTCGAGCCCGCCGACCTGATGGCCGAGGCGCTCCGCCGGGCCGAGTCGGGCAGCGGCGCCGTCAACGGGACGGGCCGTGGCCTGCTGGCGGGGGCCGACGCCGTGCGGGTCGTGGCGTCGTTCTCGGGCCGCTACCGCAATGCCGCCCGGCTGGTGGCCGAGCGCATCTCCGCCCAGCCCCGGGACACCGCGGTGAGCCCGATCGGCGGCAACGAGCCCCAGGCACTGGTGAACCAGGCCTGCCTCGACATCGCCGCCGGCGACGCGGACACGGTGCTGATCTGCGGGGGCGAGGCGTGGCGCACCCGCTCGTCCGCCACGCGCGAGGACCTGGGATGGACGGTGCAACCCGACGCGGTGCCCGCGGCCCGCCTCACCGGGCCCGAGGTCGAGCTGAACCACCCCGCGGAGGTGGCCCGCGGGCTGTTCATGCCCACGCTCATGTACCCGCTGTTCGAGCAGGCGGTGCGCCACCGGGCCGGTCGCTCGATCGACGACCACCTGGCGCACCTGGGTGAGCTGTGGGCCGGGTTCGCGGCCGTCGCGGCCGGCAACCCCCACGCCTGGATCCGCGAGGCCCTGACCGCCGAGCAGATCCGCACCCCGTCGCCGACGAACCGGTGGGTGACCTGGCCGTACACCAAGGTGATGAACGCCAACAACGCGGTCGAGCAGTCGGCCGCGCTCATCCTGTGCTCGGCCGAGCGGGCGGCCGCGTTGAACATCCCCCGCGACCGCTGGGTCTTCCCGCTGGCCGGCACGCAGGCGCACGACACCTACGCGGTGTCGAACCGGGCCGACCTGGCCTCGTCCGGCGCCATCCGCCTGGCCGCCCGCGAGCTGTTCGCGCTGGCGGGCCGCGGACTCGACGAGGTGGCGCACGTCGACCTGTACTCGTGCTTCCCGTCGGCCGTGCAGGTCGCCGCCGACGAGATCGGCCTCGGCCTGGACCGCCCGCTCACGGTGACCGGCGGCCTGTCGTTCGCCGGCGGCCCGTGGAACAACTACGTCAGCCACGCCGTCGCGGCCATGGCGGACGTAATGCGCGAGGAGCCGGGGGCGCTGGGCCTGGTGACCGCCAACGGCGGCTACCTGACCAAGCACGCGCTGGGGCTGTACTCCACCGAGCCCCCGGCCGACGGGTTCCGGTGGGCCGACGTTCAGCCCGCGGTCGACGCGCTCCCCCGCCGGGAGCTGTGCGAGGACGCCGAGGCGGCGGGCACTGTCACGCTCGAGTCGTGGGTGGTCACCCACGGCCGGGACGGCGCGCCGGAGCGGGTGATGGCGGCGTGCCTGCTCGACGACGGCCGCCGCGCCTGGGCCAACAGCGACGACACCGACACCGTGGCCGAGATGCGGTCGGGCGCCGAGCAGATCGGCCGGGCCGTCAAGGTGGGCCCGGCCGGTGCTCTGCTGCTCTAGCGGTGCTGAGCCCGGTGACGGCTAGGCCGTCATCGCCTTGATCTTCTCCTGGAAGGCGGTCTGCTCGGCCGTGGGCGGGCCGCCGGCCTGCATGGCCATGAGCTTGGCCATGTCGCCCTCGACCTTGATCTGCCCCGACATGAACGCCTGCATGGCGGCCTGCTGGTTGCCGTCGATGAACATGGCCTTGGCCACGTCGTAGGGCACCGTCAGCTTGGTGGGGGCGTCGTCGACCAACCCCCGCTCGAACTGGCCGGCGGCCATGTGGATCTCGCGGTCGCCGTCGGGGCCACCCGCGACGACGATGTTGAGCTTGAGGTCCTTCATGGCGGCCGCCGGCTCGGGGGCCTCGTCGCGCAGCGCCTCGACTGCGTCGAGCCAGTCGTCGGACAGGAAGGTATGCGGCATGTGTCTGTTCCCTCTCGTTGCCGGTGCCGCCGGCCTGGTGCCGCGCAGCACGGCGCGATGCTGGCACAGCCGGAGGGGCCGCGCCCACGATTCTGGCAACGGGCGTTGCCTGGCGTGACCGACGTCACGCGACCGGCCCTGGTCAGGTCGTGGCGATGGCGACGAGCTCGGCGCGGGTGGGGCCCGGCGGCTCGGGGGGTCCGGCGGCCAGCGCGGCCGCGGCCCGGTCGCGGGTGTCCGGGTCGGCCCACAGGTCGACCGAGCGGTCGAGCATCATCCGGATGCCGACGTAGGCCCGGAGCAGGTCGGGGTCGCACCCCGCACCCCGGCGGATCGCCTCCTCCCGGTGCCAGGCCTCGTCGTCGGTCTCGTACGGCCTGCCCGCCATGACGGCCTCGATCTCGGCCAGCCGGTGGCGGTCGTACGTCAGGGTGTCCCGGAAGATCGGCTCGACGGTGGCCAGCGTGGCCTCGTGCCACCGGTCGGCGAATGCCACCGGCTCGGTGGCCGGCACCTCCCGCAGCGTGTCCCGCAGGCACCGGGCATGGACGAGCGCCAGGGCCGCGCCGCGCCCGAGCGAGGGGTTGGTGCAGGCCCAGGCGTCGCCGACGGCGGCCACGCCCGTCGCCACCGGGCGGCCCGCACGACGGTACGACCGGTGGCGGTCCTCGATGCCGGCCATGACGTCGACGTCGGAGATCGGCTCGCCCTCCAGCCAGTGGGCCACCAGCGGGAAGTGCTTCATCACCCGCGACCACACCTCGGGGTCGCGGCACGCCCGCAGCGTGGCGTCCCGGCCGCTGGTCACGATGCCGGCGCCCCAAGTGCCGTTGTCGGTGGACAGCGTCACCGTCGACACGGAGCCGTAGGGCTGCAGCGGCGGGCCCAGCATCGGCGGGACCGACCCGTCGCTCGACCGGAAGTGGCGGCAGTAGTAGACGAATCCGCAGTCCTCCCGCTCCTCCTCGGGGGCGGCGGCGCCGATGTCGACCAGCAGCCGGGGGAGGGCCGACCGGCGGCCGCCGGCGTCGACCACCAGGTCGGCCCGCAGCTGCCGGCCGTCCTCGGTGACGACTCCGGTGACGTGGGGGACGCCGGGCAGGGTCGACGGCGCCGCGAGGAGACCGCAGACGCCGGCGCCCCGCGCGATCGTCAGGCCGTCGACGCCGTCGGCCACCCGGGACATCGCGGCCTCGACCACCGGCCGGCGGGCGGTGAGGATCTCGTAACGCTCGTCGCCCTTGCGCGCGCCGCCCGAGACCGCCGGCGGCGCCTCCAGGATCGAGTTGCGGCGCAGCCCGCCGGCGGCGTCGACCGCCGCGGCGACCGCGGGCATCTCGGCCTCCACGACCTCGCGCCACCGGGCGATGAACGAGTGCAGCAGCCGGAACTGGGTGACGCCCCGGCGCTCCCAGCCCGACCAGGCGGCGTCCGCCGTGGCCGGGGGCGGGGCGGGATCGCGCTCCAGGAGCCGAACCCGGTGCCCGTCCCCGGCCAGCAGGAGGGCGGTGGAGAGCCCGCCCATCCCTCCGCCGATCACGATCACGTCCGCCATGTCCATCCTCCGCCGTCGATTCGTCGATCCGTCGATCCGCCGATCCTCCGGCGGCATCCTCCAATTATACATACATGCTGCATGTATGTTAGACATGACAGAGGCGGCGACGTCAAGGGCCGGCACGAGGAATCGCACGAGGAGACGGACGGGACCACATGCGACGCACGGCCGACGAGGCGCTCCGCACCCGCTCCTCGATCGTCGGCGCCGCCCGCGACCTGTTCACGACCAAGGGCTTCGCCGACACCTCCACCGCCGAGGTGGTCGACGCCGCCGGGGTGACCCGCGGCGCGCTCTACCACCACTTCGCCGACAAGACGGCCCTCTTCCTCGCCGTTTTCACCCAGATCGAGCACGAGGTCAACGAGACCGTCACGGCCGCGGCGCTGGCCGGCCGGGATGCCCTCGACGTGTTCACCCGTGGCTGCGAGGCGCTGCTCGACTTCGTCGTCCGCGCCGACTACCACCAGATCGTCGTCGTGGACGGACCGGCCGTGCTCGGCTCCGCGGCGTGGCACGACATCGATCAGGCCGTCGGGCTGGCCACGATGGAGGCCGGCCTCCAGGCTCTCGAGCAGGCCGGCGTCCTGCGCGTCCCCAACTCGCCGGCGCTGGCCGTGCTGGCCTTCGGCGCGCTGACCGAGGCGGGGATCGTGCTCAGCCGGGGCGCCCCGGGCTCGCCGTCCCGGGACGAGCTGGTGCGGGGCTTCCTCCGCCTGCTCACCGTCGCGTCCGACACTCCGCTCGTCACCGACGGAGTCGAACGGGCGTGAGCACGCCCCCGTCAGGCAGCCCCGGTCACGTCGGGGCAGTGCCCGCGGTGTCGGCTCCCGGGCCCGCGGCCGCCGCGGCCGCCTCCCGGTCGCCCGCGGCGGGCTCGCCATCGCCCAGGTAGCTGGCCCACAGGGAGGCGTAGGGCCCACCCGCGGCCAGCAGGTCGGCGTGGGAACCGATCTCGACCACCCGGCCGTGGTCGAGCATCACCACCCGGTCGGCCCGCGCCGCCGACTGCAGCCGGTGGGCGATCAGCAACGTCGTGCGGCCGTCGCTCAGCCGCGCCATCGCCCGCACCACGTGGGCCTCGGTGGCGAGGTCGAGGTTGGCCGTCGCCTCGTCGAGGATGAGGATGGCGGGGTCGACGAGCTGGGCCCGGGCCAGGGCGATGAGCTGGCGCTGGCCCGCCGACAGCGACCGCCCCCGCTCGACCACCGGCTGGAGGTACCCCGACGGCAGCCGGGCCACGAAGTCGTGCGCCCCGACGGCCCGGGCCGCGCCCTCGACCTCGGCGTCGGTCGCGTCGGGCCGGGCGTAGGCGATGTTGTCGCGCACGGTGCCGGTGAACAGGAACGCCTCCTGGGGCACGAAGCCCAGCTGCCGGCGGAAGGCGCCCAGGTCGAGCTCGACCAGGGGCACCCCGTCGGCGAGGATGCGGCCGCCGGTGGGGTCGTACAGGCGGGCCGCGAGCTTGACGAGCGTCGACTTGCCCGCCCCCGTCTGGCCCACGAACGCCACCGTCTCGCCCGGCGCGACCACCAGCGACACGTCCTGCAGCGCCGGCTCGGGCGAGGTGGCGTACGAGAACGACACGTGCTCGAGCTCGATCGCCCCCCGCAGCCGGCCCGGCTCCACCGGGTCGGCGGCCTGCGGCACCGACACCGGCGTGTCCAGCAGGTCGATGACCCGGGCCATGGCCACGCTGCCCTGCTGGTAGGTGTCGAACACCTGCGAGAGCTGCTGGATGGGGGCGAACACCGTCGTCAGGTACAGCACGAAGGCGAACAGGGCGCCCACCTCGAGGTCGCCGCTGCGCACCAGCGACGACCCGGCCCACAGCACCAGCACGGTGGCCACGCTCGACAGCATCTCGACGAACGGGAAGTAGGTGGAGGCCAGCAGCGTCGAGTCGATGCGAGCGGTGCGGTGCTCGCCCGCCACCTCGCGGAAGCCGGCCATGTTGCGCTGCTCGCGGGTGAAGGCCTGGGCGACGCGCACGCCCGAGATGCTCTCGGCCAGGTTGGCGTTGACCGCGGCGATGCGCTCGCGCACCAGGGTGTACGCCGCCTGGCTGCGGCGGCGGAAGGACACCGTGGCGACCACCAGCGGCGGCACGACGGCCAGCACCACCAGCGCGAGCTGGGCGTTCATGCCGACGAGGATGACGATCGCACCGACGAAGGTGACCAGCTGCACCAGGGCGGTGACGAAGCCGCTCTGCAGCAGCGACTGCATGGCCTCGATGTCCGAGGTCATGCGGGTCAGGATGCGCCCCGTCATCTCGCCGTCGTAGTAGTCGAGGCTCAGCCGCTGGAGGTGGGCGAACACCCGGATGCGCAGGCCCAGCAGGAGGTCCTGCCCGACGTGGCTGCTGACGATCGTGGACCAGTAGAGCAGCCAGCTGACGATGAGGACGCTCACCAGGAACAACCCGGACGCAGCCATGAGCCAGCCCATGTTGTCGCCCTGCACGCCCCGCTCGACGCCGACGCCCACCAGGTAGGGCCCCGCCAACCCCACGATCGCGTTGCCACCCACGAGCACGATCGACAGCACCAGCCGGCGCATCTGCGGCCGCAGCGCCTGGCGGAAGGAGAAGCCGGGGGCGGGCTCGGACGCCTCGTCCACGTCGACGTCGGGCGTGTCGACGATGGGCGGTAGCGCCTCGATCTGGGCGAGCAGCTCGGGCGTGGGCGGGTCGCCGAGCCGGCCGAAGGCCCCGAAGGCCACCGCCCCTCCGGCCATGCCGCCCATCGCCATGGCGCCGCCCATGCCGCCGCCGGCGGCCATGCCCTGGCGGGCGGCCATGTAGCTCTGGCGCTGGGCGCCCGCGATGGCGAAGTCACCGTCCTCGTCCCGCGGCCAGGCCGCGGGCGTGACCCCGTCGACCGGCGCGTCCTCGACGGGCACACCGGCGACCGGGGCCCGGTCGCCGTTGCCGCGACCGTTGCCGTCGCCGTCGCCGTGCCGTGGCCGTGGCCGTGACCGTCGGGCGGCGTGGCCTCGACAGCGCCGAAGCCGTCGAGATCGTCGTCGCCGCCCAGCAGCTGGCGGTACAGCGGGCAGCGGGCGGTCAGCTCGTGGTGCGTGCCGGCGTCGACCACCCGCCCGCCGTCCAGCACCACGATGCGGTCGGCCAGGTTGAGCGTCGAACGCCGGTGGGCCACGAGGATGGTGGTGCGGCCCCGCATGACCTCGCGGAGCGTCTCGTGGATCTCCTCCTCGATGCGCACGTCGATCGACGACGTGGCGTCGTCGAGCAGCATCACCTGGGGGTCGGTGAGCAGCGCCCGGGCCAGGGCGATGCGTTGCCGCTGACCGCCCGACAGCGTGAGGCCCCGCTCGCCCACCACGGTGTCGTAGCCCTCGGGCAGGGCCTCGATGAACTCGTCCGCCCGGGCCCAGCGGGCGGCGCGGCGGACGTCCTCGTCGTGCGCGTCGGGGCGCCCGTAGGAGATGTTGGCCCGGATGGTCTCGGAGAACAGGAAGCTCTCCTCGAACACGACGCCCAGGTTGTGGCGGAGCGAGTCGAGCGTCACGTCCCGCACGTCCACGCCGTCGAGCGTGATCGACCCCCGCTGCGGGTCGTAGAAGCGGGGCAGCAGCAGCGACACGGTGGACTTGCCCGAGCCGGACGCCCCCACCAGCGCCACCACCTCGCCCGGCGCCACCCGCAGGCTGAACCCGTCGAGCACCGGCTCCGACCGCAGGTAGCCGAAGCTCACGTCGTCGAACACCACCTCGCCCCGGGCGGGGGGCAGCTCCAGCGCGCCGGGCTTCTCGACCACGTCGGACGTGGAGTCGAGCAGCTCGAAGATGCGCTCGGCCGCCGCCCGGGCCGTCGAGGCCACCACCAGCATCCCGGCGAACTGGCGCACGGGGGCGACGAGCTGCAGCAGGTAGGTCTGGAAGGCGAGCAGCGTGCCGAGGGTGATGTCGCCCTGCATCGTCAGCCAGCCGCCGAGCGCCAGGATGCCCACCTGGGCCAGCGCGGGGATGGTCTGCATGACCGCCTGGCGCTGCGCCGAGATGCGGGCGTTGCGCATCCGGGCGCCGAACAGGTTGACGGCCGCCTCGCTGAGCCGGGACAGCTCGCGGCCCTCCTGACCGAAGCCCTTGACCACCCGCACGCCGCTGGTGGCCTCCTCGACCACGGTGGCCACCTCGGCGGCCCGCTGCTGGGCGTCCCAGCTCGACGGGTAGACGACGCTGCGCATCCGCATGGCCATCACCAGCAGGATGGGCACGGTGACGAGCGCCACCGCGGTCAGCGGTGGCGACAGCCGCACCATGAAGGTGAGCGACAGGAAGAACAGCAGCACGCTCCCGCTCATGAAGGGCAGGAACCCCAGCAGCGTCTGCACGATGCGCACGTCGCTGTTGGCCCGCGACACGAGCTGGCCGCTCTGCAGCTCGTCGTGGCGGGCGAAGTCGAGCCTGTGCAGGTGGTCGTAGATGTCGTTGCGCATGTCGTACTCGACGTCGATGCCGAGGCGGCCCGCGCCGAAGCGGCGGGCGAACGACAGCGCGAAGCGCAGCAGGGACAGCACGATCATCGCCACCAGCAGGGGGGCCAGATCGCGTGCCGGCGAGCCGGCGGCCGCGGGGGCGACGGCGTCGTCCACCACCGCCCGCACCAGCAGCGGCAGCGTCGCGGTGATGGCCATGCCCAGCAGCGCGGCACCGAACACGACCAGCATGTCGCGCCGGTGGGCGGTGAGGTAGGGCCACATGCGCCGCAGCCAGCCGGACTGCTGCGCGGGCGAGGGACGGACGGGGCGGTCGGCCGCGGGGGCAGCGGCGGCGACGCTCACGACGTCGTCTGGCCCACGAGGTCGGGAACCACCGACCCCAGCTTCGCCGGGTCCCAGCGGGCCCCGTTGTCGACGCCGGGTCCGCGGCCCCATGGCGTCGCCACCCCGATGCGCCCGCCGCCCACCAGGAACACCTGGCCGGTGATGCCGGCGGACTCGGCGCTGGCGAGCCACGTGACCAGAGGGGCCACGTTGTCGGCGGCGCGGGGGTCCCAGTCGCCCTCGGGCGGCGCGGCTCGACCGGCGCCGCCCATCAGGTTCTCGGTCATGCGGGTGCGGGCCCCGGGCGCGATGGCGTTGGCGGTGACGCCGTGGCGCGCGAGCTCCTTGGCGGCGATCTGGGTCATGCTGGCGATGCCCGACTTGGCGGCGCCGTAGTTGGCCTGGCCCGGGTTGGCGAACAGGCCGGAGGTCGACGAGGTGTTGACGATGCGGGCGTCGACCGGCCGCTCGGCCTTGGCCTCGGCCCGCCAGTAGGCCGCCGCCCAGCGCATGGGCGCGAACGTGCCCTTGAGGTGGACCCGGATGACCGAGTCCCACTCCTCCTCGGACATGTTGAAGAGCATGCGGTCGCGCAGGATGCCGGCGTTGTTGACCAGCACGTCCAGCCGGCCGAACACCTCGACGGCCTGGTCGACCAGGCGCTTGGCGCCGTCCCAGTCGGCCACGTCGTCGGTGTTGGCCACAGCCACGCCGCCCGCGGCCTCGATCTCGTCGACGACGGCCTGGGCGGGCCCGGTGTCGGCCCCGTCGCCGCCGACCGAGCTCCCCAGGTCGTTGACCACGACGTGGGCGCCCTGGCGGGCCAGCTCGAGGGCGTGCCCACGCCCGATGCCCCGGCCCGCGCCCGTGACGATGGCCACCCGCCCGGCGCACAGGGCGGGCGCCGGGTCGGCGGCGCTCACTTCGCCTCCCCGTTGCCGCGCTCGTCCCGGCCGTCCTCGTGGCCCGGCTCCTTGGGCAGGCCCAACACCCGCTCGCCGACGATGTTGCGCTGCACCTGGGCGGTGCCGCCCCAGATGGTGCCCGACCGGCTGCCCAGGAAGTCGGCCTGCCAGCGGTCGAGGGCGTAGCCGTCGCCGTCGGGGCGGATCATCGACTCGGCGCCCCGCAGGTTCATGCCCCACTCGCCGATGTCACGGGCGTACTCCGACCAGAACATCTTGTTGATCGACGCGCCCGGCCCCGGCTCCTTGCGGGCCACCACCTCGGACAGCGTGCGCATGCCGGCGTAGCGCATGATCTCGACCTTGGTGTACGCCTTGGCCAGCTCCTGGCGCACGACGGGATCGTCGGACCGGCCGAGCGTGCGGGCCTCGTCCACGAGCCGCCAGAACTGGCGCTGGAAGCGCACGTGCTGGGTGGTGGCGTTGCCCCCCCGCTCGTTGCCCAGCGTGGTCATGGTGACCCGCCAGCCGTTGTGGAGCCCGCCGATGACGTTGAACAGCGGGGCCCGGGCCTCGGTGAGGAAGGTCTCGGTGAAGCCGCTGTTCCCGGTGATCTGGCGCAGGCCCCGCAGCTCGATGCCGTTCGACTCGCCGTCGGGCGTCTTCATCGGCACCAGCACGTACGAGATGCCCTGGTGCTTGGGCGCGTCGGAGTCGGTGCGGCACAGGCAGAACATCATGTTCGCCATCTGGGCACCCGAGGTCCACACCTTTTGGCCGGTGATGATGACCTCGTCGCCGTCGACCACGCCCTTCGTCTTCAGGCTGGCCAGGTCCGACCCCGCGTCGGGCTCCGAGAAGCCCTGGCAGTACCGGTCCTTGCCGCTGATGATGCGGGGCAGGAACTTCGCCTTCTGCTCGTCGGTGCCGTGCACGATGATCGACGGGCCCACCAGCCACTCGCCCATGCCCCGGGTCACACGCGGCACGCCCGCTCGGGCGAACTCCTCGTTCATGACCGCCACCTCGAGCCCGCTCAGGCCCCGGCCCCCGTACTCCTCGGGCCAGCTCACGCACATGTAGCCGGCCTCGTGCAGCTTGTCGCTCCACCTGCGCAGCCGGGCGAACCCGGCGCCCATCACCGCGCCCGGTCCCCGCTCGGCGGCGTCGGGGTCGAGGTCGTCGGGCCGGTTGGCCTCGAGCCACTCGCGCAGCTCGTCCCGGAACTTCTCGGCCTCGGGCCCGAGATCGATCTCCATGGGCATGGTCACAGTCCCCCTCGTTCGGGCGCGCCGGCGCCCCTGTCGTTGTGGTCTTCCCGATCGTCGGCCGACGGGCCGCCGTGCCCGAGGCTGCCCACCACCCGCTCGACCAGCGCCGTCCAGGCGTCGTGGTCGGGCCCGTCCATGCCCGAGGCCCGGTGCAGGAGCATGCCCAGGTAGAGGGTGCGGTACAGGAACAGCACCGCCTCGGGGTCGAGACCGTGGATCTCGCCGTCCTCCTCGGCCGCCGTCACCAGCGGCTCCACCCCGGCCCGCCAGCTCGCGTAGGCCTCGGTCAGCGCCCCGGCCACCTCGGGCTCGCGCCGGGCCGTGACGTAGGCCTCGAGCCGCAGGGCCTCGAACGTGTAGAGCGGGCGGTCGGCCAGGCCGGCGGCGAAGCGGATCAGGTCGCCCAGGCTGGCCGCGGTCCCGACCAGCACGCCGCCCTTCTTCGACCCGCCGACGACCGCCTCGCGCAGCAGCTCGTTCTTCGAGCGGAAGCGCCCGTAGACGGTGCCGGTCGACACGCCCGCCTCGCGCACGATGTCCATGATCTTGGTGCCCGCGTAGCCCTCGCGGGCGAACACCGTCGCCGCCGCCCGCACCAGGCCGGCCCGCACCTCGTCGCGGTCGTCGGCACCGCCGATGCCCTCGCCGGCGCGCGGGTCGGGAGGCGTATCCGGCTCAGCCGGGGCCACCGGCGGCGCGGAGGAGGACCGGTCGTCGACGCTCACGCGCCCGTTCCGGCCTCCGCCCCGGTCGCGGCCCCCGCATCGCCCTCGGACGCGCGGATCTCGGCCTGGAGCTGGCGCGAGTAGTCGATGCGCCCCGTGCGCTCGGCCGGCGGCCCCGAGCACAGCCACAGGGCCGCGCCGGCGAACTCGTCGACCGTCTCGATCATCTCCTTGGGCACGCCGCGGGTCAGCCCGTGGTGCTCGACGCCCGGCGTGCCGACCAGGCCGGACGGGGCCAGGACGTTCACGGCGATGCCGGCCCCGTGCAGCTCGGCGGCCAGACCGGTGGTGAAGCGCTCGAGCGCCGCCTTGCACATGCCGTAGACGGTGCCGCCGCCCAGGCCCCGCCGGAACGGCGGGCCCTGAGGGTGGCGGCCCGCGGCCGACGAGATGTTGAGGATCCAGCCCGCGCCCTTCTCGGTCATGGCGGGGATGACGGCCTGGGCGAGCTGGAACGGCGCCCGCACCTGCACCTCGAACATGACGTCGTAGTGGTGCTCGCCGAACGTCGCCACCGGCTCGAAGAAGGTGACGGCCGCGTTGTTGACCAGGACGTCGACGGGGCCGAGCTCGCGGGTGACCTCGTCGAGCAGCCGGTGGCGGTCGTCGGCCCTGGACAGGTCGGCGGCCACCGCGATGGCGCTGCCCCCGGCGTCGGCGATGGACCGGACGGTGGTCGCCACGCTGCCCGGCAGCGGGTGGTCGCCCTCCTCCACCGTGCGGGCCGAGACGGCCACCGCCGCGCCCTCGGCGGCGAAGCGGCGGGCGATGCCCTCGCCGATGCCCCGGCTGGCGCCGGTGACCAGCACGACCTTGCCGTCGAGCGCGGCGCCCGGCGCGGGGACGGGCGCGGGGGTGGGCCCCGCGTCGGTGTCGGGTGGCGTCATGTCAGTCCTCGATCCGGGCGGAGGCGTGGCCGGAGAACACCACGACGCCGTCCTGGTTGGCGGTGCTGACCGCCAGGTCGACGGTCGTCCGGCCGTCCTCGCCGCGGCCCACGGCCTCGACCGTCGCGGTGGTGGTCAGGTCGTCGCCGGGCCACACCTGCGACGTGAACCGCCCGCCGAAGCTGAGGAGCCGCCCGTCGCCCACCAGGTCGGTGAGCATGTGGCCGGTGCACCCCATGGTCAGCATCCCGTGGGCGAACACGCTGGGGTAGCCGGCCACCTGGGTGGCGAACACCTCGTCGGTGTGCAGGGGGTTGTAGTCGCCGGAGGCGCCGGCGTACTGGACGATCTGCGTCCGCGACAGGTTCTCGGCCACGACGGCCGAGAAGGTCTGGCCCACGCTGAGGTCGGCCGCGCTGAGCGCCATCACCCCTCCTCCCCGGGTGCCTCGGTGCTGACGGCGCGCTCGGTGCGCACGGCCACGCCCCGGGCGGTGACCACCAGCTCGCCGTCCTGGTCGCGGTACTCGGTGATCTGCTCGGAGAACACCAGCACGCCGGCCCGCCGGCCCTGCTTCTCCCACCGCTTCCCGGGAGTGGTCGTGGCGGTGAGCATGTCGCCCACCCGCACGGGCCGGTGGTAGGTGTAGTGCTGTTCGGCGTGCAGGCCCGAGCCCCCGCCACCGCCGCCGCCCCGGCGCCGGGGCGGCGCGCCACCCTCGCTCGGCCGCTGGAGGCCCGAGGGGGTGCGGCCCGAGCCGAACCAGGGGCGGCCGATGCGGGGCCGCAGGCCGTAGTCCGGATCGAACTGGGCGCTGGCCTGCACGAAGGTGGGCGGGGCGATGATGCCGCCCACCTCGCTCGCCGCGGCGTGGTCGGGGTCGCTGTAGACGGGGTTGGGGTCACCGATGCTGCGGGCGAACATCAGCACGTGCCCCGCCTCGACCGGGAAGCGCTTGGCTGCCATGAGGTCCAAGAATAATCTTTTCTCGGGCGGGCGCAAGCGGTAGCGCACGTCACATCCTGCCTGCAGCACGAGCCGTCTACCAGGGATGCCGTCGGTGTCACGGAGGGCGGTCGTACCGACCACGGGTCAGCTGACAACCGACCCCCGGTCAGCGTCCGGGGCGCAACGGCGTTCGCTCGGGTCACCTCCGCGGCCAGGGGTGCGACGGCACCGCGCCCGGACCGGTGGCGCGGCGCGTGGGGCGCCCGGGGCGACCGGGGATGCCCGCCCGCCGGAGGGTCAGACCGTGGCGGTGGTGGGGTTCTGGCGGGCCAGGACGGTGTCGATGGCCACCGCGTCGGCGCCCACCGCCCGCACCACGTAGCGGGCCGCGCCGTGGGCCGCCTGCTCGATGTCGAGGGCGCGCCGGCCGCCGGCGTAGCGCCGGTCCGCATACAGCAGCACGAAGTAGTAGACGACCCCGGCGTTGGCGTGGGCCAGCACCGCCGGCTCGTCGTCGGTGCGGACCACCCCGCGCTCCTGGCCCTCGGCCAGCAACGCCGCCGCGTCGTCGGCCTGGGCCCGCTGGGTCTGCGTGCGGGTCTCGCGGCGGCGCCGGTCGCCGCGCAGCTGGTTGGTGATGATGCCGTACAGGCGGTAGTTGCCGGCGATGAAGCGCACCGACTCCGCGGTGCCCACGTAGAGGCGCTCCAGCGGGTCGTCGATACCGGCGATGGCCTGGCCCTGCGCCCGCCGCAGGCGCTGCCCCATGTCGACCACGATCGCGTCGAACAGGGTGTCCTTGTTCTCGAAGTACCAGTACACGAGGCCCTTGGCCACACCCGCGGCGTCGGCGATGTCGATCATGCGGGTGTCCTCGAACCCGCGCTCCGCGAAGAGCTGCTCGGCGTGGTGCAGCAGCTCTGCCTTGCGGTCCTTCCCGTGGCGGGTCAGGCTGCGGCGCTCCGGGGGCACGGCGGTCACCGTACCGGCCCCGCGGCTCGCGGCACCGCATCGATATCTGCGTCGATCCCCCGATCCCCACCGACCGCCATCGCTCACTCCCGTCCGCCGTTGAGCCGCAATCGCCGCCGGTCGGGGTCGACCGGGCGGGCCAGCACCTCCTGCACCAGAGATACCACCAGCGTCCCGTCCCGTGTCCAGATGGTGCCGCGGGCCACCCCGCGGGCGCGGCCGGTGGCCACGGCCTCGAGCTGGTAGAGCAGCCACTCGTCGGCCCGGGCCGGGTGGTGGAACCACATGCAATGGTCGAGGCTGGCCATCATCCGCTGCCCCCGGGGCGCACCGATCGAACCGCCCACCACCCCCACCGGGCCCATGTCGGACAGGAAGGTGATGAGGCACGCGTGCAGGGTGGGGTCGTCGGGCAGGCGGGCGGGCACCCGCACCCACATGGTGCGGGGGCCGTCCTCCGGGGCGACGGCCCACCGGGTCTCCACGGGCCGGCCCCGCATCCAGGGCGGGTCGTCGGGCGGCGCCGCCATCTCGGGCGGGTCGACGAGCCCCATCGGCGAGGGGGGCTGGTGCTCCTCGCCCGGCTCCTCCCGGTGGAACGAGGCGTCGAGGTTGAGGATGGCCACCCCGTCCTGCATCGCCACCACCCGCCGGGTGGTGAACGACGACCCGTCCCGGATGCGGTCGACCAGGTAGTCGACGGGCACGCCGAAGCGGCCGGGCCGCAGGAAGTAGGCGTGCAGCGAGTTGACGGCGTGGTCGACCTCGACCGAGCTGGCCGCGGCGCGCAGCGCCTGGCTGGCGATCTGGCCGCCGAACAGGCGGGCGCCCGTGAACCGGCCGGGCCCGATGCCCGAGATGGGGGCGCGGTACGTGTCGTGGTCGACCCGCTCCAGATCGAACAGGTCGACCACGCGCGCGGTACGCTTCGTTTCGCACGCGTCAGGCGAGCCGCTCGACGACGGTGGCCATGGCCATGCCGCCCGCGGCACACATCGTCTCGAGGCCCCACTGGGCGTCGGACGTGCGTAGGTCGTTGATGAGGGTGGTCATGATGCGGGCGCCCGTCATGCCGAACGGGTGCCCGAGGGCGATGGCGCCCCCGTGGGGGTTGAGCTGGCGCTCGATGTCGATGCCGGTGTGCTCGCACACGGGCAGCACCTGGGCCGCGAACGCCTCGTTCAGCTCGACGACGTCGATGTCGCCGATGGCCATGCCCGTCCTGGCCAGCACCTTGCCCACCGCGTCGATGGGTGCGACGCCCATGATCTCGGGGTCGTTGCCCGAGTAGGCGGTGGCCACGATGCGGGCCAGCGGGGTGAGGCCCAGCTCGTCGGCGCGCTGCCGGCTGGTGATGAGCACGGCTGCGGCGCCGTCGTTGAGGGGGCAGCTGTTGCCGGCGGTGACCGAGCCGCCCTCCTTGAACGGCGTGGGCAGCTCGGCCAGCTTCTCGACCGTGGTGCCCGGGCGGGGGCCGTCGTCGGCCGACACCACGGTGCCGTCGTCCTTGGTGATGGGCGTGATCTCGGCGTCGAACACCCCCGCGGCCTGCGCGGCGACCGCCCGGTCCTGGGACAGCTTGGCGAAGGCGTCCATGTCCTCGCGGGAGACGTTGAACTTCTCGGCCACGTTCTCGGCCGTCATGCCCATCGGGATGTACACGAACGGGAAGCCACTGTCGCCGCCCAGCAGCTTGGGGTTCAGCCCGCCGGGGCCGATGCCGCCGCCCCGGCGGCCCCCGCCCCCGCCGCTGCGGCCTCCGCCGCCACCGCCGCTGCTGCCCTCGGGGGCCGGCGGCCGGGACGACTTCTCGACCCCGCAGGCGATGTACATGTCGCCCTCGCCCACCTTGACCGCGTTGGCGGCGGCGGTGATCGACTGCAGCGACGACGCGCAGAACCGCTGGACCGTGTGGCCGGGCACCGCGTGGGGGAACCCGGCCAGCAGGCCGGCGGTGCGGGCGATGTTGAAGCCCGTCTCGGCGGCCTGGGCCACGTTGCCGCAGATGATGTCAGCCACGTCGGACCGGTCGACCTGGGGCACCTGGTCCATCAGGGCCGCCAGGACGTCGGCCATCAGCTCGTCCGCCCGCTTGTCGACGAGCGAGCCCTTGTTGGCTCGCCCGATGGGGCTGCGGGTGGCGGCGACCACCACGGCGTCGTTGAGCTCGGGCATGTTCGGGTGCTCCTGTCGGTCGTTCTGTCGATCGGTGTGTCGGGCGTCCCGGCGGACGGTCGGACCGGCGGGCCGGCGGGTCGTCTGGTCTCTGGTCGTCGGGACCGCCGGTGCGCCGCGGCCCGGGGTCAGCCCTCGCGGGAGGTACGGGGCTCGTAGGTGGGAGGGACGTCCGAGGCGGGGGACTCGTCGAACACGGTCACCGTGCCCTCGGCGTCGAAGGGCACCGCGGTCGAGCTCCCGACGTCGCCGGGCATGTACCGCTGGCCGTCGTTGGGGTAGCGGTACATCCCCTGGCCGTCGGCGTCGGTCTCGTCGGGTCCGGTGGCCTCGGGATCCCACCAGATCTCGGCCACGTCGTCGGCCGCCGCGTAGTCGGGGAACGGCCACAGGTCGAGACCGTACGAGGCGCTGAGCGAGGTCGTGTAGCCGCTGACGGGGTCGAACGAGAACATGGCGTCGCGATAGGTCTCGGGCGTCAGATCGGGCCCCGCCAGGTGGATGCCGATGAACAACCGGCCGAGGTCGAGCAGGTTGGGGTACGCCTCCAGCGGCTCGCCGAGGTACCACGCGACCGGGTTGTACTCGGTCTCGACCTCGTCGGCGACGGCCGGGTCGAGGCGGGCGGGGAGGAACGAGATGCCGAAGGCGTTGGCCCACTGCTCCTGGTCGTAGCGGCGGGCGAAGGCCGTGGCGTCGGTGCCGGTCGATCCCGTGATGATCCACTCCGGCCGGTAGTCCTGGCTGGTGGCCTCCTGCGTCAGGTAGATGGGGAAGAACGGATCGCCGGCGAAGATCACGCTCGTGATGCCCCGGTCCTTGAGCCGGGCGATGACGGTGGCCGCGTCCTCCTGGGCGCGGGCGAGGTCGAGGACGTAGGGGATGCGGTCGGCCAGCTCGACGCCGTCCTCGCCGAGCCGCTCCTCGAAGAAGTCGACGCCGGCCTCGTAGGCCCCGTCGGCCGTCTCGTAGTAGACGATCGCGAACTCGCGCTCCTGGTCCTGCATGGCGGGATCGCCCGCGAACTCGGCCGGCTCGCCGGCCAGGCGGTCGGCCACGTAGTCGGCGCGGTGGGTGTAGCCCTGCGTCGAGGACATGAGGGCGCCCCACGCGTAGGGGGCGAGGTCCTCGTAGACCTCCTGGGGCTGGCTGGCCAGGCACAGGCAGATGACCCCGCGCGCGGCGAGCTCCTCCGCATAGGCGTTGGTGCCGCCGGGACCGCCGAGCACGGCGAACGCGCCGATGTCGTCGGCGATCTTGATGGCGTCGGCCCGGGCGGCCGCATCGTCGTCGGTGGGGCCGGAGGCGTCCACGTCGACCAACCTCACCTGGCGGCCGTACGTCTCGTAGATCGCGTTGTAGTACTCGAGCACCTGGGCCCGGTACTCGGCGTTCTCCTCGTCCGTGGGCGCGTCGTCGCCGAGGATCTGGTCGGTGATGGCCGTCGCGTTGGGGTCCTCCTCCGCGACGTAACGGGCGACCACGATCTCGTCCCCGCTGACGCCGGGCGAGGTCTCGCCGCCGTTGTCGCGGTCGTCGGGCCACAGCGGCACGCAGTTCGGCGCGTAGAGCGTGGGGATCATGAGGCGGCCGGTCTCGGGGTCGCAGTCGGGCGCGTCGAGTGGGTCCTCGTCGGGGAAGGCGGCGAGGGCGGGGATGCTCCCGTCGGCGGCGGCGTCGCCGGACCCCGACGGCTCGTCGTCGTCCCCGCTCAGCATCGTGCCGATGCCCAGCGCCGCCGCCACGACCACGACGACGGCGGCCACCGGCCAGTAGCGCGCCGCCCCACGCGGCTTCTTGCCCGCTCCGTTCTTGTCGTTCGCCATGTCTCCCCCTCGGATCATGCGCTAACTTGACCGCAGTTCAAGCTTGACCACTGGTCAAGTTAGCATCGGGGTCGACCGGGGGGACGATGTCCGTCGTAACACACACGACGAGCCGCAGCACCTGGGCGCAGCTGTCCCGGGCCGCGTCGTCCCCGTCGGCGGCGACGCTCGCGGTCATCGCCGGCCTGGTCGTCGTGCAGCGGGTCCTGTGGCCGGCGCCGCCCGGTGTGCTCGTGCAGGGCGCCATCATCGGCGGCCTCACCGCCCTCATCTCGATCGGCATCGCGCTCATCTACCGGGCCAACCGCATCGTCAACTTCGCGCAGGGCGACCTCGGGGCGGTGCCCACCGCGGCCGCGGTGCTGCTCATCGTGAGCATCGGCGTCCCCTGGCTGGTGGCGTTCGGCACCGGCCTGATCGTGGCCCTCCTGCTGGGCGCGCTCGTGCAGTTCGCCATCATCCGCCGCTTCGCCACCGCCCCCCGGCTCATCCTCACCGTGGCGACGCTCGGGCTGGCCCAGCTCCTGACCGCGCTCTCCCTCGCCCTGCCCGGCCTGGCCAACAACGCCTTCCCCGGGACGTTCGACGTGCGGCTCTCGCCCGAGCCCTACCCCGCGCCGTTCGACGTCTCGTTCGAGATCGACCCCATCGTCTTCGGCGGCAACGACGTCATCGCCCTGGTCGCGGTGGTCCTGTCGGTGGTGGCGCTCGCGGCGTTCTTCCGCTTCACCAACATGGGCATCGCCGTGCGGGCCAGCGCGGAGAGCGCCGACCGGGCCGTGCTCCTCGGCATCCCGGTGAAGCGGGTGCAGCTCGTGGTGTGGACCATCGCCTCGGTGCTCGCGTTCCTGGCCGTGTTCCTGCGGGCCGGGGTGGTGGGCGTGCCGCTCGGCCAGGTGCTGGGCCCGTCGATCCTCGTGCGGGCGCTGGCCGCCTGCGTGATCGGGCGCATGACCAACCTGCCGCTCATCTTCGTAGGCGCGGTGACCCTCGGCATGCTCGAGCAGTCGGTCGTGTTCGAGACCGGTCGCTCGGCACTGGTGGCGCCGATCCTCTTCGTGGTGGTGCTGGTGGTGCTCCTACTGCAGCGACGCGACCGGGCGAGCCGGTCCGAGGGGCTCTCGAGCTGGCAGGTCGTCACCGACGTGAAGCCGATCCCGCCCGAGCTGGCGAGGCTCCCGGAGGTGCGGTGGGCCGTGCGCGGCCTGTTCGTGACGCTGGCGGCCCTGATGGTGGGGCTGCCGCTCGTGCTCAGCAGCAGCCAGGTGAACCTCGCCGGGGTGATCCTCATCTTCGCCATGGTGGGCGTGTCGCTGGTGGTGCTCACCGGGTGGGCGGGACAGGTCAGCCTGGGCGCGATCGCGTTCGTGGCCATCGGCGCCGCCGTCGGCGGGTGGATCACGTCGGTGCAGGGCTGGGACCTGACCATCAGCCTGCTGGTCGCCGGCCTGGTGGGGGCAGGCGTGTCGGTGGTCATCGGGCTGCCCGCGCTACGCATCCGCGGCCTGCTGCTGGCGGTCATCACGCTGGCCTTCGCCCAGGCGGTCGCGGTGTTCGGGCTCAACCGCGCCGACATCGACTGGCTGCCGCGCGGGCGCATCGCGCGCGAGCCGCTGTTCGGCGTCATCCCCGTCGAGAGCGAGGCGCAGTACTACTACTTCATCGTCGCCTGCCTGCTGCTGGTGCTGTCGGTCGCCCGGCGCGTCCGGCGGTCGCGGGTCGGGCGGGTGATGATCGGGGTGCGCGAGAACGACCAGGGCGCCCAGGCCTTCGGGGTCAGCCCGGTGCGGACCAAGCTCACGGCCTTCGCCATCTCGGGCTTCATCGCCTCGATGGCGGGCGCGGTGTTCGTGCACCACCAGCAGGGCCTGGGCATCCAGCCCTACGCCACCGAGGAGAGCCTGGCGGTGTTCACGATGGTGGTCATCGGCGGGCTCGGATCGCTGCCCGGCGCGGTGCTCGGCGCGGTCTACGTGAAGGGGGCGCAGTACTTCCTGCCCACCGAGCTCAGCTTCTTCGTGGGGGGCATCGGCCTGCTCGTCGTGCTGCTGGTGCTGCCCGACGGGCTGGGCTGGCTGCTCTACCAGGGCCGCGACGCCCTGCTGCGCCTGGTGGCGACCCGCCGGAAGCTCATGGTGCCGAGCCTGTTCGCAGACGCCGCCAGCATCGACAGCGTGGGCCTGTCCCGCGAGCGGGGCCTGTCGTTCCTGCGGGAGATGGCCGATCGCATGGACTCGGGGCCCGCGCTGATGCCGGGGTTGGAGGCGGTGCAGGCCGCCGAGGTCGGCATGGAGATGGCCCCCGACCCGCCACAAAACGGCCGGCACCCGACGTACGCCGATGCCGACGCACACGCCGACGCCGCGGCACCGGCCGACGCCGACGCACCTGCCGACCCGGACACACCTGCCGACCCGGACACACCTGCCGACGCCGACGGCGCGGCGACCGGTTCCACGACCTCGACGACGGAGGCCCGGCCGTGACGACCTCGCCGTCGCTGCGCGAACGCATCGCCGCCTTCCGGCCCAGCACGCTCACCAGGGGCACGCCCACGGCCCCGCTCATGATCCTGTTCGGGCTCAACGCGGTCGACGAGCTCGACCAGGAGGCGGCCAACGTCCTGCTGCCCGACGTGCGCGAGACGTTCGGCCTCGACATCCAGGGGGCGCTCACCATCACGTCGCTCGTCGGGTTCATGCTCATCTTCGCGGTCATCCCCATCGCCCACCTCGCCGACCGGCGCAACCGCACGAACATGGCGGCGGGCGGTGCGGCGGCGTGGGGCATCTTCGCCTTCGCCAGCGGCCTCGCCCCCACCGTGTTCTTCTACGCCGGGGCGCGGGCCGGCTCGGCCCTCGGCCGGATCTTCAGCACCGGCACCCACCCCTCGCTGCTGGCCGACTACTACCCGGTCGACGCCCGCGCCGGCGTGTTCGCTCTGCACCGCTCCGCCAGCCAGGTCGGCCAGTTCGTCGGGCCGCTGGCGGCCGGCCTCATCGCCTTCTGGCTGGGGTGGCGCTGGTCGTTCCTCCTCCTGGCCATCCCCACCTACCTCCTCGTGCTGTTCGCCCTGCGGCTGCGCGAGCCGGTGCGGGGCGCGCAGGAGCGCCGCCTCATGAGCACCGACGAGGAGACGATCATGACCGAGGAGGCGCCGGCCTCCCTGGCCGAGGCGTGGCGCATCGTGTGGCAGGTCCGCACCATCCGGCGGGTCTGCGTGGCGATCCCCTTCATCACCATCCCCGCGGTCGCCCTTGCGCCTCTCCTCCAGCTCTTCTACGAGCAGGAGCTGGGGCTCAACTCGGCCCAGCGGGGGTTCCTGGCTGCGGTGACCGAGCCCTTCCAGTTCGTCGGGCTGTTCCTGGGCATCCCGCTCGCCTCCCGCATGATGCGCCGCGACCCGGGGCGCATCACGCTCTACCTGGCCGGCGCGGCATGCCTGCAGGTCGTGGCGCTCGTGCTCCTGGTGCTCACCCGCAACCTGCCGGTGGTCGTCGTCATGCGGGCGGTGCTGGCGCTGGCCACCTCGACCACGCTGCCGGTGCTGACCGCCGCGCTGTCGCTCATCACGCCGCCGCGCGTGCGCTCGGTCGGGTTCTCGATCATCCCGCTGTTCATCATCCCCGCCCTGCTGGTGCAGCCGATCATCGGCGGCCTCGCCGACGAGTGGGGGCTGGCGACCGGCATCCTGCTGCTGGCCCCGCTCATCCTCGTCGGCGCGTTCATGCTGGCGAGCGCCGGCGGTCACATCGCCTCCGACATCGACCGCGTGCGCACCACGACCGTGACCATGGCCGAGGTGCGGGCCGCCCGCCTGCGCGGCGAGTCGAAGCTGCTCGTCGTGCGGCACCTCGACATCCACTACGGCTCGGTCCAGGTGCTCTTCGACGTCGACTTCGAGGTCGACGAGGGCGAGATCGTGGCCCTGCTGGGCACCAACGGTGCCGGCAAGTCGACGCTGCTGCGGTCGATCTCGGGGCTGGTCGAGCCGTCCGCCGGTGCCATCATCTACGACGGGGTCGACATGACCCACACCCCGCCCGACGAGATCGTGGGCCGCGGGGTGGTGCAGGTGCCCGGCGGCAAGGGCGTGTTCCCCACCCTGACCGTGGCCGACAACCTGCGACTGGCCGGCTGGCCGTACCAGGACGACCCGGCGTACCTGCACGAGGCGACCGAGGCGGTGCTCGGCTACTTCCCGATCCTGCGGGAGCGCTGGCGGGACGAGGCCGGCAACCTCTCGGGCGGCGAGCAGCAGATGCTCACGCTGGGCATGGCCTTCATCGCCAAGCCGCGCCTGCTGATGATCGACGAGCTGTCGCTGGGCCTCGCCCCGATCGTCGTCGAGCGGCTGCTCGCGATCGTCGAGGCCATCCGCGCCCGCGGGACCACGATCATCCTGGTCGAGCAGTCGGTCAACGTCGCCCTGACCCTGGCGGAGGAGGCGTACTTCATGGAGAAGGGCGAGATCCGCTTCCACGGCCCCACCCGCGACCTGCTCGACCGGCCCGACGTGCTGCGTTCGGTGTTCCTCGAGGGCGCCATGACGCTGACGTCGGGCAACGGCGGTGAGGACCGCGACGCCGGCGAGGACCAGCGCGTGGCCGCCGGCGCCGACGACCTCGCCGGGGGCCGGGAGGCCGTCGGCGCGACGGTCGGTGGCGGGAACGGCCGGGACGAGGTGGTGCTGGAGGCCGTCCACCTGACGCGCTCCTACGGCGGGGTGCGGGCGGTGAGCGACGTGTCGTTCTCGCTGCGGCGGGGCGAGATCCTGGGCGTCATCGGGCCCAACGGCGCGGGCAAGACGACGCTGTTCGACCTGCTGTCGGGCTACATGCCGCCCGACCACGGCCGGCTGGAGTTCCTGGGCTCGGACGTCACCCGCCTGACCGCCGACGCCCGCGCCCGGCTGGGCCTCGGGCGGTCGTTCCAGGATGCCCGGCTCTTCCCCGGCCTGTCGGTGGCCGAGACCATCGCCCTGGCCCTGGAGCGCCACGTCGAGGTGCGCGACCCGTTCGCCACCGTCGTGGGACTGCCGATGTTGCGCGAGTCCGAGCTGGCGGTCAGCGAGCGCGTCGACGAGCTGATCGAGCTCGTGGGCCTGCAGGCCTACCGGTCGAAGTTCGTGCGCGAGCTGTCGACGGGCACGCGCCGCATCGTCGACCTGTGTTGCCTGCTGGCGCACGAGCCCGACGTGATGCTCTTCGACGAGCCCTCGTCGGGCATCGCCCAGCGCGAGGCCGAGGCGCTGGGCCCGATGCTGCTGCGCATCCGCGCCGCCACCGGCGCCAGCCTCGTCGTCATCGAGCACGACATGCCGCTGGTGCGGTCGGTGTCCGACAGCATCATGGCCCTGGACCTCGGCTGCGTGGTGCTGCGCGACGCGCCCGACGTGGTGATGCACGACCCGCGGGTCGTGGCGGCGTACCTGGGCACCAGCGACGCCGCCGCGACCCGGTCGGGCACCGCGGGCCTGCTGGCCGAGGCCGCGCACGCGGGCTCTGCCGGCGCCCCCGGGCCGGGCGGCGACGGCGAGCCCGGCGTGTGAGAGTCTCCGCGGAGCGAACAGGTCGCGTCAGGACCGGGGACGGGTCACACTCGACGGTCGCCACGGTCCGGTAGGTCGCCGAGCGGCGCGGACGGGAACGGGCTCAGGGCGTGGAGGCGTCGCCGCCCACGCCGACCGGCGGGCCGGGCGGGGAGTGGTCCGCGGGCGGCCCGATGCGCACCTCGGTGATGGCCCGGCCGTCGACCGCCAGCACCTCGATGGTGCGGCCGGCCACGATCACGAGGTCGCCGGGGCCGTCGGGCACCCGGCCCAACTGGTCGAGCACCAGCCCGGCGACCGTCGCGTAGGGCCCCTCGGGCACGTCCTCGACGCCCACGTCCACGAGATCGTGCACCGGGAAGCGGCCGGGCATCACCAGCGAGCCGTCGGCCTCGCGCCGCACGCCGACCACGTCCCGGTCGCTCTCGTCGTAGATCTCGCCGACCAGCTCCTCCAGCAGGTCCTCGACCGTCACGATGCCCGCCGCCGCACCGTGCTCGTCGGCCACCAGCGCGAGCTGCACGTGGCGGACCTGCATCTCGTGCAGCACGTCGAGCACCCGGGCGGTCTCCGGGAACGCGATCAGCTCGCCGGCCAGCTCGCCCAGCGGCCGCTCGCCCTGGTCGAGCAGGTCGCGCAGGTGCACCGCGCCCACGACGTCGTCCAGGTTGCCGTCGTGCACCACCGGGGCCCGCGAGTGACCGCTCTCGGCCAGCGCCCGCAGGCCCTGCTCGGCGGTCCGGTCGCTGTCGAGCACGAAGACGTCGGGCCGCGGGCGCAGGACCTCGTCGAGGGTGCGCTCGGAGATCTCGAAGGCGCCGTCGATGATCAGCCGCTGCTTGGCGGTGAAGGTGGTCTGGGTGCCGACCAGCTGGCGCAGCTCGGCCTCGGTGACCTCCTCGCGCTGCACGGACGGGTCGCCGCCCATCAGCCGCACGGCCAGGTCGGTCGAGCGCGACAGCAGCCAGACGATCGGCCGGGTGATCGTCGACACGAACGACAGCGGCCGGGCGGCCAGCAACGCCCAGCGCTCGGCCCGCTGCATCGCCACCCGCTTGGGCGCCAGCTCGCCGAACACCAGGGTCACGTAGGCGAGGGCCAGGGTGACCACGACGATCGACACGGGCCGGGCGGCGCCGCCGAGGAAGCTGAGCGGCTCCTCCAACGGCTCGGCCAGCGAGACGGCCGCCGCGGCCGAGGCGAGGAAGCCCGCCAGCGTGATGCCGACCTGGATGGTGGCGAGGAAGTTGTTGGGATCGCGGGCCAGGCGGGCGACGAGGGCGCCGGTGGCCGACCGCTGCTCGAGCCGCTGGAGCTGCCCGTCCCGCAGCGACACGAGCGCCATCTCGGTGCCGGCGAACGCGGCGTTGAGCAGCACCAGGACACCGACGAGGACAAGCTCGGGCCAGAGCCCGCTCACGGTGCGCTCCGGTGCGGGTCGGGTGGTTGGCCGGGCATGTCAGGTGGGGGGTCGGCGGAACGTCTCACAGTGGTCGCCCAATGGTACCGACTCGCCGCCGGCCGGCGGCACGCCGGCCCCGGGCCGGCCCGCTCACCCGCCCTGACGGAGCGCGTCGCGCACCTGCACCGGGTCGTCGAGATCGACCGTGTCGGGGTCGATGCCCATCTCCGAGAGGTGGTCGCGCAGCAGCTCGTGGCGCGAGCGCACCACCGCCCCGGGCGGCGGCCGGAACTCCCCGTCGGCCAGCGGCGCGTCGACCACGAGGTCGGTGAGCGTGGTCCATGAGCACATCTCGCCGTCGAGGAAACCCTCGTGGCGCAGCAGGATGCCGGTGGCGGTGTCGAACCAGATGCGGTGGTCGACGCCGACCAGGTCGCGGTGCAGGCGCAGGGCGTGGGGCGCGGCGGTCGAGGCCAGCGACGTGCCCGACACGCCGGTGCGGGGGTGCGCGTCGACCA
The DNA here is from genome assembly GCA_963842395.1 of uncultured Acidimicrobiales bacterium. GTDB lineage: Bacteria > Actinomycetota > Acidimicrobiia > Acidimicrobiales > VFJN01 > ZC4RG19. Next base: position 1,198,129 of record CAWJGJ010000002.1, read on the forward strand.
CCCAGCTGGCGCGGCCCTCGATCTCGACGGCGTCGGGCTCCCCCAGCTCGAGGCCGCCCAGCAGCGCGCCGGGGTACAGGCACGCCCCGATGGCCCCGGCGTCGTGGATGGCGGCCCGCGCCGAGTCGCGCTCGGTCACGAGCGTCGTGGTGCCCGCCCAGCTGCGGCGCCCGTCGCTCACCGTGAGGTGACCGCGGCCCACGACCCGCCAGCGGTCGGGCAGCGCCACGGCCACGTACGACGAGGTCAGCATCTCGCGCTCGTGGCCGGCCGGATCGCGGTCGTCGTCCTGCTCGCCGCGGACACCCGCCCGGACGCCGGCGTCGTAGCCCACGCCCCCGTCGGCATCACCGGCGCTGTCCCCGAACGGGTCGGCGTCGTGCGCCTCGAGCGGGTGGTGCTCGTGCTCGTCGCCCTCGGCGGGCGGCAGCAGCTCGGCGGGCGGCACGTCGGCCGGCTGGTCGCCCGACAGCTCGATGGCCAGGGCGGCCAGCCTCCGGTGGACCACGGCGGCGAGCTCGCGGTGGGTCCACGTGGTGAGCGCGCCCTGCAGCGTGGCGAGCGGGCCGGGAGCGCCGTCGACCAGCGCCAGAAGATCCCCCCTCGTGCCCATCCTCAGGGGACAGTAGGCAGGTGGCGGCGGCGATGCGAGGAAGCCCCCTCACCGTATCGGCCCCACCGCTGCCAGTGACCGGGACGGGCGGCTCAGGGGCGGGCGGCCGCCTCGACGTCGGCCAGCGTGACGTCGCCCTCGCGCAGCACCCGCCACCGTGGCCCCGTCGCGTCGACCACGGTCGACGGCGGCGCACCGCAGGGCCCCCCGTCCAGCACCAACGCCAGGCCACGACCGAACACCGCGGCGACCCCTGCGGCTGTCGGAGGCGTGGGCTCGCCGTGGAGGTTGGCACTGGTGGTGGCGAGCGGGCCCACCTCGGCCGCCAACGCCCGCAGCAACGGCTGGTCGGGGCACCGCACGCCGATGGTGGCCGAGCCCGCCCCGAGCGCGTAGGTCAGGCCCGGCCGCCGAGGCAGCACCAGCGTGAGGGGACCGGGCCACAGGCGGTCGGCGAGGCGGCGCACCTCGCCCCCGACGGCGGCGCCGTCCGCCAGGCCCAGCGCCTGCTCGGCCGAGGCGCACAGGACGGCGAGGGGCACATCGCCGGCACGCCGCTTGAGCGCGAACAGCCGGGCCGTGGCGCCCTCCGCGGTGGGGAGCGCGGCCAGCCCGTACACCGTGTCGGTCGGGAGGGCGACCACCCCGCCGGCGCGGAGGGCGGCGGCCGCCCGGGCCACCTCGGCCTCGACGTCCGGCCTGCGGTCGTCGGGGCCGGCGGACGGCTGCAGGTGGCGGACGTCCAGGACCTCGGGGCCGGTCACCGGCGCGCCAGCAGGATGCGGTCGAGCCCGGCGAGGTCGGGCCACACCGTCGCCGTGCGGAACCCGGCCGCGAGCGCCCGGGCCCGGGCGGCCCGAGCCTGGTGTGGGGCCAGCTCGACGAGCAGGCCGCCGGGGCGGGCCAGCCAGCGCGGCGCCTCGTCGACGATGCGCTCGATGTCCTCCAGCCCGGTGGGTCCCGAGCAGAGAGCCTGGCGGGGCTCCCAGTCCCGAACCTCGCCCGGCAGGTCGGCCATCTCCTCCTCGGACACATACGGCGGGTTGGCCACCACGACGTCCACGGTGCCGGCGAGCTCGGGCGGCAGCGCCGCGAACCAGTCGCCGCTCGCCAGCCGCACCCGGGTGGCCGCCCGGCCCAGCCCCGACAGGTTGGCCCGGGCCACCGCCAGGGCATCGTCGGACGCGTCGGTGCCCCACACCGCCAGCCCCGGCCGCTCGACCGCCAGGGCGAGCGCCAGCGCGCCCGAGCCGGTTCCCAGGTCGACGGCGCACCGGGCGTCGAGCCGGCGGCACTCGTCCAGCGCCAGGCCCGCCATCACCTCGGTCTCGGGCCGGGGGATCAGCACGCGGCGGTCGACGAACAGGTCGAGCGTCCGGAACGCCCAGCGGCCGAGGGCGTACTGCAACGGCTCGCCGGCCGCCCGGCGCTCGACCATCCCGTGCAGGTGGGTGGCACCCCGCTCCGAGGCGGGCCGGTCGAGGGCGACGGTCAGCTCGCCCGCCGTCAGCCCCGTGGCCCGCTCGACCAGCCAGCGTGCCTCGCGGTCGGGGTTGTCGATCCCTGCGGCCCGCAGCCGTCCGGCGGCATCGGCCAGCAGCACCCGCCAGGCCACCCTCTCCCCGCCCGCGCCCTCCGCCACCGCGCCCGGAACCGACTGCGTCGGCGCCGCCTGCTCGGACCGGCTCACGTCGCCTCGCCCAGGCGCCGCGCCTGCTCGTCGGCCACGAGGGCGTCGCTGATGTCGTCGAGCTCGCCGGCCAGCACCTTGTCGAGCTTGTACAGGGTCAGCCCGATGCGGTGGTCGGTGACGCGGTTCTCCTTGAAGTTGTAGGTGCGCACCTTCTCCGAACGCCCGCCCCCGCCGACCTGGCCCCGGCGGGCGGCCGACGCCTCGTCCGCCTGGCGGTCCTGCTCGGCCTTCAGCAGGCGGGCCCGCATCACCGCCATGGCCTTGATCTTGTTCTGGGTCTGGCTCTTCTCGTCCTGCATCGACACCACCGTCCCGGTGGGCAGGTGGGTGAGGCGCACGGCCGAGTCGGTGGTGTTGACGCTCTGGCCGCCCGGCCCCGACGACCGGTACACGTCGACCCGCAGGTCGTTGGGGTCGATCTCGACGTCGACCTCCTCGGCCTCGGGCAGCACCATGACGGTGGCCGACGAGGTGTGGATCCGGCCCTGGCTCTCGGTCACCGGCACCCGCTGCACCCGGTGGGGCCCGGCCTCGAGGTGCATGCGCCCCCACACGCGGTCGCCCTTGAGGGCGAACGTGACCTCGTTGTAGCCGCCCAGGTCGGACGGGTCGCCGTTCAGCACGTCGACCGACCAGCCCTGGCGCCCGGCGAAGGCCCGGTACATCTCGAACAGGTCGCGGGCGAACAGGTTGGCCTCCTCGCCACCCTCGGCGCCCCGGATCTCGACGATCACGTTCCGCTCGTCGTTGGGGTCGCGGGGCAGCAGGAGGAGACGGAGCTCGGCGGTGAGCCGGGAGATGGCGTCCTCCGCCTCGTCGACCTCGGCCCGGAGCATCTCCCGCTCGTCGCCCGCGTCCCGCATCATCTCCCGGGCGGCCTCGAGGTCCCCGCGGCGGGTACCCAGCTCGACGATCCGGGCGACGATGGGCTCGAGCTCGCGATAGCGCTTCGCGACCTGCTGGTATCGGCCCTGGTCGGCGATCAGGGCGGGATCGCCCAGGCGCGCCTCGAGGTCGTGGAACTCCCTCTCCAGCTCAGCGAGGCGGTCGAGCACGACGAGCGAGGCTACTGCCGCCGCGTCCCCGGCCCACCTTCCCTCGCGGAACCGGAGGCCGAGGCAACAGCGACACGCCCGACCGAGCGTGCCTCCGGTGCCCGGGGACCGGGCCGCTCGGACAATCGCCGCCACTCACCCCGGACCGCGCCAGCCGATCGCACAGCCGATCCCCCGGGACCCGGGACGCTCAGCCGATCGCTCGCCAGTCGCCGGGGACGGAGACGATGGTCGCGGGCACGACCAGGCGGGCCGCGATCTGGCGCACGACCGGGTGGTCGTCCCGCTCGGGCACGACGAGCACCAGCTCCGACACCGGCCCCGCGTCCGACGAACCGGAGGCGTCCGACGAACCGGTGGCGTCCGACGAACCGGTGGCGTCCGACGAACCCGTGGTCGACGAGCCGAGGCGGTGTCCGACGAGCCGGGGGTGTCCGTCAGGCCGGCGGGGTCGCGGGGTGGTGAGGGGTGGCGGGCGGCGTCGAGTACAGCGCGGGCATCGGCGGCGGTGGGGACGAGGTCGAGCGCGACGCCCACAGTGCAGGCCACCGTGACGGGCGACCCGTCGGGCCGCTCGCCCGAGGCGATCGCCACGTCGCGGTCAGCCAGGTTGGCCCGCGGCCGGGCGCCCTCGGCCGGACGGAGCGACCGCAGCCCCACCAGTGCCGGGTCGCGGCACAGCACGGCGCGCAGCCAACGGTCGGGGACGAGCTGGTTGAGCGGGTGGCGCGGCGCGCCGGCACGCCGGTGCCCGCGGACGATCTCCACCACCCGGGCGAGCTGGTCGACCGCCGGCAGGCCGCTGTGGACCATGGCGGTCATCTCCCGGTCGGCCTTGCCCACGCCCACCTCGAGCCGGGGTGCCTCGATCGGCTCGCCCGCCGTCGTGCGGCCGTGGACGATGCGCGCGACCTCCAGCCCGTCGACCTCGCCCCGCACCATGCCGCCCTCGACGACGATCTCGAGCCCGGCGTCGATGAGGAGGTCGACCAGCTCGGTGGGCGCCGGCGCCGGGGACACGGTGGGAAGCGGCGCCGGCTCGGCCGCGGCGAGCACTGTCCCGTCGACGACCCACACCGCCGGCGCGGCGGCGAAGTACCGGGCCTGGCGGGACATCGTTCCGGCCGGGCCCGCACCGGTGCCGCTCGCGTCGGATCGGTCCGCGAGGAGGTGGAGCTCGTCCACGCGCTGGCGGTCGGCCCAGGCAAGGGCCGGGCCGAGCGCCCGCGCCTCCGACCCGGCGGCCAGCAGCCAGCCCCTGGCGGTCCCGTTCCGTTCCACGAGCGTGGCGAAGGCGCCGACCGCGCCGCCCACCCGCGGGCCCGGACCCCACCGGGCCCCCACCAACGCGGCCAGCTTGGCCCCGACCAGCGCGGCCCGCCGCTCGGCATCGAGCCCCCCGCCGGGCGCACCTGCGCCCCGCGCATCAGGGCTCATGGCCCAACCCCCAGATCCGGCGTCGCTCACTGCCACCACGGCAGCTAGCAACGCCAGAACCGCGGCGGACACCAGACCCTCCCGAACCGGCGTCGCTCACTGCCACCACGGCAGCCACCAACGCCAGAACCACGAGCGTGGGGCGAACGGACCTTCGGTGGGCGCGACGATCGCCGGCCACGATGCCCCGGGTGGGAGCGGTGACCGGCGAGGTCTCGGGCCGCAGGGCGGCCGGCGGGGGCACTACTTCTGCTTGCGCTTGCCGTACCGGCGCTCGAAGCGGTCGATGCGGCCACCCGTGTCGACCAGCTTCTGCTTGCCCGTGTAGAAGGGGTGGCACTCGCTGCACAGCTCGACGTGCAGGTCGGAGCTGGTGGAGCGGGTCGTGAACGTGTTGCCGCACGAGCAGCGCACGGTCGTCTCGCTGTAGTTGGGGTGGATTCCGGTCTTCATGACGGGGCTCCTGGTGGGAACGAAAAGACTTCGCAGTCTACGGGTGACGTCAGCCCGCAGCCAACCGGTTCTTGGCCACCTCGGCCAGGAACTCGTCGTTGGTGCGGAACGTCTTCATGCGATCCATCAACAGTTCCAACGCCGCCGCATTCCCGCCGTCGCTGGACGACAGGGCGGACAGGACCCGGCGCAGTGCCCACACGAGGTTGAGCTGGTTGCGGGCGAACAGCAGCTCCTCGTGCCGGGTGGAGCTGGCGTCGACGTCGATGGCGGGGTAGATGCGGCGCTCGGCCAGCCTGCGGTCGAGCCGCAGCTCCATGTTGCCGGTGCCCTTGAACTCCTCGAAGATGACCTCGTCCATCTTCGAGCCGGTCTCGATGAGGGCGGTGGCGAGGATGGTGAGCGAGCCCCCCTCCTCGATGTTGCGGGCGGCACCGAAGAACCGCTTGGGCGGGTAGAGCGCACCCGAGTCGACGCCGCCGGACATGATGCGGCCGGTCGCCGGCGCGGCCAGGTTGTAGGCCCGGGCCAGGCGGGTGATGCCGTCGAGGATGATGCACACGTCCCGGCCGTCCTCGACCAGGCGCTTGGCCCGCTCGATCGTGAGCTCGGCGACCTGGGTGTGCTCCTCGCTGGGCCGGTCGAACGTCGACGCGACGACCTCGCTGGTCTCGTTGCGCAGCCAGCGGCGCATGTCGGTCACCTCTTCGGGCCGCTCGTCGACGAGCAGCACCATGAGCTTGACCTCGGGGTTGTTGGTCTCGACCGAGCGGGCGATCTGCTTGACGATGGCCGTCTTGCCCGCCTTGGGCGGCGACACGATCAGCCCGCGCTGGCCCTTGCCCACCGGAGCGATGAGGTCGACGATGCGGGCGGTCATGTTGGAGACGTCGTTGGCCGTCTCCAGCACCAGCTTGTCGTCGGGGAACAGCGGGGTGAGATCCTCGAACCGGCGGCGCTTCCGCGCCTCGTCGGGCTCGAGCCCGTTCACCTTGTCGATGCGCAGCAGCGCGGGGTTCTTCTCGTTGCGCATGGCCGGCCGGCTGGCACCCGCCACGTGGTCGCCCTTGCGCAGGCCGAACTGCCGCACCTGCTTGACCGAGACGTAGATGTCGTCCTTGGACGGCAGGTAGCCCTTGACCCGCAGGAACCCGTAGCCCTCGTCACGCAGGTCCAGCAGACCCTCGACGTCGACGGGCTCGCCGGAGAACTCCTCGACGTGGCCCTGCTCCTCCTTGCCGCGGCGACCGCGCCGCCGGCGCCGGCGGTTGCCGGGCTCGTTGGCGTCCCCACCGTCGCCACGCGCCTGGTCGTCGTCGCCGCGACCCTGGTCGCCGTCGCCCCGCGGGGCGTCGGCGCGGTCGGCGTCGGCCTTGCCGCCGTCACCCTTGGCGGAGCCGCCCTTGCCGCCGTCGTCCTGGCGGGCCCGGTCGGTGGAGGCCGGCGCGCCGGAGGAGCCGCCGTCGCCCTGGCGGTTGCCGTTGGCCTGGCCGGCCCCACCACGGGCGCCGGGGGCCTCGCCGCGGGCGCCGGTGCCGCCGGCCTGACGGGCGGGCGCCGCGGGCGCATCGCTGCGGCCTGGGCCGGCGCCGTTGCCGGCACCGGTGGGTGCCGACGGCGACGACGACTCGGCGGACGACGACTCTGCGGCGGAGGACGCCGCGGTCGACGACGTGGCGCCCGGGCGCGACCGCTCGGACGAGGAGGCGGACGCCGACGGGGCGGGCCCGTCGGGGACGTCGGTCGTGCCGCCGAACTCGAGCTCCCACTCCGACGGGGGCTCCGTGGCCCCGGGCGCGCCGTTGCCGCCCGTGGCACCGTCCGCGTCGGCGCGCCCCGGGGTGGTGGCGGGCTCGGGGGCCGCGGCCGACCTGGTGGTGCTGTCGTCGTCCACGCTGGCCTCCTTGTGGGAGTCGGTGGTGCGGGCGCGTGCGGGCGACGCGGGCGCGCCGCCGGGAGAGGCGGACGCGGCGGACGCGACGGCCGACCCGGGTTCACCGGCCGGCGCGGACGCGGGCTCGACACCGGTCAGCTCGAGGATGAGCTGCACGATCTCGGCCTTGCGGGCGCGCGACGGCGGCTTCACTCCGAGCGCCTGGGCGATGGTCGTCAGCTCCTCGCGGTCCTTGCGCTCGAGAGCGGACCGTTCGAGGGTGCTGGGCTCCACGCTCATCGGTGGCTGTCACCTCACTAGATCTGGGGAGACCGGTTGGGTCGACCGTGGGGGTACGCCGACAGGCAGGCACCTGGGCGTGTCGCGGAGCCGGCCGGCTCGGGAGAGAGGCGCCACTCCGCATTGCGAAGGAGACAGGGGCCGCTTGGTCATCCGCGCTGATCGAGCGGTTACCCCCCGGCAGAACGGAGGCCACTCTAGCGCAGGGCCCCGACACTTCGAAACACGGGGGACACACGGGGTGGGCGCCTCCCCGCCTCCGGTGGCGCTCCCGTCGCCCCTGGGCCGCCGGCCGGTTGCCGCAGGTCAGCGCGCCAGCAGCCGGCCGAGCATCTCGTGTCCGGGCACCGGCTCGCACCCGGCGGTGGCGGCCTCGGTGTAGGTGCCACCGGGGCCGTCCTCGGCGCTGTCGACGAGCAGGTAGGGCACCGAGTCCGACGTGTGGGTGCGCAGCGCCACCGGGGTGGGATGGTCGGGCAGCAGCAGCAGCCGCCACGGGCCCAGGGCGTCGAGGCCCTCGATCAGCCCGGCCAGGATGCGGCTGTCCCAGGCCTCGAGGGCCTTGATCTTCTCCTCGAGGTCGCCGGCGTGCCCGGCCTCGTCGGTGGCCTCGACGTGGAGCAGGAAGACGTCGGCCCCGTCGGCCAGGGTGCGCAGGGCGGCGTCGCGCTTGCCCTCGTAGTCGGTGTCGAACCAGCCCGTGGCCCCGGGCACCTCGACGATGTCCATGCCGGTGAGGACGCCGAGGCCGCGGATGAGGTCGACGGCCGTCACCAGCGCACCGGTCCGGCCGGTGACGTCGGCGAACGACGGGAGATCGGGCTGGTGACCCTGGCCCCACAGCCAGATCTGGTTGGCCGTGAGCGGCGAGGGGCCGACGATGGCGCGGCTGGCGTCCATCAGCTGGATGAGGCGGAGGGAGGCGGGCCCGCGGGGCATCGCCGCCGCCCGGCCGGTCAGGTCGTGCGGGGGGAAGCACATGGCGTCGGACCACGACTCCGGCGCCACGACGATGTGGCGGTACTGCACCCCGGCATGGAACTCGACCTCGCCCCCGGCCCCGCGGCCCAGGGCGTCGTCGAGCGCTCGGATGACCTCGGCCGCGTCCTCGGAGGACGGGTGCCCGCCCGCGAAGTCGACCATGGTGCCGTCGAGGCCCACCTCGACCAGGTTGCAGCGATAGGCGACCTGGTCGGGCCTGAGCTTCAGGCCCAGCGCTGCCGCCTCGATGGGCGCCCGCCCCGTGTGGTGCTCGGCGGGGTCGTAGCCGAGGATCGACATGTTGCCGACGTCGCTGCCCGGCGGCATGCCGGGCGGGATCACGGCGGCCCGGCCGACCTCGCCCCGCGCCGCCAGGCGCGCCAGGTTGGGCATGGCGGCGACCTCGAGCGGCGTCCGCCCGCCGAGCGCGTCGAGCGGGTCGTCGGCGCAGCCGTCGGGGACGCAGATCACGTACTTCACCGGCTCATTCTCGCAGCTACGGGCCCCGCCTCCGACATCCGCCGGGCGTCGGAGTGGTGCTATTGTGCCTCTGATCACAGCATCTTGATGGCAGTGCAGCTATAGTGCAGGCATGGTTGCCGTCACGGTGCGAGATGTCCCGGAGTCAGCGCGCGACGAGCTCGCGGCGAGGGCCGCTCGCCGGGGGCAGTCGCTGCAGGAGTACCTGCGGGGCCTGCTGGTCGCCACCGCGGCCCGGCCGTCGGCCGAGGACGTGATCGCTCGAGCCCGGGCCCGCGTGAACACCACGGGTTCGAGCGTGAGCGCCGACGACATCCTGGCCGCCCGCGACGCCGACCGCCGGTGACCCGGCAGGCGGTCTGCGATGCCTCCGCGCTGGTGGCGATGCTCGTGGACGTGGGCCCGGCCGGCCGCTGGGCCACCGAGCAGCTCACCGGTGCCGACCTGGTGGCGCCCCAGCTGGCGGTGTTCGAGGCCGCCAACATCCTGCGGCGGCACGAGCTCGCCGGGCTGGTCAGCGCCGATCAGGCCGCCCAGGCCCACGGCGACCTGACGGACCTGCCGATCGAGCTATGGCCATACGAGCTGCTGGCCCCGCGGGCGTGGGCGCTGCGCGCCAACCTGTCGATCTACGACGCCGCCTACGTCGCGCTCGCCGAACTGGTGGGAGCGCGCCTCGTGACGCTCGACCGCCGGATCGGCGGCGCGCCGGGCGTCGCCTGCCCGGTCGCCATCCCGCCGCCGAATTCCTAGTGCCGTGGGCGCCTACTCGGCCACGCACCGCTCGACGTGGGCCCGCACCGACGTCGACGTCGGCCGGGAGGACCTCGTAGCGCTCGGGGCGGTCGAAGAGGTCGGCCAGGTGGTCGGGCAGGGCGGGCCGCACGCCGGTGGCCTGCTCGACCGCGTCCGGGAACTTGGCCGGGTGCGCGGTCGCCATGCACACCACGGGTCGCTCGGCGGCGTCGCCCCGCGCGGCCGCGGCGGCGCCGATGCCGACCGCCGTGTGGGGATCGGCCACGTAGCCGGTGCGCCGGTGCAGGTCGGCGATGACGTCGAGGGTGGCCCGGTCGTCCAGGCTCGCCGCCCGGAACGCGGGGTCGACCGGCGCCTCGACCGCACCGACGCCGCGGAACCGGCCCATCAGCTCGGCCGTCGCCGCGCCGTCCCGGCCCAGCAGCTCGAACAGCAGGCGCTCGTGGTTGGACGACACCTGGATGTCCATGCTGGGGCTGAGCGTGGGGGTCACCCCGAGCTGCGCCATGTCGCCGGTGCGGGCCCAACGGGTGAGGATGTCGTTGCTGTTGGAGCCGATGATCAGCCGGTCGATGGGCGCCCCGCCCCGGCGGGCGATCCACCCGGCGAAGACGTTGCCGAAGTTGCCGGTGGGCACCGCGACGTCGCAGGGCCCGGCCGTGGCGACCGCCACCAGGTAGTAGGTGATCTGGGCGGCGACGCGGGCCCAGTTGATGGAGTTCATGGCCGAGAGCCCCACCCGCCGGCGCAGCGCCGCGTCGGCGAACAGCGCCTTCACCAGGTCCTGGCAGTCGTCGAAGGTGCCCTCGATGGCCACGTTGTGGACGTTGGGTGCGTCGACCGACGTCATCATCCGCCGCTGCACGTCGGACACCCGCCCGGCGGGGTGGAGCACCACGACGTCGAGGGCGGGCCGGCCCTCGCAGGCGGCGATGGCCGCCGAGCCGGTGTCGCCCGAGGTGGCCACGACGATGGTGGCCCGCTCGCCGCGTCGGGCGAGCTCGCGGTCGAACAGCCGGCCCACGAGCTGGAGGGCCACGTCCTTGAACGCCAGCGTCGGGCCGTGGAACAGCTCGGCCACCCACAGCCCCGGCTCGATCTCGACCACCGGGCACACCTCGGGGTGGTCGAAGGTGGCGTAGGCCTCGGCCACCATGGCGTCGAGGTCGGCCCGCGCCGGGTACGAGCCCTCGACGTAGGGCCACACCACGTCGGCCGCCAGCTCGGCGTACGGGCGGGGCCGCTCCCAGCCGGCGGGCAGCGCCGGCCACGACTCGGGCACGTACAGCCCGCCGTCGGTGGCCAGGCCGGCCAGCAGCACGTCGGCGAAGTCGAGCACGGGCGCCTGGCCCCGGGTGGAGACGTACTTCATGACGACCCCCTACGCCCGATGACCCGCAGGACAGAGGTGATGCGATCGACCGCGTCGAGGTGGTGGAGGTCGCGGATGGTGGCCTGCACGGCCGCCTCGCGGGCCACGTGGGTGATGAACACCAGCCGGGCCTCGCCGCCCAGGCCCTCCTGCTCCATCGAGCGGATGGACACGTCGTGGCTGCCGAACACGCCGGCCACCGCCGCCAGCACGCCGGGGCGGTCGGACACGTCCATGTTGAGGTAGTAGGCGGTCTCGATCTCGTCGATCGGCCGGATGCGGGCCTTGGCCAGCGTGCCGACGGTGGCGTGGCTCCCTCGGGTGCGGTTGAGGGCGGCGTCGATGACGTCGCCCAGCACCGCGCTGGCCGTCGGTGAGCCGCCCGCACCCCGGCCGTAGAACATGAGGTCGCCGACGGCCCCGCCCTCGACGAAGATCGCGTTGAAGCTGTCGCGCACCGACGCGAGCGGATGGTCCGCCGGGACCATGGCGGGGTGCACCCGCACGGCCACCTCGCCGGCGTGGCCACCAGGCTGGCCGCCCGCCGGGCCGGCGCCGTCCGCCCCGCCGGCATCGTCCCCGGCGTCGCCGCCGCCGTGCTGTTCGGCGATGGCCAGCAGCTTGACCACGTAGCCCATCTTGGCGGCGTAGTCGATGTCGGCCGTGGTGATGCCCGAGATGCCCTCGTCGTAGACGTCGCCCGCCACGACCCGCACCCCGAACGCGATCGAGGCGATGATGGCCGCCTTGGCCGCCGCGTCGTGGCCCTCCACGTCGGCGGTGGGGTCACGCTCGGCGTACCCCAGGTGCTGGGCCTCGCTGAGGGCGTCCGCGTAGGAGGCACCGTCCTCGGTCATGCGGGTGAGGATGTAGTTGGTCGTGCCGTTGACGATGCCCATGATGCGGTCGATGCGCTCGCCCGCCAGCGACTCGCGCAGCGGCCGGATGAAGGGGATGCCCCCCGCCACCGCCGCCTCGAACAGCAGGTCGACCCCGGCCTCCTCGGCGGCCGCGAACAGGTCGGCGCCCACGTTGGCCAGCAGCTCCTTGTTGCCGGTGACCACCGGCTTGCCGGCCTTGAGCGCAGCGAGCACCAGCTCGCGGGCGGGCTCGATGCCGCCGATCACCTCGACCACCACGTCTATGTCGGGGTCGACGGCCAGGCCCGCGGCGTCGAGGGTGAGCACGCCGTCGGGCAGCGAGACCGGGCGCTCCTTGGCCAGGCTGCGCACGGCCACGCGGGTCACCTGGAGATCGAGCCCCGTGCGGGCCGCGATGACGCCCCGGCGCTCACGAATGAGCTCGACCAGCGGGGCACCTACGTTTCCGCAGCCCAGCAGGCCGATGCGTACTCGTTCGGGGGTCACGACCGCTCATGCTACGGGCGGGGGTCGTCCGCCACGAATGGGGATCCGGTCCTCGCCGGGGGTCCCGAGGGGCCCTACGCTCGGCCGCCCATGATCGTGGTGGTGGTGGCCGAGGAGTCGGCGGGCGCCCAGGCCCTGCGGCTCGCCGTGGACCGGGGGCACGAGGTGGCCGCCGTGCTCACGTCGCGCCCGGGCAGCGCAGGGGCCGCGGCCCCCGTGGCCACCGCCGCCGACGAGCTGGGCCTGCCGGTGCTCGACCCCGGCCTGGTGCGCGAGCTCTCCTTCGCCGGATGGATCGTCGACCACGACGTCGACCTGCTGCTCAACGTCCACTCGCTGCGCATCGCCCACGGTGACGTGGTGGACGCCCCCCGCCTCGGCGCGTTCAACCTCCACCCGGGCCCGCTCCCCCGCTACGCCGGGCTCAACGCCCCGAGCTGGGCCATCTACGAAGGGGAGTCGCGCCACGCGGTCACGCTCCACCGGATGTCGGCCACGGTCGACGCCGGCCCGATCGCGTACGAGGCCTGGTTCCCGATCCGGCCCACCGACACCGGCCTGCAGGTGGCCACCAACTGCGTGCGCCACGGCGTGCCGCTGGTGGGTCGCCTGCTCGACGATGCCGCGCGGGGCGACGGGGGCGCGCACGTGCCGGCCATCCCCCAGGCGACCGAGGGCCGCCGCTGGTTCGGCCGCCGTCCACCCCACGACGGGCGCCTGCCCTGGGACCTGCCGGCCCGCCGCGTCGTCGACCTGGTGCGGGCGTGCAGCTACGCGCCGTTCACCTCGCCCTGGGGCTGGCCTGTGGCGACGCTGGCGGGCCGGGAGGTGGAGGTCGTGCGGGTGTCGGCCACGGGCGAGGCCGCCGGCGCACCGCCCGGGACGGTCGGGGCGACCAGGGACCGCGGCGTCCTCGTGGCCGCAGCCGACGACTGGGTGCTGGTCGAACGCGTCCGCACGGCGGGAACCGTCAGCAACGCGGATAGCGTCCTCGCGTCGGGGAGCCGGTTCGCCGACGAGCGGTGACACCGCCGCCCAGGGGGGCCGTTGACCACAGCGAGGAAACTGCCACTAATCTGTCCGCCGGGCACATCCGCGCAGCGTGGCGCGGGACGAGATGCAGGGCGGGAGTAGTGCGATGGCGGCGCGGATCTTCTCAACCTGTCCCCAATCCAAGGACGTGGTCTGCGAGGCCTACCTACGGGAGGTCGCGGACGTCGCCCGTTGGAGCGAGGACGCCGGCTGCGAGGGCATCCTCGTGTACACCGACAACGGCATCGTCGACCCCTGGTTGGTGGCGCAGGTCGTCGTCGAGAGCACCGAGCGCCTGTGCCCGCTCGTCGCGGTGCAGCCCGTGTACATGCACCCCTACAGCGTCGCCAAGATGGTCACGTCGCTCGCCTACCTCCACGGCCGCCGCATCCACCTCAACATGCTGGCCGGCGGCTTCCGCAACGACCTGCTGGCCCTGGGCGACGACACGCCCCACGACGAGCGCTACGACCGCACCACCGAGTACACGCGGATCGTGCTCGACCTGCTGCGGGGCGAGGCGCCGGTCACCCGCCAGGGCGCCTACTACGACGTCACCGGCCTGCGGCTGACGCCCCCGCTGCCGCCCGAGCTGTTCCCCGGCGTGCTGGTGTCGGGCTCGTCGCCCGCCGGCCTGGCCGCCGCCCGCTCGCTGGGCGCGACGCCGGTGAAGTACCCGCACCCACCCGGCGAAGAGGAGCCGCCCGACGGCGAGGAGTTCGGGGTGCGCGTCGGCATCGTCGCCCGCGACTCCGGCGACGAGGCGTGGCGGGTGGCGCTCGACCGCTTCCCCGAGGACCGCACCGGTCAGATCACCCACAAGGTGGCGATGAAGGTGTCGGACTCCCACTGGCACGGGCAGCTCTCGCAACGGGTCGAGGAGTCCGGCGGTGGCGCAGGCGAGCGCAGCCCCTACTGGCTGGGGCCCTTCCAGAACTACAAGACGTTCTGCCCGTACCTGGTGGGCGACCACGCCACCGTGGCCGACCAGATCGCCCGCTTCGCCACCTCCGGCGCCACCACGTTCATCCTCGACATCCCGCCGTCGCGCGAGGAGCTGGGCGAGATCGAGCGCGTGTTCCGCCTGGTCGGCGAGCGGGAGGCGGTGTGACCGTGCTGCTCCACGACCACCTCGCCCGTGCCGCCGAGGCGCGCCCCGACGCGACGGCGCTGGTCATGGACGACGAGCGCCTCACCTATGCCGAGGTGGCGGCGCTGAGCGACCGGCTGGCCGCCGCCCTGGTCGACCACGGGGTCGAGCCCGGCGACCGGGTGGGCCTGCTGGTGCCGAAGAAGCCGGTGGCGATCGTCGCCATGCACGCCGTGCTCAAGGCGGGCGCGGCCTACGTGCCGCTCGACGCCGACAGCCCCGCTCCCCGCCTGGCCCGCATCGTCGCGTCCGCCGACCTGCGCCTGGTGCTGGCCGACCCCGGCGCCGCCGCCCGCCTCGACGAGCTGGCCGCGGTCATGGCCCTGCCCACCGTCGCCTCGGTCGACGCCGAGCCCGTGGCCGGTGCCGACGGCGCCCCGCGCAGCGCCTTCACCCGCGCCGACTGGGACACGGCGTGCCCGCCGCCCGCGGTGCGCCGCGTGGCCGGCGACGACCCCGCCCACCTGCTGTTCACGTCGGGCTCGACGGGCGACCCCAAGGGCGTCGTCATCACCCACCGCATGGTGGCGGCGTTCGTCGACTGGGCCGTCGCCTACTTCGGCACCCGGCCCACCGACCGCATGTCGGGCCACCCGCCGCTGCACTTCGACCTGTCGACGTTCGACATCTACGGCACGTTCGCCGCGGGTGCCGAGCTCCACCTGGTCCCCGCCTCGCTCAGCCTCAACCCGAAGGGGCTCGTGCGGTTCATCCGCGACCACGAGCTGACGCAGTGGTTCTCGGTGCCGTCCGCCCTGGCCTACGTGGCGCGCTTCGATGCCCTGGCCGAGGGCGACCTGCCGGCGCTCGAGCGGCTGCTGTGGTGCGGCGAGGTGCTGCCCACGCCGGTGCTGTGCCACTGGATGCGGCGGCTGCCGCACGTGCGCTTCACCAACCTCTACGGCCCCACGGAGGCGACCATCGCCAGCAGCTACTACACGCTGCCCGGCGTCCCGGCCGACGAGGCCCAGCCGGTGCCCATCGGCACGGCGTGCGCGGGCGAGGAGCTGCTGGTGCTCGACGAGGACATGCGGCCGGTGGCGACGGGCGAGATCGGCAGCCTGTACATCGGCGGCGTGGGCCTGAGCCCCGGCTATTGGCGCGACCCCGACAAGACGGCCGCCGCGTTCGTGCCCGACCCCCGGCCCGATGCCCGCAGTGGTCCGGGCGGCGGTGCCGGCGATGCCGCCGGCGGTCGTGTCGGCGGTGGAGCGGGCGACGGTGCCGGCGGTGGAGCCGGTCGCATCTACCGCACGGGCGACCTGGCGCGGGTCGACGGCGACGGGCTCGTCCACTTCCTCGGCCGCACCGACTCGCAGATCAAGAGCCGCGGCTACCGCATCGAGCTGGGCGAGATCGAGAACGCGCTGGTCACCATCGAGGGCGTGCGCGAGTGCGCGGTCGTGGGTGTCGAGAGCGGCGGGTTCGAGGGGACGGCCATCTGCGCGGCCTACGTGGGGCCCGCGGGCGTCGACCCGCCCCGGCTCAAGCGGGAGCTGGCAGCGCTGCTCCCGGCGTACATGCTGCCCGGGCGGTGGATGGCGCTCGAGGCGCTGCCCAAGAACCAGAACGGCAAGATCGATCGCCCTGACCTGCGCAAGCGGTTCACGGCGGAGGCGGAGAAGCGTGATGGCTGACCCGGGCGGGCCCGAGGGTCCCGTGCTCGACGAGCGGATCGCGGCGCTGGTGCGCGACGTCCTGCAGATCGAGGTGCGGTCGCGCGACGACGACCTGCTGGCCGGCGGCCTGCTCGACTCCCTCGGCATCGTCACGCTGATCGCCGAGCTCGAGATCGCGCTGGGCTACGAGCTGATGCTCGACGAGTTCGACGTCGAGGACTTCCGCACGGTGGGCCGCATCGCCGCGTTCGTCGCCGCCGGCCCGCAGCCCGAGGTGGCGGTCGAGCGGCCGACCGAAGGCGCGGCGTGACCGCCTCCGCCCCCGCTCCGGGCTCGGCCGCATCCCCGGCCCGGGCCCCGGCCCTCAAGGTCCCCGCCCGCATGAAGGCGGGCATCACCCGCTATGGCGCGGGCGACGCCGCCGACCTGGAGGAGTTCCAGCTCGCGACCTTCGGGCCCGGCACCCGCCAGGTCGACCGGGGACGCGACGCCTGGCTGTTCGACGGCAACCCGTGCCGTACCCCGGGCGACGAGCGCGACATGTGGGTGTGCCGTCGCGACGGGGCGATCGTCGGCCAGCAGGCCGAGATCCCGTTCGACCTGCAGGTCGGCCCCGAGGTCCACCCGGCGGCCTGGGGCATCGACCTCATGGTCGACGACGCCTGGCACATGCGGGGGGTGGGCCCGGCCCTGCTGGCCACCCAGCTCGACGACCGGTCCGTGGTGTGCGGGCTCAACATGTCCGACAAGGGCTTCGCACTGTACGAGCGGGCCGGCTTCCTCGACCTCGGCGTCATCCCCGTCTACCTGCGACCGCTCGACGTGCCGGGCGCGGTGCGCCTGGGCGCGGTCCCGGGTCCGGTCCGGCGGGCCGCGCCGGTGCTGGGCCCCGCGCTGGCGGCCGCCGACGCGGCGGCGATGGGCGCGCTGCGCGCCGCGGGCGTGCGGCTCGAGCCGGTCGAGCGCTTCGACGAGCGGGTCGACGAGGTGTGGGCGGCGGTATGCCCCGCCGCCGACGGCGGGCCCCGAGGCGACGCGGTCATGGCCCGGCGCGACCTGGCGGTGGTGGCGTGGAGCATCGACCAGCGGCCCGACCGCGACCGGGTCCGCCGTCACTATCTGTCCCGCCGGGGCCGCACGCTGGGGTACGTCGTGACCCGACCGGCCGGCACGGACGACGCGCCGACCGTCGTGGTGGTCGACTACCTGGCGCCCGCCCGCTGGGTCGCGCCGCTGCTGCTCGCCGCCGGCCGCGCGGCGCGGGCCGAGGGTGCGGTCGCCATGTCGGCCAAGACCCGCAACGAGCCGGCCGACCGGTTCCTGCGCGCCGCCGGGTTCGCCCGCCGCACCCGGGGCGCTGACGAGCCCATCCGCTTCATGGCCTGGTGCCGCGACCCGGCGCTGGCGGACCGCCTGCGCGATCCGGCCCGCTGGATCGTGACCTCGGCCGACTGCGACCTCGAGTACGCCATGACCCCGGACGCCGATCGCGGCACCGGGTGACACACTCGGCCTCCCGGTCTCGACACCGACCCGTCGGCTGGGCCAACCTGACTGGGGTCGGCCCAGGAGGGCAGACTGACCGCGCGGGCGGAACGCGCACTGACACTCCGTGGTGGCGGCCACGATCATGCAACGACGTAGCCACACGCTCATCCAGGACATCCAGCACATCCGGAAGCACGCCGCCCTCGCCCGCGACCACGCAGAGCGAGGCCGGGTGACCGACGTCGAGTTCGAGTCCGCGCCCTCATCCTCAACCTCACCTTCACACCGAGGGAGCGACGCATGAAGGTCCCCGATCGCTACAAGGCGGGCATCACCCGGTACACGGCGGCGGACGCCGACGACGTCCTCGACTTCCAGCTCCGCATGTTCCAGCCGGGTAGCCGGCAGGTGGATGCGGCCAGGAGCGTCTGGCTGTTCGACGAGAACCCCTACCGCACCGATCCCGACACCCGCGACCTGTGGATCTGCCGCCGGGACGGCGCCGTCGTCGGCCAGCAGGCGCAGATCCCCTTCGACGTCAAGATCGGTCCGCACACCCGGCGCACGGCCTGGGGCGTCGACCTCATGGTCGACCCCGGGTGGCGGGTGAAGGGCGTGGGCCCGGGCCTCGTGCAGACCGTGCGCGATGCGCATGCGACCGTCGTGGGGCTCAACCTGTCGGACAAGGGGTTCAAGACGGTCATCCGGGGCGGGTGGACCGACATGGGCGTCATGCCGGTGTACCTGCGGCCGCTCGACCTGGCTCGGGCGGCGCGCGCCGGCTCGGTCTCGGGCCGCCTCGCCCAGGTCGGGCCGTACGTCGGACCGTTGCTGCGCGCCGCCGACAGCGCCGCCACCGGTGCCCTGGGGGTGGCCGGTGCCAAGCTCGAGCCGGTCGACCGCTTCGACGAGCGGGTCGACGACGTGTGGCAGGCCGCGTCGCCGCACTACCCGGTGATCGGCTACCGCGACGCCACCGCCACCCGCTGGCGCATGGACGGGCGGCCCGACCGCGACACCCTCACACGCTTCTACCTGGTCGTGCGCGGGCGCGCCGTCGGCTACGTCGTGCTGCGGCCCGCGGGCACCGAGGACGCGCCCGCCGTCGTGGTGGTCGACTACCTTGCCCCGCCCCGCTGGGTGGCGCCGATGCTGGTCGCCGCCGGCACCGCCGCCCGCCGTCAGACCGGCGCCATCGCCATGTCGCTCAAGGCGCGCAACGTCCCCGCCGACCGCTACCTGCGGGCGGCCGGGTTCGTGCGCCGGGAGAAGGCCTCGGACGAGCCGATCCGCATGGTGCTGAGCTGCACCGACGAGCCTGACGTGTGCGCCCTCGTGTCCGAGCCCGACTCGTGGTTCCTCAGCTCGGCCGACGCCGACCTCGAGCTGGCCACCACGCCCGACGCCGCCGCGGCCGCCACGCCCCCCGCGCCATGACCGACCTGTGGCTCGACGTCGTCAGCGACGACGAGGGCTTCGCCGCCCTGCGGGGCGAGTGGGCCGACGTGGCCGCCGCCGACCCCGATCCCAACGTGTTCCTCACCTGGCCGTGGGCGCACACCTGGTGGCAGCACTTCGGCCGGGGTCGTCCCCATCACCGGCTGCACATCGTGGTCGTCCGCGATCCGCAGGGCGTGGTGGGCATCGCCCCGCTGTACCGGTCCCGGGTGGGCAGCGGGCCGGCGCGCACCGTCGCGCTCCAGCGCATCAACCACGAGTCGGGCGACTACGGCGGCATGCTGCTCGCCCGCCGCAGCGACGAGGCCGTGGCGCTGCTGGTCGAGCACCTGGGTGCCCAGCTTCTGGGGGGCGTCGCCGTGGTGGTGCTGACCCGGCTGGCCAGCGACGCCCGGTTCACGCAGGTGCTGGGCGACGAGCTGGTGCGCCACGCCGCCACCATCGAGACCGTGGTCGACCAGCTCGACGGCGCCTGCCTCTACACCGACATCCGCAACGGGTTCAGCCTGTCCAAGCAGGCCAAGAAGCACAAGATCCGCCAGCGGCTGCGGCGGCTCGACGAGCAGTACGGCACCGTGACGTTCATCGAGCACACCGGTGAGTCGCTGGAGACGGGCCTCGACCGGCTCGTGTCACTGCACGACGCGCGCTGGGAGGAGATCGACGAGCCGATGCAGGGGCTGCTGGCGTCGCCGCCGCGGCGCGAGTTCCTGCTCGACGCCATCCGGGCGCTCGACGTCGAGGGCATGGTCACCCTGCTGTCGATCGAGGCGGACAGCGTCCCGGTGGCTGTCGAGCTCGACTTCGTCCACGAGAACCGGGTGTTCCTGTTCAAGGGGGCGTTCGACCCGGAGTTCTCCGCCTTCAGCCCCGGCCAGCTGCTCCACCACAAGGTGTTCGAGGACGGCCTGGCCGACGGCATCGACGTGTTCGACTTCTGCCGGGGTGACGCGCTGTACAAGCGCCGGTGGGCCAACGGCGAGCGCCGCCTGTCCACCATCACGCTGTCGCGGCCGGGGCTGGCCGGCGCCGTCGCCCGCCAGCGCTTCCGGGCCACCCGCGCCCTCCAGCACCGCCTCGACGCCCGCCGCTCGTCCTGAGCGCCGCCCCCGACGCCGCTCGTCCTGAGAGCCGCCCCGATGGCCGGCGCCAGCGCGCCATCGGGCCAGGGCGGGGCCGCCGCGGGCGGGCCTCAGATGTCGAGGCGGATGAGGTCGTCGTAGGTCTCGCGCCGGACGACCAGGCGGGCGTCCCCGTCGCGGGCGAACGCGACGGCCGGGCGGGGGACCTTGTTGTAGTTGGAGCCCATGGAGTGCCCGTAGGCGCCCGTGACCGGCGTGGCCAGGATGTCGTCGACCCGCAGGTCGGCCGGCACGTGGGCGTCGCGCACCAGCATGTCGCCCGACTCGCAGTGCTTGCCGACCACCGTCACCGTCCGGGGCCGGAAGGCGTCGACCGAGCGGGGCAGGAACACCTCGTAGCCGCTGCCGTACAGCACCGGCCGGGGGTTGTCGCTCATGCCGCCGTCGACGGCCACGTAGGTGCGGACGCCCGGCACGTCCTTGACCGTGCCCACCCGGTAGAGGGTGACGGCGGCCTGGGCGGCGATCGACCGTCCCGGCTCGGCCGTGACGTGGCCGGCGATGCCCTCGGCCCGGCAGGCGTCGATCACCACCCGCCCCCACTGGGAGAGGGACGGCGCCTCCTCCCCCACCACGTACGGCACGCCCAGGCCGCCGCCGACCGACAGCTCCGGCAGGTCGAGCTCGCGCACCCACGGGGCGACGACGGCGACCGCCTGGCGGAAGAAGTCGGCCACGAACACCTGGCTGCCGATGTGCAGGTGGACGCCCACCAGGTCGACCGCGGGGCTGGCCACGGCCCGCTGGACCGCCTTGTCCAGGTCGCCGACGGCGACGCCGAAGCCGAACTTCGAGTCGATCTGGCCCGTCCGGACGAACTCGTGGGTGTGGGCCTCGACGCCCGGGGTGGCCCGCAGCAGCACCCGGGGCATCCGCCCGTCGGCGGCGTGCAGGCGCTCGAGGCGGTCGAGCTCGTCGAAGCTGTCGACCACGGTCCGGCCCACTCCGACCTCGCGGGCCCGGGCCAACTCGGCCTCGCTCTTGTTGTTGCCGTGCAGCACCAGGTGCTCGGGCGGCACGCCGGCCGTGAGCGCCACGTGCATCTCGCCCCCGGTGGCGACGTCGAGGTGCATGCCCTCCTCGTCGACCAGGCGGGCCATCGCCAGGCAGAGGAACGCCTTGCCCGCGTAGCTCACGCCCTCGCCGAAGGTGGCGACGGCCTCGCGGCAGCGGGCACGCAGGTGGTCCTCGTCGTAGACGAACAGGGGGGTGCCGAACTCGCGGGCGAGCTCGGCGGTCGAGCAGCCGCCGACGTGGAGCCACCCGTCGTCGCCCACGCAGGCCGAGTCGGGCAGCAGGCCCCGCGGGACCGGCCCGTCCGGGGTCACCCTCGAAACCTGCCGCGGATCTGGGCGCCAGGGCGTCCGATCCCGCGGCAGGATGCGCGGGTCGGGTGGTTCACATCGACTCCGGGGCGGCCACGCCCAGCAGGTCGAGCCCGACCGCGAAGCCGATGCGCGAGGCCTCGACCAGCCACAGCCGGGCCTGGGTGGTGTCGGCGGGGACGTCGTCGCCCAGCACGCGGCAGTCGTGGTAGAAGCCGTGGAAGCGGTCGGCCAGCTCGCGCACCCAGGCCGTGACCTTGTGGGGGGCGCGCTCGACGCACGCCAGCTCCACCACCTCGGGCAGGGTCGACAGCGTGCGCAGCAGCTCGATCTCGCGGTCGTGGGTGAGGGGGGCGAGGTCGACGCCCGCCAGGTCGGCCCGCGCCACGCCGAGCGCGTCGGCCTTCTTGCCGATGGAGTGGATGCGGGCGTGGGCGTACTGCACGTAGAACACCGGCGACTCGCGCGACTCGGCGCGCACCTTGTCGAGGTCGATGGTCGGCGACTGGTCGAGCGAGGCGACCAGGCTGAGCAGGCGCATCACGTCGGGTCCGATGTCGTCAACCAGGTCGTCGAGGTCGACCGCGTTGCCCAGCCGCTTGCCGATGCGGCCGCCGGCGAGCGACACCAGCTGGCCGAGCCGCACCTCGAGGCGGCCGCGCTCGACGCCCAGCGCCTCGACGCCCGCCAGCAGGCTGGGCACCTGGCCCTGGTGGTCGGCGCCCCACACGTTGATGACCCGGTCGAAGCCGCGGACCTGGAACTTGTTGCGGTGGTAGGCCAGGTCGCCGGCCAGGTAGGTGTAGTCGCCGCCCTGCTCGGCCGACTTGCGCACCACGCGCTTCTCACGGGGGTCGCCGAACCGCCCGGTGTCGAGCCACAGGGCGCCGTCCTCCTCCCACACCAGGCCGCGCTCCTGCAGGCCGGCGATGGTGTCGGCCACCGCGTCGCTCTCCTCGATCGAGGCCTGGCTGAACCACTCGTCGAAGTGGATGTTGACCGAGGCCATCTGGCCCTGGATGAAGCGGAGGATGCGCTCGGCCGCCCAGCGGCCCGCGTCGGTGATGTCGTCGGGGCCGTCGTAGGCGCTGGCCAGGCCCTTGACGAAGCCGCTGGGGTAGCCGCCCTCGGGCACCGGCGCCCCGGCCCGCCGGGCCAGCAGCGACTCGCCCAGGCGGCGGATCTGCCCGCCGGTGTCGTTGACGTAGAACTCGCGGCTGACGTCGTAGCCGCAGCGCTCCATCAGCCGGCCCAGCGCGTCGCCGTAGCTGGCGAACCAGCCGTTGCCCACGTGGATCGGACCGGTGGGGTTGGCCGACACGAACTCGATCTGCACCCGCTCGCCCGCGCCGAAGGCCAGGCGCCCGAAGCCGGCCTCCCCCTCGGTGACGACGTCGCGGAGGACGTCGTGCAGCCAGGTGGGGGCGAGGTGGAAGTTCACGAAGCCCGGCCCGGCGACCTCGACCTTGACGACGTGCGGGGGCGGATCGGCGGTGAGGGCGTCGGCCAGCCGGGTGGCCAGCTCCCGGGGGTTCTGCCCCGCGGCCTTGGCGGTGGCCAGGGCGACGTTGGACGACCAGTCCCCGTGCTCGCGCCGCGCCGGTCGCTCCAGGGCGACGGTGGCGGGCGGCTCGACGCCGATCGAGCCGAGGGCGGAGCGCAGGGACGCTTCGAGGACGTCGCGGATCATGGTCACCAGGGCGTTCGTGGGTGCGGAACAGGGATGATCGATGCTACCGACCGACTCCTCCCGCCCCCGAACCGGTTGCGCCCCGCCCTCGCATCGCGTCGGACGCCGCCTACCGCGGCGCCGGGGCGGCCGTCATGGCCGGAGGTCGACGAATCGGGCCGCCCCGAACGGTTGTGCCTGGCCCCGGATCGCTTGCGACGCCGCCGACTTCCTCCCGGGCGGCGTCAGGGCCGGAGCTCGACGAATCCTGCCGCCCCGAAGTCGCCGTCGAACGCCAACGCCTCGGACAGCCGCCGATCCCGCATCACACGGAAGCTCGTCGCGTCGACGAAGGAGTACTCCCGCTCGTCCCGGCGGCGCAGCCACCGCCACGCATCGTCCTCCTGTTCAGCGGAGATGCGATGCACGAGGAGCCGCTTCCGGTCGGTGAGCACCTCGACGCGGTCGAGAAAGGCGACGGCCGAGCGGTGTCCGTCCCGCCGGCGGAGGAACGTCCACGACTCGCCCACGACGGCGTTGGTCGTGAGGATCTGCTCGGATCGCCCGAGGTGGCGCAGAACCTCGACGGCGTCCGCGTGGTGGCGATCGCCGGGGAGCGACCAGGCGACCCACCAGCTCGTGTCGGCGAACTTCACCGCCCGTAGACGACGTCGTCGATCTCGCCCGGCTCGGTGGTGACACCGGCTGAGCCGAACCCCGCGAGCTCTCGCCACGGGTCGCGCTCGCCCGCATCCGGCTCGTCGTCGGGCAGCACGGCCTCGAGCCCGAGCCTGATCAGCTCCGACTTCGAGATGCCGAGCCTTTTCGCCTCGACGCGGGCGCGAGCATCGAGCTCCTCCGGCAGCAACAGCGTGATCGGCTTCACGCAGGCAGCATACATAGGTAGTGTCACAATGCATATGTAGTCGGCCGAGGGTGTTCTGGGTTCGGCTGCCGGACCGAGGGGCGCTACCCTGTCCGTCCCTGCCCTCGTAGCTCAGGGGATAGAGCATCGGCCTCCGGAGCCGTGTGCGCAGGTTCGAATCCTGCCGAGGGCGCCCCACCTGATGGGCCGTGACCAGCGCATCTCCCCTGGTCACCGCCTCGCCCGCGGTTTACCGCGAGAAGCCCGTTTCACCCCCGTTTTGCCCTTCGCCACGGGAAGAGCACGGGAAGAACTCCGGGGGTTGACGTCGATCCGCTCGCGGGTGGTCGAGTACGCGGCGTCGATGAGCTTGTTCGCGGCCACGTCGTCGCCTTGGAGCGCACCGACGTAGGTGAACGCCAGCGTTTCGACGCCGTGGCCCAGGCGGCGGGCGAACTCGCCCAGCGGCACCCCGGCCCACAGCCAGGTCGTGGCCGCCGCATGTCGGCAGTCGTACACCCGCAGCGGCGGATGCCCAACCGTGCGGTACGCCCGACACCCACGGCACACCCTGGCTGGTGGCATCGATCGGATCGAAGCTGCTGTCCCAGGCCGAACAGTGCCCCGATCTCAGCCTTCCGGAGATGCTGCGCCGATCGATCGCATCCGTAGCGTCACGACACGCAGACATCTGCGATCTCGATGCGCCCGCCACGCCGTCGGCGGCAGTGGCAGTGCTCCGAGCCACGGACACTCACGTCGACTTCCTCGTGCTCTCGGATG
This sequence comes from uncultured Acidimicrobiales bacterium, assembly GCA_963842395.1. Lineage (GTDB taxonomy): Bacteria > Actinomycetota > Acidimicrobiia > Acidimicrobiales > VFJN01 > ZC4RG19. The sequence goes on from CAWJGJ010000002.1 coordinate 1,223,040, forward strand.
CCTACGTCGTCCTGGACACCGGCGACGACCTGCACGTTCTGACCGACGTTCGCGGCCACGAGGTCGTGGCAGAACTGAGAGAGGCGACCTTCGCCCACCCAATCGGCAGCGAGAAGCACAGGCGATGTGTGAACGTCTCTGACCCCGTACACAGGTCTCAGGTCCCTGTCGGCCTTCGGTTGATCGTTGTCGTTTCGGTTCCAGGTGACGGGCGACAGTCTGGCTAGATCTCTGCTCTACGGCTGGCGTCGGACCGGACGGCCCGGAGGCGCAGGCGGTGCCCCCGACCGGCACTTTGGCCACACGCCTCGCCGCTGGGATCCGCGTTCGGGGGCACATGTTCTGGGACAGCACATAGTTCGTGAGCGCTCCCCGAGCCGTCGTTCTGTGTCGCCTCATCTGGCGCCGGGCATTCGCTCGTCGACAGGGGATACGCCCGGGGCGTACCGGCCGGATCTTGCTAGCGCCCCAGGCGGGGGCCGCTCTGTGCGAATAGCCAGTGGCGGCCCTCGCAGTCGGCGGCGGTGTAGGACCGGAAGCCGTGCTCGGTGATGGGACTGACGATCGTCGCACCCGCGGCTTCGGCGTGCTTGAGGTGAGCATCGAGATCGTCCACGTAGACGAAGGGTGAGTCGGTTCCGATCGTGCCGCCGCCGCCCCAGAGAACGACGAAGCTCGTGCCGACGCGGAACTCGATCCAGGTGTAGTCGGGGTCGCCCTCTTGGTCCGGGATGTCGGCGCTCGGCTCGAGCTGGAACACGTCGGCGAGCCACCGGGCCGTCGCCGCCGGCGCGGCCGACCGAAGCGCGAGATGCAGCCGGCCGTAGTCGGGAGTGGAACCGCCCCGGCCCCGTCGGTCGAGGTAGCGCGGAAACCATTGCGGCGCCATGCGGACCATCGACAGCTGGGCGGTCCCATCGACACCATCCGGAACTGTGCCGGTCACTCGGATACGTGTGCCCGACGAGTGCGCCTCGAAGCTCACGTCAATCGTCACGTCGTTGCGGGTCGTCCACGCCAGCCGTGCGCCCGGCTCCCAGATCGTGATCGTGCCGAAGACGCGCTCCTCGACGCCGTAGCCCTCCACCAACCGTCCACCGACGCGCCCTTCGATGCGGAGCTCGATGAGTCGCCAGCTGTCATACGCGTCGATGGGACCGCGCCCCCACCACTGGTCGAACTCGTCGGTGAAGATCGTGAAGGCGGTCATCGGGTCGGTTTCGACGTCGATCAACTCGGTCATGCTGGTCATCGCGGTTTCCTCCCCACGTGTCGCTTCAACGAGCGGAGTTGGGTGCGCCACTCGGCCTGCAGCTGGTCGAGGTACGCCTGCACGGCGACCAACGACTCGGGCTGCAACTTGAACAGCCGGACGCGTGCGTCCTCCGGAACGCGCTCGTCTTGGACGAGTCCCGATGTGAGGAGGATCTTCAGATGCCGACTCATCGCCGGTTGGGACATCCCCGTGGCCTGGGCCAGTTCGCCGGCGCGATGTGGTCGCGTGCCAAGCAGCTGCACCACTCGACGTCGAGTGGGATCGGACAAAGCCTCAAACACATCCACCAGCCGAGAATAGTTAATGATAAAGAGAAGTATGTCAAGTGCCACCGCACCAACCGCCGGTTCAATGTCGCACTCTCGGGTGTCGAGGTACCGTGGTTGCTGCACTCCGCTAGCGCGACCGATTGCCCGCACCGCGCTCTGGCTACCAGCGACGTCGCCGGTACAGAATCACGCAGCGCGAGATCGGCAGATATGGCGCGGTCATGCTGGCGCCTCGACGGCGTGGCAAGCTCACATGTCCCAGACCAGGCGACCGCCGACCGCTGCGAGGCGCCCGTACGACGACCCCGTGATGTGCCCTTCAGGCTCGATCACGTAGCGCCCGATCGCGCCATCCCGCGTGCGCTGCTTGCGAAGCGCGGCGACGGCCCCCGCTCGGTCCTCGCCGGCGTCGGTGATGGCGTCAAGGATCAGCGCCATCGCCTCGAAGCCGTATAGCGCAAGAGGGGCCCGATGGGGCACGAAGAACCGCATCCGCTGCGCCACCGCGCTTGGCAACGCCTCGACAAGCCATGGCTCGGCGATCCCCTCCGTCCCGAGCAGCCACAGTTCGGGATCGAGGTCGTGCAGCCCCACGAACATCTCGTCAGCGCCTGCGCCCGCCACGCCAACGTAGAGCAGCGCCAGCGCGCCCGGCAGGTCGTCCTCGGATCGCTCGTCCCAGTCCCACACGGGCCGCACGCGCACCTCGACGCCACGCTCGCGTGCACCCGCCGCGATGTCGGTCGCGAGCGGCTCGGCGTAGTCGTCGCCGTAGTCGTGGACGACGAGCAGCTTCCCCGCACCCACCTCGAGGAGCCAGTCGCCGATGGTCGCACCGCCGACCTGTCCGCCGGGCACCAGCCGGATCAGGGTGTCGCTCTGCAGGCGCTCATGGGAAGCGATCGGGGCGACCTGCAGGATCCCTGCGCGCTCGAGGATCGGCGCCGTCGCCACGACTTGGCGTGACATGAAGTCCCCGAGATATGCGGCAGCAGCCGGATCGCCAGCGGCTGCCTTGGCGTGCGCCACCGCCAGCTTCACGCCTGCGCGGCCGCCCGTGTCGGCGCTGACGATCTCAATGTCCGTTCGCTCAGCGGCAACCCGAGCCCCGCGCAGCATCTCGCGTCCATGCTGGGCGGCCGGCCCGCTCAGCGGAAGGCTCACGTAGACGCGCCGGACGGCAGCTCCGTTCGACATGCTGTGACGCTAACGATCCAGCAGAGGCGGCGCTTGCGCTTGGTCGATGTCACCTAACGACGTGCACCGATTGCCCGATCTCGTGTGTCGTTGCAGCCCTGAGTGAGTGCACAGATCGCCAGCCGCCCCGGTGATCCGTCAACGATCCCCGCGGAGCCGGTCAACGAGCAGGGGCGGCTTGCTCTGCTCTTGCTCCTGCTCGGATCTTGTCGTGCTCTTGTCCGGAGTCACCTGACGCTTGACGTTTCGATGTCAGGTGATGGGCGACAGTCTGCCTAGGTCTCTACCGCGACGGCTGGCGCCGAACCGGATGGCGCCGAGACGCAGGCGGTGCCCCCGACCGGCACCTCGGGGCGATGCCTCACGTTGATCTGAACGGACGATTCGGGACACGCCGCCGTGCGGCGGCGACCAGGTCCCACGACGCTGTGCGGGAGCGCGCCTTGTGCCCGGTCGTGGGTTCGAAAGACCCGCGCTGTGGCGCCCGAGCTCCCAAACACGGCCGATTGGGGGATCCCACACGAAGGCGAACGCTGGTCGTTCCGTGCGATGGAACCGTGACCGTGGTGAGCGCTTTGCGAGTCTGCCCCCCTCAGGTGCTGACTCGATTGGTCTCGTAGGCCCACATAGCGAGTTCAACGCGGTTGCGGGCGTCGAGCTTCATCATGAGGCTCGCGAGGTGCGTCTTGACGGTGCTCATGCTGATGGTGAGCTCGTCGGCGATCTCGGCGTTGGTACGTCCCCGGGCCACGGTGAGCAGAACCTCCTCCTCCCGGTCCGTGAGCGGGTGGACGGGCTCCGCCGGGGTAATGGTCGGGATGTCGGCGAAGGTGACCAGGAGGCGGGCGGTGATGCTGGGGGCGATGAGGGCGTCCCCGGCGGCCGCGGCGTGCATGGCTTGGGCTAGCAGTTCGGGGCCGGAGTCCTTGAGGAGGAAGCCGCGGGCGCCGGCCTTCAGGGCGCCGTACACGTACTCGTCGAGGTCGAAGGTGGTGATGACGACGACGGCGAAGGGGTCGGCGACATCGGGTCCGGCGAGGCGGCGGGTGGCTTCGATGCCATCGAGGTCGGGCATGCGGATGTCGAGCAGGCAGACGTCGGGGCGCAGCCGCTGGGCCAGCGCGACTGCCTCTCGCCCGTTGCGGGCTTCGCCGATGACCTCGATGTCGGGCTGGGCGTCGAGGATCATCCGCAGGCCGGCACGCACGATGTCCTGGTCGTCAGCGATCAGCACCTTCACCGTCATCGGGAGGGCCCGGTGCGGGGCAGTGCGGCGGTCACGCTCCAGCCGCTGTCGGGCTGGCGTCCTGCGGAGAACGTGCCACCCAAGAGCTTGGTTCGCTCCGCCATCCCGGCGAGCCCGAAGCCGGGTGCCGGGCCGGTGTGGCCATGATGGCCGTCGTCGTCCACGCTGAGGTGTACGCACTCGTCGTCGGCCGCGACCCGGACGGTGACGTGTGTTGCGTGGTGGGCGTGGCGGCGAGCGTTGGTGATCGCCTCTTGGGCGAGGCGGTAGAGGGCAGCGTCGAGCGACGGGCGCAGGTCGCGTAGCGAGCCGGTCAGCTGCACGCTCACGCGTGGGCCGGGTCCGTCAGCTCGAGCGAGCCGTTCGATGTCGTGCACGCCATGGGGTGGGCTGAGGTCCGCGTGGTCGCCGTCACGGAGCGCGCCAACCATCGAGCGCATCTCTTCGAGCGTGCGGGATGCCTGCTCCTCGATCACCTCGACCACCTCGAGGAGCGCCGCGGCCGGGTCCACATCGGTGCCGGCGAGGGCTCGCCCGGCTTGGGCTTGGACGGCGATGGCGGAGACGTGGTGCGCGACGGTGTCGTGCAGTTCGCGTGCCAGGTCGGCTCGCTCTCGTGACCGGACGCCGGCCAGCTCCTGGCGGTGAGCGATCTGCCGGTAGCGGACGCCGGCACCCACTGCACCGGCGAGCACGAGGACGGCGACGCCGCCGACGAGGTCTCCGGCCGATATTCCGGCGATGGCGGTGAGGGTGAGGATCACCGTGAAGACGCCGGCGCCGCCGATGGCCTCGCGGCCCGAGCCCCACCGGCCCAGCGAGTAGGGCAGCAACAAAAAGAAGACCGCCGTATCCAGACCGTCCCAGCGGACGTCACTCGCGAGGGCCGCCACCTCGACGGCAGTCGCCACGCCGACCGCCAGTGCCGTCGCCACCAGTGGCCGCACCCGCCGCCACGGCAGCACACCAGCACCGAGGACGGCGACCACCAGCGAGGCCACTCGCCACACCAGGTCGTCGCGGACGGCCGTTTCGACACCAGCCGCCAACACGATCAGCGCGACGAGCCCCCAATCCCGTGCTCGGGGGCCCTCGGCGCCAGGCGCACGCGGTTCGGACCACACCGCGCCGATGGCCTGGGTCGTCATGTCCCGCAGCGTACGGGACCTCGTGCTCGAGCGGATCGGCCGAAAGGACGACCGCAGCCCCCGCACATCGGCCGACCTGGAAGTGCCCGAACCTCCGATGCGGCCGCCGGCCCGGGTGTGGACGATGACCCCACCACCACTCAGGGAGCACTGTCATGATCACCGTCACCGGACTCACCAAGCACTACGGCAACCGGCGTCGCCGTCGACGACCTCAGCTTCGACCTCGCCGCCGGTCGGGTCACCGGCTTCGTCGGCCCCAACGGTGCCGGCAAGTCCACCACCATGCGGATGATGGTCGGTCTCACCCGGCCCGACCACGGCGAGGTCCGCTACGACGCGCGTCCGCTACGGCGACCTCGTCCACCCCGCCCGCGTGGTCGGCTCGGTGCTGGACGCCCGCTGCATGCACTCGGGCCGGACCGCCCGGGACCACCTGCGGGCCACCGCTGCCCTGAGCGGCATCCCCGCCGCCCGCGTCGACGAGGTGCTGGCCGACGTCGGTCTCGAGAGCGTCGGCCGCCAGCGAGCGGGCGGGTTCTCGCTCGGCATGCGACAGCGGCTCGCGCTCGCCACCGCGCTGCTGGGCGAGCCCCGGGTCCTGCTGCTGGACGAGCCCTCGAACGGCCTCGACCCCGACGGCATCCGCTGGCTGCGGAACCACCTGCGCGGCTTCGCCGACGCCGGCGGCACGGTCTTCGTGTCGAGCCACCTCATCGCCGAGCTGGCCAAGTTCGCCGACGACCTCGTCGTCGTCGGCTGCCGGACGGCTCATCGCCGCCGAGACCGTCGAGTCGCTCACGTCGCGGACCGGGCCGCTCGCTCGAGGACAGCCTCCTCGACATGACCACCGACTCCGCAGAGTTCGCGTCCGCATGACCGCTCCACCCACCGCCACCGTCACACCCGCCACCACCGAAGACGAGGAACCCGACCATGACCGCCACCGAGCTCCCGCTCCCCACCGACCGCGCCGTCGCGACCCCTGCTCGCACGCGACACCTCGCCCAGCTCCCGGCAGTCCTGCGCAGCGAGTGGATCAAGTCGACCACCGTCCGCACCAACAAGACGCTCCTCGTCGTCGAGCGGCGGTCGTCGGCTTGTTGACCTCGTGGGCCACGGCCGTGTTCGTGACCGAAGAGGTACTGACCGCCACCCAGGTCGCCACCGGCGCGACACTGCTGACCGCCGTACTGGCGGCCATCGCCGGCATCCTGCTGTTCACCGCCGAGGCCCAGCACGGGACCCTCGCCGGCGCCCTCACGGCGCAGCCGGCGCGATGGCCGATCGTGGCGGGTAAGGCCGTCGTCGCCATCGGCCTCGGTCTGGCGCTGGGGGTGATCGGTCATGCTCACCGGGTTCGCCGGCGCCCTCGCCGGCGGGCTCGAGGTCGGAGACACGAGCGAGGTGCCGTCCACCGTGCTCTGGGCCCTGCTGTACATCTGCGGCTCGGCCGTGCTCGGGCTGGGCGTGGGGATGGTCGTGCGCCACAGCGCCGGCGCCGTCTCGGGCCTGCTCGTGTGGTGGCTGGTGGTCGAAGGCCTCGTCGTCCAGTTCGCCCCGGGGGAGGTCGTCCGGTTCGTGCCCTTCGACACTGGCTGGCGGTCGCTCGGGATCGAGTCGGAGTTCGACGTTCCCGAGGTCGTCGCGAACGGGCTGTCGAACCCGCTCCACGCCTCGATCTTCTGGGGCTACGTCCTCGCCGCCCTCGTGATCGGGGCGGTCCTCGTACACCGACGTGACGCGACCTGACGCCATGCGGAAGAACTCCGACCTGACATCATGCGACGAGACGCCGCCCACCAACCAGGATCAACCGGTGCCGACCCTGCTCGATCTCGCGTGGCCAGTCCGAACGGAACGACTCGTCCTTCGACCTGCGACCCTCCACGACACGGAAGCCACCTGGCAGATCCGCCGGCTCGAGTCAGTCAGCCGATGGCTCACACGGGCATCTCACACTCTCGATTCCTACCGAGCCGACTTCGAAGACCCAGCATCGCTGGAGAAATCCCTCGTGATCGAGCTCGACACCCAGGTCATCGGCGACCTGATGGTCGACGTGGGCGACGCCTGGGCGCAAGCCGAGGTCGCCGACAAGGCCAAGAGGGTCCAATCCGACCTGGGCTGGGTCATCCACCCTGACTTCGGCGGACGCGGGCTCGCCACCGAAGCCGTGCGGGAGGTGCTTCGGATCTGTTTCGAGGAGCTCGGGCTGCGCCGGGTCACCGCAGAGTGCTTCTCGGCAAACGAACCCTCGTGGCGGCTGATGGAACGACTCGGCATGCGGCGCGAGACCCACACGGTCAGCGAATCACTGCACCGCTCCGGTATGTGGCTCGACGGGTTCAGCTACGCACTGCTCGCCGAGGAATGGCAGCGTCAGGAGGATCGGTCGTGAGACTCCTCGGAACACAGGACGCCTGACCGTCCTCGCTGCCGGCATCGCCGTCACGCTCTGAGCCGCAGTCGCCGCAAGCCTCACCGTGGTTGCGACCCACAACGAGTCGTCACCAGCTACGCCACCACAGGTTTCGCTGGCCCCTGAAGCTGCCGCGGAGCCGAGCTCACTTACCTCGCGACCTCGCGTGACGACCGCAACGGAGCCGCTCCTATCGGGCCAACCAAACTCGTGCGTCAGGCCGTCGAGCGCGCTGGAAATATCCACGCGTAGTTTGAGCGCCAGTGTGCCACCTAACGCGCTGCCCGATCGCCGACCACACCGTCCCCGAACGCCGGGTCGGAACACGTTGGCTCCGCGGCCCTTGCCAAGCTGATCATGCCGGTTCGATTCCCGGCTCCGCCTGGTACGGCCTTTCCGGCAGCCGTGGCTTAGCGCGTCGCGCCGATCGTCGTCATAGCTTGAACACCAGGAGGTAGGTCGCTCCACTGGTCGTGGCGAAGTCAGTGTGCACCGAACCGGCGGCGGCGGCGTAGCCGTCGCCTCGGGACAGGTCGACGCCTTGGGTGCGAAGCGACCCGTCGACCACGTAGAGGAACTCGGGATGCTTGTGCTCGTGGGCGTCGCCGCTGTAGCCGGCTTCGGCCTCGACAACGGTGACGTAGTAGTCGTCGGCAATGGCAAGGACCTTGGCTCGGGCCTTGCCGGTCGAGCCTCCCCACGGAGTCCAGTCGCGCTCCGCCAGCCGGCCGATGTCCCAACCTTCGAGCGAGTGGTCCATGTCAGGTCTCCTTCGTCGGCGGCACACAGCAGGTTGCTCCCATGGTTGCTCCCCGCAGAGGCCGGGAGCAGCACAGATGTCGAATCCCACACGTTCGAGCCGACGGAAGCCACGGGAAGGGCGCGGGAAGAGTCCGGTGACGTGCAGACGGCGTGTGCGACGACCAGCGCCGAAGCCGCGAACGCCGAGCGCCCTCCGGAGCCGTGTGCGCAGGTTCGAATCCTGCCGAGGGCGCTGCTGGAAATGGGGTGTGACCTGCGGATCTGCCCAGGTCACGGCTTCGCCCGTGGTTTGCCGCGAGAAGCCCGCTTCACCCCGGTTCGCCGGGTTGAGCAGCCTTGGTGAGGCATGACCAGGGGCTAGGTCACGACGTCATTGGCGCCGAGGACGTCGAGTAGGCGGGCCTTGATGGTCGGGCGGGTCGCGAAGACGAGAAGGAACGTGGCTTCGCGAGCGAGCCGTTCGGCGTGGTTCCCCGCGATGACGGCTGAGCTGCCCCTGTCGACCATCAGGGCGGACGCGGCTCGCACGGCAAAGGAGGCGATGGCGGCGCGTGCTGCCGGGAGGGTCGCGGGTGTCGCGATCTCGCGTTGCCGGCGGACCCGGACGAGCTCCTCGTCCAAGGCCGAGGGTCCCATGAGGTCGAGGGCGCGGGCGGCGATGCCGAGAGCCAGTGAGCCGTTGAGCCCGAGGTTCGCGGCGTCGCGTTCTGCGTGTCCGGCGTAGGGCTGAATGCCGGTGACGCGGTGGTCAGGGACGAAGTGGTGATCGAACGTGAGCGACACCGTGGCGCTGGCATTCGCGGCGAACAGCCGGTGCCGCATGGCGGTGAGCGTTGGCGACTCCGCCGCGTCGACGAACACGTTGACGACCTGGTCGTCGGTGGTCCGCGCCGAGGCGACGATCAGGTCGACGAGGCCCCACCCCGACACCCACGGCGAGATCCCGTCGAGGGTCCAACCCCCGGTCGATCTGGTGGCCCTCAGCACGGGCGGTCCGGGTATGAGCCCGCCGAAGGCGATACCGGCACGGCAAGCGCCGGAGCGCAACGGTTCGAACCACTCGTCGCGGATGTGTTCGGGCCCGAAGCACGCTGACATCACGCCGGCGATGTGTTGGATCCACACCAGTGCCGTCGTAAAGCAGCCGCCGGCGAAGAGCTCGATGGCCGTCAGCACGTCGTCGCGGTCGAGTCCGAGGCCACCATGTTCGGCGGGCACCATGAAGCCGTACCAGCCGCCTGCGGCGAGCGGGTCCAGCCGGTCGCGCGGAAGGATCGGGAGTGCCTCGACGGCTCCCGCGGACGGGAACAGATGGTCATCGGCTATCGCCTTCGCCTCCGCCAGGAGAGCCGCCCCTGGGCGGGCGCCGTCGCCGCTACGGCGCGACGCGCGATGCCCCACGGCCTCAGGCATGGCCGCGACGCTCGATGTGTTGGCGGTACCAGGTGATCAGCGGCGTCCACGCGTGCGTCCCGAGCCGAGCCCGCGCCGCCGGTGCGAGCCGATCGAGCCCCGAGTGCGTGAGCGTCACCCGCGTTCGATCGCCGATGGGCTCGAAGGTGATCTCGAGCTGGGTGGGTGGTTCGGCGGGACAGTCCGGCACCTCGTAGGTGACGACCAGTCGACGTCCCGGCTGCCAAGTGACCACGTGTCCCCAGGTTGCGCCGTCACCGGTCGTGGCGTCCCAGACCTCGAGCCAGCGTCCTCCCGCGAAGGGTTCGATGATCATGCCGACAGCGCGTGCGGGGTTCTGCCAGCTGTAGTCGGCGCTGTGCCACCACACGCCGATCTCGTGGGTGAAGATCTCGAACGCGAGGTGCGGTTCGACGTCGACATCGACGGTGCGGACGATGGCAGGCTCGGTCACGGTCGTGTGACACCGGTTCCGCCGAACCTCGCCGCGTGTTGGCGGAAGCTCTCGAGTTGCTCGCCCCAGAACGCGTCCATCTGGTCCAGCCAGGCGCGCAGCGCCGCCAACGGCTCCCGGTCGAGGCGGTAGACGTGGACCCGGGCATCACGGTCGGAGATCTCAGCGTGGACGAACGACGCGTCCCGCAGGATCCGGAGGTGGCGGCTGGTCGCCGCCGCTGACATGCCCACCTGAGCGGCGAGCTCGCCCACGGAATGAGCCTGCTCGTTCAGCAACTCGACGAGGCGTCGCCGCGTCGGGTCTGCGAGCACCTCCAGGACGTCCGCGACCACGACGGAGAGCATAGCACAATGCAGAATAGAATATTCAATGGCTTCGTTATATACATTCCCGCGCTGTCAGTGAGAGTGAGACGTGCGCATCGCGACATGAGGCGAGCCGATCTGCAGGCGCCGTGCCCACTGCCCGCCGTCGACTCGAACCCGTACGGTTGGTTCGTGAACGCGAAGCTGCGCGTGCCCACCTACCTGCAGGCGTCGACCGACGTGGGCGGGCCGGAGCGCGTGGCGTGGCTGGCCGCGCTTCCGGACCGGGTCGAGGAGCTGACCGCGCGCTGGGGGCTGAGCCTCGGCGAGCCGTTCGAGCCGGGCGGCAACTGCTCGTGGGTCGCGCCGGGCACCGACTCCTCCGGCCGCGAGGTCGTGCTGAAGGTCGCGTGGCAGCACACCGAGGCGCGGCACGAGGCGGAGGGCCTGGCCGCGCTCGGCGGTCAGGGGGCCGTGGAGGTGTACGCGTTCGAGCACCTGGCACCGGCCGGGCCCGGACGTCCGCCTCACGGCGACACCACCGCGATGCTCCTCGAGCGGTGCCGTCCCGGGGCCGAGCTGCGCGGACGCCCCGAGGCCGAGCAGCACGTCGTCGTCACCGACATGCTCCAGTCGGTCTGGGCTGTCGACCTGCCGTCCGACCACCCGTTCCGTCCGCTGTCGGTCATGGCCGACGAGTGGGTGTCGGGTGCCGAGGCGAGGCTGGCCGCCGACCCGCGACGACTCGACGGCGGGTTGGCCCGCGAAGGACTGGCGCTGTTCCGCGAGCTGTCGCGCACCGGGCCGCCCGACGTGCTGCTGTTCACCGACCTGCACGCCGGCAACGTGCTGTCCGCCGAGCGCCGCCCCTGGCTGCTCATCGATCCCAAGCCGTACGTCGGCGATCCGCACTACGACGTCCTGCAGCACCTGCTGAACTGCAACGGCTCGCTGCAGGCGGATCCGATCGGGCTGCTGACCGAGGTCGCGGACCTGGCCCGTCTGGACGCCGGGCGGGTCCGGCAGTGGCTGTTCGCGAGGTGCGTCCAGGAGAGCCTGGGGGACGGGCCGCCGTGGCCGGGGCTCGACGTGGTGCTGCGCCGGCTGGGTGGTCCATAGCCAGAGCAAGACCTGAGGCGGCCGCCAGGGACGACGCGACCGAGTCCAGCGTCGGGCGCCCGGGGCCCGACAGCGCCCATCGAGCTAGGACGGCCGGCGGCGTCCGGTGGCGATCGCGAGGAGGGCGCCGATGGTGCCGCGGAGGTCCTCGGGCAGCGCCGTCGAGGGTGAGGCACCCGGATGCCGGCGCGCGATCCGCACGCGCAGCACCCCGGGCAGGATGCGGAAGCGGAGCGGCGCATCGAGCACGAGCGCCTCGCCGTCGACGCCGGCGGCGATCGGGCGCTCGGCCCTGACCTCGAACTCGGGCGCCGACCACTCGCGCCACGGGCGCTGCAGCCTGCGGCCACCCTCGCCGCGTGTCGGCTCGCTGGCGACCGTGATCCCGAGCAGGCCGTCGTCGATCTTCGGTCGGGTGCCTGAGCCGACCGCCCTGCCGAGCCGGTAGCGGTTGTTGGAGACGAGGATCGCCGCACCGGAGGAGTGCTCGCTGCCACCGGGTCCGGTCCAGCGCAGGTCGAGTCCTTCGCCGTCGGGCCCCAGCACGTCGGGCACCGTGTCGAGGATCGTGCGCAGCTTCGCCTCCCGGTAGCCCTCGGCCTGGACCGCCTCGGCGTACAGGCCCAGCGAGACGTTGTTGACGAACACGCGGCCGTTCACCTCCGCGAGGTCGACCGTGCGCTCACCGCCGTCGACGAAGGCGTCGAGCGCCCCGACGACGTCGTCGCGATCGACCCCGAGGTCGAGCGCGAAGTGGTTCCGGGTCCCGGACGGGATGCATGCGTAGGCGAGGCCATGCTCGGCGGCGATCGCCGCGACGACGGCCTGCGAGCCGTCGCCGCCCGCCATCGCCAGCGCGTCGGCGCCCTCGGCGACCGCGTCGCGCACCAGCCGCTCGAGGTCGGTCCCCGGGGTCAGCTCGATCGGCGTGATCCCCCGGGCCCGCGCCTCGTCGGCCAGCTTGAACCGCTCCGCCTTGCCGCCGCCGGACTTCGGGTTGAAGAAGAGGACCGGGCGCACCGGATCCGGGGCTTCCGGGAGCGGCACGTGGACCGCGAAGGCGGCCTTGGTCGCGGCGACGGTTGCGAAGGCCGTCGCTCCGACCAGGACGAACTCCCCGACCCCACCGTCGAGGAGCACGATCAGCACCGCCACGACGACGAGCGTCGCCGCCAGGCCGAGGCCGACGACGTGCGGGGTGCCCCGGCGGATCAACCCGTACCACCCTGCGGTCGCGGCGCCGACCAGCAGTGCAGCCAGGGCCAGACCCAGGGGAAAGCTGGCGATCACCGAGTAGGCGGCCGCCGCGACCGTCGTCGCCGCGAGCACCAGGGCGAGGATCGCTGCCGGCCGCGGTTGCGTCATCTGATGTGGAATGCGCGGAGACCCTACGCGACGTTGCCGGCTCGCGGTCGGGCGTTCGGGGATCGACCCGGCCGTCCAGGGCCCGAGGACCAGTGTGTCGCCGGCCGACATGACCTCAGAGGTCATGGTGCTCGCTCCCTCGGTCCGTCACGATCGGGCGACACACCGCAACCCGCCTGACCGCGAAGGACACCCATGGCTGCCTACGCCCTCGCCCACCTGTACAACCCGAACCCCCATCCGGAGGTCATCGAGTACCTCGAGCGGATCCAGGACACGCTCGACCCGTTCGAGGGCCGGTTCCTCGTGCACGGCGGGAAGGTCACGGTCGCCGAGGGTGAGTGGCCCGGGACGCTGGTGATCATCGAGTTCCCCGACGCCGAGCGGGCGACGGCGTGGTACGCCTCGCCCGCGTACCAGGACATCCTGCCCCTGCGGACCCGCAACATCGATGGGGTGGCCATCCTGGCCGAGGGGGTCCCGCCCGGCTACCACCCGTCGAGCAGGGCCGAGGAGATGCGCGCCCTCGCCGAGGCGATGGCGGTGGGACCGAAGGCCGACGGGACCGGCTGACGATCCAGCCCGGGACGGTGTGACGTCCCCTGAGTCGCCCTCAGTCGTCGAGGAAGGCGTTCAGCTCCTGGGCGAACCGGGCCCATGCCGGCTCGTCGCGCAGCAGGATGTGGTTGGCGCTGTCGAGCACGACCAGCCGGCTGTCGGGGATCAGCGTGGCCAGGCTCCGCCCTTCGGAGAGGGGCGCCCGCCGGTCGCCGCGGGAGTGGATGATCAGCGTCGGCGCCTGCACCTGCGGTGCGAGCGAGGCGACGTCGAGGTCGGCGGTGGCGGCCATGATGCGCGCCGCGTTCGCCGGCGCGGCGGTGCGCCGCTGCAGCTCGTCGAATGCGGCCAGATGCTCGGGCGTGGCCTCGGGCATGAACTGCAGGGCGAAGACATGGCGGAAGGCCGGGTCGTCCCGGCCCCAACCGAGCTCGGCCAGCTCGATCATCAGGTCGGCCTCGCGCTTGTCCTCCGCGGTGCGCGCCCGCACCATGCGACCCTGCGTGAACGCGCCGTACAGCACGAGCTTGCTCACCCGCTCGGGGTGCCGGGCGGCGTAGGCCACCGACGACGGCCCCCCACCGGAGATGCCCAGCAGGGCGAAGCGTTCCAGGCCGCAGGCGTCGACCACCGCTTCGAGGTCGGCGACCTTGGTGTCGATGGACAGGTGGTCGACGTCCCAGTCGGACAGCCCGCAGCCACGCTCGTCGTAGCGGACGAGCCGGTGCCCGCTCGACAGCTCCTGCAGCCAGTGCCGCCAGATGGGGCTCTCCCAGTCGTAGTCGAGGTGGGACAGCCAGTTGGCGGCCTTCACCAACGGCGGCCCCTCACCCGACGAGGCGTACGCCACCTGCACCCCGTCCGCCGACCGGCAGAATCGGATCTCCTGGCGCACGGCGACCCGCGGTTCGCTCGGGGGCGACGCGGCCGCCGGGCCGGGACCCGACGCCGGGGTGACGAAGACCTCGACCGGAGCGACGAAGCGGTAGCCACGGCCGTGCACGGTGCGGATCATCCGCTGCGAGCGTCCGTCGTCGCCCACCGCGTGCCGGGCGCCCTTGATGCGGCTGGTCAGCGCGGACTCGGTGACGAAGGTGGTCTTCCACACCGACTCCAGCAGCTCGACCTTCGAGACCACCCGCGTGCGGTGCTCGACGAGGTGGGCGAGGACGTCGAAGACCTGCGGCTCGACCGCCACCCGCTCGCCGTCCCGCCGCAGCTCGAACTGGTCGAGGTCGAGCTCGTAGCCGTCGAACGTGTAGATCATCTCGATCCGCCCCGATCCGCCGGCACCACCCTACGGCGTCGATGGTCCCGGGGCGGGACGGTCCGGACGGTCCGGGGTGCCACCGCGCACCCCGGACCGTCGTCCTCCACACCACCGGACGACCGGTCCGCACGCGAGAGCGCGGCGATCGCCGGCGGGCACGAAGGCCAGGCGCTCAGGTGCCGGCAGGTTGGAACAGCTCGACGACGTTGCCGGCGGGGTCCTCGAGCAGGATCTGGCGACCGCCGGGGCCGGTGACGATGTCGTTGCGGAAGCTCAGCCCGGCCTCGCGGAGGCGGTCGACCTCGGCGTCGATGTCGTCGACCAGGAGGTGGATGCGGTTCCAGCCGCCGGGGCTCGGCTTGGTGCCATCGGGCATGGGTCGTCCGGCGGAGCTGGTCGGTCCGCTGAGCAGCAGCCGGAGGTTCCCGCGGGTGACGTCCGCGAAGGCGGGGGCGACGCTGGTCCGCACCTCGAAGTCGAGGTGCTTCGTGTAGAACTCGATCGCCTTGTCCACGTCGTCCACCATGTAGCGGACGTTGACCATCTCACTCAGTTCCGTCACGGCTCCTCCTCGGGTTGACGGGATGCGGTTGCTCATCGGCGAGCGCGGCGAGCAGGAACCCGATCCGGGTCTCCAGCTCGTCGGCCGTCTGCTGGAACGCCGGGTAGCTGGCGTCGTCATCGGCCTGGCCGGCCGCAGGGTCGGGGACGCTCCAGTGGATGGTCTCCGGCCGGCCGGGGAACTCGGGGCACACCTCGCGCACCCGGTCACACAGGCTGATCACCCGGTCGAAGCGGCGGTCGGCGAACACGCTCAGATGCTTCGGCGCCTGACCGGCCAGGTCGATTCCGTGCTCGTCCCGCATCACCCGCACGGCGTTTGGGTGCAGCGGCTTGGGACGGCTGCCCGCGCTGTATGCCTCGACGACCCCGCCGGAGCGAGCCCTCGCCAGCGCCTCGGCTATCTGGGAACGGGCGCTGTTGCCCGTGCACAGGAACAGCACCCTCACCGCGCCCGGCCCCGCGCCGCCGGGTGACGGCGGCCGCGTGAGGCGAAGGCCAGGGTGGAGGGCCCCGCCCGTCGCGGACAGCAGCTCGGCGACGCGGGTCAGATCGACCGTGTAGTAGGCGTCCCGGCGATCGGCAGAGCTGCGCCGGGCCGACACCAGGCGGGCGGCCCGCAGCTTGCCCAGGTGGTACGAGACCAGGTTCTGCGGCTGACCGACCAGCCCGGTCAGCTCGTGCACCATGCGGTCGCTGCGGGACAGCTCGCCCAGCAGCCGCCACCGGAGGGGATGCCCCGTCAGCTGCAGGAACTCCGGCGGAGCCAGGGCGGGGTCGACCTCTTGCGCACTCACACCCGACGGTTTACATCAATCCGACACGATATATCAACCCAGATTGTTCGATGTGGCCAAGGCGGGGCCGGGAGAACGGCGACAGTCGTCCGGGCCTGCGCGGGTGAGGTTCAAGTATCACGCAGCGTGTCCGGGGTTCTATGAAGGGCGCACGTAGCACCGACGAGAGGAACGGCGGGATGACCTGGTTGGGATGGGAAAGCCTCGGCGGAACGATCACCAGCGCCCCGAGCGTGTCGTCATGGGCGCCCGGGCGCCTCGACACCTTCGTACGGGGCACCGACAGCGCGCTGTGGCACAAGTGGTACGACGGCAACTGGTCCGGGTGGGAGAGCCTGGGCGGCATCCTCACCAGCGAGCCCGCCTCCGTCTCGTGGGGCAACGGCCGGATCGACGTGTTCGTCCGCGGCACCGACGCCGCGCTGTGGCACAAGTGGTACGACGGCAACTGGTCCGGGTGGGAGAGCCTGGGCGGCGTCCTGACCTCGGGCCCCGCGGTGAGCAGCTGGGCCAACGGCCGGCTCGACGTGTTCGTGCGCGGCACCGACAGCGCGCTGTGGCACAAGTGGTACGACGGCAACTGGTCGGGGTGGGAGAGCCTGGGCGGCACGCTCACGTCCTCGCCCGCGGCGGTGTCGTGGTCGAGCGGCCGGATCGACGTGTTCGTCGCCGGGACCGACAGCGCGCTGTGGCACAAGTGGTACGACGGCAACTGGTCCGGGTGGGAGAGCCTGGGCGGCGTCCTGACCTCGGCTCCCGCCGCGGCGTCGTGGGCGGCGGGGCGGCTCGACGTGTTCGTGGCGGGCACCGACAGCGCCATGTGGCACAAGTGGTACGACGGCAACTGGTCCGGGTGGGAGAGCCTGGGCGGCATCCTCACCACCGCCCCCGCGGCGGTGTCGTGGGCCCCCAACCGCATCGACACCTTCGTCAGCGGCACCGACAGCGCCATGTGGCACAAGTGGTGGACGCCTGTCCCGACGGTCCGGCTGCACGCCAAGGTGCTCACGGCGCCGAACGTGGCCATCGCCACTGCCGTTCAGCGCATGCAGGAGGTGTACGCCCAGTGCGGCATCGCGGTGCAGCACGTGTCGACCGAGAACCTCAGCCTGCCGACGCTGAACGACGTGGACGTGGGCCAGTGCCTGCTCGGCCAGTCGACCGCGGAGCAGAACCAGCTCTTCGGCAACCGCAACAACGTCGGCGCCAACGACGTCGTGGCGTACTTCGTACGCTCGACGGTGCCGCCGTTCAACGGGTGCGCGTCGCACCCGGCGGGTAGGCCCGGCGCGGTGGTGGCCCAGGGAGCGACCCAGTGGACGCTCGGGCACGAGATCGGCCACGTCCTGGGTCTGCGCCACGTCAACGACAACAACAGGCTCATGACCGGCAACGGGACGGCCAACATCACGAACCCGCCTCCCGACCTCGTGGCGACCGAGTGCACCACAATGCACAACAGCCCGCTCACGCCCGACATCTGAGGAGGATCAGATGACTGTTTCCATGGAGGATGTCCGGGCGGTGCTCGACCCGGAGGAGCCCGACTACACGGCCGCCAGCCTGCTGGGCGAGGAGGCACTGCCCCACCTGGAGGCACTGGTGGCGTCGGGTGACACCATGCTGGCCTCCAAGGCCACCTACGCCGCCAGCCTCATCGGCGGGGACCAGGCGGTCGCGGTGATCCAGGAGGCGGCCAGCAGCGACGACGCGGCGGTCCGGGTCGCGGCAGCGGCCGCGGCCTCGAACCTCGAGCCGACGGCGTCGAGTGACGTGCTCGAGGGGCTGGTCGGCGACGCCGACCCCGGCGTCCGCAAGGTGGCCCGCGCCTCGGTGCCGGACGACGCCTCCGAGGCGCTATCCGCCCGTCTGGAGGAGGCCCCCGACGAGTCGTCGGGCGCTGGCGACGGGGCTCCGCTGGACCCGGCGACGGTCCAGGGCCTGATGCCCGGCGAGCAGGCCGGCGGCGCGACGATGCCGGGCGAGGCGGACGGGCTCATGCCCGGCGAGAGCCGGGGAGGCATGGACGGCTGACCCCCGCCCTCGCCGCCTCGCCCTCGCCGCCTCGCCGGCGGGCGGGGCGGCCGGGCGGCGGGCCACGCCGCTCCCACGCCGCGCCGGCCTGCTGAGCGGCAGCCAGTCCGCGAAACGGCTCGGTCGAGATCAGCGCCTGCGGGCGCGGCCGGCCACCACGATCAGACCGACGCAGATGCCCGCGACCGCGCCACCGACGAGCCAGTGCGCGAGGGTGGCGCCCACGGGGCTGGGACCGCCCCACGAGCGACGGAGCGCGGCCTCGGAGGCGCCTGCGGCCCAGAACGGGTAGTAGACCGCCCGGGCGACCACGGCGGCGAGCACCACCAGCGCCACCACCTGCACGGCGAGCAGCCCGACGCGGGCGACGGGACCGGGCGTCACGACGCGGTGGGGAACGTGTACTCGCCGTCGGTCGGCGCCCCGCCGGTCAGCGCGCCGGCCCGGATCCGGTTGCCGTCGGGATCGGTGAGCGACACCTCCCGCCGGGAGCCGGCGTCGCCGACCTCGACACCGAACTCGGCCGCCAGCGGCGCGACGTCCGCCACCCGCAGGTAGACGAGGCCGTTCTCCACCGCGTCGCCCCTGTGCTCGGACAGGAAGAGGCGCACGCCGTCGCCGGGCGTACCCCGCCGCACCGAGACGAACGCCGGGAAGTGCGGCTCGAAGCGGTGGGTCCACTCCTCGACGAACCCCAGGCGCCGGTACCACGCCAGGGCGCGGGCGGCGTCGGTGATCCGCAGGATGGGGATGGTCTCTTCGGGCCACGGCTGCACGTCGTCGGACATGGCCCCCAGCGTGCCGTACCGCCGGCACCCGGTCTCGCCGCTTTCCCGCCGGGGGTGTCCAGATCCGCCGCTGCCGATCGTCCTTATGGTGGAGCCGGCGAGAGGCGCCGGCCACCACCCCAGGAGGAGCCATGCCCACCTATGTCGCCCTGCACTACTGCGAGGAAGCCGACTGGACCCAGCCCGGCATGTTCGAGGACGCCATGAAGGAGTACGGCGAGTTCGAGCAGGCCGCCGCCGCCGTCATCCGGGGCAGCCACGCCCTCTACCCCACCGCCACCGCGCACGTGCGTGCGGGTGCCGGACGGCAAGGGCGGCGACGTGCTCACCACCGACGGGCCGTTCGTCGAGACGAAGGAGGCCCTCACCGGCATCCACATCCTGGAGTGCGCCGACCTCGACGAGGCGGTCACCGTCGCGGCCAAGATCCCGACCACCTGGTTCGGCACGGTCGAGGTGCGGCCGGTCCGCGACCTCGGCGCCGGGTGAACGGTGGCCGCGGGCGCGACCTCGGCGGCGGGTGAACCGGCGGTGTCCGGTGACGCCCTGGAGCGGCTGGTGCGGGACGAGCGCGCCCGGGTGCTGGCCACGCTGGTCCGCGTCACCGGGAGCATCGACGTGGCCGAGGACGCCGCCCAGGACGCCGCCGTGCGGGCGCTCGAGACCTGGCCCCACCAGGGCGTGCCGGACAACCCGCGGGCCTGGCTCCTCGTCACCGCCAAGCGCCGGGCGATCGACGTCGCCCGGCGCGAGGCCCGGCGGCAGGGCAAGGAGACCGAGGCCGTGACGGGCGCCGCCCCCGGGCCCGACCCGTTCGCCACCGCGGGCACGGACGGCACGGACGGCGCCGATGTCGTGCGCGACGACCTGCTGCGCCTGGTGTTCACGTGCTGCCACCCGACCCTGTCGACCGAGGCCCAGGTGGCGCTCGCGCCTGCGCCACCTCGGGGGCCTGTCCACCGCCGACGTGGCCCGCGCCCTGCTGGTGCCCGAGGCGACGATGGCCAAGCGCCTCACCCGCGCGAAGCAGAAGATCGCCCAGGCCCGCATCCCGTACCGGGTGCCGGCGGCCGGGGAGCTGCCGGGCCGCCTGACCGGCGTGGCCGCCACCGTCTACCTCATCTTCAACGAGGGCTACGCGGCCGGCGCCGGGGACGATCTGGTGCGGGTGGCGCTCGTCGGCGAGGCGATCCGGCTCGCCCGGCTGCTGGCCGAGCTGATGCCGGACGAGCCGACCGCGCTCGGGCTCCTGGCCCTGCTGCTGCTCACCGACGCCCGGCGCGGCGCCCGCGTCGACGGCGACGGCCGCCCGGTCCTGCTGGCCGACCAGGACCGCAGCCGCTGGAACGTGGCGGCCATCAAGGAGGGCGTCGAGCTGGTGGGCGCCGCGTTGCGACGCACCCCCGAGCGGCCCGACGCCTACGCCACCCAGGCCGCCGTCGCCGCCTGCCACGCCCTCGCCCCCACGTACGGCGACACCGACTGGGACGCCGTGATCTCGTGGTACGACCTCCTGCTCACCGTGCACGACACCCCGGTCGTCCGCCTGAACCGGGCGGTCGCCGTGGCCGAGCGGGACGGCCCCGACGCGGGTCTCGCCCTGGTGGACGGCATCGAGGGCCTCGACGCCTACCCGTGGTGGCACGCCACCCGGGCCGAGCTGGCGCGCCGTGCCGGCCGTGCCCCCGAGGCCCGGGCGTCCTACCAGCGGGCCCTGGCACTCGGGATGAGCACGCCCCAGCTCGAGCACCTCCGCCGGCGCCTCGCCGACCTGGCGTGAGCCGACGGCTCGGTCACCAGGCCGTCTGAACGGTCGGCAGCCTCGGGCGAGGTGGCGTAGCGCGTCGACCTCGGCCTGATCGGCGGCGCGGACGGCGGCCACATGCGGGACCCGGGGCCGGGTCCGGTACACAGGTGGCCATGCCAGCGGACGACGACGGAGCCGACGCGGTGGTGATCGGGGCGGGCGTGATCGGGTGTTCGATCGCCCGGGCGCTCGCCGGCCGCGGCCTGGCGACGGTCGTGGTCGACCAGGGGCCCGAGCCGGGGGCGGGCTCGACGAGCGCCAGCTCGGCCATCGTCCGGTTCCACTACTCGACCCTCGACGGCGTCAAGACCGCCTGGGAGTCCAAGCAGCACTGGGCCGACTGGCGGTCGGTGGTCGGCGACCAGGAGCACCTCGCCGCCTTCCACCAGGCCGGCATGATCGTGATCGACCCGCCCGGCGCCGATCGCGACCGCGTCCTCGCCCTGTTCGACCAGGTGGGCGTTCCCTACGAGCGGTGGGACGCCGACGAGTTCGCCCGGCGCATGCCGGCCATGGACACCGGCCGGTACTGGCCACCGCGCCCGGTCGCCGACGAACGGTTCTGGGGTGACCCGGACGGCCGGCTCGACGCCTACTTCACCCCCGACGCGGGCTTCGTGGACGACCCCCAGCTCGCCGCCCGCAACCTGGCGACCGACGCCCGGCGCCGGGGCGCGACGTTCCGGTTCCGCCACCGGGTCGTCGCCGTGGACCGCGCCGGAGGCCGGGTCGCAGGCGTGCGGTTCGACGACGAGACGACCGTCGCGGCGCCCGTCGTCGTGAACGCCGCCGGGCCGCACTCGTCGGTGGTGAACAGGCTCGCCGGCGTGCTCGACGACTTCGCCGTCAGCACCCGCGCGCTGCGCCAGGAGGTGCACGTGGTGCCCGCGCCGCCCGGCTTCGGCCTCGGGGACGGGGGCACAGTCGTCACCGACCCCGACCTCGGCGCCTACCTGCGGCCGCAGCCGAGCGGGACGCTGCTGGTGGGCGGGCTCGAACCCGACTGCGACCCGCTGTGCTGGATCGACGATCCCGACCACTTCTCGCCTCACCCGACGCCCGAGGTGTTCGAGGCCCAGGTGCTGCGGGCGGCCCGCCGGCTGCCGGGCCTCGCCGTGCCGCACCGGCCGATCGGGCTGGCGGCGCTGTACGACGTGACGCCCGACTGGGTGCCGATCTACGACCGCACCGCCCTCCCCGGCTACTACGTCGCCATCGGGACGTCCGGCAACCAGTTCAAGAACGCTCCCGTCGTGGGCGACATGGTCGCCGCGCTGGTCGAGGCCTGCGAGAGCGGGCACGACCACGACCGCCATCCGGTGCGATTCGTGGCCGAGCGCACGGGCCAGGCCATCGACCTCGGCCACTACAGCCGGCGGCGGGCCCCGGCGGCGACCACGGGGACCGTGCTCGGCTGAGCGCAGCGTCCGAGCGGCATCCGTCCCGGCGACCGGTCCCTGGGACACACGGCCGCCGGCGCTACGACCGGCAGGTCGACGCGGCCCCGTCACCGATGTCGGGGCACGCGGACGGACGCCGGCTCCCGGCGACGGCCCGGTGGAGGGCGTCGACGCCGGTGACGACGCCCACCACCAGGGCCAGGGTGACCACCCACGAGGCGACGCGGGCCCAGGTCGGGATGGCGGCGGGGGCCAGCAGGATCGCACCCTGGCGGACCAGGTTGGCGGCACCGAACGCGACCACGTAGACCCACCAGGGCGGGCCCCACGGCGAGCGCTGGCTCACGTAGCTGCGAAGCAGCCGGCGGAGGTGGGATGTCATCGGGCGCTCCTTTCGTCGGCGCGGCCGACCGGGCGGGCCGCCGCTCGGGCCCCCGGCCGGCGTGGCGTGGCGCGGCATGCCGGCGGGTCGGCAGGGTGTGCGGGTGCCACGAGGCCCGCCCCGGTCGCCGCCGCGGCGATGGCCCGGAGGGTCCGCCGGTCGTCGGCAGCGGGGCGGCGGTCGCGGGGATGGTCCGGATTGGTGTCGAGGACGACGACGTCCGCGCCCAGGTCGTCGAGCAGCGCGAGGTCGTCGACGACCTGGGCCAGGCTGCCGACGCCCAGCGGCCGGTCGCGACCGGTGGTGTCGGCGGGCGCGAGCCGCGCCTTGATCCGCGGGGACAGGCTCGGCGTCGCCCGGCCGAGCGAAGCGGCCTCGCGGGCGAGGAGCGGCACGCCGGCGTGCCGGAGCCAGTCGCGCGCCGGGTTGACCGGATGCCAGGCGTCGCCGTAGCGCGCCGCCCGCCGCACGCCGGCGGTGCCCGTCCCCCCGACCCACAGCGGCGGGCCGGGGCGGCGCACCGGGGCCGGGCCCGTCGCCACCTCGCGGAAGCCCACGTGCTCGCCGGCGTAGGAGAGGCGCGGCTCGGTCCAGGCGCGGGTGATGACGTCGAGGTACTCGTCCGCGATCCGCCCCCGCTCGGCGAAGGGGACGCCGAGAGCGGCGTACTCCCGCTCCGACCAGCCCACGCCCACTCCGAGGACGAAGCGTCCCTCGGTGAACCGGTCGAGGCCGGCGCTCATCCGGGCCGTGAGCAGCGGGTGCCGGTAGGGCACGATGGCCACGCTCGTCCCCAGCGCCAGCCGGGTCGTGGTCGACGCCAGCCACGACAGCGTCGTGAACGGGTCGTAGAAGGGGGCGGGGTAGAGGGCGGTCACGTCCGGCGTCGGGGCGACGTGGTCGGACATCATCGCCAGGTCGAACCCACGTGTCCTCGGCGAAGCGGACCCACGAGCGCAGGCTCGCCGGCGTCGTCCCCGGACCGAAGTTGGGCACGTTGATCCCGAGCCTGATCATGTGGACCTCCGGGCGCCCGTGAAACGTTCGAAGGGCAGTCCGGCCCCCTCGACAGGCACGTGGACGACCTGGTCGGGCGCCAGCGAGCGCAACGCCCGCTGCATGGCCAGCAGCAGGTCGTCGCCCGGCCCGTCCGGCGTGCCGAGCCACGTGAACGCGAGCTCCTTCGGGGCCGCGTAGACGATCCGCCCGACGCCTGCCGCGGCGGCGGCCGCATGGCACAGGGCACAGGGCTCGCAGCTCGACACGAGCGTCGCCCCGGCCAGGGAGAGCGTGCCGAGGCGGCGACAGGCGGCCCGCACGGCCGCGACCTCCGCGTGGGCGGTCGGATCGTCGTCCCGGAGGCTGGTGTTGACACCGCTGGCCACGACGACGCCCTCCCGGACGACGAGCGCACCGAACGGCAGCTGGCCCACCTCGGCGTTCGCGGTGGCGAGCTCGATCGCGTGCCGGAGCCATGTGGCGTCGCCGGGACCTCCCGGGCCGACGCGTGTGGGCGAGGGGTGGTCGTGGATCATGGTTCGACCTCGAAGAGCGTGAGCTGCAGGCCGTCGGCCAGGGCGAAGCGGGCGTTGACGGAGCCGAAGGGCGTCGGCCGCGGTGCCGCCACGACGGCGACGCCGGCGTCGGCAAGGCGCCGGTGACCCTCCTCGACGGCGGGGACCCGGAGAGCGATCCTCACGGCCCCGGCGCTCCGCCGACCGACCTCGACGTCGTCGATGTAGGCGGCGTGGGCGGCATCGGCGAGCTCGAGGGTCGCCCGGCCGGCATCGAGGATGACGACCCGCCCGCCGGCCGACGACACGGCCGGTACCTCCGGCATGCCGAGCAGGTCCCGGTAGAGGCGGACGGCGGCGTCCAGGTCCTCGACCGTCAGGACCAGGCGCAGCTCGTGGACCGAGCGATCGGGCATGACGTGACCTCTCTCGGGGGGCGGGGACTGGGACTTCTGTCGATATCGACAATAACTCTGTCGATATCGACAGGTCAAGGTGTGACGGGTATCGTCCGGCGGATGGAGGATCAGGTCGAGGCCGTCGTCGCCACCTGGAGGGATGCCCACCCGGGCTGGGACCTCACCGGCATGGCGCTGCTCGGGCGGGTGTCCCGCGTCGAACGTCTGCTCGAGGCCCGGCGCCACGACCTGCTGCGGCCGGACGGGCTGACCACCGCCGACGTCGACGTGCTCGCCAGCCTGTGGCGCCACCCCTCCGGCCAGCGGCCCCGAGACCTGCGCCGGACGATGATGATCGGGTCGGGGACGCTCACGCCCCGGCTCGACCGGCTGGCGGCCTCCGGCTGGCTGGAGCGCCAGCCCGACCCCGACGACCGCCGCGGCCGGGTGCTCGTGCTCACCGAGGCCGGTCGCCGCCGGGTTCCGCACATCGTCGAGCGCCTGCTGGCGGCCGAGAACGACGCGCTCGGCGACCCTGCCGGCCACCACGGCGGACCGGCTCGTCCGGGACCTCAGCCGCCTCCTCTCCTCGCTGGAGGGCACCGCGCCGTGATCACCGGCGCCGTCAGAGGCTGCGCCGATAGGCGCAGCCGTGGCCCAGCGGCCCGGCGCCGAAGTCGCCAAGAGGGGAGGCACAGCGTCGTTCGACACTCGGCGGCGTCGCCGCCGATTCCGCAGCGGCGCACATGTCCACGGACGCTCTCAGGCGGAGAACTCGGCGGTGGAGTCGTAGGTGAGCCACCGGTCTGGACGCATGCGGTACACGGTCGCCTGGGGATCGATGGCGTGCCAGCCGTCGGCGTAGGCGTTGCCCAGTTCGTCGCCGAGGTAGCGCACCGCCAGCGGGCGCAGGTCGCGCTCGCGGTCGCACGGCTCGGCGGACACGACCGGGCCCTCGACGCTCACGTACAGGTACGGGACCGCCTCGCGCTGGGCGACCAGGGAGAACCGGCCGGCCGCCGTGAGCGCCCGACCCTTGCGCGAGCTGGGCGAGGTCACGATCGACACGTTGGATCCGGGCGCGTACGCGTACCAGATGGGCACGGTGAGCGGACCACGCGCCTGTCCCGGCTCGGCCACGGCGAGCACCCCGACGTGCGCATGGGCGAGGAACTCCTCGCGTTGGGCTTGCGTCATGGTGGCCATGGCTTCCTCCGGGCTGGGCGGCCGGGCTGGGCCGGGCCGTGATCGGCGCAATCTAGGTCGACGACCTAATCTAGGTCAATGACCTACTCCGCCTCCCCGACCCCACGTAGTCTCGGGCGATGACCCCCCAACGGACGGCGCAGGGCACCGCCAGGCGGGACGCGCTCGTCGCCGCGGCCCGCCGGGTGCTGGTGGACGATGGTCTCGAGGCCTTCGTCCTGCGCCGGATCGCCGACGCCGCCGGCATGCGGCTCGGGAACCTCCAGTACTACTTCCCCACCCGGGACGACCTGCTGGAGGCCGTCGTCCGGGCCGAGCTCGAGCACGACCTCGCCGCCCTGCACGTCGCTGGCGGCGATGCGGCCGCCGACCCCGAGCGCCGGCTGGCCGGAGCCATCGCCGTCCTCCTCGCCGGATGGCAGGCCGGAGGAGGCGGCGTCTACGCACCGGTCGCGCTGCTCGCCCTCCACGACGAACGTCACGCCACCCTGCGCCGCGAAATCTACCGGCGGTTCTACGCCGAGCTGGCCGTCGTCGTCCGGGCGGTCGACCCGAGCGCGACCGCACAGGAGGCGAGGGCGCGGGCGGTCCTCGTCACCGCGCTGGTCGACGGCGCTGCGCTGCAGCTGGGCGTGCTCGGCGCCGCCGCCCGACGCCGGCTCGTCGCTGACCTCACGCCCGTCGCCGTGGCAATCGCCTGCGGCCGCTGACGACAGGCCGGTGCGCCGCTCACCCGCAGAACGGAGCCGACGGGCCGGTGGTCCGGCGGCCCGGCGGGCCGGTGGGACGGTCCTGGCTGCTGGGCAACCACTTCCGTCCCAGCGGATCCGCGATGGCACCACCACCCCGCCCGCCCGCCGCTGGGCAGAGCCCGTGGCGCCGATGTGGTTGCTGGGCAGCCATTTCCGTCCCAGCGGGTCCGCGATGGCACCACCACCCCGCACGCCCGGCACCGAAGCAAGCCGGTGGTGCCGATGTGGTGGCCCAGCAACCGTTTCCGTCCCAACGGGTCCACCCCCTGCGCGGAAGACATCCGGCCCCGGCACCGAGCACCGCCGCGGGTCGGATCCGGACGCCGTGTGGCATCCGGTGCGCGCGGTGAGTGGGGTCGGGGAGACCGCCGTGCCTTACAGTGTCAGACAACAGCGGGACGATCGCGGGAGCGACGGGCGGGAGCGAACATGGGCTGGCGGGCGACAGGTGGGCGGCGCGCGGCGACGGTTCCGCGCGCTCCCGCGTAGGCAATGGCGGTAGTGGTGGCGGCAAGCGTGGCGGCAACGACCGCCACGGCGGTGATCGCAACCATGGCAGCGGCGGCAGCGGACGCAGCGGCGGCAGGAGGGCCGAGGGATGAGCAGGTCGCTGCTCGACGAGGTGGCCGGGCTCGACAGGCGGGAGCTGATCGCCGCCGCCCGGCGGCGCCGGTTCGCGCGGGGCGAGGTGCTCTTCCACGAGGCCGACCCGGGTGGGTCGCTGCACCTGGTCGCCAAGGGGTACGTGGCGATCCGGGTGACGACGCCGCTCGGGGACACCGTGACCCTCACCGTGCTCGGCCCCGGTGAGACGTTCGGCGAGCTGGCGCTGCTGACGCCCGGTGCGCTCCGCACCGCCTCGGCCGTGGCGCTGTCCGACGCCGAGACGCTGTCGTGGCACCAGACCCAGGTCGAGGAGCTGCGGGCCGGTTGCGGCGACTTCGACCGGTTCCTGCTCGAGATCGTCGCGGCGCAGGTGACCCGTCTCACGGGGTTGCTGGTCGAGGCGCTCCACCTCCCCGTGGAGCTGCGGGTCCTCCGCCACCTGTCCCGCCTCGCCGGCCTGTACGACCCGGACTCGCCGACGGCGACGATCCCGGTCACGCAGGAGGACCTGGCGACGATGGCCGGGACGACCCGACCGTCGGCCAACCGGGTGCTGAAGGAAGCCGAGGGTCAGGGGCTGATCGAGCTGACCCGGGGCCGGATCGTCGTGTGCGACCGGCCCGGGCTGGCCCGCCGTGCCGGCTGCTGAGTCCCGATGACGGAGGCCCCGGCCGCACCGGCGCCGGCCCCGGGGACCTTCCGTGGCGCCTGGGCCCACCGCCAGTGGCGATGGCTGCTGGCGAGCTTCAGCGTCTCCCTGGTCGGCGACTTCCTGTACGCCATCGCGCTGGTCGTCTTCCTCCTCGACCGGCACGGGGTCCGCCGGGTGGGTCGCCGCCGCGCTGGTCGCCCGGCAGGTGCCGTACGCCCTGCTGGGAGCACCGGCGGGGGTGCTCGCCGACCGGGTGGACCGCCGGTGGTTGATGATCAACCTCGACCTGGCCCGTGCCGGCCTGCTGGTCGGTCTGGCGCTGGTGGCGTGGGCGGACGGTCCGGCTCAGCTCGCCATTGCGCTGGCGGTGCTCGGTGTCGGTCGCGGGCACGCCCTACCGGCCGGCGGCGGTCGCGGCGACCGCGCACCTGGTCGACGAGGACGACCTCGCCGCCGCGAACGCCGCCGAGGCCGTGGTGGGCCAGGCCGCGTGGTTCGTCGGCCCGGCGCTGGGCGCGGCCGTCGTCGCGCTGTTCGACCCGACGACCGCGTTCGCGGTCGATGCCGTCACCTTCGCGGTGTCGGCGGCCCTGGTGACGCGCCTCGGTCCGATCGGTGGCGGCCGCGCCCGCCGGGCCTCGGCACCACCTATGCGGCGACGTCGCTGGCCACCGCGTCGGCGAACGGTGCGACACCGGGTGTGCAGGTCGGCGCTGGCGACGGTGCCGAAGCCGACCCCTCACGCTCCGACCGGCGACGGTACCGACGCCTCCGCGCACGTCGGGAACGGCGACAGTGCCGAAGCCTCCATGCACGATCGGGAACGGCGACGGTGCCGAAACCAGCCCGCAGTCTGGGACGGTCGAGGGTGCCGAGAGCCAGCCCTCACGCCGGGGCCGACCACGGTGCCCCTACCGAGCAGCAGGGCACGGACGCCGAGCCCCCGGGCGAGCCCGACGCCCCCGGGGTCGTCGCCGGGTTGATGGCGGGCGTGCGCGCGGTGCGGGCCGACCCCGGGCTGACGGCGCTGGTCCTGTTCACGTGCGCCTCCCTGTTCACCTTCGGCATGGAGCAGGTGCTGCACGTCCTGGTGGCGGTCGACCGCCTGGGCATGGGTCCCGAGTGGGTCGGCGTGATGGGTGCCGCCATCGGCATCGGAGGTCTGCTCGCCGCACCGCTGACCGCCCGGCTGGGGCGCAGCGCGGCGGCGGGGACACTGGTCGTCGCCGCCGGCATCGGGGTCTCGCTCCCGCTGATCGTCCTGGCCCTGACGTCGTCGCCCGTGGTCGCGCTCGCCGCCCTGGCGGTCGAGGGCGTGGCCACCATCGTGTCCGAGGTCCTGTTCATCACGCTGCTGCAGCGCGCCTGTCCCGAGCACCTGCTGGCCCGGGTGTACGGGCTGCAGGACTCCGCGATCTCGTTCTGCCAGCTGCTCGGGGCGCTGTCGGCGCCGCTGCTCGTCTCGGCGGTCGGGCTCGGCATCACCCTGTGGGTCGCCGGCGGCGTCACGATCGCGGCGTCGTTCGCGCTGGCGCCCGCGCTGGTGGCGCTCGGTCGGCGCACCGATCGCCGCCGCCGCGAGCTCGCCCCGACCGCCGCCCGTCTGCGCCGGCTGGCGCTGTTCGCCGAGGCCTCGGCGCCGGCGCTGGAGCAGGTGGCGCGCGCGGCCGCGCCGGTGCGCGTGCGCGGCGGCGAGGTCGTGATGGGCGAGGGCGACGCCGCCGGCGACCTGTTCGTCGTGGACGCCGGCGAGCTGGTCGTGACCTCGTCCGGTGGCGGGCCGGGCCCACCGATCGAGCTCGGCCGGATGGGCCCGGACGACTGGTTCGGCGAGATCGGGCTGATCCGGGGCGTGCCGCGCACGGCGACCGTCCAGGCGGCCGTCGCCTGCGACCTGGTCAGGATCCCCGGCGAGGCGTTCCTGGACGCGGTCGGCGCGCCTGAGCTCCTCCCCGACCCCGTGCGCCGCACCATCGCCGTCCGCCTCGCCCGATCGCACCACGACCGACCGGTCGGCGTAGCCGCGACCCCGCTGCGGGATGTCAGGACCGGCACGGCCGTTGTGTCAGCGCCGGCACGGAGCGCCGGCGAGGACGGGCGCACTCTCAGCTCAGAGGAGTCGCCGTAGGGACGACTCGGACGAGAGGAGCATCACATGGACACGACCAACACCGGCAGTGCGGCGGACCTGGGCATCGCCGACGACACCGAGGGCCACATGCCCCGCATCTACCGCCCCGTCCGACCGCCGGACGACACGGCCGGGCACATGCCGCGGATCAGCAAGCCCGTCCGATCGGTCGACGACACCGACGGCCACATGCCCCGGATCGGCAAGTCCGTCGTGCCTGTCGACGACACCGGCGGCCACATGCCCCGCATCAAGAGTGGCCGACGCCAGGTAGACGACACCCAGGGGCACATGCCCAGGATCTCCCGGGACGTCTCACCGGCAGACGACACCGAGGGCCACATGCCCCGGATCGGCAAGCTCGCCCGACCGGTCGATGACACCGACGGGCACATGCCGCGGGTGAGGAACGGCTGGCGCCAGGCGGACGACACCCAGGGCCACATGCCCCGGATCAGGAGCGGCCGACGCCAGGCGGGTGACGCGCGGGGGCACATGCCGCGGATCAAGACGCCCGTCCGACCTGTCGACGACACCGAGGGCCACATGCCCCGGATCGGCAAGTGGGTTCGGCCGGCCAACGACACCGACGGGCAGATGCCGCGGGTCAAGGGCGGCGGGTGGGTAGATGCACCTGCCGGGGACACCGTCGGGCACATGCCCCCGGTCAGGCGGATCCGCGACCGCCCGCAGCAGGACACCCAGGGCCACATGCCCCGAATCAGCAACGGTGTCTCACCGGCAGGTGACACCGAGGGCCACATGCCCCGGACCGGCCGGTCGGTCCGGCCGGTCGACGACACCGACGGGCACATGCCGCGGATCAAGATCGGACGACGCCGGCTGGACGACGCCCAGGGGCACATGCCCACGGTGAGAGGCGGAGGACGTCGCGACGACGACACCGTCGGGCACATGCCACGGATCCCCCGAGGGCGCCTCGCTCCGCCGGTGCACGACACCATCGGACACATGCCCAGGATCACCAAGGGGTTCGCATCAGCAGCGGACACCCTCGGTCACATGCCCAGGATCGTCCGGCCGGTCGAGGACACCGACGGGCACATGCCCAAGGTCAGGAATGGTGTCGCACCGGCAGGGGACTGCCACGGTCACATGCCGCGGATCGGTGGCCGGGTCCGGCTGGTCGAAGACGGCGACGGCCACAAGCCCGGCATCAATCGCTATCAGCGCCCTACGGGCGACACCGACGGGCACATGCCACGGATCCGCGGCGGGAGCTACCTGGCGCCTGTGGAGGACACCCAGGGCCACATGCCTCCGGTCCGGCGGAGCCGTGAGCACCCGGTGGACGACACCGTCGGGCACATGCCTCGGGTCGGCGGCGGCCGCCAAGACGTTCCGACGGCGGACACCGCCGGGCACATGCCTCCCGTTCGGCGGACCCGCGACCTCCCGGAGGAGGACACCGCCGGGCACATGCCTGCGGTCCGGCGAGGCCGGGCGCACCCGGTGGACGACACCGTCGGCCACATGCCCCGGATCGGGCGAGGCCGGGAGCTCCCCGTGGACGACACCGTCGGCCACATGCCTCGGATCGGACGGACGGGCCGGCCGGCCGGCCGGCGGGGCGATGTAGGGCCAGGACACCGGGGGTTACGGCTGGCGTGGGCCCTGACGGTTCCCATCGGCGGGACGGGAGCCGGCCTCCGGGCCGGCCCCGCCGGCGTCGCCATGACGTCTCCCTCCAGGTGGCCCGGCGTGGACGTGGTCGGCGCGCCCGGGCTCCTACCCGAACCCATGTGACGCACCATCGCCGTCCGCCTCGCCCGATCGCCACGGCCAGCCCGTCGGCTCGGCCGCGACGTCCGCCGCAACTGGACGTCACGACCGGCACGGCCGTTGTGTCAGCACCGACACGGAGCGCCGGCGCCGACGGGCGCACGCTCTCCTCGGAGGAGTCGCCGTAGGGGACGACCCGGACCAGAGGAGCACCCGATGGACACGACCAGCAGCGACACCGAGGGTCACATGCCCCGCATCAAGGGCGGTCGCCGGCTGGACGATACCCAGGGCCACATGCCGAAGATCAACAGGGGTGTCTCACCGGCAGAAGACGTCGAGGGGCACATGCCTCCGGTCAGGCGGGGCCACGAGCTCCCGCCGGAAGACACCCGGGGCCACATGCCTCGCGTTGGGCGGTACCTCCGGCCGGCCGACGAGCTCGACGCAGCCGGGGCGCGGACGTCGAGGGTCGTGGCCGCCGTGGACGCCGGCGCCCATGCGGCGACAGCGACGCTGGTGGAGGCCGACGAGGCGGCCGAAGCGGACGGCGACACGGTCGACGAGCTCCCGGCGTGGTCCGAGCAGTTCGTGGGCGACGGTCCCGGGCCTGCGCCGCACCTGGCGGTGCTCGGCGATCTCGACCGGGACTGGGCGTTCGGCGACCGGTCCGGGCGGGGCGTGCGCGTGGCCGTGATCGACTCGGGCGTCGAAGCCGGCCATCCTCTGGTCGGCGCCGTCGACCAGGCCCTGGTGGTCGAGCTCGATCCCGACGCTCCCGACGGCGTGCGGTTCGTCGACGGCCCGCACGACGACGTCTGCGGGCACGGCACCGCCTGCGCCGGGATCATCCGCCAGCTCGCCCCCGAGGTCGAGCTGATCAGCATCCGGGTCCTCAACGCCGACCTCAAGTGCTCCGCCTGGGCGTTCGCCCATGCCCTGGAGTGGTGCCTCGAGAACGACGTCGACGTGGTCAACCTCAGCCTGTCGACGTCGAACGACGACTACTACGAGACCTTCCACGACCTGGTCGACCGGGCGACGTTCGCCCGCATGCACCTCGTCTCGGCGATGAACAACGAGCGGCGGACGTCGATCCCCTCCGAGTTCGCCGGCGTCTTCTCCGTGGCGTGCGCCCCGGGCACCGACCGTGAACGATTCCTGTGCAACCCCACGGGGCCCGCAGAGTGGGGCGCGGCGGGCATCGACGTCGAGGTGGCGTGGTCGGGCGACCAGGTCGTGACCGCCACCGGCAACAGCTTCGCAGCACCCGTCATCGCCGGGCAGCTCGCCCGCATCGTCGGCGCCCACCCGGGCATCACCCCGTGGCAGGCCCGCACGGTGCTGGCGGCCATGGCCGACAACCGCCCCTGACCGGCGGGGTCAGGGCCGGCGTGCCGATGCAATGACGAATGCTCCAGTGCGCACGAGGCGATCGTGAATACAGACCGTTCGTGATCGCCTCGAGGCGCCGGATGTCGGCTCCCGCACCCGCGTTGTGTGCGCACCGACACGGAGCCCGGCGCCCCGCGGGCGCACTGTGACCACACCGGTCGAGCCGCCAGCCGGCGGCCCAAGCAGAGGAGAACCCGATGAACGACGACACCAGCACCATCGACACCAGCATCGACGACACCGAGGGCCACGGGCGCCGGGTCCTACCGATCGCCTCGCCCGTCGTGGACACCGAGGGCCACGGCCGCTACACCCCCCGGACGCTCGCCCGGGACGCCGACGGCCGCCACGGCGGCTGGAGCTCTCGAACCGAGGCCGCCGACACGCAGGGCCACGGCTGGAAGGGCCCGTTCGAGACGGGCACGAACGCCGACACACAGGGCCACGCAGCGCGGCGGCCGGGGCTGGCGGTGCGACCTGTCAACGATCCCGGCGGGTCCCAGGACTTCGACGTCGACGGGCACGGGTACAAGGGTCCCTGACGTCGATCCGGCGGGCGGACGCCAGGCGGGAACCGGGGAGCCGGCCTTCGGGCCGGCTCCCCCTCGCGTCCGGGCTCGTCCCGGTCCGGCCGCGACCTGACCGCACGTGGCACGCCGGTGTCATGGCCCGCACGGTCACTGTGTCGCCGCCGACACGGAGCCTCGGGCCCCGAAGGCGCACGCTGCGTCCACAGAGAGATCGCCACCGGCGGTCCGGAGGACAGGAGCAGGACATGCGCAACGAGATCACCACCAACCGGACGATCGAGCTGGACACGCAGGGCCACGGCATCAAGGGTCCGTTCGAGACCGGTACGACCAGCGACACCGAAGGCCACATGCCCCGGGCCCGCATCCGCACGCGGCCCGCCGGTACCGACACCCTGGGCCACGGATGGAAGGGCCCCTTCGAGACCGGCAAGTCCAACGACACCGAAGGCCACGGCGGGAGGCGGCCGGGGTGTGCCGTGCGACCGGTCAACGATCCGGGCGGATCCCAGCTCCACGACGTCGAGGGCCACGCCCTCCGCGGTCCGTTCGAGAGCCGCACGACCACCGACACCGAAGGCCACCGGTTCCGGCCGCCGGGACTGGCCGTGCGACCGGTCAACGATCCGGGCGAGTCCCAGCTCGGCGACGTCGAGGCCCACGGCCTCCGCGGTCCCTTCGAGACCGGCACGACGACCGACACCGATGGCCACTCGGCACGGCGCGGCGGGCGAGCGGTGCGGCCGGCCAACGATCCCGGCGGGTCCCAGGTCCTCGACGTCGAGGGCCACGGGCACCGCGGTCCCTGACCGCGGTCCGGCGGGCGGACACCAGGCGGGAACCGGGGAGCCGGCCTTCGGGCCGGCTCCTTCGCGCGGACAGGTGTGCCGGGCCCGTCCCGGGCCAGCAGGCCAGTCCCCCAGACTGCCGCCGGACGCCGACCGCAGAGCCCGCTATGCCGTCAGCGACGGGTCGTAGCGCCAGGCGGTCAGGTCCCGGTCCACGCCCTTGAGCGTCGGGTGGTAGGCGACCCCTCCGGCCGTCGCGTTGGCCGCCGAGACCGTCGCCTCCGACGCCACCACCTGGCCGCCCCGGGCCTCGGCGCACAGCCGGGCCCCGACGTTGACGGGATCGCCGACCACCGCGTACTGGCGCCGGAACGAGCTGCCGGCGTGCACGGCGACCACCTCCCCCGTGTTCACGCCGATCCCGAAGGAGACCATCGGCAACCGGGCCCCGGCGAGGGCCTCCTCCAACTCGCCCCGCCCGGCCTGCACCGCCAGCCCGCAGCGCAGCGCCGCATCGGCGTGGTCGTCCCGGGGCAGGGGGGCGCCGAACACCGCGAACACCTCGTCACCCACGTACTGGATGATCGTGCCCCGCTCGGCCAGCACCGCGGCCGACACGTACTCGTAGTAGCTCGACAGCACCTGGTTGACCTGCGCCGGCTCCAGCGAGGCGGCGAGCGGCGTGAAGCCCCGCAGGTCGCAGAACAGCACGGTCACGTCCAGTCGCTGGCCGCCGGCGGCCTCGTCGACCCGCCCGTCACGCACCAGCTCGGCCGCCACCTGTGGAGGAACGTACCGGGCGAACAGGGCCGACACCCGCCGCCGCAGCCGGGTCTCGAGCGCGTAGCGCAGCGATCCCGACAGCGGCACCGCCAGCGCCACCGCCAGGATCGGGTACACGCCGTGCAGGAGGACGCCGTCGCCCGCCCGCTGCACGACACCGACGGCCGCGCCGACGGCCAGCGCCAGCGACGCCACCAGGGCGAGCGGGACGGGCAGGAACTGGACGGCGAGCGCCGTCAGCAGCGCGAGGACCGCGACCCACGCGACGGTCTCGGCGGTGTCGGGCCCGACCATGAAGTGCGACGCGGCCATGGTGTGGAACGCCGCCGCCTGCACGAACACGCCGGGGTCGGGGCTCCGCTTCGACACCGGCGTGACGACGTTGTCGCCGAGGGTGGGCGCGGCCACGCCGACGAACACCACCCGGTCCCGCACGAGCGCGGGATCGAAGTCGCCCGTCCACACGTCGGCCGCCGACAGCACCGGCCCCGGTGAGGACCCGGTCGGCGGCAGCCCGGCGGGCCACGACACCCGCATCCGGTAGCGCTCGTCGGTGACCACCTGGCGCCCGGCCACCTGCACCCCGCTCGGCCGGCGCAGGATCGGCGAGGAGGCAGCGAGGCCGTCGCGCACCGCCAGCGCGGTCAGCGACAGCGCCGGAACCAGGCGGCGGTCCTCGTCCTCCACCACGACCGGGACCGTGCGCACCACGCCGTCCGCGGGGTCGGCGACGACCTGGGTGTGACCGACGCCGGCCGCGGCCCCGGCGATGGCGTCGTTCGGCCCCGACGACGACACCACCCGCACAGGCCGGCCCGGGGCGCTCGACGCGACGTCGGGGGCCGAGGCGACGACGGTGGGGATCGACGCCATCGCATCGACGAGCCGGCCGTCGTCCGCCGTCTCGGCGGCCATCACGATGTCGAGCACCACGACCTCGGCGCCGGCCTCGTCGAGTCGTTCGAGCAGGCGGGCGTAGTGGTCCCGCGACCACGGCCAGGCCGGGTCGACCTCCTGGAGCGACTGCATGTCGATGGCGACGACCGCGACCGAGGGATCGGGCCCGCCCCGGGGGAAGGCGAGGTCGGTGATCACGCCGTCGAGGCGCTCGAACCACCCCCGGGAGGAGAACAGCCCGGTGAGCACGGCGAGCAGGACGGCGAAGGCGACGCAGCCGGCCAGGCGGCGGACGGTCGCGCGGTCGACCCTCATCGGCGCGTGGCCTCGGCCGTGACCTCCTGGGCGTACGGCTGCCCGTCGGTCGTACCCCAGTCGCACCCGGCGGCCGCGAACTCGGCCGGCTTGGCGAGCGTGGCCGTGTGCACCACACGGCCGGTGAGCCGGGTGACCACCCAGCGGCCGTCGATCCGCTCGGCCGCGGCGGGTGTCCAGTCGGCCTGGACCAGGATGCGGGCCGCGCCCGGCACCTTCACCGTGCCGTCGTCGGCGGTGCAGTCACCGCTGAGCTCCTGGCGCTGGACGTAGGACGTCCCGTCGAACACCAGCGGCACGCCGCTGAGCTCGTCGCCCTCGACGCTCAGGACCACGTCGCAGGCGCCCGCGGCGCAGGACGCCGTCACGTCGTACTCGCGGTCGGCGACCGAGCCGGGCGCGACCTGGTTGGGGTGCCCCGCGGGGTAGTTGGTCGAGACGCCGGTCCGCACCGCGTCGTAGGTGCCGGCCAGCGAGGCGGTGGCCAGCTCGTCGTCCGTCGGCTCGGCCGGTCCGCCGCTGCCGTCGCCATCCCCGTCGTCGCCGCCCTCGCCGCTGCCGTCTGTCTGCTCGGCATCCTCCTCCAGGTTGCGGGCGATCCACGGGTCCTGCATGAGCACGTCGGGGGCCACGACCCGGGGCTCGCCGGGCGCTTCGCCGGCGATGACGTCCAGGGTGGACGGGGCGTCCATGACCAGCGGATCGCCGGTCCCGGGCGTGATGAGCACCGAGCCCTCGAGCACCGTGAAGGTGCAGTGGTCGGCGTCCGGGCAGTCGGTCGCGAAGGCGGTGCCCCGCACCGAGGCCGTGGCGACGGGGGTCTCCAGCTCGTAGGCGTCGTCAGGCTCGACCAGCTCCTGCACCCGGTTCCAGGTGCGGCCGACGTCGACGCTGGTCCTGACCATGTCGACCTCGCCCCGATCGGTCAGCTCCTCGATGGTGAGCGTGGCGTTGTTCTCCACCCGCTGCCACGAGCCGTCGTGGTAGGTCAGCTCGGCGAAGCCGGTGTCGTCGGTCCGCACCCGGTCGCCGACCGTCAGCTCCTCCCCCGCCTCCGCAGGCCGGAACCCGTCGTCGCCCACGGCGGCCTCGATCTCCGTGGTGATGATCTCGAGGGTGGCCGAGACGACGTCCGCGGCGGCGCTGCCCTCGCCGTCGCCGCCGGAGCACCCCGTGACGGCTGCCGGGAGCGCCAGCACCAGCAGCCCGGCCACGAACCGGACCGACCCGTGGCGGCGGCCGGCGGAGAGGTCGACGGCGGTCATGCCACGACCTGCGCCGTCGGGACCCGGAGCGTCACGCGCAGGACCTGGGGAGCCGGCGGGCGGGCCGGCGTGCCGCTGGTGGTCGGGGTGAGGACGTGCGGCCCCGCCGGGCCGGAGGACAGCAGCGCCGGCCCCGGCGACGGGTCAGCCGGCGCGGCCGGCCGAGGCGGCGGAGGCGGAGGGGGAGGGGGAGGCGGGGGCGGCGGAGGCGGGGGCGGCGGAGGGGGAGGCGGCGGGGTCGTGGTCGACGTCGTGGTGGGCGTCGTGGACGACGACGTGGACGTGGGCGCGGTCGTCGACGACGTGGTGGAGGACGTGGTCGACGTGGACGGGGGGACGCTCGTCGATGTCGGCAGCGTCGTGGAGCTCGTGGACGAGGTGGTCGACGACGTGGAGGAGCTCGACGTGGACGAGGTGGACGAGGACGAGGTGGTCGACGTCGACGAGGTGGACGAGGACGAGGTGGTCGACGTCGTGGTCGTGGCGCCGGACGTGTCGACGGTGAAGGGCGCGAGGGCGGAGCCGGGGTTGCCGACCGCGTCCGTGGCCCGGACCTCGAACGTGTGCGGGCCCTCGCCGAGCGCGGTGAGCGCATGCGGCGACGTGCACGGGGCGAACGGACCGCCGTCGATGCGGCAGTCGACCGCGGCGGCCGCGTCGTCGATCGTGAACGGGAACGACACGTCGGCGGTGTCGACGGTCGAGCCGGCCCCCGGGCCGCCCGTGATCGCCACGGCCGGTGGGGTGGCGTCGACCGTCCACACGTGGGCGTCCCACGCCGACACGTTCCCGGCGGCGTCCCGCGCCCGTAGCTCGGCGATCCGCCCGCCGTCGGTCAGGCCGTCGGGCGTCCAGGGCGAGGTGCACGGCTCCGGGGTCCCGCCGTCGACCCGGCACTCGAACCCGGCCGTCGGGTCGTCGGAGCTGAACGCGAACGCCGAGCCCACCGCCGACGCCAGCGCCGGCGGGCCGGTGACCGCGATCTGCGGCGCGATGGTGTCGATCGTCCACGCGTGCGCGGCCGGCGTGGGGTCGGGGCCGGCGACGCCGACCCCGCGGACCTCGAATGCGTGGTCGCCGTCGGCGAAGCCGCTGAGCGTCACCGGCGACGCGGCACGGGACGAACTGGCCGGCGGCGTCGACGCGGCACTCGAACGTCGCCGCCGCGTCGTCGGACGAGAACGAGAACACCGGCTCGGCGACGTTCGAGACGGCGTCCGGTGCCGCGGTGATGGTGGTGTCCGGCACGGTGCCGGCGCCCACCTCGAAGACCACGGTGGCGACGGGCCCGAACGCGCCGCCCGTGCTCTGGGCCTGGGCCCGGAAGGTGTGGGCGCCGGCGCCCAGGCCCGTGAACGTGGCCTGGTCGAAGGCCGACGAGCACCCGTTGACCGCCACGTCCGGGTCGTCCAGCGAGTACCGGTAGCAGGCCGCGCCCGGCGCGACCCACGAGAATGCGGCCACCCCGACCGGCAGCACCATGCGCGGCGCCGACACGACGACCACCGCGGGTGCGGCGGTGACGGTGAAGGTCCGCGCCAGCACCGGACCGAGCGTCCCGCCGCTGGTCTGGGCCTGGATCCGCAGCGTGTGGGTCCCGTCCGCCAGGTCGGAGAACCCGGCGGCGTCGAAGGCCGACGAGCACCCGTTGACCGCCACGTCCGGGTCGTCCAGCGAGTACCGGTAGCACGCCGCCCCCGGCGCCGCCCACGAGTACGCGGGCGACGTGGTCGTCACGACTGCGCCCTCGGCCGGGCCCGACAGCACGCCCACCTCGGCGCGGAGCCCGGCCGTGATCGTGAACGGGCGGGACGTCACCGGCCCGGGCGAGCCCCCGTCGGAGACGGCCTGGATCCGCAGCGTGTGGAGCCCGTCCGCCAGGCCGGAGAACCCGGCAGCGTCGAAGGCCGACGAGCACCCGTTGACCGCCACGTCCGGGTCGTCCAGCGAGTACCGGTAGCACGCCGCCCCCGGCGCCACCCACGAGAACCCCACCGCACCCGACGGCACCGACGCGCCCGCCGCCGGGCCCGAACGCAGCCCCACCGCGGCCGACGATCCCGCCACCACCGTGAACGACCGCACCAGCACCGGCCCGGGCGAGCCCCCGTCGGAGACGGCCTGGATCCGCAGCGTGTGGAGCCCGTCCGCCAGGCCGGAGAACCCGGCAGCGTCGAAGGCCGACGAGCACCCGTTGACCGCCACGTCCGGGTCGTCCAGCGAGTACCGGTAGCACGCCGCCCCCGGCGCCACCCACGAGAACCCCACCGCACCCGACGGCACCGACGCGCCCGCCGCCGGGCCCGAACGCAGCCCCACCGCGGCCGACGATCCCGCCACCACCGTGAACGACCGCACCAGCACCGGCCCGGGCGAGCCCCCGTCGGAGACGGCCTGGATCCGCAGCGTGTGGAGCCCGTCCGCCAGGCCGGAGAACCCGGCAGCG
Source organism: uncultured Acidimicrobiales bacterium (assembly GCA_963842395.1). Taxonomy (GTDB): domain Bacteria; phylum Actinomycetota; class Acidimicrobiia; order Acidimicrobiales; family VFJN01; genus ZC4RG19. Next base: position 1,263,037 of record CAWJGJ010000002.1, read on the forward strand.
TCGAAGGCCGACGAGCACCCGTTGACCGCCACGTCCGGGTCGTCCAGCGAGTACCGGTAGCACGCCGCCCCCGGCGCCACCCACGAGAACCCCACCGCACCCGACGGCACCGACGCGCCCGCCGCCGGCCCCGAAGTCGGCGTCACGTCGAGGCCGGGCCCCGCGGGCGGAGACGCGACCGTGAACGTGGCCTCGGCCACCGGACCGACCGCAGAACCGTCCAACGCCCGCACCCGCAACGTGTGCGCGCCCTCCGCCAGATCCCGCATCACATGGAACCCACCCGACGGCGAGGACCCCCCACAACCCACGAACGACCCGGCATCCACCGAGCACTGATACCCCGACGCCCCCGCCGCCCGGAACGACCCCGCCACACTCGCACCCGCCACCACACCCGACGGCTCGTCGTCCCACACCACCGACAACGGACGCGCCACCGTGAACGACGCCTCGGCCACCGGACCGACCGCAGAACCGTCCAACGCCCGCACCCGCAACGTGTGCGCGCCCTCCGCCAGATCCCGCATCACATGGAACCCACCCGACGGCGAGGACCCCCCACAACCCACGAACGACCCGGCATCCACCGAGCACTGATACCCCGACGCCCCCGCCGCCCGGAACGACCCCGCCACACTCGCACCCGCCACCACACCCGACGGCTCGTCGTCCCACACCACCGACAACGGACGCGCCACCGTGAACGACGCCTCGGCCACCGGACCGACCGCAGAACCGTCCAACGCCCGCACCCGCAACGTGTGCGCGCCCTCCGCCAGATCCCGCATCACATGGAACCCACCCGACGGCGAGGACCCCCCACAACCCACGAACGACCCGGCATCCACCGAGCACTGATACCCCGACGCCCCCGCCGCCCGGAACGACCCCGCCACACTCGCACCCGCCACCACACCCGACGGCTCGTCGTCCCACACCACCGACAACGGACGCGCCACCGTGAACGACGCCTCGGCCACCGGACCGACCGCAGAACCGTCCAACGCCCGCACCCGCAACGTGTGCGCGCCCTCCGCCAGATCCCGCATCACATGGAACCCACCCGACGGCGAGGACCCCCCACAACCCACGAACGACCCGGCATCCACCGAGCACTGATACCCCGACGCCCCCGCCGCCCGGAACGACCCCGCCACACTCGCACCCGCCACCACACCCGACGGGCGGTGGATCCAGTCGACGGTCGGCGCAGCGGTGACCGTCCAGTCCAGCGACCCGATCTCGCCGGCCTCGCCGGCCTGGACACCCCGCACCTCGAGCCGGTGGGCGCCGTCCGCCAGACCCGACACCACGTGGGTGCCCGCGGCGCCGCCGGAGCAGGACTGCCAGGTCCCCTGGTCGAGGCGGCAGTCGTAGCCGTCCATCCCGCCAGGGACGAAGAAGGAGAACGCCGCGGTCGTCGACGGAGCGTCGGCGACGGGGTAGGAGGCGAACGTCGGCGCGCCCGGTGCGGCCTCGGCCGAGCCCGGGACGACCAACGCCACGGCCATCGCCACGGCCAGGACCAACGCGATCCGGACGCGGGCAGGCCGGCCCGGCCCGTGCCCGGGCGCCGCCCACCATCGGTTGTCCGCCATGCGACCTCCCGCCCGCTGACCGCGGAGGGTAGGTGTCAGCGACGAGAACGGTCAACTGCCCTACGCACCGGGAGACCAGCCCTCCGAGCCGTGGTCGCGGCCCCGATTCACCGCTGCCGACACCGTCCACGCGTCGGCTCGCGCCACGAAGGCCAAACTCAGACGGTGGGAGGCGCCGAAGCGCCTCCCACCATCGCGCCCGGGGACCGACCAGGCGCAGCGCAGATCGTCAGCTCGGGCCGGGTCAGGCCGCCACCTCCCGCCGCGGCGGTGGGGCGGTGGCGGCCAGGTCGCTGCTGACGACGGCGAAGGCTCGGGTGCGGACGACGTCCGGGGCGGCGTGATCGGTCAGCAGCCCCACGGCGTTCGACCGCATGCCCTGAGCGCGGGCCCGGGAGGCCACCTCGGCCAGCAGGGCGGGCGAGGCCGCCGGGCCCGCCTCGGCGATGCGGGCGCCCATGGCGGCCAGGTCGAAGGAACCGGGCGAGGCCAGCCGGTAGGGACCGAGCGGCGGCACGGTCGGCCGGCGGCGCCGGCGGCGCCTGCGGATGCGGGAGACGAGGCCGCCGCCCCGGCGGCGATGGCCGTCGCCGGGAGCTGTCGCGCCGGCGTCGGCGGGCGTGACGGTGGTGACGGCGGGAACGACGGTGGCCGGCTCGGTGGTGGTCGTGTCGAGGGGGGTGGTGGTGTCGGTGCTCATGGTGTCCTCCGTGGGCTCACCAGTGACGCTACGCTCGATCTTGGCCTGGTAGAAGTGCCAACACCGGTCCAAGTTTCCAGACCAAGTTTCCGGACCGAGTTCGCTCGTCCGACCCCGAGGAAGGCGACGTGGAGCTCTATCTCGATCCGACGGTCAAGAGGGGCGTGTCGGCGGCGCTCTTCGCCCAGATCCGCGACGCCGTCATCTCGGGCCGCGTCGGGCCGGGCGACCGCATGCCGCCGACCCGTCAGGTCGCCGACCAGCTGGGCATCTCCCGGCACACCGTCACCACCGTCTACGGGCGGCTCGTCGCCGAGGGCTACCTGGAGGGCCGGGCCGGCGGCGGCACGGTCGTGGCCGACACCACCAGCCAGGCCTCGGCCGGCGCACGGGCGGGCGCCCGGGCGCGACCGCCGTCCCCGGTGCGCCCCGCCCGGGCGGTGACACCGGACGAGCCCGGGGTCGACCCCGCGCCCGCGGGCGGATTCGACCTGCGCATCGGGCGGCCCGATCCCGCGCTGTTCCCGGTGCAGCGCTGGCGCCAGTCGGTCGCCGCCGCGCTGCACGCGGCGCCGGTCGGCGACGCCGATCCCGCCGGTGTTCCCGCGCTGCGCCGGTCGCTGGCCCGCTGGGTCGGCCGCTCCCGGGGCGTGGAGACGACCGCCGATCAGGTCACCGTCACCGCCGGCGCCCAGCAGGCCATCGACCTGATCACCCGCGTCGTGCTGCGGCCCGGCGACCGCGTCGCCGTCGAGGACCCCGGCTACATCCCCGTCCGCCGGCTCCTCGAGGCGATCGGCATGCGGGTGGTCCCGGTGCCGGTCGACCACGACGGCCTGGTGGTCGAGGCCATCCCACCCCGGGTCAGGGCCGTCTACACCACGCCGTCGCACCAGTCGCCCACGGGGGCGGCCCTGGCCCTCCCCCGCCGCCGGGCCCTGCTGTCCTTCGCCAACCGGCACGACGCGGTGATCATCGAGGACGACTACGACTCCGAGTACCGCCACTCGGACCGCCCGCTCGAGCCGCTGCACCGGCTCGACGACTGCGGCCGGGTCGTGTACCTGGGCACGTTCTCGAAGACGCTGTCACCCGCGCTGCGCCTGGCGTTCGTGGTGTGGCCCGAGCCGCTGGTGACGGCCGCGGCGGCCTGGCGCACGCTGATGGACGGCCGGCCCCCGGGCATCACCCAGCAGGCGCTCCACCGGTTCATCACCGACGGCTTCCTCGAGGCGCACCTGCGCCGGGTGCGCAAGGTCTACCGGGAGCGCCACGCCGTGGTGGCCGACTGGGTCGACGGGGCTGCGGCCCGCGGGCTGGTCGTGCCCGGGCCCGCCAACCACAGCGGCCTGCACGTCGCCGTCAGGCTGCCCGAGGGCGTCGCCGAGGAGGCCGTCCGCGGTGAGGCCCGGCGCCGGGGCGTGGCGCTGAGCGACTTCGGGCCCTGCTGCGTCACGCCGCCCGAGCTGGACGGCCTACTGCTGGGCTACGGCCTGACCCCCGCCTCCCAACTGCCCGGGGCGCTCGAGGTCCTGGCGGGCGTCCTCGTCGACGCCCAGCGCCAGGGCTGACGACACCGACGCCCGCCCGATCGCACCCACGGCCTCCGCCCTCGGACACCGGATCCGACCCCGTTCCGCACGCGGCGCCGAACCGGCCGCGTCAGAACTCGGGATCCTGCCACCAGGGGTACGAGGGCGGCAGGTCGGCGGGGACGCGGCCGGGGAAGGCCGGGGCGCGCTTGTCGAGGAAGCTGGCCACGCCCTCCCGCACGTCCGTGCCCCGGCCCAGCTCGTCGATGAACGCCGAGTCGACCCGGTGGGCCTCGATCGGGTGCGACGCCCCCAGCATCCGCCACAGCATCGCCCGCGTGAGCGTGAGCGACACGGCCGACGTCGACGACGCGATCTCGGCCGCCAGCTCGTACGCGGCGGGCAGCAGCTCGTCGGGTGGGTGGACGGCCCGCACCAGGCCGCCGTCCCGCGCCTCGTCGGCCCCGAACACCCGGCCCGTGGCGCACCACTCCATCGCCCGGCTGATGCCCACCACCCGGGGCAGGAACCACGACGAGCAGGCCTCGGGCACGAGGCCCCGGCGGGCGAACACGAAGCCGAACCTGGCCGTGGTGGAGGCCAACCGCACGTCGAAGGGCAGCGTCATCGTCACGCCCACCCCCACGGCCGGGCCGTTGATCGCCCCGATGACCGGCTTGGTGCACGAGAAGAACCGCAGGGCCACCAGGCCGCCCTCGTCGCGCCGGCGACCGTCCGGCTGGCGGACCGCGACGAACCGGCCCGCCTCACTGTGGGCGTCGAAGGCGGACTCACCCCCGGCGAGGTCGGCGCCGGCACAGAACCCCCGGCCCCGACCGGTGACGACCACCGCCCGCACCTCGGGGTCGGCGTCGATCTCGTCGATCACGGCGCACAGCTCGCGCTGCATGGTCACGGTGAACGCGTTCAGCCGGTCGGGTCGGTCGAGCGTGATGGTCGCCACCCGGTCGGCCACCTCGTAGGCGATCTGCGTGTACTCCATCGACGGGGAAGCTAGTGCCGCGGCAACGGGATGCCGCACTGGGAACTCCTTGGTAGCGTTCTCCCAGTGGAAGCAACCGTCGACTCCGTCGGGCGTCTCGTCGTACCCAAGCCGTTGCGCGACGCACTCGGTCTGGTTCCGGGCAGCAAGGTCGACGTGACCCTCTACGGCGCCGGCCTCCAGGTCATCCTGGCCGGCCGCACCGCACGCCTCATCGAGGTCGACGGAAATCTCCTGGCCGACTCCGACACGCAGGTGACGGACGAGGACGTGCTGGGGCTGATCGACGCCGGCCGCAGATGACGTCTCCCCGTTCCATGCGCCGCGGTGCACCCACGGTCGCTCTCGACACCAGCGTCGCCGTCCCGTTCCTGGTCCGGTCCCATGTCGCCCACGTCGACGCGCGCCAGCACCTCGGCGATCGGCGCGCCGTGCTGACGGCCCACTCGTTGGCCGAGACCTACTCGGTGCTCACCCGACTGCCCGGCGACGCCCGCGTCGCCCCTGCGGACGCCGCACGACTCATCGACGTCAACTTCGCGGAACCCGTGATGCTCGACGAGGTCACGGCCCGTGGCCTGCCGGCGGTGTTGGCGCCTCTCGGCATCGCCGGCGGAGCCGTCTACGACGCACTGGTGGGGCTGGCCGCCAGGCGTGCGGCGCTGGCCCTCGTCACCCGGGACCGGCGCGGCGGCGGCGACGTACGCCGCCCTGGAGGTGGACGTCGAGCTGGTGGCGTCGCCGGCGTAGCGCTCAGCAGGGGGTGCCGTTGGGTCGAGCGCCCACGATGTAGCGGCTGGGCTCGGTCGTGGTGGTGGTCGGGCGCGGTGCGGTCGTCGTCGTGGTGGCGTCCACGGTGGTGGTCGTGGCCTGCTCGGCTGCGCCCGGGAGCTGATCCGCGGGGGTCGCGTCCTGGTGGATGGTGGTGAAGTCGGCGCCGGCGACGAGGGTCACCTCGCCGGCCGCCAGCGCCGGGTCGACCTCCGTGGGGATCGCCACCTCGCTGGTGATGTGGCGGGCCACCCGCTGGGCGTACAGCTCGCCCCCGGCCGCGTGGCGCAGCGTCGTCCGGGGGAAGAACGCGTCCGCGTCGCCGGGTGCCCCGACCTCGAAGCCCACCTCGTCGAGGGCGCCGCTGATGTCGGTGGCGAGGCCCTGCCGCGCCTGCGCGGCATCGGCGACGGTGCCGTTGAGCACCGAGACGTGCACGAGGCCGGGCCTGAGCTCGCCCAGCGGGGCACCGCGGAAGACGTTGAGGAACGCCTCGGCCTCGCCCTCGCGCAGGATCAGCCGGTCCTCGTCCTGGGGCCACGGCTGGACCGGCAGGTAGTAGGTCTCGAGCTGGTCGGCGTCGAAGCCCTTGAACTGATCGGCCAGGCCGAGCATGTCGCCCAGGGTCAGGTTCTCGTCGAGGCGCACGTTCTGCACGCCGATGTCGAGCAGCTGCCGGATGCGCAGGGGGTTGGCCCCGACCTGACCCAGCACCGTGAACAGGGCCTGCTGGATGAAGATCTGCTGGCGCTGGATCCGGCTCTCGTCCGAGAGCGGATCCTGCTGCCAGTCGCCGTCCTCGTCCTGGATCTGCAGCTTGCGGGCCCGGGCGAACGCCAGCGCCCGCTCGCCGTCGAGGTTGACGCACCCGAGCTCGGGGATGAACAGGCCCGAGCCGCGGTCGCGCACCGCGTACGGGATGTACACGGGCACGCCGCCGACGGCGTCGACCACCTGGCGGAACGCGTTCCAGTCGACCTCGACGAAGTGGTTGATGCTGATGTCGAAGTTGTGCTGGACGACGTCGATCAGCGCCTGCTCGCCGCCATCGCCGGCTCCGTAGATGCCGTTGATCTGCCGCAGCTCGTCGCTCTGCGGCGTCGTGACCATGAGGTCGCGGGGGAACGAGGTCATCGACACCCGGTCGGACTCGGGGTCGAGGCGCACGAGCATGATCGTGTCGGTGTTGGTGGTGGCCAACCCCTCGCGGGTGTCGATGCCGACGATCAGGAAGTTCTCGGGCTCGCCCTCAGGCGCGGGCGGCAGGTCGAGGTCGTCGACCCGCTCGATGCTCTCGACCTTGATCAGCGTGTAGCCGGCGACCGAGGCGCCGAGCATGCAGAAGACGACCAGCACGGCCCCGGCGCCGAGGACCAGCCGCTGGGGCCACGATCGCCGCGCCCGGCGCCTGCCGTGCCCACCGGGACCCGACCCCGAACCGGGGGGGTCGCCCCCGTCCCGGCCGCCCCCACCCCCGGAGCCGGCGACGGGCCGGGCGGCCTGGCCGCGCGCCGGCCGAGGCGGCTGGGGGTCCGTGGACCGGGGCAGGCGGGTGGGCGGACCGTGCATCGGGGGCGGCGCGGCGTCCCGCCCACCGGCACCAGGACGCGGAAGCAGCGGCATCCCTTCGCCGTGCGGACCGGGACGGGGAGCGTCGCCGGCGCGGCGGCAGCGGTCCGGGCCGCCGCTCGGGACCTGTCGACGGACCCGGCCGCGACGACGACCCGGCGGAGGGAGCGCGCCCCGCGTCCGGTCGCGGGCGTCCCCTCGACCCGGAGGCCGGCGGGAAGCCCGGGATGCGCCCGGCACCGGAACCGGGCCCGGCGCCGGTCGGCGGCCCCGTGCGTCCCGGTGGTCGGGACGAGCCGGCGGTCTGGCCCGACCCCCCGGGTAGCGGTCCCGGCCGGCCCGGCTTGGGCCCGGACGCCGGCCGGGGCGGGCGCGGCGGCTGCTGGGGAGCGGGGTCGTCGCGCTCGGCGCGCCGTCGGCGCGCCCGTCGCGGCTCTCGCTCATCGTCCCAGAAGTCACGGGGCATGACCGTGCAACGCTACCGGGACGGGCCGCAGCGCGTGACGTCGCGCCCGCCCGGCCGGCCCGCCGGGCGCCGCCCGGTAGGAGCGGTCCGGCGGGCGGGCACTAGCGTTCGTGCATGGCCGTGACCGACACCGCCGCGCCCGCCGCCGCCAAGCCCGCACGCTGGACGGCGCAGTGGAAGGAGCTCTACTCCGAGGTCATCCAGTCCGGGCTGTGCACCGGCTGTGCCGGTTGCGTCATCTCGTGCCCTCACGACGTCATCGGCTACACCCACGAGCCGGGCGCCTACAAGCCCTTCCACCTGGAGGACGAGCTGGGCGCCGACAACTGCACCCACGGCGAGAAGGGCTGCACGAGCTGCACGCGGGCCTGCCCGCGGTTCCGCTCGTGGGAGCCCCAGGCCGACGAGCACCTGTTCGCCCGCAGCCGCGAGGCCGACGAGGTCGCCGGCGTCTACCAGGACATCCTGCTCACCCGGGCCAGCGACGACATGGTGCATCGGATGGGCCAGGACGGCGGGCTGGTGTCGGCCCTGCTCATCTGGGCCCGCGAGAACGACTACATCGACGCCGCGCTCGGTCTCCTACCTCGAGGGCGACGGCCGCACGTGGCAGGCCAAGCCCGGGGTCGCCGCCACCACCGAGCAGATCCTCGAGTCCGCCGGCAGCCGCTACACCTACTCGGCCAACACCCTGGCGCTGCCCGAGGCGGTCGCCGCCGGCTACAGCCGCCTGGCCCTGGTGGGCATGTCCTGCCAGTCGTCGGTGCCGCCCATCATGTGGACCCGCAAGGTCGGCAAGGTCGCGAAGCCCTTCCTCTTCAACATCGGCCTCCTGTGCAGCAAGACCTTCGACGACTCCATCTTCGACGAGCTCTTCGAGACCAAGTACGGCCTCGCCATCGGCGACATCGTGAAGATGAACATCAAGGGCGTGTTCCAGATCTGGATGCGGGACGGCGCCTACCACGAGATCCCGCTGAAGGAATGCCACGCCTGGACCCGCGAGGGCTGCACCTACTGCCCGGACTTCGCCGCCGAGCATGCGGACATCTCCACGGGCGGCATCGGCAAGGACAACGACTGGACCCTCACGATCGTCCGCACCGACCTGGGCCGCGAGATCATCAGCCGCATGATCGACGACGGCTCGATCATCGCCCGCCCGGGTGACGAGGATCCCGGCGCCATCGCCCTGATGAACAAGCTGGCGGCCAAGAGCCGCGAGCGCTGGCCCGAGTTCGCGGTGGACGACCCCCGCCTGGCCGCGGCCGGGGGGCACGGCGGGAACGGCGGGTAGGCCCTAAGCGCCGGCGGGCTCGCTGCACGCCGCGGTGGCGTCGGCCAGCTCGGGCGGCAGGTCCTCGCGGGAGTCGACGTCCGCCGCGTTGGTGGTCGCCGAGATCTCGACGTAGCGCTCGAAGGACACCGTGGCCACGAGCTCGTCGTAGGTGCACTGGCACTGGGCGGTCGGCGCCGTTTCCGTGCACTGGGAGATGAACTCGGCCTCGACGGCGTCGTTGAAGTCGGTGGCCTCGGCGACCGCGCCACCGCCCGAGCCCGAGCCCGCGCCGTCGGACCCGCCACTCGTCATGGCCACGACCATGATCACGATCAGGGCGACGGCGGCGATGGCGCCGAGCGCGATCCACACCAGCCGATTGTCGGCCTCGGGACTCTGGGTGCCGGCGGCCGCCGGAAAGCCCCCGGACTGGGGCCGGCCGCCTGCGCCCGGCGGGGCACCGGGCGCCCGCTGGGGTGTGTAGGCGCCAGGGGGCACGGGGCGGGACCCCGGCCCGGGAGGCCCCGTGCCGGCCGGCGCCGGTGGCGCGGGGCGCGCCGGGCGGGCGCCAGGCGCGTCCGCGGGCATGCCGGATCGGGCGGCGGGCGCGGCGGGAGCGGCGGGCCGGCCACCGTCGGGCGGTGCGCCCGGGCCGCGGCGGGGACCGATCCCGCCGGCGCCGGCGGCGAGCCCTCCGGCTCCGGGCCCACCGCCCGGCGGCGCGGGTCGGGGCGGGCGGGCGCCCGGGGGCAGTGGCCGTTGGGGCCCCGTGGCGGCGTACCCGGCCGCGGCGGCCTGCCCGGGCGGCGACGGGCGGGCGCGGGTCGGGTCGGACGACACGGTCGGGGGCGGCGGCCGGGTGTCGGACAGCACGGTCGTGACCGACTCCGGCGTGGCCGCCCCCTGCGTCGCGGCCACGGCGATGGCCGCCCCGAAGGCGATGGCGTCCTTGGGGTGGGCGTCGATGGCGATGGGCCGCCCGAGCTCGGCCCCGACCATCTGGGCGACCAGGGGGATGCGGGACGAGCCGCCCACCAGCAGCACGGCGGTGATGTCGTCGTCGCGCACGCCGGCCGAGCGGATGGCCCGCCGCAGGGCGACGATGGTCTCGGAGATGACGGGGCGGATCATCGCCTCGAACTCGGACCGCGTGAGCCGCACCTCGGTCTGCAGGCCCGGCAACAGCACCGGGATCGACACGTCGGTGTCGCTCGACAGGGCCTCCTTGGCGTCGATGCACTCCTGGCGCAGGCGGGCCACGGCGGCCTGCGCCGCCGCCTCCTCGGGGTCGAGCCGCTCGAGGCCGTCGCCCACCGCGCCCCGCACGTGGGCGAACACCGCCTCGTCGAAGTCGATGCCGCCCAGCCGCTCGATGCCCTCGGGCGTGCCGATGATCTCGAACCCGGTCTGGGTGCGACGCACCATGGCGGCGTCGAAGGTGCCCCCGCCCAGGTCGTACACGGCCACCACCGAGCCGGGCGCCAGGCTGCGCTGCGATGCGTAGAAGGTGGCCGCGGCCACCGGCTCGGGCAGCATGAGCGAGGCGTCGACGTCGACCTGGCGCACCGCCTGGGTGAAGAGGTCGAGCTTGTAGGGGCCCCAGTTGGCCGGGTGGGTGAGGGCGATGGCACGGGGAGGCTCGCCCTGCTGCTCGCGCACCCGCTGGACGGACCAGTGCAGCAGGCGGGCCATGAGCATCTCGGCCGCGTACGGCGTCCCGCCGAGGATGATCGGCGTGGGGTCGCCCACCCGCCGCTTGAACTCGCGGGCCACGCGGCCCGGGTCGGTGGTCGCCCGCCGCGTGGCCGCCTCGCCCACCAGGATCTCGCCGTCGTCGCGCAGGTAGACGACCGACGGCACCGACGCCGTGCGGTTCCCCAGCGTCAGAGCCTCGACCACGCCGCCACGCTCGGCCGCCGCCGCCGTGTACGTGGTCCCCAGATCGATGCCCAGGTAATAAGCCATCCCTGCTCCTCAGGCGCGGTCCGGTGACGCGGCCCATCGTCCCATCCCCACCGGTGTCATGCCGCCGACCCAGGTGAAGCAGGTGTCGAACCTAGCCGCCGTCGGCCGCCGCTTCTGCTCGGCCTCCGACGACCCGGCTCGTCACTCCGGCACGCCGGATGCCGACACCCACGACGGGTCGCAACCACGGCGAGGCTATCCCGGGCCGGGCGAGCCCATGCCATCGACGTCCGCGGCGCCGAGCCCCGCCAGGGCACGGGCCCGCAGCAGCACCGCGTCCAGCATGGGCTCGGTCAGCCTGCCGGTGAACGTGTTCTGCTGGCTCACGTGGTAGCTGCACACGACGGACCGCCCGCCCGGCAGCGCCACCTCGACGCCGTGGCCGAACCGGGGCCGGGGCGCCACCCCCAGCACGCTGCACAGCACCTGGTAGCCGAACTGGCCCAGCGGGACGAAGACCCGCAGTCCCCCGAGCAGCGCCAACTCGCGGTCGAGGAACGGGCGGCAGCGGTCGCGCTCCGCGGGGGTGGGCTTGTTGGCCGGCGGGGCGCACCGCACGGGCGCGGTGATCCAGGCGCCGGTCAGCGCCAGCCCGTCGTGCCGGTCACGCGAGACGGGCTGATTGGCGAAGCCCGTCCGCCACAGCGCGGCGTACAGGAAGTCGCCCGAGCGGTCGCCGGTGAACATGCGCCCGGTGCGGTTGGCGCCGTGGGCGGCGGGCGCCAGGCCCACGATGCACACGCGGGCCGCCGGGTCGCCGAACCCGGGCACGGGCCGGCCCCAGTAGTCCTCGTCGCGGAAAGCGGACCGCTTCTCGACCGCCACCCGCTCGCGCCAGGCGACCAGGCGCGGGCAGGCCCGGCAGGCGACGACCTCGGATTCGAGCGCCGCCAGCACGCCCGGTGCGGCGAGAGGTTCCACGTCCATGAACGATAGGTTGGTCCGGCGATGCCCCGAGCCGACCGCACCAGCGACGAGCCGGCCCCCAAGACCGACGGCCGGCGCACCGAGCGACGGGCAGGGACGCGGCGGCGCCCCCCGCCGCCCACGGTCGTGGTGCTCGTCCGCCACGGCGTCACCACCACCACGGGCCACGAGCTGCCCGGTCGCGCCCCGGGGCTCCACCTGTCCGACGCCGGGCGCGAGCAGGCCGACCGGGTGGCCGCCCGCATCGCCACCATGGCGGGCCTGACCCCGAACGGCGCCTCCCCTCCGGGCGTGACCCCCGGCTCCCCCTCTCCCGCCCCTGCCCGCGACGGCGCGTCCGCCGTCGGGCGCGACGGCGGAACGTCCGACGGGGCCCCCGCCGGCCGGCGCATCCGGGGAGCCCGGGCGACGAAGGGGGCGAAGGCCGCCGCCGAGCCCCGGGTCACCGCCGTGTACGCCTCGCCGCTCGAGCGCACCCGCGAGACCGCCGCCCCCATCGCCCGGGCGCTGGGCCACGAGGTGGTCCTCGACGACGGGCTGCTCGAGCTGGACATGGGCGAGTGGACGGGCCTCGAGCTCAAGGTCGCCCGCAAGCGCAAGGAGTGGTCGACCATCCAGCGCTACCCGAGCGGGTTCACGTTCCCCGGCGGCGAGTCGTTCCTCGCCATGCAGACCCGCATCACCGCGACGCTCGACCGCCTGCGCTCGGCGCACCCGGGGCAGACCATCGTCGCCGTCTCCCACGCCGACCCGATCCGCGCCGCGGTGGCGCACGCCATGGGCACCCACCTCGACCTGTTCCAGCGGCTGGTCGTGTCGCCGTGCTCGCTCACCGTCATCGCCTACGGCGAGGAGGGCCCCACCGTCCTGACCGTCAACGACACCGCCGCCGGCGGCGCCCTGGTGCCGTCGTGACGAGGTGCGGTTCCCGATCCCGCGGGCGCGCACGCAGGCTGCGCGCATGAGCATGGGCGAGTCCTACGACTTCCCGCGCGCCGCCGTGTTCTGGCCGGGGGCGGACGGCCCGCCCGGCAAGCGGGTGTTCTTCCTCGCCGGGGGCGACGAGGGCGGCCTCGTCTACCTGCGCTGCGAGAAGCAGCAGGTGGCGGCGCTGGGCGAGTACCTGCTGGCGCTGCTCGACGACCTGTCGCCCGACGTCGAGCCGGCCAGCGGGCACGGCTCGGTCACGCCGCTGCCGTTCGCCTGGGACGTTGGGTCGATCGGGGTCAAGTACGACGAGCCCGAGGGCCGCATCGTGGTGGTGCTGGAGGAGTTGGCCGAGGAGTCCAGCAAGCCGGCGACCGCCAGGTTCTGCTTCACGCTGCCGCAGGCCGCCGCCTTCGGCCAGTTCGCCCTCGACCTGGTGGCCCAGGGCCGGCCCGACTGCGGCCTCTGCGGCCTGCCCATCGACCCCGACGGGCACACATGCCCGCGGATGAACTGACGCCAGACCTCGACCGTTCCCAGGCGCTCGACCTGCTGCGCACGGGGGAGGTCGAGGTGCTGGGGCGCATGCCCTGGAGCTCGAACGCCACGCTGCTGGTCGAGGTCCGGGGCGCCGCGGGCTGCCTGCGGGCGGTGTACAAGCCCCGGCGGGGCGAGCGCCCGCTGTGGGACTTCCCACCCGGGCTCGACCGCCGCGAGGTGGCCACCTACGAGCTGTCGCACTGGCTGGGATGGGACCTCGTGCCCGAGACCGTGCTGCGCGACGACGGGCCCTTCGGCGTGGGGTCGCTGCAGCGGTTCGTGCCCTTCGATGTCGAGGCGCACTACTTCACGCTGCTGGAGAACCCCGCCCGCCACCCGGCCCTACGGATGATCGGCTGCTTCGACCTGCTGGCCAACAGCGCCGACCGCAAGGGCGGGCACTGCCTGGCCGGCCTGGACGGGCGCGTGTGGGCCGTCGACAACGGCCTGACGTTCCACTGCGAGCCCAAGCTGCGCACGGTGATCTGGGACTTCGCCAGCCAGGCCATCGACGACGACCTGCTGGCGGGCGTGCAGCGGGTGGCCGACTCGGGCGGTCCCGAGTCGCTGGCGGTGCTGCTGGACGACGAGGAGCGCGAGGCCCTGGTCGAGCGGGCCGTCGACGTGGTCGCCACCGGGACGTTCCCCATCGACACCAGCGGCCGCTGCTACCCCTGGCCGCTCGTCTGACCGACGTCGGGGCGTCAGACCGGTTCGTCGCTGGCCGTCGGCTCGGGCTCGTCGTCGCGCTGGTGTGCCTCGACCGCGTCGGTGACGCCGGCGCCGTTGGTCGTCGCGCCCGGCGGGTCGCCGTGCCCGTTCCCGGCCGGCGCCACCGGCCCGGTGGCGCCGTCGTCCATGTTCAGGGCGGCGACGCCCTCGCGCTCGCCGACCGCCCGGTTGCGATCGGCGCGGTCGCCGTTGGAGGCCCCGTGCCCGTTGCCGTGCGGCTCGCCGTGACCACCGCCGCCGTCGCCGTTGCCGCGGCCGTTCCCCACCGCCTCGACTGGCGCGGGCTCCACGGGCTCGGGCTCGAGCGAGTCGAGGGACACGGGCTCGAGTGACCCGGGCTCGGGTGACACGGCGGGAGCGGGTCGGTCGAGTCCGCCGTCGCCGAGGCCGGCATCCCCCGACTCGACGGTGTCGGGCGAGAGCCCGATGTCGAGGTAGGCGAACTCCTCGGGCTGGCGCCGGTCGAGCCAGTCGTTGAACTGGGGGGAGGTCAGCGGCGGGCACACGACGAAGCCCTGCGCCATGTCGCAGCCGAGGGAGGTCAGCAGGTCCCAGCCCTCGCGTGACTCGACGCCCTCGGCCACCGTGACGAGGCCCAGGTCGCGGCCGAGGGCCAGCACCGATCGGGCGATGGCGCGGTCGCTCTCGTCGACCGCCATGCGGGCGATGAACGACTTGTCGATCTTGATCTCGCAGATGGGCAGCCGGCGCAGGTGGGCCAGCGACGAGTACCCGGTGCCGAAGTCGTCGCACGACAGCCGCACGCCCAGCTCGTTGAGGCCGTCCAGCACGTCGACCGAGCGCTGCGAGTCGCTCATGACCATGCTCTCGGTCAGCTCCAGCGTCAGCGACGCGGGCGGCACCCCGGCCTCGTCGATGACGGCGGCCACGTCGTCGACGAGGTGCAGGTCGAGCAGGTTGCGGGCCGACAGGTTGACCGCCACCGACATGTCGAGGCCCAGGTCGCGCCACGAGCGGCACTCGGCCAGCGCCTTGCGCATGACCACCATGGTGAGGGTGCGGATGTCGCCGGTGTGCTCGGCGATGGTGATGAACTCGTCGGGCCGGACGCGGCCGAGCCGGGGATGGTTCCAGCGCACCAGCGCCTCGGCGCCGCGCACGATGCCGGTGGCGAGCTCGACCTTGGGCTGGAAGCACACGTCCAGCCCGTCGGTCTCCAGCGCCTCGCGCAGGTCGGCGGCCAGCGCCAGCCGCCGGGGGGTGGCAGGGTCGTGCAGCGGGTCGTACAGCTCCCAGCCGCTGCGGTGGCGGCGGGCGGCGTCGGCGGCGATGTGGGCCCGCTGCACCAGCGAGGGCGCGTCGACGGCCTGCTCGGGGTACACGGCGATGCCGACGTTCACGCTGAGGGCCAGCAGCACGCCCTCGCTCTGGAACGGCGGGTCGAACCCGGCGATGAGCAGCCGCACGGCTCCCACCACCTCGTCGCCGTCGGCCACGTCGGGCATGACCACCGCGAACTGGTCGCTGTTGAGGCGGGCGAGGGTGGCGGTCTCTGGCAGCAGGCCCCGGATGCGGCTGCACGCCTGGATGAGCAGCCCGTCGGCGCTGCTGTGCCCGAAGGCGTCGACCACCTGGCTGAACGAGTCGAGGTCGACCACCACGAGACCCACCCGGCCCCGGGTTGTGTAGGCCTCGTCGAGGGCGCCCGCCAGCACCTCCGTGAGCAGCGCGCGGTTGGGCAGGCCGGTCAGCGGGTCGTGGGTCGCCTGGTGGGCCCGGTCGGCCGCCTCCCGCTCGAGGCGGTGGAACAGCATGCCGTTCTCGATGGCGATCGACGCCTGGTCGGCCAGCGTGCCCAGCAGCGCGGCGTCGGCGTCGCCGAAGCGGTCCATGGCCTTGCGCCGCGCCTGGGCGACGACCAGCGCGCCGACGATCGACCGGTCGGTGCCGGTGATGGGCGCCGCCAGCGCGCCGATGGCGGTGAGGTCGCGCAGCCACTGCGGTGACTCGCGGTCGGGATCGACCCGCCGGGGCTCGTTGAGCGGTAGCAGGGCCCGCACGTCGGCGCCGTGCTGGGCGGCCGTCACCTCGGTGCTCTCCAGCCCGTCGGCCCCCAGCCTCAACCGCCGGGCGGGCTCGCTGCCGCCCGAGGTGCGCAGCAGCAACACGGCGTCGTTGGCCCGCAGCAGCTTGCGGGCCGCCGCCAGCACGGAGGTGGTGATCTCGGACAGGTCGGTCGAGCGCACCACCGACGACACGAACTCGTAGTGGGTCTCGAGGCCCTTGTAGCGGTGGGCCAGGCCCCGGTAGATGCGGTTGCACACCAGGCAGGCGGCGACGATCGCCGTGCCCAGCAGCATGACGTGCGGGTGGTCCCACAGCGTGGTGGCCAACCCGATGCCGATGGCCGCGTTGAGCACCGCCGCCACCGCGCCGGTGCGGGCCAGCACCACCACGGTGCGCTTGCCTGGCATCCGCCGCGTGACGGCCGAGATGGCGATGCCCAGGGACACGCTGGCCATGGCATAGGAGGCGGCGAGACCGGCCAGCAGCGCGAACGCGCCCTGGACCCCGATCGGGTCGGCCTCGCCCAGCACCAGGCGGTAGACGACGATGGCCGCCACGTTCTGGGCGACGTGCACCGCGAGCTCGTACACGCACTCGTACGGGCGCCTGAGCCGGACGACGAGCAGACCCAGCGCCGCACCCACCACGCGGGCGAGCAACAGGGCGGCGGGGTCGGCGTACACCAGGCCGACGGCGAGGGGGACCAGCGCCAGGGTGAACCCGTAGGACTCGCCGTGCGTTCGCTCGACCCGGAGCGCGAACACCTCGCAGCCGAAGAACGCGACCGCCAGCCAGAAACCGGAGACGTAGAGCGGGGCGTCGAGGCGGGGCTCGGAGCCGACGGCGAGCGCGTAGATGGCGACCGCGACGACGGCGATGCCGACGCCGACAGCCGCGACCGTTCGCTCGCCCCTCCGCGCTTCGTCCCCGGACAAACCTGGCACCCCCCTCCCCGAGAGAAGTCCGCCGCAGCACCGTGCCGCACGTCGGAGCGGCCGGTCAAGACGGTGCGTGGCGTTTTTCGCAGGCAGGACGCAATTTCGACCGCTCAGCGCGCGTAGCGCGGTCGGTAGCCCACGGAACCGCATACTTGAACGAAGGTCAAGCGCCGACCACCCCCCTGACGGTCGCCGGACACGACCATGATGCCGGGCTGTGCCGACGCTGTCGAGCGCCACGGGACCGGCCGGAATGGTTCGCCCGTCGCCCGCCGGGTACGCATGCGACGTGCGATGGCGACGAACCGAGAGCGAGCACTACCGGCGGCGGGGCGGCGGCGTGGGGATGCCGATCACGATGGGCGGGGGCCTGATCGGCGTGCTCGTAGCGCTGGCCACCATCTTCCTGACCGGCGGGGGCGGCGGCGCGGGCGGCGGGCTGAGCGGCTTCGGCGATGCCCTCGAGACCGACCTCGACGCCCCGCCGACGGAGGACGAGCAGTTCGTGGAGTTCCTGGCCGACGACACCCAGGCCGTCTGGTCGGACATCTTCGCGGCGGACGGCCGGTCCTACGACCACGCCGTGGTGAACACCTTCGACGGTCAGGTGGGCACGGGTTGCGGCGCCGCCACCGCCGCGGTCGGGCCCTTCTACTGCCCGGCGGACAGCCAGGTGTACCTCGACCTCGGGTTCTTCGACGAGCTGCGATCGCGCTTCGGCGCCCCGGGCGACTTCGCCCAGGCGTACGTGGTGGCCCACGAGGTCGGCCACCACGTGCAGAACCTGCTCGGGACCAGCGCCATGGTGCACGGCCGGGAGCAGGCGGCCGGCTCGCAGGAGGAGGCCAACGAGTGGTCGGTCCGGCTCGAGCTCCAGGCCGACTGCTACGCCGGCGTGTGGGCCAACTCGGTGTACGTCCGGGGCCGCGAGGACCCACAGGGCGACGTGGGCCTCGAGGCGGGCGACATCGAGGAGGGCATGGCGGCCGCCCAGGCGGTCGGTGACGACAGGATCCAGTCGCAGGCCGGCGTCGAGGTGAACCCCGAGACGTGGACCCACGGCTCGTCCGAGCAGCGCCGGGAGTGGTTCGACCGGGGGTTCGACGCGGGCGACCCCGACGCCTGCGACACGTTCGCCTGACCCGAAGGCCTCCGGACGCGCTGGGTCCCCAGGCCCGACGGCGCGGGGACCCGAGCGAGCGCCGGTGCCCTCAGCGGATGGCGCTCAGCGGTTCTGCAGGGCCTCGAGCAGCTTGGGAAGGACCTTGTGCACGTCGCCCACGATGCCGAGATCGGCCACCGAGAAGATGGGGGCCTCGGCGTCCTTGTTGATGGCGATGATGTTCTTGGCGCCCTTCATGCCCACCAGGTGCTGCGTGGCGCCGGAGATGCCCGCCGCGATGTACACGTTGGGCTTCACGACCTTGCCGGTCTGCCCCACCTGGTAGCTGTAGGGCACCCAGCCGGCGTCGACGATGGCCCGCGAGGCACCGGGCGCACCCTTGAGGGCCTTGGCCAGGTCCTCGATGATCTGGTACTTCTCGGCGTCGCCGAGACCCCGCCCGCCGGAGACGACGATGGCCGCCTCGTCGAGCTTGGGCCCGGTGGTCTCCTCGACGTGCCGGTTGACGACCTTGGCGCTGCCGTAGTCGGGCACCTCGATGGTGACGACCTCCGGGGCACCGCCGCCCGACTCCTCCGCCGCGAACGACTTGGGCCGGATGAGGGCGATGTTGGGGCCGGCCGTCGTGTACCTGGTGCGGACCAGCTTGGTGCCGCCGAACACGGGCTCGGTCACCACCACGTCGTCGCCCTCGACGGCGATGTCGATGTTGTTGGTGATGACGGGCTTGTCGAGCGCCACCGAGAGCCGGGCGGCGACGTCACGGCCCTCGTAGGTGGTGCCGAACAGGATGAGGTCGGGCGCGTCTCCCCCCTCGATCAGCTTGGCGATGGCCGAGGCGACCGGCACGCCCGGGGTGTGCCCCTGCAGGTCGCCCGTGGCGTAGACCTTGGTGGCGCCGTGGGCGCCCAGCGCCTCGGCGATGGCGTCGGTATCGCCGTCGCCGTACACCGCCTCGACGGTGCCGGCCAGGTCGCGGGCCTTGGCGAGCATCTCGAAGGTGATGGGCGCGACCTTGCCGTCGGCGGCCTCGGCGTAGACCCAGATGCGGTTCAGAGCCATGTCTGTGCGTTCTCCTGTGGGTGCCTGGTGGCGTCGGGCCGAGGGGTCAGATGACCTTGAGGTTCTCGAGGTAGGCGACGATCTTGGTGAAGCCCTCGCCGTCGTCCTCGACGATCTCGCCGGCCTCGCGGGCCGGGGCGTCGTCGACGGCCACCGTCTCCATGCCGGCGCCGGCCGAGCCGACCGTGGCGGCGTCGATGCCGAGGTCGGCGAGCGTGAGCTGGTCGACCGGCTTGGACTTGGCCGCCATGATCCCCTTGAAGCTGGGGTAGCGGGGCTCGACCACGCCGGCTGTGACCGACACGAGCGCAGGCAGGGTGGCCTCGACCTCGTCGTAGCCCAGCTCGGTCTGCCGCTGCACCTTGACCGCCTGCCCGTCGATCTCGACGTGCTTGGCGAAGGTGACCGAGGTCAGGCCCAGCAGCGCGGCCACCTGCTCGGGCACGGTGCCGGTGTAGCCGTCGCTCGACTCGGTGGCCGCCAGCACCAGGTCGGGCTCGGCCCGCTTGATGGCGGCGGCCAGCACCTTGGCGGTGTCCAGCGCGCCGGCGCCCGAGAGGGCGTCGTCCGACACGAGGATCGCCTTGGCGGCGCCCATGGCCAGCGCCGTGCGCAGGCCGCCGGTCTCGTTGCCCGGCGCCATCGACACGAGGGTGACCTCGCCGCCGGCCGCGTCGACAAGCTGGAGAGCCATCTCGACGCCGTAGCTGTCGGATTCGTCGAGGATCAGCTTGCCGCTGCGATCGAGGGTGTTGTCGGCCTCGAGCTTCCCGGGCTCCGCAGGGTCCGGGATCTGCTTCACGCATACGACCACGTTCATGGCCAGCCATGCTGCCTGTCCCCTGCGGACGCTTCCAAATCGCGCCGGAGGCCGCGCGGGCCACAAGTGACCGGCGGGTAACCCCGGGACGGGCGGTCTGCGACGAGGGTCTCCGGGGCCGGGCCGCCACGAGACGCGGCCGCCGACGACGCCGGGCGGCGGTCAGTCGGGCCGACCCGCAGACGGCGGCGAGTCGCCGGCCGAGCCGGGATCGACGGGAGCGTGACCGTGGCCCGGCCGCGAGCCGGAGCCAGGGTCACCCGGAGCCCGACTGTGGCCCGGCGGCGAGCCGCCCCCCGACCCGGGATCGCCGGGAGCCCGACTGTGACCCGGGGGCGTGCCGCCCGCCGACCCGGGATCACCCGGAGCCCGACTGTGGCCCGGCGGCGTACCGCCCGCCGACCCGGGATCGCCGGGAGCCCGACCGTGGCCCGGCGGTGTGCCGGAGCCGGGGTCACCCGGAGCCCGACTGTGGCCCGGCGGCGAGCCGCCCCCCGACCCGGGATCGCCGGGAGCCCGACTGTGACCCGGCGGCGTGCCGGGCGGGGAGTCGCTGCCACCCTGGCCCTGCCCCCCGTCGCCCGGCGTGGAGAGATGTGGCTTCTTCGACGCCGCGGTCGTGGCCGATGACGCCTTGCCGGCCCGCTGCCCGGCCGCCACGGAGGCCCCGCCCTGGCTCCCACGAGGGGCCCGGACGGCGGCCGATCCCTCCGCCGGTACGCCCCGGGGGTCGGCCGACGCCGGCGAGCGAGGGTCGCCCGTGGCGAAGGCCGGGCCGGTGCCGCCGGACGTCGACGTCGCCGGCTCCGGCTCCGGCGTGCCCGTGGGGGTCGACGCGTCCCCGGGCAGCTCGAACGGCGTGACGAGCTCCACGAGGCGCCGGACGACGTCGTCGACCGGCCCGGGGAGCACGCCGGCCGCTGCGGCCGAGCCTGCCAGCGCCAGGGCCAGCGCCGCCTTGGCGGCGAGACCCGCCGCGGCCACACGCCTCGCCCGTCCACGACCGCCGGGCCGCCGCGGCGCGGCCGCGGGCGGGGACGGTCGCGGTCCGCGCCGGCCCACGGCGCCTCCGGCGACGAGGACAGCGGCGGGGGCCGTCCCGGGCACGTCGGCGCCGTCGAGCAGCGCGTCGAGCGCCGGCGACGGGGGTGGCGGCGCGCCGCCGGTCGCGACCCGCAGGTCGGCGAGGAAGGGGTGCAGCGACGCGGGCCAGCCATCCTCTCCCTGGTCACGCAGGAAGCGTTCGATGGTGGCGTCGGCCACGGCGTCCGGGTCCATCCCACCGGAGCGATCGTCGAAGGCGGTCACAGGGGCGCACGCTCCTGTTCGAGCATCCGCTCGATGGCGGCCAGGCCTCGCCGCTGCAGGGCCTTCACCGCTCTCGGCGACCGGCCGACGACCGCGGCGACCTCGTTCACCGTCAGCCGTCCGACCAAGCGGAGGAGCAGCACGTCGCGCTGGGACGGGAGGAGACCCTCGCACAGGGCGCGCACCCGCTCGGTGGCGAGGGCGCGCTCCACGTCGGCGGCGACGTCGGCCGGGTCCGGCATCTCCGGGCGATCGTCGAGCGGGACGGGGGGAGGGCGGCGGGCGCGCCGCCGGCGCTCGTCGGCCAGCCGCCGGTAGGCGATCGTGAAGACCCACGAGCGGAACCCGGCCTCGTCTCCCTCGAAGCTACCGATCCTGCGCAACACGCCGACGAAGACCTCGTTGGTCAGGTCGTCGGGCTCGGCCGCGCCCTGCACCCTGAACAGACCGGCGACCACGGGGCCGAGCGATGCGTAGATGTGGGCGAGCGCCCACGACTCACCGGCGCGGGCCGCGGCCAACACCGCCGCGAAGTCGCTGTCGGCGTCGTTCCTCCGCTGCATCGCCGTGGAGTGCCCCCTCCATCCGCGGGCCCGGGGTACGCCCTGCGCCGCCGGCCCGGCACGGGCGCATGCAAACCACGCCACGAGCCCTTCGCCCGCGCATGGTAGGGCATCGAGCGCGCAACGGGTGGGGACGAGAGGCTCGGCCGCCGCGCCGGGAGGGCCCCGGCCGACGCCGGAGCCCCTCCGGCATGCCTGGGAGGTCTCAACCGCCTACGCCACCGGCTGCGGGGGGCATGAGGGGAGTGCATGCCCATCCGGTCCACCGGAAGGTCTACGCCGGCAACCTTTAGGAATCCTGTAGCTCTGAACAGCTGTCGTGGCGCAATACGTAGCCGAGCCCGCGCACCGTGCGGATCAACCCGGCCCCCTCCGGACCGAGGCGGCGGCGGAGGATGCAGACGTGGACCTCCACCCGGTTCTCCTCGACCGCGTCGTAGCCCCAGACCAGCTCGAGCAGGTGCCGCTTGGACAGCACGTGACCGGCGTGGCGGGCCAGCTCCGCCAGCACCGCGAAGTCCGTCGGTCCCAGCTGGACCGGACGTTCGCCGACGACGACCCGATGGGCCGCCTCGTCGATCACGAGCATCCCGATCTGGCGGACGTGCGAGTCCTCGCGCCCGGTACGTCGCAGGACAGCCCGCACCCGGGCCAGGAGCTCGGCCGCCTCGTACGGCTTGACGACATAGTCGTCGGCCCCGGCATCGAAGCCCGCCAGACGGCCCCGTAGGCTGCCGTCGCGGGTCACGAACATGACCAGCGGGCCACCCTCGGCGAGCATGCGCCGGGCCAGGTCGATGCCGTCGACCGGCCCCGGGAGACGGCGCTCGAGCATCACGAGGTCGGGCCGGAAGGTCGTGGCCCGCCGCGCCGCTTCGTCCCCGCCCTCACAGACCACCGTCTCGTAGCCGGCCTCGCCCAGGGCGCCCGCGAGCCGCCGGCCGTCCGCCGGATCGCCGTCCGCCACGAGTACCCGCACCGGTTGTCGCATCGTGCCCCTGACGCAAGATCGCCGGAGGGGCGCGGAGGGGTCCGACACTGTCGAGATGCTTGCCCGATCGCGGCGCTGAGGGCGGTGGACGGGAGCGGACGGGCCGCCGGTGAACGCCGGAGCCTTCCCAAACCTCCGACGGTCACCGGACGGCCGACGGCGCCCGCCCCGCCGTACGTCGCTTCCTGACACGAGATCGCTGCAGGGCCGCGGAGGGGTCCGCCGGGCCAGGGGCGGCGGCTTCCGCACTGACAGCCCGCACCGCCACCCCTGGCCCCGTGGCACGCCCCGCAGTGGGGGTGCGGGACGTGGCAGGCGCGACCGTACGCAGCCAACCTTGACGTAGCCTTAAGACGCGCCACGTACGGTAGGGGACGCCGCACACCGCCGGCACACCGTCGGCACGGCGTCGCTGGTGGCCAGGGTCGGCCGCTGGGCTAACTTCCCCGCGACTGTGAAGCTCGTGCTGCTGGTCAACTCCCAGGCCTCGTCGGTGACGCCCCGCAGCCGCGTGGTCATCGGCAAGGCGCTGTCCGCCGACCACGACGTGTCCCTGGCCGAGACCAGCCGGCGGGGCCACGCCACCCGGCTCGCGCAGGGGGCGGCCGCCTCGGGCGTCGACGCCGTGGTCGTGCTGGGCGGCGACGGCACGCTGAACGAGGCCGCGAACGGGCTGGCCGGCACCGGCTGCGCGCTGGCCGCGCTGCCCGGCGGCTCGACCAACGTCTTCGCCCGGACCATCGGCCTGCCCAACGATCCCATCGAGGCCACCGGCGTACTGCTCGACGCGCTGGCCCGGCGCTCCGTCCGGCGGGTGGGCCTGGGCTCGGTGAACGGCCGGTACTTCCTGTTCCACACCGGCGTCGGGTTCGACGCCGCCGTGGTCGAGCAGGTCGAGCGGCGGTCGGGGCTGAAGCGCTACGCCGGCCACCCGCTGTTCGTCTACGCCGGGTTCGACACCTGGATCCGCCACTTCGACCGGTCCCGGCCCCGGTTCGCCGTGCACCATGCGGACGGATCGGTGATCGACGACGCCTACCTGACGATCGTCCTCAACACCAACCCCTACACCTACCTGGGCAACATCCCGCTCGACCTGGCGCCCGAGATCGGGCTCGACACGGGGCTGGCGGCGGTGACGGTGCGCACGATGGCGTTCACCCGGTTCCTGCCCGTCATCGCCTCGGCGCTCGGGCGGGGGAAGCTGCTGCGCCGCAGCCGGTGGGTCGACCACCGGGCCGACCTGCCCGCGCTGACCGTGCGGGCCTACGGACCCGTGCCCTACCAGGTGGACGGCGACCACCTGGGCGACGCCGACGTGCTGGAGTTCCGCCACGAGCCCGAGGTCCTCGACCTCGTGCTCCCGTGACCCACCGCCCCGGTTTCGACCGATCCGCGGCGCTCAGCCGGCGCGGCAAGCTCACGCCGGCTCCCGAATCGACGCCGCGCCTGTCCCGGACCTCGACTCTCTACCGTCACTCTGCGTGATCGGTCAGCGGCCGAGGGCGGCGAGCGCGACGTCGGGGACGTTGGTGACGACGGCGTCGACGCCCACCTCGGCCAACCAGGCGATGCGGTCGGGCTCGTCGCACGTCCACGTGTTGACCGCCACGCCGGCGGCACGGGCCGCCTCCACCATCTCGGGGCTCACGAACGCGTGGTGCGGGTGCAGGGCCGCGTGCCCGTGGTCGGCGACGTCGGCCACCAGCGCCGCGGCGCCCTCGGCGCCCGGAGGGACGTCGCCGACCCCGGGGCCGAGCACCAGCCACGCCGTCGCCAGCTCGGGCGCCCGCTCGCGCACGCGGTCGACCGTGGGCAGGTGGAAGCACGACACGAGCAGCCGCGAGCGCTCGTGGGGCGGACGGCCGAGGAGCACCTCGACCACGGTGTCGACCACCGCCAGCGACTCGTCGTAGTCGACGTCGCCGGGCATGTTCTTGATCTCGACGTTGACCACACCGAGGTCCCGGCAGGCATCGAGCGCGGCCGCCAGGTCCGGTACCGCCGGCGGCAGGTCCGCCCAGGTCGTGGCGACGATGGCCCGCCCGTCGGCCAGGTGGGCGTCGTGGTGGACGGCCAGTCGGCCGTCGGCCGTGCGCCGCACGTCGAGCTCGACGCCGTCGGCCCCCATGCGGGCGGCCGCCCGGAACGCCGGGAGTGTGTTCTCGGGCTCCACCCGCGGGGCCCCGCGATGTCCGATCACCTGAGTCAAAGAAAACTCTTCCTTTCGATGGGGAAAAACTCCTTGCCCAAAGGGCCACGGGCCGGTATCTTTGCTCCGTCGCAGCCACACGCATTCCGTCACTTAGTGCGGTGGCATGTGAAACTCGTCACAAAACTCGGTGACCCGAATCCGCCGTGGAGGTCCCGTGGCCCTGACGCAGAGCCGCAGTCTGTCCCTGTCCATGTCCATCGAGCGCGACGACTGGCGCGAACACAGCGCCTGTCGCGATACCGATCCCGATCTGTTCTTCCCCGTCGGCACCACTGGTCCGGCGATCGAGCAGATCGAAAATGCCAAGGCCGTCTGCCGTGCGTGCGACGTCCAACAGGCATGCCTCGACTTCGCCCTGACCACCAACCAGGACAGTGGCATCTGGGGCGGCACCTCCGAGGAGGAGCGTCGGGCGCTGCGCCGCCAGTGGGTGGCCCGGCACCGCAAGGCCTCGGCCTGACCCTCGGCCCCCGCTGAGGGGGCATCCGACAAACCGACGTTTCGCAGACCACAGAGCACTCAACGCGGTGAAGGCCTCGCTACGGCGAGGCCTTCGTCGATCTCGGGCTCGATGATCGGCACCCGCAGCATCACCTCGGTGCCGGGCCGGTCGGCCTCGCCCTCGCCCAGGCGCACCGAGATCTCGCCCGACAGATCGCTCGTCACCAGCGCCCGCACGATCGACAGCCCGAGGCCGGTGGACTTCTCGAGGTCGAACCCCTCGGCCAGGCCCACGCCGTCGTCGGTGACCCGCAGCGTGAGCGACTGGCCGTTGCGGTCGATGCCCACCACCACGCGCCCGGGCTCGCCGGTCAGGTCGAGGTGCGCCGGGTAGGCGTGGTCGACCGCGTTCTGGAGCAGCTCGTTGAGCACCACCGCCAACGAGGTGGCCAGCTCGGCCGGCAACACTCCCCCGTCCCCGTCGACCCGGAACCGGATGGGGTGCTCCGGGGAGATCATGCTGTCGGCCACCATCCCCACCACCGGCCGGACGATGTCGACGAACGGCACGTCGTCGCCCGCCTCCCGCGACAGGATCTCGTGCACCAGGGCGATCGAGCCGATGCGCCGCACCGACTCCTCGATGGCCAGGCGGGCCTCGCGGCTGGCCATACGCCGACCCTGCAGACGCAGCAGCGACGAGATCGTCTGCAGGTTGTTCTTCACCCGGTGGTGGATCTCGCGGATCGTCTGGTCCTTGGACAGCAGCAGCAGGTCGCGCCGGCGCAGCTCGGAGATGTCGCGCAGCAGCACCACGGCCCCGGTCACCACGCCCTGGTCGAGCAGCGGGATGCCCCGCATGAGCACGGTGATGTCGACGCCCCGGGGCAGCTCCTCGGTGACCGGCACCCCGTGGGCGAAGGTGTCGGCGACCACCGTCTCCTCCAGGCCCAGCTCCGAGAAGCGCAGGCCCTCGGCGTTGGCGTGCACGCCCAGGCGGTGCAGCGTCGACACCGCGTTGGGCGAGCTGTACTCGACCCGGCCCGACGCGTCGATGACGATGACGCCGTCGCCGACCCGCGGCGCCTCCTCGGTCTCGACGTCGTCGGCGTCGAACGGGAAGTCGCCGCTGGCGATCATGCGGGCGAACCGGTTGAACACGTCGACGTAGGTGCGTTCGAGCTCGCCCTGGGCCCGCCCGAACGAGGGCGCCGACTCGCGGGTGAGCACGCCGATGACCTTGCCCCGGTGCCGGATGGGGATGCACAGCACGCGCACCCGCTCCTTCAGCGGGGCGATGGTCATCTCGCCCTCGATGATCTCGCCCAGCCGGTAGGCGCGGGCGACGAGGGGCCGGTCCTCCTCCTCGAGCACCGTGCCCACCCAGTCGGCCCGGTACACGGTCTGGGCGGTGGTGGGCCGCACCTGGCCCAGCACCACGAAGCGGCTGCCGCCGTTGCCGCGGGGCTCGCCCACCACGCCGAACAGCAGCAGGTCGGCGAAGCAGAAGTCGGCGAGCAGGCCCCAGCTGGCCGCCAGCCGTTGGAGGTGGGCGACCGACACGGTGTCGAGGCGGGTGAAGAAGCGGGAGAGCTCCGCAAGGCTTGCCATCGGCGTCGAGTCTCGCAGCTACGGGTGGTGACGCCGTGCCGCCCGGGGGCCCGCGGCTGCCGCGGCCGGGCGTCAACGCCAGAGGGACTCGCCGAGCTCGAGGAGTCCCGCCAGGTCGGTGATGTCGTGGTCGGCGTACGGCACGGTGACCACGACGTCGGCGTGCGCGGCCAGCTCGGCGCGCTGCTCGGCCTCGCGGGCCGCCACCACCTGGAAGTTGAGGAAGCTGTCGCCCACCTCGGCGAGCACCCGGGTCACCTGGGCCGGCTCGCCCAGGCCGGGCCCGGCCGCCTCGGCGACGGCGGCGGCCAGCGCGGGGGCGTCGCGGCGCAGCCGCGTGGCCGAGCGGGTCGCGCCCCGGTCGAGGAACCACGCGGGCAGCGCCTTGTTGAGCACCACCGCCCCCAGCGGGAAGCCGCGGTCGCGCAACGCCTCGACGAAGAACTCGGCCTCCCGTGCCGGCGACGCCTCGAGCGTGGACACCACCACGAACGTGGTGCGCTTGTCCGCCAGCGTGCGGGTCACCGCACGGGCCCGCTCGACGAACCCGTCGTACATCGTCTGGAACAGCAGGAAGAACTCGGCGATGTCCTGCAGGAACTGCGAGCCGAGCACCCGGTCGGCCACCGTGTAGAACGGCTTGGAGGCGACCGTGAACACCCGGCTGCGGGCCGGCACGGTGAGCCACCGCAGCAGGCGGCTGGAGAAGAAGTCGGCCATCCGCTCGGGCGCCTCGAGGAAGTCGATGGCGTTGCGGGTGGGCGGGGTGTCCACGACGATCAGGTCGTAGCGGCCCGACGCGTGGATCTCGTACAGCCGCTCCATCGCGATGTAGTCGTGGCTCTGCACGAACCGGGACGTGATGTTCTCGTAGAGGGGGTTGGCGAGGATGGCGTCGCGGGTGGCGGCGTCGGGCGCATGGGCCCGCACCAGCTCGTCCCACGACTGCTTGGTGTCGAGCATGGCGGCCCACAGCTCGCCCCGGGGCTCGACGCCCGCCTGTGCGAACAGCGCGGGCGGCACCTGGGTCTCGACGTTGCCGAACCGCTCGAGGCCGAGGGCGTTGGCCAGCCGCCGGGCGGGGTCGACCGTGATGACCAGCACGCGACCCCCCAACCGGGCCGCGGCCATGGCGGCGGAGGCGGCGGCGACCGTGGTCTTGCCGACGCCGCCCGACCCGCAGCAGATCACGATCTCCCGGGCGGCCAGCAGCGACTCGAGCGAGGTGTCGGCGACGGCGTTGCGGCGCTTGGGGGCCACGGCTCAGTACCCCAGCTCGGCGCCGAGCGACTCGGCGATCTGGCCCGTCGCCCGCAGGCCGTGGGTGCGTTGGAACAGCTCGGGCACGTAGGCCAGCTCGACGCCCGCCGGCAGGCCGGAGCGCAGCGTCCCCAGGTGCTCGGCACGGGTGCGGCGCATCCGGACGGCCAGCTCGGCGCCGTCGAGCAGCGGCTCGACCGGCCCGTCGACGGCGGCGGCCAGCGCAGCCGCGGCCTCGGGTGTTTGCAGGGTGCGGAAGATCTGTTCCTCGCCGCGGGTGAAGAGCTCGGGCAGCACCCGGTTGACGATCACCGCCGCCAGGTCGACCGACGTCTCGTCCCGCAACCTGCCCGCCAGCTCCAGCGTCTCGTTGACCGGCATCTCCTCGGGGGTCGCCACGATCACGACACCGGTGCGGGCCGGGTCGGCCAGGATGTCGATCATCCACCCGGTCTGGTCGCGCACCATGCCGACCTGCACGAGGTCCTTGATGGCCTGGGGCGCGGCGAGCTGGCCCACGATGTGGCCCGAGGCCGTGGCGTCGACCACCACCAGGTCGTAGTGGTTCTCCCGCACCTCGTAGCAGAGCTTGCCCACCACGAGGATCTCCTTGACCCCGGGGGCGGCGTTGGCGACGAAGTCGAACGTGCGGGCGAGCGGGCCGATGCGCGACAGCAGCGGCAGCTTCAGCTGCACGCTGAGGTACTCCTTCAGCGACGCCTCGGTGTCCATCGACATCGCCCACAGTCGGGGGGCGATCTCGCGCTCGCGGAACGCCGTCGGCCCCGTCTCGAACGCCGCGGCCAGGTTGCCCTTGGCGTCGACCTCGCACAGCAGCGTCCGCTTGCCGTGGGACGCCGCGAGCTGGCCCAACGCGGCGGCGATGGTGGTCTTGCCCACCCCGCCCTTGCCGGTGACGAAGATCAGCCTGCGGTCGAGCAGGTCGATGGTCATGGGCCGGAGCCGGCGACCGGACCCGCCCGGCCGGGGCCGGGGGCCGTCGCCCGCCGTACCGGGGCGACCGTCAGCCGCCGAAGCCGACGCGCCGGCCGTGCTCGGTGGAGCCGATCTCGACGTAGGCGACCTTGTCGACGGGCACGCCGAACTGCCGGCCCCGCCGATCGGTCAGCCAGAGCGTGCCGCCCTCCGACAAGGCGCTGTCGACGTGCTCACGCACGGCTTCGCCGTCGGTGTCGTCGGCGAGCACGACCTCGAGCTCCTTGGGCGAGTTCTTGACCCCGATGCGGACGTCCACGTCTTCCTCCATGTGTCGGGCGGCGGTCATCGTAGGGGGCGGTCGGCCGCTTCATCGACACGGGCCGACCGGCGGGTCACCTCGATCAGCCGTCGCCGCCCGCGGGCTCGTCGGCCGGCGCCGGCTCGGGCGCCGCGGCGCCACCAGGGGGCGTGCGCCCGGGAGCCGGGTCCCCACCAGGGGCCGTGGGCACGGGCGCCGGGTCCCGCGCCGGGTCGCCCCCCGCACCCGCGGGCTCGCCCGCCGGGTCGTGAGGCACCTGTTCGCCGGGGGCGCGAGCCGCGTTCTCGGCCGCCCAGCGGGGGTGGCGGTGCTCGGCCCAGGGCCGCGTCACCCACCCGGTCACCATGCCCCGCAGCGAGCCGGGGTCGGACAGGGCGATGAGGATGTGCCCGGCCACGACCACCCAGGTGGCGATCGCCGTCCAGTCGTGCACGAACGTGGCGCCCGTGCGGTAGGTCAGGGGGATCGGGTCGGGCCACCGCATGATCGACCCGGTCGCGACCATCAGCGGGATCATGCCCAGCACGAACGCGGCGTTGGCCTTCTGCCCGGCGTTGAACTTGCCGACCTCGTCCGTGGCCTCCCGGCCCCTCGACCGCAGCCAGCGCCGGTCGGCCGTCGTCCACCGGCCGAGGCGGCGGATGTCCGCCCGCAGGCTGGCCCGCCACCGCCCCGCGTAGGCCAGCACCAGCGGCACCGGCATGGCCAGGCCGGCCACGACGTGGACGTCCTTCACCAGGTTGCGCCGCCCCACCGCGGCCGTGAGGGGCCCGACGTAGAGGACGAGGCCGGTGACCGCGGCGGTGAGCACGCACACCGCCGTCGCCCAGTGCAGGGCGCGCTCGGGCGGGCTGAACCGGTGGATCAGCCCGTCCGGCCCACCCGCTCCGCGCGGCGTCGTGCCGCCGGCGGCACTTGCCGGCCCTGCCGGCGACGGACGTGCCGGTGGTCGCGCCACCGGGGACGGGCGTGCCGGTGGTGGAGGCTCCGGTGGGGACCGCGGGCATCACGTCGGATCGTCGTCGCGACCGTTGGAGCGGCCCACCCAGGCGTCGACGTCGTAGCCGAGCTGCTCCCAGTAGCCGGGCACGAGCTCGTCGACCACCTCGATGCGCTCGAGCCACTTGAGCGACTTGTAGCCGTACATCGGGCCCACGAACAGGCGCACCGGGCCGCCCTGCTCGCGGCTGACCGGGCCGTCGAGCATCTGGTGCGCGGCCAGCATGTCGTCCCGCATCGCCTGGTCGAGCGAGAGGCTCTCGGTGTACACGCCGTCGAAGCTGTGGATGCGGAGGTGGGTGGCCCGGCCGTCGAGGCCCGCCTCGTCCAGCAGGTGCGACAGCAGCACGCCCTTCCACGGCACGTCGGGCACCCGCCACCCGGTCACGCACTGGAAGTCGCGCACCAGCTCGGTCTGGGGCATGGCGAGCAGGTCCTCGTAGCCGAGGTCGAGCGGACGGTCGACCAGCCCGTCGACCGTCAGCCGGTAGTCCTCGCGGCTGCGCTCGGGGAGGGTGGCGGTGACCGAGTAGATGCGGAACCGCCCGGCGGTGGGCACGAACGAGGTGAGGCCGGTGGGATCGTTCTGCGTGACCGGGCGCAGCAGCGACTCGAGCCTGGCCTGCACCGTGTCGCCGACCGCCACGCCGAGGGCGCCGAGGCCCAGCATGCCGAGCACGATGCGCCGGCCGACGGGCGTGCCCCCGGGCGGCGCGTCGCCGGTGTCGACGGCCGTGCCGCCGATCTCGTCGCCGACGTCGTCGCCGTCGCGGGTGGCCACGCACTGAAGGGTAGGGCGGGAGCGGCCGCGCAGCTGCCCTGCGGCCCCCCGTTCCGGGTTTGTTCACACCCTCCGGCGCCCACCCGGGCGGCGGCGCGGGACGGCAGGATCAGCCGAACCGGTCGCGCAGCCGTTCCAGCCGGGTGTCCCAGCGCCGGCCGGTGTCCCCGGCCCAGCGGGCCAGGTCGTCGAGCGGCGCGGCCACGACGGTGAAGCGGGTCTCCCGGCCGGCACGCTCGGCGGTGACGAGCCCGGCCTCGCGCAGCAGCCCGAGGTGCTTCGCCACCGCCTGGCGCGTCACGGGCAGCCGGGCGGCCAGGACGGTGGCGGTCACCGGTCCGTGCTCGGCCACGCCGGCCAGGATGCGGCGGCGGGTGCCGTCGGCCAGCGCCGCGAACAGCTCGTCGGGCGGCTCCCTCCCGCCGGCCGGGACCGGTTCAGGCGACGGCGGCACGGGCGGCCACGAACCGCAGCTCGAGCCCGAGGAGCCGGCTGTCCCAGCGGTCGAGTGCGCACCGGATCCACGACGGCGACAGGGTCGCCTGCCGCCCGGCCGGGTGGGCGCCGCCGATGCGGACCGCACCCGGCGACCACGTCGTCCCGGACGGCGCCGCGGCCCAGGGGCGCGGCGACGCCGAGGCCACGACCACCACCGGGCCGGCCGCGGGGCGGGACTCGGTGACGACGACCTGGGTGCCGCCGCCGTCGAGCGGGCGCAGCACCACCGACACCCGGGAAGCCGAGCCCTCGTCGCCGGGGTGCCACCAGGTCCAGACCAGCCGCTCGCGCGCCACCCGATCGTCCTCCCGCACCCGGCGGTCGCGGGCGTCGGGGTCGTCGAGCCACAGCGCCCGCTCGGCGGGGTCGGTCACCGCGCGCCACACGTCGTCGACGGTCGCGTCGAGATCGACGCTGCGGGTGACGGCGGCGGTCCCGTCGCTCGCGGGCGTCTCGTCGCTCCCGGGGGGCTCGGGCGTCTCTCGGGTGTCGTCAGCGTCCTCGGCCATAGGCGCAACTCTACAGTTGCGCTTTCGCTCCGCCATCCCTACCCTCCGATACGCAACCATTGAATTGCACATTGCACATCGAGGAGGCACCGTGCTGATCCCCACCGTCGTCGAGAGCACCAACCGCGGCGAGCGCGCCTACGACATCTACTCCCGCCTGCTCCGCGAGCGGATCGTGTTCCTGGGCACCGTGCTCGACGAGAGCGTCGCCAACCTGATCATCGCCCAGCTGCTCCACCTCGAGGGCGAGGACATGGCCCGGCCCGTGAACCTGTACATCAACTCGCCGGGCGGCGACATGACCGCGCTGTTCGCGGTGTACGACGCCATGCAGTTCATGGGCCCGCCGGTGCACACCGTGTGCGTCGGCCAGGCGTGCTCCGCCGCGGCGGTGCTGCTGGCCGCAGGTGAGCCGGGGCACCGGTCGGTGCTCCCCAACGCCCGCATCCTCATCCACCAGCCCCACGGGGGCGCCCAGGGCCAGTCGACCGACATGGAGATCGCGGTGCGCGAGATGGTCGTGATGCGCGAGCGCATGGTCGACATCCTCACCGAGCGCACCCACCAGGCCCGCGAGCGCATCGAGGGGGACATCGACCGCGACTACATCCTGCGGGGCGAGGAGGCGGTGGCGTACGGCCTAGTGGACGAGGTGATCACCCACCGCCAGCCCCGTCCCCTGCCCGGCTTCGCCCGCTCCGGCGAGCTCGAGGAGCCCGTGGCGGCCACCGGCTGAGCGGTCCAGCGCACGGGCCCCGCGCCCCGGTCCGGCCGGGCCCGGCCCGACCGCATCAGTCGACCGGGTCGACCTCGGACCATCCCGGGGCCTCGTCGTCGGGCAGCGCCGGCGGGGTGAGCGGCGTGAGTGCGCCACGGCTCGTCTCGACCACCAGCACGCCGCCGGGCTCGGCGCGGCCCACCAGCGTGCCCGTGGCCCGACCCCGGGGGTCGCCCAGCGACGCGGCGTCGACCTGCATGACCAGGAACGGCCGGGCCCCCACGGCGTCGGCCGCGTCGTAGAGCGCCACCGACACCGGCCCGGTCGCCCGCCGGGCCAGGCGGGGCGACAGCATGCGGACCACGACGTCGGTCACCTCGGTGCGGCGGGCCGGCGCCGCCCACCACCGCAGCTTGACCCGGCGGCGCTCGGCGCCCGCCCGCCGGGCGAGGTGGGCCTGCTCGAAGCGGTACTGCTCGACGACCCAGTCGGCCATCCCACTCAGCCGATGCGCAGTTCGCTGTGGTAGATCCGCTTGGGCGCCAGCTCGACGTCGACCGTCTCGGCGATCTGGGCGAACACCTGGGCCGCCTCGCCGTCGGGGTCGACCGTCACGATCGGCGCCCCGGAGTCACCGCCCTCGCGCAGCGCCGGCACCAGCGGCACCATGCCCAGCAGCGGCACCTCGAGCCGCTGCGCCAGGTCGGCGCCGCCGCCGGCCCCGAACAGGTGGTAGCGGGTGCCGTCGTCGCCGGTGAACCACGACATGTTCTCGATGACGCCCTTGACCTCGAGGTTGACCTTCTGCGCCATGAACGCCGCCGCGCTGCGCCACCCGCTGGGCGGCGGGCTGCGGGGTGGTGACCACGTAGACCTCGGCCCGGGGCAGGAACTGGGACAGGCTGAGCGAGATGTCGCCGGTGCCGGGCGGCAGGTCGACGACGAGGAAGTCGGGGTCGTCCCAGAAGACGTCGGTGAGGAACTGCTCGAGCGCCTTGTGCAGCATGGGGCCCCGCCAGATGACCGGCTGGTCCTCGGCCGCGAAGAAGCCCATGGAGATGCACCGGACGCCGTGGGCCTCGGGCGGGACCAGCATCTGGTCGATGACCACGGGCGCGTGCTGCACGCCCAGCATGCGGGGGATGGAGAAGCCCCACACGTCGGCGTCGACCACCGCCACGTCCTTGCCCCTCCGGGCCAGCGCCACGGCCAGGTTGGTGGTGACCGACGACTTGCCCACGCCGCCCTTGCCCGAGGCGATGAGCAGCACCCGGGTCTTGCTGCCGGGGTCGGCGAAGGGGATCTCGCGCCCCTCGGCGTGGCCGTGCGCCGGCTGGCTGCCGGCGGTGGCCGCGGGGTCGCCGTGCAGCTTGGTGCGCAGCGCGGCCCTCTCGTCGTCGGTCATGACCGTGAAGTCGAGGGCCAGGTCGTCGACGTCGTCGAGCGCCGTGACCGCGGCCGTGACCCGGTTGGTGATCTCGGCCCGCAGCGGGCAGCCGGCGATGGTGAGGGCGACCGTGACCGCCACGTGCGGGCCGTCGATGGCGATCGTGCGCACCATGTCGAGGTCGACGATGCTGCGGTGCAGCTCGGGGTCCTGCACCGGGCGGAGGGCGTCGAGGACCTGGGCTTCGGATGCGGGCATGGCGCTCCTGGCGGGGCTGGCGGTGGCACGCTGAGGGCGCGCCGGGGTTTCGGGGGATTACCACTACGGCCATAGGTAGAATACCGGGCGTGGACCGGCCACCCCTCTCCCCCACGGACTTCGCCTCGGCCGTGACCGCCATCACCTCCGCCTTCGGCGACCCGACGCGCCGCGAGATCTACCTGTTCGTCCACGAGTTCGCCGAGGGTGCCACGGCCGCCGAGGTGGCCGACCACTTCGCTCTGCACCCCAACGTGGCCCGCCACCACCTCGACAAGCTGGTGTCCGGCGGGTACGTCGACGTGACGGTGACGCGGGCGCCCGGTGGCGGCGCCGGCCGACCCTCCAAGCGGTACCAGGTGCCGGCCGCGGGCATCGACCTCGACCTGCCCCTGCGCCACGACGACATCCTGGTCGAGCTGCTGGGCCGGGCCCTCGCCGAGCTGGGCCACGACCGGGCCGAGCGCCTGGCCGAGGCCGTGGGCCACGACTACGGCCAGGCCATGGCGGCGTCGATGTCGCCCGGCACCGACCGGCACCGCTCGTTCCAGGCGGCGCTGCACGCGGTGGCCGACGCCCTCACCGCCCACGGGTTCGCCGCCCACGCCGAGCGAAACGGCGACGAGCTCCGCATCGTCAGCGAGCACTGCCCGTTCGGCGGCGCCCCCATCGAGCACCCGGTCATCTCCGCGGTCGACCGGGGCATGGTGCAGGGCATGCTCGCGTCGCTGTACGGGCAGGACACGCTCACCGAGACGGCGCTGTCATTGCCCACCGGCGGCGAGCACTGCGTCACCTCGGTCCAGGGCGCCTGAGACTCCGGCCCGGCCGCTCGACCCACCGACCCACGGACCGGCCGCCCGGCCCCGGGCCCCGGCGCCAGTCAGATCCGTTCGATGGCGCCGCCGTCGAACAGCGGGGCCATGGCCAGGTCGTCGACGTCGGCGGCCATCTCGGCGTCGGTCGGCCGGGTGAGGTCGCCCTCGGCCACCTCCAGCACCCGCGCCATCGCCCCGGCGTCGCTCGTGGTGTTCAGGAAGACCTGGGGGTTGCCGAGCACCCACCGGACCGCCCGCGCCAGCGCCCCGGCGTCGGCCAACGGCTCGTACCACGAGAACCGGCGGCGCTCGTCGTCGGGCAACCAGCGGCGGCGGGCCACGGCCTTGATGGTCTGGACGGCGACCTCGTTGGCCGCGCACACGGCGAGCAGCTCGTCGACGTCGGCCCGGTAGGCCTCGTCGGTGAGGGCCACGTAGCTGTAGGGCAGCAGCACCGAGTCGAACGGGAAGCGCTCCAGGCTGCGCAGGTGGGCGCGGGCGATGCGCGTGCCGTGCCCGGTCACGCCGACGTGGCGCACCAGGCCCTCCTCCCGGGCCCGGGCCAGCGCCGCCACCGCGCCGCCGGAGCCGTGCGCGACCTCCCACTCGTCGGGCTCGACCAGGTTGTGGAGCTGGATCAGGTCGACGTGATCGACCTGCAGCCGCTCGAGCGACCGCTCCAGCTCGGCCCGGGCGCCGTCGCCGGTGCGCTGCCCGGTCTTGGTGGCGAGGAAGAGGTCGCCGCGGTGCTCGGCCATCCACGGCCCGATGCGCAGCTCGGAGTCGCCGTAGTCGGCGGCCGTGTCGATGTGGTTGACGCCGTGGTGCAGCAGGCGGGCCAGCACCTCGTCGGCGCGGTCCTGGCGCATCGAGGCCAGCGCCGCGGCCCCGAAGATGACGCGGCTGCTGGCGTGCCCGGTGCGGCCGAACGGTGCGGTCGGGATCATGCGCTGCCTCCTCGGCTGGCTGCCCCGACGATACGTCCGCCCGGCCGCACCCGGGCACAGATGTGGCTAGCGCCCCGTGCTCGCGCTGCCGTCCCCGGGCGGTCCGGGGGCCTGCCCGGCCGGCGTGACGTCGGGCCGCCAGTAGTCGACGGCCGGCAGGCCCCGCTCGGCCCGGGCCCGCGCCAGGAGCTCGGCCACCAGCTCCGCCTTCGCCGCGACGTACACGTCGATGTCGCCCGCCGCCAGCACGACGTTGCGCCGCTTGAGCTCGGCGTAGCGGTCCCGCGCCCCGCTGTCCTCGCGCAGCAGGTCGCGCAACAAGGTGTGATCGAGGTGCGGCCGGCTGCCGTCCACGACGAGGTAGAGGTGGTGGCGCGGCAGGTCGACGCCCTCGGGGGGCGCGAACGCCTCGCGACCCACGACCCCCATGTCGCCGCGCCAGCGGTAGCCGATGGCGGCCAGCCGGGCGATCGCGGGACGCACGTCGTCCGCCGACGCCACCACGATGTCCGTGTCGATGACGGGCTTGGCCGCGAGGCCGGGCACCGCCGTCGAGCCGACGTGGTCGATGCGGCGGGCGACGCCGTCGACCGCCGGCCAGACATGGCGGCGCACCGCCTCGAACCACTCGGCCCAGGCCGGGTCGTGGTCGACGACCTCGATCTGGACCGACACCTGCGTGGCCCACACGTCGAACCGGCCCTCGATGCACACGGCGGTCATGCCCGACTCGCTGCCGGTCTCGTGCTCCTCGCCCGTGTCCCACACCGCGCCGTAGCCCGCGCCGACCGACCTCCGGCGGCCGTCGTCGCCCGCCACCCAGCCGGCGCCGGCCACGACCGCCAGCATCTGCGGCCCGGCCGCGGGGTGCCTGGCGATCAGCCCGCCGGGCGGCACGTGCATCACCTGGACGCGCACGCGGGCGTCGTCGCCGGTCAGCGGGCCGATGCGGAAGTCCGAGCCCCGGTCGGTCACGGGGCGGGAGACCTCTTCGTCGAATCGCACGATCTGCACCCGCGGAGTCTCCCCCGCCCGGGCGTGGCCTGCCGTCCGCCCACGGCGCCGGTGGGCCGCGGACGGTGGCGCCGTTAGCGTGCTCGCGGTGAGCGGCCGGTCGTACCTCGATCATGCGTCCACCTCGCCGCTGCGGCCCGCGGCGCGGGCGGCCGTGGTGGACGCGCTGGCCGTCGCGGGCGACCCGGGGCGCATCCACAGCGAGGGGCTGACCGCCCGGGTAGCGGTCGAGGAGGCCCGGGCGCAGGTCGCCGCGCTGGTCGGCGCGCGGCCGCGCGAGGTGGTGTTCACGAGCGGCGGGACCGAGGCCATCGCGGCCGCGTGCTGGGGCGCGGCCGGGCGGGGCGCCCACCAGGTCGTCCCGGCGGTCGAGCACTCCGCCGTGCGCCAGGCCGCCGCCCGTCACGGCGACGTGACCACGGTGCCGGTCGACCGGACCGGCAGGGTCGAGGTCGACGCCCTGATGGGGGCGGTCCGGGACGACACCGCCGTCGTGCACCTCCAGTGGGGCAACCACGAGGTGGGCACCGTGCAGCCGGTGGTCGAGGCGGTGGCCGCCTGCCGGGAACGGGGCGTGCTGGTCCACGTCGACGCCGCCCAGGCCGTCGGGCGGGAGGCGGTCGCGTTCCGAGCGCTGGGCGCCGACCTGATGTCGGTGAGCGCCCACAAGTTCGGCGGGCCGCCGGGGGTCGGCGCCCTGCTGGTGCGCCAGGGCCTGCGGCTACCGCCGCTCCTGGTGGGGGGCGACCAGGAGCGGGCCCGGCGTGCCGGCCTGGAGAACCTGCCCGCCCTGGCCGGCTTCGGGGCCGCCTGCGCCTCCCTGGCGGACACCGGCGGGGTCGCAGCCGAGGCGGCCGAACAGCGACGGCTCACCGGGCGCATCCTCGCCGCCGTCGGCACGCCCGGCTTCGAGGGGCTCCTGGTCTACGGCGACCCCGAGCGGCGGTTGCCCCACATCGTCTGCCTGGGCATCGAGGACATCGAGCCGCAGGCGGTGCTGCTCGGGCTCGACCGGGCCGGCGTGGCCGCCCACTCGGGCAGCGCCTGCTCGTCGGAGTCGCTCGAGCCGTCGCCCGTGCTCGAGGCCATGGGCGTCGACGCCCACCACAGCCTGCGGCTCTCGGTCGGGTGGTCGACGACCGACGCCGACGTCGACCGCGTCCTGGACGCGCTGCCGCGCGTGCTCGCCGACCTGCGGTCGCTCGACCCCGCGTGGCGTCTGGCATAGTCGCGACGTGCAGCACGGTTCTCCCCACCGCCTGTGGCCGGCTCCCCCGTGAGGCTGTATGTCGTCCGCCACGCCCACGCCGGCCACCGGGTGCAGTGGGACGGCTCCGACCTGACCCGCCCGCTCACGCGCAAGGGGTGGCGCCAGTCCGAGGCGATCGCCGACATGCTGGAAGCGGTGGGCGTGGACCGCCTGGTGAGCAGCCCCTACACCCGCTGCGTGCAGACCTTCGAACCGCTGGCGGCCCGCCTCGACGTTCCGGTCGAGGCGGACGAGCGCCTCACCGAGGGTGCGAGCGGCGAGGCGGCGCTCGAACTGGCCGACGACCTGCGCAAGCAGCACGCCACGGCCGCCATCTGCAGCCACGGCGACATCATCCCGGAGATGCTGAGGGTGCTCAAGGCGACCACCACCCGGTTCAAGGAGCCGCTCGTCTGGCCGAAGGGTTCGACCTGGGTCCTCACCTGGGACACCGACCGCTGGAGCCAGGCGCGCTACATCGCCCCGCCGGACCTCTCCCGCCGCTGACGACCTGAGGGGTGGTGGCGTCAGCCCGGCGGGGTGGTGGTGGTCGAGCCGTTCCCGTCGGCGGCGCCGGAGGGCGACGTCGCCCCGGGGTCGGTCGCTCCCGGGGCCAGGCAGCCGCCCTCGGCCTCGATGCGCTCGCGCAGGCCACCGACGAGCTGCTGGACGAACGGCGGCGGATCGAGGGCGTCAAGGCGGTCGAGCTCGGCGACGGCGGTCTCGGTGCGGCCCGCCCGGCACAGGATGATGGCCAGGAAGGCGTGCGTGTCCGGGTACTCGGGATCGGCCTCGGTGGCTGCGATCAGCGAGTCGATGCCGGCGCCCTCACCCGACAGGAACTGCACCCAGCCCCGGTAGGTCAGCGCCTCGACGTTGTCGGGCTGCTCGTCCAGCAGCTCGTCGTACACGGCGATGGCCTCGTCGTAGCGCTGGTCGCCCGCCAGGCTCAGGGCCTCGGCCAGCTGGGAGCGGGTCGTACGGCGGATCTCGCCCGTCAGCGGGTCGTCGGC
Organism: uncultured Acidimicrobiales bacterium; assembly: GCA_963842395.1. GTDB lineage: Bacteria > Actinomycetota > Acidimicrobiia > Acidimicrobiales > VFJN01 > ZC4RG19. The sequence continues at coordinate 1,302,858 of CAWJGJ010000002.1, forward strand.
CTCGCGCCGGCCCGATGCCTGGGCCACCAGCACGCCGGCCAGCACCGCGAAGGCGGCGATCGCCAGGACCGTGACCACCAGCCGGCGCCGCGAGCGGGGGCGGCGCGCCTGCTCCACCCGGGCCTGGTGCGAGTCGATGGCCCGGATCGTGCGGGCCGCCCGCGCCGTGTAGTCGTCCTTGAGCGTCTCGTAGTCGTGCTCGTCCACGTCGCCCACGGCGTGCTCGCGCTCGAGGTCGTCGAGCGACCGCAGCAGGAAGGCGCGCTGCTCCTCCAACGCCGCCAGCCGGTCGGGATCGAGCCCCTGCGCACCTGCTCGCCCGGTCCCCGGGGAGGCCGGGTCACGGCCGCCGGCCGAGCCCGACGCGGGCGTGGTCGTCTCGCCCGGCATGGTCCCGGTCACGGCGTCGTCACCGGCCGGCCGGATGCCCCGCCGGCCGCCTCGCCGGTGCCGGCGTCGTCGCCCGGGGCGTGACCGGTCGGGTGGGCGGGGGAGTCATCGCTCGGGTCGGACGGGCGCGACGACCCGTTGCCCCCGGCGAGGGCGCGGGCGACGAGGGCCCGGTCGGCGTCGGACGCCCGGGCCGAGCCGCCGCCCCGCCAGCGCCGGAAGGCCAGCGCCAGCCCGGCCACCGCCGCCACCAGCGCGACCACCGGCAGCGCCCACACGAGGCCCGCCGCGCCCGAGCGGCCCGGTGTGAGCAGCACCTGCTCGCCGTAGGCGGCGGCGAGCTCGTCGCGGATCTGGGCGTCGGAGGCGCCCTCGGCGATCCGCTGCTCGATCAGGGAGCGGACGCCCTTGGCGGCGTCGGAGTCGGAGTCGGCCACCGACTGGCCGTCGCAGCGGGGGCAGGCGATCGACTCGGCCAGGTCGCGGGCGCGGTCACCCGCGGTGCGCGGGCCCCGGTCGCCGAAGGTCCCCAGAGCCAGTGCGCCGGCCAGGACGACGGCCAGCACGATCCACCCGGCCAGCCGGCGCCGGCGGCCGACGGCACGACCCCGGCCATCGGCGCCCGCCGAGGAGGACACGGTCGCGTCCGCGGTCGCGCGTCCGCGCCAGCCGCGTCCTCCGGCGCCGTCCCGGGGGCCGCCGAGGCGGCATCGGGCGTCACGAGCCTTCCCCGTCCTGGCGGGTGGCCGCGGCCTCCAGGGCGTCGATGTCGGCCTCGATCGCCTCCTGGGTCACGCCGCCGGTGTACTTCTGGACCACGAAGCCGGACGGCGCAACCAGGTAGGTCTCGGGCACGCCCACCACGCCGTAGTCGACGGCGGCCAGCCCGCTGTCGGCGATGACCGGCCACGTGCCGCCGCGCTCGGCGAAGAAGTCGTCCACGGCGTCGGGCCTGTCGTTGTAGACCACGCTCACCGTGGCGAGGTCACCGGTCGCCTGGTGCGCCTCGTCCAGCGCCACCAGCTCCGGGTGCTCCTCGACGCACGGCGGGCACCAGGTGGCGAAGAAGTTGACGACCACCCACTGGCCGCGGTGGTCGTCGATGTCGAACGAGCCGCCGTCGAGCGTCTCCGCCGCCAGCGCCGGCGCCGGCTCGCCGATCAGCGGGCTGTCGGACCGCCGCTCGGTGGCCGGCTCGCGGGTGGCGAGCACCGCCACGAAGGCCAGGGCCATCACGGCCACGACGATCGACACGATCAGGCCCACGCGCCCGCGGGCGGGCGGATCGTCGAGGGGGCCGCCCGGGCCGGGGTCGACCAGCTCGGTGGGCGGGGCGGCGGGGTCGGGCTGGTCCACGACGCCGGTCACTGGTGCACCCTTCGGGATGCACTCCGTGCCGAGCACCGCACTGAGCCCATGGCTCGCTCGCTCCGCTCCCTCACGTCCCGACCTCGACCCGGTCAGGCACGGCGGCCGGGACCGGCTCCCGCGGGTGCTCGCCGGCGTCAGCGTCGCCGTTCCCCGAGCGGGGCTCCTCGTCCGGCGACGGGCGCCCCACGGGTGCCGAGACCGGGTCGACGGGATTGCGGCGCCGGCCGGGGAAGGCGGCGAGCGCGGTGCCGACGGCCATGACGATCCCGCCGATCCACAGCCACGCCACCAGCGGCTGCACGATGACCCGGACGGCGACGGTCTGCCCCGCGTCGTCCTCCGGCGCCCGCAGCAGGGTCAGGTACACGTCCCGGGTGAGGGAGGTGGCCACCGACGGCGTGCCGATCGACTGGCCGCTCTCCGGGAACCGGTTGATGGCCGGCTCGTACTCCTCGCCGTCGACGGTGACGCGGGCCCTGATCGAGGTCTTGTTCGGCTGCTCGACCGTGCGGGAGCCCAGGTAGCCGATCTCGTGGCCGTCGACCGTCGCGGTGTCGCCCACGGCCAGGGTGAGCTCGCGCTCGGTGTCGTAGCTCCCCGACGCGGCGAGGGCGACCGCCAGGAGGGCGACGCCCAGGTGCACGACCATGCCGCCGTTGGTGCGTCCCACCAGCCCCCGCCACCCCTGGCGGCGGGTGGCGAGCACCACCTGGCGCAGCGCCGCGCCGGCGGCGAACCCGCCGAGCCCGAACGCCACCAGCGGCGCCAGCCCGCGGGCGCCCAGCAGCACGGCCACGACCACGGCCGCGGTCCCCGCCCAGGCGGGCCAGAACAGCCGCTGCGACAGCAGCTCGGTCGACGCCTTGCGCCACGGCAGCACCGGGGCGACCGCCATCAGGAACAGCAGGGTGAGCCCGATCGGGACGGTCATCCGCTGGAAGTAGGGACTGCCGACCGACAGGCGCTCGTCGTTGGCCGCCTCGACCAGCAGCGGGAAGACGGTGCCGAGCAGCACGACGAACGCGAACCCGGCGAACAGCACGTTGTTGGCCAGGAACGCGCCCTCGCGCGACACCGGCGAGTCGAAGCGCCCCGGGGCGCGCAGCCGGTCGGCCCGCCAGCCGATCAGGCCCAGCGTGACGGCCACGGTCAGGCCGAAGAAGCCCAGCAGCCAGGCGCCGATCGACCCCTCGGTGAAGGCGTGCACCGAGGCGATGACGCCCGAGCGGGTCAGGAACGTGCCGAGGATGGTCAGGCTGAACGTGGCGCAGACGAGCGACAGGTTCCAGACCCGCAGCATGCCCCGGCGCTCCTGGATCATCACCGAGTGCAGGAACGCGGTGCCGGTGAGCCAGGGCAGCAGCGACGCGTTCTCGACCGGGTCCCACCCCCAGTAGCCGCCCCAGTTGAGCACCTCGTAGCTCCACCAGGCGCCGAGCACGATCCCGAACGTGAGGAACCCCCAGGCGAACAGCGTCCAGCGGCGGGTCTCCATCAGCCAGCCCTCGCCCACCCGGCCGGTCGCCAGGGCGGCGACGGCGAAGGCGAAGGGCACGGTGAACCCCACGTACCCGAGGTAGAGCGCCGGGGGGTGGAACGCCATGAGCGGGTGGTTCTGGAGCAGCGGGTTGGGGCCCGGGCCGTCGAACCCGGGCGACGGGTCGAACGCCGTGAACGGGTTGGCCGGCGCCATCAGCAGCAGGAAGAAGAAGCCGCTGACCACGAGCATGGTGAGCATGGCCCAGCCCACCAGCGGGTCGTCGAGCCGCCGGCGGAACTTGTGCACCACCAGCGCCATGTAGATGGTGAGCACCAGCACCCACAGCAGGATCGAGCCCTCGAGCGCGGCCCACAGCGTGGCCACGTTGTAGAGGGCCGGGGTCCGGCTGCTGCCGTTGTCGGCCACGTACTGCACGGTGAAGTCGCGGGTGATCAGCGCCCGCTCCATGGCCGCCACCGCCAGGACCGCGCCGCCCAGCGCCAGCAGCACGTACGAGCGGCCGATGGCGAGCAGGTGGTAGCGGCGGCGCAGCAGGCCGACGGCCAGGGTCACGACGCCGCCCACGGAGGCGGCGAGCCCGAGGACGATGCCCGCGGTGCCCAGCGCGGCGTTCACCCTGGCGCTCCCCCGCTGCCCCCGCCGTCGTCGGCGTCGTCGAGCCGCTCGTCGTAGTCCTCGCGCGACTCGTAGGTCTCGTCGTGCTTGACGATCATGCGGTCGCTCTCGAACACGTCGGCATCGTCACGCCAGTGGCCCTCGAGCACCACCGGGATGCCCGGGCGGAACAGCTCGGGCGGGGTGCCGGTGTGGGCCACCGCCACGGTGACGCCGTTGTAGACGACGTCGAAGCTGACCCGGTCGCCGTCGACCACCGGCTCGCCGGCCACGGTCCCCTGGAGCCGGAAGCGCCGGTCGCCCAGCTCGTCGCGCTGGGCCACCGCCTCGTCGGCGTTGCGGAAGTAGAGGGTGGCGTCGGACAGGCCCTTGTAGACGAGCCCGACCAGGCCGAACACCACCACCGCCAGCACCAGCAGGGGCAGCCAGCGGCGCCGGCGCCCCCGGGAGCGCGGCGGGCCGGAAGGTTCACCCTCCTCGACCACGACGTCGTCGTCGTCGAGGGTGCGAGGGGTCAGCTCCACCGGCGCTCCTCGCCGGGCACCTGGCGGGACAGCCGCCGGCCCCGGCGCACCAGGGTCAGCGCGTAGCCGCCGACCAGGGCGGCGGTGGCCAGCCAGCCGGCGGCCACGTAGCCGGCATGGGTCATGGCGACGAGGGCCGTCATGCCGGCGACCCCCCGTCGGCCGTCGTCGCAGCCGCGGCGGCGCCGGGCCCGGAGGACCCGGCGGGCTCGGCGGACCCGGAAGGCCCGGTCGGCTCGCCGGGACCGGCCGGCCCGGGCGACCCGGTGGACTCGGCCCGGCGGGCGGCCAGGGCGGCGTCGAGGTCGACACGGTCGGCCTGCTGCTCCAGCCACGCCACCCGGAACCGGTGGACCATCAGCCAGGCGAACACCAGGCCCATGGCCAGGAACCCGACCATCAGCGCCACCAGCATGTCGCCCTCGATGGTGGGGTCGATGCGGGCCAGCGTGGCGTCCTGGTGGACGGACCGCCACCACTCGACCGACCGGTTGACCACCACCACGTTGGGCACCAGCAGCAGGCCGAGCACGGCGGACCGGGCCGTGCGGGCGTCGGGATCGAGGTCGAGCCGGCGCAACGCCAGGTAGCCGGCCAGCAGGGCGGTGAGCACGGCGGTCGAGGTCAGCCGGGCGTCCCACACCCAATAGGTGCCCCACGTGGGGCGGCCCCACAGCGAGCCGGTGATGAGCACCACGAACGAGAACAGCAGGGCCACCTCGGCGCCGGCCTCGGCCAGGGCGTCCCAGCCGGGGGTGCGCTTCCACAGCCACAGGGCCGAGGCCACGCTGGTGATGAAGCAGCCCACGTAGAGGTAGGTGGCCGAGGGCACATGGACGTACATCAGGCGCACCACGTCGCCCATCTCGACGTCCGGCGGGCTGATGACCAGCCCGTACAGGACCAGCAACGCCACGGACGCGAGCGCCGCGATCCCGAGGATGCGGCTGGCCCGGGAGCCGGTGTGGGCCGGCGCCGCGCCCGGCGTCGCCGCCGCGCCCGGCGCGGCCGGGGTGTCGGGGGATGGACCACCGGACGGGCCGGCGGGCGTGATCGTGGTCACGAACCCTCCAGGAGAGTGCCGTAGGCGAGCGCCCCGGCGACCGAGTAGAGAACAGCGAAAGTGGCGAGCAGACCGCACCAGGGCCAGCCATCGGCGGGAACACCGCCGAGCGCCGCCTCGAACGCCCGCGTGGCACCGATGAGCACCGGCGCCAGCACCGGGAGAAGCAGCAGGGGGAGCAACGTCTCGCGGACCCGCAGGCCGCTGACCAGGGCTCCGTACAGCGTACCGGTCGACGCCACCGCGACGGTGGCCGCCACGCAGGTGGCGGCGAGCAGGCCCCCCGCCGCGGGGTCGGCGCCGTAGAGCACCACCACCGCCACGCCGAGCAGCAGCTCGAGGACCGCCAGCTCGGCGGCCACCGCCAGCGCCTTGCCGACGAACACGCCGGCCGGGTCGAGGGCCGAGAGCCGCAGCGCGTCGCGCACCCCGTCGGCCTCGTCGACCGCCGCGCTGCGGGCGATGGCCAGAACGGCGGCGAACAGCACGGTCACCCAGTACAGCCCGGGTGTCGCCCGCTCCAGGATCGGGCCGTCGGGGTCGAGCGCGAACGCGAACAGCAGCAGGACGAGCAGCGCGAACGGCGCGACCTGGTTGAGCGCCACGCGGCTGCGGGCCTCGACGCGCAGGTCGCGCCCGGCCACGAGGGCGACGTCACGCCACATGGGACGCCTCCACCGGCCGGACGGGGGCGTCGTCCCCGCGGGACACGCCCACCGGCGGGCCGCTGGCGGTCACACCCGCGTCGAGGGTGACGACCCGATCGGCCAGCGCCTCGGCGCGGTCGAGCTCGTGGGACGACATGATCACGGTGGCGCCCTGGTCGACGGCCTGGCGCACCAGGCGATCGAGCAGGTCGCGGGCGTCGTGGTCGAGCCCGGCGTGGGGCTCGTCGAGCAGCCACAGCTCGGGCCGGCGGGCGAGCAGGCACGCGAGCGAGGTACGGCGGCGCTGGCCGGCCGACAGGCGGGACACGGGCACGTCCCGCAGGCGGCCGGACAGCCCGACCAGGTCGAGCGCGGCGTCGATGTCCGACCGCCCGGCCCGGTAGGCCCGGCCCCAGAACGTGACGTTGTCGCCCACGGTGAGATCGTCGAACAGCCCGGTGGCGTGCCCCAGCAGGCCCACCCGGCGGCGCACGGCGCGTGCGGCCCGCCCGTCGCGGCACAGGTCGTGGCCGAGCACGGTCGCCTGGCCGCGCACGACCGGGACGAGGCCCGCGCACACGCGCAGGACCGTCGTCTTGCCGGCGCCGTTGGGGCCGCGGAGGAGGACGATTTCGCCACGCGCCACGTCGAGGTCGATCCCGGCGAGCGCAGGGAAGCGTCCGAGCAGCGCAACGGCGTCGCGGAGGTGGACGACCGGCTCCATGGAGACCTCGCGAGGGTACCGACCGGGTGGTTGGCCCTCCAAGATCGTGGTCGGGCGGGGCGCCGGCCGAGCCTCGGGCCGAGCGCCGGGCGGCCGGCCGCGGGCCACGCGGCGGCGCTCGGCGGGCCGCCGGGGGCATGTCGTGACCGCGCGGGGCGGTCAGTACGCTCTCGCCCGATGCGTCTGGCCAGAGTCCTCGGAGCGATCGGCCGTGTCTGCATCAGCGCCGGCGTGCTGTTGCTGCTGTTCGTCGCCTACCAGCTTTGGGGCACGGGCATCCGCGAGGCACAGGCCCAGGGCAACCTCGAGGACGAGTTCGAGGCGGCCCTGGACGAGACGTCCCAGGCCCCGTCGTCCACGTTGCCACCCGGCGACCCGAGCACCACGACCACCACCGCGCCCCTCCCGCCCCCGCCCCCGCCGACGGATGGGGATGCGGTGGCCCGGCTGCAGATCCCGGCGATCGGCGTCGACAAGATCGTCGTGGAGGGCGTCGAGATCAGCGACCTCAAGCGCGGCCCCGGCCACTACCCGGACTCGCCCCTGCCCGGGCAGCCCGGCAACGCCGCCATCGCCGGGCACCGCACCACCTACGGCGCCCCGTTCAACCGCATCGACGAGCTGAAGGAGGGCGACGAGATCCTGGTCACGACACTCCAGGGCTCGTTCCGCTACGAGGTCCGGACCCAGCTCATCGTCAGCCCCGACCAGGTCGAGGTGTTGGACGACTTCGGCGACGACCGCCTCACCCTCACCGCCTGCCACCCCAAGTACTCCGCCCGGCAGCGCATCGTCGTGGTCGCCGCGCTCGTGGGCGAGGCGGCCCCGGCGCCCGAGGCCACGCCCCCCGCCGGGGGCGGCGACGACGAGCTGGCGAGCGCCGACACCATCGACGCGGGCCTCGGGGGCGAGCGCGCCTCGGCCTGGCCCGCGCTCCTCCTCGCGGTCGCGTGCGCACTCGTCTGGATCGCGGCGTGGCTGCTGGGCAAGCTGTGGAGCAAGTGGCCCGCCTACCTGGTGGGCCTGCCCGTGTTCCTGGTGATGCTCTTCTTCTTCTTCGAGAACTTCTCGAGGCTGTTGCCCGCCAACTTCTGAGGTGGGGGCGCCGCCCGACCGGGGGATCCCGGGCGGCCGCGCGACGCATGCTGCCGGGCACGCTTAGCATCATCCGCCACCGGAGCGTACCCAGGCCCCCAGGGGCGCCACCCACGCCAAAGCGAGGACCCACAGATGAACCCACCGGTCGCCGGTTGGCAGCCAGACCCATCCGGCCGTCACGACTACCGCTACTGGGACGGCGCGGCGTGGACCGACGACGTCTCCGACAACGGCCAGACCTCGGTCGACCCGATGGGCGGCGCCGGCGCCCAGGCCGCCGGCGGCGCGCCCACGGCCGGCGACACCCCGACCACGTCGCTCGACCCCACCCAGCAGTACGGCGCCGGCCCGCAGTACGGCGCGACGCCCGACAGCTACGGCGCGCCGCCCACCGGGTTCGGCCCGCCGACCGCCGGCTACGGGACGCAGCCGGGCAGCTTCGGCCCGCCCCCGGCGACCGGCTACGGGGCGCCGGGCCCGACCGGGTTCGGACCTCCCGGGAGCCCTTCCGGGCAGTACCCGCCCGGCGCCTCGTCGGGGCAGTACCCGCCGGGAAGCGACTTCGGCCAGCCCGTCAAGAAGGGCCCGTCGCCCGCGCTCATCGCCGGGCTGGTGGCGCTCCTGCTGGTCTTCGGGGGCATCGCCGGCTTCCTCGCCTTCGGGGGCGGGGACGACGAGGAGGGCGGGACCGACACCGACGACACGACCGGCACCACGACCGCCGACACCACCGACACCACCCCCGCCACGACCGCGACGACCGAGGCCACGACCACGACCACCTCGGGCGACCCCGAGGACACCAACGTGTTCACGCTGGCCGTGGGCGACTGCCTGGTCGATCCCGGGTCGGAGGGCGAGGTCAGCGAGGTCCCGGTGGTGCCCTGCGAGCAGCCGCACACCGGCGAGATCTTCTACGCCCACATCATGACCAACCCCGCGCTGCCCGCCGAGGCCGAGATGCAGGGCATCGTCGACACCGAGTGCGTCGGCCGCTTCGAGGGCTTCGTCGGCATTCCCTACGAGGACTCGGCGCTCAGCGTCTCCTGGCTCTCGCCCACCGCCGAGTCGTGGGACGCCGGCGACCGCGAGCTGCTGTGCATCGTGAACGGTCCGTCGAACGAGGTGGTCGGCTCGCTCGCGAACACCAACCGCTGATCGCGGCTCCGCCGGCACGGGGGCGGGAGGGTCGCACGACCCCGCCGGCCCGATCGGCGCCGGCGGGCGGGATCAGCGGGCGTGGAAGACGGGGCGGCGCCGCTCGTGGAACGCCGCCAGCCCCTCCTGCAGGTCGTCGCTGGCCCACGCCCGCTCGACGGCCGCGCCGGCGCCGGGCTGGCCCTCCAACAGCGCCTTGTGCGCCCGCAGCGTGAGCGGCGCGAGCGCGGCGATGTCGTCGGCCCAGGCCAGCGCGTCGTCGAGCCCGCCGAGGCGCTGCACCAGGCCCAGCCGGTGGGCCTCGTCGCCCTTCACCACCTCCGCGGCCAGGAGCATGGCCCGGGCAGGGCCGCCGCCCGCCAGCGTGGCCAACCGCTCGACCGTCCACCGGTCGACGGCCAGGCCCAACCGCCCGGCGGGGATGCCGAGGCTGGCCTGCTCGGTCGCCAGGCGCAGGTCGCACGCGACCGCGAGCTGGGTGCCGGCGCCCAGGGCGGCGCCGTCGATCGCGGCCATCGTCACGTAGGGGGCCAGGCGCAGGCCGTCGAGCACGGCGTGCAGCCGGGTGCTGAACGCCCCGTCCTCGACCCCGCCCAGGTCGGCGCCGGCGCAGAAGTGGCCGTCCGCCCCGGTCAGCACCAGCGCACGGACGTCGTCGCCGCAGCCCTCCATCGCCTCAGCGAGCGCGTCGAGGGTGGGCAGGTCGACCGCGTTGCGCCGGGCGGGCCGGTCGATGGTGACGAGGACGACGTGGCCCCGGGCCTCCGTGTGGATCACACGGGGACGCTACCTCCGCCCCACCCGCCGTCCGCCCCCGCACCTGCCCGGGGCGCCGGCGCCCCGACGCCGCACCGATGCTTGCCGCCCGCTGCCACCGCGTACGATCGGACCCGGTGGAGCGCACCGGCCGACGCCGCTGCGCCGAGGACGACACGAGGACCCGACCATGAACGCCCCCGCCCCCGGCTGGAACCCCGATCCCACCGGACGCCACGAGTACCGCTACTGGGACGGCTCGGTGTGGACCGACGACGTCTCCGACCAGGGTGTCACCGCCGTCGACCCCGTGGGGACGCCGGCCGGCCCGGGCGGCGCCCCCGCAGCTCCCGGCGCCCCCGGCGACGGCGCGCAGCCGGCGACCCAGCAGTACGGGACACCGTCGGGCGGCCTGCCCGCCCAGCCCGGCTACTCCCCCGGCTACGGCACCACCAGCGGGCCCTACGCGATGGCGCCGCCGCCCAAGTCGGGCCCGTCGACCGGGCTCATCGTGGGCGTCGCCGCGCTGGCGGTGGCCCTCATCGCCGGCGTGGCGTTCGCGTTCGTGGCCGGGGGCGACGACGACGACACCGACACGACGTCGTCCACCAGCCCGACGACCGAGCCCGACAGCACCAGCGACACCACCGAGCCCGACACGTCCGACACGACCGGGCCGGAGCTCAGCGACGAGGGCATCGTCGAGCTCATCGCCACCGGCATGGAGCTCGAGGCCGACGGCCTCATCACCCACGACCAGGCCGTGTGCGCCGCCCAGGCGATGGTCGACGAGCTGGGGCTCGAGACGCTGCTCGATCTGAGCACCACCAGCAGCGCGGACCCGTTCGCCGGGCTCACGACCGCCCAGCAGGCGTCCGTGCTGACGGCCATGACGAGCTGCATCCCGGCCGACGTCCTGGCCCAGATCGGCGTGGCCGAGGCGGGTGGCGACGCCGGCTGACGTCCAGGGTGGGGCGTGGGACCAGCCCGACCAGGGGCACCTCGCCTGGCCGCGGCGTGCGCCGAGCGGGCACCATGCCGGGGTGGCCACCGACCCCGCCCTCGATCCCGTCCTCGCGCGACGGCGCCGCATGGCGCGTGCCGCCCTCGTGGGCCAGCGGGTCGGCTACGGGCTGTTCGGGGTGGCGGTGGTCGTGTTCGTGGTCGGCTTCGCGGTCGGGCTGACGCCTGCGCTGGTCACCGTCATCGTCGCCGCGCTGGTGGTGGGCTCGCTGCTGCTCGCACCGGCCATCGTCGTCGGCTACGCGGTCAAGGCGGCCGACCGGGACGATCGCGAACGGGGCCTCCACGGCTGAGGGTGTGACGTTTGGCACCTGGTGCCGCCAGAATCACTGCATACGATTCGTACGGCTGTTACCTTTCAGTAACCGAAATGGACGGCACCACAACGGAGTGGTGTCCAGGACAGCCATGAAGGACGCATCGCCCGTGCCCACCCGACTGCCTGCGGCCCGCCGGCGCCGCCAGCTCCTCGACGTCGCGCTGAGGGTCTTCGCCGAGCGTGGCTTCCACGACGCCTCGATGAACGACATCGCCATCGCCGCGGGCGTCACGAAGCCGGTGCTGTACCAGCACTTCACCTCCAAGCGCGAGCTGTTCGCCGAGCTGCTCACCGACGTGGGTCGCGACCTGCAGGAGAAGATCACCAAGGCAGTGGCGGCGGCCGATGGCCCCCGCGAGATGGTCGAGCTGGGGTTCGCCGCCTACTTCAACTACGTGAACCGGCATCGCAACGCATTCCAGCTCTTCTACGGCGGCAGCATGGCCCGCGACGAGGAGTTCGCCGAGGTCATCAACCAGACCGAGAGCGCGGTGGCCGCACTGGTGGCGGGCCTTATCGAGATCGAGGGCCTCAGCCCCAGCCAGCGCAAGGTGCTGGGCCACGGCATCGTCGGGATGATCGAGGGCGCCAGCATCCACTGGCTGAAGTCCGGCAGTGACGCCGACCCCGAGACCCTGGCCCACCAGCTCGCCGACCTGGCGTGGCGGGGCCTGCGCGGCGTCGGTCCCTGACCATCTGATGCCCTGACCTGCGTTCGCTTTGCGTCCGGGGGTCGACACGCGGCGCCCGCCGGAGTGGACTGGCGGCATGACGATCCGTACCTCGCCGTGGCCCGCCGGCGTGCCGTGCTGGGCCGACCTCATGACCCCGGACGTCCCCGCCGCCCAGGAGTTCTACGGCGCTGTCGTGGGCTGGACCTTCCGGGACACGGGCGACGAGTTCGGGGGCTACTGCCTCGCCGAGGCGCAGGGTGCGGCGGCCGCCGGCGTCGGTCCCCTACAGCCGGGCGGGTCCCCGGCGTGGACCATGTACGTGGCCAGCGACGACGCCGACAAGACCGCAGCCGCCGTGGGCGAGGCAGGCGGCACGGTGCTCCTGGAGCCCGGCGACGTGGGCGACCTCGGTCGCATGTTCGTGGCCGCCGACCCGACGGGCGCACCGTTCGGCGTGTGGCAGGCGGGCACCCACATCGGCGCCGGCCTGGCCAACGAGCCCGGCGGCCTGGTGTGGGAGGACCTGCGGTCCACCGACCCCGCCGCGGCCCGGGCCTTCTACGCCGCGGTGTTCGGCTACGAGATCCGGCCGCTCGAGGAGGCGGGCTTCGACTACACCACCTTCCACCCGCCCGGCGACGACGCGCCGCTGGGCGGGATCGGCGGCATGGGCGAGGCCGAGGGCGCCCCGCCGCACTGGCTCGTGTACTTCGCGGTGGCCGACGCCGACGCCGCGGTGGCCGCGGCCCACAAGCGCGGCGGGTCGGTGGTGGCCGAGGCGACGGACACGCCGTACGGCCGGATGGCCGGCCTCGCCGACCCGGCGGGCGCCATGTTCTTCGTCATGGAGTCCGCACCCGACCAGGTCCACCCTGAGCGCTGAGCCCCACACGCCGACCGGCCGTGGGGGCCGACCCAGACCGGCGTTCGTTCGTCGCGGAATGCGCAACAACCGAACGCCGGATCGGCACGAGGCCGAACGGGCGTCCCGATCGCACGGGATCCGCAACAAACGAACGCCGGATTCGAAGCCCTGACGCAATCCGGAGTACGCCTCGGGCAGTACGGCCGGTCGTGCCCGGCCTGGTGCGGCGGTACGTTGAGCGCCAGGTGGATGGCGAGGACGAGGTGGCAGCGAACCGTGGGTGACGACGCGACGAGCCGCCGGGTCGAGGGAGCGACGGCGTTCCTGGGCGAGCTCGGGGCCGGCGAGGTCCCGCATCCCGGCGGGCTCCTTCTCAGCCATCTCCAGCGCACCCACGACCTCCTTCGGTCGTGGGGCGCCGCCGACGCCGTGTGCCTCGCCGGGCTGGTCCACGCCGCCTACGGGACCGACGGGTTCCCGACCGCCCTGCTCCCCCTGGCCGAGCGGGACCGCCTCCGCCGGGTCGTCGGCGACGAGGCGGAGGAGATCGTGTACCTCTACGACGCGTGCGACCGGGCGGCGACCTACCCCCTCGCCGACCGGACGCCGTTGCCGCTGACGGACCGCTTCAGCGACGCCGTCCATCCACTGGACGGGGACGGCCTACGCGCCTTCGCGCTGCTCACCATCGCCAACGAGCTCGACGTCGTGCGCCACGCGGCGCTCGATCCCGCCACGGTCGACGGCATCGGGTCTCTCGTCGAGCGGCTCGCCGGCCACGCCCCGGGTGCGGCGGCGTTGGCGCTCGCCGAGCTCCGTGGCGATGGCTGACGACCACGGCACTGAGGACCGCCATGGCTGATGACCACAGCCCCGCGGACCACCAGGCTGACGACCACGACCACCGGCCCGTGGTCGACTACGACGTCGAGATCGCCCACCGCTACCACGTGGGCCGCGCCCTGTCCGAGCCGTCCATGACCCGGTGGCGTGCGGCCGTGCAGGCCCGGTTGCCCGATGGCGAGTTGCGGCGCGTCGTCGACGTCGGCGCTGGGACGGGCGTGTTCCTGGCGATGTGGCGCGACCTCGGTGCCGGGCAGGTCATCGCTGTCGAGCCCGCCGGCGCCATGCGGGCCCACGCGGGCGCGCACGCCGACGACGGCGCCACGTTCGTCGTGGCCGGCTCGGCCCAGCGCCTGCCCCTGGCGCCGGCATCGGCCGACGTCGTGTGGCTGTCGGCGGTCGTCCACCACGTGCCCGACCTCCCGCTCGCCGCGCGTGAGCTGCGGCGGGTGCTCCGGCCCGGGGGCCGCGTGCTGGTGCGCGAGTTCTGCCCGGGCACGAGCGTCCTGCCGTGGCTCGACCACCTGCCGGGCGCTGACCGGGGCCGGGCGCGCTTCCCGACCGTCGACGAGCTCGCCGAGGTCCTCGGGTCCGCGGGACTCACCCTCCTCGACGTCGTCAACGTCACCGAGCCCCACCACGCGACCGGCACCGAGGCGGCCGACTGGATCACCGCGATGCGCGGTGCCGACTCGATACTCACCGCGCTGGCCGACGAGGAGATCGCTACCGGGGTGGCCGCGCTCCGTGCGCTCGGCGAGACGGCGCTCCCGCCGGTGGCGCTCACCCTGGTGACCGCCGGCCGCGGCCCGGCGTGACCCACCCGACGTGCCTCCCGCGACATCCGCGGTGAGCCGGGGGACGCGGCGCCGGGGCGTCAGCGGATTGGCTCGACGAGCTCGGCGCTCTGCACGTAGCGCATGGCCTCGACGAGCTCGGGGTCGGCGGCGCGCTGCGCGATCTCCTCGGGCGTGAGCTCGGCCACGCGCTGCTGGATCCACCAGACGTTGCCGAGCGGGTCGCGCACGCGCCCGACGCGATCGCCCCAGAAGAGCTCGGTCATCCGGGTGACCGGCGAGGCGCCGGCCGCCAGCGCCCTGCGGAAGACGGCGTCGCCGTCCTCGACGTACAGGCGGAGGAACGCCGGTGTGTCCGGCCACTCGGGCCGTGCGTCGAACATCATGACGACCGAGTCGCCGATGCGGACCTCGGCGTGGCCGATCGTGCCGTCGTCGTTGGGGACTCGCGCCAGCTCGGTGGCGTCGAACACCTCGGCCACGAAGTCGAGGAGCCGGGCCGTGTCCCGGGAGATGATCCAGGGCGTGACCGTCCCGTAGCCGTCGGGAACGGGGGTGATGGGCGTCTGTGACGTGGTCATGTGGCCAACGTACGGACCATATAGGTCGGAAGTTGACCTATATCGGCCCTAATGTCGGGCTCGTGAGCACGGCCCGGTTGTTCGAGCTGCTGTCGCTGCTGCAGCGGCCCCGGTGCTGGTCGGCGACCGAGCTGGGCGAGCGGCTCGAGGCCAGCCCCCGCACCATCCGACGTGACGTCGAGCGGCTGCGCGACCTCGGCTACCCGGTGGAGGCGGCCATGGGCGCAGCCGGCGGCTACCGCCTGGTGGCGGGCGGTGCCATGCCTCCGCTGGTGCTGGACGACGACGAGGCCGTCGCCATCGTGGTCGGGCTGCGGACCGCCGCCGCCTACGCGGTCGAGGGGATGGACGAGGCGTCGATCCGGGCGCTGGCCAAGGTTCTCCAGGTGTTGCCCGACCGGCTCCGCCACCGGGTCCGCGCCCTCGCCACGCTCGAGAGCGCCGCCGCGGGCGGCTCGGTCGGTCGCGGACCCGCCGTCGACCCTGACGACCTGACCACCCTCGCCGCCGCGGTCGACAGCGCCACCCGGGTCGCCTTCGCCTACGAGGCCGCCGACGGGACCCGCAGCGAGCGACGGGTCGAGCCGTACGGGGTGGTGTCGGCCGGGCGCCGCTGGTATCTCGTCGCCTTCGACGTCGACCGGGACGACTGGCGTACGTTCCGCCTCGACCGGGTCGGCGGGCTGCGGTCGCTCGGCGGGCGGGGCGCGGCACGCCGGCTCCCGGCCGAGAGCGCTGCCGAGTACCTGCTGGAGACGATGTTCGAGCGGGCGCCGACCTACGAGGCCGTCGTGACCGTCCGTGCGCCGATCGCCGAGGCGCGGGCCCGCCTGGCCGACGCCGCCATCGTCATCGAGCCGATCGACGACCACAGCTGCCGGTTCCGCGGCAGGCCGGAGACGGCCGAGTGGCTCGCGGCCCGCCTCGGCTCGCTGGGCTGCGACTTCGAGGTCCAGGAGCCGCCCGAGCTCGTCGACCACCTGCACACGCTCGCGTTGCGACTGCTACGCGCCACCCGCCCGGCGCCGGTCGGATCGGCGTGATCGCCGACCCGTCCGTACTCCCACGGTCACCGTCAAGCCTTGGACCAGGCAGCTCACCACCCGGCCCGGACGCGACAGTGCCGCCCGCAGGGGGGATGCGAGCGGCGCTGTCTTTCTTCCTGCAGAGAGCGACGAGTGGAGGGGGGAGTACTCGTACTCGATCCGCAGAAGGCTTTGTGTTGTAACCCTTGGCCCCCCGGATGGTGTTCCCACCCGGTGAGGCTTGCGAGAGACAGTGTACGGCACCCTCTCGCCAACTCCCCGTCACTTTCGATGTGGCAGTTGTCACGCGCCCCGCCACCCGCTCGTACGCACGGGGCGGCGGCGCCCGTAGCCTCGTCCCCACGGTGTCGAGCCGCCACGCCCTCCGACCCCGGGGCGTGGCCGGAGGCAGGGGGAACCGATGACCGAGCGCGACGACGTGATCACCACCCCGCAGTTCTGGCAGCAGCCGCTGCAGGACCGCATGGACCACTTCGCGGTCCTGCGGGAGCGGGCGCCGTTCGTCCCGGCCCTGGCCCCGACCATGCTCGACGCCGAGGGCACCCCGTTCTTCATCGCCACCCGCTACGAGGACGTGGTGGAGATCAGCCGGCGCCCGGCCGACTTCTGCTCGGGCCGGGGCTCGACCAGCGTGCAGGACATGCCCGAGCAGGCCCGCGAGTTCTTCGGCTCGTTCATCGTCATGGACGACCCCCGCCACGCCCGCCAGCGGGGCATCGTCTCCCGGGCCTTCACCCCCCGCCAGCTGCAGAAGGTGCTCGACTCGGTGGAGGTCACCTGCGCCGAGGTCATCGACGACATGTGCGAGAAGGGCGAGGTCGACCTCGTCGAGGCGTTCTCGCAGCCGTTCCCGCTGCTGATCATCTGCGAGATGATGGGCATCCCCCGCAGCGAGTTCGGCACCGTGCTGCGGGCCACCAACGCGATCCTCGGCGGAGGCGATCCCGACACGCTGGACGGGCGCGACATCCAGACCGCGTTCCTCGAGTCGGGCATCGCCCTCACCACGCTCATGAACGAGCTGACCGAGCGGCGGCGGCGCGAGCCGGCCGACGATCTCACCACCGCCCTCGCCAATGCCGACCTGGGCGAGGACATGCTGACGACGGCCGAGATCGCCTCGTTCTTCATCCTGCTGGCGGTGGCCGGCAACGACACCACCCGCACCGCCACCACGCTGGGCATGATGCTGCTGGCCCAGAACCCCGGCGAGCGGGCCCGCTGGCAGGCCGATCTCGACGGCGTCACGCCCACGGCGGTGGACGAGATCGTGCGCGTCGCCTCCCCGGTGACGTTCATGCGCCGCACGGCCACCCGCACCGTCGAGCTGTCCGGCCACACCTTCGAGGAGGGCGACCGGGTCGTCCTCTTCTACGGCGCCGCCAACCGCGACCCCCGGACCTTCCCCGAGCCCGACCGGTTCGACGTCACCCGTGAGCCCAACCACCACATCGGGTTCGGCGGGCCGGGACCCCACTTCTGCCTCGGCGCCCACCTGGCCCGTCGCGAGCTGTCGGTCGCCTTCCGCCAGCTCCTCACCCGCCTGCCCGACATCGAGGTGGCCGGCGACGCCGTTCCCCTCCAGTCGCTGGGCATGCCCCTCGTGGGCGGCATCAAGCACCTTCCCGTCACCTTCACCCCGACGCGGCCGAATCGCCCCCGCTAGCCGGCCGCCGCTGCTCCCGGCCCGCGCCTCTCCCCTACTAGACAGGGCTGAGGCGCCGAGTGGAGGTGACGGAGAACGTGGACGCGAACGACGGTCCGGATCAGCAGTCCTTGCAGATCGACCCCATCGGTGTCGTCCGGACGGCGCGGGCCGATCCCCGCCACACGCCCGTGCAGGCGGCGGCCAACCTCGACGAGGAAGGCGTCGCGATCGTCGACGAGCGCTACCGCGCCGGGCTCGACGGGCTGGAGGGCTTCTCGCACGTCTGGCTCCTCACCTGGTTCGGCCCCCGCGGTGCCGACGACGTCGACGGCGCACCGGTCGAGCTTCACCAGCGCCCGTTCCTGCGGCCGGACGGACCGCCCATCGGGATCTTCGCCATGCGGGGGCCAGCGCGGCCGGTGCCGATCGGGCTGAGCCTGGTGGAGGTGGTCGAGGTCGCCGACGGCGCCGTCCGCTTCCGCGGGGTCGACATCCTGGACGGCACGCCGCTGCTGGACCTCAAGCCCTACTTCGCCGACGCCGACCAGCCCCGATCGGAGATCCGTAGCGGCTGGTTCGACGAGCTCACCATCCCCGCCGAGGCCACCCCCGCCACCCTCGACCAGCAACCACCCGGCCCATAGCCGCAGCCCCCGTCAGACCGGTGGCGGCGCCGTCGTGCCAGGCGGCTCACCGAGCACACGAACGAGGAGCAGGACGCGGGTCGCAACGGGGCGGGGCGCTCCCGCCGCGCGGCGCGGTCTCAGCCGATCAGTCGGGCCAGGAGCAGGTCGCGGGTCGCGAGGTGGCGGGCGCGGAACTCGGGCTGGGCGACGAACCACCTCAGGTGCCAGAGCTGGATCAGCAGTGCGCTCAGGAGGAAGCCGGCCTCGTCGACATCGGCGGCCGCGGCGTACCGCTCGACGTCCGCCCGGCCGCCGTCGGTGTCGCCCAGGCTGAACCACAGGAACGCCAGGTCGTAGCCGGGCGGGTAGAGGCCGGCCCACTCCCAGTCGATGAGCGCCAGGCCGCCGTCGTGGCGCAGGACGTTGCGGGCCGTCAGGTCGCCGTGGCCGAAACGCCGCCGGGTGTGGACCCGGGCGGCCAGGTCGGTCAGGCGGCTCGCAGCGCCGTCGTCGAGCAGGCCGGACCGCCGGGCGTGCTCGATCCGCCGCGCCGAGTTCAGGCGCCGGAACCACCGCCGGCGCGGCCGGTAGCCCGCGAGCCGTCCGGCGAGCCCCGCGACGGCGGCGATGTCGTCGCCCGACAGGCCGGCCGGGTACTTCGGCCCCAGCGGCTCGCCCGGCACCGCCTCGAACGTCAGGCTGCGGGTGCGGACGTCGTGCCCCACCAGCGCCGGCGCGCCGACAGGTGGCGGCGGGTCGGCCAGCAACAGGCGGTTGACCCGCAGCTCGTTCGTGAAGCGTCCACGCGCCCGGTCCCCGGGCGGACGCGACTTGGTCACCGATGCTCCGTCGGCCGACCACACCAACGTCGAGTAGTTCGTGTCGATCCGCCGCACCGCCCGCCAGTCGACCAGCACCCGCCCACCGCCGCCACTCGCACGTCGACGCCCCGTGCCGTGACGCCGATCGCTCCAGGTTCCGCCCATGCGCCCACCAGCGGGACTCGCCCCAGTGCACGGTTGCCCCACAACCAGCAGCGCCCCAGCGGCGGGCACCGAGCCGACACCACTGCCCGCCGCCCGAGCGGAGCCGCTGGGACCGGAACGGTTGCTGGCCAACCAGCAGCGTCCCAGCGGCGGGGAGCGAAGCTGAACGGCGTTCGGCCGCCGGAGCGGAGCTGTTGGGCGCCGAGGTGGATGGCCAGAGCATGTCCGTCCCGCTGCGGGGGGCTGGTTACGGGGCTCCGGCGGTACGGAACTGGGCCTGTTGGTCCTTGGTGAGGGCGATCCAGGTCGCCAGATTGCGGGCCACGATCTCGCCGTCCGCCGACCAGATCACCGAACCGGACGCTCGCTTGCGGCCCTCCGCGCCCAGGTCCCAACCGGCGACGACGAGCTCCTCCCCCTCGGCCGGGCGGCGGTGTACCTCGGCGGTCATGCGCCCGAGCACATGGGGGCCTGGCGGGTGGGTCCTCGTGCAACCAGGCGAGGCCGCTCGGGCAGTCGAGCGCCGCCCACAACATGACGGGCTCGACCAGGCCGTCCGGGCCGGCGAGCGTCGAGGCCGGAACCCACGGCCACACGACCATGCCCGGACCGGCGGCGGCCGGGAAGATCCGCAGGCCGTCCGCGACGTCGCGGTGCGGCCCACAGCCGAAGCAGGCGGGGAACGGGTGCTCGGAGGCGTACCGCTCGACGTCGAGGCCGCCAGCCGCCCGGGTCGCCTCGGCGAACGACACGGGCTCCGGGACGTCGACCTCCAGCTCCGCCGCGCGGGCCTCGGCCAGCACCAGGTCGCCGTCGCGGAGCGGTGGACCGCCCGCCGCCGATTTCCATCTCCAACGACCGCTCGACCGGCGGCGGACTGCGCAAGGTCACCTCGGCGGCGACGGTCTGTGAGCGCCAATGCCGTGAGGCCGCATGTGTAGCCGCCGTGGCCCGATGTCGGCGGGCCGGCGAACCGGCCGGAGATGGCGACGGCGGTCACGTCAACTCCCCCACGGTGGGCCGCGCCGCAGCGGTGGCGGTGTCGCTGGGGGCCCCTGCCTGGCCGTACGCCACAGCGGCGGCCCGACTGCGGTCCCGCCGGGCAGCCGCCAGGCCACGAACCGGTGCGGGCCGCCGATCGTTCCTCCGCTCGTCGGCGACGCGATGGTCGCGCCGCGCGGCTCCGCTGGCACCGGCCGCCGGCGGATATCGCGCGCCGGTGGCGGCGACGGCGACCGGCGGTCGATCCGAACCTGTTGGGTGGGGAAGACTCATTGCGTGCCCGGACGTGTGCGGCTTCGACCGATCGATGAACAGGAGCTCGCCGACCTGCTCCGCCTCCTGTGGGACCCGGAGGCACCGGGCGAGTACGAGTGGTTCGGGTTCCGCATGGAGACGGTCAAGGAGGTCGAACGGCGGTGGCAGGACGACGGCCTCGTGGGAAAGACGTCGTCCTTCCTCGCTGTCGGGCTCGAGGACGGGACCTGCGCGGGCTGGGTGAACTGGCGAGCGATCGCCGGGACCGGGAACCTCGAGATCGGGATCGCGCTGTTCCCCGACCACCGGGGCCAGGGCATCGGGACCGAGGCCCAGCGCCAGCTCGTCGACTACCTGTTCGACACCACGGCGGTTCACCGCCTGCAGGCGGGAACCGAGGTGGACAACCTGGCGGAGCAGCGCGCCCTCGAACGGGTGGGCTTCCGCCGGGAAGGGTTGCAGCGGGGCCTGTACTTCCGGGCGGGCCGGTGGCGCGACAACGTCATGTACGGGCTTGTGCGCGACGACGTGCGGGACGTCGACGACGACCCGTCCTGAGTCCGCGTGCATACCGGCCGCCAAAGCCGACGAGCGCCGGATGTGCCGGGTCACCGGCGGTCCGAAACGCTCGCGGCCGAACGGAGGCGCCGCCGCCGGCTACTCGATGCGGAGGCCGGAGATGGCGCGGGCGATGACGAGCTGCTGGATCTGCTCGGTGCCCTCGAAGATGTCGTAGATCTTGGCGTCCCGGTGGAAGCGCTCGACCGGGTACTCGCGGGTGTAGCCGTAGCCGCCCAGGATCTGGATGGCGCGCTCGGTGACCCACACGGCCACCCGGCCGGCCTTGAGCTTGCACATCGAGCCCTCGGCATTGGTGTAGCCGCCGTTGCGTGACAGCCACGCGGCCCGGTGCACCAGCAGGCGGGCGGCGTCGATCTCGGTCGCCATGTCGGCGAGCATGAAGGCGATGGCCTGGTTCTCGATGATGGCCTTACCGAACGCCCGCCGCTCCTTGGCGTAGTCCAGCGAGTACTCGTAGGCGGCGCGGGCGATGCCGATGGCCATGGCCGCCACGGCGGGCCGGGTGGCCTCGAAGGTGGCCATCGCCGGCTGCTTGGCGCCGGTCTTCTGCTGGTCGCGGGCCCGGGCCAGCTTCTCGTCGAGCTTCTCCTTGCCACCCAGCAGCAGGCTGCCGGGCACCCGCACCTCGTCGAGCACCACCTCGGCGGTGTGCGACGCCTTGATGCCGTGCTTGCGGTACTTCTGCCCCTGCGACAGGCCCTTGGTGCCCGGCGGGATGACGAAGCTGGCCTGGCCCCGGCCCTTCAGCGCCGGGTCGACCGTGGCCACCACCACGTGGATGTCGGCGATGCCGCCGTTGGTGATCCACGCCTTGGTGCCGTTGAGCACCCACTCGTCGCTGGCCTCGTCGTAGACGGCCCTGGTCTTGAGCGAGCTCACGTCGGAGCCGGCGTCGGGCTCGGAGACGCAGAACGCGCCGAGCTGGATCTTGTCCTGCGTGCCGAAGCACTGCGGCACCCACTCCATCACCTGCTCGGGCAGGCCGGAGCCGGCGATGCCCGCGGCGGCCAGGCCCGACCCGAAGATCGACAGGCCGATGCCGGCGTCGCCCCAGAACAGCTCCTCGAGCGCCACCGGCAGGGTGAGGCCGGTCTGGTCGCCGAGCGACGACTGGGCGAAGAAGTCGAAGGAGTAGAGGCCGATCTTGGCCGCCTCCTCGACGATGGGCCAGGGGAACTCTTCCTTCTCGTCCCACTCCTCGGCGGCGGGCCGCACCACCGACTCGGCGAAGTCGTGGACCCACTTCTGGATCTGCTGCTGGTCCTCGTTCAGGCTCAAGCTGAACTCGCTCATGGGTGGCCCCTCGGTCTGGAGGTCGATCATGGGTCGCTGGGTCGGGCCGCTCGCAGCTCGGTCGCCACCTGGAGCGGTTACCGCCGGGTAACAAGAGTACCGGTAGGGTAGCCGGTGCGTCACAACTCTGCAGCCGGCTCGCCGTAATTCCCTCTGACGGACGCATCGCCGGCTGCGAGGATGCGCGGTCGCTCATGTCGGGCGACCGCGCGCGAGAGTGAGGGCAGGATGTCCCGACGAGGATGGGCGCTGTTCCTGACGATGGGCGTCATCTGGGGCATCCCCTACCTGCTCATCAAGGTCGCCCTCGACGACCTGCCCCCCGCCGCCCTGGTCCTGGCCCGCACCTCCCTGGCCACGGTCCTGCTGCTGCCCCTGGCGGCGGCGAAGGGCCTGCTCCGCCCGCTGATCCCCTACTGGCGGCCCATGCTGGCCTACACGGTGATCGAGATCTGCCTGCCGTGGCTCCTGCTCGGACGGGCCGAGCAGGAGCTGTCGAGCTCGCTCACCGGGCTGCTGGTGGCGGCGGTCCCCCTGGTGGCGGCGGTGTTGGTGAAGGCGACGAGCCACGAGCCGATGGCGTCCAGGCGGGTGGTCGGCCTGCTGGTCGGGTTCGCCGGGGTCGCCGCCCTGGTGGGGTTCGACGTGGGCGCGTCCAGCCCGGTCGCGGTCGGCGCCGTCGGCCTGGTCGCCATCTGCTACGCCGTCGGGCCGCTCATCCTCGCCCGCCACCTGGCCGACCTGCCCAGCCTCGGGGTGGTGGCGGCGTCGCTCGCCGTCTCGGCCTTGCTGTACGCGCCGTTCGGGCTGTGGCAGTGGCCAGACCAGCCGCCCACCACCGAGACCTGGCTGGCCGTGATCGGCCTGGCGGTGATCTGCACCGCGGTGGCGTTCCTGCTGTTCTTCGAGCTCATCGCCGAGGTCGGCCCCGCCCGGGCGACGGTCATCACCTACATCAACCCGGCTGTCGCCCTCACGCTCGGCGTTCTGGTGCTCGACGAGCAGGTCACCGTGGCCACCGGCGTCGGCTTCGCCCTCATCCTGGTGGGCTCGGTGCTCTCCACCCAGCGCGAGCGGGAGCCCCAGGTCGAGCCCGCGATCCCCGGGCCGGGAGACGCTGGACGCGTCGTGCCGGAACCGGCAGGTGCCGCGGCCGTGGCGGCGGCCCCGCCGGCTGCTGCGGCCGGCGACGGCGACGGCACCCAGGCCCGCGACGTCGACAGCACCGAGGCCGGGCTCGGGGCGGACGCATCGAGGGGCCGAGCGCGCCACCTGGGCGACGCCGTGTCGACCGACGACGTCGCCGCCTGCCCCGTCGCCGAGCCCTGAGCGCGCCGGTCAGGCGGGGCGCACGACGGTGCCGGTGGCGGTGTCCTCGATGACGTAGCCGGCGGCGGTGATCCGGTCGCGCAGCTCGTCGGCCTGTGACCAGTCCTTGCCGGCCCGGGCCTCGTCGCGGGCTCGGGCCCAGCCCTGCACCTCGTCGGGCACCGCCGCCACGTCGGACCGCAGCTCGAGGCCCAGGGCACCGGCGATCTCGAACGCGGCGGCCACCACCGGGCCGACCGTCTCGGGCGGGTCGCCCGCGTCGAGCGCGGCGTTGACCCGTCGCACCAGGTCGAACAGGACGCCGGTGGCCGCGGGGGTCTGCATGTCGTCGTCCATCGCCGCCCGGAACCGGGCGATCGCCTCGGCCTCGGGCTCGGCCCCAGCGCCCCCGGCCGGCCCGGCAGTCCCCGCGACCCGGCGGGCGAAGGCGTCGAGGCGGGCGAGCGCCGCCTCGGCGTCGCGCAGGTTGTCGCCGGTGACGTCGATGGGCGACCGGTAGTGCGCCTGGAGGACCACCAGCCGATAGGCGCGGGGGTCGTACTGCTCGACCAGGTCGACCAGGTTGGACACGTTGCCGAGCGACTTGGACATCTTGGTGCCCTCGACCTCGACGAACCCGTTGTGCACCCACGTGCGGGCGAAGCGGCGCCCGTCGGCCACGGCCTGGGCGCGCTCGTTCTCGTGGTGGGGGAAGGCCAGGTCCTGGCCGCCGCCGTGCAGGTCGAAGTCGTCGCCCAGCAGGTCGAGCGACATGACCACGCACTCGGTGTGCCACCCGGGCCGGCCGTCGCCCCACGGCGACGGCCAGCGGGGCTCGCCGGGCTTGGCCTTCTTCCACAGGGCGAAGTCGACCGGCGAGCGCTTCTCGTCGATGGCCTCGACCCGGGCGCCGGCCTTGAGCGTGTCGAGCGGCTGGCGGGCCAGCAGGCCGTAGTCGTCGACCCGCTCGGCGGTGAAGTACACGCCGTCGCTGGTCTCGTACGCCGCGCCCCGGGCCATCAGCCGCTCGATCAGCGCCACCATCTGCTCGACGTAGGCGGTGGCGTGGGGATCGTGGTCGGGCCGGCGGACGCCGAGGGCGTCCATCGCCCGGTACCAGACGGCCTCGCACCGCTCGGTGATGTCCTGCCAGTCGCGGTCCTCGCGCTGGGCCCGCTCGATGATGCGGTCGTCGATGTCGGTGATGTTCGACACGTAGGTGACGTCGAGGCCGGACCATTCCAGGTACCGGCGCAGCACGTCGAACACCAGCGAGAACCGGCCGTGGCCGAGGTGGGGCGGGCCGTAGACGGTGGGGCCGCACACGTACATCGACGCCTTGCCGGGATCTCGCGGCGAGAAGGGGACGAGGCCCCCCTTGGCGGTGTCGAACAGGTGCAGCATGGGAGGTCAGGGTACCGGGCCTGCCGTGGCCCACCTGTAGCCTTATCGGCCGTGAGCACCGGCGTGAGCAGCAACATCCCCGACAAGCCAAGCCTCGACGGCCTCGAGGCCAAGTGGCGCCGGCGCTGGGCCGACGACGGCACCTACCGGTTCGACCGCACCAAGGACCGGGCCCAGGTCTTCTCCATCGACACACCCCCGCCCACCGTGTCGGGCACCCTGCACCCCGGCCACGTGTGCTCCTACACCCACACCGACACGATCGCCCGCTACCAGCGCATGCGGGGCCGCGAGGTCTTCTATCCGATGGGGTGGGACGACAACGGCCTCAACGTCGAGCGCCGCGTGCAGCTCCTCACCGGCACCCGCTGCGACCCCTCGCTCCCCTACGACCCCGACTTCCGCCCGCCCGAGACCGTGGGCAAGAAGGACCGGCCCGTCCCCGTCAGCCGGCCCAACTTCGTCGAGCTGTGCGGCGAGGTGGTCGAGCAGCTCGAGCAGAGCTACTTCGACCTGTGGTCGAACCTGGGCCTGTCGGTCGACTGGGACCACACGTACCGCACCATCGGGCCCGAGTCGATCCGGGCCAGCCAGCGCGGCTTCCTGCGGCTGGTCGCCCGCGGCCTGGCCTACCGGTCCGAGGCCCCCACGCTGTGGGACGTCGACTTCCGCTCCGCCGTGGCCCAGGCCGAGCTGGCCGACCGCGAGATGCCGGGCGCCTACCACAAGCTCCGGTTCGAGGGCCCCGACGGGCCGGTGTGGGTCGACACCACCCGGCCCGAGCTGCTGCCCGCCTGCGTGGCGATGGTCGCCCACCCCGACGACGAGCGCTACCGGCCCCTGTTCGGGGCGACGGCCACCACGCCGCTGTTCGGGGTCGAGGTGCCGATCGTCGCCCACGAGCTGGCCGACGCCCGACAAGGGCACCGGCATCGCCATGATCTGCACCTTCGGCGACACCACCGACGTCACCTGGTGGCGCGAGCTGGGCCTCGACCTGCGGGCCGTCGTCGAGCGCGACGGCCGGCTGCGCCCGGTCACCTGGGGCGAGCCCGGGTGGCCCTCCGTCGACCCCGCCGCGGCGCAGTCCGCCTACGACGAGCTGGCCGGCAGGACCGTCAAGCAGGCCCAGGCCCGCATCGTCGAGCTGCTCGCCGACGCCGGGCTGATCGAGGGCGAGCCCCGCCCCATCACCCATCCGGTGAAGTTCTGGGAGAACGGCACCCGGCCGCTCGAGATCGTCACGTCCAACCAGTGGATCATCCGCTACCCCGACAAGGACGCCATGCTGGCCCGGGGCAAGGAGCTGGCCTGGTGGCCCGACTTCATGCGGGTGCGCTTCGAGAACTGGGTCAACGGCCTGCACGGCGACTGGAACATCACCCGCCAGCGCTTCTTCGGCGTCCCCTTCCCCGTCTGGTACCCGGTCGACGCCGACGGCAACGCCGACCACCTGGCCCCCATCCTGGCGTCCGAGGACACGCTGCCCGTCGACCCCACCACCGACGCGCCCCCGGGCTTCACGGACGACCAGCGCGACCAGCCCGGCGGGTTCACGGCCGACCCCGACGTGATGGACACCTGGGCCACCTCGTCGCTGACGCCGCAGATCGTCACCGGCTGGGTCGACGACCCCGACCTGTTCGCCCGCACCTTCCCCATGGACCTGCGCCCCCAGGCCCACGACATCATCCGCACCTGGCTCTTCTACACGGTCGTGCGCGCCCACTACGAGAACGACGCGCTGCCGTGGGCCAACGCCGCCATCTCGGGCTTCATCGTCGACCCCGACCGCAAGAAGCTGTCGAAGTCGGCGGCCAACGCCCCCGACGACCCCGGCGCCCTCCTCGAGCGCTTCGGCGCCGACGCCGTGCGCTACTGGGCGGCCAACGGCCGGCCGGGCATGGACGTGGCGTTCGACGAGGGCCAGCTGAAGATCGGCCGCCGGCTGGCCATCAAGCTGCTCAACGCCTCGAAGTTCGCCCTGGGCCTCGAGTCCACCACCGCCGGCGAGGTGACCGAACCGCTCGACCGGTCGATGCTGGCCGCGCTGGCCGACCTGGTGGCCGAGGCCACGGACGCCTTCGACCGCTACGACTACGCCCGCGCCATCGAGCGCACCGAGGGCTTCTTCTGGTCGTTCTGCGACGACTACCTGGAGCTGGTCAAGAACCGGGCCTACGGCTCGTCGGGCGCCGAGGGCGCGGCGTCGGCCCGCACCGCGCTGGGCCTGGCCCTGCGCACGCTGCTCGGCCTGTTCGCGCCGTTCCTGCCCTTCGTCACCGAGGAGGTGTGGTCGTGGTGGCAGGAGGGCTCGGTGCACCGGTCGCCGTGGCCGTCGGCCGACGACCTGCGCCAGGCCGCGGGCGCCGAGGACGCCGCCGCGCCCGGCGACGAGCCCGACCCGGCCGTGCTGGCCGTGGCCGCCGCCGTGCTGGGCGAGGTGCGCAAGGCGAAGAGCGAGGCCAAGCGCTCGATGCGCACCGAGGTCACCTCGACGGTGGTCGCCGACACGCAGGAGCGCCTGGCCCTGCTGGCCCTGGCCGCCGACGACGTGCGCTCGGCCGGCCGCATCGAGTCGCTCACCACCGAGCCGGGCGACACGCTCGCGGTCGCCGTCACCCTGGCCGCCGACACCCCCTCCTGAGCGGAGCCACCGGTCAGGGCTCGGCGTCGGGGGCGGTGGCCGCGCCCGGGCCGCGGCGGGCCCAGGAGTCGGACTGCGGGGCGCGGAGCTCGATGCCCGCGTCGACGAAGGCGTCGGCCAGCCGGCGGCGCATCTCGCGCACGACGGGGAACTGGGTGCCGGGCCGGGTCTTGACCACCAGGCGCACGGCCACGACCTCCGGCTCGACCCGCTCGACGCCCCACACCTCGGGCTCCTCGATCAGCCGGCCCTGCCAGCGCGGGATCGCGCCACATCCGGTCGGCGACCGTCTTGATCTCGGCCTCGACCCGGTCGATGTCGCTGCCGTAGGCCACCTCGACGTCGAGCAGCGCCCGGGCCCACTGCTGGCTGTGGTTGCCGACCCGGACGATCGTGCCGTTGGGGATGTGCCACACGGTGCCCTCGATGTCGCGCAGGCGGGTCATGCGCAGCGTGATGGCCTCGACCGTGCCCGTGGCCGGGCCGGCGTCGATGATGTCGCCCACGCCGTACTGGTCCTCGACCAGCATGAAGATGCCGGCCAGGAAGTCCTTGACCAGGCTCTGGGCGCCGAAGCCGATGGCCACGCCGGCGATGCCGGCGCCCGCGATGAGCGGGCCCAGGTTGAGGCCGAGCTCGCCCAGCACCATGACGGCGGCGATCGACCAGATGACCCCGGTCGCGATCGAGCGCAGCACCTGGCCCAGCGTCTCGGCCCGGGCCGCCGAGCGGAGCGACAGCGAGCCGGTGGTCACGATGGCGCGGGGTGCCCGCCGCTTCAGGTTGCCGAGCTTCTCCTGCGAGCCGGGGTCGGCGATCTTGGCGGTCAGCCGGCGGATGGCG
Source organism: uncultured Acidimicrobiales bacterium (assembly GCA_963842395.1). GTDB lineage: Bacteria > Actinomycetota > Acidimicrobiia > Acidimicrobiales > VFJN01 > ZC4RG19. Next base: position 1,331,447 of record CAWJGJ010000002.1, read on the forward strand.
CGCCGCACCAGGCGGTTCGCCACGAACGCCACGACGACGATGAGCAGGATCTGCAGCGGCTTGGCCAGCACGTTGTCGGCGGCCTCGGCCCATGCCTGGCTGCCCGTCCACTCGAGGGCCTGGCGGCAGATGAACGAGGGCTGCTCCTCGCCGCACGCCTCGGCGACGGTCGGATCCTGCGACAGCACGGCCAGCACCACGGCGAGCCACGCTAACGGACCGTGGCCCCGGGCCGTGATTGAGTCCTCGGCACTCAACCTTGTTGGGGTGGGGAATGCGAACTTTGCCCGTAATGTTGCTTGCGCTACTCAACTACTTGCGTGCGAGGAGAGCCCGATGGCCGATCTTGACACCCTCACCCTGCCGGTCCTGCCCCTCACCGACGACGTGGTGCTGCCCGGCATGGTGGTGACGCTGGCCCTCGAGTCCGACGAGGCGCGGGCCGCCGCCGACGCCGCCGCCAAGGCCGGCGACACCATCCTGCTGGTCCCCCGCCACGCCGACGGCCGCTACGCCCGCGTGGGCACCGTGGCCCGCATCGAGAACCGGGGCAACCTCCCCGGCGGCATGCCCGCCCTGGTCATCCGCGCCACGGTCCGGGCCGAGGTGGGCCTCGGCGTCATCGGCGAGACCAGCGGGCTGTGGGTCCACGCCGCCCCGGTGGACGACGGCGAGATCACCGACGAGGTGGAGGCCCAGGCCACCGAGCTGCGGGCCGCGCTGCGGGCCCTGTTCCAGGCCCTCGGCGGCCGGCGCCTGACCGAGGTGCTGCGGGGCGTCGACAGCCCCGCCCAGCTCGCCGACCTGGTGGGCTGGTGGCCCGACCTGCAGGTGGCCCGCAAGGTCGAGCTGCTCGAGACCCTCGACCTGCCCGACCGGCTGGGCCTGGTGCTGGGCTGGGTGAAGGAGGCGCTGGCCGAGCACGAGCTGTCCGAGAAGATCCGCAACGACGTGACCGAGGGGATGGAGAGCCGCCAGCGCGAGTTCCTGCTCCGCCAGCAGATGGACGCCATCCGCAAGGAGCTGGGCGAGGACGACGAGGACTCGGTGGCCGGCTACCGCGAGCGGCTGGCCGCGCTGGTCGAGGCCGGGGCGCTGCCCGACGCCACCCGCACCGCCGTCGAGCGGGAGATCGACCGCTTCGAGCGCACGCCCGAGCAGAACGTCGAGCACGGCTGGATCAGGAACTGGCTCGACACCGTGTTCGAGATCCCCTGGGGCGAGCGCAGCGTCGACGACCACGACATCGCCCGGGCGCGGGCGGTGCTCGACGCCGACCACACCGGCCTCGACGAGGTGAAGGAGCGCATCGTCGAGATGCTGGCGGTGCGCAAGCTCCGCGCCGAGCGCGCCGCCGAGGCGGCCGCGGGTACCACCGAGGGCCGGACCGGCGGGACGGACGACGGCGACACGCCGAACACCGACGCGCCGGCCACGGAGAACGACGAGCACGAGGTCGTCCGGCCGGCGCACGACAACGGGCGGCGGCCCGGCGCCATCGTGGTGCTGGCCGGTCCCCCCGGGGTCGGCAAGACGTCGCTCGGGGCCTCGGTGGCGCGGGCGCTCGGCCGGGAGTTCACGCGGGTCGCCCTGGGCGGCATCCGCGACGAGGCCGAGATCCGCGGCCACCGCCGCACCTACGTGGGCGCCCAGGCCGGGCGCATCGTGCGGGCCCTGCAGGAGGCCGGGACGATGAACCCGGTGATCCTGCTGGACGAGATCGACAAGATCGGCGCCGACTGGCGGGGCGACCCCTCCTCGGCCCTGCTCGAGGTGCTCGACCCGGCCCAGAACCACACGTTCCGCGACCACTACCTGGAGGTCGACCTCGACCTCTCGGACGTGCTGTTCCTGGCCACCGCCAACATGCTGGAGACGGTCCCCGGGCCGCTGCTCGACCGCATGGAGGTCATCCGCCTCGACGGCTACACCCACGACGAGAAGGTGGCCATCGCCCGCGACCACCTGGTCGACCGCCAGCGCGAGCGCAACGGCCTGCGCCCGGGCGAGGTGGCGCTCACCGACGCCGCGCTCGGCGAGATCGTCGAGGGCTACACCCGCGAGGCCGGCGTGCGGAACCTGGAGCGCGAGATCGGCAAGGTGCTGCGCAAGGCGGCCACCGCGGTGGCCCAGGGCGAGGCCACGCCCATCGCCATCGATGCCGCCGACATCGCCCGCTACCTCAAGCGGCGCCGCTTCCACGACGAGGCCGCCGATCGCACGGCGGTGCCCGGCGTGGCCACCGGCCTGGCCGTGACCGGCGTCGGCGGCGACGTCCTGTTCGTGGAGGCCACCTCGATGCCCGGCGACACGGGCAGCCTGACCGTCACCGGTCAGCTCGGCGACGTCATGCGGGAGTCGGCCCAGATCGCGCTGTCCTACGTGCGGTCGAAGGCCGATGCCCTGGGCATCGACCGGGCGCGATCTCGACGGCAAGCGCTTCCACGTCCACTTCCCCGCCGGCGCCGTGCCCAAGGACGGTCCCTCGGCCGGCATCACCATGACGACGGCGCTCGTGAGCCTGCTCCGGGGCGCCACGGTGCGCTCGACCGTGGCCATGACCGGCGAGGTCACGCTGTCGGGCCGGGTGCTCCCCATCGGCGGCGTCAAGCAGAAGGTGCTGGCGGCGCACAGGGCCGGGCTGCGGGAGGTCATCCTCCCCCTGCGCAACGAGGCCGACCTGGACGACGTGCCCGACGCCGTGCGGGACGAGATGACGTTCCACCCGGTCGACGACGTGGCGACGGTGCTCGATCTCGCCCTCGAACCCGCCGCTGCGGACGACCGGGCGGTCGCCGCCGCCTGAGCCCCGACTGCTGGTGGTCGGGGGTCTCCGTGCACCTAGGCTCCCCCGGGTGACGACGGAGGCCCCCCTCTCCACGCCGGCCGACACGCCCGCCGGCGCGCCCGCCGGGTACCAGCCACCCGGTCCCGCCCGCTCGAAGCCCGGGGTGCCGCTGCCGCCCGACGGGCCCGGCTACCGGGTCAAGCGCAAGCTGCTGGGCAAGCCGATGCACTCCGAGCAGCTCGAGCACGAGCGGCTCGGCAAGCCCACGGCGCTGGCCGTGTTCGCCAGCGACAACCTGTCGTCGTCGGCGTACGCCACCGAGGAGATCCTGCACGTCCTCGTGCCGTTCTTCGGCCTGGCCGCGTTCGCCCTCGTGCTGCCGGTCACCGGCGCCATGCTGGTGGTGCTCGCACTGCTGATCATCAGCTACCGGGAGACCATCAAGGAGTACCCGTCAGCGGGCGGCGCCTACCTGGTCACCCGCGACAACTTCGGCATCGTCCCCGCCCAGGTGGCAGGGGCCGCACTGCTGATCGGCTACATCCTCACCGTCGCCGTGTCGGTGGCCGCCGGCAGCGCCGCCATCGCCTCGACCATCGAGGGGCTGGACCCGTGGCGGGTGCCGCTCTCGCTGTTCTTCATCGCCCTCATCGCCTACGGGAACCTGCGCGGCGTGCGCGAGTCGGGGAAGCTGTTCGCGGCCCCCACCTACTTCTTCATGATCAACATGGGCGTGCTGATCGTGTGGGGCATCATCTCGTACGTGTCGGGCGACCTGCCCACCCTCGGCGTGTTCGAGGAGGGCATGGTCGAGCAGGGCGAGCACACGGGCCTGCTGACGGCGGCCGCCGCCTTCACGCTGGCCAAGGCCTTCGCCTCGGGCGGCGCCGCCGTCACGGGCGTCGAGGCCATCTCCAACGGCGTGCCCGCCTTCCAGAGGCCCGAGTGGCGCAACGCCCGGCAGACCCTCGTGATCATGGGCAGCGGCCTGGGCGTCATGTTCCTGGGCCTGTCGTTCCTGGCCTCGAAGGTGAAGGTCATCCCGTTCGAGGGCGGCACCCCCACCGTGCTGGCCCAGATCGGCGAGGCCGTGTACGGCAGCGGCACGATGGGCCACACCCTGTCGAACGTGCTGAACGTCGCCACCATGATGATCCTGGTGCTGGCGGCCAACACCGGCTTCGCCGACTTCCCCCGGCTGGCCAGCCTGCAGGCGGGCGACAACTTCCTGCCCCGCCAGCTCACCAAGCGGGGGCACCGCCTCGTGTTCTCCAACGGCATCATCGCCCTGGCGGCGGCCGCCGCGGTGCTGGTCGTCATCAGCAACGCCGCCGTCACCCGGTTGATCCCGATCTACGCCATCTCGGTGTTCACCGGGTTCACGCTGTCGCAGGCGGGCATGACCAAGCACCACCTTCGCAAGCGCGAGCCGGGCTTCGTGCGGGGCATCCTCGCCAACGGCGTCGGGGCGTTCCTGTCGGGCGCCATCGTGCTGATCGTCGTGGTCACCCGCTTCGACGACGCGTGGGTGATCCTGCCCATCATGCCGGTCGTGGTGATCATCCTGCTGCGGCTCAACCAGCAGTACGAGCGCGAGCGGGTGGCGCTCGAGACCGACGTGCCCGCGGCCGCCACCGCGCCCATCCTGCACCGCCACGTGGTGCTGGTCTTCGTCGACCGGCTCGACCTGGCGGCCGCCCGGGCCATCCAGTACGCCCGGACGCTCACGCCCGACGAGCTGCGGGCGGTCCATTTCGTGGTGGACGACGACGCGGGCGAGCGGCTGGCCGACGAATGGCGGCGCCTGGGCCTGGCCCGGGTGCACCTGGAGCTCGTGGCCTGCCCCGACCGCCGCCTCACCACCAGCGCGGTCGAGCTGGTGGCCCACGAGCTGTCCGACGGCGACACCGAGGTGTCGGTGCTGCTGCCCGACCGGAAGTACAACGGCCTGTGGCACCGCGTGCTCCACGACCGGACCGCCGACTCGATCCAGGCGCAGGTCTCGAAGCTCCCCCACGCCAACGTGACCACCGTGCCGTTCCACTTCGACGCATGGCTGTCGGACGACGTGGTCGAGATGCTCCCCACCGCCGAGCGGGGCCGGCTCATCGCCACCCCGAAGGACGCCGCGGCCGCCGATCGGGCGCCGCTGCACGACACCGACGCGGTCACCGCCATCGGAGACGTCCGCTGGCGCGACCACGTGCGGGTGCGGGGCACGGTGCGCTCCGTGCGGGTGGCGCCCCAGCGGGACATCCCCACGTTCGAGTGCGTGGTCGACGACGGCAGCGGCACCCTGCTGGCCGTGTTCCTCGGCCGGCGGGGGATGGCGGGCGTCAAGGTCGGCAGCCCCATCGAGATCACGGGCACGGCCGGCGTGCACCAGCACCGCCTGGCCATCCTCAACCCGACCTACCGCCTGCTCGCCGGCCCCGGCGCCTGACGCCCGGGAGCGGTCGGGGGGCGCGACACGGCCCCCGGGCCTGGGAAGTCCGGGGGCCGTGTCCTGGGGTGTGCCGTCGGCGCTGACCGCACGCCCGGGTTGGTTGGGGAACTGCTGGTCCGGCCGTGGTCAGGGGCCGGACCAGGCCCGGCTCAGTAGAGCCGGCAGGTGGAGCCGGCGGCGTTGTGCACCGGGTCCACGGTGTTGGTGAGCGGGCCGAAGCCGAACTGCGAGATGATCGCCGCCTTGCCGTTGCTGCACAGCGGGGCGGTCGAGCCGTCGGTCACGTTGTCGAAGCCCACGTAGCGGATGGAGCTCTGGTAGCTGGGCGACGTGTTGTCGATCACGTTGAACACGAACCGCACGCCGACGTAGGCGGGCGTCGAGTCGACCAGCCGCACGTTGGCCTCCTGCACGGGCGCCGCCGGGTCACCGGTGGCGGCCGGGGTGGCGGGCACGAAGCCCGAGCCCGTGTTGAACGTGATGTTCTTCCCGTCGAGGTTGCGGATGACCTGACCGGCACGCTGGTCGAGGATGGCGCCGTTGGCCATGGCGATCCAGTTGCCGCCCGAGTAGGGCACGATCGCCGCCGGCCGGTCGGCCACGGGGATGGTCGCGCCCTGGTTCTCCTGCACCTCGATCGGAAGCGGGCAGGTGTTGAAGGTGAAGGGGTCGAACCCCAGCACGTCGCTCTGGAAGAACGCCCGCGTACCGGATCCCGGCTGCGGGTAGTAGCGCTGGATCGCCTGGTTGCCGCCGCCCACCTGGTTCCAGTTGGTGAAGGTGCAGTTGTAGATGCCCCGGAGCTGGGCGAGCGTCAGGTTGGAGGGGGCCGACGCGCTGGCCGACGACCAACCCACGGCGTCGAGGCCGAAGGCGTAGTACTCGAAGCTGGCCGGGTCCTGGCCGGCGCCGGTGCCGATGGCCCGGGGGCCCGAGGACGAGCGGGCCACGTCGATGCAGCCGTCGCCGTTGAGCACCGAGGCCTTGAGGGCGTCACGCCCGGCGGTCGAGCCGTTGGGCGCCACGACCTCACCGGCCCCCGGGGGCGTGTGGTACGTACGGGCACCGCAGTGCTCGTCGGCCGCCACCGGGTTGGGGTTGGCCTCGACCGAGAGCACGTTGTCGAGGATGTCGCGCTCGTCGCCGGGGATGTTCTCGTCGTTGTTGTAGACGGTGTCGGCGTTGTAGCTGTTGATCAGAGCACCGACCACGTCCTGGGTCGTGTCGGAGCCGACGAAGGCCACCACGTCCTGATCGCCGTCGGGGCCGTAGTCGCAGGCCGCCAGGCCGAGCAGTGCCAGTGACGCCACACCGCCTAAGGCGACGCGGCGTGCGCGGTCGGAAAGGGGAAGATGCATGTCCTGTGCTGCTCCTCTGGTACACCCCAGCAGGGCGCCGTTGCGGCGACCGGGTCGGTGGCCGCACCCGCAGTTCTCGCATGCGGAGTTGAATGCGGCGGGCGGGCGGGCCGACCGCGCGGTGAACACTTGGCAGCGGTCACCCGTCGCCACGACGGTGGCGGACACCGGAACGCACAACGTCCCGAACCGGTCGCCCGGCCGACCGGCCGGTGCCGGCTCACAGCCAGGCGGGCAGCACGCGGGCGGTGGCCTCGGCGGCCAGCATCGTGGCCGCCAGCAGCGGCGGCGCGGTGAGGAGGTAGGCCGAGCGCGGCCGCGCCGTGCGGTACAGCACCACCGCCACCACCACGGCGACGAGGTAGGCGAGCAGCGCCAGCGCGAGGGCCGCCCCCGCCCCGCCGTCGGGGCTGCGGCCGTCGTCGGCCTCGGTGCGGCCCCCCTGCGGCGTCGGGGCGAACGGCCGGTCGCGCATGGTCGCCACCACGATCGTGGCGCGGCTGGTGTTCCACGGCCTGGTGGCGGCCGAGGTCACCAGCGTCAGCCGGTCGTCGGGCGTGCGCCCGAACAGGTCGTCGGTGGTGAGCTCGGCCGGCAGGGGCTCGGTCTCGGCGCGGTCCTCGGCCTCTTCGCCCGCCGCGGGCGAGGCGGGCTCGCCCGCGCCGGGCCGGGTGGTGCCGGTGGTCGGGCGGGCCGCCGGCGCGGTGGTCGTGGTCGTCGCGTCCTCGGTGGTGACGCCACTGCCGTCGGCCACCTCGTCGCTGCGGACCTCGACCACCTCGTAGATGGTCTGGCCCTGGCTCGTGGTCACCAGGATCTCGTCGCCGAGGTCCAGCTCGCCCAGCGTCCGGAACGGCCCGCCGAACGCGGTGCGGCGACCGACGATGGCGCTGTTGCCCGGCTGCCCGGGACCCCGTGTGCCAGGGACGTGTCCCGGTCCCCGCCGGGTCTGCTGAGGGCCGACGCCCTCGACCACGACCTGCTCGACACGCAGCGCCGGGATGTCGAGGATGGCGACCGGCGCGCCGGTCTCGGGCGCCCGGGTGGGCACCTCGACCCCGGGGAGCCCGAGGGACTGGTTGGCCGCCTGGCGCACCTCGACCCGGTAGTCGGCCAGCAGCGCCGTCTGGTCGCGCTGCTCGAGCAGCGGGCCGATGCCGTACAGCACCAGCACGACGGCGACGACGGTGACGCCCAGCCACGCCGCCGCCGCCCACGCGATCGCGCCGCGGGAGACCGGTCGCGGCGGACGCCGGCCCGTGGTGCTCGACTCGGCGCCGCCGGCCACGACCCCGGTGACCGGGGGCGCCGCCGCGGGAGCCGGGGCCGTCACCGGGAACGCCGGCGCCGGAGCCGGGGCCGGCGCCCCAGGACCCCACGCACGGCCGAGGCCGCCCGTCCGGGCGCCCGTGCCAGGGGCAGTGGCACCGGGCGCCCGGACGTGACGAACGCGGCCGCGGCGGTGAGCGCCACCACGGCCAGCAGCGCCAGGGGCGAGACCACCTCGCTGACGGCCCGTACGCCGAGGAACGGGGGCAGCGTCGGCCGGGCGTTCTCGGTGAGCTCGACGGCGCCGGCCATCTCCTCGGGCGTCGACGGCGTCACGGCGCCGGCTCCGCTGCCCGCGCCTGCGCCGCCCGTCCCCGACGTCGCCCCGCCCCGGCCGCTGCCGGAGCCCGAGCCCAGCGGCCCCAGCGCCGACGCGGGCACGCCGCCCGGCGGAAGCGCGCCGGGACCCCCGGCCGGCCCGCCCGGCGGGGCCACCGGAGGGGCGCACCCGGCGGTGGACGGCGACGCACCCACCCGGGCGATCGACGCCTGCGCCTCGGCGCGCAGCGTGTCGGTGAGCGGCACCACGCCCGCCGGCAGCGCCTGCTGACCGGGCCCGGTGACGAACTGGAGCCACGACGTGAGCTGCTGCTGGGCGGCCGTCCGGGGCGCGCACTCGGCCCCGATCGAGCGGCTCGGCGGGCGCCATGGCGTACTCGACCATCGTCAGCGGGTAGGCGCCGGCGGCGGTCGCCCGCACGTCCGGGACGCGGCGGCCGTCGGGACCGACCGTCATCGTCGGCACCGCCGCGGCCAGCGACTGCGGGGTCGGCGTCACGAACTGGCCGGCGGCGTTCTCGATCGCCACCGGGGTGAGGCCCAGGGCCACCGCGGTGGCGTAGTCGGTGAGCGCCCACGACGGCCCCGGGTAGACCGAGCTCTGCTGGATGGTCACGTTCTTGAGCGCGGCGAGCTGGGAGACGGTGCTGATCTCGGTGAGCTGGCCGTCGAAGCCCGGCACGGCCCCGGCGAACGAGGAGACGACACCCCGGTCGGCGCCGGCGTCGTTGATCCAGGCGGCCGGGGCCAGCGCGTCGAGGTATGTGGTGCCGAGCCAGGTCACCGAGGTCGGCGCCTGGACGGCGATCGTCCCCCGCACCTTGGTGGTGTCGCCCAGCCAGTACAGCTCGCCCGGTGGCAGCTCGGGGTTGCGACCGCGGACGGCCGCGTTGTGCAGCGTGTCGAACTGCGTCTGGTGGCGCCCGATGAGCGCCGCGGCCTCGGCGGCCGTGAGCCGGATGTCCTGGTAGGGACGGGGCAGCCCGACCGGCCAGTCGGGCGCCTGGTACAGCGGGTTCCCGCCCACGACGGCGATGACCACCGCGTTGAGCGAGACCGGTGTGTAGACGGCCGGCCGGGCCGTCGGCGGATTGAACGACGCCACCTCGGGCCGGTGGCCGGCGGCGGTGTAGGCCACGTCGCGTGCACCCGAGGCGAAGCCGGCCAGCGCCTCGCCCTCGCCCAGCGGGGCGAAGTTGCTGGCCACCTGGCCCGACGACCCGCAGTCGGCCACCGACAGCTCGGTCCACCAGCGCTGCATCCGGTCGCTGCCGGCCGAGGTGAACGCACCGTCGGCCGGCCGGCACGACGCCAGCGGGCTGTCGGTCGCGTACGAGAGCCCGACGGTGGTGGCCACGTCGACCAACGGCCCGCCGTCGATCGACGCCCGCACCAGGGCCACCAGCGCGCACGGGTTGTTCTCGTCGCAGGTGAGGCTGAAGGTGGGGGCGGACAGCGGCCACCCGACCGTACCGACGCCGACCGCCATCGACGTGCGGGCCGCGGACCCGTCCGGCAGGGGGAACAGCGTCCGCGACGACAGCGACGAGCTGGAGACCGACAGGAACATCGGGCAGTTGCCCTGCGCGGGCAGCAGCTCGCGGTAGGTCGTGTAGGTCACGCCCGGACGGCACAGCCAGATGCCCTGGTTGTCGTTCGGGTTGGTGCTGATCCGTACGCCCGGGCGGGCCCGGACGGTCACGTCCACCACCGTGCCGTCGGTCAGACCGGTCGCCGGCGTCACCTCGACGGTGACGGGCGGATCCCCGCCGACCGGCTGCGCGCCCGAGTCGGCGACCGGGGCGACGAGCCAGGCCAGGGCGGCCACGAGGGCCAGCGCCGTCGCCACGGCCGAGAGCAACCGCCGGCGGGAACGGGGGCGGGGGCCGGGCCGGATCGGCAGTGCGGGCACGACGTGGGCTCCTTCGGGGCGCGAAAGATCGACAGCCGGGTTCTCGCACACGAAGGTGAACGACCCACCGCCGGCCGGGCGAACCGGGGGTGAACACGCAGCGCCACCCCCGGGTCCCGCGGCCGTCGTTCACCTGTGGTCGCCCGCCGTTCACGATCCGTTCGGGGTGCGTGCGTTGTGAGGCCGGGGGACCACTGGTTTGATCCGGACAGGATGGAAGGAGACGAGCGTCAGGCCTCGCACGACAGGGTGGCGGCCGAGGGCTCTGCCCCGATGGTGACTCCCCGGGTGATCGCCGACGAGCCCACGGGTGGTGACCGCGCCTTCGACGCGGTGACGGCCGGCGCCGGGCTGCTGGTGCTGGTGCTGCTGACGCTGGTCGGGATCTTCCTGTTCCTGCGGGCCGGCGAGGCCTTCGACACGGCCGGCTGGGGCTTCCTCACCAGCGAGGAGTGGCGCACCGACGTCGACCCGCCCGAGATCGGCGTGCTCGGGCTCGTCAGCGGCACCGTGCTCGTCGCCCTCGTCGCCGTCGCCATCGCCGTGCCCCTCGGCACCTGCGCCGCGCTGTTCATCAGCGACTACGCCACCGGGAAGTGGCGCAGCCTGCTCACCGGCCTGGTCGACCTGCTGGCCGCCATCCCCAGCCTGCTCTACGGGCTGTGGGGCTTCCTGCTGCTCGCCGGGCAGCTCACCCCGCTGCTCGAGTGGCTGGGCCGCCACGCTGGGCTGGTTCCCGCTCTTCCGGGTCGAGCCCGGACGCCGATCACACCGGGACGATGCTGGTGGCCGGCATGGTCGTGTCGCTGATGGTGCTGCCGATCATCGCCTCGGTGTCGCGCGAGGTGTTCAGCCAGACACCCCCCGGCGAGAAGGAGGCCGCGCTGGCGCTGGGCGGCACCCGCTGGGGGATGATCCGCATGGTGGTGCTCCCGTTCGGGCGGGGCGGCATCATCGGCGGCTCGATGCTGGGGCTGGGGCGGGCGCTCGGCGAGACGATCGCCGTGTCGCTGCTGCTTCCCCAGATCCCCGAGGTCACCTCCCGGATCCTCGAGAACGGCGGGGCCACCGTGTCGGGGTTCATCGCCCGTCGCGGCGGGGGGCGGCGAGTTCGCCACGTCGGCGCTGATGGCGGCCGGGCTCGTCCTGTTCGGCATGACCCTCGTCACCAACATGCTCGCCTCGGTGATCATCTCCCGCAGCCGCTCGGGCGTGGGGGTCGAGGTCTGATGGCCGCCGCCGCCCCGCCGCTCCGCCGCAGACCCGCCGAGCTGCTGCCGGTCGACTACGCCACGATGGCCGGCTGCGCGGTGAGCGCCACCGCGCTGGCGTGGCTGGTGTTCAGTCGGCTCACCGACGGGGTCGGCTGGTTCGGCTTCCTGGTCGTCGCCTACCTGCTGTTCCTGCTGCTGTTCGGGCTCGTCACCGCCGACCGCATCGACGGGCTGGTGGCGCGGGACCGCCTGGCGACCGTGGCCATCACGACCGGGGCCGTGGCGTTGCTGGCGCCGCTGCTGTGGCTGGTGGGCTACGTGGTGGTGAAGGGCCTGCCCGCGCTGCGCCTCGGGTTCTTCATCCACGACCAGCGGGGGATCACGCCGACCCAGCCCGCCACCGCCGGCGGCGGCTCCCACGCCATCGTGGGCAGCCTGATGCAGGTCGGCCTGGCGCTGCTGCTGTCGACCCCGCTCGCGGTGGCCACCGCGGTGTTCCTCAACGAGACCCGCAGCCGGCTGCGGCGGCCGGTGCGCGTGTTCGTCGACGCCATGAGCGGGCTGCCGTCGATCGTGGCCGGCCTGTTCATCTACGCCGTGCTGATCCTGCCCTACGGCGGAGGGAACGAGCTGTTCGGCTTCAACGGCTTCATGGCCAGCCTGGCCCTGGCGATGATCATGCTCCCGACCATCACCCGCACGGTCGAGGTGGTGCTGCGCCTGGTGCCCGACGGCCTGCGCGAGGCCAGCCTGGCGATGGGGGCGTCCCGGGCGCGCACGGTGTGGTCGGTGGTGCTGCCGACGGCCCGCAGCGGGATCACCACGGCCGTCGTCCTCGGCATCGCCCGGGCGGTGGGCGAGACGGCGCCCCTGCTCTTCACCGCCTTCGGCTACAAGCTCTACAACGCCAACGCGTTCGCCAACCCCCAGGAGAGCCTGCCGCTCTTCGTGTACCGCAACATCCAGCAACCCGACGCCTCGTCGATCGAGCGCGGGTTCACCGGGGCGCTGGTGCTGATGCTGGTGGTGCTGACCCTGTTCGCCATCGCCCGCTGGGTGGGGCGCGACCGCACGCAGCGGATGTCGCGCCGCGAGCGCCGCGCCGCCAACCCGGTGACCACCGCCGCGATCCTCGACGGGCTGCCCGCGCCGGGCGCCCCCATCGTCGCCGCCCAGGAGGGCCGCTCCCCGTGACCGACACCGCCCGCGCCGCGTCCGCCGACCCGGACGCATCCACCGACGCCGCCCCCGCCGCCGACACGACGGAGTCCGTCGACACGACCGACGTCATCGATCCGGCCACCGGGCTGCCCGACGCCGTCATCGACGCCGACCCGCTGGCCGGCCGGCCCGCGGTGCGGCTGATCGGGGGGCCGCCGCCGGGTGCCGCCACCGTCGAGGCCCGGGCCGCGTGCGCCTGGTTCGGCAACCACCTGGTGCTCGACGGGGTCGACCTCGTGATGCCCGCGGGCGAGGTCACCGCCCTCATCGGCCCGTCGGGCTGCGGGAAGTCGACCTTCCTGCGGCTGCTCAACCGCATGCACGAGCTGGTGCCCCGGGCGGCGCTGGCCGGCGAGATCCTGCTCGACGGCGAGGACATCTACCGCACCGGCATCCGCGCCCAGCAGGTGCGCATGCGCATCGGCATGGTGTTCCAGAAGCCCAACCCGTTCCCGGCCATGAGCATCAGGGACAACGTGCTGTCGGGGCTGAAGCTGGCCCGCATCCGGACGCCCCAGCGCAGCGACCTCGTCGAGCAGGCGCTGCTGCGGGCGGGGCTGTGGCGCGAGGTGCGCGACCGGCTGGGCGCTCCCGGCGGGGCGCTGTCGGGTGGCCAGCAGCAGCGGCTGTGCATCGCCCGGGCGCTGGCGGTGCAGCCCAACGTCCTGCTGATGGACGAGCCCTGCTCGGCGCTCGACCCCACGTCGACCCGCCGCATCGAGCAGACCATCGCCGAGCTGCGCCACCAGGTGACGGTCGTGATCGTCACCCACAACATGCAGCAGGCCTACCGGGTGTCCGACCGGTGCGCCTTCTTCCTCGCCGCCGAGAACGAGCCGGGCCGGGTGGTCGAGGAGGGCGACACCGAGCACATGTTCTCGGCGCCCGACGATCCCCGCACGCTCGCCTACGTCGAGGGGCGGTTCGGCTGACATGCGCCGGCTCACCCTCGGGCTCGCGGCCGCGGCCCTCGTGACGACCACCGCGTTCGCCGGCGCGGCGAGGGCGCCGCAGCCGCCCCCTCCCCGGCCACGGCGCGCCGCCGCGCCGGCGGCGATCAACGGCAGCGGATCGAGCTACGTCGGGCTCGCCATGGACCTGTGGACCTCCGAGGCCACGACCCGCGGCCTCGACGTCAACTACACCCAGTCGGGCTCGCCCCAGGGCCTGCGCCTCTTCGCCGACCGCACGACCGACTTCGCGGGCACCGAGGCCGAGTTCTCCTCGCTCGGCATCAGCAGCGAGTCGGGCGTGACGCGGGGCTTCCAGTACGTGCCCGACGTCGCCGGCGCCGTGGCCGTCATGTACAACATCGAGGACCGGGCGGGGCGCAAGGTGGACTACCTGCGCCTGTCGCGCTCGACCGTGGCCAAGATCTTCATGGGCTACATCAGCAACTGGTCCGACCCGCAGATCACCAACGACCTCGGGGGCCGGATCGTCCTGCCCGACAAGCCCATCAAGGTGGTGTTCCGCTCGGGCGAGTCGGGCACGACCGCGCTCTTCTACGACTTCGTGGCCCACACCGAGCCCGCCCTGTTCGCCGACTGGGCGGCCCGCAACCGGTTCAGTCGCGACGTGCGCATCATCGACCTGCTGCCGGGCACGTTCGCCCCCTCGACCATCGGCCAGGGCGGGTCCGACCAGATCGCCTCCTACGTGGCCAACACGCCGGGCACCATCGGCTACGACGAGTTCGGCTACGCCCAGGTGTACGGCAACCAGGTCGCGTGGGTGCAGAACGCCGCCGGCCGCTGGGTGAAGCCCTACGCACGCCAACATCACCGCCGCGCTGGAGTCGGCGCGGCTGCGGCCCGACCTGAGCCAGGACCTGACCAACGTCTACGGCAGCCCCAACCCGGGCGCCTACCCCATCTCGGCCTACAGCTACCTGGTGACCCAGTGCGCCCGGGCGGCCGACCGGGCCACCTGCACCGGCCCCTACATCAAGGGCGGCGTGGCGGAGACCCTCACCGGCTTCATGCGCTACGTGGCGTGCGAGGGGCAGGTCCAGATGGCCGACATCGGCTACGCCCCGCTGCCGCCGCAGCTGTCGCAGTACGTCGCCGACGCCATCGGCCGCATGAACGGCACCCGTGCCGAGCGGCTCACCCGGGGGAACTGCGCGAACCCGCGCTTCGACCCCGGCTACCTGTTGCCGGGAGGCGAGACGCCCCCGGCCCTGCCCGACCCGCCGGGGGTCGAGAACGTGATCGGCGCCGACGGCGGAGGCGACGGCGGAGACGACGAGACCGCGGGCGGCGACGGCGGGGCCGGCGGTGCTGGGGCCGCCGGCCCGACCACCACGGCCGGTGCCGGCGACGAGGAAGCGGCGGCGGGGCTCGACGACCTGGGGCTCGGCGGCGGCTCGTCCGACTGGCGCGACGTCGACCCGGTGGCGTTCGACCGGCCGGGGATGGAGCGCATCGGGCGCTGGCCGCTGCTGGTCGTGGTGCTGATCCTGGCCGTGCCGGTGGTCGGCGGGATGGTCGCCGGTGCCGTGCGCCGGCGCCGGGGAACCGGCCCGTCCGGCGCCCCGCCGTAGCAGGCGGCCCGGGCGCGCCGGGTCAGCGGCCGGCGGCCGCTTCCAGCGCATCGGCCATGTCGCCCTGGTACGTCGCGAACGTGCGCAGGGGCCGGAACCCCATCGCCAGGTTGATGGCCATCATGTGGTCGTTGGAGCTGGCGTTGAACGTCTCGACCACCTCGATGCCCGGCTCGTGGGCCAGCGCCCGCCGCAGGTTCTCGGCCTTGAGCCACCGGCCCAGCGCGTGCCCCCGGTGGGCGGCGATCACGCCGGTGTCGCCCTGGCGGGCCAGGGGCGGGCGCAGGCGCGACACCATCAGCTCGCTCATGCCCGCCGCGGTGCCGTCGGGCGCCAGCGCCAGCGTGCGGACCAGGTCGTAGCCCTGCGCGTCGGTCGACCGCTCGCCGTTGCGCACCTGCTCGACGGTCAGCGGGGGCACGGCCCAGTCGAAGTCGTCGGTCGGTGCGTCGGCCATGGCGTCGAGCGCCCGGGCCAGGAGCTCCACCCACTCGTCCGGGCACGCGCCCACCCAGCCGACCAGGCGGTAGCCGGCGGCGCGAGCGGGTGCCTCGTCGATCCAGCGGCCGCTGCTGGTCGCCGTCGAGGTCGGCGATGCGCAGCCGGTTCTGCTGGTCCTCCTGGCGCCTCGTCATGCCCAGGAACCGGCAGAACGCCTCGGCGCCGTCGTCGAGCGGCCACGCGAACAGCGAGGTGGCCCCCGCCGCCGCCAGCTCGGGCAGGCCCACCGACGCCACCCGCCGGGCGATGCCCCGCCGGCGGTGGCCGGGGAGCGTGGTCACCTCGTAGCGGACGGTCCCGTCGTTGGCGCCGTCGAGGAAGCCGCGCCCGTGGGCCGCCGCCACCGGCTCGCCGTCGAGCGTCGCCAGCCACGACCACATCCGGCGGTCGGGCGGCGGGGCGAACAGCTCGGCCGCCAGCTCCTCGGCCGGCACCGGCGGGTCGCCCGTCCAGATCTCGGCGTCGTGGGCCCGCCGCACGGCCAGCAGTCCGTCGAAGTGCGGCGACTCCGCCCCCGTCACCTCCACCACCCGCAGCCCGTCCCCGCCGACCAGCCCGTGCACCCCGGCCACGTGTTCCACCCCAGCCACGCCGTCCCCGGCCACGCCGTCCACCGCAGGCCCGACGGGATCGGGGTGGGCGCCGGGTGCGTCGCTCGGTCGGATCGGCATGCGCGACGGCTTACCCCCGCGCCCGCCGGGGCGACGAACGAATTGCCGCGCGGCAGACTGCGGGGGTGACCGTCGACGTCGACGCGCTCGCCGCCGACCTGGCCGCGGCGCTGGCCCCGGACCGGGTGCGCACCGGCGGGGTCGAGCTGGGCCTGTACGGCCGCGACGCCTCGGTGCTCAGCGGCACGGCGGCCGTCGCCTGCTTCCCGCTCGACACCGCCGAGGTGGCCGCCGCCGTGCGCACCGCCCGCCGCCACGGCCGGCCGTTCGTGGCCCGCGGGTCGGGGACGGGCCTGGCCGGCGGCGCCGTGCCGGTGGGCGACCCGGTGGTGATCGTGACCACGAAGATGGACCGCATCCTGTCCGTCGATGCCGGCGAGCGGGTGGCGTGGGTGCAGCCCGGCGTGATCAACCTCGACCTCACCCGGGCCCTCGCCCCCCACGGGCTGCACTTCGCCCCCGACCCGTCCAGCCAGCAGGCCTGCACGATCGGCGGCAACGTGGCCAACAACTCGGGCGGGCCCCACTGCCTGGCGTACGGGGTGACCAGCGCCCACGTGCTGGCCCTCGAGGTGGTGCTGCCCGACGGCTCGGTCACCGTGCTGGGCGGGCTCGACCCCGAGCCCGACGGCCTCGACCTGCGGGGCGCCTTCGTGGGCAGCGAGGGCACCCTGGGCATCGCCACGCAGATCGCCGTCCGCCTCACCCCGAACCCGCCGGCCGTGGCCACCCTGCTGCTCGACTTCCCCGCGGTGGACGCCGCGGCGGAGACGGTGAGCGGCATCATCGCCGCCGGCATCCTGCCCGCGGCGCTGGAGATGATGGACCAGCGCATCACCCGGGCGGCCGAGGAGTTCGCCCACGCCGGCTATCCCACCGACGCCGCCGCCGTGCTGCTGGTCGAGGTCGACGGCCTGCCCGCCGGAGTGGGCGACGCGGTCGAGCGCATCGGCGAGATCGGCCGGGCCCACGGGGCGCGGGGCGTGCGGGTGGCCGCCGACGACGCCGAGCGGGCCCTGCTGTGGAAGGGGCGGAAGTCGGCGTTCGGCGCCGTCGCCCGGGTGGCGCCCAACTACTACCTGCACGACACGGTGGTGCCCCGCACCCGGCTGGTCGAGGTGCTGGCGGAGGTGTACGCCATCGCCGAGCGCCACGACCTGGGCGTGATGAACGTCTTCCACGCCGGGGACGGCAACCTCCACCCGCTGCTGCTGTTCGACGCCCGCCAGCCGGGCGTGATGGAGCGGGTGCACGCCGCGGGGGACGAGATCGTGCGGGTGTCGATCGAGGCGGGCGGCGTGCTGTCGGGCGAGCACGGCATCGGCCTCGAGAAGCGCGACCTGATGCCGCTGCTGTTCTCGGCCGACGACCTCGACGCCCAGGCCCGCCTGCGCCAGGCCTTCGACCCCGACGGCGTGGCCAACCCCACGAAGGTGCTGCCGGCCGGCAGTCGGTGCGGCGACCTCCAGTCGATCCCCGAGGGCGTCTGGGTGTGACCGCCCCGCCCCGCGGACACGCGACCCCGCACCGGCGCCCGAACGTGCGCCCGAACGTGCGGCAGATCGCGTCACCGGAGCGCCGCTCACGCCGCAAGTTCCGGCGCATGAATGTCGGGGACCGATGAGCGATCCCGTCGCGGCGTTCGCCGCCGAGGTCGGGCCGCCGGCGGCGGGGCCCGTGGTCGCCGTGGGCGGTCGCACCCAGTGGGACGTCGGTGGCCCGGTCGACCACGGGGACGCGATCCGCGAGGTCCGCGCCCCGGCCGGGGTCGTGGCGGTCGAGGCCGCGGACATGACCGTCCGGGTCCGGGCAGGCACCACGGTCGTCGACCTCGACGCCGCCCTGGCCGAGGTGGGCCAGACGGTCGCGCTGCCCGCCTGGCCCGGCGCCACGGTGGGCGGCGTGCTGGCGGTCGGTCACAGCGGCCTGCGCCGGCTGGGCTGGGGACCGGTGCGCGACACGGTGCTCGAGGTCCGCTACGTGTCCGCCGACGGCACGGTGGTCAAGGCCGGCGGGCCGACGGTGAAGAACGTGTCGGGCTTCGACCTGTGCCGGCTGCTCGTCGGGTCGCTCGGCACGCTGGGGCTGCTGGCCGAGGTGGTGCTCCGCACCCGCCCGGCACCACCGTGCGAGCGCTGGCTGTCGGGCCCCGTCGACCCGTTCGCGCTGCTGGGCCGCCTCCACCGCCCGGCGTCCATGCTGTGGGACGGCACCACCACCTGGGTGCTGCTCGACGGCCATCCCGCGGACGTCGACGCCCAGGCCCGACTCGCCTCCTCCGTGCTCGCGGGGCCGGAAGACGGAGCCGCCCGGCCAGCTGACGGCGCCACGGCGCCGGCAGATCGAGCCTCCCGAACGACGGACGGGGTGTCCCCGTCGGCGGACGATGCCGTGCCACCGAACGCCGATCGACACGCCGAAGCGACGGGGGCGGATCCCGCGGTCATGGTGCAGGTGGACGGCGCGCCCGACCTGCCGCCCCACCGCTGGTCGGTGCGCCCCTCCGAGCTGCGGGCGCTGGTCGGCGATCGCCCCTCGGCCGCGCGGGGGCGCATCGTGGCCGAGGTCGGCGTCGGCGTCGCCCACTGCGCGGTGCCGCAACCACCGCGGCCCGCCGACCGGGCGGTGACGATGCTCCACCGGCGGCTGAAGGCCCTCTTCGACCCCACCGGCCGGCTCGCGCCGGGACGCCACCCGCTGGCGGCCGCCCGACCGGGGACCGGCTGATGGACCTGGGCATCAGCGATGACGAGCTGGCGACGTGCGTCGCGTGCGGCCTGTGCCTGCCCCACTGCCCCACCTACCGGGTCACCGGCGAGGAGGCGCTCTCGCCCCGCGGCCGGGTGGCGGCCATGCGCCAGGTGCAGTGGGACGGGGCGGCGCCGGACGCATCGTTCGTCCACTCGATCACCACCTGCGTCCAGTGCCGGGGATGCGAGACGGCGTGCCCGTCGGGCGTTCCCTTCGGCCATCTCGTCGAAGCTGCCCGCGCCTCCCTCGCAGGCTCGCCCCCGGCAACCCCAGCGGTCGCCCGAGCACGACCGGGGCTGGTCATGCGGCTCGCGCTCCGGGCGCTCGGGCACCATCGGCTGGTGCTGGCGGGATCGTCGCTGCTCGGCGTGGCGCAGCGCCTGCGCCTGATGCCCGCCGCCGTGGCGCGGCGGCTGGGCCTCCCCGCCCGCGTGCCCGTCCGCCGGCCCCCGCTGCGGCCGACTGGGGCGGACACCGCCGCGGCCGGGGCGGGGACGGACGTGTGGCTGTTCACCGGGTGCGTGATGGACGCCTGGATGCGCGACGTCCATGCCGACGTCCAGCGGGTGGTCGAGGCCGCCGGCGGGCGGGTGGCGCTCCCCGGTGCGGCGGGGGCGTGCTGCGGGGCGCTGGCCCACCACGCCGGGCTGGCGGGCGACGCCCACCGGCGGGCCCGCCGCACGATCGAGGCGTTTCCCGGTGAGGCACCCGTCCTCGTCGACGCGGCCGGGTGCGGCGCCATGCTCAAGGACTACGGCCGGCTGCTGGGCACCGCCGACGCGCGAGCGGTTCGGCGCCCGGGTGCTCGACGTGCACGAGTGGCTGGCCCCACGCGTCGACAGGCTGACGTCGGCGGCGGGGAGGGACGGCGGCCCGCGCCGCGGCTCCGGGTTGCGGTGCAGGACCCCTGCCATCTGCGCCACGCGCAGCGGGCCCATCTGCCGGTCCGCACCGTGCTGGCGCCGTTCGCCGACCTGGTCGAGCTGGACGACGAGGGTCTGTGCTGCGGTGCGGGCGGCGCCTATGCGGCGGTGCAACCCGACCTGGCGGCGGCCATCCGCGACCGGAAGCTGGCGGCCATCAGTCGGCTCGGGGGCCCCGATCGTGACCTCGGCCAACCCGGGCTGCGCCCTGTACCTGGCAGCGGCAGGCGTCGAGACGCTCCACCCCTGCCAGATCGTGGCGCGGGCGCTGCCGCCGCCGGCGGGGAGGCCTCGGGCACCCTCGACCTCGACGTGAGGTCGAGGGTCGCGACCTCGCGCAATCCGGCCGTGACCAGGTCGTACACGAAGCCCCGCACCTGGTCGCGGTGCGGCAGGTAAGCGGCGGAGCGCACTCGATCGACTCCCGCCCGCACCGAGGCGTCGAGGTCGTCGAACCCGCCGAGCGCGAACGGCGGCCGTACACCCGACGACGCCTCGATGGCGGCCAGCAGCGAGTCGTTCTGCAGTCCCAGCAGCCCGCACCCCGTGTGCTGCACCACCATCACCTCGCGGGTGCCGAGCTGGTGCTGCGACAGGGTGAGCGACCGCAGGACGTCGGTCGTCACGAGGCCGCCGCCGTTGCGGATCACGTGGACGTCGCCCGGCTCGATCTCGAACGACTCGGCCAGGTCGAGCCGGGCGTCCATGCACGTGACGATCGCCGCGCGCCGCCGGGGAGGCGCCGAGCTCACGTCGTAGTCGGCGTCGGCGGCGTCGAAGTGGGACGCGAAGTCCTCGGAGGCCTTGACGATCTCGTCGATCGTGGTCGGGGGCGGTCCGTCGTCGGCGAGGCGATCGGGCATGGCGGTCACCCTGGCCGCGCCGGCCCCGCGGTCGCAAGCGGCGGTCAGGGACGGCGCACCTATCAGCGGACCCTCTCATCGCCCGCGGCCCGCAGCCGGCGGGCGTGGTCCTCCTCGTCGTACCCACGGAAGAAGGCCGACAGGTCGTCGACCATCCGGTCGAAGGACTCGGCCGCGAACAGGATGGGCTGGTAGTGGGTGATGTCGTAGTCGAGGGTGCCCATCCGGCCGAGGTCCCACGGGCGCACCTCGGCCCGGCGGAACGCCTCGATCTCGCCGTAGGACGACAGCAGGCCGGCGCCGTAGGTCCGCAGCTCGCCCCCCTCCCACACCACGCCGAACTCGAGCGTGAACCAGAACACCCGGGAGAAGAACTCGAGGGCCCGGTCGGATCGCGCCCGGCGCGAGGCCTGCCCGGCCAGCTCGTACAGGTCGGCCAGCACGGGATTCGCCAGCATGGCGGCATGGCCGATGATCTCGTGCACGATGTCGGGCTCGGGCGTGTAGAAGGGCACCGAGTGGTGGCGGATGTACTGCGTCGAGCAGAACACCCGGTCGGCCAGCGAGCCGTAGAAGTCACGGGTGGGCACCAGGCCGGGCACCGGCTCGATGTGGAAGCCGGTGAGCCCGTGCACCCGGGCGTCGACCTCGCGCAGCTGGGGCATCCGCTCCGTCGGCAGGGTCAGCGCGGCGGCGCCGTCGAGGTAGGCCCGGCAGGCGTAGGTCCGGTGCTTGCGGGCCAGCTCGTGGGACACGACCCGCCACACCTCGTCCTCCTCCGGGGTGTATTCGACGTCCGCTATGAGCCGCCCCCGGCGGTGTCGGCGGCCGGTCTCGGCGATGGCGGCGCGGCGGGCGCGGTAAGCGTCGTCGCTGAAGCCGGGGTGGTCCGTGGGGAGCTCCATCGGCGCTGGGCCCACGGCGGCGGTGCCTGTGGTGGAGGCCATGCCCGTGAGCGTGCCGCCGCCCGACGATCCTTGCAACGATCCGCCGCTGTTTCGAGACGTATGAGTCCAGAGGCGACTAGCGTCCGGACGAATTGCACGGCTTCCCCGGGGGAGGGGCCATCATGCCAAGCCTGCCGACACCATCCGCGCTCGACGACGTGGACCGGCGCATCGTCGCCGCCCTGGTCGACGACGGGCGCCTGTCGATCAACGAGCTCGCGACCCGGGTCGGGGTGAGCCGGGCCACCGCCTACAACCGCCTCGACCGCCTGCGATCCGACGGCGTCATCACCGGGTTCACGGCCACCGTCGACCCGGTGAAGGTGGGCCAGGGGGTGGCGGCGCTCATCCTCGTCAACGTCGAGCAGAACGAGTGGCGGGCGGCACGCGACGAGCTGCTCGACCTGCCGGGCGTCGAGTACCTGGCCTTCACCAGCGGCGGCTTCGACATGGTGGCGCTGGTGCGGGTCGGCTCGATCGAGGCCCTGCGGGACGTGGTGCTGGGCCACCTGCACGGCACCACCCACGTGCGCTCCACGCAGACGGTGTTCGTCCTCGACGAGCAGCGCCGCCCCCTCGCCCTGCCCGAACCGAGCGACCAGGGCTGAGCCGGCTCACCTCAACCGCCGAAGTCCTGGGTCCAGGTCCAGGTGGCGGTGTTCAACCCCATGCCGATGGCCCGGAAGCTGCAGTCGAGGATGTTGCGCCGGTGGCCGGGCGAGCTCATCCACGCGTCGTGCACCGCCTGGGCGCTGGACTGGCCCTGGGCGATGTTCTCGCCCAGGTAGCCCCCGCCGTAGCCGGCGTTGCGGATGCGCTGGTCGAAGGTGCGGCCGTCCAGCGAGGTGTGCGAGAAGTAGCCCCGGGCCGCCATGTCGTCGCTGTGGGCCTGGGCGGCGGCGGTGAGGGCGCCGTTGACGCTCACGGCCCCGCATCCCGCGGCGGCCCGCGCCTGGTTCACGAGGGCGACCACCTGCGCCGTGGCCGAGGGCGGGGGCGGCGGCGCGGGCGGCGGAGGAGGAGGCGCGGACGGTGCCGGCGGGGCGGTGGTGGGCGGCGCCGTGGGCGGGACCGTGGTGGGTGGCGGGGACGCAGTGGTGGGCGGCGCCGTGGAGGCCGTCGTCGACGGGGCGGACGACGAGGTGGTGGACGAGACGCGGCCACCGGTGGCCCGCCGGTCGTCCATCGCGTAGCCGCCCTCGGCGTCCAGGCGGGCGACGTCGGCGCTGTCGCCGTCGCCGCCACCGCCCCCGTCACCGCCGTCGGCCGTCTCGACCTCGCCGTCGGCCGGGATGCCCGTGAGGCCGGTCGCCACCACCACGGCCACCGGCGTGGTGCACGCCAGGACCAGCATCAGCACGAGCAGAACCGGCGACGGGCGGCGGGATGACACGCTCCGGGCCCCTACTCACTCACCGCGGTCAGGGTGACGCGCATCGTCATAGAACTGTCGCACACCTGGTGGGGTGACCTGGGTAATGATCTCAGCACTCCGCACTGCCCTCCCCCGTAGGGCGGAGGGCCCGTCTGTAGACGGGTCTCGATCGCCCAACGGCGGGCCCCGCAACGAAGGTGGCGAGCACGATGAATGACATCCTGTTGTTCGGGCTGGCGGCGATCGTGTTGGTGATCGTCATGGCTGGGCTACTCGGCCTCGCAGTCGATCACGACGACCTCTCCTCGTACACGGAGAGCTGAGCGGGCGCCCCTCGGCGCCGATCGGTCTCCGACTGTCTAGCCGACGCCCCGCTGCCCCGTCAGGCGGCGGGGCGTCGCTGCGCCCGGACGGACCGTGCCGGCTCACTCCCCGAGCAGCCTCCGGGCGGCGGTCGCGATGTCGTCGACCTGGGGCAGGATCGCCGTCTCGAGCTCCGGCGCGTAGGCGACGTGGCACTCCTGCGCACCCACCCGGCCGATGGGCGCGTCGAGCTGCCAGAACGACTGCTCGGCCACCCAGGCGGCGACCTCGCCGCCGAAGCCGGCCCGCACCACGTCCTCGTGCACCACCAGCAGGCGTGAGGTCTTGGCGACCGACTCGGCCACCATCTCCTGGTCCCAGGGGACGAGCGTGCGCAGGTCGACCACCTCGACCGACACCCCGTCCTGCTCCTCCAGCACCTCGGCCGCCTTGCGCGACCGCTCGACCGTCGCCCCCCAGGTCACGATGGTCAGGTCGTCGCCCCGCCGCACGTAGCGGCCCTTGCCGAACGGCACCACGTGGTCGGGCCCGGGGAAGGGGTCGCGGGTGTAGGGCTGGCGGAGCAGGTGCTTGTGCTCGAGGAACAGGACGGGATCCTCGCAGCGGAACGCCGCCCGCAGCAGGCCTGCGGCGTCGCTGGCCCGTGAGGGGAAGGCGATGAGCAGGCCGGGGATGTGGGCGAAGATCGACTCGCCCGACTGGCTGTGCCAGATCGAGCCGCCCTGCAGGTAGCCCCCGATGGGCACCCGCAGCACCATCGGGCAGGTGAAGGCCCCGTTCGACCGCCAGCGGATGGTGGCCGCCTCGCTGCGCACCTGCTGCATGGCGGGCCAGATGTAGTCGAAGAACTGGATCTCGGGCGCCGGCCGCAGCCCCCGCATCCCTTGGCCCACCGCCCGCCCCACGATGTTGGCCTCGGACAGCGGGGTGTTGTAGCAGCGCGCCCGGCCGAAGCTGCGCTGCAGCCCGTGGGTGGTGCCGAACACGCCGCCCTTGCCCTCCACGTCGGCCATGATCGCCTCGCGGGCGTCGGCCACGTCCTCGCCGAACACGCGCACGCGCTCGTCGGCCTCCATCACCCCGTGCAGCGCGCGGCGGATCGCCTCGCCCATCGCCACCACGTCGTCGCCCTCCGGCCCGGTCGCCACCTCGCCGGGGTCGGGGATGTCGGGCAGGGCCACCACGTTGTCGAGGACGCTCGCCACGTCGGGCCGGCGGGCGGCCAGGGCCTCCTTCGCTGCGTCGGCGACGATGCGCCGGGCCTGGTCGCGGATGCCAGCGGCCTCCTCGGCGCTGACCACTCCCCCGTCGACGAGCTCCCGTTCCAGCGCGTCGATGGGGTCGTGCGCCACCTCCCAGTCGGTCTCCGCGGGCAGCCGGTACTTGCTCTGGGTGTCGGCGGCCGAGTGCGAGTAGGGGCGGGTGACCTTGGCGTGGATGAGCGCCGGCCCGACGCCCGCCCGCACGTGGGCAACCGCCTTGCGGGCGGTGCGGCGCACGGCGAAGTAGTCGGTGCCGTCGATCGACCACACCTGCAGCCCCGCGAACCCCCGGACGAGCTCGTTGATCGGCGCCGGCGACTGCTCGGACGACGGCACCGAGATGGCGTAGCCGTTGTCGGCCACCACGTAGAGCACGGGCAGGTGCTCGGTGCACGCAGTGTTGAGGCTCTCCCAGAACTCTCCCTCGGACGTCGCGCCCTCGCCCAGGCTGACGTAGGTCACCTCGTCGCCGTGGGCCGTGAGCCCGAGCTGGGGCCGGCGGACGATGTAGCGGCCGGCCTCGGCACAGCCCACCGCGGGGATGCACTGGCTGCCGGTGGGACTCGACTGGGTGACGACGTGGCGCTCGCGGTCGCCCCAGTGCGCCGGCATCTGGCGGCCGCCTGAGGCCGGGTCGTCGGCCGACCCCACCGCCTGCAGCAGCACCTGGGTGGGCGACACGCCGAGTCCGAGCATCAACGCCAGGTCTCGGTAGTAGGGGAAGAACCAGTCGTAGCCGGGGCGCAGGTCGTGGGCCAGGCCGAGCAGCAGGGCCTCGTGCCCGGCGCCGGAGATCTGGAAGAACACGCGGCTCTGCTTCTGCAGGGCGATCTCGCGGTCGTCGATGGCCCGCGACACCCGGGCGAGGAGGAGGTCGTGGCGCAGCTCGTCGGCGGGGTACCCCGCTACCCGGTGGCGGGCCCGCGCGGCCTTGTCGGGCTTGCCGGCCCTGGACACCGTCGTCCCCTCGGCCATCGCGCTCCCCACCCCGTGTGCGGACTGCTGCTTCGCTGCTCTCGTCGCCTTCGCCGGCGACCGGGACGTCGTACCCCTGGCCGCGCCGGCCCCGTTCACCATATGCCCGTTCCCGCGCGCCGTGATCCCGTCGCGGTCGCGACCCTTCGCCTTCGCCTTCTTGCCCGCCCGCGCCTTCCCCCGCTTGCCCTCCGTCGCCTTCGTCTTCGCCTTGCCGTCGGCCTTCCTGCCGCCCGTCGCCTTCGACTTCTTGCCCGCCTTCGCCTCCTTGCCCGCTCTTCGCCTCCTTGCCCGCCTTCGCCTTCGCCTTGCCCGCCTTCGCCTTCTTGCCCGCCTTCGCTTCGACTTCTTGCCCGCCTTCGACTTCTTGCCGTCCATCGCGTTCGACTTCTCCACCTCGGCGAGGGGCAGGCCGTCGACGGTGGGCCCCACGTCGCCCCTGAGGTCGATGGCAACCAGCCGGGGGCGCAGCACCGCCACGCCGCTCGACGCGACCGAGGCGCCGTTCTGCGCGCCGTTGGCCGTGACCGGACGAATCGGCGCGCCGGTCCTTGCCGCGGGCTGGCTTGCGTGAGCTGGCTCCCATCGCGACCTCCTGGGCGATCGGACGGATAGTCCGCCTCGATGGTCCCATATCTGCCCACCATCGGCGCGACAACAGGCGCGATCTGCCGAGCGCGGGCGGCGCGGCCCCCGGCCCGCGCCGCCAAACTCGTGCGCCTCGCCGCCACCGCCATGAGTACGTTCGCCGCGATGACCATCGAGCCGGATACCAAGGACTGGACCTGGGTGCTCGACGAGCGGTGTCCGGAGTGCGGGTTCGAGGCCGCCGGGGTGGCGCCCGGGCAGGTGGCCGGGCTCGTGCGCGACAACACCGCTGCCTGGCTGCGGGTCCTCACCCGGCCCCGCGCCGAGCTGGCGGCGCGCCCGTCGGACGACTGCTGGTCCGCGCTGGAGTACGCCTGCCACGTCCGCGACCTCCTGCGCATCGCCGACGAGCGGGTGGCCCTCATGCTCGAGCGGGACGACCCCGACTTCGCCAACTGGGACCAGGACGAGACGGCCGTCGCCGACCGCTACCACGAGCAGCACCCCGCCGAGGTGTCCGCCGCCCTGGAGCAGGCCGCCGCGGCGTTCGCCGACCGGCTCGACGGCGTGTCCGGCGACGGCTGGCAGCGCACCGGCAACCGCAGCGACGGGGCGGCCTTCACGGTCGGGTCGTACGCCCGCTACCTCATCCACGACCCGGTCCACCACCTCGACGACGTGGGCAAGGGACTCGCCGCCCTGGCGGCGGACGGCGGCCGAGCGGAGCCCGGCCGTGGGTGACCTGGCACTCGACACGGCGCTCGATCCCCTCGACGACGACGACGTCGACGACGAGGCCGACGGCGAGGTCGGCAGCGGCGGCGGTGGGGCCGGTCCGGCGGGCGTGCAGCGCTACCGGGGCAAGCTCAGCGCCGACTGGGAGATCTGGGGACCGAACGGCGGCTACGTCGCCGCCCTGGCCCTGCGCGCCGCCGGATTGGCCACCCGCCGCGACCGGCCGGCAAGCATCGCAGCCCACCTGCTCGGCGTCGCGTCCTTCGACACGGTCGACCTCGAGGTCACCACGCTCCGCACGGCGCGGTTCGCCACCTCGGCCCGGGTGAGCCTGACCCAGGGCGGGCGGCCCATCCTGGAGGCGCTGGTGTGGGGCGTCGACGACGGCGGCATCGCGCTGACCCACCACGAGGCACCGCCGCCGCCCGTGCCGCCGCCCGACGAGGTGCCGACGCGCGAGGAGCGCCTCGCCTCGTTGCCCCCCGACGACCCCGGCCCGCCCCACCTGCCGTTCTTCGACAACCTCGACCAGCGCGCGCTCGAGTTGGCAGGACTCCTGGCCGCCCGCCGGCCCCCTCGACCCGGTCGGTCGTTGGTGGATGCGGTTCCGCCCCACCCCGCGGTTCGACGACCCCTGGGTCGACGCCTGCCGCTTCCTCATCCCGATCGACACGATGGGGTGGCCGGCGGGCAAGCTCCCCCACGCCTACCGCGAACCCCTGCCGGCGATCGCCGTGACGGTCGACCTGTCGGTGCGCTTCCACCACCCCACCGAGGACGAGTGGCTGCTGGTCGAGGCCGTGTCGCCCGTCGCCGCCGGGGGGCTGATGGCGGCCACCGGCCAGGTGTGGGACCGGGCCGGCACGCTGGTGGCCTCCGGCGGCCAGACCATGCTCTGCCGCCCTGCGCGCCCGGCCGGGGTAGCCGCCGAGATCCGGCGGGCCGGCCGTCGGGCGGCCGGCCGGGGCGCCCGCTGGGGCGATGGGCACTGGCGTCCTAGGTGGTGACCGTGAGCGGCCCGTTGATCACCACCGCCGAGCCGGAGGTCGACGAGCGCGTCGACGAGCTGACCGAGGAAGACCGGAAGACCGGCTCGCCCAAGGTGGCCCACATCGTGCGCACCGAGCCGGGCGAGTCGGCGGTGGCCAAGGTGACCGAGGCCCGCATCTACGGCTATCCGGTCGAGGCGCTGTGCGGCGAACGGTTCGTGCCCCAGCGCGACCCCAAGAAGCTGCCGATGTGTCAGGCGTGCAAGGAGATCTACGACCTCTACCGCGCCGCCAACGAGAACCTGGGCGAGACGCCCGACACCTGACCGGGTGCCCGCGCGCCGCCGCGGGTCAGGCGGCGTCGGGCCGGGCCGTGCCGGGCAGCACGCGCGGCAGGCGGCCGGCCGCCATCACCCCCACCAGCGACACGGCCAACGGGATCAGGAAGCCGACGGTCAGCGACGACGAGACGCTCCAGCCCCGGCCCTCGCCCGTGGCCACGACCACGCCCACCAGCCCGGTGCCCAGCGCCACCCCGAGCACGTCGGTGAGCTGCATCGACGCGCTGGCCCGCCCCTCCTCGCCGGGCGGCGCCGTGCCGAGCACGGTGACCGAGATCGGCGCGTAGCACAGGCCGATGCCGAGGCCGGCCACCGTCCACGAGGCCACCAGCACGCCGACCGGCACGTCGCCCAGCCCCACGATCGCGCCGGCCACGCCCAGCGCGACCACGGCCAGCCCCCGGCGCACCAGCCAGCGCGGGCCCCGCCGCAGCACGACCCGGTCCTGCACCCACGCACCGCTGGTCCAGGCGAGGGTGGCGCCGGTCAGGGCCAGGCCCGCCACCCAGGTGGGCGCACCGTGGCCCTCGGTCACGGCCAGCGACACGAACGCATCGGCGCCGAAGAACGCGAACGTGAGCAGCCCTCGGGTGGCCACGGCGGCGGGCAGGCCGGGCCGCAGCGACAGGGTGCCCGTCGGCACCAGCCGCACGAACGCCCACGCGGCCGGGACCGCGCCCGCAACGACGAGGGCCGGCGCCAGCCACGCCTGGTGGGCGCCCAACCCGGCCAGCACCGCGGCGACGCCCGCCACGAGCACGAGGGCGTTGCGACGCCGGTCGCCGTCCCCGGACGCGACCTCGTCCCCCGCCCCGGCGCCGTCACCGGACGACGCACCGTCGGTCGGATCGCCGCTGCCGGCGTGCCCGTCGGCCGTGCCGGCTCCGCGGTCGGACAGCACGGGCAACGCCAGGGCGGCGGCCACGGCCACGAGCGGCAGCAGGGCCAGGAACACCACCCGCCACGACGACCAG
Source organism: uncultured Acidimicrobiales bacterium (assembly GCA_963842395.1). Lineage (GTDB taxonomy): Bacteria > Actinomycetota > Acidimicrobiia > Acidimicrobiales > VFJN01 > ZC4RG19. Next base: position 1,360,758 of record CAWJGJ010000002.1, read on the forward strand.
CCGGCGATGGCGCTGGCGGCGGCGGGGCCGATCAGGCCGGGGATCACCCAGGCGCTGGAGAACACGGCGAACACCCGGGGCCGCAGGTCGGGCGGGTACGAGCGGGCGACGCTGGTGTAGGCCACCGCCGGGATGACGCCGGCGCCGACGCCCTGGGCCACGCGGCCGACCACGAGCATGGCCATCGACTGCGCCCCGCCGCCCACGAGCAGGCCGACCGAGAACAGGGCGAGTCCGGCGGCGAAGGGCAGGCGGGTGCCGCGGCGATCGGCCGCCGACCCTGCCAGCACGATGCCGAGCAGGCTGCCCAGGAAGAACCCGCTGAACACCCACCCGTACAGGCCGAGGCCGCCGAGGTCGTCGGCCACCTCGGGCATGACCGTGGCCACGGCCAGCGACTCGAACGCCACCAGGGTGATGGTCAGCACCAGCGCGGCTGTGAGCCGCCGCCGGCCCGGCGCCCACACGCCGTCGTGCCGGGACTCGTCCCTCGGCTGCGGCGTGCCAGCGACGTCGGCTGCCACGACGATGTCGGGCCCGACGCCCGCCCGGGGCTCGGCGCCGGCGAGGCCCTCGAACGGAACCGCGACCTCGCCCAGGGCCGGGTCGGCGGTCCTGCTCAGGGGCAGCCCGGCGCTGTCGAGCGGCTCAGCGGTCACGTCGGGCATGCTCGCTGTCCAACACCCCGCGTGCACGCGCGATTCCCCGGCTCCACCCGGCGTGGCCGGTGGTCGAGACTGTGGGCGTGAACCTCGCCGCCGCCCGCACGGCCCGCGCCGCCGCCCGCCACGACCGCGAGGACGCCCTGGTGCGCAGCCTGCTCACCGGCATCGCGGTGTTCCGGTGGGTCGCATGGGCGTGGGTGGTGGTGGTCCTGCTCGCCAGCCGGGACGTCCTGTCCGAGCCGGGGGCCCGCCCCGGCCTGGCGGTGGTGCTGGTGGGCGCCGCCCTGCTGGTCTCCGCCGGCGCCACGGCGCTCCTCACCGTCGACCCCGCCCGGCTGCTCACCCTGCCCGTCGTCGCCGTCGAGGTCGCGGTGGCCTGCGCGCTCGTGTTCGGCGACGAGTTCGTGTACGACGGCGCCGGGCACCCGCAGACGCTGGCGTCGGCATGGCCGCTCGCCGGCGTGATGACGGCGGGCATCGCGTTCCGGTGGCGGGGCGGGGTGGTCGCCGGCGTGGTCATCGGGGCGGCGCAGGGGATGGGCGAGTGGCTCGGGCCCGCCGCGTGGAGCGAGACCGACACCGTGAGCGTGATCTCGGGCGCCTTCCTCTACGCCCTGGCCGGGCTGGTGGCCGGGTTCGTGACCAGCCGGCTGCGCGAGGCCGAGCGCCGCATCTCGCTGGCCCAGGCCCGCGAGGAGGTGTCCCGGACGCTGCACGACGGGGTGCTGCAGACGCTGGCCGTCGTGCAACGCCGGGCGAAGGACGACGACATCGTGCGCCTCGCCCACGAGCAGGAGCGCGAGCTGCGCGAGTTCCTGTTCGGCGTGCCGGGCACCGTGGGCGGGGGCGGCGACCTGGGCGCGCGGCTGCGGGCCGCGGCCGCCCGCTTCGAGGACCGCTACGGCGGCACGGCCCGGGTGGTGCTGGCCCCCGACACGCCGGCGCTGGCCGACCGCACGGTCGAGGCCCTCACCGGGGCGGTGGGCGAGGCGCTGGCCAACGCGGGCAAGCACGGCGGGGCCACAACGGTCACGGTGTTCGCCGAGCCGCTGGAGGGCGAGCTGTTCTGCTCGGTCAAGGACGACGGCCGCGGCTTCGACGCCGCCACCACCGGCGAGGGCGCCGGCCTGCGGCGGTCGGTGCGTGCCCGCATCGCCGAGGTGGGCGGTCGGGTCGAGGTCGCGGGCAATCCCGGCCGGGGCGCCGAGGTGCGCTGCTGGGTCCCGATCCGCCCGGCCTGAGCGACGCGCCCGATGGGTGCGCGCCGGACCCCGGCGCCCGGCGCGTGGGCAGGTCCGGCGGCCCTCGGCACCTGGGCACACCGACGGGGCGGGGCCGCCTACGCTCTCCGCCCGTGACCGATCGTGCCGGCGGCCAGGCGAACGACCTCCGGGCCGTGCGCGTGGTCGTCGCCGACGACCACCCGATCTGGCGCTCGGGCCTGCGGGCCGACCTGGGCTCGAACTTCCACGTGGTGGGCGAGGCCGGCGACGCCGACGAGGCCATCGAGCAGGTCCGCTCCCTCGCCCCCGACCTCGTCGTGTGCGACCTGCACATGCCGAACGGGGGCGGGCTCAAGGTGGCCCGGGCCTGCGGCGAGGACACCCACATCGTCATGCTGACGGTCAGCGAGCAGGAGCGCGACCTGCTCGACGCCATCGCCGCCGGCGCCAACGGTTACCTGGTCAAGAGCACGCCCCCGGACGAGCTGCGCCGCGAGCTGTGGCGGGCGGCGCGGGGCGAGCCGGTGTTCTCGCCGGCGCTGGCGTCGCTGGTGCTGGGCGAGTTCCGGCGCATGGCCAAGGCGTCCGGGCCCGCCCAACCGCTGTCCGAGCGCGAGCGCGAGGTGCTGCAGTACGTCGCCCGGGGCCACACCTACCGCGAGATCGGCGAGCAGCTGTTCATCGCCGAGAAGACCGTCGAGAACCACGTCCGCAACATCCTGGGCAAGCTGCACCTCAACCGCCGCCAGGAGCTGGTGCGCTATGCGCTCGAGCACGGGATCGAGTGACCACGTGCGCGGCGCCGTGAACGGGGGCGGGTGACGGCCATCGGCGGGCCGCCGGGGTGGCGCGACCACCTCGGCGACGCCCGGGTGCTCGTCAGCGGGTTCGGCAAGTGGGGCGGCGGCCTGTACGACCTCACGACCGGCGTACCCGAGGCCATCGACGACCTGGCCACGTCGGGCATCGTGCTCGGCGGCGGACGGCTGTGGCGGGTGCTGCGAGCCCCGGGCGAGCAGACCTCGGCCTGCGAGCTGCTGTCCTACGACGCCCGCGGCGTGCGCAGCTACCAGCGCCTCGACGCCGTCCGCGACCCGCACGACGTGTGCTGGTTCGAGGGGGCGCCGCACGTGAGCTCCAGCTGGGACGACGCCGTGTGGCGGGTCGATCCGGCCGGGGGCGACCCGGTGCTCGCGTGGCAGGGCTCGACGGTGCCCGACGGCTGGCACGTCAACTCGCTGCTGGTCGTGGACGGCGCGCTGCACGTCTGCGCCTTCGGCCGGTTCGACCGGCACAAGGCGTGGAAGGGCGACGGCCGCGACGGCAGCGGCTTCGTCCACGACCTGCGCACGGGGCGCGACGTCCTGACCGACCTCGCGCACCCGCACACTCCCCGCCGGCGCGGCGACCGGTGGTACGTGTGCGAGTCGACGCGGGGGTCGCTGACCGAGCTCGGCGCCGACGGCACCGTGCGGCGCCGGGCCCGGGTCAAGCGCTTCACCCGGGGGCTGGCCTTCGTGGGCCCGTTCGCGCTGGTGGGCGGGAACGCGCACCGCGAGCAGGACGACGACCGGGGCGAGATCGCGGTGGTCGACCTCCACGACTTCGCCGTGGTCGAGCGGATCGCCCTCCCGTGCCTCGAGGTGTACGACATCATGGCCGTCGGCGCCGGTGTGGTGCGCGGCGTGCGGGCCGGGTTCGGGGCCAACGTGGCCCGGGCGGTCGACCAGCACCGGGCAGCGGGCCGAACCGGGGACCACCGCCCGGTCCCACCCGAGGCGGTCGTCCGGCTGGTCACCCCGCAGGCCGCGGCGGCGCTGGCGGCCGCGGGGCGCCAGCTCGACGACGAGCAGGCGCGCCGGTGCGGCCTGCGCGGCCCCCTGCCGCGTGCCGTAACCGCGGGCGAGGTGACGACGTGGCCCGTCGAGCTGGTCAACCGGTCGGACCACCTGCTGGCCACGGTGCCGCCCCGGCCCGTCAAGATCGGCGCCCGCTGGTACCGGCTGGCGGGCTCCGCCGGCGACGCGTTCGACCCGGACGACCTGCCCGGACCCGACGAGCCGCACGAGCCGGGCGACCCCGGGTCCGCCGATCCGGGAGGCACCGACGACAGCGACAGCGACGACACCGGCGGCACCGGCGCCGCAGGCACCGACTCCGCGAGCCGCGACGCCGGCGGCGGGCAGGAGCCCATCGCCAACCCCATGGTGCCCATACCCCGCGTCGTGCCCCCCGGCATGCGGACGGTCGTGCACGTGCCCGTCGAGGTGCCGGCCGAGCCCGGCCGCTACCGGGTGCGCGTCGCCCTGCGCCAGCCGGGCCTCGGCTGGTTCGGCGTCCGCACCGAGGGGGAGGTGCGGGTGCTCGGGGCGCGGGGCGGCCGGACGGGTCAGCCGGCGGAAGGGTCGGCGACTCGCCCGACGAACAGCGGTGCGCCCGTGTCGACGTGGCGCACGGCGAACAGGTAGGGCCGGTCGGCGACCACGGTCACGATGTCGCCCGGGAGGGGGGCGGCGGTGAGCGCCAGGCCCACCGCGGTGGCGGCCGCCGCCTCGGTGCCCGCCTCGTCGACGGTGATGTTCGCGGCGTGCACAGCGCCGCCGATCTCGATGCCGGGTGCGACGCCGGGCAGCTGCCCGCCCGGGATGGGCAGGCCGAGCTCGGTCATGATCGGGGCGAGGTCGGCGGCCGTGGCGGTGTCCCACCGGGGCAGGGTCAGGTCGACGGTGGCGTCGGCCAGTCCCGCCGCCACCGTGCCCAGCCCGTCGGCGGCCACGCCGGCCAGGACGTCGTCGAGCGTGGCCTCGCCGGTGGGCACCATCAGCAGCATCGCCAGCTCGCCGCCCAGGTAGGGCACCTCGACGGCGGTGTAGCTGTCGTGCACCGCGGCCCGGGCGTCCAGGCTGCCGGCGCGCATCATCGGCACCTCGACCGTGGTGCCGTCGGCCCGGTGGAACTGCTGCTGCTCGGTCGCCTCGGGCAGGAACGGTGCCGCCCACGGCGCCTTGAGGTAGAGCGCGTTGACCACGACGGCGCGGGTGTCCTCGGTGACGGAGCCCTCGGGCATCAGGTCGGTGATGCGGTCGCGGGTCGCCTCGGCGACGGCGTCGTTGATGGCGGCGCGGCTGCCCTCGGGGTCGCCCTCGAAGTCGGTGGTGGGCACGCCGGCGCCGTACTGGGCGGCGAGCACGTCGAGGAAGTCGGGCTCGATGTCGAAGCCGCTCTGGGCCCACAGGCTGTTGGCCTGGTCGAGGACCACGTCGCCGAGCTCCGGGTCGGTGCTGTTGGCGTCGGCCAGGCCGGCCGTGAGGCTGTTCATGGCCTCGTGCAGGCCGGGTACCCCAGGGAAGCCGAAGACGCCGGCGATGTCGTCGGCGGTGGCATCGTCGGCACCGGCCGACACCATGGCGAAGGCGACCGCGATGCTGGTGGGCGACAGCACCGTGTTGCCGCCGCTCTCGGCCGCGAGCACGGCCTCGGCGCGCAGCCCGAAGGCGTCGACGCCCGTCACCACCTCGTCGACGGGCGCGCCGGGGGCGGGAGCCGCCCGCTCGACGTCGGCCTTGACCATCACCACGTCACCCTCCCCTGCGGTCTCGTCCGCGCCCGGCCCTGCGTCGTCGCCACACCCCGCGGCGATGACGAGCGACAGCACGAGGCCCGACGCCAGCGTGACCCGACGGTTCGACACGCTGCGTAGGTTTCCACACCGGGGGGCGGTTGAGGAGGGACACCCCGCGACGACTGCGTTCATATCGTCAGGCGACATTTCCGACCGCCGTCCCCTGCTCGATCACGAGCGGCCACAGCCCGGTTGGCCGGCCCGTCATCGACAGCGCAGCGCTGCCCAGGTCACATAGGGTGCGGAGATGACCGACGCCGGCGGGGATCCCGCCTGCTGGGCCGACCGGACATGTGCTGCCTGCGGACGGCTCGACGAACGCGCTACGGGCGAGCGGGACGGCCGCTGCCCGCACTGCGGCGCCGACCCCGAACGTGAGGACCGGTGACGGCCCCCGCCAGGCCCGGCGAGCTCACCGACGCCGACTACCGCCGCCTGCTCGAGCTGCGCGACGGGCTGCGCGCCTTCCTGCACTGGAGCGAGCAGAAGGCCAAGGCCGCCGGCATCACCGCCGCCCAGCACCAGCTCCTGCTGGCCGTCCGGGGCCACGTCGGCAGCCCGCCCACCGTGGGCGACATCGCCGCCCACCTGCGGGTGCGCCACCACAGCGCGGGCGCCCTGGTCGAGCGGGCCGTCGTCGCGGGCCTGATCACCCGCGACCGCGACCGGGGCGACCGGCGGCTCATGCGCCTGGCCCTGACACCCCGGGGCGACGCCGTCCTCGCCGCGCTCAGCGCCGAGCATCAGGAGGAGCTCCAACGGATCGGGCTCGAGTACCGCGACCTGGGCCACGACCTCCCGGGGTCGTAGCCGGGCCCCGCGGCTCGGCGGCTCAGCCGCTCTCGGGGCGGAGGGTGGGGAAGAGCACGACGTCGCGGATGGACGGCGTGTCGGTGAGCAGCATGACGAGCCGGTCCATGCCGATGCCCAGGCCGCCGGTGGGCGGCAGCCCGTACTCGAGCGCCCGCAGGTAGTCCTCGTCCACCACCATGGCCTCGGCGTCGCCCGCGGCCTTGGCCAGGGCCTGAGCCTCGAACCGGCGGCGCTGCTCGTCGGGGTCGACCAGCTCGCTGAACGCGTTGCCGAGCTCACGCCCGGCCACGAGAGGCTCGAACCGCTCGACCATCCCGGGCAGCTCGCGGTGGTCCCGCGCCAGCGGCGAGACCTCCTTGGGGTAGTCGGTCACGAAGACCGGGCCCCACAGCGCGGCCTCGGTGGTCTTCTCGTAGATCTCCAGGACGAGCTTGCCGGTGCCCCACGAGGGGTCGACCTCGACGCCGTGCTCCTCGGCGATGCGGCGCACCTCGTCGAGCGGCATGCGCAGGTCGAGGCGGACACCGGCGTGCTCCTCGATCAGCTCGATCATCGACGCCCGCCGCCACGGGGTGGTCAGGTCGATCTCGCGCCCGCCGTAGCTGATCACGGTCGAGCCGGTGATCTCGCGCGCCAGGTGGGCGACGAGCTCCTCGGTCAGCTCCATGATGTCGTACAGGTCCGCGTAGGCCTGGTAGAGCTCGAGCATCGTGAACTCGGGGTTGTGCCGCGTCGACACGCCCTCGTTGCGGAACACGCGGGCGATCTCGTACACCCGCTCCATGCCCCCCACCACCAGCCGCTTGAGGTACAGCTCGGGGGCGATGCGCAGGTACAGCTCCATGTCGAGCGCGTTGTGGTGGGTGACGAACGGCCGGGCCAGCGCGCCGCCGGGGATGGGATGGAACACCGGGGTCTCGACCTCGATGAACCCCCGGTCCTCGAGGAAGCGCCGGGTCAGCGACATGATGCGGCTGCGGGCCAGGAACGTGGCCATGCTCGACTCGTTGGCCCACAGGTCGGCGTAGCGCTGGCGGTAGCGCATGTCGGTGTCGGTGATGCCGTGCCACTTGTCGCCGAAGCCGCGCCGGGCCTCGGCCAGCAGCTCCCAGGTGTCGACCCGCACCGAGAGCTCGCCCGCCTTGGAGCGGATCACCTCGCCGGTGGCCACCACCCAGTCGCCGAGCGTCAGCCCCACCAGGCCCTTGAAGTCGTCGGTGCCCTTCGCCGTGGCCATGAGCTGGATGGCGCCGCTGGAGTCGCGCAGCGTGGCGAACGCGAGCCGGCCCATGTCGCGCAGCAGCATGATCCGACCGGCCACCGTGGCCGGCACCCCGGTGCTCGCCCCGTCCTCGACCGCGGCGTGGGCCGCCTGCAGGTCGGCGGCCCGGTCGGTGACCTCGACCCGGTAGGGCGGTCGCAACGACGGTTGGGGTTCGTTCTCGTCTGACACCGTTACCGGTTCTTCTCGTAGATGAGGCGGAGGCCGTGCAGGGTGAGCCATGGCTCGTGGTGGGTGATGGTCGACGAAAGGGGCGTGATCAAGCCTGACAGACCGCCCGTCGACACCACGTGCGCTTTGTCGCCCAGCTCGGCCTCGATGCGCGTGACCATGCCGTCGACCAGCGCCGTGTAACCGTAGATGACCCCGGACTGCATCGACTCGACCGTCGAGCGGCCGATGACCTGGCGGGGCTCGACCAGCTCGACCCGCCGCAGCGCGGCGGCCCGGGCGAACAGGGCGTCGAGGCTGATGTCGATGCCCGGAAAGATGGCACCGCCGAGGTACTCGCCCTTGGCCGAGATGGCCTCGAAGGTGGTGGCGGTGCCGAAGTCGACCACCACGATGGGCCCGCCGTACAGGTCGAAGGCCGCCACCGCGTCGGCGATGCGGTCGGCGCCGACTTCCTTGGGGTTGTCGTAGAGGATGGGGATGCCGGTGCGGATGCCGGGCTCGATCACGATCGCCAGGCTGCCGAAGTAGCGCTCGCTCATGCGCCGCAGCGCACCCGTCACCCGGGGCACCGACGAGCACAGGACGATGCCGGCGATGTCGTCGTCGAAGCTGAAGCCGTGGAAGCCCAGGAACTCCTGGATGACGAGGGCGTGCTCGTCCGCCGTGCGCTCGGCGTTGGTGGCCACCCGCCAGTGGTCCAGCAGGTCGGTGTCGGCGAGGCGGCGTCCCACGTTGGGCTCGTCCTCGGGTTCGAGGTCGAACAGCCCGATGACCGTCTGGGTGTTGCCGACGTCGATGGCCAGAAGCATCACGGGCGGTGAGGCTACGCGGCGGCGTCGGCGGCGGACGAACCGGCGGCCCCGTGCGAACCGTGCCGCCGGATCGGGGGCCGCAGCACCGCATCCCGCAGCGGTTTCACGACTTCACGACGTCGAGCCCGATGTCGAGGACCGGGGCCGAGTGGGTGAGGGCGCCGACCGAGATCACGTCGGCGCCGAGGGTGGCGTAGGACGTGATCGTCTCGAGGCTCACCTTGCCGGAGATCTCGAGCAGCGGCCGGCGGGGGTCGCGGGAGCGCACCTCGGCCACCACCTCGGCGACCTCGCCCGGACTCATGTTGTCGAGCAGCAGCGCGTCAGCCCCGGCGTCGGTGGCCTCCACGACCTGGTCGAGGTCGCCGCACTCGACGTGCACCGTGCGGGCGGGCCAGCGGTCGCGGGCCCGGGCCACCGCCTCGGCGATGCCGAACAGCTCGAGGTGGTTGTCCTTGAGCAGCACCCAGTCGGACAGGTTGCCCCGGTGGTTGGCGCCGCCCCCGGCCCGGACGGCCGCCTTCTCCAGCGATCGCAGGCCGGGCGTGGTCTTGCGGGTGTCCCACACGCGGAGGTCGCCGCCCACGGCCGCCACCGCGTCGACGAACCGGGCGGTGAGGGTGGCCACGCCCGACAGGTGGCCGAGGAAGTTCAGGGCCGTGCGCTCGGCCGTCAGGATCGGCGCCAGGCGCCCGCTGACCCGCCCGAACGCGGTGCCGGCCGTGAGGCGGTCGCCGTCGTCGGCCGACCAGTCCACGACCAGGCACTCCTCGACCTGGTGGATGGCCTCGTCGGCGCACAGCCGCCCCGCCAGCACCCCGTCCTCCCGGGGCACGAACAGGGCCGTGGCCTCGAGGTCGGGCGGCAGCAATGCGGAGGTGAGGTCGCCGATCGGCGTGAGGTCCTCGGCCAGGGCGCGCGCCACCGCCTCGCGGACGGCGGTGATCGGCGGGTGGGCGTCGTGCACGGGCGACAGTCTCGCGACCGCGCGCCCGTCAACCGAAACCGCGGTTGTCCTGCTTGAGGGCGGTGTCGACGCCGAGAGCGGCCGCCACGACCAGGGTGCGCAGCGGGTCGTCGAGCGGCCGGTGGATGTGGACCACGTAGTTGTCGGCCGTGGTGAACATGGTCTTGGCCACGCCCTCCCACGTCTTGGTGATGCGCGCGACCTCGGCGCCCGAGTGGTCCTGGATGTTGAAGTTCCAGGCCCGCCAGTTCTCGGCGTTGACCGATCCCCAGGCGTGGCCGCCCGCCTCGAGCGAGAACCGGATCTTGCCGATGGCGTTCTGCTGGACGATCTGGCCCACCTCGGCGCCCATGCCGTCCTGGAGGATGATCCGCGACTTGAGGACCTTGGCCGGCCGGGTGAGCGCCATGAGCACATGGCCGTGACCGTCGACCACCTGCAGCTTGTGCGTGAGGAACTGGTCGTAGGACGTGAACATCCGGAGGGCCTTCTTCGCCATGTTCTGGCCGACCTGGCGCACGGCGCCGATCTGGCGGCCGTGCTGGTCGAAGATGGCGTACTCGTTGTTGACCTCGATCAGCTTGGCCTTCTGGCTCACGACCAGGATCGGCTCGGTGAAGATCGTGCCGCCGCCCTGCACGCCCGTGGCGGCGCCGGCGCCGCCGGCGACCTGGACGTCGCGGGCGATCTTCTCGCTGCTGCGCTGGACGGTGGGGATGTGCGCGCCGCCGGCGGGCTGGTCGACGGCCTGGCGCCCGTGCGAGGCGACGTGCTCGGTCCACCGCTGGCCGTCCCACCACCGGGTCTCGTGGCGGCCGAAGGGATCGGGGTACCACCCCGGCGGGTGCTGCCCGGCGGGCGGGCCCGGCGCTCCGGCGCCGGCCTGAAAGGAAGCGTTCGACATGGTCGCCGATGGTAACGGTCGCCCGGTAGCCGCACGTGAGCGCGCGGGCGGAATGTTCGGGCTCAGTCCCCCGGCGCGCCGACGACGTAGCGCACCCGGTGGCCGCCCGACGTCTCGGGGAAGTCGTCGCGGGCGTGGGCGCCGCGGCTCTCGGCCCGGGCCGCGGCGCCGGCCGCCAGTGCGGCGGCGACGGTTGCCAGGTTCCGCAGCTCGTGGGCGTCCGGCGTGGCGGCGAAGGCGGCGACGGCGGCCGCGGCGGCCGCGCCCCTGGCCGCCCGGGCCAGCGAGTCGGCCGAGCGCATCACGCCCGCCTCGACGGTCATCGTCCTCTGCAGGCCTGCCCGCGCCGCGCCCACGTCGTCCCCCCGATCGGCCGCGGCGATGCCGACGACCGGGTCGGCGATGCCGGGGCGCCGCACCGCGCGGCCGGGCACCCCGCCGCTCCGGGACGGCCCGGCGCCACCAGGTCCACCGCCATCAGGTCCACCGTCACCACCGCCACCGTCGTGACCCTCGCCATGGTCCCCGAGACGCGCCCGCATGGCGCCGGTCGGGCGGGGACCGTCGAGGCCCGCGTCGACCGCCTCGACCACCCGGGGCCCGTACACCATGCCGTCCAGCAGCGAGTTCGAGGCCAGCCGGTTGGCGCCGTGGACGCCGTTGCAGGCCGCCTCGCCCGCCACCCACAGGCCGGGCAGGGACGTGGCGCCGTCGAGGTCGGCCAGGATCCCGCCGCACAGGTAGTGGGCGGCGGGCGCCACCGGGAGCCAGTCGCGGGCGGGGTCGAGGCCCACCTCGGCCAGCGCCGAGGTGATGGTGGGGAAGCGGTCGGCGAACCGGTCGAGGCCTGTGGCGTCGAGCCAGACGTGGTCGCTCTCCTGGGCCGCCAGCACGGTCGTGATCGCTCGGCTCACCCGGTCCCGGGGCAGCAGCTCGTCGACGAAGCGGTCGCCCTTGCCGTCGCGCAGCAGGGCCCCGTGGCCGCGCAGCGCCTCCGACAGCAGCGGCCGGGGCATCGCCGGGTGGTGCAGCGCGGTCGGATGGAACTGCACGAACTCGAGGTCGGCCACCGCCACGCCGGCCCGCAGGGCCATGGCGATGCCGTCGCCCGTCGACTCGGTGGGGTTGGTGGTCACCGCGAACAGCTGGCCCGCCCCGCCCGTGGCGATCAGCACGTGGCGGGCGCGCACCTCGGTCGTGGCGCCGGTGGCGGTGAGCGCCACCACCCCCGCGCAGCGACCGCCCTCGACGACGAGGTCGAGGGCGAAGGTGTGCTCGTAGAGCGCCGCCGCCGTCTCCCGCACCGCCACCACCAGCGCCCGCTCGACCTCGACCCCGGTGGCCGCGCCGCCCGCGTGCACCACCCGGGCGTGGCTGTGCCCGCCCTCGCGTGCCAGCAGCAGGTCCCCGTCGGCGTCGCGGTCGAACGCCGCGCCCAGCGCGATCAGCTCGTTGACCCGAGCCGGCCCCTCGTCGACCAGCACCCGCACCGCGTCGTGGTCGCACAGGCCGGCGCCGGCGGCCAGCGTGTCGGCCAGGTGCAGGTCGGTCGAGTCGGGGTCGCCGCCCAGCACGGCGGCCACGCCGCCCTGGGCCCAGCGGGTGGTGGCCTGGGTCAGCTCGCCCTTGGTGAGCACGCCCACCCGCAGGCCGTGCACGTCGGCGGCCCGCACCGCGGCCGACAGCCCGGCCACGCCCGACCCCAGCACCAGCAGGTCGAGCGGCGCGGCCGGTGCGCCGTCCGTCGCCCCGGCCCGCCCGGTGGCGGTCAGTTGGAGGGCACCTCGACGTAGCGGTGCGGTGCCGGGCCCCGCTGGGACGCGGCCAGCAGGTCGGCGGTCATGGCGTCGACCTGCCGGTTCGTCGTGTCGACGTGCACGATGCGCGGCTGGTGGTCGGCCAGCTCGGCGTCCTCGTACTCGGCGTAGGAGATCACGATGATGCGGTCGCCGGGCTGCACCAGCCGGGCGGCGGCCCCGTTGAGGCACATGTCGCCCGAGCCCCGCACGCCGGCGATGGCGTAGGTCTCGAGCCGGGCCCCGTTGTCGATGTCGACGATGGCGACCTGCTCGTGCTCGAGGATGTCGGCGGCGTCGAGCAGGTCGGGATCGATGGTGACCGAGCCCACGTAGTGCAGGTTGGCGTCGGTGACGACGGCACGGTGGATCTTCGATTTCAGCATGCGGCGGCGCACGGGCGCTGAGCCTCCTCGGGTGGGTGCCGTCAAGCGGTCACCCCCACGTTGTCGATGAGCCTTGCTCTCCCGAAACGAACGGCTGCGAGCAGCCGGAGATTCCCGGAGAGCGGCTCGGGGACGGTGAACGATTCTGCATCGACCACTTCGGCGTAGTCCAGTCGCGCCAGCGGCTCCGCGTCGATGATCTGGGCCATCAGATCGCGCACCGCGCCGGCGTCGCGCTCGCCCGCCGCGATGGCGGCCGCACCGTTGCGGAGCGCCGTGTAGACCACGGGCGCCGCGGCCCGCTCGTCGGCGCTGAGGTAGACGTTGCGGGACGACATCGCCAGGCCGTCCGGCTCGCGCAGGGTGGGGCAGGCGACCACCTCGACGGGCAGCGACAGGTCGGCGGCCATCCGCCGCACCACCGCGATCTGCTGGAAGTCCTTGGCCCCGAAGTAGGCCCGGCACGGCCCCACGATGGAGAACAGCTTGGCGACCACCGTGGCCACGCCGGCGAAGTGGGTGGGCCGGCTGGCGCCCTCCAGCCCCGCCGACACCTGGTCCACCGACACCGTGGTCAGCACGGGCCGCGGGTACATCTCCCCGACCGGAGGCGTGAACAGGACGTCGACCCCGGCTGCGGCCGAGAGCTCGGTGTCGCGGGCCAGGTCGCGGGGGTAGGCGTCGAGGTCCTCGCCCTCGCCGAACTGCAGCGGGTTCACGAAGATCGAGGCCACGACGACGTCGGTGTCGGCGCGTGCCGCCCGCATGAGCGAGGCGTGGCCGTCGTGCAGGTAGCCCATCGTGGGCACGAAGCCCACGGAGCGGCCGGCGGCCCGGTCGCCGTCGAGGACGGCCCGCAGCTCGGCGATGGTGTCGACGATCCTCACGCGCCGCCGTCCTCTCCGCCCCGCTCGCGCCCGGCGGGCTCGTCGTCTCCACCCTGGTCGGGCGTCGTCGCCCCGGTGGCGCCGCCGCGGCGGGTCGCCAGGCGGCGGGCGGCGTCGGCCATGCCCCGGTAGGCGCGGCGCTCGTCCCCCGGTAGGGCCCGCAGGTGGCGGCGGATCGTGGCCTCGTCGCCCCGCGCCGCCGGGCCGGTGAGCGCGGCCGCCGCGCCCAGCTCGGCCACGTTGGCCAGCGTCGCGGTCGCCAGGTCGAGGTAGGCCTCCGAGGGCACCCCCACCTCGGCCGCCAGTCGCTCGGCCTGCCCCATCAGCGCCACCAGGTGGTTGGAGGCGATGACGGCGGCCGCGTGGTAGGCGGCCCGGTCGCGGTCCTCGACGGTGAAGGCCCGGCCGCCGAGCGCCTCCACCACCTCGCGGGCGAGGGGATCGCCCGCCACCGCGAACCAGCCGCCCACCAGCCGACGCGCGCCCAGCTCGGGGGTGGGCAGCGCCACCAGCGGGTGCACGGCCGCCCGCCGCGGGTGGGGGGCCAGCACCTCCAGGCCGCGCGAGCCGGCCAGGTGCGCGACCACGGTCGTGGGATCGGACTCGATCGCCCGCGCCACCGCCCGGATCTGGTCGTCCGGCGTCGCCAGCACCACCAGGTCGACGTCCCGGGCGGCGCCGGACGGGTCGTCGCCGCGGCCCATCATGGGGGCGACCTCCCATCCCACGTTGGTGAGCGCCAGCGCGAGCGAGGTACCCGCCCGCCCCGGTCCCACGATCCGCACGTGCCGGGGCGGCCCGGGCCGCGGGCGGCGGGTCACAGCTCGTCGAGCGCGCCGAGCCGCTCGACCGGCCCCTCGGCGGCCGCCAGCGCGGCGTCGTCGGCGACGTCCGGCGCCAGGTCGTGCAGGGGTGCGACCACGAAGCGCCGCTCCCACATGCGGGGGTGCGGCACCTCCAGGTCGTCGTCAGTGACCGACGTGCCGTCGACCCACAGCACGTCGACGTCCAGCGTGCGCGATCCCCAGCGCTCCGCCCGCACCCGGCCGGCGGCCGCCTCGAGCCGGCGGCACACGCCCAGCAGCTCCTGGGGCGTGCGATCGGTCCGCAGCTCCACGACCAGGTTGAGGTAGTGGTCCTGGCCCACCGGCCCACCCATCGGGCCCGTCTCGTACACGGGCGACACGGCCACCAACCCGACGTCCCGCAGGGTGGCCACGGCGTCGCGCAGGTAGCCCAGCCGATCGCCCAGGTTGGAGCCGAGCCCCAGGAACGCGCGCGCCGTCACCGCGTCACGCCCTCGCGCGGACGATGCGCACCCCGGAGGTGGCCAGGTCGTGCGGCACCGGCGGCCGCAGCTTGCGCACCGCCACCTCCACGGACGCGATGCGGTCATCCCCGTCGAGCACGGTGCGGGCCACCCGGTCGGCCAGCGCCTCCAGCAGGGCGACGTGGCCGGCGGCGAGGGCCGCGACCACCCGGTCGCACACGGCCCCGTAGTCGACCGTGTCGCCGAGGTCGTCGCTGCCGCCCGCCGGCGCCAGGTCGACCACCAGGTCGAGGTCGAGCTCCAGCGGCTGGTCGTGCTCGCGCTCGTGCTCGAGGACGCCCACCCGAGCCACCGCGCGCAGCCCACGGAGCTCGATGCGATCCCCCGCCGTCCCGGTCATAACCGCCGCGTTCCCCTGCCGTCGCCCATGGCCGTGCCCCCCGGCGGGCTCAGTCCCCCAGCTCGGACGCCGCGGCGACGAGGCCGCGACCCATGGGACCGAGCTGGCGACCGGTCAGCCGCTCCGTGACCGAGATCGCCTGGGGCCCGAAGGGCACGAGGCCGGCCCACAGCAGGTAGCCGGCCACGAGGCCGCAGACGCGGTCGCCGACCTCCTCCTGGTGCACCAGCAGCTTCTCGCCCTGGGCCAAGAGCTGGCGGAGCTCGACGTAGAACCGCTTCTGGAAGACGACGGGATCGTCGTTGGGGCCCTGGGGCCGGTGGAGCCACGCGACGCCCGCCTCGTCGTAGTTGTGCAGGTTGTGGGCGGCGGCGATGAGGGAGACCACGTGGGTGAAGCCCTGCTCGCGGATCCAGATGATCTCCTCCTGGCGACGCACGCGGCGATGGTTGGCCCCGTAGCCGCCGGGCCGCTCGCACACGGCCAGCCGGTCCTTGAGCACCCACACGAAGTTGCGGGGGGTGATGCCCTGGGCCCACTTGCCCTTCATCGCTGCCACGTCACGGATCTCCTCGTGTCACTCATCGTCACGCGGCGCTCGGCGCCAACGCCTCGGCTGCCTCGAGCGCATGGACCGTCGCCGCCACGTCGTGGGCCCGCACCATGGCCGCGCCCCGCAGGAACGCCCACACCGCCGTGGCCACCGAGCCCTCGAGCCGGTCACCGGGCGGCGGTACGGCACCGCCGGCGTCCGCCCGCGCCGCGAGGGTGCCCAGCATCGTCTTGCGGCTGGTCGCCACCATCACGGGATACCCGGTCGCCACCAGCACGTCGAGGTTGGCCAGCAGGTCGAGGTTGTGCTCGAGCGTCTTGCCGAACCCGATGCCGGGGTCGATCCACACGTCGACCACGCCCGCGGCCCGGGCGGCCTCGGCCCGGGCCACCAGGTGGTCGCGCACCTCGGTCACCACGTCGTCGTACGCCGGGGCCTGCTGCATGGTCGAGGGATCGCCCTGCATGTGCATGGCCAGGAAGCCGACGCCCCCCGCGGCGGCCACCTCCGCGAGCGATGCGGACACGTCGTTGACCAGCCGGGCGCCCGCGGCGATGGCCGCCCGGGCGACCTCGGCCTTGCGGGTGTCGACCGACACCGCCACGCCGTCCGACGCCAGGGCCTCGACGACGGGCACGACGCGCCGCAGCTCCTCGTCCACCGGCACCGGCGCGGCCCCGGGACGGGTCGACTCGCCCCCGACGTCGACCCAGTCGGCGCCCGAGTTGACCAGCGTCTTTGCGTGCGCCAGGGCCGCGTGGCGATCGAGGTAGCGCCCCCCGTCGCTGAACGAATCAGGGGTCACGTTGAGCACACCCATGATCCGAGGACGGCCGACCTGCACGGCCGCTCATCCTAGGCCCATGCCGCAACTCGCTCGCGGTGCTATCCGAGGTCGATTGCCCGCTCAGGGTGAGATGGCGGACGGACCCGGTCAGCGCTGGCCGATGATGAACCGCATGGCCTCTTCGCGGGTGGCCACGCTGGTGCGGAACAGGCCCCGCACCGCCGAGGTGACCGTGGTCGACCCCGGCTTGCGCACGCCGCGGATGGTCATGCACAGGTGCTCGGCCTCGACCACCACCATCACGCCGCGGGGCATGAGGGTGCGGTCGATCTCGTCGGCGATCTGCCCCGTCAGCCGCTCCTGCACCTGGGGCCGCTTGGCGTAAGCGTCGACCAGCCGCGCCAGCTTCGACAGGCCCGTGATGCGCCCGTCCCGCCCCGGGATGTACGCCACGTGCGCCTTCCCGATGAACGGGATGATGTGGTGTTCACACAAGGACTGCACCGCGATGTCGCGGACCATGACCATCTCGTCGTGGCCGGCCTCGAAGGTGACGGCCAGGTGCGTGTCGGCCTGCTCGTGCAGGCCCGAGCACACCTCGGCGTACATCCGGGCCACCCGCTGGGGCGTGTCGCGCAGGCCGTCGCGGTCGGGGTCCTCGCCGATGGCGTCGAGGATCTCGCGCACGGCCTTGGCGATGCGGTCGAGGTCCATCGGGGTGTCGATGGCCGGGAAGTCCCGGCTGGGCCACTCGTCGGCCATGGCGCCGTCCGCGCCCTCAGGTGCCCGAGGGACGCGGGGCCCGGGGCCCGAGGCCCCAGCGCAGCACCCGGCGCCAACCGGGCTCGGCCGGGGCCGACGGTGACGGGCGGGCCTCGGCGTGCTCGGTGGCCTCGGCCACCCGGGCGTCGACCGGTGCGTCGCGCCGGCGGGCCGGGCGGGCGGGTGCGGTGCTCTCGAGCTCCTCGAGCGAGACCTCGATGCCGGCGCCCTTGTCGATGTCGCCGAACACCTCGGCCAGGTCGCCGTCGTCGAGCGTCTCCTTCTCCACCAGCGCCGCGGCCAGGCGGTCGAGCGTGGCCCGGTGCGTGCTGAGGATGAAGCGCGCCCGGTCGTGCGCGTGGTCGATGAGGTGCCGCACCTCGTCGTCGATGAGCCCCGCCATCTCGTCGGAGTAGGTGGCCTCGTGCCCGTAGTCCTTGCCCAGGAACACCTCACCCGACTTGGTCCCGAGCTGCTGGGGACCCAGCCGGTCGCTCATGCCGTAGGTGGTGACCATCGCCCGGGCGATCTCGGTGCAGCGCTCGATGTCGTCGCTGGCGCCGGTGGTGATGTCGCCGAACACCAGCTCCTCGGCCGTGCGGCCGCCGAGCAGCATGGTCATGGTGTCGATGAGCTCGGCCCGGGTCTTCAGGTACTTGTCCTCGGTGGGCAGGGCCAGCGTCCATCCCAGCGCCCGGCCCCGCGACACGATCGACACCTTGTGGATGGGGTCGGTGCCCTCGAGCACGTGCCCCACCAGGGTGTGGCCGCCCTCGTGGTAGGCGATGGTGCGCTTCTCGCGGTCGGACATGACCCTGGTCTTGCGCTCCGGGCCGGCCAGCACCCGGTCGATGGCGGCCTCCATGGCACCCATGGTGATGTCGGTGCCGTTGCGCCGGGCCGTGAGCAGCGCCGCCTCGTTCATGAGGTTGGCCAGGTCGGCGCCGGTGAAGCCGGGCGTGCGGCGGGCCAGGACGTCGAGCCGCACGTCGGGGGCGAGCGGCTTGCCCTTGGCGTGCACGTTGAGGATGGCCTTGCGGCCCTCGAGGTCGGGCTGGTCGACGACGATCTGGCGGTCGAAGCGGCCCGGGCGCAGCAGCGCGGGGTCGAGGATGTCGGGGCGGTTGGTGGCGGCGATGAGGATGACCCCGGTCCGGGCGTCGAACCCGTCCATCTCGACCAGGAGCTGGTTGAGGGTCTGCTCACGCTCGTCGTGGCCGCCGCCCATGCCGGCGCCGCGGTGGCGGCCGACGGCGTCGATCTCGTCGACGAACACGATGGCGGGCGCCGCCTGCTTGGCCTTGTCGAACAGGTCGCGGACGCGGCTGGCGCCGACGCCGACGAACATCTCGACGAAGTCGGAGCCCGAGATGGGGAAGAACGGCACCCCCGCCTCGCCGGCCACGGCCCGGGCGAGCAGGGTCTTGCCGGTGCCCGGGGGCCCGTACAGCAGCACGCCCTTGGGAATGCGGGCGCCGATGGCCTGGAAGCGGGCCGGGTCCTGCAGGAACTCCTTGATCTCCTGCAGCTCCTCGACCGCCTCGTCGCAGCCCGCCACATCGGCGAAGGTGACCGTCGGGTCGTCCTTCGAGACCTGCTTGGCCCGCGACTTGCCGAACTGCATCACGCCGCGGCCGCCGCCCTGCATCACGTTCATGATGAGCAGGAACGCGCCCACCAGCAGCAGGATGGGCAGCAGGCTGAACAGGAGCCCGGTCCACAACGAGTCGGACTGGGGGTCGGTGGTCACCTCGACCGGCGGCTCGGCCTCGTTCAGCGCGTCGACCAGCTCGTCGGCGTACTCGGCCGGGAAGGCGACGCGGTACTCGGTGTCGTCGGTGAGCTTGCCCACCACCTCGTTGTCGCGGTCGCGGATCTCCGCGGTGGCGACGTCGCCGTCTTCGACGGCCTGGCGGAACTCGGACAGGTCGAGGTCCTCGCGCTCCGGCGACCGGCTGGAGAACCTCAGGCCGATGAACAGGACGGCGGCGCCGACGACCAGGTAGATGAGGGCGGCTCGGGGGAAGCGTTTCACGGTGCGGGCCAGGCTATCGGCCCACGCCCCGGTACTCGCAGACGTAGGGGAGGTTGCGGTAGCGCTCGGCGACGTCGAGGCCGTAGCCGAGCACGAATGCGGGCGGGATCTTGAAGCCCACGTAGCGCAGCTCCTCCCGCGTCTTCTGGTTGCCCTCGCGCACGAAGAGCGCGCAGACCTCCAGGCTGGCGGGCTGGCGGGCGGCCAGGTTGCGGCGCAGGTAGGTGAGGGTGAGGCCGGAGTCGACGATGTCCTCGACCAGCAGCACGTGGCGGCCGGCCAGGTCGATGTCGAGGTCCTTGACGATGCGGACGACGCCCGACGACCGGGTCGACGCTCCGTAGGACGACACCGCCATGAAGTCGATCTCGACCGGCAGGCGGATCGCCCGGGCCAGGTCGGCGAGGAACACGAACGCCCCCTTGAGCACGCACACGAGCAGCGGCGGCCGGTCGGCGTAGTCGGCGCTGATCTCCTTGCCGAGGGCCGCGATGCGGGTGCGGATCTCGTCCTCGGACACGACGACGTCGCCGAGCACGTCGTCGCCGACGTGGTGGACGAAGCCGCTCGAGGGGTCGTCGGTCGGCATGCGCAGCAGAACCTATCGGCCCGGGGCCTCGAGGCGTAGCCGGCCGCCGGTGCGCGCCACCCGCCAGCCGCCCGCCAGCTCGCAGGCCACGGCCCCACCGCGCGCCACCTCGAGGACGCGCTCGGTGGTGGCGCCGTCGGGCGGGTGGCGCTCCGCGCCGCCGACGCCCGCGTCCCGCAGCCAGGCCCGGATCGCCCGGCGGGCCAGCGGCGGGGGCGCCGACGCCAGCGCGCGGGCGTCGCACGGGTCGAGCGCTCCGGCCAGCTCGTCGAGCAGGTCGGCGTCCGCACGGACGAGGTCGGCCTGGCGGGCGATGACCGGCACGACGTCGCGGGCGGCGATGGCGTCGAGGAGGGGCACCAGCTCGTGTCGCACCCGGTTGCGGCGGTGGGCGGGGTCGGCGTTGCTCGGGTCGACCACGGGGTCGAGGCCGAGGGAGGCGCACAGCGCCGCGGTCTCGCGGCGGCGCAGGCGCCGGAGCGGGCGCCGCGCCGGGTCCATGCCGGCCAGGCCGTCGAGGCCGGCGCCCCGCATCAGGTTGAGCAGGACGGTCTCGGCCTGGTCGTCGGCGGTGTGGCCGGTGAGGACGTCGGGCGGGAGCGCCGCGTAGCGCGCCACGCGCGCCCGGGCCTCGACGTTGGGCCCCGGTGCGACCTCGACGCGCACGGCACGGAACCCGGCGTCGAGCCGTTCGGCGGCCCGCCGCACCACGTCGGCCTCGCCGGCGCCGCCCGGCCGGAGCCCGTGGTCGACGTGCACGGCGGTGGCCGCGCACCCGGCCCGCACCGCGAGGGCGAGGAGGGCGAGCGAGTCGGCGCCCCCCGACACGGCGCACGTGACCGGCGTGCCGGCCGGCGGGAAGTCGCACCTGGTCGCCAGGCGGTCGAGCTCGCCGGCGGCTATCCCACCAGCTCCTCGGACAGCCGGACCCGGTCGAGCCACTCCTGCGGGGCCCGGATCTCGGCCAGGTTGGGCAGCCACTCGGGACCGCGCCAGGCGGCGTCGAGGGCGTCGGGCCCGCCGTGCCGCTCGACGTAGGCGATGAACGCCTCGCCCTGCGCGTACTGCTTCATCTTGGCGTCGATGCCCATGGCCTTCTGCATGAGCTTGGCGGCGCTGCCGCCCTGCCGGCGCCGTTCGCGCAGGGCCCGGGAGAACCGGTCGGCCGACGGCACGTGGCCCTCGCCGGCCCGGTCCATCGTGACGTCGCCGTGGCCCTCCAGCAGGCTCATCATCCCGCCGATGCGGCCGAACAGGTCGCGCTGGTCGGGGTTGGCCAGCAGCGTGGCGATGCCGCCCTCGTCGAGGGGGTTGTGGCCCGAGCGCAGATCGTCGACCACCCGGGCGAAGGCGTCGAGGAACCGCCGGGGGTCGGGATCGACCGCGTCCAGCGTGCGGTTGACGAGCGAGAGGAAGTGGGGCCGCAGCCAGGGCACGCCCGTGAACTGGGCCCGGTGGGTGACCTCGTGCAGGGCCAGCCACAGGCGGAACTCGCGCGGCGGGAAGCCGAAGCGCTTCTCGAGCGCCAGCACGTTGGGCCCGACGTAGTAGACGAGGTCCTGGTCGTCGGGGTCCTCGTCCTCGATGATCAGCAGGTCGTACTGGCCGAGCACCCGGGTGGCCATCCACCCGAGCAACGTTCCGACCTCGAGGCCCGCCGCCTTGCGGGACACGCCGTTGACCAGGGACCGGGCGCCTTGGCGCTCGTCGTTGCGGCTGGCCATGCGGTCGGTGAGCGGCCGCAGCAGGCGCCCGAACGTCGCCAGGTTGGCGCGCACCCAGTCGCCCCGGTCGACGACCCGGGCCCGGGCGTCGCCGGTGGCCGACCGCAGCCCGGTGGCCCGCTCGACCAGCTGCTCGGCCTGGGCGGTGACCTCGTCGAAATCCGCGGCCAGCCGCTGGTAGTGGTACGACGCGGCGAGCGGCTCTCGCCCGGCGACCCGGACCGCCACCCGCTCGGCGAGATCCCAGTCGACCGGACCGTCCACCCGGCCTACCGACCCTTCGGGTACCGGGTCGACTCGACGTTGCGGAGGTAGCCTGCCACCAGGGCGACGACAGTGAGGATGACAGCGACGCTGAGCACGGCGCCGAGCCAGTAGTGCCAAATCACCGCGAACATGGAGGCATCGTAGGCGTCCATCCGGGGAACACGCGAACCGGTCGCGTTTCGGCGTGCGCGCGAGCAAGACTGCTACGGTCCGGATCCACAGGCGGCTGGCACGCTGGGGCGCAGCGACCTGGGGGGCTAACACGTTGCGACAGCTGGGCGAACGAGAGACCCAAGGTCCCGCTGCGGCTGAGGCTGCACGCGTGGCGCCCGCGATCCCTCGTCTCGAGATGGCACCGCCGGCTCGGTCGCGCGCCAAGCGCGCGCTCGACCTGGCCCTGATCGTGGTCGGCCTGCCGATCGTGATCGTCGTGGGCGTGATCGCCGCGGTGATGGTGCGCCTGACCTCCCGCGGGCCGGTCGTCTTCGGTCAGGAGCGGGTCGGGCTCGGCGGCCGCCGCTTCACCATGTACAAGTTCCGCACCATGCACCGCGAGGCCGAGGAGCTGCTCCGGCGCGACCCGCGGTTGTGGGACGAGTACGTGGCCAACGGCTACAAGGTGCCGGCCGAGCTCGATCGGCGGGTCACCCGGGTCGGGCGCTTCCTCCGGTCGTCCAGCCTCGACGAGCTCCCCCAGATCATCAACGTCGTGCTGGGCGACATGAGCCTCGTCGGCCCGCGCCCGGTGGTGCCCGACGAGGTCGAGAACTACGGCGACGCCCGGGCGACCTACCTGTCTGTGCGGCCCGGTCTCACCGGGGCGTGGCAGGTGAACGGCCGGTCGACGGTCGACTACCCCGACCGCGTCGCCCTCGACAGCGAGTACGTCGGCTCGTGGAGCCTGTGGCGGGACGTGAAGATCCTGGCCAGGACCCCGTTCGCGGTCCTCGGCGCCCGCGGCGCCCACTGAGCACGACCGCCGCCGGTTCCGGGCGGGTGCGGCGCCGCTGCCGTCAGGGGCCGGCGGGGGGCGCCGAGACCTGCTCGCTGGCCAGGGCAGCGCGCACCTTGGCCATCAGGCCCTCGGGCACCTGCTCCTGGCACTTGCGCCGCACCACCTCGCGCAGCTCGGCCTCGAAGTCGTAGGGCTCCGCGCAGGGCAGGCACCCGTCGAGGTGCCGGTGGATGGCGGCCCGCCGCTCGGGGGTCAGCTCGCCGTCGAGGTAGCCGTAGAGCTCGTGGAGCGCATCACGGCACTGGTGCTGGGAGTGGGGGTTGAGATCAGACATGGGCGTCGTCGGTAACCGGCGCAGTGAGGTTGCGCTCGACTGCGAACTCGTACAACTGCTTCTGGAGCGTCTTTCTTCCCCGATGCAGCCGACTCATGACCGTACCAATCGGGATGTCCAGGATGTCGGCGATCTCCTTGTAGGAGAAACCCTCCACGTCAGCCAGCAACACGGCCATGCGGAAGTTCTCGGGGAGAGCCTCGATCGCCTGCTTGACCTCGTGGTCGGTGAAGCGGTCGAGCAGCTCGTCCTCGGCGCTGCGCCCGCTCATCGCCGCCTCCAGCCCGCCGAGGCGCCGGTAGAGGTAGAGGTCCTCGATCTCGTCGAGCTCGGTCTCGTCCGGGCGGCGCTTCTTGGCCCGGTAGCTGTTGATGTAGGTGTTGGTGAGGATGCGGTACAGCCAGGCCTTGAGGTTGGTGCCGTCGCGGTAGCCGCCGAACCCGCGGTAGGCCCGCAGGTAGGTCTCCTGCACCAGGTCCTCGGCGTCGGCCGGGTTGCGCGTCATGCGCAGCGCTGCGGCGTAGAGCGAGGGCATCAGGCCCATCGTCTGATCCGCGAACGTCGCCTGATCGGCCATACGGGTCGGACCCTATCGCCGCGCCTCCCGGGGGGCTACGTCGCGCCGGCGGGCACGGGATCGAGGGAGGAGGCGCTGTAGCGCACGCTGGGGCTCCACAGCAGGAAGCGCTCGACGCCCGCGGCGCGCAGCGCGTCGACCATCGCCCGCACCTCGGCGTCCCCGTAGTCGACACCGCCGACGTCGAAGTCCTGCAACCACGGCGCGAGCACCGCCCCGCTGCCGGCCATCTGCTCCTCGAACCGGGCGACGAGGGCGGCGACGAACAGGCCCGGCTGCCGGGGCGGGTCGGGGACGCCGTAGCTGTTCACCGACCAGTAGCCGGGGTAGAGCTGCGGGGCGACGTAGTCGGCGTTGCGGGCCATGCGGGCGAGGTCCTGCCCGATGGGGTCGCCGGTGTCGGCGGCGATGCCCACCGCGGTCACGCCCTGGAACGCGCCGCGCCGCCGGAGCTCGCTGTGGGCCTCGGCCAGGAAGGTGGTGATCGCGTCGGAGGGCGACGAGGTGAGGCCCGGCACGACGATCTCCCCCGGCTCGCCGGTGGGCAGGCGGACGTCGTCCCAGAGGATGTCGTCGACACCCCGGGAGACCGCCTCCAGCGCGATGTCGAGGTTGTACTGGCGCACGGCGGCGCTGGCCGGGTTCGTGAACATGCCCCGGGCGTCGTAGAGCCCGCCCTCGGGGGTCTGGATCACCTGGTCGCCCTGGCCCGCGGCCCAGGCCGCGCCGGCGAGGAGCGGGTCACGGAAGGTGGCGATCCGCCCGACCACCCGGACGTCGCGGTCCGTCAGCGTGGCGACCGCGGCGTCGAGGTCGTAGTGCGGCGTCACCGCCCCGATCTCGACGGCTCGGGGCACGTCGGAGTCGTAGCCGACCGTGCCGGTGTCGTCCTTCAGGTCGAGCTGCACGGTGTCGACGAGGCCCGCGTCGACGAGCTGGAGGATCTGCGCTCGCAGGCCGCTGTCGCTCCACGCCGCGGCGGTGACGTGCACCGCCCGCAGCGACGGATAGGTCACCGGGACGACGACAGCCGCGGTGGTGCGGTTGCCCGCCCGGTCGGTGGCCTCGACGGTCACGGGGCCGGCGGGTGGCCGGTCGTAGCGGAGGGTGAAGGTGCCGTCGCCGCGCACCTCGACTTCCTCCCCGGCCGCCGTCAGCGCGGCCCCACGCTCGACCGTGCCGGTGACCTCCGCGGGTTCGTCGATGGCCACGGCCTCGACGGCCGAGGGGACGTCGAGCGCCGGGGCGGTGCCGTCGACGGTGAAGGCCCAGCGGTGGATCGAGTCGCCGAACACCGCCCGGGGGACGGCCACCTCGAGCACATGGTCGCCCTCCTCCAGCGGGGCGGGCGGCCGCCACACCATGAAGGTGCCCAGCACGCCGGGCTCGACGACCTCGCCGTCGACCTGCAGCGTCGCCTCGGCGGCCTCCTCGTCGGACGAGAACTCGAAGCGGACCTCCAGCGCCGCCGCGTCGAAGGTGGTGATGGCCGCGCCGTCCTCCACGCCCGTCTGCTCGATGTGCACCCGCGTGTTGCGGTACACGAGCATCGCCACGAAGCCGAGGGTGGCCAGGGCGACGAGGGCGGCGAACACGGTGCCGAGCTCGATGCGCCGCTGCTTCTGCCGGAACATCACCGGGCCCTCGGGCCGGCTCTCGTGCATGGTGAGCGGCCCGGGGCCGAAGTCGAGCCGCCCGCTGGCGAACGGCCCCGTGCGCTGGCGTTGGCGTCGGGAGCGGCGGCGGCGGAGCCGGGCCTCGGGTGCGTCCCCGGCCGTCCCGGGCCCGGAGCGGGTGCGGGCGGTGCTGCCCGTCGTCCCGGTCCCGGCGCCGGTGTCGGCACCGGTGCCGGTCTCGGTGCCGGCCGAGCCGGCCGTGTCGCTGAGGCGGGGAGTCACCGAGAGGAATTGTTCCTCACGCGGTGGCCCGACGACGTGTCGGTGCGGTTACGACGTTGGCCCGAAGTCGCCGGGGGTGAACGGCTTCTGCTCGACGAGCACCAGCCAGTTGCCCGAGTTGTCGCGCACGATCGCCTCGACGCCGTAGGGGCGGTCGGCCGGCTCCTGGATGAACTCGACGCCCCTCGCCGCCAGCTCCTCGTGGGTCTTGCGGCAGTCGTCCGTGGCCAGGCCGACGGCGCCGAGCGAGCCCTTGTCGAGCATCCGGCGGACGGCGCCGGCGTCCTCGTCGTCCAGCGGCGGGCCGGGCACCATCAGCGTGAGCTGCATCTCGGGATGGTCGGGGTGGGCGACGGTCACCCACCGGTAGCCGTCGCCCATGGAGATGTCGGTGGCCTCCTGGAAGCCGAGCTTGTCGATGTAGAAGGCCTTGGCCTCGTCCTGGTCGGTGACCCAGACGGTGGCGAGTGAGACGTTCGTGATCATGCGGGCACCGTAGAGAGCGGCGCGTCGCCGACGCTTCTCCCAGATTGCTCGGATGCGCGCGGCGCGTCTCCCTCGGGCGGCGGTTCGGGGATTGCCCGGTGTGCCGGCCGGGGGGGTGCCTCCGCGGTCGCGTCCTGAGCTCTCTCGGCCGCCGGCCAGCGGTCGACGCCCCGCATGAACAGGAAGCAGCCGGGGATGTGCGGGCCGCCGCGGGCGGCCCAGCGGTCGCGGTACCGCGTGGGCGGCTCGCCCACCAGCTCGTGGAAGCGGGACGAGAACGAGCCCAGGCTCGAGAAGCCGACGAGCATGCACACCTCGGTGACGCTGAGGTTGGCCGACCGCAGCAGGTCCTGCGCCCGCTCGATGCGGCGGCGGGTCAGGTAGCGGATCGGCGGCTCGCCGTAGGTCTCGGCGAAGCAGCGGGCGAAGTGGTACCGCGACACGTTGGCGGCCGAGGCCAGCAGGTCCAGGTCGAGCGGCTCGGCGTAGTGCCGATCGGCCAGGTCGCGGGCCCGGCGGAGGTGGGGAAGCAGGCCGGTGGGCACCACTCCGCCAGTGTGCCAGCCGCCGCCGGGCCCGACGACCGCGGCGGGCACATCAGGCGGGGCACACGACCTGGCGGAGCACCCAGCGGACCGTCGGTCCGCCCGGTCCCGTGGCCGCAAGCGTGGCGAGGCCGCGGGCCACCGCGTCGAGGTGGTCGTCGTCGGCCAGGCCGCCGGCGAGGGCGTCGTGGCGCCAGGTGGCGAGGTTCATGCCGAAGATGCGGGCCGCCAGCGGGGCCTCGACGTGCACGTCGACGCACCGCCCGCCGAGCGGCGCGAGCACCCGGCCCGCGTACATGGTCGCCCCCTGGGTGGCCACGAGCGCGACCACCAGGTCCTCGTAGTCGCGCAGCACGCCGGGCGGGGCCTCGATGTCCTCGACGTCGTCGAGGACGAGGACCCCGCCGGGACGCAGCTGGGTGCGCCACTGCTCGACAAGCGCCGGCGGATCGGGGAGGTGGGCGAGCAGCAGCCGGGCGTAGATCGCGTCGGCCGGCGCGGCCGGCAGGGGCAGGGAGGTCACGTCGTGGACGGCGAACTGGACCGCGAGCTCGACGGCGGGGTCGGCCGCCGTCCGGGCGCGGGCCGCGGCGACGTAGCGCTCGGAGCCGTCGACGCCGACCGTCCGGTGGGCTCGGGCGACCTCGGCGAGGAGCCGGGTCGTGTGCCCCGGTCCGCAGCCGAGGTCGAGCGCCGTGTCGACCCGCTGTGGAAGCGCGTCCGCCAGGAACGCCCGCGAGCTGGCGTCGAACAGGCCGGCCACCAGGTCCATCCGCCGGACGGCGAGATCGCCGTCGCCGAACGTGTACCGACTCATGGCCCGCCAGTGTGCTGGCCGACGGCGGCGTCGACCGAGCGGGTTTCACCCAGACATGTGGCACACGGCCTCGACGTTGTTCCCGTCGGGGTCGCGGACGAACGCGCCGTAGTAGTTCGGGTGGTACTCGGGCCACACCCGTGGCTCGTGCAGGACCTCGGCCCCGGCGCCGCGGGCCGTGTCCAAGAAGGCGCGGACGGCGGCGCGGTCCGGTGCCGAGAACGCGATGTGCGACTCCCGGAACCCGTCGCCGGTAGCCCGGGGCCCGAGCCAGAAGTCGGGCATCGGGGGGACCCCGTAGCCGATGACCTCGCCGCGCTCGATGATCCGCTTGCCGCCGACGGTCGCCAGGACGGCGTCGTAGAAGGCGGCGCTGGCGGTGACATCGGCGCACTGGATGGACAGGTGGTCGAGCATCTCCGCATGCTCCCCCAATCCGGCGATCAGGTCACGGCACGATCACGCGGGTGGCGCACCGCGGCGGCGTGCGCGGTGGTCAGCCACCCGAGCCGCCCAGGCCCGAATCGGGGGCGAACGCGTCGCCCCCCTCGTCCCACTCCCGGAGCGACTTGAAGGGAAAGATGCCGGTGTCGTGACGGTCGTTCCAGACGAGGACGAGGCCCCAGGCGCCGTGGCGGTGGGCGTCCTCGATGCGCAGCGGGGAGGGGCTGCCGGGACGGGGCCAGGCCTCCTCGCCCCGGTCGCGCAGGCCGCGGCACATGGCACAGGGGCAGCCCTTGCGGAGGCGCTCGAGGTCGAAGTGGGCGACGTGGCCGTCGTGGTAGGTGATGGTGACGCCCTCGTCCTGCGCGATGTCGATCAACCGGGGCTCGAACTGCTCGTCCACCCCGGCAGCATGCCAGCGACGCCGGCATCCCGATGGCCCGGCGCGCTGGCACGGCCGTGGTCGGCGCGGCGCCGAGCCGGCCCTGTGCCTGCGCGTCGATGACCGAAGTGGCCGACCGGTGCCGGAGGCGGGCCGAGTCGGCATGGCTCGGGCCCTGGCACGGTCGTTGTCGGTGCGGCGCCGCGCCGGTCCCGTACTCTGCGCGTCGATGACCGAGGCGGCCGACCGGTACCGGAGGCGGGCCGACGCGTTCGGGGCCCTGATCGCCGGCACGGCGCCCGAGCGGTGGTCGAGCCCGTCCCCCTGCGAGGGGTGGACCGCCCGTGACGTCGTGGCGCACGTCGTCGACTTCTCGGCCCAGGTCCTGCGGGAGAGGGCGGGTGTGTCGAGCATCGCCGTCCCTGCCGTCGCCGACGATCCCGCCGCCGCCTTCCGCGCGATCCGTGAGGCCGTCCAGCGGGTGCTCGACGACCCCGCCACCCCTCCGGACGTGGCGTACTACCTCGAGGGCGCGCTCAGCTTCGACCTCCCCCAGCACGGCTGGGACCTCGCCGTGGCGACCGGGCAGGACGCGACCATGGACCCCGAGGAGGTCGAGCTCCTCTGGAACACGCTGTCAGGGATGCGGCAGAGCTGGTGGGACTGGCACCACAGCAACGGGTGGTACGCGCCCGCGGTGCCCGTTCCAGAGGACGCTCCGCTACAGGACCGCGTCCTCGGGCTCATCGGCCGTCGCCCGTTGCGTTGACCCGTGGCGGCCAAGACGAGGTCGTCTTCGACCTGGTGGGCGAGTGGGCCGGCCGGCGACGACGAGCTTCGTTGCGCTGAGTACCGGACACGTGCGTGAATCGGGTCAGGGTCAGGGTCAGGGTCAGGGCGCGGCGGGGCGACTGCCTTGGCACGTGACATCGCACGGCGACACCGACGAAGGGAGTCCGCGTGACGAGTGAGGAATGGGCGCTTGCAGCGTCCGTCGTGTTCTCGGGGCTCTGGTCCGGCCTCCTCGGGATGCTGACCCTGGTGATGCACCCGATGCTCGCAGCCATGGACGGCCGGGACTTCGAGAACTTCCTGCGAGCGTTCCTGCCGGTTGCGAGAAAGGCCTGGTTCAACTACATCTGCGCGATCGGCATGGCCATCGCGCCGATCGCCGCGCTGGTGACCCTCTGGGACGATCCGAGCTCCACTCCGTTCGTGCTCACCGCGATCGGCCTGGCCCTTGTGATCGTCGGGGTGTACGTCGTCTCGAACGTGTGGAAGGAACCGCACTACGACGTGATGTTGGCCTGGGACCCCGATGCCATGCCCGCGGATTGGGAGGCGGGCCGGCGGCGCTACTTCGCGCTCAACTGGACGCAGGCCGCGGCGACCTGGACGGCGTTCGCCCTGTTTCTGGCGGCTCTGGTCACGTTGTAGGCGTCGGCCTCCGGTGTCACCAGCTGGACGAGGGCATCGACGGCGACGACGGGTCGTCGGTGTCAGCCGGTGTCGGTTGACCAGGCAGGACAACCGGTTCAGGGCCGCTGGACGGCCGCTGCTATCGTGATCCGTCCCGCCCGAGTAGCTCAGACGGCAGAGCAACGCACTCGTAATGCGTAGGTCAGGAGTTCGATTCTCCTCTCGGGCTCTCCGGCAGATCCCCAGGTCAGGGGCCGTGCGTGACACGACTGGTCAGCCCGGCTCCTGGCCCGATTTCGGCTCCATCGCGCGGCCATCGCGCGGCGACGATGCGAGGTACCGGGCGCCCATCGCCTCGGCGGCTGCCTCGCCCAGCTTGCGACCGCCTGCGCGTACACATCGAGCGTCAACCGCGCCTCGGAGTGGCCGAGCATCGTCTGCGCCGTCTTCACGTCGACGCCCTCGGCCACGAGCCCTGTCGCGTTGGCCCGGCGCAGGTCATGGAACCCGAGGCCCTCGTACCGCTCACGGCCCGACTTCTCATCTTTCAACATCCGGCCAGGCCGGCCCCAACGGCGGCCGGGTACCAGCTTCGGCGCACCCAGTTGGAGTAGCGCAAGACGCCGCCGCCCGGGGCCGTGAACAGCAAGCCGTCGCTGTCCGATGGCGCGAGCCCTTTCGCCGTCAGGTGATCCATCAGCATCGCCATCAACCCGGCAGGCGCGGCCGACGTTCGACGCCCAGCAGCTGACTTCGGTTCACCGAACCCGATCGCACCTCGGCGGCCACGGACCACCGTCTCGCGAACGGCGAGGGCGCGCCCGTCGAAGTCGAGGTGTCTGACCCGCAGCCCCGCGACCTCGCCCCACCGGAGCCCGTCGATCGTGAAGGGCATGGTCCGACACCCCGTAGGTGACGTAAACGGGCGCTTCGGATCTCAGCGGGGAGTGATGGTGGCGAGGAGGTCCCAGTTGGGCTTGCCGGCGTAGAGCAGGACCCGGACCCGGTAGTTCGCGAAGCGGGTGAACCCGAACCCGATCCGCTTGATGCGTTTGATCAGGTTGTTGGCGGCTTCGGTCGGTCCGTTGGAAACGCGGGCGACGTGCCACGCCGAGATCTGCGACGACCACCGGACGATGGTGCGGCCGAGCTGGCGGACCTCGGACGGACACTCGGAGTCTTGGAGGTCGACACCGAGGCGGGTTACGAACTGGGCGGCGAGGGTGGGGTCGTCGATGGTGTAGATCTCGCGCACGACCTCCTTGGCGTGCCATGCCATGCGGACCTCGCCTCGAGGGTCGCCGGCCTCGAGCAGACCGAGGAGCTTGGTGCGGCCTCGGTCGTCGAGGCGTTCGTCGGCCTTGGTGAGCAGCCGGCGGCAGCGGTGGAGCGGGTCGTGCTTGTGGCCGCGGTGGCCGAGGGTCTCGTTCTGGACCCGCCGGCGACACTCGTCGAGCTTCGTGTTCGAGAGCTTGACCAGGTGGAACGGATCCGCGACCTGCAACGCGTGCGGGAGCATCGTGTCGAAGACCTTGCGGTACGGGCCCGACAGATCGAGCGTGCCGACCTTGATGCGGTCGCACCAGACGGTGCCTCGCTCGGCGAGCCAGGCACACGGGGCGCTGGCGTTGCGGCCCTCGACGACATCGAGGAGCTGCCCGGCACGGACGTCGACGATCGATGTCGACCAGCGTTGGGTGCGCCAAGGGCCGACCCTCGCGAACAGGGTCTCGTCGAGGCCGAGCGCGGTCACGTCGCCGATGCGGTCGGGGTCATCGACCAGCACAGACCCGTAGGCGATGACGGTGTCGTTGATCGTGTGCCAGTCACAGCCGAGCTCGACCGCGATCTCGTTGACGGTCCGGCCGAGCCGGCCGACCTGCTCAGTGACCCACCGCCCGGCGCGGTCGGTCATCACCAGCCGCGGTGCTGCGATCGCCCGGTCTTGGCCGGTCCACGAACCGGTCGGACACGCCGGCGCCGGGCAGCACCAGCGGTGCTTGCTCCACACCAGCAGCGCCGACCGCCCGAAGCACGGCAGATCGACCAGCTCGACCGACGGGCGCCCCTTGATCCACGCCGGCGTCGCGCACTCGGCGCAGACCGGTCGTTCGACGCGCTGTTCGACATGGACACGGATCGGTTGAGCGGGCTGGTCGTCGACGGCGAGGACGGTCACGTCGGGCAGTCCGACGAGACGCTCGCACATGCGCGTAGCGTTGGTCTCCACAGGGGCTCCGGAGCATTGGACGGTGTAGGAACCACCGATTCTTCGGGCCCCTGTGCTGCGCCCGGTGGACCCCGCCACACTGCTACACCCCGCTCATTCTCCGAAGAGCCCCAAACCGTGAAACCGACGGCATCGCGATGAGTTCCGACCCCGCCGCCGGTATGTATTGACGAGTTGGCCGGAACATCCCGGGCGAACCGATCACAAGGGAGCACCCGATGCCAGACAGTCGTGCGGAAGACGAGGCCGCCATCCAGGCCGTGCTGGTTGCCTCCTACGAGGCGTGGGCGGCTGGCGACGCCGACGGCATGGTCGCCAACTACACCGCGGACGCGACCGCCATCATGACCGGTTCGCTCCGCGAGAGTCGTGACGTGATCCGCGAGAACATGGCCCTGGCCTTCGCGGGGCCGCTCAAGGGCACCTCGACCTACAACAAGCAGCTCAGCATCCGGTTCGTCGGCGGGGACGCAGCGATCGTCGTAAGCGAATCCGGCATCCTGTTCGGCGGCGCGACCGAGGTTCCGGACACCGGGAAGGTCAACGCGACCTGGGTTTTCGAGAAGCGGGACGGCCAGTGGCTGATCGCCGCCTATCACAACAGTCCGCTGCTGGCACCTGTGCAGTGACCCCGATGGAAGCAAAGAATGGGGCGAGGGCGTGACGACGAAGCTCGAAGGCTTCGATCGCCTGGTCGAACCGTTTCGGACGGAGCTCCTCGCGTACTGCTACCGGATGCTCGGCTCGGCGCACGACGCCGAGGACTTGGTCCAGGACACGTACCTGAGGGCCTGGCGGGCGCAAGAGCAGTACGACGAGACCCGCAGCTCACTGCGCACCTGGCTCTACCGGATCGCGACCAACGTCTGCCTGACCGCCCTAGAGGTCCGCGGCCGCCGACCGCTGCCGTCGCAGGCGGTGGCCGCGTCGGACCCGCTCGGACCGCTCATCGCAGGTGAGAACCTTGCCTGGCTCCAGCCCCTGCCCGACTCGTGGCTCGACGCAAGGGATCCGGCTGCAGCCGAGATCGAGCGCAGCAGCCTGCGCTTGGCGTTCGCCGCCGCCCTGCAGCACCTGTCGGCGCGTCAGCGGGGTGCGCTGATCCTGCGCGACGTGCTCAACTTCGCCGCGTCCGAGGCCGCGGAGGTCCTCGGCACGACCGTCGCATCGGTGAACAGTTCCCTGCAGCGGGCCCGCACCCGCATGAAGGAAGTCGGGGTCCGGCAGGAACATCTCAGCGAGCCGTCCGCAGCCGACCAGCGCGCCTGGGTCGACCGCTACATGAAGGCGTTCGAGCACGCCGACGTCGAGGGTCTCAAGCGGCTGCTCACCGAGGACGTGGTCATGGAGATGCCGCCGATGGTCAACTGGTTCGCCGGCCCCAGTAACTACGCCCTGTTCATGGAGTGGGTCTTCGAGCAGGCCGGAACGGACTGGTGCCTGAAGGCGGTCGCAGCCAACGGCCAGCCCGGGTTCACCGCCTACCGGCGCGTCGGTGACGGATACGAGCTGCACACCCTCCAGATCTTCACCGTCACCGCCGAGGGCATCAGCCGTAATTCGGTGTTCCAGGATTCCGAGATCTTCGCCTCCTTCCCTCTGGCTTCCCGACTCGACGCACAGGGTGGAGTTGCCACGAGTTGATGAACACCACATGCGCGTAGCGTTGGTCTCCACAGTGGCTCCGGAGGATCGAACGGTGTAGGAACCACCGATTCTTCGGGCCCCTGTGCCGCGCCCGGTGGACCCCGGCTACACCGCCCCACCCCGCTCATATCCGAACAGCCCGTAAACGCCTGTCGATCACCAGTCGACAGACCACCTGTCGATCACCCAAAGCCACGTTCCGTCGACTTGGCGACGCGCAACCTCAGAGGTTATGTCACCATCAAGGCTGCGCGTCGAGGTGAGGGCCAGATCACCGCAAATGAGTGCTGGGCGCTGCTCCCCGAGCCGGAACCTTCGTCCTTCCGGTCCCAGCCCAGTAACTTGGAGCTTCGTGAAAAACTCATGAATAGCTTCCTTGCCTCGCACTAGCCGTCCGTCGTTGAGCCCGTCGTTGTGCTCAATCACGGCGTCCGGCTCAAACAACACGGTCATGCCACTGACGTCACCCGCGTTCTCTCGAGCTACCAACTGCCGCTCCAATTCCTGAGGATCGTAGATCGGTTCTCTTCTGGTTGGATCACTCATGGTGACACGCTGCCAAATGTTGTGGACATAACGGAGTTCATCGTCTTCAAGACGCCGACGTTAGACAGGAGATGGCAACCCCACATTCCATCAAGGTACAACGGATTCGACTCGACGGTGGCGGGGCCGTTTGGGGGCGCTTCGGATCTGAGCGGGGTCCAGAGCTGCGTCCGGCGACGTTCGCCACGCTGGCAACGGGTGCCGATCGGCAGTTGTGAGCGTCCCCGACCGGTACCTCGGGGGCGCTCACACTTCGTCAATCTCGAACAGGAAGATTGTGGAGGTCAGCGTCTCAGTAGTCGCCTTCACGTCTTGGAAGTCGTCGGCGTCCAGTGCCGTCATCGCATCCTCGAGGGTGGGGAAGTCGGCTTCGAGGATCCAGCCCGCTTCTCCGGCCTGGGCTCCCGGACCCATGAGTGAGCCCACGCTGCGCGTGATCGGCTGGCTGCCTGCACTGGCTTTGAACGACGAAGCGATGGCGTCGGTCAGAGCGTCCACCTGCGCCGGACCGGCTGACTTGGGGAACATCACCAATACGCGGTACATGCGCCACGGTAGCGTCGGAGTCTGCAGATGGCGGGCCCTTCAGCCGCATGGTCGATAGCGACGCCCAACGGGGGTTCGGGCGGTGCGCCGATGAATGCCGATTGCCTGCGCTTCGGGTTCAGCGGGGTGTGACGGTGGCGAGTAGGTCCCAGTTGGGCCTACCGGCGTAGCGCAGCACCCGGATCCGGTAGTTCGCGAAGCGGGGTGAACCCGAACCCGATCCGCTTGATGCGCTAGACCAAGTTGTTGGCCGCCTCGGTCGGCCCGTTCGACACTCGGCGCGGTGCCGACCACACGGTCACGGCTCACCAAGAAAGTGCGCGGACCCTTGAACCGGCCTCGTCAAGCATCAGCCGGAGTCGGACAAAAAGAGAGCGGTACGGAGCGGTGCGGAGCAGGAGCGGTGCGGAGCGCTCTGCCGAATTGTGCTTTGCAGGGGTCAAGGGCGCCGGCAGGGCCGGCGCCGGGGTGCGGGCGGGGCGCAAGCGCCCCGTCCTCGCCCAAGTGCAGATGAGCACGGCCATTTGCTGGTGGCTCCATGGGTCATCGTCATTGCGAGGCTCTCTTGGCAGCGACCTCCAAGGCCATCTGCATAACCTCGTCAGGTCGTGAAGCGGCTGGAGCGTTGTCACTTCGTGCTGACCTTCCAAGATTGGGATTACCAGAGAACACAATTAGACCAAACCTCGTTCTGACATCCCACTTCTGTAAGTCAGGGAGCTCATCGGTGAAGGCGCGAATTGTCTTCAGCTGCACCGCCAAGTGTTTGGCCCGTAATGCGTAGATCAGGAGTTCGATTCTCCTCTCGGGCTCAGATTGGCCACTGGCCACACCCTCTCGGCGACGATGCGGCCGGCGCCGCCGTGGCTCTCGGCACGATGGTCACCGGGCGGTCCGCCCTCTCCGCATCGGTGCTGCGTACGGTGGCGGTCGACATCCCGGCGCCGGTGTACGACAGGTGAGCGACCTCATCGCCCGCGGCATCCAGATGCAGCGCGACACCGTCGACCGCATCGCCCAGGCGTTCGCCGAGCCTGCCGAGGTCGAGCCCGAGCCGGTCGATGCCGAGCACGAGGGCGACCACCAGCCCGAGCGAGTCGATGCCGAGCCGGGACGGCCGCCCGAGGTGTTGACTGCCGCCGTCGGTGCCGGCGCCTGGCAGGGCTCCCGCCACGGCGGCCGTCCCCCGGTGTCGGGCGCCGAGTGGCTACGCGAGCTGCTGATCGGCGAGCGCCGCTAGAAGCGACCAGACGGGCCGCCAGTCCAACGCAGGCGACCCGCCCGGACGAGGTCCAACTACCTGTCGGGCGCCACGAGGGCGCCACCGTCACCGATCGTAGGAGGTGTGCGCGTGCCCCTGGCCGGGCTCGACCATCGCGGCGTTGAGCGCGTTGCCCGGCACGACACATGGGTCGCGCTGACGTTCCGAGATCCATGACGCAGGCCGCCTCGAATGCCTGCCACAACCGATCACTGGAGGTACTGCCATGAAGACCGCCCGCCGCCTCGCCGCCGGTGCCCTCGCCGTTGTGAGCGCAGCCGCCATCGCCTGGGCTCCCACCGTCCTGGCGGGGATCACGTACAACTTCCTGGATTGACATGACGCCCGTACGACTCATCGCCGCTGCCCTCGCCGTGGCCATCACGGCCATCTTCACCTCGGGTCCGGCCATCCTGGCTGGGCTCTCGTTCAACGGGCTGGATTGACGTGACGCCCACACGACTCATCGCCGCCGCCCTCGCCGTTGCGACCACGGCCGTCTTCGCCTGGGGTCCCAGCGTCCTGGCGGGTATCTCGTTCTCGGCGCTGGAGTGACCACCGCACAAGGTGGCCGAGGACTACCTCACGAGCCCTGAGCCCGACGGCGCTGGTCGCGCTCGCGAGCCCTGAGCACCCGCTCGACCGCCTGGCGGGCCATGGCCTCGTTCGGCCAGGTGTTGGGCAGCGCCGAACCTGACCCAACAGGTGACCCATGTGGCTCGGCTGGCTCCCGGCGGTGCGTCGGAACACTGCACGACCCTCCCCTCGGCCTGTTTGCTCTCGGCGGCGTCTGCCGGCCCGAGTTGCAGGTGTGGCCTTGGCGGTCTCGTACTCGGTGCGCCAGCGCTGCCGGCTGGCGGTCTGTGTCGCGATCGCCGCCGCGGAGGTGCGGTCGTCGAGGCGGCTGCGGGGGATGAGCTTCTTGGCACCGTTGAATGCCCAGCGGGTGCGCCGTAGGGTCACGATCTCGCAGTCAAGCCAAATCGCAACCACGCCACCGTAAGGTCTTCGGCCCATCACCGGGCCTTCAAGCGGGATCGGAGGGCAGGGATGGCGATCACGGACTCCTCGCAGGCGGCGACCTCACCGAACCGTGTGGCGGCGGCCACGGTCGACGCAGTCAAGGTGTATGGCAGCGGCTCGACGGAGGTTCGTGCCCTCGATGGTGTGACGGTCGCGTTCGATACCGCACGGTTCAGCGCGATCATGGGGCCGTCCGGCTCGGGCAAGTCGACGCTGTTGCATTGCATCGCGGGACTCGACTCGCTGACCTCCGGCATCGCGCTCATCGGTGATACGGACCTCAGCGAGCTCGACGACAACCATCTGACGGTCCTGCGCCGCGACCGTGTTGGCTTCATTTTCCAGGCCTTCAACCTGATCCCGACCCTGACCGCGTACGAGAACATCACACTTCCGCTGACGCTCGCGGGACGCAAAGGTGACCGCGGCTGGATCGACGGTGTGATCGACACTGTTGGGCTCGGTGACCGGCTCGACCATCGTCCGAGCGAGCTGTCCGGCGGGCAGCAGCAACGGGTCGCAGTCGCCCGAGCGTTGGCGAGCAGACCGCAGATCATCTTCGCCGATGAGCCGACGGGCAACCTCGACTCACACGCGGGCGCCGAGGTGCTCTCGTTCGTGCGCCGGGCGGTGGACGAGATGGGCCAGACGATCGTGATGGTGACACACGATTCGGTCGCGGCCAGCTATGCGGACCGGATCGTCTTCCTGGCCGACGGCCGCGTCGTGGACGAGATGCAGGAGCCGACCGCGGAGCGGGTCCTCGACCGGATCAAGCGGCTCGGAGAGTGACCCGTGCTGCGCACGACGTTCAAGAGCCTCGCAGCCCACAAGTTTCGTCTCTTCGCGACCTCCCTTGCGGTCACGCTGGGCGTGGCGTTCATGGCAGGGACGCTCGTCCTGACCGACACCATCCAAAAGACGTTCGACGACCTGTTCTCGGACATCTATGACGACACCGACGCCGTCGTGCGGGCCGAGGGCGCATTCGACTCGGCAGGCATCGAGCAACGCGGGCGGCTCGACGCCTCGCTCCTCGAGACCGTCTCGGACGTCGACGGGGTGGATGTCGCGCAGCCCGACATCCGCGGCTACGCGCAGCTCGTCGACAAGGACGGCGACGCCGTCGGCGACCCGGAGAACGGGCCACCCACGCTGGGCGGAAACTGGATCGACTCCGAGGAGCTGAACGGCTTCGAGATCTCGGATGGCAGCCCACCGAGTACCGACGACGAGGTGGTCATCGACAAGAAGAGCGCGGACGACACGGGTTACCGGGTCGGTGACACGGCGCAGGTGCTGGTGAAGGGCGGGCCACAGGACGTGACCATCACCGGCATCGCGCAGTTCGGTGATGCCGACTCGCCTGGTGGTGCGTCGTTCGTGCTGTTCACCCTGGACGCTGCGCAGCGGCTGATCGCCGAGGAGGACAAGTTCGACAGCATCTTGGTGGTCGCCGACGACGGGATCTCGCCGACCGAGATCGTGCAGCGCATCGCGCCCGAGTTGCCCACTGGCACCGAAGCAGTCACGAGTGACGAGGTCACCCAGGAGAGCCAAGACGAGATCAAGGAGGGCCTCAGCTTCTTCAACACCTTCATGTTCGTGTTCGCCGCCATCGCTCTGCTCGTCGGTGGCTTCATCATCTTCAACACGTTCTTCATCACGGTCGCGCAACGCACACGGGAGAACGCGCTGCTGCGTGCGCTCGGTGCCAAGAGGCGACAAGTACTCATGGCTGTGCTCGTGGAGGCGCTCGCCGTCGGCCTGATCGCGTCCGCGGTCGGAATCGGTCTGGGCATCCTCGTGGCGGCAGCTCTCAAGTCGCTCCTCGCTGCGCTCGGCTTCGAGCTGCCTGGTGGGGGGATCGTCCTCACCTCCACCACCGTCATCGTCTCGCTGGTCGCGGGTGTCGGCGTCACACTCGTCGCTGCGATCTCCCCGGCCCGGCGGGCCGGCAGGGTGCCACCCGTCGCCGCGATGCGCGAGGTCGCCGTGGGCAGCACCGGGTACGGCTCGAAGCAGCGCATCGTCGTGGGCTGCATGCTCCTCGCAGCCGGCGGCGCAGCGCTCGGCTACGGACTGTTCGGCTCGCCCGGCAGCCCGATCCTGATGGTCGGCGCGGGCGTACTTCTGGTGTTCTTCGGCGTCGCGGCACTGGGCCGAACCGTGGCCTTGCCTCTGAGTCGGTTCATTGGCTGGCCCCTGCCGCGCCTGTTCGGGATCAGGGGGCAGCTCGCCCGCGAGAACGCGATGCGCAATCCGAGGCGCACGGCGGCGACGGCGTCGGCGGTGATGATCGGTGTCGGGCTCGTCGCGTTCATCTCGATCTTCGCGGCATCGGCCAAGGCGTCCTTCGGCACCGTCATCGACCGGGCCTTCACCGGAGACTTCGTCATCACGTCGCCGGCCGGCCTAGCAGGCGGCGGCCTGGACCCGAGACTCGCGGCCTCGTTGAACGAGCTGCCCGAGGTCGACGCGGCCGGCGCGATCCGCGCCGGTGTGGCCGAGATCGACGGCAGCGCCACGCAGTTGCTGGCCGCGAGCGACGAGGCGTTCGACGTCGTGGACGTCGACCCTGTGGCCGGTTCGCCCGCCGACCTCGGCGCCGACACCATTGCGGTGTTCGAGGACGTCGCCAAGGACAAGAATCTGTCGATCGGCGACACCGTGTCGGTCGTGTTCAAGGACACGGGTGCTCAGGAGCTGACGGTCGCACTGATCTACGGCGAGTCGCAGCCGGCCGGCGACTGGCTGCTCGGCACCGAGACGTTCGAGGCCAACGTCGACGACCAATACGACTACCAGGTGTTCGTGAGGAAAGCGGACGGCGTCGACACTCCGACCGCGCGCGCCGCGATCGAGCAGGTAGCCGACGGGTACCCGGGAGCGAAGGTCCTCGACCAGTCGGGCTACGAGGCCGACCAGACGATGTTCATCGACCAGCTGCTCGGGCTCATCTACGTCATGTTGTTGCTCGCGATCTTCATCGCCCTGCTCGGCATCGCCAACACGCTCGCCCTGTCGATCATCGAACGCACGCGGGAGCTCGGCATGATGCGCGCCGTCGGCATGACGCGCGGTCAACTCCGGTCGATGATCCGCTGGGAGTCGGTGATCATCGCGATCCAGGGCACGTTGCTCGGCATCGTCGTCGGCGTGTTCTTCGGTTGGGCGCTCGTCACCGCGCTGGCAGACGAGGGAATCGAGACGTTCCGGCTTCCCGTCGCCACCCTGTTGGTCATCGTCGTGCTCGCGGCGGTGGCCGGCGTGCTCGCGGCCGTGTGGCCTGCTCGTCGGGCCGCGAAGTTGGACGTGCTCCGCGCCGTCGTGACGGAGTAGGTCGCCCTGAGGCGCGAGCGCAGATCCGCCGAGGCGTGCCCGAGCATCCGCGGGCACTGCCTCTGCGTTCGCCCGCGTCTAAGTGAGATCGAAGTCGCCGGTGGCACCATGCGCGGATGGCGTGGCAGGACTGGTCGTGAAGGGCCGCGGGCGGCTCGGCGCAGTCGTCGCCGCGGTGGCGGCGCTCGCCATCGCCGGACCGGCGGTGGCGGCGCTGTCGGGCGGTGGGGGCGGACCAGGCGACGACGCCACCGGGAGCAAGCCGACGACCGAGACCACCGAATCGGACAAGCCCGCGCCCGTAGTGACCGAGCCCGAACCCGACCCGCTGTGCGTCGCCCACCAGGCGCGGGTGGCATCGATCACGGCCCTGGGGGCTGTGGACAGCCCCACCGACCGTCAGGCCTTCGTCCTCGCCGAGCTGACCTTCTACTCGGCCACCGCGGCGCAGGAACCCGAGCCCGACGCCACCGCCTTCCGGATGTTCGCCCAGTACTTCGAGGCGCTGCGGGTCTTCTACGAACCCCGCGGCTGGGAGAATGCCGACCTGAGCGAGATCGCCGAGGTGCCCCGGCCGCCGGCCGGCGACTCGGGGACCAGGACCAACGAGGTCCTCGCCGAACGGTGCGGAGTCGCTGCTCCGACCGACACACCCGTGGAGGTGACGCCATGACGATCGATGTCGAGGCCTTCGTGAAGTTCGAGGCCGCAGGGTTCTCATCCAAGGCGGCGGCGTACCAGCGACACTTCGGCGATCTCACGGGACAGTTCGCCGAGCCGCTCCTGGACGCGGCCGGCGTGAGCAAGGGCTCCAGGGTCCTGGACGTGGCCTGCGGCCCCGGCCAGGTCGCCGCGCAGGCGGCGGCGCGGGGAGCGTCGGTCGTCGGGGTCGACGTCTCGGCCGGCATGGTCGAGCTGGCGCAGCGGCTGCACCCGGACGTCGAGTTCCGCGTCGGCGACGCGCATCGGCTCGCCGACCGGGACCGGTCGTACGACGCGGTGGTGGCCAACCTCGTGGTGCCCCACCTCGCCGACCATGCCCGGGGCGTGGCCGAGATGAGCCGCGTCCTCGTCGACGGCGGCCGCCTGGCCCTGTCGACCTGGGACGCGCCCGACCGGTCGCCGTTCCCCGGCGTGATGTTCCTGGCCGTGCAGGAGGCCGCAGCTCCTCCGGTCGCAGGTCTACCGGCAGGTCCGTCCTTCTACGGCTACGCCGACGACGGCACCTTCGCCGCCCTGCTCGCCGACGCCGGGCTGGTCGACGTCGAGGTCCGCGACGCGGCCTTCACGTGCACGGCGCCGTCGGTCGACGCGGTCTGGGAGTCGTTGCTCGAAGGCACCGTCCGGGCGGCGGCCCTCGTCGAGGGCCAGAGCGCCGCGGTTCGGGGCGAGATCCGCGGCGCCTTCGACCGTCTCGTCGCCGCCTACGCCACCGACGACGGGCTGGAGCTCCCGATCGTCGTCAAGATCGCCTCCGGTCGCCGCCCCTCTGGCTGACGGGTCGCACCGCCGACGGACAGCCCGGCTGACTTTCGCCTTCCGGTAGCGCCAATCTGGAGGCATGGGCGCAACCAGGCGGGTGCTCGAACACAAGGTCACGGTGCCGCCGACCGCGGGCGCCATCGCCCGGCCCGAGCTGGTGGCTCGCTCGCTCGCATGCCAGGTCGCGTTGCTCACGGCGCCCGCCGGGCACGGCAAGACCTACCTGGCGGCCCAGATCGCCGCCGCGAGCGGCGGCCCGACCGCGTGGTTCAGCGCCGACGACCTCGACCAGGACACCCTCGGGGTGGTCGAGCACATGCTCGCGGCACTGGCGCGCGCCTGGCCCGACGCCGCCAGCCCCTCCGCGACGCTGACCGACGACGCTGCCGCGCTCCCCGTGCTGGCCGCGACGATCGAAACTCTGGCCGGGCCGGGTTGCCTGGTGCTCGACAACGCCCACCTCGTCGGCCGGGCCCTGCTCGACGCCGTCGTCGGTGCGGTGCTCGCGGCCCTGCCCTCCCCCTGCCACCTGGTCGTGTGCACGCGCGACGCCGTGACGCCCGCGCTCCTCGAAGCCGAGGGAGCCCGCCGGGCGGTGATCGTCGGAGCCGGCGAGCTGGCCTTCACCGTCGACGAGTGCGCAACGATCCGCGGCGTCGATGCCGGCGAGGCGCGCGAGCGGCATCGCCGCACGGGCGGGTGGCCGCTGGCGGTGGCGCTGGCGAGCGGGACCTCCGGCGCGGACGGCGGCCGCCTCGACACCCTGACCGAGCTGGCGCTCGCCGACCTGCCGGGAGCCGTCAGGCCCCGCCTGACAGCGATGGCCCGTCTGCCCGATGTCCCGGCCGGCATTCTCGTCGGCTCGGGCGTCACCGCCGTCGACGAGTTCGCCAGCGCCCATCCCGCGCTGATCGAACGGCTCGGCGACGACCGCTATGCCGTGCGCGGCTGGCTCCGCCACTCGCTCGGCACCGAGGCCGTCGACGCCTCCGTGGTCACCGAGCTCGCCACGCAGCTGCAGCGGTGCGGCGAGGGCGAGATGGCCGCCCATCTCCTGCTGGCCTGCGACCGCACCGGCGACGCCGTGCCTCTCATCGCCGAGCTGGCCAGGGGCGCAGCACGGGAGGGACGTTGGGAGCGGGTGAGCACGCTGGTCACCCGGATACCGGGACCAACGAGGACGATCGAGCTCGAGATCCTCGCCACACGCGCGGCCGGCGTGCTCGGCGCCCCGGACGAGCCGGCCCTCGTCGACCTCGTGAACAGGACCGAGGGCGCCGAGCCGAGCCTCTCCCTGCGGGCCCGGGAAGCCCTCGCCGACCACTACCGGATGACAGGCGACCTGCGATTCCTCGAGGTGTGCGAGGCCGCCCTCGGCGACGTCCTCACTGCTCCCGAGCCCGAGGCGCGGCTCCTGGACAGGTGGCCCCACACCGACCTCTCCTCCGACGATGCCGCCCTGGCCGGGGAGATGTTGCGCTTCTACGGCCACGGGCTGATCTTCGCCGCCGACCGCGAGGCCATCGAGCGCGGCCGACGGCTCGTCGTGGCCTCGTTCGCCGTGGCCCGGAGGGTCGGCCGCAGCGTGGTGTCCCCACAAGCCTGGTTCCTCTACGTCGAGGCGCTGCTCTATCTGCGGCCCCCTGCCGAGGTCGTCCCCCGGATCGCCGCCGTGACCCGATGGCTGCAGGACCGCGGGCACGGCGACGCCGCCCTTCGCTTGGCCGAGCTGGCCGTCCTCGAGTACGTCATGGGCGACTTCCCCGCGGCGAGCCGCACCGTGGAGATCGGCCTGGAGTGGGCAGATCTCACCGGCTACTCGATCGCACGGCCACCGCTGCATGCCGTCGCCGCCGCCGTCGACGTCGTCCGGGGCGGTCACACCCACGATCGCGCCGCCCGGTTCGACGACGCGCTGGTCGAGATGGCGTCGGAGCCCCGCCTGGCGTTCTACGTGCCGGCGTACGCGGCCGAGTTCGGGATCCTGCTCGTGGCACAGGGT
The DNA here is from genome assembly GCA_963842395.1 of uncultured Acidimicrobiales bacterium. Taxonomy (GTDB): domain Bacteria; phylum Actinomycetota; class Acidimicrobiia; order Acidimicrobiales; family VFJN01; genus ZC4RG19. Next base: position 1,404,612 of record CAWJGJ010000002.1, read on the forward strand.
GCGGTGGATGCGGCGCAGCGCTACCTCACGCAGGCGGAGGAGCCGGCGCCGGCCCTCGTCAGCCACCTGTGGACCCTGCGCAGCCGCCGCCTGCGCGGCCTGCTGGATCTGTCGGGCCACCGCGCTGCCGAGGGTCGCGCCGTCCTGGAGGCGCTGCGTGAAGAAGCCGCCGCGCACGGACGGATCGCACTCGTCGAGTTGCTCGACGCCGACTTGTCCCCGGCACCGCAACCGCCAGCCACGCCGGCGACGGCGGATGCGCAGCCACTCGTGACCGTCCGGGTCCTCGGGCCCGAGCTGATCGCCACCGTCGAGGGTGAGCCCGTCACCGGCCTGCGGGGGTACCCGGCGAAGCTGCTCGCACTGCTCGTGGCGTCGGGGGGCGTGATGACCGTGGACGCCGCGATCGAGGGGCTGTGGCCCGACGCCGATCTCGTGATCGGGCGCAACCGCCTGCACGGCATCCTCCTGCGGCTCCGGCGCACCCTCGGCCTCCCCGCCAGCGGTCCCATCACCTGCGCCGACGACCTGGTCCGGCTCAGCAGGGACGGCCCGCTCGTCGTCGACAGCTGGGCGTTCGAGCGGGCCGGCACCGCGGGCAGCCGCCTGGCGGACTGGCAGGCCGTCGCGCGCTACGGCGATGGGGTGCTCACCCACCAGTTCGCCTATGACGACGCCATCGAGGCCTACCGCCGGTCGACACGGACCGCGTTCCTACACACAGCGTCCGAGCTGCTGGCCGACCCGGCGACCGCGCCCGAGCCCGAGGCCGCCGTCGCCCTGGCCTGCGAGGTCGGGCGCCTCGCACCCGACAACGAGTCGCTGTGCCTCCTGGCGGTCGACGTGTTGGTCCGCAACGGCCACACCGCCGAGGCGGGCGAGCTCGTCCGTCGCATCGCACATGCGCTCCACAGCCTCGGGATCGACCCGGCCGGCTTCGCCGCGGCCGCCCGCCGACTCACGGCCGATCGGCCGATGCCCTAGTGCCGCGATCGGCATTTTCTTGGTTCTTCGTTCCGTCCCAGATCCGAGCGCCCCGCCCCGTCGGACATCGTCGGAGAGGACGGGTCAGGCGAGCTGGCCGAGACCAAGGAGGTCGTCGGCGGCTACACGATGATCACCGCCGAGGACTACGACGAGGTCGCCGAGCTGTGCCGCCGCATCGCCGAGTGCTTGTGAGCGTGCCCGGGTGGCAGGGCCGTGCGCGCCCCTTGACGTACCCTGACGACCCGGATGCACAAGCCAGCACACGGCGCGCCGATTCATGAGGGCGTGCCCCGGGCCGGGCGTGCGAGGGGGTGAACTGATGGCTGAGCCTGAAGCAGGCGACAGCGCGACGAGGTTCCGCGGCATGCCGCCGCCACCGCCGCCGATCGTGCCGGTGCCGAGCGTGGAGGCCGCTCAGGGGCGCGCCGCCGAGGCCACGGGTGGCCTCGAGGCGACGATGCTCCGCGCGACGTCGTTCTGCGACGAGGAGCGCCACCGCAGCGTCAACGACGAGTGGTCCACGGTCGACTCGCTGAGGCACGTCGTGCTCATCGTCGATCTGTGGCTGTCGAAGATCATCCTCGGTGAGCAGGATCCGTTCCACCCGATGGCACTCCCACCCACGTTCATGCCGCCCAAGCTGCCCGGCTCGTCCATCGACCCCGACGCACGGCCCACATTCGACGAGGCGTGCGACGTGGTGGGGAGCCGGCTCGCCACCGTCCGCACGTACATCGACACGCTCACGCCCGCCGACCTCGAGCGGCCCGTCAACGCGCACGCCAAGACCGTCGGCGGCGCGCTGGATGTGCTCCTCGGCGAGATGACGGCGCACAACCACTTCATCAACCGCGACCTCGACATCATCGAGGCATCTCAGTCGAGCTAGTGCCGCGTGAGGCAATGGTCGCCCTGTCCAACGGGACTTGCGGCGCACCCCTCTGCCAGGCGAGCAGAGCGCCGGTCAGGTGCTCCTGACCGGCGAGATCAGCGTTGTCATCTGGCGTGGGAAGCCGGGCTAGAGGCTGGCGATCAGGCGGTCGACCCGCTCGTCGTGCGAGCGGAGGGGGTCGTTGCAGAGGACCGTGCGCTGCGCTTGGTCGTTGAGCTTCAGGTGGACCCAGTCGACGGTGTAGTCGCGCTTGCGTTCCTTGGCCCGACGGATGAATTCGCCCCGGAGGCGGGCCCGGGTGGTCTGGGGTGGGACCTCGACGGCCTCGTCGATCGCCTCGTCGCTGGCCACCCGCTCGACCAGCCCGCGCTCCTGCATCTTGTAGAAGAGGCCCCGGCGTCGGTCGATGTCGTGGTACTGCAGGTCGATCAGCGCCACCCGTGGGTCCGACAGCGGCAGCTCGTGCCGGGCGCTGTACGACTCGATCAGCTTGTGTTTGATCACCCAGTCGACCTCACGGTCGAGCGACAGCGGGTCGTCGGCGAGACGGGTGAGGCAGTGCTCCCACATCTGCAGCGCCTGGGCCTCCAGCGGCGAGAGGTCGCGGGTCTCGGCGTAGCGCTGCGCTCGCTCCAGGTACTCGGACTGGATATCGAGCGCGGAGGCCTCCCGCCCGTTCGCCAGTCGGACCAGGCGCTTCATCGTCGGATCGTGGCTGATCTCGCGGATGGCCCGAATCGGGTTCTCGAGGGTCATGTCCCGCAGCACGAACGTCGGGTCCTCGAGCATGCGCAGCAGGATCGACGTCGCCCCCACCTTGAGGAACGTCGCGTACTCGCTCATGTTCGAGTCGCCCACGATGACGTGCAGCCGGCGGTAGCGCTCGGCATCGGAGAGGGGCTCGTCGCGGGTGTTGATGATCGGCCGGCTGCGGGTCGTCGCCGAGGACACGCCCTCCCAGATGTGCTCGGCCCGCTGGGCGATGCAGAACATCGCACCCCGGGCCGTCTGCAGCACCTTGCCCGCCCCGGCGTAGATCTGCCGCGAGACGAAGAAGGGGATCAGAACCTCGGCGTAGTGGCCGAAGTCGTCTCGCCGCGAGGTCAGGTAGTTCTCGTGGCAGCCGTAGGAGTTCCCGGCCGAGTCCGTGTTGTTCTTGAACAGGTAGACGCTGCCCCGGATGCCCTCGTCGCGCAGCTGCTGCGACGCCGAGACCAGGAGCTGCTCGAGTATCCGCTCGCCAGCCTTGTCGTGGGTGACCAGGTCGAGGATCGAGTCGCACTCGGGCGTGGCGTACTCGGGGTGACTGCCCACGTCGAGGTACAGGCGAGCCCCGTTGGCCAGGAACACGTTGCTCGACCGGCCCCACGACACCACCCGGCGGAACACGTCGCGCGCCACCTCGTCGGGGCTGAGGCGCCGCTGCCCCCGCAGGGTGAACGTGATCCCGTACTCGTTCTCGAGCCCAAAGATCCGCCGCTCCATGACGGCAACCTACCGCCGCCCACGGCGCTCCCTCGGGCCAGGCAAAGTCCGGTGTCCCAACGGGCGCCGCCACGGTCTCGGCCGAGCTCCGGCCATCAGACACGATGGAACAGGCGGGCGGCCAGCCTACGGCGGTGAATCCCCCTGGGTTGGTTCGAGGCTCGCGCGTGTCGGCACCTGGCCGGCAGTTGTGTCGTGCGGTGGCGACACGGCGCAGCGCACGCAGCATGTGGTTCCTGGCAGGGCCTGTAGGCGCGGCCAACCGATCGGCTGCCCGCATCGTCGGCAGGCGCCGTAGCCCTCGTCGTCGATCTCGGTGAGGGCCCGGTCGAGCTGGGTCAGCCGGGCCTGAGCCTCCGCCGCCAGCGAGGCGACCTGCGCGCGCTCGTAGGCCGTCGTCCCCTCAGGGTCGTGCTCGTCGTCTGGCGGCTCGAGGTCGGCAGCATCGACCATCTCGTCGAACGTGCGCTCCAGCGACGACAGCCGCTGCTGCGCCCGAGCCCGCTCGACCACCACTAGCTCACGCAGCGCCGCACGTTCGATCTCGGTCAGGGGCGCGCCAGACACCCCTGCTGTCTACCGCCGGATCCGGGCGCCGCCCCGGAGCTCCTACGAGGGCAGCGTCGCCCCCCAGTCCTCCGGAGCGATGTCGGCAACTGACTGGGTGAACGACCAGCGGTGTCCGGCAAGGTCCTCGGCAACCGCAACAGTGCGGCAAAGGAATCCCATCCAGCAAGATGGCGCGAGCACTGTGGTGCCGGGCCTCTACTTCGTTGGGACGCACTTCTTGCGGAAGCGGAAGTCCTCCACGCTGTTCGGCATGGGGAGGACGCTGAGATCGTCGCGGCGCGCGATCGCTGAGTGAATGCGGTACAGGCACTTGGAGGGCGGGGCGCGTGGTGCCAACGACCATGGGCGCACAGAATGACGGTTCGACGGTGTCGCCGAACGCCGGCCGAGGGGCGGCGCCTACGCCGTACGCGCGAGTCGCTGTCGCAGGGTGGCGGCAAGAGCGTTCATTTCTTCCTCCGGCACGCGGTCCTGTTCCGGAACGCCGAGGAACTGGAACACCCCGGGTCCTCGCTCGTCCTCGGCCATCGCGCTGCTGCGCGGAATGACATGCACGTGGACATGGCGGTGTTGAGGATGCTCCGCGAACTGCACGACGTAGGTCTTCTCACAGCCGACGAGCTCGTGGAGGCTCCGCGACACGTCACGGAGCAGAGGGCCGAGCGAGGACGCTTCCTCGTCATCGAGATCCGCAACTGCTGCGACGTGACGACGGGCGACCAAGACGATCCAGCCCTTCAAGCTCGTGCTGTCGCAGTGCACGACGTCCCAGTTCGCTGTTCGCACGATCGCGTCCCACAGCGGCGCGTCGCCGGCATCGCGTCGTGCAAGCAGATCACAGGTACGGCAGCCGTCCATCGCCGGAGTCAAACACGGTTGTGGCGGCGGTGATCCCGATCGCCGGCTCGGACCCAGGCCACGAACGACGCAACACTTGCCACGCGGCACCAGGGCAGATCCGATCCACGGCGGAAGGTTGGACACGTCGAGCGTCAGCCGCGACAACACAGCCCGCCGGTCGGGGTCGTTCTCACGGGATCAGTCGGCGCGCCGGCCGGCCCGGAGGACGGTCAGATAGCGGCGGGATGCCCTGTCGCCCATTCGCGTGCGGATGCGCTCGGCGATGGCGTCGAGCAGCGGTTCGCGCACGTCGGGACCGAGCCTCCGGTACAGCGACGTCGAGCGGAGGAGGTCGGCGAAGCCCTCGCCGTCGAACCACTGCACCGTCGGATACCACCGAACGGTGGTGGGGCCGAACAGGGCGCCCGGGTCGCTGACCAGGCCCCAGCCCTCGTTCGTGGCGCGCACCTCCTCCTCGAGGGGCGGATCGCCCCAGTCGGGGTTGCCGGGCGAGAAGCGCTCGTGGAGATCGGCGGTCTCGGCGTAGACCTCGGGCTCGCCGGGCCGGCGGACGACGACGTTGCCGAGCAGTGCCATCCAGCCACCGGCGTGGAGCACCTCGTGCGCTCGCCGCCAACCGACCGACGGGTCGACCCAGTGCCACGACGAGGCCGCGACCAGGACGTGGAAGCGCCGACCCCGGTCGTCCCACGTCTCGAACGACGACGTCTCGATCTCGACGTTCGTGGCGGTCGAGAGCCGTTGGCGAGCGAGCGCGGCCATGGCCGTGCCGGCCTCGACCGCGGTGACCGAGCAGCCGAGCCCGGCCAGGGAAAGCGTGGCCTGCCCGGTGCCGCAGCCGACCTCGAGCACACTCGATCGCTCGTCCATGCCGGTGATGGCGACGAGATCCGAGAACAGCTCGTCCGGGTAGGTCGGTCGCACCCGGTCGTAGAGCTCGGGCACCTCGTCGAACACCCGGCCGAGGTGACGCCGATCTGTGTCGTCCATCCCGCGATCCTGCCGTCTCCGTCCACTTCCCAGCGACCGGCCGGGGCCTCTCCGATCCGGTGACCTCAGGGGTCGCCAGGATCGCGCCGCGTCCATGCCGCGGAGCCCCTACCGTTGTCGGGGCATGGACATCGAGTTGCTGACGGTTCAGCGGTGTCCCCACCGTGCCGAGGCGCTGGCCCGGCTGGAGGCAGCGTTTGCCAGGGCATTGCCCACCGCCCCGGTCGTGACCGAGCACGTGATCACGAACGCGGCCGACGCCGCGGCGACCGGCATGCGCGGCTCGCCCACGATCCTCATCGACGGCCGGGACCCGTTCGGAGCGGATTCTGCGGAGCCGACGATGTCGTGCCGGCTGTACGCCACCGAGGCCGGCGTGGACGGCGCGCCGAGCGTCGACATGTTGGTCGCCGCATTGACCAGCGAGGAAGCGGGGTGACGGGATGGACGATGCGGACGGGATGGACGACGCGTGCGGTGAGGACGTGCACCTCGGCTCTCGGATCATGCGCGGCCGCGCGGGCCGGTCGGTGACGGTCGCCGGCGCTGCGGCGATCGACCTTGCCAGGTGGCGCGACGTGCCCAGGGTGCTGGGCGCTCGAGAGGGGGATCGGTCATGACGAGCGACACCGTGACTGGCGAGACGACGACCGGGCAGGCGGGGACGTCGGCGTGTTCGTGCTGTGGCGAGGAGCGCCGCGAATCGGAGCTGGCGAGGCTGGGGTGCCACAGCGAGGTCGCGCTGTGTGACGGCTGCCTCGACTGGCTCCGCGACCAGCGATCGGCGGCCGGCGGGAGCCAGGTGCGTCGAGCGGTGCCGATCCTGGCCACCTCGGACGTGACCCGGGCGCTGGAGCACTACGCCGCCCTCGGGTTCGAGACCGAGGCGTGGGGAGGGGGCGGGTACGGGTTCCTGACCCGTGACGGGGTCGAGCTCCATCTCGGCTCGGTCGAGGGTCACGATCCGACGACCAACACCGTGAGCTGCTACCTGTTCGTCGGCGACGCGGACGCGCTGCACGCCGAGTGGGCGGCGGCGGGGGTGGGGGGCCAGTTGGAGGCCCCCACCGACACCGACTACGGGCTGCGCGAGGGTCGTCACGTCGACCCCGACGGCAACGACATCCGCTTCGGCTCGCCGTTGCCCGACGGCCCGACCGACGACGGCTCGGTGCTCCTGGCCGCCGACGATCCGCTGGCGGTCGCCGCCACGGAGGCGGTCCAGGCCGGCGACCTCGACACGGTCACCCGGCTGCTGGCCGACCACCCCGAGCTGGCGACCGCCCGGATCGGGGACGCGACGACGTCCCGCACGATGGTGCACGTCGCGACGGACTGGCCGGGCCACTTCGCCAACGGCGGCCGGATCATCGCGGCGCTCGCCGGGGCGGGCGCCGACGTCAACGCGCCGTTCGCCGGCAGCCACGCCGAGACACCGCTGCACTGGGCCGCCAGCAGCGACGACGTCGAGGCCCTCGACGCCCTGATCGACGCGGGCGCGGACATCGAGGCGCCCGGGGCGGTGCTCGGCGGAGGCACCCCCCTCGCCGATGCCGTCGGGTTCGGGCAGTGGCAGGCCGCCCGGCGCCTCGTCGAGCGCGGCGCCGCCACCCGGCTGAAGGACGCCGCCGCGCTCGGGATGATGGACCGCATCGGGGCCGGCTTCTCCGGCGACCAGGCACCGCCTCCGGACCACGTCACCGACGCGTTCTGGGCGGCGTGTCAGGCGGGGCAGCGGGAGGCCGCCGAGTACCTGCTCGACCGTGGCGCAGACCTCAACTGGGTCGGCTGGGACGACCTCACCCCCCTGGACGTGGCCCTCCGGAGCGACGCCCCCGACCTCGCCGAGTGGCTGCGCGGCAGGGGCGCCAAACCCGCAGCCGAGCTCAGCTGACCGTCGACCCCCCGGGCGACGGCGTGTCAGCCTAGGTTGACACACCGGCGACGTCAGCCTAGGTTGACAAGCCATGGAAGAGATGGCCGCGCTCGCCGATGCGGTGGACAGCCGAGACCCCGCGGTGGGCCTGGCCGCGGTGGCCACGCTGAGGACCCTCGTCGACGAGCTCGAAGTGCTCCACGTCGACAACGCCCGGGCGCGCGGCTGGTCGTGGCAGGCGATCGCCGAGCGACTGGGTGTCACCCGCCAGTCCGTCCACAAGAAGCACCGTCGAAGCCGGCCACGCGGGAAGGCATGACCGGCGTGTTCGAGCACCTCGACCCCGACGCGCGCCGGACCTTCGCCCTCGCCCAGCACGAGGCCCATGCCCTCGACCACAACTACGTCGGCACCGAGCACCTGCTGGCCGCCCTCGCAGGCCTGGCAAGCCCGCCGGCCGCACTGCTCGCCGAGCGGGGCTGCGGTCCCGAGGCGATACGCGGCGAGATCGCCGCGATCGTCGGTCGCGGCCATCCCGCTCGGCGCGACCCCGACGCCCTCCTGGCGACCCTCGGCATCGACCTCGAGGCGGTCAGGCGACGCGTCGAGTCGACCTTCGGTGCCGCCGCCGTGGTGACCGCGGCCCAGCGGGCGCGGCCGCGACGCCGGCGCCGTTGGCCCGGCGCGCGGATGTGGCCCGGATGCGATCAGGCACGACCCTGTGAGAGTGCGCTCCTCGGCGACGGCCGGTTCGGTTTCGCACCACGGGTGAAGCGCGTCGCCGAGATGGCCGTCGCCGCCGCGGCACCGTCGCCCGCGACACCGCTGCATCTGCTGCTCGCCACCCTCGGCGAGGGCAAGGGCCTCGCCTGCCAGATCCTCGCCCGGCGACACGTCGACCTGCCGGGACTGGCGACCGCGGCACGGGCGAAGCTCACGTAGCCGTTCTCCCGATCGTCAGGGGCGGTAGGCGTCGGCGACCCCGAAGCGGGCGAGGACGCCCAGCTGGTTGAGCCGGTACATCCAGATGTGCCGCTGGGCCAGGTCGAGGGCGGACGATCCGGGGACGGTGTTGTCGCCCGAGCCCTCGGCCACCCAGGCGCGGTCGAAGGGTCGCCACCCCTCGGGGAGGTCGTCGACATAGGTGGCACCGTCCTCGTACCAGTCGACGAGGCCCTGTCGCCACGACGGCGTGATGGCGTCGCGCAGGTACAGCGTCGACCACTGGTGGCGGTCCCGGCCGCCCCAGCTGGCGTGGTACAGCAGCGGGTCGAAGGCGATGACGTCGCCCGGCTCGGTGGGCAGCACCTGGCCGGGCACGTCGGGCACCTGGACGTCGAGCGAGTAGAGGTGGCCGAGCGCCGCATTGGCGTCGGGCAGCCGGTGGCTCCCGGGCAGCACCCGCAGCGCACCGTTGTCGGCCTGCAACGGCTCGAGGTAGGCGACGAACTTGACGGCGCGCACGGCGATGCCGGTGTCGTTGTGCCAGCCGGGGTGGTCGAAGTAGAGGATGCCCTGGGTGTCGCACGGCGAGGGCAGGACACCGCCGCCCACGAGCCGCTCGGCCAGGCCGACCAGCCGGCGACTGTCGACGAGCTCGACGGTGCGGGGCGCCCAGGGGCCCAGCAGGCAGGTGTAGTGGCCGGCCATGCCGCTCATGGCCGGGCGCTCGTGATACCGGTCGCCGTGGACGGCCAGCATCGTGCGGACGATCTCGTCGCGCAGCTCCTCGACCAGCGCCGGTTCGAAGAACCGCGGCAGGACCAGATAGCCGAAGCTGCGGAACCAGTCGACCTGGGCGTCGCCGGTGAAGCCGTCGAACGGGTCGGGGGTCTCGTGCTCCCGATCGGCACGGGCGGAGAGCTCGGCGGCGAGCCCAGGATGCGACTGGCCCAGGGCGCCGGCCGCCCGGTCCAGCAGCCGCGCCAGATCGCGGTCGGGCGTGCGGCTGCATGGTCTCGATGGTCTGTGACATGGATGATGGCCTCCTGCGATCAGCGATGCGTTCCTTCCGGGGCACATCAGGTCGCAGGAGGCCCACGGGCGCTGGTCGAGCGCCCGGCCGTGGCCCATCAACATCGACGCATGGGCCGATGCTAGGCCCGCCAGGGCGGCCGGTGCCGGCGTCGCACCGGCGATGGCGAGGCCACGTCGGTGTCCCGGGGCGCGGATCGTCCTAAGGTCGGAGCGATGATGAAGCCTGGCGACCTCGTATCCGACTTCGAGCTGCCCGACCAGGACGGCGCGGCGCGCACGCTGAGCGAGCTCCTGGGCACGGGCTCGGTGGTGCTGTTCTTCTATCCGGCCGCCATGACGCCCGGGTGCACCCGGGAGAGCTGCCACTTCCGCGACCTGGCGACCGAGTTCGCCGACGCCGGCGCCCAGCGGGTCGGGCATCAGCGCGGACACGGTCGACAAGCAGCGGGAGTTCGCCGACAAGCACGCGTTCGACTACCCGCTCCTCTCGGACCGGGAGGGAACCGTGGCCAAGGAGTTCGGCGTGAGCCGCTCCATGCCGCTGCTGCCGAACAAGCGGGCCACGTTCGTGATCGGCAACGACCGCAGGGTCGTCGAGGTCATCACCAGCGAGATCAACATGTCGAAGCACGCGGACCTCGCGCTCGAGGCGCTCCGAGGACAGGCCGCCACCGGCGGACAGAGCTGACCGCGAATCCCATGAGCTCGACAGACTCGGGGGGCGACCCAAGCCCGGCCGCGGCGGCGGCGGGGACCGTGCTCGTCACGCTGGCCGCCGGGCCAGTTCCTGATGACGCTCGACAGCTCGGTGATGAACGTGTCGATCGCGACCGTCGCCAAGGACGTCGGCACGACCGTGACCGGGATCCAGACCGCGATCACGCTCTACACGCTGGTGATGGCGTCGCTGATGATCACCGGCGGCAAGATCGGCCAGATCCTCGGCCGCAAGCGGGCGTTCGCGATCGGCTGCGTGATCTACGGCTGCGGGTCGTTCATCACCGCGATCGCACCGAACCTCGGCGTGCTGATCATGGGCTGGTCGGTCCTGGAGGGCATCGGCGCGGCGCTGATCATGCCCGCCATCGTCGCGCTCGTCGCCTCCAACTTCGCCCGCGCCGAGCGGCCGCGCGCCTACGGGCTGGTGGCGTCGGCCGGCGCGATCGCGGTCGCCGCCGGCCCGCTCATCGGCGGCCTGTTCACGACCTACCTGTCGTGGCGCTGGTGTTCGCCGGCGAGGTCCTCGTGGTCGTCGGCGATCCTCGCCTCGCCCGCCGCATGGCCGACGCCGAGCCCGAGGACACGAGTGCGGCTCGACCTCGTCGGGACCGCGCTGTCGGCGCTCGGCCTCGGCCTGATCGTGTTCGGGATCCTGCGCTCGGGCGAGTGGGGGTTCATCCAGCCCAAGCCGTCCGCCCCCGAGTGGCTCGGGCTGTCGCCGTCGATCTGGCTGATGCTCGGCGGCGGGTGTCGTGCTGTGGCTCTTCATGGGCTGGGAGAACCGGCAGCTCGACCGGGGCGCCGAGCCCCTCGTCGACCCGGCGATCCTCAGGAACCCGGTGCTGCGCGGCGGCCTCACGTCGTTCTTCTTCCAGTACCTGCTGCAGGCCGGGCTGTTCTTCGCCGTGCCGCTGTTCCTGTCGGTGGCCCTCGGGCTGTCGGCGATCGCGACCGGCGTGCGGCTCCTGCCGCTGTCGATCACGCTGCTGCTGGCCGCCGCCGGGATCCCCAAGGTCTTCCCCCACGCGTCGCCCCGGCGGGTCGTGCAGCTCGGCTCCTGGCGCTGTTCGCCGGCATCGTCGTGATGGTCGCCGCGCTCGACGCCGGCGCCGGGCCCGAGATCGTGACCTGGCCGATGCTGCTCGCCGGCCTCGGCGTCGGCGCGCTGGCGTCCCAGCTCGGGAGCGTCACCGTGTCGTCGGTTCCCGACGAGCAGAGCGGCGAGGTCGGCGGCCTCCAGAACACGGTCACCAACCTCGGCGCCTCGATCGGCACGGCCTTGGCCGGCGCCGTGCTCATCTCCACCCTGACCACGTCGTTCCTGACCGGCATCGAGCAGAACCCGGACGTGCCCGGACGAGGTCACCGCCAGCGCCACCGTCGAGCTGGCCGAGCGGCATCCCGTTCGTCTCCGACGCCGACCTGGAGACGGCGCTCGACGAGGCGGGCGTGCCCGCCGACCACCGCCGACGCCATCGTCGACGAGAACGCCACGGCGCGCCTCGACGGGCTGCGCGCGTCGCTGTCGGTCCTCGCGCTCATCGCCGTGCATCGCCCTGTTCTTCACCCGCAAGCTCCCGACCGAGCAGCCCGCGTCGACCCCGGCACCCGAACCTGCGCAGCCGGTCGGTGCGTAGGTCGGCGGTCGAGTCGCCGCTGGAGCTCTGCTCGCCCGGACGGCGCCTCGGTCGTCAGAGGGACTTGCCGAACCAGCGCTGCGCGTACGGGTTGTCGTCGTTGTAGCGCTCGATCGCGCGGTACCCGGCCCGCTCGTACAACGTGATCGCCTCGGACAGCACCTCGTTCGTGTCGAGCACGACCCGCCCGCACCCGAGCGCCCGCCCGCCCGCCTCGAGCCGGGCCAGCAGGCGGCGGCCCAGCCCGAGGCCCCGCCAGTCGGGATCGATCCACATCCGCTTGATCTCGGCGACGCCGTCGTCGAGCCGCCGCACCCCGCCGCACCCGGCCGCGGCACCGTCGCTGCGCACCACCAGGAACGAGCCGCGAGGCGCGGCGCATCGCCGCGTCCCCGGCGGCACCACCCTCGTCCGGGTCGAAGCCCGCCGGGAACCGTTGCTGCAGCTCCTCGAAGTACCGGGCGACGGCCGAACGGGCGGCGAGCGACCGGGGATCGACGACGTCGAAGGCGACGGTCGCGGCGCGCAGCAGCCGCTCAGCGGTGGCCAGGGCCGAGGCCAGCTCGGTGCGCTGGCGGTCGGACAGCGGCTCCACCAGGTCCTGTGCCAACCGCTCGGCCTGCGTGTCGACCCGCCGCAGCTCGCGCCGACCGTCGGCCGACAACCGGACAACCCGCTGGCGCCCGTCGGCGGGATCCCGTTCGACCGTCACCAGGCCCTCCTGCTCCAGCTGGCGCAGCAGCCGGCTCAGATAGCCGGAGTCGAGGCCGAGCCGGCGCCGGAGCTCGGCGACCCGCGACCCGTCGGCGCCCACCTCGAACAGCACCCGCGACGCCCCCAGCGGACGGCCGGTGTCCAGATAGGACTCGCCGAGCACGCCGATGCGCTGGGTGTAGGACCGGTTGAACCTCCGCAGCACCGGGACGGCATCCATAATTGCTGACTTTAGTCAGCGATGTGGCGCAAAGGAAGGCCCCGGCGGCGCCGGGAGCGTCCAGCGGACGTCGTGGAGGCGTTCGTACATCGGCAGGCACTCCTCGGCCACCGCGGCCGCCGGGCCATCCAGCTGCGGACTCGCGGGGCCGGTACTCGGCGAACCCGGTCGACCTCCACACGGCGTCGTACCAGTACCGGCCCCACACACCGTCGGAGTCCCGAGGACCAGGCGGCCAGGCCAGCATCGCGGCGGCGAAGTCCACGCCCGACGTGGCGGCACAGGGCGCGGAGGTAGGACTCGGGCTGGAGGAGGAAGTCGCGGCGCGTCGATCACGGGCGGCGGCGTTCCGGCCGCCACCAGCTCGTCGTACAGCTGGATCTGCTGGGGAAGGCCGATGTCGTCGGCGGTGACGTCGGCCCGGGAGCGGACGTAGGAGGCCACCACCTCGCGGGGGTCGCGGATCAGCATCACGTTCGTGAGACCGGCGATCCAGGTCCGCTCGATGCCGGGCAGCAGGTGATGGGCCATGTGCTTCTGGTAGAAGACGCCTGATCCCGTCGGGAACCGGACCGAGCAGCGCGGCCACGACCTTGCGCCAGTCGGTCTCGCCGGCGCGCGATCACCTCGTCCCGGCCTGGATGGTCCAGCCCGGTGACGTCGAGGTAGTGGGCATACAGCGGCTCGTCGATCACCATCGTGTCGTGGCGGTTCTCCCACGACCGCATCAGCGCGGTCGAGATGTTGCGCGGGCCCGACCACACCGCCAGCCGGACCACGGGCAGCCGGTCGCCACCGTCAGCGTCGGGCCGCCTCGGCCGACGTCACGCTCGACGGCGCGCCTGGTAGAGCGTCCGCAGGCGGTCATGACCGGCCGGCCGCCTGCACCGTCGCCGATCGTGCGTCCGTCGACCTCGCGGACCGGCACGATGCCGGCGAAGGTGCCGGTGACGAACGCCTCGTCGGCGCCGTACACGTCGGTCAGGCTGAAGTCGCGCTCGTAGGTCGGGATGCCGGCGTCGCGCGCCACCCGCAGCACCGTTGCCCGCGTGATGCCACCGAGGCAGAAGGCCCCCGACGACGTCCACAGCTCGCCTCGCCGGACGACGAAGAAGTGGGTGGAGTTGCACGTGGCGACGAAGCCGTGCGGGTCGAGCATCAACGCCTCGTCGGCGCCCGCCGAGTAGGCCTGGATGCAGGCGGTGATGTCGTTGAGCTTGCTGTGGGTGTTCAGCTTGGGGTCGAGCACGTCCGGATAGGGGCGCCGCACGTGCACGGTGAACAGGCGGATCCCGGTGTCGAGCACGGCCTGACTCGGCTGCTTGTACTCGGGGATGATCACGATCGTCGCCGGCCCGACGCGTCATCCGAGGATCCTGGTACGGCGTCCGCTTCACGCCGCGGGTGACCATGAGGCGCACATGCACGCCGTCGGTCATCCCGTTGGCGCGCAGCGTCTCGTAGATCGCGTCTCGCAGGTCGTGCCGGCTGAGCCCGATGTCGAGCGCGATGGCCTTCGCGCCCTCGTAGAGGCGGTCGAGGTGCTCGTCGAGGAACACCGGGTGGCCGCCGTGGACCCGCAGCCCCTCCCACACGCCATCGCCGAGCACGAACCCCGAGTCGAAGACCGAGACCACCGCCTCGGCCCGGTGCTTGAGCTCGCCGTTCACGTAGATCGAGCACGTCCTCGTTGCGCGGATCGTCGTCGTACTCGTGCACCCCGTGGACCACCGGATCGGTCACGCCGAACCTCCTCGCCGCCGCGGGGCGACCGCGTCGCCCGGACGATTCTGCCAAGGACCGGGCGGCGCCGGCGCCCCCGCCCCGCCCGCCGTGCCGGACTGTCACACCCGCGCCGTAGCTTCCTCTGGGGGGACACGGCGGTGGACGCGGCGGTGCGCCCACGCATCTCACGACGAGCGGGCGCACCGCGATCTGTCCGGCGGTGGGGGGCTACTCGCCGTCGTCGTTCGTGCCCTCGTCCTGGGCGTCGACCTCTTCCTGGACCTCGTCGCCGACGCTGTCGACGGTGTCCTCGCCCTCCTGGATCTCCTCATCGGTGGTGCCACCGTCGCCGTCCTCGTCGTCGCCACACGCGGCGACCCCTCCCAGGGCCAGGAGCGCGCTCAGCGACAGCACCGCGGCTCGTCGGATCATCGGTGGTTCCTTCCAGCTCGTCGCCCGCGCCATGACCCACTGGGCGTACCCACCCGCCACTGCGGCATACGACCCGGCGCCCGCATCCCGACCGGTGGGGGCGCCGGTAACGGGATGGCGGGCGGGCGAGAGGTTCGCCGGCGCGTGGGGTGGTCACGCGCCGGCGCCACCGCCAGGGGCCGGGTGGGCGGCCCACTCGGGGCCGGTCCGACGCGGGTGGGGCCGCGTCGCACCGGCCGCTGGGCGGTGGGGACTGGCGATCGCGGGCGTCAGCCGGTGCCGGTGCACGTGGCCGGCAGCGGCTGGCCGGCGAACCGGGCGGCGAGGAAGTCGCCGCCGTCGGCCGTGCCGGCGGTGATGCCGCCCAGGTGGTCGACCGGGTAGCTCCGGAACACCACCCGGGCGCCCCGGCCACACCACGCGCTCGTCAGGGCGGTGGTCTGGGCGAACGGGATCACCTGGTCGTTGGCGCCGTGGTAGGCGAACACGGGCACGGCGGGCGCCCGGGTGCCGATGCGCTGCTGGTCGATGCGGGCCCGCCAGGCGGGCGTGGCGAGCGGGTCGGAGGTCGTGAGCTCGGCGATGTGCCGCCCCGCCCCCAGCGCCAGCCCGTCGCCGAGGCAGACGCCGTCGCCGGTGGTGGCCTGGGCGAACAGCGCCTGGCCCTCCGCGTTGAGATAGCTCGACAGGTTCAGCTCGTCGTAGGCCGTGTCGAGGCCGAGGGCGGCGAACGCCAGGAACGTGAAGTACTGGTTGCCGGGCCCGTCGAGGTGGGCGCTGACGGCGCTCAGCTCGGACGGCGCCGCGCCCGCCACCACGCCCCGGAGGTCGAGCTCGGGGGCGTAGGTGGCCTCGACCTCGGCCGCTGCCGCGGTGGCCTGGCCGCCCTGGGAGTAGCCGAACAGCCCGACCGGGCTGGCGGTCGACACCCCCGATCCGGGGATGCGCTGGGCGGCCCGCACCATGTCGAGCAGTGCGTGGGCCTCGGCGTCCTTGACGATGTAGGTGGGGTTGCCGGGCGTGCCCATGCCCTCGTAGTCGGTCACCGCCACGGCCCAGCCGCGGTCGAGCAGGGCGTTGACGGTGGTCAGCTCGTAGTTGGTGCCCGCCGGCAACGTCTGGGAGGGCGCGCACGGGTCGCCGGTTCCCTGGGTGCCGGGCGCGAAGCCGACGACGGGCCGGCTGCCGCCCCCCGTCCACGGCGCGGTCGGGACGTAGAGGGTGCCCGACACGGCGTTGGCGCCGCCGGTGGCGGTGGTCGAGCGGTAGAGCACGGCCGTGCCGGTGGCGTCGCTGCGGCCGCCGAGCGGCACCCCGAGCGTGCGGATCACGTCGCCGGCCCGGGCCGGCAGCTGGGCGGGCGGCGCGTAGAAGTCCGGGCCCGGTGCGTTCGCGGGCGTGCCCGAGGCCGCCAGGTCGGCGGTGAGGCTGTTGTTGGCGCCGACGGTGAACAGGTTGACGAAGCCCTCGAAGGCGCCGCAGCCCGCGAAGTTGCCGATGGCGTAGCCGCCGGTCAGGGTGGCCGCCCCCAGCGACGGGTCGAGCTCGCCGGCCAGGCCGGCCGTGGTGGGCTCGATGGTGCGGCACTCCGTCGCGGCGTCGAGTACCGGTATCCCGAAGAGGGTGAAGTTGGTGACCACGATGTCGAAGGACAGGTCGGCGGTCACCGACAGGTCGGTGAGGTCGATGGCGCCCGTGACGGGGCCCTCGGGCACGACCTTGATCTCCACGGTGACCGGGATGAGGAAGAAGGCGTTGAAGGTCAGGGTGCCCGCGGGGAGGTCGATGTCGCCCTCCAGGGCGCCGGTGCCGAGGTCGACCTCGCCGCGGAAGGTGCCCTGGGGGAAGGCGACGGTCTGGTTGATCAACCCGCCGACCTGGCTGTCGACGTCGGCCGTCCAGTCGAGCTCGATCGGCGCCGCCGACGCCGGGGGCGCCGGTCCGACCAGGCCGATGCCGGTGACGGCCAACAACGTGGCCGCGACGGCGCGCGCGGGTCTCCGCAGTCGCATGTGCTTCCCCTCCCGGACATGCAGACGGGCGCGCAGCGCGCCCTCGTGACCACCCTAGCCACTATTGTGCAACGGGTCAATAATTCCGTGCCGTGCAGATCACCCGTCAATAGCCTTGTTGAACGGCGGGGGAACGGGCCGAGGCCGGCGGGTCGGTGCCGCGACCCGCGCGGCCGATCAGGGCCCGGGCAGTGGCGGCAGGTGCGCCATCAGCGCCTGCAGGAGCAGCGTCTCGTTGGGGTAGCGCTGCAGCGACACGGCGGCGGCGTCGATGCGGGTCGCCGCCTCGACGAACGAGCGCCGGGCGCCCCGCTCGACGAGGGCGTCGCGGTAGGCCGCCGCCAGCGTGGCCAGGCCGAAGCGCAGCTCGGCGGTGCGGAACCGGCGCACCTCGCGCTTGTGGCGGGCCTCGAGGTCCTTCTTGCCCGACCCCCGCAGCCCGTACTGCTCGATCTGCTCGTCGAGCTCGGCGACCTCGGCCGCCTGGACCTGCTGCAGCGGCCCCAACGCCTCGGCGATCATGGCCTGCAGCTCGGCCACCACGGCGGCCGCCCGATGGCCCGTGCCGTCGAGCCGGCCGGGCGCCTCGCGCCAGGCCTGGTGGCGCAGGGCCAGGCGATCGTCGCTGGCCAGGGTGCGGGCGCGGTCGAGGTCCCCGCCCGCGGCCGCAGCCGCGGCGGAGGCCCGCTCGGCGTCGACGCCCTCGGCCACGAGGCGCTCGGCCACCACCTCGGCCGGCAACGCCTGCAGCTCGATCCGCACGCACCGGCTGGCGATCGTGACCAGCTCCGGTACGACCTCGGTCGCCGACAGCACGAAGACGGTCGACGCCGGCGGCTCCTCCACGGTCTTGAGGAGGTAGCCCGCCGCCTCGTCCTCCATGTCCTCGCAACCGTCCGCCACGACCACCTTGCGGGTGCCCTCGACCGGAGCCAGCGTGGCGTGGCGCACCACCCGCTCGGCGTCGCCCTTGCGGAAGGTGTTGCCCTCGGGCTCGACCACCCGCAGGTCCGGGTGCTGCTCGGCCAGGGCCAGGCGCAGGTGGCGGCGCCGCTCGTCGTCGTCTCGGCCCCGGCGGCCAGCAGCAGGGCGGCGAAGCCCCGGGCCACCGCCCGGGCGCCCGACCCCGCCGGCCCCACCAGCAGGTAGGCGTGCACCGGCCCGCGCGCCGCCGCCGTGAGCTGGCGGATCGCCCCGGCCTGGCCCACGACCTGGTGCCACGGATCGTCGGGGTCGACGCCCGGGTGGTGGTCGACGGTGGCGGGCCCGGTCGGTGTCACGGCGCCAGTCTCGCGTCGCCGCAGGGCCTACGGGTTCGGCGTGTCGCCGTTGGCGCCGTTGGTCTCGTGACGGGATGGAACGGCCGAGCCGGGCTCCGGCGGTGCCGCCAGGTCCGGGAGGCGGGTGGTGACCGCGGACCAGACGGCCGCCTCGACCTCCTCGGGCGGGGCCGAGCCGTCGACGGTCACCCACCGGTTGGCGTCCGCGCTGGCCAGCGCCCGGTAGCCGCGCGCCACCCGGTCGTGGAAGCGGTCGCCCGCCGCCTCCATGCGGTCGAGCTTCCCGCCCGCGCGGGCCGCCGACACCTCGCGGGGCACGTCCAGCAGCACGACGAGGTCGGGCCACAGCCCGCCGGCCGCCCAGTCCGACAGGCGACGCAGCTCCGCGACCGGCAGGCCCCGCCCGTGACCCTGGTAGGCGAGCGAGGAGCCGATGTAGCGGTCGGACACGACGTGGCGCCCCGCCGCCAGCGCGGGGCGAACCACCTCGGCGACGTGTTGCGCCCGGTCCGCGGCCATGAGCAGTGCCTCGGCCCGGTCGTCGAGGCCGGTCGTCCGGGCGTCGAGCAGCAGGCCGCGCAGGGCGGTCCCGACGGTCGTGCCCCCTGGCTCCCGCGTGTGGAGCGCGCCGAGGCGGCGCGCCAGCCGGGCCGACTGCGTGGACTTGCCGCTGGCGTCGCCGCCCTCGAACACGATGAACCGGGCCACGCGCGCCAGTCTCGCGTGCACCGCCGGCCCCTCCGGTCGACCCCGCCCGACGAGGCGAGCGGTCGGTCCGACGGCGGCGCGCCCCCGGGCGTCGTCGTGGCCGGGCGCGGGCGAGCTCAGCCGGCGGACTTCTTGGCGGCGGTCGCCTTCTTGGCGGGCGCCTTCTTCGTCGCCGCCGCTTTCTTGGCCGTCGACTTCTTCGCCGCACCGGCCTTCTTGGCGGCGGCCTTCTTCTTGGCGGGCGCCTTCTTCCGCCCGCCCGGCTTGGCGGGGCCGGCGTCCCGGCGCATCTGCAGCAGCTCGGCGGCCCGCTCGTCGGTCAGCTCCTCGACCGTGTCGCCCTCGCGCTCGCGCAACGACGCGTTGGTCTCGCCGTCGGTCACGTAGGGGCCGTACCGGCCGCTCTTCACCACCATCGGCTTGCCGCTCACCGGGTCGGCGCCGAGCTCCCGCAGCGGCGGGGCGGCCGCCTGGCGGCCACGGCGCTTCGGCTCGGCGAACGCGCGCAGGGCGTCCTCGACCGTGACGGTGAACAGCTCGGCCTCGCTGCCCAGGCTGCGGGTGTCCTTGCCCTTGGAGAGGTAGGGCCCGTACCGGCCGTTGCGGGCGACGATCTCCTCGCCGGTGGCGGCGTCGGTGCCCACGGTGCGGGGCAGGCTGAGCAGGCGCAGGGCGTCGTCCATGGTCAGCGCCGACGGCGACATGTCCTTGAACAGCGACTCCATCTTCGGCTTCTGGCCCTCGGGCAGCGTCTCGGCGTCGCCGAGCTGCACGTAGGGCCCGAAGCGGCCCGACTTGGCGTACACGGGCAGGCCCGACGCGGGATCGGTGCCGATCGGCTCGTCGCCCTTGGGCGCGGCCAGCAGCTCGAGCGCCCGCTCGATCGTCACCTCGTCGGGGGCGAGGCCCTCGGGGACCGAGGCGGTCTGGTCCTCGCGCTTGATGTACGGCCCGTACTTCCCGTTGCGCACCACGATCTCGGTGCCCTCGGCGTCCTTGCCCAGCGACACGGCGTTGACCTGGGCCGGGTCGGCGTTGGCCATGGCGGCCTCGATGAGCGCGGTCAGGCCCGTCGTCGGCCCCCGCTCGGACGCCCCGTTCCCCGCGGGGGCCCCGGACCCGTCGCCCGCCGGCGCCCCGTTGCCGAACCAGAACGCCTGCAGGAACGGCACGCGGGACCGGGAGCCGGTGGCGATCTCGTCGAGGTCGTTCTCCATGCGGGCGGTGAACGAGTAGTCGACCTCGGCCGCGAAGTGCTGCTCGAGGAGCTGCACGACGGCGAACGCCGACCACGACGGCACCAGCGCCTGGCCCTTCTTCCACACGTAGCCGCGGTCCTGGATGGTCTGCATGATGGACGCGTACGTCGACGGGCGGCCGATGCCCAGCTCCTCCAGCCGCTTGACCAGGGACGCCTCGGTGTAACGGGCGGGCGGCTGGGTGGTGTGGCCCACCGGGTCGACGGCGGGATCGGGCAGGCGCTGGCCCACCTCGAGGTCGGGCAGCAGGCGCTCGCGGTCGTCGAGGTCGGCCTCCGGGTCGTCCGACCCCTCGACGTACACGCGCAGGTACCCGGGGAAGGTGATGGTGCGGCCCGATGCCGCCCAGTGCGTGGTGGTGACCTCGCGGAGCGCCGCGGGCGCCGCCCCGTCGGCGCCGGCCAGCGCGAAGGCGGCGGCCAGGGGCGCCTCGATGCGCACCGACACCGTCTTGCCCAGGGCGTCGGCCATCTGCGACGCGACCGTGCGCTTCCAGATCAGGTCGTAGAGGCGCAGGTCGGCGCCCTTCAGCTCGCCCGAGAGTTGTTCGGGGGTGCGCCACCGGTCGCCGGCGGGCCGGATGGCCTCGTGCGCCTCCTGGGCGTTCTTCACCTTGCCCCGGTAGGTGCGCGGGGCGTCGGGGACGAAGCGGTCGCCGTACAGCTCGCGCACCTGCGTGCGGGCGGCGGCCAGCGCCTCGTCCGACAGCGTCACCGAGTCGGTGCGCATGTAGGTGATGTAGCCCCGCTCGTAGAGGCCCTGGGCGGTGCGCATGACCTGGCCCGAGCTCATGCCCAGCTTGCGACCGCCCTCCTGCTGCAGCGTCGAGGTGATGAACGGGGGCTTGGGCGAGCTGCGGTAGGGCTTCTCGTCGACGGACGAGACGGAATAGGGGGCACCGTCGAGTGCGGTGACCAGGCCGCGGGCCCCGGCCTCGTCGACCACCACCACGTCGTCGCGCACGACCCGGCCGTTGCTGTCGAAGTCCTTGCCCGCCGCCACCCGGTTCTCGTCGAGGCCCACGAGGGTGGCGGAGAAGCGGGGGTCGGAGGGGAAGGCGGCGACCAGGTCCCAGTAGCCGGCGGCCACGAAGCGCATCCGCTCGCGCTCCCGCTCGACCACCAGCCGCACCGACGGGCTCTGCACCCGCCCCGCGGACAGCCCGGTCGACACCTTGCGCCACAGCACCTCGGACACCGGGTAGCCGTAGAGGCGATCGACGATGCGGCGGGCCTCCTGGGCGTCGACCAGGCCGGTGTCGATGTCGCGGGACTGCTCGACGGCGTGCTCGATGGCCTGGCGGGTGATCTCGTGGAACACCATGCGCCGGGTGGGCACCGCCGGCTTGAGCACCTCGGTCAGGTGCCAGGCGATGGCCTCGCCCTCGCGGTCCTCATCGGTCGCGAGATAGACCTGGTCAGCCTGCTTCAGCGCGGCCTTCAGGCGCTTGACCACGTCCCGCTTGGTGGGCGGCACCACGTAGGTGGGCTTGAAGCCGTCGTCGATGTCGACGGCCAGGCCCTTGGGCTCGAGGTCGCGGATGGCGCCGATGGAGGCCTCGACCACGAAATCGTCGCCGAGGAAGCGCCCGATGGTGCGCGCTTTGGCCGGCGACTCGACGATCACGAGCGACGTGGACATCGGCGACAGTTGAAGTGCATCGCGCCTTCACTGTCAAACACCTGCATGCACGGGCAGTCCCGCCGACCGGCCCGCAGCGCTCATCCGGGCGAGGGGCAGGGCCCGGCGACGGGCACCCTCCCCACGCGGTGCCGGCGGGCGTTCAGGGATGTGTTGGGGTGATCCCCGATGCCCCGACGGGGGGTCAGCCGTAGCCTGACAAGGTCCCCGGATCGCCGCCGGGGCGTCAACTCAGGAGGACAGATGGACGGCATGTCACTTCTCGACGTGCTGCGGGGCGTCATGCTCGACCCGGCCGAACAGGCCGCGTACAACGCCAACCCCGGCGCGTACCTGGAGCACTACGGCTACGACGACGTCGACTCCGCCGACCTGTCCGAAGCCTTCGGCCTCGTGGCCGACACGCTGCCCCCCGAGGTGGCCCAGACCGCGTGGCAGGCCTCGGCCGACCACGGGGACGAGGCCTTCGGTGGGGTGACCACCGAGTTCGACACCCAGGCCGGCGTCGACGCCGAGCCCGAGCCACCGCCCGGGGCCGATGCGCCCGGGGCGGCCGACGACGCCGACCCCGCGCTGTCGTTCGGCTACGGCGAGGCCGACGATCAGGACCTCGACGGCGACGCGTCGGGCGCGGGCCTGCTCGCGGCGGACGCGTCGACCACCAACGGCAGCCACGACGGCGGCGCCTTCGGGGACGCGGCCGTCGACGACCTCGCGGATCCCGACGACGCCGGAACGTTCGGCGACCTCAGCACCGGAGACGAGAGCGGCACCGGCGACGTCAGCGGCGAGGACGGCGACGACGCCGGCGACGACGCCGGCCCGGACGGGCCCGCCGCGGACGACGACGGTGCCGGGCCCGGCGACGGCTGGGACGACCTCGGCGACGGCCAGCTCGACGGCGGGCTGGAGGGCGACGACGGCGGCCTGGGGATCGGCGAGCTCGGCGACGACTCGGCCGAGATCGACGGCCTGAACGACCTCGCCGGCCTCCCGGACGACTCGTCCGACGGCACCGACATCGGCTCGTTCTGACCCTGCTCTCGGAGCGCGCACGGGCCCACGTCGAGCGTCGCGAACCGTTCGGGCCGCGACGCCGTATCCCGCTCCGTGACAGCACGCAGGACAGCGCTCTCGCCGCTCTCGATCGTGGCCCGGGTACTCACCCGGGCCACCGTCGCGCCCGGCCCCGGCGCACTCCCCGGGACCCCGTCGCGATCCCCTAAGGGATCCACCGGCCGGCAGGGGGCGATCCCCGATGGCCAGCTGACGCCGGAGTCGTAGCGTGCTCCACACGCAAGGTCGCTCGAGAGGCGGGTGGCCCCAAAACCAGGAGCAACTAAGCGATGTCACTCATCGACACCCTCTTCAACATCTTCAACGACAACGACACCCAGAACGCCTTCCAGAACAACCCTGAGGGCTTCCTGAACCAGAACGGGCTCGGCAACATCAGCAGCATCGAGGTGCAGGAAGCGATCCCGCACGTCCTGACGGCCCTCCAGGGCAACTCGGGCGGCGCCACCCAGGGCGGCGCGGCGTCCTTCGCCAGCAGCGGCAACGTCACCCTGCCCCCGCCGCCCCCCGGCGGCGGCGGCGACGACGGCGGCCTGTCGGGCGCCATCGAGTCGATCAACCACTACACCAGCGTCCTGAACGAGACGAACCAGACGTTCGAGGACAACGACACCACCAACATCGACGACTCGGACACCCAGGTCGACCAGTCGGTCAACCAGGACATCACCGCCTTCGGCGATGTCACCCAGGACTTCGACAACGACGTCGTGTCCGGTGACGGCAACGCCCTGGCCGGCGACAACTCGCAGGTCAACAGCGGTGCCGGGGCCGTGCAGGCCGGCGACGACATCGAGGACTCCAACGTCGTCACCGGTGTCGTCAACGACTCGGTCCTGGCCGACGACATCGAGGACTCGGTCGTCGGCGACAACAACGAGGCCATCATCGACTCCGAGGTCGGCGCGGCCGCCTTCGGTGACGGCGACGCCACCAACGTCACGGCCCAGAACGCCAACGTCGGCGACGGCACCCAGATCGTGGGCGGCAACGGCGACGTCAACGCCAACGTGGGCGACGGCGACTTCACCCAGATCGACGACTCCAACCTGAGCGAGTCGGTCGTGGGCGGCGGCACCGTGCAGTCCAACGACGTCAACATCGAGGCCGACGACGGCGCCGCAGTGGCGTTCGGCGAGGGCTCCGAGGCCGAGGGCTCGAACGTCGACATCGACGATGTCAGCGGCAACGTCCAGGTGGCCGGCGACGACTCGACCCAGGTCGTGGACCAGTCGACCGACAACTCGGTCAACGACAGCTTCAACGCCACCGACAGCTTCAACGCCACCGACAACTCGGTGAACGACAGCTACAACATCGAGGACAGCTTCGACACCGAGGTCGACGCCAGCGACAACAGCGTCAACATCGATGAGAGCGACAACTCGATCGACGCCAGCGACGACGACGTCGTCGACATCGCCTGAGCCTCCGGCAACGGCACCAGCAATCCCAGGCATCATCCAGGGCCCCGGCAGCGTTGCCGGGGCCCTGGCGCGCCCTGGCGGGTCGGGGTCGGCCCGGGCGGGTCGGGGTCGGCCCGGGCGGCGGCGATGATCCCCGTCCCGGCGAGCCATCCCCCACGCCACCCTCCATTCACCGCGGGGCGATCCCCGATGCCCTCCCCGTCACCTGGGCGTACGTTGTCGCCATGGCCTCCCGGATGCGGGTGGAGGTCCCGAGCACCAGGAGTGCCCCGAAATGAGCGTCATCGACTTCCTTCTCGACTACTTCCGCAGCGACGAGCAACAAGACGAGTTCGCGAACGATCCTGCGGCCTTCCTCGACGCCAACGCCCCCGACGGGCTGACCGCCGAGGCCATCCTCGCCGCCATGCCCGGCGTGTGCGCCGAGCTGCCCGCCGAGCAGGCCGACTCGCTGCGGACGGCCTACGGGCTGGACGGCTCGTCGGGCGACGGCGGCACCGGCGGCGGCGGTGGCAGTGGTGGCGGCGGTGGCGGGCGACATCGATCCCGGCTCACAACCCGCTTCCCCCGCCCCCCACCCCGGACCCGGGCGGCGACCCCCTCGAGAACCTGATCGAGCAGATCAACTACTACACGACCGTCACGAACGTCACGAACCAGACGTTCGAGGACAACGACGTCACGAACATCGACGACAGGGACACGCAGGTCGACCAGTCGGTCAACCAGGACATCACCGCCTTCGGCGATGTCACCCAGGACTTCGACAACGACGTCGTGTCCGGTGACGGCAACGCCCTGGCCGGCGACAACTCGCAGGTCAACAGCGGTGCCGGGGCCGTGCAGGCCGGTGGCGACATCGAGGACTCCAACGTCGTGACCGGCGCCGTCACCGACTCGGTCCTGGCCGACGACATCGAGGACTCGGTGGTCGGCGACGGCAACCAGGCCATCATCGACTCGTCGGTGGGCGCCGCCAGCTTCGGCGACGGCGACGCCACCAACGTCGACGCCCAGAACGCCAACGTCGGCGACGGCACCCAGATCGTGGGCGGCAACGGCGACGTCAACGCCAACGTGGGCGACGGCGACTTCACCCAGATCGACGACTCCAACCTGAGCGAGTCGGTCGTGGGCGGCGGCACCGTGCAGTCCAACGACGTCGACATCACGGCCGACGACGGCGCCGCAGTGGGCTTCGGCGCCGGCTCCTCGGCCGAGGGCTCGAACGTCGACGTCGACGATGTCAGCGGCAACGTCCAGGTGGCCGGCGACGACTCGACCCAGGTCGTGGACCAGTCGACCGACAACTCGGTCAACGACAGCTTCAACGCCACCGACAGCTTCAACGCCACCGACAACTCGGTGAACGAGTCAGCTACAACATCGAGGACAGCTTCGACACCGAGGTCGACGCCAGCGACAACTCGATCGACGTCGACGCCAGCGACAACTCCGTCGACGTCAGCGACGACGACGGTATCGACGTCGCCTGATCGCACTCATTGACGCACCGGCAACGGGGCCCCGGTTCACTGCTGGGGTCCCGTGCCGCGTGTACTGACACCCACTCGATCCGCGTTAGCGTTGCCGGGTACAAGGAGCTGCGCACATGGCGGGGAACCCCAACGCCGGCCAGAGGTCGGCGACCGTCCAACAGGCACTGTCCGTAGTCGACCTCGGGCGACAGGCGAGCACGGCGTACGACCGTCCCGACCTGGCCAGCCGGCTCGCGTTCACGCGCAAGCGCCTCGCCGACCCCGCCTTCCACGTGTTCGTCATCGGCGAGTTCAAGCAGGGCAAGTCGTCGCTGGTCAACGCCCTGCTCAACGCACCCGTGTGCCCCGTCGACGACGACATCGCCACGTCGGTGCCCACCGCCATCCGCTACGGCGACCCGCCCGCCGCGGCCGTCCTGTTCGACCCGGGTGGCGACCTGTCCGATCCCACCCGCGAGCCGATCCGCGAGACCATCCCGGTCGACCAGGTCGCCCGCTACGTCACCGAGACGGCCGAGGTCGCCGGCGAGCGCCGGGTCAGCTCGGTCGAGGTGTCCCTGCCCCGCAAGCTGCTCAGCGACGGGCTCGTGATCGTCGACACCCCCGGCGTCGGGGGACTGGGCTCGGCCCACAGCGCCGCCACCATCGGGGCGCTGCCCCTGGCGGACGCCGTGGTGTTCGTCTCCGACGCCAGCCAGGAGTTCACCGGTCCCGAGCTGGATTTCCTGCAGACCGCCCGCCGCATGTGCCCCAACGTGGTGTGCGTGCTCACCAAGACCGACTTCTACCCGTCGTGGCGCAAGATCCGCGACCTCAACGTCGACCACCTGGCCCGCCAGGGGGTCCCGGCCGAGATCCTGTGCGTGTCGTCCTCGCTGCGGGTGCACGCCCTGCGGGCCAACGACCGCGAGCTCAACCGCGAGTCGGGCTTCCCCGAGCTGGCGGGGTACCTCCAGAACAAGATCGCCGGCAACGCCGAGAAGCTGAGCGTGCGGTCGGCCGTGAACGACGTCGTCGCCGTCGCCTCTCTGCTCGAGAGCCAGTTCCGCAGCGAGCGCGATGCCCTCGACAACCCCGAGGAAGCCCAGCGGGTGGTCGACAACCTCACCGAGCTCAAGGCCAAGGCCGAGCGGCTGAAGAGCGGCGTGTCGAAGTGGCAGCAGACGCTCACCGACGGCGTGGTCGACCTGCAGGCCGACGTCGACCACGACCTGCGGGCCCGGGTCCGGCAGGTGTCCCGCATGTCCGACGAAGCGATCGAGGCCAGCGACCCGGCGGAGACCTGGGAGGAGTTCGAGCCGTGGCTCACCCGGCGGGTCACCGAGGAGGTCGTCCACAACTACACCTTCCTCCACGCCGCGCGCCGACGGCCTGATCGAGCGCGTGAGCGAGCACTTCGGCGAGGACGGCGCGGACATCGTCATCGACCTCGACGTCGCCAACCCCAGGGAGGTGCTGGGGACGGTCGACGCCAACACCGACGTCGAGCTCAGGAAGATGGGCGTCGGTGGGCAGAGCCTGACCATGCTGAAGGGCAGCTACGGCGGCATCATCATGTTCAGCGTGCTGGGGAGCATGGCCGGCCTGGCGGTCGGCGCGGTCGGCGGTCCCGCCGCGATGATGGTCGGCCTCCTCATGGGCCGCTCGGCGCTGAAGGGCGAGAAGCAGCGCCAGCTCGCGAATCGCCGCGCCCAGGCCCGGCAGGCCGTACGTAAGTACACCGACGAGGTGAGCTTCGTCGTGGGCAAGGACTCCCGCGACACGCTGCGCCGCACCCAACGCCGCATGCGCGACTTCTTCGCGGCCCGAGCCGAGGAGCTGCACCGGTCGACCACGAGCGCGCTCGCCGCCGCCCAGCAGGCGGTGAAGTCCGACGCCTCCAGCCGCCAGAAGCGGCTGCGCGACGTCGACGCCGAGCTGAAGCGCATCGCGGTGCTGCGCGACCGGGCCTACGCGCTCGGCGCCCGAGCTCAAGGCCGGCGACAAGGCGGCCGGCGCCGCCGGGGGTGGCTCGTCGTGAACGCTCGCACCAGCTCGACGCTGCTGGCCAGCGTGCGGCACCTGCTGGAGCAGGGCACGCAGTCTTACGCGCACGTGCCCGAGGCCCGGCAGCGCCTCCAGGCAGTGCTCGACCGGCTCGACGAGCCGCTGCGGGTCGCCATCGCCGGCAAGGTCAAGGCCGGCAAGTCCACGCTGCTCAACGCCCTGGTGGGCGAGGAGCTGGCACCCACCGACGCCGGCGAGTGCACCCGCATCGTCACCTGGTACCGCGACGGCATCACCTACCGGGCCACGCTCGAGCCCAAGCAGGGCGAGGCCCGCCAGGTGCCCTTCGCCCGCGACGGCGGGGCCATCAGCATCGATCTGGGCGGCACCGACCCCGAGGACGTGAACCGCCTGGTCATCGAGTGGCCGTCGTCGTCGCTGCGGCAGATGACGCTCATCGACACCCCGGGCATCGCCTCGCTGTCGACCGACGTGTCGGCCCGCACCATCGCCTTCCTCACCCCGGGCGAGGACCAGGTGACCCCGGCCGACGCGGTGCTGTACCTGATGCGGCACCTGCACGCGTCCGACATCAACTTCCTCGAGGCGTTCCACGACGAGGAGTTCTCGCAGGCCACGCCGGTCAACGCCGTGGCCGTGCTGTCCCGGGCCGACGAGGTGGGCGTGGGGCGCATCGACTCGATGGCGTCGGCCCAGCGCATCGCCGCCCGCTACCGCCACGACCCCAAGGTGCGGCGCCTGGCCCAGACCGTGGTCCCGGTCGCCGGCCTGCTGGCCCAGTCGGGGGCCACGCTGCGCGAGGCCGAGTACAAGGGCCTCGACGCCATCGCCAACGCACCCCGCGACGACGCCGAGGCGTTGTTCCTGTCGGCCGACCGGTTCGTGCAGGCCGAGACGCCCATCCCTCTCACCTCGATGGAGCGCGAGCACCTGCTCGACCGCTTCGGCCTGTTCGGCGTGCGGCTGGCCGTGGCGCTCATCCGCCAGGGCGCCGCCTCGACGGCCACCGCCCTGTCGACCGAGCTGGTGCGGCGCAGCGGCCTGGTCGAGCTGCGCGACGTGCTGCTCAGCCAGTTCGCGCAGCGGCGCGACGTGCTCAAGGCCCGGTCGGCCCTGCTGGCCCTCGAGTCGGTGTTGCACGAGTTCCCGGTGGCCGACGGCGAGGTCCTGGCCTCCGAGCTCGAGCGCATCACCTCGGCGGCCCACGAGTTCGCGGAGATCCGCCTGCTGAACGCCCTGCGGGCCAGCGGCATCAAGATCAAGCCGGCCGAGGCCGCCGAGATGGAGCGGGTGCTGGGGGCCGAGGGCAGCAGCATCCACACCCGCCTCGGCCTCAGCCCCGAAGCCGACGTGTCCGAGGTGCGGCGGGCATTGGGCAACGCCATCGGGCGGTGGCAGCGTCGGGCCGAGAGCCCTATGTCGTCGCGCGAGGTCGCGGACGCGGCCCGCGTGGTCATCCGATCCTGCGAAGGTCTGCTGGTCTCGCTGGGCTGAGCCTCGCGCTTTTCTGCTTCCTCGCTGGTGGAGATATCTGGGGGACACATCGACATGCCGAGCATGCGTGATGCCGACCGGGACGAGTCGTTGGCCGCCCTCACCGAACGCGACGAGCCGGCGCCGGGTTCGGCCGACTTCTGGTGGTCGGCGTCGCCGGGGGGCGCCATAGCTCCCCCGCCGCGATCCCCCGCCCCGGCCCCGGGCTCGCCCCTCCCCGGGACGCCCGTGCCCGACGCCGGCGACCCGGTCCCCGACGCACCCGTGACCGGCGACCCGGTGCCCGGCGCACCGGCCACCGCCACATCGGGCGCCCGCGCGCCGGACACCGACGAACCTGTCCCCGGCGACCCGGCCTCCTGGGGGCCCGGCGCCGACGATGCCGTCCCGCCGGCGTGGCGGGGGCCGGGGTACGTCCCGCCCCCGTCACCCGCGTACTCGCCCCCGGTGGTCCCGCCCGTGGCGCCGGTGCGCCCGCCCAGCCCCTACCGCGCGCCCGGTGCCGGAGCCCGAGCACGAGCCGCTGTCACAGGCCCAGCGGTCACGGCGAGCGGGCGGCCGCCTCCTCGTGGCCGGGGTGTCGCTCGTGGCCATCGCCGCGGGCGTCGTCGTGATCCAGGGGAGCGGCGGCGGCACCGACGACCCCGATCGCTACGTGTTCGGTCAGGTGGCCGCCACCTCGCCGGGGGTGACCATCCGTGCCGGCGCCGGCGAGGGCGACGAGCGCCCGCTGGCTCCCGGCGACGACGTCGAGGCCGGATCGGTGCTCGAGACCACCGCCGGCGCCTCGGCGTCCGTGGACCTCGCGCAGGGCGGGGCGCTACGGGTCGAGGGCGGGGCCCGTCTGGTGTTCGTCGACCTGGCCGCCGACCCCCAGACCGGCGCCGCCGCGGCGCGGGGCAAGCCGGCCATCCAGGTCGAGGGCGGGCGGGTGTGGCTCAACCCGCAGGGCCGGGAGCCATTCGAGGTGCAGGTGGTGGGGGGAACGGTCGGCACCACCGGCCACCCGGTGGCGATCGACTGCGACCCCGTGTGCGCGGTCGAGGCCCCCGCCGGCGGCGTGACCGTCACCACCCGGGCGGACGGCCGGTCGACCCCCGCCCCGGGCGAGCTCGTGACCATCACCTCCGGAAACAGCTTCGAGGTCGAGCTCGCGGGCGAGCCGTCGGCCTGGGCCACCGAGAACCTGGCCGCCGACGGCGAGGCGGGCATCCCCGAGGACCCCGACGCCGGCGAGCCCGGCATCAGGGAGTCGGCGCTGTTCGGCGGCAGCTACTCCCTCGACCTCGAGGTGGTCGGGAGCCCCACCGGCGACGCCATCCCCGAGCCGCTGCGCTACCCCCAGGGCAGCACCTACAACGTCACGGTGCTGGCCGACGGCACCACCTGTGACGCCCTGCCGTGCGCCGTGCCGGTCAGCGGCCTCGACGGCGGTGCGGGCTCGGCCGAGCTGGCCGACGCCACCGTCGCCCTCACGCTCGGCCAGACCATCGACTGTTTCGACGAGACCGACACGGCGGTGGTGGTGCCCGGCATCGGCACCACCACAGTCGACGTCACGCTCACGGTCGACGATGTCGCTTACGAGGGCGGCCGCTGGGTGGTCACGTCGCTCTCCGGCACGGGCGAGGTGTCGGCGCAGCTCACCAAGGTGTGCAACCCCACCGACGTCCTGGGCACCAGCACGTCGGCCGTGGAGGCGACGGGCGCGGCCAACTGACCTCGGCCGGGCGACCCGGCCGAGGCGCCCGCCCGGAGCCGGTGGGTCGGCGGACGCGGACCAGGTGGTCAGCAGACCAGGTGGATCAGCAGACCAGGTGGATCAGGCCGAGAGCAGGATGGCGTCGCCCTGCCCGCCGCCGCCGCACAAGGCGGCGGCACCGGTGCCCCCACCCCGCCGCTTGAGCTCGTGCAGCAGCGTGAGCGCCACGCGGGTGCCCGACATGCCCACGGGGTGGCCGAGGGCGATGGCGCCGCCGTTGACGTTGACCACGTCGTCGGTGATGCCGAGGTCGGCCATCGACGCCAGCCCGACGGCGGCGAACGCCTCGTTCAGCTCGAACAGGTCGATGTCACCCACGGACTTGCCGGAGGACTCGAGCGCGGCGTTGATGGCCCGCGACGGCTGGGTGAGCAGCGACGGGTCGGGGCCGGCCACCTGGCCGTAGCCGATGACCTCGCCGAGCGGCTCGACGCCGAGGCGCTCGGCCACCGCCTTCGACACCACCACCACGGCGGCGCCGCCGTCGGAGATCTGCGAGGCGTTGCCGGCGGTGATGTTGCCGGCCTTGTCGAACGCGGGGCGCAGGCCGGACAGCGACTCGACCGTGGTGCCCGGGCGGACGCCCTCGTCGGTGTCGACCACGACCGGGTCGCCCCGGCGCTGGGGCACCTCGACGGGCACGATCTCGTCGGCGAAGCGGCCCTCCTTGATGGCCGCGGCTGCCCGCTCGTGCGACTTGGCGGCCAGGTCGTCCTGGGGGGCCCGCTCGAGACCGGCGGAGGCGGCGTACTTCTCGGTGCCGGCGCCCATGGCCACCTGGTCGAAGGCGCAGAACAGGCCGTCGTACATCATCGAGTCGACCACGGACTTGTCGCCCAGCCGGTAGCCCTCGCGGGCCCCGGGCAGCAGGTAGGGCGCCTGGGTCATCGACTCCATGCCCCCGGCCACCACGATCTCCGCCGCACCCGCCTGGATGAGCAGGTCGGCGAGGAAGATGGCGTTGAGGCCCGACAGGCACACCTTGTTGATGGTGGTGGCGGGCACGGTCATGGGGATGCCGGCGTTGGCGGCGGCCTGGCGGGCCGTGATCTGCCCGCCGCCGGCCTGGAGCACCTGACCCATGAACACGTAGTCGACCTGGTCGGGGGCGACGCCGGCGCGGTCCAGCGCGGCCTTGATGGCGAAGCCGCCCAGGTCGGTAGCGGCGAACCCGCCGAGCGCCCCGGAGAGCTTGCCGATCGGCGTACGGGCACCTGCCAGGATCACGGAACCAGCCATGGCGGCCATCCCCCATCGTTGTGGAACGTCACGAGCGACGCCGAGCCTACCCAGCGGTAGTGAGACCGCCTAAGTCGAGTCCGCGGCAGGGGCCGTCGGCTGAACGCCGTCGCCTCTAGGTCGAGACGGTCGCCGCGGGCGAGGCGTCGGCTGCGGGCGACGCCGTCGGCGTCTCCTCCTCCAGCGGCCGAGCCAGCCGGCGGAGGGTGAGCAGCGCCACCAGGTACACGATCGTGGCCAGGCCAAGCACCGCGTTGAAGCCGGCGACCATGGCGATGAGCGTGGTGAGCACCGAGCCGATGACCGAGGCGAAGCCGTTGACAGCCCAGCCCCAGGCGACGTACTCCTCGCCGTGGTCGGTGAGGCCGGACACCGCACCGAGGCCCAGCGGCATGAACATGCCGAGCAGGACGCCGAGCGGCGCCAGCACCACGAAGGCGACCACGACCCGGAGGGCGAGCGGCGAGGCCAGCAGGGCGTCGGTGAGCACGGGCAGGGCGAAGAGGTACGCCAGGCCCAGCACCACGACCAGCGGCACCAGCACCTTGACCGCCTGGTCGATGCGGCCCTTGAACCGGGGGCTGAGGAGCGCGCCGACCCCGGTGAAGATGAGCAACGAGGCCAGGGTGACGGTCAGCGAGTACGTGGGATAGCCGAGGAAGAGGATGAGCCGCTGGATGAGGGCGATCTCGAAGAACAGGAACCCCAGCCCCAACGCCGTGAAGTAGAGCGCGGACGTGGCCTTGCGGGGCAGCGAGGTCCACACCTGCCGCATGGTCACGAACGGCAGCAGCAGGAAGATCGCCGCCATCAGGGTGGCCAGCACGAGCAGCAGCAGGATCACCCGCTCGCCGATGGCGTCCTCGGGGTCGAACCGGTCGATGGGATCGTTGAAGTTCTTGATCACCGAGCCGAAGCGGGCGAAGTGCCAGAAGAAGGGCCCGTCGTCGCTGATCGAGTCGACGTCGAAGGCGTACGAGTCGAGGTAGGCCGCCTGCTCGTCGGCGGGCAGGGTGAGCACCTGGGTGACCGAGTTGTCCTGTGCCGGCTCGCCCGGGGCGAACTGGATCTCGTTGCCCTCGACCGCCGCGTCCTGGCCCACGAACTCGTCGATCTCGTCCTGGGTGAACGGCGTGCGCTTGATGAGCACGGTCGACAGCGAGGTGGTACCGCCGCTGGGCGAGGTCGACACCAGCACGTGCTGGGCGGGGTCCTCGACACCGAACTCCTCGAGCGCGGCCCGCACCGTGGCGACGTAGCGGGTGGTGCGGTTGGGCTTGACGTCGAAGTTGATCTCGCCGAACTGCGTAGCGATCATCCCGTCGTCGCTGAGGTGGTCGAGGCTCTCCTCGATCGCCTCCCGGGTGTAGAGGTAGCTCTCGGACAGCACGAAGGCCCCGGCGGTCGCCGCGTTGGTGGCCGAGTAGCTGTCGGGCGCCGGGTACCAGATGAGGTTGAACTCGTCGTCGCTGCGGGCCAGGAACGACCGGCCGTCGCCGTTGACGTAGTTGACGCCCGGCTGGTCGGCCACGTGGCCGCCGTAGTCGGCGAACCGGTCGGTCACCAGGTCGTACGTCAGCGGGTTGAGCTCGATGGCGTCGATGTTCTCGGCCTCGTAGTACAGCGAGGCCAGGATCTCGTGGCCACCCGCGGCCCCGATGATCATCACGTTCTCGGGCGCCTCGCTCAGCACGTCGAACGGGAACGAGCGGGGGTCGTGGTCGAAGTTGAAGCTCTCGCCACCCAGGCTGTCGATGTCACCGTCCCACTTCTTGATGACGGAGCCGAGCTGGCCGTCGTGGTTGAGCAGCAGACCGGTGCCGAGATCGACGGCGTCGACGCGGAAGATGGGGCTCCACTCCGACGCCACGGCGCCGGTCAGGTCGCCCTTGTCGTCGTCGTGGCGCACGTCGGGCAGCACGCCCGCGCCCAGGACGCACACCGCCAGCAGGGCGACCAGCACGCCGCCCACGGGCACCAGCCGCGACTTCAGCCGTACGGCCACCAGCACCCCGACGCCGGCCAGGATCGCAGCCGACAGCGCGACGATGCGCGGCGGGCCGATGGCCGAGATGAGGAAGACCACCACCGCGCAGGCCAGGCCGGCGCCCAGCAGGTCGGCGAAGTAGAGCTTGCCGATGCCCTCGGTCTTGCGCCCGAACAGCGTCGACACCATGACGCCGATCCACACGAACGAGGCGAACAGCGCCAGGCAGATGATGACGAGCTTGACCAGGTTCGAGAACGAGTCCCCCGTGCCGTAGTCCCACACCGCCAGCGAGGCAATGGGGATGCGGGCGACCACGAGGTAGCCGATGATGATGCTGACGGCGCCGAGCAGGCTGCCGGTCATCATGACCGTGTCGGTCTTGGCCCGCTTGAGCCGGGGCGAGATGGCCGTGAAGACGCTGCCGCAGCCGATGCCCAGCAGTGCCAGGCCGATGACCAGGTACGTGTAGTAGTAGAAGAGCTTGAACGAGACGATGCGCGTGTAGCTGATCTCGAGCAGCAGCGACGCGAAGCAGATGAGGAAGATCTCGAGGTGGTAGCCGCGCTCGGCGCCGGGGGCGGGCCTTTCGGCCTCCTCGGGCCCCGTGCCGTCGGTCGCCTCGGTGTCGGTGGCGCCGGCCTCGGGCTGAGAGCTCTCGTCGAGCTGGCCCGACGTGGAAATGGCCATCAATCGCTTCCCCCGTTGACTGTGCCGAATCCTGTCATCTGCCGTCTGCGCTCCCTTGCCGTGCCGGCGATGCATGCGACACGAACGCTCGGCCGTCGTGACTGCTGGGAGGACACCTCTCGTAGCAGGCCCCCAGCCCGAGCGGCGAGCATAGCGAGCATGCCCCCACCCCGCCCAGTGCTGTACCGGTGGGTAGCTTGACACCCCGTGTGGTCGGGGGTCGCCGGGCCGGGGCGCGATCGTGACGGCGGGACCGGTGCCCGGATCGGGTCGACCCGATCTTGGGCCGCCTCGCGAGGCCGGATAGGTTGCGCAGCCATGCAGGAGATCCTCGAGGCCATCGAGGGGGGCGCCTCGGGCGACGAGATCGCCGCGCTCCCCATCCCCGAGAGCTACCGGGCCGCACACGTGCTGCGCGCCGAGCAGGAGATGTGGGAGGGGGTCGCCTCCGAGGAGAAGGACCCGCGCAAGTCGCTGCACATCGGCGACGTGGCCACGCCCGAGCTGGCGCCCGACGAGGTCTACCTGGCCGTGATGGCCAGCTCGATCAACTTCAACACGGTGTGGACGTCGATCTTCGAGCCGCTCCCCACGTTCGGGTTCCTCGACCGCCTCGCCCGGGAGTCATCGTGGGCGGCCCGGCACAAGCAGGACTACCACGTCGTCGGGTCCGACGCCTCCGGGGTGGTGCTGCAGGTCGGCTCCGCGGTGCGCAACTGGAAGCCGGGCGACCGGGTGGTCGTGCACTGCAACTTCGTCGACGACCAGGACCCCTCCGCGCACGACGACTCGATGCTGGCCGCCAACCAGCGCATCTGGGGCTTCGAGTCCAACTTCGGCGGCCTGGCCGATCTCTCGATCGTCAAGGCCAACCAGCTCATGCCCAAGCCCTCCCACCTCACCTGGGAGGAGTCGGCGGTGAGCGGGCTGTGCGCCTCGACCAGCTACCGCATGCTGGTCGGGCGCCACGCCGCCCGCATGAAGCAGGGCGACAACGTGTTCATCTGGGGTGCGACGGGCGGCATCGGCGCGTATGCCACCCAGCTCGTGCTCAACGGCGGCGGCACCCCCATCGGGGTCGTGTCCAAGGACGAGCGGGCCAAGCTGCTGCGGGGCATGGGCTGCGAGAACGTCATCGACCGGGCGGCCGAGGGCTATCGGTTCTGGTCCGATGAGCACAACCAGGACGAGGGCGAGTGGCGCCGCCTGGGCAAGAAGGTCCGCTCGCTGGTGGGCGAGGATCCCGACATCGTGTTCGAGCACCCCGGGCGCCAGACCATGGGCGCCTCCGTGTTCATCGCCAAGCGCGGCGGCACGATCGTCACCTGCGCCGCCACCAGCGGCTTCATGATCGAGTACGACAACCGCCACCTGTGGATGAAGCTGAAGCGCATCGTCTCCAGCCACTTCGCCAACTACCTGGAGGCGTGGGAGATGAACCGGCTCATCGACCGGGGCGCCATCCAGCCGGTGATGTCGGCCGTCTACCCGCTCGACCAGGTGGGCGAGGCCGCTCGCACGGTGCACCGCAACGAGGCCGAGGGCAAGCTCGCCGTCCTGTGCCTCGCCCCCGAGGCCGGCGGCGGCATCTCCGACGCCGCCAAGCGCGAGGCCGTCGGCGAGGACCGCATCACCCTCTTCCAGCGCCACGCCCGCGGCGAGCTCTGAGCGCCACGGCCAGGCGCCGGCCCAACCGGCGTTCGCACGTCGCGGTATCCGGCACAGACGAACGCCGGTTCCGGACGGTCCCCCAACCGGCGTTCGAACGTCGCGGAATCCGGCACGAACGAACGCCGGTTCGAGACGGACCGGCTACGGGCGGGTGGAGGCCAGGGCCTCCGGGTAGTTGCCGGTGGCCTTCTGCCAGACGCCGGCGGCCAGGCGCTGGGCGACGAGGCGCGCGACGCCCACCAGGGCGCCGGTGATCACCGCCCACATCAGGGCGTCGCGCCAGGCCACGTCCTGGTGGGCCGGGTTGCCGGGCGGCTCCGACCGGAAGGTGACCCGCCACGCCCGCTCGATGAGCGGCCTGGTCGCCATCGTCGCCCCGACCGCGGCGCCGCTCGCCACGCCGTTCCACATCTTTTCCTCGATCACGGGACCTCCCTGGGCCAGCCGACCTCAGGCCTACCCGGTTTCGACCGTCAGGTTCCCTCGGGGACGACCGGCGGGTCGCGCCCCGGGCTCGACCGTGCCTCATCGGGTCGGGCGCCGGCCGGACAGCTCTGCCGTTCCCGTCGGCGCTGCCGGGTGGTCGCCGCGGCGAGCGGGCTCGGTCGCGTTCTAGCATCC
Organism: uncultured Acidimicrobiales bacterium; assembly: GCA_963842395.1. Lineage (GTDB taxonomy): Bacteria > Actinomycetota > Acidimicrobiia > Acidimicrobiales > VFJN01 > ZC4RG19. Next base: position 1,442,072 of record CAWJGJ010000002.1, read on the forward strand.
GGGGATGGCCCATCCACGGATGTACCAGGAGGACGACCCCTACCTCGCCGACGTCCGCAAGGTGTTCCTCGACTTCCCCGAGGCGGTCGAGATCGAGGCCTGGGGCAGACCGACGTTCCGCGCCGGCAAGAAGATCTTCGGCGTGTTCGCCGGGACCGACGAGCATCCGTGGGGCGTGATCTTCAAGCCCGACGCCGAGGAGCGGGTGGCGCTGCTCGACGACGAGCGGTTCTATTCGCCGCCGTACTTCGGCCCGGGAGGGTGGCTGGCCCTCGACCTCGAGGCCGCTCCCGTCGACTGGGCGGAGGTGCGCGAGCTGGCCGACGCCTCGTACCGCCAGGTCGCCCTCAAGCGCATGCTCAGAGCCCTGGACGGGTGAGCGGCGGCGCGCCGACCTGAACGACCGCACCGCCGGCGGCCGCCGAGGCGTAGATGGCGTCGACCACCCGATGGGCGGGCAGCGCCTCCGCCAGCCCCGGCGACGCGACACCGCCGTCGCGCACCGCGGTGAGGAAGGCCGTCGCCGAGTTGACGGTCGCCGTGTCGCCCGCCCCGGCGACCGCAGCAGCCAGCGCCCCGCCGGCCAGCACCCGCTCGTCGTCCCCCGTGAACTGCCAGCGGACCGGCCCGGTGAAGTCGCCCTCCAGCGCGACGAACAGTCCCTCGCACAGCACCTCGACCCGGCGCAGGCTCGGCCGCTCCAGCACGTCGTGCCACACGGAGGTGAGGGTCGCGGCCGCGCCGCGGGCGAAGTCGAGGCGGGCCACCGCCACGTCGTCGATGCCCGGATGGCCGTGCACCTCCCGGACCGAGCCGCTGACCGCGGCGACGGGCCCCAGGAGCCACTGCAGGATGTCGACGTCGTGGATGGAGTGCTCGAGCAGCGTGCCCCGCCCGGCCCGCGCCGCGTCGGTCCGCCAGGTCGAGCCGTAGATGCCCTGGTCGGGGATGTACTGGTCGTCGCGGAACACGACGGCCAGCACCCGCCCGGCCCGGTCGTCGCCGACCAGGTGCCGCACCCACCGGAACGAGGGCAGGAACCGCAGCACCAGGCCCACCTGGTTGACCACGCCCGCGGCCTCGACGGCCGCCACCATGCGCTCGGCGGTGGACGCGTCGACGGCCACGGGCTTCTCACAGAACACGGCGACGCCGGCCGCGGCCGCCCGCCCGACGAGGCGGGGGTGCTCGGAGGTCCACGTCGTCACGTACACCGCGTCGACCAGACCGGGCAGCTCGTCCTCACCCACGACGACAGCACCGTGCTCGGCGGCGAACGCCGTCGCGCGCGCCTCGTCGGGGTCGTGGACCGCGACGATGGCGTGGTCGATGCGGCTCGCGGCCAGCGAAGCAGCGTGGAACCTGCTGATGAACCCGGCGCCGTAGAAGCCGACGCGCACTCCGGACCCCATGGGCTTCGACATGGGCCCGAACGCTAGGTTCGGGGCGTGCTGCTGACCGAGATCGACCATGTGGCCATCGCCGTGCGCGACCTCGAGGCGGCCATCGACTACTACCGCCAGACCTTCGGCGCCGAGGTCGACCACCGCGAGGTGGTCGAGTCCGACGGCGTGGAGGAGGCGCTGCTCAAGGTGGCCGACAGCTACGTGCAACTGCTCACGCCCACCCGTGACGACTCACCGGTCGCCAAGTACCTCGAGCGCCGGGGCGAGGGCCTGCACCACGTGGGCTACCGGGTCGACGATTGCGCCGCCGCTCTCGACGCGGTCAAGGCCCAGGGCGGGCAGGTCATCGACCAGGCCCCCCGGCCCGGCAGCCGCGGCACCACCGTGGCCTTCGTCCACCCCAAGGGCGCGTTCGGCACGTTGATCGAGCTCGTCCAGGAGTAACGCCGCAGTAACCACACCGCAAAGTGCCCCGGCAGTACCGTCCTCGCACCCGAGCGTTCACACGCTCACGAGGACAGGAGGAAAGCGGTGGACTCATCCGTCGCTCCTACGCCGGGATACCCGGCCACGTTCGCGGTGGATCACCCCGAACGCATCACCAACTGGAAGCCGCTCGTGCAGTGGCTGCTGGCCCTTCCCCACTACTTCGTGCTGTACGCGCTCGCGCTGGTGGCGGATGTGGTGGCATTCATCGCCTGGTTCGTCATCGTCTTCACCGGCCGCATGCCGGAGGGCCTGGCGGGGCTGCTGAACCTGTACGTCCGCTACACGAACCGGGTGTTCGCCTACACGGTGTTCCTCCGGGAGGAGTACCCGCCGTTCAGCTTCGAGACCACGGCCGCCGACCCGGGTGACTACCCCGCCGTGCGGACCGATCTCGCGCCGCAGCTCGACGACCGCAACCGGCTCACCGTGGCGTTCCGCTTCATCCTGGTGATCCCGCAGTTCATCGTGCTGGGCATCGTGGCGCTCGTCGCCTACTTCTGCGTGCTCATCGCCGCGATCATCGTGCTGTTCACCGGCCACTGGTCGGACGGCCTGCGCGAGTTCGTGGTGGGGGTCACCCGGTGGGGCACGCGGGTGAACGCCTACGCCCTGTTGCTGGTGGACGAGTACCCGCCCTTCTCGCTCGACTAGCGCGACCGGGGCGGACCGCGGGGACGCGGTGGTAGCCGGGTCCTGTTCACCCGGCTACCACCCTCCCCATGGGGACCTGTCGCGACGAGGCTCAGCCGGCGGGCGGCAGCATCACGGCGTCGATGAGGTGGACCGTGGCGTTGGCCGTCTGGATGTCGGGCACCACGACCTCGGCCTGACCGCCGACGGTGATCGTCTCCCCGTCGACGGCGATGGGCAGGGTCGCCCCGCTGAAGGTCATGACCTCGGTCTTGCCCGCCAGGGCGGCGGCGTCGAGCTGCTCGCCGGCAACGACGTGGAAGCCGAGCACCGAGGTGAGCAGGCCCGTCGGATCGGCGAGGGCCGCGTCGAGGGTGGCCGGGTCGAGCGCCGCGAAGGCGCAGTCGGTCGGGGCGAACACCGTGAGGTCCTGAGCCGAGTTGAGCGTGTCGACCAGGCCGGCCTCGCCGACCGCGGTGACGAGCGTGGTCAGCACGGGGTTGCTCGACGCGGCGGTGGCCACCGGGTCGTCGGTCATGCCGGCGAGGGTGCCCTCCTCGGGCCCGCCCTCCACGGCGGCGACCAGGCCGTCGGTGTCGCAGATGGTGGCGGGGTCGGCCGGGGCCGGGGTCTCCGGCGCGGGCGACTCCTCGGCGGGCGCCTCGGCCTGCTCGGTGTCGTCGGCGGCGGCGTCGTCGCCACCGTCGTCGCCGCCGCACGCGGCGACGAGCATCGTCACGGAGAAGAGCACGGCGATGCCGCGCAGGGTCCTGGAGCTACGCATGATGGGTCTCATCCTTGTGTCGGTTGCTTGCGGTCCCGGTGAGCGGGGTCATGCCGCGGCCTCGCCGTCGGTGACGGTGACGAACAGCGACATCCAGCCGCTGGTGCCGTCGGGCACGACCTCGGCCCGCTCCTCGGTCTGGGTCACGCCCGTGCCGTCGACAGCCCGCACGACGAGGTCGTGCCGGCCTGGCGTGGCGTCCCACTCGTAGCGCCACTGGCGCCACGACTCGACGGTCAGCTCGTCCGCGAGCTGGACCGGTTCGAACTCGCCGTCGTCGATCTTGATCTCGACGGCCTCGATGCCCCGGGTCTGGGCCCAGGCGACCCCGCCGATCACGACCCGGCCCGCGGGGACGACCTCGAGCGGGCGGGGGGTGTCGATGCGGGCCATGGTCTTGATGGGCGCCTCGGCCGCGTAGCCGCGGGGCACCCAGTACTGGTCGAAGGCGTCGAACGTGGTGACCTCGATCTCGGTCAGCCACTTGGTGGCGCCCACGTAGCCGTAGATCCCGGGGGTCACCAGCCGGGCCGGGAACCCGTGGCGCAGCGGCAGGGGCTCGCCGTTCATGCCGATGGCCACCAGGCACGAGCGGTCGTATGCCGCCGCCAGCGGGAAGCCGCAGGTGTAGCCGTCGACCGAGCGGCCCACGATCTGGTCGGCGCCCCGGCGCACGCCCGCCCGGTCCAGCAGGTCGCGGGTCAGGACGCCCAGCCAGCGGGCGTGCCCGACGAGCTCGCCGCCCACCGGGTTGGACACGCAGGTCATGGTGATGTCGGCCTCGACGACGTCGAGTTCGGCCAGCTCGGCGTAGGTGAGCTCGAAGGGCGCGTCGACCATGCCCCCGACGCGGAGCGTCCAGTCCTCGGCCCGCACCTGGGGGACGATCAGCGCGGTGTCGATGCGGTAGAAGTCGCGGTTGGCGGTGACGAACGGGGCGATGCCGTCGACGCCGGCCTCGACGCCCGCGGGCACCGGCGGCAGCGGGTCGGCCGGCCGCGGCAGGGTGACGTTGGCCCGGGACTCCGCCGCGCTGAACCGGCCCCGCAGCGCCCGCCCACTGGCCGCCATGACGGCCGCGCCGGCCGCCACGCCGGCGGTGACCCCGAGGAACGCCCGCCGCGACCCCATGCCACCCCGGGTCAGGGGGCTCGGGGGAAGGGCTACCGGCGGGCCCGGCGCGTCGGCCCGGGGGACGAGGAGGCGGAGGGCGACGGCGCCGGCCACGCCCGCGGCGATGCTGGGGAGCGCCGCCAGGGCGTCGGCGCCGGGGCGGCCCACGGAGGCGGCCACGCCGAGGAGGGCGAAGGCGCCGAAGCCGAGCATCCCGACCCGCGGCCGGCGCCGGGCCAGCACGCCGAACACCACGCCGAGCACGGCGGTGAGGCTGAGCGTGCCGACGACGAGGGCGAACTTGTCGTTCGTGCCGAAGGTCTCGATGGCGAAGCGCTCGACCGACCGCGGTGCACGGTTGATGACCTCGGTGGCCACGGCCTCGACGGGCGAGCTGAAGCCGGACCGCAGCCCGGCCACCAGCTCGCCCGCTGCGAGGGCCACGGCGGCGCTGACGAGGCCCGCCAACCCGGCGGCCGCGGCACCCACCCGCCCGGCACCCGCGCGCCCGGAGCCCGACGAGCCGAAGCCCCGACCGCGGCGGCGGCCGGCGCCGTTGCCGGCCTCGCCGCCCGTGCCGTCCGGGCTGTCGTCCTTGGCGCCGTCGCCGACGGCGGGCTGCACGACGTCACGGCCCCGCCGGCCGGTGGCGGGCGGTGGGCCGGCCGGGCGGGCCGGCGGTGGGGTGCCGTTGATCTTCGTCATGCAGCGGGGTATTCGGCACCACCCGCCGCGCGGATGCGGCGCACCGCCTCCGGTGGGCGCGACCCACGTCTGCGCAGGTCACCGGATACGGACGCCGCCGGATCGGCGGGACGCGTGGCCCCGCCGGGCCCGACGCGGCGTGGCGGTCCCGTGCCGCTTCCGCGCCGGATGCGCCGCCTGCGTGCCGGCCGCCTGCGGGAACGCCAGCGCGGCCCCGCCTGGTCACGACCGGCGTAACGCGGCGGCGCCCCGCCGGGTGGGCCAGGCGCCGAGTGCCGGCTCACCCCGGCGGAGACGCCGGGCCGACCCGCCCGGAGGGAGGGGCCGGTCGGCGATCGATGCGGAGGTGGGCGTGGGCCCGCCTCAGGCGGGAACGGCGACCTCGCCCTGGCCGACGACCAGGGTGGGCGCCGGCGAGCCCCCGGCGGGCTCGTTGCTGATCGCGACCTGGGTCGTGCCCTCCGGCAGGGAGACCGCGACCTCGCGGTCACCGCCGGTGCCCAGGAGACCCAGCGACACGGGCTCGTCGCCGTCGGTCGACCAGAGCTGGTAGGTGCGGTCGGCGGGCAGGGCGGCCGCGTCGGTGAACTCGACCTGGGTGCCGTCCTCGCCCTGGGTCACCACCGCGATCTCGCTGCCGGCGTCGGACTCGATGGTCCCGATCGCCACCTCGGGCGCCGGGTCGTCGCCCCCGCCCATCTCGCCCACGACGGCGACGCCGAGGCCGGCCACGACCACCACCGCGGCCGCGGCGGCCAGCACCCGGGCGAAGCGCCGGGGCGGGCGGGCCTGCCGACCGTCGCGGCGGTGCCGGGCCGACTCGAGGTCGGACAGGGGCGCCGCGCCGGCGTGCGGGGACGGCTCGTGATCGGGGGACGGCGCCGGCGTACGCGGCGCGGCCTCGGGCCGCGTCTCCTGCACGATCCGGTCCCACACGGCCGCCGGCGGGCGCTCGTCGACGATCATCCGGGACAGGACCTCCTCGTGAGTGGCCAGCTCGCGGCGGCACGAGAGGCAGGTCGCCAGGTGCGACTCGATCGCCCGGCGCTCACTGCCGTCGACGGCGTCGAGGGCGTAGGCCGCCAGGGCGTCGCGGGGGTGGTCGCCGCCGGTGGGGTTCACATAGCTCATGGCGTCAGCCCCTGTGCTTCGAGGGCGCGTCGCAGCCCGGCCAGACCCCGGCGTATGCGCGACTTGATCGTGCCCTCCGGGGCGCCGAGCAGCGCGGCGGTCTCGCGGTAGCTGTGGCCGCCGAAGTAGGCGAGGACGATCGCGTCGCGTTCGTCGGAGGCGAGGGTGTTGACGGCGCGGCGGACGTCGTCGGACAGCTGCGCGAGGTGCGCGGCGGCCTCGACGTCGGGCGACGGCGGGGGCGCGTAGTGGGCCTCGCGCTCCTGCCGGCGCTGGCGGGCCGTCTCGGACCGCACCAGGTCGACGGCACGGGCATGCGCCTGCGCCACGAGCCAGGGCCGCAGCGCGCCGCGCGAGGGGTCGAACCGCTGGGGACGGCGCCACAGGTCGACGAACACGGTCTGGGTGACGTCCTCGGCCATGGCGCGGTCGTTGCAGACGCGGCGGGCCACGCCCCAGACCGCACCCCCGTAGCGGCGGTACAGCTCGGCCAGCGCGTCGTGGTCGCCCGCCACGAGAGCGGCGACGAGCTCCTCATCCACCGGACCGGCCTGCCCGTCGGGCAGCCGCGCCACATCGACGCGTCGCGTGGGCAGCGCCGCGACCCCGACGTCGTCGGGGCTCTCGGCCGTGGTCACGAGCATGACCCTGGCCACATGCTGCTTGGGGACTGCCGTCGGACGCGGAACATCTCGACGGGCATTCGGCGCCACCTGCGAACCGGATGACAAAAGCGGAACGCATGGTGGGACAGCCCACCGATCCTGCCACCATGGTCGACCATGTTGTCAGTACGTGGGCTCACGGTCGAGATCGGGGGCACCCTCCTGGTCGAGGGTGCCGGTTTCACCGTGCGCGCCGGCGATCGGGTCGGCCTGGTCGGCCGCAACGGCGCAGGGAAGACATCGCTGCTCCGGGTCCTCGGCGGCATGTCGGCACCCAAGGCGGGCGTGATCCAGCGCCCGCAGGCGTTCGGGTACCTGCCCCAGGACCCGCGTCTCGACAACATGTCGCCGACGGTCTCGGCGCTCACCCACGTGCTGGGCGGCCGGGGGCTCGACGAGCTGGCCGCCCGCATGGAGGAGCTGCGCCGCAAGATGGAGGCCCAGCCCGGCGACGAGCGCCTGGTGACCAAGTGGAGCCGCGCCCACGACGCCTTCGAGCACGCCGGCGGCTACGCGGCCGAGTCCGAGGCCAAGCGCCTGCTGGCCGGTCTCGGCCTGCGCTGCGACCGGGCCGAGCGGCCCATCGCCGTGCTGTCGGGCGGCGAGCGCCGCCGGGTCGAGCTCGCCCGCATCCTGTTCGGCGGCAACGACCTCCTGCTGCTCGACGAGCCCACGAACCACCTCGACAACGACGCCCGCGAGTGGCTGCTCGACTACCTCCGGGCTTACCGGGGCGCCCTGGTGGTGGTGAGCCACGACCTCGAGCTGCTCGACGAGTCCATCACCCGCGTCCTCCACCTCGACCGCCCGGGCGAGGCCGACGTGGGCGAGGTCACCGAGTACAAGGGCACCTACTCGCAGTACAAGGCGGCCCGCGAGCGGGACGAGCTGCGGCTGGCGCGCATCGCCGCCCGCCAGCAGACCGAGATCGCCCGGCTGCAGACGTTGGTCGACCGGTGGGGTGCCAAGGCCAGCAAGGCCGCGTTCGCCCGGTCGCTGGAGACCCGCATCGACCGCATCCGCCGGGACGGGGTCGAGGCGCCGACCGCCCGCCGGGGCCTGCGGCTGCGCCTGCCCGAACCCCCGCCGTCGGGCCGGACGTCGGTGAACGTCCGCGGCCTGGCCAAGAGCTACGGCGACGGTCCCCCGGTGTTCCAGGACCTGGACTTCGAGATCGGCCGGGGCGAGCGCCTGCTGGTTCTGGGCCTCAACGGCGCCGGCAAGACCAGCCTGCTGCGCATCCTGGCCGGCAGCACCGATGCCGACGAGGGCTCGGTCGACTGGGGCCACCAGGTCACCGTCGGCTACTACGCGCAGGAGCACGAGGGCATCCGCGCCGGGGCGTCGCTGCTCGACCACATGGCCGAGGCCTCGCCGGGCCAGGGCGACCAGCTGCGGCGGCGGCTGCTCGGCATGTTCGGCCTCAGCGGCGACAAGGTGCACCAGGACGCCGCCACCCTCTCCGGCGGCGAGAAGACCAAGCTGGCGCTGTCCCTCCTGGTCGCCGGACGCCACAACCTGCTGCTGCTCGACGAGCCGACCAACAACCTCGACCCGCCGTCGCGGGAGGCCGTGGCCGCGGCACTGGCCAGCTGGGGCGGCACGATGGTGATCGTCAGCCACGACGTCGGCTTCGTGCGGGACCTCGCCCCCGACCGGGCGCTGCTCATGCCCGAGGGCGAGGGCGACCACTGGTCGGACGACCTCCTCGACCTCGTCGACCTGGCCTGAGAGGGTCTGAGGAGAGGTACGCCGCTGCGGATTCGGCGGCTTCGCCGCCGAAGGTCGAACGACGCTGTATCTCCGCTCCTGGCGCCTGCGGCGCCGGGCCGCTGGGCCCCGGCTGGACGACGGCTCGACGGTCGCCGGGCGGCGGCTACGGTCGGCGGCGCATGGATGTGCACCTGGTCGACGGCACCTACGAGCTGTTCCGCTACCACTTCGCCCCCAACAACCGCGATCCCGACCGGGGGGCCACGACAGGCGTGCTGGCCACGCTGCTCCAGCTGGTGGCCGACGGCGCCACCCACGTCGGGGTGGCCACCGACCACGTCATCGAGTCGTTCCGCAACGACCTGTGGCCGGGCTACAAGTCGTCGGCCGGCATGCCCCGCGAGCTGCTGGCCCAGTTCCCGCTCGTGGAGGCCGCCATGGAGGTGGCCGGGTTCGTGGTGTGGCCCCAGGTCACCCACGAGGCCGACGACGGCATGGCCGCGGCGGCGGTGATGGCGGCCGCCGACGAGCGGGTCGAGCGGGTGGTGATCTGCACGCCGGACAAGGACCTCGGCCAGTGCGTCGGCGGCAAGGTGGTCCAGCTCGACCGGCGCAAGGGCCAGTTCTTCGACGCCGCCGGGGTCGAGGAGCGGCTGGGCGTACAGCCTGCGTCGATCCCCGACCTGCTGTCACTGGTGGGCGACTCGGCCGACGGCTTTCCCGGCCTGCCCGGCTGGGGCGCCAAGTCGGCGGCCTCGGTCCTGCGCCGCTGGGGCCACCTCGAGGACATCCCGGCCGACCCCACGACCTGGGACGCGGGCGTGCGCGGCGCCGCCAAGCTCAACGCCGTGCTGCGCGACCAGTTCGAGCTGGCCCTGCTGTTCCGCCGCATCGCCACCGTCGAGACCGACGCGCCGGTCAGCGCCACGGTCGACGAGCTGCGCTGGACCGGCCCGCCCGACCCGGAGGGCTTCGCCGCCCTGTGCGACAAGCTCGGCGCCCCCCACCTGGTCCCCCGCGCCGCCTCTCTCGCCGCCGGGACGTGAGGTAGGCGAGGACCTCGACGACGCGCTGCCGGCCGACCTGTTCGTGCGGGCACCTCTGCCGTGGGCGGCGGCGTTCCTCGCCGGCAAGTGCTTCCTCGACTACCGCCGCCGCGGCGGCACCCGGCGGTCGCCACTGCCCGACCTCTTCATCGGCGCGCATGCCGCCGTGCACGGGCTGCGGCTCGTCACCCGCGACGCGGCCCGCTACCGCACCTACTTCCCGCGGGTCGAGGTCGTGGCTCCGTGACCGATGCGGATCGTCACGCTCAGGCGAGCGGGCCGGTGATCCGGAGCGCCGCGAGCTTGTCGGGGTTGACGACGGTGTAGACCTCGCGCACCTTGCCGCCCTCGACGGCGGTCGCCATGGCCAGGACCGGGCGGTCGTCGGCCAGGACCAGCAGGCCGGGCAGGCCGTTGAGCTCGACGCGCCGGAACGTGACGGCCTCGCGGAACCCCCGCTTGGTCAGGTTGATCATCAGCCGGCTCACGCGATCCGAGCCGACGACCGGCCGGCGCGCGGCGTGGGTCGTGGGACCGCCGTCGCTCACGAGCACGACATCGGGGGCGAGCAGCGAGATGACCCGGTCGGTCTGGCCGCCGGCCAGGGCGACGACCAGCTCCTCGGCCACCCGGTCGGCATCGGGCGGCGACCGGTGCCGCGTCGCGCCCGCCCGCACCCGGCGGCGGGCCCGGGTGGCGATCTGGCGGCACACGTCCGGCGTCTTGTCGACGATGCCGGCGATCTCGGGGAAGGGCACGGCGAACACCTCGGCGAGCACGAACACGGCCCGCTCGACCGGCGTGAGCGCCTCGAGCACCCGCAGGAAGCCGAACGTGAGGGACTCCGCGAGCTCGGTCATCTCCGCCGGGTCCTCGGCGGCGTCGGTGACGACCGGCTCCGGCAGCCACGGGCCCACGTAGGTCTCGCGCCGGCGCTGCGCCGAGCGGAGGTGATCGAGCGCCAGGCGGGACACCACGGTCGTCAGCCACGCCGCCGGTCGCTCGATCGTCCCGGGATCGACCCGGCGGGCGCGTTCCCAGGCATCCTGCACGACGTCCTCGGCGTCGACGCGGGAGCCGGTGATCCGGTAGGCCAGGCCCACCAGCCGCGGCCGCTCGGCGGCGAGGGCGTCGACGACGGCGCCCGACCCGTCACCCATGGGCCGCCAGCCCGGTGCCGAGGTCCGGACCGCCGGAGCCGGCACCGTTGCCGGCACCCGCGCCGCCCCCGGTCGTCGCCGCCGCGGCCCGGTCGGCGGCGAGCCGCCCCGCGGCCTCGCCCGACACCAGCGCGGCGTCGGCCAGGTGCCCGGTGGGACCCACCCAGTCGCCGGCGGCGAAGACGCCGTCGAGGCCGGTGTCGACCACGCCGGGGCGGCCGGCCATCCCGCCGGTCTCCGGCGTCGGCAGCGCGCCGCAGGCCACCATGCGGTGCAGGTAGCGGACGCGCTCGGCCTCGTCGGGCTCGATGCCGGCCAGCCGTGCGTGCCCCTCGAGCTCGCCGCGCAGCTCGGCGGCGGAGGTGGTCTCGTCCGCGTGCAGGTAGCGCAGGGCGTGGACGACCGCGGCGCCGGGGGGCGCCAGCTCGGCGGGCGGCCCGTGGGGGATCAGGTAGAGCGGCCGGTCGAGGCCCAGCAGCGCACCCGTGGGCGGGCGGGAGGCCAGTCCCATGTCGAGGCACGCGGCCCGCACGGGCGGGGCGAGCGCCTGCCAGGCCGGCGGCGACGTCGGGAGGACGGCGGCGCACGCCTCCGGGGTGCCGGCGGCCACGACCGCCGCGGCCGCGACGATCACGCGCTCGGCCCCACCGTCGTCCACGGTGACCCGCACGCGACCGCCGTCCGGCACCACCGACCGGGCCGGCGCCGCCGACGCCTCGACGCCGTGGCGACGGCCGGCACCCGCCAGCCCGTCCACCAGCGTCACCCAGCCCCCGTGCAGGTAGTCCACGTTGCCCACCACCGCCAGGTGCACCTGCACGGCGACCAGGTCGGCCGACACGCGGTCGAGGTCGGCGACGTAGGCCGCGGTGCGGGAGAGCATCTCGACCACCTCGCGGGCGCCACCGTCCAGGCCCAGCTCGTCGAACCAGGCCGCCGCCGTCCGGTCGGCCAGGCCCCGGGGGCGGAGCCGGGGGAGCAGCGCCGCCACCCGGGCCAGGCGTGCCAGGTCGTGGCGCGACACCAGCGGGGTGCGGACCGCCGACAACGGGCCCAGCGGCAACGGGGCCACCACGTCGCCGCGCCGGCCGCGGGCGTGCAGCAGCGGCGGCCGCTTGCCCGTCACCCGCACGCCCAGCCGGCCGAGCACCGCCCGGCCCGCGCCCCGCCGGTACAGCGCGTGGGCGCCGCGGTTGAAGCGGAACCGGCCCACCTGGTCGGTGCCCGCCCGGTTGGCCCCGGGGTGGCCGTCGAGCACCAGCACCGAGCGGCCGGCCGACGCGGCGGTCGCGGCCGCCGTCAGCCCGGCCAGGCCGCCACCGACCACCACGACATCAAGCTGCTCGTCCATGTCGTCTCCTCCTCGTCACCTACCTGACGCCGGAGGGACCGCGACTGTGACCGCCGGTCAGCCGTTCTTGGGCAGGTCCTTGAACGGCGTGCCCTTCTCGAAGCCGGGCTCCTTGGGCAGGCCCAGCACCCGCTCGCCGATGATGTTGCGCTGCACCTGGTCGGTGCCGCCGTAGATGGGCGGGCCCTGGGCGAACAGCGCCATCTCGGTGATGCCCGACAGGAACGGCTGCCCGGTGGCGCGGTCGAGCGCCTTGCGATCCTCGGGGTCGTAGGCGTGCAGGGTGCCGTAGCCGCCGGCGATGGCGAGGCCCACGTCGCGCGACAGGCGCACGGTGTTGCTCATCAGCAGCTTCGAGATGTTGGGCAGGCCGGGGATGTCCTGGCCCGCCTGCATCGCCGCCTTGAGGCGCAGGTTGTTGAAGCGGGCCACCTCGCCGATGGTGTGGAGCTTCATGAGGTCCTGGCGGATGGCGGGGTTGTCGATCGTGCCGTTGCCCTTGGCCAGCTGGATCAGTCCCTTGGACGAGGCGCCGAACAGGGTGCCGCCCCCGCCGCCGCGCCGCCCGCCGCTGGTGACGAAGTCGCCGGCCCGCTTGTCGAGGTCGCCGGCGATCTGCCCCGGGCTGGCCAGCGAGGCCGCCGCCGAGCCCCCGCCCGCGCCCAGGCTGGACCGCTCGAACATGAGGGTGGTGTTGGCCACGCGCCAGCCGTTGTTGAACCCACCGATCATCGAGTCGTCCCGCACGCGGGCGTCGGTCAGGAAGACCTCGTTGAACAGGGCCCGGCCGGTCATCTCGCGCAGGGGGACGACCTGGACGCCCGGCTGGGCCATCTCGCACACGAAGTAGGTGATGCCGGCGTGCTTGGGCTGGTCGGGGTCGGTGCGGGCGATGAGCATGCCCAGGTCGGCCACGTGGCCACCGGAGGTCCACACCTTCTGGCCGTTGACGACCCACTCCTCGCCGTCCTTCACGGCCCGGGCGTTGAGCCCCGCCAGGTCGGAGCCGGCGCCGGGCTCGCTGAAGAGCTGGCACCAGGCCCGCTGGCCGGTGACGATGTCCCGGAGGTAGCGGGTCTTCTGCTCGTCGTCGCCGTGCACGGCGATGGTGGGGCCGGCCAGCATGAGGCCGAGGCCGCCGGGCGCGGGCAGGGCGCCGAACTCGGTGACGGCCTGCTGGACGCGCACACCCTCGGCCCGGCTCAGGTCCCTGCCGAACCACGCCGACGGCCACGTGGGCACGGCCCAGCCCGAGGTGCCGAGGCGCTCCCACCAGTCGGCCACCGTGAGGTCGGGATCCCAGTTCTCGGCCAGCCAGTCCTTCACCTCGGCGACGGGGTCGCCGCTGGTGGTGGTGCGATCGACGGTGTCGGTCATCGGTACCTCTCGTGCGTGGTCGTAAGGACGGGGCGCAGCACCCAGGCCCCACCAGCGGACCACGTCTTGACCCGCGGGTCAAGCTGGGTTCGGAGGGGCCGAAGAGCCTCGGCCGGGTCGGCTCACGGCTCCGGGATGCCGAAGATGCTCGACAGCTCGGCGGGGGCGACGGCCTCGAGCTGGTCGTAGGTGCACTCGGCCGGCAGCTTGTCGTCCCGCCAGCGCAGCAGGCGCGACGCATGGCGGAAGCGCCCGCCCATCACGTGCTCGTAGCGCACCTCCGCCACCCGCTCGGGTCGCAGCGGCTCCCAGGTCAGGTCCTTGGTCGCGTTCCAGCGACTGGGCGCGCCCGGCATCAGGCGCCCGCTCTCGTGGGCCTGGGCCTCGGCCCACGCCCGCCACGGGTGCCCCACCAGCGCGTCCTCGCGCAGCGGGGCCACCTCGTCGACCAGCTCGCGCCGCCGGACGGCCGTGAACGACGTGGCGACGCCGACGTTGTGCAGGTCGCCGTCGTCGTCGTACAGCCCGAGCAGCAACGACCCGATGCCCTCGCCGTCCTTGTGCCAGCGGAACCCCGCCACCACCGCGTCGGCCGTCCGCTGGTGCTTGACCTTGAGCATGGTGCGCTTGTCCTGCTCGTAGGGCCCGCCCGACGGCTTGGCCATCACCCCGTCGAAGCCGGCGCCCTCGAAGCGGTGGAACCAGTCCTCGGCCACGTCGGGGTCGTCGGTCACCGGGGTGACCCGCACGTCCGGCCGCTGCTCGCCCGGCACCGCCGACTCCAGCAGCGCCCGGCGCTCGGCGAAGGACAGGGGGCAGAGGTCGCGGTCGTCGAGCGCCAGCAGGTCGAACGCCACGAACGACGCGGGCGTCTCCGCGGCCAGCCGGTTGATGCGCGAGCTGGCCGGGTGGATGCGCTGCTGCAGCGCCTCGAAGTCGAGGCCGTCGGCGGTGACGACGACGATCTCGCCGTCGACGACGCAGCGCGGCGGCAGCACGGCCAGCAGCGCGTCGACCAGCTCGGGGAAGTAGCGGGTGAGCGGGCGGTCGTTGCGGCTGCCGAGCTCGACCTCGTCGCCGTCACGGAACACGACGCAGCGGAAGCCGTCCCACTTGGGCTCGAACATCAGCCCCGGTTGCCGGGGCACCTCGTAGATCGCCTTGGCGAGCATGGGCTTCACGGGCGGGGAGACAGGCAGGTGCACGAGCGCGGAGCGTAGGAGTTGCGCGCGCAGCCCGCACGTGCTGGCGTTTCGCGCCGCGGTGGTGTTGACTTCCCGCCGAGGCGAGCTGGGGACGGAAGGCGAGCGGCTGTCGCAGCCCTGGCATGCGTCGTGGCGTCCGCCGTGATGAGCACGGCCCCGGTGGGCGCCACCGACGAGCCGCCGCCCCTCACGGTCACGCCCACGAGCGGCCCCGCCGGCACGGTGGTCACGGTCAGCGGCGACGACTGCGCGTTCAACAGCATCAGCATCTTCCTGGTGAAGCTGCCGTCCGCCGTCGTCGCCCAGTCCGGTACGGAATCGAACGACGACGGGTCCTGGTCGGGCACCGTCACCGTGCCCCAGGGCGCCGATCCCGCTGCCGACTACGTCGTCACCGCGCGGTGCTTCATCAGCGCCGGCGAGCAGAGCCAGGTCAAGCACGACTACGAGCAGGTGCCGTTCGACGTGACCGGCGGGCCCACGCCTACGCCGACCACGACGCCCCCGTCGGAGCCGACCGCCCCGCCGGTCATCGAGCCCGAGGCCGTGCCCGTCGCCCCGGTGGCGGTGGCGGTGGTCGCCGACCCGGACTTCGCCGGCTGAGGCTGCGGCCGTCGCCCTCACGTCACCTCCGGCTGAGGCTGCGCGGCCGTCGCCCTGATGTCACCCCCCGGCCGGTGCTCGGCCGGGGGGTGACGTCTTTCCCGGGGACCGGGCCACTACGGTCAGCGTCGATAGTCGGCGGAACAGTTGGGGACAGCCGCGCTGGGGATGTGCGACGGGTGCATAGGACCCGTCAGCCCGCGTCTCGACCCGCCTGGGCGCCGGCCGTCGCACCAACCGGCGGGCACCATCTCCGAGGAGCACAGATGAAGTTCAGACTGGCTGCCGCCACGGCAGCCACCGGCATCGCCGCCGCATCAACGCTGCTGTGGGTCGTCCCTGCTGCTGCGCAGGAGGAGCCGCCGGCGGAGACGGGCCCCCTGCCCCTCACCGTCGACCCCGCGTCCGGCAGCGATGCGTTGTTCACCGTGTCGGGCACCGGGTGCGTGGGCCCGCAGGGCCCCGGCACCTTCGACGTGTTCGTCGACGGGTCGCCGCTCACCAACGACGATCCCAACAACCCCGACCTCGCCGACGCCGAGGGCAACTGGTCGATCGACATCAGCCCTGCCGATCCCAGCGTCCCGCTCAGCCCGGGCGTGCTCGAGATCACGGCCACCTGCTCGGTGAACGACGCCAGCGGCACCGAGATCGTCGAGTACCTCCCGGCCAGCTACGAGATCACGGCAGCGCCGGCGCCGCCGACCACGGCTCCGCCGACCGGCGTGCCGGCTCCGCCGGTCGTCGTGGCCCCGGCCGCGGTCCCCGTCGTGGGCGACCCCGACTTCGCCGGCTGACGCCCCCGACCGCCACGAGCGAACGGCCCCGCCTCCGATCGGGAGGCGGGGCCGTTGCGCGTGCGGGGGCGTTGCGCGTGCGGGGGCGTTGCCCGTATGCGCCTGGGGGGTCAGGCCGTGATGTGCACCGGGGTGCCGAGGGGCAGGATGCCGGCCAGCTCGGTGATGGCCTCGTTCGACATGCGGATGCAGCCGTGGCTCACGTCGGTGCCGATGGCCTCGGGCTCGTTGGTGCCGTGGATGCCGATGACGCCGGTGCCGCCGTTGAACTCCTCGAGCACGTTGGAGTACCCGGACAGCCCGTACGCGTAGGGCCCGTAGGCGCCGTTCGGATCGGGGGGCTGCAACAGCTCCTTCAGGTAGTACCTCCCGCCCGGGGTGGGCGTCGACGCCGTGCCCACGCCGATGGCCTCGTCCGCGATCACCTCGTCGCCCTTGGTCACCACCAACCGGTGCTCCGACAGGGCGACGTCGATGCTGTAGGGGTTCTCGGCCACGGTCACGTCGGCGGCCCGGATGAACCCCGTCGAGCCGTTGGGGCGGACCGGCAGCAACACCTTCAGCCACTCGCCCTGGTCCTCGTCGACCAGGAACACCAGGGGTGCGCCGTTCTCGTTGGGGTTCTCGAGGGTGGCCAGGAGCTGGTCCTCGCCGGCGGTGCCGAACACCTGCACCTGGTCGGGCACGGCCTGGGCCACGAGCGCGCCCTGCGGCTCAGCCGGCTCGGACTCGCCGAAGGCGCCCGCGGCGGCCTCGGTGGTGGCGGTGGTGTCCGCCTGGTCGGCGTCGTCGGCGGTGCTGTCGTCCGATCCGCCGCCGCAGGCCGCCAGGGCGAGGAGCGAGGCGGCCAGCCCCATCGGGATCGCGTGTCGTCGATGAATCACGGCGGCGAAGGTAGCCGCCCCGGCCGGTGGTTTAGGGGCGCGGAACGGGCCCCAGGTACCGTGGCAGGCATGGTCGACCATCCGATGAGCGAGCGGCTCGCTGACCTGGCCAAGCGCAAGGAAGAGGCGCTCGCTCCCGGCACCGACAGTGCGCGCGAGCGCCAGCACAACCGCGGCAAGCTCCTGGCCCGCGAGCGCATCGAGCTGCTGGTCGACCCCGGCACGTTCCAGGAGCTCGACCTGCTGGCCCGGCGCCCGGCCGAGACCGCGTTCGACGAGCGGCCCTACACCGACGGCGTGATCTGCGGCTGGGGCATGGTCGAGGGCCGCAAGGTGTTCGTGTTCTCGCAGGACTTCACGGTGTTCGGCGGTGCGCTCGGCGAGGTCTTCGCCGACAAGATCCACAAGCTCATGGACCTGGCGCTCAAGGTCGGCGCGCCCGTGGTCGGCATCAACGACGGCGCCGGCGCCCGCATCCAGGAGGGCGTGGTCAGCCTCGACAGCTACGGCGGCATCTTCTACCGCAACGTGCAGTCCTCGGGCGTGGTGCCCCAGATCAGCGTGATCATGGGCCCCTGCGCCGGGGGCGCCGTCTACTCCCCCGCGATGACCGACTTCGTGTTCATGGTCGAGGACACCTCGTACATGTTCATCACGGGCCCCGACGTGGTGAAGACCGTCACCGGCGAGGAGGTCACCCAGCAGGAGCTGGGCGGCGCCATCGCCCACGCCTCCAAGTCGGGCGTGTGCCACTTCACCTCGGCCGACGACGCCGCCTGCCTCGAGGACGTCCGCTACCTGCTCGGCTTCCTGCCCGCCAACAACCTGGAGGAGCCGCCGGTCGTCGCCACGGACGACGACCCCGCCCGGCCGTGCCCCGAGCTGCGCGACCTCATCCCCGCGTCGTCGAACCAGCCCTACGACATGGTCAAGGTCATCGAGGCGGTCGTCGACGACGGCGACTACTTCGAGTACGCCCGCCGCTGGGCGCCCAACATCGTGTGCGCCTACGCCCGGCTCGGCGGCCACGTGGTGGGCATCGTCGGCAACCAGCCCATGCACCTGGCCGGCGTGCTCGACATCGAGTCGTCCGAGAAGGCGGCCCGCTTCGTGCGCACCTGCGACGCATTCAACATCCCGCTCGTCACCTTCGTCGACGTGCCGGGCTTCCTGCCCGGCGTCGACCAGGAGCACGGCGGCATCATCCGCCACGGGGCCAAGCTGCTGTACGCGTTCTGCGAGTCGACCGTGCCCCGCATCCAGATCGTCACCCGCAAGGCGTACGGCGGCGCCTACGTGGTGATGAACTCCAAGTCGATCGGCGCCGACCTCGCCTTCGCCTGGCCCTCGGGCGAGCTGGCGGTGATGGGCCCCCAGGGCGCGGTCGAGATCGCCTACCGGCGCGAGATCCTGGCCTCGTCCGACCCCGTGGCCCGCAAGGCCGAGCTGGTCGAGGAGTACACCGACCGGTTCGCCAACCCCTACCAGGCGGCCGATCGGGGTTACGTCGACGACGTCATCGACCCCGCCGACACCCGGATGAAGCTCATCGCCGGGCTCGACATGCTGCGGTCCAAGCGCGAGGAACTGCCCAAGCGCAAGCACGGCAACGTGCCGCTGTAGGGCGACCCGTGGACGCACCCGCCGAGCTCAGCGACGAGGAGGTGGCGGCCATCGTCGCGGCCGTCGAGATGGTCTGGCCCCGGCCGGCCGTCCCCGGTGACGACGGCGCGCCGCCCCGCTGGCGGTTCTCGGGCCGGTGGTGGACCAAGCCGGTCCCGCTGCGCCGCAACCGCCCCTGGTGAGTGCCTGCGGCCCCGGGGCGTAGCCTGCCGTCGTGGACCTCACGACCGTGGCCGACGACGAGGTGGTGCTGCACGACGGGACGGCGGTCCACCGCCACGACGGGTTGGCGCCCGGCACGGTGTACGAGCTCGAGGGGCACCGGCTGCGCACGCTCGACCGCCCGCCGGGCGAGCGCCTCGCCACGGTGTGCACGGTCAACGACGTGCACTTCGGCGAGGTCGAGTGCGGCATCCTCAACGGCATCGACGACCACCCCGTCTACACGACGGCGCCCGGCGACGAGCCCTACCCCGACCTGATGAACCGGTGCGCCATCGCCGACATCCGCGGGGCCGACCCCGACGTGGTGGTGGTGAAGGGCGACCTGACCTCCATGGGCACCCGGGCCGAGTACCAGGCCTTCCTCAATGCCTATGGCCCCGCGTTCGGCGACAAGCTGGTCCACGTCCGCGGCAACCACGACGCCTACCACGGCGAGGTCTTCGCCGACCACGCCTGCCAGTCGGTGACGCTGCCCGGCGTCGTCCTGGCCGTGATCGACACCTCCGTACCCGGCAAGGCCTCCGGCGGCGTGGCGGCCGACACGCTCGAGTGGCTCGACCAGCTCGCGGCCGACGCCGACCGCCCGGTGCTGGTGTTCGGCCACCACCACGCCTGGAACCCCGACTCCGGCGAGCGGCCCGAGGCCTACTTCGGCATCAACCCCGACGACTCCGACCGGCTGGTCGACGCGGTGGCCCGCCGGCCCCGCATCGTCGGCTACTTCGCCGGCCACACCCACCGCAACCGCGTCCGGCACTTCTCGGCCACGGGCGCCGTGCCCTGGGTCGAGGTGGCCTGCGTTAAGGACTTCCCCGGGGCGTGGGCCGAGTACCGGGTGTTCGAGGGCGGCATCCTGCAGGTGTTCCGCCGCATCTCCGCGCCCGAGGCGATGGCGTGGAGCGAGAAGACCCGCGACATGTACGGCGGGATGTACGACGACTACGCGTTCGGCGCGCTCGAGGACCGCTGCTTCCCGATCGCCGTGTGACGGCGGCGGAGGAACGGTCGCTCGACGAACAGGTACGAGGCGGCCGCGGCGGCCACGGCCAGGGCGGTGCCGACCAGGGACCGCACCGGTGCCGGCCACCCCGGCGTGGCGTCGGCCAGCCACTCGAAGATCGGCAGGTGCCACAGGTAGAGCGAGTACGACACCATGCCCGCCAGCACGAGCGGTCGCACGCCGAGCCCGCGGGCCAGTGCGCCTCCGCCCGAGCGGACCGCGCCGACGACCGCGCAGGCGGCCGCCACCGCCACCAGGCTGAACAGCCCGCGGTACAGCACGACGTCGCTCACCCGCAGCCGCGCCGCGCACACCAGCACGACGGCCAGCCCGGCGAGCCCGACCACCGTCGCCGCCCGCCCCCGTAGCCGGTCGAGCCGGCCGGCGTACACCGCGAGCGCCGCCAGCGCCCCGATCAGCGGGGCGTCGAGGCGGGAGGCGGTGCCCAGGTACAGGAAGAAGTAGTTCTCGCCGGCCTCGATCCGGTCGTACCGCCACCAGGCGACCGCCACCACCAGGGCCAGCGCCGTCAGGGCCAGCACGCCCACCGTGTGGCGGAAGCGCACGGCCACGGCCACCGCCACCGCCCACAGCACGTAGAACTGACCCTCGATGGCCACGCTCCACAGGTGGCCGAGCACGTAGGGCCGGCCGTCGAGGATCGCCCAGTTGCCGGTGAAGGTGAGCGACCAGCCCGCCGTCGACAGCACCTCGCCGACCACGTAGTGGTGGGTCACCACGGCAACCACGAGCACGACCGCCAGCAGGCCGACCATGGCGGGCACCAGCCGCAGCACGCGGCGGCGACCGAACGCCCGCAGGTCGACGGCCCCCCGCCGCTCGCGCTCGGCCAGCAGCAGGCTGGTGATGAGGAACCCGCTCAGCACGAAGAAGAGGTCGACGCCGAGGGCGCCGGCGGGGAAGAGCCATGACCGCGCCGACGGCCACAGCACGGCGCCGACGTGGTAGACGACCACCACGGTGACGGCGATGCCCCGCAGTCCGTCGAGCTCGGGCCGGTAGCCGAGCGATCGGCGCGGCGCGGGCGGCGCATCAGGCGCCGGGAGCTCCTGTGCGGTCGTCAGCGTCTCCCCCTTCACGTCCTCGCCCTGTCCCCCAGCGTGCTCCCAGGCGACCGCTGACTGTAGCGTCGCGGCCCGTGCCCGGCCCCCTCGGCGACATCCGCGTGCTCGACCTGGCGACCGTCGTCGCCGGCCCGGGCGCCGCCCGCTACCTGGCCGACTTCGGCGCCGACGTGCTGAAGATCGAGCGGCCCGGGGTGGGCGACACCACCCGCACGCTCGGCCTGCCCGACCCGCGCGACGGCACCTCGGCGTACTGGAAGGTCGTGGCCCGCAACAAGCGGTGCGCCACCCTCGACCTCAAGTCCGACGACGGACGCGAGACCTTGCTGCGGCTGGTCGGGGACGCCCACGTCGTCATCGAGAACTTCCGGCCGGGCGTGATGGAGCGGCTGGGCCTCGGCCCCGACGTGCTGCTGGCCCGCAACCCCCGTCTGGTGGTGTGCCGGGTCACCGCCTTCGGCCAGGACGGGCCCTATGCCGGCCGCCCGGGGTTCGCCACGCTGGCCGAGGCCATGTCGGGTTTCGCCGCCATCAACGGCGAGGCCGACGGCGGCCCGCTGCTGCCCCCCATCGCCCTCACCGACGAGGTGACCGCGCTGGCGGCCGCGTTCGCCATCATGACGGCGCTGCACGCGGGCGTCGGCCAGGTGGTCGACGTGACCCTGATCGAGTCGCTCCTGCAGTGCATGGGCCCGCTGCTGCCCGCCTACGGGATGACCGGCTTCCTGCAACAGCGCCAGGGATCGAGCCTCCCCTACTCGGTGCCGCGGGGCACGTGGCGGTGCGCCGACGGGCGGTGGGTGGCGGTGTCGGCGTCGGCCGAGAGCGTCGGGCGCCGGGTCATGGAGCTGATCGGCCTGGGCGGGCGCGACGACCTCCAGTCGTTCGCCGGACGCATCGCCGCCCGGGACGAGATCGACGACCACATGGCCCGGTTCTGCGCGCCGCGCACGGTCGAGCAGGTGGTTGCCGACTTCGACGCCGCCCACGCGGCCGCCGCGCCCGTGTACGACATGGCCGACGTCTTCGCCGACCCCCACCTGGCCGCCCGGGGCGCCATCGTCGAGGTCGACGGCGTGCCCATGCAGGGCCTGGTGGCCCGCCTGTCCGAGACGCCCGGTGCGGTGCGGTGGGCCGGCCGGCCTCTCGGGGCCGACGATCCGCCCCGGTGGCGCACGCCGCTCGAGGACGAGGACGCCCGCGGGTAGCCACCGCCCGTTCACGATCCTGTAAGTCATCCACCACGCTGGGGAGGTCGGGACCGTCTACCGTGCGGGCTTACCCCGAGCCCTGGAGTGCCCCCATGCGCCTGCGTCGAGCCGTCGCCGTCGTCGCCAGCCTCGCCTTGGCCCTGCCCGCCACCGTCGCCGCCACGGCCGTCGTCACCGCGGCGCCGGCGGGCGCCGCGGTCCCCACCGACGTCTTCTTCTCCGAGTACATCGAGGGCTCGGGCTTCAACAAGGCGGTCGAGCTGTTCAACGGCACCGGGGCGCCGGTCGACCTGGCCCTCGGCGGGTACGTGCTCGAGCTCTACAGCAACGGCTCGCCCACCGTCAGCCAGTCGGTCGCGCTCACCGGCACCGTGGCCGACGGCGACGTGTACGTCGTGACCCGGGCCGACGCCAACCCCCCGCTCGTCGCCCAGGCCGACCAGCTCGCTCCGGCGGTCGCCAACTGGAACGGCGACGACGCCGTGGTGCTGCGCAAGGGCGGCCCCGCCGGGCCGATCGTCGACGTGATCGGGCAGGTCGGCGTCGATCCCGGGGCCCAGTGGGGCACCGGCGACGCCAGCACCGCCGACAACACGATCCGCCGCAAGGCCACGGTCAGCGCCGGCGACACCAACCCGGCCGACGCCTTCGACCCGGCCACCGAGTGGGACGGCTTCGCCAACGACACCGTCGACGGCTTCGGGGCCCACACGTTCGACCCGGGCACCGGCAACCAGCCCGTCACCGTCGCCTGCGGCGGCCCGCTGTCGACCGTGGCCGGCACCGCCGCCAGCCGGGTCGTCACCGCCACCGATCCCGACGGCACCGTCGTCGACGTCGACGTCACCGGCGTCAGCCCCGCCCCCGCCGCCGGCACCATCGCCCGCACCGCCTTCACCGCCGCGCCCGCCGTCGGCGGCACGGCCGAGGCCACGATCACCGTCGACGCCGCGGTGCCCGCCGGGACCTACGCCGTCACGGTCACGGCCACCAACGACGACGCCACCGTCCAGACCGCCACGTGCACCCTCTCCGTGGCCATCCAGGGCATCCGGCCCATCGGCGAGGTGCAGGGCCAGGTCACCGACACCACCGACGGCGCCACCTTCGAGTCGCCGCTGGAGGGCCAGCAGGTGTTCGTGCGCGGCGTGGTCACCCAGGAGACGCTCGCCCGCAGCTCGGCCGGCAATCCGCAGAACGGCATCTTCCTGCAGAACACGCCCACCGCCGCCGACGGCGACCCCACCACCTCCGACGGCATCTTCGTGTTCATGGGCGGGTTCACCACGCTGCTCCGCCTGGACGGCGGGCCCGCGTACGACCCCCAGGTGGGCGACGAGCTCGTGCTCCGCGCCACCGTCACCGAGTTCTTCGCCCTGACCCAGCTCACCAGCGCCCGGCTGGTCAGCGTCGCCGCTACCGGCCTCGATCCCGACGCCGACGTGGTGGTGACCGAGGCGGCGCCGCCCACCCCGCTGGCCGACGCCAACCGCTACTGGGAGCGCCACGAGGGCGAGCGCATCCTCGTCCCCGGCGGCAGCGTGGCCACCAGCGGGCGCGACGTCTTCCCGTCGACGTTCGACAGCGAGGTGTGGGTGATCCGCCCGGACGACCCGCTGGCCCAGCGCACCGACCCCTACGCGCGCCGCGTGTTCCGCGATCCCCACCCGCTCGACAACCAGCCCACCCCGCTGTTCGACGACGGCAACGGCAACCGCATCATGCTGGCCTCGCTCGGCGTCAAGGCCACCAGCGGCGACTCGACCCGGCTGCTGCCCCCGGCCCGGGTGTTCGACACCCTGACGGCCGACGCCGTCGGCGGCCTCTACTTCTCGTTCGAGAAGTACGCGGTCCAGGTCGAGACCGCCGCCTTCTCGCCGGGTACCGACCCGTCCCTCAACGCCCCACCCGCGGCGGCCGACCGCCAGCGTGAGGTTGCCATCTCCACCTACAACCTCGAGAACCTGTACGACTTCCGCGACGACCCGACCGACGGCTGCGACTTCGCCGGCAACACGGGCTGCCCGGGCGTCAGCCCGCCGTTCGACTACGTGCCCGCCAGCCAGGCCTTCTACGACCAGCGCCTGGTCGACATCGCCACCCAGATCACCGGCGACCTGCATTCGCCGGACATCCTCCTGACCCAGGAGGCCGAGGACCAGGACATCTGCTCCGTGGCCGCCGGGGCGCTGGTGTGCGGCGGCGCCGCCAACGGCGACGGCAAGCCCGACACGCTGCAGGAGCTCACCCTGGCCATCGCCGCCGCGGGCGGGGGCGCCTACGACGCCGCCTACGACCGCAACGGCGCCGATGCCCGCGGCATCGTGTCGGCCTTCCTGTACCGCACCGACCGGGTGTCGCTGGCGGCGGCCACCGCCGACGACCCGGTGCTGGGCTCGTCCCCCACGGTCGTCTACCGGGCGCCCGGCCTGGCCTCCAACGCGGACGTGTCCAACCCGAAGACGCTCAACGCCCAGCTCCCGGCCGACGTCGACACGTCCACCGGCGTGGACGGCAGCAACGTGTTCACCCGGGCGCCCCAGGTGGCGCGGTTCGTGGTGGCGGCCGCGCCCGGCAGCGCCGACACGGTCGAGCTGTGGGCCATCAGCAACCACTTCTCGTCCGGCCCCGACGGCCGGGTGGGCCAGCGCACCGAGCAGGCCGCCTACAACGCCGCCATCGTCGACGCCATCGAGGCCGGGCACCCCGGCGTGCGGGTGACGACCGGCGGCGATCTCAACGTGTTCCCGCGGCCCGACGACCCGTTCGCCCCGGGCGACGCGCTGTTCCCCTCCGACCAGCTCGGTCCGCTGTACGAGAGCGGTCTGTCCAACCTGTGGGACGACCTGGTGGCAGACGTGCCCGCCGCCGCCTACTCGTACACCTTCCAGGGCCAGGCGCAGACCCTCGACCAGCTGTTCGTCAACGACGTCCTGCACGCCGACCTGGTGCAGATGCGCGCCGCCCACGTGAACGCCGGCTGGCCGGCCGACTTCCCCGGCGACGGGCCGCGCGGCCTGAGCGATCACGACCCGCAGGTGGCCCGGTTCACCACCCGGCCGACGCTCACGGTCGCCGACGCGTCGGTGACCGAGGGCAACTCGGGCTTCCGGGACGCCGTGTTCGTCGCCACCCTCAGCCGCCCTGTGGCCCACGAGGTGAAGGCGTGTGCCGTCCCGGCCGGAGGCAACGCGACGCCGGTGCTCGACTACAAGCTGACCGCCAACTGCGCGACCTTCGCCCCGGGCCAGACCACCGCCGAGCTGCTGCGGGTCCCCGTCCGCGGCGACCGCAAGAACGAGCCCGACGAGACGTTCAACGTGGTGGCGCTGGCCCTCGGCGGTGTCAGGGTCGACAACCCCGTCGCCACCGGCACCATCGTCGACGACGACTGAATCCCGACCACACGGAAGGACGCCTTCGCGTCGCCCGGCGCCGAGCGCCAGGATTTGTAGTGGGGTGACCACAATTCGATGCGGCTCGCCGTTACGGTGCGCCGCGTATGGGCATCGACCTGGGGCCCGCCCGACCTGACGCGACGCCACGTCCCGCATCGGGCACCGCAGCACGCGCAGCCGCCCGCATGTGGGGGCTGCCCGGCGCGGCGGTCGGCCTGTACCTGGCGGCGGCGTGGTCGCGGCGGTGGACCACCGACGACGCCTTCATCAACTTCCGGATCGTCAAGCAGATCGAGGCCGGCAACGGGCCGGTGTTCAACATCGCCGAGCGCGTCGAGGCCTCGACGAGCGCCGCCTGGCTCGTGCTGCTGACCGTGGTGGACGCGGTCACGCCACTGCGGCTGGAGTGGGCGGCGCTGTTCCTCCAGCTCGTCCTCGGCGTGATCGGGCTGGTCGCCGGGATGGCCGGCGCGATGCGCCTCGCCCGCCTGCTGCGCCCTCCGCCCGAGGACGGTGACGGCCCGGCGGTCGATGTGACCGTGCCGCTGGGCGCGATGGCCTACATGGCGGTGGCGGTGGCATGGGACTTCGCCACCGGCGGCCTGGAGAACAGCCTGACCATGGCCTGGCTCGGCACCGGCTTCCATGCCGTCGTCGTTCTCACCGACCAGTCCCTGACCGGAGCGCTGACCCGCCGCCGCCTGCTGGCGACCGCGTTCCTCGTGGGCTCGGGGGTGCTCATCCGCCCGGACCTCGCTCCCTACTGCGCCGGCCTCGCCCTGCCCGTCGCCACGCTCGCCTGGCGGCGAGGGCGCACCGGGGCGTTGGCCGCGACCGCCGCCGCGGCCGCGGCGCTGCCGCTCGCGGTCCAGGTGTTCCGGATGGGCTACTACGCCCAGCTCGTGCCCAACACCCTGCACGCCAAGCAGAGCACAACGGCCTGGTGGAGTCAGGGCTGGACATACCTCATCAACTTCGCGACCCCGTACGCCCTGGTCGTCCCGGTCGCCGCGGCGCTGGCCTGGCTGGCACTCGCCTGGTTCCGCCCACCGACGGACCCGACACCCGACGCGGTGGCCCGCCGGCGGGGCTGGCGCCTCGTCGTGGCCGGCATCGAGGGCGCCGCCCTGCTCCACGCCCTCGCCGTCGTCCGGGTCGGCGGCGACTACATGCACGGCCGCCTGCTCCTCCCCGCCTGGTTCGCGCTCCTCCTTCCCGTCCTCGCCGTCCCGGCCACCGACCTGGCGCGCTCGCGAGCCCGGGCGGGCCTGGCGCTCGCCGTGGGCGCCTGGGCCCTGGCCACCGCCCTGTGGGCGCGGCCACCGGCGGGCACCCTCCTCAACCCCGCGGTCGTGGACTACGCCACACCGGAGGAGCTGGCGGCCAGTACCGCCGGCGAGCCGATCGGCATCGTGGACGAGCGCACCGTCGCTCTCGGGGACAGCCCGGTGCGCCATCCGGTCCGGTGGGACGACTACGGCTTCGCGCACGATCCCCCCGACGGCGAGCTCGGCGACCTGTCGGACTACCACCCCGGGACGTTCCGGGCCGGTGCCTGGACGGGGTCATACCCCACGCCGCCGGGGATCGACGCCATGGTCGTCCCCGGCTACGTGCTGGGGGTCCGGGGCTACGCCGAGGACCTCGATGTCTGGGTGTACGACCGCCTGGGCCTCGCCGACCCCGTGGTGGCCCGCGCCGAGCTGTTCCGGCGGGGCACCGCGGGCCACGAAACCGTCCTCCCGTCGCCGTGGGTCGCGGCCGCCTGGGTCGACCCCGGTGTGCCGGTCCGCGACCCCGCGTCGTTCGCGGCGCTGCCGCGGATCACCATGATCTGGTCCGGCACGCTCGTGCAGGAGGAGATCGACGCGGGCGCCTTCCCGGCCGATCGGCGGGCGGCGTACGCGGCGCTGCACTGCGGGGAGCTCCAGGAACTGGTCCACGACACACGCGCGCCTCTGTCTCCCCAACGCTTCGTGGGGAACATCGTCGACGCCGTACGCCTCCACGACCTCACCGTCCCCGTCGACCCCCACGAGGCCGAGGAGCGCTTCTGCGGCTGAGGCCGGCGTCGTCCGTCAGCCGGTGACCAGGTCGACGATCTCGTTCATGATGCGGACCAGCTCGAAGTCCTTGGGCGTGTAGACCGCCGCCACGCCGGCGTCGAGCAGGGGCTGGCGGTCCTCCTCGGGGACGATGCCTCCGACCACCACGGGGGCCTCGACCCCGGCCTCCCGCACCAGGCGGACCACCGCCGGCACGAGGTCGAGGTGCGAGCCGGACAGGATCGACAGGCCGATGACGTCGACGTCCTCCTCGACCGCGACGGCGGCGATCTGCTCGGGTGTCAGCCGTATGCCCTGGTAGATGACCTCGAGGCCGGCGTCGCGGGCGGCCACTGCGATCTGCTCGGCGCCGTTGGAGTGCCCGTCGAGGCCCGGTTTCGCCACCAGCAGGCGGGGCGGGCCGCCCGGCCGGGCGCGCACCCGCTCGGCGATGGCGGCCAGGCCGGCCGAGCCGCCGCCCGCGCCCACCGCCGCGGCCACGCCCGTCGGCGCCCGGTACTCGCCGAACACCTCGCGCAGCGCGCCCGCCCACTCGCCCGTGGTGCCGCCGGCGTGGGCCAGGTCGATGGTGGCCGCCATGACGTTCTCGTCGCTCTCGGCGGCCTGGCGGAGCTGGTCGAGCGACCGCTTCACCGCGTCGTTGTCGCGCTGCGACCGCCACTCCTGCAGCTCGGCGACCGTCTGGGCCTCGTGGGCGGGGTCGACCTTGAGGATGTGCCCCTCGGCGTCGACGCCCGCGGTGAGCGGCGACGGCTCGGTCTCGGTGAAGCGGTTGACGCCCACCACGGTCAGCTCGCCGTCCTCGATGTGACGGATGCGCTCGGCGTGGCTGCGGACGAGCCTGCCCTTCAGCTCGTCGATGGCCTCGAACGCGCCGCCCAGCGCCAGCACCTCGTCGAGCTCGGCGGTGGCGGCGTCGACCAGCTCGGCGGTGCGGCCCTCGACCACGTGCGAGCCGGCGAACAGGTCGGGGTACTCCAGCAGGTCGCTCTCGAAGGCCAGGACCTGCTGCATGCGCAACGCCCACTGCTGGTCCCACGGCCGGGGCAGGCCCAGCGCCTCGTTCCACGCCGGGAGCTGCAGCGAGCGGGCCCGCGCGTCCCGCGACAGCGTCACGCCCAGCATCTCGAGCACGATGCGCTGCACGTTGTTCTCGGGCTGGGCCTCGGTGAGCCCCAGGCTGTTGACCTGCACGCCGTAGCGGAACCGCAGCGCCTTGGCGTCGGTCACGCCGTAGCGCTCGCGGCCGAGGCGCTCCCACATCTGGCCGAAGGCCCGCATCTTGCAGGTCTCCTCGACGAAGCGGATGCCCGAGTTGACGAAGAAGCTGATGGAGGCGAACACCTGGGCGAAGCGGTCGTCGGGCACCTGCCCGGACTCGCGCACCGCGTCGAGCACGCCCACCGCGGTGGCCAGGCTGTAGGCCAGCTCCTGCACCGGCGTCGCGCCCGCCTCCTGCAGGTGGTACGAGCAGACGTTGATGGGGTTCCAGCGGGGGATCCACTCGGCGCAGAACGCCACCATGTCGACGATCAGCCGCCGCGACGGCAGCGGCGGGAAGATGTAGGTGCCCCGGGAGAGGTACTCCTTGACGATGTCGTTCTGGGTCGTGCCCCGCAGCTCACGGGACGCGACGCCGTGCTTCTCGGCGTTCGCCACGTACAGGCCCAGCAGCCAGGCAGCCGTGGCGTTGATGGTCATCGACGTGTTCATCTCGCCCTGCGGGATGCCGTCGAGCAGCTCGCCCATGTGGCCGATGTGGGCGACCGGCACGCCGACCTTGCCGACCTCGCCCCGGGCGAGCGGGTCGTCGGGGTCGTAGCCGGTCTGGGTGGGCAGGTCGAAGGCGATGGACAGCCCGGTCTGCCCCTTGGCCAGGTTGGTCCGGTACAGCCGGTTGCTCGCCTTGGCCGTCGAGTGCCCCGAGTAGGTGCGCATCAGCCACGGGCGGTCGGGCTCGGGCAGCATCGGCTCGCTCATCTCTCCATCGTCCCCCGGCCTACCCATCGGTCACAACCGGAGCGGCGTGAGAGGGTCCGCGGACACGGGCGCCGCTGCGGATTCGGCGCCTTCGCCGCCGAAGGTCGAACGACGCTGTGCCTCCGCTCCTGGCGCCTTCGGCGCCGGGCCGCTGGGCCACGGCTGCGCCCATCGGCGCAGCCTCCTCTCAACCGCCGAACGCCGGCGGCAGCGGGGCCGCCAGGGCGCGGGCGAGCCTGGCGAGGTACGCGGACCGGGGAACCTCGACCGCGCCCAGCGTCGTCAGGTGCGGGGTCAACCACTGGACGTCGAGCAGGGCCCGGGGATCGCCGGTCTCGCGCAGGAGCTCGACCAGGCCCACCAGGGCCACCTTGGACGCGTCGGTGCGGCGGTGGAACATCGACTCGCCGGCGAACAGCCCGCCGATGGCGAGGCCGTAGAGCCCGCCCACCAGCTCGTCGCCGCCCGCGGACCCGCCGCCGCGCTCTCCCTCGCCGACCCCACCGCGGGGGCGACGCGTGTCCCACGCCTCGACCGAGTGGGCCCAGCCCAGGTCGTGCAGCCGTCGGTACGCGACCTGGACCGCGGGGCTGATCCACCCGTGCGGCCGGTCGGGGTCCGCGCACTCGGCTACGACCCGGTCGAACGCGGTGTCGACCCGCACGTCGTACCGGCGACGGCTCCGGCGCAGCGACCGGCTGACGCGCAGCCCGTCCACCGGGATGACCGCCCGCGGGTCGGGCGACCACCAGCCCAGTTGGCCACGCGGGCCCAGCGGCATGGGGAACAACCCGTGGCGGTACGCGGCGAGCACCGTGCCCGGTTCGAGGTCGGCGCCCACGCCGACCAGCCCGTCGTCGTCGGCCCCGTCGGCCGCCGGGAACGCCCAGCGCGTTGGCGACGGTTCGACTGCCATGAGCACCTGAGCGTACGGCCGGACGGCGCCCGCCTGCCTCGGGGACGGGGATCGGATCAGTGGTTGTTGTTGCGACGGACCGTGGGGCGACAGCGTGGCCCGGGCGGCCGGATCCGCCGCACGCTCGTCGAGCGGTGGGGGCACTAGGGACGCAGGCGCAGGTCGCGGGCGACCCGGGAGCCGATGTCGAGCGTCGCCCGGCGGTTGAGGTAGCCGGCGGCGACCGCGCCGGTGAGCAGCGGGCCGAGCGCCGACAGGTTGCGGATGTAGCGGGCCCGCAGCGTCTCGCCCAGCTGGCGGCGCCCGGCGCGGCCGAGGACGTCGCCCCGGACGGTGGCCACGACCGGGCTGGGGGGCGCCGCCCGCCCCGCCATCCACGACACCACCGCGGCCTCGGCGCGTTGGGCCGGGCCGCCGGGCAGGCGCCGCCCGGCCACGTGGTGCAGCTCGGCCACCAGCTTGACCTCGGTCGCCACCACCAGGGCGGTGACGGCGGCCAGCTCGAAGGGCACGATGACCAGGCCGGCGATCGACAGCTCCTGCGCCGTGATCACGCCCCCGGCCGCCGCCCCCAGCCCACCCGACACCCGCCCGGCGGCGTGGATGACCGATCGGGCCAGCGCGTCGCCCGCGAGCCCATCGTGATGGGCCGAGAGGGCGCCGGCATCGCGGACCGGCAGGTGCGGCGCGATGTCGACCACGGCCTCGGTCAACCACCGCCCGCTGGCCACCGCCCGGCGCCCGGCGCGGCGCGCCGAGGCCGAAAGGGCGGCGAGCTGGTCGGCCGCCGGTTCGGGCGCCCCCGCCCGCTGGTCGGGCTCGGATCTGCCCAGGGCGCTACTTTGCGTAGTCGTAGAAGCCCTGCCCGGACTTGCGGCCGAGGTGACCCGCCACGACCATGCGGCGCAGCAGCGGCACGGCGGCGTAGTTGGGGTCGCGGAACTCGGTGTAGAGGGCGTCGAGGATGGCGACCGACGTGTCCAGCCCGACGAGGTCGAGCAGGGCGAGCGGCCCCATCGGGAAGTTGCACCCGCCCTTCATGGCGGAGTCGATGTCCTCGCGGCTGGCGGTGCGGTTCTCGAGCATGCGCACCGCATTGTTCAGGTACGGGAACAGCAGGGCGTTCACGATGAAGCCGGCCCGGTCCTCCACCACCACGGGGTCCTTGCCGCACGCCTGGGCGAAGGCGGTGGCCTCGGCGACGGTCTCGTCGCTCGACACCAGGGTGCGGATGACCTCGACCAGGCTCATGGCCGGGGCGGGGTTGAAGAAGTGGATGCCGCACACCCGCTCGGGCCGACCCGTCTCGACCGCCATCTCGACCACGGGCAGCGTCGAGGTGTTGGTGGCCAGGATGGCGCCGTCCCTGACGATGCGGTCGAGCTCGCCGAAGAGCTGCTTCTTGACCGCCAGGTCCTCGACCACCGACTCGAGCACCAGGTCGCAGTCGGCCAGCGCCTCGAGGTCGGCGGTGGCGCTGACCCGGCCCTCGACCTCGGCCGCGACGCCCTCGTCCAGCCGGCCCTTGCTCACCTGGCGGGCGAGCGAGGCGCCCAGTGCGGCCACCATGGCGTCGGCGGATTCCTGCTTGCGTGAGCGCAGGATCACGGTGACGCCGGCCTTGGCGGCCACCTCCGCGATGCCGGAGCCCATGATGCCCGATCCGACGATGCCCAGACGTTCGATGGCCATTCGACCGAGGCTACTGACGGTAACCCGGGCCGACCAAAGCGGCCCTTCGCTACGGTCACGGGCATGAGCGAGCGTCCGCAATGCAGCGAGCGGGGCCCGAGCGGCCCGGCCGCAGGCCAGGAGCGGGACACATGAGCGAGCGTCCGCAATGCAGCGAGCGGGGCCCGAGCGGCCCGGCCCACGACCTCGAGCGACAAGCATGAGCGGACCTCTGGCCCTGGTCGGCGGGGGTGAATGGCGCGACGGCTGCGACTTCGACGGCGAGCTGATCGAGGCCAGCGGCGGCGCCGAGGTGGTGGTGCTGCCCACCGCCGCCGCCTACGAGCGCCCCGACCACGTCATCGAGCGGGCCACCCGCTGGTTCGAGGCGGCGGGCGCCAAGGTCAGGCCGGTCATGGCCGTCGACCGCACCGGCGCGCAGGACGAGGCCAACGCCGCCGCTGTCCGGGAGGCCCGGTTCGTGTACCTGTCCGACGGCTCGCCCATGCACCTGCGCTCGGTGCTCATGCAGAGCCCGCTGTGGGACGCCGTGGTGGCCGCATGGACGGGCGGGGCGGTGCTGGCCGCATCGGGGGCCGGCGCCATGGTGCTGTGCGACCCCGCCGTCGACCCCCGGGGCGGCGCCTTCACGCTGGGCCTCGGGCTGCTGCCCGACCTCGCCGTCGTGGCCCGGGCCGACACCTGGTCGGAGGACAAGCTGCACCGCACGCTGCAGCTCACCCCGGCGGGCGTCCCGCTGGTCGAGGTGGACGAGCGCACCGCGTTGCTGCGGTCGGCCGAGGGGACCTGGCGCTGTGCCGGCGTCGGCGGCGTCAGCGTCTGGCTGGACGGCCATCAGGCCGACCTGGACGCCCTCCCGACCTGACGCCCACGCGCCTTACGAGTCCGAAAACGGCGTCGGCCTCCGGATCGGTCGCGCCTACGTTGCCCCCATGCGCGCCGACGCCCCCGAGGCCGCCTCCCCCTTCTCGCCGCGCATCGCGGGGTTCCTCGGCGTCGAGGCGCTGAGCGCCATCGGCTCGTGGGCCACCATCGTCGTGATCTGGGGGTACGCGGCGTACGAGTACGACGCCACGGCCGCCGACGTGTCGCTGTTCGGCGTGGCGTTCGCCCTGCCCGGCGTGCTGCTGGGGCCCATCACGGGCACGGTCATCGACCGCCTCGGTCCCAAGCCCACCCTGGCGGTGGCCAAGGTCATCGGGGTGGCGGCGTCGTTGGCGCTGCTGACCGCCGACGACTTCCGCACCCTGGCCGCGCTCAGCGCCCTGCACGGCGTGTCGATGGCGCTGTCGATCCCGGCCCTGCAGTCCATGCCGCCCCGCCTGGTGGCCGAGCGGCACCTCGCCCGCACGAACGCACTCGTCTCCCTCACCGACGAGATGGCGATCGTGCTCGGCCCGGCGGCGGCGGGCGTGGGCATCGCGCTGTTCGGGTTCCGCGGCGCGTTCGTGTTCGACGCCGTGACCTACGCGCTGGGGCTCGTGGTCCTGCCCATGGTGCGGCTGCGCCCGGTGGCGCTGGCCGAGGGCGAGGACGCGGGCCCGCCCGTGCGGTTCCGCGACGCGCTGGAGGGCTGGCGGCTCGTCGCCCGCGTCGGCAAGCTGCGCCGCACCGTCACCTGCACCTTCGCGGTCCACCTGCTGTACGGCATGGCGCTGCTGGCCGAACCGCTGTACGTGCGCGACGTGCTCGAGCGGTCGGAGCAGGTCTTCGCCGCCCTGCAGTCGACCTTCGGCCTGTGCCTGGTGGCGGGCGGCCTGCTGGCGGCCCGGCTGGGCGAGCGGCTGGCGTCGTTCGGGTGGGTGGCGCTGGGCGTCGGGGCCTCGGGCGTCACGTCGATCGTCTACCTCGGCACCCCGTGGGTGATGGTCGCGTTCCTCGGCGTGGCCCTGTGGGGCGTGGCCACCGCGGTGATCTCGGGGCCGTCCCGCACCGTGCTGCAGCGATCGAGCCCCGAGCGGGCCCACGGTCGGGTGCTGTCGGCCGACTTCGTCGCGGCCAGCAGCGCCGAGCTCAGCGGCGTGATCCTGGCCGGCGTGCTGGTGGGTGCGTTCGGGGTGCCCTGGTCCATCGTCGGCCTGGGGAGCGGCGTCGCCACCGTCGCCGTGCTGCTGTGGCGGGCCGACCGGCGCGATCCCGCCCGGGACGCCGGCCCCGGTCCCGCCGTGCCCCCCGCCGCCCTGGACGGCGCGAGCCCCGACCAGGCGTTGTCGAGCAGCTCGCCCGCCTAGCCCGGGCCGCGCCGTGGCGGCCCGCTGCTCTTGTCGAGGCGCTGCTCTGGTCGAGGCGCCGCGCTCGTCGAGGCGCCGCTCTAGTCGAGGCGCTGCTCCAGGTGCACGGTGACCGAGTCGCCCTCCTGCTTGGCGATCGCCCGGCGCAGGTCGGCCTTGATCGGCAGCTTGTGCGTGCCGTCGCCGAGGGCCATGAACGAGCTGCGGAACGGGCGGCCGTCGACCGTTCCCGCGACCTTGACCAGGCCCCGGGTGCCGAAGAACTCCGCCGAGCCCGGCATCACCACGTACGTCCACCCGCCCTGGTTCGGGCTCTTCACCAGCGTGGCGGTGAACTGCTTGTCGAGTGGGCTCATCACGTCCTCCCGGTCGGTCTCCCCTGCTGACGAGGGGGCCGGCCGAAGCTCATCGCGCCGGCGCCCGTCCGGCAAGCCCCGCACGCCCGACCCGACGTCGACCACACGTCATAGGGCTGCCGTCGCGGTCGGTCGGGGCTCAGCTCTACAGGCCGCCGAACGCAGGGGCGAGCTGTGCGAGGTAGGAGCTGAGGTACCGGTACCAGCCGGTGGCCAGCAGCACGCCCAGCACGACCAGGAGCACGCCGGCCACCCGCTCGAGCCGGGGACCGAGGCGCCTGAGCCGCTCGAACGCCCCGGGCGCCGCGGCCAGCCCCAGGGACACGGCCACGAACGGCACCCCGATGCCGCAGGCGTACGCGAACAGCAGCACCCCGCCCTGCACGGGATCGCCGGTGCGGGCGGCGGCGACCAGGGCGGCACCCAGCAGCGGGCCGACGCACGGGCTCCACGCCGCGCCGAACGCGACACCCACCACCACCGGCCGCAGGCGCCCGCCCCCGGCCGGGAGCCGGGTGACGAGCCGTCGCTCCCTGGCGAACGGGCCCCGCAGCACCCCCAGCAGGGCCAGGCCGAACAGTGCAACGAGCACACCGCCCACCCGCTCGATGGCGTTCTGGAACGACTCCAGGGACGACCCCACCAGCCCGGCGGCCACGCCCAGCGAGGCGAAGACGGCGGCGAACCCGGCGACGAACAGCAGGGTGGCCACCACGGCCCGCTCGGGCGCCCGGCGGTCGACCTCGACCCCGCCGCCGGCCTGACCACCGACCCCGGCGTCGCCGGTCCCGGCGGCGGCCGCGGCCGACGCGCCGGCCTCGCTGGTGATCATCCCCAGGTAGGCGGGCACCAGCGGCACCACACACGGGGCGAGGAACGACGCGATGCCGGCGCCGAACAGCGCCACGGCATCAACCAGCATCGCCCGACCCGAACGTGAAGGCGTAGGCGGCCAGCCCGGGGCCCGCGGCCTCGATCCGCATCGTGTGCTCGCCCTCGGGGCCACCGGTCAGCAGGTTGACGAGGTCGGGCTCGGCCACCTCGACCTGCCGCGGCTCGCCGTCGTCGACGGTCACCGTCACGGTGGTGGCCTCGGCGCCGCCGGACGCCAGCACCAGGTTGACCTCGGTGCCGCGGTAGCGCAGGACGATGGCGGCGCCCGGCTCGCGGGCGGTGGCCGACTCGCCGTCGATCGCCCACCGGCCCTCGAGGGCGAACGTGTCGGCGGGCACCTGGTCGGGCACGGTGAAGTCGGCCTCGCCGTCGACGGTGCCGTCGCCGTCGGGATCGCGCAGCCCCTCGGGCGAGACCGTGGTGCCCCGCAGGTTGCCCAGGTACAGCTCAGGCGTCTGCTCGGCGGCGGGTGGTGCGGCGTCGCTGTCGTCGCCACCGTCGTCGGCCCGCGGCGCGTCGGGGTCGACGCCCAGGAGCTCGCGGATGACGTCCTCCGTCTCGTCGTAGCCGCCCTCGCCGAAGTGGAAGTAGCGCAGCGCACCGTCGCGGTCGACCACGTACTTGGCCGGCCAGTAGCGGTTGGCGAATGCGTTCCAGATCGCCATGTCGGGGTCGAGGGCGACCGGCCAGGTGATGCCCAGGTCCTCGACCGCCCGCGCCACGTTGTCCTCGTCCCGCTCGAACTCGAACTCGGGGCTGTGCACGCCGACGATCTCCAGGCCGTCGCCGGCGTAGCGGTCGTACCAGGACCGGAGGTACGGCAGGGTCCGCACGCAGTTCACGCAGGAATACGTCCAGAAGTCGTAGACGACGACCGAGCCCTCCAGCGACTCGGCCGTCAGCGGCTCGCTGTTGATCCACCCGGCGGCCTCGGCCGGGCCGGGCACGCTCTCGGCCAGCACGTCGAGGTCGCTGACGTCGACGGGCTCGCCGATCTCGGACGGCTCGGCCTGCACGGCCACGAGGACGGCCAGCCCGGACAACACGACGAGGCCCGCGAGGGCGCTGCGGTAGCCGAAACGCATCGCATGATCCTCCCCCGAGATCATCGCTGCCGGTGCACGGTACCGCCGGAGTTCACCGATCGTTCCGCACGGTCGACACTCGGTCAGCGCAGCGGCGAGAACAGCTCGCGGGCCGGCCGATCCGGGTCGGCCCGCGCCCGGGACGGCACGTCGAACGCCATCTCGCAGCGGTCCTGCGGCCGGTACGGCGGCCAGCCGGGATCGCCGGTCGTGGCGAAGCGGACGACGGCACCGGCCATGTCGTCGGCCAGCGAGCGCGGCGGGGCCCCGCCGGCGACCGTCGCCACCCACGGGCGGTCGAGCGTGTCGAACACGTAGGGCACGTCGCACCCGTGCACGGCGCCGAGCGGGGTGGCCGGCCGCCACGTCGTCTCGTAGACGTAGGTGGGCGCGGGCGCCGATGCCCGCGAGCCGGCGAGCACCAGGCCGGGGACGCGGAACGACAGCGCGGTGAGGGCCCGGCCCAGCGCCTGGCCGGGGGTGCGGTCGGGCAGGCTCGCCAGCCACCGCTCGGCGGCCCCCGCGTCGAGGCCCACGCCCACCAGGGCGTCGCGGGCGTCGGCGGCCGTGAGCGAGGCGCCGAAGAACGTCAGCAGCGCGTCGGTCTCCTCGACGGTGGACCCCAGCAGGACCTCGACGTCGTCGCCGGCGCCCGCGGCGATCGCCTCGGCTGGGGTGCACCGGGATGAGGTCGCCGTCCACCACCGGCCCGACCCACTGGTCGAGCGTGGCCACCCGGTGGAACAGCTCGACCGGGTCGGACGTCGTGCCGATGCCGGCGATCGGGGCCACCGCGTTCAGCTCGGCGACCAGCCGCTCGACCGGTACGCCGCCGATGCCGTCGACGGTGCGGGGCACCGCCAGGCGGCGGGCGAAGTCGTCGCCGTAGCCACCGGCGGTGGCCTGGTCGACCAGGTTCCACGGCGTGCCGCTCATGGCGACCACCCGGCGGAACAGCCCGGCGGCGCAGGGCACGGCGAGCAGCGTGAGGCACGCAGCCGACCCGGCGGACTGCCCGGCG
This sequence comes from uncultured Acidimicrobiales bacterium, assembly GCA_963842395.1. GTDB lineage: Bacteria > Actinomycetota > Acidimicrobiia > Acidimicrobiales > VFJN01 > ZC4RG19. Next base: position 1,479,914 of record CAWJGJ010000002.1, read on the forward strand.
ATCGTGACGTTGCCGGGATCGCCGCCGAACCCGGCGATGTTGTGCTGCACCCACCGGAGCGCGGCGATCCAGTCGTGGACCCCGCGGTTGGGCGGCGCGTCGTGCAGGCACAGGAAGCCGTCGCTGCCCAGCCGGTAGTTCACGGCCACCACCACCAGGCCCCGGCGGGCGAGCGACCGCCCGTCGACGTCCGCGTTGCCGCCCATGACCATGCCGCCGCCGTGGATCCACACCAGCACCGGGCGCCGGCCGGCGAGCGCGCTCGTGTGCACGTCGAGATGGAGGCAGTCGTCCCCGTCGACGATCGTCTGGGGGACGAGCCCGGTGGGCAGCACCGGCTGCGGGGCGGTGGGCCCGGGCCGCGTGCAGTCGCGCACCTCGGTCCAGGTCGCGGGCGGCTCGGGCGGCCGGAACCGGCGGGCACCGGTGGGCGGAGCGGCGAACGGGATGCCCCGGAACGTGTGGACGCCGCCGCCTTGCAGCCCGCGCACCAGCCCGGACGCGGTCGTCGCGGTGCTCGCGGGACTCGTGCTCGCCGACGTGGGGGTGTCCGCTGCGGTCATCACTGCATCCTGAACGTGCACTCAGTCTAGTCGCCAGGCACGGCCGATCTCATTGATCAACGTGGTTGACCTTCTGCGCGCCGTGCGCGAAGGTGCCCAACGTTCAACCCCGTTGACCATATGGAGTCCCCGCGATGCCCGTCCTCACCGCTCCCCCCGCCCCCACCCACGACCTGGGCGGCGCCCGCTTCACCTCGCTCGCCACCCCGACGCGGGGCAGCACCGACACCGCCGTGTGGCGCGTCGAGATCCTGCCCGGCACCCCCGCCACGCCCCACTCGCTCACCCGGGAGGAGGTGTTCGTGGTGCTGGCGGGCGCCGCCACCGTCCGCATCGCCGGTGTCGACGAGACCGCCGGCGCGGGAGACGCCATCGTCGTGCCACCCGGCGTCGAGTTCGAGCTGGCCAACGCCACCGACGAGCCGCTGACCCTGCTCTGCTGCCTGCCCGTCGGGGGCCAGGCCCGCACCGCCGACGGCGGCACCTTCACGCCGCCCTGGGCCGAGTGACCGGCGGGCCGGCGGGCGGCCCGCCCCTGGCGCGGCTGTTCGCCATCGCCTACCGCCAGCTCGTGGACGGCCTTCACGAGCGACTGGCGGCCCGGGGCTGGACCGACGTGCGCCCGGCCTTCGGGTTCGTCCTGCTGGCCACGCGCGACGGGCCGACGACCGCCACCGACCTGGCCGAGCTGATGGGCACAACCAAGCAGGCCGCCTCGAAGCTGGTCGACACGATGGAGGCCGCCGGCTACGTCCACCGGGGCCGGGGCCCCGACGACGCCCGCCGCCGGCCGGTCGGGCTCAGCCGCCGCGGCGAGGACCTCCTCGCCGCGGTCGAGGTCATCTATGCGGAGCTCGAGACCGAGTGGGCCGAGGTGCTGGGCCGCGCCCACGTCGAAGGACTACGGGCCGACCTGGTCGACGTCCTCGCCGGCCCCGACGGTGTGCTGCCCCCGGTGCGGCCGACCTGGTGAGCGGCGCGGCGCCCGTCACGCGTCCGGCCGCTCCCCGGCGTTGCGCAGGCGGGAGCCGCTGAACTCGACGGTGGACCGCACGATCCGGTCGCAGAGCGGCCAGATCGAGGGCGTGATCCGCAGCTCGATGCCGGCGGTGGCGTGGCGGGCCAGGAGGTCGCCGATCTCGACCCGCTCGACCGCCTCCACCACCCGCTCGCTGACCCAGTAGCCGCCGACGCCGTGGGGCTCGAACCCCTCGGTGGGCACCCGGTAGGCGTACAGCGTGCAGGCGCGGACCCGGTCGAGCCAGTCGGCCTCGATCGTGTGGATGCGGGCGGCCGCCGACTGGCCGAAGAACCGGTCGCGGTCCTCGTCGCTGGTGGTCGACACGGGCCAGATGCACAGCCGCGGGCAGTCCCGCGGGAACCAGAACATCGGCGCGTGCCGGGCGTCGACCGTCCACACGTAGGGCGGCTCGTCGGCGCCGGTCGTCGACGGCCGGGGCCGGAACGTCCCCAGCGACGGGTCCTCGCTGTAGTGCCACAGCGAGAACGGGCCCTCGCCCCGGTACGGCGGCGCCGGCTCCCGTGCCAGCCGCTCGACGGGGTACCCGGGATCCATCCGCGCCGTTCTAGTGTCCCGAGTGGCCCCGAGGTCGGACCAGGCCCCGGACGGGAGCGTCAGCGGGCGCGGCGGGCGAGCCTGACCAGCAGGCGCTGGTACAGGCGGGCGGGCAGCCGACCGACGAGGTCGATCACCTTGGCGTCGGGGCCCACCAGCGTGCGGCGCCGATCGGCCTCGACCGCAGCCAGGATCTGGCGGGCGGCCTTGTCCGGCGACGTCCTGGCGATCTTCTCGAACTCGGCGCCGAGGGCGGCCTGGTCGTCGAGGCCGGCGATGCTGTCGCGGACGCGGGCGCTGCGCGCGATGTTGGTCTTGATCCCCCCGGGATGGACGGTGGTGCACGAGACCCCGCACGGGTCGATCTCGAGCTCCATGCGCAGGGCGTCGGTGAAGCCCCGCACGGCGAACTTCGCCGCGTTGTAGGCCGACTGCGAGGGGATGCTCACCAGGCCGAACACCGAGGACACGTTGACGATGTGCCCCTCGCCCGCCGCCTTGAGGTGCGGCAGGAACGCCTTGGTGCCGTGCACGACCCCCCAGAAGTTGACGCCCATCAACCAGTCGAGGTCGTCGTAGCTCATGTCGTCGACGGTGGCGACCAGCGCCACGCCGGCGTTGTTGAACACCAGGTTGACGCGGCCGTGCTCGGCGACCACCTGGTCGGCCCAGGCGTGGACGGCGGCACGGTCGGCCACGTCGAGGCGCTGCGACGTGACCTTCACGCCGCTGCCCTCGCACCGCGTGACCGTCTCGGCCAGGCCCACCTCGTCGACGTCGGAGAGGGCGAGCGCCGCGCCCCGGCGGGCCAGCTCCACGGCCAGCGACCGGCCGATGCCCGAGGCGGCCCCGGTGACGGCGGCGACGCGACCATTCAGGTTCTTCACGCTGCGCACTCTCCCATGCGGTCCTATCCCAGGCCCAGGCGGGCGAGCTGCTCCGGCGGGGCCTCGATCGACCGCAGGGCCTCGACCAGCAGCTCGGTCATCTCCTTGGCCTCGGGCCCTCCCGAGCGGTCGCGCACCACCCCGTCGCGCGCGGCGTCCGCCTCGAAGCGGTCGTAGAGCAGGTCGCCGTGGAACCGCCCGAGCGCCCAGTAGGGCACGTCGTCGCTGGGGTCGAACGGCTGGCGGATCACCGGCACGTCGCTGCCCGGCGCCCGGTCGAGCCGGGCCCGCCCGTCGGGACGGGGCAGCCGCCACTGGGGGACGATCCGCACCGGCATGGTCGACCACCGGTTCGAGTACATGGCCAGCGGCCGGTTCCCCCCGCCGTCGGCGGGCGCACGGGCGTAGGTCCGGGAGGCGTCGGCCACGTGCACCTCCCGCCCCCACACCCCGGACAGGGCCCACTCGCGCACCCGGGTCGCCGTGCCGTCGAGCAGCGGCACCAGCGAGTGCCCGTGCGTGCGGTGCTCCGGCACCACGCCGAACGTGTCGCACAGCGTGGCGTGCAGGTCGACGGTGGTGGTGAGGGCGTCGCACGTGCCGGGCGCGGCACCGGGCCAGCACACCATCAGGGGGATGTGGCCCATCTCGGGGTGGACGGCCACCGCCGGCTTGCCCCACATGTCGCGCTCGCCCAGGTAGATGCCGTGGTCGGTGCAGAGGACCACCGCGGTGGTGTCCCAGGCGTCGTGCCGGTCGACGACGTCGAGCACCCGGCCCAGCCAGTGGTCGATCATCGACAGCTTGGCGCCGTACTGGGCGCGGACGTGGCGGCCCTCCCGCTCGCCGAGCACCAGGCTGCGGGCCCGGGGGTCGTCGGCGTGGCCGCTGGTGTAGGGCGGCCAGATGATGCGCTCGCCCCGCCAGTCGGGGTCGTAGCGCGTGGCCCACGGGTCGGGGGTGTCGAACGGCTCGTGGGGATCGAACTCGTCCACCACGAGCAGGGCCCGCTCGTGCGGTTGCCGCTCGGCCGCCAGCTCGCGGTCCAGCCAGTCGGCGGCGACCGCCATGGTGCGGGGGCCGGTGAAGTCGGCCTCGTCGCGGAACCACGTGCGGCTCGTCTCGTAGTGGCGCCATCCCGACGGCCGGACCGGCGGCAGCGTCGGCGCACCGAGCGCCGACGGGTCGGGCCGCGAGCGCCAGGGATCGTCCTCGCCGCCCCGCACGTAGTCCCAGGTGCCGAAGTCGGTGTGGTAGTTCTCGCCGCCGGTCTCGAACAGGTGGGGGTGATCGGACACGAGCATGGTCGAGACGCCCGCGTCCCGCCGCAGCAGGCGGGTGACGGCGTCCTCCCACACCTCGATCGACCCCCACGGCCGCCACGGGAAGTCGAGCGCACCGACGAGGAGGTCGTGGCGGGCCGGCATGCACGGCAGCGAGCCGGTGTGGTGGTTGGTGAAGCGCACCGCCCGGGCGGCCAGCCGGTCGAGGTTGGGCGTGTCGAACTCGGTGCCGCCGTAGGCCCCCACCATGTGGCGGTTGAGGCTGTCGAGCAGCACCACCACGACGTCTCGCGGGACCCCCATGCCCGGTCAGCGTACGGCAGCACCGCCCACGGCCCCGAGCCCACGCTTCTGGCGTCGCTCCGTGCCACCGCGGCAGTCAGCGACGCCGGAAGTGGACGAACCGGCCCGCCGGCAGCGTCACCCCGGCTTCTGGCGTCGCTCGCTGCCACCACCACAGTCAGCGACGCCGGATGTGGACGAGCCGACGATGGATCAGCCGGCAGCGGGCGGGAAGCCGGTCTCGCGCACGGTGATGCTGAGGCGGCCAGGGGGCAGGCCGAGGCCGATCGGGCCCGTGTACGGCGCCACCTTGGGAACGCCGTGGTAGACGAGCCGGTGGGGACCGCCGAACACCAGCAGGTCGCCGCTGCGCAGCTCGACGTCGGTGAACGGCCCCGTCCGGCGGTCGACGCCGGCCATCCGGAACGTGCACGTGTCGCCCAGGCTGATCGTGACCACCGGGGCGGCCGAGGGCTCCTCGCCGTCCTGGTGCAGCCCGAGCTTGGCGCCGGGTGCGTACAGGTTCACGATGGCGGCGTCGGGGACGAACGAGCGCACCGGTCCCTCGGGGCCGTAGGCCAGGCCGACGGCGGCCCGCGCCAGCGCGTCGACCTCGGCCGGCAGCGGCTTGACCGGGGCGCCGTCCGTGTCGTCGGCCGTGCGCGAGTAGGCGTACGGCGACCAGTGCCAGCCCAGGCACACCGACTGGACGCTGAGGAGCTGGCCCGTCGGCATGCGCGGGTGGCGCAGCCCGGCCGGCGGTTCGGCCCAGCGGCGGAACTCCGCGGCGAGCGCCCGCTGGGCGTCGAGGTCGAGCCAGCCGGGCACGTGCACGACCCCGGGCAGCACGTCGCGCCGCTCCCGCGGCGGCTCGGCGGCGGCGAACATGTCGAGCTGCCGACCCGGCCCCGCCGGCCCCGCACCCGCGCTGTCGGCGGCGCCCGCCGGCGGCGGCAACGTGGTGGGCAGCCCGCCGAGCCGGCTGCGCGCTCCTCCCCTACGACGAGTGGCTACCGATCCCATGCCCTCTCCAACGGCTCGCCGACGACGCCTGTGAGATGCCGGATCGAGGCTAGGCGCGCCGTCCCCAGACCCCTGGGGATCCCACGCCGTCCCCGCGGCTCCCGCGCAGGGAGGACGCGAGGAACGGCCTGCCCCCGGGGCTCACACGATGTCGGAGGGCGAGCGGAGGACGATCCGCTCGACGCCGACGGTGGGGTTGGCCAGGGCGACCCCGTACAGGGCGGCGAGCACCTCGGCCACCTCGCCGGTGTCCATGAACTCCTCCTGCATCAGGCCCCGCCGCGCCCAGTCCGTGAGGGCGGGCCCGAGCTGGTCGCCGTCGAAGCCGTCGCCGAACTCGGTGGGCTGGGTCGCCCCGACGGCGACGACCGAGACGCGCAGCCCGGGGTGCTCGATCCGCCACCCCGCCGCGGAGGTCTCGAGCGCCGCCTTGCTCGCGGCGTAGGCGACCATGCGCGACCGCGGCAGCGCCGCGCTCTCCGACGACAGAACCGCCACGATCGACCGCGGGGCCAGCAGCGGCAGGGCCGCGGCCACGAGCCGGTTGACGGCGACCACGTTGGTGTCGAGCGTGACCCGCCAGGCGTCGTCGCCGGTGTCGGCGAGTGGCCGCAGGTCGGCCCGGCCGACGGCGTGGAACAGCAGGTCGATGCCGCCGAGGCGCTCGCGGCACGCGGCGAGGATGGCGGCGCGGCCGGCCTCGTCGCACACGTCGGCCCCGACCGCGTGCGCCCCCGGCAACTCGGCCAGGACGCCGGCCCGGCGGGCGGCGACCACCACGTCGGCGCCCGCGTCGAGGGCGGCGAGCGCGAACGCCCGCCCGATGCCGGCCGACGCCCCGACGACCGCCACCCGGGCGCCCTTCACGCCAGCTCCCGGCGCAGCAGCTTGCCCGCCTCGTTGCGGGGCAGGGCGTCGACCCGCTCGAACCGGACCGGCACCTTGTACGGCGCCAGGTGCTCCCGGCACAACGCGTCGAGCGCCGCCGGATCGGGGCCGGTGCCGCCCGCGGCATCCGTGGCCACCGGGACGACGAACGCCACGGGGACCTCGCCCAGCCGGTCGTCGGGGACCCCCACCACCGCGGCGTCGGCCACCGCCGGCGACAGGCGCAGCACCTCCTCGACCTCGCCGGGGTGGACCTTCAACCCGCCCCGGTTGACCATGTCGGACAGCCGGCCCTCGATCCACACGAAGCCGTCCTCGTCGACGCGGCCGACGTCGCCGGTGTGGTGCCATCCGTCCGTGCGCCCGGCGATGCGGACCAGCAGCTCGCCCGTGCCGCCGGCGGTGTCGACCTCGACGCCGGCGTGGGGGCGGCCGACCGAGCCCAGCTTGGCGTCGCCGAACGCCTTGGAGTCGGCGGCGCTCCACCCCACCACCTCGCCGCCGAGCTCGGTCTGCCCGTACCCGTTGAGCACCCGGATGCCGAACCGGTCGCGGAAGCGCCGGGCCTGGAGGGGCGACAGCGGCGACGAGATGCTGCGGACGTAGCGCAGCGGGGCCAGGTCGGCGATGCGCTCGTCGTCGACCAGCATCACCATCGCCGCCGGCGGCAGCACCGTGCTGCGGATGGCGAAGCGGCGGACGAGGGCGGCGAACTCGGCGGTGTCGAAGCGCTCCATGAGCACCACGGGCGCGCCGGCCCGGAAGGCGAACAGCACCTGGTAGATGCCCGCCCACAGGGACAGCGACACGGGCACGAGGTTGGGCATGGGCGGCCCGCCGCCCGGCCGGGCCCGCAGCGTCCCCAGCACCTGGTCGAGCCCCTCGATCACCCGGGCGTGCTCCAGCGGCACGGGCGCCGGCGTCCCGGTCGTGCCCGAGGTGAACGACACGATCGCCACCCCCGGCCCGTGGCGACCGGCCCCGACCCCTGCGGTCACGGGCGCCGGCGCCGCCGGGTCGAGGTCCCGGCGAGCTCGGGCGACGGCGGCCACCGAGCCGGCCCCCACGGCGACCGTGGGGTGCGCCGGCAGCCGGGGGGCCTGGTCGGGGGTCGTGACCACCGCGGACGCGCCGACCTGGGCGAGCACCCGGGCGAGCTCCGTGTCGGTGAAGCGGGGGTTGAGCGGTACGTGGACGGCGCCGACCCGCCAGACGGCGAAGAGCGCGGCGACGGCATCGGCGCCGGTGGGCAGCATCACGCCCACGGTCGTCCCCGGCTCGACGAGCCCGGCGAGCGCGCCGGCGATCTCGTCGACGCGGGCGTGGATCTCGGCACAGGAGTGGTCCCGCCCCCCGGCGTGGACGCACAGGCCGGCGCCCGGCGGGAGCAGCAGGTCGGCCAGGCTCGGCGATGCGGTCACACCTGCCACCGCGGCTCGCGGCGCTCGGCGAAGGCGGCCGGCCCCTCGGTCTGGTCGGGGTGCCCCCACATCGACGTCAGCTCGTCGGCGCCCTTCCGGCAGGCGTCGGTGAGGCCGTGCTCCAGTGCGCCCCACAGCGCCCGCTTGGTGGCGGCCATGGCCGCCGGGCTGTTCCGGGCGACGGTCTCGGCCAGCTCCTGGGCCCGCTCCCGCAGCCGCTCGGGCGGGTCCACCACCTCGCTGACCATGCCCAGCTCGAAGGCCCGCTCGGCCGGCATCCGCTCGTGGCGGCCGACCAGCGCCATCCGCATGACCGCCTCGGCCGGCATCTTGCGGATCAGGCCGATGGCCTCGAGCGACACCACCTGCCCGATCGACACGTGGGGGTCGAAGAACTGGCTGTCCGACGCGCAGATGACGATGTCGGCGTCGGCCACCCAGTGGAACCCGCCGCCGGCGCAGATGCCGTTGACGGCGGTGATGACCGGCTTCCACACCTGCTGGTGCCACGCGGTGAAGTGCAGGTCGAAGTCCTCGACGCTCTGGCGGTAGCGCTCCATGCCCACGCCGTCGCCGGCGATCTCGGCCACGTCGACGCCGGTCTGGAACGCCCGGCCGTTGCCGGTGTGGACGATGACCCGCACCTCGGGGTCGTCGTCGAGCTCGCGCCACGCGTCGCCGAACTCGTCCCGCATGCGGGAGTTCATGGCGTTGAGCTGGTCGGGCCGGTCGTTGATGAGCCATCCGACCGGGCCGTGCCGCTCGACGATCAGGTGCTGATAGTCGCCCACTGCGGCTCCCTCTTCTCGGCCCAGGCCGCGGGCCCCTCGGTCTGGTCGGGGTGGCCCCACAGCGCCACCAGCTCCTGCCCGCCCCGCCGGCTCGCCTCGGTGAGGCCCACCTCGAGCGCGCCCCACAGCGCCCGCTTGGTGGCGGCCATGGCGGCGGGGCTGTTGCGGGCGATCGTGTCGGCCAGCTCCCGGGCGCGGTCGCGGAGCCGCTCCGGCGGGTCGACCACCTCGGACAGGATGCCGAGCTGGCGGGCCCGGGCCGCGGTGATCCGCTCGTGGCGCCCCATCAGCGCCATGCGGGTGATGGGCTCCATGGGCGAGGTGCGGACGAGGGCGATGGCCTCGTACGCGGTGACCTGGCCGACGGAGACGTGGGGGTCGAGGAAGGTGGCGTCGCTGGCGGCGAGGACGATGTCCGCGTCGGCCACGAAGTGGAGCCCCCCGCCGGCGCACACGCCGTTGACGGCGGCGACGACCGGCTTCCACACCTGGTTGTGCCAGGCGGTCAGCTTCAGCTCGGCCCGGCGGGTGCGGCGGGACTGCTCGCGCAGCGCCTCGGGGTCCCTCGCCAGCTGGGCGACGTCGAGGCCGGTCTGGAAGGCCGTCCCGTTGCCGGTGGTGACGATGACCCGCACCTCGGGGTCGGCGTCGAGCTCGCGCCAGGCGGTCTCCAGCTCGGCCAGCATCACCGCGTCCATGGCGTTGCCGCGGTCGGGCCGGTCGAACACCAGCCAGCCGACGTGGCCCTCGCGGTGCACGTCCAGCGTGGAGTAGCCGGAGTAGCCCGCGGAGCCGGGAGGGCCGGCGGAGGCGTCGGGGTCGGTCACGAGCGGGGGACGTCCTTCCACGGGGCGGCCTGGAACGGGTCCGGCTCGCGGGGCAGGCCCAGGACCCGCTCGCCGACCACGTTCTTGTTCACCTCGGTCGTGCCGCCCTCGATGGTGTTGGCCAGGCTGCGCAGCATGCCCCGCACCTCGGCGGGCATCCGGTCGTCGGACGACCAGGCGGTCGCCCCGGCGCCCAGCAGGTCGCACGCCGCGCGCTGGATCCGCTGGTTGAGGCTGCCCTGGTGGACCTTCCCGATCGAGCTCTCCGGCCCCGGCGACCGCCCGGCCCGCAGGCCGGCCCGCACCCGGGCGTTGGTCCAGCCCCGGATGCGCTCCTCGCCCCACAGCCCCACCACCCGCTGGCGCACCACCGGATCGTCCCATCCCCCGGTGCGCCGGGCCAGCGCCACCAGGGCCTCGGCGCCCGACCCGCCGATGCGGTCGACGCCGCCGGACCCGGCCCCCGAGACCATCTGGCGCTCGCCCGACAGGGTGGCGCCCGCCACCGCCCAGCCGGCGCCCACGTCGCCCACCCGCTGACCGTCGGGCACCGGCACCCCGTCGAGGAACACCTCGTTGAAGTCGACCTCGCCCGTGAGGTGGCGCAGCGGCCGCACCTCGACCCCGGGCGCGTGCAGGTCGACCAGGAAGTAGGTGATGCCCCGGCGCTTGGGCACGTCCGGGTCGGTGCGGGCCAGGCACACGCCCCAGTCGGCCACATGGGCCCACGTGGTCCACACCTTCTGGCCGGTGAGGCGCCAACCGTCGCCGTCGCGCTCGGCCCGGGTGGCGAGCGAGGCGAGGTCCGACCCCGCGCCCGGCTCGCTGAACAGCTGGCACCAGGTCTCGCTGGCGTCGACGATGCGGGGCAGGTAGCGGAGCCGCTGGTCCTCGGTGCCGTGGGCGAACAGCGCGGGCGCGCAGAGGTTCAGGCCCAGGGGGTTGAGGCGCCCCAGGGTGTAGGGCGCCAGCTCGGCCTCGAGCCGGCGGGCGAGCGCGGGCGGCAGGTCGAGGCCGCCGTAGGGCACGGGCCACGTCGGCGCCACCAGGCCCGACGCCGCGAACGCCGGGTACCAGGCCCGGTACTCGTCGAAGCTGCGCACCTCCCGCACCGGGCGCCCTGCGTCGGCGGCCGCCCGCCAGGCGGCGGGGACGGTGGCCTCGACCCACGCCCGGACCGCGTCGACGGCCTCGTCCGGCGGCGTGCCCGCGTCGACGGCCAGCCGGCCGGCCTCGACCACCCGGGCGCCGGACCGCCGTGACCGCGGGCCTCCGGGGCCGCCTCGGCGGGGGGCGTGACGGCGGTGGGCGCGCGCCCGTCGCCGCTCACCGGCCGGTGAACCCCGGGTCGCGCTTGTCGACGAACGCCGCCAGGCCCTCGCGGAAGTCCTCGCTGCGGCTCGACAGCTCCATGGCGAAGGCCTCGTCCCGCAGGTGCTGGTCGAGGGTGTGCTCCGCCGACGTGTGCAGCAGCCACTTGGTGAGGCCCAGGCTGACCGTGGGGCCGGCGGCCAGGCGCACGGCCAGCGCCTCGGCCGCGGCGTCGACCTCGGCGGCGGGGAGCGCCCGGTGGCCCAGCCCCCACGCGACGGCGGTGGCGCCGTCGATGGCGGTGCCGAGCACCAGCAGCTCGCGGGCCCGCTGCAGGCCGACCAGCCGGGGCAGGAGCCAGGTGCCGCCGCTGTCGGGCGTGAAGCCCCGCTGGCTGAACGGCTCCCACACCCGGGCGTCGTCGGCCAGCACCACGAAGTCGGCCGCGGCCACCAGGTGCAGCCCGATGCCCGCGACCCAGCCCCGGGCGCCGACCACGACCGGCACCTGGGTCGTGCAGAGCACCGCGATGAGCCGGTGGGCCTCGGACGGCAGCCGCCGCTGGATCGACCCGACGCGGGGCCGCGGCCCCTCGCCCGGGTTGGCCGCGTTGCGCCCGACGATGTCGAACCCGCTGCAGAAGTGGTCGCCCTCGGCGGTGACGAGGATGCTGCGGACCGCCTCGTCGCGCCCGGCGCCGTCCACCTGCTCGATGAGCGCGGCGACCATGTCCTCGTCGAGGGCGTTGCGCTTGGCCGGCTTGTCGAGGTGGAGCCGGAGCACGGCGTCCTCGCCCCGCTCGACCCGGAGGTGATCGGACATCGGGCTCATCGCTCCTCCCAGCGGGCGGCGATCTCGTCGAGGGCGCCCTGCAGGTCGGCGGCCGGCGGGTCGGGCAGGCGGACCGGGCCGTGCTCCCGGGACGGCAGCAGCACGGTGGCGTGCCCGGGCGTGGTGACCTCGCCCCGCTGGTTGGTGCAGGCGACGTCGAGGTCGACGGCCGGTCGCCCGCCCTCGGCCAGGTAGTGGCGGGTCACCGTGCCCCGGAGCCACTGGGTGTCGCCCACGTAGTTGAACAGGCGGAACTCGCAGTCGAGCTTCCACAGCCAGGCGTCGTCGCCCATCCAGTCGGTGCACAGGTGGATGAGCCAGGTCTCGCGCATGCGGCCGTAGTCGTAGGTGGTGGGGTTGCCGGCCTGCCGCGGCGAACTCGGGGTCCCAGTGGACCCGCTGCTGCACGTCGGGGACGCCGCGGTCGTCGCGCCGGAAGAAGCGGGGGATGCGCCGGCGGTTGGCCGCGGCCAGGCCCAGCGGCCTGACCCCGTACAGGCCCATGCCCATCCCCACGTGCCAGCAGATCATGTCGGTGACGGTCAGCGGGCCCTTGACCAGCGGGCCCACCTCGTCCCCGACGGCGACGTCCTCCCACCACCGGGCCTCGGCGCCCCGGGGCCGCTCGGCCGCGTACTGGGCCTCGATGGCGGCGATGGCGTCGTCGTCGTAGCGGGCGAGCTCGACGTCGTCGTACTTCTTGCGCTCCCGGGCCCGGGTGCGCTCGGTGCGGACCATCAGCCGGTACTGGGCGGCCAGCAGCGGGCCGTCGACCTGGCGGAACACCTGCCCGGTCCACTCGTGCACCGCCCGGCCGGCGAAGTCGCTGGGCTTGTCGAGCACGGCGACGAGCGCGTTGCGCCGAGCCACCCGCTGCAGCGGCCGCAGCGGCGCCCACCACTCGCGGGCCGAGGCCGAGTAGAAGGCGTGCACCCCCCGCAGCGGGTCGCCCTTGAGCAGCGCACGGGTGTCGTCGTCGAGCGACGTGATCTCGTCCTCGCCCACCAGCGTGTCGCCGCCCACCAGCGGCGGCGGGGCGAGCGGGCCCGCCCAGCGGGTGCCGGCCGCGTAGTCGGGGTCGCACCACAGCGGGTTGCCGTCGCCGTAGGCCTCGGCCACGTGCCGGAAGGTGTCGGTGGTGGGCAGCGAGTAGTGAGGCGGCAGGGGGTGGGGCTCGGCGGTGCCGATGCGCGCCCGGAGCCGGGCGATGCCCTCGTCGGTGATGGTCCCGTCGGTGGTCGTGCTCGTGCTCCCGGGCCGCTCCGCCATCAGTGTCACACCTCGTCCAGCGGGCGGCGGTCGGACGCGCCCGGCTGGCGGCCGGTGCGCATCGGCGACAGCTCGGCGTCGACGAGCAGCGTGCGCTGCCAGTGGGCACCCGCGGCGATCAGCGCCTTGCGCCACGCCGTCAGCGCCCCGCCGCCCTCCCACGCCTGCTCGAACGCGCCCCACACCGGCCACGACGGGCAGGCCCACAGCAGCACGCACTCGTCGTCGGCCCGCAGGGCGGTCCGAAAGGCGCCCACCAGCGCCAGGCCCTCGTCGCCGTAGGCGGTCTCGCCCTGGGCCCGCACCGCGGCGAGCAGGTCGGGCGCCCCGCCGGGAGGCACCTGCACGATCTCGTGACACCAGACCCCGGCCCGGACGCCGCCCGCCGCGCACAGCTCGTCGATCGACCGGCTGGCGGCGTCGGGCACCAGGATGCGGTCGATCCCGCCGCGCCGCAGCGACGCCGCCACCGACCACCACTCGGCCAGCGACGGATCCTGGTCGCGGCCGCCGCCGGTCTCGACCTCGAAGTTGTGGACCAGGCCGTCCCACCCGTCGAGCTCCCACATGTTGACCACCTCGGGCCACCGGCCGGTCGAGCCGATGGTCGACCACACGCCGTAGCAGCGCTGGTTGCGCTCCTCCAACCCCACCGGCACCCAGTTGGCGGTCATGTGGTGCTGGTAGCGGGCGCGGTTGTGCCCGACGATGTCGATGAGCTCGTGGATGTAGACCTTGGGGGGCCCGCCCCCCGGGGCGTCGGTCGCCGCCACGTCAGGACCGGACGTTGGAGGGCCACTCGGGCCGGTGGTAGCCGTCGAAGCGCAGCTCGCCGCCCCGCAGCTCGCGGATGGTGAGGAAGTCGCCCTTGTAGCCCTTGCGGTCGTGCGGGCCGAACTGGATGTAGGTGCCGGGACCGCCGTTGGTGGCGGGCATCCAGCGGATGCGCTCGATGCCCTCCTTCACCCACCGCGGCTCGGGGATGGCGGCGTTGCCGATGCCGTGGACGGCGACCCGGGCGGTGTCGTACGCCAGCGCCACGACGACGTTGCGGGTGGTGCGGCCGAACCGCTGCTCGAAGCGGTCGACCATGGCGTTGTAGTTGGGGTTGGCGCCGTCCTCGCCCAGCTGGTCGACGCCGTGCCACCCCTCCAGGCCCTCCGCCCAGGCGTTGCTGTTGGAGTAGAACATGAACGCGGTGCCCATCACCCGGGGCGGGTCCCAGTCGAGCGCCTTGAAGGCCTCGGCGAAGTGGAACGTGGCGTAGCCGTAGCCCCCGTAGTACACGCCCTCGACCCCCAGCTCGCGCATGAGGGCCAGGTCGTCCTTCAGGCCGCGGGGATTGGGCTCGAGCTTCACCTCGCGCATGACCTTGAGCCCCAGCTGGAGGGCGGTGTCGCGGAAGTAGTCGGCGTAGTCGCGGCCGGAGCTGCCCTGCTCCCAGAACATGCCCACCTTCTCGAGGCCCCGGCCGGCGAGCCACTGGGCGCACATGACGCCCTCGGTGGGGATGTCGCCGTTGGCGACGGTGAAGCAGTAGTCGGAGGCGAACCGGTGGGCGCCGGTCCAGCCGATGCACGGCACCTGCAGCTCGTTCGCCAGGTCCTGCAGCACCAGCGAGTTGTCGCTGATGAGGGGGCCGAGCACGGCCACGCATCCCTGCCCGACCAGCCACCGGTACCCGTCGAGCAGCTTGCGGTAGTTCTCACGGGGCAGGCCCCGAGCGTCGGCCACGACCAGCTGGATGGGCCCCCGGCTGTAGACGCCCTCGTTGAGGGCGTCCTCGATGGCCAGGATGGTGGGATCGATCCAGTCGGCCAGGAGCTGGCCGAGGTCCATGTCCACGAGCACGCCGATCTTCACCGGCTCGAACGGGTCGCCCTGGGTGGCCACCCCCCGGGTGGGCGGGTAGATCGTGATGCCCTGCACGGCCCGGTCGCCGACGGCGCCCCCGCCCTCGTACCAGGCGCTCCCCTCCCCCCGGCCCCCGGTCAGGTAGCTCTCGGTGCCGTAGCGCACCGAGCAGACGGCCCGGTCGGGCTGGGCGATGCCCAGGTCGACCGGGGCCGGGAACATGCGGTCGGCGTACGCCGGCTGGTCACCTTGATCCTCGCTCACCGCTCCCCCTCCGATGTCGTGCGCCGGATGTCGTCGAACCGTCCTCGAACCGTCTTCGAACCCGATGCCGCTGAGCCCGACGTCATCGAACCCAACGTCTTGAACGACGGTTCACGCTACAGTACGCGTAGTTCGAAGGGGGAGTGCGATGACCGAGAGTGCGATGCCCGGCAGCAGTCGCGCCGACGACCTGATCATGGTCAGCGTCGACGACCACCTGGTCGAGCCGCCCGACATGTTCGCGGAGACGATGCCCGAGCGCTGGCGCGACCGCGCGCCCAAGGTCGTCCGCCGGTCCGACGGGTCGGACGTCTGGCGCTTCGAGGGCTCGACCATCCCCAACATCGGCCTGAACGCGGTGGCCGGCCGGCCCAAGGAGGAGTACGGCATCGAGCCCACCGCGTTCGACGAGATGCGGCCGGGCTGCTGGGACGTCGACGAGCGGGTGAAGGACATGGACGCCGGCGGGGTGCTGGGCTCGATGTGCTTCCCCTCGTTCCCCGGCTTCTCGGGCCGCCTCTTCGCTGCCACCGAGGACAAGGACCTGGCCCTCGCCACTCTGCGGGCCTACAACGACTGGCACGTCGACGCCTGGTGCGGCGCCCATCCGGGGCGCTTCATCCCCATGGGCCTTCCCGTGCTGTGGGACCCCGAGCTCGCCGCCGAGGAGGTGCGCCGCCTGGCCGCCAAGGGCGTGCACAGCCTGACCTTCACCGAGAACCCGGCGACGCTCGGCTACCCGTCGTTCCACGACGACCACTGGGACCCGCTGTGGCGGGCGCTGTGCGACACCGGCACGGTGCTGTCGATCCACCTGGGGTCGTCGGGCCAGCTCGCCGTCACGGCGCCGGACGCGCCCATCGACGTGATGATCACGCTCCAGCCCATGAACATCTGCCAGGCCGCCGCCGACCTGCTCTGGTCACGGGTGCTTAAGCAGTTCCCCGACATCCGCATCGCCCTGTCCGAGGGCGGCACCGGCTGGATCCCGTACTTCCTCGACCGCGTCGACCGCACGTACGACATGCACCACCTCTGGACCGGGCAGGAGTTCGGCGACCGGCTGCCCAGCGACGTGTTCCGCACCCACTTCCTGACCTGCTTCATCGCCGACCCGATCGGGGTGAAGCTGCGCCACGACATCGGCATCGACAACATCGCCTGGGAGTGCGACTACCCACACAGCGACTCGTCCTGGCCCTCGGCCCCCGACGAGCTGGCCTCGGTGGCCGCCCGGTGCGACGTGCCCCGGTCGGAGCTCGACAAGATCACGCACGAGAACGCCATGCGCTGGTACAGCTACGACCCCTTCGCACACGTGCCCCGCGAGGAGGCGACCGTGGCGGCGCTGCGGGCCCGGGCGGCCGGCCACGACGTGGCGGTGCGCTCCTACGACAAGGGCCGCTTCGAGCGCACCCGCAAGGGCGCCGACCTGGGCGAGCTCGCCGCCAGAGCCACCGCCTGAGCGCCCGGCGCGTCCGGCGTTCGGATGTCGTGGAATCCGCGACGAAGGAACGCCGGTTCGGGGTCGAGCCCATTCCGGCGTTCGGATGTCGCGGAATCCGCAACGAACGAGCGCCGGTTCGGGTGGAGCTCACCGTGACGTCGGGTCAGCGCTTGTCGTAGGTGATGCCGGCGGCCTCGGCGTCCCACGTCGCCGGGGTGACGCCCTCGCCCCGCAGCTCGCGCTTGAGCACGCGGCCCACCGGCGAGCGCGGCAGCTCGGCCCGGAACTCGACGTAGCGGGGCAGGGCGAAGTACGGCAGCTCGTCGATGCACCAGCGGAACAGCTCCTCCTCGGTGAGCGAGGCCCCCTCCTTCACGGTGGCTGTCACCTTGAGGTCGTCCTCGGTGAGCGGGCTCGGCACGGCGTGCACGGCCACGTCGGCCAGCGCCCCGTGCCCCATCAGCACCCGCTCGACCTCGAAGCTGGAGATGTTCTCGCCCCGCCGCCGCAGGTAGTCGGCCTTGCGGTCGACGAAGAACAGATAGCCCTCGTCGTCGACGCGCCCGATGTCGCCGGTGTGGTACCACCAGTTGCGGCTGGCGTCGACCGTGGCCTCGGGCCGTCCCCAGTAGCCCTCGAACATGGTGTGGGGCCGGCTGGGGCGCACGACGATCTCGCCCTCGGCACCCCGGGGCAGCTCGTGGTCGTGGTCGTCGAAGATGCGCACATCGAAGTGCTCGTCGTTGATCACGCCGGCGGCGTTGGGCTTGTTGGCCACGCCCGCGGGCTGCCACGAGACCAGCGAGGCCTCGGTGGTGCCGTAGGCGCCGCTGAAGGTGTCGACCCCGAAGCGCTCCCGCAGGATCGAGTCGACCTCGACCGGTAGGGGCGCGGCGCCGATCAGCCGCAGCGAGGCGTTGGCCTCGGGCGCGCCCGACCGGGGCATCTCCGGCCGGTCGACGTCGTGGGCCAGCAGGTAGGCCATGGTGCCGAGCGTCGAGGTGACCGTGGCGCCCGTGCGGTTCATCTCCGGCCAGAAGCGCGACACCGAGAACCGCCGCTCGATGGCGGCCCGGCCGCCGTACACGAGCGGGCCGAGCACGGCGGTCACGATGGCGTTGAAGTGGTAGAGCGGCAGCGGCGTCCACACGACGTCGTCGGCCGTGCGGCGCCAGCACACCCCGATCTGGCGGGCCAGCACCTCGTGGTAGCGGTGGCTGAGCATGCAGCCCTTGGACGGGCCGGTCGTGCCGCCGGTGTAGATGAAGGTGGCGAGGTCGGCGGGCCGCACGTCGGGGCTGGGCGCCGGGTCGGCCGCGGCCAGCCGATCGGCCCAGCCGTCGTCGCCGAGCACCACCACGTGGGCGAGGCTGGCGACCTCGCCGGCCACCCGATCGGCCCGGTCGAGCAGCGACGGCTCGGCCAGCAGCACCCGGGCGCCCGAGTCGGCCAGCTGGTGGCGCAGATACTCGCCCTTGTAGGCGGTGTTGATCGGGACGGCGACGGCGCCGGCCAGCACGATGCCCCACCAGGCCAGCGCCGCCTCGGGCGAGTTCTCCACCAGGGTGGCCACCCGGTCGCCGCGGCCGACGCCGAGGCCGTGCAGCAGCCCGGCGATGCGGGCGCCGGTGTCGGCCACCTCGGCCGCGCTGAGCTTGGTGCCCACCACGTCGAGGTACTCGCCGTCGGGATCGGAATCGAGACGCCCGCGCAGCAGATCGACCACACTGCGCTCGTCGTCGCCGGTGACCCACGCCCCCGGCGGCGACGGTGGCCCGATGCGCTCGCCGCCGATGGCCGGTCGATCGATCTCCCCCACGTGAACGACGCTACCATCGGCCTGAACCGGCGTTCGAACGACCACCAGCAAGGGGAAACGTTGCCGACACTCGACGACCTGTACTGGGACCCGCTCGACGTCGCCATCGACGAGGAGCCCTACGAGATCTGGCGGCGCCTGCGGGACGACGCGCCCGTCTACCGCAACGACCGCTTCGACTTCTGGGCGCTGTCCCGCTACGCCGACGTCGAGGCCGCCCACCGCGACCCGGGCACCTACGTGTCGAGCCACGGCACCGTGCTCGAGATGATGACGGCGGAGCCGATACCCAGCGGCATGATGATCTTCCAGGACCCCCCGGAGCACACGCGGCTGCGGTCGCTGGTCTCGCGGGCGTTCACGCCCCGGCGGGTCTCCGGCCTCGAGGCCCACATCCGTGACCTGTGCGCCGAGCTGCTGGCGCCCTGGGACGACACTGGCGAGCTCGACTTCGTCGCCGACTTCGGGGCCACGCTGCCGTCGATGGTCATCTGCGAGCTGCTGGGCGTCCCCGCCGCCGACCGGGCGTGGGTCAAGGACAAGATCGACACCACGTTCCACATCGAGCCCGACGTCGGCATGATCAACGACGTCTCGCTCACCGCCCGCATCGACCTCGACGGCTACCTCACCGCCCTCCTGCAGGAGCGGAAGGATGCGCCGCAGGACGACCTGCTCTCGGGCCTGACCCAGGCCGACCTCACCATCCGCGAGTGCGCCGACTTCACCAACCTGCTGGTCAGCGCTGGCACCGAGACCGTCGCCCGGTTGCTGGGCTGGGCCGCGGTGGTGCTCGACGAGCACCCCGACGAGCGGGCCCAGCTGGTCGCCGACCCGTCGCTGCTGCCCAACGCCGTCGAGGAGTTGCTGCGCTACGAGGCCCCGTCGCCCGTGCAGGGCCGGTGGACCAGCCGACCCGTCGAGCTGCACGGCACCGAGCTCCCCGCGGGGTCGAAGGTGCTGCTGCTCACCGGGGCCGCGGGACGCGACGAGCGCAAGTACCCCGAGGCCGACCGGTTCGACGTCCGGCGCAAGTTCGAGCAGCACGTGTCGTTCGGGTACGGCATCCACTTCTGCCTGGGCGCCTCGCTGGCCCGTCTGGAGGGACGGGTGGCGCTGGACGAGGCCATGCGCCGCCACCCGGACTGGCAGGTCGACCGCGACCGGGCCGTCCGCCTGCACACCTCCACGGTGCGGGGCTGGTCGTCCGTCCCCGTCCGGTGACCCGCGCCGCGGTGGTGGTCGCCGGGCCCGGGGTGGTTCCCGACGGCGTCGCGGCCGTGCGGCGGTTCGCGGCCGCCAGCGGCGTCGGGGTGCTCAACACCTACGGGGCCAAGGGCCTGTTCCGCTGGGACGACGCCGCCCACCTGGGCACCATCGGCCTCCAGGCGCGCGACGTCGAGCTCGCCGGGGTAGGCACGGCCGACGTGGTGCTGGCGGTCGGCCTCGACCCGCGAGCTGGCGGTCGAGGCGCTGGGCCCGCGGGCGGTGGAGGTGGCGCCCGGGGAGCTGGCGGGCTGGGTCGGCGAGGTGCACGCCATGTCGCCCGGCCGGCTCTATGGCGAGCTGCGGGCCGCGCTGCTCCCGCTCTACGACTCCGACGCGGTGCCCCTCACCCCGGCGGCGGCCGCCGCCGACCTGGGGGCCGTGCTGCCGCCCGGCGGCCTGGTGTGCGCCCTCCCCGGCCGCGTGGGCCTCTGGATCGCCCGAACGCTGCCCACCACCGAGCTGGGCTCGGTCCACGTCCCGCCGGTCGACGACCCGGCCCTGGCCGCCGAGCACGCCCTGCGGGCCGCGGCGGCCGGCCGGCCGACGGTGCTGGTCACGGGCAGCCCCCTTCCCGCCGTCGTCGACGATCTGGTGGCCCGGGCCGGGGCCGAGCGGCTGCCGCTGATCACCGAGGTGTGGCACGACGGCGGGCACGCGACGGTCCCGGCGGGTCGGGCCCGCACCGATCCCGCCGAGCGACCGCTGACCCGCGACGATCGGCGCACCCGCCTGGCGGCGTGCTTCGCCGGCGGCGGCCCGCACCGCCTCGACACGGCGGTCGACCTCGCGCTCACGAGCGTGCTGGAGTCGGTGGCCGGCCCCGTCACCGCCTGGTGAGGCCCCGCCCCGCCCCCGGCCCGCCGAGTCCCGACCCGCCGCGGGCGCGCCCCAACAGGACCCGGCGGCGCTAGAGGCGGCCGTCGCGGCGCAGGTCGGGGTGCACCCACGAGGGCGAACGGCGCTCGCGGAACGCCGCCCACCCTTCCTCCGGCTCGGGGCCGGCCAGGCTGGCGTCCATGGCCATGCGGTCGTAGGTGCCGTAGTACTCGTGGAACGCGCGCTTGACGTCCAGCCGGGCGCCCGGCGCGGTGCGGCAGCACTGCGCCAGAACCTCGGTGGCGACGGCCAGCAGCGACTCGTGGGGGACGACGCGGGCCACCAGGCCCCAGTCCCCGGCCTCGGCGGCCGTGACCTCGCGCCCGGTCAGCAGCATGTCGCGGGCCCGGGCGGGGCCGATCTGGCGGGGCAGCACCTGGGCGTAGTTGGTGTCGGCGATGCCGCGGAACAGCTCGGGCGCCCGGAACGTGGCCCGGTCGCTGGCCACGGCCACGTCGCACAGCATGGCGATGACCAGCCCCCCGCCCTGGCAGATGCCGTTGATCGCGCACACGACCGGCTTGGTGGTGCGGCGCACCGCCTCGAAGGGCGTGGTGTCCATGCCCAGCAACGCCGGCAGGTCGCCCCAGCCGTCGTCGTTCGACCAGGGGTCGCCCCCGGGCATGAACACGTCACCGGTGCCGGTGAGCAGCAGCCCGGCCAGGTCGTCCTCCCGGCCCACGTGGTCGACGGCGTAGCGCAGGCCGAAGTACATGGCGGGCGTGAGGGCGTTGCGGGCCTCCGGCCGGTCGACCACCACGTGGGCGAGGGGCCCGTGGCGCTCGAACCGCAGGTAGGGCGTGCCCAACCAGTCGCCCTGGGGCGGATCGCCGACGGCCGGCATCAGCGCGCCACGAACGTGTTCTCGACGATGGCGTGCAGCTCGGCCAGCGGCAGCCGCTCACCCGCACCGGGCTCGTCGGACACGACCGCCGGGTCGAGCGCCTGGTAGGCCGACATCAGGCCCGTGAAGAGCCGCGCCAGCACCTCAGGGTCGCCGCCGCGGAACACGCCCGCCCGCTGCCCCCGCTCGACCAGGCCGGCCTGCAGGCGCATCGCCTCCTCGTAGCGCTCGCGGATGACGACGTCGACCGCCCGGTCGGCCGACAGCATCGTGGCGTTCGAGTACCGCAGGTACAGGCGGCCGAAGTGGGGGTGGGCCCGGAAGAACCCGACCTCGAAGTCGATGAGGGCGTGGAGCCGGCCGACGGGATCGGCGGCCTCGTCGTCGAGCAGCGCGCGCATGGCGGGCATGAACTCGTCGCCCCGGCGCAGGAAGATCTGGCGGAAGAGGTCGTCCTTGCTGTCGAAGAACGAGTACACCGAGCCCACCGAGAACTCGGCCAGCTCGGCCACCTGCTTGAGGGTCGTCTCGTGGAAGCCGCGCCGCCCGAAGACCTCCTCGGCGGCGTCGAGCAGCTGGGTGCGGCTGACGTCCTGCTGCAGCAGGCGCCGCTCCTCGCGCCGGCTCGGTGCGCCGGGGGCGGTGGTCTTGGGCATGCGGCGAGGTTATCGGGTTCGGATGGTTTGAACGTGCGTTCATCCGACCGGTACGACGTGTGGAGGCAGGCGAGGATGGTGCCGTGCTCTTCTTCCGCCAGTACGACCTGGCATGCCTGTCGCTGTACAGCTACCTGGTGGGCGACACGTCGACGGGCCGGGCGGTGGTGGTCGACCCGCAGCGCGACATCGGCGAGTACCTGGCGGACGCCGAGTCCAACGGCCTGCGCATCGAGCGGGTGATCGAGACCCACTTCCACGCCGACTTCCTGTCGGGCCACCTCGAGCTGGCGGGGGCGGCGGGCGCGGTGATCTCGTACGGCTCGGTGGCGGAGGCCGACTTCGCCTTCGAGCCCCTGGCCCACGGCCAGATCCTGTCGCTCGGCGAGGTCACCCTGGAGATACGCCACACCCCGGGACACACGCCCGAGAGCATCTCGATCGTCGTGTCCGAGCACCCGGGCGACGAGCCGGTCGCCGTGCTCACCGGTGACACGCTGTTCATCGGCGATGTCGGGCGCCCCGACCTGCTCACGTCGGTGGGCCGGACCGCCGACAGCCTGGCCCGCGACCTGCACCGCTCGCTGCACGAGCAGATCCTCACCCTGCCGGACACCACGCAGGTGTACCCCGCCCACGGTGCGGGCTCGGCGTGCGGGAAGCACCTGTCGGCGGCGGCGACGTCGACCATCGGCGAGCAACGCGAGACCAACTACGCGCTGCGCCCGATGTCCGACGACGAGTTCGTGGACGTGGTGACCGAGGGCCAGAGCGTCGCCCCGCTGTACTTCGCCTTCGCCGCCGACGCGAACCGGCGGGAGCGCGAGCTGCTCGACGACCACGAGCCGCCGGCGGCGCTGACCGTCGACCAGGCTCTCGAGCTGGCGGTCGAGGGCGCGGCGCTGGTCGACACCCGGTCGCCCGAGTCGTTCGCCTCGGGGCACGTCCGGGGATCGGTGAACGTGGGGCTGGACGGGCGCTTCGCCGAGTACGCCGGCGACGTCGTCCGTCCCGGGCAGCAGGTGGTGCTGCTCGGCGACGCCGGGCGGGGCATCGAAGCCCGGGTGCGGCTGGCCCGCATCGGCTTCGACGCCGTGGCCGGCGAGGTCGCCGACGTCGAGGCGGTCCTGGCCGAACGGCCCGACCTCGCGACCGCGGCCCGGCGGCTGCCGGCCGGCGAGGTCGCCGCCTGGCTGCGCGACGAGCCCGACCTGCAGCTGATCGACGTGCGCAACCCGGGCGAGGCCAAGCTGGGCGCCATCCCCGGCGCTCGCAACCTGCCGCTCGCCCGCCTGCTCGACCACCTCGACGAGCTCGACCCCGATCGCCCGACGATCGTCTACTGCGCGGGCGGCTACCGGTCCTCGATCGCCGCCTCCACCCTGCGCGCCCACGGGTTCGCGACGGTGGCCGACCTGATCGGCGGCTACGGCGCCTGGGCAGGCCGGGACAGGTCCGCTCCCTGACCGCGACGGCCCGGGGGCGCGGGCGAGGCCCTCGCCCCGCGGGGCGGCTGGCGGGATCAGGCCGAGGCGGTGGCGGACAGGCGGCGGTCGATCTCGGCGCCCATGACGCGGCAGTCGGTGCACGGGTGGTCGTAGCGGCACAGGAGGGCGCCGGCCAGGTAGGCGTGGGCCTGCTCGAGCCGGGCGATCTCCGCCTCGAGCGCGGTGAGGCGCCGCTCGGCGATCGCCTTCCACGCCGCGACATCGGGGGCGTCGAGCACGCCGGCGATGTCGTCCAGCGACAGCCCGGCGTCCTGCAGCATCCCGATGAACACGAGGCGCCGCAGCGTGACCGCCCGGAAGCGGCGCTGCCCGGACAGGCGCTCGTCGGCCGTGAGCAGCCCGCGCCGCTCGTAGTAGCGCACGGTCGACGTGGCCACGCCCGACCGCCGGGCCACCTCGCCGATGGTCAGCAACGGCTCGTCCATGCAACCACTTGACTTGAAGCCGGGTTCAACTGTCAAGGTCGGAGCCATGACAGCAGATCGCGCACCGCACCACCCGCTCACGGCGCCCAACCACCACGCGGACCACCACGGGTTCTCCGGCCTGCCCGGCGCCCTGCTCGCACTCGGCATGAGCGTGGGCCGCGGCGGCGACGCCGACCTCGCCATCCGGCTCACCCGGCTGCGGGAGGGCGACCCGGTCGTCGACGTCGGCTGCGGGTCCGGTGCCGCGGTCCGCCGGGCGGCCGGGATGGGCGCCCGGGTGACCGGCGTGGACCCGGCGCCCGTCATGCTCCGCGTGGCCCGCGCCGTCACCCTCGGCCGGCGTGGCGGGAGGGCGACCTACGTCGACGGGGTGGCCGAGGCGCTGCCGGTGCCGGACGGCAGCGCCGAGGTGGTGTGGGCGCTCGCCACCGTCCACCACTGGCCGCAGGTCGAGGAGGGGGTCGCCGAGGCCCACCGGGTGCTGCGCCCGGGCGGGCGCTTCCTGGCCGCCGAGCGGCGGACGCGGGCGGATGCGACCGGGCTGGCCAGCCACGGCTGGACCGACGACCAGGCGGAGGCGTTCGCCACCCTGTGCCGCGAGGCCGGGTTCGCCGACGTCCGCGTCGAGCACCACTCGGCCGGCAAGCGTGACCTCGTGACCGTGCTCGGGGTCCGGCCCTGACCCTGCTCCGGGAGCGGCACTCGAATGCCCGGAGCTACCGAGGCGCGTAGAGGTCCTTGTTGAGCAGGAACCGGGGTTGCGTCCCGGCGTTGACCGGGCGCGTGTGCAGGACCTGGGGATGGATCAGGATCACGTCGCCCGCCCGGGCGGTCATCTCGACCACCCGCAGGGGATGGCCCAGCACCTCCTCCTCGCGGTCGAGGAAGCGGGCGATGCGCCGGCGGCGGACGTCCGGGTCGCCGCGGTCGTCGGCACCCAGCTCGCGCAGGTAGTCGCACGAGTGCATGACCCGGTTGCGGATGGCCGCGGCCCTGGCCCCCGGCGGCGGGGGGTCGTCCCGCACCACCTGTGCGACCACGTGGTGCGAGCCGGCCACGACGGGCATCCCACCCGCCCGGGGCTCGACGTCGCCGAACAGTGCGTGGACCTTCAGCTCGCGCAGGGGCTCGAGCGGGTCGGTCCAGGCGTGGTCGATGTGCCAGGCCTTCCAGGGGACGTACCACGGCTCGCGGCCGGGGAACAGCAGGAAGAACGCCCCCCAGTCGGCCGGCCCGTCGGCCCAGCCGTCGCCCACCAGGTCGGCGATGGCCCCCAGCGTGGCGGCGCTCCCGACGGCCCGGAAGGCGGGGTCGCGCTTGAGGTGCTGCAGGTGGTCGGCGGTGCTCGACGACCAGGTGGACGGGTCGTCCCGGCGGACCCCCCGGGGTGCCAGCGCCCGCCACACGACGTCGCGCATGCGGGCGGCCGCGTCGGGCGGGAACGCGCCGGGCACGACGACGAAGCCGTCGCGGTGGAAACCGGCGACCTGGTCGGGGCTGAGGGTGCGGATGGCGCCGGAAGCGGGGCCCGTCACGGGGCGCCCCCCGCCGGGCGGCGCCGGGCGCGCCCACACAGGAAGGCGAACCGGGTCTCGTGCGCGTCGCACTGCCAGCCGAGGGCCCCGAGGTCCCGCGCGATCTCGTCGGGGGACCAGAAGCGCTTGACGATCTGGTGGGTGGAGCCGTCCCGGAGGACCCGGGTCATCCGCTCGCCCAACTCCCGACGGCCCGCCACCACGGGGCGGTCGCCGGCCGGGCGGGCCGGGCCGTGGGCCGCCACGTGGTCGGGACGGGCGTTGTCGCAGAACAGCACGGTGCCGCCCGGGGCCAACGCCCGGTCGACCAGCGCCCAGAACACGTCCCAGCGGGCGGCGGGGACGTGCGAGATCCAGAAGGCGAAGGTCACCGTGTCGAACCGGCGGGGCGGGACCCAGTCGAAGATGTCGGCGACGACGTGCTCGACGGGCGCACCTGTCCGCGGACCCTTCGCGGCGTTGAGCGCCAACGCCTCGGCCGAGGAGTCGACCGCGGTGACCCGGGCGGCGTACCGGGCCAGCTCACGGGTCCAGTTGCCCGTGCCGGCGGCCAGCTCGAGGGTGTCCCCGAGGGCGCCGGCGCCCCCCAGCCAGGCGTGCAGCCGGCCGACGTCGTCCGCCCACGCCTTCCCGAACTCCGGCCCGAAGTCGAAGTCGTGGCGCCGCTCCCACCAGTCGTCGTACTCGGGCGCCCGGGCCTGGTAGTAGGCGATCTGCTCGGCCAGGAGGTCGTCCACGTCCATCGGGCCACGATCTTGGCAGCGCGGGCGCGGGCCCCCAGCGGGTTTCACGGCACGTCACACCGGCACGGTGAGCGACGCGACGAAGCCGTCGCCGACCGATCCGGTGACGGTGGCGAGCTGCCGGTCGTAGCCGTCGCCGAAGACGTTGTCGCCGTCGATCGACGTGGTCGCCAGGTTGCGCACGCTCTGGTCGTAGCCGTCGGTGGCGTAGACCTGCTCGCAGACGCCCTCGGGGAACGCCAGCTGCGAGGTGGTGACGGCGTTCGAGCCCGAGGTGGCCACGTCGAGCGAGGGGAACACCTCGAAGTGGATGTGGGGCCAGCGCCCGGAGTACGCCGCGGGGAACACGCTGGTGAAGCGCAGCCGGCCGTCGGCGTCGGCGACCTGCATGCCCCGCAGGTAGTTCTCGCCGTCCACGCCCGGCGAGTACATCGAGTACCCGCCGGCGCGGTCGCAGTGCCACAGGTAGACGGCCGCGCCCGGCATCGGTGCGCACCCGGCGGACGTGTCGAGCACCGTCAGGTCGATCGTCAGCGGCACGCCCTCGGCGGTTCCGGACGCGGTGCCGATGCTGGTACGGATGTCGCTGCGCACGACACCGTCCTCGGCCAGGACGTTGGGGCCGTTCGAGCCGTCGGCGGGATAGGGGCCCGCGGTCTCCTGCGGGATCGGGGTGCAGGTGGCGGAGGCCGCGGTGCCCCCGTCGCCGCCGGCGGTCGTCGTCGTGTCGCCCCCCGCGCCCGCCGAACCGTCCGGGTCGGCCGTGCTCGCGGTGGTGGAGGTGGCCGCGGTGAGCCCGCCGCCCGAGGAGCCGCACGCGGCGAGGGCCACCACGCCGGCGCCCAGCAGGCCGAGCGCGTGGCGGCGGCCGAGGCGCGGGGTCGCAACCCGGCCCTCTGCCGGGAGGGCGTGCCGGGCGGGGGTGGGCACAGGGGTGGGCGCGGCGGTCGGGTGGGGTGTCGGGTCGTTGTCCATGGCACCACCCCACACCCGCCGATCGAGAGCGGGCCGTGAGGCATCTGGGAGGTCGCTGAGAGCCCGCGCCTCTGGCTACCGCCTCCCAGGCGCTGCCCACCGGGCTCTCAGGCAACTCACGGGTTCGGTCGCGAAGGTGGGCGGGTGCCCGGCGAACAGCTCCTCCTGGTGGACGACGAAGAGAACCTGCGGTCGATGCTCACGGCCGCCCTGCGCCACAGCGGCTTCGAGGTCGAGGTCGCCGCATCGGGACGCGAGGCGCTGGCGTCGATCCCGTCGCTGCGACCCGACCTCGTCCTGCTCGACGTGATGATGCCCGACCTCGACGGCTTCGAGGTGTGCCGGCGGCTGCGCAGCGAGGGCAGCCGGGTGCCCGTGCTGTTCCTGACGGCCAAGGACGCCACCGAGGACAAGGTCCGGGGGCTGACGCTCGGCGGCGACGACTACCTGGTCAAGCCGTTCAGCCTGGAGGAGTTGGTGGCCCGCGTGCGGGCGCTGCTCCGGCGCTCGGGCGCCGAGCGCCAGGGCGCGGTGCTGTCGTGCGCCGACCTGACCCTGGACGACGACGCCCACCGGGTGGTGCGGGCGGGCGCCGAGGTGCCCCTGTCGCCCACCGAGTACAACCTGCTGCGCTTCCTGCTGGCCAACCAGGGGCGGGTGCTGTCGAAGGCGCAGATCCTCGACCACGTGTGGCAGTACGACTTCGGCGGCGACGGCGGCGTGGTGGAGACCTACGTCGGCTACCTGCGCAAGAAGCTCGACACCACCGCACCCAAGCTCATCCACACGATCCGCGGCGTCGGGTACACCCTGCGCCTGGCGTCCTGAGGGGCACGTGTCTCTCCGGGCGCGGGTGCTGCTGGGACTCGCAGCGATCGCCCTCGTGCTCGTGGCCGCCGCCGTCCTGGTGGCCCGCACCACCGAGTCCCACCTGATCGCCCAGGTCGACGACCAGCTCACCCGCATCGGCGCACCCGCGCCCGGGACCGGCCCCGCCGGCCGCATCCTGATCAACGCGCCGGGCCCCGACGCACCCGCCGGGGAGGTCGAGCGGCTCAGCCCCCTGTACGTCGGCTTCGTGACCGAGGACGGGACCGTGCAGACGGTGTTCGAGCCCAACCTGGACGGCACCGGCGCACCCCTGCCCGACATCGATGCCGACGAGGCGACCGCCGCGGCCGCCACGGGCGACACGTTCACCGTCGGCGCCGTGGACGCCGACACCCGCTACCGGGTGCGGGCGGTGACCGATCCCGCGACCGGCCTCGTGCAGGTGGTGGCCATGCCGCTCGACGCCACCGACGCCGCCATCGCCCGCCTGGTCACGGTCGAGGCCGTGGCCACCGTCGCCGCGCTCGGCGTGCTGGGCCTGGTCGCCTGGTGGGTGATCCGGCTGGGCGTCCGGCCGGTGAAGGTGATGGCCGACACCGCCGCGGCCATCGCCGGCGGCGACCTGTCCCGGCGGGTGCCCGAGAGCGATCCCCGCACCGAGGCCGGCGAGCTGGGCGTCGCGCTCAACCGGATGCTGGGGCGCATCGAGGCGGCCTTCGACGAGCGGGCCCGGGCCGACCAGCGGCTGCGACGCTTCGTCGCCGACGCATCACACGAGCTGCGCACCCCGGTCACCACCATCCGCGGCTACGCCGAGCTGTACGACACGGGCGGGCTGACCGAGCCCGCCGCCCTCGACGACGCCATGCGCCGCACCGGGCAGGAGGCGGTGCGGATGGGCTCGCTGGTGGAGGACCTGCTGCAGCTCGCCCGCCTCGACCAGGGCCGACCCCTGGAGCGGGCCGCCGTCGACCTGGGTGAGCTCGCCCGCGACGCCGCCGCCGACGCCCGGGCGGTCGACCCCGTCCGGCCCGTCACGGTCACCGCCGGGACCGCGGGCACGGAGGTGGTGGGCGACGTCGACCGGCTGCGGCAGGTACTCGCCAACCTCGTCGGCAACGCCCGCATGCACACGCCCCCCGGCACGGAGATCAGCATCGAGGTCGAACGGCGCGGCACCACAGCGGTGATGGCGGTGGCCGACACCGGGCCCGGCATGGCGCCCGACGTGGCCAGCCACGCCTTCGAGCGGTTCTTCCGGGCCGACCCCTCCCGGGCCCGACCCCGCGGGGGCAGCGGGCTCGGCCTGGCGATCGTGCACGCCATCGTGACTGCCCACGGCGGGCACGTCGACCTCGTCACCGCGCCCGGGGCCGGGACCCGGGTGCAGGTCGTCCTCCCCGCCCGTCGCACCTAGTGCGAGGCGCCGCACTCTCGGCGAACTCCCAGGCAGGTCTGCGGCTCCCGTGAGGCCCGTCCCGGAGGCTGGCCGGCATGACCCTGCGAATGCGAACCATCACGGTGGCGCTGGCCACGGCCGCGCTCCTGTTCACCGGCTGTGCCCGCAGCGCCGGCGGCACCGGCAGCGAGGGGGTGGCCTCCCTGTCCGACGGCGATGACGGGAGCTCCGACGGCGACGGAACGGCCGGGGCCGACGACGAGGCCACTGAGGAGGAGCTCCTCGACTGGGCGCAGTGCATGCGCGACCAGGGCGTCGACATCCCCGACCCGGAGGTCGACGGCGACGGCAACCTCATCCTCGGCGGGCCCCGCCGCGGGACGGACGTAGGCGCCGACGACGGCAGCTCCGGCGACGACGACGAGGACGGCGACACGGGCACCGACGATCCGCCGGAGTTCGATCGCGAGGAGATGGAAGCGGCAACCGAGGAGTGCGGCGAGCCGCCGTTCCGGGGCGGCGGCGGGTTCAGCGAGGAGGAGCGCCAGGAGATGCAGGACGCCGCGCTCGCGTTCGCCGAGTGCATGCGCGACGAGGGCATCGACTTCCCCGACCCCGACTTCTCGCAGGAGGGCCCCGGCGGGCCCGGCACTGGCCCGGACACGGACTCCAGCGACGACGACGCCAGCGAAGACGAGGACGGCGACGACGGCGGCGCCGAGATCCGCGGCCCGTTCGGCGAGATCGACATGGACGATCCCGACGTGGCGGCGGCCTTCGAGGCGTGCCAGGACGTCCTGGGCGACGGCGCCCCGCGGGGGCCGATCGTCCGCGGGACACCCCCGCCGGCGGCGGGCTCCGACGATGCCGGCTCCGACGGTGCCGGGGCCACGGCCTGATGGGCCGCCGGATCGTGGCCGCCGTGGCCGGTGTCGCCGTCACGGTGGCCGGCACCGCGGCGGTCGTGGCCACCGCGAGCGGGGACGACGGGTCCGGCGCCGCCGAGGCCGCCGGCGGGACGGCCGGCGAGACGGCGACCGCCGCCGTCGAGACCCGCGACCTCGTCACCACCGACACCTACGAGGGCCAGCTCGGCTACGGCGACGCCGCGGCCGTCGCCTCGGGCCGCGCCGGGGTCGTGACCTCGGTGGCGGCCGTCGGAGAGACGGTGGCGCCCGGCGGGACGCTCTTCGCCATCGACCTCGAACCGACCGTGCTGGTCGCCGGCGCCGTCCCGGCCTTCCGGGACCTGAGCGTCGACAGCGACGACGGCGCCGACATCGCCCAGCTCGAGCAGGCGCTCGTCGCCGCCGGCCACGGCGACGGCCTCACCGTCGACGAGACGTTCACCTCCGCCACCGCCGCAGCCGTCGAGGCGTGGGAGGAGGCGATCGGCCGGGCCGATCCCGACGGAGTGGTCGCCCGGGGCGACGTCGTGTTCAGCCCCGACCCGGTGCGCATCTCGACCGTCAGCGCGGCGGTGTCGACGCAGGTGGAGGAGGGCACGTCGGTCGTCGAAGCCACCCCGACCACCAAGGTCGTGACCATGGACCTCGCCGTCGACGCCGCCGCCCGCGTGGAGGCCGGCACCGCGGTGGCCCTGGACCTGCCCGACGGCACCGAGACCGCAGGCACGGTGTCCGAGGTCGGTACCGAGGCCACCGCAGACGATGACGCGACCGCCGAGGGCAGCGAAGCCTCGCCCGACGCCGAGCCGACCGTGCCCGTGACCGTCACCTTCGACGACCCCGCCGCCGCGGCCGCGTTCGACAGCGGCACGGTGGACGTGACCCTGGAGCGTGCCCGGGTCGACGGCGCCACCGCCGTGCCCGTCACCGCCCTGCTGGCGCTGGCCGAGGGCGGGTACGCGGTGCAGGTGGTGGACGGCGCCGAGCCGTCCGGCCACCGGCTGGTCGGCGTCGAGGTCGGCACGTACGCCGACGGCTTCGTCGAGGTCACCGGCGACGGTCTGGAGGCCGGGGTCGACGTGGTGGTGCCCGCATGACCGCCGCCACTACCGACGGCCCCGTCCTCCAGCTCCACGGCGTGACGAAGGACTACCCCGGCGATCCGCCGACCCGGGTGCTCCACGGGGTCGATCTCGTGGTCCGGCGGGGCGAGCTGGTCGCCATCGTCGGGCCGTCCGGGTCGGGCAAGTCGACGCTCATGAACATCGTCGGCACGCTGGACCGGCCGACGACCGGCGAGGTCGTGGTCGCCGGCCACGCGGTCGCCGACCTGTCCGACCGGGACCTGTCCGCGCTGCGGGCCCGCGCCATCGGCTTCGTGTTCCAGCAGTTCTTCCTGCTGTCGGGCATGACCGCGGTCGACAACGTCGCCGACGGCCTCCTCTACTCGGGCCGCCCGCTGCGGGAGCGACGCCGGCGCGCCGTCGACGCCCTGGAGCGGGTCGGCCTCGGCCACCGCCTCGACCACGATCCCGAGAAGCTGTCGGGCGGCGAGCGCCAGCGCGTCGCCATCGCCCGGGCGCTGGTGGGCCATCCGGCGGTGGTGCTGGCCGACGAGCCCACGGGCAACCTGGACACGGCGGCGAGCGCCTCGCTCATGGGCCTGTTCCACGAGCTCAACGACGACGGCGCCACCATCGTCGTCATCACCCACGACCGCGACGTCGCGGGGAGCACCCGCCGCCAGGTCGTGCTGCGGGACGGACGGGTCGAGCACGACTCCGCGCTGGCGGTGGCGCGGTGAGCGAGCGCAGCGAGCGATCCATGGGCACAGTGCGGTACTCGGCACGGAGTGCCGATCGGTCACTGCGTGCACCCCGAGGGGTGCACCAGTGAGCGCCACCTCCACGGTCGAACGCGAGCCGGCGCCCGAGGGGCTCGCTCTCCCGGCCGGCACCCTGCCGCGCAGCGCCCTGCACGCCGGCGACGTGCTCCGGGTGGCGTCGGTGGGGCTGCGCAGCCGCCGGCTGCGCGCCGCGCTGTCGGCCCTGGGCATCGCCATCGGGATCGCCGCCATGGTGGCGGTGCTGGGCATCTCCGAGTCATCGCGGGCCGACCTGCTGTCGTCCCTCGACCGTCTGGGCACCAACCTGCTGGTGGTCGAGCCGGGCGAGGGGTTCGGCGGCGGCGACGGCACGTTGCCGGCGACGTCCGAGGCCATGCTGCGCCGCATCGGGCCGGTGCAGGCGGTGTCGTCGGTGACCTCGGTAGACGCCACCGTGCTGCGCACCGACCGGGTGCCCGACGACCGCACCCAGGGCCTCACGGTCGAGGCGGTCGACACCCAGCTGCTCGACACGCTGGTGGGCGAGCTCGCCGACGGCGAGTGGCTCGACGACACCCGGGCCGGGCTGCCGGTCACCGTGCTGGGCTCGGTCGCCGCCGAGCGGCTGGGCGTCACCGACGTGCGCGACGGCGTCCAGGTGTGGATCGGCGACCGGTGGTTCACCGTCGTCGGCGTGCTCGAACCGCTCGAGCTGGCACCCGACCTCGACCGCTCGGCCGTCATCGGCCGCACGGTCGCCGCCGCCGAGTTCGGTACCGCCGAGACGCCGGGCACCGTGTACGTGCGGGCCGAGCCCGATGACATCGACGCGGTGCAGGACGTGCTCGCCGCCACGGCCAACCCCCAGGACCCCGACACCGTCGACGTGTCGCGCCCGTCCGACGCCATCGAGGCCCGCGCCGCGGCCAGCAACGCCTTCACGGCACTGTTCCTGGGCCTCGGTGCGGTGGCGCTGCTGGTCGGCGGAGTCGGCATCGCCAACGTCATGGTGATCTCGGTGCTCGAACGGCGTTCGGAGATCGGCCTCCGCCGGGCGCTCGGCGCCACCCGACGCCATGTCGCCGTGCAGTTCCTGGGCGAGGCCCTGCTGCTGTCGGGCCTGGGCGGCCTGGCCGGGGTGGCCCTCGGCGCCGCGGTCACCGCCGCCTACGACGTCAGTCGGGGATGGCAGGTGGTCGTGCCGGTCGTCGGGATCGTCGGTGGCCTGGTCGCCGCCCTCGTCATCGGCGCCGCCGCCGGCGTCTATCCCGCCACCCGTGCCGCCCGCCTGGCCCCCACCGACGCCCTGAGGACCGTGTGAGATGACCGTGTCCCGCCCCGACGACACCCCGCCCCGACCGGCACCGGGTCCCGCCCCGGCGCCGCCGAGCCCGACCACCGACCCGACGCCCGCGGCTTCCCCTCCGACCACCGATCCCGCCCCACCGGCTCGCCGCGGGGCCCGAGTCCGCCGCCCGGTGCTCGCGGGCGTGGCGGTGGGGGCGATCGTCCTCGCCGCCGTCGCCGCCACCACCCGCAGCCCGGGCGGCGCCCAGGCGGGGACGACCCCCGGGCCCACCGCCACGGTGGCCCGCCGGGACCTGCAGACGACCGTCGCCGAGACCGCGGTGCTCGAACGCATCGACACCCGCACCGTCAGCTACGCGAGCGCGGGGACCGCCGAGGCGTCGGCGCCGTCGGACGATGCCGGCGGGAGCGACGACACCGCCGGACCGACGGCGCCCACCGGCGACGACAACGACGACAATGACAACGACAACGACGAGCCGGTGCTCACCGGCATCGCCGCGGTCGGCGACCCCGTGGCGCAGGGGACCGTCCTCTACACGGTCGACGACGAGCCCGTCGTGGCCCTCACGGGCGAGGTGCCGCTGTGGCGCGCCGTGACGCCCGGTGTCGGCGACGGGGACGACGTGCGCCAGGTGGAGGAGAACCTCGTCGCCCTCGGCTACGGCGACGGCCTGACCGTCGACGGGACCTACACCGACGCCACCGGCGCCGCCATCGCGGCGTGGGAGTCCGGCATCGGCCGCGCCGACCCGGACGGCACGATCGAGGTCGGCGACGTCGTCTTCGTGCAGGCCGCCGGGCTCGTGCTGGGCCAGGAGGCCGCGGTCGGCGACACGCTGGAGACGGGCACGCCCGTCCTGGTCGTCGGGTCGGCCGGGCAGATCCTGGTCGGCGACGTCGACGCCGACCAGGCCGGCACGTGGGCGGCGGGCGTCGACGTCGACCTCACCTGGTCGGACGGGTCGACCTCGACCGGGACCGTCCTCGGCACCGGCCGAGAGGTCACCGAAGGCGAGGTCGAGCTCGTGGTGGCGGTGGGCCACGCCGACAGCGGCCGGATCAGCGGCGCCGAGGCCGGCCTGACCGCCGTCGCCGCCCGTCGCACCGACGTCCTTGCCGTCCCCATCGCCGCGGTCTCCGAAGGACCGTCCGGCGGCCCGGCGGTCCGCCTCGCCCCCGAGGCAGGCGAAGCCGGCGAGGAGGGCGAGGACGAGTGGCGCGCCGTCGAGCTCGGCCTGGTGGCCGACGGCTGGGTCGAGATCACGGACGGGCTGCAGGAGGGCGACGCCGTCCGCGTCCCCGGCTGACGATCCGGGCGTCGAGCATCAGGCGTCAGGCGCGACGAAGCTGCGCCGCGAGGGCGCGGTCCCCACTCACCCCAGCTGCCGGCGCATGACCACCCGCCGGGGCGAGGGCTCGGCGACGCAGGTGAAGCCGCAGTCGGCGAACCGGCGTTGCCGGCCCAGGTAGTCGTCCTGCGACCGCGGGACACCGTCGGCGACGGGGAAGCCCTCGACGGCAGCCGCACCGTGCTCGCCGGCCTGGCCGACCGCGGCCGCCAGCAGCGCGGCCGTCACCCCGGCCCGGCGATGCCCCACCCGCACGAAGAAGCACGGCAGTAGCCAGACGTCGTCGTCCTCGGACGGATCGCGGTCCCGCAGGATCCTGGTCCGGGGCCCGATGGTCCGGGGGTAGCGCGACCGGGGCCCGGTCGCCAGCCAACCGACCGCCAGGTCGCCGTCGTACGCGAGCAGCCCCATCGGGGGATCGGCCTCCCGCGCCAGCGCCTCGAACGCCCGGCGGTTCCCGCCACCGTGCCAGCCCGCCTCGACCTCCTTGGACGTGCCGACGAACCACATGCACCAGCACCCGCGGGTGGTGGCGTTCGATCCGAACAGGTCGGCCAGGTCGTCGAGCCGGTCCGGCGTCAGCGGGCGAACGTCCACAGCCACCAGCTTCGCGGACTCAGAGGCCGCCGCCCGTCTCGTCGGAGCCGCCCGGATCGTCGGGGACACCCGCGTCGACGGCGCCGGCCCGCTCGTCACGCTCGGCCCACTCCAGCAGCGGATCGACGGCGAACACCGCCCCGTCGATGCCGGCGTGGAGGTCGCCGAGCTCGGCGAACCGCCGGGGGACGGTGGCCATGGTGAAGTCGCGTGGTTCGACGGTGTCGACCTCGTCCCAGGTGATGGGTGTCGACACCGTGGCCTCGGCCACCCCCCGCACCGAGTAGGCGGCGGCCATCGTGTGGTCGCGGGCGTTCTGGTTGTAGTCGACGAACAGCGCGGTCGGATCGCGGTCCTTGCGCCACCAGGTGGTGGTGACCAGGTCGGGGGCGCGCCGTTCGACCTCCCGGGCGAAGGCGAGCGCGGCTCGCCGCACGTCGGTGAACCCGAACGAGGGCTCGATCCGGACGTAGACGTGCATCCCCCTGCCGCCCGACGTCTTGGGCCAGCCGACGGCCCCCAGCTCGTCGAGCACCTCGTGCACCACGCCCGCCACCCGGCGCACCGTGCCGGGCGGGCATTCGGGCATGGGATCGAGGTCGATGCGCCACTCGTCGGGCTTCTCGGTGTCGGCCCGCCGGGAGTTCCACGGGTGGAACTCGACGGTCGACATCTGCACGGCCCAGATGACCTGGGCCAGCTCGGTGACGCACAGCTCGTCGGCGTGCTGGCCGTACCGGGGGAAGTGCAGGCGAACGGTCTCCAGCCACGGCGGCGCGCCGCCGGGGACGCGCTTCTGGTGGACCTTCTCGCCGCTCACACCCTTGGGGAAGCGGTGCAGCATGCACGGCCGCTCACGCAGCGCGTTGACGATGCCGGGCCCGACGGCGAGGTAGTACTCGACCAGGTCGAGCTTGGTCGCCCCGCTGGCCGGGAAGTACACGCGGTCGGGGTTCGAGACCCGCACCGTCCGCTCCCCCACCTGCACCTCGACCGCCGGCGCCTTCGCCATCGGAGGACGGTACCGCGACCGGGCGGCCCCCCGGTCTGGCGGACGGCGATCAGCGCCCGCCGGACGACGGCGACCTGCGGGTCAGGCGGCCCAGGCCTTGACCTTCTCGACCAACCCGAGCGGATCCTCGCCGACCGGCGTGATGGCGAGGCGGGTCACGCCCGCGGCCCGGTACGCCTCGATGCGCTCGCGCACGTGGCCCTCGTCGCCGACCAGCGCCGTGGCCGCCAGGTAGTCGTCCGGCACCAGCGCCGCGGCCTCGTCCTTGTGGCCGTCGAGGTACAGGTCCTGGATGCGGGCCGCCTCCTCCTCGTAGCCGTAGCGGCGGAAGACGTTGTTGTAGAAGTTGCGACCGCGGGCCCCCATGCCGCCGACGTACAGCGCGGTCCCGGGCCGGGCCAGGTCGCGCAGCCGGGTGGCGGTGTCGGCGTCGCAGATGGCCACGGTGCCCCCGGCCACCACCTCGAGCGGCGCCCGCTCGGGGTCGCGCTGCGCGGCGCCGGCGGCGAGGTCGTCGCCCCACACGTCCTGCGCCTTGTCCGGGTGGAAGAACGCGGGCAGCCAGCCGTCGGCCCGGGCGGCGGTGAGCTGCACGTTCTTCGGGCCGAGCGAGGCGATGTAGATGGGGATGTCGTCGCGCACCGGGTGGTTGATGATCTTGAGCGGCTTCCCCAGCCCGGTGCCCTGGTCGGGCGGCAGGGGCAGGGTGTAGGCGTCGCCGTCGTACACGACCCGCTCGCGCTTCCACACCAGCCGGCAGATGTCGATGATCTCCCGGGTGCGCGTCAGGGGCATGTCGAAGGGCACGCCGTGCCAGCCCTCGATGACCTGGGGGCCGGACGAGCCGAGGCCCAGCACGAACCGGCCGCCCGACACGGAGTCCAGCCCGGCCGCGGTCATGGCCGTCAACGTCGGCGTGCGGGAGTAGAGGGGGAGGATGCCGGTGGCGAGCTCGACCCGCTCGGTGTGGGCGGCGACGAACCCGAGGATGCTTATCGCGTCGAAGCTGTACAGCTCTGCGGCCCACAGCATGTCGACGCCGGCGGACTCGAGGTCCTTGGCGCGGCGCGCGGCCTTGGTCGGGTCACCCGTGTACGGCAGGGACGTGGAGAGCTTCATGGCACCATCCTCCGGATGCGGAGCAGTATGTCAGCGATGGGCCAGGCAAGCCGCAGCCCCGGCGGCGTGACCGGGTGCCCGTGACGTGATGAGCGGCGAGACCGAACGAACCGACGGCGTCGACGCCACCGACGGACTCGACGCCACCGACGGCGCCGACATCCCGGCCGACGTCCTCGACGCGCTGCGGGCCATGTGCCTCCCGCTGCCCGAGGTGGTCGAGGAGGCGGCGTGGGCGGGCGTCCGCTGGACGATCCGGGGCCGCAACTTCGCCCACGTCGTGCGCATCGCCGACGGCTGGCCTCCCGCCTACGCCCGCGCCGCGGGGACGGCGGGCCCGTGCTGCGTCCTCACCTTCCGCTCGACGGGGCCCGAGCTCGAGGCCCTCGGCGCGGCGGGGCACCCCTTCTTCCGGCCGGTCTGGGGCACGCGGTGGACGCCGTCGGTCGCCGGGGTGGTGCTCGATGCCGGCCCGGACGCGGCGGAGGTCGCCGAGCTCGTCACCGAGAGCTACCGCCTCCTGGCTCCCGCGCGCCTGGCGAGGCAGGTGGCGGACAGCCCCCCGGCGCCGCCCGCCGAAGGCCCCTGACCAGGGGTTCCACCGGGTCTGGGCACCCGCCGGTGTGCTAGACGATGGCATGACGTACCGAGTGGTGCAGTGGAGCACGGGCAACGTCGGGCGCCATGCCATCGCCGGCATCGACGCCCGGCCCGACCTCGAGCTCGTGGGTGTGTGGGTGTCGAACCCCGACAAGGTGGGGGTCGACGCGGGGGTCCTCGCCGGCCTGGGCCGCGAGCTGGGCGTGGCGGCCACCGACGACGCGGACGCCCTGCTGGCGCTGGAGCCCGACTGCATCGTCCACACCGCGTGGGCCGACGACCGGCTGTTCGAGGCCCTCGACGACCTGGTGCGGCTGCTGCGGGCGGGCGTGAACGTGGTGTCGAGCAGCCCCGTGTTCCTGCAGTACCCGGACGGCGTGGTGCCGGAGTCGATGAGCGACCCGGTGCGGCAGGCGGCGCTCGATGCGGGCGTGTCGCTGTGGGTCAACGGCATCGACCCCGGGTTCGCCAACGACTGGCTGCCGCTGGCGCTCACCGGCATCAGCGAGCGCATCGACGAGGTCCGCTGCCAGGAGATCCTCAACTACGCCACCTACGACCAGCCGTACGTCCTGTTCGACATCATGGGCTTCGGGCAGTCGCTCGACGAGGTGCCGTTCATCCTGTCGCCGGGCATCCTCACGACCGCATGGGGCAGCGTCGTCCGCCAGATCGCGGCGGGCCTCGACGTCGAGCTCGACGGCATCGAGGAGTGGCACGAGCGGGCGGCGGCCCCCGACGCGTTCGAGGTCGCGTCCGGTCGCGTCGAGGCGGGCACGACGGCGGCCATGCACTTCGAGGTGCGGGGGATGCGGGGCGGCCGGCCGGTCGTCGTGCTCGAGCACGTCACCCGCCTGCGCGACGACGTCGCCCCGGACTGGCCCCAGCCGACCGGCCAGGGCGGCTACCGGGTCGTGGTCACCGGCGAGCCGACCTACACGCTCGACATGCAGATGCTCGGCACCGACGGCGACCACAACACGGCGGGCCTCAAGGCCACGGCCATGCGCCTGGTCAACGCCATCCCCGCCGTCGTGGCGGCCCGGCCGGGCCTGATCACCGCCCTCGACCTGCCGCTCGTGACCGGCCGGGGCCTCGTCACCTGAGGCCCCGCGTCGGGACCGCTCCGGCTGCGATGGCGGGGCGACGTGGCCGGCGCAACGGCGAGTGCTAGCGCGCCAGCCCCCACGGGATGTCGAGGCCGATTCCCCGCGCCCACAGCGTGGTCAGCGTCGCCACCGCGGTGTCGAGGTCGAACGGGGTGCCGGTCGCCACCATGTGCAGCGCGAAGGTGCTGACCATGCCCACCAGCGCGTCGGCCGCGATACCGGCGTCGAGCCCGGGGTCGCAGGTCCCGGCGTCCTGCATGCGCCGCAGCGACCGCGCCGTGCGCAGGGCGAACGACCGGCGGGTCGCCTGCCGGGCCTTGCGCATCTCCGCGTTGTGCGACGCGACCTCCTCGATGAGGCGCATCGACTTCCGATTGCGCAGGTAGAACTCGAGGTAGCGCCGGTTGGCGAGCTCGATGGCCCCCACCTCGTCGCCCTCCGCCAGCGTGCGGGTGCCGCGCCCGGTCTCGACGGTGGCCTCGTGCAGGTCGGCCGCGAGTGCGCGGAGCACGGCCTCCTTGGAGTCGAAGTACGTGTAGAAGCTGCCGTGCGACACGCCGGCCTGCTCGGCGATGTCGGCGACCCGGGCGTCGAGGTAGCCCTTGTTCCAGAACACCTCCTGGGCCGCGGCGAGCAGCACGTCACGGGTCTTCTCGCCCCGACCCGTGCGGGGCACCCGCCGCGTCGCTCCGCTCATGCGCGCCGTCGACCCCGCCACAGCCTCGCCCATCGCTCAAACCCTACGGCGCCTGCCGCGGATTACCGACGCCCGCGGCTCCGGTGTGCCGGCGGGGACGCCGGGTGGGGCGGCCGACGCCGCCCCACCCGAGACGTCTCATCCGTCGACCCACACCTGGCTCCAGAAGGTGATGCCGGGGGCCGCGCCGTCGCCGAGCGAACCGTCCGGCAGGGTCCAGCTCTCCACCCCGTGCACGTCCTGCCCGTGGGCGATGAAGGTGAGGTCGCTGCCGGTCCAGTAGTACGGCAGCTCCTCGGCCAGCAGCAGGCTGATCTCCTCGACCGCGGCCTGGCGCTCGGCCAGGTCGGTGGTCTGCCGGAGGGTCTCGAGGCCCTCGTCGATGGCCGGGTTCGTGTAGTCGGTGAGGTTGGTGACGAACGCCTCCGGGTCGCCGAAGGCGTTCTCCAGCGTCGTCAGCGGGTCGGTGTCGGCACCGGCCCTGAAGCACTTCGCCTGGTAGTCGCCGGTGACCGCCTCGGTGATGTGCGCCGACTGCTCGAGCGGCTCGACCTCGACCTCGAAGCCGATCTCCTGCCAGAACCCCTGGAGCGCCGTCGCCTGCTCGATGAGGCTCGGGACGTTGGTGCAGCCGTAGGTGAAGGACACCGGCTCGCCCGGGGACTTGCCGTCCGACCGCGTGGGGTCGTTGACGTACTCGTCGTAGAGCTCCTGGGCCCGCTCGGGGTCGTAGGTGGGCCACGCATCGGCGGCCGCCTGGGAGAAGTACGGGCTCTCCGACCAGTAGAACTGGGTCCGCGGCTCGGTGGCCACGGCGGCGTCGCCGGCGACGACCTCGATGAGCGCCTGCTGGTCGACCGCGTAGGCCAGCGCCTGGCGGATGCGGACGTCGTCGACGGGCGGCGCCGTCGTGTTGTACATGACGTTGCCGCCGCCGTTGCCGAGCCCCATGTTCACCCGGGTGTCGGGGATGCCGGCCACGCGGGCCAGGAACGACGACAGCCGGACGCTCTGGACGGCGTCGACGTCACCGCTCGACAGCGAAGTGGCGCGGGTCTCCTCGTCGGGGATGGGCCGGAACGTGATCTCGTCGAGATGCGGCAGGCCCTCCTGCCAGTAGTCCGGGTTGCGCTCCACCACGAAGGACCCGTCACGCTGCCAGCTCACGAACTGGAACGGGCCGGTGCCGACCGGCTCGTCGCCGAACCCCTCGCCCGCCTCCGCGGCGGCGGTGGGCGAGAACGGCCAACCGACAGGGCCGGTGAGCGTGTCGGGCCAGGCGGCGTTGGGCTGGTTGAGCACGTAGCGAATGGTGAGCTCGTCGACGACGTCGAGGCTCTTGACCTCGCGACCCAGGGCACCGGCGGTGTTGGCGCCCTCCGCCGTGAGGTAGTCGTCGAAGATCGTCTTCATCGCCTCGGCGTCGAGCGGCGTGCCGTCGTGGAACGTCACCCCGGACGGCAGCGTGACCGTCCACTCGGTGAAGTCGTCGTTGGCCTCGACCGACTCGGCCAGGTACGGGACGATGTCGCCGTCCTCGTTGCGGGTGGTAAGCGGGTCGTAGACGGTGTAGGCGATGTTGGTGCCGGCCTGGCTCCCCTGGTAGATGGCCGGCATGAAGCTGTTGGTCTCGCTCTCGACGCCGACCGAGATCGAGCCGCCGTCGGTCGGCTCGCCGTCCGCCTCCTGCGGGCCGATGACGATGTCGCCGCCGAGCGCGTCGATCGCCTCGCCGGCACCGCTGTCCTCGCTCGTCCCGCCCGCATCGTCCCCGTCGTCGCCGCCGCCACAGGCGACGGTGACGAGGAGCGCGGCAGCGAGCGCACCGAGCGCCCTCCTGGTCATGAGCTGTCGGATCATGAGTCCCCCTCGTGGTTGTTGTTCTGAGCGTCGTGATGTGGGAAGTGGCAGGCCACGTGGTGGTCGGGCGCGATCTTCCGCATCTGCGGCTCCTCGGCCGCGCAGCGGTCGGTCGCCCGGGGGCAGCGGGTGCGGAACCGGCAGCCCGACGGCGGGGCGATCGGCGACGGCAGCTCGCCCGCCAGCGCCGGCTCGCTGGGATGCGTGCCCGGCTCGGGCCTCGGGATCGAGGCGAGCAGCGAGCGGGTGTAGGGATGCGCGGGCGCCTCGTACAGCACGTCGGCCGGGCCCTGCTCGCACAGCTTGCCCAGGTACATGACCGCCACGCGGTCGCTGATGTTCTTCACGACGGCCAGGTCGTGGGCGATGAACACGAGGGTCAGCCCGTAGCGGGCCTTCATCGCCTCGAGCAGGTTGAGGATCTGCGCCTGCACCGACACGTCGAGGGCCGACACCGGCTCGTCGCAGATGAGCACCTCGGGGTCGAGCACGAGCGAGCGGGCCAGGCAGATGCGCTGGCACTGGCCGCCGGAGAACTCGTGCGGTCGGCGCTCGCCGACGGTGTCGGGGTCGAGGCCCACGTCGAGCAGGACCCGGCCCACCCGCGCCGCCACCTCGTCCTCGTCGTGGCCCCAGATCCGCAGGCCCTCGGCGACGCTGTCGCGGATGCGTCGCCGCGGGTTCAGCGACGAGATCGGGTCCTGGAAGATCATCTGCAGCTGGGTGCGGGTGCGGCGCAGCTCGACCTCGTCGAGCTCGGTGAGCTCGGTGCCCCGCAGGCGCACCGAGCCTGCCGTCGGCCGCGTGAGCTGCATCACCGCCCGGCCGGTCGTGGACTTGCCGCAGCCCGACTCGCCGACCAGCCCGAGCGTCTCGCCCTCGGCCACGTCGAAGCTGACGTCGGACACGGCGTGCACCCGCGCCCCGTTGCGGGCGGGGAACTCGACCGTGAGGTTCTCGACGCGCAGGACGACGTCGTCACGGTCGCGGAGGTGGGCCTTCCCGCTGCCGGCCATCAGCGCACCGCCTGCTCGTCGGAGACCGGCGGGGCATCGTCCGGCCGGCCGCCGGGGACGCCGTCCACCCGGGCGTCGGCGGCGGTGCCCGTGCCGGCGTCGGC
This sequence comes from uncultured Acidimicrobiales bacterium, assembly GCA_963842395.1. Lineage (GTDB taxonomy): Bacteria > Actinomycetota > Acidimicrobiia > Acidimicrobiales > VFJN01 > ZC4RG19. Next base: position 1,522,821 of record CAWJGJ010000002.1, read on the forward strand.
CACCGCGTCCGCGGGGTCGCCCTCGTCGGAGTCGGACACCGCACGTGCGGTGCGGGCGGCCTCCTGACCGGTGTCGTCGGCGGCGACGAGCGGTTCGGCCCCGCCCGCGTCGATCGTGGCGAGCACGTCCGCGACGCCGGCGGCGGTGAGCGGCATGCCGGCGGCCGTGCGCCCCTCGGCCACGTTGCGGGCCAGCGCTTCCTTCCCGGCCTCCGTCCCGACCGGGAAGAAGCAGCGGTGCACGTGGCCCGCGGCGACAGCCGGGTCGGCGCCCGTGGCGCGGAGGCGGACGAACTCCGCGGGGTCGTCGGCCGGCAGCAGCGGTGGCTCGTCGCCGAGGCAACGGTCCTGCGCGTAGCGGCACCGGGGCGCGAACCGGCACCCCGCCGGAGGCGCGACCAGGTCGGGCGGCCGCCCCGGGATCGTCTGCAGCGGCGTGTGGCTGGGGTACTCCAGCCGCGGGATCGAGCCGAGCAGCGCCTCGGTGTAGGGGTGGCGCATCTCCCGGAACAGGGTCGTGGTGGGCGCCCGCTCGACCACCTGCCCGGCGTACATGACCGCGATCTCGTCGGTGCGGTTGGCGACCACCCCGAGGTCGTGGGTCACGAGGATCATGGCCATGTGGCGCTGGCGCTGCTGCTCCGCGAGCAGGTCGAGGATCTGGCGCTGCACCGTGACGTCGAGGGCCGTGGTGGGCTCGTCGGCGATGAGCAGCGCCGGCCCGCAGGACAGGGCGATGGCGACGGTGACCCGCTGGCGCATGCCGCCCGAGAGCTGGTGGGGATACTCGTCGAGGCGGCGCTCGGGCGCCGGCAGGCCGACCGACCGCAACAGCTCGACCGCGGTGGCCCGGGCCTCGCGCCCGCGCATGTCGAAGTGCTCGTGCAGGCCCTCGGTGAGCTGCTGGCCGATCTTGACCACCGGGTTGAGCGAGGTCATCGGGTCCTGGAAGACCATCGCCATCTCGATGCCCCACAGCTTCCGCATCGGCTTGATGCCGAGGCCGCGGATGGGGCGACCCTTCAGCAGCACGTCGCCGCCCGCCGGCACGGCCGCCCGCTTGGGCAGGAGGTTCATGATCGAGCGGGCCAGCACGGTCTTGCCGCAGCCGGACTCGCCCACGATCCCGAGCGTGCGGCCCCGGTCGAGCGTCAGCGACACGCCGTCGACCGCCTTGACGGTCCCCCGCGGCGTCTCGAACCAGGTGCGCAGGTCCCGCACCTCGAGCACGGGCCCGTCGGTGCGCCCAGTCGCCGGTGCTCCCGGCCGTCGGTGCTCACACCCCCGTCGGTGCTCACAGCGACGACTCCCGCACGTCGAAGTGGCCGCGCAGGGCGTCGCCGACGAAGTTGACCGAGAGCACCGTCAGGAACATCACCGCGGCGGGGATCAGCGACAGGTGGGCGGTCTCCTCGAGGTGGCGGCGGCCCTCGGCGATCATCGAGCCCCAGGTCGGGTCGGGGGCCTTCACCGACAGGCCGAGGAAGGCGAGCGAGCCCTCGAGGACGATGACGACCCCGAGGGCCACCATCCCGAAGGCGGCGACCGGCAGCATCACGTTGGGGAGGATCTCGCGGCGCAGGATCCGCCACTTGCTGGCGCCGAGGGCCCGGGCGGCCAGCACGTACTCCCGCTGTGCCACCGTCAGGGTCGACGCCCGGGCCACGCGGGCGTAGGTCGGCACGGACAGGAACCCGACGACCAGCGTGATGGCCATCAGGCTCTGGCCGACGAACGCGACCAGGCCGAGCAGCAGCACCAGGCCGGGGAAGGCCAGGAGCACGTTCATGCCCCACATCACGACGCCGTCGACCCGGCCGCGCGCGTAGCCGACGGCCATGCCGATCGACCCGCCCACCAGCGTGCCGATCGACACCGCGGCGACGCTGATGATCAGCGACACCCGGGCGCCCCACACGAGGCGGGACAGGACGTCGCGGCCCAGGCCGTCGGTCCCGAGCACGTGGCCCTCGGTGAACGGACGGGCGAGGCGGTTGCCCAGGTCCTGGTCCTCGGGAGCGGGGAGCGGCCACAACGCGGCGGTGATCGCCATCACCACGACGAGGATCAGCCACCCGGCCGCCATCTTGAACACCACGCCCCGTCCCCTACGGCGGCGGCGCTTCCCGACGGGCTCCCCCTCGACGGGCAGGTCCCCCACGGGCGCGACGGCCTCGGTGAGGAGCTCGGCCGGTGTCGCGCCGCCGATGGCGGTCGCTCCCACGATCCCGTCCCCGGGGCCGATGGTGTCGTAGGTCGTCTGGTCAGGCACGGGCCACGCTCCCGGTCCGCAGTCGGGGGTCGAGGACCACGTAGAGGATGTCGACCAGTGCGTTGATGAGCACGAAGCCGACCGTGATCACCAGGACGACGCCCTGCACGATCATGAGGTCGCGTTGGTAGATGGCGTCGAACAGCAGCCGCCCGATGCCGGGCAACGCGAACAGCTGCTCGACGATGACGGCGCCCCCCAGCAGGGTCCCCACCGTCAGGGCCGACACCGTGAGCAGCGAGAAGGACGACGGGCGCAGCGCGTGGCGCAGCAGGATGCGGGGGGTCGACAGGCCCTTGGCCCGGGCCAGCCGCACGTGGTCCTCCTGCAGCGTGGTGATCATGTCGGTGCGCAGCAGCCGGGTGAACACCGCGATCTGCCCGATCGAGAGCGCCAGGGCGGGCATGAGCACCGATCGCATGTTCTCGACGGGGTCCTCGGTCAGCGGGGTCCACCCCGTCGACGGCAGCAACCCCCACGACACCGCGAACAGGTAGATCAGCAGCAGGCCCATCATGAAGCTCGGCACCGCGAGCAGGCCGAACGTCGCCCCCGTGACCAACCGGTCGAACACGCCGCCCGCCCGGTAGGCCGACGCCATCCCGAGCGGGATCGAGATGACCAGGCTCAGGATCATGCTCACGATGACGATCTCGATCGTCACCGGCATGCGCTCGACGATCGCCTCGGTCACCTCCTGCCGCGTGTAGTACGAGCGCCCGAGGTCGCCGCTGAGGGCGTCACCCATCCAGGCGACGTAGCGGATCGGCAGCGGGTCGTCGAGGCGCAGGTCCTCGCGCACGGCCTCGAGCGACTGCGGGTCGCTGGAGTCGGGACCGAGGATCTGGCACTCCACGCACCCCGGCAGCAGGTTCATCATCAGGAACGTCAGGAACGACACCGCCAGCAGCACGGGGATGACCGCCAGCAGCTTGCGGCCGACCATCCCCGTCATGACCGGCCCTCCGGGGCGGGCGCGCCGGTCGCGGCGGGCGCGGCGGTCATCGGCACGTCGCCCCCTCGCCCACCCGCGACGTCGAGGCCGCGTCGAGGCGCGGCAAACCAGGATCTCTTCGCACCCGCGACTCCCCCTCCTCAGTGACCGGGCGTGTTTCCTGACATTTGCTGATGTTGATATCGATGTCAAGTACGGTTGTGTGACGAACTACACAGCAGTCGCCGCCAGGACGAGGTCGACGAGCCGGGCGACCTCGGCGGCGGACGGCGTGCGCCGGATGACGAGCGGGAGCACGATCAGCGGCGAGCCGAGCAGCAGGACGACGTCGTCGGGATCGACGTCGGCCCGCACCTCCCCGCGGGCCCGGGCCCGCTCGACGACGTCGCGCCAGCCGGCGAACAGCGGGGCGTAGTGGTCGAGGACGGCGCGGGTGTAGTCGGGGTGGGCGCCGGAGGCCATGAGCGCGTTCTGGGCGACCTCGGTGGGGTCGCTGAAGAACGCGGCGAGCTGCCCGGCGAGGGCACGGAGGTCGCCGGCCCAGGTCCCGGTGTCGGGCGTCTCGAGGACGCTGGTGTGCAGCGTGAGGGCCTCGCGGAGGAGGTCGTCCTTGGTCGGCCACCACCGGTGGATGGTGGCCCGGCTGACCCCCGACCGGTCGGCGACCTCGACGGGGCCGAAGTCGAGCCGGCCCTCGCCCAGCAGGTCGAGGCAGGCGCGGGCCACGTCCCGCCGGACCCGCTCGCTGCGGCCGCCGGGACGGGTCCGCACCGGTTGCTGCAAACGAGACATCGCGTCTACTTTACCGGCGTGGCACCACTCTCGTACTGGCACGACTCGCTGCTCCCCGGGGATGCGGAGCTCCGGCGACCCCCGCTCGGGGGCGATCGGGAGGCCGACGTCGCCATCGCCGGCGCCGGCTTCACCGGCCTGTGGACCGCGTACTACCTGCTGCGCGCCGACCCCACCCTCCGGGTGGTCGTGCTCGAGCGCGACACCGCCGGCTTCGGCGCGTCGGGCCGCAACGGCGGCTGGTGCGTCGGCGACCAGGCCGCGCCGCTGTCGGCGCTCGAGAAGGCCGGGGGACCCGGTGCCGCCGCGGCGATGGTGGGCGAGATGCATCGCACCGTCGACGAGGTCGGCGTGGTCGTCGAGCGGGAGGGGATCGACTGCGGCTACGCGAAGGGCGGCGCGCTCTACCTCGCCGCCAGCGGGTCACAGCTCCAGCGCCTCCGCAAGATGCAGGCCGGCCACGAGCGCCACGGCCTCGACACCTACTCGATGCTCACCGCCACCGCCGTCGAGGAGATCGTCCGCGCCGTCGGGGTCCGGGGCGGCATGTTCACCGAGCACGCGGCGGCGGTCCACCCGGCCCGCCTCGCCCGCGGGTTGGCGACGGCCGTCGAACGCCTCGGCGGGGTCGTCCACGAGGGAACCGCGGTCCGCGCCATCGAGCCCGGGCGAGCGGTGACGGAGCACGGGACGGTCAGGGCCGAGGTCGTCGTGCGCGCCACCGAGGCGTACACCCCGAGCCTCGAGGGCCACGAGCGGACGCTCCTGCCGATCGGCAACTTCATGATCGCGACCGAGCCGATCGACGACGCCACCTGGGCGAACATCGGCCTCGCCCGGCGCGAGCTGTTCGAGGACACCCAGACCCTGCTGGGATACGGGCAGCGCACCGCCGACGGCCGCATCGCGTGGGGCGGGCTAAGTGCCCCGACGTGGTGGCGCTCCCGCGTGCCCCCGTCACCGATGGCCGCGCCCCGGATCGCGGAACGGCTGCGCCGCCTCCTGATCCGCCGGTTCCCCGACCTCCGCGACGTCGGCGTCAGCCACCACTGGGGTGGCGTCCTCGCCGTGCCCCGCGACCTCCGCCCCGGCGTCGGCCTCGACCGCGCCACCGGGCTCGGCGTGGGCCGGCGGGTACTTCGGCGTGGGCGTCGCCGCGTCGAACGCCGCCGGGCGGACGCTGAGCGACCTCATCACCGATGCCGACAGCGACCTCCTGCGCCTGCCCTGGGTGGGCCACCGGTCCCGACCCTGGGAGCCGGAGCCGCTGCGTTGGCTCGGGGTCCACGCCGTCACCACCCTCGCCCGGGTCCACGACCGCATCGACGCCCACCGTTGAGGCGCCCGGGGGTCTGACGCGACCCGAACGCCGGTCGGGCCGACCCCGTCCGTCCGACGACGAGCGGCGGGCGGAGCTTCGGCCGGTCAGAGCTCGAAGGCGCCCCTGCCCATCTGGTCGCGCACCGTCACCACGGGCGGGTTGGTGAGGCTGCGCCGCTGCCAGTTGGCGCCGTCGACCACCAGGGTGTGCCCGGAGATGAAGCGGGCGTAGGGGGAGGCGAGGAAGGTCGCCGCCCAGCCGAGCTCGCGCAGCCGGCCGACGCGGAGCGCCGGCTGGCACAGGTCCTTCTCGTGCGTGCGGTCGAGGTTGCCCTTGATGTCGTCGGTCATGTCCTCGTGCGGGAACAGCCCCGGGACGAGGCCGTTCACCTGGATGCCGTACGGGCCCCACTCGACCGCGAGGGTCTCGACCATGTTCTTCACGCCGGCCTTGGCAGCGGCCGAGTGGGCGAACCCGGGCCCACCCGTCCAGGCGTACGAGGCGCCGACGTCGACGATCGACCCGGGCGAGCCCGCGGCGAGGTGGCGCCGGCCGAACTCCCGGCTGCAGAAGAACGTGCCGTTGAGCGTGATGTCCACGACCGTGCGCCACGCGTTCGGGCTCATGTCCTCGGCCGGCACGGGGAAGTTGGCGGCCGCGTTGTTGACGAGGACGTCCGGGAGGCCGAGCGTGCTCGCCACCGCGTCGAACGCGGCGGCGACCGAGTCGGGCTCGCGGATGTCGCAGGTCGTCGCCATCACCGTGCCACCCGCGCCGGCGGCCACCGGCTCCAGCGCGGCGATCCCGGCGTCGAGGTGCTCCTGCTTGCGGCTGGCGATGGCGAGGGAGGCGCCGAGCCGGGCGAACTCGGTGGCGATCGCCTTGCCGAGGCCGGTGCCGCCGCCGGTGACGAGCACGACCTGGCCGTCGAACGTGCCCGGGGGCAGCGCCGATGCTCCGGCTTCGGGTGGTTCGGGCAGTCCCATGGTCAGCTCCTGGACGGTGGGGTGGATCGGGACCCGCGGCGCCGGGCGCCGGCCCGGTCAGCCACGCCTGTACTGCGGCGCCCGCTCCTCGCGGCGCGAGGCCCGGAACTCGGCGAAGTCGTGCGACGACACGAGGACGGTCTGGGCCAGGAGCTCCTCGCTCATCGACGCCCTCACCTCCGGCGACGCCAGGTTGGCGATGACGCGTCGGGCCAGCTTCACGGTGAGCGGCGGCGACGCGGCGATCTGCTCGGCCATCTCCCGGACGACGTCGTCGAGGTCGTCGGGCGGGACGATGCGGCTCACGACGCCCAGCGAGAGCGCCTCCTCCACCTGCAGCACCCGCCCGGTGAGCACCAGGTCCGAGGCCACCCCGTGGCCCGCCATCTGGAAGAGCCGCGCCACCCCGCCCGTGTCGGGCACCACACCGTGGGTCGTCTCGGGCAGCATGAAGCGCGCGCCCTCCGCGGCGACCCGGATGTCGCAGAGGAGCGCCCGCTGGAACGACCCGCCGATCGTCCACCCCTTGCAGGCGACGATCGTCGGCACGTCGAGGTCGAGCACCTGCAGGATGCCCGCGTGGCCGCGTGCCATGAGCTGGTGGTGGGTCAGCTCGGACGTCCCCGCGCCGATCGAGCCGACGTCACGACCGGACGAGAAGCTCTTGCCCTCCGCGCGCCACACCACCGCCCGGATCTCCGGGTTCCGGGCGATCTCCCCGAGCGCGTCGAACAGCTGCACGTCCATGTCGTCGTCGAACGCGTTGTGCTTGTCCGGGTTGTCGTTGGTGAGGATCGCCACGTGACCCTCGACCTCGAGGTGGACCGAGCCGGCCATGCCTCCCCCTCCCGATCTGATCACCCGTCAGATTTTGAACCCTAGTTCACGCTGTGCACGGCGTCGTCGGCGTCCGATGGACCTGGCTCGTCTCACGAGTCCAGCGCGAGAGCCGGCATGCGTACCGAACGGAGGGCGCGGCCCCAGGAGACCATCTCGGCCAGCATGGCGGCCAGGGTGTCGGCATGGCCCGGATCGGGGGCGAAGTCCGTGTAGCCGACGAAGTCGGTCCGCAGGGAGAGCACCACCTGCTGGCGGACGTCGGCGACCTTGAGCTCGCCGAGGATGGCACGGAGGTGCTCGGCGGCCCGCACGCCGCCGTAGGGGCCGTACGTGACAAAGCCGCCGACCTTGTCGTTCCACTCGGCGTACAGGTGGTCGATGGCGTTCTTCAGGACGCCGGGGACCGAGTGGTTGTACTCGGGCGTCACGAAGACGAACCCGTCGAACCGGTCGATCACCTCCGCCCACGCACGGGTCGACCGGCGGAGGTACTCCCCCGTGATCGGCGGGGCGGGTTCGTCGAGGTGCGGCAGGGGGTGGTCGGCCAGGTCGACGATCGTCGTGGTCAGGTCGTCGCGCCCGGCGGCGAGTCGCTCGACCCAGCGGGCCACGTCGAGCGACTTGCGGCCCGGCCGGGTGCTGCCCGTGACGATCGCGAGGTGGAGCGGGTCGGTCGGAGATGTGGGATCGGTCATGTGACGATCGTCGGGCCCGCTCGCCCGCCGGGGGAGACCGCCGCGAGGGTGGCCCCGCGGGGGATACCCAAGTCGTCGTCGACGTTGCCACAATGGGGTGCGTGATCGACGGTGAGCTCGGAGCCTTCCTCCGCACCCGACGCGAGACGTTGACCCCGGCCGACGTCGGGCTCCCGGCCGGGACGCGCCGCCGCGCCAAGGGGTTGCGACGGTCCGAGGTCGCGGTCCTCGCCGGCATCAGCGTCGAGTACCTCACGCGGCTCGAGCAGGGTCATGACACCCACCCGTCGACCCAGGTGCTCGGCGCCCTCGCCGTCGCGCTGCGGCTCGACGCCGCCGACCGGTCGCACCTCCAGGACCTGGCCACCGCCAGCCACGGCACCGAGCTCCTGTGCCCCGGCGGGTGCCCGACCGCCAGCACGGTGCGCGACCCGGTGCGCCTCCTGCTCGACCAGCTCGACCCCGTGCCGGCGTATGTCGTCAACCGCCTCGGCGACCTGCTGGCCTGGAACGACTGCTTCGAGAGCTTCGCCCGTCCGATCGAGCTGCTGCGCGGCGACCCACCGAACCTGGTCCGGTTCGTCTTCGAGGCGGCCCGCGCCCGGGACGTGATCGACGATTGGCCGGCGATGGCGTCCGAGACACTCGCCAGGCTCCACCGGCTCCGGCAGGGCGACCCCGCCGTCCAGGACCTCGTCGACGACCTCGCCGCCTCGGTCGGAACCGAGTTCACGAACCGCTGGGACCGCCGGCCGCTCGCCGCCCCGAGGCACGGATCGCAGCGCTGGGTGCACCCCGACGTCGGCGCGCTCCACTTCCACGTCGAGGTCCTCGCGCTCCCCGATCCGGACCACCAGGAGCTCGTGATCCACCAGGCCGCCGACGAGCAGACGGCGGCCGCGCTCGACCGCCTGGTCGGCCGCCGCCCCGGCGCGCTCCGGTCGGTGCACACCGCCTGACCACCCCGCTGCGCCAGCCCCGATTGGTCACCCGCCCCGGCATCGCACACACGTTCGCGTCGAATGGCGACGGGCCGTGGGTGGGTACATCCACCGCCGGTGGCGCCGGCCCGGGGGACGCCTACCCCTCGGGCGGCGCCGCCGCCCGGGTGCTCAGGTCCCGGTCGACGGGCCCCGGCCTCGGGGCTGTCGCGTCTGCCGGGCGGGCCAAGTCCAGCACGTGGATGTCACGGGATTTGCTGAAAAACAGTGAAGGGACGGCCGGGGATCCTGATATCATACGAACTGATGTTCGTAGCCGACGAGGTACGGGAATACCCGCCCGGGGAGCCGCAGTCGGGTGTGGTGGCGGTGCCCGGTCTGGCCGCCGCCGTCGACGCTCTCGCCGCGGCCGGCGTCGAGGACGTGTCGGACGGCGAGCTCGCCGGGCTGATGGTGTCGTTGCGTCGGGAGCAGGCCCGCCTGGCAGCCGTGGTGGTGACCTTGACCGCCCGGTTCGACGCCCGGCAGGTGTACCGCGACGACGGGTCGCGGTCGGCGGCCGATTGGATCGCCACGCGGTGCCGGCGCCCAAGGCCCGAAGTGGCCGGTGAGGTGCGGATAGGCCGGCGACTGCGCGCTATGCCCGCCACCGCCGCCGCGCTCGCCGCCGGGGACATCGCCCCCGCGCACGCCCGCACACTCGGCGCCCTGGCCGCGCACCCTCGCACCACCGGAGCCTTCGCCGAGCACGAAGCCCTGCTGGTCGATCACGCCCGGGGCCTGCGGTTCGATGACTTCGAGCGGGTGTGCGCCCACTGGCGCGACGCCGCGGATCCCGACGGGCCCGAACAACGCCACGCCCGCGACCAGGCCCTACGCCGCGTCGACCTGTCGGCCGGTCTCGACGGCGTCGGTCACCTCGACGGCTACCTCACCCCGCTCAGCCACGCGACGGTGCGGGGCGCGCTCGACCGCATCGAACGCGAACTCTTCGAAGCCGACTGGGCCGCCGCCCGCGAGCTCCACGGCGACGCCGTGACCGCCGGGCTGCTGGCCCGCACCGGCGCCCAACGCCGCCACGACGCCCTCGTCGAGATGGCCACCCGGGCCATGACCGCCCCCGCCCACGGCAAACGCCCCCGGCCCCTCATCACCGTCATGGTCGACTACCACACCTTCACCGGACGGGTCTGCGAACTCGCCGGCGGCACCGTCATCGCCCCCGGCGCCGCCGCCGAACTCCTCCCCGATCCGGCCACGGTGATCGAACGGGTCGTGTTCAACGGCGCCAACCGGATCACCGACATCAGCACCGCCCGCAGCTTCCAAGGCACCCTGCGCCGCATCCTCGAGCTCAAACACCCCCGCTGCACCCACCCCACCTGCCACATCCCCGCCGCCCAGTGTGAGGGCGACCACATCGTGGCCTGGTCCCGAGGTGGTCTCACCGACCAGGACAACGGCCAGCTCACCTGCGGCTTCCACAACCGCTGGCGCTACCACCACCCCGCACAGGAACCCAGCCCACGCGAATGAGCGCGGGTCCGCCGTACCGGCCCGACCCTCGGGACGGGTCACGAGCCGAACTCGGCATGGATGTCCGCGAGGAAGGTCGCTGCTCGGCAACCGCCCTTCGGTCGGCGTTCAGCCTGCGTGCTCGTCGGGGTAGACCACGCCGATCTGCGAGCGGATCTCGTCCATCGCCGTCGCCAGTGCCAGGGATTCGGCGAGCGGCATCGTCGGGCTCTCGGTGAGCCCGGCGGCGAGGCAGCGGTGCACCTCGGCGATCTCGAACTCGAAGCCTTCACCCTCGAACGAGCAGTCGATGACCTCGGACGTGCCGCCCGGCGTGTTGATGGTGAGCGAGCGGGGGCAGTGCATGAACGCCGGGAGGTCGATCCACCCCTCCGTGCCGCTGACGCGCGCCGTGCAGGCCAGCGGCAGGGTGATGGCGGCCTTGGCCACGCCGATGCCACCGCCCTCGTGGCGGACGACGGCGGCGACCCGCTCGTCGACACCCGTGGTGCCGAGCACCCCCACCGCGGCGATCTGCTCGATCGGGCCGAGCACCAGGGAGCTGAGCTGGAGCGGGTAGATGCCGAGGTCGAGGAGGGCGCCGCCCCCCTGGAGCGGGTCGAACAAGCGGTGGGCCGGATCGACCGGCACGGCGAAGCCGAAGTCGGCGTCGACCTGGAGCGGGGTGCCGATGCGGCCGCCGGCCAGGATGTCCAGCAGCGTGCGGTAGGCGGGGAGGTAGCGGCTCCAGACGGCCTCCATGAGGAACCGCCCCCCGGCCTCGGCCGCCGCCGTCATGCGACGGACCTGGGCGGCGTTGAGGGCGAGCGGCTTCTCGCACAGCACGTGCTTGCCGGCCTCGAGGAAGCGGACGGCGCCGGCCTCGTGGCGCGCGTGGGGCGTCGCCACGTAGATCGCGTCGACATCGGGGTCGTCGGCCAGCGCCCGGTCGTCGTCGTAGCGCGCCGCGATGTCGAACTGGTCGGCGAAGGCGCCGGCCCGCTCGGCGGACCGTGACGCCACCGCGACGATGCGCCCGTCGTCGACGCGGGTCATCGCCCGGGCGAACTTGGTGGCGATCCCGCCGGGACCGACGATGCCCCAGCGGATCACGCCACCACCTCGATGTCGTCGGTCACGGCGGGGGCCGCCCGGTCGATCAGGTCGAGGATCGCCGGCGGGGTGACGGGGAGCCGGGTGATGTCCACGCCGAACGGTGCGAGGGCGTCGGCCACGGCGTTCACCACGGCGGGCGGAGCGCCGATGGCGCCGCCCTCGCCGACGCCCTTGTAGCCGCCGGGTCCCGGCCCCGGGGTCTCGATGTGCACGTGCTCGATCACCGGGACATCGGCGATCGTCGGCAGCAGGTAGTCGACGAACGTCGCCGCCACCGGATTGCCGTCCTCGTCGTAGGCGAGGTGCTCGAGCAGGGCGCCGCCGATCCCCTGCACGGTCCCGCCGTCGATCTGGCCCTCCACGACACTGGGGTTGATCATCGGGCCGCAGTCCTCGCTCACGATGTACCGGAGCAGGGTCACGCTGCCCGTCGTGACGTCGACCTCGCAGGTGCACACGTGGGTGGCGTTGGCCCAGATGATGGGCGCCTCGGCGCGGTACCGGCCGCTGGCTTCCAGCCCAGGGGGCACATCGGGGGGCAACGACCCGACGTTGGCGTAGGCGATCTCGGCGATCTCGGCCAGCGACATGCTGATGGCCGGCGTCCCCCGCACCGACGCCCGGCTGCGGGCGAGCTCGATGTCCTCGGGCGCGGCCTCGAAGCGATGGGCGGCGATGGCGACGATCCGCTCGCGGATCGTCGCGGCCGTGGTGGCGACGGCGCCGGCGATCATCGACCCGCTCCGGCTGCCACCGGTGCCCAGGCCGAAGGGGGTGAGGGCGGTGTCGCCCTGGATGGTGTGCACGTCGGCGATGTCGACGCCCAGCGCGTCGGCGGTGAGCTGCACGGCCGTCGTCTCGAGGCTGTTCCCGGTCGAGCCGCCGGCGAGGTACACGTTGACCTTGCCCGACGGCTCGATGCGGATCGTCGCCCCCTCGGTGCCGTAGTAGCCCATCCCGGTCGACGTCGGCTCGACGTAGCTGCTGGTGCCGACGCCGATGTAGCGACCCTCGAGCCGCGCCTCCGCCTGCTCACGGCGGAAGCCGTCGTAGTCGAGCCGGGCGATGGCGGCCTCGAAGACCTCGAGCGGCGACATGTGGTCGTACGGCATGCCGGCCGGGTTCTGGTACGGCAGGTCGGCGGCGGCCAGGAAGTTGCGGCGGCGCAGCTCGACAGGGTCCTTGGCCATGCGCCGGGCGGCGATGTCGAGCAGCACCTCCCGCGCCACCGTCTCGTACTGCCAGGGGCCGCGGTACGCCGTGCGCCCGGGCGTGTTGGAGAACATCGAGGTCGTCCCCCAGCTGGCCACCGGGATGCGGTACGGCCCCGGGAAGAGCATCCCGACCGCGGCGGAGGTCCCCACCGGCCACGGCGTCGGGTAGGCACCGACGTCCTGCACGTGGTCGATCCCTGCCGCGACGATGTCGCCGTCGGCGGTGAACCCCATGGTCACGGTGGCGTGCTCGTGCCGGGCCTGCCCGGCCGACATCAGGTTCTCGCGGCGGTCCTCGATCCACTTCAGCGCCGCCGGGACCTTCCGGGCCGCCAGCATCACGCAGATCTCCTCGCGGAACGGCACGACCTTCTGGCCGAAGCCGCCGCCGGTGTCGCGCATGATCACCCGGACGCGGTGCTCGTCGAGACCGAGCACCCGCGAGCACACCGCCCGCACCTCGTGGGGCGCCTGGGTCGCGGCCCAGATGGTCATCTCGCCCGCCGACCACTCCGCGACCAACCCGCGGGTCTCGATGGGCACGGCGGCGTAGGCCTGCTGGTGGATCTCCTCGGTTACGACGTGGGCGGCGGCGGACAGGGCCTCGTCGATCGCGTCGCGTGGGCCGCTCCGCATGCGGCCCGCGATGTTGCGCTCGTACCCCTCGTGGACGAGCTCCGCGGCGTCGCGGCCCCGGGCGTAGTCGACCACCGGCGTCAGCGGCTCGTAGTCGACCTCGACCAGCTCGGAAGCGTCCTCGGCGAGGTAGCGGGTGTCGGCGACGACGAGGGCGACCGGATCGCCGACGAAGCGGGCCTCGCCCTCGGCGAGGGGCGGGCGGGGCGTGTCGGGGACATCCCTGCCGATCAGCGAGTACCACAGCTCCCGGACCTCCGCATTGAGGTCCTCGGCGGTGAACACGGCACGGACGCCGTCCAGGGCCAGGGCCGCCGCCGGGTCGATGCTCCCGAGGCGGGCCCGGGGGTACGGGCTCCGCACGAAGCACGCGTGCAGCATCCCGGGCCGCACCACGTCGTCGACGAAGGTCCCGTGGCCGGTGAGCAACCGGGCGTCTTCCACCCGGTGCACCCGGGTGCCGGCGTACCGGCCTGCTGCCATCGGTGCGGAGGTCTCCATGCCGGACGACTGTTTCACGTCCCGGTCGGTCATGGCCAAGCAACGTAGGCGCCGGTCCGGCCGCGGCAGGGCGACGCCTCCCGGCGCCGTCAGCGGGCGGCCGCGAGCCAGTCGAGCACGGCCGCAGCCGCGGCGTCGGCGTCGGCGCCGTCGGTGTCGACGGTGAGATCGGCCACCGAGGCGTAGAGCTCGGACCGTGCGGCGGCCATGGCGGCGAGATCGGCCTCGGGATCCTCGCCGAGCAGCGGCCGGTGGTCGCCGGTGTGCACCCGCGAGCCCAGCGTCCGCGGGCTGGCCCGCAGCCAGACCACCGTCGCGTCGGCGAGCGCCGCCCGCACCTCGGGATCCATGACGATCCCGGCGGGGGCCGCCACCACCACGTCGTCGCGGCGCAGCGCGTCGAGGACCGCAGCGCTCTCGAGGCGGCGGTAGGCCGCTTCGCCGCCCTCCTCCCAGAGCTGGCGGACCGTCCTGCCGGTGCGGCGCGTGATGGCGACGTCGACGTCGACCAGCTCCCGCCCGGTCGCCTCGGCGACGAGGTGGCCGACCGTCGACTTGCCGGCGCCCATGAGGCCGACGAGCACCAGCGCGCTCACCGGTCGGCCATCGGGACCTCGGACGCTGGTCATCGCCGACGGTGACCGTCAGCCGGGCTGATCGGGGGGACCACGGCTACCCCATCGCCCGCCCGCGGAACGTGAGATCGGGCCGGTCGAGCAGCAGGTCGACGACGAGCGCGGTCCACCCGGTCTGGTGCGTGGCGCCCAGCCCGCAGCCGAGGTCGCCGTGGAAGTACTCGAAGAACAGGAGGTTGTCGCGCCACGCCGGGTCGGTCTGGAGCATCTCGACGTCACCGTAGACGGGCCGCCGGCCGTCGGGGCCCGGCAGCCAGATCGACAGCAGCCGGTCGCTGAGGTCGTCCGACACCTCCGCCAGCGTGCGCCGCAGGCCCGACCCGGTCGGGTACTCGACCGTGAAGGCGTCGCCCAGGAACTCGTGGTACTGCTGCAGCGACCGGATCACGAGGTAGTTGACCGGGAACCACACCGGTCCCCGCCAGTTGGAGTTGCCGCCGTACATGTCCGTCCGCGACTCGGCGGGCTCGTACTCGATGCCGGCCCCGGGCACCCCGGGCACCTGGTAGAGGTCTGCGTGCCGCTTGGAGAGCGAGCGCAGCCCGTGGGGCGACAGGAAGGCGTCCTCGGCGAAGAAGCTGGCGAGCGTGGTGCCGAGCTGGTCGGGCGACACGAGCGAGACGAACACCCGGCGCTCGTCGCCCACGTCGAGGATGCGGGCCGCGAGCCTGTCGGCGGGCAGGTCGTCCTGCCCCCAGCGCCGGGCGAAGCGCTTGCGGAGCGCCTGCACCCGTGCGGTGTGCCGCAGCGGCAGCTGCATGGCGGGCAGGACCGGCACGGCGCCCACCAGCGTCTGCACCCGGATGGGCGTGGCCACGTCGCCGACCACCAGGCGGTCGTAGAAGAAGCCGTCCTGGGCGTCGTAGAGCTCCGAGGCGCGCATGGCGTCGGCGATCATCACGAACTGCTCGAGGAACTTCACGACCATGTCGTCGTAGACGTCGTCCTCCTCGGCCAGGCGGACGGCGAGTGCGAGCATCGCCAGCGAGTAGTACGCCATCCAGGCGGTGCCGTCGGCCTGCTCGATCCGGGTGCCGGGCGGGAGGTGCGACCGGTCGACCGGGCTGATGTTGTCGAGCCCCAGGAAGCCGCCGCCGAACAGGTTGTTGCCGTCGCTGTCCTGGCGGTTGAGCCACCAGGTGAAGTTGATCAGCAGCTTCTGGAACACCCGCTCCAGGAACCTGCGGTCGCGGGCGCCGTCGATCATGAACACCCGGATGGCGGCCAGCGGGTGCACCGGCGGGTTGACGTCGTCGAAGCTCCACTCGTAGGAGGGCAGGGCGCCGTTGGGGTGCAGGAACCACTCCCGCAGCAGCACCAGCACCTGGTACTTGGCGAACGCCGGGTCGAGGTGCGCCCAGGCCACGGCGTGGAAGGCGAGGTCCCAGGCCGCGAACCACGGGTACTCCCACGGGTCGGGCATGGCGAGGACGTCGAAGGCGTCGAGGTGCCGCCAGCCGGCGTTGCGCCCCGTGCGGTGGCCGGGCGGGGGCGGCGGCTGGCCCGGGTCGCCGTCGAGCCAGCGCCGGACCCGGTAGGGGTAGATCTGCTTGCTCCACACCAGCCCGGCGGAGGCCTGGCGCAGCACCCGGGCCTCCTCCGGGTCGAGGGGCGCCCCCGGCAGCGCGGCGTAGAACTCGTCGGCGTCCGCGGTCCGGCGGGCCACGGTGGCGGCGAAGTCGGTGCCCGCCCACGCACCCGGCCGTGGCGCGCCCGCAGGCCCGGGCTCCGATGCGGGCGCCGGTTCCGGACGGTGCAGCCGCAGCCGCACCTCGGCCCGGCCCCCGCCGGGCACGTCCAGCCGGTACCACCAGGCGGCCTTGGTGCCGGTCCCGGCCGGGTTCACGGTGGCGGCCCCGGCCACCACGTGGTCGTTGATGCCGTCCTTGGGGTGGGCCGTGAGCGGCGGCCCTCCGTACAGCCGGGCGGTGTTCGTCTCGTTGTCACAGAACAGCGCCGTCGGCGCGGCGCCGTCCGGCCCCGGGGCGGCCTCGAACCGGTAGCCGCGGAGCCGGGGGTGGTCGACGACGACGGCGTCGCCGTCGCGGGCCAGGCTCGGGATGTCGTCGCTGCCGGTCCACCGCCAGGTGTTGCGGAACCACAGGGTGGGCAGCACGTGGAGGGTGGCCGGGTCCGGGCCCTGGTTCTCGACCGTGATCCGGGCCAGCACCTCGGTGGGCGAGGCCTTGGCGTAGGTGGCCTCCACGACCCAGTAGCGACCCTCGTCGAACACCCCGGTGTCGAGCAGCTCGAACTCGGGGTCGTCGCGGGTGCGGCGGGCGTTCTCCTCGACCAGGCGCCCGTAGGGGAACGCGGCCTGCGGGTAGTGGTAGCGCCAGCGCAGCAGGGCGTGGCTCGGCAGCCCGTCGAGGTACCACCAGTACTCCTTGGCGTCCTCGCCGTGGTTGCCCTGCGGTCCCGTGAGCCCGAACATCCGCTCCTTGAGGATGGGATCGGCGCCGTTCCACAGGGCGAGCGCCAGGCACAGCTCGTGGCGGATGTCGGAGATCCCGGCCATCCCGTCCTCGTTCCACCGGTAGGCGCGGGACCGGGCGTGGTCGTGGGGGAAGTAGCTCCAGGCGTCGCCGTCGGCGCTGTAGTCCTCGCGCACGGTCCCCCACGCCCGCTCGCTCAGGTAGGGCCCCCACTCGTACCAGGGGTTGGCCCCGAACAGGTCGTCCTCCGCCGGGGCGGTGGCCTCGGCCAGGCGGTCGTGCTCGGCGGTGGTCATCCGGTCCTCCGGGGGGTCGGGGCGTCGTCGACCCGCAGCAGGTGCCAGCGCCACGGGCCGAGCTCGACGTAGAGGCCGTCGACGAGGTCGTCGCCCCGGCGGTCGAACGTCAGCTCGACGGTGGGGTCGACGAGGCGGCAGTCGCGACCGCGCAGGTCGTCCCAGCCGGTGCGGACGTGGCCGGCGGCGGTGCCCGCGCCGAGGTTCACGACGACGAGCCACCGGTCGGCCTCGCCGTCCCACGACCAGGCGACGAGGTCTCGCCACCCCTCGTTGCCGGCCCAGCCCGAGACGTCGCACAGCCGCCAGGCGCCGTCCCGCAGCGCGGGATCGGCCACCACCGCCAGCAGGGCTCGGTGGAACGCGTCGAGGTCGGCGTCCGCCGGCTCGGCGGGCGCCCGGCCGAGGAACACCGGCAGGCGGACGCGGGCGCCGGTCAGCTGCCCGTCGTGGACGAGCCGGGCGCCGGCCTGGGTGAGTGTCGCCACGGTCACGGCCTTCTGCCGCTCGGGCGGGAACGTCGCCGCGGCCCGGGGCTCGTCGTGGTTCTCGACGAACCGCAGCAGCCGCCGCTGGTAGTCGCCCGCCGCGGTGAGGTGTTGACGCACCGGCTCCGGAGGCCCGGACACGAGCCGGTCGTAGAGCCGCTTGTCGTAGCAGTGGTCGAAGCCCTGCTGCATCAGGTCCCACTCGAGGTCCCAGTAGGCCTCCGCCAGGAAGGCGAACCCGGGGTGGGCGCCGCGCACGGCCCCGATCACCTCGTCCCAGTAGTCGACGGCCGGCGGGGGGCCGGCCCGGGGGCCCCAGGTCCGGGCGAACACGTCGTTCATCATCAGCATCGCCATGTCGCAGCGGACGCCGTCGCACTGCTCGGCGATGCCGTCGAGGGTCGCGACGGCGGCCGCCCGCAGCGCCGGCGCGAAGGCGTCGAGCTGCACCACGTCGGGCCAGGCCGGGAAATAGGGATCCCGCCCCCGGGCCAGCACCCGGTCGCCGACCGCCACGAACGACGCCGGGTCGTCGCGCAGGTCGTCCGCCGTCCCGGTCACGAACAGCTCGGGCCGCTCCCGGGCCCAGGGATGGTCGGGGGCGACGTGGTTGGGCACGAAGTCCAGGATCAGTCCCACGCCCCGGGCGGCCAGCGCGGCGCGGGCCGCCGCCAGGCCGGCCCGCCCGCCGAGGTGGTCGTCGACGACGTAGTCGCGGATGCAGTAGGGCGAGCCGACCACGTCGTCGTCGCGGTAGTCGGGCAGCGCCCGGCGTAACGAGTCGACCAGGCCAGGATCGGCCAGCGCGATGGCGATCCCTGCGGGGCTGCGCCGCCACACGCCCATGAGCCAGACGGCGTCGACGCCCAGCTCGGCCAGGTCGTCCCAGGCGGCGTCGGGCACCGAGCCCAGATCGACCGGGCGGCCGGCGGCGGCGCCGAGAGCCGCCAGCCACACCCACGTGTTCACCTCGTAGACGAGCGGGTGCGCGACCCGCCCGAACCGCTGGCTCACGACCGCCTCCCGACCGGAGATGTGGACACCTGCGCCCCAGTCTCGGGCGCGGCGGCGGCCGGGACATCACCCCGGTCGGATGACGGATCGTCGGATGGGACGGACAAGGGGGCCTCCCTGGCTTCACGGGCGGCTCGCCTACCCTGTCGCCATGCGCGCGATCGCCCCCGACGACCACCAGAGCGTGCGCATGTCGGGTGACCGGTACAGCGGGGCGCAGCGGCGCACGATCGATGCCGCCATGGAGCTGTTCGCCGACCGCGGCGTCGGCGGGACGTCCTTCCAGATGATCGCCGACGCCGTCGGGGTCACCAAGGCGGCCATCTACCACCAGTTCAGGACGAAGGACGCCATCGTGCTGGCGGTGGCGGAGGTCGGGCTGGCGCCACTGGAGGCTGCGCTCGACGCCGCCGAGCGGGAGACGCCCCGCCGGCGGGCCCGCGAGATGCTGCTGACCTACGTGATCGACCTCGCCATCGCCCGGCGGCGGTGGGCCGCCGCGCTCCAGGGCGACCCGGTGATGGGCCGGCTCCTGGGCACGCACGAGCCGTTCGTGGACCTCATGAACCGCGTCTACGCGCTGCTGCTCGACGTCGACGCCGACTCGTCGGCCCGCACCCGCACCGCGATCGTCTCCGCCGCCATCGGCGGGGCGCTCGTACACCCCCTCGTGGCCCACCTCGACGACGAGACGTTGCGCACCGAGCTGATGGCGGTCGCCCGCCAGCTGTTCGACCTCGCGGACCAAGCGGACTAAGCAGCCTGAGCGGACTCAGCAGTGATGACGCCGGCGGTCACGTTCGCTTCATCGTGATCTCCACCGGGACGTACTCGGGGTCGGACTCGTCGCGCATGCTGAACCGCCATTTGCAGCAGACGCCGTTCTCCTTGTCGACCCGCTTGGGGATGGCGAGGATCTCGGTCTTCATGTTCGGGTTGTACATCTTCGCCGTCTCGATGATCGACGGCGGGCAGATGGCGTGGCAGCCCGCCTCGAGGATGTCCTCGCGACCGAGTGCCTCCCACTGGGCCGGCGACACGCAGCGGTTGAACGTCATGACGCCGACGTCCGGCTCGGGCATCTCGAACGTGAGGTCGAAGGCCTTGCCCGGCAGCGCCGTCGAGTCGAGCTGGAGGTCCTTCATCCAGTCGGCCACCGTGTTCCCGGAGATGCCCATGTGCCGGGCCTTGAGGTCCTTCACAGCGGGCAGGATGGACATGCTCCAGATCGCGTTCTGGATGGCGTACATCTCGTCCATGCCGTAGCGGAGGACGATCTGCGTGGCCCAGCTCTCGATGCACTGGAGCAGGAACTCGTGGGAGCCGAGGATCATCCCGACCAGGTCTTCCTTCGAGCAGCGCTCGGCCAGGCCCGGCGCGGGATCGAAGACGCCCGTGTAGTCGGCGCGCTGCCCCTCGACCGTCCGGGGCTGCCACAGCGCCAGCACCTCGGGATCGCCGGTGTCGTAGTACTCGTCCCGCAACGTGTCGAGGTGGGGCGCGATGCCGTCGCGCCAGGCGTCACGCTCGACCTCGAGCATCACGTCCCGGCCGAACCGATCCTCGATCTCGCGGGCCCAGTACTCGAGGCACAGGACGGTGTACTCCTGGTTCATCGCCAGGAAGCGCACGAGCGCGTCCTTGGAGAAGTCCGTGAACCGGAGGTCCTCCTTCCACGGCCCGCTGTAGTCGGGGAGATCGACGTCGGGATCGATCTTCAGGTCGGCGCGGAGGTCGAGGTTGTCGGGGTCGACGAGGTAGACGGCGGCGTCGTCGACGCGCGGGTACTTGTAGATGCGGTCGACGTCCATCTCGATGTCGAGTACGAACTCCTCGGCAACGTCGGCCTCGAGATGGGCACCGGGCTCCCGGACCTTGAGGAACTCGTCCATCCCGGCGTCGCGTGTGTCTGCCACGTGCTCAGCCTCCCCCTCGGTTACGATCCTCGCCTCAGGCTAGACAATCGTCTAGTCGACGTCAACGGCCGGTCAGGCGCCGACGTAGGCCGCGAGGTGCTCGCCGGTGAGGGTCGAACGGTCGGCGACGAGGTCGGCGGGTGTGCCCTCGAAGACGATGCGGCCGCCGTCGTGGCCGGCGCCGGGGCCGAGGTCGATGATCCAGTCGGCCTGCGCCATGACCGCCTGGTGGTGGGCGATGACGATGACCGACTTGCCGGAGTCGACGAGCCGGTCGAGCAGGCCGAGCAGCCGCTCGACGTCGGCGAGGTGGAGTCCGGTGGTCGGCTCGTCGAGGACGTAGACGTCGCCCTTCTCGGCCATCTGCGTGGCGAGCTTGATCCGCTGCCGCTCGCCGCCGGACAGCGTGGTGAGCGGCTGGCCGAGGGTGAGGTAGCCGAGCCCGACGTCCGCGAGCCGGTCGAGGATCTTGTGGGCGGCCGGCGTGCGTGCCTCGCCGTCCTCGAAGAAGTCCTCGGCCTCGGCCACCGGCATCGCGAGCACCTCGGCGATGCTGCGGCCGCCCAGTGTGTACTCCAGCACCGCGGCCTGGAACCGCTTGCCCTCGCACTCCTCGCAGACGGATTCGACCGTGGCCATGACGCCCAGCTCGGTGTAGATGACACCGGCGCCGTTGCAGGTGGGACAGGCGCCCTCGGAGTTTGAGCTGAAGAGCGCCGGCTTCACGCCGTTGGCCTTGGCGAACGCCTTGCGGATCGGGTCGAGCAGCCCGGTGTACGTCGCCGGGTTGCTGCGTCGCGAGCCGCGGATCGCGCCCTGGTCGATCGCCACCACCCCGTCGCGGCTGGACACCGAGCCGTGGATCAGCGAGCTCTTGCCGGAGCCGGCCACGCCCGTGACCACGCAGAGCACCCCGAGCGGGACGTCGACGTCCACGTCCTGGAGGTTGTTCGTGGACGCGCCCCGGACCGCCAGCGTGCCGGAGGACGAGCGCACCGACTCCTTGAGGGTCGCCCGGTCGTCGAGATGGCGGCCGGTCGTGGTGTCACTCCCCCGCAGCCCCGCCACCGTGCCCTCGAAGCAGACCGTGCCGCCCCCGGTGCCGGCGGCGGGGCCGAGGTCGACGACGTGGTCGGCGATCGCGATGGACTCGGGCTTGTGCTCCACGACGAGCACGGTGTTGCCCTTGTCGCGCAGCTGCAGCACCAGGTCGTTCATCCGCTCGATGTCATGGGGGTGCAGGCCGATCGTGGGCTCGTCGAACACGTAGGTGACGTCGGTGAGCGACGAGCCCAGGTGGCGGATCATCTTGGTCCGCTGTGCCTCTCCCCCGGACAGCGTGCCCGACGGCCGGTCCAGCGAGAGGTAGCCCAGCCCGATCTCCGCGAAGGAGTCGACGAGGTGTTGCAGCCCGGTGAGCAGCGGCGCCACCGACGGTTCGTCGAGGCCCCGGACCCAGTCGGCCAGGTCGCTGATCTGCATCGAGCAGACATCGGCGATGTTCTTCCCCTCGATCTTCGACGACCGGGCCTCCTTGCTGAGACGGGTGCCGTCGCACTCGGGGCACGTGGTGAACGTGATCGCCCGCTCCACGAAGGCCCGGATGTGGGGCTGCAGTGCGTCGACGTCCTTCGACAGCATCGACTTCTGGATCCTCGGGATCAGGCCCTCGTACGTCAGGTTGATGTCGTCGACCCTGATCTTGGTGGGTTCCTTGTAGAGCAGGTCGTGCAGCTGCCTCTTCGTGTACTTGCCGATCGGCTTGTCCGGGTCGAAGAAGCCACAGCCGCGGAAGATGCGGCCGTACCAGCCGTCCATGCTGTAGCCGGGGATCGTGAGCGCACCCTCGTTGAGCGACTTGCTCTCGTCGTACAGCACGGTCAGGTCGAAGTCGGTGACCGAGCCCATGCCCTCGCAGCGCGGGCACATGCCACCGAGACGGGTGAAGGACGCCCTCTCGGTCTTCGTCTTACCGGCGCCGCGCTCGATGGTGATCGCACCACTGGCCTTCACCGACGGGACGTTGAACGAGTAGGCGTTGGGCGAGCCGATGTGCGGCTGCCCGAGCCGGCTGAAGAGGATGCGCAGCATCGCGTTGGCGTCGGTGGCGGTGCCGACGGTCGAGCGCGGGTTCGAGCCCATCCGCTCCTGGTCGACGATGATCGCCGTGGTCAGCCCCTCCAGCCGGTCGACCTCCGGCCGCGACAGCGTCGGCATGAAGCCCTGCACGAAGGCGCTGTAGGTCTCGTTGATCATCCGCTGCGACTCGGCGGCGATCGTGCCGAACACCAGCGAGCTCTTGCCCGAGCCGGAGACCCCGGTGAACACCGTCAGCCGGCGCTTCGGGATCTCGACGCTGACGTCCTTGAGGTTGTTGACGCGCGCGCCCTGCACGCGGATCAGATCGTGGCTGTCGGCTGCGTGCTGCGCGGGCGACCGCGTGTCGGTCTTCGTGTCGGTCGTCGTGGCCATGCTCTCAGCGCAGCTCCTGGATGCGGATCATGTTGCCGGCGGGATCGCGGACAGCGCAGTCGCGGATCCCGTACGGCTGCTCGGTCGGCTCCTGCACGACCTCGGCGTCCCTGGCCTGCAGCCGCTCGAAGGCGCCGTCGAGGTCCTTGGTGGCCAGGTTGATGCCGGCGTAGGTGCCCTTGGCCATCATCTCGGCGATCATGCGCCGCTCGTCGTCGGTGATGCCGGGGTCGGCGGCCGGTGGGTGCAGGACGATGGACGTGTCGGGCTGGTCGGCGGGGCCCACCGTGATCCAGCGCATCCCCTCGTACCCGACGTCGTTGCGGACCTCGAAGCCGAGGGTGTCGCGGTAGAAGGCGAGCGCGGTGTCCGGGTCGTCCTGGGGGAGATAGGCGGAGTGAATGGTGATGTCCATGGCGATCACGCTAAGTGCGGCTCGGCGACCGGCGCTTCTCGATTCCTGATCGGTCTGGTGACCCGTTTGGCGACGCATGGCGGCATGCCCGCCGTCGCGCCCGCCGCACGGCGCCGGTATGTGCTGGGAGGCACGCCGACCAGCTCGGTGAAGCGGGTGCTGAACGTGCCGAGCGACGAGCAGCCGACCGCGAAGCAGACATCGGTGACGCTGAGGTCACCGCGGCGCAGCAGCGCCATCGCCCGCTCGATGCGCCGCGTCATCAGGTAGCTGTACGGCGACTCGCCGTAGGCGAGGCGGAACTGGCGGCTGAGGTGGCCGGCCGACATGTTCACGCCGCGGGCCAGCGCCTCGACGTCCAGGGGCTGCGCGTACTCCCGGTCGATCCGGTCGCGCACCCGGCGCAGCCACGCGAGGTCACTCAGGCGCTGCGCCGGGGCGGGTCTGCTGGCCACGTGCGCCATCGTAGGTCGCACCGGTGTCCCCGAACGGCGTCGCGGACGCCCGGCGCCGCGTCGTTGCGGCGCCGAACGCCCAGGCGATGACCGCCGCGATCAGGCCTGCGGGTGGCGCAGCTGCGCGAGCGGGACGTCCGGGTCGGCGAGCCGGGCCGGGTCCTGGACGACGCGCGCCTCGATGATCGCCTTGAGGTCGTCGACGACGTCCCAGACGTTGACGTTCATGGCGGCGGTGACGACCCCGGCGCGGTGCCAGAACGCGATGAGCTCCCGGGCCCCCAGGTCGCCGCGCACGACGAGGACATCGTCTCGCTGGTGGTGTCCGACGTACTCGAGGCCGAGGTCGTACTGATCGGAGAAGAAGTACGGCAGCCGTCCGTAGACGCCGTGCTCGCCCGCGGCGTTGCGTCCGGCGGTGACGCCCTGGTTGAGGGCGTTGGCCCAGTGCTCGATCCGGAGGTGCCGCCGGTAGTGGGGATGCCACGCGTTGGCGACGTCGCCGGCGGCGAAGATGCCGGGGACGCTGGACTCGAGGTGCTCGTCGACCACCACGCCGTCGTCGACCTTGAGGGCCGGCTCGGCGAGCTCGGTGCCGCGGGAGCACACCGATCCCGACGACGACGACGTCTGCGGCCTCGACGCGGCCGTCGTCGAGAGCGACCGCCTCGACCCGGTCGGTTCCCCGCAGACCGGCGACGCCGGCGCCGAGCCGGAGGGTGACGCCCCGCTCGGCGTGCAGGTCGCGGAAGACGCCGCCGAGGTCGTCGCCGAGGAGGCGGTGCAGCGGGGTCGGGGCCGGGTCGACGAGCACGACCTCGGCGCCCATCTGGCGGGCCGACGCCGCGACCTCCGACCCGATCCAGCCCGCGCCGACGACGACGACACGCTGCGCCCCGCGGATCGCGTCGGCCAGGGCGATGGAATCGGGCAGAGTGCGGAGGTAGTGCACGCCGGCGAGCTCGGGGCCGGCCATGCGGCGAGGTGCGGCGCCCGTGGCCAGGATGGCGCGGTCGAAGGCGACCGAGGAGCCGTCGGCCAGCCCCACGGAGCGGGCCCCGACATCAAGGGCGACCGCTCGGGCGATGACGAGCTCGACGCCGTGGGTCGTGTAGAAGTCGGCGTCGTGGACCATGGCCGAGGCGGCCTCGGCCTCGCCGCGCAGGACGGCCTTGGAGAGCGGCGGCCGCTCGTAGGGCAGGTCGGGTTCCTCGCCGATGAGCACGATGCGGTCGTCGTAGCCGGCGTCCCGTGCGGCCTCGGCAGCCTTGGCGCCGGCGAGACTGGCGCCGATGATCGCGAGGGTCCTGGTGGTCATGTGGGTCCTCCCATGTGGTCGGCCGGCGCGTTGCGGGCGCTTTGGGTCGCGGTGAGGGTCGTCACGGCCGGGATCCGGTCAGGGTGAAGAACTCGGCCCGGGACCGGGGATCGGTGCGCAGGATCCCGTGGAGGGCGGAGGTGACCGTGAGCGACCCGGGCGCCTGCACGCCCCGCAGGGACATGCAGAGGTGCTCGGCCTCCATGACCACGCCCACGCCCTTGGGGTCGAGCTCGTGCTCGAGCCAGTCGGCGACCTGCTTGGTCAGTCGCTCCTGCACCTGCAGGCCGCGGGCGAACAGCTCGACGACCCGGGCCAGCTTGGAGAGGCCGATGATGCGCCCGCCGGGCAGGTAGCCGACGTGGGCGACCCCTTTGAAGGGGAGCATGTGGTGCTGGCACAGGGAGTGGAAGGGGATGCCGCGGGCCAGCACCAGCTCGTCGTAGCCCTCGTCGTTGGGAAACGTCGTCGGGTTGAACGGCCGGGGCGTGAGCAGCTCCGCGTACGCGGCGGCCACCCGGCGGGGCGTGTCGCGGGTGTGCTCGTCGTCGGGGTCCTGGCCGAGCGCCACGAGCAGGTCGGCGACCGCCCGCTCGGCCGCCGGAACGTCGACGTCGGGTCCGCCGCGGACGAGGCGCAGCGACGGAGGTGCGTCGGAGGAGTCGGCAGGGAGGTGGGCGGGTTCCACGTGCGAGCCTTTCTAAAAGTGATCTATATCGACCATAGAGGCACCACCCTCTTGCGTCAACAAGACTTTGTTTTAGACTGCGGTCGTGGAGTCCCCCTCGGACCTGGAACGACGGATCGCCGGCATCGCCGCGCTCGACCAGCCCATCCGGCGCGACCTCTACCGGCTCCTGTCCGCCGCCGACGGTTGGACCAGCCGCGACGCGGCGGCCGCCGCGCTCGGCATCGCCCGCTCGGTGGCGGCGTTCCACCTCGACAAGCTGGCCGACGCCGGCGTCGTCGAGTTCCGCTTCGAACGCACGAGCGGCCGGACCGGCCCCGGCGCTGGTCGGCCTGCCAAGCTCTACCGACCGAGCCAGGACGAGATGGCGGCATCGATCCCCGACCGCCACTACGACCTCGCAGGCTCGCTGCTCGCCACCGCCGTGGCCGAGTCGACCCGCACCGGCGCACCGGTGGCCGACTGCCTGCGCACCGCCGCCCGCACCGCCGGCGAGCTGCTCGGCGCCGAAGCCGCCGACGCCGTCCGCACGGCCGGGCGCGCCGCCGACCGTTCCCAGGCGGTCGTCGATGTCCTCGCCCGGCACGGCTACGAGCCGGAGCTCGGTGGCGGCGAAGAGATCGCGCTGGGGAACTGCCCCTTCCACCGGCTCGCGGAGGCGCACCGCGAGCTCGTCTGCGGCATGAACCTCGACTTCCTCAGCGGCCTCCTCGACGGCATGGGCCCGGCCCCGGAGCTTGCCGCACGGCTCGCGCCCGCTCCGGGCTACTGCTGCGTCCGCATCGCTGCCGCGTAGGACGTCGCCACGACGTCACATCGGTGCCGCGGGTCAGGCCACGGCACCGGACGCGCGCAGCGAGGCGACCTCGTCCTCGGTGCGACCGAGCTCGGCGAGGATCTCGTCGGTGTGCTCGCCGAGGCCGGGCACCTGCTCGGGCACCGGTGTCGGCGACGCGGCGAACCGCACGGGATGCCGGGGCTGGCGCACGCGCCCGCCGACGGGGTGGTCCCAGGTGTGGATGCTGCCGTTGTGGACCACCTGCGGATCGGTGAACACCTGCTCCGGCTCGAGCACGGGTGCCGCGGGCACGCTCCCGTCGTGCAGGCGGGCCAGCACCTCCGCCAGTGGCAACGCTGCGAACGCGGCCTCGAGCATCGGGCCCAGCGCCTCGCGGTTGGCGGCGTCGAGCAGCGCCGTGGTGCTGGCGAAGCGCGGGTCCTCCGACCACTCGGGATGACCGACCGCACGGAACAGGCCTTCGCGCTGGGAGTCGGTGGCCACGTAGTAGACGAGCTGGCCGTCGGCGCAGTGGGTGATCCGGTAGAGGTCGACGATGCGCGGTCCTTCGGTCACGCCCTCGCCGACGAAGGTCATGTCCATCATCCCGTCGGGCCAGAAGAAGTAGAGGGCGACATCGAGCATGGGCACGACGATGTGGTCCCCCTGCCCCGTGCGCGATCGCCGGTAGAGCGCGGCGCACACGCTCTGGGCCACGGTCAGCGCCGTGGCCTTGTCCACGAAGATGTTCCGCACGAGGTCCGGCAGCGGGATCAGCTCGCTCTGCTGGCGGTGCACGATCCCCGCGAGGGCTTGGATGACCGGGTCGAGGACGGGCCTGTCGGCATAGGGCCCGTCGGGACCGAACCCGCTGATGGACACGTAGATCACCTCGGCGTTTCGGGCACGGGCGTCCTCGTAGCCCACTCCCAGGTGGTCGACGACGCCGGGCCGGAAGTTCTGCACCACGACATCGGCACCGGCCATCAGGTCGAGCGCCACCTCACGGCCGGCGTCGTGCTGGAGGTCGACCGCGATCGACCGCTTGCCCCGGTTCTGGTTCAGCACGAACGAGCTCATCCCGTTGCGGCTGTTGGGCGCCCAGCGAGCCAGATCGCCGATCGCCGGCGATTCGACCTTGACCACGTCCGCCCCCTGCTCAGCCAGCACCATCGTGCCGAACGGCCCCGATGTGATCTGGCTGAGGTCCACCACGCGGACGCCGTCCAACGGCTTTGTCACGGCCGCCCCTTCCCTCGCCCGACGGTGCTGCTCCCCAAGCTACCCACGAGCGCTCTGGTGAGTGGTCCGGCGTCGTGCGTCGCGTCATGATCGAGCGCTTCCCCGGCCACCGGGGCAGCCACGGCCACGCGGCGCCCACCTCGGCCATCCCTCCTGGAGCTCCCATGACCAACTGGACCGCCCGATGGATCGCACCTCTCGAGGGCGACGGTGTGCCCGCCCGCCAGCGCCCCGCCTACCAGCTCGCCGGCGCCGTGGCCCTCGACGCGCCGGTGGCGGCGGCCACGCTGCATGCGACCGCCCATGGGCTGTACGAGGCGTTCGTCAACGGCAGCCGTGCGGGCGACCAGGAGCTCACCCCGGGGTGGACGGCGTACCGGTCCCGACTGCAGGTCCAGGCCTATGACGTGGCCGGGCTCCTCGGCGAGGGCGACAACGTGCTCGGCGCCCTGCTCAGCGACGGCTGGTGGCGAGGGCAGAACAGCGTCTCGCGTCGCGTCGACGACTACGGCGCCACCACCGCACTCCTCCTCCAGCTCGACGTGACCCTCGCCGACGGTCGCACGCTCAGCGTCGGCACCGACGGGACGTGGCGGTGCACGCCGAGCCACGTCCTCCGGGCTGATCTCATCGCCGGCGAGGTCCACGACCTGCGCCGCCGGACGAGCTGGAGCGACTGGCGCTCGTGGGCCGCGGTGCTCGTCGAGGACCACGGGTACGACCGGTTCGTCACCTCCCCGGCGCCGCCGGTGCGCAGGGTCGAGGAGCTCCGGCCGGTCTCCGTCCGGCGGCTGGGCCCGCAACGGTGGGTCGTCGACGTCGGCCAGAACATCAGCGGCTGGGTGCGCCTGCGGCGCCTCGGGTCCCGCGGCAACGAGGTCACGCTCACCTACGGCGAGTGGCTCGACCAGGCAGGCGACGTCACCCAGGACCACGTCGCCTACCCCGCATCGACCGACGTCGAACGGAGCGTCACCTTCCAGGTCGACCGGGTCACCTCTGCCGGTGTCGACGGCGACGTCTTCGAGCCGCGGCACAGCACCAAGGGCTTCCGGTACGTCCGGGTGGAGGGCGACCTCGACGACCTCAC
Organism: uncultured Acidimicrobiales bacterium; assembly: GCA_963842395.1. Lineage (GTDB taxonomy): Bacteria > Actinomycetota > Acidimicrobiia > Acidimicrobiales > VFJN01 > ZC4RG19. The sequence continues at coordinate 1,551,847 of CAWJGJ010000002.1, forward strand.
CGCCGATGACGTGACCGCGGTCGTCGTGCACACCGACCTGGTCCGCGTGGGCGGCTTCGCGTGCTCCGACGCGCGCATCGACCGGCTGCACGACATCGTCGACTGGAGCTTCCGCGCCAACGCGTGCGACATCCCCACCGACTGCCCCACCCGCGAGCGCGCCGGCTGGACCGGCGACTGGCAGATCTTCGTCGAGACCGCCGCCTTCCTCTACGACGTCCACGGCTTCTCCGTGAAGTGGCTGCGCGACCTCGCCGCCGAGCAACGGCCGGACGGCAAGGTCACGAACCTCGTCCCCGAGTCCCACCCCGGCGACGAACGGCCGCCGCGCTACTGGCCGCTCATCGAGGGGTCGGCCGGCTGGGGCGACGCCGCGGTCCACGTGCCCCTGGCCCTCTACCGCGCCACCGGCAACGCCGGCGTGCTCGCGGAACAGTGGCCCTCGGCCAAGGCCTGGGTCGACTTCGCCGCCGGCGCGGCCGCCACCGGCCGTCACGAGTCCCGGATCGCCCGGTCCGTCGAGCCGGCGCCGCACGAGCGCTACCTGTGGGACAGCGGCTGGCACTTCGGCGAGTGGCTGGAGGCCGGCGAGAACCTCACGGACACCATCGCCGCCGCCATGGTGGCCGACCACGGCCCGGTCGCGACCGCCTATCTCCATCGGTCAGCCGCGCAGCTCGGCGAGATCGCCGGCATCCTCGGCAAGGAGACCGAGGCCGCCCGCTACGCAGCACTCGCGGCGAACGTGCGCGACGCGTGGCGCACGGAGTTCCTCGGGGCCGACGGCACCACCACCCCCGACACCCAGGCCACCTACGCCCGGGCCCTCACCTTCGGGCTCATCCCCGCCGACCTCCGCGCCGCATCCGCCGCCCGGCTGGTCCAGCTCATCCGCGACGCCGGGACCCACCTCGCGACCGGCTTCCTCGCCACGCCGTTCCTCCTGCCGACCCTCGCCGACACCGGCCACCTCGACGTCGCCTACGAGCTCCTCTTCCAGGACACCGAGCCATCGTGGCTCGTCATGGTCGACCGCGGCGCCACCACCATCTGGGAGGAGTGGGGCGGCATCGACGCCGACGGCGCCCCGCACGCATCGCTCAACCACTACAGCAAGGGCGCCGTCATCTCCTTCCTCCACCGCTACGTCGCCGGGCTCCAGATCCTCGAGCCCGGCTACCGACGATTCCGGGTCGCCCCCCGACCCGGCGGCGGCATCACGAACGCCGGCGCGCACCACGACTCCCCGTACGGGCGCATCGCGGTCGCGTGGGCCGTCGATGGCGGCGAGGGCACCGTCGACGTCACCGTCCCCGAGGGAACCGAAGCCCAGGTCGTCCTCCCGGACGGAACGTCCGACGTGCTCGCTCCCGGCACGCACCGGCGCCTCTGGAGGAGCTGAACGACCGAGCGGTGTCGGCGGCCCAGGGGTGCTCGAAGCCGACCTCACAACGCCGTTCGGTGGCACTCGTGGCCGGGATGGTGGCCTCGACCACCGAGCGTTGCCGGTTTCGGCACTGACCGTCACCTTGCCGTAGTGTGCCGACGTGACGAGGCTGGTCGGGCGGGACGAGGAGCAGGCACAGCTTGCCGGAGCGGTCGAGGACGTTCGCCGGGAACGCAGCCGCGTGCTCGTGGTGCACGGCGAAGCCGGAATCGGGAAGTCGGCGTTGCTCGACGGGATCGCCGAAACGGCCTCGGACTGCACGGTCCTGCGGGTGAGCGGCTGCGAGTCCGAGCAAGACCTCACCTACGCCGCCCTCAACCAGCTGCTGGGAGCGGTGCTGCCACGGCATGTCGACCTCCCGGACCCGCAGCGACGGGCGCTCGGTGCCGCGTTCGGCCTGCTCGACGCCCTGCCGGTGGATCGATTCCTGCTGGGACTCGCGGTCCTGTCGCTGCTCGGCATCGCTGCGCAGGAACGGCCCGTGCTCGTCATCGTCGACGACGCCCACCTGGTGGACGACGGATCGCTGGCGGTGCTCTCGTTCGTGGCGCGGCGGCTCGACGCTGACCGGATCGCGATCCTCTTCGGTCTCCGGAGCGGCCGGCCGATCGCCGCGCTCGCGGGGCTTCCCGAGCTGCCGGTCACCGGGCTCCCCGAGCCGTTCGTCGCGGATCTGCTCCGCACCCGGTCGGGCGGTCCGGTGGACGGGTCCGTGGCGTCGCGGCTCCTCTCGGCGACCGGCGGCTCTCCGCTGGCGCTGGTCGAGATCGGCGGGCTGCTGTCCGAGCGGCAGCTCGCCGGACATGAGGAGCTGCCGGAGCCGCTGCCGATCGGTCGCCGGTTGGAGGCGCATCTCGACGACCTCGTGGGCTCGCTCCCCGAGGCCGGCCGGCGGCTGTTGCTGGTCGCCGCGGCGGGGAGCGCTCCGGCGGATCACCGCTTCGTCGCCGCGGCGGCAGCGAGGCTCGCCTGCTGGCCCGAAGGGCTCGAGTCGCTGGAGCGTGCTTCGCTGCTGCATCTCGACCCGATGCCGCAGTTCCGACATCCCCTCGTGCGCTCCGTGATCTACGCCGGGTCACCCGCCCAGGAGCGCCGAAGCGCCCATCGGGCGCTCGCCGAGAGCGCCGATGCGGCCGGCGACGTCGTACGCGGAGCGTGGCACCTCGGCCTGGCGGCGTCCGAGCCGGACGAGGCGGTCGCAGCACGCCTCGAGGACGTCGCCGACGCCGCTCTGGCGCGCGGGGGATGCGGCATGGCGGCCGCGTTCCGCGCCCGCGCCGCGCTCCTCACACCCGACCGGGCCGCACGCAGCGAGCGGACCATGGCCGCGGCGCAGAACCTGCTGCTCAGCGGCTCGCCCGCCCGGGCCCGCGACCTCCTCGCCGCGCTGGACGTCGAGGCCGATGGTCTGCGCCAGCGCGGACAGGCGCGCCGGCTCGAAGGGCAGGTGCGCTACGCGCTCGGCGAGGCGAACGGGACGGTGCCGCTGCTGATCGCCGCCGCCGAGGATCTGCGCGACGTCGATCGCCAACTCGCACGCGACACGCTCCTCGACGGGCTGTCGGCGGCCCAGCTGACCGGCTCCTCCCCCCGGCCCGGAGAGCGCACGTCCGACATCGCTCGGATCGCACGCGCCATGCCGCTGCCGCCCGGCACCCGGCCGACCGTCGCGGACCGCCTCCTGGACGCAACCGCGGCGGTGCACCTGGACGGAGCTGCCGTCGCCCGGCCGCTCCTCCTGGCCTCGCTGGAGGCGGTCGAGGACTACGGGACGTCGCTCGACTGGCAGGGTCGACCGACGGCGCACGTGCGGTGGCTCGGCTACGGGTGCTGGGCAGCCGGGACCCTGGCCGACGACGTGTACCTGATGGACCTGGCCCGGCGGCTCGACGGCGTCGCCCGGCCCCACGGCGCGCTCGGCATCGGTGTCGGTCGCGCTGCTTCACCTCGCGATGGGCAGCCTGGCCCAAGGGTTCCTCCCGGCGGCCCGAAACCACCTGGCCGAGCGATCGGCGCTGCAGGAGGCCATGGGGTGGCCGGCCGACGTCGGTGACCTCATCGTCCGGTCGTGGACCGGCGACGCCGACGGAGCCCGAGCCGAGGCGTCCCGCGTCGGCGCACTGGCGGCCGCGCACGACCATGGCTGGATGCTGGTGTTCGCGGAGTACGCGGCGTCGGTGCTCGAGATCGGGCTCGGTCGCTACGGCGCGGCGCTCGAACCGGCGCAGCGGACCTACTGGGACAACCCCTCGCTGGCCCTCGTCGCCTTCCCGAACCTCGTCGAGGCCGCCGTGCGAGCTGATGCGGGTGAGCTGGCGGTCCAAGCCGCATGCGACCTGCGCCAGCGCGCCGGACCAGCGCCGAGCCCGCTCGCCGGCGCGCTGCTCGAGACGGCGGCGGCCCTCACCGCCGGCCCCGCGGCCGAGACGCACTTCGAAGCGGCGCTCCAGCGGCTGCCGTGGCCCGAGGGCACCGTACGCGGGCGGATCGCGCTTCTCTACGGGGAGTGGCTGCGGCGTCAGAAGCGGAAACTCGACGCCCGGGCGCAGCTGCGCGCCGCCCATGCGCACCTCGCCGCGGCGGGCGCGTCGGCATTCGCAGATCGAGCTCGTCGCGAGCTTGCCGCCACGGGCGAGCGCACCACCCGCGCCGCCGACGGCGGTCCGTCCGCCCTGACGCCGCAGGAGGCTCAGATCGCCCGGCGCGCGGCGACGGGAGCCACCAACGCGGAAATCGCCGCGCAGCTGTTCCTGAGCTCGAGCACGGTCGACTACCACCTGCGGAAGGTGTTCAAGAAGGTGGGCGTGAGCTCGCGCCGCCAGCTCGGCGCCGCCGCAGGACTACGCGATCCTGAGGATTTTCCCGCCCCCAGCGATGCCCTGACAATGCGGGCATGAGCAACCCACCCGACACGATCGTCCTCATCCACGGATTCTGGGTGACCCCGCGGAGCTGGGAGCACTGGGTCGCCCACTACGAGGCGAAGGGCTTCCGCGTCCTCGCGCCCGCCTACCCCGGCTTCGACGTCGAGGTGGAGGCGATCAACGCCGACCACTCGATCGTCGAGGGGCTGACCGTGGGCTCCATCGTCGAGCGGTACGAGGGCATCATCGCCGGGCTCGACTCGCCGCCGATCCTGATCGGGCACTCAGCCGGGGGCGCCTTCACCCAGGTGCTGCTCGATCATGGCATCGGTGCCTGCGGCGTGGCGCTGAACTCCGCGCCGACGGAGGGCGTGCGCGTGCTGCCGCTCTCGCAGCTGAAGTCGACCTTCCCCGCGTTCAAGAACCCGGCGAACCGGCACAGGGCCGTGCCGCTCGACTACGAGCACTGGCAGTACGCGTTCACGAACACCTTCAGCGACGACGACTCCCACGCCCTCTACGAGCGCTACCACGTGCCCGCCTCCGGGAAGATCCTGTGGGGCGGCGTGCTGGCCAACTTCACGCCGGGCCACCAGGAGGTGTGGGTGGACTACAAGAACGAGGAGCGTGCGCCGCTCCTGTTCGTCTCCGGCAGCGAGGACCACATCATGCCGCCGGCCGTCCAGCAGTCGAACGCCAAGCACTACAAGGGCACGACGACCGTCACGGAGATCAGGGAGTACGAGGGCTTCGCCCACCTGCTCCCCGCGCAGGAGGGTTGGCAGCGGGTCGCGGACGACGTCCTCGACTGGGCGCTCCGACACGCGACCGCCTGAGATGCGGATCACGCACGTCGGCGGGCCGACCGTCCTGCTCGAGGTGGGCGGTTGGCGGGTGCTGACCGATCCGACGTTCGACGCCCCCGGCCGCAGGTACGCCTTCGGCTGGGGCTCGTCGTCGCGCAAGCTCACCGGGCCCGCGATCCCGGTCGAGGAGCTGGGCCCTATCGACGCGGTGCTCCTGACCCACGAGCACCACGCCGACAACCTCGACGACGCCGGCCGGGGGCTCCTCCCGTCGGTGGGCACCGTGTTGACGACCCGGTCCGGTGCTGACCGGCTCGCGATCGGCGCCACCGGCCTCGAGCCCTGGGACACCCACGTGCTCGACCACCCCGGACGTCCTGCGATCGAGATCACGGCGACCCCCTGCCGGCACGGGCCGCCGGGCAGCCGCCCGATCGTGGGCGACGTGATCGGCTTCGCCCTCCGCTGGAGCGGACAGCGACACGGGGCGGTGTGGGTCTCCGGCGACACCGTGCTCTACGCCGGGCTCCGCGAGGTCGCCCGACGCGTCGACGTCGGTACCGCTCTCCTCCACCTCGGCGGCGTCCGCTTCCCCATCTCTGGTCCGATCCACTACACGATGCGCGCCGGCGACGTGGCGGCGGTCTGCGACCTCCTGCACCCGCACACGACGATCCCCGTCCACTACGAAGGCTGGTCGCACTTCAAGGAGCGGCGGGAAGTGGCCCAGACCACGTTGGGGCGAGCGAACCAGGCCGTGCGCTCCTCACTGCGATGGATCCCCCTCGGGTCTCCGATCGAGCTGGAGGTGTGACGACGGGGCCCTGGCTGTCGTCCCCGAACGGGGCTCGCGTCTACGCCGCCCTGCCGAAGCGGGCCGTCGCGAGGGCACCGAAGGCGGCGAGGATGGCGGCGCACCAGACGAGGCTGAGGCCGACCCAGTAGCCGGTGCTGTGGCCGATGACGGCGGCCTCGGTGCCACCCTGCATGAGTGCGCGCACGGCGTTCGTGATGACGCTGACCGGCTGGTGGGCGGCGAAGGGCTGCATCCAGCCGGGCATGGACGACACCGGCACGTTGGCGCTGGAGATGAAGGCGAACGGGACGACCAGCATCGACATGCCCTGTGCGGCCTGCGCGTTGCCGGCGACCAGGCCGATCGTGATGAAGATCCAGGAGCACGCGCACGCCGCGATGAGCACCAGGACCGCGGCGAGGATCACGTTGGCCGCACCGCCGTGGACGCGGAAGCCGACGAGCAGACCGAACAGGCCCGTGACGAGGACGGCCCACGCCGTGAGCGCGCTGTCCGCGAGTGAGCGGCCGACGAGCACGGCGCTGCGCGGCACCGGGAGCGACCGCAGGCGGTCGTGCACGCCGGAGGCGGCGTCCTCGGCCACGCCCGAGGCGGCCGCCATCCCGGTCCACAGGATCGCCGACACGAGGAAGCCGGGAACGAGGAAGTCGACGTAGCTGAGGCCACCGTGGGTGTCGATGGCGCCGCCGAACACGTAGCGGAACATGAACAGGAACAGCGCCCCCTGGACGGTGCCCATCAGCAGGAGCTGCGGCGTCCGGAAGAACTGCAGGACGGTGCGTCGGCTCGTCACGAGTGCCGTGGTGACGAACCGGGTGGTGTGCGGACTGGTCATCGGAGGCTCCAGGGTCATGCCGCGGTGCGGCTGCGGTCGGGATCGCTGTCGTTCTCCGCACCGGGGTGCCGTGTGAGCGCCAGGAAGGCCTCGTCCAGCGTGGGGCGGCGCACGCCGATGTCGTCGACGACGACGTCCTGCGTGCGGAGCAGGTGCACGGCACGCGCGAGGTGGTCGGCACCGGCTGCCAGGCGCACGGACACGCGCTGCGTGCCCCGGTCGAGGTCGGGCGGCACACCTGCGACGGCGGCGAGGGCGTCGGCGACGGCCTCGAGGTCCTCGCGGTGGCGGGGCCGCACGTCGAGGACGTCGGCGCCGGTCCGGCGCTTGAGCTCATCTGGAGTGCCCGCGGCGATGACCCGGCCGTGATCGACGATGACGACGTCGCGCGCGAGCTGGTCCGCCTCCTCGAGGTACTGGGTGGTGAGGAGGACGTCGGTGCCGTCCGCGACGAGCGCACGGATGTCGTCCCACAACGCGAGCCGGCTCCGGGGGTCCAACCCGGTGGTCGGTTCGTCGAGCAGCAGTAGGCGTGGGCGGCCGACCAGGCTGGCGCCCAGGTCGAGGCGGCGGCGCATGCCGCCGGAGTAGTCGCGAACGAGACGGTCGGCGGCGTCGCCGAGGTCGAGTCGCTCCAGCACGGCCGCGGCGGCGGACGCGGCGGCGGGCCTGTCGAGGCCGAACAGGCGCCCGACCATCTCGAGGTTCTCCCGCCCGGTCATCGCCGGCTCGGTCGTGGCGTGCTGGCCGGCCAGGCCGATGACCCGCCGCACCGCCGCCGGGTCTGCGGCGGTGTCGATGCCGGCGACGCGCAGGCGGCCGCTCGTCGGCTTGGCGAGCGTCGCGACCATGCGGACGAAGGTGGTCTTGCCGGCACCGTTGGGCCCGAGGAGCGCCGTGACCCGCCCGGGCTCGGCGACCAGGTCGACGCCGTCGAGGGCGCGGATGTCGCCGTAGTGCTTGTGCAGGCCCTCGGCGAGGATGATCGGGGTCATCGCGACGCTCCCGTGGTTCCCGCGGCGTGGGCCGCACGGATCCAGCCGGCAAACGCGGTGGGGTCGATGTCGGCGGCCGTGCGGACCTTGACCGTCGCCATGTGCGGTCCGCTCTCGAGACGGGCGGTGTCGCCGGCGATCGGGCGGCCATGCCAGATCATGAACGTGACGTGGGCCGTGTAGGCCTTGAACCCGGCGAGCGGCTTCCTGCCCGCCATCCACACGGGATGGCCGTGCCAGAGCTTGGCGTCGGCGTCGGGGAGCGCGGCGTCGACCAGTGATCGAAGCTGCGCCGCGATGCCGCGGGCCGGCTCTGCCAGCGAGTCGAGGTAGTCGTCGATGTCGCGGTGCTCGTGCATTTCGGTCCTCCGATGACGTTGTGGCTTGCATGTTCACGCCGAACGAGCGGGTGCAGAATCGACAGCGCCGGGTGAACCGGTTCGTCATGGACGCTGAGCTGATGCTCATCGGGGCGCTCGCACCGACCGGCCGGGCAGCGACAAACCGCCCGAAGTCGATGTCGATCCGGGATGATCTCGTTCGGCGCTGTCGACGGAGCACCGCACGCCATCGAGGAGCGACGGCGTTCCATCCCGGAGACGAGCCAAGGAGAACCTCAGATGCGCTACATGGTGATGCACTACTCGGACGAGGCGATGGAGGCCGGCGCGCCCCCGAGCCCGGAGGTGATCGCAGGCGTCGGTCAGTTCATGGCCGATGCCGCCCAGGCAGGCGTGCTGCTCGCAGCCGAGGGCGTCCAGCCGAGCTCGAAGGGCGCCCGTCTCACGTTGGACGGCGGCAAGGTCAAGGTGACCGATGGGCCGTTCGCCGAGGCGAAGGAGCTCATCGCCGGCTTCGCCATCCTCGACGTCAAGTCGAAGGACGAGGCGATCGAGCACGCCACCCGGTTCGCGAGGATCGTCGGCGCCACCAAGGTCGACGTGCGTCTCGTCGCCGAGTTCTAGCCGACGCGAGGCGACGACATGTCCGCCGCCGGCGATGCCGGCCGCTCGATCGACGCGATCTGGCGGATCGAGTCTCCCAAGGTGATCGCCCGCGTCACCCGGCTCGTCGGCGACCTCGGCACCGCCGAGGACATCGCCCAGGAGACGTTCGTCGCCGCCCTCAAGCGCTGGCCACGGTCAGGCGTGCCGGACAACCCGGGCGCCTGGCTGATGGCCACCGCCCGATTCCTGGCCATCGACCTCATCCGGCGCCGGGACACCCTGGCGCAGAAGCAGGAAGCGCTCGGCCCGGTGCCTGAAGCCGAGACCGTCGACTTCGACGCGATCGTCACGGACGACATCGGTGACGAGCTGCTGGGCCTCATGTTCATGGCGTGCCACCCGACGCTGTCCCCCGAAGCGCGCGTCACGCTGACGCTGCGCCTTCTCGGCGGCCTCACCACCGCCGAGATCGCGCGCGCCTACCTCACCACCGACGTCGCGATCGCTCAACGCATCGTGCGGGCCAAGCGCACTCTCGCCGCGGCGAACGTGCGCTTCGAGCTGCCCGACCGCCATGCCCGAACCGAGCGCGTCGCGTCGGTGCGCGAGGTGGTCTACCTGGTCTTCAACGAGGGCTACGCAGCCACGGCCGGCGACGACTGGATGCGCGCAGAGCTGTGCGCCGAGGCGATGCGACTCGGGCGCGTCCTCGCCCACCTGACGCCGGACGATCCCGAGACCCACGGCCTGGTCGCGCTCATGGAGCTGCACGCCTCGCGTGCGCGGGCGCGCACCGGGCCCGACGGGGAACCGGTGCTGCTGCTGGAACAGAACCGCGGTCTGTGGGACCAGCTCCTGATCGGTCGCGGTCTCGCCGCCCTGGAACGCGCCGAGTCGCTCGGCGGCGCTCTCGGGCCCTACGCCCTCCAGGCCGCCATCGCCGCGTGCCATGCACGAGCGTCCACGGCGGACGACACCGACTGGGGGCGCATCGCCGCGCTCTACGACGCACTGTCGCAGGTGGCGCCGTCGCCGGTCGTCGAGGTCAACCGTGCCGTCGCCCTCGCCATGGCGTTCGGGCCTCAGGCCGGCCTGGATCTGGCCGACGAGCTGACGGCGGTCCCCGCGCTCGCCGAGTACCACCTGCTCCCCAGCGTCCGTGGCGACCTCCTGGAGAAGCTCGGGCGCTTCGACGAAGCCGAGGCGGAGTTCCGACGGGCCGCGGCGATGACATCGAATGCCCGCGAGCGCACCGTTCTCCTGAACCGCGCCGCGACGTGCTCGCACGCGTCGAGGAGCGAAGGGTGAGCCGTCGCAGGCCCGTGTGAGCTATCCAGCTGACCGAACGGCACCCGAGCCGCATGTAAAAGAACCTTGACACAATGACAAGCTCACTTTACGGTGGCGCCATGCGATCGACGCCCGGTGAACGCAGGAGCACGAGCGATGTGGCCCGCGACCGGAGCGCACGCCGCGACGCTCGTGCCGGGCGTGGTCCTCCTCGTGGTGCTGCAGGGCAGCCTGCTCGTGCTCGACCCCGACGGTGAGGCGAGTGCGTGGAACCTGGCGTGGTCGCTGTTGCCGCTCCTTCCCTTCGGCTGGCTGGTGTGGGCCCAGGTCCGGAGCGTGCGTCGTGCCGACGAGTACCAACGCATCCGGCAGCTCGAAGCTCTTGCGATCGGCTTCGCAGGCTTCATGCTGCTGGCGATGACGGGCGGGCTCCTCGATGCCGCCGGAATCGGCGATCCCGCCCAGTGGCTGCAGATCACGTTCATCGGCGGCACGCTCACCTGGGTCGCGGCCGTCGGCCTCATCAGCTGGCGGGATCGATGACGAACCGCCTGCGCGAGCTGCGGGCCGCCCGCCGCTGGAGCCAGGCCGACCTCGCCGACCACCTCGACGTGTCACGCCAGACCGTCAACGCCATCGAGACGGGACGCTTCGACCCGAGCCTCCCACTCGCCTTCAAGATCGCCGGCGTGTTCGGCGAGCCGATCGAGTCGCTCTTCTTCCCCACCGACGTCGACGGCTGAAGCGAGGCGAGTGGTGGACCTTGTGGATCGCCCACAGCCGGTCGTAGCGATGCAGGCATCGGTGGACGACGAAGGACACGAGGTCGAAGACGACGACGGCGATCAGGAGCTTGACCAGGAACGGCGCCCCATCGAGTGCGTCTCGGATCGGTCCGATCGAGAGCTTGGCGAGGACGGGCCGGAACACGAAGACCGACACGGCGGTGGCTGCGACGGCGACGCCGTACCAGGCGACGTCGGTGGCGAGGTAGGGCCGTGGTGACGAGAGCGTTCGGAACCGCAGCGCCGGTGCCCGTTCGAGGCGACCGACGAGGACGTAGACGAGGGTGAGGACAGCAACGGACATGGCGAAGCTCATGACACTCCTTGTCGTTGTGTGTAACCGTGGTTGCACCATAGGAGGATGAATCGGTCGTTGCAACCGTGGTTACATGCCGTGTACGTTGCACGGGTGGCTGAATCGGAGTGGGCGCTGCTCACCTACCGCCTGCCGCGGGAGCCATCGACGCCGCGGATCACGTTGTGGCGCAAGCTGCGCCGGCTGGGGGCGTTGCAGCTGGTCGATGGGCTCGTCGCACTACCGGCGGACCCGAAGACGACCGAGGCGTTCGAGTGGCTGGCGGAGGAAGTCGTGGAGTCGGGCGGCGAGGCTTGGACCTGGCAGGCCCAGCCGGGGTCGAAGGCGCAGGAGCGAGCGCTGCGTGCGCAGCTCGCCGCTGCGCTCGCCGACGAGTACCGATCCCTCATCGAGGAGGCCGAGGCCGCACGATCCGAGCCGACGCGGCGAACCGCTCAGCGTCTGCGCCGCGAACTACACAAGATCGAGGCCCGCGATCACGTCTCGCCGAAGGAGCGCGAACAGGCTCGGCGTGCCGTCGAGCGGCTCCTGGCGTCAGTGGGTGCGGCCGAGCCCAAGGCGACGTCGCGATGAAGTGGGCGACGAGGGCCGGCTGCCACGTCGACCGTGCCGCGTGCGCGTGGCTGCTCCGACGCTTCGTCGATCCGGACGGGAGTTCGTGATCAGCCCCTGGTGGGAGCGCGATCGGCCACCGAGACGCTGCGGGCTCCAGCGGCCAGCATCTCGTAGGTGGCGGCGAACATGTCCGCATCGATTTCGGTGAGGAAGGCGCCGTGCATGAGGAGGCCGGCGTAGAGCGACTGGGCCAGGAGACCAAGGGTCAGAGGATCGGCGTCAGGCGCGTCGAACGCGACGCGCAGGCTCGTTCCGAGCTCGACGGCGAAGGCGCGGGTGTCGTCGGCGACGAAGCGCCGAACCCGGTCGCTGCGCAGGGCGACGGAGTTGCTCTCGAGGAAGAGCGCCACATGTCGGCGGCTCGGGCGGACGCTCGCGGCGTAGCGACCGAAGGCCGCACCGACGCCGACGCCTGGGGTGCCACCGTCGTCCACCTTGGATGGGGCGTAGACCTCCGAGTCGAGGATCGGCTCCTGCAGCAGGGCCAGGAAGAGCTCCTCCTTGCTCGCGAAGTTGGAGTAGACCGCGCCCTTCGTGACCCCGGCCTCGTCGGCGATGTTGGCCAACGAGGTCGCCACGTAGCCATCGCGAAGGAAGAGCCGACTGGCGGCACGGAGCAGCCCACGTCGAGTCACGAGCTGCGCCTCTGCCCTCGAGAGCCGGTGCTTGCTCACGACGACTTCGGAAGCGCGCCAGGGTTGGTCACCAGCCCGATCGGCAGCTCGATGCTCGAGCGTGGTGCCGGCGGCAGGTCCCCGGCGACCCGGGGCCAGGCGAGCGGAGTGACCTCGCCGGCGATGGGCTGGCCCACCTCGATCCCCCCACGATCGACCGCGAAGTGCGGGAACGGGTAACCGCGGGTGTTCCCGTCGGCGAAGTAGATGATCGTGTGCACGGACCGCTCCCGATCGGTCGAGTTGCCATCGGCGAAGTGCACCGTCAAAGCGTGGTGGAACGACACCGCGCCCCTCGGCACCTCGACGTAGACCGGTTCGATGTCCGCCAGCTCCGGGTCGGCCAGGATGTCCTCGGGCTCGCCGAAGAAGATGTTCACGAACTTTCTCATCCCGATGAGGTGGCTCCCGGGCAGGAAGGCCAGCGACCCCGACTCGCGGGTTGCTCCTTCGAAGGGGATCCACGCCGTGATCGCCTCGGTCTCCTTCATCGGCCAGTAGGGATGATCCTGATGGGGGTCGGTCTGGCGGCCACCTGGCTGCTTGAACAACGCCTGGTCGTGCCACACGCGAACTGCGTCGACGCCCAGCAGCTCCGCAGCCGCCTGACCGACGCGTTGGTGGAAGGTGAGCTCACGAACCTCCGAGTGGTCTTCCCACAGGTTCATGCACTGCGTGAAGGACTGCTCGTACCGGGAACGCTCGCTCAGAGGTCGGTCATCTTCGGCCGTACGGGTCCTCACCGCCTTCTTCACGGCCGTGCCGAATCTCTCGACCTCGGCCCCGCTCAGCAGGTCGGGGACCACTGCGTAGCCATCGCGACGGAATCGTCGGGCCAGCTCGTCATCGATCAACTGCGGGGGGACGGCGATCTCCATCAGACGTCGGCCACCTCTGCCTCGAGCCACCTCATCTAGATACCGAAGGTATTTGAATTCCCCAGGCATGTCAACGCGGGATCTGCATCGCGGGCAACTCCCTTTGCAGATACTGTTGGTATCTGTATGGAGTATCGGCAGCTGGGCGACAGCGGGCTCGAAGTCTCGACGGTCAGCCTCGGTTCGTGGTTGACGTACGGCGGTGCGGTGGACGCCGACATCGCCCGGGCCTGTGTACGGCGGGCGCTGGATCTCGGGGTGAACCTGATCGACACCGCCAACGCCTACGCCACCGGAGGCGCTGAGTCGTTCCTCGGCGACCAGCTGCACGGAGTGCCGCGCGGTGACTATGTCCTGGCGACGAAAGTCTTCTTCCCCATGTCCGAGGAGGACAAGGGGCTGAGTGCCGCCCAGGTCCGCAAGCAGCTCGAGGCGTCGCTGCGGCGTCTGCAGGTCGACTACGTCGACCTGTACCAGTGCCACCGCTACGACCCCGACGTTCCTCTCGAGGAGACGATGGACGCACTGACCGAGGCCGTGATCTCCGGCAAGGCGCGAGCGATCGGGTTCAGCGAGTGGTCCCCGCAACAGGTCCGGGACGAGGCGATCGGCTTCTTGACCACCGACGCGATCCTCGAGGCGGTGCAGCGCTTCCGGGTCGTCGCCGACGAGACCGGCCTGACGCCCGCGCAGCTGGCGCTGGCGTGGGTGCTGCGCGAGCCGAACGTGTCGTCCGCCATCACGGGCGCGACCCGGCCGTCGCAGGTCGAGGAGAACGTCGCCGCCTCCGGCATCGTCCTCGACGACGACACCGTGCAGGCGATCGACGACGCGCTCGGCGAGGCGGTGATGTGATGACCGTGGCAGACATCTCCGCTCTGGTCGCTGACGGGTTCACCCTGCCGAGCAGCTGGTACTCCGATCCAGCGATCTTTCGGGAGGAGCAGCGCCGCATCCTCCGCCGATCGTGGCACTTCGTGACATCAGTCGACCACCTCGCGGAGCCCGGAGACGTGTTCCCGTGGGAGCTGGGCGGCGTGCCGATCGTCCTGGTGCGGGCACATGACGGCTCGATCGGCGGGTTCGAGAACATCTGCCGGCACCGGGCGTATCCCGTCGTGCGGCAGCCCGAGAATCGGCGCACGCTCCAGTGTCACTACCACGGGTGGACCTACGACCTCGACGGTGCTCTGCGCTCGGCGCCTCAGCCGAACGGACCGCTCGGGTTCGAGGTCGCCGATGTGTGCCTCCCGCGTGTCCAAGTGGCGGTGTGGGGACCGATGGTGTGGGTGAACCCGTCGCTGGACGCGCCGTCGTTCGACGAATGGATCGTGGGCCTCGACGAGCGACTGCGCTCGCTGGGCTGTGACGTCACGGCCGCGTCACACGCGACCGAGCACACATGGACGATCGATGCCAACTGGAAGGTGTTCCAGGACAACACCATCGAGTGCTACCACTGCCCCACCACGCACCCGGAGTTCTCGCGGGCGGTGGTGCAGGACCCGGCCAAGCAGGTGATGGATGTCGGCGGTCGCTACTGGATCCACCACTCGATCCCCTTCCGCGCCGGTGTCTCGGAGGGCCCGACCTTCCTTCCCGACACGTACCACTACCAGTGGATCTTCCCGTCGACCTATCTGCAGTGCAGCGGGAAGGGCTTCGACATCGGGACGATCGACCCGGTCGCTGTCGACAGATTGCGCTTCCGGCACATGTGGTTCGCGCCGCAAGGCACCCCGGCCGACGACATCGCCCTCGCCCAACGGCAGCTCGACGCCGACCCGACCATCCCCCAGGACGTGGAGATCTGTCGGCTCGTCCAGCGCTCACACGATTCGGGTGTCGCGCCCGCCGGTCGACTGGTGGCCGGCCGGGAGGCGCTCCTCACCCACTTCTACAAATTGATCGTGGAGATGATGTCGTAGAGATTCCGGCCGATCCCGCCAGACCCGGCGTGTGACGGCCGTCCGCTGCAGGTCCATCATCGGGTCGACCCCGGCTCAGGGGTGCGATGGCGACGGCGGTGCGCCCTCGACCTCGAAGAACAGCTCGTCGGGATAGCACCACCACCAGTCCTCCCCCGGCTCGTAGGAGCGGATCAGTGGGTGGTCGGCGTGTTCGTGCCAGTGGGCGGTGGCGTGGCGGTTCGGGGAGTTGTCGCAGCACCCGACGTGCCCGCAGCTCATGCACAGCCGCAGGTGCACCCAACGGCCACCGATGCGCAGGCAGTCCTCGCATCCGTCGCTGGAGGGAGTGACCTCGCCGACGGTGTCCAAGTGGGTGCAGGTCTCAGCCATGGTCGTGGGCTCCGTCCGGTCGCTCGAGGGCATCGCGGTTCTCACCGCGCCGTGGTCGTGGCGGCATCCTCGACGGTGGAGTCTCGCCGTTGACGACCGCGGCTGCACCAGGGGCCCGCCAGACAAGGCGTTCACATGGGTAGCTACCCCATAGCTGCTGGGCTGTGTCGATTCGTCGGTTGGCTCTTCCGGGCGGGGGTCACGAGAAGGGGACGAAGCCGGGCTGGCAGACCGCTCCGGCATCTGGCAGCCGCATCTCGAGGATGAAATGGCCGACCGCGTCGCTGAGGCATTCGTTGGGAAGGAAGGAGGCCGGATGACCGGCACCCTCGACGGTGAGGAGGCGAGCGTTCGGAACGCGACCGGCGACCTCGACCGCTCGGTCGTACGGGCTCGCCGCGTCGAACCGACTGTTGACGAACAACATCGGGTTCGCAGTCGGCTGATCGAAGGGCCCGGCCGAGCGATCACGGTCTCTGGCTGGCCAGGTTGCGCAGGGCAGTGACAGCCATGTCCAGTCGGCGCCGAAGTACGGCGTAGCCCGATCAGCGGCCGCGGCCTGCTGCGTCCAGCGTGACACTGCGTTCGGGTTGTCGGTCTCCGAGCACGCCACCGCGAAGAGGGCGTCACGGCTGTTGTCATAGCCGTCGTTGGTTGGCGCGGCCTCCGGCTCGCTCGACTGGTCCACCGTCGCCGCCACCGAGGTGCCCGGGGCTTCGAACGTCGCTTGGAGGAGCCCGGCCAGGTCCGCCCAGATCGGCGGGAACTGCAGGCCGCCTCGCAGGCCATCGACAACGAAGGCATAGGTGAGCGTCGTCGGCCCGCCCGGACCGATCGGCCCCGGCGGAAGATCGACCGTGATCGGTCCGGCCAGCAACCTGGCCATCAGCTCGTCGAACTTGGTGCGTGTGTCGCCCGACGCGAATGCACAGGCGTGGCCGGCGGCCTGGCACGAGTCGAGGAAGAACCCCAACGCGTCGCTGGTGGCGGTGTTGCTGCCGACTCGCAGGCTGAACGGCTGTCGCCGGTCCGCGGGACGACCGCTCGTCCACGCGACCGGGTCAGGGGCGCCATCGAGCATGACGGCGCGGACCTTCGCGGGGAACAGCTGGGCGTAGGTCATACCCAGGAGCCCGCCGTACGAGTAGCCGGCGAAGGTGAGCTGTTCATCGCCGACGGCCTGGCGCAGGAGGTCCATGTCGCGGGCCACGTTCGCCGTGGAGAGGTGATCGAGGAGCTCGCCGTTGCGCTGGCGGCAGCGCCGTCCGAGGTCCTTCGCAGCGTCGGCGGCCTGCTCGATCTCGTCGCCGGTCACGGGGAACGGCGGGAGCGCCCCGAAGAACTCCTCCTGCGCTCCGGGGTCGGCGAAGCAACGCACCGGTGTGCTCTGGCCGACACCACGGGGATCGAACCCGACGATGTCGAACTGGGCCTGGACGGACGTGGGGAGAACGTTCCTCGCGTCGTTGCGGACGAAATCCAGCACCGAGTTGCCCGGACCACCGTTGTTGACGAAGACCGAGCCAACGTGATGCGCCGGGTCGCCGGCCGGCACCCGGGCGAGGGCCAGGGTGATGTGGCGACCGCTGGGGCGGTCGTAGTCGAGCGGGACCTTGGCCGTCGCACACTGCAGACCGTCGTCGCAGTCGACCCAGTGGAGATCGGGCACGACCGGCAGACGACGATCGCGTCCGGTCTCGGCGTCGGGGAGGTTGATGTCGGCCGGTGCCGCCGATGTGCCGAGGGCGAGCGTTGCGGCGATGGTCATGATTGCGACTGCGGTTCGCACGGTGCTCATGTGCTGCTCCTCGTCGTCGAGGAGCGCGTCGAGCGTTGCCGCTGGAGGGCGATCCGCCAGACGGCGGCGGGTCGCCCGAGGTAGTAGGCGGGTGCGGAAGCAGGGCGGGCGATGCGTGGTGTGTTCACGTGGGTCTCCTTGATCGGGTCTGGAGGCAAGGTCTGTGATCGGAACCCAGTCCGTGTGGGCCTTCGAGCGGATAGTGCAGGTCGAGGCACGCGTCGTCCTGAGCAGTCGTTGCTCATCGCCGGCAGGTCATCGGCAGGACGAGCGCCGATTGCTCATGCGGACGACAGCCAGGAGTTCTCGGCCGCGCCCTCGATCAGGTGGGCCGGCTGCGCCGGCCTGAACTCGACCTCCGGGCCGCCACGATGTCGATCACGGGCAGCGAAGCGACCAGGCCCACCACCTGCTGCGCGATGGCTGGACGGATACCTGTCAAGGTCCGGTTGCCGACCCGGTAGCAGCTGCCGGCGAAGGAGATGCTCCCGGAGGTGTCGACCTTGCGCGTGACCGACGCTGAGGTCGCGGTCGGCCGTGGCGGCGGGGTCGCCTGGACCGGTCGCTTCTGACCACGACGCAGCGCCTTCTCTTCAGCCCGTCCGTTAGAAGATCCGTTGGAAGCCGGTGGCAGCCGGGGCCAGAGGATGCCATCAAATAGGGAAGGATCGTTCCATTTCTGCTGGCTAGGTGAGCACCCTCACGAGGTGGACTTCGTGCGACCGATTGAGGCCATCGTGCCAGGCGCTCAGGGACGGGTGCTGGCCGTGCTGGCCGAGACCACCGCCGAGCTGAACCTGCGGACCATCGCGCAGCTCGCTGGGGTGAGTCAGGCCCAGGCGTCGCGAGTCCTGCCCGGGTTGGTCGAGCTCGGCGTCGTCGAGCGGCGGGAGGTGCCGCCGGCATCGCTGTTCCGGCTCGTCCCTGAGCACGTCGCATCCCGTGTGCTGGTCGCCCTCGCCCGCTCGACGGACACCGTGCTCGACGAGTTCGGTCGACTGGCCGGCGCGCTCCCCGCCCACCGGTGAGTGTCATCGTCTTCGGATCGTTCGCTCGGGGGGAGGCGGGCACCGACAGCGACATCGACGTCGTGGTCGTCCGACCTGCGGCCATCGAGGACGACGACGACGCATGGGGCGAGTCGCTCGAAGCCTGGCGCCGCGACATGGGACGACTCACGGGCAACCCCGTCGAGGTGCTCGAGGTGAGCGCCGTGGAGGCGGCGACGAAGGCCGCCGGGCGCAGCCAGGGCTGGGCCGACATCCGGCGCGACGGCCGGGTCGTGCACGGCCTCGGTATCGACGAGCTCCGGGCGGTGCGCATTGCCTAAGCCCACCCGCACCAAGCCGGTGTCGGCCGCGCAGGTCCGTGCCTACAGGCTGTTGAGCGCGCTTAGCAGTGCGCAGCCGTGGCCCGACGGGTCGCGTCCACCGCGAGGTAGCCGGCGCCTTCAGCCCCAGAAGATGCAGGTGGGGTCGGCGCCGATCTCGGCCAGTAGGCGGGCGATCGTCGGCGTCGGGTCGAGATCGTCGTAGCGGTGGAGCTTGCTGTGGCGGTCGGGCCAGTAGAGCGATTGCGCGAGATCGTGCTGGCCTGATCAGGGAGCCGCTGGCCGCCAGCCGGGGTCGCGGCCGGTGAGCCCGAGCAAACGATCCATCGCAGGCGCGTCATCGGGAACAGGGACCACGGGACCGAAGAGGGTGCCGTCACGCGGCGCATCGAACGACGCGACGAACGACATCGCTGCCTCGACGTCCTGCACAGGTGGCGCATAGGGCTGGCCGATCGCGACGGCGAGGTCCCAGCCGTGCACCACCAGCTCGTCGAGCGCGACCAGCCCGGCCACGTGTGCCGGCAACGGGACGCCGGCAGCCGACGTCATGCCTTCCCACGCCGCGGGATCACGCCACGCGTCGGCCAAGGTCGCGAGATCACGCCCGATGCGGTCCCGCCACCCTGCCTCGAGGTGGGCGGCGTCCGGCTTGACCGGCGCCTCGGTGCCGTCGACGTCCTTGCGGGCCACGGCGATGAACCCCTTGGTGAACGCGCCGACATGGTCGACGAGATCGCCGACGCGGGCGTCAGGGCAGGGCGTGGGCCGATCGAACTGGTCCTCCGACACGATCGCGAGGAGGCTCGTCATCCGGTCCGTGGCCGGGCCGATGTCGATCATCGATGCGGCCGCTTCCGGCGAGCTCATCAGCAGGCCTTCCTCGTCACGACCGCTGGCTGCGTCTCGAGGAACGGGCCGAGCCCGCCGACCTCGATGACGCGCCGCGCGATCGGCGAAGGGGCGCGAAGGACGAGGGTGCGATCATGCGCGCCGAGGAAGCCGCCGGCTCCGGCCAGCAGCCCCAGGGTGGACGCATCCATGAACGACACGAGACGCAGGTCGACGGCGATGCCGCCGTCAGTGTCGGAGATCGCGCGGGCGAGGAGCTCGGCGAGGGCGCGACGGGTCGAGAGGTCGTGCTCCCCCGACAGCGGCACGATCGTCGGTTCGGTGACCGATGACGGCCTACGCCAGGCCCGCCGGTCGATCGGGATCGCAGTGGGAAGCTCGGCGAGAGCCATGCACCCTCCTTGGCGTTCGAATGAACGTGACGCGCTACCAAGGTCTGGAGCATCGCTCCCTGGCCCGCCAGTGCGACGGGACCGACACGCGTGGGTGATGTCGTGTCAGCGTGCAACCTACACCCTCACCCGATCCTGTTTTGTTTCAGCAGCGAGTCAGACATTGCCGAGAGCTTGTTCGACAGGGCTCGGCGTCGGCGTATGTGGGTGTACGGTCGTCGCCGACACGGATCGCGCACCCGCACCGTGTTGAACTCTGCCGCTAGCGCCGGCACCGTCCCGGGAGCGTTGCTCCAGCCCCTGGTAGCGCAGCCAGTGCGATTACCGAGGAGGAGAACGATGAGTCTGCCGGAGGTTGTGTCGCGCGAGGAATGGCGGGTTGCTCGGATGGAGCTGCTGGCCAAGGAGAAGGCGTTCACCCGACAACGTGACTTGTTGAGCGCGGAGCGGCGCCGCCTGCCGATGGTCGAGGTCGACAAGGACTACGTGTTCCAAGGCCCGGACGGGAAAGCCAGCCTGTTCGACCTGTTCGACGGTCGCAGCCAGCTCATCGTCGGCCATTTCATGTTCGACCCCAGCTGGGAGGACGGCTGTCCGAGCTGCTCGGCCGGAGCCGCGGAACTCTCGACCGGTCACCTCGAGCATCTGCACGCCCGTGACACCACATTCGTGTACGTGTCGCGCGCCCCGATCGACAAGATCGAGAGGTACAAGTCCAAGCGAGGTTGGACCTTCCCATGGTTCTCGTCGTTCGGCGACGACTTCAACTACGACTTCCACGTCACCCTCGACGACTCGGTGGCACCGGTGGAGTACAACTTCCGATCCGCTGCCGAGCACGAGCAGGCCGGCTCGTTCTCCATGTACGTCGAAGGTGAGCAACCCATGGAGCGCCCGGGCCGCAGCTGCTTCCTCCGCGATGGCGACCGTGTGTTCCACACCTACTCGGTGTACGCCCGAGGGGCCGAGAGCATCGGGGGGTCGTACTACATGCTGGACGAGACCGCCCTCGGCCGTCAGGAAGAGTGGGAGGAGCCCAAAGGCCGCTCCACTGACTCCCGCGGCGCCGTCCCTGATTTCTCGTCAGAGACGCGACGACCGGACACTCCGTAGGCACATGCGAAGAACGGATCGCGGCCCGACTCCGAGCTGACCCACGAGAAGAAGCATTGGGAGCCGGCCCCGAAAGCAGAGAGCCGGTGCTTGTGCACCGGCTCTCTGCTTTGGTGGCGGGGGTAAGATTTGAACCTATGACCTTCGGGTTATGAGCCCGTTAGTCCCCATATCCGCCCTATATCAATCTGTGCCCGACAGTAGCTCTGAACAGCGCCTTTGTCAATGCCATATGACTGCTCGTGTCGCCTTGTGTCGGCCTGTATTCATTCATTCGGTAGAAATCCGTTAGAAATTGCCCGCACGCTCAGTGGCATTCTGAGCCCCGCCTGGGATCAGGCGGCGGTTTCCTTGCCGAGGTTGATTGGGACGCGACGGTCCTCGTCGTCGAACACGGCGACGAGCTCCAGACGAGCGCCGAGCGCCTCGAGGTACTGGCGGAGCGCCCCGGGCATCGGCCAGCGGCTTGCCGTGCTCGGCCACGATCAGCTCGGCCAGCTCGTCGGTCGCTCCGACCAGCAGGGCCCAGACCCGCCGCAGAACTTCGGCCCGTTCCCGCAGCGGGGTCCGGGCCCAGGCCGGCTGTGCGGCGGCGGCCGCCTCGCAGGCGGCGAGGGCGTCGTCCGGCGTGCCGGCGCCGACCTCGGCGATCGGCTCCTCGGTGGCCTGGTCCACCACCACGATCCGCTCGGACCCCGGCCGCCACGACCCGCCGATGAACAGCCGGTCGCGCCCGGTCACGAGCCCTCCCGGCGGTAGCGGGCCGCCAGCCCGTCGACGGCGGCCACGAACAGGGACACGTCGACCCCGACGGCCACCACCGTCGCGCCGATCCCGACCCAGCGCTCGACCGCATCGGGCGTGGTGGCGAACACGCCGGCCGGCTTGCCGGCGGCGACGATCCGGCGCAGGGCGTCGTCGACCGCGGCCACCACGTCGGGGTGGCCGGGCCGGCCCCGGTGACCCATCGAGGCGGACAGGTCCGACGGTCCCACGAACAGGCCGTCGACCCCGTCCACCGCGGCGATCTCCTCGACGGCGGTGAGCCCAGCCACCGACTCGATCTGGACCAGCAGGCAGAGCTCGTCGCCGGCCCGGTCCAGGTAGTCGCCGACCCGGTTCCAGCGGGCGGCACGGGCCATGGACGACCCGACGCCGCGCACCCCCTCGGGCGGGTAGCGCACGGCGGCCACCAGTTCGGTCGCCTGGGCCGCCGACTCGACCATAGGGACGAGGAGGGTCTGCACGCCGAGGTCGAGCAGCCGCTTGATGGTGACGGGGTCCCCGCCGTCGGGGCGGACCAGCACCGGTGTGCCGGAGGCTGCGGTCGCCTGGAGTTGGGCCAGGATCGTGCGCAGGTCGTTGGGCGAGTGCTCGGCATCGAGCAGCAGCCAGTCGAACCCGGCGCCGGCGACGATCTCGGCCGCCACGGGATCGGCCAGACCGCAGAACAGGCCGTGCTGAACCTCACCGGCCCGCAGCCGCCGCTTGAAGAGGTTGGCCGGCAGGTCAGGCGACATCGAGCGTGATCCGACCGAGGTCCCGGAACTCGACCTCGATGTGGTCGCCGGCCCGCAGGTCGACCGGTCGGGTGAACGAGCCGGCCAGCACCGTCTCACCCGCTTCCAGGGTGATACCGAGCCGGTGGAGGCGCCGGGCGAGCCAGACGATGCCGGTCACCGGGTCGTCGAGTACCCCGGCAGCCACGCCGGTCTCCTCCACGGTGCCGTTGCGCTTCATGATCGCCGCCACCCAGCGCAGGTCGGTCTCCCCGGGCCGGATCGGCGACCCGCCGGTCACGATGGCGGCGTCGGCCGCGTTGTCGGCGATGGTGTCGCGCACGGTGCGGGGCGTGCCGTCGGCCGGGTCGACGCGGTGCGATCGGGCGTCGATCAGTTCCAGCGCCGGGATGATGTGATCGGTGGCGGCGTAGACGTCGGCCGCGGTCACGTCGGGGGGGTCGAGGCGGTCGCGCAGCACGAACGCCAGCTCGACCTCGATCTTCGGGTCGATGTAGTCGGCGGCCCGGATGGTGGCCCCGTCGGCCAGGAACATGTCGTCGAGCAGGGCGCCGAAGTCGGGCTCGTCGATCCGCATGGCCTGCTGCATGGCCCGGCTGGTGAGCCCGATCTTGTGGCCCCGGATCGACGCCCCGTTCGCTACCTGGAGGTGGACCCAGGCCTGCTGGATGGCGTAGGCGTCGTCGAGCGTGAGGTCGGGGTGCGCCTTGGTGACCCGGTCGATCGGCGTGACCGTGCGCCGGGCCTGCTCGTGCGCGGCGGCGATGGCGGCGATCCGCTCGGGGTCGAGCGTCCGGGCCATCAGCGGGCCCCGGCGACGCCGAGCCGGCCGATGGCGTGGGTGTCGTAGGCGACGGCCACGTTCTTGGTCTCCATGTAGAACTCGAAGGAGTGTTCGGGGCCACCGTCCCGGCCGATGCCGCTGCGCTTGGCCCCGCCGAAGGGCGTGGGCAGGTGCCGGACGTTCTGGCTGTTGACCCAGACCATGCCTACGTCGAGGTCCCGGGCGACCCGGTGGGCCCGACCGGTGTCGGAGGTCCACACGTAGCCGGCCAGCCCGTAGTCGCTGTCGTTGGCGAGCCGGACCGCCTCGGCCTCGTCCTCGAACGGGATGACGGTCAGGACCGGGCCGAAGATCTCCTCACGGGCAACGCGCATGGCGTTGGTGGCGCCGACGACCAGCATCGGGTCGACGTACTGGGAGGCCGGGTCGGCGTCGGCTCCGCCGCCGACCACGACGGTGGCCCCCTCGGCCTCGGCCACGGCGGCGTAGCCCCGCACCTTCTCGCAGTGGCGCGGGTGGATGAGCGGGCCGATCTCGGTGGCCGGGTCGAGCGGGTGGCCGACCCGAAGGCGCTGGACCCGCTCGGTGAGCTGCTCGACCAGCTCGTCGTGGATGGTCGACTGGACGAGCAGGCGGCTCGACGAGGTGCAGCGCTCGCCGTTCAGGCTGAAGATCATGAACACGACCGCGTCGAGCGCCCGGTCGAGGTCGGCGTCGTCGAACACGACGACCGGGTTCTTGCCGCCCAGCTCGAGGTGGAGCCGCTTCAGCGTGGGGGCGGTCTGGGCCTGGATGGCGGACCCGGTGGCCGACTCGCCGACGAAGGCGATGGCGGTGATGGCGGGGTGTTCGGTCAGGGCCTTGCCGGCCGTCTCGCCGAGGCCGTGGACGGTGTTCAGAACGCCGGCCGGCAGCCCCGCCTCGAGCGCGACCTCGGCCAGCATCGAGGCGGTGCACGGGCTCCACTCGGCCGGCTTGTGCACCACGGTGCAGCCGGCGGCGAGGGCCGGTGCGATCTTCCAGGTCGACAGCATGAACGGCGTGTTCCACGGCGTGATCACCCCGACTGGGCCGAGCGGCCGGCGGATCGAGTAGTTCACGTGGTGCCGGTCGGGCATCGACCGGCAGTCGCCGGCCGCGGGGGCGTGGTCGGCGAAGAAGCGGAAGTTCTCGGCGCCGCGGACGGCGGCCGCGCTCATGAAGCGGACGGCCTGACCGGTGTCGATGCACTCGACGGCGGCGAGGTCGTCGGCTCGGGCCTCGATGAGGTCGGCCACCCGGCGCAGGATCCGCTGCCGTTCGGTGCCCGATCGACCGGCCCAGTCGGGGAACGCCTCGGCCGCAGCCAGAGCGGCGGCGTCGATGTCGGTCCGGTCGCCTGCCGCAACCGTGCCGAGCAGAGCGCCGTCGACCGGCGAGCGGTTCTCGAACGTCTCGCCGGAGGTGCTCGGGCAGGCGGCGCCGGCGATGGTGTGCAGGAGCGGCCCGTCGGCGAAGCGGCGGAGCTGGCGCTCGGCGATCGCGACGTTCTCGTCGAAGGTGCGGGCGGTGGCCAAAGATCCGTCCTCGCTACAGCTCGGTGACCTGGTCCCGGGGCGCCGCTCGCTCCGCGATGGCGGCCCGAAGGTGGTTGCGGTTCACCCGGGACGCCGGGTCGATCTCCTGCAGCTCGACGCTGAGCATGCCGTCGGCCCGGGCCGGGCCGAGCCGGTCGTCGAGCGCCTCCAGCAGCGCAGCGAGCAGGCGCTGCTTGGCCTGGTCGGAGCGACCCGGTGCCAACCTGACGGTGACCGCCACGAACAGGTTCGGCGCGGCCCGGTCGCCGATGGCGTAGTGCTCGTGCAGCGCCGTACGGGTGCGCAACGCGTCCAGCGGAACGACGCCGGTGGCCAGCGCCGCCTCGTGGAGGGCACCGGTCAGCGCGGCCACATCGGTCACGGCGGCGACGTTGGCCGAACAATCGATCGTCACGTGGGGCATTGCGCAGCATTATCTAACATGTTAAGTAACGGGGCAAGATGCGATTCCTCAGCTACTCCTCCCACGGCCGAGCCTCGTTCGGCGCCGTGGTCGACGGCGACCGCATCGTCGATCTAGGCGGGCGCCTCGACGGCGTGCGCGACCTCGGCGACCTGCTGGTCCAGGACCGGCTCGGCGACGCTCGCCGCCTGGTCCCGTCCGCCGAGCCCGACCACCGGCTGGCCGACGTCACCTACGAGCGGACCGTTCCCCGGCCGGGGAAGATCCTCTGCATCGGGGTCAACTACGGCGGCCGCAACGCCGAGTACCGCGACGGCCAGGCCGCCCCCGACCGCCCGAGCGTGTTCGTGCGCTTCCCCGAGTCGCTGGTCGGCCACGGCCAGGATCTCGTGCGGCCCCCGGAGAGCGACCAGCTCGACTACGAGGGCGAGATCGTGGTCGTCATTGGCCGCTCCGGCCGCCGCATCCCCCGGCACGAGGCCCGGGATCACATCGCCGGGCTCACGCTCGGGAACGAGGGGACGATCAGGGACTGGGTGCGGCACGCCAAGTTCAACGTCACCCAGGGCAAGAACTGGGCGCGCTCCGGGTCGCTCGGCCCGTGGATGGTGACGATGGACGAGGTCGGCGACGTCGAGGCGCTGCGGCTCACCACCCGCGTCAACGGGGAGCTGCGCCAGGACGACACGCCGGCCACCATGGCGTTCCCCATCGAGGCCCAGATCGAGTACCTGTCGACGTTCTGCACGCTCGAACCGGGCGACCTCATCTTCACCGGCACGCCGACCGGCGCCGGCGCCCGCTTCGACCCGCCGCGGTACCTGGTGCCCGGTGACCTGGTCGAGGTCCACGTGGACGGCATCGGCACCCTGCGCAACGGCGTGCGCGATGAGTGACGCCCCGCTCCGGCCGTTCGCTCAGTCCCTGCCGATGGCGTTGCTCAAGGCGCGGGAGGCTGTGATGAGCCACTTCCGGCCGATCCTCGCCGCCGAGAACATCACCGAGCAGCAGTGGCGGGTGCTGCGGGCGCTGGCCGACGCCGACCAGCCGCTGTCGGTCAGCCAGATCGTTGAGCGGACATTCCTGCTCGGCCCCAGCCTGTCCCGCATCCTCACCGGGCTGGAGCGGCGGGGCCTGCTCGACCGGGCCACGGCCTCCGAGGACGCCCGCCGGGCGCTGATCTCGGCCAACCGGGCCGGGCGGGCCCTCCTGGCCAAGATCGGGCCGCTCAGCGAGGCCCAGTACCGGTGGATGGAGGAACGGCTCGGCGCCGGCCAGCTCGACCGGCTCTACGAGCTGCTGGCGCTGGTGGCGGACGCCGGCGTCGACGCCGGCGACGCCGGGGCCGAGGCCGAGGCCTGAGGCGGATCCGGCCGTGCCCGTGCCAGGGTCCGCTCACGTCCCGGGCGAGCGCTCGGCGTGGGAGCACGACCTCGGTCGGGCGGTGTTCCCGCTCCGCTGCGTGGGATCGGCCGGAGCGGTCCGGCGGCGGCCGCTCGGGGACGTCACGCTGGTCGAGCTGGACCTGTGCCCGCAGACCTGGCGGCGCACACCGGCCCACGTTCGGGCCGGCGGGCACCACCTGGCCTGCACGCTGACGGTGCTGCGAGGGAGGCTGACGCTGCACCAGGACGGGCGTGACCTGGTGCTGGTCGAGGGCACGACCAGCGTGGTCGACGGTGCCCGGCCGTTCGTGCTCGAGGTGGAGGAGCTCGCCCGGGTCATCGGCGTGCTGGTCGAGCGGGACGTGTTCGCCCGCCGCTGTGCGCCGCTCGGCGAGGCGGCCGCCACGCCGCCCACCAACTGCGGGACGGCCGATCCCGTGGCGGCCTTCGTCGCCCGGCTGCCGGCCGTCCTCGACCATCCCGACCTCACGCCGGTCGAGGGCCAGCGTCTCGGCTCCCGGACGCTCGACGTGATGCAGCTGGTGTTCACGCCGTCGACCCGCACCACCAACGTCCGCGACGAGCACCTGACGTCGGCCAAGACCTACATCGACGACCACCTCACCGACCCCGACCTGTCGCCCCGGGAGGTCGCGGCCGGCGCTGCCGTCTCCATCCGCTACCTGCACGAGCTGTTCCGGTCGACGGGCGAGACCGTCCGCCAGCGGATCATCCGCCGCCGCCTCGACCTCGCCTACTCGGCCCTGACCGATCCCCGCCGGGCCTCGGTCAGCGTCAGCACGATCGCCGCCGACTGCGGCTTCAAGACCGCCGCCCACTTCTCCCGCTGCTTCGTCGACCTCTACGGCCGCACCGCAACCGAGGTCCGGGCCGCCACGACCCCGGAGACCTGATCGTCAACCACCCGCCAGGGCGTAGGTGGCGATGGTGCAGCCGACGGCGAAGATCGGGATCGGGGCGTAGAAGTGGACGGTGCCTTGGGCGCCGCGAGCGGCGGCGCTGACGGCGAGGAAGGTGCGGATCTCGAAGCCGCCCTGCCCGGCCTCGGCGTAGACGCCGACGTCGGCGTAGTCCAGGAGCCGGTCCCGGTCGTTGGCGGCCCAGCGGTCGAGGAAGTCGCGGTCCCAGGGCTCGTTGATCTTCCCGGAGTCCGGGGTGGCCGGCCAGTGCGAGACGCCTCCGGTGCCGACCAGGGCGATCCGCTCGGGGAGGGCGTCGGACGCCGCTCGGAGCGACTCGCCGAACACCCACGCCCGGTGCAGCGGCAGGAGCGGCGGTCCCTGGCAGTTGATGTTGGCCGGGATCACCGGCAGGTCGTAGCGGGGGGTGAGGAAGTGCAGCGGCACCATGATCCCGTGGTCGAAGCGCCATTCTTCGGCGTAGGCCACGTCGCTGCCCTGCATGACCTCGGTGATGAACCGCTGTGACAGGTCCCGGTCGCCGGGCACCTGCACCCGGTCGATGCCGAGCCAGGCGGGGTCCTCGATCGGTCCGTCGTAGCGGTCGGCCATGCCGAGGGCCAGTGACGGCATGTTGTCCATGAAGAAGTTGGCGAAGTGCTCGGCCGCGACCACCACGACGGCGTCGGGGCGGGCGGCTTCGAGCGAGGCCCGCATCGCCCCGAAGGCGTCGTAGAAGGCGTCGCGCACCACGGGGTCGGCCAGGTCGGCCCGGCCGGTGATGCCGGGGGCGTGGCTGCACACGCCGGCGAACACGAGCGGCATCAGTCCTCCTCCGTCCCGAGCCCGGGCACGCCCTCGTAGCCGGTCACCGCGTACACGCCCTCGCGGACGGGGCCGTGCCGCTCGATGCCCTCCCGCATGAGCCGCAGGTAGTCGGCCCAGGGGATCTGGTGGAAGGCGGCGAAGTGCATGAGGATCTGGCCGTTCACCCCCAGGTGGAACAGCAGGCCGATGTCCGGCTCGACGAGCGCCCGCACCTCCTCGTCGGTCAGGTCGTACGGGGTCAGCACGGCGCCGCGGTCGGCGAGGTAGCGCTCCTGCAGCCCCGGGTCTCGGTTGACCTGGTAGAGGAACTTCTGCACCTGGTAGAGGCTCATGCGTCCCACTCCACGAGCAGCTGGTCGGGCCCCCGGAACGTGATGTTCGGGAAGTAGCTGAGCCGCTGGCCCTCGACCAGCCGCAGCGAGGGCAGCTGCGATGCCAGCAGCTCGAGCACGGTGCGGGCCTCGAGCTTGGCCAGCCCGGCGCCGAGGCAGAAGTGGATGCCCTTGCCGAAGCTGATGTGACGGTTGGCCCGTTCCCGGTCGATGTCGAACGTGTCGGGCGCGTCGAACACGTCGGGCTGGCGGTTGGCCGCGGCCAGGTTGAGCAGGATCCGGGTGCCGGCTGGCACCTCGACCCCGCCGATCGTGGTGGACCGAGTGGAGATGCGCCGCCACGAGATCTGGCTGGACTCGAAGCGCAGCGTCTCCTCGACGGCGTTCGCGGCCAGCGACGGATCGGCGACGAGCGCATCCCACTGGTCACGCCGGGGGAGCAGGCACCGGAGGGTGTTGCACAGCAACGCGGTCACCGGGTCGTGGCCGGCGAAGCTGATGCCGTAGACGACGGACTCGACCTCCCGGTAGCTGAGACCGGTGCCGCCGGCCGGGTCGGGATCGGCGTCGTGGGCGTCGAGCAGCTCGGAGCAGAAGTCGTCGGCCCGCTGCTCCCGCCGCTCCGCCACGAACGCCCGGCAGTAGCGCCAGTAGTCGAGCATGGCCTGGGCGATCTCGGCCTGCTCCTCGGCGCTCGGCTTGCCCCACGAGAACGCCTTGCGGTCGACGCACCAGGCCTTGATCATGGCGTCGTCCTCGGCCGGGAACCCCAGCAGACGGAACACGATCTCGGCCGGCAGCGGGAAGGCGAGGGCCTGCACGTACTCGGCCGGCGGTCCGGCGGCCACCATGGCGTCGAGCAGCCCGGAAGCGCGGCCCCGCAGGTAGTCGGCCAGCGCCGCCAGCCGCCGGTTCGAGAACCCCCGCCGGGTGTAGACGCGGATGCGGGCGTGATCGGGCTCGGAGCGGTTCGACATCACCGCGACCGGGTCGAAGTCGTCGGCGGCCAGGATGTCGGCCGCCGCCTCGGCCAGCGGAAACACCGGGTCCTGCACGTTGGTGGACGCGAACACGTCGGGCCGGGTGAACACCGCCTCGATGTCCTCCATCCGCGTGACGACGACGTGGCCGATCTCCTCGGCGAAGAACACCGGGTGGTCGCCCCGCAACCGGGCGGCGATGGGGTACGGGTCGGCCAGGTAGTCGTCGTTCAACGGCGACCACCGGCGATCGACCGGGCAGCCGGGCGGGGCCCCGGTCAGCCGGTCGGGGGCCTGGTGGTAGGCGTTGGCTCCGGTCACGGGTGCTCCTCGAACGTCACGACCGTGCGGAGGCCGTCGGTCGAGCGCAGCGCCTCGAACGCCGCGTTCACGTCGTCCAGCCCGACGCGATCACTGATGAGCTGGTCGAGCAACAGCTCGCCGCTGAGGTAGCGGTCGACCAGCTCGGGGATGTCGATGCGGGGATCGATAGCCCCCATCCGTACGCCCACCAGCCGCTTGGCACTCTGGAGGTGGCCGACAGGTAACGGCACCACCTCGCCCTGCCGGTAGACGCCGACGGCGTAGACGGCGGCGCCGGCGGCGGCCAGGTCGAGGGCCAATGTCGTGGTCGCGACCTGGCCGACGGCGTCGAACACGTGGTCGGCGCCGCCTCCCGACGCGGCCAGCACCCGTTCGGCAACGGACGTCGGGTCGGCCGCGTCCAGCGCCTCGGTCGCCCCGAACCGGGCCACGGCAGTCTCCCGCCGGCTCCCGTCCAGGTCGATGGCGAACACCTGGGCGGCGCCGGCGGCGCGGGCCGCCTGCGCGATGTTGAGGCCGACGCCGCCGCAGCCGATCACGGCCACCACGTCGCCGGATCGGACCCGGGCCACGTTGTCGACCACGCCCACCCCGGTCGACACCGCGCAGCCGAGCAGCGCCGCCGCCTCCAGCGGGACCGCGGGCGGGACGACGACGACCGCGCTGCGGTGGACGACCAGCTCCTCGGCCAGCCCGCCGATGTTGGTGAACGGGTGCAGCGGCCGGCCGCCCAGCTGCAGGCGGCTGGGCTCGCCCGGCGGCCGGTTGGTGGCCGCCTTGTTCCCGCACAGCGTGGGCTGGCCCCGGCGGCACCAGCGGCAGGTGCCGCAGTGCACGACCAGGCAGGCGACGACGTGGTCGCCGACCTCGACTCCGGGCACCTCGTCGCCGACCTCGGTCACGACGCCGGCGGCCTCGTGGCCGAGCACCGTCGGCAGCGGCCGGGTGAGATGCCCGTCGAGCACGTGCAGGTCGGAGTGGCACAGCCCCACCGCCCGGGTGGCGATCCGCACCTCGTCGGGTCGCAGCGCGGAGGTGGTGACCTCCTCGACGGTGAGCGGCGACCGGGGCGCCCACATGACGGCGGCCCGCATCAGCCCCGCCCGCCCGGGTGGATGTTGACCGCCTTGGCCCGCGTGAAGAACTCGCGGGCCCACGGGCCCTGCTCGGACGGCCCGAAGCCCGAGTCGCCGATGCCGATGAACGGCACGTGGGCGGCGACGCCGGCGTCGGCGTTGACCTGGACCATGCCGGCCTCGATGCGGTCGATCGCGGCCATGGCCGCCGCCAGGTCGCCGGTGTAGACGGCGGCGTTGAGGCCGAACGGTGTGGCGTTGGCCAGCTCGACGGCGTGGTCGGGCCCGTCGTGGGGGAGCACCACCAGGACCGGGCCGAACAGCTCGGTCACGGCCAGGGGATCGGTCGCCGCCAGGCCGGTCACGATGGTCGGGTGGGTCCACCAGCCGGGCCGGTCCGAGGTGACGGTGCCGGTGGTGATCACCGAACCGCCCCGCGTTCGGGCCTCGGCGATGGATGCGTCGATCCGGGCCTGGGCGGAGGCCGTGGTGAGCGGCCCGGCCATCGAGCCGGGGTCGAGGCCGTCGCCCATCCGCCACCGGTCGGCGGCGGCCGACAGGGCCTCGACCAGCTCGTCGTGGCGCCGGCGAGGGACCAGCGCCCGGCTCAGTGCGGTGCAGCGCTGCCCGGTGCCCGAGGCGATGCCCTTGAGGATGCTCGCCGCGGTGGCCTCGGCCGGGGCGTCGGCCAGCACCACGGCCGGGTTCTTCCCGCCCAGCTCCAGCTGGACGGCGACCGACCGACCGGCCAGCGCCCGCTGGATGGTGCGGCCGACGGCGGTCGACCCGGTGAACGTGACGCCCCGGAGCTGGGGGAGGGCGACCACGGCGGCGCCGACGTCGGGTCCGCCCGGCACCAGGTTCACGCAACCAGGCGACAGTCCGGCGTCGACCAGCACCTGAGCCAGCGCGGCGGCGGTCAGCGACGTCGCCTCGGAGGGCTTCCAGACCACGGTGTCGCCGAAGGCCAGCGCCGGCGCCAGCTTCCAGCACGGCACGAGTATCGGGAAGTTGAACGGGGTGATGACGGCGATCGGCCCGAGCGGCACCCGCTCGGCGTAGGACAGCGCGCCCGGCTTGATCGGTGCCAGCAGGTCGCCGGTCGGGTCGAGGGCCTGCCCGGCGAAGTAGCGGAAGGTGGCGGCGCCGCGGTCGACTTCGCCGAGCGCCTCGGGCAGGGTCTTGCCCTGCTCCTGCACGGTCAGCCGGGCCAGCGGCTCGCGCTGGTGGTCGAGCCGGTCGGCGATGCGCAGCAGCAGGGCTGCGCGCTCGCCGGCCGGGGTGCGCCGCCAGGCGTCGAAGGCCTGGGCCGCCGCCGCCCCGGACTGCTCGACCAGACGGGGAGTGGCCCACTCGACGCGGCCGACCACCTGGTCGGTGTCGGCCGGGTTCACGACGTCGGCGCCGGCCGCGGTCCGGCACCAGGCGCCGTCGACCAGCACGCTCCCGGCGGTCACCGGCCGACCACCGACGCCAGGTCGGGCGCCCAGTAGTCGGGCACCGGCCCCGTCACGGCCTCGGGCCGTTCGCCGACCAGCATCCCGAACCAGCCGTTGCCCTTGGCCAGCGCGATGTCGCTCTCGAGGCTGTCGCCGACGACCAGCACCGGGTCGGCCAGCTCCATCAGCTCGTCGACGGCGGCGGCGAAGAACGTCGACGGCTTGCCGCAGTCGACCACCTCCACCTCTTTGTCGGCACTGCTGGTGACGGCGGCCAGCACCTGCCCGGCCGACAGCACCCCGGCCAGGCGGGTCGGCATCTGCCCGTGGGTGCTGGTGGCGAAGATCGGGAGCCGGGCCTCGATCGAACCCCGCACGTGGACCGGGGCCCCGGGGTGCAGCTCGGGCACCTGGCCGACCACCAGCGCGTCGAGCGGGCCCTCCGGCGGGCCGGCGTTGAGGTCGGTCACCCGGTACCCGGCGATCTGCAGGCGGGTCCGCACGTGCTCGGCGGCCAGCACGCCGATCCGCCGCCCCGGCACCCGGCCGTCGAGCGTGGTCATCATCACGTCCACCGCGGTGAGGACGTGGCGGGGCGTGGTGGCCAGGCCCATCCGCTCCAGCGCGTCGAGGCAGTGGGCCTTCGGGAACAGCGACAGGTTGGTGATGTACGAGACGAGGCAGCCCGCCTCGACGCAGTCGGTGATGAACTCCTGTGCCGACGGCAGCGGGTCGCCGTCGAGGTACACGGTCCCGTCGAGGTCGAGCAGGACGCTCCGGAAGTTGGCGATCGGCGGCAGCTCGCCGAACTCCGACACGTCCACACGGCTGGTGCTGCTCGTCACGCGGTTCCCTTCGTCATGCCGAACGCCGTCGAGAGCACTGTGCCCAGGAAGCTCGGGCGCTCCGGCGGCTCGAAGCCCCCGACCGTCTGCGGGCGGGCCTGGACCCAGGTGATCTCGTCGGCCGCCGTGCGGGTGTCGATCACCCACTCCACGTCAGCCGGGCGACCCAGCTTGGCCTCGATGGCGACCACCCCGGCCGCGATGGCCGCCACCTGAGCGTCGTCGAGCACCCGCCGGTCCCGCAGTGACGGCGGCATCGGGTGCTCCACCACCCGCCCCTCCCGGGGGGCGAACGAGGAGGCCACCGCCTTCGTCGCGACCCGGTAGTCGAGGGTGCGGCCGTCCTCGCTGTCGACCTCCACCTTGTCCGGGGTGACGAGGCCCGAGACGAGCGCCTCGCCCAGCCCGAAGGTCGCCTCGATCACCAGGCGGTCGGCGGTGCCCATCACCGGGTGTCGTGAGAAGGCGACCCCGGCCGCCCGCGGGTGGACCAGGCGGACGATGCCGACGGCCATGGGACAGTCGTCGGCCATCCCGATGCCGGCCCGGAGCCGGTAGGCCAGCGCCCGGGGGCTGAACAGCGAGGCCCAGCAGCGCCGCACCGAGGCCACCAGCTCGTCGGCCCCACACACGCCCAGCTCGGTCAGGAACTGGCCGGCGAAGCTGGCGGCGGCGCCGTCCTCGGCCACCGCCGAGGAGCGCACCGCGAGCTGGGGGTTAACGTCGCCGAGGCGGCCGCACAGCTCGTCGTGGACCTCTCCCAGATAGCGGCGCAGGTCCTCCGGGGACGGGGCGGCGTCCAGCAGGGCGGTGACCCGGTCGGCGCAGGCGGCCACCCGGACGTCGTCGTCGGGGTCGCAGCCGTCGAGCACGGCTTCGATCCGCCGGTCGAGGCCGTCGGTCCCGATGAACCGCTCGAAGGCGGTGACCGGGACCGTGCACCCGTCTGGCACGAGGAAGCCCCACGACCGCAGGCGGGCCAGGCTGGCCATCTTGGGCCCGATGCAGCGATCGTCGACCGCCGCCGGGTCGTCCAGCCACACCACGTCGGTGGCGGCCCCGGTCACCCGGCCGCCTGTTCGAGCACGCGCACGACCCCGGCCGTCCCGTCGACCTCGATCAGGTCCCCGGTGGCGATCACGCTCGTCGCCATGGCCGTGCCGACCACAGCCGGGACCCGATACTCCCGGGCCACGATCGAGGCGTGGGTCAGCGTGCCGCCGCTGTCGCACACGCAGGCGGCGATCTTGGCGAAGGCCGGCGTCCAGTTGGGTGACGTCGCCTCGCACACGAGGATCTCGCCCGGCTCGATGCGGTGCAGCTCGTCGGCCCCGTGGAGCACGCGGGCCCGGCCGGTGACGACGCCGCCCGAGGCGGCCACGCCGGTCAGCCGGTCGCCGGTCGAGCCGCCCCGCACGGTCTCGAAGAAGTCATGTCCCATGCCGAAGATCTCCCGCAGGACCGGATCCTCCATGTCGTCGGGCACGGTGCCGAGCACCTTCGGCATCTCCGAACGGCGGGCGACCCAACCGTCGTAGAAGCTGCGCCGCTCCTCGATCAGGTTGGCGAACGACGACCAGGTGCGCGCGCCCCGGGTCACGGCCTCGAACTCGGGTCGGAACAGGAACAGCCCGTCTGTCAAGTCGGACGACCCGCCAGCCTCGGCCAGGGCCAGGGCAGCCCGGCGCAGCGGCAGGTGGGCTCGCAGGTCGATGTAGTAGTTGTGCTCCTCGTTCCACCAGGCGAAGTTGGCGGACTCGCAGGCCGCCAGGGCCTCGTCGAACTGGCCCTGCTCGGCTCGCGACAGCCGGCTGCGGGCGGCGTCGATGGCGGCGTCTCGCTCGGCCACCGAAGCGGCGTGGGCGGCGGCGAAGTCGTGCTGGTCGGGATTCTGGAGGAACGTCTTGATGGTGCCGAGAGGCGAGGTGGGGTCCTCCCGCCACGACGGCAGCACCACGTCGGCGATGCCCTCGGTCCGATGGCCGTGGGTGTCGAGGAAGCCGTCGAAACGTTCGAGCCAGCTCTGGCCGTGCTCGTGGTCGGCGCTTCGGATGGCGGTGAGCAGGTCCTCGACCGGGGTGGCGTCGAACAGCTCGCCGAGCCCGGCCCGGCGGGCGGCGCCGGTCAGCTCCCAGAGCTGGCGGTCGACCTCCATGATCTTCGAGTCGTACCCCTGCAGGAACTTCGAGATCTCGCCCGGGTCGAGCTTCAACTGCTGGCACAGCCCGTAGAAGCCCACGTAGGTGGCGAGCAGCGGGTACATCATCTCGAAGTGGATCTCCCACGCCCGGCGGAAGAACACCTGGGCGTCGGCGAAGTAGCGGCCGATGCGCTCGGGCGAGTCGAGCTCGTGGTCGTTGCGCTCGAAGTGGGCGAGACCGGCCTCCAGCTCGACCACGCGCTCGGCCCACGTGGCCGGGAAGCTCTGGAGGAAGCGGGGCAGGTTGCGGGCGATGCGCTCGCCGCGGGCCTGGAGCTCCCAGTCGGAGCGCACGTCGACCTGTCCGCTGTAGATGTGCGGGCCCGCCATCCGCACCGACAGGCCCTTGCTGGGCGGCAACGGCAGCGACTGGGCCGCCACCTGGGTGCCCCAGAGGATGCCGTCCTCGGGGAAGATGTACCCGAGGGGCACCATGCCCCTCGGGTAATGGAAGTCGAGCAGCCAGAACCGCTCTTCGTCACCGGGCCGGAACGTGGACAGCGGCTCGGTCGCCCAGGGCGAGTGCGCACCGTCCGGCGAGAAGCCCGGGTACCACTCGTCGGTGACGTAGTCGTCGATCGGGACGAAGTCAGGCATGGGATGCTCCTCCGGCGGGGGCGGCGCGCACGCCCAGGTACGCAGCATGGATGATCTCGGGTGACGAGGCCAGCGTCGCCGCCGGACCGCTGAAGGCGACCACCCCGCCGCTCATGACGTGGGCGGTGGTGGCGACGGCCAGGGCCTGGTCGGTGAACTGCTCGATCAGCAGCACGGCGATGCCGTCGGCGGCGAGGGCACCGAGCACCCGCAGCAGGCGGTCGACGATGATCGGGGCGAGGCCGAGCGACATCTCGTCGATGACGAGGACTCGCGGCCGGCAGACGAGGGCCTGACCGATCGCCACCATCTGCTGCTCGCCGCCGCTCAGCAGCCCGGCCCGCCGGTCGAGCAGGGCGGTCAGCTGCGGGAAGGTCGTCAGCACCTCGTCGATGCGGCCGGCGGTCTCGGCTCGCGGGAAGGTGGTTGCGGCGGCGGCCAGGTTGTCCTGCACCGAGAGGCCGGTGAGCAAGGCGTGGCCCTCGGGTACGCAGGCCACCCCGTGGCTGCGGATCACGTCGGGGCGTTGCCCGAGCAGCTCCCGGTCGCCGGTCCGTACCGAGCCGGTGGCGGCGAGCACCCCGGCCAGGGCCAGTACCAGGGAGCTCTTGCCGGCCCCGTTCGGGCCGATCAGAGCGGTGATCTCCCCGGCGGGCACGGTCAACGACACGTCCTGCACGACGGGCAGGTCGCTCCGGTGGACGGTCAGGGCCTCGACGATCAACCCGGTCGCGGTCACGATGCCACCGCCTCGCCGTCGACCGGATGGCCGAGGTAGGCCTCCCGGACCTCGGGCTGTTCGAGCACCTCGGCCGGAGGACCGGCGGCCACCAGGACGCCGCGGTCGAGCACCAGCGTCTCGGTGCAGCAGCGGGCGACCAGCTCCACGTCGTGCTCGATCAGCAGGACCTGGGCCTGGTCGGCGACGCCGGCGATGATGCGCTCGAGCTCGGCCTTGTCGTCGGCGGCGAGACCGGCGCCGGGCTCGTCCATCAGGACGACTCTCGGCTGGCCGATGAGCGCCCGGGCGATCTCGACCCGGCGCCGGTCGAGGTTGGTGAGGCCGTGCCCGGAACGGTTCCCCCGCCCGGCCAGGCCGACGATGTCGAGCAGCTCGTCGACCCGTCGGTGCTGCTCCCGGCGCCGTGCGCGGGGGGTGGCGTCGGCGCCGACCAGCACGTTGTCCCGGATGCTGAGCTGGGGCACGACCTGGCTCGTCTGAAAGGTGCGGCGCACACCGAGCCGGGCTCGCCGGTGGGCCGGTCGTCCGCTCAGCTCGATCCCGTCGAGACGCACCGTGCCGCTGGCGACGACGGTGCCGGCGAGGGCGTGCAGCAAGGTGGTCTTGCCGGCCCCGTTGGGGCCGATGACACCGGTGACCGCAGCGTCGAGCCGGGCCGACACATTGTCGACCGCTCGCACGACCCCGAACGTCACGGTGATCCCGTCCAGCTCGATCACGCCGCCTCCGCAACCGGCGTCGGGGACCGGCGGCGCCGGAGCCGGGCCAACCCGGCGAGCTGCCCGGTGAGCCCGTCGGTGCCGCTCACCATGGCGTGGATGAGGGCAAGGCCGAACAGCACGGTCGCCATGTCACCGGCCACGCCCAGCTCGTCGAGCAGCGACGGCAGTGCCCGGTAGAGCAGGGCGGCGACCAGCGCACCGGCCAGCGAGCGGGTGCCGGCGGCGAGGACGAGGGCGAACAGCAGCAGGCTCTCGGAGGCGCCGAAGCTCTTCGGGTCGAGGAAGCCGATGCCTCCGGCGAGCAGCCCCCCGGCCACGCCGCTCAGGAACCCGGCGAGCACGAAGGCCACCGTCCGCACGGCGGTGACGTTGATCCCGGCCGCGGCCGCCACCGTGTCGCCCTGCCCGATGATGGCCCACATCCGGCCGAAGCGACCGAACCGCACGACCGCCACCACCGCGAAGCACAGGGCGGTGATCACCACGACGAAGCGGAAGTAGGCGGCGTCCGAGGCGGCCAACGCCGGTCGGGCCATCGCCAACCGGGCCCCCGTCGTGTCGCGCCCGAACCCACCCGGCCCACCGTCGGGGAAGCCGGTCGTGGCGACGATCTTCTCGATCGCCCCGGCCGTGAGGAGCGTGACGAGGGCGAGGTACAGCCCCTTGATCCGCAGTGCCGGGAGCCCGATGATCCCGCCCAGCGCGGCCGCCGCCAGGCCGCCGGCGGCGACCGATACCGGGAACGGCAGCTCGCTGCCGTGCGACAGGCGCAGCGCGCACCAGCCGCCGACCGCGACCAGGCCCACCTGGGCCAGCGGGGCGATCGAGAGCCGGCCGAACAGGATCGCGATGCCGAGCGCCGGCAAGGCGAACACCACCGCCGACAGCAGCGACCGCAACCAGAACGCGGACACCAGGTTCGGTACCAGCAGCCCGGCGCCGGCCACCAGACCGATGGGCAACGTGACCCGCCCGATGCGGGTGAGCCCGGTCATCCAGCCACCGTTCCCGGTGAGCGGGCCGACCAGAAGACGACCAGCAGGGCGATCAGGAACGGCGCCGCCGACCGGTAGCCGGTGACCGAGCCGTAGGGCGTGGCCAGCGCCTCGACCGTGCCCATGGCGATCCCGGCCACGAGCGTCCCGACGAGCGACGCGAGCCGGCCGCAGACGGCGGCCGCCAAACCGGGGATGACGAGGAACGTGAGCGTGGGCGGGTCGAGGCGGGAGAGGTTCCCGAGCAGCACCCCGGTCGTACCGGCCAGCGCGCCGGCGATCAGCCACGCCGTCGTGGTGGTGCGGTCGACGGGCACGCCGATGATGCCGGCGACGGACCGGTCGTCGGCCAGCGCCCGCATCCGCAGCCCCACCCGGGTGCGCGCCAGGAACGCGCCGATGCCGGCCGTGATCGCCAGCGCCAGCACGAGGGCGATCAACCGGGTACCGGTGACCCGGACGTCCCCGACCTCGAACCCCCAGCGGTCCGACGGGAGGGTCAGCCGGCGAGGCTTGTCACCCCAGTACCAGTTACAGGCGCCGAGCAGCACCAACGTGAGCCCGAGGGTGGCCGACGCCTGCACCATCGGCTCCCGGCCGGCCAGCCGGCGGGCCACCAC
>CAWJGJ010000003.1:0-762386 GCA_963842395.1 uncultured Acidimicrobiales bacterium
TAGGTGGCGATGGTGCAGCCGACGGCGAAGATCGGGATCGGGGCGTAGAAGTGGACGGTGTCCCGGGCGCCGCCGGCGGCGGCGCTGACGGCGAGGAAGGTGCGGATCTCGAAGCCGCCCTGCCCGGCCTCGGCGTAGACGCCGACGTCGTCGTAGTCCAGGAGCCGGTCCCGGTCGTGGCGGCCCAGCGGTCGAGGAAGTCGCGGTCCCAGGCTGGTTGATCTTCCCGGAGTCCGGGTGGCCGGCCAGTGCGAGATGCCGCCGGTGCCGACCAGGGCGATCCGCTCGGGGAGGGCGTCGGCCGCCGCTCGGAGCGACTCGCCGAACACCCACGCCCGGTGCAGCGGTAGGAGCGGCGGTCCCTGGCAGTTGATGTTGGCCGGGATCACCGGCAGGTCGTAGCGGGGGGTGAGGAAGTGCAGCGGCACCATGATCCCGTGGTCGAAGCGCCATTCCTCGGCGTAGGCCACGTCGCTGCCCTGCATGACCTCGGTGATGAACCGCTGTGACAGGTCCCGGTCGCCGGGCACCTGCACCCGGTCGATGCCGAGCCAGGCGGGGTCCTCGATCGGTCCGTCGTAGCGGTCGGCCATGCCAGGGCCAGTGACGGCATGTTGTCCATGAAGAAGTTGGCGAAGTGCTCGGCCGCGACCACCACGACGGCGTCGGGGCGGGCGGCTTCGAGCGAGGCCCGCATCGCCCCGAAGGCGTCGTAGAAGGCGTCGCGAACCGCGGGGTCGGCCAGGCCGGCCCGGCCGGTGATGCCGGGGGCGTGGCTGCACACGCCGGCGAACACGAGCGGCATCAGTCCTGCTCCGTCCCGAGCTCGGGCACGCCTTCATAGCCGGTCACCGCGTACACGCCCTCGCGGACGGGGCCGTGCCGCCCGATGCCCTCCCGCATGAGCCGCAGGTAGTCGGCCCAGGGGATCTGGTGGAAGGCGGCGAAGTGCATGAGGATCTGGCCGTTCACCCCCAGGTGGAACAGCAGGCCGATGTCCGGCTCGACGAGCGCCCGCACCTCCTCGTCGGTCAGGTCGTAGGCGTCAGCACGGCGGCGCGGTCGGCGAGGTAGCGCTCCTGCAGCGCCGGGTCCCGGTTGACCTGGTAGAGGAACTTCTGCACCTGGTAGAGGCTCATGCGTCCCACTCCACGGCAGCTGGTCGGGCCCCCGGAACGTGATGTTCGGGAAGTAGCTGAGCCGCTGGCCCTCGACCAGCCGCAGCGAGGGCAGCCGCGAGCCAGCAGCTCGAGCACGGTGCGGGCCTCGAGCTTGGCCAGCCCGGCGCCGAGGCAGAAGTGGATGCCCTTGCCGAAGCTGATGTGCCGGTTGGCCCGCTCCCGGTCGGATGTCGAACGTGTCGGGCGCGTCGAACACGTCGGGTTGGCGGTTGGCGGCGGCGAGGTTGAGCAGGATGCGGGTGCCGGCCGGCACCTCGATCCCGCCGATCGTGGTGGATCGGTGGTGATGCGCCGCCACGAGATCTGGCTGGACTCGAAGCGCAACGTCTCCTCGACGGCGTTCGCGGCCAGCGACGGATCGGCGACGAGCGCATCCCACTGGTCACGCCGGGGGAGCAGGCACCGGAGGGTGTTGCACAGCAGCGCGGTCACCGGGTCGTGGCCGGCGAAGCTGATGCCGTAGACGACGGACTCGACCTCCCGGTAGCTGAGGCCGGTGCCGCCGGCCGGGTCGGGATCGGCGTCGTGGGCGTCGAGCAGCTCGGAGCAGAAGTCGTCGGCCCGCTGCTCCCGCCGCTCCGCCACGAACGCCCGGCAGTAGCGCCAGTAGTCGAGCATCGCCTGGGCGATCTCGGCCTGCTCCTCGGCGCTCGGCTTGCCCCACGAGAACGCCTTGCGGTTGACGCACCAGGACTTGATCATGGCGTCGTCCTCGGCCGGGAACCCCAGCAGGCGGAACACGATCTCGGCCGGCAGCGGGAAGGCGAGGGCCTGCACGTACTCGGCCGGCGGGCCGGCGGCCACCATGGCGTCGAGCAGGCCGGAGGCGCGGCCCCGCAGGTAGTCGGCCAGCGCCGCCAGCCGCCGGTTGGAGAACCCCCGCCGGGTGTAGACGCGGATGCGGGCGTGATCGGGCTCGGAGCGGTTCGACATCACCGCGACCGGGTCGAAGTCGTCGGCGGCCAGGATGTCGGCCGCCGCCTGGGCCAGCGGGAACACCGGGTCCTGCACGTTGGTCGAGGCGAACACGTCGGGCCGGGTGAACACCGCCTCGATGTCCTCCATCCGCGTGACGACGACGTGGCCGATCTCCTCGGCGAAGAACACCGGGTGGTCGCCCCGCAACCGGGCGGCGATGGGGTACGGGTCGGCCAGGTAGTCGTCGTTCAACGGCGACCACCGGCGATGGACCGGGCAGCCGGGCGGGGCCTCGGTCAGCCGGTCGGGGGCCTGGTGGTAGGCGTTGGCTCCGGTCACGGGTGCTCCTCGAACGTCACGACCGTGCGGAGCCCGTCGGTCGAGCGCAGCGCCTCGAACGCCGCGTTCACGTCGTCCAGCCCGACGCGATCACTGATGAGCTGGTCGAGCAACAGCTCGCCGCT
The DNA here is from genome assembly GCA_963842395.1 of uncultured Acidimicrobiales bacterium. Classification (GTDB taxonomy): domain Bacteria; phylum Actinomycetota; class Acidimicrobiia; order Acidimicrobiales; family VFJN01; genus ZC4RG19. The sequence goes on from CAWJGJ010000003.1 coordinate 2,564, forward strand.
GAGGTAGCGGTCGACCAGCTCTGGGGATGTCGATGCGGGGATCGATAGCGCCCATGCGCACCCCGACCAGCCGCTTGGCGCTCTGGAGGTGGCCGACAGGTAACGGCACCACCTCGCCCTGCCGGTAGACGCCGACGGCGTAGACGGCGGCGCCGGCGGCGGCCAGGTCGAGGGCCAACGTCGTGGTCGCGACCTGGCCGACGGCGTCGAACACGTGGTCGGCGCCGCCTCCCGACGCGGCCAGCACCCGTTCGGCAACGGACGTCGGGTCGGCCGCGTCCAGCGCCTCGGTCGCCCCGAACCGGGCCACGGCAGTCTCCCGCCGGCTCCCGTCCAGGTCGATGGCGAACACCTGGGCGGCGCCGGCGGCGCGGGCCGCCTGCGCGATGTTGAGGCCGACGCCGCCGCAGCCGATCACGGCCACCACGTCGCCGGATCGGACCCGGGCCACGTTGTCGACCACGCCCACCCCGGTCGACACCGCGCAGCCGAGCAGCGCCGCCGCCTCCAGCGGGACCGCGGGCGGGACGACGACGACCGCGCTGCGGTGGACGACCAGCTCCTCGGCCAGCCCGCCGATGTTGGTGAACGGGTGCAGCGGCCGGCCGCCGAGCTGCAGGCGGCTGGGCTCGCCCGGCGGCCGGTTGGTGGCCGCCTTGTTCCCGCACAGCGTGGGCTGGCCCCGGCGGCACCAGCGGCAGGTGCCGCAGTGCACGACCAGGCAGGCGACGACGTGGTCGCCGACCTCGACTCCGGCACCTCGTCGCCGACCTCGGTCACGACGCCGGCGGCCTCGTGGCCGAGCACCGTCGGCAGCGGCCGGGTGAGATGCCCGTCGAGCACGTGCAGGTCGGAGTGGCACAGCCCCACCGCCCGGGTGGCGATCCGCACCTCGTCGGGTCGCAGCGCGGAGGTGGTGACCTCCTCGACGGTGAGCGGCGACCGGGGCGCCCACATGACGGCGGCCCGCATCAGCCCCGCCCGCCCGGGTGGATGTTGACCGCCTTGGCCCGCGTGAAGAACTCGCGGGCCCACGGGCCCTGCTCGGACGGCCCGAAGCCCGAGTCGCCGATGCCGATGAACGGCACGTGGGCGGCGACGCCGGCGTCGGCGTTGACCTGGACCATGCCGGCCTCGATGCGGTCGATCGCGGCCATGGCCGCCGCCAGGTCGCCGGTGTAGACGGCGGCGTTGAGGCCGAACGGTGTGGCGTTGGCCAGCTCGACGGCGTGGTCGGGCCCGTCGTGGGGGAGCACCACCAGGACCGGGCCGAACAGCTCGGTCACGGCCAGGGGATCGGTCGCCGCCAGGCCGGTCACGATGGTCGGGTGGGTCCACCAGCCGGGCCGGTCCGAGGTGACGGTGCCGGTGGTGATCACCGAACCGCCCCGCGTTCGGGCCTCGGCGATGGATGCGTCGATCCGGGCCTGGGCGGAGGCCGTGGTGAGCGGCCCGGCCATCGAGCCGGGGTCGAGGCCGTCGCCCATCCGCCACCGGTCGGCGGCGGCCGACAGGGCCTCGACCAGCTCGTCGTGGCGCTGGCGAGGGACCAGCGCCCGGCTCAGTGCGGTGCAGCGCTGCCCGGTGCCCGAGGCGATGCCCTTGAGGATGCTCGCCGCGGTGGCCTCGGCCGGGGCGTCGGCCAGCACCACGGCCGGGTTCTTCCCGCCCAGCTCCAGCTGGACGGCGACCGACCGACCGGCCAGCGCCCGCTGGATGGTGCGGCCGACGGCGGTCGACCCGGTGAACGTGACGCCCCGGAGCTGGGGGAGGGCGACCACGGCGGCGCCGACGTCGGGTCCGCCCGGCACCAGGTTCACGCAACCAGGCGACAGTCCGGCGTCGACCAGCACCTGAGCCAGCGCGGCGGCGGTCAGCGACGTCGCCTCGGAGGGCTTCCAGACCACGGTGTCGCCGAAGGCCAGCGCCGGCGCCAGCTTCCAGCACGGCACGAGTATCGGGAAGTTGAACGGGGTGATGACGGCGATCGGCCCGAGCGGCACCCGCTCGGCGTAGGACAGCGCGCCCGGCTTGATCGGCGCCAGCAGGTCGCCGGTCGGGTCGAGGGCCTGCCCGGCGAAGTAGCGGAAGGTGGCGGCGCCGCGGTCGACTTCGCCGAGCGCCTCGGGCAGGGTCTTGCCCTGCTCCTGCACGGTCAGCCGGGCCAGCGGCTCGCGCTGGTGGTCGAGCCGGTCGGCGATGCGCAGCAGCAGCGCCGCCCGCTCGCCGGCCGGGGTGCGCCGCCAGGCGTCGAAGGCCTGGGCCGCCGCCGCCCCGGACTGCTCGACCAGACGGGGAGTGGCCCACTCGACGCGGCCGACCACCTGGTCGGTGTCGGCCGGGTTCACGACGTCGGCGCCGGCCGCGGTCCGGCACCAGGCGCCGTCGACCAGCACGCTCCCGGCGGTCACCGGCCGACCACCGACGCCAGGTCGGGCGCCCAGTAGTCGGGCACCGGCCCCGTCACGGCCTCGGGCCGTTCGCCGACCAGCATCCCGAACCAGCCGTTGCCCTTGGCCAGCGCGATGTCGCTCTCGAGGCTGTCGCCGACGACCAGCACCGGGTCGGCCAGCTCCATCAGCTCGTCGACGGCGGCGGCGAAGAACGTCGACGGCTTGCCGCAGTCGACCACCTCCACCTCTTCGTCGGCACTGCTGGTGACGGCGGCCAGCACCTGCCCGGCCGACAGCACCCCGGCCAGGCGGGTCGGCATCTGCCCGTGGGTGCTGGTGGCGAAGATCGGGAGCCGGGCCTCGATCGAACCCCGCACGTGGACCGGGGCCCCGGGGTGCAGCTCGGGCACCTGGCCGACCACCAGCGCGTCGAGCGGGCCCTCCGGCGGGCCGGCGTTGAGGTCGGTCACCCGGTACCCGGCGATCTGCAGGCGGGTCCGCACGTGCTCGGCGGCCAGCACGCCGATCCGCCGCCCCGGCACCCGGCCGTCGAGCGTGGTCATCATCACGTCCACCGCGGTGAGGACGTGGCGGGGCGTGGTGGCCAGGCCCATCCGCTCCAGCGCGTCGAGGCAGTGGGCCTTCGGGAACAGCGACAGGTTGGTGATGTACGAGACGAGGCAGCCCGCCTCGACGCAGTCGGTGATGAACTCCTGTGCCGACGGCAGCGGGTCGCCGTCGAGGTACACGGTCCCGTCGAGGTCGAGCAGGACGCTCCGGAAGTTGGCGATCGGCGGCAGCTCGCCGAACTCCGACACGTCCACACGGCTGGTGCTGCTCGTCACGCGGTTCCCTTCGTCATGCCGAACGCCGTCGAGAGCACTGTGCCCAGGAAGCTCGGGCGCTCCGGCGGCTCGAAGCCCCCGACCGTCTGCGGGCGGGCCTGGACCCAGGTGATCTCGTCGGCCGCCGTGCGGGTGTCGATCACCCACTCCACGTCAGCCGGGCGACCCAGCTTGGCCTCGATGGCGACCACCCCGGCCGCGATGGCCGCCACCTGAGCGTCGTCGAGCACCCGCCGGTCCCGCAGTGACGGCGGCATCGGGTGCTCCACCACCCGCCCCTCCCGGGGGGCGAACGAGGAGGCCACCGCCTTCGTCGCGACCCGGTAGTCGAGGGTGCGGCCGTCCTCGCTGTCGACCTCCACCTTGTCCGGGGTGACGAGGCCCGAGACGAGCGCCTCGCCCAGCCCGAAGGTCGCCTCGATCACCAGGCGGTCGGCGGTGCCCATCACCGGGTGTCGTGAGAAGGCGACCCCGGCCGCCCGCGGGTGGACCAGGCGGACGATGCCGACGGCCATGGGACAGTCGTCGGCCATCCCGATGCCGGCCCGGAGCCGGTAGGCCAGCGCCCGGGGGCTGAACAGCGAGGCCCAGCAGCGCCGCACCGAGGCCACCAGCTCGTCGGCCCCACACACGCCCAGCTCGGTCAGGAACTGGCCGGCGAAGCTGGCGGCGGCGCCGTCCTCGGCCACCGCCGAGGAGCGCACCGCGAGCTGGGGGTTAACGTCGCCGAGGCGGCCGCACAGCTCGTCGTGGACCTCTCCCAGATAGCGGCGCAGGTCCTCCGGGGACGGGGCGGCGTCCAGCAGGGCGGTGACCCGGTCGGCGCAGGCGGCCACCCGGACGTCGTCGTCGGGGTCGCAGCCGTCGAGCACGGCTTCGATCCGCCGGTCGAGGCCGTCGGTCCCGATGAACCGCTCGAAGGCGGTGACCGGGACCGTGCACCCGTCTGGCACGAGGAAGCCCCACGACCGCAGGCGGGCCAGGCTGGCCATCTTGGGCCCGATGCAGCGATCGTCGACCGCCGCCGGGTCGTCCAGCCACACCACGTCGGTGGCGGCCCCGGTCACCCGGCCGCCTGTTCGAGCACGCGCACGACCCCGGCCGTCCCGTCGACCTCGATCAGGTCCCCGGTGGCGATCACGCTCGTCGCCATGGCCGTGCCGACCACAGCCGGGACCCGATACTCCCGGGCCACGATCGAGGCGTGGGTCAGCGTGCCGCCGCTGTCGCACACGCAGGCGGCGATCTTGGCGAAGGCCGGCGTCCAGTTGGGTGACGTCGCCTCGCACACGAGGATCTCGCCCGGCTCGATGCGGTGCAGCTCGTCGGCCCCGTGGAGCACGCGGGCCCGGCCGGTGACGACGCCGCCCGAGGCGGCCACGCCGGTCAGCCGGTCGCCGGTCGAGCCGCCCCGCACGGTCTCGAAGAAGTCATGTCCCATGCCGAAGATCTCCCGCAGGACCGGATCCTCCATGTCGTCGGGCACGGTGCCGAGCACCTTCGGCATCTCCGAACGGCGGGCGACCCAACCGTCGTAGAAGCTGCGCCGCTCCTCGATCAGGTTGGCGAACGACGACCAGGTGCGCGCGCCCCGGGTCACGGCCTCGAACTCGGGTCGGAACAGGAACAGCCCGTCTGTCAAGTCGGACGACCCGCCAGCCTCGGCCAGGGCCAGGGCAGCCCGGCGCAGCGGCAGGTGGGCTCGCAGGTCGATGTAGTAGTTGTGCTCCTCGTTCCACCAGGCGAAGTTGGCGGACTCGCAGGCCGCCAGGGCCTCGTCGAACTGGCCCTGCTCGGCTCGCGACAGCCGGCTGCGGGCGGCGTCGATGGCGGCGTCTCGCTCGGCCACCGAAGCGGCGTGGGCGGCGGCGAAGTCGTGCTGGTCGGGATTCTGGAGGAACGTCTTGATGGTGCCGAGAGGCGAGGTGGGGTCCTCCCGCCACGACGGCAGCACCACGTCGGCGATGCCCTCGGTCCGATGGCCGTGGGTGTCGAGGAAGCCGTCGAAACGTTCGAGCCAGCTCTGGCCGTGCTCGTGGTCGGCGCTTCGGATGGCGGTGAGCAGGTCCTCGACCGGGGTGGCGTCGAACAGCTCGCCGAGCCCGGCCCGGCGGGCGGCGCCGGTCAGCTCCCAGAGCTGGCGGTCGACCTCCATGATCTTCGAGTCGTACCCCTGCAGGAACTTCGAGATCTCGCCCGGGTCGAGCTTCAACTGCTGGCACAGCCCGTAGAAGCCCACGTAGGTGGCGAGCAGCGGGTACATCATCTCGAAGTGGATCTCCCACGCCCGGCGGAAGAACACCTGGGCGTCGGCGAAGTAGCGGCCGATGCGCTCGGGCGAGTCGAGCTCGTGGTCGTTGCGCTCGAAGTGGGCGAGACCGGCCTCCAGCTCGACCACGCGCTCGGCCCACGTGGCCGGGAAGCTCTGGAGGAAGCGGGGCAGGTTGCGGGCGATGCGCTCGCCGCGGGCCTGGAGCTCCCAGTCGGAGCGCACGTCGACCTGTCCGCTGTAGATGTGCGGGCCCGCCATCCGCACCGACAGGCCCTTGCTGGGCGGCAACGGCAGCGACTGGGCCGCCACCTGGGTGCCCCAGAGGATGCCGTCCTCGGGGAAGATGTACCCGAGGGGCACCATGCCCCTCGGGTAATGGAAGTCGAGCAGCCAGAACCGCTCTTCGTCACCGGGCCGGAACGTGGACAGCGGCTCGGTCGCCCAGGGCGAGTGCGCACCGTCCGGCGAGAAGCCCGGGTACCACTCGTCGGTGACGTAGTCGTCGATCGGGACGAAGTCAGGCATGGGATGCTCCTCCGGCGGGGGCGGCGCGCACGCCCAGGTACGCAGCATGGATGATCTCGGGTGACGAGGCCAGCGTCGCCGCCGGACCGCTGAAGGCGACCACCCCGCCGCTCATGACGTGGGCGGTGGTGGCGACGGCCAGGGCCTGGTCGGTGAACTGCTCGATCAGCAGCACGGCGATGCCGTCGGCGGCGAGGGCACCGAGCACCCGCAGCAGGCGGTCGACGATGATCGGGGCGAGGCCGAGCGACATCTCGTCGATGACGAGGACTCGCGGCCGGCAGACGAGGGCCTGACCGATCGCCACCATCTGCTGCTCGCCGCCGCTCAGCAGCCCGGCCCGCCGGTCGAGCAGGGCGGTCAGCTGCGGGAAGGTCGTCAGCACCTCGTCGATGCGGCCGGCGGTCTCGGCTCGCGGGAAGGTGGTTGCGGCGGCGGCCAGGTTGTCCTGCACCGAGAGGCCGGTGAGCAAGGCGTGGCCCTCGGGTACGCAGGCCACCCCGTGGCTGCGGATCACGTCGGGGCGTTGCCCGAGCAGCTCCCGGTCGCCGGTCCGTACCGAGCCGGTGGCGGCGAGCACCCCGGCCAGGGCCAGTACCAGGGAGCTCTTGCCGGCCCCGTTCGGGCCGATCAGAGCGGTGATCTCCCCGGCGGGCACGGTCAACGACACGTCCTGCACGACGGGCAGGTCGCTCCGGTGGACGGTCAGGGCCTCGACGATCAACCCGGTCGCGGTCACGATGCCACCGCCTCGCCGTCGACCGGATGGCCGAGGTAGGCCTCCCGGACCTCGGGCTGTTCGAGCACCTCGGCCGGAGGACCGGCGGCCACCAGGACGCCGCGGTCGAGCACCAGCGTCTCGGTGCAGCAGCGGGCGACCAGCTCCACGTCGTGCTCGATCAGCAGGACCTGGGCCTGGTCGGCGACGCCGGCGATGATGCGCTCGAGCTCGGCCTTGTCGTCGGCGGCGAGACCGGCGCCGGGCTCGTCCATCAGGACGACTCTCGGCTGGCCGATGAGCGCCCGGGCGATCTCGACCCGGCGCCGGTCGAGGTTGGTGAGGCCGTGCCCGGAACGGTTCCCCCGCCCGGCCAGGCCGACGATGTCGAGCAGCTCGTCGACCCGTCGGTGCTGCTCCCGGCGCCGTGCGCGGGGGGTGGCGTCGGCGCCGACCAGCACGTTGTCCCGGATGCTGAGCTGGGGCACGACCTGGCTCGTCTGAAAGGTGCGGCGCACACCGAGCCGGGCTCGCCGGTGGGCCGGTCGTCCGCTCAGCTCGATCCCGTCGAGACGCACCGTGCCGCTGGCGACGACGGTGCCGGCGAGGGCGTGCAGCAAGGTGGTCTTGCCGGCCCCGTTGGGGCCGATGACACCGGTGACCGCAGCGTCGAGCCGGGCCGACACATTGTCGACCGCTCGCACGACCCCGAACGTCACGGTGATCCCGTCCAGCTCGATCACGCCGCCTCCGCAACCGGCGTCGGGGACCGGCGGCGCCGGAGCCGGGCCAACCCGGCGAGCTGCCCGGTGAGCCCGTCGGTGCCGCTCACCATGGCGTGGATGAGGGCAAGGCCGAACAGCACGGTCGCCATGTCACCGGCCACGCCCAGCTCGTCGAGCAGCGACGGCAGTGCCCGGTAGAGCAGGGCGGCGACCAGCGCACCGGCCAGCGAGCGGGTGCCGGCGGCGAGGACGAGGGCGAACAGCAGCAGGCTCTCGGAGGCGCCGAAGCTCTTCGGGTCGAGGAAGCCGATGCCTCCGGCGAGCAGCCCCCCGGCCACGCCGCTCAGGAACCCGGCGAGCACGAAGGCCACCGTCCGCACGGCGGTGACGTTGATCCCGGCCGCGGCCGCCACCGTGTCGCCCTGCCCGATGATGGCCCACATCCGGCCGAAGCGACCGAACCGCACGACCGCCACCACCGCGAAGCACAGGGCGGTGATCACCACGACGAAGCGGAAGTAGGCGGCGTCCGAGGCGGCCAACGCCGGTCGGGCCATCGCCAACCGGGCCCCCGTCGTGTCGCGCCCGAACCCACCCGGCCCACCGTCGGGGAAGCCGGTCGTGGCGACGATCTTCTCGATCGCCCCGGCCGTGAGGAGCGTGACGAGGGCGAGGTACAGCCCCTTGATCCGCAGTGCCGGGAGCCCGATGATCCCGCCCAGCGCGGCCGCCGCCAGGCCGCCGGCGGCGACCGATACCGGGAACGGCAGCTCGCTGCCGTGCGACAGGCGCAGCGCGCACCAGCCGCCGACCGCGACCAGGCCCACCTGGGCCAGCGGGGCGATCGAGAGCCGGCCGAACAGGATCGCGATGCCGAGCGCCGGCAAGGCGAACACCACCGCCGACAGCAGCGACCGCAACCAGAACGCGGACACCAGGTTCGGTACCAGCAGCCCGGCGCCGGCCACCAGACCGATGGGCAACGTGACCCGCCCGATGCGGGTGAGCCCGGTCATCCAGCCACCGTTCCCGGTGAGCGGGCCGACCAGAAGACGACCAGCAGGGCGATCAGGAACGGCGCCGCCGACCGGTAGCCGGTGACCGAGCCGTAGGGCGTGGCCAGCGCCTCGACCGTGCCCATGGCGATCCCGGCCACGAGCGTCCCGACGAGCGACGCGAGCCGGCCGCAGACGGCGGCCGCCAAACCGGGGATGACGAGGAACGTGAGCGTGGGCGGGTCGAGGCGGGAGAGGTTCCCGAGCAGCACCCCGGTCGTACCGGCCAGCGCGCCGGCGATCAGCCACGCCGTCGTGGTGGTGCGGTCGACGGGCACGCCGATGATGCCGGCGACGGACCGGTCGTCGGCCAGCGCCCGCATCCGCAGCCCCACCCGGGTGCGCGCCAGGAACGCGCCGATGCCGGCCGTGATCGCCAGCGCCAGCACGAGGGCGATCAACCGGGTACCGGTGACCCGGACGTCCCCGACCTCGAACCCCCAGCGGTCCGACGGGAGGGTCAGCCGGCGAGGCTTGTCACCCCAGTACCAGTTACAGGCGCCGAGCAGCACCAACGTGAGCCCGAGGGTGGCCGACGCCTGCACCATCGGCTCCCGGCCGGCCAGCCGGCGGGCCACCACGACGGCGTGCAGCCCGGCGATGGCCACGGCGGCGAGCAGCCCGGTGGCGGAGGCGGCCAGCACGGGCCACCCCCGCTCCTCGGTCAGCTCCCAGGCGAGCAGCGCCGACACCGCCCCCAGCGCGCCGTGGGCGAGGTTGAGGGTGCCGGTGGCCCGGTGCAGGACGACGATCCCGATGCCGCTGAGGGCGTAGACGCTGCCGAGCGAGACGCCGGCGACGACGAAGGGGCCGAGGTCGGGCATGGCCGGCTCAGCCGATGCCGAGGTCGGCTTCGGTGGCCAGGATGTCCTCGAGGGCCGGGTCCTCGACCTCGGTGCAGTCCTGCTTCGCCTCGAACCGATCGTCGGTCATGGTGACCACCCGGCCGGCGTGGTTGGCGTTGTGGACGTCGCCGACGCCGTAGTACCAGGGGCCACAGAGCAAATCGGACTCGCTCTCGATCGCCCGGATGGCCTCGCCGGCCACTGCCCGGTCGATGGTGGCCGGGTCCTCGACGGTCAGCAGGGCGTCCACCAGGAACTTGGCCGACAGGTAACCGGCCTGCGAGAACGAGTCGCGCGGATCCTCGTCGCTGCCGTACTCGTCCATGACGGCCAGCCAGTTCTGGTTGTCCTCGCCCTCGGAGTCGAGCAGCGACAGCTCGATCTGCACCGACAGCCGGTCGTTCCAGTACGGTCCGACCGCTTCCGGGAAGTCCTCGTCGTAGAGCGAGGTCGGTCCGATCCACACCGCCCGGTCCCCGGCGTCCTGTTCCTCGGCCACGGCCAGGATCGGCGTCGCCGCTCCGGACGGCATCGACAGGATGATGGCGTCGGCGTCCTCGTCGAGGGCGGCGAGCACGATCGCCGTGGCATCGGGGATGGCCGGGTCGATCAGCTGGGTCGTCGCCGTGACGCCCGCCGAATCGGCCCACTCGCTGATCCCGTCGCAGGTCCAGTCGCCGAGGCCCGGGATGTTCAGGGCGATGCACACGAACGACGTGGCGTCGAGCTCCTCGGCCGCGTACTGCGCGACGCCGAGCGTGCTGAGCCGCGGCCCCTCGTTGATCGGGGCGATGTTGGGCGACTCGAAGCACTGGCGGGGCACGCCCACGCCGGGCAGCGACAGCACGCCCTCCGCGGCGTACAGCTCGGCGTTCACGCCGCACTCGACGAAGCTGGCGCCGCCGACCATCGCCACGACGCCCTCGTCCCTCACGAGTCGGGCGCCGGCCTGGCCGGCCGCCTCCGGGTCCCACTTGTCGTCCTCGACGAGGTACTCGATCGGCCGGCCGTTGATCCCGCCGTGGGCGTTCACGCACTCGAAGTACGCCGAGGCCGCATCGGCTGACGAGCTGAAGTCGTCCGCCCCCGTCTCGCCGACGATGGCACCGACCGTGATCGGTTCACCGTCCGCCTGCTCCTCGTCCCCGGCGCCGCACGAGACCTCGGCCGCGCCCCCACCTCCGCCCGTCGACTCCTCGCTGTCGCCGTCATCGGCGCACGCCGCCACCCCGAGCATCGCCAGCACCATCACCGCGGCAAGCCACCGCTCCCGTCCCAGATCGATCACTGCGTTCCCCCTGTTGCCGTTGGCTGGCCAAGACATGACCTGCCGCTGACTCTGGTGTGATGGACGTCACACCACATCCACACGAGTGCGCAGCCCTTGTCCCCGGGCGCAAAGAGGGAGAGCGTCAGTCGCTGACCAACATCGGTCGAGTCCAGACTGCGCCGAAGGGCCACTGCGCCGACCAGGGACTGCGCGATACCGATGTTCTGGTGGACGGCGGGCGACGCGTGCTCTACCGGTCGTTCTACCGGGTCTCAAAGATCGGGGCCCCCGAACGGGAGAACCCATCATGCAAGGACACGTGGCTCGCGAGCGCGACCGCTTCTACGCCGTCATCTACGAAGGACTCGACCCCGTCACTGGCCGCAAGCGCCGGTCGTGGCACCCGGCCGGCACGACCGAGGCCAGGCCCAAACCCTCGCCGCCCGACTCGCCGCAGAACGAGACGGGCGCAGTGACGAGATCCGGTCACTCACCTTCGGCGCCTACCTCACCGGCCAGTGGTTGCCGGCCAAGAAGCTGACCCTGAAGACAAGCACCTACCGGGGATATGTCACCAAGACCCACCGACACATCCTCCCCGCCCTGGGCAAGAAACGACTGCGCCTTCAATAACTATTTGGTGGCGGGGGTGGGATCTGAACCCACGACCTTCGGGTTATGAGAGTCTGCGCCCGTGTGCGCTGGTCGGCGCTGGTGGCGCATCGAACCAGGTCACAGCCCGTTTTCTACCACCGCTTGAGCACGTTCGTCTGCGCCCGTAGGTGTCGGTAGGTGCCTGGAAGCGTGACAACGAGCGTGACTAAGACCGACGATCACGAACGGTCGAGCCAGACCGCAACCGCCGCGCTACCCCTGCTGGTTGGCGAGGCCGATGTACTCGCCGAGCCGATACTCGAAGTCGATCCCTGCTTGTGCGACGACAGCTTCTGCGCCTGCAGCGCGGGTGAGGAACCCGGGCAGCGTGAGCGAGTGCATGAACTCGTTGTACGCGGCCACTAGGTCGGCGTCCGGTGGGAGCACTGCGCGGTTAACCATGGCCTTGGCGGTCGCCAGAGAGGTTCGATCGAAGGACGCCAGCCGGGCGACGATCGTGTCGACGAACGCGTCGAGCTCTGCGTCGGGCAGGGCTCGGGTGACCCAGCCCCATCGTTCGGCCGTTTCGGCGTCGAAATCCCCGCTCGTGAGGATGACCTCGAGGGCGCGGTCCCGTCCGATGGTGCGTGGCAGTCGTTCGGTTCCGCCGCCTCCGGGCAGTAGCCCGCTGCCCACTTCGGGCTGCCCGAAGAGCGCCTTCTCCAGGCTGGCGTAGCGCAGGTCGAACGCCAGGGCGAGCTCATTGCCCCCGCCGCGGGTGCGTCCGCGGATCGACGCGACGGCGATGTAGGGCGCCTTGGTGAGCTTGAGCACCAGGTCGGTCCACACGGGCACAGCGTCGTCCCCTTCGGGGGCTGGGAAGTCTGCGGCGGCGGCGAGGTCGAAGTGGTTCAAGAAGAAGTCGGCAACGTCGCTGACGAACACCACGACTTGGATGTCTGGGTCGGTGGCCAGCTCATCGACGATCTCGACGAGCCGGACCACGGTCTCGCCGACGATGAGGTTGGCGGGAGGGTTGGCGAAGGTGATCCTCGCGACCTGTGGTGACGTGCGCTCGTAGCGGATGGTGCTCTGCTCGGCCATGGTGGGCTCCTGGTGGTGACGGGGAGTTCAGCGCTCGAGGAACCCGAGCGCGACGGGCGCGAACTGGTCGTGGAACTGGAAGATGCCGCCGTGGCCGGAGTCCGGGTAGATGATCAGCTCGGAGCCTGCGATGCGGCGGTGCAGGTCCTCCGACAACACAGAGGGGACCATCCGGTCGTTGTCACCGTTGGCAATCAGGGTGGGCTGGGTGATCTTCGACAGGTCGGCCGGGGCCGAGCATGACCACCGCTTGATCGCCTTCAGCTGCGTCCGGAACGCCTTCACCTTGATTGGCGCATCGCGGTTCTCGGTGCGCTCCTTGAGCCGCTCGACGAAGGCTCGGGCGGCGCGCTTGCCGGTGTCGTTGCGATTGAAGAACAGGAACACCTTCGGGTCCTGGCGGCTGAGCGTGGCCCGCAACATGTCGTAGTAGGTGACGCCGGCGACCTTGTCCATGTCCTCCCCTCCGGCCGGGCCGGTGCCCGTGAGGATGAGCCGGCGGACGAGCTCGGGGTGTCGGACGACGAGGGCCTGGGCGACCATGCCTCCGAGTGAGAACGAAAAGATGTCGACCTGATCGAAGCCGAGCGCCTTGATGAACGCCACCGCGTCCTCGGCCATCTCCTCGATGCTGCCGGGTACGTTCCCGGACGACGCGCCGACACCACGGTTGTCGAACGCGATGACGTGATGCCGTTGGGCGATCGGGTCGATGATCCGCGGATCCCAGTTGTCGAGCGTGGCAGCCAAGTGGACGAAGAACACCACGGGCACCCCACCGTTGGGCCCGAGCTCACGGTAGGCGAAGGTCGTGCCAGCCGCGTCGATCGACTTGGCGGGAGCGTCCTTATACGACGTGACGACCTCGTCTCTTGGATCGTTGGTGCTGCTCATGGTTCGTCCTTCCTGGCTCCGGATGTTTCGTCGTTGACTTGGCGCACCAGGTCGAGCAGGCGCTCGAGGTCGCCGAGCTGTCGGTCGAGGGCGGCATCGGGGCCGCCGTGGAGGTTGGCGCGCAGGGTGGTGATGCCGGCGTCGCGGTAGAGCCGTATGCGGTCGCGCACGATGTCGTCGGTGCCGATGAGGTTGGTGCCGAGCCCGATGGCGGTGGGGACGCGTCGTCGGGCGGCGTCCTTGTCGCCTGCGAGCCAGAGCCGTTGGACCTCGCGGATGTCGTCGCCGTAGCCCTGACGCTCGAACGCGTTGTTGTAGAAGTTGGTGCCGGCCGAGCCCATGGCGCCGATGGTGAACGCGTAGCCCTCCGCGTGGCGGCGGCCGGCGGCTTCGACGTCGTCGGTGAACTCGACCCCGACCGCGACGGTGAGGTCGAGGTGGGTGAGATCGCGCCCTGCACCAGCCGCGCCTTCGCGGATGTGGTCGAGGAACACGTCCGCTGTTTCGGGGAGGAACGAGGTGCCGATCCAGCCGTCGGCGAGCTGGCCGGTGAGGTGGAGGTTGGTCGGGCCGAGCGACGCGACGTAGATCGGCAGGTGCGTCGGTGGCATCAACGACCGTATGGCGCGGCCTTCGCTGCCGGGGACCGGCAGGTCGTAGATCTCGCCATGATACTCGAGTCGCTCGCCGGCGGTGATGGCGCGGATGATGTCGATGGTCTCGCGGGTGCGGCGCACGGGCTTGTCGAAGGCGACGCCGTGCCAGCCTTCCATCACCTGCGGTCCGCTGGTTCCGATGCCGAGGAGGCACCGTCCGCCTGACAGCGCGTGCAGTGATTGCGCGGTCATGGCGAGCATCGCCGGTGTGCGGGCGCCGAGCTGTGCGATGCCTGTGCCTAGCTTGATCGTGGACGTGGAGGCGGCGAGGTAGGCGAGGGGTGTGAAGGCGTCGCCGGCCCAGAACTCCGGGCACCACACGGAGTCGACGCCGAGCTGCTCGGCTTGGCGCACGAACTCGACCGCATCGGGCCGGAAGGGCGCGGCGCCGATGCCGACGCGGAGGGTCATGGTGTCTCCTCGGCGAGCTGCTTCACGCCCTCGACGGTCTGCTGCATGTTGGCCTGGACCTCGCCGATGCGGCGGCGCAGCACCCGGACCTCCTTGCCGGGGTTGTTCGTGATCGCCAGGGACGTGCCAGACGGTCCGGGTCCCATGACGTAGAAGAAGCGCAGGCGGGTGCCGCCTTCCCGTGGTTCGAGGTCGAACCGCCACCGAGCCCCGGGGTTGTCGGGGTCGGAGGTGCGCCAGCCGAAGGCGCGAGGTTGGTCGTAGGTGTCGATGAAGCACGGGATCGTCCATTCCCCGACCGCGGCGTGTTGGTTGCGCCCGTGGAACACGGCGCCGACACCACGGTCGTCGCTGGCCCACTCGGCGCCGGCGAACTCGTTGGAGAACTGTGCTGGGAGGTTGATGTCCGACACCAGCGACCACACCGTGGCTGGCGAGGCGGCGATGTCGACTTCGGCGATCGCGCCGGGACCGTCCTCGAAGCGCAGCTCGTCGCTGGGGCCGCGCTCGGTCGTCAGGCCGAAGCGGTCGAAGTAGGTGATCGACCGGGCGGGGTGGCGCGGGGCGCGCTTGAAGTCGGTGCCCTTGGTGTAGGCGACCGGGAGCAGGACGATCTCGGTCATGTCTTCGGGGATGCGGAGGATCTCCTTGACCTTCGCCGTGTCCTGGAGCGCGGCGGTGACCCAGGTGGTGCCGAGCCCGCGGGCGCGCAGGGCGAGGCAGAAGCTCCAGGCCGCCTGGATGACGGAGTCGAACAGGCCGGGCCGCCCGCTGCCGTCGTGGTGGCCGATGACGGTCGGGATGACGATGGCGGGGACCTCGGCGAGATGTTCGGCGAGGTACGTCGCGGATGCCATCACCTTCTCGCTGGGGTGGCCGGTGCCTTGGAGCCGTTGGGCAGCGGCGGACATGAACGGCAGCGCGGTCTCGCGGTAGAGCTGGCCGAGCTGGTCCTTGACCCGCTGCTCGCGCACGATGATCCATCGGCGGCTGCCGAGGTTGCCGCCCGTCGGTGCCTGCTCGGCGAGGTCGATGCAGTCGAGCAGGAGCTGGTTGTCGACCGGCCGGTCAAGGTCGAGCCGTCGACGGACCGCTCGTGTCGTGGCGAGCACTTCGTCGATCTGGGCGACGTCGAAGCTCATGGAGAGACTCGTTCCACGGTCGGCACCTCTCTCGGTGGTTGCAGGATTGACGCTAGAAGCGGGCTCAGGCCCCCGCGAGGCGGGTCTGACGGGCGACAGCGAGGACGCGACCGTCCGGTGCCCACATGGTCGCGTCTTCGACGGCGAACCCTTCGTTCGACAGCGGTGAGCGGCACGAGAGGTAGACGTAGTCGCCGGGTGCAATGGAAGGGTCACCGGTGGTCAGGTGGACGACGTACTCGATCGTCGCTGCCGCGACGGGCCCGGTCGTCCGGCTGAACACCGCCGGCGGGAGCAGGTCGCACATCGTGACCAGCCATGCGGCGTTGATGGGTTCGCCCTCGAGTGGCCGCAGCCACGCCGCGACGAACGCTTCGTGTCCGCCGGCGAAGAGGACGGCTTCTGGGTCGAGGCGCACGTCGGCGTTCTGGAAGTGCCCGACGCCGCCGGAGGACGAGAACCGTGGCGTGTCGCTGGGGTCGGCGTCGCGGGGGCGGACGTGGTCGTCGTACGCGAGGCCGGGCCGAGTCGTCGAGCTCGCCGCGTGGGCGACCTGCAGCACCCTTCCCTCTTGGAGGAGACGGGCGCTGGTCGTGGTCATCGACTTGCCGGTGCGTTCGACGGTCACCTCGATGTCCACCGGTCCCGGGCGAGGGATGGAGGCGAACTGCGTGGCGAAGCTGCGAAGCGCGCGTGACGGGTCATCGACCGCCGCGGTCATGGCGTTGGCGACGATGGCGGCCGTGTAGCCGCCGTGGATGCCGACGAGCGAGGACCACCGCACGTGCAGCTCGGCGGTGAAGGAGCCGGGCCCGACGCGGGTGACGGCGGTGTCCTCGGCGAAGCTCATGCCGCGTCTGCCGGCGCAAGGGTGACAGGGACGGCCACGGTCGTCGCCACGGGTCGGCGGTGGAACGAGGAGATGGCGCCGGAGCCGAGGGCTGCGGCGGCGCCGACCAGCCAGGCGATGCGGAAGCGGTCGAGAGCCTGGTCGAGGGAGGATGGGGTGCCGACGATGGCGATGAGCAGGGCGACGCCGAGTACGGCGCCGATCTGGCGGGCGGTCTGGTTGATGGCGCCGCCGGTGCCGAAGCGTTCCTGCGGCAGGCCGGCGACTGCGGCGGCGCTGAGCACGGGGAAGGACAGCGCGACGCCGACGCCGACCACGAGCGCCCCGGGGAGCCAGTGCGTGAGGTACCTGGCCTCGGCGTCGACGGTCGTGACGTAGAAGAGCAGCCCGGTGGCGAAGGTGAGGCCGCCGGCGACGAGCACCGGCCCGTAGCCGACGCGGCGGCGAGCCGTCCGGCCGGACCGCTGAGGGCGGCGACGAGCAGCGGTCCGGGCGTGATGGCCAGCCCCGCTTGCAGGGTCGAGTAGTTCCAGACCGAGGTCAGGAAGAGCACGTTGGCCAGCAGCATCCCGAAGAAGCCGACCGAGTAGAGGAACGTGGCGGCATTGGCGAGCACGACGGTCCGGGACCGGAACACGTCGAGGTCGATCGCAGGTGCCTCGTGGTGGGTCGACCGGCGGATGGCGATGGGGCCAAGCACGGCGGCGGCCGCGAACGCGCCGATGATGCGACCGCTGGACCAGCCCCAGTCGCCGCCCTGGGTGATGGCCAGGGCGAGGGCCGCCACCGCCGCCGAGAGTAAGGCGACGCCGACGAGGTCGGGAACGGGCCCGCCAACCACCGACTCGGGCACGACCCGCCGGGCGGCGATGCCGGCGACGAGGGCGACGGGCAGGTTGACGAAGAACGCCCAGCGCCACCCGCCGGCGTCGATGAGGACCGAGCCGAGCGACGGTCCGGTTGCGACCGCGAGGGCCGACACGCCACCCCACATCGCCACCGCCTGGGCTCTCGCCGCCGGCGCGGTGGCGGACAGCAGGAGCGCGAGCGACGCGGGCATCAGCAGGGCAGCACCGATGGCTTGGACGACGCGTCCGGCGATGAGCAGCCACGCCGAGGGCGCGATGCCGCAGAGCAGTGACCCGGCGGTAAAGGTCAGCAGGCCGACCAGGAAGATGCGCCGGCGCCCGGAGCGGTCGGCGATGCGGCCCGCCCCGAGGAGAAGGGCGCCGAATACGACGCTGTAGGCGGCGAGGACCCACGACAGCGTGGCCGTCGAGACCTCGGGGAACGATCGGCGGATCGACGGGAACGCCACGTTCACGATCGACAGGTCGAGCGCGACCATGAACGCGGCGGCAACGGTCACCGCGAAGACCGGCCACGGGATCCGTGAGCGTTCGAGCTGCTTCATGTCAGCCTTCACGGCGTTCGAGCACCGCGACGGGGATCCGGCGTTCGGTGAACTGCTGGTAGGAGTCGAACCACGGGTACACGGCATTGGCGAGGGTCCAGCACTGGTCGCGCTCAGGTCCGTCCTTGAGCTCGCGGGCTGCGACGGTCCACCGGTCGGCGCCGACGTGTACCTCGGCGTCGCCGGCAGCGATCAGGTTCTTGTACCAGTTGGGCGTCGTGTCACTGCCGCCCGCCGAGGCGACGACGACCAGGTCGTCGCCACGGGGGACATGCATCAGCATGACGGGCCGCCGCTCGCCGCTTGATCGGCCCACGACGTCGAGGAGGAACACCGGTCGCCCGACGATCGTGGTGCCCTTCCGCCCGCGGCTGGAGCGGTACTTCTCGACCTGCCTTGCCGTGGCGCTGCGGCTGAGTGCCGGGAAGCGCCGGGCCACGAGGTTCGAGAACCGGGCAGAGGCCTTCATCGTGAGATCGCTCATCGGGAGGTCTCTCCTGCGCCGGTGAGGAACGCCAATGCGGCGGGGACGAATTCCTCGTGGTGCTGGAAGACACCACCGTGGCCGGAGTCGGGGTAGATCGTGAGACGGGCGTTGGGGAGGCGTCGGGCACATGGTCCCGGCACGGTTCTATCCGCTCCTTGAGTCGGGCGAAGTAGGCCTTGGCGGCCCGCTTGCCTTTCGGTGTGCGGGGGAAGAACAGGTAGTTGCGCGAGTCCTTCAGGGTGAGGGCTGCCTTGATGTTGGCGGCGGCGGCGATCTTGAGGATCTCGTCGATGCCTTCGCCGCCCCTGGGGCCGGTGCCGGCGAGGATCATCCGCCGGACGAGCTCGGGGGCTTGGAGGGCGACCATCTGGGCGACGCCACCACCGAGGGAGAACCCGAGGAGATCGACCTTGTCGAGGCGCAGGGCAAGGATGAACGCGATGGCGTCGCGGCCCATCTCCTCGACGGAGTGCGGCACCTTGCCGCCCGTCGCACCGACGCCGCGGTTGTCGAAGGCGATGACACGGTGGTGGGCGGCGATGCCGTCGATCACCCTCGGGTCCCAGTCGTCGAGGACCGCGGTGAAGTGGTGCAGGAAGATCACCGGCACGTCGGTCCGAGGCCCAAGGTCGCGGTAGGCGAACTCGACGCCGCCGACGTCGACCGTGCGGGTCGGTGTGTTCTTCCATGTCACGGTGCCCGTCGCTGTGCTCATCGGCTGACCGCCACTGCGTCCCACTGCGCCTGCAGGGTTGGGTAGAGCGTGGTGAGGTCGTTAGACAGTGAGGCTTTGACGAGCTCGCTGGTCGGGTCGGCGAGCACCTCCTCGGCGTCGGCTTCGATGGCCGCGACGATCTGGGCAGCCACCGACTGGGGGCTGACCTTCTCGGCGTCGATGCCTGCGGCCATGTCGGTGTCGATGAACCCTGCGTGCACGGCGACCACGAGCGTGCCTTGATTACGTAGCTCCATGCGCAGCGCGTTGGTGAGCGACCACGCGGCGGCCTTCGACGCGCTGTAGGTCGCCGCTTGGGGCATCGAGACGAACGAGAGCACCGACAGGACGTTGACCAGCGCGCCGCCGCCGTTCTCGCGCAGGACCGGCGCGAACGCCTGCGCTATGCGCATGGGGCCGAAGAAGTTCGTCTCCAGCTCGGCTTGGGCCGCGTCGACGGCGCCCGGCGCCAGCGAGGTGGAGCTGCGCCCGATGCCGGCGTTGTTGACGACGATGGACACGTCACCGCAGGTGCGCGCGGCGTTGGCGATGTCGTCGGCGCTGGTCACGTCGAGCTGGACGGGGATGACGTCGGGGTTGGTGATGGTCGTGTTGTCGCGGGCGGCGCCGTAGACCTTGGCGCCGGACTCGACGAGCGCCTGCGCGATCGCGGCGCCGAGCCCGCGGTTGGCTCCGGTGACCAGAGCCGCAGCACCGTTGACGTTCATGGGTTCCTCCGATGGATGAGCGAGCGGGGTCAGGCGCGGGGCGTGGCCAGGAAGACGGGGATGACCCGGTCGGTCTTCGACTGGTAGTCGGCGTAGTCGGGATAGGCGGCGACCGCCCGATCCCACCACGTCGCGCGCTCCTCGCCCTCGAGTAGGCGGACATCGACGTCGAACCGTGTCGACCCGTCTTGCATCGAGACGTGGTCGGGATCGCCGGTGAGGTTCCAGTACCAGAGTGGATGCTTCGGTGCGCCGCCGAGCGAGGCGACCAACGTGTACGCCCCGTCGTGCTCGACGCGCATGAGGGGGGTCTTGCGGATCTTCCCCGTCCGGGCCCCGACCGTCGTGAGGACGATGATCGGGTACTCCGTACCCGGAAGGGTGTTCGCCTCGGTGCCGTCAGACCGCTCGTAGGCGGCGACCTGGTCCCGCACGGGTTCCCACGGGCTCGGCTCGTACTCGTTCGCGGTCATCTGTTGCTCCCGTTGCTCAGGTCGTGCGCGGCGCGCAGCTCGCGCTTGTCGATCTTGCCGATGGCGTTCTTGGGGTCGAAGCGGTCGGCGATGACGATGCTGGCGCCGGCGAGCAGCGGGGTGAGGACGCTGACGACGATGTTGTCGACGTGGAACAGCGGCAGGATCAGCCGGCAGCGGTCAGCGGGGCCGAGCTCGAGCGCGTCGCGTTCCAAGGCGGCCATGGCGTCGACCTTGGCGTGGTCGAGCATGACGCCATTCGGGCCCCCGGTCGTGCCGCTGGTGTAGATCAGCAGCGCCAGCGCAGACGGGTCCGGCGGGGCCGGTAGATCCTCCCAGCCGAGGCACTGGTTGAGCGTGTCGACGGCCAGGGTGGTGACGCTGGTGTGCCCGGTCGGGCTGTCCTCGGTGACGAGCAGGCGTGCACCCGCGTCGTCGAGCTGCCGGTCGACATCGCCGTTGGTCAGACTCGGGTCTGATCGGCGTGACGGCGGCACCGAGCCGCCAAGCGGCGAACAGCAGCACCACGAACTCGATGCGGTTGGTCAGCTTGAGGGCGACGACATCGCCGGACGCACCCCCAAGTCGCGGAGGTGGCGAGACGCGGCCCGGACGCGGTGCAAGAGCTCGTCGTTGGTGAGCGACTGCGATCCGTCGGAGATGACGTCCCCATCGGGGTCGACATCGGCGCGGTGGTCGAGAACGAACGCGAGGCTCATCGATGGATCCCTGGGTCTGGTGGCGATCGCCAGCTGGTTAGGCCGGCAGTCGGTTGAACTTGTGGATCTGCTTGTCGAACGCGCGGGCCGGAACGATGCGCCGCAAGGTCCGCAGCTGTCTGGCCTGCCGGCCGGCGGGATAGCGCAGCTTCGGCTTTGCGTCCGTGGCGGCCCTGACGATCGCCGCGGCGACGACAGACGGCGCGTCGCCGGACGCCAAGGACTCCGCCACGATCTCCTCGGCCAGTCGTCGCTCGTTCGCATAGATCGCGAGCGTCGTTCCGGGCGGCACGATGCTGGCGTCGAATGCCGTCTTGGTGAACCCCGGCTCGACGAGGAGCACTCGGACACCATGCTGGCGGACCTCGTGATCGACCGACTCGGAGTAGCCCTCGATCGCGTGCTTGGACGCGGCGTACAGCGCACCGAAGGGCACCGGCACGAAGCCGAGCACCGACGAGACGTTGATGATCCGCCCTCCCGCCTGCGCCCGCATGTGCGGGAGGACCGCCTTGGTCATCCGGACCACGCCGAAGAAGTTCACATCGAACACGCGCTGGGCCTGTTCGATGGAGCTCTCCTCAGCGGCACCCCCGGCGCCGACACCAGCGTTGTTGACGAGCACATCGATCCGCCCGAACCGGGCGATCACCTGTCGACGAGGGCCGCCACCGACTCGTCGCTGGCCACGTCGAGGGCCAGGAACGTGACCCCGTCGGGTGCCGTGACACCGGCCGTGTTCCGACTCGTCCCGACCACGTCGAATCCGGCCTGGACGAGCGCGGCGGCCGCCGCCGCACCGATGCCCGACGATGCACCGGTCACCAAAGCCACTGGCCGTGAGTCCGTCATCCGCTTCCCCTATCGATCGCTGGCGCCCTGAGGCCCATTAGATTATGGTCGTACTATAATGGTCTGAGGAGCGAAGGCAATGTGTCGTTGGACACCAGGAGGAGTCGTGGCCCGGTACGGCAAGGAACACAAGGAAGCGACCCGGCGGCGGATCGTCGAGGCCGCCGGTCGGCGGTTCAAGCGCGACGGGATCGACGGGTCCGGCATCGCCACGCTCATGGCCGACGCCGGGCTGACCAACGGCGCCTTCTACGCCCACTTCGACTCCAAGGACGACCTCGTCGCCACCACCGTCGCCGAACAGCTGCGCGAGCAGCGCGAGACCTACTGGCAGCGGCCGGGCGCCGGCGTCGAGCAGCTGGTGCGCGAGTACCTCTCGGTCCGGCACCGCGACGATCCCGAGCACGGCTGCCCGTCCGCCGCGCTGCTGGACGAGATCGGGCGCTGCCCGGCCTCCACCAAGCAGGCCTACACCGACGGCGTGCTGGCCATCGCCGACGAGATCGCCGCCCGCCTCGCCCCCGACGACCCCGAATCGGCGCGGGCCACGACGCTCAGCCTCTTCGCCCTGCTGATCGGCACGCTGCAGCTCTCACGGGCGCTGGCTGATCGGCAGCTCGCCGACGAGGTGCTCGAGCGGGGCATCGAGAACGCGTTGGCGCTCCTCCCCGGGTAGCCGCGTCGTCAAACTGGCCACGGGTCGCACCCGCGCCCGCGCGACGCAATGATCTGGAGGTTGCTCTGCAGGGTCAGGTCGGGGCGTAGCGAAGAAGACCGGGATGACCAGGCGGTAACCAAACGGGCCGCATCCCATTGTTGCCAGCCGGCGATCCGTGTTGCCTACCGAGGTGGTTCGTGGCTGTGCCGGGTTAGGTCATGCGGGGGAGGCGACGAGGACGGGGATCACGCGGTCGGTCTTCTCCTGGTGACGATGATCACAGGGATACCGGTGTCGAGGAGGGTGCTCGCCTCCTGGCCGCCGGTCCGTTCGTAGGTGTCGACCTGATCCCGTACCCACTCGCTTGCGCTGGGGACGTAGTTGCCGGACAGCGTCTCGTTGTTGGCAGACGGTTCCGCCGTCGCTTCGGGTGTTGATTCGGTCATGATCCTCGGGCTTCTGCGACGGCGGGGCGCTCGTGAGGTGCTGGCCGTCGATGGGGGAAGGCGGCGTGTCGTTCAGGCGTCGTCGTGTGCGAGGTTGCTGGAGAGCTCCCGGTAGGCGTCAGCTTGGGCGAGCAGTTCGTTGGCCTTCTGCTCGATCGCAGCGACGGCGTCGGCTCCGGCGATCCATCGTCTCGGCGGGTTCTCCTCCTGGGCCACGACGAGCAGCGCGTCGGCGAGCTTGGCGGGGTCGCCTGGCTGCTGGCCGTTCATGCCTCGCTGACCGGCGACGATCTGGGCGGTGCGCTCGGCGTAGTCGTCGATGGGGTGTTCGGCGTAGGTCGTGGACTCCGGCGTGAGCAGTTCGGTGCGGAAGTAGCCGGGCTCGACGAGGATCGTGCGGATCCCGAACGGCTCGACTTCAGGGGCCAGGGACTCGATCCAGCCCTCCACCGCGAACTTGGAGGCGGCATACGCGCTCGAGAACGCCTGGCCGACGATGCCGGCGGTGGAGGTGATCGTGATGACGAGGCCGGACCGCTGGGCCCGCATGAGCGGGAGCACCGCGCGGGTGACGTTCATCGGGCCGAACAGGTTGGTCTCGATCTGCGCCCGGATGTCCGCTGCGCTGAGGTCCTCGAAGAACCCGGCGTAGAGGTTGCCGGCGTTGTTGACGAGCACGTCGATGCGGCCGAACCGCTCGACGGTCGCCTTGACGGCCGCCTCGGCCGCGGCGAGGTCGGTGACGTCGAGCGGAACGGCGAAGAGGTTCTCGTGCTCGCCGAGCGCGGCGGTCACGGAGTCAGCGTTGCGAGCAGTGGCAACCACGGCGTGGCCGGCGGCGAGCGCCGTCCGGGCGATGTCGACGCCCATGCCACGGCCGGCCCCGGTGATGAACCAAATGTTCTTGTCAGTCATGCGACCACCAAACCAGCGTTCGAACCGATGTGGAGACCCAGCGAAAGGGGTACTCACAGGGACCCCCAGGCGAACGCTCCCGCCCGTAGGGTGACTCCGTGGCAGGCACCGGCGACGACCCCGGCGACATCGGTGGCGATGTCCGCAGCCAGATCCGGGAGTTCCTGACCACACGCGGGCCAGGATCAGCCCCGAGCAGGCCGGGCTGCCCGTCTACGGCGGTGGCCGCCGGCGGGTCAAGGGCCTGCGGCGCGAGGAAGCCGCCCTCCTCGCCGGCGTCTCGACCGAGTACTACATCCGGCTCGAGCGCGGCACTGCCACCGGTGTGTCCGAGAGCGTCATCGACGGCATCACCCACGCCCTGCAGCTCGACGACGCCGAGCGGGCGCACCTCGTCGACCTGCTCCACACCGCCACACCGGGCCGCCCGCCGCGCCGCAGGCCGACCCGACAGCACGTCCGGCCCACCGTGCAGCGAGTGCTGGACTCCATGATCGGAACCCCGGCGTTCGTGCTCAACGGACGACACGACATCCTCGGCGCCAACGCCCCTGGGCCGCGCACTCTTCTCGCCCGTCTACGCCGACCCGGTCAAGCCGCCCAACAGCGCCCGGTTCGTCTTCCTCGGCCCCCGAGCGACCGAGTTCTTCCGCGAGTGGGACAAGGTCGCCAACGATGTCGTCGCCTTGCTGCGAGCGGAGGCCGGACGCGATCCCCACGACCGGCAGCTGTCGGACCTGATCGGGGAGCTGTCCATTCGCAGCGACCAGTTCCGGATCCGGTGGGCCGCCCACGACGTCCGGATCCACACCACCGGCGCGAAGCTCCTCCACCACCCCGTCGTCGGCGACCTCGATCTGGCCTTCGACACCTTTCCCCTCGGTGCCGATCCCAGCCAGAGCCTTCTCACCTACACGGCTGAGCCCGGGTCGTCCTCGCAGGACGCCCTGAACCTGCTCGCCAGCTGGTCAGCGACCACCGACAGCGATGAGCAGCGTCCATCGACGGACGACGCCCAGCGCGCCGAGACGGCGTCGGCGTGGGCTGCAGCGCGCCGAGGCAGCGGCGACCGGCGTCGAGCTCGAGGGGTGGGCGTTCACCGACGGCGATGGCCAACCCATCCACCCCCACGCGGTCACGCCCGCGTTCGAGCGGATCGCCCGCCGCGCCGGCGTCCCCGCCATCCGCCTACACGAGCTGCGCCACACGCACGGCACGCTGCTCATCAAAGCGGGCGTGCCGGTCAAGGTCGTGAGCGAACGGCTCGGCCACGCGCACGTGTCGTTCACGATCGACACGTACCAGCATGTCCTGCCCGGCATGCAGCCGACGCCGCTCGCGTCTACGAAGCGCTCGCGCGACCTGTCGAGAGGAGCCCGGAAGAGCGCCTGATCTCGGGGGAGCGATCCAATAACGACGAAGGCCCAGGTCGCTGACCTGGGCCTTCATGCATCAGATGGTGGCGGGGGCGGGATTTGAACCCGCGACCTTCGGGTTATGAGCCCGACGAGCTACCAGACTGCTCCACCCCGCGCCGTTTGGGGAATGACAACATAGCAACCGCCCGCCCGAACTCCAACTCGGGACGGCGACTACAGCTGGGGTGAGGATCTGGGGACGAGCGGGCGCATGGCGATGGTGCCGGATGCCGCCGCGCTGTCGCCCCCGGCGCCGGCACCGCGGCCGGGCGTGGCCCCGTCCGCGATGGTCTGGGCGCCGGCCGCGGCGCCGCCACCGTTCGCCTCGGCTGTCCCGCCGCCGGCGTCGGGATCGGCATTCGGATCGGCCCCACCCGAGTCGGTGCCTGCGTCGGCCTCCGGATCGGCGGCGTCCGCCTCGGACGCCGCCTCCGCACCGGTGAGCAGGTCGACCGCCTCCTCGACCTTGGCCCGGCCGTCGTTGGTCTTCTCCTGGTAGGCACCGATGTCGCCCTCGGCCAGCGCGTCGTCGGCCTGGCCGAACAGCGCCTCGGCCTCGGCCAACAGGACGGCCGCCCGCTCGGACGCGGTGCCCGACGGCGCTTCCTCGCCGCCCTCGCCACCCTCGCCGCCCTCGGTCGGCGCCGCGCCTTCCTCGGGCTGCTCCTGGGTCTCGACCGACTCGCCGAAGAGGTTGGTGAGCGCCTCGGCCAGGGTGTCCTCGATCACCACCTCGTCGCCGAACACGGCGATCACCCGCTGGAGCTGGGGAAGCTGGCGCGTCTCGGCCTCGGGCACCACGTAGAACGGCTGCACGTAGAGCAGCGCGTTGTCGATGGGGACGAGCAGCATGTTGCCGAAGCGCACCTCCGAGCCCCCGCGGCCGAGCACGGTCTCGAGCTCGGACACGGTCTCGTCGGCGCCGATGGTGGCCGCGGCGATGCCGGGGCCGTCGGGTAGCTCGCCGGACGGCATCTCGTACACCATGAGCCGCCCGTAGTCGTCGCCGTCCATGCGCGCGGCCATGAACGCCGACAGGAGCTGGCTGCGGTCGTCGTCCGAGAACGGCACGAACGGCCGCATGAGCACCATCTCGGCTTCCTCCGACAGCTCACCACCCTCCTCCTGGGGCAGCTGCAGGAGCTGGTAGTACGGCGCGATGCGGGCGGCCCGTTGCTCTCCCGTGGGCTGGCCGGCCTCGTCGGTGACCTGGGTGGTGGGATCGGCGCCGGCGGTGCCGGGGTCGCGGGCCACCCGCCAGGCGTCCTCCTGCGTGAAGAACGTGTCGGGGTCGGTCAGGTGGTACCGGCCGTACGCGGCGGTCTGGATGCGGAACAGGTCCTCGGGGTAGCGCACGTGGGCCCGCAGGTCGGCGGGCATCTCGTCGTCGGTGAACAGGTCGGGGAAGGCGTCCTCGTAGGCGGCGATGATCGGGTCGTCGTCGTCGACCACGTACAGGGTGACCGTGCCCTCATAGGCGTCGACCGTGGCCTTCACCGAGTTGCGCACGTAGTTGAAGTCGTGGTCGAGGCCACTGTCGTCGCTGAGCTGGTCGGTGTCGGCCTGCTGGGCGTAGGGGTAGCGCGAGGTGGTGGTGTACAGGTCGACCATCCACGTGACCCGGCCGTCGACCACCACCGGGTAGGGGTCGGCGTCCGCATGGAGGAACGGGGCCAGCGCCTGCACCCGGCTGACGACGTCACGCTGGAAGATGACCTTGGACCCGTCCGTCATGAAGTCGGAGATCAGCGGGTTGAGGTCCCCGAAGCGCAGCGCGAACGCCACCCGGCGCCCCAGCGTTCCGGCGGACACGCCGTCGGCGCCCTCGTAGGTCGTGACCTCGGTGTCGTCGTCGTTCTGGAAGTCGATCTCGTCGCGGTTGGTGCCCACGACGACGTAGCCCTCGAGGTCCTCCCCGAAGTAGATGCCCGGCTGGTCGAGGCGGAAGCCGCCCTCGGTCATGCGGGGATCGATCTCGGGCGGGACGTTGCCGACCAGGAAGTTGGGCTCGGTGCCCTCGGAGGCGTTGGAGGGCGCCAGCACGACGCCGTAGCCGTGGGTGTAGGCCAGGTGCGCCGCCTCCCAGGAGTCGCCCGGCACCCCGGCCTCGTTGATCGACCGGGCGCCGATGTTGACCTGGGTCATCTCGCCGCCGATCTCGTACCGGTCGACGTCGATGTCGTTGATGCCGTAGTAGTTCCGGATGCGCTGGAGCTGCTCGAACGCCTGACCCGACAGGCTGGCCGCCGGGTCCCACAGCCGGATGTTGCGGATGGTCGGCCCGGCGCCGGCCAGGCTGACGTCGTCGACGTCGGTGGCCGGCGTGAAGCGCTGCACGGTGACGTCCTTGAGGTCGAGCGCCTGGAGCGTGGCCTCGATGTTGCGGACGATGTAGGGACGCTCCTTGGCCGACTCGTTGGGGCCGACCTGGGCCCACTGCACGTACTGGGGGTAGATGCCGCCGGCGACCACGGCCACGAACATCCACAGGCCGACGGCCAGCACCGGGAGGGTCCATCCCCGCCGGAAGATGTTGACGATGAACAACACGGCGCCGGCCAGGGAGATGAGAACCAGCAGGTTGAGCGCCGGGAGCTGGGCGTTGGCGTCGGTGTAGGTGGCCCCGTCGACCACGCCCCGGCTCGACACCGTGAGCTCGAAGCGCTGCAGCCAGTAGTCGGCCGCCTTGATGAGGGCCAGCGCCGCCAGCAGCACGGAGAGATGGGCCTTGACCTGGGGGGTCACCCGGGGGGCGGGTGGCTGCACCCGGATGCCGCCGTTGAGGTAGTGCGCCACCGTCGTGACGATGAGGATGATCAGCAGCGCCGCGAACAGCCAGTCGACCACGAACGACAGGAAGGGCAGGCGGAAGACGTAGAAGCCGATGTCCATGCCGAACTGGCGGTCGGACTCGCCGAAGTCGCCACCGTTCGTGAACAGCACCCACGAGTTCCACTCGGCGGAGACGCCCGAGCCGGCGATCAGCGCCAGCACGCCGGCGACCGTGCCCCGCACCCACATCACCCGGTCGGACACGAGGTCGTGGTAGCGCTCGAGGAGCTCGTCCTCGGGGCCCGAGAGGCGGTAGGGCGGGGCGATGCGGTCGGCGATCAGCAGGTTCACCCACGCCAGCACGAAGAACACCGCGATGAACAGGGCGGCCAGGCCCGCCTTGGCCCCCAGCACGCCCCGCCACACGCCGGCCTGGTCGAGCGAGTCGAACCAGAGGTAGTCGGTGTAGAAGCGGGCGATGCCCCGCAACGACGTGAGCAGGATGAACGCCACCACCACGGCGATGACGATGAGCGTGCGCCCGCGGTTGGAGCCGGACGGCCGTCGTGGCCGGCGCGGCAGATCGTCGGGGGCTCGCATGGGCGCCGAGCCTATCGACCCGGGTGCGCGGTCAAGACTTCAGGGACGATCGAGCATCGCCGCCGGCACCACCAGGCACCGGCAGTCGGGATGGGCCGGCGAGCAGGTGTCGCCCGTGGGGAACGCGTCGCCCTTCACCACATCGCCGGCCAGGGCGTTGTCGTCGCAGTCGGGGCAGGCCTCGCACGAGTCGTCGACGAGCCAGCGCAGGGCGGTGCCCTCCTCAGCGGAGCCGTAGGCCCCCGCCGCGTACGCCGCCGAGGTGTAGTGCCGCACCGCGGCGCCGATGCGCTGGACCTTCCACTCGCGGTACAGCGCACGCAGGCGCTCGGACACCTCCTCGAGGTCGCCGTCGCAGTCGTCGAAGGACCGTTCGATGCGGGTGCGGAGCGGCCCGACCAGCAGGACGCCCAGGCGGCCCGCCAGCTCGTCACACGACCCTGCCTTCTCGCCGCCCGCCATCACCGCGCCCTGCAGCGCGGCGCCGTCGAGGTGGGCGGTGGCGGCGATGGCGAAGCGGTCGGCGTGCTCGTCCGCGGGGGGCAGGACCTGCTCGAACTCGACGGTGCCGCCCCGCCGCAGGGTGTCGAGCACCTCGTTCTGCTCGTCGGCCAGCACTCGCTTGAGCTTGCGCCCCATCTCGCGCTCGACGGTGGCCAGCGCCGCATCGCGTCCCTGCAACGCCTGGCCGGCCGGGTCGACCTCGACCACGTCCTCGTCGTCGTCTTTGTCGTCGTCCGCCGACCCGGGCGGGGCGGCGCCTGCCTCCGCCGTCGGCTCGTCCGCCGTCGGCTCGCCGGACCGGATCCGGGCGAACAGCTCGTCGACGTAGACGCCGGTCTCCCCCTCGACCTCCTGGGTCGGGACGCCTGGGGACGACCCATCCTCGGCCGGGAGCGGGTCGGCCGCGGGCGCGACCCCCGGGGCCACCGGCGGCGCGGGCTGGGCGACCTCGGCGCGGGCACCGGTCGACCGGGAGCGGGGCAGCCTGATGCCCCACTTCTCCCCGTCGGTCATCTCTCGCGCGGGCGCCGGGCTGCTGACGGCCACTCCTCCGTCGGCGGACGGGGTGGTGGCGACCGCGGGATCGTCCGCGGGCGACGGTCCCGACACGTGGACGCCACCGGTGTCAACGCTGGTGTCGACGCCGGGGTGCCCGGCCGCCGCCGATGTCTCGGCGCGCACGCCACCACCACCGGGGACCGCGGTCGGCTCCCCGCCGGGCGACGGCGCCCCCGCCTGCCGGGCCTGGCTCGCGGGGACCGGCTCCTCGCTCCCCGGGGCGCGCCCATCGTCGTCGCCTGTCCCCCCGGCGGCGCCGGTTCCCGAGGCGTCGGGCCCGGCGAGGATGTCGAGGTCGGAGGCGTCCGCTTCCGGAGACTCGTCGTCGTGAACGTCGCCGAGGGCGCTCGCGGCTGCGGCCTCCTCCTCGGCCAGCTCGCGCAGCATGGCGTCGAGCTGATCGTCGGACACCTCGGCGGCCGCCACCTCGGCCGACAGCCCCGACATGCGCGCCACCGACAACTCGGCCTCCAGCACCTCGACCGACTCGGTGGGCTCGTCGCTCACCCGCCGCATCGCCATCTCGCTGGCCAGCCGGGCCTCAGGCAACGCCACGGTGAGCTCGGTCGTCGCCTCGTCCACCGTGCGCTTGACCACCTGGTAGGCGGCGAGGAGCCGTTCACGGGCGCCGTTGAGGCGTTCGAGCTGCTCGCGGGCGGTGCGGCGCCGGCGAGCCAGGTCGCCCAGCATGCGCTCGCGCACGACCTGGGCCTCGCCCACCAGCCGCCGGCCCTGCTCACGGGCCGCGGCCCGGATCTGCTCCGCCGCCGCCTCGGCGTCGCTGCGGGCGCGCTCGCCGTCCTCCAGCATGCGCTCACGCTCCTCCTCGGCCTGGCGGCGCATGTCGTCGACCACGATCTGGCCCTCGAGACGACGGCGCTCCACCTCGTCCTCGGCCTCGTGACGCAGCTGGTCGACCTCGGCGAGGAGCTCGACCCGCCGGGCGGCCGCCGCCTTGTCGGCCTGGGCGGTGATGCTGCGGGCCTCGGACTGCGCCTCGCGGACCATCCGGGCGGCCGACTCCTCGGCCTTGGTGCGGATGTCGCTGGCCGCGGCCCGGGCGGCGTCGAGCACCCGGGCGGTCTCCTCGCCCAGCAGCTCGACCAGCCGATGCTCGTCGAGCTGCTCGGCCAGCTGAGCGCGCTCCTCGGCGCGCAGGGCGCGGTCGTGCTCGTGCGCCTCACCCCGCGTGAGCCGCCCGACCATGTCGGACAACTCGTGGAGGTAGGCCCGCACCTCCGCTTGGTCGTAGCCCTTGCGGGCCGTGGAGAACTGCCGGCGGGCGATGCCCGTCGCATCGAGGGGAGGCTCGGGCGACATGGTTCAGCATCGTATGACCCTGAGGCGGGTCGCGCCGAGGGTCAATTTTTCGACCTCTCTCCGTGGCAGAAACCCCCGGAAACGCTCGGTCGATGGCGCGGTCGAGCGCGCCGACGACCTCCCGCGGCACCGCTCGGGTCCCACAACGGGGGCTGGGGTGACGCCGGTGTCACCCGGTCGGCAGCCCGTTCTCAGCCGGTCGTGGCGGCCGCGGCCTCGCCGGGCGGAGGCAGGTCGTCGACGTTGCCACCGCGCTCCCGAAGCGCGTCGAGCGCCTCGTCGACATTGTCGACCGGGACCACCTGGAGATCGTCGCCGGCCCGGGCGACCGCCTCCTCGTAGTCCTGCGTCGGGACGATGAAGAGCGTGATGCCCTCGTCGCGCACCGCCGCCGCCTTCTGCCCGGTGCCCCCCACCGGACCGACCGTCCCATCGCCCGAGATCGTGCCGGTGACGGCCACCTCGCCGCCCCCGGTCAGGTCGCCGGGCGTCAGGTCGTCGATCAGGGCCAGGGTGAACGCCAGCCCGGCCGACGGGCCGCCGACGTCGCCCGTGTCGATGGTGACGTCGAAGGGGAACTCGTACGCGAGCGCCACCGGCTGCACCCGCACGCCCATGACGCCCCGCTCGGGGTCCTCGGTCGACGGCGCCAGCTCCAGCTCGACGTCCCGCTCGGTGCCGTCGGGGGACTGCACCCCCACCGTCACCGTGTCGCCGGGAACCTTGCCCTCCAGGAGCCGGGTGAGGTCGTTCTCGTCGTCGAACGTCTCGCCCTCGATGGACACGATGATCTCACCCGGCTCGATGACGCCCGAGGCGGGGAAGCCCTCGTCGACCTCGGTGACGAACTGCCCGACGGTGACGTCGACCTCGTACCCCAGTCGCTCGAGGGCCACCTGTGTGGCGACCTGCTTGGCGTTGGTCATCGCCTGGAGGTTGAGCTCGCGGTTCTCGTCGACGTCACGGCCCTGCAGCACCTCGTCGCGTCCGATCGTGTCGATGTCGTCGTCGATCCAACCCTGGATCAGCCCGAACAACGTGGCCTGGCGCAGCGACACCGTCGTGTACCCGATCGACCCGTCCGACGGGAAGACCTCGGCGCCCTCGATCTCGATGAGCGGCTCGGTGTCGCGCACCGACCCCGGCTTGAACAGGTAGTACGGCAGCGGGACGAAGCTCGCCCCCACCACGAACGCCATGAGCATGAAGGCGAGGACGCCGAGGACGATGCGCCCGGCCCGGCGCCGGCGGGGCGGCCCTGGCGGGGCGGTGGGCGGCCCGCCCGGCGGCTCGAGCGCTTCGGACCCGTCGGACGGCGATGTCCCGACCTGGTCGTCGGCGGACTCCGCGCCCTCGACCGTGGGGACCTCGGTCGACTCGGAGGCGGGCGCCTCGACCTGGCCCTCGTCCTCGGCCGCGGGGACCTCGGTGGGCTCGGAGGCAGGGGCCTCGACCTGGTCCGCGGGGGACGTATCGGCGTGCTCGGTCGGCGGGGTGTTCGGGTCTCGGGCCGAGGTGGGGTCGCCCGGCTGGCCGTCAGCGGCCACCGGAGGCGAGGTCGGATCAGCCCCATGGGCTTGGGGATCGGTGGGGGTTACCATCCGTGACGACGTGATCGCTTTCTTACTGTGCGTAGTGGTGTTGGGCGCCTGTGCGTCGGTCGTCATGACCGAGGTGCGTTCCGAGTCGCGCAAACAGCCTTCCACGGGTGACACGCAACCCCGCCGCGACGGCGACGAGGGCCAGCGCGGCGATGCCGATGGCCCGCAGGTCGACGCTATCCGCCACGAGACGGCGGGCGGGCGCATCGACAGCGGCGAGCACGGGGTGGACGACACCACGGGCGCCGGCGTGGGCTCGCTAGCTGCGAGCGCCGACCCCGGGGGCGCGCCCACGACGCGGGACCGTCTCGCCGCCGGGTCTCGGCGGGTGACGAGCCGGATGGCTCCTGCCGTCCGACGGTCCGCTGAACGGGTCGGGCCGGCCACCGAGCGCGCCAGGACAGCGGCCGCGCGGGGTACCCGGCGCGGTTGGTCGGCTGTAGCGGCGGCGACCGCCACCGCGTGGGCGTTCACGGCCCGTCACGGGCACAGGGCCACGGCGTTCGTGGCTGCGCAGGCCCGCCGGTTCGGGGCATCCGCGGCGCCCAGCGCCCGTCGAGGGTGGGCGGCGACCGCCGCCCTCACCCAGGAGGTCGGGACCGAGGCCGCCGGCCAGGCCCGCCGCGCCGGGGCGGCGATCGCCCCGCGGACCCGCAGGATGAGGGACTGGGTGGCCACCACCCGCGCCAGCGGCAACGCCTGGTCGACGGCCACACGGGCCTGCCAGACCGCCTGGACCGCGACCGCCCGCACCAGCAGCAGGGCGTGGGCCGCCGCCGGCCCGGCCGGCCGCAGGGCCTGGGTGGCCACCGCCCGCGCCGGCAGCACCGCCTGGGCCGCGACCACCAGGACCAGTCGGCGGGTCTGGGCGACGACGAGCCGCCAGGCTCGGGCCGGCTGGATCGCCGCCCGCCGGTGGGCGGTCGCCGCCGGGTCGAACGTGACCCGTTGGTCGCGCACCGGCGCGCTCGCCGTCGCGGCCGCCGCGGTCGCGGCAGGGGCCGCGACCGGGCGCGGCACCAAGCGGGCGTGGCGGGCGACGACGTCGGGGACTCGGCGCGGCGCGGCAGCCACGGCGTCCGCAGGGCGGCACGCCCGTTCCTGGGTCGCCCGCGACGCGCGTGTGGTCGCCGGAACCGCCACCGCGGCCGGCCGGTGGCTCCGCCCCGAGCCGCAGGCCCTGACGCCCGACGACCCGACGTGGACCGAGGGCGACGGCACCGACGACCCGACCTGGACGGAGACCGAGCACGACGACCCGACCTGGACCGAGACCGAGCACGACGACCTCGTCTGGGCCGACGACACCACGCCCGATGACCCCACGTGGTCCGACGCCGGACCCGACGACCCCACCGGGCCCGACGACCCCACCGGGCCCGACGATCCCACTGCGCCCGGCGACCCGACCTCGGCGGAGACCGGGCACGACCTCGTGTGGGGCGACGACACCACGCCGGGCAGCGCCGTCGAGCAGGGCACCGGCACGGGCGACAGCGCATTCGCCATCGCCACCGCGATGGCCGGCGCCACGGCCGTCGACAGTCTCGGCTGGGCGGTCGACGGCCGCGATGTCGCGGGCTCGGGCCCCACCGGGCGCGACGACACACGCCACGACGACACACAGCACGACGAGGACCCCACCACCGCGGGCGACGTGACCTGGGCCGACGGGTCTCGATGGTCCGACGACACGCGTCCCGAGGAGGTCCCCGTGGCGGCGCGGCGGCCCGCCGATCCGCACGACGACCCGGTCGCGGGTCCCCCGACGCCGCCCCTCGGGCTGGGGATCGCCGCGACGGCGTCGGCCCTGGCGGTCGCCGAGCGCCGGCCGGTCCTCGGGCCAGCCGCGCCCGGCTCGGGCCAGGTCATCGGGGTGGGGACGCCCGGGCCGCAGCGGCGGCGGCGCCCGCTCCCGAACCGGGCCCGTCAGCCTGGCCGGCCCATCCGCGAGGCCGCCCCCGCCGCGGCACCCGCCGTCGGGGAGGGCCCCGCCGCCGCAGCCGCCTCGCCGCCGCCCGGCACCACGGTCGGCGGCCAGTCCCGCCGGCGGGACGGGGTCGTCGTGCCCCTGCGGCCGCCGTGGACCACGCGGTTGCGGGCCACCGCCGGCCTCGTGCTGATGGTGGCGTGCCTGGGCGCGGGGACGGCCGTCCTCGTCGCCGCCATCGCGGTGGCGGCGGCTCAGGCCTTGGGCCGGTTCTGACCGCCCGCTGGCGCCGTCGGGTCGGGCGTCGTGTCCTCGGGAACGACCCCGAACACCGACCGGTACCAGAGGTCGGTCAGCGCGGCGACCAGGGTCTCGACGTCGCGGTCCGAGCCGGGCGTCGGTTCGCCGAGGACGAGATGGGTGAACGCCGACCACTCCGTCATCGCCGTGAGGGCGTGGGCCACCATCGTGGCGTCGAAGGGCCGGACCGCGCCGGTGCGCTGCTGGTCGTCGAAGCCCTCGGACAGGCGCATCACGAACTGGCGGCGCAGGTCGAGCCACAGCTGCTGCACCCGCGCCGACTGCAGCATGCCCTCGAGCAGCGCCCGCCACAGGCCGTCGTGCCGGTGGTACACGGCCAGGAAGTTGCGGATGCCCTGCTCGATGGCGGCGCGGTGCTCGTGGTCGGCGGGAACGACGGCGGCGAGGGCCAGCTCGTCGACGATCACCGACTCGATCACCTGGCAGAACGCGTCTTCCTTGTTGCGGAAGTAGAGGTAGAACGTTCCGTGTGCCGTGCTGGCCCTGTCGGTGATGCCCCCGACCGTCGTCGCCCTGTACCCCCGGGCCTCGAAGACCTCGCGGGCGGCATCGAGAAGCTGCCGCCTGGTGGCGGCTGCCTGCTGATGACGCGGGTTGGCAGATTCGGCCTGGTCGACCGTCAACCGCTCTCTCCCCGAATGGCCGGACGGTGACGCGCAAGTTAGCCGACGACGTGGCCCGGAGGCGTGACGCCGCCGTCGCCGGGCACCGTGGCGACGCCGCGACCGCCCGCGCCTACCTGGGCGATCCCACCCCGGCCGTACGGGCGACCGCCCTGGGGGCCCTGGCCCGGGCGAGGGCGCTGACCAGCGACGATCTGGTGCGCGGGTTGGCCGACGGCGAGCCGGCGGTGCGGGCCCGGGCGGCCGAGCTGTGCGCGAGCCGGCCCGGCGACGAGGCGCCGCCGCTGGCGGCCGCGCTCCGCGACGCCGACCCGTCGGTGGTGGAAGCGGCCGCCTGGGCCTCGGGCGAGCGGCAGCCGCCCGAGGCCGGCGTCGTCGCGGTCCTGGCCGAGGTGGTCGCCGGCCACGAGGACCCGCTGTGCCGGGAGGCCGCGGTCGCCGCGCTCGGCGCGATCGGCGATCCCGCCGGGCTGCCGGCCGTGCTCGCCGCCACCGCCGACCGTCCCGCCGTCCGCCGCCGCGCGGTGCTGGCCCTGGCCCCGTTCGACGGCACGGCGGTCGACGAGGCCCTGGCCCGCGCCCTCACCGACCGCGACTGGCAGGTCCGCCAGGCCGCCGAGGACGTCGGGCGCTGAGGGGGCGAGAGGCCGGCCGGCGACGTCGCCCGTCGCGCCCCGGGGTCAGTCGCCGCGATGGGTGCCGTGATGGGTGGCACCGCAGCCGCGGCAGGTCGACGCCCACCCGGTGGGGGTCACCTGGACGGCGAGCCACCGCCCGCAGGCCGGGCAGTAGTGCCACGGGTCGGACGTCCGGCCGCAGCCGCCGCACTGCCCCTCGGCCTGCCCGCACCCGGGGCAGAACGCGCCTCGGGGGTCATCCGGACCGGGGTCGTCGCCCGGCACGCCCGGCACGCCCGGTCCTCCCGACACGGCGACGAATGCCTCAGATCGCCTTCGACAGCGAGCCGATCGGCATCTTCAGGCCCTTCAGCATGATCAGGTCCTGCTGGGGCGACCGGCCGAGCGTGGTCAGGTAGTTGCCGGTGATCAGCGCGTTGATCCCCGCCGTCATCCCCATCTCCTGCAGGTCGCCCAGCGTGACCTCGCGGCCGCCGGCGTAGCGCAGGATCACGTCGGGCAGCGCCAGGCGGAACAGGGCGATCCAGCGGATCGCCTCGATCGCAGCCACATGGGGCCGATCGGCGAGCGGGGTGCCCGGGCGGGGATCGAGGAAGTTCACCGGCACCTCGGCCGGCGCGACCTCCCGGAGCTGGCCCAACAGCTCGATGCGCTGGGCGTCCGTCTCGCCCATGCCGAGCAGCACGCCGCAGCACAGCTCCATGTCGTGGTCGAGCACCAGGCGACAGGTGGCGAAGCGGTCCTCCCAGCTGTGGGTGGTGACGATCTCGCCGAAGTGCGACCGGGCGGTCTCGAGGTTGTGGTTGTAGCGGTGCGTGCCCGCGGCCCGCAGCCGGGCGGCCTGCTCCTCGGAGAGGATGCCGGCGCTCACGGCCACGTTGAGCCCGGTCTCCCGCCCGACGAGCGGGACGATCTCCTCGAGGTGCGTCATCAGCCGCTCGTCGGGGCCGCGGACGGCGTACACCAGGCAGAACTCGCTGGCACCCAGCTCGACCGTCTCGCGGGCGGCGGCCAGGACCTCGTCGTGGGTGAGGAGGGGCACGGCCTTGACCGGCGAGTCGAACTTGGCCGACTGCGAGCAGAAGTGGCAGTCCTCGGGGCAGCCGCCGGTCTTGGCGGACAGGATGCCCTCGACCTCGACGGTGTCGCCGCACCAGGCCACCCGGACGGCGTGGGCCGCCTCGGCCAGGGCCGGGACGTCGCTGTCGGGCAGCGCCGCCAGCACGGCCAGCTCGTCGAGGGTGAGCTGGCGGCGGTCGCCGACGACCGCCAGGCGGGCCGCCGCGATCAGCTCGGTGCCGGGGGTGCGCGGCTCGGGCGCGGGAGACACGGTGGCGGAGGCGAGGTCGGGCACGTCGGATGACGCTAGTGCCCGGTCGGGCGCCGGCGGCTGCCCGCCGGCGGTGCGGGTCAGCGGCCGGCCTGGAAGGCGACGCGGAGGGCGGCCGGGTCCTCGATGCAGCGGCCGGCGCCCAGCACCACCGACTCGAGCGCGTTCTCGACCAGGTGGACGTCGATCTCGGTGGCCTGGGCGATGCGCTGGTCGAGGCCGGCCAGCATGCCGCCGCCGCCGACGAGGTACATGCCCTGGCTGATCAGGTCGTGGGCGAGCTCGGGCGGCGCCTTGCCCAGGCAGGTGATGACCGACTCGACGATGGACACGATCACGTCGTCGATGGCGGACCGGATCTCGGCGGGCGTGAGGATCACCGTCTTGGGCAGGCCCGAGGCCAGGTCGCGGCCCCGCACCTCGGCCTTCAGCTCGTCACGCACCGGCCACGCCGAGCCGATGGCGACCTTGATCTCCTCCGCGGTGCGCTCGCCGATCGCGATCCCGTACTCGCGCCGCACGAAGGCCTGGATGGCGGCGTCGATGTCGAAGCTGCCGACCCGCACGGCATCGAGGCCGACGACCCCGCCGAGCGAGATGAGGGCCGTCTCGGTGGTGCCGCCGCCCACGTCGATGACCAGGTTGGCCACCGGCTCGTGGATGGGCAGGCCCGAGCCGATGGCCGCCGCCATGGGCTGGTCGATGAGGAAAGCATCGGTGGCTCCGGCCCGGCGGGCCGCCTCGGCCACCGCCCGCCGCTCGACCTCGGTGATGGCCGAGGGAACGCAGACCACCACCCGGGGCCGGTTGAAGCGCCCGACGCGCACCCGGTGCAGCAGCAGCCGGATCATGCGCTGGGTGACGTCGAAGTCGGTGATCGCCCCCTGGCGCAGCGGGCGCTCGGCGACGATGTCGCTGGGCGTGCGGCCGATCATCTGCCAGGCGTCGTGGCCCATGGCCAGCACCTCGCGGGTGCGGGTGTTGAGGGCGATGACGGTGGGCTCGTTCAGCACGATGCCCCGCCCGCGCTCGTACACGAGCGTGTTGGCGGTTCCGAGGTCGATGGCCAGGTCGCGGGCCACGGGCTAGCGCTTCCACCAGCGGCGGGGCGGCACCTGCTCGTCGCGGGGCGCCAGTGCCTGCATCTCGCGCCGGAAGTTCTCGATGCCCGAGTCGAGCGACGAGGGCGTGCGGCTGCGCAGGTAGAGGACGGTGGAACCCACCACCGAGATGACGACCGCGATCAGCAGGAAGGCGCCGGCACCCATGCCGTCACCCCGTTCCCGCGTCGACGATGTGCTGCGCCTCGAGGCCCCAGCTCTCGCCGCCGGCCCAGCGCTCGCGCTTCCAGATGGGCACCGATCGCTTGAGGG
This sequence comes from uncultured Acidimicrobiales bacterium, assembly GCA_963842395.1. Classification (GTDB taxonomy): domain Bacteria; phylum Actinomycetota; class Acidimicrobiia; order Acidimicrobiales; family VFJN01; genus ZC4RG19. The sequence continues at coordinate 41,258 of CAWJGJ010000003.1, forward strand.
TGTCGATGCAGAACCGGGCGGCCTCGAACGCCTCGGCCCGGTGGGGGGCCGACACGACGACGACCACCGCGCTGTCGCCGACCTCGAGCACGCCCGTGCGGTGCAGCAGGGCGATGCGCCCGACCGGGGGCCAGCGCACCCGCGCCTCGTCGGCCACCTCGCGCAGCCGGGGCACGACCTGGGACTCGTAGGCCTCGTACTCCAGCTGGTCGACGCCGGGCCGCCCCTCGGCGTGATCACGGGCGGTGCCCGAGAACAGCACGAGGCCACCACAATCGGGACGGCCGGCCCACGACAGCGCCTCGGCCACGGGCAGTGGCGACGAGGACAGCCCGAGCCAGGTCTCGCCCGGGGGCGGTCGCAGGTCCGGCGGGGAGTCCATCACACGTCATGGTACGCGGGTGGCGCCGCCGGCCCGCGCCACGGGGTCGATTCGCCCCGCACCCGACATCTTGCAGAAATCTTCCAAGGCGGCCGCAGCCCCCTGTCAGGGCACCTCAGGCCGGTCCCCGGCCCGGATCCGCCACCGTGTGGCCAGGGCGGACCGGCGGGTGCTGACGCCGTTCAGGCGCGCCGGGGCTGGTCGGATAGCACCTGGTGCCACGCGCCCGGGCGGTGCGGCACGGGCGTGCCCGCCGCCCGCCGCCCGTCGTACACCGTTAGTCTGGCCTCCGTGCCCTTCGACGATGACGCCGAAGCGGACCTCCCGAGCTACCGTCCGCCGCCGCATCCCGACGATCGGCTCTGGCGCCATCCTTCCGAGATGAGCGGCCGCCGCATCGTCCCTGCGGCCGCGCCCGCACGCACCACCGGCTCGACCCCGATGACGACCACACCCGGTGGCGATCAGCGGCGCCGGCCCTGGGCCGCCTTCATGGCAGCGGGCACGGTCGGGGCGTTGCTGGCGGGAGGCGGCGTCGTCGCCCTCGGGCTCGGCGAGCGGGTGATCGAGCGTCCGGTCACCGAGCGGGTCGAGTTCGACCCCACGGCACCCGCGCTGGGCGCCGACGTCGACGCCCTCGAGAACGTGCGCCAGCAGGTGGGCGCGGCGGTGGTCGCGGTCGGCGCCGACCACTCGGGCTCCGGGGTGATCGTCCGCGACGACGGCATCGTGGTCACCAGCGCCGCGTTCGTCGCCGACGGCACCGCACCGACGGTCACGCTGCCCGACGGGCGGGTCGTGGCGGCCGAGCTGATCGGGTCCGACCCGGTGACGGGGCTGGCCGTGCTCGACCTCAAGGGCGAGGGCCACACGCCCAGCGTGCTGGGCACGGCCGAGGACCTGCGGTCGGGCGACCATGCCTTCACCCTCCACGTGCAGCCCTCCGGCGACACCGCCACGGAGACGGGCACGGTGGGGCTCAGCCAGCGCTACGTCGGCCCGACGGGCGGCGCCCTCGACGGGCTCGAGATCGACGGCCCCGCGGACGCCGTGGCCATCGGGGGGCCGCTGGTGGACGAGCGCGGCGCCGTGGTCGGCGTCGTGACCGCGGTCGACGACGGCGCCGCCTGGTATGTCGCACCCGTCGAGATGGTCGACCGGGTGACGGCCGACCTCCTGGCCGACGGCGTCGCCCACCACGCCTGGCTGGGCATCGAGGGGGCCGACGTCACCGACGCGGCGAGCGACGCCGCCGACACCATGAGCGCCGACGACGGCACCGGCGACGGGGCGGACGACGACACCGCCGGAAGCACGGGCGGCGACGGCAGCGACAGCGGCGGCGACACGGGCGAGAGCGAGGATCCCCGCGACGCCGCGGCCGCCGGGCCGGCGGGGGACGGGACCGCCGGCAGCGGCACCCTGGTGGCGTCCGTGGTGACGGACAGCCCGGCGGCCCAGGGGGGGCTGCGGGCGGGTGACGTGATCGTGGCCTACGACGGCCGGCCGATCTCCCGCATGCCCGACCTCACGCTGTGCCTGCGCACCAGCGCACCCGGCGACCGGGTGGACCTCACCATCGCCCGCGAGGACGGCACCCAGGCGACCCTGGTGTTCACCCTGGCAGAGGTACCGGCACCCTCACCCTGACCAGGCGCCCGCCCTCAACGGCGGAGCCAGCGGCGCACGGCCAACGCGACCGCAGCGACCAGGCCGGCGATGCCGACCGCCGCCACGCCGAGGGCGATCTCCTGCCGGCGGCGGGGGCTCATGGTGGCCCACGCCCCCGCGTCGTGCGACTGGACGGCGGCCTCCTCGTTCGAGGCCGCGGCTCCCAGCCCTCGCCCCGGAGGCGGTCCGCCGCCACGACCCACGGATGCAGCGTGTACGGCAGCAGGCCGGGCGACGAGGTCGCCAGGCCCCAGCGGCCGAACCGGGCGACCAGCCGGTCGGGCAGGGGCACGCGGGGCGGCACGCCGATGAGCGGCCGCACCTCGTCGCCGGGGATCGATCCCTCGGGCGCCACGTTGAACGCCCCGTCCAGTTGGCGGACGCAGGCGAGCTCGCAGGCGGCGGCCAGGTCGTCGAGGTCGACGAACTGCACCGGCGGCTCGTCGCTGTGCTCGGGGACCGCGGGACCGGGGCGGAGGGCTTGGGTGAGCCAGTCCTGGTCGTCGGGTGCCGACGTGCGCGCGGGCCGCAGCAGCGCCGCGGTGGCACCGGGGTGGGCGTCGCGCCACTCGGCGGTGAGGCGCTCGATCTCGGCGCGCTCGACGGCGAACGGGAAGCCGGGCTCGGGTCGCAGGGGGGCGGCCTCGGTCAGCGGAACGGGGTTGTTGGCCCACGCGCCGTACACGGTCGCACTGGACAGCACCACGAGGTGCCCGACTCCCGCGTCGCCGGCGGCGTCCAGCAACCGGCGGGCCGCGGCCACGTCGTCGCCCGCGGCGGCGGGTGTGGCGGGGACCGTGCGGGCCAGGTGCAGCACCGCGTCGGCGTGCTCGATGTGGGGCTTGACGTCGTCGTGCAGCAGGTCGATGCGGCGGATCTCGACCTCGCCCGGCAGGTCGACGACCGGACCGCCCGCGAGGCCGAGGACCGTGACGCCCGGCTCGCCCGCCAGCCGCGTCGCCACCCGCCGGCCCAGAGGTGTCTCGACGCCGGTGATCACGAGGGTGGGCATGCGTCCTACCTTGCCAGAGGACGGCCCGCCAAACACCAACCGCACCCGCCCGACACCAGGCACCACGACCAGGCCGGGCGCCCTCACGCTGTGTCGGGGCCGGACGCACGGTCGGTGCGGGGGCCGCGGTGGCCCGGGTCACCGCCGGCGCTAGCGTGAGCCCGTGAGCGAGCCCAACCCCTTCGAGGGCTTCCCCCTCTTCGGCGACCTCGCCAAGCTGTTCGGACAGGGCGGCGGCGGCGTGCCATGGGATGCGGCTCGCAGCCTCGCCCTGGCGGTGGCCACCGACAACGCCAGCGAGGCCAACGTCGACCCCCTCGAGCGCATCAAGCTCGAACAGCTGGCGCGGGTGGCCGAACTGCACGTCGCCAACGTCACCGGCCTGTCCACGACGGTGACCGGGCGCGAGCTCACCGTCGTGCCGGTCAATCGCGGCCACTGGGCGCAGCGCACGCTGGCGGACTACCGGCCCCTGCTCGAGAAGCTGGCGGGGTCCCTCGGCACGGGGGCCGCGCCGCTCGCCGCCCCCGAGGATCCCGACCTCGGCTTCGGGGCCGACGACGACCAGCTCTCCGCCATGCTCGGCCCGATGATCCAGGCGATGCAGCCGATGATGGTGGCGATGACCGCCGGGTCGATGGTCGGCCACATGGCCCGCCGCTCGTTCGGGCAGTACGACCTGCCGATCCCGCGCACGCCGTCCGACGAGCTGCTCATCCTGGTGCCGAACCTCGACGCCTTCGGCCAGGAGTGGAGCCTGCCGGCCGACGATCTGCGGTTGTGGATCTGCCTGCACGAGATCGCCCACCACACCGTGCTGGGCGTGCCCCACGTGCGGGCCCGGCTGCAGGCCCTGCTGGCGGAGTACACCACCAAGTTCCGCAACGACCCGCACGCCCTCGAGCAGCACCTCGGCGAGCTCGACCTCACGGGCGGGCCCGAGTCCCTGGCCAACATCCAGCGGGCCCTCGGCGAGCCGGGTGCGCTGCTCGGTGCCATCCAGTCCGACGAGCAGCGGGCCCTCCTCCCCCGGCTCGAGGCCCTGGTGGCCGTGATCGTCGGCGTGGTCGACCACGTCATGGACGAGGTGGGCGGCAAGCTGATCGGCAGCTACGGGATGCTGACCGAGGCGCTGCGCCGCCGGCGGGTCGAGACCGGCGAGGCCGACCGCTTCGTCGAGCGGCTGCTGGGCCTGGAGCTCACCCAGGCGGTCTACGAGCGTGGCTCGGCCTTCGTGGCCGGCGTGGTCGAGCGCGCAGGCCCCGACGGCCTGGCCCGCCTGTGGGAGGGCGAGGCGCTGCTGCCCAGCCCGCCCGAGGTCGACGCGCCGGGCCTGTGGCTGGCCCGCATCGACCTCCCCGACGACCTCTGACCTGCGCCGACCGGCCGCTACCGCCGACCGCCGGGGAACGGAAGCTGCGACCGGACGTGGCCGCGGGTGCCGCTACAGGTCGGTGGGGTCGATGACGACGCGGGTGTCGCGGTCGGCGGACTGCCGCCCCGGGCGGTCGCCCTCCGCGGGCGCCACGGCCGGGGGCGGCGGAGGTGGTGGCGGCGGCGGAGGCGGCGGGGGTGGCGGCCAGCCGGGCAGGGAACGGTCGTCCTCGTCGCTCCCGGTGCCGGTGCCGGTGCCGGTGCCGGTGCTGCCGGTCCCGGCGGGGGGCTCGTCGCCCGAGCGGGCGGAGGCCTCACCGCTCGACCCGGCACCCTGCGACCCCGCGGGGCCACCGTCCGCCGCACCGGCGTCCTCGGGACCCGCACCCGAGGGCGGGTCGTCGGCCGCCGCACGGGCGTCCGGATCGGTGTCGGGCCCGGTGGCGAAGCCGAGGCGGCGCTGGCGCAGGCGGGTGGTGATGGCCTCGGCCGGGTTGCGCCGAGCCGGCAGCTCGCCCCGCTCGAGGCTGCGCAGGCCTACCAGGTAGGAGAACAGCGCGAAGCCCGCGAGGACCGCCACCACCACGAACCCCACCTGCATGGGGATCGACACGATCACGGGGACGAAGGCACCCACCACCCACGTGAGCTGGAAGCGGGTCTCGAAACGCGCGAAGGACCGGCCGCGGTTGGCGTCGGGGGCGTCGCGCTGCACCACCGAGTCGAACGCCAGCTTGCCGCTGCTGGCCGCCACGCCTACGCACAGCGCCAGCGAGGCGGCGGCCACGATGCCCCCGCCCCACGCGGCCAACAGGCCGCCCGCGGTGGTGATGGCCAGGACGATCTGCAGGATGCGCTCCTCGCCGGTGCCGTTGCGCCGCAGCGCCGGCGCCAGGAGCGAGCCGAGCAGCGAGCCCACGCCGCTCGACGCCACCACGACCCCGAACTGGGCCGGGTGAGCGTCCGCGGTGCGCAGCGCGAAGGCGATGAGGAAGGTGAGGAACCCGACGATGCCCCGCATCAGGCCCATGGCCGACGCGGCGAGGATGATGCCGCCGCCGCGCAGCTCGTCGCGCTCGGTCTGGGACGTGTGGTCGACGGCCACCTGGGTGGCCGGCACCCGCACGCCCAGCACGGCGCCCAGGGCGAAGACGGCCACCGCCAGCACCAGCACGCCCTGGCTGCCCGCGATGACGAACGCCAGACCGCCGGGCACGGCCGCCGCGAAGGTGATCACGCCGGACAGGAACGACAGCCGCGAGTTGGCCTCGACCAGCTCCGCGTCCGAGCGGACGACGGTGGGGACGATGGCCGACTTGGCGATGTGGTAGCTCTTCGCCAGCACCAGCACCGCGAACGCCTCCGGGAACAGCAGCAGCCCGTCGATGTCGCGGATCATGAGCACGCACAGCAGCGCCCGCAGCCCGTTGGCCCCGATGACCACGAACCGGCGGCCGCCCTTCGCCCGGTCGAGGGCGGGACCGATGAGGGGCGCCACCACAGCGAACGGCGCAATGGTGAGCGCCAGGTAGAGGGCCACCTTGCTGCGCGCCGCGTTGGGGTCGATGTCGAAGAACAGCGAGTTGGCGAGCGCGAGCGCGATGAGCGTGTCGCCGGCGACGGCCGCGGCGTGGGTGCGCGCCAGCCGCGTGAACGGCGTGACGACGAACGCCGCGGCCGTGTCCCGCCTGCGCGGGGGCTCGGACAGGGTCTCCCACCCGTTGTCGGGCATCGGTTCGAGGGTACAAGCCGCCCGCGGCCCGGCGACGTAGCCCGGCCGGGCCGAACGGGGCCGCGACGGCCCGGAGGCACCCGCGGGGCCCGCCGGGCACGCGGTCAGGCGCGCGGGGTGTCGTACTTGTAGCCGAGGCCCCGGATGGTGACGATGCGCGTGGGCACGGCCGGGTCGCGCTCGACCTTGGCCCGGAGGCGCTTCACGTGGACGTCGAGCGTCTTGGTGTCGCCCACGTAGTCGGTGCCCCACACGCGGTCGATGAGCGTGTCGCGCGGCAGCACCCGCCCCGCGTTGGTCAGCAGGATCTCCAGCAGCTCGAACTCCTTGAGCGGCAGCCTCACCTGCTCGCCCCGGATCTCGACCTCGTGGCGCTCGGGGTCGAGGCGCACGTCGCCCACCTCCAGCACCTCGCCGGACGCCGTGCGCGACGACCGCTCGGCCGGCCGGCGGCGCAACACCGCCCGCATGCGGGCGACCAGCTCACGCAGCCGGTAGGGCTTGGTGACGTAGTCGTCCGCCCCCACCTCCAGGCCGACCACGGTGTCGATCTCGGACCCCTTGGCCGTGACCATGATGATCGGGACGGTCGAGCGCCGCCGCAGCTCGCGGCACACGTCGACGCCGGAGATCTTCGGCAGCATGACGTCGAGCAGCACCAGGTCGGGCTTCACGACGTCGAACAGCTCCAGGGCCTGCGCGCCGTCCTTGGCGGTCTGCACCCGGAACCCCTCCCGCCGCAAGCCGACGGTCAGGGCCTCGACGAAGCTGTCCTCGTCCTCGACGAGCAGCACCGTGGCATCGGGCGTGGTCATCGTTCCTCGCTCTCGCATCGCCGCGACATGACCGTCGACGGGCTCATCCTGCCTCCTTGGAGACGGCGACAGGGCCGGGTCCGGCTGGCAGTCGCAGTGTGAACGTCGAGCCCACGCCCTCGCGGGACTCGACACGGACCTCGCCCCGGTGGTTCGAGGCGACATGGCGGACGATGGCGAGCCCCAGGCCCGTGCCACCGGTCTCGCGGCTACGGGCGCGGTCGACCCGGTAGAAGCGCTCGAAGATGCGCTCGAGGTCGCGCCGGGGGATGCCGATGCCGCGGTCGCTGACGGACACGTCGACCCAGGTGCCGTCGGTGCGGGCCCGCACCTCGACGCTGCCGCCCGGCTCGCTGTACTTCACGGCGTTGTCGAGCAGGTTGGTCACCGCCGACACGAGCTGCCGACGGTCGCCCACCACTGCCAGCCGGGTCGGCGTGCGCTCGACCTCTATGGCGATGCCCCGCTGCTCGGCCGCGGGCCGCACCCGGTCGGCGGCGTCACCCACGAACTGGGCCACGACCACCTGGTCGTCGGCCAGAGCGGTGGCCACCTCCAGCCGGGACAGCTCCAGCAGGTCGTCGATGGTGTTGCCGACCCGGAACGCCTCGTTGGCCAGCCGCTCGGCCAGCCGCTTCACCACCTCGGGCTGGTCCTCGTCGAGCAGGGTCTCGGCCAGCAGCGCGAGGGCGCCCACCGGGGTCTTGAGCTCGTGGCTGATGTTGGCCACGAAGTCCCGGCGAACGTTCTCCAGCCGCCGCCGCTCGGACGTGTCCTCGACCACGACCAGCACGCCCGACGGCCGGGACTCGCTGTCGAGGGGCACCGCCCGCACGGTGAGCACGCGCCGGGGCGGACCGAACAGCTCGAGCTCGCGCTCGGCCGCCCGGCCCCGCAGGGCGTCGCCGGCCATGGTGGTGATGGCCTGCTCGACCAGCGCGTCGCTGTGGCGGGCCGCCAGGAACGAGGCGGCCGGGTCGTTGCGGTAGGCGACCTCGCCCCGGTCGTCGAAGATGACCACCCCGTTGGCGATGGCCCCGACGGCCCACGAGAGCAGGTTCTCGGCCCTCACCATCGACATGCGGCGGCTGTCCTCGGCCGCCACCGCCCGCTCGAGCTCGTCGAGCGCGCGATCGAGCGAGGGCCGGTCGCGGCCGTCGCGGGCGGGCAGGTCGGGATCCAGCGTGCGGACGGCGGCGTCGACGCGCTGCGCCGCCGCACGCCGGGTGACGGATGCCCCCACCAGGCCGGCGAGGGTGCCGACCAGGAGGAGCACGAGGAACGTGACCGTCACCGCCACGGGGCACCCCAGGCGCTGGTCATGCCGTCCTCGGCACCCGGGCGACGACGGCGTCGAGCACCTCGTCCAGCCCGATGTCGGGGTCGACGCGGATGCCGCTCAGGGCGGACACCGCCACGAACCCGGCGGCGACCAGGGCGGAGTCGCTGTCCGGTGGCAGGTCGACGGTCGTGGGGCGCAGCTCCATCTGCAGGCGGCCGCCGTCCTCGGCCGACTCGACCACGGTCGAGCGCACGGTGCCGAACGGGGCGAGGGACGCCTCGCGCGCGCCGGCCAGGGCGTCGAGCGGTAGATCGGGCACGTTGACGTTGAGCACCGTCGACCGGGGTGCGTCGAGCAGCCAGCCCACCGCCGTGGCGGCGACCTCGGCGGCGGTGTCCCAGTGCCCGGGTGCGCCCAGGCCGGCGCCGCCGGCGCGCGCGGCGCGGCCCTCCTTCACCTCGTGGGAGGTCTCGACCATCTCGACCACGGCGTTGTCGCCCCCGGCCACGGGCGTCACCGCGGCGCCGCCCTGCTCGTGCACCAGCCGGGACACGACGTCGATGCTGACGGCGAGGCCCCGCCCGCCGAAGTTGGCGGCGGTCAGGGCCGCGCCCACCGTGCCCGAGTGGAGCACGGCGCGTCCGGTGTTGCAGCCCGGGTTGATGCCCGAGACGATCACGTCGGGGCGGTCGCCGAAGCCCCCCAGCCGGGCGGCCAGCACGCACAGGCCGGGCGGGCCGTCGACCGCGTAGGCCGGCACGCCGGCCAACCCGGGCAGCTCGACCCGCTCGGCGTCGATGTGCTGGTCGAGGTGGATCTGGCCGATGGCGGCGCCGGACCCGCTCATGTCGCGGTCGGGCGCCACCACAAGCGGCTCGTAGCCGTGGCGTAGCAGCGCCCGGACCAGTTCGTGCAGGCCCGCCGACTCCACGCCGTCGTCGTTGGTGACGAGGACCTTCGTCGCGGGGTGTTCCTCGTGCATCGCCACCCGTGAAGTCTGCCGCCACCGCCGCGCCGGCGGCAGGGTCGGCTCGCTCACCGGACTTCAGCGGCCAGGTGGGCGGGCTCGCCCGTGAGGAGGTAGCGCAGCCGTGCCCCGATGATCGCGGCGTGGTCGGCGATGCGGTCGGCGGCCTGCCCGGCCACGAAGCAGCCCATCGCCACGTGCACCGCGTCCGGGCCGTCGAGGCGGCGCAGATCGTCGACCATCAGCTCGTGGAAGCGGGCGAGCCCGGGCCGGTGCTCGACCAGCTGGCTGGCCAGGTCGAGGTCCTGGGCCGACCACGCCCGCAGCGCGGTGCGGTACAGCTCGACGGCTGTGTCGACCAGGCTGCACACGATGTCCCACGCGGCCCCCGACGTGGCCAGCAGGGCGACGTCGGGCGCCAGCTTGACGACCCGCAGGCCCAGGTCGCCCACCCGCTCGAACTCGGACACGATGCGCACCGCCGACACGATGAAGCGCAGGTCGCTCGCCATCGGCGCCTCGCGGCCCAGCAGCGAGTAGCTCTGCTCGAGCAGCGATACGTGCATGGCGTCGATCTGGTCGTCGGCGGCCAGCGCGGCCTCGACGGTGGCATCCGCGGCTTCACCCCCCTCGACCACCTGGCGCATGCGCTCCAGGTTCTGGTCGACGCGCACGCCCATCAGCTCGACGTTCAGCCGCAGTTGGTCGAGCTCGTCGTGGTACGCGACGCGCAGCGGCACCGACGGGATCGGCACCTCGTCCGCGGCGTGCTGCATCAGCCGAACCGCCCGGTGATGTAGTTCTCGGTCCGTTCGTCGCCGGGGTTGGAGAAGATGGTCTCCGTGCGGTCGAACTCGACCAGCATCCCGGTCCGGCGGTCGGACTCGGGGTTGACCTCGGTCGAGTAGAACGCGGTCGCGTCCGACACCCGGGCCGCCTGCTGCATGTTGTGGGTGACGATGACGATGGTGAACTCGTCCTTGATCTCCTGCATCAGGTCCTCGATGCGGGCGGTGGCGATGGGGTCGAGCGCCGAGCACGGCTCGTCCATCAGCAGCACGTCGGGCCGGGTGGCGATGGCCCGGGCGATGCACAGGCGCTGCTGCTGCCCGCCCGACAGGCCGTTGGCCGACTCCTTGAGCCTGTCCTTCACCTCGTCCCACAGCGCGGCCTTGTGCAGCGACTCCTCGACGACCGCCGCCAGGTCGCCCCTGCGCACCTTGCCGTGCAGGCGGGGCCCGTAGGCCACGTTGTCGAAGATCGACTTGGGGAACGGGTTCGGCTTCTGGAACACCATGCCCACCCGCCGCCGCACCTCGACCGGGTCGACCTTGGGCCCGTACAGGTCGGCGCCGTGGTAGGTGATGGTGCCCTCGGCCCGGGCGCCGGGGATCAGGTCGTTCATGCGGTCGAAGCACCGCAGCACCGTCGACTTGCCGCAGCCGGACGGGCCGATGAAGGCGGTGATCTCGTGCTGGCGCACGTCGAGGGTGACATCCCGCACAGCCCGGAAGGCGCCGTAGAAGACGCTGAGGTCGCGCACGTCGAACACCACGGGAAGCTCGTCGCGCTCGACCTGGTCGCGGGCGGACGACCCTGTCCCGACACCGGTGGCAGAGCCGGGGCCACCGTCCCTGGACGGGCGGGGCGGGATCACGGTTGGCTCGGTCAGCGGCGGCTGGGTCATGCGGACCTCTTCTTCTCGAACCGGTTGCGGAGGATGATGGCGAGCGAGTTGACCAGCAGGACGAAGACCAGCATCGCCATGATCGTGGCGGACGCGTTGGCCTCCTTGAACTGGGCGTCGGGCTCGGCGGCCCAGTTGGTGACCAGGGTGGGCAGGGCGACGAAGCGCTCGGTCAGGTGGCCGGGATCGGTCACGTTGGCGACGTTGAGGCCCGCGCTCTGGCTGAAGAACCCGGTCACCGCACCGATCACGATGAGCGGGGCCGCCTCGCCCACCGCCCGGGCGATGGACAGCAGCGCGCCGGTGAAGATGCCGGGCGCGGCGTACGGCAGCACCTGGGAGCGGATCACCTCCCACCGGGTGGCGCCGACGCCGTAGGCGCCCTCGCGTAGCGCCTGGGGCACGGCGCGCAGCGCCTCGGCCGTGGTGATCACGACGATGGGCATGACCAGCACCGCCAGGGTCACGCCGGCGGCGGCGAGGGTGCGCCGGTTGGCGCCGTCACTGCCGGAGAACCCGCCCGCGGCCTCGACGAAGATGGCGAGGCCGAGCAGGCCGTAGACGACCGACGGAACGCCCGCCAGGTTGCGGATGTTCAGCTCGATGAACGCGGTGAGTCGGTTGCGGGGGGCGTACTCCTCCAGGTAGATGGCGGCGCCGATCCCGAGGGGGAGGGCCAGGACCACGACCGCGACCGCGATCCAGAACGACCCGACGATGCCCTGGGATATGCCGGCCCGGGTCGCCGACCCCGAGAGGCCGCTGTCGAGGAACTTCCAGCCCCGCTCGGTGAACACGGGCATGCCGTCGGTGAGCACCGTCACCAGCAGCACGCCGAGCAGCATCAGCGAGATGAGCAGGCAGGCCAGCAGCGACGCCTCGAAGACGCGGCCCTTGACGTCCGTGCGGCTGCCGCTGAGCGCGCGGTCCACGCTGCCCTCGATAGCCCCTCTGGAGCTGGACCCGATCGTGGTCAGTGCCATGCGGACGCTCTCAGTAGACCATGCGCACGCGGCGCACGATGCTGTTGGCGATCATGTTGAGCACCAGGGTCAGGAAGAACAGGACGACGCCGACGAAGTACAGGCTGGGCACGGCGAGGGCGGCGCCCCGGACGCCCTCGGTGCCGGTGGCCAGCGAGGCCATGGCGGCGGTCATGGTGAGGGTGCCGTCGAGCGGGTTGGCGGTGAACGCCGCGGAGTCGGCCGCCCCGCCGGCGATGAAGACGACCATGGTCTCGCCGATGGCGCGGGACGCCGCCAGGATGATGGCGGCGACGATGCCCGACACCGCCGCCGGCAACACGACCCGCATCGTGGTCGACAGCCGCCGGGCGCCGAGGCCGGCCGAGGCCTGGCGCAGGCTGGTGGGCACGGCCCGCATGGCGTCCTCCGACACCGACGCCACCAGGGGGATCGTCAGGATGCCGACGCCGATCCCCGCGGCCAGCATCGACCCCGTGCGGCCCTCGCGCTCGCCGAAGAAGAATCCCACCACCTCGGGGGCGATCCAGTTGAGGGCGAACACCCCGAGCACCACCGAGGGGATGCCGGCCAGCACCTCCAGGATCGGCTTCAGGAATGAGCGGACCCGGGACCCGGCGTACTCGGACAGGTAGACGGCGGCCCCGAGCCCCAGCGGCACCGCCACCACCATGGCGATGGCGGTGACGGTCAGGCTGCCCACGACGATCGTCGACACGCTGAACCGGTTCTGCCGCGGGTTCCACGCGTCGTTGGCGAACACCCGGCCCCATTCGACCTCGCCGAAGAACCGGGTCCCCTTGGCGAACAGCGACACCAGGATCAGCGCGCTGATCAGAACCGACACCAGTGCGGCCGCCCGGAACACCGCGCCCATGGCGCGCTCGCGCCGGTGGCGCCGGCGGTCACCGGACAGGTCGACAGGTCCCGCCGGGGTGGCCGGGCCGTCCTGCGGCCCGGCACCCACGGCGGTGCCGGCGGCTCCCGGGGGAAGAGAGCCGGTCACGGGTTCAGCGCCCCTCCCATGCTGCGGTGGTGGTCTCGACCTGGTCCTCAGGCATGGTCACGTAGCCGCCCTCCTCGACGAACTCGGAGAGGTTGGCGAGGTAGAAGTCCACGAACGGGGCGACCGCCGCGTTGCTCTCGGCCTCGGCCGCGTTGACGTAGATGAACAGCGGGCGGGCCAGCGGGTAGCTGCCGTCCGAGATCGTCTCGGCGTTGGGCTCCACGCACTCGCCGCCGTCGCCCGGCTCGGCCGACACGGCGATCTCGCGCACCGAGTCACCCGCCTCCTCGGCGAAGGCGAAGCCGACCCAGCCCAGCGAGGTGGGGCTGGACTCGATGTTGGACACGATGGTGTTGTCGTCGGCCGACGACGCGTAGTCGGTCCGGGTGGTGGGCTCCTGGCCCCGCTCCTCGGCGAAGCCCTCGAGCGCCAGCTCGACGAACGAGTCGTAGGTGCCCGACTCGGCGCCGGGGCCGGTCAGCACCAGCTCGGCGTCGGGCAGCTCGGTGGTCGAGCCCAGCTCGCCGGCGATGGCGCTGCCGTCGGACCAGTTGCCGAAGCCCTCGGCCTCGGGCCCGATCAGTGCGTAGAGGTCGGCGAAGTTGAGGCACTCGACGGCCTCGTTGTCGACGCTGGTCATGACGGTCATGCCGTCGTAGGCGATCTGCAGCTCGACGTACTCGACGCTGTTCTCCCCGCAGGTGGCGCTCTCCTCCTCCTCGATGGCCCGGGAGGCGTCGGTGATCTCGATCTCGCCGTTGCAGAACAGCTCGAACCCGTCGCCGGTGCCCGGGCCGTCCACCGCGATGTCGGCCCCGCCGTTCTCGCCCATGAACGCCTCGGCGGCCAAGGACGAGATGGGCTCCACCGTGGAGGAGCCCGAGATGTTGATGGTCCCGGTGACTTCTTCGCCACCGCTGTCGGCGGAATCGCCGTCGTCGCTGTCGTCGCCACCGCAGGCTGACACGGCCAACCCGGTCGCCACGATGATCGAAAGCCACGCCAGACGACGTTGCCTGGTTGCTCGCACTGGTGCCCTCCTCTGGGCTGCTGTCGCGGAGCACTCGCGCCCCATGTCGCGGAGCGCACGCGCCCCATGTGCCGTCGCGACCGTAAGGACAGCAGGTGAACGCCCGGTGATGAAGCGGGTGAACCAGAGGTGAACGACATGGCAACGTTGCACCAACAGCAGCTGAGTACGGCCCCTGACCTGGGGTTTTACGACGGGCCGTGGTCAGGGGAGCTCGTCGCGGAGGAGGTCGAGCAGCACCCGGTCGCGGGCGTGGGTCAGCAGCGCCGCGGCATCGTCGAAGGTGACCCAGCGACGGCCGTCGACCTCGTCGTTGGGCTGCCACGGCTCCACCGCCACGACCCGCATCGACCAGTAGCGCACCAGCTTCAGCCGGCCCTTGCCGTCGAGGTACTCGGTCGAGGGCAGCTCGCGGCCGAGCTCGCACACGAGGCCCGTCTCCTCCGCGACCTCCCGCACGGCGGCCTCCTCGAACGACTCGCCCTTGTCGAGCTTGCCCTTCGGGAACGACCAGTCGTCGTAGGCGGGTCGGTGGATGACCACGATCTCCACCGCGGCCCGGCTGGTGCCGTGCTCGTCGGACAGCACCGTCGACCGCCACACCAGGCCCCCGGCCGCGCGCACCTGCGGCTCGGGCCGGGCGACGGCGGCAGGCCGATCGCTTCGCTTGCGCTTGGGGCGGGGGGACGACATCGTGCGATGTTTCCTACCCTGCGGAGCGGAAAACCACGAGCCTCCCGACGTGACCCTGGCCGGGAGCCGGGCCCCCGGGTCAGTCGCGTCTCGCCTGGAGGGCGATCAGGCCGTCGTCGTCCAACAGGACGAGCTCGCCCGGTGCGACCTGGACCGTCGCCGCCGACTCCAACGCGGCGACGAGCGCGGCCTCCTGGTCCATGACCCCCGCCGGCTCGGCGCAGGCCTGGCACGTCAGCCGCATCGGCTCGACCTCGAGCTCGTCGCCGTCGAGCGTCCACGAGCTGGACGCGTCGTTGCACCCGGTCACGAGCAGCAGCGTCCCGTCGGGGTCGAACGTCACGGTCGGCTCGGTGCCGATGATCACGCTGTCGATGCTGTCGCCCGTGTTGACGCTGAGGATCTCCCACGTGCCGGTCAGGAGCTCCTCGGCGTCGATGGCGCGGAACGCCAGCCGGACGTCGCCCTCGCCGGTCAGCGCCAGCCGGTCGTCGTCGTCGCCCGACAGGCTCGCCTCGTCGACCGACCCCAGTGCGGCGAGGTACTCGTCCTCGGCCGCCATGACGGCCTCCTCGCAGGCCTGCAGCGTGGCGGCGACGTCGGAGATCCCGATGCTGCCGTCATCGCCCACGGTCAGCGTTCCGCGGTAGGCGTTGCACGGGGCCACGCCCGCCACCTCGCCGTCGCCGAACGACAGGGTCACCGGGCCGGCGTCGCCGCCCTCGACCGAGCTGTCCTCGGGGTCGAGCAACCACTCGTGCGCCTCGAGGTCCTGCTGGGAGGCGGGCGCCGCCGCGGCGCCGCCGCTGTCGACGGCCTCATCCGACCCGCAGCCGGCCCCGGCCGCAGCCCCCGCCACCAGAAGAGCCGTCACGGCCCACCGGCGCCGGAGCACCGTCACGCCTCGACCGGGTCGCTCGCGTCCGCTGCCCGCTGCCATGCACCCATGCCTACGCCCTGACCCGCGGCGACACGTCATCCACGCGGGGTGAAACCGTCCCGTCGGACGGCACGTGGCGCGCCCCGCTGGCTACCCGGCGGCCGACTCGGGCGGGCGGGGCAACGGCAGCACGTCGCCCCGGGTCTCGACCGCCACGTCGAGCTCGACCTCGTGCATGCCCGGGTCGTAGCCGCCGGCGCGCCGGGTGCGGAGCTCGCCCACCCGGTCGAGCTGGCGCTCGAGCTGGCGGCGGCGCGTGCCCGACAGGTCGTCCCAGCTGCGGCGGACGCCGTCGAGGCTGCGGCCCACCTTGTCGAGCGCATCCGCGAACCGGCCCCACTGCGTCTCGAACGCGGCGAGGCAGACGAGGATCTCGTCGGACGTGCGCTGGAGCTGGGTCTGCTCGACGGCCTGGCGGATGACCGCCAGCACCGAGAACAGCGTGCTCGGCGAGCACAGCACCACCTTCTGGGCGAGCGCGACGTCGAGCAGGTCGCGGTCGTGCTGGTGGGCGAAGGCGTACACGGCCTCGTTGGGGATGAACAGCAGCACCTCGTCGAGCGTGCCGTCGGGGTCGATGTAGACGCGGCCCGACAGCTCGCGGATGCGGGCCCGCACGTCGCGCCCGAAGGCGATGGCGTGCTGATCGCGCTCGCGATCGGAGGTCGCCTCGAGGTAGCGCAGGTAGTTGTCGATGGGGAACTTCACGTCCATGTGCAGCACCCGCTCGCCGGGCAGCAGGAACGTGAAGTCGGGCACCGTGCCCGCGGCGGTGGCCGACTGCTTGCGGTAGCTGATGCCCTCGACCAGGCCGGCCGCCCGCAACACGTCGTCGGCCATGCGCTCGCCCCACTGGCCCCGCGCCCGGGGGTTGGCCAGCGCCTGGCGCAGCGACTGGGTGGTGTCGACCAGGCGGGCGCTGACCGCCGCCATCTCGGTGAGCCGCGTCTCGACCCGGCCGTGCTGCTCGGCCCGCTCGTTCTGCAGGTTGGCCACCAGCTGGGCCACCCGGCCCAGCTCGGCCCGGACGTCGCCCATGTGCTGCTCGACCGTCGCGTTGCGCAGGGCCAGCTGGTCGGCCATCGTGCCCCGCAGCTCGCCCACCTGCTGCTCGAAGGATTGCTGCCGGCAGGCCAGCTCGCGCGAGCCCGCCTCGGCGTGGGCGCCCAGCCGCTCGCCCGCCACCTTGACCACGGTGTCGACCGCGGCGTCGACCGCGGCCCGCACGGTGGCCTGGTGCTCGGCCGCCGCGGCGTGCGCGCCCACCTGCCCAGATGCGCTGCCGCCGAGGCGCGCCACGGCCAGCCACGCACCGGCGACCCCGGCCGCGAGGCCGACGACGACACCCATCAGGAGCAGTGCTGCGTCCATGGGCGGCACCATACGGACGCCCTATGACATTTTGGGCGACCCGACCCGGGCCGACCGGGCCCGGCGTCCGCCTCGCGGGGCGGCGTCAGACGACGGAGGCGGAGGCGCTGTGGGCCGCGCGCGCGACGGTGCGCTCCTGCAGGGCGACCTGCGACTCGACCGAGCCGCCCGCGGGCGAGCGGGACCACCGGCCGTCGGCGTCGAGCGTCCAGGCCAGCACGTCGTCGGCCAGCGCGATGTCGAGGATCTCGTCCAGCCGGGACTGCAGGGACTCGTCGGTGACCGGTGTCAGCGCCTCGACCCGGCGATCGAGGTTGCGCGGCATCATGTCGGCCGAGCCGATGAGGTGCAGCGCGCTCCCGGGCGCCAGGCCGTTGGCGAAGCGGTAGACGCGGGAGTGCTCGAGGTAGCGGCCCACGATCGACCGCACCCGGATCGTCTCCGACAGGCCGGGCACCCCGGGCGTGAGGCAGCAGATGCCCCGCACGACCAGGTCGATCTCGACGCCCGCCTGCGACGCCCGGTACAGCTCGTCGATCATGCCGGGATCGGTCAGGCTGTTCATCTTCATCGTGATGCGGCCGGTCCCCGGGGTGGCCGCCGCGGCGTCGATCTCGCCCTGGACCATGTCGTGGAGGCCGTCGCGCAGCAGCCGGGGGGCCACCAGCAGGCGCTGGTAGTCGATGTTCCGCCCGTAGCCCGTGAGCTCGTTGAAGAGCTGGGTCAGGTCGGCGCCGATGGCCGGGTCGCAGGTCAGCAGGCCGATGTCCTCGTACGTGCGGGCCGTCTTCGAGTTGTAGTTGCCGGTGCCGAGGTGGCAGTACCGCCGCAGCCCGTCGGGCTCCTCGCGCACGATCAGCGCCGCCTTGGCGTGCACCTTCAGCCCGATCAGGCCGTAGGTGACGTGCACGCCGGCGGTCTCGAGCTGGCGCGCCCACTCGATGTTGGCGCCCTCGTCGAAGCGAGCCTTGAGCTCGACGATGACCGCCACCTGCTTGCCCCGCTCGGCGGCCCGGATCAGCGACCGGGCGATGGGGCTCTCGCCCGACGTGCGGTACAGGGTCATCTTGAGGGCCAGCACCTGCGGGTCGTTGGCCGCCTGGCGGACGAACTCCTCGACCGTGGTGCGGAAGCTCTCGTAGGGGTGGTGGACCAGCAGGTCACCTCGGCGGATGACGTCGAAGACGTCGACGGGCTCGTTGTCCAGGTTGCCGAGCCGCGTGGGGGTGACGCGCTGGTACGGGGGATCCTTGAGGTCGGGACGGTCCAGCGCGTGCACCGACCACAGGCCCCCGAGGTCGAGAGGCGCGGTGGAGCGGTAGACGTCCTCGTCGGCCACGTCGAGCTCTCGCTGGAGCAGCTCGAGCACCTCGTCCGACATGGCGGCGTCGATCTCCAGCCGCACCGCCCGCCCGAACCGCCGCCGCCGCAGCTCGACCTCGACCATGGCGAGCAGGTCGTCGGCCTCCTCCTCCTCGAGGGTGAGGTCGGTGTTGCGGGTGACCCGGAACGCATGGTGCTGCTCGATCTCCATGCCGGGGAAGAGCTGGTCGAGGTGGGCGGCGATGACCTGCTCGAGGGGCACGTAGCGCTCACCGTCGGGCATGACCACGAACCGGGGCAGCAGGGACGGCACCTTCACCCGGGCGAACCGGCGCACGTCGGCGTCGGGGTCGCGAACGATGACCGCCAGGTTGAGCGACAGGTTGGAGATGTACGGGAACGGGTGTCCCGGGTCGACCGCCAAGGGCGTGAGGACCGGGAAGATGCGCTCCTCGAACGTCTCGACCACGAACTTCTCGTCGTCCTCGTCGAGGTCGGCCCACGACGACAGGCGGATCCCGGCGTCGGCCAGCGCAGGGGCCACCTGGTCGAGGAACACGGCCTGCATGTGCGGCAGCAGCAGGTCGAGGCGGTCGCGGATCTCGAGGAGCTGCTGGCCGGCGGTGCGCCCGTCCGGGCTGGAGCGGCCCACCCCGGCCGCGACCTGGTCCTTCAGGCCCGCCACCCGCACCTGGAAGAACTCGTCCAGGTTCGTGCTGAAGATGGCGAGGAACTTGGCGCGCTCCAGCAGCGGCACCCCGTCGTCCTCGCACAGCGCGAGCACCCTGGCGTTGAAGTCCAGCCAGGACAACTCGCGGTTGCGGTAGCGCTGCGGCTCGTCCGGCTCCGCGCCGTCCACGGCGGGAAACTCGGCGATGGCCGGGGCGGCGGAGGTGTTGATGTCGACGGCCATGGCGCCGAGGGTACCCCTGGCCGGCGACGGGAGCCCTACCCGCGCGTGACGCTTCGGTGACGCTCTACGCCACGCACATCGACATCAGGTGTTGTCGTCGTCCTCGGGGTAGCCGAGATCCCACTCGAGCAGCAGGTGCTCGCGCTCTGCGTCACGCACCACCCGCTCGCGGTTGCGGCGGAACTGGGGGTCGTGGGGCGGGAGGAGGACCAGGCGGGCCATGACCCGCGAACGGAAGTCGTCGAGCATCTGGCGGTCACCGAAGTCGGACTGCACGTCCCAGTGGGGCGCCACCGGCCCGAGGTAGACGACACGGGCGTGGCCGCGGGGAGGCTCGACTTCGGGCGCGACGTCTGACATGGCCGGCGAGCCTACCTCGCCGGGGCCGCGACCCACGTTTCGACCGGCCGTAACGCCTGGTCACGGCCCTCCGGAGCCGTGAGCGACCGCTCAGCCGCCCAGACGCCCGATCTCTGCCGTGAGCCCCCCGCTCAGTCGCCCAGGCGCCCGATCTCGGCCGTGAGGGTCTGTTGCTCGCCTCTGCGCTCGATCGTGACCTCGATGGTGTCGCCCGGGCGGTGCTCGCCGATGAGCTCGCCGAGGCGGTCGTTCGACGTGATCTCCTCGCCGTCGATCGCCAGGATCACGTCGCCCGCCCGCAGGCCGGCGGCCTCGGCCCCGCTGCCGGGCAGCACGTCGTCGACGAAGGCACCCTGGTCGGCCTCGATCTCGAACTGCTCGCGCACCGCCTGGGGGACCGAGTCGAGCGGCACGGTGGTCACCCCCAGGCGGGGGGTGTCGGGCGTGATCTCGCCGTTGCCCTGCTGGAGCTGTTCGATGATGGGCCGGGCCGAGTCGATCGAGATGGCGAACCCGATGTTCTGGCTGTCCTGGATGATGGCCGTGTTGATGCCGACCACCGCGCCGCTGGCGTCGACCAGGGGGCCGCCGGAGTTGCCGGGGTTGATGGCCGTGTCCGTCTGGATGAGGTCGGTGAGGGGGTCGCCCTCGGGGCTCTCGATGGTGCGGTTGACGGCCGAGACGATGCCGGTCGTGACGCTGGGCTGGCCGCCCAGGTTGAGGGCGTTGCCGATGGCGATGA
The DNA here is from genome assembly GCA_963842395.1 of uncultured Acidimicrobiales bacterium. Lineage (GTDB taxonomy): Bacteria > Actinomycetota > Acidimicrobiia > Acidimicrobiales > VFJN01 > ZC4RG19. Next base: position 61,541 of record CAWJGJ010000003.1, read on the forward strand.
CGGGCGCCCCCACCAGCAACGACGCCGACGAGCCCAGCTCGGCGGGCTTCAGGTCGTCGGCACCGTCGATCCGGATGACCGCCAGGTCGCTGGCCGGCTCGCTGCCCACGAGCGAGCCCCGGTAGCTGGCCCCGTCGAAGGTGCGCACGGTGATGTCGTCCGTCTCGGAGACCACGTGGGCGTTGGTCATGATCAGCCCGTCCGTCGACAGCACGACGCCGCTGCCCGCACCCTCGAACACCCCACCGCGGGCGGTGCCGCTGACCTCGATGGTGACGACGGACTCCTGCACCCGGCCGAGGATGCTCTGGATGTCCATCGCGCCGTCGACCGTGGTGATCGGGGGCCCCGGGGTCGGGGTGGGGCCAGCGGAGGCGGTCGTCGAATCGTCGCCGTCACCCTCCGAGATCAGGACGGCGGCGCTCACGCCGGAGGCCACCAGCGCCCCCACCAGGGCCGATACCACCGCGACGACCCACAGGCGGGCCCGCCGGGGCGGTGGGGGCGCGATGACGTGGGGAGACCCGGGCCCCAGCGGCGCCACGGGTCCCGTGACGGGCGGACGGGGCGTCGCTGACGTGCCGTTGACGGCCGGCCGGTCTTGTGTCGGCACGGCGGCAGCACGGTCAGGCGGACCGGCCGCACCTGGTGCGACCAGGGGCGCGAGCGGCGGGCCCGGCTCACCGGGGCGAGACGAAGGCGGAGGTGGTGGCGGCAGAGGCGACGGTTGCACGGCGACGGGAGTCGCGGCGGTGTCATCGCCGTCTGGAGACTGCTCCCGGGAACCTTCTGCCGCGTTCACGACTCATGCATACCGGATCGAGAGGCCGATTGCGGTGGCGCCCAGGATCCCCAGTCGGCAGAACCGGGAATTCCCCCATCCCCTTGGGGGCTCCGGCAGTACACACTCAGAGGGCGTCAGGAGTGCGGGCACCACCCCACTCCGAGGCGGGCGAACCGAGCGGGCTGACGGCGGAGAGAAACGGCGGAGAACCATGGGATCTGGAGGATCGATGGACACCGAGTGGATGGCCCGGGGCAACTGCGCGGATGAGGACCCGGCCCGCTTCTTCCCCAGCGACGGGGTGGGGGTCGAGGTTGCACGGCGGATCTGTGCGACGTGCCCGGTCAAGGAGGCGTGCCTCGAGCACGCACTGGTCAACCGCATCGACCACGGCGTCTGGGGTGGAGCGTCGGAACGCGAGCGGCGGCGCATCCTAAAGAGGCGCCGCGCGGCCACGGCATCGACGATGCTGCCCGGCAACTGCGCCCGGCAGGCGGGTTGAGCGCCGGGCGGGCCTGCGGACCGGTCGGTCCGCGACAGTGTGACTAGAGCGGATCTGGGGTCCCGGTGGCGTCGCCGCCGGGACCCTGTCACGTCGGCGACAGGCCGAGGACGATCAGGCCTTGTCGGGCTCGTCGTCGTCGGTGGGCGTCGCGCCCTCCTTGATGCCGCGCTTGAACTCGTTCTGAGCCTGGCCCATCGAGCGCGCGAGCTTGGGAAGCTTGGCACCGCCGAAGAGGACCAGGACCACGAGCAGGACGATGATGAGTTCCGTGGGTCCGAGGTTCACGGGCAACAGACTACCGGCGTCGTGGGCCCGCGCCTCCGTGCCGGCGGGGTGAGATCGTGCTCGAATGTGTGCTCAACATCAGCGAAGGAGCCGACGCCGCGGCCGTCGACGCCCTCGCCACGGCGGCCGGGCCCGACCTGCTCGACCTCCACAGCGACCCCCATCACAACCGCTCGGTGCTGACCACTGTAGGTGAGGATTCACCGCGTCAGGTGGCGCACGCCGCGGTCGAGCGCCTCGACCTGCGGCGCCACCAGGGCGCCCATCCCCGGTTCGGCGTGGTGGACGTGGTGCCGTTCGTGCCCCTGGCGGGATCGACGATGACCGAGGCCGAGACCGCCCGCGATGGCTTCCTGACCTGGGCGGCGACCGAGCTGGGCATCCCCGGCTTCGCCTACGGCCGCCACCGGACGCTGCCCGAGGTCCGGCGCCGCGCCTTCGTCGACCTGGCTCCCGACGCCGGTCCGTCCCGCCCCCATCCGCGGGCCGGCGCCGTGGCCGTCGGCGCCCGCGAGGTGCTGGTGGCGTGGAACCTGTGGCTGGTCGAGCCCGACCTGGCACGGGCCCGCGAGGTCGCCCGCGTGGTGCGCGGGCCGCACCTGCGGGCGCTGGGCCTGGCCGTCGGGCCCCGGGTGCAGGTGTCCATGAACCTGATCGCCCCCCTGGTCGTGGGGCCGGCCGAAGCCTGGGACCTGGTCAGCGCCCTGGTGCCGATCGCCGGCGCCGAGCTGGTGGGGCTGGCGCCCGAGTCCGTGTTGGCCCACACGCCCGAGGAACGGTGGGGCCAACTCGACCTGTCGCCGGACCGCACCATCGAGGCGCGCCTGGCCCGGCGCGGCGCCTGACGAGCGGTCTCACCCGAACCCGCGGGCGGATCGCGTCGCCTGGTGCGACGAACGCCACACCTTCCGGCGCAGGAACGCCTGTCAGGCGCTGGCCGTGGCGGCGGCCTGGCGCTCGAGCGCCCGGCGGCGGCGGATGCGGCGCCGTTCACGCTCGCTCATGCCGCCCCAGATGCCGAACTTCTCGCTGTGCACGAGGGCGTACTCGAGGCACTGGGCACGGACGATGCACCCCCGGCACACCTCCTTCGCCTCACGGGTCGATGCACCCCTCTCGGGGAAGAACAGGTCGGGGTCGACGCCGAGGCAGTTGGCGTAGTCCTGCCACGTGCGGTCGTCGGGATCTGTGGCCACGGGGAGTCTCATGCTGGGCCCCTTTCCCGGGTGTCTCGCCATGAGGTCGTGTGGCCGGCTGCCGGGCTGCCCCCTCTGCGGGGTCCACCCGGGATGCCACACGTGTAATTACATTGATGGGATTCTTCCTCACCTCGCGGCTGGGCGCAAGGGCTCTTGCGGGCGACGTGCCGGCGCGCCCAGCTGGGGACCCCCGCGACACCGCTGGTAGTGTCGACCCCTGCGTCCGCCGTGACGCCCACGCAAGCCGGGGACCGACAGGGGGATCCATGCCGCGACGCCCGACGGGGCCGTGACGTCCACCACCGACGCCACGTCGCCCGCCGCGCCCGGCACCACCGGTGTGACGGCGGGAGACCGTCCGTCCGGAACCGGCGACGGCAGCGGCGACAGCGACGCCACGCGCGGCCGGCCGTCCGGCACCGGCGACGGCTCCGACGGCGCCGGCCCGGCCGCGCCCGGCGTCGACCCCCACGACGGCCTCGACGACGCCGGCCGGCGGCGGCTGCGCCGGGCGTGGTGGCGGGGGGCGGTGCCCACGCTGGCGGCCTACCTCTGGGTGTTGACGGTCGGCCGGGCCGACCTGCTGCAGGTCCACTACTTCGACGACTTCTACGACGCCCAGGCCCGGTCGCTCATGCACGGCCGGCTGGACGTGCCGCCCGAGGTGCCCGGGTTCGAGGGCTTCCTGATCGACGGCCGGACCTACATCTACTTCGGCCCCTTCCCGTCGCTCCTGCGCATGCCGGTGCTGGCCGTGACCGACCGCTTCGACGGCCGCCTCACCACCCTGTCGATGCTGCTCGCCGCCGTCGTGCTGGCCGCCGCGTCGTTCCGACTGCTGTGCAGCCTCCGGCCGCTCGCGCGAGGGCATCCGGCCGCTGGGGCGACGCGAGCCCCTGGTGACGGGGCTCGTCGCGGTGGTGGTCCTGGTGGCGCCCCCGTTCTTCCTGGCGTCCCAGGCCGTCGTGTACCACGAGGCGACGATGTGGGGCATCGCGCTCGGCCGTGGCCACGTTCGACGCCGTGCTGCGCTGGCAACGCACGCCGACCACCCGCAGGCTGATCGTCACCGCGCTGTTGGTCCTGGCCACGCTGCTGGCGCGCCAGTCGCTGGGGCAGGGCGTGCTGGTAGCGCTGGCGCTGAGCGGCCTGCGCCGTCGGCGTCACCGAGGCGCGGCGCGACCGGCCCGACGCACCGCGGTGGACCGCGTGGCCGAGGGCGCTGCGCAGCCCCCGCCTGCTGGCCTGCGCGGTCGCCTGCCTGCTGCCCTTCGCCGTGGTCGTGGGGCTCAACTACGCCAAGTTCGGCACGCTGCTGAACCCACCGTCCGACAAGCACAACCAGTCCCAGTTCTCGGGCGAGCGCGTCGAGGTGCTCGAGGCCAACGGCGGGTCGCTCTTCGGCGCCCAGTTCGTGCCCTCCACCCTCAAGCAGTACCTCCGGCCCGACGGCATCGACGTGCGCCTGGACATGCCGTGGATCGACTTCCCCCGCCTCGGGCCCTCCGCCGTGGGGGAGACGGTCTTCGACAAGCTCGACTGGTCGTCCAGCCTGCCCGCCTCGGCCCCGGCGCTGACGGCGCTCACCGTCGTCACGCTGGTGTGGGCGGCGCGGCACGCGGCCGGCGACGGGGTGGGCCGTGGCTCTCGCCGCTGCTGGTCGGTGCGCTCGCGGGCGCCGCCGGCGTGCTCGCCGTCGGCTACATCGCGAACCGCTATCTGACCGACCTGTTCCCCGTCGTCCTCATCCCCGGGCTGCTCGGCGTCCACCTGCTGGTGAAGGGCTGGGACGCTCGCCCGGTGCGCACGCGGCGGCTGGTGGCCACCGGGCTCGGCGCCCTCGCGGTGCTGGGGGTGCTGGTCAACGCCGTGCTGGCCGTCGAGTACCAGCGCGAGCGGGCGCCCAACGTGCCCGAGTCGCTGCGGGCCGAGTGGTCCGGGTGGCGGGCCTCGCTGCCCGGCAGCTACGAGCCGCTGGAGGTCTCGCCCCTCGCGCCGTGGCTCCCCGAGAGCGCCTTCGACAGCCGGCTGGCCGTCGTCGGCGAGTGCGACGGGCTGTACGAGCGGCTCGACGAGCAGTGGTTCGGCCTGGAGCGCAGCCCCGCGGTCGGCGTGTACGACCTGCGCCTCGATCTGGACGACCTGCCCGACGACGAACGCGTGCCGGTGATCACCCTGGGCCAGGGCCCGTCGCGGGCGGTGGTGGCGATCCGCCGGGTGGGCGAGGGCCTGGTGCGCGTCGACGTGTCCCGGTCCACCGGCTTCTCGGGCGGGTGGAACCTGGGCTTCCCCACCGCGCTGTCGGGCCCGGTGACGCTGCGGGTCGACGCCGACTTCCGCGAGCGCGACCGCACCGTCAGCGTCGGCCGCGAGGTGTTGCACGGTGGGCCGCTGCCCACCGACACCGAGACGCCCCGCATCGGCGGCGCGCCCGCCGGGCTGGGCTCGGCCACCCGCTTCCCCGGGGAGATCGAGCAGATCGCACCCGACATGTCGCTCTGCGAGCGGGCCGCGGACCTGGACGACGACGGCTGACCGGCGCCCGGTCGGGTCAGCCGGTCGCCGACGGGGGCGGTGCCGGCCGGGTCAGCCGGTCGAGGACGCGGGCAGTGCCGCAGCGCGGGGCGCGACCGGCCGGGCCGATTCGAGCTGGTAGAGCATCTGGTACGCGAACAGGTTGGGCCTGGCCCGCACCGCGGTGGCGTCCAGGCGACGGACCAGGCGACGGGCGGCACCGTCCTGGCCGGCCGCACCCGGGGCGTCGTCGGCCCCGCCCCGCTCGACGACCTCCAGCGGCAGGCCGGTGTAGCCCCGGCGCGCCACCTTCCACCCGTACGACTGGCACAGGCGCTCGAAGCTGCGCCGGGTGAAGAACCGCAGGTGGGTCTGGTCGAGGATGCCGCGCCGGTCGTAGTCGAACAGCCCCAGCGCCACCCGGGTGCGCGGGTACCAGTGGGCGAAGTTGGGCACCGAGGCGATGATCGTGCCGCCCGGCGCCACCACCTCGTGCAGCTCGGTGAGCAGCTGCTCGGGCCGGCGCACGTGCTCCAGCACGTCGGCGGCGATGACCACGTCGAACGGGCCCTCCAGCCTCCGGGGGCAGCCCCGCGTCGAGGTCGGCCTGGACGAAGCGCTCGACCCGGTCCTTGATGCCGTCGCCCGCCGCGACGTCGACCCCGACGACGTGGTGGCCGAGCGGCCGTCAGGCGGCCGGCGATCGGCCCCGTCGGAGCAGCCGAGGTCGAGCACCCGGAGGCCGGTGGCGGGTCGCCCAGCCACTCGACGATCCGGCCGTGCGAGCTGGTGTCGGACTGCTTGGCCTCGTACACCTCGCTGGCGAAGGCCAGCTCACCGGTGCCGAAGCCCATCTTGTGCGCCCGGTAGCGGACGACGTCGCGGGTGATCAGGCGGGCGTACCTGACCCCGTTCACGTAGCAGATCTCGTCCCCGTAGAAGGTGGGGATGGGGATCTCGACGATGCGCTTCCCCGACTCGGCGAGCTGCACGATGATCTGCGTGTCGAAGTTGAAGTCGTCGTCGTTGCGCTCGAAGGGCAGGTCGCGCAGGGCGGCGACGGAGTAGGCCCGGTAGCCCGAGTGCCACTCGGACAGGTCGGTGCCGGCCAGGGCGTTCTCGAACCGGGTGAGCACCTTGTTGCCGACGAACTTGTAGAGCGGCATGCCGCCCCGGCGGGCGGCACCCTTCTCGAGCATGCGGGACCCGAACACGGCGTCGGCCTCGTCCCGCTCGAGCGGGGCGACCATGTCGGGCAGCTTCTCGGGCGCGTACTGACCGTCGCCGTGCAGCATGACGATGATGTCGAGCTCCCGCTCGATCGCCCACCGGTAGCCGACCTTCTGGTTGCCGCCGTAGCCCAGGTTGCGGGGGTTGCGCACCACCTCGAGGGGCAGGGACTGGTCGAGCTGCTGGTAGCCGAGGCCGACCAGGTAGGTGGCGTCGGCGCTGTGGTCGTCGCTGACGAGGATGCCCGAGATGCGCGACCGGAAGTCGGTCGGGATGCGATCGAGGACCCGCGCCAGCGTGCCGGCGGCGTTGTACGCCACCACCAGGATCCCTATCCGCGGTTGCACGTGCGGCAGCATACGGTCGCCGTGCCGGCGGTGCCGTGTCGAGGCCGGGCCCGGCGGCCCGCGGCACCACGCCGGGCGCGGGCCCGGCGGGCACGCCGTGCTCCCGACGCGGCGACGTGCGGTAACGCGGCCCCGGCGGGCATCGTGCGGCCCCGGTCCTCGGCCCGTGCGGGACCGGATCGCCTGCCCGGCCTGCGCAACGCGCGCGGTTTGTCATGTGATGCGTGTGGCGTCCGTCGGTCGGGCGCAGCATCATGTCGGCGTGGGACTGGGGACCGGCACGTCGACGAAGGGGCCGCCGCCCGCCGTGGGCGCGACGCTCATCGGCGCCGCGGCCGTCGTCCTCGTCCTCGGCCTGGTGTGGCTGGGACGTGACCGCCGGCCCACCGACCACCTGGTCGCTCCCACGTCCGACGGCGTCACGCTGGCGACCGACGGCGAGGGCGAGCCCATCGCGCTCCCGCCCAGCCAGCCGGCCGTGGCCGTCTCGTTCGGGGTGGACGGGCACATCATCCGCCCCGTTCCCACCCGCGCCCGGATCGTCAATGACGAGGGCGAGGAGGTCCTGGTGCCGCTCGCGCCCAACACCACGGTCGACACCGTGACGGGCGAGATCGTGCCCACGATCCCCACCACCGTCAGCACGCGCCCCGGCTCGACGGGTACCACCACCCGGCCCGGTACCACCCCCACCACGAGCGGCCCGACCACGACCGAGACGCCCACCACCACCGAGACGCCGACGACCACCGAGACGCCCACCACCACCGAGACGCCGACGACCACCGAGACGCCCACCACCACCGAGACGACCGAGCCGCCTCCGCCTCCGGACCCGGGCACCTCCCTCGTCGACATCCTGGACGGCCTGCTGCCGTGAGGCACGCGGCGCGGGTCAGGCGGTGCGGCGACCGCCGCCGGCGCGGCGCATCTCGCGCTTCTGCTCGATGAAGTCGACGAGCAGGTAGTCGCCCAGCGTCTCGGGCGAGGTGAAGAACGCCCGGCCCTTGTTGAGTCGGGTCAGCTTCTCGACGAACGTGCGCAGGTGGCCGTTGGGGTCGAGCATGAACGTGTTGATGCGGATGCCGTCGCGGGTGCAGCGCACCACCTCGCGCAGGGTGGCGTCGACCGTCTCGCGCACCGGCGGGTACGAGAAGAACGGCTCGGGCATCCCCGGCTCGAAGTGGGCCGTGGGCTCGCCGTCGGTGATCATGATGATCTGCTTGGTGCCCGGCTGGCGTGACAGCAGGCGCCGGCTGATCTGGAAGCCGTGCTGCATGTTGGTGCCGTAGACGAAGTCCCACGAGACCTCGGGCAGGTCCTGGGGCCGGATCTCGCGGGCGACCTCGCTGAAGCCCACCAATCCCAGGTAGTCCCGCGGGAACTGCGTGGAGATCAGCGAGTGCAGGGCCATCGCCACCTTCTTGGCGGCGAGGAAGTTGTCGCGCATGGGCATCGACAGCGACAGGTCGAGCATGAGCACGGTCGAGGACCGGACGAGCTGCTCGGTGCGGTCGACCTCGAAGTCGTCGGGGTGCAGCCGGACCGGGGTGCCGCCGCCGGTGCGGGCCACCGCGTTGCGGACCGTGCGCTCGATCTGCAGGTTGAACGGGTCGCCGTACTCGTAGGGCTTCGTCTCGTAGCTGCGCTCGTGGCCCACGCCCGACCGCTCGAGCTCGTGGCGGCCCAGCTTGTCGCGGGCCAGCTTCTCGAACAGGTCGTTCGAGCGCGTTGCGGCCGATGCGGCGCAGCCCCTTCGGGGTGAGCTCCAACCGGCCCTCGCGCTGGTCGATGAGGCCGGCCTCCTGCAGCATGCGGGTGAGGCGGCCCAGCTCGTCGAGGCTGCGCGCCGCGTCGTCGCCCAGCAGCTCGCGGGCGCGGTCGATGTCGGCCTCGGCCAGCGCACCGGGGTTGGCCGCGTTGCGGAGGAGCTGCTCGAGCCGGTCGAGGTCGCCCAGCTCCTCGAGCGTCGACGCCGCCTGGGCGAGGCCCATCGGGTCCTGGCCGCGGAAGTCGTAGCCCTGCCCCCAGCCCATGTTGGGGAACATGTTGCGGAGCTGGCTGCCCAGCTGGTCGACCTGCCACCGCAGGTCCATGTCCTCCAGCAGCTGGTCGGCGAGCTGGCTGATCTGCGCCCGCTGCTCGGGCGTCATCGAGGCCAGCATCGCCTGCATGGCGGCCATGCGGCGGGCGAGCACCTCCAGCAGCTCGTCGAGCGTCTCGGGGTTCTCGGGGAAGAAGTCGCCGTAGCGCTCCATGAACCCGGCGAAGTCGGGCTCCTCGCCCGCCGCCCGCTGCTCGAGCATGTGGTTGAGCTCGGCCATCATGTCCTTCATGCGGGCCATGTCTTCGGGCGTCATGCTCTCGACCGCCCCGGTCATGCGGTTGACGTAGCTGTCCAGCACCTGCTGGCGCAGCTTCTCGACCAGCTCCTCGAAGCGCTGCTGCGCCTGGGGGGAGGCGAACTCGTAGCTCTGCAGCTCGCGGACCATGCCGGCCAGGTCCTGCGGCAGCATCTCCAGCTGCATGTTGCGCTCGTCGGCCGAGCCCTGGGCGGTCTCGGCCCGGCGGGGATCGCCGCTCTGCTGGGCCTGGCGCACCTGACGGTCGATCTCGTCGCGCTCCATCTGCACGACCTCGCGCAGCTCCTCGGCGATCTCGTCGTAGACGCCCCCGAGGTCGAAGCGGTCGAGCCGCTCCTCGCGCTGCTGGCGCAGGCGCTCGAGCAGGTCGCGGATGCCCTGCACGTCCTGGCCCTGCCGGTCGCGGAAGCCCTGCTGCAGCAGGCGGCGCAGCGCCGCGTGCAGGTCGCCGTGGTAGAGCAGGTCGTCGGTGATCTGTTCGAGGACCGCGTCGGCGTCGAGGTCGAACCCGACCTGGGTGCCGTCCCAGCGGCTGTACCGGAACTGGGGCTTGGCCATGAACCGCCACGGTATCCCTGCGGACCGACGCTCGGTGCGTGCCCGGCGGGGTTTCGGCGCGGGCGCCGGTCCGTCCGGACCCGGTCCCGCGCCCCTGGGGGGACGCCCAGGGCGCGATGGGGGCAGGGCCGGATCGTCCTCACCGCCCGGCGGGCGGAAGCTGTGGGTGTCCTGATCGACGACCGATCCACCGGATCCCCGGTGACCGATCGCCACCCCACGGAGGGAACCCCATGCAGCAGCCCCAGCCGCCCGTCGCCCACAGCGCGGGCTGGGTCACCCAGACCTACATCTCCTTCGCCGTCGCCATGGGCGCCTTCGCCATCGGCCTCGCCTACCTGCCCGGCGACCCGTGGATGCGGGCCTTCCTGGCGGTCGCCGCCCTCTACACCGTCACCGCGACGTTCACCCTGGCCAAGACCGTGCGCGACCAGCACGAGGCGGGCCGCGTCGTCGCCCGGGTCGACGAGGCCCGGTTCGAGCGCCTGCTGAGCGAGCACGACCCCTTCAAGGCGCCGGTCTGATCGCCGGTCCTGAGCCCCTGGCGGGCCGCCGTCCCCGAAAATCCTGCCCGCGGGATCTGACGCCCTGGTGTCCGAGCCCGCGGCAGATTTCGCCCTGCGGCGGAATGCCGTGTCCGGGCCGCCCGTTGTGCCGACCATGCGAGTCGAGATCTGGTCGGACGTCGTGTGCCCGTGGTGCTACGTCGGCACCCGCCGCTTCGAGGAGGCCGTGGTCCTGTTCCGCGAGCGCGGTGGCGAGGTGGCGGTGACACACCGGGCGTTCGAGCTCGACCCGACGGTGCCCGCCGAGGGCGTCGACCTGTCCGGCTACCTCGCCCGCAAGTTCGGGGGCGGGGAGCGGCTGGCCCAGGTGCATGACCGGCTCGACCACGCCGGCAGCGACGTGGACATCGACTTCCGCTGGGAGGGCAAGCGCCGGGCCAACACCTTCGACGCCCACCGCCTCGGCGCGTGGGCGCTCGACGTGGCCGGCCGGGACGTGCAGAACGCACTCCACCAGCGGCTGTTCCGGGCCTACTTCACCGAGAACCTCGACATCGCCGACCACGCCGTGCTGGCCCAGCTCGCAGGCGAGGCCGGCCTCGACGTCGACCTGGCCGCCGAGGTGCTGGCGACCGGCGGCTACGCCGACACCGTGCGGGCCGAGGAGCGGCAGGCCGGCGAGATGGACATCCACGCCGTGCCGACGTTCGTGATCGAGGGCCGCTGGGCCATCCCCGGGGCCCAGGACATCGACACCTTCGTCGAGCTGCTGGACCGGGCCAGCGAACGCCTCACGACCTAGTCCCCGTCCATGAACGTTCGTCTCGTCACGCCGAGTCAGGTTCGCTGGCAAGGACGCAGGAGGAAGGCGCAGCCGTAGCTGCGGCGACGACGAGGACGCGGCCAGCGGCGGACCTGGACGGCGTGGCGGGGCGCAAACGTTCGTGGACGGGGCACCAGCTCCGGCAGCCGCCGTGCACGTGCGGCGCGCAACGGCTGCGGACAGGAACGTCGCCGACGCGCCCCACCACCCCAGGCACACGCGCGTGACACCGCACGGCCCCCAAGCGGTCCCCCGACGGGCGAACCGACCGGCCGGTCCTCGGCAGCGCCGGCCGTGCTGGCATGCTCTCGGCGTGGACGCACCCGACTCGGCAGGTACGGACGACCAGCCCTGGTGGGGCACGGGCGCCGCGGGCACCCAGTGCGAGGGCGCCGCCTCCCGCAGCGACTGGGCGGGGTGGGAGGCCGAGGGCCGGGCGCCCGCGTCGGCCGACGGCAACGGCTTCCGCACCCGCTACGCCGACGACCTGGCCCTGTTGGCCGAGCACGGCATCACGCACCACCGCATCACCGTCGAGTGGGCGCGCCTCGAGCCCCGACCCGGCGCCTGGGATGACGACGAGGTCGCCCACCTGCGCCGGGTGCTGGCTGCGGGCGCCGAGGCCGGCGTCGACGTGTGGGCCTGCCTGCTGCACGGCACCGCACCGGGGTGGTTCAGCGACGACCAGCGCGGCTGGCTCGACGACAAGGCGGTCCTGGTCTGGGCCCGGCACGTCGACCGGGTGGCCGGGGCCGTCGGCGACCTGGTGGCGGGGTGGGTGCCCGTCCACGAGCCCGAGGCGACGGCCCGCCTCGGCTACGGCGAGGGCACCTTCCCCCCGGGGCGCCACCGTGACGACGACCACCACGACGCCCGCGCCGCGCTGCTGGCCGCCGAGGCCGAGGCCGCGCGCCTGCTGGCCAGCGGCCCCGCGCCCGTGGCCGTGACCGCCCGCCCGGACGACCCCGAGCAGGGCGACGATCTGCTGGTCGTCAGCGCGACCGTGGACGACGTCGAGCCGGTGCTCGAGCGGGTGCGCGGACGCGAGCCCCGACGCCCGCCTGCTCGTGGTCACCGGCGATCCCGGCGGCGGCGGGGCGGCGGGACGGGGCGCGAGCGACGGCGGGGACGGCCGGGGCGACGGCCCTGACGTGGGCGGCGAGGGAGCCGATGGGGACCGCGCGATCCGGCTGCGCCGGGCTGTCACCACCATCGCGGGCGCCCACGGTGGTGGGCTGACGGTGGTCGGCGCCTTTCACCAGCCGGCGATCGACGGGTACGAGTGGCACCGCGGGTTCGACGCCCGGCTGGGCCTGTTCGACCGCGACCGCAACCCCCGCCCTGCCCTCGCCGCCTGGCACCAACCCAGCTGAGCGGACACCGGCCAACGACGGCGCCGGCCGCCATCGCACGGCCGGCCGCCTCGGACCGTCCTGTCCGCACGCCGGCTCGCCGGCACTCCCGCCGCCGGCGTCTCCAACTGCACCCGCGCCAGATCCCCGCACTCCCGCACCCGCACCGAACCGGCGTCTCTCACTGCCACACGGCAGCTGAGCGACGCCAGATCCCCGGCACTCCCGCACCCGCACCGAAACCGGCGTCTCTCACTGCCACACCGGCCGCTGAACGACGCCAGTCCCCCACTCCCGCACCCGCACCGAAACCGGCGTCTCTCACTGCCACACCGGCCACTGAGCGACGCCAGTACGGATGCCGCGGCCCCGGCCGCGCGACCGGGGGCGGGAAGCGGAGCCCGGCACGCCGATAGCCTCCCGACCATGCCGGAGCCCGCCGCCACTGTCGCCCGCCAGATGTGGCGCACCCTCGAGCCGTACCACGGCTTCATCTACTTCAGCCGTCACGCGACCGAGGCCTACGCGGCACTCGGCATCGAGGGCCGGGCCGGCTACTTCGCCTCCCGCGCCGCTGCCCTGGGGCCGGCGCCGGCCGAGGTGGTCATCGCCACCTTCTACAACTTCGATCCCCGGCTCGTGCGCGCCGCCATCCCCGCGGCCTGGCAGGCCGCCTCGCCGGCGGCGATGCTCGAGGCGCGGCTGTCAGCCGCCGACGCCGGCCTGCGCGAGGTCCTCGGCGACGAGGTGCTGGCGTCCGACGAGATGGCCGGCGCCGCCGAAATGGCCCGACTGGCCGCCGCGGCCTGTACGCCCGAGGGACGCCCGCTGTACGCCGCCCACGCCGCGCTCCCCTGGCCCGACGAGCCCCACCTGGCGCTGTGGCACGCGATCACGCTGCTGCGTGAGTTCCGGGGGGACGGCCACATCGCCGCCCTGGTGGTCGAGGGCGTAGACCCCTGCGAGTCGCTGGTGACCCACGGAGCCTCCGAGGCCCAGCTACCCGCGGCCGTCCTCCAGAGCACCAGGGGCTGGTCGGACGAGGACTGGGAGGCGGCGTGCCGGCGGCTGCGCGCCCGAGGCTGGCTCGACGGCGAGGGCGCGCTGACCCCGGAGGGCGCCGCGGCGCGCGACCGGATCGAGCAGGTCACCGACGAGCGGGCGATGGCCCCGTGGCGGACGCTGGGCGAGGACGACTGCGCCCGGCTGCGGCGGACGGTACGCCCGTGGAGCCGGGCCATCGCAGGCTCAGGCGCCTTCGGCGGCCGCCCTGCCGGAACCTGACGCCGTCCGCTCCCCAGGCGCTCGACATCTGCCATGTCCACCGGCGCCCAGTCCCGTAGCCAACCGGCGTCGCCCCCTGCCACCACGGCAGCCAGCAACGCCAGAACCGTCCGCGCCCCAACCACCCACCAGAACCGGCGTCGCTCAGTGCCACCACGGCAGCCAGCAACGCCAGAACCGGCGTCGCCCCATGCCTCAACGGCACTCAGCAACGCCCGAGCGGGGACGGCCGTTGCCGGTCTCCGCCCGCGGGGTCAGCGGCGGGAGCGGTAGGTGGCGCGACCGTCGATGGCGTCCTTGTTGAGACGCTTGGTGAGGTGCAGGCCTTCGAGCACGAGCTCGACCGCGCTCGCCACCGTCGCGGGGCTCTCGTCGCCGCCCGCCAACGCCGCGACGGCCGGCCGCAGCGCGGGCACGTCCTCGACCAGGCGGGCCAGGTCCGCCGAGGTGATGTCCTCGCCGGTGTGCACCACGGCGCCCTCGTCGAAGGCGGTCACGATCTCACGCAGCTGGCCGGGATCGACCTCCTGCTTGAACACCGTGAGGGTGGCCGCGCGCAGCAGGTGCTCGGCGATCTGCTCGTCGCGCCCGTCGTCGAGGGCCTCGATCTCGACCTTGCCCATCGTGGACGCCGCCAGGGCGTCGAGATCGCTCACCCGGGGGCTCACGTCGCGCTCGCCGTGCCGCAGTGCCCGGCGGATGGCGTTGGCCACCAGCACCTCGCTGTTGGCGACGGTGAGGCGCACCGACACGCCGGAGCGCTGGTTGATGTGGGCGCTCTCGCGGGCCAGGTGGCTGAGCGTGGCCACGATCTCGGTCATGTAGGCGGGCACGCTGACGCGCACGCCGTCGACGTCGAAGGGCCGGGCCTCCTGCTGGGCGATGGCCACCTCGGTCTCGACGTCGAGCGGGTAGTGGGTGCGGATCTGGCTGCCGAACCGGTCCTTCAGCGGGGTGATGATGCGGCCGCGGTTGGTGTAGTCCTCGGGGTTGGCCGAGGCCACCAGCATGAGGTCGAGAGGGAGGCGCAGCTTGTAGCCCCGAACCTGGACGTCGCGCTCCTCGAGCACGTTCAGCAGGCCCACCTGGATGCGCTCGGCCAGGTCGGGCAGCTCGTTGATGGCGAAGATGCCCCGGTTGGTGCGCGGCACCAGGCCGTAGTGGATGGTCAGCTCGTCGGACAGGTAGCGGCCCTCGGCCACCTTGATGGGATCGACCTCGCCGATGAGGTCGGCGATCGAGGTGTCGGGCGTGGCCAGCTTCTCGCCGAAGCGCTGGTCGCGGTGGACCCAGACGATGGGGGTGTCGTCGCCCTCGGCCTCGACCAGGTCGCGGGCGTGGCGCGACACCGGGTTGTAGGGGTCGTCGTTGATCTCGCTGCCGGCGACCACCGGCATCCACTCGTCGAGCAGGTCGACGAGCGAGCGGATCATCCGGGTCTTCGCCTGCCCCCGCTCACCCAGGAAGATCACGTCGTGCGCGGCCAGCACGGCGTTCTCGAGCTGGGGCAGGACCGTGTCGCCGTAGCCGATGACCGACGGGATGAGCTGTTGGCCCGCCGCGATGCGGGCCACGGCGTTGCGGCGGATCTCGTCCTTGACAGGAACCGAGGTCCACCCCGAGGCCCGCAGCTCCCCCAGCGTGGCGGTGCGAGGTGCTTCCGACATGGGCGTCAACCTACCGAAGTCCGGGCCGAACGCGGACGGCGAGCGGCGGGCGGGCCCGGGGCGAGCGGCGGACGGTGGGTGGTCGGCCGTCGGCGATCGGCGGCGGTCAGTCGATGGACTCGGCCAGGGCCACGGCCGCGTCCCGCCCGAGCGCCGACTCCAGCCGGTAGGTGATGCCCCCGGCCTGCCACAGCAGCGTGTTGCGGGCCAGACGGAGCGTGTCGGGCACCGGCCGCCCGTCGGCGCCCAGCACCGAGACGTCGTGGGGCGGGCCGGAGATCCACAGGCCCTCCGCGTGGCCCACGGTCACCGCCTCGACGTTGCCGACCGGCTTCTGGAGGCGGCCGCCGGCTCCCGTCGGGAACGCGGTCACGACCAGGGCGGCCCCGCCAGGCTCGGCCGGGTCGAGGGGCGGGAGGCCGTCCCGGGCCGCCCACACCAGGGACACGCCGCCCTCGGGCAGGCCGGCGAAGGCCGCCGACGGGGGGCCGAGACCGTTGGGCGCCAGCGGGGCCGGGGCCCGGTCGAGCGCTGCGTCCACGTCGATGCGCTCGCCCAGGCCCTGGGTCCCGGGCGAACCGGCCGGCAGCTCGCCGCTCAGCTCCAGGCGCACGCCGCCGATGCCGAGCAGGCGGGCCACCGCGCCCCGCGGGCCGGGGGCGGCCACGACGCCGACGAGGACCAGGAGCGCCGCGGCGGCGACCAGGACGGGGCGGCGGCCCAGGTGGCCGGCACGGGGAACCCCAGGAGCGGCAACGCGGCCACCGGCGCGGGGACGACCCGGCGCGGCAGCGCGGCCGGCGCGGGGACGACCCGGCGCGGCAGCGTGGCCACCGGCGCGGGGACCTCCAGGCGTCGCCCGACCGGCGAACCACGACCGCGGCCGGCGGGACGGGGAGGCGGGGACGGGCACGGGGACCGCCGCGGCCCGGATCTGGCGAACGGCGGCCGCCACCGGGTCGGTCGGGGCCCCGTGATCGTCGATGTAGTCGCCGAGCGCCCGGAGGGCGGCGAGGAGGTCGCGCGGCTCGTCACGCATCGCCGTCACCTCGTCCCGGGTCGTCGACGGCCTCGCGGAGGCGGGCCAGCCCGCGGGCGGCCCGCGACTTCACGGTGCCCGGCGCCAGCCGCAACGCCTCGGCGGTCTCGCGCTCGCTCAGCCCGACGACGTAGCGGCACACGACGACGTCCCGCTGCCGGGCGGGCAGGTCGGCCAGTGCGGTCACCAGCGTGTCCCAGGCGTGGGCGGCGACCACGACCGACTCGGGCGTCGGCACGCCCCGGGGCGCCGCCTGGCCCAGCGACCGGTCGACGGCGAAGCGGAGCTCGTAGCCCGCCCGGCGCCCGGCCGCCCGCCGCCGGTTGCGAGCCTCGTTGGCGACGATCCGCAGCAGCCAGGGACGGAACCGCGATCCGTCGCGGAAGCCGGCGAGGGCGTACCACGCCTTGACGAACCCGTCCTGGGCCACCTCGTCCGCGTCGGCCGTCCCGCACAGGGCGACGGCGACGCGGCGGGCCGCCCGCTGGTGGGCCCGCAGGAGCGCGGCGTAGGCGTCGACGTCGCCACCTCGGGCCCGACGGACCAGGGCGTCCTCGTCGTCCGGCGGTCCCGGCACCCGACGATCGTGTCAACCCGCCACCGGGAGCGCACGGCGGCGACGACGCTGGGCGACCGCCACCGCCCCCACGCCGCCGACCAGCGCCAGAGCCGCGGTCGCCGCCGTCGGGACGACGCCCCACCCGTCCCGCTCCTGGGGAGCCGGATCGGGGCGGGCGCCCGGCGCCGCCGGGGTCGGCTCGGGCTCCGGGGCCGGCAGCCGCATGTCGGGCTCGACACCGGCGCGGGCCAGCGTGTCGACGAGCCGCTCGGGCGCCCGGAACCAGCCGCCGACCGTCTCGCCGTCGGCGAAGAACCGCTGGCCGGGGGCGGTGTGCACCAGGGCGCCGCCGCCGGCGAAGGGGTAGAGGGTCTGGGTGACCTGCGGGTCCGGTGCCCGCCCCGGCATGGCGTTGTACATCGTCCACACCACCGTGAGCGCCGGACCGAGGTGGTCGGTGGGGGCCTCGGCCGCCAGGGCGGAGTCCGCCCTCATGACCTCCCACACGCCGAGGTCCTCGGCCAGCGACTGCACCAGGTCCTGGTCGGCCCCCTCGCCCTCGACGACCGCCAGCTCGACCGGCTCCTCGCCGACCTGCCCGATCGCCACGCCCATGGGGCCCTTCGCGGCCGCCGGACCGGCGGTGGCCACCACCACGCCCCCGGCTAGGGCCAGGGCGGCGGCGGCCAGGCCCACACCCGCACGCCGCCGGGCCCCGCGGCCCGCCGGGGCGTGGCACGGCCCCCGACGGTGCGCCGCCAGCGGTGGTGCCGGACGGGAGCCGGCGTTCGCCCGCCGGCCGGCGCGGCTGTGCCCGACCGCCCGGGCCGTGACCTCTCGAAGACCCATGGTGCGCGTGACCTCCGTCGACTCCGTTGCCGCCCCCAGATCCCCTACACCGCCCGACGCGGGATGGTTCCACCGCCGCCACCACTCGGCGCGGGACCATGCCCGCGCCGCGACCGACGTGAGCTGAGCGACGGCTGGCGAGCCGCGATCACCGACGACCACCTGCGGAGGGCGGACCCCGGCCTCGACGACGACGGCCTGGGAGGCGCTCGCCGTGTGGCCTCCGTCGACTCCGTTGCCGGCCACCAGATCCCGTGCACCGGCCGACGCGGGATGGTTCCACCGCCGCCGCTACTCTGCGCGGCACCATGCCCGTGCCGGGGACCGAACGTGAGCTGAGCGACGGCTGGCGGGCCGCGATCGCCGACGACCACCTGCGGAGGGCGTACGCGGACCCGGGCTTCGACGACGCGGCCTGGGAGGCGCTCGCCGTGCCCGGACACTGGCGGTCATCGCCTGCCTTCGCCGAGGCCGACGGGCCCCTGCTGCACCGCCACCGGTTCGACGCCGCTGCGCCCCCGCCCGGCAGGCGGGCGTGGCTCACGTTCGACGGGCTCTTCTACCAGGGCGACGTGTGGCTGGACGGCGGTTACCTGGGCGACACGGAGGGCTACTTCGCGCCCCACACGTTCGAGGTGACCGAGGCGCTCCGGGCCCGCCCCGAGCACCTGCTGGCCGTCGAGGTCACCTGCCCGCCCCGGGGCCCGGCCCGCCGGGCGCTCACCGGCGCCTTCCAGGACGCGGGCCCCGACGCCTACCTCGACCCCGCGTGGAACCCGGGCGGCATCTGGCGCCCGGTCCGCCTGACCGAGACCGGCCCGGTGCGCATCGCCGCCCTGCGCGTGGTGTGCCGCGAGGCCGACCCGCAGCGGGCGGTGCTCGCGGTGCGGGCCCTGCTCGACAGCGACGTCGCCCGCCAGGTGCGGCTGCGGACCGAGGTGGGCGCGCTCGATCACGAGATCGCCCAGCCGCTGGCCGCGGGGAGCAACGAGGTGACGTGGACCGTCACGATCGAGCGCCCGGCGCTGTGGTGGCCCCGGGCCCTCGGCGACCCGGTCCTCCACGACGTCCGGGTGTCGGTCGTGCTCCTCGACGAGGGCACGGCCGGTGACGATGTGAGCACCGACCTCGGCGCCGAGCCCGGCAGCACCGGCGACCGGCCCGCCGCCACCGCGGACGAGCCTGGCGGCACGGGCGACCGGCCCGGCAGCACCGTGGACGGTCCTCGCAGCACCGGCGACCAGGCCGGCAGCACCGGCGGCGAGGCCGCACGCGACGGCGGGGGCGACCGCGGGACCGTCAGCGACGAGCGCCGGCTGCGGACGGGGCTCCGATCGGTGCGCCTGCGGCGATGGATCGCCTCGGTCAACGGCGAGCGCCTCTTCCTCAAGGGCGCCACCCTCGGGCCCACCCGCATGGCGCTGGCCGAGGCGACGCCGGCCGACGTCCGGCGGGACGTCGAGCTGGCCACCGACGCGGGCCTCGACCTCCTGCGCGTGCACGCCCACGTGGGCCCGCCGGCGCTGTACGACGCCGCCGACCGGGCCGGGCTCCTGCTGTGGCAGGACCTGCCGCTGCAGGGCACCCACGCCCGGGGCATCCGCGCGCAGGCCGTTCGCCAGGCCGGTGCCATGGTCGACCTGCTCGGCCACCATCCGTCGATCCTCATGTGGTGCGGTCACGACGATCCCGCGGCCCGACCGGCACCCGAGCGGGAGGGGTCCGAGCCCGCGGCCGCCCCGTCCCCGGCCCGCGCCGCCGCCCGCCAGCAGCTCCCGTCGTGGAATCGCAGCGTGCTCGACGCCTCGGTCAAGCGGGCGCTGCACCGCGCCGACGGCTCCCGGCCCGTGATCGCCCACTCGGGCGTGGCGCCCCACCTCCCCCAGCTCGACGGCACGGACAGCCACCTCGCGCTCGGGTGGCACACCGGCGACGAGCGCGACCTGCCGATCCTGGCCCGGCGCCTGCCCCGGCTGGTGCGCTTCCCCACCCGCTTCGGTGCCCAGGCGGTGCCGTCCGGCGCCGGGGCTGCCTTCGCCCGGCCGGAGCGCTGGCCCGATCTCGACTGGAACGAGCTCGAGGCGCGCCACGCCCTGCAGCGGACCGTGTTCGAGGACCGGGTCCCGCCGGACGGCTACGCCACCTTCGCGGGCTGGCGGGACGCCACGCAGCGCTACCAGGCCGAGCTGCTGCGCCACCACGTGGAGGAGCTGCGGCGGCTCAAGTACCGGCCCACGGGCGGGTTCGCCATGTTCCTGTTCGCCGACGGCGCCCCGGCGATCTCCGCCTCGGTGCTGGACCACGACCGGCGGCCGAAGGCGGGGTACGCGGCCCTGGCTGCGGCGTGCCGGCCGGTGATCGTGGTGGCCGACCGGCTCCCGGCGACGCTCGCACCCGCCCAGCCGCTGGCCCTCGACGTCCACGTCGTGTCCGACCTGCGCGCCCCGGTCGACGGCGCCCGGGTCGCGGCCCGCCTGTCGTGGCCGGGCGGCGAGCACCGCTGGAGCTGGACCGGGGACGTCCCGGCCGACGCGTGCGTGCGGGTCGGGACGATCCAGGCGCTGGCCCCCGACCTCGGCCCGGCCCCGGCCGGCGCCCTGGCCCTCGACCTGGAGCTGACCCTCCCGGGCGGCGAGGTGGTCACCCGTCACGACGAGTGCCCCCTGCCCTGACTCCCCCGCCACCCGTTCCTGCCCAGAGTCCCGCCCCGTCGCCGTGACCGTCGCCCGACGAGCCGGCGTCACTCGTCACCCGACGAACTGGCGTCGCTCAGCAGTCACAACGGCGCTCATCGACGCCAGATCGGGGGACTCGCCCCCGCCCACCAACACCGGCGTCGCTCCCTGCCGACACCGCAGTCATCGACGCCAGTTCCGTCCGACCCCGCCTGCGCGTCCCACGACACCGCTGCGTCCCGCAGCGAACAGGACCCGGTGGGGGCACAATTCGGGACGTGGCCGACCCCGTCCCCGCCGATCAGCTCGTCGTCCGTCGCTGGCACCCCGACGACGTCCCCGGGCTGCACGTGGCGGTCATCGAGAGCCTCGACCACCTGCGGCCGTGGATGCCCTGGGTGGCCGAGGAGCCGCGCCTGCTGGCCGAGCGCATCCAGCTGGTGGCGGGGTGGGAGCCGCTGTGGGACGCCGGCGATCGCATGTGCGGCATTTTCGCCGGCGACGAGGTGGTCGGCGGGTGCGGGCTGCACCAGCGCATCGGCCCCGGCGGCCAGGAGATCGGGTACTGGGTGCGGCGTGGGTACACGGGCCGGGGCTACGCCACGGCCGCGGCCCTGGCGCTCACCGCCATGGCCTTCGAGATGCCCGACGTCACCCACGTGGAGATCCACCACGACGTGGCCAATCCCGCCAGCGGCCGGGTCCCGGCCAAGCTCGGGTTCACCCACATGCGCGACGAGGCCCGGCCACGCGAGGCACCGGGCGAGACCGGCACGCAGAGCATCTGGCGGTTGGAGCGGGCGGCCTGGCGGTCGCCGGCCCCACCGCCGGGCGGGCGGTAGCCACCCGCCGAGCGACCGGCGGAGGCTCCCGAGGGTGACCGTCACCACACCCCGTCACTGCCCGGCGACCCTCGCGAGCGGGCAGAATGGACCCCGTCCGGCACTGCCCCACACCGATTTCCTGGCCCTGACGAGGTTGGGACTACGGTTCGGCCCCGGACGGATTCGAGCCCCGTTCCAGGAGGCTGAACAAGCGATGCAGACGATGGAGCGACGAGGCGTCGCCCCGGTGCATGGTCCCAGCCGCCGACCCGCTGCCTGGCCGGTCGAGTTCTACCGATCGGCTGTGGGCAAGAAGTGGGTCATGGCGCTGACCGGCATCATGATCATGGGCTTCGTGCTCGTCCACATGCTGGGCAACCTCAAGCTCTTCCTGGGCGCCGAGGCCACGAACCACTACGGCGAGTTCCTCCGCGAGCTGTTCGTCCCCCTGCTCCCCCGCACGATGTTCCTCTGGATCATGCGGCTGGGCCTGATCGTCGCCTTCGGCTTCCACATCCACGCCGCCGCCGGCCTCACCCTCATGAACCGGCGGGCCAGGGCCGAGGGTGGCTACATCTCGCCCCGCGACTTCCAGGCCGCCACCGCCGCCAGCCGGTCGATGCGGCTCACGGGCGTGGTGATCCTGCTGTTCCTGATCTTCCACCTCGCAGACCTGACCTGGGGAGCGGCCAACCCCGACTTCGTCCGGGGGGACGTGTACCGCAACGTGGTGGCGAGCTTCGAGCGCCCGCTGGTGCTGGTGATCTACATCGTGGCCAACCTTGCGCTCGGAGCCCACCTGTTCCACGGCTCGTGGTCGCTGTTCCAGAGCCTCGGCCTCAACAACCCCAGGTGGAACTCGTGGCGGCGGGGCTTCGCCGCCGTGTTCGCCGGGGTCGTGATGCTCGGCAACCTCAGCTTCCCCATCGCCGCGGTCACCGGCGTGATCGAGGCCGACGACAACTCCGACTGCCGGGTGTCGGGCGACATGATCGAGACCTGCGAGCTCTACGCGGAAGGTGGCGAGGCTGGATGATCGGCGACCTCGAGAGCCGCACCCCCACCGGGCCGATCGAGGACCGGTGGACGCAGCACAAGTTCGACATGAAGCTGGTGGCGCCCAACAACCGGCGCAAGTTCGACGTGATCATCGTCGGCAGCGGGCTGGCCGGCGCCTCCGCCGCCGCCACGCTCGGCGAGCAGGGCTACAACGTCAAGGTCTTCACCTACCACGACAGCCCCCGCCGGGCGCACTCCATCGCCGCCCAGGGCGGCATCAACGCCGCCAAGAACTACAAGAGCGACGGCGACTCGATCTTCCGGCTGTTCTACGACACGGTGAAGGGCGGCGACTTCCGCAGCCGCGAGGCGAACGTGTACCGCCTGGCCGAGGAGTCGGTGAACATCATCGACCAGTCCGTCGCCCAGGGCGTGCCCTTCGCACGCGAGTACGGCGGCCTGCTCGACAACCGCAGCTTCGGCGGCGCCCAGGTGTCGCGCACCTTCTACGCCCGGGGCCAGACCGGCCAGCAGCTCCTGCTCGGCGCCTACCAGCAGATGATGCGCCAGGTGGGCCTGGGCACCGTCTCGCTCCACACGCGCAGCGAGATGCTCGACCTCGTGGTCAAGGACGGCGTCGCGTGCGGCATCGTCGTGCGCGACATGGTGAGCGGCCACGTCAGCTCGCACTCGGCCCACGCCGTGCTGCTGTGCACCGGGGGCTACGGCAACGTCTTCTTCCTGTCGACCAACGCCAAGTTCTCCAACGCCACCGCCATCTGGCGGGCGCACCGGCGGGGCGCGCTGTTCGCCAACCCCTGCTACACGCAGATCCACCCGACCTGCATCCCGGCCAGCGACGAGTTCCAGTCGAAGCTCACGCTCATGTCCGAGTCGCTGCGCAACGACGGGCGCATCTGGGTTCCGCTCGACCCCGACGACGCCCGGTCGCCGGAGCAGATCCCCGAGGCCGAGCGCGACTACTTCCTCGAGCGCAAGTACCCCAGCTTCGGCAACCTGGTCCCCCGGGACGTGGCCTCGCGCAACGCCAAGGGGGTGGTCGACCAGGGCCGGGGTGTCGGGCCGCTGAAGAACGGCGTGTACCTCGACTTCGGGGCGGCCATCGCCCGGGTGGGCGAGGCGACGATCCGCGAGCGCTACGGCAACTTGTTCGACATGTACGAGCGCATTGCCGACGAGAACCCGTACCAGGTGCCGATGCGCATCTACCCCGCCGTCCACTACACGATGGGCGGGCTGTGGGTCGACTACAACCTCATGTCCAACGTGCCCGGCCTGTTCGTGCTGGGCGAGGCCAACTTCAGCGACCACGGCGCCAACCGCCTGGGGGCGTCGGCGCTCATGCAGGGCCTGGCCGACGGCTACTTCGTCATCAGCTACACCCTCGCCAACTACCTGGCCGGCCTGCTGGGCACCGCGCCGGTCCCCACCGACGATCCCGCGTTCGCCCAGGCCGAGACGTCCGTGGGCGACACCGTGGCCCGGCTGCTGTCGATCAACGGCACCCGCTCGGTCGACCACTTCCACCGCGAGCTGGGCAAGCTCATGTGGGAGCACTGCGGCATGGCCCGCAACCGGGCCGGCCTCGAGAAGGCGTTGGACGAGATCCCCGCGTTGCGCGAGGAGTTCTGGAAGGACGTCCGGGTGCTCGGCGGCGGGTCCCTCAACCAGTCGCTGGAGAAGGCCACGCGGGTGGCCGACTTCTTCGAGCTCGGCGAGCTGATGGTGCGCGACGCCCTCCACCGCGAGGAGTCGTGCGGCGGTCACTTCCGTGAGGAGAGCCAGACCGACGAGGGCGAGGCCCTGCGCGACGACGACAACTTCGCCTACGCGGGCGCCTGGGAGTGGAACGGCAAGGGCAGCGAGCCCACGCTCCACCGCGAGCCCCTCGACTTCGAGTACGTGAAGCTGACCCAGAGGTCGTACAAGTGAGCACCAGCGGGAACGGCGACGGCGCCGGCGGGAACGGAGCGGCCGGGAACGGCACAGGTGGCGACGCCGCGAGCGGCGACCACGACACCATCGACATCACCCTCCACGTGTGGCGCCAGGCGCCCGGCGCCGAGGGCAAGATGGTCACCTACGTCGACGAGGCCAAGGACATCAGCCCGGACATGTCCTTCCTCGAGATGCTCGACATCGTGAACGAGCGCCTCATCGGCAAGGGCGAGGAGCCGATCGCCTTCGAGCACGACTGCCGCGAGGGCATCTGCGGCTCGTGCGGGATGATGATCAACGGCCAGGCCCACGGCCCCGAGCGCGGCACGGCCACCTGCCAGCTCCACATGCGCAAGTTCAGCCACGGGGACGAGATCTACGTCGAGCCGTGGCGGGCCCGGGCCTTCCCGGTGCTGCGCGACCTCATCGTCGACCGGCAGCCGTTCGACCGCATCATCGAGGCCGGCGGCTACGTGACCGCCCCCACGGGTGCGGCGCCCGACGCCAACCTGATCCTCATCCCCAAGGAGGTCAGCGACGCGGCCATGGACGCCGCGGCCTGCATCGGGTGCGGGGCCTGCGTGGCCGCCTGCCCCAACAGCGCCGCCCAGCTGTTCACGTCGGCCAAGCTGGCCCACCTCAACCTGCTGCCCCAGGGCCAGGCCGAGCGCTACCAGCGCGTCCAGGCCATGGTCGAGACGATGGAGTCGTTCTTCGGTTCGTGCACGAACCACGGGGAGTGCGAGGAGGCGTGCCCGAAGGAGATCTCCATCGACTTCATCGCCTACATGAACCGCGACTACGTCAAGGCCCAGTTCAAGAATCGCAAGCTGGCGGGGCAACAGTCCTGACGGACGGGTGGCACGGGCGGGCGCGACGCGAGAGACTCGTGGCTCGGTAGGCGGACCACGAGGGACGACGATGTCCGACGCAGTG
Source organism: uncultured Acidimicrobiales bacterium (assembly GCA_963842395.1). Taxonomy (GTDB): domain Bacteria; phylum Actinomycetota; class Acidimicrobiia; order Acidimicrobiales; family VFJN01; genus ZC4RG19. The sequence goes on from CAWJGJ010000003.1 coordinate 86,798, forward strand.
TCGAGGGTGCTCGACGTGGTGGCTTCGGTGCTGGTGCTGGCGTTGACCTGGCCGGTGCTCGCGGTCATCGCGGTGGCGATCAGGGTGACGATGGGCTCGCCCGTGCTGTTCCGGCAGCAGCGGGCCGGGCGTGACGGGCGCACGTTCGAGGTCGTGAAGTTCCGCACCATGCGCACCCCCGAGCCGGGCGACGACGGCCCCGACACCGACGAGGCCCGCCTCACCAAGCTGGGCCGGATCCTGCGATCGACGAGCCTCGACGAGCTGCCCACGCTCATCAACGTGCTGCGGGGCGAGATGAGCCTGGTGGGCCCCCGGCCCCTGCCCGTCCGCTACCTGCCCCGCTACTCGCCCACCCACGCCCGGCGCCACGAGGTGCGGCCGGGCATCACGGGCTGGGCCCAGGCCAACGGGCGCAACGCGCTCGGGTGGGACGAGCAGCTCGACATGGACGTCTGGTACGTCGACCACCGCTCGGTGCGCCTCGACGCCAAGATCGTGGTGGCGACCGTCACCAGCGTGCTCAAGCGGGACGGCATCAGCCACGAGGGCCACGCCACCCGGCCCGAGTTCCCCGGCTCGGGCCTCGACGCGCTCCCCGACCCCGCCACCGAGTCCGCCGTCGACTCGGCCTCCCCGGCCTCGTCCGACTCGTGAGCGACACCACCCCCATGCCGGCGCCCGGGCCGGGCACGCCCGGCCGCGAGGTCACGGTCCTCATCTCCTCTGCCGGCCGGCGGGTCGAACTGCTGCGCGGGTTCCGCCGTGCCCTCGACGGGCTGGGCCTCCGGGGCCGGGTCATCGCCACCGACGCCTCGTGGTACTCGAGCGCGTTCCACGACGCCGACGAGGCGTTCCCGGTGCCCCGCCTCGACGACCCCGCCTACGTGCCCACCCTGCTGGCCCTGTGCGAGAAGCAGGGCGTCGACCTGGTGGTGCCCACGATCGACACCGAGATGGCCACCTGGGTGGCGGCCCGCGACCAGTTCGACGCCATCGGCACCACCATCTCGCTGTCGGGCGGCGGCGTGGTGGACATCGCCGCCGACAAGCAGCTCACCCACGACTGGCTGGTCGCCAACGGCTTCCCGACCGTCGGCCAGGCCAGCCCCCGGGCGGTGCTCGACGACCCGGGCGCCTGGCCGTTCCCCCTCATCGCCAAGCCCCGGTTCGGCAGCGCCGGCATCGGCGTGGGCATCGTGCGCGATGCCGCCGAGCTGGCCGTCGCGGTCGGGCGGCCCGAGCTGGGCGAAATGGTGGTGCAGACCCTGGCGCCCGGCCGGGAGCACACGATCGACGTGCTGGCCGACCGGCAGGGCCGGTGCGTGTGCGCCGTGCCGCGCCGCCGCATCGAGGTGCGGTCGGGCGAGGTGAGCAAGGGCGTGACCGTGCGGTCGCCGGAGCTGCAGGACCTGGCCGCGCGCATCTGCCACGCCCTGCCCGGGGCGTTCGGCACCATCACCGTCCAGGTGTTCGTCGGCGACGCGCCGGGCGAGCTGGCGGTCATCGAGATCAACGCCCGCTACGGCGGCGGCTTCCCGCTGGCGCTGGAGGCGGGCGCCGACTTCCCCCGCTGGCAGCTCGAGGAGCTGCTCGGCCTGCCGTCCACCGCGTCGGCCGACGGCTGGCGCGACGGCCTGGTGATGCTGCGCTACGACGCCGCCGTCTTCGTCGACGAGGCGGACGCCCCCGCATGACCAGCCCCGCGGGCTCCAGCAACGGCACGGGCGAGCGGGCCGGCAACGACCAGCCGGGCGACGCCCGCGAGCCCGTCGGCGGCGGCGATCCCGGCCGGCGGCTCGTCGTGCTCGACATCGACGACACGCTGTACCTCGAGCGCGACTACGTGCGCAGCGGCTTCGAGGCCGTCGGCGTGTGGGCGCGCGACGAGCTCGGCGTCGACGACCTGGGCGAGCGGGCGTGGACGGCGTTCGAGGCGGGCGTCCGGCGCACGATCTTCGACGATGCGCTGGCGGGCGCGGGTGTCGAGGCGGCGGACGGCCTCGTGCCGCAGCTGGTCCAGGTGTACCGGGCGCACGCCCCCACGATCGAGATGCTGGCCGACGCCCGGGCCTGGCTCGACGGACTGGCGCCCCACGTCGCCCTGGCCGTGGTCACCGACGGTCCGCTCGCCAGCCAGCAGGCCAAGGCCGAGGCGCTGAGGCTCACCCGCTGGGCCGACCTGGTGGTGTTCACCGAGTCGTTGGGGCCGGGCATGGGGAAGCCGCACCCGGCGGCGTTCGAGCAGCTCGAACGGGAGCTCGGCCTGTCCGGCGACCGCTGCGCCTACGTGGCCGACAACCCGGCCAAGGACTTCGTGGCGCCCCACCGGTTGGGGTGGCGCACCGTGCGGGTGCGGCGGCCGGGCGGCCTCCATGCCGACGTGCCGAGCGGCGACGACGTCGACGCCGAGATCACCTCGCTCGACGAGCTCGACGCCGCCCTCGCCTGGGACCCGCCCCCACCCGCCTCGACCTCGACCGCCGCGTCGCCTACCGCCGCCACGCGCACCGCCGAGGACCGCAGCACCGTGGGCCCGACCGCCGAGGACCGGCCCGGTGGATCCCCAGCCGACGGCTCGCCGGCGACGACCGGAGGGACGCCAGCCCCGGAGGCCCCGCGCACCCACGCACCGACCGCGCCGTCGCCGGCCGACGGGCCCGACAGTCAGGGTCAGGGCGACGGGCAGGTCCGGAGGCCGGCCGCTCCGGGTGGCCCACCTCACGACCGTCGACTCCAGCCTGCGGTACCTGCTGTACCCGCAGCTGACCGCCGTGCGCGACCGGGGCGGTGACGTCTTCGGCGTGAGCGCCCCCGGGCCCTACGCCGACGGGCTGGCAGCCGAGGGCATCCGCCACGTGCCGCTCGGATCGTCGACCCGCAGCATGAACCCCCTCGCCGACCTGCGGGCCGCCGCCGAGCTGTGGGGCATCCTCCGCCGAGAGCGTCCCGACGTCCTCCACACCCACAATCCCAAGCCGGGCCTGTACGGGCGGGTGGTGGGGCGACTCGCCCGGGTGCCGATCGTCGTCAACACCTGCCACGGCCTCTACGTCACCGAGCCGGGCTGGAAGCGCACCGTGCTGCTGGCGCTCGAAGGGCTGGCCGCCCGCTTCTCCGACGCCGAGCTGGTGCAGAGCGAGGAGGACCTCGACCTGCTGGTCCGGCGCCACGCCTACCCCGCCCCGCGGACCACCCTGCTGGGCAACGGCGTCGACCTCGACCGGTTCCGCCCGGACGTGCTGACCGCCGACGACCGGGCCAAGCTCCGGGCCGGCGAGCTGGCTGCGGGCGACGACCAGATCGTCGTGGGCATGGTCGGGCGCCTGGTCGCCGAGAAGGGGCTGCTCGAGCTGTTCGAGGCCGCCGAGCGGCTCGACGACCGCTTCGTCGTCGTGGTCATCGGGCCCGACGACCCGGCCAAGCCGGACGCCCTCGACCGCGCCACCGTGCGCCGGGCGGCCGACGCCGGCGTCCGCTTCCTGGGCATGCGCGACGACGTCGACCGGCTGTACGGCGCGATGGACGTCTTCGTCCTGCCGTCCTGGCGCGAGGGCTTCCCCCGGGCGGCCATGGAGGCCGCCGCGTCGGGACTGCCCGTCATCGCCACCGACGTGCGGGGCTGCCGGCAGGTGGTCGACCACGACGTCACCGGCCTGCTCGTGCCCGTGCGCGACGCGGCCGCGCTGGCCGGGGCGGTCATCGCCCTGGGCGACGACCCCGAGCGACGACGCGGCATGGGCGAGGCGGCCGTCGACCGGGCCCGGGAGCAGTTCGACGAGCGCCGGGTGGTCGAGATCGTGCTCGACACCTACCGCCAGGTGGCGGCCCGCAAGCACCTCCCCGCCGTGACGACCGCCTTGGCCGCACCGCCAGCCGCGCCCCCGCCGTCACCACCCGAGACCTGACACGCCCCGGACGAGCAGGCCGCGCGCCTGCGGTCCGTGCGATCGCGAGCCGGGGCCGACCGGCCCCGCTCCTCGTGGTCAGCCGGTGGCGGCGCGGTAGCGGACGCGGTTCATCGCCCGCCGGATCGTGTCTTCCAGCACCATCCCACCGTTGGCCTTGCGCACGAAGAACTCGCTGCCGTCGCTGACCTGCACCGCGGTGCGCGCCAGCCGGTGCACGTCCGTACGCCCCGGCGGGTTGGGCCGGTTGCCGCCGAGCGCGGCCGATCGGTACCGCTCCCGCACCAGCGGCTCGACCTCGGGCGAGGCGGCCACCGCCTTGGGATAGGCGAAGTGGTGGGCGGGGGCGCCGATGTTGTCCTCGATGAGCCGCCGGGAGCGGTCCAGCTCGCTCGGCTGCCTCGGCCGGCGGCAGGCGGTCGAGCAGCAGGTGGCCGTGGGTGTGCGATCCGAAGCTCACCAGCCCCGTCGCCGCCATCTCACGGGCTGCGTCCCACGAGAGTGGGGTCCCGGCGTCGGGGAAGTCGATGCCCTCCTCGACGAACCTGGTCGCCAGGTAGACGGTGGCGGGAACGCCGTGCCGATCGAGGATGGGCGTGGCGTGCTCCGCCAGATCGGCCGTGCCGTCGTCGAACGTCACCACGACCGGGTCGTCCGCGGGCATGCCTCCGTCCAGCGTCTCGGAGGCCGCCGGCCGCTCCCCTGGCTCGCTCGCGGGACCGCCCGGCGACGTGTCCAGCGCCGTCGAGTCCCCGGCGAGGAAGTCGACCGCGGCGTCGAGCGTGATGACGCGGCGGGACGCGGCCAACCAGGCCATCTGCTCGTCGAACGCCTGGGGAGACAGGTCGACCTCGGTGCCCGAGCCGCCCCCGACACGGTGGTAGATCAACACGACGACGCCCGCGGCGGGTGCCCGCACGCGGTCGCCCGCCGCCGACAGGGTCTTGATCGTGCGCAGCGCCAGGGACCGTCCATCCGCCATGCCGCCAGCCTACGAGGTGGTCCCGGGACGCTCCCACCCACCGTGCGCACCGCCCCGACCGCTCTGCCCCCCGGCACTGCGGCACGAGCGGTCGCCGGCGGGGTGGCGACGGGAATCGGCGGCGCGTAGGACCGGAGAGGGGTGACGCCGCTACCCTGATCCGCGGTGGGCATCGACAGGACGCACCTCTCGTGCGGCGGAAGAGCGACGGCGCGCCCTTGGCGTCCGTACGCACGGCAGGAGGCGACGTGGCCGAGGTGACGTCGCCCCTCGACGTGCGCGCCGCCGGCGACGCCGACCTGCCCGCCGTGCTCGACCTGCTGCAGGCGTCCCTCGGCTGGGTGCCCGACGACGACTACGCCCGGTTCTTCTCCTGGAAGCATCGCGAGAGCCCGTTCGGGCCCTCCCCCGCCTGGGTCGCCGTCGATCCCGAGCACGACGGCCGCATCGTCGGCTTCCGCACCTTCTCGCGGTGGCGCTTCGAGCGGGGCGGCGAGACCGTCCCGGCCGTGCGCGCCGTCGACACGGCCACCCACCCCGACTACCAGGGCCGGGGCATCTTCACGCTCCTCACCCGCCACGCGTTGGACGAGCTCCGCGACGAGGGCGTGGCCTTCGTCTTCAACACCCCCAACGATCGCAGCCGTCCGGGCTACATGAAGATGGGCTGGCAGCTCGTCGAGCGGCTCCCGGTCGCCGCCACCCCCCGCTCTCCGCTGTCGCTGGCCCGGCTGGCCCGGGCGCGGACGCCCGCCGACAAGTGGTCGGCGCCGACCGGCGCCGGCGTTCCGGTGGCCGAGCTGCTGGCCGACGAGCGGGGGCTCGCCGACCTGCTGGCCGCCGCCCGCCCCGACGCCGGCCGGCTGAGCACCGAGCGCACGCCCGCCTACCTGGGATGGCGGTACGGCTTCCCACCCCTCCACTACCGGGCCATGGTGGCGCCGGGCGGCGTGGCGGCAGGGGTGGTGGTCTTCCGGCTGCGTCAGCGGGGCGCGGCGCTGGAGGCGGCCGTCTGCGAGCAACTCGTGCCCGCCGGCGACGACCGCACCGCCCCGGCCCTCGTCCGCCAGCTGCTGCGAGCGACCGGGGCCGACCACGCCGTGCAGATCGGCCGGGCCAGGCCGACCCGGGGCCTGCTGCCGGTGCCGGGGCAGGGCCCGACGCTGGTGTGGCGCGACCTGACCGAGACGACGATGCCCGCGGCCGAGCGTTGGGACCTCGGCCTGGGCGACATCGAACTCTTCTGAGCGAGGACACGGGCACGATGGGCATCGACGACATTCCGCATCCCGACGAACCCGGGACGCCCGGCGGACCACCGCCCGGGCCCGGGACACCTGGCGGACCACCGCCCGGCGCCGGCGGGCCGCCTCCTGGAGGCGGGGATGGCGACGACGGGGCCGAGACACCCGACGGAGGCGACGGTGAGACCGGCCCGCGGTTCACGCGGCGACAGATCCTGACGATGGCGGGGACGGCGGGGCTCATCGGCGCGGGCGGCGTCCTCCTCTGGCGCAACGACCAGTCCGTGGACGGCGACCCCACCGCCAGCCGCTCGTCGACGACCACCACAGCGACGACCGCCCCGTCGACCACCGCCACGACGGCGGCCCCGGAGGCCCCAGGCATCGCCCGGTGGAGCGACCCGGCGACCTGGGGCGGCGCACTGCCGGGGCCGGGCGACGTGGCCGTGCTCGACAAGCCGGTGATGGTCGACGTCGACCCCACGATCGCAGGCGTCCGGGTCGAGCCCACGGGCGAGCTGGTCTTCGATCCCGCGACGTCGCACACCCTCACCTCCACCGGGAACGTGGTGGTGCAGGGCGCCCTGCGCGCCCGGCCGGAGGGCCCCGGCGTGCAGCACGTGCTGCGGTTCGAGGGCATCGACGAGAGCAGCGTGCAGGGTGGCCACGCCATGGAGCCTCTCGACACCGACGTCGGAGTGTGGGTGGTCGGCGCCGGCGTGCTCGACGTCCAGGGCACGCCCAAGAAGGCATGGACCAACCTCACCGGCGCGGCCGACGCCGGCGCCGGCAGCATCGAGGTGGTCGACGCCACCGGCTGGCAGGTGGGCGACGAGGTGGTCGTCACCCCCACCGAGTCCACCACGGTCGAGGGCTACGCCGAGCGGCACGACCGCCGCACGGTCACCGCAGTGCGGGGCACGACGGTCGAGCTGGACGCGCCGCTGGACTTCTCCCACCCCGCCATCACCGTGAAGCCCGGCGTCACCCACCACGCCGAGGTGCTCAACATCAGCCGCAACGTGCGGGTCGAGGGCACGCCCGAGGGCCGGGCACACGTCATGTTGGTGGGCATCACCAGCCCCCAGGCCATCTCCTACCTGGGACTGCGCCACCTCGGCCCCCAGGCGCCCCACCCCGAGGGCGGGACGATGGGCGCGGTCGGGCGCTACTCGCTGCACTTCCACACGAGCCTCGACGCCACCCAGGGCACGGTGGTCGAGGGCGTCGTCGCCTACGACGGCGGCAACCACTCGTTCGTGCCCCACCTGTCCCACGGGATCACCCTGCGCGACTGCATCGCCCACGATCAGCAGGACGCCGCCTACTGGTGGGACCCCCCGCACGAGGACGCGGAGGAATCCCCCGACCAGAACGTCCCCGCCAACGACCTGGTGTGGGAGAACTGCGTGGCCAGCGCGATCAAGCCCACGAGCGGGGCCCCCTACGAGGTGACGGGCTTCGTGCTCGGGCCCGGGCAGGGCAACGTCGCCCGGGGCTGCGTGGCCGTCGGCGTGCAGGGCGACGACTCGTCGACCCCGGGCTTCGGCTGGCGGGGCGACACGTTCGAGGCGCACCCCTGGGTGTTCGAGGACTGCCTGTCCCACGACAACTACGGCTCGGGCCTGTACTTCTGGGTGAACGGCGTGCCCCACAGCTACGTCGACCGGTACACCAGCTACCACGACGGCCACGGCATCCACGCCGGCGCGTACACCAACCTCGTGTCATACCGCGACTGCACCGTGTACGCCTGCGCCGAGAACGGCCTCACGATCGAGGCGGTGCCCGGCGTCGCCGAGGGGTCCGACCTGACGGTCACCTACGAGAACCTCTACGTCGACCAGGCGGGGCTCACCGACTTCGCGGTGCACGTGTCCGAGCACGTCGTCGACGCCGACACCGTCACCCGCGTCTCGGGCTGCCACTTCACGGGCGGCAACGTCGCCCAGGTGGGCTTCCCCGAGGAGGGGCCGTACCCGCAGCTCTACGAGTTCACCGACTGCACGTTCGACGGCAACGCCTTCTGGTTGGCCGACGGCCTGACCGAGCGGGTCGAGATCGTGGTGCGGGACGGCACCAACGGCGCCATCTCGCTGCTACCCGCCGACCGGGGCGGCAGCGTCCGCGGCGAGTGGAACGCGGCGGTCGCGTCCGCCTGACGGTCAGCGCGCCGGGCATCGGCCGAGGCGTCGCCCTACCACCGAACCGGCGTCCGAACGTGCCGGAAACCGGAACAAACGAACGCCGGAGCTCAGGCGGGGGTCGCCTCGGCTCGGGCGTCGAGGCGGGCGGCGAGGTCGCCCATGGTGACCACGTCGATCCGGCCCTCGTCCCGCAGGCGGGCGGCGTCGCGGCAGATGATCTCCAGCACCGCGAGGGACCGTTCGGCATCGGCCGTCACGTTGTAGGGGTGGAACCACAGGTGGAACAGCGACCGGGCCCGCGCGGCCTGGTGCAGCCGGGCGAGGGGCCGGCGGGCCCACAGCGCGGCCGGCAGGCGCTGCCCGACGGTGGCGGGCGCGAACAGGTAGGTCTGGGGCACGTTCCACACCCCGCTGGCGTGGCGGGCCGGCAGGGTGGCCGAGCCCGACAGCGGCCGGACCTTGTCGACCAGGCCCAGGGCCCGCCGCTGCCAGTCCGGCCGGCCGGCGAAGGGGGCGGCGGGCCGCCCGCCGCGGTAGCAGCGGTAGCCGTGCTCCGCCAGGCGTTCGATCTGGCCGATGCTGTTGCGCGGGTACACGAACGACCGCAGCTCCACCCCCCGGTCGTCGGCGACGGCCGCCGCGGCCCGCAGCTCGGAGGCGAAGACCGCCGGTGTGCACGCCGGATCGCCGACGATCACGTGCGAGAACGAGTGGCTGCCGATCTCCTGGCGCACCGGGCACCGGAGGATGGCGTCGACGATGTCGCGCCCGTACCAGTGCGGCGCCGCCTCGATGGTGGAGCACGGGTCGACGGCCAGCCAGGCGTCGTCCAGCCAGTCGTAGGCCGGCGGCACCAGCTCGGGATGGGCGCCCTGCCCGTCGTCGTGGCAGGCGTCGAGGAAGAGGTGCCCGACGACCGCCCAGGTGGCAGCGATCTCGTAGCGCGCGAACAGGCCGAGCATCTCGTCGATGACCTCGCGCTCGGCGTCGAAGTGGTGACGACCCTGCGAGCCGTCGCGCCGGTGGGCCTCCCCCCACGCCAGCTCGGTGTCGATCGACACCACGAACGCGCCCCGGTCGAGCGGCATCGGCGATCCGGGTGCGGTCACGGCCGGCCTCCCGAGGTCGTGCCGGCGCGGCGGCGGGCCCGCGATTCCAGCAGGTCGGCGAGCTGATCGGCAACGGCGTCGAGCGCGTAGTTCTTCTCGGCCCACGCCTGGGCGGCGGCGGCCCGCTCGCGGCGGTCGTCGGCGCGGTAGGCGGCGAGCATGGCCGTGCCCAGGGCCTCGGCGTCACCGGGTGGGGCGAGCCAGGCGTGGTCGCCGTCACCGGTCAGCTCGGCGACGGGCGGTATGGCGAAGGCGGCGACCGGCGTGCCGAGCATCATCGCCTCGACCACCGCGCCCGGCGAGCCCTCGGACACCGAGCTGAAGGCGAACACGTCGGCGGCCGCCACCAGCTCGCGGGCATCGGAGCGGAACCCCAGCAGCACCACGGCGTCGCCCAGCCCGGCCCGCTCGATCGCGGCGGCGACCGCGGGCGAGGCGGAGCCCTCGGCACCGGCGATGGCCAACCGGGCGCCGGGCAGCTGGGCGGCCACCCGGGCGAACGCCTCGACCAGCAGGTGCTGGGCCTTCTCGGGCACCAGCCGGGCGACGTTGACGAACAGGGGCACGTCCGGCGGCAGCCCGAACGACGAGCGCTCGCCGGTGGCGCCGTCCTCCGCCGCCGGGGAGGGCGGCTCGAGGGACACGCCGCGGGGCACCACCGTGGCCCGGTCGAGCGGCAGGCCGAGCGAGGCGCAGTTGGTCCGGAGGGCGTACTCGCCGACCGCCCGGTAGTGGACGTCGCCCCGGCGGGTGGCCCACCGGCCCACGGCCTGCATGACCCGCCCCTTCCACGACGCCACGCCCGGCTGCAGCTCGCGCTGCAGGTGGGCCTCGCCCGTGCGGTTGAAGGTCGAGACCACCGGCACCCGGCGCCGGGCCCCCGCCAGCTGGCCCACCAGGTTGCCGGTGAACAGGGAGGTGTGGATCACGTCGGGCCGCAGGTCGCGCACGAGGCCGGCGAGGCGATGGCCGACCAGCGGCCAGGTCCGGCCCGCCCGGCCGGCGTGGTAGCCGAGCGCCATCACGGGCACGCCCGCGTCCTGCAGGCGCCGGTCGAGGAAGTCACGCTCGAACAGCCGCACGACGGTCTGGTCGCAGCGGCGGGTCATCGCGATGACCTCGTCCACCAGCCGGTTCTCGGCCCCGCCCGACCCGGCCAGCGAGTCGATGACATGGAGGACGCGCAGCCGACCGCCGCCACCTCGCACCGCGCTGTCGTCGCTCACGATCTCCACCACACCTCGTCGATGTGCCAGTCTGCCTCACGCTGCTGGGGTGTCCGCCACTGGGGAACGCCACGGAGAGCGCCCGTCGCCACGGTGGGCGCTGACTGTCGCGCGCTGCACTCCGGGCGCTATCCTGGCTCGGTCCTTCCGAAACCGCGGGTGCGACGCGCGCGGACGGGCACCCACAAGGCAGGCGAATGGCGGAGGTAAGTCGAGTGAGCGTCGTCCACGACGGCTCAGGCTCGGTCAGGCATTTGGCGGACGGTTCCACCGAAGAAGCAGGGTGGATCGACGTCGCTGGCGAGCGTGTGTTCCAGGTGACAAGGGTTCCGGCCGGTCCGGTGCGGGCATGGCTGCTGCTGTGCTCGGCCATCGGCGGCGAGCACGACGGCGGCTACCGCCGCCAGACCATGCTGGCTCGCCAGCTGAGCCCCCGGGGCATCGCCACGCGGCGGTTCCACTACCGGGGCACCGGCAACAGCCACATGACCACGACCACTGTGCGTGACACCATGCTGGCCGATGCCCTGACGGTCGCCCACGACCTGGCCGCCCGCTTCCCCGATGCCGAGGGCATCGTCCAGGGCGAGCGGGTCGGCGCCATGGTGGCGGCCGAGACGGCTCGCCAGCTCGAGGTCCGGAACCTGCTGCTGTGGCACCCGGTCACCGAGATCGAGGCCTACCGCCGCGAGCTCGGGCGTGCCGCCAAGCTGCAGAAGGTGTCGACCGGCATCGAGGCGGCGGGCGACGACGGCGCCGCCGACTTCACCGAGACCTACGACGCCGGCGAGGGCGATCTGGTGGGCTTCTCGGCGCCCCGGGCCCTGATCGAGAGCTTCGTCGGACATCCCCTCGCCGACTCCCAGCCGGGTCCCGGCTGCACGGTGCACCTGGTCCAGTTCGGCCGCAAGCGTCTCGACCCCCGGTTCGAGAAGCTGCTCGACCAGTGGCGCCAGGCGGGCGGCTCCACCGAGTCGCACCTCCTGTCCGAGCCCGAGCTGTGGTGGTTCGCCCCCGGCCCGTGGAAGCGGGGCGAGGAGCTGCGGCCGGTCACGGTCGAGGCCCTGGCCGTCACCGCGGGCATCGTCGAGAAGGTCACCTCGACCCTGCGGGCGGGTGCGTCATGAGCACCCTCACCGTTCCCGACGAGGCCATCCGCTGGTTCGACGCCGGCGACGAGACCATCCTCAGCGTGCTCACCCGACCCGTCGGCCCGTCCAACGGCGTCGGCGTCATCTTCCTCAACGGCGGCCACGGCGGCAGCTCGTCGGGCAAGAACCGCATCTACACCCGCATGGCCGCCGACCTGGCCCAGCGCGGCTACCACAGCCTGCGGATCGAGTGGCACGGCATCGGCGACAGCACCGGCGCCGTCGACGAGTACATCATGGACGAGCCCTTCCTCGACGAGGCGCTGTCGGCGGCCACGGTGCTGCGCGACGAGGGCTGCGATCGCATCGCCATCTACGGCGAGTGCTTCGGCGCCCGCACCGCGGTCGTGGCCGCCGAGCAGATGCCCGACCTGGTGGGCCTCTACCTGGTCACGCTGGTGCTGCGCGACGGCGCCGTGTCCGAGCAGAACCCCCAGCGGCTGGTGGCGAACCTGCCGGCCAGCGCGTTCCTGCGGCGGCTGGGCAAGGTCCGCTACCTCGGCGACCCGAAGCGGCGGAAGCTGTACGCCGACATCATCCGCAACAAGGCCCGCCAGGTCATGCGGAGCGCCCGCAACCGCACCGAGGGCTCGAAGCTCGCGCCGTGGGTGGGCACACAGGTGGTCACCGGCCTCGAGGGCCTGGGCCAGCGCGGCATCCCCGTCCACCTCGTGTACGGCGACAGCTACTGGGACCCGCACCGGTACGACTTCGAGGAGGTCGCCGACGACCTCACGCCGCTCCGCCACGACTGCATCGACAGCGAGATCATCGACGAGATGATCGCCGGCTACCGCACGCTCAGCATCCAGGACCGGCTGGTGCCCCTGCCGGGCGAGTGGTTCGACCAGGCGATCCCCGCGTGGGCCGGGAGCGACGCCGGCTGATGGCCGGGCGCGACCGGTCATCGGGGCGCGCCCGGCGCAACGCCGGTCGCGGCCGCGGCCGCACCGGGGCCTGACGTGGCCGAGCGCCTGCTCCACGACCTGGTGTCGGGGTCGGCCCGGCGCGACCCCGCGGCCGTGGCGGTCGTCGACGGCGATCGCTCGGTCACCTACGGCGAGCTCGACGAGCGCTCGTCCCGGCTGTCGGGCCTGCTGGCCGCGGCCGGGGTGCGGCGGGGCGACCGCGTGGGCGTGCACGCCGAGAAGTCGATCGAGTCGCTGGTCGCCATCTACGGCTCCATGAAGGCGGGCGCCGCCTACGTCCCGCTCGACCCGGCGGCCCCGCCGGCCCGTACCGGCTTCATCGCCGCCGACTGCGGCATCCGGGTGCTGGCCAGCCCGTCCGGCCAGGCCCGCAGCTGGGGCCCGCTGGTCGAGGCCGGGGCTCCGCTGGAGCACCTGGTCGCCCTCGACATCGCGGACGGCGGCGACTCGTCGCCGGAGGTGCCCGACGGGGTCACCCTGCACACCGGCGCCGACCTGGCCGCCCACGAGGCCCGGACGGCGTGCCGCACCATCGACGACGACCTGGCCTACATCCTCTACACCTCGGGATCGACGGGCGCGCCCAAGGGCGTGATGGTGTCGCACCGCAACGCCATGGCCTTCGCCGCCTGGGCGGCCCGCGAGTTCGACGTGCGGGCCGGCGACCGGGTCGCCCAGCTCGCGCCGCTGATCTTCGACCTGTCGACGTTCGACCTGTTCTCGTCCGCCTACGCCGGCGCGGCGGTGCACCTGGTGGGCCGCAAGGCCGCCATGTTCCCGGCCCAGCTCCGCGCGTTCGTCGACGAGCACGCGATCACGGTCATGTACGCCGTCCCGTCGCTGCTGACGCTGCTGGTCGAGCGGGGCAAGCTCGCCCCGGGCGCGCTGCCGTCGCTGCGGCTGATCCTGTTCGCGGGCGAGGTGTTCCCGACCCGCCACCTCGCCCGCCTCATGCGTCTCGTGCCCCACGCCGAGTACGCCAACCTGTACGGCCCCACCGAGACCAACGTGTGCACCTTCCACCGGGTCACCGCGGTGCCGGCCGACGACGACCCGCCGGTGTCGATCGGCGTGGCGGTGGCCGACGACGAGGCGATCGTCGTGGGCGACGACGGCCGGGTGGTCACGCCCGGCGAGCCCGGCGAGCTGTACATCCGGGGCGCCACCGTCATGCAGGGCTACTGGGGCGACCCCGAGCGCAGCGCCCGCACGCTGGTGTCCCCGCCCGGCGTCAGCGGCCCCCGCGAGCCCGCCTACCGCACGGGCGACCTGGTGCGCGAGGAGGCCGACGGCACGCTCACGTTCCTCGGCCGGCGCGACAACCAGATCAAGCGGCAGGGCTACCGCATCGAGCTGGGCGACATCGAGGCGACGATCCTCCAGCACCCCGACGTGGTGGAGTGCGCGGTCACGGCCGTGCCCGACGACGATGCCGGCGCCCGCCTGATGGCCTACCTTGCTGTGAAGAACGACCTGTCCGGCAAGGACGTGCGGCGCTTCTGCGCCGACCGCATCCCCCGCTACATGGTCCCCGACGGCTTCGAGCTGCTGGACGACCTCCCCAAGACCGCGACGGCCAAGATCGACCGGGCCTCGCTGGCCAAGCTGGCCGAGCAGACCGCAGGAGACACATCCCCATGACCATCGGAGAGATGACCACGGCCGACCTCATCCGGCGCTTCGTGGTCGAGGAGCTCGACTACGTGGGCGAGCCCGACGAGCTCACCGGCGACCTCGAGCTGCTGGAGGAGGGCGTGCTCGACTCGCTGCGCATCATGGCCCTGGTCGAGTACCTCGAGGCCGCGTTCGACATCGTCATCGACGAGGACGACGTGGTGGCCGAGCGGTTCGAGACCATCGACTCGATCGCCGGCCTCGTCACCGCCAAGCAGGCCGCCTGACCCTCCGCCGCCTCGAGGGGGGCGCACCGACGCCGCTCGCCCGTGGCGCGGTTCACCCGATGGTGGTGAGCGCGACGAGCTCCTCCTCGTCGTCGTACTCGGGCACCAGCAGCCGATCGCCGTCGACGACGGGATCGCCGAGCGCGACCGCTTCGCGCTCGCTCGCCTCGACCGGCGCGAACTCCCGGCCGTCCTCACTCCCGGCGTAGACGACACCGAACAGGGGTGTCTCCAGGTCCGAGCAGTCGTAGGGGACGTACCAGCGGCCGCCGAAGCGGGTGGGCGCGCCGACGTGGGAGTTCGGGATGCCGGCGCCCCCACCGGCGCACGGGTCGGCCGGCAGCAGCTGCCGCCACGACCGGCCGTCGTCCGACAGCAGCAACGCGCCGTACGCGATCTCGCTGGTAAAGATGGGCCGGTGCGCCGACGCCAGCCACCCGCCCGGCACCTCGTGCACGCTCGAGAGGAACGTCGGGTCGTCGCTCGACGGGGTCGGGATGTCGCTCGAGGGGGACGGACTGCCGCTCGGCGGCAGCGGATCGGTCTCGACCTCGTGCCAGGTTTCCCCGCCGTCGGTCGACACCTGGCCGGAGCGGCTGGCGAGCTCGCCCGCCTGGACGGGATAGGGGCAGCCCGCATCGCACGGCCCGGCCGTCCAGGTCGCGCCGTCGTCGCCGGACGTGAGGCGCCACCGGCCTTCCGGCGCCTGGTCCGGCACCAGGACGAGCTCGAGCGCCCCGCCGGCGTCGGCCGAGGCCACCTCGAGCGTGAGGCCCTTCCCCGTGGCGACGGCCAGGCCGGACACCTCGGCGCGCCGCCACGTCGCGCCGCCGTCGCCGCTGGTGAACAGGTTGAAGCCACCGGCCGAGCTGGCCAGCGCCACCAGGACGTCGCCCACCGCGCGCACCACCGGCGAGCCCACGACGCCGCCCTCGGTCGCGAAGACGTGCCGGTGCCACTCGTCGCCGTCCGAGGTGGTCCAGACGAAGAACTGCGGCTGGGAGGCCGGGAGCACGGCCGAGGCCGGCGCGGTGTCCGTACCGACGACCGCCGCGAGCTCCTCGGTGACCTCCAGGCCGATGAGCTCCAGCTCGACGGGCCTACCGGGGAGCTCGCCCACCGCCCAGACCCGGCCGCCGTCGTGGGACACGACGACCTCCTGCGGGTCTTCGGACAGCCCGGTGCGCAGCCCGACCAGCCCGCCGTCCATCGCCCCCAGCGCGGGGCCCCAGGGCACGTCGCCCGACGCCTCGACCCGCGCCACCTCGGGCGCCGCGGAGCCGTCGCCCTCCGGCTCGCCGTCGCGTCCCGGCGATCCGTCGTCCTCCGACGAGTCGGTGCTGCACGCGATCGCCAGCGACACCGCGACGACCGCACCCAGCCACCGGTAGGACCGGACCATCACCCGACCGTACGCCCATCCCCCCTCGCGGCCGCGGCGGGTCGCCAGGACCGCGGGCAGCGCTACGGACGATCGCGGCCGTCCGCGCGCCGCCGATCGGGCCGAGGTGCGCCCGATGGGTGCGATGGCGCCGGTGTGGCGACCTGTGGCAGGTCACCGGAGCGGGTCACGCCCCGGCGGCCTGCCACTTGAGCTTGGCCCGCTGCGGTACCTCGATGGGCAGGATCTCGTCGGCCTTGGGTTCCAGGGCCTCGGCGCACTGCACCAGGTTGCGCTGCAGCCGGCGCATGCCGTCGGGCTCGAGCGAGGCGGCGTGGTCGGTGCCCTTCCACGTGCGGTCGAGCGTGAAGTGGCGCTCGATGTAGGTGGCCCCCAGCGTGAAGGCCGCGGTGTCGAGGGCGATGCCGTTGTGGTGGCCCGAGTAGCCGATGGCCTCGACCTCGTCGCCGTACGCCGCGACCAGCCGCGGGATCTCCATCAGGCACGCCTCGGCGGGCTGGATCGGGTAGCCCGACGTGCAGGCGTACAGGACCACGTCGCCGGCGCGGCCGTGGTCGCGGAACAGCGCCATCATCTGGGCTTCCTCGGCCCGGGTGGTCATGCCCAGGCTCACGTGGATCTTGCCGCCGAAGATGCGGCAGGTCTCCTCGAGCAGCTCCAGGTTGGTGTTGGTGGCCGAGGGGATCTTCAGGTACTGGGGCGCCAGCGCCGCGATCTCGCGCAGGCTCGGGATGTCCCACACCGAGGTGGCGTACACGACGCCCCGCTCGTCGCAGTAGTCCTTGAGCTTGCGGTGCTCCTCGGTGGAGAACTCCAGGTACTCACGGTGCTCGCCGTACGTGGCGCCGAACGAGTTCGAGGGCACCGGGTGGGGTGTCTCGTACTGCTCGGGCGGCAGCAGGTCGCGGTTGGACCGCTTCTGGAACTTCACGTTCTCGATCTCGCAGAACGAGCGGGCGACGTCGATGAACCGCTTGGCGATCTCCAGATCGCCCATGTGGTTGCATCCGACCTCGGCGATCAGCGTGGGTGGCTTCATGGTGCCTCCTCGGTGTGGTCGGGGTTGCCGTGCTGTGTCGTGGTCACCAGGCGGTCCATCCGCCGTCGACGACGAGGTTGGCGCCGGTCATGTAGGACGATGCGTCCGAGCACAGGAAGCCGATGGCCCCCCGGTACTCGTCGGGCCGGGCCATCCGGCCCAGCATGGTGCGGGCCGAGTAGGCGGCCACGAACTCGTCGTCGTGCTCGTTGAACGCGCCACCCGGCGTGAGGGCGTTGACCCGGATGCCCGTACCGGCGTAGTGGGCGGCAAGCGCCCGGGTGAAGCCCAGCATCCCGGCCTTGGTGACCGAGTAGTCGAGCGGCTTGTACGAGCGGGTGCCGTCGGACCGCTGGTAGATGCGCTGGTCGGGGCCGGCGATCCCGTAGGTCGACGAGATGTTCACGATGGCGCCCGCCGTGCCGTGCTGCTCCATCACCCGGCACACGGCGCGGGTGACCAGGAACGTGCCGGTGAGGTTGACGTCCATGCTGCGCTGCCAGGCCGACAGCGGGTACTGGGCGAAGCCGGCGTCCGCGAGCGTGCTGGCTCCGGCGTCGGCCTTGGGGTCGACCGCCGCGCTGTTGACCAGGATGTCGATGGCACCGCGCGGCGGCGATGGCCCCGATCGCGCGGTCGACGTCGGCCTCGTCGGTGATGTCGCAGGCCACGGCCACAGCCTGGCCCCGGCCCGAGTCTTCGTCGGCGGAGGCCGCGGCCGCGGCGATGGTCGTGCCGGTGGCGGTGGTCGCAGCCGGGGCGGTGGGGCCGGTGCCCAGCTCGTCCGCGACCTTGGCGGCGGCGTCGGCGTCCCGGTCGAGCACGTGGACGACGGCGCCCAGGTCGACGAGCGCGGCCGCGAACCGGCGCCCGAGCAGCCCGGCGCCGCCCGTGACGACTGCCCGCCGCCCGGTCACGTCGAACAGCTCTCGAGTGCTCCGCGCGCTGGCGGAACCTCGGTCGATCATGTTGCTTCCGCCCTTCGGTTCGCCCGGCCGTGCCGTGGGATCGGGAGCGATCCGCCGATCGGTCCTCTGTGGCACTGCCCGGAGGGCATCGTAGCGGCCTGACCGCGGTCATGACACATCCGAGAGCGGTGGAATCGAACACGGATGTCACGTTGGGTGGTCAAGAGTTCACCGGAGCCCGCGTTGGTGGAGCTCACGTCCCGCCCGGGCCCGGACCCTCGACGGCCACGGCATCGTCGCTGGTCAGCGACCGCTCGATCGCCTCCACCAGGCGCACGGCCCGGATGCCGTCGCGCAACGGCGTGCGCGGCGTGCCGCCCGTGCGGACCGCAGTCAGGACGTCCTCCATCTGGGCCGTGAACATGGCGTCGCGGTCGTAGGGCCAGGTGTGCACGGCCGGCTCGGCCCCGGGCGCGGTGGGGGCGACCACGAGGCGGCCGCCGTAGTGGTCCCACGTCGCCCGAGCGTCGGTGCCCACCACCACCAGCGACACCACCTTGGGCCGCTGCCGGTAGTCGAGGTGGCTCTGGACCGGGGTGCCGTCGGCCGCCCGGAAGAGGCAGGTGACGGTGTCCTCCACGTCGATCTCCAGGTCGGTGCGGTGGCCGCCCACGGCGTACACCCGGTCGAGCGGGCCGAAGATCCACTCCAGGTGGTCGAGGTGGTGCACCTGGGTGCGCAGCACGCCGCCCCCGAGGTCGCGGCGGGCCGCGTAGCCGGTGCGGTAGTCCTCGTCCGGGTGGTAGTCGGCCAGGTGCTCGCCCTGGTGACCCTCCACGGTGAGCACGGTGCCGAGCGCTCTGGCCCGCACCATGTCCCGCAACCGCAGCAGGCCGGGCTCGAACCGGAACTGGTGGGCGGCCGCGGCCACCAGGCCCTTGCGCTCGGCCGCACCGGCCACGGCGTCGAGGCCGGCGGACGACACCGCCACCGGCTTCTCGACCAGCACATGGCAGCCGGCGTCGACGGCCGCCTCGGCCTGGTCACGGTGGTGGGCCGTCGGCGTGGCCACCACCACCAGGTCGACGTCGCCCAGCACGTCGTCCAGCCGGTGGCGCACGGGGACCTCGACGCCGCCGACGGCCAGGCTGGCGCGCCGGGTGTGCTCGGACACCGCCACCACCTCGATGCCGCCGAGGGACAGGAGGGTGCCCAGGTGGCGACGCCCGATCGACCCGGTGCCCACCACCGCCACCCGCATCGGCGGCCCGGCCCCGCGGTAGCGGGTTGCCATGGGTCAGCCCCGGTCGAGGCCGAAGCGGCGGCAGCGGTCCTCGGCCACGGCCAGCGACACCGGGTCGTCGATGTCGACGGCCAGGTCGGCGTCGATGACCATGGGCAGGATCCGCCGACCCGTCATCGACCGCAGCTCGAGGATGGTGGCCGGCCGCATCACGTCGAGCGTGCCCGTCTGCCACCAGGCCGGGGGCAGGACCTGGCGCGGCTGGTTGTACTGCTCGGGTATGCCGCTGTCGACCAGCGGCACGAGCACCCCGTCCTCGATGCGCCACATCTTGAACGGGTTGTTGGCCGGCGGGGTGACGGCCCGCAGCGAGTCGGCCTCGGGGTCGGCCGCGAGGGTGCGCACCCCCTCGTCGATCAGTCCCGGCGGGCGGAGAGGGGAGGTCGGCCGCAGGTGGACCACCAGGTCGGGCCGGTAGCCCTCGCTGGCCGCCAGGGTGGTGAGGACGTGCTCGAAGACGGGGAGGTCGAGCACGTCGTCGCCCGCGAGCTCGGCCGGGCGCAGGAACGGCACCTCGGCGCCGGCCGCCCGGCCCACCTCCGCCATCTCGGCGTCGTCGGTGCTGAGGACCGTGCGGGTGACGGTCTTGGCCTCCAGCGCCGCGCGCACCGACCACCACAGCAGCGGGCGTCCCAGCAGCTCGACCACGTTCTTGCGGGGGATGCCCTTCGATCCGCCCCGGGCGGGGATGATCGCCAGGACCTCCAGGTCGACGTCCATGTCAGCCCTCCGTCCGGGCATCGGTGTTCGGCCCCACAGTTGACGACCCGGCCTGGCCGGGCGGGGCGGTCGGACCGAGGAGCAGGGAGGCCAGCTCACGCAGCACGCCTGCGCCGCCGGAGGCCGCCAGGACCAGCCGGGCGTGGCCCACCACGTCGGGGTGGGCGTCGGCGGGCACCACCGGCCATCCGGCCACGGCCAGCGCGCCCAGGTCGTTGACGTCGTTGCCCACGTACATGACACGGCTGGGGTCGAGGCCCCGGTCGGTCACCAGGTCGCGCAGGGCCGTGCCCTTGTCGGCACACGCCTGCACCACCTCGATGCCCAGCTTCGTCCCCCGCACGCTCACGACCGGGTTGGTCTCGGTCGAGAGGATGAGCAGCGGCAGCCCCGCCGCCCGCAGCAGGTCGCTACCGATGCCGTCCGCCCGGTTGCAGACGACGGACTCGTGGCCGTCGTCCGACACGGTCACCCGGTTGTCGGTGAGCACGCCGTCGAAGTCGGTGACCAGCAGGTCGATGTCGGCCACGGTGGGCGCCACGTCAGCCATCCTGCCACCCGGGCGCGCTCGGCTCGATCGCGGCGATGGTGGTGCCGCGGCGGTGGACCAGCGTCTGGACGTCGAGCTCGACCGGACCGACGCGCCCGCCGACCACCAGCACACCTGCCGGGCCGAGGTCGGCGAGGGCGGCGGCGACCGACGCGGCGGTGGGGTCGAGGTCGACCACGACGTCGACCGGGCCCTCGGTGGCGAGGATGCCCCGGTCGGCCACCGCCTTGCGCACCTGGTCGCCCTGCTCGCCGCCGCCGGTGACCCGGACGGTCCTGCCCGCCTCCACGACGGCGGCCAACCCGAGCCCGACCGGCTCGCCCTGGCCGCCGGCGACCGGATCGGTCGCAGCTCGGGCCGGGGCGGGTGGGTGCTCGACCACCGCAGAGGCGACCGCTGCCTCGGCGCCGGCGGCGTCATCGGGCCCACCCAGGTCCGTCGTGCCCCGGTGGGCGGGCCTGACGGCCTCGCCGAGCGTGGCCGGGCCGCCCGAGGCGAGGCCGCGCCGGAAGGGGTTGGGGAGCGGGAGGCCGCCCGGTCGGGCGCGCACCTCGGGGGCCAGCCGCCACCACTCCAGCACCGGCACCACCTGGCGCCGGTCGCCGGCGAGCAGGTCGTAGAACGCCGCCCCGCCCGCCGGGTCGACCCGGGCGGTCAGCAGGTCGTCCACCCGCACCTCCCCGGCAGCCTGGCGGTCGAGGAAGCGCTGGGCCGCACCGCGGCGGTCGAGGCCGGCGATGCCGCCGGCCACGTCCAGCAGGCCGGCGTGCGCCCCGACGACCCGCAGCCGCTTGGCATGCACGAGGTCGAGGGGGAACGACACCGTCTCCGCACGAGTGGTACCCAGCAGCACGACCGTGCCCCCGGGGGCGGCTGCCCGCAGCGCCAGCTCGATGCCGTCGGCCGCGCCGGTGGCCTCGATCACCACCTCAGCGGCCAGGTCGTCCACGCCGGCCGGCGGGCACAGGCGGGCGGACGGATCGCCCCGCACCACCGCGTCCTTCGCCGTCGAGGCCGCGACCACCGTGCACGCCGCGGCCCCCTCGGCCGCGGCGATGCGCTGGGCCAGGAGACCGATGGCCCCGGCGCCGATCACGGCCACCGACCGCCCGGGCACGGCGGCACGGGCCACGCCCAGCTCGGCGATGGCGCCGAGGGTGATCAGCGACGCCTCGGCGTACCCGATCCCGGGGTCGATGACGTGGGCCTGGACCCGGTGGACCGTGACGAGCGACTGGTGGGGCGCGCCCCACACCGCCACGCGGGCGCCGGGCTCGATGTCGTGGACGCCGGGGCCGACCGACCGCACCACGCCGGCCAGCGAGTAGCCGGGGTGGTGGGGGTAGCCGACCTTGGCCCCGGGCTGCCGCAGCCACCGGGCCCGCTCGGTGCCGACGCTCACCGCGCTTGCCTCGACCAGCACCGACAGCTCACCGTGACCGGGCTCGGGCACCTCGACCGGCACGAGGTCGGCCTCGCCCGGTCCCGGCCACACCAGCGCCGTCGCCCGGCTGGCGGGCGGGGCCAGTCGGCGGGCGCGTCGCCGGGCCGACAGCCAACGCTTCGCCTCGGCCACGCCGACGGTCGTGGGCCGCGGGCGTCGCGCGAGTGGAGCACCCGGAGGGGCGGGGCCCGAGCCGACGGGTGCATCGGTGGCGGCAGGGCCAGACCCGGCGAGCGGGGAACCCGCGGCGGCAGGGTCGGACGCAGCGAGGGGGGAACCGGTGGCGGCGGGGCGGGGGGCGGCGAGGGCGGCGACACGGTCCGCGACGTGGAGCGACAGGGCGGCGATGGTGAACACGGGGTTGGCGTAGCCGCTGGTCGGGAACAGCGAGGGGCCGGCCATGAACAGGCCGGGCACCCCGTGGACCTGGCCGTCGGGACCGGTCACCGACGTCCGCGGGTCGGTGCCCATCCGCGTGGTGCCCGCGTGGTGGGAGGCGTCGCCGAGGGTGGACCACACCTCGCTGCCCTCGTCGAGGTCGGTGTGCAGCTCGCCGAGGCCGTGCCCGCGGACGGCGACGGCCAGCGCGGCGTGGACCGCCCGCACCGAGTGCCGGTCGAGCTCGGACAGGTGCCAGTCGACGGCCGCCAGCGGGAGGCCCAGGGGGTCGCGCCGGGCGGAGAGCCGCACCCGGCTGTCACGCCGGGGCTCCTGCTCGAGGAAGCTGCGCACCCGCACCAGGTCGATGGGCCCCTCGTTGCGGGCCCGGAACCGGGCGAGGCGGGCCAGCGAGGGCGCCGACGCCGGGAGGTCGGCCAGGGCGTGCGGGTCGAGCCCCCGGAACCGCCCGCGGGCGGCGCTTCGCAGCACGGCCACGCCCTGCGGCACCGTGTCGAGCACCACGGGCTCCAGCCGGACGTAGCTGTTGAGCGCGCCCTCCCGCTCCTGGGCCGCCGCGGTGAGGCCCACACCCCACCGGAACCGCCCGGCGCGGTCGGGCCGCGTGGCCCAGTAGCCGGAGGCGGGCAGCCGCCGGGCCCCGGCGTCCACCTCGACCACGCCCGTGAAGCCCTTGGGGTGGTCCTGGTAGTAGCGGCCCACCACGTCGTGGCCGTTGCCCAGGCCCGCGGGGTGCCGCGAGCGGCTGGCGAGCAGCAGGCGGGCGTTTTCGATGGCACCGCATGCCAGCACCACCAGCGGCGCGCGCACGGACAGCCGGCGCCCGCCCAGGGTGGCGGCCTCGACGCCCGCCACCCGCTCCCCGCCCGGGTCGAGCACGACCTCGGTGACGTTGGCCAGGGTGACGATGTCGACGCCGTCGCCCGGGCGCAGCCGGTCTCGCAGCAGCGTGCCGAAGCGCAGCGGGTGGGCGTCCTCGTGGAAGACGAGGGTCCGGAGGTCGTCGCCGTCGAAGCGGAACCCGTCGTCGGGCGCGGCGGCGGGCTGCTCGTAGACGGCGGGATCGGGGCGGTCGAGCAGCGCGGCGGCCCGCCGGTAGCACGCCCGCAGGCGGTCGGCGTCGAGCGGCCATCCGGACTGCGGCACCCACGGCCTGACCTGCAGGTCGATGGGATCGAGAGTGGTCTTCCCACCCGTCCAGGCGTTGGTGGTGCCGCCCAGCCAGCGCTCGCGACTGGCCCGGTCGACGTGGTCGCCCGTGGACTCGACCTCGGTGAACCCGGTGGTGACGAAGTCGGGCACCACGCCGCCGCCCTCCAGCACCCCGACCCGCAGGCCCCGACCCGCCAGCGCCAGCGCGGTGGTGGCGCCGGCGGCGCCCGTGCCGACGATGCACACGTCGTAGTGGAGCACCGTGCCGTCGGGGATGCGGCGGGCGTCGTGCACCGGCGCCGGGCCCGCCGGCCCGCCGGTCGTCACCTCGTCGAGCCACACGGCAGCGCGGGGCCGTCTGGGAGGGGTCGTGCCGTTCATGGCACCTGCCTTCATCCGCCAGAGTTCACCAGCGCAGGGAGGCCGCGCCGGATTCGGGATGGTAGCAATCACCACTTGTATGGAGGCACTCGACGTCCCCCTCGACATGGCCGGCCAGGTCGGGTACGTCGGGTTGGCGGCGGCCGGGTTGGTGGCCGTGGCGTCCCTGGCCCGCCCCCGGCGCGGTGGCGAACCGCGGGCGCCGCTGCCCATCGCCGGGCTGGCCCTGGCGGCCGCGGGCATGGTGGCCGTGACCGTGGCCGACTCGCCCGAGCGGACGGGGAGCCGCCAGGCGGTGGGCGTGGCGGCCGCCGCCGTCGGGGGCTTCGTCGCGGCCCGGCTCCCCTGGTGGCTGCGCCCGCTGCTGATCCTGCCGGGGGCCGCCCTGGTGCTCGACTCGATGGGGCTCGACGAGCAGCCCGGGGTCGTGACGCCCGTCGTGATCCTGGCGTCGGTGCTGGCGATGCTGGTGGCCGAGACCGACCGGGTCCACGCCGCCACCGCCGCGGGGCCGATCCTGATGGCGGTGTCGATCTTCGGCATGTACGTCACCATCCCCGAGACGGCGCAGATCCTGCCCGTGATGGTGGTGTCGATCCCGATCTGCCTGATGGGCGGGCCGTTGCGGCTCGCCCGCCTCGGGTCGGCGGGCTCGGCGGCGACGGTGGTGCTGCTCGCGGCCATCGTCGCCGAGGGCGGCCAGACGCGGGCGGCCTCGATCGTCGGCGGGCTGGCCAGCCTGGGTGTGCTGGCGCTGGTACCGGTGGCGCGCGCCCTCGCCGGCCGGGCGGAGCCGCCCCCCGGCAGCTGGCGGTCGCCGTGGACCGTGCAGTTCGTCGCCCTGCACGTGCTGGTGGTCCTCGTGGCATCGCGGGTGGCCGGCCTGCGCGAGACGCTCGTCGCCGCCACCGTCATCGTCGACCTCGTCGTCCTCGCCGCCCTTTTCGCGCTCACAGTGATGGTCCGGGACGTGGAGCGAGGCACCTCTCGCCGCTAGGCTTCCATTCCATGCAGGGCGGAAAGACGGCGGTACAGCTTCGTTCGGCGCGTGCGCGTGCACGCGCACGCGGCGCCGGGCAGACGGGCGCGACCGCGTCGGACCCGCCCCGGCGGCGTCGTGACGACGTCGCGCCGCTGGCTGCTGGTTCCCGTCGAGGTCAAGGCGCGGGGCCTGGAGGGACGCCTCCTCCTCGGCGCGCACGCCGCGGCCGCCGGCTGGCAGGTCATCGTCGGCCGCAAGAACCAGCTCAACGCCATGATCGACGACCTGCCCCGGGGCCTGTACTTCGACAAGGGCATCCAGACCCAGGTCATCAACCAGATCCGCCACGTCCGCACCCTCGGCAACACCTACGCCGGCATCGACGAGGAGGGCCTGGTGCACGAGGGCGGGTCGGCCGCCTACGTGAAGCGGCGCTTCAGCCGCGACACGCTGGCCGCCACCAGCGCCTTCTGCACCTGGGGCGACGCCCAGGCCGAGGTGATGCGTGCGGCCGAGCCCGACCTGGCCGACCGCCTGGCGGTCACCGGCAACCCCCGCGTCGACCTGTGGCGGCCCGAGCTGCACGCCCTCTACCGCGAGCGCATCGAGCAGATCCGCTCCGAGGTCGGCGCCTTCGTGCTGTTCCCCTCGAACTTCGCCAACGTGATCGGCGCCGACGGCCCGCTGCTCACCGAGCGGTTCGGCATCGTGACCGGCCACTACGCCGACCCGGCCGAGCGGGCCCGCTTCGGCGCCTACCTCGACCTGCGCCGCGGCATCCTCGAGCGGCTGCAGGTGGCGCTGGTCACGCTCGCCCGGGAGCTGCCGCCCGGCCACTCGCTGGTCGTCCGCCCCCATCCGTCCGAGGACCACGCGTTCTGGTCGCAGTTGGCCGAGGGCGAGCCCCGCATCGTCGTCCGCTACGACGGCCCCCTCACCCCCTGGATGCTGGCATCGGACGGCGTGGTGCACAGCAACTGCACCACCGGCGTCGAGGCCGCGGTCGCCGGGGTGCCCGCCGTCGCCTACGCGCCGCTGGACGAGTCCGCGTTCCCGATGCTCCCGAACCAGGTGAGCCACGTCGTCGACAGCGACGAGGCGCTGGTCGGCGCCGTCCACGGCGTCCTGGCCGGCCGGCCGGTCCTGCCCGAGAGCGCGAAGACCACCATCGCCCACCACGTCGCGGCGCTGACCGGGCCGTTCGCCGCCGAGCGCATGGTGGCCCTGTTCGACACGCTGCCCGTGCGGACCGACACCGGCGACGGGCGGCAGGGACGCCGGCCCAGCGACGCCCTGCGGGTGCTCCCGGGCCGGGCCCGAGGCTGGGTCGAGCGGCGCCGCAACCGCGACGCTCCCCACATGCCCGTGGCCGAGCGCGACACTGGCCAGCCAGAAGTTCCCCCCGACGGCGCTCGACGAGGTCGCCGGCTTCCTCGCCCGGCTGGGCGAGGTCGACCCCCGGCTCGCCGGCGTGCGGGCCTCCGAGACCGCACCGTCGCTGTTCCACCTGGAGAACGCCGATGCCTGACCCCCGCCGACCGGGCGCCCCGCTCGTCGAGGTCGAGCACCTGACCAAGATCTACGAGCCCTCGCCCAAGTGGATGAGCATCATGCTCAAGTCGGCCATCAAGGAGCCGGTCCGGGCCGTCCACGACCTGTCGTTGCAGGTGTGGCCCGGTCAGCTCTTCGCCGTCGTGGGCCCCAACGGCGCCGGCAAGTCGACGCTCTTCCGGGTCCTCACCGGCCTCATCACGCCGACCTCCGGGCACGTGTCGGTCGCCGGCATCGACGTGGTGGGCGACGCCCGCACCGCCCGCCGCAGCATCGGATTCATGCCTGCCGACGACCGCAGCCTCAACCTGCGGCACACCTGCTGGCAGAACCTGTGGTTCCACGGGCGCCTGCAGGGCATGTCGGGGCCGGAGCTCCGCCTCGCGATCGACGACTCCCTGGAGACGGTGGGGCTGGCGCACGTGCACGACCGGACCGGCCACGCCCTCTCGAGCGGCATGAAGGCCCGACTGCAGCTCGCCCGGGCGCTGCTGCACCGGCCCAGCATCCTCATCCTCGACGAGCCCACCGGCACCGTCGACCCCATCGGCGCCTACGACCTCCTCCAGCTCATCCAGCGACTGGCCGCCGAGCGCGGGCTGGCCGTGCTGCTCAGCTCGCACCGGCTCGAGGAGATCGACGCCCTGGAGGACAACGTGATCTTCATCAACCGGGGCCAGGTGGTGCACACGGGCTCGATGGACTCGCTGCGCGAGGTCATGGAGCAGCCGATCCTCCGCCTGCGCTTCGACGGCCCCGAGAGCGCGGAGGCCGCCCGGGAGCGGCTGTCGGTCTACAGCGACCTGCAGGTCACCAGCGACGACGCCGAGCTGGCCGTGGCCGGCAACCCCAGCCCGGGCGTGGTGCTGCCGCGGCTGGGCGCGCACCTCGCCCGCATCGAGTCGGTGGACCGCAGCCGCGTGCCGCTGCAGGAGCTGATCAGCCGCCTCATGCGCGACGAGGTCCCCGGCTCGCCGGGGCCCACCACAGCGACGGCGCCGAGCCCACCGGGCTCGACGTCGGGCACCGCACCAGGGTCGGGGTCGACGTCGGACGACGCCTCCCTCCCGGTGACCAACGGGAGCCCGTCGTGAGCGAGCGGAGCGAGCGAACCATGAGCACAGTGCTCTACCCGGCACGCAGTGCCGATTGCTCACTGCGTGCATCCCGAAGGGTGCACGTGAGCACCGTCATCGCCGACGCCCCCAGCCCTGCTCCCGCGCCCGCACCCCGTCGCAGCACGGGCGCGCTGGCCCGGGCCCGGCGCGCCTGGCAGATCACCTCGGCCTTCACGTGGTTGGGCTACACCGAGGAGCTGGCCTACCCGCTCAACTTCGTGTTGAAGCAGGCCCAGCCCGTGTTCACCGTGATCGTGTACTACTACGTCTCGCTGCTGGTGGACTCGGGCCCCGACGTGGCCGGCGACTACTACTCGTTCGTGGTGGTGGGCGCCGTGGTCATCCGCATGCTCGACTCGGGCCTGGGGTCGTTCTCCGCCACGCTCGAGGCCACGGTCAGCCAGGGCCGGCTCGAATCACTGCTGGTCGAGCCGATCCGTTGGAAGCTCATCCCCTTCGGGCTGGCCTCGTGGTCGATCCTCACGTCGGCCATCACCTCGATCGTCATGGCCGGCCTCGGCGTGCTCATGGGCGTCCACATCAACCTCAGCGGCATCCCCATCGCCACGCTGATCATGGCGCTCGGCATCGGGGCCAGCCACGCGCTCGGCATCGTGGCGGCCGCCGTGAAGCTGATCAGCAAGCGGGGCAACCCGTTCGTGACGCTGTACGGCATGGCCGTGGTGCTGCTGTGCGGCCTCATGTTCCCGGTGTCGAGCCTGTGGCCGCCGCTGCGGTGGCTGTCCTACCTGCTGCCACCCACCTACGCCATCGAGGGCATCCGGCGCGCGCTGCTACCGGGGGCCGAGGGCCTCACTGGTCCCAGCACCCTGGTGTCGATCGTGGCGCTGGCGGGGTTCTGCGTGGTGATGTACCCGGTGTCGCTGTGGATCTACGGACGCTCGGTCGACATCGGCCGCCGCTACGGCACCCTCGCCGGCTACTGACCGCCGTGCACAGGTCGGGCACGCCCGCTGCGCCGCGGTCAGGACGCGGGCGCGGGCAGGAGGTGGGTGGTGAGCCACGACGCGGTGGCGTCGATCATGTTCTCCGCAGGGCCGACCGGCACGACCGTCCCGCCCCGCCAGCCGTCGCACGTGTGGCGGACGACCTCGACCGCACGGTGCCGCGCCCGGCACTCCTCTGCCAGGGCCAGGTAGCCCGGCCGCACGCCCGTGCCGTCGCCCGTCTGGACGACCAGCAGCGGCCCCGGCCCGTCGCCCAGCTCGTCGGGCAGGGTGCCGACGGCGCCGCCGTACATGAGGTCGGCGCACAGCTGGGTGTCGAACAGGTCGAACCGTCGCTCGGCACCGGTCGGCCCCGCGTCGCCGTAGCCGCCCCCGTCGCCGGCGGCGTCCGCCCCGGCCGGCGTACCGGGCGGGGCGGGGGGCAGGACGTGGTCGCCGGACTGTGGCACCGGGTAGCGCCCGAGGCCGTCGGCGCCGCCGGCCCACGCCGGGAGGTCCCCGGGCCCGGTCGGGACGCCTGGCCAATCGCTGGGGCCCGCCGAGCTCGGCCCGGGCCCCGGTGGCGCGTCGCCACCGCCGGCCGGGGGCGGTGGGACCGGCGCATCCGTCGCCCAGGCACCGCCCATGCCGGGAGCGCCGGCGGTGCCCCCTCGGGCGCGGGCCGCCTGCTCGACGGCCTGGCGGGGATCGACGACAGGCTCCCACAGCGCCACCGGGACGCCGCGATGGCCACGCGACACCCGGGCTGCCACGAGCGCGCCCAGGCGGGCGCCGACCAGGCCGATGCGCGCGACGCCGGTGCGCTCGCGCAGCAGATCGACCGCCCGCTCGGCGTCGGCGACCAGGGTGGCGAAGCTCACCGCCGTGGGGTCGCCATCGCTGGCCGGGGAACCCCGGTGGTGGTAGCGCTGGACCGCCACCCCCGCCCGCGCCAGGCGCCGGCCCAGCCGCGCGGCGCGACCGTCGTCGACGGCCGAGTCGGGCCAGAGCGAGAGGCACACGACCACCCCGGCCAGCACGTCGCCGTCGGGCATGTGCCGGCAGCCCAGTGTCTGCTCGGGCCAGCCGAACAGGTCGACGTCGTCGCGCACGCCGCCGGGGGGCGCCGCCTCGGTCACCGTCACGAACTCACGTGGACGAGCCGGCCGCGCCGGCGACCGCCGTCGACCTGGTGTCAGGATGCTCTGACGTCATCCGCTCGTTCCGCCCTCCGCTGGCCGCCACTCCGCGTCAGCAGTGATAGCGCGCCGGGGCCCCGACTGCAACGCGACCCCCACGGCCGCCGGTGGGCCGAGCGGTGACCCGTGGCGACGCCGACCGGGTGGACGTGCTCCACGTCATCACGTCCTCGCAGCGCCGCGGGGCCGAGACGTTCGCCGTCGACCTGGCGGGCGCGCTCACGACCCGCGGGCTCCGCTCGACGGTCGTCGCCCTCACCCCGGGCGCAACCGCCACCACCCCGGGCGCACCGTCCTCCGCCCCGGAAGCGACCGCGGGCGGCACGGCTGGCGTTCCGGGCGCGGCCCCGGCGGCGGGCGGGACGCTCGCCGTCGACGTCCTGGGCGCCGGCGCGCTCGCGCCCGCCACGCTGCGGGCGCTACGGCAGCGGGCGGCAGGGGCCCGCCTGGTGGTCGCCCACGGGTCGCGCACGCTGCCCGCCTGTGCCATCGGCCTGGCCCTCGCCGGGGGACCGCCGGTCGTGTACCGCAGCATCGGCGACCCCGCCGCCTGGTCCGGGCAGGGCCTGCGGCGGGCCCGCACCCGGGTGCTGCTGTCGCGCATGGCGGCCGTGACCGTGCTGTGGCCGGCCGCGGGCGACAGCGTCCGCACGCTGCACGGCGTGGCGCCCGGGCGCATCCACGTGATCCCCAACGGCGTCCCGGCCGAGCGCTGCCCGGTGCCGACCGCCGACGACCGGCGGGTCGCGCGCCGCACGCTGGGCCTGCCGGACGACGCCGTCGTGGTCGCCGCCGTCGGCGCCCTCAGCCCCGAGAAGCGGCTCGGGGACGCGGTGGCCGCCGTCGCCGCCCTCGGCGAGGACGTGCACCTGCTGGTGGCGGGCGACGGCCCGGAGCGCGCCGCCCTCGAACGGCGGGCCGAGGCCGACGCGCCGGGCCGCATCCACTTCGCGGGCACATTGCCCGGGCCCGACCTGGCGCTGGCCGCGGCCGACCTGGTCGTGCTGCCGAGCCGGACCGAGGGCATGCCCGGCGTGCTCATCGAGGCGGGGCTGGCGGGCGTCGCCGCGGTGGCGACCGACGTCGGGGGCGTGGCCGAGATCGTCCGGGACGGGGAGACCGGGGTGCTGGTGGCGCCCGGCGACGTCGCGGCGCTGACCGCGGGGCTGCGGCGAGCCCTCGCCGAACGCGACCGGCTGGGCCCCGCCGCCCGCCGGCACTGCCTCGCCCACTTCGAGATCGGCGCCGTCGCCGAGCGCTGGGCCGACCTGGCCGCGACGCTCGGCGTGGCGCCCGACCCCGTGCCTGACGCCCCGGTCCCCCGCGACCGGGCCCCGCGGCCGGAGGAGGCCCCCGTGACCACACCCGCCGGTGGCTCGGCCCCCGCGGCCGCCCCCACCGCGGGCCCCGCCGGCGGCACGGCGCCCGACCGGACCATCCGGGTGCTGGTGCTGGCCAAGGGCCTGGGCCGGGGCGGGACCGAGCGGCTGATCGTCGGCGCGGCCCGCCACCTCGACCGGTCGCAGTTCTCGCTGGACGTGGCCTACCTGCTGCCGTGGAAGGATGCGTTCGTGGCCGACGTCGAGGCCACGGGCACCGACGTGGTGTGCCTCGACGCCCCCCGCCCGACCAGCGTGGCCTGGCTCTCCCGCCTGCGGCGGCTGGTGCGGGAGCGCGAGATCGACGTCGTGCACACCCACATGCCGCTGCCCGCCGTGGCGGCCCGCCTGGCGCTGCCCGGGCGGCGGCCGGCGTTCGTGCACACCGAGCACAACATGTGGGACCGCTACCGCCTCCCGACCCGGTGGGCGAACGCCGCCACCTACCGCCGCAATGCCCGGGTGATCGCGGTGTCCGACGGCGTGGCCGGATCGATCCGGTCGTCGGTGCCGGTCGAGGTGGTGGTGCACGGCACCGACCCGGCGCTCGCCCTGACGGGCGACGCCGCCCGGGCGGCGGCCCGCGCCGAGCTGGGACTCGACCCCGACACGCGGGTCGTCGGCACGGTCGGCAACTTCACCGCCAAGAAGGACCAGGCCACGCTGCTGCGGGCCGTGGCCGACCTGCCGGCCGCCGGCCTGGGCGGGGCCGGCGACACGGTCCTGGTGCTGGTGGGCCTCGGACCGCTGGAACAGGAGCTGCGTGACCTGGCGGGGCGGCTCGGCATCGCCGACCGGGTGCTGTTCACCGGGTCGCGGGACGACGTGTACGCCCTGCTCCCGGCGTTCGACACGTTCGCCCTGAGCTCGCGGTTCGAGGGGCTGCCCATCGCCCTGCTCGAGGCGATGGCCAGCGGCGTGGCGCCGGTCGCCACCCGCGTCGGCGGCATCCCGGAGGTCCTCACCGACGGCGGCGACGGCCTGCTGGTCGACGCGGGCGACACGGCCGGCCTGACAGCCGCCCTGGCCCGCCTGCTGGGCGACGACGACCTGCGTACCCACATCGGTTTCGCGGCCCGTGCCCGGGCCGGCGACTTCGACCTGGTGCACGCCGTGCGCCGAGCCGAGGAGGTCTACCGCCAGGCGGTCCTGCACCCCGGCGCCCACATCGGCGCCGGCACCCGCCGCCCCTGACCTGCACACCCGCGTCCGGCGCGGGGGCCCTCCGCGCCGGTCACTCAACGATCCTGTAGTCGACGCCCAGAGCCCGGTACGTGCGCTCCGCGCGCAGGTCACGCGTCAGCAGGACCCTGCCGTCGGACATGGCGGCCCATCCGACGAGGGCGTCGTAGACCGATCCGCCGACGATCCCGACGTCGGCCAGGCGATCGTGAAGATCTTGTGTGGCCTCGGCCCCGAGCCAGCAGCTCTCAGGGAACGCCGCCCCCAACACCGACGCCGCCTGCGGTCCGGTGAGCCGCAAGGGAAGGGGCAGCCGCGTCAGGACGGAGTAGGTCTCGAACGCCGCGTGTCCTGCCAGGGCAGGCCGGGCACGCAGCAGCGCCTGCCGGCAGGGCGAATGTGCCTCGTGCGTCGGGTCGAGCGATGCCACGGCGACGCTCGTGTCGCAGGCCCACCGGTCAGCGTTCGAGATCATCGCGGAGCCGCCGCACGTCCGCGTCGGTCAGCACTACGCCCTCGACGCGGCCGAGCACAGGAAGCCCGTCCTGCTCCTCCACCGGTCGCTCACCCTGTCGGACGGGTTCGAGCCGCAATCCGGTGCCGTCGGTCATCAGCTCCAGCGCCGTGTTCGGTCCGATGCCGAGCGCCAACCGCAGCGCCTTGGGAATCACGATGCGCCCGACTCGGTCAACTGTCACTTGCATGGCATCACAGTACCAATATGGCACTCCAGTCCCAACCGACCACCACAGGCACGGGTGGTCAGCAGCCGGCGGGCAGCGTGAGGTGGCGGTCGGCCGGGACGGAGGGCACCGTGATCTCGGGATCGCGGGGCGGCGTCACCACCAGGTCCACCTCGCGCTGTGGGCCGAGGCCCAGGTGGGCGACCAGCTCGCCGGCCGACGTGTACCCCTGCGAGGCGACGATCTCGGCGCTGGCCACCAGCCGGGCCGGGTCGCCGGCGCCGCCCGGTTCGTAGGCCGCCACCCGGGTGCCCACGCCGCCACCCAGCTCGGCGCCGACCGCCACCGAGAGCCAGTGCCCGCCGTCGCTGGTGTTGCGCAGCAGCCGCGACGGCAGCTCCGGCTCGAACTCCACCAGCAACATGTCCACGCGACCGTCGCGGTCGACATCGGCGGTGGGCCCCCCGACCCAGTACTGCGCGTCGCCGATGCCGGGGGGAGCCGCGAAGCGCGGCACCCCGTCGACCACCTCGCCCGTGTGGCGGAACACCGCCGGCCCGGAGCCGTCGCCGGCCGACGCGGTGGTCACGAGGTCCAGCCACCCGTCGTTGTCGAGGTCGACCAGCCGCACGTCGGGCGCCCGCGTCGGCAGCCCCACCAGGCCCGCCTGCTCGGTGACGTCGACCAGCTGGGGCATGTCGCCCGGCGCCGGCGTGCGGTTGACGTAGAGCCGCACCGGCACCTCGCGGCCGAAGTCGACGGTGCTGTTGTAGTGGTGGCCGACGACCAGGTCGGGCCAGCCGTCGCCGGTGACGTCGCCGAACGCAGCGCCGGCGGTGAGGTCCTCGTCGCCGTAGGTCTCCCACCGGAACGGCGCCGAGGGCGCCTCCCGGAAGGCGCCCGCCCCGTCACCGACGAACAGGCGGTTGGCGCCGCCGACGAAGAGGTCGGTGGCCCCGTCGAGGTTGACGTCGCCGGTGGCGAGGCCCAGGCCGCCGATGTCGAGGGGCAGGCCGGCGGCCGTGGTGACGTCCTCGAACCTCAGGCCGCCCAGGTTGCGGTAGAGCCGGCTGGACCCGCCTTCGTAGATGTCCTCGACCACGAAGAGGTCTGGTAGGCCGTCGCCGTCGGCGTCGAGCACCCCGATCGAGCGACCACCGAGCGACGGGTCGATGCCGCTGCCGGCCACCGGCTCGAAGCGCCCGCCGCCCTGGTTGGCGTAGACCGTGCTCGGCTCGGCGGACCGCTCGCCGTCGCGCGGGTTGCGGGCCACCACCAGGTCGAGCAGGCCGTCGCCGTCGAGGTCGGCGAACACCGCCCCGCTGGTGCGGCCCAGCGCCGGCGGCAGGCCCACCTGGCCGGCGGCGAACGCGCCGTCGCCCTGGCCCAGCACCACGTCGGGCCCGGGGCCGGTGGCCCCCCGCACCGCGTAGTCCTCCGTGGGGCGGTCGGCGAACGTGCCCACGAACAGGTCGGGCAGGCCGTCGGCGTCGACGTCACCCCAGGCGGCGGCGTGGCCGCGCATGCCCACCAGGGGTGCCACCAGGCCGTACTGCTCGGTCACGTCCTCGAAGGCGACCGCACCACCGGCGCCCGTGACCGGCGCCTCCCAGCAGGTGAGCGCCGCCACCTCGTCCCCGGCGGGCGCGGCCTCGTCGTCCTCGGACCGGGGCGCGCTGGTGGCCGGACCGTCACCGCCGGCCTCGGTGGTCGCCCGGGGCGGGGCCTCGTCCCCGGTCCCGTCGGACGAGGCGTCGCCGCCCGAGCAGGCCGCCACCACCAGCGCCGCAACCGTGAGCACGCGCCATGACGGCGCGCGGCGGCGCAGGCCCGGCGCCCGCCTCACGGCAGGTCGACGACCAGGAACACGACCTCGCCGTAGGTGTCGTCGATGCCCGGGGGCGCGGCGTTCATGCCCAGGTACAGCTCGCCGCCGTCGGCGGCGACCGACACGTTGTAGGTGCCACCGAGGGTCAGGTCGAGCCCGTCGCGGACCAGCGGCGCGAGCTGGAGCAGCTCGTGCTGCTCGCCGGTGGCGGTGTCGACCTCGATGAGGGGCGTCCCCTGCTCGGCGGCCCCGCTGTGGGCGTCGGGCACGTACCAGAGGCGGTCCCCGTCCGGCGACAGCGCCACCGACGCCGTGTAGCCCGCCATCTCGCCCAGGTCGCGCAGCCCGCCGTCGGGCGCCAGGGCGTACAGGCGGTCGGGGTTCTGGGTGACGAGGTAGAGGGTGCCGTCCGGCGCGGGCGCGGTGGCGGCCCGCAGGAACTCGCCCGGCAGCACGGCGTCGAGCTGGGACATCTCGCCGGTGGCCGGGTCCCAGCGGGCCAGGTGGCCGTCGGTGCGGGAGAAAATCACCCGCCCGTCGGCGTCGACCGCCATGGCCCGGAAGCCCCGATGGTCCTCCTCGTCGGGGGTGGCGAAGACCTGCTCGCCGGTGGCCATGTCGAGCACCACGAAGGCGCCGCGCTGGGGCTCGAAGCGCTCGGGGTCGGCCGCCTCGACGTACAGGTAGCCGCCCTCGGCCCACCCGGCCAGGGACGGCACGCCGTGACGTTCGAGGACCGGGCCCAGGTTCTCGGTCGTGCGGCGCTCGGGATCGAGCCGCAGCAGCACGTCGCCCGCATAGCTGCCGCCGTAGGCGAGGCTGCGCTGGCTGCCCCAGTAGGTGGCGGCGTACACCTCGCCGCAGGGGCCCAGCACCATCTGGGCGTGGACCTTGCCGTAGCCGTAGTCGCCGGGCTGGTGCCCGGCCAGCGCCCCCACGTCGCCGATGCGGGTGAGGCGCCCGTCGGCCGGCACGTACTCGTACAGGAACGAGTTCCCGTCGGGGCCGTGGTGGTCGCCGATGGCCGACAACACCCGCCCATCGGGCAACACGACGCCCTGACCCCACTGCGACCAGGGGTTACCCGGATAGTCGGGCCGGGGGTAGACCACGCCCCGCACCTGCGGGCCTGCCGGTACCGTCACTCAGGGTGACGAGTGTCGGCCGACGGGCCCTCCTCCCACGGTCGGGCATCGCCGCCGCCGGTCGGGCAGGAGGCTGCGCCGGCGTCGCCGGGCTGCTGGGGCTCCGCGTTATCCGGGGCAGAGGTGGCCGGTTCCGTCGCCGCCGGAGAGTCGCTGGTGGGAGACGCTGCCGACCCCGAGGACGTGCCCGCGTCGTCAGCACCCGAGGCACATCCCAGCGACCACGCCGCCGCCAGGACCGCCACCACCAGTGCACGCCGCCCAACCACCGCACCACCCTACAAGCGACGGCCACGGACCGTGCCCGCGGCAGGGGGGTGACGTCGACATTCGCACCCCGAACCTGTAGCCTGGAGCCTTCAGGTGGACGGGCGGAAGCTGGCTTTGACCCCTCGATCAGATCGTGGCGACAATCGCGCGGGCGTGGCGGGCCGGGCGCACAGGACATCGGGATGAGCCGTCTCTTCGCGCGCCTGCGCAAGCCCACCTCGGCCGACCTCAGCCGCTACACCTGGTTCTTCGCGGCCGCGGCCTACATCGCCGTGATGATGGCCGCCGCGACCCGCCTGTCCTGGGACCTGTGGGCGGCGATGGTGTTCGCCCCCATCCTCTTCGCGGTCACGATGCCCCTGCTCAAGCGTGGGCTGCGCAGGGAGCACGACCCCCGCATCGGGCAGATCGTCGTCATCGCCTTCGTCGCCAAGATGCTGGGCGCGGTCGCGCGCTACGTGCTCACCTACGGGCTGTACGAGCGAGCCGACTCCGACGCCTACCACCTGTCGGGCACGAACCTGGCGGCCGCCTTCTGGGACGGTCGCTTCGCCCAGGTCATGTCGGTCGAGGTGCCCAAGCTCAGCGGCACGCCGTTCGTCAAGCTCGTCACCGGCCTGATGTACATCGTGACGGGCCCCACCAAGCTCGGCGGCTTCATCGTCTTCGCCTGGCTCAGCTTCCTGGGGCTGTTCTTCTTCTACAAGGCCTTCGTCGTGGGCTTCCCCGAGGCCAACCACCGGCGCTACGCCTACCTGGTCTTCTTCCTGCCCTCGATGCTCTACTGGCCCTCCAGCATCGGCAAGGAGGCGTGGATCAGCTTCGGCCTGGGCCTGGCCAGCTACGGCATCGCGCTGATCCTGCGCCACCAGCCGCTGGGCTATCCGGTGGCGGCGCTCGGCCTGCTGGCCGTCTCCGGCCCGCGCCCGCACATCACCGTGCTGTGCGTCGTGTCCCTGATGATGGCGTACGCGCTGCGGCGCAAGTCGTGGAGCGACTCGACCCTGGGACCCGTGGGCAAGATCGCGGGCCTGGTCATCCTGCTGGGCATCGGCGTGGCGGTCACGGCCAAGGCGGCCTCGTTCTTCGAGGTCGACGGCGTCAGCGGCGACTCGGTCAACCAGGTGTTCGAGTACACCGACCTCCAGTCGGGGCAGGGCGGGTCCGAGTACGAGGCCGTGCGGGTCAAGTCGCCCGTCCAGTTCCCGGCCGCCGTCCTGGCCGTGCTGTTCCGCCCCTGGCCGTGGGAGGCCGGCAGCGCGCAGGCGCTCATCGCGTCGGCCGAGGGCACCATGCTGCTCATCCTCGGCGCGGCCTCGATCCCGCGCCTCATGCGCCTGCCCAGGTACATCTTCCAGGTGCCGTACGTGGCGTACGTCGTCACGTACACGATCATGTTCGTGATCGCCTTCTCGTCGATCGGCAACTTCGGCATCCTCACCCGGCAGCGCACCCAGGTGCTGCCCCTGGTCGTGGTCCTGCTGGCGTTGCCGGTGGAGATGGCCAAGTCGAAGGTGCCCACGCCCACCCCCACGCTCGAGGAGCGGACGCGCGAGCTGGCGCGCTCGTCCGGGCCCGGGTACGCGGCGTCCTAGCCCCACGCCGCAGGGCCAGGTCGACAACCCCCTGGCGGCCGGGCGCCGAGCGCCGGCGCCACGTCAGTCGGGGCGGGCGCGCACCAGGAACACCATGCCCGACCGTCGGCGGCGCACCAGATCGCGGGCCCAGCGGACGACGAGGTTGCCGCCCGGTCGCGGCGCCAGCGGGCCGTCGGCGGCGACACGCCAGCTCCGGTCCACGTCGAACCCGGCGGAGTGGAGCAGGAGCTCGAACTGGTCATAGCTCCACTCCCGGCGGCGGCGGGGATCGGCGGGTGGGCCGAGCGGCCGGTCGGGATCGGTGACGCCGCGGTCCACCGCGGAGACCAGGACCGGCGCGCCGGCCGCGAGCCGGGCGAGGTCGTGGAGCAACGCCACCGGGTCCTCGGCCCGCTTCGACCTGTTCGTGGCACACCACCAGCCCCGGCTGCGGCGTCGCGGGCCCGGCCGCGGGGCCGGTACCGGCCGCACCGGCCGCCACCACCGGCGCCCAGCCCCGGCGCCGCGCCAGACGATCCGCCCGCCGCCCCACGGGACCCCGGCCTCGGCGCGCCCGCCCGCCGCGCCGGCGACGGGCCGCGGTGTTCGTGTGCCCGTCCGGCGGGTTCTCCTCGTAGCCCCAGGCCAGGAACAGCTCGGGCGCCTCGCCGGCCACCGGTGCGCCCGACTGGTCGAGCACCCCCAGCTTGAGGTGGCCCGGCTTCTCCCACGACCCGTGGCGGTGCCACACGCGCTGCCCCGCGGCCGGCACGCAGACCAGGGCCAGGCGTCCCCAGGCCGCCTTGGTGCGCGGGCTGGCACGGAGGGACCGCAGCAGCCGGCGGCGGGCCGGCGCCCACTCGCCCAGCCGGGCGGCGTTGATGCCGGCCACGCCCTCCAGCATCCCGGTGGCGCTGCGATGGCCGGCGAACGACTCGACGTGGCGAGCCAGGATCCATCGGGTGGCGTCGTAGAGGCGCCGGGGGTTCACGTCCCGCCGGTCGGTGGCCCTCAGGGCCTCGATGCGCACCTTCAGGGCGTCGACGGTCGTCAGGCGCAGGCCCTCGTCGGCGGCCACCGCCAGCAGGCGGATGAACAGCTCGCTCTGGTGGCGGTTCCCGAGGCCGTTGAGGTAGCCGCCGGCCCGCCGCGCCAGCTCGGTGCGCACGGCGAACGTGCCGGCCAGCCACGAACCCACCGCCCCCGGCCCGTAGGGCCCGCCGAGGACCAGCGGGTGGTGCTCGAACAGCACCAAGCCGCCGGCGGTGACGAAGGTGGCGCCGCAGCTCACGATGCCGGCGGACGGC
Source organism: uncultured Acidimicrobiales bacterium (assembly GCA_963842395.1). Classification (GTDB taxonomy): domain Bacteria; phylum Actinomycetota; class Acidimicrobiia; order Acidimicrobiales; family VFJN01; genus ZC4RG19. The sequence continues at coordinate 125,861 of CAWJGJ010000003.1, forward strand.
TCGAACTGCCGGCGGAAGGTGGCGAGCCAGCCGGGTTCGGCCCTGTCGTCGTCGTCGATGAAGGTCACCCAGTCGCCCCGGGCCTCGGCCAGGCCCGTGTTGCGGGCGCGGGACAGGCCGCCGTTGGGACGGCGGACGACGCGCAGCCGCGGGTCGTCGATGGCCCCCAGGACCGCCGGGGTGTCGTCGGCCGAGCCGTCGTCCACCACGATCAGCTCGAAGTCGCACCCCTCCTGGTCGAGGATGGCCCGCACCGCGGCCTCCACCCGGTGCGCCCGGTTGTAGGTGCACAGCACGACGGAGATCAGGTCGCCCGTGGCGCTCACTGGTGCACCCTTCGGCAACGCGCTGTGCCCATGGCTCGCTCGCTCCGCTCACTCACGTGCCGACACCCCCGAGGCGGGGACGGCGGCCGGGCGAGGGGGCCGCCGCGGACCTGCGACCGCCCCGGTGGCGCTATCGTTCCGCCGATCGGCAGGCGGACGGAATCGGCTCCCATGACAGACCCCGGCGGCGATCCCGCCCTGCCCTCCCGCGCCGGCACGCCGGCACTGCACGGCGTGCTGGTGACCTACCGGCGGCCGGGCGACCTCGTCGTGATGTTCCGGGGCCTGGCGACGCAGGAGCGCGCCCTCGACACCCTGGTGGTGGTCGACAACGACCCCGCCGAGTCCGCCCGGGAGGCGGTGGCGCAGCTCCTCGCCCGGCGTGCCGACGACGGCCCCGCCGTCAGCTACGTCGCCACCGGGGCCAACCTGGGCCCCGCCGGCGGCATCGCCGTGGGGATGCGCCACGTGCTCGAGCACGCGGCCGACCAGGACTGGCTCGTCTCGCTCGACGACGACGACCCGCCCCGCACGCCCGCCCTGCTGTCCGACCTCGAACGGTTCGGCGCAGGGCTGCGCGACCAGGATCCCCGGGTCGGGGCGGTCGGCCTCGTCGGCACCCGCTTCGACACCCGGCAGGCCCGGGGGGTGCGCATCGCCGATGACCAGCTCACCGGCGCGGTCCCCACCGACTGGATCGGCGGCAACAACCTGCCCTTCTACTCGGTCGCCGCCATCCGCGAGGTGGGCGTGTTCGACGAGCGGCTGTTCTTCGGCTTCGACGACCTGGACTACGGCCTGCGGCTGCGCGCCGCCGGCTACGCCGTCTACGCCCACGGCGACCTGTGGCACGCCGAGCGGCAGGCGCACGGCCGGCTGGGTGAGGGGACACCGCCGGAGCGGGGCCTGGGCGAGCCGACGTGGCGGCGCTACTACAGCCTGCGCAACCTGCTCTACATCCTGCACAACCGGGGGGATCGCCGGGGCGAGGCGCGCCTGGTGGCCCGCAGCCTGGCCAAGCCGCTCTACAACCTGCCTCGCGACCCGCGGCTGGCGGGCCGGCACCTGGCCCTCAACGCCCGGGCCATCGTCGACGCGTACCGCGGGCGGATGGGGTTGACGGTGCAGCCCGTCGACAAGTCCTGACACAGAGCGGGACGGGCTTACAACGTCTCGCCGGTGAACTGGCGTGGTCGCATGACACCCTTGGTGTCGAGCAGCAGCCGGGCGTGCTCGGCGATCTCGTCCAGCGGGAAGTCGGGATGGTCGACCAGCAGCACCACCAGGTCGGCGGCGGCCAGCTCGTCGGGGGTGCACTCGACCACCGGCGCCGGCAACGCCGGGCCCCCGGCCTCGGGCAGGTAGGGCTCGCAGGCCCGCACGTCGGCGCCCATGGCGAGCAGGCGCTCGACCACGGCGATGGACGGCGACTCGCGCCAGTCGGACGTGCCCGCCTTGTAGCTGAGGCCCAGCACCAGCACCCGGCTGCCGTTGAGGGCCCGCTTGTTGCGGTTGAGCAGGTTCATCGCCCGGGTCATCACGTAGTCGGGCATGTGCTCGTTGACGTCGTTGGCCAGCTCGACGAAGCGGAACGTCTGGCCGAGCCGGCGCTTGACCCGCCACGACAGGTACGACGGGTCGATGGGCAGGCAGTGCCCGCCCACGCCCGGACCGGGGGTGAACCGCATGTAGCCGAAGGGCTTGGAGCTGGCGGCGTCGATGGCGCCCCAGATGTCGATGCCCAGCGAGTCGGCGAACATGGCCAGCTCGTTGACCAGGGCGATGTTCACGTGCCGGAACGTGTTCTCCAGCAGCTTGACCAGCTCGGCCTCCGCCGTCGAGCCGACGGGCACGACCTTGTCGACCAGGGCGCCGTAGAAGGCCTCGACGCAGCGCAGGGAGTTGGCGTCGATGCCCGACACGACCTTGGGCGTGTTCACGAAGCCCCAGCGGGCGTTGCCCGGGTCGATGCGCTCGGGCGAGTAGCCGACGAAGAACTCGGTGCCGCCCTTCAGGCCCGACCGCTCGAGCAGGGGCCGCATGAGCTCGTCGGTGGTACCGGGGTAGGTGGTCGACTCGAGCACCACCAGGGCGCCGGCGCGCAGGCGGCGGGCGAGGGTGGAGGCCGCGTCCTCGACGTAGGCGAGGTCGGGTGCCCCGTCGTGCAGCGGCGTGGGCACGGTGATGACGGCCACGTCGAACGGGCCGACGTCGGCCGGGTCGTTGACCGGGCGATAGCCGGCGGTGAGCGCCCGCCGCAGCTGGTCGTCGGGGACGTCGGCCACGTACGAGCTGCCGGCGGCCAGGGCCGCGGCCCGCTCGGGCGAGGCCTCGAGGCCGACGACGTCGAAGCCCACCTCGACCGCCCGCATCGACACGGGCAGGCCGACATAGCCCTGACCCACGATGAGGACCCGCGCCCGCCGGTCCTCGATGCGGTGCACCAGCTCAGCGGCGAGGTCGGCCGACCCGTCCGGCGGCGAGTAGGCCGTCGCCCCGGGGGCGTCCGGCGTCGTGGGGGACTGCGGCGGCGTCTGTGCGGGAGCGGTCTCGTCGGTCATCGAGCGCCCTCCTGGGTCGACTGCGCCCGCTCGCCGAACCAGGCGAGCGTCCGGGCCAGGCCCTCGCGGAACGACACCGCGGGCTCGTACCCCAGGTCGCGGCGGGCCGCGCTGATGTCGGCGTGGCTGTGGCGCACGTCGCCGACCCGCGGGTCGACGTGGCGCGGCGTGGCCTGCACGCCCAGCTCGGCGGCGAGGATGGCCAGCAGCTCCAGCAGCGAGGCGGGGCGGCCGCGGGCGATGTTGAACGCCTTGCCCGCACACCGGTCGGCCGGGGCGACGGCGGCGCACAGGTTGGCCTGCACCGTGTCGGCGATGAAGGTGAAGTCGCGGCTCTGGTGCCCGTCGCCGTGCACCTGCGGATCGGTGCCGGTCAGCAGGGCGTCGATGAACAGCGGGATCACGGCCGCGTACTGGCTGTCGGGCCGTTGCCGCGGCCCGAACACGTTGAAGTAGCGCAGGCACACGGTCTCGAGGCCGTGCAGCTCCCAGAAGACCCGGGCGTAGTGCTCGCCGGTGAGCTTGGTCACGGCGTACGGCGACCGCGGCGACAGCGGCGACGACTCGGGCGTAGGCACCTGGGTGGCACCCCCGTAGACCGACGACGACGACGCCATGACGACCCGGGAGACCCCGGCGAGGTGCGCGGCCTGCAGCACCGCGAGGGTGCCGTGCACGTTGGCGCGGTCGCTGCTCAGCGGCGCCGCCACCGAGCGCGCCACCGACCCGAGGGCGGCCTGGTGGAACACGAGCTCGCAGCCGGCCACGGCACGGGCCACGATGGCCTCGTCGGCCACGTTGCCCTGGATCAGCTCGGCGGCGTCGTGCACGTTCTCGACCCGGCCGGTCGACAGGTCGTCGAGGACGACCACCTCGTCGCCCCGGGCCACCAGGGCGTCGACCAGGTGCGAGCCGATGAAGCCGGCGCCTCCGGTCACGAGGGCACGCATGGATCGGCTCCTTCCGTGTCGCCGCCGACGGCCTGGCGGACCGCGTCGGCGTTGGCGCTGAGCTCGGCCAGCACATCGGCGATGGTATCCACGGCGGTGGGCGGCATGGCTCGCCAGAGTGGCAGGCTGATCACCCTCTGCGCCAACCAGTCGGTCGCAGGCAGGTCGGCGACGCCGTCCGCGGCGTACGCCTGCTGGCGGTGGACCGGCGGGTAGAAGTAGGGCCGCGTGTCGATGCCCTCGGCCTTGAGCGCCACCGCCACGGCGTCCCGGTCGATCCCGAAGGCCGACTCGTCGACGATCACCGTGTAGTCCTTGTAGGTGGACTCGTCGCGGGGATCGACCGCCTGGGGTGCGATGCCGTGCAGGCCGGCCAGCGCCTTGGTGTAGCGCTCGGCCAGCTCGCGCCGGACGGTCAGGTGGTCGTCCAGCTCGACCAGCGACTCCAGCCCGACCGCGGCGTGCAGCTCGGACATGCGGGCGTTCAGGCCCGGGAACAGCGTGTTGTAGTCGCCCGGGTTGCCGTAGTCGACGCCCAGGCGGACCCGCCGGGCCAGCTCGTCGTCGCGCACCGCCACCAGCCCGCCCTCGCCCGAGGTCATGGGCTTGGTGGGGCTGAGGCTGAAGATCTCGGCGTCGCCGAACGAGCCGATGGCGCGGCCGTCCCGCATCGAGCCGAAGCCGTGGGCGGCGTCGAACACGACGGGCACCCCGGCGGCGCGGCCCAGCTCCTCGACGGCCTCGGGAGAGCACGGCGACCCGAAGACGTGCGTGCCGACCAGCAGCGACGCGCCGTCGAGCCGGTTGGCGGCGTCGGCCACGTCGATCTGGCAGGACGCCACGTCGCACTCGGTGAAGCGGGGCACCCCGCCCGCCCAGTGGGCGGCGTGGGCCGTGGCCGAGAACGTGAAGCTGGGCATCACCACGGCCGTGCCGGGCTCGGCCAGGGCCTGGAACACCAGCATCAGGCCGGCGGTGCACGACGACACCGCGACGACGTGGGGCACGCCCAGTCGCTCGGCGGCGGCGGCCTCGAACTCGCGGACCAGCGCGCCGTTGGTGAGCATGCCGCGCTCGTACGACGGCGCGAGCCGGGCGGTCACCCGATCGAGCGGTGGGGTGGCCGGGCGGAAGAAGGGCAGCCCATCGGGGAACGCGGGCTGCCCGCCCAGCAGGGCGGGGACTGTCATGGCTATCTCCTGGTGGATCCGGCCGGGCGTGCGACGCCCGTCGGAGCGGAAGCGGGGACTGATGCCGGGGCGGCCTGCAGCGGGCCCACCGGCGCCGGCGCGGACGACGGCGCCGACCGGCCGAACACCCGCTGGGCCAGGCCGAGGCGGGCCGTCGGCGCGGCCGGGCGGACTGCCGGCGCGGTCTGGTGGCGGTTGGCCATCCGGAGCGCCCAGACCGACAGCTCGGTCTTGTCGGCGAGGTCGAACGACCGCCACGCCAGGGCCACACCCTGGGCGAGCGCGGCGGTGACCTGGTTGGCCTCGGCCAGGCGGCGGGCCGCCGAGCCGTCGAGGCCGGGCGAGAGCGCCAGCTCGGCCACGTCGCGCACGTCGACCAGGGCGGTCACGGGCGACCGGCTGAGCTCGACGCAGGTGGCGACGAGCTGCTGCTCGAGGGGGAGCACCTGGATGGTGCGATCGCCGACGCCGACGAGGGCGGCGGGACCCGGCAGCCGGCTCCCGTCGTCGCCGGCGGCGGCACCCGGGCCGTCCGCGGTCGTCGTCTGGGCGCCGTCGACGCCGACATCCAGGCCCGGCAGCGAGGACACGATGGCGAGGCGCTCGCGGCGCTCGACCGGGCGCCCGCCGACCGGCAGGGGAGGTGGGCCCAGCAGCGCGCGGGCGTCGTGCAGGCGGGATGGTGCGACGAGCAGCCGCACGGAACGGAAGTGGCGCACGGCCGCGCCGGCGTAGGCCAGGCTGCGGGCGGGCCCATCGACGACGCGGTGATCGATGGCGGCCGCCGCCAGCACCGCTGCCATCGCAGCCGCCCGGCGTTCGACCACCAGCGTGATGCCCGCCACCTCGGCCCCGACGGCGGCGAGCTCGTCGCGCTGGCCGGGGTTGGTGGGCAGGTGACCCTCGGCCGCGGACGCGGCCAGGAAGCCGATCAGGTCGGCGGCGAGGCAGGCCTGGACGAGGTCGAACCACTCGACCTCGCTGAGCGGCACGGCGGGAAGGTCGGTGCGGCTGCCGGCCAGGCCGTGCGCGGCGATGGCGACGAGCCGGTCGGACGAGGGCATCACAGCATCTCGACGGCCGCCGGCGCGCCCGGCCCGGCACCCGCCGGACCGGTGTGGCGACCCGACGTCCGCCCGGGCGTCCCGGTCATCTGTCGATCCCGCTACTCGGTAGCCGGTCGGGAGCACGGAACAGGTCGCCGTCGTCGCCGCCGCTGCTGCTCGCGTGACCAGCGCTGGTCGCAGGACCCGCACTGGTCGCGGGGCCGGCGCTGCTGGCGTGACCGGCGCTGCTCGCGTGACCGGAGCCGTCGGGCGACGCATAGCGCGGCTGGCTGGGCTCGGACCGGCTGAGCACCGTGTTGCGCAGGCGCTCGCTGCGGGAGGGCGGGTTGCCGTAGTAGTCGTTGAACAGGCCCGTGGGCACGCCCACCAGCACGACGCCGAGGGTGGGGGCACCAAGGCGCTCCAGCAGCTCGGCCGTGCGCTCGGCGGCGGGGCTGGTGGTGCGGCCGGCCCGGCTGGCCAGGACCACCACGTCGGCCATGGTGACCAGCTCGCGGGTGACGCTGGCGCCGAGCAGCGGCGCCGTGTCGATGATGACGACGTCGGCCAGGCTGCGGGCCTCCTCCAGGAGGCGCAGCTCGGCGTCGAGCTGGGCGCCGGGCTGGTGGCCCAGCTTGCCCGCGGGCACCAGGTGGAGGCCCGGCACCGACGTCGACTGGACGAAGTGCACCAGCGAGGCGTTGCCGGCCTCGAGGAACTCGCTCACGCCGGGGGAGTCCTCGGCGTCGAACACCTTCGCCGGGATGGGCCGCCACAGGTCCCAGTTGACGAGCAGCACCGACTGGCCCGCCTCGGCGTAGGCCATGGCCAGGTTGGCGGCCGTGGAGCTCTTGCCGTCGCCCGCCTCGGGCGAGGTCACGAGGATGACCTGGCGCGAGCTGGTGCCACCCCGGCCCGCCCGGCCCTGCATGCGACCAGACAGCTCGGCGGCCTCGACCTCGAGGGGCAGGCGGTCGCGGAACAGCAGCAACGCCGTGCGGAGCGAGCGGTAGGCCTCGGCGACCCGGTTGTCGTGGTGGTAGCCGAACACCGCGGCGCGGTGGCGCGTGCGGATGGGCAGCAGCGGCACCTCGGCCAGGACCGGCAGCCCGAACTGGCGCTCGGCCTGCTCCTTCGTGTGCAGCCGCGAGTCGGAGCGGTCGAGCATGATGGCCACGCCGAAGGCGAGCAGCACCGACACGATGCCGCCGAGCACGAGGGCACGGCCACGCGTCAACCCGACGACGGACGGCGCCTGCTGGGCGGCCGAGGTGGCCTCCTGCAGGGTGGTCCACTCGGTGGCGGCGGTCACGCTGGCACCGGCGTTGACCACGGCCAGGTCGTTCAGCGCGCTCGTGCGCTCGGCCACGGCCGACGATGCGCTCGGCGAGTCCGCCCCACCGGACGCCGCGATGGCGTCGTCCAGCCGGCCGATGCGCTCGCGCAGCGCGCCAGCCTGCACTGCGGCCTCGGCCCGAGCTTCCTCGGAGCGGGCGTCGTTGCGCTCGTCGATGAAGGCCAGCGCCTGTTCCGCGAACGTGTTCACGAGCAGGACGGCCTCCTCCTGAGAGTCGGCGGTGGCCAGCAGCTCGACGATGCCCAGGTCGGGGTCGGGGGTGACGATGAGCCGGTTCGTCAGGTCGTCGACGGGGCCCGTGTAGCCGAGGGCTTCCTTGACGCGCGCCGGGACCTCGCCCGCCGTGGTCCAGAGCCCGACGACCGCGGGGTTGTCGGCCGACGATGCGCCTTCGGTGCTGGACGCCACCTCACGCAGCAGCGTGTGCTTGGCCTCGTACACGGGGGCCGGCGCCGAGGGCGCGAGCACGAACACAGCGACCAGGACGATCGCCACGAGACCGACGACCACCTTCCAGTGACGCTGGAGGATCTTCAGATAGTCAAGGGGCTCCATGGATGCCTCCGTGCGCATCAGCGAGGTCGCGGACGTCGTCGAGCTGGGGGAGCTGGTCGACGGCGCGAGCGGGGGAAGTGGCGAGGGCCATCATCAGCTGGGTGGCCTGCTCGTCCAGACGTTGGGTGACCAGGTGTTCGAGCTCTCCTGTGGTCTTGCCGAGAGCGTCGGCGTCGATGCGCGTGGCGGTCAGCCGCACGATCGAGGGGTGGCGGGTCGGGTTGGCCTGCTCCGCGGGGTTCTGCAGGTCCTCGGCCAACTTCTCGCCCGGGCGCCGGCCCGAGAACCGGATGGGGATCTCGGTGCCCACCTGGTGGCCGGACAGGCGCACCATGCGCTCGGCCAGCTCGAGGATGTTCACCGCCTCACCCATCTCCAGCATGAAGATCTCGCCGCCGTCGGACAGCGTCGAGGCCTGGAGGACCAGCTGCACCGACTCGCGCACGCTCATGAAGAAGCGCGTCATCCGGGGGTCGGTCACCGTGACCGGCCCGCCCTCGGAGATCTGTCGAGCGAACGTGGGGATCACGCTTCCCCGGCTCCCCAGCACATTGCCGAAGCGTACCGAGCACCACCGCGAGCCGCGGGGAGCGAGGAGCAGGACGAGCTGCTCGCCCAGCCACTTCGAGTAGCCGAGCACGTTGGAGGGGCGCACCGCCTTGTCGGACGAGATGAACACCAGCCGGTCGACCCCGGCCGCGGCCGCGGCGGCGACGACGTTGTAGGTGCCCAGCACGTTGGTGCGCACGCCCTCGATGGGCTGGGCCTCGAGCAGGGGCACGTGCTTGTGGGCCGCGGCGTGGAACACCACGTCGGGCCGGAGCGCGTGCATGAGCGACGCGATGCGGTCGCGGTCGCGGATGTCGGTGAGGTCGAGCTCGGCCGGACGCTCGAGCTGGCCGTTGACGTCGTGCAGGTGGGTCTCGTCGTGATCGAGCAGCACCAGGCGCCCGGGACCGAGCTCGGCGACCTGCTTGGCGATCTCCGACCCGATCGAGCCGCCGGCGCCGGTGATGAGCACGGTCGCCCCGCTGACCACGGCCCGGATCTCGTCGATGTCGGTGGCCACCTGGGCCCGGCCCAGGAGGTCCTCGATGTTGATGTCGCGGGCGTCGCGGACCGACGGGCGGTCGTTGAGCAGCTCGCGCACCGGGGGCAGGACCTTGAGCGGCACCGCCGCCAGCTCGGCCGCCTCCATGATGTTGTTGATGACCTGCTGGTCGGCGCTGGGGATGGCGACCAGCACCTCGTCGACCCGGAAGTGGGCGACGACGGCCGGCAGGTTGGCGATGTCGCCCACGACCGGCACCCCGAGCATCGAGCGACCCTGCTTGCGGGGATCGTCGTCGACGATCACCACCGGCACCCGGTCGGCGTGCACCGGCCGGCGCATCTCGCGCACGATCGTCGCCCCGGCGTCGCCGGCGCCGATGACGGCCACGCGGGTCGCCGCCCGGTCGTCGGCCGCGGTACCCGACCGGCGCCGCAGGCGGCCCTGGAAGCGGGCGGCGCCCATGACCATGGCGGCGAGGAAGGCGCCCAGCAGGGCGACCGACCGGGGCACCGGGAACGCCCGGATCGGGTTGACCATGAAGATGACGATCCCCGCGGTCGCTCCGGCGAACACGATGCGGCGGGCCTCGGCCACGCTGGCGTGCCGCCAGATCTGGCCGTAGAGGCCCCACGCCAGGTTCGACCCGAGGTGCGCCAGGATGATGACCGGCAGGAACTCGAACAGCTGGGACTGGTACTCCTCGGGGATGTTCCCGTCGAAGCGGACGGCGAGCAGGACCAGGAACGATCCCGCCACCAACATCACGTCGACGAGCGCGAGCGGGAGATCGCTGCGCAGCCTGCTGACGATGCGACGCCAATTGCTTCGCCCGGTCATCTCACGTTCCCCATGCACGCGCCCGCGCACTGCCCCGCGAGGGCCCTTCCCCTGTGGCCGCGCCCACGTGCGCCACGATTGATTGTCTCCGCCGTGCGATCCTGCCGCATTCCGCCCACCTTGTGCTTCCCGTAGATGTTACGGGAACCTGTCCTGGCCCTTCCGACGCTCCGCCTACGAACTACCGGAAAGGGTTGCCAGCAAGTTTGGCCTGCTGGGATCCATTTTGCAACGTCACCCCTGGACAAGTCGAGCGAACGGTCGTCCGTCATGTCGACCTATCCCGCCACTCTCCGTGACCAGAGGACCTGTTTGCTCAGTCAATCCGCCCGTCTGGGTGCACCGCCTCCTCCACCAGGTCGCCGATGTCGGGGTCGAGAAGATCGTGCGCGACGTCCATCGCGAGCGACTGCTTCTCCTTGCGAGCCTTCCAGATCTCGAGTGCGATCGGGAGGACCGAGATGGCCACGATGGTCAGGATCGCCAGCTCGAGGTTCTCCTCGACCGCCGGGATCTGCCCGAGGAAGAAGCCCAGGAGGATGACGCCGACCGCCCACAGGAAGCCACCGATGACGTTGAAGGTGACGAACGTGCGGTAGTGCATGCGCGAGACGCCGGCCACGATCGGGGCGAACGTGCGCACCACCGGCACGAACCGGGCCAGCACGATGGTCTTGGCGCCGTAGCGGTCGAAGAACTCCTGGGCCTTGTCGACGTTCTGCTGCTTGAAGAAGCGCGAGTCGGGACGGCGGAACAGCGCCGGGCCCACGCGCCGGCCGAGGATGTAGCCCACCTGGTCGCCGATCACGGCGGCGCAGAAGCACCCGACCAGGAGCCACCCCAGCGGCAGGTGCAGCGACTCGCTCACGTCGTCGGGCGACGAGGCCAGGAACCCTGCGGTGAAGAGCAACGAGTCGCCGGGCAGGAAGAACCCGACGAGCAGGCCCGACTCGGCGAAGACGATGCCGAAGATCCCGAGCAGGCCGACGACCTCGATCAGGTGTTCGGGGTCGAGCGGTCCCCCAGCAGCCAGCACCGATGCGAGCATCGATCGAGGCTAGCCCATCGCGGGCCCGTCCCGGGGGTCGGGCGCGGCCTGCGGCTGGTTCCACTCCGTCCATCCCGAGCCCCGGCGACCGCTGCCCGTATCGGCGAACCGGCACAGGGCCCGGGGGAAGCGCGACACCCGGCCGGCCCCGTCCGCCAGCAGCACCGGGGCGAAGGCCACGGGGGTGACGTCGAGCGCCAGGTCGCCCACCTCGACGGCGTCGGACAGCGGCAGCCCGTGCGCGCCCAGCGCCGGACGCGAGGCGGTGTGGTCGACGCCCGCCAGCGGCGACCCCGCCGGCTGCACGTAGCCCGGGTGGTACGGCACCGGGTCGTCGCCGAGGCGCACCTGGGTGCCGTGGAAGCGGGTGCCGTCCTCCAGCCAGCCCGACGTCCACGTCCACCCGACCGTCCACCAGTCGCGCACTCCCCACGAGTGGTCGCGCTGCCCGATGGCGTCGAGCTCGATGCGCTCGGCGCCGACGAGCACCTCGCCGTGCACCGTGCACGGCACCTCGTAGCGGGTGGTGCCCGGCGGGTAGGCGTAGGCCGACCCGTCGGTCGTCCACTCCAGGTCCAGGCCGAACGGCACCCGCTCGCCCCGGGGCTCGCCGTGGCCGTACACGTCGGCCGGGTCGTCGAGGGCCAGGGCGAACGCCTCGCAGCCGAGGGTCATGTGATCGAACGGTTCCTCGACCGTGTGGTCGGCCCACAGGCCCTCGCCCCGCAGCTCCATGCTCCCCGCGGCCGGAGGCGCCACCTCGTGGTCGACGACGATCACCAGCGGGCGCTCCTCCCCCACCAGGCACGCCCAGTACCAGCACGCGCCCGGCCGGCCCGCCCCAGGCCCGGCCTGGTTGGGATAGAGGCCGAGGCGCACGTAGCCGCCGAGCGTCCCGTCGGTGGTGGCGAAGTCGAAGTACCACGACTCGTTCCACCACGGCTCGGGCCCGGGCCGGTGGTGCCGCTCGTCGGCGGCGGTCAGCGGCGCAGGGATCGACATGGGCCGAGCATGTCACGCGGCCCCGGCATCTGGCGTCGCTGCGTGCCATGGCGGCAGCCAGCAACGCCGGTCTTGCTGCGGCAGGGCGTCGCGAGCGATCTGGCGTCGCTGGGTGCCGTGGCGGCAGCCGGCGACGCCAGTTCTGGTCCGGGCGGGTCGGGCGGTAGCTTGCGGCGGGTGCGGTACCTGAGCGCGCGGTGGATCGAGGCGGCCGGCGAGGCGGTCGCCGCCGACGTCGCGCTGCCCGCGACGCTGGCGGGCGTGACCCTGACCGTCGAGCAGACGGTCGACGGCGGCCCCGACGGCACCGTGACCTGGCACCTGGCCGTCGCCGACGGCCGTGCCACGCTGGCAGCGGGCCCCGCCGAGAAGCCCGACGTCCGCTTCAGCACCGGCTACGACACCGCGGCGGCGATCGCGGCGGGCACCCTCGCCGCCCAACGAGCCTTCGTCGAGGGCCGCCTACGGGTCGGCGGCGACCTGTCCCTGCTCATCGCCCACCAGCGGGCGATCGGCGCGCTCGACGACGCGCTGGCCGCCGTCCGGGCCGACACCACCTATTAGCCAGGAGGCCACCCGTGCCCGAGATGCCCGAGGTCCAGGCCCATGCCGAGCGGTTGACGGACGACTTCGGCGGTGCGGTCCTCGCCCGGTTCCGTCCGCTCACCTTCACCGCCCTCAAGACCGCGGTGCCCGCACCCGAGGCCGCGGCCGGCCACCCGCTGCTGGAGGTGGGCCGCCGGGGCAAGCACCTCCTCCTGCGGTTCGAGCCCGCCACCTTCGTCGTCCACCTCATGCAGGGAGGGCGGCTCAAGCCCGACGAGAAGCAGGCGGCCAAGCCCCGGGGCGGCCAGGCCCGCTGGGTCTTCGCGGACGGGCGGGCCCTGCTGCTCACCGAGGCCGGCACCGAGCGCAAGGCCGGCGTGTGGACCGTGGCGGGCGATCCCGAGGGCCAGGAACCGCTCGACCACCTGGGCCCCGAGGCCGACTCGCTCGATCGGGCCACGCTGGCCCGCCTGCTCGCCGACCGCTCGATGCGCCTCCACGGCTGGCTGCGCGACCAGCACATCGTGGCGGGGATGGGGCGCCGGCTGGCCAACGAGATCTGCCACCGCGCCCGGCTGTCGCCCTTCGCCACCACCGCCAAGCTCGACGACACGGCCGTCGACGCCCTCCACGTGGCGATGGCCGAGTGCATCGCCGAGTCGCTGGCGTACGAGCGCACCCGGTCGGACATGTCGTCGTCCAAGGACCGGCCCGGCGCCGTGCACCACCGCCAGGGCGAGGCGTGCCCGGTGTGCGGCGACACCGTGCGGGCCGTCGAGTACCGCAGCTACACCGTCAACTACTGCCCGACCTGTCAGACGGGCGGCAAGGTGCTGGCCGACAACACGACGAGCAAGTTCCTCAAGTAGCCCGCCGCAGGGCGCTCGGTTGCGGCAGGTCGGATGCGGCGGGTCGGATGCGGGCGGGTCAGATGAGGCCGAGGTCGGCCACGGCGTCGCGCTCGGCCGCGAGCTCGGCCACCGAGGCGTCGATGCGGGCCCGGCTGAAGTCGTCGAGCTCGAGGCCCTGCACGATCTCGTACTCGCCGCCGGCGCAGCGGCAGGGGAAGCCCGACACCAGGCCCTCGGGCACCCCGTAGCTGCCGTCGGACGGCACGGCCATCGAGACCCAGTCGCCCTCCGGGGTGCCCAGCGCCCACGACCGCATGTGGTCGATCGCGGCGTTGGCGGCCGACGCCGCCGACGACAGGCCCCGGGCCTTGATGATGGCGGCACCCCGCTGCTGGACCGTGGGGATGAACTCGCCCTCGAGCCACGCCTGGTCGCCGCCCGCCGCGTCGAACCCGGGCTTGCCGGCCACCTCGGCGTGGAACACGTCGGGGTACTGCGTGGCCGAGTGGTTGCCCCAGATCGTCATGCGGGCGACCTCGCTGACGGGGACGCCGGCCTTGGCGGCGAGCTGGGCGACGGCCCGGTTGTGGTCGAGCCGGGTCATGGCCGTGAACTGGCGGTCGGGCGTGCCCGCCGCGTTGTTCATGGCGATGAGGGCGTTCGTGTTGGCGGGGTTGCCCACCACCAGCACCTTCACGCCGCCCGCCGCCGAGTCGGAGATGGCCTTGCCCTGGGCGGTGAAGATGGCGCCGTTGGCCGACAGCAGGTCGGCCCGCTCCATGCCCTCCTTGCGGGGCATGGCGCCCACCAACAGCCCGTAGTCCGCACCCTCGAACGCCCGGTCGGCGTCGTCGGTGCACACCACGCCGGCCAGCAGCGGGAAGGCGCAGTCGTCGAGCTCCATCCGCACGCCCTCGAGCGCGCCGACGGCCTGGGGGATCTCCAGGAGCTGCAGGACGACCGGCTGGTCGGGGCCGAGCATCTGCCCGCTCGCGATGCGGAACAGCAGGGCGTAGCCGATCTGGCCGGCGGCTCCGGTGACAGCGACGCGGACGGGATCGGTCATGGCGAATGCTCCTGCGGTGGGGGACGTCGACGCCCCGGCGGGCGACCGCCAGCCGACACTAGTGGTGGTGCTGAGCAGCGCCAAAGGTCCCGCGACGGGTGGGGCCGGCCGGCGACCGCCAGGCGTCGCGCCCCGCCCTCGACCGCGGGCTCGGGTGGTCGGACGCGAGCGAGGGAGCGCCGTGGGGCGCCCCCTCGCTCGGTGATCTCCTGTGCGGTCCGCGGGGCGCGGCCGCTACAGCTGCATCGACTTCGTCTCGAGGAACTCCTCGAAGCCGTGGCTGCCGTACTCGCGGCCGTAGCCGCTGTTCTTGTAGCCGCCGAACGGGGCGTTGGGGTTGAAGGCGCCGCCGTTGACCTCGATCTGGCCGGTGCGGATGCGCCGGGCGAAGGCCTTGGCCCGGTCGGCGTCCGCGCTCCACACGCCGCCCGACAGGCCGTAGGCCGAGTCGTTGGCGATGGCGGCGGCCTCGTCCTCGCCCTCGTAGGTGAGGATCGACAGCACCGGCCCGAAGATCTCCTCCTGGGCGATGGTCATGTCGTTGCGCACCTCGGAGAACACCGTGGGCTGCACGTAGTAGCCGCCCTCCAGGCCCTCGCCCTCGGGACGCCCGGGGCCACCGGTGACCACCTTGGCACCCTCGTCGATGCCCTTCTGGATGTAGCCGGTCACCCGCTCGACCTGGGCCTGGCTCGACAGCGGGCCGAGCATGGCGCCGGCGGCGAACGGGTCGGCCGGTTGGAACTTGGTCTCGACCTCGTCGGCCGCGATGCGCTCGGCGTCGGCCAGGCGGGCGGTGGGCACCAGCATGCGGGTGAGGGCGGTGCAGGTCTGGCCCGAGTTGATGTAGGCCTTGCCCACGCCGTCGCGGACCGCCTTCTCGAAGCCCGCGTCGTCGAGGTCGTCGAGCAGCACGTTGGCCGACTTGCCGCCCAGCTCGAGGGCGACCCGCTTGAGCGACTGGGAGGCGACCTCGGCCACCCGCTTGCCGGCCCGGGTCGACCCGGTGAACGACACCATGTCGATGCCGGGGTGGGCGGCGATGGCCTCGCCCACCTCGGGACCGGTGCCGGTGACCAGGTTGAACACGCCCGCGGGCAGGCCGGCGTCGTTGACCACCTCGGCCAGGATGAAGGCGTCGACGGGGGCGACCTCGCTGGGCTTGAGCACCACGGTGCACCCCGCGCCGATGGCGTAGGCGACCTTGGCGGCGATCTGGTGGAGCGGGTAGTTCCACGGCGTGATGGCGCCGACCACGCCGACCGGCTCCTTCACCACCAGGCTGTTGCCGATGGTCGACTCGTAGTCGTAGTTCTCGGCGAGCTGGGCGGCCGTGTTGAAGGAGTTGATGGGCAGCCCCGCCTGCACCAGCGTGCTGAGCCACTTGGGCATGCCCGCCTCGCGGGTGATGACGGTGGCGATCTCGTCCATGCGGGCGGCCAGCCCCTCGCCGATGCGGGTGAGCGCCTTGGCCCGCTCCTCGGCGGTCGTGACCGACCAGGTCTCGAAGGCGGCCCGGGCGGCCTGCACCGCACGGTCGACGTCGTCGGCGGTGCCGGCGGGGATGGTGGCGATCACCTCGCCGTTGGTCGAGTCGAACACGTCGATGGTGCCGGTGCCCTGGGACGGCACCCAGGCCCCGTCGATGAAGATCTTGTCGTAGGTGGTCACAGGCATTTCCCCTCGTGTCGAGCAACCGGTCGGTCGGGTCAGCGTACTGAGGTGTAGGCCCATCCTGACCCGTTGGTCAAGGGAACATCCAACCGGGTCGGCGGGGCTAGCGTGACCGATCGTGACCGAGACCCACGCGCCGGGCTCGCCCGGCGGCGCACCGGCGCCCGACACCGCGACCGTCACCATCGCCGCCCCGCCCGAGCTCGTGTACGACCTGGTGGCGGACGTGACCCGCATGGGCGAGTGGAGCCCCGAGTGCTACTCGTGCCGCTGGCTGGGCCGCCGGCGCGAGCCGGTGGCGGGCGCGCTGTTCGTGGGGTTCAACAAGCGGGGCTGGGCGCGGTGGGCCACGACCAACCGCGTCGAGCGGGCCGACCGCGGCCAGGCCTTCGTGTTCCGCACCCGCGAGACGGGCGTGCGCTGGGGCTACGAGCTCGTGGCCGAGGACGACGGCACCCGGCTGACCGAGACCCGCGACCTCTCCGGCGCCCGCGAGTGGATGATCCGGATGGCCGGTCCCTTCATCGGCGGGGTCGAGGGCCACGCCGAGGAGCTGCGCGCCGGCATGCGCCAGACGCTGGAGCGCCTCAAGGCCGCGGCGGAGTCAGCCGGCTGACCCGGCCGGTCAGGGTGCGAGGCGGCGGAGGGCGACGGCGGCGTAGAGCGCGGTCCCGGTGACCATGGACTCCTCGTCGAGCACCATGCGGTTGGAGTGGTTGGGGGCCACCGTCCCGGCGGGCACGCCCGCAGGCCGCGTCCCGAGGAACGCCATCGCCCCCGGCACCTGCTCGACGACGTAGGAGAAGTCCTCGGCGCCCATGACCGGGGACGGCATGGGCACGGAGAGCCCGTCGCCCACCAGCCACCGGGCCGTCGCCAGCACCTCGTCGGCGGCCCCGTCATCGTTGACGGTCACGGGGTAGCCCTCGACGATCTCGACCTCGGCCGCCATGTCGTGCGCGGCCGCCACGTGCTCGGCGATCCGGCGGACCGCGGCGTGAGCGTCGCCCCGCACCCGGGCGCTGACCGTCCGCACCGTCCCCTCGATGCGCGCCGACTCGGGGATGACGTTGGTGGTGGTGCCGGCGGCGATGCGGGCCACGGTGACGACCGCAGGGTCGAACACGTCGACCCGGCGGGTCACCCAGGTCTGCAGGGCCTGGACGATCTCGCACGCCACCGGGATGGGGTCGTTGGCGTGGTGGGGCATCGACGCGTGGCCGCCCCTGCCCCGCACGGTCACGCGCAGGACGTCGGCCGACGCCATCAGCGGACCGCCCCGGGTCGTGACCATGCCGGCCGGGATCGAGGGCGACTGGTGGATGGCGAACGCCCACGACACCGGCTCGCCGCCGTCGGTGGCGTCGAGCAGGCCCTCCCGCAGAGCCACGGCCGCCCCGCCGGCCCCCTCCTCGCCCGGCTGGAACAGGAACCGCACGCGGCCGGCCAGCTCGCCCCGGTGGCCGGCCAGCAGGCGGGCGGCCGACGCCAGCATGGCGGTGTGGGCGTCGTGGCCGCAGGCGTGCATGGCGTCGTCGACCTGCGACGCGAAGTCGAGGCCGGTGTCCTCGTGCATGGGCAGGGCGTCCATGTCGCCCCGCAGCAGGACGGTGGGGCCGGCCGACTCGCCGTCGAGGTCGGCGACGATCGAGCTCTGGCGCTCGCCCGTGGTGACGGTGAGCGGCAGGCCGTCGAGCGCCTCGAGCACCCGGGCCTGGGTGAGGGGCAGGTCGAGGTCGAGCTCGGGCCGGCGGTGCAGATCCCGGCGCAGCGCGACCGTGTCGTCGAGCAGCGCTCCGGCCTCGGCCAGCAGGTCGTGCGGCGTCATGCCGGCATTCTGACCGCCCGACGCCGTCGGCACCCGCAAGACGGCCTCGATACTCCCCCGGCCCCTCGGAACCGGCGTCGCTGGCTGCCGCCCTGGCAGCGAGGAACGCCAGAACGGACGCCGCACCGGCCGCCCTCGGAACCGGCGTCGCTGGCTGCCGCCCTGGCAGGGAGGAACGCCAGAACGGATGGGGTCCATCCCCCGGGAGAGGGCGAGCGGTCAGCGGGTGGGGACTGTGACGGTGTCGGTGCCGGAGCGCAGGATCCGGCCCGGCGTGGCGCCCGTGGCGGTGCCGTCCTCGACCGTGGCGACCCCGCCGACGTACACCCGCACGACCCCGGTCGACCCGGCCGTCAGGCGGGCGCTGCCGCCCGGCAGGTCCTCGACCAGGCGGGCGTGCTCCGCCCCCACGGTCTCCGGGTCGAACACCACCAGGTCGGCGTGGTTGCCGGGCGCGATGGTGCCCCGGTCGACCAGGCCGAACAGCTCGGCGGGCGCCTGGGTGAGCATCTGCACGGCCCGCTCGACGGTGGCCAGCTTGCGGCCGCGCAGGCAGTCGGCGAGTAGCCGAGTGGTGTAGGGCGATCCGCACATCCGGTCGAGGTGGGCGCCGGCGTCGGAGCCGCCCAGCATGACGCGGGGATCGTCCCAGACCTGCTGGCGCAGCCGCCACGACTCGTCGTCGCCGTCGGTGGGGATCGGCCACAGCACGGTGCGGAAGTCGTCGGCGGTGACGATCTCGACCAGCGTGTCGAACGGCTCCTGCCCCCGCTCGGCGGCGAGCTCCCCCACGACCCGCCCGGTCAGGCCCTCGTTGGCGGGCGCATAGGTGTCGCCGATGACGTAGCGCTCCCACCCGGCCAGGCGCCGGAACACGCCCGCCGCCTCGCTGTGGGAGGCCTCGACCAGCGTGCGGCGCACCACCGGGTCGGCCAGCGCGACCTTCTTCTCGTCGTGGGGCAGGCGCAGGACGTCGCCCCAGCCCGGCATCAGCCACAGGGCGCAGAAGGTGCCGAAGCTCATGTTCATCGGCACCAGCACGGGCATGGTGAGGGCCACCACGCGGCCGCCCTGCTCGGCGGCGCGGTCGGCGGCGCCCAGCTGGCGGGGCACCCGGTCGGGCACGGCCGAGTCGACGGTGAGGACGTTCCAGTTGATCGACCGGCCCGCGGCCGCCGACATGGCGGCCACCAGCTCGACCTCGTCGTCGGAGAACGTGTCGAGCCCGCCCTCGAACGCCCCCTCGAGGAACGTGCCCTCGTGCTCGCCCACGGCCGCGCACAACGCCAGCAGCTCGTCGCGGCCGGCGTGGCGGGAGGCGACCGGCTGGCCGTCGCCGTCGCTGTGGGTCGACGACAGGGTGGTCGAGAAGCCCAGGCCGCCGGCCTCGATCGAGGCGTGCAGCAGCCGGACCATGGCGTCGAGCTGGTCGGCGGTGGCCTCGTGGCCGACGGCGTCGGCGCCCATCACGTAGCGCCGCAGGGCGCAGTGCCCGACCATGAAGCCGGCGTTGACGCCGATGCGACCGTCGAGGCGGTCGAGGTACTCGCCGAAGCTCTCCCACTGCCAGTCGACGCCGGTCTCGAGGGCGGCGAGGGGCATGCCCTCGACCCTGGCCATCATCCGCCGCAGGTAGTCGGCGTCGGCGGCGTGCAGCGGGGCGAGGGTGAAGCCGCAGTTGCCCGCGACGACCGAGGTCACCCCGTGGACGTTCGACGGGGTGGCGAACGGGTCCCAGAAGAGCTGGGCGTCGTAGTGGGTGTGGGGGTCGACGAACCCGGGGCACACCACCAGGCCGGTGGCGTCGAACACGTGGGCGGCCGGCTCGGTGGCGCCGCCGGCCGGGCCCGTCCCGTCGCGGTGGGCCACCTCGACGATGCGGCCGTCCCGGACGCCGACGTCGCCGGGGCGGCCGGGCGTGCCGGTGCCGTCGACGATGGTGGCCCCACGGATGACGAGATCGAGCATGTCCGTCCCCTCGGCGTTTCTGACGGTGTGTCAGATGCTAGCCGGGCGTAGCTCGCCGCCCGCAACGGCCTAGCGCGTCGTCGGCAGGCCGGACTCGGCGGGGACTGCGGGGACCTCGCCGGGCGTGCAGGTGGGGCGGTCGTCGAGCGGGTCCTCGCCCACGACCGCGCCCGGCGCCGTGCCGACCGGCCACGCCATGACCGCGCTGGTCTGGGGACCGTAGATGCCGTCGACGGCGATGTCGTTGCCGGCCTGCACGGCGCTGATCGCCTGCTGGGTCTGCGGCCCGTAGGCGCCGTCGACGGTCACGAGCTGCCCGTTGCACGCGATCAGCACCTGCTGGACCAGCGCCACGGCGTCGTCGTCGGCACTGCCGGCCGTGTCGTCGAGCTGGCAGGAGGGCGACGGGACCTCGCTGCCCGAGCCGGCGACCGGCAGCTGGATCGCGCCGTCGTCCGAGCTGAACCACCCGACCCCGTCGCACCGCGCCGGCTCCGGACCGAGGTCGTCGTCCGCACCGGCCGACCACGGATCGTCGGGGTCGACCTCGACGTCCGCGTCGTCGTCCGCCGACTCGCTGGCCTCGGCCTCGCCGGTCGACCAGGCGTCGTCGTCGGGATCGTCGCTGGAGAAGATCGCAAGCACCAGGGACACGCCGAGCACGCCGGCGACGATCTTCAGCCCGGTGTCGCTGTTGCTGCTGCTGTTCGACGACGCCATCGTCCCCCTCCCCAGGGCCGGCCCATGCTCCGTGCACCTTGTCGTTCCTCATACCCAACGTGCGGGATCGGAAACGTAGCGTGCGCCTGCCATGTCGCCGCGCCGCCGACGGGGGCGGTCAGGGACGACGACCGAGCACCCAGCAGGCGATGCCGACCGCCACCCCGACGTTGAGCGAGTCGACTCCCCCGCGCATCGGGATGCCCACCCGCTCGTCGGCGGCCGCCAGCGTGGCCGCCGAGAGCCCAGACCCCTCCGCCCCGAACAGCAGGGCGACCCGCTCGCCGTCGGGCACGCGCACGCGGTCGAGCGGCGTCGCCCCGGGGTCGGGCGTCAGCGCCAGGAGGCGGAACCCGGCCGCCCGCACCTCGTCCAGGCCGTCCGGCAGGCGGGGCAGCCAGGCCCAGGGCACGGCGTAGCCCTCGCCCATCGCCACCCGGCTCACCCGCCGGTACAGCGGGTCGGTGCAGGTCGGGTCGACCAGCACCGCGTCGATGCCCAGCCCGGCGGCCGAGCGGACGATCACGCCAAGGTTGGTCGGGTTGCTCACCCGCTCGAGGACCACCACGCGCCGGGCGGCGGCCAGCACGTCGGCGGGAGGCGGGACCGGGCGGCGGTCGAAGCTGGCGAGCATGCCGCGGTGGACCCCGAGGCCGGTGATCCGCCGCAGCACCGCCGGCGACGCCGCGTAGACCGCGGCCTCGGGGTCGATCCCGTCCGGGAGCGGATCGCGCCGGGTGGCGTCGACCAGCGCGGCCCGCAGGGCGAACCCCGCCCGCAACGCCCGGGCGACCACCACGTCACCCTCGGCGATGAACACGCCGTCGGCCGGTGATCGCCGGCCCCGCGCCGGGCGACCGGCCAGCTCGCGGTCGCGCAGCCCCACGAACTCGGCGATGCGCGGGTCGTCGGGATCGTCGACCGGCAGGCGCACAGCCGGATGGTAGGCGGGAGGGGGGTTAGCCGATGTCGCCGCCGAGGAGGAAGAACACCACGATCAGGGCCACCAGGGCCGCGGCGCCCCACACGGGCCCCAGCTCGTCGACCAGCGCCGTGCCCAGCACCACGGGACCCGCCAGCACCACGGCCCAGGTGGGAGGGACCGGGCGCGCCCCGTCCGGCAACCGCTCGCGGGCCACCCGCAACGCGACGGCCGCCAGCACCAGCACCGCCAGCGCGATGACGGCGACCAGCAGGCCGCCCACCATCCCGACCACGACGGCGCCCGCCACCAGGACTGCAGCCGACCCCCAGCGCGCCAGCCGCCGACCGGTCGCCCGGCCCTGCACGCCGCCACCCGACGGGCCGCCGACGGTCGGCAACTCCCGGCCCGACCGGCCGGCCCCGGGGCGGTGTGCCCCGTGCTCCCTGCCGGCGACCTCGGGTGAGTCGGCGGTGTACCGGCGGGTGGGCGGCAGCGGCGGCTGCACGACGGTGGGACCTCCACCGTCGGGCATCGTGGTCGGCGGCGGCACCGGCACCGGTGCCCCGGGGGCGCCCGAGAGGGCCGCCAGCAGGGCCGCCGCGCTCGGCCGCCGGGCCGGATCGAGGGCCATGGCCGCCGCGACCGACGGGCGCAGCCACGCGGGAACGCCGTCGAGATCGACGATGCCGGCCGCCAGGCGGTGGATCGTGACCTCGGGCGTGTCACCGGCGACCGGTGGCGTCCCCTGCGCCGCGAACGCCATGACCGCCCCCCACGACCACACGTCGCTGGCCGCGGTGACCCGATCGCTGGCCAGGCGTTCGGGCGCCATCCACGCCGGCGTGCCCACCCACGACCCGGTGCGGGTGACGGCCGCCGACCCGGGGTACCAGGCGATGCCGAAGTCGACCACGCGGGGCCCGTCCGGGCCGAGCACCACGTTGCGGGGCGTCAGGTCGCGGTGGACGACGCCGGCGCCGTGGATCGACACCAGGGCGTCGGCCAGCGCCGCCCCGAGCGCGCGCAGCGGTGCGTCGGCCAGCGGCCCGTGCCGGCCGACGTGCTCGTCGAGGCTCGGACCCGCCACGTAGACGGACGCGAGCCACGGCTGGTCCGCGTCGACGTCCGCGTCGAGCAGGGCCGCCACGCTCGCCCCCCGCACGCGGCGGGCGGCGGCGACCTCGCGCCCGAAGCGGGCGCGGGCGTCCGGGTCGCGGGCCCGCGCGGGGTCGAGGAGCTTCAGCGCCACCTGCCGGGGAGCACCGCCGGCCGCGCCCGTCACGTCGTCGGCCCGCCAGACCTCGCCCATGCCGCCCCGGCCCAGCAGCTCGACCAGGCGGTACGAGCCCACGCGGCGATCGGCCGTCACCGGCCCGGTCCGACAGCCGTGCTGCGCATGGCGTCAAGCCTGGCACCCCAGCCCGGCGGGGCGCGCCGGTCAGGGTTGCGCGGGCTCGAAGCTGAAGTCGTCGTCCTCGGGCGAGTCGTCGTCGAAGATCTCGTCGTCGGTCGTCGGGGCATTGGGATCGGGCTCGAAGCTGAAGTCGTCGTCCGGATCGGACGAGACGTCCGTGGGTGTGCCGTCCTCCGGCGGCGCCTGGCACCCCCCGTCCTGCGCGGCCCCGAGGGCGAGCAACACCACGACGAAGATGACGACGCCTCCTCCTCCTCCTCCGGAGCTGGACGCCACGACGGCTCCTCTCCGGGCACGTCCAGGCGGGCGTACCCCTCCGTCGACCGAAAACGTAACGTGGGGCGTTCCCGATGGCGAGGAATCGCCCGACTCGCCGACCAGCCCCGGTGCCTTAGGCTGTACAAGTCTGATACAAGTGAGCGGGCCCCACCCCCGGGCCCCCTGGCCGACACCATCCCCGGAGACGTTCCCCATGCCCAAGATCAAGGTCGAGAACCCGGTCGTCGAGATCGACGGCGACGAGATGACCCGCGTCATCTGGCAGTTCATCAAGGACAAGCTGATCCTGCCCTACCTCGACGTCGACCTGCGCTACTTCGACCTGTCGATCGAGAAGCGGGACGAGACCGACGACCAGATCACCGTCGACGCCGCCAACGCCATCAACGAGCACGGCGTGGGGGTCAAGTGCGCGACGATCACGCCCGACGAGGCCCGGGTCGAGGAGTTCGGCCTGAAGAAGATGTGGCGGTCGCCCAACGGCACGATCCGCAACATCCTCGGCGGGGTCGTGTTCCGCGAGCCGATCATCTGCTCGAACGTGCCCCGGCTCGTGCCGGGGTGGACCAAGCCCATCGTCATCGGCCGCCATGCCCACGGCGACCAGTACAAGGCCACCGACTTCGTGGTTCCCGGGCCCGGCACGCTCACGCTCACCTACACGCCCAGCGACGGCGGCGACCCGATGCAGTTCGACGTCGCGCAGTTCCCGGCCGGCGGCATCGCCATGGGCATGTACAACTTCGACGAGTCGATCCGCGACTTCGCGCGGGCCTCGTTCCGCTACGGGCTCGAGCGCAGCTACCCCGTCTACCTCTCGACGAAGAACACCATCCTCAAGGCCTACGACGGCCGCTTCAAGGACCTGTTCCAGGAGGTGTTCGACGCCGAGTTCGCACCGCAGTTCACCGCCGCGGGGCTCACCTACGAGCACCGGCTCATCGACGACATGGTCGCCCAGGCCATGAAGTGGGAGGGCGGCTACGTGTGGGCGTGCAAGAACTACGACGGCGACGTGCAGTCCGACGTGGTGGCCCAGGGCTTCGGCTCGCTGGGGCTCATGACGTCGGTGCTGCTCACGCCCGACGGGCGGACCTGCGAGGCCGAGGCCGCCCACGGCACCGTGACCCGCCACTTCCGCCAGCACCAGAAGGGCGAGGCGACCTCGACCAACCCCATCGCCTCGATCTTCGCCTGGACCCGGGGCCTCAACTTCCGGGCCAAGCTCGACGGCACCCCCGACGTGGCGAGCTTCGCCACCACGCTCGAGGACGTGTGCGTCAAGACGGTCGAGGGCGGGCAGATGACCAAGGACCTGGCCCTGCTGGTGGGCGGCGACACCGCGTGGCTCACCACCGAGGAGTTCCTCGAGGCGCTCGACACCAACCTCAACAAGGCGATGGCCACCTGACCGGCACGCCGATCACCCGATGTGGTCCTGGCGCCGCTGGGCGGCCCGCTCCCGGAGCTGAGTGCTGAGCAGCGAGGCCACGGCGGCCACGAAGACCAGGTCGAACACCATCTGGAGGGTCACCAGGGCGCGGGCCAGCTGACCAGTGGCGTGGACGTCGCCGAACCCGACCGTGGCCAGGGTCGAGACCGTGAAGTACAGCGAGTCGGTCTTGGTCTCCATCTCGTCGAACTGGGACGGGTCCGCGTCCGCCAGGGTGAAGTAGCCGAGGGAGAACATGGGCACGATCAGGTAGACGACCAGGACGAGACCCTCCAGGCGCACCGACGTGTCGCCCGGCCGGCTCCGCACCAGGCGCTGGACCTGGCGGTACACCAGCCACACGAGGATCGCCATCCCGGCGAGTATCCCGGCCACGCTCAGCACGACAGCTGTGACCGACGGCGAGGAGCCCACCGGCGCCGCGTAGTAGATGCCGAGCCCCACCGCCATGGCGAGCACCCCGCGCCGGACTCGCCGGGCCATCGGCTGGGAGGGTTCCGTCCCCGAAGGGACCGGCACCTCATGGCCCGGGGGCTCGTCGGCCGCGTCCGTCTCGCTCATAGGCGGTTTCTACCGCGTCGGCCGCGCCGCGGCGACGATCATGGGGCGGTCAGGGGCCAGTAGCCCGGCACCTCGTGGTGGGGCGTGTCGAGGTAGACCTTGGCCTCGGGCGCGCCGCCGAAGCGGCCGTGGCTCCAGCGGATCTCGATGTGCCCCGCGACCGTGCGGGCCTCGCCCCGGGCCCGGTCCTCGACCGACGCCGACCAGGCGACGACCGGCTGGCGGGACGGCTCGGGCTCGACCGAGAAGCTGCGGAGGCGGAACGACTGCCGCCAGTCCCACGGGCTGCCCACCCGCACGCGCACCATGCGGTCGCCGTCCGACCCCAGGACGAAGTAGCTGGTGGCGGCGACCCGCAGGAAGCGCCACAGCGTCGCCTCCCGCCGGGCGGGCGAGCGCAGCGCCTCGCGCCAGCGCCTCGCCGAGCCGGCGGCCACCGCGGCCGACAGCGCGCCATACGCCTGGGCGGCGGCCGGAGACGTCCACGCGCCCCGGCCGAGGGCGGCGGCGAGCTGCCGGCGCTGCGGGGTGGCCAGGTCGCCCGGGCGGGCGGGAAGGGCCGCCGCCAGCCCGGTCTCGAAGCCGACGATGTCGTACAGCGCCTGCAGCGCCTCGGGCGCCACCTCCGCGTACCAGTCGCGGCGGGCGACCGCGCCGGCGCCCCGGCCGTCCGCACCCGCGCCCGCGCCACCGGAGCCGCCGGGGTCGAACACCGACCACGGCGAGGCGTTGAGCTGGATGCGCGAGTTGTACTTGCAGCTCACCAGGTAGACGTGGTCGACCCGCAGGTCGGCGGGGACGGGATCGGCCCCCGGCGGACGCTGCGGGCCCTTCCACTCGACCACCAGTGGCGCCCGGCCCCGCAGCCCGTCGTCGGCGTGCAGGAAGCAGTGCCCGTTGGACCACGCGGCCGCGAACTCGGCCCGGTGCCGGCCCGCACGGTGGAGCTCGCCCAGCCGCTCCCAACGCTCGTCCCCGACACCGCCGAACCCGGTGGGCAGGTGGGCCAGCGCCGCGGCCAGATCGGGCGCCCCGAACATGGCCAGGCCGGTGACGATCTCGGTGACCTCGGTGCGCTCGGCGGGCACGGCGGGTCAGGCCGGCACGATCAACTCGCCGACCGGCGGCGGCACACCCGCACCGTCGGCATCGCCAACGGCATCGCCGGCGGCGGCTGCACCCGCACCAGGCGCGGCGGGCGTCCCCGGCGCCGCGTACGCGGTCAGCCGCTCGGCGACGGCATCGGCTGTCGCCGCGTCGGAGGCGTCGACCGGTACGACGTCCACCAGCACGCGTCCCCGTGCCGCGGCGAGGGCCTCCGCCCCGGCCGAGCGCCGCGGCGGCAGGTCGGTGGCCATCACCAGGAGCCGGCGGGACCCGAAGCCCGACAGGCGGGCGGCGCGCCCGAGCGTGCGCTCCAGCACCTCGACCCGCCGCAGGCCCGGCCGGGCCAACGTGAACCCGCCGACGACGTCGACCAGCCACTCGTGGCCCCCGACATCGGTGGCCACCATCGTCACGACCACGCCCCCCACCCGGCGCTTGGCCCGGTGGTCGACCGCGAAGCCCGCGGCCCGCAGGAGCTCGGCCGCCCGGTCGGCCGCCTTGTCGCCCGGGGGCGCCGCCGGCCCCCCGGCCGCCAGCACGCGTTCGAGCTCGCCGGCGAGCCGGCGCCGCGCCGCGTCGACGTAGCCGGGGTCGCTGTCGTACCCGAGGTAGTGGCGCCCGGTGCGCACGGCGGCCACCGCGGTGGACCCCGACCCCATCAGCGGATCGAGCACGACGTCGCCCTCGTAGGTGTACAGCTCGATGAAGCGCTGCGGCAGCTCGACCGGGAAGGGGGCCGGGTGTCCCACGCGCGTGGCGCTCTCCGGCGCCAGCTCCCACACGTCGAGCGTGGCCTCCATGAACTCGTCGGCCGTGGTGGTGACGCCGTGGGGCAGGCCGCGGGCCTGGCGGTCGGGCCGGGCCACGGCCCGGTCGAACCGGCCCTTCGACGCCACGACCACCCGCTCGGTGAGGTCGCGCAGCACGGGGTTGGCCGGGCTGCGGAACGATCCCCAGGCGCAGTTCCCCCCGGCCCCCCGCGCCTTGCGCCACACGACCTCGCCCCGGAGCAGGAGGCCCAGCCGGTCCTGGAGGATGCCGACCACGTCGGCCGCCAGCGAGCGGTAGGGCTTGCGGCCCAGGTTGGCCACGTTGACGGCGATGCGGCCCCCGGGCTCGAGCTTGGCCACGCACTCGGCGAACACGTCCTCCAGCCAGGCGATGTACTCGGTGTAGGAGGCGGGGATGCCGTCGCGGCCGAGCTCCTCCTCGTACTGCTTGCCCGCGAAGTAGGGCGGCGAGGTGACCACCAGCGCTACCGACCCCGCCTGCACCCGGTCCATCGAGCGGGCGTCGCCCACGTAGATCTCGTCGACCACGCCGGGGCGCGTGCACCGTGTCGTCGTCGGACAGGACGGGGGGCGGGAAGCGCTTGTAGAAGCCGGCCGAGTCGTGGTTCTCGCGCCGCGAGACCCCGAACGCAGACGTGGCCGTGGGGGTTCGCCTGCGCCCGTTGCCGTCTGCCACTCGCAAGCCTCTCGCTGCCATGCCGGACACGTTAGGGACGGGGTGTGACACTCGGGCGGACCGGCGCCGCCCGAGGGTACCCACGCCGTCGCCGCGGCCGGTTCGAGGACCCGAGCGGATCGGTTCGCCGCGTCGGCTGAGCCTATTTGGCGCAGCCTGCTAGTCCGCCCGCTCGCCGGCGCCGGGCCGGAGGCCCAGCCGGTCGACGATGCGCAACACCGACGCCGACCGGTTGAGGGCGTAGAGGTGCAGGCCCGGGGCCCCGGCGTCGAGCAGGCGGCGGCCCAGGTCGGTGGCGACCTCGACCCCGATGGCGCGCAGCTCGTCGGGCTGGTCGGCCACCGCCTCGAGCCGGTCGAGCAGGGCCGGCGGGATGACCGAGCCGTTCATGCCCGCCATGCGCTTCAGCCCGGCGAGCGCCGAGGCCCCGGGCGGCATGATCCCCGGCAGCACGGGCGTGGACGAGCCGAGCACGGCCAGCTCGTCCGCCATGTGCAGGTAGTCGTCGACCTCGAAGAAGAACTGGGTGATGGCGAAGTCGGCCATCGCCAGCTTGTCGGCCAGGTAGCGGCGGTCGGCCTCGCGGTCGCCCGCCGAGCGGGGGTGCAGCTCGGGATGGGCCGCGACGCCCACCGAGAAGTCGCCCCGGTGGGCGCGCACCAGCTCGACCAGCTCGGTGGCGTAGGTGAAGTCGCCGCCCGGGTCGCTGCCGTCGGCGGGCGGGTCGCCCGCCAGGGCCAGGATGTTGCGCACCCCGGCGTCGGCGTACTCGTCGAGCAGGCCGATCACCTGGGCGCGGGTGTGGCCCGCGCAGGTGAGATGGGCCATGGCCGGGAACGGCTGGCTGCGGTTGACCTCGACCACGATGTCGCGGGTGCGGTCGCGGGTCGACCCCCCGGCCCCGTAGGTGACCGACACGAACGAGGGCCGCAGGGGCGCCAGCTCGTGGATGGTCTTCTCGAGCTGGCGCTCGGCCTCGTCGGTCTTGGGCGGGAAGAACTCGAAGCTCAGCGTGGGGCCGGCGGCCAGCAGGTCGCCGATCTTGTCGCCTCCAGCGGGCGCGGCAGTCATGGGTCAGCTCCTCGATGACATCGACGTGAAGGACGTGTCGTCACCAGGCCGAGTGCAGCAGCACCACCCATGTCGGCCCGAGTCGCCGACGAGGTTACCTCTTGGCCGCCCGCTCGGCTGCCTCCACGGTGTTGCGCAGCAGCAGCGCCACCGTCGTCGGGCCCACCCCGCCCAGCCGGGGGGTGATCCACGACGCCACCTCGCCGACGCTCTCGTCGACGTCGGGCAGCAGCCGCCGCCCCTCCCAGCTCACGCCGCCGCTCACCACCACCGCGCCGGGC
Source organism: uncultured Acidimicrobiales bacterium (assembly GCA_963842395.1). Taxonomy (GTDB): domain Bacteria; phylum Actinomycetota; class Acidimicrobiia; order Acidimicrobiales; family VFJN01; genus ZC4RG19. The sequence goes on from CAWJGJ010000003.1 coordinate 154,998, forward strand.
CGCACCATGTCGGGCGTCACGATCGAGGGCGACCCGACGGCCGCCACCACGACGTCGGCCTCGCGGGTGTACGCGCCGAGGTCGGGCACGCCGGTGTGGACCACGGTGACCGCGGCGTTGGCCCCCGCCTGCTTGAGCGTGAGCAGCAGCGCCAGCGGCCGACCGAGGGTGGGCCCCCGGCCCACGATCACCACGTGCCTGCCCGCGATGTCGATGCCGTAGTGGACGAGGATCTCGCGGATGCCGGCGGGGGTGGCCGGCACCGGGCCGTCCTCCTGCAGCACCAGCTTGCCCAGGCTGACCGGGTGCAGGCCGTCGCCGTCCTTGGCCGGGTCCATGGCGACGAGGGCGGCGTTGAAGTCGAACTGGGGCGGCACCGGGTGCTGCACGAGGTAGGCGTCGACGTCGGCATCGGCGTTGAACCGGTCGACCGCGGCCAGCAGGTCGGCCTGGGTGCCGTCGCCGGACACGTCGATGTGGTGGCTGGCGATGCCCACCTGGGCGCACGTCTCGTGCTTCTTGCGCACGTAGCCGGCCGACGCCGGGTCGTCGCCCACCAGGATGGTGCCGAGTCCGACGCCCTTGCCCTGGTCGCGCAGCGCGGCCACGCGGACGGTGACGTCGGCCAGCACGGCCTCGGCGACGGGCCCCCCGGCGAGCAGTTGCGCGGTCATGGCCGCCATTCTGCCCGCCGCCCCGCCGGTCCCCGAGGCAATAGCGACCGACCGAGCGAGCCGGGCCGGGCCCACCACCCCGAGGCACCGGCCGGGCCGCGTGCCGCGCGTGGCACCACCGGTAGCGTCAGGGCATGACGATCGACGGCGACGACGACCTGGAGGGGCTGCGGCGGGCGGGCCAGGTCGTGGCCGAGGCCCGGGACGCGATGCTGGCCGCCGCCGAGCCGGGGGCGACGACGGCCGACCTCGACGCGGTGGGCCGCACGGTGCTCCGCCGGCACGGCGCCCGGTCGGCGCCCCAGCTCGCCGTCGGCTTCCCGGCCGCCACCTGCGTGAGCGTGAACGACGAGGCCGCCCACGGCATCCCGTCGGCTACCCGGGTGCTCCGGGCCGGCGACCTGGTCAACGTCGACGTGTCGGCCGAGCTCGACGGCTACTGGGCCGACACCGGCGCCAGCATGGCGGTGGGCCCGGCCGCGTCGATCGACCCGGTGGCCCGCCGGCTCGTGCACGCCACCCGCGAGGCCCAGGGGGCGGCGATGAACGCCGCCCGGGCCGGCCGGCCGCTGCGCCACATCGGGCGGGCCGTGCAGCGGTCGCGCGCACCGCAGGGGCTTCACCGTCATCGGCAACCTGAACGGGCACGGCGTGGGCGGCTTCCTCCACGAGCCGCCGAGCGTGCCGAGCATCGAGGACCCGTCCGACCCCACGGTCCTGTGGGAGGGCCTGGTGCTGGCCATCGAGCCCTTCCTCTCGACCGGCGCCCGGGTGGCCGTGGACGGCGACGACGGCTGGACCCTGGTCACCCCCGACGGCAGCCTGTCGGCCCAGTTCGAGCACACGATCGTCGTGACGCAGGGCCGCCCCCTCGTCCTCACCGCCTCGCCTCCCGCCTGACATCCCCACCCGGGGGCCGCGGGGACGACGCGGGGACTAGTGGAGGAAGTGGCGCTCGCCGGTGAGGATCATGGCCACGCCCAGCTCGTCGGCGCGGGCGATGTTGGCCTCGTCCTTCACCGAGCCGCCGGGCTGGATGATGACGGCCACGCCCGCGTCGGCGGCGGCCTCGATCCCGTCGGGGAACGGATAGAACGCGTCACTCGCACAGGCGCCACCCGCGGCGCGGCCGGCCGCCTTGGCCGCGGCGAGCTGGCCCGACTCGACCCGGTTCTGCTGCCCGGCGCCGATGCCCCACGCCGTCCCGTCCTTCACCAGCACGATGGCGTTGGACCGCACCCAGCCGCACAGCCGCCACGCCAGCTCGGCGTCGGCCAGCTCGGCCTCGGTCGGCCGGCGCTCGGTGACGACCCGCCAGTCGTCGCGAGCGGCCACGAAGCCGTGGGGGTCCTGCACCAGCATGCCGCCCGAGATGGGCCGCAGGTGCCAGGCGTCCGCGGTGGGCGGCGCGGCCTCGAGGATGCGGGTGTTCTTGCGCTTGCCGGCGAGGGCCTCGATCGCACCGGGTGCGTAGCCGGGCGCGATGACCACGTCGGCCTGGGCGGCGGCCACCATGCGCTCGACGGTGGCCCCGTCGACGGTCTCGCTGACCGCGACGATGCCGCCGAACGCGGAGCGCTCGTCGCACTCGAAGGCCCGCTGGTAGGCCTCGGCCGGCGTGCCGGCGACGGCGGCGCCGCAGGGGTTGGCGTGCTTGATGATGGCGGCCGCCGGGCGCCCGAACCGGCCCGCCAGGTCGTGGGCCAGCAGCCAGGCGGCGTCGGCGTCGTACAGGTTGAGGTAGCTGAGGGCCATGCCCCCGTGCTGGGTCATGGTCGCCCACCACGGCTCGGCCCCGCCGGTGCCCGCACCCGTGCCGGCCGTGGCCCGGTAGAGGGCCGCCCGCTGGTGCGGGTTCTCGCCGTAGCGCAGGGCCAGCGGCTCGCGGGTGTAGGCCAGGTGGACGGACGGCGGCAGCTGCGGGCGGGCGGCGGGCTCGGCTGAGCCGGACACGCCGGTGGGCTCGCCGGCGCCCCGGTCGCTCGCCGCCGGGCTGGTGCCGTCGAACCAGTCGACGACGGCGGCGTCGTACGCCGCGGTGTGCGCGAACGCGGTGCGGGCCAGCCGCCGGCGGGTGGCGGCGCTGACGGCACCGTCGGCCCGCAGCTCGTCGAGCACCACCGGGTAGTCGGCGGGGTCGGTGAGGATGGCCACCGAGGCGTGGTTCTTGGCCGCCGCCCGGACCATGGCGGGCCCGCCGATGTCGATGAGGTCCTCGGCCCCCGTGGCCCCGTGCTCGAACTCGCCGGGGTCGGAGCCGAACGGGTAGAGGTTGGCCACCACCAGGTCGAACGGCTCGATGCCGTGCTCCCGCATGTCGGCCTGGTGGGCGGGATCGGACGGGTCGGCCAGGATGCCGCCGTGCACGCGGGGGTGGAGCGTCACCACCCGGTGGCCGAGGATCGGGGCGAACCCGGTGAGGTCGGAGAGGTCGGTGACGACCAGCCCCGCCTCTCGCAGCGCGGCGGCGGTGCCGCCCGACGACACGAGGTCGGCGCCCAGCTCGGCCAGCTCGCGGGCGAGGGCGACGACGCCCGACTTGTCGTAGACGGAGAGCAGGGCCCTCACAGGTTCTCCTCGATGAATCGTCTGACGGTGGCGGGGTACAGGCGGCGCTCGACCTGCTTGATGCGCTCGTGCAGCACCTCCTCGGTGTCGCCGGGCAGCACGTCGACGGCCTCCTGGGCCAGGATCGGCCCGTCGTCGACCTCGCCCGTCGCCACGTGCACGGTGACGCCCGTGACCTTCACGCCGGCGGCGAGGGCGTCGCGCACGGGGTGCCAGCCCTTGAACGCCGGCAGCAGCGCCGGGTGGGTGTTGAGGACCCGGCCCGGGAAGGCGTCGGTGAGCGCGGGCACCACGGTGCCGAACCCGGCCATGACCACCAGGTCGACCTCGTGGGACCGCAGGACCTTGGCCAGGCCGTCGCCGTAGGCGGCCCGGTCGAAGCCGGCGCCCCAGTCGGTGCGTTCGACCAGCTCGGTCGGCACGCCGGCCTCCTCGGCGATGCCCAGCGCCCGGCAGGGCCGGTCGCGCCGCCACCAGCACCAGGGGCAACCCCTCGACGAGCATCGCGTGAAGTAAAGTTCCGCTGCCTGAAGCGAGCACGGCGATACGACCCGAGGGCATCGTTGCGATGCTAGCGGCCGGGGTGACCGCGCCCCGATGCCCTCCGGAGTGCCACGCGCGGGCTTACCATCGACTCACCTCATCCTGAAGGCGGATCACCATGGACCTCAACAAACTCTCGACCGGCGAGAAGGTCATCGCCGCGTCGGGGATCCTCTACCTCATCGCCATGTTCCTCCCCTGGTGGGGAATCGACCTGGGCGAGTTCGGGGGCACCGCGTCGAACAGCGGTTGGGACTACTTCCTCACCGGCATCCTGCCGCTGCTGCTGATCATCTTCATGGTCGGGCAGATCATCGCCACCAAGTTCACCGACACCGAGCTGCCGGCGCCGCCGATCCCGTGGGCCCAGGTCCACATGATCGCGGGCGCCGTCGTGGTCGTCCTGCTCGTGCTGCGGGTGGTCATCGGCTCGTCCGTGGGCTCCGGCGGGTTCGAGATCGACCTCGATCGCATGTACGGCCTGTGGGTCGCCCTGCTGGCCGCGATCGGCGTCGGCGTCGGTGGCTTCCTCAAGAGCAAGGACCCCGAGCTGACGGCCGGTCCCCAGTTCCCCCAGGGGGGCGAGGGCGCCCCGCCGCCCCCTCCGCCCGGCGGCTCGACCTTCTGACGGCTCGCACGACACCCTGACGTACGCGACGAGGCCCCGCCGGACGGCGGGGCCTCGTGCGTGTCGGAGTTCCTGCGATCGAACCGGCGACGGATCCCGTGCTCCAGCGACGGGACGTGCCGCAAGTTCGCATTCAGAGCTTGCGGACCACCTCGACCATGAGCTGACCGGCCTCGGTGGGGTTGAGGCCCACCTTGGCGCCGGCCTCGCGCAGGGCCTCCATCTTCGCCCGGGCGGTGCCCTTGCCACCCGACACGATGGCGCCGGCGTGGCCCATCTTCTTGCCCGCGGGTGCGGTGACCCCGGCGATGTAGCTGACCACCGGCTTGGACATCTTGCCGGCGATGAACTCGGCGGCCTCCTCCTCGGCCGAGCCGCCGATCTCGCCGATCATCATCACGGCGTCGGTGGCGGGGTCGGCCTCGAAGGCCTCGAGGCAGTCGATGAACGACGTGCCCGGGACCGGGTCGCCGCCGATGCCCACGCAGGTGGACACGCCGATGTCGTTGAGCTTGAGCTCGTAGAGCGCCTGGTAGGTGAGCGTGCCGGACCGGCTGACGATGCCGACGGTCTTCTCGCCCTCGACCGGCGCCTTGGCGATGTGCCCGGCCGTGATGCCGATGTTGGCCCTGCCGGGGCTGATGATGCCGGGGCAGTTGGGGCCGAGCAGCTGGACGCCGGGGAAGTCGCGCTTGAGCTCGTTGTAGAACCAGGCCTCGTCGTGAGCGGGCACGCCCTCGGTGATGGCCACGATGAACGTGACCCCGCCCTCCGCCGCCTCGATGACCGCCGAGCGGACGCCCGGAGCGGGGATGAAGATGCAGCTCGCCGTCGCGCCGGTGGCCTCGACCGCCTCGCCCACCGTGGCGTACACGGGGATGCCCTCGACGTCGGTGCCCGCCTTGCGCGGGTTCGTGCCCGCCACCACCTGGGTGCCGTACTCGCGGTTCAGCAGGCCGTAGAAGCGGCCCTGGCTGCCGGTGAGGCCCTGGTAGACGACCTTGGTGTTCTCGTCGACGAAGATTGCCACGTCCCTACCGCCTCACTTCCCGGCCAGGGCGACGACGGCCTGGGCCGCGTCGAGCATGGTCGGCTGCATCTGCAACTGGTCGTTCAGGTGGGGCTGGAGGATCTCGCGCCCCAGGTCGGCGTTGGTGCCGTCGAGGCGGATGACGATGGGCACGTCGATCTGCACCCGCCCGAGAGCGGCGACGATGCCGTTGGCCACCTCCTCGCCCTTGGTGATGCCGCCGAAGATGTTGATGAAGATCGACCGCACCTTCGGGTCGTTGTTGATGACCTCCAGGGCGCCCGCCATGACCTCGGCCGAGGCGCCGCCGCCGATGTCGAGGAAGTTGGCGGGCTCGCCGCCCACCTGGTTGACGATGTCGACGGTCGACATGGCCAGGCCGGCGCCGTTGGCGATGACGCCGACGAAACCGTCGAGGCCCACGTACTGGAGGCCCTTGTCGTGGGCGGCCTGCTCGCGCTCGTCGCGCACCTGCGTGGCCTCGTACTCCTCGTACTCGGGGTGGCGGAAGGTCGAGTTGCCGTCGAGCGTGACCTTGGCGTCGAGCGCGTGCACCTCGCCGGTGGGCTTCAGGATGAGCGGGTTGATCTCGACCAGGTCGGCGTCGCCGTCGACGTAGGCCGCGTACAGCTTGCGCAGGATGTCGACGGCGCCCTCGGTGGCCAGCGGGTTGAGGTTGGCGGCCGCCACCCAGGCCCGGGCCTGCTCCTCGCTGAGCCCGTCGACCGGATCCACCCAGATCTTGGCGATGGCGTCGGGGTTCTCGGCCGCGACGGCCTCGATCTCGACCCCGCCCTCGGCCGACAGCATGCCCAGGTGCTTCTTGGCCGAGCGGTCGAGGGTGAAGCTGGCGTAGTACTCCTCGGCGATGTCGGAGGCCAGCTCGATCCACACGGTCTCGACGGTGTGGCCCTTGATGTCCATGCCCAGGATGTTCCCGGCGTGGGTGCGGGCCTCGTCCGCGTCGGCGGCCAGCTTGATGCCGCCGGCCTTGCCTCGACCCCCCACCTGCACCTGGGCCTTGACCACCACGGGATAGCCGATGCCCTCCGCGGCGGCGACGGCGTCGTCGACCGTGGTGGCGGCCTCGCCCGGGCTGACCGGGATGCCGTAGCGGGCGAAGAACTGCTTGCCTTGGTATTCGTACAGGTCCAAGGGCGGGACTCCTGTGCTGGTCCGGTGGCGCGGGTTCGTTCAGCGGTGCGCCGGCTGGCGATACTACGGGCGTGGCCGTGACCCCTCCCAAGTCCACGTCGTGTCCCCCGTAGCGCAGAGCCAGGGACACGCGGGGAAGGCGCTCGCCGTCGCCGGGGTGGGGGTGGTGGCCGCGCTGGCCATCGCCTTCGGGGTGGCCCGGCTGGCCAGCCAGGGCAAGGTCGACGTGCGGCTGGGGTCGGACACCTTCGCCCAGCAGGACGCCGAGGACGCGGCCGAGCGGTTCGCCGAGGGCGGGCCCATCCTCTACGCCGACACCGCGGGCGGCGACCGCGACATCGTCCTGCTGCACACGGGGGACGACCCGGCGTCGGGGTGGATCGCCGTGGCCGCCCGGCCCCCTGGCGCATCCCGGGAGTGCACGGTGCAGGTGCCGTCCCGATCGCCCGGGGAGCCGCTGGTGCTGCTCGACCCGTCCGGCGAGGTGTCGGGCGACTGCGACGGCCGCGAGTTCCCGCCCGACGGCGAGGGCCTCCCGAGCTACCCGGTGACGGTCGACGCCGACGGCAAGCTGGACGTCGACCTCAACGCCGAGGACCGCGCCACCTCGACCACCACCGGCTGAACCCGGCCGAGCCCGCCCGGTCGAGCCAGCCGTCCCCGTCCGCCCGCGCCTGCGCCGTCCACGGCCGCCCGCGCGTGCCGACAACCGCGGTCCGCGGCCGCGCCCGCCCGCCGGTGCGCTCGGGAGGGACGTCCGCACGGAAACCCGCGATCGGAGTGAACGTTTCCGGGCACCGAGACGTCTGAAAGGGGTGACGGCGACGGTTGGGAGGCGAGGTCGTGGACCAAGCAAGGCACGCCCGGCAGCGAGGGGACCGACGAGCAGCCGCACGTGCGCGCCCCGCGCTCCGGCTGCGGCGTGCGGTGCTGGGCGGCGCCCTCGCCATCATGGTCGTCCTGGGCCCGGCATCCCCCGCCGGGGCCCAGGGCGCCGACGCCGCGGGCGCGCCGACCGACGGTGGCAGCCAGGCACGATGGGTGATCGGCGAGCTGGGCCTGTTGCTGGTCGGTTCGGTCGGCGGCCGGATCTGGGCCGTGCGACGTGCCCGCCGCCGCGAGGACGGCGACACTGCCGCCGACGACCCCGCCGCCGACCCGTGCCGACCGCCGACGGCGCCCCACCGGCCCCGCCACACCCGCAGCTCGCCGGCCGGACGGGACGTCCGCCGCTCAACGGGGCTCTCCGGGTGCACGGCGCCACGACCCATCCGGCTGTGAGCCCGGGGCACCCGGCGCGGGACCCTCGGACACGGATCGAACCTTTCGGGCCCGGCGGTCGTCTCCCCTGCCGGAGCGACCCGGAGGGTGAGGCATGCACAAGGACCGGAGGCGTCGGACCGTGCGGGGGCCGGCGCGAGGGATCGTGCGGGGGATGGCGGTGGCGACGGCGGTAGCGGCGGCGGTGACGGGTATGTCGATGCAGGCCGCGGGCCCGGCGGGAGCAGGCGGCGGCGACGTGCTCTACCCCGCACGCGACCGGTACGAACCGGGCCAGACGGTGACGATGATCGGCTACGGCTATGGCTACGGCGACCCGCAGGCCACGTGGCGTACCACGCAGTTCCACGGCTACCTGCTGGCGGCCGCCGACCTCGAGCAGGCGTTCCCGCCCGTCCCCGGCATGCGGATGGGCCCGGTCGTCGTGCAGGAGGTGGCGCCGTTCCAGGGGCGCGACCTGCGGGTCGGCATCGAGTTCGCATTGCCGGCCGAACTGCCGCCCGGCGAGTACCTGCTCGACATCTGCGACGACCCGTGCGTCACCCGCCTCGCCTACTTCATGCCGTCATCCGTGCACGTGGGCGTCGACCCGAGCTATCAGGTCGTCCGGGACTGGCCGCTGACCGATCCGGCCATCCGCTGGCTCGAACCCGATGCGCTGCTCGCGGGCCCGACGTTCGAGCCGGTGACCGTGGCGGACGTCCGGGCCGGCCGCGTCCCGACGGCACCGCCGCCTGCGGCCGCACCGATGCCCGTGCCGGAGGCGGCAGCTCCGGCGTCCCGGCCGGCCGCCCCGGTGCGTCCGAGCGGGGTGAGCGACGGGGCGGAGCGCGACGGCGACACCAGCGCGGTGACCGGCGAGACCGTCCGCGCCACGGCCGCGCCGACGGACGACCGACCCTCGCCTGGGGCCGGGTGGGGGGCGGCCGCCCTGGCGCTCGGGCTGGTGGCCGTCGCCATCGTGATCCGCCGGGCACGCATCCGGGCACGCACCCGCACGGGGTACCGCCCCGCCGGCACCGACGCCGGCGCGGACGCCGACATCGACCTGGGCTCGGGCGGGGCCGTCGATCCCGCGCCAGAGGCCGACGCCGACCCTGCCCGGCACCGGGCCCGTGTCCGCCTGTGAGCGTGGCGGACCGGGCGGGGAGGGGGACGACAGCGTGGCCGCCGCGATGGACAACCCGGTCCCGGCCCGGCACGATCTCGACGGTCGCCGGTGCGGCCGGCGCGGCCGGTGACGCCGGAGCTCCGCGTGCAGGAGACAGACCCCCAGCTCATCCGGGCCGCGGCCGCAGGCGACCTCGACGCCTTCGAGCAGATCGTCCGGCTGCACCAGCAGCACGTCTGGCGCTTCCTCCGCCGGCTGCTGGGCGACGGCGCGGCCGCCGAGGACGTGGCCCAGGAGACATTCCTGCGGGTGTACCGCCGGCTGCCCGGCTTCACGTTCCAGTCGTCGTTCTCCACCTGGCTGTTCCAGGTCGCCCGCAACGCCGGGGTCGACGAGCTGCGGGCCCGGCAGCGGCGCTCCCGGCTGACGGTCGCCCTGCGGCCGGGCCCGCTGGCGTCGACGGGCGCCGGGCAGGCCCGGGCCGAGATCGACGCCGCGCTCGCCACGCTTCCGCTCGACCTGCGGGAGACGCTGGTGCTGGTCGAGGTGCTGGGGCTCCGCTACGCCGAGGCGGCCGCGGTGCTGGGCGTGCCGGTCGGGACCGTCAAGAGCCGGATGCACGCGGCCCGGTCCAGGCTGGCGAGCTGGGCACGGGCGGGCGAAGGGAACGATCGGGCCGACCCCGGGGTGCCACCCCTAGCCGATCCACGCGGCAGGGATGCCCGGCGCCCCGGCGCGAGCCGGGCCGAGCAGGATGGCGATGCGGCCACGGGAGCGCACGGTGAGGTGTGACGAGGCCCAGGTGGCCGCCTCGATGCAGGCCGACGGCGAGCTGACAGACGGCGCGGCACGACAGGCCCTGGCCGACCACCTGGTCACCTGCGCCGAGTGCCGGCAGTTCGGCCGCGACGTCGAGCGGCTCCGGTCGCACCTGCGCGTCGAGGCCGTCGGGCACGCCCCCGACCTCGGACCGTCCGTCGTCGCCCGGCTGCGCGCCGCCGCAGTCGAAGCTCCGGCGACCTCCGCCGGCACGACGGCCGACGACCGCACGGTGCCCCGAGTGGTCACCAGGGCGCGGGGCGCCGGCCGGGCCGACCGACGGGTCGCATGGGCGGGGCGGCGGCCGGCGGCCGTGGCGGCCGCGATCGCCCTGGTGGCGGGCGTCGCCGCCGGTGCCACCTTCGTGGGTTTGGGGACGCGGCCGCGCTCGCCGGCGGCGGCCGACGTGCCCGACCTGGTGATGGGTGCGCAGCAGGACGTCGTCGCGCTCGACGCGCGGCTGCGGATCACCGAGACCGGGATCGCCGGACCGGCCGGCGGCGCGGCGATCCGATCGTTCGACGCGCACCTCGCCTACCGCGCTCCCGAGTCGCTGGCGCTCCGGGTCCGGGAGGTCACACCGGGCCGAGCGGCGGCCGAGGGGGTCGAGGGCGACCTGGTCGTCGACGGCGACCGCTGGTGGCAACGCTCGTCCCGGCGGTGCTCTCCCACCGCCGGGCTCGTGCTCTGCCCCGACGCACCGGTCACCTGGGTCCGCGCGGTGACGGGCCGCGAGCCCTTCTCCCCGGCGACGCCCGTCCCGCTCGACCTCGTGACCCCCGTCGACAGCTTCGCCCTGGCGGCCACACCCGCCGGGCTGGGCACCAGCACCGTGGCCGGCCACCCGGCGGTCGGCGTGGTCGTGCCCGCGGCCCAGGTCGCGCCGTTGCTCGACGGGCTCCGCGCCGCGATCGACCTGCGCCCGATCCACCCGACCGACCCCGTCGAGCTGTGGCTCGACCGCGAGCGCGGCGTGCCCCTGGCGCTGGCGGTGCGGGCGGCCGGCGGGCCGGAGCGACAGCGCTGGGCGACCTCGGTGGGCGCCACCGAGTCGGCGGGCGACGTCATCCTGACCGCCACCGCCACCTCCGCCGAGGTCAACGGGACGGTCACGCCCGACGCCTTCGACCCGCCCGGCGGCGCCCCGGCCCCGTCCCCCGTCGACGCCGGCTTCCGGGCGGATCGCGACGGCACGGTCGGCGAGGGCACCGTCGAGGCCCCCCGACCGGCCCACCTTCCCGCCGGCTTCCGTCCCTACCGGTCGGGCACGGTCGTCACCCAGGGCGGCCCGAGCGTCGGCGTGCGCACGTGGAGCGACGGACGGGCCTGGGTCAGCGTGCGCGCCACCACCGGCTGGCCGGGCGGGCGGCTGTTCGGCGACCTCGGCCCGGACGTCCGGCCGGTGGACCTGGGCCCGGCCGGCGTCGGCTACGCCACCTCCGACGGCCGGCGGATCGGCCTCCACACGGCGCGCGCCGACATCGTCGTCGGCGGGAGCCTGCCGGCCGGCCGGATCGAGGACGTCGCCGCCGACCTGGGGGTGGTCGGGCGGACCGTCCCCGACGACTGGGACGAGGCGGCGACCGCCACGCTCGACGAGGCGGCCGCGACGCTCCCCGGGCTGCTCGTCGCGCCGCGCACCGAGGGCTTCGGGCCCGCCGCGGTGCGCATCGACGAGGGCACGGTCACCCAGGCGCACGCCGGTGCCGGCCGGCGCCACGTCACGCTCACCCAGCGGGCGTCCGAGGCGCTGGCGCCGCCGTCGGCCGGCGACGAGTTCGGCGTGCGGGTGCGGGGCACCGACGGCCGCTACAGCCAGCAGGGCGGCGAGCTCGAGTGGACCGAGGACGGCCTGGCGGTCAGCCTGCGCAGCGACACCCTGGCGCTCGACGAGCTCGTGGCCCTGGCCCGCAGCCTGGTCCCGGCCGACGGCGAGGGATCGGCGTGACCCGCCTCGTCCGCGGCCGGCCCGGGCACGGCCGGCGGGCCGGCGAGCTGGTGGGGGTCGCTGTCGCCGCGGCCGCGGGCGTGCTCATCGGTGCCGCCGGGATGGCGGCGGTGCAGGACGCGCCCGCGCGCCCGGGCGACGTGGCGCTCCTCCCCCGAGCGGCGCCCGCCGACCCCGCCGCGGCCCCGGGGCCGGCACCGACCGGCCGCGTGACCAGCCCGCCCCCCGAGCCGGCCCCGGCGGACCCCGACGTGCCGGCCGTGCTGCTGGCGTGGACCCAGCGCCGGCTCGATCCCGGCCTGGCCGCCGCGATCTCGGCCGACGGGGCCGTCACCGCCACGTCGGTGGTCCGCGGCGGGATCGTCGACCTCGTCGCCTCACGCGACGCCGGGGGTGCCGTCGTCGATCGGCCCGCGGCTGGGTGGGCCATCCCGCTCGATGCGGTCGCCTTCGATCCGGGCGCCCACGCGGCGTTCGTGTCGGTCGCCGACCGGCGGTCCGTCGCCGACCTCGCGCCCGGACAGGCGTTGCTCGGCGCCACGTCCGCGGCCCTGCGGCGGCTGGCGCCCGGCGGCGTCATCGACCTGGCGAGCGGCGGCTCGGTGACGGTGGCCGGCGTCGTGAGCGACACCGCCATCGGCGGTGCGGAGCTCGCCGTCGACCTCGCCACCGGCACCCGGCTGGGCGTGGCCGACGACCGCTTCGCGCTGGCGAGCTACGCGGGCGACCGGGGCGAGCTCGAGGCGCGCCTGCTGGCCGCCCTGCCTGCCGACACGCCGGTGCAGTTCCGCGGCCCCGGCGAGACGCCGTTCCTCCGCCACGGCGACGCCGTGCTCCCGCAGGCGCTGATCAAGGCGCGCTTCGGCGAGTTCGCCTACCGGCGGGGCGGCGGGGACGGGGACGGGTTCGACCAGGACCCGGCCTGGCAGGAGCGGAACCTGGTCACCGCCGACCTGCCGCTCATCGGCCCGGCCCGTTGCCACCGTGCGATCGTCGAGGCGCTGGCGGGCGCGCTGTCCGAGGTGGCCGAGGCCAACCTGGCGGCGTTGATCGACCCCGCGGGCTTCGCCGGCTGCTGGAACGCCCGTACGACGCGGTCGGGCACGTCCGTGTCGCGCCACGCATGGGGGGTGGCCGTCGACCTCAACTTCGGCGCCAACCCCACCGGGCTGGCCTCGGTGCAGGATCCGCGCCTGGTGGCGATCTTCGACCGCTGGGGCTTCACCGACGGCAGCCGGTGGCTGGTGCCGGACGCGGGCCACTTCGAGTTCGTGTCGCCGCCCCGCGGGTAGCCGGATTTCCTCAGTAGACCCAGACCGGGGTGCCGATGTTCGCGGCGCCGCTCGACCACAGCATGTCCATCGCCGAGTTGGTGACCCGGGCGCACCCGTGCGATGCCGGGTTGGCCGGGATGCTGCCCGAGCCGTGGATGGCGATGCCGCCGTTGAAGTACTTCGGCCGGTACAGGGTGCCGAGCGGGGCCTCGCGCAGCCCGTCGACCTCGCGCCGCACCGTGAACTGCCCGGGGGGCGTGACCGCCCGCGCCTGGCCGCCCGAGGAGGCGGTGTAGGCCTCACCGTTGCCGGTGGAGGTGTTGATCGCCCACGTGACCCGGCCGCCGTCGACCACGAACAGCACCTGACGGTTGAGATCGATCTCCAGGCCGTCGCCGCCCCGCGGGGTCGGCCGCGCCGCCACCGCCAGGCGCTCCTGCGTGATCGGGCCGGCGACCCCGTCGCGCCCCAGGCCCTCGACCTTCTGGAACGCCATGACCGCCTGGCGGGTGAGCTGGCCGAAGCTGCCGTCGGGCTCGCCCATCCAGTAGCCGAGGTCGACCAGGCGCTGCTGCAGCAGCTGCACGGCGTCGCCGGACTCGCCGAGCTCCAGCTTGCCGTCGGCCTCGGGCAGCGGCGGCAGCGTCGTTGTGGTGGGCGGGATCGTGGTCGTGGGCGCCGTCGTCGTGGTGGTCGCCTCGGTGGTGGTGGTCGTCGACCGCTCGGTGGTGGTGGGGGCATCGGTGGTGCCGGTCGCGCCCTCGCCGCCGGCCTCCGTGTCGTCCCCCGAGCCCGAACCCAGGCCGGTGGTCAGGCCCAGCCCGGCCGCCACCACGATCACGACGACGCCGGCCAGCAAGGCCGTGCGCGTGCGCAGCGCCGACAGCCTTCCGGGCGTCGCTGCGTGCCGAGGGGTGGGATCCTGATCTGACACTCGGGGTTCCTTCCGCCAGAACTCGGTCCGGGCGTTCCGCCGCCCGGTGCCGCACCAAGTCGGCAAAGGGTAACGGGACCGGCTCGAGTCAGACGTTCACGCGAGCCCCCAGGTTGCCGTTGACACGCGATCGGTCGAGAACCGTGACAATCGGACGCTCAGAGTACCGCCGGCGGCGCCCAACGTGGGGCGTGCCCGGCCAGGCCCCGCCACGCGGCCGGTCAGAGACGTTCGAGCGGCGCCCAGGACAGCAGCAGTCGCTTCTCGCCGGCGTCCCGGAAGCGCACCAGGGCCTCGATCTTGTCGCCGCTGCCGCTCATGTCGAGGATCACGCCCTCGCCGAAGCTGTTGTGGCGCACGTCGTCGCCGATCTTCAGGCCCAGCCCGTCGGCACCGCTGCGGGACGGCTTGCGCGACTCCAGCGCCCGCTCGACGATGCGGTCGCGACCCGCCGCCACCCGCAGGGCCCTGTCGCCGCCGCCGCCCCCGGCCCGATCGGCCCGCCAGCCGCCCCCGCCTGCGCCGTAGACGCGGCCGCCGCGGCTGGCCCGGCGGTGACCCTCGACGTCGCGCACCAGGTCGGCCGGGATCTCGTCGAGGAAGCGGCTGGGCGGGTTGTACTGGGTGCCGCCGAACAGCGTGCGGCTCCACGCGTGGGTGAGGTACAGGCGACGCCGGGCCCGGGTGATGCCCACGTAGGCGAGCCGGCGCTCCTCCTCGAGCTGGTCGGGCTCGGTGAGCGACCGGAGGTGGGGAAAGACGCCATCCTCGAGCCCGATGAGGAACACGACGGGGAACTCCAGCCCCTTCGCGGAGTGCAGCGTCATGAGCACCACCGACGTGGTGTCGTCGTCGAGGTCGTCGGTGTCGGCCACGAGGCTGATCTGTTCCAGGAACTCGGCGACCGTCTCCGCCTCGCTCGCCGCGCCCACCAGCTCGGCCAGGTTCTCGAGCCTGCCCTCGGCCTCGATCGAGCGTTCGGCCTCGAGCTGGTCGAGGTACCCCGAGCGCTCGAGGAGCTGCTCCAGCAACGGGCCCGGGCTGCCGTCGACCATGTCGGCCACGTCGTCGAGGAGGGTGAGGAAGGCCTCGATGCCCCGGATGGCGCTGCCGCCCACGCCCGCGTCGTCGGCCCGGCGCAGGGCGTCGATGAACGACAGGCTCCGGGCGGTGGCGTACGCGTCGAGCCGGCCCACCGAGGTGGCGCCGATGCCCCGCTTGGGCTCGTTGAGCACCCGCTTGATCGACACCTCGTCGACCGGGTTGACCACGGCCCGCAGGTAGGCGATGGCGTCCTTGATCTCCCGGCGGTCGTAGAAGCGGGTGCCGCCCACCACCTTGTAGGGGATGTCGGCCCGCATGAGCTGCTCTTCCAGCACGCGGCTCTGTGCGTTGGTGCGGTAGAAGACGGCCACGTCGCCCCAGCGGAGGTCGCGGCCGTCGGGGCCCTGCACCTCGTCGCGGTCGTGCAGCCGGGCGATCTCGCGGGTGATCCACTGGGCCTCGTCGACCTCGTCGTCGGCGTGGTACCGGACGATGGGGTCGCCCGTGCCGTGGTCGGTCCACAGCTCCTTGGGTTTGCGCCCGAGGTTGTTGGCGATGACCGCGTTGGCGGCGTCGAGGATGGTCTGCGTCGACCGGTAGTTCTGCTCCAGGAGCACCACCGTCGTGTCGGGGAAGGCGTCCTCGAACTCGACGATGTTGCGCATGTCGGCGCCCCGGAACGCGTAGATGCTGTTGTGCACCAGCATCCCGCCGGCGACATAGGTGTGCGTGGGCTCGACCTCGATGTCGTGGACCGGACCGTCGTGGTCGTCGAACTCCACCGAGTCGACCCGGGCCTCGGCCATGGCCCCCGCACCGTCGTCGACCAGGACCCGCATGCCCTCGCGCAAGTGGGCGAGCGGTGTGAACGGGTACACCCGGCCGCCGACGGCGGCCCGCCGGCGGATGTCGAGCCCGCCCGCGGCGGCCATCTCACGAGCGAACGCCAGGGCCCGCCGATAGTCCTTGTACGACGTCTCGACCCGGTAGCTGCCCGGCTTGCCCGCCCGCACGGGGAACCCGGCGGCCGTGAGACGCTGCGCGACCTCGGACCGATTCGAAGACCACTGCACGCGGTGGTACCCCACGTCGCCGGAGCGGCAGTCGGAGAACATCGTCAGGTTGAGCGTCTGGCGACGACCGCCGTTCGCGGGCCAGTAGTGGGGGAACCCGGGGTGGAGGTCGAGGTCCTCCATGAGCTGCTTGGCCCGCGACCGCGTGTCCACCTCGTCGAACAGCCGCACCAACCAGCCGTCGTCCATCGCCAGGTTGCGCCCGAGCCCGTGGAACAGGGCCGTGGGCAGGCCGTACTCGGCGGCGTGGTAGGCCTCCCAGTACGCAGCCTCGGGCCGCGTGTCGCAGACGCGCAGGATCCAGGCGCGGTCGGCGTGCTCCTGGTTGATGCGCACCCGGATGCCCTGCTCGAACCGACCGGGAGCGACGGGACGGACGGTCTTGGTGAGGCCGACCCGGAACCCCCGGTCGATGCGCTCCATGAGGTAGACGAGGTACCGATCCGGCTCGAGCGACGGGTCGGCCGGCACCACGTGGTGGGGCGTGCCGCGCAGCACCCGGTCACCGGCATGCACTGTGTACACGCGGCCCCGGTAGCGACCGGCCCGCGCCGTGGTCACCCTGTTCACGACCGGGCGACCGGCGGCGCCGACGCCCACGACCTCGTCGCCCTCGACCAGCGACTCGATGGCGCGGTCGCCGTCCGGCGTGGCCACCAGCGTGCCGGGCGGCAGGCACTGATCCTGGTCTCCCACCACGGCGACGTTGCGGTGGCCGGCGGCGAGCAGGAGCACGAGGTCGTTCTGCACCCGGTTGGTGTCCTGGTACTCGTCGACGAGGATGTGCTTGAACCGCTGCTGGTAGTGGGCCAGCACGTCGGGGTGCTCGCGCAGGAGGCGCAGGGCCTGGCCCAGCAGGTCGTCGAAGTCCATCGAGCCCGCCCGCTGCAGGCGGCTCTGGTACTCGGTGAACACGTCGGCGATCTTGCGCTCGAACAGGTTGCCGGCCCGGGCCGCGTACGCCGGGGGGTCGAGGCCGTCGTTCTTGGCGGCGCTGATGGACGCGTGAACCGAGCGGGGCGGGAAGCGCTTGGTGTCGAGGCCCAGGTCGCGGATGACGTAGCCGGTCAGGCGGTTGGCGTCGGCCTGGTCGTAGATCGTGAACTGGCGGGGGAAGCCCAGCTTGTCGGCGTCACGGCGCAGGATGCGCACGCAGGCTGAGTGGAAGGTCGACACCCACATCTTCTCGGCCACCGGACCCACCAGCGCCGCGACCCGCGACTTCATCTCGTCGGCGGCCTTGTTGGTGAACGTGATGGCCAGGATCTCGAACGGGCTCACCCCGTGATCGCGGATGAGGTGGGCGATGCGGTGGGTGAGCACCCGGGTCTTGCCCGAGCCGGCGCCGGCCACCACGAGCAGGGGCCCCGCCGCGTGGGTGACGGCGTCGGACTGCACCGGGTTGAGCCCGGCCAGCAGCTCGGCGCGGGCGGCCGAGGCGGGTGGAGCGTCAGGCGCGCCGTCGGCGCCGACCGGGGCGTCGGCGGTGAGCGGCAGGCGGTCGTCGGCAGGCACCATCGCCCGGCCCATCGTAGGCCGGGGGTGTGACGGCCGAGCGCACCCCGGCGGTGGGCGCAGGTGCGATGCTGGCGGCATGGCGCAGGTCGAGCGTGTTCCCTACGACGAGTTCTCGATGTTCCACGAGAACGCCGCCGAGTTCGGCATCCCCTACGCGGGCCCACCGGTGGTCAGCCGCACCACGGTGGAGGTCGGGCCGGGCCGGAGCCTCAGTGCGCTGGTGTGGGGCGAGGCCGAGCCGGAGCTGGTGTTCCTGCACGGCGGCGCCCAGAACGCCCACACCTGGGACACGGTCGCGCTCGCCCTCGACCGCCCGCTGGTGGCCGTCGACCTTCCCGGCCACGGGCATTCCGACGGTGGGCACGCCAATGCGCTCGACCCGGCCAGCAACGCCCGCGACGTCGCGGCGGTCGTGCGGGAGCTGGCGCCCCGGGCCCGGGCGGTCGTCGGCATGTCGCTCGGCGGCGTGACCGCCATCGCCCTCGCCGCGGCCGAGCCCGACCTGGTGCGCTCGCTGGTGCTGGTCGACATCACCCCCGGCGTCGACGGCACCAAGGCCTCGTCCATCCTGTCCTTCGTCAACGGTCCCGAGAGCTTCGACAGCTTCGACGACCTGCTGGCCCGCACCATCGCCTTCAACCCCACCCGCACGGAGTCGTCGCTGCGCCGGGGCATCCTCCACAACGCGGTGCAGCGCGACGACGGGAGCTGGGTGTGGCGCTACGCCCGCCACCGCGCCCTCGCCCCCCAGGAGGCGGATGCGGGGCCCGCGCTGGACGCCCAGGGCCATCCTCGGTTCGGGTCGCTGTGGGATGCGGTGTCGGGCCTGCCCATGCCGGTGATGCTGGTGCGGGGCATGCAGCCCCAGTCGGTGGTCGACGACGCCGACGAGGCCGAGCTGGTGCGACGCTGCCCCCACGCCCGCGTCGAGCACGTCGCCGAGGCGGGCCACAGCGTGCAGGGCGACACGCCCGTCGAGCTGGCCGCGCTCATCGCCGACTTCGTCGCCCCGGCCTCCTAAACGGGCCGCTCTCCTGGACGGGCCGTGGTCCGCCGGGCCCGAAGCGTGTGGTTGCTGACGCCCGCGTCAATGGCCTGATCGGCGCCGGCCGATCCGGCTACCGTGCGCAACGTGGGGAACCCGGAGAGTGTGGTCGGTCGGACCAGCGCGTGCAGGATCGGACGCGGGCGCGTGTGGCGTAGAGCCGTGGCGCTGGTCGCCGCCCTCGCCCTCGGCGGTGCCGTCGTCGCCTGCGGGGGCGACGGTGGCGGCGACAGCGGGGGCGACAGCGGGGGCGACGGCAGCGACGGCGACGACGCGGCCGCCGAGGCGCCGGCCGAGTGGCTGCGGGTCGGCTACGACCTGGCCAACACCCGCGCCGTGGCAGACGAGACTGCGCTGGCGCCCGACACGGTGGGCGACCTGGCGCCCGCCTGGGAGCTGAGCGGTCTGCTGGGGGTGACCGGCACCCCGGCCGTCACGGACGGCACGGTCTACGTGGGCGACTGGACCGGGCACCTGCGGGCGCTCGACGCCGCCAGCGGCGACGAGCGGTGGGCCTACGACCTGGAGACCAACTACGTGGGCGGCGCGGTGACCGTCGACGACGAGATCGTGGTCGCCGGCACCTTCGACGCCCGGCTCGTGGCCGTCGACCGCGCCACCGGCGAGCTGCGCTGGCAGACCCCGATCGGCGACCACCCCAAGGCGGTGATCTTCGGCTCGCCCGTGCTGGTGGACGGCCTGGTCATCGCGGGCGTCGGCAGCTACGAGGTGTTCGCGCCCGGCGACCCGCCCAGCTTCCGCGGCCACATCGTGGCGCTCGACGCCGCCACCGGAGCGGAGGAGTGGCGGTTCTGGGTGACCGCCGGCGACGAGACCGAAGGCGCCGGCGTGTCGATCTGGTCGTCGCCCGCCGTCGACACCGAGCGGGGCGTCCTCTACATCGGCACCGGCCAGGCCTACGCCCTGCCGGCCCCGCCCCGCAGCGACGCGCTGCTGGCCCTGGACCTGCACACCGGCGAGGAGGTGTGGTCCACCCAGTTCACCGCCGGCGACGCCTGGACGATCACGACCCCGACCGGGCTCGACGCCGACGTGGGTGCCGCCCCCAACCTGTTCACCGTCGACGGGACCGACGCGGTGGGCGTGGGCGACAAGGCGGGCACCTACCGTGCCCTCGACCGGGACAGCGGCGACATCCTGTGGGAGGCCGAGCTCACCGAGGGCGGGCTCCAGGGCGGGGTCATGGCCTCGGGAGCGGTCGCCGACGGCACGGTGTTCGTGACCTCGAACGATGCCAGCCAGGACGCGGTGATGGTGGCGCTCGACGGCGACTCCGGCGACGAGCTGTGGCGCGTCGCCGTCGGCGCCCACGTCACCGGCCCCGTGACCTGGGCCAACGGGCTGCTGTACGTGGCCGACGACTCGGGCCGGATCGCGGCGTACGACGCCGCGGACGGCGAGCGCATGTGGTCGCACGACGTGCCCTTCCCGGCGGCGGGCGGCATCGCCGTGGTGGACGGGTCGGTGTACGCCGGCTGGGGCTGGTGGCTGGCCTCGGCGCCCCCCGACGCCGACGGCGGCATCATCGCCTTCCGCCTCCCCGGTGCCGCCGCCGGCCCGTCCGCCGGCACCGGCGGCGGGGACGACACGGACCAAGACGGCGACCGGTCGGGCCGGGACGTCTACCAGCAGTCGTGCGCGTCGTGCCACGGCGGCAACGGCGAGGGCTCCAGCGGGCCGTCGCTGGTGGGCGTGGCGGGCAGGCTGACGGTCGACGAGCACGTCGCGGTCGTCCGCGACGGGCGCGGCAGCATGCCCGCCTGGGACGGCAACCTCACCGCCGAGGAGATCGAAGCCGTCGTCGACTACGAGCGTGAGGTCCTCTCCGTCGGCGAGTGAACCGGGGCGTCAGAGGGCGTGGCCGGTCGTGCTGTCGACGTGGTCGGGCACGTCGCCGGCGTGGTCGCCGGTCGACGACGTACCCGTCGGCTCGAACATGAGGATCGACCCGCCGGGCGAGGACGGCTTGTGCTCGGTGCCGCGGGGCACCACGAACGTGTCGCCCTTGTGCAGCGACACCGTGCGCTCGGAGCCGTCGGGCGCCCGCAGCGCCACGTCGAACTGCCCGTCGAGCACCAGGAAGAACTCGTCGGTGTCGTCGTGCACGTGCCACACGTGCTCGCCCGCGGCGTGGGCGATGCGGACGTCGTAGTCGTTGACGCGGGTGACGATCCGCGGGCTGTAGATGTCGGTGAACGAGGCGAGGGCGGCGGTCAGGTTGACGGGCTCGGAGATGCTCATGACCCGAGTCTGTGCGCCCGCGCACCCGCGGTCCTGCGGATTTCGGGCGTCAGGACGCGCCCGCGGCGTCAGGACGCGCCGGCGGCGGCCGGGCGGCGCGGGCGGACGGCCGTGGACGGGGCCGGGTTCGTGAACCGCATGGCCTCGTCCTCGATGCCCCGCAGCCGCAACGCCCGGTAGTCACGCAGGTAGCTCTGGTGGACCTGCCACGGGAACTTCGAGCCCTGCTTCGGGAACCGGTCCTGCGAGCGCACGACGTAGCCCGACGACAACCCGAGCAGCGGCTTGGCCGTGACGGTCGGGTCGCTGTTGACCGGCGTGCACTGGCGCAGCCCGCGGCCGCGCAGGTGGTTGAGCAGCCGGGTGACGTACCGGCAGGTGAGGTCGCACTTCAGCGTCCACGAGGCGTTGGTGTAGCCGACCGCCATCGCCAGGTTGGGCACGCCCTCCAGCATCATCCCCTTGTAGGCGAGCGTGCCGGGGAGGTCGACCGGCCGGCCGTCGACCACGAGCTCGATGCCCCCGAGGAACAGCAGCTCCAGCCCGGTGGCCGTGACGACGATGTCGGCCGGCAGCTCGGTGCCCGACGCCAGCCGCACCCCGGTCTCGGTGAACGTGTCGACGGTGTCGGTGACGACCGAGGCCGTGCCGTCGCTGATGGCCCGGAACAGGTCGCCGTCGGGCACCAGGCACAGGCGCTGGTCCCACGGGTTGTACGTGGGCGCGAAGTGGGTGTCGACGTCGTAGCCGGCGGGGAGCCGGCGCCGGGCGCCCGCCCGCAGCAGGCGCTTCACCGCCTCGGGTCGGCTCTGGCTGACCCGGAAGAAGGCCTGGGTGGTGAGCGCCTTGTACCACCGCACCAGCGGGCCCGACATGCGGGCGGGCAGGCGCCGGCGGAGGAGGTTGGCCAGCGGGTCCTGCGCCGGCAGCGCGGTGACGTAGCTGGGCGAGCGCTGCAGCATCGTGACGTGGGCGGCCGTCCGGGCGAGGGACGGCACGAGCGTCACCGCCGTGGCCCCGCTGCCGATCACGACCACCCGCTTGCCGGCGTGGTCGAGGTCGTCGGGCCAGCAACTGGGGATGGACGACGGTGCCGCGGAAGCGGTCGGTCCCCGCGAAGTCGGGCAGGTAGCCCTGGTCGTAGCGGTAGTAGCCGCTGCACGAGAACAGGAACCCACAGGTCAGCTCGACGAGGTCCCCGCTGGGTGCGCCGCCGCCGGCACCGTTGTCCGCGGTCGCCGTCCGGCGGACGGTGAGGTGCCAGCGGGCGTCGTCGCTCGACCACTCGGCCCGCTCGATGCGGTGGTGGAAGCGGATGTGGCGGTCGATCCCCTCGTCGGCCGCGGTGTCGCGGATGTACTGCAGGATCGAGGGGCCGTCGGCGATGGCGGCGTCCCGATCCCACGGCCGGAACGCGTAGCCGAGCGTGAACATGTCCGAGTCCGAGCGCACGCCCGGGTAGCGGAACAGGTCCCAGGTGCCGCCGATGGCGCCGCGGGCCTCGAGGATGGCGTAGCTGGCCCACGGGCACTCGGCCTGCAGGTGGTGGCCGGCCCCGATGCCCGACAGCCCGGCGCCCACGACGACGACGTCGAGGTGCTCGGGCGGGCGCGAGCCGGCGGCGGCGGACCCGCTGTCACAGGTGTCGACGGACCCCGTGCCGGGGATCCCGGCGGTCTCGGTCATGGGAGACAGCTCCGAGGGTGCGGATCAGGCCGCCGGAGCGGCGTGCCCGGTGGCGAGGCGGTCGTTGAGGGTGCCGTCGTCGCCGAACAGCTCGGCCCGCCACCGCGCCACCAGCTCGGTGGTGTCGCGGTCGTCGGGGTGGAAGTCGGGCCGAACGTAGTCGCGGAGCTGGTCCCACACGGCACGCTGCACCACCGGCGAGCGGCGGAACAGGCGCCAGCTGCGCAGCAGGTTGTCCCCCCGGTACGAGTCGCGGTCGAGCAGCACGGACACGGCGACCTGGGCGGCCAGGCCGCCGACGAAACCGACACACAGCGCGTTCATGGTCCACACCCGCAGCCGTTCGCCGCCGCCCACCGCCTTGTAGACGTCGAAGGCGACCGCCTTGTGCTCGGACTCCTCGAGCGCGTGCCACAGGAACAGGTTGCGCACCTCGTCGTGGCCGAACAGGTCGCGGGCCTCCTCGCTGGTCAGCAGCAGCTCGGCCAGCGTGGCGGTGAAGTGCTCGAGCGCCGCCGTCATCGCCAGGTTGGCGACGGGCGGAGCCACGCGCTCCCGCGTCTCCAGGCCCCACTTGGTGAAGCGGCCGACCTGGCGCGTGGGGTAGCCGAGCTCGGCCAGGCGCTCGTTCAGGACCCGGTGCTCGCGGCCGTGCGTGGCCTCCTGCCCGATGAACCCCGCCACCTGGCGCTTGAGGTCGGGGTCGGTGATGCGGTCGCGGAAGTGGCGCACCGAGCGGACGAAGAAGTCCTCGCCATCGGGGAACACGGCCGACAGCCCGGCGGCCAGGTGGCTGTGGATGATGTCGCCGCCGGCGGCGAAGTGCTTGGGGAGGTCGCGGAGCGACGCCGCGAACGAGATGCGCCGGGTGGGGACGGAGCGTTCGGCGTTGCTGGTCTGCGTCATGGTTACCGACGGTAGCATGATTTTGAGAGATTGCCAGAAGTTCTCAATTTCTCTTGCTATCGTCTGTCGCCGATGGGCATGACCAAGGGCGCGCTGACCCGGCGCGACATCCTCGACGCCGCCGTCGCCCGGTTCGGGCGGGACGGCTACCGCGCCACCTCGGTCGCCGACATCGCCCGGGACGCCGGGGTGGGCGGGTCGGTGCCCTACGCCTACTTCGCCGGCAAGGAGGCGCTGTTCCTGGCGGCCGTGGACGAGGACGCGGCGGCGGTGGTCCACGAGAGCCTGGCCGGCATCTTCGTCCACCCCGGCGAGATCGACTGGCAGGCGGCCCTGCTCGACACGCTGGTCGGCGCGGTCAGGCGCCACCCGCTGGCCCGGCGCCTGCTGTCGGGCCTGGAGCCGGAGGTCACGCCCCGGGTGCTCGACATCCCTGCGCTGGCCGAGCTTCGCAAGGTGGTCGCCGACCGGCTGGAGGCCGAGCAGATGGCGGGCACGGTGCGCCCCGACGTCGACCCGGTGACGATGGCCCACGGGGTCGTCGCCATCGTCATGTCGCTGCTCATGTCGGTGATCCAGCTCGGCGGAGACGCCACCAGCCCCTACGCCGACGCCGTCGCGGCCGTCCTCTCCGCCGCCCTCGATCCGCCCAGGACGTGACGCACCGGTCGACCGCGGCGTCGCCGCGCCGACCGTCGGGTGGCGGGCCGGGGCTGCGGCTTGCAAGGATCGGCGCCCGTGAAGGTGGACAAGCTGACCAGCACCGACGGTTTCGTCGTCACCGACCTCGACGACGCCACGATCTCGGTCGGCATCGCCCGGCTGGCACCCAAGGTGCTGCGGGACGGCGCCCAGCTGCTCGCCCGGTCGGTGACCTACACGTTCGCCTCGTTCGGCGTCGCCGGCCACGGCGGCGCCTCGGCGGCCGTCAACGCCCGTCCCGACGGGCGCGACCAGGCGGTCGCCGCCTTCCTGGACGAGATCGGGCCCCGGGCCGCAGCGGGGGCGCTGGTGCTCACACCCGGCACCGGCCTGTCCGCCGCTGACCTGGCCCCGCTCGACGGTGCCGCGCCCGGGGAGGGTGCCGCCGCGGTGGTGGCCGACCCGGCGCTGACGGCCGCGGGCGCGCTCGCCGCCGGGCGCGTGGCGGGCCCCCACGACTGGCGGACCGCCGCGGTCGTCGGATCGGGGCCGGTGGTCGAGGCCGCCCGGGCCCAGCTCGCCGAGGCGGGGGCCACGCTCGCGGAGCCCCGCCTCGACGTCGCCTGCGACGTGCTGTTCGTCGCCGGCAAGGCCGGCGTGCTCGACCACTCGGCCGCCGCCGCCGTCCAGGCCCGGACGGTCGTGCCGCTGTGCCCGGTTCCGGTCACCGCCCGCGCCCTGGCGGTGCTGGGGAAGGCCGACCGGGTGGTCATCCCCGACTTCCTGGCCGTCGCCGCCCCGCTGCTCGCCGCGTTCGACCCCGAGGGCGGCGAGGGCGACCCGGTGAAGCGGGTCCACGCCGCCGTCACCGAGCTGGCCGAGCACGGGACGGGCCTGTGGCTCGCCGCCGCGAAGCGGGCCGAGGAGAACCTGGCCGGCTGGACGGACGAGAAGCCGTTCGGCCGCCCGCTCGCCTGAGGGGCGGCACGCCAGACCGGGCGACACCCGCTCGGGGAACGACCGACCGGGCCCCGCCCGGCGCTCGTCGGGGACGCGCGCCGTCGCCGTCGCGCGCAACTTGACGCGCGAGCAGCTCGAGCGAGCGCTTACCGCCGCTACGGTCTAATCTGCGTGCGCAATCGCTTGGGGTGCAGCAATGGGGGACACGTATTGACTTCGACCGCCACGCCGAGCGCGCCTGCGCGCGTGGTCAGCGAACGACCGCGCCTGATCCTGCTCAGCTTCCTGATGCTGTTCGTCGAGCTGGCCGTGATCCGCTGGTCGGGCGCCAACGTCGTCTACCTCGCGTACTTCTCGAACCTCGTGCTACTGGGCAGCTTCCTCGGCATCGGGTTGGGGTTCCTGTGGGTCGGACGGGGCGGGCGGCCGCTGTTCCCGCTCACGCCGGTGGTCCTGGCGGCGTTCATCGCCTTCATCCGGCTCTCCCCCATCGACATCGACGTGTCGGGCGCCCAGCTCATCTTCTTCAACGAGCCCAGCATCTCCGGCCCCCCGCGCGAGGTCGTGCTGCCGGTCATCTTCGTGACCGTGGCCGTGCTGATGATGTTCATCGCCGACGGCGTGGCCCGCACGTTCAAGGAGTTCGAGCCACTCGAGGCCTACAAGCTCGACCTGTTCGGCAGCGTGCTCGGCATCATCGGCGTCTCGGTGCTGTCGCTCCTCGGCCTGCCGCCGGTGGCCTGGGGCGTGGTGGCGGGCGCCGTCCTCGTGCTGGTGTCGCTGCCGGGCGTCCGGGTCGTCACGGTCGCGGGCGTGGTGGCCGTGCTCGTCATGCTCGGCATCGAGTCGACCGCCGCGAGCACCTGGTGGTCTCCCTACTACAAGATCGAGCAGGAGGACGCGCCCTTCGGCGGCTACATGGCGCGGGTCAACGAGGTGCCCCACCAGTCGACCCTGCCCTACATCGACAACCCCCTGTACGGGTCGAACTACGCGCAGGCCGATGGCGTCCCCACCGGCGACGTGCTCATCATCGGCGCCGGTGGCGGCAACGACGTGTCGGCCGCACTGCAGCACGGCGCCACCCACGTCGACGCCGTGGAGATCGACCGCCGCCTCTACGAGCTGGGACGGGCCGACCACCCCGACCAGCCCTATGACGACGAGCGGGTCGACGTGCACATCGACGACGGGCGCGCCTTCCTCGAGCGCAGCGACGACGAGTGGGACCGCATCCTGCTGGCGCTGCCCGACTCGCTGACGCTGGTCACCGGCCAGGCCTCGGTGCGCCTGGAGAGCTACCTGTTCACGCAGGAGGCCATCGAGTCGGCCCGCGACCACCTGGCCGAGGGCGGCGTGTTCTCGATGTACAACTACTACCGCGAGGGTTGGTTGGTCGACCGGTACGCGGGCACCCTCGAGGCGGTGTTCGGCCGACCGCCGTGCATCGAGACCCTGTCGCCGGACGACGACGCCGACGAGTCGCACCTCGCCATCCTGGCCGTGTCCGAGGACCCCGGTGCCATCCCCTGCGACGGTCCCCGCCAGGCCCTCTGGGACCACCCGGCCGACACGCCGGCGCCGTCGCACGACGACCACCCGTTCCCGTACCTGATCGAGCGGGCGCTGCCGGGGTTCTACATGGTGACCATCGGGCTCATCCTGGTGGTGTCGCTGCTGGCCATCCGGGGCGTGGCCGGGCCGGTGCGGCCCATGCTGCGCTACAGCGACCTGTTCTTCATGGGGGCCGCGTTCCTGCTGCTCGAGACGAAGAGCGTCGTGCAGTTCGCCCTGCTGTTCGGCACGACGTGGTTCGTGAACGCCCTGGTGTTCCTGGGGGTGCTGGTGAGCGTGCTCGCCAGCGTGCTCCTGTCCCAGCGCGTCACGTTCCGCCACCCGGCCCGCCTCTACGTGGTGCTGCTGGCCAGCCTGGCGCTCGCCTGGGCGGTGCCGCCCGGCGCGCTGCTGAACCTGGCGTTCCTGCCCCGGTTCGGGGCGGCGGTCACGTTGGCGTTCCTGCCGATCTTCACCGCCAACCTGGTGTTCGCGCAGCGGTTCAAGTCCACCAGCGCGTCGGCCACGGCGTTCGGCGCCAACCTGCTGGGCGCCATGTTCGGCGGCCTGCTCGAGTACGCGGCGCTGATCGTCGGCTACCGCTCGCTGCTTCTCGTGGTGGCGCTGCTGTACGGGCTGGCGTTCCTCACGGGCCGCAAGGAGCTGGCGACGCCGCAGGACGACGACGGCGCCGGCGCGGGGGTCGCAGCCGACGGGGCCGAGGTCTACTCCCACTCGATGGTGCCGGGTGGCTTCGACGTGATGTCGTAGGCCACCCGGTTGATGCCCGCCACCTCGTTGATGATGCGGCTCGACATCGTCTCCATGACGTCGTAGGGCAGGCGCGCCCAGTCGGCGGTCATGGCGTCCTCGCTGGTGACGGCCCGGATGATGATCGGGTGCGCGTAGGTGCGCTCGTCGCCCATCACCCCCACCGAGCGGATGTCGGGCAGCACGGCGAACGACTGCCAGATCTCGCGTTCGAGGCCCGCCCGGCGCAGCTCCTCGCGCACGATGGCGTCGGCGTGCTGGAGCATGGCCACCTTGGCCGGCGTGACCTCACCGATGATCCGCACCGCCAGGCCCGGCCCGGGGAACGGCTGGCGCCACACGATCTCCTCGGGCAGGCCCAGCTCCTCGCCCACCTGGCGGACCTCGTCCTTGAACAGGGCGCGCAGCGGCTCGACCAGCTCGAAGGTCATGTCCTCGGGCAGCCCACCCACGTTGTGGTGGCTCTTGATGGTCGAGGCGCCGTCGCCGCCCCCCGACTCGATCACGTCGGGGTAGAGCGTGCCCTGCACCAGGAAGCGGGCGTCCTCCAGGCCGCCCGCGGACTCCTCGAAGATGCGGATGAACAGCTCGCCGACGATCTTGCGCTTGTCCTCGGGGTCGGTCACGCCGGCCAGGCGCTCGAAGTAGCGGTCGGCCGCCCGCACGTGGATGAGCTCGATGTGCTGGTGGCGCTGGAACGTCTCGACCACCTGCTCGCCCTCGCCCTGGCGCAGCAGCCCGGTGTCGACGAACACACAGGTGAGCTGCGGGCCGATGGCCTTGTGCACCAGCGCGGCCGCCACCGCCGAGTCGACCCCGCCGGAGAGCGCGCAGATCACCCGGGCGCCGCCCACCTGGGCCCGCACGGCGGCCACCTGCTGTTCGATGATCGAGGTCATCGTCCACGTGGGCGGGATGCCGGCCAGGTGGTGGAGGAAGCGGGCGATGACCTGCTGGCCGTGCGGGGTGTGCGATACCTCCGGGTGGTACTGGACGCCCCACATGCGGCGGCTGGGCGACTCGAACGCCGCCACAGGCGCCCCGTCCGAGGTGGCGATGGCCGCGAACCCCTCGGGCAGCCGGGTGATGCCGTCGAAGTGGCTCATCCACACGGTCTGGTCAGCGGGCTGGTCGGCGAGGAGGCCGCCGCCCGCGTCGTCGGCCGCCGACGAGGGCGCCGTGACCGTGAGCGCCGTGCGCCCGTACTCGCCCTTGCCGCCGCGGGTCACCTCGCCGCCGAGCTGCTGGGGGATGAGCTGGGCGCCGTAGCAGATGCCCAGGATCGGGATGCCCAGCTCGTAGATCTCGGGGTCGAGCCGGGGCGCCCCCTCGACGTGCACCGACTTGGGGCCGCCCGACAGGATGAGCGCGACCGGCCGGCGCTCGCGCACCTGAGCGGCGGTGATCGAGCTGGGGACGATCTCGGAGTAGACGTGGGCCTCGCGCACCCGGCGGGCGATCAGCTGGGCGTACTGGGCGCCGAAGTCGACGACGAGGCAGGTGGCGAACTCGTCGGCGACGGCCGGGCCGCCCCCGGTGGTCACCGCCTCGCCGGGATGGGCGTCGGCCGACATCAACCGGCTCCCACGACGACGAGGTCGGCCTTCTGCAGCTCCTTGAGCGTCTCGAACCCGCACAGCGCCATGGCCCGGCGCAGTGCGCCCGTGAGGTTGACCACGCCCGAGGCGTCGTGGGCCGGCCCGTGCAGGATCTGCTCGAGCGGGCCCTGGACCTCGACCCGGACGCGCTCGCCGCGGGGCAGGGAGGCGTGCACGGCCGGCATGCTCCAGTGCCAGCCCCGGCCGGGCGCCTCGGTGGCGGCGGCGAAGGGCATGCCGGTCATCACCGCGTCGGCCCCGCAGGCGACGGCCCGGGCGATGTCGCCCCCGGTGGTGATGCCGCCGTCGGCGACGACGTGGCAGTAGACCCCGGTCTCGTCGAGGTGGCGCATGCGGGCGGACCGGGCGTCGGCGAGCGCGGTGGCCAGCGGCACGCCCACGCCCAGCACCTCGCGGGTGACACCCGCGGCCCCCGAGCCCGCGCCCACCAGCACCCCGGCGGCGCCGGTGCGCATGAGGTGGAGCGCCGACTGGTACGACGTGCACCCGCCCACCAGCACCGGCAGCTCGTAGTGGCGGATGAACGCCTTGAGGTTGAGCGGCTCGACGGTGCGGGCCACGTGCTCGGCCGAGACGATGGCGGCCTGGATCACGAGCAGGTCGGGCTCGGCCCGCAGCACCGCGTCGGCCAGCTCGAGCGTGCGGTGGGGCGTGACGGCGACCGCGCAGGTGACGCCGGCGTCCTTGATCTCGGCGATCCGCGCCCCGATCAGCTCGGACTTCACCGGCTCGGCGTAGATCTCCTGCAGCCGGCGGGTGGCCTTGGCGGCGGGGAGGGACGCGATCTCGTCGAAGACCGGCTCGGGGTCGTCGTAGCGGGTCCACAGGCCCTCGAGGTGCAGCACCCCGGCCGATCCCAACCGCCCGAGGGCGATGGCCGTGGCCGGCGACGTGACGCTGTCGGTCGGGGCCCCGAGCACCGGCACCTCGAACGTGTAGGCGTCGATCTCGCAGGAGATGTCGACGTCCTCGGGGTCGCGGGTGCGGCGGTTGGGCACGATGGCGACGTCGTCGAGGCGGTAGGCCCGCCGCGCCGTCTTGCCGATCCCGATCTCGACCTCGGCCATGACGGCCACCATCCTCGACGCGCCGGGCCTCTCCCGGGGAAAGCCCGAAGTCTACCGACGTGCCCCGTCCCCCCGAGGAACCCGCCACCCGGCCCGGCGCGGGCCGCACGGTCGCGGTTCCTGCGGCCGAACAGACGGCGCGACCGTGGCTCCCGTGGCCGGATCCGCCGCATGTTCGGCCATGGGAAAGAGGGCGGTCACGCCAGCTCGTCGACGAGGTGCCACAAGGCGTCGACGTGGCGCTCCTCGGTGGTCCACGTGCCGACGTGGGCGCGGATGACGTACTGCCCGCCCAGCCGGGTGTGGGTGAGGTAGACGCGGCCGGTGGCGTTGAGGCCGTGGTGCAGCGCCTCGGTGGCGGCGTCGCCGTCGACGTGGCGGAAGCACACGAGGTTGAGGTGGGCGGGCGCCGCCAGCGCCAGCCGGGCGTCGGCCTCGACCCGGGCCGCGAGCCCCTGGGCCAGGCGGACGTGGGTGCGGACGTGGTGGCGCAGGCCCTCGGCGCCGTACCAGCGCAGCACGAACCACAGCTTGAGCGCCCGGAACCGCCGCCCCAGCGGCACCTGCCAGTCGCGGTAGTCGACTACCGCGCCCGACTCGCTGGCGGGGTTGCGCAGGAACTCGGGCACGATGCTCAGCGCGTCCACCAGCGCCTCGCGGTCGGCGACGAAGAAGCACGAGCAGTCGAACGGGGTGAACAGCCACTTGTGGGGGTTGAAGACGTAGCTGTCGGCGCGCTCGAGCCCGGCCTGCTGGTCGCGCAGCTCGGGGCACACCGCCGCCGACCCGGCCATGGCGCCGTCGACGTGGAGCCACATGCCGGCGGCCTCGGCCACGGCGGCGACCGCGGGGACCGGGTCGACGGCCAGCGAGCTGGTGGTGCCGATCGTGGCCATCACCAGGCACGGCACCCGCCCGGCGGCCCGGTCCTGCTCGACGGCGGCGGCCAGCGCGTCCGGCCGCAGGGCGTGTCGGTCGTCCGCGTCGACCAGCCGCACCTGGCCGGCGAGGAGGCCGGCCACCCGGGCGCCCTTCTCGAGGGCCGAGTGGGCGTGCACCGAGGCGTAGACGACGAGGTCGGCCAGCGCGGCGCCCTGCCGGCGGGCGCGCTCGCGGGCCGCGATCACCGCGCACAGGGTGGCCGAGGACGCCGAGTCCTGGATGACCCCGCCCCCCGCGCCCGTGGACAGGAACCGGTCGGGCAGGCCCATCAGGTCGACCACCCAGTCGAGGACGTGGGCCTCCACCTCGGTGCAGGCGGGCCCGGTCTGCCACAACATGCCCTGGGTGCCGAGGCCCGTGGACACGATGTCGGCCAGGATGCCCGGCCCCGACGTGTTGGCCGGGAAGTAGGCGTGGAAACCGGGGTGCTGCCAGTGGGTCGTGCCGGGGACGACCACCCGGTCGAGGTCGGCCAGGACCCGG
This sequence comes from uncultured Acidimicrobiales bacterium, assembly GCA_963842395.1. Taxonomy (GTDB): domain Bacteria; phylum Actinomycetota; class Acidimicrobiia; order Acidimicrobiales; family VFJN01; genus ZC4RG19. The sequence continues at coordinate 186,535 of CAWJGJ010000003.1, forward strand.
TCGAACGGCTCGGGGGCCTCGGGCGCCGTGGGCGGCAGCATGGCCCGCACCTCGCCGGGCGCGACGACCGGCAGCACCGGGTGCCGCTCGACGGTGGCCAGGTAGCCCGCCACCCAGTCCACCACCTCGTGGCCCCATCGCCGCAGCTCCTCGGGGGTCATGTGGTACGAGGTCCGGAGGTGGTCGGCGGTGTCGGCCATGGCGGCGACGGTACCGGTGGCCGGCCCGTGCCGGGGACGGGCCCGCAGCCACCCGGCGGGCCGCCGTGGCGAGCGCCACGGTCCGTAGGTGGCACGAGGGACGGCTACTAGACTCCCGCCATGGCAGCCTCTGATGGTCCGTTCCCCGAGGATTCGCCCGCGGCCGGTGGTGGCCCCTACCCCGAGAAGTTCGCCAAGCAGGGCCTGACGTTCGACGACGTCGTGCTCGTCCCGGCCGAGTCGGCCGTCCTCCCCTCCGAGGTGTCGACCGCCACGCGGCTCACCCCGCGCATCGACCTGTCCATCCCCGTCGTCTCGGCCGCCATGGACACCGTCACCGAGTCGCGCCTGGCCATCGCCATCGCCCGGGCCGGCGGCCTGGGCGTGGTGCACCGCAACCTGTCCATCGACGACCAGGTGGCCGAGGTCGACAAGGTCAAGCGCAACCAGTCGGGCATGATCGTCGACCCCGTCACGCTGCGGGCCGAGGCGCTGGTCACCGACGCCCTGGCGGTCATGGAGCGCTACCACATCTCCGGCGTGCCCATCACCGACGGCGAGGGGCACCTCGTGGGCCTGCTCACCAACCGCGACCTGCGCTTCATCGAGAACGTCGACCAGCCCATCGCCAACGTCATGCGCCGCCCCCCGCTGGTCACCGCCCCGCTGGGCACCACGCTGGAGCAGGCCAAGGAGATCCTGTGGCAGCACCGCATCGAGAAGCTGCCCATCGTCGACGACGACGGCTTCCTCAAGGGGCTGATCACCGTCAAGGACATCAAGAAGCAGGCCGAGCATCCGCACTCCACCCAGGACGAGCAGGGCCGGCTGCGGGTGGGCGCGGCGGTGGGCGTCGGCCCTGACGCACTCGACCGGGCCGAGCGCCTGGTGGCCGCGGGCGTCGACGTGCTGGTGGTCGACACCTCCCACGGCCACAGCCTGGCGGTGCTCGACGCCGTCAAGCAGATCAAGGGGGCGTTCGAGGTCGAGGTGATCGCCGGCAACGTGGCCACGGGCGAGGCGGTCGACGCCCTGGCCGGGGTCGGCGCCGACGGGGTGAAGATCGGCGTGGGGCCGGGGTCGATCTGCACCACCCGGGTCGTGGCCGGCGTGGGGGTTCCCCAGCTCACCGCCGTGTACGACGGGGCGGTCGCCGCCGCCCGCCACGGCATCACCGTCGTGGCCGACGGCGGCATCCAGTACTCGGGCGACATCGCCAAGGCGGTGGCCGCCGGGGCCGACTCGGTGATGATCGGCAGCCTGCTGGCCGGCGTCGACGAGTCACCGGGCGACGTGGTGCTGCACCAGGGCGAGCGGTTCAAGGAGTACCGCGGCATGGGGTCGATGGGGGCCATGAAGGGCCGGTCGTACTCCAAGGACCGCTACTTCCAGGGCGAGGTCGTGGACTCGGGCAAGCTGGTGCCCGAGGGCATCGAGGGCCGGGTCGCCTACAAGGGCCCGGTCTCGAACGTCATCTACCAGCTGGTCGGCGGCCTGCGGACGGCCATGGGCTACTGCGGCGCCGGCACCGTCGCCGACATGCAGGCGCACGCCCGCTTCGTCCGCATCACCAACGCCGGCCTGCGCGAGTCGCACCCCCACGACATCACCATCACCAAGGAAGCGCCCAACTACGGCAGCTGGTAGCGCCTGTCGCCCGCGGTCCGGCGCCGCCGCCGGACGGCCGATCAGGGATGGCCGAGGTCGCCGCGACCCAGCGTGCCGGTGACGAAGCCCAGCAGCTGGCGGAGCAGCGAGGCGGTGGCCCCCCACACCGTGTCTCCCACCAGCTCGAAGAACGTGATGGGCCGCTCTCTGCCGTCGGGAAACGTCCACCGCTCCTCGCGGAAGATGGCGGGGTCGAGCAGCTCGGCCAGCGGGACGTGGAGCACCGCCTCCACCTCGACCGGGCTCGCCACGGTGTCGGGCCGCCCGGGCAGGACGCCCACGTAGGGCACGATGAACGACCCGCTCGACACGGTCGCCAGGCGGTCGAGCTCGCCGATGACCTCGACCGAGGCGGGGTCGAGGCCGATCTCCTCGTGCGCCTCGCGGCGGGCGCCGTCGACCGGCGACTCCCCCGGCTCGACGCGACCGCCGGGGAAGCTGACCTCGCCGCGATGGGTGCGCAGCCCCCACGTCCGCCGTGTCAGCACCACGTGCGCCCCGACCGCCCGGCCAGGGTCGAGCTCGGGGGGAAGGGGATGGTCGTAGAGCGGCGCCAGCACGGCCGAGGGCCGGGTGGGCCCGCCGGACCCGAGGGAGGCGGCCCGGCCCGACCTCGCGCCTCCCGGCAGGGGACGACCCGCCGCCACGCCGCCGGAGGGGCCCATGCCGAACACGTCCCGCCCGTCGCCGGACTCGACGGCCGACGGGTGGGCGGGACCGAGGCGGGTCAGGGTGGCGCGGATGTCGGCCACGGTCGGCCGGCGGCGCTCGACGGGCAGGTCGGCCCACGGGGCCGGCCCCCCGGCCCGGGCGTTGTGGGGCCGCGGGATCCGCTGGTCGCCGCCCCGGCCGGCGGGCACCGGTCGAGTGGGCCCCGGCGGCTGCTCCCCGGGGCCCGGCCACCCGGGGAAGTCGCGGTCGAGCGCCTCACGTGACGTCGCGGCCGCGTCCGGCCACTCCTGTCGAGCCTGGTCAACCACCGGTTGGGCCGCTCGCCTGGGCAGCCAGCGCTTCGAGCAGGTCGCGCAGGCCACCCGTCTTGAGGCTGCTCATGACGCGCCCCGGCGGCGTCTCGCCCCGCTCCCACTCCATCCAGTGGGCGAGCAGCTTTACGGGGTCGGGGGGCGGCGTCTCCATCCCCGGCAGGCTACCGGCCAGGGGGGCCGCCCCTGCCGCCGCCCGGTCGCCCCGGCGGCCGGGGCCGGGCGGCTGGCACTATCATTCGCCGGACGGACGGTGGGAGGTGGGTCATGGACGGTCGGATGGACGGTCGTACGGCGGTCACCGTGTTCGTCGATGACGCGGTGCGCGGGGTGTTCCCCAGCGTGTGCGCGCGGACTGGCGGTCCCAGCGACGGGACGCTGACCATCCGCGCCGGAGTCGGGCCGGTCAGCTCGCCGTCGGCCCTGATGATCGTCGTGTTGGTCCTGCTGGGCCCGCCGGGGTGGATCGCGTTGCTCGTCGCCCTCCTGCTCTACCGGCCCGACCACGCCGAGTACCTCACGGTGCGGCTGCCCTGGAGTTCGGCCGCCGACGCCGAGGTCGCCGAGCTGCGCCGCCGGCGGACCGCCGCCTGGGCGTGTTTCGGCGTGGGTGTCGTGGCGCTCCTGGCCGCGCTGTACTTCGTCAGCTCCGCCGTGACGCCGCTGCTGGTGGTCCTGCTCGGCACCGTCGCCGCTGCTGCGGTCCTCGCGATGGCGACCTCCCGACGGCTCGCGCGGCGGGCCGTGACGGTCGAGCTGGACGGATCCCGGCGCTGGGTGACGCTCTACGAGGTCCATCCCGCCTTCCGGGCTGCCGTCCGGGCGCAGCAACAGCCCACCGACGCCCAGCGCTGAGCCGGACCGGGCGGCGTCCTCGGACGCGCGGGTTCGGCCGGGCGGCGATCACTCCAGCGCGTCGAGCCTGGGGTTCTTCTCGTAGGCGCTCCAGATGCCCGACGTGCAGTAGGCGCACGCGCCGATGAACTGGTCGCGGGCGATCTCGTCGTCCATGAGGTGCCAGCGCAACCACGCGGTCACGGGAGCCCGGTAGCCGTTGCCGTTCACGATGGGCTGGAAGTGGTCGGCGCCCGCCAGCTCACCGTAGGCGGCCGGCAGGCGGCTGGACGCGGTGTACTTCTGGCGGACGCTCGCGGGCGAGATGGTCGTGTCGGTCTGGCCCGACAGGAACAGCACCGGCCCATGGAGGCCCGCCAGGTTGCCGCCGCCGGGCTGGATGGGCACGCTGACGTCGACCCGGGGATCGGCCGCCGCGTTGATGGCGCCGCCGCCTCCCTGGGAGTGCCCGACCGTCGCCACCCGTGCCAGGTCGACCTTCTCGTGGAAGACGCTGCTCGGGTCGGCGTCGAAGCCTGTGAGGTTGTCGAGCCCGGCCAGCATCGCCTGGCCGCTCCCGGCGTTGGACGTGTTGGCGGCGGCGACGATGAAGCCCTGGGACGCCCAATGGCGCAGCAGCGCGTCGTAGTGGCTCGGGTTGAGGAACGTGCCGTTGCCCCAGAGGATCACCGGGTGCCGGCGCCCCGCCTCGCCGAGGTTCGTCGGGTAGTAGTACGTGTGCTGGGCGTCCTGGCGCACCGAGACGGGGAACTCGCCCGTCTCGCCGAAGTCGGTCCCCACCGAGGGGAACGGGATGCAGGCGCCCACGACGGCGACGGCCATCGCCAGCACGAGGACGGGGCGCAGCCAGGCGCGCCCAGGTCGTCGCTGGGTCTCGGTCATGGTCGTTCCCCCTCTTCCGCCGCGCACGCAAACCTAGGCAGTATCGACGCGAGGGTCAACAAGGCCTTCGGGTGCTCGTTCCGGCGAGCAAACGTACGGCACGACCCGCGTGCACGCGACGCGATCGACCGCATGTCCGACACACAGGCCCGCCGTGGCAGCCTGGTCGGGTGACCCACACCCTGGTCCTCGCCTCGGCCTCGCCCGCCCGCCTGGCGCTGCTGCGCGCCGCGGGCTTCGCGCCGCGGGTGATGGTGAGCGGGGTCGACGAGGACGGGGTCGAGGCCCGCGACGCCCGGGCGCTGGCGTGCCTCCTGGCCGAGCGCAAGGCCGACGCCGTCGCCCGCCGGCTGGTGTCCGACCCCGGGGCGCTGCCGCCCCTCCGGGACCCGGTCGCCGACGAGCCCCGCCTGCGACCGGCACCGCCGGCGACGGCCACGGCGCCGACCGGGGTGGTGGACGCCGGCGCCGCCGGCGACCGGGCCGAGGGCCTTCTCGTCGTCGGCTGCGACACGGTGCTCGACTTCGCGGGCGAGATCAGGGGCAAGCCCCGCTCTCGCGACCAGGCCCGCGACTGGTGGCGCGGCTACCGGGGGCAGGAGGGCACGCTGCTCACCGGCCACGCGGTGATCGACGCCGACGGGGGGCGCCGTGCGGTCGGCGCCGCCGAGGCCGTCATCCGCTTCGGCTCCCCCACCGATGCCGAGATCGACGCCTACGTCGCCACGGGCGAGCCGCTCGTCGTGGCCGGGGCGTTCACGCTCGACGGCTACTGCGCCCCGTTCGTGACGGGCATCGACGGCGACCCCGGCACGGTGCTGGGCCTCTCCCCGCCCCTGCTGCGCACGTTGCTGGCCGAGCTGGGCGTTTCCATCACCGAGCTGTGGGCGCCGGTGTGACGCCCGTCGGCACCGCGTCCGGGACGCCGGTGCCCGCGCTGCGGGTGGGGCCGCTCGAGGTGTGGCCGCCGGTCGTGCTGGCACCGATGGCCGGCATCACCAACGCGCCCTTCCGCCGGCTGTGCCGGCGGTTCGGTGTGGCGGCGGTCCGGGACGACGGCCGGGCGGGGCGAACCGTCGCCGAGCGGGACGACGGCGAGCGGCACGACGGCGACGAGCCGAGCGGCGACGACGGCGGACGCGAGGCACCGGGGCACGGCGGGCTGTTCGTGAGCGAGATGATCACCGCCCGCGGCGTCGCCGAGCGCAACGAGAAGACCTTGCGCATGGCCCGGTTCGCCGACGACGAGCCGGTGCGGTCGATCCAGCTGTACGGCACCGACCCGCGGGCCATGGCGGAGGCGGCCCGCTTCCTCGTGGGCGACCAGGGGGCCGACCACATCGACCTCAACTTCGGCTGCCCCGTCGCCAAGGTGACCCGCAAGGGCGGGGGCGCGGCCCTGCCGGTGCACCGGGCGCTGTTCCGCGACATCGTGCGGGCGGCGGTCCGAGCCGCCGACGGCGTGCCGGTGACCGCCAAGCTGCGGATCGGCGTCGACGACGGCCTGACGACGTTCCTCGACGCCGGCCGCATCGCTCAGGACGAGGGTGTCGCGGCGGTCGCCCTCCACGCCCGCACCGCGGCGCAGCACTACTCCGGGCGGGCCGACTGGGACGCGATCGCGGCGCTCCGGTCGGTGGTCACGGCCGTGCCGGTGCTCGGCAACGGCGACATCTGGCAGGCCGCCGACGCGCTGCGGATGATGGCCGAGACCGGGTGCGACGGCGTGGTGGTCGGCCGCGGCTGCCTGGGACGGCCGTGGCTCTTCGGCGACCTGGCCCGGGCCTGCGCCGGGCTCGCGGTGCCGCCGGCCCCGGCGCTCGGCGACGTGGTGGACGTGCTGCGCCGCCACACCCACCTGCTCGCCGCGTGGCTCACCGAGCCGGTGGCGGTGCGCGACGTCCGCAAGCACGTGGGCTGGTACCTGCAGGGCTACCCGGTGGGCGGCGAGGTCCGGCGGCGCCTCACCGCTACCACCAGCGTCGCCGCCCTCGACGCCGAGCTCGACCGCCTGGCCGCCACCGATCCGGCCATGTCCGTCCTGCCGGGCGCCGACAGCCGGCCCCGCGGGAAGACCTCGGGGCCCATCACCGTCACCCTCCCCGAGGGCTGGCTCGCCACGGCGGAGGACCCCACCCCCCTGGTGGCCGATGACCTCGACGCGGTCAGCGGCGGCTGACCCCGTCGCGCCCCGCCCGGCCCCGAACCGGCAGCGCCCACTGCCACCACGGCAGCCAGCGACGCCAGAAGCCCGGGCGGCCCCACGACGACCTCGATCCGGCAGCGCCCACTGCCACCACGGCAGCCAACGACGCCACAAGCGGAGCCGGACGGCGACGCGCGCCACGTAGAGGACGCGGGAGGGCCCGCCGCTGGGAGGCGGCGGGCCCGGGTCCGCAGTGCACTGTGCAGGCGACCGCCCCGAGGGGCGGCGCACGGCACGGGTCTTACATCATGCCCATGCCGCCCATGCCGCCCATGGGGTCGCCGCCGCCACCGGGGGCGGCCGAGGGCGGCTCGGGCTTGTCGGCCACGAGCGACTCGGTGGTGAGCACCAGGCCGGCGATCGACGCCGCGTTCTGCAGCGCCGCCCGGGTGACCTTGGCGGGGTCGATGACGCCGGCCTTGACCAGGTCCTCGACGTCGCCGGTCGCGGCGTTGAGGCCCACGGAGCCCTCCTCGCCCTCGACCTGGCGGACCGCCACGGCCCCTTCGAGGCCGGCGTTGTCGGCGATGAGCCGGGTCGGGGCCTCGAGCGCGGCGTACACCGTGCGGGCGCCGGTCGCCTCGTCGCCGGACAGGCCGTCGATGACCTTGGCGACCGCGGGACGGCTGCGGAGCAGGGCGGTGCCGCCACCGGCGACGATGCCCTCCTCGATGGCGGCCCGGGTGGCCGACAGCGCGTCCTCGATGCGGTGCTTCTTCTCCTTGAGCTCCACCTCGGTGGCCGCGCCGACCTTGACCACGGCGACGCCGCCGGACAGCTTTGCCAGCCGCTCCTGCAGCTTCTCGCGGTCCCAGTCGGAGTCGGTGTCGTCGATCTCGCGCTTGATCTGCGCGATGCGGCCCTTGATGTCGTCCTCGGAGCCCGCACCGTCGACGATCGTCGTGGCGTCCTTGGTGACGATCACCTTCTTGGCCCGGCCGAGCAGGTCGAGGGTGATGTTGTCGAGCTTGAGCCCGACCTCCTCGGACACGACCTGGCCGCCCGTGAGGGTGGCCATATCGCCCAGCATCGCCTTGCGGCGGTCGCCGAACCCGGGGGCCTTCACCGCGGTGCTGTTGAAGGTGCCACGGATCTTGTTGACGACCAGGGTGGCGAGGGCCTCGCCCTCGACGTCCTCGGCGATGATCACCAGCGGCTTGCCCGTCTGCATGATCTTCTCGAGCACGGGCAGGAGCTCCTGCACCGAGCCGATCTTGCCCTGGTTGAGCAGGACGTAGGCGTCCTCGAGGATCGCCTCCTGCCGGTCGGGGTCGGTGACGAAGTAGGGCGAGAGGTAGCCCTTGTCGAACTGCATGCCCTCGGTGAACTCGAGCTCCATGCCGAAGGTGTTCGACTCCTCGACGGTGACCACGCCGTCCTTGCCCACCTTGTCGATGGCGTCGGCGAGCACCTCGCCGATGGCGGGGTCGGCGGCCGAGATGGCGGCGACCTGGGCGATCTCGGACCGGTCGTCGATCTCCTTCGACTGGTCCTTGATGGCCTCGACCGCGGCGGCGACGGCCTTCTCGATGCCGCGCTTGAGCCCGGTGGGGCTGGCGCCGGCGGCCACGTTGCGCAGGCCCTCGTGCACCAGCGCCTGGGCCAGCACGGTGGCGGTGGTGGTGCCGTCACCCGCGATGTCGTTGGTCTTGGTGGCGACCTCCTTCACGAGCTGGGCGCCCATGTTCTCGAAGGGGTCGTCGAGCTCGATCTCCCGAGCGATGGACACGCCGTCGTTGGTGATGGTCGGGGCGCCCCACTTCTTGTCGAGCACCACGTTGCGGCCCTTGGGGCCGAGCGTGACCTTCACGGCGTCGGCGAGCTTGTTGACGCCGGCCTCGAGGGCGCGGCGTGCGTCGTCGTCGAACTTGAGGATCTTGGGCATCAGCGGCTCACTTCACGATCGCGAGCACGTCGCGGGCCGAGAGGACGAGCACGTCGTCGCCGTCGACCGTGACCTCGGTGCCGCCGTACTTGCTGTACAGGACGGTGTCGCCGACGCTGACGCCGACGGGGATGACGTCGCCTGTCTGCTCGGAGCGCTTGCCCGGACCGACGGCGATGACCTCGCCCTGCTGGGGCTTCTCCTTGGCGGTGTCGGGGATGACCAGGCCGCTGGCCGTGGTCTCCTCGGACTCGCCGGGCTTCACGACGATGCGATCGTCGAGGGGCTGCAAAGCCATGTGTGTCGCCTCCGTTGGCGCTGGTGTGGGCTAACCCCGGGTGGGTTAGCAGTCTCCCGATACGAGTGCTAACCCTACGCGGGTTTGGTTAGCAGTCGCAAGACCCGAGTGCCAGGCCCGCGGACCTCCCCGGTGGCCCTACGCCGGGCGGGGCCGGGGATCGCCGGCGCCGACCATCCAGGTCTCGCCGGTGGCGATGTCGGCCTCGGGCGCGGCCACCGTCGACACGTAGCGGAACGCCGCCTCCAGCGCGTCCGGGGTGACGCGGCACACGACGTACCCGCGCCGCCGGAGCTCGGTGTAGAGGACATTGGGCGACGGGCCCGTGACGGCCCGGACGGCGTTCGCCAGGCCCGTCGGGAAGCCGGAGGACAGCGCGGTGCCCACCAGCTCGGGGACCACCGGCGCCGTGGTCGGGTCGTCGGGATCGTCGGTGACCACGCCCACGACGCTGGCATGGATGTCGCCGGAGATGACCACCGGGTTGTCGACCTCGCGGAGCATGTCGACCAGGCGGCGGCGGGCCGCGGGATAGCCGTCCCACTGGTCGAGGTTGAGGCCCTCGCTGCCGGGGACCGGCACGACCAACCGGGTCATGACCGTCTGCTGGGCCAGCACGTTCCACGTGGCGTCGCTGCCCGCCAGCTCGTCGCCCAGCCAGGCCTCCTGCTCGGCGCCCAGCATCGTGCGGTCCTCGGCCTCGACGTCGGGGCACGTCAGGCCGACGTCGCTCCGGGCGCCGCACGCCTGGTCGCTGCGGTACTGGCGCCCGTCGAGGACGTAGAAGCGCGCCAGGTCGCCCCAGCCGATGGTCCGGTACAGGGTCACGCCGGGGCCGTCGGGTGGCTCGACGCGCACCGGCATGTGCTCGTAGTACGCCTGGTAGGCCGCCGCCCGCCGGGCCGCGAACCCGTCGGGGCCCACCGCGCTGGCCATGCCGGGCACGTCCGCGGCGTAGTTGGACTCCACCTCGTGGTCGTCCCAGGTGCAGACCCACGGCGCACGGGCATGGGCGGCCTGCAGCCCCGGCTCGACCTTGTACTCGCCGAAGCGCTGCCGGTAGCCGTCCAGATCGACCGGCGCCGGGCTGCGGTACGTGCGCACCGAGTCGGGATCGGGCCCGTCCTCGTAGATGTAGTCGCCGAGGAACACGACCAGGTCGATGTCCTCGGCGGCCAGGTGGTCGTGCGCCCCCCAGTAGCCGTGCTGGTAGTTCTGGCACGAGGCGAACGCGAACCGCAGCTCGCCGACGTCGTCGCCCGCGCGGTGCGGTCCGGGTGCGGCCGACGGGGCTGACCGACCGACCGACCGAGAACCGGTACCAGTACCAGGTGTCGGGCTCGAGCCCGGTGGCGTCGACGTGCACCGAGTGCGCCAGGGCGGGCTCGGCCACCACGTCGCCCGAGGCGACCACGTCGTCGAACGCCTCGCCCGCCGCGATCTCCCACCGCACGGGGAGGGGCTGGTCGGGCAGCCCGCCGCCCACCAACAGCGGGTCGTTCACCAGCCGCGTCCACAGGATGACGGCGTCCGGCAGCGGGTCGCCGGACGCGACCCCGAGGGCGAACAGCTCGGCGGGCAGGCTGGCCGGGAGGGGAGGCATGTCGGCCGCGGTCTCGGGCGGGGTGTCGCCGACGACCCCGGTGGGGACGTCCCCCTCGCTCTCGTCTCCGCTGCACCCGGCGGCCAGCGCCGTGGCCACGATGCCCGCGAGGAACGTGCGGCGCCCGATCACGGTGACCCGCTGACCGGTCGGTTCGCTGGTGGGCACCCTGGGCCTGCCTCCCGCTCCGGGTCTCGCGACTCGACCCGCCGACCCTACATCCCGCCCCGTCGGGGGCACGCCGCACGGCGCGGGGCTGGTCACCCGGCGAGGGGAAGGCCCAGGTTCGGGGTGGCGCCGGTGTCGAGCGGCGACGGCCCGTCGGCCCGCAGGCGCCACCACCCGGCGGCGGCGATCATCGCCGCGTTGTCGGTGCACATCGCCCGGCTGGGCACGAACGCGCGGATCCCGTCCTCGTCGCAGGCCTGCACCACCCGCTCGCGCAGCGCACTGTTGGCCGCCACCCCGCCGCCGATGCACAGCCCCTTGGCGCCCACCTCGCGAGCGGCCCGGCGGGCCTTGGTGACCAGCACGTCGACCACCGCCTCCTGGAAGCCGGCGGCCACGTCGGCGGCGGCGACGTCGGGATGGCGGCGCACGTGGTTGACCACCGCGGTCTTGAGCCCGCTGAAGCTGAAGGCGAAACGGTCGTCGCCCGTGCGGTCGAGCATGGCCCGCGGCAGCGGCACGGCAGAGGGGTCGCCGGTCGCCGCCAGCTTGTCGAGGACGGGGCCACCCGGGTAGCCGAGCCCCAGGAACCGGGCGACCTTGTCGTAGGCCTCGCCCGCGGCGTCGTCGATGGTGGATCCCAGCAGGTGGTAGCGGCCGTGATCCTCCATGTGGACGAGCATGGTGTGGCCGCCCGACACCAGCAGCACCACCAGGGGCAGGTCGAGGTCGGGCTCCTCGAGGAACGCGGCGTACAGGTGACCCTCCAGGTGGTTGACGGCCACGAACGGCACGTCCCACACGAGCGCCAGCGCCTTGGCCGCGCTCACGCCCACCAGCAGCGAGCCCACCAGGCCCGGACCGGTGGTGGCCGCCACCGCGTCGATCTCGTCGTCGGCCACGCCCGCCTCGACGAGCGCCTGGGCCACGACCGGCGTGAGCATCTCGACGTGCGCGCGGCTGGCGATCTCGGGCACGACGCCGCCGTAGCGGGCGTGCTGGTCGATCTGGCTGGCCACCACCGACGACCGCACCTGGGTGGCCCGCTCGACGACCGCGGCCGCGGTCTCGTCGCACGACGTCTCGATGCCCAGGATGCAGTCGGCCATGGGCGACAAGCCTCTCGCGAACGGCGTGGCCCGTGCTAGTGCCCCGCCGTGCGGTCCCCGGGCGCCGTCGCTCACACCCAGTCGCCCTCGACCACGGTGTGGCCGCGCACGTTGCGCTCGACCGCGGCGAGCCGGGCCGCATAGGCGGCGGTGTCGACGTCGTTGGCCCACATCACGAGGGCGTCCTCGCGCGTCTCGGGGTAGTAGCCCTTGCGCACCCCGGCCGGCACGAACCCGAACCGCTGGTAGAGCGCCTGGGCGCCCGAGTTGCTCATCCGCACCTCGAGCGTGAGGTTGGCGCAGCCCCGGTCGATGGCGCCGCGGGCGAGGGCGAGCAGCAGGCGGGTGGCGATGCCGCGCCGGTGCCAGGCCGGGTCGACCGCCACGGTGGTGATGTGCCCGTCGTCGACCGCCCGGAACAGCCCGGTGTAGCCGACGACCTGGCCGCCCACCCGCGCCACCAGGTACAGCCGGGTGTTCCGCTGGCCGATCTCGGACAGGAACAGGGCGATCGTCCACGGGCGGGGGTACACCTGCTGCTCGATGCGGACGACGCCCCGCAGGTGCCGGCGCCGCATGGGCGAGATGCGCACCTCGACCTGCTCGGCGTCGTCGGCAGGGGTGGGCAGCACGCGGGCCATCAGGGCCTCCGGCCCCCGGGCCGGCCGCCCGTCACCCGCGACCCCCGCCGTCGAGGAGCGGGACGCCGCCACCGCCCGTCACCCGCGACCACCACCATCGAGGGGTGGGACGCCGCCACCGCCCGGCGCACCTGGTCCCGGTGCCGGGTCGGGCCCGCTGCCCGGGCCACCGACGGGGCCGGGGCCCGCGCCCGCAGTCGCCGCGCCGCGCACCAGACCGTCGCGGGTGGTCCAGTTGATCTCCGCGTCGGGCCGGCGCAGGTAGAGCGGCTCGAGCTCCCAGGGCTGCACGAAGTCCTCGCGCAGCGCCCGGGCGTGGGCAAGCTGCACCAGCGAGGCCGCCGACGGGTGGGCCAACCCCTGGTCGCCCAACTCGACCTGGCCCAGATGGGCGAAGGCCGACCGGTGGCGCAGCGCCCCGTCGCCGACCAGGAGCACCTCCTCGCCGGTGGCTTCGAGCTCACCGGCCAGGTCGTCGGGCGACGCGACCTGGTAGTCGGTCAGGCGCTGGATCCCGCCGGGCACCTGCCGGTACGAGGCGGTGAACAGCTCGTCCCGCCGGGCGTCGATGGCCGCGACGACCAGCCGCGGGCTCCACCGGACCGGGAAGGCCGCCAGGTCGAGGCTGGCCACCCCCACCATCGGCACCCGGAGGGCGTGGGCCATGGCCTTGGCGGCGGCGATGCCCACCCGCAGCCCCGTGAACAGGCCGGGTCCCAGGTCGACCGCCACGCAGCCCACCTCGTCGAGGCCGACGCGGGCCTGGTGGCGCAGGAAGTCGATGGCGGGGGCCAGCGACTCGGCGTGCCGCTTGCCCCGGCTGGAGTGGACCTGGGCGAGCACGCCCTCGTGGCCGCCGATGGCACAGCCCACCTGCATCGTCGAGGTGGTGATGCCGAGGATCAGCATGGGCCGCCCTCGTCGACGCTGCTCGCCGGCGGGACGCCGGGGGCGTCCGTCCACGGCTCGAGGGCATGGAGCAGCGACACCTGGCGCCGCAGCCAGCTCCGGCCGACGGCCCGCACGACGATGCGCCGGTCGTCGTCGCCCGACTGGTCGGGGGCGCCGTAGGTGAGCCGCACCTCCAGGTAATCGTTGGGGAGCACGCCGAGGATGGCATCGCCCCACTCGATCAGCACCACGCCGCCGTCGTCGAGCAGCTCGGCCAGGCCCAGGTCGTTGACCTCGGCGAGCTGCTCGAGCCGGTAGACGTCGAGGTGATGCACCCGCAGGCGCCCGTCGTACTGCTGCGCCAGGGTGAACGTCGGGCTGGTGACCGGCTCGTCGACCCCCAGACCCCGGGCGAAGCCCTGGGTGAACGTGGTCTTGCCCGCCCCCAGGTCGCCGGCCAGCACCACCAGGTCGCCGGGCTGGGACAGGTCGGCCAGCGTGGCCGCGAGGCTGCGGGTCTCGTCAGGGGACGCCGTACGGGCGGCGAGGGTGGCGGCCCGGGACGTCATGGCGCGACCGAGGTGGACGGGAGCACGCCCCGAGACTACCGATCCGGCCCGCCCGGCCCGTGGCCTGCAAGTCCACCGATCGCCCGCGCCACGACGTGGACGCACAGGTCGCGCACCAGGTCGAGCGACGCGTCGACGCCGCCCACCGCGGCGGCCACGAACGCGTCGCCGTCGGCCCGGGTGTGAACCGGGAACACCGCGCGCGCCAGGCCGTCGTGGGCGCTCTGGGCCACCAGGTGGCACCCGACCTTGTCGAGGGCCGCGTTGGTGGCCACCAGCCCGATGGTGGTGTTGCCGAACCCGACCGGCGCGTCGCCCCAGGCTGCGGCGGGTCGCCCCCGGGCGTCGCCGGGCGGAGTCACCGCCGGGACGCGGGGCGAGGGCGGCCGCGTCGTCGGCACCCGGCGTGCCCGAGGCGTTGACGGCCACGAGCGCGGCGACGACGAGGTCGCCCACCCGGGCCGAGGCGGTGACCAGCCCGCCGGGCCGGCGGAACGCCCGGACCGCCGACGCGAAGGCCACGGCTCGATCGGTCGCTCGGTCCGCAACTGCCGCGGTGCTGCTGCCGTCCTGACCGGCGTCGGCCCCGGGGCCCGCGCTCACCCCCGCTTCGCGCCCGGGGGCGTCAGGGCCGGAGGCGTCAGGGCCGGAGGCCTCAGAGCCGGGGGCGACGGCAGGTCGCGGGCCCGCCGCCACCGTGGCGCCGGTGCCCGCGCCGACGCGGCCCACCTCGACCGGGCCGTCCGCGGCGGCCACGCACGCCGCGTAGCCCTCGGCCGCCCCGGGTCGCACGGCCGGATCGCCCACCAGCAGGTCGAACAACCCGAGGCCGACCACGATCGGCACGGGGCCTGCCGGGGTGGGGAACCCCATCCCCCGCTCCTCGCAGAAGCGCACCGCGCCGTCGGCCGCAGCCAGGCCGAACGCCGAGCCGCCGGTCAGCACCAGGGCGTCGATGCGGGCCACCGTGCGCGTCGGGTCGAGCAGGGCCGTCTCGCGGGTGGCGGGCGCCCCGCCCCGCACCTCGCCGGACGCCACCGTCCCCTCCGGGAACAGCACGACCGTGCAGCCGGTGGCCGCCTCGGCATCGGTCCAGTGGCCGACCCGCAGCCCCCCGACGTCGGTGATCACGGGCGCCACCGACCGGTCACCGGTAGTGCCTCGCCACCCGGGCTCCGATCGCGCACACCACCTCGTAGGAGATGGTGCCCAGCTTGGCCGCCCACTCGTCGGGCGTGATCCGCTCGTCGCCCTGGGCGCCCAGCAGCACCACCGGCTCGCCCACCTGTACGTCGGACCGCGGGCCGCAGTCGACCATCACCTGGTCCATCGTCACCACGCCCACCATCGGGCGCCGCTCGCTCCGGATCAGCACCTCCTGGCCGACCAGGGGCAGCGACCGGAACACGCCGTCGGCGTAGCCGATGGGGATCGTGGCCACCACGGTGTCCCGGTCGAACCGGTACCGGTGGCCGTAGGAGATCCCCTCGCCGGCCGCGACCCGGTGCACGAAGCCGACCTCGGACGCCAGCGTCACGACCGGCCGCAGGTCGACCAGCCCGGCGAGCGGCGGCGCCGGAGGGATGCCGTAGATCGAGATGCCGCACCGCACCAGGTCGTGGCGGGCGGCCGGGTGGACGAGGGTGGCCGCCGAGTTGGCCGCGTGCACGATGCCGGGGTCGACGCCCGCGGCCCGCAGGTCGGCCAGCACCTGGCCGAAGAAGTCCATCTGCTGGGCGTTGAAGGGGTTGCCGGGCTCGTCGGCGACAGGGCAGTGCGTGCACACGCCCTCGAGCACCACCTCGTCGAGCTCGGTGATCGCCCGGACGAGCGGGAGGACATCGCGTGGCGCGGCTCCAACCCGGTTCATGCCGGTCTCGACCTTCACGTGCAGGCGCACAGCCGGGGTGCGGTTGGCACGCACCGCCTTGGCGATGGCCGCCACGCAGGCCGAGGTGTAGACGGTGAGCCGGGCGCCGGTGGCCACCGCGTCGTCGATCTCGTCGTGGCGGGGCTCGGACAGCAGCAGGATGGGCGCCTCGATGCCGGCGTCGCGCAGCACGACGGCCTCGTCCACCTGGGCGACGCCCAGCCAGTCGGCGCCCGCCTCCAGCGCGGCACGGCCCACCGCCGTGGCCCCGTGTCCGTAGCCGTTGGCCTTGACGACCGCGCAGAACAGGGCGGGCTGCGCGACCGACCGCAGCGTGCGCACGTTGTGGCGCACCGCCCCCAGGTCGATCTCCGCCCACGCGCGCGCCATCAGCCGGCCCCACGGTCGTCGCCGCGGCCGGCACGCGCCCGCGCCCGCGGAGAACGCCGACTCCGCGCCCCCCAGCCCGCCAGGGAACACCGAGACGGGGCCGGCCAGAGCTGGCGGTGACGCGGCACCCTGGCCGGCCTGAGGAGCGGGGAACGCGGCACCCGAACCAGCCATCACCGAAGGAGACGCCGAGCCTGGGCCGACCCGCAAACCAGGAAACCCGGCGCCCGGACCAGCAATACCCGCAGGAGACGCGGCACCCGGGCCAGCCTCCAGAGAAGGAGATGCCGAGCCTGGGTCGACCCGCAAAGCAGGAGACGCGGCGCCCGGACCAGCAAGTCCCGGAGCGAACGTGCCATCCGCGCCAACTTCCAGGGCAGGAGAGCCGCGTGCGGACCAGCAAGTCCCGCGGGGAACGCGGCATCGGGGCCTGCCCAACCGGCGGGGAATGCGGCGTGGCGGCGGGCGAGGACCTCGGGGGACGCGGCCTCTACGTCGGCCAGGACCGCGGGGAGCGCGGCAGGCAGGTCGGAGGCGACCAGGCCGCGGGCCGGCCCCCGCATCGCCGCCTCGCCGTGGAGCCACGCACCCGCGGCGGCGGCCGCGAACGCATCGACCCCCTGGGCCAGCAGGGAGCCGATGATGCCCGCCAGCACGTCGCCAGTGCCCGCGGTCGCCAGGCGGGAGTCGCCGCTGAGCGACAGGCGCACGCGGGCGTCGGGATGTGCGACCACGGTGGTGGGCCCCTTGAGCAGCACGATGGCCCCCGACGCCCTGCGCCAGCTCGCGGGCGGCCGCGATGCGGTCGTCGCCGGGGGCGTGCCCGGCCAGGCGGGCGAACTCTCCGTCGTGGGGAGTGACGACGGTGGCGGCCCGGCGCGGGGCGACCACGTCGCCGAGCTGGGCGCCCAGCGCCGACAGGCCGTCGCCGTCGACGACGACGGGCACCGACGCGGCGGCGACCACCTGGTGGACGGCCGTCGCCGCCGGTGCACCCCGCCCGAGCCCGGGCCCGACCACCAGCGCGCCCGCCCGGTCGAGCTCGCCCACCACCTGCGCGTCCCATCCGGCGACCGGCACGCCCACCCCGACGGCCTCGGTGGGCAGTCCCGGGTCGTGGTCGAGGCCCGGCGTCGCCACCCGGACCATGCCCGCCCCGGCCCGCTGGGCCGCATGGGCGGCGAGATGGGCGGCGCCGGTCATGCCCGGCGACCCGGCGGCCACCACCACGGCCGTCCGCCACTTGTGGCTGTCGGCGGGCCGGGGGACCAGCCAACGGGCGACGTCGGCGGCGCCGACCACCCCGAGCTCGGCGAGGTCGTCGCGATCGGCCCCACGATCGCCCGGCCCACCAGCCCCACCCACGTCACGACCGCCACCACCGCCAGCCCCACCCGCGTTGACGATCCCCGCCACCGCCTGCCTCACCCACGTCACGAGCGCCGCCGTCCTCGGCCTCTTCGACCCCGCCATCGCTCGGACCCCGAGACCCACCGCCGTCGAGGTCGCGGTCGCTCCCGGCGACGGCCTTGGCTCCGGCGGCCGTCACGGCCTCGTCCGTCGGACCCTGTCCCGCCGACGCCCGTGCCGACGCCGAGGCGGTCGCCGACCGGATGCCCGCCGGCGAGACGTCGAGGCCGATGTCGGCCACCACCACCTCGCCGGCCAGCGCCCGACCGGGGTGGAACAGCAGCCCGGGCTTGAGCGCGGCGAAGGTGACCGTGCGATCGGCACGCACCGCGCCGCCCGCCACCGCACCGGTCAGGCCGTCGACGCCGCTCGGGATGTCGACCGCCAGCACCGGTGCGCCGCCGGGATCGGGCGGTTCGTACGAGCCGTGGAAACCCGTGCCGTAGGCCGCGTCGATCACCAGGTCCGCGGCCGGGAGCCGCGCCGGGGCGTCTGCGGCGTCGATGACCCGTACCCGCACGCCCCGTAGCTCCAGCCGGCGGGCGGCGTCGCGGCCGTCGTTGCCGTTGTTGCCCTTGCCGGCGACGACGACCACGCGGCGGCCGTAGCAGCCGCCGAGCATGGCGACGGCGTGGCGGGCGACGGCGGCACCGGCGCGTCCGATCAGCACCTCGACAGGCTCGGGCGCGGCGGCGTCGATCGCGCCCATCTGTTCGGGGGTCACCACGACACGCATGTCCGCGCCGAGGCTAACGGCGCCGCAGCGCCCGCCGAACCGGCGTCCCAACGTGCCGGAGACCGCAACACACGAACGCCGGAACCGGCCACCGGGGCCCGGCGACCGAACCGGCGTCCGAACGTGCCGGAAACCGCAACACACGAACGCCGGGAACGGGTCGACCGGGCCGGTCACGGGGTCAGGGGGCGAGGGCGATGGCGACGGCCTCGGCCATCGTGCGGGTGTGCGTCAGGCTGACGCGCCATGCCGCGACACCTCGCTCGGCCGCCAGCGCCGCGGCGGCGTCGTGCAACACCACTGTGGGCGCTCCCGACCCGGCCCGCACCACCTCGATGTCGCGGAACGGGCAGGCACCCAACCCCGCAGACAGCGCCTTCAGCACCGCCTCCTTGGCCGCGAAGCGGGCGGCGAAGCGCTCGGCGGGGTCGCGGGCGCGGCGGCAGTAGTCCTGCTCGGCCTGCGTGAACACCCGGCCCGCGAAGCCGGGCGTGCGGTCGAGCGTGCGGCGCATGCGGTCGACCTCGCACAGGTCGACACCGACACCGACGACGTCACTCACCCCTCGCCGCCGGCCGCCGCCGGACGGCGCGCCCGGACCGGCACCGCCGGCACACACCTGACCGGGAGCCGCGCCGCCGGCACCCGGACACAAGGCACCAGCCACGTCCGCCGCCGGGCGGGGGAGCGTCGGCGAGCGTGCGGCGCAGTCGGGGTCACACGGACCGCCAGCGGTCGGCGAGCTGGTTGATGGGCTCGGTCATGAGCACGTCGACGGGCACGTCGGCCAGCAGGTCCTCGCGGAACGTCGGCTCGGTCTCGCACACGGCGTCCCGCAGCACCGCGTAGCGGTTGCGGTAGCCCTGCAGGACGCCCCGGGCGGTCGCCACGGGCAACGGCCCGGAGAACCGCACGTGCAGCAGGGTGATGCCCGTCGACTCGCCGTCCTTGACCTCGGGGATGATGACGATGGGACGGCCGTCGCGGCGACCCCGGGCCACGAGGACCTCGCGCTCGGTCGCCACCCGGTGCTTGGTGCCCCGCAGCTCGGGGGTGCGGTCGGTCCGGCTGGCCAGGTCGCGGGCGATGCCGCCCCGGTCGACCACCGTGGCGGTGGCGGCGCCCTCGAGCCCCGGACGGCCCTCGATGCGGTAGCGGGTGAACCCCACCACCTCGGCCACCACCGGGCTGATGTCGGCCAGCGTGCGCAGCGTGCGGTAGGTGAGCTGGTCGCGGTGCGCGCCCGTGGCGATGACCTCGCGCACGAGCGGGACCTCGAGCAGCGTCTCGTCGGTGCGGGAGATGCCCACCGTGACGGTCTTGGCCTGGTGCTTGATGGCGTCGACCGGGCGGGTCAGCTCGTCGATCGCCTGGGTGAGCGCGGCCGTCAGGTCGTCGATCACCACGGCGGGCGTGCCCACCTTGCCCTGCTCGATCTGGTAGGCGTCGAGCGGCACGACGCCCAGCACGAACCGGAACAGCACGGCCAGCCGCACCGCCGTCGACGCCTCGAGCTGGCCGTCGAAGCTGCCCACCCGGAGGCCGTCGAAGAAGCGGCGGGCCACCGGCGCCAGGTGGGGTCGCAGCCGGCGCAGCATCGCCTCGCCGTCGTGGGGGGCGACCAACGTGGCCGCCGCGCCGCCGGCCGCGGTGCCCGCGCCGGCGGGTCCACCGTTGCCCCGGCCGTCGCCGGGAGCGTGTGCCGGGCGGGCGCCGCCGTTGCCGACGGCCGACCCTGCCAGGGGCCCGCTGACCAGCGTCTCGATCGCGGCCCGCGCCTCGCGCAGCGGGTGCGCCAGCCCGTCGATGGCCAGCGCCGCCTCGTACCCGAACAGGTGGCCCGCCATCGACGACAGCACGAAGGCCAGGCCGGGATGGGTGGGGGGCACGGACAGCACGTGCAAAGCGGACACGAAGCGCGACTGCCCGTCGGTGGCGATGACCACGGGCGACGCCTTGTGCGCCCGGTAGATCGCGACCTCCTTGGCCACGTCGTCGGCCGTCGAGCCCTCCAGCCCCGCCGCGCACACCAGGATCAGCGGCTCGCACGAGAGGTCGATGTGCTTCTTGTCCTCGGTCGAGTCGCTGGCGATCGACTTGTAGCAGAGCTCGGACAGCTTGATGCGCACCTCGGCGGCGGCGATGCGGTTCACGCCGTTGCCCACCACCGCCCAGTAGCGCCGGGACGGCGCCAGGGTGTGCGCGGCCTCGGCGATGGTCGCCCGCCGCTCGATCACCTCGCTCATGGCGTCGGGCAGGTCGCGCAGCGCCGTGAGCAGCGCCGGGTCGACGGTCCCGCCCACCTCCTCGGTGATGGCGGTGGCCAGCAGCAGTCCGGCCGCGATCTGGCTGTAGAACGCCTTGGTGGAGGCCACCGACATCTCGACGTCGCGGCCGTCCGACGTGTAGAGCACGCCGTCGGCCTTGTCGGTCAGGTCGCTGCCCCGGCGGTTGACGATGGCCACCACACGGGCGCCGCGCGCCCGCACCAGGTCGACGGTGCGGTTGGTGTCGGTCGTGGTGCCCGACTGGCTGATCGCCACCACCAGCGTGTCGGCCATGGAGGCCCGCAGGCCGAAGCCGCTCAGCTCGGTGGCGGGCAGCGCCTGGGCCCGCAGCGCCACCTCCGCGCACGAGCGGTCGAGCGCGGCGGCGAGCGCCTGGCCCGCCACCGCCGCGGTGCCCTGGCCGATGACGAGCACCCGGTCGATGGCGCCGGACCGCAGCCCGGCCCGCACGTCGTCGGGCAGCGTGTCCGGGCCCAGGGTGACCGCGGGCGCGCCGTCGTGCTCGACCAGCTTGCCCCGCAGCGTCTTGCGGAAGCTGGCGGGCGCCTCGGTGATCTCCTTCAGCAGGTAGTGGCGGAAGTCGCCCCGGTCGATGTCGCGGGTGGTGATCTGCGCGGCCACGATGTCGTCGCCGGTGACGGGGAGGGGGGTGCCGTCGTAGGCCAGCCGCCCGATGCCGTCGATGCTGCCGGCGCGGGCGCCGTCCAGCACCACGATCTGGCCCCGGCTGGCGGTGGGGTTGTCGGGGTTGGCCGGGGTCTCGCCGTCCATCCGCACGTAGTCGCTGGTCAGCTCGATGACGCCGTAGGGCTCGCTGGCCACGATGTAGGCGTCGTCGGTGAGGCCGACGTAGAGGGCCTGACCGCTGCCCCGCAGGGCCAGCAGCAGCGTGCCCGGCTCGGCGCTGGCGCCCGCGGCGATGGCGACCGAGCCCTCGAAGCTGGCCACGGTGTTGCGGAAGGCGGTGGCGAGGTCGTTGCCCTCGGCGATGCGCCGCGCCACGAGGATGGGGATGACCTTGGCGTCGGTCGTGATCTCGGGGGCGATGTCCAGGCCGTCCAGCGCCTTGAGGTCGGCGAAGTTGTCGACGTCGCCGTTCAGGGCCGCCACCACGTGGGGGACGCCGCCGCCGCCCAGCTCGGCGCTGTCGACCGGGTGGGCGTTGGGCTGGCTGATGATGCCCACCGACGCCCACCGGGTGTGGCCCAGCACCATGGCGACGGCGTCGTCGCCGCCGACCGCCAGCCGCAACAGGTCGTCGGCCCGCAGTGCGGCCCGGAGGTGGGCGGTGTTGTCGCCCAGCTCGCCGATCTCGGCCGCCGCCTTGTAGACGAACGACAGGCAGCCGTCGGCCACCCGCACCGCGCCCGAGCGGAAGAGGGGGTCGGCGGCCCGCCCGCCCAGCAGCCCGGCGACGGCGGGGTTGTCGAGGTCGAGGCCGTGGTCGCGCACCAGCACCTGCAGCCCGGCGGAGTCGCGGCCGCGCACCTCGAGCCGGTCGATGGCGGACAGCGCCTGCTGGATGGAGGTGTAGGACTCGACGGCGGCCCAGCCGGGCTCGTTGCCCGCCAGGTCGGCCACGGCCCGTGCGGTGCGCACCCGGTCGTTCGCCACGGCCCACACGGCGTCCTTCAGCCGGATCACCGCGGCGTTGACCGCCTCGACGTGCGCGGCGTCGCCCCCGGCGTCGAGGCGCTCCTCGATGCCGGCCACCGACGCCGACAGGGTGGTGCACACGCCCTCGACCTCGGCCAGAAGCCGCCGGTCGTACACGAGCGCCCAGACTCCCGCGGCGCCCCGCAGGTGGGCATCGGCCTCCTCGACCAGCTCGGCCGCGGTGGTGCACGCCTCCGCCAGGGGCGCGCCGCTGGCGAGCGCCGCCACGGCGTCGTGGAGGGGCCCGGTGACCTGGTCGGGCGAGGGGGCGGCCCGCCCGCCGGGGCGACGGACGACCGCGATGATCCCGCACATGGGTGGTGAGTCTACGGCCCACCCCGCCGCGGCCGGTGGGGCGCCGGGTCAGCGCCCCGCGAGCGCCTCGACCGCACGCACCAGGTCGTCGACCGCGGCGCCGGCCTCGGCCGCGGTGGGTGCCTCGGCCATGACCCGCACCAACGGCTCGGTGCCGCTGGGCCGGACCAGCACCCGGCCCCGGGTGCCCAGGCGCCGCTCCGCGGCGGCGATGTCGGGCGCCAAGCGCTCGACGAGGGAAGGGTCGCGCTCCGCCACCCGGACGTTGCGGAGCACCTGGGGCAGCCGGGTCATGGCGTCGGCGGCCAGCTCGGCGACGGGTCGACCGTCCCGCACGACCACGTCCAGCACCTGCAGCGCCGTGAGCAGCCCGTCGCCGGTGGTGGCCAGCTGGGCGAAGGCAGGGAAGATGACGTGTCCGCTCTGCTCGCCGCCCAGCGACAGGCTGCCGGCATCGAGCGCCTCCAGGACGTAGCGGTCGCCGACGCGGGTCTCGACCACCTTGATGCCCCGCTGGTCCATCGCCAGGCGGAACCCCAGGTTGGACATGACGGTGACCACCACGGCGCCCCCGGCGAGGACGCCCCGGGCGCGCCGGTCGATGGCGCACATGGCGATGATCTGGTCGCCGTCGACCAGCTCGCCCGCGGCGTCGATGAGCAGCACGCGGTCGGCGTCGCCGTCGAAGGCCACGCCGACGTCGGCCCCCCGCTCGACCACCGCGCGCGCCAGGCCCTCGGTGTGGGTCGAGCCGCAACGATCGTTGATGTTGAGGCCGTCGGGTCGGTCGTGCAGGACGTGGACGTCGACGCCCAGGCTCCGCAGGGCGCCGGGGGCCACCACCGCGGCGGAGCCGTTGGCGCAGTCGACCACCGCCGTCAGCCCGTCCAGCCGGCGGCCGTCCAGCGACGCCACCACCGCGGCGACGTAGCCGTCGTGACCGCCCGGGTCGGCGCCCACCCGGCCGACCTGGGCGCCGATCGGCGCGGGCCGGCCGGTACCCAAGGGGCCCGCGGGGGCGCGTCGGCGGGCGACGCGCCCGGCACGTCGAGGCCGGTCAGGCGCGCCAGCTCGGCCTCGAGCCGGGCCTCGACCGCGTCGCTGAGCTTGCGGCCGCCCGGGGCGAACAGCTTGATGCCGTTGTCGGCGAAGGGGTTGTGCGAGGCCGACACCATGGCGGCCGGCGCGTCCTCGGTCGCCGACCACCACGCCACCTCGGGCGTGGGGACGACGCCCAGCAGGGTGACGTCGGCCCCCTCGGACGCCAGCCCGGCCGCCAGCGCCGCCTCCAGCATCGGGCCGGAGCGGCGCGTGTCGCGGCCGATCGCGTAGCGGTCGCCGCCCAGCACCCGGGCCGCGGCGCGGCCGAGGGCCACGGCCAGCTCGGGGGTCAGCTCGCGGTTGGCGACCCCCCGCACCCCGTCGGTCCCGAACTTCACCTCCGCGCCCTGGCCGGTGCCCCGGTCAGCGCTTGCTGTACTGCGGAGCCTTGCGGGCCTTCTTCAGGCCGTACTTCTTGGACTCCTTCTCGCGCTGGTCGCGGCTGAGGAAGCCGGCCCGCTTGAGGGTGGTGCGCATCTCGGGGTCGAGCTCGACGAGCGCCCGGGCGATGCCCAGCCGCAGCGCGCCCGCCTGACCCGACACGCCGCCGCCGTGGAGGGTGGCGTCGACGTCGTAGGTCTCGTCGGTGCTGGTGAGGCGCAGCGGCTCGGACAGGATCATCTGGTGCGCCTTGGACGGGAAGTAGTTCGCCACGTCGCGCTTGTTGATGGTGATGGCGCCGCTGCCGGGACGGATGCGGACCCGGGCGACGGCGCCCTTGCGGCGGCCGGTGGTCTGCACGAGCGGGGTGGTCATGGCTGTGGCGTCCTCAAGCTGTGCGGTGACGGGCGTGGGCCACGTCGAGGGTTTGGGGCTGCTGGGCGGCGTGGGGGTGCGTCGGCCCGGCGTAGACCTTGAGCTTGCTGATCTGCTGCCGGCCGAGCCGCGTCTTCGGGAGCATGCCCCGGATGCTGCGGCGCACCGCCTCCTCGGGCTTGCGCCCGTGCAGGTGGGCGAACGTCTCGGCCTTGATGCCGCCCGGGTAGCCCGAGTGGCGGTAGATGACCTTGCGCTCGGCCTTGTCGGACGTGAGCACCACCTTGTCGGCGTTCACGATGATGACGTGGTCACCCATGTCGAGGTGCGGGGCGAACACGGGCTTGTGCTTGCCGCGCAGCACGCGGGCGACCTCGGTGGAGAGGCGGCCGAGGACCATGCCCTCGGCGTCGACGACGTACCAGGCACGCTGGATCTCTGATGCTTTCGGGCTGTACGTGGGCACGCGTGCCACCTTCGGGTGAGTTCATGCGGTGCGGACCACGCGCGGGTGGGCGCGTCCGGTCCAGAGCGACGGACAAGCCTACGGGCACACCGGGCCCGACGGCAAACGTGCGCCGGGGCCGGCGCTCAGGCCGGGGCGGCCGCCGGCGCGGGCGCCGGGGCCAGCTCGGGCGGCATCGGCGGCGCCGTGTCACGCCAGCTGCGGTTGCGGCGCCAGTAGATGTACGTGACGGCGCCGAAGAGGATGGGCGCGACGTAGGTGAGCAGCCGGTAGATGAGCACCGAGGCCACCACGGCGGCGTCCGCGCCGCCGGCGTCGGTGATGGCGGCGATGAGCGCCAGCTCGATGATCCCGACGCCGCCCGGTGTGAGCGGGATGGCGGTGAGCAGGCGGGCGAACGCGAACGCTGCCAGGACCTGGGCCCAGCTGACCTCGTCGTCGGAGACGCCCATGGTCCGCAGCGTCACCAGCAGCACCGCATAGAGCGACAGGTGGCCCACGATGGTGACGACGGTGAGCGAGATCCACCGGTGGCTGACCAGGCCGATGACCCGGCTGCGGAAGCGGACCACGGCGTCGTCCCAGCCCTGCACCGGGCCGCGTCCCACCAGGCCGCGGAGCTTGGTCATCCACCGCTCGCCCGCCAGGCCGGCGCGGCGGGCATAGTCCTCGCTGCGGAGGATGAGCGAGAACACGAGGATGGCGCCGACCAGGCCGGCGAGCCCGGCGAACCCGGCCACCATGCGACCACCGCCCGGCTGACCCTGCGTCACCAGGAGGGCCAGCGCCACCACCGGCATCCCCAGCTTGGCGAAGTTGTTCCAGATGCCGGTCACCACCACCGACAGCGTGGACCGCGACTTCGAGAAGCCCCACGACGACAGCATCGAGTAGGTGAGCCCCACGCCGATGGCGCCGCCGGCCGGCAGCGCGTTCGACACCGCGGTGGTCGTCTCGGTCAACACCACCGCCTGCGGGTACCGCAGCCCGGGCGTCGCGATCACGGTCAGGATCCAGTACGTCGCCAGGTTCCAGACGGCGGCGAGGATCAGCACACCGAGCTCGAGCCAGGTGAGCGTCCGCATGGCGTCCCACACCTCGGAGATGTCGGCGAACTGACCCAGCACGAACCAGAAGATGCCGACCACGATGACGAGCGACACGAGCACCTGGAGCACCTTGCGCACCCGCGGGTCGATCCGGCCGCGCCCGCCCGCGGCCGGCGCGGCGCCGGCCGGGGCACCAGGCAGACCGGGGCCCGGCGGGGCGCCGGTTGCCGCGGCGTCGGCTGCGTTCATGGACCGTCCTCCCTGGCAGCGCGGGTGAGCACCGCCCGATGCAGTCTCCCCCCGCGAGGGTGGGGTGGCAACGGTCAGGGTTCCCCGTCCCCGACCGCCTGTGGGAGGCTGGGACAGGCGCCGGCGGTCTCCGGCGCCGCGCCATCGAAAGGGAGCGGCCCGTGGGAGCCCGGAAGTCGTGCGCAGGCGTGCTGGTCGCCATGCTCGCTCTGGGCGGCTGCGCACGCACCGGCCGGCCGTCGCCGGCCGACGATGCGCCCGGCGATCCCGCGGCCGGTGCCGCCGCCGCGGCGGCCGTGCTGGACGACGACGCCGTCACCGTGGCGTCGTTCGACTTCCCCGAGAGCACGGTGCTGGCGCAGCTCTACGGCCAGGCCCTGGAGGCGTCCGGCTTCGAGGTGCGCTACGAGCTCGGGATCGGCCCCCGCGAGCTCGTCCAGCCGGCCCTGGCCCGAGGTCTCGTCGAGCTCGTGCCCGAGTACGCGGGCACCGGGCTGCGGTTCGCCAGCATGGGCGCCACCGTGCCGTCCGACGACGTCGCCGCCACCACGCGGGCGCTCGACCGGGCGCTGGGCGACCGGCACGCGGCCGCCCTCGCGCCGGCCCTCGCCCAGAACTCCAACGCCGTCGTGGTGACCCGCGAGCTGGCCGAGCGCTACGACCTCGACGAGATCAGCGACCTGGCGGAGATCGCGCCGTCGCTGCGATTCGGCGGCCCGCCCGGGTGCCCCGACCGGCCCTACTGCCTCGCCGGGCTCGAGGACACCTACGACCTGCACTTCGACGACTTCCTGCCCCTCGACGTGGGCGGCCCGCTCACCCACCAGGCGCTGGACGGTGGGCACATCGACGTCGCCCTGCTCTTCACCACCGACCCCCTCCTCGTGTCGGACGACCTGGTGGTGCTGGCCGACGACCGGAACCTGCAGCCGGCCGAGAACGTCACCCCGGTCGTGCGGCGCGAGCTGATCGACCGGTTCGGCGACCGCCTGGTCGCGGCCGTCGACGCGGTGTCGGCCCGCCTGACCACCGGCGAGCTGCAGGTGCTCAACGGCCGGGTGGCCCGCGGCGACGCTCCCGCAGAGGTGGCGGCCGACTGGCTGGACACCGAGGGGCTGGGGTGACGCGCCCACCCGGGGGAGCGCCCGCGGACCGGCGCACGGGCGGGCCGTGACCACCTCGCGCGAGGTCGGCGCGGTCGACGCGGCCGCCGCGAGCGCATCCCCGTCTCCCGCGCCCCCGGGCGGATGGCGCCACCGGCGCCGGCGGCCCACGGGCGCCTCACCGCCGCTGCCCCGCTCGCTCGGCACCAGCGGGAAGCTGTGGTTGGTCGCGCTGGCGATGCTCTCGAGCTGGGTGCTGGTCCTGCTCGTCTCCCCGTCGGCCCGCCGGTTCACCGACCGGGTGGACGCCGCCATCCTGCGCCCGATCGCCCGGTCCCGCACCGCGTGGTTGACCGACCTGGCCACGGCCTACGACCGCGTGCTGACGGGCTGGACGCTCACGCTGCTGGCAGTGGGGGTGCTGGTGGCGCAGATGGTCTTCCGGCGCTGGCGCCACCTGTTCACCACGCTGGCCAGCATCGTGGTGCTGCAGGTGGTCGGAGCGAGCCTGTACACCGCCTACTCCCGGCCCCGCCCCTACGACGTCACCGCCATCGGCCGATGGGCCGGCTACTCGGCACCGTCGCCCCCGGTCGGGGTGCTCGCCCTGGTGCTCGTCGCCGCCACATACAGCCTGGTGCCACCGGGCAGGTCGCGCACCCGGGCCAAGCTCGCCATGGCGGTGATCCTGACGCTGTTCGTGGGTTCCCGCCTCTACCTCGGCGTCGATCATCCCTACGACGTGCTCGCCGGCCTGGCGTTCGGCATCGCCATCCCCCTTGCCGGCTTCCGGTTGTTCACGCCCAACGACGTCGTGCCCGTGACCTATGGGCAGGGCAAGACGGCCCACCTCGACGTGACCGGGCGGCGGGGCGAAGCCATTCGCCGGGCCATGCAGGACCAGCTGGGCCTGACCGTCGTCGACGCGGCGCCGGTGGGGCTCGAGGGTTCCGGCGGGTCGACGCCCCTGCGCCTGCGGATCGAGGGCGATCCGGACCACGACCAGCTCTTCGCCAAGCTCCTCGCCATGAACCACGTGCGGGCCGACCGCTGGTACAAGCTCGGCCGGCACCTCCTCTACGGGCGGCTGGAGGACGAGGCGCGGTTCTCCAACGTCCGCCGGCTCGTCGAGTACGAGGACTACGCGCTGCGACTGCTGCGCGACGCCGGCATCCCCACCGCCACGCCCTACGGGATCGTCGAGATCACGCCCGACCGTGAGTACATGCTGGTCGCCAGCTTCATCGATGGCGCCCGCGAGATCGGCGACGCCGAGATCGACGACGGCGTGATCGACGGCGGCCTCGGGATCGTGCGCCTGCTGTGGGACGCGGGCCTGGCCCACCGCGATGTCAAGCCCGCCAACCTGCTGGTGCGCGACGGGCAGGTGTTCCTGATCGACGCGTTCTTCGTGCAGGTGCGACCGTCGCCGTGGCGCCAGGCGGTCGACCTGGGGAACATGATGCTGGTGCTGGCGGTCGGCTCCGATGCGGAGCGCGTGTACCAGCGGGCGCTCCGGCTGTTCACGGCCGACGACATCGCCGAGGCGTTCGCGGCCACCCGGGGCGTCGCCAGCCCCACCCAGCTGCGGACCGTCGTGAAACAGGACGGGCGCGACCTGATGGGCGAGTTCCGTCGCCTCGCCCCCGAGCGACCCCGCATCTCGCTGCAGCGCTGGAGCCTGCGACGCGTGGGGCTGGCGATCGCCGTCGTGACGGGACTGGCGCTGGCGAGCGCGCAGGCCGTGAGCCTGTTCACGCCCGCCCACGACCTCACGGTCGACACCGA
Source organism: uncultured Acidimicrobiales bacterium (assembly GCA_963842395.1). GTDB lineage: Bacteria > Actinomycetota > Acidimicrobiia > Acidimicrobiales > VFJN01 > ZC4RG19. Next base: position 215,670 of record CAWJGJ010000003.1, read on the forward strand.
GCCCGATTGCGGGACCGACAGCCCGATCGTGCTGGTGGCCCAGGCCGTCCCGACGGCGACCCAGGTGCCCTGCGTCGCCGCCCTGCCGGCGGGGTGGGACCACGGCGGCGCCCACATCGAGCGGGGTCGCGCCACGTTCTGGCTCGACTCCGACCGCGGGGGCGACCGGGCGGTCGCCGTCACCCTCGTGCCCCGTGAGGACTGCATCGTCGACGACGCCGTGCCCGTCCCGAGCGACGAACTGGGCACCGAGCGCTACGAGCGGCCCGACCGCCTGCGGCCCGAGCTGCGCAGCACACGCTACTACCTGTTCCCGGGAGGCTGCGTCACCTACGAGTTCGCGTTCGAGGGCGAGGCCGACCGGGCCCTCGTGTTCAGCGCCGAGCAGGCGCTCGCCTTCCAGCCCCGCACGGTCCTGGTCGACCACGTCGAGGAGACGACGGGCCTCGCCCTGTGCGGCGCCGGCACGGAGTGCGTCGGATGACCGGCGGTGACGCCCCCGGCGGCGACCGCCCGCCGGCCGCGGGTGGCGCCCAGCGCTCCGGCCCGGCCTACGAACGTCGGCTCGCCGACGCGGTGGCGGGCGCAGTGGGGCTGGTCGTGGTGCTCGCCGGCCTGATCGCCGTGCGCGACGGCGCGGTGCCCGGCTGGGAGCGGAGCACGTTCGAGGCCGTGAACGGGCTGCCCGGCTGGCTGTACCCCGTCCTGTGGCCGTTCCAGCAGCTCGGCGTGCTGATCTGGGGCCCGGTGCTGGCGATCGTCGCCGCCGTGCTGCGCCGCTACCGACTGGCGGCGGCGCTGCTGGCGGCCACGGTGGCCAAGCTCGCCCTCGAGCGGGGGGTCAAGGCGCTGGTCACGCGGGAGCGCCCGGGCACGTCGATCGGCCCCACCGCCGAGCTGCGGGGCGACGTGCACGCGGGTGGCGAGAGCTTCGTGTCGGGTCACGCGGTGATGATCGGGGCCATCGCCTGCCTGGTCGCCCCGTACCTCCCCCGCCGCTGGCGACCGGTCCCCTACGCCCTGGTGGTGCTGGTCATGGTGGGCCGGGTGTACGTCGGTGCCCACAACCCCCTCGACGTGATCTGCGGCGCCGCCCTGGGCGTGGCGATCGGCTCGATCCTCAACCTGGCGGTGGGGGTGCCGGCCGAGCCGGTGACTACCGTTCCCGGGGCAGCCCCCGCCCCCGCCTGATCGGATCGCCGTCCATGTCCCACGCCACCTCCCGCGCTCCCCGCGCCGGCGACGGCGAAGGCGGCGGCGAAGGCGCAGGCGACGGCCACGGGGAGGCACCCGTCCAGACCGATCGGCGGGGTCGCCTGGCGGGCGCCCGGCCGTGGGGACGGCATGCCACGGAGGCAGCGGCCGGTGCCGGGCTGTTCGCGTTGAGCTGGCTGCTGCTGGCCGACCGCACCGACACGGTGCCGGGCTGGGAGGCCGACGTCTTCGAGGTGGCCAACGGCCTGCCGGGCCTGCTGGGCTGGCTCCTGTGGCCGGTGATGCAGCTCGGCACCATGGGGATGGGCCTGGTGATCGCCGCCGTGGTGTATGCGCTCACGCGGCGCTGGCACCCGACGCTGGCCATCGCCTCGGCGGTGCTGCTCGCGTGGGTGACGGCCAAGGTCGTCAAGGAGTCCATCCAGCGCGGTCGACCCGACGACCTGCTGGACGGCGTCGATCTCCGGTCGTCCCACTACTCGGGCTTCGGCTACGTCTCGGGCCACACGACCGTGGCGTTCGCGGTGGCGACGGTGTTGACCCCGGTTCTGCCCGGCCGGTGGCGCTGGGTGCCGTTGCCCCTCGCTGCGGTGGTGGGCTTCGCCCGCATGTTCTTCGGCGCCCACCTCCCGCTCGACGTGATGGGGGGCGCGGGGCTGGGCATCCTCTGCGGGCTGGTGGCGTCGCTGGCGTTCGGCACGATCGACCTCAGGAGCCGGTCGACGCGCGCGCCCGAGCCCCAGGCCTGAAACCGGGACGCTGCCACCCGGTCGGGGCGGCGGCGCGGGGAGCCGCCGCCGCCCCAGCCGCATGGAGATCCCTCTGGTCGCGCGCGCAAGACTACGTAACGCGCCGCCATTCCGCCACTATTCGCGAGTTGACGATACGGAGGGTGGCTTCCGGTCGAGGGTTCGGGCCCCGCGGGGGTCCAGTGCTCGACGTGAGCTAGAGGCTCACGGCACCTCGACCGCCGGGCCGCCAGAAGCCGGTATTTCCCCGCAATCGGCAGGGCGGCGCGGGCTACGACGGACGTGGGCCGTCGTAGCTGACGGCCCACAGGCACAGGCCCTGGGGCGGAGCCAGGCGCGACGCCGCGGCCCGATCACCGGCCGCCAGGATGCCCAGCAGCTCGCCCGCGTGCCGCCGGCCGGTGCCGACGTCGACAAGCGTGCCCACCAGGCTCCGGATCATCTGGTGGCAGAAGGCGTTGGCCTCGATCTCGAAGCGCAGCACGCCCTCCCCCAGGTCGGCCCATCCCGCCCGCCGCACCCGCCGCACCAGCGACGCCTCGGTGCCGTCGCGATGCTTGGGCCGCCGGCAGAACGCCGAGAAGTCGTGCTCGCCCACCAGCGGGTCGCAGCCGAGGCGCAGCAGGTCGAGGTCGAGCGGGTCGTCGACGTGCCAGGCCAGGTGTGTCAGGAACGGATCGGCGACGGGCCGGTTGACCACCGTGTAGCGATACGTCCGCCCGGTGGCCGAGCGCCGGGCGTCGAAGCCGGCGGCGGCGGTGGCCACCTCGCGCACGACGATGGCGGGGCCGCACTGGCGGTTGAGCGACCGCTGCAGCGCCGTCGGGTCGAACCGGTCGGCCGGCGCGTCGAAGCTGACGACCTGCCCCCAGGCGTGGACCCCCGCGTCGGTCCGCCCGGCACAGGTCAGCTCGACCGGCCCGCCCAGGACCCGGGCCAGGGCGTCACCCAGCGCGCCGGCGACCGTCTCGACCCCCGGCTGCGCCGCAAACCCGTGATACCCCGACCCGTCGTACGCCACGGTCATCCGGACGCGCACCAGCGGCCCCGGCGGGGCCGCTGGTTCGGAGAGCTCGAACAGGGTCACGTGATGCGGCCCGTGCCGCGTGGTCAGACCAACTCAATCCGCGCCATGGGCGCGTTGTCGCCCTGGCGCGGGCCGAGCTTGAGGATCCGGGTGTAGCCGCCGTTGCGGTCGGCGTAGCGCGGCCCGATGTCGCTGAACAGCTTGTGGGTCATCTCCCGGTCGCCCAGGTAGGCGACGACCTGTCGGATCTGGTGGAGCTTCACGTCCGGGTCGGCATCGGCCTTGCGGGCCTTGGTGATGAGCTTCTCGGCCACCGGGCGCAGCGCCTTGGCCTTGGCCTCCGTGGTGACGATGCCCTCGGCGGCGAACAGGCTGGCGGCCAGGTTGGCCATCATGAGCCGCTGGTGGGCGGCGTTGCCGCCGAACCGGCGGCCCTTCTTCGGGGTGGCAGGCATGGCTCCGTCGTTCAGTCCTTGGTGCGCAGCGACAGGCCGCGCTCGTCGAGCTTGGCGATGACCTCGTCGAGCGACTTCTGGCCGAAGTTCGTGATGGCCAGCAGGTCGTCCTCGGTCTTCTGGACCAGCTCGCCCACCGAGTTGACCTGCGCACGCTTGAGGCAGTTGCGGGGCCGCTCGGACAGGTCGAGGTCCTCGATGGGCAGGTCGAGGTCGGGCGACCCGGCGCTGGTGACCGCCAGCTCGCCCAGCTCGAGGCCCTGGGGCTCGTCGCTCATGTCGGCGACCAGGCCGACGAGCGAACGCAGCGTGTCGCCGGCCGAGGCCAGCGCGTCCCGCGGCGAGATCGAGCCGTCGGTCTCGATGTCGAGGACCAGCTTGTCGAACTCTGTCGACTGCTCGACCCGGGTGGGCTCGATGTCGAAGGACACCCGCCGCACCGGCGAGAAGATCGAGTCGACCGGGATCACGCCGATGGTCTCGGAGACCTTGTTGGCCTCGGCCGAGCGGTAGCCCCGGCCCTTGGACACCGTGATGTCGACGGCGATGCGGCCCGACTTGTTGAGCGTGGCCAGGTGCAGGTCGCCGTTCAGGATCTCGATGTCGGACGTGAGCTGGATGTCGTTGGCGGTGATGTCGGCCGGGCCCCGCACGTCGAGCCGCAGTGTGACGGGCTCGTCGCTGTGGCTCACCAGCACGATGTCCTTGAGGTTGAGGATGATGTCGGTGACGTCCTCGACCACACCGGGAATGGTGTCGAACTCGTGCAGGGCGTCGTCGAACCGGACCTGGGTGATGGCCGCCCCGGGGATCGACGAGAGCAGGGTGCGGCGCAGCGAGTTGCCGAGAGTGTGACCGAAACCAGGGTCGAGCGGGCCCAGGGCGAATCGCTGGCGGTTGTTGTCTTCCTCGACGATCGGCTCGACCGTGGGGCGCTGCATGACCAGCATCGGGAGGCTCCCTCGTAACTGACGTGGTTGGGGGGGGTGACTACTTGCTGTACAGCTCGACGATGAGCTGCTCTCGCACGGGCACGTCGATGTGTTCGCGGAGCGGGTACTCGCGCACCTTCACCGACAACCCTTCGTTCTCGGAGTCGAGCCACGGCGGCGGCGTGCGGGACAGCACGTCACGGTTCCACTGGATCTGGATCATCTGCCGGGCCTTGCCCCGCAGGCTGATCACGTCGCCCTTGCGGACGCGGAAGCTGGCGATGTCCACCCGCCGGCCGTTGACGTCGACGTGGCCGTGGTTGACGAACTGACGCGCCTGGGGGCGGGTCGAGGCCCAGCCGGCCCGGTAGACGATGTTGTCGAGCCGGCGCTCGAGCATCTGGAGCATGAGCTCGCCGGTGACGCCCCGGCGGCGGCTCGCCTCCTCGTAGAGGTTGCGGAACTGCCGCTCGGTGAGGCCGTAGCTGAAGCGGGCCTTCTGCTTCTCCTGCAGCTGCTCGAGGTACTCGGACGCATTGCGGCGGCGGCTACGGCCGTGCTCGCCCGGCGGGTAGGGGCGGCGTTCGAGGGCGCGGTTCTCGCCCGACGTGCCCCAGATGTTGACGCCCAGGCGGCGGGAGACTCGGGACTTGGGACCGGTGTAACGCGACATGCGGGGCGGACCTCAGACACGCCGCCGCTTGGGCGGGCGGCAGCCGTTGTGGGGAACAGGGGTGACGTCCTTGATGCCGGTGACCTCGATGCCGGCGTTCTGGATCGAGCGGATGGCGGTCTCGCGGCCCGACCCTGGGCCCTTGACCTGCACGTCCACCTTGCGCACGCCGTGCTCCATGGCCCGGCGGGCGGCGGCCTCGGCCGCGGTCTGTGCGGCGTAGGGCGTCGACTTGCGCGAGCCCTTGAAGCCGGCGTTCCCGGCCGACGCCCACGACAGGACGTTGCCGTCCTGGTCGGTGAAGCTGATGATCGTGTTGTTGAAGCTGCTCTTGATGTGGGCGACGCCGTAGCCCACGTTCTTGCGCTCGCGCTTGCGGGGCCGCCGGCCGCCGGGGGACTTGGGCTTGGCCATTACTTGCGCACCTTCTTCTTGCCGGCGACGGTCTTCTTCGGGCCCTTGCGGGTGCGGGCGTTCGTCTGCGTGCGCTGGCCGCGCACGGGCAGGCCGCGCCGGTGGCGCAGGCCCTGCCAGCAGCCGATCTCCTTCTTGCGGTTGATGTCCTGCTGCACCTCGCGCCGCAGGTCGCCCTCGACCTTGAACGTGGCCTCGATGTGGTTGCGGATGCGGGCCACCTCGTCGTCGGTGAGGTCGCGCACCCGGGTGTCCGGGCTGATCTCGAGGGCGGTGCAGATCTGCTGCGACCGTGTCCGCCCGATGCCGAAGATGTAGGTGAGCGAGATCTCCACCCGCTTCTCGCGGGGGATGTCGACGCCGGAGATGCGTGCCATCGATGCTTCTTCCTTCTAGCCCTGGCGCTGCTTGTGGCGCGGGTTGGAGCAGATGACCTGCACACGCCCGTGGCGGCGGATCACCTTGCACTTCTCACAGATCTTCTTGACGCTCGGACGAACCTTCATGATTCCCGTCACTTGTAGCGATAGGTGATACGGCCCCGCTTGAGGTCGTAGGGCGTGAGCTCGACCTGCACTCGGTCACCAGGGAGGATGCGGATGTAATGCATGCGCATCTTTCCGGAGATGTGGCCCAGGACCTCGTGGCCGTTCTCCAGTTCGACACGGAACATGGCATTGGGGAGGGATTGGATGACCGTGCCCTCCAGGACGATCGCATCTTCCTTGGGTTTCGGCAGGGGGACTGCTCCTACACGTACTTGTAGATCGTTGGCCGAAGACGCGTGAGAACAGGCTGATAGCGCCGAGAGCCGACTGAGCATGTTAGCGCGGCACGCGACACAGGAAAACTTGGCGCGCCATGACAAAGCACGCCCGAACCCCTGCCCGGGGAGCCTGGCGGCGCTCACCGTAGCCCATGGCCGCCACGGGATCGCGGTTCCGGTCGCATCCCGGGGGCCCGCGACCCGCGAGCGTGCGGCTGCGACTACGTTCGGGGACGGCCTCGCCGGGCCGCCGGGGGGCGCCCGTGGGCAACGCAGGGGGGAACCAGATGGTCGGTGACTTCGCCCAGTCGAGACGTCGCGTGGCGGCCGTGGCCACCGCCGTCGCCGTCTCGCTCTCCGCGGCCGGGTGCTGGTTCCAACCCGGCGCCGGCCCGACCAACGACAACCACAACAGCCTCGAGTCGAGACTCACCCTCGACAACGTCGACACGCTGGCCCCGCGCTGGTCGGCCAGCGGCAACGTCACCGCCGTCAGCGGCGCCCGCGCCGTCGGGTCCGACGGGACGGCCATCCGCTCCCTCGACATGTCCACCGGCGTGTCGCAGTGGCGGACGTCGCTCGGAAGCCTCGGGTTCGTCAGCGTCGACATCACCTACCCGCCCGCCATCTCGGGCGACCGCGTGCTGGTCTCGGCCACGGTCGACGTCTTCATCCCCTTCCCCCCGCCCCAGCAGATCCGGTCGGGGTCGGGCCGGTTCCTGCGGCTGGCCGACGGCACGGGAGACGGCAACTTCGATCCGCCCGCGCCGCGCACGGGGCCGGCCGCAGCCGTGGCAGCCGGCGACGTGATCGTGTTCGAGAACGCCGAGCACCAGCTGCGCGTGTCGTCCGCCACCCAGAGCTCACCGGGTGACCCGACGCTCGCCCTACCCCTGTGGCACGCCGACGGCGGCACCAGCGTGGCCCGGCCGGTGGTGACCGGCGACCGGGTCATCGACGCCGACGGCGCCACGCTGCGGTCGTTCCCGCTGGCCGGCTGCCCGACGTCGCCGTGCGCGCCGACCTGGTCGGTGGCGCTGCCCGGCGGCCAGATCGGCAACCTGGCGGCCGGGCCCGGCGACCTGATGTACGTCACCACGCCCGACCCGGCCTCGACCGGGCGTATCACCGCCATCCGGCGCGCCGACGGAACCGTTGTCTGGTCCGCGGGGTTCGTCGACCCCGGAGCGCCTCTGGCCGTGGCTCACGACACCGTCTTCGTCGCCGGGCCCACCGGCGTCTCGGCCTTCCCGGCCCTCGGGTGCGGTGAGCCGACCTGCGAGGCGGAGTGGCTCGCCGCCACCGAAGGGCCCGTCACCGGCAACCTGGCCGTGGCCGGGCAGGTCCTCTACGTCCCCACGGCGGTCCGGGGCGGCGAGGTCGCCGCCTTCTCCCCCTTCGGGTGTGGGATCGGCATCTGTCCGCCGGCGACGACCGTGCCCGTGCCCGGCGAGCCCACGACCCTCGTGGTCGACGGCGGGCTCCTGCTCGTCAGCACCCCACCAGCGAGCGGCGCCCCCGACGGCACCGTCACCGCCTTCGGCCCGACGACGTAGCGGAACGCCCCGCTGTGGCGGCACTCGCCCGGCGCCGCCGGGCCCCCGATCGGGCGCGCAGAGGCCGGATCACGAAACGACGGCGGGAGGCCGTGGCCCGAGGATGCGGGTCACGTTGCCGAGCGCGCCCAGCAGCACGTCCTCGTCCGCCCGCCGGTCGCCCCCCGCCTCCAGGGTGACCAGCAGCTCGCCGTGCCGCTCGGCCAGCTCGCCGAGGCGGTCGGTCAGGCCGGCCTCGTCGCCGTGGACGGTCACCGCGTCGACCAGGGCGTCGCTCGGCCCGTCGTCGGCGACGGGCAGGCCCGCCCCCGCGAACATGGCCGCGTACTGGGGGCTGCCCACGAAGGCGGCCACCGTGGGCCGGGCGATGCGCCGCGCCTCGCTGCGGTCCGAGGTCACGACGGCGGCGAGGTGCACGACGATGGGCGGCACCGGCCGCCCGACGGCTGCTGCGCCCCGAACCACCGCCGGGCGGGCGACGGCTTCGACGTAGTCCCCGGGGCACAGCCAGGTCATCGCAGCGTCCGCCCGCTCGCCGGCCAGACCGAACATGCGGGGTCCGAGCGCGGCCAGGGTGACCGGCATGGGGCCGGAGTCGACCGCGGGCGGGGCGACCAGCTCCAGGTCGACCGCGTAGGAGGTGCCCCGATGGCTGACGGCGCCGGTGCGGAGCGCGGCCTGCAGCACGTCGAGGTACTCGCCCATGGCGGCCACCGGGCGGGGCAGCGGCGTGCCGAAGCCGTCGGTCATGAGGGCCGGGCTGCTCGTCCCGATGCCCAGGCGGAACCGGCCGGGGCTCAGCTCGGCCAGCGCCACCGCCTGCGTGGCCAGTGCCACCGGATGGCGCGTGAAGGCGGGCACGATCGAGGTCCCGACCCGGATGTGCGCCGTGGCGGTCAGGGCCGCCGCCGCCAGCGTCGGCGTGTCGTAGCCGGCGGGGTGCATCACCATCCACGCCGTGTCGACGCCCGACAGCTCGGCCCGACGGACGAGGTCGACCGCCTCCCGGGCGCCCCGCACGAAGAACCCGAGGCCGACCGCGCCGGCCCGCTGCTGCTCGTCTGTGGTCATGACAGGCATCGTCGGGCGGCGCGGGCGCCGTGACCAGTGACCTGAAGGCCGATATGCGCGAGGATCCGGCCATGACCCGTTCCCGTGCGCCCCGTCCTCACCGCGTCGTCGTGCTGGCGCTGCCGGGGGTGTTCCCGTTCGAGCTGGGCATCCCGGCGCGGGTGTTCCGGGCTGCGACCGATCCGGAGGGACGGCCGCTCTACGAGGTCGTGACGTGCTCGGTCGACGGTCGGGACGTCCCGACGAACGCCGACTTCGTGGTCGGCGTCCAACGCGGCCTGTCCGCCCTGGCGGCGGCCGGCACGGTCGTGGTCCCGCCGAGCGACAGCTCCCTCGCCCCCACCGCGGCGACCGTCGCGGCGGCGGCCGCCGCCCGTGCCGCGCTGGCGCGCCTTCGTCCCGGCGTGCGGGTGGCATCGATCTGCACCGGCGCGGATCTGCTGGCCGAGGCCGGCCTCCTCGACGGGCGACCCGCCACCACCCATTGGGGACACGCCGAGGCGTTCCAGGCCCGGTTCCCCCGCGTCCGCCTCGATCCCCGCGTGCTCTATGTCGACGACGGCGACGTGCTGACCTCGGCCGGCGCCGCCTCGGGGATCGACCTGTGCCTGCACCTGGTGCGCCGCGACCACGGCGTGGAGGTGGCCAACCGGGCCGCCCGGTCGTGTGTCGTGCCGCCGCACCGCGACGGCGGGCAGGCGCAGTACATCGACCACCCGGTCCCCGCACCGGCCGAGGCGTCGACGGCGGCGACGCGGGCCTGGGCGCTGGCCCGGCTCGACACCCCGTTGACGCTCGCCGGCCTCGCCGGGCACGCGGCGATGAGCGTGCGCACCTTCACCCGGAGGTTCCGCGACGAGGTCGGCATGAGCCCGAACCGCTGGCTCACGCAGCAGCGGGTGGCGCTCGCCCGCCGGCTGCTGGAGACGACCGACCTGCCCGTCGACCGGGTGGCCCAGCGGGCGGGCATGGGCACCGCCGCGTCGTTGCGGCTGCACATGGCGGCGACGCTCGGGGTCTCGCCCACCGCCTACCGCCGGACGTTCCGCGCCGGGCCCGACCCGGGCCCCGGCGGCCCCGGCTCGACGACCGGTGTGGCGGTCGGCGGGCCGGCACGGCGCTGAGCCGGTACGGTCCCGGCAGGCAGCCGCCGCCGGGGGGCGCCGGCCGGGGAGGAGGGGTCATGACCGCAGGTGACGATCGTCCGACGGGGCGCACCAGCCGGCGCACGTTCCTCACCGGGGCGCTCGCCGCAGGGGCCACCCTCCCGCTCGTCGGGTGGGGCGAGCCGTCGTGCCGGCCCCAGCCGCCCCGTCCCCCCGCCGACCTGCCCGACGGCCTGTTCGCCCTGGGCGTGGCGTCGGGCGATCCCCTCGCCGACGCCGTCGTGCTGTGGACCCGCCTCGCGCCGGTGCCGCTGGCGGGCGGGGGAATGCCCCAGGTCGACGTGCCCGTCCGCTGGGAGCTGTCCACCGACGAACGCTTCCGCCGCCACGTGCGGCGAGGCACGGCGGTGGCCGAGGCGCGCTGGGCCCACTCGGTCCACGTCGACGCCCGCCACCTCGAGCCCGCCACCTGGTACCACTACCGGTTCATCGTGGGCGACCAGGTCAGCCCGGTCGGCCGCACCCGGACGGCGCCGGCGGCCGGGCACCGCCGCGATCCACTGCGCTTCCTCATCGCGAGCTGCCAGAACTGGCAATCGGGCCTGTGGCCCCTGTGGGCCCACGCCCCGGCCGACGACCCCGACGTCGTCGTCCACCTGGGCGACTACATCTACGAGGGCGGCGCCAGCGCCGGGGCGGTGCGCCCGCACAACAGCGGCGAGGTGCGCACGCTCGCCGCCTACCGCGACCGCTACGGGCTCTACAAGGGCGACCCGGCGCTCCAGGGCATCCACGCGGCCTGCCCGTGGATCGTCACCTGGGACGACCACGAGGTCGAGAACAACTACGCCGACCTCGTGGCCCAGGACCCCGCCGAGGTGCCCGACTTCGCCGCCCGCCGCGCCGCCGCCTACCAGGCGTGGTGGGAGCACCAGCCCGTGCGCCTCCCGCCGCCCACCGGGCCCGACCTCCGGGTCCACCGGTCGTTCGACTGGGGCCGCCTGGCGCGCTTCCACGTCCTAGACACCCGCCAGTACCGCGACCGCCAGGCGTGCTCGGGCAGCCTCGGCCCCACGTGCGCCGACCGCACCGACCCGGCCCGGACCCTGCTGGGCGCCGAGCAGGAGGCGTGGCTCGGCACGGGCCTGGCCCGGTCGCGGGCCACCTGGGACGTCATCGCCAGCCAGGTGGTCATGACCTCGATGCCGTTCGCCGGCACGCTGTACAACCCCGACCAGTGGGACGGCTACGCGCCGGCCCGCACCCGGCTGCTCGACCAGCTCGCCGCGGGCGGGGTCGAGAACACGGTGGTGGTGAGCGGCGACATCCACGCCTCCGGGGTGGCCGACCTGGTGGACGAGAACCCGGACGGCACCCCCAGCACCGTGGCCCGGGGCACCGAGCTGGCCGGCGGGTCCATCAGCTCGACGTTCCCGGCCGAGCTGGCGGACGTGGCGGAGCAGCTCATCCTCCAGCTCCCCCACGTGCGTTTCGCCGACACCCACCAGCGCAGCTACATGCTGTGCGACGTGACCCGGACGGAGCTCACAACGCGGCTCCAGGTGGTCGAGTCCACCCTGGTGCCCGACGCCCCGGTCACCACCGCCGGCACGTGGACCACCCTGGCCGGCACCCCGGGCGTCCAGCCCGCCTGAACGCCGCCGCTTCAGGGGAGGGTCAGGATCTCGGGGCCGTCGTCGGTGACCGCGACGGTGTGCTCCCAGTGGGCGGCCCGCGAGCCGTCGACCGTGACCACCGTCCACCCGTCCTCCAGCACCGCCGTCCGCCCGCTGCCCGCGCACACCATGGGCTCGACCGCGTACACGTCGCCGGCCACCACCGCCTCGCCCTTGCCCGGCCGACCCGTGTTGGGCACGTCGGGCGGCTCGTGCATGGCGGTGCCGATGCCGTGGCCCACGTACCCCCGCACCACGCTGAAGCCGGCCCGGGCGACCGTGCCCTGGATCGCGGCGCCGAGATCGCCCAGGTGGCTGCCTGGCACCAGCTCGGCGATGCCGTCGTCGAGCGCCTGGCGGGTGACCTCGACGAGCCGCTGGGACTCGGGGTCGATGGGACCCACGCCGGCCGTGAAGGCGGCGTCGCCGTGGTAGCCGTCGACGATCGCACCGCAGTCGATCGACACGATGTCGCCCGGCTCGAGGGCCCGGTCGCCGGGGATCCCGTGCACGACCACGTCGTTGACGCTGGCGCAGATCACCGCGGGATAGCCGTGGTAGCCGAGGAAGTTCGACTGCGCCCCCCGGCGGGCGAGGACCTCGCGGCCGATGGCGTCGAGGTCGCCGAGGGTGGCGCCGGGGCGGAGCGCGGCGCCGATGCGCTCGTGCATCTCCGCGACCACCCGGCCCGCCCGCCGCATGACGCGGATCTCGGGCTCGGTGCGCCGGCCCGGCCGCGGGGCCCGCCGGCGAGCCGAGCGCACACCCGCCACCGGCGCGCGCCTCGCCCGCGCCGGCGGGCGTCGATGGCGCAGAACAACCGGTCGCCCACGTCGGCGGCGGGGCCGTAGCCGTCGACCACCACGAGCAGGCCCCGGTCCTCGTACCAGGCGATGAGCGGGGCCGTCTCCGAGTCGTAGGCGGCGAGGCGCCGCTCGATGGCGGCCGGGGTGTCGTCCTCGCGCTGGACCACGTCGCCGCCGCAGTTGTCGCACACCCACCCGTACTTGGGCGGGGCGTCGACCGAGTAGTTGGCGCCGCAGTCGTCGCACACCCGCCGGCCGGCCAGCCGCGCCAGCACGACCTCCTTGTCGACGTCGAGGTCGATGACCACGTCGAGGGGGCGGGCCGCGGTGATCTGGGCCAGCGCGTCGGCCTGGCCCACCGTCCGGGGGAACCCGTCGAGGATGTAGCCCCGCTCGGTGGTGCCGTTGCCGCCGAGCCGCTCCTCGACGATGCCGATCATCAGGTCGTCGGGGACGAGGCCCCCGTCGGCCATGATCGCCTCTGCCTTGAGGCCGAGGTCGGTGCCCTCGCGCACGGCGGCCCGCAGCATGTCACCGGTGGAGATGTGCGGCACCACGTAGTGCCGGGACAGGCGGACGCACTGGGTACCCTTGCCGGCCCCCTGGCGCCCGAGCATCACCATGCGGACCCCTTGGGTCACTGCAGGAAGCCTTCGTAGTTGCGCATCATGAGCTGGCTGTCGATCTGCTTCATCGTCTCGAGGGCCACGCCCACCGCGATGAGGATCGAGACGCCGCCGAAGGCGAATGCCTGCACGTCGGCGAAGGCCAGCAGCAGCGACGGCAACAGTGCCACGGCGGCGATGAACACGGCCCCGGGAAGGGTGATGCGGTTGAGGATGCGGCTGAGGTAGCGCTCGGTCTGCGGGCCCGGGCGGATGCCGGGGATGAACCCACCCTGCTTGCGGATGGTGTCGGCCTGGCGGTGCGGGTCGAACGCGAACGCGGTGTAGAAGTACGTGAACCCGATGATCAGGAAGCCGTAGACCACGATGTAGAAGATCGAGTCGGGCTGGACGAGGTGGTTGTTGACCCACTCCTGCACCTTGACCCCCCAGCTCCCCTCGTCCGAGGGCAGCACCTGCGTGAGGAGCAGCGGCAGTGACAGCATCGAGCTGGCGAAGATGATGGGGATGACGCCCGACTGGTTGACCTTCAGCGGGATGTAGGTGCTCTGGCCGCCGTACATGCGCCGGCCGACGACCCGCTTGGCGAACTGGACGGGGATGCGCCGCTGGCCGTTCTCGACGATCACGATGCCGACGAGCACCAGGATGAACAGCGCGAGCAGCGGCAGGAGCAGGCCCCACCCCTTGGTGGCCTTGATCGCCGCGAACTGCGACGGGATGCTCGACACCACGCTGGAGAAGATCAGCAGCGACATGCCGTTGCCGATGCCCCGCTGGGTGATCACCTCGCCCATCCACATCAGCAGGGCCGTCCCCGCGGTGAGCACGAGAACCACCAGCAGGACCCGGGGGGCGGTGAAGTTGGGCAGCACGTCGATGTTGGTGGGGTTGCTGGCCCCGCCGAGCAGGCCGCCGCCGCCGTTGTGGAAGAGGAACGCCAGCGCTGTCGACTGCAGCACGGCGATGGCGATGGTCAGGTAGCGGGTCCACTGCGTGATCTTCCGCTGGCCCACGGGCCCCTGCTGTTGCCACTCCTCCAGCTTGGGGATGACCACCGTCAGGACCTGCATGATGATCGAGCTGGTGATGTAGGGCATGATGCCCAGCGCGAACACGGCGAAGTTGGTGAGGCCCGCACCCGAGAAGAGCTGCAGGTACGCCAGGACGCCGCCGGACTCCTCGGACTGCCGCTTCAGACCCTCGATGGCGTCGAGGTCGATGCCCGGGGCCGGGATGTAGGAGCCCAGCCGGTACAGCATGAGCATCGCCAGCGTGAACAGGATCTTGTTGCGCAGATCGGCAACCCTGAACATGTTGAGCATGCTCGACAGCACGTTTGTTCCCCTTCAGCGACGACGGGCCCGGCACCAGCGCTCAGCGGCAACTGAGGACGCCAGTCTTGCCGGTGACAGCCGCCGGAACACAACCGGGGCCGGGCGCTTGCGATGAGTAGCTGGTGACTAGCGGTTGGCGAACTGGTTGCCCTTGGCGGGTGGGCGACGGTCGCCCCACGGCAGCGGCAACACCTCGACCGTACCGCCCGCGTCGGTGATAGCACTGGCTGCGGTCTTCGAGAACGCGTGGGCCTTGACGGTGACGGCGCGCGACACCTCGCCCCGGCCCAGGATCTTGACCAGAGCGCCCTTGTGGGTCAGTCCCTTGGCGTGCAGCGACTCGGGCGTGACCTCGTCGAGGCCGCTCTCGTCGACGGTGTCGAGGTTGATCGCCTGGTACTCGACCCGGAACGGGTTGTTGAAGCCACGCAGCTTGGGGAGCCGCATGTGCAGCGGCATCTGCCCGCCCTCGAAGTTGGTGGGCACCTTGCTGCGGGCCTTCTGGCCCTTGGTACCCCGGCCGGCGGTCTTGCCGCCCTTGCCGGCGATGCCCCGGCCGACGCGCTTGGCACGCCGGTTCGAGCCCGAGGCGGGCTTGAGATGGTGGACCTTGATGGTCATGGGACTACTTCTCCGCTTCCTCGACCCGGACGAGGTGGGGGACCCGGGCCAGCATGCCCCGGATCTCGGGGCGGTCGGGCAGGGTGTTCGTCTGGCCGATGCCACGCAGGCCCAGGGCGCGGAGCGTGCCGCGGTGCTTGGGCTTGGTGCCGATGGCCGAGCGAACCTGGGTGACCTTGAGGTCGGTCATCGGTCGGCGCCTTCGGGCTCGAGCCGGGCCCGCTCGCTCTCGCGGTAGGCCGCCACCAGGGCGGGCGGGAACAGCTCCTCGGGCGACAGGCCGCGCAGCTTGGCCACCTCGTCGGGCCGCCGCTGTGCCTTGAGGCCCGCGATGGTGGCCCGGGCGACGTTGATGTGGTTGGACGAGCCCAGCGACTTGCAGAGCACGTCGCGGATGCCGGCCTCCTCGAGGATGGCGCGAGCGGCGCCGCCGGCGATGACGCCGGTGCCGGGCGCGGCCGGCTTCATGAACACCCGTCCCGCACCGGTCTCGCCGATGACGGGGTGGACGATGGTCGTGCCGGCGAGGGGCACCTTGAACAGGTTCTTGCGGGCCTCCTCGGTGCCCTTCTGGATGGCGAGGGGCACCTCCTTGGCCTTGCCGTAGCCCAGGCCGACGCGGCCGTTGCCGTCGCCGATCACCACCAGCGCGGTGAACGAGAAGCGCCGGCCGCCCTTGACCACCTTGGCCACGCGGTTGATGTTGATGACCCGCGACTCGTGCAGCGTGGCGTCGCCGGAGGCACGCGGGTCTCGCGCGGCTCGCGGGGCTGGCGGTCGCGGGGACCGCGGCCACCGCCGCCGGTGCCACCGGGCCCGCCGGGACCGCGGCCACCACCCCCGCCGCCACCGCCACCGCCGGTACCGCCACCAGATCCGTTGGCCATCAGAACTCCAATCCTGCTTCGCGGGCTGCCTCGGCCACGGCGGCGACCCGCCCGTGGTAGAGGAAGCCGCCACGGTCGAAGACCACGCGCTCGACACCGGCCGCCTTGGCCCGCTCGGCCACGAGCTGGCCGACCTTGGCGGCCGCGTCCTTGTTGGACGAGCCGTCCCGCAGGTCGGTCTCGTAGGTCGAGGCCGCCGCCAGGGTGGTGCCGGCGCGGTCGTCGATGACCTGGGCCGAGATGTGCTTGTTCGAGCGGAACACGGCCAGGCGGGGACGCTCGGCCGAGCCGCGCACGTGCTTGCGCACGCGCCGGTGACGCCGGACGCGGGCGTCGCGCTTCTGCTTGGCGCTGCTGCTCATCACTTACCTGCCTTGCCGGCCTTGCGCTGGACGTACTCGCCGGCGTAGCGGACGCCCTTGCCCTTGTAGGGCTCGGGCTTGCGCCACGCACGGATGTCGGCGGCCACCTGGCCGACCGTCTCCTTGTCGATGCCCGACACGACGATGCGGTTGGGAGCCGGGACCTCGAAGGTCACGCCGTCGGGGGCGGTGATGTTGACCGGGTGGCTGAACCCGAGGGCCAGCTCCATGGCCGCCGGGCCCTTGGCCGTGGCGCGGTAGCCCACGCCGACGATCTCGAGCTCCTTGGTGAAGCCGTTGGTCACGCCCACCACCATGTTGTTGACCAGCGAGCGCACCAGGCCGTGGAGGGCCCGGTTCTGGCGCTCGTCGTCGGGTCGCTCGACCAGCAGCTCCTCGCCGTCCTGGCGGACGGTGATGGCGCCGGGGAGGTCGCGCTCGAGGGTGCCCTTGGGGCCGCGCACGGTGATGTGCTGGCCGGCGAGCGAGACGTCGACGCCGCCGGGCACGGGGATGGGTGCCTTACCGATTCGGGACACGTCAGATCACCACACGAAGCACAGGATCTCGCCGCCGACCTTGCGCTTGCGCGCCTCGCGGTCGGACAGCAGTCCCTGGCTGGTCGAGAGCACGGCCACGCCCAGCCCACCGAGGACCCGCGGGACCTTGGTGGAGGGCGAGTAGACGCGCAGGCCGGGCTTGGACACCCGCTTGATGCCCGAGATCGTGCGGGCACGCTCGGGGCTGTACTTCATCTTCACGTGCAAGGTGCGGCCGGGCTTGCCGACGTTGTCCTCGACGTCGTAGGCCTCGATGTAGCCCTCCTGCTTCAGGACGCCCGCCAGGGACTCCTTCAGCTTGGAGGACGGCATGCGCACGTCGTCGTGCATCGCGATGTTGGCGTTGCGGATGCGGGTGAGCATGTCGGCGATGGGGTCGGTCATGGTCATGAGTCGTCTCCCCTCACCAGCTCGCCTTGGTCACACCGGGCAGCTCGCCGGCGTGCGCCAGCTCGCGCAGGCACACGCGGCACAGCCCGAACTTGCGGTACACCGCGTGGGGCCGGCCGCAGCGGCGGCAGCGGGTGTACGCCCGCACCTTGAACTTCGGCTTGCGCTGCTGCTTGTTGATGAGCGCCTTCTTCGCCATGGCTTTACAGACCCTCGCGCTTGAACGGAAAACCCATGGCCAGCAGCAGTGCACGCCCGTGGGCGTCGGTGCCGGCGGTCGTGACGATGGTGATGTCCATGCCACGGGGCTGGTCGATGCTGTCGTAGTCGATCTCGGGGAAAACGAGCTGCTCGGTGAGGCCGAACGTGTAGTTGCCGTTGCCGTCGAACGATCGGGGATTGAGGCCCCGGAAGTCGCGGATGCGGGGGATGGCGATCGAGATCAGCCGATCCATGAACTCCCACATCCGGTCGCCCCGGAGCGTGACCTTCACGCCGATCGCATTGCCCTCGCGGAGCTTGAAGCCGGCGATCGACTTGCGGGCCCTCGTCACCACCGGCTTCTGGCCGGCGATGGTGGTCAGGTCCCGTACGGCGCCCTCGATCAGCGACGCCTGGGCGGTGGCGGCACCCACGCCCATGTTGATGACGACCTTGTCGAGGCGGGGCGCCTGCATGATGTTGTCGAGGCCGAGCTCGTCGCGGAGCTGGGCCCGCAGCGTGCCGTCGTAGCGGACCTTCAGCCTCGGCGCGACCCGCTCGGCCTTCTTCTCGTCCGTTGCCGTGCTCATGCGATCTCACCTCCGCACTTCTTGCAGGTCCGGGCCTTCTGCCCCGCGGCGTCGATGGTGTAGCCCACCCGGGTCGGCTTGCCGCAGGAGGGGCACACCAGGGCGACGTTGGACACCTGGATCGGCATGTCCTTGTCGATGATCCCGCCCTGCTGGGTGGTGCGGGTGGGTCGCTGGCTCTTCTTGGCCACGTTCACGCCGTCGACGATCACCTTGCCGTCGCGGGGGATGGCCCGCATGACCACGCCCTCCTTGCCCCTGTCCTTGCCGGACAGGACGCGGACGCGGTCGCCCTTTCTGATCTTCAGGCCGGCCATCACAGCACCTCGGGTGCGAGCGAGACGATCTTCATGAACCGCTTGTCGCGCAGCTCGCGGCCCACCGGGCCGAAGATGCGCGTGCCGCGGGGGTTCTGCTCGGGGGTGATGAGCACCGCGGCGTTCTCGTCGAAGCGGATGTAGCTGCCGTCGGGCCGGCGCCGTTCCTTCTTGGTGCGCACGACCACGCACCGGACGACGTCGCCCTTCTTCACCTGGGCGCCGGGGATGGCGTCCTTTACGGTGGCCACGAAGATGTCGCCGATCGAGGCGTAGCGGCGGCGTGAGCCGCCGAGGACCTTGATGACGAGCACCTCCTTGGCGCCGCTGTTGTCTGCCACCTTGAGGCGGCTCTCCTGCTGGATCATCGGACTACTTCGCCCTCTCCAGGATCTCGACCAGCCGCCACCGCTTCTGCTTGGACAGCGGGCGGGTCTCGACGATGCGGACGCGGTCGCCGGGGCGCAGCTCGTTGTTCTCGTCGTGCGCGTACAGCCGGCTGGTGCGGACCATCGTCTTCTTGTAGAGCGGGTGGGGCTTGCGGGTGGTCACGACGACGACGGCGGTCTTGTCCATCGACGTGGAGGCCACGACGCCCTCGCGGACCTTGCGTGCCGCCCGCTCTTCGGTGGTGGTGGACTCTGCCATCACGCGTTCTCCTTGGTTGCTACCCGCTCCCGGGCCGCTCGGGCCACGTCCTCGCCTGCCGGCTCGGCCTCAGGGGTGAGGGCCTCGGCGGCCGCGATCTCGCGGGCCCGCAGCTCGGTCTCGAGCCGGGCGATGTCCTTGCGCACCTGGCCGATGCGCGCGTAGTTGGTGAGCTGGCCGGTGGCGAGCTGGAAGCGGAGCTTGAAGAGCTGGTCCTTCGCCTCGGCCACCTGGTCGATGAGCGTGCCGTCGTCGATGTCGTGGAAGTCGACCTTCGCCATGGCTAGAACGCCTCCTCCTTGCTGACGAAGCGCGCCTTGATCGGCAACTTCTGGATGGCCCGGTCGATGGCGGCCCGGGCGATCTGGGCGTCGGGGTACGACAGCTCGAACAGCACGCGACCCGGCTTCACCACGGCGACCCAGTGCTCGGGGTTGCCCTTGCCCGAGCCCATGCGGGTCTCGGCCGGCTTCTGGGTGACCGGCTTGTCGGGGAAGACGTTGATCCACACCTTGCCGCCACGCTTGATGTGGCGGGTCATGGCGATGCGGGCGGCCTCGATCTGGCGGGCGGTGATCCAGCCCGGCTCGAGCGCCTGGATGCCGAACTCACCGAAGGTGACCTCGGTCCCGCCCTTGGCGCTGCCCTTCATCCGCCCGCGGTGGTGCTTGCGGTGCGCGACCTTGCGCGGCATCAACATGTCACTCGTCCCCCGGTCGGAAGTGGGGCGTCTCGGAGTGGTCGTGCACCCGGCGCTCGATCTCTTCCTCCTCGGCGAGAAGGCGCTCGAGCTCGGGATCGGCCTCCTTGATGAGGGGCTCGTTCTCGGCGGCGGGCGCCTCGTCCGGACCGGCCTCACCGGGCCGGCGGCGGCCGGCGGCCGACGACACGACGCGCTTGCTGCCGGGCTGGCCGGCGCCGGAAGTCTCGCCCACGGCCATCGCGGCCTCGCGGGAGATCTTCTCCTCGCTCTGGGACTTGTAGGGCAGCACGTCGCCCTTGTAGAGCCACACCTTGACGCCGATGCGACCGGCCGTGGTGCGGGCCTCGCGGAAGCCGTAGTCGATGTCGGCCCGGAGCGTGTGACGGGGCACGCGGCCCTCGCGGTAGCTCTCGGTGCGGGCCATCTCGGAGCCGCCGAGGCGACCGGAGCACTGCACCTGGATGCCCTGGGCGCCGGCCTTCTGGGCGTTCTGCACGGCCCGCTTCATGGCCCGACGGAAGGCGACCCGCGCCGCGAGCTGGTCGGCGACGCCCTGTGCGATGAGGGCGGCGTCGAGCTCGGGCTGCTTGATCTCCTGGATGTTGAGCTGGACCTTGGGGTTGCCGGTGATCTTGGCGAGCCCGCCGCGCAGGCGGTCGGCCTCGCTGCCGCGGCGCCCGATGACGATGCCCGGCCGCGCCGTGTGCACGTCGATGCGCAGGCGGTCGCGGGTGCGCTCGATCTCGACCCGGCTGATGGCCGCGTGCGGGAGCTGCGTCATCAGGTAGTCGCGGATCTTCCAGTCCTGGATGACGTTGTCGGCGTACTCCTCGCGGTCGGCGAACCACCGCGACTTCCAGTCGGTGGTGACCCCGAGCCGAAACCCGTACGGATTGACTTTCTGACCCATCAGTTCTCGTCCTTAGCCTCGGTCGAAGCGCCGCCTTCGGCGTCGCCTCCCTCGGCACCTTCAACGCCTCGTTCGGCGGTGGTGTCGTCGTTCTCGGGGGCCTCGTCGTCAGAGTCTTCGGCAGCCGCGCCTTCGGCTTCCTCGACCACCTCGTCGGTGGTGGGCTCGTCCTCGGCCGCCTCGTCGGTGGGCTCCTCGGACACGTCCTCGACCACCTCGTCGGTGGGCTCCTCGGTCTCGGGGGCCACCTGCTCGCCGCGGCTGCGGGCGACGCGGGCCCGGCGGGACTCCTGGCCCCGGCGGCTGCGGCGCGAGCCGGCGCCCGCGGGGGCCGCGGTGCGCTGCTTGGCCTCGACCTTGGCGGCCATTTCGGGCGGCATGCTGCTGACGATGATCGTCAGGTGGCTCATGCGCTTGCGGATGCGGGTGGCGCGGCCCCGGGCCCGGGGGCGCCAGCGCTTGAGGGTGGGTCCCTCGTCGGCGTAGCAGGCCGACACGTAGAGCGTGTCGGGGTCGAGCTCGTCGTTGTGCTGGGCGTTGGCCACCGCCGAGGCCAGGCAGCGGGCGATGACGTCGCTCGCTGCCCGCTCGGTGAACCGCAGGACCTCGGCGGCCTCGGTCACGGGCAGGCCCCGCACGAGGTCGAGGACCTCACGCACCTTGTAGGCCGACATGCGGACGTGGCGGACCTGGGCGCGGGTGCCCGGCCGCTCGTTGGTCTTGGCGCCGGTCATCATCGCCTCCCCCGCACGGCCTTCTCCATGCCGGCGTGGTAGCGGAACGTGCGGGTGGGGGCGAACTCGCCCAGCTTGTGGCCCACCATGGCCTCGGTGACGTAGACGGGCACGTGCTTGCGCCCGTCGTGGACCGCCACGGTGTGGCCGACCATGTCGGGGATGATGGTCGAGCGGCGGGACCAGGTCTTGATGACCTTCTTCTCGCCCTTGGCGTTGAGGGCGTCGACCTTGCGGAGCAGGTGCTCGTCGACGAAGGGGCCCTTCTTGAGTGAACGCGGCACGATGGGTTTACCTCCGCGAGCCGCGGGTACGCCGGCGGCGAACGATGAGCTTGTCGGACGACTGGTTCTTCTTGCGGGTGCGGCCCTCGGGCTTGCCCCACGGCGACACCGGGTGGCGGCCACCGGACGACTTGCCCTCGCCACCGCCGAGCGGGTGGTCGACGGGGTTCATGGCCACGCCGCGGGTCTGGGGGCGGACGCCCTTCCAGCGGTTGCGGCCGGCCTTGCCGATCTTGACGAGCTCGTGCTCGGAGTTGCCGACCTCGCCCACCGTGGCGCGGCAGTCGATCGAGACGCGGCGCATCTCGGTGGAGGGGAGGCGCAGGGTGGCGTAGGAGCCCTCCTTGGCCAGCAGCACCACCGACGAGCCGGCCGAGCGGGCCAGCTTGCCGCCGCCGCCCGGCGCGAGCTCGATGTTGTGGACCGTGGTGCCCACCGGGATGTAGCGCAGCGGCAGGGCGTTGCCGGCCCGGATCTCGGAGCCCTGGCCCGACTGCAGCCGGTCGCCGACCTTCACGTCGCGGGGCGCCAGGATGTAGCGCTTGTCGCCGTCGAGGTAGTGCAGCAGGGCGATGCGGCACGAGCGGTTGGGGTCGTACTCGATGGCGGCCACGACGGCGGGGACGCCGTCCTTGTTGCGCCGGAAGTCGATGACCCGGTACCTCTGCTTGTGGCCGCCCCCGCGGTGGCGGGCGGTCTTGTGGCCGTGCACGTTGCGGCCACCCGACGACGACTTCTTCGCGAGCAGGGAGCGCTCGGGACGGTCGCGGGTGATCTCGGAGAAGTCGGCGACGGTCTGGAACCGGCGGCCGGGGCTTGTGGGCTTGCGCTTGCGGAGTGCCATGGGATTCGCGGCCTCAGTCCTGGAACAGGTCGATCGTCTCGCCCGGAGCGAGGGTGACGAGGGCTCGCTTGGTGTCGGGTCGCTTGCCGTAGGTGAAGGTGCGGCGGTTGCGCTTGCGCTTGCCCAGGCGGGTCAGGGTGTTCACCTTGGCGACCTTCACGCCGAAGATGCTCTGCACCGCGTCGCGGATCTCGGGCTTGGAGGCCTGGGGGTGCACGGTGAACGTGTAGACCCCAGCCTCCATCAGGGCGTAGGACTTCTCGCTCACGACCGGCGTCATGATGACGTCCCGGGGGTCCTTCACGACTTGCTCCCCTCGTCGGAGGCCTCATCGGCCGGCTCGGCATCGGCGGGTTCGGGCCTGGTGCCGGGAATCGAGTCCTTGGTGAAGACCACCCAGTCGCTGACCAGCACGTCGTAGGAGTTGAGCTCGCCGGTGGTCAGGACGTGGACGTTCTGCAGGTTGCGCAGGCTCTTCCACACCGCCACGTCGGCCTCGGTGCGGCCGAGCACGACGAGCACGCGACCGTCGACGCCCAGCTTGCCGAGCACGTCGACCGCGGCCTTGGTGCTGGGCGAGTCGATGCCCCAGCCGTCGAGCACGATCACCTTGCCGTCGGCGCTCCGATCGGACAGGGCCGAGGCGAGCGCCAGGCGGATCATCTTCTTGGGGGTGCGCTGCTTGTAGCTGCGGGGCTTGGGCGCGTGCGTGACGCCACCGCCCCGCCAGTGCGGCGCCCGGATGGAGCCCTGGCGGGCCCGGCCGGTGCCCTTCTGGCGCCACGGCTTGGCGCCGCCGCCCCGCACCTCGGCCCGCGTCTTGGTCGACTGGGTGCCGGCGCGGCGGGCGGCGAGCTGGGCGGTGACGACCTGGTGCATGACCGCCACGTTCGGCTGCACGTCGAACAGCGCGTCGTCGAGCTCGACGCTGCCCTTCGCCGCCTTGCCGGCGGCAGTGGTGAGCTTGAGGGTCGCCATGGTCAGTTCCCCTTGGCGGCGTCGCGGACGAGGACGATGCCGCCCTTGGGCCCGGGGACCGAGCCCTTGACGAGCAGCAGGTCGCGCTCGGCGTCGGCCTCGACGACGGTGAGGTTGAGGGTGGTGGTCTTCTGGCCGCCGGTCCGGCCCGCCATGCGGGTGCCGCGGAAGACGCGGGACGGCGTCGCGCAGGCACCGATGGCGCCCGGGGCCCGGTGCACGCGATGGGTGCCGTGGCTGGCGCCGAGGCCCTTGAAGCCGTGGCGCTTCATGACGCCGGCGGTGCCCTTGCCCTTGCTGACCGACGTCACGTCGACCAGCTCACCCTGGGCCAGCACGTCGGCGCCGATCTCCTGGCCGACCTCGTAGGCGCTCACGTCGTCGAGCCGCAGCTCGACCAGCGCGGTCCCGGGATCGACCCCGGCCTTGCCGTACTGCCCCGCGACGGGCTTCGTGAGCTTGCCGGGCTTGCGATGCCCGAAGGTGACCTGGAGCGCGGTGTACCCGTCGCGCTCGTCGGTCTTGACCTGGACCACGCGGCACGGGCGCACGCGCAGGACGGTGACCGGGACGACACGGTTGTCGTCGTCCCACACCTGCGTCATGCCGACCTTCTCGCCGACGATCGCTCTTGTGGCCATGGCGGCTACGTCTTTCTCTGCCTGGTGCCCGCTGGCCTCCGCCCGGCACCGGGGTGACGCGGCGGGGTGGCACGAAGTGGCTACGGTTCACGCGAACGCTCCGCTCGGGATCCAGCCCGGCGGAGCGCCTGTTTCGGTTGTGCCACGTGGTCCCCGGCGGGCGGGCCTGCGCGGACGTCAGTTGGACAAGATCTGGGAACTATCTGGCCTGCGCCGGGCCCGTGGAGTCGGTCCGCGCACGGCCCGGAGATGATAGCCACCCTGGGGTGCCGGGACAACACGAGGACCCGTGGCGACACCCGGTGGTCGCACGGCCACTCGACCGCCAGCATCCGTTGCGCGACTCAACTAGGGTCCCGGGCCATGCCGTTCGGCCGACGCAGGGCTGCGCACCGCAGTCGCGAGACCAACGCACGGGACCCATTCGACCACCTGGCCGACGAGCGCCGGGCCGCCGAGTCGGAGGCGTGGTTCCTGCAGCCAGACGACGGGCCCCAGCTCGATGTGCAGGCGGGCGTCTCGTCCAACCTCAGCGACGACGACCTCGACGGCGCCACCCTCGCGACCGCCACCGACGCGGACGGTGCGGCGAACGGCGACGCGGACGGCGCCGACGCCGGCGCAGCCGGGTCGAGCGTCGACGTCGACGCCGACGCACGCTGACCACGAGCACAACAGCCTGTAGCGCGATCCGAACGGCGGCTGGGCGTATCGCGCATCGAGGCTTGGCGAGGCATCGCGACCTGTCATAGAGTCGTCACGCCCTGGACCGACGGGGCCCTCCGTTCGCGGTGGGGGTGGGGATCGGCTCAGACGCATGGGGTCATCGCGCGCTCGTGCGCGGTGATTGCGGGCCTACTACCCATCTCTGCAGGAGGAACGCATGCGCAAGGCCGTAGCTGGTCTGGTGGCGTGCAGCGTGGGGCTCTCCCTCGCCGCCGTCACGGTGCAACCCGCGGGCGCCATACCACCGGAGGGCAGGCCGCCCGTCGGTGCTCCCACCATCGAAGAACCCACGGTCGTGGCTCCCCACGACCTTCCCAACCCGGCCGAGGAGAAGCGCCGCGAACTGCGTGAGGAGGCGATCGCCCAGGTCCTGACCGGCGAGGCCACCCCGACCGAGATAAACGGGTCGACCGTGGTACAGCTCGGCGAGCAGCCGGGCGCCACCCGCAGCCCCAGCGACAGGCGTGACCGCCACCGCCCCAAGGACCAGTACGTCGAGCTGGCGCGCGAGACGACCGACCGGGTCTTCGTGCTGCTGGTCGAGTTCGGCAACCAGCGCCACCCCGACTACCCCGACCGCGACACCGACCCGGCGACGCCCGGGCCGGCCCGGTTCGACGGCCCGCTCCACAACGAGATCCCCGAGCCCGACCGTGCGGTCGACAACTCGACCATCTGGGAGCCTGACTTCAGCCAGGAGTACTTCCAGGACCTCTACTTCGGCACCGGCCCACGGACCGAGTCGATGAAGACCTACTACGAGACCCAGTCCTCGGGCCGCTACAGCATCGACGGCCAGGCCTCGGCGTGGGCCAAGGTCCCGTTCAACGAGGCGCGCTACGGCCGGTCCAACGGCTTCCCGTGCAGCGGGATCGTGTGCAGCAACACGTGGAACCTCGTCCAGGACGGCATGAATCAGTGGGTCGCCGACCAGCAGGCCGCGGGCCGTAGCGACGCCGACATCCACGCCGAGCTGGCCAGCTACGACGTATGGGACCGCAACGACTTCGACGGCGACGGCAACTTCAACGAGCCCGACGGCTACATCGACCACATGCAGCTCGTCCACTCGGGCGGCGACCAGGCCGACGGCGACCCGCACCAGGGCGAGGACGCCATCTGGAGCCACCGCTGGTTCGCGTTCGTCACCGACCAGGGCCGCACCGGGCCGGCGAACAACCTGAACGGCGGCACCCAGATCGGCAATACCGGCATCTGGGCCGGCGACTACACGGTGCAGCCCGAGAACGGCGGCCTGTCGACCATCGCCCACGAGTACGGCCACGACCTGAACCTGCCCGACCACTACGACACCGCCGGCGGCCAGAACGGCGTCGAGTGGTGGAACCTGATGGCCCAGAGCCGGCTCTCCGACGAGGACGAGCCCATCGGCAGCCGCGCCGGCGACCTGTCCGCCTGGGACAAGCTCCAGCTCGGCTGGCTCAACTACACCGTCACCCGCCCGGGCGAGACCCGCAACATCCGCCTCGGGCCGAGCGAGTTCAACACCGCCAATCCGCAGGGCGTCGTGTCGGTGCTGCCGGACAAGGAGGTGACGACCAACCTCGGCGCGCCGTTCGCCGGCCAGCGGTTCTGGTGGTCCACGAAGGGCGACGACCTCGCGACCACCATGACCCGCGACGTCGACCTGACCGCCGCCACGACGGCGGCACTCGACCTCGAGGCCCGCTACGACATCGAGGCCGACTTCGACTACCTGTACGTGCAGGCGTCGACCGACGGCGGCCAGAACTGGACCAGCCTGGACGGCACGGTGGGCGGCCAGCCCTTCGTGCGGGACGGCGGCGACAACCCGGCGATCTCGGGCTCGTCGGAGGGCCAGTGGCGCCACGCCAACGTGCCGCTCGACGCCTACGCGGGTCAGGCGATCTCACTGCGGCTGCTGTACCGCACCGACGGCGCGGTCGCGCCCGACGGCTTCTTCGCCGACGAGATCGTGATCAGCGCCGACGGCCAGCCGATCGTCACGAGCGGGGCCGAAGCCGACGGCGAGGGCTGGACGCTCGACGGCTTCCGGCCCACGACCGGCACCGAGACGAACTCGTTCGACAACTTCTACATCGCGTCCCACCGGACGTACGTGTCGTTCGACCGGTATCTCGAGACGGGGCCCTACAACTTCGGCTTCGCCCCCGAGCGGCCGGACCTCGTCGAGCACTTCTCATACCAGGAGGGGCTGCTCATCTCGTACTGGGACACCTCGCAGAGCGACAACAACACCAGCGAGCACCCGGGCGAGGGCGAGATCCTGGT
The DNA here is from genome assembly GCA_963842395.1 of uncultured Acidimicrobiales bacterium. Lineage (GTDB taxonomy): Bacteria > Actinomycetota > Acidimicrobiia > Acidimicrobiales > VFJN01 > ZC4RG19. Next base: position 242,749 of record CAWJGJ010000003.1, read on the forward strand.
GATCGACTCCCACCCGCAGCCGATCCGCCGGGCGGACGGGACGCCGTGGCGGTCGCGGATCCAGGTGTACGACGCCACGTTCTCGCCCGATCGGGCCGACTCGTTCACCCTGCACGTCAACAGCCAGCCCCATCGCATCCGGGGCGCGGCCGGGCAGCCGGTGTTCGACGACAGCCGCTCGTACTGGGACCCGGACATCCCCCAGGTGGGGGTGAAGGTCCCCAACGCGGGCGTGCGCATGCGCGTCGTGTCGGTGGACGACACCTCCACGGTGGTGCGCGTCCGCGGGTAGCGCCGGCGGGCTGACGCCCGTCCGACGTCAACCGAGGGTGCACGGGATCCCGCCCGGGTCGGACAGCCGGCCCGGGCGGGTCCGCGTCCAGCGAGCGGGCCGTCGCCACGCGTGCTGAGATGTGCCGCGCAATGCGCAACCTCTCGGCTCCCCGCTGTTCAGTTCGCCCACGACCCGCCGACACCCGCGCTGGTTAGCGTCGCCGCAGCTCACCTACGGAGCCGGTGCCCCCGATCGAAGGAGACCCCGCAGTGCCACGAACCCGAAGCTTCGCCAGGATGGCGGTCCCCGTCCTGGTCGCCCTGGCCGTCGTCTCCCTGGCGCCGAACCTCGCCGCGGGAGCCGGCGCAGATGGCGGTCGCGCACCCAAGCCTGTCGAGGTGCAGATCCTCGGCGTCAACGACTTCCACGGCCAGCTCGAACCGCCGGCGGGCTCCGGAGGCCGGATCGAGGGCATCGACGCTGGTGGCGCGGCGTTCCTCTCCACCCACATCGAGGCGCTGCGGAACACCAATCCCCACAACACGACCGTCGTGTCGGCGGGCGACATGATCGGCGCCAGCCCGCTGGTGTCCGCCCTGTTCCACGACGAGCCCACCATCGAGGCGTGGAACCACATCGACATGGACTTCAACGCCGTCGGCAACCACGAGTTCGACGAGGGCACCCAGGAGCTGCTCCGGATGGCGCGGGGCGGGTGTCACCCGGTCGACGGCTGCCAGGACGGCGACGACTTCGAGGGCGCTGACTTCGAGTTCCTCGCCGCCAACGTCGTGTCCGAGCGCACCGGGAGGACGCTGTTCCCGCCCTATGCCATCGAGGAGTACGACGCGGACGCCAAGATCGCCTTCATCGGCATGACGCTCGAGGGCACGCCCACCATCGTCACCCCCGAGGGCGTGGCCGGCTTCGACTTCCTCGATGAGGCCGACACCGCCAACGCGCTGGTCGACCGCCTCGAGAGCCGGGGCATCAAGAACATCATCGTGCTGATCCACGAGGGCGGGCTGCAGGCCACTGGCGGCGGCTTCAACGGCTGCACCGGCATCTCCGGGGCCATCGTCGACATCGTCAACCGGCTCGACGACCAGGTCGACGCCGTGATCAGCGGCCACACGCACCAGGCCTACAACTGCGTGATCGACGGCCGGCCGGTCACCAGCGCCGCCTCCGTCGGGCGGCTGGTCACCGACATGGACATCACGATCGACCGGCGCACCAAGCTGATCACCGGCATCGAGGCGAACAACGTCATTGTCACGCGCACCGTGGCGGCCGACCCCGTGATCACGGCCCTGATCGACCGCTACCGCACGCTCTCCGACCCGCTGGCCAAGCGGATCATCGGGCGGATCAGCGCCACGATCTCCCGCACGCAGAACGACGCGGGCGAGTCGGCACTCGGCGACGTCATCGCCGACAGCCAGCTGGCGGCCACCGCACCAGCCGGCCTGGGCGGCGCGCAGGTCGCCTTCATGAACCCGGGCGGCATCCGCGCCGACCTGTTGTTCCCGGCCAGCGGGGCCGAGGGCGACGGGAACGTCACCTACGAGGAGGCGTTCACCGTCCAGCCCTTCGGCAACAGCATGGTGACGATGACCCTCACGGGCGCCCAGATCGAGCGGATGCTCGAGGAACAGTTCTGCGGCACGAACGCGGGGGCCCGCCGGGTCCTCCAGCCCTCCGCGGGCTTCACCTACACATGGAACTTCGCGGCCATCGGCGCCGCCGACTGCGCCACGGCGAACGCTGTCGACCCGGCGACGATCACCCTCAACGGTGCCCCGGTCACGCCGGCCGGCACGTACCGAGTGACCGTCAACAGCTTCCTGGCCACCGGCGGCGACGGGTTCGCGGTGCTGAACGACGGGGTCGACCGCCTCGGCGGGGCCGTCGACCTCGACGCCCTCGAGGACTTCCTGACCGCGGCGCCGGGCGGCGTGGCGCCGGGCCCGCAGAACCGCATCACCCGGGTCGGCTGACCCACCCGGACGCGCAACTGGCGTCGCTCACTGTCGATGTGACCGTGAGCGACGCCAGTTCGCGTTCGTGGCTGGATGCAGCGGCTAGGCCTGCTGGATCTTGATCTCGATGTCGACGCCGGCCGGCAGCTCGATGCGCTGCAGCGAGTCGACGGTCTTGGGCGAGGGCTCCAGGATGTCGAGCAGGCGCTTGTGGATGCGCATCTCGAAGTGCTCGCGGCTGTCCTTGTCCTTGTGCGGTGAGCGGATGACGGTGAACCGGTGCTTCTCGGTGGGCAGCGGGATCGGGCCCCGGACCGTGGCCTGCGTGCGCAGGACCGTCTCGACGATCTTCTTCGTCGACTGGTCGATGACCTCGTGGTCGTACGCCTTCAGGCGGATGCGGATCTTCTGCTTCTCAGCCATCTCACTCACTTTTCAAGGAACGGATCGCCCGGAGGCGGACGAGCAAGACTACGACACGCCGTCCTCGATCCGCCAACCCCTGCCGGAATGCGGTGCAGGGCTGGCCGGACGACCCCCAGCCGCCGCCCGACCACCTCCCCCTGCACGGGACGGCAACCAGGTCGAGAGGCCAGTGCCCGCCAGCCCTGCCCATCGCACCTGATCACCAACGCCGTACCCGCCGCCTGCCTTACATCGTAAGACCACGCTCCGTGGCAAGCAACCGCCACGGGTGTGTCATGCGCCACACGCCTCCGCCGGAACGGACGACGACCGGCCGCTCAGGCCGGTCGTCGCAGTGCCAGTCGGGCGGGGCGGCGCCCCGTCCGGCTACTTGAGGATCTTGGTGACGCGGCCGGAGCCGACGGTGCGGCCGCCTTCACGGATGGCGAACAGGAGGCCCTCGTCCATCGCGATCGGTGCGATCAACTCGACCACCATCTCGGTGTTGTCACCGGGCATGCACATCTCCACCCCATCCGGCAGAGCGATCGTCCCGGTCACATCGGTGGTCCGGAAATAGAACTGGGGCCGGTAGTTCGTGAAGAACGGCTTGTGCCGGCCACCCTCCTCCTTGGTCAACACATACACCTGCGCCTCGAAGTTCGTGTGCGGCGTGATGCTGCCCGGCTTGGCCAACACCTGACCCCGCGACACATCCTCCTTCTTCGTCCCCCGCAACAGGACACCCACGTTGTCGCCCGCTTGGCCCTCATCGAGCAGCTTGCGGAACATCTCCACACCCGTGCACGTGGTCTTCGCGGTGGCTTTGATCCCCACGATCTCGATCTCGTCCGAGACGTGCACCACACCCTGTTCGATCTTCCCGGTCACCACCGTGCCCCGACCCGTGATCGAAAACACGTCCTCGATCGGCATCAGGAACGGCTTGTCCAGATCCCGGGCCGGTTCGGGCACGAACCGGTCCACCTCCGCCATCAACTCCAACACCTGCCCGGCCGACTCCGCGTCACCCTCCAACGCCTTCAACGCGGAGACCGACACCACCGGGATGTCATCACCCGGGAACCCGTACTCGCTCAGGAGCTCCCGGACCTCCATCTCCACCAGCTCCAACAGCTCCGGGTCATCGACCATGTCGACCTTGTTGAGCGCCACCACGATCGACGGGACACCCACCTGCCGGGCCAACAGGACATGCTCACGCGTCTGGGGCATCGGCCCATCGGTGGCCGCCACCACCAGGATCGCCCCATCCACCTGCGCCGCACCCGTGATCATGTTCTTGATGTAATCCGCGTGACCCGGCATATCCACATGCGCGTAATGACGGTTCTCCGTCTCATACTCCACATGCGAAATATTGATCGTGATCCCCCGCTGCTTCTCCTCCGGCGCCTTATCGATCTCATCGAACGCCATCACCGTCACATTCGGATTAGCCTCCGCCAACACCTTCGTGATCGCCGCCGTCAACGTCGTCTTCCCATGGTCAATATGACCCATAGTCCCGATGTTCAAATGCGGCTTCGTCCGCTCGAACTTTTCCTTGGCCATGACGGTTCAGATCCTCTGTTGGATTGTGACGGTTGGGATCGCTGCGAGCTACCGGCTACTCGCCACGCACTCGGGCGACGATCTCCTCCTGCACCGTGGCAGGGGTCTGCTGGTAGCTGTGGAACTGCATCGTGTAGGTCGCACGACCCTGGGTCCGCGACCGCAGGTCGGTAGCGTAACCGAACATCTCGGACAGGGGGACCTGCGACCGGATCACCTGGCTGTTGCCCCGCTGCTCCATACCACCGACGCGGCCGCGCCGGCTGTTGAGGTCGCCGATGACATCGCCCATGTAGTCCTCGGGCGTGACGACCTCCACCGACATGATCGGCTCGAGGAGGACGGGCCGCGCCTTGCGGGCCGCGTCCTTGAACACCATCGAGCCGGCGATCTTGAACGCCATCTCCGAGGAGTCGACGTCGTGGTACTTGCCGTCCAGCAGCGTGGCCCGGACGTCGACGGTGGGGTAGCCCGCGAGCACGCCCGCGTCGAGCGACTGCTGGATGCCGGCGTCGACCGCGGGGATGTACTCCTTGGGCACACGACCGCCGGTGATCTTGTCGACGAACTCGTAGCCACCACCGGGACCGAGCGGCTCCATCCGGATGGTCACCTCGGCGAACTGGCCCGAGCCGCCTGTCTGCTTCTTGTGGGTGTAGGTGACCTTGTCGACCGTCTGGGTGATGGTCTCACGGTACGCCACCTGGGGCTTGCCCACCGTGGCGTCGACGCGGAACTCGCGCAGCATGCGGTCGACGATGACCTCGAGGTGCAGCTCGCCCATGCCGGAGATGACGGTCTGGCCCGTGTCCTCGTCGGTGCGGACCTGGAACGAGGGGTCCTCCTCCGACAGGGTCTGCAGGGCCTTGCCCATCTTCTCCTGGTCGACCTTGGTCTTGGGCTCGACGGCCACGTGGATGACGGGCTCGGGGAACTCGAGCTGCTCGAGCGTGAGCTCGCTGCCCGGGGTGCACAGCGTGTCGCCGGTGCGGGTGTTCTTGAGGCCGATGCCGGCGGCGATGTCACCGGTCATCACGGCGTCGACGTCCTCGCGGTGGTTGGCGTGCATCTGCAGGATGCGGCCGATGCGCTCCTTGGAGCCCGTGGTGGTGTTGACCACCTGCGAGCCCTTCTCGAGCGTGCCGGAGTAGACGCGGAAGTAGGTGAGCTTGCCGACGTGGGGGTCGGACATGATCTTGAAGGCCAGCGCCGCGAACGGCGCGTCGTCGGCCGGCTTGCGCTCGACCTCCTCGTGCCCCTTGACCGAGATGCCCGTGACCGGCGGCAGGTCGATGGGGCTGGGCATGTAGGTGACGATCGCGTCGAGCAGGGGCTGCACGCCCTTGTTCTTGAACGCGGTGCCGTTGAGGACGGGCACGATCTCGTTGGCCAGCGTGCCCGTGCGCAGCGCCCGCTGCATGTCGTCGACGGTGATCTCCTCGTCGCTGATGTACTTCTCGAGGATGGTCTCGTCGAAGGTCGACAGGACGTCGATGAGCTTCTGGCGGTACTCGTCGGCCTGGGCCTTGAGATCGTCGGGGATCTCGCGGACCTCCCACTTGGCGCCCAGCTCCTCGTCGAGCCACACAAGCGCTTCCATGGTGACCAGGTCGATGACGCCCTTGTAGTGGCCCTCGGCGCCGATGGGGAGCTGCACGACGGCGGTGTTGGCGTTGAGGCGGTCCTCGATGGAGTCGAGCGCGGCGAAGAAGTCGGCGCCCAGGCGGTCCATCTTGTTGACGAAGCACATGCGGGGGACGCGGTAGCGGTCGGCCTGGCGCCACACCGTCTCCGTCTGGGGCTCGACGCCGGCGACCCCGTCGAACACGGCGACGGCCCCGTCGAGCACGCGCAGGGACCGCTCGACCTCGATCGTGAAGTCGACGTGGCCCGGGGTGTCGATGATGTTGATCTGGTGGTCGTTCCAGAAGCACGTCGTCGCGGCCGACGTGATCGTGATGCCCCGCTCCTGCTCCTGGACCATCCAGTCCATGGTGGCGGCACCCTCGTGCACCTCGCCGATCTTGTAGGTGCGGCCGGTGTAGTAGAGGATCCGCTCGGTCGTGGTGGTCTTGCCCGCGTCGATGTGGGCCATGATGCCGATGTTGCGGACCCGCTCCAGCGGCTGGCTGCGCTTGGTCATCCTCTTCGTCTCTCGCTCGACATGACGACGACCGAGCAGGGGTAGCCCGGTCGTCTGGGGGAGCGCCTCGGGGGGCGCAGCCCCCAGGTGGTTGGGGGAGTTACCAGCGGTAGTGCGCGTAGGCCTTGTTGGACTCGGCCATCTTGTGGGTGTCTTCCTTGCGCTTGACCGCGCTGCCGATGCCGTTGCTGGCGTCGAGCAGCTCGGCAGCCAGGCGCTCGGCCATGGTGCGCTCACGACGCTTGCGGGCGAAGTCGGTGATCCAGCGGATGGCGAGCGTGTTGGCCCGGCGGGGGCGGACCTCGACCGGCACCTGGTAGGTGGCACCACCGACCCGACGGCTCTTGACCTCGAGCTGGGGCTTGACGTTGTCGACCGCGCGCTTGAGCGCGCCCAGGGCGTCGCCGTCGGTCTTCTCGCCGACGGTCTCGAGCGCCTGGTACACGATGGCCTCGGCCGTCGTCTTCTTGCCGTGCATCAGGATCTTGTTCACGACCTGGGTGACCAGCACCGACTTGTACACCGGGTCGGGCATGAGATCGCGTCGGGGAGCGGCGCCTCTGCGGGGCATCGGATCAGCCTTCCTTCTTGACGCCGTAGCGGCTGCGGGCCTGCTTGCGGTCACGCACACCGGCGGTGTCGAGGGTGCCGCGGATGATCTTGTAGCGCACGCCCGGCAGGTCCTTCACGCGGCCGCCGCGCACGAGCACGATGGAGTGCTCCTGCAGGTTGTGGCCCTCGCCCGGGATGTAGGCCGTGACCTCGATGCCGCTGGACAGGCGGACGCGGGCCACCTTGCGCAGGGCCGAGTTCGGCTTCTTGGGTGTGCGGGTGAGGACGCGAGTGCACACGCCACGACGCTGCGGCGCGCCCTTGAGCGCGGGCGTCTTGGCCTTGGCCGGCTTGGACTGGCGGCCCTTGCGGACCAGCTGCTGGATGGTGGGCACTCGGAACCTCGCGAACGACGATGGCCGTGAACTACTCAGGGGGCGGGCTAGTGGTCGACGCGCACGCGTCAAGACCGACGGGACATCCTACGGGTGCCCGCGCACGAGCGGCAACCTACGTTGCGTCACGACATGCGCAGCCCGGCTCGCCCGGGTGCCCGACCCTAGCCGACCGCGCTCGGCCGCGGACAGGCGCCGCTCGGGGGCCAGTGGGTGATGCCCCGTCACCCACTCGGCTGCGAACGTGAGCCAATGAGCCGCCCGACCGACCGCTACGCCGTGTCCTTCCGCGGCGGCGCGGGCGACCGTGTCAGAGAGGCCTTCGGTGACCAGGCGATCGAGACGGTGTCCGGGGTGACCACGGTGATCTGCCACGACGCGGGCGCCGACGCCGTCCAACGGGTCCTGGGCAAGCTGTGCGACCTGGGCCTCGAGCCCCTGGACGTCCGGCTCGTCGGGCCGGTCCCGGCAGGGGACGAGCAGCCGCCCGACGGCGACGGGTTCCGGGTGGCGATCCGCGGCGCCCTGACCATCGACCACATCACGTGCCTCGACGACCCGAGCGAGGTGCACGCCACCGACGACGTGCTCACCCTCGTGGCCCGGGACAGCGCCGAGCTGTCCCGGCTGATGCAGCTCGTGCACGACAACGGGCTCGCGCTCATCGAGGTGGAGCGCCGTGATCGCACGCGGGCCGGGTGATGTGCCGTCACCCCGGGGGCAGGGAGGGTGGCCAGGTCAGCACTCTCCCCAGGAGGCAGCCGTGGCCAGGATCGGACCTGTCGAGTACGTCATCATCGGGTTTCCGGGGGACGAGTTCAACGGCGACATCGCGCCTGCCATCGCCGAGTTGATCGACGCCGGCACCATCCGGCTGCTCGACCTCGTCTTCGTGCGCAAGGACGGCAACGGCGACCTGTCGATGTTCGAGTTCGACGCGTTCGACCTGGCCGGCACCGGGTTCGCCGAGCTCGAGGGCGAGGCCGGAGGGGTGATGACCGACGAGGACGTCATCATCGCCACCGAGGTGCTCGACCCGGACACGTCCGCCGTCCTGATCGTGTGGGAGCACCTGTGGGCGGCCAAGACCGCCGCCGCGGTCCACCGTGCCGGCGGGGAGATCATCGCCGGCGAGCGCATCCCCGCGCGGGTGGTCGAGAACGTCATGGCGGAGCTCGCCTCGGTCTGAAGCCCGGAGCCCGGCCGCGCCCCGGGGGTGGGTCCCCCTTCATCCCCGGCTGCGGCCCTGCTCCGCTCCCGCCGCCACCCACCTGGTGCCGTCCCGATCCGGCCCCGGGACGGCGGGCCGGGTGGGCATCAGCGCAGGCCCAGCGCCCGGGCGCGCTCGGTGGCCGCGTCGCGCGAGCCGACCTCGAGCTTGCGGTAGATGCTCTTCATCTGGGTCTTCACCGTGTTGGGCGACACCCCGAACTGCCGGGCGAGCTCGGCCACGGTCAGGCTGCTGGCGAGGTAGAAGAGCACGCGCTGTTCGGCCGGCGTGAGGGGCTCGACCAGCGACAGCGTGACGCCCGGGGCCGCGCGGGCCGCCGTCCAGGGCCTCGCTCCGGCCGGCCGCAGCTCGATGGCCGGCTCGGCGGCCCGCGCGAGCTGTGCGGCGTAGCGGGAGTGTGAGCGCCCGACGGCGCCGACCACCAGGTCTCGGACGATGTCACGACCCCTCGGGCCCGCTCCCTCACCCAGGATCGTGTGCCGGTAGCCCTCCGCCTCACCCAGGGCCAGGGCCTCGTCGATGTGGTGCTCGGCCCGGCGCGGCTCCGAGCGGGCCGCCGCGCACGCCAGCACCACCTCGCGCTCGATGCGCAGCGGCAAGGGCCACGTCCCCGCGCCTTCGGCGAGCACCGCGTAGGCGCCACGGTCGTCGCCGCGGGCAACGCGCACCCGGGCCTCGACCAGCTCGCGCCGGCGCCCGGGCAGCCCGGCCACCAGCGCGGCGGCCCGGTCGACCTCGCCGAGCGCGAGGCGGACTCGCGCCTCCGCGTGGTCGACCCAGGCCACGATGGGCGCGCCCATCTGGAAGCGGCGCACGAAGCTGCCCGCCTGTTCGACGTGGTCGAGCGCCCGGGCGGCGTCGTCGCGGGCGTGGTTGGCGTAGGCGAGGACCAGGTGGGCCAGGACGGCCGCCGACCAGTTGCCGACCTGGGTGGCGGAGAGGCGCTCCCGTTCCGCGACCATGTCCGCCGTGTCGAAGTCACCGTGCTCGACGGCGAGCGCCGCCCGGGTGAGGGCGCCGAAGATGGCGTGCGGACGAGCCGCCTCGCCGCCCTGCTCGACCACGCCGCTCCGGGCCGCCAGCTCGCCCGCCTCGCGCAGACGGCCCTCGCCCAGAGCGACGAGCGAACGGATGCCGGGGATCAGCACGTCCCGCGTGGTGGCGTCGGCCCTCGGGTCGGCCGCCGCCCGGTCGAGCAGACCCCTGGCCTCGTCGAACTCCCCCCGCAGCAGGTGCGCCATGGCGGCGAAGGGCAGGAGGCGCGCCGTGGCGAAGGGGAGCCAGGGCGTGGCCGCCAGCCCCTTCTGCATCGGCTCGACGGTGCCGACGCACCCGTCGAGGTCGCCGACGAACAGGCGCGTGGGCACCGCCAGGGCATGCGCCCGGGCCGTGAGCGCGGCGTCGCCGGGCGGGAACTCGGCCCAGCGACCCAACCAGCGGAGCGCCCGGCCCGTGTCGCCGGCGGCCAGCCAGGCCGTGCCCGCGAGCACGCAGCGCCGGGGGTCGGCCGCGAGGAACTCCTCGGGGAAGCGCTCGATCCAGCGCCGGATCGTGGCGCGGCGCCCGCGGTCGAAGTACGGGACCACCCGCTCGTCGACGACCTCGAGCGCCTCGGCGAGATCACCCCCCGCGAGCAGGTGGTCGACCGCCAGCGCGGGGCGGCCGTTCCGGCGCATCCAGTCCCCCGCCCGGCGGTGCAGCTCGACCTCGCGCGCCGGGTCGACGGCGTGGAGGTCGAAGCGCAGGAACTGGCCGAACAGGTGGTGGAAGCGGTACCAACCCGGCAGGTGGTCGAGGGGGACCAGGAACAGGTTGTCGGCCCGCACGTCGCGCAGCAGCTCGTGGCTGTCGTCACGATCCAGGACCTGGTTGAGCACGGCCGGGCAGAACTCCCCGACACACGCGGCACCCTGGAGGAAGCGCCGCCGCCAGCGCGGCTGGCGGTCGAGCACCTCGGTGGCGAGGAAGTCGAGCAGAGGCTGGTGGGTGGCCGCGAACCGGTCGAGCAGGTCGGGCACTCCGGGACCGTCGCGCAGCGACAGCGCCGCCAGCTGCAACCCGGCAGCCCACCCCTCGGTGTACGACACCAGGCGGCCCCGGTCCTCGGGGCCGATCGCCAGACCGTGCCCGCCCGTGAACAGGCGGTCGGCCTCCTCGTCGCGGAACCGCAGGTCCACGGCGCGCATCTCGCACAGCTCGCCCCGGAGACGCCAGCGGTGCAGCGGCAGCTTGGGGTCGGAGCGGGTGCCGACGGCCAGGCGCACGCCCGGGGGCAGCAGCTCGGCCAGGATGGCCACGCCGGCCTCGATCTGCGTGCTGGCCGCCAGGTGGAAGTCGTCGAGCACGAGCACCCGCAGCCCCGGGGCGTCGGCCATGTCGGCCGCCACGGCGCTGGCGAGCGCCGCCGGGTCGAGCCCCTCGGCGAGCGCCGCGAGCGTGTGCTCGGCGGGGTCGTGCCCGCCCCGCAGGATGGCCTCGGCCACGCACGACCAGAAGCGGGCCGGGTCCTCGTCCGCGGCGTCCAGCGACACCCAGGCCCACTCCGGGCGTCGCAGTCCCGCCACCCACTGCTCGAGCAGCACCGTCTTACCCGAGCCCGCCGGGGCCGACAGCAGGACCACGCGGGCATCGGGCGTGCGGGCGATCGCGTCGAGGAGGCGGGACCGGGTGATGGCCGTACGGGGCTGGCGCGCCGCCTCGAACTTGCGGGGCGACAAGGAAACCTCGTCGCGCTGCCCCGTCATGCCTCTGCCGCCCCCCTCGGTGCCGGGCATCACCGCCCGCACGACCCGCATCGCGCGGATCGTTGTACTGTCACCGCTTTGTGCAACAGGCAATGTATCGACCCGACGCCGGTCCGGGAAGGGCAGCGGCGCAGATTCATGCCGAGTAACTTGACCAATCGGTCAGGGGGGCCGAGCCGGAGAGAGAGCCATGACGACGGCCGGATCTCGCCACGTTTCCCGGAGGAGACCACCGTCATGACGATCGCCGCCATCGCCGACATCATCCGGACCCACGGTGCCGACCGGCCCGACGCGGTGGCGCTCGAGCTCGACGGGCGCTCCCTCACCTTCGGCGAGCTCGACGCCCGCTCCAGCCAGGTCGCCCAGGCCCTGCGGGCCTCCGGGGTGAGCCGGGGCGACCGGGTCGCGTTCATCGACAAGAACAGCGCCGAGTGGTTCGAGGTGTCGTTCGGCCTGGCGAAGCTGGGTGCGGTCAACGTGTCCGTGAACTGGCGGCTGGCCCCGGCCGAGATGGCCCAGATCATCGGCGATGCCCAGGCACGGGTGGTGATCGTCGGGCCCGAGTTCGTCGACCACGTCGAGAAGATCGAGGACGAGCTCCGGCACGTGGACACCGTGATCGCCATCGGGGGCCACGACCGCTGGCCCGCGTACCAGGACTGGGTGGGCGGCCACCCGTCCGAGGACCCGGCTGTCCCGCCGGCGGGCGACGACATCGCGTTCCAGCTCTACACCTCGGGCACCACCGGGCTGCCCAAGGGCGTGATGCTCACCAACGACAACTTCTTCCAGGGCATCGGCGGCATCTCGTCGCAGTGGCGGTTCACCGACGACTCGGTGAACCTCGCCATGATGCCGATGTTCCACATCGCCGGCGCCGGCTGGGCGATGGTCGGCCTCTTCCACGGGTGCCGCACCGTGGTGCTGCGCGACATCGACCCCGCCCGCATCCTGGCGGTGATCGCCGAGTTCGGCATCACCAACGCCTTCATGGTCCCGGCGGTGATCCAGTTCGTGCTCATGACGCCGGGCGTCGAGTCGACCGACTTCTCGTCGCTGCGCACGCTGGTCTACGGCGCCTCGCCCATCACCGACAAGGTGCTGATCCAGGGCATCGAGACGTTCGGCTGCGAGTTCATCCAGGTCTACGGGCTCACGGAGACCACCGGCGCCATCACCCAGCTCGACGGCGCCGACCACGATCCGGAGAACCGGCCCCAGCTGCTGCGCTCGTGCGGGCGGCCCTACCCGTGGGTCGAGATGCGGGCGGTCGACGGCGAGGGCAACGACGTGCCCACCGGCCAGGTCGGCGAGCTGTGGACCAGGTCGCACCAGAACATGGCGGGTTACTGGAACAATCCGGCCGCCACGGCCGACGCCGTCACGCCAGACGGCTGGTTCCGCACCGGCGACGCCGGGTTCCTCGACGAGGACGGCTTCGTGTACCTGCACGACCGGGTCAAGGACATGATCGTGTCCGGCGGCGAGAACGTGTACCCGGCCGAGGTCGAGAACGTGCTGATGAAGCACCCCGCCGTGGCCGACGTGGCCGTCATCGGGGTTCCCGACGCCAAGTGGGGCGAGGCGGTCAAGGCCATCGTCGTGCCGGCGCCCGACAGCGGAGTCGCCACGGACGAGCTCGAAGCGACCCTCATCGCCTTCGCCCGCGAGTCGCTGGCGGGCTACAAGCTGCCCAAGTCGGTCGACTTCGCCGAGGTGCTGCCGCGCAACCCGTCGGGCAAGCTCCTCAAGCGCGAGCTGCGCGAGCCCTACTGGCAGGGCGTCGACCGCCGGGTCGGCTGACCCGCGGGCTCGCCGCCCCCGGCGATCCCCCGACCTGCGGCGCTCCCCGGCGCCGACCTCGGGTGGCGAGCGACGTCGGAACGGCGGTCACGACGGGGCGCCGGCCGGGCACCGACGGTGCGCTAGAACACGAGCGTGACCGCCACCGGAGACACGACAGCCGCCGACACGTTCCTCGTCACCGGGTTCCCGGGGTTCCTGGGGTCCCGCCTGCTGCCCCGCATCCTGCGGCGCTCGCCGGGGTCGCGGGCCGCCTGCCTGGTGCAGCCCAAGTTCGAGGCGCTGGCCAAGGAACGGGTCGCCGCCATCGAGGCGAGTGACCCGGCGCTGGTGGGTCGCATCGACCTGGTCGGCGGCGACCTCACGCTGCCGGGGCTGGGCATGGACGACGGCACCGGCCTGGCCGCCCGCACCCACGAGATCTGGCACCTCGCCGCCGTCTACGACCTCGGCGTGCCCCGGGCCGTCGGCATGCGGGTGAACGTCGAGGGCACCCGCAATGTGCTGCGGTTCGCGGAGAGCTGCCCCGACCTGCGTCGTCACCACTACGTGAGCACCTGCTACGTGAGCGGGCGGCACTGCGGCCCGTTCCACGAGCGCGACCTCGACGTGGGTCAGCACTTCAACAACTTCTACGAGGAGACCAAGTTCCTGGCCGAGGTCGAGGTCGCCGAGGCCCGCGCCGGCGGGCTGCCCACCACGGTCTACCGACCGGCCATCGTGGTCGGCGACTCGCGCACCGGCGACACCCAGAAGTTCGACGGGCCGTACTTCATGCTGCAGTGGCTGGTGCGCCAGCCGAAGGGGTGGGCGGTCGTCCCCCTCGTCGGCGACCCGACGATGGTGCGGTTCAACATGGTGCCCTCCGACTTCGTGATCGAGGCGATCGACCACCTGTCGGGCCTGGAGGCCTCGGCGGGCCGCACGTACCAGCTCGCCGACCCCCGTCCGCTGACCGTCGACGGCCTGCTGACCGAGATGCTGCGTGCGGTCGACCGGCGCGGCGTGCGGGTGCCGCTCCCCCGCCGCCTCACGATCTGGGCGCTGGACCACATCGACGCGCTCGAGCGGTTCGTCGGCATCCCGGCGAGCGCCGTCGAGTACTTCGTGCACCCGACCCACTACGACACCGCGGTCACGGACCACGACCTCGCCGGCAGCGGCATCGCCTGCCCGCCGGTGGCCGACTACCTCCCGACCCTCGTCGACTTCATGACGTCGCACCGCGATGCCGAGGTCGGCGTGATGGTCTGACCCTGGCTGTCACGCCCAGAGCAGTTCCACGTCGTAGGGCCTCATCGCCGCGTCGCCGGTGGCGCGTCAACAGCCGGGGGACGGGGCGGCGGCGCCCGCGCGCATGAACTCGAGGCGCACGCCGTCGTTGCGGGGAAGCACCATGGCGATGCCGTCGCCGCGCGACCAGTCCTTGGGCAGGATCACGTACTGGTCGTTCGACTGCAGCACCAGTGCGAGCCCGTCGTACCGGTAGCGGTAGGCCGCCTCGGGGTCGCGGCAGCGGACGGCCTCGACGCCGTCGGCGCGGATGCTCAGGCTCTGCTCGCTGTAGACGACCACCTCGGGATGCACCGGAAGCTCCCGCACGAACTGCGCGGCCCGGGCGCGCCCGACCGCGGCCGAGTAGTCGGCCGCCGCCCAGAACAGGCTCAGCCCCACCAGCACGAAGACGGCGCCGTACTCCACCAGCCCGGCGGCCTCGGACCGGGGCTGGGCCGCGGTCGCCAGCCGCACGGCGACCGTGAGCGCCACGATCCCTGCGGCCAGGCTCACCGGCGCGGCGGCCAGCGGCTCGTTGAGCGGCGTGACGACCAGGATCCGGGACAGCCCGTTGGCACACAGCGCCACGCCGGCGCCGCCGAGCGCGGGCGGCAACCACGCGGGCAGCGCCCGGACGCCGAGGCGGCCGGCGAGCAGGCCCCGCAGCCACACGGCGACCAGGCCGGCGACGGCGACGACGACCAGCGGGACGAACAGCCCGTCCAGCCCGCGCATGAGGTAGTCGCTGACCGTGAGGCCCAGCACCGTCGAGTTCACGCCGAAGTAGTCGAAGAACCAGTAGGCGTGCGACCAGCCGAAGTAGAACAGCAGGCCCGTCGCCAACGTCGTCGGCGCCACGACCTCCTTCAGGAGCGTCGTGACCCGTGACAGGTCCGCGACCGGACCGTCGGTCACGGGGTCTCCTCCTCCTCCGAGCCGGTCTCGCCGGTGCCCTCCTCGGTGCCGGTCTCCTCGGTCCCGCCCTCCTCGGTGCCCTCGCCGGTCCCGCCCTCCTCCGTCCCCTCACCGGAGCCTGTGAGCTCGCCGTCGTCACACGGCTGGCTGCCGGCGATGACGCGCAGGGTGCTGTGGCGCGGGATCGACGATCCCGGGCTCGGGACGGTCGTGCTGAACCTGCACTCCTCCCTCTCGTCATCGGAGTTCTCGACCTTGATGTCGACGCACACGTCGCCGCCGCACGCCGCGGCCACCTCGGCCTCGAGCCGCGGCAGCACGCTCTCGAGGAACTGCCCCTGGGCCTGGGTGATGGCGGGGACCCTGATGGGCGCGCCCGGCGCGCCGCCGCCACCACCGCCACCGCCGCCCTCGGATCCACCACCGCCCTCGGATCCACCACCGCCCTCCGACCCGCCCCCGCTGTCGGTCGAGCCACCGCCGCCGGTCGAGTCACCGGAGTCGCCACCGGAGTCGTCGCCGGCGTCGCCCCGGTCGGCCGTCGGTAGAGACTGGGCGCCGTCGTCTCCTGCGGCACAGGCGCCGGCGGTGGCGCACAGCAGCGCGACCGCGAGCGTCACGAACCATCGTCGCCGCGTCGATCCCATCGGTCCCACCTCTCGGATCCCGGCCGCGTGCCGGCCGTCCCGTCACAGGGGAAGAGGCCTGGCGGCGTGCCCGGATACGTCGGTGGCCGGCGCCCGGAGGCTCGACCGGGGGCCCGCGACCAACAGCCCGACCTGCGCCGGTAGCGGCGCCGCCCATGCCGCTGCGCCGCCCGGTCGCCCGCGCGCTCGCCCTCGTGCCCGCCCGATCGATCCGGCCCTGTCGACCCGGCGCTCGCCCTCTACGGGCTGGCGCACTACGATCTGACGGTTCGTCAGATCTGGGGAGGGGCCCATGCACGATCTGGTCATCCGGGGCGGCACGGTCGTGGACGGGACGGGGGCCCCGGCCCGCGCCGCGGACGTGGCGGTCACCGCCGGCATCGTCACCGAGGTGGGCCGGGTCGACGGCACCGCCCGGGACGAGATCGACGCCGACGGCGCGCTGGTCACGCCCGGCTTCGTGGACGTCCACACCCACTACGACGGTCAGGCCACCTGGGACGAGCTGCTGTCACCCTCGTGCTGGCACGGCGTGACCACCGTGGTCATGGGCAACTGCGGGGTCGGCTTCGCGCCGGTGGCGCCCGAGCGCCGCGACTGGCTCATCGGGCTGATGGAGGGCGTCGAGGACATCCCCGGCGCCGCTCTCTCCGAGGGCATCCGCTGGGGCTGGGAGTCGTTCCCCGAGTACCTCGAGGCGATCGCCGCCCACCCCCATGTCGTCGACATCGGCGCCCAGGTGCCCCACGGCGCCGTCCGGGCCTATGTCATGGGCGACCGGGGAGCGGCCAACGAGCCCGCCACCCCGGACGACATCGCGGCGATGGCGGCCATCGTGCGCGACGGCATCCGGGCGGGCGCGCTGGGGTTCTCGACCTCCCGCACCCTCGCCCACCGCGCCATCGACGGCGAGCCGGTGCCGGGCACCTTCGCCGCCGAGGACGAGCTGTTCGGCATCGGCGCCGTGCTGGGCGAGCTGGGCACGGGCGTGTTCGAGCTGGCCCCCGCCGGGGTGCTGGGCGAGGACCTGGCCGCCCCCGAGCGCGAGATCGACTGGATGCGCCGCCTGTCCGCCGCGGTCGACCGGCCGGTCACCTATGCGCTGCTGCAGCACAACGCCGACCCCGAGGTATGGCGCCGCCAGCTCGACCTCACGTCCGAGGCGGCCGCCGCCGGCGCCG
Organism: uncultured Acidimicrobiales bacterium; assembly: GCA_963842395.1. Lineage (GTDB taxonomy): Bacteria > Actinomycetota > Acidimicrobiia > Acidimicrobiales > VFJN01 > ZC4RG19. Next base: position 259,874 of record CAWJGJ010000003.1, read on the forward strand.
CGGTGCGGCCGCAGGTCCACGGGCGGACGGTGTCGATCCTCCTCGGGTTCCAGACGTTCCACCCGTTCAACTTCACCGCCGCCTGGGGCGAGACCGGCGTCGGCCTGATGCCCTGGGACGAGCAGGTGCGGCGCATCGAGGCCGAACCCGAGCTGCGGGAGCGGCTGGTGCGCGAGGCCGCCGCCCTGGCCGACGACCCGATCATCGCCGGGTTCATGCACCCCGACCGGATCTACCTGCTCGGCGATCCGCCCGACTACGAGCCGGGCCGGGACGCGTCGGTCTCCGCGCTGGCCGCGGCCCACGGCACCGGACCGTGGGAGAAGCTGCTCGACCTCCTGCTGGGCGACGGTGGCCGCGAGCTGCTCAACAGCCCGGTGGCGAACTACAGCGACGGCAACCTCGACCCGGTGCGGGAGATGCTGCTGCACCCCACCTCGGCGTTCGGCCTCGGCGACGGCGGCGCCCACGCGGGGCAGACCTGCGATGCCTCGACCACCACGTTCCTGCTCACGCACTGGGCCCGCGACCGGGCCGAGGGCCGGCTGCCGGTCGAGCTCGCGGTCCACAAGATGACCCAGGCCACCGCCACCCTCTACGGGCTCGGCGACCGCGGCGTGCTGGCACCGGGCTACGTCGCCGACGTCAACGTGATCGACTTCGACCGCCTGGCGCTGCACCGGCCCGCCAAGGTGGCCGACCTGCCCGGTGGCGCCTCCCGCCTGATCCAGCGGGCCGACGGCTACGTGCACACGGTGAAGTCGGGCACCGTGACCTTCGCGGACGGCCGGCACACGGGCGCCGTGCCGGGCACGCTGCTGCGGGGCGCCCGGTGAGCGGCGACGGCCGACCCACGGCCGGCGGCACACCGGCGGGCGGCCCCGATGCCCCCGATCCCAAGGCGGTCGTGGCGGCCTTCTGGGATGCCCTGTATGCGCGCGACTGGGCGCAGGTGCGGTCGTTCTTCGGCCCCGACTCCATCTACCTCGACATGCCCACCGGGCCCGGCGCCGCCGCCCGCGGTCCGGTCGACATCGAGAAGCGGCTGCGGCTCGGGCTCGAGCGCCTGGCGGGCTACGACCACGGCCCCGCGACGACCATCGCCGAGGGCGGCCTCGTCGTCACCGAGCACACCGAGATGTGGGAGTGGCCCACGGGCGAGCGGGCGACGCTGCCGTTCGTCTCGGTGCAGCACGTCGACGGGGGCACGATCACGCTCTGGAAGGACTACTGGGACCTCGGCACCCTCATGGGCGCCGCGCCGCCCGACTGGATGGACCAGCTCATGGGCGGCGACATGTCCTGGATGACCGACGTCACCGGCCTGATCTGACCGACGCGCCCGTCCGGCCCCAGCGCGGCCGCACGCGACATGCCGCGCGACGGGGCGGGGCCGGGCCGCCGGCGTCAGCGCAACCAGCCCGCCTGGCGCAGGGCCAGCAGGTGGAGGGTTCCCGAGCGGAGCAGCCGCCAGCCGGGCGCGCTGTAGCGCTGGCGGGCGTCGGACAGCAGGTGCAGCAGCGTGTCCGCCTCGCCCCGGTCGGCGGCGGCCCGGGCGCGCTCCCACAGCGTCGACGGCTCGGCGAGGGCGGCGGCCTCCGCGGGGCTGCCGACCGGCACCCAGTTGCTCCCGTCCGCATCGGTGTCGTGCAGGAGCGACGCCAGCTGGTGCTCCGAGCCCACCGGCCCGGGCACGGCGGGCACCGCGCTGGCCCGGCCGAACCGCCCGCCCCCACAAAGCGACAGGCTGGGCTCGGCCTGGATGAGCGCCAGGCACAGCGACCGGCCGCGCTCCGGCAGCGCCTCGCCGCGGGTCAGCAGCTCGGCCTCGTGCACGCCCTTGGCCAACCAGCCGACCCCGCCGAAGGGCGACCAGCGGTCGAAGTCCGGGAGGAGCTCGCGTGTCTCGGGATCGAGGTCGGGGAACCAGTTGTTGTCGGCGGCGTGGAAGGCGACGGGCTCCAGGGTGACCGGGCGGTGGAGAGCCGCCTCGAACTCGACGGACGCGTGTGACCGCGCCGCGTCGAGGTACTCGACCGACAGATGCAGGAGGATCGTCTCGACCGGATCGGTGAGGATCACACCGACACCACCGTATGTGTGGGCCCAGCTCCACGAGGCGTCGATCACGGACATCGCACGAGTCCAGCACGCGCGCTGAACGCCGTGCTCAGCCGAGCCGCCCACGGGCCGGGACACTAGGGCAGGACGAGGATCTTGCAGTGCGCGTCGGGGTGCGACAGGTCGGCGAAGGCGCCCGGCACGCCGTCGAGGTCGACGTCGCCGGTGACCATGGGCGTGACGTTCAGCTCGCCCTCGGCGATGGCGCGGAGGCAGTCGGCGAACTCGGTCGGGTCGTAGGCGAAGCTGAACCGCACGTCGAGCTCCTTGGCGATGCCGAAGAACGGGGTGACGGTGTCCCGCTCCATGCACACGCCGACGACCAGGATGCGGCTGCGGGCGGGGGCCCGCCGCATCACGTCGTCGATCACCCCGGGGACGCCCACGGCCTCGTACACCACCAGCGGTCGCCCGCCACCGGACCGGGCCCACGCGTCGAATGCCGGCTCGGCCGCGGGGTCGACGACCTCGTGGGCCCCGATCGCCTGGGCCATGGCCCGCCGGGCGGGCGAGAAGTCGGCGGCCACCACCGGCTCGATGCCGCGCTGGGCCAACACCGCGATCACGGCCAGGCCGACCGGACCGCAGCCCAGGACGAGTGCCCCGTCCCCGGCGGCGATGCCCGACCGGTTCACGGCGTGCAGCCCGACCGCGCTGGGCTCGGTGAGCGCCGCGTGCCGGGCGTCGAGCCCGGCCGGCACCTGGTTCAGCAGCGGGGCCGACAGCAGCATCCGCTCGCCGTAGCCCGCCGGCAGGTCGTTGGTGTACGCCAGGTCGCTCACGCCGGTCGCGTCGAACATGACCGGGATCGACGTCACCAGCGTGCCCGGAGGAGGCGCCGTCGTGTCGGGGCCGGCCTCCAGCACCTCGGCCGCGAACTCGTGGCCCATGAACACGTCGCGATCCAGGTCGAGGCGGGGCCGGCCGAGGTCGGGCAGGCCCTCCATCTCCTCGCCGAGGCTCATCATGGTGGCGCCGTGCTTGGCGAAGTGGAGGTCGGACCCGCAGATGCCGCAGGCCTTGACCTGGACCAGCACCTGGCCGAACCCGGGGACCGGCTCCGGCACGTCGTCGCGGACCAGCAGCTGCCCGTCGCGCAGCGCCACGGCCTGCATCAGGAGCCCCCGTCGGCGACGGCCCCGTCGGCGACAGGGCCGCCGGCGGGCTCGGCCCCGCTGCTCTTGCCGTCGCCGTTGGGCGGCGCCGGCGACGGCCCGGCGGCCGCGGCGGCGTCGGCGGAGCGCTCCTCGACGTGGCTCGTGATCGCACCCAGGATCGCCTGGCCGGCGGCGCCGAACAGCTCGCCGCGCTTGGCCGTCGCCCACTCGTGCGACGCCCGCGCCGCCCCCAGGTGACCCTGGAAGTGCGGGATCACCTCGCGGGCGAACAGCCGGTACGAGTTCATGGTGGCGGCCGGGTCGGCCCAGTCGTGCCCCAGCATCAGGAAGGTGCCGAACCCGCCGGACTGCTCGACCAGGCCCTCGATGTAGGCGATGGCGTCGTCGGGCGTGCCGATGACGACGTTGCCCGAGGACGCGTACGCCTCGACGTAGTCGCGGGGCGTCTGCGGTCCCCCGTCGACCTGGTTGGCCAGGGGGACGAAGCCGGCGCCGCCGCCGAAGTAGTCGGCGAAGTCCTTGAGCCCGTGGGTGCAGTCGTCGATGGCCTGGTCGCGGGTCTCGGCCAGGTGCAGCGTGCCCAGCACCCGCCAGGTGCGCCGGTCGGGCGCCGGGGCCGACACCTTGGCCGCCATGTCCTCGACCACGCCCCAGGCCTGGCCCACCGCGGCGAAGCCCTCGACCACCGACATCGACAGCGACAGCAGCGACACGCCGTGGGTGCCGGCCAGCCGCGGCCCCGACGGCGACACCATGGCCGCCACCGCCACCTCGGGATGCGGGTGGGTGTAGGGCCGCATCTGCAGCCGCGCCTCGCGCACCGTGAACCAGTCGGTCTCCCGCGTCACCGGCTCGTCGCTGCGCAGCAGCGCGAGGATCACCTCGAGCGACTCCTCCATCATGCGCCGCTGGTCGACCGGGTTGATGCCCATGACGTACACGTCGCTGGGCAGCGCGCCCGGGCCGGCGCCGAAGATCACCCGGCCGCGGGTGAGGTGGTCGAGCAGGTTGAGGCGATCGGCCACCAGCCACGGGTGGTGGTACGGCAGCGAGGTCACGCCGGTGCCGAGCTTGATGTGCTTGGTGCGCTCGGCCGCGGCGGCGATGAAGATCTCGGGGCAGCCGATCAGCTCGTACCCGCCCGAGTGGTGCTCGCCGAACCACACCTCGTCGTAGCCCAGCCGGTCGAGCTCGACCGTGCGCTCGAGGTCGTACTCGAGCGCCAACGTCGGGCTCTGCCCGACGGGATGGAACGGGGCGAAGAAGGCCCCGAAGCGCAACGGCCAGTCGAGGGCCATGGTCATCTCCCTTCGCGCACGGCGTCGATGAAGTCCACGAGCGCCGCGTTCACTTCTTCGGGCTTCTCCTGCTGCACCCAGTGCCCGGCGCCGTCGACCAGGACGTTGCCGCGGTGGTCGTCGAGCCACCCCTCCGCGATGGCCGGCGGCGTCATCAGCAGCACCACGTCGGCGCTGCCGCCGACGAACAGGGCGGGCGGCGCCACCTTTGCCCCGGCCAGGTGCTCGGTGAGCCCCCAGTTGCGGTCGAGGTTGCGGTACCAGTTGATGCCACCGGTGAACCCGGTGCGGCTGAACTCGGCGATGTAGTGGTCGAGCTCGTCCTGGTGGAGCCACTCGGGCAGGCCGTCCGCCTCGGGCAGCCGCTCGACGAAGCCGCGCCCGTCGTCCGCCATCGCGGCGGGGTCGACCTCGGGGAGCTCGGTCATCTTCAGGCCGGCGAGCATGCGCGTCATGGTGGTGGCCGGGTCGCGCCCCAGGTCGGCGTCCGCCACCCCCGGCTCCTGGAAGTACAACATGTAGAAGAACGAGTCACCGAGGACCTGCCGCATGAGCTGGGTGGGCGGCATGGCCCCGCGGGGGACGAACGGCACGCTCATCCCCACCACGCCCGCCACGCGTTCCGGGGCGAGCAGGGCGAGCTGCCACACCACGATCGCCCCCCAGTCGTGGCCGACGAACACGGCCCGCTCCTCACCGATGTCGTCGAGCAGCGCCAGCAGGTCGTCGGTGAGGTGCGCGATGTCGTAGTCCTCGACGGCGGCGGGGCGGCTCGACAGGCCGTAGCCCCGCTGGTCGGGCACCAGCACCCGGCACCCGGCGGCGACCAGGGCCGGGATCTGGTGGCGCCAGGAGTAGCCCAGCTCGGGAAAGCCGTGGGCGAGCACCACCGGGAAGCCCTCGCCGGCGTCGAGCACGGCCAGGTCGACCCCGTCGCGCGTGACGGTGCGCCGCCGGACGACGGCGGGATCGACGCCGGGTGGCAGGTCGAGCGGAGTGGGCAGGGGCGCGGGGTGGGTCATGGCGCGGCCTCCTCGACCAGGCGGAGGGGTGTGTCACGGCGGTCGCGCGGGTGCGGCGAGCCGGCGGGCAGCGTGGGACGGCGCGCCCGGGGGTGCGCGTCACGCATGCGTGGCGGCCTCTTCGGCGAGCCCGAGCGTGACGAGCAGCTCGCGGCGGGTCGGCCCCGCCTGGGGCGGCGGCGGATAGGCGTCGGGGTTGGCCATCACCACCGCCATGCGGGCCGTCACCTCGCTGTTCATCGCCAGTTGGGCCGGCGTCTCGAGCACGTTCCACAGGCGGGCCAGCGCCCGGCCGATCACCGGGTCGGTGGCGCCGGCCACGAACAGCGCCCCCATCGCCTTGGCCTCCGGGCTGATGCCGCCGTCGCCCTGCCCGGTGCCGAAGCCCGTCGGATCGGCACCCGACGCGTCGGTCTGCACGGCCAGGTCGAACCACGGCTCGATCTCGGTCGCGCACGCCGCCTCGTAGGCGACCGCCCGCGCCTCGGCGTCACCGGGGTGCGCCGCCACCGCGTCGGCCAGGAGCACGGCCTGCACCGTGGCCAGCGCGCAGCCCCGCCCGTAGAGCGGGTTCGTGCAGGTGTGGGCGTCGCCCACGGCGTGGAAGCCCAGCACCGCCGGCTGGTTGCCGTCGCGGGTGAAGCGCCGCAGCCGGTTGAGCAGACCGCCCATCGGGCGGACCGTGCCGATGGGCTCCAGCGGGCCGAGGGTGAAGAACTGGTCGGGACCGGGAAGCGCCCGGCACGCCTGTTCGAACCTTTCGGGATCGGACAGGGCGGCCCGCATCTCGGCGTCCTGCGTGCGCACCGCCAGCGTGATCGACAGGGTGCCGCCGTCGCCCGGGACGCCCAGGTACTTGACGTAGCCGAGGTCGCCGCCCAGCTTCGGGTCGAGCGTGAGGTCGATGCCCGCGGGCAGCCGGTACCAGCGGGTGAGGTACATCAGCCCGCTCTCGCGGATGGTCTCGTCGACGGTCACGCCCACGTCGGCCAGCCAGGCGGGCACGGGGCCGCGCCGTCCGGTGGCGGCGACGACGATGTCCGCCGGCACCACGCTCCCGTCCTCGAGTCGGACGCCGGTGATCTGCGGCACTTCCTCGCCGCCGTCGGCCACCGCCAGGCCGTCGACACCGAGCCCGGTGCGGATCTCCACCGCCGGCGCCGCCATCGCCGCCCGGCGCAGCACCCACTCGAACGTGGTGCGCCGCATGGCGAGGACCACCAGGTCCTCGTCGCCGGGCTGGGGCTCGCCGAGGTCGATGTTCGGCGGCAGCACGGTGCAGCCCGCAGCCCGCAGGTCGGCCAGCACGTCGGGGAAGCGCTCGCGGAGCACGACCACGAGGCGCGCCAGGAAGCCGTGGGTCTGGTGGGCCTGGGGCGCACCCCGGCGCTCGGTGGCGAACGCCTCCTCCGGCCCGTCGATCTCGGGCAGCGGGTCACGCTCGATCACCGTGACCGGATGCCCGGCGCGGCCGAGCGCCAGTGCTGTCGCCAGCCCGCCGACGCCCGCGCCGACGACCACCACTCGCTCACGTCCAGCCACCATCGTCCCCTTGGTAACAACCGTTGCCAGACTCTAGGTTATGGTAACGGTCGTTGCCAACGCCCACCCGTGCCGAGCCGCCCGACCGCCATCCCGACCGCCACACGCCGCGCTGGGCCGGCCTGGCCGCCGAGGACCGGCGCAGCGAGCGGCGCACCCTGCTGCTCGACGCGGCCTTCGAGCTGCTGGGCACCGAGGGCTGGGCCGGGACCACGGTGCGGGCCGTGTGCCAGGCCGCCCGCCTCAATCCCCGCTACTTCTACGAGAGCTTCGACGACCTCGACGCCCTGATCGTCGCCGTCTACGACCGGCTCGTCGCCGAGCTGGCCGAGGAGGTCCGGGTCGCGGTCGCCACGGCGGGCGACGACCCGCGCGAGCACACCAGGGCGGCCATCGGCCGCATCGTCGGCTTCGTCGACGACGACCGCCGCCGGGCCCGGGTGCTCTACATCGAGGCCCTGGGCAACGAGGCGCTCAACCGGCGTCGCATCGAGACCGGCCATGCGCTCGTGGCCGCCGTCGAGCAGTACGTCATCGAGCGCCACGGGCCGCTGCCCCCCGGCGAGCAGATCGGCCGGATCGGCGCCGCCGTGCTCGTGGGCGGCACCAGCGAGCTGATCATGGCCTGGCTCGACGGGCGCATCGAGGCGACCCCCGCCCAGCTCGTCGACGATGCCACCGAGCTCTTCCTCGCCCTGGGGGAGGCCAGTGCCGACCTGGCCGCCCGCCGGGCGAAGAGGTGACCGCGGCCGCGGGCTCGGACGGTCACGCCGCAGTCTGAGCGGCGTGCCCGCGGTCGGCGCGGCGGCCGGTCGTCATCCGCACCTCGGCGCCGCACGCGGCGCAGGCGACGCGCATCTCGATGCCGCGGGCGGTGTTGGCGAAGGCGAGGAGCGACCGGGTGTCGCGGAGCTCGCGACGACCGCAGGCGGGGCAGTGGACGAGGAACATGCCGTCACTGTGATGCCCCCGGTGCATTAAGACAATCGACGGCTACTGCTTCTTGTCATCAGTTGGCCTTATGCTTGCCGGCATGACGACGACGGCGCCGATGACCGACCTCGAGCTGCGCCACCTCCATGCGCTCGTCGCGGTCGCCGACGAGGGGACGTTCTCCCGGGCGGCGTCCCGGCTCGGCTACACCCAGTCCGCCGTGAGCCAGCAGATCGCCGCGCTCGAGCGCATGCTCGACACGCCGCTCTTCGACCGGCCGGGCGGGCCGCGCCCGGTCGAGCTGACCGAGGCCGGCCGCGCCATGGTCGAGCACGCCCGGGGCGTGCTCAGCCGGCTCAGCGTGGCCCAGGCCGATCTGGCCGCCATCTCCGCCGGCGAGCAGGGCACCGTGCGCCTGGGCACCGTGCAGAGCGTCGGCACCCGCGTGCTGCCCGACCTCCTGGCCCGGTTCCGCCAGCGGCGGCCCGGGGTCGACGTCGTGCTGCGCGAGTCGCACGACGTCAAGGAGCTGCTCGCCGGGGTCGCCGACGGCGACCTGGACGTGACGTTCACCGAGGTCGTCGGCGATGCCCGCTTCGCCTACCGGCCCATGCTCGACGACCCGTTCGTACTGGTCGCGCCCAAGACCTCGCCCGAGGCGTCGCAGCCGTCGGTCACGGTCGAGCAGATGCTCCACCTGCCGATGATCGGCTACCGCGACGCCGTGTGCCGGGAGATCGTCGAGGTGATCTTCGCGGGCACCGGCGGCCCCTCCTTCGTGTTCCGGTCCGACGACAACCCCACCATCCAGCGCTGCGTCGCCCTCGGCATCGGCTACTGGGCCACGCCGTTGCTGACCGTCGACCTCGACGACCCCAGCGTGGCGGTGCTGCCCATCGACCCGGTCCCCGCCCCGCGCCACATCGCCCTGGCCTGGCCGATCAGCCGGCGGACGTCCCCTGCGGTGCTCGAGTTCGTCCAGCTGGCCGAGAGCGTGTGCCGGTCGGTGGAGGCCGGGTTCCCCGCCGCACTGCGGCCCGGGCCCGCCAACTCGGCCACCACCGTGCCGGCTCAGGACGGGTAGCGCTCGCGGGCGGCCTCGGGAGTGGTGCCCAGCTCGGTCGCCAGGCGGGACCAGTCGATCCCGAAGCTGGTCCGGGCCTCGGCCACCCAGCCGCTCAGCTGCGCCTCCATGCCCGCCAGCTCGCGTGAGCGCAGGCGGATGCGGGCCAGCAGCACCTCGGCCAGCGGGCGCTCGTCCCCCTCGCCGGGCGGGGTGGGCTCCCGGTCGCGGGTGAGGATCTCGTTGCACAGCCCGATGCACGAGTCGCAGATGTAGACGCTCGGCCCGGCGATCAGCTTGGCCACCTCGGTGCTGGGCTGGGCGCAGAACGAGCAGTTCAGCACCATGGCACCGGCGTCGGCATCGGTCGTTCCGGTCGGGGTGTCGGTCGGCATGTCGGCTCCTCTCGCCGTTCGGGTGCGGAGGTGCCGCAGTGCCGTCGTGTACGCCTCACCGGTCCTGGCCGCGCGGGTACGGGCCAGGCGCTTCTGGTGCTTGCGTGACGTCATCGGACCCTCCGCGTGCTCGGGTGGCCACCCCGCAGCGGTGCCCCCCGGCACGGATGTCCGGACGCCGACCCGAGGACACCGATCCCCTTTGCCTCCGGCGATCGTGGCCTGGCTGCGGCAGGCCGGTGGAGGTGAGGCGTGGGTCACGCCACGCCCATCGTCCGCGGCGCCGGTGGCGATGTCAAGGCGCCCCCGCACGCGTTCCTGCCGCGGTCCCGGTCGCCGGAGCGACCAGAACCGCGGCAGGAACGAAGGAACGGGGTGTCAGGCGGAGCCGGCCTCGGGCGACTCTCCCCGGGCGGACGACGGCAGGCCCACCACCGCGGCCAGGTCGCCGTTGCCGGGCACGTCGCCCGCCTCGGCCATCCCGGTCAGCCACTCGGCGATGCCCTGGTCGCCCTGCTCGGAGGACCAGTACTCCATCGGCTTGTACTCCGGCGCCTCGGTGGAGATGTCGTTGTACTCCTCCATGCCGGTGCCGGCCGGGATGAGCTTGCCGATGATGATGTTCTCCTTGAGGCCCTTGAGGCCGTCGGAACGGCTCTCGATGGCGGCCTCGGTGAGCACCCGGGTGGTCTCCTGGAACGACGCCGCCGACAGCCAGGAATCGGTGGCCAGCGAGGCCTTGGTGATGCCCATCATGACGGGGCGGCCCTCGGCCGGCGTCTTGGCGTCCTGCACCAGCAGCTTGTTCTCGTCGGTGTATGCCTTGGCGTCGACCGCCTCGCCGGGCAGGAAGCGGCTGTCGCCGGGCTCCTGCACGACGACGCGCCGGGTCATCTGCCGGACGATCAGCTCGATGTGCTTGTCGTGGATCGACACGCCCTGGTCGCGGTACACCCGCTGCACCTCGGTGACGAGGTACTGCTGCGTCTCGCGCACGCCCTTGATCTCGAGCAGCTCCTTGGGATCTCGGGGCCCGTCGACGATGCTGTCGCCGGCCGAGATCTCCTGGCCGTCGGACACCTCGAGCCGGGCGATCGTGGGCACGGTGTAGGCATGCTCGCCGCCGTCGTCGGCCACGACGGTGATGACCCGGCCCCGGCCCTCGTCGTCCGCGATGCGGACCACGCCCGAGATGTGCGAGAGCGTCGCCTTGCCCTTGGGCGAGCGGGCCTCGAACAGCTCGACGACGCGGGGAAGACCACCGGCGATGTCGGACCCGGCGATGCCGCCGGTGTGGAACGTCCGCATCGTGAGCTGCGTGCCGGGCTCGCCGATCGACTGGGCGGCGATGACGCCCACCGCCTCGCCCAGCTCGATGAGCCGGCCGGTGGCCAGCGAGCGGCCGTAGCAGGTGGCACACACGCCGAAGTCGGCCTGGCAGGTGAGCACGGACCGCACCCGCACGCGGTCGACCGTGGGGTCGTCGCGCAGGGCGTCGAGCTGGTCCTCGTTGATGTAGGTGCCGGGCTCGAGGGTCTGACCTGCGAGCTCGGCGTGCGGGTTGTCCTTCGAGAGGGTCACCGGGTTGACCAGCGCCCGGCCGAAGATCCGGGTCTCGAGGTAGGACCGCTTGCCGGGCTCGTCGGGCACCACGTCCTCGATCCACAGCCCGCGCAGGGCCTCGCCCTCACGCTGGCAGTCGATCTCGCGGACGATCAGCTCCTGGGCGACGTCGACGAGGCGCCTGGTGAGGTAGCCGGAGTCGGCGGTGCGCAGGGCGGTGTCGACCAGGCCCTTGCGGGCGCCGGGCGTGGCGATGAAGTACTCCAGCATCGACAGGCCCTCGCGGAAGTTGGACTTGATCGGGCGAGGGATCATGTCGCCGCGGGGGTTGGCCACCAGGCCGCGCATGCCGGCGATCTGGCGGACCTGCATCATGTTCCCGCGGGCGCCCGACCCCACCATCATGTCGATGGGATTGAACTGCTCGTCCTGGAGGCCCTTCTCCATCTCCACCCGCACCTCGTCGGTGGCGTTGGTCCAGATCTCCACTTCCTTCTGGCGGCGCTCGCCGTCGGTGATGATGCCCCGGCGGAACTGGCTCTCGACCTTCTCGGCTTCCTTCTCGTAACGGTCGAGGATGCCCTTCTTCGCCGGCGGCGTCTTCACGTCGTCGATGGAGATGGTCAGGCCCGACCGGGCCGCGTAGCCGAAGCAGAGGTTCTTCAGGCGGTCGAGGCTGTCCTGCACCACCGCCTTGGGGTAGTCGCGCGCCAGGTGGTCGACGATGTCGCCCATGTTCCTCTTCTTGACCGGCTCGTCGACGAAGCCGAAGCCCAGCGGCAGCGCGCGGTTGAAGATGAAGCGCCCGACCGTGCTCTCGCGGTAGATCGGCCTGGGGGAGTCGATGTCCGCGGGATCGCGGAGCTCGGCCTCGATCTCCTCGCGCACCTCGCGCTTGGACAGCCGCAGCCTGACCTTGGCGTGCAGGTTGACGTCGCCGGCGTCGTAGGCCCGCTCCATGTGGGCGCGGTTGCCGAAGGTCCGGCCCTCGCCCTGGGCCCCGTCCACCCGCTCGGTGAGGTAGTAGGCGCCGATGACCATGTCCTGGGTGGGCGTGACGAGCGGGCGCCCGTGGGCGGGCGACAGCACGTTGTTGGCCGACAGCATGAGCACCCGGCTCTCGGCCTGGGCCTCGGCCGACAGCGGCAGGTGGACCGCCATCTGGTCGCCGTCGAAGTCGGCGTTGAAGGCCGTGCACACCAGCGGGTGGATCTGGATGGCCTTGCCCTCGACCAGCACGGGCTCGAAGGCCTGGATGCCGAGGCGGTGGAGCGTGGGCGCCCGGTTGAGCAGCACCGGGTGCTCCTTGATGACCTCTTCCAGCACGTCCCACACCTGGGACCGCCGGCGCTCGACCATGCGCTTGGCCGACTTGATGTTCTGGGCCAGCTCGCGGTCGACCAGTGCCTTCATGACGAACGGCTTGAACAGCTCGAGCGCCATCTGCTTGGGCAGGCCGCACTGGTGGAGCTTGAGCGTGGGGCCGACCACGATGACCGACCGGCCCGAGTAGTCGACGCGCTTGCCGAGCAGGTTCTGGCGGAACCGGCCCTGCTTGCCCTTCAGCATGTCGGACAGCGACTTGAGCGGGCGGTTGCCCGGGCCCGTCACCGGCCGGCCGCGGCGGCCGTTGTCGAACAGCGCGTCGACGGCCTCCTGCAGCATGCGCTTCTCGTTGTTGACGATGATCTCGGGGGCACCGAGGTCGAGCAGCCGCTTCAGGCGGTTGTTGCGGTTGATGACCCGGCGGTACAGGTCGTTGAGGTCGGACGTGGCGAAGCGGCCGCCGTCGAGCTGGACCATGGGCCGCAGCTCGGGCGGGATGACCGGCACGACGTCGAGGATCATCGCCCGGGGGTCGTTGACCCGCTTGCCGTGGTCGTCGCGCCGGTTGAAGGCGGTGACGATCTTCAGGCGCTTGATGGCCTTCTGCTTGCGCTGGGCCGACAGGGGCCGACCCCCCGTGTTGGGGTCGATCTGGTCCTTGAGCTTGACCTCTTCCTCGTCGAGGTCGATGCGGTTGATGAGCTGCTTGAGGGCGTCGGCGCCCATGCCGCCGTCGAAGTACTCGCCGTAGCGGTCCTTCAGCTCGCGCCAGAGCATCTCGTCCTCGATGATCTTGCGCGGGTGCAGGTCGCGGAGCTCGTCGAAGCTGCGCTGGACGAGGTCGAGCTCCTCGTCGTAGCGCTCGCGGATGGACGCCAGGTCCTTGTCGACCGCCTTCTGGCGGCTGCGGATGTCGGAGTCCTTGGCGCCCTCGGCCTCGAGCGCGGCGATCTCGTTCTCGAGGTCCTCCATGCGCTTGGCCAGCTCGAGCTCGCGCTCGCGCGACGATCTCGTCCTTCTCGGCGTTCAGCTCGGCCTCGAGGTTGGCCAGGTCCTCGTGGCGCTTGTCGGCGTCGACCCAGGTGACCAGGTTGGCCGCGAAGTAGATGACCTTCTCCAGCTGCTTGGCCTTGAGCTCCTCACGGACCTCGGTGCCGGACAGCAGGTAGGCCAGCCACGACCGAGTGCCCCGCAGGTACCAGATGTGCACGACGGGGGCGGCCAGCTCGATGTGGCCCATGCGCTCGCGGCGGACCTTGGAGCGGGTGACCTCGACGCCGCACCGCTCGCAGATGATGCCCTTGAACCGGACGCGCTTGTACTTACCGCAGTAGCACTCCCAGTCCTTGGTGGGACCGAAGATCTTCTCGCAGAAGAGCCCGTCCTTCTCCGGCTTCAGCGTGCGGTAGTTGATGGTCTCCGGCTTCTTGACCTCGCCGTTGGACCACATGCGGATGGTGTCCGCCGTGGCCAGCCCGATGCGGAGCTGCGAAAAGTCGTTCACGTCAAGCATCTGATGCTCCGTTTGCCGCCGTGAGGCGGCGGGTCGCAGGGGTGCGTGTGTCGGTCGTGGGGATCGGGTGGGTCGTGGGGATGGTGGGAGGACGCACGGGACGGGTCAGAAGCTCGTCCGCTGGCGACGGCGCTCGTCTTCCTCGTCGCTGCCGCGCTCGGGCCGGCTGAGGTCGATGCCCAGCTCCTCGGCGGCGCGGAACACGTCCTCGTCGAGCTCGCGCATCTCGATCTCCTCGCCGGTCTGCGCCAGCACCTCGACGTTGAGGCACAGGGCCTGCATCTCCTTGATGAGCACCTTGAAGCTCTCGGGGATGCCCGGCTCGGGGATGTTCTCGCCCTTGACGATGGCCTCGTACACCTTGACCCGGCCGAGGACGTCGTCGGACTTGATGGTGAGCAGCTCCTGGAGGCAGTACGCGGAGCCGTAGGCCTCGAGCGCCCACACCTCCATCTCGCCGAAGCGCTGACCGCCGAACTGGGCCTTACCGCCGAGCGGCTGCTGCGTGATCATCGAGTAGGGGCCGGTCGACCGGGCGTGGATCTTGTCGTCCACCAGGTGGGCCAGCTTGAGGATGTACACGTAGCCCACGGTGATGGGCTGGTCGTAGGCCTCGCCGGTGCGGCCGTTGTAGAGGATGGTCTTGCCGTCGGTCTGGATGAGGCGGCGGCCGTCGATGGACTCGGGGCGCAGGTTCTCGAAGATCTTCTGGATCGTCGGGTGCTTGCCCGACTGCTCCTCCTCGTCCCAGTTGGCGCCGTCGAACACCGGCGTGGCGATGAGCGTGGAGGGGGTGGTGGCGGGCCGGGTCTTCGACTCGGTGCCGCGGATCGGCTCGTCGCCGACAGCCGTGCCGTCGACCTCCCAGCCCCAGCGGGCCGCGTAGCCCAGGTGGGCCTCGAGGACCTGGCCCACGTTCATGCGGGACGGGACGCCGAGCGGGTTCTGGATGATGTCGACCGGGGTGCCGTCGGCCAGGTGCGGCATGTCCTCGACCGGGAGGATCTTGGAGATCACGCCCTTGTTGCCGTGGCGGCCGGCCAGCTTGTCGCCCACCGAGATCTTGCGCTTCTGGGCGACGTAGACCCGCACCAGCTGGTTCACACCCGGCGGCAGCTCGTGGCCGTCCTCGCGGGTGAACACCTTGACGTCGATGATCTTGCCCGACTCGCCGTGGGGCACCTTCAGCGACGTGTCCCGCACCTCGCGGGCCTTCTCGCCGAAGATCGCCCGCAGCAGGCGCTCCTCCGGGGTGAGCTCGGTCTCGCCCTTGGGCGTGACCTTGCCCACCAGCACGTCGCCGGCGTCGACCTCGGCGCCGATGCGGATGATGCCCCGCTCGTCGAGGTCCTTGAGGATGTCCTCGGACAGGTTGGGGATGTCGCGGGTGATCTCCTCCGGGCCCGAGCTTGGTGTCGCGGGCGTCGATCTCGTGCTCGTGGATGTGGATCGAGGTGAGCACGTCGTCGCGCACCAGGCGCTCGGACAGGATGATGGCGTCCTCGAAGTTGTAGCCCTCCCACGGCATGAACGCGGTGAGCAGGTTCTTCCCGAGCGCCAGCTCGCCGTTGTCGGTCGAGGGGCCGTCGGCCAGGATGTCGCCCTTCTTGAACGACTCGCCCTCGAGGACGCGGGGCTTCTGGTTGATGCAGGTGTCCTGGTTCGACCGCTCGAACTTGTGCAGCTTGTAGACCCGCTTGCCGAGCTTGCGGTACTCGACCGTGATCACGTCGCCGGACACCTCGGTGGCCACGCCGTCGTCGAGCGCCACGATCATGTCGGCCGCGTCGCGGGCGGCGCGGGCCTCGACACCGGTGCCGATGTAGGGCGCCTCGGCCCGCACCAGCGGGACGGCCTGCTTCTGCATGTTGGCGCCCATGAGCGCCCGGTTGGCGTCGTCGTGCTCGAGGAACGGGATGAGCGACGTCGCGACCGAGACGATCTGCTTGGGCGAGACGTCCATGAGCTGGACCTCGGCCGGGGGAACCGCCGAGATGTCGGTGGTGGCGGCGAAGTAGCTCTCGCGCTCCAGCTGCGCACGCAGGTTCTCGAGGGTGGCCGCCTGCGGCGACCGGCGCACGAGCACGCGCTCGTTGCGGAACCCCATCTTGTCGTCGAGCGGCTCGTTGGCCTGGGCGACGACGTAGTCCTCTTCCTCGTCGGCGGTGAGCCACACGATCTCGTCGGTGACCTTGCCGTCCTTCACCTTGCGGTAGGGCGACTCGATGAAGCCGAAGTCGTTGACGCGGGCGTAGGTGGACAGGCCGCCGATCAGGCCGATGTTCGGGCCCTCGGGCGTCTCGATCGGGCACATGCGGCCGTAGTGGCTGAAGTGCACGTCGCGGACCTCGAAGCCCGCCCGCTCACGCGACAGGCCGCCGGGGCCGAGCGCCGAGAGGCGGCGGCGGTGGGTCAGGCCCGACAGCGGGTTGACCTGGTCCATGAACTGGGAGAGCTGGCTGGTGCCGAAGAACTCCTTGATGGCGGCGACGACCGGCCGGATGTTGATCAGCGTCTGGGGCGTGATGGCCTCGACGTCCTGGGTCGTCATGCGCTCGCGCACCACCCGCTCCATGCGGGACAGGCCGATGCGGACCTGGTTCTGGATCAGCTCGCCGACCGAGCGGATGCGCCGGTTGGCGAAGTGGTCCTGGTCGTCGAGGCGGTAGCCCGGCTCGGCGTTGACCAGGTGGAGCAGGTAGGTGAGGGTGGCCAGCACCTCGCAGCGGCTGAGCACCGACTGGCCGGGCTCGGGCCGGTCGATGAGGCCCCGCTCCTCGAGCATGGGGAACATCTGCCGCCAGCTTGGCGACCTCGTTGCCGAGCTTGCGGTCGAGCTTGTAGCGGCCGACCCGCGACAGGTCGTAGCGGCGGGACTCGAAGAAGGCGTTGCGGAAGTAGACGCGCGCCGACTCGACCGACGGCGGCTCGCCCGGCCGGGCCCGCTTGTAGATCTCGACCAGGGCCTCGTCCTGGGTGGGGGCGAGGTCGCGGTCCTTCTCCCACTGGCCCTCGAGGAACGGGAACTCGCGCACGAAGGCGTCGAGGAACCCGGGCGCGTTCTCCTCGTCGTAGCCGAGCGCGCGCAGCAGCACGAACAGGCTGAGGCGGCGCTTGCGGGCCACGCGGGTGCCGGCGGTGACGTCCTTGCCGGGCTTCTGCTCGACGTCGAACTCGATCCACTCGCCCCGGTAGGGGTGGATGGTGCCCTTGACGAGCTGGTGCTTGGCCAGGTTGCGCAGGCGGTAGCGCTCGCCGGGCTCGAAGATCACGCCGGGGGAACGGACGAGCTGCGACACGACGACGCGCTCGGTGCCGTTGATCACGAACGTGCCCTTCTCGGTCATCATGGGGAAGTCACCCATGAAGACCGTCTGCTCCTTGATCTCGCCGGTGGTGGCGTTCACGAAGCGGGCGCGCACGAAGATGGGCGCGGAGAAGGTCATGTCCTTCTCCTTGCACTCCTCGACCGAGAACTTGGGCGGCGGGCCGCAGGTCCTCGTCGTCGGGGTCGAACTCCAGCTCGAGCTGCAGGGTCTCGGTGAAGTCCTTGATGGGCGAGATGTCGGCGAAGGTCTCCTTCAGTCCCTGCTCGAGGAACCACTGGAAGGACTCTCGCTGGATCGCCACGAGATCGGGAAGCGGCAGCGCTTCCTCGATGTTCGCGAACGAGTACCGATCCCGGATGCGAGTGGACAACGAATCACTCCTCAAAGGGTTCGGTCGGCATGGGACCGGGTAACGAGGACGCACCGGGGGGCCATGGCCAAGCCGGGGACGAGCCTGCTGTGCGTGGGTGTGGCGCGCGGAAGCCGCACTCAGGAACGACAAGGCGGAACCACAGACGCACGGCAACTGACCATGCTAGGCCGTCGGATGCCGTGAGCACAACCCGCGAGATGGCAGGGCCAACCGGACCCGGCAGAGGCCGATCCCAGGTGGAGCCCACAGAGGCTGGTGGGAGGGTAAGCGCACCCGCCCGAGAGGTCAACCCCACTCACGGATCGTGTGGGAAATCGGTCACGCAGCGTGCTGGCCGGGACCGGCACGGCCCGCTACGTGGCCATCTCCCCGGTCGCGGCCAGCACCCTGGCGTGGCACCGGCGCCGGGGAACGGCGAGAGCCCGGCCCCTCGGGACCGGGCTCTCCGGATCCGTCAGCGGGCCGAGCCCGCCGGGGTCACTTCAGCTCGACGGTGGCGCCGGCGCCCTCGAGGGCGGCCTTGGCCTTCTCGGCGTCTTCCTTGTTGGCCTTCTCGATCACGGCCTTGGGGGCGGACTCGACCAGGTCCTTGGCCTCCTTGAGGCCGAGGCTGGTGAGGGAGCGCACCTCCTTGATGACCGCGATCTTCTGGCCGCCGGCCTCGGTGAGGACGACGTCGAACTCGTCCTTCTCCTCCTCGGCGGGCGGCGTCGACCGGGCCGGCGCCGGGGCGGCGACCGCGACCGGGGCGGCGGCGGTCACGCCGAAGCTGCTCCTCGAAGTCCTTGAGCAGCTCGCTCAGCTCGAGGACGGTCATGCTCGAGATCGAGTCGAGGATCTCTTCCTTGGTTGCCATTTTCGTCTAGCTCTCTTCCGTGGTGGGCTCCGGCGCGTCGCCCGGAGCATCGGTCGTGTCGGTGGGGGAGTCGGCCGGGGCATCGGCCGGTGGGGTCGGGGCATCGGACGGGACGGCGGGAGCGTCGCCCGCGCCGCCCTTGTCGATGAGGGCCGACAGCCCGTAGGCGAAGTTGCGGGGCAGGGCCTGGAGCAGGCCGGCGAACTGCTGCATCGGGGCAGCGAGCCCACCGGCCAGCCTGGCCAGCAGCACCTCGCGGGGCTCGACGTCGGCCAGGGCCCTGGCGTCGTCGGCGGACAACGTGGCCTGTCGTCCATGACGCCGCCCTTGACGACCAGCGCCGGGTTGGTCCGGGCGAAGTCGCGCAGGGCCTTGGCCACCAGCACGGCGTCGCCGGGCGCACCGTCGGGGCGCTCGCCCACGAAGGCGATGGCCGTCGGGCCGGTGAGCAGCTCCTCGATCTCGAGGCCCGCCTCGCGGGCCGCGAACCGCACGAGGGTGTTCTTGTAGACCTTGTAGTCGCCGCCCGCCTCGCGCAGGGCGCGGCGCAGCTCGCCCAACGCGGACACGTCGAGCCCGCGGTACTCGGTCAGCAGGGCTGCGCTCGAGCTGGTGAAGCGCTCGCGCACCTCGTCGACCACGGCAACCTTCTCCGGTCTCGGATTCTCCATCGACACCTCCTCTCATGTGCTCGGACGCTCGCATCAGCGAACGCACCGCGCCACGGCGCCGGATGCCGGCGAGGTGTACGGAGAGTCCGCCTGCTCAGGCGGGCCACGCTGGCCCATTGAGCCCCGAGGGGCACCGGAGGTCTTCGGCGAGCGAAGTTGGTTGTTGCTAGCGGGTGGGAAGCCTAGCGGCTCCGCCCGGGACCGGCCTCCCTGGGATCAGGTCAGGCGGCGGTCTCGTCGACGCCCGGCCGCAGCCGGGTGGGGTCGATCTTGACGCCCGGGCCCATCGTCGAGCTGACGGTGACCCGGCGCATGTAGCGGCCCTTGGCCGAGGCCGGCTTGGCCCGGTTGAGCTCGTCGATGACGGCCCGGAAGTTGTCGAGCAGGGCCGCCGGCCGCGAACGACGCCTTGCCGATGGGCACGGCCACGTTGCCGTAGCGGTCGGTGCGGTACTCGACCTTGCCGCCCTTGAACTCGCTCGACCGCCTTGGCCACGTCGGGCGTGACCGTGCCCGTCTTGGGGTTCGGCATGAGGCCGCGGGGGCCGAGCACCCGGCCGAGCCGGCCGACGACCGGCATCATGTCGGGCGTGGCGATGGTGAGGTCGAAGTCGAGCATGCCGCCCTCGATCTCGGCGGCCAGGTCGTCGGCGCCCACGATGTCGGCGCCGGCCTCGCGGGCGGCGGTGGCGGCCTCGCCCTGCGGCGAACACGGCGACCCGCACGTCCTTGCCGGTGCCGGAGGGCAGCGCGACCGTGCCGCGGACGATCTGGTCGGCCTTGCGGGGGTCGACGCCCAGCCGCACGACCAGCTCGACGGTCTCGTCGAAGTTGGCCTTGGCCAGCGAGCCGACGATGTCGACCGCCTCGGGCGGGGTGTGCAGCCGCTCGCGGTCGAAGCGCTTGAGTGCGTCGCGGTACTTCTTGCCTTGCGCCATGGATGGCTCCCTCGTTGGTCGACGGCGGCCGGGCGAGGTCGTCCCGGTCCAGCCTGTGGTGCGGGCCCGCGGGTGCGGGCCCGGGTGGTCAGCCGACCTTGAGGCCCATCGACCGGGCGGTGCCGGCCACCTGGGCCTTGGCCGCCTCGAGGTCGTAGGCGTTGAGGTCGGGCATCTTGATCTTGGCGATCTCTTCGACCTGGGCGTCGGTGACCTTCCCACGATCTCCTTGCCGGGGTTGGTGGACGCCTTGTCGAGCCCGGCGGCCTCGCGCAGCAGCACGGGGGTGGGCGGCGTCTTGAGGACGAACGTGAACGTCGCGGTCCTCGAACACCGTGATCTCGACCGGGACGATCGTGCCCCGCTGCGCCTCGGTGGCGGCGTTGTAGGCCTTGCAGAAATCCATGATGGCGACGCCGTGGGGGCCGAGGGCGGTGCCCACCGGGGGCGCAGGCGTGGCCTGGCCGGCGGGGATCTGGATCTTGACGACGGCCAGCACCTTCTTCTTGGCCATGGGGATTCCTCTCGAACGTGCGGGGCGGACGCCCTCAGGCGTCGAACGCGACCGACAAGTCTGGCGTGCGGCGCACGCAGCGTGCCAGTCGGTCGCCGGCGGGGCGCCGGCGCCGGGGATCAGAGCTTGGCGACCTTGCTGAACTCGAGCTCGACCGGGGTCTCGCGGCCGAAGATGTTGACCAGCACCTTGAGCTTGAGCTGGTCCTCGTTGAGCTCGATGACCTCGCCGGAGAAGTCGGCGAACGGGCCTTCCTTGACCCGCACCGTCTCGCCCATCTCGTACTCGAGCCGGGGCTTGGCCCGACTGGCGACCTGCTCCTCGCCGCCCTTGGGCATGAGGAAGGCCTCGACGTCGCGCCGGGGCAGCGGCGAGGGCTTGGCGCCCTGGCCGACGAAGCCGGTGACGCCCGGCGTGTTGCGGATCACGAACCAGGCGGTGTCGTCGAGCTCGGCCCGCACCAGCAGGTAGCCCGGGAACATCTTGCGCTGGTTGACGACCCGCTTGCCGTTCTTGAAGTCGACGTAGTCCTCCATGGGGATGACGACTTCGTAGACCGCCTCCTCGGCGTTCATCGAGTGGATGCGGGCCTCGAGGTTCTGCTTGACCTTCTTCTCGTAGCCCGACTGGGTGTGGACCACGAACCACCGGCCGGGCCGGGTGTAGGGGTTGTCGATGACCGCCGACTGCGCGATCAGCTGGTCCTCGGTGATGACCTCGGCCTCGCCGTCGCCGGCCGGTGCGTCGCCGTTGGCCGGCTCGTCGCCGTTGGCCCCGACCTCGGCCACCTCGGCGCCCTCGAGGACGGGGACGCCCTCGGCACCCGGCGCGCCGTCGCCGGCCGCACCCTCGGGGACGTCGGCCGCGGGGACGTCGGCTTCGGGGACGTCGGCCACGGGCGAGGTCGGCTTCGGGGACGTCGGCCACGCTGGTGTCGCCCTCGGGGACGTCGGCCTCGGGGGCGACGGCAGCGGGGACCTCGGCCTCGCCGTCGCCGGTGATCTCGTCGGTGTCGGTGATGTCGCTGATCTCGTTCTCGGTGGGGTCGTCGGTGTCGCTCATCGTTCGAACAGTTTGAAGACGGCTTCGCCGAAGACGAAGTCGAGGGAGGCGATGTAGGCCGTCAACACGACCACCGTGATCAGCACGATGATCGAGTAGTTGATGGCCTCCGCCGGGAGGGCCAGGCGACCTTGCGCAGCTCGCCCCGCACCTCGCGGAGGAACTGCACGGGGCCGGTGCGCTCTTCCTTGGCGGCAGGGCGCGGTGCCTGGGGCGCGGGGCGCTTGCGGGCGGCAGGTGCGCCGTCGGCACCGAGCTGGCCCTGCTTCTGCAGCATGCGCTTCTGTTGCCGGTTCATCGCCATGGCGAGACCCTCGAATGGATGATGTAGGAGACGGACGGGAGTGCAGACGGACGTGAGTGCAGGGCAGGAGGGACTCGAACCCCCAACCTGCGGTTTTGGAGACCGCTGCTCTGCCAGTTGAGCTACTGCCCTAGGGGGGAACCGGGACAGCCTATCCCCTGGCCACCGTGCTACGAAAAGGAACCGGGAGCAACGCGGCGGCGGTCAGCTCCGGTTCAGGTCGACCACACCGGCCCGCCCGATTCCCGGACCGGCCGCCGGGGAGACCGGCGGCGCCTCAGCCGGCGAGCCGGGTGCGGCGGGTGCGGCTGGCGAACACGATCGCACCCGCGGCGCCCGCCGCCGTGGCCGCGGCCAGCCCGCCGAGGTAGGCGATGCGCCGGCCGGACAGCACCGAGCGGATGGCGTGGCGCTCGCCCGCCTCCTCCAGGCCCGCCAGGATGTCGGCGAGCAGGCCGGGGGCCGGCTCCAGCACCTCGGTGCGCAGGGTGCGCATGGCGCGCAGCAGCTTGCGGTACTGCACCACCTCGGCCTGGCAGCGCAGGCAGCGCTCGACGTGCCGCCGCTGGGCGCGGCCGAGCATGCCGGCACCCTCGGCCGTGGCGGCCAGCGCCTCGCTCAGGTCTTCACACTGCACGGTGACCACCTCCCGTGGCCGGGTCAGACCGCACGGGACTCGTCCCTGCGGGGGAACAGCTGCTCGCGCAGCTTGTTGCGGGCCCGGTGCAGCCGCACCTTGGCGGCCGACTCGGAGATGCCCAGCTCGGCGGCGATGGACTCGTGCGGCATGTCGTAGACGTCGCGCAGCACGACGACGGCGCGCAGCCGGGGCGGCAGGGCGTCGAGCGCCACCCGCAGGCGGCCCCGCAGGTCGTCGGCATCGGCCCGGAGCTGGGGGTCGTGATCGGGACGGGTGTCGGCCACGGCCTCGGCCTCCTCGAGCTCGTCGTGCCGGTGACGGGCGCGGCGGCCGAGGTGGGTCGCCGCGCAGTTGGCGGTGATGCGGTACATCCACGTCGAGAACTGCGCGTCCCCGCGGAAGCGATTGAGCCCCCGGTACGCCCGGAGATAGGCCTCTTGCACCACGTCCCTGGCATCTTCCTCGTCACCCGTCAGGCGGTAGGCGAGCGTGTACGTGTCCGCGTGGGTCACGCGGACGAGCTCGTCGAACGCCTCCCTGTCACCGCCCTTGGCGGCGGCGACCAGTTCGGTCGTGTCACGTGTCGGTTCACGTGGCATCGGTGGCTTCGACTCCCCCCGTGCTCGAAGGGTTACGCGCTGTTCGCCCGGGTCGACGGGTCTGGTCCGGGGCAACGCCGACGACCCCGCTCAGGGGCGGGGTCGTCACGGCTGCCGGCGGATGGTGCGCCCGGGGGCGTCGCGTCAGCGGGTCTCCTTGTGGACCGTGTGCTGACGCTCCCACCGGCAGTACTTCTTCATCTCGATGCGCTCGCGGTCGTTCACCTTGTTCTTGGAGGTGATGTAGTTGCGGCGCTTGCACGAGGTGCACTCGAGGGTGACGTGCACCCGCTTCTCACTGGCCTTGGCCATGACGTACTCCTACTTGAGGATCTTGGTGACGCGGCCGGAGCCGACGGTGCGGCCGCCTTCACGGATGGCGAACAGGAGGCCCTCGTCCATCGCGATCGGTGCGATCAACTCGACCACCATCTCGGTGTTGTCACCGGGCATGCACATCTCCACCCCATCCGGCAGAGCGATCGTCCCGGTCACATCGGTGGTCCGGAAATAGAACTGGGGCCGGTAGTTCGTGAAGAACGGCTTGTGCCGGCCACCCTCCTCCTTGGTCAACACATACACCTGCGCCTCGAAGTTCGTGTGCGGCGTGATGCTGCCCGGCTTGGCCAACACCTGACCCCGCGACACATCCTCCTTCTTCGTCCCCCGCAACAGGACACCCACGTTGTCGCCCGCCTGGCCCTCATCGAGCAGCTTGCGGAACATCTCCACACCCGTGCACGTGGTCTTCGCGGTGGCCTTGATCCCCACGATCTCGATCTCGTCCGAGACGTGCACCACACCCTGTTCGATCTTCCCGGTCACCACCGTGCCCCGACCCGTGATCGAAAACACGTCCTCGATCGGCATCAGGAACGGCTTGTCCAGATCCCGGGCCGGTTCGGGCACGAACCGGTCCACCTCCGCCATCAACTCCAACACCTGCCCGGCCGACTCCGCGTCACCCTCCAACGCCTTCAACGCGGAGACCGACACCACCGGGATGTCATCACCCGGGAACCCGTACTCGCTCAGGAGCTCCCGGACCTCCATCTCCACCAGCTCCAACAGCTCCGGGTCATCGACCATGTCGACCTTGTTGAGCGCCACCACGATCGACGGGACACCCACCTGCCGGGCCAACAGGACATGCTCACGCGTCTGGGGCATCGGCCCATCGGTGGCCGCCACCACCAGGATCGCCCCATCCACCTGCGCCGCACCCGTGATCATGTTCTTGATGTAATCCGCGTGACCCGGCATATCCACATGCGCGTAATGACGGTTCTCCGTCTCATACTCCACATGCGAAATATTGATCGTGATCCCCCGCTGCTTCTCCTCCGGCGCCTTATCGATCTCATCGAACGCCATCACCGTCACATTCGGATTAGCCTCCGCCAACACCTTCGTGATCGCCGCCGTCAACGTCGTCTTCCCATGGTCAATATGACCCATAGTCCCGATGTTCAAATGCGGCTTCGTCCGCTCGAACTTTTCCTTGGCCATCGTGCGGATCTCCTGGTCTCGCGAGGTGATGGAGTAGCGGCGGCCGGACTCGAACCGGCGACAACTCGATTATGAGCCGAGTGCTCTAACCAACTGAGCTACGCCGCCCTGGCTGTGATGCCGGCCACCCGGGGGCAACCGACGCGCGAGTAGCGCGGCGGGGCCGCGACTCTCTTGCGAGCCCCCTGTCGGAATCGAACCGACGACACCAGCCTTACCATGGCTGTGCTCTGCCGACTGAGCTAAGGGGGCGGGCCTGGTCACCCAGGGCGGTACAGCGTATCGCCACCCGTTCCGCCGCGCCCAACCCGAAACACCCGGGTCGGCAGGGTCGCACCAGGTCGGGGTCGGAGCCGCTTCCCACTGCTACGGAGAGTGGTGGTGTCGCCTGTTCGCGACACATTCGTAAAGAAATCGCTCAAGTCCGCCGTTGGAGGCGCCGATAGTCCCAACGTGCTGGTGGAACGTCTGATAGTCGAGGGCGACGGCGAAGCCGCGTCCGTTGATTTCCATCCGCGTCTGACCGTGCTGGGTGGTATGCCGGGCGATGCCCGCGGGGCCCTGGGCTCCCTCCTCTCCGGAGCCCTCCACGGCACTGTGCGCGGTGTTCATCTCGAGGTCGTCGACGACGCGGGACGCCGCCTGGTGGTGCTGCGCCCGGCCGCGGGCCCACACCGCGTCATCGACGTGGTGACCTCGGCCGACGTGACGGCCCAGCACCGGGGCTTCGACGGCCGGGTCGACCTCCTGAGCAGCCAGTACGGTCGCTCGACGGTCACCCGCATCACCGCCGCGGACCTGCGCAACCGCACGCCCCGCAACGACGCCGTGCGCGCGCTCTCGGCCGTCGACCAGGTCGCCCTGTGGAGCGCAGCCGACGACCTGATCGGTCGGGGCTCGAGCCGCGGCGACTCCGCCGGCGCGTGGCACTCGCTGGCCGGTGACACCGACGTCCACTGGGCGGTCGACCACCGCACCGAGATCCAGGCCGCCGCCCGCCTGCGCCAGCACATCGCGGCGCTGCGGTCGCTGTCGTCCAGCGCGCCCGACCTGTCAGACGACGACGCTGTCGCGCTGGCCCAGGCCATCGTGTCGCAGCTCACTGCGGCCTCCAACAGCGCCGGCAGCCGCCCGCCCGTGCTGCTGGACGAGACGTTCGACCAGCTCGACCCCGCGGTCGTACCGCTGCTGCTGGAGCTGCTCCCGGGCCTGGTGGGCGACCTGCAGGTGATCCTGCTCACCGAGGACGAGGCCATCGCGAGCTGGGCCCGCCTCGAGGCCCTGGCCGGCGAGCTGGCGCTCGTCGAGCCCGCCCTCGCCGCCGATTGAGCAGCGGGCACGACCCCGAGCCGGCCCTCGTCCTCCGGCCGGCGCGCCTCGACGACGCCGAGGCCATCCGCCAGATCTACAACGTCGAGGTCACCACCTCGACGGTGACGTTCGACATCCTCCCCCGCACCCTCGAGGAGCAGGTGGGCTACCTGACCGATCGCTCCGGCGCCCACGCGGTCGTCGTGGCCGAGGACGGCGGCGAGGTGGTGGGCTATGCCGCCCTGTCGCCCTGGCGGTCGAAGCCGGCGTACTCCACGAGCGTCGAGAACTCGGTGTACGTGCACCCGGCCCACCAGGGCCGCGGCATCGGCCGCGCGCTGCTCGCCGAGCTCGTCCGCGTGGCCACCGCCCACGGGTTCCACGCGGTGTTCGCCCGCATCGTGGGCGGGCACGAGGCGTCGATCCGGCTGCACGAGGCGCTGGGCTTCGAGATCGTCGGCACCGAACGGCAGGTCGGCCGCAAGTTCGGCCGCTGGCTCGACGTGATCGTGATGGAGCTCCTGCTCGGCGCCGAGGACCCCGGCGACGACCCGGCCGGCGACCGGGCCTGACCGGGCCGGCCCCAGCGCCGGGGGCCGGGTCACCGCGACCGCATGGCCACCATGATCGGCCTGCTCATCCGGCTCGGCCTCGGGGCCGCGGGCGGCGACGCCGGCGCCGCCGCGGCACCGGTCACGCCCCCGGCAGCAGCGACGTGAGGTCGCCCGCGGGCCGGCCCAGGGCCTCGGCCACCGCCCCGTTGACCACATGGCCGCCGAAGGTGTTGACGCCGAGCGCGAGGGGCGGCTCGGCCCGCACGGCCTCGGCCACGCCGAGGCGGGCCAGCTCTGCCAGGTAGGGCAGGGTCACGTTGGTCAGGGCGTAGGTGGACGAGTTGGGCACCGCCCCCGGCATGTTGCCGACCGCGTAGTGGATCACGCCGTGGGCCTCGAACACCGGGTCCTCGTGCGTGGTCTCGTGGGTGGTCTCGATGCAGCCGCCCTGGTCGACGGCGATGTCGACCAGCACCGCGCCCGGCTTCATCGACCGCACCATCGCCTCGGTCACCACCACGGGCGCCCGGCCCCCGGGAACGAGCACGGCGCCGATGACCAGGTCGGCGTCGGGCACCACCCGCTCGACCGTGCCCCGGTTCGAGGCCAGCGTGGTGATGCGCCCCATGTGGATCTGGTCGACGTAGCGCAGCCGGTCGATGTCCTTGTCGAGCAGGTTGACCTCGGCCTGCATGCCGGCCGCGATCCACGCCGCGTTCCACCCCACGTTGCCCGCGCCGAGCACGACCACCCGCGCCGGGTTGACGCCGGGGGCGCCGCCCAGCAGCACGCCCCGCCCGCCGTTGTGGCGTTCGAGGTAGTGGGCCCCGATCTGCACCGACATGCGGCCGGCCACCTCGCTCATGGGCGCCAGCAACGGCAGCGCGCCGCTCGCGAGCTGGACGGTCTCGTACGCGATGCCGGTGGTGCCGTGCTCGATCAGCGCGTCGGCGACCTTGGGGTAGGCCGCCAGGTGGAGGTAGGTGAAGATCGTGAGGTCGTCACGGAACCAGGCGAACTCGTCCTCCAGCGGCTCCTTCACCTTGCAGACGAGCTGTGACCGCTGCCAGAGCTCCCCCGGCGTGGCCACGATCTCGGCGCCGGCCGCCCGGTAGGCCTCGTCGAGGAGTCCGGAGCCGGCGCCGGCGCCGGCCTGCACCAGCACCTCGACGCCGTGCATCTCGAGCTCGCGGACACCCTCGGGGGTGACCGCCACCCGGAACTCGTCCGTCTTGACCTCGGTGGGCACTCCCACGACCAGGCTCATGCGACCTCCTTCGCCACGTCGACACTGACGTGCTCGCAGGAGCCAGGATCGCGGACTCGGCGCCGCCGTGCTGCGACCCCGGGCCGGATGCCACCCGCCGAGGGTGCACATGCCTGCTCAGCAGACTCCTGGTGTCACTTGTCGAACGCGGCTCGGGCCGCGGCGGCTGTGGCGCTGAAGTATTCCGGTGGCTCGATGAACCACCACTCGTTGAACTCCACGCCGTTGGTGACTGCACGCCGGTAGCTGAAGCCGACGAGGTACAGAGGCCGGATGTACATGACCGCCTCGAGTCGGTCGAGCTCCTCGTGGGTCAGCTCGATGTGTCGGCGGTAGGCGTTGACGGCCGCGTCGAGGCACTCCGGGTCGGGCCTGCGAGGCGACCACGCCCCCGTGCCCCACAGCAGCCACGCGAGGTCGGCGAGGCGAGGTCCGCGCCCTGACGCCATCCAGTTGAACGTGACGGGCCCGCGCTCGGTCACGATCGCGTGACTGACGGCGTGGAGGAGGTTGCCGTGCAGCAGGCCCTCGGGAAGGCCGGAACCGTCGTCGGCCGAGCGCACCTGGTCCCGGAGCTGGTCGAACCGCTCGCGATCGGCCGCCGCGACCTTTGTGTCCACGGAGTCGAGGAACGACAAGGCTGCCAGCAGGTCCTGACGCGGGCTGCCCTCACGGCTGGGGTCCTGACCATCCGCGCCACCGGGACGGCTGACGGACGTGTCGAGCGGCAGCGCATGGAGCCGTCCGAGCAGGTCGCCCATCATGGCGAACTGGTCGGCGCCGGCGGGGAGCGGGGCGCCGTCGATGAACCGCGTGACGAGGACTGCCCCTCCGTCAAAGTCAGAGACCGCGTCGTCGACCGCGAGACGCTCCGCGGGGTAGTCGTGCCGTTCCAGGAATCGCAGGATCGCGGCGTCGCCCTCGACACCGCTCCTCGGACGAGCGGGGGGATACGCGCGCGCGATCCAGGGCTCGCCGTCGTTCCGGTCGATGCGGAAGACGTAGGTGTTGTGCACACTGAGCTTGGTCGCCGCGACGGCGTCGATGCCGTGGTGACCCCGGAGATGCGCGACCAGGCGGTCGGCAGCGGGCTCGTGATGCATCCGCGTACCGAGACCCTCGAGATCCGTCAACGCTTCGGTGTAACGCTGCCCGGTCTCCTCGGCGTGGCGCCGGACGACCTTCTTGAAGCTGGCGTCTTTGGTCATGGGACAAGCCTCCTCGTAGCACCCTCGTCCCCCAGCGACGTGGTGTTGGAGATGGCCTGTGACATGGATGACCGAGAGGGCGAATCCCCTTCGCCAATGGAACCCCGGCTGGGGCGGATGTCCCACAGCTAGGCGGCCGGTCGCCGCCGTCGTCCACTCTTCCTGGGGCGCCACGCATTCGTCAAGCTCGGAAGTAGCGACCTGAAGGCTCTCAGATCCGCGCTTCGAGGACGGCGAGATCGCGCACCGCGTAGCGGCGGTGCTCGCATTCCTCTTTCATCACGACGCGCAAGCACCGCCCGACCGTGCGGGACTCATCGGGATAGCCCGGCGCGGGGGACAGTGCGCACAGCCGCTCGAGCTCATCGTCGGTCAGTCCGTCGACGACGCGGCGCATCACGGCCATGCGATCGGCTCGTACATCGATCACCTCGTCGAAGGACGGGCGAGCCGCGAGGTCGACACCGGTCGCCGCCGCATCGGAGGCCGGATAGCCGCTGTAGGGGTAACCGAGTCGGTGATAGGGCATCGGCTCGTCGAGCACGGTGCGACTGACCCAGGCGTCCGTGGCGAACACCAGGTGGCGCAGCGTCTCGACGAACGACCACTCATCATCGACCCGCTCCTGTCGGGCGTCCTCGGGCAGTCGTCGCGCCCGGGCCACCGTGTCGGACCAGAGGCGTTCGATGGTGTCCCACATCTTGCGGTAGTCGTCCGCCGCTTGCATCTCACGGACCTGCGCACGCTCGGGATGACGCCGATCGAGCTCGGCCTCCACGAAGGCGGTCACATCGACGTCGTTCACCACGACATCGCCGATGAGCCCAGACACGTTCACGTCGACGAGCCACGAGTCGACGATCTTCACTCGTCGCAAGTCGCAATCGCGGAAGGTCGCGCCAGTGAAATCCACGCCGGTGAACTGGGCCCCCCGGAATGCGGTGGTGTCGTCGTGCTCGTCCGGCATCGCGACATTGTGCCCCGACGACCATCTACGACCGGCGCCGCCAGAACTTCGACCGCTGCGCGGTGACTACGTGAAGAGCGTTCCGTTCTGGCAGAAACACAGGTCGTTGCCCCACGGGTCGAGGTCGCTCACTTCGAGTGTGACGCGGAACAGCTTCGGCACTGCGGTCATGACGTGGGGCCCTTCTTCAATGATCGAGAGCCGGGCGATCGCCAGATCTGGTCCCCAGTCGGCGGAGCGAGCAGCTCGAGCCACTGGCCGACGACTCGCCGGAGGTAGTCCTGATTGAGGCGGTACCAGCAGTTGCGTCCTTCCGAGCGGACGCTGACTACGCCGGCTGCTTCGAGGACGTGGAGGTGCCGCGTGGTGGTAGGCCAGCTGTGGGTGAAGCGCTTGGCGAGATACCCGGACGGCAGCTCGGGTCCGTAGTGCGACAGCACGAGGACTATCTGACGGCGAGCTTCGTGCGACAGCGCGCCGAAGACTCGCTCGACCTCGCCAGGCGCCAGGCGTCGCGATCGGCTTCTGGCTGGCCGCACACGCTCGGAGACCGACACACGATTAGCTTAGACGCTAATCATTGCTGCTGGGTCTGCGGCGCGTTCGGCGGCGCTGCGCTCGACGCAGAACTCGTTCCCCTCGGGATCGGCCAGGGTGGCCCACCCGGTGCCGTCCGGCCGGCGGTGGTCGGCGACCCACGTCGCGCCCAGGGCGAGCAGCCGATCGACCTCGTCGTCGCGCGGGTGGTCGGGCTGCAGGTCGAGGTGCACACGGTTCTTCGCCGACTTGGGCTCGCGCACGTGCTGGAACAACAGGTTGGGCAGGCCGTCGCCGAGCAGCACGACGGCCTCGGGGTCGCCCGGGTGGTCGTCGTCGTGCATGGGTCGGTCGAACACCTGCGACCAGAACCGCGCCAGCTCGTACGGGTCGCGGCAGTCGATGGTCACGTTGTGGACGATGGAACGCACAGGGTTCTCCTGGAGCAGCGTGTGGATGGTGCCGTCGACGGTGACCCCTGGTCTCGGGCCGCCTGAGATCGGCGTCCGAGGCCCGGGATGCTACCCGGTGAACGCGGGACCCAGGTCCCCGGCTCCGCGACCGCCCGATGCGGCGTGCCGGCGCCGGAGGGCTCAGCAGAGGAGGCGGCGACCGGCGCGCACGACAGGCCGGCCACCGGCCCGGACGAGCCGCCGCAGCGTGGCCGCGCGCGAGCGGGCCGCCAGCGCCTCGGTGGCCGCCGCGTCCGCCCGCGTCGCCCGAGCGGCCGCCAGCCGGGCCGCCACCAGCGGTGCGCGAGCCTCGGGGCTGTGGAACCGCTCGATGTCGTGGCGGGCACGCCGGCCCACCTCCCGGGCCCCGGCGGGGTCCTCGACCAGGCGGAGCATCAGGCCGGCCGCCTGCTCGACGTCGGCGTCGGCCCAGGTCGCCCCGGCCGGGTAGGGCTCGCAGCCGTCGGGGACGGGCACCGGCTCGTAGCCCACCAGGTAGCTGTTGGCCTCGTCCATGAACTCGAGGTTCCCCGAGTAGCCGGTGGCGATGACCGGCCGCCCGGCCAGCATGGCCTCGGCCATCGTGTAGCCGAAGCCCTCGGCCCGGTGCAGCGACACGTACGCGTCACAGGCGCCGATCAGCGCCCGCTGCTCGGCGGCGTCGAGGTAGCGATCGACGACCTGGATGTCGGCCCGGTCGCCGGCCTGGTGCCGCAGCTGCTCGAGCTGGGACACGGCGCGGTGGCCGTTGATGCTCTTCACGACGAGCTGCGGTCCCGTCCCCGGGGCGAACGCGAGCTGGAACGCCTCGATGACCGCCGCCGGGTTCTTGCGCTCGGCGACGCTGAAGAAGTCGAAGCAGAACAGGAAGACGAACCCGTCCGGGAGGCCGAGCTCGGCCCGCGAGCGCACAGGGGACGGGCGCGCCATGACCGGCGGCGGCACGCTGTGCACGGGCCGGTCGACCTTGCGGGCGATGGCCGCCGCCGCGTGGCGGCTGTTGGCCCACACCTCGTCGACCAGCGAGGCGGCGTCGGCGAAGTGGTCGGGGAACTCGTCGACCTCCCACGCCCACATCCCGATGGTGTGGCGGCCCACGGTGAACGGCGCCCGCAGGCGGTCGAGCACGACGGGCAGCCGGTCGGCGTTCACCGCCACCAGGTTCACGTCGAGGCCGGCCCCGCCGTCGTCGACGGGGCCCGACCCCAGCTCGCCGTCGCTCCACGGCTCGACGTGCCGCTGCCGGCTGGAGGTGACGGCCTCGGTGATCGGCACCACCTCCTCGCCCGCGGCCGCCAGGCTGAGCGCCATGGCCCGGCCGGCCTCGCCCACGCCCAGCTCGGCGGCGAGGTACCCCACCAGCCGCACGCCCGGCCGCGAGGGCGGCGGCGCGGGGACCGGGGCGTCCAGGTCGTCCACGCGGGGGACGAGCTCGGGCGGCAGGTCGAGGGTGACGTGGCCCACCTCCCGCACCCACCACAGGTAGTGGTTGCCAGCCGGGCCGGTGAGGTCGGGAAACGTGACCCGCATGTCGGGGTGGCTGTTGCGGACCGCGTGCAGGTAGCGGGGGATGCGGGGCGCGTCGGCGCCGGGGAACGGCGAGCGCAGCAGGTCGAGGAACGCCGCCGCCTCGCCCGGCTCGAAGGGATCGGGCAGGTCGTCGACGTGGCCGGCATCGGGCTCGCGGCCCCGCTCGCGGTGGAGGACCTCCTGGCGCAGGACGCGCCGCATCAGGAGGTCGATTCGCATCCCGTCGGCCGTGCGGTCGTACCCGTACGCCAGCTTGGCGCACTCGTCCCACCCCTCCTCGTGCAGCCGGCGGCCGTAGTCGTCGCACAGGGCACGCAGGACGGGGGACGACGACAGCAGCACCCGCGGCCGCCCGGCGAACCAGCGCGACAGCATGTGCGGCACGTCGGGGTCGTAGCCGCTGAGATGCACGAACCGCAGCGGCGCCTCCCCCGCCCGGTAGCGACCCGTGGCGTCGTCCCAGGTGAGCGGGCGCTCGTCGAGGTTCCAGTAGGCCACGTTGCACCCCGGGTCCCGCACCACGAAGGGCGGGAAGTACGCGGCGCCGAGCTCGGCCCAGCGCTGGTCGACGAACAGGCCCTCGGGCAGGTCGGAGATGCAGTCGCGGGCGCAACGCCGGGCCCACCAGTCGAGGAACGGCGTCGCCGCCGCCGACACCGCCACGAAGCCCAGGTTGTAGGCGCCGCACTGGGCGTACACCTGCTCGTCGGGTTGGCAGCGGTCGTCGGGCACCGGCGTGAGGCGGTGGGGGGTGAGCACCAGCCCGTGGTCGGCGGCGGCTGCGGCGATGTCGTCGAGCGGGGCGTGCACGACGACGTCGGGATCGAGGTAGGTGGCCGCCGGCTCGCCGCGTTCGGTCACCAGGTGCCGCAGCAGGAACGGCTTGAGGGCCGTGGCCAGCTCCATCACCTGGTAGATGGCCATCATGCGGCGCAGCTCGCGGTGCTCGGCGGGCGGGAAGAGGTCGGTCGGCACGAGGACCTCGAACGGCTCGTCCCACCGGAGGCCGTCGCCGGGGGCGTCGAGCACCAGCACCACGACGCGCCCGTCGGGGTGGTGGTCGAGGAACGACCGCGCCAGCACCCGGGCCTGTGGGAGGTAGTTGCGGGCCACGACGGTGGTGATCAGCACGACGGGCCCTCCGGCCGGACGGCGGCGCGGACGGGGTCGCCGGCGCCGCGATCGTCGTTCGGGTCGGCGGGAGGCGGGGACGAGCCGGCGGGTCCCGTCGACGGGTCGGCGGGAGGTGGGGATGAGCCGGCGGGTCCCGTCGACGGGTCGGCGGGAACGGCGGCGGGACCGGGTCGGTCGGCCACCACGACGTCGACCAGCAGCGGCGCATCGAACCAGCGCACGTGCTCGTGGACCAGGTCGATCTCGAGCACGTGGTCGCCACGCTCCGCCGGCGCCTCGACCCAGGTGGGCACGATGGCCGACTCACCGGGGCGGATGGTGCAGGGCAGCGCGCTCCGCCGTCCGTCGTAGCGGGTGATCCGACCGTCGGGGGCCCGCCAGTGGTAGCTCACCCGGAGCTCCGGGTGGCGGTCGAGGCCCCAGGGCCAGACGACGCCGCCCCGGTTCTCCACGGTCAGGTACAGCGGGCGCACCTCGCGGGGGGCCAGCCGCACCCGAGGGCGTCCGGTCCCGACGGGAGGGTCGGCCAGCGTGAGGCCGACCCGGTAGTCGCTCTCGCCCATGGCGGGCGAGGACGCCAGCGCGTCGATCTCGGCGGCCGGCGCCACCGGGGGCCCCGAGGCAACGAGCGCCGCGTCCGCAAGTTGCGGCAGGGCGGCGGCGCGCGCCAGTCCCGCGGCCCGTGCCGCCAGCACCGCCTCGATGAGCGGGCGATCGTGGGCGGGCACGGGTCGACCCTCCTCGGCCGCCCACCGCTCCGGCGCGTAGAGCACGCCGTTCAGGCTGCCGCCGCCGTAGGCCACCCGGCCGGGGTGCTCGGCCTCGTAGCGGCCCGCCTTGGCCGTGCGGGTGGCGGCGTCGTTCACCACGCAGTCGAGGTGGTAGAGCGGGGCGGCGACGTGGCGGGCGGGCAGCACGGCGACGAAGCCTGCATGAGTCTCGGCCCGCGCCGCCAATGTGGCGTCGTTGCGGACCAGGCGCAGCTGGTAGTCGGGCCACCAGGGCACCTCGGCCAGCCAGGTGGACGGGTCGGGGTGGAGCCAGCGGCGCGGCAGCCAGTACTGCGCCACGTCGGTGGCGGCGACCAGGTCCGGGAGCGCGCCGACCAGGTCGGCGCCGGGCACCTCGTCGCCGTCGATCGACAGCAGCCAGTCGCCGGAGCACTGCGCCGCGAGCCACGCCCGGGGCCGGTCGACCGGTGGCCGGTGCTCGACGCGCACCACCTTGTCGGCCACGCCGGCGTAGGCGTCGAGCAGGCGCGGGTCGACGCGGGCGTCGGCGGCGACGACGATCTCGTCGGCCGCCCGGCGCAACCCGCCGAGCATCGCCGCCACCTGCTCCGGCGGGTCGGCCGTCATGCAGCAGACGCTGAGCGACGGTGCGGTCATCGCTCGGCGGCGAGACCCCAGGCCGGGTGCGCGTCGAACCCGTCGCGGGCGGTGACGCGCTGCTGGTTCCGGCCGTCGGCCAGCATGACGTAGACCTCGGACCAGTCGCCGTCGGGCCGGTCGGCGCTGTCGCGCTTGGACTCGAAGGCGATGAAGCCGCCGTCCGGTGACCAGCTCGGGTCCTGGTCGTCGGCGGGGTCGTCGGTGAGCGGCTCCTGACCGCTGCCGTCGGCGTTCATCACGAAGATCTCCCAGTCGCCGTCCCGCTGCGACGAGAACGCCAGCGACGTGCCCAGCGGATGCCACGCCGGGTCGGCGTCGTCACCCGGCTGGCGGGTGAGCGGCGTGGCGGTCCCGCCGTCGGCGGGGATGACGAAGATGTCCTGGTTGCCGGTGGCCAGGCTCCAGTAGGCGATCGAGCTGCCGTCGGGCGACCAGGCCGGGTCACCCTCGTCCTCGGGCGAGTTGGTCAGGTTGGTGAGCTCGCCGCTGGTCAGGTCGAGCACGTACAGGTCGGCGGGCCCGTCGCGGTCGCCGACGAACGCGACGCGGCGGCCGTCGGGCGACCAGGTCGCCCGCCCGTCGGGCACGATGTCGGTCGACAGGACGCGGTCGCCGAGGCCCCCGGTGTCGATCACTCGGAGCTCCCATCCCCCGGCCGCCTCGACCGAGTAGGCGACCGCGGTGCGGTCGGGCGACAGGACGGGCAATCGGGCCTTGTCCTCGGTCTCCCGGGTGAGGGCCCGCGGGTTGGTGCCGTCGGACTCGATCAGCCAGACGTTCCAGAAGGTGCCGTCGACCTGGGTGTAGGCGATGGTGGTCTCGGCCAACGGCTCGCCCTGGGGGATCTCGTCCGGCAGCGCCACGGGAACGTTGCCAGGGGCGGTCGTGAGCTCGGTCGTCCCCTCGCCGTCGCCGCCCTCGCCGCCGGGCGACCCGTCGTCACCGCCGCCGAGGAGCATCACCGCGGCCAGCGCGAGGGCGGCCACCGCTGCGGCGGCCCCCAGGATCATGGCCGGCCGGCGCGGCCCCGCCGGCTCGGGTGGGAGCGGCGGGCGCCGGTCGCCGTTGTCGCCCCTCCGGGGCAGGCGGCCGCCGTTGTCCTGGTCGCCCGCCGGCGGCGCGCCGGCCCCCGCCGCGGGCGCGCCCGCCACCGGGCCGGCCACGGCCGCCGTGCCGGCCGCCACCCCGGCCGGGCTGGTGATGGTGGTGCGGCCCGCGCGGGTGACCTGGGTGGGCTCGAGCGTGGTGACCGACGCCTCGAACGGGCGGACGGTGATGCCGTCGTCGGTCCCCGCCGCCACGGCCGCCAGGTGGGCGGCGCCGAGGGCGACCGCGTGCTTGGGGTGGACGTCGATGGCCACCGGCCGGCCCAGCTCGGACACGAGCATCTGGCCCACGAGGGGGATGCGGGACGACCCGCCCACCAGCAGCACCGACTTGAGGTCCTCGGGCGTGAGGCCCGCCGAGTCGATGGACCGCCGGAGCGCCTCGACCGTGTCGACCAGCGCGGGGCGGATCATGTCCTCGAGCTCGCGGCGGGTGAGCCTGACCTCGGTGCGCTGGTTGGGCAGCACCACCGGGATGGCCGTGTCGGTGTCCCACGACAGGGCCTCCTTGGCGTCGATGCAGTCGCGCCGCAGCCGGGTGGCCGCGGCGGCCGCCCCCGGGTCGTCGGGATCGAGCTGGGCGAAGGCGTCGCTCATGTGGCCCACCACCCAGGCGAACACCGCCTCGTCGAAGTAGACGCCGCCGAGCTGCTCGATGCCCCGGGGGTCGCCCAGGAGCTCGAAGCCGTCGCCGGTGTTGCGCAGGACCGCGGCGTCGAACGTGCCCCCGCCCAGGTCGTACACGGCGACCACCTCGCCCGGCGCGACCCGGGTGGTCGAGGCGTAGTGCACCGCGGCGGCCTCGGGCTCGGTGGCGATGCCGACCGAGCCGATGTCGGCCTGGTGGACCGCCTGGTCGAGCAGCTCGCGCTTGTAGTCGCCCCAGTTGGCCGGGCACGTGACCACCACGTGGCTGGGCATCTCGCCCTCGCGGTCGGCCACCACCTTGACCACGCCGCGCAGCAGCCGGGCCGACAGCGCATGGGCCGAGAACGGGCTGCCGCCGAGCAGCACCGGCGTGGGGTCGCCCATCCGCCGCTTGAACTCGCGGGCGAAGCGGTCGGGCTCGGTCTGGCTGCGGCGCTCGGCCGCCTCGCCGATGAGCAGCTCCCCGTCCTGGCGCAGCAGCACCACCGAGGGGATCTCCAGGGACCGGGTGCCGAGCGTCGCCACCTCGGCGCGGCCGTCGCGGATCGACGCCGCGGCCGTGAAGGTCGTTCCGAGGTCGACGCCGAGCTGATATGCCACCAGTGCCTCTTCCTGCGCTAGCCGGTCCCGTTCACCTGCACCGAGGGGACAGTGCCTGCCACCCGCGCCCCGACCTCACCCTGGAGCCCGAGCCACAGGAGCTCGACCGCCGCCGCCACGTGCCCGGAGCGGCGGGCCACTTCGTCGAGCGCCGCCGCCTGACCACCGGCGACCGCCGACCGCACCGCGCCGCCGAACCCGTGAGCGGCCATGCCCACCTCCGCCCGGCATACGGTAGTCAACTCCGATCGCGTCAGCCGAACGCCCCCCGGGCCGCACGGCGCAGCGGTCGCGGCGGGGTCGCGGGCCAGCCGGGCGGCGTGGCGGAGGGCGTTGCTGCGGCCCTGCGCCCAGCCCCGGCGCAGCACCCAGCGGCGGCGGAGGCGGTCCGGGGTGACGGCGTGGAGCACCAGCGCCGCAGGCTCGTAGGCGATGGCGCCCCCGTCCGCCCACAGCCGCTCGAACAGGTCACCCTCCTCGCCGGAGACCAGGCTGCGACCCCGCCGGCCGAGGCGGTGGTCGAACGCGGCGCCGCCCGGGGCCGCCCGGGCGGCCGCGTCGAGGGCGTCGCGCCGCACCGACATGTTGGTGCCGTACGGCCCGTGCGGCGGCGGGAACGGGCGGGCCTCCTCGCCGTGGTCGAGGGCGCTGAACCAGTGGTCGAGGCGGGGGGCGAGCCACCGGGGCCGGCCCTCGGGCCAGCGCAGCGCCACCGGTCCGCCCACGGCCACGACCAGGGGATCCCGCGCGTACGCGGCCAGGTGGGCCGCCACCCACCCCCGGGGGGCGACCGCGTCGTCGTCGAGGAACAGCACGACATCGCCCCGGGCGACGGCGATCCCCCGGTTTCGGGCCCGCGACAGGCCCGCGACCGGCTCGGTCACGAGGCGCCGGCCGCCGGGGTCGTCCGCGCACCACGCCGCCGCCAGCCCGGCCGTCCCGTCGGTCGACCCGTTGTCGACCACCACCACCTCGACCGTGCCGTCCGGACCCGTCATGACCTGGTCGGACAGGTGCGCGAGGCACTCCCCCAGCCGGCCCGCGCGGTTCCGCGTGCACACGACGACGGAAGCGGACATCACGCCGCTACTCTACGTGACCCCCAGCGCCCGCCCGTTCCGCCGCCCCACCGCGCCGACGAGCACGCGCGGCGCCGGGCAACCGGGCGATGGCGTCGAGCGTCCGGCGCCGGGGACCAGCCGCAGACACCCGAACCCGGGTGACGCACCGGCAGGCCGGGGCTACGGTCCCCGCCGTGCGCCCCGACCGGTACCTCGAGTTGATCGAACAGGACGGTGCCCGGCTGTCCGCATGCGCCCGGCGGGCCGATCTCGACGCTCCCATCCCGACCTGCCCCGGGTGGACCGTGCGCGACTGCGTCACCCACACGGCCTGGGTGTACCAGCACAAGACCGCCTGCGTCCGCCTGGCCAGGCGGCCCACCGACGACGAGTTCGAACAGGCGCCGCCGCCCGGTGTCGACCTGGTCGACTGGTTCGACGGGTCGCTCGCGGCGCTCGTGGCGGAGCTGCGGGCGCGGGGCCCCGAGGCCCCCGCCTACAGCTGGTGGCCCCCCGACCAGACCGCCGGATTCTGGTACCGGCGGATGGCGCAGGAGACGGCGGTGCACCGGCTCGACGTCGAGGACGGCCTCGGCGACCCCACGCCCGTCGACAGCGAGCTGGCGATCGACGGCATCGACGAGGTGCTCGACCGGTTCCTCGCCGAGGAGTGGGACGACCTCCCGGCCGACGAGTGGGGCGACGTCGATCCCCGGGCCGGCGCGGGGAGCACCGTCGCGGTGCGCAGCGGGGGGCAGGTGTGGCGCACGACGATCGAGCCGGACCGCATGCCGCTGGCCCGCGACGACGGTCCCGCCGAGGCCACGGTCGAGGGCGAGCCGGAGGCGGTGCTGGTGTGGCTGTGGGGTCGACGGCCGGACGACGCCGTGACGCTGGCGGGGGACGCCGCCGTGCTGAGCGCGTTCCGCGACCGCCTCCGCATCGCGACCCAGGTCAGCCCGCAGGCGCGCCGCGCCGCCGGCGTTCAGCCTCCCGGCAGCGGGCGTGCCGGGGCGGCGGGCCGCCGCGCTCAGGTCTCGTCCGATCGGCGGTCGACGAAGACCAGGCGGCACGCGAAGTCCTCGTTCGGGGCCTCGGTCCCGGTCAGCGCCGTGGCCGTCGTCGAGGCCCCGGGAGCGAGCCCGGACACCGTCGCCTGGCCCATGGCGATGTCGGTGATGCCGGTCTCGAACGCGATCTCGATGACGTAGCTCGACCGCTCGGACGAGTTGTTGGTGACCTCCATGTCGGCCACGAGCACGCCCGTCGCGTCGGTCCGGCAGTCGAGCTCGCCGATGTCCGCCCGCTCCACGTCGCTGTTGACGTTCTCCTCGATGGCCTCGGTGGCCTCGTCGGCGACCGTGTCCAACAGGACGACGGCGGCCACGCACGAGCCGAGGCCGAGCACGACGATGGCGATCACGATGGCGATCAGCACCTTGGCCGTCGTGCTCATGCCCGA
The DNA here is from genome assembly GCA_963842395.1 of uncultured Acidimicrobiales bacterium. GTDB lineage: Bacteria > Actinomycetota > Acidimicrobiia > Acidimicrobiales > VFJN01 > ZC4RG19. Next base: position 299,791 of record CAWJGJ010000003.1, read on the forward strand.
GGATGGCGGCGGGCCGTACGGCGGCGGCCCGAAGCCCGGCGTTGGGCCGTACCCCGGTGGCGCCGCTGCGCCCCGGCGGCCGGCCGTAGGGCGGTGGCGGTCCCGGCGGCTGGCCGTAGGGCGGTGGCACGGCGCCGGGCGACTGACCGTAGGACGGCGGCGCTCCGGGAGGCTGGCTGGTGGGCGGCGGCGCTCCCGCCGGTGGCGCTCCCGGCGGCTGGCTGGTGGGCGCTGGTGCTCCGGGCGGCTGGCCGTCCGTGGGCGGGTACCACTTGCCGTCCGATGCCTGCCACCAACCCGGCCCCTGCGGGGTCTCGCTGGACATGTCGCCGCCTCCCGATCCTGTCCCCCGGTCGTCAGCCTGGCATACCGCCACCCACCCGGCCGCGCGCCCAACACGCAGGGCGGATCGCGCGGCACAGCGCGGCAGGAGACGAGCGACGCCAGGAGCAAGTCCCGGCCCGCGTCAGGTCGTCACTCGCCGACGGCGCGGAGCCCACCGGGGCGGCGGCCGCACATGCGGTCGAACGCGGCCTCGGTGGCGTCGTCGGCCGGCAGGTAGACGACGAGCTGCTGGTCGTCGGCGTCGGGGAGCTGCAGGGTCTCGAACGCGACCCGCAGCTCGCCCACCTCGGGATGGACGATGCGGCTGATCCCGGTGCGCCGGCGCACGGACAGCCGTCCCGACCAGCGGTCGGTGAACGCCGGCCCGACCTCGGTCAGGCGTACGAGCACCTCGTCGTCCTGGAGGACGGCCGGGTCGCACACCGCCGCCCGCAGGTGGCCCACCTGGTCGTCCGCGACGATGTCCCAATCGGGAAACGCCTCGCGGGCACGCGCGTCGCAGAACGTGTACACGGCCAGGTTGGGCACCGGGCCGTCCAGGATGCCCAGCGGGTAGGCCAGCTGGGCGTACGCGTCGGTCCACGCCAGCACGTCGGAGCTGCGGTTCACCACGAACGCCGGCGCCGGCTCCAACCGCTCCAGCAGGGTGCGCACGGTGGGCCGAACCTGCCGGGACGGCGCCGACATGGCCGCCGGGCACAGCTCGGGCCCGTGCGTGACGGCCGCGATGCGGCGCAGATGGTCGCGGTCGTCGTCGTCGAGCCGTAGCGCGTCGGCCAGCGCCGCCAGCACCTGACCCGACGGCCGCCGGTCGCGCCCCTGCTCCAAGCGGACGAGGTAGTCGATGCTGATGCCCGCGATGGTGGCGAGCTCGGCCCGCCGCAGGCCGGGCGTCCGGCGCCGCGGCCCCACCGGCAGGCCGACCTCGGCGGGCGACAAGCCCTCCCGCCGGCTACGCAGGAAGGGGCCGAGCTCCACGTCGATCATCTCGCCAGTCTGCCGACCGATGGGCACGATCACGACACGATGGGTAGCCCTCGCAGGGCCAGGATCGGCCCGGCCTCCCCCTCGTCGCCACCACCCCGCATCCTGGCCGCCATGACAGACACCACGTCCTCCACGACCCTCCCCCTCGTCGCCGGCACCTGGACCCTCGACGCAGCCCACTCCGAGGTGGGCTTCTCGATCCGCCACCTGGGCGTGTCCAAGGTGCGGGGCCGCTTCACCGACTTCGACGCCGAGCTGGTGGTCGGCGACTCGGCCGCCACCACCTCGGTGACCGCCAACGTGTCGGTGGCCTCGATCCAGACCGGCAACGCCGACCGCGACGCCCACGTGCTGCAGCCCGACATGCTCGACGTCGAGAAGCGGCCCACCCTGGCCTTCCGCTCGACGGGCATCAGCGGCACGGGATCGGACTGGGTGCTCGACGGCGATCTCACCATCGGCGACGTCATCCGGCCGGTCTCGCTGGCCGTGGAGCTCGGCGGCATCGGCGACTACATCGACGGCAGCCACCACGCGGGCTTCGAGGCCACCGGCCAGGTGAGCCGCAAGGCCTTCGGCATCGAGTTCGGGCCGCTGGACGTGTTCCTCGGCGACCAGGTCAAGCTCGAGCTCGACCTGCAGTTCGTCGAGCCCAGCTGACCGCCGGGCGCACCCGGGCCGGCGGGCCCCGCCACGCCACGCCGCAACCCGGGTGCGCCGGCCCGCGCCCGTGGGCCAACCTGTCGGTGCGCTCCCGGCCGCCCGCCGGCGGCCGGGACCACGAGAGAGGCACCATGCTCGCCGACCAGCTCCAGACCGACCTGACCACCGCGATGAAGGCGCGCGACACGCTGACCGTGTCGGTGCTGCGCATGGCCATCGCCGCGGTGAAGGAGGCGTCGGTGGCCGGCGACAGCGCCCGGGCGCTCGGCGACGACGAGGTGATCGCGGTGCTCGCCCGCGAGGGCAAGCGGCGCGAGGAGGCGGCCGCCGCGTTCACCGACGGTGGGCGGCCCGAGCGGGCGGAGGCCGAGCTGGCCGAGCGCGACGTGCTGGCCCGCTACCTGCCGGCGCCGCTCACCGGCGACGAGCTCGCCGCCCTGGTCGACGAGGTGCTGGCCGAGGGAGGGTTCGACTCGCCCAAGCAGATGGGCGCGGCCATGAAGGCCACCACCGCCAGGGTGGCGGGCCGGGCCGACGGCAAGGCCGTGGCCGCCCTGGTGAAGGCGCGGCTCACCGGAGGCTGACGCCGAACCTGCGGTTATCGTCGGGCTAGTGCCCTGTCCATGAACGTTCGTCTCGTAGGTCTCTGGGGCGTGGCGGGGCGCAAACGTTTGTGGACAGGGCACTATCAGCCCGAGACCGAGGGGACCGCCCGTGCCTGCCAACCCGCTCAACGTCGACGACTTCGGAGGCGAGCTCTACAACCTGGGCATGTCGCCCGAGGCTCGCCCCCTCCTCGACCAGGTCACGGCCTTCGTGGCCGACGAGGTCGAGCCGATCACCGACGAGTTCTTCGCCCTGGGGGCCGACCGCGCCGACCGGTGGAGCTACGCGCCCGGCCAGCTCGACCTGCTCGACGGGGTGAAGGCGAAGGCCAAGGCCAACGGGCTGTGGAACTTCTTCCTGCCCGACGCCGAGACGGGCCACGGCCTGTCCAACCTCGACTACGCCTACATCGCCGCCGAGCTGGGCAAGAGCCCGCTGGCGTCCGAGTGCCTCAACTGCTCGGCGCCCGACACCGGCAACATGGAGGTGCTCGAGCGGGTGGGCACGCCCGAGCAGAAGGCGCGCTGGCTCGCACCGCTGCTCGAGGGCGAGATCCGGTCGTGCTTCGGGATGACCGAGCCCGGCCTGGCGTCGTCGGACGCCCGCAACATCGCCACCTCGGCCGTGCTCGACGGCGACGAGTGGGTCATCAACGGCGAGAAGTTCTACATCTCCGGGGCCGGCGATCCCCGCTGCAAGATCATGATCTGCATGGTCCGCACCAACCCCGATGCAGCTGCCCACCTCCAGCAGTCGCAGATCCTCGTGCCCATGGACACGCCGGGCCTCGAGATCGTCGGTCCCATGACGGTGTTCGGCCACGACGACGCGCCGCACGGCCACATGCACCTGCGCCTCACCGACGTCCGCGTGCCCAAGGAGAACATCCTGCTGGGCGAGGGCCGCGGGTTCGAGATCAGCCAGCTCCGCCTGGGCCCCGGCCGCATCCACCACTGCATGCGCTCGGTCGGCGCCGCCGAGAAGGCCCTGGCGCTCATGGTGCAGCGCGGCCTCAGCCGCGACGCGTTCGGCAAGCCCCTCATCGCCCTCGGCAAGAACACCGAGATCGTGTCGCGGGCCCGCATCGAGATCGAGGCCATGCGGCTCATGGTGCTGCGGGCCGCCAAGGCCATGGACCTCATGGGCAACGCCGAGGCGCGGGTGTGGGTGAGCGCGGTGAAGGCGATGGTGCCCGAGCGGGTGTGCCAGATCATCGACCAGGCCATCCAGATGCACGGCGCCACCGGGGTGTCGCAGTGGACCCCGCTGGCCGACATGTACACGGGCCAGCGCACCCTGCGCCTGGCGGACGGACCCGACGAGGTGCACCACATGGTGGTCGGCCGCGCCGAGATCGCCCGCTACCAGGCCGCCGCCGACTGATCGGGCGGCCGACCCGCGGCCGCCCGGACCGGTCACCGCCGACCGACCCGCGGCCACCGTGGACCGGTCACCACCCCGGCCCGGGCCTCCGTCAGCGGTCGCCCTCGCGACCTCGGGGGCCGTGGCCGGCGCCGTCGCGGACGGCGTCCTCGATGCCGGCCAGCGCCCGGGTGACGGCGACCGCCGGGTTCGCGGCAGCCCGCTCCTCGGACCATCGGTCCCGCAGCGTGTCGGCCTCGGCGGCGGCCGGGGAGCCGGGGTCGACCAGCTCCGCCAGCCGGGCGAGGTTCCAGGCGGCGGCGTCGGCCAGCGTCTGCGCCTCGCTGCGGTAGTGGTCGGCGAGCACGGCCTCGACCTCGTCACGGGTCATGACCGGCGCGATGCGCGCCGCGAGCTTGGCCATGTTCCGGTACGAGCCCTGCAACAGGAAGCGCGGCTCGCCCCGCAGGCCGTCGTCGAGCGTGGCCGACCGGATGTAGGCCTCGTTCACGAGCAGCAGCCGGTCCCGCACGTGGACGAGGTGGCCGAGCACCGCCGTGATGGCCCGCACGTCCGCCGCCGGGAACGGCCGTGACAGCGCCCGCGCCTCGACCGGGTCGCCCTGGGTCGCCCGCAGGAACACGTCGAGGTCGCCGCGGTCGCCGAGCACGACCGGCGCCAGCGTCTGGTTCGAGCCGGCCGCCACCTCCAGGTACGACCGGGCGAACAGGTCGCCCCGGCCCGCCACCACGTCGCCCAGGTTGTGCACGTCGGAGCGGTTCACCAGCATGTCGGGCAGCTCGAACCGCTCACCCGAGCCCGTGTAGGGGTTGCCGGCGAGCACCATGGCGAAGCGGCGCCCCGCGAGCTCGTAGGTGCGCGCCCGGCCCTGCCAGACGCCCTCGATGCGCCGGGTCGCGTCGCACAGCGGGATGAAGCGGCTCAGCAGCTCCTGGCTCGTGTGCTGGATGTCGTCCAGGTAGCACACGACGTTGTTGCCCATGGCGAACGCCTGGTTGAGCTTCACCAGCTCGGCCGCCGCCGCGGCGTCGGGCGCGGCCGCCGGGTCCAGCGAGGTCACGTTCTGCCCGAGCGCCGGGCCGTTCACCTTGACGAGGGCGAAGCCCAGCAGCCCGACGACGTACTCCACCAGCGTGGTCTTGCCGTAGCCGGGCGGCGAGATGAGCATCAGCGCACCCTGGGAGGCGCCGTCGCGTCCGAGCTGCTTGGCGAGGTTGGCGCCGATGAGCGGCAGGTACACGTCGTCGATGAGCGCGTTGCGGACGAACGAGCCGATCGGCGTCGCCTTCAGGCCGTCGACGCCCAGCTCGGACCGCTTGACGCGCAGGTACTGGCGGCGGGCGGCGGCCGCGGCCCGGAACCGCGGCAGGCCCTCCGCGGCATAACGCCGGTAGGCCGTGTGGGCGACGTCGATGTCGGTCACGATCGTGCCCGCGGTGATCAGCGGGTGGGAGGACAGCAGGCCGGGGATCGCGACCCGGAGGTCGGCCGCCACCGGTGCCGCCAGCTGCGCCTGGTGGCGGACGGCGAGCGCAGCCTCGGCCAGCCGGCCATCGGGGAGCGGGCGGTCGCCGTCGCCGGGAGGCGGGACGACGTCGCCCACGTAGGCGGCGATGTCCCCGAGCGACGCCGCCGAGAGGTCGATGCCCGAGGCCTCGGCCCAGGTCCGCACCGCGGTGGCCAGCGAGTCGGCCGCCACCGAGACGGCGAGGCGGTCGCCGTGGTCGACGAGGTACCCGGCGGCGTCCGCCCCGTCCACGGTGCCGGCGCCCTCGCCGCGCGCCCAGTCGGCGACGGCGGGCGCGAGCTCGTCCACGAGACGCTGCCGGGCGCGACCGGCGCCGAGGGCCCGGACCGCAGCCAGCCGGCGGTCGAGGTCACGGCGCTCGGTGCCGTTCCGCGCCAGCAGCCAGCCGGCGCCGGCGGCGCGGGTGGCACCGTCGATCCACAGCCCGGGCGAGCGCCACACCGCCGCGGTCGCCTCGAGCACCCGGGCGGCGTCGGCGTCGTGGATGCCCAGCTCGAAGCCGTCGTCGAGCCGGCTCTGCACCGCCGCGCGGGCGTCGGCCGCGGTCCTCCCGGCCGCATGCAGCTCGAACGCGAGGAACAGGGCCCGCGGCATGGCGGGGGTCTCGGAGGGATGCACCTGCGTGGCCGCCGGGCCGATGACGGCGACCTCCTCGGGCGGGACGGGATCGCGGAGGTTGGTCCCCGTGAGCCGCAGCTCCAACCCGCCGCCGCCGTCGGTGCCGGCGGTGGCGCCGCGGCCGTCGGTCGGCGTCGGTGCGAGGTGGAGGTCGAACGGGGTGGTGTTCACCCCGAAGCGATGCGACCCGATCCGGACGCTGCCGTCGGCGTCGAACAGGGCGGCGTGGTCGACGACCACCCGGCGGGCCGTCGCCCGGGTGTCGGCGAGCGCGACGGCGAGCTCGTCGGCCCGGCCGGCCTCGCCCAGCTCCCGCAGCTCGCCGGCGGACCGGCCGACCTTGGCCACGAGCGCGTCGGTGGCGAAGAACGTCTCGAACGCATCGAGGTCGGCGCTGCGCGACGCCCGGTCGGCCACGGCCGCCAACGCCCGTTCCGCCGCGGCCACCAGGCGCTCGACCTTCTCCGCCCGCTCGGAGGCCAGCGCCTCGCGTCGGGTGGTGAGCGCGGCGTAAACCTGGTCGCGCTTGTCGGCGACGGTGGCCGCGAACTCGGGGACGTCCCCGAAGCGGGCGTCGAGGGTCTCGCACTCCGCCTCCAACCCGGCCAGGGCGGCGTCGACGGCGGCGGGATCGCCGGCGGACGCAGCCGCGGCCGTGGCGCGCTGGGTGAGGACGGCCATGGCGGCGGCGAACTCGGCCCCCGATTCCGCCGTGCGCAGGGCCTCGACGCGGCTCGTGACGGTCGCCGTCGCCGCGTTGCGCCGGGCGAGCAGGTCGGCCAGGGCGGCGAGCACGCCGGTCTTGGTGGGCGCATCCGCCGACTCGAGCCCGCCGACGACGTCGGTGAGCACGACGATCCGCTGCCCGGCGTCGTCGACCCGGGTGCCGGCGGCGGCGGCCTCGTCGGCGGTCGACGCTCGCCCAGCATCGGCCTCCGCCGCCGAGATCTCGTCCGCGAGGGGGCCCAGGGCGGCGTCGCGGGTGAGGAACTCGACGGTGCGCTCCGCCAGCGCAGCGTGGACCTCGGTCGCCTCGGCCCGCAGCGCGTCGACCGCCGCGATGTCGGCGTAGGGCTGCTCGGCGAGGGCGCCGAGCCGGCCGAGCAGCACGCTGCCCTCGGTGAGCCGATCGATGAACGCCGACGTGTCGCGCAGCTCGATGCCGGCGTCCGCCCGGAACGCGGCGACGTCGGCGCCGGCCTGCTGCACCGCCTCGTGGGCCACCCGGCGGGCGGCGGTGACGGCGGCGAACTCGTCGAGGATCTGGCCGGCGGTCTTGCCCAGGCGGCGGACCTGCTCGGCGACGGCGACGGCCTCGGGATCGGCGAGCCAGGCGTACGTGTCGAGCAGCGACCGGCACCGGACGGTGATGGCCTCGAAGCCGGCCTCGTTGAACCCCGGCCGTTCGACGTCGCGCGCCAGGGCGAAGCACTCGCCGAGAACCGCGACCAGCTCGGGGTTGCCGACCCGCCCGAAGAACGACCCGGAGGGCACCGGCGGCTCGTAGACGTCGGGGTCGCAGTAGGGCGAGGTGTAGATGCCGACGGCGTGCACCCGGCTGCCCTCGCGGGACTCGCGCAGGACCAGCATCGTCCCGTCGGCGTACCGCCCGTACCCCGCTGCCGGCACGGGGTTCGCCATCGTCTTCGTGACCTGGTTGTAGGCGCACAGGAGGTAGCGCCGGTCCGCCGGGTCGTTGTAGGCGTAGAGCACGTCCTCACCGTTGGGGGCGGCCAGGCGCTGGTGGAACGTCCAGGTGCCGTTGGCCGCGTCCACGAAGGTGTGGGCCTCGCCGTTGCCCAGGTGGTAGCCGCCCGGGAACACGACGCCCTGGCCGCCGGGCAGCGTGCGCACGCCGCCGGCCAGGCCGTCGTCGCGGGTGAGGGCGCCGGTGAGGCGGTTGTACACGTAGAGGCGCTCACGGGTCTCTCGGTAGGGCGTCAGCCGGATCACGAGCAGGTCGCCCACCCGGGCGGTGCCCACCCGCAGCTCGGCCAGGTCCTGGCCGGGCTCGTCGACGGGCTCGCGGAGCACGACCCGCGGCCCGCTGACCGGGTCGGGCACCCGCGCCACCAGTTCGCCGCCGAGGAGGTCGAGGGTGACGAGGCCGTGCAGGTCGAGAGCGGGGTCGCGCCCGGCGCTGATGGCCTCGCGGCCGACGGCCGCCCACTCCACGTCGTCGGGAGCGACGGCCGGCACCTCGCCGTAGGCGTCGAGGTAGATCGCGTCGCCGTCGACGACCCGCCAACGGAGGACGCGCACGTCGGTCGGCTCGTCCCCGATCCGGAAGACCATGAGCAGCGAGTCGTCGACGATCCGGAGGGCGGCGACCCGGGCGTCGGCGTAGTAGGTGACCAGCTCGTCGAAATCGCGGCCGAACGAGGGGTCGGCGAGGAACCACCCCGGGCTCCCGGGCTCGACGGGCAGTACGTCCCAGTCCGCGTCGCCGACGCGTGCGAGCCGGAACAGGGAGAACAGGTCGGTGACCGCCCGCTTGCCGCTGACCACCGGGTCGTGGGCGAGGAGCGCCATCTCCCCGACCACCACGAGGTCGGTGGGCGTGGCGGGCGTCTCGGTGCGGAACCGCTCGGCCTCGGCCAGCGTCATCGGCCGCGTGGCGAAGACCTGCGCCCGCTGCTCGTTCAGTGCGGCGGCCTCGGCCCGCAGGGCGGACCCGGTCTCCCGGAGCCGCCCCACCAGGAGGTCGTAGGTGGAGGCGCCCGGCGCGTCGGTCGTGCTCATCTCGCTGCGAGGCGGGCCGGCTACGACGACGCGTCCGCGTTGGCCTTGGGCACGGCCAGTGCCGCCAGGTCGAGCTCGTCGAGGCCTCTGGCCTTGACCGCCTCCAGGACCTCACCGAGCCCGCTGGCCGCGTCGCCGTCGAGCCGGGCGGCGAGCGCCGTGAGCAGGCCGGCCAGCGTGAGGTTGGCCATGCCCTCCGAGCCCAGCCCGGCGATGGCGCCGGCGGCCAGGGCGAGGACGTCCTTGTCGCCGTTGAGGTACGGGACCGCGACCTTCGACAGGGTCTCCGACCCGTTGACGACGGCGTCGACCTGCCGCCCGGACGTGACCGCACCGATCACCCGGTCCACGAAGACGTCAGCCCCGCCGACGATGTCGACGTTGGCACTGGCCAGCGCCTGGCCGACCGCGTCGGCCTGGGCCCGGGCGATCTCCTTGCGGGCCGCCACGTCGGCCAGCGCGATCTCCTTGTTGGCGTCGAGGGTGCGCACGAACTGCTCGTACTGCTGGCCAACGCCCTCGAGCTCGCGCATCGCCGCCGCCTTCTCGGAGAGGCCGGCGGCCTCGCCCTTCAGCAGCAGCTCGGTGCTCTCGGCCTCGGCCGCACCCGCGGCCCGCGCCGACTCGGCGATCGCCAACCCCCGCTTGGTCTCCGCGGCGGCGTCGGCCTCCTTGACCTTGGCCTCGGCCAGGCCGCGCTGCTCGATGGCCAGGGCCTCGGCCCGCGACACCTCGACCTCGGCCAGCCCGGGGGCGGCGGCGGTCGCCCGCGAGCCCTCGGCGCGCCGGGTCATGGCCGTGGCCTCGAGGTCGGCGGCCTGCTGGTCGGCGTTGGCCAGCGTCAGCTTCTCGCGGCTGCGGTGCTCGGCGGACCGTTCGGCGGCCTCGGCCGTCTTGATCTCGGTGATGAGGATCGCCTCGGCCTCGGCCCCCGCCTTGATGACGATGGCCTCCTTGCCGCGGTTGGCCTCCTCGACGACGCGCAGGGACTTGATGGCCTCCTCCTGCTCGGCGACCGTCCGCTCGCCGGCGACCCGGTCCTTGGCGAGCTTGCTGATCTCGGTGCGGGTCAGCTCGAGGTCCTTGCTGGCGGCCGTCGTCTCGATCTGGCGGGTGACCACCTCGAGCTCGCGGGCCTTGGTGACCTTCTCCTCCTCGACGGCGACGACCCGCTCGCGGTTCTTCGCCGCGACGGACACCTCCCGCTGCAGGTTCTCGGAGCGGATGCCCACCTGCTCCTCGGTGGTGAGGCGCGCCGTCTCGGACTTCAGGCGCTCCTCGGCCTCCACCGTCGCGGTGGCCGCCTCCTCGCGGGCCTTGGTGGTGGCCATCTCGCGGGTGGCCCGGTACTCCGCAGCCTTCTCCTGGCGGTCGAGCTCGAAGAGGGCCTGGGCCGTCTCGACGTCCTTGGCCTTGGTCTTCTTCTCGGCCTCGCGGTTGAGCTCGTTGGTGACGACCCGGTGGCCGGTGGTGATCTCGGTGATCTTCCTGATGCCCTCGGCGTCGAGGATGTTGTGGGGGTCGAGGATCGCGAGCGGCGTCTGCTCGAGGTACTCGATGGCGACGTCGTCGAGCAGGTAGCCGTTCAGGTCCTGGCCGATGGTCTGGATGACGCGGTGGCGGAAGTCGTCGCGCTTCTCGTAGAGCTCGACGAAGTCCATCTGCTTGCCGACCGTCTTGAGCGCCTCGGAGAACTTGGCCCCGAACAGCTGGTCCATCGTGGCGGGGTTCGACGCCTCCGCGCAGCCGATCAGCTTCGCCACCTCCAGCACGGACTCGTTGGTGGGGTTGACCCGCACGTAGAAGCTCACGTCGATGTCGGCCCGGATGTTGTCGCGGCAGATGAGGCCCTCCTTGCCCTGGCGCTCGATCTGCAGTCGCTTCACCGAGATGTCCATGAGCTCGGCCTTGTGGACCACCGGCATGACCAGGGCGCCCGTGAAGGTCACATCGATGGACCGCGTCTTGTTCACGACCATGGCCGAGCCCTGCTCGACCTTGTGGTACAGCCGGGTCACGAACATCCCGGCCATGAAGACCAGGAACGCCGCGACCAGTGCGACGACACCGATGATGATGAGGACTTCCATGGGAACGGTCTGCTCCTTCTTGCTGCTGCTCGCTGCTGTGAGTGGTCGGCCCGCTAGTCGGCGAGCTCGTGGGGCACGTCGTCGACGGTGACGACGAGGCGGCCGTCGAGCGCGTCGGCGTCGACGATGTGGACGGTGGCGCCGCTGGCGTAGCGGCGCCCGGGACTGGCCTTGGCCCGGAAGGTCGCGCCGCGCAGCGGACCGCTGGTGACCACCACCTCACCCGGCCGTCCGGCGTCGTCGTCGTCGATCTCGGGCGACCGCACCCGGGCGAAGGCGCCGATCGCCTCGCGCTCGGAGGGCGCGAGCTCGGTGACGAACAGCGGCGCGGACCGCTTGGCGATCGGACGGGCGATCAGGACGCCGGCGACGGTGGTGAGGACGAGCGCGACGACGCCCGCGGCGGCGAGGGTGCCGCCACTCACGTCGGCGGCCCGGAGGCCCGCGGTGACGCCGAGCGCGCCGACCCAGCCGACGAAGCTGACGATGCTGAGGCCGATCGCCGGGGGCACCGACGAGATGCCCAGCGCGTCGCCGATGTCGTCGAGGGCGCCGTCGGCATCGGGCTCGCTGTCGAAGCCGCCGCCGACGCCCGCGAGCGTGGCCACCAGCCACCACGCCAGGCAGAACGCCAGGAGCGCGGTGAAGACCACGGCCGGGAACGCGGTGATGAGGTCGACGAGCTCGCTCACGGGCACGCCACCTCTTGGCGAGGGTGCGCCCGGTGCTCACCCTCCGTGTCGTCCGCCGTCCCCAATTGGTGTGTCAACCGTGTGTCCCGGACCCGTGGCCTGCCACGTCGCCGGGGCCTCCTCTGACCCGCGGTATTAGCACCGGCCGAACCGGGGGTGACCCGCGGGCCCCCGAACCGATACACGATTGCAACGTCTGGCACCGACGGCCTGGCGCCGCGCCCGCCGACGCGGCACGGCCGGCCGAACCGCGACCCACCAGGAGGTTGGCGAACGGCAAGGACGCGACCGCCTAGCCGGGATCGGCGAACAGCTCCAGCTGGATGTTGTCGGGGTCCCGGAACACCAGGACGGTCGCGCCGTCGATCGACAGCGAGTCTGCGACGGGCGAGGCCGTGACCCGCGCCTCGGCCAGTCGCCGGGCCCACGTGTCCAGCGCTGCGCGGTCGGCCACCCGGAAGGCCAGGTGGTCGAGGCCGACGCGTGTCTCGTCGAACGCGCCGGGCGCCCCCAGGCGGTGCTGCACGAGGCTCAGCCGGGCCCGCAGCCCGGGGTGGCGCAGGAACACCTTGGTCCGCTCGCCCGCGGGAGCCTTGTAGCCGCCGACGCGCTCGAAGCCCAGCACGCGCACGTACCAGGACGCGCTCGCCTCCGCGTCGCGCACGGTGAGCCCGAGATGGTGGATGTCCTCGATCGTCACGTGCTCATCCTTGCCGTTCGGCGAGGATCTCGCCGACGGCGGCCAGGCCCTCGGGCAGCCGCGACGACCGGGGCCGTAGCCCCAACCGCCGAGCGAGGCATCTCATCTTCCGGGATGTCTCGCGACATCACACGGTGGGCCGGGGAGGATTCGAACCTCCGTAGGCGATGCCGGCAGATTTACAGTCTGCTCCCTTTGGCCACTCGGGCACCGACCCTGGGAGCGAACACGCTAGCGCCTCGCCTCGCGGGCCCACCACATCAGATGGCGGCCCGGCGGGCCTCGGCACCGAGGCGGCGGGCCGGGCGTCAGATCGGTCGGGTCACCATGCCAGGCCGTCGCCCGGCACCGATCCCGCCGGGTCCCGCTCGCCGGGGCGCAGGCCGAGGAGGGCGGTCAGCCCGGCCGCCACGAGCGGCAGGCCGACGAGCAGAGCGACCACCTCGCCCGGCACGACGAGGGGTATGGCCGGGAGGTCGGCACCGGCGTCGTAGAGCCGGAAGGCCAGGGCGGGGAGCCCGATGCCGACCAGGGCGGCGAGCAGGGACGACGAGCCCGCCAGCACCGCCGCCTGGATGGCGCCGACGGTCGGGCGCAGCGCCGGCGGCGCGCCCTGGGCCCCGAGGACCGCCTGCTCGGTGCGGGTGGCGCCCAGCGCCAGGCCGACACCGGCGACGGTCACGAGGAGGGCCAGCGCGCCCAGGCCGGCGAGCCGCCCCCGGCCCTCGTCCTCGGTCCCCGACAGCACGGGCAGGTCGTTGAGCGGCCCGCTCCTGAAGGTCACGACGCGCTCGTCCCCGAGGAGCACCCGTCCGCTCGTCGCCCGGCTCAGCGCGTCCACGACCTCGAGGTCCAGGCCGTGGTGGGCGGGATCGACCGGCTCCACCAGGGGCAGGTCGCGGGTCCGGTCCACGATGGCCTGGGCGGACGCCCGCAGCGTCTCGGGCTCGACGCGCGTCCCCGGCTCGGGCACGACCACCACCCGGGCGGTGGACACCGGGCCCTCGATCGAGGCGGCCGTGGCAGGCGACGCGAGGCCGGCGGGCAGCTCGACCCCTCCCGCCGGGCCGACGGCGGGCGCCGCGGGGAGGCTGGTGGTCCCGTCGGGGCGGGACACGGTGACGGTCCCCGCCGGGCCGCCGACGCTCGGGGCGAGGAGGACCACCTTGCCCGCGGCGAGGTCGGCCGCCGAGCCCGCCAACCCCAGCAGCCCCAGCTCGGCCGGGTCGACGACACCCAGCCAGATGGGCGCCTCGGCGAACTGGTCGGTGCCCAGGTAGGTCGTCGGCGGCTCGGCCAGGCTCAGGAACTCCCGGCCCGCGTAGGTACGGGTGGTGCCGACGCCGTGCCGCCCGATGACCACCGCCCGCGTGCCACTGGCGGCGGTGACCTCGTCGGCGATGCGCCGCAACGCGGCGGGATCGACGGCGCGCACGTCCGCGATGGCCTGGTCCGGCGACGTGCCCGCCGCCGCGGTCACGGTGGGGATGGTCCGCTCGTGGTCGGCCTCCCGCCGACCGAAGCTGGCGCCGACGGTGGCGTCCATTGCGGCCAGCGACGTGACCACCGCCAGGATCCCCACCACCGGCCCCAGGGCGCGGCTGCGCCCGGTGACGGGCCCGAGCGCCAGGCGCGCCCACGGACCGGCACCCGCCGCCGCCCGACCCACGGCGTCCAGCACCGCACTGCCGAGCACGGCCACGCCCACCGCCGCGCCCGGTCCGAAGACCAGGAGGACGACGCCCAGCGTGAACCAGTCCTCGGACCATCCCGCAAGCACCGCCGTGCCCACGACCATCACGAGCGCCACCGCCACTGCCGCGGCACGGCACAGCGCGCCATGCACCCGGCGGGGCGACGACAGGTGCAGCGCCAGCCACGGCAGGAACAGCACCGGGACGAGGAGGGCGACGACCGCCAGCGCCAGCACCCGGACGATGCGGCGCCCGCGCCGTCGGGTGCCGGCGGCGCCGGTGCCGGGTCGGGCCGGTGCCGGCGGCAGCGCGGCCACGTCGGCATCCCGGTGGACGAGCCAGGCCGCCGGCGGTGCGGCGACGACGGGGACGACCAGGGCGAGCAGCACGACGGAGGCCAGCGCCGGGCCGGGCGACAGGACGGCGCCCAGCGCGGCGGCCAGCACCGCGGCCCCGGCACCGGGGACGACGATGGTCGCCGCCGCCAGGATGCCCTCGACCACCGCAGGACGGGCCCCGTTGAGCAGCAGGACCGCGCTGCGCCGCCGATGGGCACCCATGGCGCCGATGGTGGCGGCCACCGCCACGGCCACGGCGAGCACGGCCCCGACGCCGGGCGCCGCCGAGACGAGCGTGGGCAGCAGGCAGGCCGAGGCCAGCAGCACGGCCACCGCGACGGCCCGGCCTGGCGCAGCCCGCAGGTCGGCGAGGACGAGGCGCAGGACGAGGTGGGACATCACAGGCTCCTCGGGAGGGCGGCCGCCCGGGGGTCGGGGGCCTCGCGCCCGTCGCACAGGTAGACGATGCGATCGGCCCAGCTGGCCAAGCGGGTGTCGTGCGTCGCCATGACGACCGCGGCGCCCTCGGCCGCGAGCCCGGACAGGAGGTCGACCACCATCTCCGCGCTCGCGGTGTCGAGCGCGGCGGTCGCCTCGTCTGCCAGCACGAGCCGGCGTGGACCGGCCGTGGCGCGGGCGATGGCGACCCGCTGCTGCTCTCCCCCGGACAGCTCCGCGGGGACGGCGGGGGCCAGGTCGAGCGCGCCGACCCGGGCGAGGGCGTCGCGCGCCCGGGCCTGGGCGCGTCCGACCGGCGTCCGGTCGAGCAGGAGGGGCAGCGCCACGTTGTCGAGCACCGACAGGCCGGGCAGCAGGTCGAGGCGCTGGTGCACCACGCCGACGGTGCGGCGCCGGGCCCGGGCCCAGCCCCGGCGGTCGCCGGCGGCCATGGGGGTCCCGGTCAGCGACACCGTGCCCGTCAGCGGGCCGAGGAGGCCGCAGGCCAGGTGGACGACGCTGGTCTTCCCCGAGCCCGACGGGCCCATGAGGGCGACGAGCTCGCCGGCGGCGACCGACAGCGAGAGGTCGTCGACCACCCGGACGGGGCCTCGGCCCGAGGGCCGGTCCGCCACCACGTGGTCGAGCTGCAGGACGGGTGGATGGGTCACGAGCGGCCCTCCTGGACTGCTTCGGTGGCGGCCTCCGGCGTGCCGGCGTCGGCGCCGGGCGGTGAGCTCTCGGGCGCTGGGCCCGAACCGGCGTCCGAGGGCAGCGCGGGCGCTGCCGAGGGACGCCGGTTCGGTGCCTGCGGCGAGGTAACGGGCGAGGGCGACGAGCGGGGTGGAGCGGCCGCCCGGAGGCGGTCGTCGCAGAGGTCGAGCCAGCGCAGGTCGGCCTCGACCCGGGTGGCGGCGGCGTCGGCGGCCAGGCGGGCGATCAGGTCGTCGGCCGCCGCCCGCTGGGCGCGGCGCAGGTCCTGCAGGCGGCCGACGAGCTGGCGGCGCTGGATGTCGATCACCGCGGTCGCGGTGACCGGGTCGGCGGCGGCGGTGAGCAGCACCCGCAGCACCAGCTCGTCGCGGGGTGCCGCGGTGGCCGGCATCTCGGCGAGCCAGCGGTCGGCCCGCTCCCGGCCCCGGTCGGTCAGCCGGTAGCGGCGCCGGCGGCTCTCGGCGTCGGCGCCGTCGGTGACCACGAACCCGTCCCGGGCCAGCCGGTCGAGGGTCGTGTACACCTGCCCGGTGTTGAGCGCCCAGCACCCGGCCGTGCGCCGGGAGAAGTCGGTGGCCAGCTGGTAGCCGTGCTTGGCCTCGTCCCGCAGGAGGACCAGCAGCCCGTCCGGTACCGACATGACGGCCACTCAACCACAGCACTACTCAGTAGTCACTACTGAGTAGTGTGAAGTCACGCGATCGTCACGGGGCCCGGCCCGACGGCGTTACCCTTCGGCCTCATGCCCAGCTTCGACGTCGTCTCCGAGATCGACATGCAGGAAGTGCGCAACGCGGTCGACCAGGCCGGCCGCGAGATCGCCAACCGCTACGACTTCAAGGGCACCGACAGCTCGGTCGAGCTGAGCGAGACCGCCATCACGCTCCGTAGCGTCAGCGAGGATCGCCTCAACGCCGTGCGCCAGGTGCTGGAGGAGAAGCTGGTCAAGCGCAAGGTCTCGCTCAAGGCCCTCGACTACCAGAAGGTCGAGGAGGCCTCGGGTGCCACCGCCCGCCAGCAGATCGACCTGGTGGCCGGCATCTCGCGCGACAAGGCCACCACCATCAACAAGTTCATCAAGGCGCTGGGCCTCAAGGGCGTGCAGAGCCAGGTGCAGGGCGATCAGCTCCGGGTCACGGGCAAGAAGCGCGACGACCTGCAGGCCGCCATCCAGGCCATGCGCGAGGAGGACTTCGGCATCCCCCTCCAGTTCAGCAACTTCCGGGACTGAGGTTCAGGCGACGTTCGGGAACGGCTAGCGCCATTCGCCGCCGCGGAGGCGGGCGACCCGGTCCTCGGTCCGGGGATGGGTGCGCCACAGGTTGGCGAAGCTCATCTTCTGGCCGCTCAGCGGGTTGACGATGAAGGCCGACGCGTGGGCCGGGTCGATGTCCATCGGGATCTGCCGGGCCCCCGACTCCAGCTTCTGCAGGGCCCGGGCCAGCGGCTCGCCGTCGCCGATGAGCCGGGCGCCCGACCGGTCGGCCTCGTACTCGCGGCTGCGGCTGATGGCCATCTGCAGCAGGCCCGCGGCGAGCGGCGCCAGGATCGCCATGGCCAGCAGGGCGATGGGGTTGGGCCCGTCCTCGTCGCGGCCGCCGAAGATGGCCGAGAACTGCAGGAAGTTGGCGATGAGCGTGATGCCCATGGCGATGGCCGCCGCGACTGAGCCGATGAGGATGTCGCGGTTGCCGACGTGGCTGATCTCGTGCGCCAGTACGCCCCGCAGCTCGTTCCAGTCGAGGATGCGCAGGATGCCCTGGGTGACGGCCACGGCCGCGTGGTCGGGGCTGCGCCCGGTGGCGAAGGCGTTGGGCTGCTGGTCGGGCGTGACGTACAGCTTGGGCATGGGCATCCCGGCCTGCTGCGTCAGCTCGCGCACGATGGCGTAGTACTCGGGCATCTGCTGCTCGGTCACGGGTTGGGCCCGGGCGGCGCGGATGGCCAGCTTGTCGGAGTTCCAGTACGAGAACCCGACGAACAGCATGCCGACGCCGAAACCGATGAGGGCACCGGTCGGGCCCCACAGCGCCCCGCCGAGGATGACGAGCAAGCCGCCGAGCCCGGCGAGCAGGACGAACGTCTTGAACGTGTTCTTCACGGGGACGACGGTATCGGCGCTGTCTGGGAATTTCCTGTGCGAACGCCGAACGCCCGTGGCCACTGGCGCAGGGTCGTCGCCGGCCACCCTCAGTCGTAGTAGCCGGAGTGGATGTAGACGCAGGGGATGCCCTCGCCGTGGAACATGGCGACGTTGCGGCGGTCGTCCTCGAATGCCAGGCGCAGGTCGAAGCCTCGGGCCCGCAGGTCGTCGACGGCGTCGCGCTTGAACTCCCGCGACGCCGAGTAGTCGCCGTAGTCGCGCATGATCAGCAGGTCCCACCGCAGCTTGTAGCGGACGAGCCAGGCCACGGTCTGGGGCCGCACCCGCAATGGCCGGGCGGTGAGCAGCACCACCCGCAGATCGCCGTCGAGCACCTCGAGCAGGCGGGCCACCTCGTCGACCAGGGCGTCGTCGCCGCACGCGGCGAAGAACGCCTCCCAGTCGCGGCGCGGGTACTCGAGGAAGTGCTGGCGATCGGAGGCGTCGGAGAGCACGCCGTCCATGTCGAAGACGACCGCCGGGCCGGGCTCGACCGCCGCGTCGCGCCAGCACCAGTGGTCGGGAGTCAGCGTCACAGCATGAGTAGGTAGCAGACCTCGGTCACGCCGGGATAGTCGGGGGTGTGGGTGGCCGGCGTGGCCCGCCATCCCCAGCGCTCGTACATGGCCCGCGCCCGCACGTTGCGTTCGAGCACCCACAGCACCACCACCCGGAACCCGGCGGACTGCAGGTGGCCGAGGGCGGTGTCGTGCAGGCGGCGCCCGATGCCCCGGCCCCAGTGGCCCGGGTCGACGTACAGGCGCAGGAGCTGGGCCCGGGTGGTCTCGTCCGGGTCGGGTACCGCCGCGATGGTGCCGACCACGCCACCGTCGGGACCGCGATGGCACGCCACCAGCACGAGCGTGTTGAAGCCCTGGGAGACGATGGCCTGCCGCGACCGCTCGGTCAGCAGCTCGATCGACGGCTTGGGGGCCTCGGGCGGGAAGATGCCCTCGTAGCCCACCAGTGCGGCCCGCTGCCACACGGTGCCGATGGCCGGTGCGTCACGCGGCTCGGCGGTGCGGATCAGGACGTCCAGCGCAGCCTCGCTCAGTCCTCTTGGGGCTGCGCCTCGGCCCGCTTGCGGATCTCGTCGACCACGCTCGGGTCGGCGAGGGTTGTGGTGTCACCCAGCGCCCGGCCCTCGGCCACGTCGCGCAGCAGCCGGCGCATGATCTTGCCGGACCGGGTCTTGGGCAGCTCGTCGGTGAAGATGATCAGCTTCGGCCGGGCCGTGGGCCCGATCTTCATGGCGACGTGGCCCCGCAGCTCCTCGCCCAGCGCCGGGTCGGCGTCGATGCCGCCCCGCACGGTCACGAAGGCGACGATGGCCTGGCCGGTCACGGCATCGGCGGCGCCGCAGACCGCCGACTCGGCCACCGACGGGTGGTCGACCAGCGCGGACTCGACCTCGGTGGTCGAGATCCGGTGGCCGGACACGTTCATGACGTCGTCGACGCGGCCGAGCAGCCACAGGTAGCCGTCCTCGTCGACCTTGCAGCCGTCGCCCGCGAAGTAGCGGCCCTCGAAGCGGGACCAGTAGGTGTCGCGGTAGCGCTCGGGGTCGCCGTAGATGCCGCGCAGCATCGAGGGCCACGGGCGGGTGAGGGTGAGGTAGCCGCCGCCCTTCTCGACCCGGCCGCCCTGCTCGTCGACTACCTCGGCCGCGATGCCCGGCAGCGGGAAGGTGGCGGAACCGGGCTTGAGCGTGGTGGCGCCGGGCAGGGGGGCGATCATGATGGCGCCGGTCTCGGTCTGCCACCACGTGTCGACGACCGGGCAGCGGCCGCCGCCGATGTTGGTGTGGTACCAGACCCAGGCCTCGGGGTTGATGGGCTCGCCCACCGACCCGAGCAGGCGCAGCGACGACAGGTCGTGCTTCTCGGGCTCCTGGGTGCCCCACTTCATGAACGTGCGGATGGCCGTCGGCGCCGTGTAGAGGATGGTGACGCCGTAGCTCTCGGCGATCGACCACAGGCGGTCGCGGCCCGGCGTGTCGGGCGTGCCCTCGTAGATGACGCTGGTGGCGCCGTTGGCCAGCGGCCCGTAGACGATGTAGCTGTGGCCGGTCACCCAGCCGATGTCGGCGGCGCACCAGTAGACGTCGCTCTCGGGCTTGAGGTCGAAGACGTAGCGATGGGTGAAGGCGACCTGGGTGAGGTAGCCGCCGGTGGTGTGCATGATGCCCTTGGGCTTGGCGGTCGTGCCCGACGTGTACAGCAGGTAGAGCAGGTCCTCGCTGTCCATGCGCTCGGGCTCGCACACGGGGGCGGCGCGGTCCATGACGTCCTGGTACCAGTGGTCGCGACCCTCGACCATGGACACCTCGACGTCGCCGGCCTCCTTGTGGCCGGTCACCCGGTCGACCACCACGACGTGCTCGATCGACGGGGTGTTGGCCAGCGCCAGGTCGACGGTCGGCTTGAGCAGGTGGGCCTGCCCGCGGCGGAACCCGCCGTCGGCGGTGACCAGCACCTTGCACTCGGCGTCGTTGATGCGGTCGGCCAGCGAGTCGGCCGAGAACCCGCCGAACACCACGGAGTGGGGCGCGCCGATGCGGGCGCAGGCCAGCATGGCCACCGGCAGCTCGGGGATCATCGGCATGTACACGGCGACGCGGTCGCCCTTGCCCACGCCCAGGTCCCTCAGCACGTTCGCGAAGCGCTGCACCTCTGCGAGCAGGCCCGCGTAGGTGATGCTGCGGGTGTCGCCCGGCTCGCCCTCCCAGTGGTAGGCGACCTTCTGGCCCTGGCCGGCCTGCACGTGGCGGTCGAGGCAGTTGTACGACACGTTGAGCGTGCCGCCCACGAACCACTTGGCGAACGGGCTGTCCCACTCGAGCACGGTGTGCCACTCGTCGTACCAGTCGACCAGCTCGGCGGCCTGCCGGGCCCAGAACCCCTGCCAGTCGGTCTCGGCGTCCTGGTAGATCTCGGTACCGGACACGAGGGCGTCGGCCGCGAAGCCGGCGGGCGGCGGAAAGGTGCGGTCCTCGACCAGGTAGTCCTCGATCGCAGCCTGCGGCTCCGGCGCCATCACATTCCCCCTCGTCGTCGTCACCCGTCGTCGGACGAACCGGTGCGAGCCTACCGGCATGGTCGCGACGTGTTCTCCCTGCCGGCGAGCACCGGATCGACGGGCGCCGGCACAGGTGGTGGTCATCGCCGCGCCGCCGTGTCATCGTCATGGCCGATGGCACCGCGCCGCACGCCCCTGACCCGAGAGCGCATCCTGCAGGCCGCGCTCGACCTGGTCGACCTCGAGGGTGTCGAGGCCCTCACCATGCGCCGCCTGGGGCGGGCGCTCGGCGTGGAGGCCATGTCCCTGTACAGCTACGTCGACAGCAAGGACGACCTGATCGAGGGCGTGATCGAGCAGGTGTTCCGGAAGATGCCGCTGGTCGAGCCCGCCCCGGGCGCGTGGCCCGACCGGCTGCGCGAGTACGCGTCCACCTACCGCCAGGTGCTGCTCGACCATCCCAACACGATCAGCCTGGTGGCCCGGCGGCCGCTCACCAACGAGGGCATCACCAACTTCATACGGTCGGCGCTCGCCGAGCTGAGCGCGCTGGGCCTGGCGCCGGTGACGGCCGAGCGGACCCTGCGGGTCATCGCCAGCTTCACGCTGGGGCACGTGACCGAGCAGCTCGGCGACGAGGCCCGGACCCGGAAGGCCGCCGAGGCGGAGGGCCTCCCCCCGAGGCCCACCGATCCTGCCCACGACGAGGCGTTCGCCCTGGGCATGGACTTCATCGTGGCCGGCGTCGACCAGCTCCTCACGGCGCGGGCCACGCCCGCCTGACCCCGACCCACCTCCCTACGGCGGCCGTCGCCGCCCGACCCGCAACCCGTCGCCCGTCAGCCGGTCCACTCCAGGGCCCGGAACGCGCCCAAGCCATCGGGGTCGAGCAGGGCGGCGGCCTCGGTCACCCGGCTGCGGGCCGCGAGCGCGGCGAGGTCCCCGATGTGGGCGCGCTCCGACCACGTGCGGCGACCCTCGGCCACGAGCTCGTCGATGCCGTGGGCGCGCAGCCAGTCGGCCTGGGAGGCGTCGGATGACGGGGGGCGCACCAGGGCGAGCTGGTCGACCGCCACCTCGCAGGTGACGTCCTGCGCGCCCAGCTCGTCGAGGAGCGCACCCCCGCGGGCGTGGCCCCGGTAGGTCCGCAGCCACTCGGCCGGCGGGCGGGACGCCAGGTCCGGCGTCGTGGACGCGTAGTCGATGACCACGACCCGCCCGCGAGGACCGGCCACCGCGAGTGCCTCCCGCAGCCACGCCCGGGCGGCGTCCTGCACCGGCACCCGTGTGCCGTCCGGCGGGCCGGCGCTGCCGGGCGGCGCGGCGACCAGCCGGTCGAGCCGCTCGGCCCGGTCGTCGGCCAGTGGGACCAGCCGCTCGACCAGCCGGCTCCCGCCGGCGGCCTCGGCGACCGGGTCGAGGTCGGCCCGCACCTCGTGCCAGCTGCCGGCGCGTCGCTCGGCCAGCCAGAACGGCAGGTTGTCGAGCAGCTCGTTGGCCAGCACCACCACCGGTCCGACGACACGCGGCAGCTCCGGCAGGCTGACGCAGATCGGCCCGGGAGGCGCCTCGGCCACCGGCAGCTCGGTGTCGGGGTCGACGGGCACGAACGCCAGCGCCGGGTCCTCGAGCCGCAGCCGGCCGGAGTGCAGCCTGCGCTGGGCCGCCGACCGCTCGACCAGCACGTACCGCAACGCCCGGGCGCACTCGGGCGCGGCGGCCAGCACGGTGGCGCCGAGCGTGCCCGGACCGGCGCCGGCCTCGGCGACCACGAACGGGTCGGGCTCGCCCATCTCCCGCCACCAGGCGTCGAGGGCGCGGGCCACCACGGCGCCGAACAGCGGCCCGACCTCGGGGCTCGTCAGGAAGTCGCCCTGGCGCCCACCGGCGCGTCCGCCGGTCTCGTAGAAGCCGGCGCCGGGCGCGTAGAGCGCCATCTCCAGCACCCGGTCGAGCGGCAGGGCCCCGTGCCGCCGGACCGCGGCCGCCACCGCGGCCGCGGCGGGCCCCGGCGGTGGGCCGGTACCCAGCGCTCCGTCGACGGTCACGGCCCGCCAGCCTCGCGTGCCGCGCGGCCGGCGTGCACACGCACCGACGAACGGCAACCCCGAACCGGCGTCCGGACGTCGCGGAAACCGGCACGGACGAACGCCGGATCGGACGCCCCGGACCGGATCAGGGGGAGGCGAGGGGGACGAAGCGGGCCATGTCACCCAGCTCGGTAGCCCACTGGGTGACCCCGAACGCCACCGTGAGCACCCCGGTGATGGCCAGCGCCGCCGAGAGCGACACCGGCACCCGCACGGGCGACTCGTCGCCGTCGGGCGCAGGGTTCATCCACATCTCCTTGGCCACGTTGGCGTAGTACGCCAGCGCGATCACCGAGTTCACGGCCATCACCACGGCCAGGGCGTAGGCCCAGGCCGTGTCGGCGCCGACCACGGCCCGGAAGGCCACGAACTTGGCCAGCCAGCCGCCGAGCGGGGGGATGCCGGCGAGCGCGAACAGGAACACGCTCATCAGCACGGCCAGGCCCGGCGCGTAGTTGAAGAGCCCGCCGAAGCTGCTGATCTCGGCGCTGCCCGTCTTGCGCGCCACGGCCATGACCACCGTGAACGCCCCCAGGTTCATCGCTGCGTAGATGACCAGGTAGGTGACCACGGCGGTCAGGGTGTCGCTGCCGATCTGCCCCACCACCGCCAGCGGGCGCCAGCATGAAGCCGGCCTGCGAGATGCCGGAGTAGGCCAGCATGCGCACGAGGTTGGTCTGGCGCAGGGCGACCACGTTGCCGATGGTCATCGACAGCGCGGACAGCACCCACATGAGCGGGCGGACGACATCGGTCTGCCCCGCGAAGCCGATCATCACGAGCTGCAGCAGTGCCACGAACCCGGCCGCCTTGGACGACACCGACAGGAACGCGGTGACCGGGGTGGGGGCACCCTCGTAGGTGTCGGGGGCCCAGGTGTGGAACGGCACCGCCGAGACCTTGAACGCGAAGCCCGCCACGACGAACACCACGGCCAGGCTGATGATGGGCACCGACTCGCCCGTCGTCAGCGCCTCGGCGATGCCGGCGAGCTGGGTCGTGCCGGCCACGCCGTACAGCAGCGACATGCCGTAGAGCAGCACCCCGGTGGCGAACACCCCCATCAGGTAGTACTTGACGCCCGCCTCGTTGCCCTTGCGGTCGCGCTTGCGCCACCCGGCCAGCAGGTAGGCGGGGATCGACAGCATCTCCAGCGCCACGAAGATCGTGACGAGGTCGCGGGCCGAGGCCATGACCGTCATGCCCAGGATCGAGCTGAGCAGCAGGAAGTAGTACTCGCCCTCGGCGTAGTCGCCCTCGGCGATGTAGTTGGTCGACTGCAGCACGGTGACGTAGCCGGCGACCAGGAAGAGCGCCTTGAGCACCAGCGCGAAGTTGTCGACCGCGTAGGCCCCGCCGAACATCGTGCGGTCGTCGCCGTCGACCGCGAGCGTGAGCACCGGCACCAGCGCGCCCAGCAGCCCCAGCCCCGCCAGCGAGGGCAGGATCGCCTTGCGGTCCTCGGGCAGGAACAGGTCGGCCACCAGCACCAGGCAGAGCACGCCCACGAGCACCAGCTCGGGGGCCAGCGCGTGCCAGTCGACCGTGGGCCGCGGCGAACGCGGTGTCCGCCTCCTGTGCGACGGCGGCGAGCGTGGCGAGGACGGGTGCGGCCACCGGCGCTCAGCCCCCGACCGCGGCCGCGATCGACTGCGCCACCGAGGTCATCTCCCCGTCGGTGACCTTGAACACCAGGTTGGGGAAGATGCCGATGACCAGGATGAGCACCAGCATGGGCGTCCAGGCGATCCACTCGGGCAGGGTGACGTCGGGGATGTCCTCGTCGGCGAACTCCTCGGTGGGGGTGCCGAACGCCGTGCGCTGGTAGAGCCACAGCAGGTAGCCGGCGGCGAGCACCGTCCCGAGGGCGGCGATCACCATGTAGACCCGGAACGTCACCTCGCTCAGCCCGACGCCGGGCTCGTAGGCCGAGAGGATGGCGGGGAACTCGCCCCAGAACCCGGCGAGGCCGGGCAGGCCGAGCGAGGCCATGGCGGCGAAGCCGAGGACCCAGCCCATGCGGGGTGCGCTGAGCAGGAGCCCGCCCAGCCGGCGGATCTCCAGCGTGTGGTAGCGGTCCTTCACCGAGCCGGCCACGAAGAACAGCATTCCCGTGATGAGTCCGTGGGCGACCATGCCCATGACGGCGGCGTTGAGCCCGAAGTCGGTGAGGGTGGCGATGCCCAGCATCGTGAAGCCCATGTGGGACACCGACGAGAAGGCGATGAGCCGCTTCATGTCGGTCTGCGCCAGGCAGGCCAGGGCGCCGTAGATGATGCCGACCACCGCGAGCGCGCCGATGATCGGCGCCCACTCGGTCGCCGCCTCGGGCAGGATGGGCAGCGCCACCCGGATGAAGCCGTAGGTGCCGAGCTTCAGCAGCACCGCGGCCAGGATCACCGAGCCCACGGTCGGCGCCTGCGTGTGGGCGTCGGGCAGCCAGGTGTGGAACGGGAACATCGGCACCTTGATGCCGAAGCCCATGAACATGCCGCCGAAGATCAGCAGCCCGGTCATCCGCGACATGTCGGACCCGGCCACCAGCTCGGCCAGCTCGGGGATGACGAACGTCTCACCGCCGGCCACGAAGAACAGGGCCAGGAAGCTGATGATCATCAGCGCCGACCCGAACAGCGTGAAGAGGAAGAACTTGATCGACGCGTACTGGCGCTGCTCGCCCCCCCAGACGCCGATGAGGAAGTACATCGGCAGCAGCACGACCTCGAAGAACACGAAGAACAGGATCAGGTCCTGCGCCACGAAGGTGCCGAGCATGCCGGTGTCCAGCACCAGCAGCAGGATGAGGAACGCCTTGGGGTTGCGGGGCTCGGGGAAGTGGTTCCACGAGTAGATCACGCACGCCGGCACCACAAGCAGCGTGAGGGCGATGAGCGGGATCGACAGCCCGTCGACGCCGATGGCGTAGCGGCTGTGGATCAGCTCGATCCACTGCTTGTCGACGACGAACTGCAGGGTCTCGGAGGCCCCGTAGTCGAAGTCGGCCATGACGGCCACGCCGATCGCCGCGGTGGCCAGGGTCACCCCGAGGGCCAGCCACTTGTGGACCTCGTCCGCGCTGCGGGGCACGAGCAGCATCACGAGCGCCCCCGCCAGCGGCAGGAACACCATGAGGGTCAAGCCCCAATCGGTCAGGAACTGGTTGTTGTCCATGTGATCCGTGAACCTTGGCGGTAGCCGTCAGACGAAGATGATGATGACGCCGGCGAACAGGGCGGCCGCCCCGAACAGCAGCGCGCCGTACTGCTGCACCTTGCCGGACGTGAGTTGGCGGAAGACCTGGCCGCTGCTGTTGGCGGCGGTGGCGGAGGAGTTGACCGCGCCGTCGACCACCTGCTGGTCGATGCGGTTGTAGACGAAGCGCCCGACGACCGTCGCCAGGCGGCCGGCGCCGTTGACCACGCCGTCGATGATGTTCTGGTTGACCCAGTTGGTGGCCCGGGCGACGGGGCCCTTGACGCCGCTGACGATCATGTCGGTGTAGAGGTGGTCGAAGTAGTACTTGTTGAGCAGCACCGTGTAGCCCGCGCCCGCTACCCGGTTGCGCTCGGTGATGCCGTGGGGTCCGGCCCCCCGCCAGTACCACAGGTAGGCGAGGCTGATGCCCAGCAGGCCGATGGCCGTGGCCCCGAGGGCGATGGCCAGCGAGAACTCCGGGTGGGTGAAGTTCTCGACCGGGAAGTAGGCGCCCTTGGGCTCGTAGAAGTGCTCGAAGCGCAGCTCGAGCGTGTCGGGGGCCAGCGCCGAGGGGATGTTGACCAGGCCGGCCGTGACCCCGAGGATCGCCAGGATCCACAGCGGGACCGTGATCCGGGGGCCCGACTCGTGGGGGTGCCCATGGCCCCGGTACTCGCCGAAGAAGGTGAAGTACACGGTCGCGGGTCATGTAGGCGGCGGTCATGACCGCGCCGGCGATGCCCACGATCATGAACGCCGTGTAGTGACCGGGCCCGCCGAGCTGGCTGGCGCCGGCCAGGATCTCGTCCTTCGACCAGAAGCCCGCGAACGGGAAGATGCCGATGAGCGCGGCGGTGCCGATGATGAAGGTCTTGTACGTGTGCGGCATCCACTTGCGGAGGCCGCCCATGTCCTTGCGCATGTCGAAGCTGTGCACCGCGTGGCTGACCGAGCCCGCGCCCAGGAACAGGCAGGCCTTGAAGAAGGCGTGGGTGAACAGGTGGAAGAACGCCGCGGTCCACGCCCCGATGCCCAGCGCCATGACCATGTAGCCGAGCTGAGACACGGTGGAGTAGGCGAGCACCTTCTTGATGTCGTCCTGCACGAAGGCCAGCGCGGCGCCGCCGAGCACCGTCACCGCGCCCACGACGGCCAGCAGGTTGACGCTGGAGACGCCGATGCTGAACCCCTGGAAGAACACGCCGTACATGCGGCCGACCATGTAGATGCCGGCGACGACCATGGTGGCGGCGTGGATGAGGGCCGACACCGGCGTGGGGCCGGCCATGGCGTCGGGCAGCCAGGTGTGGAGGATGAACTGGCCCGACTTCGACATCACCGCGGCGACGAGGCAGCACGACGCCACCAGCAGGGCCGTCTGGCTGATGCCCCCGTTCAGCGCCAGCGTGTTGGTCTCGATGATGTCGAACGTGCCGCCCGCCGCCCAGAACAGGGTGATCATGCCGACCAGCAGGCCCACGTCCCCCACGCGGTTGGTGATGAACGCCTTGAGGGCCGCGTCGCTGTTGGGCTTCTCCTCCCACCAGTGGCCGATGAGGGCGAACGAGCACATGCCCACCAGCTCCCAGCACACGATGAGCTGCAGCGTCGTCTTCGCCATGACCAGGCCGAGCATCGACGCCGTGAACAGCGACAGGAAGGCGAAGAAGTGGGTGTAGCGCCGATCGCCGGCCACGTAATCGGTGGAGTAGACGTGCACCAGCAGCGACACCAGCGTGACGACCAGCAGCATCATCACCGCGGGACCGTCGAGCAGCATGCCGACCTGGACGTCGAGGCCCCCGTTCTGGAACCACGTCCACG
The DNA here is from genome assembly GCA_963842395.1 of uncultured Acidimicrobiales bacterium. Taxonomy (GTDB): domain Bacteria; phylum Actinomycetota; class Acidimicrobiia; order Acidimicrobiales; family VFJN01; genus ZC4RG19. The sequence continues at coordinate 327,599 of CAWJGJ010000003.1, forward strand.
ACCGCTCGATCGGCTCGACCGTGAAGTGCGCCTCCTCTGTCTCGTCGAGGGCTTCGCCCTCCTCGACACCTTCAAGGCCTCGCAGTCCGGTCGCACCGTCGAAGACGGCCTCAGCCTGAGCTGACTCACCATCGACGGAGCCCGTGCCGAGGCCGTGCTCCTCTTCGACGACCTCTTCCTCGGCGTGCAACTCGGCCTCGAGCTCCGCGTCGTTGACGTGGCCCCACCAGCCGAGGGTGGTGACCGCGGCCAGCACGAAGGCCAGGCCGACCGCGGCGATGCCGACCTCGCTGCCCTTGCGGGGGAGCCGCTTGCCGAACAGGAGGATGATGAAGAACGACGCCGCGGGGATGAGCGGGATGATCCAGGCGTTCTCGAGCACGGTTCCCGTCAGCCCTTCATCGAGTCGACTTCGTCGAGGTCGACGCTCGCGCGGTTGCGGTAGATGATCAGCACCATCGCCAGGCCCACCCCGACCTCGGCGGCCGCCACGGCGATGATGAACAGGGCGAACACCGAGCCCGCGACGTCGCCCCGGGCGGCGCCGAAGGTCAGCAGGTTGATGTTGACGGCGTTGAGGATCAACTCGATCGACATGAGCACCAGCACGGTGTTCTTGCGGGCGATCACGCCGTACACGCCGATGCAGAAGAGGATGGCCCCGAGCAGCAGGAACTGGTTGAGCATCAGATCGTCCATCTGCTCACCGGTCCTTCCGGGCGATGACGATGGCGCCCACCAGCGCGGCCAGAAGCAGCACCGAGACGACCTCGAACGGGATCAGGTACTGGGAGAAGATCGAGTCACCCACCGCGGCGCTGTTGCTGGCGACCCCGTTGTTCACGATCTCCACCTGGCGCTCGGCCGGCAGCTTGTCGTCGCCGAACGCATCGACGAGGGCGTAGCCCATCACCCCGACCAGCAGCAGGCCGGTGAGGGCGGCCACCCACCAGTGCTCGTTGGTCATGTCGGCGTCGGTGCCGATCTTGGCGCGGGTGAGCATGATGCCGAACAGCATCAGCACCATGATCGCCCCGATGTAGACCAGCACCTGGGTGACGGCCACGAACTCGGCCGCCAGGAAGACGAACTGGCCCGCGACGCCGGCGAACACCACGATGAGCGCCAGCGCCGAGCGCACCACGTTGCGGCTGGTCACCACCACCAGGGCGGCGCCCACCATCGTGGCCGCGATGACGTAGAAGAAGACGTTCTGGGCCATCAGCGCGGCACCTTGCGGACCTTCTGCTCCGACCCGGCCTCGTAGGCCTCGAAGTCGGGCACGGCCTGCATCCACTCGCCCAGCCGCTCCTTGTCGTGCAGCAGGTCGGCGAGGCGCAGCTCGGAGTACTCGTACTCGGGGCTCCAGAACAGCGCGTCGAACGGGCACACCTCGACGCAGATGCCGCAGTACATGCACAGCGCGTAGTCGATGTCGAAGCGGTCGAGCTTGTTGACCGTGCGCGGCTTGCCGCCGGGGCGGCGCGGCGGCGCGGTGTCCTTGTGGCCCTCGATGTAGATGCACCAGTCGGGGCAGCTGCGGGCGCACAGCATGCACACCGTGCAGTTGTCCTCCTTGAGGGCGATGACGCCCCGGGCCCGCGGCGCGGGCGCCTCCTTCTCGTGCGGGTACTGCACGGTGGCCGCGCCCTTGGACGGCGCAGGGATGAGCGTCTTCAGCCCCCGGGCCGGGAACATGGTGCGGCCCATCGTCTTGAGCGTGACCCCCAGGCCCTTGACCAGGCCCGGCATCTTGGGAGCAGGCATCAGAAGGCCACCTTCAGCGCCATGGTCGCGAGGATGTTGACCAGCGACAGCGGGATGAGGATCTTCCAGGCGAGCTGCTGGAGCTGGTCCTCGCGGAAGCGGGGGTAGGTGAACCGCACCCAGAACACCAGGAACGAGATGACGAGGATCTTCCCCAGCACCACGATCGGGCCCACGACGTTCATGTAGCCGGCGTCGAGGTCGAGGCCCGGCAGGGCCCAGCCACCGAGGAAAAGGGTGGCGGCCACCGCGGCGAAGGCGCCGGCGCTGGCGAACTCGGCGATGAAGAACAGCAGGAACCGCATGCCCGAGTACTCGGTCATGTAGCCCGACACCAGCTCGGACTCCGCGACCGGCATGTCGAACGGCGTCTGCGTGAGCTCGGCCTGCATCGACACCAGGAAGATGAAGAAGCCGACCGCCTGGGTGAGGAGGAAGGGGTTGCCGATGCCGCCCCAGCCGAAGATCTCGCCCTCGTGCTGGGCCGCCACGATGCCCTGCATGTTGAGCGTGCCGGCCTGGATCACCACACCCACCGCGGCGAGCACCATGGGCAGCTCGTAGGCGATGAGCTGGCCGGCGGCCCGCAGCCCGCCCAGCAGCGAGTACTTGTTGGCCGAGCTCCAGCCCGCGATGAGGATGCCGAGCACCGAGATCGAGGACACGGCGAGGATGTAGAAGATGCCGACGTCGAGGTCGGTGAACCAGGCGTCCGGCCCGAACGGCACCGCCGCCAGGATGAGGAACACCGTGGCCACCACCACGTACGGGGCCATGGCGAAGAGGCGCCGATCGGCCCGCCAGGGGACGATGTCCTCCTTCTGGATCCACTTGCCGACCTCGGCGAGCAGCTGCATCGAGCCGTAGGGGCCGGCCTCCATGGGGCCGAGCCGGCTCTGCATGAAGCTCATCATCTTGAACAGGAAGACGTAGACGAGCGTGCCCGCGGGCAGCAGCACGGCCACGAGCACGCCCACCGACCGCAGGACGGTCTGCTGCCAGTAGGCCATCTCGATCGCCATCGCGGACGCGGTCATCGGACCACCTCGACCCGGGGCAGACGCTCGCTCACCGGTCGATGTCCCCGAGGATGAAGTACAGGCTGGCCAGGATCGTGATGATGTCGGGCACGTACACGCCCCGCAGCAGCCACGGCACGATCGACACGTTGGAGAAGCTGGCCGACCGGATCTTGGTGCGGAACGGCCCCAGGTCGCCCTTGCTGATCAGGTAGTAGCCCATCACGCCCAGCGGGTTCTCGGTGGCGACGTAGGTCTCGCCCGCCGGCACCTTGATGATGCGGGGCACCTTGGCCATGATCGACCCGCCGGGCAGGCCGTCGCACAACTGGTCGATGATGGTGGTGGCCTCGCGCGTCTCCTGCAGGCGCACCCAGCAGCGGGCGAAGCTGTCGCCGTCCGGATGGGTCCACACCTTCCAGTCGACGTCGCCGTGGGCCAGGCCGGCCAGGTCGCCGTCGCGCCGCAGGTCCCAGTCGATGCCGGAGGCCCGCAGGTTGGCGCCGGTCAGCCCGTAGGACAGCGCCACCTCTCCCGGCACCACGCCCACGCCGCGGGTGCGGGCCTGGAAGATCTCGTTGCCGAACAGCAGCGCCTCGATCTCGTCGCAGAACGTGCGGATGCGGGCCATGACGGCCTTGGTGTCGGCGATCCACCCCTTGGGCAGGTCGTCCTTCAGCCCGCCGATGCGGTCGAAGTTGGGGTGGAAGCGGCCGCCGGTGACCGACTCGATCTGGTCGAGGACGTGCTCGCGGTCGCGGAAGGCGAAGAAGGCCGGGGTCACGGCGCCGAGCTGCACGCCCAGGTCGCCGAGGAACAGGACGATGTTGGCGACCCGGGCCATCTCGAAGAGGATCGTCCGGATGTGACGGGCCCGGGGCGGCGCCTCGATCTCCATCAGCTGCTCGGCCGCCAGGATGAACGGGACCTCGTTGGCGAAGCTGCCCAGCCAGTCGATGCGGTTGACCAGCGTGGTGACCTGGGGGTACGTGCGGACCTCGGTGAGCTTCTCGTAGCCCCGGTGCATGTAGCCGGGCACGACGTCGGCCCAGACGACCTGTTCGCCGTCGAGCTTGGCGGTGACGCGCAGCGTGCCGTGGGTGGCCGGGTGCTGCGGGCCGATGTTGAGGATCATGCCCTCGTCGGTCTCGACCTCGACGTTGACCCGGGCGTCGGCCGCCTGGGCGTCGACGTAGGCGAGCTGCTGGCGCTCGCTGACGATGGTCATGCTTCCGCCTCCTCTGCGTCGCTGTCGGCGGCCGCCGGCTCGCCGGGCATGGGCTCCACGTCGACGATGCCGGGCCAGGGCTTGACCAGCCGGGCGACGAGCGGGAAGTCCTTGCGCAGCGGGAAGCCCTCGAACGCACCCGGAAGGTAGAGGTGGCGCAGGCCCGGATGCCCGTCGAAGGTGATCCCGAACATCTCCCAGCACTCGCGCTCGTGCCAGTTGGCCCCGGCGTACAGGGGCACCAGGCTGGCGATGCGCAGGTCGTCGTCGGGCAGGTCGGCCTTGAGCACCACGTTGAGGTGCGGCTCGCCCCGGCGGCGCACGTTGGCCAACCGGCACATCACCTGGAAGCGGGTGTCGCCCCCGGCCAGGCCGGTCTCGATCGGTGCCGTCGGGTCGAACGGCTTGATGCCCACGTCCACGGCGCTGTACTCGTAGCGGCCCCACGGCGACGGCATCCAGTCGATGGCCGACAGGAAGTCGAAGAAGTGGAACCCCAGGCGCGCCTTGGCCGCCTCCGCGGCCGCCGTCCACGCGTCGCGGTCGACCCGGATCCACACGCCCCGGCCCGGCGCGACGTGGCTGTCGAGCAGGCTCGCGCCGAGCGCGTCGCGCAGCGTGCCGAGGACGGCCTCGCGCGGCGCGTCGGTCTCGACGGTCTCGGCCTCGGCGGCTTCGTCGGCGCCGGCGGTGTCGGTGGCCGTGTCGGCCTCGGTGTCGGCCATCAGCGCGCTCCGCGCCCGGTGCCGCGCACCAGGCCGCTCGGGCCTCGCTCGCCGGATCGCAGACGCCCGCTCATCACTGCACCACCAGCGGGTCGCCGCGCCACCGCTCGGCCATGTCTTCCTTGCCGATGCGCTGCTGCAGCAGCACGATGCCCTCGAGCAGCGCCTCGGGCCGGGGCGGGCAGCCCGGGATGTACACGTCGACCGGCACGATCTGGTCCACGCCCTTGGTCACCGAGTAGCTGTCCCAGTACGGCCCGCCGCAGTTGGTGCAGGAGCCCATCGAGATGACGTACTTGGGGTCGGCCATCTGCTCGTAGAGACGCTTGATGGCGGGCACCATCTTGTCGGTGACGGTGCCCGAGATGACCACCACGTCGGCCTGGCGGGGGCTGGCCGGCAGCGGGATGACGCCGAGGCGCATGACGTCGTAGCGCGGCGAGGCGAAGGCGGCGCCCATCTCGATGGCGCAGCACGCCAGGCCCCACTGGTAGGCCCACAGGCTGTACTTGCGGGCGGTGTTGAGCAGCGACGTCAGTGGCTTGGGCAGCTTTCCGCTCTCGACCAGGCCCATCAGACGACGCTCCGTGTCAGATCCAGCGCAGGACCTTCTTCTTCCAGGCGTAGAGCAGCCCGAGGGCGAGGATGGCGATGAAGATGCCCATCTCGACGAACCCGAACCACCCGTAGGCCTCGGCCCGGGTGGCGAAGGGGAAGATGAACACCGCCTCGACGTCGAACAGCACGAACAGCAACGCGAACAGGTAGTAGCGGACCTGCGTCTGCCCCCACATCGACCCGGCCGGGTCGACACCCGATTCGTAGTTGATGTACTTCTCGGGCTGCGGCCGGGTGGGGCGGACCAGGCTGCCGAGCCCCATGATGGCCGCGACGAGTGCCACCGACACGCCCAGGAAGACGCCGATCGTGAGGTACGAACGGAGAAGGTCCGACACGTCGGCGGAGCCTAGTGATCGTTTGCACGAGGGGCCAAAGCCACCCGTGAGCAGGTCACGGGCCCTGCGGCGGCGTGCCGATCGACTCCGTCACTCGCACTGGTTGATGAACCGGATCACGTCCATGTAGCCGACGGCGACGCCGATGACGGTCTGCCCGTCGGTGCGGTAGGAGATGCCGGTGGCGTCGCCGTTGTCGGCCCGGAGGATGCTGCCACCCGAGGCGAACGGGTGCGCCCGCTCGTCGAGGTTGCCGGCGTAGGTGGCCAGCACCTGGTCCTGGGGCACGCCCAGCCCGAGGCCGGTGTTCGAGGTGCGGACCGTGGGCCGGGCCGACTCGATCGCGATCGACGCCAGCACGCCCTGCGCGGGATCGTCGACCCCGCCCTCCCCTTCGGGCGGGCGGAACCGCAGCTCGAGGTCGAGGGCGCCCCGGACCTGGGCGTCGTAGCACGAGCCTCCCGAGCCGTCGAAGGTCTCCTGGTCGACCTGCAGGACGAAGCCCGCCGCCTGCAGGTCGGCCAGCCGCATCCCGACGCGGACGGGGCCCACGCCGCCCGGTTCGAGCTGCGCCGCGGGGTCGATCGTGCCCGGGGGCACCGCCACCGGGGCCGTCGTCTCGACCGGCTCCTCCTCCCCCGCCGGCGGCTCGGTGGTGGGCGTACGGCCCCCCGTCGTCACGGGTGCGCCGTCGGACCCGGTGGTCAGGCCGTCCTCGGGTCGCTGGAGGATGGTCAGCACCACCAGGGCCACGAACACCACCACGAACGCGCCCACCAGCGTGCGGCCCGTGCGCCGGCGGGGCGGCGGGGAGGGGTCGCCCTTGAGGCGCCCGGCCAGGCTGCTGTCGTCGATGACCGGCGGCGGCTGCGTGATCGGCCGGATCGCCGCGCGGGGGGCCAGCCGGAGCTGGGGCTCGTCCGCCAGGCGGCGGTCGAGGTCGGGCCAGAACTCGCCCGCATGCCGCGGCGGCGCCAGCTCCCGCAGCGCCACGGCGACAGCCGATCCGCCGGGTGCGCCGTCGCCCCCGGCACCGATGTCGGTGGCGGCCCCGGCCGCGGTGTCCGCCCCGGTGCTGTCTCCCATCCCGGGACTCGGCTCGGGAGGTCCGCCCGGTGCGGCGTCCGTGCCCGCCTCGTGCGACCGGCCCGGCGCGCCGGGCCCGGCCAGGATGTCGGGCGTGCCCGGGTCGTCGTCGCCGGTCACGACGGGTCCTCGTCGGGCGCGGCCTGCGCCTGGCCTGCGCCGGCCTGACCGGGCTGGTCCGCCGCGTGCTTGGCCCGCCGGCGTGCCCGCCGGCCCCGTCCCCGGTTCGCGTCCCCGTGGCCCCCGTTGTCACCGTTGGCGTGGGTCTCCCCCGCGCCGACCTGCGCCCCGGGCCCGTTCCCCCCGACCGCAGGCTCCTCGTGCCCGTCCCCGTCGCCCGAGGTCTCGTCCACCCCCGAGTCGCCGTTCCCCCCGACGACCGCCTCCTCGCCGGCACCCCCGCGCTCGGACGACCCGTCCACCCCCGAGTCGCCGTTTCCGCCGGCCGCAGGCTCCGCGTGCACATCCCCGTCGCCCGAGGCTCCGTCTCCCGTCGAGTCGCCGTTCCCGCCGGACACAGGCTCCGCGTGCACATTCCCGTCGCCCGAGGCTCCGTCTCCCGTCGAGTCTACCGTTCCCGGCGGCCGGCTCGGTCGGCGGGTCGGCTCTCGGCGACCGTCGGCTCCTGGGACGGAATCGGTTGCTGGGCAACCTCCTCGATCCCCGCAGGTCCGTCGGCGTCGGCGTCGGCATCGGGGTCGGGGTCGGGCGACGACCCCGGTTCCGATGCCGCCGTGGGCGGCGTGGCAGGGAGATGGTCCGCGAGGTGGGCGCGGGCGGCGGTGAGGCTCGCCTCGACCGACCCGGGCGGCATGCCCATGATCCGGGCCGCGGCGGGGATCGAGAACCCCTCGCGGTCGATCAGCACCAGCGCCACCCGGTCGGTCTCGCTCAGGCCCCGGAGCCCGGCGACGATCCCGCTCGACCGCCCACGCCTGCTGACGCCCGCGCCGCCGCCCGGGCGGGCTTCGCCGGCGCCGCCCGCCCGGCCCAGCCGGAGCCGGTCGACGCAGGAGTTGTAGGCCATGCGGTACAGCCAGGCCGCGATGTCGTCCTTGGGGCTGACCCGCACCACGTCGCGCCACGCGCGCAGGTAGGCGGAAGCCAACGCTGCGTCCATCTCGCCGCGGTCGAGCAGCAGGGCGAAGGCGAGGCCCCGCAGCCGCCAGTCGTACTTGCCCACGAGCGCGCCGAAGGCACGCCGGTCGCCTTGCTGCGACCGGCGAACGAGGTTCGCGTCGCTCAGTCGTCTGGTCTTCGGCATGTCGTGGGCTGTCCTAGGTCAGCGCTGCCAGTGTGGGGGAGATCGGCGGCGCCGTGGGGGATTTCACCACACCTCGGGCGGATCGGCCCACCCCGATCGGGCGACAATTCGATTGCAGCACTCGGACCGGCGGATCTCACCGCCGTGGGTGCCGGCGCCGAGGCTCGCCGTGCGGACGGACGCCCCGGGACGGCCGGACCGGGCGGCAGGCACGGGCGCGCGCCGGGGGTCAGCGGGCGCGGGGCGCCCCGCCCGGGTCGGATCAGCCGACGGTGGTGAGCACCGGGATGGCGTCCCGGGCCGTCTCGGCGATCGAGCTGGGCCACACGCCCGCGACCAGCGTGACGACCAGGCACACGACCAGGGCGATGCCGGCACCGACCGGAACGGTGACTCGGGGACCGGCCGGGGCCTCGTCGGGGTCGCCCATGTACATGGTCACGATGATCCGCAGGTACAGGAAGGCCGAGATCACCGACGCCACCATGGCGATGACCGCCAGGCTGGTCGCCCCCGAGTCGACCGCGGCCGTCACCACGTAGAACTTGGCGAAGAAGCCCGACGTCAGCGGCACGCCGGCCTGGGCGAACAGGAAGACGGCGAGCAGCAGCGCCAGCCCCGGCTGCGACCGGCCGAGGCCCTTGTAGTCCTCCAGGCTGTGGTGGCCGTCGCCCGTGCGGCCCACCAGCGTGATGACGCCGAACGTGCCCGCGATCAGGAACGTGTAGGTGGCCAGGTAGAACAGTGCGGCGGCGACACCCTGGTCGGACGCGGCCTGCACGCCCACCAGCACGAAGCCGGCGTGCGAGATCGAGCTGTACGCCATCATGCGCTTCACGTCGGTCTGCACGACGGCCAGCACCGCCCCCACCAGCAGCGTGAGCGCGGCCAGCAGGTAGACCATCGGCTGCCAGTCGACCGCGTAGGCGTCGAAGGCGAGCACGAACACCCGGATCAGCCCCGCGAAGCCGGCGACCTTCACCCCCGACGCCATCCACGCCACCATCGGCGAGGGCGCGCCCTGGTACACGTCCGGCGTCCAGAAGTGGAACGGGACGGCGGCCACCTTGAACCCGAGGCCCACCAGCATCAGCGCCAGCCCGGCCAGCACCAGGCCGTCCTCGATGAGGGCGCTGCGGCTGAACAGGTCGAGGATCTCGACCAGGTTGGTGGTGCCGGTGCCCCCGTAGATCATCGCGATGCCGTAGAGCAGGAACGCGGAGGAGAACGCGCCCAGCACGAAGTACTTGATGCCCGCCTCCTGCGAGGTGACGCGGCGCCGGTGCATGGCGGCCAGCACATAGACGGCGATCGACAGCACCTCGAGGCCCAGGAACAGCACGATGAGGTCGTTGGCCTGGGCCATGATCACGCCGCCCGAGGCCGACAGCAGCAGCAGGACGTAGGGCTCGACGCCCTCGAGGCTCTCGCGCCGCAGGTAGTCGTCGGTGAGCAGGGCGGTGAGCACGACGGCGACCGCGATGACCACGGTCATGAACAGCGAGAAGCCGTCGACGCCCGCGGCGCCGGCGAGGGTGGAGAACGGTCCCCGGTCGACGTCCTGCACCTCGCGCCACAGCGGCACGACGGCGGCGATGGTCCCCACCCCCACGAGGCAGGTGAACGCGGTGTAGAGCCGGGTCGCCCGCCGGTTGCGCACGAACGACGACGCCAGCATGAGCACCAGCGCGCCCCCCACCAGCACGATCAGCGGCGCCTCGGCCCGCCAGGCGATGGTGGGGGTGTCGATGGGCACCGGGTCGGCGCCCTGCGCCAGCGACGCGAGGACGGAGATCATCCCTCGCCCTCCTGTTCCGCCTGCTCCTCGGGCTCAGGCGGCTCGACGGCGGGCGGCGACACGAAGTCGCTGTTCTCGTCGACGTGGAGCACCAGGCGGTCGACGGCCGGCTCCATCCGTTCGAGCACCGGCTTGGGGTAGACGCCGAGGAACACGATGAGCGCCAGGAGCGGCGCCAGCACCGCCCCCTCGCGCCAGGTCAGCTCGGAGAAGCCCTTGTTGTCGTCGTCGACCTCGCCGTGGAACACGCGTTGGAACGCCCACAGCAGGTACAGCGCGGCCAGGATCACGCCGGCGGCGGCCACCACGGCCCACCAGCGGCGGGTGAGGAACGACCCCACGAGCACCAGGAACTCGCCGACGAACCCGTTGAGGCCCGGCAGGCCTATCGACGACATCATCACCACGGTGAACACGACGGCGAACACCGGCGCGACCTTCTGCAGGCCCCGGAGCGCGGCGATCTCGCGGGTGTTGCGCCGCTCGGAGATCATGCCCACCAGGAGGAACAGCGCACCGGTGGACAGGCCGTGGTTGATGTTCTGCATCAGGCCGCCCTGCAGGCCCTGGGTGGTGATGGCGAAGATGCCCAGCACGATGAAGCCGAGGTGCGCCACCGACGAGTAGGCGACCAGGCGCTTCAGGTCCTTCTGCATGGTGGCGACCACCGCGCCGTAGATGATGCCGATCACCCCCAGCGTCACCATCATGGGGGCGAAGAAGTTGGCGGCGTCGGGGAACAGGTACAGGCCGAAGCGCACCAGGCCGTAGGTGCCCAGCTTGAGCAGCACCCCGGCCAGGATCACCGACCCGGCCGTGGGCGCCTCGGTGTGGGCGTCGGGCAACCAGGTGTGCATGGGGAACAGCGGCACCTTGACGGCCAGCGCCACGGCGAACGCCAGGAAGATCCAGCGGGCGGCCGACCAGTCGAGCGGGTTGGCGCTCGACGAGTCGTCGACCACCGTGCGCGCCTCGGCGATCTCGACCACGTCGAAGCTGAGCGGGCGGGCCGCGTTCAGCTCGTCGATCTCCTCGGCCTGCGCGGGCGTGGGATCGCCCTGCGCCTCGAGGACGATCTCCTGGGCGGCGGCCCGGTCCTCGTCCTGCAGCGCGTCCCGGTGCAGGTAGGCGGTGGCAACGATGCCGACGAGCATCAGCGCCGACCCGAACATCGTGAACAGGAAGAACTTGAGCGCCGCGTACACCCGGTTGGCGTAGCCCCACCCGCCGATGAGGAAATACATCGGCACGAGGACGACCTCGAACATCACGAAGAACACGAACAGGTCGAGGGCCACGAAGACCCCGATGCAGCCGGCCTGGAGCAGCAGCAGCCAGGCGTAGTACGGCTTGGCGTCGTGGTGGGGGGTGCTCCCCAGGATGGCGATCGGGAACAGCAGCGCCGTGAGCACGACGAGGAACAGCGAGATCCCGTCGACGCCCACGTGCCACGAGATGCCGAACTGGGCCACCCACGAGCGGTTGACCTCGAACTGGTAGCCCGCCTCGCTCGGCTCGAACGACGTGAGCAGGTACAGGGCCAGCGCGCCGACGCCTCCGGTGAACAGCAGCGTCAGCCCCCGCAGCAGCTCGGGCCGGGTGCGGGGGACGAGCACCACCACCAGCGCACCGAGCGCCGGCAGCACGACCATGGCGGTGACGACGTCGAAGGAGGCGGCGGCGTGCCCGCCCGCCTCCTGGGCCAGGAGTGCCGCGAGCATCAGACGAACAGCCTTGTCAGGAAGTAGCCGAGGACCACGACCACGCCGGCCGACATGCCCAGGGCGTACGAGCGGACGAACCCCGACTGGACGGTGCGCAGGCCGGTGCCCGACCGGCGCACCAGCGAGCCGACGCCGTTGACGGCGCCGTCGATGACGTTGCGGTCGAACCAGGCGACGGCCTCGAAGCCCCCGGTGCCGGGGCCGCCGACGAATCGGGTGATCGACTCGTCGTAGTACCAGGCGTGGGCGAGGACGGCGGGCTCGACGGCGCGCACCCGGCGCCACAGGTAGACGAGGGCGGCGCCGAGGATGCCGACGGCGGCCGCCAGCATGGCCACCACCGCCAGGGCCACCTTCGTCTCGGTGGTGACGCTCAGGTGGGCCTCGTTGCCTTCGAGCACCGGCTCGAGCCAGTGCTCGAGGTAGAGGAAGTCGGGGGTGAAGGGCAGGTTGATGACCTCGGCGGTGCAGGACAGGGCGGCGAGCACCACCAGCGGCGCGGTCATGAGCCACGGCGACTCGTGGGGCTTCGCGTGTCCCGCGCCGGCGTGGGCGTCGTCGGTCGCCACGACGGCCTCGCCGGTCTCGTCCGGCTCCTGGCCCGAGGCGACGTCCGCGTCGGTGGCGGCGACCGGCTGATCGCCCCGGTACTCCCCGAAGAACACCAGGAACACCAGGCGGCTCATGTAGTACGCGGTGAGCAGGGCGGTCACGAGGCCGATGCCCCACAGGACCTTGCCCTGGGTCCCGCCGCTGCCCCAGGCGAACAGCAGGATCTCGTCCTTGGAGAAGAACCCCGAGAACGGGGGCACCCCGGCGATGGCCAGCCACCCGAAGATGAACGTGGCGGCGGTGATCGGCATGAACTTGCGGAGGCCGCCCATGCGCCGCATGTCCTGCTCGCCGTGCATGCCGTGGATGACCGAGCCCGACCCGAGGAAGAGCAGCGCCTTGAAGAACGCGTGGGTGATCATGTGGAAGATGGCGGCCACGTAGGCGCCGACCCCCACGGCCAGGAACATGTAGCCGAGCTGGCTGACCGTCGAGTAGGCCAGCACCTTCTTGATGTCGTTCTGGGCCACGGCGATGGTCGCCGCCACCAGGGCGGTGAGGACGCCGACCCAGGCGATCACCTCGGGGGCCCACTCGTAGCCCGCGGCCAGGATCGGGTTGACCCGGGTCATCAGGTACACGCCGCCCGTCACCATGGTGGCGGCGTGGATGAGGGCCGAGACCGGCGTGGGGCCCGCCATGGCGTCGGGCAGCCACACGTACAGCGGGATCTGGGCCGACTTGCCGGCCGCGCCCACGAACAGCAGCAGGCCGATGGCGGTGGCGGTCACCGCGGGCAGCCCGGCGGCCCCGGCGTTGACGGCCGGGTAGTCGAGGGTGCCCAGCGAGGCGAACGTCAGGAAGATGGCGAGCAGGAAGCCCCAGTCGCCGATGCGGTTGGTGACGAACGCCTTCTTGCCGGCCGAAGCGTTGGCCTCGTCGGTGAACCAGAACGAGATCAGCCAGTACGAGCAGGCGCCCACGCCTTCCCAGCCGATGAAGGTGACCAGCATGTTGCTGCCCAGCACCAGCATGAGCATCGAGAACACGAACAGGTTGAGGTAGACGAAGTACTTCGGGAAGTCGCGGTCGCCGTGCATGTACCCGATCGAGTACACGTGGATCAGCGCCCCGACCCCGGTGACGAACAGCGCCATCGTGATCGACAGCGGGTCGGCCAGGAAGCCCACGTCGACGCGCAGCGAACCCACCGGGATCCACTCGAACAGGGTCGTGACGACGCTGCGGTTCTGCTCGTCCTCGCCCAACAGGCCGGCGAAGACCACCAGCGTGGCGGCGAAGCTGCCCGTGCACATCAGCGTGCCCACCCAGCCGGCGCCGGGCTCGCCCAGCCGGCGGCCGAACACGAGCAGCAGGAGGAAGCCGGCCAGGGGCAGCGCGGGGATCAACCAGACGAGATCGGTCACGGGTTCCCTCTCACCCCTCGAGCAGCGCGACGTCGTCGGCGGTGGCGTGGGGCCGCTTGCGGAGCAGGGCGACGATGATGGCCAGGCCCACCACCACCTCGGTCGCCGCCACCACCAGCACGAGCACCACGATCGACTGGCCGCCCGTGTCGTCGAGCATGCGGGAGAAGGTGACGAAGGTGAGCGTGACGGCGTTGAGCATGAGCTCCACGCACATGAACATCACCAGCGGGTTGCGCCGCACCAGCAGGCCGAACGACCCGATGGCGAACAGCAGGGCGCCCAGGATGAGGTACCACGCGGGCGTGACGTGGAGGGCGGCGATCACCGGCCCACCTCGGCGCGATCGGTCTCGTCCCCGGCGGCGCCGTCGTCGTCGCCCGGGTCGCGCTCCGGGCCGTCGTACTCGACACCCTCGGCGCGGGCCTCGGCGGCAGCCATGCGCTCGGCGATCTCCTCGGCCCTCTCCTCCTGGCCGGGGTCGACGATCTCGTCGCCCGGCGACCGGCGGGCCAGCAGGATGGCGCCCACCACGGCGATGACCAGCAGGATCGACGTGATCTCGAAGGCGAAGACGTAGTCGGTGAACAGCGACTCGCCCAGGCGGTTGACGTCGGGCACGGCCTCGTCGATCTCGCCGACGACGCCGGTCGCCTCGTAGCCGGTGCTGGCCAGGGCGCCGACCGTGAGGGTCAGGATGCCCAGCGACACGACGGCCGCCGCGGCCCGCTGCCCGACCAGCGGCTCGATGCGCAGGTCCTCGAGCTGGTCGACGCCGAGCAGCATGAGCACGAACAGGATGAGCACCACGATGGCGCCGGCGTAGACGATGACCTGGACGGCAGCCAGGAAGTTGGCCTCCTGGGCCACGAACAGCACCGCGACCCCGAACAGGGTGCCGACCAGCGAGAGCGCCGCATGCACCGGGCTCTCGCTCAGCACCACGCCGAGCGCCCCGGCCAGGCAGGCCGCGCCGGCCAGCACGAAGACGACGAGCTCGACCTCGATCACGAGTCGCCCTCGCCGTGCTCGCCGCCGTCCACGTCCGCCTGGTCGCTGCCCTCGGGTGCGTGGGCGGCATCGTGCCCACCCGGCTCGCCGGGGTGGCTGAAGATGGTGTCGGCCTCGCTGGTGTCCGCGCTGCCGTCGGGCACCGACTGGCCCTGCTCGGGTGCCCGCACGCCGAAGCCCAGCTCGCCCGCCCACTGCACCAGGCCCTCGTACGCGGCCGAACCCGACGGTGAGGTGGCCCGCATCCACGCCGAGGTGTGCGCGGCGACGTCCTCGATGTCGCTCCAGTCCTCCCACGGCAGCTGGCGGGGCCGCCCGTCGTCGCCCACCACCAGCTCGTCCTTCGTGTAGATGGCGTCGTCGCGGTTGGTGAAGCTGAACTCGAACAGCTTCGACTCGGTGATGGCCTCGGTCGGGCACGCCTCCACGCACAGGTCGCAGTGGATGCACCGCAGGTAGTTGATCTCGTAGATGTAGCCGAACCGCTCGCCGGGCGAGACCGGGTCGTCGGGTGGGTTGTCCGCGCCGCGCACGTAGATGCAGCGGGCCGGGCACACGCCCGCGCACAGCTCGCACCCGATGCACTTCTCCATGCCGTCCTCGTAGCGGTTGAGGACGTGCCGGCCGTGGAGGCGGACGGGCTTGACCCGCTTGCCGCCCTTGTCCTTCGAGTAGTCGCGGGTGAGCCGCTCCTCGAACAGCTTGCGGAACGTCACCCTGAACCCGTCGAGGTAGCCCATCAGACCAGGACCTCGTCGTCTTGAGACTCGCGGCGGCGCCCAGCGACGTCGACCGCCCGGCTGAGGGCGCCCCAGGCCACCACCAGCACCGCCAGCGACACGCCGACGACGACCCCGCCGTTCCACCCCTCGTCGCGGCCGATGTTCACCGCGGCGAGGAGCAGCAGCCAGCCGAGCGCCAGCGGGATGAGCACCTTCCAGCCGATGCCCATGAGCTGGTCGTAACGGAAGCGCGGCACCGTCGCCCGGGCCCACACGAAGGCGAAGAGGAAGAAGAACAGCTTGAGCGAGAACCACACCAGGCCCGACAGCCAGCCGGGGCCGAACCACGTGGGACCGGCCGGGCCACCGAAGAACAGGGTGACGATGATGGCCGACATGGTGATCGTGTTCATGAACTCGGCCAGGTAGAACAGCGCGAAGCGGAACGACGAGTACTCGGTGTGGAAGCCCCCGACCAGCTCCTGCTCGGCCTCGACCAGGTCGAAGGGCGGCCGGTTGAGCTCGGCGGTGGCGGCGATGATGAAGATCACGAACGGCACGACGCCCGTGGCGATGACGTTCCAGCGGGGGATGGGGATGCCCGCCACGTCGTAGCCCGCCCCCGCCTGCGACACGACGATGTCGTGCGTCGACAGCGAGCCGGACAGCAGCACGACGGCCGCCACGGCCAGTGCCAGCGCCGCCTCGTAGCTGACCATCTGCGCCGTGCCGCGCACCGCGCCCAGCAGCGGCCACTTCGATCCGGAGGCCCAGCCGGCGAGCATCACGCCGTAGACCGCGATCGACGACATGGCCAGGATGAGCAGCACCCCGATCGGGGGGTCGGCGAGCTGGACGTAGGTGTCGTGGCCGAGCAGCTCGATGGCCCCGAAGAGGGCGCCGTCGAACCCACCGGCGATCGGGACGACGGCGAAGACGACGAAGGCCGGGACCGCCGAGAGGAACGGGGCGAGGATGAAGACCCGGCGGTCGGCCTTGTCCGGGATCAGGTCCTCTTTCATGATCAGCTTCAGGCCGTCGGCCAGGGTCTGCAGCAGGCCCCACGGCCCCGCCTTGTTGGGCCCGACCCGGTTCTGCAGGTCCGAGATCGCCTTGCGCTCGAACCAGATCATGAAGATCACAGACGTGAGCAGCAGGCCGAAGGCCACCACCGTCTTCAGCAGCACGATCAGCACCACGTCGACGCCGAACGACCCCTCCAGCAGCGGATCGAGCCCCACCACGAACGGAACGGTCACGGTCGTTCCACCCGGACGTCGGTGACCGGCGCGTTGCCGTCGATCAGCATGTTGGCCCGGCCGCCCGCCTTGTTGGCGTGCAGGTGGGCGATGCCCCGGGGCACGCCGGGGTGGGGCACGGTGGGCACGCTCACGTTGCCCCGATTGGATGTGACGCGGACGTCGTCGCCGGCGGCCACGCCGAGGCGGTCGAAGTCGTAGGGGTGCAGGCGCAGCGTGGCGTGCTCGGCCAGCTCGGTGAGCGACGGCGAGTTGGCCACCAGCGTGCCGCGGTCGTACAGCTTGCGCGTCACGACCAGGCGCAGCGAGTAGGCGTCGACCGACGGCGGCTCGATGATCGTCCACACCGGCAGCGGCACCCCGGAGGTGGGCGGCAGCAGGTGGGTCTCGCCCGTCTCGGGCGGCAGGCCGGTGCTGGCATCGCCGCCCGCGGCGGCGCCTCCGGACGCGTCGCCGCCGGCGTCGGTGGGGCCGTCGCCCGCGGCGACCGGCCCCGACCCGGCGTCCGCCGCATCGGTGTCGCCATCGTCGGCGTCCCCGTCGTCCTCGGCGTCGGCGGCGTCCCCGTCGTCCTCCGCGTCCCCGGCGTCGGCGCCGTCACGGTCGCCGCCCGAGCGGCGGGTGGGCAGCATGACGACCACGCCGTCGCGCGCGCCCGGGGCGGCCAGCGCCTCGACCGACAGGTCGCTGAACACCGGGGCGGTGGCCGCGATCTCGGCCGTGATCTGGCCCACCGACTCGAGTCCCAGGTCGTGGCCCAGGCGGTGGGCCAGCTCGGAGGCCACCATCCAGTCGGCCTGGGCCGTGCCCGGCGCGGTCACCTTCTGCGCCACGGTGCTGACCCGGCCCTCGAGGTTGGTGGTGGTGCCGTCGACCTCGGCGAACCCGGCCACCGGCAGCACCACGTCGGACTGCTTGACCGACTCGGTGAGGAACTGGTCGAGGGCGATGACCGTGCGGGCCCCGGCCAGGCCCGCCTCGGCCAGGTAGCGGTCGGGGAAGTCGGCCAGCGGGTCGGCCCCCAGCAGGACCAGGGTGTCGACCTTGCCGTCCGCCGCCGCCTTCAGGATCCCGGCCGTGTCGAGGCCCTTGGCCGCCGGGGTGGTGGGCCAGCGGTCGGCGTACCAGGCACGCCCACCCTCCAGCGTGACCCGACCGGGCAGCAGCCCGGGCGACAGGCCCAGCTCGAGGGCGCCGTGCACGTTCGAGCGGCGCAGGGCGCTGAGGAACCGGACGTCGGCCCGCGTGTGGTGGATCGCTGCGGCCGCGGCCGCGATGGACCGGCCGGACTCGGCCATGTTGGCCCGGCCCATGATCACCGTCAGCGGCCCGTCGCCCAGCGCCGCCACCGCGGCGCGGATCGACTCGGGCGTGACGCCACCGACCTGATCGACGGCGTCGCCCACCAGCAGGGCCCGCACGACCGGCAGGGCGTGGCCGGGGCGATAGCGCAGCGACACCTCGGCCACCTCGGGCGTGAGCCCGGTGGCCACCGAGGCCATCTCGACGACGCGGACGCCGTCGTTGACGACCGCGTGGCGGAGGCGCAGGAAGAGGATCCCGAGCTCCTCCTTGATGTCGGGGCCGAGGACCAGCACCGAGCCGCCGGGCCGGCAGGCGTCCTCGATGGTCGCCCGGGGCAGGCCCAGCACCGCGTCGGCGGGCAGCCCGTCGCCGAGCTGGGCGTCCATGTTGTCGGACCCCAACAGGCCCTTGGTGAGCTTGGCCCACGCGTACTGGCTCTCGTTGGTCAGGCGAGCGCCGCCGATGACCGCGAAGCCTTCCGGCCCGCTGCGTTCGAGGCCCTGACGGATCGACGTGACGGCCCGCCGCAGCGCGTCGTTCCACGGCGCCGCCTTGAGCAGCAGCCCCTCGTCGCGCACGAGCGGCTGCCCCAGCCGATCGGCGCTGTTGACGGCCTCGAACTGGAAGCGGCCCTTGTCGCACATCCAGCCCCAGTTGACGGCGTCGCTGTCGACGCCCTGGTAGCGGAGCACCTGGTTGCGGCTCGACTGCACGACGACCCGGCAGCCGACCGAGCAGGACGTGCAGGTGGACTCGACCTGGTCGAGATCCCACGGGCGGGCCTTGAACCGGTAGGGCGTGGCGGTGAGCGCCCCCACGGGGCAGATCTGCACCGTGTTGCCGCTGAAGTAGCTGGCGAAGGGGTGGTCGGGGAACGTGTTGACCTGGGTCTGGTTGCCCCGGTCCATGAAGTGGATGAGCGGGTCGCCCGCCACCTCCTTGGCGAACCGGGTGCAGCGGTCGCACAGGATGCAGCGCTCGCGGTCGAGCAGCACCACGTCGCTGACCGGGATGGGCTTCTCGAAGTGCCGCTTCTCCTCGACGAACCGGCTCTCGCCCGGGCCGTAGGACATGGTCTGGTCCTGCAGCGGGCACTCGCCGCCCTTGTCGCACACCGGGCAGTCGAGCGGGTGGTTGATGAGCAGGAACTCGAGCACGCCCTCCTGCGCCTTGCTGGTGACGGGCGAGTCGGTCGCCACCGTCATGCCGTCGGCGCACTCGATCATGCACGAGGGCTGCAGCGCGGGGCCGCGGCCGGTGTCGATCTCGACGATGCACATGCGGCACATGCCCACCGGCTTCATGCGCGGGTGGTAGCAGAAGCGCGGGATGTACACGCCGCTGCGCTCGGCGGCGTCGATGACCAGCTCGCCCTTGGCGGCCTCGATCGTGCGGCCGTCGACGGTGATGCTGACGGTGGGCGGCGCGGTGGTGTCGGTCACGGCGTCCCCACGACGACGGGCGTCGACAGGTAGGCCTTGCCGTTGATCGGGACCGTGACGGCGACCGCCTCGTCGTCACCACCGCAGTAGGCCACGAACTCGTCGCGGAACCGCAGCACGGCCGAGGCGATGGGCGACACCGCGGAGGGGCCGAGGGGGCAGATGGTGGTCTGCTTGGGCGGCCAGGCGATGGCCGGGCTGATGTTGTCGCAGATGTCGAGCAGCTTGTCGACGTCGGTGGGGCGGCCGTGGCCGTCGAGCATGCGGCGCAGGATCTTCTCCAGCCACGACGTGCCCTCGCGGCACGGCGTGCACTTGCCGCACGACTCGCGGGCGAAGAAGCGCACCACCCGCCACGCGGCCTTCACCGCGTCGGTGGTCTCGTCCATCACCACGACGGCACCCGACCCCAGCATCGAGCCGGCGGCGCCGACCGCACCCGCCTCGAGCGGCAGGTCGAGGTGCTCCTCGTAGAACCACGGCGCCGACGCGCCCCCCGGGATGAACGCCTTGAGCCGGTTGCCGTCGACGATGCCGTCGCCGTACCGCTCGCCGAAGATGAGGTCGCGGAACGTGGTGACCCCGAACTCGACCTCGAAGACGCCGGGGTTGTGGACGTGCCCGGACACGGCGAACAGGCGGGTGCCCGCGCGAGTTCTCCGCGCCGAGGTCGGCGAAGGCCGCCCCGCCGTTGCTGACGATCCACGGGAGGTTGGACAGCGTCTCGACGTTGTTGACCACCGTGGGCTGCATGTACAGGCCCTTGGCGGCGGGGAAGTACGGCGGCTTGAGGCGGGGCATGCCCCGGTTGCCCTCGAGCGACTCGATGAGCGCGGTCTCCTCGCCCACGATGTAGGCGCCGGCGCCCCAGTGCAGGACGATGTCGACCGAGAAGTCGGTGCCCATGATGCGATGGCCTACGAGGCCGGCGTCGTAGGCGTCGTTCAGCGCCTCGGCCAGCCGCTCCTGGGCCAGCGCCATCTCGCCCCGGACGTAGAGGAAGGCCTGGCTGACGCCGATGGCGTAGCAGGCGATGAGCATGCCCTCGATGAGCTGGTGGGGATCGCGCTCCATCAGGATGCGGTCCTTGTAGGTGCCCGGCTCGGACTCGTCGCCGTTGACCACCAGGTAGCGGGGGAAGACGCCGGGCGGGCAGAAGCCCCACTTGACCCCGGCGGGGAAGCCGGCGCCGCCGCGGCCCAGCAGGCTGGCGGCCTTGACCTGCTCGGCCACCTGGGCCGGGGTCATGGTGGTGAGGGCGGTGCGCAGGGCGTCGTAGCCGCCCGTGTCGCGGTAGCGGTCGAGGGTGAAGCCGTCGGCCAGCTCCCAGCGGGACGTGACGATGCGGGGCACCTCGCGCTCGGCCGGCGCGTCGGCGGTGCCGGCGGTGTCGGCGTCTGTCACGTGCCCCCCTCCGCGGCCGTGGCGGACTCGTTGCGGGCCAGCCACACCGGCTCGACGTTGCGGTCGGGCGGCGCCACGCCCGCCCGGGTGGTGGGAAGCTGCTGGCGCACCCGGCTGAGCGTGCCGTGCCGGGGCACGTCGTGGGCCCGCTTGCCCGCCCGCAGGTCGTCGAGCAGCTCGTCGACCTGGGCATGGCTGACCTTGTGGAAGTAGCGGTAGTTCACCTGCAGGCACGGCGCCTCGGTGCAGGCGGCGATGCACTCGACGTCCTCGAGCGTGAACTTGCCGTCGGGCGTGGTGCTGCCGGCCTTGATGCCCAGGCGCCGCTCGAGGTGGTGGAGCAGCTCCTCGCCGCCGAGCAGCATGCACGAGATGTTGGTGCAGACGTTGACCACGTAGTCGCCCACCGGCTCGCGCTTGAACATCTCGTAGAACGAGGCCGTGCCCAGCACCTCGGCCGGCGTCAGGTCGATGAGCTCGGCGATGTGGGTCATGGCGTCGTCGGTGAGGTGGCCGTCCTGCTCCTGCGCCAGGTGCAGCAGCGGGATCAGCGCCGACTTGCGCACCGGGTAGCGGGCGATGACGTCCTCGGCGATGGCCGTGTTCTCGGACGTGAACCGGGCCACTACGGGTTCCCCGCACTCACCGGTCGACCTCGCCCATGATGGGATCGACCGAGCTGATGACGGCCACCGCGTCGGCGATGAGCCCGCCCCGCAGCATGTGGGGCATGGTCTGCAGGTTGACGAAGGACGGCCCGCGGATGTGCATGCGGTAGGGCTTGCCGGTGCCGTCGGACACCATGTAGCAGCCCAGCTCGCCCCGCGGGCTCTCGATGGCCCGGTACACCTCGCCCGCGGGCACCTTGAAACCCTCGGTGAAGATCTTGAAGTGGTGGATGAGGGCCTCCATCGACTCGTCGATGCGGGCGCGGGGCGGGGGCGTCACCTTGCGGTCCTGGATGCGGTAGTCGCCGCGCGGCATCTTGTCGAGGATCTGGCGCACGATGGCCATCGACTCGCGCACCTCGTTCAGCCGGATGGCGTAGCGGTCGAAGCAGTCACCGTAGCTGCCCACCACGACCCCGAATTCGACCTCGTCGTAGTACAGGTACGGGTCGTCGCGGCGCAGGTCCCAGGGAACGCCGGTCGAGCGCAGGATCGGGCCGGTGGCGCCCAAGGCGATGGCCTCGTCGGCCGTGATGACCCCCACGCCCTGCAGCCGCTGGCGCCAGATCGGCTGCCCGGTCATCAGGACCTCGTACTCCTCCAGCCGGGGCTCGATCAGGTCGAGCACCCGCAGCACGGCGTCGCGCCAGCCGTCGGGCAGGTCGGCGGCCACGCCGCCGGGGCGGATGAAGTTGTGGTTCATCCGCAGCCCCGTGATCATCTCCAGCAGCCGCAGCGTCTCCTCGCGCTCGCGCCAGCCGTAGATCATCATCGACACCGCGCCCATGTCCATGCCGTTGGTGGCCAGGAACAGGAGGTGCGACGACATGCGGTTGAGCTCGCACAGCAGCATCCGGATCCACTGGGCGCGGGGCGGGATCTCGCCGTCGATGCCGAGCAGCGTCTCGGTGGCCAGCGAGAAGACCAGCTCGTTGAACAGCGGGGCCGCGTAGTCCATGCGAGTGGTGTTGGTGCCGCCCTGGAGGTAGGTGAGCGTCTCGCCCGTCTTCTCCATGCCGGTGTGCAGGTAGCCGACGATGGGCTTGGTCCGCAGGACCGTCTCGCCCTGCAGCTCCAGCATGAGCCGGAGCACGCCGTGGGTCGACGGGTGCTGGGGCCCCATGTTGAGGATCATCGTCTGCTCGTCGTCGGCCGGGGTCACGTCGGTCAGCGCCGCGGCCTCGGCCTCGGACAGGCGCAGCACCGAGCCCAGCTCGCGCAGCAGCTCGTCGGCGGTGGCGCCCTTGCGGGGCCCCATCTCCTGGGTGCCCTCGCCCGTCCGCGTGAGATCGAAGGCCGTCATCGCTTCCCGCTCTTGCTGCTGCGCAGCGGGCCGCTCGGGCCACGCTCGCTCTTCGCCGGGCCTCGCTCGGCCTCCTGATCGCCCCTGCAGGCAGCTGCGGACGGACGCTCGCTCATCTCGCGTTCCTGACGCCCTTGAACTGGACCTCGATGGCGCCCACCGGGCTGTCCTTGCGCAGCGGGTACCCGTCCCAGTCCTCGGGCATGAGGATGCGGGTCAGGTCGGGATGGTCGGTGAAGGCGATGCCGAACATGTCGAACACCTCGCGCTCGAGTGCCTCGGTGCCCGGGTGCACGTCGAACAGCGACGGGCACGTGGGATCGTCGGCCGGCACCTGCACCCGCAGGCGCAGCCGCTCGCTGGTGCCGTGCGACAGCAGGCCCACCACCACCTCGAACCGCTCTCCCGTCAGGCCCGGCGGCAGGTCCCGGGGCGCGGCGTAGGCCACGTAGTCGACCGCGGTGACGTCGACGCACACCCGGAAGCCCTCGTCGTCGCGCAGCGTCCGCACCAGGTCGACGAGCTGGTCGCGCGACGGGTGCAGCACCTGCTGGCCGCGGCTGTGCGTGAGGGGCACGCCGTAGCGCTCCTCGGCCCCGGGCGTCCCCTGGCCCGCCTCGTCGGCCTCGGGCGCGGCGGCGTCGTCGACGGTGTCGGCCATGGGTCAGCGTCCCCTGGCAGAGGTGAGGACGGCCGGCGCGGCGATGCCGTCGCGCTGCTCGATCACCAGGCCGGCGCCGGCACCGTTCTCGTGGCGCCGGCGGAGCAGCTCACCGGACTGGATGTTGTCGCGCAGGGTCTCGATGGCGTGGATGAGCGTCTCCGGGCCGGGTGGGCAGCCCGGGGCGTACACGTCGACCGGCACGATCTGGTCGACGCCCTGCACCAGCGCGTAGTTGTTGAACATGCCGCCGCTGCTGGCGCAGACGCCCATGGAGATGACCCACTTGGGCTCCATCATCTGATCGTGGATCTGGCGGAGCACCGGGGCCATCTTCTGCGAGACGCGCCCGGCCACGATCATGATGTCGGCCTGGCGGGGCGAGGCCCGGAACACCTCCATGCCGAAGCGGGCGAGGTCGTAGTGGGCACCGCCGGCGCCCATCATCTCGATGGCGCAGCACGCCAGCCCGAAGGTGACCGGCCACGACGACTTGGCCCGCGACCACTGGACCAGCTCCTCGAGCTTGCCGGTGAGGAAGTTGTGGTCGAGGCCCTCCAAGCCCTTGGACGTGTCCCAGCCCATCAGACCCCCACCTCCTCGCGCCCGGCGCCCGACGTCGTGGCGGCCGGGGCCTGGGTGTCGGCGGTGTCGGCGCCGGCCTCGGCATCGGCGCGCCCCTCCAGCCCGACCCGGATGACGGTGGTCGTGCTCTTGCGCGCGGGCGACACCAGGGGCGACTGCCGGCGGGCCGCGTGGAGCGGGCCCCAGTCCAGCGCGCCGTTGCTGATGAGGTACACGAAGCTGACGAACACCGCCACGGCGAAGACCAGCACCTCGATCAGCCCGAACACCGACAGGTCGCGGTAGATGACCGCCCACGGGTACAGGAAGATGATCTCGATGTCGAACACCACGAAGATCATGGCGGCCAGGTAGAAGCGCACCGGGAACCGCTCGGGGTTGTCGCGCGCCGGCAGGATGCCCGACTCGTAGGGGGCCCGCTTGGCGGTGGTCGAGCGGCGGGGGGCCAGCAGCCTCGACATGAGCAGGCTGACGCCGGCGAACAGCACGGCCAGCACCGCCATCGTCACGACAGGAAGGTACTGACCCATGGTGCCTCAACCTCCGGTGGTTGCGGGCAGCGGCGCCGAGCGGTGCTCGGCCACCCGCCGGTCCCGCTGGTGCAGCATGACGCACAGCAGGCCGAACGTCAGCCCCGCACCGGTGACGATGAGCGCGGCGGGCAGCCGGCGCTGGCCGATGTCGCGCACGAGCACGACCGAGACGGTCTGCGCGTCCTCGTCGGCCTCGGGGGTGGGGGCCGGGGTGCCGGGCGGCAGCTCGCCGGGATCGACCGCGGGCTGGAACTGCACGATCGCGTAGTGGGGCGGGTGGGTGACCCGCAGCGTGTTGGTGACGCGGTTGCTGATGCGGTCGACGACCGAGTCGCCCTCCCGCTGCGGCTTGCCGCCGGTCTCGAAGGCGAACGTGAACACCCGTGAGTCGGACTCCTCGAGACCGGGGATCGTGCCTTCGAGCAGCACGGCGTCGACCGCGGTCTGGGCCTCGCCGCGGGAGGCGTCGGAGGCGGCCAGCACCTCCCAGCCGCCGAGCTCGTCGGCGTGGTCCTCGTTGAGCGCCGTGATCTCCTCGGGCGTGAGCGCGTCGACGTCGGTGTGCGGAGGGCAGGGTCGACGTGTCGAGCTCGTGCGCCTTGTCGAGCAGCGACTCGGACAGGTCGCCGTAGACGATCTCCTCGACCTCCCAGGCCGGCCCGCGACCCGCGGGGCCGGTGCCCGGGGGATAGATCAGCCACACCATGCCGTGGATGGTGAGCCAGCCGAACACCGCGGCCAGCGCCAGCAGGACGCCCAGCCGCTGCGCCACGTTGGTGGCCAGCAGCAGGTACACCGAGCCCATCAGCACGATGACGCCCGTGAGCACCGACAGGATGCCCCGGATCTGCGGGTCCCAGGCGATGCCGGCGAGGATGGCGGAAATCGTCACCGCTCAGCTCTCCTCTTCCTCGGCGATCGCCGTGAGCTCGGCCACCGACGGCGCGTCCTCGGGGCTGGGCGTGTTGACGGCCGGCAGGGTGGCCTCGTAGCGGGCGATGGCCGCCAACATCTCGGGGGTCATCATGCCGTCGCCCGTGACCTCTTCGGTGTTGGGGTTGTCGCCGAAGCCGGGCATCCGCCCGCTGCCGATGCCGTTGTTGCCGTAGGCCTGGCCATCGGTGGTGCCGGTCGCGATGAAGCCCAGCAGCTCCTCGTAGCTGGCGAACTGGCGGGGGATGAGGCCGCCCGTCAGGTTGGGGCCGAAGGCGCCGCTGCCGGGAGGGAAGCCGGCGAAGTCGCTGAGGTCGGCGTCGGGCGGGTCGACCGCGTCCTCGCCCTCGACGATGATCGACCAGCCCCGGGTGTGGCACCGGGCGCAGGCGTAGGCGCCGCCGGCGGTGTCCTGGCTGAACAGCGCGGCGCCGGTGGCCGGGTCGTCGTAGTCGATCTCCGCGATGGCGGCGTCGATCTCGTCCTCGGAGGCGCCCTCCTCGACCAGGCCCAGGTCGGTGGCCAGGGCCACCTCGGCCTGGCGCTGCGCCTCCTCCGACGTGAGCTGGATCGATCCGAGGTAGGCGATGAGGTCGCTGATCTGCTGGGGGCTGAGGGGGCCCGTGCCGGCTTCGGCGCTCCAGCCCTGCATGGGCGAGAACGGCCGCCCGTAGCTGATGATGTAGCGCACCTCGTCCTCGGTGAAGCGCAACAGCACGGTGTTGAGCGCGGGGGCCCGCCAGTTGATCGAGGCCACGAACTCGCCGTCGACGTCGGTGAGCGTGGTGGCCGCCTGGCCGCCGGTGCCCTCGGGCCCGTGGCAGTTCTGGCACTGCGAGCCCTCGACGTAGAGCAGCTCGCCCCGCGCCGCGAAGGTCTCGTCGAAGTTCTCGATGGCGCCCGACATCCGGCTGGGCTCGTTCAGCCAGTACAGCGGCAGGCCCACGGCGATGACGACCGTGAGGACCAGCGCCCACCGCAGCGTGCGGTTGAGCACCCGGGTCTCGAGCTCCTCGTCGTCGTAGTAGGGCTTGCGGTTGGGGGCCAGCTCGATCTCGGAGCCGACCTCGTCGCGGCCCTCGCGCACGTTGACCCACACGTAGACCAGCAGGCCCAGCACGATCAGCACCACGATCGTGGCGCCGATCGTGGTGACCGTGCTGGCTGCCAGCACGGCCGCAGACATGGACAGAACGCTCATCAGTGGCCGCCGCCTCCGACGCAGTGGGGGCCCTCGGCCTCTTGGCCGGTGGTGTTGGTGCCGATGGGCGGGCCCTGGATGACGGTGCCGGTGTCGACGGTGAGGTTGTTGCCGTTGACCTCCATGGCGAAGCGGTCCATGCCCCGGGGTGCGGGACCGCCCTTCTTCTCGCCGACCCGGTTGTACTGCGAGCCGTGGCAGCCGCACTCGAACCACTGCGAGGTGGCGCAGCTCGGCACCCGGCAGCCCAGGTGCGGGCACTTCTGGTACAGCGCGACGACCCCCGCCTCCATGCCCGTCAGCTCAGACGGCGAGTAGACGGCCTCGGCCTTGCCGAGGGCCTCGCTGGGGTACTTCGTGATCCACATGCGGCCCTCGGGGTAGTAGGCGAACCCGTCGCCCTCGTCGATGGCGGCCTTGATGTCGTCGAGGCTGCCGACGTTGATCTTCGAGCCGAAGCCACCCGCGCCGGTGGGCCACAGGAACGCCAGCATGCTGGCGCCGAAGCCGCTGATGCCCAGCAGCATGGCCACGACGATCGACCGGTTGAAGAACTGGCGGCGGGAGACGCCGATGGACTCCTCGTCCGGCGGCACCCAGGCCACCGGCGGCTCGGCCACCCTGACGGCCACGGCCGTCGACTCCCGGCGGGCCAGCACGGCGGCGAGCTCGACCTCGCGGCCCTTGGCCGGGCGTCCCTCCTCGGTGAGCTCGACCGGACCCCGGTCGCGCTTGGCGGTCTCGCTGCTGAGCACGCCCTGCGCCGCACCGGCGTCGCGTCGGCGCGCCGTGGCGAACAGCAGCACGCCCGCGAGCACCACGAGCACGGGAACGGCGATGGCGATGATCGTTGTGGGGGTCATGTGAGGCCTTCCCTTTCGATCACAGCTCGAAGAACAGGCCGGCGTTCCAGGGGAACACGAAGTTCTGCCCGGGGCCGCGGAAGAACGAACCCATGAGCACCAGCACCGCCCACGACATCAGGAAGATGGTGAACAGGGAGATGGCGAACTTGCGGTTCTCGGGCTTGATCGAGGGGTTGCGGTCCGTGTAGGGCGCCAGGATCAGGCCGATGAGACCGAAGCCGGGCAGGGTCACGCCCGCCACCATGGGATGGAACATGGTGAGCAGCTCCTGCAGGCCCAGGAAGTACCAGGGCGCCTTGGAGGGGTTGGGCGTCTGGTTGGGGTTGGCGAGCTCGAGCAGCGGCGCGTTCACGAACACCGAGAAGACGAGCACGAACGCAGTGCAGGCCAGCGCGGCGACGAACTCGATGCCGAGCAGGTGCGGCCAGACGTGCACCTTGTCCTGCGGGGTGGCCTTGACGTCCTGGATCGAGCCCGACTTGACCACGGTCAGCAGGCGCTGGGTGTGCCCGCCGGGACCGGCGGCCAGCGGGGGGCCGGCGGTCTGGGTGGCAGGGGCCGGGGCGGTGGCCACGGCGGTGGCGGTGCCGCCCCCTCCGCCGCCGGCGTCGGTCGCGTCGCCGCCCGTGGCCCGGGCCTTGGCCGAGCGGGATCGCTCGAGCAGGTGGGCGGGGATGCGGCTGGCGGCCTCGCTCTGCGGCGCGTCGGCAGCGCCGGCCGCAGCTGCGGGTGCGTCACCGCCGGCCGGGGCCGGGGCGTCGCCGCCCTTGGCGGCCGCCGCCTTCTTGCGGGCCTCTTCGGCCCGCTTGCGGAGGTGTTCGGGGATCTCGGTCATGTCGTGTGCCTCGGAGCCTGGGATCAGAGCGGCCCGGAGATGCCGCCGTCCTTGCGGACACGCCAGAAGTGGATGGCCATGAAGATCACGATGACGAAGGGCAACATCAACACGTGCAGCACGTACCAGCGCAGCAGCGTGTCGGTGCCGATCTCTGCGCTGCCCAGCAGCACGAACCGCACCTGGTCGCCGAAGACGGGGGTGTAGCCCATCATGTTGGTGCCCACCGTGACGGCCCACAGCGCGAGCTGGTCCCACGGCAGGAGGTAGCCGGTGAAGCTGAGCAGCAGGGTCAGCGTGAGCAGCACCACGCCGATGACCCAGTTGAACTCGCGGGGCGGCTTGTAGGCCCCGTGGTAGAAGACCCGCGCCATGTGCAGGAAGACGGAGATCACCATGAGGTGCGCCGCCCATCTGTGCATGTTGCGGACCAGCAGGCCGAAGGTGACCGACGTCTGCAGGGTGTAGATGTCGTCCCACGCCTGGGCGGCGGTGGGCCGGTAGAAGAACATCAGGAAGATGCCCGTCACCGTGAGCAGGATGAACAGGAAGAAGCTCAGCCCGCCCAGGCACAGCGTGTAGCTGACCTTGACCGCGTGCCTCTTCACCTTCACCGGGTGCAGGTGGTAGAGGACGCTGTTCATGACGACGTAGGAGCGGTTCCGGGGGCTGTCGTTGTAGCCCTTGCGGAAGATCGACCCGGGCCGGAAGATCGAGTTCCAGGCCTGCGAGCCCTGCACCTGGTCGGGGAGGCCCTTGACGAACTGCTGGGCGCGGTCCTTCAGCGGGGGCTTCGACTCCATCGTCTTGGCCACTAGAGCTCCAACTCCTCGGGAGTGACGACTCGGCCGGAGGCCGGGGACGGGCGCGAGGTGTTCATCCGAGGCGCATCCCGTAGCCGTAGCCATGGGTGTTGGTGCGCTGGTGGGCGTCGCCCGTGGCCAACGGGTCGCCCACCTTGCCCATGATGATGACGCCGGTGGGGCAGCGGTCGACGCACAGCGCGCAGCGGGTGCACACGTCGTCGTCGATGGTGAAGATCACCTGGTCGGACGGGTCGACACCGGGTTGGTCGACGCCCACGGCCTCGTCGATGGCCTCGGGCAGCACCATGTGGATGCACTTCCACGGGCAGATGTCGACGCAGCCCTCGCACATGATGCACTCGGACTGGTCGATGTGGATGAACTGCTTGGGCTTGACCGCCTTGGACAGCCAGGCCGCGTCGACCTCCTGGAGGACGTAGTCGTCGCGGAACTCGGGCATCGGCGGGTTGGCGTCGGTCTTGGCCACGACTAGCCCTTCCTCACCAGTGGGCGCCCGTAGCGCGAGGCGGGGGCCTCGACCGGCTTGACCTTGCCCCGGTCGTTCCACACCGCCCACACCGTGATGTGCAGGGTCAGCCCGAGGCCGTAGATGGCGACGGCGATGAGATCGGCCAGCGTCTTGTAGCTGATGGTGAGCGGCTGGTTGCCCGTCGGCTCGACGATGAGGTTGTCGGGCCGCCAGCTCAGCTCGCCCTCGGCGTAGGTGAGCCACTGGTGGGGGATGACGCCGTACCACCACAGGAACAGGAACATCGCGACCAGGCCCGCCGCCATGGCCTCGCCCCAGGACAGGGGCGCGCCGACAGGCCGGCGCCTGCCGTAGAGAAGGACTGCGCCGACACCGGCGAAGCCGATCAGGAAAGTGCAGATGACAGCGACCAAGGGACTCAGCGACTCCTCGTGAAATCGCTCACATTCGAAGTGTAGCGACCGGCACCGCCGGGCGACCCGGGCAGGTTTAGCACGGAGGTTGCAAATGCTTCACATTCGACCGGGGCAGGAGAGCCGGGCTGGTGGGAGCGGTCGCCGGGCTTGGTGGCGACGGCCGCGGCGTGCATAGAGTTGCCGACCGTGGTCGTGTCGCGGAGGCAGCGTTGACCGAGATCCCCGAGCACCTTCTCAAGCGCTCACGCGAGCGGCGGGCCGCCATGGGCCTGGGTGGCGACGCCCCCGAGGCCGGCGCCACCGACGCCGGCGAGAGCCCGGCCGCCACGGCACCTGTGCCTGCGGCCGCGGCCACGCCCGCGCCGGCCCCTGCGGTGCCGATGGAGCCCGCCAAGCCCGAGCCCCCCAAGCCCGAGCCCGCCTACATCCAGGCCGCGAAGCGACGGAAGCGGGCCCCGTACTGGGCCGTCACCGCGCTCGCCGCACTGCCGCTGTGGGGCTACATGTACGTCCGTACCCTCGAGCCCCCGCCCGCGGGCGAGGACGACCCGCTGGTGCTGGGCGCGGAGGTCTACACCAACTGCTCGTCGTGCCACGGCGGCACCGGTGGCGGCGTCTCGGCTCCCGCCTTC
Source organism: uncultured Acidimicrobiales bacterium (assembly GCA_963842395.1). Classification (GTDB taxonomy): domain Bacteria; phylum Actinomycetota; class Acidimicrobiia; order Acidimicrobiales; family VFJN01; genus ZC4RG19. Next base: position 358,217 of record CAWJGJ010000003.1, read on the forward strand.
GTCGACGGGGCCGTCATGGAGACCTTCCCCGACTGGCGCGACCAGGCCGCCTGGGTCCGCCTCGGCACCGACGGCTGGCCGGCCGACACCTACGGCGACACCGCGAAGCCGGTCGGCGGGGGCGGCACGATGCCCGCCTGGGCCACCCTCACCGACGATCAGATCGCCCAGGTGGTCCTGCACGAGCGCGAGCTCGGCGGCGAGGACGTGGCCGAGACCAACCCGGACCTCGCCGACCTGTGGGCCGTGGCCCGAGGCGAGATGCCGCTCGCGGAGGCGGGCCTCGGGCCGCTGTCCGAGGAGGCGGGTGTGACGGAAGCCGACCTCGGCGGCTGACGGTCGCCCTGCCGGCGCCCGTAGGCTCGGCCCATGACCACACCCCGCCACGACGTCCTCGTCATCGGTGGGGGCCCCGCCGGCAGCGCCGCGGGGTTCTGGTTGGCCAAGGCCGGCCACGACGTGTGCGTGGTCGAGCGCAAGGCCTTCCCCCGCGACAAGACGTGCGGCGACGGGCTCACCCCCCGGGCCGTCCACCAGATCCGCGAGATGGGGCTGGAGCCCGCCATCGCCGCCCGCCACCACCGCCACGACGGCCTGCGGGCCGTGGCGCACGGCATCACCCTCGAGCTGGCCTGGCCCGACCACCCGGTGTTCCCCTCGTACGGGTACGTGGTGCGCCGGCGCGACCTCGACGAGATGGTGGCCGACCACGCGGCGTCCGCCGGCGCCACCGTGCTGCCCTCGACCGAGGCGGTGCAGCCCCTGCTGCGCGACGGCCTCGTGACGGGGGCGCTGGTGAAGGACAAGGCCACCGGCCGCAGCCGCGAGGTGCGGGCGCGCTACGTGATCGTCGCCGACGGCTCGCTGTCCCGCTTCGGGCGGGCGCTGGGCGCGGCCCGCAACAAGTCGTACCCCCAGGGCATCGCCATCCGCGGCTACTTCGAGAGCCCCATCTCGGCCGACCCGTGGATCGAGTCGTGCCTCGACGTGCACGACCGCGCCGGGCAGTCGATGCCCGGGTACGGCTGGATCTTCCCGCTGGGCGACGGCACCATCAACGTCGGCATCGGCCTGCTGTCGACGTTCAAGGGCTACAAGGACGTCAACACCACGCACCTGATGACCGAGTGGGCGGCGACCGCTCCCGAGCGCTGGGGCATCGACCCCGACGCCATGCTGGCACCCCCCACCGGCGGGCGGCTGCCCATGGCCGGGTCGGTCAACCCCAAGGTCGGGCCGAACTGGCTGCTGGTGGGCGACGCCGCGGGGTCGATCAACCCGTTCAACGGCGAGGGCATCGACTACGCCTACGAGACCGCCCGCATGGCCGCCGACCTCATGGACGAGGCGCTGCGCACGGGCACGGGCGCCCCGCTCGCCCGCTACACCACCGAGCTCGACGCCGAGTACGGCCTGTACTTCAAGGTGGCCCGGCACTTCGCCACCATCATCGGCCAGCCGGTGCTCATGCGCGAGCTCACCCGTGTCGGCATGCGCTCGCGCTCGCTGATGGAGTGGGTGCTGCGCATCATGGCCAACCTGCTGCGCGACGACGAGCTGGGCCCGGCCGAGGCCGCGTACCGCGCTGTCGCACGCATCGCCCGTCTGGTGCCCGACCCCGCGGCGGCGTGACCCTGTCGGTGGAGGGCGCCGTGCGCCCGGCTCGGCCCGCACGGTCGGCGGGACACCGGCCCGCCGCCCCGGGACCCGGCTGACCGGGCAGGGTCAACCGGGTCGAGGGCCGGCGGCGGCCGTCACTGGACGGTGACCGTGGCCGCCATCGAGGGGTGGATCTCGCAGTGGTACGGGTACTCGCCCGGCTCGTCGGGCATCGTGACGCTGATGGTCTGGCCGTCGGGCAGCTCCTCGTCGAAGGCGCCGTCGTCGGCGGTGACGGTGTGGGGCCCGCCGGACGAGTTGGTGACCTCGAGCGTGCCACCGGCGGGTGCCGTCACGTCCGAGAACTGGAACTCGGTCACGTCCAGCGTGGCGTCGCCGCCGCCGTCGCCGCCGCTGTCGCTCTCGGTGTTGCCCGTGTCGTCCGCGGAATCGTCGTCGTCGTCACCACCGCAGCCGGTGGCGGCCGTCACCAACGTGACGGCCATCAAGGCAGCCGTGATCGGCATCCAGCGTCGCGTGGTCGCTCGCATCGGGTCCTCCATGCTCGTTGCCCCACCAACGGACGGAGAGGCGATCGCCCCTCCGGGTGCGGGACCGTAGTCGCTTCGTCGCCGCCCGCGGGACATCGACCCGGACGGGTCGGATCCCCGGGCGAAAGCAGCGGCCGGCGGCCTCAGGTGCCGTCGCGGTCGACGTCGTCGGCCGGATCCGCCGTGGCATCGACGGCGCCGGGCTCGGCGGTGCGGACGCCGGACCGTCCCGGCGCCCGGCCGAGCAGCGCCGACATCCGGCTGGCGGCGGACCGCCACCGCTCGCTCTCGTCACCCTCGGCGCCGGGCGGGGCGTCGCCGACCTCGTCCCCCGACGCGGTCGCGCCGGCCCCGGCCTGCTCGCCGTCGGCCGCAGGCCCCGAGCCGGCCGCGTCGGAAGGACCGTCCGTCCCGCCGTCGGGATCGGGCGCCGCGAGCTCGTCGGCCGCCGGTGCCTCGGCGGGCTCGGCCGCGGCGAGGGCGGCCAGGCGGGGACGGACCTTCCACAGGATCCACACGCCGGCCGGGATCATGACCAGGGACATCCACTGCGCGCCGGTCATCCCGGCGATGCGCTCGTCGTTGACGCGCAGGCTGTCGCTGAGGAACCGGGCGACGCCGTAGAACAGGATGAACGTGCCGGTCAGCGTGGCCGCCGCCACCTCCCGGCCCCTGCGCCTGGCCGACCACACCAGGCCGCCGAGCACCACGAACAGCACGATCAGGTAGAGGAACTCGTACAGCGCCGTGTTGTGGAAGGTGGTGCCGACCGTGAGGGGCACGTCGCCGAGCGTCGGCTCGCGGACCTCGCCGCCGTCGTAGCGGGTGGCGAGGAAGAAGTCGCTGGTCCGGCCGAAGTGCTCGCCCACCGAGTAGCAGCCCACCCGGCCGAGGGCGAGGCCCAGGCTGAGCCCGAGCGCGTAGCCGTCGAGGACGTTCCAGCGCAGCACCTTGCCCCAGCGGCGGAAGAACGGCAGGCCCACGATCAGCGCGCAGATGAAGCCGCCCGAGAACTGGATGCCGCCCTCCCAGATGGCGATGACGTCGATCGGGCTCTCGATCTGGTCGGTGTGGGTGGCGGCCCACGTGAGGCGCGACCCGATGATGCCCGCCAGGACCATCCAGGTGGCCACCCGGTAGGTCTCGTCGCGGGGGACGCCGAAGCGCTCTGCGTACGCGGCGGCGATCCACGACCCGATCAGCACGCCGAGAGCCACCATCAGCCCGAAGGTCCGCAGGTTCAGCGGCCCGAGCTCGATGGTGGGGAAGGTGGTGTAGGGGATGGCTGCGAGCACGGTCCCATGGTGGTCGACCGCAGCGGCGGTTGCGAGCCGATCGGCGGAAGTTCTACGTCCGGTCGCGGCGCCGTCGCGGACGCGACCCCCGCCGCTCAGCCCTCGGACAGGGGCTCGACCCAGCCGCCGGTGGCGGCGGCCAGGGTGTCGGCGCCCGACGGCCCCCACGTGCCGCGGCGGTACAGCTCGACCGGCGGCTCGTCCCGCACCACCGTGTCGACGATGCGCCACTGCTCCTCGACGCCGTCCGACCGGCCGAACCGGCGGTGGTCGCCCTCGATGGCGTCCTCCAGCAGCCGCTGGTACGCCTCCCGCCGGTGGGGGAAGAGCGACTCGTAGGAGACCTCCAGCTCGACGGGCCGGCTGACCAGGTCGTCGCCCGGCGACTTGGCCTGCATCTCCAGGGTGACCCCGTCGTCGCGGCCGAGCCGGAAGCGCAGCCGGTTGGGCTGCGGCCGCGGCGCGCGCGTGTTGCTGAACAGCAGCCGGGGCGGCGCGGCGAACGTCACGACGGCCTCGGTGGCCGTCACCGGCAGGTACTTGCCGGTGCGCACGAGCCACGGCACGCCCGCCCAGCGCCACGACTCGATCTCCAGCTGCAGCGCGACGTAGGTCTCGACGTCGCTCCCGGCATCGACGCCGGGCTCGTCCGTGTAGCCGCGGTACTGGCCCCGCACCACCTTGGCGGGATCGAGCGGCCGCACCTGGCGCCAGAGCCGCACCTTCTCGTCGCTGAGCGCCATCTCGTCGGCCGACACCGGCGGCTCCATCGCCAGCAGGGCCACGACCTGCAGCAGGTGGTTCTGGAGCACGTCGCGCACCGCCCCCACCGACTCGTAGAAGCGGCCCCGGCTGTCGACGCCGAACGACTCGGCCATCGTGACCTGCACGCTCGTCACGTAGTTGCGGTTCCACAGCGGCTCGAGCATCGAGTTGGCGAAGCGGAACACGAGCAGGTCCTCGACCGACTCCTTGCCGAGGAAGTGGTCGATGCGGAAGATCGCCTCCTCGGGGAACACGCGGTGCAGCACGTCGTTCAGCTCGGCGGCCGAGGCCTGGTCGCGGCCGAAGGGCTTCTCGACCACCACGCGTGCCCCCGGTCCGGTGAGGCCGACGGCCGCCAGGCCCTGCACCACCTCGTCGAACATCGACGGGGGGATGGCCAGGTAGAACAGCGGGCACTCGATGCCCTGCAGCCTCGACGCCAGGGTCTCGAAGGTGGCGGCGTCGCGGTAGTCGCCGCTGACGTAGCTGAGGCGGCCGGCGAGCGACTTCCAGGTCGCCTCGTCGACGTCGCCGTCGACCCGCTCGGTGATGCCGGCGTGGGCCCGCTCGCGCAGCGCGTCGTCGTCCCACTCGGACGAGGCGACGCCGATGACGGGCATGCCGCAGCTCCCGCCCCTCTCCATCTCGTACACCGCGGGGAAGATCTTCTTGCGGGCCAGGTCGCCGGTGGCGCCGAACAGCACCAGGGCGTCGCTGCGCGGACGGTCGGTCACTTCTCCTCCTGGTCGGCCGCGTGGGCCGTCGCGTCTGCGTCGCCCGATGGATGTCCTCCCCCGGGCCCTTCCTCGGCGACCACCGCATGGCCGCCGAACTGGTTGCGCAGGGCGGCGATGGCCTTCATGGCCGTCGAGTCCTGCTGCTGGGACACGAACCGGGCGTGGAGGGCTGCGCTGATGACCGGGGTGGCCACACCCCGCTCGATCGCCTCCTGCACGGTCCACCGGCCCTCGCCCGAGTCGCGGGCGACGCCGGCGATGCCGGTCAGCCCGGGGGATTCGTCGAGCGCCCGCACCATCAGGTCGAGCAGCCAGGACCGCACGACCGACCCGTGCCGCCAGGCGGCCAGCGCGCCCGGCGCGTCGATGCCGAGGCCCGAGCGCTCCAGCAGCTCGTAGCCCTCGGCGTACGCCTGCATGAGGCCGTACTCGATGCCGTTGTGCACCATCTTGGTGAAGTGGCCGGTGCCCACCGGGCCGGTGTGCACGAAGCCGCCCTCGGCGGGCGCCAGCGTGTCGAACACGGGCTGGGCGACGGCGACGTGCTCGTCCTCGCCGCCCACCATCAGGCAGTAGCCCTCGCTCAGGCCCCACACCCCGCCGCTGGTGCCGGCGTCGACGAACCCGATGCCCCGCTCGGCCAGCACGCCACCCCGACGCACCGAGTCGCGCCAGTTGGCGTTGCCGCCGTCGACCACGACGTCGCCCGCGGCCAGCAGGCCGCCCAGCTCGCGCACCACCTCCTCGGTGGGCTCCCCCGCAGGCACCATCGCCCACACCACCCGGGGCGCATCGAGCCGGGCCACGAGCTCGGCCAGCGAGCCGACGGAGGACGTGTCTGCGAAGGCGTCGTAGCCGACCACCTCGTGACCGCCGCCGGCGAGCCGCGCCGCCATGTTGCCGCCCATCTTCCCCAGCCCGACCATGCCCACCTTCACCGCGCCACCTCCACCTGATCGTCCCCCACCGGCGCGCCGGGCCCGCGCTGGCTCGCGGCCGTCGTCACGCCCCGACCTCCACCAGCTCGGCCAGCGCCACCCGCCCGGCCCGGCGGCCCCGGTCGCGCAGCGTCACGAGGTCGCCGTCGGCCTGAGCCTGCTTCAGCGTGGAGAACCCGTAGGGCGCGCCCGGGATCGGCACGTCGTCGGGATCGTCGCCCACGACCTGGACGAAGACGCCGGTGGGCGGGCCGCCCTTGTGGAGCTGGCCGGTCGAGTGCAGGAACCGTGGCCCGAGGCCGACCGTCGTGGCCACCCGCAGCCGGTCGCGCAGGGCCCCGCGGGCGCGCTCGATGTCGTCGACCACCGGCGCGCCCGGGTCGACGAAGGCCTGGATCGCCAGGTAGTCGCCCGGACCGACCTGGGACAGGAGATCCTCGAGCGCTGTGAGCCCGACCTCCGGGCGCCCGCCGGACAGCACCGCGGCCGTGGCCGCCTTCGCCGCCGCCACGTCGGGCTGGTCGAAGGGCTGGATGCCCAGCAGCGCGCCCGTGAGCGCGGTCGCGAGCTCCCACAGGAGGACCTGGGCCCCCAGGTCGGCGAGCTCGCCGCCGAAGGGCAGGACCACCACCGGCTGGCCGGCGGCGGCGAGCGCGTCCAGCTCGGCCGCGCCGGTGGTGTCGCCGAGGGCCACGAACAGCCGGTCGTCGCCGTAGGCGTCGGGGGCGGCCAGCGGCTCTCCCACCACCGGCACCACCCCCGTGCCGTCCTTGCCGGTCGACTCGGCGACGAGCTGTTCGAGCCACAGCCCGAAGGTGGCGTGGCGTTCGGGCACGACCAGGGTGAGCTTGTCCCGCCCCGACCGCACGCCCGCCGCGAGGGCGGCGGCCAGCCGGGCGGCGGGGTTGGCGGCCGCCGCGGCGCGCAGCCGGTCGGACATGGTGGACGCCGACTGGAGAAGACCCGGGACGTCGGCCCCGGCCAGCAGCGCGGGCACGAGGCCGAACAGCGACAGCGCCGAGTAGCGGCCCCCGATGTCGGCGGGGTTCTCGAACGTGGCGGCGAAGCCCCGCTCGGCGGCCAGGGCCGCCAGCTCGCTGCCCGGGTCGGTGACCACGGCGAACCGCGAGGGATCCGGGTGGCGGTCCCAGGCCCAGGCCAGGTGGCTGCGGGTCTCGAGCGTGGTGCCCGACTTGGACGCCGCCACGTGCACGGTGCGATCGGGCGGCAGGTCGTCGCCGAGGCGGGCCACCGCCGCCGGGTCGGTGGTGTCGAGCACCCGCAGCGCCGGCGCCCCGGCCGGTGCGTCGACGCCGGCGGCGATCACCTCGGGGAACAGGCTGGAGCCGCCCATGCCGGCCACGAGCACGTGGTCGGCCCCGCGGGTGAGTGCCGCGCACCGGGCGGCCGTGCCGTCGAGCGACGCGGCCATGTCGGGCACGACGCTCAGCCAGCCCAGCCGGTCGGCGATCTCGGCCGGATCGTCACGCCAGAGCGTGTGATCTCCGGCCCACGTGCGGGCGACGGCGTCGCGGTCGGCGAGCTCGGACAACGCGGCCGCCACGGAGCCGGTGAGGGCGCCGAGCCGGTCGGGGGTGTCGTCGGTGATCACGTCGACCCTTGCTACCAGCCGCCGCCGCCGCCCGCATCGCCCCACGCCGCCGAAATGCGCACCTGTGACATGTGCCGCAGTAGCGTGGGACGGCCATGGCGTCGTCCGCCCCCCTGCCCTTCGGCGCCCACCGCCAGGCGACCGCATCGTCGAGCACCGCCGCAGCCAGGCAGGATGCGGCCGGCGGCCAGCCGACCGCAGGCGCCTCCCCGCCCGACGCCGCCGCCCACGCGCACGGCGACGCGCCGGCGCACGAAGAGCGCACGCCGACCTCCGACGACGACGCCGGGCGAGGCCCAGCACACACCGACCTCCGACGACACGCCGGGCGAGGCCGAGCCGGACGCGCCGGCGCGCACCGGGCTGAGCGACCGGGCGCTCGCGCTCGTCACCGCCGCGGTCGCGCTGCCGATCGCCTGGATGGGGTACGGCACCGACCTCGACATCGGCGACGTGCTCGCCGCCGGGGCCCGCATCCGCGACCTCGACTACGCGCCCTCGCGCAACCCGGGCGTCCCCGTCGTCGAGGCGATCGTCGCCGTGCTCGACCCCGTCGGCGGCCACCTGCTCGTCAACCTCGCCACGGTCGGGGCGCTGATCGCCACGGTGATCGGCATCGCCCGGCTGGTCCGGGCATGGGGGCACGACAACGGCGACCTGGTGGCGCTGGCCTTCCTCGCCTCACCGATCGTGATCATGTCGGGCGCGCAGACCGCCGACTTCGTGTGGGCGACCGCCTTCTTCGTCTGGGGAGCCCTGGCGCTCCTCCGCGGCCGGCCGGTGCCCGCCGGGCTGCTCTTCGCCCTCACCCTCGGCAGCCGCAGCTCGTCCCTGCTGCTCATCGCCGCGCTGCTGGCCGCGGTGGCGTGGGACCCCGCCGGGCGCCGCCGCTGCCTGCAGGCGGCCGCGGTCATGGTGCCGGGGGCGCTGCTGCTCTACGTGCCGGCCTGGCTCGCCTACGACCGCACCTTCGGCTTCCTGTCGGCGACCGACGGCTGGTACGGGCTCGCCAACAACGTGGGCCGGTTCGCGCTCAAGAACTACGCCGTGGGCGGTCTGGCGCTGCTGGTCGTCGTGGCGGTGGCGCTCCCCGCCCTGGTGCGCGCGCTCCGGCGGTGGAACGTCGACCCGATGGTGCGCTTCGCGGTGCTGGGCCTGGTCGTGACCGAGGCCCTGTTCCTGCGGGTGCCGTGGAAGCCGGCCCACCTCGTGCCGTGCCTCATGATGCTGGTGCTGTGGGTCGCCGCCAGCAGCCGCAACCGGCGCCCGTTCCTGTGGGTGCTCATCGCCGCCATGGCACTCAACGGGTTCGTCGTGTTCCGGCCGTTCACCGCAGACGTTCCCAACTCGACGCGGGGTGCCGACTTCGCACCCGTCATCACGCTCGGGTGGCTGCTGAACGAGATCGACTGCCGCGCCGAGTACATGGACCAGCCTCCCCGGCTCGAGTCGGGGGCGTGGGGGTGCACGCTCGAGCCCATGCGCGGCCCGTCCGACGACGCCACCCCCCTCGGCTGACCCACTGCGACCACCGCCGACCGGGCAGACCGGCCGGGCACCGCGCCCGCGGCCCGGAACACTCGCCGGCGATCGCGGCGACGGCCGCCCTCGCTGATACCGGTCAGGCCGAGGTGGGGGCGCCGATCTCGGCCACCGCCGCGCCGGCGGCCGCGGCCACCTCGTCGATGACGTCGGCGGTGTGGGCCAGCCCGGGGAACATCACCTCGTAGGCGCCGGGCGCGAGCGCCACGCCGCGCCGGAGCAGGCCGTGGAAGAGGCGGGCGTACGCCCGCTCGTCGGTGGCGCGGGCGCCGTCGTAGTCGACCGGTGCCGGCTCGCCCAGGTAGAGCCCGACCAGCGTCTCGGCCACCGGCACCTGGGCCACGATCCCGGCACCCCCGAGCGCGCGGCGCAGGGCACCGGCGAGGGCCTGCGCCTGCGCCGCGCATCGTGTCGTAGGCGGCCGCGTCGAGCAGCTCGAGCGCGGCCAGGCCCGCGGCGGTGGCCAGCGGGTTCCCCGCGAGCGTGCCCGCCTGGTACACCGGGCCGAGGGGCGCCACCACGCCCATCACGTCGGCCCGGCCCCCGTAGGCGCCGATGTTCAGGCCGCCGCCGATGACCTTGCCGAGCGTCGTGAGGTCGGGGGTGACGCCGAACAGCTCCTGCGCGCCGCCCGCGGCCACCCGGAAGCCGGTGATGACCTCGTCGAAGATGAGCAGCGCGCCCACCCGGTCGCACTCGGCCCGCAGCCCCGCGAGGAAGCCCTCGACGGGCGGCACCAGGCCCATGTTGGCGGCGATCGGCTCGACGATGACGCACGCCGTCCGCTCGTCGAGCGCGGGCACCACGTTGTAGGGCGCCACGACGGTGTCCTGCACCGCCGCCTCGGTGACGCCGGCCGACCCGGGCAGGCCCAGCGCCGCCAGCCCGCTGCCGGCCTCGGCGAGCAACAGGTCGCCGTGGCCGTGGTAGTTGCCGGCGAACTTCACCACCGTCGGCCGGCCGGTGTGACCCCGGGCGGTGCGGATGGCCGACATCGTCGCCTCGGTGCCGCTCGACACCAGCCGCACCATCTCGCACGAGGGCACGCGCGCGCAGATCTCCTCGGCCAGCACCACCTCGCGCTCGGTCGGGGCGCCGTAGCTGGTGCCGTCGACCGCGGCCCGCCGCACCGCCTCGACGATGGCGGGGTGGGCGTGCCCGGCGATGATGGCGCCGTAGGACTGGACGAGGTCGACGTAGCGGGTGCCCTCCGCGTCCCACACGTACGGCCCCTCCGCCCGGGACACGAAGTAGGGCGTGCCGCCCACCGCGGCGAAGGCCCGGACGGGGCTGTTGACGCCCCCGGGGATCACGCGCTGGGCGCGGGCGAACAACTCGTCGTTGGTGGCCACCGGGCGAGCCTAACGGCGGCGACCGCCGGGACGTCAGGCCGGCGCCGGCGCGGGGAAGACCTCGAACAGCCGGGGTGCGAGCGCCCCGTCGCCGGTGACCGTGAGGTGCCCCTCGCCCGTGGCCCGGGCCACGGTGAGGCCGCCGTAGGCGAGCTCCTCGAGGGTGACCGGGTCGGTCTCCAACACCAGGTCGGGGTCGTCGGCCGCGCCGCGCCCGATGTCGATGGCGCCACCGTCGACCGCCAGGCGGAAGGTCGCCTGCGGGAAGCGCACCTCGACCACGACGTGCAGGTCGCGGGCGGCGGCCGGGTCGAAGCCGTTCTTGAGGGCGAGCATGGCGGCGTCGCAGCCCAGGGGCGCGCCCTGGGGGTAGGAGGACGACCCGGCGCCCCACCGCTGCAGGCCGAGCAACACCGGCTCGAGCTCCGCGCCCCACTCGGTGAGCTCGTAGACGTTGGCCGAGGCCGGCGGCGGCAGACGGCGCCGGCGCACCACGCCGGCGGCCTCGAGCTCGCGGAGCCGCTGGGTCAGCACGTTGGGGCTGCCCTGCGGCAGCCCCGCGTGAAGGTCGGTGAACCGCTTGGGCCCGAACAGCAGGTCGCGCACGATCAGGAGCGCCCAGCGCTCACCCACGAGGTCGAGGGCATGTGCGGAGGAGCACCCGTCGCCGTAGGTCCGGTGCGTCGTCATGCCGCCGAGCATAGCAGTCACTTCTGAAGTTGATGTAACTCCTTGACTTTCAGAATCTAATACTCCTACTTTAGGAGCATGACTTCCACCGAGACCGAGTCGGCCCGCCCCGTGACCCGACCCCTGGCGCGGCGGCTGTCGCCCCTGCTCCTGTCGACCTTTGCGGGCGGCGTGATGCTGTGGGTTCCCGTCGAGAAGCTGTTCCTGTCCGAGATCGGGTTCACGCCGGCGACCGTGGGGATCATGGCGGCCGCCTACGCCGCGATGGTCCCGTTGCTCGAGATCCCCTCCGGCGTGCTGGCCGACCGCTGGAGCCGGCGCGGCGTGCTGCTGGTCGGCAACGCCGGCGCCCTGCTCAGCGTGGTGGTCGGCGGGCTCAGCACCGACGTCGTCACGTACGTGGCCGCCGCCCTGCTGCTCGGCGTCTACCTCGCCATGCAGAGCGGCACGCTCGACTCGATCGTGTACGACACCGTGCTCGAGGAGACGGGCTCGAGCGAGGGGTTCGACGCCGCCCTCGGCCGGGTGCAGATGGTCTCGGGCGTCGCGCTGGTGCTCGGCGCGGTGGGCGGCGGCCTGCTCGGCGCCGCCACCTCGCCGCGCATCACCTACTTCGCCACCGTGCCCTTCCTACTGGTGTCCAGCCTGGCCCTGCTGCGGTTCCGGGAGCCGCGGCTGCACGAGGTCGCCCAGGCCGGCAGCCTGCGCGAGCACGTCGCCACGACGGTCCGCACCCTGCGCTCGCAGCCGCGGATCGCACCGATCGTCGGTCTGCTCGTCCTGACCACGCTGCTGAGCCAGGCGGTCTTCGAGTTCGGCCCGCTGTGGCTCGTCGAGGCCGAGGCAGGCACGGCGCTGTACGGCCCCGCCTGGGCGGCCCTGATGGCCTCGTTGACCCTGGGGGGCCTGATCGCCTCCCGCGTCCGCCTCGACGCCCGGGGCCCCGCCGCGGTCGGGGGCACGCTGCTGGTCGGCAGCGGCGTCGTGCTGCTGGTCAGCCGAGATCCGGTCGTCGCGTCCGCCGCCCAGGTGGTCGTCGCCACCGTGGCCGTGGCCTTCGGCGTGGTCGCCACCCGGCTGCTGCACGACCTGGTTCCCTCGGCCGTGCGGTCGAGCATCTCGTCGGGCGTGGGCGCCGGCGGCTGGATGTCATTCCTCCCCTTCGCCCTCGCCTTCGGCGCCGTCAGCGAGCGCTACGGCGTGAACTCCGCGGCCTGGCTGCTGATCGGCGCCGGCGCCGTGACCGGCGGGCTGCTCCTGGCGCTGACCCGGCGGCCCGCCGTGGCCCCCGTCGGTCCCACCGACGAGATCGAGTCGATCGAGCCGACCGAGTCCGCGGTCGGCGGCCGCTCGGTCGCCGCCGCGGCGTGACCGCCGCGCGGACCAGCGCGTCCCGCCTCAGAGACGGTCGACGACGTCGCGCACGGCGTAGGTGAGGATCATGTCGGCGCCGGCCCGGCGGATGGCGGTCAGGTGCTCGAGCATGACCGCGGGCCCGTCGATCCACCCGCGCTCGGCCGCCGCCTTCACCATGGCGTACTCGCCCGACACGTGGTACGCCGCCAGCGGGACGTCGACCTCGGCCCGCACGTGAGCCAGCACGTCGAGGTAGGCGAGCGCCGGCTTGACCATCACCATGTCGGCGCCCTCGGCCAGGTCGGCCCGGATCTCCTCGAGGGCCTCGCGGCCGTTGCGGGGATCCTGCTGGTACGCCTTGCGGTCGCCGCCGCCGGCGATCGTGACGTCGACCGCCTCGCGGAACGGCCCGTACAGCGCCGACGCGTACTTGGCGCCGTAGGCGAGGACGGCCACCTGGGTGAAGTCCTCCTCGTCGAGCGCGTCGCGGATGGCGGCGACCTGGCCGTCCATCATGCCGCTCGGGGCCACCACGTCGGCCCCCGCAGTGGCCTGCGCCACGGCCACCTGCGCGTACAGGTCGATCGTGGCGTCGTTGTCGACACGGCCCTCGGCGTCCACGATGCCGCAGTGCCCGTGGTCGGTGTACTCGTCGAGGCACAGGTCGGCCATCAGCACCAGGTCGTCACCCATGTCGTCCCGCAGGTCGCGGAGGGCGACCTGGACGATGCCGTCCGGGTCCCACGCGCCCGATCCCTCGGCGTCCTTCGCCGCCGGGATGCCGAAGAGGATCACCGCGGGCACCCCCATGCCGGCCAGCTCGTGCACCTCCTTGCGGAGGGTCTCGCGGGTGTGCTGGACCACGCCGGGCAGGGAGCTGATCTCCTGCGGGTGGTCGATGCCCTCGCGCACGAACAGCGGGACGATCAGGTCGTCGACCGACAGCCGGGTCTCGGCCACCAGCCGGCGCAGGGCGGGCGTGCGGCGCAGCCGCCGCAACCGACGCTGAGGAAAGGCCACGCCCCGATGCTACGGCCCGGGCCGGAGCCGGCACACATGCGCACGCGGCAGGGGCACCGCCCGGAACGGGGGTGCCCCTGCCTGCTGTCCTATGCGCCGGTCGAACGGCTAACCGTTGACCAGGTCGTCGGGGGTCAGCTCGATGGCCTGGCCTTCGAAGTCGACGGGGTCGCCCACGTAGACGAAGTGGTTGCGGTCGCCCTCGCCGGTGAACTCGTACTGGACGAGCTGCAGCGTCTCGCCGAAGTAGGGATCGCCTTCGGCGGTCGTGACGGTCACGTCGGGCAGGAGCAGGCCGACGTCGGTCGCCTGCAGGTCGCGGACCGACTCCATCAGCGCGAGCCGGGTCGGCTCGTCCATGGCCTCGAGCGCCTCGATGAAGACCGCAGCCTGCGTGTAGCCGTAGCCGACGATGGCGTTGGTCGGCCGGAAGCCGTCGGGCTGGTACTGGTTGATGGTCTCGAGGTACTCGACCATCGCCGGGTCGTCGTCCCAGTCGGGATTCAGCGGGTCCTTCAGGTTGGCCGAGCTGTAGACCCCGTCAGCAGCATCCAGGGCGAGGCCCATCAGCGTGTCGGACGTGCAGGTGGAGGACACCCACGTGATGGGCTCCCACCCGGCCTCCTTGGCCTTCGTCAGGGCGTCGGGGCACGCCAGCAGCGTGCCGCCGTTGAAGAAGGCGTCGGCCCCGGAGGCCGCGAGGCTGGTGATCTGCGCGGCGACGTCGGTGGCGCCGGTCTGGTACCGCTCGACCTTGACGACCTCGATGTCGGTGCCCTCGATGGCCTGGTTGAAGCCCTCCTCGTAGGCGCGACCGAAGTCGTCGTCCTGGACGAGCATCGCCACCTTGGCCTCGGGGTTCTCCTCGGCCAGCACGTCGGCGAACATGGCGCCTTCGAGCGTGTAGGGCGCGAGCGTCGACCCGAGCGTCCACGGGTAGTCCTCGTTGCCCCAGGCGGGCGAGCCCGTGGCCGCGAACACGTTGGGGACGCACATCTCGCCGAGCTGGTCGCGGATGGCCTGGTTGTTGGCCGTGCCGACGACGCTGAACACGGCGAACACGTCGCTGTCCGGCGGGACGAGCTCGTCGATGTTGGCGGCCGTCTCGGCCGGGTTGTACTCGTCGTCCTGATCCTCGAACTCGATCTGGTACGACGTCCCGCCGATGTCGACTCCGCCCTCGGCGTTGACCTTGTCGAAGTAGGCCTTCCACCCTCTCGCGATCTCGGAGAAGGCCGCGGTCGCACCCGACTGCGGGAAGCTCGACACCAGCTTGATGGTGTCGCCCTCGACGGGAACCGTGGGATCGGACAGGCAGTCGGCGGTGTCGATGCTCGACCCGGACGCGTCGCCCGAGTCGCCCTCGTCCCCGGATGTGGTGGAATCGCTGTCGTCGCGCGACGAGCACGCAGAGCCGAGCAGCACCAGCGCGGCGAGCACCGCCGCCGCCCTGGCCTTATGTCCTCGCATCATGTGACCCTCCTAGTGATTGGCTGTCGTCAGGGTTGGGATGGGTCGGCGGCCTTCCCTTCGCCGACGAGCGCCGCCCGAGGGCGGCCAGCAGGCGGCGGACGCCGCCCACGAAGCCTTCAGGCAACACGAACACGATGAGGATGAGCCCGGCGCCGTAGATGGCCGGTGCCAGGATCTCCTTGCCCTCGATGAGGTCTTCGGTGTTCCGGCGCAGCAGGACCAGGGCCAGCGCGCCGACGGCCGGGCCGAGCATGGTGGCGGCGCCACCGATCGTCATCGCGACGAGGAACTCGATCGAGCGCTGGAAGTAGAGGACGGGGTCGGTGCCGTCGGCCAGCGTGTCGATCATCACCGACAGCGAGCCCGCCACCCCGGCGTAGGCGGCGCTGATGGCGAAGGTGCCGACCTTCGTGCGGGCCAAGTTCACGCCCACGGTGGTGGCTGCGATCTCCTGGTCGCGCACCGCGATCATGGCCCGGCCCATGCGGCCCCTGGTCAGGTTCCAGGCCAGGAGCATGAGCACGAGCATGATCGCGAGGCTGAGGAAGTAGTGCCACTGGTCGTCGGCGAGGCCGTCGATCAGCGACGAGAAGCTGCTGCGCGGGGGCCGCATCAGCGGCCGGCCGCCGGGGACGGTGATCGCCTTGTCGGGGCCGCCGATGAAGCGCTGGGCGATCCGCGGGAACAGCACGGCCAGGCCCAACGTGACCAGCGCGAGGTACAGGCCGCGCACCCGGAGGGCGGGGAGGCCCACCAGCAGCCCGAACAGGCCGGTCAGCACCCCGGCGACGAGGATCGTCGGCTCGTAGGACCACCCGTGCTCCATCATGAGGATGGCCGACGTGAACGCGCCGACGCCGTAGAAGGCCCCGTGACCGATCGACACCTGGCCGTTGAACCCGAGCAGCAGGTTGAGGCCCATGGCCGCGATGGCCAGGTAGATGGCCTGCCCCAGCACCCTGTTCATGGTCGGCTCGAAGTAGAAGGGCGCGTAGAGCGCGGCCGCCGACAGGACGATGCCGATGAGGACCCGGGCGATGAACACCACCCGGGGCACCGGCGGCCACAGCGGCGGGGGGCCGGCCTGCGGCTCGGCGACCTCGCCGTCGACGGGCGGCGTGCCCAGTGCCGGCCCGGCGCCGACGCCTGTCTGGTCGGTCGCCATCAGACCCGCTCGACCGTTCTCTTGCCGAACAGCCCGTTCGGCGACACGATCAGCACGACCAGGATCAGACCGAGCGGCACGACCACCTCGATGCCGTCGAGGGCGTCGACGTACTGCGTGGTGAGGGCGTCGGCGATGCCGACCACCAGGCCGCAGATGACGGCGCCCCAGATGCTGTCGAACCCGCCCAGCGCCGCCGCCGCCAGGGCGTACACCAGGATGATCTGCATCAGCGTGCTGTCGAACCCGGTGCTCTGGGAGGCGACCAGCGAGCCGGCCAGGGCGCCGATGGCGGCGGACATCGACCAGCCCAGCATGAGCATCGTCCCGGCCGGGATGCCGTGGAGGCGGGCCGAGTCGGGATCGTTGGACACCGCCCGCAGCTTGAGGCCGAGCCGGGTCCTGTTGAGGGTCCACCACAGCACCAGGCACTCCAGCAGCAGCACCACGATGAGCCCGATCGTGTCCTTCTGGATGCGGGCACCGGCGACCAGGTCGACGCCACCCTCGGGGAAGGCGTTCGGCATGAGCTGGGGATCGGTGCCGAAGAACAGCTGAGCCAGGGAGTTGATGGCGAGGAACAACCCCAACGTGACGATCACGACGTTGAGCTGGCTGCGTCCCTCCATCGGGCGTATCAACGTGAACTGCACCACGCCGCCGGCCACGAACGCCACCAGCATCGAGATCACGATGGCCCCGACCACGGGCATGCCCCACTCGGTCAGCTTCCACGTGAGATAGGTCGAGAACAGCGCCATCTCGCCCTGGGCGAAGTTGAGCACGCCGGTGGTCCGGAAGATCAGGACGAGGGCCAGCGCCACCGATCCGTAGACGACGCCGCGGGCCACGCCGTTGAGGATCTGCTCGAGAAACAGTTCCATCGTCCGTCCTCAGAATCCCAGGTAGGCCTTGCGCACGGCCTCGTCGTCATGGAGTTGCTCGGCGGGCCCCTGCACCGCGATGCGGCCGGTCTCGAGCACGTAGCCCCAGTGGCCGATGTCGAGGGCGAGGTTGGCGTTCTGCTCGACCACCAGGACCGACAGGCCCGTCTCCTTGTTGAGCTCGCCGAGGCGGCCGAACAGCTCGCGCGTGACGAGGGGGGCGAGGCCGAGCGAGGGCTCGTCGAGCAGCAGGAGACGGGGCCGGGCCATCATCGCCCGGGCCAGGGCCAGCATCTGCTGCTCGCCGCCGCTCATGCTGCCCGCCTCCTGCTGGCGGCGCTCGCCCAGGCGGGGGAACACGTGGTACCACCGGTCGAGGTCGGACGCGATCTCGCCGTCCCGCCGGTTGACGGCTCCGACGCGCATGTTCTCGTCGACCGTCAGATCGGTGAACGTGCCCCGGCCCTGGGGCACGTGCCCGATGCCGAGGCGGGAGACGGCCTCGGGGTGCTTGCCCGAGATCGACTTGCCGTCGTACAGGATGTCCCCGGTCGTGTGGATCAGCCCGCTGATGGCCCGCAGCGTGGTGGTCTTGCCGGCCCCGTTGGCGCCCAGCACCACTGCGACCTGGCCCTCGTCGACGGCGAGGTCGATGCCGTGCAGCACCCGCACCTGGCCGTAGCCGCCGGCGACGTCGTGCAGTTCGAGGAGGCTCACGCCACCCGCTCCTGGCCTTCGGCCGGGCCGCTCGGGCCCCGCTCGCTGCATTGCGGACGCTCGCTCATTGCTCCCCGCTCTTGCTGCTTCGCAGCGGGCCGCTCGGGCCCCGCTCGCTGCATTGCGGACGCTCGCTCATGCCGGCGCCCCCAGGTAGGCCTCGATGACCACCGGGTCGTTGCGCACGGCGTCGGGGCCGCCCTCGGCGATCTTGCGGCCGAAGTCGAGCACGACGATGTGGTCGGAGATGGCCATAACCATGGCCATGTGGTGCTCGACCAGAAGGATCGTCAGGTCGAACTGGTCGCGGATGGAGCGGATCGTCTCGCCCAGCTCGTCGACCTCGCTGTGCGTCAGGCCGTTGGCGGGCTCGTCGAGCATGAGCAGGCGGGGCTCGGTGGCCAGCGACCGGGCGAACTCGATGCGCTTGAGGGTGCCGAAGGGCAGGCCGGCCACCGGACGGTGGGCGATGTCGGCCAGGTCGAGCCGGGCCAACAGGTCGAGGCCGTGGACCCGCATGCGGCGCTCCTCCTTGGCGGCCCCGATCCGGAACGTCGCCCGGCCGAACCCGACCTTGCCGACCGAGTGGGCGCCGGCGAGGACGTTCTCGAGCACCGTGAGGGCCGGGAAGAGCGCCACGTTCTGGAAGGTGCGGGCCAGGCCCAGGTCCACGATCTTGTGGGCGGGCACCGTCAGCAGGTCGCGCCCGTCGAAGTCCACCGAGCCGTTGTTGGGCTGGTACAGCCGGCTGAGCACGTTGAACAAGGTCGTCTTGCCGGCGCCGTTGGGGCCGATCAACGCGCAGATGCGGCCGGGCTCGACGGTGAAGGACAGGTCGTCGAGCGCGACGACGCCACCGAAACGAACCCCCACGTTGTTGACCGTCAAAAGTGACACTCGCCCCTCGCACCCCTCGGGTCTCGGGCTCGGCCGATTCGTCTCGGCACATCGGTTGTAGCACCACCCCCACGAGCCGTGCTCACACGCGGCACATGAGAGTGGTGAATTGCGACCGCCCGCCCTCCCCGGCCGGTCAGCACTGCGCGCCAAGCTAACCACATCGGCGCCCACCCCCGATGAATTCCGGACGTGGTCGTCAACACGCGCCGGGTCACGGCCTGCTCGCCTGGGACGGCCGCCCGCCGAGATGGCATCCTGCCGGGATGCCGTCACCCGCCGGAGGCCACCGGGCCCGGTCCCGCAGTGGCGCCGGCGCCGCCGTGCTGGTGGCCGCCGCCGCGCTCGTGGCCTGCAGCGGCGACCGGGCCGCGGACGCGCCCGGCGAGCTGGACCGCGGCCCGGTGCTCGGCGTACACGGCGACACGATCACCCTCGGCGCCATCACCGTCGGGCGCGGGCCCATGGCCGAGGCCGGGCGGGCGGTGACGGCGGGCAACCGGGCGTACTTCGCCGCACTCGACGACGCGGGCGGCGTTGCGGACCGGTACCGCGTCGAGATCGAGGTGGTCGACGGCGCCGACGACGCCGCCACCGTCCTCGCCGGCTACGAGCGCTCGCGGCCGCAGGTGGCGATGTACGTGCAGGTGCTGGGCTTCCGCGCCGCCGGCGCCGCGCTCGAGCCGCTGGCGGCGGACGACACGATGGCCGGCACCCTGGCCGTCGACTTCCCGTGGTCGCGCCATCAGAACCTGGTGGCGCTGGGCACCCCGCTCACGGTCGGGCTGTTCAACGCCCTCGACTGGTACGTGCACGCCCCCGGGGCCCGCTCGACGGTGTGCGCCCTGGTGGGCGAGGGCGACTACGGGGCGGCGGCGCGCGATGCCGTCGCCGCCAGCGCCGCCGTGCTGTACATGGACGAGGGGCCGGTCGTCGAGCTCGGCGCCGGTGCCGACGGCGGGACCGCGCCGGGCACCACCGGCGCCGGCGCTGGGGCCGCGCCGATCGAGGATGCCGCCGGCGAGGCTGTGACCGAGCTGGAGGCCGGGCGGTGCGACGTCGTGGTGGCCGCCACCCTGCCCCCGGCCACGACGGCAGCCCTGGCCGGAGCGGCCCGCCGCGGGTTCGCACCCGTGTGGTTCGTCCCCGCGCCCGGCCGGCCCGACGTGGCCGACCCCGCCGCCTCCGCCTACGCGGCCGAGCACGTGTGGCTGGTGGGCGACGACACCTGGTCGGGCCCCGGGCCTGCGGCGTCGGGTGGCGGTGACCGGCTGGAGGCGGCTCGGGCCGCCTTCGCCCCGGAGATCGCCGAGGGCGACCCCTGGTTCCGGCTCGGCTATCTCGAGGCGGCGGCCGCCCACCAGGTGCTCGAGCGGGCCGTCGAGTTCGGCGACCTGACGCCGGCGGGCATCCTGGCGGCGGCCAACGCTCCCCGCGACCTCGACTTCGACGACGTGGCCGGCGACTTCCCCTTCGGCTCGCCCGAGTACCGCGAGCCGCCCCGCACGACGGTGCTGACGCGGCCGGGTGGGGTGGGGCTGGGCCTCGAGGCCGGCGAGGAGCCGGTGGTCCTGGGCGACGAGCTGTCCCCCACCCGGCAGGCCCTGTTCGAGGCCGAGGTCCAGCGCCGCCGCGAGGAGCGGTAGCCGCCGACGGGTGATGCGTGGCCGGAGGGCAGCCGCTGCCGCCGCCCGATCCGGCGACCACAGGAACGGGTCGGTTCAGCCCCCCGGGCCGGCTGTCGCCCGGGACGGTCAGCGATCGGGACGCGGGTGGGCGGCCGCCCAGGCGCACAGCGCGTCGACGAGCCCGTCGATCGTGTGCACCTCGGCCTCGACGTCCACCGTCAGCCCGTGGTCGCGGGCCGTCGCCGCGGTGATCGGGCCGATGGCGGCCACCACCGGCGGCATCCTCGCGGGCGGCCCGTCCGCGGGCGTGCCGGGCCCCCCGTGCACGGCGGCCAGGAAGTTGGTCACCGTCGAGGAGGAGGTGAAGGTCACGACCTCGGCGTCGGCCACGGCCGCGGCCGCGTCCTCGTCGAGGGGCGCCGCCTCGGTGCGGTAGGCCTCGACGACGTCGACCTTCCAGCCCCGCTCGGCCAGGCCGTCGGGCAGCACGTCGCGGGCGACCGCCGCCCGCGCCAGCAGCACCCGCCCGGTGGCGACGTCGGGCCCGGCGTCGGCGGTGCCCGGGAACGAGTCGAGCAGCGACTCGGCCACGAACCGCGGCGGCACCAGGTCGGCCACCAGGTTGGCACCCGCCAGCACGTCGGCGGTCCCGGGCCCGATGGCGGCCAGACGGGTGGTGCCCAGCGCCCGGGCGTCGCGCCCCGCGTCCCGGAGGGCGGCCAGCACCCGGCGGGCGCCGTTGGGCGACGTCAGCACGAGCCAGTCGTAGGCGCCCGCGGCCAACCGCTCGACGGCCGCGGCCAGGGCCGCTCCCCCGTCGGCGGGCTCGGCGATGGCGATGGCCGGCACCTCGACGCACGCCGCGCCCTGGGCCGCCAGCCGGGAAACCAGCTCGCTGGCCTGCTCGCGGGCCCGGGTCACCACGATGCGGCGACCGAAGAGCGGCCGGTTCTCGAACCAGCGCAGGTCGTGGGCGGCGACGTCGCCGACCACGATGGTCGAGGGCGTGCCGAGCGCCTGCTCGCCGATCGTGCCCAGGGTGGCCCGTACGGTGCGCTGCTCGGGCCGGGTGCCCCACTGCACGGCCGCGACGGGCGTGTCGGGCGGGCGCCCGGCCGCCATGAGGGCGGCGGCGATGCGCCCGATGCGGGCCACCCCCATGAGGATGACGATGGTGCCCCCCACCCGCGCCACGGCCTCCCAGTCGACCGTGCCGTCCTCGCCGGCGCCCGGCTCCTCGTGCCCGGTGACGATGGTGACGCTGGTCGACGAGTGGCGCAGCGTCACGGGGATGCCGGCGTAGGCGGGCACCGCGATGGCCGAGGTGATGCCCGGGACCACCTCGAAGGGCACGCCGGCCGCGCCCAGCGCGGCCGCCTCCTCGCCCCCGCGGGCGAAGACGAACGGGTCGCCGCCCTTGAGCCGCACCACGGTCTCGCCTCGCCGACCCCGCTCGACCAGCAGGTCGTTGATGCCGTCCTGTGACAGGCGGACGTTCCCGGGCGCCTTGCCCACGTCGATGCGGTCGGCACCGGGCGGCGCGAGGTCGAGCAGCGACTCCTGCGAGAGCCGGTCGTACACGACGACGTCGGCGCGGCGCAGCACCTCCAGCGCCCGCACGGTCAGCAGGCCCGGGTCGCCGGGCCCGGCCCCCACGAGGTGGACCGTCACGGCTCGCCCCTCGAGCGGCTGAAGGAACGGGACATGGTGGCGGTCGGGGTCGCGGTCGCGATCTCGGACACGACCTCAGTCCCGCCCGAGCAGCTGGGCCCCACCTTGCTCGTCGAGCAGGTGGCGGGCCACCGACCGGCCGAGCGCCGCACCCGCCGCCGCGGGGCCCGACAGCTCGTGGCGCACCACGGTGGCCCCGTCGACCGTGGCGATCAGTCCCCCCACCCGCAGGCCGTCGCCCGCCAGGGTGGCGTGGGCGGCGGCGGGCAGCGAGCAGTCGCCGCCGAGCTCGGCCAGGAACCCCCGCTCGGCGTCGACCGCCCGGCGGGCGGGGAGGTGCTCGATGCGCTCGAGCGCGCACCGGGCCTCGTCGTCGTCGCTGCGGCACTCGACGGCGAGGGCACCCTGCCCCACCTGGGGCAGCATGACGGGGGGGTCGAGCCGTTCCGCGATGCGGTCGCCCCAGCCCAGCCGGTCGAGCGCGGCCGCGGCCACGACGACGGCGGCGACGCCGTCGCGGCCCACCTGGTCGAGGCGGGTGTCCATGTTGCCCCGCAGGCCACAGAACCGCAGGTCGGGCCGCAGGTGGGCCAGCTGGGCCCGGCGGCGCAGCGAGCCCGTGGCCACCAGCGCGCCGTCCGGCAGTTCGGCGAGCGTGGCGCCCACCAGGGCGTCGCGCACGTCGGCCCGCTCGGGCACGGCCCCGATGACCAGGCCCGAGGGCGTGGACGACGGCAGGTCCTTGGCCGAGTGGACGGCGAGGTCGGCGCGACCGTCGAGCACCGCGCCCTGCACCTCCTTGACGAACACGCCCTTGCCGCCCAGCTCCCAGATCGGCACGTCGCGCCGGCGGTCGCCGCTGGTCTCGACGATGACGGCCTGGGCCTCGATGCCGGGATCGGCCTTGTGCAGCAGCGACACGACGTGGTCGGCCTGCCAGCGGGCGAGCGCCGAGCCCCGGGTCGCGACCCGGAAGCGCATCAGGGCTCGATCTCGAACAGGTCGCGGAGCGCGGCCACCAGGCGATCGCCCCTGGAGCTGCCGGCCGCGTCCTTCAGCACCACGGTGGGCTGGTGCAGCAGCTTGGCCACCATGCCCCGCGTCACGGCATCGACCATGTCGATCTGGCGGGGGTCGAGGTCCTCGTAGCGGGCCTTCAGGCGCTCGAGCTCGGCCACCCTCACCGACTCGGCCCGCTCGCGCAGGGCCACGATCATGGGGGAGACCTCGCGGGCCGAGGTGGCGCCCAGGTAGCGCTCGAGCTCGTCGTTGAGGATCGCCTCGACGGCGGCCACCTCGCGGCGGCGCTCGGCGACGCCCGCGGCGGCGAAGCCTCGGACGTCGTCCATGTCGAGCAGCGTCACGCCGTCGATCTCGGCCACTGCGGGGTCGATGTCGCGGGGCATGGCGATGTCGACCACGAGCAGCGGGCGGTCGGGCCGCGCGGCCATGACCGGGGCGATGTCGGCCACCTCGAGCAGCGGCGCCTGGGCGCCGGTGGACGTGAGCAGGACGTCGACCTCGGCCAGCCGGCCGGGCACCTCCATCAGCGACACCGGGCGGCCGCCGACGCGGGTTGCGAGCTGGTCGGCGCGGTCGGCGGTGCGGTTGGCCACGAGCACCTCGGCGACGCCGGCACCCGCCAGCGCCACGGCCATGCCCTCGCCCATCTCGCCCGCGCCCACCACCAGCACGGTCCGGCCCGCGACGCCCCCGAGCCGCTCGCTGGCCATCGCCACCGCGGCCTGCGACACCGAGGCGATGTGGCGGGCGATGCCGGTCTCGGTGCGGGCGCGCTTGCCGGCCTCGATCGCGTGGCGCAGCAGCAGGTTGAGCGTGGGGCCGACCGCGTCATCGCCACGCGCCCGCTCCCAGGCCCGCTTGACCTGGCCCTGGATCTCGCTCTCGCCCAGCACCGCCGAGTCGAGACCTGCGGTCACCGCCATCAGGTGCGCGGCGGCGGCCGAGTCGTAGTGGACGTAGAGGTGATCGGAGAAGTCCTCGGGCGGCAGGAAGGAGAATTCGGCCAGGAAGCCCCGGATGTCGCTGTAGGCGCCGTGGAACCTCTCGGCGACCGCGTACACCTCGGTGCGGTTGCACGTGGAGAGCACCAGCGCCTCGCTGATGTGCTCGCGGGTGCACAGGTCGTGCAGAGCCTTGCTGAGCTGGCCGTCACCGATCGTCATCCGCTCGAGCAGGTCGAGCGGGGCCGTGCGGTGGTTCAGTCCGATGACGACGACAGACACGCGCGCAAGCGCTCCTTGGCCTCTTCGGGCCGGCCGGCCCTCAGCAGATCCAGGATCCCCGAATCGAGCGCCCGTTTCCAATCGAACTGCTCGGTGGCGAGACCCTGTTCCTGCACCTCGTTACGTGCCTGGGCCAACAGCCCGATGAGCTGGTCGTATTCCGGCCCCAGCTCCTCGGCCAGCCGCCCCCGCAGCCACGAGGCCACGGCCGGGCTGTGGCCGCCGGTCGACACCGTGACCGTGAGCCGCCCCTGGCGGACCCGGGCGGGCAGGATGGCGCTGCAGCGGTCGGGATCGTCGGCGCTGTTGACCCACACCCCGGCCGCCTCGCCGTCGTCGTACACCTGCTGGTTGACGGCGGGCTCGCCGGTGGCCGCCACCACCAGCCGGTAGTCGGCGGCCTCGCCCCGGCGGTACCCGCGTCGCTCGATCGTGAGGCTGCCCTCCGACCCGGTGCCGGGGTGGGCCCCGGCCTCGCCCGCCCGCGCGTCGAGCCGCGGGTCGACGTCCGGTGCCACCACGGTGACCAGGGCGCCGGCGTCGAGCAGCCCGTTCACCTTCGTGACCGCGACCCGACCGCCGCCCACCACCAGGCACCGGCGGCCCGCGACCACCAGGTTCACGGGATAGAGCGGCTGGTCGACGGGCACGGTCCGCGGCGGCTCAGCCGGCCGGGGGGACGGGCGCCGGCTCGGCGGGCAGCGCCCCACTGCGGTGGTCGCCGCCCTTGCGCTGCTGGTAGAAGCTCAGGATCTGCAGCTCGACGGCCAGGTCGACCTTGCGCAGCGACACGTCGGGCGGCACGGCCACGATGGTCGGGGCGAAGTTGAGGATCGAGCTGACGCCGGCGGCGATCATGCGGTCGGCCACGTCCTGGGCGGCGCTCGCCGGCGTCGCGATGATGCCGATGGCGATGCGGTGCTCGGCCGCGATGTCACCCAGCTCGTCGATGTGGCGCACCGCGATGCCGTTGACATCGGAGCCGACGACGCGGGGGTCGGCGTCGACCAGCGCCGCCACCGGGAAGCCCCGGTCGGTGAAGCCGCCGTAGTTGGCGAGGGCGTGGCCCAGGTTGCCGATGCCGGCGATGACGACGTGCCAGTCCTTGGTCAGCCCCAGCTCGCGGCTCATCTGGAACTGCAGGTACTCGACGTCGTAGCCGACCCCGCGGGTGCCGTAGCTCCCGAGGTAGCTCAGGTCCTTGCGCACCTTGGCGGCGTTGAACCCCGACAGCTCGGCCAGGCGCTCGGAGCTGATGGTGGGCATCCCGTCACCCGCGGCCTCGAGCAGGCTGCGCAGGTAGATGGGCAGGCGGGCGACGGTCGCCTCGGGGATCTTGCGCGCCGGGCGCTTGGAGCCGTCGACCATTGGCCGGGATGCTATCGCCGCTTGTTCACGTGCTCACAAGCAGCGCCTGTGAGCAGGGCCGTCGCCACGACACGCGACCGCGCCGGCCGTCACGAGCCGGGCGGCGGCGGGTCGGGTGGCGCGACGAAGCCGCCGAGCAGGCGCTCGAGGTGCCCCGCCACGGCGATGGCCGTGCGATCGTGCAGGAAGGGCGCCACCACCTGCACCCCGACCGGCAGGCCGGCGGCGGTACGCCCGACCGGTGGGACGGCCACGGGCAGCAACAGCGCCCCGAAGGCGCCGTTCCAGTAAATGCCCTCCAGGTAGGAGCGGGCCTCGCCGTCGACGTCGACGGTCCGCAGGGGGAGCTCGGTGCCGGTGTCGTGCGGGAAGGCGGCCGTAGGCATGACGGGGGCGAGCAGGACGTCGTAGCGGTCGAACACCTCGGCGAAGCGCTGCCGGTGCTGGTGGCGCACCTCGTTGGCCCGAGCCCAGTCACGGTGGCGGATGGTCATCGCCCGCAGCGCCCCGACGCTGGCGTGCTCGCCCTCGGACGGTGGGGGCGGCTCGTTCGCCGCGAGCTCCGCGAACATCTCGTCCGGAAACCCGGCGGCGACGATCGGCAGCACCATCTGCTGCCACGACCCGGCGAGCTCGGCCAGGCCGACCGGCGGGTCGACCCCGCTGACCGTGGCACCCGCCCCGGCGAGGGCCTTGGCCGCCCCGTCGAGCAGCAGTTGGGTGTCCTGCGCGGTGGCGACGAACGGGTCGTCGAACCACGTGGCCACCCGGAGTCCCTCGACCTCGCCGCCGTTGCGGGCGGGCGGCAGGTCGAGCCGCCACCCCGCGGCGTCCTCGCCCGCAGGCCCGGCCAGCACGTCGAGCGCCAGCGCCAGGTCCGCGGCGCTGCGCCCCATCGGGCCCATGACCCCCACGTCGAACGGGCCGAGGGCGCCCGGCGGGCCCGGGATGTGGCCCCGGTGGGGCACCACGCCCCAGCTGGGCTTGAGGCCGAACACCCCACAGAAGTGTGCGGGGTTGCGGATCGAGCCGCCGATGTCGCTGCCCAGCTCGAGCCCGGTGAGGCCCGCGGCCAGGGCCGCCGCCGCGCCCCCCGACGAGCCCCCGACCGTCCGGTCGAGCGCCCACGGGTTGTTCGTCCGCCCGTAGACCTCGTTGTAGGTCTGCAGGTCGCCGGCGTAGATGGGCAGGTTGGTCTTGCCGAACACCACCGCCCCGGCTTCCTTGAGCCGGGCCACGGCGTCGGCGTCACGGGCGGGCACGTGGTCGGCCAGCTCCGGCGCGCCAGACGTGGTGACCAGGCCCTCGGTCTCGAACGCGTCCTTCACCGTCATGGGCAGGCCGTGCAGCGGCCCCCACGACTCGCCCTGCGCCCGGGCCGCGTCGGCCGCGGCCGCCCGCGCACGCGCCCGCTCGACATCGAGCGCCACCACGGCGTTGATCGCGTGGTCGACGCGCTCGACGCGGGCCAGGAAGTGGTCGAGCAGCTCGACGCTCGACACCTCCCCCGCCGCCAGCAGGCGCACCAGGTCGGTGGCGGGCAGGACATGGAGATCGTCGGGCACTGTGCCTCCTCCAGCTCTCGGTCGGACGACGGTCCGGGCCGACGGCGAACGACGGGGCTAGCGCAGCTCGCGCCGCAGCACCTTGCCCGTGACACCGCGGGGCAGCTCGTCGACGAAGGCGATGGTCGACGGGCACTTGTAGCGGGCCAGTTGGGCGGCGGCGTGGTCGGCCAGCGCCTGCTCGTCGACCGCGGCCCCGTCCGCGACCACCACGAACGCCTTCACCGCCTCGCCCGAGTGCGGGTGGGGCACGCCGACCACCGCCGCGGCGTCGACCGCCGGGTGCAGGACCAGCACCTCCTCGACCTCGGCCGGGAACACGTTGAAGCCCGAGACGATGATCACGTCCTTGGCCCGGTCGACCAGCGACAAGAAGCCCCGGTCGTCGACCACCGCCATGTCGCCCGTGCGCAGCCAGCCGTCGGCGGTCAGCGCCGCCCGGGTGGCCTCGTCGTCGTTCCAGTAGCCCGGGAACACGTTGGGCCCCTTCACCCAGATCTCGCCGGGGTCGCCCACCAGCGCGTCCTCGCCCGCGCTGTCGACCAGCCGCACCTTCACCCCCGGCAGGGGCACCCCGATGCTGCCGTCGGGCGCACCGTGTCCCAGGCCGCTCGTGACGGCGGGCGAGGCCTCGGTCAGCCCGTAGCCCTCGGTGAGGTCGATCCCGAAGCGCTCGTTGACCGCCTTCCGGGTACCCGGGTCGAGGGCGGCGGCGCCCGAGACGGCGAAGCGCACGCTGTCCATGGCGTCGGGCTTGGCGTCGGGCAGCGCCACCCACGCCGACCACATCGTCGGCACCCCGGACAGGATGCTCACCCGGTGCTCGGCGACAGCCTCGAGCGTGGTGTGGGGATCGAACCGCTCGACCAGCACCGCGGTGCCGCCCACCCGCAGCGTGACGCCCAGCAGGGCGTTCAGGCCGAACACGTGGAACAGCGGCAGCACGCACAGCGCCACCTCGTCCGCGCCCTCGGGCCGGGCCGGGTTGGCCAGCACCTGGTCGATGTTGCTGGAGAGGTTGCCGTGCGTGAGCATCGCCGGCCGCGGTGCGCCGGCCGTGCCGCTGGTGAACAGCAGCACCGCCACGTCGTCGGCGGCCCGGTCGACGAGAGGCGCCGCGTCGGCGTCCAGCAGATCGCCGATGGCCACGCTGCCCTCGTAGCCCGGCACCGCCGCGGGGTCGACGTCGCGCGACCCGAGCCCCGACGGCCCCACCAGCGCCAGCTTGACGCCGGCGCGGGCGAGCTCCGCCTCGAGCTCCGGTGCGGGGCTCTGCGGGTTCAGCGGCACGGCGATGGCGCCGGCGCCCAGGGTGGCCAGGTAGCCGGCCACGAAGTACCAGTTGTTGGCGGCCACCAGCGCCACCCGGTCGCCCGGCTGGACGCCGCGTGCCGCCAGCCCACCGCGCATCCGCGCCACCTGGTCGCGCAGCTCGCCGTAGGTGGTCACCCTCCCGCGGCTGATCAGCGCGGGATGGTCGCCGTCATGGTCGTCGATCAGCGTGGCCAGGTTCATGCGGGCGAAAGTCTTGCATCACCGGCGGGCGCTGGGTGGCCGAGTGTCCCGAGTCGTGAGTCCGTTGGATGTTTCGGCGAGTCCTGGGCGTCGCTCGGAAGGACGCACGACGAGGCGCAGCCGTAGCTGCGGCGAGGAGGAGGACGCCGCGAGCGGCGGTCAGGGCCGGCGAAAGACCGACATGACTTGCGACTCGGGACACTAGCGGGCGAGGAACAGGAACTGGATGACGGACGCGCCCATGATCAGGGCGAGGAGGATGGCGAGGACGATCGTCGTTCCGGGTCTCATCGCGGCTTCCGGGAGTGGAGGGTGACGGGCGAGGTGAGGCCGCCGTTGCCCCCGGGGCCTGGCCCGTCGCCGGACGATCCGACCCCGGAGGAGGCGGTCTCGGTCGAGGCGTCGGCGCCGCCGGGCCCGTCGGGGCCGTCGGGGCCGTCGTCCAGCGGGACGAGTGACAGCTCGTCGCCGGCCTCGAGACCCAGCGCCTCGGCCGCGGATCCGTTGCGGACGCTCACCGCCAGCAGGCCGTAGCTGTCGACCACCAGGCCCACCTGGCCCGGCCCGATCTCGCCGTAGGTGCCGGCCCGCACCGCGGCGCGCACGCCGGGACGCGGCTTCGGCCAGCGCAGCTGCACCCGCTCGCCCCAGGTGTCGACGGCCTCGGGGTCGACGTTGAGCTGGCAGTTGCCGTACCGGTCGACCCACAGGATCTCGCCGACGATGGCGCCGGCCTCGTCGCGGGGCAGCGGCACCAGGCCGGGAACCAGCTCGGCGGGATCGATGCGGGGACCGAGCGCATCGAGCGGCACGCCGGCGCACAGGTGCGCCGCGGCAGGGCCGAAGATGTCACGCCCGGCGAAGGTGGGCCCGGGTGCCGGCAGCTGGTACTCGGGGTCGGTCAGCTCCACCGCCCCCGTGGCGCCGCCCACCAGGCCGACGGCCGAAGCCAGCAGCCCGTTGTCGGGACCGACGAGGTACGACTGCCCGTCGCCCACCTCGATGGCGATCGCCCGCCGGTCGGTGCCGACGCCGGGATCGACCACGGCCAGCACCACGCCCGGGCACAGGTACTGGACGCTGCGGGCCAGGGCGAGGGCGCCGCCCTTCAGGTCGTAGGGCCGCACGTCGTGGGTGATGTCGATCACGGTGACCCCCGGCGCGATCGACCGGATCACCGACTTGACCACGCCCACGAACTCGTCGGTGGTGCCGTAGTCGGAGAGGAAGCTGATCGTGTCGAAGCGCGGCGGCATGCACCGTCGAGTGTGCCGGACCCGACGCCGCGCAAGCGAAGCGACGCCTCGGCCGTCCCGCTCCCCGATCTGTTCTGGCGTCGCACGCTGCCACCACCGCAGCCACCAGCGCCAGAACCCGGTGAGGCTTCCGGCGCCACGGTTCTGGCGTCGCACGCTGCCACCACGGCAGCCAGCGACGCCAGAACGCGGACGGTCAGGCGCCGAGCTCGCGGCTGCGCTCGGTGGCCGCCATCACCGCGTCGAGGAACGCAGCCCGCACGCCCGCCGACTCGAGGGCGCGGAGGCCGGCGGCGGTGGTGCCGCCCGGCGAGGTGACCGCGGCCCGCAGGGCCTCCGGGCCCTCGTGCGACTCGTCGAGCAGGCGCGCCGCGCCGAGCAGCGTCTGGGTCGCCAGCGTCGCGCTCACCGGCCGGGGCAGGCCGGCCAGCACGCCCGCCTCGACCAGCGCCTCGGCCACCAGGAAGACGTAGGCGGGGCCCGAGCCCGACAGCCCGGTCACGGCGTCGAGCAGGGACTCGTCCACCCGCACCACCGTGCCGACCGCGCCCAGCACCTGCTCGGCCCAGGCCAGCTCGTCCTCGCCGGCCGCCCCGCCGGGCGCCACCGCCGCGGCGCCCGCCCCCACCAGCGCGGGGGTGTTGGGCATGGCCCGCACCACCGGGGTGCCGGGGCCGAGGGCGGCCTCCAGCCGGGCGATCGTGACCCCGGCCGCGATCGACAGCACCGGGGCGAGGTCGCCGAGCCCGGCCAGCGCCCGGCACACCCCCTCGACGTCGCCGGGCTTGACCGCCAGCACGTGCCCGGCGGCCGCGGCGGGATGGTCGCCCAGATCGAGGCCGGGGAACCGCTCGTGCAGCTCGGCGGCCCGGGGGGCCAGGCGCTCGACCACGCGGAGCTCGCCCTCGCCCGCCCACCCCGCCGACACGAGGCCGGCGAGCAGCGCCTCGCCCATCTTGCCGCCGCCGATCACCTGGAGCTTGGGCATCGCCATGGCGGCGACGTTACGCCGCGCCCGTGCCCGTGCACCGCTGCCGGCCCTGACGACCCGCAGGTCCGGTGCGCGACCCGACGACTTCCCCGATCGCGGCGCCCACCGGACCGCGGGCCGCCGGCACCGTAGACCGTGAGATACGGAAAGGCAATGTTAGATAGGAAGACTCGGTCAGGAAGAGCCCGGCGAGCGGGCGAAGTGCGACGCGAAGCCGATGCGCAGCGCGGTCGGGAAGAACCGCTCCACCCAGGTGTAGAGCGAGCCCAGGATCCGGTCGAGCTCGTCGTCGTCGACGGCGTCGTTCCCGAGCTGCCCGGTGAGGAAGATCGCCTCCTCGTCGCCGATGCCGAACGCCGCGCCGTACAGCCCGGGGTTGTGGCGGAGCAGGTACGCGTACAGGTCGGCCGCGTTCTCCTCCGGGGCGGGCATGACGTAGGTCTCGTAGTGCAGGGTCCGCTGGCGCAGGTGGAACCAGATGGTGAAGACGTCCTTGGCGTCTCCCCGCACCCGCACGAACCAGCGCCGCTCGCCCGACACCTCGTCGCGCTCGACGGCGGCGACCACCGGGTTGTCGGAGCGCTGCCGGTCGAGCCACTGCTCGATGCGTTCGGACAGCGCGGCCAGCTCGGTCTCGGACGACGGCCGCTGGGTCATGCCCGCGCACGCTACCCGGCCGCCCCGCCGGCGCCGCTTCCGGTCAGCGGCACCCGGTGGTGGTCAGTCGTCGCAGGTGACAGGCGAGCGCGCGGTGAGATCGGCGTAGATGCGGCGCAGGCGGGCGCCGGCCGTCGACCAGGTGAAGTCGCGGGCCCGGCGGGCCGCGGCCGACGACAGGTCGGCGGCCAGGACGGGGTTGCCCAGCACCTGGTCGGCGTAGGCGGCGTAGACCGTCGGGTCGCGGCCGTCGACCAGGAAGCCGGTGCGCCCGTGGTCGACGAGCGTGCGCAGGCCCCCCACCGCGGCGGCCACCACCGGCGTGCCGCAGGCCGCGGCCTCCAGGGCCACCAGGCCGAACGACTCGCTGCGGCTGGGCACCAGCACGACCTCGGCGGCCCGGTAGTAGGTCGACAGCAGGTGGTGGGGCTGGGGGGCCGTGAACCGCACCCGGTCGCTCACCCCCAGCGAGGCCGCCAGCTTCTCGACCCGCTCGACCTCGGACCGGCCGCCCACCCCGCTGGCCCCGCCCACCACGACCAGGACCGCAGTCGGGTCGTCGAGCTCGGCCAGCGCCCGGATGGCGACGTCGAGGCCCTTCAGCGGCTGGATCCGGCCGACGAACAGCAGCATCGGGCCGTCGGCCGGCCCGAGCTGGGGCAGGGCGGCGCGGGCACCCGCCCGGTCGCCCGGCGAGAAGAACGCGTGGACCACGCCCGGCGCGACGACCTCGATGCGGGAGGGGTCGGCGCCGTAGAGCCGCACCAGCTGGGCCGCCTCCGCGGGGCAGTTGGCCAGGATGGCGTCGGAGCAGGCGATGACCTCGGCCTCGGCGTCGACCCGACGCTGGGGCTCGGGGTCACCCGTGATGGCCTTGACGCGGGCCAGCGTGTGGAAGGTCGACACCAGCGGCAGATCGAGCTCGTGCTTGAGCCGGTGCCCGGCGACGCCCGACAGCCAGTAGTTGGCGTGGAGGGCGTCGACACCCAGCAGGTCGTCGCTCGTGACCAGGTGGTCGAGCACGGCCCCCGCGAACTCGTCGACGACCTCGGGCAGGGCCTCCTTGGGCAGGTCGAACGGCCCGGCCGGGACGTGCACCACCCGGAATCCCGGCTCGACCTCGACCACGTCGGGCAGGTGCTCCGACCAGCGGCGGGTGTACACGTCGCTGGTGACGCCCGCCTGCGCGAGGGCCGAGACCAGCTCGCGGACGTACACGTTCATGCCACCACCGTCGCCTGCCCCCGGCTGGGCGAGCGGCGATGTGTGCAGGGAAAGGACAGCCAGTCGTCGCACCAAGTGTGAACGAACACCCTTTGCGACCCGGAGATTCCCGTGCAATCCGATCGGGTGGGTCGGCCTGGTGTGAGCACCCACGAGGAGGGGTAGCTTTCGAGCGATCCCCCCGACCACCAAAAGGAATGCCATGGCCTTCGAGCTGCCCCCGCTTCCGTTTGCCCGCGACGCCCTCGCCCCGCACATGAGCGAGAAGACCCTCGACTTCCACTACGGCAAGCACCACCAGACCTACGTCACGAACCTCAACGGGCTCGTCGAGGGCACCGAGCACGACGGCAAGCCGCTCGAGGACATCATCCTGGCGGCCGACCCGGGCGGTCTGTTCAACAACGCCGCCCAGGTGTGGAACCACACGTTCTTCTGGAACAGCCTCTCGCCCGGCGGGGGCGGCGAGCCCGACGGCGACGTGAAGACGGCCATCGAGTCGGCCTTCGGGTCGGTCGACGAGTTCAAGCAGACCTTCACCGACAAGGCGAAGACGCTGTTCGGCTCGGGCTGGACGTGGCTGGCCAAGGGCGACGACGGGCTGGAGATCCTCCAGACCAAGGACGCCGACCTGCCCCTCAAGCACGGCAAGACGGCCATCCTCACGCTCGACGTGTGGGAGCACGCCTACTACCTCGACTACCAGAACGCCCGGCCGGCCTACATCGAGACCTGGCTGGAGAAGCTGGTCAACTGGGAGTTCGCGGCCGAGAACCTGGCCAAGTCCTGAGCGGACAATTTCGCCGCTGCGGATTCGGCGGCTTCGCCGCCGAAGGTCAAACGACGCTCTACTTCCGCTCCTGGCGCCCGGGAGGCCCGGCACGGTGTGCCGGGCCTCGTCGCGCCCGCCGGCCGCCAGTCCTCAGAAGGCGCCTGCGGTGGCGGCCCACAGCGGGGCCAGTAACAGCAGCGTGTCGATGCGGCGCAGGGCCGGGGCGGGCGCGCCGGCGCCCGGCAGGACCGCGGAGGCCATGAGCTGGCCGAGCGGGCAGGCCAGGGCGGTGAAGCCGAGCAGGGCCACGCCGCCCGTGTCGTACGGCTCGACCAGCACCAGCGCCAGGGGCAGCGCCAGGAGCGTGGCGGTGGTGATGCCGGCGAGCGGCCCCTCGATGGGCGTCGACCCGCCCGAGCCCACGATGAAGTCGCCGACCTCGTAGGCGCTGGCGACGACGAGCAGCACCACTGCGGCGGTGGCCGAGTGGGCGCGTACCAGGACGAACGAGGCGGCACCGACCGCCGGCACGAGCGAGAAGCAGAGGATGCTCGCCGCGGCCGCCCGCCCGCTGCCGCCGGGCATGCGAGCCCCGTCGGGCGCCAGCGCGCAGCCGACGGCCACGACGACACCGAGCACGCAGGCGCCGACCAGGCCCTTGGCGCCGCCCACCAGGGCGGCGAGGACCGGCACTGAGCCCAGGCCGGCCGCCACGTCGGCCTGCCACGACACCGCGCCCCAGGCCTGCACCAGCTGGCGGGCGGCCAACCCGGCGGTGACCGCGAAGAGGAGCGCCGACAGGGCGGGCGAGGGGCCGATCGTGAGGGCCATGGCGCCGAGGAACCAGGCGACGCCGAGGCGGACGCGCGGGCCGTCGATCTCGTAGACCACGGCCACCCGGCTGCGGTCGATGGCGGCGCGCTTGCGGCGGGGGCCGGTGCGCGCCTGGTCGCGGGCCCGCGACCGGGGGTCGAGCACGGGCGCGTCCGGGATGCCGTCGGGCATGGGCGCGACCGGGGCCTCCGGCTCGGGGGCGGGGACGACGATGCGGGCGGCGGAGCGGCGGGCGAGCACCGGTGCGTCGGGGAGGCCGGCCATGGCGGCCGAGGCCGAGGCCTGGGGGTCGAGGAGGGGGGCATCGGGCACACCGGTCCCGGCCGCCGCACCGGCGATGCCGGACGGGACGCCGCCGGCGTAGGAGTCGCCCCCCGGGTACCGATCGCCCGCGTAGGAGTCGCCCCCCGGATGCGGATCGCTCGCGTAGGACTCACCACCCGGGTACGGATCCCCGCCGGCGAAGGGGTCGCCCCCGAGGTCGTCGGCGCCGCCGTGGACGGTCGGTTCCGGCGGTGCCTGGACGTCGCGCCGGTCGGCGGGGTCGGGGATGGCGCCGGCAGTCCGCCGTGGGGTCGGGCCGAACACCGTCTCGGGCGGGGGCAGGTCCTCGGGCGCGGGCACGAAGAACTGGGCCTGGGAGCGGGGGGCGTCGGCGGACCCGACGGTGTCGGGGACCTGTTGGTCGCTGTAGCTCATCAGGCGCCCCCGGACACGGGGGGCAGCACCGCCACCTCGTCCTCGGCGCCCACCGGGTCGTCGCCGTGGGCCGGCTCGCCGTTCACCCACACCCGGCACGACGGCAGCAGGTCGGAGAACGCCGCGGGGTAGCGGGCGCGCGCGACCGCGAGGACGCCGTCCACGGTGGGACCGTCGACGACGTCCCTGCCGGTGCCGGCGGCTTCGCGGGCCTGGGCGAACAACCGGAGCACGGCCACCGGCGGCCTCAACCGACCCCCGCCGGCCCGACCGGCGTGCCCGCAGCCGAACGGGCGGCGCGTGACGGCGGGATGATCGCCGTCGCAGCGGTCGACGGGGCGGCGGTCGCGGTGGCCGTGTCGGTGGTGCCCAGCATGTGGAGCGGCAGAGCCATCGGGGTGTCTCCTCACACGGCCTGACGGCGCGTCCCCAGTCAACGCGGGACAAGCCTAGTGGTCACCGCCCGGTAGCGTCCCAAGCCGATGTCCCCCTCCCCCAACCGGTCGACACGCGTCCTGCTGGTCCGCCACGGCCAGTCCGAGTGGAACGCCATCGGCCGCTGGCAGGGCCAGGCCGACCCGTCGCTCAGCGACCTGGGCCGCCTCCAGGCCCGGGAGGCCGCTCAGGCCGTGGGCGCCGTCGACGCGGTCTGGTCCTCCGACCTCCAGCGGGCGGTCGAGACGGCCACGATCATCGCCGAGCACATCGGCGTGGGCCCGGTGATCGTCGACCCCGACCTACGCGAGCGCGACGCCGGCGAGTACTCCGGCCTGACGCGTCCCGAGATCGAGCAGCGGTTCCCCGGCTACCTCGCCGCCGAACGACGGCCGCCGGGCTGGGAGCCCGACGAGCACCTGCTCGCCCGCGCCCTGCGGGCGCTGGGCACCATCGCGGCCGAGGTGCCGGGCGGCGAGGTGCTGGCGGTCACCCACGGCGGGCTCGTGTACCGCATAGAGGCCCACCTGGGCGCGGACCGCGCCCGGCTGGCCAACGCCGAGGGCCGCTGGCTCGATGTCGAGGCGGCGGGTGACGGGTCGCCCGTCAGGCTGCGGCTCGGCGACCGGGTGCGCCTGACGGCACCCGAGGACACCACCGTGCCCGGGCAGATCTGAGGGGGCGCCAGGCGGGCGGCCGGGCTCAGGTCTCGACGTCGCCCTGGTGCTGCACGCAGAACCGGGCCGCAGGCAGGGTGGCGAGGCGCTCGTCCGCGATGGCCTCGCCGCACGCGTCGCACCGGCCGTAGGTGCCGTTGTCGAGCCGGGCCAGTGCCCGGTCGACGTCGCCGAGCTCGGCCTCCACCTGTTCGAGGATCGAGAACTCCTTCTCCCGCTCGAACGCGTCGCTGGCGGCGTCGGCGGGATGCTGTGTGACGTGCGACAGCTCGGCCGAGCTGTCCTCCTCGGGCTCGTCGTGGAGGTGGTCGTTGCCGAGCGTGGCCCGCAGGTGTTCGAGCCGCTGCTGCTCCTGCGCCAGCTGGGCCCTCGCCTCTTCGTCGTCCACGAACCCGTAGCGTAGGCACCGCGTGCCCGGAGGTGGGAGGGGACGTGGGGGTGGAGGGGCTCGAACCCTCGCGCATCCGCTTAAAAGGCGGCCGCTCTGCCAGCTGAGCTACACCCCCGGGAGAGGCACCCGACCACGGTAGCGGGCCGGCCGTCGGCCCCCCGGGACGGCCGCGGGCGTGTCGGCGCCGCCAGGCGACGCCGGCGTAGCGACCGCCGGTCGACGCCGCCGTGCCCAGTACGCGGGCGCGCCACCACCCGACGTGGGCCTTGCGCCGGGTGGTCGGCGTGTTAGGGTCCCGTCGGTCAGGACTGGGGGCTTGGGGCCTCTTGTGTGGATGCGCGGGAGAGACACGATGGTGAGGCGACTGTTCGTTGCGGCGACCTTGGCCCTGGTGGCCTTGGCCGCACCGGCTGCAGCCCAGCAGTACCCCCCGGCCGTGAACAGCTTCACGGTCAGCGACACCACGCCCACCCCGGGCCAGACCATCACCGCCGATGCACGCACGTTCGCGTCAGGGTCCACGGTCACGATGGACCTGTCCGACGGCGCGCCGGCGACGATCTCGCCTTCGGCCGCGGCGACCCTCGCCACCGCCACCGCCGACGGATCCGGCGTGGTGACGACGGACGTCACCATCCCCGCCGACACCGCGCTCGGCGCCCACACCCTGACCGCGTCCGGCGAGGCGCCCGACGGCAGCCCGCTCAGCCTGACGGTCAGCCTCAACGTCGTGCCGGCCGACGGCACCGGCGGCGGGGCGGCCACCGGCGACCTGCCCCGCACCGGCGACGACTCGTCGATCCCGCTCGCCAAGCTCGGCCTCGCACTCGCCGCCCTCGGCGGCGTGATCACGGCGGTGGCGGCGAAGCGCCGCAAGGCCGCCTCGCTCGCCGCCTGACGGTCGAGCTCCCGGAACGCAGACGGGCCCTCCCCTCGGGGAGGGCCCTGTCGCGTGGGCGCGGGGCGGGCGGACCGGGCGCACCGACCGCGCGGGTCGACCGGCGCCGGTCGGCAGCTGCTACTGGACCTGCGCCTTGGCCCAGCGGTAGTCGGCCTTGCCCGAGGGGCTGCGCTGGATGGCGTCGAGGAACATCACGTCCTTCGGCAGCTTGTAGCGGGCGATGTGCTGGCCTGCGTGGGCGACGATGTCGTCGGCACTGGCGGTGGTGCCCACGGAGAGCTGGACGAGCGCCACGACCTCCTGGCCCCACCGCTCGTTGGCCCGGCCCACGACCACCACGTCGTGCACGGCCGGGTGCCCGGCGATGGCCATCTCGACCTCCTCGGCGAAGATCTTCTCGCCGCCGGAGTTGATGGTGACCGAGTCGCGACCCAGCAGCTCGATCTCGCCGTCGTCCTGGTGGCGTGCCCGGTCACCCGGGACCGAGTAGCGCACGCCGTCGATGACGGGGAACGTGCGGGCGGTCTTGTCGGGGTCGCCCAGGTAGCCGAGCGGGACCCATCCCTCCTGGGCCAGCCAGCCGAGCCCGTCGTGGCCGGGCTTGACCACCTCGCTCAGGTCCTCGCTCACCACGACGGTGCCCGCCATGGGCGTGAAGCGCCCGGTCGACACGTCGCCGCCCGCGCTCGACAGGTGGCTCATCTGGGCGCCGGTCTCGGACGACCCCACCGAGTCGGTGAGCATGATGTTGGGGAGCTGTGCCAGGAGCCGCTCCTTGATGGCCGGGCTCAGCGGGGCGCCGCCGTTGCCCACGCTCAGCAGCGAGCTGGTGTCGTAGCTGCCGGACTCCAGCGCCTCGACGAGGGGACGGGCGATGGCGTCGCCCACGACGGTCAGCGTGGTGCAGCGCTCGGTCTCGACGGTGCGCCAGGTCTCGTCGGGATCGAGGCGGCGGGTGTCGGGCAGCAGCACCACGGAGTGGCCGTTGTTGAGGCCGATGAACGACACCCACTGCGCCGCCCCGTGCATGAGCGGGGGCAGGACCAGGAACTTCAGCGGATCGGGGAACGCCCGGGCCTGGGTGGCGACGTCGTCGTAGGTGTCGACGGCCTCCTGGGTGAGGATGTTGCGGCCCCCCATGGCCGACATGAAGATGTCGTGCTGGCGCCAGAGGACGCCCTTGGGCATGCCGGTGGTGCCGCCCGTGTAGAGGATGTACAGGTCGTCGGGCGACGGCACGACGTCGAGGACCGGCTCGGTCTCGGCCAGCACGGCCTCGTAGGCGACGGCGCCCGGCAGGAGCGCGTTGCCCGACTCGTCGGCGACCTGGATCAGCACCTCGAGCCCGGGCACGCGCGGCAGCACCTCGGCCAGCGTGGGGGCGAAGGTGGCGTGATAGACGAGCGCCCGGCAGCTGCTGTTGTCGAGCAGGTACTCGAGCTCCTCGGCGACGTAGCGGTAGTTGACGTTGAAGGGCGCGACCCGGGCCCGGAAGGCGCCGAGCATCGACTCGAGGTACTCGTTGCCGTTGTAGAGGTAGATGCCGAGGTGGTCCTGGCCCGACTCGTGGCCGGCGAGCTCGCTGCGATCGGTGTGGGCGCCCAGGCCCCGGGCGCGCAGGTAGGCCGCGAGGCGCGTGCTGCGGTCGACCATCTGCGAGAACGTGATACGGGTGTCGTCCCAGATCAGGCAGAGTCGATCGGGGTGCTCCCCGGCCACCGTGTCGAAGACATCGGGCAGGTTGAACTGGGTGGAACCCACGTGTCCCCCTCGTGTGGGTGGCGCGGCGCGGAGCGCGACGCCGGATCTGACGGAGTGTCAGAGAACCGTAGCCGAGGGGTGCCCGGATCGCCCCACCCGGGGCGGCGCCGCGATCAGGGGCCGACCCCGACGCCGGGGATGCCGCCGGGGGGTGGCCACGCTCGGCGTGCGCCGCCCGTGCGTGACTCCCCCGGCGGGTGCGATCAGCGCTTGCCGCCGATGGGCTGCCGGAGGAAGGGGCTCACCGCCAGGGCGATCCAGCCGATGACACCGACGTAGAGGCCGAGGGCCGGCGACACGTCGACGCCGGGCACGTCGACGCCGGCCGGCAGACCCCCGGCAGCGGACGTGTCGACGCCGGTGAACCCCGCCAGCAGGCTCCAGGCCGCGAACACACCGCACACCGCGGCGATGATCACCGGCAGGTTCGAGATCCTGTCGACCGTGGCGGCGACCTGCGGCGGGCGGAGGATCGCGACCACGACGGCCACCACCACCAGCAGGCCGAGGAAGCGCCCGAGCGACGAGTACAGGTCCAGCTGGACCTTGGTGCCCGTGCCGCTGGCGTCGCCGAGCGACGCACCTTCGGAGCCGAAGCCCTCGACCGACACCTTGATGAAGTCGAGCACGAACAGCGACGCCAGGACGAGGAGCCCGCCGACGCCGGCCGCGATCGCACCCACGGTGAGGCTCACGCCCCCGGGGCCCGTCGAGCCGTAGCTCGGCTGGGCGTAACCGGGCTGGCCGAAGCCGCCGGGCGGCTGCTGGCCGTACCCCTGCTGGCCGTAGCCCTGCTGGCCGTAGCCCTGCTGGCCGTAGCCCTGCTGGCCGCCGGCTGCCGGCCAGCCCTCGCCGCTCGACTGGCCGTAGCCCTGCTGGCCCTGGGGCGCCTGCTGGCCGTACCCCTGCTGGCCATAGCCCTGCTGGCCGCCGGCCGCCGGCCAACCCTCGCCGCTCGAGCCGGGTTGGGCCTGCTGGCCCTGGGGCGCCTGCTGGCCGTAGCCCTGCTGGCCATAGCCCTGCTGATCGCCAGCCGCCGGCCAACCCTCGCCGCTCGAGCCGGGTTGGGCCTGCTGGCCGTAGCCCGCCTGGTCACCTCCCCAGCCCTGTGCTCCCTGGCCCTGTCCTCCCGGACCCTGGGCCTCGCCATAGGAGGCACCGGCCGACGGGCCGGCCTGGCCCTGGCCTTCGGGGTTGTCGATGCTGCGTTGACCGCCTGCGTCGGCCACGTGCTCTGTCCAGCGTGTGCCGTCGTGGTACCTCTGGGCGAAGTGTCCGGACGGATCCGGATACCAGCCGGGACTGACCTGGGACATCGAGGTAGCTCCTCTTGGGATTGCGAGATGTTCCGCCGAAGGACCAGACGCTAGCTGGCCGGCTGCACGACGCCAGGCGCGGGGCCGGCGCCGGCCCGCGGCGAGTCGTCCCGACCCCCGGCGGGCCGGGCGCGCGGGAGCGATCTGGACGCCAGAGTAGACCCGCGGATCAGACCCAGGTGAGGTCGTCGTCGGGCGGTCCGTCGACCGGGTTCCGCTCGTCCACCGACCGGTCACACGTGACGCAGTACCAGCGGGTCTGGAGCGGCGAGCCGCACGAGGCGTGGACCGGGGCTCCGCCGTGGCCCGCCTGCTCCCCCTGGCTCGACGCCGCCCAGCCCGCCAGCATGCGCAGCACGTCGCCCAGCTCGGACCCGGGCGCGGTGAGCCGGTAGGCGTGGCGGAGCGGTCGGGTCGAGTAGGGCTCGCCCACGACGAGCCCGTCGGCCTCCAGGCGCTCGAGCCGGCGGGACAGGATGTTGGGCGCCAGGCCGTCGAGCTCGTCCAGCAGCTCGCCGAACCGCCGCGGCCCCTGGAGCAGGCGCGACACCACGAGGAGCGACCACCGGTCGCCCACCGCCTCCGCGGCCGCGGCCAACGCTCGATCGGCGGCGGCCGCCGCCTCGGACGCGACGTCGGCCGGGGCGCCGGCGCGGCCGCTGAGGGGACCGCGACCCCGACCACGACGCGGCGCCCGGCGAGAAGGCCCTTGCGGTGCAGGCATGGCCTGAGGTTACAGTGACTTGCGAATTGCAAGTAACAATTCTTTGCGGCCCAGAACGGCCGGCACCAAGCCGGGAGGCACCCATGAGCAGCGACGACGAGCAGACGATCACCGGGCGCGTGGCCGACACCGTGGCACCGGCCGTGGTTCGGATCGGCCGCCACGGCGGCAGGGGGTGCGGCGTCGTGGTGGCCGACGGCCTGGTGGTCACCAACGCCCACAACCTGCGCGACCGCACGACCCAGGTCACCTTCGCCGACGGGCGATCCGCGCAGGCCCGGGCGGCCGGCGTCGATGCCGACGGCGACCTGACCGTGCTCACCGTCGACACCGGCGGCATCGCCGGCCCGGCGTGGGCCGACGACGCGCCCCGCGAAGGGTTGACGGTGTTCGCGGTCGCTGCCATCTCGGGCGGCCGCCGCATCACCCGCGGGTCGGTGTCCGCCGTCGACCGGTCGTTCCGCGGCCCGCGCGGGCGCCTGGTCACCGGCGCCGTCGAGCACACCGCGCCGCTGGCCCGGGGCACTTCCGGCAGCCCGGTGGTCGACGGCCAGGGGCGTCTCGTCGGCATCACCACGCTGCGGCTGGGCGACGGGTTCTCGCTCGCGCAGCCCGCGGACAGCGATCTGCGCCGCCGCATCGATGCCCTGGCCGCGGGCGACGAGCCCCAGCGGCGGCGGCTGGGCGTGGGTCTCGCCCCGCCCCGCGTGGCCCGGCGGCTGCGGTCGGCCGTGGGCCTGCCCGAGCGCGATGGTGCGCTGGTGCGGGGCGTCGCCGCGGGCAGCCCGGCCGAGCGGGCCGGCATCGCCACCGGCGACCTCATCACCGCCGTGGCCGGCGAGCCGATCGCCGGCCCGACCGACCTGGAGGTGGTGCTCGCCCGGCCCGACCTCGCCGCCACCGTGACCGTGCACGTGGTGCGCGGCAGCGACGAGCTCGACCTGGCGGTGACGTTCGACGACGGCGGCGCCGACGGCCCGACCGACGCAGACAGCCCGGAGGACGAGGGCGAGGCCGACACCGAGGCGTGATCCGCCCCGGGCCACCGCGGCGGACGCCGCCGCACGGCCGACCCCCGGGCACGAGCGGGCGTCTCCGGCTGGGCCCGTTCGGCCGGGCACAGGCGCCCGTAGGCTGCGCCGGTGGCGCTTCGCCCCATGAAGGCCAGCACCGGGCCGCTGCCGTCGGGTACCGGCTGGGCGTACGAGATCAAGTGGGACGGCATGCGGGTGCTGGCGGAGATCACCGCGCCCGGCGTCCGGGCGTGGAGCGGCACCGGCCGCGACGTCAGCGCCTCGTTCCCCGAGCTCGACACCCTCGCCGAGGCGCTCGCGCCGCTGGACGCCCTGCTCGACGGCGAGGTCGTCGCCCTCGACGGGTCGGACCGGCCCAGCTTCGAGCGCCTGCAGCACCGCATGCACGTGTCGTCCGCCAACGAGGCCCGGCGCCGCGCCGTCGACACCCCCGTCGCCTACGTCGTGTTCGACCTGCTGCGCGTGGGCGGCCACGACCTCACGTCCCTGCCGTGGCACGAACGCCGCCGGCTGCTCGACCAGCTCGCGCCCGACCTGCCGCCCGGCGTGGACGTGGCGCAGGTGTACGACGACGGGCCCGGCCTGCTCGCAGCCGTCGACGCTCAGGGCCT
This sequence comes from uncultured Acidimicrobiales bacterium, assembly GCA_963842395.1. GTDB lineage: Bacteria > Actinomycetota > Acidimicrobiia > Acidimicrobiales > VFJN01 > ZC4RG19. The sequence goes on from CAWJGJ010000003.1 coordinate 401,086, forward strand.
GGAGGGCGTCGTGGCCAAGCACCGCGACGCTCCGTACCTCCCAGGCGAGCGCAGCCGCCGGTGGGTCAAGGTCAAGGTCCGCCGGCACGACGAGCTTCTGGTCGGCGGCTGGAGCGGCGGCATCGGCAACCGTGAGGGTCGCCTGGGCTCGCTACTCGTGGGCTACCACCCGGCGCCCGGCAACCCCGTGCTGCGGTACGCGGGTCGGGTGGGGTCGGGGTTCACCGGGGACGAGCTCGAGCGCATGGGCGCCCGGCTGGCCGGCCTGGCCGCGGACGAGTGCCCGTTCGACCCCCCGCCCCCGCAGCAGCAGCGGCGCGGCGCCCACTGGGTGCGTCCCGAGGTGGTGGTCGAGGTCGCCTACGGCGAGATCACCGACGAGGGGCGCCTGCGGCATCCGGTGTACCTGGGGGAGCGCTCGGACGTCGATCCGGCGGCCGTCGTGCAGCCGCCCGGCCCCCTTCGGCCCGCCGGCTGACGGGTACGCTCCGGCCCGGCGTGGACCTCAGCTCGACCGACCACATCCGGCTCACCGTGCCCGCCTCGCCCGCCGCCGTGCGCATCGCCCGGGCCGGCGCCGCGGGGCTGGCGACGCGGGCCGGGTTCACCTACCAGGAGATCGAGCAGGTGCGGCTGGCTGTCGGCGAGGCGACGGCCCTGCTGGCACCGGGCCCGGGCGAGGACGGCACGCTGGCCCTGGCCTTCGAGGTCTCGCCGGAGGGCCTGCGGATCGACCTGCGCCTCGTGGGCGGCAGCGGCGACGTCCCGGGCGCCACGCGGGAGGTGCCGAGCATCGCCGCGGCGGTGCTCGACTCGGCGGTGGACGAGTGGGAGGTCGGCGACGGAGGCCGCCGGCTGGTTCTCGGCAAGGTCCTGGCCGCGGCCGACGGCGACGATGACGACGACTGACAGCGGCCGCCGGCGACCGACATCGACCGACACCCGCCGTCAGGCGGACCCGATGCCAGGCGACGGACACCGCCGTGAGGCGGACCGGTCGTCAGGCCGGGCGGTCGCCAGGCGGGCCGGTCGTCACCGCCCGGAGTGACCGAAGCCGCCCGTGCCCCGGTCGCTGGGCGCCAGCTCGTCGACCGGGTCGAACACGGCCTGCTCGACGGCCTGGACGACCAGCTGTGCGATGCGATCGCCGCGCCGCACCTGGTAGTCGTCGTCCGGGTCGGTGTTCACCAGCAGGACCCGCAGCTCGCCCCGGTAGCCGCAGTCGACCAGGCCCGGCGTGTTCAGGCAGGTGACGCCGTGCCGCAGGGCCAGGCCGCTGCGCGGCAGCACCAGGCCCGCGTAGCCGTCGGGCAGGGCCACCGCGATCCCGGTGTGCACCAGCCCGCGGCCGCCGCCGCGGCGTAGGACGACATCCTCCCGGCTCACCAGGTCGGCCCCCGCGTCGCCCGCGTGGGCGTACGACGGGAGCGGCAGCTCGGGGTCGAGGCGGACGACGGGGACGCGCAGCACGGCGCCATTGTCGCCTGCGGCCGCGGCTGCGGGCGGACATGCCGACCGCGGACCCCCCAGTGCCCTGTGGACAGGGCACTAGCCTCCAACCGTGCTCGTGTGGATGGACCTGGAGATGACCGGCCTCGATCCGGCCAAGGACGTGATCGTGGAGATCGCCACGCTGGTGACCGACGACGAGCTCGAGATCGTGGCCGAGGGCCCGGACCTGGTGGTGCACCAGCCCGACGAGGTCCTCGCCACCATGGGCGACGTCGTGCGCGACATGCACACCCGCAGCGGGCTCCTGCCCGCCATCCAGGCGTCGACCACCTCGCTCGCCGAGGCGGGCACGGCCACGCTGGCCTTCATCCGCCACCACGTGCCCGTGCCCCGGTCGGTGCCGCTGTGCGGCAACTCCATCGGCACCGACCGCCGGTTCCTCGCCTCGTACCTGCCCCAGATCGAGGACTACCTGCACTACCGCTCGGTCGACGTGTCGACGCTCAAGGAGCTGGCGGTGCGGTGGGCCCCGGCCGTGGTCGACGCCGCGCCCCGCAAGGCGACCAGCCACCGGGCGCTCGACGACATCCGCGAGAGCGTGACCGAGCTGCGCTGGTACCGGGAGCATCTTTTCCGCACCCCGGAGCCGGTCGAGGCGCCGGGCGCCGCACCGGCGTGACGCCCGCCACACCGGTGCGCGATCAGCACTGCATTTCTGCCGACGAGCAAACGAATCGCGCCAGATCCGTTTATTTCGATTGACGCCGGACGGCGCGGCATGATGCTCTATCCCCTGCGGCGGGCTCGCCCGCGGCGGACCACTCAGCAGACGGCCGGCTTCCGGCCGGAGAGGACGTACCAGGACCGATGACTACCGGCACCATGCATATGGGTGGCTTCGCCGCCGGTGCCGCGCGCCCCGGTGCCTGCCCCCTCGCCGCTGCTTACCGGGGTACGACCGCGCCTCTCGCCGCCACCATCACGTGGCACGACGGGTCGAAGGTCAAGCAGGACTCCCCGGTGTTCGGCACCGATCGACCCACCCCACGGCCGTTGGAGCGCTTCCCCTGACCAGATCAGGCGCAGAAGGCGCAAACCTCCAAAGGCCGTCGGGTTTCACCCGGCGGCCTTTTGCTTTCCCCAACCGCAACCCGACCGGACCGACCTACCGACGAACCGACCGAACCGAATCAGATCTCGCACCAGACACACGAGGGGAATGGGCTCATGGCCCCGACTGCAATCGAACCCGACGAGATCCTCGACCTCACCAGACCCGTTGACTACGGGCTCGACGAGGTCGAAGAGCCGGAACCCGAGCTCCTCGCTTCCGAGGACACCTGGTGGGCGCACGCCCGCTGCAACGACGGCAGCGGCCAGCTCGCCCAGCTGTTCTTCAGCGAGGAGCTGCAGGACATCGCCCGGGCCAAGCACATCTGCGCCACCTGCCCGGCCCTCATCCCCTGCCTCGAGGGAGCCCTCGAGCGGCGCGAGCCGTGGGGCGTGTGGGGCGGTCAGCTCTTCCTGAACGGGAAGATCCTCGCCACCAAGAGGCGGCGGGGACGGCCCCCGAAGCTGCCTCGGCCCGAGGACGAGCTTCCCGACATCCCGATCCCCGAGCACCTGCAGGGAGTGGCAGTGATCCGAATCGCATGATCCTGCGTATCTCCCGGAGGTGCCGGGACATCTCCTCCGGGTGAGGTCATCGGGACCCGACCCCATGCACCGCTAGCTGCTCCGACCGGCGCACCACCGGCACTGCGGCGAAAGCGGAGAACGGTCGGACCGGGCTCCCGGAGACCCGCACCGGGGACACGATCAGTGCGGGGGCATCGCGGCGGCGATGCCCCCGCACGGCGGGCGGTGGAGGCCGCGGAGCGATTGCCGCACCGCCCTGTGGCGGCGATACCGTCGAGCCGTGGCATCCACCCGCCTTCCCCTCCCCGCCGTCATCGGTGCGACCGCGTTGGCCCTGGTCGCAGCGTTGGGGACGCTGGCGGTGCTGGACAGGGGCGACGGTGGCGACGGGGCGGAGGCCGCCGACGAGGCGGCCGGCGCCGGCTACCGGCTGTCCCCCACGGGCGAGCTCCCGGCGTCGGTGGCCGAGGTGCGCCTCGCATCGCTGGACGGCGGCGCCGACCGCGCCCTGGGCGACCTCGTCGGCACCACGCCCGTGGTGATCAACTTCTTCGGCTCGTGGTGCGCGCCCTGCATCGAGGAGATGCCCGCGTTCGAGCGGGTGCACCAGGATCTGGGCGACCAGGTGACGTTCCTCGGCATGGCCAACCGCGACGCGCCCGAGGATGCGCTGGCCACGGTCGAGGCCACCGGCGTCACCTACCCCACCTTCGACGACCCGGACGCCAGCGCCCTGACCTACTTCGGCGGGCTGGCCATGCCGACCACCGTGTTCATCGACGCCTCCGGCGAGGTCGTCGACGTCAACAGCGGCCCGCTGACCGAGGACGAGCTGCGGGCCCGCATCACCGACGTGCTGGGTGTGCCGGCGTGACCAGCCGGGGGAGCGCCCCTCGGGTGCCGGCGTGATCGCCGCGATCGGTCCCGACCAGGCTTGGGCCTACTACCTGACCCTGGGCATGGTGGCGACCGTCAACCCCTGCGGCTTCGCCATGCTGCCGGCCTACCTGTCGTACTTCCTCGGGCTCGAGGAGCCGGCAGCCGCGGGAGCGCCCGAGGCGCCCCAGGCGGGTGTCGTCCAGGCCGTGCGGGTGGCGTGCGCCGTGGCGGCCGGCTTCCTGGCCGTGTTCGTGGTGGTCGGCGCGGCCGTCGAGCTGACGTCGCTGCCCGTCTACGAGAACCTGCCCTGGATCTCGGTCGTGATCGGGCTCGGGCTGCTGGGCCTGGGCGTGGCCATGCTGGCCGGGTTCGAGCCCCGCGTGGCCCTGCCCCGGCTCGACCGGGGCGGGCGTGAGCGCACCGTGGGCTCGATGTTCGTCTTCGGCGTGTCGTACGCGATCGCCTCGGTGGGCTGCACGCTGCCGCTGTTCCTCGGGGCGGTGGCCGGCACGATCACCGCGGACTCGTGGGTCGACGGCGTGCTGGTGTTCGCCGTCTACGGCCTCGGCATGACTGTCGTGCTGGTGGCGCTGACCGTCGCCATGGCCCTGGCCCGCACGTCGATGCTGCGCCTGCTGCGCCGGGCCCAGCCCTACATCGGCCGGGTGTCGGGCGGGCTGGTCGCGCTGGCCGGCGCGTACGTCGCCTACTACGGCTGGCTCGAGGTGCGGCTCGGTCGTGCCGGGGTGGTGCCCGACTCGGGCATCACCGACATCGTCTACGGCTGGTCGGCCAGCGCCACCGACTGGATCGGCCGCGTCGGCTCGGTGCGCATCGGGGTCGCCGTCGCCGTCCTGCTCGCCGGCACCATCGTCGCCGTCCGCACGACCCGCCCGCGCGGCCCCGCCTCGCCGACCTGACGGGCCTCAGGGCGCCAGGCGCTCGATGCGCCAGCCGTCCGGCGCGTCGGCCTCACGCCGGTAGACGAGGCGGTCGTGCAGCCGGCGCTCGCGGCCCTGCCAGAACTCGACCCGGTCGTGGGCGACCCGGATGCCGCCCCAGCCGGCGGGCCTGGGCACGTCAGCGCCAGCGAGCTCGGCCTCGATCCGGGCCCAGCGGTCGTCGAGCTGGGCGCGGCCGGCCACCACCTGGCTCTGGGGCGAGGCCAGCGCGGCGATCTGGCTGCCACGGGGCCGGGTCGCCCAGTACTCGTCGGAGGCCTCGGCGGCGAGGTGGCCGGCCTCGCCCTCGACGATCACCTGGCGACCGAGCGGGTGCCAGGGGAACAGCAGCGCCGCGCGGGGGTTGGCGGCCAGCTCGCGGCCCTTGCGGCTGTCGAGGTTGGTGAAGAACACGAAGCCGTCGCCGTCGAGGGCCCGCAGCAGGACGGTGCGCACCGAGGGCCGGCCGTCGGGCGTGGCGGTGGTGACCACCATGGCGTTGGGGTCGCCCACCGCCACCTCGTGCCAGGCCGCGAACCAGCGGCGGAACTGCTCGACGGGTTCGGGCGCCATGTCGCCCTCGTCCAGGCCGGCGTACGTGTACTCCTGGCGCAGCTCGGCCAGCTCGGAGAGGTCCACGCCCCGGGTCTACTCCGTGGCGCGCCGAGCGGGTAACCGGTGGCCGCCCCCGCATCGGCGTCCGTCCGTCGCGAGGAACGCGACGGGCGAACGCCGGAGCGGAGGGTCGCTGTCAGACGGTGGCCGTCGGTCTCACTCGTCGAAGCCGTACTCGGCGAGCCAGTCCGCCGCGATGTCCTCGGCGTCCTCGCGGTCGACGTCGAAGCGGCGGTTCAGCTCGATCAGCTCATCGGTGGTCAGCTCGGCGGAGATGTCGTCCAGCAGGCCGGTCAGGTCGTCGCCGTAGACGTCGACCAGCTCCTGGGACAGGACGGGGAACACGTTGTCGGCGGCCAGCATGTTCTGGTCGTCCTCCAGCAGCACCCAGCCCTCGGACGCGATGCGCCCGTCGGTCGAGAACAGCAGGCCGACGTCGATGGCACCCTCGGTGAGCGAGGTGGCCACCAGGCCGGGGTCCAGCGGTTCGAAGTTGCCGGACATGTCCAGCCCGTACACCTCCTGCAGCCCGGGGATGCAGAAGGCGTTCGACTCGCAGTCCTGCGGGCCGCCGAGCGTCAGGTCGGCGCCCTTCTCGGCCAGGTCGGAGAGCGTGGTGATGTCCATCTCCTCCGACGTCTCCTGCGTGATCACGAACGCGTTGGTGTCGACCGCCTCGGACGGCGTCAGCCCGACGAGCTGGAGGTCGGTCAGCAACGGCTCGAGGATCGCGAACGTCTCGTCGACGTCCCCCGTGGCCTCGCCGGCGCCGTCGTTCAGGAACTCGAGCTGCGACGCCACGTAGTCGGGCGCCAGGTTGACCTCGTCCGACTCGAACGCACCGAAGAGCAGGTCGCGGAACCCGCCCACCTCCTGGATGCCGACCTCGTAGCCGGCCGTGGAGAGCGCACCCTCGTAGATCTCGGCCAGGATGGCCGACTCGCCGAAGTCCTGGGCGCCGATGCTGATGGCCGGCCCGTCGGGGATCTCGGCCGGTGCCGAGGCGCTGTCGCTGCCACTGCTGCTCGCCTCGTCGTCGTCGCCGTCGTCGCCGCCGCATGCGGCCCCGACCAGGCTGAGCGCCAGCAGCGCCGCTCCCACCCTCACATGTCGTCTCATCGGGTCTGTCCTTTTCCCTAGGGGATTGCTGTCGATCGTGTGCGGCCCGGGCGGGCGGTGGCCCGCGCCGGCCGGGTGCGCCAGGGGACCAGCCATCGGGTCGCCAGGATGAAGAGCGCGTCGGTGAACAGGGCGAGCAGCGCCACGGTGATGGCGCCCGCCAGCATCGGCCCCTTGTCGGGGCTGGTGAAGCCGGTGACGATGGGCGTGCCCAAGTCGCGGTAGGCGACCAGGGCGCCCAGCGTGGCGGTGGCGACAACCTGCACGGCCGACACCCGCAGGCCGGTGAGGATGAGCGGCACCGCCACGGGCACCTCGACCTTGCGGATCGTCTCCGTGGCGCTCATGCCCATGCCCCGGGCGGCCTCGAGGGCCTCGGCCGGCACGTCGCGGACGCCGGTGTAGGTGTTGGTGAACACCGGCGGGACCGCCAGCAGCACCAGCGCCACGACGGTGGGCCAGAAGCCCAGGCCGAAGCCCCAGCGCAGCGAGAACGGGAGGAGCAGGGCCATGATGGCGAACGACGGGATGGCCCGGCCGATGTTGACCACCGACACGGCCACGAGGCCGCCCCGCCGCAGGTGCCCGAGCAGCACCGCCGCGGGGATGGCGACCACCATGGCGATGAGCACGGCGGCGACGGAGATCTGGATGTGGGCCCAGGTCAACGCGGGCAGGCCGTTCTGACCCGACCAGGCCTCGTCGGTCTGCAGGTACTCCCACATCTGCTGCACCGACTCGTTCACTGGTGCACCAACTCTGACCCGGCCTGGGCGCGACCCAGCGCCACGAACACCTCGTCGCTGGCGCTCAACTGGGCCCCGGCGTCGCCCCGGCGAGCGCCCCGGCGCCAGAAGCGGCCGCGACCGCGGACGCGGGCCCACGGCGTGAGCAGGCGCTCGGTCACCACGAACAGCACGTCGAACGCGACCGCCAGCGCCACCGACAGGACGGCGCCGACGACGATGGGGGTCGGGAAGTCCCGGCTCAGGCCGTCGTTGATGAGGTCGCCGAAGCCGCCCTCGCCGATGAGGGCCGTGACGGTGACCAGGCCCACCGTCGTGACGGTGGCGATGCGCAGGCCGGCGACGACCGAGGGCGTCGCCAGCGGGAGGTCGACGCGCAGCACCCGCCGCCAACCCTCGTAGCCCATGCCGTCGGCCGCCTCGCGCACCTCGGGCGGCACCCCGTCGAGGCCGGCCACGATGTTCCGCAGCAGGATGAGGAGCGTGTAGCTGACCAGGGCCACCACCGCCGAGCGGTACCCCAGCCCGAAGGAGGGGATGGAGATCAGCACGCTGAACAGCGCCAGGCTGGGGATGGCGTAGAGCACGGCGCACACGCCGGCCGTGGGCTCGTAGGTCCAGCGCCACCGGCGGGCCACGAACGCGAGCACCAGGGCGATGACGAACCCGATGGTCACGGAGGTGACGGTGAGGTTCACGTGCTCCCAGAAGAGGTCGACGAACTCGTCGGTGTGGTCGCGCACCCAGTCCCAACGGATCAGCGGCTCCTCGACCGCCGCCGCTCCCACTCCCGCCCCGGCCCCGGCGGTCACCGCGTGATCCCCTCGGCGAGGTCGTCCACCGTGAGCATCCCCCGGTAGCCGAGGCCCGGTGCATCGGCGGGCTGCCCGTCCTCGTCGACCACGACGGCGACCCGCGTGTGCGACGTCACGATGACGTCGAGCGCCCCCTTGAGGGTGGTGCCCGGGTGCACCACGGCACGGAACGGCTCGGGATCGACGTCGGCCACCGGCGAGCCGTCGCCGTCGAAGGAGTCGGCGCCCACCCAGCCCAGCAGGCGCTGCCCGTCGACCACCGCGACCCAGTCGGTGCCCTCGGTCGCCATCACCTGGCGGGCCCGGCCTGCGGTGTCGGACGGTGCCACGACCGGCCCTCGGCTCAACCGGGACTGCCCGACGCGCATCAGGGACAGGCGCTTGATGCCCCGATCGTCGCCGAGGAAGTCGGCCACGAAGTCGTTGGCAGGATCGCGCAGCAGGTCCTCGGGCGGGTCGATCTGCTCGAGCACCCCGCCCACGTTGAGGATGGCGATGCGGTCGGCCAGCTTGATCGCCTCGTCGATGTCGTGGGTCACGAGCACGATCGTCTTGTTGACGCGGCGCTGCAGGTCCAGCAGCTCGTCCTGCAGCCGGGCCCGGACGATCGGGTCGACCGCCGAGTACGGCTCGTCCATCAGCAGCACCGGCGGGTCGGCCGCCAGGGCGCGGGCCACGCCCACCCGCTGCTGCTGCCCGCCCGACAGCCCCGCCGGGTAACGGCCGAGCAGGCTCGGGTCGAGGTCGAGCAGGCCGGCCAGCTCGTCGACCCGCGCCGCGATGCGGTCCTTGGGCCATCCCAGGAGCTTGGGGACGGTGGCGATGTTGTCGCGCACCTTGCGGTGGGGGAACAGGCCCGACTGCTGGATGACGTACCCGATGCCCCGCCGCAGCACGTGCACGGGCAGCGTGCGGATGTCGACGCCCTCCAGCCACACCGTCCCGCCGGTCGGCTCGATGAGGCGGTTGATCATCTTGAGGGTGGTGGTCTTGCCGCACCCCGACGGGCCCACCAGGGCGACCAGCTCGCCGCGGGGGATGGTCAGGTCGAGGTGCCCGACCGCGGGACTGGCGGCGCCCGGGTAGGACTTCGTGAGGTCCTCCAGGCGGATGGCGATGTCGTCGTCGGCGTCGGCCGGCACGGCGGTCACGCGATTCGCGCTCGCAACTCGGTGTGGTGGGTTGTCGTGCGCATAACGGTCCCCTCCCCGCTGGTGCGGCCCCGGGAGCTTCCGTCGGGCCGTGGCGCCGGCCCTGGGTCTTCGACGTGGGTCACGTTATCCGCGGTCGGCCGCGAGCGCGCGGCCCTGTCCCGGCCGCCACCGCCGGATGCTCAGGCGGGCTCGGGCGCCGGCACCGGCTCGGCGGGCTCCCCGACCGGCTCGTGATGCGCCTTCATGCCCCGGGTCACCCACCCGCGCTCCTCGGCCCACACCAGCATCGGCGGCAGGAACACCAGCGCCGACAGCAGGGCCACGGTCACGTTCATGGCGACGATCATCCCGAAGTCCTGCAGCAATGGCAGCGACGAGAAGGCGATGACCGCCACGCCCGAGATGGCGGTGAGCGCCGAGACGATGAAGGCCCGGCCCGTGCGCGCCGCGGTGACCTCGACCGCCTCGCGGGGCGGGTGTCCGCGCTGGCACTCCTCGATGAACCGCAAGAGGATCAGCGAGGTGAACTCGGTGCACAGCGCCACGACCAGCGGCCCGCCGACGGCGGTCATGGGGCTGAGCTGCAGGTCGAACGCCCACGCCACCAGCGAGGCGGCACCCACCGCGATGAGCACCGGCACCATCGACAGCAGCGCCCGCACGAGGCTGTGCAGCCGGACGACGAGGAACAGGAACACGAAGGCCACGGCCAGGTAGGTGAGCAGGATGCGGTTGGCCTCGATGTTCTCGAGCAGGCCCACGCCCACCACCGCCAGGCCCGACGGGGTGGCGCGTACGCCTTCGGGGATGACGACCCCGCCGGCGGTCTCGCCCGCGTCGAGCTCGTCGCGGATCTCGTCGACGTAGACGGCCCGCTCGTCCAGCGAGCCCGGCCCCGTGCGGAACACGAGGTTGAGCGCCCCGGCCGCGGGGTCGACGAGAGCCCGCTGGATGTCGGGCGGCGCCACGTTGTACGCCCGCTCGACGTCGGCTCCCGTCGGCGGCAGGACGGTGGTGCCCGGCACTTCCAGCAAGAACGCCACCGTGGTCACCATGGACGACGCGGTGAGCAGGTCGTCGGGCCGCGTGGCCAGCTCCTCGTTGGCGAAGTCGGTGACGAAGGTGGCCACCTCGTCGCTGAACACGTCGTCGCTCTCGACGAAGATGCCGAGCTCGGCCGACGAGCCGGTCTCGGCCTTGAGCGTGTTGATGTCGGCGATGACCTGGCTGTCCTGGTTGACCCACTGCTCGGGGTCGCTCTGGATGTCGAGCTGGTCCTCGACGATGATCCCGCCGGCGAAGATGGCCACGCTGGCGACGGCCAGGGGCACGGCCGTGCGCGTGGGCAGATCGCCCAGCCAGACGACCAGCTTGGCCAGCGCGCCGTGCGTGTAGTCCTTGCCCTTCGTCGGCGAGCGGAACTCGCGCATGCCCAGGATCGCCAGCGGCATCACGATGCTGCACAGGCAGATGGCGGCGATGCCGACGGCCAGCAGCAGGCCGAAGTCGCGGATCATCGGCACCTTGGCGAAGCGCAGGGCCAGGAAGGCGAAGATGGCGTCGAACGTGACCACCAGCAGGGCGGGCCCCAGGTTGACCGACGCCTCCTGGATGGGGTGGGGGGCCCGGGCGACCACGACCTCCTCCTCGATGCGCGAGTGCATCTGGATCGCGTAGTCGATGCCGACGCCCAGCATGACCGGCAGGCCCGCGATGGTGACCACGGACAGGGGGATGCCCAGGTAGCCGGCGAGGCCGAAGGCCCACGTGACCCCGACGAGGATGACGAACAGGGGCAGCAGCCGCCACCGCACCCGGAACAGCAGCAACAGGATGACGACCATGAGCGCCACTGCGATGGCGCCGAGCGTCATCATGCCGCCCCGCAGGTAGTCGTTCAGGTCCTTCAGCAGAACGGCCGCCCCCGTGGTGGTCGTCGCCGCGTTCTCGAACGGCTCGGCCCGCACCACCTCGACCACCCGCTCGGCGGCGGTGCCCTCGTCCTCCAGCGAGGCGTTGCCCGTAAGGCGGGTGATGAACTGCGCGTGGCCCTCGTCGGGGAAGAACGGCAGCAGCGACTTGCGGATCGCGCCCCGGTTGTCGAACAGCAGGAACTCGACCCACTCCGGGTTGTCGACGGTGTGCTCGCCCTGCACCTCGTTGATGCGCGTCAGCGTCTCCGACGCGTCCGCCAGGCGGATCTCCTGTGCCTCGACGTCGGGCTCGCGCTCGCGCGCCCCCAGCAGGGCCTGGCCGGCGACGCTCTGGGTCACGTCGCCCGAGTCGCTGGTCACCATGTTCTGCGTGAACTCGAGCGCGGTGAGCGGGCTGATTACGGCGAAGACCCCCTCGACCCCCCGCAGCTCCTCCTCGACCTCCTGCAGGCGGGCGATGTTGGCGGGGGTGAACAGGTCGACGACCGTCTGCCCCTCGTCCATGGTGAACAGGCTCACCATGGCCTGGCCGCCGAACAGGCTCTGGTAGGCGACGCTGTCCTTGTAGACCTGCTCGTCCTTGTTCAGGTACGAGTCCTGACCCGTGGCGAAGTCGAGCTTGGTGATGCCGAGGCCCAGCACGAGCGTGATGACCAGGCCGACGGCACCAAAGAGGCCTGCGTGCTTACCGGAGTTCAGGGCCAGCCAGGCCCAGGCGCGTCGCATCAGGTTGTCCGACCTTCCCTGTCCGCTGCCCCCGGAGGACTGGGGCGACCACGGGCCGACACTAGCTGTGTCGCACGACACATGTCCCCCGCCCGGCGCCCGGAATCCGCCCGCCACCGAGCGGTACCCTCCAGCCCATGGGCAGCCTACGGACCACCGACGAGGTCCTCGCGCTGATGAAGTCCCACGGCGACCGGCTCACCACCTCGCGCCGGGCGGTGATCGACGTGCTGCTGGCGGGCGACCACCACGTCACCGCGGACGAGATCGTGAGCCGCGTGGCCGAGACCCACCCCGAGGTGCACCGGGCCACCGTGTACCGCACCCTCGACCGCCTGCAGGAGGTGGGCGTGCTCACCCACGTCCACCTGGGCCACGGCGCGTCCACGTTCCACCTCAACGACCGGCCCCACCACCACGCCGTCTGCGCGTCGTGCGGAGCCGTGGTGGAGGTGCCGCTGTCGGCCCTCGACGACCTGGGCGACAGCCTGCGCGAGAAGTACGGGTTCGAGCTCTCGACCCAACACTTTGCGCTGTCCGGCCTGTGCGCCGACTGCGTCCGCGCCCGGGCGGAGCCCTGAGAGTCCGCGGGCCCTGCCGCCGACGGAACCTAGGGGTGCGCGATGACCGCGGCGCCGGCCAGGTAGGGGCGCAGGGCCTCGACGAGGAGCACCGAGCCGTCGGGACGGCGATGGGTCTCAAGGTAGGCGGCGATGGTGCGGGGCCAGCCCATGGCCGAGCCGTTGACCGTGTGCGCCACCTTTGTGCCCTTCGGCTTGGTCTTGGCTCCCGCGTCGGCCCCGGGCTCCGGCTCCGGGCGGTAGCGGATGTTGGCCCGCCGGGCCTGGTAGTCGCCGAACCACGACACCGACGACAGCTCGAGCCACTGGTCGACCCCGGGGGCATACGCCTCGATGTCCCACGTCCGGGCGGCCGAGTTGCCGAGGTCGCCGGTGCACAGGTCGACCACCCGGTAGGCCAGGCCGAGCTCGCGCAGCAGGCTCTCGCTCCGGTCGAGCACGTCCTGCTGGCAGGCGACGGCCTGGGCGGCGTCGGCGGCCACCGCCAGCAGCTCCACCTTGTCGAACTCGTGGGAGCGCAGCAATCCGCGGGTGTCCTTGCCGGCCGAGCCCGACTCGCGCCGGAAGCATGATGTGTAGGCCATGTAGCGCAGGGGCAGGTCGGCGCCGTCCAGCACCTCGTCCCGGTGCAGCGACGTGAGCGGCACCTCGGCGGTGGGGATCGCCCACAGGTCGTCGCGCTCGATGTGGTACGCGTCGTCGGCGAACTTGGGCAGGTGCCCGGTCGAGAGCATGGTCTCGCTGAGGACCATGGTGGGCGGCCGTACCTCGAGGTAGGCGTCGGCGTTGCGGTCGAGGCTGAGCTGCACGAGCGCTCGTAGCAGTCGGGCGCCCCAACCCCGGTACATCACGAACATCGACCCCGAGATCTTGGTGGCCCGGGCGAAGTCGAACAGGCCGAGCTCGGTGCCGATGTCCCAGTGGGGCACACGCTGGTGGTCGCCGTAGGCGGCCGGGTCGTAGCCCTCTGTGCGCAGCACGACGTTGTCGAGCTCGCCCGCGCCGGTGGGCGCGTCGTCGCTGGGCGTGTTGGGGGTGGCCAGCAGCAGGGTGCGCACCTCCTCGGCCAGGCGGTCGACGTCGGCGGCCAGCGTCTTCTCCTGATCGCCGAGGGCCCGGCTCTCGGCCATCTTGGCCTCGGCCTCGTCGGCCTGGCCCTGGCCCCGCAGGCGGCCCACCTGCTGGGAGACGGCCTTGATCTGGCTGCGGACCTGGTCGCGCTGGGCGATGAGCCGGCGCTGTTCGGCGTCGACCTCGAGGATCCGGTCGATGACGGCGGACGTGCCCGGGCCCCGGCGATCGAGCGCGGCGCGGAGGGCCTCGGGCTCGCTGCGGAGGCGTCGGAGATCGAGCATGGCCCGCGAGAGTACCGGCGGTGCGCGGTCTCCCCGGCACGAGTTCGCGTGGTCATCAACGAAGCGTGGTACTCTGCTTCACGCAGTACCACGCAGACAGTAGAACCGACACAGCAGGACCGACACGGCACGACCGGAGGGTCGCATGGACACGAGCCAGCTGCTGAAGGGTGTCCTCGACCTCGCCGTGCTGGCGGTCGTCGACGACGAGGACGCCTACGGCTACGACATCGTCCGCCGCCTGCGCGAGGCGGGCCTCGACGACGTGGGGGACGCCTCGGTGTACGGCACCCTGCGCAGGCTGTTCCAGGCTGGCGCCCTGTCGTCATACGTCGTCCCCTCCGACGAGGGGCCTCACCGCAAGTACTACGCCGTCACGCCCGGCGGGCGCGAGTCGCTCCGGGCGGGCACCAAGACGTGGAAGCACTTCGCCGACGTGCTCGACGACCTGCTGGGCACCGGCCGAAAGGACGCCGCGTGAGCACCCTCGACACCACCGATATCGCGGCCTCGACCGTCGACGGCGACGGCGGGTACCCCGCCTTCGGGCCCGGGGACGACACCGCGGCCGGTCGGGCCGACGCCTACCTGGCCATGGTCCGCCGGCACCTCGACGCGCACGCCGGGCTGGCCGGCGACGAGCGCGACGACCTGCTCGACGAGCTGGCCACCCACGTCCACGAGGTCGCCGCGGCCGACGACAGGCCGCTCGACCAGGTGCTCGGCACACCCCAGGCATTCGCCGACGAGCTGCTGGCGTCCGCCGGCCTGGAGCCGCGCGGCCTGCGGGCGCGGCCCGCCGATCTCGCCGACCGCGCGGCCGCGGCCGCCCGCCGGATGTGGGCCCGGCTCGAGCCGGTGGGCGACCACCGCTGGGTGCGCGCCGTGGTCGGCTTCCTGCCCGAGCTCCGCCCGGCGTGGTGGGTCGCCCGCGGCTATCTGATCGTCTACGGGCTCGGCTTCGTCGTGTCCGACGACAACGACGTGCGGGTGATGTTCCCCTACCCCGCTCTCCTCGACTCGCGGCTGCTCGGCTTCGTCGCCGGGTTCGCCGCCGCGGTCGCATCGGTGCGCCTGGCCCGGCGGGTCCCGGCGTCCCGGTGGCGCTGGGTCGTCAACGCCTTGGCCATCGGAGCCGCCGTGCTGGTGCTCTGGCGGGCCAACGACATCCGGCATCCCGACCAGTTCCCGGTCGACACCGTGTTCGCCACGCCGGCGTGGCAGCTCAGCCATCCCGACGGCGTGCCCATCATCAACATCTACGCCTACGACGCCGCGGGCGATCCGATCGAGCAGGTGCTGCTGTACGACCAGGACGGCCGACCGATCGAGGTGGGCGAAGCGGTCGATCCTGTCACCGGGCTCCTCCTCGAGCGCGACGTCGTGCTCGACCGTGACGGGTTCCCCGTCGGCAACGCCTACCCCCTCGCGCAGTTCACGTGGGGGTGGGAGGACGGCCGCACCGGCGTCCGCGAACCGGTGCTCCACCCCACCGTCGTGTCGCCGGCGCTGTCGCCGCCCGCCGACGGATCCGACCCCACCGCGGACGCGGGCGACACCGTCGACCCCGGCGGCTCCTGAAACACCGGTGCGAGCGGGCGCCGGATGCCACCGGCCCCGCGGACGGGCGGTAGCTTCGCCGCGGCATGGCCGCCGTCGCCGTCGAGTCGCTCACCATCGCCTACGGCAGCGTCGTGGCGGTCGACGATCTCTCGTTCGAGGCCGAGGCCGGCGAGGTGACGTGTGTGCTCGGCCCCAACGGCGCCGGGAAGACATCGACGGTCGAGGCGCTGGAGGGCCTGCGGCCCACGACCTCGGGCCGGTTGTCGGTGATCGGCCTCGATCCCCGCACCGACCACCGGGCCCTCACCGAGCGCATGGGCGTGATGCTGCAGGAAGGTGGGATCCACCCGGCGGTGCGGGTGCGCGAGGCTCTGCGCCACGCCGCGGCGCTGTACCGCAGCCCGCTCGATCCGCCCGTGCTCCTGGAGCGGCTGGGGCTGGCCGGGCTCGAGGCTCGCACCTACCGGCAGCTCTCGGGGGGCGAGCAACGCCGGCTCGCGCTGGCCCTGGCGCTGGTGGGCCGGCCCCAGGTGGCGTTCCTCGACGAGCCGACGACGGGCGTCGATCCGGCCGGGCGGCAGGTGATCCGCCAGGTCGTCGCCGACCTGCGGGCCGAGGGTGTCACCGTGCTGCTCACCACCCACGACCTCGACGAGGCCGAACGGGTGGCCGACCGCGTCGTCATCGTGGTCGGCGGGCGGCTGGTGGCGTCGGGGACGGTCGAGGACCTGACCAGGGCCAGCGGGGCCGACGCCGAGGTGCGGTTCCGGGGCCCCGCCGGGCTCGACGTCGAGTCGCTCGGCCGGCACCTCGGTGACGTCGCGGTCCGCGAGGTGGCTCCCGGCGACTACGTCGTGGCGACGGCCCCGACGCCCCAGGCGGTGGCCTCGCTCACCGGCTGGCTCGCGGCGCACGAGCTCCCGCTGTCCGACCTGCGCGCCGGCCGCCAGCGCCTGGAGGACGTCTACCTCCGCCTCACCGCCACGCCACCCGAGCCGTCCACGCCGCCGACCGCCGTCACCCCGACATCGACCCCGACCCCCGGCCCGGCCCCCGAGTCCGCCACTCCCGGCCCCGCCGACACCACACCCGACGCCGACAGCACACCCGACGCCGACAGCAGCGCCGGCGCCGACATCACCGACGGCACCACACGCCACAGCGAACGCACTGGCGACACCAGTCCCATCTCCGAACCGCACCTCGACACCGACGCCGACGCCAAGGGCGACGCACCCGACCCCGCCGCAACACCGGACACCGGCTCGGGCGAGGCCACCGCACCGACTCCCGCCGCCGGCTCCGATCCCGCCGGACGCGGCACCGCGACGGCGAGCACTTCCGGGCCCGACGACGCGCCCGACATCGACACCGCCGAGCCAGATGGCCGCCCATCCGTACCCCGCAGGGCGGAGGTCACCGACACGGCCCCCGACGGCGGGGACGAGCGCGAGACCCGCGACGGGGGTGAGGCGTGAGGGCCCTGGCCGCGCACCTGAGGCTGGAGCTGGCGCTCACCGCCCGCAACGGCGAGTCGCTGCTGCTCACCCTGGGCATCCCGGTCGCCGTGCTGGTGTTCTTCTCCGTCGTCGACGTGCTGCCCATCGAGGGCGATGCGGTCGACTTCCTGGCCCCGGGCACGATGTCGATGGCCGTGCTGGCGACCGCGTTCGCCAACCTGGCCATCTCGACGGGCTTCGACCGGTCCTACGGCGTGCTCAAGCGCCTGGGTGCCACGCCGCTCGGCCGCCCTCGCATGGTCGCCGCCAAGGGGCTGTCGGTGCTGCTGGTCATCGCCGTGCAGATCGTGGTCCTGGGCGTGACGGCCCTGGCGCTGGGCTGGGAGCCCGACGTCGAGCCGGTCCCGCTCGTGGCCGCGGTGGTGCTGGCCATCGCCGCGTTCACCGGCATGGCGCTGGTGCTGGCCGGGCGACTGCGGGCGCTCGTGGCGCTCGCCGCCGCCAACGCGATCTTCGTGGTCCTGCTGCTGCTGTCGGGCATGGTCTTCCCCCTCGACGAGCTGCCACCCGGGCTGCGCAACGTCGCCCGTTCGCTCCCGTCCACCGCCCTGACCGAGGCCGCTCGGGGCGCCCTGACCGCCGGCGCCGACGTGCCCGGCCGCGTGTGGCCGGTCCTCGCCGTGTGGGCTCTCGCCGCCGTCGCCCTGGCCGTGGCCCTCTTCCGCTGGGAGCCCGGCGACTGAGTGCCGGACCAGCGCGACGCCGCTCTCAGCCCGGTGGCAAGATCCCGACGCCCGATACGCCGCACGTGTCGCCGGCCTCTCCGAGCGCGGCATCCACCTCCTCGATCGCCGGCTGGTTCGCGGTGCTGGCCAGGAGCGTGCGCCGCATCAGGCCCGTGGCCAGGAACTCCTCTGCTACGCACGCTGCATCGTCCTCGTTCAGGTTCCCCCGGACGAGCATGTCCTCCAGCTGTGCGCTCATGTCGACGCAGTCGCCCATCGCCGCGAAGACCTGATCCGCCTCCTCGACGGTCAGCGGTGGTTCCTCGAGGACAGGCGAACGCCCGGCGGCGACGTCGAGCCCCAACTCCTCGAGCCGCGGGACTCCCAGCGCCACGATGACGCGCTCGGCCGTGCACAATCCCTCCGACTCGGTGTACTGGATGGCGTTGGGATCCTGGCTGCCAGCGAAGCTCCCGGCCGCCAGGAACGCGACGACCGGATCCCCGCTGGCGGCTGGAGCTCCGCTCGCGGCCGGCCCTCCGCCGACTTCGTCGTCGTCAGCAGGTTGCGCACACCCCACGGCCGCGACCAACGCCGCGACCATCACCCAGCTCCGTCGACCGCCCATAGCCTCAAGCTACTGACGGCACAGGTCCCGTTTGGCGCGGGACATGAGGCCGGGACAGAGCCGTTGGGGCCACGGCGGTTGCTGAGCAACCACAAGCGTCCCAGTGGCTCGCCGCGACGACGCCGTGTCCCCGCGGAGGCGGCGAGCGAGCGGCGGCCGGGGTGGGAGCCGGGTGAGCCCAGCGGGCATGCTGGCGGGATGGGTCGCTGGACTGTGACGGACATGCCGGACCAGACCGGTCGCACGGTGGTGATCACCGGCGCCAACAGCGGCCTCGGCCTGCGCTCGGCCGAGGCGCTGGCGCGGCGGGGCGCCGCCGTGATCCTGGCCTGCCGCAGCCCCGAGCGCGCCGAGGCGGCCCGGGCCCAAGTGGCGGCGGCGGCGACCGGGGCCGACCCGACGGTCGTCGCGCTCGACCTGGCCGACCTGGCGTCGGTGCGCAAAGCAGCCGTCGAGATCGACGCCTCGGTCGACCGCGTGGACGTGCTGATGAACAACGCCGGGGTCATGGCCCTGCCGCTGCAGCGCACCGCCGACGGCTTCGAGATGCAGTTCGGCACCAACCACCTCGGCCACTTCGCGCTGACCGGCCTCCTGCTGCCGGCGCTGGGGCGAGCGGGCGCGCCGCGGGTGATCACCACGTCGTCGAACATGCACCGCCGGGGCGACGGCCGGTGGGACGACCCCAACGCCGAGCTGCGGCCCTACGAGCGCTGGGCGGCCTACGGCCGGTCGAAGCTCGCCAACCTGCTGTTCGCCCGCGAGCTGGGACGGCGCGCGACCGAGGCGGGGGCGCCGCTGGTCTCGGCGGCCGCACACCCCGGCTATGCGTCCACCCACCTCGCCCAGAGCACCGCCCGCCAGACGGGCGGGTGGCTGGTCTCCCGCATCGCAACGGCCGCGGTGACCATCGGTGATGCGCTCGTCGCCCAGTCCGACGCCGCCGGCGCACTGCCGCAGCTCTACGCCGCCACCGCCCCCGACGTGTCGTCCGGCGACTACTTCGGGCCCAGCGGCCCGGGCCAGATGCGCGGCGGGCCCAAGCCGGTCGGCATGTCGGCCGCCGCCCGTGACGACGCAGCGGCCCGCCAGGTCTGGGAGCTCTCCGAGAACCTGACCGGCGTCACCTACCCCTGGTAGCCCACCGCCGGCTACGGCTGGCGGCCGGGCGGCCCGGGGGTGGGCGAGGTGCCGTCGGGGGCCGGCGGGTGGCGGTCGAACTCGCGCTGGACGTCGGCCCAGGTGAGGTCGGTCGGCGGACCGGCCTGGTCGATCGCCTTGTCGGTGTCGCTGAACTTCGACGCCCACTGGAAGAACCGGGTGGTGATGACCACCCACAGGAAGCCGCCGCCGACCAGCTTCATGATCACGCCGGCCATCTGCTGGTCGTCGGTGATGGTGAGCCCCCACAGCCGGTCGGGCACGTCGTAGGCCGAGTAGATCGCGCCCTCGGCGAAGGTCAGCCAGGCGGCCGGAACCGTGGGGATGATCGAGATGACGAACAGGTACAGCATCTGCCCCGGGTAGGAGATCCGAAGCTCGGGCAGCGGGCCCACCACCGGCATCCACAGCAGGAAGGCGGTGACGACCAGGCCAGTGTGCACCAGGTAGTGGACGAGCGGGTTGGTCACCGACAGGTTCACGACGCCGGGGACGTGCGTGAACAGCAGGAACCCGTTGAACGCCAGCGCGGCCGGCACGGGACGGGCCACGAACATGAACGCCCGCTTGACGAGCCCCCGCCCCAGCACCAGCCGGGCCAGCCACTCGGGGGTGGCGAGCAGCATCACGGGCGGCACCATGTAGGTGAGCAGCATGTGCTGGGTCATGTGGGCCGAGAACAGGTACTCCTCGGCGATGTCGTGCAGCGGCCAGTCGGACGCCAGCCACAGCAGCGTCAGACCGAGCGCCAGCCAGCCCAGCTGCTGGCGGCTCACGACCGGCCGGCCCGGCGGCACCACCTTGGGCCCGACCACGGCGAGCGCGTAGACGGCCAGCACGGCGACGCCCCCCACCAGCACCCACACCTCCGGGTGCGGCTGCCACCGCCAGAAGTCGGTCCCAGCGGCGACGACGCTCATGTCAGATCGCGCCCCCGTAGTTGGGGTCCCAGAACTGCATGGCGGTGAGCGCGATCACGTAGACGACGATGGCGAGCACCAAGCCGAAGATGAACACCCGGCGGAAGATGTGGTTGTCGTACTTCAGGTGCATGAAGTAGGCGCACACCACGCCGAACTTGACGGCCATCATCGGGAACAGCAATAGCACCAGCATCGTGGTGCTGGCGTTCTCGAGGAAGTAGGTGCCCACCTCGAACGCCGTGATGACGGCCAGGATGAGGGCGATCTTGATGTAGTCGCCGTCGCTCGGGTGCTTGTGCTGGTGGGCTTCGTGGTCGGCCTCGCCTGGGCCGGCCGCCCCGCGGTCTTCGGTCTCGACGCTCACGATTCCCTCCGCACCATCACGGGATCAGGTAGACGACCGTGAAGATCAGGATCCACACGATGTCGACGAAGTGCCAGTACAGGCCGAAGATCTCGACCGTCTCGGCCCGCTCGGGCCCGAGGTTGCCCCGGATCGACATGACGAACATCGACAGCAGGAAGATGATGCCGACGCTGACGTGCATGCCGTGGAACCCGGTCAGCGTGTAGAAGGCCGAGCCGAAGATGTTGGTGGTGTAGCCCAGGCCCTCCTTCACGAAGGAGGTGAACTCGTACACCTGGCCGGCGATGAACACCGAGCCCAGCAGCGAGGTGGTCAGCAGGAACGTACGGCACCGCCGCACGTCGCCCCGGTGGATCGCCCCCACGGCCAGCGCCATGGTGAGCGAGCTGAACAGCAGCACGAAGCTCGACACCGACGTGAACGGGATGTCGAAGAACTCGTGGCTGGGCTCGGGGCCGGTCACCGACCGGTGGCGCAGCAGCAGGTAGGTCGAGATGAGCCCGCCGAACAGCAGGCAGTCCGACCCCAGGAACACCCACATCGCCAGCTTCTCGTTGGAGACGCCGGTGCTGGTGGCGTGGGTCGGCACGCCCTTCTCGTGCAGCGCCGGGTCGGGGTCGTGGGTGGCGAAGGCGGTGTCAGTCACGGGCAGCGACCTCCTCGGTGGGCGCATCGGCCGGGTCGCCGTCACCGGCAGCGTCACGGGCCCCCTCGCCGTCGGGAGCGCCGTCCCCGTCGGGCCCGTCGTGCCCGTCGTCTCCCCGGTGCCCGTCGTCTCCCCCGTGGCCGTCGTCGTGCGACCCGTGGTGGGCCTCGGGGTCGTCGGCGGGCTCGTAGCCCCAGCCGAAGCCGCCGATGACGACGATCAACCCGCCGAGGGCGGACAGGCCCAGGTTGAAGATGAGGCCGTAGCCGATGAGGGGCAGGCCGGCGGCCATGACGAACGGCCAGTAGGACGGCGACGGCAGGTGGACGTCGGTGGCGCCGCCCTTCTGCGCCACCTCGGCGCCAGTGGCGACCCGGCGCACCTTGCCCGTCTCGTCCTCCTGGTACTTGCGGTGCCAGAACTCGTCGAGGTGCGACACGGTGGGCACTTCCTCGAAGTTGTACGCCGGCACCGGTGACGGGACCATCCACTCCAGGCTGCGGGCGTCCCACGGGTCGGGCCCCACGTCGACCGGGTGCTTCTTGTGCTGTCGCCAGCTGCGGAGGATGTTGACCGCGAAGATCAGCATCGACAGGGTGATGATGAACGCGCCGATGGTCGCCGCGAAGTTCCACAGCTCGAACCCGTAGTCCTCGACGTAGGTGTGCATCCGCCGGGGCATGCCCTGGAGGCCCAGGATGTGCATGGGCCCGAAGGTCAGGTTGAACCCGATCAGCAGCGTCCAGAAGTGCCACTTGCCCAGCGTCTCGCTGAGCTTGTGCCCGAACACCTTGGGCCACCAGAAGTACATGCCGCCGAGGAAGCCCAGCAGGGCGCCGCCGAAGATCACGTAGTGGAAGTGGGCGACGATGTAATAGGTGTCGGTCTGCTGGGTGTCGGACGGCGCCACGGCGTGGGTGACGCCCGACAGCCCGCCGATGGTGAACATCGTCACCAACCCGATCGCGAACAGCATCGGAGTCGTGAAGCTGAGCTTGCCGCCCCACATGGTGGCCAGCCAGTTCAGGATCTTCACGCCGGTGGGCACCGCGATGAACATGGTCGAGAGCGCGAACGCGCCCACCGACAGCGGGCCCATGCCCGACGCGAACATGTGGTGGGCCCAGACGCCCCAGCCCATGAAGCCGATGGCGATGCCCGAGAACACCATGAACGGGTAGCCGAAGATCGGCTTGCGCGAGAACACGGGGATGATCTCGGACACGATGCCGAACGCCGGCAGGATCAGGATGTAGACCTCGGGGTGGCCGAAGATCCAGAACAGGTGCTCCCACAGCAGGGGGTCGGCGCCTGCGGACACGTTGAAGAAGTTGGCGTCGAAGATCCGGTCGAAGGTCAGCAGGAACAGCGCCACCGAGATGACCGGGATGGCGAACACCAGCAGCAGCTGGGTGACCAGGCCCATCCACGTGAAGACGGGCATCTTCATCATGGTCATGCCCGGCGCCCGCATGTTGAGCACCGTGACCACCAGGTTGATGGCGCCCACCAGCGACGCGACGCCGGTGATCTGCAGGGCCAGGGCGTAGAAGTCCATGCCGTGCCCCGGTGAGAACGCCACGCCGGTGTTGGGGGCGTAGGCGAACCACCCGCCGTCGGCGCCGCCGCCCAGGAACCACGACGTGTTCAGCATGATGCCCCCGCCGAGGAACGCCCAGAAGCTGAACGCGTTGAGGCGGGGGAACGCCACGTCGCGGGCGCCGATCTGCAGCGGCATGAGGTAGTTCATGAACGCCGCGCCGAGCGGGATGACGACCAGGAAGATCATCGTCACGCCGTGCATGGTGAAGAGCTGGTTGTAGAGGTCGGCCGAGTAGAGCTTCTGACCCGGGGCGGCGAGCTGAACCCGGATGAGCACCGCCTCGAAGCCACCGAAGAGGAAGAACACCAGCGCGGTGGCGCCGTACATGATGCCGATGCGCTTGTGATCGACGGTGGTGATCCAGCTCTTCCACCCGGTGGTGGCCTGCGGGCGCGTGAAGCCGCCGAGCGGCCGGGGGACGGTGGCGGCCCCGGCGGTGAGCTCGAGCGGTGCTGTCGGGCGTTCGACGATCGCCATGAGAACTCCTAGTCGAGCGTCGCGAGGAAGGCGACCAGCTGGTCGATCTGTTCCTCTTGCAGGTTGAGGTCGGGCATGCCCCGGATCTTGTCGCCGCCGGGCTCGGGCAGCGCGGGGGCGTCCATGGGCTTCACGGCCGGCGGGTCGCGGAGCCAGGCCTCGAGGTTGCCCACGTCGAGCTCGCCGCCGATCTCGTCGTCCTCGACGATGCCGTCGTCGTCCTCGTCGAGCCACAGGTCGAGGATGGCCCCGGCGAACGTGCCCCGGGTGGCGAAGTGGGTGAGGTCGGGAGCGTTCTCCGAGACCAGGAGCTCGGTGCCATCGCCCTGCTCCTCGAACTCGCTGTCGTTGATGCCGCGGGCCAGGTGGCAGCCCGAGCACTGGGTCGTGAACAGCTCGGCGCCGGCGGCGGCCTCCTCGCCGGAGGGCATCTCGGCGTCGTCGATCTGCCCCTCGAGCCACTCGTCGAACTCGTCGGGCGGCAGGGCGAGGACCCGCTGGCGCATGTACCCGTGCGACAACCCGCAGAACTCGGTGCACTGGCCGACGTAGGTGCCCGGCTCGTCGGCGTTGAGGCGCAGCGGGTGCGTGCGGCCGGGGACCGCGTCCTTCTTCCCGTTCAGCGCCGGGATCCAGTACGAGTGGATGACGTCGTTGGCGCGGATGTCGAGGTTCACGTCCACGCCCGCGGGGATGAACATGTCGTTGGCGGTGAGCACGTCCTCGTCGGTGAACTCGCCGTCGCCGTCGGTGTCGTAGGTGTACTCCCACCACCACTGCTGGCCGGTCACCATGATGGTCAGCGCGTCCTCGTCGCGCTCGTTGATCTCGGCCAGCGTGGTGACGGTGAAGAAGCCCACGACGGCGAGCATGATGGCGGGCAGGATCGTCCACGCCAGCTCGAGCCGCATGTTGCCGTGCGTCTGGACGGGCAGGTCGTCGTCGCTGTCGTCGCGCCGCTTGCGGAACCGCCACACGAGCGCCAGCGTCCCGAACTCGACCAGGACGAACACGACCGCCGCGACGAGGAAGACGCCGTCCCACAGGTTGTCGATGGTGCGGGCGATGGGACCCTCGGGCTCGAGCGTGGACTGCGGTGCTTCGGCCGCGCAGGCGCCGAGCAACAGCACCAGCGGCAGCACCAGCGCCAGCGGTGCGAACCGGCGCCGGGCCCGGGAGGCCTCTCCGCCCCGCGCGCTTCTGGACGACATGGGTTCTCCTTGACGGGCGGGGCGCGTACGGCGACCGGTCACCGGGCGACCTCGATGACGACGGGGCCGGCGATGGCAGGGAGGGCGCCCTCGGCCTCGGTGCCGTGCTCGCCCTCCTCCTCGTGCTCCTCGAACTCGCGGGGGCCGGCCACGGCCCCGGCCACGCCGATGCCGATGATCAGCACGGCGGCGGCCACGAGCACACCGACGACCACGTTGGAGCTGACGGACGGCCGAGAGGCGACGAGGAACCCGCCGGCCACTACGACGATGCTGGCGCCGAGTGCGACCCAAACGGCCACCTCGGCGGACAGCGTGAGGAACACCCGCGAGAAGGCCAGGGCCAGCACACCCAGGGCCAGCACGCCGGCGGCGGGGTACTCGATCGGGTTCATCAGTCGGTTGCGGATGCGGCGGTTGGTCTCGGGGTCGCCGGTGGCGCTGTCGGCCCAGGTCTGCACGGCCCACTCGACCAGCACGATGCCGAGCACGATCAGCCCGTAGATGAAGATGACCGCCTCGGACACCAGGCCGATGACCACCAGGGCCGCCCCGAAGGCGGCCACCGGCGGCCAGTAGCTGGGCCGGGCGGGAAGGACGGCCGGGACGGTGTCGGACCCCGCCACCTGGGCGACGGCCGCGGCATCCGCGTCCCGCACCGCCGTGGCGACCATCCCGAGCATCAGGCTGACCACGCCCGCCGACAGCAGGATGCCGTAGCCGAAGTGGTCGCCTACGCCGCCCTTGTAGCCGACGGAGAGGGGGCCGAGGCCGTTGCCGCCGGTCGACCAGCCGTAGGCGGCGGCGAGCAGCAGGGAGAACAGCCCGAACCCGTAGAACCACTTGGAACCGGTGGTGATCAAAGCCGGTGCCTCACTTGGTGATGGTGATCGTGTACCAGACCACGGCGTAGACGCCGACGGTCACGAACCAGTACAGGGCGGCCGCGCCGACGCCCTCGGCCGCTCGGCCGGTGAGCTGGCCGCCCACGGCCCGGAAGCCCATCACCAGCAGGTAGAGCATCCCCACGCCGGTCATGGCCACGTGCAGGCCGGTGATGGTGTAGATGAGCAGCGCCTGGGTGGAGCTGGTGATGCCGAGGCCGAGCTGCTGCCACCCGAACGCGACGACGTTGATGTAGGCCGCGCCCAGCAGCAGCGTGAGGGCGAACGCCATGTAGGCGTGGCCCCGGTCCTCGTTGCGGAGCGCCTGGACGATCCAGGCGACCGTGAACAGCGAGAGGACCAGCGTGGCCATGCCCATGCTGCCGGGCGTGAGCTGCAGGTTCCCGTCCTCGGGGAGCCAGATCTCACCGCTGGCGATCACGTCGGACCGCAGCCGGGCGTAGAGGGCGATGAGGGTGAGGACCACCATCGCCGCGCTGCCCGACGCGAGCGCCGTGCCCATGAGCAGCACCCGGGGCCGCTGGAGCGGGGCGGGCGGGGCGCCGGCGAACACCTCGAGGTCGGTGGTGGCGGTCGCGGTGGCGGCGGTGGCCATCAGGAGGACCCCTCCGGGCTGTCGGGCGCCGCGGCGTGGGCGGCGTGGCGGGCGTCATAGACCGGTGCCTCGGACGTCACCTCGGGCACCGACGCGAAGTGGCCGACCGGGGCCGGCGACGCGGTGGCCCACTCGAGCGTGTGGCCGTCCCAGGGGTCGTCGCCCGGACCCTCGGCCGGGCGGCGCCTGGCGAGCGCCAGGCCCGCGATCACCAGGCCGAGGGCCACGACGGCCAGGCCGATGCCCGAGGCCAGGTCGAGCGCCTCGACGGTGCTCAGATCGCCGGGGTCGACCGTCGTGATGCCGGCGGCCACGAGGCGGCTCTGGTCGAAGGCCATCCCGGCGACGGCCAGGGGCACGGCGGCCACCAGCGCGCCCAGGAACACCAGCGTGGCACCCAGCCGTGTCGCCCCGTCGGGAACCATCTTGCCGTACAGCTTGGGGGCCCAGAAGGCCACGCCCGCCAGCCCGGCGAGCACCGCGCCGGCGAGCACGAGGATGGTCTGGCCGGTCGTCCAGGTGGTGGTGGCGAGCTCGAGGTCCTCGATCACCGTGGCGACGCCGGCGGCGACGCCCAGCAGCACGAGCAGCCCGGCGAACAGGGCGAGGATCAGCGGCGTCGCCAGCTTGACCTTCCCCTTCGCCAGCGTGCCGGTCCACAGGCCGAGCAGGCCGAGCACCGGCACCACGGCCAGCACGCCGACCACGGTCCACGGGCCGTCGTACAGCCAGGGAGCGGGCGAGGCCGAGCCGTCGACGGTGGCGCCGAGCTGGACCCAGGCCCCGAAGCCCAGGAAGGCGGCCCCGCCGAGCAGCACCATGGCGACGCCGTGGCGCTGGTGGCGCCGGCGGGCGAACACGGGCACAACGTCGGCGATGATCCCGAGCGCCGGGACGGCGGCGACGTACAGCGTCGGCTGCCAGAACAGCCAGGCCACGCGGTCCCACACGCTGCCGCTGCCGCCCAGGAACTGCTGGCCGTAGCGCAGGTCGAGGAACACGAGCAGCATCACGCCCGCCAGCACCGGCAGGGTGAGCACCCACACGGTGCCGCCCACCAGCACCGACCACGAGAAGAGCGGCGTGCGGCGCAGGGTCATGCCGGGTGCCCGCAGGGCCACGACCGTGGCCACCACCGAGATCGTGGCGACCGTGAGGGCGATGGCCACCGCGATCAGCGCGGCGACGTACAGGCCCACGGCATCGGATTCGGCGCCGCCCGGGCCGCCGTCGATGGCGTAGGACGCCAGCACGAGGGCGCTCGAGGTGAGCCAGACCCAGTAGGAGGCGGCGCTGGCACGGGGGAAGGCGACGGTCGACGCGCCCACCTGCAGGGGCACGACCGCGGTGGCCAGACCGACCAGCAGGGGCAGCACCCCGAGGAAGAGGAGCGTCGTCTCGTGCAGCGTGAACAGGCGCACCGCGGTGTCGGCGCCCATGATGTCGCTGGCGGCGCTGTCGTACTGCTCGATGCCGACCAGCGCGCCCACCACGGCGGCGGCCACGAGGAACAGCAGCGAGGTGCCCACGAACAGTCGGCCGACGGTGCGGGGCTCGGCCGACCCGACCACCGCGGCCAGGCCGGTGGGCGGGGCCGACAGCGACGGCGCGGCGGCCTCGACGGAGGTGGCGCGAGGAGCTTCGGTCACGGTCATGCATGCACCCTGATCAGGAGACTGGCTGTGCTCGGGAATCTAGTCACATGCGTGTTGGGGCCACGAAAACCCAGGCCGGCCATCACAGCCCCGAGCGGATCAACTGGTCGACGGCCATCGCACCGAACAGCAAGGTGATGTAGGAGATCGACCACGTGAAGACCCGCATCGCCGCCTTGGGGGAGCTGTCCCGCAGGAGCCTGACGGCGTACCAGGTGAACACGCCGCCGAGCACCAGTGCGGCGCCGACGTAGAGGTGGCCCATGCCGGCCACCGGGGCGAACAGCAGGGTGAGCGCCCACAGGAGCAGCGTGTAGCCCACGATCCGGACGGCGGTGGTGTGCAGGCTGGCCACCACCGGCAGCATCGGCACCTCGGCCCGGGCGTAGTCGTCGCGGTAGCGGATGGCCAGCGCCCAGAAGTGCGGAGGCGTCCAGTAGAAGATGACGGCGAAGAGCACGACCGGCGCCCAGTCGATGGTGTTCGTGACGGCCGACCAGCCGATGAGCACCGGCGCCGCCCCCGCCGCCCCGCCGATGACGATGTTGTGGCTGGACGTGCGCTTCAGCCACAGCGTGTAGACGAACACGTAGAAGAGGCAGGCGCCGACGGCCAGCACCGCGGAGAGCGGGTTGACCGTCCCCCACAGGAACACGAAGGCCACGATCTCGAGCGTGACGGCGAACACCAGCGCCGACCGGGCCTCGATCTGCCCCGTCGCCAGCGGGCGGTTGCGGGTGCGGGCCATGACCTTGTCGATGTCGCGGTCGACGTACATGTTGATGGCGTTCGCCCCGCCCGCGGCGAGGGTGCCGCCGACCACGGTGGCGGTCATCAGCCAGAGGGACGGGAGCCCGCGCTCGGCCACGATCATGGTGGGCACGGTGGTCACCAGCAGGAGCTCGATGATGCGTGGCTTGGTGAGGGCCACGTAGGCGCCGATCTGCGAGCGCAGCGAGCGGGCGCGTGGCGGGGCGAGGGTCATCACAACGTCGCGCAGCCTAGGTCTGGCCTGGCGAGAGGGGCCAAAGCGGCAGGCGGCCGCATTCGGCCCCTCGAGGCCCCCGGTCGTAGCCTGTCGGCCGTGCGGCTCCCCCGCCTCTCGCCTCATGCCTACCGGCGCCTGGCGCTGGCGACCCTGGTGTCGCTCGTGGCCATCACCGTCGTCGGCGCGGGCGTGCGGCTGACGGGCTCCGGGCTCGGCTGTTCGACCTGGCCCTCGTGCGAGCCGGGCAGCTTCACGCCCCGGTCCGCATCCGACACCCACGCCCTGATCGAGTTCGCCAACCGCCTGGCCAACGCCGCGGTCGGCGTGCTCGCCATCGCCGCCGTGGTCGGGGCCCGGCTGCGCCAGCCGCGGCGCCCCGACCTGTTCCGCTGGGCGCTCGGCGTGCTGGCCTGGGTGCTGTCCAACGGCCTGGTGGGGGCGCTGGTGGTGGTGCTGGAGCTGTCGCCGCTGTCGGTGATCGGCCACTTCGTGCTCGCCCTGGGCGCCATCTGGAACGCCCTCGTCCTCTACGACCGTGCCGGGCGTCCGCCCGAGCCGGCGGCTTCCCGCGAGGGGGGTGGCCAGGCGCCGGTCTGGGCGGCGACGCCCCGGTTCGTGACCGCCACCCGCGGTCTGGTGGCGGCCTCGGTCGTGGCGCTGCTGTCGGGCACCGTGGTCACCGGCAGCGGGCCCCACGCCGGTGACGAGCGGGCCGACCGGCTGGCGCTCGAGGTGGGGACGGTGGCCCGGGTCCACGGCCTCACCGTCGTGGTGTTCCTGGCGGTGACGCTGACGGTCGTGTGGCTGGCCCACCGGGGCGAGGCCTCGGGCGCGGTGGCCCAACGCAGCCACGAACTGCTCGTCGTGCTCGTCGGGCAGGCCGCCATCGGCTACTGGCAGTACTTCACCGGGGTCCCGGCGCTGCTGGTCGCGTTCCACGTCCTCGGCGCCACGCTCGTGTGGATCGCGGTGCTGCGCCTGTGGCTGGGGCTCCGGGTCCATCCCGCCGCGGCGCACCCGGCCGACCACGCCCCACCGGAGGTCGTGGCCTCGCCCGCGGCGGCGACCACCGCCGGCGCGCCGGCGGCCAGGGTGGCCAGCACCGCCGGTGGGCCGGCGGCGACGGCATGAGCGTCCGCGCGCGACAATGAGGGCGTGGTGACCGATGGTCCGGCCGCGCCCCTGACGGCTCCCGCCGAAGTCAACGAGACCGTCGACGACGCCGTGCCGAGCCCGGACAACCCCTGGGTGGTGCTGGTCTGGAACGACCCCATCAACCTCATGTCCTATGTGACGTTCGTGCTCCAGAAGCTGTTCGGCTACCCCCTCGAGGTGGCCGAGAAGCTCATGCTCCAGGTGCACTACGACGGGCGGGCGGTCGTGTCGAGCGGCACCCGTGAGAAGGCCGAGCTCGACGTGTTCCGGCTGCACGAGCACGGCCTGTGGGCCACCATGCAGCAGGACTGAGGGGCCGGGCATGGTGTTCGACCGCGATCGTGTGCGGCGCCTGGGCAAGGGCCGGTACCAGATCTCGCTGCGGCCCAACGAGCGGGTGCTGATGGCCGACCTGGTCGAGCAGCTCCGCGAGCAGCTCCTCGCATCGACCGACGATCCGGCCGTGCGCCGGCTGTTCCCGCCCGCCTACCCCGACGACGCCGAGCGCGACGCGGGCTACCAGGTCCTCACCCGCGACGAGCTGCTGGAGCACCGGCTGGCGGCGCTCGACACGGTCGAGTCGACACTGAAGGGCGGCAAGCTCGACGACGAGGACATGACGGCGTGGATGGGCACGCTCAACTCGCTGAGGCTGGTGCTCGGCACCCGGCTCGACGTCGACGAGGAGCTCCCGCCGCTGGACGACACCGACCCGCTGGCGCCGGCCTACGCGGTGTACGAGTACCTGGGGTGGCTGCTCTCGCAGGTGATCGACGCGCTGAGCCCCGACCTGCCCCCGCCGAGCGCCGCTCGTTAGCCGCCGGCGACCGCCGACGCCGACGCGGACGAGCCCGCCGGGGCGAGGCACTCGGAGACGGCTTCCTCCGGCATCTTCGACGGGTCGTCCTCGGACGTGAGCGTCATGCCCTGGCCGAAGTAGCCCCAGGCGAGGTCGTGGAACAGCAGCGTGTCGCCGTTCGTGCAGGTCAGGCGCACGGGCCGGGGGGCGATCAGCACGTCGTCCTTGACGCACGCCAGGCCGAAGGTGGCGTCGGTGATCTCGGCACCGGCCTTGTACACGTCGTCGCATGCCGGCAGGTCCTGGGGGGGTGCGCTGGTGCCGACCGGCGCGGCGGCGCCGCCGGACGCGCAGGCCGACGCGAGCGCGAACGCGAGCACGGCAACGATCCCAGTCCCCTTCATGACGGAGGAGATCCTAGGCGTCGGGGCGGCCGAACACCTCCTCCGGGCCGGGCCGCCATCGCGGTTTGGTGGTGGCGGGACGGCTGCTAGTGTGACCCGACGCCCTCCCGGCGGAGTAGAGCCCCCATCGTCCAGTGGCCTAGGACGCTGCCCTTTCAAGGCGGTAACACGGGTTCGAATCCCGTTGGGGGTGCGTCATTCGACATCTCGGTCCCGTGGTGCAGTTTGGAGTGCACGCCGGCCTGTCAAGCCGGAGGCCGCGGGTTCAAATCCCGTCGGGACCGCCATCTTCATCTCCCCCAGGGTGTGAAGAGCACTCGCCGCCCGCCGCGGCGGCGAGCCAGCGGTCGGGTAGCTCAGTTGGCAGAGCGTCCGCCTGAAAAGCGGAAGGTCACCGGATCGACGCCGGTCCCGACCACTTCGATGACCAGCCGTTCGGGCTGGTCATCACCCGTTTCGGGCGAGCGAGCGTCGGCGGGCGCTCGGTTGCGGCGCCGGCGCCGCTGCCACCAGCTCCCCGGCCGCACCTCGAAGCCGTGGACGGCGACGCTGGCGTGTAGAAGGTCTGCGCCCAGCTTGTCCACGATCAGGTCCTGGGCGCTGCTCAGCGCTGCGCCCATGTCGGGTGCCTCGAGGTCCAGGTACACCATCAGATCAGCGATGCCAGTCGGCTGCACCCGGGCGCCCACCTCACCCAGGAACGCCTGCTCGTCACGCGTGGGGCGCCGCTCGAAGCCCAACCACATCGCGATCACGAACCGGCGCATCGGCCGGACGCTAGTTCCCGGTCGTCGTGAACCCTGGTCGACGTCGGTGGCCGGACGCGGGAGTGGCCCCCCGACGGGGGCCACTCGGCTCCGGCGGACGATCAGGCGTAGACGACCCCGTTCCTCCCGATGGTGTGCGCCTTGATGTAGCCCTGCGAGTAGGTCGTGCACAGGTTGTAAACCCAGCCGGACGCTGCGCAGCGGTAGTCGCTCTGGTGGTTGAAGTCGACCTGCACCGCACCGCCGTTCGCCCACGCGATGGTCTGCCGGACGAAGTAGAAGTTGCCGCCCTGGAGGCTGTTGAAGACCGTCGGCCAGAACGTCACCCCGACACTGGAGACGGTCGCGACCTGCTGGCGGGCGTCCAGAACTCGCCAGCCGGTGGCGGTCCCGTACGTCCACAGCTCGGTGCGGGCGATGACGACCTGGTTCCCGCCGACGGTCGGCGACCGCCACACGCTGGGGCCGCCCACGGTGAGGGCGACGTAGTTGGCGGCCTGATCGGCGTTGTACACCACCGAGGCCTGGACGTTGCCGACGGTGTAGTAGCCGGGCGAGCCGGATCGGTACGACTGCGTTGCCGCCGACGACGGTTGGGCGCCGACGGTGAGCGACGCGCCCATCGCCACGATGACGACGACCAGCGTCAGGATCCGACGTCGCACGTTCCCACCGGTCTCGTTCCCACCGGTCTCGGTCTGCGTGGCCTGCTTGGTGTCCATGATGTTGCCCTCCCCGTGCCGCACGGTGCGGCGTGGGTCCAGGGTGTGCCGATCCCGCCCGCAGGACCGTTGCGCCGCCGACATCCGCTCCGTGTCGGTGCGCACAGAGGGACGGGGATCCGCCGAGGCGAGCGGCCAGGAAGGCCGGGGTGTCATACAGTCGTCGGCGGTCGGGGGAAGACCACGAGGAGATCGCAATGCCATCGATGCGTCGCGCCCGACCCACTCTCGCTCTCTCCGCCCTGGTCCTGGCGGCCGGGGGGCTCACCGGTTGCGAGTTCAGCGGCGGCTTCGCCGCCCAGTGCTCGACCTCACCCCTCGTCCCCCACCATGACATCGGCACCGTCTACGGCCATATCGACGTGCCGTGGGTCCTCCACCCGGGCGAGCAGTTCACGGTGACCGTGCTCGACGTGGGCACGACCATCGGCGGCGGGCCCATCGGGTCGTTCCACGGCGGTGCCCTGGAGGTCACCGGGCCGGTGTCGCCCTCCGGGGGCTTCGCCGTGGGGCAGCGGTTCCAGGGGACCGAGGGGTTCGTGGGCACGCCCTTCCCCAACACCCTCGAGTTCGAGGTGACCGGCCAGCCCGGCGAGTCGATCGCGTTCTCGGTCCCGAACGCCACGGTCTTCGCGGGCGACTTCCCGAACGGCTACTTCCACAGTTGCAGCGCGACCGGCGACTCCGAGATCGTCAGGATCCAGATCGTCGAGCCGGAGGGCGCCTGACCGGCGGGCGGCGCCGTCCTCGCTCACGCCGGCCGTCGAGCGGTGGCACAGGGGCGGTCATCGCGACCAGTCTCGGGCGTCGTGAGCGAGCGCAGCGAGCGAACCATGAGCACACTGCGGTACTCGGCACGGAGTGCCGATTGCTCACTGCGTGCATCCCGAAGGGTGCACCAGTGAGCAGCACGAAGGCCGTGCACATCCTCGGTCGCGGCGTGTGGGTGCTCGACAACAGCCACGACATCGTCGTCGCTCGGATGGTCGAAGCAGCAGAGCGACTCGACGCAGTCGACCCCGACACGCTGCAGAGGTGGCGGGTGTGGGCTTCCGTCCCGGATCTGGGCTTCTGCCACGAGGGTCCCGCGCCGCCCGGCCTCGACGACGTCCTCGTCGCTACCAGGGCTCTGATCGAAGACCACGGCGACGCCCACCCGGGAGACATCACCGACTGGCACCTCCTGGACGACGTCGCCGTGTCGGGCGGCTTCCTCCGCTACGACACGCTCCCCGTCGACGCCCTCCTCGATGCCCTGGACGGCTTCACGGACCTCTTCGCCGCATCGCTGGAGCCGGACCCGCTCGGCGCCTGGTGGTTCCTCGGCCTCCCGGGAGGGCGGCGCACGATCGGGATGCGCGCACCCGGATCCGCCGGGTGAGGCAGGTCCGGCTCGCCGCCGCGCTCCTGTGACCTCGCTACGGCGGGGGGACCGGGGCCGCCAGGGCCTCGGTGGCCAGGGCCCGGAGCTCCACCCGCCGGACCTTGCCGGTGGCCGTCGTCGGGTACTCGTTCACGAACACCACGCAGCGGGGCCGCTTGTAGGACGGCAGTCCCGCCCGGCACAGCTCGACCAGCTCGTCCCCGGTGACCGCGCCGCCGGTCGTCAGGGTGACGAACGCGACCGGCTTCTCCAGGCCGTCGGGGTCGATCCCGGCCACCACCACCGCCTGGGCCACGGCGGGATGGCCGACGAGCACCTCCTCGACCTCGCTGGGGGCGACCCACATGCCGCTCGCCTTGAGCATGTCGTTCACCCGGCCGAGGCAGCGGTGGTAGCCGTCCTCGTCCCGGACGTAGGTGTCGCCGGTCCGCACCCACTCGCCCTCGAACACCCTGCGGCTGGCGTCGTCGCGGGACCAGTAGCCGGTGGCCGCCGACGCCCCGCGGACGAGCAGCGTGCCGGGCGTCCCGTCGGCGACGTCGCGGTTCTCCTCGTCGACGACGCGGAGCTCGTACCCGGGCACCGCGACGCCGGTGGTGCCGGCCCGGACCGCGCCCGTCGCGGTTGGACAGGAAGATGTGGAGGGTCTCGGTCATGCCGATCCCGTCGAGGATCTCCACGCCGAACCGCCCGGTCCAGCGCTCGTAGAGCGACGCCGGCAGCGCCTCGCCCGCCGAGACCGCCAGCCGCACCGCCCCGAGCGCGTCCGCCGGGAGCTCGGCCTTCAGCATGTTGGCGAAGAAGGTCGGCCCGGCGAAGAACAGGGTGCCGCCGTGCTCGCGCGCCCGCTCGGCGATGAGGTCGGGCCGAGACGGCGAGGGCTCGAGGATCGCCGTCGCGCCCACCGACATGGGAAAGAGGATCGAGTTGCCGAGCCCGTACGCGAAGAACGCCTTGGCCGCCGAGATGCAGCGGTCGTCGCGGCGGATGCCGAGGACCTGTGCGCCGTAGGTCTCGCAGACGGTGCGGACCGCGCCGTGGCGATGCATGGCACCCTTCGGCTCGCCGGTCGTGCCCGAGGTGTAGAGCCAGAACGCCGGCGAGTCGGCCCACGTGCCGTACACGTCGACGTCGGCCGCGGCGCCGGCCAGCTCGTCGAGGCGGTGGACCGGGACGGCGACGTCGAGCCCGGTGCCGTCCGCCACCAGCACGCCGGCGAGCTCCGGGGACGCGTCGACCGCCCCCGTGGCCACCTCGGCGAAGCCGGCGGCGACGGCGAGGAACCGGGCGCGGGAGTCCCGCAGGAGCTGGGCCAGGCCGTCGGCCCGGGACATGGTGGACACCGGGACGGGCACGGCGCCGATCCGCAGGGCGGCGAGGAACACCGTCACGAAGTCGGGGCCGTCCGGCAGGAACATCATCAGGCGCTGTTCGGGCTGGAGGCCGAGCTGGCGCAGGCCCCCGGCGGTCCGGCACGCGCGGTCGTGGAGCTCGGCGTAGGTCAGGTCCCCGCCGGCGCCGGTGACCGCGAGGCGGTCGCCGTCGCCCTCCTCCAGGCGGCGATCGAGCAGGTGGACCGCGGCGTTGAACAGGTCGCGCATGTCGCCCTCACCCCAGGTGCACGTAGTCGAAGTCGAACGGCTGCCCGTTGATGCCCTTCTTCGGCGGGGCGAGCCACGAGGCGATCCTGCCCCGCTCGTAGACGGGCGACATCAGGGACTCGACGTGCGCCCGGTCGTCCGCGGTGGGCAGCCACTCGCCGCGGCGGCGCTCGAACTCCTCGACCGGGATCACCCCGCCCTCGGGCGTGACCTCGATGCCGGCGAAGGCGCCGACCCGGCGGTTGAACGCCACGCTGGGCAGGCGCAGCCGCTCGGTGACCCCCGCCTTGTCGAGCATGCGGTTCCACCGGTCGACGCCGGTCTGGCAGTCCGCGACGTACACGCGCCGGAGGTCGGTGTTCAGCCCGACCAGGGCGGGCACCTCGGCCTGGCCCACCGAGCCGTCGGGCAGGACGGCGTCGACCGTGGTGGCGGCGTCGGCCAGCACGTGGTCGTCGTCGCGCTTCTCCTCGCCCCAGCGACCCTTCACGCCCGCGCTGAAGTAGTTGGCCACGTTCGTCGAGGTCTCGCTCCCGAACAGGTCCAGCGACACGCTGTAGTGGAAGTTCAGGTAGCGCTGGATCACGGCGAGGGGGATGGCGCCGTACGGGCGGATGTCGTCGGTGTCGTGCTCGACCATGAGCTGCGCCGTGCGCTCCACCACCCGGTCGACGCCGGTGGTGCCGACGAACATGTGGTGCGCCTCCTCCTTGAGCATGAACTCGCACGTCCGCGACAGCGGGTCGAAGCCCGACTCCTTGAGCGTCCCGAGCTGGTACTTGCCGTCCCGGTCGGTGAAGTAGGTGAAGAGGAAGAACGACAGCCAGTCGGGCGTCTGCTCGTTGAAGGCGCCGAGGATCCGCGGCGCATCGGGACTGCCGGAGCGGCGCTCGAGCAGCTGCTCCGCCTCCTCGCGGCCGTCGCGGCCGAAGTGGGCGTGGAGCAGGTACACCATGGCCCACAGGTGGCGGGCCTCCTCGACGTTCACCTGGAACAGGTTGCGGAGGTCGTAGATCGAGGGCGCCGTGCGCCCGAGGTAGCGTTGCTGCTCGACCGACGCCGGCTCGGTGTCCCCCTGGACGACGATGAGCCGCCGCAGCACGGGCCGGTACTCCCCGGGGACCTGCTGCCAGGCGGGCTCGCCGCGGTGGACGCCGAAGCCGATGCGACGGTCCGGCTTGGGCTCGGCGAGGATGATCCCCCAGCGATACCGCTCGAGCGGCACGTGGTCGAAGTGGGCCCAGCCCTCGGTGCCGACGTTCACGGCGGTGCGGACGTACACGTCCTTCGTCGGCACCGCCGGGCCGACGTCGCGCCACCACTGCAGGAAGTTGGGCAGCCAGCTCTCGAGCGCCCGCTGCAGGCGCCGGTCGTCGCTCAGGCCGACGTTGTTGGGGATCTGGGACGCGAAGTCGATGCCGGTCACGGTCACACCCGCTTCCTGTCGTAGTCGGCGCGGCGGCCGGTGCCGTACCTCCCCAGCGCGCCGTCGGGTCCGGCGGCGTTCGGGCGGCTGAAGATCCAGTTCTGCCAGGCCGACAGGCGGGCGAAGATCTTCGTCTCGACCGTCTCGGGCCCGACGAAACGGCAGTTGGCCTCGAGCCCGGTCAGCGCGTCGGGGCTGAAGCCGGCCCGCTCCTCCAGCGCGAGGCGGATCTCGTCGTCCCAGTCGAGGTCGTCCGGGCGCGAAGGTGACGAGGCCGAGCGCCAGGGCGTCCGCGGCGAGCAGGCGCTCACCCGCGCGCTTCTCGACCGCGGCCCGGGCGTCGTGGTCGCCGAAGAAGCGGCTCTGGAGGCGGGTGAGGCCGTTGCCCATCGGCAGGGGGCCGAGGTTGGCGTCGCCGACCACGAGAGCCGCCGCCTCGAGGTCGTCGGCCGCGTCCTCGAAGGTGCCGTCGAGCTGGTAGGTGCGGTCGCACGCCAGGGCGAGCTCCAGCAGCGACCCGGCGAAGCAGCTGCCCGGCTCGGCCAGCGCGACGAGGCTGCGGCTCGTCACGTCGAGGCGCTTCAGCGTGCGCTTCAGGTACAGCACGATCTCGTTGGCCAGCCAGTCGTCGCCGTGGTCGACCAGCAACCGGTCGTGGGCGAGCACCCGCTCGGGGTCGCCGCTCGTGCGCACCACCCAGGTGCCCAGCTCGAGCTCGTTGGTGCGCAGGTCGAGGACGAGGTCGTCCAGCTCCCGCGTCATGGCGAGGGTCCAGAAGTCGGCACCCTGCTCGTGGACGCCACCGATGTCGGCCGGCGGGTCGTCCTCGGGGCCGCGGACGAGCACGTGGACGACGCCCGCGTCGCGGTCGAGCTCGGCCTGGACGTGGCGGTAGGCGACGGCGGTGTCGGTGCGCCGCTTGCCGAGGGGGGTGAGGGCGCACCCCCGACCCTCGCCCCGCTGCGACCGCTCCGCCGCCTCGCGGGCACGGGCGCGGACCGTCTCGTCCCAGGCGTCCCGGGGCACGACCTCGTCGACCAGTCGCCACTCGGCGGCGCGCCGCCCGCCGACGCCCTCGGCGCGGGTGGCGAACCAGTCGGCCAGGTCTCGACGGACGCCCCGCTTGTCGACGACGCGGGTGAGCCCGCCCGTCCCCGGGAGCACCGCGAGCAGGGGAAGCTCGGGCAGCGACACCGCCGACGACCGGTCGTCGACCAGCAGGATCCGATCGCACGCCAGCGCCAGCTCGTAGCCGCCGCCCGACGCCGGCCCGTTGAGGGCGGCGAGCCACGACTGTCCCGAGCACGCCGTGGCGTCCTCGATGCCGTTGCGGGTCTCGTTGGTGAACTTGCAGAAGTTCACCTTCCACGGGTGCGCCGCCGTCGCCAGCATCCGGATGTTGGCCCCCGCGGAGAAGACCCGGTCCTTGCCGCTGGTCACGACCACGGCCCGCACCTCCGGGTGCTCGAACCGCAGCCGCTGCACGACGTCGTACAGCTCGATGTCGACACCGAGGTCGTAGGAGTTCAGCTTGAGCTCGTAGCCCGGCCGGAGGCCGCCCGCCTCGTCGACGTCCATCACCACGGTCGCCACGGGCCCGTCCAGCTCCAGCCGCCAGTGCCGGTACCGGGCCGGCTCCGTCCTGAACTCGACCCGCTCGGCGACGTCGTGCTCGTCCACGTTCGACACGCCCCCTCGGCCGCCGGACCCGGCCAGTATCGTACAAACACATTGCGTTGGGCAATGGATCTGTCGAATGATGCGCAAGGTGACCGACGCCGACGACGCAGTGGGCCCCCGGGCGATGCGCCCCCGCTCTGGGTCGAGCGCCAAGGCCCTGCTCCTCACCACCCTGGGCGAGTTCGTGCTCCCCCACGGCGGCTCGGCGTGGACGTCGTCGCTCGTCGGCGCACTCGCGGTGTGCTCGATCGGCGAGGGCAATACCCGGCAGGCCCTCGCCCGGCTCGCCGACCAGGGAGTGCTCCGGTCCCAGCGCGAGGGACGCAGGGCCCGGTGGCACCTCAGCGAGGCCGGCCACCGGCTCCTCACCGACGGCGCGGCCCGCATCTACGGCTTCGGCCGGCACCAGGACCAGTGGGACGGGCGGTGGCTCGTGGTGTTCTGCTCGGTCCCCGAGGAGCAGCGGGCCAAGCGCCACCAGCTCCGAAGCCAGCTCGGGTTCGCCGGGTTCGGCTTCCTCGCCCCCGGCATGGCGATCACGCCCGACGTCGGGCGCGAGCCGGCGGCGAACGCCATCCTGAAAGACCTCGGGCTCCTCCCCGGCGCCATCGTGCTGCGCGCCGACACCGGGGACCTCGTCGACGACGCCGACCTGCTGTCGCGGGCCTGGGACCTCGACGGGCTCGCCCTCGGCTACCGGCAGTTCGTCGGCACCTTCGCGCGCCGGCGGCCGGGGAACCCGCGTGCGCAGTTCCACGCCGTCGTGGAGCTCGTCCACGCCTGGCGCCGGTTCCCGTTCGTCGACCCCGAGATCCCCACCCGCCTGCTCCCGGCGCGCTGGGTCGGCGACCGGGCCCGGTCGCTGTTCCACGAGCTCCACGGCGCGTGGTCCGGCGGCGCCAACGCCTGGTTCGAGGATCTCGAGGCCCGCGGCTAGGTCCGCCAGGTCAGGCCAGGGCCACGACCTGCGGGGGCGGCGGCTCGGCCGCCAGCAGGGCGACCAGCCCGGCCCGCCGCTCCCGGACGGCCCGCTGGTTGACGTACCCCTTGTCGGTGATCTCGCCGGCGTCGAGGGCGGGCGGTTCGGTGAGGACCAGCACCCGGTCGACGCGCTGCGACGACCCGCCGCCCTCGCCGGCCAGGCGCCGCAGCACCGCCGCCAGCTCGTCGCGCAGCGCCGCGTCGGGCACGCCGCCCGCGTCGCAGCGACCAGCGTGCGGGGGTGCCAGCCAGACGAGGGCGGTGACCCGGTCCCCGTCGTGGCCGCAGAGGACGGCGTCGGACAGCAGCCCGGCCGACGCCGAGAGGAGCCGCGGCCGCAGCGCCCCCACGTGCACGAACGTGCCGGACGCGAGCTTGAAGTCCTCGGCGATGCGGCCGCGGAACACGAGGCCGCGCACCGGGGCCGCCGGGTCGGCGAACGAGACGGCGTCGCCCGTGCCGAAGAAGCCCTCCCCGTCGAAGGCGGCGGCGGTGAGGTCCGGCCGGCCCAGGTAGCCGGGGGTGACGTTCGGCCCCCGCACCCACACCTCGTGGCGCTCGTCCACGGGGACGAGCTTCAGCTCCACCCCCGGCAGCGGGATGCCCAGGCAGTCGCTGCGGGTGATCTCGAAGTGGGCCGACGTGGCGGCCGGCGCGGTCTCGGTCAGGCCCCAGGACGTCGTCATCGGCGCCGCCGACCCGTGGTCGGCGGCCAGCTTCCCGAGGCGGTCCCACAGCTGCTGGGGCAGGGCGGCGGCGGCGAAGAACCCGAACCGGAGCCGGTCGAAGAGCGCGCCCGCCGCCGCGGGGTCCTGCTCGAGCAGCGGGACGAGGGCCGCGTAGCCGGCGGGGACGTTGAAGTGGAGCGTCGGACGGACGTCGGCGAGGTTCCGCACCGTGCGCTCGACCATCCCGGGCGCCGGGCGGCCGTCGTCGAGCCACAGCGACCCCCCGTTGGTCAGCACGAGGCCCAGGTTGTGGCTGCCCCCGAACGTGTGGCTCCAGGGCAGCCAGTCCAGCAGGACCGGCGGCTCGTCGGCGAGGAACGGCCAGGCCTGGCGCAGCTGCTGCTGGTTCGCCGCCAGCATGCCGTGCGTGGTGACGATGCCCTTCGGCTCGCCCGTCGATCCCGAGGTGAACAGGAACTTGGCGACGTCGTCGGGGCCCAGGCGCGCGCACCGGGCGTCGACGTCGGGGCCGCCCTCGCCGGCCGTCACCTCCGCCAGCGACAGCGACCCGTCGACATCGCCGTCCCGGGAGAGGATGGACTCACTGCCCGTCGCGGCCACGGCCGGCGCGAACCCGGGACCGTCGGCGACGACGAGGCCGGGCTCGACCAGGGAGACGATCCGCCGGAGGTGGCCGTGGTCGGCGCTCTGCAGGGAGTAGGCCACGCTGACCGGTGCGACGGGCGTCCCGATGGTCATCCCGGCCAGCAGCGCGACGAGGTGCAGGCGGCCGGCGCCCCCGAGGATCATGATCGGCCGGGCGGCGAGGTCGCGATCGAGCAGCGACCCGGCGAGCGCGTCCGCCTGCCGGCGGGCCTCGCCCCACGAGAGCGTGACCCACCGGTCGCCGTCCCGCTCGGCCAGCAGCAGCCGGTCGGGGTGGGCGTCGCTGTGGGCGCGGAACTCGTGGACGACGCTGACGGCGTGCCGCCCGAGGGGGACGGGCGACCGCAGCAGGAACGGCGCCGTCGTGGCGCTCCTCGCGCTCGACCGCCGGCTCGGCGAACGTGTCGACCATCAGCCCGGGACCTCCACGACGAGCGGGAACGCGACGTCGTCGTACCGCATGTGCCACCCCCTCCGGCGTCGGCGAAAGGCTACACGTCTCGGGTCGTGACGTCGGCTGGCTGTACTACGTCGGCCGCCGCGCCGGGCGTACGCCGGACGCCGTCGGCCGCAGGCGCCGGGGACGGCGGCCGCGAGCGGCAGCGGTTTGCGCTAGTCAGGGGAGATGACGATCTCGACCACGCAGGTGACCACGCCCCGGACGCGTTCCCAGCGACTCATGGACGGGCTCGTGACGCGGCTGCTGCGGCTCCCAGCGGCGACGACCGGGTACACCGTCGCACACGACCTCCCGATCCCGACCCGCGACGGGTTGACGCTGCTCGCCGACGTGTACACGCCGACAGCCCCGCCGGCCGGCACGGTGCTGGTCCGGTCGCCGTACGGCTGGCCGGCGCCGATGGCCGCGCTCAGCGGCACCGTCCACGCCTGCCGGGGCTACCGCGTCATCCTCGCCCGGTGTCGCGGCACGTTCGGATCGGGCGGACCGTTCGAGCCCATGGTGCACGAGGTCGACGACGGTGCCGACACGGTCGCCTGGATGCGCGAGCAGCCGTGGTTCGACGGCCGGTTCGCCACCGTCGGCGGCTCGTACCTGGGGTTCACGCAGTGGGCGCTGCTGATGGACCCGCCGCCGGAGCTCGTCGCCGCCGTGATCACGATCGGCCCGCACGACTTCCCATCGGCCGTGTACCAGGGTGGTGCGTTCAACCTCAACGACTTCCTCGGCTGGTCCGACCAGGTCGCCCACCAGGAGGACGCCGGCTTCGTGCTCGGCCTGCTCGGACGGCTCCGCAACCAGCGCCGCGTGGCCGACGCCATGCAGGAGGTGCCGCTGGTCGACGCCGGCGAGCGCCTGACGGAGGGCCGGGCCCCCTGGTACCCCGAGTGGGTGAGCCGGCGCGACCCCGCCGATCCCTTCTGGTCGACCATGAGGCTCGGCGACGCCCTGGAGCGGGTCGAGGTCCCGGTGCTGCTCCAGACCGGCTGGCAGGACCTCTTCCTCCAGCAGACGCTCGAGCAGTACGCGCGGCTCGCGGCTCGCGGCGTCGACGTCGCCCTCACCGCCGGCCCGTGGACGCACATCGATGTCGCGACCAGGGGCGGCCGTCTGGTCGTGCCGGAGGCGCTGGACTGGCTCGACGAGCACCTGGCCGCATCCGGCATCCGGACGCGTGCGACGCCGGTGAAGGTGTTCGTCACCGGTGCCGGCCAGTGGCGCGACCTCGCCAGCTGGCCGCCCCCCACCACGGAGCTCGCGCTCCACCTCCAGCCGGACGGGGGTCTCGGCGGCGAGCCGCCGCCCGCGGCCGCCTCCGCGGCGTTCACCTACGACCCCGCCGACCCGACACCGACGATCGGGGGCCGCCTCCTCGATCCGCGGGGCGGCGGCTACAAGGACGACCGCGCGCTGGCGGCGCGTGGTGACGTCCTCGCCTTCACCGGCCCGCCGTTGACCGCGCCGCTCGACGTGCTGGGCACCCCCACCGTCGAACTGGCCCACGCCTCGGACAACCCGCACGCCGACCTGTTCGCCCGCCTGTCCGAGGTTCACCCGGACGGACGCTCCCGGAACGTGAGCGAGGGCTTCGTGCGGCTCGACCCGGGCGCCGCCACCGGCACCGTCCGGCTCGGGCTC
Source organism: uncultured Acidimicrobiales bacterium (assembly GCA_963842395.1). GTDB lineage: Bacteria > Actinomycetota > Acidimicrobiia > Acidimicrobiales > VFJN01 > ZC4RG19. Next base: position 444,299 of record CAWJGJ010000003.1, read on the forward strand.
GACGCCGTCGCCCACCGGTTCTCGGCCCGCAACCGCATCCGCCTCGTGGTGGCCGGCGGCTCCCACCCTCGCTGGGAGCGCAACCTCGGGACCGACGACGATCCCGCCACCTCGTCACGCATGGCGCCCTCCCACCGGACCATCGACCTCGCCGCCTCGCGGTTGCTGCTACCGGTCGACGGCCGAGCCGGCTGAGCGAGCCGAGCCGGCCACCCCGGCGCCCCCGGACGGCGCCGCCCACCCGGCGCGCACCGGCGCCCACCCCAGGCCCCTGAACGATCGCTAAGCGCTGGTGCTGAGCAGTTGTCTAGCATCGGCGCCGGCAACCCCGGAGAACCCGGTCCGACCTGCAACGAGGAGCACCCATGACCGACGTCTCGATGATCATCGGCGGCGAGCGCCGGGCGGCGCCGTCGACCTTCGGCGTCGTCAACCCGGCGACCGGCGAGGTCCACGCCGAGGCGCCCGACTGCACCCGGGAGCAGCTCGACGAGGCGTTCGACTCGGCCGCCAAGGCCTTCGTCGACTGGCGCAAGGACGAGGACGCCCGCCGGAGCGCGCTGGGCGAGGCCTCGGCGCTGCTCATGGCGGCGGGCGACCGGATCGGCCCGGTGCTCACCGCCGAGCAGGGCAAGCCCCTCGGCGCCGCCAAGATGGAGGCCCTGGCCGCCGGCTACTGGCTCAGCTACTACGCCCGGCTCGAGATGCCGCGGGAGGTCATCCAGGACGACGGCAAGGCCTACGCCGAGGTCGTCCGCCGCCCGATCGGCGTCGTCGCGGCGATCACGCCCTGGAACTTCCCGATCGTGCTGGCGTCCTGGAAGATCGCCCCCGCGCTGCTGGCGGGCAACACGATGGTGCTGAAGCCGTCGCCGTTCACGCCCCGCAGCACGCTGGTGATGGCCGAGATCCTCAACGAGGTCCTGCCGCCGGGCGTCCTCAACGTCGTGTCCGGCGGCGACGAGCTCGGCAGGTGGATGACCGCCCACCCCACCCCCCGCAAGATCAGCTTCACCGGGTCGGTGGCGACCGGCAAGCACGTGGCCGCGTCCGCCGCCCCCGACCTCAAGCGGGTCACGCTCGAGCTCGGCGGCAACGACCCCGCCATCCTGCTCGACGACGTCGACCCGGCCACGGTCGCCGACAAGATCTACTCGGGCGCGTTCGAGAACTGCGGTCAGATCTGCTCGGCGATCAAGCGCGTCTACGTGCCCGAGGCGCTGCACGACGACGTGGTCGACGCCCTCGCCGCCCGCGCCGCCGCCGCCAAGGTCGGCGACGGCATGGAGCCCGACACCGAGCTCGGCCCGATCAAGAACCGCCCGCAGTACGAGCGGGTGAGCGAGCTCGTGGCCGAGGCGCTCGCCGGTGGGGGCTCGGCGGCCGCCGGCGGCGCACCGATCGACGGGCCCGGCTACTTCTTCCAGCCGACGATCCTCACCGGTGTGGCGGAGGGCACCCGGATCGTCGACGAGGAGCAGTTCGGCCCGGCGCTGCCGGTCATCCCGTACCGCGACGTCGACGACGTCGTCGCCCGGGCCAACGCCACCACCTTCGGCCTGTCCGGCTCGGTGTGGTCGGCCGATCCCGACCGGGCCGGCGCGGTCGCCGAGCGCCTCGAGTGCGGCACCGCCTGGGTCAACGCCCACCTGGCCCTCGCACCCGCACCAGCCGTTCGGCGGCGTCAAGTGGAGCGGGCTCGGGGTCGAGAACGGCCCCTGGGGCCTCGCCGGCTTCACCGAGCTCCAGGTGCAGTACCGCGCCCGGACCTGACGCCCCGGCGCGTCCCGTGCCGCCCGCCGGCCTCAGCCGGCCACGACCACCCGGAAGGTCGCGGTGAAGGGCGCCCCAGGCTCGGCCAGCGGGTAGCCGCCGGTGACCAGGGCGTTGCCCGGCGCCGTCATGGGCTCCAGGCAGACGAACTCGGCGCCCGGCGGGGCGAACACCTGGGCGAAGGGGTACTGCTCCCCGAGCTCCACGGTGAGCCGGCGCCCGCCGCCGGTGATCGCCAGCTCGCGGTCGTCGCCCAGGGCGTAGAGGTCGTCGAAGGTGCGGTCGCCGATCGGCAGGTCCTCGGCGTCCTCGTCCTGCCCCGCGCCGGTGGGGAGCTCGCGGTCGTCGAGCGCCAGGTGGCGGCGGGCCGGGAGGCGGAGGCTCACGTCGGCGCGGGCGACGCCGTGCAGGCGGAGGTAGGGGTGGTAGCCGAACGCCACCGGGACGGCGCGGCCGCCCGTCGCCGCCAGTGTGGTCGTCACGGTCAGCCCGGTCGGGTCGACGACGGCGGCGATCCGCAGCTCGTGGGGGAAGGGGAACGCGGCGAGCAGGTCCGGGCGGGACCCGTAGTCGAACCGGGACTCCAGCGACCGCTGGTCGCGGGCGACGACCTCCCAACCGGGTTGCGCGGTCATCGTCCCGTGGATGGGCAGGCCTGCGGGATCGGTGGGGAGGTCGAGACCGGTGATGTCGACCGCCACCCCCTCCAGCTCGTAGCGGCGGGTGCCCAGCCGGTTGGCCCACGGCGCCAGCAGGGGCAGGCCGGTCACGTTGCGGGCGCGGTAACCGTCGAGCCCGCCGGGCAGGGCCAGCAGCTCCTCCCCGCCGTGGCGCAGCGACACGCCGAGCATGCCGAGGTCCGGGAGGAACGTGGCCTCGACCGGCCCCGCGGCCAGTGTCACCCCGTCCGGGTCGTCAGTTGTGGACATCCGCTCCTTTCTACGCCCAGCGTCCGTCGTTGATTTCATCCGCATGGGGGGAAGCGGGCCACGGAGGGTGGACGTACCGTCAGTTTCGGTAGCAGCGGCTGAACGGAGGAGGATCGGTGGCACTCCCTGGCGACTCGACGCCCGACCGGCATGCCACCACCTCGAAGCGTCCGCACGTCCTCGTCCTCGGGGGCGGGTTCGCCGGCGTCGGGGTTGTCCGCAAGCTGGCGGGAGCCGACGTCGACGTCACCCTCGTCGACCGGCACGACTACCACACCTTCCAACCGCTGCTGTACCAGGTGGCGACCGACCTCCTCGAGATGTCGGCCTGCGGCCACCCCCTGCGGGGCCTGTTCCACGACCAACCGAACATCGCCGTCCACGAGGCCACGGTGGTCGGCATCGACCTCGATCACCGCACGGTCAAGCTCGAGGAGATGGCGCCGATCGCCTACGACTACTTGGTCGTCGGCCTCGGTGCCCGGGTCACGTTCTTCGGATGCCAGGGGTCCGAGCACGCCTTCCCCATGTACACGCTCCCCGACGCGGTCCGGCTCCGGACCCACGTGCTCGAGCGGTGGACCGCCGCCGACCGGGATCCGGCACTGCTCGACGACGGCGCCCTCAACATCGTCGTCGTGGGCGGCGGGCCGACCGGGATCGAGAGCGCCGGCGCCATGGCGGAGCTGTACCGCGGCAACTTCGCGGAGGACTACCCCGGGATCCCCCAGGACAAGGCGCGCATCGTCCTCGTCGAGGCCGGCAAGGCGCTGCTGCCGATGTTCAAGCCCAAGGTCCGGTCCTACACGCGCAAGGCGCTGGAGCGCCGGGGCGTCGAGGTGATGCTGGGCGAGCTGGTCTCCACGATCGAGCCGACCCGCGTGACCCTGAAGTCGGGCACGGTGCTCGACGCCCACACGCTGGTCTGGGGCGCCGGCCTGCAGGCGAGCCCGATCGGCGAGGCGCTCGGCGTCGACCTGCAGCGCGGCGGCCGCGTACCGACCGAGCCGGATCTCCGGCTCGCCGGCCGGCCCGAGGTGTTCGTGGTCGGGGACATCGCCTGGATCACCGACGCGAAGACGGGCGACGTGCTCCCCCAGCTCGGCTCGGTCGCGCTGCAGGCGGGGCATCACGCGGCGGAGAGCATCGCCCGGCTCGTGGACGGCGACGAGACCGAGCCGTTCGCCTACCACGACAAGGGCACGATGGCGACGATCGGGCGGGGCGCCGCCGTCGTCCAGACGGCGGGCGGCCGCACGCTCACCGGCAGGACCGCCTGGTTGGCGTGGGGCGCGGTGCACCTCGCGCTGCTGTCGACCGGCGAGGACCGGGCCAAGGCGGTGGTCGACTGGACGTGGGCGGGATTCACGCACGAGCGCGCCGAGCGCATCTCGGTGCGCACCGATCAGGACTGAGCGAGAGGAGTCGAGGATGCCGGAACCAGTGCCAGCAGACGTGCTCGTGGTCTTCGGGATCACGGGCGACCTGGCCAAGGTCATGACCTTCCGCTCGCTCTACCGCCTGGAGCGGCGCGGCCAGCTGACCTGCCCCATCGTGGGCGTGGCCGTCGACGACTGGACCGAGGACCAGCTGCGGGACCACGCCCGCGAGTGCATCGCCGGCACCGGAGAGCCCGTCGACGACGCGGTCTTCGCCCGGTTCGCCGCCCGGCTCTCCTACGTGCCAGGCGACTTCGCCGACGCCGCCACCTACCAGCGGGTGGGCGCTGCCATCAAGGGCGCCGACCAGCCGGTCTTCTACCTGGAGATCCCCCCGTTCCTGTTCGGCACCGTGATCGCCGGCCTGTCCGACGCCGGGCTCACGCAGTCCGCCCGCGTGGTGGTCGAGAAGCCGTTCGGCCACGACCGGGATTCGGCCCGGGCGCTGGCCGACGAGATCCACCAGTACCTCGACGAGAGCCAGATCTACCGGATCGACCACTTCCTCGGGAAGATGGGCCTCGAGGAGATCCTCTACCTGCGGTTCGCGAACACGATGTTCGAGCCGGTGTGGAACCGCAACGCGCTCGAGTCCGTGCAGATCACGATGGCCGAGGACTTCGGCGTCGAGGACCGCGGGCACTTCTACGACCCGGTGGGCGCGCTGCGGGACGTCGTCGTCAACCACATCATGCAGGTGGTGTCGGCGACCGCCATGGAGCCGCCGGCCGGCACCGACCCCGCCACCATCAAAGATGCGCAGCTCGCCGTCTTCCGTGCGGTGCTGACGGCCGACCCCGCGCACTACGTGCGCGGCCAGTACGACGGCTACCTGGACACACCGGGCGTCGCCTCCGACTCGACCACCGAGACGTACGCCGCCCTTCGCCTCGACATCGACAACTGGCGCTGGGAGGGCGTCCCCTTCTACATCCGCACCGGCAAGCACCTCCCCGTCACCCAGACCGAGGTCCGCCTCGTGTTCAAGCGGCCGCCCCGCCTGGGCTTCGGCCTCGTGGGCGAGCATCCGCCCGATCCCGACCAGCTGGTGGTCAAGCTGGACCCGTCGACCGGGATCCGGCTGCTGGTCAACGCGCACCGTGCCGACGCCGAGGGGCCCGAGAACATCACGCTCGACATGGAGTTCGCAGAGGAGGGCGGCGAGGGGGCCACGCCGTACGAGGTGCTCCTCCACGCGGCGATGACCGGCAAGGCGACCCGCTTCACCCGCCAGGACGGCGTCGAGGAGACCTGGCGGATCATGCAGCCGCTGCTGGACTCGCCGCCGCCGGTCGAGCCGTACGCGATCGGCTCCTGGGGGCCGGAGGCGGCCGACCGCCTCGTGGCCGGCCACGCGCGCTGGTACCACCCCTGGGTGACGCCGTGAGCGCCACCGCCGAGACGCGGGCGCAGAGCGCGGCCACCCCGTCGCCCTTCCCGCCGATCGAGGACTTCGCCTTCCTGTCGGACTGCCACACCGGCGCGCTCATCGCGCCCGACGGGGCGGTGGCCTGGCTGTGCGTGCCCCAGTTCGACGCCCCCAGCATCTTCGCGACGGTGCTCGACCGGGAGGCGGGGTACTTCCGGCTGGGGCCCTTCGGCGTCAACGTGCCGACGGCCCGCGCCTACGAGCCGGGCACCAACATCCTGGCTACGACCTGGAACACGCCCGGCGGTTGGGTGACCGTGCGGGACGCCCTCGCCATGGGGCCCCGGCGGGGCGAGGACACGGTCACGCCCCACACGCGCCCGCCCACCGACGACGATGCCGAGCACACGCTCGTGCGCGTGGTCGAGTGCATCGACGGCCAGGTGGAGATCGAGCTCGTGTGCGAGCCGGTGTTCGACTACGGGCGCACCGCCGCCACGTGGACGCTGGTCGACGACGACCGCCACACCGCCGACGCCACCGGAGCGGGCGTCACGTTCCGCCTCCGGACCGACATGCCCCTCGGCATCGAGGGGGGCCGCGTGCGGGCCCGCCACGTCCTCGGCCCGGGCGACCGGGTGTACTGCGCCCTGTCGTGGGCCGAGGGCCTCGCCGCGCCGGTCGACGTCGGCGAGGCAAGCGACCAGCTTGCGGCCACCACCGCGTTCTGGCGCTCCTGGCTGGGGCGCATGCGCAGCGTCGACCACCGCTACCGTCACGCGCTCGAACGGTCGGCCCTGGCGATCAAGGGCCTCACGTACATGCCGACGGGGGCGACCGTGGCCGCGCTCACCACCTCCCTGCCGGAGACGCCCGGCGGCGAGCGCAACTGGGACTACCGCTACACGTGGATGCGGGACTCGACGTTCACCCTCCAGGCGCTGCACTGGCTCGACCTCGACTGGGAGGCCGACGAGTTCATGGAGTTCGTCGCCGAGCTGGAGCCGGTCGACGACGGCGGCATGCAGATCATGTACGGCATCGACGGCCGGCGCGACCTGACCGAGACGACCCGCGACGACCTGTCCGGCTACGCCGGCGCCAGCCCCGTCCGCATCGGCAACGGGGCGTTCGACCAGCGCCAGAACGACGTCTACGGCGCGGTCCTGGACTCGATCCTGCTCCACACCCGGCGCAGCCAGCGCCTGCCCCGGGGCCTGTGGCCGCTCGTCCAGGCCCAGGCCGCGTGCGCCACCGCGGTGTGGCGCAATCCCGACCAGGGCATCTGGGAGGCCCGAGGCAAGCCCCAGCACTACGTGTCGTCCAAGCTCATGTGCTGGGTCGCACTCGACCGTGCCGCCAAGCTGGCGGCGATGCGGGGCGACGCCGACTCGGAGGCGTCCTGGCTCGCCACCGCCGAGGAGATCCGCCAGGACATCCTCGACCACGGCGTCGACGACCGCGGCGTGCTGCGGCAGCACTACGACACCGACGCGCTCGACGCCTCCAACCTGCTGGCGGCCATCTTCGGGTTCCTGCCCGATGACGACGAGCGCCTGCGGGCCACCGTGCTGGCCATCGCCGACGAGCTGACCGAGCACGGGTACGCCCTCCGCTACCGCACCGACGAGACCGACGACGGCCTGAGCGGCAAGGAGGGGACGTTCCTCATCTGCTCGTTCTGGCTGGTGTCCGGGCTGGCGATCATCGGCGAGGAGCAGCGGGCGCGTGACCTGATGGACCGCTTGCTCCGGGTCGCGTCGCCGCTCGGGCTCTACGCGGAGGAGTTCGACGCGGACACGGCCCACCACCTCGGCAACTTCCCCCAGGCCTTCTCGCACCTGGCCCTCATCGAAGCGGCCGCCCGGATCATCCTCCTCGAGCGCATGCGGGAGTTCATATGACCGACGACCGAGACCACGACGTCATCATCATCGGCACCGGCGCCGGAGGGGGCACGCTCGCCCGCCACCTGGCGCCCTCGGGCAGCAGCATCCTGCTGCTCGAGCGGGGCGACTGGCTGCCCCGGGAGCCGGCCAACTGGTCGACGGCCGACGTGTTCATCGACGGCCGCTACATCTCGGCCGACACCTGGTACGACAAGGACGGCAAGGCATTCCAGCCGCAGATCCACTACTTCGTCGGCGGCGCCACCAAGCTGTACGGGGCCGCCCTGTACCGCCTGCGGGCCGAGGACTTCGGGGACCTGGTGCACCACGACGGCGTGTCGCCGGCCTGGCCGATCTCCTACACCGACATGGAGCCGTACTACACGCAGGCCGAGCGGCTGTACCAGGTGCACGGCGCCCGGGGCGAGGACCCGACCGAGCCGCCCGCCAGCGGGCCCTACCCGTTCCCCGCCCTGCGCCACGAGCCCCGCATCCAGCAGCTCGCCGACGACCTCGCCGCCGCTGGCCACCACCCGTTCCACGCACCGTGCGGTGTGCTGCTCGACGAGGCGAACATGCCCTACAGCACCTGCGTGCGGTGCGGGCAGTGCGACGGCTTCCCGTGCCCGCTGCACGCCAAGTCCGATGCCGAGGTGCTGGGCGTGCGCCCGGCCCTGGAGCACGCCAACGTCACGCTGGTCACCAACGCCACCGTCCGCCGCCTGGTCACCGACGACTCCGGTCGGTCGATCACCGGGGTCGAGGTGGAGCGGGACGGCGAGACCGCGACCTACCGGGCGGGCATCGTCGTGGTGGCGTGCGGGGCGGCGAACACCGCCAAGCTGCTGCTCGCCTCGGCCAACGACCGCCACCCGCAGGGCCTGGCCAACGGCTCGGACCAGGTCGGCCGCAACTACATGTTCCACAACAGCCAGGCGGTGCTGGCGCTGTCGCGCGAGCCCAACCCGACGGTCTTCCAGAAAACGCTCGGCCTCAACGACTTCTACCTCGCGTCGGACGAGTACGAGTACCCGATGGGCAACATCCAGATGGTCGGCAAGTCGCAGGCCGAGATGTACCGGGGCGAGAAGCCGATCGAGACCAAGCTGGCGCCGACGTTCGCGCTGCGGGACATCGCCGAGCACGCCGTCGATTTCTGGCTCTCGACCGAGGACCTGCCCCGGCCCGACAACCGTGTCACGCTGGCGCCGGACGGCAACATCCGCCTCGCCTACGAGACGACGAACAACAAGTCGAGCGAGCGGCTGTACCACCAGCTCAAGTCGATGCTCGGCCACCTCGGCATGCACCCCGACCACCTCATCCCCCGGCACGCCTACCTCAAGACGGCGATCCCGGTGGCCGGCGTGGCCCACCAGGCCGGTACCTGCCGGTTCGGGGCGGACCCTGCGACGTCGGTGCTCGACGCCGACTGCCGGGCCCACGAGGTCGACAACCTCTACGTGGTGGACACGAGCATCTTCCCCAGCATCGGCGCGGTGAACCCTGCGCTCACGGCGATGGCCAACGCCCTGCGGGTCGGCGACCACCTCCTCGAGCGGCTCGCGTAGGACGGCCACGACAACATGTACATGCTGGCCGTCGACCCGGTGCCCTGGGCACGATCCCAGATGGCGTTCACGCTGGCGTGCCACATCATCCTCGTGCCCCTCGGCGTGTCGTGGGCGTGCATGACGCTGGTGGCGAACTGGCGGGCGATCAAGCGCAACGACCAGGACGCGCTGCTGCTCGCCCAGCGCTGGTCGAAGTACATGGCGGTCACCTTCGCCGTCGGCGCCGTCACCGGCACGGTCCTGACCTTCGAGTTCGGGCTGCTGTGGCCCAAGTTCATGGGCACGTGGGGGGCGGCGTTCGGGATCCCGTTCACGATCGAGGGGATCTTCTTCTTCATCGAGGCGATCTTCATCGCGATCTACATCTTCGGCTGGAAGCGCCTCCGTCCCTGGCCCCACTTCTGGACCGGCGTGCCGATCATGCTGGCCGGCATCGGCGGCACGCTCTCGGTGGTGGCGGCCAACGCCTGGATGAACGAGCCCGCCGGCTTCACGCTGAACAAGGACGGCGAGATCACCGACGTCGATCCGCTGAAGGTGATCTTCAACGAGGCCTGGCCCTACGAGGCCTCGCACATGCTGGTGGCCGCCTACCTCGTCGGCGGCTTCATGGTCGCCTCGGTGTACGCCGTCGGGATGTTGCGGGGTCGCCGGGACCGGTACCACCGGCTCGGCTTCCTGATCCCCTTCACGGTCGCGGCGATCGCCACCCCGATCCAGATGGGCGTCGGCGACACGCTCGCCCGCTGGGTCTACAACAACGAGCCGACGAAGTTCGCGGCCATCGAGCTGGTGCCGGCGACGAGCAGCGACGTGCCGGAGATCCTGCTCGGCCGGCTCGACTCGAACGGCGACATCAGCGGCGGGATCAAGATCCCCGGGCTCGCCTCGTGGCTGTCCGACCCGGGCGACGGCACGAGCACCCAGATCCAGGGGCTCGACGCCTTCCCGGCTGACGAGCGGCCGACGACCGGCGAGGTCAACACCGTGCACCTGGCGTGGGACGTGATGGTCGGCCTGGGGACGCTGCTCTTCCTGCTGTCGGGGTGGTACTGGGTCGCCTGGATCTTCCGGCGCGACATGCCGCGGTCGAAGCTGTTCCTCCGGTTCGCCTCGGTGGCCGGCGTCGCCGCCGTGCTGGCGATGGAGGCCGGATGGGTGGTCACGGAGGTCGGACGCCAACCCTGGATCGTCCACGGGCACATGAAGGTCGAGGACGCGGCCACCGGCAACGAGGGCGTGTGGGTCACCTTCGTCGCCGTGGCGATCCTCTACATCGCCCTGGCGACGACCGTGGTGCTGGTCCTGCGGAGCATGAGCCGGCGGTTCCGGGAGCAGGACAGGCTCGTCGAGGGCGACGTCCCCTACGGGCCGCGTGAGCTCGCGCCGGACGGCGCCACAGAGACCGACGACGAGACCGACGAGGAAGTCGAGCCGGTCGGTGGCTGACGCCGTCGCCGTGGTCCTGTTCGTGACCGTGACGGCCTACGCCGTCTTCGCCGGCGCCGACTTCGGCGCCGGGTTCTGGGACCTGATCGCCGGAGGAGCCGAGCGGGGGGCGCGACCACGTGCGGTGCTCGACCACGCCGTCGCCCCGGTGTGGGAGGCCAACCACGTGTGGTTGATCTTCGCCCTCGTCGTGCTGTGGACCGGGTTCCCCGAGGCCTTCGCGTCGATCACGCTCACCCTCTTCGTCCCGCTCACGCTCGTCGCGCTGGGCATCGTGCTGCGCGGCGCGAGCTTCGCGTTCCGCAAGAGCCTCTTCCGCACGTCCGAGCGCCGGGTGTTCGGGGCGATCTTCGCCTTCTCGTCGATCCTCGTGCCCTACTGCATGGGTGCGGTCGCGGGGGCGATCGCCTCGGGACGGGTCCCCGCGGGCGGCAAGGCGGGCGACCCCTGGTCGAGCTGGGTCAACCCCGCCTCGGTGGTGGGCGGCGTGCTGGCCGTCACGGTCGGCGCCTACCTGGCCTCCGTCTACCTGATCTGGGACGCCCACCGCCTGGCCGACGCCGGGATCGTCGAGTACTTCCGCCGGCGGGCGGTCGTCGCCGCGGTCGTCGCCGGGGTGGTGGCCCTGGTGGGGATCTTCGTCCTGCGGGCCGACGCCCGCTACGTCTTCGACGGGCTGACCTCGCGGGCCCTGCCGCTGGTGATCCTCTCGGCGCTGTGCGGCCTCGGGTCGCTCTGGCTGCTCCGGCGACGGTCGCACCGGGGCGCGCGCCTGCTCGCCATCGGCGCGGTGGCGAGCATCGTCTGGGCGTGGGGCGTGGCGCAGTGGGACTACATCCTGCCGACGAGCCTGACGGTGTCGGCGGCCGCCGCGCCGTCGGGCACGCTGGCCACGATCCTCGTGGTGTTCGGCGTCGCCGCGGTCGTCATCTTGCCGTCGCTCGCGTTCCTCTACGTCCTCGACCAGCGGGGCCTGCTACCGGAGGAGGGCGTCGACGCCCCGCCCCCCGCCGGCGGGTCTGCGCCCGCCTCCTGACGCGGGCCGGCCCGGGTCTGGTGCCAGACTTTCGCGGGTGAGCTGGACCATCTCCTGCCAGACCGATCTCGCGGCGCCACCGGCGAAGGTGTTCTCGTACCTCGCCGATCCCTCGACTGCGCCGGTCATCGACCCCGCGATCATCAGCTACGAGCCCGACGGCGGGACCATGGGACTCGGCGTGCACAACACGATGACTCTGCGCCTCCTCGGCCTGCGACTGCGGTCGGTCAGCGAGACCGTCGCGTGGGAGCCCCCGCGCCAGATGGCCTTCCGGTCGATCACGCCACGCCACCCGATCACCGTCGACGCGACCCACCTGTTCGCCGACGCGCGCCGGGGGAACCCACTACACGTGGACCATCACCGTCACGGCGACCAACGTGCTCGGCCGGGTCGCCGGCCCCGTTGCCGCGTGGGCCCTCCGCCGCAACGGCCACGCGCAGCAGCGACGGCTCGGAAACGTCCTCGGCTCGCCGTCCGGGCATCCCCGCGGCGGGCAGGCCTGAACGCCACCCATTCCGGGGGAGGTACGCCACATCCCGCGGGCCGGCGCCCGATCATCCCCACGGGGGGATGAGGCGAAACGCGGCGCTGGCGACACTGAGCGGGCCGCCGGATCTCAGGAGCGCGCTCCCCGACGACGTCGAGCCCCACCGGCGCGACCCGCAGGGGCAGCTCGTCGCCCGTCAGGGCCTGTACGAGGTGACCGAGGGCATCTACCAGGTCCGGGGCCTCGACCTCTCGAACATGACCGTCGTGGAGGGCGACCGGGGCGTCATCGTGATCGACCCGCTGATCTCGGCCGAGACAGCCGCCGCGGCGCTCGGGCTCTACCGTGCCCACCGGGGTGACCGGCCCGTCGCCGCGGTCATCTACACCCACAGCCACGCCGACCACTTCGGCGGCGTCGAGGGCGTCGTGACGGACGAGGTGCCGATCCTGGCGCCCGCCGGGTTCCTGGAGCACGCGGTGGCGGAGAACGTCTACGCCGGCACCGCGATGAACCGGCGGGCCACCTACATGTACGGCGCGACGCTGGCCAAGGGACCGGAGGGTCAGGTCGGGGCCGGCCTGGGCATGACGAACTCGACCGGATCGATCGGCCTGATCCCGCCGACCGTCGACATCACCCACACGGGACAGGAGGAGACCGTCGACGGCGTGCGGATCGTGTTCCAGCTGACGCCGGGCACCGAGGCGCCGGCCGAGATGAACTTCCTGTTCCCGGACCAGCGCGCCCTGTGCATGGCCGAGAACGCCACCCACAACCTGCACAACATCCTCACGCTCCGGGGTGCCCTGGTGCGCGATCCCCGGATCTGGTCGCGGTACCTGACCGAGGCGGTCAACCTCTTCGCCGACCACCTCGACGTCGCGTTCGCGTCCCACCATTGGCCGACGTGGGGACGGGACCGGGTCGTGGCGTTCCTGTCGGAGCAGCGCGACCTCTACGCCTACCTGCACGACCAGACGCTGCGGCTGCTCAACGCCGGGCACACCGGGATCGAGATCGCGGAGAAGATCGAGCTCCCACCAGCGCTCGAGAGCGCGTGGCACGCCCGGGGTTACTACGGCTCGGTCAGCCACAACGTCAAGGCCGTCTACCAGCGCTACATGGGCTGGTTCGACGGCCACCCGGCGTCGCTGTGGGAGCACCCGCCCGAGCAGTCCGCGGCGCGCTACGTCGACTGCATGGGCGGCGTCGACTCGGTCGTGGCCAAAGCACAGTCCTACGCCGACGCCGGCGACCTGCGGTTCGCCGCCCAGCTGCTCAAGCACGCCGTGTTCGCCGACCCCACCCACGCGGGGGCGAAGGACCTTCTGGCGGACACGTTCGTCCGGCTCGGGCACGGCGCCGAGAACGGCACCTGGCGCAACTTCTACCTCTCGGGCGCGACCGAGCTGCGCCAGGGCGTCGTGCCCGCGCCGGTGCCGTCGCTCGGCGCCGGGATGGCCGGTGCCTTGACGATCGAGCAGCTGTTCGACTCGGTCGCCATCCGCGTCAACGGGCCCAAGGCATGGTCGGAGAGCATGACGGTCGACTGGCATCTCACCGACCTCGCCGAGACCTACCGGATGACACTCGCCAACGGGGTGCTCACGCACTACCCCGACCCGCGGTCGGGCGATGTCGACCTCACCCTCACCCTGACCAAGCCGCAACTGCTCGCCATGCTCGCCGGCGCGGGGATGGACGGCGTCGAGCACGCCGGCGATCTCGGGGCGATCCAGCGACTGCTGGGCGTGCTCGACGCGCCCGAGGTCGACTTCGCCATCGTGACCCCCTGAGCCCCCGCGGAGCCGCCGTAGCGGCCCTCTTGAGGCAGCATCTCTCGCCCCGGCGAGGTCGATCGGCGGCGCCGTGGTCCGGGTGCACCTGACGGCAGGGTGCTCGTGCCCGTCCGGAACGTCGTTGGCCTGCCGTTCACCCTGCGGTACGTGACTCCTGCCCTACTCTTGGCGGACTATGTGGGCTGCGACGGGACGACCGTGACCTCGGGACGCTTCGGTGGTCCCGGGGCTGCGGTCGCGTTCGCGCTCACGGAGGCGAAGCTCCGGCCACCGCCGGCCCGCCCCGGGATCGTGCACCGATCAGCCCTGGTGGACCGGCTCAGCACCGCGCAGTCACCGGCGGTCATCTCCGTCGTCGCCCCGGCCGGATACGGCAAGTCGACGCTGCTCGCCCAGTGGGCCGAGCGCCAGCGGCCGCGGGCCGGGTGGGTGTCGGTCGACGAGCGTGACAACGACCCGGCCGTCCTGCTGGCCTACATCGCCACCGCTCTCGATCGCATCGAGCCGATCGGGCCCGCCGTGTTCCGGGGCCTGGCGTCGTCGGACGCGCCCGTCCGGGTCCCCATCCTCCTGGCCTCGGCCATCGCGGCCATGGATCGCCCGGTGTCGCTCGTCATCGATCACCTGGAGCAGATCACCGAGCGGGACAGCCTGGACGCGGTCGCCCAGCTCGCCCTCGGCCTACCGACGCGAGTCCCGCCTCGCCATCGGCTCGCGCGACAGGCTGCCTCTGCCGACAGCCCGGTTGCGGGCGCAGGGCGGGATCGTGGAGGTGGGGCCGGCGGACCTGGCGATGGACGAGTCGGACGCGCCGCCGCTGCTCCGGGGCGCCGGCGTCGAGCTCGTCGACAGCGACCTGCGCGAGCTCGTCCGGCGGACCGAGGGATGGCCGGTCGGCCTCTACCTGGCGGCGCTCGCCGTCCGAGCCGGGGGCTCGCAGGCGGCGGTGATAGGGCGCGTTTCGCCGGCGACAACCGCTACATGAGCGACTACCTGCGCTCCGAGATCCTGGGCCGCGTCGGCTCCGACCGAGTCGTCCTTCCTGACCCGCACGTCGATCCTCACCGCCATGTCCGGCCCGCTCTGCGACGCCACACTCGGCCGGAAGGGCTTCGACGCTGGTGCTCGAGGAGCTGGAGAACCGCAACCTCCTGGTGATCCCGCTCGACGCTCGCCGCGAGTGGTACCGGTACCACCACCTCTTCCGTGAGCTGCTGCTCGCCGAGCTCGTGCGACGCGAACCGGAGGTGGTGCCCGAGCTCCACGTGCGCGCCGCCGAGTGGTACGAGGCGAACGGCATGCCCGAGGCCGCCATCGACCACGCCCAGGCCGCGGGGGACGCCGACCGGGTGGCCCGGCTGATGCTCGTCCACGTGAACCACGTCTGGGCGAGCGGGAGGTCCGACACCATTCTCCGTTGGTTGGCATGGTTCGACGACCAGGACGTGATCCGGGAGTATCCGGGGATCGCAGTGCACGGCAGCCTGATGTTCGCCCTCGCCGGCCGGCTGCGGGACGCCGAGCACTGGGCGACAGTGGCGGAGAGCTCCCCCGCCACGGGCGTGCTCGACGACGGGAACACCGTCGAGGCCTCCGTCGCCTACCTCATGGCGCTCCTGTGCCGGAACGGTGTCGACGCGATGCGGCGCGACGCGGCGAAGGCACTCGCAGGGCTCGACCCGGCGAGCCCCTATCGCGCGGCGATGCTCCACACCGAAGGCGTGTCGTACCTGCTCGAGAACGACCTGGACCAGGCCGACGCCAGGCTGGCCCACGCGGTCGCCGTCGCCGGCGACGGCGACGACGCTCCGGTGCCGTTCGTGACCCTCCTCCTCGCCGAGCGCGGCATCGTCGCCATCGCGCGAGACGAGTGGGACCAGGCCGAGGCCTTCGCAGAGCGGGTCTCCTCCCTGCTGGTCCACGGCGAGTTCGACGGGTACTGGTCCAGCGCGCTCGTCTACGCCTGGCTGGCCCGGGTCGCCGTCCACCGCGGCGACATCGAGCTGGGCCGCGACTACGTGGGACGGGCCGCCCGCCTTCGCCACCTGCTCACCTACGCGCTGCCGGTGGTGTCGGCGCTGGCGCTGCTCGAGATGGCGCGGGTGTACATCGCCCTCGGCGACGCCGCGGGGGGCAGGACCGTGCTGCGCCAGGTCCGTGACATCTTCCAGCAACGGCCCCAGCTCGGCGTCCTCCCCCAGCAGGCCGGGGAGCTGCGGACGACGCTCGACACCATGCGCCTGGGCACCCCGGGCACGTCGTCGCTGACCACCGCCGAGCTCCGGCTGGTGCCGTTCCTGCCCACCCACCTCACCTTCCCCGAGATCGGCGAACGGCTGTACATCTCGCGCCACACCGTGAAGTCGCAGGCGATGTCCGTCTACCGGAAGCTGGGTGCCTCGTCGAGGAGCGAAGCGATCGAGCGCATGCACGAGCTCGGTCTCCTCACCCACGCGTAGAGCCCGCTCGAACGTTCGGACGGACTCGGCCAGCGAGCCCGGATCACCCGGAGGGGAGGATGCCCGCGCCCGGCAGGTTGCGGAGGATGGGACGAACCACGACACCGAGAGGTCGATGACGACGCCCCCCGATCCGTACGCGGTGATGCGATCGCCCGGATATCTGAAGCTCCTGGTGCTCGCGGCGATCACCGGGGCGCCGATCGCCGCGATCGCGTACGGCTTCCTCTGGCTGGTGGACGAGCTGCAGGAGTGGCTCTTCACCGACCTGCCCGGCGACCTGGGTTTCGACAGCACACCGGCGTGGTGGCCCCTGCCGCTGCTGGCGCTCGCCGGCCTGCTCGTCGGGCTGACGATCCAGCACCTCCCGGGGAGGGGCGGCGAGTCGCCGGCCGACGGGTTCCAACCCGGCCGGGGGGCGCCCACGCCGATCGAGCTGCCCGGCATCTTCTTCGCGGCGCTGGCCGGCCTCAGCCTCGGCGTCGTCATCGGGCCTGAGGCGCCGCTCATCGCCCTCGGCGGTGGGCTCGGTGTGTGTGCGGTGCGGCTGGCCGCCCGGGACTCCCCGCCGCAGACCGCGACGGTGATCGCCGCGGCCGGCAGCTTCAGCGCCATCAGCACCCTCCTGGGCTCGCCCCTGCTCGGGGCCTTCCTGCTCATGGAGGCCTCGGGGCTGGCGGGCCCGACGATGGCGTTGGTGCTGGTCCCCGGCCTGGTGGCCGCGGGCGTGGGATCGCTGATCTTCCTGGGCCTCGACTCGTGGACGGGCCTCGGCACGTTCTCGCTGGTCATCCCCGACCTGCCCACCGCAGGGACACCCACGGTGGCGGAGTTCGCGTGGGCGATCGGGATGGGCGTGGCGGCGGCGTTCCTCGCCACGGGCATCCGCCGCCTCGCCCTCTTCGTGCGCCCCCACGTCGAGCCGCGGACGTTGCTGCTGACACCGGTGGTGGGCCTGGTCATCGCGGGCCTGGCCATCGCCTTCGCCGAGGCCACGGACAAGAGCTCGTCCCTGGTGCTGTTCTCCGGGCAGTCCGCGCTGGGGCCGGTGCTCGAGCAGGCCACCGACTACTCGGTCGGCGCACTCGTGCTGCTGGTCCTCTGCAAGGGCCTGGCGTACAGCCTCGCGTTGAGCGCCTTCCGGGGTGGGCCCATCTTCCCGGCGATGTTCATCGGGGCCGTCGGCGGCGTCGCGCTCTCCCACCTGCCGGGGCTGGACATGATCACCGGCGCGGCCGTGGGCATCGGGGCGATGACCGTGGCCATGCTCCGGCTCCCGATGACGGCGGTGCTCCTCGCCACGCTGCTGCTGCTGTCGAGCGGCCTCGAGGCGATGCCGGTCGTGATCATCGCGGTGGCGGTCGCCTACGTGGCGGCGGAGAGGTTGATGCCGTCGTCGTCGCCGGCACCGGCGGCGGCGGGCGAGCCCCCGGCGCCGGTCGCCGCCTAGCGGGTGGACCGCTCGTCGGTGGCGAGCTGGTCGAGGACCCGGCACATGTAGGCGAGGGCGTCGCGGTCGTCGAGGCTTCGCCCGGCCGACGGCTCGTGGTCGGGGACCCGCTCGATGTTGGCGGTGATCGCCGTCGCCGCGTCGGCGACCCTCGCCCTCAAGCCCGGGGAGTCGCCGAACGCGCCGGTCGACTCGAGGTAGTCGAGCATGCGGGCCGCCGCCGGCCAGCACTCGAGCTTCGCCATCATGCCGACGAACTCGGTGCACGCCATCTTCGCCATGTACATGTTGTCGCGCTCGAGCAGGTCGCCGACGTAGGCGCGGAGGGCGGCGAAGGCTCGCGCCCGGTCGCCGCGCTGGAGGGCGGCCCTCGCCGCGACAGGGTTCAGCTGCGTGGTGGTCCGGGGCGGAACCGCGACCTTGGCGGCCTCGTCGTAGTACCGCCATGCGAGGTCGTGCCTGCGCTGGGCCGAGGCCGACGTGCCGAGATAGGTGAGGGCCAGGTGCAGGTTGGTCGGTGGGCCGTCGGCCCGGAAGCGCTCGACCAGCCCGGTCATGGCGGCGTCGTGCTCCTCCAGATGCCCGGCCAGCAGGAGCGACGTGGCGAGGCCGGACACCGCGAAGCGGTCGGCCACGTCGTCGTCGCCCTGCTCCCGCAGCTCCTCGATGGCCCGCGGAGCCCACGTGGTCATCGCGGCGAGGTCCGACCAGAGGAACCCGCGGGCGAAGTGGATCATCGGGTGGTCAGGCTCGCCGTAGCGGCGGACGAGGCGCTCGTACCCGCGCGGTCCATCGTTCGCATGTAGCGGCGGCCCGCCCAGATGAGCCCGAAGAGGATGAGGTCCGCGTCGTCGGGCGGGGCGACGGCCAGGATCCGCTCGGCCCAGTCGCCGATCTCGCTCTGGCTGCGGAGGTAGATCTCGGTCACGATCGGGCGGACGAGCGCACGGGCCAGCCGCGGATCGCCGGTGGTGCACGCCCAGTCGACGGCGGCGCGGAGGTTGGGCCACAGCTCGCCCAGGCGGGCGACGCCCTCGATCTCGGCGTGGCCGCCGAGCAGCCGGCCGACGTGGCCGACCCGATCGAGGCACCACCGGGCGTGGCACCCGGCGATCAGGTCGGTGTGGCCGCTCTCGGACAGGTGCTCGGCGCCGAACTGGCGCATGGTCTCCAGCAGCCGGAAGCGGCGGCTGAACGGGCCGGACTCGACGACGACCATCGACCGCTCGACCAGGCTCCCCACCAGATCGTCGACCTCGGCGGCGTCGAGGGTCGCATCGGCGGCCACCGTCTCGGCGGCGGCGAGGTCGAACGGGCCGGCGAAGATCGAGAGCCGCTGGAACAGCACCTGCTCGGGAGGCGTGAGCAGGTCGTAGGACCACTGGATGGTGGCCCGCATCGTCCGGTGGCGCTCGACGCTGTTCCGCCGGCCACCGGTCAGCAGGCGCAGCCGATCGTCGAGGCGTTCCACCAGGTCGGCCGGGGACAGGGTGGTGATCCGCGCCGCGGCCAGCTCGATGGCGAGGGGGACGCCGTCGAGCCGGCGGCAGATCTCCTCGACGTCCTCCCGGCTGCCGTGGGGATCGAACGCCGGCGAGGCCGCCGCGGCGCGCTCGTCGAACAGCTCGACCGCCGGGCCGGCGGGGTCGAGCGGGGTCACGGCGACGAGCTGCTCGCCGCCGACGCCGAGGCCCTCGCGCGACGTGGCGAGCACCCGGACGTCGGGGCAGCCGTCGGCCACCGCGCGCGCCAGGTCGGCGGCGCCCTCGATCACGTGCTCACAGTTGTCGAGGACGATCAGCGCCCGCTGCGGCTGCAACGCAGCCACGACCGACCCGGTCAGGGTGCGGCCCGGGCGCTCGGTCACGTCGAGGACGGTCGCGACCGCCCGGGCCACGTCGGCGGACGCAGCGATCTGGGCCATCCCCACCAGCCAGGCCACGCCCGCCTCGTCGAGCTCGAACCGCCGGGCGGCGGCGAGAGCGAGCCTGGTCTTGCCGATGCCGCCCGGGCCCACCAGGGTCACGATCGGGGACGAGGCCAGGGCGTCGGCGACGGTGACCAGGTCCTGGTGACGCCCGATGAGGCGACCCAGCCGGCGGGGCACGTTGCCCCGGCGACGGGCCTCGGTGCGCAGCGGCGGATGGTCGTCCTCCCCGAGTTGGAAGATGCGCTGCTCGGCGACGACGCCGTCGAGGCGGAAGGTCCCGAGGTCGCGGAGGTCGCTCCCGTCGAGCAGCACCGCGGTCACGCGTGACACCAGCGTCTGGCCGCCGTGCGCCACCGCCGCCAGGCGGGCCGCCACGATCACGGCGGGCCCGAAATAGCCCTTCCCTCGCTCCTGCGTCTCCCCGGTGTGCAGCCCGACCCGCAGCCGCAGCTCGACGCCGCCGGGCCACGCCTCGCGGCTCATCGCCGCCTGCAGCTCGCCCGCCCAGGCCACGGCGTCGCCCGCCCGGTGGAACGCGGCCCCGAACGAGTCGCCGCCGGTGGCGAACACGTAGCCGCCGTGGCGATCGACCGCCGACCGCACGAGCTCGTCGTGCCGAGCCATCGCCGCCGCCGTGGCGCCCCGCTGCGTGGCCCACAGCCGGGTCGAGTCCTCGACGTCGGTGAAGCCGAACGTCACCGTCCCCGTCGGGAGGCCCGGGCCCGAGCTGCTCGGCGACCGGTCGACCCGCAGCCGCTCGTCGTGCCCGAGGATCAGCGATTCCAGCTCCCGCAGGCGAGGGCCGGGCTCGACGCCGAGGTGCTCCACCAGCTGCTGCCGCACCCTGCGGTACGCGGCGAGCGCGTCGGCCTGGCGGCCCACCCGGTAGAGCGCCGTCATCAGCAGCGCCCACAGCTCCTCGCGGAACGGATGGTCGGTGGTGAGCTCGGTCAGCGGGCCGATCACGGCCGCCGCCTCGCTCTCGACCCGGCGACCGAGCTCGGTCTCCGTCGCACCGAGCCACTGCTCGACCAGCGCATCCACGACACCGGTCAGGCCCGGGGCGTCCAGGCCGGCCAGCGGCGCCCCCCGCCACTCGGCCAGGGCGGCGTCGACGTCGCCCTCGGCGAGCCGGCGCTGGAAGCGGGCGACGTCGACCGCGTCGGCCGCCACGTCGAGGCGGTAGGCGGCGCCGGTGCGCACGATCGTGCCGAGGCCCAGTCCCTTGCGGAGCCGGGTCACGTACGACTGCAGGGTCTTGTCGGCTGTGCGGGGCGGCTCCTCGCCCCACACCACCTCCACCAGGCGCGACACCGGGACCGCGGCCCCCGCGGACAGGGCGAGCGCGGCGAGCACCGCCTGGCACTTCGCGGGGCCGACGTCGAGCGGCGCCCCGTCATCGGTGGCCGCGCCGACCCCGCCGAAGAGACGAACCTGCACTATCGGCTGCTCCCTCTCACGGTCGTGCCGTCATCTTCGCCCACCGTGCGATCCTGCGGGTGGCCGGTTGTGTCCGGCCGGGCGCCCGGTTGCGTTCCGGTGGAGCCTGCGCCGGCCGTCTCCACCGCCACGACAGTGAGGCACATGCGCGAGCCAACCCGGGTCGTCCACCGTCTTCCCCATGAGGCTCGCACGCACAAGCATCTGGTGCTTCGACCACCGGATCGCCGCGGTCGGACTGTGGGTGGCGGGACTGGCCGCCGTCTTCGGGGCGGCCGGGCTCATCGGCCCGTCCTACGACGCGACCGGGAACGTCCCCGACTCCGAGAGCGCGACCGGATTCGACGTGCTCGAGGAGCACTTCCCCAACCTCGGTGCCGGGGGCATGTCGGGAACGATCGTCTTCCGGGCGGACCAGGGCGTCGACGACCCCGAGGTCACCGCCGCGATGGAGGAGCTGTTCGCGCTCGTCGAGGCGGGGTTCCCCGACGAGGCGGGCGTGGCCCAGCATCCCGGCGCCACGGTCATCTCGCCCTACGCGGAGGAGGGCGGGGGCCAGATCGCCCGGGAGGGCCCGCTGGCCGGGGAGCTGGCGTACGCCCAGGTGAACCTGGCGGCACACGTCGACCTGACCGAATCGGCGCTCCTGGGGGCCGAGATCGCAGCGCGCACGCCAGCCGTCGAGGGCCTCGAGGTGGTGCCGGGCGGGTCGGCCCTGGGAGAGGGCACGCTGCCCTCCTCGGAGCTGATCGGCCTGGCGTTCGCCGTGGTGATCCTGATCGTGGCGTTCGGGTCGGTCCTCGCCATGGGCCTGCCGGTCGCCGTCGCCCTCGGCGGTGTCGCCGCCGGCAGCGCCCTCACCCTGCTGCTCAGCAACCTCTTCACCGTCCCCGAGTTCACGGCGACCGTGGGCGCCATGATCGGCCTCGGCGTAGGCATCGACTACGCGCTGTTCATCGTCACCCGGTTCCGCCGGGGCCTCCACGAAGGGCTCTCGCCCCGGTCGGCGATGGTGGTCGCCACCGACACGGCCGGGCGGGCGGTGGTCCTCGCCGGGGTCACCGTCGTGGTCTCGCTGCTCGGCATGCTCCTCATCGGCATCCCGCTCGTCACGGGCCTGGGCATCGGGGCGTCGGTCACCGTTCTGGCGACGATGGTCACCTCGGTCACCCTGCTGCCGGCCCTGCTCGGCCTGGCGCGGGAGCGGGTCGAGGTCACCCGCTGGCGAGGCCTCCTCGCGGCCGCCTTCGTGGCGCTGGCGCTGTTCGGAGCCGGTGCCGGCCTGCCGCCGGTCGCCGCGGGCGGCGCCGTACTCGCCGCGCTGACGCTGGTGGTGAGCGTCGCCGTCCGGCCCCTACGCCGGGAGGTCCCGCGGCGGCCCGCCAAGCCCGTGCGGGACACCGTCGCCTACCGCTGGAGCCGCACGATCCAGCGGCGACCGTGGCCGTGGTTCGCTGCCGGCACCATCGCGCTGCTCGTCCTGGCGTCCCCGGTCCTCGCCCTGCGGCTCGGGGTGGCGGACGAGAGCACCTACCCCGAGGGCAGCTACACCCTGCGGGCCTACGAGCTGATGGCCGAGGGCTTCGGCGCAGGCTTCAACGGGCCGCTCCTTCTCACCGTCGTCCCCGGGCCGGGCGACCCGCCCGAGGCGGTCGCGGACCTCGAGGCGGCCCTGGCCGGGACTCCGGGCGTCGCGGTCGTCGCCCCGGCCGTCCCCAATCGCCCGGGCTCGCCCGACGCGTACGTGGTGACCGTTGTCCCGACGACGCCGCCGCAGGACGAGGCCACGACCGACCTCGTCACCCGCCTCCGTGACGACGTCGTCCCCTCGGCCGTCGCCGGGACCGGGCTCGACGTCGACCTCACGGGTTCGGCCGCGGCGAACATCGACCTCACCGACTACCTGTCCCGACGGGTGCTCGTCTTCTTCGGCGTGGTGCTGGCCCTGTCGTTCGTGCTGCTGATGGTGGTGTTCCGCTCGGTGCTGGTCCCGCTCAAGGCGGTGATCATGAACGCGCTGACGATGGCCGCCACCTACGGCGTGCTCGTCGCCGTGTTCCAGTGGGGGTGGGGCGGGAGCGTCTTCGACGTCTCGGGTGCGCCGATCGAGCCGTTCATGCCGCTGATCCTCTTCGCCATCGTCTTCGGGCTGTCGATGGACTACGAGGTGTTCCTGCTGTCACGGGTCCGGGAGGAGTACGTCCGGACCGGCGACCCCGTCGAGTCGGTGGCCGACGGCCTCGCCTCGACGGCCCGGGTCATCACGGCGGCGGCCGCCATCATGATCGTCGTGTTCGGGTCGTTCGCGCTGGAGGACGACCGCCTCATCAAGATGCTCGGCACCGGCCTGGCGGTGGCCGTGCTGCTCGACGTCACGCTCGTCCGCATGCTGCTGGTGCCGGCCACGATGGAGCTGCTCGGGGCGCGGAACTGGTGGATGCCGGCCTGGCTCGACCGGATCGTCCCCCGGCTCAGCGTCGAGCGCACCGACCGGCACGACGACGCCCCTGCCCCCGCCGAGGCTGCGCCCGACCAGCCCGCGCCCGCCGAGGTCGCACCCGACCAACCCCGTGAGCCCGACCAGCCGGCCCCCCGCCCGACCCCCGCCCACGAGCCCCGGCCCGCCGACGCCTGAGCCGCCGCCCGGGGCCCGCGGGGGGCGTGCGGCGGCTCCGGCATGCTTGACTCCCCCTGGGGCGCAGCGACGGGGGGACGATGGGACTGACAGCGATGGCGGACCGCTACGTGCGGCCCGACTGGGTGCGGCGGCTCAACGCCATGGGCCCGGCCGCCGGCGGGGCCGGCCGGATGATCCCCCTCGACGCCGGGGCGATGATCGACGACGCCCGGGCCTCGACCGGGGTGGCCGACCCGGGCGACCTGGGCGACGGCGACTGGGAGGGGCGGTTCCGGGCGCTGGTCGAGGCGGTCGACCGAGCCGACATGCACGTGGTGGGGCGGATCCTGACCCGCGAGGAGCTGGCCCGGAGCCTGCGCACCCGGTTCCTGCTCGGCGACCGCCGGCGCCGCGAGCCGGGCATCGCGGACGAGGCGATCGAGGCGCCGATCGTGGTCACGGGGCCGGCGCGGTCGGGCACGACGATCCTGTTCGAGCTGCTGGGGCTCGATCCCGGGCTGCGGACGCCGGTGGCGACCGAGGTGCTCCACCCGGCGCCACCCCCGGGCACCGGCGAGGCCGAGCGCCGGGCGATGACCGAGGCGGAGCAGGAGCTGTGGGCGGACGTGCAGCCCGAGTTCGCCGCCATCCACGAGCTGCGCTCCGACCTCCCGGTGGAGTGCATCACCATCTGCACCCCGTCGTTCGCCGGCAACCACTGGGCGATGCTCTTCGCCGACCTGGGTGCCTGGGCGCCGGACGTGGCCGCCGACCTGGCCTTCCACCGCGCCGTGCTCCAGGCGGTGCAGCACGGGCGGCCGCCGCGGCGGTGGCTGCTGAAGACGCCGGGCTACCTGCTCATGCTCGACGACCTGCTGGCGGCGTACCCCGACGCCTGCGTGGTGCTCACCCACCGCGACCCGGCCCGGACGATGCCGTCGACGGTGAGCACCACCGCCATGATCCAGTGGCTGCGCACCGACGCGGTCGACCTCGACGGCCTGGCGGCCCTGATCGGTGCGATCTTCGCCGACGCGCTGGCCACCGTGGCCCGCCGCCGGGGGGACGGCTCGCTGCCGGGCGTGCACGGCGACGTCCGGTTCGCCGACCTGATGGCCGACCCTGTCGCCGCCATCGCGGCCGCCTACGGCGAGATCGGCCGCGAGCTCACCGCCGGCCACCGGCAGGCGATCGTCGACTACCTGGCGGCCAAGCCCCGCGGCAAGCACGGCAGCCACAGCTACACGGCAGCCGACTGGGGGTTCGACGCCGGGGCGGTGCGGTCGGAGCTGGCCGGCTACATGTCGGCCTTCGGGGTGGTGGCCGAGGACGGCGCCTGAGGCGGCCGGGCGCCTGCCGCGGTCACTGCAGCAGGGAGGCGAGCGGCACGACCTCGGCGGTCGGCGCCTCGATCGGTCCCTCGGGGAGCATGAACCGCCAGAAGACCAGGCCGAACGGCCGGCCCTCCGTCGACAGCCAGTGGGGTACCCCGGGGTCGCGGTGGGCGATCACCATCGTGACCGACCCGTCGGGCCCGGCCGGCGCCTGGGCCCGGTTGAGGCTGACCGGGTGGCGCAGGTAGTCGAAGGTCTGGAGCTGGCGGTTCCACAGCGAGACGTTGGCGCACCGGCACTCGGGCCACCGGGCCCGCATGACGAGGGCGTCGTCGGGGCCCAGCAGGTAGGGCGCCATGCTGTAGGCGGCGTCGGCCGCGGCCAGGGCGTGGGCCCCGGGGGTGACCGGGGTCGGGAAGACGTGGGGCTCGCGGGAGACGAACGCGGGCGGATCCCCCTCGCCCGGCTTGGCGATCGCCTCCAGCGTCCGGCTGCGCACGTAGGTCGCCATCCGCCGGATCGCCGCCGCCACCGTCGCGTCCGTCGGCGCGGCGGGGGCCTCGGGCACGGCGCCGTCCCCGCCGATCAGCTCGATCTCCAGCCCCAGGTCGGCCACCGGCGGCCGCCAGGGCGAGTGGTCCGCCTCCCAGTAGTGGCGGACGGTCAGCCGGGAGGCGTCGGGCGCGAGCGGCAGCCAGCCCCGGTCGCGGGCGGGGCCGCCCACCGTGATCTCGAAGCCGCCGTCGGGGCCGACGTCGAAGCCGGTGTCGTTGAGCACGCCGACGGTGCCCGACGGGAAGGCCCCGTCCTCGGCGCCGGCCTCGACGGTGAACGACACGTACACGGCGCCGCCCGTCCGGCCCCGCACCCGGTAGGTCCCCGCCGGGTGGACGGGCGCGTCGTGGTAGCGGGCGTCGGCGTTGTCGCCGAGCGCCTTGCGCCACGGGGTGACGATGGCCCGGAAGCTGGGCCGGGCGGGGTCGTTCTCGGCCTGGGTCTCGATGCCGGTGGCCAGGTGGTGCAGCACCACCCGCAGGCCCTCGGCGACGTCGCCGGGATCGGTCAGGCCCCACTCGGCCCCGGCGTAGCGGTCGCCGATCTCGGTGAGGGTGGCGAGGAGGTCCCCGAAGGCGCCCGTGCTCTCGGTCATCACCGGTGTCTAGCCGCCCTCGCGTGACCAGGACCGCCCGACCCCGCGCCGGGACCGTCGGCGCGACCTCGCCGGCCCGGTACCCGGGGGCGTCAGGCCTCCACCGGCTGGGCCGCGGCCCACTCGGCCGCCGACGATGCGAGGTGCCCGATCGCGCCGACGGCCCACATCTCGGCGGCCATGTCGCGCTCGTCGGGGTCGGTGCCGGTGACCGTGAGCGTGACCCGCGCGCCGTGGCCGGTACCGTCGGCGAGGACGACGCGGACGGCCTCGCCGGGACCCCCCGTGGGGGCCACGTCGAACGCCAGCACCCGGTGCAGCGCCACCTCGGTCATCGTGCCGATGACGACGTCGGGCGCCATGTAGGGCGTGAGCGGCTCGCCGACGGCCGGGGCCGAGCGCTGCTCGCCGGTGTCGCGGTCCTTGCCGAACCACAGGTCCCACGCCACCTCCGCCGGGCAGGTGAGCTGGCGCTCGATCCGTACCGTCCAGCGCCCGCCGGACTCGGTGACCTCGGGCCGGTCGAGGCCGAACTCGTGGACCAGCTCCTCGTGGCGGGCGATGCCGCGGTCGGCGGGCGGCGGCGGCTCGCCGGCGAGCACGCTGCGGAGTCCGGCCAGGCAGATCTCCCAGCCCGTCGCGAAGCTCGGCGCCCCACACCGGTCGTCGAACGTGTGGGTCAGGGCGAACGTGGTCCCGCCCGGGCTCGACGACAGGTCGAACGTCAGCCGGTCGGTGCCCCACGAGAACGTGAGCCGGCGGGGCGCCTCGACGACCTCGACGGTGCCGGCGCCGCCCGCCTCCCCGGCGAACGCGCCGAACCGCATCTCTCCGCCCGGTCGCAGGTCGACCTCGACCGGGCTCGGGAACCACTGCCCGAGGTGCTCCGACGTCGTGACCGCGCGCCACACCTTCTCGATCGGGTGGGGGTAGTCGCGCTGCACGCGCACGGTCGGTCGCCCGTCGAGGGTGAGGAACTCGTCAGCTGACATCGCTGTCTCCTTCGTCGTCGTCCATCGCGTCGAGGTGGGCGCCGAGCCGGTCGAGGCCGGACTCCCACATCCAGCGATAGGGCGCCAGCCAGTCGTCGACCTCGGCCAGCGGCTCGACGCGCAGCCCGTACCAGCGGCGGGGCCCGTCCACCCGGACCGTCACCAGCCCGGCGTCGCGCAGCACGCGGAGGTGCTTGGACGTCAGCGGTTGGGTGACCCCGAGGGCCTCGACCAGCTCGCCGACGAGGTGCTCACGGGCGCGTAGGCGGTCGAGGATCGATCGCCTGATCGGTTGCGCGAGCACCTCGAAGGTCGAGAGCATGGCCACAACATGCCACATCCGGCATATGCCTGGCAACGCATGTCTTGGCCGAGCCTCGAAACGAGGCGCCGGCGCACGCGCAGGTGCGCTCGGTCAGGCGGCCTGCTCGCTCAGCCGTGCCGGCGCGGGGGCCTGGAGGTGCGGCAGGGCGTGGTTGGGCAGGCCCACCAGGCGGCCGTTGAGCGTCATGACCGGCTGGATGAGGAACCCGACGAACACCAGGAAGAACACGGTGCCGACGCCCACCGGCCCACCGAGGGCCCAGCCCACCGCCAGCAACGCCACCTCGGCCACGGCCTTGAACATCCAGAACGGGCGCCCCGTCCGCTCCACCAGGGCGATCGCCACCAGGTCCATGGCACGGATGCCGATGCCGCTCATGATGATGTACGCCGAGCCCAGCGCACACACGCCGACCCCGACCAGCATGAGCAGGGAGTCGGCCAGCGGCGTCCGGCCCAGCAACCCGCTGTGCAGCCACAGGTCGATCATCGACCCGCAGAACAGAAACGTGACGAAGGGCCACACCGACGGCACCCGGCGCTGCAGGCCCGCCCACACCGCCAGCATCAGCGCCGCGAACGCCCCCTGCGCCAGCCCGACCGTCAGCGGCGTGGTGTCGCGCAACCCGAGGGCGAACACGTCCAGCGGGTCGGTGCCCAGGCCGGCCTCGATGAAACACGTGGCGCCCACGGCGAACAGCACGCATCCGGCGAGGTACAGCGCGTACTGCGACCGCCCGTAGCGCAGCGGCAGGACGGCGGCCGCCACGCCGCGCCGCCGTGGCTGCGACCGCGCCCGCGGCCGCGCCGGTGTGGCCGAGATTGCCCGCCGTATCGCCATCGTTCAGAAACCGCCCAAGTCGTCGCCGGCTCCCGCCGGCGGTGCCTGCCCTGCCACCTCGCGCCAGCCGCCACCGGCAGCGAGGTCCGTAACTCTACCCGCAGGCGGGGCGGGGACCACATGGCACCGCCTGCTCGCGTGGCCCGTGAGGTTCCCGGCGCCGGAGACGGGCCGCAGGTCCTGGGTCGAGCCCGTCAGGCGTCGAGGACGTAGGACGTCATCGACAGCGAGCCCATGGCATAGCCGTCGACCAGTGCCCGGGTCGGCTGGCCCGCGGCCGAGGCGAGGCCTGCCAGGTACAGGAGCGGGATGAAGTGGTCGGGCGTCGGCACCGCCCTGGTGAACGCGTCGTGGTCCTGCAGCCGCCCCAGCCGGTCCGGACTCGACTCCATGACGGCGCGGGCGTCGTCGTCGAACGCGTGCGCCCAGTCGAACCCCTGGTCGGGCTTCGACCAGTCGATCTGGCCCAGGTTGTGCACGACGTTGCCGCTGCCGAGCACCAGCACGCCCCGCTCCCGCAGCGGCGCCAGCTTGGCGCCGAGCTCGAGGTGGTACTCGAACGGCTTCGTGGCGTCGATCGAGAGCTGGACCACCGGGACGTCGGCCTGCGGGAAGGCATGCACCAGCACCGACCAGGTGCCGTGGTCGATGCCCCAGCTGTCGGCGTCCTGCCCCACCCAGGTGGGCTCGGCCACCTCGGCCACCTCGGCCGCCAGCTCGGCGTCGCCGGGCGCGGGATACCTGACGGCGAACAGCTCGTCGGGGAAGCCGTAGAAGTCGTGAATGGTGCGGGGGCGCGCCATGGCGGTGACCGCCGTGGCGTTGATGTACCAGTGGGCCGACACCACCAGCAGCGCCCGGGGCCGGGGCACCATGGCGCCGAAGGCCTGCCACGCCTCGGTGTAGCGGTTGTGCTCGAGGGCGTTCATGGGCGAGCCGTGGCCGAGGAACGCCGCGGGCATGAGGGCGTCGGTCATGCCGGCGCACCTCCGACGGCCGCACCGGCGCCTTCGTCGGTGGCCGGGCCGGGAGGATCGCACCCGTCGAGGGCCGACATGACGACCGCGGCGATGGCGGCCAGGCTGTCGAGCTGCTCGGGCGACAGCCGGTCGATGACGTAGCGACGGACGGCATCGACGTGGCCGGGCGCCGCGGCGGCCAGCGCCGCGCACCCCTTGTCGGTGATGACGACGAAGCTGCCCCGCTGGTCGCTCGGGCAGCGGACCCGGCCCACCAGCCCCCGCCTGACCATGCGGGACACGTGATGCGACACCCGGCTCTTCTCCCAGCCCAGGTCGCCCGCCAGCTCGAACGGCCGCCGGCGCCCGTCGGGCTGGTCGGTGAGGGCGACCAGCACCATGTAGTCGGGGTACGACAGGTCGGAATCGCCGGCGAGCTCGCGGGCCAGCGTTGCGTTGAGCTGCATCTGCATGGTCTGCAGGCCCCGCCACGCCGCCGCCTCGCGCTCGCTCAGCCACCGCACGGCCTCCATGGCGGGTAGCCTAGCCAGCGAAATAGTTGATACGTCACCTGTAGCGCGTCATGATCACAGGCGACCTGTCGACAGAGGCACCTACCCGTCCACGAGGAGCCACCATGTCCACCACCGCCGAGACCGGCACCTACAGCATCGACCCCGCGCACAGCGGCATCGGCTTCGTCGCCCGCCACGCCATGGTCACCAAGGTCAGGGGCTCGTTCAACGAGTTCGAGGGCTCGGGTCACTGGGACGCCGACGACCCCGCCAAGTCGAACCTGCAGATCACCATCCAGACCGCCAGCGTCGACACCCGCAACGGCGACCGTGACGCCCACCTGAGCGGGCCCGACTTCTTCGACGCGGAGAAGTACCCGCACATCACCTTCGTGAGCACGTCGGTCGAGTCCACCGGCGGCGACATCTACCGGGTGACCGGCGACCTCACCATCAAGGACGCGACCAACCCCATCACCATCGACTTCGAGTACGGCGGCGCGGCCGTCGACGCCTTCGGCAACCACCGGCTGGGCCTGGAGGGCAGCACGGTG
This sequence comes from uncultured Acidimicrobiales bacterium, assembly GCA_963842395.1. Classification (GTDB taxonomy): domain Bacteria; phylum Actinomycetota; class Acidimicrobiia; order Acidimicrobiales; family VFJN01; genus ZC4RG19. The sequence goes on from CAWJGJ010000003.1 coordinate 474,617, forward strand.
GTCAACCGCAAGGACTGGGGCCTCACCTGGAACGTCCCGCTCGACGCCGGCGGCGTGATGGTGAGCGACAAGATCACGCTCGAGTTCGAGGTCTCGGCCATCAAGTCCGACGACGCCTAGACATCCCACGGTGTGATGTCGTCAAGCGGCGGCTGGCGTCCGGTGGGCCCAGGCGATGTGTTCGTTGTAGGCGGTGCTGTGGCGGAGGCAGCCGTGGAGGATGCCGACGAGGCGGTTGGAGAGGGCTCGTAGGGCGCGGTTGTGGGTGTCGCCTGCGGCGCGGCGTTGGTCGTAGAAGGCTCGGGCGCCGGGACTGGCGGTGATGGCGGCGAAGGCCCAGCGGTAGCAGGCATCCGCGAGCCGGCGGTTGCGGGCGTAGCGGGCGAGCACGACGTGGCTGCGGCCCGAGGCCCGGGTGATGGGGGACGTGCCGGCGTAGTTCTTGCGAGACTTGGTGTCGCCATAGCGGTTCGGGTCATCCCCGAACTCCGCGAGCACCCGGGCGCCGAGGATCATCCCTAGTCCTGGCAGGGATCGGATGACCTTGGCGTCCGGGTGTTGGTCAAAGCGCTCGGCCAACTCGACCTCGAGCCCGGCGATCTGGGTGGTCAGCTCACCGGCCACGGCGACGAGGGCTCGGACAACTGAACCCATGGACTCGCTGACCAGATCCGGGGCGGCAAGCTGTTCGGACCGAAGCACGGTCTGGATCTCGGCGGCGCGTTCGGCGACGCGGCGTTGCCGGCCACCGCGGCGCAGGGCTGCGGCGATCTTCGAGCGCGACAGCCGTCGACCCAGCGACGGTGTCGGCGCGATCTCCAACACGGCCAGCGCGTCGCTGTGGCCAAGCTCGGGGAACGCCCCGAGGGCAGCGGGGTAGAACTCCCGGAGCGTCGAGCGGAGCTGGTTCAGTTGGCGTTGCCGGGTCCAGATGAGGCCCTGATGCGCCCGGGTCAGGACCTTGATCGACTCGACCAATGTGCTGTCACCAGCGATCGGGCGGTGGTTGTGGTGATCGGTCCGGGCCAGCTCGGCTAGCACCCGGGCATCACCGGGATCGGACTTGGCCCCCGAGGTCGAGTGCCGCTCCCGATAGCGCGACACCGACAGCGGGTTGACCGCCAACACCGTGTAGCCCGCGGCCACCAGCGACCCGACGAACAGGCCCCGCTCCGTCTCGGTCGCCACCACCACCTCGCTGGGGTCTTCGACACGGTCGGCCACCAGGGCGTGGAACCGGGCCACGCCCTCAACGCCCTCGGGAAGCCGGCCACCGCCGAGCCGGCGACCCTCTCTGTCCATGATGAACACGTCGTGATGGGCCTCGGCCCAGTCATGACCAACGAACACTGGTGCCACAGCGCCTCCTGATCCGATCGGTGAGCCCGAGGCGACCAGCAGCCCGCTAATGGTTAAGTGCTCCAAGCACGTCATCCCACCAGCCATCCAGGTCAACCTCACCGACCAGCCGGCGCACGATCTAGGCGTAGGACTCACCGTCCAGCCCCGGAGAGTGCTGTCCGACCGGCGGCTCAGGACCAGCCTCCCAAACAAGAAGCCGATCAACCCCCATTAGCCCCGCCACCGCATGGCGGGCGCTCCGGTGCGGGTCGCTCTAGGCACGACCGGCGCCGCCGGGAGGTCAACCCGCGGGGCGCGGCGGCGCCTGACCAGGCGCTGCAGCAGACGATCGGCGCGGCGGGCACCGTCGCGTGTCCAGCGGGGGTCGGACCGGAGCGAACGCCCCTCCGCGCTGGGCAGGACGGTCACGCCGTCCGCCCGCGGGTGCGCCACGCTGGAGTCGGCGACGTTGCGGCTGACGCCATGAGCGGGCACGGGCAGCAGTCTACGGAACGACCGGTCGGCAGCGACGCTTCTGTTGTTGCGATGCAACGTGCGGCGGTGCGCGTCGCACCACAGCGCGATGTGCCGCAAGTTCCGGGGTGTCGGGGGGCCGCAAGTTCCGGGGGTCGGCGTGTCCGGGAGGGTCGGGGTCACATCGTGCGGTCGGGGTGGTGGGCCTCGGGCGCGGGGTAGCGGCGGGCGAACGGGCGGGCGAAGGCCACGCTGAACACGAGGGCGACGAGGCCGGCGAGCACGGCCAGCACCACCCACAGGACCTGCCGGGCATGGCCCGCCGGCCCGATGACCAGGCTCCCCGCCGCCACGAACGGCAGCACCGCGGCCAGGGCTGCCAGCCGCCGGGGCCACTCGAGGATGAGGGTGACGAGCGGGTGCTCCTCGATGCGGGCCACGAGGCTGCCCAGGGCACCGAGGACGGCGAGGATCACCGCGGCGGCCAGCTCCGTGCGGGTGCCGGCGGGCACGTTGCCCCCCGCGACGTCGAGGTCACCCACGCCCCCGGCCGTGATGGCGTCGAGCCGCCAGGCGCCGAGCGCCAGGGTGATCGCCGCCACCACCGTGCCGAACCAGGCCGTCCGCAGCCAGCCGTTGCGGGCGGGCCACACCAGCCAGCGCACCTCGGCCACCCCGCGTTCGAAGCCCCGTGACCGCAGGGCGATGCGCTGGTGCTCGCCGGGGTCGACGTCGACGCAGGTCATGTCGTGCTCGTCGCCGCCGACCCACAGGCTGGCGACGGGCACGTCGACGCCCGGGGGCAGGTCGGCCTCGAAGTGGTAGCTCTCGGCGCTGAACAGGCTCTCGGCCACCGACGCCGCCCGACGGGGCACCCATCCCAGCGCGGCCGCCGGCGCCCGCGGCCACGGCTCGGGGGCGAACTCGCCCAGCTCGTCGTAGCTGAACTTGAGCACCCGCTGGGTGCCGGGCACGTCGGTGACCAGTGTGAGCAGGACGAACTCGTCGGTCAGCCGCTCGAGCACCAGCGAGAAGAACTCGTCGGCGCGCAGCACGTCCCGCTGCCCGCCGCCCGCCGCGAACGAGGCGCGGGCGGCCGCGCGGGCGTCGAGCTCGCCGGTCAGGAGGGTCACGATCTCGGCCTCGACCGCGGGGTCGAGCAGGTCGCCGGTGGCCTCGTCGACCAGCGCCTCGGCCCACGTCACCGTGCCCCGCACCACCAGCAGGCCCTGGTGGGTGCGGGTGAGGATGGGCAGCGCGGTGCCGGACTCGTCCCGGCAGTCGAAGTTGACCAGCGTCTCCTTGCGCAGCGTGGTGAGCGGGATCAGCCGGAACGTCGCCGCCGCCACGCGCAGCTCGGGCGCCGCCTCGGGCACCGAGAAGTGCACGCTCTGGCGGCGCCGGAACGTGGTGTCGTCGCGGTACTCCAGCGCGTCGATGCGCCGGTGCACCCACTGCGGGTGCGCGAGCAGCATGCGGACGAGCTCGAGCCCGGCGACCTCGTCGTCGACCGCGGCGCGCAGCTGGTCGCGAGGCCACGCCTCGACAACGGTGTCGTCGCCCGTGGGGGACGTCATGAGACCCTGGCCGCGTGGCCCTTGGTCAGGGCTGGGGCGGCCGATGCATGCGGACGACGCCTTCGGCGATGGCGGCCCGCGCCACCGCCTCGGCCACGCGGGGGGCCACCCGCACGTCGAACACCGACGGCACGATGTGGTCGAGCGCCAGGTCGTCGGGCGAGACGCTCTCGGCGATGGCCTGGGCCGCCGCCAGCTTCATGCCCTCGGTGATGGACGTGGCGGCCACGTCGAGCGCACCCCGGAAGATGCCGGGGAAGGCCAGCACGTTGTTGATCTGGTTGGGATAGTCGCTGCGGCCGGTGGCGATGACCTTGGCGATGCCGTCGGCGTCTTCCGGCGTGATCTCGGGGTCGGGGTTGGCCAGGGCGAACACGATGGGGTCGGTGCCCATGGTCCGCAGGTCGCCGGCGGTGATGAGCCCCGGGCCCGACACACCGATGAACACGTCGGCGCCCGGGAGCATCTGCGCCAGCGTGCCCTCCCGCCGCTCGGGGTTGGTGTTCTCGGCGAACCAGAGCTTGGCCACGTTGAGCTCGTCGCGGCCCTGCCAGATGGCGCCCTTGCGGTCGACGCCGATGATCTCGGCCACGCCCGCCTCGAGCAGGATCTTGCTGATGGCCACTCCGGCCGCCCCCACGCCGGCGATGACGACCTTGAGGTCGCTCATCTTCTTGTCGACCAGCTTGAGGGCGTTCTCGAGCGCGGCCAGCGTGACCACGGCGGTGCCGTGCTGATCGTCGTGGAAGACCGGGATATCGAGCAGCTCCTTGAGCCGCTCCTCGACCTCGAAGCACTCGGGCGCGGCGATGTCCTCGAGGTTGATGCCCCCGAAGACCGGGGCGATGCGCTGCACCGTCTCGACGATCTCGTCTGCGGACGTGACGTCGAGGCACACCGGGAAGGCGTCGACCCCCGCGAAGTGCTTGAACAGCAGGGCCTTGCCCTCCATCACCGGCAGCGACGCCTCGGGCCCGATGTCGCCCAGGCCCAGCACCGCGGTGCCGTCGGTGACGATGGCCACCGTGTTCTTCTTGATCGTCAGGTCATGGACCCGGTTCGGCTCCGCGGCGATGGCGTTGCACACCCGGGCCACGCCCGGCGTGTAGGCCATCGACAGGTCGTCGCGGTCGGCCACCGGCATGCGGGCCAGGACCTCGATCTTGCCGCCGTCGTGCATGAGGAAGGTGCGGTCGAGCAGCTCGAGGACCTCGCAGCCCTCCAAACCCTCCACCGCCGCTCGCACCTGCGCGATGTGGGCGTCGTCGCGGCAGTTGACGACCAGGTCCTCCTCGAGGGCCGGTCCCCGTACGTCGAACCCCCCGATGGCGGTGATGTTGCCGCCCGCCTCGCCTACGGCCGTGGCGATGCGGCCCAGAGAGCCCGGTCGGTTGTCGAGACGGACCCTTAGTCGGATCGAATATGCAGCGGTCGGGGTTGCCACGGACGGACGGTACCCGCTGGCACCCGGCACCGGTAACCGGTTGCCGCCGGGCAACGGTGCAAGCGCCCTGCGTGAGGCGCCCGTCGGCACCGGACACGGGCAGTAGCCTCGTGCCGTGACCGGCGTCTTCGACATCGTGGCCACCGAGGGGTTCGAGCAGGTCGTCTACTGCCACGACGCGGCGACGGGGCTCCGGGCGATCGTCGCCATCCACTCCACCGCGCTGGGCCCGGCGCTGGGCGGCACCCGCTTCTACCCCTACGCGTCCGAGGGCGACGCGCTGGTCGACGTGTGCCGGCTCGCCCAGGGGATGACCTACAAGCACTCGGTGTGCGGCAACGACCTGGGCGGCGGCAAGGCCGTCATCATCGGCGACCCGGCCACGGTGCGATCCGAGGCGCTGCTGCGGGCCTACGGCCGGTTCGTCGAGGGCCTGAGCGGGCGCTACCTCACCGCGGAGGACGTGGGTACCACGCAGGCCGACATGGACCTGATCCGCCGCGAGACCGCCCACGTCACCGGCGTGAGCGAGTCGCTCGGCGGGTCGGGCGACCCCTCCCCCGCCACCGCCTGGGGCGTGCTGTGGGCCATGAAGGCCGTGGCCGAGCGGCTGTGGGGCAGCCCGTCGCTGACCGACCGGCACGTGTGCATCGCCGGCGTGGGCAAGGTGGGCGCGGCGCTGGCCGGCCACCTGGCCGACGAGGGCGCCAAGCTCACCGTGGCCGACGTGCGCCAGGACGCCATCGACCGCATGACCGACAGCTTCGGCGCCGTGACCGTGGCGCCCGACGCGGCGCACACGGTGGCCTGCGACATCTTCTCGCCCTGCGCGCTCGGGGCCGTGCTGAACTCGAAGACCATCCCCGAGCTCCGCTGCGACGCCGTGGTGGGCTCGGCCAACAACCAGCTCGCGTCGCTGGCCGACGCCGAGCGGATGCGGCACCGGGGCGTGGTGTACGCCCCCGACTTCGTGGCCAACGCGGGCGGGGTCATCAACATCGCCGAGGAGCCCCACGGCTACGACCACGTGCGGGCCTACGACCGCATCCGGTCGATCCACGACACGCTGCTGCGCGTCTTCGACCGGGCCGAGGCCGACGGCATCACCACGGCGACGGCCGCCGACCGGCTGGCCGAGGAGCGCATCGCCTCGGTGAGCCACACCCGCCTGATCCGCACCGGCCGCTGAGCGGGCACCTCCCGGCCCGGCACCGTTCACCGGGCCGTCATCGACCGCCGTCCCCCGGCCACAGCGCGGTGGCTAACGTCGGCCGCCGTGGCCGTCGCCCTCGTCTCGGTGCTCCTCGTGATCGCCGTCATCGCCGCGCTCTACCTGCTGCAGGCCCGCAGCGGGCTCACCCGCCAGGTCGCCACCGTCCAGGCCCGGGCGGCGCAGGCCGATCGCGAGCTGGCCGCGGCCACCGCCGAGCGGGACGACCTGCGGGACAAGGTGGCGTGGCTCGATGCGGCCAACAACCGGATGGGCGACGAGCTCGAGCGCCAGCGCGAGCGGGGCGACGAGCTGGGCGCGCTGCTGGAAGCCACCACCGCCGAGGCGGCGTCGGGCCCCGGCGCGGGCGCCGGGCCGTCGGGGGCCGAGCGGCCTGACGACGCCGGGGTGTGGCACCTGCTGCTGGCCCACATCACCCGGGGTTGGGCGGCCGTGGTGGGCGTCCCGCCCGCCCACCGCCACCTCGTGCCTGGCCCAACGGCGGCCCAGATCGCCCAGGCCCTCACGCGCGAGGCCGAGCGGCTGCGCGAGGAGGTGGGCGTCGACATCGAGCTGACGGTCACGGGCCCGGTCGAGCCCGCCGAACGGTTGGCATTCCTCCTGGCGGCGGTCGAGCTGATGGAGGCCCTGGCCGCCTCCGCCGAGCGGATCACCGTCGAGCTCGACGGGCACCTCGCCCTCGTCGGGGAGGGCTGGGTGGACGTGGCGGGCGAGGTGGGGGCCGCCCGCGACCGGGCCGTGGCCGCCGGCGCCAAGGTCGAGCTGGCCGAGCCCGGGCCCGAGCAGGTCCGCATCGAGGTCACCGCCTGACAGCCCGGCGTCGGCAGCGCGGCGCCGTCCTCCGTCATGGCGGTCGCCGAAGGGCGACCAGCGACACCATGTGACCCCCTGGTAGCTTTGCGCACGCTCGCGGTGGGGCGCGACCTGGGGAGCTGATGTGGCGGAACCCGTTTCGGACGGATCGACGGTCACCGATGACCCCGCCGGCGGTGCGCTGCGGGGCTCGACCGCCGGCCAACCCGAGCCCGCCGGCGAGCACGCCGACGACCACGGTGCCGACGCCGACCTCGACGGTGCCCGGGCGCCGGGCCCCACAGGCGGCCGGGCCCTGCGCTGGGCGATGGTCGCCGGCCTGGCGCCGCTCGTGATGTCGGCGCTGGTCACGCTGGTGCTGGTCGGGAGCGACTACGTGCCGGTCGGGGACCTCGCCATGACCGAGATGCACGTGCGGGACATCGGCCACCACCCGGTGCTGGTGGGTCTGCACTCGCGCCCCTTCTGGAGCCACCCCGGGCCGCTCCAGTTCTACGTCGTCGCGCCGTTCTACTGGCTGACCGGCGGCTCGTCGGTCGGGCTCGTGCTCGGCGCGCTGGCCGTCAACGGCGCGGCGGTGGCCGGCCTGCTGGCGATCGCCCGCCGGCGGGGCGGGACACCGCTCCTGCTGTGCACGCTCGTCGCCTGCCTCCTGCTCATGCGGTCGTTGGGGCTGGAGGTGCTGGGCGACTCGTGGAACCTGCGGATCACCGTCATGCCGTTCGCCCTCCTGGTGTTCCTCACCTGGTCGATGCTCAGCGGCGAGTGGTGGGCGCTGCCGGTGGGCACGGTCGTGGCCACCTTCCTGGTGCAGACGCACATCGGCTTCGTGGCGATGGCACTGCCGATGCTGGCGCTCGGCGCCGGCGTGCTCGGGGTCCGGGCCGCCCGAGGATGGGGGGTCCGCCCGGAGCGCCGCCGGGCGGTCCGGGCGACGCTGGTCTCGGGAGCGCTCCTGGCCGTGCTGTGGCTTCCACCGCTCATCGACATCGCGGTGCACGCGCCCGACAACCGCGACCGCATCCTCGACTACTTCAGCGACCCGGGCGAAGCGACGCAGTCGATCGGCAACGCGTGGCGGGTGACCACCGGTCAGTTCGGGCCCGCGTCCGAGTGGCTGACCGGCAAGCTCCCGCGCTACTGGGCCACGGGCGAGTCGCCCTACGCACGCGAGGCGCCCGTACCGGTGGCCCTGGCGGTGTTCGCCGCCGCCGGGCTCGTGCTGTGGCGCCGCCATCCGGAGGGTCGGGGGCTGGTCGTCAGCGTGGCGGCCGTCACCGCCCTGGTCATGCTGTCGATCCTCCGCACGGTGGGCGTGGCGGCCGACTACCGGCTGCTCTACACCTGGGTGCCTCCCGCCCTGGCCGCAGCCGCCGTCCTGTGGGCCGGCTGGCTCGCCTGTGCCGACCGCTGGCCGGGCGGCGAGCGCTGGCTCCGCGCCGCCGGGGCGGGTACGGCTGCGGTGCTGGCCGTCGTCGTCACGGTGAGCGCGGCCCGCGCCGGCACGCCGCATGCCGACGACGGCGACGCGATCGCCGCCCTCTCCGAACCGGTGATCGCCGCCTACGCCGGCGCGGACGGGCCCGTGGTGGTCAACGAGGTCTTGAGCGTCAGCGGCAACGGCCACGCACGCGGGCTGGTGCTCCAGATGGAGCGCCACGGCATCGAGGCCCGGGTGCCCGAGCATCACGCCATGTACTTCAGCCCGGAGCGGGTGTACGACGGCGGGCCCGTGGCCGCTCACCTGGTGTTCGCGACCGACGACGACATCGAGAGCCTGCTCGACGACCCCAACCTCCGCTTGATCGCCCGATGGACGGACACGAGTCCGGGGGACGCGGACGCGGTGGCGGCGAGGATGGCGGAGCTGGAGGAGGTCTGGCACGCGGGGGAGATCTCCGATGACGAGTATCTGGCCTTCGCGGGTGCCGCGCGGGCGGCGGGCAAGGGGAACGGGGCCGCCATCGCCGACGGAGCGGTGTTCGTGGACGAGCGCCCTCCGTCCGAGCGGGGCACGATCATCATGGAGGCCCCGCCGACGTAGCTCGGCCGCGGCCCTGCGGTCGCGGACGCTAGGCGTCCTTCTCGTAGGGGAAACCCAGGTCGGGGGCGGTCACCAGCACCTGCAGCCCGATGCCGGCCTCGGCGGCCAGTGCAGCGACGGTGCCGCCTCGGTCGACCACGGGCACCAGCAGCACCGGCTCGGCGCCGTGCTCGCGCACCACCTCCGCCGCCTCGAGCATCGACACGCCCCGGGTGACCGCGTCCTCGGTGATGGCCACCCGGTCGCCCGGGTCGAGGGCACCCGCCACCCGCCCGCCCGCGCCGTGGTCCTTGACCTCCTTGCGGACGCTGAAGGCCTTGAGCGGGCGGCCCCGGGTGGCGGCGATGCCGGCCGTGGCGTAGGCGGCGGCGTCGGCCCCGACGGTCAGCCCGCCGAGGGCGGTGACGTCGTCGGGCAGCACCGCCAGCAGGGCGTCGGCCACCAGCAGCATGCCGTCGGGCCGGCAGGTCGTCTGCTTGGCGTCGATGAACCACTCGCTGCGCCGACCCGACTTGAGCACGAAGTCACCCCGCCGGACCGAGTGCCGCAGCAGGTGGTCGACGAGCGCCTGGTGGGTGGTGGCCGTCGTGGCCGTGCCGGTCATCGGATGTGCACCTCGCGTCCCTCGCCGTCGCCCTCGACGGTAGCCAGGCGTCCGACCTCGACCGCCGCCATTCCTGCCTCGCGCAGGATCGCCAGCGCCCGCGACGCGTCCTCGGGCGGCACCACGACGACCATGCCCAGGCCGAGGTTGAACACCCGCGCCATCTCGTCGTCGCCGATCTCGCCCCGGTGCTGGACCTCGGTGAACACCCGGGGCACCTCCCACGCCGACCGCTCGAGGTGGGCGTCGACGCCGGCCGGCAGCACCCGCGGCAGGTTGCCGACGATGCCCCCGCCGGTGATGTGGGCGACGGCCCGCACGTCGACGTCGCCCAGCAGCCGGCCCACCGCCGGCGCGTAGATCACCGACGGGCGCAGCAGCTCGTCGGCGACGGTGTGCCCGGGGAACAGCTCGTCGTCGAGCTTCAGGCCGGCGCGGTCGAACAGGACCCGCCGGGCGAGGGAGTAGCCGTTGGATCGCAGCCCGGGGGACGGCAGCCCGACGAGCACGTCGCCGGGCCGGGCCAGCGCCCCGGTGAGGACGCGGTCGCGCTCGGCCACCCCGACGACGAATCCCACCAGGTCGAACTCGCCCGGCGCCATGGCGCCCGGGTGCTCGGCCATCTCGCCGCCGACCAGCGCACACCCGGCCTGCCGGCACCCCTCGACCACGCCGGTCACCAGGTCGTCGATCACGTCGGGGTCGAGCGTGCCCACCGAGATGTAGTCGAGGAAGAACAGCGGCTCGGCGCCCTGGCACACGATGTCGTCGACGCACATCGCCACGAGGTCGATGCCGATGGTGTCGTAGCGCCCGGCGGCCCGGGCCACCATGGCCTTGGTGCCCACGCCGTCGGTCGACGACACGAGCACCGGCTGCCGGTAGCCCTCGGGCAGCGTGACCAGCCCCCCGAACCCGCCGATGTCGCCCAGCACCTCGGGCCGGTAGGTCGAGCGCACCTTGCCCTTGATGCGGGCGACGGCCGCCTCGCCGGCGGCGATGTCGACCCCGGCGCCGCGGTAGGTCTCGCCCATCAGGCGGTGGTGCCGTCGAGCGCCGGTTGGACGATGTCCTCGCCCGCCGGCAACCCGTTGTCCTCGAGCACGTGCTTGCCCAGCGTGAGCGGCACCTCGACCGGGTAGTTGCCGGTGAAGCAGGCGTCGCAGAAGCCCGAGCGGGGGGCGCCCGTGGCCACCACCAGCCGGTCCAGGCTGAGGTAGGCCAGCGAGTCGACATCGAGGTACTCGCGGATGTGGTCGACCTCGAGGTTGTGGGCGATCAGCTCGGTGCGATCGCCGGTGTCGATGCCGTAGAAGCAGGACCACTTCACCGGCGGCGACGGGATGCGGAGGTGCACCTCGCGGGCGCCCGCCTCGCGCAGCATGCGCACGAGCTGGTGCTGGGTGGTGCCGCGCACGATCGAGTCGTCCACCACGACCAGCCGCTTGCCGCGGATGTTCTCGCGCAGCGGGTTGAGCTTCATGCGCACCGCCCGGGCCCGCATCTCCTGGTTGGGGGCGATGAAGCTGCGGCCGATGTAGCGGTTCTTCACCAGGCCCTGCCCGAAGGGGATGCCGCTGGCGCGGGCGAAGCCCTCGGCGGCCGGCACCCCCGACTCGGGCACCCCCATCACCATGTCGGCCTCGACCGGGGCCTGCTCGGCGAGCTGCTCGCCCATGCGGATGCGGGCCTGGTGCACGCTCTGGCCGTACAGGCGGCTGTCGGGTCGGGCGAAGTAGACGAACTCGAACAGGCACAGGTGGGGGTCGACGACCTCGGTGCCGAACGGGTGCAGCGAGCGCACGCCGTCGTCGTCGATGACCACCATCTCGCCCGGCTCGAGCTCGCGCACGAAGTGGGCGCCCACGATGTCGAGCGCGGGCGTCTCCGACGCCAGCACCCAGCCCGCATCGAGCCGGCCCAGGCACAGCGGGCGGAAGCCGCGGGGGTCGCGCACGCCGATCGCCCGGGTCTCGTCCATGACCACGAAGGAGAAGGCGCCCTCCAGCCGGGGCATCACGGCGGCGACCGCATCCTCCAGAGCCTCGCCGCGCCTGCCCGCGGCGAGGCGCGCCGCAGGCCCGGTGGGCTGGTCGGCCGCGGCGGCGACCTCGGCCAGGCCCACGATCGGGGGGTCGGCCTCGCCCCGCGCGGCCAGCTCGGCGGCGATGAGCTCGGCCACCAGGTCGCTGTCGCTGGTCACCGTGCCCTCGAGCATGCCCGCCTCCTTGGCGAGCGCCTCGGTGTTGACGAGGTTGCCGTTGTGGCCCAGCGCGAACATGTGCTCGCCGACCGAGCGGTACGAGGGCTGCGCGTTGCGCCACGTCGACGAGCCGGTGGTCGAGTAGCGGCAGTGACCGATCGCCAGGTGCCCGACCAGGCCGGCCATCGTGCGGTCGTCGAACACGCTGGCGACGAGGCCCTGGTCCTTGACGACCGTGAGCTGCTCGCCGTCGCTGACCGCCATGCCGGCGGCCTCCTGCCCGCGGTGCTGCAGGGCGAAGAGGCCCAGGTAGGTCAGGTGCGCGACAGATTGCCCGGGGGCGTGGACCGCGAACACCCCGCACGCTTCGCGCGGATGGTCGTCGTCCTCGTCGTCGCCTGCCGCCTGCCCCAGATCGCGCGCGTCGCTCACGGTGTCAGTCTGCCGTGCGGGGCGCCCGGCGAGGCGAACCCGGGCCGGTCGGGCGGTGGGCCGGCCATCGGGCATCCCGCGCCGGACTCCCCTACGCTGCCGCCCGATGCTGCTCGACGTGCGATCGCCGACGATCCGCAAGCTCATGAAGTACTCCACCGCCTCGTTGGTGGCGATCGCCGTCGGCCAGCCCGTGTTCTGGTACCTCGACGGCGTGCTCGGGTGGGAGGCCGTCCCCGCCAACCTGGTGTCGGTCTCGGCGGGCGCGGTGCCCAACTACCTCATCAACCGCCGCTGGACCTGGAGCCAGACCGGCAAGAACCGCCTGTGGGGCGAGGTCGTGCCGTTCTGGGTCATGTCGGCGCTGGGCATGATCCTGTCGCTGTTCGCGGTCAGCTACGCCGACGCCCGCTGGGACTCGACCGCCATCAACGCCGCAGCCCAGCTCGCCGGGTTCGGCGTCCTGTGGATCGCCAAGTTCCTGGTGCTCGACAAGGTCATGTGGAAGATCGTCCACGACATGCAGCCCGAGGTGGCCATCGACGAGGCCGAGGCAGGGCTCGTGGGCGCCCTGTCGCTCGACGGCACCGACGGCGAGCCCGCCCTGCCGGACCGCCCGGTCGACCAGCCCCGCTGACCGCGGCCTGAGCGGCCCAACCGGCGTCGCTCCCTGCCACCACGGCAGCCAGCAACGCCAGAACCGGGGACAACCGCCGCCGGGCCGCTCCGGAACCGAACCGGCGTCGCTCCCTGCCGCCACGGCAGCCGGCAACGCCAGAACCGGGGACAACCGCCGCCGGGCCGCACGGGGCGATCCGGGGACGGCTACTGGGGACGGCTACTGGGCCGTGCCGTGGCCGAGCAACGACGGGAGGGCGCCGCGCCAGGCCGCCGTCACGTCGGCCACCGCGAGGTCGACGTTGGCGCCGCCGGCCAGGCCCTCGACGACCAGGCGGTCGCTGCCCGCCTCGCCCACGACGGCCGCCGGCACACCCGCCGCCGTGTGGCGGCGGTGCAGCTCGCCGACCGCCGCCGGGTCGACCGACAGCACGAACCGGCCCGGTGTCTCGCCGAACAGCCAGCGGTGGTCGGCGCCGTCGGGCACCCGCACCGCCGCGCCCACGCCGCCGGCCGCCACCATCTCGGCCAGGGTCACCGCGAAGCCGCCGTCGGCCGTGTCGTGCACGCCGAGGACGAGGCCGTCGGCCACCAGGTCGCGCACGAGGTCGCACACGACGCGGTGGGCCGCCAGGTCGAGCGCCGGCGCCGTCCCCGCCTTGTGCCCCTGGCGCCAGGCCCAGCGCGAGCCCGACAGCGTGTCGGGCCCGGCGCCCACCACGACGATGCGGGTGCCCTCGACCAGGCCCGGACCCGGCGGGACCGACACCAGCCGATCGACCATGCCGACGACCGCCACCACGGGCGTGGGGTCGATGTCGCGGCCCCGGCTCTCGTTGTAGAGGCTGACGTTGCCGCCCACCACGGGAAGCGACAGCGCCCGGCACGCCTCGCCCATCCCGTCGATGGCCTCGGAGAGCTGCCACATCGTCTCGGGGTGGGTGGGGTTGCCGAAGTTGAGGCAGTTCACGAGCGCCAGCGGCCGGGCGCCGACGCACGCCAGGTTGGCCACCGCCTCGGCCACGACGAGCGCCGTGCCCCGCCTCGGGTCGAGCGCGCACCAGCGGTGGTTGCCGTCGCAGGTCATGGCCAGCGCCCGTCCGGTGTCGACGCCCGTGGTGGGGTGCTTCAGCCGCAGCACGCTGGCGTCGCCCCCCGGGCCGACGACGGTGTTGAGGAACAGCTGGTGGTCGTACTGGCTCGAGACCCACGAGGTGTCGTACAGCAGCTCCAGCACGTCGGCGCCCGGGTCGGCCGGGGCGGGCAAGGCGGCATCGGCGCTGTCGGCCCGGCGCTCCGCGAGGCCGGCGGGCTCGGCGCGGGGACGGTCGAGCAGCGGCGCGTCCTCGTGCAGCGACGAGGCGGGGACCTCGGCCAGGACCTCGCCGTCGGGCCGGTCGAGGATGCGGAGCGCGCCGCCGGCGGTGACCGTGCCCACCACCGCCGCGGTGATCTCCCACCGGGAGCAGATGCCGAGCAGGCGGTCGAGGTGGCGGGGCTCGACGATGGCCAGCATGCGCTCCTGGCTCTCGCTGGTGAGGACCTCGAAGGGCTCCATGCCCGTCTCGCGCTTGGGCACCTCTGACACGTAGACGTCCATGCCCACGCCGCCCCGGCTGGCGGTCTCGCTGGTGGCGCAGGTGAGACCGGCGCCGCCCAGGTCCTGGATGCCGACCACGAGGTCGGCGTCGAGCATCTCGAGGCAGGCCTCGATGAGCCGCTTCTCCTCGAAGGGGTCGCCCACCTGCACGCTGGGGCGCTTCGCCGCGTCGTCGGCGTCGTCGCCGAATCCGGCCGACGCCAGCACCGAGACACCGCCGATACCGTCCCGCCCCGTCGACGATCCGAACAGCACGGCCAGGTTGCCGACTCCGGATGCGCGACCGAGGACGAGGCGTTCGACCGGCAGCAACCCCAGACAGAACACGTTCACGAGGGGGTTGTCCTGATAGGTCTCGTCGAAGACGGTCTCACCCCCCACGGTGGGCACGCCGACCGAGTTGCCATAGCCGCTGATCCCGGAGACGACACCCTCGGCGATCCACCGACTGTGGGCGTCCGACAACGGACCGAAGCGCAGAGGATCCATAAGAGCGATCGGTCGTGCACCCATCGTGAACACGTCCCGCAAGATGCCGCCGATGCCCGTCGCCGCGCCTTGATAGGGCTCTATGGCCGACGGGTGGTTGTGGGACTCGATGCGGAACGCGACCGCGATGCCGTCACCGGCGTCGACCACACCGGCGTTCTCGCCCGGGCCCACCAGGACCGCCGGTCCCTCGGTGGGCAGGCGGCGGAGATGCAGCCGGCTCGATTTATACGAACAGTGCTCCGACCACATCACTGCGTACATGGCCAGTTCCAGGTGGTTGGGTGTGCGACCGAGGATCGCCTCGATGGAGGCGGCCTCGTCGTCGGTGAGCCCGAGGGCTCGGTGGATCGGCTCGGCGGCGGGCACGGCCGAAGGTTAGGCGACTGCCGGCCCCTCGCCGGCATGCACCGATGGGCGCCGCCGACCGGTCGGAACTCCCCAAATGCGCGCGCGGCGGCAAGACGAAATATGCTTACGCCCCATGGCCCAGTCAACCCGCAAGAGAACCCCCATGAGCTCCGAGCACAAGGCCGCCCTTGCCGAGGGGCGGGATCAAGGGCGGGCCGTGCGTCGGTACCTCGAAGCGCTCGAAGCCAACAAGCCCCGCCGCGGTCGAAAGCGGTCCCCCGATTCGCTCAAGAAGCGTCTCGTTGCGATCGAGTCCGAGATCGCAACGGCCGACCCGCTCAAGCGCGTGCACCTGGTGCAGGAGCGCGCCGACCTGCAGGATGCGCTCGACGCGTCCGAGTCAAAGGTCGACCTCGCGCAACTCGAAAAGGACTTCATCAAGTCCGCCGCTCCCTACAGCGAGCGCAAGGGCATCAGCTACGCCACCTGGCGCGAGGTGGGCGTGCCCGTCGCCGTGCTCGACAAGGCGGGCATCGGCCGCGGCAGCTGAGCCTCCGGGCCGCCTGCAGCCGGGACTGGGGGCTCAGGCGGCCAGCGCTCCGGCGGTGACGAGGAGCGAACGCAGCAGCGGCACGCCGTCGTCGGAACCCAGCAGGGGGTGGTAGGCCCGCTCGGGGTGCGGCATCAGGCCGACGACGTTGCGGCCCGCAGAGCAGATGCCGGCGATGTCGTCGACCGAGCCGTTGGGGTTGTCGACGTACCGCAGCACCACCCGGTCGTCGGCCTGCAGCTCGGCCAGCGTCTCCGCGTCGCAGGTGTAGTTGCCCTCGAAGTGGTTGACCGGGATGCGTCAGCTCGGTGCCGACCGCGACCCCGGTGGTGAGCGGCGTGCCGCCTGCGTCGACCCGCAGGCGGACCGGCCGGCACAGGAACTTGAGGCCGGCGTTCTTCTGCAGCGCACCCGGCAGCAGCCCCGACTCGCACAGCACCTGGAATCCGTTGCAGATGCCGACGACCGCGCCGCCGGCCGCCGCATGGGCGCCCACCGCCGCCATGACCGGCGAGAAGCGCGCGATGGCGCCGGGGCGGAGGTAGTCGCCGTGGGCGAAACCGCCGGGCAGCACCACGGCGTCGACGCCGGCCAGCGACGTGTCGGCGTGCCACAGCAGGCGGGCCTCGCCGCCGAGTGAGCGCACGGCCTCGGCCACGTCGAGCTCGCAGTTCGACCCGGGGAAGACGACGACCCCGACGACGGCGGCCATCAGCCCGCGGCGCCCGAACGGCGGGGATGAGAGCTACGAGGGAGCATGCGGCCGAGCGTAGCCGTGGCGCCGATCGGCCCAGGACGCTAGCGCCCCGTCCATGAACGTTCGTCTCGTCACGCCGAGTCAGGTTCGTCGCTGGCAAGGACGCAGGAGGAAGGCGCAGCCGTAGCTGCGGCGACGACGAGGACGCCGTCAGCGGCGAACCTGGCCGGCGTGGCGGGGCGCAAACGTTTGTGGACGGGGCGCTAACCACGAGGCTCCGAACACGAGGAGCATGACCTCGAACGGCAGCCGGTAGCGCGCCAGGGCGAAGAACACCACGGGCACCGCCAGGCTGAACGCCACGTAGCCGACCACCAGCCAGCGCTCGGTGTCGCCCGCGGGACGGCGCCGCCACCAGCCGGCGAACCCGGCCAGGCCGGCCACGGCCAGCGCCAGGTAGGGCCCGAGGTAGAGGGGGTTGAGGGCCCGCGGGTCGTGGACGTCGGCGCCGAGCAGCAGCGCCGCCTTCTTGGCGTCGCGGACGATCGTGCCCAGCGGATCGCCGGTCATCGACTCGACGGCCGCCCGCCGGTAGACGGCGTCGACCCGCACCTCGAAGTCGTCCCCAGCCGGGAGTGCCAGGATCTCGTCCTCGATGGCGGTGGGCACGTCGAAGTCCTTCTGCGACCCGGACGCACCGTCGTGGTTGCCGATCCAGAGGTTCTTGCCACCGGTGGTCGTGACGGCCAGCACCGGCGTGTCGAGCGCCAGGGAGCTGCGGACCATCCAGGCGCCCGGCACGACCGCGGCCGCGCACACGAAGAGGGCCGCCAGCCGCCACGGATGGCCCACCGCGCCCGACCGGCGGGCCGTCCACACGAGCCAGGCGCCCGCGAGCGGCACCAGCGCCACCGCCTCCGCCCGCAGCAGCGCCACGGCGCCGAGCGCCAGCCCCGCCACGGCCCAGCGGGCCCAGGCGGGCGACGGCGCGGCGCGCACCAACAGGAGCAGGACGCCCAGCTCGAGCGGGAGGTACAGGTTGGCGGCGCTGACCTGCGTGGCCATGTAGACGAGCGCCGGGTAGAGCGCGTACCCGAACGCGGCCAGGACCGCCGCGCGCCGGCCGACCAGGCGGCGCGCCAGGGCATGGATCAGCACCACCCCCGCAGCCGCGGCGGCGGCGTTGACGAGCCGCACCAGCCACACCGTGGCCGCGGTCGAGCCCGACACCCAGTCGGCCCCGGTCGTGACCGCGGTGTATGCGGGCGGCATGTACGCCGAGGGGAACGGGTCGGCCTGCGGGTTCTCGTCCTCGGGTGTCAACCGGCCCTCGGGGCTGTCGGCGTAGTACGAGTACCCGCGCCCGTCGACGACGTTGTGGGCGAGCCACCCGAACTCGTACGTGTCGGTCTCGGCTGCGGGGAACGCCAGGCCGGCCAGGACCCGCACCGCCACAGCGAGGGCGACGACGGCGACCAGGGGGACCCGCACCAGCCGGTCGACGGCCCGGCCGATCGCCGCACCGGTCCGGCCACCCGCACCGGCCCGTGTCCCTGCCCCTGTCGGACCGGCACCGTCGGTGCCGTCGCCCTCGTCGATCTCGTGTGCGTCACGCGGTGGCTCCACCACGTCCGGGCGCCCCCCAGTGGTGCTCACGACAGGTGGCGACGATAGTCCAGCCGGTGGCGCCCGGCCCTGGTCAGCCGGCCAGGGCTTCCAGCGTGACGGTGCTGTCCTCGATGACCGGGTTGGCGAGGAAGCGCTTGCACATGTCGTCGACCTCGGTCCGCGCCGCCGCCTCGTCGTCGGACTCGATGACGAAGCGGAAGCACTTGCCCACCCGCACCCCCGAGACCCCGTCGAAGCCGAGTGCGGGCAGCGACCGCTCGATGGTCGCCCCCTCGGGGTCGGCCACGCCTTCGCGCAGACGGGTTTCGACCAGCACCGAGAACTGCATGCGTGTCAGCGTAGATGCCCCGCCGCGGGGCTCACGACCGGCGTGAAGGCCGGGCCGTCCAGCACCGGGGCGACCACCTCGGCGTCGAGCACCGCGGCGGCCGCCACGTCGTCGCCGAAGCCGCTGGCCGCCAACTCGCGCCCCGAGCCCGACCGGTCCAGCCAGCCGGCCAGGTCGTCGCGGGCGGCATCGAAGGCGGCCATCGCCGCCCGGGCCTCGGGCGATGCGGTCGCCTCGGGGCGGCCGGCCGCATCGACGAGGCACCGCAGCACCGCGCCCGCGCCCAGGAGGTCCTCCACCGATGGTCGCAGGGGCCCGCCGGTGCCACCCCAGCGCTCGCCCGCGGCGATCACCGCCACCGGCCCGGGGCAGGCCCCGGCCACGCCGGCCACGGCCGTCGCGTTGCGCAGGCACCCGGCCAGGACCAGGGCGCCCGGCACGTCGTCACGGGCCGCGAACGACAGCGCCGAGCCGTTGGGCGACGGCAGGACCAGCCGGGTCCCGGCGGGCAACCGGGCCAGATCGGTGGGCGACAGCGACCACGCGCCGGCCTCCCGCAAGCCCGCCAGCTCGGCGTCCCGGCTGTCGGCGTAGGCGCGGGCGGCCTCGCCCCGGCCCCAGGGGAACGGCAGGACCACCGCCCCGCGGCCCACCGCCACCGACACGGCGCTCGTGAACCGCAGCACGTCGACCACCACCACCGCGCCCGCCCCCGGGCCGACGGCCGCCAGGCCCTCGGCACCCCAGTCGAAGCGCAGGTCCCAACCCTCCTGGCGGTGCCCGGGCCGGTAGCCGGCACCGGTCTCGGCTTCCGGATCCCGGCCGCCGAGCGGGTCGCCGGCGTCGGCGTCAGCCGTCGGCACCGTCGGCGTCGCCGGGCGTGCCGTCGGCTCCCGGCCAGTCGGCGAACGAGCGGCCGGTGATGCGTTCGTAGGCCTCGACGTAGCGGGTGCTGGTGGCCGCCACGACCTCCGGCGGCAACGGCGGCGGCGGCGGGCGCTTGTCCCAGTCGAGCCCGTCCAGGTAGTCGCGCACCGGCTGCTTGTCGAACGACGGGGGGGTCACGCCCGGCTCCCAGGCGTCCGTCGGCCAGAACCGGGACGAGTCGGGCGTCAGCACCTCGTCGCACAGCACCAGCTCTCCGTCGACCATCCCCAGCTCGAACTTCGTGTCGGCGATGATGATGCCCCGCTCGCGGGCCCAGTCGGCCCCGCGCCGGTACAGCTCCAGGCTGACGTCGCGCACCTTGGCGGCCAGCGACTCGCCGATGAGCCCGGCGGCCGCGGCGAAGCTGATGTTCTCGTCCTTGTCGCCCACGTCGGCCTTGGTGGAGGGGGTGAACACGGCATCGGGCAGGCGGTCGGACTCGAGCAGACCCTCGGGCAGCTCGGCGCCGTGCATGGTGCTCGCCGCCCGGTACTCCTTCCACGCCGAGCCCGTGATGTAGCCCCGCACGATGCACTCGACCGGCAGCATGTCGGCGCGGCGGGTGAGCATGACGCGCCCGGCGAGGTCGGCCTCGGCGGCCACCTTCTGCACGGCCGCCGGCAGGTCGTCGATGTCGGTCGACACCAGGTGGCCCGGCACCACGTCGCCCAGCAGGTCGAACCAGAACGCCGACATGGCGGTGAGCACGCGGCCCTTGTGGGGGATCACCTCGCCCATCACCACGTCGAACGCGGAGATGCGGTCGCTGGTGACCATGAGCAGCTGGTCGTCGCCGACCGCGTGGATGTCGCGCACCTTGCCGGTGTGGACGTGCGGCAGGCCCAGGTCGGTCATGGATCGTTCCCTCCAGGGGTGGCGGACGGCAGCCGGCGGCGCCCAGCCGGCTAGAGGATCGGTTCCGGACGGTAGCGGGCGGCGTCGGGGTGTTCGGCCGCGATGGCCTCGACCCGGCGGACGAACTCCTCGACCTGATGCGGAGCGGCGCCGGCGAAGCCCGCCGGGTCGGCGAGCACCGCGTCGAGGGCGCCCCGGTCGAGCCCCAGCCGCCCGTCCGCCGCCAGCCGCTCGGCCAGGTCGTTGCCGGCCGCGCCCTCGCGCTGGGCCAGCGCGACCGCCACCGCGTGCTCCTTCACGGCCTCGTGGGCCTGCTCGCGCCCCACGCCCGCCCGCACCGCGGCCAGGAGCACCTTGGTCGTGGCCAGGAAGGGGAGGTAGCGGTCGAGCTCGCGCCCGATCACCGCGGGGAACGCACCGAACCCGTCGAGCACCGCGAGGATCGTCTCGAACAGCCCGTCGGTGGCGAGGAACGCCCCGGGCAGCGCCACTCGCCGGACGACCGAGCACGACACGTCGCCCTCGTTCCACTGGTCGCCCGCCAGCTCGGAGGTCATCGACAGGTAGCCCCTGACGACCACCGCCAGGCCGTTCACCCGCTCGGCTGAGCGGGTGTTCATCTTGTGGGGCATGGCCGAGCTGCCGACCTGCCCCTCGACGAAGCCCTCGGTCACCAGCTCGTGGCCCGCCATGAGGCGGATGGCGGTCGCCAGGCTGGAGGGTCCGGCCGTGGCCTGGACCAAGGCGGCGACGACGTCGAAGTCGAGCGAGCGGGGATAGACCTGGCCGACGCT
The DNA here is from genome assembly GCA_963842395.1 of uncultured Acidimicrobiales bacterium. Lineage (GTDB taxonomy): Bacteria > Actinomycetota > Acidimicrobiia > Acidimicrobiales > VFJN01 > ZC4RG19. Next base: position 495,618 of record CAWJGJ010000003.1, read on the forward strand.
GCCGAGGACGTCGTCGAACCCGAGGTGGGTCAGGACGGCGCGCTCCAAGCGGCCGACCGCGGCCGGATCGCCGCCGAGCAGGTCGAGCTGGTCCTGCTGTGTACCCACCGGGCCCTTCAGGCCCCGCAGCGGGTACCGGGCCAGCAGCTCCTCGACGCGGCGGTGGGCCGCCAGCAGCTCCTCGCCGGCGTTGGCGAACCGCTTGCCCAGCGTGGTGGCCTGGGCGGCGACGTTGTGGCTGCGCCCAACCATCACCAGCGTGGCGTGCTCGGCGGCGCGCTCGGCCAAGCGGGCCAGGGTCGCGACCACCCGGTCGCGCACCAGCGACAGGGCCAGCCGCACCTGGAGCTGCTCGACGTTCTCGGTCAGGTCGCGCGAGGTCATGCCCATGTGGGCGTACTCGTGGCCGGCGAGGGCCGAGAACTCCTCGATGCGCGCCTTGACGTCATGGCGGTTGACCCGCTCGCGGGCCTCGATCGACGCCAGGTCGACGGTGTCGATCACCGCCCGGTAGTCGTCGATGGCCTCGGCCGGGATGTCGACCCCGAGCTCCCGCTGGGCGGACATCACCGCCACCCACAGCTCCCGCTCGAGCCGGATCTTGCGCTCGGGGCTCCACAGCTCGACCATCGGCTGGCTCGCGTAGCGCGCGGCGAGGATGTCGGGGAGCACGGGCTTCACGACCCCATTGTCGCGGCTCGCCGGTCACGGCGGCGAGACCGTTCGCGGGTGTCGGCAGAACGCCATAGCAGGCGCCGATCTCCGCCGGCACCTGCGTGGGTCTACGGCGGTCAGGCGGGCTTGGGGGCCATCTCGTCGCGGTGGCGGGCCAGCTCCGCGACCAGGTCGGGGTCGTCGAGGGCCAGGATCTGCACGGCCAGGAGCGCGGCGTTCATGGCGCCGTCGATGGCGACCGTCGCCACCGGGATGCCCTTGGGCATCTGCACGGTGGCGTACAGGGCGTCGACGCCGTTGAGGGCGCCGCTCGCCAGCGGCACGCCGATCACAGGCAACGTGGTGTGGCCGGCCACGACGCCGGCCAGGTGGGCGGCCATGCCGGCGCCGCAGATGAGCGCGCCGTAGCCACCGTCGCGTGCCGACTCGGCGAACTCGGCCACCACGTGGGGCGTGCGGTGGGCCGACATGATGCGCACGTCGGCCTCGATGCCGTAGCGGGCCAGCGTGTCGGCGGCCGGGGCCATCTTGTCCTTGTCGCTGGGCGAACCCATGAGGACGGCGACCTTCTTGTGAGCCATCAGCGTGACGCCTCCAGGGCGATGTCGGTGCGGTGGTAGAGGCCGGGCCATGAGATGAGGCCAGCGGCGCGGTATGCGTGGTCGCGGGCGGCGGCGACGGTGGGCCCGGTGCCGGTGACGGCCAGGATGCGGCCCCCGGCGGTGACGAGATGGTCGGGACCGCTGCCGTCGGGCGCGGCCACGCCCGCGCAGAACACGATCGCGCCGGTGGCCTCCGCCGTCGGCGATGCCGGTGATGGGGTCGCCGGTGCGGGGCGCCACCGGGTAGCCCTCGCTGGCCAGGACGACGGTGACGCAGGCCTCGTGCACGAACGCCGGCGGGGGCGCCTGCGTGAGGTCACCGGCGGCCGCCGCGGCCAGCAGCTCGGCCAGGTCGGTGGTGAGCCGGGGGAGCACGACCTGGGCCTCGGGGTCGCCGAAGCGCACGTTGTACTCGACCAGCCGCGGCCCGCCGGGCGTGAGCATCAGCCCGCGCGTAGAGCACGCCCCGGTAGTCGATGCCCCGGCGGCGCAGCTCGGCCAGCGTGGGTTCGACGAAGCGGGACATCACGTCGGCCACCACGGCGTCGTCGACGCCCGGCACCGGGGAGTAGGCGCCCATGCCGCCGGTGTTGGGGCCGGTGTCGCCGTCGCCGATGCGCTTGAAGTCCTGGGCGGGGGACAGCGCCACGGCCCGGGTGCCGTCGCAGATCGCCAGGAGCGACAGCTCGGGCCCGGTCATGCCCTCCTCGATCACGACCGTGCGCCCGGCGTCGCCGAAGCTCTCGCCCGCCAGCTTGGACCGCACGTCGGCCACCGCCGCCTCGACGGACGGCGCCACCACCACGCCCTTGCCCGCCGCCAGCCCGTCGGTCTTGACCACCCACGGGCCGGGCAGGCCGCGGAGGAACTCGACGGCGGGCTCGACCTCGGTGAACGCGGCGTAGCGGGCGGTGGGCACCCCAGCCGCCTCGACCACCTGCTTCATCCACGCCTTCGAGCCCTCCAGGCGGGCGCCGTCGGCCCCGGGGCCGAACACCAGCCGGCCCTGGGCCCGCAGCTCGTCGGCCACGCCGGCCACGAGCGGGGCCTCGGGCCCGACGACGTACAGGTCGGCCTCGATCTCGTGCGGCGGCGTGGGGAGCGAGCCGGGGATCCCGGGGCTGCCCGGCGTCACCACCACGTCGGCCGTGCGGGCCAGCACGTGAGCCAGCGCGTGCTCACGCGCCCCCGACCCCACCACGCACACCTTCACGGGACCGAACCTAATGCCGACTAGGGCTTGCGCTGGACGTACTGGTCACGGCCGGGGCCGACCCCGACCAACCGCACCGGCACCCCGACCTGGTCCTCGAGGAAGGCGATGTAGTCGGCCGCCGCGGCCGGCAGGTCGCCGGGCTCTGTCACGCTCGACAAGTCGGTCGACCAGCCCGGGAGCTCCTCGTAGACCGCGGTGGCCCGGTGGAGCAGCGACTGGTCGTCGGGGAAGCGCTCGAAGCGCCGCCCGTCGGCCTGGTAGGCCACGCACACCTTCACCGTGTCGAACGTGTCGAGCACGTCGAGCTTGGTGAGCGCCAGCTCGGACAACGAGTTGAGCCGCACGGCGTGCCGGGCCATGACGGCGTCGAACCAGCCCGGGCGGCGCCGGCGCCCGGTGTTGGTGCCGTACTCGCCGCCCCGCTCGACCAGCGCGTCGCCGACCTCGTCGAACAGCTCGGTCGGGAACGGCCCCGAGCCCACGCGCGTGATGTAGGCCTTGGCGATGCCGACCACGCGGTCGATGTAGCGGGGACCGACCCCCGCGCCGGTGCACGCCCCGCCGGCCACCGGGTTGGAGGAGGTGACGTAGGGGTACGTGCCGTGGTCGAGGTCGAGGAAGGTCGCCTGGGCGCCCTCGAAGAGCACGTGCTGGCCGATCTCGAGCGCCTCGTGCACCAGGTTCACGGTGTCGGCAACGTACGGCTCGACCCGGGGCGCCAGCTCGTCGAGGTACAGGTCGCAGATCTCGTCGACCGTGGGCGAGAGCTGGTTGTAGACCTTGGCCAGCAGCTGACCCTTGTCCTTCAGCACCATCTCCAGCTTCTGCCGGAAGATCTTGGGGTCGTACATGTCCTGCACCCGCAGGCCCACGCGGGCCGCCTTGTCGGCGTAGGCCGGCCCGATGCCGCGCTTGGTGGTGCCCAGCTTGTTCTTGCCGAGGTGGCGCTCGGTGACCCGGTCGAGGAGCTGGTGGTAGGGCAGGATCAGGTGGGCGCTCGACGACACCTTGAGCCGCTCGCAGCTGCGACCCCGGCGCTCGAGCATGTCGATCTCGTCGAGCAGGACCTGGGGGTCGACCACGACCCCGTTGCCGATGACCGGGACGATGTGGTCGTAGAGCACACCCGAGGGGATGAGCTGGAGGGCGAACGTCTCGCCGTCGACGACGAGGGTGTGCCCCGCGTTGTGCCCGCCCTGGTAGCGGACGACGAGGTGCATCTCCTTGGCGAAGAGGTCGGTGAACTTGCCCTTGCCCTCGTCGCCCCACTGGGTTCCGACCACGATGGTCGCCGGCACGTCGCACTCCTGCTGGCTCGCTGGGGGGCCGGACGAGGTTAGCGCCCGTCCACGTCCCGCACGGAACCGGCCCGAGCCGCCGACCACGCAGGCGCCCGGATCCTTCGCCCGGGTGGCAGGCCGTGTCTGGCTGAGCGACCTGGCGCGCGCGAGCCGTGGCACGGTCGCATCTCACCGCGCGGCGCCACACGCGCCAGCCGACCGGTGGGTAACCTCCGGGGTGCAGGCCGACCGGCACCTGGGGCGCGTGGGTCGGGTTGGATCGACAGAGGGGTGAACGGTGTCATCGATGCACGACGGGCCGCGGCGCGCCCGGACGTCAGCCGGCTCGCGGGGCGCCAGGTGGTCGGCGCGCGCCGGCCTGGCCGTCGCGTTGCTGGTGATGGCGGCGTGCGCCCCACCGCCCATCGCCGGCGGGGGCGGCGGCACGGGGGGCTACGAGCTCGTCTACCAGGAAGGGTTCGACGGCGACGCCCTGAGCGGCTTCTGGGTGACGGCGCCCTTCGGTGGTTCGCTGCCCGCGACCGTCGGGGACGGCACGCTCACGCTCACCGCCACCGCCGCCAACGACCACCGGTGGGCCTACATCGCGAGCACCGGGCCCCGCCTCGACACGGCACCCCACTATCCGTTCGCGCAGGCCTGGGAGGAGGGCTACTTCGAGGCCCGCATCCGCTACTCGAACAACCCGTGGGCGTGGCCGGCGTTCTGGCTGTTCAGCATGGCCAAGTCCGAAGCGTGGCCCGACGAGAACTGCTCCCGGCTCAACGCCGAGTGGGACATCATGGAGAACGGCGTGGGCAACGCCGACGGCGATCGCCCGGGGTCGCGCTGGAACGTGTCGGTCATCCACCGCAACACCACCGACAACACGCCCGACGGCTACTGCGGGCAGGGCGACCAGACCCGCACGTTCACACAGGAGTTCCCCGACACCGTGCTGTCCGACTGGCACGTCTGGGCGGGGCGCTGGACAGCCGGCCAGCTGTGCACCTACCTCGACAACGTCGAGATCCAGTGCATGGAGCCCTACGACTCCACCGCCCAACCGATGCACATCGTCTTCACGATGCTCTACCTGGGCGAGTGCAACGGCTGCCCGCCGCGCCCGTCGAGCCTGGAGATGGAGGTCGACTGGGTGCGCGTCTGGCAGCGTCCCTAGCAGCCGCGCAGGACGAGGTCGCCGTCGGCGGCGTCGACCGTGACGGTGTCGCCCTCGGCGAGCTTGCCGTCGAGGATCTGCACCGCCAGTGGGTCCGCCAGCTGGCGCTGGATGACCCGCTTGAGCGGCCGGGCGCCGAACGCCGGGTCGTAGCCCTGGTGCGCCAGGGCGCGGGTGGCGTCGTCGGTCACCTCGAGGGCGATGCGCCGGTCCGCCAGCCGCCGACGCAGGCCGGTGAGCTGGATCTCCACGATGTGGACCAGGTCGTCCTCGGTCAGCTCGCGGAAGCGGACGATCTCGTCGATGCGGTTGACGAACTCGGGCTTGAAGAACGACCGCGGGTCGCCCGGCAGGTTGGACGTCATGATCAGCACGGCGTTGGTGAAGTCGACCGTGCGGCCCTGGCCATCGGTCAGGCGCCCGTCGTCGAGCAGCTGCAGCAGGACGTTGAACACGTCCGCGTGGGCCTTCTCGATCTCGTCGAGCAGCACCACCGCGTAGGGCCGGCGGCGGATGGCCTCGGTGAGCTGGCCGCCCTCGTCGTAGCCGACGTACCCGGGCGGTGCGCCGATGAGGCGGGCCACCGCGTGCTTCTCCTGGTACTCGGACATGTCGACGCGGACCATGGCCCGCTCGTCGTCGAACATGAAGGCGGCGAGTGACCGGGCCAGCTCGGTCTTGCCGACTCCGGTGGGCCCGAGGAACAGGAACGAGCCGATCGGGCGGTGGGGGTCGGACAGGCCCGCCCGGCTGCGGCGGATGGCGTTGGCCACGGCGGTGACGGCCTCGTCCTGGCCGATCACCCGCTCGTGCAGCACCTCCTCCAACCGCACGAGCTTGGCCATCTCGCCCTCCATGAGGCGGCTGACGGGCACGCCCGTCCACCGGGAGACGACCTGGGCGACGTCCTCCTCGTCGACCTCCTCCTTGAGCATGCGCTGGCCCCCCGCCTGCAGCTCGTCGAGCCGGGCGGTGGCCTCGTCGATGTTGCGCTCCAGCTCGGGCAGCCGGCCGTACCGGATCTCGGCGGCCCGCTCGAGGTCGGTCTCGCGCTCGGCCTCGGCACGGAGGGACTCGAGCTGCTCCTTGAGCTCGCGGATCTCGTCGATGACCTGCTTCTCGTTGTTCCAGTGCGCCAGCATCGAGTCGCGCTGCTCGCGCAGGTTGGCCAGCTCCTCGTCCAGGGCCGCCAGGCGCTCGGCCGACAGCTTGTCGGTCTCCTTGGACAGCGCCACGCGCTCGATCTCCAGCTGGCGGATGCGCCGCTCGACCACGTCGATCTCGGTGGGGAGCGAGTCGATCTCGATGCGCAGGCGGGACCCCGCCTCGTCGACCAGGTCGATGGCCTTGTCGGGGAGGAAGCGGCCCGTCAGGTAACGATCGGAGAGCACCGCCGCCGCCACCAGCGCCGCATCCTGGATGCGGACGCCGTGGTGGACCTCGTAGCGCTCCTTCAGGCCGCGCAGGATGGCGATGGTGTCCTCGACGGACGGCGGCCCGACGTACACCTGCTGGAAGCGCCGCTCGAGCGCGGCGTCCTTCTCGATGTGCTTGCGGTACTCGTCGAGCGTGGTGGCGCCGATCATGCGGAGCTGGCCGCGGGCGAGCAGCGGCTTGAGCATGTTGCCGGCGTCCATGGCCCCCTCGGCCGCGCCCGCGCCGACGACCGTGTGCAGCTCGTCGATGAAGGTGATGATCTCGCCCTCGGCGTCGGTGATCTCCTTGAGCACCGCCTTGAGCCGCTCCTCGAACTCACCCCGGTACTTGGCGCCCGCCACCATCGACGCCAGGTCCAGCGAGATGACCCGCTTGTTCTTGAGCGTCTCGGGCACGTCGCCCTCGACGATGCGGGAGGCGAGCCCCTCGACGATGGCCGTCTTGCCCACGCCGGGCTCGCCGATGAGGACCGGGTTGTTCTTGGTGCGCCGGGACAGCACCTGGATGATCCGGCGGATCTCCTCGTCGCGCCCGATGACGGGGTCGAGCTTGCCCTCGCGGGCCACGTCGGTGAGATCGCGGCCGTAGCGCTCGAGCGCCTGGAACTGGTCCTCGGGGTTCTGCGAGGTGACCCGGTGGCTGCCGCGCACGTCCTGCATCGCCCGCAGCACGTCGTCCCGGGTGACGCCGAGGCGGTCGGCCAGGGCCAGGAGCAGGTGCTCGGTGGAGACGTACTCGTCGGTGAGCTCGGCCCGGGCCGCGTCCGCGTCGTCGAACACCTTGTTGAGGTCACGCGACAGGCGGGCGTCGCTGCCGTAGCTGTGGGGCAGCTTGGCCAGCGCCTCGTTCACCTGGTTGCGCAGGGGCAGCGGCTCCTTCCCCAGCCGCTGGAGCATGGGCAGGACGATGCCCTCTGCCTGCCCGAGCAGGGCCGCGAGCAGGTGGTCCGGAGTGACCTCGGGGTTGGACGCCTGCTTGGCCGCGTCGACAGCCGAGCTGAAGGCCTCCTGGACCTTGAGCGTCCAGCGGTTCGGATCGAGCGCCATGAGGGAAGGCTACCTCCCGCTCAGGAAAGTTGATACCTACGCGGCTTAGGTTTGTCAGGCCGATCACGAGCGGGGCGGCGGTTGGCCGGGCCCGGTGGCGGACCACTCGGTGTCGGCCTCGGCGTCCACGTCCCGGCCGCGGCCGTTGTGGCCGTTGCCGTTCTGCTTGCCCCGGCGGGCCTGCTGGCGGGCGGGCTGCGACACGGTCTCGTAGCGGTAGGGCTCGCCGCTGAACGTCTCGTCGGCCGACAGGCTGTTGAGCACCGTGCCCACCAGCGGTGCGTCGACCTGCTTCAGCAACTCGACGGCCCGTGTCAGGCTGCGCTTGGACGTCTTGTTGACCGACGTCACCAGCAGCGTCGTGTCGGCCATGCGGGCCAACTCCAGCGCGTCCGTGACCGGCAGCACCGGCGGGCAGTCGATGATCACGACGTCGTAGGTCTGCCCGAGCACGTCGATGAGCCGGCGGGCACGCTCGCCGCTGATGAGCTCGGACGGGTTGGGCGGCGGGTGACCGGCGGGGAGGACCGACAGGTTGGGCACCGCGGCCGCGGACTGGATGGCCTGCGGCAGCGTGATGTCGCCGATGAGGACGGCGGTCAGGCCGGGGGTCAGGGGAACGCCGACGATCTCCTCCATGCGCGGCCGGCGGAGATCGCCCCCCACCAGCACCACCCGGTCGCCGGCCTGCGCGAAGGCCACCGCCAGGTTGACCGCCACCAACGTCTTGCCCTCGCCGGGGCTGGGGCTGGTGACCTGGACGACCCGCACCTGCCGCTCGATGCCGAGGAACTTGACCGAGGTCCGCAGCAGGCGGAACGCCTCGGCCGCCGGCGCCGTCGGATGGCTGACGGTGACCAGGTCGGACCCGCCGTCGATCTTGGGGATGAGGCCCAGCGTGGAGACGCCCGTGACCCGCTCGACCATCTCCTTGGTCTTGACCGAGTCGTCGAAGTAGTCGCGGATGAACGCGAACGCCGCCCCGAGGAAGAGCCCGAAGACCAGCCCGATGGCGAGGTTGAGGGGGACGTTGGGGTTGACGGGGGTACCGCCGCCGCCGGCGCCGCTGAGCACCTCGGCACCGCCGCCCGCCGCGAGCTCGACCGCCAGGTTGAGGTTGCCGAGACGGTCGCTCAGCTCGGACTGCTGCGTGCGCAGCGGGTCGAGCACCGGGGCGAGCCGCTCGCTCTCCTGCGCCCGCTGGGCCTGGAGCAGCTCGGGGGAACCGGCCCCCTGGGCGATGCGGGCGTCGATCTCGTCGAGTGGCTGGCTGAGCCTATCGATCTGCTCCTCGACCTCGACCAGCAGCGCCTGGAGGGCCTTCCTGGTGGCCAGCAGGTCCTCGCGGTCGGTGGCCTCACGCTCGCTGACGTAGGTCTCGGCGTAGGTGTTGACCAGCGCGACGGCCTCGTCGGGATCGGTCGAGACCAGCGACAGCTCGACGACGCTGCTGGTGTCGTTCTCGTCGCCCCGGTTCACCTGGGCGGCGTGGACCCGGAAGATCTCGCTGTCGCTCAGCGAGCCCGAGTAGGCGTTGGCCACCGCGAAGCGCAGCTTGGACGAGTTGAGGAACGCCAGCTCGATCGTGGCCTGGCGCTCGAGGTCGCCGCTTCCGTTGCCGTTGAAGATGAGCGCGACCGGGTCGTTGACCCCCGTCGTGATGACCTGGGCCCGGACGAGATAGGTGGGCTCGGGGATGATCGACATCGCCACGGCCACGCCCAGCGAGAGCACGGTCGTGATGATCACAAGCCAGCGGCGGCGCGCGATGACGCTCAGATAAGACCTGAGGTCTGGCTCCTCCAGCTGCGGATCCATAGAGAGGCCAGCCTACAACGCGGCCGCGAGCGCCACCCAGTGGCAGCGCTCGACCACGGAGCCCGCGGAGGCGGATGGTACCGTCGGGCCGATCAGCATCGAGTCGACGTCGACGGATGTCGTCCCCGCTGGGGTGCGGCCGCGCAACGGGATCGGCTTCCCGGCGGTCGATCGCGCCCCGGCCGCGCCCGCGCGGCCACGCCGGTCACGCAGCCTGGCGCTGACCTTCGCGGTCCTCGGCACCGGCACCATCTCGTTCACCCTGTTCCGCGCCGGCGAGATCCTGGTGTCCGACATCCTCTTCCTGATGGCCGCCGCGGTCATCGCCGCGATGCTCCTCGCCGGGGACGATCGCAACCTGATGCCGGCGGCCGGGCGGAAGAGCTCGAACCTCATCCTCGCCGGCGCTCTGCTCCTCCTCGTCGCCGGCACGCTGTCCAGCCTGCGCTCGTGGGAGCCGCTGAGCTCGATCCGGGTCGTCGCCCGGTTCGCCTGGGTCACGCTGGTGTGGTTCTGGATCATGCGCACGGTCTGCCGCGATCGCGCCGACTTCAACCGTCTGCTGGGGGCCTGGCGCATCGCCGCTCTCGCCACCGCGGGCGCCGCCATCCTGGGCCAGATGGGCATCGCGTTCGTGAGCATGCACGCCGGCGATCGCCAGGTGGGACTGTCCGGCCACCCCAACCACCTCGCCGGCCAGCTGGTCGCCACCTTCCCGCTGTTCCTGCTGGCGGTCCCGCAGCACCCCGGGGAGAGCCGCCGGCGCGCCCGGCTCCGCTGGCTGGTCCCGCTCGGCCTCGTCTCCAGCGCGATCTTCGCCAGCGGCTCCCTCACGGGGCTGACGTCGGTCGTCGGATCGCTGGCCGTCATGAGCATCGTGTACGTCACGACCAGGACGCCCCGCAACACCCGGCGCCGGCGGTCGCCGCTCGCGCCGCTCGCGGTCATCGTCGTGCTGGTGGTCGGCACGCTGGCCCTGGCCACCAGCGACCTGGCGGTGGTCGACCGGATCATCCGCTTCCGCGACGGCGACAGCTACGTGCAGGAGAGCGTCGACTCCCGGGGGGACCGCAACTCGCTCGTGACCAGCCAGTTCGACGAGTACCTGATCGTCGGCCTGGGGTTCACCTACGAGAGCGCCGCGGCCGCCACCGACACGACGGCCTCCGAGAACCCGGCGGTGCGCAACTACGGCGTCCACAACATGCACCTCGGGCTGCTCTACCAGGCCGGCCTGTTCGCCCTGATCGGCGTGCTCCTCATCCTCACCACCGCCATCCGGCAGATGGCGGGGCTCCTGCGGCGCGCCGACACCGAGATCTACCTCACGACTTTGGCGCTCGTCGGCTCGTTCGCCGCGGTCAACATCAACGCCATGTTCCAGCCGACCGCGTTCGATCGCTTCTACTGGATGCCGGTCGCGCTCACGGGCTGCCTGTGGTCCATCCGCCGCAACGAGCTGCGGCTCGCCAGCGACAGCACCGCCGGCACCGTCGACACCGCCGATGGCGCGACCAGGGTCACACCGCGGGGTGGCCGGTAGCATCACCGCGATGCCTGGGGGGTTCGTCGCCGTCGACACCGAGCGCCCCGCGACCGGCAGCCCGGCGCCGCCTTCGCCGGCGCCCGCGCCCCCGGGGGACGCACGGCGGGGCCGACGGCTGGCCGTCGCCGGCGTGGTCCTGGCCATGCTGCTCGGCGGCGCCCTCCGCTCGGTGGAAGCAGGCGCCTACCTGCCCTGGCAGCACCACTGGGACGAGATCACCAACGTGCGCGTCGGCGAGGCGATGGCCGCCGAGCGCCAGATCGACCCGGGCTTCTACAACTACCCCGCGCTGGTGTTCCTGGCCGAGGCGGCGGTGCTGCTCCCGGCCGAGGCCTTCAGCGACTACGACGCCGACCGCACGCCGGTGCTCGAGCCGCAGACCGCAGGCAGCGCCCGGGTCACCGAGCCGGGTCTCCTGCGGGCGCTGCGCTGGTCGACCGGCGTGATCCCGGGGGTCGTCATGATCGCCGCCGCCGGGGCGATCGCCTGGATCGCCAGCCGGCGGTGGTGGGCCGCCACCCTGGCGGCGCTCGTCGCCGCGGTCAGCGCGCTCGACCTGCGCTTCGGCGTCGTCGTCACCCCCGATGCCCTCACCGGCATGGCGGCCGCGCTCGCCGCGCTCGGGGCCACGGCCATCACGGTCCACCCGTCCCGGCGGAACTACCTGTTGACCGGGGCGGCCATCGGGCTCGCGGCGGCGTCCAAGTACAACGGGGCCGCGGTGGGCCTCGGGCTGGTCGCCGCCCACCTGGTGGTCCACCGGCGGGTCACCGTCGAGCGGCGGCGGATCGTCGAGGCGCTGGCCGTGGCCGCCGGGGTGTTCTGCATCGCCAACCTCGGCGCCGTGCTCCACCCGGCCGAGCTGATCAGCGGCATCGGCAGCGAGGCCAACCACTACAGCACGGGGCACTTCGGCAACGAGGGCAGCAGCCCCGTGTTCAACGCCGGTTGGTTGTGGCGCACGTTCGGCCCGCTGCTCGCCGTCGCCCCGCTCTCCCTGCTGTCGACCAGCGCCCGCGTCCGCCGCATCGCCATCGTGCTGCTGGTGCAGGCCGGCGGCTACTACCTGTTCATCAGCCTGTTCCCGGTCCGGTTCGCCCGGAACCTGCTGCCGGTCACCGCCCCGCTGGCCGCCGCCGGCGCGCTCGGGGTCGTCGCCCTGGTGGAGCGCGGATCGGCGTGGCTGTCCCGGGGCCGGCCTGGCGGGCCGCGCCCGGCGATCGCGGCGCTGACGATCGCCCTGTCGATCGGCCTGCTGGTGGTGCCCACCGTCGCCGCCGCGGACGCCATGCGGAGCCTGGAGGAGGACCCGTGGTCGGAGGCCCAGGCCTGGGTGGCCGACAACGTCCCCGCCGGCGCCAAGATCGTGATCGAGCTGCGAGCGCCCGTGATCGACGACGAGAGGTACGAAGTCGTCGTCCGGGGCGCACTCGGGCGCAGCGAGTACTCCCAGTACCCGCTCACGGGGGTCGACTACGTGATCGCGGTGTCCGAGACGTTCCAGCCCTTCCTCGACGCGCCCGACGAGGAGCCCGAGGTCACCGAGTCGTACCGGCAGCTGCTGGCGCCCGACTGCATCGTCGAGGAGTTCGACGGCGCCGGGCAACGCATCGTCATCGCCAGCCCGGCCTCCTGCTGAGGCGTCCGGCTGTTGAGGCGTCCGGCCTCAGCGGTCAGCGGGCTGCGGGTGTTCGTGGCCGTCGGGACCGGCTCCGAGCGCGTCGAGGCCGACCTCCGACCGCAGCTCGGGGATGCGGGACAGCAGCATCCCCGCCCAGCGCGACGGCGTGTACTGCAGGCTGAGCGACCGGCTGGCGGCCCCCATGGCCCGCCGCTCGTCCGCGCTCGCCCCGCTGATGCGGGCCAACGCCCGCGCCAGCCCGGCCTCGCTGCCGGGACTGACGATCGCCCCGTTGTAGCCGTCGAGCACCAGGCGGGTGGAGGCGCCACAGATCCGCGTGCAGACGATGGCCAGGCCGGCCGACGTCGCCTCGTGCACCACCACGCCCCACGGCTCGAGGCGGCTCGGCAGCACCAGGCACCCGGCGCGGGCGAAGACACCGGGCAGGTCGGCGGGCTGCACGAAGCCCAGCATCTCGACGCCGTCGAGCGGCGCCAGCCGGTCGGCCAGCGGCCCCACCCCCGCCACCAGCAGCGGCCAGGGCTCTGGCGCGTCGCGCCGGTAGCGGGCGTAGGCAGTGGCCAGCACGTCGGCGGCCTTGTCGGCGACCAGCCGCCCCACGAACAGGAAGGCGGGCGGTGCCGGCGCGTCGCCCCGTTCGGCGGCGACGCGGGCGAACGCCGGCTGGTCACCGGTGTTCACCCCCCAGAGGAGGCGCTCCGCCGGATAGCCCAGCCGCTCGGCGAACACCGCCTGGCGCTCGTCGCACACGAAGGCGGCGTCGTAGGTGGGCGCCAGCAGCACGGGCGCCACCAGGCGCGCCGCGAGCTGCTTGGGCGTGGCCGTCCACTGGTTGTGCACGGTCACGATGCGCAGCGTCCGGCCGCGACGGCGGCGGGCCGCCCGCCGGTAGGCCCCCACGTGCCAGGAGTTCACCACGATCGCGTCGGGCTCGAACTCGTCGAGGAGCCGGTCGAGCTCCGCGTCGTCGGGGGCGTCACGCCACGACGACGAGCGGAACCCCGCGGTGAGCACCCCGTCGTCGAACGGCGCCTCGTCGAGCGCCGCCTCGTGGACCACCAGGACCTCGGCGCCGGCGTCGACGAGGGCGTGGAAGCACGACGACAGGTAGCCCGACAGCCGGGTCCAGAGCACGCAGACACGCAGGGGTCGCACGCGGCGAGGGTAGCCAGCCGGCGGGCGCCACCAGCGGGCTCGGGATCAGCGGGCCCGGGTGCCGCTCCCGGCTCCCGCGCCCGGCCTGCGCCCGGTGGGCGCGGCGGGCGCCTCGGCGGCCGGGGGCAGGCCGACCAGGTCGCGCAGGTCGTGGATCCGGTCGAGCAGGTGGGACGCCCAGCGGCCGGGCGTGAACTGGCGGGCCAGGCTCCGGCTGGCGACGGCCATCTCGGCCCGGCGGCGATCGCTCGCCCGCGACAGGCGCAGGAGCCCCCGGGCGAGGGCGTCGGCGTCGCCGGGCGGCACCACCACCCCGTTGTACCCGTCGAGCACCAGGCGGCCGGCGGCGCCGACCACCGACGTGCACAGCACGGGCAGGCCCGCCGCCGTCGCCTCGTGCACCACGACCCCCCACGGTTCGAAGCGGCTGGGCAGCACCAGGCAGCCGGCCCGACCGAGCAGGCCGGGGAGCTCGTCGGGCTGCACGAAGCCGGCCAGGTCCACGCCCGGGAGGCCCACCAGTCGCGACGACTCCGACCCCACCCCGCCGACGACGAGCGGCCACGGGTCGCCGGTCAGCTCGCGGTAGCGCCGGTAGGCGGCGGCCAGCACGTCGATGCCCTTCTCGTGCTCGAGGCGCCCGACGAACACGAAAGCCCGGGGCAGCGATGCGTCACCCCTGGCCTCTGCGACCGCGTCGAACGGGGCGTGGTCGCAGGAGTAGATCCCCCGGATGATCCGCTCGTCCCGGAACCCGAGCCGGCGGGCGAAGTCGGCCGAGCGCTCGCCGGGCACGAACGCGGCGTCGTATGCCGGCCGTACGAGCAGCCGCGACGAGGCGACGCCCGCGAGCTGCCGGGGAGTCGCCCACCACTGGTTGTCCATGCACAGGATCCGCAGCGTCGCCCCCCGGCGCCGGCGAGCGGCGCGGCGGTAGGCGCCGATGTGCCAGGACGACACCAGCAGGGCGTGGGGCTCGAGCTCGTCGAGCACGGTCTCGATCTGGTCGGCGTCGGGCTCGCCCCGCCACTCGTGGGCCCGGAGCCCGCCGGTGATGCTGGCCCCGTCGAACTGCTGGTTGGCCCGCAGGGCCCGGTGGAACAGCGTCACCTCCGCGCCCTGCGACTGCAGCGCCGTGAACGCCGCGTGGGTGTACCCCGCCATGCCCTGCCACAGGATCGCGACGCGGAGACGGTCGCGGGAGGCGGTCATCGGCGTCGTTCGTCCTGGGCGGCGGGCTGGTTCACGGCTGAGCGGCGGGCGTGGCGGGTGCGGTGGGTGGGGCCGGTGTGGCGGGCGTGGCGGGTGCCTGCGCCGGAACGGTCGGTTGGCCGCCCACCGCCGGCCGGTGGGCCGACAGCGCCGCGGCGAAGGCCACCCACCATATGACCGCGGAGGCGACGTAGCCGAGGCCGAAGCCGATCGCGTAGCCGGTGCCGGCCGCCAGCGCCGCCCCGCGAGGGGGAGCACCAGCTGGGGGCCGACGGTGCGCAGGCGGGCCCGCAGGCTCTCGCGCGCCGCCCCCAGCGACCGGACGCCCGCGAACCCCCCGGTGGCCGCGCTGCCGGCCACGCTGGCCAGGCCCATGAGGAGCAACAGGTCCTGGGCGTCCGACCAGGTGTCGCCCAACAGCGCCCGGCCCCACGCGTCGGGCAGGAGCTGGCCGACGATCGTCCAGGCGACGGCGATCGCGACGATCAGCACGGTCGCCTTCACCATGAGCCGCCGGAGCTGCGACGGCCCCGCGGCGCGGGCGCCCTCCGGCACGAGCGCCAGGTAGATCCCCTGGTGGACGGTGTTGAGCGGGCCGTAGAAGACCTGGGTGGCCCGCACGGCGGCCAGCACGCCCAAGCCCGCGATCGCACCGGTGCCGACCAGGACGAGCTGGCCGACCGCCTGCCCGGTGGCGAACTCGCCGAGGAACCGACCGCCCATGTCCCGGTTGGCGCGCAGCCAGCGGGTCGGGTGCGGGCGCCCGAGCGAGGCGCGCCCGAGCACCACGCCGGCGAGCGCGCCCACCCCGCCGGACAGGCCCCAGGCGATGACGAACCACGGCGCCCCGGCGTCCGCGGGGGCGGCGGGGAGGACGGCGCACACCGTGACCAGCCACACCACGTCGACCGCCAGCGCGGCGCCGGGGCGGTCGACGATGAACGCGTACCGCCAGGTGTCCTGAATCAGCACGAGGGGCAGCACGCACGCCAGCGCCAGTAGGGCCGAGCCGGCGGGCCCGCCCACGGCCAGCCCCGCGACGGTCACCGCCACGATCGCCACCCCGGCGACCGTCAGCGCGGTGCCCAGCATGTCGGGGACGAGCGCGCGCCTGGTGTCCGCCGGGGCGGCCGAGAAGCGCGACAGCAGGGGCTCGCCGATGAGCGCGCGGGCGATGCCCTGGGTGAGCAGGAACGCGACGAACGCCACCCCGAAGGCGCCGAACCCCTCGGGGGGCAGCGCGCGCGCGACGAAGATGGACACGACGACGTTGCTGAGGCTCGACGCCGCCTGGTCGGCCATGACCACGGCGCGGCGGCGGGTGGCGGGGCTGAGCGACGATCCCGGGGCACGCGCCACCATCTCGAACGGGGTCAGCCGCCGAGCTTCGCCGCGACCTGGTCGTGCACCCAGGCGTAGGTGGCGGCCAGGCCGTCCTCGAGGGTGACCGACGGCGCCCAGCCCAGGCGCTCGCGGATCAGGGTGTTGTCGCTGTTGCGCCCGCGCACCCCCTGGGGTGCGTCGAGCTTGTACCGGCGGTCGAGCTCCACCCCGGCGATGCCCTCGACGATGTCGACCAGCTCGTTGATCGTGACGAGCTGGTCGCTGCCGACGTTGAGCGGCTCGCGGACGTCGCCGGCGGTGACGCGTAGGGTGCCCTCGAGGCAGTCGTCGATGTAGGTGAAGCTGCGGCTCTGCCGGCCGTCGCCCCAGATCTCGATGGTGTGGTCGCCGGTCAGCGCCGCGGTGGCGACCTTGCGGCAGATGGCCGCGGGCGCCTTCTCGCGCCCGCCGTCCCAGGTGCCATGGGGCCCGTAGATGTTGTGGTAGCGGGCAATGCGGGCCTCGATGCCGAAGTCCTCGGCGAAGTGACGGGCCATGCGCTCGCTGAACAGCTTCTCCCAGCCGTAGCCGTCCTCGGGCATGGCCGGGTAGGCGTCGCCCTCGCGCAGGGGCGTGACCTCGGGCGTGGTCTGCTTGTCGGCCGCGTACACGCACGCCGACGACGCGTAGAACACTCGCTCGACGCCGTTCTCACGCGCCGCCACGAGCACGTGCGTCGACACGAGCACCGACAGCATGCACAGGGCCTTGTTGTTCTCGATGAAGCCCATCCCGCCCATGTCGGCGGCCAGGTTGAACACGGTGTCGACCCCGTCGGTGGCCGCGCGGCAGGCGTCGAGCAGCTCGAGGTTGGCGTGCACGTTCTCGACGTCGTCGAAGGACTGGTACCACTCGTCCTTCGGCTTGGTGTCGACGGCCCGGATGCGACCGACGCCGTCGTGACGCAGGCGACGGACCAGGTGGCCGCCGATGAACCCGCCCGCGCCGGTGACCAACACGTGATCCATTCCCGTCAACCCTCCTGGGAGGCCGGTACCGCCGAGCGGCTGATCGCCCGCTCGATGACCTGCTGGAAGCGATCGGTGATCACCTCGGTGTCGAACGTGGCCTCAGCGTAGGCGCGCGCCCGCCGACCCGCCGCATGGCGCATCGTGTCGTCGACCAGCAGTTGCTTGCCGGCCACCAGGAAGGCCTCTTCGTCGGTGGGCGTGACGGCCAGGCCGGCCCCCGCCCGCTCGATCGTGCGGGCGGCCAGGTTCTCGGGCGGGATGGCCGCCAGGATCGGACGCCCGGAGCACAGGTACGACAGCACCTTCGAGGGTACGGAGAAGGTGCCGGCCGTCGGCTCGAGCAGGGCGACCAGCACGTCGGCCGCGCCCAGCACGTCGGGGTACTGATCCATGGGCTGGAACGGCAGCAGCCGCAGGTTGGGCAGCGGCCGCTCGCGCAGCATCTCGCGCAGCCGGGCCTCGCCCATGCCCTCGCTGATGACGACCACCTCCGCGTCGTCGACGCGCTGGGCGGCCAGGCGGTACAGCAGCTCGGGCCGGTGCTTGAGCCCGAGGGTGCCGGTGTAGAGGTAGACGAACCGGTCGCCCAGGCCGGCGCGGGCCCGCCACTCGTTCTGGCGCGGGCGCACCGGCAGGTCGGCGAGCGGCGCCCAGTTCTCGATCACGGTGCGGTTCGCCTCGGCGATGCCCCACGCCGCCAGCGTCGGCGAGAAGTCGTCGGTGATCGACACCACGCCGTCGGCCTGGCGCAGCAACCGGCGCTCGAGCGCCTCGAAGCTGGCACCCACGGCGCGGCCCATCCGGCCTACCCGCTTCTCGGCCTCGGCCGTCATCGCCACGCTGTGCAGGTCCTGCAGCCAGAAGACCCAGGGCACGCCCTCGCGGCGGCACCAGGCGGCCGTGACCGACTTGGCCACCAGCGGGACGTTGCAGGCCACGATCACGTCGGGCTCGAACTCGGCGGCCGCCTTGGCGAAGCGGCGCCCGTACATCGCCTCCTGGCTGACGCGGCGCACGGGCGAGTAACGGGCGAAGTACTCGCCCGCCGTCACGGCCACCACCGACAGGTTGGGTTCACCGTCCGCGTCGAAGCGGCCCTTGCCGCTGGTGTAGGACTCGCAGTAGACGTGCTGCACCGTGTGGCCCCGCCGGGCCAGGGCGCGGCTGAGGTCGATCTGGAAGGGGTGGCCGGCAAAGTCGTGCACCAGCACGCGCAACGAGCGTGTGCGCGCACCGCTGACCGCGGCTGGTTCGATCGCTCGATCAGACGCCCGCGGGGCCGAGCCCCAACCGGCGTCCGCCTCGCGGACCCGCATCGACGTGACCTCCCCCATCTGTGCAGAACCCCCAGGAATTCCCTGCTAGTACGGCAATCCCCTACCGCTACCCAGACTCCCAGCGCTCCTATCGACTTCTCTGCGACTCAGGCTACCGCAGAGTAAGGTCCGAATCTCGTGCCGTCCAGTGGTGTGCTCGAAGCCACACGATGAGGGTTCTCGTCGTGCACAACCGCTACTCGTCGCGCGTGCCCTCCGGCGAGAACCTGGCGGTCGACGACGAGGTGCGCTGGCTGCGCGACGCGGGCGTCGACGTGGTGCGCCACGAGGTGAGCAACGACGATGCGGTGGCGCCCGGCCTCCTGGACAGGGTGCGCGACGGCAGTGACGGAGCGTGGTCGCTGCGGGCCCGCCGCCGGTTCCTCGGCGCGCTGGACGAGACCCGGCCCGACGTCGTCCACGTGCACAACCTGTTCCCGCTCCTCACCGGCAGCGTGCCCCATGCGGCCCGCCGCCGGGGGACGCCCGTGGTGTGGACCGTGCACAACCGCCGGGTCCGCTGCGTGGCCGGCGGCAACTTCCGCGACGGTGCCGCATGCCACCAGTGCCGGCCCGGGTGGCGGGCACCGGGTGTCGCGCACCGGTGCTACGCCGGCTCCGCGGCGGCCAGCGCGCTGGTCAGCGTCGCCAGCTCGGTGTTCCGGTCCACGGCCCGGCGCGACGGCGTGGTGCCCGTGGCCGTCAGCCGGCACATGGCGGGATGGCTCGCCTCGTCCGCCGGGTTCGACCCGGCCCGGGTCCGGGTCAAGTACAACGCGGTCGCCGCCGCTCGCGTGGCGCCCGCCGACCCGGCGGCGGGCCGGATGTTCGTCTTCGCCGGGCGGCTGGCGGCGTACAAGGGCGTGCGCCTGCTGCTCGACGCGTGGCCCCTGGTGCCCCGGGAGGTCGGCGCGACCCTGCGCATCGTCGGCGACGGCGACGCCGCCGGCGAGGTGCGCGCGGCCGCCGACGCCGACGAGACCGTCGAGTGGGTCGGCCAGGTGGGCCCGGACCAGATGGGCGACCACCTCGCGGCGGCCCGGGCGGTCCTCGTGCCCTCGCTGTGGAACGAGCCGTTCGGGCGGGTGGCGCCCGAGGCCTTCGCCCACGCGAGGCCCGTGGTGACGACCGGACGGGGCGGCCTGGCCGAGATCGTCGACGACTCGACCGGGTGGGTCACCGAGGCCACCCCCGAGTCGTTGGCGGCCGCCATCGTCGAGGCCGCAGGGGCGGACGACGAGGTGCGCGCCCGCGGGGACGCCGCCCTCGCCGCGCCACGCCGAGCGGTTCAGCCCCGAAGCCACCACCGCGGTGCTCCTCGGCATCTACGACGACCTGTGCCGCGACCGCCGCGGCACGGCAGCCCGGGGGCGGTAGGTGGCGAGCACCGCCGTGGGGCCCGGCTCCTCCGCGCGGCGGGGCCGCGACGACCGCCTGCGGGTGCTCGTGGTGCACAACCGCTACTCGGCCGCGACGCCGTCGGGCGAGAACGTGTCGGTCGACCACGAGGTCGGCTGGCTGCGCGAGGCGGGGCACGACGTCCGGGTGCACGAGACGACCAACGACGACGTGTTGTCGGGTGGCCCCGCCACCAAGCTGCGGGCCGCCGCCGAGACGACCTGGTCGGTGTCCGCGGCCCGGAGCTTCGGCGCCGCGCTCGCCGAGCACGGGCCCGACGTCGTGCACGTCCACAACCTCTTCCCCCTGTTCACCGCGAGCGTTCCCTGGCGGGCCGTCCATGCCCACGTGCCGGTGGTGTGGACGGCACGGAACATGCGCGTGGTCTGTGTCGAAGGCACGTTCTTCCGCGCCGGGACCGACTGCCACCTGTGCCGGCCCGGCTGGCGGGCGCCCGGCATCCGCCACCGGTGCTACCGCGGATCGCTCGGCGCCAGCGCGCTGGTCACCGGGGCGACGTCGATCTTCCGGCGGCTGGCCCGCACCTCGGTCACGTCGGTCGCCATCAGCGGGTCGATCCGGGACTGGCTGGTCGAAGGGGCCGGGTTCGACCCCGCACGGGTGCGCCTGAAGTACAACGGCGTGGCCCCGCCGCCCGATCCCACCGACCACCGGCCGCCCTCCGCCGGGGGCGCGGGTTTCGTCTTCGTGGGAAAGCTCGCCGCGTACAAGGGCATCGACCTGCTGCTCGACGCCTGGGGCCGCGTCGAGGACCCCGGTGCCACCCTGCGCATCGTGGGCGACGGCCCGATGGCGGACCGGGTGCGGGACGCCGCCGCCGCCGATCCCCGGGTCGAGTGGACGGGCCCGGTGCCGGCCGCCGTCGTGGCGCAGCACATCGCCGCGGCCCGGGCAGTGGTCGTGCCCTCGGTGTGGGACGAGCCGTTCGGGCGGGTGGCGGCCGAGGCCATGGCCGGGGGCCGGCCCGTGATCACCACCGGGCGGGGCGGCCTCGTCGAGGTGGTCGGCGGCGAGGCGGGATGGATCACGGGCGACGACCCGGCCGCGCTCGCCCGGGCCATCGACGAGGCGGCGGCCTCGGACGGCCTCGTGGCGGCCCGCGGTGCCGCGGCACGGCGCCGTCACGCGGCGCTGTTCAGCCCCGAGGCGACGACGGCGGCGCTGGTGGATATCTATCGCGAGGCGATCGGGCGCACTGAGCGTGACAGCCATGCCGCGGGTTAGCATCGACCCCGGCTCGGGTGCCGGTGACCGGGCGTGGCGAACAGCCGACTGGGGGAACGCCGTGGGAGCAGCGTCGTTGGCACGTTCCACGATCGTCACCACCGCCGCGCCCGGCGCGGTCGCGGCCACGACGAGCGCGCCCGTCCATGTGACCCGGCCGACGTGGCTCACCACCTACACGGCGGTGCTCGTCGCCATCGACGCCCTCGCCATGGTCGCCGCCACGTTCGTGTCCAACACCGCCTGGCTGGGGGTCAACCCCGGCGACCTGCACATCCGCTCTTTCGCCATCCCCTACGACGCCCTCGTCCTGTTCACCGCCCCGACGTGGCTGGCCATCCTCGCCCTCGTGGGCGCCTACGACCTCGGTCCGTTCGGCACCGCCGACCGCCAGGCGCGGGTGCGCATCGTGCGGGCCGGCTCGCAGCTCCTCGCGGTGGTGGCGGTCTCGTACTACGTCGCTCGCATCGCCTTGCTCGGGCGGGGCGTCCTCGTGGCCCTCATCCCGCTCGCCGTGGTCATCACGTTGGCGGGCCGGGCCGCGGCCGCCGCCGGCCTCCACCTGGTGCGCCGGCGGGGCGGCGCGCGGCGCACGGCCCTGGTGCTCGGCACCGAGCCGGCCGTTCGCCGCGGTCGTCGGCAAGGTCGAGGCCAGCCGGGCCCCGGCGGTCGCCGTCGTGGGCACGGTGGTCCTGGCGAGCTCGGCGTCCGGCCGCCCGGCCGGCAACGGCACGAACGGGGCAGGGCCCACCGACCCCGCGGGCAACGGCAACGGCGCGTCCGTCCCGTCCGTCCCGTCCGTGACCATGGGAGCCGTCGAGCCCGATCCCCGCACCGTGATCGAGGCGGTGGCGCGCACCGGCGCAGCGACCGTGATCATCGCCGGCGAGCTCGCCCAGGAGCGGCTGCGCGACATCGCCTGGACGCTGGAGGGCACCGGCGTCGACCTGCTCGTCACGACGGCACCGGGGGGCGTCCAGGGCGTGCGCTACGACAACCCGGGCGCCGAGCTACCGCTGCTCCACCTCGACACCTAGGGGCGCCGGCCCGCGGGGCCGGCAACCAGACGCTCAGCGGCGCCGGCGGGCCTCGAAGACCGCGACGGCCTGGCGCAGCGGCACCAGCTCGCGGCGGTGCTCGCGGTGGGCGTCGGCCACCGCCTCGGCCGCCTGCCGGCGCAGCTCGGCGAGCTCGGACCGGAGGCGGAGCACCTCGGCCTCGAGCTCGAGCACCCGCTGCACGCCGTACAGGTTGAGGCCCTCGTTGGTGAGCTCCTGGATGCGGCGGAGCTGGTCGATGTCCGCGTCGCTGTAGCGGCGGCTGCCGCCCGTGGTGCGCGCCGGGTCGACCAGGCCCTTGCGCTCGTAGATGCGCAGGGTCTGCGGGTGCACCCCGGCCAGCTCGGCGGCCACCGAGATGACGTAGACCGCCCGTGTCGGCTCGCGGCCGTCAGGTCGCATCGCTCTCATCCCTCCTCGATCCCCAGGTGGGCCCGGGGTGATCTGCCGTCGGCGGCGGCCGCCAGGGCCTCGACCGCCTTGCGCTCGTCGTTGGTGAGCGTCTGCGGCACGGCCACCTCGACCGTGACCAGCAGGTCGCCCGCCTGCTTGCGGCCCGAGACGCCCTTGCCCTTGACCCGCAGGGTGCGGCCCGAGCGGGTGCCGGGCGGGATCCGCAGCTTGACCGTGCCTCCGTCCAGCGTCGGCACCCGCACGTCGGAGCCCAGCACCGCCTCGGGGAAGGTCACCGGCAGGACCAGCGTGAGGTCGTTGCCTCGCCGGCCGAACAGCCGGTGGGGGCCCACCCGGGCGGTGACGTAGAGGTCGCCGGCGGGACCGCCGTTGCGCCCCGGCCCGCCCCGGCCCTTGAGCCGGATGCGCTGGCCGTCGGCCACCCCGGCCGGCAGCCGCACCTTCACCTCGCGGGGTCGGTGCTCGATGCCGGTGCCGCGGCAGTTGGTGCAGGGATCGTCGATGACGAAGCCCTGGCCGGCGCAGCCGGGGCACGGCTGGGAGAAGCTGAAGAAGCCCTGGTTGTCGTCGAGGACGCCGCGGCCGCTGCACTGCGGGCACGTGCGGGGCGTCGTGCCGGGCTTGGCGCCGGTGCCGCGGCAGGTCGAGCAGGCGGCCTCGCTGGTGAGGTGGATCGTGGTGGTCAGGCCCTGGACGGCGTCCTCGAAGTCGAGGTGGAGCTCGGCCTCCAGGTCCTGGCCCCGGTGGGGACCGGTGCCCCTGCCCGGGCCGCCCGCGCCGCGATTCCGCCGGTTGCGGCCGAACAGGCCGCCCAGCATGTCGCCCAGGTCGGCCTCCTCGAAGCGGAAGCCGCCCGCGGGCCCCGCCCCGCCGCCGCCGAACATGCCACCGGCGGGGCCGAGCCGGCGGACCTCGTCGTACTCCTTGCGCTTCTCGGGATCGCCCACGACGTCGTAGGCGGCCGACACCTCCTTGAAGCGCTCCTCGGCCGCCTTGTCACCTGAGTTGGTGTCGGGGTGGTACTGGCGGGAGAGCTTGCGGTAGGCGCTCTTGATGTCCTTCTGCGTGCTGGTGTCGCTCACGCCCAGGACCCGGTAGTAGTCCTTCTCGAACCATTCGCGCTGGGGCGCCATGTCAGTCGGTCACTTTGACCATGGCGGGGCGCAACACCTGGCCCCGCCACCGGTAGCCGGGACGCAGCACCTCGGCCACCACCTGCTCGCCGCCCTCGCCGGGTTCGTGGACGACGGCCTCCGCCTCGGTGGGATCGAACGCGGCCCCCTTGGGGTCGATGCGCTCGAGGCCCTCCTTCGAGAGCGCGCCGTACAGGGCGGTCAGCACCGGCTCGACCTCGGCGGCACCGTGGGCGAGCGCCGCGTCGCACGAGTCGAGCACGGGCAGCAGCCGCTCGACGAAGCCGCCGAGCGAGCGCACCACGGCGTCGTCCTGCCGGCGCTGTGCCTGCTTGCGGTAGTTCTCGAAGTCGGCCTGCGCACGGCGGTAGGCGTCGAGGTACTGCGCCCGCTCGGACAGCAGCAGCTCGAGGTCGACCTCCAGGGCGTCGGCCGCGGCCTGCAGCACGGCGTCCGCGTCGGCGTCGACCTCGTCCTCACCGGCCGTGTCGTCGCCGCCGTCGGGCACGTCCGCGCCGGCGGCCTCGGCGACCTCGGCGGCGCCGTCCGCCTCGTCCGCGGCGTCGGCGACGGGCTCGGCATCCGGGTCGAGGCCGGGCCCCGCGTCGGGCGTATCGGCGCCGGACTCGTCGCCGGCCGCGTGCTCCGGCGCGGACGAGGGCGAGGGCGACCGGGGCCGGCCGCCCGGCCGCCGCGCCGGATCGGCGCGCTCGGGCCCGGGACCGTCGGTCACTTGGGCTCCTCGTCGTCGACGATCTCGGCGTCCACGACGTCGTCGTCGGAAGGCTGGCCGTCGGCGTCGGCGGGACCGTCGGTCGGGCCGCCACCCGCAGCCGCACCCTCGGCCGAGGCGGCCTCGTACAGCTTCTGGGTGAACGTCTGGCTGGCCGACATCAGCGCGTCGGTGGCGCTGCGGATGGCCTCGACGTCGCTGCCGCCGAGGGCGCCCTTGAGGTCGCCGAGCTTGTCCTCGACCGCGGACTTCTCGTCGCCCGAGATCTTGTCGCCCTGCTCCTTGAGCAGCTTCTCGGTCTGGTAGACGAGCGTGTCGGCCTGGTTGCGGACCTCGGCCTCCTCACGGCGCTTGCGGTCCTCCTCGGCGTGGGCCTCGGCGTCCTTGATCATCTGGTTGATGTCGTCCTTGGCCAGCGACGACTGACCGGTGATCGTCATCGACTGCTCCTTGCCCGTCGCCCGGTCCTTGGCGGCCACGTGGACGATGCCGTTGGCGTCGATGTCGAAGGTGACCTCGATCTGCGGGATGCCCCGGGGCGCGGGCGGCAGGTCGACGAGCTGGAACTTGCCGAGCGTCTTGTTGAACTGCGACATCTCGCGCTCGCCCTGCAGCACGTGGATCTCGACCGACGGCTGCATGTCGTCGGCCGTGGTGAACACCTCGGTGCGCTTGGTGGGGATGGTGGTGTTGCGGTCGATGAGCCGGGTCATGACCCCGCCCTTGGTCTCGATGCCGAGCGACAGCGGGGTGACGTCGAGCAGCAGGACGTCCTTGACCTCGCCCTTCAGCACGCCCGCCTGGATGGCGGCGCCGACCGCCACGACCTCGTCGGGGTTGACGCCCTTGTGGGGCTCCTTGCCCGTCAGGTCATGGACCAGCTCGTGCACGGCCGGCATGCGCGTCGACCCGCCCACGAGGATGACGTGGTCGAGGTTCTCCCTGCTGAGGCCGGCGTCCTTGATGGCCTGCTCGAAGGGGCTGCGGCACCGCTCGATGAGGTCGGCCGTGAGCTCCTGGAACCGGGCCCGGCTGAGCGACTCGTCGAGGTGGAGCGGGCCCTCGCTGGTGGCGGTGATGAACGGCAGGTTGATCTGCGTCTGCTGCACCTGCGACAGCTCGATCTTGGCCTTCTCGGCCGCCTCCTTGAGGCGCTGCAGGGCCATGTTGTCGTTGCCCAGGTCGACGCCGTGGGCGGACTTGAACTGGTTCACCAGCCAGTCGATGACCCGCTGGTCCCAGTCGTCGCCGCCCAGCTGGGTGTCGCCGTGGGTGGCCTTGACCTCGAACACGCCGTCGCCGATCTCGAGGATCGACACGTCGAACGTGCCACCGCCGAGGTCGAACACGAGGACGGTCTGGTCCTCGCCCTCCTTGTCGAGCCCGTAGGCGAGGGCGGCGGCGGTGGGCTCGTTGATGATGCGCAGCACCTCGAGGCCCGCGATCTGGCCCGCCTCCTTGGTGGCGGTGCGCTGGGCGTCGTCGAAGTACGCGGGCACCGTGATGACGGCCTGCGTGACCGTGTCGCCCAGGTAGGCCTCGGCGTCGCGCTTGAGCTTCTGCAGCGTGCGGGCCGAGATCTCCTGGCTGTTGTACGCCTTGCCGTCGATGTCGATGGACCAGCTGGTGCCCATGTGGCGCTTGACCGAGCGGATCGTGCGGTCGGGGTTGGTGATGGCCTGGCGCTTGGCCACCTCGCCCATGAGGACCTCGCCGCCCTTGGAGAAGGCGACGACCGAGGGCGTGGTGCGCGAGCCTTCGGCGTTGGGGATGACGACCGGGTCGCCGGCCTCGAGGACCGCGACGACGGAGTTGGTGGTGCCGAGGTCGATGCCGACAGCCTTGGGCATGGGTGTTGCCTCCATGAAGTGCTTCGCTGGTTGGGGACCGGAGCGGTCGCTTGAACCAAAGTCGATGATAAAAGTTGAGTGTTGCGTTTGCAACTTTGGCGCGGGCAATCCGGCAGGGCCGATCTGACGGCAGAGCCCCCGGCCGGAACGCCACGCCGGACCGCCACGCCGGACCGTCACATGCGCGTGCGCCGGCCCCGGTCACTACCTTGGCGGGCCGATGGCCTCGACCGCGACCTCACCGCCGGACGCGCCCGACGCCTCCGGCACCGGGGACACGCCGGACGGCGCGGCCGGGGCCCGGCGCCGGCTGAGCGACGGCGCGCTCGTCGCCATCACGGCGGTCGTCACGCTGCCGCTGGTGTGGATGGGCTACGGCACCGACATCGACGTGTACGACGTCCTGGCCTCGGGCGACAGCATCCGGGCCGGCGACTACCTGCCGTCGCGACCGCCGGGCGTGCCGGTGTTCGAGGCGATCGTGGCGCTGCTCGATCCGGTGGGCGGTCACCTGGCCGTCAACCTGGCCACCGCCGCGGCCGGCGCGGCGACCATCGTCGGCATCGCCCGGCTGGTGCAGGCCTGGGGCCACGCCAACGGCGACCTGATCGCGCTGGCCGTGCTGGCGGCGCCCGGCATGGTCATCGCCGCGACCTCGACCGGGGACTTCGTCTGGGCGCTCGCCTTCTTCGTGTGGGGAGCCCTGGCGCACGTGCGCGACCGGCCGGTCGCCGCCGGCGTGCTGTTCGCGCTGGCCATCGGCACCCGGCTGTCGTCGGTGTTCCTGCTCGTCGCCTTCCTGGTGGCCGACGGCTGGGCCCCGCCGCGCCGCCGGGCCTGCCTCCGCACCGCGCTCGTGGCCGTGCCGCTGGGCCTGCTGCTCTACGTGCCGCCGTGGCTGGCCTACGACCGGTCGGCCGAGATCCTCGAGACGGCCGAGGGATGGCGCTCGTTCGCCAACAACCTGGGCCGGTTCGCCTACAAGAACTACGCCACGGCGGGTGCGCTGTTCCTCGCCGTCGTGCTGGTGGCGACGCCGGCGCTGATCGCCGCGCTGCGCCGCTGGGGGCACGACCCCATGCTGCGGCTCGGCGTGCTGGGGTTCGCCGTCACCCAGGGCCTGTTCTTCGTGCTCCCGTGGAAGTACAACCACCTGCTGCCGTGCCTGGTCATGCTGCTGCTGTGGCTGGGGGCCAGCCGCCGCAACGAGCGCCGGTTCCTGTGGCTCACCGTCGGGGCGCTGGCGGTCAACGGGATCGTGACCTTCCGCCCGCTGGCGCCGGATGCGCCCGCGGTGGCCGAGACCGGCCGGTGGGACCCGGCGTTGACCCCCGGCCTCCTCGTCAACGACATCGACTGCCGCCTCGACGCCATGCGGCACGACCCGCTGCCCCTCAACCGCGGCGCCTGGGCGTGCACGCTCGAGCCCATCCGCGGCGCCCAGGAAGACCCGGTCGAGCCCGACGACGACGCCGACCGCTGAGCCCAGCGCGCCCGCTCACCGCGGGTGGCTCAGGGGTCGGGGCGAAGGCGGGCGAAGACCTGGGAGTTGAGCCACCACGGCAGGCGCGGGAACGGGGTGTACGACCGCTCGACCACCTCGAACCGCTCGCCGAGCCGATCGAGCAGGCGGCGGAAGTCGAAGCCCTTGTGGGTGACCCTGATGTCGTCCGGCCGCGGGGCCGGCCGGCCCGCGAACGACGCGGCCAGGAGCTCGCCGACCGAGTAGTCGCTGCGCCGGCGGAACAGGATCGCCCGGTTGGCCTCCTTGAGCAGCAGCGTCGGGCCGCCGATGACCGGCACCGAGACGGTCATCTCGCCGCCGGGCGCCAGCACCCGCTGCGCCTGGTCGGCGAAGGCCGTGATCTCGTCGTCGTACAGGTGCTCGAGCGCCTCGAAGCAGCACACCACATCGACCGAGCCGGTCGGCACGGCCGCCACGTCGTCGACCAGGTCGTAGCGCTCGGGCACGTGGTCGGACTCGGGGTCGTAGCCGTACAGCGCCAGGTCGGGCCGGAGGTCGGCCAGGGTGTTGAGGAAGTCGCCCTGGCCGCAGCCGTAGTCGAGCACCGCGCCGCCCTGGCGCACCTGCCCGGTCACCCGCTCGAACGAGGCCCGGTAGCGCTGGCGGTGCGCGTAGCGGGCGATCGGGTTGGGGGTCTCGAGCGTCTGGGCTCGATAGCTGACCGTGCGGGACCCCATCGCAGGCGGACGCTAGCCGTCAGGTGGCCAGCGCACCGGCGGCCGCGAGGAAGTTGCGCAGCAGCTCGTGACCGCTGGCGGTGAGGATCGACTCGGGGTGGAACTGCACGCCCTCGACCGCCAGGCTGCGGTGGCGCAGGCCCATGACCACGCCCTCGCTGGTCCAGGCGGTGATCTCCAGCTCGGGGGGCACCGAGGCCCGGTCGACGATCAGGCTGTGGTAGCGGGTGGCCTCGAACGGGCTGGGCAGGCCGGCGAACACGCCGGCCCCGTCGTGGTGGATGAGCGACGTCTTGCCGTGCATGATCTCGGGCGCCCGCACGACGTCGCCCCCGTACACCTGGCCGATGCACTGGTGGCCGAGGCACACGCCCAGCACGGGGCGCCGGCCGGCGAAGTGGGCGATCACGGCGTTGGAGAGCCCGGCGTCCTCGGGACGTCCCGGACCGGGCGACACCAGCACGGCGTCGGGGTCGAGGGCCGCGATCTCGTCGAGGGTCAGCTCGTCGCACCGGTGCACCAGCGGCTCGGCCCCCAGCTCGCCCAGGTACTGGACGAGGTTGTAGACGAAGCTGTCGTAGTTGTCGACGACGAGAACCCGGGGCGTCACGGCGGCCACGCTAGCGAGCGGGCCCCACCGGCTCCGCCTCGGATTGCGCGCGGCGGTCCGCCCCACGCCGGTCAGTACGACTTGGACACGAAGCGCTTGAGGTTGCGGACGCTCACCTTCTCGACCAGGCGCCAGGACCCCCGGCGGGCGTCGGCCCGGTTGCGCCGCACCGACAGCTCGACGAGCGCGGACACCCCGGCGTCGTCGCCGTGGCGCGACCGGCACTCGACGGCCACGTCCAGCGCGTAGGGGTGGTTGCCGGAGAAGAAGGCGCAGGCCCACAGGCGCAGGTAGTCGTCGCGGCCGGCGCCGACCTTGTCGAGCCAGGCCAGCGTGCGCAGGTAGCGGGGGCCGGCGGCGGTCGGGCTGGACTTGAGCGCGAACTCGTAGCCCATCCGACCGAGCTTGGTGCGGGCCCCGAGCTCGGCGTCGAACGTGTCGCGGCGCACCCGCACCGCCCGGGTGAGCTCGAGGTCGGACATCCAGAACCCCCGCTCGACCAGCGAGCGGTGCAGGTCGCCGAAGGTGTCCTCGGTCTCGTAGTGCTGGTCGAAGCCCGGCTCGGCGTCGACGGCCATGAGGGCGCCGAACAGCTGCTCGTCCAGCCCGTCGAGCAGGCGCAGGTCGGTGCCCTGGGTGTCGAGCTTCACCCAGTCGGCGCGCTCGATGCCGGCCGACGCCAGCGCGGCGCCGAGGGTGGTGGCGGGCACCTCGGCCTCGTCGACCACCTCGTAGCGGTAGGCGTGCAGGTAGGGGGCGACCTCGTCGGCCAGCGGCCGCAGCGTGCTCGACGCCGTGGGGTTGCGGGTGAGGAAGAACCGGGCCCGGTCGCGGCCGGCCTCGGCCACCACCGCCTTGTCGATGATCACCCGCCGGCCCGTCGCGCTGGCCTCGGTGTGCAGCTCGCGCCGGTCGGGGTCGAACCCGACGTAGGTCGCGTGGCCGAGCAGCGGGCGGAACGGCGGGAAGGGCTCGAGCGAGGCGCCGATGTCGACCAGCGTGAGCGAGATGCCCGCCCGGCCGAGCACGTCGAGCGCGGCAGCGGTGTCGCGCCTGCTCACAGCGGAACCTCTCCCCCAGCCACGATCGCCGACTCTAGTGCCCCGTCCATGGACGCTCGTCTCGTCACGCCGAGTCGGCGATGCCCGGCTCGGGGTCGGTGCCCGCCGGGTCGGCGCCCGTCCGGACACCTGCGCGGCGGGGCACGGCGATGCGGTCGGCGGGGCGCTCCACGACCTCGACGGGCCCGCCCAGCGCCTCGGCCAGCAGGTCGGCCCGGCCGTTCGCCGCGTACAGCTCCAGCGACACGTCCTGGCCGGGCATGGCGGTGACCTCGACCGTCATCACCCCGGCCCTGCCCTCGTGGCAGGTCACCGAGCGCACCCGGCCGCTGTGGTTGCGGTCGAGGCCCACCGCCACCCGCAGGATGCCGGCCAGCACCCGCACCCGCTGCTGGTCGTCGCGCGACAGGGCGGCGAACTCGGCATGCTTCTTCCGCGGGGCGGACTTGCGGTGGTAGCGGGCCACCTGGGCGATGAGCTCGATCTCCCGGTCGGTGAAGCCCGTCAGCATCTCGCTGTTGCGGATGATGTAGTAGCTGTGCTTGTGGTGCCCGGCGTGGGACACGAACAGCCCGACGTTGGACAGCAGGGCCGCGGCCTCCAACACCTCGCGGCTGTCGTCGCCCAGGCGATGCCGGCCGGCCATGGCGTCGAACATCTGCAGCGCCAGCAGCGCGACGTGGCCGGAGTGCTCCGGGTCCTCGTCCATCTGGCCCGCCAGCCGCACGACGCTGCGCCGGCGTAGGTCCGACAGGTGGTGCAGCGAACCACCGTGCTTGCGCCGCCACGTGTCGAGCAGCACCCCCTCCCGCAGCGCGTAGTCGGAGAAGGTCAGTGCGTCCGCCCCGAGGGCGTGCACGATCTGTTCGAGGATGAGCGCGCCCGCCAGGATGATGTCGGCCCGGCGCGGATCGAGCCCCGGGGTCCGGGCCCGCTCCTTGACCGTGGTGGCCTTCGCCAGCCGGCGCACCACGCCGTCGATGTCGTCGCGGCTGATGGTCATGTTGTTGAGGGTGCGGGGCACGGTGCCGTCGGTGCGGGCCGCCTCGCGGGCGGCCACGATCTGGCACACGGCCCCGATGGTGCCCGACGACCCCACGAACACGTCGAACCCGGAGCGCTCGAGCTCGCGCACCGCCGGGGCGACCGCCGCCCGGATGTCGTGCCGGCAGGCCTCGACGGCACCGGCGGACAGCTTGGGCTTGGCGAAGTAGCGCCGGGTCAGCCGGATGGCGCCGATCTTGAGGCTGCGGGCGGCGAGGATGTCCCCCTGGCTGCCGACGATCAGCTCGGTGGAGCCGCCGCCGATGTCGCACACCGCCACCCGCTGGTCGAACACGGGAACCGCCTGCAGCACGCCCAGGTGGATGAGGCGCGCCTCCTCGAAGCCGGAGATGACCTCGACCTCGATCCCCTCGGCCCGGGCCCGGTCGATGAACACCGCCCGGTTCTCGGCCTCGCGCACGGCGGAGGTGGCGACGGCGCGCACGGTCGCGCCGTGGATGGCCGCCACCTGCCCGAACCGCACCAGCGCCTCGATGCCGCGGCTGATCGCCGCGGGGCTGAGTCGCTTCATGTCGCTGGCCGACGAGCCGAGGCGCACCATCTCGCGCTCGCGGTCGACGACCTCGATGCGGTCGTCGCCGACCCGGGCCACCACGAGGTGGACCGAGTTGGTGCCGATGTCCACGGCCGCGAGCATGTCCGTCACGCCCCCACTCTCTCGCACCGGGCCACCCGCTGGCGACGCTCTTCAGCGCCAGAGCCACGATCGGTGGCGGCTGCCGGGCCCACCCGGGTGCATCAGGGCCCGGGGTGCTCGTCTAACCTCGCCGCCATGGCCAACAAGCCAGCCAAGCGCCAGGTGCCCGGTGGCCGGGTCACGCCCAAGGGGACCAAGTCCGACGGCCGACCCGCGCCGTCGACCCGCTACACGCCACCCGTGCCCCGCGAGTACAAGGTCAGCCCCCGCTGGGTGCCGGTCCTGATGTTCTTCTTCCTCGGGCTGGGTCTGGTCGTGATCTTCCTCAACTACCTCGACCTGCTGCCCGGCGGGATGAGCAACGCCTATCTGGGCCTGGGGCTGGCGGCCATCTGCGGCGGCATCGTCACCGCCACGCAGTACCGCTGACGACCCGCCGGCGCCCGCGGAGACCACGGAACGCGGCGGCTACGCCGTCACACTCGGTGGTGCGACGCTGGGAAGCGGCGTGCGCGCAACCCGTTGTTGGCCTGCATTTCTCCTGGTGAGCGCCCCTGTCGTGACCCGGGTGGCCGGGAGGTGGCGAAAGTTACATCGCTGTCACTCTCCCCAGCCTTGTCCACAGGTTGTGGGAAAGAGACCGTCGCGGCCGCCACCGCGAACAACTGGGCGACGAGTGGTGACCGTCGGGTAAGGAACGGGCGCGCCCGCCGATCGTCACAGCTCGGCCGAACCGACCAGGTCCATGTCCTCCATGCAGTGCCGTGGCGGCTCAGGCACCTCGTCGTTGGCGCTGGTCATGCGCACCTCCGTCCCGCAGAGCGAGCACCGGAACACGATGCGGACCTTGCGCAGCTCGCCCGGCGGGGGCGGAGGCGGCAGCGGGGTCGCCAGGCTGGTCATCACGGCGAAGCTGGCCTTGACGATGAGCCATCCCGCGAGCACGGCGACGGTGACCGCGACGGGACCGGCGCCCGTCAGCCACCAGGCCACCACCCCGGCGATGACCAGCACCACCAGCGTCGGCCACGAGATGTGGGGACGGCGACGGGCCCGGGTGCTCACCCGGTCATGGTACGGCGGTGTTCTCGGTGGCGACGAAGGGGCGGCACGCCTGGCCCCGGAGCGCCGGGCACGGGGCGGGGGTAACGGCGGGCACCTCGACCCCCGGCAGTACCGACAGCACCAGCGCCGACGGCCGGGCCCGGGTGTGCGCCACCTGGACGGTGGGCACCTGGGCGCCGTAGTCGGGGTTGTCGAACTCCCAGGTGGCGTGGTTGCGGCCGGGCGTGGCGATCGACAGGCGCAGCTGCGACCCCGCCCGGAACGCGTGGGCGAAGGAGGGGATGTCGACGCGCGCCTCGACCCACCGGCCTGGCCGCAACGGCTGCCGGGCCCGCTCGGTGAACGGGTGCACGATCTCCAGCCCGTCGCTGCGCCGCCGGTCCTCGGCCCGGTGCGTCAGGTCGAGCCAGCCGTTGGTGAGCAGGTACTCGGTGCCGTCGGGGCGCACCTCCGACAGCGACACCTGCACGTGCACGTCGGCCGCATCGGCGGCCACGAACAGGTCGGCGTAGGCCGGCCCGGCGAAGACGGTGTCTGCGGCGAACGGCGCGGTCAGGTACGACAGCTCCTCGCCGGGACCGAACCGGGTCCAGTCCATGGTCCACAGCGGGGCCAGCAGCGGGTAGTCGCCGGTGCCGCCGAACAGGGTCGACCCGCCGGCCTCGGGGTCGAAGCGGAAGGCGTCGACGCCGCTCCCGCCGCGCGGGCGGGGCCGGGTGGGGGCCAGCGACTCGTCGGCGCTCAGGTAGAAGGTGGCGGCCTCGGTGTCGTCGGTGGGCCACGACTCCAGCTCGAGGCCGAAGGTGCCGCCCGCCTCGCCGAGCTCGTTCGCGCCGATGCCGCTCTCGAACGCCACGCGGACGGGGGCCTCGGCCTCGTAGGCGGCCCGGGCGCCGGCCACGTCGGCGCCGAAGGAGGCGTAGTGATCGGGCTCCAGCGTGACGTCGGCCAGGCCGAACTGGTCGGCGAGCACGCCCGGCAGTACCGCCCGGATCAGCGGGGGCATGACCGGCACGCGGTCGGCCACGTACAGCTCGAGGAACTCGAACCAGTCGACCAGGTTGGGCGGCGCGTAGCCGTCGGGGTGCCGGCCGTTCCAGAGGTTGACCCGCAGGACGGCGGCGCTGTCGAACTCGTCGAGCATGGCGGTGAACTGGGGGCCGGTCTGCTCGTCCTGGAAGGCGCCCGAGATGAACACGGGCGCCTCGACGTCGCGCACCAGCAGGCGCAGGTCGCGGGCCGCCGCCGAGCTGTTGTACGCGTCGAGGCTGCTCACCAGGCTCTCGAAGTCGGGGTTCTGGTTGCGCAGGGCCTGGTGGGCGCCGCAAACGGTGTCCCCCGCCTCGATGCGCTGCGTGACCCAGCTGGTGCCGCCGGGGGCCGCGGCCGCGTCCCGCTCCTGGATCCACTGGTGGGTGAAGCCCGAGTTGAAGATGCCGCCGGGCCAGGCCTGCAGCCACGGGTCGGCCAGGACCGACTGGGGCGTGACCGCCGCCAGGTGCGGCGGGTTGGTGGCGGCCGTGTAGAGCTGCGAGATGCCGGAGTAGGACAGGCCGACCATGCCTACCTTGCCGCCCCGCACCCAGCTCTGGCCGGCCACGATCTCGACCGTGTCGTAGCCGTCGGCCATCTGGGCCGGGTTGAAGATGTCGAACACGCCACCCGAGCAGCCGCTGCCCCGCATGTTCACGGAGACCGTGGCGTAGCCGAGCGCGCGGGCGATGCGGACGCCCGCCTCCTCGTTGGCCGGGTTGGAGGGGCCGTAGCCCGAGTACTCGATGACGGTGGGCCAGGGGCCGGGCCCGTAGAGCGACTGGTCGGGGAAGCGCACCATGGCGCTGAGCCGTGCGCCGTCCCGCATCTCCAGGTACTGGAAGCCGTCCTCGAGCGACGACCCCGGCACGACGCCGCCGAGGACGTCGAGCTGGGCACCCGTGAGGATCTGCCGCTCGTACAGCGCCGGGTCGGGGTGGTCGTCGCGGCCGGCCACGGTGACGACCGGGCCCGCCAGCCGGGGCCGGGCGCTGTCGTCGACCACCACGTAGCGCCCGGGCGCCAGCGTCGAGCCGGCCACCACGTCGAGCTGGGAGTAGTCGAGGTCGGGCCCCGACTGGACGGTGGCGTGCTCGGGCGGGATGTAGGCGAAGTGCGCCTGGCCCAGGTCGTCGGCGAGCATCGTGAGCAGCCGGCGGCCCTGCCGTCCGTACAGGGTGAGCGCCTGGCCGGGCGCCGCCCCGGTGACCGTGAGCTGCTCGACGCCGGTCGTCACGTGCCAGGGCGCCGCCTCGGTGCCCCGCAGCACGCGGCGGAAGCCCGCGTCGCCGGCTCCGCCGGGCGGTGGTTCGCACGCCGCCGTCGCCACGGCCACGACCAGCACCGCCGCGACCGCCACCACGCGCCGCCAGGCAGGCGTTCCCCTCATCGTCCCCCCCGTTGCTGCATCCGACGCCGGACCTCGCGCTCCGCGG
Source organism: uncultured Acidimicrobiales bacterium (assembly GCA_963842395.1). Classification (GTDB taxonomy): domain Bacteria; phylum Actinomycetota; class Acidimicrobiia; order Acidimicrobiales; family VFJN01; genus ZC4RG19. Next base: position 531,036 of record CAWJGJ010000003.1, read on the forward strand.
GCCGGCGTCACGTCCGGTGAACTCTACGTCGTGCCGGGCGCACGCCGGACCGGCGTCCCCCACCGGCGGGTGTGACGGTGAGGGACGCTCGGAACGCGACGTGCGCGTGCGGGTCAGCCGAGCCGCTCGATGATGGTGGCGTTGGCCATGCCGCCGCCCTCGCACATCGTCTGCAGGCCGTAGCGGCCGCCGGTGCGCTCGAGCTCGTTGACCAGCGTCGCCAGCAGCTTGGTGCCCGAGCAGCCGAGCGGGTGGCCGAGGGCGATGGCCCCGCCGTTGACGTTGACCTTGGACATGTCGGCGCCCGACTCGATCTGCCAGGCCAGCACGACCGAGGCGAAGGCCTCGTTGACCTCGAACAGGTCGATGTCGTCGACCGACAGGCCCGACTTGGCCAGCACCTTGGCGGTGGACGGGATGGGGCCGGTGAGCATGGTCACGGGGTCGACGCCGGCGAGGGCGAAGGTGTGGAACCGGGCCCGGGCCCGCAGCCCCAGCTCGGACGCCTTCTCCTCGCTCATGATGAGCACGGCCGAGGCGCCGTCGGTGATCTGGCTGGAGTTGCCGGCCGTCACCTTGCCGTCGGGCTTGAAGGCCGGCTTGAGGTTGGCGAGGGTCTCGGGGGTGGTGCCCTCGCGGATGCCCTCGTCGGCGGTCACCCGCTCGTCGGACTCGGTGATGGCACCGGTCTCCTTGTCACGGTGGAACGAGCGGACGGGGACGATCTCGTTCTCGAACCGGCCCTCGGCGGTGGCCCGGGCGGCCCGGATCTGGCTCTCGGCGCCGAACGCGTCGAGGGCCTCGCGGGACAGGCCCCACTTGTCGGCGATCAGCTCGGCCGAGATGCCCTGGGGGACGAGGCCGCCCACGTCGGCGTAGCGCTGGTTGACCTTGGGACCGAACGGGATGCCGAACTTGCCGTCGCCGATCGACGCGCCCATGGGTACCTGGCTCATCACCTCGACACCGGCCGCGACGACGATGTCGTGGGCGCCGGCCATCACGGCCTGCGCGGCGAAGTGGGCGGCCTGCTGCGACGAGCCGCACTGCCGGTCGACGGTGGTGGAGGGCACCTCCTCGGGCCAGCCCGCGGCCAGCACGGCGTTGCGGCCCACGTTGAGCGACTGCGCGCCGGCCTGCATGACACAGCCCATGATCACGTCGTCGACGAGGGCGGGGTCGAGGTCGTTGCGCTCGGCCAGCGCCTTGAGGGTCTCGGCGGCCAGGTCGGCCGGATGCCACCCCGACAACTTGCCGTTGCGCTTGCCTCCGGCGGTGCGGACTGCATCGACGATGACGGCTGTGGGCATGGGCTGCTCCTTTGTCACGCCGCCCCCGTCCTTCCCGTGCAGCACGGCGGTGGGTCGGGCCGGCACTTGACCGTTGGGTCAAGCCAGTCTGCCCAGGGCGCGGCCGCAGTCGCAACCGGGGCACCGGAACGGCGCCGACCGGCCCGCCGACCAGTCCCGATCGACAGCCCCGCCGAACGACCCCGGCCTGGCCCCGCCGACCGGCGCGGACAGCCCGACCTAGGTGGGCTCGGGACGAGTGCCGCGCCCGGTGGTCGGCTCGGAGGTCGACGTCGTCCCGTCGGGCGGATCCTCGGCGGTGGTCACCATGGCGCGGCACACCCGCGCGGTGACCGTCGTGTAGGGCGGGTCGGTGGCGCCCTCGGCCCCCCGCACCGACGCGAAGGCGATGACGTCGCCGTCCCGCTTCACCTGCACCATCGGGTCGGCGGTGGCGTCGCCCAGACGCTGCGACGGGTAGCCCCGGACCGGACCGATCTCGTCGTCGCGGCTGCCCCCGGTGAGCCAGGCGTCGAGGGCGGTGCGCGCCGCCACGATGACGCTCGAGCTCGGGGGGTCGACGGCCAGCCGGTCCAGCTTGGCCACGTCACTGTCGTCGCAAGCGAGGTGAGGCTCGACGTAGTAGCCGGCGAGGTCGACCACGTCGATGCGGCGCCGCTCGGTCGCGCCGCCGATGCGGCAGGAGATCGTCACCTTGCCCGGCGGCACGGGCTGGCGGACGGCACGCTCCCCCGGGCGCACCTCGATCTCGCCCGAGGACCAGCCGTCGCCGTCGACCTCGAGCACGGTCGTGCGCGGCAGCGCGTTGACGACCCGGATGTGCAGGCCGTCGCGCTGGGGTCGGACCGAGGCCACCGGCACGACGATGCCTTCCGGGTCGCACCGCACCACGACCTCGCGGGGCACCTCCGGCGTGACCCCCGGCGGACCCGCCTCGCCCGAGGCCTCCACCGAGGTGCGGTCACGGCTGCCGTGCGATATCAGCGGCGCGCCGACGGCGAGCACCGCCAGCACCGCCGCCGCGGCGACAGCTCCGCGGCGGCGGCGCAGCCGGCGGTGCCGGCGTGCGGCGACCCGGTCGAGACCATGCTCGGGTGGGTCGCCGGCGAGAGATGCGATGCGTTCGAGCCGTGACCGGAGGTCGTTGTCATCGGTCACCCTCCGGGCTCCGCCACCGAGCGGACGTCGGCCACCAGCACAGCGCGTGCCTGGCTCACGAGCACCCTGACGGTGGCGGGGCGGATGCGCATGATGCGGGCCGCGTGGCTGGCATCGCAGTCGAGGAGCTGGGTCAGGACCACGGCCTCGCGCTGGCGGGGCGTGAGCCGGGCCAGGGCGCGGGCGACGTGGTCGCGGTCGGCCGCCACGTCGGCGGGAGCCGGCGCAGGCGACGGGCTGGTGTGCACGAAGACATCCAGGGCCCGGCGGGCGGTCCGCACCGCACGCCGGGTGGCGCTGCGGTGGGCGTTGAACGCCGTGCGGAACAGGTAGCCGGTGGGATCGTCCAGCGTGCCGACGCTCTCCCACCGTTCCCACACCCGGCAGAACGCCTGCTGGGCGAGGTCCTCGGCCTGGTCACGGCTGCCGGTCAGGACGTAGAGCGCACGAAAGAGCCGTCGCTCGTTGGCCAGGTAGAAGGCCTCGAACGACAGCGCGGTAGAGGCACCGATGGCGATCGGCGCCGACGAGGTGGAGCGCTCTCTGACCACGATTGCAGCCAACACTGCCCCAAGAACGCCCCAGGCGCACGCGACGTGTAGAAGTTCGCGCGATTTTTCCCATGCGGCGCCCGGACGGGAGGGGCGCCGGCCGGCCGCCCGGGGCCGGGCGGTCGACCTTGGGGCGGGAAATCAGCGCCGGGTGGCGGCCTTGCGGGCGGGCGCCTTGCGCGCCGGGGCCTTCTTGGCCGCAGGCCGCTTCGCAGCGGGCCGGGTGGCGGTCGACCTCTTCGCCGCGGTCTTGCGGGCCGGTGCCTTGCTCGCCGTGGTCTTCCTGGCGGTCGTCGTCTTCTTGGCCGCGGTGGTCTTCTTGGCCGCCGTCGTCGTCTTCTTCGCCGCCGCCTTCTTGGCCGCGGGTGCCGCGGGGGGCCAGACGCCACGCTCGAGCTTGGGCGCCAGGCTCGTCTTCACGACCGCGTCCTTGAAGCCCTTCAGCGGCGTGATACGGGCCTTCTTCGACGCCTTGATGCGCACCGGCTGCTGGGTCTGCGGGTTGCGGCCCATGCGGGCGGGGCGGTCGACCTTCACGAACTTGGCGAAGCCCGAGATCGAGACGGCTTCGCCCTTGGAGACCACGGCGGTCACCACGTCGGTGAAGCCCTTGAGGACGGTGTCGACCTCCTTGCGCTCGAGGCCCGTCTGGGTGGATACGGCCAGGACCAGATCACGACGGTTCACAGGGGCTCCTCCTAGGTCTCGGATTCGTGGTCAGTTTTCCCACCACGAACCGATGACTCGCGGATACTGCGAGTATTCTTACGAGTTTTCCTGGGGATTGCACCACTTTGTGCGCGAGAAGTCCTTGATATTCCTGCCTTTTTCTTCCTCCCGTGACAGCGGAAAGTGGTAGTCGGGTCGACGGGCGGACCGGTCGACGCGCCAGCCAGGGGCGCGATCGAGCCTGCCACCGCTGCGTTCTTGCGCCTGTGCGAGCTGGCTGGGCGGACGGCCCGCTACGGCTGGTAGGGCGGGGCCTCGCCCCAGCCCCAACGCGGCAAGGGGGCGTGCTCGACGACCTCCGCGCCGGGCTGCGAGTTCGCCATGGCCAGGCGCGTGCCCCACTCCAGGTAGGCCAGCAGGGCGGAGCGGAACTCGGGATCGGCCGGCAGGTTGGCGTCATCGGCGGCGAGGCTCATCAACGACACGAACCGGAATCGCTGGTCGTCCGTGATGCCCAGGTCTCGATGCTTGTGGAGCATTCGCTCGTAGCCGCCGAGCTCGTCGGTGTAGCGGGGCGGACCGCCGAACACCTCGCACCACCAGCTCGTCACATGCTCGCGGTGCTCGGCACTCACGCCTCCGGGGAACAAGGACGACAGCAGGTCGTCCCCCTCGACCCGGTCGTAGAAGGCGTCGATCAGACCCTCGATGGCCTGGCGGCCACCGGCCCATTGGTAGAGGGTCGCCCTGACGCCCGACTCGTCCGCGCTCACGCCCCCACCGTACCGAGCCCACGGAACCTGCCGTTCGCCCCGGTGAGTTGCGGCCGACGATCCAGCCCACGCCTCGGGGGAACCGCCGAGCACCGCGTCCCGCGCCGCGCCGCCTCGTCAGCGGGCGGCCAGCCAGCGCTCGGCCTGCTGGGCGCGGCGGCGGAGCTGGTCGACCGTGGCCTCGTCGATGCGGCGCAGGCCGACGAGGCGGTTCAGCTCCCCGTTCACCTGGGCGTGGCCCATGCCGGTCTTCCACACCAGGTCCTGCACGAGCTTGGCGTTGGCCTCGCGCAGCGCGGCGCGCTCCTGCCGCGGGTTGGGGCCGGGGTGGCCGTTGCGGCCGGTGGCGGGGCCGGCGGCGTCGCCTCGGCCGGCCGCCGGCGCACCGCCGGGGAGCGCGGGCAGCGCCAGGTCGAGGCCGTCGTCGTCGCCCGCCCCGCCACGCGCGCCGGCCGTCCCGACCCCACCGGCCTCGTCGAGGCGGTCGAGCCGATCGAGGCGATCGAGCGCCTCCTCGTCGGCGTCGAACACCGACGAGGTCGCCTCGCCCGTGACCACGGCCGACAGCGCCGCGAACATCGAGAGCTGGTCGCCGCGGTCGTCGTCGTGGCGCAGCTCGTCCAGCGCGGCGGCGTCGGCCGCCGGCTCGTCGCCGTTCCGCTCGGGCTTGCGCAGGCTGTGGCGGCGGGCGTCGGCGATCTGCGTGGCCCAGGTGCGCAGGCGGGCGTCGTCCGGGATGAAGAGGTACGCCTTCTGCCGGGGAACGCCCCGGGTCCAGCGCACGAACCGGCCCACCGCCTGGCGGAAGAACAGCTCGGTCGTCGTGGTCGTGGCGTAGACCCCCACCCGCAGGCGGGGGATGTCGACGCCCTCCGACACCATGCGGACGGCCACGATCCACGGGTCGGCCGACGCCGTGAAGCGGGCGATGCGGCTGGACGACAGCGGGTCGTCCGACACCGCCACCACCGCCCGCACCCCGCACCGGTAGCGCAGCAGGTCGGCGATGCCCTGCGCATGCTCCTGGTCGGCGGCGATGACCAGGCCGCCGGCGTCGGGCTGGGTCCGCCGGAGCGCGGTCAACCGGTCGTTGGCCTGCAGCAGCACCGTCGCCAGCCACTCGCCCTCCAGGCTGAGCGCCGTGCGCAGCCGCTGGGCCGAGCGGGTGCGGTCGAGGGCGTCGTCGAAGGCGGCGGCCTGGGCGCTGCCGTCGGGCGCGATCCACTCCATGAAGCCGTTGATGCGGGGGAAGTACACGGGGCGCACCACGCGGCCGTCGGCCAGGGCGTCGGCGTAGCCGTACTCGAAGTCCGGCACCGCCTCGTCGCCGAGGTAGCGCACGAACGGGATGGCAAGGGTGTCCGACCGGAACGGCGTGCCGGACAGCGCCAGCCGCCCGGGCGCCACCTCGAACGCCCGGCGCACCGACTCGCCCCAGGCGCGATCGTCGCCCGCGTGGTGGATCTCGTCGAGGATGACCAGCGACCGGGCGGCGAGCGGGCGCATGGCGTCGGGGTTGGAGGCCACCTGCTGGTACGTGGTCACCACACCGTGGACGTCGGCCGGCAGGCGCCCGCCGGTGGCCGACCACCGGGGCTCGAGGTGGAGGCCGAGGCCGGCCGCCGCGTCGGCCCACTGCAGCTTGAGATGCGAGGTCGGCGCCACGACCACCAGCCCCCGCCCCGGGTGGGCCGCCATGTCGTGCACGGCGGCGACGAGGGCGAAGGTGGTCTTGCCGGCGCCCGGGGTGGCGACGGTCAGGAAGTCGGGCGCGTCGGCGACCGCGAGCCGATCGAGGGCGCGCTTCTGCCAGGGGCGGAGACGGACGCGGCGGACCATGGGGGACGCCGATCTTGGCACGCGGCATCGACCCGCCCGCGCCGGCTCCGGCGTGCCGAGCCCCGGGCTCACGGACGGCACGTATCGGCCGCCGGGCGAAGGGCTCTAACTTGACGAAGGAACGCACCCCTGCGGAAGGAACCTGCCATGACTGACGCGGACGACTTCGAGACGACCCTGCCATGGCCGCTCACCAAGCGGGGCGACCACGGCCACCCGGTCAGCACCCTGCAGCACCTGCTGCGCCACCACGGCCACGACATCGAGGTGGACGGTGACTTCGGGCCCAAGACCGACGGCGCGGTCCGGGCGTTCCAGGCGCACGAGCACCTGGACGTCGACGGCATCGCCGGGCCCGACACCTGGTCCGCGGTGATCGTCACCGTAGAGCGCGGCGACACCGGCGACGCCGTGCGCGGCGTGCAGCAGGAGGCCGTCGACCGCTCGGGCTCGGAGGACCACCCGGCACTGGTGATCGACGGCATCTTCGGCCCGAAGACCGAGGCGTTCGTGCGGGGCTTCCAGGAGGCGTTGCGGGACTCGTTCCCCGACGACCACATCGCCGTCGACGGCATCGTCGGCCCCGTCACCTGGCAGGGCTTCGTCAGCGGCTTCCTCCTCGGCTGACCGCCTACGGGGGTCCGCCGCCCGACCCTCCCGTTCTGGCGTCGCTCCCTGCCACCACCGCAGCAGGCGACGCCAGTTCCAGCCGAGCCCGATCAGGCGACCGCGTCGACCGTCTCGCCGGCGAGCGGGCCGGTGGAGTCGCCGGTGATGCCGTCGCCCTCACCGTCCACGCCGGGCTCCTCGTCGCGGAACTGCGTGCGGTACAGCTCGGCGTAGCGGCCGTCCGCGGCCAGCAGCTCGGCGTGCGTGCCCCGCTCGACGATGCGCCCGGCCTCGACCACCAGGATGGCGTCGGCCTGGCGGACCGTCGACAGCCGGTGGGCGATCACCAGCGCCGTCCGCCCGGCCAGCGCGTCCGTGAGGGCGGCCTGGACCGCGGCCTCGGAGGTCGAGTCGAGGCTGGCGGTCGCCTCGTCGAGGATCACCACCCGGGGCCGGGCCAGCAGGATGCGGGCGATGGTGAGGCGCTGGCGCTCGCCGCCCGAGAACCGGTAGCCCCGCTCGCCCACCACCGTGTCGAGGCCGTCGGGCAGCGACTCGATGAGCTCGGCCAGGCGGGCCGTGCGCAGCGCGTCCCACAGCTCGGCCTCGGTCGCCTCCGGCCGCACGAACAGCAGGTTGCCCCGCACCGAGTCGTGGAACAGGTGGCCGTCCTGGGTCACCATGCCCAGCGTCCTCCGGATGGCATCGAAGGAGAGGTCACGCACGTCGACGCCGCCGAGCCGCACCGCCCCGCTGTCGACGTCGTAGAGGCGGGGGGTCAGCGACGCGATGGTCGACTTCCCGCTGCCCGACGTGCCCACCAGCGCGACGAGCTGCCCGGGCTCGACCCGGAACGACACGCCGTGCAGCACCTCGACGCCACCGCGGGTGTCGAGCGTGGCCACCTCCTCCAGCGAGGCCAGCGACACCTTGTCGGCCGATGGGTAGCCGAACCGCACGTCGTCGAACTCGACGGTCACCGGCCCGTCGGGCACGGTCATGGGGTCAGGCCGCTCGCCGATCAGCGGGTCCAGGTCCAGCACCTCGAACACCCGCTCGAAGCTGACGAGGGCGGTCATGGCGTCGACGCGCGCGCTGGCCAGGGCCGTCAGCGGCGCGTAGAGCTGGGTGAGCAGCAGCGCCAGAGTGACGATCGTGCCCGCCTCGATCTCGCCCTGCAGCGCCATGTAGCCGCCCAGGCCGTAGACAAGGGCCAGGGCCAGCGCCGACACCAGGGCCAGCGCTGTGAGGAAGACGTACTGCCCCATCGCGGTGCGCACGCCGATCTGCGCCACCCGCTCGGCCCGGGCGCCGAACTCGGCCTCCTCGCGGGCGGGCCGCCCGAACAGCTTGACCAGCGTGGCGCCCGGGGCGGAGAACCGCTCGGTCATCTGCGTGGTCATGGCCGAGTTGTGGTCGGCGGCCTCGCGTTCGAGGTGGGCCAGGCGCGAGCCCATGCGCCGGGCCGGGATGACGAACACCGGCAGCAGCATCAGCGCCAGCAGCGTGATCTGCCACGACAGGCTCAGCATGACCGCCAGCGCCAGCACCAGGGCGATGGCGTTGCTGACGACGCCGGACAGGGTCCAGGTGAAGGCCCGCTGGGCGCCGATGACGTCGTTGTTGAGCCGGCTGACCAGGGCGCCGGTGCGGGTGCGGGTGAAGAAGGCGACCGGCATGCGCTGCACGTGCCCGAAGACGGCGCGGCGCAGGTCGAGGATGAGGCCCTCCCCGATCTTGGCCGACTGCCAGCGCTCCCCGACGCCGACCACCGAGTCGAGCAGAGCCACCAGGGCGATGACCACCGCCAGCGCGATCACGCGGCCTTCGTCCTTGCCCTCGATGATCTCGTCGACCACCAGGCCGGCGAGGACGGGGGTGGCGACGGTCAGCAAGGCCGTGGTGACGCTGAGGGCGAGGAAGGCGGCGAGCGCCCGGTAGTGGGGGCGGGCGAAGGCCGCGATACGCCGCAGGGTCGAGCGACTGAACGCCCGCCGCGGCTGCTCGCCATGCATGGCGCTCTCGAGCGCCATCCAGTGGCTGAAGTCCATCTGCATGGGGACAGTCTCACACTTCAAGGAAACTTGAGGTCAAGTGACTTGTCGGCGCCCATCTAGCATCGACCGGATGACCGAGGGGTGGGGGCGGTTGCACCGTCGTGAGTTCATGACGATGGCGGGCGGGGCCGTCCTGGCGGCGGCGGTGGGCTGCGGCAGCGGCGGCGGTAGCGGCCGTGGTGGCGGTGGCAGCGGATCTGCGGGCACGGCGGCATCGGGAGCCGCGGCCCCGGGCACCACCGCGGCGTTCGACCCGGCCGTGCCGTGGTGGCTGCAGGGCGGCTTCGCTCCGGTGGTCGACGAGGTCGAGTCGTTCGACCTCGAGGTCACGGGCGCCCTCCCTCCCGAGCTCACCGGGCTGTACGTCCGGAACGGCTCGAACCCCCGCACCGGCGAGTCCCCGCATTGGTTCCTCGGCGACGGCATGGTCCACGGCGTCCGCCTCGACGGGGGGCGGGCGACCTGGTACCGCAACCGCTACGTGCGGACCCCCATGTACGAGGCGTCGACCACCTTCGGGGCGTTCGACGGGCCGCCGGGCGGCACGACGACCCAGAGCAACGTGTCCGCCATCCGATTCGGCGATCGGCTGCTCAGCTCCGGCGAGATCGGGTTCCCGTTCGAGCTGGCGCCGGGCGACCTGTCGACGGTCGGCCCGGTCGACTTCGGCGGCCGGCTCACCACCTCGATGACCGCCCACCCGAAGCTCGACCCCGACACCGGTCGCCTGCACTTCTTCGGCTACGGCTTCGTCCCGCCCTACCTCACCTACCACGTGCTCGAGCCCGACGGCACCCTGTCGTCGTCGACCGAGGTGCCGGTTCCGGGCCCGACGATGATCCACGACTTCGCCATCACCACGGACGATGTCGTCTTCTGGGACCTCCCGGTCGTGTTCGACCTGGACGTCGCCATCGCCATGGTCGAGACCGGCGACGGCTCGCAGTTCCCCTTCCGGTGGGATCCGAGCTACGGCGCCCGGGTCGGCGTGCTGCCCCTGGGCGGCACCGGCGCCGACGTGCGCTGGTCCGACCTCGACGAGCCCTGCTACGTGTTCCACGGCGTCAACGCCTTCCGCCGGGGTGACGAGGTGGTGCTGGACGTGTGCCGTCTGGACTCGATCTTCGAGGACGGCCAGACGCTCGGCGGCGACCTCTCGCTCCGCCGCTGGACGGTGCCGGTGGCCGGCGGGCGGGTCGGCGACGAGGTGCTGGTCCCCAGCGGCGACGATCCCGGCGAGCTGCCGAGCCGCGACCTGCGCCGCACCGGCCGCGAGCACCGCCACGGCTACCTGGTGCAGAACCGCCCGAGCGACGTCACCGTCGACATGGGGGGCGTGATCAAGCACGACTTCCGCACCGGGAGGCGGACCGTGTGGGACCCGGGCCCGACCCGCCACAGCGGCGAGTGGCTGTTCGTGGCCGACCCGGGCGGCGACGCCGACGACGAGGGGTGGCTCCTCGCCGTCATCCACGACGAGGCCACCGCCCGGTCCGCGCTGGCCGTGCTCGACGCCACCGACGTGGCGGCCGGGCCGGTGGCCACCGTCGCCACGCCGCAACGTGTGCCCTACGGCTTCCACGCCGCCTGGCTGCCGGGGTGAGCGAAGCGCCGGCTGTGCCTTGGCGGCGGTCTCCCTCGACTCTTCGCCAACGCTCAGGCGCCGGGCGTCCGGGGGTGCGCGGTCGTCTCCGCATCGATGCGCTCCTGGAGCGCCGGAACCCAGTGGCCCCGATACCGGTCCTGGAGATCGGGCCGTCGCCAGTCGCCGCTCGAGACTCGGCCGCGGCACCGCGACGCCCCGCACCGGCAGGTCATGGCGAAGCCCGCCGCGCCGGACTGCGTCGCGTAGTCGATGGTGGCCTCTTCGCCGGCTGCGACCTCCCCGCGGGTTGCGAGCTCGTAGGGGCCGACATGCCAGAGCGTCGGGTCGCAGCTGTGGTTGCCGAAGTGGATCCGCGTGCCCGGCGGAAGCACCAGGTGGCTGTCGCCGGCGATCGTGATCGTGTCGACATAGGGAGCCGTGGGATCCCTGTCGGCCGCCGCGAGCAGCGAGTCGAGCTCCGCCGAGCTGACCAGCCATCCGCCGAGCCGGATCACGACGGTGCCGGGGCGAAGATCGTCGCCGAAGAACAGGCCTCGTCCCGCGATCGGCGAGTCTCCGACGACGAGGCGTTCGTCGATCCAGACCCCGGCGGTCGGCGGTGGCACCCGATCTCGCACCCGGACAGTGTCGCCGCTCCCTGTGATCGGGAGGACGTCGAGCCCGGGCGTGGCGGGTCAGGCCGGGCCGTCCGCCGCGGCACTCAGAAAGAGTGCCTCGACCCGCCGATGGAGTCAGGTGCGCCACCCCGGCGTCACGTGCCGGTTCTGCGGTAGACGAGGTCGAAGTCGGTCGTGTAGCTCGTGCCGTCCTCGGCGGCCTCCCAGCGCCCGGTGAGCGTGTTCCCGTCCTCGCTGAAGATCGCGGTGAAGCGTTGGGAGAACGGCTCGCCGTCTCGCCAGAGCTTCCACTCACCGTCGCCGATGCTCATCTCGTAGACGCGGCAGACGCCGCGTTCGTCGGAGTACAGCTGGAAGTACGTCCCGTTGGCCGCGTCGCAGCCGATGATCGACACGTTGTCGGGCGCCTCCGGGAGGTCGGCCGTCCCCCGCTCGATCAGGTGTGCTCCGGAGGCGTGCCACTCGAAGGAGACCCGGCCGCCGCCCGGCCAGGGCGTCCCGTCGGGCCATCTCGCCTCGACGGTCCACTCGCCGACCAGGGGCTCGAGCCGGCGCAGCGCCTGCTCCGCGGTTGGCTGGTCCATCGGTGGGCTCCTTCCCCGTGTGGTGCGCTCGCAGTCGCGACCGCCCACATGGCGTCCCCCGGCTCTCGACCGGCCAGGTCACGTCGGCTTCGTCCTACCTATCACGACGCCTGCGCCGAGAACGGAGGGTAACCAGCCGACTCGGATCGATGAGTCTCGGCACCATGAGTCGTCTCAGCTGACATGCTCACCAGGGAGCTCGCGGGCGCACGAGACGAGACAGCGGAGGACACCATGACGACCACGCCCGCCCACCCGCGCGGCAACCTCCCCGGCAAGCCGCCAGTCGTCGACCTGGCCACCTGGCAGGCGACGCGCGAGGAGCTGCTGGTCCGCGAGAAGGCGCACACTCGTGAGGGCGACGCGATCGCGGCGGCCCGGCGGCGGCTGCCGATGGTCGAGCTCGACGGCGCGGTCGAGGTCACCGGCGCCGACGGGCCGGTCCCGTTCGTCGACGTGTTCCAGGGTCGCGACGAACTCGTGGTCTACCAGAGCATGTGGTACGACGGCGCGCCGCACCAGGGGCAGTGCGAGGGCTGTACCTTCAACGTCTGGCACATGAATGACGCCGTCTACCTCAACGCCCGGGGCGTCTCGCTCGCCGTCCTGACACCGGGCGCTTGGGACGAGGTGGCTCCCTACGTCGAGTTCATGGGATACACCCAGCCCTGGTACTCCGTGCGGGGCGTGGAGCCGCCGATCGGCGGACAAACGGGGCACATCATGTGTTTCCTGCGCGACGGCGACCGCGCGTTCCTCACCTACTCCACGACGGGCCGGGGCAACGAGCCGGCCGACACCAGCCTCGGCCTGCTCGACATGACGCCCTACGGCCGCCGCGAGGGATGGGAGGACAACCCCGAGGGCTGGCCCGAGGCCCCGCAGGCCGGTGCGCCGGTCGGTGGGCACGGAGCGCCGATCTGCTGGTACTGGCGCTCGGGCGCCGACGGTGTCGCCAACTGGGGCCCGACCAGCCGGCCCGTGCCGCAGTGGACCCGCCCCGGCGCGACCCCCGTGGAGACCCTCGGCCGCGAGGGCCCCCACCACTGACGCGGGGGAGACAGCCGACGGGATGAGGGAGTCCTGGTCGGGGTGGAACGCGTGCGAGGCGCAGGTGCGGTCTGACCGAACTCATCCAGTCCGAGGGAAGTTGGCGCGGATGTCGGCCGCGATGCGGTCGGTCTGCACGAGCAGCGACACGTACCCGATCCACTCGCCCTCGACCTCGCGACGGTTGTCGCCCGGTTCGGACTCGAGTGCCAGGCGTGCCCGCCGAGCGGCGCCCTGCATGCAGCGAGTCCGGCGGGTGTGCACCTCGTCGAGGCTCGCCCCGACCGCGGCGTCGTCCGACGCGCCGAGCACGTTCCGGACGTGCTCCGCGATGGCGGCCGCCAACGAGGCGAAGAGCCTCCCCATCGCCGGCATGGCACGGTGCGGCTCGTCGCTGAGGCGGGCGTGGTCGTCGAGGCCGCGTGCGATGGCCCACACGCCGATGGCGGTGCGCTCGAGGCAGGGCATGGCGTCCTCGTAGCGACCGAGCTTCGTGATGTGGCGCCGGTCGCGGATGTTCCACCTCGCGGCGTTGCGACCGTCGCCGGCCGCCTCCCGGGCCTGATCGACGAGACGGTCCCGCACGGTGTGGGACACCCGCCGCCAGTCCCTGGTCTGGTCGGTCGACCACGGCTCCTCCAGACCCCGGGCCATGGACTCCAGCACCTCGCAGACACCGTCGCCCAGGCGCTGGATCGTCTGGCGCCCGTCGACCAACCTCGATGCCGGCAGGGCGAGGGACATGACGATGCCCACCGCGGCCCCGATGAGCGTCTCGCCGGCGCGCCGCCATCCCGACTGGTCCGGGTTCGACGACACCGTCGTGAGCACGACGAGCACGCTCAGCGGCACCTGCCGGGCGGCCGACGCCGGGAGCCGGAGCACCAGCTGGGTCAGCGCGAGGGACACGCCGACGACGGCGGCGACGGTGACCGCGTTGAGCGTCAGGGCGTCGCCGATGGCCAACGCCGCCAGCACGCCGACCACCACCGCCGCGCTGCGTTGCAGCGCCGTTCGCACGGACGCCCGTACGTTGACCTGCACGACGACCACGGCGGTCAGGGTGGCGAGCACCGCCGCGGCGTCGTCGGTGAACGCCACCGCCAGCCCCCACGCCAGCCCGCCGGCCAACGCAGCCTTGGCGACGGTGCCGACCTCGGTCGACGTCGGCGGCGTCCACGAGACTGCGTCGGCCACCCGCTCCCACCCGCGCTGGAGCCGGCTGGTCAGGCGACGCGGCGGCTCCGGCTCCACGACCCCACGCTAGGTCTGGGGCAGGGCGACCAAGGGGAACGCCGAGACTGCTGCTCGCCGAGGCCGGCGGCCGCCGCGTCGGCCGCCTCCAGCCGGTCGAACAGATCGTCGAACCCCTGGTTGGCCGCGTTCATCACCGGTTCAACGATTGCGCGGTGCCGATCGCGTACATCGAGTTCCTGGGTTCAGGAACGCTGGGCAGATCAGGCGGCGAACGCCTGCCGGGCGTGGCCCGCGACCGAGTCGGCGAACCGCTTCGATGTGTCGAGCTTGTTCAGGATCGCTCGTGGCGGCGCGCCCCAGTAGATGACGCCCCAGGAGTCGAGGACGAGCGGAAACGCGCGCACCGAGTCCGGCAGCCGGTCCAGCTCGTCGTCGGTCGGTGTCACGCATTCGCCATAACCGCCCACGACCGCCTCGATGAGCCGCCGATCGCCACCAGTGGTCGCGAGGAGGAACCCGAGCGGACCGATCCGTGGCGCCGTCCCCGCGCCCGTCCAGTCGACGAGCACCGGCTCGTCGTCCGGGGTGAGGATGGCGTTCGCCGTGCAGAGATCTGGGTGGGCCAACGCGGTGGGCAGCCCATCGCCGACGTCGAGCTCGGCGAGGGCCGTGACGAGATCATCGAACGCGCCCTGGTGGGTTGCGGGGGCACGGGTCTTCGCGTCCTGGAGCAGGGTGCCGAGCGCGCGGACATCCTCGCTGCGACCGCCACCGTGGATCGACAGGCTGTGCCAGGAGCCCGCCGGGCGAGCGGCGGCGCCGTCGGCCTCGGGAAGCGTGTGCAACCGACCCAACAGCTCACCGAGCCGGCGCAGCAGCGCGGGCCGAGCGTCACCGCGAGCATTCGTACCGGGCACGAGCTCGGTGACGAGCACGGCCTGGCCCTCGTGCACCGACACCGGGTCGGGCACACATCGCTCCGCCGGGAAGTCGTGCCGAGCCATGAGATGCAGGATCTCGGCGTCGCCCTCGACCGCCGCGAGGGGACGCGCCGCGGGGAAGATGCGTGCGACCCAGGGCGCACCGTCCACGAGGTCGACGCGGACGACGCCGCCGTCGAGCTCCGCGGTGGCGGCGACGCGCACGCCGTAGGTCTTCTCCAGGTGTGCCGGCAGCGACTCCTGCCCGACGCGCCTGTAGGCCTGCGCCTTGAACCTCTCGACCGACCGGTAGAGGTCCGGATCTCGCTCGGTCATGGTCCCCCCAACCCGTGAGGTCGGCACGGTACCGCGAGCGGATCCGCTCCGCCGTGAGCGAGGGACGCGGCGTGCGGCGACGTCCAGGGTCGCCGGTTGGTCGACCGCGAACGGCGGAGACGCCGGGGGTCGCGCACCGATGACTCGGGTAGGACTCGATCGTCGTAGTGGTGTCGTGCGGTGGCTGGCGGGCTCACGACAACCAACGAGCCCTCGGAACCCCTAGGAGATGTGATGGGCACCGTGGTGATGCACAGCGTCGTGTCGGTGGACGGATTCATCGCCGACACCGACGACCAGGTCGGCCCCCTGTTCGACTGGTACTTCAACGGCGACGTCGAGCTCGGCGAGGGCGGCACGATGAAGATCTCGCAGGCCTCGGCCGACTACGTCCACCCGATGTGGGCGAGCATCGGGTCGATGGTGATCGGGCGCCACCTGTTCGACATGACCAACGGCTGGGAGGGGTCGCCGCCGACGGGCGACCACGTGGTCGTTGTGTCGCATCGCCCCAGGCCCGACGGGTGGCACCCGGAGGCGTCGTACGAGTTCGTCGACGATGTGGCGCAGGCGATCGCGAAGGCCAAGGAGCTCGCGGGGGACCGCACCGTGGTCGTGACGGCGGGCGACGTCGGCGGGCAGGCACTCGCCCTCGGCCTGGTGGACGAGGTGGCGATGGACGTCGCGCCAGTGGTCTTCGGCTCGGGCAAGCGGTACTTCGGGTCGGTCGATGCCCAGCACCTGCTCGAGGACCCGCACACGGTGATCCAGGGCGACCGGGTGCTGCACCTGCTCTATCGGGTGCGTCGCTAGCGGGCGACCGCGCCTGCCGGGAAGCATCGGCGTGCCCCACCCGGCGTCGGAGGCCCTGCTAGCACTCTGGGCATGGCAGACACCGTCAGGTCGGTGGTCATTCGGCCCGAGTCGGCCGATGACGACGAAGCGATCCGCCATGTGGTCGCCGCGGCGTTCGAGTCGGACGCAGAGGCCGATCTCGTCGACCGGATTCGCGCCTCACCCGAGTACGTGCCCGAGATGGCCCTCGTCGCCGAGGTCGGCGGCGAGATCGTGGGGCACGTGATGATCAGCCACGCCGTCATTCACAACGACGACGGCGACCGGCGGATCAGCATGCTCTCGCCCCTCGCCGTCCATCCCGAACACCAGCGGTCGGGCATCGGCAGTGCCCTCGTCCGCGAGTCGCTGTCCGTCGCGGACGCGCTCGGCGAGCCAATGGTCATCCTGGAGGGCAGCCCCTTGTACTACGGACGCCTCGGCTTCGAGCACTCGACCAGGTACGGCATCGACATCCACCTGCCGGAGTGGGCACCACCCGAAGCGGCGCAGGTCATGCGGCTGTCGTCGTTCGACCCCGACGATCCCGCGCTCCGGGGCACGGTCGTCTACCCCGCGGCGTTCGACGGTCTGGCGTAGCGGACGAGCTCCTGCAGGGTCCATCTCACGGCCCGGGGCGACCAGGGGGTCGCCCGTAGGCTCTCGGGATGGTCGACCACGAACGAGAGATTACGGCCGACGGTGTCGTCGCCGCGCTGGAGGCGCTCCAGTCGGAGGCGGAGCTGGTGACCGTCCGGAAGCGGCTCGGCCCTGACGAGGCAGCGATCGGTATGCGGATGCGCGACCTCTTCGCCACCGCCAAGGCCCACGAGCGACTGCCGCTCGCCGAGGTGGACCGCCTCCTCGACCACCCGGCCTACGAGCCGCGGATGGCGGCCATGTGCATCCTCGACTTCAAGGCCCGGCGCCGCCTCGACGACGACGGGCGGGCCGCGCTCTGCGAGATGTACATGGGGCGCCACGATCGGATCACGACCTGGGACATGGTGGACCGGTCAGCGCCCCGCGTCGTCGGCGGCCGCCTGGCCGGCCGGTCGGCCGCCCCTCTCCATGAGCTGGCCGGGTCGCCCGACCCGCTCCGCCGCCGGACGGCCATGACGGCTCCGCTCTACTTCGTGATGTCCGGCTCCGACGCCGACGTCGCCGAGGGCTTCGCCATCGCCGCCACCCTGGCGACCGACCCCGACCCCGTCGTCCACAAGCCGGTCGGGATCTTCCTCAAGCACGCCACCGGGCGCGACGCCGCCGCCGTCGAGCGCTTCCTGGCCACCCACGCCCGATCGATGCCCCGCCCCGCGGTCCGGCTCGCAGCCGAGAAGCTCGCCCCCACGACACGCGCCCGCTACGTCCCCTGACCGGTCTCACGCGCCGCCCGTCCGAGTAACGCGACGATCTCGTCCTCGTGGTCCAACGCCCCTGCACCCGCGACTGCCGGGGTCGTTCAGGGCCGTCAGTCCGTCGGGCCGTCGTCGTCGAGCGACAGGCGGGCGGCGCGGGCGAGGAGGTGGCGACGCTCGGGGACGCTGGTGGTCCGCCGGGCCGCGTGCTGGTAGGCCGCATGGGCGGCCCTGTGGTCGCCTGCCATCTCGAGCAGGTGGGCGCGGACGGAGTCGACCCGGTGGGCGCCGTTGACCCGGTCATCGACGGTGAGCGTGGCGAGGAGGTCGAGACCGGCGGTTGGCCCGTGCACCATGGCGAGGGCCACGGCGCGGTTGAGCGTGACCATCGGGCTCGGCGCCACGTGGTCGAGCAGCCCGTAGAGGGCGAGGATCTGGGGCCAGTCGGTGTCCTCTGCCTTCGCGGCCTCGTCGTGCACGGCGGCGATGGCGGCCTGCAGTTGGTATGGGCCCAGCGGTCTGGTCGCCAGCGAGCCGGTGACGAGCTCGATCCCCTCGGCGATGGCGTCGGCGTCCCACAGGGCGCGGTCCTGCTCGGCGAGCGGCACCAGGGCGCCATCGGCGCCGGTGCGAGCGGACCGCCGGGCCTCGGTGAGCAGCATGAGTGCCAGCAGGCCCGTGACCTCGCCCTCGTCGGGCACCAGGCGGCGTAGCGCCCGCGCGAGGCGGATGGCCTCGGCGGTCAGGTCGGGGCGCACCAGGTCCGACCCCGACGTGGCGGTGTAGCCCTCGTTGAACAGCAGGTACAGCACCTGGAGCACGACCCGGAGCCGGTCGGACCGCTCCGCGTCCGGCGGCAGTCGGAACCCGGCGCCGCTCGCCCTGATCCGCTGCTTGGCCCGGCTGATCCGCTGGGCCATCGTTGCCTCGGGCACCAGGTAGGCCCGGGCGATCTCGGTGGTGGTCAGCCCCGCGACCGCCCGCAGCGTCAGTGCCGCCTGCGCCGGCGGCGACACCCCGGGGTGGCAGCACAGGAAGAGCAGGGTGAGGGTGTCGTCGCCGGCGGGAACGGGATCGCCCGGGGCCGTCGGGGCGAGGGCGGCCTCGGTCCGCTCCCGTCGCTGCCGGGCTTCGTCGCTCCGCAGCCGGTTGGCCAGCCGGCGCGAGGCGACCGTCAGGAGCCAGGCCTTGGCGCTGGCCGGGCGGCCCTCGGCGGGCCACTGGACCGCGGCGGCCAGGAGGGCCTCCTGCACGGCGTCCTCACAGGCGTCGAAGTGCCCGTAGCGCCGGACCAGCGCGCCGAGGACCTCCGGCACGAGCCGCCGGACCTGCTGCCACTCGTCGGCCCCGATCGTCACAAGTCCAGGTCTGCCTCGTTCATCAGCGGCAGGACCTCGACCCCGACGTAGCGGGCCGCGGGGTTGGCGGCAGCGATCTCCAGGGCGCGGTCGAGGTTCTCGCAGTCCACGATCGTGAAGCTGCCCAGGTGCTCCTTCGCCTCGGCGTAGGGACCGTCGGTCACCGTCGGGACCCCGTCGCCGACCCGCACCACCTTGGCATTGAGCTGGTCGGCGACCCCGTAGGCCCCGACCAGCTCACCCGATGCGAGCAGCTCCCGATTGAGGGCGTCGGTCTGACGGACGATCTCCGCGAACTCCTCGCGGGGGATCGACCTCCAGTTCTCCTCGTTGCCGTAGATCAGCAGCATGTACTTCATCGCGGCAACCTACGCGCCGCCGCTCCCGCGGTCGTCCAGGACCAGCGTCGCCGGACCCTCGACCGTGTAGCGGACGTGCGTGACCTCCGGCGTCTCGACGACCCGAGTCGGCGTGAGCTCGATCCCCTGGTCGCCGGCCAGGTCGAGGCTGGCGTCGAACAGGCGCTGGCCGTCGCCGAGCACCACCGGCACGATGTGCAGCTCGAGCTGCTCGAGCAGTCCAGCCGTGATCACCTGCCGGAGCAGCGTCCCGCCGCCGGACACCGCCACGTCCTTGTCGCCGGCCGCCTCCCGAGCCAGCTTCACCGCCTGCTCCACGCCGCCGGTCACGAACGTGAACGACGTGCCGCCCGCGCGCTCGACGACGTCGCGCGCCCGGTGGGTCACGACGAACACGGGCGCCCGGAACGGCGGGTCGTCGCCCCAGGGGATCTCGCCGCCCTCGAACATCCGGCGGCCCATCACGTAGGCACCCGCGGCCGCGAACGTCTCCTCGACGATCTCGGAGTTGACCGACTGCTCGCCGCCGGCGAAGCCGAGCCGCTCCCGCCAGGCCATGGCGTCTGTCACCCACCGCGTGACCCGGAAGAACCCCAGCGCTTCGGGGGACTGCAGCCAACCGGCCACGTCCTTGGCGTCACCCGGGAACGCCGGCCCGGCGTAGCAGCCGTCGAGCGACACGGACATCTGTGCCGTGACCTTCGTCATGGCATCCTCCTCACGTCGGCGGCCCTGACGGCCGCACCACCCCTGAGTCAGATCTGCAGACGCGTTCTCGACATCCTCCCGAGAAAATTTCGCCGACCCCGGCTAGCGACAACCGTTGTCGGGCAACCCACGCACTCGGGTCACCGGTGCCATCGGCGGACCCGGGGTGGTCGGGAGAGCTGTGGCCCGTTGGTGGGCCAGCTCAGCCGGAGGCCGCGACGCGCCTTACGTAAGGCGGCAGCGGAGCAGGAGGATGGTCGGCACCGGAGCCGGGGGCTCCGTCGCTCGCTCGAGGGCGAAGCCGGCCGCGATGAAGGCGTTGAGGTAGGTCGACAAGGTCCGATGCGATGACCCGACCCGAATGCGCGCACCATCGGGGTTGTGATCGGGCGACGTCCACCAGCCCTCGTGGGAGTAGGGCCGGTCGGGCGGCCAGCTGGAGAGTCCGGCCTCGTTGCCCGGGAAGCACGGGTGCACCATCGAGATCGCGAACCAGCCGCCGGGTCGGACCGTCGTGGCGACCGCGTCGACCGTGCCGGTGAGGTCGTCGATGTCCATCATCGCCATCTCACACGTGGCGCCGTCGAAGGCGACGCCGTCCCACCACTGGTCCGGTCGGGCGACGTCCGCCACGCGATAGGCGACCCCGAGCGGGTGCTCATCCTCGATCGAGCGTGCTCGCGCCACGAGCTCCGCGGAGACGTCGACGCCGAGGACGTCTGCGCCGAGGCGGGCGAGCGCGCGGGATGCCCGGCCGTGTCCGCATGCGACGTCCAGCACCCGGGCACCCTCGACGGACGCCGGGAGGAGGTCGCCCGCGTGGTCGCCGATGAACCCGTTCCCGTCACCGACCCAGTCGGGATACCAGTCGGCGAACCTGTCGTATCTCGCGTCGGGTACCACCGCGCCATGTGTAGCCGACGGCCGGTCCGAGGGCGGCGCGCTCGACCCGGCGCGGTCGGGGCGGTCAGGTCCGCTCCAGGACCACCTGGAATCGTTGCTCGGCGGGGCTCGGGGCCCGTGTCCCGTCCCACCACGTGCAGCGCTCGATCTCCTGGAAGCCCACCCGGGCGGCGCGCGTCGAGATGGCGGCCGGGGTGTAGAGCTCCCAGCTCATCGACTCCCGGTTCCCGTCGGCGTACTCGATGGCGGAGGTCAGTCGCGACCCGTCGAGCGTGTTCGTGATCGCCGCGCACCGGCTGTCGCGCACCTCGGTCGTCCGACCCTGGTGCGCCTCGAAGTACCCCGGGTGGAACAGGTCGAGGAGGAGTCGCCCGCCTGGGCGCAGGACGCCACCGATGTCGGCGAGGACCTGGTCGTTGGCCGCCGGGTCGAAGTATCCGAAGCTCTGCCACAGGATGAGCGCGGCGTCGAACGGTCCGTCGAGGTGTCGCAGGTCCCGTTGGTCGATCTCCACGAACGTGCCCGCCGGGATCGTCGCACGGGCCTGCTCGATCGCCTCGGCGTCGCGATCGACGCCCGTGATCTCGTAGCCCTCGCCGGCCATGAGTCCGGCATGGCGGCCGGGCCCACAGCAGATGTCGAGCACCCGCCGGAACGCCGGGAGCGGGAGCCGGCGGCACACGCCTCCGACCTCCCCGGCCGTCCAGTCCGATGGCATCGTGTCGAGGAACACGTCGAACCACTGGCGGCTGTAGTCGTTCGGCACACGGCGATCCTCGCAGACCGGTCGTCGCCCGAATCGTGGCGCCGGCGATGACATCGGCATGGCGGTGTCGTCTACATCGAGACGCATCGCCACCAGAAGCAGGAAAGACGCCATGGGCAAGCTCATCGTGACCGAGTTCGCAACGCTGGACGGGGTGGCACAGGCACCTGGAGAGCCCGACGAGGACCGCGCTGGCGCCTTCACGCACGGCGGTTGGCAGGCGCCACTCGTGGACCAGGAGTCCGGCGCGGTGATGTTCGAACAGGCGAGGAGCATGGACGCCTTGCTCCTCGGCCGAAAGACCTACGAGATCTTCGCCAACTACTGGCCGAGAGCTCCGGAGGAGATTCCGTTCACCAGCCTGCTCAACGGCGTCCCCAAGTACGTCGCCAGCCGCACGCTCGCCGGCCCTCTCGCCTGGCAGGGCTCGACCCTCGTCACCGGCGACGTCGCCGAGAGCGTCACCGCCCTCAAGGAGCGCCACGACGAAGTCCATGTCATCGGCAGTCTCGACCT
The DNA here is from genome assembly GCA_963842395.1 of uncultured Acidimicrobiales bacterium. Taxonomy (GTDB): domain Bacteria; phylum Actinomycetota; class Acidimicrobiia; order Acidimicrobiales; family VFJN01; genus ZC4RG19. The sequence goes on from CAWJGJ010000003.1 coordinate 553,114, forward strand.
CGTGCAGACTCTGCTGCGCTTCGGCCTCGTCGATCGGCTGAGCCTGTGGCTGTACCCGCTACTCCTCGGCAGCGGCAAGCAGGTGTTCGGCGACGGGACCGTGCCCACCGCACTGCGCCTGACCGAATCGGTCACCTACCCCAACGGCACGCTCCAGCTCGCCTATGAGACCGCCGGAGTGCCCACATACGGCAACCTCGCCGTCGAAGGGCCGGACCTACAACGCCTCACCGGAGACGACTAGCGAGCGAGGGAACGTCGCCAGCCGAAGCAGACCAGGTACAGCGGTCGCACGTACATCACCGCCTCGAGCCGGTCGAGCTCGTCGTCGGTCAACTCGACGGTGGAACAGGTTGATTGCTCGCCTCGCAGGGCCGTGACCTGGACTTAGCCCCAACGCGTAGTGTCAGGTTCATGGCGAGCGAGGCTGCGGCAACGGTCCGGGTTGTGCGTCCGCGGGATTTCCTCACCTGCATCGAGCTGTACGGCACCCACGTCGTCCCCCGCATCTGCGAGCTCCTCGCCGACACTCCGGACCTCGCGTCGCCGACGCCGTGACCGACATGTCTGCCCACTGGCCGGCACTGCCATACGAAGCATGGCATGAGACCTGCGACACCCTGCACGCCCACACCCAGGTGCTCGGCAAGCTGGCCGTCGCGCTCGCGCCGCCAGAACCCCAGCTCCAGCACGCCGCCCTCCGGCTCACCGCCCGTGGCTGGGAGACCCCGCCGCTCCCAGCCCCGGACGGGTCCGGTGCGCTGGTCGTTGCCCTCGACCTCCAAACTCACGACGCTGTTGCCGAACACAGCGACGGACGGACACGCCGTGTGCCGCTGGCTCCCGACCGACCCGTCGCCCACGTCACCCGGGAACTGCTGAAGGCGGTCGGCGACCTCGCCGGCCAAGTGCAGATTGATCCCCGGCCACAAGAGACGCCGTGGACGACCCCCCTCGACGAGGACTTCGACCACGCCACGTACGACCCAGTGTCGGTCACCATCTACTTCGCAGCCGCGACCCAAGCCGCCCTCACCCTCGCCGCTATACGCGCTCCGTACCGGGGCCGGTCCACCCCGGTCAACGCCTGGTGGGGAACTTTCGACCTGGCCGTCAGCCTGTTCTCTGGACGGCGGGTCGACCCGCCGTCGAGCGACTTCATCATGCGCAACTCCGCCAACGCCGAGCAGATCGAGATCGGATGGTGGCCAGGCGACGGGCGCTATGCCCGACCCGCGTTCTTCGCATTCGCCTTCCCAGCGCCCGAGGGCTTCGGCGAGGCGAAGCTGGCGCCACCGGCGGCGCGGTGGGACACCGAACTCGGCGAGTACATCCTCGACTGGGACGACGTGCGCGCCGCATCGGACCCGAAGGGCGCGGTGCTCGACTTCGCGTTGTCAGCCATTCGGCACGCATGCGCGGTCTGCGGCTGGGACCCCGCGCTCGCAGCCAGTGCCGAAGGAGTATCGCCGCCTCTCACCTAGTTCCACACTGATCGCCGCTCCCCCACGGGGCGCCCCAGTGCCGCCGATCCTTCCCCCCCAGGACGGCTTCCTGTTCCTCGACAAGGAGAAGTTTCACGCATCGTTCGCCGGGATTCGACCGAGCCGACTCAATTCCGACTGATGGATGCGATCCACGAGCGCACAGGTTCGGCTCGGATGGTCACGTGAAGGTCCGTGGGCTCGATGGTCTCGACCTCCCAGCCCCGGGCGAACGCTTCGCGGATCTCGGCTTGCGTAACTCGGCGCGGTCCCCACCCCGGCGGCTCCTCATCGCTGAAACAGAGCATGAGGTAGTGGCCACGTGACGGAAGGACGCGACCAAGGCTCTCTACGTAGGGCTGACGGTCCTCGTCATCGAAGACGTGGAAGAGGCCGCAGTCGAGGACGGTGTCGAACTGCTCGCCCGGCGATTCCAACTGACGAGCGTCGCCCACCTCGAAGCGTGCGCGTATCCCTCGCTCGCGAGCCTTGGCCTCGGCCAGGCGTATGGCGGTGGTTGAAATGTCGATCCCGACCGCGTCGCACCCCGCCAGAGCTGCCATCAAGGCGTGCTCACCGGTACCGCACCCCACGTCGAGCACCCTGCTGCCCAGGCGCCCCTCGGCAGCCAACGCGGCGAACGCGGGTTGGGGCCGACCGATGTCCCACGGCGGTGTCGTCGCGTAGGCGGCTTCGAACTCGGCGTCGAGATCTCGCTTCTCGGTCACAGTCGCTTACTACCACCAAGCACGCGCCAGAGCCCTCAGGTTGCCCAGGGCGTGCGACCGACGAGCCTTGGGCGCTCACCGGCGAGCAGCTGCGATCATGCCTTGACCGATCGGGGCATGGCATGGCGACCTTGGATGTTAAGGCGGAGCTGCACAGCTACTTGCGCGGTGCGCGCGAGACGCTGGTCTGGAAGCTGGACGGGCTCAGTGAGTACGACATTCGAAGGCCCCTGACTCCCACGGGCACGAACCTGCTTGGCCTCGTCAAGCACAGCACGTTCACACACGTCGGATACTTCGGCGATGTATTCGGACGAAACACCGACGCGTCACTCGCGCGGCTCTCGGGCCGTGCAGGGCCCGCCGCGGAGTTCTGGGCCACGCCAGACGAGTCCAGACGGGACATCGTCACCAGCTACCAAGACGCCTGGAAACTCTCAGACGCGACGATCACGGACCTTCCGTTGGATGCAGTCGGCCAGGTGTGGTGGTGGGGAGACGCGACGGTCACGCTGCACCATGTCCTGGTGCACGTCACTGCTGACACGCAGCGTCATGCCGGCCACGCCGACATCGTCCGCGAGCTGATCGACGGCTCGGTGGGCATGCTGAAGGGCGTCGACAACCTCCACATCCGCGATCCCGCCGAGCAGGAACGATTCCACGACCGGGTGGAGGCCGCAGCCACCGAGTTCCAATGACTCGTAACTGCCCCCTACACCGAGCGTCGCTCTGGGACACCTCCCATACCAACGACGAGCATGAGGAGCTGACCCATGGCCGGTCTCGCGATCATCACCGAAGCCTGCATCGACGTGAAGGATCGAGCCTGCGTCGATGTCTGCCCGGTGCAGTGCATCTACGAGTTCGACCCGCAGCAGAACGTGCTGTTCTCCGAGGACGAGGCGGGCAGCGGCACCATCGAAACCACCCACGCCGCGGATCCCGCTACGGTCGGAGTCTTCGGAGACAGCATCCTCTACGTGAACCTCGAGGAATGCACGTCCTGCACTGCGTGCTACCAGCCCGATGTCTGTCCCGTAGGGGCGATCTACTCCGAGGAGCACCTCCCCGATGGATCGGCGACGAGCGCGAAGTACAACGCGCTGGATCCCAACAAGGGGCACGACCACACGTTCTTCGTGCAGCTCAGCCGCGACGTGTTTGCGGACTAAGTGCTGAGGACGTGGTGGCCAGAACCCTGCGCCTCGATGCCCCAAGCGGCGAGAAGGGCCGCGAGGGACAGGCTTTTCCGACCGAGTGAACGATGAGGTGCACGTTCCCGGCCGGATCAGACGTTGTCTCACGCCGGCAGCGGCTCAGTCCGCTGGCGTCGCGAGGAGCGACCGCACGGCGAGCTTCATGACCTGGGCGCGGGTGCGGTTCCCGTGCTCGGCCGCCATGAAGTGATTGCCGATCCAGAGGGAGAAGGCGAGGACACACCGAACCTCGACGTCGCCCTCATCGGTGCAGAACGCGCCGAAGAGTGTGCGCATGTAGTCCATGCGTCGGTTGTCGACGCGGCGGAGTCGATCCGCGACCTCAGGATCGCGCCTGGCCCAGTCGCGGACCGCCAGGTCAACCCTCACGGCGTCATCGGAGGCCATCGCGAAGAGCCGCCGCAGCCTCGCCCTGGCGTCGCCCCCCTTGGCTTCGACCCGCTCGATCACCTCGTCGAGCAGGAGCCGTTCCCACTCGTCGAGCACCTCGTGGAGCAGCGCGCTCCGGTCCTCGAAGTGCCAGTAGAAGCCGCCCTTGGTGACACCGAGCTCGCGGGCGATCGTCTCGATCCGGATGCTGTCGGGCCCCGCGGCAGCTAGCGCGCGCAAACCCTCGTCCACCCAGCGAGTCCGACCACTGTGTGACGTTGCCATCGCACCCACTCTTCCATACGCCAACGTATGGACAGGTGAGCACCCCTACGCGTAGGGTGCCTCCATACGCAACCGTATGGAGCCTGAGGTCATGGTGGAGTCCCCGGTACACCGTCTCCCACCAGGACAGGTACGCATCGACGGGTTTCCCCGCTTCGGCGTGCAGCTCGACCGCCCTCCCCCCGCCGTTCCTGACGACCCATCGATCGAGATCGGCGGCGTCGTGGCCGAGCCGTTCACCGTGCCGCTGGCCGATCTGGCGGCCCTGCCCCGCTGCGAGCTCATTGCAGACTTCCACTGTGTCGCTGGCTGGTCAGCGACCGACCTGTACTGGGAGGGCGTTGCATTCGCGACGTTGCATCGTCTGGTCATCGAACCGGCGCTCCCGGCGGGCACAGTGCCCACCCATGCGGTGTTCGTGGGGCTCGACGGCTATCGGTCGATCGTGGTGATGGAAGACGTCCTCCGGGACGATGTCATTCTCGCTCAGCATCTCGACGGGCGGCCCCTCGACGGTGCCCACGGCGCGCCGTTGCGGCTGGTGAGCCCCAGCCAGTACGGGTTCGTCAGCACCAAGCATCTCTGCCGCATCGAGATCCACACCACCGAGCCGAAGCAGCGATACCACCCCACTCCGTCGATCCAGGCGGCGTTGCAGATGGTCAAGCCGCACCGCCGGGCGAACGTCTGGCGAGAGGAACGCCACCGCTACCTCCCGGCATGGCTCGTTCGACCCACCTACCGGCTCCTCGTCTCGGTGATCCGGTCGTCCCGCGCTCGCGAGCGACGTCGTTCCCGGTAGACCCACAACGCCATCGTGTCCCCGAAGTGCCTGCTTGAGACTTCGGGTGGACGCGACGGCTGGTCCGTAGCGTCTCGGAGTCGGTGAACTCGGCCGCGCTGTGCCGCTCGAACACGTGGCCGACGTGCTGGGGCACGACAGCACGCGCATGGCCGCGCTGGTGTACCGCCACGTGCTCGCCCCGACCGTCAGGGCCGGCGCCGCGCCTATGCAGTCGTTGCTCACCGGCGACGTCGAGGAGCCCAACCGGGACACTGGCTCCCCTGATGGCTCCCCCGGCCGACCTGGCGAGCCGGACCACGGCCCGACGACCGGCTGATGCCCTCGGCACGTCTGGTGGACACGACGGGACTCGAACCCACGACCCCCTGCTTGCAAATCGTGGGGCGTGGTGCGGATGCGTACGCTGATCAGGCGTCGGACCGGCGACCCGCGGCCCCGGTTGTCCTGCGCCGGCCTCACGTTGTGGCCCGTGGGTGGCCCGGCCGTCGGTGTCTGGTGGAGATGACTTACGCTGGTGCCCACGATGTCGTCGTACACCGTCCCGAGCGGCCACGAGCCGCCGCACCTCGAACTCCCGGTCGAGGACATGTTGCGCCGCGCTCGACCACTCCCGCCGCGCGACGAGATGGTCATCGATGACATCGACGAGGACGAGGGTCGGGCGTTCCTCGCTGCCATCGCCGAGTGAGCCCGACATCACCCAGCCGACGACCGGTCGTCATCGACACCGGTGTCTTCGGCGCCCACCTGACACCCGGCTCGCCGTTGCCGGCGCTCTACGCGCCCCTGATCGACCGCCGTCCGGCCTTCATCTCGTTCCAGACAGTGGCGGAACTGCGTTTCGGCGCTCTGCGACGCGGGTGGGGCGAGCACCGTACGCGAAGACTGGCAACCAGCATCTCGCGAGCCGAGGTGGTGTGGCCTGGGCCTGACCTTGTCGAGGTGTATGCCGCACTCCGCGTGCGGTGCGAGTCAGCGGGACATGCGCTCGGTCAGCGCCACCACGACGCCGATCGCTGGATCGCGGCGTCGGCCATCCGTCTCGGTGTGCCCCTCGTGTCCCACGACGCCGTGTTCATCGATGCGCCCGGCCTCGACCTGGAGACGATGCTCGACTGAGCAACCCTGGTCACACAACGTGGAGACGATGGGACTCGAACCCACGACCCCCTGCTTGCAAAGCACTCCGGGACGTCCGTGGCCGTTCGTGCGAGGCGGTCAGAGTGCAGGTCGAAAGCGGTATGAAGGCCGCAGCCGTTCGCAGTCGGTCTCGGGCGAACGATCCGGTTTGGCTCCCCTGATGGCTCCCCGCCACCCAGGCCGGGCAAGCTGACCTAGTGGACGAGCGAACGCTGACCGAGCGGGAGGCCTTCCGTGCGGCGCGCTACTTCCTGGAACAGTTCAACGAGCGCGAAGGGTCCGACGCGATCAGGCTCCTCCTCGCATGGATGGACGAAGGTTTGTGGGCACACGATCGCCTGGAGACAGCCGATCCGGCGCAGTGGCACGACTGGGTGCGGTCAGTGGATCGGGTGATCGTCGAGCGGACGACCTAGTGAGGCGGCGGGGTTCCGACCTACGCACTACGAGCCTGGTCCATGGCGAATGTGTGTACGGGAGCGGACGGGGAGGGCCAGATCGCCAGGGCCTGGGCACGACGGCGACCGACGCCGCACACGAGCGGTCGCGCGATGCACGTGCGATAGACGGGCGTTTCCCAAGCCTCAACTCGCCTCTCAACGCCTGCCGCTCGGAGCTCGTCGGGCGATCTAGGGGCAGTCCCGGGCCGACCACGTCGGAGGCGAACGAACGCCGGCACGGAAGAGGTGATTGGCCAATCTTGCGACATGGGAACTGAGGAAGGCGGACTCTCTGAGGCCGGTGAGACGGGTATCGACCCTGCGGCCTTGCTGGCCGCTGTCGTAGCGACCGCAGTCGCTGGAGTGGTCAGCCCCGGGGCATGGACACTCTGGGACAGTCTGATCGGGGTGCTCGTCGGTGCCGTGCTCACCGTGTTCTACGTCTGGTCGTCCAAGTGGCCCCGAACGGGAGATTGGCAGCAGGTGGTGGCCGTGCTCGTGCTAGCTGTCGTGGTTGCCGTGACCCTCGCCTACTGGGTCCAGGGTTTCGACGCGATCGGTGGCGCCTGCGACGTCGTCTCGGAGGGACGTGACGACTGCGTCGGGGATCGCGCAGTTGGCTGGATGCTGCTTCCGGGCGTCGCCGCGGCTGGGTTCCTCGCTTGGGTCGGGCGATTCGTCAGGGCCCGGAAGCGCGACCGACGTACTTGGCTGAGTCGGCTGCTGAGCGAAGCCCCACGAGACTGATACCGACGCGCAGTGCCCGGGAGACCAACCTACGCTCAGGCTTTAGTGCGTGATGGAGTCCGAATGTATGGGATGGCGGATCTGTCCTGGTGGTCGTTGTCGGCGCGAGCAACAGCGCGAGCAACCGACCCGACCGCTCGACGTCTGCGTTGTAAGCCCTGGTCAGCCGTACCGAGGCGGACGCTTGCGGACCAGACACGCAGTTTCAACGGCCCTCGTGACCGATGCCGACCGGCGCAATCCGCGCGATGGGCGCGCGATGGAGTCGAGCATCAGGGGTTGGAACCAATAGGCGCAATTGCCATTTCGGCTCGACGTCAGATCGGGCGGTCTGGCGTGGCTGATGTCGTCAGGCGCGGGTGGCGGTCAGGTCGCGGTCTTCAAGTTCCCAGGCGTGGTCGAGCATGTGCCACGCGCACCGTCGGATGAGAAACTGAAGCGGCCATGAGCGAGCTGACGCTCCGCGAGCATGGTGGTCTCGGATCGCATCGGCGAAGGCCTCGCGGTAGCTACCGAGCGCGTCGGGATCGTCCCTGGTCTCGACCGGCACCTTGATGCCGACCTTCGGGGCGAACGTGTGCATCTCGGCGCCGTTGACGTGCCGGATGATGAAGTCCTTCTCCCAGCCACCGCCGCGTGGTCCCTTGCGCAGCTCGTACGACACCCTGGACGCCGTCTCGTCGAAGGCGCGCCATGCAGCTCGGAGCAGTTCGACCTTACGCTCGCACTGCTCGTCGGTCATCTGCTCCAGCTCGGGCGATGCGGGCCGGCCGGAAACACCGTAGTAGTCGGTCATCCCGATCCCGTCGACACGTTCGACGACGTCGAGCTCACCAGCGGCATCGAACTGGGCACCCACTCCCGCGAGTGCTGCCACCTTCGCATACCTCGGGCGATACGCCTCGAGGACGGCGAGCACGTCATGACCGTGCCTGGCGCTGCGATCCCAGCCGGGCCAGTCGAACGCGCAGGCCACTACTCGCTTCTTCTTGCCGGACTCGACCATCACGCGAACCGGAGTAACCACACGACGACCGTACTCTTGGCCGAGGACTCGTCGTGTGGTCGCCCGACCTCACACCGGCCCAGCAGACAGACCGTGACACTGTGCCGTTAACAGCCGGCCTGGACGGATCTGTGGAGCGAGACGGCCGGCAGATTTCCGCTGCCGCCGAGTGCCATGAGGATCGATAGGACCGCAGATCCGCCGATCTGGGGACCTTCCGCGAATGAGCCAACCCGGAGCATGGAAGTCCGGGAAGGCCGTCCGGCCGAGGACGGGCGCCTCTGGCGCCCGCCCGCAGGCCCGGCTGGCGCCGGCTCTGCCGGCGCCCTTGACCTCGTAGAGCCAGATTCGGCAGAGCGATTTGCAGAGCGTTTGTCCGACTCCGGCTGATGCTTGACGAATCGGTGTCACCTGATGCTTGACGCTCCGACCGTGCGGGAGTGTTCATGTCGAGCGCGCGCCGATGCGCCCACATCCGGCGTTGAGGGACACCCAGCATCGCCGGTCAGTCCCCCAGAAGGCGTTCGAGTTGGTCCGGGAGATCCTCGGGGAACACCGCCTCGGCGGTGGCTCGCAGCTCGTCGATCGACCACCAGCGGTGGCCTCGGATCGTGGCGCTCTCCGTGTTCGTCCACTCGCTCGACGACGGCTCGAACGTCGAAGTGTGCACGAGGAAGAACCACTCCTCCTGGTCATACTCCTCGCCCTCGAACTCCCAGGTGAATCGGCGGGTGAAGACGATCGGTCCCGGGTCGCTGATGACGAGGCCGGTCTCCTCTCGAGTTTCACGGATCGCTGCATCCTATGGTGTCTCGCCGTCTTCGAGACCCCCGCCCACGGGAAACCACCATGGCGGGACGTCCGGCTTGGTGCGGTCGATGCCGCTGAACAGCAGGACACGACACCGTTCATCAACGAGGAGCACCTTGGAGCATGGTCGCCTGATCGCCACGACCAGCATTCTCGCTGACGACCAGGTGGTAGATGACGCCGCGGCTCTCAGGCCGTGGCCGCAACCGAGGCGATGGTCCGCGGGACCATCGCCTCTCCATCGAAGAACCACGTGCACAGGGCCACCGAGTCGAAGATGGCCGGGCCGAAGCCCCAACTGATGCGCTGATCGACCCAGGTCACGAGCTTTCCAGGATCCAAGATCGGCTCTGCGAAGTGAACAAGCGTGCAATACCAGATCGGGTCGCGTCCGTGCTCGAACACCGTCCGCTCGAGCCAGCCGTCGTCCCCGAGTTCCTCGTTGAGGCGGTGGCGAAGCCGATCGGCTGCGCCGTCCACGCTTACCGCGCAGGCCATGACACCGCGGGGAGAGAGACCCACACCGACAACTTCCAGGCTGCCGAACCGATGTCGCGGAGAGCACGTGTCATGGCGGCGACATAGCGGGCGGCTCGATCTTGGGGAATCGACTCGATGTATGGCTCGAGTTGCACGCACGGTGATGTGTGCCCGTCCAAGGCCACCGGAAGGCCAGTGCCCTTCACCGAGGATCTCCACGACCTCGAGAGTGAGACGGCCGAGTGCCGCAGCCACCGGACCGTTCGGCAGGAAGACAACCGACGGGCCCCAGCGATCCGTCTCGGCGGGCGCGCCCTCGAGCGGCCCGGCGCGGTAGGCGTCGAGGACCTCGGCGGGCGACCCGCTGGATCCGGCGAGGGCGTTGATGACCGCGCCGCCATGGCGACAACGAGCGCGCCGCCGAACGGGACGACGTTGTTGGGCGACGGGGCAGGGCGGCCGATGCAGGAGCGCACCGGCCGTCGCCAGCGCCGCCGCGGCGCCGGCGAGCGCGGCAACGCGCGGCCTCGACGGCGGGTGAGGCGAACGGTCGAGCTCATTTGCCGTTCCTTCCGAGAGCGTGTGAACTCCGTCGGGTTGTTCGGGCTGGCGGGTCGACCGGATCGCGCGGCCCGCGGCCGAACGTCGCCCGGGCGGATCCGACGGGGCCACGCTCAGCCCTGGTCCCGCCCCGGCGGGCCGCGCCCGGACCGGGGGACCGCGGTGTCAGGCCGTGGTCAGCCGTGGGAGCTCGGGCAGCGTCTCGGGCGGTGAGCGGTGGGCGGTGCCGGGGGATATCCCGACCGTGCGCTTGAACGCGCGGCTGAACGCGGCCTCGGACTCGTAGCCCAGGCGCGCCGCCAGCTCGGCGACCGGCACGTTGTCGTGCTGGAGCCAGTCGAGTGCCACCTGCATGCGCCAGCGGGTCACGTAGCGCATGACCGGCTCGCCCAGGAGCTCGGTGAAGCGGGCGGCGAAGGCCGAGCGCGACATCGCCGTCGCCCGCGCCAGTGACGCCACCGACCACGGCTGCGCGGGATCGCGGTGGACGAGTGACATCGCGTGGCCGATGCGCGGGTCTTGCAGCGCGCCCAGCCAGCCGGTCTGGCCCTCGGGCTCGCGGGCGATCCATGCCCGGATCGCCTGGATCACCAGGATGTCCGACAGCCGGGTGATGACGGCTTCACCCCCGGGTCGCAGCGCGCTCGCCTCGGCAGCTATGAGGCGCAGGGTGGCATGCATCCACTCGGTCTCGGGCACGGGTGTCGGGCCGTTCGACATCTCGACGACGATCGTCCGCGGCAGCAGCGCTACCAGGTTGCGGGCCGCGGGGTGCCCGAACCGCACAGTGCCGCAGACGAGGCTCGTCGCCGCTCCTCCGCCACCGTGCCGCAGCACCGCGTACCGGTCGCTGGCGTAGTCGTGGGGCAGCGCGTCGACCAGGGGCGCGGGCGCCTCGGGGTCGCTGCGGATCCGGTGGCCCTCGCCGTGGGGCACGAGGGCGAAGTCGCCCGGTCGCATGAGGCGGGGCTCGGTGCCTCCGACCTCGAGCCAGCCGCCGCCAACGTTCACGATGTGGAACCACAGGGAGTGCGGCTCGGGCGGCAGCGTCAGCCCCCAAGGTGCGCTCAGCTCGGAGCGGACGTAGAAGGTGCCGGACATCTGAAGCACGTGCAGCGCCTCGCCCAGGGGATCGGGTGTGGTCCACGGGTCCTCGCCTCGCATGCCGACAGTGTGGCGGCCGGATCCGCCGTTTGTCCATGGTCGCTGGACGATTGGGCATGAATCAGCGACGCACGGCCATTGTTCTGCCGGCGCATCACCCGCAGAGTGGACGGCAAGCAAATGACTCACGAGAGGAAGACGCCGATGATCACCGTCATGGGAGCCACAGGACAGACAGGCGGCGCCACCGCCCTCCGCCTGCTCGAGGCCGGCGAGCACGTCCGGGCGCTCGGCCGGTCGGCGGACCGGCTGGCCGCCCTGCGTGACGCCGGGGCCGAGCCGTTCCCGGTCGACGCCAGCGACGCCTCGGCGCTCACCGAGGCGTTTCGCGGTGCCGACGCCGCCTACGTGCTGCTGCCGTTCGCACCGGAGGTGCCCGACGGGTACGCCCACATGGCCCAGCTGGGCGAGGCGATCGTCACCGCCGTGCGGGCCGCGGGTGTGCCGCACGTCGTGGCGGCGAGCGCCGTCGGCGCAGACCTGCCCAGCGGCACGGGGTTCCTCACGGGCCTGTACGCCCAGGAGCAGCGTCTGCAGAGCCTCACCGACGTGGCCCACGTGCTCGCCCTCCGGGCCGGCTGGTACTTCGAGAACGCGTACGGCTGGTTGCCGGTCATCGCCGAGGAGGGCGTCATCGCCGACTCCGTCGCTCCCGACGCCCCACTCCCGATGATCGCGACCCGCGACGTCGGCGCCGCGGCCGCCGCCGCGCTGCGGTCACGCGACTGGACCGGCTTCGCCGTGCGCGAGCTGCTCGGGCCCCGCGACCTCACCTACGCCCAGGTCGCCCGCATGATCGGCGCGGCGATCGGCCGGCCCGACCTCGCCTACGTGCAGATCCCGGAGGACGACCTGCGGGCCGCCCTCGCGGCTGCCGGCTGGTCGCCCGACGCCACGCGCCTGCAGGTCGAGATGAACCGGGTGTTCAGCGACGGCAGCGTCGCGGCCCGCGCCACCCGCACGGCGGCCTCGACGACGCCGACCCGGTTCGAGGACTTCGCCGCCACCGACCTGGCGCCCGCGTTCGCCGCGCTCGCCCTGACGTCCAGTGACCGCTGACCTGATCACCGTCGGGGCGGTCGCCGCCGCCGTCGCGTCCGCCCTCGTGGCCGGGATCATGTTCGCCTTCTCGACGAGCGTGATGCCTGCCCTCGGGCGGCGCCCGGCCCCGGAGGGCATCGCGGCGATGCAGGCGATGAACTCAGCCATCCTCAACCCGGCGTTCGGGCTGGCGTTCAGCGGGGCGGCGCTGCTGTGCGCGGCGCTCGCGGTGACCGCGCCGTTCACCGTCGACGAGTCCCACGCCCTGCTGCGGGGGCTGGGTGCCGCGCTGTACCTCGTCGGCACGTTCGGCGTGACAATGGCGATCAACGTGCCGATGAACGTCCAGCTCGATGCCGCCGACGCCGGTAGCGCGGAGGGTGCCGCGGTCTGGCGTCGATACCTCCGCCGATGGACGGCGTGGAACACTCTTCGCACGATCCTCGGGGCCGCCGCCTCGGCGCTGCTGGTGATCTCGCTGGTGTGAACCTGGTGAGCCCGCATGCGCGAGTCTGAGCCGGCTGGGAACCACATCAGGCGTGCAAGATCAGCCGCCTGGGGGGCGCGGCAGTCTCGTTGGGCAGGAAACAAATCCGAACGTTCAGGCGACTGGTCTTGCTCGGCCGGACAGGATCCTCAAAGTGCCGGTCGGGGGCACCGCCTGCGTCTCGGGGTCGTCCGGTTCGGCGCCAGTCGTAGCGGTAGAGACCTAGGCAGACTGTCGCCCATCACCTGAGACCGAAACGTCAAGCATCAGGTGGCACCGGACAGATTTGCAGAGCGTTTCTAGAGCACGAACAAGATCACGCTCGGATCCGACTGCGCCCTCTCGCATTCGACGACGCGGGCTGCGCCAGATGCTCGTCTGGGCAAGGGCCCCGTGGACGCAACGCTGTTCGTGCTCGGCGGAGCCCGCGGTGCAGCGCCGAGTGGTGGCGCGTCAGTGCGTAGCCGCCACGTGCTGGCGCCAACCGTCGAGGCGGGCGCGGTGCCCATGCAGTCGCTTCTGACGGGCGACGACGGGGAGCCAAAGGGCGCCATTGGCTCCCCTGATGGCTCCCCTGGCCTGTCTGGCGCCGATAACGAGAGCGAGAGCGACGGCTGATGCCCTGGTCACGCTCGGTGGAGACGATGGGACTCGAACCCACGACCCCCTGCTTGCAAAGCAGGTGCTCTAGCCAACTGAGCTACGTCCCCGGGGGTGAGGAACGAGCGTACCGGGCCGGTCGCGGGCGGCGCGAACGTGTTGTCGCAGCCACCCCTCGTGGCGGCGCGAGCGACCCGGGTCACCGTCGACGCACGGCGTCCGCGCAGGGCATAGCGTTCCCCGCGGGATGAAGGGATGGCTCGTCGGCCTCGCACTCGCCACCGTCGTCGTGGCGTCGGGAGCAGGCCTGTGGATCACCTGGGATGCCACGCAGACGACCTCCGCCGAGTCCGGGGCACTCACCGCCAATGCCCTGGTCACGACGACGACCTCCGGCTCGGTGACCACCACCACGGCCCCTCCCCCGCCCGAGTGCGACCCCGGCGGCGAGGTGATGGAGGTCCATCCCGGCAACGACTGGGCCACCACCATCATCGACACCAACCGGAGCCTGCCGGCGAGCTACGCCCCGACCGATCTGGTGGACGCCACGGCGGCCGGCTTCGAGTCCCGCGACCAGGTGCGAGCCATCGTCGTCGACGATCTCGCCGCCCTGCGCGCCGCCGCGATCGCCAACGGCACGCCGATCGTCGTCATCTCCGGCTACCGCAGCTACTCCTACCAGCAGGACCTCTTCCAGAGCCGGGTGGCCCAGGAGGGCGAGGCCGCGGCGGCCCTCAGCACCGCCCGGCCCGGACACAGCGAGCACCAGCTCGGCACGGCCGTCGACATCCTCGAGCCCGGGGTCGGTGAGCTGACGGCCGCCTTCGCCACCACCCCCGCCGGGCGCTGGGTCGCCGCCCACGCCCACGAGTACGGCTTCGTCATCAGCTATCCCGAGGGCGCGACCGACGTGACCTGCTACGAGTTCGAGCCCTGGCACCTGCGCTACGTCGGCCGCGAGAACGCCGCGGCCATCGTCGAATCCGGCCTGCCGCCCCGGGAATGGATGTTCGACCGCGCCAACGAGGATGCCTGAGCCGGATACCGTCACCGCGTGATCCGCCGCTCCACCTCTCGTGCCGTCGCCATCGCCGCCCTCGCCGTGCTCGCGACCACCACCGCCTGCGCCCAGGAGTCCGACGACTCGGCCTTCTCGACCCAGGGGACCGACGAGCCGGAGACCACCACCAGCGACGACGCGCCGGCCACGTCGGACGACGAGGACCCGGCGGTCGGCGCCATCGAGTGGGACGACTGCGGCGGCGCCGAGTGCGCCGAGCTGGAGGTGCCGCTCGACTACGACGACGACCCCGACGGCGAGACGATCACGCTCAGCGTCACGCGGGTTCCCGCCACCGGCGACCGCATCGGCGCCCTGTTCGTCAACCCGGGCGGACCGGGCGGCACCGCCACCGACTTCGCCGTCACGATGGCGATGTTCCTCCCGCCGGAGATCTCCGAGCGCTTCGACATCGTGGGCGTCGATCCCCGGGGCCTCGGCGCCAGCAGCATCGACTGCGGCGGCGACATGGAGGAGCTGTACGGCGTCGACTACTCGATCGACTCACCCGAGGACACCGACGCACTGCTGGCCGTGAGCCAGGACTACGTCGACGGCTGCGAGTCGGCCGCGGGCGACGTGCTCTCGCACCTCGGCACCGAGAACGTGGCCCGCGACATCGACGCCGTGCGGGCGGCAATGGGCGACGAGCAGCTCAACTACCTGGGCTACAGCTACGGCACCGCCATCGGCCAGGCCCTGGCCGACCTGTTCCCCGACCGCATCCGGGCCATGATCATCGACGGGGTGGTCGACCTCGGCCCGACCGGCGTCGAGAGCGCCGTCGCCCAGGCGGCCGGGTTCGAGGTCGCGCTCCAGGCCTACGCCGACGACTGCGACGCCGACTCCTCCTGCCCCATCGGTCCCGACGCCATCGCCGCCATCGAGGACCTCCAGGCCCAGGTGGAGGAGGCGCCCATCCCCGCCTCGCCCCGCGACCTGGGCCCCGGCGAGCTGTCGACCGGCCTGGCGCTGCCGCTCTACAGCGAGGATCTGTGGCCCCAGCTGTCCGACGCGGTCGCCGACGCCCTCGACGGCGACGGGACCGGCATGGTCGCCCTGGCCGACGAGTACATCGGCGTCGCCGACTTCGACGTGTACTTCGCCGTCAACTGCCTGGACTTCGAGTGGCCGGAGGATCCGGAGGAGCTGCTGGCCGACGGCAAGGACGCCGCCGCCGAGTCCCCCCACTTCGCCGAGGCCATCGTGAACGACTACGTGCGGTGCGCCATGTGGCCCGTCGACGAGGTGCCGCTCACCGCGGTCACCGCCCCCGGCGCGCCACCCATCCTGGTGGTGTCGACCACCAACGACCCGGCGACGCCCTACGAGGCCGGCGTCCGCACCGCCGAGCGCCTCGAGTCGGGCGTGCTGCTCACCTACGAGGGCGACGGCCACACGGTGGTGGGCAACGGCGTGGAGTGCGTCGACGACGCCGCGGCCGCGTACCTGGTCGACCTCGAGGTGCCCGAGGACGGGCTGACCTGCTCCTGACGGAGGGAGCCGAGGACTGTCGGCGGACGGCCGCGAGCCAGGGCGGGCCGACCTGTCCTGACCGGGCGGGCCGACCGCCCGCGACCGTCAGCCTGCGGTGCCCTCGGCCACCAGGCGGTCGAGCGTCAGGTCGGGGTTGTCGCCCTCGACCCGCGCCAGCCAGTACGGGCTCTCGAACAACGCGTACAGGGTGCCGTCGGCCCGGGCGAGCACCCGCACGCCGGGCATCGCCCGCAGCGCCGGCGCGGACGTCTCGTCCGTGCGCCGGGCGATCGTGAACGGGGTGGGCGTGATGTCGGTGGCGGCGCCGAACTCGTGCTCGAGCCGCCAGCTCGCCACCTCGAGCTGCATCGGGCCGACGGCGGCGAGCACCGGGGCCTGGTCGCCCAGGTCCGCGTCGCGCAGCACCTGTACGACGCCCTCCTCGTCGAGCTGGGCCACGCCCTTGCGGAACTGCTTGAACCGCCCGGTGTCGCGCGCCCGGGCCGTGACGAAGTGCTCGGGAGCGAACTCGGGCAGGCGGGGGAACTCCACGGGCGCGTCGACGTACAGCGTGTCGCCCACCCGCACGTCGGTGGCGTTGACCAGGGCGACGATGTCGCCGGGGTAGGCCTCGTCGAGCGTCTCGCGCTCCTGCCCGAACACCGAGTGCGCGTACTTGGTGGCGAACGGCCGGCCGGTCGGCTCGTGGGTGACCACCATCCCCCGCTCGAACCGCCCGGAGCACACCCGCACGAACGCCACCCGGTCGCGGTGCGAGCGGTCCATGTTGGCCTGCACCTTGAACACGAAGGCCGAGAACGGGTCGTCGAGCTTGCGGGCGGCGCCGTCGACGTCGAACCGGGCCGACGGTGACGGCGCCAGGTCGACGATGCCGTCGAGCAGCATGCCCACCCCGAAGTTGGTGATGGCCGAGCCCACGAACACAGGGGACTGCACGCCGGCCAGGAACATCTCGGGGTCGACCGATCCGGCCAGCTCGTCGAGCAGCGCCAGCTCGTCGGTGGCCGCCCGCCAGGCGTCGCCCTCCTCGGCGGCGGCCCGGTCGGCGTCGACCACCTCCTCGGACGCCTCGGCCGACCCGTGGGCGGTGCGCCCGAAGCGGACGAACCGCCCCGAGGCCCGGTCCACCAGCCCCCGGAAGTCGCCGGCGTAGCCGACGGGCCAGGTCACCGGCACCGGCTGCAGGTCGAGCCTGCTCTCGATCTCGTCCAGCAGCTCGAGGCCGTCGCGGCCCGGGCGGTCCCACTTGTTGACGAAGGTGAGCAGGGGCACGTTGCGGGCCCGGCACACCTCGAAGAGCTTGAGCGTCTGCGCCTCGATGCCCTTGGCGGCGTCGAGGACCATGACCGCGGCGTCGACGGCGGCCAGGACCCGGTAGGTGTCCTCGGAGAAGTCGCGGTGGCCCGGCGTGTCGAGCAGGTTGAGCACATCGTCCCGATAGGGGAACTGGAGGACCGCCGACGTGACCGAGATGCCCCGCTTCTGCTCGAGCTCCATCCAGTCCGACCGGGCACGGCGCCGCTCGCCCCGGGCCTTGACCTGGCCGGCCTCCTGCACCGCCCCGCCGTAGAGGAGGAACTTCTCCGTGAGGGTGGTCTTGCCCGCGTCGGGGTGGCTGATGATGGCGAACGTGCGTCGGTGCGCAGCGAGCTCGGCGACGGAGGGCATGAGACAGACCAGGCTACGGCGTCGCCGGCCCCGGCTCCGCACCCGGTGGTGGGCTCCCGCCGCGGCAGGCGAGCGGCGCCGGCCCGGACGGCGGCAGGGGCGGCCACGCTGCCGCCCCCGTCCCCATGGCACTCGTCTCACTGCCCTTGCACTGGCTCATCGCACTGGCTCATCGCACTGCACTCACACCCTTCCCTGAGCTCCGGTGCATCGGTGCGCCGTTGAACCGATGCCCCGGAGCAGCGCAGGGAAGGTCAGCCGGGAAGGCGATGCGCCGCCATGACCGCTGCCCGCCAAAGGATCGAGGGCCCGCCACCCTCACAGCGCCGCCGGTTCCCGCCGAACGCACTGTGCGACTGCTGTCGTCGACCCTGTCGGTCCGTCGCATCGCCTTCCCGGTATGACATGGGTAACCGTACGACGGCTCCGTGACCAGGCCATCGGGGCGTGCCCCCCACCCGGGTAGGGGTCGGTGGGGCTTCCCCCCGAGCGGGTCGGCGGGCGGCCCGGGCCCGGCCGACGCCACGCTGCGTGGCCCCGGCTGTGGTCAGGCGAACGCAGGCTCGACGCCGATGGCGTCGTACACCGCCGCGACCAGGCCACGGCTGCGGGGGTCGCCGGACAGGTTGGTCATCGTCCGGTTCATCACGTAGCCGAACCCGAGGCCGTTCTCGGGGTCGGCGAAACCCACCGAACCGCCGGCGCCCGCGTGGCCGAACCCCTTCGGGCCGCCGTAGGGCGAGAAGGCCGACGCGGTCATGTAACCGAGCCCGAACGTGGTCTCGAAGAACAGCACCCGGTCGTTGCCGGTGGTCTGCGTGTCCGACGCCGCCGCCACCTGCTCGGGCGTGAGCAGCGGGGCTGCGTCGCAGCCGTCGACCGACCCGATGGTGGCCGCGTACATGCGCGCGAGCGACCGGGCGTTGGTGACCCCGTTGGCCGCAGGCAGCACCGCGGCCCGGACCTCGGGCAGGTTGAACGTGCCGTCGGCCGCCAGCGGTGCCGTCGAGGACCCTCCGAGCGCGTTGACCAGCATCGACCCGGGGCCGAGCAGCTCTTCCAGCGTCTCGGCCAGGGTGGGCGCGGCACCGCCCCCGGAGCCGTCACCGTCACCGTCGGCGGACCGGGGCAGGCCGCGGGCGGTGAGCGGCGCCACCCGGGCCTGGTGCTCGTCGGGCAGGCCGATCCAGAACTCGAGGCCGAGGGGACCGGCCACCTCCTCGGCGAAGAAAGCGCCCAGGCCCTTGCCGCTGACGCGGCGCACCACCTCGCCCACCAGCCAGCCGTAGGTCACGGCGTGGTAGCCGTGCCCGGTTCCCGGCTCCCACAGCGGGGTCATGGCCGCCAGCGCCTCGACGGGGGTGTCCCAGTCGAGCAGCTCGGCCAGGCCCAGCGGCGCGTCGATGTAGGGCAGCCCGGCCTTGTGGCACATCAGCCAGCGGACGGGGACGTCGCCCTTGCCGGCCTGGCCGAACTCGGGCCAGTACTCGGTGACGGGGGCGTCGACGTCGAGCTCGCCCCGCTGGGCCAGCAGGTTGGCGCACAGCGCGGTGGCGCCCTTGGTCGTCGAGAACACCAGCTGCAGCGAGTCGGGGCCGTACGGCGCACGGGAGGCGTGGTCGGTGATCCCTCCCCAGAGGTCGACCACCGTCCGGCCGTCGACCACCAGCGAGAACCCGGCGCCCACCTCGCCGTGCTCGGCGAAGTTGGCGGCGAACGCCTCGCGCACGCCCTCGAACCCCGGGGCCACGGTGCCCCCGACGGCGATCCCCTCCAGCCCGTCGACCGGGATGGCCTCGGCCGTGGCCGGGTCGTCGACCGTGGCCCGGGCGGCCGTGGTGGTGCTCGCCGTCGCCGCCGCGACAGGTGCCGTCTGCTCGTCCATCGTGTCCCTCCCCAGCGTGACCGGTGCCACAGGCTGCCAAGGTTGCACCGTCTGTGCAAGAAGCCGGTCAGGCCTCGCGGAGGTCGTCGAACAGGTCGGTGGAGAAGTAGCGCTCCATACGGTCGCATCCCACCGTGGCCACGTGGTGCCCCGGCCCCAGCGCCGCGGCCAGCCGGCGGGCCCCGGCCAGGTTGAGGCCGCTGGAGGGACCCACCGGGAAGCCGCGCCGGATCAGCTCGCGCGTGGTGTCCATCGCCTCGGACCGCGGGACGGCGATGGGTGGGCGGCCGCCCAGCTCGGCCTCGTCGAGCAGGCCGGAGATGCAGTCGATCACGCCGGGGATGCCCAGGCATGCCGGACCGCCCTGCTCGGCGTCGACGGTCTCGCCCGCCACGACCACGCGGGCCACCGCCGCCTGCCGGTTGGCCCGCCGGACCGCCCGCCCCACCCCCATCAGCGTGCCCGCAGTCCCCACGGCGGCCACGAACCCGTCGAGCGTCGCCCCCGCCGCCTGCACCGCCGCCAGCAGCTCGGGGCCGGTGCGCAGCTCGTGGGCCGCCGCGTTGTCGGGGTTGGTGAACTGCCGGGGCAGGAACACGCCGGGGTCGGCGGCGGCCCGCCGCTCGGTCTCGGCAATGGCCGCGGGCATGCCGCCGGCCGCCGGTACAACGGCGACCTCGCCGCCGTAGCGCCTGATCATGAGCAGCCGCTCGTTGGAGACGCCCTCGGGCAGCACCGCCAGGAAGCGCACGCCGAGCGCGGCGGCCGCCATGGCGAGGGCGATGGAGGTGGAGCCGCTCGACGCCTCGACCACCGTCGTGCCGGCGTCGATCCGCCCGTCGGCGGCGGCCAGGCTGAGCACGTGCGCCGCCAGCCGGTCCTTGGTCGAGCCGCTCGGCAGCAGGTACTCAAGCTTGAACCAGATCGTGCACCCCGTCGCCGGATCGGCCAGCGCCACGGTGGGCGAGGTGGCGGCGACCAGGGCGTCGAGCCGCCGGGGGTCGAACGGGCCGAGGAGGGCGACGCTCACGGCCACGATGGTTCCACGCCGGGCCGCGACCACACGACCCCGTCCGCGCGAGCGGATACGGCGCGGCGGCTACGGGACCGTCGAGCGGGCGCCGATCGTGCGCGACAGCGCCTCGCGCTCCGCGTGGGTGCCTTCGGCCTCGATCTCGGCGTGGGCGGCGTCGAGCACCGCCCGCTCGACCCGGTACGCCACCAGTTGACCCACGATGGCCGCCAGCGCCCGGATGGAGGCCGCCACCCGAGCCGCGTGGTCGTGACCGTCGGCCCCGGGCCGGGTGCGGCGCAGGCGGGCCCCCACCAGCTGCGACCAGGCCTTCATGACGTCCCGGCCGAGGGCATCGGAGGTCTCGAGCTGCTGGCGGGCGATGCGCATGAGGTCGTCCAGCGACAGGCCCACGCCGAGGAGGGTGAGCACGTTGCGCACGAAGCGCACGTCGGCGTCGCTGTAGCGGTCTCCGTCCTCGAGGTGGTGCGGCCGCAGCAGGCCCGAGGCCTCCAGCGCCCGCAGCACCTCGACCGGCACGCCGCTGCGCTCGGCCACCTCGGTGAGCCGCAGCACCTCGTGCTCCTCGACCAGCGCCACCGGGGCCTCGGCGCCCTCGTCCAGCGCCTCCGCGATCATCCGGAGCGAGAAACCCCGCTCCTTCAGATGGCGGATGTGCAGCAGGCGCTCGCGGTGGTGGGCCCCGTACCAGGCCACCCGGCCCTCGTGGCGCGGGGGCGGCACCAGTCCCTTGGACTGGTACGAGCGCAGCAACTGCACGCTGATGCCCACGTCAGCGGCGAGCGCGGCCGCTCGGTAGCGCGCGTTTCCTCCCGCGGGCGGGCCCGGCTCGGACTCGTCGGTTTCCCTCGCCATTGTTCACCGTTCGGGTCGGCCCGGAGACGACACCGTTAAATGTGCCGCGGTCGTAGAAGCATTCCACGGATACGTGTAACTATCGGGACCAAGGCGGGTCAGACTCCCTTGTTCCCCCGACTGCACCCCGCTGGAGGCCCCCACCTGTGCCCTACGCCGCGATCTTTCCTGGTCAAGGTGCCGCCACGCCAGCCGCCGGCCTGCCCTGGGTCGACCACGCGGCCTGGCAGGTGGTGGCCGAGGCCGAGGCGGCGACCGGCCGTGACCTGGGGCGATTGCTGCTCGAGGCCGACGCGGACGAGCTGTCGGCCACCGGCGCCAGCCAGCTCGCGGTGCTGCTCACGTCGCTGGTTGCCTGGCGGGCCGTCACCGGTGTGGTGGACCAGCGGCCGGTGGCGTTCGCCGGGCACTCGCTCGGGCAGATCACGGCGCTCATCGCCGCCGGGGCCGTCGCTCCCGGCGACGGCTACCGCCTCGCCGCCCGCCGGGCCGAGCTGAGCCAGCAGTCGGCCGACGCCCGCCCCGGTCGCATGGTGGCGCTCATGGGCACCGACCCCGAGACCGCGGCCGAGGTGTGCGCCGGCGGGGCCGACGTGTGGGTCGCCAACGACAACGCCCCCGGTCAGGTGGTCATCGCCGGCAGCCCCGAGGGCGTCGAGGCCGCCGCCGAGCGGGCCCGGGCCGCCGGGGTGCGGCGCGTCATGGCCCTCGACGTCGGCCACGCCTTCCACACCCCTCTGCTGGCCGAAGCCGCCACCGACCTCGGGCCCACGCTCGAGGCCACCGCCTTCCACGCCCCCGCCGCCCCCGTGGTGGCCAACACCGACGCCGCCGCCCACGCCACCGCTGACGGCTGGCCCGACCTGCTCACCCGCCACCTGGTCGAGCCGGTGCGGTGGCGCGAGTCCCAGATGACGTTGACCACTCTGGGTGCTGGTACCCTGGTGGAGGTCGGGCCCGGGCGGGTGCTGGCTGGCTTGGCGAAGCGCACGGTCCCCGACGTCACCGTCCTGAACGTGTCGACCCCCGACGACCTCGCGCCGCTGGCCGAGGCGCTCGCCCCAACCGGAGCCAACCGATGACCGCCGTCGAGACCGATGTCTTCGCCGTCTGCGCCGAGGAGGTGCACGTGCCCGAGCGACTGATCGCCGCCCCCACGGCCGGCGTGTTTCACGCCGCCCCGCCCGACGTCGTGACGGCCGAGGGCGAGATCGTCCATGCCGGTCAGGTCGTCGGATCGATCGAGGTCACGGGGGGCACGGTCACGGTCACCAGCGCCCACACCGGGTTCCTCATGGGCCTGCTCGCCCTGCCCGGCGAGCGGGTGCGCGCCGAGCAGCCCCTGGCGTGGGTCAGGGTCGTCGCCTGACGTGCTGAGGACCGCCACGCAGGCGACCGCCGCCCTGTCCCGAGGCGTCCGGGTCGCCGGGTGGGGCGTCGCCCTGCCCCGGCGCCGGGTCACCAACAGCGACCTGGCCGCCTACCTCGACACGTCCGACGAGTGGATCGTCGAGCGGTCGGGCATCCGCGAGCGCCGGTGGGCCGGCCCCGGAGAGTCCACCGGACCACTTTCAGTGGCCGCCGCCCGCCAGGCGCTCGACCGGGCGGGCATCGAGCCGTCCCAGGTCGACGTCGTGGTCGTGGCCACGACCACCCCCGACCGGCCCATGCCCGCCACGGCGGCCGACGTGGCCGCCGCGCTCGGCATCACCGCCGGGGCCTTCGACATCAACGCCGCCTGCGCCGGGTTCGTCTACGCGCTGGTGACCGCGTCCGGGCTGGTGTCCGCCGGCGTCGCCCGCACCGTTGTGGTGGTGGGGGCCGACACGATGACCAGCATCCTCGACCGCGACGACCGGGCCACCGCCGTGCTGTTCGGTGACGGGGCCGGCGCCCTCGTCCTCACCGGCACGCCGCCGGTCGCGGGTGTCCCGCACGGCGTGACCAACGGCGCCGACACGAACGGCGCGGCCAACGGCGCCGCCGGCGCCGGCGCTGCGCCCGCCGGCGAGGCCCACGGCAGCGCCGCCCCGGCCGGGCTGGTGGCCAGCGACCTCGTGGGCGACCCGGCCGGCGTCGACCTGCTCACCGTGGCCGCCGGCGGGAGTGCCCGGCCCACCAGCGCCGAGACCGTGGCGGCCGGCGACCACTACGTGCGGATGGACGGGCGCGAGGTGTTCCGCCGGGCCGTCCGGGCGGTCGAGGCCTCGATCGGACGCACCCTCGCCCGCGCGGGGTGCACACCCGACGACGTGACGCTGTTCGTGCCCCACCAGGCCAACGCCCGCATCGTCGACGCCGTGCTGTCCCGCACGGGCCTCGACGCCAAGCGGACCTGGTCGACGATCGACCGCTACGGCAACACCTCGGCCGCCTCGATCCCGATCGGGCTCGCGGAGGCCGCCGAGGCCGGTACGGTGGCGGACGGCGACCTCGTGCTGCTGTGTGGTTTCGGGGCCGGCATGACTGTCGGCACCGCGCTGTGGCGCTGGGGCGCTCCTGCACCGCTGACCAAGGACCAGTGATGACCAGACGGGTGGCGCTCGTTACGGGCGCGTCGGGGGGTATCGGCTCGGCGTGCGCCCGGACCCTCGCCGCCGCCGGCCACCGGGTCGCGGTCGGGTACGGGTCGTCCGCCGGCAACGCCGAGAAGGTGTGCGACAGCATCGAGCGGGACGGCGGCATCGCCATGACCGTGCCCGTCGACGTCACCGCCACCGCCGCCGTCGATGCCGCCTTCACCTCCGTGGAGGACGCCTGGGGACCGGTCGAGATCCTGGTCAACGCCGCCGGCACCACCCGCGACCGCCTGGCGGTGCAGCTCGGCGACGACGACTGGGCCCACACCCTCGACACCGACCTCACGGGCCCGTTCCACACCGTGCGGCGGGCGCTGCGGCCGATGATCAGGGCCAGGTTCGGCCGCATCGTCAACGTCTCGTCGATCACCGCCGCCACCGGCTCGCCGGGCCAGGCCAACTACGCGGCCGCCAAGGCCGGCCTCGTCGGCTTCAGCCGCTCGGTCGCCCGGGAGGTCGCCACCCGCAACGTCACGGTCAACGTGGTCGAGCCGGGCCCCGTCGAGACCGCCATGACCGAGACCCTCTCCGACGAGCGTCGCCAGGCCTTCCTGGCGCTCATCCCCATGTCACGATTCGGGACGCCCGACGAGGTCGCGCCGCTCGTCGCCTTCCTGTGCAGCGATGCGGCATCGTTCATGACCGGATCCGTGATACCCGTGGACGGCGGCATCGGCATGGGCCGCTGACCGCCACCGCAAGGACCGCAACCGCCAGACCGTAAGCAGCCAGACCCCCCAAGGAGACCCCCGATGGATCGTGCAACCGCTCTCGACGCCCTCACCAAGGCCGCCGTCGAGGTGCTGTCGGTGCAGGCTGACCAGGTGACCGAGGACGCCTCGTTCGCCGACGACCTCGACGCCGACAGCCTGGACCTGGTCGAGCTCGTCATGCAGCTCGAGGACTCGCTCGACGTGACCATCGACGAGGACGACCTGGGCGAGGTGCGCACGGTCGGCAACGCCGTCGACCTGATCCTGGCGTCGAGCGCCGCCAACGCGTGAGCGAGCGGAGCGAGCGAACCATGAGCACGGTGGACCACCGGGGCCGTCCCCGGGTGGTGGTCACCGGCCTGGGCGTGAAGACCCCGGCCGGGCTGACGGTCGACGACCTGTGGGACGGGCTGCTCGCAGCCCGGTCGGCGGCGGCGACGGTGACGTTGTTCGACCCGGCCGCGCACTCCGTCGGCTTCGCCTGCGAGGTCACCGGCTTCGACCCCGTGGCGTACGTGGGCCCGAAGGAGGTGCGCCGCACCGACCGCACGTCGCTGCTGGGCATCGCGGCCGCCGACGACGCCATCGCCCAGGCCACGGCCGACGCCCCGTTCGGGGTGGCGCCGGTGCGGTGCGGTGTGGTGGCCGGATCGGGCATCGGCGGCATCCGCACGCTGGAGGACCAGGTGCTCGGCTATGCCGAGAAGGGCCCCAGCAAGGTCGGCCCCTTCCTCGTGCCGATGATGATGGCCAACGCCACGGCCGCGCTGGTGGGCATCCGCCACGGCTTCACCGGTCCCAACACCGCCGTCTCGACCGCCTGCGCCACCGGCGCCCACGCCATCGGGGACGGGGCGCGCCTCGTGCGCGACGGCATGGCCGAGGTGGTCGTCGCCGGGGGCACCGAGGCGTGCATCACCCCGGTGACCATGGCCGCCTTCGCCCGCATGGGTGCCCTCAGCAAGCACGACGTCCCCGCCGAGGCGTCGCGGCCCTTCGACGACGACCGGGACGGCTTCGTGATGGGCGAGGGCGCGGCGTTCGTCGTCCTCGAGACCATGGCGGGCGCGCAGGCGCGGGGCGCCGCCATCCTGGGCGAGGTCGCCGGCTACGGCATGACCTGCGACGCCCACCACATCACCGCACCGGTCGAGGACGGCTCGGGCGCCGTCGCCGCCATCGAGATGGCCCTGGCCGACGCCGGCCTCGAGCCCGCGGCCATCGGGCACGTCAACGCCCACGGCACCTCGACGCCCCACAACGACAGCGCCGAGGCCGCGGCCATCGCCAAGGTGTTCGGCGCGGGCGCCGTGCCGGTCACGTCGATCAAGGGCGTGACTGGCCACCTCATCGGCGCGGCGGGCGCGGTCGAAGCGGTGACCACGCTCCTGTCGGTCGACCGCGGCGTCGTCCCGCCCACCGCCAATCATCGGCACACGACCCTGCCGGTCGACGTCGTCGCGGGCGCACCCCGCGACATCGAGCGCAGCCCCGCGGTGTCGACGTCGTTCGCATTCGGCGGCCACAACGTCGCCCTGGTGCTCTCCCCCGCCTGATGGCGATCACCGTGGCCAGCACGCCGGTGCCCCACCTGCCCATCGGGCGGGGGCGGCCGGGCACGGTGCAGGCCGGCGTCGGCCCGGCCCCGTGGCTGCCCACGCCGGTCACGGTGGCCTGGTTCCGGGGCAGCCCATCGACCCTGCACGACGCCGACACCGCGGTGATCACCCGCACCATCGCGCTGGGCCTCGAGGCCGGTGTCCCGGTCGTCGGGGTGCTCGGCCAGGTCGGGTTGGGGGCGCAGAGCGGCATGGCCGCGCTCCACGGATGGGGCGAGGCCGCCCGGGCGCTGGCCGGCGCGTCGGGCCTGGTGCCCACCGTGCTGGTGGTCGACGGCCCCTGCCTGGGCGGCCCGGCGCTGCTGCTGGGCCTGGCCGACATCGTCGTCATGACCTCGCGGGCCCAGGCCTTCGTGAACGCCCCCGCCAGCTCGGCCCGCATCACGGGCTCCGAGGTGCTGGACGCCGACCTGATCGGCGGGTCGTGGGTCCACGGCTCCCGCACCGGCCTGGCCGACGTCGTGGCGCCCGACATCGACGCCGCTCTCGACGTGGTCGCCGACCTGCTCGACCTGCTTCCCGCCAACAACGGCGAGGTGCCCCAGCCGGTGGCCGGCACCGATCCCCCCGACCGGCCCACCTACGGCGCGGCCGCCGCGGTCCCCGCCAACGGGCGCGCCAGCTACGACGTGCGCGACGTGATCACCGACCTGGTCGACGACGGCGGGTTCCTCGAGCTGCGGGCCCGCTTCGGTTCCAGCGTCGTCACCGGGCTGGCGCACGTCGCCGGCATGCCCGTCGGCGTGCTCGCCAACCAGCCCAGCCAGCTCGCCGGCGCACTCGACATCGAGGGCTCGCAGAAGGGCGGCGCCTTCGTCCGGCTGTGCGACGGGTTCAACCTGCCGCTGATCACGCTGGTCGACACCCCCGGCTTCCGGCCCGGGCGGGACCAGGAGTGGCGGGGCATGATCCGCCACGGCGCCAAGCTCGCCTTCGCCTACGCCGAGGCCACCGTCCCCCGCGTCTGCGTCGTCCTGCGCAAGGCCTACGGCGGGGCGTTCATCGTCATGGACTGCAAGTCGATGGGCAACGACTGCGCGCTGGCCTGGCCCGGCGCCGAGATCGCGGTCATGGGCGCCAAGGCCGCGATCGAGATCCTGGGCCGCCGCGAGCTGGCGACGGTGCCCGAGGGCCCCGACCGCGACGCCCGCCGGGCCGAGCTCGAAGCGGACTACGCCGCCGTCCACCTGTCGCCCGCCGCCGCCCTCGACCGGGGCTACGTCGACGAGGTGATCGACCCGGTCGACACCCGCCGGGCCGTCGCCGGTGCCCTGACGGCCCTGGCCGCCAAGCGCGAGCGCCTGCGCCCGCGGCGCCACGACAACATCCCCCTGTAGGACGACAAGGACGCGACGATGCTGCTCGACGGCAAGAAGCTGCTGGTCACCGGCGTGCTCACCAAGGACTCGATCGCGGCCAGCGTGGCGCGGATGGCCCAGGAGCAGGGGGCGGAGCTGGTGCTCACGTCGTTCGGCCGGGGCATGCGCCTGACCGAGCGGGTGGCGAGGACCCTCCCGGCGAAGGCCGACGTGGTCGAGCTCGACGTCACCGACCCGGCCCAGCACGCGGCCCTGGCCGACGAGCTGGGCACCCGCTGGGGCAAGGTCGACGGGGCGCTGCACGCGGTGGGCTTCGCCCCCGAGGCCTGCCTGGGCCAGGACGACGGCGTGCTGGCCGCCGGATGGGACGATGTGGCCACCGCCCTCCACGTGTCGGCCTTCTCGCTCAAGTCGCTCACCCAGACGCTGCTGCCGCTCATGCCCGAGGGCGGTTCGGTCGTGGGCCTCGACTTCGACGCCTCCCAGGCGTGGCCCGCCTATGACTGGATGGGCGTGGCCAAGGCGGCGCTCGAGGCCACCAGCCGCTACCTGGCCCGCGACGTCGGGCCGCGGCGGGTGCGGGTCAACCTGGTGGCGGCCGGACCGCTGCGCACCATGGCTGCCCGCTCGATCCCCCACTTCGCCGCCATGGAGGACGCCTGGGGCAAGCGGGCGCCGCTGGGCTGGGACGTGCGCGACCCCGAGCCGGTGGCCCGGGCCTGCGTGGCGCTGCTGTCCGACTGGTTCCCGGCCACCACCGGGGAGATCATCCACGTCGACGGCGGCGCCCACGCCGTGGCCCTGTCGGCCGACGAGGCCCGGGCCGCCCTCGCCGCGGTGGCCGCCCGGGACGGCGCCGGCAGCGCCACTGACACCGACGCCGGCGACGCGTGACCGGCAACGGCGCCTCGCGCAGCCCCGTCGACCTGCTGCCCCACCGCCCGCCGTTCCGGTTCGTCGACGAGGTCGACGAGCTGGTGCCCGGCGAGCGGGTCGTGGCCCGCTACCGCGTGACGGGCGACGAGGCCTTCCTCGCCGGGCACTTCCCCGGCAACCCCGTGTTCCCCGGCGTGATCCAGCTGGAGGCCCTCGCCCAGGCGGGTGCCATCGCTCTGCTGTCCCTCGACCGGTACGCCGGCTCGCTGCCCCTGTTCGGCGGCGTCGAGGGGGTGCGCTGGCGCCGCCAGGTGCGGCCCGGCGACGAGATCACGCTCACCGTGGACCTGGAGCGGCTGTCGGCCCGGGGCGGCTGGGGGGCGGCGACCGCCACCGTCGGCGGCAAGCCGTGCTGCCAGGCCCGGCTGCTGTTCGTCCTGGCGCCCACGGCCTGACCGGCGGTCGGCGCGACTGCCGCACGTGTCGGCGCCGTGCTCGCCGATCCCGACGGCTGGGACCCCGCGGCCCAGACTTCGGCCGCCGGGCCGGCTGCTGCCACGATGGCCGGGTGACCTCTCCCGCCCAGCCGGCCGCCACCGGCGCCGACCTGCCGCCCGTCGACCACGATCTGCTCGACGCGGCCGTCGCCATCGCCCGCGAGGCCGGCGAGCTCACGCTGCGGTGGTTCCAGGCCCGCGACCTCGCGGTCGACAGCAAGGCCGACGGCACGCCCGTCACGGCCGCCGACCGGGCCGCCGAGCGCCTCGTCCGTGAGCGCCTGGCTGCACACTTCCCGGGCGACGGGGTCCTCGGCGAGGAGGAGGCCGAGACCGTGGGCACGTCGGGCCGGCGCTGGATCGTCGACCCCATCGACGGCACCAAGGCCTTCGCCCGCGGCGTGCCGCTCTACTCGACCCTGCTGGCGCTCGACGACGAGCACGGTCCCGCGGTCGGGGTCATCGTCCTTCCGGCCGCCGGCCGGGCCGTCTACGCCGGGCGGGGCCGCGGGTGCTGGGAGGACGGGGTGCCCGCCCGGGTCAGCACCACCGACTCGCTCGACGCCACCTGGCTGAACGCCAGCAGCTACAGCCACTGGGACGACGGCGCCCTGCTGGCGGTCAAGCACGCGGTGCGCAGCCTGCGGACCTGGGGCGACGGCTTCGGCTACGCCCTCGTGGCCACGGGCCGGGCCGACGCCATGGTCGACCCCACGGTCGAGCGCTACGACGTGGCGCCGATGCCGGTCATCCTGGCGGAGGCGGGCGGGCGCTTCACCAGCGTGGACGGGCGGGCGGACGCGGGCGAAGGCAGCGGCGTCGCCACCAACGGACTGATCCACGACGACCTGCTGGCGCTGCTGCGCCCATGACCGCCGTGGGTCAGCCGATCGTCGGCGACCAGGAGTCGGCGATCAACCCGTCGACGGCCAGCGCCCACGGGGGCCGGAGGAAGCCCAGCGCCCGTACATCCTCGAACCAGTGGCCGAACGGCGACCGGCGGGCGTACGTGCCCCCGCCGATCACCTTGCACAACCGACCGAGGCACGACTCGGCAAGTTGCGCCGCGGCAGTCTTCGTCCGCAGCGCCGCCCCGCGGGCGGGCCGGCCCGACTCGATGGCCCGCAGGCCGCCCTCGAACACCTGCGCCATCGTCCACGCCTCGAGCTCGGCCTGCGCCCACTCGACCTGCTCGAACGGCCGCAGGCTCTCGGCACGGGGCGCCAGCGCGTCCCGGGCCGTGGCGACCGCCTCGTCGACGATGCCGAGCACCACAGCCGTGAACAGCAGGCCGAAGAAGGGGGCCGCGCCGTCGATGAGATCGCCCAGATGGCCGGGCCACGCCGAGCGCACCGCGGGCGCCTCGTCGAAGGTCAGCGCATGGCTCTGCGTCGCCGCCATGCCGTGGCCGTCCCATGGCGCCACCGTCGTGACGCCCTGCGTGCCGTCGAGCGGGTTGCCGGCCACCGGCACGTAGAACCAGTCGGGCTCGTCGTCGCCCTCGGCCACGGCGGCGGTGATCATGTACGACGTCACGCCGCTCCCGCTGCCGAAGTGCTTCTGCCCGCTCAGTCGCCAGGTGGCCTCGCCCGCCGCCGTCCCGGACGCCCCGGTGCCGCCGCCGACCCGCCGGGCGACCGCCTTGCTGCGGCTCACGTCGCCGCCGCTGCCGGGCTCGGAGGTGATGGTGCCCCACCAGGCGCCGCCCTCGACCGTGGTGAAGATGGTGTCGCGCTGGCGCTGCCACGCGTCGGCGTCCGGTTCGGGCACCTCGGGCGTGGCCAACCAGAACGCCAGCACCGCGGGGTGCATCGACGTCGTGAGAGCGAGCGACGAGTCCCCGCGGGCCAGGGCCCGGTAGATGTCGCAGATCGGGCGGGTCGAGGTGGCGAGGTCGCACCAGAGGCCGCCCCGCTCGGCCGGCAGACCCGTGCGCTGCAGCCCCGCGGCCGCGAGAGCGTCGAGGTCTGCCTGCTCGAGCGCCACGCGCTTCTGGCGCGCCGTGCGGTCGGCCGTGAAGCCGTCGGCCACCTCGGCCACCGCGCGCCGCACCTCCGTTGCGTCCACCTCGACCACGTCCGCCTCCTCCGCCTTCTCCGCCGTCCGCCCCGAGGCTAGGGCCGACCTCGGGCGACCGCCACAGTCCGCGCGAGACCGGGCGGGATCGGCCGCCTCAGATCCAGTGGTGTGAGCGCAGCCGGCGGAACATCAGGAACGCCGACCCGGCCATGATCGACAGCGCCAGCGGGTAGCCCCACCACTCGTCCAGCTCGGGCATGTGCACGAAGTTCATGCCCCACAGCCCGGCGAGCATGGTGGGCACGGCGGCGATGGCCACCCAGCCCGAGATGCGCCGCATGTCCTCGTTCTGCTGCACGGACACGTGCGTGAGGTTCACGTTCAGGACCTCGGAGAGCAGGTCGCGCTGGATCTCGATGCGGGCCACCTCCCGGCGGAGGTGGTCGTGGATGTCGCGGAAGTACGGACCAAGCTCCACCTCGGCGGCCCCGAAGGGGTGCTTGCCCGTCTGCAGCCGTTCCAGCGGCTCGATGAGCGGCTCGACGTTGCGGTACATGTCGAGCACCTGGCGACGCAGCTTGTAGATGCGCTCGGCCGGGCTGGTGCGCTCGGCCGAGAACACCTCGTCCTCGATCTCGCTGATGTCGTGGTCGAGGCCGTCGAGCACCGGCATGTAGTCGTCGACCACCCGGTCGAGGATGCCGTGCACCACGGCGATGGGCCCATAGGCCAGGCGCTCGGGCGTCTTCTCCAGACTGTGGCGCACCGGGGCCAGCGCGCTGGCCTGGCCGTGGCGGACGGTGATCACGAAGCGGTCGCCCACGAACATCTGGATCTCGGAGAACTCGATCGCCTCGGCCGCGTCGTCGTAGCGGGCCGTCTTGAACACGAGGAACAGGCAGTCGCCGTAGTGCTCGAGCTTCGAACGCTGGTGGGCGTTGATGGCGTCCTCGACCGCCAGGGGGTGCAGCTCGAACTCGGCGGTCACCTGGTCGAACTCCGCCTGGGTGGGCTCGTGCAGCCCGATCCACACGAAGGTGTCGTCGCCGGATCGGCAAGACTCGAGCGCGTCGTCGATGTGCAGTTGCTCCGGCTGGCGGTGGCCGCCGGTGTAGAGCGCGCAATCCACGATCATCACCGGTGATTCTGGCCCAAGATGGGGCGATGGACCGTGCTTCCCACCTGGCCGCGCTCCGATCCGACACCGAGCTGCTCATCGCCACCGGCGCGTCGGCGCTCGACCGGCCCGTGCCCGCGTGCCCCGGATGGACCTGCGAGCGGCTCGTCGGTCACATCGGCCGGGTGCAGCGGTGGACCGCGGGGTGGGTGGCGACGGGCGCCTCCGTCGAGCTCGACCGGCCGCCGGCCGGCGCCGCGGTGGCCGACTGGGCGCGCGCCGGCCTGGCCGAGCTGGTCGCGGCCCTCGACGCGGCCGGTGCAGGCAGCGGGGCCGTCACCGAGGGTGCCGAGCCCGCGCCCGGTGCCGAGGCCCGGGTGGCTACGTGGGCCGGCGAGCAGCCCGCCAGCTTCTGGCCCCGGCGCATGGCCGTCGAGGCGGCCGTGCACCGCGTCGACGCCCAGTCCGCCGTCGGGGAGCCGACGCCCGTGGACCTCGCTCTGGCGGTCGACGCCGTCGACGAGCTGCTGACCGTGCTGGTCCCGTGGCGGGGCACCGGGGACCTCGGGCGCACCGGCCAGACCATCCACCTGCACGCCACCGACCCCGACATCGCGGAGGTGGGCGGCGGCGAGTGGCTGGTCACCCTGGGCGCCGACGGCCTGGGGGTCGAGCGGGCGCACGCCAAGGGCGACGTGGCCGTGCGGGGCGCGGCGTCCGACCTGCTGCTGATGCTGTGGAACCGCGTGGGCACCGATCGGGTCGACGTCTTCGGCGACGGATCTCTGCTCGACCGATGGCGCGCCGCGATCACCCTCTGACCGTTCCGATCCCGCCGGGTCGGCCCGGACCCTCGGCGGGTGGTCCGGCTGGCCCGGCGTGCCGGCCCCCGCGCTCAGGCGGTGGGTGACGCCACCGCCGGCGCGCCGGCCCCCTGGCACGCGGCGGCGGGCTCGGGGGCGTCGGCGCTGTTGCGGTAGGTGGCGATGAACTGCGCCAACCGCGGGTCGTCGGCGCTGTCCAGGGCGAGCTGGCGACCCCAAGCCGACACCACCACGGGGCTGGACAGGTCGGGATACGGGGTGGCGATCACCTTCGCCTGCTGGGCGACCAGGTCGCGCAGCGTCGCCTTCTGCGCGTCGTCGAGCTCGGGGTCGTAGGCGATCCACACCGCGCCGTGCTCGAGGTCGTGCACGATGAGCTCGTCGGTGGGCGGGTCGGACTCGTAGAAGCCGCACGTGCCGGGCACCGGGAAGTGCTCGCCGCCCACCGGCGGCGAGAGCTGGTAGTCGAGGTTCTCCTCGGTGTGGGTGTTGCTGTCGACGCGGTACGCCTGCACCCCGTCGATGCCCTCGTCCGCCGGGCCGATCAGCTCGCCACCGCTGGTGCTGCGGCCGTCGCCCTCGGCAGGACCCGAGTCGTCGCCGTCGTCACCGGAGCACCCCCAGGCGGAGGCCGCGAGGAGGACGACGAGGACCAGGGCAATAGGGCGGCGGCGGCGCATCACGGCGTGGGACCCTACTTGCCCCCGCCCGCCGGACCGGGTCGGAGGATCCGTGGATAGGTGCGCCTCTCACGCACCCTCGAACACGGCAGCCCGGACGCCCGCCCGCGCCAGCTCGTGCAGGAAGGGCAGGGGCTCGACCAGTGCGGCCAGGCCGACCGCACCGGAGGTGAGCGTCCGGCCCGCGGCCACCCAGCGGGCGGTGACCGCCGCGACCGTCCCCGCGGCGACCGCGGGACGGTCGACCGCCCCCAGGACGAGGGTGTCGCGCACCTGCCCGCGCCGCCCGCGCACCTCGACCCGCAGGCCCCCGACCCGCCCCTCCGCGTGGGGCCGCCGCAGCATGGGCAGGCGGGCGGTCATGCGGTCGCGGCGGGTGGCGGCCAGGCGGGCGGTCACCCGCCCGACCCCGGGGAACGCCGGGACCAGCAGCAGTGCGTCGGGCAGGCACGCGCGGTAGCAGTCCGAGCCGCCGATGGGGTCGGGGAAGAAGCACAGCTCGCGCCCCGAGCCGGCCGCCCGGCGGCGCCACCCGTGGTCGCGCCAGTCGAGGCCGATCCCCCGGAGGGCGTGGTGGTGCTGGCGGGCGCACGCGGGGCCGCCCGTGCCGTGGTGGGCCACGTGGACCTCGTCGACGTGGTCGAACGTGCTGGACGCATGCCGGGCCAGCACGCACGACAGGCCGGGCCCGAAGCCGGCGCCCACCGCCACCACGACGCCCCGCTCGCTCGCCTCGGCGTGCAGGTCGAGCAGGCGCTCCACCGTGCCCAGGCTGTCGGCCACCGAGACGACGTGGCGGCCCACGGTCACGGCCTCCCGGGCGAGGTCGGCGTGGCGGGAGGCGGGCGACGTCAGCACGACCAGGTCGACGTCGGCGACGCCGGGCTCGCCCACGCCCTCGGCCCGCTCGCCGAGCGATGCCACCACGGCGGCCTGCCGCTTGCGGTCCGCGTCGTGGACCAGCACCCGTTCGGTGCCGGCGTCGGTGACGAGGTGACGAGCGGCCCGGGCCCCGACGGCTCCCGCACCACACACCAGGATGCGCGCCATCCCGCTACCGCAGGTCGGGGCCGCTCAGCTCGCGCCAGCCCCCCGACTGGGGCGGCGTACCACCCGATCCGCGCAACCGCAGCACGGCGGCGACGACGGCGGCGATGCCCACGGCCGCGAGCGCACGTCGGAGGAGGGCCATGGACGCACCTTAGAAGACGCGCCGAGCAGGACAGAATGGGGCCCGTCGTCCGACGCCACGTGACGCAGCGACGTCGCCGGTCGTCACTCGGCCCACCAGGCGTCGATCTCGGGGATCCACCGCGCGATCAGGGCCGGGAGGTCCGAGCCCAGGTCGGCGATCGGGCCGGCGGCGAACACGTCCATCAGCGCCCCCCGGCCGCCGAGCCAGCCGGTGAGGAAGGCCTCGTGCAGCGTGTCCGCGGCGAGCGAAGGGTCGAGCGGCTGGAGCCGAGCGGCCACCGCGACCAGGACCGACGCCCGCCAGTACAGGTCCCGAACGTCGGCCGCGCCGCCCCGCAGGGCCAGGAGCTCGGCGATCGCCTCGTCCGTGGGCAGCAGCGACGCGCCCTCGCTCCGGCCGATCAGCCCGAGATCGTTGCCGATGGGCTCCTCGGGCGGCGTGGCCAGGGCGGCGCGGGCGAGATCAGCCGCCTCGGTGTCCAGCCCGGCCGCCGACAGGAGGCGAGCGGCGTCGAGCGATCTCACGTCGGGCAGCCCGGCCATCGTGCGCGCCGCGTCGACCGCCTCGGCATCCTGACCGGCGGCCCGCAGCCCGGCGATCAGCCAGCGGCCCGTGAAGCCGGCGTCCTCCGGGGCCACGGTCGCCGATCGCAGGCACGACTCGGCCCGCTCGTCCTGCCCGGCGGCCCGGAAGGCGTCGGCCGCCCCCACCATCACCTCGACCCGCTCGTACACCTGCCCGGCATCGGCCGCCACCCGCTCGGCCAGCGCGACCGCTCGCGCCTGCTCCCCCGCCCGGGCCAGGCCCGCCGAGATGCCGGCCAGCGCGGCCAGGTCGGGGTACTCGCCGTCGGCGACGCCGATCGCATCGTCGAACCGGCGGCGCGCCACCAGGGCCTCGATGACCGGGCGCGTCTCGCTGGTGGTGCGGGCGCCGGGGAGGACCCGGCCCAGATGGGTGACGGCCAGGTCGAGGGTGCGGTCGGCGTCAGCCTTCTCGCCGGCCTGGCCCGCGGCCGTGGCGAGGACCGCCAGGGCGGCGGCGACCGGCCCATCGTCGTCGATGGACTCGGCCACGTGGATCGCGCTGCGGGCCGTGTCGACGGCTCCCGGCTCGTCGCCGGCGTCGAGCAGCGCCCGCGCCACCGCGGCCAGGACGGCCGCCTTCGCCGTGACGTCCACCGCCACGTCCGCGATGTGGCGCGCCGGGTCGAGGGCGCCCGCCGCGACCAGCGCCCGTGCCGCCGGCTCGGCGGCGCCGTCGATCACCGACCCGTCCCCGAGCTCCATGCGCTGGAGGCAGCGGAGCGTGCTGTCGCTGTCGCCGAGGGCGGCGTAGGCGCGGGCCAGGTCGCCGTACATGTCGTTCGTGTCGTCGTCCACCAACGCCTCGATGCGCGCCAGCGCGTCGGCGTCGCCGGCCGCGGCGCACGCGGCGATGACATCGTCGCCGGGGCCGAACATCTCCAGGCCTTGAGCAACCAGGCCGGCCACCGCCGCCGTGGTCAGAGCCCCGCGCGTGTCGCCCAGCGTCGGGTGCCCGAGCAGTCCGACCGCCGCGGCGACCGGGCCGAGCGGGACCTCCTCGCCCGCGTTCCCTTGGCCCCAGGCGTCCAGGCGGTCGGCCGCCGCCCTGCTCCGCCCGGGATCGCCGGCTCGGGCCCAACCCTCGGCGACGCCGGCGATGACGGGCAGGTCGGCGAACGCGGCGTCGAGACGTTCCAGCACGTCGGTCAACCCCAGGTCTCCGGCCACGACCGCCAGTCGCCCGAGGGCGCGGACGTCCACGGGCTCGTCCTCGTCGTCCTCGTCGTCCTCGTCGTCCTCGTCGTCCTCGCCGGGTTCGTCGTCCGCCTGGGCGGGCTCGCCCTCGTCGCCGCCGCCCTCGCTGTCCTCGTCCTCGCCGTCCCCGGCCTCCTCCCCGACACCTTCGCCGCCATCACCGCCGCCATCACCGTCGCCCTCGCCGTCCCCGGCGCCCTGGACCGCATCGATCGCCCAGCGGACGGCGTGCTGCGCCGTGGCCGTCTCACCGACCCCGGCCAGCGCGCCCGCCACTGCTCCGACGCAGGTGGCCAGGTCGGTGGCCCACATCGGCTCGATCGACCGGGCGAGCGAAAGCAGGCGCAGCAGGAGGCCGCGGTCGCCGGCGGCGCAGTCGACCAGGCCGAGGAACACGGGCACGAAGTCGCCGAACTTGAACTCCTCCTGCTCGAGCTCGTGTGTGGCGTCGGTGAGCGCCGTGCCCGCGAGCGTCTCGTCCCCGAGCGCGGCGTGACCTCGGGCCACCTCGGTCAGCGCTTGGGCCCGGGCCTCCTCCCCGCCGGCGAGGGCCGCGCGGGCCGTCGCCTCGTCCGCCGACCCGGTGCGGACGAGCACCTGGAGAGCTTCGGCGGGCACGACGCTCGCCATGGCGACCGCGTTGGCCCCGATGAGGCAGAGGCGAACCTGGGCGGTCACGTCGTCGGCCGCCGCCCCCATCGCCACGTCGACGTCCCGGATGAAGCCGGTGGCGGAACCGGTGTTCTGCCGGTGGCGCTCCAGCCAGGCGCGACTGGGCAACGCCACGGCAGCCGCCGGGTCGGCGGCGAGGTAGTGCTGGGCGCACCAGTCGAGCACGTAGGTGGGCGTCTCGGGCGGCCACGCACGCTGGTCGTAGCCGCGGCACCAGGCGACCATCGCCTCGGCGCGCTGCCGTCGCTCGCCGGCGCTGAACTCGCCGGCCACGAGGTCGCTCAGGCGCCGGTGGAAGATGGCGAGGCGTTCGTCACCCACCAGGTAGCGCCGGATCGGGGTCAACGCGGTCCGCAGGCTGCGGAGCGGTTGGTCGAGCACCTCCGCCAGCTCCGCGTCGGTCATGCCGCCGTACGCGACGACCAGCGTGCCGAGCACATCCCAGGACACGTCGCCGAGCTCACCGGCGCGCAGCGCGGCGAGCTGGTCGCGGAAGAAGTCCTCGGCGTCGGTCGGCGGGTGCTCCTCGAGACGGCGCAGCTCGTCGGGCCCGTGGCGGGCGATCGCGTCGCACACGAAGCGGGCGAACAGCGGCTCGCCGCCGGTCAGGGCCAGGATGCGCGCCGGGCTGACGGTCGCCTCGTCGAGCCCGAAGCTGGCGGCGAGCTCCCGGATGCTGTCCTCGCCGAACGCCCGGAGGTCGAGCACCGCCGCGCGGCGCAGGGGATGCTCGCGCCCCACGGCCCGGCGGGGGTCGGGCTCCTGGCGGGACGAGATCACCACGTGGACGTGGTCGCCGAGGGCGCCGGGGAGGACGTCGGCCACGGTCACGTCGCCGTCCGCCATCTCATCGAGGCCGTCGACGACCAGCAGCAGCGGCCGCTCGGCGCTGACCCGCCGGGTCGCCTCCGACCACAGCTCGCTGAGCTGGGCCCGGAGCTCGACCACACCGGGCGGAGTGCCGCCCGGCAGCTCCAGGAGGCCGAGCAGCTGAGCGTTCACGGCTTGGAGGAAGGCGACCGTCGTGTTCTGTGCGCCGTCCGTCCGGAGGAAGCAGCACACCACGGCGGGCTGGGTCGGGAGCTGCCCGGCGAGGGCCCGGTCGACCAGCCGGCCGACCAGAACCGACTTGCCGAACCCGCCTGGCGCCTCGATCAACAGGTACCCGCCTGCGGGCTGCGTGAGGAACTCGTCGATGCGCGCCAACTCGCGCTCGCGGCCCACGTAGCGCTCGCGGAGGAAGGCCCGGAGGCTGGCGATGCCGGCGAGGTAGTCGGGCCGGGCGTAGCCCACGCCCTGGTAGACCGTGACCCGGACGTCGCCCCCGGCCTCGATGTCGCTGATCGTCAGCGGGGCCAGGGCAGGTGGGGCTGCGCCGGCCCCACCTAAGGGTGGTCGGGGGCGCCCTCCCCGTCGACGGTGACACCCTCCACCACCACGCCGCCCCGGGTCGTGACCCGGTCGATGTCGACCCCGACCCCGGGCCCGTGCACCGCTATGTTGCTCACCCGCACGAACTCGGCGCTCACGTCGTCGATGTCGACCCCGACGGCCCGCGCCCCGGCCGCATCGTGCTTGCGCACCTCCTCGACCAGGTGGCGGGCCGCGGCCTTCACATCCTCGTCGGCGGAGGCGCCCGTGTCGCCGAGGTCCTCGGCCAGCGCCGCCTGCTTGGCCTCGGATGCCGGCGTGCGCTCCAGCCCCGCCACGTCGACGCGGTGGCGGTCGGCGAGGAGGCGCTTGAGCGCCCCGTATGCGTCCTTCACCGCCTCGGCCGCCTGGTCCTTGATGCCGGTGGCGGCGCCGGCCACGACCGCAGCCACGATGAGGGAGATGGGCTCCATCCCCGGGATGATCCTCTCGCCCGGATACGCGGTCAAGGATCGGGCGTCACGGCATCACGCCCGTCACACGGTCACGCCGTCTGACCGAAGGGCAACGCGGCGGGCGTGGCGCGGCGGGCCGCCCCGGGGGACACGCCGACCGTGCGCTTGAACGCGCGGCTGAACGCCGCCTCGGAGTCATAGCCCAGGCGGGCGGCGAGCTCCGCGACGGCCGTGTCGTCGTGCTGGAGCCAGTCCAGCGCCACCTGCATCCGCCACCGGGTCACGTACTGCATCACCGGCTCGCCCACCAGCTCCGTGAACCGGGCCGCGAACGCCGATCTCGACATCGCGGTCGCCCACGCCAGGGACGCAACCGACCAGGGATGGGCCGGATCGCGGTGCACGAGCGACATCGCCCGGCCGATGCGGGGGTCCTGCAGTGCTCCCAGCCAGCCCGTCAGCCCCGCCGGTTCAGCGGCGATCCACGAGCGGATGGCCTGGATGACCAGGATGTCCGACAGCCGCGTGATCACGGCCTCGCCGCCCGGACGGAGCTCGCGCCCCTCGGCGGCAATGAGCCGGAGCGTGCTCTGCATCCACTCGGCCTCGGGCGACGGCT
The DNA here is from genome assembly GCA_963842395.1 of uncultured Acidimicrobiales bacterium. GTDB lineage: Bacteria > Actinomycetota > Acidimicrobiia > Acidimicrobiales > VFJN01 > ZC4RG19. The sequence goes on from CAWJGJ010000003.1 coordinate 592,818, forward strand.
CCCCTGCCCCTTCGATGACTATCGTCCGGGGCAGCAGCGCGGCCAGGTTGCGGGCCGCAGGATGCCCGAAGCGGACCGAACCGCACACGATGCTTGTGTGCGCCCCGCCGCCGCCGTACCGCAGGATCGCGTAGCGATCGCTCTCGTAGTCGTGGTCCAGGTCGTAGACGTGGGCCACGGCGGCGCCCGGGTCGCTGACCATCATGTGGCCCTGGCCGTGGGGCACCGAGCGCGAAGTCGCGGGCCTGCAGGTGCCGGGGCTCGTCGCCGTCGACCTCGAGCCAGCACCGCCCGGAGGTCACGACGTGGAACCACATCGACCCTGGCTCGGGCGGTACGTCCAGCCCCCAGGGGGCGGTGAGCTCGGACCGGCAGTAGAAGGTGCCCGACATCCGCAGGACGTGCAGCGCCTCGCCCAGCGGATCGGGTGTGGCCCAGGGGTCCTCGCCGCGCATGGCCGCAGTCTGTCGTCGTTTCGGGTCGGCGTCCACAACGGCTGGACGAATGGGCATGAATTGACGACGAAGAGGCATTGTTCCACCGAGTCGTCTCTCTCATGCTGGACGACAGGTACATCGACCAGCAAGGAAAGAGGATCCGCCATGACACAGATCTCACACGATCGACGGCCGACACTGGTGCTCGGTGGCACGGGCAAGACGGGCCGTCGGGTCGTCGAGCGGCTCGAGGCCCGGGGACTGCCCGTGCGGGTGGGGAGCCGCTCGGGGAACCCCCGGTTCGACTGGGAGGACCGGTCGACCTGGGCACCGGCGCTGCAAGGGGTGGGGGCGGCCTACGTCCCCAACCCCGACCTGATCGTCCCCGAGGCCCCCGAGGCGGCGCGGGCACTGGCCGAGCTGGCCGTGGACCAGGGCGTGAACCGGTTGGTGCTGCTGACGGGCCGGGACGAGGAAGAGGCCCAGCGGTCCGAGCGCGAGGTCCAGGCAACCGGGGCCGAGGTGACCATCGTGCGCTGCGCGTGGTTCATGCAGACCTTCAGCGAGGACTTCCTGCTGGAGTCCGTCCGTTCCGGCGTGGCGGTGCTCCCGGCCACCGACGACCAGCTGGAGCCGTTCGTGGACACCGACGACGTCGCCGACGTGGCGGTGGCCGCGCTCACCGAGCCCGGCCACGCCGGCCAGGTGTACGAGCTGACCGGTCCCCGGCTGCTGAGCTTCCCCGAGGCCGTCACCGAGATCGCCAAGGCCAGGGGCCAGGAGATCGACTACGTGCCGGTGTCGGTGGAGGAGTACACGGCCGGGGCCGCCGAGCACGGGCTCCCCGCGGAGCTCGTGGCGTTCCTCAGTTACCTGTTCGGCGACGTGCTGGGCAACAGCGCCCGGCTGGCCGACGGCGTCCAGCGCGCCCTCGGCCGCCCACCCCGGGACTTCAGCGACTACGCCGCCCGCACCGCCGCCACCGGCATCTGGAACCCACCCACCGGCCGATGACCGACCACGACGTCCGCTCCCGGGTGGACGAGCCGTCCCTCTCCGCCCGCCGTCGACACGACGGCGGGCGCACGGGGCTCGTGCTCGGCGCCGCGCTCGTGGCGATGGCGCTCATCGCCGGGCTGTTCTACTCGTTCTCCGTCGCGGTCATGACCGGCCTGGCCGACGTCGACGACCGCACGTTCGTCGACGCCATGCAGCGGATCAACCGGGCCATCGAGAACCCGGCCTTCTTCGCCAGCTTCGCCGGGGCGCTGCTGCTGACCGCGCTCGCCGCCGTGCTGCTGCGACGCCACGGCCCCGCCGTCGCCACCCGTTGGATCGTCGCCGCCCTCGTGCTCTACTCGATCGTCCTCGCCGTGACCATCGGCATCAACATCCCCCTCAACGATGGGCTCGACCGCGCCGGCGACCCCGACCGGATCAGCGACCTCGCCCAGGTCCGCGACCGGTTCGAAGGGCCATGGGTGGCGGCCAACATCGTGCGCACCCTGCTGTCCACCGCGGCTGTCGCCGCACTCGCCCGAGCCGTGTTCCTGCACGGACACACCACAGCCGACCCGACGAGGAGCACCCCATGACCGAGGACCTGATCACCGCCGGCACCGTGGCGGCCGCCGTCGGCTGCGCCCTGGTGGCCGGACTGATGTTCGCCTTCTCCACGAGCGTGATGCCCGCCCTGCGGCGCCGGCCGGACGCCGAAGGCATCGCCGTGATGCAGACGGTCAACTCGGTCATCCTCAACCCGCTGTTCGGGCTGGTTTTCGGCGGCACGACGGCGCTGTGCCTGGTGCTGGCGGTCACCGCGCCATTCACGACCGACCAGTCGCACGCCACCCTGCGGGGCATCGGGAGTGCGCTGTACGTGCTCGGGACGTTCGGGGTGACCGTGGTCGCGAACGTGCCGATGAACAACGCGCTCGACGCGGTCGATGCTGCCAGCGACGAGGGTGCGGCGTACTGGCGCACCTACCTGCGGCGGTGGACGGCGTGGAACCACCTGCGGGCGTTGCTCGGCACCACGGCCTCGGTGCTGCTGATCCTGGCCGTCCGCTGACCGCGGCGCGACCATCACGGGGCAGGGACGGTGGCAGGTTGTCGCCAGGGCGTGGTGTTGTGGGGCTAGCTGGAATCGAACCAGCGACCTCACCCTTATCAGGATTGGCCGCTGTCGGCGCGTCTGCCCTGCTCAATGCGGCTGTTGCGGCCAACCGGCCGACAAGCGATGTGGAAGGCCATCAGGATCTGCCGGCTGGCCGCCCACAGACGCTGCCCACTCACGACTATCTCGTCACGCAGCATGCTGGCAGCGGGCGACCCGACGGCCTTGCGGGGGCTGTCCTCGACCGGCACTTCGGCGATGTCTTCCGCGTCGGGGCGTGTCTTCGGGGGACGCCCGTTCGGGGATGCTCGCGCCGACTCGTCGCGCACCTGTCTTTGTCGTTCAGCTGTCGTTCGCGTCGCGTAGGAGCCATCCGATGGCCCTGACGAGACCACCGGTCCGGACGGGGTGCGCGGTCGCCCGTCGCCTCAGTGGGTCGCGGTGAACTCCAGGATCACGTGGGCGAAGGATTCTGGGTCGAAAGCGAAGCCGAGATGCCGCTGTCCGGGCAGGCTGCGGAGCTGCGCGTTCGGTAGCAGGTCGGCAACCTCGCTGGGGCTCGGAAACGTGCGCACGTCCGTCTCTTCTCCGTAGAGGTAAAGGGTCGGGACGTCGGGTGGATCGAACCCGGCCAACCAGTCGCGACCATCGCGCAGGCCGGACCGCATCTCGCGAGGAAGCGGGCGGACGCCCGCCCGCATCCTTGCCCACACCGGCTCCAACGCCCGGAGGGCGTGTGCCTCCTCGTCGACGATGCCGGCGAGTGGCAGGAACAGCTCCAACGCCTCGTCGGGATCGCCGGCGTCGAGCGCTGTCTCCATCCCGTCGATGAGGCCCTCGATGACGCCGGTGTCGAGGCGGTCGATGAGCGGCAGTTCGTAGAGCGCGAGTGACCGCAACGAGGATGCCTGCGCGGCTGCCAGTAATGCGTAGAACGCGCCACCGGAGTGGCCGAACAGGTGGGCGCGGTCGCCGGCAGCGGCGAGGACCGCGCCCACGTCTTCCACCTCGCGGTGGTACGTGTAATCAGGCCCGTCGCCGCTGCCGCCGCGACCCCGGCGAGAGTAGACCCATACCGTGTGCCGCTCGGACAGCAGTCGTTCGACGAGCGCGAAGGTGTCCAGGTCACCGACGGCGCCGTGGACGAGCACGATGGGCGAACCGTGACCGCTGCAGCGGGCCGCCAGCCTGGTGCCGTCGGTCGACGTGAGACTCATCTCCACCGTTGCCATCACAGGAACGTGAGGTCGACGTCTTGGCCGGCCAACACGGCGCCGGCCTTGGTGAATGTGTCGAGCTTGACCGCGAAGTGTTGGGTCAGGACGTGGACGTCGCGAAGGCGGCGCTGAAGGGGGCTGCTGGAGTAGAGGGAGCTTCCGCCGCCAAAGGTGTAGGCAATGTCGACCACCGACGCTGCCGTCGTGGTCACCCACGTGGCCGTGGCCCGGATCCGGGCCCGGTGGTCGGGGGTGAAGGCTGTGCCGGCAACTGCCGTCGCCCACGCCTCCTCGGCGTCGGCGTACAGCAGGGCGCGGGCGGCTCTCAGCTGGGCGTCAGCGTCGGCGAGCTGATGCTGGAACAGCGGGTTCGACGCCAACGTCCCGTCGCTGAACAGCGGCACCTTCCCGGTGGCCAGGTCGGTGACCTCGCCCAGGGCTCCGTGGGCGATGCCGACCGCCACGGCACCGACGGAGAGCGAGGCGAGCGACAGCTCCGGTATCCGCAGAAGCGGGACGTCGAGGCACGGCTCGTCCCAGAGTACGAAGCTGCGCTGGGCCGGCACGAAGACGTCGCTGACGACGAAGTCGTGGCTGCCGGTGCCACACAGGCCCGACACCGACCAGGTGTCCTTGATCTCGACGTCGCTGGGCGGCAGCACCATCATCCGTACCGGGGGCTGGCGGCCGTCGTCCACGATGCAGTGGGCGATGAACCAGTGGCAGTGCTGGCAGCCGCTGGCGAACGACCACTGTCCGCTGACCCGGAACCCACCATCGACCGGGGTGGCCAGGCCGGTCGGGTTGACCGTGCCGGCGAAGATGACGTCGGGACCCGCGGCGTACAGGGCGTCGAAGGTGTCGCGCGGCAGCTTCCCGAAGAACACCGGCGCCGAGCGTCCGATCATCACGGTCCACCCGACCGAGCCATCAGCCCGGGCCAGCTCTTCGATCACCCGCAGCTCCGCGGGCACGTCGAGCTCTGCCCCGCCGTGGCTACGGGGCACCAGCATCCGGAAGCAGCCCGCCGCCGTCAGCTCCTCAACCAGGTCCGGCGGCACCCGCCGACCGCGCTCGATCTCCTCGCTGCGAGCCACGATGGCGGGAAACAGCGTGCGCACCGCCTCGAAGATGGCGTTTGTCTCAATCACTTGGGTGGTCATGGTTTCCTTCCCCCGCATGTGTTCAACGATCGGGAGAGGTCGGCTCGTGTTCGCCCCACCCTGCCGACCTGCGCGATCACGGTGCCCGGGTTCATGTCGTCGCGCAGCAGGCGCCGGCGGGCGCCACCGGATCGCTGGTGCAGCATCCAACGGTGTCGTCGGCGTCGGACGGCTCGGGGTCGTCGGCGAGCACGGTGTAGAACTCCCAGCCGCCATGGGGGACGTCGGGTGCGTTGACCCACACCTTGTCCTGTAGGGCGTGGCAGCAACGCTCCTCACTGGACATCGTGGTCGCCAAACCGGCGGCGGCGAAGCGGGCCGCGGCGGCGGCCACGTCGTCGGTGGAGGCGGCCTCGACGCCGAGATGGTTGAGCGCCGAGGTGGCGGTGGGGTTCTCGAACAACACCAGCTTCAGCGGCGGGTCGGCGATCGCGAAGTTTGCGTAGCCCGCCCGCCGCTTGGCCGGCTCAACCCCGAAGAAGTCGCGGTAGAACCGGGTCGCCTCCTCCAAGTCGGTCACATTCAGGGCGAGCTGCACTCTGCTCGTGGTCATCATCGTCTCCTCAACGGTGATCGTCGCCGTCTGGCGACGGCGCCCGAGATCACGGTGTCGCTCACTAGAGACGGTCAGAGCGCCGAATGGACGCAACGTCGTCCCTCTTGCGTCCCTCGGCAAGGTCACTCGTCAGTACTGTCAACATCGGGAGATCGCAGATGGACGCCCTCGCCCCACGCCGACCTCTATCAAGCCGTGGTCTCGACGCCGGCTGGGCTGAGACGACAGCCCGGCTACGAGCCTTCATCGCCCGACGGGTGGACAACCCTCACATCGCCGACGACATCACCCAAGATGTGCTTACTCGCGGCCTGGCAGGAGGAGCCCTCGACACCGTCGACAACCCCACCGGCTGGCTTTACCGGGCGGCCCGCAACGCCGTGATCGACCACTATCGCCTGCGGCGGCGACACCAGCCACTGCTCGACGATCCCGAGCGCTGGACCGAACCCGAACGCAGCGACAGCGAACCCAACGCCGCTACCCACGAGCTGGCACGCTGCCTCCAACCCCTCGTCGACCAGCTCCCACCCATTTACCGGGACGCCCTCACCCGTGTCGACCTCAACGGCCAAACCCACCTACAGGCCGCCGCCGCGGCGGGTATCTCGGTGTCCGGCATGAAATCACGCGTCCAGCGTGGCCGCCACCAACTCCGAGACCTCCTCACTACCTGCTGCACCGTGCACACCGACAGCACCGGCGCGATCCACTCCTACCACCCCGACGATCCCAGCTGCGCCTGCAACTGCCGCTGAACTGCCTCCCGCCGGAACGTCGACAGGTGCGTCGCACGAAGTCGGCGTTTGCTCGGAGCGCTCGAGCACGGGCAGCGTCCCAGGACGCGCGCCGAACGCAGCCCGGGGAACTAGCACCTAACGGATCCGGCCCTCCTGACACCACCACTGGCCCGATCGCCCGGGTTAGACGGGCTTCGTTCCGGGTGGGAGACGTGGGGCTAGCTGGAATCGAACCAGCGACCTCACCCTTATCAGGGGTGCGCTCTAACCGACTGAGCTATAGCCCCGCAACGCAGCGGTTGAGACTATCGCTGCGGTTGGCGTGGGGGCGAACCGCTTGGCTGGCGCCCCTGTGGCGCTCCGGAACCGGTCGGCCGCCCCGCCGCGCCGGGTGCCCCGGGGCCGCCCGGGCGCGCGCCCGCGGGCGCGCCGGGACCTGTCGGACCCCGCGGTCCTGCACGACGGCGGGCCGGGCCGGGCCGCCGCGCGACATCACCCTCGGGTCGCACCACGGGCTCCCTGATGATGGTGTGGCGCAGGCCTCCCGTGAGCTCGTTGAGCAGGTTGACGAGGACCGTGAGCAGCACGGTGCCGATGGAACCGGCGACGACCAGGATGCCCCCGGTGATGGCGGCGGCGCGGAACAGCGTGCCGTCGTCGAGGGCGAACCCGCCGACGAGCACCTCGCCCTCGTTGCACTTCTCGGTGTCCTCCTCGAACACCGTGCCCTCGGGCACCTCGGCCGTCGGCACGCACTGGCCGTAGGCGCCGATGCGGGTGACGAAGCTCTCGAACTGGTCGATGGTGCCCACCGAGCGGCCGGCGTTGTAGAGCAGCGTGCCGGCGACCAGGATGACCAGGCCCATGCACAGGTAGAACAGCGCCGACACCTTGAACACCGACCAGGGGCTGATCGACCACAGGCGCTGGGTGACCCGCAGGCCGCGCTTCGAGCCCCGGGCGCGGCGGGGTCGCGCGTGCTGGCCGCGGCGGAACCGACGGGGAGCGTCCGCCGGCACGAGCACCGGCGCGGGCGGCGGCCCGCCCGGGACGACCGGACCCGGCGCGGTGATCGCGCCGGCCCCGGTGGCCGGCGCCGAGCCGAGCGGGATGGCCCCCGTGATGGGTGCGGATGCCGAGAGCGGATCGGTCCCCGTGGCCGGGCCCGGCGCGGTGCGCGGGCTGGAACCCGAGGCGGAGCCCGGCGCGGTGCGCGGGATGGCGGCAGGAGCCGAGGCGGGCGCAGTGAGCGGCGCCGGCAGGCCCTGTTCGTGCGCCTGCGAGGGGACGGGCGCCGCGGTGGGCGAGGGCAGCCCGGCCTCGGGGACCGGGGCCGCAGGCGCGGGGGCCCCGCGACCGGCGGGGGCTGCGGGCGGCGAGACCGGATCGGGCCACGCGCCCGGCCGCGACGACCTGCCGTTGCCGCCGTCGGACGACTGCTGGGCCGGCGTGGGCTCGGAGCCGGCCGATCGCGAGGCGGCGGGCGCGGACCGGGACGCCGAACCGTGGGCGCCGGGCGCCGGGCGGCCCGAGCCCGATGGGTCACCAGCGGAGGCGTCCCCGCTCTGCGGGGCGCTCTGATCGTCGGTGGTGACCCCAGGGCCGTCAGCCGGCATCGTCGGGAGTCTACGGCACCCTGCCTGCAGACTGACATCGACCGTCCGGCCGTGGCCGTCACCCGCACACCACGAAGTGCACCGGATCGCTCTCTGGCAGCGGCCGGCACAACCCCGCGGCGCCGGCCACCGACGCCAGCTCATCGACCGCGGCGCGCTCGACATCGACGGCCAAGCCGCGCTCGTGATCCGACGTGCCGGGCGGCGCCACGGGGTACGGATTGGTGTGGCGACGGTCCCAAAGGGCCTGCTGCTCGGCACGGGTGCGCAGGCCCGACACGACGACCACCGGGTGCCCGAGCAGGGCGTCCGCTCGGGCCAGCGCCACCGCCATCGCAGGCGCCAGCCCGGCCCGGTCGCCGCCGCGCCCAGTGGCGCCGGGGACCGGCGTGCTCGCCACCGTCGCGCGGGCCCGGGCGCGGGCGGTCGTGTCGCCGACACGCACGAGCACCACGACCTCGTCGCCCGATCGTTCGAACCCGACGAGCACGGCGCCGTTGTCCGCCGCCAGCTCGCGGGCGGCCTCCTGCCCGTCGACGGCCCCCGCCAGGGCCGCGGCGTCGGCCGCCGTGCGGGCCCGGGCCCGATCGCGCACGGCGTGGCCGACCGGGACGAGGCCGACGAGCGCGACCGTCACGATCGCGACCATCGCCACCGCCAGCGGCATGACCTGACCGCGATCCTCCTCGTGGCCCCCGAACCGCCGTCCGGGACGACCGCAGCCTCCTCGTGCGCGGTCGACCGGTGTTCCGCGGCGTACGCGGCGCGGCAGCGCCATCGCCGTACCTCCCCTCGCCCGCGGCGCGGGCGCGCGTCATGTGGCTGGTGAGGGGAAGTTGGAGCCCGCCGGAGCGGGAAGATGGTGCCGGCGGGCGCTGGTGGCGTCGCCGGCCGGGCGCCGTCAGTCTTCGTCGTCGGCGCCGAGCACCGGGGCGACGGCAGCCACCGACTGCCCGGCGTCAAGGTTCATGACCCGCACCCCCGTGGCGTCGCGGCCCTGCGACGACACATCGCGGACCGCCATGCGGATGAGCGTGCCCGCCGACGAGATGACGAACATCTGGTCGTCGAGGCCCACCATGAAGGCGGCCACGACGATGCCCTTGCGGGCGGTGAGCTTGATGCCCCGCACGCCCTGGCCGCCGCGACCCTGGGTGTTGAACCGATCGAGCTGGGTGCGCTTGCCGTAGCCGGCGTCGGTCACGAGCAGGAGGGCCACGTCGTCGCGGGCCACGTCGCAGGAGACCACCTCGTCCCCGGGCCGCAGCTTCATGCCCCGCACCCCGGCGGCCGCCCGGCCCATGAACCGCACGTCGTCCTCGGAGAAGCGGATCGTCATGCCCGAGCGGGCGACCATGAATATGTCGTCGCCGCCGTTGGTGGGGATGACCTTCACCAGCTCGTCGTCGTCGCGCAGGTTGATGGCGATGAGGCCGCTGCGCAACGAAGAGTCGTACTCGTTGAACTTGGTCTTCTTCACCTGGCCCATGCGGGTGGCGAAGAACAGGTAGAGGTGCGTCTCGTAGTCGCGGGTGTCGATGATCGCCTGGATGCGCTCGTCGGGCTGCAGCGGCAGCAGGTTGACGATGGCGGTGCCGCGCGCCGTGCGGTCCTTGCGGGGGATCTCGTGCGCCTTCAGCCGGTACACACGGCCGCGGTTGGAGAAGAACAGCAGGTACGCGTGCGCGGTGGTGGTGAGGATGTGGGTGACGTAGTCGTCGTCGCGGAGGTTGGCCCCGGCGACGCCGCGGCCGCCGCGGCCCTGGGACCGGAACGTGTCCGCGGAAACGGTCTTCACGTAGCCCCGCTGCGACATGGTGACGACGAGCTCCTCGTCGTCGATGAGGTCCTCGATGTCGATGTCGCCGATGTCGTAGGTGATCTCCGACCGGCGGGGGTCGGCGAAGCGCTGCCTGACGTCGGCGAGCTCCTCCTTCATCACGGAGAACAGGCGGGCCTCGTCGGCGAGGATGGCCTCGAGCTCGGCGATGGTGCCGCGCAGCGCCTCGAGCTCGGTCTCGAGGTCGATGCGGGCCAGCCGGGTGAGCTGCCCGAGCCGCATGTCGAGGATGTGCTCGGCCTGGTCGAGCGAGAACTCGAACGGCTCGGCCATCAGGCCGACGCGCGCCGCGGCCCGGTCCTCGGAGGCCCGGATGAGGGCGATGACCTCGTCGATGACGTTGATGGCCTTGAGCAGCCCCTCGACCAGGTGGGCGCGCTTGCGGGCCTTCTCCAGCCGGAATCGCGTGCGCCGGCGGATGACGTCGACCTGGTGGTCGATGAACTCCTGCAGCATCTGCACCAGGTTGAGCGTGCGGGGTACGCCGTCGACCAGCGCCACCGTGTTGACGGCGAAGTTCGTCTGCAACGGCGTGTGCTTGTAGAGGTTGTTCAGGATGACGAGGGCGGGCGCGTCCTTCTTGAGCTCGATCACGAGGCGGGTGTTGCCACCCGCTGACTCGTCGTTGACGTCGGCGATGCCCTCGATGGTGCGGGCCTCGACCAGGTCCTTGATCTTGCTGGCGGTGGCCGAGATCGAGGTCTGGTACGGCATCTCGGTGACGATGATGCGGTCGCGCTGGCGACCCGTGCCCTCGACGATGTCGGTGCGGGCCCGCAGGCGGATCGACCCCTTGCCTGTGCGGTAGGCGTCCATGATGCCGGCGCGGCCCATGATGAGCCCCCCGGTGGGGAAGTCCGGGCCCTTCACGAACGCCATCAGGTCGTCGGGCGTGGCCTCGGGGTGCTCGATGAGGTGGACCACGGCGTCGATGGCCTCGCCCAGGTTGTGGGGCGGGATGTTGGTGGCCATGCCCACCGCGATGCCCTGGCTGCCGTTGACGAGGAGGTTGGGGAACCGGGCCGGGAGCACCACCGGTTCCTGGAACTCGCCCGAGTAGTTGTCGCGGAAGTCGACGGTCTCTTCGTCGATGTCCTGCAGCATCACCATGGCCAGCGGATCGAGCCGGCACTCGGTGTAGCGGCTGGCGGCGGGGCCGAAGTCGGGCGAGCCGAAGTTGCCGTGGCCGTCGACCAGGGGATGGCGGAGCGAGAAGTCCTGCGCCATGCGCACCAGTGCGTCGTAGATGGCACCCTCGCCGTGGGGGTGGTACTTGCCCATCACGTCGCCGCTGACGCGGGCGCACTTCATGTAGCTGCGATCGGGGCGGGCGCCCAGGTCGAGCATCCCCCACAGGATCCGGCGGTGGACCGGCTTCAGGCCGTCACGGACGTCGGGCAGCGCCCGGAACGTGATGACGGACATGGCGTAGTCGAGGAAGGAGCGCTCCATCTCCTCCTGGATCTCGATGGGCTCGACCGCGAGCCGACCGCGCTCGACTTCGCCGTTGCCGTTGGTCGTGCCGTCAGGGGTGTCGTCGTCTGCCATGCGTGGGGGAGATCTCTCGTGCTGTCAGGGCCGGGACGCGCCGTCAGATGTCGACGAAGCGCGCGTCCTTGGCGTTGGTCTGGATGAAGTGCTTGCGCAGATCGACGTCGTCGCCCATGAGGATGGAGAACACCTCGTCGGCCAGCGCCGCCTGCTCGACGTTGACCTGCAGCAGCGTGCGGTGCGTCGAGTCCATGGTGGTGACCTTGAGCTCTTCGTGGTCCATCTCGCCCAGGCCCTTCAGCCGGGCGAAGTCCTTCTTGTGGTTGGGCCGATCGGCGAGGAAGCGGGCCTTGGCCGCGTCGTCCTTGAGGTAGATCTTCTCCTTGCCGACCTCGGTGGAGTACAGCGGCGGCTCGCAGATGTAGACGTAGCCCTGCTCGACGAGCGGCTTCATCTGCCGGAAGAAGAACGTGAGCAGCAGCGTGCGGATGTGGGAGCCGTCGACGTCGGCGTCGGTGAGGATGCACACCTTGTCGTAGCGCCGCTTCTCGACGTCGAACTCGTCGCCCAGGCCGGCGCCGATGGCCGAGATGAGCGTCTGGATCTCGGCGTTGCGCAGCATCTTGTCGATGCGGGCCCGCTCGACGTTGAGGATCTTGCCCCGGATGGGGAGGATCGCCTGCGTCGCCGGGTCGCGCGCCTGGACGGCGGAACCGCCGGCCGAGTCGCCTTCGACGATGAACAGCTCGCGCTCGCCGCGGTCCTTGGACGAGCAGTCCTTGAGCTTGTCGGGCATGCCCGCGCCGTCGAGCAGGGACTTGCTACGCACCAGGTTGCGGGCGTTCTTGGCCGCGTCACGGGCCTGGGCCGCGGCGATGCCCTTGCGGACGACCTTGTTGGCCTCGGTGGGGTTCTCCTCCAGCCAGTCGCCCAGCTTCTCGTTGGTGGCCTTCTGCACCAGCGTCTTCATGACGGTGTTGCCCAGCTTGGCCTTGGTCTGGCCCTCGAACTGGGGGTCGCGCAGGCGCACTGAGACGATGGCGGTGACGCCCTCGCGGATGTCCTCGCCCGCCAGGTTGGGGTCCTTCTCCTTGAGCTGGCCCTTGGCCCGGGCGTACTTGTTGACGGCCGTGGTGAGGGCGGCCTTGAACCCCTCGACGTGGGCGCCGCCCTCGACCGTGTTGATGCCGTTGGCGAAGCTGTGGATGCCGTCGGTGTTGTAGCCCGTGTTCCACTGGAACGCGACCTCGACCTCGGACGTGTCGTCCTGGTCGGCCAGGTAGCCGACCTTGGAGAACAGGCTCTCCTTGGTCTTGTTGACGTGGCGGACGAAGTCGATGATGCCGCCCGCGTACTTGTAGACGACCGGCTCGTTGTCGTGCCCGGGCCGCTCGTCCTTGAACCTGATCTCCAGGCCCTTGTTGAGGAACGCCATCATCTGCAGGCGCTCGAGGATGGTGCGGGCCGAGAACTCGACGGTCTCGAACACCGTGTCGTCGGGCCAGAACGTCACCGTGGTGCCGTGGCGGGGGCCGGTGCGGCCGTTGCGAGGCGCCTCGCCCGTGACCTTGAGCTTGCCCTGGGGCGCGCCGCCGTTGGCGAACACCATCGTGTGCCGCTTGCCGTTGCGGTCGACCTCGACGACGACCCTGCGGGACAGGGCGTTGACCACCGACACACCCACGCCGTGGAGCCCGCCCGAGACCTTGTAGCCGTCGCCGCCGAACTTGCCGCCGCCGTGCAGCTTGGTGAGCGCGATCTCGACGCCCGAGATCTTGTGGATCGGGTGGATGTCGGTGGGGATGCCGCCGCCGTTGTCGACGACCCGGCAGCCGCCGTCGGCCAGCAGGATGACGTCGATGCGGTCGCAGCGGCCGGCCATGGCCTCGTCGACCGCGTTGTCGACGACCTCCCACACGCAGTGGTGGAGGCCGGACGGACCGGTGGAGCCGATGTACATGCCCGGCCGCTTGCGGACCGGCTCGAGGCCCTCGAGGACCTGCATGTCCTTGGCACCGTACGAGGTGCTTCCCTGAGCCAAGGCGCGCCCTTCCATGGGGTCGATTCCTACGGGCGGTCGACCGGCGCTGGGATGGAGTTTCCCCGAGCTTTTGCCTGGTCAGACCTGCGATTCACAACACTGACAGTCTACCAGCTAGGTATGACGTTCAGAGGCATCCTGGACGCCTCTCACCGGCCTGTCGGACCACGCCGTGGCGGACGCGGGCCGCGGCGTCCGCGGGTCACCCGCGCCTCCACTCGCGTGATGTGACGCGCCCCGCGAGCTCGGCCAGGCGGGCCACCAGTTGGGGCTCGAGGAACCGGACGTGCGTGGTCAGCGCCGGCTCGTCGCACGCCACCACGAGCGTCTCCCCGTCGATCGACACCGGCCGCGTCCGCGCCGCCATCGCGGTGCCCACCACCTCGTCCCAGCGGTCGAACACAACCTCGACCCCCGCCCGCGCCGGCGCGCCGAGCCGCCCGAGCACACGGTCGATGGTGTCGCCCAGCCGCACCGGTGCGGCCGGCCCACCGGGGAGGGGCCGCCAAGCCATGCCGACAGTCAACCAGACGGCGGGGCGGCGGGGCCCGACCCCGAGTACCTCAGCCCACGATGGTGCCGCCGGCGAGGCGGAGCACGCGCTCGGGATGCGCGGCGGGCGGCAGGCCCGACGCGCTGGTGAGCAGCGTCTGGCCCTCGGGCAGGTGGGACAGCAGCGCCGCGCTGCGCTCGGGATCGAGCTCGCTGAACACATCGTCGAGCAGCAGCACCGGCGGCGACTCGGCCGCCGCGGTGACGACGTGGTGCACCGCCAACCGCAGCGCCAGCGCCAGCGTGCGCTGCTCGCCCTGGCTCGCCTGCGTGCGTGCTGGGGCGCCGCCGATCGACAGCACGACGTCGTCCCGGTGCGGCCCGACCGTCGACACCCCGCGGCGCACGTCGTCGCCGCGCGACGCCGCCAGCGCGGCGGCGAGCGTCTCGGCGAGCCGCGCGCCGTCGGCCACCGTCGCGGCGCCGGCCCACGCCGCCTCGTACGTCGCCTCCACGACCGCCGGGCAGCGGGCCAGGGCGTCGTAGGTGGCGCCCAGCTCGGGTCGCATGCGGTCGAGCAGGTCCACGCGGGCCGCGGTGAGGGCTGCGCCCGCCTCGGCCAGCTTCGCGTCCCAGACGTCGAGCGTGAACGCCGCCGACTCGTCCAGCCGCCCGCCCGACTGCTTCAGCAGGGCGTTGCGCTGGCGCAGCACCTTGTCGAGCCCGGTGCGCAGGGCGTCGTTGCGAGGGTGCAGGCTCACGAGCGCGTCGTCCAGGAAGCGGCGTCGCTCCCCCGGCCCCTCCTTCACGATCGCCAGGTCGTCCGGCGTGAAGACCGAGACCCGCAGCGATCCCAGCAGGTCCCGCGCCCGGCGCAGCGGCTGGCGGTTCACCAGCACCCGGCTCCGCCCGTTCGGCTGGATCTGCGCTTCGATCAGCAGCTCCCGCCCATCCCGCTCGGCCAGGGCCCGCACGACGGCGAAGGGCGCGCCCCGGCGCACCAGGGCCTCGGTGGGGGCGCCGCGGAATGACGTCAGCGTGGCCAGCCAGGCCAGCGCCTCGAGCAGGTTGGTCTTGCCCTCGCCGTTGGCGCCCACAAGGGCGGTGAGGCCGGGTGCCAGGTCGAGCCGGGCCGAGGGGTAGCTGCGGTAGTCGGTCAGCCAGAGGGTGCGGACCTGCACGCGGGCGTGCGACCGCCGGTCAGCTGACCCGCACCGGCATGAGCAGGTACAGGAACTCGGGGTGCTCGGGGCTGCGCACCAGCGCCGGCTTGAGCGAGTCGACCGACTCGATCAGCACCTCGTCGCCCGACAGCACCTCGATGCCCTGCAGCAGGTAGTCGGGGTTGAACGCCACCGTCAGCTCGGTGCCCTCGTACTTGGCGTCGAGCGACTCGTGGGCCTGGCCGACGTCCTGCGTGACGGCCACCAGATCGAGGCCGTCGCTGGTCATGGCCAGCCGCACCGGCGTCGCCTCCCGCGCCAGCAGCTTGACCCGGCGTACCCCCTCGAGCAGCGCCTCCCGGCTGACCGTCATGCGGTTCGGGTGGGCCGACGGGATCAGGCCCTTGTAGTTCGGGAAGTCGCCCTCGATCAGCATCGTCGTCAGCCGCACGTCGCCCGCCTCGAAGCTGGCGTCGCGCTCGCCGAGCCGCAGCGTCAGCTCGCCCGCACCCGCCAGCACCTTGGTCAGGTCGTTCAGCGCCCGCGACGGGACCAGCACCGACTGGCCCTCGGCGAGCACGCTCTGCCCGGGCAGGTCACGCACCGCCAGCCGGTACGAGTCGGTGGCCACCAGGCGCAGCCCGTCCGCCTCGGCGGTGACCAGCACCCCGGTGAGGATGGGGCGGGCGTCGTCGTTGGAGGCGGCCGGGACCACCTGGCGCAGCGCGGCCGCCAGCTCGCCGGCGTCGAGCGTGACCCCGTCGCCCGCAGGCTCGGGGATGCGGGGGAACTCGTCGACGGGGAACACCCGCAGCGTGAACTCCGCCCGCGAGGCGGTGATGCGGGCCTGCTCGCCATCCACGTCGATCTCGACGGCGCCCGCGGGCAGCGCCCGCACGACGTCGGAGACGAGCCGGGCGGGGAGCACCGCCACGCCGTCCGTGACGCCCTTGACCCCCTCGCGGATGCGGACCGAGATCGTCAGCTCCAGGTCGTGGCCGGTGAGGGTGAGGGTGTCGCCCGCCAGCTCGGTGCGGATGCCGGCCAGGACGGGAAGTGCGCCGCCGCGGCTGGCGGTGGCCCGGGCGGCCATGCCGAGGGCCTCGACGAGGACGTCTCGCTCGCATCGGAACTTCACGCCGTCGCTCTCTTTCTCTGCCGTGCGTATGTGATATCTCGAACCAGAGGTAGCAGTAGGGCCTGTGGATTGTGGACGGCGGGACGTCTGCCCAGGTCAGCAGCCCGATGGATGCCCTCGCGTCGTCCACAGGCTCCCACAGCCGGCCGGGCGCCCGCGGGATGAGGGTGGGGACGACAGGCCACGGGTCCCCCGCCGCGGCCGGGTCGTCCACAGGTCGTCCCCGGCCTTGTCCACCGGGCGTCGAACGGGAGCGCGGTCGTGCTCGGGTGCACGGCCCTCAGTCCCCCTGGCGGACGGCCCGCATGAGGCGCGTGACCTGGTCGTAGATCTGCCGGTCCTTGGACATGAGGGCGCCGATCTTCTCCACGGCGTGGATGACCGTCGTGTGGTCGCGGCCGCCGAACTCGCGGGCGATGTTGGGGTACGACAGCTCGGTCAGCTCGCGCATCACGTACATGGCGATCTGGCGGGCCGTCACCAGCGGGCGCTGCCGGTGCTTGCTCTGCAGGTCGTCGACGGTGAACCCGAACTGGGCCGAGGCCTCGTCGAGGATGAGCTGGGGCGTGATGGGCCGCGGCTGGTTCTCGCTCAGCAGGTCGGCCAGCACCTGGGTCGCCCGGTCGACCGTGATGGGCTCGTGGGTGAGGCTGGCGAAGGCCGACACCCGGATGAGGGCGCCCTCGAGCACCCGGATGTTGTCCTTGATGTTGGTGGCGATGAACTCCAGCACCTCGGGCGGGATGCGGGCGGTCTCGAGCTCGGCCTTCTTGCGCAGGATCGCCAGGCGGGTCTCCAGCTCGGGGGGCTGGATGTCGGTGAGCAGGCCCTGCTGGAACCGGCTGCGCATGCGATCCTCGAAGCCGATCTGGTCGGGGGCCCGGTCGGAGGACAGCACGATCTGGCGGTTGGTCTGGTGGAGGTGGTTGAAGGTGTGGAAGAACTCCTCCAACGTCTCCTGCTTGCCCTGGAAGAACTGCACGTCGTCGACCAGCAGCACGTCGATGTCGCGGTAGCGGCGCTTGAACCCGTCGCGGCTGCCGGACTGCATCGACTCGATGAACTCGTTGAGGAACGTCTCGGACGTGACGTAGCGCACCCGGTAGGCGGGGTAGTTGTCGTTGACGTAGCTGGCGATGGCCTGCAGCAGGTGGGTCTTGCCCAAGCCGGCGTCGCCGTAGATGAAGAGCGGGTTCCAGCGGCGCGCGGGCATCTCGGCCACCGACTGGGCGGCGGCGTGGGCGAAGCGGTTCGAGCTGCCGATCACGAAGTTCTCGAAGGTGTAGCGGGGGTTCAGCTCGACGTCGCCCGGCGGGGGTGGGGAGCCCGCCGGGCCCCGCCCTGCCGGGAGCCCGCCTGGCATGCGGCCCTGCCCGAAGGGGCCGGTGAGGGGGCCTGCCGGTCCGCCGTCGACCGGGCCGTTGCCGGCGGACGCCTGGGGGCCGCCGCCGGGGAACGTGGGGGCCGCCGGCACCGCCGACGGGGTCGGCACGGTCCACAGCGAGGGTGGCTCCGGCGGTTCGATGCGCAGGAGCAGCTCGACGTGCGGCGCGCCGGCCTCGGTGAGGGCGTCGCGCACCAGGCCCAGGTAGCGGCCCTCGATGCGCTCCTTGGCGAGGGGGCTCGTGACCCCGAGGGTGAGTGCGCGCCCGTCGTAGTCGACGGCCCGCACCCCCTCGAACGCCGTGTGCCACACCGGGTCGGAGACCTGGGCGCGCAGGAGCGTGGCGCACATCGTCCACAAGCGGTGCGCATCGCTCATCACGTCGGACCGTCCTCCCAGGTCGTGCGTGTCATCCACAACACCATCCACACTTGTGGACGACTGCACAAGCGCTTGACGCCAGGAAGCCGGCAGGTGGCGGGGAGCCGCCGGCCGCCGGTCGCTGGTGTGCCTCCCCGGCCCTGGCGCCCCATCCCAGCGGACGGGGCCGACGCAACGTAGCACCGCCGTCCGGTGCCGACCAGGGTCGTCCACAGGGTGGGGACACGCGGCTGGGGGTCGGTGTGGACGATGGGCCCTCATCGGCGGTCGCGGGGGCGGTGGAGCGCCGATCCGTCCCCGATGGGTGGTCGGGCCGGCACCGTCGGCGGCGGTCCCCTGCGCCCAGGTTGGCGCCGTGGGCGCGCTGCCCTCTACCGTTGTCCCCGCACCGGCGCGGGTGCCTCAACGCCGCGCGTCGAGTTGGTCGCAGGATCGTTCCGAATTCCCGCCGCTGGCCCCGCTCATGATGCGAGGAGGCCGCGTGGCCGAGGAGGCACAAGGTGAAGCGCACATACCAGCCCAACAAGCGTCGACGGGCCATCCGCCACGGCTTCCGTCACCGCATGAGCACACGGGCGGGTCAGGCCATCGTTCGCACCCGGCGCCGGAAGGGCCGCGCGCGCCTCTCGGCCTGATCGGCCGGGTCGGCGACCGTGCAACGTTCGACGCCCTGCGGCGTGAGGGACGGCGAGCGCGGCGCGGGCCGATGACGGTGATCCACCTGCCCGGTCGACGCGACGTTCGGGTGGCGTACTCGGTGGGTCGCAAGGTCGGCCCCGCCGTGGTGCGCAACAAGGTGCGCCGCCGGCTGCGCGCCGCGGTCCGTGACCTCGACGTGTCCACCGGCGGCCTCGCCACCGGCGCCTACCTCGTGATCGTCAGGCCCGAGGCCGCACGGTGCACGTACGCCGAACTGCACCGCGACCTGGGCCTGGCCGTGTCCGCCGTGACGTCGACCGCAGCCGGCGTCGTCGGGCACGGCACCGGCCCTGGTGGTCCGGCCCGATGAGCCCGGTCGCCTCCGGCCTGTCCAGCGCCGTGAAGCTGTACCAGAAGGTGACGGCTGGTCGCCCGTCACCCTGCCGCTTCGTCCCTAGCTGTTCGAACTACGCGCTCGACGCCCTCGCGGCCCACGGCGCCATCCGGGGCGGTGGGATGACCATCCGCCGCCTGTGCCGCTGCCATCCCTGGGGTGGCCACGGATGGGATCCTGTTCCTGAAGGAAAGCACCACTGATGCTCAACGGCCTCTTCGAGCTCGTCGCCAACACGCTCAACTTCTTCTACACGCTCATCCCCAACTACGCGATCGCCATCGCGCTGTTGACGCTGGTGGTCATGGTGATCACCACGCCGCTGACCCTCAAGGGCACGCGGTCGATGATCGAGATGCAGCGGCTGCAGCCGCAGATCCGCAAGCTGCAGGTCCAGTACAAGGACGATCGCCAGAAGCTCAACGAAGAGCTCATGGCGTTCTACAAGGAGCACGAGATCAACCCGGTCGGCGGCTGCCTGCCGCTGCTGATCCAGGCCCCGATCTTCTCGATCCTCTACTACGTGGTGCGGGGCCTCACGCAGCCGCCCAAGTTCGTGGGTGTGCAGAAGCTGCTCGAGGCGGGATGGATCCCGCCGCTGGACAGCGTCACCATCAGCACCGGGTTCCGGCCCAAGTACCTGCACCCATCGGACGAGCTCTACCAGGCGCTGGTCAACTCGCCGACCACGGAGATGCGGGCCTTCGGCATCGACCTGGCGCTCAGCCCGTCCCAGGCGCTGTCCCAGGGCTTCGTCACGGCGCTGCCCTACATGCTGCTCGTCGCCGTGATCGCTTTCCTGAGCTGGTACCAGCAGAAGCAGATCATGGGGCGCAACGGCAACGCCGAGGTGAGCCAGCAGCAGCAGATGATGCAGCGCATCGGCCCGCTGATGTACGTGTTCTTCGCGTTCGTCAGCCCTGCGGCCATCGGCATCTACTTCCTGGTCTCGACGCTGTGGCGGGTGGGCCAGCAGCACTACATCACGCGGTCCCTGTACCGGGGCGAGGACTCGGTGGGCGTCCAGGCGCAGAAGGCCATGGCCGAGCTGCGCGAGGACCGCAAGCGCAACAACGGCGGATCGACGAAGGGCACTGCCGCGAAGGGCGGGTCGAAGGCCGCGCCCAAGGACGCCACCAACGGTGTGAGCGACAGGGCCAGCGGCAACGGTTCGTCGACCGCCGCCAAGGGCCGCACGCCCGTCGACAAGGCCACATCCGGAGCCGGGGCTCCGGGCGCCAAGCCCCACCCCCGCTCGCGCAAGAAGAAGAAGAGGAAGTAGCTCGCCGTGGAATGGGTTGTCACGTCCGGTCGGACCATCGAGGAGGCGACCGAGGTCGCGCTCGACAAGCTCGGGGTCGACGAACAGGACGCCGAGGTCGAAGTCATCCAGGACGCGCAGAAGGGCCTTTTCGGCCGGCTGCGCGCCGAAGCACAGGTGCGCGCACGGGTTCGCCCCACCGCGCCCCGTCCGAAGGTCGACCGTCGTGAGCGTCGCCGTGGCGACCGGCGACGGGACGGTGACCGCACCCGGCCGAAGAGCCCGGGCGGCCGCGAGCGCGTGAAGACGGGCGGCAGTGCCGGCGCGGGAGCCGGGGCCGGTGGCCGCGGTGGCGGCGCCGGTTCGGCATCGCAGGGTTCGTCCTCCACCGACGGGTCGGGGTCCCGCGACGGTGGGCAGGCGTCAGACGACGACGGCCAGGAAGCGTCGTCCAACAGCAGGCGGGGGCGCCGCAGCCGGGCGCCCCGCACGGCAGAGGGAGCAACGGTGAGCGAGACTGCGCAGTCGACGGAACGGCCCGAGATGGACGAGTCCGACCTCGAGGGACAGAGGGCGGCGGTCGAGGGGTTCCTCACCGACCTCGTCACCGCGTTCGGGCGGTCGGATGCCACGGTCGCCGTGGCGGTGGCCGAGGACCAGGCCCTCGAGGCCACCGTCGAGGGGTCGGAGCTCGGCCTCCTCGTGGGTCAGAAGGGTGTGACACTCCAGGCCGTGCAGGAGCTGGTCCGCAGCATGGTGCAGCGCCGGTTCGTCGGGCAGTCGCACGCCCGGGTGCGCGTCGACGTGGCGGGCTATCGGGCCCGGCGCAAGGAGGCGCTCGAGCGGTTCGCGACCGGCGTCGCCGAGAGCGTGCTCGAGTCGGGTGTGGCGAAGGCGCTCGATCCGATGGGCTCGGCCGACCGCAAGGTCGTGCACGACGCCATCAACGACATCGACGGCGTGGTCACGGTGTCCGAGGGCGAGGACGAGGCCCGCCGGGTGGTCATCCGCCCGGCGTGAGCGCGGGATGAGCGCACCACGGGCGGAGGGGGCCGGAGACCTCACCCCTCATGATCCTGCGCTGGTCGCGGTGCTGGAGCAGAGCCGGAGCCTGGGATACCTCGGGCCCGGCTCGCTTCGCGTCGCGATCGAGCACGCCCTCGGCTTCGCCGCCGGGGTGGATGCCCCGGCGGGGCGCGTGCTCGACCTCGGGAGCGGTGGCGGCGTGCCGGGCCTCGTGCTCGCGGCCGCCCGGTGGCCCGACAGCGAGGTCGTGTTGATGGATGCGATCGCGCGCCGGTGCGTGTTCCTCGAGGAGGCGGTCGAGTCCCTCGGCCTCAGCGGGAGGGTCACGGTCGTGCGCGCCCGTGCCGAGGAGGCAGCTCGCGAGAACGACCTGCGCGGGTCGTTCGACACGGTCGTGGCGCGGAGCTTCGGTCCGCCGCCGGTCACGGCCGAGTGTGGGGCACCCTTCCTGCGGGTCGGGGGCCGCCTCATCGTCAGCGAGCCGCCCACCGACTCCCCCGGGCGACGCGACGCTCCCGACCGCGCGGGTCAGAGGGTGGCGGTGCAGCCGGTGGTCGGCACGCAGGCGCCGGGTCCGCGGCGCAATCGGAGGGCGACCGCTCAGGCCGAGGCGGGTCTGGTGGCCGCCGGTCCGAGGGCAGCGTCGTCCGATCCCAGGGTGGCCGTGCCGACGAAGCACGCCGAGTCGACGGAACGGTTGGTGGGTCGCCCCGTTGGCCGGCCGATGGCGTGGCGCTTGTCGGATTGGCGCACGAGCGGGCGTGGGCGCAGCCGTTCCACTACCGGTCGCTTGTGCTCGAACGCACATGCCCCGACGACTATCCCCGCCGCGTCGGCGTGCCGGCCAAGCGTCCCCTGTTCTGACGGGTCCGTCACCCCCGGCCTGAGACGAGCGCCGGCCGACTGTGGGCGGCCATCGGCTTCGGTCTCGAATCGCGCCTCGCCCCGGGCCGGGTCGACGAGAAGGCTGCCGGTGTGCCGAACCTTGCTGGCTGGGAACGAGGCCCGCGGCGGCACCGTCTGAACCAGACATTGTCGAACCCCGCCTGACCCGGGGGCGTCTGGTCGCCTCCGACGGCCTCCTGCGTCAGATCCGACCCACCGCGGCCATCCACCAGGGCTCCTCGTCAGTAAAAGGACACGCTCTTGGGCGCTCGGGCGATCTTCATCGGCTGATCAAGCGGCCTGGAGCTCGGACTCGAGTGCGAAATCCGACACGACGCCGAGGGCGCCCAGGGCGTCGAGCTCGTCCTCGAAGATCGCCGTGTTTGCCTCGTACAGCCGGTGCGCCTGGGAGCGCATGACGTCGAGCGTCGGCCGGTCGACGCGCTCGCCGGTGATCGTGTTGACCCAGAACGTCAGTGTGTTGGACATGGCAACCCCCCCTTGGGAAGCCGGGGAGAAAGGTCGTCTCCCTCTCCCGATCTGCGCTCTCACAAACCCTGTACGGCGAGCCGTCGCCTCTCGGTTCGCGGTTCTGTCCCGTCGCTGGGGGTTCGTACCCGACGTGCTGGGTGGATGCCCTGGGTCGAGCGTTGGGGGGCGCTAGTGGGTGGCGATCTGGCAAGGCGTACGGTCTGGATTCATACCGACACCGGCGCCCGGCCAACTCTGGCTCGGCTGGAGTACTGCCGCCGGGCCAACGCAGCGACTCCTCGGATACGCCGGTATCGCACTGATCGGGTACGGCGCGGTCACCCTCGTCGTGGCCGCCGTTGCGGGCTGATCGCCGCGACAAGCCCGCGCTATCTACCGATCTGCCGGGGCTGGAATCAGCAGCTCGAAGCCATGCGCGTCCACGCCGACGGCGCCAACGAGGCTGGGGCGGAAGAACGCGCTCTCGCCGGTCCGCACGTCCACGGGCCGCCACACTGTCCCCTACCGCCGGGTCCGGGAGCGACGACGTCGAAGACCGCCCTTCGCGCCGACCACACTCCGTAGTGGCCGTCATTGGGTACCCACTGGCCGCCAGCGGGCAGGTTCAGATGGCCACCAACGGCCGACAGTCGCCTGCTCGGCCGTTGTCGGCGAATCGGCGTGGTCTGGTGATAAGCGCGGCCGAGCCTGAGTGACGTGTTTGTCACTCGTGTGCGCGCCAGGGCCGCGCGGACGTGAGCGAGCGGCAGTGGATGCGCGGGTGCCACCGCCATCGTCGGGTTGGTGCCGGCGTGGCGCGTGGCTGGCGACCGCCCGGCGGTGGCGGGTGACTGGCGATGTGTCGCCGATTGGAGCGGGTCGATGCGTTGGCGCGGTCGAGGTGGCTGCCTGCGCTTCAGGCCCGGATCGAACCAGAACACCCGAGGTGTTCCACGTGGAACACCTCGGAGGCCCAGATCGCGCAGCCTCCATGTCCCGGCTCGTGGCGGAGTCGGGCTGTCCCAGGCAGCTGTCGTCGGATGGTGCGGTCGGTTGCGGGATCGCATTGCAACCCTCCGGCATCGTCGGGCTTGGCCCCGGCTCGTCGTTGCCGCTTTGGAGGGTGGTGCCTTGGCCTCGTCGCCTGCGGCCGCGTCGCGCTCTATCGCGGCCTGAGTTCCCGCCCGGATGTTGAAGCTCTGCGCCGGGGACAGGACCGGGTCCCATCGTCAGGACAGGTGTCCGGTCGTCCGCGGATGGCTTGCTGCTGCCCTGCCTTTGACGAACCACAGGTTGTGTCCCTTGGTCGCCTCCGGACTGGCTGTACAGCGGGCGGGCTCCTGTGGGGAGGGCCGCAGGTTGCCTGGCTGTGGATCGAGCGGCCCTGGTCGGGGCGGTCGTCGGGTTCGTGGTCGGCTGTTTGGCGGATGGCCTGGGCCTCGTCGCCTGCGTACGCCTCCGGGTTGGCTCCAGCGCGGGCTGGGCTCCCCGTGCGGTGTGCGGGTTGCACTGTTGTGGGTCGGGTGCCCTGGTCGGGCCGGTCGTCGGGTTCGGGCATCAATTCGCTTGTCGCTTGCTGGTCGAACCCGGGCTCCGTCATCTGAGGCCGCACCGGCCAGCTCAGCCGGTCCGACCCGGACGCGCGTGCCAGCTAGGGGACGGACCGTCCCGGGGGCCGCGGCGTGGCCGGTCCGAGCGAGGCGAGCGCCGGCCCCATCAAGGTCGTCGACGTTGTCGACGCAGGACGCGTCCCGGGCGTGGCCGGCCGCCTTGCTGGCGGTGAGCGAGGCACATTCGGGGCGTCGTGCGATGCATGGGGTCGTGGAGTCGTTGGGGCGTGTCGGCAACCCTTGTTTGCCTGGCTGCGGCCCCGTGGCCCGGCCGCGCCAAGCTGCGACGATGGGCTCGCTTGCAGGTGTTTCAGGTCGCGCCCGGGTGTGTTGGCGCCAGCCTTCCGACCGGCCGGGATCGCCAGCACGTTCCGGCCCTTGTTTGTCCCCGCCCGGGATGAACACGGGCCTCCGCTGGCTCTTTGGCCCGCCTGCTCGTCGCGGGGGTGGCGCACCGGGCTCGGCGGTCGAGCGGTAGCGGCTGCCGCACTGCGGACGGGAGAATGGTGGGCAGTGGGCGTGGGACTCGAGCGTCCAGGGGGCGAGGGGATCTCACGCGCTACCGAAGCTCGTCGAGCTTCAGTCCACGCCCTCGGTCGCTGGGGCCTGCGTTCGAACCCGTTCATCGGGTTCCTGAGAGGATGGACTGCAGCACGGTCGGGCTTGACCTCCCCGCAGGGGGTCGGCGGAAGCTCGCAGCCACCACGATGGGCTGCGCCACCGCGTGAGTCATCCGCTGGCGCCCGGTTTGGTTCCGGTCTGCGGTCTTCGGGGATGGCGTGCTGGGCAGAAGCTCATTCCGGTCGCCGGGATCGGCACGCGGTTCCGTTGTCGAGTCAAGACCACGGGGTCATCCCAGAGTGGGGATCCGACCGAGGTGTGTTCGGGTGTTCCGATCTGGCGATCTGCCGGACTTCGCCGTGCTGTGCGGCGACGTGCCGAGCTGGCGGGCTGTGGCGCACGAGCGTTGGAGCCCGGCCCAAGTCCCTTGGCTTGGTGGCGTCGACCGGGTGGTTCTGACGCCAGCGACACGCACTCCTTCTGACTCTCACGAGGCGTCGACCTCGGATGTTCCACGTGGAACATCCGAGGTGTGGGCGATCCGCGTTTGCCCTGCTCAAGGCACCGGCGGTGCTAGTCGCCCAGTCCACCGGCGCACCGGTTCACGACCGTCAACGAACCACGTCGGTCGTGGTTCTTGCAGTTCGGGCGCGGCGTGTCCCGGATGTTCCACGGGAAACATCCGAGGTCGCTGGCGCGGCCGCCCCGAGGTAGGGAAGCTCGGCAGCACCACGCCCTCTTGGCCATCCGCACGAGTGGGCCTGATCGGCGACGCTGTCGTCCGACAGCAGGGCGCGGGTCCTGCACGCTGGATGCCGTGTGGACCCACCCGCGGCGGAGACGCTGTCGGCACGCCCCGTCGCGGGAGGCCGGACGTGGGCGGGACTGTTGCCTCAACGTCCCGGGTCGTGGTGAGGAAGCGATCTTCGGTGGTGTGAGCCTTGGTCAACTCCAGAGGATGCACGTGGATCGCTCTCCGTCGAGAGTTTCGCCAGCGGCACCGGGCCCGATGTGGTGGTAGCGGTGCCGACGACCGTTGTGGTCTGCCCACTTAGGGTCCAGGTCGTTGCCGGCGTCGTTGGGCGCCAGGGACTCGTAGCCAGTCGGTGGGGTTGGCATGCCAGGGCAGTCGACAGTCGAAGCCCGTGACTGACCTGCCGCGAGCACCAGCCTCGACGCGGGCTTCGTCGCGCACATGGACTGGGGACGCGGCGGTCGCAGAGACCGGCTGTTTCGGGCGAGGTCCTGGTCGGGAACCGTCTGCATCGCCTCACGGGTGGAAGCGTTGGTCGCGGGGACGGCTACGGATCGTCGATGCGGGAGCTGGGTGAGGCTGGCCTGGTGGAGTCGGGTCAGTCTCCGACAGGCAGCTGCGCTCAGCGAGGGTCCATTCGTCGTGCTGCTCAACCAATCACAACCCCGCCGACCTCCGCATCGATGGGCAAGCACCGACGACCTCGCAGCAGTGCTCCGCCGTGTGCCGGCGGGCCTCCACGTGGGCTGGTGGAGCACAACATTGCGCAGCGTTCGAGCGGGAGCGGAACGTCCGCCAGCAGTTCCTCCCGGGCGGTCGATCGGCCCTCGATTTGGGCCCGTCATGCCTCGTGACCTGGGGATGCGCACCACGGAGTCCCGCCGGCAAGCGGCATTCAGGGGAGCACTGCGATCGAGCTCGGACGAGCATGTGTGTCCACGGATCCGATGCAGGTGGTGGCGGGACGCCCGAACGGCTCGATGGCGCTCTAAGAGAGGCGGTCATCGCTCCTACCACGCGGCGGGCGATTGCACTGCCTCCCGCCAGGGGAGATGGATAGGGCTCCGATCGACCGCGCGGGCGATGAGCAGGTCGGATGACCAACGCGGCCTTGGATTTCTTCGCCTGGCGGCGGAGGGAGATGTGTCGCCGTCCCTTCATCCACAGGTCCGTCGGAACGACCGGCCGTGCCCTCGGACAGGCCAGGTGCAGTAGAGATTCGGCCCGTGGCCGTGGTGTCGGCGGGCCACCTGGCGTCTGGCCCCGTCGACCTCACGATCCCCAGGGCAGCGCGCCTCGATGGCAGTGGCTCGGCCGTGTGGGCGGCAGCGACCGTCGCCGGAGCTTCTGACGCGACCACATCGGCACGCTCGGACCCGGACTGGCTTGGCATGAGCGTCCTGTGCATACGGCGCCAACCGCACCGTTTGTCGCGGAGCATGCGTGCGGACAGCGCCGCCCGATGTCCTGTCGCGGGGTCTGCGACGTCATCCCGCGGCTGCAGGCCGGCACGAACTCGACCTCGGCAGCCGCCAGTTGGAGGATTCGGGGCGCTGAACAGGCTGTGCACGTCGGTCGCTTCGACGCACTCGCCACCAGCCCGTAGGTGCAGCAGGACTCACACCAGCACCGCAACCTGCCCAGAGATCGGGAAGTGACCGGACATGTGGTCGCGGTCGCCAATCCGCCGCGTCGACCGGACCAGGGCACGGATGCACCGGTGTCGGCGAGGTCGGTGCGCGGGGCAGCGCCTCCGAGGAGGTGCGCGGTACGGCGCTTCGCCGGCTGGGAAGACTGAACGCCGCGCCATTGCAACGCGGCTGATGTGACCGGCGCGGCCGTGCCAGCCGACCGAGCGACGGTGAGCGGTCGGATCACGAGGCTCGGGGCTCGGACCTGTCGTCCTCCGAGCGGCGCGGGCGCTCGCGCGCAGGGTGGTTTTGTCGCGTCTCGGGATCTGTCGGGGTACCTTGTGGTCCACGAGCGGGGTGATCATGTGTTCCACGTGGAACATTCGATCGCGGTGTTCGGGTCTTGACCCGCCACCTCCCGCCCGGAAACATGTGCCGAATGACCGAGAGCACGCCCGACGCCCGGACTCAGGCCCGGGCGACTTCCGGTCGGTCCGGCTTCTCGCTGCCCGGTGTCGATGCCATCCCGGCCCTCGATGACCTCAGCGGCGATCAGACAGCCCGCAACCCCTACGAGACTGCACAGGTGATGACCCCTCCTCCTGCGGTCGTCGATCCCGATCCCGTCGACGACGCCACCCGCCCTGCCGCCGCTCCGACTCCCACCCCGTTCCAACGGCCTCTGCCGCGCACCGTCGCCATCGCCAACCAGAAGGGCGGCGTCGGCAAGACCACGACCGCCGTCAACCTGGGCGCCTGCCTGGCCGAGTTGGGCTACCGCGTCCTGGTGGTCGACCTCGATCCCCAGGGCAACGCGAGCACCGGCCTCGGGATCAATATCCGTGATCTTCAGGCCTCCATGTATGACGTCGTGCTCAACGACCTTCCGATCGAGGACTGCGTCGAGGCGACCGCCGTGCGCAACCTGTTCTGCGCCCCCGCTGCCCTCGACCTGGCGGGTGCCGAGATCGAGCTCGTGCCGGCCTTCAGCCGCGAGATGCGGCTCCGCCGCGCCCTCGACTCGGTGCGCGACGACTACGACTACGTGCTCATCGACTGCCCGCCGTCATTGGGTCTGCTGACCGTCAACGGCCTGGCGGCCGCCAGCGAGATCATCGTGCCGATCCAGTGTGAGTACTACGCCCTGGAGGGCCTCGGGCAGCTGCTCCGCAACGTCCAACTCGTCCAGCGCAACCTGAATCCCCGCCTCGAGCTCAGCGCCATGGTGCTGGTCATGTACGACGCACGAACCAAGCTCGCCGATCAGGTCGTCCACGAGGTGCGCGACCACTTCGGCGAGAAGGTGTGCCACAGCATCGTGCCGCGCACGGTCCGCCTGAGCGAGGCGCCGTCGTTCGGCCAGCCGATCATCACGTTCGATCCCACGTCCCGCGGGTCGATCGCCTATCGGAGCCTGGCGGTGGAGGTGAGCGGTGGAGCGGCGCAGCGGGCTGGGTAAGGGCCTCGGTGCCCTGATTCCACAGGACGTGACGGCCGGCGCTGTGTCGCTGCCGGGCATTCGCGAGGTCCCGATCACACAGATCGAGCCCAACCCCTACCAGCCGCGCAGCCACTTCGACGAAGAGTCGCTGGCCGGCCTGACCGCGTCGATCCGCGAGGTCGGCGTGCTCCAGCCGATCCTCGTGCGTGAGCTCGGGCCGGAGAGCTTCGCTCTCATCGCCGGCGAACGCCGGTGGCGGGCGGCCAAGCGGGCCGGGCTCCAGTTCATGCCCATCATCGTGCGCGATGTCAGCGACGAGCTGACGTTGCAGCACGCCCTGGTGGAGAACCTGCACCGGGACGACCTCAACCCGCTCGAGGAGGCGGCTGCCTACCAGCAGCTCATCGAGGACTTCAACATGACGCAGGAGGCCGTGGCCCACCGCGTCGGCAAGAGCCGCTCGGCCATCGCCAACCTGCTGCGGTTGTTCCAGCTCCCACCCCAGATCCAGCGCATGGTCGCCGACGGCCAGGTCTCGGCCGGTCACGCGAAGGCGCTGCTGGCCACGCCGGACCGGGCCCTACAGGAGACGCTCGCCCGCCGGGTCATCGCCGAGGGACTGACCGTGCGGGACACCGAGGAGGCGATCCGGCAGCATGTAGCGGCGGCCGAATCGTCGGGTTCGTCGGCGCCGGACGGGGGGACGCCGGGCAGCAAGCTCCGCGCGCCCGGGCTGCTCGAACTCGAGGGCCTGCTGGCGGAACAGCTCGACACGCGGGTGAAGATCAACATGGGCCCGAAGCGCGGTCGCGTGGTCATCGAGTTCGCTGATCTCGAGGACCTCGAGCGCATCTACCGGGTCATGGCCACGACCACGCCGTCCTGAGCCCGTCGGTCGAGGGTGGAGGCGATGCGTGGCGCGTGCCGACCGCTACGGATGGTGGTTGCGCCACTACCGAGCCGACGTTCCACCGGTTCGGAAGGTCGAGGGTGGGGAAAAGAGTAAACCCCAACCTGAGGACGATCGGTCCTCACGTTGGGGTTTAGTCGTCCACAACCTTTCGCACAGGTTGTGGATTACTCCTGTGGGAGAGGTTCAGGGCAGGAATTCGTCCAGCTCAGCCAGAAGTTGACCCTTGCCCTTGGCGCCGACCAGTCGCTTCTGGGGGCTGCCATCCTTGAACACGATCAGCGTCGGGATACTCATCACGTCGAACCGGCGGGCGCTGTCCGGGTTCTCGTCGACGTTGAGCTTGGCCACGCTGATCTTGCCGGCGTGCTCGTTGGCGATCTCGTCCAGGATGGGAGCGATCATCTTGCACGGGCCACACCACTCGGCCCAGAAGTCGACGACGACGGGCTCTGCCGACGAGGCGATCGTCTCGTCGAACGTCGCGTCGGTGAGGGTGTTGATGCTTACAGCCATTGGGTTCCTTGACCTTCCTTGCGTCTGTGAGATGTGCGAGCGGAGCTAGTCAGATGAACAGTCGCCGGGCCGGCGATGTTCCCCGGTCGGGTGGACGCACCCCCGCAGTCAGTCCGCCTGCGCCTCGAGCCAGCGCTCGGCGTCGATCGCGGCCTCGCAACCCGAGCCGGCGGCCGTGATGGCCTGCCGGTAGGTGTGGTCCTGGACGTCACCGCAGGCGAAGACGCCGTCGACGTTGGTGGTGCTGGCGCCGCCGGCGAGCCCGGTGACGAGGTAGCCGGACTCCTCCATCTCCAGCTGGCCCTTGAACAGGTCGGTGTTGGGCTTGTGGCCGATCGCCACGAACAGGCCCGTGACCGGCAGCTCGCTGGTCTCGTCGGTGAGGACGTTGCGCACGGTGACGCCCTCCAGCATCGACGTACCGGAGATCCCGGCCACGACGTGGTTCCACAGGAACGAGATCTTCTCGTTGGCGATGGCCCGGTCCTGCATGATCTTCGACGCCCGCAACTGGTCGCGCCGGTGCACGATGGTGACCTTGCGGGCGAACTTGGTGAGGAAGATCGCCTCCTCCAGCGCCGAGTCGCCGCCGCCCACCACCACGATGTCGCGATCGCGGAAGAAGAAGCCGTCACAGGTCGCGCAGGTCGACACGCCGTGGCCGATGAGCTCGGACTCGCGGTCGACGCCCAGCATCAGCGACTGGGCTCCGGTCGAGATGATGAGCGCATCCGCGGTGTACGTGGGCTCGGCCGCCTGGGGGTCGCCCACCCACACGGCGAACGGCCGCACGGACAGGTCGACCCGTGACACCTTCTCGGTGCGGATGTCGGTGCCGAACCTGAGCGCCTGCTCGCGGAACCGCATCATGAGCTCGGGGCCCATGACGCCCTCGGGGAACCCCGGGTAGTTCTCCACCTCGGTGGTGAGCATGAGCTGGCCACCGGGCTGGTCGCTCGTGGACGACGGCTCGCCCTCCAGCAGCAGGGGCTCGAGGTTGGCCCGGGCGGCGTAGACCGCGGCGGTCAGGCCGGCGGGGCCTGACCCGATGATGATGACCTTGTGGGTGCCACTCACGTGCGTCGGCGTCCTGTCTCGTGGCGTTCGGTTGGAGTGCTACGCGGTGCTCAACCGTGCTGCGGCACCGGATCTTCCCCGGCACCGCGCCGCTGGCGCCACAGCACGGCACCGACCAGCACGAACACGGTGCCCACGATGAGGTAGGTCGCCCACATGTGGTCGACACCGAACACGGCGTCGGGCAGGTAGTTGTCGACCAGTCGGAGCAGCGCCACGATCAGCAGGATCAGGCAGGTGACGCCGATCAGGCCGGCGAACAAGCCGTAGACCACCGCCCGA
This sequence comes from uncultured Acidimicrobiales bacterium, assembly GCA_963842395.1. Taxonomy (GTDB): domain Bacteria; phylum Actinomycetota; class Acidimicrobiia; order Acidimicrobiales; family VFJN01; genus ZC4RG19. The sequence continues at coordinate 624,051 of CAWJGJ010000003.1, forward strand.
GCGACGGTGAGCGCCGGGCCGGTGGTCTTCTCGCGGACCGAGCCGACGACCCGCTCGATCGTTTCGGCGGCCTGGGCCGGCCAGTCACGCTCGGGGGGCGGGGGCACGGGCAGGCGGCCCGATCGGGCCGGTGGGGTGGCGTTCGCCATGGGTGGCAAGCCTACTGGCGCCGACCGGGTGCGCCGGGACCTCTGGTCAGGGCAGTCAGGGGAGTCAGGGCAGGCGACGGTCGGCGACGACCGCGCACGTGCGGTCGAGCGCCACCACGCGGCGCTCGCCGGGAGTGTTTACGACGAACACGTCGACCGGTTCGCCCGCCAACTCGGCGGTGCCGAACAGCAGGACGACCATGCGATCCGTGAGCGGCGCGGGCGGCGGGTCGCACGGGAGGCGGTCGAAGGCGTTCGCACCCGCGGCGGCGTCGGCCGCGCCGTCCGCCGCGCCGGGGGAGCCTGCGGAGCGGGCCTCGAGCTGCCCGCCGACGCCGGAGACCAGATCGTCGACCGAGGCGAAGGTGCCCAGGTCGACCGCGGGCGAGCCGGCCGCGCTGGGCGCCTCGCTGGCCTCCGATTCCTCCGCCAATCCGGTGTCGGGGGAGATCGCCGACGAGTCGCCGCCTTCGCCCGGTTCCTCGGCCGCAAGGGCGCCCGAGCTGTCGGTGTCGGCGGAGTCAGCGCTCTCGGCCAGGTCGCTGCTGCTGTCCTCGGGCCGGACGGCGGCGAGCCCGGCGGCTACGGCGACCACCAGCACCACGGCGGCGGCGGCGCCCAGCCACCGGGGGAGGTCGCCGGCGCCGCGTGCGCGCCGCCGCCGTCGTGCCTCGATGCCGCCCACGCCGGCAGCCGCCGGCACCGGTCGGGCGGCGGCGTTTCCGGACGAGGAGCTCTCCCGGGGCGACGAAGGTGGATGCGGATGGGGCAGCCCGCCCGGCTGGTCGGCCCGGGCCTCCTCGTCGAACGCGGCGAGCGCGGCGGACAGCGCGTGCTCCCGTGCCGCCGATCCCGGCGCGGGTGGGTCGCGCCGCCGCCGACCGCACCGACTCGCGCACGGCGGCCATGTCGGCCATGCGGGTGACGACCTCCGGGCGCTGCCGAGCCGCGGTCTCGTCCGCCGGCGCCAGCTCGCCGTCGAGCAGAGCGGACGCCAGCTCGTCGACCTCGTCCCGTCGGCTGTCGGGGCGGTCGTCGTGCTGCCCGCCGTCGGGAGGCTGGGAAGGATCCCCGGCGCTGCGGGGCTCGTCCGCCTGTTCGCCCGGGTGCCGGGGGTCGCTGGGAGCCGAACGACCCCGGAGCGCGGCCGCGTCGGTCCCCGGCGGGTCCGGCGGTAGCGGGCGGTGGCGAGGGTCGTCGGAGGTCATGACTCGGTGGTTGGACGATCGGACCCGGGTGCGGAGTTCCCCACGACGTCGGTCAGCAGGGCGCGGCCCCGCGCGATGCGGGAGCGGACGGTCCCGATGGGCACGTCGAGGATGCGGGCGATCTCCGCGTAGTCGAGGTCGCACAGGTCGCGCAGCACCACGGCGATGCGGAAGGTCTCGGGCACCCGGGCGAGCGCGGCGTCGACGTCGAGCCGCTCGGCGACCGCGCCGATGCCGCCGTCGGCCACCAGGCCTGCCCGTCCGCCCACGAGCACGGGTCCGCTGCCGGCGCCGACCTGGTCGAGCGGGTCGAACCGGCCCCCGCCTCCGCCGCCGTCCGGGCCACCGGCGCCGCCTCCGGCCCACGGGCCGCCGTCGTCCGCGGGCCCGCCGAGCGCGCCGGGGATCGGCCGCCGCCGCCGCCGGCGCAGCTCGTCCAGGCAGGCGTTGGTCGCCACGCGATACGACCAGGTGCCGAAGCTCGACCGGCCGTCGAAGCGGCGGATGCCCCGGGCGATGGCCACGAGCGCGTCCTGCAGCGCGTCCTGGGCGTCGTGGTCGTCGCCCATCACACGCCGGCACACCCGCCACAGCCGGTCGTAGTGGTTCCGGAGGAGCACGTCGAGCGCGCCGCGGTCGCCCGCCTGGGCTGCGGCTACGAGGGCGGTGTCGTCGGCGGGTCCGATGGCGGAAGCGTAGGTCAGCCCGTGTCGCCGCAGACCGCACCGCGGCCGCCTGGCCTCACGGCAGGACCCGTACCTCGGACACCGTGACCTGGCCGTCGTCGCCGGCGCGTGTGAACCACAGGAGCACGGTGCTGCCCTCGGCCTCGAAGTCGACCCGGGCGGTGCCGCTGGCGCTGGACTCGAACGTGGCAACCGGCTCGCCCCAGCCGTCGATGGTGTCGTGCTGGCCGTCGGACACGTAGACCTCGGCCTGCCAGCCCTGCGACGGCGTGTCGAACTCGAGTGCCGTGAGGCCCGTCGCCGACTCGAGCTCGAGCGCGAGGCCGACGCCGTCCTTGTCCAGCCCGCCCCACTCGGGCGTGGAGTAGTCCGACGTGCTCCAGGACGTCCCCCCGTCGTCGTCGATGGCGTTGCCGCTGGCGGCCTCCTCGGGGTGCTCGCCGTCGCCGCCGAAGGGGTCGAAGTCGACCGTGCGTGCGATCGGGACGAACTCGTCGGCCGGTGTGTCGGGCTCCTCGGGCGTGGTGCCGGCGGGGCTCTCGTCGCCGAACAGGCCGTCGCCCGGGCCCGGCAGCAGCAGGCCGGCCACGCCCAGCGCGACGGCGACGAGCACCACCAGCAGGGTCGGGACCAGCCAGCGGCGCTCGCTCTCGGCGAAGCCGGCGCCGCGGCGGGCGGGTGCGCCGGCCGGGGGGTCCCACGGCGCCGGTGGGGCGCTGGCGCCGGTGCCCGGCGGCGGGCCCGGCGGCACCGGGCCCGGGATCCGCTCGACGAGCGTCCCGTCGTCGTCGCCCGCCCGGTCGTCGGCGCCTGCGCCGAGCAGGGCGGCCCGCGCATCGGTGGCGGTCGGGTAGCGGCCGTCGGGATCGCGTGCCAGCAGCCGCATGGTGACGGCCTCCAGCTCGCGGGGCACGCCGGCCTTGACGAGCCGGGGACGCTGCGGGTCGGAGTGCAGGCGGGCCAGTGCCGTGCCCGAGCTCGTGTCGGCCTCGAACGGCACCCGCCCGCACAGCATCTCATAGAGCACCACGCCCAGGCTGTACAGGTCGGTGCGGGCGTCGACGGGCTTGGCCTCGACCTGCTCGGGCGCCAGGTACTTGGCGGTGCCGAGGAACGACCCCTCCTGGGTGAGGTCGGCCGATCCCTCGGCGGCCTTGGCGATGCCGAAGTCGCCCACCTTCACCCGGCCGTCCTCGGACAGCAGGATGTTGGCGGGCTTGATGTCGCGGTGCACGAGCCCCGCTGCATGGGCCACCGACAGGGCGCCGGCCACCTGGGCGGCGATGTTGGCCGCCACCCACGGGTCGATCGGCCCGTCGTCCAGCCGCTGGCGCAGGGTCTGCCCTCGCACCAGCTCCATGACGATGGCCTCGACGCCGTCGTCGCTGCACGTGTCGTAGACGTTGACGATGGCGGGGTGGGACAGGCGGGCGACGGCGATGGCCTCGTGCCGGAACCGGGTGACGAACGTATCGTCGGCCGCCAGGTGCTGGTGCAGCACCTTGACGGCGATGGCGCGGCGCAGCACCTCGTCGGTGCCCAGCCACACCTGCGCCATGCCGCCGGACGCGAGCTGCTCGTCCAGCCGGTAGCGCGCGCCCAGGAGCGCGCCGGCGGTGACGCCGGCGGCTTGGGACGGGCCGGGGGAGGGAGGCGTCACTGCCACGGTGGGAACACCGTAGCGAAGCGGGCTACCTGACGCGGGGTCAGGGACCCCGGGTTCGCGCACATGTCACTCAGGATCGACCCATGTGATGCCCATGACCCGCGGCCCGCCGTGGGTGCCGATGGTCGGGCCGATCGTCGTGACGCGCATGGCGTCGGCGGGGTAGCGGGGAGCGAGGAGCGCCAGCATGTCGTCGAGGTCGGGCGCCATGCCGTGGGCCACGCACAGGTGCTCGACGGTGGGCAGCGCGAACAGCTGGTCGCGCAGCCACTCCAGCGCCTTGCGGCGCGTGCGGGCCTTGCCGGCCTCGGCGACCTCGCCGGAGGAGATGTCGAGCAGGGGCTTGATCGACAGCAGCGAGCCGAGCAGGGCCTGCGCGCCGCCGATGCGGCCGCCCTTCTTCAGGTTGTCGAGTGTGTCGAGCGCACCGAGGATGTGGGTGCGGCCCGCCAGGCTCGCGGCCAGCGCCACCACCTCGTCGGCCGACGCGCCGCTCTCCGCCGCCTCGGCGGCCAGGATGACCTGGGTGCCCAGGCCCGACGTGATGGAGCGCGAGTCGACCACCCGCACGTCGAGGTCGCTCGCCGCCGCCGCCGTCTGGGCCGACTGGAACGTGGCCGACAGCCCGGACGACAGGTTGATGCACACGACCGCGTCGGCGCCCGCGTCGGCTTGGCGCTTGAACGCGGCCTCGAACGCCCCCGGCGCGGGCGCCGCGGTCTCGGGCAGGGTGGCGGAGGTCGAGAGCTTCTCGTAGAACTCGGCGACGGTCAGGTCGACGCCGTCGGTGTACTCGTCGTCGCCGAAGCGGATCGACAGAGGTACGACCTCGACCCCCAGCCGTTCGATCTCGTCGTCGGCCAGATCGGCGGACGAGTCGGTGACGATTCGGACAGGCATGGCCGGCGACCCTACTAGCGCCGGCCGCCCGAGGTGCCGGCGAAGCGGGGTCGCGGTCGCCTCGCGCCGGGGCGCCGCCGGACCCCGTCCTACCCGCTGCGGCTGCGCGTGCGGGCCAGGTGGGCCGGGCGGTAGTGGCTGTCGTCGCGCGGCCCCGGCGGGACCGTCCGGCGGCCCCGCCCGGGGCGCGCGCCGGCCACCGCGGCCGCCTCCCGCGCCGGGCTCGCCGCCGACAGCTCGCACGGACGCCCCCGCCGCGGCCGAGGGATCCGCTGTCCCCCCGGTGGGCGCGCCGGCGGTCGATGCACCGCCCGTCCCCGTCGCCGGCGCTGTCCCAGCACCGGGCGCCATCCCGGCGCCCGGGTCACCGGCCGAGCCTGCCGTCGGCGGCGTGGGCACCAGGTGGCGTGACCGGCGCGTCGTGCGCCAGTGCCGGGCCCACCAGAGGCCCAGGAACAGGATCGCCCCGATGGACAGGACGATGCCCACCCCCGAGATGGCGGTCGAGCGGACGTCGAACGACGACGTGTCGAACACCAGCGCCCCGTTCGGGCTGGTGACGGTCACCACCAGGGTGAATGCGCCCGACGTGCGGGCCCGCACGGGGACCTCGACGCGCAGCGTGCCGGGCGGCAGGTCCTCGGTGAACACCTCGCCGTCGGGGAACTCGAGCTGGTCGGCGTCGAGCTGGACCCGCACCTTGAGCTCCTGGTCGGACAGGTTGGTGAGCGTGATGGGGATGGTGCTGTCGCGCGTGGTGAGCGTGATGCGGAACTCGTCGGGGAGCGTCACGACGCCGGCCAGGCTGCCGGTGACGTCAGTCACGTGAGCGACGTAGGCGGGGCGCTGGTCGTTGGGCGTGTCGGTGCCGGTGCTCAGCAGCAGGGAATGGTCGAGCGCGGTGCTCGCGGCGTCGTCGCCCAGGACCGACCCGACGCCGCTCACCCGGGCCCGAGCTGTGGTCAGCGGCCCCGCGATGGGCCGGAGCCGGTCGTCGACCTGGTGGGGTGCGGGCTCGACGACCGCGCCGTCCCCGGTCGCCGCGGGCACGTCGCGGAAGATCTGCTCGACCGGCACCGCCTCGGCCGCCGGGTTGTCGGTCAGGGCGCCGAGGGCGGTGGCCACCACCTCGGAGTCGAGCGGGACGTCCGGCGGCACCCGCACGACGAACGCCCGGGTGAGCGCCGGGGCTTCGAGCCAGGTGATGGCCAGCTCGGCGACGAAGCGGTGGGCGGCGACGATGCCGTCCTGGCTGACCAGGTGGGAGGCGAGCTCCGTGTCGCTCACCATCGTCAGGGGACCGGATGCCCCGAGCCGGACGGGCGCGGTGGGCAGGGCGGTGGCGCCCTCGCCCGCGCCTGCGGACGCACCCAGGACCGTCGCCGAGGGTGGGACGACCGCGTGGTCGAAGCCGAGGTCGACGGCCACGCCGGCCGCCTCGCTCCCGAGGGTCGGCCCCGACAGCCAGACGCCGCCGACCGGCTCGACCCCGAGCCGGGTGCGGACGACCTCGGCACCCCCGTCGGCCTGGAAGTTGGCCTCGCTCAACAGCCCGGTCTGCGAGAGCGCGGCGAGGTCGACGTCGACGAACGGGCGGGCGACCACCGGCTTGCCCGGCAGCGCGGCGCGCACCTGATCGACGACGCGGGCCCCGGTGCCGTCCGAGTCGGCCAGCGCCTCCAGGGTCTCGGGCAGGGCGGCGACCGTCACGGCCACGCCGTCGAGCTCGTCGAGCACCCGGGCTCGCTCGCGCGCCCGGTCGAGGGCGCCGGGCGGGAGGACGGTGGTGCCGTCCGGCTGCAGCGCCGGTGGCGCGCCGATGTCGAGGAGCACGCCGACCTGCAGCGGTGGGTCGGTCCGGGGCGCGAGGTAGGTGAGGTACGTCGTCATGCCCGCGACCTGTGTGCCGTCCGCGGCCAGCAGCTGCACCTCGACCGGGTAGACGCCCGGTCCGGACAGCCCGGTCCCGGGCTCGCCCGGCGTGAACCCCACCGTCACGGCGCCGGCCGCGTCGGGCGGCAGGGCGGCGAGCGGCTGGGGGCCGACCGCGTACTCGGTGCCGCCCAGCTCGCCGGCGAGCGTCGCCCGGAACTGGCGGCGCGACTCGAGCCGATCGTGCACGACCATGGCGACCTGGGCACCGGGGGGCGGCTCGGTGATGCGGAGCCGGACGCCGAAGGGCTCGCCGGCGCCCACGACGGACGGCTGGCCCACCAGCTCGACGAGCGGCGCCGCCGCCCGTGAGCCGCCGCTCGCCGGCGCGGGCGCTGCGCCGGCGGCGTGGGCGGGCCCGACGACGGCGACGCTCAACCCGACGGCCATCGCGACGGCGCCCGCCACGCGCCGGGCGCCCGTGACGAGCGCGGCGCGCCCCGCCCGGCGTCCACCGCGCCTCCCGGCGGGCGGCCACCGGACGGCCACCGCGAGCCGGTGCCGGACGCCCCGCGTCGAGCCGGGTCACGGGCGGTCTCCGCGCCGGCCGCGCCGGCCACCGTGGGGCCGGCCGTGCTCCGCGCCCGCCGGCCCGGCGCCGGTGCCCGCTCGCGTGCCTCCCGGCGCCGCGGCGGCGGCGACCACCGGCGCCGGGGGCCCGAGGTCGAGGCGCAGCACGGCCAGGCCCTCGGGCTGCAGGTTGAACCCCGAGCGCTGGTACAGCCGCAGCGACCGGGCGTTGCCCTCCTGCGTGTTGACCAGCGCGTCGCGTGCCCCCCAGCGCCGCAGCCAGCGCAGGCCGTCGGTGAGCAGGCCCGCGCCGACGCCGCGGCCCTGGGCGCCGGGATCGACGGCCAGCCGCTGGACGTAGCCACGGTGGCCGGCCCGGCCGCACACCGAGTAGCCGACGATGCGGTCGGGGGTCCGCGCCACCTGGAAGTGGACGGTCGACGTGGCGGTGAGCGCCTCGTCGAGGCCGGCCGGGTCGAGCCGCCAGAACGGGCTGAAGGCGGCCCGGTCGACCGCGAGGACGTCGTCGTGGTCGCGCCGCCGGCCCCGGCGCAGGTCGACGCCGTCGACGGGCGGCGGCGGGGCGATGTCGTCGAACGGGTGGAGCAGCAGGTGCAGCCGCTCGGTCTCCTGGAAGCCCACGGCGACGAACGGCCGCCGATCCGCGCGGTGCAGCGCGGAGGTGATGACCGAGCGGTACCCCTGCGCGCCCAGCTGGTCGACCGCCCGCTCGACGTCGGTGGCGGTGAGCGGGCCCAGGTAGTCGGCGGCCGGCGCCACGTGGGCGATGCGGGCGTCCGCCTGCCACGGGCGCACGCGCAGGCGACTGCCGCCGCCGGCGGCATTGCGCATCAGGCTCACGATCGCCTGCCCGTGGCGGTCATGACCATGAGAGTAGGCAACCCGCACCCGCTGGTCAGAGCCACCCCCGTCGGCGGGCGTGCCGACCACGTGCCCGGAGGGGCTGCGCATCCGCCGCCGGCCCCCGTTAGCGTCGTGGACAGATGTCCGTGCTCTACGTCACACACCCGAGGCTGCTCGACCACGACACGGGGCTCGGCCACCCCGAACGGTCGCAGCGGCTGGTCGCCGTGGACGAGGGCGCGCACCGGTCGGGGCTGGACAGCGACCTGGTGTGGATCGAGCCGCGTGAGGCGACGGTCGCCGAGCTCGAGCGCGTCCACGCCCCCGGCTACGTGGCCGCCCTGGAGCGGTTCTGCCACACCGGTGGCGGGCACCTCGACGCCGACACCGTGGCCGTGCCCTCGTCGTGGGAGGCGGCCCTGCTGGCCGCGGGCGCGGGCATGACGGCGGTCGAGCACCTCGACGCGGGCGAGGCGTCCGCCGCCTTCTCCGCGGTGCGGCCACCCGGTCACCACGCCCTGCCCTCCCAGGCCATGGGGTTCTGCCTGTTCAACAACGTGGCCGTCACCGCCGCGGCGCTGGCCGACCGGGGCGAGCACGTCGTCATCGTCGACTACGACGCGCACCACGGCAACGGCACGCAGGACACCTTCTACGACGACCGGCGCGTCACCTACGTCTCGTTCCACCAGCACCCGCTCTACCCGGGCACGGGGGCGCTGCTCGAGACCGGCCAGGGCGACGCGAAGGGCCGAACGATCAACGTGCCGCTGCCGCCGGGCGCGACCGGCGACCTGTACCGCGCCGCGGTCGACGAGGTGGTGGCCCCCCTGATAGACGAGGTGGCCGCCACCTGGCTGCTGGTGTCGGCGGGGTTCGACGGCCACCGGGCCGACCCGTTGACCGACCTGGCGCTGACCTCGGGCGACTTCGCCGACCTCACCGCCGAGCTCGTGGCGCTCGTGCCGGCCGGACGCCGGCTGGTGTTCCTCGAGGGCGGCTACGACATGGACGCCCTGCGCGACTCCACCGCCGCGGCGCTGGCGGCGTTGGCCGGCGAGCGCATCCACGTCGAGGCACCCTCCGACGGGGGCCCGGGCCGCGACGTCGTGGCGGCGGCCACCGTGGCGCACCGCCGTGCGCTCGACGAGCCCGACCTCATGGACACCTGGCCGAGCGGCATCCCCACCATTCCGCCCCGCTTCGGCCTGGCCGCCGACGGCGACTGACCGCGCCGGCCGGAGGGTCGGGACGGCGACGAACGGGCTGCGGCCCTCGCCGATGCGTGCCCTAGCCTGCGTCCGTGTGATCCCCGAGCGGCTGCAGCCCATCCTCGACGACGTGCGACCGCTCGCCGACCGCTTCGCCGCCGCCGGCCACTCGATCTATCTCGTGGGCGGCATCGTGCGCGACCTGGTGCTGGACCGCGTGCGCGACGGGGCCGACCTCGACATGACCACCGACGCCCGGCCCGAGGAGACCACCCGCCTGCTCTCCGGCTGGGCCGACTCGGTGTGGGCGCAGGGCCAGGCGTTCGGCACCATCGGCGCCCGCAAGGGCGACGCCACCTTCGAGATCACCACCCACCGGGCCGAGGCCTACCGCGAGGACTCGCGCAAGCCCCACGTCGTCTACGCCGACGACGTCGCCGAGGACCTGGCCCGCCGCGACTTCACCGTCAACGCCATGGCCCTGCGCCTGCCCGACGTCGAGCTGATCGACCCCTACGGCGGCGTGGCCGACCTGGCGGCCGGGGTGCTGCGCACGCCGCTGGCGCCCGAGGTCTCGTTCTCCGACGACCCGCTGCGCATGCTGCGGGCCGCCCGGTTCGTCGCCGGCTACGGCCTCGTCCCCGATCCGGTGGTGCTGGCCGCGGTCGCCGACATGCGGGCCCGGCTCGACATCGTGTCGGCCGAGCGCGTGCGCGACGAGCTGTCCAAGCTGCTGGTGGTGGACGATCCCAGCGCGGGCCTGTGGTTCCTGGCCGACACCGGCCTGGTCGACGAGTTCCTGCCCGAGCTTCTGGCCATGCGGCTGGAGCAGGATCCGATCCACCGTCACAAGGACGTGCTCGCCCACACCATCGCCGTGACGGCCAAGACGTCGCCCCGCCTGCGGGTGCGGCTGGCGGCCCTGCTGCACGACGTGGGCAAGCCCAAGACCCGCTCGATCGGCCCGCGGGGCGTCAGCTTCCACCATCACGAGGTGGTGGGCGCCCGCATGGCCCGCGACCGCATGCGGGCGCTGCGCTTCCCCAACGACCTGGTCGACGACGTGCAGCGGCTGGTCTTCCTGCACCTGCGGTTCCACGGCTACAGCGACGAGGTGTGGAGCGACGCCGCCGTGCGCCGCTACGCGCGGGACGCCGGCCCCCTGCTCGACGACCTCAACGAGCTGACCCGCTGCGACTGCACCACCCGCAACGAGCGCCGGGCCCGCCTGCTGGCGGCGCGCATGGACGCGCTCGAGGCCCGCATCGCCGAGCTGCGCGAGCGGGAGGAGCTGGACGCCATCCGCCCGGACATCGACGGCAACAGGGTGATGGAGCTGCTGGGCGTCGGCCCCGGCCGGCACGTGGGCGAAGCGCTGGCGATGTTGCTCGAGGCCCGGCTCGACGAGGGGCCCCTCGAGGAGGCGGACGCCGAGCGGCGCGTGCTCGCGTGGTGGGCGGACCGCTCCGCCGGGGGGTAGAACCCCCGCGGTCCGTCACACCGCGCGAGCACGGGCGCCCTGCGCCCGAGCGTCCGGCACGGCCGCGCCCGCCGCGGTCGTCCCGAACGCCCGGAGCGCCGGGGACGGCCGCCCTCTCCCGCACCGGAGAGAGCGGCCGATTCCCAAGCTCACCGGGGTCGTCTGAGAGACGCCGGTGATGGTGCGGCGTGCGACCCGGTGGCGGGGGGAGGGGATGCCACCGGGGCACGCCGCGATGAACGAACCCCGGGTTCGGGGACGGGTCGGAGGGGAGGTCGGCCCGGTCGATCGCACGTTGTCGCTCATCGGCCCATGAGAGGGCCGGCGGGCGCGATCGTGACGCCGGATGCCGGGAAAAATCGCCGGGGCTCAGTTACCGAGCTTGCGGGCCCGCACGATGAGCGTGGGCGGCACCCAACGCATCGCCTCGGACCAGGCGTCGCCCGCCTCGGCGCGGTCGGCGGGCGGCTCGAGCAACGTGTCGACCGCGAACCCGGCGCGGTTGAGGCTGGCGAACAGCCCGGTCAGGGTCACCACCCGGTCGGGCTCGCCGCGGTCCTCCGCCACCGACCACGTGACCGGGCTGGCGTCCCACCACGCCCGGCGAAGGACGGGCTCGCCGCCCGCCGGATCGAGCATCACGAAGGCCGGGTGGGGCAGCGAGAACACGAACGGCCGGTCCGAGCGCAGCACGCGGTGCACCTGGCGGAACACGCGGTCGAGGTCGTCGACCGTGGCCAGCCCGTAGGTCGACACCGCGGCATCGATGGTGTCGGCCCGCACGAACGCGAGCTCGGCCAGCGGCCCGTGGCGCACCTCGACCCGCACCCCCTCGCGCTCGGCCCGCTCCCGGGTCTCGGCCAGGTTGGCCGCCTGCTCGTCGACGGCGACGACCCGGGCGCCCGCCTTGGCCAGTGCCACCGACCCGGACCCGGCGCCGCAGCCCAGCTCGAGCACGCGGCGCCCGTCGACGTGGCCCAGGAGCTTCAGCTCGCTCTCGGTGGGGAGTCCGGGGCCGTAGCGCACGACCTCGGCATCGAGGGTCGAGCCTGCGGTGCCGGCGAGGGAGAAGCGGGTCCAGGGCATGCCCCAGTCTGGCGCGGCAGGGGGCGTCCTGCCTGCCGTTCTGTGGCCGGCCGACCGTGTTCCGCGCGACGAGGGTGACGCCTGGTGCGGGCCGGCCGCGGGGGTGTCAGACTTTGGTCGGCCATGTCGTCGGAAACCCCACTCGCGGTCACCGGGCCACGGCCACCGGTGGGCATCGACCCCGGACCCGGGGGGTCGGCCGACGGCGTCCTGGCGCTGGTGGTGTCGTGGGACAGCGCCGGACGGTGCGTGTCGGCCCGGGTCGACGATGCGGCGCTGCAGGTCAGCCCCGTGGCGCTGCACGGCAAGGGGTGGCTCGACCTGCTGCACCCCGACGATCGCCGCCGGGTGACCGATCGGCTGCGGGCCGTGCTCGCGGGCGGTCCCGCGAGGGAGGAGCCGGTCCGGCTGGCCGACGGTGACCGGTGGGCCATCCTCCGCATGCGCCCCGCCGATCCCGGCGCCCGCGGCGCGGCTCCCGGGCCCGGAGAGGCGGCCGTCGCCGCCACCGGCATGCTCATCGACGCCACCCGCTCGTTCGGCGCCACCGCCCGCATGGCCCGGCTGGTCGAGGGCTTCAACCGGTTGCGGCGGCCGACCGAGATCGTGCGGTCGATGCTCGACGAGGGCATCGAGCTGCTGCGGGGCACGAGCGCCACCCTGCACGTCCTGTCCGAGACGGGCGACGAGGTGGTGGTGGCCGGCTCGGCCGGGCTGCCGGCCGACGCGCTGGACGAGCGGTTCGGCCGCATCCCGCTGTCGTCGTCGCTGCCGGCGTCCGAGGTCATCCGCACCGGGCAGACGGTGGTGGTGTCGTCCGACGCCGAGCGCCTGCGCCCGCTACCCCGACCTGCAGAGCTCGGTCATCGAGTTCACGCCCGCGTTCGTGGTCGTGCCGCTCAAGGACGCTCAGGGCCGGCCGTTCGGCTCGATGGGGGTGGGCTTCGCCGACGCCCGTGCGCTCGGCGAGGCGAACCGCGAGTTCCTCCAGGACGTGGCCGCCCAGTGCGCTCTCGCCCTCGACCGGGCCCGCCTGGCCGACGCCGCCGAGCGGGCGCAGGAGCACCTCGGCTTCCTCGACGCCCTCAGCGCCACGCTGTCGTCGAGCCTCGAGATCGACACGGCGCTCAACCAGCTCACCGGCCTGTCGGTGCCCCGCATCGCCGACTGGTGCGTGGTCCGGCTCATCGTGTCGCCCGCCAACCCCCGGCCGATGGTGGGGGCCGCCCACATCGACCCCGACCAGCTCGCCCACCTGCAGCGGCTGATCGAGCGCATCCCGCGTGACGTGAGCGTGGTCAGCGAGCTCGGCGACGCGCTGGCCGCCAGCCGGCCGCTCATCCGGGGGTCGCGGGCGGGCGACATGCTCAAGCCGCTGTTCGACGACCCCGAGGACCGGGCCGCCATCGACGCGGTGGGCGCGGACGCGGTGGCCATCTTCCCCCTGCGGGCCCGGGGACGGCTGCTGGGCGCCATCGCGTTCGGCAACCGGCCGGGCCGGGCGTTCACCGCCGCAGAGACCGACCTGGCCACCGCCGTCGCCTCGCGGGCCGGGGTGATCGTCGACAACGTCCGGCTGTTCCACGAGCAGTCGGCGGTGGCCCGGGCGCTGCAGGACAGCCTGCTCCCGGGCAGCATGCCCACGATCCCGGGCATCGAGCTCGGCGCCCGCTACCGCGCCGCCGGCCAGGGTCTCGACGTGGGCGGCGACTTCTACGACGCCTTCCAGGCCGACGCCAACTGGTGGATCGTGGCGGTGGGCGACGTGTGCGGTCACGGCGTCGAGGCCGCGGCGACGACCGGGCTGGTCCGCCACACGATCCGGTCCGCCGCCATGGGCGGCGTGATGCCCTCGACCGTGCTCAGCCGCCTCAACGAGATGCTGATGCGCAGCGCGGCCGAGCGCGAGGCGCTCGACGACGACCACCTGCCGCTCAGCCCCCGTTTCTGCACCGTGCTCGTGGGCGCGGTGCAGCCCACCGATCGCGGCGTGGACATCATCCTGTGCTCCGGCGGGCACCCGCTGCCCCTGGTCCGGCGGTCGGTCGGGCGGGTCGACCCGGTGGGCGTCCCCGGCACGCTGCTCGGCGTGACCGACGACGTGTCGCTCATCGACAGCGTCGTCCACCTCGATCCGGGCGAGACGCTGGTCTGCTACACGGACGGGCTGATGGAGCGGAGGTCCGGCCGCCGGGCTTTCGGCGAGGAGGGCATCGTCAAGGCGATGCTGCAGGGCAAGGGGCTCTCGGCCACCGACCTGGCCAACCTCATCGAGGCCGAGGCGATGGCGTTCGTCGACGACGACCCGGCCGACGACATGGCCGTGCTGGCCCTCCGGGCCGTGCCCCGCGACTGATCGGGCCCGCCCCGAGGCGCCGGGCCCTCCCTGACCTACCCGGCGGGCTCCGCGTGCTCGGCGCTGACCGCCACGCCCACCGGGATGCGGCGCCGCGTGCCGTGGATCTCCTTGATGAGCTTGGTCACGTTGCGCTCGTGGAGCTCGGTGGTGTCGGCGGGTCCCGGCAGCGCCGCCCCGCACGCCAGGTTGTTGGTGCGGATCGAGCGGTAGATCCCGTCCCACTGGTCGAAGAAGCGCCGCTCCTCGCGACGGGACATCCAGCCGCGCGTGGGCATGACCTTGAGGTTGTCGACGAAGCTGGTCACGCCGTTGCGCACCGCGCTCTGCATCTTCGTCTCGTCCTGGTGGTCGCCCCGCAGGCCCCGCATGGCTTGCTTGATCGAGGTGAACAGGCTGGTCGAGTGCACCAGCTGGCGGGGCTGGCGGTAGAAGTGGCGCATCAGCTTGAACTTCCAGTACGTCAGCCGCGGCCGGCTCAGGCCCGAGTACGTGGACGTGGCCCACAGCGACGTCGACGACAGGATGTGGCGGAAGTACTCGCGGTCGAGGGTGATCTGCCCCGAGTCGTACAGGCTGTCGAAGATCTGGGTGCCGGGCAGGGCCATGTAGAACCCGACAGCGGCGTCGTTGATGCCGATGTCGGCGATGGTCTCGAGGAACGCGAGGTTCTCGCGGATGTGCTCGTCCTTGTCGTGCGGGAAGCCGATGACCATGAACACCATCACGTTCAGCTCGGCGTCGACCGCGGCACGCATGCTCTCGAACATGCGGTCGGTCTTCATCTTCTTCTTGATGAGCTGGCGGGTGGTCTCCGACCCCGACTCGGGGGCGTAGGCCATCGAGATCATGTTGGTCTTCCGGAGCAGCTGGGCCACCTCGGCGTCGATGGCCTCCGACCGCGTGCCGGTGGGCATCTGCCACGTGATCTCCAGCCCCCGTGCCAGCAGCTCCTGGCAGAACTGGACGATCCAGTCGCGCTTGATGATGGCGGTGAGGTCCTGGAACGGGAAGTTCCGGGCGCCGAAGGTCTGCATGTAGTACTCGATCTCGTCGACCACCAGCTTGGGGTCGCGGGGGATCCACCGTGGGGTCCACATGTTGGGCGCCGAGCAGTAGGTGCACTGGTAGGGGCAGCCGCGGGTGGCGAGGATGGGTACGGACTTGGTGGACGAGTACATGCCGCCCATCCACCGGTGCTCGTGGTACGTGTCCAGGTCGATGAGGTGCCAGGCGGGACGGGCGATGGCGTCGATGGCCAGCGTGCGCTCGCGGCGGGGGTTGACCACCGCGGAAGCGGCTCCGGGGCGGGCACCGTGGCCGTTGGCGTTGGCAGGGGCGGCGCCGTTGCCGTTGGCGGCGACCGCGGGCTCGCGGTAGCCGATGCCCAGCAGCTCTGCGTGGGGCATGCCCCGGTCGAGGGCGTCGAGCAGCTCGACGACGGTCTCCTCGCCCTCGCCGAGCACCAGGAAGTCGGCCTTGGACGTCATGAGGCAGAACTCGGGCATGGAGCTCACGTGCTCGCCACCGAGGATGATGGGCACGTCGGGCAGGCGCGCCTTGATGGCCTCGATGAGCTGGACGATGGCCGGCCACTCGTGGGTGAACACGACGGTGATCCCCACGGCCTTGGCGTCGGCGGGGACGCGCGCCGCGAGCTCGTCGGAGGCGAGGCCCACCAGGTAGCCGCGGAAGTAGCGGGTGTGCTTGGTGGGCGCGGCGGTCACCGCGTCGATGACCTGCACCTCGTGGCCCGCCGCCTCGATGGCGCCGGCGACGTAGGCCAGCCCGAGCGGTGGGGTGATCGACAGGCTCGAGAATCGGAACGTCTCGACAGCCGGTGGACGGATCAGGCACACCGGTCCCCGTGCATCGACAGCACCCATGGCTGTACCCCCAACTGTCCCCGGCCCGGGCCGTCGACCCGGATCTCTCCCCGACACTGGCACTTCCCGGGAGTCGTGACGCAGTCCTCACGCACCACTGGCGTGACGTGCGACCCAGGCCCCCGGCGAACTGACCAGAGGGTAACCGCGCATCGGCTCATGTGCACCCCCTGTGACCACGTCGTGTGCCGGGCGGCCCCCAGGGAGGCGCCGGGTGGTCAGGCGGCGCGGGCGAGCCGGCTGCCGGGGGGCGGCCCGGGCCTGGCGAGCCGCCCCCCGGTGGTCCGCCCGGGCCTGTCGTAGCGCTCGAGCGCCCGGGACATGAGGCCGAGCTGTTCGAGTCCGGGCAGGCGGTCGATGCGCCGGTCGATGCGCTCGACCACGCTGCGGCCGTCGTCGCCGCCGAACAGCGTGCGGGCCATGAACGCCACCTCGGCCTTGGGCATGACGCCCGCGCCCACCGGCTTCCACAGCCGGGCGAGCGTGCCCCGCACCAGCCGCTGCGCCGCGCGGTGGGATCGCAGGTGCCGGTCGGCCTCGCTCGCATAGAAGGCGATGTGGTTGCCCTCCTGGCGCATGATCCGGCTGATGAGGTCGGTGAGCACCGGGTGCTGGGCTCGCCCGATCAGCCGGGCGTAGCCGGCCTGGGTCGTCCACTCGTTGACCGCCCCCCAGGTCATGTGGAGGGCGCTGAAGGCGTTGCCGGCCACCGCCGCGCCCAGCGCGTGCAGCGTCGGGGCGAGGCGGTCGCGCCAGCCGAGATGGTCGCGCATGGGCGCGATCCGCTCGGCGCCGGCGCGCTCGCCGTGGGCGGCCAGCACCTTGCCGATCGCCTCGCCGTGCCACATCTCCTCGTAGCTCCACAGCGTGAGGAATGTCGTGACCCGGGGGTCGCGGTGCGCCGGCGTCACCAGCAGGTCGCGCAGGTAGCAGATCGTGTGGTGCTCGACGTCGTGCATGTACCGCAGGCACCGCAGCGAGTCGGCGTCGAGCGGCCGGGTGCGGAAGGCGTCGAAGTCGACGCCCGTCAGGTCGAGGCGCCGGGCACTTTCGGAGTATCGATCGAGGTCAACCCGCATGCCCCCTGTTCGGATCCGGATACTCGTCCGGATGTCAACGGGCGTGACAGGTGGATGACGACATCCGACGGAGCCCGGGGCCGCCGGGGCGCCCACGTCCGCGCCACGGAGGTCGACGACGGGCCGGCTCCGTTGCCGGCCCGTCGGCCGCGGTGGGCCGCGGCGTCAGACGGTGGTCGCGCCGGGCTCAGGCGCCGGCGATGAAGGCGTCGAGGGCGTCGCGGGCCACGTCGTCGTGAACCTGGGTGGGCGGGGACTTCATGAAGTACTGGCACGCCGGGTCGATGGGCCCGCCGATGCCCCGGTCGAGGGCGAGCTTGGCGCAGCGCACCGCGTCGATGATCACGCCGGCCGAGTTGGGCGAGTCGTGCACCTCGAGCTTGAGCTCGACCGTCAGCGGGACGTCGCCGAAGTTGCGGCCCTCGAGGCGGATGAAGGCCCACTTGCGGTCCTCGAGCCACGGCACGTGATCGGACGGGCCGATGTGCACGTCACGGTCGCCGATGCCGGTCTCGATCTGGCTGGTCACCGACTGCGTCTTCGACAGCTTCTTCGACTTCAGCCGCTTGCGCTCCAGCATGTTCATGAAGTCCATGTTCCCGCCGAAGTTGAGCTGGTAGGTGTGGTCGATCGTCGTGCCCCGGTCCTCGAACAGGCGGGCGAGGGTGCGGTGGACGATCGTGGCGCCGACCTGCGACTTGATGTCGTCGCCCACGATGGGGACGCCGGCCTCGGTGAAGCGCGCCGCCCAGGTGGGGTCGGAGGCGATGAACACCGGGATGGCGTTGACGAAGGCCACGCCGGCGTCGAGGCAGGCCTGGGCGTAGTGCTTCTGCGCGTCCTCCGACCCGACGGGCAGGTAGGAGACCAGCACGTCGGCGCGGGCGTCGCGCAGGGCTTGGGCGACGTCGACCGCCTCGAAGGGCGACTCCTCGCGCTCCTGCGTGTAGAACTCGCCGAACCCGTCGAGGGTGGGGCCGCGCAGCACGGTCACGCCCGTCTCGGGCACCTCGGCGAACCGGATGGTGTTGTTGGCCCCGGCGTGGATGGCCTTGGCCACGTCGATGCCCACCTTGTCGGCGTCGACGTCGAACGCCGCCACCACCGCGACGTCGCGCACGTGGTAGCCGCCCAGCTCGACGTGCATCAGGCCGGGAACGGCGTCGGTCGGATCGGCGTCGCGGTAGTACTCGATGCCCTGGACCAGCGAGCTGGCGCAGTTGCCGACGCCGGCGATGGCGAGACGGATCGTGCTCATGAACGGTTCCTCCGCTTTCGGACGACCTCGGGGGTGGTGCCCCGGGTGTGGTCGGTGGTGCCTGCGTCGCTCCCTGCCCGGGCCGCCGGGGCGGCCTCGTCGGGGGTGGCGCGCTCGCCGGCGATGAGCCGGTCGAGCCAGGCGATGTCGGCCTCGAGGGCCGCGGTGTCGCGCTCGCGCAGCGAGCGCAGATAGGTGGTGACCCGGCCGTCGGGCCCGGCCGCACGGGCGTCGGCCCGGGCCGCCAGCTCGGCGCGGCGGCGCTCGAACAGCGCCAGCCGGTCGGCCGGGGTCAGGTGGTGGCAGAAGGCGACGCGCACCGGGAACTCGCGGTCGTCGCTCACATCGGGGTCGGCCAGCAGCTCGCGCAGCCGCTGCCGGCCGCCGTCGGTGATGCCGTAGACCTTCTTGCCCCGGGCGCCGCGCCCGCCCCCGGCCGTCTCGCGCCGGTGGGCCCGGAAGGCAGCGAGCTCGCCGACCAGCGAGCCGCTCATCGGTGCGGCCGGCAGGCGGGCGGCCGGGCGGCTGGTCACGGCCTTGACCTGGCCGGCCGTCTCGAGCCGGCCGAGCGCGGGGTAGAGCGAGCCGAACGAGATGCTGAGCCGCTGGCCCTGGCCCAGGAGGTCGCCCAGGCGCTTGCGCAGCTCATAGCCGTGAAGGTCGTTGTCTTCGAGGAGGCCGAGCACGGCGAGGTCGAGCATCAGGTTCCCGATCCGGGGGCTGTCGAATGGTGGACGATCGAGTCGTGGGCTATCGAGAAATCATATCGAAGCGATATATCGATGAGCAGTCTGCCTGGAGTTGGCCGAAACGTCAACCACGCGTCATCCCTGCCGCTCGGCGGCGACGGCGCAGTAGCCTCGCTCCCCATGAGCTTCCGGCCGGAGGCCATCCGCGGGGCCGGCGAGGCAGAGGGCATCGTCGACTACCGCCTGACCCGCCAGGCGGTCGTGCGCGATTACCGCAAGGGCCGCCTGTCGCGGCTCGACGTCTGCGACGCCCATCCCGAGCTCCGCCGTGCGGCCGCGGGCGCAGGCACCCTCACCAACGAGCCGTGCCCCATCTGCGAGGAGGAGCCGGTGACCCTCGTCACCTACGCCTTCGGCTCGCGGCTGCCGGCCGGCGGGCGGTGCGTGGCCAGCGCCCGGGAGATGGCGAAGCTGGCGCGGGGCACGTCGCCCGTCGCGTGCTACGTGGTCGAGGTGTGCACCGGCTGCGCGTGGAACCACCTGACCCGTGTGTTCCACGTGGGCGGTTCCTGAGCGACCACGGCGCCCTCGTCCCCGACCAGGGGCGACACGTGCAGGCGGACGTCACCGCCGGCCCGCGTTGCCTGCGGGCGCACGGGCGGTAGTCTTTGCGCCTCGGATGGCTGGACCGACTCGTACCGATCGCTCGAACGGCGCGCGCCCGCGCGTGCAGGCGCCAAACGGCGCCCGGGCCCGCGACCCCCAGGGTTCGTCGCGCCCGGCGCGCCGGGCGGGGCCCGCCCCGTCCGCCGCAGCCCGTGCCGGCGCGTGGGCCGCAGCCGGCGCGCCGCCCACCCCACGCCGGCCGGCTGCCGGCGGCGTCCGCCTCCCGGCCCGTCCACTCCCGGGCTACGACGACGGCGGCTACGGCCCCGGATACCCCGGTGACCCCGGTGACCCTGGTGACCTCGGCGGCGACCGCGGTCGCGGCGGCAATGGTGGGGGCGGAGGCGGCAACGGCGGTGCTCGCGGCCCCGGTGGTCGCGGCCCTGGTGGTCCTGGTGGTCGTGGTCCCGGTGGTCCGGGTGGTCCCGGCGGCGACGGGCCCGGCGGCCCCGGCCGCCCGGGCGACAGGCCCGGTGGCCCCGAGCGCCCGGGTCGCGCGCCGTCCGGTCGGCCACGCGAACGGGTGCGCAAGCGCAGCCTCGTCTGGCGCCTGCGGCGCCCGCTGTTCCTCATCGGCCTCGCCATGCTGGCTCTCGTGGCCGGCCTCGGCGTCGTGGTCAGCCAGACCGAGCTGCCCGCGCTGACCGAGCTCGGCCAGACCTCCTACATCTGCGCAGCCGACATCGGGGCCGGCAAGTGCAACGCCGACAACGCCATGGTCCGCCTGTCCGCCGACGAGGAGAACCGCATCAACGTCCCGCTGGACGAGATCCCCGAGGTGGTGGTGCACGCCATCATCGCCACCGAGGACCGGGACTTCTTCCACCACGACGGCGTCAACCCGCTCGGCATCACCCGCGCCCTGTTCCAGAACGTCAAGGGCGGCTCGGTCTCGCAGGGCGGCTCGACCATCACCCAGCAGTACGTCAAGAACGCCTTCGACCTGACGTCCGAGCAGACCCTCGACCGCAAGATCAAAGAGGCCGTCCTCAGCATCAAGCTCGAGCAGCAGATGTCGAAGGAGGAGATCCTCGAGGGCTACCTCAACACCATCTTCTTCGGCCGCGGCTCCTACGGCATCGCCGCCGCCAGCCAGGCCTACTTCGGCATCGATGTGCGCGACATCACCGACCCGGGCCAGGCCGCCCTGCTGGCCGGCGTCATCCGGGCCCCGGCGTCGGCCGAGCCCAGCAAGTTCCCCGAGGAGGCCGCCCGGCGCCGCATGACCGCTCTGGTGGCCATGGAGCAGGAGGGCTACATCACCCAGGAACAGGTCGACGTCGCCGCCTTCCAGCCGATCACCGACCCGGGCTGGCTCGCCCCGTGGACGGGGGTGAAGAACACCGAGACCCTGCGTGGGGCCGACCCCGACAACTACATCGGCACCGACTACATGTCCGCGTACATCACCGAGGAGCTCAAGCGGGTGCTGCCCGACCGCTTCGACGACGAGCAGATCGCCCGCGGCGGGCTCCGCATCTACACGTCGCTCGACTACCAGATGCAGCAGGCCGCCTGGCAGGCGGTCACGAGCACGCTCAACCTCGAGGACGACCCGGCGACCCCCGACGTGTACGAGGGCGATCCCGAGGCTTCGCTGGTGGCCGTCGACGACCAGGGCCTGGTGCGGGCGATGGTGGGGGGCCGGCACCGGTACGAGCCCAATGCCCACGAGGTCAACTACGCCGTGCGGGGCAACGGTTCGAGCGGACGCGAGCCCGGCTCGACCTTCAAGCCCATCGTGCTGGCCCAGGCGCTGTCCGAGGGGTACTCGCTCCGGTCGCGCTACGACGCCAAGGGCACGATCACATTCGACCAGCCCGAGCTGCGCTCCGACAGCAAGCCGTGGAAGGTGAGCAACTACTCCGAGAGCGACGCGGGCGTGATGGACCTGGTGCGCGCCACCAACCAGTCCTCCAACACGGCCTACGCCCAGCTCATGGTCGACCTCGGCATCGACCCCGTCGACCCCGACGGCGACGGGCTCTCCGTCCCCTCCGGCGCGCAGGCGGTGGCCGAGCTGGCCGAGAAGATGGGCGTCCAGGGCGGCGACATCCCGCAGGACGCCACGCGCACCGCCATGGTGCTGGGGACGGTCAACGCCACGCCGCTCGAGATGGCGGGCGTGTACTCGACCTTCGCCAACCGCGGCCTGTACCGGCGGCCCGACATCATCACCCGGGTCGAGCAGGTCAGCCAGGAGGGCGAGATCACCGTCCTCTACTCCCGGCAGGTGCAGGAGACGCGGGTGCTCAGCGAGGGCACCGCCGACCTCGTCAACCACACGTTGCAGACGGTGCTCGAACCGGGGGGCACGGCCGCCGACGCCAACCTGGGCAAGCCCGCTGCCGGCAAGACCGGCACCTCGCAGCAGAACAAGAACGCCTGGTTCGCCGGGTACGTGCCCCGCCTCACCGCGGTGGTGTGGATGGGCTACCCCGAGGCCGACCGGGTCGACCCGGACTCCGATCCGGCCGATCCCACCTACACCCTGTGGCCCATGAACGACAGCGGGCGGCCGGTGCACGGCATCACCGCCACAGGCGGCTCGTTCCCGGCCGACATCTGGAAGGCGTTCATGGAGATCGCCACGGCCGACATGAACGACAGCTTCGTCGACGTGTCCGACGATCAGATCGCGGGCGGCGAGGTCATCAACGAGGGTGAGCTGCTCACGCGGGAGGAGCAGGCCACCACCGTCCCGACGGGCCCGGTGTTCACCATCCCCGGCTTCCCCGACTTCCCCGGACGCCCCGGCCGCCCGGGCGGTGGCAACACCACCACGACCGGGCCGCCCGACACGACCGATCCGTCCGAGACGACGGTCCCACCGGTCGTCACCATCGAGCCCCCGGAACCCCCCGTCCCGCCAGGCCCCGACGACGGCTAGCCGGCCGCGCCGCGCCCGGCGCTCGCCGGGCTCACGCTCACGCGGTGAGCGGCTGGTGGGGGTACTGGCTGCGGCAGGGGAAGCACCAGCGCTCCACCTCGTCGAGGACGTCGACGCGGTCGGCGCCGGTCCCGCCGCCCGGCTCCGCGCCCGCGCCGTCGTCCGGGTCGTCGCCCCCGGCGAGGTCCCAGGCACGCGGCGTCACGTAGACCCGGTGCACCGGCTCGGTGTCGGCGGCCGGTGATCCGCACGAGTCGCAGGTGGGCAGTCCGGTGTCGGACGACGGGGGCGTCGGCATGGCGCCGAGGCTAGCGACGCCGGTAGTTTGGGGGCACCGCCGGCAGCCATCGTGGCGCTGGACGGAGAAGGAGGCACGTGCTCGATGCGCACGCGAACCGTTCCCGACATCCGGTCGTCCAAAGTACGGGACGGCCGTGATCCCCTGGTCATGGTCACGGCCTACGACGCGCCCGGCGCCCGCCAGGCGCACGCGGCCGGGGTCGACCTCATCCTCGTCGGCGACTCGCTGGCGATGGTGGTGCTCGGCTACGACGACACGTTGCAGGTGACCGTCGACGACATCGCCCACCACACCGCCGCGGTGCACCGCGGCCTGCGGGTGTCCACCGCCGCCGGGCCCACGCCCCTGGTGGTGGGCGACCTGCCGTGGATGAGCTACCACACCGGCCGCCACGACGCCGTGCGCAACGCGGCCGGCCTGGTGCGGGCGGGCGCCCAGGCGGTCAAGCTCGAGGGCGGGCGCAAGCGGTTGCCGGTCATCGAGGCGATCGTCGACGCCGAGGTCCCCGTCATGGGGCACCTCGGGCTCACCCCGCAGTCGGTGCACGCCATGGGCGGGTTCAAGGTGCAGGGGCGCCAGCACGACGCGGCCCTGTCCCTGCGCGACGACGCCAAGGCCCTCACCGCGGCCGGGTGCTTCGCCATCGTGCTGGAGGGCGTGCCGGACGAGGTCGCCCGCCTGGTCACCGAAGCGATCGACGTGCCCACCATCGGCATCGGCGCCGGTCGGGCGACCGACGGGCAGGTGCTCGTCTACCACGACGTGCTCGGCATCGAGGACCGCATGGCTCCCAAGTTCGTGCGCCGCTACGCGGACCTGGGTGCCGCCTCGGTCGAGGGCCTGAGCGCCTTCGCCGACGACGTGCGGTCGGGCCGGTTCCCCGCCGACGACGAGAGCTACCACCTCTCGGCCGAGGTGTCCGAGAGCCTGAGCCTGTACGGCTCGCCGTCGGTCGGCTGAGAGGTGTGCCCGTTCGGGTGGGGGTCGGTGGCGCCCCCACCCGAAACTGTCACACCCGCTCTGTAGGGTCGCCGATGTGGGTGACAGCGCTGGTGGCCGCTACAGTCCGTTGGTCCATATTCGCCCTGCTCCGCGACCGCGGGGCCCCGGCACGGCCGGGTCCGAAGGGAGGTGAGTGCTCGCGATGCGAGCCTACGAACTGATGGTCATCATCGACGCCGAGCTCGACGACGAGGTGATCGACGCCACCGTCAAGCGCATCGCCGGTCTGCTCGACCAGCGGGGCGCCACCGTGAAGCGCGAAGACCGCTGGGGACGCCGGCGCTTCGCCTACGAGATCAACCACAAGCACGAGGGCTACTACGTCCTCTGGGAGTTTGTGGGCGGCAGCGACCTCGACCAGCTCGAGCGGGCGCTGCGACTCGCGGACGAGACGGTCCGCCACAAGGTCGTGCGCCTGCCCGATCGCGAGGCCGCCCGGCGCGGCCTGGTCGAGCAGGCTGCCAAGTAGGAGGCAGCCATGTCATCGAACGTCACCATCGTGGGCAACCTGACCCGCGATCCCGAGCTCCGCTTCACACCCGCGGGCGCGCCCGTCACCAACTTCGGCGTCGCGGTCAACCGCCGCTGGCAGAACCGCGACAACCAGCAGTGGGAGGAGTCCACCTCCTTCTTCAACGTCACCTGCTGGCGTGATCTCGCGCAGAACGTCAGCGAGTCGCTCGAGAAGGGCGCGCGCGTGCTCGTCACCGGTCGCCTCGAGCAGCGCTCGTGGGAGACCCAGGACGGCGAGCGCCGTTCGGTCGTCGAGATCGTCGCCGACGAGGTGGGCCCCAGCCTGCGCTGGGCCACCGCCGAGATCAGCAAGAACGATCGCCGCGACGGCGGCGACGGGGGCGGGTGGAGCGGCGGCGGCGGCGGGTCCGGCCGCAACGTCGGCAACGAGCCCCCCACGTCGTACGACCCCTCCGAGGAGCCCTTCTGATGCCCCCCAAGTCACGGTCCAAGAACAAGGACAACGCCCGCAGGGCCAAGAAGAAGACGAGCCTCCTCATCACCGAGGGGGTCGAGTACGTCGACTGGAAGGACGTCAACCTGCTGCGCCGGTTCATGTCCGACCGGTCCAAGGTGCGGGCCCGCCGCGTCACCGGTAACAGCGCCCAGCAGCAGGCCTCCGTCGCCAAGGCCATCAAGAACGCCCGCGAGATGGCGTTGCTGCCCTATGTCACCCGCATCACGCAGCAGCGGGGTGGCCGGGGTGATCGCGGTGACCGTGGCGATCGGGGTGACCGTGGCCCCCGTGGCGATCGGGGTGACCGTGGTCCCCGCGAAGATCGCGGCCCCCGCCCCGGTGCGCCCGAGGCCGCGACCGCGGCGCCGGCCGCGACCGCGGCGCCGGCCGCGCCCGAGGTGCCCGTCGAGGCGGTCAGCGACAACGGGGTCGACGAGTGATGCAGGTCATCCTGCGCACCGACGTGCCCGAGCTGGGCAAGCGCGGCGACATGCTCGAGGTGGCCGACGGGTACGCCCGCAACTACCTCGTGCCCAAGGGCCTGGCCATGCGGGCCACCAGCGGTGCGGCCGACCAGGCCGCCAGCATGCGCCGCGCCCGCGACCTGCGCGACGCGCAGGACCGGTCCGCGGCCGAGACCCTGGCCACCACGCTCGTGCCCAAGGTCATCACGGTCACGGCGCGTGCGGGCACCGAGGGCCGCCTGTTCGGCTCGGTCACGGCCGGGGACATCGCGGCGGCCGTCGAGGCGCAGACCAACGTGCAGATCGACCGGCGCCGGCTGGTGCTCGCCGAGCCCATCAAGTCGCTCGGCACCCACGTGGTCCCCGCCAAGCTGCACGCGGACGTCGAGTTCCCCATCACGGTCGACGTCGTCGCCGAGTGAGCCTGGATGTCGGGCGGACGATGTGCGATCCGCCCGACATCTCCACACCGTTTCCACAGGCCCTGACCCTCGATCCGGCGTTGGGTGACCAAATGTGTGCGGAGCGTGTGCGATGGGTTGAGTTCCCGGCGGTGTATCCCCAGACGCACGCGGCTCATCCACAGCAACCTCACCGGGTTACACCTCTAGCGACCCACAGCCCGTCGCTGGGAGGGTGATCGGCGTGGCCGACGACGCTCCCACTTCCCCGCGCCGTCCTCGGGGCGGTGGTCGTGTACCCCCGCACGACCTGCAGGCCGAGGAGTCGCTGCTGGGGGCGATGATGCTCGAGGTCGAGGCCATCGCCGTCGCCGCGTCGACGCTGCGGGCCGACGACTTCTACAAGCCGGGGCACTCGCACATCTTCGACGCCATCCACGCGTTGTACGCCGGGGGCCAACCCGTCGACCCCGTCACCGTGGCCGACGAGCTGCGGCGCAACGGCCTGCTCGAGACGGTGGGCGGTCACCAGACCCTGGTCGACATCATGGCGTCGACGCCGGCGACGACGAACTCGGGCGGGTACGCGCGCATCGTCGAGGAGCACGCCCTGCTCCGCCGCCTCATCGGCGTCGCGGGCGAGATCGCCGAGATCGGCTACGGCATGCCCGACGACGTCACCAAGGCCCTCGATCGGGCCGAGGCGATGGTGTACGACGTCAACCAGCGCCGCGTCACCGACAGCACCTCCAAGATCGAGGACCTGCTCGGCCTCAACCTCGATCGGCTCGAGCAGCTCTACGGTCGGGGCGACGCGATCACCGGCGTTCCCACCGGCTATGTCGACCTCGACGAGCTGCTGTCGGGCCTGCAGCCCAGCAACCTGGTCATCGTCGGCGCCCGCCCCGCCATGGGCAAGTGCGTGGCCTGGGACACCCCGATCGTCGACCCCGGCACCGGTGAGCTGCGCACCGCCGCGGAGCTGTACCGCCGGGGCACGGCGGGCCGGCCGGTCTCGGTGCTCACGCTCGACGCCGACGGTCGGATCACGGCCGCCCGGCCGAGCGCCTTCGTCGACGACGGGGTCAAGCGCGTCTACCTGGTCCGCACCCGCTCGGGCCGCGAGGTGCGCACCACGGGCAGCCACCCGTTCCTCACACCCGCCGGTTGGCGGCCGCTCGCCGACCTGGCGCCCGGGCAGCCGGTCGGCGTCCCCGCCGTGGTCCCCGTGTTCGGCACCGCGGCCCGGCCGGCCGACGAGGTGGTGATGCTCGCCCACCTGGTCATGGCGCCCGGGGTCTCCGCCGACGGGCCCCGCCTGTGGACCGAGAACCGCGAGGTGGCCGCCGACATCGAGTACCGGGGTGCCCGCTTCGACGTGCGGGTGGTCGACCGCCCGCTGTCGGACGGCGGCCGCACCTGGGACGTGACCGTCGGCCGTCCGCTGCTCGACCTGGCCGGCCACCACGACATCGCCACCGACCTGGCCGATCGCCGGGTGCCCCCGGCTGTCTTCCGGCTGCCACGCGACCTTCTCGCCCGCTTCCTCAACCGGGCGCTGGGCGTCGGCGCGACCGTGTGGCGGCCCAGCAACGGGCAGCCCGGCTGCGTGGTCGTGCCCACCCGCAGCCCGGGCCTGGTGCACGACCTCCAGCACCTGCTCCTGCGGTTCGGCATCTGTGCCCGGCTGTCGCAGGCGGTGGTCGCGGTCGACGAGGCCACCTGGGTCGCCCACGACCTGGTGGTGGAAGGGGTCGACAGCCTGGTCGCGCTCGCCAACGAGATCGGCATGCTCGGTCACGAGGCCGAGCTGGGTGCGGTCGTGGCCCAGGCGCGGGCTGTCGCCGCGGCGACGCCGGTGCCCGCGGGGGTGCTCGGACACGACGCCACCGACTCGACGACCGGCGCCGGCGGCGGCGACGCCCCCGGCCTCGTCCGTACGGGCGGCCCCGGTGGTGCCGGTGGTGCAGTGGTGGCAGTGGTGCGGTGTTGTGGGACGAGATCGTCGCCATCGAGGACGCCGGCGACGTCCAGGTCTACGACCTGACCATCCCGGGCACCCACAACTTCGTGGCCGCCGACGTCCTGGTGCACAACACCTCGTTCGCCCTCGGCATGGGGGCGCACGCGGCGCTGCACGCCAACAGGCCCGTCCTGCTGTTCAGCCTCGAGATGGGCAGCCTCGAGCTGTCGCAGCGGCTGCTGTCGGCCGAGGCCCGCATCGACTCCCGCCGGGTGCGCACCGGCCAGCTCAGCGAGGACGACTGGAGCCGCATCAGTCAGGCCATCGGCCGTCTGGCGGCCGCCCCGATCTGGATCGACGACAACCCCAACCTGACGGTGATGGAGGTGCGGTCCAAGGCCCGCCGGCTCAAGAGCCAGGTGGGCGACCTGGGCATGGTCGTGGTCGACTACCTGCAGCTCATGACCGGGCGCGGCAAGGCCGAGAACCGCCAGGTCGAGGTGTCCGAGATGAGCCGGGGCCTGAAGATCCTGGCCCGTGAGCTCGAGTGCCCGGTCGTGGCCCTGTCCCAGCTCAGCCGCCAGCTCGAGCTGCGCGCCGACAAGCGCCCCATGCTGGCCGACCTCCGCGAGAGCGGAAGCATTGAACAGGATGCCGACGTGGTGATGTTCATCTACCGCGACGACGTCTACCACCACGACTCGCCCGACCGGGGTCAGGCCGAGATCATCGTCTCCAAGCACCGCAACGGGCCCACCGGCGTGTGCCGCCTGGCCTTCCTCGAGCAGTTCACCCGCTTCGCCAACATGGCCAAGGTCGACTGACCCTCATCGCGGTGGCCGACGACATGGGTGCCTCCCGCGTCCACCTGGTCGGGGGCGGGCCACTAGGCCAAGCCGACCCGCGCCGACAACTCTCGGCCGCTCTGTAAGCCCCGGGCCGGCAGCGAGGATCGGGTGGGCGCTGATGACGCGGACCGATCACCGGAGCAGTGACGCGGCCGCGATTCGTTGCAGGTACTCGACGTACGCCTCGAATGGCCAGCCGCGCATCTCCACGAGGCGCTGGTAGGGCATGGGATCGATGAGCACGTCTGCAATGCCAGCCGCCCGGTCGACGTCGAGGCCGCGGCGGAGCGCGCCGAGCGCATCGAGCCGGCTCATGACCGCGCGAGCACCCTCGGCACGCTGCTCGTCGGTTGTGTCCAGGAGGGCGGCGGCATCGGCGTCACTGTCCGCCGCCACGACCAGGACGTGGTACAGCGGGGCGAGCCGTCGCGCGATGTCGGCGTTCATCGCGATCCACGCGTCGAGGACCGCAGCGGGATCCACGCCCTCACGCATCCGCCGCACCTCAGGTCGGTCCACGATGGAGAGCGGTTCGTCGTCGCCGGCCAGGGTCCAGTCGAACGCGAGCTTGAGCATCGTCGCCTTCCCGCCGACAGACGTGAACACCGTCTTGCGGCCGACGCCGGCGCGTTCGGCGACGGCGTCGATCGTCGTCGGCCCGTAGCCGCGCTCGGTGAACAGCTCCGCCGCCGCGTCGACGATCCGGCGCCGGGTGGCCCGTGCCTGCTCGTCGCGCAGCGCGGACTGGTACGGCCGCGGCTCGCCGCTCACGTGTGGGCCACCCGACACGAGGCGTCGACACTTGACGACACTTGTAGTGTAGTCATCACACTATGAGTGTAACAAAGGTTGGAGACATGGACGTGATCATCGTCGGCGCCGGCCCCACCGGGCTGACACTTGGCGCCGCGCTCGCCCGGCGACGCCACCGGGTTCTTGCCGTCGACCGCGACCCGGGTCCGTCGCCCGACGGCACGTGGCGGCGCCGTGGCGTCATGCAGTTCGAACACCCCCACGGCTTCCGTCCACAGGTCCGCGACCTGCTCGTCACGGAGTGGCCCGAGGCCTGGCGGGCATGGCTCGCGCTCGGTGCGGAGCCCATCGAGCTCGGCGCGCCGAGTTCCGGCCCTCCGATCGGCGTGCGCTCTCGCCGGCTCACCTACGAGCGGGCGCTCCGACGGGCAGCGGCCGGGGTCCGCGGACTCACCGTCGTGACGGGGCAGGTCGACGGCCTCGTCGAGCGCGCCGGGCACGTCGTCGGTGCCGTCGTCGACGGCGCGACAGTGGGCGCCGACCTCGTCGTCGATGCCGGCGGCCGGCTCTCCCGGTTGGCTCCGCCGGCCGACCTCGGCGGCGACACCGGCATGGCGTACGTGACCCGCACCTACCAGCGCGACCGGGCCGCCAGCCCAGGACCGACGGCCAGTCCCATCGCGTGGAGCGCGATGCTCCGCGGCTACGACACCTACGTCTTCTTCCACGAGCGCGGCCACATCTCCGCTGTGATCATCCGGCCGACCGCCGACGCCGCCCTGTCGGTGCTCCGCCACCTCGACGCGTTCGACGCCGCCTGCCGGGCCATCCCCGGCCTCGCCGAGTGGACCGACCCGCGCGTCGCGACGCCGACCAGCGGCGTCATGGTCGGCGGGCGGCTGCTCAACCTCTACCGGCGCCAACTCGGGCGACCGGGTCTGGTGGCCGTCGGCGACGCGGTCGCCACCACCGCGCCCACCGCGGGTCGCGGCGTCGCGATGGCCAGCATGCAGATCGCGGGGCTCCTCGAGTTCCTCGACGCCGGCGCCGATCCCGCGACGCTCGCCGACGCGTTCGGCGCGTGGTGTGACACCAGGGTCGTCCCGTGGGTCGAGGACCACCTCGCCATCGACGCCGAATCGGTCCGTCGCTGGCAGGGCCACGACGTCGACCTCACGCAACCGCTGACGTCCGCGGCCATCGTGGCGGCGGCCAAGGCGGACGCTCGCATCGAGCCGCACGTCGGCAGCTTCGTCTCGATGACGGCGCTCCCGGCGTCGCTCGCACCTGCCGAACCCCTCGCACGCGCCGTCTACGAGTCCGGCTGGCGCCCGTCCCCGGCCGACGGCCCCACGCGCGACGAGCTCGTCGCATTGCTCACCGCGCCCCTCGGGGGGCGCGTTTGGCGAGCCGCGGAGGCTCCCCGACGAGCGCGGATCTAGGCGCCGCGCTCGAACGCCCGAGCCAAGGGGGTGAGCGCACCGCCGGTTAAGTCGTTCTACGTCATCCGCCAGGACACGATCGGCTCTGCGTTACGTGCCGACATCTGCGGGCATCCGACCCGTGTGGTGGATCACGAGCAGTGCGATGTCGTCCTCGGCGACGTGACCGTCGATGAGCTCGTCGATGAGCGCCTCGATGATGTCGACGCCGGTCGCGTCGTCTGCGATCGCGTGGACTCGTGACATGGCGAGATCGATGCCGTCATCGGCCGGACGATCCCGTCGCTCCACCAGGCCGTCGGTGTACATCACGAGCTTCGAACCCTTCGGGAACGGCGCGATGTCTGCAATCCGGCGCGTGCGTGGGACGCCGATGATCGGTGAGTGGGCCGAGTCCAGGCGACGGACCTCGCCATCGGGGAGCCGCAGCAGCGGCGGGGGGTGGCCGGCGGTGGCGAACGTGACCGTTTCGTGCTCGATGTCAACGACGACCAGGGCGGCGGTGGCGAGCAGGAGACCGCTGCGTTGGCCGAGGACAGCGGACAGTTCGGAGAACACGTCCGACGTTGCCACCCCGGAGTGGAGGAGCGCACTGACCATCCCGCGAACCAACGCCATGTCGGCCGCGGCGGCGATCCCGTGACCGGTGACGTCGCCGACGACGAGCGCCATCCGGGTCTCCCCGAGCAGCAGCCCTTCGTACCAGTCTCCGCCTACGGCGAGGGACGCAGTGGCGGGTAGGTAGCGGGCAGCGGTCTCGATCCCGGCCAGCGAAGGCAGGTCACCGAGGAGACGACGCTGCATGGCGACGACAAGCTCATGGTCGGCGTCGTAGCGCTCCGCCCGCTCCACGGTCTCGACACAGAGGACGCCCACGGCGCGCAGCGCAGCTTCCAGCTTGGCACTGAACACGGTCGCGTCGGTCCATGCGAACGCCAGCGCACCCAGCACGGTGCGGTCTGACCGGTAGAGCGGCAGAGACGCGGATGCCTGGACTCCGGCCGAGATCGTGTCCGCCACGATGTCGGGGAACTCCACGCGGTACGACTCGATGTCGGAGAGCAGCACGACGCGTTCCTCTCGTACCGCAGCTGCGATCGGGTAGGGGGCGTCGACCGCCACATCGGTGTAGCGATCGGCGGTCTCCCGGTCCAGGAAGGAGTCGTGGAACAGCCGCAGTGACGTGCGGGCACCATCCAGCAGCGCAAGGTTCGCGTAGTCCGCTCCGACGCAGGCCGCCGCACGGTAGGCGACGAACTCCGCGACCTGCGCACTGGTCGCAGGAAGGGGGAGGGAGTCGGGCAGCGGGACCGGAACGGGGGCCCCTACTACTGGGATCGGCACCTCGGCCAGAGGATCATCCGCCATGTCTCGCCTCCGTCCTGCTGTCGTCGTTCTGGTTGTCGCCACTGCGCACCGATCGGCGCTTCAGGGTGCCCATGTACCAGCGTTTCGAGACGGAGGGTACGCCGCGGCCGTGGCGTGTGGCGCGCCCTGCTCGGAAGGCCACCACGTCGGTGCAGCCGGGCGGAGCCTATGCGGCTCGAAGTCAGCTGTTGATGCTGTCGCTGTCGAAGGAGATTCGCTGTTCGGGCCTACGGCGTCGGCGTATCGTCAGCGAGGCCTCGGATGATCGCATCCAGTCGTTGCCGGTAGGCGGGCTTCAGCGCGTGCCACCTCGCCGTGTGCTCGTCCTCGCTTCGCGACACGCCGTCGAGATGGTCATCCAACCGGTCGAAGAACTCGTGCCATCCGGCGGGTAGGCCTTCCTCGTCCGCGTCCACGCCACGATCCGTCAGCCCGTTCTGGACGAACGTGTACCGACAGCCGTCGTCGCCGTCCTCGATCTCCCACTCGGCGTAGGACCAACCCCAGACGTATCCGAGCCTCCGTTCATTCTCGAAGCGGACGATGATCCCTATATAGGTCGAGAGCAATGTACGAGGCGCCTCTCGGCGCGAGCGCCTCGAAGGTCGGGCTGTCACCAAGGCGCCGTCGTCGGCATGTCGGGAGCCGGCGTTACCGTGAGCAGCGTGACGGTCACGCCGACCCGGATCACGGCCACGTCCGCCGTCGCCGCCGATGCGCCACCCGGCGGGCGCACGGTCACCGTCACCAACCCGAGCACCGGCCCCGGGCCGGGTGCCGACACGCCGTGCGGCGACTTTCTCACGGTCACATGACGCCGCGGTCCCGCGACAACGACGATGGCATTCGGGAGATGCTGCGCCGGCACCTGAGGGAGAGGTTGCTCGCCCGTGACAAGCCGGCTGTCCAGGCGATCCGGGCTGCGGTGGCGGTGATCGAGAACGCCGAGGCCCAGCCGATCGGCGACTCGAGCGCCACCGAGCAGCTGCTGGCGGCGTCGACGTCTGCGGACGTGCCGCGGCGCGTCGTCACCGACGAGGACGCTCGGGCGCTCGTTGCCGGTGAGATCGAGGAACTGCGCACCGCGGCCCAGCACTATCGCTCGCTCGGCGAGACCGAATCGGCCGCCACGATCGAGCGGCAGGCCGACCTCCTGCGCCGGTTGCTGTCGGCTGAACGGTGAGGCCGGACCGTCCGGGCGAGGAGCGCCGACCTGTCACGATGAGACGCCGGCCAGGATGCGACCGGCGATCGGTGCCGCCACCTCGCCGCCGGACACACCGTCCTCCACCAGCACGGCCACCGACAGGTTGCCCCGCAGGCCCACGAACCAGGCGTGGGTGGGGGGCGGGTCGCCGGTCCCGTACTCGGCCGTTCCCGTCTTGCCGGCGGTGGCCCCGCCGCGCACCGCGGCGGCCGTGCCGCTCCCCTCGGTGACGACCCGGCGCATGAGCCCCAACAGCGTGTCGGAGGTGCCGGCCGCCAGGGTGGTGGGCGCCGGCGCGTCCTCGGCGGGTTGGTCGGGCAGCAGGACGGGCGGCTCCCACGTGCCGTCGAGCACCGTGGCGCCGACCGTGGCCATGTGCAGCGGGCTCGCCGTGATCCTGCCCTGGCCGATGGCGGCGGCGGCGTGCTCGGTGACGTCGGCCGGGGTGGGGAAGCTGCCCGTGGCCGTCTCGAGCCCGACCGAGTAGTCGGTGTTGAACCCGAAGCTCTCGGCCGCGGCCATGAGGTCGGCGTCGGCCACGGGCTCGGCGGCGGAGATGAAGGCGGTGTTGCAGGACTCGGCGAATGCCAGGCCGAACGGCACGGTCCCCAGGCTGGAGCTCTCGAAGTTCTGGAACTCACGGCCCCCGGCGTTGACGGTCGGCGTGCACTCGACCGTCGTCTCGGGGGTCACGCCGTCGGCCAGGAGCGCGGCAGTGGTGACGATCTTGAACGTCGAGCCCGGCGGGTAGCTACCACCGAGAGCCCGGTTGAACTCGCCCAGCGGCCGGGAGGCCACGGCCCGGATGTTGCTCTTGGCGTCGACGACCACCACGGCCATGGGTTCGGTCGTGTCGCCGAGCACGGCCTCGACTGCGGTCTGCACCTGAGGATCGATGGTGGTCTGGAGCGGTTGCGGCTTCTCGCCCTCGAACGTCTCGACCACGCCGGGCTCCCCGTTCGCGCCGGCCTCGTCGTCCTCGCCGGCACCACCCCCGCCCGTCCCGGCGCCCTCGGTGTCGTCGGCGTCCTCGGGCTCCTCGACGACCTCCCCGTCCTCTCCGACGACGCGGATGGTGACGGTCGGCGTGCCGGCCAGCTCGCGCTCGTACGCCGCTTCCAGCCCGGTCAGCCCGACCCGGTCGCCCACCTCGTAGGGCTCGCCCAGCTCCTCGAGCCGCTCGGCGGTGATCTCGCCGTACTGCCCGAGAAGGTGCGCGGCGAACTCCGGCGTCGGGCCGCCGCGCAGGAAGACGTCCCGGAAGCGGGTGCCCGGCAGGGGGTAGATGACGGGCTCGACCCGGTTGTAGGTGGGCATGTCGACGGTGGTGATGGTGACGAAGTGGTCGGGCTCCACGCCGGGTGCGTTCAGCTTCTCGTCGATCACCGCCGGGGCGATGCCGAGCTCGGCCTGGAACGCCAGCTTGAGGGCGGCGAGGTTGGTGATGGCGCTCGGCTGCACGCCGATGACCCGGCCGGGCCGCCCGGTCGAGAGCGGGTCGCCGTTCATGTCGAGGATCGGCGCCCGTTCGGGCACCACGCGGTCGCGTTCGAGGTGCTGCCCCGCGGCGAGCGCGGGGTGGACGGTGGCGGGTGACCACTCGACCAGCCAGTCGTCACCTTCGGGAGCTTCGACGATGGTGAGCGCCCCGTCGTAGGTCCACTCGCCTGCCCCCGCCAGCTCGAGGGTGGCGGTGTAGCGGGCCACGCCGGTGCCGCCGCCCGTGTCGACGGAGTCGAGCTCGTAGGAGGCCTCGGTCACCTCCAGGTCGTCGACCAGCGCCTGGTGGTCCTCCACGAACGTCGCCGGCGCGTCGGTCACCTGCTCCTCCATGGCGGCGAAGTCGCCGTCCGACCAGGCCGCGAGGTATGCCTCCATCGACGCCGTGGGCGACGGCGTGTCGTCGCGCATGAGCGCGAAGATGCCGTACACCCCCGCACCCAGCAGGATCACGCCGATCAGTGCCACCAGTCGGTACCGGCTCGACATCGAGGGGACGGTAGTGCTCGCCGACCGGTCGTCGGCCTCTCCCGGCGACCGGGGCGCCTCCCCGCGTGGCGCCCCCGGGCCGGACGACGGCAAGTGCTGTGGATGCCGGCTCATGACCGCACCGACGGGCTCGACGCCGCTCCCAACACCCAGATCATCCCGGCCAGCATTGCACCTGGACCGAGCACCCAGAGCGGGCGGGCCAGCCACCAGGCGGCGGTCGGCTCGTTCGTCAGGGCGAAGCCCGCCGCCTCGTACAGGCCGACGAACACCACGAGGGCGGTCATGTGCCAGCAGAACACCGGCATGGCCAGCCCGTTGGCCGCCACGACCATCCGCCACGGCCGCCGCCGCTGGAGCCAGCCGTCGAGGGCGGGCCGGAGCCGCAGGATCAGGCCGAGCTGGAACACCGCGAGTGCCGCGATGCAGGCGGTGGTGGGGAACATGTTGCTGACGGCCTCGCCGCGCACCGCCACCATCGCCTGCGGATAGGGGCCGAGGGTCGTCAGCGCCACCAGTGCCGCCAGCCCGGCGCCCGCGACGGTGTGGGCCCGCCGGCGGCCGCCGGCGGTGAGGGTCCCGTCCCGCCAGAAGTAGCCGAGCTGGTGGCAGAACAGCCACACCAGGGAGGACCCGGCCAGGCCGACCGCGGTGCCGCCCACCTCGAGCCCGAGGCGGGCGCCGTCGGCGGCCACGATGCCGGCCGTGAGCACCGCCGGCACCCGCCACCGGTAGCGGTGGTGCAGGCGGGCGGTCACCGGCACGGCCAGCACCACACCCGCGTACACCCCGAGGAACCACAGAGGCACGAACACGACCGTTCCCCAGGCGAGCACGCTGCGGCCGCCGGCGCCGCGCCACGCCAGGTCGGCGACGACCCAGCAGCCGAGCCAGGGGACGACCGGCGCCCACAGCCGGCGCATGCGGCTGCGCAGGAAGCGGGCGGCGCCGTCGCCGTCGCGGGTCACAGCGTTCCAACCCGCCAGGTTGGCGTAGCCGCCGACGAGGAAGAACACGGGCATCACCTGCAGGACCCAGGTGGCGGCCCACAGGCCGGGCACGTCGCCGACCGGGTTGGGCATGGTCAGGCTGCCGTCGGCCCGCCAGTGGGTCACCGACAGGCTCCAGTGCCACAGCACCACGACGCCGATGCTCACGGCGCGCAGCAGATCGACGACACGGTCGCGCGAGGCGGGCGTGGCATCCACCAGGGCGTCGATGCCCGTGGTGGGAGCACGACGGTCGACGCCATCGGCCCGGTGCCCGGCGTGTCCGGCCTGTCCCGCGTGGCGGCTGGCCGGGGCGGAGTGCCGGGCGGCGAGCGGGGCGGCCGAGGAGGACGTCGCGGTCGGGGCCAGCGGCCAGGTCAGGATCGTGGGGTCGAGGGTCATGGGCACACCGTGCGGCCCGGCACCGGTCGCCGACATCCGGGGCACCCCCCATGGCCGACTGGCCGGTCCCCAGGGCAGAGCGGCCCGACCCCAGGGGTGGCCGGTCCCCCGGCAGGACGGCCCGACCCCAGGGGTGGCCGGTCCCAGGGCAGGACGGCCCGACTGTCGGCACCGTGGTCTCCGCCGGAGACATCCGGAGGATCGTCTGGCATCCTGGCCGCATGGCCGACCCGGCGTTCCCGGCGGCGGATCATCGCCCGGGCTCCGCGGGGCCGGAGCGAGCCGACCCGCCCACGGTGCCGGGCGTGACGGCGCCTCCTGCGCCGCCCGAGGAAGGGCCGGACGCCGTCCCGCCCCGGGGGCAGCCGCGCCGGAGCGACCCTCCCGGGTGGACGTTCGCCCTGTTCGGCACGGTGGTGCGCATGAGTGTGGGCCTGGCCGCCTGCGTCCTCGTCGCCGTCGTGGTCCTCCTGTTGAGCCCGGGCGACCTGCCGTCGTGGGTGCCGTTGGCGCTGGTGGCGACCTCGGCGCTGTCGACGCTGGCGCACGAGGGCGCCCACGCCTGGGTCGCACACCTCCTCGGCTACCGGGTCGAGTGGGTGCTCCTCGGAGGGCTGGTGGGTGTCACCGCCTTCGAGGGTCGGGACGACCGGCCGCTCGACCGGGCGGCGGTGTCGCTGGCGGGGCCGGCGGCGACGGCGGCGCTGGTGCTCGTGCTGGTCGGCGTGCGTGCCGTGCTGGCCTCGTCGCCGGGGCCGGCCACCGCGACCGACGTGGCGATCGCCCTCAACGCCGTCGCGCTGATCGCCAACCTCGTGCCGGTCGGGGGCACTGACGGCGCCCAGTGCGCCCGGGCCGTGCGGCAGTACCGACGTCTCGTCCGGCGGCCCGCGCCCGGCCCCGCCCCCGCCGCCGTCGGGCCCTCGGCCTGATCGTCCCGGCCGCGCCGCGCGCCCCGACCGTCGCCGCCCCGCGGGCGGGCTCGCGGGTGTCGCCGCCGGTTGGCTGCGGCCCCCTGGCCGGCCCCTACGCTGGGCGACGATGTTCCTCGGCGAAGACCTGCTGGCGTACCTGGTGTTGGCCCTCGGCGCCGCGATGGCGGTGGGCAGCATCATGGCCCTGGTGCGGCCCCCCGAGTCGCCGAAGGAGGGCGAGCTCGCCCGGGCGCCGCTGTCCCGCAGCCTCGTGATGATCGTGGTCGGGCTCGTCGCGGCCGTCTGGGCGCTGGCCAGCCTCCTGGCCGGCTGATCGGCCGCCGCCGTGGATCCTGCCGACCGGCTGGCCGCCCAGGTCGGCTTCGTGCTCGACGTCGACCGGCTCAAGTCGGTGTTGCGCCGGGGCCGGGTGGCCGACGGTTCGCGCTACGAGAACTCGGCGGAGCACTCGTGGACGCTGGCCCTCATGGCGCTGGTCCTGGCCGAGCATGCGGTGGAGCCGGTGGATGTCGCCACCGTGGTGCGCATGGTGGTCGTGCACGACATCGTCGAGGTCGACGCCGGCGACACCTACGTCTACGACGACGCCGGCCGGCTCGACAAGGACGCGCGCGAGCAGGCGGCGGCCGACCGCATCTTCGCCCTGCTCCCGCCGGGCCAGGCCGAGGAGGTGCGGTCGCTGTGGGACGAGTTCGAGACGGCCGACACGCCGGAGGCCCGGTTCGCCCGCTCGCTCGACCGGTTCGCCGGGTTCCTGCTCAACCACGCCAGCGGCGGGGCCGCCTGGCGCGAGAACGGCATCACCGCCGACCGGGTCCACGAGCGCAACGAGGTGATCGACGCCGGCTCGCCCGCCCTCTGGGACGAGGTGCAGCGGCGGCTGGCCGACGCCGTGGAGCGAGGTTGGATCGATCCCGGCCCGGCGCCGGGCTGACCCCGCACCGCCGGGAGGGCCCGCCCCCGGACGTGACACAGTCGGTCCGGGCAAGCCAGGGCTTCAGCCGGACGCCGTCACCCGTTCGAGCTTGAGGCCGAGCGCCTCGAGCGTCTCGAAGGGCCGGTGGTAGCCCCGCTCCAGGTGGTGGATGCCGTGCAGCGTCGACGAGCCGTCCGCCACGGCCGCTGCGATGACGGACGAGAAGCCCGCACGTACGTCGGGGATCGTCACCTCGGCGCCCCGCAGCTTGGACACCCCCCGCACCACGGCGGAGTGCAGTGCGTTGGTGTCGTGGAACCGGCAGGCCGGGCCGCCGAGGCAGGTGTCGAACAGCTCGACCTCGGCGCCCATGTCGGTGAGCTCCTCGACGTACCCGAGGCGGTCCTCGTACACGGTCTCGTGCAGCACCGACATGCCCTCGGCCTGGGTCATCAGCACGATGAGGGGCGGCTGCCAGTCGGTCATGAACCCGGGATGGGTGTCGGTCTGCACCGCCACGGGGCGCAGACCGGCCTCGGCGTTGGCCGAGATGTGGTCGTCGGTGAACTCGAAGGTGGCGCCCATCTTCTGGAGCGTGTCGATCGCGGTGACCAGCCGGTCCTGCGCACACCCGCCGACCCGCACCTGGCCGCCGGTCATCAGGCCCGCCACCAGGTAGGAGAACGCTTCGAGCCGGTCGCCCTGCAACCGGGCCGCGGCGCCCCGCAGGTGGTCGACGCCCTCGATGACGATGCGGCGGTCGGGCTTGAACCCGATGCGGGCGCCCATGCGCTGGAGGAACAGGGCCAGCTCGGTGACCTCGGGCTCGACGGCGGCGTTGCGCAGCACCGTCCGGCCCTCCGCCATCACCGCGGTGAGCAGCACGCTCTCGGTCGCGCCGACGCTGGGATAGGGGAGCGTGATCTGGGCGCCGCTCAGGCGGCCGGCCTTGGCGTGGATGCCGTCGGGCGCCACGGCGACCTCGATGCCCATCGCCTCGAGCGCGGCGATGTGGAAGTCGACGGGGCGCTGCCCGATGCGGTCGCCGCCCACCAGGGGGACGAACGCCTCGCCGTTGCGGGCCACCAGCGGGCCGAGCAGCAGGATCGGGATGCGGTTGAGGGCGGTGAACTTGAGCGGCACGTCGCCGCTGGGCGCCTCGACCGGGTGGACGGTGATGCGGTCGCCCTCGATCTCGACCCCGACGCCCAGCGAGTTGAGGATGTCGGCCGTGATGCCGACGTCGCCCACGTCAGGGGCGTTGGTGATCGTGCTGGGCTGCGTCCCCAGCATGGCGGCCACCATGTGCTTCGTCACAGCGTTCTTCGACCCGCTCACCCGGACCTCTCCCCGCAGCGGGCCGTTCGGGCGGATGTGCCAGGCGTCGGCCGTGGGGTCGTCCATCGGGTCGAGAGTAGCGGGGTGGGCGCGGGCGGAACTTCATGACCGGCGGGCGGATCCGATGCCATCCGCGAACGAGGGGTGATCGAGCGTGGTGCCCGATCACCCCTCGTGCCTGGTCGGGGGTTGATCCTGGAGTGTCCGGTACTACCGGCGACCGTGCCGGGACCATCGGCGCGATGACGCCTGGTCGTGCGGCCGTGGCCTCGAACGAAAGCGCAGGTCGCGGTGCTTGTCTTCGACGAGGATCTTCGTGATGAGGTCGGAGTGCAACATGTCAGGTCCTTGGTGAGGGGGCGCGGCGAACGAGCCGCACCGGGAGGGGAGAGCGCCGGGGGCGCAGGAGCGAGAGCCGGGTGCCGTCAGGCCCGTGGGCGCGCGTGCCGCACGCTCGGGACCACCTCGGTCCGACCAGGGGTACGGCGGAGAGCCGTCGACGGTTCGGTCAGACCGGAGCGGTGGGCGTGGCCGCGCGGGCAGCCGCCAGCCGGGCAGCCGAACCGCACGCACGGGGCGCCGGACGCCGGATGACGGAGCGGGGCTCTCGGGGAGTGTTCATCGTCGGGGCACCTCCTTGCGTCGGACCGGGCACGTTCGTGCCCGGTGGCGGGTTCGGGAACCAGACTGCCCGCGACCCGCTGACCAAGCCAACGAATTTCCGCCCGGCGCCGTGAGATCGCCACGGCCCGCCGAGGCGACGTGTCGTGGCGGCGGCGCGCCGGCTCAGTCCGTGCCCGCGAGGCGGGCGGGGAAGCCGCCGGTGGCGAGCGGGCCCCACCGCTCCGGCGTGAGCCGGATGAGCGATTTCCCCTGGCGGTGCATGGCGGATCGGTAGTCGTCCCAGTCGGGATGCT
This sequence comes from uncultured Acidimicrobiales bacterium, assembly GCA_963842395.1. Lineage (GTDB taxonomy): Bacteria > Actinomycetota > Acidimicrobiia > Acidimicrobiales > VFJN01 > ZC4RG19. The sequence goes on from CAWJGJ010000003.1 coordinate 664,772, forward strand.
CTCCCGAGATGGCGCGGTAGTAGTCGACCAGGGGCTCGAGCGCCTCGGGCATGTCGATCACCTCGGCGCGGCCGTCGACCTGCACCCACGGGCCGTTCCACTCGTCCGACAGGACGATGGCGCTCGCGGCCGGGTCCCGGCGGAGGTTGGCGACCTTCGCCCGCTCGGGATAGGTGGACACGACGATCCGCCCCGAGCCGTCCACGCCCGCGGTGACCGGCGACAGCTGCGGCGAACCGTCGGCCCGGCGGGTCACGAGCACGATGTGGTGCCGGGGGCGCACGAAGTCGAGCAGCCCGTCGAGGTCGACGGGCGTGGTGGTGGCGACACGGGGGCTCATGGCGTCATCTTGGCGCGACGCGGGCGGGCCTCGTCGCGGCGGTCGGTCGACGACGGGTGGGGGATGGCTCGGTCGGGTGGGCCAGACTCGGTCCGTGAGGACGGTGCTCGTGATCGGCATCGGGGCCGGCGACCCCGACCTCGTCACCCCGCAGGCCGCACGCACCCTCAACCGGGCCGACGTGTTCTTCGCTCTCGACAAGGGCGACGACCGCGCCGACCTGGCGGAGGTGCGGCGTGCGATCTGCGACCGCTACGTGCAGGGCCCGTACCGCACCGCCTCGGTGCCCGACCCGCCGCGCCGGCTGGACGGCCCCGCCTACGGGGCCGACGTCGCGGTGTGGCACGACCAGCGGGCCGAGCTCTACGAGCGCCTGCTCCGGGACGAGCTGGCCGACGGCGAGTCGGGGGCGTTCCTGGTGTGGGGAGATCCGGCGCTGTACGACAGCACGTTGCGCATCCTCGACCAGGTGGCACAGCGGGGAACGGTCGAGTTCCGCGTCGAGGTCGTGCCGGGCATCAGCAGCGTGCAGGTTCTGGCGGCCCGCTTCGGCGTCGCGCTGCACGGGGTCGGCGCGCCCGTTCACATCACGACCGGGCGCCGGCTGGCCGAGGGTTGGCCGCCCGGCGCCGGCGACGACGTGGTGGTGATGCTCGACGGCCGGTGCGCGTTCCGGGGGATCGAGCCGGGCGGGGTGACGATCTACTGGGGCGCCTACCTGGGCACGCCCGACGAGATGCTGATCTCCGGTCCGCTCGCCGAGGTGGCCGGCGAGATCGAACGCGTCCGGTCCGAGGCCAGGGCCCGCAAGGGCTGGATGTTCGACACCTACCTCCTCCACCGCGAGCCACGACCGCCGGACGGGCCGCCGGGCGTGGATGGGGACGGAGACGGGGAGCGCTAGGCGGTGGAGGCCGCGGCGCGGGTGCTGCTCCTGGCGGGGACGTCCGAGGCCTCCGTCCTGGCGGCCCTGCTGGTCGATCGCCCCGGTGTCGAGGTGGTGGCGTCGCTCGCCGGACGCACCGCCGAGCCGGTGGCGCTGCCGTGTGCGGTGCGGACGGGCGGGTTCGGCGGGGTGGACGGGCTGGTGCGGACGTTGCGCGAGGGGCGGTACGACGCCCTGGTCGACGCCACGCATCCCTTCGCCGCCGTCATGCCCCAGCATGCGGCCGAGGCCGCCGCCGTTGTGGGTACACCCCGGCTGCGCGTCGTCCGACCGCCGTGGCGGTCGGTGCCGGGGGACGACTGGCACGAGGTGTCCGACCTGGCGGAGGCGGCCACCGCGCTGGCGCGGCTCGACGCCCACCGGGTGTTCCTCACCACCGGCCGGCTCGAGCTCCAGCCCTTCGCCGGCCTGCCGGGCGTGCACATCGTCGTCCGCTCGATCGAACCGCCGGAGCCCCTGCCCCTCGACCCACGGACGACCACGGTGGTCCTCGCCCGGGGCCCGTTCACCATCGACGACGAACGGGCCCTCCTGCGGGACCACCGCGTCGACACGCTCGTGACCAAGAACAGCGGGGCCGAGGCGACGGCGGCGAAGCTGGTGGCCGCCCGGGCGTTGGGCATCCGGGTCGTGATGGTGCGCCGCCCGTCCGGGCCGCCGGGGCCGGAGGTCGCCTCCCCCGACGCCGCGGTGGACTGGCTCGAGCGGAACATCCTGCGCTGACGCCGCCGGCGTCGGCGAGGCCGCCCGCAGACCGGGCCGTTCCGCCAGGCCACGCGGGTCTCGCCATCGTCCCCCTAGTCAGTGACCGCGCCGGCCGACGCGTTGAGGACGGTGCCGGTCATCATGCGCGCCCCGTCCGACGCGAGGAACGCAGCCGCCCGCGCGGTGTCGGCCGCCTTCGGCAGGACCTTCAGCATCGTGCCCTCGGCGAGGCGGGCGATGGCCGCCTCGGGCGTGATGTTCATCATCGCGGCCCGCACGTCGGTCGCGTCCTGGATCGTCCGCGTGTCCGGGTTGGCCGTGCTCCGCAGGCAGACCACCCTGACCCCGGCGGGGCCGAGCTCGATCGCCATGGTCCGCATGACGCTCTCGACCGCGCCGTAGGCGGCGCCGATGCCTGACGCGCCGGGGAGGGGGGCGCGGCCCGGGATGGCGGTGAGGAAGATGATCACGCCGGACGCTCGCTCGACCATGTGGCGGGCCGCCCGCGCGCGGTGATGAACTGGGACCGCAACACCGTGGCGACGGGCGTCATGAACTCCTCCGCCGCCAGCTCGAGGACCGGCTTGCCGTGGCCGTACGTGCTGATGGGGGGCCCGGTCGCGTTGAGCTGGATGTCGATGCCGCCGGCCTGGCGAACGACGGCGTCGAGGTAGTTGTCGACCGCCGTCGGGTCGAGGGCGTCGACCACCTCGGCGTGGGCCTGCCCACCGGCCGCCGTGATCTGCTTGGCGGCCACCTCGACGCTCGTGGGTGAGCGGCCGGCGAGGAACACCTCGGCACCTTCGGACGCCAGCTCCTGCGCCACCGCCGAGCCGATGGAACCTCCACCACCGAACACGACCGCTCGCTTGTCCTGCAACGATCCTGACCTGCTCATCGTCTTCTCCTCCTCCGGGACTGGTCGGGAGGCGCCGGCGTCGCGACGGGCTCGCCGCGGCGGTCCCCGGTGCCACATGGAGGTCGACACCGCTCAGCCGCGAAACTGGGCGTCCGTGTCGCGCCCACTTCCCATCGCCCGCGGTGTCTCAACAGGAGACGGACCGCGGCGAGGAGGCTGGTGCCGGTGAGCGCGGAGCTGCTCGATCGAGCGCGTGCAGGAGACGGCGAGGCGTTCCGTCGGGTCGCCGAGCCCCATCGCCGCGAGTTGCAACTGCACTGCTACCGGATGCTCGGCTCGCTCCAGGACGCCGAGGACGCCCTGCAGGACACGCTGCTCGCCGCGTGGCGGGGCCTCGCCGCCTTCGAGGGGCGCTCGTCACTGCGGACGTGGCTGTATCAGGTGGCGACCAGCCGGTGCCTGAACATCCTGCGCGCCAATCGGCGGCGCCCGCTCGTGGACCTGTTGCCTCCCGGGGTCGAGGTGCCGGAGCCGAGCCGCATCGGCGAGGTGGTGTGGTTCGAGCCCTGTCCCGACGCGCTGGTGAGTGGGCCCGACGAGCCGCCAGGCCCCGAGGGGCGCTACGAGGCGAGCGAGGCGATCTCGCTCGCCTTCCTGGCCGCGCTCCAGGCGCTGCCGGCACGCCAGCGAGCCGTTCTCGTCCTGCGCGACGTGCTCGGCTACCGCGCCCGCGAGGTCGCCACCATGCTCGACGCGAGCGAGGAGTCCGTCACGAGCGCCCTCAAGCGGGCGAGGGCCAGTGTCCGGCGACTGCTCGCCCCGGACGCAGGGCACGAGCGCCCGCCGCGTCGTGGCTCGCCCGAGGAGCGCGCGCTCGTCGACCGCCTCACCCGTGCCTACGAGACAGGTGACATCCACACGCTCGTGGCGCTGCTCACCGACGACGTCGCGGTGCTCATGCCGCCGATGCCGCTCGAGTACCACGGCGAGCAAGCGGCGCGGTTCCTCGCCGCCGTCACCTTCCGCGACGGTCGCACCTACCGCCTGGTCGAGACCCGGGCCAACGGCCAGCCGGCGTTCGGCTCCTACGTCCGCGACCCCCGCGGCGGACCGCTCCACGCCACCGGCCTGGTCGTCGTCACCCTGGCCGGCGACCGGGTGAGCGCACTCACCCGCTTCGACGCCACCGTCCTCGCACGCTTCGACCTCCCGCTGCGCTGGGCCGACTGACGCCGACCGGGCGACAGCCGGCGGCGGCGAGGAACCCGAGGATGGGGCCGGCGCAACAGGCGGCGCAGGCGGCGGCTCCGGCGCTGAGCACGCCGAGGCCGGCTTTGGGGCGGGGGATGGCCATGTCGGTCAGTCCGCTGCGCCGAAGAGCGCGGTGAGAACGGGTTGGGCGCCGGCCGGGGCCCGGACCTCGAGGGCGATGCCGCGGTCGTCGATCACGAGTGCGAAGTCGAAGAACCGGCAGCACCCGTGCTCGGCGGCGGCGAGGCGGGCGATCTCGGCGACGTCGGTGTTCGGGCCGAACTCCAGGCTCAGGCCGTCGTCGAGGCGGCGGCGGGCGGTGACGCCCTGGAGCAGGCCCTGCTTGTCGGCCAGGAGCGCGCTCCACTCGTCGAGTCGCGTCGCCATCTCGTCGGCGCCGAGCGTGCACGCGATGGGCACCTCGTCCGCACGGTCGCTCGCGCCTGCGTCGGGCTTGGCGACGAGCGGTACCGACGTCCCCGTCGACGCCGTTGTCGGGTTGTCGGTGGTGCACGCGCAGGTGTCGTCGCAGGGACCGTCCACCGGGTCGGTCGACAGGCTCGCCGCCGCGTGCTGGAGCTCCGCGGCGAGGCTGGTCAGCTCTGCGATCTGCGCGTGGGCCGCAGCGATCTTCGTCTCCACGGTGGTGCGCAGCCGGTCCTGGACCGTGGCGCACCGGCCGCCGTCCCACACGGACATGAGGTCGGCGATCTCGTCGAGGCTGCAGCCGAGCTGCTTGGCACGGGAGATGAACCGCAGCCGTTCCAGCGACGCGCCGTCGTAGAGCCGGTAGCCGGCGTCGGTGCGACCGGGCGGCGTCAGCAAGCCGATCTCCTCGTAGTAGCGCAACGTCGCGGGGGTGAACCCGGAGCGCTGCGCCACCTCCGCGATCTGGAGTGTGGCGCTCATGGGGCGACCGTAAGGGTTGAAGTCGACATGAAGGTCAAGGCCAATCTACGGGCGCGGTGCGAAACCCTGCTCAGGTACCGTGCCCGGCCATGTCCGTCCTCCGCTCGGTCGTGCTGTTCGTCCTCGCGGCCGTCGCCGAGATCGGTGGTGCCTGGATGGTCTGGCAAGGCGTCCGTGAGGATCGTGGCCTCGCGTGGGTCGGCGCCGGCATCGCCGCCCTGGCTGCCTACGGGTTCGTCGCCACGTTCCAGGACGATCCGCACTTCGGCCGCATCCTGGCGGCCTACGGCGGCGTCTTCGTCGCCGGCTCCCTCGCCTGGGGCATGGTGTTCGACGGTTTCCGGCCGGACCGCTACGACGTCGCCGGCGCGCTCGTGTGCCTCGCCGGCGTCGGCGTGATCATGTACGCCCCTCGCCCCGCATAGGAGCCGACCATGGCAGAGCAGTACACGGCGCTCGCCGAAGCGGTCGTCGACTCGGTCGACCCCATCGTCCGGTACAAGGCGAGGCGATATCTCGACGGTGCTGACCCGACGTCGGCCACGGTGACAGCGACTGCGGGACGACATCGCCGACTCCCCGATCGCGCGGGGCCTGCTGGCCGACCTCGACATGAGCGATCCGGACGACCGCCAAGGGATGTCGACGATCTATCTCACGTTCCGGTACCTCGCCGAGATCGACTATCCACCGGGTGACGATCAGCTGGTCCCCTACCGCGACCACGTCTACCGGTGGCTGCGACGCCTCGAGCGCGCGTACGACGGGCCGTTGCTCATCCGGGGCACGCACCGCGTCCACGCCTCGTTCCATGCGAACGCGATCTACGCGTCGGTGGTGCTGGGCCTCGCGGACGACGACACCGACGAGCTGTGCACGAACCTCCTCCGCTATCAGTGGCCCGGCGGCGGATGGAACTGCAACAAGAAGCCGGCGACCAAGGGCCCCACCATCGTTCACACCGCGTTCGGTCTGCGAGGGCTGGCGACCTACCGCTCGCGGCGCCCGAGCGACGAGCTCACCCAGGCCACCGCCGCCGCCGCCGGGGTGCTGCTCGAGCGCCAGGTCTACCTGAGGCGATCCGACGGGCAGCCGCTCCGGCCCGTCTACACCAAGCTGTCGTATCCGTACCCTCGGCTCTACGACTTCATGGCCGGGCTCCACATCCTCACCCGCGCCGGTTATGTCGCCGACAAGCGCTGCGCGAAGGCGCTCGACCTGCTGGAGTCCAAGCTCATCCCCGGCGAAGGCTGGGCGATGGAGCGAAAGCTCTTCACCCACTCCCCAGGCAAGGACGGCTTCACACACGCCCCATGGGAGAAGGTCACGCTCGGTCGGGCGAACCTCCTGCTGACGATCGACGCCCTGGAGATCCTCCGGGCAGCCGGTCGCTGGTAGCCGTTCTGCGTTGGGCGATCCCACCCTCACCAGCGGATCTACGCCAGCCTCTGACGCCGTCGGCGGATCGGGACGGCTACCGTGCGGACCGGCGGGCTCGATCGCAGGGGGGCCACGTGCTGGGAGCCAGGAAAGACCTCGCGTGCGCTGGCGGGCGCCGCGCTGCTGGCAGGGGCGGCCGTACTCGCCGGATGCCATCCCGACCCCATCCCGCCGTCGCGGCCCGACATCTCCTACGAGACGCCACCGAGCGTGCCCTGGCAGACGGTGAGCGACGAGTCGGAGCCGCGGGCGCTGGACATCTACTGGCCGGGCAACGTGAAGCCCGCGTCGCCGGCTCCGGTCCTCGTGTGGTTCCCCCAGGGGTGGGGCGGTCACGAGGGCACCGTCGGGCTGATCCCCGCGGGCATCCAGCGCTACCTCGACGGCGGGTTCGTCGTGATCAGCGTCCGGTTCAGCGACGTGACGGCGACCGACGAGGTGTGGCCGCAGCAGGTGATGGAGGTCGACACCGCGGTGCGGTGGATCCGGGCCAACCATGCGGAGCTGGGCATCGACTCCGATCGCGTCGTCTTCGTCGGCTCGTCCGGCGGCGCCCACCTGGCCGCGGTGCTCGCGGTCCAGGAGCGGCCCGACCCGAACGCTGACCCGGCACTGCGGGCCGAGTCGTCGGCCCCGAACGGGATCGTGCTCTCCAACGGTCCCTACGAGCTCGGTCGCCAGGACTTCGGCGGGGCGGGACTCACGCTGATCCCCGAGCTGCTCGGCTGCGATCCTGGTCCACGGGACAGCCGGCGAGCTGCCCTGCGCAGCGTGTAGCCGACGCCTCGCCGACGACGCCGCGTGCCGACGGGTTCTCCCGGGTCCCGCCGACGTTCATGTACGCGGCCGGCAACGACGACACGGTCCACCAGGTCCAGAGCGTCCGGTTCGGCTACACGCTCCTCGTGGCCGGCCACCAGCTCGTCTGGGACGACAGCGTCCGCGGCGGCCACTCCGAGCGGTGTCTCGACGTCGCGGCGCTGGACACCTTCCTGCGCCGCTGGAACCCGACCTTCTCCCCGCCGCCCGCGCCGCCCCCGCCTGCGGACTGCGACCAACCACTCTGAACCGGCGGGCGGTCCCGTCCCGATCAGGAACCCACCGCGTTCCTTGCGATGGCGTAGCCGAGGAACGCCATCAGTCCGGCGACGACGAGCGGCGCGCGTGCACGACGGGAGGCGATCCGCGGGCGACCGGCCGGCAGCAGCTCGAACTCCGCAGCGAGCAACCACAGGAGCCCTGACGAGGTACACGACGGCGAACGCGTTCGATCGAACGCTCGAGACGAGGTCGCCGTGGAGCATGTCGACCGTCGCATGGGTCATGCCGCAGAACGGGCACCGCCATCCGGTGAGGTCACGGAACACGCACCCGCTCCCGGCGCGGTACGCCCGGGCGCTGAGGCCGGGCATGTACGCGATGCCGAGCGTGGCGCCGGCCGCGCCCAGCAGGGCGGCGCGGGTGATCCAGCGGTTAGAACCAGTCCCGACGGTGGTGCACGTACTCGGCTTGGAACTGCGCATCGGACTTTCCCAGGATGATGGCACCCTCGACGACACCTATGACGACGCACGCCAGGCTCAGCACCCACGGCAGGATGAGGACGAAGCCACAGCAGGCGGAGACCCAGAACACGGCCGCCAGGATGATCCCCGGCGCGGGCCTGCCCAGATAGAACTTGTGGGCCCCGGTCCACCCCAGAAGGATCGCCAGCACGCCTGCCGTGTTCCGCTCCTTCGGGCCGCCACCACCTCCAGCAGGCACACCGGGCATGTAGGGCCGGGCTCCGATCGCAGTCCCGCAGCGAGTGCAGACCATCTGACCCGGAACGGTCGGCGAGGCGCACACGCCGCAGAAGTTCGCGCCGGTACGCACGGCAAACCCGCACGACGTGCACGCAGCGGCCGACGCGTGCATCGGCTGGCCGCACTGCGTGCAGTACTGCGAAGGCGGCCACCCAGGTGGGACGTTGCTCATGGACCCTCACCTACCGTCGTTGCGTCCGCCCGGTGTGGAGCGACGGCGCAGGTTACCTGGTGGCTCGGATCGGGCTGAGCACCCGCCCACATCGGTTCACCCGATGCTCGACGGGTCGACCTTCACAACTTCTTTCATAATTCTTCAAGAATTTGAGTTGTCTACTGGCAAAGATGATATACTTTCGTTATAAAACATGACAAGAGGAGATATACGATGCTTGTACGCTTCGATCAATTCCGCGATTACAACCGCCCCGCTGATCAGTTCGACCAGATGTGGCGTCGACCGTCCTCGACCGTCGCGATGGACGCCTATCGGCACGGCAACGAGGTCACCATCGACGTCGACCTCCCGGGCATGGATCCCGACGCCATCGACCTCACCGTCGAGCGCGACGTGTTGACGATCTCGGCCAACCGCGAGTGGGACCACAACGAGGACGACGAGGTCTTCGCCGCCGAGCGACCGCACGGCACCTACACCCGCCGCGTGCTCCTGGGCGACAGCCTCGACAGCTCCAACCTCCATGCGTCCTACGATCATGGTGTGCTGACCGTGACGCTGCCCGTGTCCGAGCAAGCACAGCCGCGCAAGTTCGCGATCGACTCCGGGAAGGGTCGAGCCCTGATCGAGGCCTCGACCAGCAACTGATTCACCGGTTCCCCCGGGAGCCAGATCCGAGAGCGGAGAGTGCCGATCCGACCGGCGCCCTCCGCTCCGTCCGCGTCCGGGTCGGGTGCCCTCGGCAGGACTCGAACCTGCTGCCCACCGCTTAGGAGACAGCTCCCGAGGCGAGCCACGAACCCCAGCGTGAGCCCTCGTCCCGTAGGTGGTGGATCCGCACACCAGCTCTCACGCGAAAGCTGGCCTCTTCAGGATGGTTGTGCGGGAGACGGACGGTCGAGCGCGGCCGCAGCCAGGGTGCCGTCGATGACGTCGCGGGCGACGTCGACGAGTCGAAGGTTGTGGTTGCGGGCGTGGTTGCGCAGCGTCGAGAAGGCCTGTTCCATGTTGAGGCCTTCGCGCTCGGCGATGATTCCCTTGGCTTGCTCGATGACGATGCGGCTGTTGAGGGCGTGGTTGAGCTGCTCGTTGATGTCTTGGGCCTCGAGTGCGGCGCGGTGCTGGAGGATGGCGATGGTGGCGACATCGGCCATCGCCTGGGCGGCGGCAATGTCGGCTTGTCGCATCTCGCCCGGCTCGATGTGAAGCAGGTTGAGGGCGCCGATCACGGCGCCTCGCAGTCGCATGGGCAACGCGTGCACGGAGTGGAAGCCGGCGGCGAGCGCCTCGGTCGCGAAGCGGGGCCAGCGGCCGTTGACTGTGGCCAGGTCCTGGTTCACGACCGGCTGGCCGGTGCGGTAGCAGTCCAGGCAAGGGCCTTCCTGGGATTGCAGCTCGAACAGCTCCAGCACGCGCATGGCCTCGCTGGAGGAGGCCATGACCCGGAGGTCGCCGTCTGGTGCGACCAGCATGAGTCCGGCTGCGCCGACGTCGAGCACGTCGGTGCAACCGTCGGTGAGCACGGTCAGCAGTTCGACCACGTCGAAATCCGCCACGAGCGTGTCGGCCAACTCGACGAGTGTCCTGGCCAGCATCGTTTCTCTAGACATTGGAACCCCCAGTCGCCTTCGACTCGACCCTCTGGCCGTCCCCTGGTCCGGGGAGCGTGGCTCCCGCACCAGGATAGGACTGCCGGGGCACGCTGGTGGGGCGTTGCACCGTGGTGCGCCTTCTCACGGCCCCGGGTCCCTGTCGCCGCTTGACGCATCGAAACGCAGTGTTCTGGCCACCACGTCCGCTGCCACCTCGGCCAGGGGATGTTCGTGGCCGAAGGCGTACGCCCTCAGCCGGATGAGAGCTTGGCCGACGCTGACGTCGAGCTGGGCGGCGACCATGCCGGAGGCCTGGTGCACCACGTAGTGGAAGTCGGCGCCCGCCTCCAGTTCGGCGGCCAGCTTGCCGGGCGGCGCGTTCGCCTGCAGCACGAGGACTGCCTGGGCGGCGAGGTCGGCCATGACCAGCGCGTCGGCGTGCTGGTCGTCGGTGAGCGGCCCCGGCTGGTCGCAGTACAGGTTGAGGGCCCCGAGGCGGACCGCGCCGACTTGGAGGGGGAAGCCGAAGATGGCCCGCACGCCCGCCTCGATGGCTGGGCCGGTGAAGGCGAGCCACCGGGGCGTGGTGGTGTTGGCCAGGTCCGGTTCGAGCACGGGCCAGTCCTGGTGGTAGGCGTCCACACAGGGCCCTTCCCCAAGCGCGTACTGCAGTTCCTCGATGAGGGCGCTCACCTCGTTGGTGGTGCAAACCGAACCTCGGGGCACGTCGCCGGACATCAGCATGATCCCCGCGCCGCTCGTGCCGGTCACCTCGGCACATACCTCGCACAGCCGTTTCGTCTCCTGCTGGGGAACCCCGTAGGCGGCTAGCCGGGCGAGAATGCGTGCACGCCGTTCACCCGCCACCGCTCACGGTCCCGCGCAACCGGCCACGTTCGTGGTGCGCTCATCCGCCTGATCGTGCGCGTCCACAGACGACACCTTCGCGACAACGACGCGAGCGACGGGGACCGGACCGGGGGCGGTGGTGGGCTGCGACGCGGACTCGTCCGCGCGTTGATCGACCCGATCCGTTGCGGGCACCGCCACCCACGTGCCGAGCGCACCAGCGGCTCCCGCCATGGGCGTGGCGCCGACACGGCGGGGATCGAAGAGATCCGCGTGACCGCACAGGTCAAGAATGCGCTGCGCGCACCTCGAGGGAGATCGCAGCGTCAGGGCCCGCGCTCGCGATTCGAGGAGTTCACGGGTCCGGACGATGACGCCGACCGTCGCCGAGCCCATGTACAGCACCTTGCTCAAGTCGACGACGAGATCACCGTCGTTGCGCGCGATCGCCCGAGCCATGGTCTCCGACAATGCGGCCACGGTCGAGACGTCGTGCTCGTCCCGAAGCCAAACGATCGTGCGGGCGGGGTCGCGCCGAGCGAACGCCAGCGGACCTCGACGGGAGACGGTGACGGACAGGGACTCGATGGGAGCCATGGCACTCTCCTGGCGTCAGGCGCCGCAATGATGCGCTACCAGGGTCCGGAGCACCGCTCCCGAGCCAGCTCACGCCGGCCCGACACGTCAGGGCTCTTGTCGTGTCGCCGTCACCGTACACCGGGGGGGAAGAGCCCGAGCTCCGCGGGGAGGCACCGGCGGCGTCCACGCCACCTTCACCGACCGCGTTCTCGCCTGGGACTGAAGCGACCGTCGCCCGGTTGGACCAGGCCCGACTCGTAGGCGGCGATCACCGCCTGCACACGGCTGCGCAGGCCGAGCTTGGTCAGGACGCTGCTCACGTGGGTCTTCACCGTGGCCTCGCTGAGGTGCAGCTCGGCGGCCAGCTCGGTGTTGGACCACCCGGCGGCGAGGCCCACGAGGACCTCGCGCTCGCGGGCGGTGAGGCCGGCCCGGGCGACGACCTCGGCCATGCGGCTCGGACGGGATCGGCCGGCGGCGCCGTCGAGCTCGACGTAGCGCTCGATGACCCGCCGGGTGACCGCCGGGGCCAGGAGGCTCTCGTGGCGCGCGACGGTGTGGATGGCCTCGATCAGCGGGTCGGGGCCGACGTCTTTGAGCAGGAAGCCGCTGGCCCCGGCCCGCAGGGCCTCGAACAGGTACTCGTCGTCGTCGAAGGTCGTGAGCACCAGCACCCGGGGCGGAGCGTCGGACGACGCGACGATCCGTCGGGTCGCCTCGAGGCCGTCGAGCAGCGGCATGCGGACGTCCATCAGCACAACGTCGGGTCGGGCGCTGGCGGCCGCCTCGACCGCGTCGAGGCCGTCGGCCGCCTCGGCCACGACCGCCAGGTCGGGCTCGTTGTCGAGGATCTGGCGTAGCCCCACCCGGATCATCGCCTGGTCGTCGGCCACCAGGACCCGGATCGTCGTCGCCCCCTCCGCGCTCACGGCCGCCCACTCTGGTGGCAGGGCAGGGTGGCCCGCACCGACCAGCCGCCCAGGTCGCTGCGGGCGATGTCGAGCCGCCCGCCGCAGGCTGCGGCCCGCTCGGCCATCCCCCGCAGCCCGTGGCCGAAGGCGCTGAGGGCTGGGGCCTTGCCGCTGCGGCCGTCGTCGTCGACCGCGACCACCAGGTGGCCCGCCTCCTGCGCCACGCGGACCACCGCCCGTCGAGCCTCGGCGTGGCGCAGGGCGTTGGTCACGCCCTCCTGGGCGATGCGCACGGCGGCCAGCTCGACCTGGGGGTCGACCGCCGGGAGCGGGTCGGGCAGCGCGATCTCGACGTCGAGCCCGACGGGGGCCAGCCGCTCGACGATGCCTCGAAGGTCGGCCAGGGTCGGCTGGGGCGCCAGCGTCACGGCGCGGTCGCCGTCCGCTTCCCGCATCACATGCACGGCGTGGCGCATGCCGGTGAGCGCCTCCTTGCCGGCGTCCGCGATCCAACGCACCGCCTCGACCGCCACCTCGGGCCGGCCGGGGGCGAGCCGCTCGGCCGCCTGGGCCCGGATCACGATGGCGCTCACGTGGTGGGCGACCACGTCGTGCAGCTCGCGGGCGATGCGGGCGCGCTCCTCGACCACAACCTGCTGCGACTCGACCGCTCGCAACCGCCGCTGCTCACGCACGAGCGTCCCCAGGAACGTGGTGCCCACCACCACGAAGAGCGCGAACAGCACCTGCGACCAGCCGAAGCCGCGAGCCAGCGTCAGGCCGTCGAGGTCGACGAACAGCGCCCCCGTGCCCGCCAGGCACACGGCGCCCGCCAGCAGCGGGCTGATGGCACCCGACTGTGCGACCAGGTAAGCGACGGCGAGGATGGGCAGCAGGTGGAACTCGGTGGCCTGGGCGAGCACGTCTCCGCCTCCACCGGGTGGGCCCGGTGGGCCCAGGTCGTAGAGCGGCAGGCTCAGCACCCCGACGTAGACCGGCACCGCGAGGAGCAGCGCGACCGGCGGCACCATGCGCCGGAACGTGAGCACCGCCGCCGTCGCCCACAGCGCCACCTGGTTCTGGCCGGCCGGCAGCACGAGCGTGCCCCCGTCACCCATCGGGGCCAGCTGCACGGCGAGCGTGGCAGCCGTCCAGCCCACGACGACCAGGACACCCACCAGGATGTCCTGACCGAGGTCGGGAAGGCGGCGCCACCATGCTGCGAGCTGGCCCGGCATCGGCTCACGGTAACCAGCGGGCGGTCGCGGTTCATCGGCCGAACGGGGGAGCGACCCGCCAGACACATCGTTCCTTCGGACCAGGGGAATCGCCACGTGCGACCGATGTGCCCCTGACCAGGGCCTCCGTACGTTCGCTCCATGGCGAACACCTTGCGTGAAGGCAGGACCTACCGCGAACCGGCACGAGCAACGACCCGTCGGATTCCCAGGAGCCTTGTCGCCGGCCTGCTCGTCGTCATTGCGGCGATCGCCGCAGCCTCCGGCGCCCGGTTGCTGGCGTCCTCGTCCTCGCCGGCCGCAGCACTCATCGACGTCTTTCCCTCGTCCGGACCGCTGCCGTCGTCGCCGTTGCCGTCGCCGCCGCGCGGTGAACGCCGTGGTCCGCTTGGCGAGGCTGACGGTGCCGTCCCCGACGGCGCGACGGTCTTTGATGACGAGATTCCGGGTGTCGCCAACCTTGATCCCGCTCTCCTCGGTGCCCTGCGCCAAGCCGCAACGGATGCCGCAGACGACGGCGTCGAGCTCCACGTCAACAGTGGCTGGCGTTCCCCGGATTATCAGGATCAGCTTCTTCGTGAGGCGGTGTCCGAGTACGGATCGGAAGAGGAAGCCGCCCGGTGGGTGGCCACCCCGGAGACGTCTGCTCACGTGTCGGGTGACGCGGTCGACATCGGGCCTTCCGATGCAACGGCGTGGCTGTCCGAGCAGGGCGCCGACTACGGGTTGTGCCAGATCTACAGCAACGAATCCTGGCACTACGAACTGCGCACCGAAGCGATCGATCACGGCTGCCCGCCCATGTATGCCGATCCCACCAAAGACCCGAGGATGCAACAGTCACGCTCGTCGGCGCGGGTGAGCAGCCGGCGGGACCGGTCGCCGCGGCCTCCGGCTAGACCTTCCGTGGGCTATTGACAAGGAGATTTTTTACGTAAAGACTGTTTTTGTCATGAGAGACGTCGTCTACCTCGATCAGATCGAGCAGGCCGAGGCCCTGCTCAAGCCGCAGCGGATCGAAGTGCTGCGGCAGCTCGCCGAGCCCCGGTCGTGCACCGAGGTGGCGGCCGAGCTCGACCAGACCCCACAGCGGGTCTACTACCACGTCAAGCGCCTGCACGACGCCAGCCTGGTGAGCCAGGTCAGCGAACGCCGGGTGCGCGGCATCCACGAGGGCATCTATCAGGCGACCGGCCGGTCCTACTGGCTGTCGCCACGTCTCGTGGGCCGGATCGGGCTGCGCCAGACGCGCGACCGGCTCAGCCTGGGCTACCTGCTGGACCTGATGGAGGACGTGCAGGCCGACGTCGCCGCGCTCGACCTCTCCCGGTCCGACCTGCCCTCGATCGGCGTGTCCGGTGACATCCGAGTCCGGCCCGAACAGCGCGCGGCGTTCCTCGACGAGCTGCAGCACATGCTGCGGGACGTGTTCACCCGCTATGGCGGCGCCGAGGGCGACGCGTTCCGCCTGGCGCTCGCCTGCTACCCGAACCTGCCCCGCCAAACCGACGTCGCCCCGGACTTCGCCACAAGCACCGACGTCGCCCCGGACTTCGTTACCAACACCCAAGGAGATTCCGATGACAGAGCTGAGTGAGCTGCGCCTGAGCGCGGTCATGCCGGCGCCACCCGAGGCGGTGCACGCCGCGCTCACCGACGCCGCCGCGCTGCGCGTGTGGCTGACCGAGCACGCCGAGGTGGCGCTGCCCGACCGGTACGAGTTCTGGGGCCGTTACACGCCCGACGGCGCCGAGCCGCACCAGCGCGTGCTGCACGCCGGCGAGCGCACCCTGCGGTTCGCCTGGACCGTCGACGGGTCCGAGACCACGGTCGAGTTCACGCTGACCGAGAACGAACCCGAGCACGAGGCCGAGCACGACGATGCGGGTGGCACGCTGCTCACGCTGACCCAGAGCGGCGACCTGCCGAGCTTCGCCGAGATCCTGGCCGACACGGCGGGGCCGCGCGGTGAGCTGGAGACGTTCTGGTCGCTCGCGATCGCGAACCTGTCCGACTATCTCTCGGGCCGCGAGCTGACGCCGAAGTGCGACTACACCTCAGCCGAGCTACGCGCCTCAGTGGTCATCGACGCCGCACCCGAGGCGGTGTTCGACTCGCTCACCCAGCCGGAGCACTTCTGCAAGTGGTTCGGCGCCCACTGCGACATCGAGCCCTATGTGGGCGGCCGGTTCGCGATGGGCGGCTTCGAGCTGGACCCCGGGGGGGCCAAGTTCGTCGAGTTCGAGCCGGGCCGCAAGGCGACCCTGCGGTTCGCCGACGGCCAAACCGACAGCTGGGAGCTGGACGGCTCGGACGGCAAGACCCGGCTCACGCTCGTGTCGAGCGGGTTCGACCCGGACAACCCGCCCTACCCGGGCTGGGCCGGCTGGCTCAGTGGCGTCGCCGAGCTGCGGCGCTACCACGAGGTGCCGCGCTGGCGCACGATCTGGCGTGAGATCGAGGCCCCCGGCGTCCCGCCCGAGATGCTCAGGATCGACGTCTAGCCAGACTCACATAGCGAGACTGCACGATTGGGCCTTCGGTGACGACTCAGCCCACCAGGCCCCCGAGCAGAGCCCCGATGGTGGCGTGTAGGGGTTCGTGACCGCCGGCATACCACACCGCCCGCGAGCGCGCCACGGCGCTCGCGGGCGAGCGTGTGGTCGTGGTGACGGGCGGCGCCGACCTCGGCCGCCAGTTCGGCCAGGCCGGCCACGGCCACCCACCTGCGCTTCCGCGTCCCCGACCCGCAGACCGCCCACCCCTGACCCCGTACCCAACCCATAGAAGGGAAGTCCCACCATGACCACGACCTCCGTCCCGCATGAGCGAAGCGCACGGACCACGCACAGCCTGTGGCGCTCCGGCCCCATCGCGATCGTGGTCGCCGCCGCGGCCACCGCGCTGGTCGCCGCCATCGCCCGCGCCGCCGACGTGCCCCTGACCGTCGACGGCGAGCGGATCCCGGTATCCGGCGTCGCCACCATGACCGTGATGGTGTCCTCCATCGGCCTCCTCTACGCCGGCGCCCTGGCACGCTGGGCGCGCCACCCCCGGGCCACGTTCGCCTGGACCGCGGTGGCGCTGACCGTCGCGTCGTTCGTCCCCTCGCTCACCGCCGACGCCGACACGGCCACCAGACTCGTCCTCGTCACCGCCCACGTCGTGGCCGCCGCGATCGTGATCCCCGCGTTCGCACGCTCGCTACCCCACCGGCACCCCAACCGCTGACACCGCCCCGGCGGTCAGCGACACCGGCACCCGCGCCCGCGGTGTCGACCACGGCTGCGGGCTCGCGGCTCCCTGACCGGGCGCTGGCAGCTGTCAGCCCCCATTGACGACATCGGCCGGAAGCCACCAACGGCTCAGAAACGGCGAAAGCGCCCCTGACCTGCGTCCGGGGCGCTGAGAGCGGGTGACGGGAATCGAACCCGCATTGTCAGCTTGGGAAGCTGATGTTCTGCCATTGAACTACACCCGCGAGGTGAACGTCCGAGGCTAGCCGAGCGATGCCGGAGGCGGCGATCCCCGGCGCCGCGGACCGGGGGTGCCGGGCGTCGCCACTAGGGTCGGCGGGCGATGATCCTGTCGGACCGCACCATCCGCGAGCAGCTCGCCGCCGGTCGCATCGCGATCGATCCGCTCGACGACACGTGCATCCAGCCGTCGTCGGTCGACCTCCGGCTGGACAGGCTGTTCAGGGTCTTCCTCAACCACACGATGTCGGTCATCGACGTGCGCAAGGACCTCTCCGACCTCACCCAGGAGGTCGAGATCGCCGACGGCGACGCGTTCATCCTCCACCCCGGGGAGTTCGTGCTGGGCTCGACCTCCGAGAGGATCTCCCTGCCCGACGACATCGTCGCCCGCATCGAGGGCAAGAGCTCGCTCGGCCGCCTGGGTCTGCTGATCCACTCGACCGCCGGCTTCATCGACGCAGGCTTCTCGGGCCACATCACGTTGGAGCTCTCCAACGTCGCCAACCTGCCGATCACCCTCTACCCGGGCATGAAGATCGGGCAGGTGAGCTTCCTGCACATGACCACGCCGGCCGACGTGCCCTACGGCTCGGCCAAGGTCGGCTCGAAGTACCAGGGCCAGCGGGGCCCGACGCCCAGCCGCTACTGGGAGAACTTCGCCGCCCCGGCACCGGGCGCAGGCGACCCCGACACGCCGGGCTGAGACGCCTCGCAGAATCTCCGAACCGGTACCGCATCCGTGGCGTAGAGACCGGTGAGCGTCTCTCTCGCCGAGCGGCGGGCTCGGTGGGGGAGATGTGCGAGCGACAGCGCCAACCGACCACATTCCCACCAGGTCGGTGTGGCGCCGGCCGCCCGATCCCGCATCGGTCGGCGGCCGTGGAGGCCCTGGTCTACCCGCGACCAGGGCCTCCGTCGCGCCCAGGGCCTCCGTCGCGCCCAGGGTCGTCGTCGGTCAGCTGGCCACTCGCTCCCGCGACTCCGGTCGGCGTCCCGCGCTCCTGCGTGCGGCGGACCTTGCGGCGTGGGCGAGCGCGGTCAGGTGGGGACGTCGCCGGCGGGCGGCGGCACCGCGGGCACATCGATGGTGACGGGTGTGCCCTGGGCGACGCCGCTCAGGGTCAGGGTCGCCGTGACCGAGCTCGCCTCGACCTGGCCGTCGCCGTCGAAGAAGGCCGGATACCCCAGGACGAGCACGTCGGACAGCGACACGGTGGCGCCCGGCGCGATCGGACCGACGGCGCACGAGACCGCGTGTGGCAGCCCGTCGTTCGTGAGCGCCGTCGCCCAGTCGACCGGCCCCGTCCATCCGACGGGCGTGCACCCGGCGGGCAGCGGGGCGTTCAGCGGCGGGAGGTAGGCGTTGGCCGCCTCCTGGCTCCACCCCTGAGCCACCAGCTGCCGCTCGAGCGCGGCCTGCGCCTCGCCCTTGTCGGCGTCGGCGGGCACGAAGGCGGCGTCGCCGGTCGTGGTGATCTCGACCGCGGCTCCCTCCACCGTGTGACCAGCCCCGTTGGTGGCGCTGAACCCGGCGACCAGGCCCGGCACGGGGGTGCCAGCGTGGGCGAGGCCCGTCGACGTCGGCGCGCCGAGCGCGAACCCCGACCCGTACCGCTCGAGCACGAAGCCGACGAGGGCGACGTCGTCGGCCGGCTGCCCGTTCCGGAGCACGCGGGCCGTGACCGTGCTCTCCTGCGTCGAGGTGGGCGTGCCGAACTGGATGGCGAGGTCGAACGCGGGCCACGGCTGCCCGGCGGCGGGCTGGGCGATGTCGCACTCGAGGGCGGTGCCGGCCGGCCGGCAGCCGGCGGGCTGCCCGGCGGCGAACGTGGCGTCGCCCGTGAGGGTGGCATCGAGCGTCAGCGTCACCGTGGTGGCCGCCGCGGTCGGTGTGATCGCGAGCGCGCCCGCGGGAGGTGTCATCGAGGCGGCGGTCGGGGCGATGCGCGCGGCGGCGCTGGCCGACGCGCTCAGGCTCAGGCTGAGGGTGCCGGTCGTGCCGTCGGGATTGGGGACCCAGCCGCCGGCGCCCACCGTCAGCGGCGGGGGCGGCGGTGTGGGCGTGGGTGGCGTCGGGCCTGGTCCGACCGGTGGCGGCGTGGGGCCCGGTCCAGGGCCCGGTCCCGGCGCGGGTCCCGCGTCCGGGCCCGCCTGCGCGGTCGGGTTGCCGGAGCCACCGCCCGGCGCCCCGGGCCCGTCGTCGCTCGGCGGAGCCGGGTCGTCACCGGCGGGTGGGTCGTCATCCGGTGCTGCAGCCTCGTCCGAGCCGTCGGCCCCGCCGGCCGCGGCCGCGCGGTTGTTCTCGGCTGTGGTGGCGGAGCCGTCGGGTCCGGTGGGCCCGATGTCGGCGGCCGCGCTCGAGTCCGTCGACCCCTCGTCCTCGCGGCCGACCAACGCCCCGATGCCCACGATCCCCGCCACGAGGGCGGCGACGGCGGCGACGGCGGCGACGGTCGGCCCGAGCTGCTTCTTCTGGGGCTTCGCCTCGTTGGCCGCACCCGCCGCCTTGCCCGCGCCCGCCGCTCCCGCACCTGCGGCACCGGCCGCGGTTGCGCCCCCCAAACCCACGATGGCGGCGACGTGGGTCCCGCCGGCCAGCAGGAACAGGGGGAGGACGGACTGGGCCAGCATGCGGTTCACGTCGTCGAGCTCGGCCAGCAGCGCTCGGCACGACTCGCACTGCTCGAGGTGGCGCATGACCGCGGCCTCGTCGCGCTTCGACAGCCCGTGGCGGACATACGCCCCGAGCTGCGATCGGAACGGCTCGTGGTCGGGCGCGGGGGAGGCGAGCAGGTGGGCCTGCAGGTACGCCTGCCGCAGCTTCTCCCGGGCCCGGTACGCCATGGCGGCGGCTGCGTTGGCGGACACGCCCAGCACATCGGCCAGTTGACTCGGCTTGCGGCCCTCGACGGCGGTGTGCCAGAGCACCGCCTGCCAGCGGTCGGGGAGCGACTCGAACGCCTTGGTGATCATCTCCCGGTCGGCCTGGGCGAGCTCCGGCGCCTGGGCGACGTCACGGATGGGCTCGGGGACGCTGTCGAGCGGCTCGTCGGCCGGCCGCTCGCCCTGCTCGGCGGCCAGGCGGCGAAGGGTGACGAACAGGTAGGCGCGGAAGGACTCCGTCGGGCCCGCCCCTCGGCGGAGGGCACCGAGCACCCGCTCGAACGCCCCGTTCACCAGATCGTCGGGGTCGCCGAGTCGCCGGTAGCTCCGGGCCAGGCGGAGCGCGGCCGCCTGATGCCGCACGTACAGCTCGGTGAACGCGGCCTCGTCGCCGTTGCGTGCCTGGTCGAGCAGCTCGGCGTCGGACAGGGCGGTGATGGTCATGGGGAGTTTGACCTGGAACGCCCAGTGTGGCGCGTGGCACCACGGATCACCACCACGACCGCCACCGCCGGTGGCCGGAGTCGTCGCGAGAAGAAATCTCGCGGTTCGGCGTCATGGCGGCGTCCCACACCCCTCTCATCGGGCATGACGGAGTCGAGGACCACACTGTCCGGGACCCACACGGTCACTGATGGTGTGCCCCGGCTCCTCTCGCTCGTCGACCGGTCGGCGCCGCCTCACCGGCCGGTCGGCGGGCTAATTCGCAGATGGCACGCGGCATCGGGCACCCCGCTGTCCATCGAGGAGTGGGCCGACCCGGCTGCGCTCCACCTCGCCGAGGTCTTCGGGCGCAACGGCGCGCTCGACGAGATCGAGGCGGCGGTGGTGGCCTTCGCCGAGGCCCGTGCCGGCGCCCGCCACGACGTCGATGCCGTGGCGGCCGACCTCGTCGCCCTCGTGCAGCTCGCATGGCCGACAGGCCGGGGCACGTGGGGCGAGATCGTCGAACCGATCGGCCTCCTGGCACGGGCGCTGGGGGCATGGGCGGCCGAGCGGAGCGCAGCCGCCGCCGGCAGCGAGTGGTACGACGGCGTGACCGGGCTGGTCACCGTGCACTACCTGCGCGAACGGCTCCGGGAGCTGCACGACCAGTGCCGGGCCCTGTCCATCTCCCCGGCTCACGCCTTCGGCGCCGTCGTCGTGCAGCTCGAGATCGAGCGCAGCCTCGCCGCGACCGAGCGCATCGGCATCCGGATCGCCATCGGGCGCCGCCTGGCGAGGCGGTTCCGCGCCGGCGAGACGGTCGCCGCGCTCAGCGAGTCCCGCCTGGCCGTCGTGATGCCGGCTTACGGCGTCGACCGCGCGGTGAACCACGTGATCAGCGACCTGGCGGGCGTCGCCGAGCACGACGGCGTCGCTGTGCGCGTCAGTCGCGTCCCGTTCGCCGGCGACGTGCCGGCGACGCTCCGTTCCCTGGCGGGAACCTCGGCGGGCACCTGACGGGGGTGCCTGCCGACGCGGGCGAGGGCGGTCGTGCGCTGGGCACGGCCGCCCTCCCTGCATGCGGTCTAGTCGTGCAGTGACTCCAGCCGGGCGGCGTCGCGGGCCTCGAGCGCCTCGAGCAGGTGCATCGAGATGTCGGCCACCTTGACCTCGTCCTCTTCCTTGCCGGCGGCCTTGGTGCCGTCGTCGATCATGATGTAGCAGAACGGGCAGGCGACGGCGATGCGGCTGGCCCCCGTGGCGATGAGCTCCTGGCTGCGCTCGTCGTTGACCTTCTTGCCCGTGGTCTCCTCCATCCACATGCGGGCGCCGCCGGCGCCGCAGCACATGCCCTTCGTGCCGTTGCGACCGGCCTCGACGATGTCGATGCCGCCCAGGCTGCCGATGACCCTGCGGGGCGACTGGTAGACGTCGTTGTGGCGGCCCAGGTAGCACGAGTCGTGGTACACGACCCGCTCGTCGAGGCGGGCGTCGCTCATGTCGAGCCGGCCCTCGGCGATGAGCCACTCGAGGAACTGGCTGTGGTGCACGACCTCGTAATTGCCGCCGAGCTGCGGGTACTCGTTCTGCAGCGTGTTGAAGCAGTGCGGGCACTGGGTGACGATCTTCCGCACGCCCATGCCGTCGAGCGACTCGATGTTCTGCATGGCCAGCATCTGGAAGATGTACTCGTTGCCCGAGCGACGGGCGGGGTCGCCGGTGCAGTTCTCGGACGGGCCGAGGATGGCGAAGTCGATGCCGGCGCGCTGCATCAGCTTCGACATGGCCACGGTGACCTTCTGGTTCTTGTCGTCGAAGCTGCCGGCGCACCCGACCCAGTAGAGGTACTCGTGGTCGAACGCCTGGCCGGGCTCGACGATGGGCACGCCGTCGACCTTGGACGTCCACGCCGCCCGGTCGGCCTGGGACATGCCCCACGGGTTGCCCGAGTTCTCCATCGACCGGTAGGCGGTGCCCAGCTCGGTGGGGAAGTTCGACTCCATCAGCGACAGGTAGCGGCGCATGTCGAGGATCTTGTCGAGGATCTCGATGTTGACCGGGCAGATCTCGTCGCAGGCCTTGCACGAGGTGCAGGCCCAGAGCTCCTCCGGGGTGATGCGCTCGAACAGCGACGACGACGAGACGGTGATCTCGGGGTCGACGCCGATCGGCGGCGACACCGCGGGCGTGCCGGACCGGGCCATCACCTCGCCCGTCTTGAGCACGATCTCGCGGGGGTCGAGCGGCTTGCCGGTGGCGTGCGCCGGGCACACCGACGTGCAGCGGCCGCACATCGTGCAGGCGTCGGTGTCGAGCAGCTGCTTCCACGTGAAGTCCTCGACCGTGGCGGCCCCGAACGACTCGAGCTCGGTCTCCATGAGGTTGGGCATCGCCTTCATGGCACCCTTCGGCCGCTCCTTGTCGCGCAGGTACATGTTGAGCGGCGAGGTGAAGATGTGGCGCAGCATCGTGATCGGCAGGATGACCACGAACAGCAGGAAGCTGAGCACGTGGGCGACCCACCACAGCTGGTGGAGGCCGGCCAGCCGGGCCGAGTCGTCGACCAGGCCCGACAGGGGGTACCCGACGACCGACCACGTCTCGAACTCGGGCCGGCCGAGGAGGGCGATGCGGTATGCCTCGGCCGCGAACCCGGTGATGCCGATGGCCAGGAACGTGCCGAGGATGACGAGGTGCTCGGGCTTGGACTTGATGCGGATGCGGTACGGCCGCTGCACGTAGCGGCGCACGATCGCCCACACGACGCCGACGACGAACAGCGCCCCGGCGACGTCGGCGACCAGCGAGTACCCCTTGTAGACGTCGCCGTGGAGGAACTTGAGCCCCTCGGGCATCTGGTGGTTGATCTCCAGCACCGTGGTCACGGCGAGGAGGACCAGGAAGTCGAAGTAGATCAGCGAGTGCATGACGCCGGCGGCGGGGTCGCGCAGCAGCGTCTGCATGTAGACGCCGGCGCGGAAGTCGCGCAGCCGGCGGTGCAGGTTCTTGCGGGTGGTCGCCCGGTCGTCGGGCCCGCCCCGCTCCCAGTTCTTCACCCGGTTGGCGAAGGCGATGGCCCCGTAGATGATGACGATGGGCAGCACGGTGTAGAACACCGTCTTCCACGCCGAGGGGATGTTGCCGAACACCTCGCGCTGGACGGGCGAGTCGTCGTGCCACTGCAGGACGGTCGCCGCCAGCCCCGAGATGACCGTGACGATGGCGAACCCGACGCCGATCGCCATGACCACCTGGGTCGGCGTGACCCGGCGCGTCGGCGCGGCCGCCGGTGTGCTCTCTGGGCTGCTCACGCGCCCGAACCTACCTGTCGCAACGCGAACGGGCGGAATCCCGCGGGAGAGCGGCGACGGGTGGTTACCCGCGGGTCACTTGAGGCGGAGTCGACCGTGCCGACCCAGCCCGGGAGCGGGCGGCTCAGCCGTAGGCCTTGGCGTCGAGCTCGCGCACGCGGGCGGCCAGCGCCGCCAGGATCTTGTGCGTGAGGGTCGGCACCTCGTCGAGCAGGCCCGAGAACTCGCGGGGACCGAGCACCAGCACCGTGAGCGGCGTCGCCGCGGTGACGGTGGCGGTGCGGGGCCCGTGGTCGAGCAGCGACATCTCGCCCACGCAGTCGCCGGGGCCCAGCTCGGCGATGGTCTGGCCCCCACGGGTCACGTTTGCCCGGCCGTCGACGATCACGAAGGCCTCGCGCCCGACGTCTCCCTGGGTGACGAACTCCTTGCCCTCGTCGAGCGTCAGCTCGACGGCCGCCTTCGCGATGTCGCGCAGCTCCTTGGTGGTGCACCCGGAGAAGAGCGGGACCGAGGCGAGATGGTTGAGGTACTCCTCGCGTGCCATGGCCGCGCAGCATACGAGGCGAGCGGCCGCGGCGCGGCTCCGCTGACGCGCCCGTGAGCGGGGCACGGGACGGCCGGCCCGGCGGTCACGGCGCGTGGTTCGATCTGCCTACGCTGCGCGGCGTCGATGATCACGATCGTGACCGTTCATCCGTCGGAAACAAGCGCGAAACGCTCGCTCTCTACCTTGCCCTCCCGTGGAGGTGGCTCTCGTCCAGTGGCCCGCCGAGCAGGACCGGCGCGAGGAGCTCCGCCGTGCCGGGCAGCCCCGGCTGCTGTTGGTCGAGCGGGGCGCCCCGCCGATCCCCACCGACGAGCTCGAGGACTGGATCCGCCTGCCCGCCGACGACCTCGATCTGCGGGTCAGGGTCGAGGCCCTGCGCCGCCGCACCGACGGCGACGCGACCGCGGTCCCGCACCTCGACGACGACGGCGTCCTGCGGGTGGGCGACAACTGGGTGTCGCTGCCGCCGGTCGAGGCCCGGCTGACCCAGGCGCTCATCGCCCGCTTCGGCGCCGTGGTGTCGCGCGACGTGCTCGGGCGCGCCGGCTGGCCGGGCGGGTCGCCCGGCCGCAACGCGCTCGACGTCCACGTCCTGCGGCTCCGGCGCCGGCTGGCGCCGCTGCGGCTGGCCATCCGCACGGTGCGGTCGCGCGGGTACCTGCTCGAACGGGCCGACGGCGGCGGCCAGGCGACATCGGGGCCCACCCGCCCGGTGAACGGCAACGCCGTGCGCCGCATGTCCGTCGGCTGACGAGCGCGGCCCGCCGCGGTCACGTGGTGGTCGAGCGGGCCACGGAGTCGGACGTCGACGCGGTCGAAGCTCGGCGGAGTCGCGGGACTAGCACGTCCGCACGGCGGGTACGCCCTTCGGCACCTGGGCGCATGTCGCCCAGGCGGCTGGGGACGGACCCCTGCTTGGGAGGCAGCAGACAAATGGCACACGGACGCGTACGCATACCCATCGTGTTCCTGATCTGGATCATCATCGGCGTGCTCGTCGCCGTGAACAAGGGCTACGGCGACGTCATGGAGAACGCCTCCGACGTCGCGACGTTCATGCTCGCCGTCGTGTTGTGGCCGATCCCGGCCCTCGACGGCGCGGTCGCGATCAGGCTCTGACATCCGGACCACGACCGGCCCGGGCCGGCCGGCAAGGCCCCACCGGCACCTCCTGTTCAGTCGCGCCGATGCAGTTCGGCCGCCAGGTGGTGCTGGTGGGGTTGGCCCACCGCCCCCATCGACACCTGGTAGCGCAGCGTGTCGCCCTCGACCTGGATGCGGCGCTCGACGCTCGTCACCTCTTTGGCGGTGGCGGTGCGGGGAACGGTGGTCGTCAGCAGGTGGACGCTCACGCTCCCGGCCTGCGCCAGGACCTCGCCCTCGGCGAGCTCGACGATGCCGGTGGGGTGGGCCAGCACGAGCTCGACCCGCCCCGGCCCGACGGCCCGCAGGTAGCCGGCCTCGGCGTGCGCGGGCAGGCCCGTGCCCAGGTTGACCGTGGCCTGCCGGTAGGCGAGGAACGGCTTGCCGGCGTGGCCGAACACCACTTCCTCCCGGTAGCGGAACGGCTCGATGGTGGGGTAGCTGCCCTCGCCCTCGCCGGCCCACGACCCGATCAGCCCGGCGAGGGCCGCCACGTCGGGGTGCACGTCCACACGGCGACCGTAGTGCGCCCCACCCGGCCGTGTGCGGGCCGCGGCCCGCGGGGTCAGCCCCCGGCCTGGCGCGCGACCGCGTCGGCCGCGGCCCGGATCTCCTCGGGAGAGCGCAGGTAGCGCTCGTCGACCGGCGTGTCGTCGACGGGCATGTAGTCGTCGCCCAGCTCGTAGACGAGCGGCTCGCCCGTGGGGATGTTCAGCTCGGTGATGTCGTCGTCCGAGATGGCGCTGAGGTGCTTGACCAGCGCCCGCAGGCTGTTGCCGTGCGCCGCCACCAGCACCGTCCGGCCCGGCGCCAGGTCGGGAACGATGCCGTCGTACCAGTAGGGCAGCATGCGGTCGACCACGTCGGCCAGGCACTCGGTGTCGGGCACCACCTCGGGTGCCAGCCCCGCGTAGCGGGGATCGTGCCGGACGTTGCGCTCGTCGTCGCGGGCCATCGCCGGCGGCGGCGTGGCGTACGAGCGGCGCCACACCTTCACCTGGTCGGCGCCGTAGCGCTCGGTCGTCTCCTTCTTGTCGAGGCCCTGGAGGTCGCCGTAGTGACGCTCGTTCAGACGCCAGTGGCGGCGCACGTCGATCCACGAGCGGTCCAGCTCGGCGAGCGCCAGCTCGGCCGTGCGGATGGCCCGGGTCTGCAACGAGGTGTGCAGCACGTCGGGGAGCACGTTCCGCTCGGCCATCAGCCGCCCGCCCGCCACCGCCTGCGCCTCACCGCGGGGGGTCAACCCGGCGTCGTACCAGCCGGTGAACAGGTTCTCGAGGTTCCAGGTGCTCTCGCCGTGGCGGAGGAGCACCAGCCGCCGCCGGGCGAGGCTCAACCCTCGCCGCCCGGGTCGTCGGGGGGCGGCTCCGGCTCGCGGAACCGGCCCACGACGATGGTGACCGTGCTGCCCTGGTCGACCTGGGTGCCGGCGGCCGGGCTCTGGCTGAGAACCTGGCCGTCCTGCCCGGCGTCGGACACGTCCTGGTCGGTGACCTGCACCACGAGGCCGGCGCCCTCGAGTTGGCTGCGGGCGGCGTCCTCGTTGATGTCCTCGACCCGCGGGACGGGGACCTGCTGGCGCCCGGACGAGACGATCAGGGTGATCTGCTGGTCGGCCGGGATCTCGGCCCCGCCGCCGGGGTCGGTGCGGATGACCCGGCCCGCCTCGATGTCGGCCGACGCCTCGCCGGCGGTCTGGATGTTGGTGAAGCCGGCGCCCTGCAGCGTGGTGCGGGCCTCGGCCTCGGTCTGACCGGCGACGTTGATTACGGCGATCGTGCCCGAGCCGGCCGCCACGTTGATGGTGACCGTGCTGCCCGGTGCCACTTCGGCGTTGGCGGCGGGATCCTGCGAGATCACCGTGCCCGGCTCGAGGTCGCTGTCCTCCACCGGCACGGCGTTGACGATGAAGCCGGCCTCGCCGAGCACCTGGCTCGCCTCGGTCTGGGTCATGTTCGTCACGTCGGGGACCGGCACGAGGTCGGGCCCGCTGCTGACGGTGAGGGTGACCGTGGAGCCGACCTCGGCCTCCTCGCCGGCCTCGGGGTCCTGGCCGACGACCTCGTCGACCGGCCGCTCGGACGCCGCGGGCTCGGTCTGGACCTCGAAGCCCGCCTCTTCGAGGGCCGCGGTCGCCTCGGCCAGCGGACTGCCCACCACGAGCGGCACCGGCTCGGTCTCAGCCGGCGGGGGGTCGTCGTTGCTGAAGTTGTTCGCCAGCAGGTACAGAAGCCCGGCCAGGACCAGCAGCAGCAGGATGAGCGTGACCAGGAACCACTTCGACCGCTTGGGCGGCTCCTCCTCCAGGTCGTCGTACTCGTCGTATTCGTCGTAGCCCTCGGGCTGGTACCCGACGGGGCCGGCCACCAGTGCCGTCTGGTCGCCGTAGCCGGTGGGGGCCAGCACGCCGGTGGCGCCGGGGTCGATCGGCGGGGCCAGCACGGGCTCGGCGAGGATGCGGCTGCCGCCCAGATAGCGACGGAGGTCGGCCCGGAGGTCCTGGGCGCTGGGGTAGCGGTTGGCCGGGTTCTTGGCCAGGCACTTGAGCGTGATGGCCTCGAGCGTCTCGGGCAGGTTGGGGTCGATGCGCCGGGGCGGCATCGGGTTCTCCTGCACGTGCTTGTAGGCGATGGCCACGGCGCTGTCGCCCGCGAAGGGCGGGCTGCCGGTGATCATCTCGTACAGCACCACGCCCAGGCTGTAGATGTCGCTGCGGGGGTCGACGTCCGCACCCCGGGCCTGCTCGGGCGAGAAGTAGGTGGCGGTGCCCATGACCGAGCCGGTCTTCGTCAGGTTCTGGTCGGTCGAGTCGGTGAGGGCCCGGGCGATGCCGAAGTCGGCGACCTTGACCCCACCGTCGCGGGTGATGAGCACGTTGCCAGGCTTGACGTCGCGGTGCACCACCCGGTTGCGGTGGGCGAAGCCGAGCGCGGCGGCGATGTCCGCGGTCACCTCGGCGGCGCGGTCGGGATGCAGGCGCCCCTCGTCGCGGATGGTGTCGGCCAGGGTGTGCCCCTCGACGTACTCCATCACGATGAAGTAGGTGCCGTTGGCCTCGCCCCAGTCGAACACGCTGACGATGTTGGGGTGCTGCAGGTTGGCGGCGGCGGTGGCCTCACGGCGGAAGCGCTCGACGAAGCCGGGGTCGGTGGCGAGCGCCGGGAACAGCACCTTGACCGCGACGGGCCGATCGAGCGCCTGGTCGCGCGCCAGGTACACCTCGGCCATGCCGCCGCGACCGAGCCGCCGGTGGAGCTCGTACCGCCCGTTGAAGACGACTTGGTTCTGCTGCGACATGCGACCCCCAGGTTACGAGGTCGGGGAGGCTGCGCTGGCGTCAGGTGATCCCATGTCGTCGATCACCCGTCGCCCTGGTCCCCGTCTGCTTGATCGGCCCGCTCAGGTGGCGCCAGCGCCTGCTGCAACACCGCAGCTGCGATCGGAGCGGCAACTCTGCCACCAGTCTGCTCGCTCAGGCCCGGCTGACCCTCAACGATGACGGCCACGGCCACGTGCGGCGTCTCGCCCGGTGGGCCCGCGAACCCGATGATCCACGCGTGCGAGCTGGGCTCGGGCGTGCCCAACTGCGCCGTGCCCGTCTTGCCGCCGACCACGAAGCCCTCGAGCCCCTCGTCGAGCCGCTGGGCCGAGCCGTCGGTGACCACCGAGATCATCGCCTCCCGCAGCAGGCCCGCGGTGGCCGGCGACATGGGCTGCGTCCAGACCTCGCTGTCGAACTCCTCGACGAGGTTGCCCTGGTCGTCGCGGATCTCGCGCATGACGTGCGGCACCATCACCTCGCCGTCGTTGGCGACCGCCGCGGCCACCAGCGCCATCTGCAGCGGCGTGGCCTGCACCTCGTTCTGGCCGATCGAGGCCTGGGCCAGGGTCGGCGGGTCGTTGACGACGGCGGCCGGGAACGTCGACTGCACCGCGCCCGGCAGGTCGATGGGCACCTCGCGGTCGAAGCCGAACCCCTGGGCGATCTCCTGCAGGTTGGCGCCACCCGAGTCGACCCCCATCTGCGCGAACGCGGTGTTGCACGAGTCCTGCAGGATCGGGAAGAGGGTGCCGCCGCAGCTGGACCCCCCGAAGTTGGGGATCGGACGGCCGCCGCCCGGGGGCTGGTAGCTGCTGCTCACCGGGTACGAGGGGTTGTCTCGGGTCACGCCACCCCGCTCGATGCCCGAGGTGGCCGTGACCACCTTGAACGTCGAACCCGGAGCCTCGCGCTCCTGGAACACCCGGCTGCGGGTCGGCTTCTCCGGGTCGGCGTTGAGCAGGTCGGAGGCGGCCTCGGCCGCGTTGAAGTCGTGCGACGCCAGCACGTTCGGGTCGTAGGACGGGAACGACCACATGGCGATGATCTCGCCGTTGCGGGGGTCGAGCGCCACCACCGAGCCCTCCTGGGCGCCCAGCGCGTCGCGGGCCACCTGCTGCACGTCGCGCCGGACCGAGAGCGTGACGTCGCCCACCGGCTCGCGCTCGACGAACAGGTCGTCCACCTGGTTGATGTCGAAGCCGATGTCGTCGCCGGTGAGGAAGCCGTTGTAGCTGTCCTCGGCCCCCGAGATCCCCAGCTCGAAGGTGAAGGCGCCGGTGACGTGGGCGAACAGGTCGCCGGTCGGGTACTCGCGCTGGAACTCGAAGCGGTCGTCCGACGGCACCGACTGGGCCAGCACCTCCCCGTCGGCGCTGACGATGCTGCCCCGCGGGCTGGAGAAGTCGCGCTCGACGGTGCGGTTGTTCGTGGGCTGCTCGCGCAGGCCCTCGGCCTGGAACACGGTCAGCCGGTTGACCTGCACGAACAGCGCCGCGTAGCAGAGCGCCAGGAAGACCCCCAGGTTGCGGATCTGCTTGGACACGGCTCAGGTCCCGACCTGGGTGAGCTGGGCGGCGGCCAGGCGCTCCGCGTCGCGGACCGCCGTGCGGTCGGAGATGCGCAGCAGCAGCGCCAGCAGCACCCAGTTGGCCAGCAGCGACGACCCGCCGTAGGAGACGAACGGGAGGGTCACCCCGGTCAGCGGCAGCAGCCGCACGACCCCCGCCATGATGATGAACGCCTGGAAGCCGAGCAGGGTCGTGAGGCCGGTCGCCAGCAGCCGCTCGAACCCCTGGGACTGCTGGGCGATGCGCAGCCCGGCCCCGATCATCAAGAGGAACGCGACGAGCACCGAGGCGGCGCCGACCATGCCCAGCTCCTCGCCGATGGCGGCGAAGATCATGTCGCTCTCCACCACCGGGATGCGGTACGGCACACCCAGGTTGAGGCCGCGGCCGGCGATCCCGCCGTCGGCAAAGGCGAAGGCCGCCTGCACCACCTGGAAGCCCTTGTCCTTGTCCCATGGGTCGATCCAGGTGTCGAACCGCTCCTGGACGTGGCTGAACGAGCTGAAGGCCAGGTAGCCGCCGACGAGGAACAGCACCACCCCGACGGCCAGGTACGACGCCCGCTCGGTGGCCACCCAGATCAGCACCAGGAACAGCGTGAAGAACAGCAGCGACGAGCCCAGGTCGCGCTCCAGCACCATGACCACCAGCGCCACGCCCCAGGCGATGAGGACCGGGCCCAGGTGCTTGGGGTCGGGCAGCGCGAACGGACCGAAGGCCCGGTTGATGGCCAGCAGCTCGCGCTTCTCGACCAGGTAGCCGGCGAAGAACACGGCCAGCGCCAGCTTGGCGAACTCGCCCGGCTGGAAGTTGACCGGGCCCAGCGACACCCAGATGCGGCTGCCGTTGATGGTCTGCCCGATGATCGGGATGAGCGGGAGGAGCAGCAGCCCCAGCCCGATGAACCCGGCCGTGTAGCGGTAGCGCTCGAGCTGGCGGGCGTCGCGCACGATCCACAGCGTGGCGATGAAGGCGGCCACGCCCATGATCATCCACGCCGACTGCAGCCCCGCCAGGCCCTTGGGCCCCTGCGGGTCGGCCTCGTCGAGCCGGACGATGAACACGTAGCCGAGGCCGTTGAGCAGCGAGGCCAGCGGCAGCAGCATGCCGTCGGCCCGGGGGGCGAGCCGGCGGACCGCCACGTGGGCCAGGATCGGCAGGCCGACGATGACGCCGAGGAACGGCCCGACCGTCGTGGGGATCTCGCTGTCGGCCGGGAGGCTGGCCAGGAGGTAGGCGCCGACCACGAACATCGTGCCCAGCACCAGCAGGCCCAGCTCGGTGGTGCGTCGGCTGGACGTGGTCATGGTGGCGGCGCGGTGGTGGCCGGCGCCCGGGGCGCCGTCGTGCGTGGGGGCCGGGTGGTGGTCGTCGTCGGCCGCGTGGTCGTCGTCGTGGGCGGTTCGAGCTCCTGGGCCTGCTCGCGCAGGTTGGTCACGTACCTCTCGGCGTCGTCCATGGACGACTGCTCGACGCCCTGCTCGATGTCGGGCACGCGGGCCTCTGGCACCCGGTCGCGGTCGAGGCCCGTGCCGGCAGCCAGCTCGGGCTGGATCCACAGCAGGCCGCCCGGGCGTCCCCGGAAGATCGCCACCTCGCCGCCGTCGAAGCCGACGAAGTACGCGGACGTGCCGTACCACTGGATGGTGGCCACGACCCCGGCGACCAGCGCGAGGATCAGCAGCGAGAACAGGGCGACCCGCCAGGTCAGCCGGCGGCCCCGCCGCTTGGCACTGTGGCGGCCCGAGGCGGTGCGGCCGTCGACGTCGGCCCGATCGCCCGGCACGGCGTAGTCGTCGTCGAGGTCGCGATCGGCGCCGTCGAGGTCGGTCGCGGGGCGGTCGTCGAGGCCGGTCGCGGCGGCGCGGGCCCGCCGGCGTCCCCGACCCCGGCCGCGCCCGCCGGCCGCGACCCGATCGTCGACGGCCTCGATCTCGGCGGTGTCGCCGTGCGGTCGGCGGGCCCGCCGCGTCGGCGCGTCGTCGCCCGCGTAGGCGGGGCTCGACTGCGGTCCCGCGCTGCGAGCCGTGGTGGGCTCGCCCGACGCCCCGAGGGCGGCGGAGGCGGCGGCGCCCCGGCCGCCGTCGTCGACGACGTCGACCACTACCACCGTGACGTTGTCGCGCCCACCCCCCTCGACCGCCAGCCGCACCAGCTCGTCGGCGGCGTCGGCGGGGTCGGGGACGCGCCGGAGCACGGTGGCGATGGCGGGTTCCGGCACCTCGTTGAACAGCCCGTCCGAGCAGAGCACGTACCGGTCGCCGTGGTGGGGATCGACCGCGAACACGTCGACGGGCACGGTGTCGTACACGCCCAGCACCCGCGTCACGATGTTGCGCTGGGGGTGCACCGCCGCCTCCTCGGGCGACAGGCTGCCCTCGCGCACCAGGTCGGCCACCAGGCTGTGGTCGGTGGTGAGCTGGTCGAGCTCGCCCTGCGAGTACCGGTAGCAGCGCGAGTCGCCCACGTTGGCGATGGCCAGGACCTCGCTGCCGCGGTGGTCGACCACCGCCAGGGCCACCACCGTGGTGCCCATGCCCGTGAGCTGGGGATCGTCGGCCCCGGCCCGGAACACCGCGGTGTTGGCGTGCTCCACCGCCTCGACCAGGCCGTCGACGGTGTGCACGGCGAAGCTGTCGCCCAGCGTGTCGCACGCGATCTGCGAGGCGACCTCGCCGCCGCTGTGACCGCCCATGCCGTCGGCGACGGCCCACAGGCCCGTGTCGTCGCGGGCCAGGTACTGGTCCTGGTTGTTCGACCGGACGCGGCCGACGTGGGTGGCCCCGCCCCAGCGCAAGGCGGTGCGGTCGGCGCGGGCGGTCATTGGAGCTCCAGCACGGTGTTGCCGATCTGCAGCTTGTCACGCCGCTTGATCACCATCGGGCCGGCCACCCGGCGCCGGTTGAGGTAGGTGCCGTTCGTCGAGCCCAGGTCCTCGACGTACCAGTGGCCGTCACGTTGGAACACCCGGGCGTGGACCTGGCTGGCGTAGGAATCCTCGAGCGGGATCTGGCAGCCCGCGGCGCGACCCAAGGTGATCTCCTCGTCGAGCGCGTAGCTGCGTCCCCTTATGCCCGCCGGTTCCAGGACCTTGAGCTGGGGGTGGTTCGACCGCCCCGGCCGGGAGGGCCGGCGGCCCCGACCCCGCTGCTTGCCCGCGGGTGCCGGGGCGTCGACGGACCCCGAGACGTTGACCTCGGTCCACACCGCCCGCAGCACCCGGAGGAAGAAGAGGTACAGCAGGACGAGGAGGAACAGCTTGAGGAGGTTGAGAAGCTGGTCGGGCACCGGGGCGGAGAATATCGGCAGCGGCGACCTCGGCCCGACTGCGGTGCCGCGGCAGCCCGTGACACGCAGGTGGAGCCGGTCGACCGGTGCGGTGCGTCAGGGGCCTCAACTGGCTTCGAAGCGCATGCGGGTGTTGCCGAACGCCAGCTCGTCGCCGTCGGTGAGGACGTGCTGGGCCACCCGCACCCCGTTGACCTTGGAGCCGTT
This sequence comes from uncultured Acidimicrobiales bacterium, assembly GCA_963842395.1. GTDB lineage: Bacteria > Actinomycetota > Acidimicrobiia > Acidimicrobiales > VFJN01 > ZC4RG19. Next base: position 698,551 of record CAWJGJ010000003.1, read on the forward strand.
GGTCGAGCCCAGGTCGACCAGCACGAACCCGTCGCCCTGCGGGCGGATCTCGGCGTGGTTGCGGCTGACGTTCGGGTCGGCGAGCACGATGTTCGACTCCGGGCGCCTGCCGATGCTGATGATGTGCTCCTCGAGGGTGAAGCGGTCGCCGGTCGGGAGGACGAGGCTGCCGGCCCCGGCGCCGCCCGCCCCCTCGCGGAACCGGCCCTCGATCTCGAACCAGCCGGTGCCGAAGCTCTCGTCGACCACCAGCTCGACGTCGATGGGGCCCATGAACCCGTAGCCCTCGTCGCGGGCGTGGGCCCGGGCGGCGTCGTTCAGCTCGCGGCGCAGGGCGTCGCGCACCTCGGAGAACTCCTGGAAGTCGCTCGGGGAGAGGTAGATGGTGAAGCTGTTGGCCGCCACCGGCGTGCCGCGCACGCCGACCGAGACGTGGTCGTCCATCTCGCGGGCCAGCCGGCGGGCGAGCTCGACCGGACGGATGCTCGACCGGAACGCGCGTGCGAAGGCACCCTCCACCATGCGTTCCAGCCGCCGTTCGAAACCACGGATCGCCACGGGAAGGCAGGTTACAAGTACGCCGGGTGGCTCTGGTGGCGTCCCCCTTGCGTTGCTGCGTCCGAGGTGGGACCAAGGCCGCTCAGCCGCCGCCCTCGCGCCACGGGCCCGGTCCCGGCGGTGCCGTCGCCTCGCCGGGCCCCGGTGGCGGCGGTGGGGCAGGTGAGAATGGCGGCCGTGGTGCGCCGGGTGCCCAGCCGGGCGGTGGCGACGCGGTGCCGACCGGGGCCGCGGGCGAAGGCACGGGCGGTGGTGGGGCGCCGGGTGCCCAGCCGGGCGGTGGCGACGCGGTGCCTCCGGCGGGCGGCGCGCCGGAGGCGGGGCCCCCGGATGCCGGACCGGGCGGCGCCTGGGCGAGGGTCGCCGCCGCCACCCGGGCGGCGATCTCGTCACGCTGGCCGCCGTCGATGCCCGGCAGGTGAGGTGTCACCATCACCACGTGGTCGCCGCGCCGGGCCATGACCCCGCCGCCGAACCGGGCGCGGAAGCCCTCGTCGCCCAGGCCGGGCAGCTCGTGACGCAGGGCGGCCGGGAGCCGCCGGTAGACGTCGATGGCGACCGGGGGCACCCACACGACCTGCACGTGACCCTTGCCCGTGGTGCGGTACAGCGCCGATCCGCCGGCCATCGCCGCCGGGTGGGGGGCCGCGCCGGGTCGCGGGACAGCGCCATGCCCGCGGCCGCGGAGACGGTGCCGTCGTCGGGGAGCGGGGGCGTGGGTGGGACCGCGGTGCGGTCGCCGGGTTCGCCGGCGCCCGGTCCACCGGGCCCGCCGCCGGCCCGGCTGCCGGACGCGGCGGTGAGCGCGTCCGCCGCGGCCATGGCGGCCGCCGCGAGCGAGGTGCCGGCCGGCGAGCCGAGCCCCCACGCGCCCGTGCCCGGCATCCCGGGGATCGTCGGCGCGGTGCTGGCCCGCGCTGCCTCGGCCACCGCCGCCGAGGAGGAGGCGGGCCGGCCGACCACCTCGAGGTCGCGGACGTGGCGGAGGTAGCGGGTCACCCGTCCTCGCACGGTGTCGCCCCGGTGGCCGACCGTGAACCGGGTGAACCTCCAGGCCCGGACCTTGTCGGCCGTCCCGTCGTCCACGGCGATGTGGCGGGTGACCTTGGTGACGCGCCTGTCCTCGTCGCGTCTGACCCGGTCGCGCATGCGCAGCACGCGGCCCTCGACGGTGGTGCGGCCCATCACCAGGTCGGCGAGCCCCGCGAGGATCATCCACACGCCCACGACGGCGAAGCCGACCAACAGGACCGTCACCGCTGTGCCGGCGATCGACAGGGGAGTGCCCACGCCCCGGGGCAGCTCGGAACCGAGGAGCGTCGCACCGTCCTCGTCCTGCGTCCCCTCGACGAGCTCGCGGAACATGGTGGCGAAGTACCAGATCATCGGGAGGCCGATCGACAGGGCGAACAGGCCCCACAGGACGGCGATCGCCGGGTGCGTGCCGTAGCCCGGCGGCATCCGGTTCGGGTAGCGGACCCGGACGACGCGCCAGCGGCCGCCCACCGAGCTCCACGCCTCGCGCTCGCTCTCGGCACCGAGCGGCAGGGCCTGCACGACGCCGTGGGCGACCCCGAGCGCGGTGCCGTGGGCCAGGAGGTGGTCCCAGATCGCGACGGCCGCGGGCGGCTGCTCGGCGAACAGCGGGTCCTCGGCCAGCAGCTCGCGCACGCCCAGCCAGCGGGCGGCCGCCTCGCGGCCGGCGGGCGTGTCGCGCTCGCCCTTGCGGGAGACGACGAGGGCGGACGCCCCCACCATCGTGCCGATGCCGCAGGCGATCGCACCCCCGATCGGATCGTCGTCGGGGTTCTCGGGATCGTCCGGAAGCGTCGAGGCCGCCAGCGCGGCGGCCAGCGCGATGGGCAGCGCCAGGAGGATGAACACCGTCTTGACCCCGCTCGACCACCGGGCCTGGGACAGTCCCCGGCCGCGGGCCTCGTCGACGACGTCGGACCGGAAGTCCTTCCACCACCGCTTGGCCGACTCCTCGGGGCCGGTGGTGAGCGCCTCGGCCGGTACCCGGCCCTCCGGCGTGTGGCTGGCGAGGCCGCTGACGTGGCGCAGCACCATCGACTCGTGCCTCGACAGCTCCTGCGAGCCCGCCGGCCGGTTCTTGCGCACGCTGACGAACGTGTCGTCGCCGACCATGTCGATGTCGACGTAGCGCTTGGCGGCCAGGTCGACGAGCGTGGCCGGGATTGCCTCGTGGCCGAGGTCCCAGTCGGTGGTGAGCAGGTTCACGACCGCCGGGGACTCGCTGCCCTGCAGCTCGAGCATCGCGGCGCCCGGGCGCACCTTGCGGGGGTCGTGGAGGGCGGCGAGCACCGCGAGGCCGGCGAGCCACAGCGCCGCCATCACGCCCGTGACCAGCCACAACGTGGGCCCGAGGTCGCGCCACTGTTCGAGCAGCCCGTCGCCCGTGGCGGCGAGGACGCCCATATCCGCGCTGATGGTCATCACGCTTCCGCCTTGATGTCGCCCCCGGCCGCCGGCCCCTCGTGCCGGCTCTGCCGAGGCGGGATCGTAGCCCCGATCAGATGGTGGGCGGCCGCGGGCGCCGCGCTATCGTGTCCGTTCTTGTCGCTCGGGCGAGTGGCGGAATTGGCAGACGCGCTGGCTTCAGGTGCCAGTGGCCGTAAGGTCGTGGGGGTTCAAGTCCCCCCTCGCCCACCAGTGTGATGTCGCGAGACATCGGCAACACCCGGACCCCCGGTTGGGTTCGGGTGTTTGTCATTTTGTTGCGCAGTTGGTAGCCGACGAAGCCCTGGTTGCGTGACTCCCGGCGGCACGCGACGAGCTATGGCTAGCTCGACGGAGGTCTGGCGACAGCGCGCAGCGTCTGGTTGTCTCCGCGGTCGCCGTCGAGGGTCACCACCTGGGGACAGCGGTGGCAAACCGCTCCTCCCTGCTCCGAGTACCACCGGCACGTCGCGCGGATCGAGCAACGGGGCAGGATGTCGACCACCGGCGGCAGGGTCTCCCTGACCCGCTGGCCGAGCGAGCAGCAGTCGCCGTCGAAGTGGACGCAGCGCGACTCCTCGCATCGCGCCGCGATGCGGAGCACCCTCGTCGCCTCGATGTCGGACAGCGACCCTGCGAGATCGTCAGGGTGCACAGGACGGGTCAGGTATCCGACACGCGGTGCCCTGGCCGTGCCGGCGACGATCCCGAACACCTGGGGCTCGTCCATGTCGGCCTGCGCGCTCGGGCACCGCAGCCGGCCCGATGGTGCATCGGACGTCGTGGCGGCCACCTAGAACCGGGTGCCCGGAAGATCGAACGAGCGGTCGAACCTCTCGATGAAGCCGCAGAGGATCTGCTTGTCGACGATCGTGACAGTGGGGGACAGCCGGATGCCGACGCTGCTCTCCACCGCCTCGGTGATGGACGTCGCGACCTGGTAGGCGTCGTCGAGGGAGATGTCGCCACGGACCTGACGACCGATCGTCCAGACGGGATTGCGGAGGAAGTCCGAGCCGAGGGGTGCCGCCTCCAGTTCGAGGCCCCGCCTCTCCTTGGCCAACTCGACCGCCTCGACCACCGCAGTGTTCAACTGCTCGAGCGAGATGCGGCCTGCCCGTGCCGGTTCAGCCATCGGCGCCGTCTCCATCTCCTAGCGACTAGCCGAGGTCAGTCTGCGCCGCAGCCCCAACACCGTCAAGACCGTCGGTGGGAGCAGCCTTACTGTCTGCGGTCATCGCGGACCCGTCGCCGGCGCACGGTGCCCGCACCCGTGGCGGGTCGAGCTACGGGCGATCGTGGCTGGTGGGCGTGGGCCGGCGCTCGGCGGCGTCGTGGCCGGGGGCGAGGCCGACCACCTGCGACAGGCGGAGGGGACGGAACGGTGCACCGGTGGTCGTCGCCGCCACCACCTCGCCCGCGAAGCACACGTGATCGCCCCCGTCGTCCACCACCACGGTGCGGCGGATGACGAAGCGCCGGGGGCAGGCGTCGAGCAGCGGGACGTCGCCCGGGCCGGGCGTCGACGACAGCCCCGCGAACTTGTCGACCTCGTCGCCCGTCTCGGCGCCGAACCGCCGGGCGAGTGGGCCGTCGGCCTCGGACAGCAGGTGGACGCCCACGTGGGTGGCGCCGAGCGCCACGTCGTAGGTGCGGTTGGCCTTCGACAGCCACACGACGTACCGGGGCGGGTCGATGCCGGCCTGGCAGTGGAATCCGACAAGGCACCCCGCGGGCTCGTCCCCGGCCACAGTGACCACGACCATGGCGGGGTCGGCCGCGGCCATGAGAGCGTCGACGGCGTCGTCCGTCATGGTCGCATCGTCGCTGGGCGGCGGCGCGGAAGCCGCGACGGCCGCACCCGCGACGGGTCGCTCATGGCGTGAGCTGGGCGATGCCATCGAGCCCGGCGAGCGTGATGACCTGGCGGGCCGGCGACCCGACCGGGGCGACGAGCTCGAGCTCGATCTGCAGGGTCTTCAGGCGGGTGGACAGCGCGTAGAGGATGCGCAGGCCGGCGCTGTCGATGTAGTCGATGTCGGACAGGTCGATGCTGGCAGCGGTCGCCTCGTTGCTGATGGCGGCGATGATGGTCGCCTCGACTTCGGCCGCGTTGGCCAGGTCGATCTCCCCGGCGAGCACGAGGCGGACCACGTCGCCGTCGGTCGCCACATCCACGCGGGCGGTCGTCATTCGGAGTCCTCCCTGCCGAGGCGGTAGCGGAGGGTGACCTCGGTGCCCTCGGGTCGGCGGTCCACGCGCACGTCGTCGGCCACCGCCGCCATGATGGTGCCACCCCGGCCGCGATTGGTGCCGCGGGGCGCCCGCCAGCCGCCGTCGTCGCTGACCGTGACGCAGGCGACGCCCTCTTCGAGGCGGAGCGCCACGGTCATCGTCCCGCCTTCGGGCCCGTAGGCGTGCTCGACGACGTTGCTGGTGGCCTCGCCGACCGCCAGGATCAGGTCGAGCTCGTCCGCCGGGGTGGCCCCCACCTCGTGCAGCCAGCGCCGCAGGCCGGCCCGCACCTCGCCGAGCGACGAGGGAACGGCAGGGAGTGCCATCACCAGGGAGCCTGCGGGTGGCGTGCCGGTCCGCCGCACCACCAGCAGCGCCACGTCGTCGACGGGCCGCTCCTGGCCGACGAGCCTGGACATGACGCCGATGCACACCTGCTCGGGCGGCTCCGCGGTCACCGCGGCGCGCAGCATCTCGATGCGGTCGTCGAGCGACGTGTGCCGGCGCTCGACCAGGCCGTCGGTGTAGAAGCAGGCGACCGCCCCGTGGGGCAGGTCGACGGTGGTGGTCCGTCGCCCGTGCGTCCTGGCCACGCCGAGCGGCGGATCGACCGGCAGGGAGAGGTAGGTGGACGGGCCGCCCTCGGTGGCGAGCACGGGTGCGGGATGGCCGGCGGTCGAGATGTGGAGTCGCCCGAGCGACGGCTCGATGAGCGCGACGATCGCGGTGGCCATCTCGCCGGACTCGAAGTGGCGGAGCTTGTGGTCGGCCTGTTCGAGGATGACGGCGGGATCGGGAGCCGACTGGAGGGCGTAGGCCCGCAGCGCGCTGCGGAGGCGGCCCATGATCACCGCGGCGTGCAGCCCCCGCCCGACCACGTCGCCGACGGTGATGCACACCCAGTGGGTCGGCAGCACGAACATGTCGTACCAGTCGCCTCCCACGTCGCCCGCGCCGCCCGCGCTGTAGCGCAGGGCGGCTTCGAGCCCCGCGATGTAGGGGAGGCGATCGGGCAGCAGGCTGCGCTGCAGGGCGACGGCGGCCTTGCGCTCGTCGTCGGCGAGGTGGGCGTGGATGGTGAGCGCCACGCGGTCGCCCGCCATCTGGAGCAGCTCGACGTCGGCCTGGGTGAACCGGCGCGGTACCAGCGTGCCGACGTGGAGCACGCCGAGCAACCGCCCGCCGACCAGCAGCGGGACGCCGAGCAACGAGCGGAGGCCCCTGTCGCGCAGCACGGGGTTGAAGACCTCGGCGGCGTCGATGTCGTCGATCACGATCGGCTGCTTCGTCGCGGCGATGCGCCCGGCGAAGCCGCGGCCGAGCGGGATGCGGACGCCCTGGTACACCTCCGCCTCCAGCCCGCGGGCGGACGTGGCGACGAGGTGGTCGGCGGCGGCGTCGAGCAGCAGCACGGCGGCGGTGTCGGCCCCGAGGGCGCCCAGGGTGCGGTCGAGCAGCTCGCTGATCAGGTCGTCGACGTGGAGGTGCGCGAGGTCGGCGTCGGTCAGTGACTCGATGTCGCGCAGCCGGCCGGCGGTCCGGCTCGACCGTCCTATCGCCGCCATGACTCCCGGACTCTACTCGGTACCCTCGCCCGGCGGCCCGACCCGGCGAGCCGCCTCAGGTCCTCCGGTCTCCCTGGTCCGGGCCAAGTGTGATACCGATGTCAGTGAGCGACGGGGTGATCTCGACCAGGGAGGGCGCGTGGAGCAGATGACGGCCGAGGATGCGCCGCCGGCGAACCTCCTCGATCCTGCGTGGTGGGTGGACCTCGAGCGGGTGCACGACTTCTTCACCTGGGCCCGCCGCGAGGCGCCCGTGTACCGGGACGCCAACGGCTTCTGGATCGTCACCCGGCACGCCGACGTCATGGACGTCGAGCGCCGCAGCCGGGTGTTCTCGTCCCGCGGCTCCTACCGGGTCAACCTGGCCATGGAGGAGTCGAACATGATCGCCCAGGACGATCCCGAGCACCTCCGGCAGCGCCACCTCCTCAGCCGTCGCTTCACGCCCCGGGCCGTGCAGCAGGACGCCGACTTCCTCCGCTCCCGCATCGACGAGCTGGTCGACGCCGTCGCAGATCAGGGGCGGCTCGAGGTGGTCCAGGACCTCGCGGCTCAGCTCCCGTCGCGCCTGACCGCCGACCTGCTCGGCTTCCCGGAGGACCGCTGGGAGGACGTCAAGTCGTGGTCCGAGCGGCTGATGCGGACCGATGCCATCACGTTCGACAACGACGCCGTCATGGGCGTGATGAACGCCATCATGGAGTTCAACCCGGTGCTCCAGGAGATCGCCGCCGAGCGCCGGGGCTGCCCCGCCGACGATCTGATCTCGGTGTGGGCGGAGGCGGGCATGGACCCGCTGACGATGATGCACGAGACGGGGCTGTTCATCGCCGGCGGCGCCGAGACCACGCGCACGGTGATCGCCCGGGGCCTGGCGGTCCTGGCCGAGCACCCCGACCAGTGGGAGGCGGCGGCCGCCGACCCCTCGCTGGTGAACGGGCTGGTCGAGGAGGTCATCCGCTGGGTGACCCCGCTCAACAACATGTTCCGGCGCGCCGCGACCGACGACCACATCGGCGACCAGCCGGTGGCGGCCGACGACCGGGTGATGCTCGCGTACCCGTCGGCCAACCGCGACGAGGCGGTGTTCGACGACCCGTTCCGCTTCGACATCCGGCGCGACCCGAACCCGCACCTCGCGTTCGGGCAGGGCACCCACTTCTGCGTCGGCGCCAACCTGGCCCGGCTCGAGCTGCGCCTGCTGTTCGGCGCGCTCACCGAGCGGTGGACCAACCTGCGCGTCGTCACCCCGCCCGACATCGAGCCGAACATCTTCGCCGGCGCCGTCCGCCGCTTCGACCTCGCCTTCGACCTCCGCTGAGCCACGCCGAGCGCCGGCGACACTCACGCGGGACCGCGGACGACGGCCGTCGCGGTGGCCACGGCGACGGTGGCGCCGGTCGCGTCGACGAGCTCGCCGGCGAGGAACCCCACGCCCGCCCCCCGGCGCACGATCCTGCCGCGGCCGACCAGCCGCCCGGGAAGTGCCGGCCGCAGGAACTGGACGTGCAGGTCGGCCGTCGGTGCGAACTCGCCCGGGCCCAGCGTGGCGACGAGGGCAGGGCCCAGGGTGTCGTCGAGCATGGCGGCGAGCAGGCCGCCCTGGACCACGCCCACCGGGTTGAGGAACTGCTCGGTCGCGGTGAAGGCGACCTCGATGGTGCCCGCGTCGGGGTCGACCGACAGCAGCTCCCAGCCCAGCAGGTCGGCGGCGGGCGGCCGCTCGACCCGACCCTCCATCACGTCCCAGAACGGACCGACGCGAGACATGCCGCACCCTACCCGGAGGCTCCCCGCCGCGATCCGGCTACTCGTCCGTCCACGGCAGCACGACCGGATCGTCCGGCACCTCGCCGCGGCTGATGCGTCGGACGACGTCGGCCAGGCGCGCCGGCAGCACCAAGTCGGTCGTCGCCTCGATCTCGGCGGGTCGCCACCAGCGCCACTCCGCGTGGATCTCGCGCTCCAGGTCCTCGAGGCCGTCGTCGACGGGATCGAAGCGCGGCGTGCGCGCGGCGAAGTACCAGTCGGTCGAGTGCAGGAGCCGGCCGCGGAACGCCCAGTCGCCCTCGCACACCGCCACCGGCCGGCCGAGCTCGCGGGCATCGAGCACCGCGCCCGTCTCCTCCGCCAGCTCGCGGGCGGCGGCCACCGCCACCGGCTCGTCGGGCTCGATGCCGCCCCCGGGGGTGATCCACAGCCGTCCGGTGCCCTCGACGGGGTCGTCGATGCGGCACAGCAGCACGCAGCCGGTCTCGTCGACGACGACCACGCGTGCCGAGTCGCGGCGGGTCCGCTCGGTCACCGGGCCAGCGTAAGTGGGGGCGGCGGCGGTGCGGGCTCGGCCGGGGCAGGGCGGACGGATGCCGGGTCACGGCGACGAGCGTTGGCGGCGGCGGTGCGCGGCGACGTTGGCCCGGCTGGCGCAGCGGTCGGAGCAGTAGCGGCGTGACCGGTTGCGGGAGGTGTCGATGAACACGCCGCGGCAGCGAGGGTCGGCGCAGGTGCCGAACCTGGTGGGCCCCAGGTCGAGGAACACCATGGTGAGCCCCATGACGGCCGCGGCGGCCAGCTCCTCGGCGAGGGGGCCGGCGTCGTCGGCGACGTGCAGGTGCCAGTCGGCATCGTCGTGCCCCGAGATGCGGGGCACGGGCGGGTGGCGCTCGAGCAGCCGGTTGAGCTGGGCGGCCATGTCGGCCGAGCGTCCGTCGGTGGCCGCGTCGAACACCGCCCGCAGGGCGCTCCGCAGCTCGGCGAGCGGCGCACGGTCGCGCTCGGTGGCGCGCTCGGCCAACCAGGGGCGGGCGCCCAGCAGATCGCGCAGCCCGGCCAGGGAGGCCAGGGGGTCGGTGGCGTCGAGCTCGTCGGGCTGGGACGAGATCAGGTCGACGCCGATCTGAGCGTAAGACTCAAAATCCACTTGCGATCCTTACTGATCCGGCGCGATCGTGTAGTGGTCAATACCGCTGGATGAACCTTACCGCCGGGGAGGCGACCAACATGACCACCCACACCCTCGACTCCGTGAGCGAACCCGATCGCGCGTGGGCCGAACGCTGGCAGGCGTCGTGGGACCACCAGCAGGAGGGCTACATGCCCGACCGCGAGGCCCGGCTGAGCGCGCTGATCGACGTCGTCGAGTCCGTGGCCGGCCCCCGGCCCCTGGTCCTCGACCTGGCCTGCGGCACCGGGTCCATCAGCCGCCGCCTGCTCGACCGGCTGCCCGGGGCCCGCTCGATCGCCCTCGACGTCGACCCCGCCCTGCTCGCCATCGCCCGGGCCAGCTTCGCCGGCGACGGGCGCGTCCGCATCGTGCGGGCCGACCTCGGCGATCCCGCCTGGGTGCACGCCCTGCCCGAGACGCCCGTCGACGCCGTCGTCACCGCCACCGCGCTGCACTGGCTCGACGAGGACACGCTCCGCCGCGTCTACCGAGATCTGGCCGGCCTGGTGCGTCCGGGGGGTGCCGTCGCCAACGTCGACGAGATGGCCCCCGCCGAGATCCCCGCGCTGTCCGCGGCGCTGGCGGGCATCGAGGAGCGCCGCCGCCGGCGTCAGCGCGCCGACGGCCGGCCGGACTGGTACGCCTGGTGGGACATCGCCGCCACCGACCCGCGGCTCGCCCCGTTGGTGGCCGAGCGGCGGGCGATGTTCGGCGGCGACCACGCCGACGGCTCCGAGCCGCCCGCGGCGTTCCACGCGCAGGCACTGCTGGACGCCGGGTTCGCCGAGGCCGGGGTCCTCTGGCGCTCGGGCTCGGCCGCCCTGGTCGCCGCCCGCCGCTGACGGTCGGTCCCGGTCACGTCCTGCGGTCAGTGGGGGCCCACGGGTACGGCCCGGGCTCCCCCTGACCGACCGGGGTCACTCGGCGAAGTTGGGGGTGGCCGACCGCGCCGACTCGGTCCGGCCCTTCGGCTCCTCCCACTCCTCCTGGCGGCCCAGGACGGTCAGGTCGAGGAAGTAGTACGACCCGCCGGTGGACTCCAGGCCCCGCGCGTACTGCGAGTACGTGTGGAACACCTTCCCGTCCACCTGCAGGAAGCAGCTCTGGCCCGGGACCTCGGAGGGCTTGTCCGCCGACAGCGGCTCACCGAGGGCCTCCCACTCCTCCGCGGTGCGGTAGTTGTACTCCGGCGGGCGGACCGACCCGTCGATCGTGACCCCGAAGTCGTAGTTGAAGTCCGACCCGAACGACGAGTACCAGGGGACGTCCCAACCCCGCTTGGCCTTCCACGCCTCGAGCTTGGCCAACGGCGCCCGCGACACCATGGCGTAGGACGTGTCGCGGGTGTGCAGGTGGTCGAAGAAACCGGCGGAGAGCTCGTCGGTGCCCGCCGTGCAGCTCGAGCAGCCCTCGTCCCAGTCGGGATCGAACATGAAGTGGTACAGGATGAGCTGCCGGCGACCGTCGAACAGGTCGACCAGGTGCGCCGGGCCGTCGGGACCGTCGAAGGTGTAGTCCTTCTCGATCTCGACCATGGGCAGGTTGCGGCGCTCGATGTTGAGCGCGTCGCGCCGGCGGGTCTGCTCCTTCTCCTTGACGAGGAGCTCCTTGCGAGCGGCCAGCCATTCGTCCCTGCTCACGACCTTGGGAAGGCTCATGCGGTGTCTCCTTGTGCTCGGTGTCGGGCGGCGTCGGGGCGGCGTCGTGCCCTCACCGGTGTCGACTCCGCGGGGGCGGCCGACTCATCGGTGCCCGTCCACGACGCTCGGCGATCAGGCCCCGTCGGCGGATGCGGCGGGGGCGCGGCCGGAGCCGGCCAGCAGGTCGCCCCAGGGGTCGTCGGTGGCCGGCAGGATGCGCCAGCCCGGCGAGCTCCAGTGGGGCCACTCGCGGGTGTGGTCGCGCAGCCGTTGGCACACGTCCGCCGGTGGGGCGAAGGGCACGCCCAGGCCCGCGCACACGTCGTGGCCGTGCAGCGCCAGCTCCAGGCCGCCCCGCGGCGGGAAGTCCTCGGGCCCGCGCACCTCGACCCGGGGCCGGCGCCAGATGGCGGCCCGGGCGTCGGGCCCCGCGGCGGCGACGACCGCCGACAGGATGCGCGTGACGGTCTCCAGTGCCTCGACGAGCTGTTCGGGCCGGGCATCGGCCCCGGCGGTGAACGGGGCACCCCAGTCGGGGTAGCCGTCCCGGCGGCGTGCGGCCAGGAAGAACGCCGGGGCCCACACGGTGTCGACGGTGTGGTCGGCGGTGCGCCGGCACGTCCAGTCGAGCGTGCCGGCCCGCGCCGACCAGTCGCGGTCGAGGCCGGCGCGCCAGGCGGACGCCACGGCCTCGCTCAGCCGTTCGAGGTCGTGGCGGGTGAACAGCGCGGCCATGCCCCATGTTGCCCCAGGGAGGGGACCGGCCAGCCGGGCGTGGTTGCCCCAGGGAGGGGACCGGTCAGCCGGGCTACGCCAGGTTGTCGTCGAGGACGGCGCGGAGGTGGGCCTCGAGCCGCGCGCGCAGCCAGCGGGGCCGCTCGATCACGAAGCGGGGGCCGGACAGCAGCGCCGCCAGCAGCGGGGCAGAGGCGCGGAACTCGACCTCGGTCCGCCCGTCGCCCAGCGATCGGGTGCCGGGGACGTGGTCGGGGACGATCCCGCCGGGGAAGCGCACAACGGCGCGGTAGGGCTCCCCCACCCGCGACCCGAAGGTCAGTGATGCCCGGTGGGGGTCGGTCGGAGCCTCGTCCGCCTCGAACGTGTCGGGCGTCGCGCGCAGCAGCATGATGCCGTCGACCCGCAGCGCCCTGTTCGCTCCCCGCAGCTCACACCATCCGCTGACCCGCAGGCCGTCGTCGCCGTCGGACAGCGCCACGGGCCGGAAGCGCCGTGCGGTGCCGCGGCCGATCCCGTAGACGATTGGCCGGCACGAAGAACCGGTCGTCGGCGTACCGGTAGCCGCGCTGGGCGGCGACGTACTCCAGGGGGGCGCCCAGCGAGTACCGCAGGTACTCGAGGTCGCGGGCGGCCTGCCGGCGGGAGATCTCGAACCGGGCGGCGACGGACGACGCGTTGGGATGCCGGCCGGCGCGGATCTGCGCGTCGATCCACAGGAGCCGGTGGTGGCTCGCCATCGGTGGGACACGATATGTCCTACCGGGGTCGGCATGCTCGCTCCATGACCGACCACAAGAACATCTCAGGGGTCCAGCTGGGGCATTCGCACACCGCCTACCTGGGGTGCGCCGAGGGGGTGCTCCGCGCTGCGGGCTGGTGGGAGGGCGACAGCGACGACCTCGCCGTCCTCACCGGCTTCGCGTTCCACTTCATCTCGGCCCCCGACGCCTGCCCCAGCTCGGTCACCGCCTACGACTGGGGGCGGGTGCACCAGTCGGCCATGGCCCGCCTGGGCGTGCACACCGAGTGGCACGAGTGCGGCTACGAGACGACCTTCGAGCTGGCCCGCGCCCGCGCCGTCGCCACCATCAAGGCCTCGATCGACCGGGGGCACCCGGTCATCGTGTGGGCGCCGACGGCCGCCCTCGAGTTCGGCCTGCTCACCGGCTACGACGACGGCGACGAGGTGTTCGACGTCATCCACGCGGCCCCCGTGCCGGCCGACCCCCTCCTGTACGCCAACCTGGGCCGCAAGCGGGTGCCCTGGCTCGCCTACCAGGTGCTCGTCGGCTGCGCGGCGCCCGACCCCGACCTTCGAAGCGCGGCGCTGCGCTACGCCCGTTCGGAGTGGTTCGACGGCTACCACCCCGGCCTGAGCGACGTGAACACCCTGGGCACGCGGTACGCCATCGGGGCCGCGGCCTACGGCGCCCTGCAGGCCTCGCTCGACCGCCCCGACCTCAACGTGTTCGGGCTCGGCTACCTCCTGTGGACCTATGCCGACAGCAAGCGGGTGCTGGCGCGCTGGACGGAGACGCAGGGCGCGGCCGAGTCCGCGGTCCACTACCGGGCGGTGGCCGACGCGTTCGACGAGATGACCCGGCTGGCCCCCTTCCCCAGCCCCACCCTCGACGACGCGGCCCGTGCCCCGCTCGCCGACCTGCTGGTGGGCGCCGCCCACGACGAGGCCGCGGCGGTGGAGGCCCTCACCGCCGAGGTCGCCGAGGTCGCCGCCTCGGCGCCGCCGAACTGAGCCTGGCGAGCCGCCTGACCCAGGCCGCGGCACGGCCCGCGGCGGTGGAGGTCGGCCCCTGGCGACGCACGAGACGGTGGCCGCCGCGGCCGGCGGCGGGGCTGTGGCACAGTCGGGCGAGGCGGGGGCGGCCCCCGGCCGGTCGGCGGCGAGTTGCAGGAGGTCCTGATGTCCGACGTGACCGAGGCGACGACCGCGATCGAGGTGGTCCGGTCGTTCCTGGGGGCGCTCGAGGCCCTCGACGCCGACGCGGTGCTCGACCTCACCGACCCGGCGATCGTCTACCAGAACGTGCCGTTCCCGCCCGCCCGCGGGCTCGAGGAGTTCGAGCGCCAGATGCGGTGGTTCGAGCGCCAGGCCACCGGCTTCGAGGCACGGGTGCACAACATCGCGGCCGATCGGGCGATCGTGCTCACCGAGCGCACCGACGTCCTGCGCCGGGGCCGGTTCAGCGCCGAGTTCTGGGTGTGCGGCACCTTCGAGGTCCGCGACGGCAAGGTCGTGCTGTGGCGCGACCGCTTCGACTTCGCCGACGTGGCCGTCGCCTGCGTCAAGGGCCTGGTGCGCATGCTCCTGCCCGCGGACTGACGCCGGCCGGCAGAAAAATCGCCTCCACCCGTCGGAGGAGCGCCCCGCCGGACGACGATACGGGCATGGAGGAGGTGGCACCGGCCGGGCACGCGCTGTTGGCGCTCTACGACCGGGCGCTCCCGGCGGTCTACGGGTACCTCTACGACCGCTGCCGCGACGTCGCCACCGCCGAGGACCTCACCTCCGAGACGTTCCTCGCCGCGGCGAGCGCCGTGGCGGGGGGCCGGTCGAGCAGCGTTTTTTCGGTCCCGTGGGTGATCGGCATCGCCCGCCACAAGCTCGTCGACCACTGGCGCCGGCGCGGCCGTGACGAGCGCCTGCTGAACGCCGTCGCGGGCCGCCCGGGAGGTGCCGCCGCCGACGACCCGTGGGACGTCCACCTGGACGGCGTGCACGCGACCCAGGTCCTCGCCGAGCTCGGCGGGCACCACCGGGCTGCCCTCACCCTGCGCTACGTGGACGACCTGCCGGTCCCCCAGGTGGCCGAGCTGTTGGGCCGCACGGTGCATGCCACCGAGGCCCTGCTGGTGCGGGCCCGCACCGCCTACCGCAAGGCCTACGAGCAGGAGGGCGACGATGGCTGACCGGCCCGACCCCTTCGCCGCGTTGCGCCGCCCGCCGGCGCCCCTGGCGCCCCGTCCCGCGTTCGCCGCGTCCCTGCGGCGTCGACTGCAAGAGGAGCTTGGCATGACCACCTCGCCCACCACGACCGCCTCCGGTCCCGCCGCGGACGCGTCCGACGCTGGCGACCCGTCCCCCGGCGAACCCGTCGACGACGGCAGCCTGGCCATGGTCCACCTGCGGGTGGCCGACGCCGACCGGGCGGCCCGCTTCTTCGGCGAGCTGCTGGGCTGGCAGGCCGAGCGCGTCGAGTTCGACGGCCACGTCAGCCACTACACGGTCAACACCGCCATGACGGTGCGACTGCTCGACGACCCCGACTCGCCGCCCGTGGTGCCCAACTACGCGATCACCGACGTGCAGGCGCTGGTGCGGGAGGTCGAGGAGGCCGGCGGTCGGGTGAGCGACAGCGAGGTGGCGGTCGACGGGGGCGGCTGGGCCCGCGGCGAGGACGACCAGGGCCTGCCCTGGCTGGCGTATCGCCCGGGCCGCTACCACGAGCACGTCGCCCCCACGCGCGAGCCGTCGGGCGACGTGGGCCTGGTGTTCATCCGGGCCGACACCGGCCGGGCCGAGCGCTTCTACGGACGGGCGCTGGGCTGGGCCTTCCGGCGGGACCACCCCGACAGCTACTACTTCGACACCGTGCCCCGGGTGGGCGTGTTCGACGAGACCGCCGCGTTCGGGCGGGAGGTGGCCCCGTCGGCCACCCTCTACCTCAGCGTCGACGCCATGACGCCGGTGCTGCGCCGGGTGGAGGAGCTGGGCGGGCGGGCCGGCGAGGCCGCCCACGACATGGGCCCCTACTTCAGCGCCGTGTGCACCGACGACCAGGGCACCACGTTCGGCCTCATCTCGGGGCGCCTCGACTGATCCCCACGGGCCGCGAGCAGGGCGGGGAGGCGCCGTCCCTCCCCGGCGCCGCCCCCGACCTGCGCGCCCGCGCGCCCGCCGGTAGATTGACGCGGGAGTAAACAACGGTCGTGCGGGCCTCGGGCACCCGTGGGAGGCACCGGCCGTGGGGGAGGGTCACGACGTGGGCGAGGCACAGGCACGAAGACTGGCACCCGAGCTGCGCAAGGCGCTGCTCATCGGCGCCGCGGAGGAGACGTTCGCCACCCGCGGCTACACGCAGGCGGGCCTGGCCGAGGTGGCCGCCCTCGCCGGCGTCTCGAAGACGCTGCTCTACCACTACTTCCCCGACGGGCGGCCCGAGCTGTACCGCGAGGTCATGGACCGGCTGGTGAGCCAGGTGGTCGAGGCCGTGCGCACCGCGGCCCGGACCCCCACCTCGCCCGACCGGCGGGTGGGCGAGCTGCTGGCCGCGCTGATCGACTACTTCGCCGAGCGCCCCGACGCCTACCGCCTGCTGATCCTCGAGCCGTGGGGATCGGGCGACCCCAGCGTGGTGGGCCAGGCCATGGCCGTGCGGGCGCGGCTGGCGGGCGAGCTGAACGGCCTGCTGGCGGCGTCGGGCCAGCCCCTGCCGGTCACGATGACCGGCGGTGCGGCGGCGATGGGCGCCGTCCTGCACACCTGCGAGCTGGCCATGGCCGGCCAGGTCACCGCGGAGGAGGCGGTGGAGCTGGCCCAGCGCTTCGTCTCCGGCGGCCTCGCCGCCCTCGACCTGGTGTGACGGGCGGGGCGAAGTCGCTGGACCGGGACTCGCCCCCGTGGTTCACTCGCCTGTGATGACTCCTTCCGGTGGCCGACGAGTAGCGCCGCGCGACTGACCCTTTCCGGTCGGTCGCGCCCCTCGTCGCCAGCCACCGATCCGACAAGGAGTCACCATGTCTCTCCCGGCCATGCCGGACCTCGCCGCCATCGAGGCGGCGGCGCAGGCGCTGTGGGACCGCACCCGCATCCACGAGTTCGACCCCGAGGGCGCCGGCGAGGTGTTCAGCGTCGACACCCCGCCGCCGTACGTCTCGGCCGCCCACCTGCACGTCGGGCACGCCATGTCCTACGCCCAGGCCGAGTTCGTCGTCCGCTACCAGCGCCGGCGCGGCCGGCGCGTCTTCTACCCGATGGGCTTCGACGACAACGGCCTGCCGACCGAGCGCTACGTCGAGCAGGTCCACAACGTCGACCGCGCCACCGTCTCCCGCTCGGAGTTCCGCCGGCTGTGCCTGGAGGAGACCCGCCGGGGCGCGGCCACCTACGAGGCGCTGTGGCGCGCCCTCGGCCTGTCGGTCGACTGGCGGCACCGGTACTCGACCATCGACGACCGCTGCCGGCGCATCGCCCAGGCCTCGTTCCTCGACCTGTGGCGGGCCGGCCGCATCTACCGCACCGACGCGCCGGTCCAGTGGGACCCCCAGGCGCAGACGTCGCTGTCGCAGGCCGACGTCGAGACCCGGGCCCGCGACGCCCGCCTCTACGAGATCGCGTTCTCGGACGGCGCCCGCATCGCCACCACCCGGCCCGAGCTGCTGCCGGCCTGCGTCGCCCTGTACCGCCACCCCGACGACGACCGGTGGGCCCACCTGGCCGGCGCCACCGTTGGCGTCCCACTGGCCGGTCACCGGGTCCCGGTCCTGGCCGACGCCGACGTCCGGCCCGGGTTCGGCACCGGGCTGCTGATGGTGTGCACCTTCGGGGACGCCGACGACGTCGAGCGCTGGCGCCGCGACGGGCTGGCCACGCGCACGTGCCTGGGACCGGACGGGCGCCTCACCGCGGCCGCCGGCGCCTACGCGGGCGCCACGGGTGAGGAGGCCCGCCGGCGCATCGTCGCCGACCTGGGCGAGCGCCTGCTCGGCAGCACGGTCGTCGAGCAGGTCGTCTCGGTCGGCGAGCGCACCGGGGCGCCCATCGAGTGGCAGCTCCGCCCCCACTGGATGCTGCGCATGCTCGACCTGCGCGACGACCTGTTGGCGCGGGCGGCCGAGCTGCGGTTCCACCCCGACCACCTCCGGTCGCGCCTCGACGACTGGATCCGCGGGCTGCGGCAGGACTGGAACCTGACCCGCCAGCGCTTCTACGGCGTCCCGTTCCCGGTGTGGTTCTGCGCGGGGTGCGGCGAGGCCGTCGGCGCCCGCGACCGTGACCTGCCGGTCGATCCCCTGGAGGATCCGCCGCCGGTGGCGGCGTGCCCCGCCTGCGGGGGCGAGCTGGCGGGCGACCCCGACATCATGGACACGTGGATGACGTCGTCGCTGTCGCCGGCGATCGTCACCGACGGCCCCGGCACTCCCGGGCGGCCGCTCACCCTGCGCGTCCAGGCCCACGAGATCATCCGCACCTGGCTGTTCACCACCCTGCTCAAGTCGCACCTGCACGACGGGGCACTGCCGTGGTCCGACGTCATGATCTCGGGTTGGGGGCTCGACGAGCGCGGCCGCAAGATCGCCAAGCGGGCGCTGCTGACCAGCGACCGCTACGAGCCCCTCGCGGTCATCCGCCGTCACGGCGCCGACGCCCTGCGCTTCTGGGCGGCCGGGACCCAGCTCGGCAGCGACAGCCGGTACAGCGAGCGCGAGGTCAAGGCCGGGCGCAAGGTCGTGCTCAAGCTGTGGAACGTCGCCCGCTTCCTCGACGAGCACGGCCTGGGCCCGGTGGCGGGCGACGGCACGGCGTCACCACCGCCACCGGGCGCCCGCCCGCCCGAGGACCGGTGGCTGCTGCACCGCATGGCCGCGTCGGTCGAGCGGGCGACGGCCGGCTTCGACCGGTACGACTACGCCGCCGCGCGCGAGGCGACCGAGCGGTTCTTCTGGAACGACCTGGCCGACACGTGGCTCGAGCTCGTGAAGCACCGCCACCGCCATCCCGGGCTGCATCCCCCCGGCTCGCTCGACGCCACGCGGGCGACCGGCCGGGAGACGCTCGCGACGGTCGTCGGGCTGTGGGCGCCGTTCATGCCCCACGTCACGGAGGAGATCTACCAGCGCCTCCTGCGCCCCGACGACGGGCCGGTGAGCGTGCACGTCACGCCCTGGCCGGCCGCCCGCCCGTGCCCGCCGCCTCCGGAGATGCCGGCCGTCCTGGCCGTGCTCGACGCGTGCCGGGCCCTGCGGGGCGAGCGACGGCTGCCGCAGGGCCGCGAGGTCGACTGCCTGACGGTCGACACCGACGACGAGACGTGGGCGCTGCTCGCGGCTGCCCGACCCACCGTGCTGGCCGCCGCCCGCAGCGCAACGATGCGACGCGGGCCGGCCGAACGCGCTTCGGGCACCGCCCGCCTCCGGGTCGCGCTCGCCTGACCACGCCCGGCGCGGATCGCGCGCGATCTCTCGACACCCGGCGAGATCGCGCGCGATCTGGACGCCTGCTCCGGTAGCGTGCCGGCCTCCCGGGGGTCTTGGTGGGCCGGACCCCCCCTCGAACCCAAGAGAGCGTTCCGCATGTCCTTCCTGCTTGCCGGCGTCGGTGTCGCCGCCGTCGTGGCCATCCTCGCCTTCCTCTTGGTGCTCGAGCGGCGGTAGCCCGGGCGCGCGCCGTGCGCCTCAGTGCGTGCGGGACGGCTGCGGCGACGGATCGGAGGGGAGCAGGCGGAGATGGCGCTCCTCGCCCGTGCGCGCCCGGACGGGCACATCGCCACCACGGCGGGTCCCCGGGTCGCGGCCTGCGCCCGCGCCCGTCGCCTCCGAGGGGCCGGCCGGGTGGACGCCCAGGCGACTGCGCACGACCGTGCCCTCGCCGGGCGCCGACCGCACCGTGATCTCGCCGCGCCCGAGCGTCGTGAACAGCTGCATCGACGCCAGGCCCGAGCCTGGGCTCGCCCGGTCCGGGTCGAAGCCGACGCCGTCGTCGGCCACCTCGACCACGACGCCACCCGGATGCTCCACGGCCTCGATCTTCACGTCGACCTCGGCCGCCCGGGCGTGGCGGGTGGCGTTGAGCAGCGCCTCCTGCGCGATGCGATAGACGATCGTCATGGTGGGCCGGTCGAGCTCCAGGGCGGGATCGACGGTGACGCGCACGGCGGGGCGCGCCTCGGCGGTGATCCCGCCGTGCAGCTCGGCGGCATAGGCGCGCAGCGCGGCGGTCAACACGTCGTCGCTGTCGGGGTGCGGGGCCGGGTTGTCGGGGCAGCCCACGGTGTCGAGCGGCGGCGGCCGCATGGCGACCAGCAGGCGGCGCAGCTCCTCCGCCCGGGCGGACAGGTCTCCCTGGAGCTGGGCGAGGGTCTCCTTGACGGCGGCCGCCGTCGCGGGCGGTAGCGACACGTAGGCCGTCTGCACGATGGTGCCGAGCGTGGACAGCGAGCCGATGGCCTGGCTGTGGAGCTCCGACACGGTGCGCCGCCGGTCGACGTCGAGCGCCCGCACCATGCTGGCCAGCAGGCGGCCGCGCTCGTCGGCCATGTCGGCCAGCTCGCCCGACAGCTCCCGGGCCTCGCGGCTGAGCAGCACGTGGCGCACGGCGTTGAGCACCGCCACCGCCAGCAGCACCGCGACCAGGTAGGCCACCGCCCACCCCTCGTCCTCCCACAGCAGCACGTAGGCGGCCAGCATCGGCAGCACCGCCGCGCTGATGGCCGGCATGGGGTTGCTGCGCCGCACCTGGTGCTCGACCGGTAGCCGGTTGAGCCCGCCCGAGGTGACCCGGTGGGCCCACAGCGGCAGGGCCATGATCAGCCCCAGGTTCACGACGTGGGCGGCGACGAACACCGGCAACGGCAGGTCGAGGTGGCCCACCACGTGGGCGAGCTGCAGCGAGACGTTGACCCAGAAAGCGCCCGCGAGCACGAGGCCGATGCCCTGGGTGACGCGCTCGCCCCGGGGCACGCGCGTCAGGTTCACGAGGGACGTGTAGAGGGCCGCCGGCACGAGGGCGATGAACAGGGCGAACGGCACCGCGAACATCTGGTCGTCCGAGACCACCAGCGGCTCGACCACCAGCAGCACGCCCGGGGCGGTGAGCACCACCAGCGCCATCGTCGAGTCGATGAGGTCGACCGAGGGCGCCCGCCGGCCCGCGTGCGCGGTCAGCATTCGGATCGACGCCGAGATCCACAGCGGGGTGGCGGCGAGCAGCAGCGCGGCGTCGAGCGCGAGCAACGCCTCGGAGTGCAGCAACGCCGCCCCCGTGCCGGCCAGGCCCGCCCCGATGCCCGGGACGCAGGCCTGCGCCCAGCGCTGCCAGAACCCCCGCAGCTCGGGCGGGCACGAGCGGGCGGCGCGGCGGGCGCAGAGGGCGGCGCCGGTCATGGCCGGGATGGCCGGCACCGCATGGGCCAGGAGGTATCCGGGCCGATCGTCGGGGATGGCGGCGGCGAACGCGACCGCGGCGAGTGCGCCTGCCGTGATCCCGACCGCGCCCACGGTCCGCGCCCGCCGTGAGTACACGAAGACGTCGGCGGGGCACGGCACGGCCGCTGGAACCGCGGTGCCGGGCGCCGCGTCAGCGGTGCCTGCGGTGGGCTGCTCGTCCGTGCGCGTCATGCGTCGGTTCCCGCTCGATCGCGGTCGTCCCCCTCCGGATGCGGCGTGGCCTGATCGTACTCGCCGCGGGGCGACCGTTGCCGAACTTGACGTCAACGTCATGTTGTGCCGGGTCGACCGTGGTCAGGTCGTGGTGAGGTTCACCGCCCCGACGGCGCCGAGCGGCGCGTCGCTGCCCGCCTCGACGGGCTCCTCGGCTGTGGCCGCGGGCGCCGTGCGCAGCAACAGGTACCCGAGGACCCCCGCCACGGTGCTGCCGAAGAGGATGCCGACCTTGGCGGCGTCGGTGGTCTCGGCCGAGTCGAACGACAGGCTGGTCACGAACAGGGCCACGGTGAAGCCCACGCCCGCGGCGGTGGCGAGCCCGAACATGTGGCGCCAGGTCGTGCCCGCGGGCAGGCGCCCGATCCCGAGGCGCACGGCCACCACGGTGGCGCCGAACACGCCGACGGTCTTGCCCACCACCAGGCCCAGCATCACGCCGGTGGTGACCGGGTTGGTGACGACGCCCCGCACGGCGTCACCCGTCAGGGACACGCCGGCGTTCGCCAGCGCGAAGACGGGGACCACCAGGTAGGCGACCCACGGCGACAGGGCCCGTTCGAGCCGCTCCAGCGGGCTGGTGCTGTACATGGCGAGCCGTGCGACCTCGGCGATGGTCTGCTCGTTCTCGGCGAACTCGGCCTGGGTGAGCACACGGTCGTAGTACGCGGCCTCGACGCGGTTGGCGACACGCCGGGCCTCGGGCGGGAACAGCCGGGGCGACCGCAACGGCCAGGCCGGCGTGAGCAGGCCGAGGGCGACGCCCACCAGCGTGGCGTGCACCCCCGACTCCAGCAAGGCCAGCCAGGCGAAGGAGCCGACGGCCAGGTAGGGGGCCAGGCTCTGCACGTCGCCCCGCCGCAGGGCGAAGATGGCCCCGATGCCCACCAGCGCGCACGCCAGCCAGCCCCACGACAGGGCGCCCGTGTAGAACACCGCGATCACGACGATGGCGCCGATGTCGTCGGCCACCGCCAGGGTGAGCAGGAAGATCTTGGCCGGTAGCGGAACCCTGCGGCCCGCCAATGTGACAACCCCGACGGCGAAGGCGATGTCGGTGGCCATGGGCACCGCCCAGCCGTCGGCCCCGGGCCCGCCGGCGTTGAACATCCAGTAGATGGCCCCGGGGACGATCATCCCGCCGAGCGCGGCGACGATCGGCAGGGCCACGGAGCGGACGTCCTGCAGGTCGCCGTGCACCACCTCACGCTTGATCTCGACGCCGACCAGCAGGAAGAACACGGTCATCAACGCGTCGTTGACCCAGGTCTGCAGCGACAGGTGGTCGAGGTGCAGCACGTCGCCGAACTCGATGCGCAGCGGCATCGCCCAGATGTCGAAGTACGCCTCGGACCACGGCGAGTTCGCCCAGGCGATGGCGATCGCGGCGGCGACCAGCATGAACACGCCGCCCGACGCCTCGTGCCGCAGCAGGCGCTGGACCGGTTGGACCACCGTGCGGGGCACGTAGCGGTCGGATTCGCTCCAGGGTTCCTTGAGGGGCATGCCGGCCACGTCCGTTGGATAGGGCCTGTCCCGGCGATGGGCAACCGGCAGCAGGGCCGGTTCACATGACGTTCACACGGGTGGTGAGGATCGTGAAGGCGCGTCGGTGCGCGACCGTGCGGCCAGGACCAGCACTGCGGCGCCCACGCCGGCGGCCGCCACCGAGGCCACGAGGATGCCGATCTTGGCCTGGTCGGCCAGCGCCCCGCCGGGGAAGGCCAGGCCGGTGACGAACAGCGACACGGTGAACCCGATGCCCGCCAGGCCCGCCATGCCCGCGACGTGGCGGGTCGTGACGCCGTCCGGCAACACCCCGAGCCCCCACCGGGTCCCGAGCCCGATCGCCCCGGCGACGCCGAGCGTCTTGCCCACGACCAGCCCCGCCACGATCCCCAGCGTCACCGGGGACCGCGCCGCGTCGCGCACTGTGGTGGCCGACACCTCGACGCCGGCGTTGGCCAGGGCGAACAGCGGGACGATGACGTAGCCGGTCCACGGGTGCAGCAGGTCCTCGAGCCGCTCGGCCACGGGCACCGACTCGCGTATGCGGAACGAGATCGCCCGCACCTCGGCCGCGTCGACCGCGGTCTCCGCCGACAGCTCCCCGGCGATGCGGTCGGCGTCGACCTCGGGCATGAGCGGGCGGGCGGGGGCGAGCAGGCCGAGGGCCACGCCCACGATGGTGGCGTGCACCCCTGACTGGTAGGTCGCGAACCACACGGCCAGACCCATGCGCCCCGTACAGGGGCATGTACCGCACGCCCCGCTGGCGGACGAGGGCGATCAGGCCGAGCAGGGCGGCGGCCGCCGCCAGCCAGCCCGCCTCGAGGCCCGAGGCGTAGAACAGGGCGATCACCAGGATCGAGCCGACGTCGTCGACGATCGCGAGCGCCAGCAGCAACACCTTGAGCCCGGGAGGTGCCCGGCGACCCAGCAGGGCCAGGACACCCAGGGCGAACGCGACGTCGGTGGCCATGGGGATGCCCCAGCCGCGGGCACCGGCGCCGCCGGCGTTGATCGCCGCGTAGATGGCGGCGGGCACCACCATCCCGCCCAGCGCGCCGAGGACGGGGATGGAGGCGGCGCGCACCGAGGCGAGCTGCCCGCTCGTCACCTCCTGCTTGATCTCCAGGCCGAGCACGAAGAAGAACAGGGTCATCAGCCCGTCGTTCACCCAGTGGCGCAGGTCGAGCTCCAGGCTGTGGCCGGCCAGGCTGATGCCGAGCTCCGACGCCCACAGCTCGGTGTAGCTCGCCGACCAGGGCGAGTTGGCCCACACCAGGGCCACGACGGTCGCGGCCAGCAGCAGCAGCCCGCCGGCCGCCTCGATGTGCAGGAACCGGGTGATGGGGCGGCCCACCACCCGTGCCATCATGCGATCGCTGCCCAGCCACGTCGCACTCGAGGGGTCGGACACAGCGCCACTCAATCGATTCAGATAGGCGACAGCAAGTGGCGACAGACGCGCAACAGACGCAGCAGGTTGCCGAAACCGACGCCCGTTACTGTCGCCGATGTGACCGAGGGTGCCCACGGGCGCGGACGTGAGGTCGACCCCAGCGGCGACCCCGACGCGGACGTCGGCGCCGACGTCACCGCGGAGCGCGCCGCCGCGCCGGCAGGGGGCGGCGACAGCGGAACCGACGTCGCGGTCGTGCAGTGGCCCGCCGAGGCGGAGCGGCGCGACGAGCTGGCGGGCCGGGGCCTGGCGAGGCTGCTGGTGGTCGCCGACGGGGCGGTGCCACCCCTGGGTGCGAACGCCCTCGAGGACTGGGTCCGGGCCGACGTCGATCCCGTGGAGATGTACGTCCGCACGGAGCGCCTGCGCCGGCGGCAGGCCGCGCGCGAGCCCGCGGTGCTCGACGGGGACGGGGTGCTGCGGCGCGGGCCGTGGTGGGTGGCGCTGTCACCCCGTGAGGTCGAGGTGGCGACGGTGCTGCTGGCCCGGCCCGGAGTCCTGGTGGGGCGCGCCGAGCTGGAGGAGGCGGTGAGCTCGCCGGCGAGCGAGGACCTGCGCCGCCTGGTCGACGCCGCGGTGCGCCGGTTCCACCGCCGCGTCGCTCCGCTCGGGCTACGGGTCCACACGGTGCGTTCCGCGGGCTTCCTCCTGGAGATGGGCGAGCTCCCCGGCTGATCGAGACGGCCGTACAGATCAACGTCAGAATCCCGCGCGCTGTTCACAGATTCGCGTCGCGAAGCCGAAGGTGATCGCACTCGGCGGTTCATCAACGAGACATGGACGTGTGACAACCCGTCCATACGTTCACGCACAGGTCAGACATCTCACTGGCCTGCGACTTCGGGACGTCGTTGAAAGGAACGCAAACACATGACATTCGGTTCCCCTGAGCGTAGGGGTGCCGGACTGTCGCCGGGGCGGATGGTAGGGATCGGGCTGGCTGTCGCCACCGCGTTGATCCTGGCCACCCCTGGCACAGCCGGCGCCCAGGACATCGATCCGACCGAGGCGGTCACCGCCCTCGGGCAGCAGACCAACCTGCTGTGGATCGTCATCGGCGCGGTGCTCGTCATCTTCATGCAGGCCGGGTTCGCCCTGGTGGAGACCGGGTTCTGCCGTGCCAAGCACGCGGCGCACGTGGTCTCCACCAACTTCGCCATCTTCGGCCTCGGCTTCGTCGGCTACTTCCTGGTCGGCTACGCCCTGATGTTCGGTGGCTACAGCTACGCGCTGCCCGGCTACGACTTCGGGTACACCCAGCCGTTGGGCGACGCCCTCATCGGCAGCGGCAACTGGGTGTTCCTGTGGCAGGGAGGGTTCGCCCTGTCGGGTGACGCCGTCGCCGCCTCCGGTGGCGCCGCGGTCATCGGGTTCTTCCTCTACATGGTGGCGTTCATGGACACCGTGGCCACGATCCCCACCGGGGCCATGGCCGAGCGGTGGAAGTGGAAGGCATTCGTGGGTTGGGGCCTGTTCTGCGGCCTCATCTACTACCCGATCTTCGGGGCGTGGACCTGGGGCGGCGGCTGGCTCGCCAAGACCTGGGACACCATGGGCCTCGGGGCCGGCTACGTCGACTTCGCCGGCTCCGGCGTGGTGCACACCGTCGGTGGCGTCGCCGCTCTGGCCGGGGCCGTCGTGCTCGGCCCCCGCATCGGCAAGTACAACGAGGACGGCACGGCCAACACCCTGCCGGGCCACCACATCCCGATGGCCATGCTGGGCTGCTTCATCCTGCTGTTCGGCTGGTTCGGGTTCAACGCCGCGTCGACGCTGGCAGCCACCGACGTGCAGTTCGCGGTCGTGGCCGCCAACACCGCCATCGCCGGTGCCTTCGGCGCCGTGGTGGCGATGTTCGTGATGATGAGCAGGACCGGCAAGCCCGACCCGGGCATGATGGTCAACGGCATGCTGGCCGGCCTGGTGGCGATCACGGCGCCCTGCGCCTTCACCAGCCCGGCGTGGTCGGCCGTCATCGGCAGCATCGCCGGTGTGCTGGTCATCTACGCCGCCGAGTTCATCGAGCGTCGCCACGTCGACGACCCGGTGGGCGCGATCGCCGTGCACGGCGTGTGCGGCACCTTCGGCGTGCTGGCCGTCGGCATCTTCGCCAACGGCAGCTACGGCGGCGCCTGGAACGGCTCGGACGTGACGGCCATCGAGGGTGTGGTGAACGGCGAGTTCGGCCAGCTCGGCGCCCAGGCGCTGGGCGCGCTGGTGCTGTGGACCGTCATCCTGGGCATCGCCTACGCGTTCTTCAGGATCCAGAACGCGATCATGAAGGGCGGCATCCGCTCGGAGGAGGCCGACGAGCTCGCCGGCCTCGACATGCCCGAGATGGGCGCACTGGCCTACCCCGAGTTCGTCGAGATGGACGTGGTGGTCATGCGGACCGGGGGCTCCAGCCCCACCAACGAGTCGCCGGACGGCGGCGAGGAGCCTGACCCCGACAAGGTGCCGCTGGACGCCTAGCCGGCGTCGGCACCTCGGAACCTCCGTAGACAACACGAAGGGGGGCACGGCCAAGGCCGTGCCCCCCTTCGCGCGGAGCCTGGTGGCTGCGCCGTCAGGTGGTCAGCCCGACGACCGCTCCATCGCGGCCTTGGCCCGGCGGGCGGCCGTGCGCCGCTTCCACATCTTCAGCTTCCAGTGGCGCCGCCGCCGGGTCGACGGGCGGGCCCGGGTGGGGTCGTGATGGCGTTCGGCACGGAAGCCGACGCCCGGATCGTCCACGTCGTCGGGCTCGATGCCACCCTGGATCTTCCCGGCCACATCGGCCAGGGCGGTGTTGACCCGGTGCCGCTCGGAACGAGCCTGGACCCGACGTTCCTCGTGGTGCGGGAGGACGACGTCGGTCGTACGGTGACGGTTGCTCATAGATGCCCTCTCTCGAAAGATCGAACACTGCTTGCTACTGCTCCGTACGCCTTGACCGTAGCCGGGCGGGCACCCTCCTGTCTCGGGTTCCGGACGATCTTCGGTGACCCGATGCGAGTGCCCGGCAACTGTCCGTGGTCAGGGCTGGCGGGACCGGAAGTTGACAGTGGCACCGCGATGGTGGTCCGATCCTGACTTCGCCGGCCGCGCCGGGGCATGGCACCATCGCGCGGGGAACGGCCGGCATGCTGGAGCGCACGAGACGATGACCGCGACCGACACGCCAGACGCCGACGCCACCTCGGGGGGTGGCGATCCCGGTGCCGGGGACGTCGCGACCGACCTCGCCGGGCCCCGGGGGCCGGGGGACGTCGCGGCCGGGGGCCCACCCGGTGATGACGGAGCCGGTGGTGGCGACGGGGACGGTCGGGACGGAGGTCCCGAGGGCACGTCCCTGCTGAGCGACCGTCTCGTCGGGCGCCTCGCGTCTGGCCGTCACCCTGGCCCCCTTCCTGGTCGCAGCGCTCGCCCTGCTCGTGACCGTCGGCGGCGACTACCAGCCGGTGTCCGACCACGCCCTCACCGAGCTGCAGGTGCGCAGCGTCGGCCACGACGAGGTGCTGGTGGGCCTGTACTCGCGGGGCGAGTGGAACCATCCCGGTGCCGCCGCGTTCTACGCCATGGCCCCCTTCTATTGGGTGACGGGTGGCATGTCGGTGAGCATGAACATCGCCGCGCTCGGCCATCAACGGGGCCGCCGTCGCCGGAATGGCCCTCGTGGCCCGGCGGCGGGGCGGCCTCCCCCTCATGCTCGTGACGCTGCTCGGCTGCGCCCTGCTCATGCGCATGCTCGGCGCCGACTTCCTGCAGGACCCCTGGAACTGCTTCGTCACCACCCTGCCCTTCGGCCTGTTGATCTTCCTGTCCTGGGCCATGTGGGGGCGCGAGGCGTGGGCGCTGCCGGCGGCGGCCGCGCTCGCCACGTTCCTGGCGCAGGCGCACGTGGGCTTCGCCGCCCTCGGCGCCCCGCTGCTGGCGTGGGGCGCGGTCGGCCTGGTGGTCACCACCGCGCTGGTGCCCGACCCGGCCGAGCGAGCCCGGACCGTGCGCCGCGTGCTGCGGGCCGGCGGCGTGACCGCGGTCGTGCTGGCGGTCGGCTGGCTGCCGCCCGTCATCGAGGGCATCCGCCACTCGCCGAGCAACCTCGCCAGCATCGGCCGGTACTTCCTCCACCCGGACGAGGAGGCGCACTCCCTGGCCGACGGCTGGCGGGTCATGAGCGGTCAGTTCGGCGGCGTGCCCGAGTGGCTGACCGTCAAGCGCGACTTCACCTTCCTCGGCGAGTCGCCCTTCATCGCCGACGCCCCGCTGCCCTGGGTGCTGCTGGTCGTGCTGGCGGCGACGGTCGTCCTCGTGCGGCGGTCGGTGGACGGTGCCCGCACGCTGCTGGCGACCATCGCCGTGGCGCTCGTGGTCGGCATGGTGGCGGTGGCCCGTACCGTCGGCCTGGCCTTCGACTACCGGCTGCGGTGGACCTATCTGCCGGCCATGATCGGCGTCGTCCTCGTGGGGTGGGCGGGCTGGACCGTGGTCGCCGGGCGCTGGCCCCGCACGGGGGCGCGCCTGCTGGCCCCGGCGGCGCTGGTCGCCCTGGGCGTGGTCGGTGCGGTCAACGTGGTCACCGGCGCGACGGCCGGAACGCCCCAGAACGGCAACCACGACGCCATGGCCTCGCTCACCGCGCAGGTGTTGGACGAGCTGCCCGATACCGACGGCACCATCCTCGTCACCGACGCCTTCCACTCCGGTGCCTGGCACGCCCGGGGCCTGGTGCTGCAGCTCGAGCGCCGGGGCATCGAGGTTGGCGTCGAGCCCTCGCTGGTCCACGAGTACGGTCGCCACCGCGTGGCCGACCCCGAGGACGTGGGCGCCGTGCTGGTGGTGACGATGGACGACACGGTCGAGAGCATCGCCGCCCGCCCGGGCATGCGGCTCATCGCCTCGTGGAGCGCCCTCCCGGAGGACGAGATGCAGGCGCTGCTCGACGAGCGCGACCAGCTCCGGGCCGACATCGAGGCCGCCGTCAGTGACGGCGATGCCGACCACCCTGACGTCGAGGCGGCCGAGGCGCGGCTGCGGGAGATCAGCGCCGAGCTGCCGGGGGACGGCGGCTCGATCGCCTACCGGGCGGCCGTGTTCGTGGACGAGACGTTCCGACCGGAACCCGCGGCGGGATGACCACTCCCGATGGCCGACCCGGTGCTGCCGAACGCTAACCTCGACGCCGTGCAGAACGTGGCGACCATCCCCCGGCCGGCCGCCGACGTCGCCATGCGCCGCCTGCTCCGGATCCCGGACGGGTACACCGCCTCCGAGCGTGCCGCGCAGCGGGCGTTCTCGACATCGGTGCTGGTGTCGGCGGTCCGATGCACCCTCACGTACCTGGTGCTGCCGTTCGTGGCCCCGTTCCTCGGGCTGGCGGCCGGGGTGGGCCCCGCCATCGGCATCCCGGTGGGGACGGTGGCCATCGTCTGCAACGTGCTCACCATCCGGCGGTTCTGGGCCGCCGACCATCGTTGGCGCTGGGCCTACACAGCGTTGGCGCTCACCGTCATCGCTCTGCTCCTGGTGCTGATGGTCCGTGACCTCACCCTGCTGATCGGGTAGGGCGGGACTGCATGCGCCGGGCGGCGCTGCTGACGCTGGGATTCGCCGCTGTCGCGTTGGGCACGGTCGGCATCGTGGTGCCCGGCCTGCCCACGACCGGGTTCTTCGTGCTGGCGGCGGCGTGCTTCGCCCGCTCCAGCCCCCGCTTCGAGCGCTGGGTGCTCGATCTGCCGACGATCGGGCCGCTGGTGCGCGACCACCGGGCCGGGCTGGGCATGCCTCGCCGGGCCAAGGTGGTGGCCATCGCGATGATGCTGACGGCCTGCGTCCTCAGCTCGGTCGCCCTGTGGTCGCCGGTGCCCGCCGCGGTGATCCTCGGGGCCGGGGCGGTGGGCACCTGGTACGTCGGCTGGCGGGTCCCCACCCGCGAGCGCGAGCTGGCCCGCCGGGGGGCAGTCACCGAGGAGCGTCAGCCGGCGTAGGCCTCGGCCTGTGCTGCGACCAGCTGCTCGATGTCGCCCATCGCCACGTTGGCGTCGATGAGGTGCATCCCCCACTCGGGGGTGAGGTTGCCGCCGATGTCGTCGGTGCGCGGGTCCGCCGGGTCGCCCTGCACCGACAGCTCCAGGTAGCTGAACCCGCCCTCCTCGACGCAGGTGCCCTCGACCAGGTCGTCGTAGGTCACCCACGGGGTGGTGATGTCGTCGGCCGACTCGGCTGCGCCCTCGGCGAACGGCTCGGCCGAGGCGCCGCCCAGCAGCGTGCCCGGGGGCTGGTCGACGTTGAAGTAGGGGTGCAGCGGGGCGGGTCCTCCGGCCGCCACGTCGGCCGGGTTGACGCAGGCGGCGTGCGTGCCCGCGCCGCCCCGCCCGAAGAAGCTGGATGCCACCGGCGGCGACGTCGAACGGAACGAGGCGTAGGAGACGACGCAGCCCGTCTCGTCCGGCGCCTGGCACAGCGGCACGTTGTCGAACGTGCCGCCCACCACCTCACCGTCCGGCACCTCGACCGTCGAGCCCAGGATGTAGGCCGACACCAACCGCTCGCGCAACAGGGGATCGTCGTCGATCTCCTGGTCGATGAGGCGGGTCAGCATGCCGGCGCCCTGCGAGTGGCCGATCAGCACGAAGCCGCGCCCGTCGCTGTCGTTGGCGATGTAGTGCATGAAGGCCGCCAGCACGTCGCCGTAGGCGACCGCACCCGGGTCCACGTCCTCGTCCTCGGACCGCCCGCCCCCGCCGATCATCGAGAGGGTGAGCTGGCGGTAGACGGGTGCGAACACCCGGCACGTGGAGGTGAGGCGGGCCACCTGGTTGTAGACGGTGGCGATCTCGGCGTTCTCCTCGGGTTCGAGATCGCTGTTGGGACCGGGATCGAGGCTGGTCGTCGGGTACACGTAGAAGCAGTCGATCGGGGGGTCCTCGGCGACGACGTGCTCGACGACCTCCGTCGAGCCGTCGGGGGCCACGGCGGTGGCGTCGAGGTCTCGGCTGCACACGTCGTCGACGATCCCCGGCTTGCACAGCCAGTTCGCGTCGTCGGCGTACTGGTCGCTGGTGAACCCCTCGTAGCCCTCGGGCAGCTCGCTCGCCGCGTCGGCGCCGTCGTCGGCGCCGCCGTCCTCGGTGGAGGCCTCGTCGGCGCCGTCCTCGCCGCCGTCACCCGCGCCCGCGGCCTCGTCGCCGCGATCCGACGAGCACCCCGCGGCCACCACCAACGCGCACAGCACCACGATCGCCCACCGGCGGCGGACGATCCCGACCGTTGTCATGACATGCCCCCAAGACCCGTTGACCGGTGCGTCAACAGCACCGTACCGCCGGCGAGCACCCGGCACCCATCCGATCCCGGGGACGACGTTCCGAGGTGGCCGTTCCCGTCACTCGCCGAACTCGCACGCCTCCCCGTCGCCGTCGCGGTCGAGGCGGCGGCTGTAGCCGGGATCGCCTTCCCGCAGCGGGAGGGCGCCGGCGAACAGTGCGTCGAGGCAGTTGTCGTAGTGCACGCGCTCGGTGGTGGGCGGCGCGGGCGGCTGGGTGGGCGGGGGGACGATCGGCGGTGACGTGGTCGGCGTCGTCGGGGGCACGCTCGTGGTCGTCGGCGCCGTCGTGGTGGTGGTCGGTGCCGTGGTCGACGACGTCGTGGTGGCGACGGTGGTCGTCGTGACGGGCGGGGTGGTGGTGGGGACGGTCGGCACGACCACCTGTTCCCCGGCGCCCACCTGCTCGGAACCACCGTCCGACCGCAGGGCCAGCGAGAGACCCACGATCAGGGCCAGCACCAGGGCTCCGGCCGCCACGTCGGCGGCGATGCGGGCCCAGAGGGGCGCCGACCGGTAGCGCCACGCCGCCTCGGCGAGCCCGGCCTGCACGACCCCGCCCCGCCGGTCCTGCTCGCGGTCCGCCGGATCGTCGTACCCGCCGTAGCTGTCGTCTCCGTACCCGCCGTAGCCCGGCTCGTCGTAACCGTCGTCTCCGTACGCGTCGTACCCGTCGTTCTCGTCCCCGTCGTTCTCGTACCCGCTGTCCCCGTACGTGGGGTTCCCGTGGGCGGCGCCTCCGTAGGTGTCGGGACCGGGCGGTGCCGGTGGTACGCCAGGCGCCGGTGGTACGGATGGCACGGGCGGTACGAACGGCACGAGCGGTATGGAGTGTGTCGGCGGCGCGGGCGGCGCAGAAGGCGCCGGTGGTACGGCAGGCGCCGCGGGCGGGTACCCGTGACCGATGGGGGCTGCCGGCGCGGGGGCCGGGGGCCGCGCGTCGTCTCGGCCTCGGCCACCCCCGTACTCCTGCCACGGCCCGCGCGGGTCGCTCATCCTCGCTACTGCCCCAACATCGTCCCCGGAGGGCACGGCCCTGGTGCCGCATGCCCTATGAGATCGACGGTCAGCGTATCGGTAC
Organism: uncultured Acidimicrobiales bacterium; assembly: GCA_963842395.1. Lineage (GTDB taxonomy): Bacteria > Actinomycetota > Acidimicrobiia > Acidimicrobiales > VFJN01 > ZC4RG19. Next base: position 731,436 of record CAWJGJ010000003.1, read on the forward strand.
TGGTCAGGACCGCGCGCACCGTGGCGCGCACGCCGTGTGCCCCTCCCTGGCCGCGGGGTCGTTGCCAGTGAGCGAATGACATCGCTAGGATTTGAGTCGCTTGAGCCCTGTCTGGGGTTGGGGGCAGGGTGAACACGGAGGCCGTGCTCGACATGGACTGGAAGAAAGCATTCGGGATTATGGCGGTGGCGTTCCTCATCCTGTCGATGTGGCACAACCCGACCGGTACGGCGAATGCGTTCGGTGACTTCCTGGGCGAGGTGGGTGGCTTCCTGGAAGATGCCATCGACAAGTTCACCGAGTTCTTCCGGAGCCTGACCGCGTGAAGTTGCCCTGGCGCCGGGGTGAACAGGGCAACTCTCCCGGGTCGGGAGACTCGGGCCTCCCGCCACCTGGGCCGGGCCCGTTCACACAGCAGGCCACGGCGCGCGGAACGGCCGGAGAACCTGACGAATCCGACCTGGTCGAGCGACCGCCCAGCCTGCTGCGCCGGGTCGGAAACTCGCTGGCGGAGACGCGGAGGCGGGTGCTGCCGCTACCGGACGAGGTCATCGATCAGTACCTCGGCCACGGTGAGCGCATGATCCACAACGACCACCCGTCGTTCCGCAGTTTCATGGTCGAGAACAGCCTGCTGTTCATCGGCTTGCTGGTCGCCGGCGTCCTGTTCCTGGCCATCACCTTCAACGGCTCGCTCGCCGGTGCGGCGGTCCTGTTGCTGATCTTGAGCATCGTCCTACTCAGCCTGGTCCTCAAGCGCCTGGGCGACCGATACACCAGCTACGTCATCACCGACACGCGCATCATGCGCATCTCGGGCATCGTCAGCCGGCGCGCCCACTCGATCCCCTGGGTCCGCGTCACCGACCTCACCATCGAGCAGTCGCTGGCCGGCCGCTTCTGGGGCTATGCAACCATGCACATCGAGTCCGCCAACGAGGATTCGGGCCTCCGCGACCTGGACGGCGTCAGCGACCCGCTGCAGTTCAACCAGTACGTGGTCGACATGGTGGTGGCCAAGCAGGGGGCCACCGCCCCCGTGTGGGAGCTGCGGGGCGAGCCCGCGCCCATCGCGTCCGAGCGCGGGCTGCGACGCATCCGCTCGTCACGCCGTCGCCGGGGCGATCGCGACGACACCACTCCGGCCGGCGGACGCGCCGCGGCCCCCGCCCGCGGACAGCGCCGCCGCCAAGACCGCCACCGCGGGCAAGGGCACGGGCGCTCCGACCGGCGCCGGCGACACCGCCGTCATGCCGCAGAAGAGCACCGTCGCGCCGCCGACCCGCCGGCGGGTGTCCGTGAGCGGGCCCGCGCCCACCCGTTCGCCGCAGGTGACCTACGGCGACCCGGGCGAGGGCGACGACGACCCCGACGAGCTCGACCCCGAGGCGCTGGCCCGCGACCTGCGCGCGGCCGAGGGCCCCGACCTGCCCTGGCGGAAGTAGCGCGGGGCCGGGCCCCGCGCCACCCCCACGGTCAGGTGAGGGCCCGGGCGTTGAGGTCCGCCAGCCGTTCGCACGCGTCGAGGTATTCCGTGACCAGCCGCTGCACGACGTCGGCCGTCCGTTCGACGCGGTTCATCTGCCCCACCACCTGGCCGACCGGGTTGAAGTTCACGTCCCGTGCCGCCTCCGGGTAGCGGTGACCCCGCTGGACGGCGTCGAGCGCGACCATCATCTGCAGCGGCATGGGCAGCGTGCCCGGTGAGTCGGGTCCCTCCCAGGCGTCGGTCCAGTCGTTGCGCAGCATCCGGCACGGCTTGCCGGTGAACGAGCGCGACCGCACCGTGTCGTGGCTGGTGGCGTCGATGTAGGTCTGCATCTGGGCGGGGGGCACGTCGGCCTCCTCGACGGTCAGCCACAGCGACCCGGTCCAGGCGCCCTGGGCCCCCATGGCCAGGGCCGCGGCCACCTGGCGGCCGTCGCCGATGCCGCCCGCGGCCAGCACCGGCAGCGACCCGACCGCGTCGATGACCTGGGGCCAGAGCACGACCGAGGCCACCTCGCCGCAGTGGCCGCCGCCCTCGGTGCCCTGGCAGACCACGAAGTCGAGCCCCGCGTCCCGGTGGCGGAGGGCGTGCCGGACCGACCCGCACAGCGCCCCGATCAGCCGGCCGCTCGCCTGCACCTCGGCGACCACGTCGGCCGGCGGGGTGCCCAACGCGTTGGCGACCAGCTTGGCCTTGTCGTGGCGCAGGATGGCCTGCACCTGGGGCGCAGCGGTGACGGCGGTCCAGCCCAGCAGCTCGTGGTGCTTCTCGCCCTCGGGCAGCTCGGGCACGCCGTGGTCGGCCAGCACCTTGTGGCCGAAGTCCCGGTGGCCCTCGGGGATGTGGCGGGCCATCTCGGCCTCGAGCTCCTCGGGCGACATGTCCTCGAGGTCCATGCCCTCGTAGCGCTCGGGGATGACGATGTCGACGCCGTAGGGTCGGTCGCCCACGTGCTCGTCGAGCCACGACAGCTCTATCTCCAGGTCCTCGGGGCTGAAGCCGACGGCACCGAGGACGCCCAGGCCGCCCGCCTTGGACACGGCGGCGACGACGTCGCGGCAGTGGCTGAAGGCGAAGATGGGGAACTCGATGCCCAGCTTCTCGCAGATCTCGGTGCGCATGGTCGGGATGCCTCCGGTGGTGGAGCTTGTCAGGACACGTGGCGACAGGTCAGGGCGGATCGGGGAACACGACGGCGGCGGTGGCGGACGCCCGCCGGGCGAGCCGCGCCGGGCGGCCGTCCTCGCCCAGCAGCATCTCCTCCAGGAACACGGCGAGGAGCTGCCCGGTGACCACCGAGGCGACCTCGCCCCGGGTCGGGCCCCTGGTGGACGCGGCGAGCTCGGGGAACGACTCGCCCAGCCAGCGATCGACAGCCTCGCCGAGCGCACCCGAGAGCCGGCGGGCCTCGGCCAGGGCCACGGCATCGTCGCGCAGGCTCTCGCCGACGAGCAGGCGCCAGAGGCGGAGCTCGCCCACGGCCTCGGCGGCGAGCTGCTCGAGGAAGGCGGCCAGGCGGGGCCGGGGGGCGAGCGAGGGGTCGACCGGGAGGGCCAGGTCGCGCAGCCCGGCGTCGTAGCGACGCTGGGCCACGATGGCGCCCAGCAGCTCGGACTTCGAGGCGAAGTAGTGGTACAGGGTGGCGATGTTGAGCTCGCAGGCCGCCGCCAGCTGGCGCATCGTCATGCCCTTGGCCCCGTACGCGGCCATCAGCTCGCCGGCCGCGGCCACGATGCGCGCCCGCTGCGAGCCGTCCACGGGGCCCATGACCGGTGGTCGCGGACTCGGCGGGCGGCTGGGCACGGCGGCAGCGTAGCCCGATCAAGCGCTTGATCGGGAACCGTGCGGCGGCGTGGCCGGCGAGCGGGAGGGGAGCGGTACCGTGCGGCGGTGCTGTTCCCGCAGCGGTTCCTCCCCGGCCTGGCCGACGGGTCGGTGACGCTCGCCCTACGCCGCTGGCGGCGGCCCTCGGTCAAGGCCGGGGGACGGCAGCGCACGCCGGTCGGGGTGCTGGCCATCGACGCCGTCGAGGAGATCGGGCCCGACGATCTCACGGCCGCCGACGCCCGCAGGGCCGGCTACGTCGACCTCGCGGAGCTGCAGCGCGAGCTGGCGAGGTACCGGGAGGGCACCCTGTACCGCATCGCCTTCCACCTGGCGGGCCCCGACCCCCGCATCGCGCTGCGCGACCGGGCCGACCTGTCCGACGACGACTGGGCCGCCGTGCAGACCCGCCTGGCCAGGCTCGACCCGCGAGCAGCCACGGCCCGTGGACCGCCCACGTGCTGCGCCTGATCGCCGACCGGCCCGGGGTGCGCGCCCCCGACCTGGCCGCCTCGACGGGGCGCGAGACGGCGCCCTTCAAGGTCGACGTGCGCAAGCTGAAGGAGCTGGGCCTGACGGAGAGCCTGCAGGTCGGCTACCGGATCTCGCCCCGCGGCCGCGCGGTGCTCGGGCGCCTCGACGCCGGCGGCTGACGGCGCGGGAGGTCCTCGTCCACGATCGGGGGTCGGGCTCCGCCGGCCGTCCGCGGGCGAGCACCGGCCGGGGGCCGGTTCCCCGGCCGTCAGCGGGCGAACATGGCGAGCCAGTCCCGCTCGGTCCTCGGCTTGAAGACGTAGTTCCACGTGCGGGTCTCGCCCATCGTCGCCGAGGGCTCGGCCGAGTACAGGTGACCGGGGAACAGCACCGCGTCGTCGGGCACCTTGGCCAGCCGCTGGGTCAGGCTCTCGTACAGCTGGGCCGGGTCGCCGCCGGGCAGGTCGGTCCGCCCGCACCCCTCGAGGAACAGGGTGTCGCCCGACACCAGGTAGCGGCCGTCGACGAAGAAGCACTGGCTTCCGGGCGTGTGGCCGGGGGTGTGGATCAGCTCGACGGCCACGTCGCCCACCGACACCACGTCGCCGCTGTCGTGCTGCACCAGGTCGGACGTCTCGGCGCCCGTCACCCGTTGCACCCACGGGGACTCGTCGCGGTGCACGTGCACGGGCACGGGGTTGAGGGCGAGCAGCTCCCGCACGCCGCTGATCTGCTGGCCCATCATGTTCCCGCCCACGTGGTCGGGGTGGTAGTGGCTGGCCAGGGCACCGGTGACCTTCATGCCGTCGGCGGCCGCGACGTCGAGGATGCCGCGGATGTCGTACGCGGCGTCGACCACCATCGCCTCGCCGGTGGCGCGGTCGCCGACCAGGTAGACGAAGTTGACCATCTGCCGGGCCACCGGATCGGTCCGGGCGATGTCGCGCCCCGCGAGGAGCTGGCGGAAGTACAGGCGGTCGGGGCGGTCGGTGGCGTCCACGCTGGTCACGCCCCCGAGGCTACGACGTGCCGGTCGCTTCCGGCTTGCCCGGCACCGCGTCCGGGCCGGGAAGGTGGGGCATGAACCACCAGGGGACGGGGCTGCCGTTCGATCGCACGGCCTTCGACGCGCTGAGCCTCGACGTCGGGGGCGTCCTCGTGGTGCCCGACCACGGCGTGCTCGGCCAGGCGCTCGCCCGGGCCGGCATCGACCACGATCGCGGCCGGTTCCTGGACGGCCACTACGTGGCCATGGCGGCGGTCGACAGCAGCGGCGCCGAGCCCGAGCGCTTCCGGGAGTACGGCACCGCCTTCCTGCGCGCCGTGGGCGTGGCCGAGGCGCAGGTCGACGCCGCCCGGGTGGCGCTGCGTGCGGTGCTCGCGAGCTCGGTGTGGCATCAGCCGGTGCCCGGCGCCCGCGCCGCGGCCGGCCGGTTGGTCGCCGCGGGCGTGCGCCTGGCGGTGACCAGCAACTCGGACGGCACCGTGGCGGACACGCTGGCCCGCTACGGGTGGCTGCAGGTCGCCCCGGGGGAGGGGTTGCCGATCGAGCACGTCTCCGACTCCGGCGTCGTCGGCGTGCCCAAGCCCGACCCGGCCATCTTCGAGGCCACCGCCGCCGGCCTCGGCCTGCCGTGCAGCCGGGTCTGCCACATCGGCGACGCCGGGCGGTACGACGCCGACGGCGCCACGGCCGCGGGCATGCTGGCCGTGCACGTCGACCCGCTGGGTCTGTGCCCGTCCGACCACGTGCACGTCGCCTCCCTGGCCGACTTCGCCGACCGGCTGCTCGGGGCGGGCAAGCCGACGGGCATGGGCGCCGCCGCCGATTGACCCGCCGGTCAAGTTGCCCTACGGTCCGGCGGTGACCGCCGGGACGGAGATCGCCGCGGTCGACGTGCACGTCGACCTGATGTGCCCGTGGGCGTACCAGTCGTCGCTGTGGCTGCGCACCGTGCGCGACGAGACCGGGCTCGACGTGCGCTGGCGGTGGTTCAGCCTCGAGGAGGTCAACCACACCGAGGGCAAGAAGCACCCGTGGGAGCGCCCGTGGGCCTGGGGCTGGTCGCTGCTCCGCATCGGCGCGTGGCTGGCCCGGGGCGAGGGCGGCGGCGACGCCGCGGGCCCGGCCGACGCGGTCGATCGCTGGTGCGCGGCTGCCGGGCGCGCCCTGCACGTCGAGGGGCGCAAGGTGCACACGCCCGAGGTCGCCGCCGCGGTGCTGGCCGAGGCCGGCCTCGACCCCGCCGCCGTCCACGACGCCATCGACGACCCCACCACCCACGACGACGTGCGGGCCGATCACCGCCGGGTCACCGGCCTCGGCGGGTTCGGCGTCCCCACCCTGGTGTTCGCGGGTGAGCGGGCCCTGTTCGGTCCCGTGGTCCGCGAGGCGCCCGACGAGCCGGCCGCCGCCGTCCGCCTGTGGGAGCTGGTCACCGGCTGGCTCGAGTTCCCGGCGCTCTACGAGATGCGCCGGCCCAAGTCCGACGACGACTGGGCGCGGATCGGCGACCGCTTCGCCCCCTACCTGGCGGCCCGGGACTGGCCGACCATCCAGCGGGAGGTGCTGTGACGTGACGACCGTCGACCGTGATGCCGTCGTCGTCGCCCTCGACGACGTGTTCGACGGCCTGGTGGCGCTGGCCGAGGACCTCGGCCCCGACGACTGGGACCGGCCGACAGCGTGCCCGGGGTGGTCGGTGAAGGACCAGGTCAGCCACGTGATCGGCACCGAGGCGATGCTGCTCGGCCGCCCCAACCCCGAGGTCGATCTGCCCGACGACCTGGCGCACGTCCGCAACGACATCGGCCGCTTCAACGAGGCCTGGGTCGAGGCGTACCGCGGGTGCATGCCGGCCGGCGTCCTCGCCGACCTCCGCGAGGTGATCGGCGAGCGCAGGGAGGCGCTGGCGGCGATGGGGCAGGACGCGTTCGACGAGGAGTCGTTCACGCCCGCCGGACGCGACACCTACGGGCGCTTCATGCGCATCCGGGTGATGGACATGTGGTTCCACGACCAGGACATCCGCCGGGCCGTCGACCGACCCGGGGACCTCACCGGGCCCGCGGCCGCGGCCGCCCTCGACGAGGTGTCCGTGGGCCTCGGCTACGTGGTGGGCAAGAAGGCCGCGGCGCCTCAGGGCGCGTCGGTGCGCTTCGAGCTGACCGGGCCGATGGCCCGCCGCATCGACGTCGCGGTCGCCGACCGCGCCCGGGTGGTCGACGGCCTGCCCGGCGAGCCGACGGCCACCCTGACCGTTCCCGGCGACCACTTCATGCGCCTCGTCGGCGGCCGGGGCGCCGACCCCGCCGCCGTCGAGGTTGCGGGCGACGACGCCCTCGGCCGGGCGGTCGTGGCCAACCTGGCCTTCGTCATCTGAGCGGAGCCCGCCGGAACTGATCACCTGCCGGTCGAGGGCCATTTCCGCCCCCGTCGACCCGCGGCCATCTGCGGGCCGCGATGACGTGGGCGTCATGGTTACCAGGTCGTAGGCTGCGCCGAAGTGGGGTTCACCGACCGCTTCAAGGAGGCTGCCGAGGCCGCTCGCGCCAAGCTGGCCGAGCACGGCGTCATCAACGACGCCGACGCCATCCACGGTGTCCCCGCGGTCCACGCCCACGGTCACGACCTGGACGTCGCCCGGCGGGCCATGGGGCTCGGCGCCCCCGACCCGTACTCGCTCATCACCCACGACGAGGTGGTCGCGCTCACGGGCATCCCGGTCGGCGGTCCGTCGCTCACCTACGCCGACGACGACCTGGGGGTGCGGTTCGACGCCCAGGACGGGCATCGCCGGTTGTGGTCGTTCGGCATCCACGCCGGCCACGCCGCCGACGAGTCCACCCAGTTCGACCCCGTGAGCTGGTACGAGTGGATGGTCGACCTCATCGACGACCCCGAGCCGATCGGTGACCTCGGCGACGCCGCCGTCTACGGGCAGGGCCTGCTGTACGTGCGTGGCGAGGGCCGGGCCTTCTACGTGCTCGTCGACGCCCCGGACGGGTCGCCGACCAAGTTGTGGGCGACCGCCCTGGCCCGGCGGGTGCTGGCGCGGCTGGCCTCCGGCGACGCGGGGTAGCCCCCGCGGGGCGTGACCGTGGCGACCCAGGTGTCCGGGACCGGCCTGGCGTTCTCGTCGCCCCAGGGCCGCTGGGTGCTGGCCAGCACCGTGCTGGGGTCGGGCATCGCCTTCCTGGACTCGACCGTCGTCAACGTCGCGCTGCCCCACATCGGCGACGACCTCGACACCGGCGTCGGCGGCCTGCAGTGGGTGCTGAACGGCTACCTGCTGGCCGTGTCGTCGCTCATCCTCCTCGGCGGGTCGCTGGGCGACCGCTTCGGCCGCAAGCGGGTGTTCCAGAGCGGCGTGGTCGTGTTCGCCGTCGCGTCGCTGCTGTGCGCCGTCGCCCCGAGCGCCGCGCTGCTGGTCGCGGCCCGGGTGCTCCAGGGCGTCGGCGGCGCCCTGCTCACGCCCGGCAGCCTGGCCATCCTCGAGGCCAGCTTCCGCCCCGAGGACCGGTCCCGCGCCATCGGCGCCTGGTCGGGCCTGAGCGGCGTGGCGTCTGCGGTCGGTCCGTTCCTCGGCGGCTGGCTCGTCGACGCCGGCTCGTGGCGGTGGATCTTCCTCATCAACCTGCCGCTGTCCCTGTTCGTCGTGGTCGCGGCCGCCCGGCACGTGCCCGAGTCGTTCGACCCCGACGCCCCCCAGCACGTCGACCTGTGGGGTGCGCTGGCCATCGCGCTGGGCCTGGGCGGGACGAGCTGGGCCCTCATCTCCGCCGGTGAGCGGGGCTGGGGCGCGGCCGGGGTGTGGGTTGCGCTGCTCGTCGGTGCGGCCGGGCTGGTGGCCTTCGTGGCGATCGAGCGCCGCAGTCCCGACCCGATGGTGCCCCCGGCGGTGTTCGCGTCGGCCCGCTTCCGGGCGGCCAACCTCGTGACCGCGGCCGTGTACGCGTCGCTCGGCGGCGTGTTCTTCCTGCTGGTGGTGCAGCTCCAGACGGTGCTCGGGTACTCGGCGATCCAGGCGGGGGCCGCGACCTTCCCGATCACCCTGCTGATGCTGGCGCTGTCGGCGCGCTCGGGGGCGCTGGCCGCGCGGATCGGCCCGCGGCTCCAGATGACCGCCGGCCCGGCGGTGGTGGCGGTGGGGACGCTGCTGATGACGCGCATCGACGCGGGCGCCTCGTACGTCGGCGACGTGCTGCCCGCCGTGGTCGTGATGGGCCTGGGGCTGGCCACCACGGTGGCGCCGCTCACCTCGACCGCGCTCCAGGCCCTCGACGACCGGTACGCCGGGGTGGCGTCGGGCGTCAACACCACGGTGGCCCGGGCGGCCCAGCTGATGTCGGTCGCCGCCATCCCCCTCGCGGCGGGGCTCACGGGCTCGGCCTACCTCGACCCCGAGCTGTTCGCCGAGGGGTTCCGCACGGCCATGGTGATCCTCGCGGGCCTGGCGCTGGCGGGCGCCGTCGTCGCGGCCGTCAGCATCCGCAATCCTGAGCCCGTCCCCGCGGTCGCTGCCGTCCCCGAGCCCGTCCGCTACTTCTGCGGCGCCGAGGGGACGCCGCTCGACAGGTGTCCCGGCTCGACCGCCGGCTCGGCCGTCGGCGGGACGTCGTCCGACGACGATCCCCCCGACCGACGCGCCGCGTAGCGCCTGGGTGACCGGCTGCCGCCCGGCGCCGCGTCCCGACCCGGGGAACCAGTGCCCTGTCCATGAACGTTTGTGGACAGGGCACTAGGCCGGGTCGTTGTCGAGGGCGGGGTCCTCGGGCTCGGCCGGGCGGGCGCCACGGACCTCGGCCTCGGCCAGCGAGATCACCTCCCGCAGCGGCACGCGGGCGGTCCGGGCCACGTGGGCGGCGTCGTCGTGCTCGACCTTCACCCGGCCCGGGCTGACCTTCACCCGTACCGGGAGGCCGGCGACGGTGACCGTGTCGGCCGCCCGGGTGCGGGGCCAGCGCTGCAGCTCCGACGCCCGTACGCCAAGCGAGCCCGTCTCGGTGCTGAGGGTCATGGCCACCTGGGCCACCAGCGCCGGATCGGCCAGCGCGCTGACCAGGTGGGCAGGCCGGCCCTTCTTCATGACCACGGGCGTCACCCAGGCGTCGTGGGCGCCGGCGTCGAGCAGCGCGGCCACGGCGTCGGCCAGGGCCTCGCCGGTGGCGTCGTCGACGTTCGCCTCCAGCAGCACGACGGGTTGACCCGGCGCGACCCCGACCTGCTCGTCGTGCCGGTCGGCCCGCGACCGGCCGAGCACGACCTGCACGACGTTGGGGCGTCCGTCGATCTCGCGACTGCCGGCGCCGAAGCCGCTGGCGGCGATCTCCATGGCCGGGAGCGGGCCCCAGCCGGTGACGGTGGCGGCCAGCAGCGCCGCGCCAGTGGGGGTGGTCAGCTCCATCGGGATGTCGATCCCGTGGCTCGGCGCACCGCGCAGCAGCTCCACGACGGCGGGGGCGGGGTTGGGCAGCAGCCCGTGCCCGGCGCGCACCATGCCCGTGCCGTTGGCGACCGAGCTGGCGCACACGTCGTCGACGCCCAGCACCTCGAGGGCGGCGGCGGTGCCCACGATGTCGACGATGGCGTCGAGGCCGCCCACCTCGTGCAGGTGCACCTGCCCGGCCGGCCGACGGTGCAAGCGGCCCTCGACCTCGGCGAGGGCACGGAATGCGGCCAGCGCCCGGCCGGCCACCCGCTCCGGCAGCCGGGCCTCCTCGACCAGCCCGGTGATGTGGGCCGCGGTGCGGACCACCCCGGTCTCGGGGGCGTGCACCAGCGCCTGGGTGGCGGCGATGCCGCACCGCAGCACGGGCTCGGCGTCGAGCGCCCACCCGCTCACGGGCAGGCGGCCGAGCAGGGCCCGCACCTCGTCGAGATCGGCACCGGCGTCGATCAGCGCGCCCAGGGCCATGTCGCCGGCGATGCCGGAGAAGCAGTGGAACCAGGCGACGGTGGGGGCTGGGTCGCCGGTCACTTCAGCATCCTGACCACCGCGCACGCGGCGCCGAACCCGTTGTCGATGCCCACGACCGTCAGGCCCGCCGCGCACGACGCGAGCATGCCCAGCAGCGCCGTGATGCCGCCCAGGCTGGCGCCGTAGCCGGCGCTGGTGGGCACCGCGATGACGGGTGCCGGGGTGATGCCGCCGACCAGGCTGGCCAGGGCGCCCTCCATGCCGGCGACGACGACGACGGCATCGGCCTCGACCACGGTGTCGGCCGACGCCAGCAGCCGGTGCACCCCGGCCACGCCCACGTCGGTCAGCCGGATGGGCTCCAGGCCGTGGGCGGCGAGCGTGGCGGCGCACTCGTCGGCCACCGGCAGGTCGGCGGTGCCGGCGGTGGCGACGACGATGCGTTCGGGACGGGGCGCAGCCGGCCGCCAGCACACGGTGGCGAGCGGGGCGCCCGTGCGCTGCCCACCCGGGTTGCGGTGCAGCGCGGCGGCCACCTGCGCGTCGTCGGCGCGGGTGAGCAGGACGGGGCTGTGGGTGGGCTCGGTCAGGAGCTCGGCCACGATGGCCGCGCACTGCTCGGGGGTCTTCCCCGGGCCGTAGACGGCCTCGGCCGTGCCCTGCCGGAGGGTGCGATGGTGGTCGACCCGGGCGAAGCCCAGGTCGACGTAGGGCAGCCGCCGCAGTCGCTCGATGGCGTCGTCGGTGGTGACGGCGCCGACCTGCACGGCGTCGAGCAAGCGGCGCAGCGCGGCCTCGTCCACGGTGACCAGCATGCTCCCTCCCGGCTCACGCCGCCGAATGCCGCGCCCGTCGGGTTGACCGCCGCGCGGCTGTGACGTGTTCCTCAGCCGAGGCCGCATCGTCCGCGCCCTCCCCGTCGTTCGCACTAGAGAGACGGGATCCGGCAGACCCGGCGGACACAGTGAAGATGGCACGGTCGGTGCCGGGGCCTACCGTTCCGTGGCCGGTGTCCCGTCCAGGATGACGCCGACCCGGTCGCCGGGGGAGAGTCCCCGGTGGCCGGCGGCGGTCCTGGTCGACGGTGAGTCTCAACCGCCGCGGCGATGTCGCCCACTGGCGACGCGGCCGATCCGGGGCCTCGGCCGGGCGGCGGTAGCATCGCGCCCGATGGTCGACGCCTCCACCCCTGGTCAGAGCTCACGCATCGGCTTCCTCGGGCCCGAGGGCACCTTTACCGAGCAGGCGCTGCTGTCGCAGCCCGACCTGGCCGGGCTCGACCTGGTGGCGCTGCCCTCCATCCCCGAGGTGCTGCTCGCGGTCGAGGACGGGCGCGTCGACCTCGGCTTCGTGGGCATCGAGAACTCGATCGAGGGCGCCGTCACCGTCACGGTCGACAACCTGGCCTTCGAGACCGACCTGCTCATCCAGCGCGAGGTCGTGATGGGCGTGCAGATGAACCTGCTGGCGCCGAGCGGGGTGGGGATGGGCGACGTGCGGCGGGTGCTGTCGATCCCGGTCGCCACCGCGCAGTGCCGCTCGTTCCTGCGGCGCGAGCTCCCGGCCGCCACGACGCTGGCCACCTCGTCCACGGCCGAGGCCGCGCAGATGGTGGCCGGGGATGAGCACGACGGGCACACCGCGGCCATCGCCCCGGCGGTCGCCGCCAAGGTCTACGGCCTCGACGTGCTGGCCACCGACATCGAGGACCATCCCGACAACGCCACCCGGTTCGTCGTCGTCGCCCGCGCGGGCATCCCGGCGCCGACCGGCCACGACAAGACGTCGGTCGTCATCTTCCAGCGGTTCGACCGGCCGGGCTCGCTGCTCACGATCCTCCAGGAGTTCGCCGCCCGGTCGATCAACCTCACCAAGCTCGAGTCGCGGCCCACCAAGAAGGGCCTGGGGCACTACTGCTTCCTCATCGACCTCGAGGGGCACATCGGCGACGAGCTGGTGGCCGACTGCCTGCGCACGCTCAAGTCCAAGGTGGAGGACGTGAAGTTCCTGGGCTCGTTCCCCGCCGCCGGCGAGCACGGGCCCGAGCGGCGACGCGAGGCCGAGGCCGCCTGGCTCTCGGCCAGCGACTGGGTCGACCGGCTGCGCGGCGAGATCCTCTAGACCGCCTGCCGCCGGCCGCGGGTACCCTCGCCGGGCCGGGAGCGGTGGCCGAGTGGACGAAGGCAACGGTCTTGAAAACCGTCGACCTGCAAGGGTCCGTGGGTTCGAATCCCACCCGCTCCGCGTTGTGAGATGTCGCGGGACATCGTGCACGGCTGCGATCGCTGGGGGATAGGGCAGAGCGTCGTTCGGTCCGGGGTCGTCCGGCAGTCCTTGCAGGCCGACGGGCCAGGCCGACCCACGGAGGGCCGACCCAAGCGCGTGATGCGTGCCGAACACCGCACCCACGCCACGACGAGGTGACACTCGGCCCTACCGGCGGATCCGGCTCGTTGGTTCACTCATGCTGTGAAGGTCGGAGGCCAGGCCGTCGACAAGCTCCTGGTGCAGGCGGGACTGGCCGCGGTGGTGGTGTACGCCATCGGGGATGTCCTCTCCGGCGTTCTGTACGACGGCTACAGCTGGGCTGATCAGGCGATCAGCGAGTTGAGCGCGTTCGGGTCGCCCGTTGGCCCGCTGATGGTGGCGGCGATCCTCATCCACAACGTTCTGTTGCTGGCATTCGGGGTGGGCATTCTCCGGGTGGCCACGCGGAGGAGCCTGCGGTGGATCGGGATCCTCCAGGGTTCGGTGCGGCATCCGCCTTCGCGATCCAGGGCCTCGAGGAGAACGACACGCCGTGGGCGGGCGCCTTCGAGCGGATCAACGCCTACGCCTACTTCGCCTGGCTCGCGGTCCTCGCCCTCATGGTGATCCGTCACGAGCTCCACGGGCCGCGGGCTCGCCGCGGATCAGTCGAGGCTTCGAGTCCAGTTCTGTCCGACGAGGTCGTGCCCGAAGCTGTGGTGCCGCTCCTCGTCGGTCAGCGTGAAACCGGCAGCCTCGTAGATGCGCCGGGCCGAGGTGAGCACGTCGTTCGTCCACAGCGTGATGCAGCCGTATCCGGCTGACCGGGCGAAGTCGAGGCAGGTGTCGACCAGACGAGTACCCAGGGCACGGCCACGGGCGGATGGGTCGACGAGCAGGAGCCGCAGCCTCGCTGTCGCCTCGTCGTCGCTCCGCACGCAGAAGGTGCAGCCGACGCGCCGGCCGTCCACCTCTGCGATCCAGGCAGCCTCGCGATCGGGGTCGTGGTCCGCCGCGAAGTCGGCGACGATCCGCGCCACGAGCGCTTCGAAGTCCGAGCTCCAACAGAACTCCGCTGCGTAGAGCTCACCGTGCGCCTGCACGACCCAACCCAGATCGCCGGGCTCGCCCAGCGGCCGGATCGAGAGCCCTCCCCTCGTTCGACGCGCGTCCTCACTCGAGTCCTCCACCGGGCCACCTCCACCGACTGAAACGTCTGTTTCAGTAGAATAGCGGCGTGCCGCCGACCGCCACCACCCCTTCCGCACGCCAGGTCGAGCTCCTGGAGGCCGCCTACCGGTACGTCCTCGACCACGGCCTCACCGACCTGTCGCTGCGACCACTGGCCCGGGCGATCGGCTCGAGCCCACGGGTCCTCATCTTCCTCTTCGACAACAAGGAAGGCCTGGTCCGGGCGCTCCTCGAGCGCGCCCGCCAAGACGAGCTCGCCCTCCTGGACGCGCTCGGATCAGCTGGCCCCGGAGCGCCGCCCGACCTGGTCGCCGCCGCCGAAGAGATCTGGGGTTGGCTCGCCACCGCCGCGCACCGTCCCCTGCTGCGCCTGTGGGCGGAGGCGTACGCGACGTCGCTCATCGAGCCCGCCGGTCCGTGGACCGGGTTCGCAACCGCAACCGTGCATGGCTGGCTCGAGGTCCTGGCGACGTACCAGGAACCAGCCGAACGAGACAGCCCGCGCGGTGAAGCTCGTCGCACGCTGGCCCTCGCGGTACTCCGGGGGGCCCTGCTCGACCTCCTCGCCACCAACGACGACGTGCGGGTCACCGGCGCCGTCCGCCACGGACTCGCCCTGCTGAGCGGCTGACCCAACGGGTCGGTCGCCCGCATCGAGACACGGTCGCGCACGTCCGAGGCGGTCGGGCGCTCCGTGCGGGTCACCGCGTGCGGTGGTGCATGTGGACCACGCCGTTGCCGAAGCGCCGCTCGTCGAGTAATTCGAGGTCCATCCGGATGCCCCGGGGCAGCCCCGGCTTGCCGCCGCCCACGACGACCGGGAACACCAGCAGATGGACCTCGTCCACCAGTCCGGCCTGGAACGCGTGCTGTGCCAGCCCGGGGCCGCTGACGCCGATGTCGCGGTCGGCGGCCTCCTTCATGTGGCGGACGGCCTCGGGGTCGAACTCGCGCTCGAGCCCGGTTCGGGGCGTCGACACCGCGTCGAGCGTGCGGGAGTACACGACCTTGTCCAGGGCCCGCCACAGCTCGGCGTAGTCGGCCTCGGCGGCCGGCAGCCCGGGCTGGTCGCCGACGGTCTGCCAGACGGCCATCGTCTCGTACATGCGCCGGCCGTAGAGGTGGGTGCCGACGGGCCGCTCGAGGTCGTTGACGAAGGCATGGACCTCGGCGTCGGGCTCGGCCCAGCCGAACCGGCCCTCCCCGTCCTCGATGTAGCCGTCGAGCGACGTGATCGCCGTGTAGGTGAGCTTGGCCATGATGCCTCCGGGTCAGGGTCGCGACCGGTGTAGTGACGGTGGCTCGGCGGGCCGGAACCGGCGTTCGGATGTTGCGAATTCCGACACAAGTGAACGCCGGATCGACCCGTGCTCCACGTTGAGCGCCCGACTGTCACCCTGTCGTCAGTGGAGCCAGGGGCGGGCGTCGATGTCGAGGGTGTCGTGCAGGCGGTCGGCGACGACGCCTGCGAACGCGTGCGGCCACTCCAGCCCGTACGCCGCGAACTGCGGGCGAGCTCGGGTGAGGGTCAGCTCGGCGACCGCCAGCCCGAACTCGACCAGGCGCTCGCGGGTGGCGGCGACGGGTGGCAGGGCGGCGACGGCGGAGACCTGCTCAGGAGTGAAGGTGCGGTTCCAGTGCTTCGCCGGTGGCGGCGCCGCGAGCTCGGCGAGGAAGACGGTCGTCAGCAGGCCCAGGAGGTGGGGGACGCCGGTGAGGTGGCGGAGGTGCTCGCCGCGCTCGATGAGGCTGATGAACGGCCCGGCCAAGCCGCGCAGCTGCTCGGCGACCGCGTACTCCAGGGCGTCGCGCACGTCGTCGAAACGGGTCGTCGAGAGCATCCCGACCCCGTAGCCCGGCGGGGGTGGGAAGGAGATGACCTCGCCCTTGAAGACGACGATGTCGAGGGTCAGCCCGTCCGCGGTGACGGCGTTGATGATGAACGGGGCGATGGGGGTCCGGGCGAACACGGTCGGCGTGATGTCCGCGAGCCAGGCCGGCCAGTCGGCGAGCAGCTCGTCGAAGCGGTCCTCGTCCGCGACGACCTGCAGGTCGAGGTCGCTCCAGGCATCAGCCGTGCCGTCGCCCACCGAGCCGCTGATCTCGACCGAGCGCACGCGGTCATCCCCGCGGAGCACCGCGGCGGCCCGTTCCCACAGCACGCCGTAGCGCGGGTCGATCACCTCGAGCTTGCCCATCGTGGCACCCCCGGGTCGCTTGTGAACGTATGCACATGCACCCTAGACCGCGGTATGGCCCCGCGGGCTGGTGACGCCGCCAGCCGGCCGCGCCGGCCGCTCCACCGCCGGCGAGAGCGGGCTTCCGTGGTCAGCCCGCGCCGGTCACTGCGATGCGGACCACCAGCTCGACGAGCTCGATCGAGAGGAGGGCGCCGACGTGATCGCCCGGCAACGTCGTCACGTGCGCGTCGGGCAGGCGAGTCCCGAGCTCCGTCGGATCGGCGGCCATGACGTCGTCCCGGCCCGGGGTCGCCCCGGGGCCTCGACCGATCGGCGGTCGTGTGGCGGGCGTCGCGATGGCGGCGAGGGCTGGGGCGTATCTGCCGGCCTCCCCGCGTCCTCTCTACGGGTGAAGTTGCCTCGACGAGGAGGCCCTCATGCCGCCAGCAGGCAATCACGGTGCCGGCAACTCGCGCGCCCCACGCGGGGCCGGTACCGTCGTCAGCACGCCAGGGGACGACCCGGTCGCCCCTCCCGAGGCCGAGACGGCCGCTCCTCCCGCGCCGGCTCCTGCCCTCGTACTGCGTGGACCCGTGGCGGTCCCGTGGCGGGAAGGCACCCTCACGCGGGCGACGGAGCTCGAATCGCTGTGCACCTGGGTCGAGGCGGACCCTGGGACGGTCACGAGCGACGTCCTGGTGGCCGCCGTCAGGGGCCACCTCGAAGCCGCCAGGCAGGCGGCCGAGGGAGAGAGCCTGAAACCGAAGCGGCACTTCCGGTTCTTCCGCAATGCGTCGCTCATCGAGCGGGCCAAGAGCAACCTCGACGCCGCGGAGGCGCAGCTGCTCAACTTCGCGTCCCCCCAGTACGTCCTCGGACAGATGCCCAGCCTCCTGCGCCACGTGCAGTCTCACCTGGTCCCGACCGACCCGCGGCGCCTGGAGTTCGAGCGCATCTGCCGGAGCCTCGGCCTGGCGGGCCCGGACAGTGCGCTGCCCCCGCACACCGACAAGGCGGACCGGGCGAGGAAGACCAGGATCGTCGAGGACGAGCGGGGCAGCATCGTCACGGCCGTGCGCGGCGCGAGCTCGGCCTCGCTGCGCGAGCAGCTGCGCGTGCGCAGCTTCCGCAACCTGCTCGGCATCACCGCGGGGTTGCTGACCGTCCTCGCGGTGGCGTTGGCGATCGTGGGGTGGATCCAGCCGACGATGATCCCGTTGTGCTTCGCCCCCGAGGAGTCCGGAGAGGCCGTGGTCGTCTGCCCCACGGCACAGTCCGCCCCGTTCTCGACGTCGGCCCCGGACAGCGCTCTGGAGGCAGATCGCGAGGCCGTGGACATCGACGACCGGCTCGAGGACGCCGCCAAGCCGGAGGACATCATGATCGTCGAGGTCATCGGGCTGACGGCCGCGGCCGTGGCCGCGGCGGCGGCGATCCGTGGCATCCGGGGCTCGTCCGAACGACTCGGCGTCCCGGTCTCCCTGGTCCTGCTCAAGCTGCCGACCGGCGCGATCACCGCCTTCCTCGGCCTGCTGCTCATGCGGGGCCAGTTCGTGCCCGGCCTCAGCGCGCTCGACACGTCCGCACAGATCCTCGCCTGGGCCCTGGTGTTCGGCTACGCGCAGCAGCTGTTCACCAGGCTCGTCGATCGGCAGGGCCAGACCGTGCTCGACAGCGTGAACGGCGCCGACAAGGTCCAGCCCGCTCCGAGCACGCCCTGAGAACGCGCCACGACCGGCGTCCGAGCTCAGTGCTCCGGACTGGCGAGAAGGACCACAGTGGGGGTCCGGCACACGACGTGAGCGGGTCCGGGACGTGACACCACCTCGTGTCCTCCTGGGTCAGCTGGGATCGGGGCTGTCCCAGGGCTGCAGTGCGGAGACCCAGTGGGTGACCGGTTCGGCCTGCTCGTTGCTGTGGAGGTGCCGGGGCGGTTGGGCGAAGGTGGCGTAGGGCCGGCAGCGGAGCACGACGCGCCGTTCCTCCTCGGCCATGGCGGCGACGAACGGCCGGGCGTCCGCGGGGAGCGGCTCGCCGGACATGCGCCCGCCCACCGCCATCATCACGTCGACGACGAGGTCCGGATCGTCGTCCACCACGGCGTCGCAGTACACCTGCAGGTAGCTGAACGGCCAGGTCTCGTCGAGCACGCACAGGCTGGCCTTGGGGTTGCGGGCGACCGTCCTGGCCTTGCCGCGGTCCCGCATGGTCGAGACCAACAGCTCGTCGGTGTCGGTCGGCACGTAGTACACGACCGACATCGCCGGCCCGTCGGCGCGCCGGGGAGTCCCGAAGACGCAGGTGCGGTGCGTCCGGACGAACTCGCGTCGCTCGGAGGGGACCATGTCCCGGTCGGTCGGCGGCATGAAGGGCTCGGCCGCCAGCGGAAGGATGATCGTCGTCATATTATCGAACGATAACATGAGGCCCGTGACCCGCACACGCCGGACCCGGGACGACCTCCGCCAGCAGCTGCTCGAGTCCGCGCTCGTGGAGTTCGGCGCCAAGGGGTTCGACGGGGCGTCCACCCGGTCGATCGCCCAGCGCGTCCATGCTCACCAGCCCCAGATCAACTACCACTTCGCCTCCAAGGAAGCGCTGTGGGCTGCCGCCGTCGACCTCCTCTTCGACCGCCTCGCGGCGGAGCTCGACGACCTGCCGCTGCCCGACGTCGCCGGTGATCCGGTCGAGCTGGGCGAGGCGGTCGCCGACGCGATCCGGCGGTTCGTTCGCTTCGCCGCCGCCCACCCCGAACTCAACCAGATCATGGTGCACGAGGCGACCGAGGACAGCGACCGCCTGCGCTGGATGGTCGAGCGTCATGTCCGGCCCTGGTACGACGCGATCCGGGTGGTGTGGCAGCGGCTGCGCGCGGCCGGCATCGCAGCGCCGATCGATCCCGCGACGGTCCACTACGTGATCGTCGGCGCCGCGTCCATGCCGTTCGTCAACGCCCCCGAGGCCCGGCTCCTGACCGGCACCGAGCCCACTGACCCCGCCTGGGTCGACACGCACGCGGACGGGCTCGTCGCGACACTGCTCCCCGGGCTCACCACGCCGCAGCCGGAGGCGCGGCTCGACCGAGCCCGGCGGGCGCCGTCACCCGGGTCGCGGTGAGCTCTGGGTGATCGCCACGCCGAGTCGCCGGCGGACGATGTCCCTGGCCATGGCGAGCGTCGCGGGGTCCTCGTTGAGGACGAAGCTGCTGTTGGCGGCGAGGATGATGCCGTTCAGCTCGAAGGTGAGGGCATCGGGGTCCTCGTCGGCGGCGAGCTCGTGCCGCTCGAGCGCCGTGACGATGAACTGGCGCATCAGCGCCGAAAACCCGCCCTGGAACGCGGCGATCCGCTCCTTGACCGGTCCCGGACGGGTGCCCATCTCCAGGACGGCGCCGGCGAAGAAGCAGCCGCCGGGGAACGTGCGCCGCCCGAGGTAGTCGAAGAAGGCGTCGCACACGGCGACGACCTGCGCGAGCCCGGGCGCGGCGCCGAGCGCCGGTTCGATGACCTCGGCCCGGAAGATCCGTTCCGCCTCGTCCACGGTCGCGAGCTGAAGGTCCTGCTTCGAGCCGAAGTGGGCGTAGATGCCGCTCTTGCTCATGTCGAGCGCGCCCGCCAGGTTGCCGATCGACAGGCCTTCGAGCCCGTCGAGGGTCGCGAGCGACACGGCTTCGCGCACGATCGCCTCGCGGGTGCGTTCGCCGTCGGCGCGTCGTCTCCGTTCGCGGGGATCTCGTTCGTCGGGCACGTTGACAAGATAGCACGAACGGTCGTACTCTGAGGATGTAGCACGAACGGTCGTGCTATCTAGCTCGATCATCGCGGCGGCTTCGGGGCCGGGAGGGAACTCCGCCCTGGTCATGTCTCCGACCCGTCGCGAGCGTCGAACGACCCGAGGAGGGCCCGATGACCGTGCTTCAGGAGAAGATCGGAATCACAACGTCCGACGGAGGGGCCGAGGTCGTCGGGCCGGCCGCCGCCGGCGTCACGCCCCGGGGCGTCCGCATCGATGTCGACGGGCTGACCCGGCGGGTCAGGGTCCGCCGCCGGCGGGAGCTGACGCTCCTCGACGCCGTGTCGTTCACGCTGTCGGGAGGCGAGCTCGTCGCCATCGTCGGCCCGAGCGGCGCCGGCAAGACGACCCTGCTGGAGGCGATCGCCGGCATCGCCCCGGGGACGTCGGGGTCGGTGCGATTCGACGGCGTCGACCTGTACGCCAACCTGGGGACGTTCCGCAGCGTGCTGGGCTATGTGCCGCAGGACGACATCATCCATGCCGACCTGCCGCTCCGACGAACGCTCCGCTACGCGGCGCGGCTTCGGCTCCCATCGTCGGCACGGGCCACGGAGGTCGACGACGCCGTACGCGACGCGATCGACGACGTCGGCCTGACCGAGCAGGCCGACGTCCGCGTCGGCTCGCTGAGCGGCGGGCAGCGCAAGCGAGCCAGCATCGCCGTCGAGCTGCTCACCGATCCGCACGTCTTCTTCCTCGACGAGCCGACCTCCGGCCTCGACCCGGTCACGAGCGCGGAGCTGGTCGCCCGCCTGCGCCGGCTGGCCGACCGGTCGGCGACGGTCGTGTTCACGACGCACTCGGTCGAGGACCTCGCCGTGTGCGACCGCATCGTGTTCCTGGCGCGTGGGGGACGGGTGGGCTTCGTCGGGACGCTCGACGATGCGCTCGAGCGGTTCGGGGTCAGCTCGGTCGCGGAGCTCTACCGTCTCCTGGCGGGCTGGGACGGGACCACAGCCAGCGCCGGCACGGGCACGCGCGTCCCGGTGCCGGATGCCGGGTCCCGGGACGTCGTCAGGCGCCACGTGGCGAGCGGGCTCACCCAATGGGGCGTGCTGACCGGCCGGACGCTGGAGACGTTCCTGCGCAACCGCTTGACGCTTGCGATCCTGGTCGGATCGCCGGCGCTGGTCGTGGGCATGTTCGCCATCCTGTTCCGGCCGGGCGCGTTCGACATGCACGACCCGAGCCCGAGCTCGATGGTCATGATCGGCTTCTGGGTCGTCTTCGCCGCGTTCTTCTTCGGGCTCACCTACGGCCTGCTCCAGATATGCACCGAGCGGACGATCGTGCAGCGCGAGCGCCTCGTCGGGCTGCGGCTCGGCGCCTACGTGGCGTCGAAGGTGACCGTGCTCGTGCCGTTCCTCCTCGTCGTGATCGTGTCGATGCTCGGGGTGCTGCGGCTCCTGGACCGCCTCCCCAGTCGACCGCCGTCGACGTACGCCTCGATGAGCGTCGGGCTGCTGCTGTGCTCGATCGCAGCGCTCGGTCTCGGCCTGCTCACCTCCGCGGCGGTGGGCAACGTGGCGCAGGCGACGCTCGCCCTCCCGATGCTGTGCTTCCCAGCCGTGTTGTTCTCGGGCGCCATCCTTCCCGTGCACCTCATGGCGGGGCCCGGCGCGGCCCTCAGCGTCGTGATCCCGTCGCGCTGGGCCTTCGAGGGCATCGGTCACGACCTCGGTGCACGCGGGATCCTCGCCGAGGGAGGCTCGAATCTCGGACCGCCGCTGCTGGCGTCGTACGGCGACGCGGGCACGCAGTCCACCGGCACCTACTGGGTGATCCTCGGGGCGTTCGCCGTCGTGTTCCTGGTCGCCACGTGGGGCGTGATGGTGCGCACCACCCGGCGCTCGATGCGCTGAACGCCGGTCGACCGCGCCCGACCAACGCGGCGTCCGTGTGGGCCCGTGCCCGGAGGCGGGCCGCGTACGGTTGGACGGATAGGACAGGAGCGAGGAGCTGGTTGTCATGACGAGGTACGTGATCGGCCCGGACGTTGTGCTGCGCCTGGCCGAGGAGCGGTCCGCCATCCGTGATGGGCACCGGCTCCTGGCGCCGACGCTCCTCCGCTCGCAGCTGCTGTCGTCGCTGTACCAGGCGGTGCAGCGGGGGGAGCTGACCAGGAAGGAGGCGGACGAGCGCCTCGCCTACGTGCGTGAGCTCCGCGTCCGACTGCTCGGCGACCGCGTCCTCCAACGCCTGGCGTGGAAGATCGCCGACGAGCGTGGTTGGTCCGACACGTTCGACGCCGAGTACGTCGCACTGACCCAGCTGCAGGCGGACGCCCTGGTCACGCTCGACGAGAGGCTCGCCCGGGCGGTCGACGGGATCGTGACCGTCGCCCCGATCGACGAGCTGCTCTGACGGGGCCTGTCCCGACGGAGCCCGTCCCGACGGTCGTGTCGCCCTGGCACGAGTTCGCTGCTGAGGGCACCGGAGACAGATGCGACCCGCCCCGGCTCCCGGCTCGTGGGTGAGGTGCTGAGGCGCGAGAGGGGCGGGTAGGCTCGGCCGCTCAGTACGTGGAGAGGTGACCGAGTGGCCGAAGGTGCTTCCCTGCTAAGGAAGTGAGGGCGTTAGTCCTCCGTGGGTTCAAATCCCACCCTCTCCGCCGATCCGACCGCCCGGCTCCGTGCCGGGCGGTTGCGCGCCGGGTGGCCCCCTGCGAGCGTCGGCCACGTGCTGGCGTGCCGGTCGACCGCCCCAGCCCACGTCGGTCCGCCGTAGCATCGCCCGGTGCCCCCGACCGACCGCTCGAGCGCAGCATCTCGCGACGCCCCGCCCGATCCGGTGCCCGACCCCGGCGCCGACCCGCCGCTGGCGGAGCATGTCGCCGAGAACCGTCGCCACTGGGACGCGTGGGCCGCAGAGTGGGTCGCGGCCGGCGAGCGCCACTGGGCCCAGGACGTGCCGACCTGGGGCGAGTGGAGCCTGCCCGAGTCCGAGCTCCAGCTGCTGCCGGCGGACATGACCGGGCTCGACGCCATCGAGCTGGGGTGCGGCACGGCCTACGTGTCGGCGTGGATGGCCCGGCGCGGGGCGCGGGTGGTGGGCATCGACGGCTCCGAGGCGCAGCTGGCCACGGCCCGCCGGCTGGCGGGCGAGCACGGCGTCGAGCTCACCCTCCTGCACGGCAACGCCGAGGACGTGCCCTACCCCGACGGCTCGTTCGACATCGCCGTGTCCGAGTACGGCGCCGCCATCTGGTGTGATCCGTTCGTGTGGGTGCCGGAGGCCCACCGGCTCCTGCGGCCCGGCGGTGCGCTGGTCTTCCTGGGTACGACCCCGCTGGCGATGATGTGCGTGCCGCTCGACGGCTCGGTCCCCCTCACCGACCGGCTCGCCCGGGACTACTTCTCGATGCACCGCTTCGACTGGCGGGACGCGGTCGACGACCCCGGCGGCATCGAGTTCAACCTGCCGATCTCGCGGTGGGTCCGGCTGTTCCGGGACACCGGTTTCGAGGTGGAGGACTACCTGGAGCTCCAGGCTCCGGCCGACAGCACCAAGATGCACGACTACATCCCGGTCGAGTGGGCGCACCGCTACCCGTCCGAGCAGGTGTGGAAGCTACGCAAGGCGGGCGGGGCCCCGTCCCCGAGCCCGACGTCGACGTGACCCGGAGGTGGCCTGGGGTGGGAGTGAGCGGGTGACATCCGGCGGGTCGTCCACCGGGCGGTTCGCGCCGAGCCCCACCGGGCCGCTGCACGTCGGCAACCTGCGGACGGCGGTGCTGGCGTGGCTGTTCGCCCGCTCGAGTGGCGCGGAGTTCCTGCTGCGGGTCGACGACCTCGACCCGGTGGCGTCCCGCGAGCAGCACGTCCGTGCCCACGTGGCCGACCTGCGCCTGCTCGGCGTCGACTGGGACCATCCGGTCGTTCGCCAGTCCGACCGCCTCGACCACTACGAGGCGGCGCTCGCCCGCCTGGACGCCGACGGGCTGCTCTACCCGTGCTACTGCACCCGGCGCGAGGTGCAGGAGGCGGTGGCCGCGCCGCACGGCCCCTCGCCAGAGGGGACCTATCCCGGGACGTGCCGGGACCTCACCGGTGCCGACCGGGCGCAGCGCGAGGCCGAGGGTCGGCGGCCGGCCTGGCGGGTGCGGGCCGGCGGGGAGCGGGTCGAGGTGATCGACCGCCTGCACGGCCCGTTCGGCGCCGAGGTCGACGACTTCGTGGTGCGCCGGGCGGACGGGGCGCCCGCCTACCAGGTGGCGGTGGTGGTCGACGACCACGACCAGGGTGTGACCGAGGTCGTGCGGGGCGACGACCTGCTGGCCACCACGCCGCGGCAGGCCTGGCTGGCAGGGCGGCTGAAGCTGCCCGTGCCCGGCTATGCCCACGTGCCGCTGGTCGTGGGCCCGGATGGGGAGCGGCTCGCCAAGCGCCACGGCGCGGTGACGCTCGACGATCTGCGGGCCCGCGGCATCGACCCGCCGGCAGTGCTCGCGGCGATGGCGGCGTCGCTGATCCCGGCCCTCGACGCCGCGCCGGGACGGGTCCGGTCGGTGGCCGAGCTGGTCGACTCGTTCGATCCCGGGCGCCTCCCGCGCGCCCCCTGGCGCTTCGACCCGCAGACGCTGGCGGCCGCTACTACGGGTGGCTGAGACGTGGCTCGAATGTGAACAGTGCGCGAACCGGGGGGCGGTTGTGCGGTAACTCGCTTCTGATCCGGCCCCAAACCCGAGATGCTGGTGGGCATGGACCAGGACCTCTTGGATCTGGCCATCCGAGCCCGTGGCGGAGAGCTCGAGCTTGCGGCGGCCCTACATCACGACGTGCCGGCCATCGACTGGTGGCGGCGTACCGGCGTTCCCGCGGAGATGCGCACCCTGGTGGGTGCGATGGCGGGCAAGTGCCACGGCGGGCCCGGCTGACGCGGCGCTGACCGCCTGACCCGCTTGGCGGGCGCGCCGGCGGGCGCCGATCGTATGGCCGCGCCTCGTTCAGGCGCTCACGCGCTCAAACCGTGGCGAGCGGTGCGAGCGCCGACCCCATCAGGTCGACGAAGTTGTCGGCGTAGAACCGAGCGCGGGCGTGGCCGTCCACCTCGCTGGCGGCGAGCGAGGCCTCGAACCGCTCGATCGGGCGCCGTCCCCCCTCGACGTGGGGGTAGTCCGACGAGAAGAGGCACACCTCGGGCCCCGACTGGCGGATGATCCAGCCCACGTCCTCGGTGGGGTACGGCGTGAAGCGGACCTGCCGGCGGACGTACTCGCTGGGGCGCAGCGACAGCGACTGCAGGCGCTCCTCGTGCCGGGCGAAGGCGTCGAACGCCGACTCCATCTGCCGGGTCCACGACGGCACCCAGATGGCGCCCTGCTCGATGACGCCGATCCGCAGCTCGGGGAAGCGCTCCAGCACGCCGTCGAAGATCATCGTGGCCAGCGTCTGCGCGGGCGGACCGGGGATGCCCATGTAGTCCACCGAGCGGAAGTTCTCCTCGCCGCCGTGGAAGTCGGGCGGGATGGGCAGGCCGTTGGCGAAGTACGCCTCGTCGATGAGGTCACCCGTGCCGCCCACGTGGAACACGATGGGGATGCCCGCCTCCTCGGCCCGGGCCCACACGCCGTCGAGGGCGACGTGGCTGGGCGAGTGTTCGGGCGGGCAACCCGAGGCCACCAGCAGGGCGGCGGCGCCGGCGGCGATGGCCTCCTCGGCCAGGGCGGGCGCCCGGTCGAGGTCGGCGAGGGGCACGTAGCAGCTGGGCAGCAGGCGGGCGTCGACGGCGCAGAACTCGACCATCCCCCGGTTGTGCGCCCGGGCCGCGCCGATCGCGAACTCGATGTCGCCGTCGTGCTCCCAGTCGTGAAGCCGCCGGTTGTGGAACGTGTTGAACACGAGCTGGCTGGCGAAGCCCAGCATGTCGAGCACGCGGGGCCGGTCCTCGGGCAGGAAGCTGCCGGTCGCCGCGAAGTTCTTGCGGGACATGACCTCGGCCTCCTCGGTGGCCCGGTACTCGTCCGAGACGGTGCTTGGCCGCCAGCCGGGCGAACGAGGCGTCGAGGTCGTGCAGCTGCTCGCCGGGGTCGCCGGTCTGGCGCAGCTCGTTGCCGGACGTGTAGCCGAGCGGCGAGATCCGGTCCCTGATCGCCGGGTCGGCGTGGTCGCGCAGCCAGCCGGGCGTCTCCATGATGTGGGCGTCGGCGTCGTGCACGACGAGACCCGTCTGGTTGTACGGCACCCGATCTCCCCCTCGGTCGCCACGTCAGCCCTGCCAGGGTAGCCGTGGCGGGCGGGCTGGGGCCCAGGCCGCTTGACTCTCGAGGTGGTGGAGACACGAGGGTGACCACGTGAGCGAGCGAACCGTGAGCACAGCGCGTTGCCCGGCCCGTCGGGCCGACCGCTCGTCCCGGGGTTCGCGGCCGAGGCCGTGTCCGCCGCCGTCGGCCCGGACGTGGTCATCGAGATCGCCGGCGCCCTGCAGCCCGTCGGTGTTCCGCTCCGCC
Organism: uncultured Acidimicrobiales bacterium; assembly: GCA_963842395.1. Lineage (GTDB taxonomy): Bacteria > Actinomycetota > Acidimicrobiia > Acidimicrobiales > VFJN01 > ZC4RG19. Next base: position 758,004 of record CAWJGJ010000003.1, read on the forward strand.
GACGACGGGACCTTCACCACCATGCTCATGCCCGTGCGCCTGGACTGACCGACGGCGGCGCCGCCCGCGCTCTCCTCGCCCGGCGGGTCGGCCGGCGGTCAGCGCGGTCGGGGCGACGTCAGCGCGGCGGGGATCCGCCCGGGCCCGCCGGGTCGGCGGCAGGGCCCAGCAGGTCCCAGCGGTTGCCCGCGATGTCGACGAAGACGGCGACGCGCCCGTAGGGCTGGGTGCGCGGCTCGGTGACGAACTCGACGCCGGCGTCGCACATGCGCCGGTAGGCGACGTCGAAGTCGTCCACCCGCAGGAAGAACCCCACCCGCCCGGCGACCTGGTCGCCCACGACGGCCGCCTGGCGCTCGCCGTCCGCTCGGGCCAGCAGGATGCCGGTCGCCGCGCCCGGGGGCCGGACCACGACCCACCGCTTCGGGCGCCCGTCGTTCGTGAGGTCCGGGCTGTCCTCGAGCAGGGTGAACCCGAGCACGTCGACGAAGAAGGCGATGGCGGCGTCGTAGTCGTCGACCACCATGGTGACCAGCTCGAGATGCATCCGCCGATCGTACGGTCGCCGGGTCGCATCGCCGGCGGCCCAACCAGTTGGGGGGCCGACACGGTGCCGCGGTAGGCTCGCGTCTCCGCAACCAGCGCTCGTAGCTCAATTGGAGAGAGCATCTGACTACGGATCAGAAGGTTGGGGGTTCGAGTCCCTCCGAGCGCGCTTTCCACATCTGACCTGGCCAGAGGCCCCGCACCGGCACCGGGCGGGGCCTTCGTCGTTCTCAGGGCGGCGGGTCGTGTACCCAAAGCCGCTCAGAGCACATCGGCCTTCGGGTCGTCGTCGCCCTGGCCGTCACCGTCCAGCCACGCGTCGAGGGTGTCGGCCACCTCCCGATGCTGCGCCGGCGTTCACATCGCAGCTCGGACGTGGCGTTCACCCACCGCGCCGCGCAGGCCGACACAGCCGATGCACCCGATGCAGTCCACGCAGTCGACGCAACCGACGCAGCCGATGCAGCGACGGCAGCGAATGCACCCGACCGTTGCCACGCAGTAGCGGATGCCGAGACCGAAGAACGTGAGCAAACTGCCGGTGACCGCGACGCTGCCCGCCGTGCCGGCGCTGCCGGTGACCGCGACGCTGCCCGCCGTGCCGGCGCTGCCGGTGACCGCGACGCTGCCCGCCGTGCCGGCGCTACCGGTGACAGCGACGCTGCCCGCCGTGCCGGCACTGCCCATGACCCCAACGCTGCGAGCGGTCCCGACACTGCCCGCGACAGCGACACTCCGGGCCGTCTCGACGCTGCCCGCAACGGCGACGCTCTCAGCGAATCTGACGCTGCCCGCCACGGCCTCAGGTCCGGCGGCGGCCGAGGGGTCCGCTCGATTGGTCATGGCTGGACCGGCCTGCTCACGACAAACCCTCGATCCTCAGCGCCCGCCCGAGCCGCCTGGCCCGCCGCTTGAAGCCCGGCACGTGGTCCGGGGCCTGTGACGACCTCGATGTCACCGACCTCGTCGTCGCGCCCACGCCTCATCACGATGACATTGCCGGCAGCGTCCACGCTGTGGACCCGGTCGCTCGCCGGTCCTTCGGGCTGTACCCGTTGTGTATCCACAGGGCCGAACGTAGCTGGCCGGGTCGGGACAGCACCGGTCGTTCGGGCTGGGCCAACAGCCACGGTGAGCCGGTCCGGACAGGGCTGGGGCGGGCCACCGCATCATCACTTCCGTGCCGGCTCTGGGACGATGAAGCGATGACAGCGACTCCGGAAGTAGCGGCGCCCGAGCTCGACGAGCTCACCATCACGATCGTCGTCGACAACGCGACCGACACGCTCTCGAGCATCGCTCCCGGCGTGCCACAGCTTCCGGAGATGGCGTACCTCCTCGGGAACATCCCGCCGAGCGGTCAGCACGACGGGCACGACTGCGTCGTGGGCTTCGACCACATGTGTGTGGCATGCCACGGGTTCTCGGCGCTCGCTACCGCGCGACGGGGAGATCGCACGGCGACGGTGCTGTTCGACGTCGGTCCCTACGCCGATGTTTGGCTCGCCAACGCCGAGCGCTTGTCCGTCGACCTGTCAAGCATCGACGTGCTGTTCCTCTCGCACTGGCACTGGGACCACTCGGGCGGCATCCCAACCGTCGTCGCTGCCATCGCCGCGGCGCGCAGCGATGCCGGTCGCCCGCCGCTGCTCGTGGACGTTCACCCCGATCGACCAGACCAGCGCGGCATCCTCACGCCCCTCGGCATCATCGCCATGCTTCCGCCAGAGCCCACCATCGAGGCAATTGAAGCCGCGGGTGGCCACGTTGTCAGCCACGCTGACGTGCACTCCGTCGGTGGCCTGTTCCTGTCGAGCGGCGACATCCCGCGCCAGACCACCTACGAGACCGGACTCGCCGGACACCACACCTGGCGCGGCGCACAAGTGACCCTCGATCTCGAGATCCACGACGAGCGCTTCCTCGCCGCCAACGTGCGCGGCCGGGGCACCACCGTGTTCACCGCGTGCTCGCACGCCGGCGTCGTCAACGTCGGCCTCGAAGCACGAAGGCTCCTACCGGACCAATCGATCGATCTCCTCCTGGGCGGCTACCACCTCGCCGGCACAACCGTCGAAGATCGCATCGAGCCGACGGTGCGGGACCTCACGACGCTCGTCGCGCCGCGGCTCGTCGCCCCAGGACACTGCACCGGCTGGCGAGCCGCAGCCGCCCTCGTCGCCGCGTTCGCACCGGCCGGTTACGCACCGAGCGTCGTCGGCACGCGCTACTTGATCAACGCGGTGTAGCTCGAACGCGGCCGGGTCGTCGACCGGCGAGACTCGCTCAACCATGCGACCTCATTGCTGGTAGCCCTCGAGGTCTCAGGTTGCCGCGCGCGTGGGGTTGTCGAGTTCCGTCATGTCCTGAGCACGGTCGTGATCGGTGTGCCGCGGCGAACGGCGAGTGTGACAGGGGTGCGCTCGGCAATGTCGGCCAGGCGATCGCGTTGCTCGGTCGCAAGATCGGCGGGCAGCGTGATCGTTCGCTCGATCGAGGCTTCGTCGTTGTCGCCGACGTTGTAACGGACGTCGACTTCGATGGCGGTGAGTGTCCAGCCCTTGCGCTCGGCGTACATGCGCAGCGTCATCGCCGTGCAGGCTGCGAGCCCGCTCAGCACCAGACCGAAGGGTGACGGGCCCGTGTCGTCACCTCCATTGGTTGCGGGTTCATCGGCCACCAGTTGGTGGGCGCCGGTGCGTAGGTCGACCCCCCATCGCGGAACCGTCGCACCGGTGGCCGCGACGGCGTGAGCGACGTGCCGCCTCGTCGTCATCGGGCGCGACCGCCTGGAGGTGCCGAAGGAAGGTCGTCGACGTCGAGTGCCCAGGCGGGGCGTGCGAGCGATTCGATGCGGCCTGTCTCCGTCGCCGGGAACCCGTCGATCTCGGCGGCGTCGCCGAACCGGGCGCGTTGTTTGACGACCGCGCCGGCCCGCACGACGCAGCCGGCGCCGACGACGCTCCCGTCGCACAGGATCGCGCCGGGCTCGACCACCGAGCCGGCGCCGATGTGGCAGCCGTGGATCATCGTTCCCGGTCCGACGGTGACGCCATCGTCGATGATGAGCTCGTTGTCCGGCAACAGGTGCAGGACGGCGTTCTCCAGGATCTGGACGTCGTTGCCGATGCGCACCGGGCCGTGGGAGTCGCCGATGATCTTGACGCCGGCACCGATGATCGTGCGTTCGCCGATGACGACGTCGCCGGTGATCTCGGCGGTCGGGAACAGCACTGCGGTGTCGGCGATCGTCGGCAGGATGCCGCGGTAGTCGTAGAGCTGGCCCATGGCGAGTCCCTCCAGTCGCGGTCCGATGGCGTTGTCCGATTGGGGTGGAAGCGAGAGGTCACCGGCCCGCAGACCGCGCAACCGCTCGAGGTCGGCATCTGAAGCAGTGCGGATCACGCGTGCCGGCCGGCCCACCGCCACGACGTCGTCGGGGAGTGCCATGCCGGTCGGGACGAGTGTCCCCTCTCCGAGGAAGACACGGTCGCCGAGGACGGCGCCGGGCATCAGGATCGACGCGTTGCCGATCTCGCAGAGATCGCCGACCGTGGTGCCGACGACGAGACAGCGGTGACCGAACGTCGTGCGCCGACCGATGACGACGGGCATCGCGGGCGTTCCGATCACGACCGCGTTCTCGATCACCGCCGAACCGGTGCCGATCTGCACCGCCGAGGCGCGGGCCCGTATGACGGCACCCTCGGAGAGCAATGTCCCGTCACCCAGTCGCGCGGTGCCGATGACGACTGCCGAAGCCGCGAGCAGGGGAGCGGTCGCGACGGTCTCGGTGGGTGCGCTCTTGCTCATGGGTGCTCCAGGGAGAGCCGCGCA